>CAWELD010000011.1:0-5211 GCA_963809895.1 uncultured Gemmatimonadales bacterium | reverse complement strand
GCGCTGCCCGTCGCTCCGCCCCGGGGGCCGCTTCAAAACGATGTTTGACAGAAATGCATGCCAATAGATAATTTGGTCAACTATGACCTTTCCGGTGAGCAACTACGTCTACTCCAGCTTCAGCTATTTCGGGGCCGCCCGAGGTGGGTCCCTGCCTGGGCTTTGGTTCGTGGACGCCCTGGCAGAGGTGGGGTGCGATGAGGCTGCTGTACGCCAGACGCTCTACCGCATGGAGCGCTCCGGTGAGTTGGACTCGCAACGCCTCGGCCGCGAGAAGCTCTACACGCCCACAGGGTACGCGCGGGGTGAAATCGTAGCGGGGACCGGGAAGATCTTCGACCCGCCCGCACCCTGGGACGGGCGCTGGACGCTCCTACACGCCCGTTTCGAGCGTGGCGAGCGGGTGCACCGCAAACGGCTCCACGAACTCCTCCAGGTGGAGGGATTCGCCACGGTCTCTCCCGGGGTGTACGTCCATCCACGTCCCCGCGGCGAGCGGGTGCTCGAGGCAGTGGACGAAGCTGTGCGGGAGCGGGTGCTGGTCGTCCGTGGCGAGCGATTGGGAGACGAGTCGGATCACCAGTTCAGTTCGAGGCACTGGGACCTCGCCGGAGTGGCGGCGCGCTATCGATCCGCTCACAAGCACTTGGCCGGGCTGGCGAAGATTGCCGAGAGGGGTTGCGACGACGCGGAGGCCTTTCGGTGCCGCTTCGAAGTGGTGCTGCGCTTCCTGAAAGTGGCGTGGGACGATCCGGACCTACCGGCTGAACTGCTGCCCGGAGATTGGCCCGGTGGGGCGGCGCGGGAGCGGGCCTCGGCACTCTATCGCGCATTCCTGCCGGGCGCCCTGCGCTTCGCCGACCGCGTTCTGGAGGAGGTCGGCCACGGGCGTACCCATGCCGCCGTCGAAGCGGGGCCGGCTTCGCCCGGACGAGATGTGGCAGACCATGTGGCAGACGACGGGTTGAACGACGACTCGCGAGAGACCTGAATCCCAGGAGAGGGGCTGATGATGACGACGACGGGTTGGCTGATGGCGGTGCTCTTGAGTGCATCGGGGCTACAGCCCATGGATACCACGGCCTTCGTGGGGGTCGCGGTGGCGGATGTCGACGCGGGGACGCTCGTGCCCGGCCAAACCGTTACCGTGGCGGGCGGACGAATCCTCGCCCGCGAACCGGCCGGTGGCCGTCCCCTGGATCCGTGGGTCCGCGTGATCAACGGTCAGGAGCTCACGCTGTTCCCGGGGCTGGTGGACGCCCACACGCACTCGGACTCCCTCGGCTTTGGTCTGTTTCTGGCCAACGGCGTCACGGCGATCCGCGAGATGAATGGCGCGGAGCGTCATCTTCGGTGGCGCGACGACATTGCCGCCGGCACGCTGCGGGGGCCCCGCATGCTGGTGACGAGCGAGCTGCTCACCGGAACGCCGTTTCCCGGCGTCCGATATCGGCTCATCGAGAGCGTCGACGATGCCCACGTCGCGGGGCGGGAGGCCGTGGCGCTGGGCTACGACTACCTGAAGATCTACGATGGGCTCTCCGTGCCCGAGTACGAGGCGCTGGTGGAGGAGGCGCGGGTCGGGAACATCCCCATTACGGGGCATATCCCGGCGGACGTGGGGCTGGCTGGCGTGCTGGCCGCCGGTCAGGGCCTGGAGCACGCCGAGAAGATCGTCGTCGATGTCCTGGGCCATTCCTTCGAAGACCTCGCACCGCTCGAAAGCGCCATGGACGCCATCGCGTCGGCCGGCGTTCCGGTCACGGCAACGCTTGCGGTCCACGAAGTCCTCACCGCCACAGGAGACCTGATCGTCCGACTGCGGGACGCGGACGAGTTGAACTACATGTCGGCAGGTACCCTGGGATGGTGGGCATCCGTTTCGGGTCGAGACCCCGCCCCGGAAGGGACCGAGACGCGGGGCACACGCTTCATGCGGGCCCAGCGCACCCTGGTGAAGGGTCTGGAGGCGCGAGGCGTGCCGATTTTTGCCGGTACGGACACGCCGAATCCTCTCATGGTGCCGGGATTCAGCCTGCACGAGGAACTCGAGGCGCTGGTCCACGCTGGCCTCACGCGGCGCGAGGCGCTGGCCGCGGCAACCACCACCCCGGGGCGACTCCTCCCGTATGGGCTGGCCACGGGCGAGATCGAACCCGGCTACGCCGCGGACCTCCTGCTGGTGAGGGGGAATCCATTCGATGACCTATCGGTACTTCGCCAGCCCCTGGGCGTGATGGCGGCGGGCCACTGGTACGACCGGCCACAGCTCGACGCCTTTCTCAGCGAAGTACGCGCGGTCCGGGCCACCGACGAAGGGAGCGGGGGTGAAACCCGCTGACGACGCGGAGCCATCGAGCGCGGGGGCGCCCCTCGCACCCGTGTATGCGACGTGTTCGCGCCTACGTATGCGGACGGTTCGAAGCCAGGTATGCATGAGGAGGGCGGCGGACTCTGCGTCGCCTCGATCTGACGATCTACATTCCCGGCGGAGTGATCCGATCCGCGTCTCCAGCCGTCTGACGCCCCTGCCGAAGCCCTACCGTTCGAGCCGATACAGCCTCACGGTCTCCACACCGAGGTCGTCCCGCACGCTGCCCAGGATGTAGTCGGCGCCGACCTCCAGGATGCGCAGGTTCCGGGGGACCTCGACCGTGCCCAGGATGGGGCCGTCGATGTCCACGATGGTCCAGGCGACGGTGGGTCCGGGCTCGGGCCGGTAGGGACCGACCCACAGGTAGTGCTCGCCGTCGGCGACGAACTGGTCGAAGGCCGGTCGTACCTCCGGGGCCGGGGCCAGTTCGGCCTGCTCCTGCACGGCGCGTCTGGCCTCGGGGGTATCCTCGCTGGCTGCCAGCTCGTCCTGCAGCACCCGGTCCCACTCCTCCTGGGTCACCGGGCGCTCCCGGGACGGGGCGCGGATGAGGCGCTCCAGGCGACCGTCGGCGCCGTACACGCGGAGCTGGAAGTGGTCGGTGACGCCGGCGACGAAGCGGTCACCGACGGCGGCTTCGTGCTCGGTGTGCCCGAAGAGTGGCTCGGTGCTCGTCATCACCGTCATCTCGCCGTCCCGATGTCCCCGGTAGATCATCTCCTGGCCGGGGAGGACGTCCATCTCACCGAGCGTATCCCCCGCGGTATCGTAGCGAAGGTAGTGAGCGCGCCGGCGCGTGAGCTTGAAGTCCTCGGGCAGGTCCTGCGTGTACTCGAGGTGGAGCGCGAGGTAGCCCCACGACGTCGGGAACACGCGGAGGGGGATGTTGCCCTCGGTGGCCAGGGTGGTGGCGCCGAGAAAGCGGCCGTCGGCCGTGAACCGTTCCACACTGCGGACCCCAGTAGTCGTGCGCCAGGATCGTGTCGCCGCGCCGGTCCAGGCCGAAGAGGGTCTCGAACTCGCCGGGGCCCTCACCTTTTCGGCCGATGGCTCGCTGGAAGTGCCCTTCGGCGTCGAAGACACGGATCTCGTCGCTGCCTCCGTTGGCCACCACGATGCGGCCGTCGGACAGGCGCACGGCACCCCGCACCCGGAAGAGCTCGGCCTCAGGGTCGCCATCACTCCCGATCACCAGCAGGGGCGTGGCATCCACCGTCCATCCTTCGCCCTCGGCCCACGAGTCGCGCAGCACCTCGACGATGCTGACGCCCGCGCTGTCCGTGGTCACGGTGGCGGACGTGGCAGGCCTGGTTGCCTCGTCGCCGGCGCAGGCGGCCAGGACGGCCGTTACGGCGACCGCTACCGGGAACCGGAAGGTAGTGTGACACATGGTCCGAATAATTGCCGTCGACCCTCGGGGTGGCCAGATCTTGTTGACGCTTGCCACTCGGGGATCAGAAATCCCATCTTAGGCGCATGTCCGTGTGCCGCTGCTTGCCCCGCGTAACGCTGACCGCCCTCGCTCTGGGGGTCGTCGTTCCGGCGCACGCCGACGCCCAAGTCCCCGCCGACACCACCGCCGTCCAGGTCATCCGCCGCGTCACCGAGGAGCGCTGGATCCACGAGGACGCACCGCCCGAGTTCGTGCCCACCCACGGAGAGAGTCGAGGCATTCCACGCTCGCGAGATTCGATCCGCCGATGCCCCGGAATCCGGTCTGGACCGTGACGGCCGGCCTGGTCGATGCCGAGGCGTACTTCGACGAGAGCGGTCGTATCCGCTCCGTGCAGATGCGACTTCCGGCCCTGTCCTCCACGAGGTGGGCCGACGCCGCGGATCGTCGCCGCAACGGCGTATGGCGGCTGCAAGGACGGCCTGAGTTGCGGGCGGTCGCGCTGCGCCTGCCGTCGAGCCGGTTCCGCGAGCTGTGGGTGCCACTGCCTCGCGAAGACCTGGTGGTAGGAGAGCGGTGGATCGATACCCTGGCCTTCGTCGCGGAGCCGGGTGAAGGGCTGAGCGAATCGTATCGGTCGGTGCGTCGCTTCGAGGTTCTGGGCGACACCATGACCGGCGGGGGACGCGCGCTTCGGATCCGGATGGTCGAGGAGGTTCAGTACGAGGCGACTGACCTCGACGTGCTCCTGAAGAGTGTGCGGCCGGTCGACCGCACCCTCGCAGGACGCACCCGCGGCATCGCTCTCGTGGAGCCGGAGACCATGCTTCGCGTGGGCGGAGCGGACACGGCGCGTTGGGAGGGCCGCGCCGTGCTGCGCGACTCGGTGAGCGGTCCGCTCACGTCGGGGGTTCGGATGGAGCGGGTGCGCACCTGGACGCGCTATGACTCGGCGAGCTTAGAGGCACTCCAGGACTCGATGCGGGCGGCGCGCGCCCGGGCCAGCACCGGCATGCTCATGCTCCCCACCACCGACCTTCAGCGGCGTCTGCGAGCCGGTGACCCCGTGCTTGCCGACTCCCTGGTCGAGCGCTGGCGTGTCAGCCGGGACCCCGACGAGATCGCCGAGTTGCAGAGTCTGCTGCGGCGCTACGATACGAGTGGGACGCGCACGGCTGACCAGATGGACTCCCTCGCACGCGTCTTCGCTCTGGCCAGGGAGGATACCCTGACCCTGTTGAGGACGGCACGGGGGCACATTCCGTACTCGCGGCGGCTCACCGTGGCCGACGCGGAGCGGGTGCTCCCCTATCTGGAGGACCCCGGGCGTCTGTGGCGCCTGGGCGCCCCTGCCCGCTACGACTACCTCGAGCTGGCCGGCACGCTCCTGCGTTCGGGACCGATCGCGGAGCCCGACTCCACCCGCTGGGGATGCGAGCCCGCC
>CAWELD010000010.1:0-1228861 GCA_963809895.1 uncultured Gemmatimonadales bacterium | reverse complement strand
GCGCCTCACAGGCCTCGCTTCCCCAGAGCACCTCAGCTTCTAGCGCCTCAACATCGAGGTCCGAGACAACAGCTTGCAGCCTTCCCCAGCGGCGGCTGTATACCCACCGGTTGGTCCGCTTCTCGAGCCGCCGCCAGCCTCGGGCTCAACGCCTGCGTCTTCGAACGCCGCCGAAATCTCATCACTCGAGCATCGGCCGGATTCCGCACCCGAGCCAACTCGTCGCGCACCCGGTAGGCCTGACGAAGTAGGCGGCGGGCAAGATCCCACTCTGTCTTCCCTCGGAGCTGTCGACGCCGGGTGACGAGCCCAGCCCCGGCGACACCTGCAGCCGCAGTGGCTGCCAGGGCCGTACCCGGCCTGAGCACGGGTCCCACCAAGGCAGCGTAGGGCAACCCGAAGGGCATCGTGGCAATCATCAGCACACCCCCAGTGAGCCAAGAACGACCGGAAAGCGCTTCCGCACCAGGACGTACCGAATCGTGCCGCCAACCGTTGGCCGGCGCCTCCCCAAGTCGCCAATCGCCTGCGCAGCCACAGCAACGATCCTCCGCGTGACGAGGTTGTGGGGCCCCATTCGGCACTCCAGTTGAGGCCGTAGAGCGCGGCACTGTAGCTCGCCGCGAGAGCCTTCTCTGTCCCACCGTGGTCCCCGACCACCGAGAGCCGCTCGACTTGGTCGATTTCTAGCACTCCCCCGTCTTCGTTCACGCTCGTACCCCCCAGAGTCGCAAAGTAGAACTGGTGGCCCGCGAGGAGTCCTCCGACAAGCACCCCCGCCTTGAATCGGGCGTCGTTCTTCCAGTCTTCACCCTCCAACCGGCCCGCTAGGTCCCTCCACAGCCCTAACTGTCGCTTGCCGAGCCTCTTCGTAGAGCGTGCGGGGGTCGAGCGTGTCCGCGACGACTGCCCGGAGGTGCGCAAGTACTACCTCTGTCACGGGGACCAACCCGTATGGGACAGCGAAAACTCGGGGTCGCAGCGGGACGATCTTGTCTACCTTGTCGCTGAGGACAGTGGAGCCTGCATCGGTCCGAATCTGACGACCATCGGCGAGCAGTAGGACGCCGTCCGGGAGGGTCAGGGCAATGGCGACGGACACCTCTCAATCCACTCCTGCAACCATGTGCCCTTCCGACCTCCCGTGCGTTGTCCCAGGGTACGTAAACACGCATTATCGTACCCAAAGATAAGCCGAATCTGGTAAATTACAAGCACTTCTGAGGTATTCCCCATCGGCGGCACCCTGACCCGTGGAGAGCGCGCGGCCCGGCGTGACGCGTGGGCCCAGCAGGACGGGTTCTCCACCTGGCAGGACTACGAGATCTACGCGGCGGGACTTCAAGGCCACGAGGTGTGTGGCTCCCCCAAGGCGAAGGAGAAGCGCAAGGACTTCCCGGGCCGGGCCCGAAGCGACCCTGTCTCCGCTATCCCGCCGAAGGCATGACGCGCTGCAAGCTCCATGGCGGCGCTTCGTTGGTCGGACCCGCGAACCCCCACTTCCGGCACGGCGGCGAGAGTCGCTTCGTCGGGCTCCCCGACAAGATCAGGGAACGGGCCGAGCAGCTCTTCGAGGACCCCAACCTCATCTCGCTCCGCGACCGGATCGCCGTGAACGACGCCCGCGAGCGCGAGCTATGGGAGACGCTGGACAACGGAACGTCCGTGGAGTACTGGGCGCGCACTCGTGACGCCCTCAAGGACATCCGGCAAGCCAGGGCAGAAAGGGATGCCCACCGCCTCGCCGAAGCGCTAGGGCGGCTGGACACGGTCGCGGATCAAGCACGGCGACAGGAAAGGGTGTGGAAGCAGATTCGCGAGGTCCAGGAGCACGGGCGGAAGCTTCGTCGGGAGGAGCGGCGGCTCATGGAGACTGTTCGGCACTACGTCCGGGCCGACGAGGCCGAGGTGTTCGCCATCCAGATCATACAGCTCGCCATCGACAGCATCCGACAGGTCGCCACCGTCGGCGAGGAGCAGGCGATCTCGGACCTGCTCAAGCGCGGGAGAGCGCTCCGGGAGTCAAGTGGGGGCTGATCCCCTTCATGGGCCTTCGTCGAGATCCATGGGCGTCCCTCGACGGGGTTGCGGCGTATGGTGATCCGGCCCACGGGAGCGGCTCCAGGTCGGAGTTGGCGAACGGCCCGAACCCGAACGCACAGAGATAGCGGCACGGCTCCTCCGCCGGGTGAATGTCCCCACAGGCCTCGCAGATGGCGAGCCCGAGGCGCTCCGCGATGCCGGAGTCCCCTTCGAGCGCGTCGGCCACGCGGCCCCAGGCCTCCACACCCATCTCCATGAATCCGATTCCTCCGTCGCTGATGCCGTTCTGCATGTCGATCCCGTCGCATGGGGAGAGGTTCGCTGCCCTCCATCCATAGCAGGCGAGGTATCAGGTCTACGAGGTCTAGCCCTTGGGGGCTGGAGCTTCAAGGGCCTGTCGCCGCGCCAGGCTTTCTCCCTTCGGCCAGGAACGTGCTGGACCCCCGGGAACGCTGGGATCCTCGCCGGCCTGGGCGGTTAGTGATTCCGGAGATCATCGCCTCCGCCGCCTGAGAAGCGCCACGGGCCCCATACGTCGACGACCATCTGAACCTCCCTGGAAACGAGAACGGCCGCCCTGAACATCGGGCGGCCGCAGTGTTGGGGGATGGCTGGATGGGACGCAACGCCCCTCTTGCGAAGCTACCCGCCCGAGCCCGGAACTGTCGACGCCCCCTCATACGCAGCCTACGATCCAGCTACTCATCGTCCTAGCCTAGCACGACGGCCTTCGGGACGACGGAGGGCATCGCCCAGGGGGTTGAGCGGTGAAGCGAGAGACAATCGATCTGTCAAAGCTTCGCTTGGACATTCAGAACGCGCGCCTGGACGATGAGCAGGAAAACCAGGACGCAGCGCTCATCGCACTGCTTCGCGCCGAGGGACAGGACATCCTGAACCTCGCCAGCGACATCGTCGAACAAGGTGCCCTGAACCCGTTGGACGTGATCGGCGTCGTGCCCCATCCACAGCAGAATGACGCGTTCGTTGTGCTCGAAGGGAATCGACGTGTCGTCGCCCTCATGATCTTGGAGTCACCGCAGCGCGCGGCACCGGTCCTATCCGCAGCCGAACGCCGAACCTTGGACGGACTGCATAGAGCTTTCGTGAAAGCTCCCATCGAGGAGGTATTCTGCGTGGTTCTGAAGGATCCTGAGGACTTCAACCACTGGATCACGCTCCGCCATACGGGAAAGAACGATGGCAAGGGCCTTTCGTCTTGGAAACCTGGCGGGCAGGACCGCTACTTGGCACGACATGGCAATCAGGTTCCAGCGCCCCGGACACAGGTCGAGCAGTTCGTCCTCTCGAGCGGAGGCCTCTCCGCGGAGGCCCAGCGATCGGGCGCGGGGTCCTGACCACCATCGAACGCGTAATCAACAATCCGAACGCCAGGAAGCGATTCGGAATCGAAATCCGGGAAGGCCATGTCTACTCGGTGTTCCCCGCCGATGAGATCGTGAAGCCGTTGACCCGCCTCGTGGAGGACCTAAAGCGTGGCGACCCGTGGAACTCGCGTTCTCTCAACAAAGCTACGGCGATTGAAGCATACGTTGGGGCCTTCAAGCGGCGGGATCTTCCCCGACCCCAAACAACGCCTGGCTCAGCCAGTCCCGCTTGCCGGGCAACACGTGACGCGCCCACCCAAGAAGCACTCGACATCGAGCCCCCCCCACGAAGCCCACCCCCCCAGATTACTCCAAGCGACGGACCGTCATCCCACCCACATTCAAGCCAAGGGGGATGCCCAAGCGACCCGCGGACATTCTCCGAGAACTGCGTGAGTTGGATGCCAAGTCCTACACGAACGCGGCGGCAGTGTTGTTTCGCGTCTTTCTCGAATTGAGCGTTGACCACTATAACGAACGGCATGGGATCGCCCATCGGAGCTGGGTGCTCGCGAAGAAGATGAAGGCCGCAGCTCAGAAGCTCGAAGAAGAGGGGAAGATCAACGAGGCTACGCGAAAGATGGTCGAGTTGAATGCCGACTCCAGCCGCTTCTTCGCCGCCGCCGTTGTCACTTTTCATGAATGGGTCCACAACCACCGGACCAACCCGGATTTGGGCGCTCTCCGCGATGCCTGGGATGAGATGGAGCCGTTCTTCGCCGGCCTATGGCCGTCGTAGCGACGGGGAGTTAGTGTTCCCGCGATCAGACTCTCGTCTTCAGGCCACTGGGAGAATAACTGATGGTTGGTTGCCCGGACCGCCGCTTCCCTTCCCCGCTCAGATATCCGGGCGGCAAAGGCAAGCTCGCGAACTTCTTCAAGCTCCTTCTGATCGAGAACGGATTGGCTGGAGCAGACTACGCGGAGCCATATGCCGGCGGCGCAGGCGTGGCCCTCGGCCTCCTTTACGACGGACTAGTTGATCGAATCTTCCTGAACGATCTCGACCGTGATGTCCACGCGTTCTGGTGGTCCGCGCTTCACGAGACGGACGCCCTATGCCGAAAGGTCGTAGATACGGCCGTTACGGTCGAGGAGTGGGATCGCCAGCAGGAAGTTCGCCGAGACCCGACCGTAGGCGCCGTCGAGTTGGGCTTCGCCACGTTCTTCCTCAATCGGACCAACAGGTCTGGGGTGCTGAACGCTGGAATGATCGGTGGCCGCCAGCAAACGAGCGCCTATGGGATCGACGCTCGGTACAACAAAACGACGCTCGTTCAGCGGCTCGAAAAGGTCGGTCGGCATAGGGGCCGCATCCATCTGTCGAACCTCGATGCGATCGAGTTCCTCAGGACGGTGGTCCCCGAAATGCGTCCGCGCAGCCTGGTCTACCTTGATCCGCCCTATTTCGGCCAAGGGCAACGTTTGTACCTCAACGCTTATGACTTTGAGGACCACCGCGCGATCGCGTCCTTGGTCCCCACGATCGAGCGACCTTGGGTGGTCTCCTACGATGCTGTGCCCGAGATCGCGGCTCTATATGGAGGTTGGCCGTCGCGAAGATACGGGTTGGCGTATAGCGCCGCGGACCACTACAGGGGGACCGAGGTCATGTTCTTCCCCCCAACCCTCTCCATACCTGAGGTGGCGATCCCCACGAGAGTGTCGTTCGGCCAAGTGGACGAAGCGCGCCTGGAGCTTGTTCGAGGCTCGGCGTAGCTCGTTGCACCGCCCGCCTCCGGCGACTCAACATCGCACCATGCCTTTGGTGCGTCAGTTTAGCGCTTCCCTGTCCCGGCTACCGATTGTATCGATGTTTACGGCGGGCATCCAGCGGCGCCCCACAGCAAGTCCGAGACCCAGGCATACAGTCCCGCCGAGGGCAATGGATTCGGTCCAGCCCCGCATTCGTTGATCGGCGATCATCGTCGAACCCGCCAACGAACCGTGGCAAAGACGCCTTCAGTAAGAAGAAGAAAGCTCCTCGCTGTTCTGGATGGGTAGCGGCGTGAGTCTGTAGGTTTGGAGGGGGCGGCTGGAGGGTCGCTTCCTCCGCGGCGGGCCGCTTCCTCCTCGCTCGCTCGGATGGTCGTCGGGGGAGGGACGGATGAGTGGCGGCATGCGCGATGTCGAGCTCTTCCAGATGGCGCTGGGTCTGGAGTCGCCGTGGTATGTGAAGCGCACGGAGTTCGACGCGGACGCCCGGCGGCTGGACCTGTACCTGGACTTTCGCGAAGGCGGACGCTTCACGTGCCCCGAGTGCGGGGCGGGAAGGCTGCCCGGCCGGGAGGCCGAGACCATTGGGGCATTCCGAAAGGACCTCGAAGCGCATGGTGGCGAGCCGGCCCGGATCTGGGAACTCTGTATGGACATGTCCCCGGCCTATCAGAAGGGCGCCCGCGAGCACCTGACGCAGGCCCGGACCACCTTCGACTGTTTCCACGTACACTGGTTCCACACGCGCATCTCCAACGGCCTGCTCGAAGGCCTCTCCTCCCTCGTCCAGGCCACCAAGGCCAGGGCTCGCGGCTATCGATCGACCACGAAACTCACCGCCATGATCTACCTCATGCATGGTAAACTCCCCCTACATCAACCCATTGGAGACAGCGAGGAGCCAAAATTCGGGCTTCTCTGCGGCGAGCCGAAATCAGGGCTCTTTCAACAGTCTACTAGTCTCGCACGTGGCTTGCTCCCGCCTCCAAGCAGGCGTTGGCTGGGATGGGCACCGAGAGGCCCAGCGACCGCCCACTGGTTGGTCGATGCAGCGAGCTCCAGCGGGTACTCCTTGAGGAGCAAGGTGTGGCGACCTGGACCATAGGTGTTGCGCAACCATCGCGTCGGCGCATAACGTGCCACGCAGAAACTGTTATGCGAATGCGCCTACGTTCCCAGCCAGGATGGTCTGTCCTATGAAGCTCTCCACTCTCGCGTCCCTTCTTCTGATTGCCATCGTTTCTGCCTGCACCGACCAGAGTGCGCCAACGATCCCGACACTTCCCGACCTGGCAAACGCCCAAGAGCAGGCGCCCGAGTCGCCGGGGCAGTCTTTCGTGGACGAGGATCTCGGATCCGTTCCGGCACTCGAGGACTTCGGCCAGGCGCTGCAGCAGCTTCATTCGGGCCAATGCCTCATCGAGTACCGGAGACCTGACGGATCGTACCGCCGTTACCGACGCACATTGCCTGGTAGCCATGGAGATGAGCCGCGCCCCTTCTCCGTGGACTATCGTACCATGAGTGACGACATCATCCATTACCGGGGCCTGTGTGACGTACCGCTGGTTGATCGAGAGTTCGCCATGGGTTTTGTCTCCTGGGCGCCGGGGAATGGCGAGCACGCTGCTGGGAAGGGATGGCGGAAGGCCAACGCGACTGGGGTTCCCAGCAATTACGCCGCGTCGGCGGGGGAGTTGGGGGCTGCCGTGCCGCTTGCGTCCCCCCCCCACCCCCGGGGGATTGGGATTGGTGTTATGCGATTATGGAAGGCGATGAGGTCGTCTTCTGGTTAGAGTGCGGCTATGATCCCGGGGCGTGCGAGCCGACCGTAGACGGTACCGCGTGTGTAGACTTGACAGGAGGGGGCGGTGGGGGAAGCGGGGGCGACAGCACCGACCCGCCCCCCGAGGAGGAGTTGGTGCGTCCAGATGGTGTGGAGCAGGAATTCTGGGATCGAATTACAGACTCGGAGAAGCGTTACTGCATCGACCATCCCGTGGAGTGTGTCAGCATCGCATACGGAACCGCCGAGCTACTGACTGATCCTTTCGGCACCTACTACCATGACCTACTCGCGAATGAAACGAACGCTGTACGCCATTGTATCTGGAGTGCTTGGCTTCATGCGCTTCTGGGCGCAGAAAGTGCGTGGGGGTGGCTGAATATCCACGAAGCAGAGTCAGAGGATCCGGTGGATACCGAGATTGACATGAACAACAATCAACGTGGCGAGGAACTCTGGCAGCAAGTTGGCCCGCAATCGCGAGTCGGATACGCAACCTATTGCCGTACGATGTTGTATGATGGATACCTTGACACTGGAGAGAATGGGTAATCGAATGCACAGGACACTCTCCGCCATTGCGCTTGCGCTGCTCACCGTTTCCTGCGGATGGCCCGCCAGCACAGACGAGACAACGGCTGCGCTCGACCTGGCGGGACTCAGGGGGGTACGCCTCTACAACTCGTTGGAGGAAGTACGGGCGAAACTAGATGCTCCAATGGAAGCATTTGGGTATGGAGACTACGTCGTTCAACTGCCCTCCGGGAGAGTGTCGTTGACGTTCTTCCCGGGCAGTGCTCAAGAGAACGCCGAATCACCAGGTTGGGCACGCCTCCGGAGGGCGGTCTGGGTGCGGTCCGGAGGCGACCTTGAGGATGAGTGGCGTGCCCTCGTCGTCAGGGTGGGGCGAATTTGGCCGGGGGTGGACCCTACATGCTATTTGGCTGGCGGATTCGCCCAGGCGATCCGAGAACGGTGGGTGACGTGGGAGGGGGTCGCCGTGGGGCTACGCTCTCATGGCCGTCGCGGGACGGACAATGTGGAGGACAGGGTGCTGCTTTCGATCGGCAGCAAGTCTCGTGCGGGCTGGATGGAAGTGGAGACCTGTGATTCCCTGCCTGGGCTCGGGTCTGTCTTGTCCCGTCTCGGCACGTCGTGAGGATGGTGAATCACCCCGGCTTTACCGGAGACCGTTTCAGTTGAGTCTCAAGAGCTCTGCTGGGAGCTTCTTGAGCACGGAAGAACGCCTCTTCGTACTCGGCCGGCGGCACGTCACCGATGGGTCCAAAGAGGCGGTGGTGATTAAACCACCGGACCCAGCGGAGGGTGGCGAACTCGACCTCCTCGAGGGAGCCCCAAGGCCGCTGCGGCCCGATGAGCTCGGTCTTGTAGAGTCCGATCACGGTCTCGGCCAGAGCGTTGTCGTAGTGCTCTTCCCCCCGATACCTGATCCATCTGGACTCTCGGAAAGCGAGGGAGCTACTCTGGGGCTGACCTGAGGCCCGCGGGAGCGGGAGGAGGCAGTCCGATGCGGAGGTCGCGGTTCACGGAAGAGCAGCAGGTGATGGCGCTCCGGCAGGCGGAGGCGGGGACGCCGGTGATGGAGATCTGTCGGAAGCTGCAGATCACGGAGGCGACGTTCTACCGGTGGAAGAAGAAGTTCGGGGGGCTGGGCGTCCCCGAGCTTCGGGAGCTCCGACAGCTCCGAGAGGAGAACGGCCGGTTGAAGCGGCTGGTGGCGGATCTGAGCGTGGACAAGGAGATCCTCCAGGAGGCGCTCCGAAAAAAATGGTGAGCCCGGCGCAGCGGAGGGACGGGGTGGCGTGGGCGCAGCGGGCCTACCGGCTCTCCGAGCGTCGGGCGATCCGGGCGCTGGGCGTGTCCCGTTCCTCGGTGCGGTACCGGAGCATCAAGGCACCTCGAGAGGCGCTCCGGGCGCGCATCCGTGAGATTGCGGCGGCGCGGGTGAGCTACGGCTACCGGCAGGTACACACGCTCCTGCGGCGGGAGGGCTGGCCGGTGAACCACAAGCTCATCTACCGGCTCTACCGGGAGGAGGGGCTGACGCTGCGACGGAAGCGCCCCCGTCGCCGCCGGAGCGCAGTCCGGCGAGAGCATCGCCGGGTCACGAGCCGGCCCAACGAGCGGTGGGCGATGGATTTCGTGCATGACACCCTTTCTGGTGGCCAGACGGTGCGGGTCCTGGCCGTGATCGACGTGCACACCCGGGAGTGCATCGTGCTGCAATCTGGACGTGGCTTCCGGGGTGAGCAGGTGGCGGGGATCCTTGCTGACGCCGGAGCCGAGCGGGAGGCCCTGCCCGATCTGATCTCCGTGGACAATGGGACGGAATTCACCTCGAAGGCCCTGGACCACTGGGCGTACTGGAACCGGGTGAAGCTGGACTTCAGCCGGCCGGGCAAGCCCACGGACAACGCCCACGTCGAGGCCTTCAACTCCGTGCTCCGGCGAGAGTGCCTATCGCAACACTGGTTTATCGATCTCGAGGACGCCCAGCGGGTCCTCGACCGCTGGCGGGCCGACTACAACAACTTCCGCCCCCACGGGAGTTTGGCCCGTTCTACGCCGGCCGACTTCGCGGCCGGCGCTCTACTCACCCCAGGCCCTGAGGAGCTCGAAAACTCTCGCTTCTAGTGGACCAGAAACGGGGTGCAGAGCACCCGGGGCGGTTCACCTTTGACTGCTGGTTGAGGCTCTGGTGCGAGCACTCATGGCGACCGTTCTAGTGTAGTGGCGCAAAAGTCTCGTTGCATTCGAGCGCCGCTGCACTAGCTGGGCTTCCGCTCTCGATCGAACCCGAGCCCAACGCGGTCCGAACGTGCGGGCGGGGCGCGTCGCCCCTGTGCACAAACCTGTGCACAAACGAAGCCCCGGACCCCATGAATCGCCGGCAAAGGCGTCCACGAGATCCGGGGCTCATGCCGCATTCCTACGCGACATCCGGGAAATCAGCCCTGAGCCCGGCGGGCTTGCAAAGCAGGCGCTCTCCCAACTGAGCTATGGCCCCGAGGGCAACTACTTTGCCGCATATCCCTGCGGTATTCAAGGGGGTGAGGGGCGCCGACCAGTGTCGCGCGCATCCCGCAGGTTACACTTGAACTAGTGCCACGTTAATTACGTGTAATCGTGCCACACCAAAGACGTGCGACGACGCCATCGCCCAACGATCGAGGTCGCCCTGTCTCCCCGCAACCAGAAGCTTGCCGAGTCTCTGCAGGTGCTGTCCCGCCTTCAGAGGGACGGCAGACGTGTTTTCGCCTCATCCGAACTCTCGCGGACCCATCGTGATCGCTTGAGGACGGCGGGCTTCCTGACTCCGGTCATCCGCGGCTGGTGGATGGCCACGGACCCGACCGCACCTCCCGGTGACACGACCGCGTGGTACGCGTCCTTCTGGGAGTTCTGCCGGCGTTACTGCGACGCGCGCTTCGGACGGGAGTGGCACCTTTCCCCCGAGCTTTCGCTCCTGCTGCATGCTGAAGCGACGGACATCCCCCGTCAGGTTGTCGTCCACGCTCCCGCCGGCACCAACAACACGGTGGAGCTACCGTTCGGGACCCGCTTGTTCGACTACGCCGTAGGCGCTCTCCCCGACGAGAGCCTGCTGAGCCAGAGAGACGAGCTGCGCCTCCTGGCCGTTCCTGCAGCCCTCGCCCGCGTGCAGCCGAACTTCTATCAGCAGCGTCCGGTGGAGGCACAGGTGGCCCTCGCGAGCGTTCGCGACGCCTCCGATCTTCTGGCCATCCTTCTGGCGGGGGATCACAGCGTCGTCGCCGGGAGGCTCGCAGGCGCGCTCCGTCACATTGGCCGTCGCGGCATGGCCGACGTGCCGCGCCCGGGAAAGCTCGTCGAGGGCATTCCGTATCTCAGCCGTGTCGGGACCCTCACACGACCGGAGTCCGCTTCGTGACCGCATATCCTGCTCGCCCTGGAGGCTGGGGCCTCACCCTCGCCCTCACTCTCCTCGCCGCCTGCACCCAATCCCCCGCCCCCACGACGTCCGGCGCCACGACCGCCACCGGGATGTTTCGCGGCGGTCCCCACCACGCCGGCGTCTACGAGTCCCCGGGGCTCGAGGGGATCGGGGGATTGCAATGGGTCCACGAGACCGGTGGAGCGGTGCGTTCCTCGCCCGCGGTGGCCGACGGCGTGGTCTACGTGGGGAGCTCCGACGGCCGCCTCTACGCGCTGCACGCGGACGCGGGCGACGAGATCTGGCGCTTCGATGCGGGCAGCCCGATACCGTCCACCGCTGCGGTCTCCGCCGAGCTCGTCTTCTTCCAGGACCGCGCGGGGGTGGTGCACGCGCTGCGACGGAGGGATGGATCCCAGGTCTGGAGCTTCACCACCGACCCCGACCTGCCGCTGCCCTGGGGCAACGAGGGATGGGACTACTTCATCTCCTCCCCTGCCCTCTCGGGCGACACCCTGGTCGTGGGAGCGGGTGACGGCAGACTCTACGCACTCCGGGCCTCCGACGGTGCTCCGCTGTGGCAGTTCTCCACCGAGGGACGCATCCGCTCGAGCCCGGCGGTGGCCGACGGCACCGTCTTCGTGGGCAGCGCCGACGGCAGCGTCTACGCCGTGGACCTGGCCAGCGGCGAGCAGCGCTGGCGCTACGACACCGAGGGGCGGGAGCTGGTGTCGGCCGACTTCGGCTTCGACCGGCGCACGGTGCAGTCGTCGCCCGCCGTCGTCGATGGCACGGTCTACGTCGGAGCCCGCGACGGCCACCTGTACGCGCTGGACCAGGAGAGCGGCGAGATGCGCTGGCGGTTCGATCACGAGGTGTCGTGGGTGATCAGCTCGCCGGCCGTGGCCGACGGAATCGTCTACGCGGGATCCTCCGACGGCCTCTTCGTGCAGGGTGTGGACGCCGCCACCGGCCAGGAGGTCTGGCGCACGCTGACGGCGCTCAACGTGTTCTCCTCGCCGGCGGTAGTGGGCGAGACGGTGTACGTGGGCGACTTCACCGGAACGATGCTGGGGCTGGACCGCTCCACGGGTGGCGAGCGCTGGCGCTTCCGGACCGGCGATGCCGTCATGTCGTCACCCGTAGCGGCCGACGGCGTGCTCTACGTGGGGAGCGACGACGGGCGAATCTACGCCTTCCGGGGCACCACCGCGGGCGTGGCGCTGCGCCGAGCGGTGTTCTGGGACCCGGCGCTGGCCACGCGCTCGCTCTACAACGGGCACGAGGAGTTGCGGGACGTCCTCGCCGGCGGCGGCTACGAAGTGCTGGACTCCACGGGACTCGCCGCCTTCATGACCGAGGCGCTGGCCAGCGGCGTCCCGAGCGTCGTCGTCTTCGCCGAGGACTACATCCCGGCCAATGTGGCTCCCGTTGCCGCCGACACCGTGCTCTTCCGCCGCTTCATGGAGGGTCCGGGACGGGTGGTGTGGCTCGGCTATCCCCCGGGAGCGGTGCTGCGGGACCCGGAATCCGGCGCGCCGACTGGCATCGACCTGACCCGGCCCGGCGCCCTCGTGGGCGTGGATCACGAGGCGGCGACGCTGGACAGCTATCCGGCGCGGGCCACCGCCGAAGGCCGTCGCTGGGGACTCCCAGCATGGTGGATCGACCGCGAGGGCGTGGACACCGCAAGCGTGAGCACGGTGCTGGCAGCGGACGAGCGCGGCCGTGCCGTAGCGTGGCTCGAGCGCTACGGGGGCTCCCCGGGATCGGGTTTCCTCAGGATGTGGGCGAGGCGCGATCCGATCCCGGATCCGGGCATCGTGCTGCGTGTGGCGGAGAGCGGATGGCGGTGAGTGCCTCGGCGATGCCGAAGCGTTTCAGCTGAAACGCCCGGCACCGATCAGGCGGCTATCAGGCCGCCGCCGCGTCGTCCTCCGCCCGCCGCAACGTGAGCTGCTCGCCCTTCCACGGCACCTCGAACGGGCGTCGCCCCACGAGCTGGAACCCGCACGCTTCGATGCGCTCGAGGAGCGCGTCCGCATCCTCCCAGACCATGCTCTCGTACGGCCCCGCCTGAGCGCCCCCCTCGTCGGCGTTCAGGTTCGCCTCGACGATGAGCCCCCCATCGGGCTTCAGCACCCGCTTCACCTCGGCCAGGATCTTCTGCAGGTCGAAGGCGTGGTCCAGGGAGTTGGTGTAGACCAGGTCCACGGACTCGTCGGCGAACTGCAGGTCGTGGAAATCCCCCGTCACCACGTAGGAGTTCGAACGCCCGGGATTCAGGTCGATGCCCACGGCGAACGCGCCCTGATCGATGAAGGCGCGCACCTCGCTCCCCTGGCGCGCTGCCAGACAGAGCACGCCGCGGCCCTGCAGCTCCAGCGGCAGCTCGGCCAGGCGCTCGCACAACGCCCGATGAAAGCGCTCGTCGTGGCCCAGGATCGACTTGGAGCGCAGCGCGCTGAACTTGGTCTTCTGGTGCTCGATGTACGTCTCGTAGTCCGGATACCGGCGGCGCCCGAAGGCCGCGTCGTCTTCCCACCGGTCTCCGATCTTCCAGCGCAGGAGGACCTTCCTGGCCTGGTAGTACTGCCGAGCGAGGTCCCAGCGCAGGCGTTCCCAGAAGTTCAAGTGTCGCTCCGGTCCAGGTGCGTGGGCGGCGAGATGCCCACTTCCGCTCCTGCAGGAAGGGACCGCGCAAGGTGCTCCGGATGAGTCGGAGGGGCAACCGTCCCCCCGCCTCGCGCCCCGCTCCCGCCTCCGGCTAGCTTGCTGCATGACCGCCACCCCATCCCCCCGACGCATCAACATCCGCGTCATCGGCATCGTGCAGGGCGTCGGGTTTCGCCCCCACGTCTACCGGCTGGCCACTGAGCTGGCCCTCGTGGGATGGGTCCGCAACGACGCCCGCGGGGTGGAGATCGAGGTCCAGGGGGCCGAAGACGCGCTGCGCGACATGGTGCGCCGCGTGAAGGATGACGCGCCGCCCCTCGCCCGCGTGGACGAGGTCCAGGTGCGGGACGTTTCCACGGAATCCGACGGGGGATTCCACATCGCCCGCAGCGGTGCCGCCCCGCGCTCCGACGTCCTCGTGGGCCCCGACACCGCCACCTGCGACGACTGCCTGCGCGAGCTCTTCGACCCGGCCGACCGGCGCTACCGCTATCCCTTCATCAACTGCACCAACTGCGGACCCCGCTTCACCATCGTGCGCGACGTGCCCTACGACCGGCCCCTCACCACCATGGCCGGCTTCGAGATGTGCGAGCGCTGCCGGGCCGAGTACGAGGACCCGGCCAACCGCCGCTTCCACGCGCAGCCCAACGCCTGCCCGGTGTGCGGCCCCCGCGTGACGCTCCTCGATGCCGCCGGGGTGCCGGTCCCGGCTGGGGATGGTGCCGGCGACGTGGTCCGCCAGGCCGCCCGCGTCCTCACCGGCGGGGCGATCCTCGCCGTGAAGGGTCTGGGGGGATACCACCTGGCGTGCCGCGCCGACGACGAGGGCACGGTCGCGACGTTGCGGGCCCGCAAGCACCGCGAGGACAAGCCCTTCGCGCTCATGGTGCCGGACCGGGCCACCGCCGAGACGCTGGCAGAGCTCGGACCCGAAGAGGCCGCGCTCCTGGAGTCCCGCCAGCGACCGATCGTGCTGGCGCCTCGCCTGCCCGAGGCGGCGGTCGCCGCCGCCGTCGCTCCCGGCCACCGCGATCTCGGGCTCATGCTGCCCTACACGCCGCTCCACCACCTTCTGCTGCGCGACGTGGGCACGCCGCTCGTGATGACCAGCGGCAACGTCTCCGACGAGCCCATCGCATTCCGGGACGACGACGCGCTCACGCGCCTCGCCGAGATCGCCGACCTGTTTCTGGTGCACGACCGGCCCATCGAGACCCGCACCGACGACTCGGTGGTCCGGGTCGTGCGCGTGGCCGGCCGGCGCCAGCCCATGATGCTTCGCCGCAGCCGGGGGTGGGTGCCGGTTCCCATCGAGCTCCCCATGAACGCGCCGCCGCTCCTGGCCTGCGGCGCCGAGCTCAAGAACACCTTCTGCGTGGCGCGCGGAAGGCGAGCCTGGATGGGACACCACATCGGCGACCTGGAGAACTACGAGACCCTGCGCTCGTTCACCGAAGGCGTGGAGCACTTCCAGCGCCTCTTCGACGTGGAGCCGGAGCTGGTGGTCCACGACCTCCATCCCGACTACCTGTCGACGAAGTACGCTCTGGATGAGCGCGCGGAGCTCCCGCCACTGGGAATCCAGCACCATCATGCGCACCTGGCCGCCTGTCTGGCCGAGCACGGCCACCCGGGCCCGGCGGTGGGCGCCATCTTCGACGGCACCGGGCTCGGCACCGACGGCACCATCTGGGGCGGGGAGATCCTGGTGGGCGACCTGCTGGACTTCCGCCGGCGGGGGTGGATCCGTCCCGTGCCCATGCCCGGCGGCGCCCAGGCCATCCGCCAGCCCTGGCGCATGGCGCTCACCTGGCTGGTGGAGAGCCTGGGTCAGGAGGTGTCGGAGATCCCCGCGACCCTGTCCGACTCCGTGGATCCCGAGCGCTGGCAGGCCGTGGCCGCCGTGCGCCGGGCCGGCGTCCGCTCTCCCGTGACCTCCAGCGCGGGACGGCTCTTCGATGGCGTGGCCGCCCTGGCGGGTGTCCGGGCCGAGATCCGCTACGAGGGCCAGGCCGCCATCGAGCTGGAGATGGCGGCGGCGGAATCGCTCGATGCGGAGAGAGGCGGCTCGGAGCCGGATCCCTATCCGCTCCCCGTCGAGGAATCCCCCGACGGCCTGGTGCTGGATCCCCGGGAGACGATCCGCGCCATCCTGGACGACATCGCGAAAGGCACCCTGCCCGGCCGCATTGGCCTGCGATTCCACGAAAGCCTGGCGCGGGCCACGGCCGACGCGGTGCTCCGCATCGCACGGACCGAGGGTCTCACCACCGCCGTCCTGTCCGGCGGCGTCTTCCAGAACGTGCTCCTGCTGGAGCGCACGGCGACGCTCCTGGGCGAGGGCGGCATCGAGGTGCTGGTGCCCGGCCGGCTTCCGCCCAACGACGGGGGGATCGCCTTCGGTCAGGTGGCCGTCGCGGCGGCCCGGAGCGCGGCCGGCACGCTCTGACCCGCGCCCCCGGTGGTGTGCCCGAGGGTCGGGCCCCACTTTGCCCGCGAGAGAAGGCACGAAGGTCGCCCCCCACCTGCCCGTCCAGGAGATCCCATGACCCGAGCGTCCCGAGCCGGCCGCGGCGCCTCCGCACTCCTCATCGCCTGCACCGTCTTCGCCGCGGCCTGCGGCGGAGACACCGCGCCTGGAGGTGACATGGCCGCCACGGATCCCGCCGCCCGCGCCGATGCCATCGCCCGCGAGTACTCGGACGCCTACTACCACCAGTTCCCGGAAGAAGCCTTCGAGATCGGGTACCCCGACACGCCCTGGGACCGTCTCGGCGACCGCAGCGTCGAGGCCATCGCCGCCTGGGAAGCCCGCGAAGACGCCTGGCTGGCCGAGCTCCGCGGTCTCGACGCCGAAGCCGTCCGGGGCACCGATGCGTGGATCCCCTACACCTTCCTCGTGCAGCGCCTGGAGGCCGCCACCGCGCGCCGGGTGTGCAGGATGGAGCTCTGGAACGTGAGCCCCACCTGGACAGGATGGCAGAGCATGCTGCCCTCCACCTTCGCGGTGCAGCCCGTGGGTGACGCCGAGACCCGGGCCGACGCCCTGGCCCGCCTCCACGACGTGCCACGGTACCTGAACACCCTCGTCGCCAACCTCCGGGAAGGCGTACGCCAGGGGTACACGGCGCCGCAGAGCGGGGTGGACGCGGTCCTGGGGCAGGTCGATGGCATGCTGGAGGCTCCCGTCGAGGACTCCCCCTTCTACAACCCGGCGGCCCGCGACGGTGACCCGGAGTTCGCCGAGCAGGTGGCGACGATCGTCCGTGACGAGATCCGGCCCGCCATCACCAGCTACCGCGACTACCTGCGCGACGAATACCGCGCCGCGGCCCGCACCGAAGTGGGCGTGAGCGCCAACCCCGGCGGCCAGGACTGCTACCGGGCCTCGGTGACCTTCTGGTCCTCGCTCTCGCCCACGCCGGACGAGATCCATCAGGCGGGCCTCCGGCAGATGGAGCGCATCGAAGCCGAGATGACGGAGATCGCGCGACGGAGCTTCGGCACCGACGACGTGCACGCCGTGCTGGAGCGGCTCCGCACCGACACCGCCTACACCTTCCGCACCGCCGACGACGTGCTGGCCTACGCCCGGGCCGCGGTGGAGCGAGGCAAGGCCGCCGTGCCCGACTGGTTCGGCTTCGTGCCCGACGCCGAGGTGATCGTCAAGCCGTTCCCGGCCTTCCAGAAGCAGTCCGGCGGCGGCTTCTACTCCGCCGGCGCCCAGGACGGCAGCCGGCCCGGCACCTACGAGCTGGGTACCTACCTGCCCGAGACCATCAGCCGCGCCGGCATGGAGTCCACGGCCTATCACGAGACCTATCCAGGGCACCACCTGCAGATGTCGGTGGCTTTGGCCCGGAGCGGGCTGCACCCGCTGCTCCAGTACTTCTACAGCGCCGGCATGGCCGAGGGCTGGGGGCTCTACAGCGAGGCACTGGCCGAAGAGATGGGGCTCTACACCAGCGACGTGGACCGCATGGGACGCCTGTCCAACGCGGCGCTCAGGGCGGCCCGGCTGGTGGTGGATCCGGGGATGCACGCGCTGGGGTGGACCCGCCAGCAGGCCATCGAGTACATGCTGGAGCACACGGCCGAGGGCGCCAACAGCGTGGCCGGCGAGATCGACCGTTACATCGCGGTGCCCGGTCAGGCCACCAGCTACATGCTGGGCAGCCTGGAGATCCAGCGCCTCAGGAGCGACGCCGAGCAGCGACTGGGCGAGGCCTTCGACATCAAGGCCTTCCACGATCGCGTCCTGGCCGACGGCGCGGTGAGCCTGCCCATGCTGGGCGACAACATCGAAGCCTGGGTGCAGGAGCAGCAACGAGCGGATGGAAGCTGAACCCCCCAACACACCCTCCACGAGGGGGACACCATGAGTGACAAGCGCGGGACCCAGCGCGGCCGCGGCCGCATCTACGACAGCATCACCGAGACCTTCGGCGACACCCCGCTGGTGCGGGCACCGAGGCTGAGCGCCGCGCGCGGCGCCAGGGCCGACGTGCTCCTCAAGCTGGAGTTCTTCAACCCGCTGGCCAGCGTGAAAGACCGCATCGGCGTGGCCATGATCGAGGCCCTGGAGCGGGACGGACGCATCGGACCCGACACCACCATCGTGGAGCCCACCTCGGGCAACACGGGCATCGCCCTGGCCTTCGTGTGCGCGGCCAAGGGGCTCCGCTGCGTGCTCACCATGCCCGAGACCATGTCCATCGAGCGCCAGAAGATGATGCGGCTCATGGGGGCGGAGCTGGTGCTCACGCCCAAGGAGGAAGGCATCAACGGCGCCCTGAACGCGGCGGAGCGACTCCTGGAGGAGATCCCCGGCTCGGTGCAGCCCATGCAGTTCGAGAACCCCGCCAACCCGGACGTGCACCGGCGTACCACCGCCGAGGAGATCTGGAACGACACCGGGGGCGAGGTCGACGTGCTCGTGTCCGGGGTCGGCACCGGGGGCACGCTCACGGGCTGCGCCGAGGTCCTGAAGCCGCGCCGACCGGGGCTTCACGTGGTGGCGGTGGAGCCGGCCACCAGCCCGGTGCTGTCCGGCGGTGAGCCCGGGCCCGGCAACATGATCCAGGGGATCGGCGCCGGCTTCGTGCCCGAGGTGCTCAACACCGACATGATCGACGAGGTCATCGCGGTGGTGAACGAAGACGCCTTCGCCACGGCGCGCGAGGTGGCGCGTCTCGACGGGATCCCCTGCGGCATCTCTTCCGGCGCGGCGCTGGTCGCCGCCTACGAGGTGGCGGCACGCGACGAGATGGAGGGCAAGACGATCGTGGTGATCATCCCCTCCTTCGCCGAGCGCTACATCACGACGCCGCTCTTCGAGGGCGTGTAGCGCTCCTACGTAGTCCCTACGTATCCGTACGTAGTTCGGCCGGCTGGGCGAGACACGACCTTCGGTTGTGACATTCGACGACGCAGCCCGAGCGGAGCCACGACACCATGAGCGATCGCCACTCCTCCGGACTCCCCCGGGAGCTTCCCCTGGTGGGACGGCGCGACGATCTGGAGAGCCTCTACACCCTGTTCGGCGACGAGCGGGTGGTGGAGCCCTTCGTGGTGCTCACCGGCGAGACCGGCGTCGGCAAGTCCAGGCTCGCCCGGACCCTGGCCCACGAGGCGGAGCGTCGGGGATGGGCGGTGGCCGCCGGCCGCGCCTACCCGGTGGAGACGGGCGTGCCCTACGCGCTCATGTCCGACGCTCTCCTGCCGGTGGTGCGAGGCATGGACGATGCCACCCTCACCGTTCTCACCCGGGGCACCGAAGACGAGCTACGCCGCCTGTTCCCGGCCCTCGGCCCCGTCGAGAAGCCGGCCCACGCCGGCGCCGACCCACGGGAGCTGCGTACCCGCTTGTTCTGGAATCTGACGGAGTTCCTCAAGAACCTCGCCGGTCGGGCTCCGCTTCTCCTGATCCTGGAAGATCTGCACTGGGCCGACGCGTCGTCGCTGGCCCTGCTCCATTTCGTGACCCGCCAGATCGAGGGCGAGCCCATCCGGGTCCTGGGCACCTACAACACCGACTACCGTCAGGGGAACGACCGGCTGCTCCGCATGGAGCGCTCCCTGGTGGCGCTCCGCAACCTCCGCCTCCATCCGCTGCACCCGCTGACCCGTCACGGCACCGAGTCGCTCCTCGAGCAGTCGTTCGAGGTGTCGGGTCCCCACGTGCGGGAGTTCGCGTCGCTGCTCTACGGGTGGACTCGCGGCAACCCCTACTTCATCGAGCAGACGCTGGACGCGCTGGTGGAATCGGGCCGGCTCTTCCGGCGCGATGGTGCATGGCTGGGGTGGGAGGCCCGCGAGCTGGAGCTGCCCGGGACGGTGCGCGACGCCGTGATCCTGCGGTTGAGCGGCCTGTCCGACGCCGCCGTGGGCCTCGCCGAGGGCCTGGCGGTGGTGGGCACGCGGGCGCGACTGTCGCTGCTGGAGCGATGCACCGATCTCTCGGGGGATTCCTTCACCGACGCCGTGGAGGCGCTGGTGGCGTCCGGGCTCCTGGACGAGCGTGACGAGGAGGGATCCCTCTATCTGGAGTTCCGCCACCCCCTGGTGCGCGAGACCCTCTACCAGCGGCTGAGTCTCACGCGCCTCCGCCACCTGCATCGCCGGGTCGCCGAGGAGATGGAGCGACTCTACGGCGATGCGGCGCTGGAGCACGCCGACGAGCTGGCCTACCAGTTCACGCACGCCGGCGAGCCCCAGGAGGAGCCGCGGGCCGCGCGCTACCTGGTGGCGGCCGGTCGCTCGGCCCTGGAGCGGCATGCCGACCGTGAGGCCGCGGACTATCTGGAGGCCGCCCTGGCCCGGCTCCCCGGTGATGGAGCCGACGACGGTCACGGACGCCCGGATGACGTCCCCGGGGTCGAGGCCATCCGCATCGATCTGGCCCGGGCGCACTCACGCCTGGGTCACTACGACCAGGCCGGAGAGCTGTGGCGCTCGGTCCTGGCGGCACGCCGGGAGGACGGCGGCGCCCCCCTGGCGCAGGCCCATCGCCACCTGGCGCTCCTGGAGTTCTGGTCCGGGCGACACGAGGGGGCCATCCGCGAGTTCGACGAGGCACTGAGAGCGCTGGGCACGGGCGGACCCGCGCTGGAGGCCCGTCTCCAACTGGCCGCCGGTGTGGCGTTCCAGGAGCTGGGACGGCCCGATGACGCGCTCCAGCGGATCGAAGGCGCCCTGGAGCTGGCCGAAGCGCTGGACGAGCCCATGCTTCTGGGACGGGTCCACCGGGCCCTGGCACTCCTCTTCACCTGGATCGGCCAGCCCGAGCGCGCCCGCAAGCACGGCTGGAAGGCGGTCACCCTCGCCCGCGAGTCGGGGGATCTCCACGTGGAGTTCTGGGGCCGTTGGGCGCTGGCCGCGCTGGAAGGGCTCACCGGCGATACCGAGTCCATGGCCCGGCTTCTCGACGAAGCCCGCAGCGCCGCGGAAGATCTGGGCTCGCCCGTGCTGCGGCTGTGGGTCGCCGAGCTGTCGGTGGAGTACGCCTACGCCACCGGTGACTGGGAGGGAGGCCTGGCTCAGGGCGAGCGGGGCATCAGCCTGGCCACCGCCCTCAACCAGCGCACGGTGCTGGTCCGGCTCCTGGTGTGGACCGCCATGATCTACCTGGGAAGGGGCAGCTACGAACGTGCGCAGGACCTGGTGGACCGCGCCTGGGAGCTGTCCGGCGCCGAGCATGCCGATGAAGGGCCCATGGACGTGCATGCCGTGGTCCCGGCTCACATCGGCCGGGCCGCGGTACAGATGTTCCGCGGCGACATCGAGGACGCGGCGCGCACGGCCGAGGCCGGGCTCAGGCTCGCCGAACAGAGCGGATACGTGATCTGGATCCTTCATCGGCTGCTCCCGATCCTGGGCGAGGCCTCCATCCGCCTGGAGGACATGGACAAGGCGCACGCGGTCGGAAGGCGCATGCGCCGCGAGGCGGATCAGATCAACCACACCCTGGGCATCGCCTGGGCCGACGCGTGTGACGCCCTGGTGGCGTGGCATTCCGGTCGACCCGCCGAGGCGGCGGGGCTGATGCGCTCCGCCGCCGAGGGCCTGGAGGAGATCCCCATCCTCCCCGACGCCGCCCGCCTCCGGCGTCAGCTCGCCGGCTGCCTCGCCGACCTGGGCGAGCGTGAGGCGGCCCTGACGGAGCTGCGGAGAGTCCACGACGTGTTCGGGCAACTGGGGGCCACGCCGGAGCTGGAGAAGGCTCGCGAACAGTTCCGCAACCTGGGCTCGCGCCCGCCTTCGCGGTCGCAAGCCGAGGGCACCGCCGAGCTCACACCCCGCGAGGTGGAGATCGCGCGCCTGGTGGCCGACCGCAGGTCCAGCAAAGCGATCGCCAGGGAGCTGGACATCTCACCGCGCACCGTCACCACCCACCTGAGCAACATCTACCGCAAGCTCGACATCGGATCCCGGGGCGAGTTGGCGGACATGGTGCGCGAGGCCCGCCTGCCCCTCGACGAGGTTGACCCGACGGGGGGCGCCGGCGCATGATGGCGTCGGGCGGACGGGCCGAGGTGCGATCACATCGTTGCGGAGGCCGATCATGGCAGAGCGCGCGCGACTCTCGTGGGGCGCGGAGGCCGGTATCCTGGGTGGGATCGCGGTAGCCGCCATCTTTTTCGTCGGCGACGTGGTGCACATGGCGCCGCTGTCCACGCCCACCGCGCTCGGGCGGACCTTCTTCGGACCCGGCGGAACCCAGATGTCCGGGGCCATGCCCGACGGGGCCCTGGCCATGGCGGTGTTCGCCGGAAACCTGGTGGCGTTCAGCGTGCTGCACCTGCTCACCTTCGCCTTCCTGGGCATCGGCGCCGTGGTCCTCTTCAACGCCATGCACTGGCGACTCACCGCGGTCTCGGGAGCGCTCTACGGGCTCCTGGTCTGTTCGGCGGTCTTCTATCTGAGCCTGACGCTCGGGGCGGGGGCGCTCATGGAGGGCCTGCCGGGTCCCCTCGCGGTGGGCGTGGCAAACGGCGTCGCCGGTGGTCTGATCGGCGGGGGCGTGCAGTTCATGCAGGCCGACGTGGGGGCCTGAGCCACCGGAACCATCGGGCAGAGGCGCTCCCCTTCTTCCGCGACCTGCTAGTCCTCGCGGTGCTTCTCGAGGAAGGATTCGGTATCTTCGGGGAGCAGGAGGCCGTCGGCGATGGCCGCGATCTCCTCCGCTTCTTCCCAGGCGCGCTCCAGACGCCACAGCTCGCCGTGTAGCGCGCGCATCTCCTGCTCCTCGTGGAGCGCCATCTCCAGCGCCAACCGGGTCGGCTTGGGCATCTTGGACAGCGTGCCCGTCGGATCTCCCAGGCGTCCCTGCTTCCGGAAGTGGGTGGCCTGGCGCATGACCTCCTCCGGATGACCCAGCTCTTCGAGGTGGGACACCGCCTCCTGGACGAGCTTCTGGCTACCGCCCGCGGAGTTGATCCTGGGCAGGATGAGCCCTGCAGCCTTCTGGGCCTGGTCGCCCTCGAAGACCGTCTCCTTCTTGCCCCGCTTCACCCTGAGCGCCCACCCCCGCTCGTCGTCGGACTCCACGAAGCGGGTCTTGGCCAGGTCCGGGTACTTCAGCTTGAGCACATCGCCGTCGTCGGTCCGCAGACGCACCAGTGTGCGCCCGTTCTTCCACAGGTTGAAGAAGTTCCCGAACTGGCCGACGAACGCCCCGCTGAAGACGCCGGTGGCCACGCCCCCCACCATGACGCCGCCGAACACCACCAGCGCACCGGCGCCGTAGAGCATGGCCTTCTTGCGACGGCGCCCGAACTGGTCTCCGTAGCGCCAGGCCGCGAACTCCGGCCGCTGGGGCTGGCCGATGCGCACCAGCTCCACACCCCCCGGATGCCGGGCCAGCCCCACGTTCTCCGTCGAGGCCCGCAGCCGCGTGCTGCGGAACAGCCGCTCGCACTCCTCCACCGCCTCCCAGCGCTCCTCCAGAGGGGTGAGGTTCCAACGCTCACAGCGATGGCACACCACCCACAGGCGGCCCTTGGCCTCGTCGAACGCCAGGCGGCGCCCCACGGGAAAATGCTCGACGACCTCGTTCCGGCCCAGGTCGCGGTTGCAGAACATGCAGGTGGTATACATTTCGTCGCTGATTCGTAGAGACAGGTGTACCTGGAGTACGACCGCTCGCGCCACCCGCTTCAAACCCTGCCACACCCCGGCCGGATCCACCAGAATGTGATCCTGGGCGCTGGAAACGCCACGTCCGGATCCGTATTGTGGCCGGGCCCTTCGATTCTCCTCGCACCGGAGCATGTCCGTGGAACGTCGTCCGTCCGTCTCGTGGTTGCCCGTCCTCCTGGCCGCGCTGTGCGGGCTGGCCCTGGCACCCCGGCCCGCCTCGGCGCAGCAGGCCGCCGCCGTCGACGCGGTCCGGGACTACCGGACGGCCCACGCGCCGGCCGTGCTGCGGGAGTTCGCCCGGCTGCTGTCCCTGCCCAACGTGGCGTCCGACTCCGTCGGCATACGGGTGAACGCCGACACGCTGGCCGCTCGCCTCGAGGCGATGGGCGTTCGCTCCGAGGTCTGGACGCTGCCCGGCGCGCCACCGGCCGTGTTCGGTGAGTTGAAGGTGCCGGGGGCGACGCGCACGCTGGGGCTCTACGTGCACTACGACGGCCAGCCGGCGGATCCCACGAACTGGACCCACGCCCCCTGGGAACCCACGCTCTACGACGGGTCCATGGAGGAGGGGGCGACGCCCATTCCCTTCCCCGCCGACGGCGACGAGGTCGATCCGGAGTGGCGCATCTACGCCCGCTCTGCCGGCGACGACAAGGCCCCCCTGGGCGCGCTCTTCCCGGTGCTGCGCGCGTTCCGCGAGCACGACATCATCCCCACCTCGAACCTGGTGTTCTTCTTCGAGGGCGAAGAGGAAGCGGGCTCCAGCCACCTCGGGGACTACCTCGCCGCGCACCGCGAGCGCCCTGGATCCCATCGACGTGTGGCTCTTCTTCGACGGGCCGGTGCACCAGAGCGGACGTCCCCAGATCACCTTCGGCGTACGCGGGGTGACCGGGATGGCCCTCACCGTCTACGGACCGATGCGCTCCCTGCACAGCGGGCACTACGGCAACTGGGCGCCGGTGCCCGGCCAGCTTCTGGCGGACCTCCTCGCGAGCATGAAGGACGGCGACACGGGCAAGGTCCTCATCGACGGCTTCTACGACACCGTCGACCCCATCGGGCCCCAGGAGCGCGCCGCGCTGGACGCGCTGCCGAGCTACGACGCCGCACTCAAGGAGGAGCTGGGCCTGGCCCGCACCGAGGGCGAGCCGGAAACACTGGCGGAGCGCCTGCTCCTGCCCTCGCTGACGGTGAAGGGGCTGGCCAGTGGCAACGTGGGTGCGCTGGCGCGGAACGTGATCCCCTCCACCGCCGAGGCGTCGTTGGGGCTCCGGCTCGTGAAGGGGAACGACCCCGAGCACATGCTGGATCTCGTGGAAGCGCACATCCGGGGGCAGGGATTCCACATCGTGCGCGAGGACCCGGATCGGGAGACGCGACTGCGCTATCCCAAGATCGTCAAGGTGACTCGCGGCGTGGGCTACCCTGCGGCGCGGACGCCCATGGACACGCCGGTGGCGCAGGAGGTCGTGGCGGCGGCGCGCGTGGTGGCCGGCGATGATCTGCTGCTGGTGCCGGCGCTGGGCGGTTCGCTGCCGCTCTACCTCTTCACGCAGACCATGGGAAAGCCGGCGCTCATCGTCCCGGTGGCGAATCACGACGACAACCAGCACGCCCCGGACGAGAACCTGCGCCTGGCGAACCTCTGGTACGCGGTGGATCTCTACGCGGCTCTGCTCACCATGCCCCGGACGCCCATTCCGTAGCCCACGGCCCGAACGGTCGTGTGGTGTCGACCGTCAGGACGCCACCGACTGGGGGCTGCTGAGAGCCCCGCCTCCGCCCTTCTGTTCGACGGAGGCGAGACAGGCGCGCATGGAGCGCACCAGCTCCGACGGCGTGAAGGGCTTGGGGAGCAGTGGGAGCCCCTGAAGCAGATCGCCCCGGCGCTCCAGCTCCTCGGTCCCGTAGCCCGACATGAGGAGAACCGGCAGATCGGGCCGGCGCCGGCGAAGCGCCCGAGCCAGCTCGGCCACCGGCCGGTCGGGGAGCACCACGTCCGACACCAGGAGCTCGATCTCTCTGGGGGCACGCTCGAAGACCCGTAGCGCTTCGGTGACGCTGCCCGCCAGCAGGGTCGTGAAGCCCTCCCGGGTGAGCACACGGGAGAGAACGCTGCGCACGGCCTCGTCGTCCTCCACCAGGAGCACCAACGGTCCCGCGCCGGCGCCGATCTCGTGGGTGGCGCCGCCGACGGGCGAAGCCTCGGACCGCTCGGCCTCGCGCTCCAGCGTCACGTCCCGCGCGACGGAGACCAGAACCGTCCGACCGTCGGGCAGTCGCACACGCCGGAGCGACTCGCGAATCCACCGCCGGGCGCCGGCGACACTCGGCGAGGTGCGGTACTCCACCACCCGATCGGTCCACGACGACGCCAGGTCCGCGCGCAGACCCTCGCGGTCCTCGCCCAGGACCGCCGACCACCACGCGGTGGGCTCGGACGTCAGCCCATCCTCGTCCGTGCCCAGGAGCGTGGAGGAGCCGCGAGCCCACTCGAGGGACCAGGGCTCGTCACCCTCGCGCACCAGAAAGAGCGCCCCGTGGGTGTGGGTCGCTTCTTCCAGCTGCATGAGGACGGCACGGATGTTCGGGTGGAGCAAGTCACGTCTCCGTCAGACGACGAGCGGTAGAATTTCAAATTTACCTGCACTTCGCGCAGCGGAACAGCCTTTCGGAGAAACCATCGGCCCGGCCAGGGCGTAGGGACGGCTGCCCACTTCTCGAACCTCGACGCCACATGGATCTGCGCGCCCTCGGCGAGCTCATCTGGTTCGCCTTTCTCGGACTCTCGGTGTTCGCACTCACATCGGGGCTGGTGATCCGCTTCGTGCTGAGGCCCTTCGTGCAGGAATTGCTCGATGCCTACAGGGAGCGCAGCGACCGCCTCCCGTCGGGCGACGTCGCGGAGCACGTGCGCCTCATGGAAGGTCGACTGGCCGAGCTCGACGCCCAGGTACGAACGCTGAGGGCCGGAGCCGACTTCGATCGTCAGCTCCGGCCCTCGGAAGACGAGCCGGGCGAGCCCGGCTGAGGGTTACCAACGCGCCTGGTAGCCCCGGGCGTCGACGTGTACGAAGGGCCCGTGGGCCGCGTTGCGCCGGTAGATCCCGAGTCCTCCGGGCATCAGCCCGTCGGCGCCGTTCCGCTCCACCGACTCCACGACGGCGGCCAGCACCCGGGCGTCGCCCACGTCGTGCCGTCCGTTTCCGTCCAGGTCGTCCATGTCGCCGTCGCCGTCCACGTCCACGTAGATGTCGGCGGCGTCACCCCACAGATGACGGGAATAGCTGGTGGTATTGCCGATGGCCCGGTTGTACCACGGTGTGCGGAATCCCGACATGACGTGGAAGCTGCCCGTGGTGATGCCCCGGCGGTTGGCGGCATCCAGCACGGCCTCGAGCTTGATGAGCAGGGGTGTGCTCAGCGCCAGATAGCGCGGTTCCCCGTCCTGCTTGCAGAGGAACTGACCCAGCGTGAAGTGCGGCGAGACCAGAATGTCCTCGTCGCCGTGCGCCACCTCGACGAAACCCTTCGGCGGCAGGTAGACGTCCCTGCCGTCGAGTGGCTCTTCGCGGTAGGCGCCCATGCGGAACCCGTTGAGCCGGCCGTCCTTCACCTGACTCCGCGGATGCAGAACCAGCACGTTGAGGTGGACGCTGGCCGAACCGTCGGCCCGTGCCACCTCCAGCGCGTGCACGCCAGGGGCAGTCGGCGCACGCCAGGTCCAATGGTCCTGACTGTCGGTTTCCAACCGGCCCGCGTCGTGGCGCAACACGAACGCCCCACCCTCGGCCTCGATGTCCAGGGCCCCCCCGGGCAGGACCGTCACGGCCAGCACGCCGTGAGGCACGGCGGTCCCGCCGACGCGCACCATGAACGCGGCCATGTCAGCCCGGTAGGGACCGTCCGGGGCGCTCCTTCCGCGCACGGGCTCCAGCGCTGGATCGAGCAGGCTGGTCACCGGAGCGGATGCAGGGTGCGCGGTCGGAACCGGCGCGGCCCGCATGCCGGCTCCCACGGGAGATACGGCCGCCGGCAGGAGTAGGAATCCCACCGCCAGAGCGAGGAACTTCGCGGCGGCGCGGGCGCTCCTGCGGCGCCCATCGGTGTGGGAGTCGGATCGGTGCATAGGCTCCTGACGTAAGGAGTGTGAAGCTGGGGTCGAAAGTCCTATACGCGCCTGGCACCGTGGAAGATCCCTCCCGCGCCCGGGAGGGTGATGCCCGGGGTTGGCCCCGGCGCCACACCCTTCTACTCTCTCTCAACCCTCCTGCCACCGCATCCGTCTCCAGGCCCATGGCTCGTCGCGACTCCACTCCTCGTTCCCGCCCCCTCCTGGCGCTGATGGCCCTGCTGGCGACGGCGTGCGGACAGGCGCCCCCCGCGCTCCGCGTCGACGGGATCCGCTACCAGGAGCGGGATCTTCTCGGGCTCTCGGCCGACCGGCGGGAGCTGCTGGGCGATCTCGCCGCCCTGGGCCTCGCCGTGGCCGATTCGACGCTGGACGCCGTGGCCGAGCCGTGGGTGACCTCCCGGCAACGGGATCGTCTGTGGCAGCTGTGGCAGGCGGAGCGCGCCCTGGACTCCGCCGGCGTGGGTGACGACGTGCTGCGGGCGCGCTACCTGACCGAGCCGCGCTACGAGCTCACCGTTCGGCATCTCCTCATCCTCTCCCCCCGTTACGAAACGGACGCGACGCGGGCGCAGGCCCGGGCCAAGGCGGAGCGGGCGCTGGAGCGGATCCGCAACGGCGAGGATTTTCCCGAGGTGGCCGCCGACGTGTCGGAGGAGCCGGGCGCGGAGGGCCGCCAGGGCCTGCTCACTCCCGGCCGCGAGGGGTCCTGGGTCGACGAGTTCTGGAACGCGGCCATGGCCCTGGAGCCGGGCGAGATCAGCGACGTGGTGGAGACCCAGTACGGCTTCCACGTCCTGCGCCTGGAGGATCGCCAGGTGGTGCCCTTCGAGGAGGCCCGGACCGGCGTCGAGCTGGAAGTGGCCGGCATGCTCACCACCCTCGACACGGATGCGACCCACGCGCCCGAGCCCGACGGGCTCGCCCTCGAGGAGGACGCGTTGGCCGCGCTCTCGACCCCCGGGGCGCCCGATACGCTCACGGTGGCCCGCTGGGCCGGTGGCACGCTCACCCTGGACACCCTGCGGGCGGCGCTGGCGGCCATGGAACGCCCGCGCCGGATGCGGGCGCTGTCGGGGTCGGCAGCCGATGGCGCCACGCTCGTGAAGGAGATCGCGGGAGCCGTGGCCATGGCCCGCCAGGCAACGGCAGGCGGCCTCACCGCATCCGAGGGATGGACGGAAGAAATCCGCCGTCAGTGGCGGGACCGGGCCAACGGTTGGGCCACGCTCCTGGGCTTCGACCCCAGGCTGTCCCACGAAGGCGTCCGAGAGGCCGCGCTGGCGGCGCTGGGGGCCTCCGGCCAGAACGCCACCGGGGCCCGGGACGAGGTGCGCAGGGTGGCGTCCGGCCTCCTGGAACGCGCATATCGCATCGAAACCCCTCCTTCGGAGAGGCCGTAGGAAGAGACATGAAACCCTCGACACAGAAGCGCCTGCGCTTTCTGCTGGGGTTCGGCGCCTACTTCATCGCCGTCTGGTACCTCTGGTACACCCCGGTCATCTATCCGCTGAAGATCTTCGTGGTGCTCCTCCACGAGACGAGCCACGCCCTCATGATCGTGGCCACCGGCGGCAAGGTGGGCCACATCATGCTGGATCCGGCGGAGGGTGGGGTCACCATGGGCACCGGGGGGATTCCGTTCCTGACCTTGTCGGCCGGCTATCTCGGCAGCCTCGTGCTGGGATCGCTGCTCGCCCTGGGATCCCAGTCCAAGCGCGCGCGACCCGGTCTCCTGCTGTCGCTGGTGGGAGGCGCGGTGCTGGTCCTGACCGCGCTCTACATCCGCAACCTGTTCGGGGTGGTGTTCGGGCTGGCGTTCGGCGGCACGCTGCTGTGGTCCGGCCGCCGCATGCCCTCGGTGTGGAGCGCCCGCATCCTCATGGCGTTGGGACTCACCTCCTGCCTCTACGCCGTCCTCGACATCAAGAGCGACATCCTGGACCGGCCCGGCCTGCAGTCCGACGCCGCCATGCTGGCCCAGCTCACGGGCATCCCCACGCTCTTCTGGGGAATCCTGTGGATCGCGGTGGCGCTGGTGGTCTGCGGGCTTCTGCTGCGGCGAACGTGGCAGAATCTCTAGTGCAGCGGCGCAAAGGTCCCGTTGCGTTCGAGCGGGACCACACTGGAAGGGTGTTGAACCCGACGGGGGATGTCGTGTAGGTTCTCGTCGGTCGCATGCGGCGGCCTGGGCCGTGGATCCCGGCGTCCCGAGGGCGCCGGTCCCGGACCGAAGGCTCTGAGCCTTCCGGTGTGGTGCCCGATGTTTCCCCGCAAAAAGGAGGTGATCCCTTGTCTAGTCCGAGTACCCTGTCCGACCTGGCACGGGCAAGCGATCGCCGCTTCGGCTACTAAGTCGAGCATCGTCGATCAGGCTGTTCGCGCCGGGTAGTGGCGTTCGCGCCAGGTCCGGACAGCAGAAGGAGGCCATCGGTGTCTGACGGGCACCGGTGGCCTCCGTCATTTCAGGGGATTCCGCGGCAGGCCGGGGACGGGCGGGGGCGAGCGTGGCGCGGCGGCAGCCGGGCGCCCCCGGCGCGCTCCTCGCCAGCGACTCCCCGTCTCAGCCGAAGTAGTCCGGCTCGTTCCCCGGCTTCCACTTGATGTTGCAGCCGACCGAGGGATGCTGGTCGTCCGAAGGGCTTCCGCCCTCCAGAACCGCGTCCGCAGCCTTCCGTAGATCCTCACCCGTCACCGGCACGCCGTTGCCTGGCCGGCTGGCGTCGAACTGGCCCCGGTAGACGAGGCGCCGGTCGCCGTCGAACAGGAAGAAGTCCGGCGTGCACGCGGCGCGGTAGGCGCGGGCGACCTCCTGGGTCTCGTCGAACAGGTACGGAAACGTGTACCCGTGCGTGCGCGCCTCGTCGGCCATCTTGTCCGGCGCGTCGTCCGGATAGCGGTCGACGTCGTTGGCGTTGATGGCCACCATGGCCAGGCCCCGGGCCTGATAGTCACGGCCGAAGGCAGCCAGCCCCTGGCGAATGTGCTTCACGTACGGGCAGTGGTTGGAGATGAAGACCACGAGGAGCGCCGGCGCCTCGGCGAAATCGTCGAGGGAGACGGTCTCACCGGTCACGGGATCCGGTAGGGCGAAGGCCGGGGCGGTCGTGCCCAGCCGGGACATGGTGGACGGAGTGCTTGCCATGGCTCTTCGAGAGTTGGAGCGGTGATGTGCGACGTGTGTGATTGCACCCCCGACCGCGGCCGGTGTGCCGCGACGGGGTCGGGCCGGACCCCCGTCCGAGCCTTCGGGTACCGGGCAGCATGCGTGTCGTATCGCTGGCCTGCTCCAACACCGAGATCGTGTGCGCCCTCGGGTGCGCGGACCTCCTGGTGGGCGTCGACGACCACTCCGACTTCCCCACGGAAGTCGTGGATCGACTCCCCCGCGTGGGGCCCGACCTCGACGTGGACGTGGACAAGGTGGCGGCCCTGGATCCGGACCTGGTGCTGGCCACCCTCACCGTGCCGGGACACGAACGGGTCGTCGAGCGGCTCGAGGCCGCCGGCCTCCCGTGGATCGCGCCGGAGCCGGTGTCCCTCGCCGACGTGTACCGCGACGTCCGAGACATCGCCGACCGTCTCGGGGTGCCCGAGCGGGCCGAGGCGCTGGTGCGTGACATGCGCCGCGAGCTGGAGGCGCCAGGCGCGGCGGCGGAAGGCGCGGGGCCGCGACCCCGTGTGCTCGTCCAGTGGTGGCCCAAACCCGTGATCGCACCCGGACGCCTGAGCTGGACCCACGACGTCCTGGAGCGGGCCGGCGCGGAGAATCCCCTGGGACGGGAAGAGGTCAAGAGCCGCCCCATACCCGACGAGGAGGTGGCCCACATGGCCCCCGACGCCATCGTCCTGTCCTGGTGCGGCGTGGACCCCGCCAAGTATCGCCCCGATGTGGTCTACCGCAACGAGGCGTTCGCCGACGTGCCCGCCGTGCGCCATGGTCGTGTGGTGTGCGTGCCCGAAGCGTGGATGGGGCGCCCCGGTCCCAGGCTCGTGGAAGGCATGAAGGCGCTGCGCCAGATCGTGGAACAGTGCCGGTCCGAGGCGCGGGGAGCCCCCCGCGGTGGCGGGCGTGAGGCAGGGGGCGCCGGGGCGTGAGGTGGCGGCGCCGCAGCTAGCGATGCGGATTGGGCCGGGCCATGAGGCGGCGGGTGCCAGTGCACGATGCGGTGGGCGCCGGGGCGTGAGGTGGCGGGCCGGCTCCTGAGGCGGCGGCCCGTGGGGCCTGGCCGCGCCCGGGTGATCATGTCTGCGGCCCGTCTGCGCATGGCCCCGCCCAGGCGACCATGTCGGCGGCCTATCCGCGCATGGCCGCGCCCGGGCGAACATGTCGGCGACCCATCCGCGCATGGCCGCGCCCGGGCGAACATGTCGGCGGCCCATCCGCGCATGGCCGGCCCCGGGCGAACATGTCGACGGCCCATCGGACCGCGGGTAGCCGAAAAGGCGCCGGGCCCAGGGCTGCGTGGCGCCCCCACCGCGACCCTGGGTCGCCCCAGGGACGCTGAGATCGCCGTCAGGCCTGCAAGGACCCCCTTGTCGGCGCTCGCTCGCAGGATTCGCGGCAATAGTTGCGGCAAAGGCTGCACGGCCCCGGACGCCCGCCGGCGCTTGCGCGATCCGCCGCGATAATCGCCGCCAGGGCCGCGAGCTCTCCCAAACGGCCGGCGCTTGCGGAGTTGTCGGCACCCGCCGGCCGCGCCACCGCCCGTCAACGACCGGCCCGCCGCCCGGCTCCTCGCCCGGCGCCCGACCGTGACCCACCGCCATACGGTAACCAGCCAACCTGCGACCGATCGCCGAAGGGGCGCCGCGCCAGACAGGCGGCCACCTCTACCCGCCCGCCACCCGGCACCCGCCCGTCCAACCATCCACCCCATGCGGTCTCGGGCCCGCCCCTCCACGACCACCCGCCCAACCGTCGGGCCACCCGCCCGCCACCCCTCCGCCGGCCCAGGCGCCCAACCACCCCACCCCACCGCCGCCCACCCGGCCACCCGCCCACCGTCCGGCCACCCGCCTCACCACCCGGCACCCACCTCACCGCCCACCCGGCCCCCCCCAACGCCGCCCCCGCCGCCCCCTTGACGCCCCGCTCGCATCGTGTATGATACGAACGTATGAATCAACGCAACGTAGACCCCGACACGCCTCCGGACGAGCCCGGACGAGCCACGCGAGACGCCCTTCTCGAGGCCGGCCGCCGCGTCTTCGGGCGCCGCGGATACGACGGCGCGTCGATCCGCGCCATCACCCGCGAAGCCGGCGCCAACCTGGGCGCCGTGACCTATCACTTCGGGTCCAAGGAAGGGCTCTATCGCGAGGTCCTGGAACAGGCCCTGGGCACGCTCCTTCCCCGCCTGAAGAAGGCGGTCGCGGTGGACGCCTCGGGTCCGGAGCGGGTAAAGCGGGTGGCCCGCGCCTACGTGGAGCACCTCGCCGCCAATCCGGACCTTCCGCACCTTCTGCTGCAGGAGATCGCGGCCGGCAAGCAACCACCGCCGCCGGTGGTGGACCTGTTGTCACGCACGGCCCGGATCCTGGTGGACATGATCCAGGACGGTCAGGCGCGCGGTGAGCTCCGGCAGGGCAACCCCATCTGGCTCACCCTGAGCCTGGTCTCGCAACCGGTCTACTTCGCCCTCGTCCGGCGCGCTGTCACCCATCTGGGAGCCGACGACCCCATGGGGCCGGACCACCTGGCCGCACTCGAGGAGCATGTGGCGGCGGTGGCCGCCGCGGCCCTCGCCGCACCTTCGGAGACGACATGAGATCCCTTTCCACTCTCGCTCTGGGCGGGCTCGTACTGACCTTGTGGCCGCTCTCTGCCCGCGCCCAGGAACGCACCCTCGCCGACGTGGTGCGCCGGGCGCTGGAGGTCCATCCCTCGGTGGAGGCGGCACGCGACGCCACCGAGGCGGCGGGCGCCGGGGTGAGCGCTGCCCGGGCCGCCTGGCTGCCCGGGCTCTCGCTGCAGGGCGCGGCCACGCGCTTCCAGGAGCCCATGGTGGTGGCGCCCATCCACGCCTTCGACATCACGCAGGCGCCGGACTTCGACCGCACGCTCATCCAGGGCACGGTGGGGCTGCGCTATACGATCTTCGACGGCGGCAAGCGCGGCGCCGAGGTGGCGCGGGCCCGGGCGCTGGAGAACGTCTCCCGGGCCCAGCTGTCCGAAGCCGAGGCCGCACTCGTGGAGCGCACTGCGCAGGCATATCTGCAGCTCCTCACCGCCCGGGACGTGGTCGAGGCCCAGGACCGGCGCGAGGCCGCCCTGGAGGCGGAACGCGCCCGCGTCCAGCGCTTCCTGGACGAGGGCACCGCGCCGCGTCTCGATCTCCTGAGGGCCGAAGCCGAGCTCGCGCAGGTACGGGCCGACGGCGAAGGTGCGCGGCGCGCGCTGGAGTTGGCTGCCGCCACCCTGGGCCGCCTCCTGGACGAGCCGGCCCAGGAGCTCCGCGACGCGCCTCTGGCCGACCCCGGGCTCCCGGGCGCCGCACGCCCCGCTGATTCCCTGGTGGACGCGTCACCCCCGGTCCGCGCCGCGGTGCGCCAGGCCCGCGCCGCCCGGGCCGAGCTGGACGTCGCCCGCGCCGCCTGGCTTCCGGAGCTCGACGCTGCGGCCGGCTACAACCTCTACGCCGGTGGCAGCACCGACGCCAACGGCGAGTGGCAGGGAGGCCTTCGGATCAGCTACCCGCTCTTCACGGGGGGCGCCCGCCGCAGCGCCGTCGACGCCGCCAACGCCCGGAGTCGCGCCTCTGAAGCCCGCATCGACATCGCGCGGGAGCAGGTCGCGCTGGCCGCCGATGCGGCCCGCACGGGTGAGGACGAGGCCCGGGCCCGCATGACCGCCCTGGAGGCGGCGGTGGACCGCTACGAGGAGCTGGCCCGGGTGGAGCGGTTGGCGCTGGACGAGGGATCGGGCGTGCAGACGGACTTTCTGCGCGCCGAAGCGGGGCTCTACCAGGCACGGGCCGGGCTGGCCGAAGCACGCCGCTCCGTCCTGCTCTCCCGCATCGCGTGGGCCCGTGCCGTGGGCACGTTGGACATGAACTGGATCGAACGTCTGCTGGAGGACCAGCCGTGAAGCGCATACGCATCGTGGGACTCGTGGTCGTGGTGGTCGCCGTGGCCGGCGCCCTCTGGTGGGCATTCGGCCGAGACGGCGGCAACAGTGGCGCCCTGGAAGCGTCGGGCACCGTGGAGGCCACCGAGGCCGATCTGGGCTTTCAGCTTCCGGGACGCATCGTCGGGGTGAGCCCCCGCGAGGGCGACCGCGTCCAGGCCGGCGACACGCTGGCCCGGCTCGACGATCAGGAGATCCGGGCGGCGCTGGACGCCACCGAAGCCCAGAGCGCCGCCGCCGCCGCCCGCCTGCAGGAGCTGGAGCGGGGCACCCGGCCCCAGGAGATCGCCAGCGCCCAGGCCGCGCTCGCAGCGGCCCGGAGACGCGAGGACGAAGCGCGCAGCAACGCCGAACGGGCCCGCCGTCTGCACCAGGGCGGCGCGGTGTCGGATCAGGCGTTGGACCAGGCCGAAACCGCCCTGGAATCGGCCAGCGCCACGCGCGAACAGGCCGAACAAGCCCTGGCGCTCGCCCAGGAAGGACCGCGGGCCGAGACCATTCAGGCCCAGCGCGCCCTGCTCCGCCAGGCGCAGGCCACCGCCGACCGCACCCGGGCCACCCTGGACCAGACGGTTCTGATCGCGCCCCGGGCAGGGTTGGTCACCGTGCGTCACCGGGAACCCGGTGAGGTGGTGGCGCCCGGCGCACCGGTACTCACCCTCATGGACCCGAACGACCGTTGGGTGCGCATCTACGTGCGCGAGGACCGGATCGGACGGGTGTCCCTCGGGCAGGAGGCGGACATCCACATCGACGCTCTCCCCGATCGGACCTTCCGCGGACGGGTGGTCTTCATCGGCAGCGAGGCCGAGTTCACGCCCCGCAACGTGCAGACCCCCGACGAGCGCACCCAGCTCGTCTACCCGGTGAAGGTGCAGGTGGTGGACGACGAGGCGCTGGCGCTCAAGCCGGGCCTCCCCGCCGACGTGCGGCTGGAGAACGGGGCGTGACCTCCAACGCCTCCGACGCCTCCGAGGGCTCCGAGCGCTCCGACGGCCGCGGCCAGGGCGGCGCCACGCGCGCCACCACGCCGCACCGCCGCACCGCGCTGCCCGACGAGCCCCGGGTGCCCGGAACCGTCACGCTGCGCGAGCTCACCCGCCGTTTCGGCGCCACCACCGCCGTCGACGGCCTCTCCCTGAGCGTGAAGGCCGGAGAGCTCTTCGGCCTGGTGGGGCCTGACGGCGCCGGCAAGACCACGACGCTCCGCATGCTGGCCGGCGTCCTGTCGCCCAGCAGCGGCGATGCCGAGGTGGCGGGCATCTCCGTGGCCGACGATCCCGAGGGCGTGAAGCCCCACATCGCCTACATGGCGCAGCGCTTCGGGCTCTACGAGGACCTCACCGTGGAGGAGAACCTCCACTTCTACGCCGACCTCTTCCGGGTGCCCCGCTGGCAGCGCCCCGAGCGCCTGCAGCGACTCTACCGCTTCTCGCGCCTCGGCGAGTTCGCGGATCGCCTCGCGGGCGCGCTCTCGGGAGGCATGAAGCAGAAGCTCGCGCTGTCCTGCAGCCTCATCCATCGACCCAGGATCCTGCTGCTGGACGAGCCCACCTTCGGGGTGGATCCCATCTCGCGGCGGGAGCTCTGGCTGATCCTCCACGAGATGGTGGCCCAGGGAACGACGGTGCTGGTGTCCACCTCGTACCTGGACGAGGCCGAGCGCTGCGACCGGGTGGCCCTCCTCCACGAGGGTCGGCTCATGGCGCTGGACACACCGAGCCACCTCCAGGCGTCGCTGCCCGGCCGTCTCGTGGAGCTCCGACCTCCCGATCCCCGGGGCCTCAGGCAGCGCCTGCGCCAGGACCCGGGCGTCCAGCGCGCCACCCTGTTCGGCGAGAGCGTGCACGCCCTCCTGAAGCCCGAGGCCTCGTGGGACGACGTTCGCCGGCGTCTGAGCGACGCGCTCCCGTCCGACCTGGAGGCCCGCGAGATCGAGCCCACGCTGGAGGACGTGTTCATCCACCGTGTGGCCGAAGCCGCGGAATCCCCGGGGGCCGCGAAGGCTGCGGAGGCCTCCGAAGCCGCGCAATCCCCCGAGGAGAGGTCGTGAGCGAGTACGCCGTCGAGGTGAAGAACCTCACGCGACGCTTCGGCGACTTCACGGCCGTGGACCGGGTCAGCTTCGAGGTGGAACGTGGTGAGATCTTCGGCTTCCTGGGACCCAACGGGGCCGGCAAGACCACCACCATCAAGATGCTCACGGGCCTCCTGGATCCGAGCGACGGCGAGGGCCGGGTCGCCGGCCACGACATCCGCACCGAGCACCCTGCCATCCGCCGGCGCATCGGCTACATGTCCCAGAAGTTCTCGCTCTACCCCGACCTCACGGTGGCCGAGAACATCGAGCTCTTCGCCGGCCTCTACGCCGTGCAGGGCGAGCGCCTGGACGCGCGCCGCCGCTGGATCCTGGAGATGGCCAGGCTCCAGGACGCACCGGACCACCTGACGGCGGATCTGCCGTTGGGGTGGAAGCAGCGGCTGGCCCTGGGCTGCGCCCTCGTCCACGAGCCGCCCATCCTCTTCCTGGACGAGCCCACCTCGGGCGTGGATCCCGTGGCCCGGCGACGCTTCTGGGATCTCATCTCGGACCTGGCGGCGCACGGCACCACGGTCTTCGTCTCCACCCACTACATGGAAGAGGCCGAGTACTGCAGCCGACTCGCGCTCATGAACCGCGGCCGGCTCATCGCCCTGGACACTCCGGCGGGGCTCAGGAGCCAGATGACCGAGCCCATCCTCGAGGTGCGCACCGACGACGGACCAGGGGGCGTCGAGATGCTGAACGGCACGCCGGGCATCGTCGACGCCACCCTGTTCGGTCGGCAGCTGCACGTGGCGGTGGCCTCGGAGGCCGAAGGACGGCGCACGATCGAGCGGACGCTCCGCGAGGGCGGCGCCAGCGTGGAGCAGATCCTGGAGGTGCGCCCTTCGCTGGAAGACGTCTTCGTGTCGCTGGTGCGGCGCGAGGGAGGAGCGGCGGAAGGATGAACGCCACGCGCCTGCTCGCCATGGCTCGCAAGGAGTGGATCCAGCTCAAGCGGGATCCCCGGAGCATGATCCTGGCCTTCGTGCTCCCGCTCTTCCTGCTCCTGTTCTTCGGCTACGCCATCACCTGGGATGTGGAGGATCTGTCGCTGGCCGTGGTGGATCACGACGCGACCGCCAGCACCCGCCGGCTCGTGGAGGCGTTCGAAGCGACGGGCTACTTCCGGGTCACGGACCGGCCGCCCACACCCCGGGCCGCGGACAGGCTTCTGGTGCAGGGCAAGGTGCGTGGCGTGCTGGTGATCCCCCCGGACTTCACCAAGCTGCTGAGGTCCGGCAAGCAGGCCCCGTTGCAGCTCCTGGTCGACGGCAGCGACGCCAACACCGCCACCATCGCCCTCAACTACGGCGAGGCCATCGTCGCCCGCTACGCGCAGAACGCCATCCTCGACGGGCGCGAGCGGCGGGCGCCGCTCCGGGTAGAGAGCCGGGTCTGGTACAATCCCACGCTGGAATCCCGCAACATGATCGTGCCCGGGCTGGTGGCGGTGATCATGTCCATCATCGCCGCCATGCTCACCGCCCTCACCATCGCCCGCGAGTGGGAGCGGGGCACCATGGAGCAGCTCGCCTCCACGCCCGTCAGCCGCCTCGAGGTGGTGCTCGGAAAGATCCTGCCCTACGTGCTCATCGGCGTCGTGGACGTGGCGGTCACGGTGGTCGCCGGGATGGTCATCTTCGGCACACCCCTCAACGGGAGCGTGCCCGAGCTGGCGCTCCTCACGCTGCTGTTCCTCATCGGGGCGTTGGGATTCGGGATGTTCATCTCGGCGGCGGTGAAGTCGCAGGTGCTGGCCACGCAGATCGCCATGGTGGCCACCTACCTGCCGGCGGTGCTGCTCTCGGGATTCCTCTTCGACATCGCCTCCATGCCCCCGGTGCTCCGGGCCGTCACCTACCTCATTCCGGCCCGCTACTACATCACCGTGACCCGGGGGATCTTCCTCAAGGGCGTGGGACTGGAGGTGCTCTGGGTCCAGGGCGTCTTCATGGCGGTCTTCGCCGCGCTGGGGCTGGGCCTCGCGACCCGATTCTTCCGGAAGGAGCTGTGACCGTGCGTCCGAAGAACGGCAATGGGCGGCCCACGCTCCGGGAGCGGGCGGGCCGGGTGCGGGCGCTGGTGCGCAAGGAGCTGCGCCAGATCTTCCGCGACCCCAAGACCAAGCGCATCATCTTCGTCTCGCCGGTCATCCAGCTCATCCTGTTCGGCTACGCGGTCAACACCGACGTGCGCCGGGCCGACACCTGGGTGGTGGACCAGGATCGCACCGCCGAGTCCCGCTTCCTGCTCGACGCCTTCACCGCGTCCGGGCACTTCCGGGTCGCGGGCCGGAGCGACGATCCCTCGTCGTTGGGCGACGCGCTGGACCGGGGCGACGCCGAAGCTGGGGCTGTGGATCCCCCAGGGATTCTCGGCCGACCTGAAGGCGGGGCGGGAGCCTGCCGTGCAGGTCCTGCTGGACGGCACCAACTCCAACACCGCCACCGTGGCGCAGGGCTACGCGCTGCGCATCCTCTCCGACGTGGGCCGCCGGCTGGCGGTGCAGAGCGGCGCCGTCCTGCCCGCAGGCGGCGTGGACCTGCGGGCACGGGCGTGGTTCAACCCCAGCCTGGCCAGCCGCGTCTACAACGTGCCGGCCGTGATCGGCGTGATCGTGCTCCTCATGTGCCTCCTGCTCACCGCCATGGGGGTGGTGCGGGAGCGGGAGATGGGGACCCTGGATCAGCTCCTGGTGTCGCCGCTGGCGCCGTCGGAGCTCATGCTGGGCAAGACGCTGCCCGTGGCGGGGATCGCCCTGGTGCAGCTCGCGCTCGTGACCGCGGTGGCGCTCCTCTGGTTCGGCATCCCCCTGCGCGGCTCGGTGGCGGCACTTCTCCTGGCCTCCTTCCTCTTCATCCTGGCCGGGCTCTCCGTGGGACTCCTGCTGTCCACGGTCTCCAACACCCAGCAGGAGGCGTTCCTGGGGATGTTCCTCTTCATCCTCCCCACCATCATCCTCTCCGGGTTCCTGTATCCCGTGGAGACCATGCCGCGCCTCTTCCAGATCCTCACCCTGGCCAACCCGCTGCGCCACTTCCTCGAGGTCGTGCGCGGCATCTTCCTCAAGGGCTCGGGGATTCAGGATCTCTGGGTGCAGTTCACGGTCCTGGCGGCCATGGCCGGTGGCGGGCTGTGGGCCGCGAATCGGAGGTTCCGCAAGACGCTGGCGTGAGGCGGGTGGCGCTCAGAACGGCCAGAAGAACGACATGGCCAGGGGCGCCGGGGGATCGTCCAGACGGAGCACGAAGAGGCCCTTGCCGCCTTCGGGCAGCGCCAGATCATGCCGGCCGGCATCGATCCGGATCGAGTCGCCCGGGTCCAGGAGCCGGCCGTCTACGTCGAGGGGGACACCGCTCCTGGTGGAGTCAGGAAGCCAACGATAGTCCGCATCCGCGAGGGCCTCGAAGGTGGTACCAAAGCCCGGCGGCCCTGCCAGTCCCCGGCCCGCGACCCACACTCCCGCTCGGTACGGCGCGTAGTGACTGGCCCAGAAGCCGGTGATGGCCGACGGATAGATCTGGGGATGGTACGGCGGAATCATGAAGACGACCGCGCGCGTCCGGAACTCGCGCAGCATGTCCTGGATGTTGGCGGCGCCCTCCTGGCCAGTGAAATCGGCCCTGACCTGCTCTCCGAATCGCACCTTGAAGCGGTCGGGCTGGTGACGGCAGCTCAGGATCCCGTAGCTGTCGAAGCCCCGCGCCGGTAGGGCGAGGTTCCGGTCGATGAATGCCAGGGCTTCTGCTTGTCGTCCCTGCGTATCCTCGGTCAGAAGCGCCGTCTGCATGAAGCCTACCAGCACCAGCGGGGCCCACACGACGGCCAGATAGGCCACCCGTTCGGCGGACCTGTCCAGGCGCTCCAGCATGGGCCCGGTCACGAGGGCACCGATGGTGGCGGGAAAGAGGCCCAGGACCAGGTAGAAGTACGGGAAGCGCCCCTTGTGGAAGATGGCCACCGCAACGCCCAGCGCGAGGACGCCCCAAGCGGTGAGAATCTCCGCACCATGCCGCCCAGGCCTCCTCGCCCAGTCGATGGTGACGATGAGCAGGACACCGAGCACGATGACCTGCGGGAGCAGCAGCGGGAGCATGCTCCGGTACTGGCGCCATCCCACCACCTCGCCGTAGAACGCGAAGGTGTTCAGGGCGCTGGATACAGGGAGGATCGCCGACGGCGGCGACGAAAGGAGATCGAGCACCCCCCGAAAGCCGAAAACCACCAGCAACATCCCTGACAGCGCGAGAACGGCCCGTTTCAGCTCGCGCGCCGCATCGAGGTCGGACCGCATGAGGACATCGCCGACCGTGAGCACGCCCACCAGGCCCGCGACGTACAAGAGCTTCTGCGAAAAGAGGAATCCGATCCCGAGGAGGCCCCCGCCCACCAGCGCCCACCAGGTCCGCCGGACCGACGCCAGCAAGCCCAGACCCCCGAGGAGTCCGAAGAGGATCGCGGGCTGATCGGTGCGTACCTCCAGAGAGTGCCGCAGGAAGTCCGGCGCCAGCACCCAGAGTCCGAGCCCTGTGGCGGCGGCGCTCCAGCGATTCCCCGACGTCGGGAGCATTCTCCCGAGCAGGCCCCAATACGCGCCGGCGGCGGCGAGTACGACCGCGCACCACAGGAGTCTGGCTCGCAGCAATGCGCGAAGCGCGTCGCGACAACCCGCGGCAAAGGGCATCATGACCATGGTGCCCAGGCCAGGTCGACCCCCACCCAGGACGCTACCGGTCTGCAAGCTGCGCTCCGCGCGATCCAGGAGCGCGAACTCGTCCCAGTTCACGTTCAGCGTGAAGACCGAGGCAATGTGAGCCAAGGCCACCACCAACAGCAGCGCGAGCAACGCCCCTCTCGCCCACCGGGCCAACGGGCTCGGCTTCGAGTGGGCGTCGAGAGAACGCTCAGTACGCACCACGCCCCGAGAGCACGGTGAAGATCGTCCAGCCGAGAATGTAGAGGTCCAACCAGAGCGACCAGTTGCGGATGTAGTAGATGTCGTGGGATTGCTGGGTCTGGGCATCGGCGACGCCGCGGGCCTCGATCTGCCAGAGACCCGTGAGGCCCGGACGCACCTGCGACCGGAGCGCGCGGGAGCGCTCGCTCAACGCCTCCAGATGATACGCCGGAAAGGGCCGCGGGCCCACCAGACTCATGTCACCCGTCAGCACGCTCCAGAGCTGCGGGAGCTCGTCGATGCTGAAGCGTCGAAGCCAGCGCCCGATTCCGGGGATGATGCGCGGATCCTGGCGGAGCTTGAAGCCTGAATTCCACTCCTCGCGGATCGCCGGATCGGTCTCCAGGATCTCCTCCATACGCTCCTCGGCATCCGCCACCATCGTGCGGATCTTCGGCACGCGGATGGTGCGACCGTGCCGACCTTCGCGCTCCTGCAGGAAGAGCGCCGGCCCCGGACTGAGCAGCTTCACGGCCACCATGGCCAGCCCCATCAGCGGGAGTGCCAACAGGAACGCCACGCCGCCCACCAGGATGTCGATGGTGCGCTTCACCCAACGGCTCTGACGGCGCAGCAGGTTGTTGCCGTATTCCAGACCCAGGACCCGGCCGAGATTGCGCACCTGTACGCCTTCGACGGGAAGCGCCTGGAAGTCGCTGAGGATGATCAGCCGAGGAAAGGCCGCACGCAGTCGGTCCAGGGCTTCGTCGGCTTGAGCCCTGGGGAGGTCGGCAAAGGCCATCCTGACCCCGGTGCGATTGACGCTCTCCAACTCGTCCAGGGAGCCCAGCACCGGAAGGTCCGAGACGACATCATCACTCGTCGTCACGATCCCCACCGCGCGAAATTCTCCGCCGGCGCCGTCGAGCACCCGCTGTGCGAGCTCGGTTCGCCGACCCTCACCGATCAGAAGAACCGGCTCCGGCCACCACGAGAAACGGCGCCCGATCCGCTGCGCCGCCCACCGCATCGCCGGCACGACGAAGAAGCTCAGGACCATGGCCAGCGTCAGCGTCACACGCGAGTACTGGGCCGGGAGCTTCAGGGCAAAGGTCAGAGCGGCAAGAGCCAGGAAGGCGGTGGCAGTGACGAGCGAATAGCGCCGGAGCTTCTCCACGGGGCCGAGTCCGAAGCCGGGATACAGACCTGCCTGGGCGTAGCCGAGAATCACCAGCAGCACCACAGGCGCCACCGGCAGGTAGACGGAGGCCGGTTGGTGGCGGACGGCATGTGCCCAGAGAAGGAAGGCCGCGGCGCCGGCAAGAAGCAGGGCCAGGCCGTCAGCGGCAGCGAGGAGAAGGACCCGAGCCATGCCGGCGAAGGCCGGTGCCGCCGGGAGATTCGCCTGCGGTCGGGCGCGGGTCTCATTCTGGACTCGCGCCTCGCGCCTGGGGCGAGGGGGGACCCGGCGATCCGACATGACGCTAGCAGACCCGGATGTGAGAGGCGTTGGTGGACGCGATCCTACTATGTCCGAACGCGCGTAATGGCCTGCTCACAACGCCCCGGGGCCAATCAAGCCGGCCGCTGTGGCTTCCGATTCGATCCATCGGTAGGTCTGACGCAACCCATCGACCAGGGCGCTCGAGGGTGACCAACCGAGACGTTCCTGGATCAGACGATTGTCCGAGTTCCGCCCTCTCACGCCCAGCGGTCCGGGCACGTGCTTCAAGGACAGGTCCTTTCCGGCCACCTCCATGATCAACTCCGCGAGCCGGTTGATGGTGACCATCTCTTCGGATCCGATGTTGACCGGGCCCGCGAAGTCGGAGCGCGTGAGGCGGATCGTTCCCTCGACGCACTCGTCGATGTAGAGAAACGAACGGGTCTGCAGCCCGTCTCCCCAGATCTCGATCTCGCCACCCTCCGGCGTCGTGGCCACCTTCCGGCACAGCGCGGCCGGCGCCTTCTCGCGGCCTCCCTGCCAGGTCCCTTCGGGCCCGAAGATGTTGTGGTAACGGGCGATGCGGGCTTCGATGCCGTAGTTGCGGCTGAACGCCAGATAGAGACGCTCGCTGAAGAGCTTCTCCCAGCCGTATTCGCTGTCCGGGTTCGCCGGATACGCCGAATCCTCGGTGCAGTTCGGATTGTCCGGATCGAGCTGGTTGTGCTCCGGATACATGCACGCCGACGACGAGTAGAAGATCCGCTTGACGTTCCTGCGGTGGCACGCCTCCAGGATGTTCAGATTGATCAACGCGGAGTTGTGCATGATGTCCGCGTCGTTGTCACCGGTGAACACGAAACCCGCGCCCCCCATGTCCGCCGCGAGCTGGTAGACCTCGTCGAAGCGCCGGTCCACCACCTGCCGGCACAGCCAGGGATCGCGCAGATCACCGACCACGAAGTCGTCGGCGTGGGTGTCGCCGAACTCGGGGTACTTGAGGTCGACGCCGCGAACCCAATGGCCTTCGGCGTGGAGGCGTTTCACCAGGTGCGAGCCGATGAATCCGCCGGCACCACATACGAGGACGTGCTTGCTCATGATGGGTTTCTTCGGGGAGGGTGGATGGGGCTGGGAAACGGCGGGCTGGCTGGCCAGCGTCAAGCCGGCTCAGCCGGGGGCCGGTGCGAAGAGCCTCATTGAAGTATCGGCCCCCTCGCCTGAGGTGAACAACATCTTCGTGTCCGGCGGCCGTGGCCATACCCTCCGCAATAGGCGCCGTGGCCCGTGAGCTCGGTGAAGATCGTCCAGCCCAGAATGTGGAGGTCCAACCACAGCGACCAGTTGCGACGTTGTAGATGTCGGACAGGGTCGCGGGCCGACCAAGCTCATGTCGCCGCGGATCAGTCGATCAGTCACTCCAGAGCTGGGGCAGCTCGTCGATGTCGAATCGTCGCAGCCAGCCGCCGATGCCCAGGATGAGACGCGGGTCGCGTCGGAGGTTGGAGCCAAGATTCCATTCCTCGCCTACCTTCGGATCCGTTTCCAGAAGCTCCTCCCTCCGCTCCTCAGCATCCGCGACCATCGTGCGGATCTTCGGCACGCAGATGGTGCGACTGCCCCGACCTTCGCGCTCCTGCAGGAAGAGCGCCGGCCCCGGACTGAGCAGCTTCGCGGCCACAATGGCCAACGACATCAACGGGAGCGCCAACAGGAATGCCACGCGCCACGTGTCCCGCCCCCTAGAGTCTTGCGGCTATCGCGGCGGCCCCCGCAACCGCCTGCCAACACGATGTGCGACTCGTCCAACGTCTGTCACCAATGTGGATGGTGCGCGCGCGGCACGCCGCGTGAACCCTCGCAGAAGCTCACCATCTTCAGAGGAGAGACGGTCCAGACGACATGCGGTCTCGACGAAGTCCAATGCGTACTCGTAGTAACGCATCACACAACTGACGAATACCGCTAGGAAAGCTCGGCGCCTGATCTCGCCTCCATCACCCGTGAGGAAGGCATCCGGGGTGCGGAAGAACACGGCGTCGGCGTAGAGAAGCCGGTTCGCGCCTCGCCAAGGTCCTCGCGCACCCATGAATCTCCTGAGGAACCGACCTGCACGCCCGAAGAGCCCCTTCCGGGCACCATACGTCCGCCACCATCGCATGTCGGAGACCGAGACGAACTCTGGAAAGTCCACGAAGTCGAAGCCCCCGCCGGTCAAGTGTGCGTGGACGTCTGGAAAGAGCGGCTGTCCCTCGTAGAGCTCCGCGAATTCCACTTCGACCTCAATCCCGAAGACATCCCCCGCAAGGGTCTCAGTGGCCCCATGGAGTATGTCCAACTCGCTTCCCTGGGTATCGAGCTTGATGAAGTCGAGACCAGACAGGCCGACATCTCTCAGCGCCTCATCAAGAGTACGCGCCTCAAGGGTGTCCGTCCGGACGATGTCCAGGCGCTCGGTGTTCGGTAGCAACTGCTGCCAGAGTGCGCGATTCGGCCGATAGATCGACGACGTGGCCGGATCACGAGTGTGATAAAACGGAATACAATCCTCCCGGCGATACAATGCCGCATCCGAGTAGACCTCGTTCGCCGCGGCCACCGCGCACAGGCGCTCGAACTCGGTCTGCTCGGGCTCAAAGCCCACGAAGACCATGTGGTCTGACACTTCGCGCCATTTTGCCTGCCACCCCCCGCGCGCCCCGATGTCTGCCAATCGGATGGGCTGTGTCCGGAAGATAGAGGCAACGTCAGCGGGAACGTGCATGACTGAGGTCACCTCCCAATGCCGTTCCGGCCTGGAACGTTGCGTAGGAACATTAGTCTCGACCTTTGAACGATGAATGGCTCATCAAGCGCTTCGTCCGCTGGAACAACCGGAGGTACATGACAGTCCGGAGCGTCATGATCCCGCTGCCGATCGCACCCACTGTGAGGAGCATCACGTTCCAGGGACCTTGCAACAGATAGGAGACACTAATCCACACTACAGTCGCACAGGCAATTACGACGCCTCTGGCTCCGAGGGCCGGAAGGCGCCGATGTTGATAAAGGAACGCATGTGCGATCTTTCCAAATGTGAAGCCCCCCGCTGCAGCCAACGCGGCGCCCGCGGCGCCCATGGTGGGCGCGAGGATGGTGCAGAGCCCGATCGTAACGATTGAGGCGAGAAGAACTGCAACGGCCAGCGCTCGCTCGAGTCCCTCGACCAAGAGCGGCCCGGCGCTCGGCGCTCCGAGGTAAACCAGGGTTCCCACCACCAGTACCCAAAGCGTCGTCAGGGCACCGGTGTATTCGGGCCCCGCTCCTCGAAGAAACAGGACACCCCCACCGAGGGCCAGCGCAATCGCCACGGGCGTACCCACAAGGAACAATCTGTTCATGCCGCGAACGGACTCGAGGTATCCGTCCCGGTGGGCGTTGGATTCGAACGCGAGAGATGGGACGAACACAGCTGTCAAGACGGCGAACGGCTGTGAAGCCAAGCCCACTGCCCGCATCGCCGTGGCATAAAGCGCAACCGCCTCTTCACTCGCCAGCCTCCGCAACAAGATCGCTGGAGCTTCGAAAAGCACCAGAGCGCCGGCGGTGATAAGCCAGAACCATCTTGCTTGCCACAGGAGGTCGAAAAGTGCTGGGCCAGGCGGAGCGGGTTCCGACCATAGTCTGCGTCGGACCAATGCTGCCCTCGGCAGCACGGCAAGGGCAGTGGCGATCCCTACTACCGATTGAAACAGGCCTACGGATCCGTGGGCTACGGCAACGACCAGCCCGGCGACGATCCCAGCCAGGGTGGCTGGGGCAACCTCGAGTGGCTCGAGGTCGAACTCTCCGCGAGCCCGCCGCAACCCCGCAAGAAACTCTGCGGTGGCAAGTCCTGCCACGAACAGGAGGGTTCCCAGGGCCGAACTGGAGAAATCGCCGGTAATGCCGATGACCATTCCCCATGACAGGGCGATCCCCAGGGGCAGCGTGAGGATTCGGACCAAGAAGGCGCGCCGCTCCAAGACGCCAGCATCGAACCCCCGGGCAGCCACCTCTCTCTGCAACAGGCTGGTCACACCGAGATCCAGGAGGCCGATGATCAGGGTGCCGGTTCCCATCACGAAGGCGAACTGCCCTACCTCAGCAAGGGAATACGCCCGCGCGGCGATCAACAAGAGGCCAATGCGGACTGCAGCCCGCAATCCGCGCGCGACCGAACTCGCCAAGAACGGCCTGATAACACCACCCGCGATGGTCATCCGGATCGGGGCGGCAGGCTCATCATCTCGGAAGCATTCACCACCACACCGACAAGGTGAGCCTCGAGAGTCGGGCGCCGCGCGAGACGCAAGACCGTGCCGACCTCGCGCAGCGCGCTCAGAGCAAGATACATCGCCACAACCACCAGCAATGCTCGCCCCCCGCCAAGTAACAGCCGCTCGACGACGAGCACGGTCGTGGAGACCGCCCAGACCGTGGAGGGATGGAGGAAGTCAACGAACACGAGACCAACAACGCCGGTCAGCGCCCGCGAGTCATGCGAGTACGGCTCGGGGAGATCCTCGGGGAGACGTCGCTCGCCCTCGATTGCCTTGAGAAGGGCTCGCCTCGCCGCAGGCATGGCACTTCTTCCAAACGCCACGTACAACACGGCCATCAACCAGGGCCAGGACGACCCGACGGTGTTCGCGAGGTATGCACCCATCGCCAGCCAGTATCCGTGGATCATGAGGTAGGCGCTGTGATCTTCCAAGTACATGCCCGCAAGGGACGTCCTCCCAGTCGCCCGAGCGACCTCTCCATCCACAGAATCCAGGATAGCGTAGACATGGATCAACCCTACCCCGACATATAGGTGCCACTCTGCCCCGATCATGGCCCAGGCGAGGAGACCCATGAGAGTGTTGAAGGCGGTGATCGCATTCGGACTGACCACCCCCAATCGGATCAAGAGAGCGGTAACGTAGGCTGATACGCGCCGGGTGAAGACCCGGTCGTACAGGCTGCCCTTCCGCCTCTGCACCTTTCTGATTTCGCTCACACGTCGCATATCATCCACGTCAAGAAGGCGGGAGATGCGGTCGAGCCCCGACCCCCATCCACTGTCTCAGCACGATCCACACGAATCTCGGATTACCCAACAAATAGCGGGAGGCCAGTCGTCGGGGTTCGCTGATCAAGCGTGTTAGCCATTCCAAGCCCAAGGACGTGATCCACCGGGGTGCCCGCCACTTGTGGCCAGAGACGAAGTCGAACATTCCACCCACCGTCATGATGACGGAGGCAGAGAGCCTAGCAGCGTGTTCATGAGTCCAGAGTTCTTGCTCCGGCATACCAAGGCCAACGAGAACGATGTGGGGGCGGCACTCATTCACCTCCGCGATGACCAGGTCCGTGGAAGGCTCGGTACGGTCGAAATAGCCGTCCCGAGTGTACATCTCCAGCCCCGGGTGGCGCTTCCGCAGGGTATCTGCCGCGGCCTCCGCGACACCGGCCTGACCACCGAGAAAGAAGAGCCGATAGGTGCGACGACAGCATATTTCCGCGAGTTCGTCGATCCAATCCGGTGGAGTAAAGCGTTCAGGCAGCGGATTCCCGAGAAGACGCGATGCCCACTGGAGAGACTTGCCGTCACAGAATACGAGAGAGGCCTCCTTGAGAGCCATACGGAACGCCTCATGTCGGTCCGCCAGAACCACGGCGTGCGCGTTCGCGTAGTGAATTACCGCACGGGACTCAACCGACGACGCCGTCCGTTCGATAAACTCCAGGGTGGCATGTCGGGTCAATGGGTGTACCGGGACCTGGCCAACCCAGGACGGCTCAACTCCCGCTGCGACGAACGTCACTGAGGACTCCTTTGGACGGGAGGAGGACGCTCAGACAGGTAGTCGGTCGCATTCGGTCCCCCCGCCTCACCCCGGATCCACCTCGAACGTCTCGTCGCTGAGCTTGAACCCCTCGGCCAGATCGGGCTCGATGTCGTCGTCGAGGACCCGGTGCGCCACGTACTCGCCGATGACGGGGCCGGACTTGAAGCCCTCGGCGCAGCCGCCGCCGGCGAGCCAGGTGTTGGTCCATTCGGGGTGGTGGTCGACGATGAAGTTCCGGGTGACGCTGAGCTCGTAGTGGCAGGCCCGGGTCTCCAGGAGGGGGGCCTCCGCCAGATCGGGGAAGCGCTCCACCACGTAGTCCCGGCCCCGCTTCATGCCCTCCTCGGGGATCTCGGCCCGAGCGGACGTGTCGGGGTCGTCGGCGCTGTGTCCGCCCGTGCGCACCCGGAAGCCACGATTGTCGCCGGGTAGCGCCGGCCAACCCGTGACGCCGGGCGTGTTGTAGCTGGGCAGGTTGGGAAAGGTGAAGCGGTTGTCGCCGGGCGGCGTGCCGAAGTAGAAGACGTGCCCCATGGGGATGCGCAGCTTGTTGGTCATCACGTCGGGCAGGACCTTCGGGAACCACGGACCCAAGGCCCACACGAAGGTGCCGCCCGCGATGCGGTCGCCGGGCGTGACCGTGATGTCCAGCAGCCGGCCTCCCGACACCTGACCCGGCGCCGCTCGACCGATGACGAGCTCGCCGCCCTCCCGCTCGTAGACGCGTCCCACCGACTCCATGGCCCGCCGCGCCCGCACGACGCCGGCCTGGGGCTCCACCAGGGCCACCGTCATGTCCTCGCACCAGATCACGGGCCAGCGCCGCCGCACCTCGTCGGCATCGATGCGCTCGTACTCGATACCCAGGGTGTCCCAGTTCTTCGCGGTGTTCTCCAGGAAGGGAGTCCACTCGTCGCGCATGATCACGTCGTGCGTGTTGTAGAAGAACGGCTGCACCTCGTGGTTGTGCTCCTCGTTCCACTGCTTCCAGCGCCGGATGGCCTCGTTGGCCCAGCGCCCCCACAGCAGTCCGTGCGGCCGGTCGCCGTAGCTCGTGCGCACGCCCCGGGTCTCGCCACCGGACGTGGCGCGCGAGTTCCCGAATCCGTAGAGGTCCACCACCGTCACCGTGGCCCCCAGGCGTCGGAGGTTGAGCGCGGTCCACCCACCGAACGCGCCGGCGCCGACGATGACCACGTCGGGTGCCGGGCGGGCGATGTGCGGTGCCCCGATGGGCTTGCGCGCGGCGGCGGGCGTGGCCGCGTCCGCCCTGGCCGCGCCCAGCGTGCCGGCTCCCGCCAGCAGCGCCCCGGTCCCGGCGCCCGTCAGCTCCAGGAAACGCCGCCGGTCCATGGCCTTGTCACTCCCACCCTTCTTCCCTTCCGCATCACGGCTGCTCATCGTCCCGGCCTCGCGGGCTCGGCCACGGAGGCCAGACAGGCGTCGCGTTTACGATCGGCGAGAGACGGTGATGCGGTCATGGAGGGCCTCCTCAGGGGACTCGGGGGACGTGGGCAGCGGGAGCCAGGCCGCGCGAAGACGACGCCGGGAGCGGCCACGACGGTGGCCGCGATGGCCGGGCCCCGGGCCGCTCGATGCGGATGCGCTCCAGGGCGGCCGGGGCGTCCTCCAGCTCCGACGATCCGGTCGGGAAGTCGTTGAGCTGCAGCACGTACGCCACGACGTCGAGGTACTGCTGGATGGGAAGCGAGCCGGGGTCGCTTTCGGGCATGCTGGAGACGATCCGGTCCACGAAGCGTCCCACCGACGTGCCTTCCCAGGAGAGGAAGAACGTCTCGCCCCGGAAGTCCAGCGTGCTGTGGCACTCCGAGCACACGCTGCGGAAGACCTGGCGACCCCTCTGGGCCTGCGCGTCGGTGAACACGCCGTCGAGGACGGAGTCGGCGGTCCCACCGTCTCCTCCGCCCGACTCCGCCGCCGGCGACGGCGCCGACGCGGGTTCCCGGGGAGCAGATCCCGACCCGCCGGCGCAGCCCGCGGCGGAGAGCAGCAACGAGAAGACGACGGGTGCTGGAAGGAAGGGTCGGCTCATGGATCGGGGGCGAGAGGGATTCCCGGCGGCGAGCAACATGCGGCGGGGGCCGGGCAGCAGGCAAGCGAACGCCTTCCCCGCCATCCCATCCCCCCCTTGACGATTGATAGTTCAAGGTTGAAATTATTTCCCGTCTACAATCCGGAGAACCATCATGGGTACCACGCCGAGCACGCTGGGCTTTCATCACATCACCATGGTCTCCACCGACGCGGTCCGCACCCTGACGTTCTATCGCGACCTGTTGGGGATGGACCTGGTCAAGCAGACCGTCAACTTCGACGACCCGGGTGCCTATCACCTGTACTTCGGGCGCACCCCCGGCACCCCGGGCACGCTCCTCACCTTCTTCGAGTGGCCCGGGAGCCGCCGAGGGCGCTGGGGCGTCGGAGGCGTGCATCACCTGGCTCTGGGCGTGGAGACCCCCGAGGCGCAGCTCAAGTGGAAGCGCCGGCTCGTGGACGCCGGCGTCGCGGTGTCGGGCCCGCTGGACCGGGGATACTTCAGGTCCCTGTACTTCGAGGACCCGGACGGGCAGATCCTGGAGATCGCCACCCGTGGACCGGGTTACGCCATCGACGAACCCGCCGACGCCCTGGGAAAGAGGTTGGTGACGCCTCCGGCCGAGCGCCTGCCCGGGGGTCGGGACGAGGTAGCCATCCGCGACCGCACGCACCCGGAGCCGGTGCCGGCGGTGACGCCCGACATGGCGCTGTTCGGGATCCATCACATCTCCGCCATCACCGACGATCTGGAGCGAGCGCACCACTTCTACTCCGAGGCGCTGGGGCTCTCGCTGGTGAAGCGCACGCTGAATCAGGACGACGGCCGCACCCAGCACTGGTTCTGGGCTCACTACGACGGCCGACGCGTGGCCCCCGGGTCGTCGTGGACGCTGTTCGGGTGGCCCGACTCGAACTATCCGGCGCGCCCCGGCGCGGGCCAGACCCACCACGTGGCGTTCCGCGCCCCCGACGAGGAGACGCAGCTCGCCTGGCGGGACCACCTCCTGGCCCTGGACGTGGAGGTGACCCCGGTCCTGGACCGCTCCTATTTCCGGAGCATCTACTTCCGGGCCCCCGACGGCATGCTCCTGGAGATCGCCACCGACGGGCCGGGCTTCGCCATCGACGAAGAAGAGGACCTGCTGGGCACGAGCCTCAAGCTCCCGGCCTGGCTCGAGGCCCGGCGCCCCGCCATCGAAGAGGCGCTGGAGCCGCTGCCGGCCGGCGCCTCCGCCACGGAGGTCGGATGAGCCCCCGTCAGGGCCTGGCGTTCGAGATGCACGTGCCCGACGGGGCCCGGGACGGAGCCACCGTGGCCGTTCTCCTGCACGGGCGCGGCGCGGACCGCCACGACCTCGTCGGATTGGCGCCACATCTGCCACCCGGCACCGTGCTGGTGACGCCCGAGGCCCCGCATCCGGGCCAGCCCTGGGGCTACGGGCCCGGTTGGGCGTGGTACCGCTACGTCGCGGAGGATCGCGTCGTCGGCGACACGCTCATGGACAGCCTGGCTCGCCTGGACGCCTTTCTGGACGCGCTGCCGGCAGTGCTACCGATCCAGCCGGGCGCGCTGGTCCTGGGGGGATTCAGCCAGGGCGGCACCACTGCGCTGGCCTACGGCCTCACGCGGCCCGGGCGCGCCGACGCCCTCGTGGTCCTGTCGGGCTTTCTGGTCCACGCCCCGGAGCTGGTGCCCGTCACCGCCGATGCCCTGGGCGGCGTCCCGGTCTTCTGGGGGCACGGACGCATGGACCCGGCCATCCCCCACGCGCTCGGCGAGCGAGGCCGGGAGCGCCTGCGTGCGGTGGGCGTGGCCCTCACCGTGGGGGACTACGCGGCAGGCCACGGCATCGCCGCCGAGGAGATGGCCGATCTCTCGCGCTGGCTGGGCGACCTGGGCCTCGCTCAGCCGCCTTCGCCGGCCGGAGGCACGAGCACCTGAAGCGCCGCCGGCTGAACCCGGAAGGTGGCGCGGCGCGCTTCGGCGTGCTCGCCGTCCACGCTGTAGGGCACCGGCGCCTCCGACTCCACCGTCACCTCGCGGCCACGCTCCACGAAGAAGAGCTCGTCGTCCGGCGCCTCGCCTCGCAGAAGGGCGGGCAGCAGGCGAGATAGCTTCAGCACCGGCGCGTCCCGCACCACGGCCACGTCGATCCACCCGTCGAAGGGGTCCGCTTGCGGAGCGATGGGGATCCCGTGTCCGGCGAAGCGGCCGTTGGCCACGACCACGTTCAGCGCCCGCAGCCGGTGCTGCCGACCGTCGACCGTGACCCGCACGTCGTACGGCTCGAGCCCGCCGCTGTGCTCCACCGCCGACCGCAGATAGGACAGGGGCCCCCACCGGCCCTTGGCGTCGGCATCCAGCGCGTCACCGACGGCGCCCCCGAACCCTCCGGTGACGGCGTTGACACACAGCTGGGGCTGCCCGTCCAGCTCCACCCGCACCAGGTCCAGGACGCGCCGCTTACCCCGTCGGATCACCTCCATGGCCGGCCCGGGCTGGAGGGGGATCCCCAGGGAACGGGCCAGGTCGTTGCCGGTGCCCAGGGGGACGATGGCCAGCGGGGGTGGGTCGTTCACCTCGGCCAGGCCCGCCACCACCTCGTGGATGGTGCCGTCACCGCCCGCCGCCACCACGAGTCGAGCGCCGTCTTGGGCCGCCTGGCGGGCGAGTCCGGTGGCGTCGCCGGGCCCGCGGGTGCGCTGCAGCGCCCAGTCCTCCGTGGCCCGCGCGTGGTCGACGAGCTCGTCGGCCTGCGCGCCGCCTCCCGCCTCGGGATTCAGGATCACGACGGTTCGCTCCGCCATCACCGGCTTCCCTCCGAGCCCATGCCCGGCGCCTCGGCTCCCGCGTAGCCCGTGAGCTCCACGTACCCACGCCCCCGCACCGGCGAGCCTCGAGACGTTCCTGTGACGTCCACCGCGCCCTCCCAGTATCGAAAGCTCAACGTCAACTCCTGGTCTCGCAGCACGGGCTGCACGTTCAGGGCCAGTCCCAGCCCGGGCACCTCCACCCGCCAGCCCGAAGGATAGGTGGCGCCGTCCACGGGGCTCGTCCAGCTTCCGGTCGCGGTGACGTCGAACGCGTCGGCGGCCAGGCGCGTGCCATCCCCCTCCCCGTCCACCAGCATGCCCGCACTGAACGGGTCCGTGGCTCTGTCGGACCTCCGCAGTCGGTACACCATGAGCTCGCGCCCGTCGGAGAGTTGCAGCGCGAACCAGTCCCACCCCACCTGCCCCGCCGACAGCGCGCTGGTGCTCCACTCCCGGTCCAGCCATCCCTCGCCGGTCACCGGAACCTCGCGGCCACCGACACGAACGATCCCCTCCAGCGCGAGCCGCGGGAACGAGTAGTAGTACGAGGCGTTGCCCGGCTGCGGCCCCTTCCTGCTCAACCCACGCTCTCCCTGGGCCACCGGAGGGCCCGAGGGGCGCGCGATCAGGCGGATGCCGGTCCCTCCGTCTGCGGCCTCCAGCGTCATGGGCCACACGCCCGTGTCCTCGCCACCGCCCGGGCCGCGGACGCTCCAGTCGTCGACCCAGACCCGGAACGGCTGAGCCTCGGCGCCGGCGATCCCCACTGCCCCGCGTCCGAATCGCTCGAAGGCCCGGAAGGTCCCGGCCGCCGCGTCGGTGACCGCCAGGTGTCCCATGAACACCTGATTGGTGGCCCAGGAGGACGGGAGGTCCGGCGGCGACGGCGCCAGAGCGCTGCGAAAGACCGTGAGTTGAAAGCCGAAGCGTCGTCCCCCGGGTCCGTCCAGGTTCCCCGTGAAGTACCACCACTCGTTGCGGAAGTCCGGATGGGGTCCGTGGTCCTGGGGAAACCGGAACGGACGGGGCTCCAGCGCCCGACGGAATCCCGCCGTGTCGGTGCCGGCGAGCGTCTCCAGCAGCGACAGCCGCACGCCGGGTTCGGGGGATTCGGGTGCGGGCCGCGCCAGGCGCCAGGCCGCCCACGCCGTCACGGCCAGCGCCACGACCCCGGCCAGGATCCGCGAGCCCCTCATTCGGAGCGCAGCGCCAGGGCCGGCGAGGTGCGTGCCATGCGCCACGCCGGGTACAGTCCCGCCAGCAGCGCCCCCGCCACCGCCAGTCCCACGGCCTGGAGGAGGACGTCGGGACCTACCGTCATGGTCAGCGTCCACCCGAACGACCTGCGGTTCACGACGAAGATCATGACCGCGGCCAGGACCAGGCCAGCAGGCACCGCCAGCACGCCCGCCACCAGACCCAGGACGCCGGTCTGGGTGGTCACCAGCGCCCACACCTGCCCCGGGGTCAGGCCGTTGGCCCTGAGCACCCCGAGCTCCCTGCCCCGCTCGAGCTGGAGCGCCATCAGGGCCGACAGCACGCCGATGAACGCCACCGCGAAGGCCAGGGCACGCAGGACCGCCGTGATGGCGAACGTCCGGTCGAACACCTGGAGCGAGCCCTGCCGGAGCGCCTGGTTGGAGCGGATCACCACCGCCTGGTCGGGTCCGACCAGGGCCCGGAGCGAATCCACGGCGGCCTCGGAATCGACGCCCGCCGCCAGAAACAGGCCCAGCGAGGTGACGCCGGGATCGTCGAAGTGTCGACTCCAGGTGGCCCGCGCCATCATGACCACGCCCTGGTCGGAGCCGTAGTCGGAGAAGACACCGGCCACGGGAAAGGCCCTCTCGCCCGCGCGGGTCGGCAGTCGCACCGAGTCCCCCACCTGCAAGCGTTGCCGGTAGGCGAACGGCTCCGAGACCAGCAGCCCGCCCCCGCTCCGGAAGGCCGTGAAGGCCTCCCCGGGGCGGCCCTCGAGGAAGCGAAAGGCCCGCTCTCCCCGGGGATCCAGATCCAGCGCCACCACCCGCGTCACGCCGTACTCCGTCTCCATCTCCACGCCGCGGTAGGTGCTCACCCCCGCGAGGAACGGCGCCGACGTGAGCCGCTCGACGACACCGGGGTCCAGCGATCCGTCGGCCCTCGACGCCACCGGCGACGGCGGCGAGACGTACACGTCGGCCTGCAGCGTGTGGTCGAGCCAGCGCGCCACCGTGCTCCTGAACGACGAGATCATCACGCCCAGACCCACGGTCACCGCCACGGCCACCACCAGCGCCGCCATGGCCGGAGCGGTCCTGGACAACGCCGCGGCGACGCCACGGGCCGCCATGGTGCCCAGGATGCCCACGGTGCGCCCCAGCAGGGGCGTCACCACCCGCACCAACAGCACCGTGGCCAGGGGCGTGAGCAGGGCGATTCCCAGGAGGATGCCGAACAGACCGGCGAAGGAGAGGACCACGGACCGTGACGGCAGGATCAGGAGGAGGCCACCCACCGCTCCCGTCCCGCTGCCCAGCGCCGCGGCCATGGGCACCAGCCGTCGCACCCGTTCTTCCACCACCGAGCGGGTGAGCGTCGCCCGAGGCGGGGATCCCACGGCCTCCCATACCGCCGGCAGGGCCGCCAGCAGCGTCGCCCCCAGCCCCATGGCCGCACCTTTCAGGAGCACGCCCGGCGGCACGGACAGGCCTTCCACCGAGACGACGAAATACAGGTCGTTCACCGTGCGCGTCACCAACCGGACCAGCCCCCGGCCCAGGATCACCCCACCGAGGAGTCCCAGGATCACGCCCATGGCACCGGTGAGCACCGCCTCCGAGCCCACCATGGCCAGGATCTCTCCCCGGGTCACGCCGATGGCGCGCAACGCCCCCAGCAGGCCCCTGCGCTGGACGACGGAGAAGGTCATGGCGTTGTAGATGAGGAACATGCCGAAGACCAGCGCCAGCAGGCTCAGCGCGGTGAGATTCAGGTCGAAGGCCTTGAGCATCCCCTCCAGGGCGTCGGTCCGCGTTCCCACGGGCCGGAGCACCACACCGGGAGGGAGCTCCGCCTCGACCCGACTCGCGGGCACGCTGTCCAGGATCAGGTCGATGGCCGACAGGCGATCCCCCAGACCCACCAGGTTCTGGGCCGTGGCCACGTCGGCCAGCACCACGTCGCTCAGACCCTGGCGCCCCAGCCGGTCGGTGGGCGTCAGGAGGCCCGCCAGGACGGCGCGGTGGCTCCGGCCCTGCACCACCAGCGGGAAGGTGTCCCCGACTTCGAGCGAGGCCCGCTCCGCCATGCCCCGCGAGAGCACCACCGCGTCGGGCTGGGTGAGCAGGACCGACATCGCCGGTCCACCCTCGCCGGTGGCCACCCAGGGCCGGAAGGGCCGCTCGGAGAAGGGGTCGACGCCGAGCAGGCGGAGGGCCACGCCCGGCAGTCGCGGCGTGCTGGCGTATCCCTCCACCACCGGCGCCGACCGTCGGAGGGCCAGGTCGACGCGCAGGTGCGTGAACACCGCCGGCGCCAGCCCTCCGGGCCCGCCCTCGACGCGATGGGTGGCGCGCCCGGCCACCGCCTCGGTGGACAGCCGAAACGCCTCGCGCGCGCTCTGGATGGCGAGGTCGATGGCCACCACCACGGCGACGCCCATGGCCACGCCGGCCACGGTCAGGACCAGCTGGCCCGGATGCCGGACCAACCACCGGCTCGAGGCGCGGCGCAGCAGGCTCACCGGACCTCGGCCTCCACGAGCCGGCCGTGGTCGATGCGCACAACCCGATCGGCCCGGGCAGCCACGTCACGGGAGTGGGTCACCGCCAGCACCGTGCGCCCGTGCTCCCGCACGAGCTCCTCCAGGAGCGTGAGGATCCGCTCACCGGTGTCGGGATCCAGATTGCCCGTGGGCTCGTCCGCCAGCACCAGCGCCGGCTCGTGGACCAGCGCCCGCACCAGGGCCACCCGCTGCTGCTCGCCTCCCGAGAGCCGATCCGGGAAGGTGTGGGCGCGGTCCTGGAGCCCGACGCGTTCCAGCAGGCTCCGGGCACGGGCCGTCTCGTCGGGGCCCACCGATCCCTTGAGCTCCAGGGGAAGGAGGAGGTTCTCCAGCACCGTCAGGGTGGGCAGGAGGTTGAAGAACTGGAAGACGAAGCCGATGTGGCGGCGACGGAACAGCGTGCGCTCGCGCTCGTTCAGCGAGGTGATGCGTACGCCGTCGACCTCGATCCACCCGCCGTCGGGTGTGTCGATCCCGCTCACGAGATTGAGCAGGGTGGACTTGCCGCTCCCGCTGGGCCCGAGCAGGACGACCAGCTCGCCCCGGCGGATCTCCGCCGACGCGCCGTCCAGGACCGTGTGCTCGCGCTCACCCTCGCGGTAACGACGGGTCAGATCCCGGACGCGGAGCACGACCTCGTCGGACCCGGAGCCTGCAACTCCCGGTCGAGGAGAGGAGGGATGGGATGGTCGGCTCATGGGGCGGGTGTGGCGAGATGAGGTCGGAGCGCGCCACTACCCCCGGCGGCCGGGATCCTTCCCGAATGCCGCGTCCTCGAAGCTCCGTGGCCAGGGCTAGCCCTGGTCTTCGGCCTCCACCCCCACCTGCTGCGGGAGCGTCGTGAGCTCCAGCACCTTGAACGTGCGGTCCCCCACGGGGAGGGCGATCACGACCTCCTCACCCTCACGGGCGCCGAGAAGACCCCGGCCGATGGGTGAGGCGATGGACACCTGGCCGCCGTCGAGGTCCATGAAATCCCCCGCGACGATGGTGAACTCCACCTCTTCCTCCATGAAGGCATCGAAGAGCTTCACCTTCGAGCCGAACCCGACGCGGTCCAGCGGCATGGCGCTGACATCGATCTTGGAGAGCTCCGACATGCGCTGCTGGAGGTGCCCGATGCGCGCCTGCACGAACTGTTGGCGCTCCAGCGCGGACTTGTATTCGGCGTTCTCTCGCAGATCGCCGTGCTCCACGGCGGTCTTGATGCGAGCCGGAAGCTCCACGTTGAGCTCCTGGGTCAACCGGACGATCTCTGCTTCGATCTTGTCGCGAATCTCGTCCAACATGGCTGTTCACCGCTTGCGGGAGACGGGACGGTGGAGGCGTATGTGACACGCCGCCCCGGCCATTGGGGACCGGGGCGGCGCGTCGTATCGGTTCGATACGATAAACGGACCGGGATCGATGCGGAAGGGTCCAGGCCGGTCTTTACCCCACGAATCGCCGCGCGCTATGTTAGCGGCATTCATTCAGCCCTCCGAGACAGCCATGTGCGATCAACCCTCCCGACGCCAGTTCCTGGCGGCGCTGCCGGCTGCGGCCGTGGCGCTGGCGGCGCTTGCGCGTCCGCTGCGCGCCAGCGTCATCCCTCCGCGGCCGGGCCCGGACCACCCCGATCCCCGCCCCGGGATCGATGCCTCGCACGTGCTGAAGCCGGAGGACCTCCAGGACGTGCCCGACGTCATTCCCATCTACGACGGCGTGCGGGAGATCCCCCAGATCGTGGATGGCATCCGCTGCCACTGCGGGTGCGCGGATCTGCCGGGGTATCGCTCCCTCCTCACCTGCTACGAAGAGGGGGGCATGGCCAAGTTCTGTCCCATCTGCCAGGGGCAGGGCCGGCTGGCGTACCGCCGCTACCAGGAGGGCCAGTCGCTGGACCAGATCCGCAACGCCATCGACGCCCGCTTCGGGGGCGCAGGAGAAATGAAGCACCACCCCGGCCGCATGTAGTCGGGCACGATCCCCCCCATCCAGAACCTTCCATGCACGCCTCTCGCGTACCGGGGGCGCTCGCCCTCGCTGCCGGGCTCCTCATCGGATGCCCCCGCCCCACCCACGCCCAGATCCGTGCCAGCGAGCGTGCCACCGTGTCGCAGACGGTGGACGGCACCGTCATCACCCTGGAATACTCCCGTCCGCGGGCCCGCGGACGCTCGGATCTGTTCGGTGAGGTGGTGACGTGGGGCGAGGTGTGGACGCCGGGAGCCAACTGGGCGACCACGCTCGACCTCAACAAGGACATCGAGCTCGAGGGGCACGACGTCCCCATGGGCACGTATTCCGTGTGGATGGTGGTGAACCCGGACCAGTGGGAGCTGGTGCTGGATCCCCGGGTGAAGATGTTCCACACCCAGCATCCCGAACCCACCGACGACCAGATCCGCTTCCCCGTCACGCCCCGGAAGGGGGATCCGGTCGAGGTTCTGACCTTCAGCTTCCCGAGCTACGACACCTCGGGCACCACGCTCGAGTTGGCGTGGGGCACCACGACCGTGCCCATGAAGATCGAGGTGCAGCCGTCGCAACGCCGGATGGTCACCGATGAAGAGGCCGCGCCGTACGTGGGCCATTACGAGCTGGGTCCGGCGAGCCTGCCGGACGGCGTGGACGCTCCTCCCCCGGCGCCGATGGACATCGTGCATCGCGACGACGGCACGCTGCGGGCCACCACCATGTTCCCGGGCGAGACCGGAGAACCGGAGCCCACCGAGATCATGCTCCTCCCGCTGGCGCCGGGCATCTTCCAGCCCGGGCTCATGGAGGACGGCGAGCTGGTGGAGACCATGGAAGGCTCCACTGTCGAGTTCGCCGAGGACGACGACGGCGTCATGACCTTCCTGATCCGGGACGAGCTGGACAATCCCATGCTGTCGGGCCGGCGCACCGGCGGGTCGCCGTCCCCGTAACGGGCGCCGCCCAACGGCGACCTACTCGGCCCGGAGCGCCCGCACCGGATCCACCCGGGCTGCCCGGCGCGCCGGCACCAACGCCGCGGCGAGGGCCACGCCCACCAGAAGAGTGGGGATGCCCAGGAAGGTCGCCACGTCCAGGGCGCCCACGCCGTAGAGGAAGCGGGCGATGAGGAATCCGGCCCCCGCCGCCAGGACGAGACCCACCACCACGCCCATGCCCACCAGGCGCATCCCGTTGGCCACCAGGAGCTTCACGACCTGGCCGCCGGTGGCGCCCAGGGACACGCGGATGCCCACCTCACGGGTGCGGCGTGCCACGGCATGGCTCACCACGCCCCAGATCCCCACGGCGGCCAGCAGCAGCGCCAGGCCACCGAAGACCGACAGGAGCAGCGCCGCCATGCGCGGCGGGAACAGCTGGACGGCCATCTGCTCCTCCATGGTGCGCTGATCGAAGAAGACCAGGTTCGGCTGCATCGCCAACGCCTCGTCGCGGGCCATGCGCAGCAACTCGCCGCTGGGTCCCGGTCCCTTCACGATCCACTGCACGCCCTCCAGGTACTGCTGGCCCGCATCGAAGTAGATGCGCGGGCGCGGATCCTCCCCGAGGCTGCGGACCTTCGTGTCCCGGGCGACCCCGACCACACGCACCGTCCGGCTGCCACTGGTGACGGTGCGACCCAGCGCTTCCTGACCCGGCCAGAAGTGGTCCACGAAGGCCTGGCTCACGATGGCCACGCCCTCGCCGGACTCCGCATCCTGCGGCTCGAAGCCTCGACCACGCAGCAGCGGAATCTCCATGGCGTCGAAGAAGTCGTCCGCCACCCAGGCGCGATCCACGTCGAACACGCCGTCGGCCCTCGCCGACGGCACCGCGGCGTCAGGAATGTCCAGCGACGACAGGCTGATGCTGAAGCCCAGAGGCAGCACGTCCGTGTAGGTCACCGCCTCGACCTCGGGCCGCGCCTCCAGGCGCCGCTCGAGCTCCGCATAGAAGGCGCGGGCCTCCGCCTCGGAGAGCCCGCTCAACTCCATCTGGGGCCACAGCAGCGCCGCGTGTCCCGTGTAGAAGCCCGGGTCGATGTGCTGCGCCTTCTGCAGGGATCGCAGAAAGAGGCCCGAGCCCACGAGCAGGACCAGTGACAGCGCGACCTGCGCCACCACCAGGACGCCTCTCAGACGCCCTCGCCCTCCCCCGCTGCGCCCCCCGTCGGCACGAAGTGTGGTCACCAGCTCGCCCCGCGTCGACTGCAGCGCCGGAGCCAGGCCGAAGAGGAGCCCGGCCAACAGGGAAATCCCCAGCGTGTAGCCGAGCACGCGCCCGTCCAGGGGAAACTCGAGGCTCAGCGGGAGCGGAATGGGCGGACGGAATCCCACCAGGAGCGCAACCGTCCAGTGGGCCAGCAGGAGGCCGCCCAGCCCTCCCAGGAACGCCAGCAGCACCGTCTCAACCAGGAGCTGGCGGATCAGAACCAGGCGGCCGGCACCCAGCGACAGCCGGACCGCGATCTCGGCGCGACGCGCTTCGGCGCGGGCCAGCAGAAAGGCCGCCAGGTTCGTGCACGCGATCAGGAGCACGATCGCCACCACCACCAACAGAAGCGCCGCCACCGGCGTGAGAGCCCCGTCCACCAGTGGGTGCACCGCCACCTTCGCCGAAGGCACCAGCGTCATGACCCGGTCCTGATTGGTCTCGGGGTAGCGCGTGGCCTGCTCGGCGCTGAAACGGGTGAGCCACGTCTGGGCCTGCTCCGCCGTCACGCCCGGCGCCAGGCGCGCCTTGAGAAAGGCACCCCGGTTGCCACGGCTGTCCCAGCGTGCGCTCCCGCCGTGGAGATCGTCCACCATGCTCGTGGGCACGAAGACACCGGTGCGAAAGGCCGGGAAGGCGCCCGTGTACCACTCGGGGGCGACGCCTACGATCGTGTAGTCCCGCTGGTTCAGGCGCAGGCTCCGCCCCACGACGCCGGGATCTCCGCCGAAGGTCTGCCGCCAGAAGCCGTAGCCGAGCACCGCCACGGCGCCCTCACCCGGGGCGTCGTCCTCATCGGGCGTGAACGCGCGTCCCACGACCGGCTGGATGCCGAGCACGTCGAAGAGGGTGGCGGACACGGCTTCGCCGAACACGATCTGGCTCTCGCCCGGCTCGCCCGCGTTGGCGATGAAGGTCTCACTGGCCACCACGTCCTGGAAGATTCCGTCCTGCGAGGCGGCCGCGCGCAGGTCACGAGCGTCGGGCTGGGACGAGGTCGAGTAGAGGTACCCGGCGCTCTCCGACGTGTAGACCTCCATCAGCTCCTCGGGAGCCCGGAACGGTGGCTTCCGGAAGAGCACCGCGTTGACCACGCTGAACATGGCCGTGTTGGCACCGATTCCCAGGGCCAACGACAGCACGGCCACCAGGGTGAAGCCCGGCGTCTTGAGCATGCGCCGCACTGCGTAGGCTACGTCGCGCTTGATCGCATCCATATCGACGAACCCTCCCAGGATCCCCGTCACGGTTCTCATGGCCCGAACGGCTCGCCCGCCCAGGCGCCGACGCGCCAGATCCACGATCTGTCGCCGATACCACCATCGGGCTCGCGCCCGTCCCGTTCGCTCGACCCGCATGCGAAAGAGCTCGTCCAGCTCGGCGGGAAAGACCTCCCGGTCCTCCGGAGGCAGGAGCCTGCGGAGCAGAGCCCGCGCCCGTGGCGGCGGCATGGACACCCTCTACTCCACCTTGAGCGCCCGCACCGGGTCCACGCGCGCCACGCGTCTGGCCGGAACCCATGCCGCCAGCACGGCCACCGCCAGCAGCACCCCGCCGGTCCCGAAGAACGTCAGCGGGTCCAGCGCCGTGACGCCGTAGAGGAACCGGGCCAGCACCCGGGCGCCCAGGGCCGACAGCAGCATGCCCAGCACGCCCCCCACGACGACCAGCCGGAGTCCGTGCGCCATGAGCATCCTCACCACCTGCCCGCTTTCGGCGCCCAACGACATGCGGATCCCCACTTCGCGCGTCTTCCTCGACACGGCGTAGCTGACGACGCCGTACAGCCCGATGGCCGCCAGCAGCAGCGCCAGACCCGCGAACACGGAGGCTGCCAGCGCCGACGCCCTGGCCGGGAAGAGGACCACGGCCAGGTGCCGCTCCATGGTGGTCTGGTCGTAGATCCTGGCGTCGGAATCCACCTCGCGGGCCAGTCGACTCACCTCCAGCGCCGTGCGCCGGGGATCCACGCCGTCGGTCTGCGCGACGAGGAAGAAAAAGCTGCTGGGCGACTGCTCGAAGGCCGAGTACACGAAGGGGCGCGGAGGCTCACCCAGGGAACGGATGCGCGCGGTGTTCACCAGCCCCACCACCGTCTGCTCCCGGCTGCCCAGGGTGATGGAGCGGCCCACCGGATCCTCCCCGTCGAAGAACTGGTCCGCGAAGGCCTGGTTCACGATCACCACGGGATCGGCGTCGGGACCGTCCGCCGCGGTGAAGGTCCGGCCCCTCAGGAGATGGAGCCCCGCCGCCTCCATGAACCCCGGCGACACGGAGGCCCAGTCCAGCTGCCAGTGCTCACGCTCCGGCGGCGGGGCCACACCCGGCACGTCCACGTAGCGGCTGGAGGTGCTCAGGGTGTTCAGGTGCAGATTGCTGCCCACCCCGGCCACCCGCACGCCGGCGAGCTCCCGGGCACGTCGGAGGAGCTCCCGGACCCGCGCCGGCACCTCGTCGTCGGGAACGCCGGCCCCGGTGGCCATCTGCACCACGGCCGCGGGCTCACTGCCGAATCCCGGATCCACGTTCTGGCGAGCCTGCATGCTGCGCAGCAGGAGCCCGGCACCCACGAGCAGCAGGAGCGAGAGCGAGACCTGGCCCACGACCAGCACGTTGCGGAGGGAGAACCGTCGCGGGGGCTGTCCCGTGGCCTCGTTCTTCAGCGTTGGCGCCAGTGCCGGGTTGCTGGCCTGGACCGCGGGCGTCAGCCCGAACAGGAGCCCAGCCAGCAGCGACACGCCCAGCGCGTACAGCAGCACGGGAGCGTTCAGCGAGAGGCCCAGGTCCACCGGCAGAGGGAGCGGCAGATCCACGCCCTGGAAGGCGTGAATGAGCCAGGCCGCCAGGGCCACGCCGGCAGCGCCTCCCGCGAGGCCCAGCAGCACCGTCTCGGTCAGAAGCTGGCGGATGAGGACGCCCCGCCGCGCACCCAGCGCCAGCCGGACTGCCACCTCGCGCCGCCGATCGGCCGAGCGAGCCAGCAGGAACGACGCCAGGTTGGCGCAGGCGATCAGAAGCACGATCCCCACCACACCGAGCAGGAGGCCCAGGGCGGGCACGAGAATGCGGTCGATCATGGGATTCACCACGATCTCGTCTCTGGGCACGGTGATGATGGCCTCGCCGGCCACCCAGTCGTCCGGGTAGGTGGCGTGCAGCCAGTCCGTGGCACGCTGGGCGGCCACCGTCGCCTGCTCCGGCGTCGCTCCGGCCACGAGACGCCCTCGGGCGAAGTAGGACTGGTTGCCCCGCTGCGTCAGATCGTTGGTGCCCGGGTCCACGCGCGATTCGAGATGCACGGGCACGTACACGTCCGGCACCAGACCCCGCAGCGTGCCCTGGTACGCCTGCTCCACGACGCCCACCACGGTGAGCGCCTGGCCACCGACGCGGATCTCCTGCCCGACGATGCCCGGGTCGCCGCCGTAGCGCCGCTCCCAGAACCCGTGGCCGAGCATGACCACCTGCTCCGCACCGCCTTCCACGTCGTCCGACGGCAGGATCGTGCGACCGACGGACGCCTCGATGCCCTGCAGGGCGAAGTAGTTGCCCGACACCATCTCCGCCGGCAGCATCTCCACGGCTCCGTCGTCTCCGTCGCCCGTGAGGAGCGCCAGGCGAGAGGCCGCGATGTCCTGGAAGACATCGGACATCTGCTCCCGGAGATCCACGTAGTCGGGATAGGACAGGCTTCCGTGGCTGAAGCCCGGCTGCTGCATGTAGAGCTCGACGAGCTCGTCGGGCCTGGAGAGCGGTGACCCTCGCAGGATGACCGCGTCCACGATGCTGAAGATCGCCGTGTTGGCTCCCACACCCAGCGCCAACGACAGCAGCGCCACCAGGGTGAAGCCCGGCGCCTTGAGCAGCCGCCGCACCGCGTAGCCGATGTCTCGCCGCAACCCGTCCATGTCCACCACTCCTTTCGCTACTTCGTGAACCGATTTCATCATCGCCCCGCCGTTCCTGCGAACGGTGCGGGCCAGAAGGCTCAGCACCTGTCGCCGGTACCACCACTTCGCGCGCCACGAGCCTCGCCGGCCCACCTGGATCCGGTAGAGCTCCTCGAGCTCCGCCGGGAAGCTGCCCCGATCGCCCGGAGGCAGCAGGCGTTGCAGGAGACGGCGGGCCCAGCGCGGTGGGGAGACGGACCCAGGCATCACGACAGTCCCGACTCCAGCCGTCCGTCCATGCCTTCCCACAGCGCCTCGTAGCGGCGGCGCGACTCCCGCATCAGCTCGAGGCCCGCCGGGGTCACCGCGAAGTAACGGCGCTCACGGCCCCCCTCCTGGCCTCCGGGCGGGCGCAGCTCGGAGCGGGCGAAGCCGCCCTCCTCCAGGCGACGCAGCGCGATGTAGACCGCGGCAGGGGCCACTTCTCGTCCGGTGACCCGCTCGAGCTCGAGCACGACCGTGGTGCTGTAGGCCTCGTCACCCAGACGCAGGGTCGCCAGCAGCACCTGGTGCTCGAACTCTCCCAGGGTGTCCTTGCTCATGTCTTCTCCCGGCACGTGCGGCGGATCCCGAGCGTCCGCCGCGACCCTCTACGGAATACTAGCAATGTTAGTTTCACGCCACTTCGGGCTTGCACCGGGGGCATGCACAGATCCTCAGGGCGACTCCAGCGGTTCGTTCGGCGGGGGCCGGACGAGCCCGCGGACGCCCGCTCCCGCCGGCTCGCCACGCACGGAGAGAACCATGCAGTCGTTCAAGGTCGTGTTTCTCGCTGTCTTCCTGGGCACCGCCCTGGTGGTGGCCGCCATCCTCCTGAACCGCCGGCGACCCACGAGCGACACCTCACACCCCACGGCCGCGCTGGTGCGCGCCACCGGCGAATGCGCCTCCTGCCACCGCGAAGAGACCGCGGCCATCGTGGCCGAGTACGAGGGGAGCGTGCACGCGCAGCAGGGGGTCAACTGCCTGCAATGCCATCAGCCCGCCGACGGCCAGGAGAGTTTCGATCACCGCGGCTTCGTGCTGGCGAAGCAGGTCACCGCCCTGAACTGCCAGCAGTGCCATGCCGAGCAGTACCAGCAGTTCCTGCGCAGCCGCCACGCGGCGCCGGCGTTCGCGGCGGTCATGGGCCCCGACGCCTTCACGGACGAGCAGATCGAGTTCGCGGAGCGCTACCACCCGGGCGCGGTGAGGCGGCCGGCCAACGCACTGGCCACGCTGGAAGGGGGGGCGGCGATCCGCTCGGGATGCGCCACCTGCCACGCCGTGGGCCGGCCCAACCCCGACGGCTCCATCGGGACCTGCACGCAGTGCCACGCGCGCCACTCGGCTTCGGTGGCGCTGGCCCGCGAGCCCCGCACCTGTGGTCAATGCCACATGGGTCCGGACCACTCCCAGCTCGAGATCTACGAGGAGTCCAAGCACGGCGTGCTCTTCAACGCGCAGAAGGCGGACATGAACCTGTCCGCGCCACCGGCCGCGCTGTCGGTCGCGGACATGCCCGTACCCACCTGCGCCACCTGCCACATGAGTGGCCTGGAAGGGGCGGGCGTGACGCACGACGTGACCCAGCGGCTGTCGTGGTGGCTCTTCGCCGACGTGTCGCGGAAGCGCCCGGGCTACGTCCAGGGACAGGACGCCATGAAGGGCATCTGCAACACGTGCCACACGGCGACGCACACGGACACCTTCTACGCCGCCGCCGAGTCGGTGGTGGTGGCCACCAACGCCAAGGTCGCGGCCGCCGCCGCGCTCATGGACTCGTTGCACGCCGAGGGGCTCCTCACGCCCGAGCCGTACGACGAGCCGCTGGAGTTCGACTACTTCGACCTCTGGCACTACTACGGACGGACCGCCAAGCACGGCGCGTTCATGGGCGGGGCCGATTTCGTGCAGTGGCACGGCAACTACGAGCTTCTCACGCACATCGTGGATCTGCGCGACAAGGCGGCCGAGCTCCGGGCTCGGCGGTGACCCGGGCCATGGCCGCCGAACGCCTGCCCTGGATCTCCCCGGCCCGGCTCCTCGAGGGATTCGTGGCCTCGAACCTGGGCTTCCTGGTGGTGGACATCCTCCTGGCCCACTCCACCAACGACTTCGCCCATCCCGCCGAGTGGATCCCGCTGATCTTCTCGGCGTTGGGCGCGGCGGCACTGGCCCCGGGAGTCCTCGCCCGCGATCCGAGACTCGGCAGGGCGCGCCTCGTGGGCGAGGTCGTGGGATGGCTCTCGGTCGCCGTGGGCGTCGCCGGCTTCATCTGGCACCTGGAGGGCCAGTTCTTCCAGCAGGTCACCCTGCAGGCCCTGGTCTACTCCGCCCCCTTCGTGGCTCCCCTGGCCTACGTGGGGCTGGGCCTCCTTCTCCTCATGAACCGGAGGATCCGGCTGGAGGACGACCCGACCTGGGGGCGCTGGGTGCTCTTTCTCGCCGCCGGGGGGATCGCGGGCAACCTGGGGTTGTCGCTGGCGGACCACGCCCAGAACGGCTTCTTCCACGCCGCCGAGTGGATTCCCGTGGTGGCTGCCGGCATCGGCGTGGGCACGGTGGCGCCCGCGCTGGTGTGGCCTTTGGACGATACGGCCCGGAGGGTAGCGTGGAGTGGTCTGGCGCTGCAGGTGGCCACGGGTCTGTTGGGCTTCGTGCTGCACACGCTCCCGGCCTTCACGCGGGCGTCGTCCGCGCCCCTCCTGGACCGGCTCGTCTTCGGCGCGCCGCCTTTCGCGCCCCTCCTGTTCGCCGATCTGGCGGGGTTGGCGGCCCTGGGGCTCTGGGTCCTCGCCCGATGGAGCGCCACCGCCACACCGGAGGGACCCATCGAGGTGGCGGCGGGAGCCGCCTGATCCTCAAGCCGGACCGGCCTCCGGTGGAAAGGACGCCTGGATGCGCCGGACCGTGGCATCGACGTCGTCCACCTCGATGCCCACCACGTTGACGTGGCCGATCTTGCGCCCCGGCCGCGGTGCCTTGTCGTAGAGGTGCAGGTGCGCGCCGGGCTCGCACAGGACCGACGACGACCGCGGTGCCGCGCCCAGGAGGTTCACCATCACGGTGCGCCCCACGGGATCGGTGCTACCCAGCGGGAAGCCCGCCACCGCCCGCATGTGGTTCTCGAACTGGCTGGTGACCGCACCGTCCTGGCTCCAGTGGCCGGAGTTGTGGACCCGGGGAGCCACCTCGTTGCCCCAGAGCTCACCGTCGACGTGGAAGAGCTCCAGCGCCAGGACCCCCACGTAGTCCAGCTCTTCCAGCAGCGCGCGGGCGTATCCCTCGGCCGTCTCCTGGAGCGCCGGCGTCAGGTCCGGCGCAGGTGCGATGGTCCGGGCGAGCACACCCTGGTCGTGGTGGTTCTCCACCAGGGGATAGAACGCCTCCGACCCGTCCCTGCCGCGCACGGCGACGATGGACAGCTCCCGGGAGAAGTCCACGAAGCCCTCCAGAATCAGGGGCCGACCCCCGAGGCGCTCCCACGCGGCCTCCAGATCGGCGGGCTCACGCAGCACCGCCTGGCCCTTGCCGTCGTAGCCGAGCCGGCGCGTCTTGAGCACCGCCGGCAGACCGACCTCGGCCACCGCCTCACGCAGCTCTTCGCTGGAATCGACGGTCCGGTACGGAGCCGTGGGGATTCCCAGCCGACCGAAGCCCTCCTTCTCACGGAGCCGATCCTGCGCCATCTCCAGCGCGGCGGCCGGTGGAAAGACGGGGACGTCTCCGGCGAGGGCCCTGGCCGAAGCCACGGGAACGTTCTCGAACTCGTAGGTGACAACGGCGACGCCATCGGCGAAGCGTCGCACCGCGTCCAGGTCGTCGTAGGCGCCTCGTACCACCTCGCCGAGCCCGTCCACCGGCGACGGGCTACGGGGCTCCAGGAAGCGGAAGCGCAGGCCCAGCGGCGTCCCGGCCAGGGCCAGCATGCGCCCGAGCTGGCCTCCCCCCATGATGCCGACGATCATGGCCGCGGCTTGCGGGGATCCGGATCCTGGAGCACCGCCTTCGTGCGATCCCCCCGGTAGCGGCGGACCGCCTCACGGACCTCGGGATGATGGGCGCCGATCATCTGCGCGGCCAACAGGGCGGCATTCACGGCCCCCGCCGTCCCGATGGCCAACGTGCCCACCGGCACGCCACCGGGCATCTGCACGATGGACAACAGCGAGTCGAGGCCCTGCAGCGCACGGGATTGCACGGGCACGCCCAGGACCGGGATCACCGTCTTGGCGGCGAGCATCCCGGGCAGGTGCGCCGCGCCGCCGGCGCCGGCGATGATCACCTCCAGACCTCGCTCCTCGGCCGTCTCGGCGTACTCGAAGAGGAGGTCCGGCGTACGGTGGGCGGAGACCACCCGCACCTCGTGCGGCACCGCCAGGGCTTGCAGCGTGTCCACGGCGTTCTTCATGGTGTCCCAATCGGACCGGGATCCCATGACCACGCCGACCAGCGTCTTGGAATCTGTCATGCCGCGGAGGATGGGTGGCCCGGCGATGTGGGTCAAGGGAGGCCCGGGCCGCCGAACCGCCGCTGCCGGGGAACGAACCCCCCCGGGGCCCGGTACGGCATCCTGCTTCGTGAACCTAGTCCGGGAATTCCATGGCTTCGACTCCAGACTCCGACCCCGCCCCTCACGTATGGCCCCGGGATCGGCCGCGCCTGCTCGCGCTCCTGCCACTGGTGCACACGGCGTGGGCCGACGGGGTGCTGACGCCCGGAGAGCGGCAGGCGTTCGGAGAGCTCCTCCTGGAGGACTCGGCCCTGGACGAGGAGGACCGGGCCGCGCTCATGCCCTGGCTGGATCCCGACGTGCCACCGTCTGCCACCGCCGTCACCCGGCTGCGGGAGTGGATCCGGGAGCTCGCGCCACCGGAGACCGCCGAAGCGGCCTCGCTCACCGAGCTGGGCCTCGATCTGGCCCGCACCGTCGGTGACGTCGGGGCCTGGCGTGACCCGGATGCCCGGGGCGCACTGGTGTCGGCCGAGACCGCCCTGGGCGTCGTGGGCCGCGAGGCCGTACGCCGACTGCTGGGCGCCGACGAGGACTACGTTGCGCCGGCGCCGGTCCGGCCCCTGGTGGAAGCGCCGTTCGACGTGGAACGCCTGACGGGTTATCTCGCCGAGCCGTGGCCCGACGTCCGCTCGCAGGTGCTGGAGCTTCTGCGCGAGCCGGTGCTCACTTTCGAGCCGGAGCTGGACCGGGCCACCTACCGTGCCCGGGTCCTGGAAGCGCTGCGCTTCCTCGCCGACCAGGGGCTGGGGGTGCTCGCCTATCCGGAGTCGGTGGGCGGCGGAGCCAGCCCGGGGCGGGCAACCGCGGTGTTCGAGACCCTGGCCTTCGGCGACAGCTCGTTGCTGGTGAAGTTCGGCGTCCAGTTCGGGCTGTTCGGCGGAAGCGTGCAACAGCTGGGCACCGAGCGGCACCATCGCCGCTACCTGGCGGACATCGGCGCGCTGCGTCTGCCGGGGTGCTACGCCATGACCGAGATCGGACACGGCTCCAACGTGCGCCAGATCGAGACCCGCGTGCGCTACGACGGCGAGGTCGACGAGCTGGTCGTCCATACGCCCCACGAGGGCGCCGGCAAGGAATGGATCGGCAACGCGGCGCTGCACGGGCGCATGGCCACCGTGTTCGGCCAGCTCGAGGTCGACGGCGAGGAATACGGCGTCCACGCCGTGCTGGTGCCGATCCGGAGCGAAGACGGCGTACCCCTCGAGGGCATCCGCATCGAGGACGACGGGCCCAAGGTGGGCCTCAACGGCGTGGACAACGGACGCATCTGGTTCGACGAGGTCAGGGTCCCCCGGGCGAATCTCCTCGATCGGTTCGGACGCATCACCGACGACGGCCGCTACGAGAGCGAGATCCCCTCGGCCGGGCGCCGCTTCTTCACCATGCTCGGCACACTGGTGGCGGGCCGCATCAGCATCGCCGCCGCCTCGGTGAGCGCCGCCAAGACCGGGCTGACCGTCGCCGTGCGCTACTCGGCGCGCCGCCGCCAGTTCGGTCCGGAAGGCGCGCGGGAGGTCCCGATCCTCCGGTACCGCACCCAGCAGCGCCTGCTCCTGCCCGCCCTGGCCGCCACCTACGGCTACCACTTCGCCGTTCGCGACCTGGTGACGCGCTACGACCGGATCCTGCGGACCGGCCGCCAGAGCCAGGAGAGCCGGGAGCTGGAGGTGCGCGCCGCGGCCCTGAAGGCGCTGGCCTCGTGGCACTGCGCCGACACCCTGCAGGCCTGTCGGGAGGCCATGGGCGGCCGGGGCTACCGGGCGGACAACCGCCTGGGAAGGCTCCGGGCGGACACCGACATCTTCACCACGTTCGAGGGCGCCAACGTGGTGCTCCTGCAACTGGCGGCCAAAGGACTGCTGGCTCGCTTCCGCGAGGAGATGGGGGACCTGCGGATCTGGGACGTGGTCCGCTACCTGGCGGACCGGGCGGAGACGCGCCTGAGCGAGCTCAATCCGGTGGTCACCCGGCGCACCGACCCGGATCACCTCCGGGATCCGGAGTTCCACGACGGGGCTCTGGAATACCGCGAGCAGCGTCTGCTGTCGTCTGTGGCACGCCGGTTGAAGGCCCGTATCGACGACGGCATGGATTCGTTCGCGGCCCTCAACGAGGTGCAGGATCACCTGGTGGAGCTGGCCTGCGCCCACGGAGAGCGTCTGGTGCTGGAGGCGTTCCACGACGCGGTGCGGCGTGCGCCCACGCCGGGCCTCTCCGAGACGCTGCGCATCGTGGCCACGCTCCACGGCCTGGCCACCGTGCACCGCCACCGCGACTGGTATCTCGAGACGGGCTACATGGAGCCGGGCAAGTCCCGTGCTCTCAGGACCCAGCTCAACCGGGTCTGCGCCGAGGTCGCCGAAGAGGCCGTTTTCCTGGTGGACGCCTTCGGAATTCCCGACGAGGTCCTCCGGGCGCCGGACGGCCTGCGCGGACCCTAGCCAGGAAAAACTTGTTTTCGGTCCAGGGCCGTTCCCATCTTTGAAGGGTGGGGTCCGTGTCGCACGGACCTTCGTCATGTCGAGCTCAAGCCACCCATCCACTTTCGTGGGAGGAAGCGGGATGCGCCAAAGATACCTCCTCGTCGCGGCCCTGATCGCGCTGGCCTCGCCAGCTGCCGCGCAGGACAACACCGGATACACCTGGACCAGCGACCGCCCCGACGGCGTCGCCTCGGCCGGGGTCACCGGCGACCGGATCCTGCCCATGGGAGCCCTGGAAGTGACGTACAGGTTCCGCAAGATGACCTTCAACGCCGTGCAGCTCGGCACGCTTCCCGTGGATCCCCTCGATGTCCTCGAGGACTACTCCACGACACCGTTCGACCGCACCGACCGGGTCAACGACCTCGTGCTGGCGTACGGCGCGTCCGACCGCCTGACGTTGCTGGGAACGGCGTCCTGGGTCGATCACAGCCGCAGCGTCGCCAACGAGGAGTTCTTCGTGTCCACCTCGGCGTCGGGCATTTCCGACATCGAGGTGCAGGGGCTGTACGATGTCTTCTCGCAGGGCGCGGTCCGGGTGCATTTCCACGGCGGCGTCGAGGTCCCCGTGGGCTCCACCGACAAGCGGGGCGACCTGCTCGACGTCCAGGACCAGGTACTGCCCTACGAGATGCAGCCCGGATCGGGCTCGTGGAGCGTGATTCCCGGGGTCACGGCGCAGATCCAGAACGAGCACGGCACCGTGGGCGCCCAGCTGCTCGGCCGTATCCGCCTCAACGACAACGACCGGGGGTATCGCCTGGGAGACCAGGTGGAAGGCGCGGCCTGGCTCGAGTACATGCTGAATCCCACCTTCGCCCTGACCAGCGGCGCCCGCTTCCGCTCGTGGGGCAGCATCGAGGGCGTGGACGTGGCGCTGGATCCGACGCGGGATCCCGGTGAGGACGCGGTCTTCAGCGGGGGCGAGGAGGTCGACGTTCCCGTGGGACTCAACGTCTACATGCGGCAGGGCCCCCTGCAGGGTCACCGGATCTCGGCGGAATTCGTGTTCCCGGTGCACCAGGACTTCGACGCTGTCCGGTTGGCCGGCGACTGGGGCTTCACGCTCTCGTGGCGTAAGGCCTTCTGAGCCCAGCGCAAACCGTGCACGCCAAGGGGCGCCCTCCGGATCGGGGGGCGCCCCTTTGCGTCTGCGAGCGAGTGGCGGGTCAGCCCCGGACCACCTCCGCCAGGTGGTAACGCTTCTTCCCCTTGCGGAGGACGAGGAATCGTCCGTCCACGGCCCGATCGGTGGTGACGCGCGCCTGCGTGTCCTCGACCCGCTCGCCGTTGACGTAGATCCCCCCGCCTTCGATGGAGCGCCGGGCGTCGCCCCGTGACGAGGCGAGCGCCGTCTCCACGAGGAGATCCAGGATGTCCAGGCCCTCACCTGCCAGCGTCTCGCCGGCAAGCCGCGACGAGGGCACGTCGCTGAAGATGTCGGCGATGTCGTCGGCGCCCAGCCCATCCAGCGATCCGCCGAAGAGCGCCTCGGTCGCCCTGAGCGCCCGCTGAAGACCGCCCTCTCCGTGCACCCGCCGGGTCACGTCCTCGGCCAGGGCGCGTTGCGCGCTCCGTTTGTGGGGCTCGGCGGCGGTGGCTTCCTCGAGACGCCCCACTTCGTCCGTCGACAGCAGGGTGAAGTATCGCAGGTAGGTCAGGGCATCGCGGTCGTCGGCGTTGATCCAGAACTGGTAGAAACGGAAGGGCGAGGTGCGCGCGGGATCCAGCCACACGGTGCCCGCCTCCGTCTTGCCGAACTTGGTTCCGGCCGACGTGGTGACCAGGGGCGCCACGACCCCGTACGCATGCGCGCCGGTGACCCGGCGGACGAGCTCGGCCCCGGCCGTGATGTTGCCCCACTGATCGCTGCCGCCCATCTGGATCGTGCAGCCATCGGCCTGGTGCAGGTGCAGGAAGTCCGCGGCCTGCAGGAGCTGGTACGCGAACTCGGTGAAGCTGATGCCCGTCTCCTCGCTCTCGATCCTGCGCCGCACCGACTCCTTGCGCAGCATGGCGTTGACCGAGAAGTGCTTGCCCACGTCGCGCAGGAAGTCCAGCACGTTGGTGCGCCCCAGCCAATCCAGGTTGTTGCGCATGCGGGCGGGGTTGTCGCGTGCTTCGAAATCCAGGAAATGCTCCAACTGACGGTGGATGCCGTCGGCGTTCTCCTCGACCTGCTCCCGGGTGAGGAGGGGCCGCTCCTGCGCCTTTCCGGAGGGGTCACCCACCAGCCCCGTGGCTCCGCCCACCAGGGCGATGGGATGGTGTCCCGCACGCTGAGCGTGGACCAGAACCATGATCTGGAGCAGCGAGCCCACGTGCAGCGACGAGGCCGTGGGATCGAAGCCGATGTAGGCCACACGGGGTGCGCCGGCCAGATGGTCGGCCGTGCCCTCGGTGGCGTCGTGGAGCATGCCGCGCCAGGCCAACTCCTCGAGAAGCGGGGTCATGATTTCGTGCGCATGGGGAGTCTCGGCCGAGCCCCCGAGGGACTCCGACCCGAATCCCGAAGGGTAGGCGGAGCACCCCTGCGGTCAAGAGGCGGGTGCGCGCGCCGAGACGTCAGCCCTCGGGCCAGGGGCCCTCGCCCACCGGGTTCCCCAGGTCCATGGCGACCTTCCAGCTACCATCCGCCTGGCGACGCCAGATGGTGACGTAGAGTCCGTGGCTCACGACCTCGGCATCTCCCTCGCCGGGTCCGCGAGAGGTGTAGCGCCCCACGGTGTAGCCCAGGTCGCCGGAGGCAGCGATGTCGGCGCTGTAGGGCTCCCACTCCAGCGAGACGCCGGGTTCGTCCAACCCCGCCATGGCGGACCGGATGGAGGCGATGCCGGAGATCTCGCCGGCCCGGGGCTGGATCATGGCGCCCTGGGGATCGAACCATGCGGCCCAGGCCTCGGCGCCGCCCTCCGCCACCGCCGCGGCGAAGTCCCGGTCCGCTTGCATGAGCTGGGACTCGTCGGCCGGGGGCATGGACCCGGTTTCGGCTTCTCCGCCCGCCATGCCGTCCTGCGGCGGCGCACACGCCAGCCCCACCGCCAACACCAGCATCGATGCCCTGCGCCACATGTTCCCTCTCCCGGTTCGGTCCCGATCCCGGGCCAGACGAAATCCCCCGGGGTCTGAGACGTTTATTCCATGTCCGCCCCCATGTACGTCACCGGAGCCGGCCCATGACCCACCCACGTCCGATCCCCGCGACCCGCCGCCTGGCCGGCGTCGTCGTTCCCCTCGCGACCGCCCTCCTGTTGGGGCTCGCGCCCGCCCGCGCCACGGCCCAGAGCACGCCGGCGCTGCAGCGCGCCCGGGGCTTCCTGGCGACGCAGAACTGGTCCGCCGCCGAGGCGCTGCTGGACAGCCTCACGGCGGCGGAGCCCGACAACGCCCGCGCCTGGTCCTTTCTCGGATACGCCTACCATTCCGAGCAGAAATGGGATCAGGCCATCGCCGCCCACCAGAAGGCGGCGCAGTTCCCGGCGACGCGGCCCACCGCCCTCTACAACCTGGGAGCGGCGTACGCTCGCAAGGGCAATCCCGACGAGGCCTTTCACTGGTTCCAGGAAGCGCTCGAAACGCACCAGATGGACATGACCCGGCTGGTGGCGGATCCCGACGCCGCCTCGCTGCGCAACGATCCCCGCTACCTGGCCCTCATGCCCGACGACGCGGAGCTGGCGCACCCGTTCCTGGAAGACGTCCACCCCATCCGGGAATGGATCGGCGAGGAGACCGGAAGCTCGTTCGGCTGGATCGCACGGGACATCGGCGACGTGGACGGCGACGGCATCCACGACGTCACGACCTCGGCCCCGGTCTTCGGTGGGCGCGCGGGCCGCGTATACGTCTTCTCTTCAGCCACCGGTGCGCTGCTGTGGTCCACCGACGGCTCACCCGGCGACCAGCTCGGTCTGGGCATCGAGGCCGCCGGCGACGTGGACGGTGACGGCACACCCGACGTCGTGGCCGGTGCGCCGTTCGGCGACTACGCCCTGGTTCTCTCGGGACTGGACGGACGGGTCATCCACCGCATCGAGGCACGCCAGGCCGGCGAGGCGTTCGGGCGCAAGACGAGCGACGTGGGAGACCTGGACGGTGACGGACACGACGACGTGTTCGTGGGCGCACCGTTGAACGACGCCGTGGCTCAGGATGCCGGCGCCGCGTATGTCTTCTCCGGCGCCGACGGCAGCCTTCTCCTGGAGCTCCACGGAGAGTCGGCGGGTGATCAGTTCGGAAGCACCGGCGCCGGGGCGGACGCTCCTGGTGGCGGCTTTCTCGTCATCGGCGCGCCCAATGCGGGCAACGGGGGCCGCACCTACGTCTACCGCGGTCTGTCCGAGACGCCGGCCTTCACCATCGAGGCCGATGCCACCGGCGCACAGCTGGGCGCCATGTTCGTCTCCGTCGTAGGCGACGTGGACGCCGACGGCACCCCCGACATCTACGCGTCGGATTGGGCCAACGGCGCCCTGGGCCCCAGCACGGGCCGCGTCTACGTGCACTCGGGCAAGACCGGCGAGCGCCTCTACACGCTCACGGGAGAGGCGGCAGGCGACGGCTTCGGGATCGGCGTCGCCGACGCCGGCGACGTGGACGGCGACGGACACGCGGACCTGGTCATCGGGGCCTGGCAACACGCATCGGCCGCCCCCGGCGGGGGCAAGGTCTACCTCTACTCGGGTCGCGACGGCAGCCTGCTCGGCTCGGTCACCGCCGACGTCATGGGCGAGACCTTCGGGTTCGACGCCACCGGCGTAGGCGACGTGGACGGCGACGGCACGCCGGATCTTCTCCTCACCTCGGCCTGGAGCTCGGTGGCCGCCGGTCCACGCACCGGACGCATGTTCATCTTCTCGGGCAGGGACTTCCTTCCGGGAGGAGGGGGACCGTCGGGGGGTGCGACCACCGGGAACGCCATGGCTCCCGACCCGTCGAGCGCGGCGCTCACGTACGATCCGGCGCCGGGCGTCACCCGCACCCTGAAGGCTCCGAGCGGTCTGGAAATCCGCGTGCGGGTGGAGCCCGACGTCCTGGGGGGCGACGAGGTGGAGCTCGCGGAGATCACCTTCCCCCCGGGCTCCGACCCCTCTCGCGGCCACGTCCATGGATCGACGGAGATCTTCTACGTCCTGGACGGCGTCCTGGACCACGAGGTCAACGGGAAGTCCCACCGACTGGAGCCCGGCGGCGTGGGCATCGTGCGACCCGGCGACCAGGTGATCCACCGGGTCCTGTCCGATGGTCCGGTGCGGGCGCTGGTCATCTGGGCCCCCGGCGGCGAGGTCGCGCGCCTCGTGCCAGCCTTCAGCGGAGGTGGCCGTCCGGATCGCTGATCCCTCCCGACACGCACTGTCCCCCTGAAAGGACATTTCGTCCCATCCCGGGACGCTGAATCCAACGGACGCTCGCGTACGTAAGTGAAGCACCTGCGGGCGGTTGAGGGCGACACGGCCCCACCTGGCGCCCTCGCGCGGAGTTGGCATTCCGCTTGCCCTGCAGGGGGTGGGGATGGGGTCCGCAGCCCGTGGGACCCAGGGACGAGTGCAACGCGAGGAGCGAATCGTGCAACGCGGACGTGAAGTGCATAGAGCGGGTCTGGCAGTCGTGATGGTCCTGGCGCTGGCGGCTCCGGCAGAGGCCCAGCGTCGCCGGGACGACTGGGATGGCCGGGTGGCGCCCCCCAAGGCCTATGTGGGTCTCGGCATCATCGGCGCCGATCCCATGGGAGACTTCGGAGAGCTGGTCGACGACGGATGGGGGCTGGAGCTGGACGGCCGTTTCCCCATGGGCGGGGATGGAGTCCTGGCCCTGCGCCTGGACGGGGGATTCATCGTCTACGGTCACGAGCGGCGGAGCCTCTGCTTTCCGCCGCCCATCGGGTGCCGGATCGGCGCCGATCTGAACACCACCAACACCATCGCCTTCGCCGGCATCGGCCCCGAGTTGACGGTGCCGGGCCGGGTGAGCCCGTACCTCAACGGCAGCGTGGGGTTCAGCTACTTCGTCACCGAGTCCAGCCTCTCGGGCCTGGACGACAGCGAGGACCTGTTCAACACGCGGAACTACTCGGACTTCGTGACCGCGGCGCGCGTGGGCGGAGGCCTGCGGTTCCAGGTGGGAAACACCTCCAAGGGTCCGGTGCAGATCGATCTCGGCGTCACCTACCACCGCAACGGCGTGGCGGAGTATCTGCGGAAGGGTGACATCATCGACTATCCGGACGGCAGCATCGAGCTCCTGCCCAACCGCACCGAGGCGAATCTCATGGTGTTCCGCGTGGGCGTCGCCTTCGGCCTGGGTGGCGGCCCCGTCGGCAACCGGCGCTGATGGCGAACGGCAACTGGATGGCGAGCGCCAGCTAGGCGGACTCGGCGGATCGGAAGGTCGACCGGACTGCGGCCCGGTCGACCTTTCCGTTCGCGTTGCGGGGCAGCGCCTGCACCACTCGCAGCTCCTTCGGGCGCTTCGGCCCCGCCAGGCGGCCCTTCAGATAGGCCGACAGCGCCTCGGCACCGGGGAACGGGCCGTCGGATCGGAGCGCGACCGCCGCCACCACGCGCTCTCCCCACTCGGGATCGGACACGCCGACCACCGCCGCCTCCACCACCGAAGGATGGGCCAGCAGGACACCCTCCACCTCCATGGGATCGACGTTGACGCCGCCGCTGATGATGCGGTCCGAGCGTCGTCCGGTGACGTGAAGCCGCCCCTCCTCGTCCAGGCGGCCCAGGTCGCCGGTGTCCAGCCACCCGTCTCGATCCACCAGCGGTGCCACGCGGAAGCCACCGTCGGCACCGTCTTCCTCGGCTTGCAGGCGACCGGCCGCCAGCGTCGGACCCCGCACGTGGAGCCCGCCGTCGGGATCCACGCGGAGCTCCACGCAATCCAGGGGGCGTCCGGGGCTGGCCGGATCCGCCTGGGATTCCTCGGGCGTGGCCGTGGCCACCTGCGAGGTGGCTTCGGTGAGCCCGTAGGTCACCGCCACCGGGACCCCGCGCACTCCGGCGGCCCGGACGAGCGGCGGGGGCGCGGCGGCCCCGCCCAGGAGCACGGCGCGCAACGAGGCGGGCGCGGACCGACCCCCCTCCAACGCATCGACGACGCGGTGGAGCTGGGTGGGCACCAGCGAGGCGTGCGTGACGCCGGCCTCCTCCATCCCCGCCAGGAGCTCGGCCACGTCGAAGCGAGGTAGCGGCACCACCGCCGATCCCAGGAGCGCGGCTCTCAGGATCAGTGCCAGCCCTCCGACGTGCGCCGGGTTGAGCGACGCCATCCAACGGTCGGATGCCTCCAACCCCAGGCGGGCGGCGCTGGCCGCCGCGTTGGCCTCGAAGGCCCGGGCCGTCAGCAGGATCGCCCGCGGGGCTCCCGAGGTGCCCGAAGTCCACAGCACCGCTGCTCCCGGCAAGGTGGCCGGAGCAGGCGGCGACCCGCGGGGAGGCGTCACCGGCCGCGCGCCGTCTCCCGCCACCTCCACGACCATGACACCCGTCAGATCCCTGGTGGCCTCCCGCATGCGGTAGAGGCTCGGCTCCTCGGCGACCACGGCCGCGGGACGCAGGAGCGTGAAGGCGGGCACCAGCTCCGCCGCCGTGAGGCCCGAATGCAGGGGCACCACCGTCGCCCCGGTCCGGAAGGCGGCGTGGAGCGCGCGGATGCCCGTGGCCGACGATCCCACGACCACCGCGACGCGCTGACCGGGCACCGCTCCCGCGCGCCGCAGCACGCCGGCATGAGCCTCCACCTGGGCCGAGAGCTCGCCGAAGGACACCCAGCGCCCCCCGTCGCGGAGCGCCGGAGCGTCGGGCGACGCGAGGGCCGCCCGGGCCAGGGGATCGAACGGGGAGTTCACCACAGCAGCCCCAGCGCCAGGCCCACCGACCACACCATGAGTGCCCGGGCCGTCTGTCCCAGCGCCGGAAGCAGCTGCCTGGGATCGTCGAAGGTCAGCACCCTGCGGGCCGCGGGGATCGCGGCCAGCACGCCGATCCACGCCGCGGTGGCGGTGCCGGGCCAGCCGAAGACCCGCACGCCGAGCGCGGGTACGAGCACCGCCAGCAGCAGGAGCAGGAGATACTCCACCTGCGTGCCCGCGCGGCCCAGCCGCACCGCCATGGTGCGCTTGCCCGCCCGAGCGTCCGTCTCACGATCGCGCAGGTTGTTCACCACCAGCAGGGCCGTGCTGAGCGCCCCCGCCCCGACGCCGGCCCACCAGGCCTCGACGGGAAAGACCAGCGCCTGCACGTAGTAGGTGCCCGCCACCGCCACCAGGCCGAAGAAAACGAAGACGAACAGATCGCCGAGCCCGTGATAGGCCAGGGGAAAGGGCCCCCCGGTGTAGAGGACGGCGCAGGCCAGCGACGCCAGGCCGATGATGACGATGGGCCAGCCGCCGATCCACACGAGATAGATTCCCACCGCCAGGGCGAGGGCGAGCGTCACGACCATCCCTCGTCGGATGGCGGCAGGCGCGATCAACCCGGCCTGCGTCACCCGCGTCGGCCCCACCCGCTCCTCGCTGTCGGCCCCCCGCACGAAGTCGAAGTAGTCGTTCGCCAGGTTGGTGGCGATCTGGATCAGAAGGGCACCCACGAGCGCCGCGAGCGCCGGGAGGGGCGCCAGGACACCGCGGAACGCGGCGAGAGCGGTGCCGACCACCACCGGTGCCGCGGCGGCGGGCAGTGTGCGGGGTCGGGCGGCCTGCCACCAGACTGACGCCGAGGGTCGCGGGGGAGATTCCATGGCGCGGAACCTACCACCACCGGCCACACGCGTCACCACATGCCCCCCGTCCGGGAGGCTCCGGTGTCAGTTCGACCCCGATGACCGCGCGGGGTGAAGCACGGTTGCCAGACCCTGCACGATCATCGCCGCAAGGTCCAGCTCCCACGTGAAGGAGGCGGACGTGGGGACCTGATAGGTACCGGTCCAGAGCTGTCGGTCGGTAGGGGCGTCGATGACCGCCGCGGACGCCCGCACACGCCCTTCGCAGAAGCGCACGCTGCCCTCCACCAGGAGGCCGACGCCGAGGCTGGACGCGATGTCGCGCACACTCAGAGACCGATCCCGAAACCGCATCACCGACGTACGTGACGTCACGCGGGCCCAGTGCTGACCTGCGAGTCGGCGCATCACCTCCTCATGGAGCCCGTCCGTGAGCTGCCGCTGCTCGGGGTCGTCGGCCAGGCATGCGAAGGGAAGCACCGCGACAGCCAGGCCGTCGCTACTCGAGAGCCGCGCCTCGTCCGGGCTTGCCGACGACGGACCGGCGCTTCCACCGCGCGACCGGAGGGAGCGGACGAGGGAGAGAGCCTCCGCCGAGGGCCGCAGGTCGAGGTCCTCCGCCAGCCTCTTCTCGAACCTCTCGAAGGCCTGCAGGCCCGCGGCTCTCTCGCCGTACCGATCATAGAGACGCAGGAGGCGCCGCAAGCATCCCTCGTCGTACGGAAGGAGGTTCATGCACCGGCGCGCCCACCGGATGGCGGCCCGGGGATCGTCCTGTTCCTCGGCCACCTCGGCGAGTTGCCAGGCGGAGCGTGCCGCTCGCCGACGGAGAAGGTCGCGCTCGAGCTCGGCCCAGTGCGAGAACTCCGGGGCCCCGGACACGTGGAGGCCGTCGAGAAAATCCCCGCCGTAGAGCCTCATCACTTCCTCGTTCCGGCCGGCCTCGGCCGCGCTGTGGAAAGCCACGGCATCGCACCACAGGCGAGTGGCGTCCAGCGCCAGCTCCTCGGCCCCCCGCCCCACGACCAGATCGGCGCCGAGACAGCGCCGCAACCCGTAGATGGCCTTCCGCAAGGATGCCCGAGCGTGACGCTCATCGGCTTCGGGCCAGAAGATGGACACCAGCTTGTCGCGGCGGTGAAAGCCCACCGGCGTGGCCGCCGCCAGGTAGCTGAGCAGGGCGATGCATTTCGCCCTCGACAAGACCCTGGCCGGGTCCTGCTCCACGTCGCCGGCCAATGCCAGCGATCCGAGCGTGCGCAACTCGATCATGTCGACCTCGCCGGACCGGGAGGGTCTCGGCTATTCAAACGGTGCGGTAACGCACCGGTAACGATCGAAGGCACGCGTAGGAAACGGATCCGTTTCAACTTGAAGCTATGCCGATTCCGCTCTGAGTCCAAGGGTGACGTGCAGAGCGCAGCATCCGTGGACCACGCGTGGACCGGCCAGCGGACACCTGGGCAGCTCCGGCGACTCGCTTTCCCGGACGCCCCCGTCGGACGTGCGGTTCCGGTACCCGTCCCTCCCGTGCCGGACATGAGCATCCGCACTCCGACCGTCCCCGAACGTCCTCCATGAGGAGGACATGGGTCAACAGACGGGAGGCCTCGAATGAACGCTCGCTCGTACGCAGTACTCCGCTGGTCCCTGTTCTCCACGGTCGTGCTCACACTCCTTTCGTGTGTCGACACCGAGACCGTGCTCGTCGAGCGGAAACTCTTCGAGGATCCACCCACCGCGGCCCAGGGCTTCCTGGGGTACAGCAACATCGAGCAAGGGCTGCCCGTGTGTGGGAACTGCCACGTCGGGCAGAACTCGGAGTGGCAACAGACGGCCCACGCCGGGGCGTGGAACGACCTGCAGGAGAGTGGCCACGCCTCCGACAGCTGCGAACCCTGCCACTCGGTGAGCGCGAACGGCAACTGGGTGACGGACACCCAGGTCGGGTTCACGGCGACCGCCGACGCCCGTTACACCGACGTGCAGTGCGAGAATTGTCACGGCCCGGGGCTCGAACACGTGACCAATCCCGATGCGTCACAACCGCTGGCCTCGATCGTCGTGGGTGTGGGGCTGACCAGCGGCTGCGGCGAGTGCCATCAGGGCGTTCACAACCCCTTCGTGGAGGAGTGGTCGCAATCTCGTCACGGGGACGCCGGAAGTGCGCATCCACGCGAAACGGAATCGTGCGGACCCTGCCACGAGGCACGGGGCGTCTTCAAGGCGTGGGGCATCAAGGCCGAGTTCATCGAGAAGGACGACGGCGGTGAACCTATCGGGATCACGTGCGCCGTCTGCCACGATCCCCACGACGCCACCAACGAGGGCCAGCTCCGCTATCCCATCGACGTGCCCAACGTCGAGGTGAACCTGTGCATGAAGTGCCACCACCGGCGCGCGGAGCCCGATCCCACGAGTTCCCGCGGGCCCCACTCGCCCCAGGGACCGCTTCTCCTGGGTGAGGATGTCGGCTGGAGGCCACCGAACTTCCAATACGAGAACGGTTCGATCGTCGGCACCCACGGCACGGAGCGGAATCCTCGCCTGTGCGCCACCTGCCACGTTCATCGCCTGGAAGTCACCGATGCCGCGACGGGCGCGTTCGTGTTCAACGCTTCAGGGCACCTTTTCAAGCCCATTCCCTGCCTGGACGAACAAGGGATCCCCACGGCGAACGACGACTGCGCGTTGACGGAGCGGAGCTTCGCCGCCTGCACGGCCAGCGGCTGCCACGGCGCTGAGGAGGCCGCCCGCTCGGCCTACCTCGTCGCCACCAGCCGTATCAAGGAGCTGGTGGACGATCTGGACGCCCTGTTGGACCTGGTGCCCTCCACCGAGTTCGACACGACCGATGGCGTCTACACCACGGCCGAAGGTGCCAAGTTCAACGCTGGGCTGGGTGCGATCACCAGCTCGGCCATCCACAACCCGTTCCTCACCGAGGCCCTCCTGACGGCGAGCATCGCTCAGGTCCAGGAGGACTACGGACTCCAGGCGGTCTCCGGCGTGAGCCTGGCGCCCCAGTTGCAGGCACCGCCCGGGCTGGTGCGGTGACCCGAATCGAAGGCACCGGGCGAGCAGGAGGGCTCCTCCTTCTGCTCGCCCTGCTCACCCTGCCGTCGTGTGGCGGCGAGCAGGACGCGCCGGCGGTGGGAGCCCCGGAGCTGACACCCGTCGTGGAGGCCGGCTCGCAAACCGACGGCACACGTTCGACCGTCGACACCACGCCGTCGTCGCCGGTGGTCGTCACCAGCGCCTTCCCTCACGGTGAGCATCGCGCCATCCGATGTGCCACCTGCCACGTGCGGGTTCCCGGGCACGTCACGCACCAGGGGGTGGAATGCACCGACTGCCACGGCACGCCGGAGGCGTACGGCACGCTGCCCATCCGCTCCCGGGACGACTGCCTTTCGTGCCACCACGGTCCCGCAGCGGAGCAGGGCTGCGCCCGTTGCCACGGTTCCGGGCCCACGGCATCGATACCGGTCCAGGTGGCGCTGCAGCTCTCCTCTGCGACCCCGGTCCGAGAGCGGACGCTGGACTTTCGCCACGACTGGCACGGATCTCTGGACTGCGGAGCCTGCCACGAGGGCGGCGTCCACAACCCCGTCGGGCGCACCTGTGCGTCCTGCCACGACCGGCATCACACGGCTACGGCCCGGTGCCTGGAATGCCACGAGCCGCCCAGGGCCCTGCACCAGACGAGCGCCCATCTGGGGTGTGGTGGATCATCGTGTCATGACGATCCAGAGATCCTTGCGCTCCCCGAGACCCGGGCGGTCTGCCTGGTATGCCACGACGACCGGCGAGAGCACGAGGCGCCGAAGGAATGCACCACCTGTCACTTCACCGGTCGCCCGGGTGGCGGTCGCGCGGCCGGGGCGGGGAGCTCCCGATGAGGCGCCGCACCCTGGCTCGAGCCGCGGGATTCGGGGTCGGGCTCGCCGTCGCAACGCTCGTCGCGGCACCGGCCACGGCCCAGCAGGTGCGGATCTCGGGCATCACCAGCGTGCGGTACCTGGAGATCAAGCCCCTGGTCGAGGACAGCGTCGCCCTCTCCGAGACCTCGGGCGAGGGCTTGCTGAGGCGAAGTGCGGACGGACAGCTCGTGCGCTGTCTCCTGGGACGGGACTTCTGTCAGTTCTACCGGGCCGGGGGCACGGAGCGGGGCCTGCCCACCGTACAGGACCTCACGGTGAGCGCGTGGGGGTTCGGTCGGGGACTCCGCGTCTACGCCAGGCTCCGGGCCCGCTCGGCACTGGGCACGGACGAGACGCTGTGGCCCCACGCCAACGATGCGTTCGACGCGCTGGTCGCCTATGTCGAGCTCGATCGCGAGCGCTACCGGATCCGGGCCGGCCGCAACTGGAAGGTCTCCGGTCTGGGCTACTACAACTTCGATGGCGCGTCGGTGCTCGTGCGGTCCGTACCAGGGCTGGATCTGGAGTTGTTCGGCGGATGGAGTCTCGCCCGCGGCACGAACGAGCCCGTCACCAGCGACGCCCTGGCGGCCATCGAGCCCTTTGCGCCGGACAGCCGCGGGGTGCTCGTGGGAGCCGAGGTCCGCTATCGGCCCTCCCCGACTCTCGGAGTTTCAGCGCTCTATCAGCGCGAGATCCGCGCCGACCGAGCCGCCCTGTATTCGGAGCGCGGTGCCCTGGATGTCTCCGCCCGTCGAGGTCGTGCGAGCGCCCGTGGATCGCTGGAGGTGGATCTGGTGAGCCGAACGGTGAACGAGGCCCGCCTGGACGTCGACGTGCAGGCCCGGTCGGACCTGATCGTGGGCGCCTTCGCCCGTCGCTACAGCCCCTTCTTCGAGCTCTGGACCATCTGGGGGGCCTTCACGCCGGTGGGATTCCGGGAGGGTGGACTCTCGGCATCGTGGCGCCGTAGAGGAAGCTCCATCCACGCAGACGCGCAGGCGGCCTGGCGCTCGTATGCCGAGACCACCTCCGACGTCTCGTTCCTCCCCGTGCGGTCCAGCGGGTGGCGGGTGGGCCTCGGCGCCGGCGGCGCCCTGGCCACCGCGTGGACCCTCCAGGGTGGATATCACGCCGACGTAGGGCTGGGTGCCGGCCTGGAGGAGGGCACCGTGACACTCCGCCGCGCGCTCGGGGACGGCTGGCTGGGGGGCAGTGTCACCGCCTTCCGGGGGATCGACGGCTTCCGCGTGGACGACGGCAGCGTGCTGGGCCTGGCCCTGGACGCCTCGCACCGACTCGGAGGACGTACCCGGGTGTCCGGCTCCCTGGCCGGCTACCGGCACCTGGGAGGCTCGGAAGCCTCCACCGTGGACTGGAATCAGATCCGCGGGACGCTCCGGCTGGAGTGGACGCTGGGACCGGAGCCCGGTCTGGCAACCCGTGAGGGAGGGACATCGTGAACCCGCAGCTCTCGCGTCATGGATCCGCCCCGAAACGATTCAGGGGCTTCCTCGGCCCCCTTCTGCTGCTGTTGCTGGGCCTGGGCACATCCGCTCTGGCCCAACAACCACGCCAGGCCAGCTTCCCTCACGCTCGACACGAGGGGCTCTTTCCCACCTGCCTGGGATGCCACGGCGGGATGGTCACCGGAGATCCCGACCCGACCTTTCCCGAGCCCGAGCAATGCGCCGCCTGCCACGACGGCGATCGACTCCGCCGGGTCGCCTGGACCGAACACCGGACGCCGGCATCGAATCTCCGGTTCTCCCATGCCGACCACGCCGACCGGGTAGGCTCCGGCACCGGCCCGGTGGACTGTCTCGCCTGTCACCAGCGGCCCGGCTCCACAGGTCGCATGGATGTGCAGAGAGCGGAGCCGGCGGCGTGCACCTCGTGCCACGCCCACCAATCGCTGGATCATCCGTCTTCCGGCGCAGAATGCACCCTGTGCCACGTGGCCCTGACGGACAGCGATCTTTCTCCGGGACGGATCCGGGACTTCCCGCGCCCCGACACTCACGCTGCGGACGATTTCCTGCGGAAGCACGGGGTCGACGTGGCCACGGTGGCCTCGCAATGCGCCGTCTGCCACGCACGCGAGAGCTGCGCTCGTTGCCACGTGAACGCGTCTTCCCTCCCCCCGGTTCAGGCGCTGACTCCCGATGCCCGGGTGGCGGAGCTGGTGGAGGGCGAGGCGCCACGGTACCCGATTCCGTCGTCGCACGCTGCCGATGCCTGGCAATGGCAGCATGGCGGCGAAGCCCGCACGAACGGCGCGAGTTGCGCCACCTGCCACACCCGGAACAGTTGCGCCACCTGCCACGGGTCGGACCCACGGGGACTGCTGCGCGGGCTTCCCGTGGCCGCCCCCGACAGGGCGCCGGGTGTGGTCCTGGGCGACGGCGTCCGCAGCGGCGTCCATCGGCCGGGCTTCGCCACCGGTCACGCCGCCGATGCGGCCACCGGAACGGACGTGTGCGCATCCTGCCACGAGCAGGACTTCTGCACGACCTGCCACGCCGGCATGGAGACTCCCTCGTTCCATCCCTTGAACTTCCGGGAGTTCCACGGCGCCCGTGCCTATGGGGCCGAGACGGACTGCACGTCCTGCCACAACCGCGAGCTCTTCTGCCGAAGTTGCCACGTCAGCGCCGGCGTCTCGGTCGCCGGGCCGCTGCAAGCCGGTTTCCACAACGCCGAACCCTTCTGGCTGCTGGCGCACGGGCAGGCCGCGCGCCGCGGCCTCGAGAACTGCGCCTCCTGCCACGCGCAGGGCGACTGTGCCCAGTGTCATTCGGCCGTGGGGGGATGGCGGGTGAACCCTCACGGACCGGATTTCGATCCCAGCCGCTTCAGCGAGCGCGCCTACGCCGGTTGCATTCTCTGCCACCGCGGAGGAGTACCGGGCGGATGAATGCACGAGCCCCCGGGTCGCATCCTCGACGCCCCCTCGCCCGGATCCCGGCCCTCGTGGCGTTGCTCGCCGCCCTGGCGGCGATGCCCCCGGTGTGTGGTCGACTCACGGCACAAGGCATCCCCACGGCGGACGCCTGTACGCGCTGCCACCTCCAGCTCACGCCGCCCCGGTTGTCAGAGCCGGCCCGCGACTTCCCCGACGACATCCACGCTCAGCGGGGATTCACCTGTCTCGACTGCCACGGCGGCCGCGCACCCGACGGCAGCGTGTCCCGCGATCCCTCCGCCGGCTTCCTGGCCAAGCCCGAACGCAGGGACATACCGAGCCTGTGCGGCCGCTGCCACTCCGACGCCCGTTTCATGCGCGACTACAATCCGGCGCTGCGGGTGGACCAGGTGGCGGAGTATCGCACGTCGGTGCACGGGCGGCGCCTCATGCAGGACGACGATCCCGACGTGGCCACCTGCGTGGACTGCCACCCGGCTCACGACATCCGTCCCCCCTCGGACCCGGCGTCCACCGTGCACCCGTTGCACGTGGCGGATCTGTGCGGCGGCTGCCACGCGGATACGACGCTCATGCGCTCCCGGGGGCACCTCGCGAACGAGCTCGAGAACTATCGGGCGAGTGTGCATGCCGCGCTGCTCTACGAGGACGGCGATCTGTCGGCGCCCACGTGCAACGACTGCCACGGCAACCACGGCGCGGCCCCCCCGGGCCTGGCTTCGGTACGGAACGTGTGTGGGCAATGCCACGTGCAGATGGGTGACCTCTTCGGCAACGGGGTGCACGCCGACCTCTTCACCGCACAGGGCCTTCCGGGCTGCGTCACCTGCCACGGAAACCACGACATCGAACGTCCAGTCGACGACGATCTCCTGGTGATGGCGGATTCCGTGTGCGGGAAGTGCCATCAGGCCGGCACACCCGAAGCAGACGTCTTCCCACGCATCAGGGCCCTCCTCGACTCTCTCGAAGACCAGACGGAACGGAGCCGCGCCCTCCTCACCGAGGCACGCAACCTGGGCATGCCCGTGAGCCAGGCGACCTTCGAGCTGGACGAGGTGGGGAACGCCCTCACGAAGGCCCGCACCGCCATCCACAGCTTCCAGGTGGAGCCGGTTCGCACGGAGGTGGCCAACGGATTGGAGATCACGCGCGCGACGCGCGAAAAGGGGCTTGCCGCACTGGACGAACATCGTTTCCGACGCGTGGGTCTCGCGGTGTCCACCGCCATCATTCTCCTTCTCATCGGGGCACTCCTGATGAAGCTGCGCCAGATCGAGGGCCGGGGAGCGGCAGGTCCATCCGGGTCCGGCGGCGCCACGAGCGATCCCATCACACGGAGCTGAGTTCATGGCCGAGCGTCCTTCCCCATCAGCGCGGCTCGATCCGCCCCCCGAGCCCTCGCGTGACCGCCGGATGAGCCGCAAGGGCTTCCTCGACTGGTTCCTCGGCACGACGGTGGGAGGGGTCCTGGTGGCGGTCCTCTATCCCGTGAGCCGATACCTGATCCCTCCCCCGGTGAGTGAGGCCACCACCAATTCGGTGACGCTCCCGTTCCCTCCCACGGAGGTGGCCCGCAACTCGGGGCGCATCTTCCGCTTCGGGTCCAAGCCCGGAATCCTGATCCGGACCCCGGGGGGCGACGTCAGGGCCTTCTCGGCGCGCTGCACGCACCTGGATTGCACCGTCCAATACAGAGAAGACCTGGGCCACATCTGGTGCGCCTGTCACAACGGCCACTACGACCTGAACGGGCGCAACATCGCCGGTCCACCCCCTCGACCCCTGACCCCCTTCACCGTCACCGTGCGCGGTGACGAGATCGTGGTGAGTCGATCCTCGTGAGGCCGTCACTTTCGTCTCGCCTGTCCGGGGTACGTGGTTGGCTGGATCAGCGCCTACGCCTGAGCGCCCTGGCACCGCTGGCCAGAAAGAAGAAAGTGCCGGTGCATCGGCACAGCATCTGGTACTACATGGGTGGGATGCTGCTCTTCCTCTTCCTCCTGCAGGTCGGCACGGGGATCCTGCTGCTGTTCTACTACCGGCCGAGCGCGGAAGGCGCCTACGAGTCGGTGCAGTTCATCATGTCCGAGGTGAAGTTCGGCTGGCTGGTACGCTCGATTCACGCCTGGGGCGCCAACCTCATGATCTTCACGGCCTTCGTGCACCTCTTCAGCGTCCTGTTCCTGAAGGCATACCGGAGTCCGCGCGAGATCACCTGGCTCTCAGGCGCCCTGCTCCTGTTCCTGGCTCTGGGTCTGGGATTCACCGGATACCTCCTGCCGTGGAACGAGCTGGCGTTCTTCGCCACACGGGTAGGGACCGAGATCCCCGGCGTGATTCCGGGGATTGGTCCCTTCGTGCGTGACTTCCTGCGAGGAGGCGAAGACGTCACCGGGGCCACGCTGACCCGCTTCTTCGCCCTTCACGTATCCATCTTGCCCGGGCTCACCTTCCTGCTCATGGCGCTGCACGTGGCCCAGGTGCAGATCCACGGGATGAGCGTGCCGCCGGGAGTCGAACGCTCCGGGAGTGTCCGGCGCCAGATCCCCTTCGTGCCCAACTTCGTCATCCGGGACCTGGTGGGCTGGCTCACGATACTCGCGGTTCTGGCCAGCGCCGCCGCCTTCTTCCCGGCCGAGCTGGGCGTGAAGGCCGACCCCTTTTCACCGGCGCCCGAGGGGATCCGGCCCGAGTGGTACTTCATGTTCATGTTCCAGACGCTCAAGCTCCTGCCCGGCCACGTCCTGGGCATCGAAGGCGAGCTCCTGGGCGTGCTGGCGTTCGGCCTGGGTGGGGTGGTGCTGGTGCTGATCCCGTTCCTGGATCGCGGAGCATCGCGAGGAGAGGGCACGCCGATCTGGCGGATCCTGGCTGCCGTGGCGCTGCTCTACATCGTGTTGCTCACCTGGCTCGGTTACGCGGCGACCGCCACCGCGTAATCCTCGCACGTCCGGTCGAGGGCCACAGTTCCCCCTCCCGGAACTGCCGAAGTGGCCCGGGGTTCGCTGGAACTGGCTCCGCTACTCCGATCCCCGAGGGACCGTGACCGCACCCTCAGCCACCGATTCGAGCCCCGCGATCCCACCCGAGCGCTTCCGTGAGGTGTTCGCGCACTGGGCCGCCCACGTGGCGCTGGTGGCGGTCCGCCATGACGGCCGGGTGTACGGCACCACCGTCACCTCGCTGACCCCGGTGGCGGCCGACCCGCCGACAGTGTTGGTGGCGCTGGGCGGCGGCGCGCAGGTGCTGCCCTTCCTCCAGCCCGGATCGCGCTTCGTGGTGAGTCTCCTGTCCCGCGATCAGGCGCGCCTCGCGCAGATCTTCGCCGACAGCTTTCCGGTGGGCCCGAGTCCGTTCGCGGCCACCGGTGACCCGACGGTAGAGGGCGCCATGGCCACCCTGGTCTGCCAGGTCCGTGAGACCTTCGACAGCGAGACCGGGAGCCGCCTTGTGCTGGGCGCGTGATCGACGCTACCGTGACGCCGGAGCGCCCTCCCCTGCTCTACCGACGCCGTCGCTACGCCGGAATGGACGAGCCGCCGGCCTGAACCTGCGGGCCGCGGAAGGTCACCAGGGAAGCCACGGATAGCGCCGGAAGTCCGGCTTGCGCTTCTCCAGGAAGGCGTTCTTGGCTTCCTGCGCCTGCTCGGTCATGTAGAAGAGCAGGGTGGCGTTGCCCGCCAGCTCCTGCAGCCCCGCCTGTCCGTCCACGGCGGCGTTGAACGCGCTCTTGAGGAGCCGGATGCTCAGCGGGCTCTTGTCCAGGATCTCCTGGGCCCACCGCCAACCCTCGGCCTCGAGGTCCTCCACGGGCACGACGGTGTTGGCCAGCCCCATGTCCACCGCCTCCTGGGCCGAGTACTGGCGGCACAGATACCAGATCTCCCGGGCCTTCTTCTGCCCTACGATGCTGGCCAGGTACGAGGCACCGAAGCCCCCGTCGAAGCTGCCGACCTTGGGCCCGGTCTGGCCGAACACGGCGTTGTCGGCTGCGATGGTGAGGTCGCAGATCACGTGGAGCACGTGACCGCCTCCGATGGCGTAGCCGGCGACCAGGGCGATGACGGGCTTGGGCATGCTGCGGATGTAGCGCTGCAGCTCCAGGACGTTCAGCCTCGGCATGCCGTTGCCGCCGACGTACCCGGCATCCCCACGCACGCGCTGGTCACCGCCCGAGCAGAACGCGTACTTGCCGTCCTGCGCAGGTCCCTCGCCGGTGAGGAGGACCACGCCGATGTCGGGATCTTCTCCGGCATCGCGGAAGGCGTCCTGCAGCTCGAGCAGGGTCTCGGGCCGGAACGCGTTGCGCACCTCCGGCCGGTTGAAGGCGATGCGGGCCACCTTGTCGGCCTTCCTGTAGGTGATGTCCTCGTACTCCTTGACCGTCGTCCAGTCCGGCTGCGCCACGTCAATTCTCCTTCGGTTGATTCCATTCCTCGTCGTCGTCGTCGAGCAGGGCCGTCACGGCCCGTCGCACGGCCGCCACGACCTCGTCGTGGCCCCGGCGGTTCGCCTCGCGATCCGTCCGGATCTCCAGCAGCACGCTCTGACCCGCGTCCAGGCCCTTCGCGACCGCGGTGGTCAGCGCGGCGAGCCCTTCCACCCGCCGGTGGGCGACGCCGTAGAGCGCCGCCGCCGAGGCCGGGTCCAGCCCGTGGGGGGTGGCGAAGTAGGGGGTGAACTCCGGCTCGTGATCCCGCACGGGCAGCATGTGGAAAATCCCGCCGCCGTCGTTGTTGATCACCACGAACACCACCCGGGCATCGGGCTCCCGGGTCGCGAGCAGACCGTTCACGTCGTGGAACAGGGCCAGGTCACCGAGCACGGCGACCGCGGGCCGCCCACAGCCGGCAGCTACCCCCAGCGCCGTCGACACGATCCCGTCGATGCCGCTGGCGCCCCGGTTGCCGAACACCGGCAGCGTCACCGGACGCGCGCCGCCGAAGGCGTCCAGGTCCCGGACGGGCATGGAGCTGGAGACGAAGAGGGGCGTGCCCTCGGGAAGCTGGGCCGTGACCGCGGCCAGGACGCCACCCTCGTGGGGTTCGGCGGCGCGACCCGCGGCCTGGACCACCTCGGCGGCGGCCCGATCGAGTCGGCGCCACCGCTCGCGCCACGGCGCCGACGCTCGCCGGGCCAGACCCACGTCGTGCAGTCGGCGAAACGCATCGACCGGATCCGCCCGCAGATAGCGTGAGGCCCGGGCCAGGTGGTCCTTCCAGCGGCCGTCGGCGTCCACGACCATCTGAGGCACGTCGTCGTGCTCTTCGAGCCAGGCCAGCAGCGCCGTCGACGTGGGAGCCTGGCCCACGCGAAGCACCAGGTCCGGCCGCAACGCCATCCGCACCGCGGGATCCCGCAGCACCAGGTCGTACGCGCCCAGGACCGCCGCACCCTGCTCGGGTCCGTGGCGTCCGCCCGAGAGGGGATCCGCCGCCAGCGGGAAGCCGGTGGCCGCAGCCAGACGACGGAGCTCGGGGCCCAGCTCCCGTGCCTCGGGGTGGGGGCCCGCGACGATCAGGCCACGGGTGGCCGAGACCAGACTCCGGGCGACCTCGGCGAGCTCTTCCGCCGAAGCTCGGGGTCGCCTGGGCCCCACCGACACCCACGGGGCACCGTCCGGTCGCCCACCCGTCGCCGGGGGTGGCTCGCCGGGCGCCGGCTCCAACGGCTTGTCGAAGGGAACGTTCACATGGACCGGCCCCGCCGGAAGCCCAGACGCCGCCGCCACGGCCCGGGCCGCCACGGCTCGCAGATGCCGCACCGACGCCTCCTCGTCCACGGGCCGTTCCAGGTCGGCCTGGAAGCGCACGTACGCTCCGAAGAGCCCCACCTGATCGATGGCCTGGTTGGCGTCCGCACCCCGGAGCCGGGGCGGCCGGTCCGCCGTGACCAGGAGGAGCGGCGCCTCGGCCTGGCTCGCCTCCACCGCGGCCGGCAGGAGGTTCGCCACGGCGGTGCCCGAGGTGGTGACCACCGCGGCGGGCCCACCGCCGGCCTTGCCCAGTCCCAACGCGAAGAAGGCCGCCGAGCGCTCGTCCAGGAACACGCGCATCCGGAATCCGCCGTGCCGTGCCGCCGCCAGGACCAGAGGGGTGGAGCGCGATCCCGGAGCCAGGCACAGCTCCCGGACTCCGCACCGGGCGAGCTCGTCGACCAGGACCGCGGCCCAGGGGGTGGCTCGGTCGGGTAGGGTCACGATTCCTCGGGGGATCCGCCGGCGTCCGCCTCGCCCGGGAGCTGCACGCCGATGGCGGCCAGAGCCTGCAGGACAGGCTGGAACTTGATGCCCGTCTCCTCCCATTCCGCGGCGGGGCGGGAACCCTCGACGATCCCGGCGCCGGCGAAGAGCCGCCAACAGGCACCACCGCCCACGGTGGTCCGCAGCGCCGGCACGAAGTGTCCGTCGCCCCCCAGCGTGAACCAGCCCACCGGGCCCGCGTACCACCCCCGCTCGAAGGGCTCGTCGCGGCGCAGAAGCACCAGCGCCTCTTCGCGGGGCACCCCGCACACCGCCGGCGTGGGGTGGAGCGCAGCCACCAGATCGAGGACCGAGGTGCGCTCGTCCACGCGCGCCCGGATCTCGGTCTCCAGATGCTGGATGCGAGCCAGGGTGAGCACGTGGGGCTCCGCCTCGGCCTTCACGTCGGACGCCAACGCCGACAGCCGGGACACCATGTCCTCCACCACCACCCGCTGCTCCGCCCGATCCTTCTGGCTCGCGTGCAGGACCTGGGCGAGTCGCCGCTGCTCCGCCTGGTCGTCTCCCCGGGCCACCGAGCCGGCCACCGCCGTGGCGTGGAAGACGCCGCGCCGAAGCGTCGCCAGCGCCTCGGGAGCCGCGCCCAGCAGCACCTTCCCGGGCTCGGGCTCGAAGAGGAAGACGTGGGTGCCGGGGTTGCCCGTGCGCAGTGCCGCCACCAGGTCGACGGGATCCACCGGCGCGGCCGTTTCCACGTCCAGCGTGCGCGCCAGCACCACCTTGGAGACCCGGCCGCGCGCGATGGCCCGCAACAGGCCCTCCACGGCGCCTTCCCAGGCGTCACGCCGCAGGGCCTCGAGGCGAGCGCGACCGCCCGGAGCGCCTCCGTTGGGAGCCGCCGGGATCGATCCCCGCAGCGCGTTCAGCAGCGCCAAGGCCCGCCCCTGCAGGCGTTCCTGCACCGCCACCACCTCGTCGGGATGCGCGACCCCGCGCACCCGTAGATGACCCGTCCCGGAGGCGTCGCCGGTGAGCTCGACTTCCGGGAGGTGGAAGAGGGCGGCCGGGAAACCCGTCCACGCGTCCTCGGCCCGGTGGTCGTCTCCGAAGGCGAAACCGCCGTAGAGGCGCACGTTTCCCGACTCCTCCACCGGAGCGGGCAAAGCACGGGTCAGGCGGCCCACCCGCTCGAAGCGGTCGCCGGTCGCGTCCACGTCGTCCGCATCGCACCGGATTTCCCGCAGGACACCCCGATGTGCGACCCAACGCTCACCTCGAGCCCACAGCCCTCTCGGCTCGCCGCTCGCGAGCCGCAGGAAGGTGTCCGGCTCCACACCCGGCGCTTCCACCTGAGCGGTCACGAGCCGCAGGGGCGAGGTAGGAGCGGAGGCCCGCTCCCGGATCGGATCGGGGGTGTGCGTACGGATGTCGGACGAGGAGGTTGGAGGGTGGCCGGCCGAAGCGCGGGGCGCCACGGAGGTGGGACGTGTCGAATATACGGCGGTTGCGCCGTACACCAAGGTGGCGTCCCGGTGCCGCATCGCAGGCGGAGCGGCGCTACTTGCCTTCCTGGGCTTCGACCTGGTCCAGGAGTCCCCGGATCCGCTCCAGCGCGCCGGGATCGACCTCGTGGGCCGCCACCAGGTGGTGCACCAGAGCCGCGGGGTCGCCGCCGAAGAGAGTGCGCGTCAGGTCGCGCACCATCGACTGGCGCACGTCGCCGCGACTGACCAGGGCGCGGTAGACGTACTGGCGCCCTTCCTTGCGGTGGGCCACCACGTCACGCTTCTCCAGGCGCGACAGCAGTGTCGCCACCGTGGAGAGAGCCAGGCCCCGGCTGTCGGCGAGGGCTTCGCACACCTCGGCGGTGGAAGCCTCCCCCTGTTGCCAGAGGATCTTCAGAATGTCGAGCTGAAGCTCTGTGAGCGACGGATGATCGGTCACGGTGCGTCCTCCTTCCAGATGAAAGGCTCGCATTCCGGGACCGGTCATGCAACGGGCTCGCTCTCGAAACCCGTGGATTCAGGTCTCTCCGGCCCCAGCACGTGCAGCTCCGCGCGATAGCCGATCTCTTCGTCGATGGCGTGTTCGTCGTAGTCGATGAAGACCTCGCTGGGATAGCCCAGCGTCGGATGATAGACGACCCGGAGAGAATGCGCGTCGCGATCGAGGGCATCCTGGATCACGTCGAAGAGCCCTTCGACAGACGGGTAGGCGCCGACGGCCGAGCCTTCCAGCGGCGTCTCGGATCCCTGGGCGAAGACCCCGGTGACGACACCGTTGCGGACTTCCACGCGCACCGGACCGGCGCCCGCGCAGAAGCACATGCGCTCGAGGGCCAGGTCGTAGCTCTGCACGCCAGCACCCTCCCAGCGCTCACGGGCCCGGGCGAGCTCCACCCCTGGATCGGCGCTCCGCCCCGGCTCGAGGATCCCGCAGGCGGCGGCCCACACAGCAACCGCCACCGCCATCAGACGCCGCGGACGCGGCACCCTCCTCCGCTCGCTCGTCGTCATCACGTCACCCCTCCCCTTCTCTGGCGTAGCGGTACACGAAGCCGTCGCAGCAGCCGTCCGCCAATTCCAGGACCCCGGGCTCCGGGAACGAGACGGCCTGCTCCTCGAAGCCGCCGAAGGGCACCTCGTAGCGCAGGATCGGGTGCCCGGCCCAGGACCCACCGGGAGCCCCGATGGTCAACGTGTAGCCCGTGGTCGCCACGGTCTGGCCGTCGCGAAACAGGGTCACCTTCCCGTCGGGGGTGAAGAGGAGTGTCTCCTCGTAGCCCTCGCTCTGGGGCGTGCGCTCGACGCCTGCGACGCCTCCCGTGGCGCTGAGCCAACGCCAGCTCCCCAACAGGTCCGTCTCCGACGGTGTGGACGGCGACGATGCGGTGCATCCCCACAAGGCACCCGCCACCGCGAGCATGAACACCCACCGGGGCGCCCCTCGTCGTTCCGTGGTCGGCCGAGTCCAACGCATCGTCACCCCTCCGGCCCGACAGCCGGCTGCCGGGAATTCGTCTCCATGAATCCGTCGTGCTGCACTTTTCCTCGATAACGAGTGGGCCGGCACGAACGAGACACGGGCTCACCGGCTGGTCGTCGGGCGGGCCGGGACTTGCCGCGAGCGGGCTCAGGGCCCCGTTTGCAGGGTCACCTCCTCGTACCCCAGCGGATGGATCCACATGCGCCCTCGACGTTCTTCCGTGGCCCCGACCCTCGTCCTCGCCGCGGCGCTGGCAGCCTGCGGTGGCGAGGGCAGCGGTGGCGGCGCTCCGCAGGCGGACTCGGCAGCGGCGGTGGCGGCCGCACCCCTCGTGGAATCCCAGGGCCCCGACATCCTCGTGGGCGCAGCTCCTGGTGAACGACGATGAGGCACTGAGCCTGGGCGAAGTGCGCAACGTCACCGATCACCCGGGCTACGACAACCAGCCGACCTTCCTGTCGGGCGGGGGCTTCCTCTTCACGCGTCAGGACGGGGAGCACACCGACATCTGGCGGTGGGACCCCAATACCGACCAGGTGACGCCCGTGACGCGCACGGAGCCCGAAAGCGAGTATTCCGCCACGCCCATGCCCTCGGGCGACGGGTTCAGCGCGGTGCGCGTCGAGGCGGACTCCACGCAGCGCCTGTGGCGGTTCGGCATGGACGGCACCGCGCCGTCGGTGCTTCTGCCCGACGTGGCGCCCGTGGGATACCACGCCTGGTTCGACACCGACACCCTGGCGCTCTTCGTGCTGGGCGATCCAGCCACCCTGCGCCTGGCCACGGTCAGCGGTGGCAACGCCCAGATCGTCGCCACCGACATCGGCCGCTCGCTGCAACCGGTCCCGGGACGCCACGCCGTGAGCTTCGTGCAGCACGACGAGGAGGGAGCCACCCGCATCCGCATCTGGGATCTCGACCGCGGCGACGCCGAGGACTACGCCCCGGGACTCGATGGGGGCGACTACCACGCATGGACGCCCGCCGGCGTCCTCCTGCAGGCCTCGGGAAGCACGCTGTACCGCTGGGACACCGCGTCGCCAGGGTGGCAGCCGGTGGCCGAGCTCGACGGCGTCACCCTCTCGCGCCTCGCCGTCAGCCCCGACGGCCGCTGGATCGCCCTGGTGGCGGACGCAGCGGGGCAGGAAGGCTGACGAAACCCATGAGCGCACGTCGCTCCGAGGGCGCCGCTGATCCGCCGGCCCTGGTGTTCGGAGGGGGGATCACGCTGCTGGGTGTCATCCGCCTTCTGGGACGCCGGGGCATCCCGCTCCGGGTCGTATCGCGAGACCAGAGAGTCGTGCCGTATTCACGCTGGTTCGAGCGGGCCGACGAGCCCCTCCCCAGGAACGACGTGGAGGAGCTCTCGTCCTACCTGCAGGCGCTCCCCCTGGAGCGGGCCGTGCTCATCCCTTCGTCCGACGCCTGGGCGCGGACGCTGGCGAGTCTGGAGCCGTCGCTCCGCGACCGCTTTCCCGCCAGCCTGCCGCCACCGGAGGTGCAGGATCAGCTCGTGGACAAGGGCGAGTTCGCCCGCCTGCTCCAGCAGACCGGTACGCCCCATCCGCACACCCTGGTGGTGGACGGCCCCGAGGATCTGGCGGACCTGGACCGGCTCCCCATGGAGCAGATGTTCGTGAAGCCCCGCGATTCCCAGAAGTTCTTCTGGAAGATGGGCGTGAAGGCGCTGCGGGCGTCGGGGCCCGACGAGGTGCGGCAGCTGGTGCCGCAGCTGGCGGAGGATGGCCTCCAGGTCGTGATCCAGGAGTACGTGCCGGGACCCGCCACGCATCACTACTTCGTGGACGGGTTCATGGACGTGGCGGGCCAGGTGCGCGGCCGGTTGGTACGGCAGCGCCTGCGCATGTACCCCACCGACTTCGGCAACAGCAGCTACATGCGGACGATCCCGGCCGCAGACGCCGGACCCGCGGTGGACGCGGTGGAGTCCCTCCTGGGCGGCATCGGGTTTCGAGGCGTCTACAGCGCCGAGTTCAAGCTGGACCCCCGCGACGGCACCTTCCGGCTGCTCGAAGTGAACGCCCGCCCCTGGTGGTACGTCGAGTTCGCCGCCCGCTGCGGGGTGGACGTGGTCGGCATGGCCTACCAGGACGCGCTGGGGTACGACGTGCCCCCGGCCCTGGACTACGCGGTGGGGCGTCGGCTGGCCTATCCACGCTACGACTTCTATGCCCTCCTGGACGCCATGAAGGCCCGGCGCGCGGGGCCGCTGGAGCTGCTGCGCTCCTGGACCGGCTCGGACAGGCCCATCTTCTCCTGGGACGACCCCATGCCGGCCCTACGCGAAGCCGCGCACAACCTCAGCGCCTCCCTCGTGCGTCGTCTGCCCGGACGGCGACCCTCCAACTGACCCGCCCCACCGTATGGCATCCGAGATCTCCACGGCGCTGATTCCCGAGAGCGACTACGACCTGTGGGCCTCGTTCGTGGCCGAGTGCCCGGAAGGCAGTCCGTACGCCCTGCCCGGATACCTGGACGCCCTCTGCTCCGCCACCGGCGGCCGGTTCCGCGTGCTGGGGGTCTATCGTGGTGAGGAGCTCGCCGGTGGCCTCGCCCTCTACGACGAGGACCGGACCGGCGGACGCGTGGCCTCGCCCCGTCTTCTCCTCTACTACAACGGGCCCGTCCTGCGTCGCTACGACACGCGTTATCCCTCGGAGCGCACCTCCCGCTATCTGAAGGTCATGTGGGCCATGGCGGAGTGGCTGGAGACGGCGGGACTGGACCGCGTCGCTCTCAAGTGTCTTCCGGGGCTGTCCGACGTGCGCGCCTTCCTCGCCCGGGGATGGTCGGCGTTTCCCACCTACAGCTACGTGGTGCCGCTCGACGACATGGAAGCCGCGTGGAAGCGCGTGGAGCAGAACGCGCGGCGGTTGGTGGGCCGGGCCGAGAAGGAGGGGCTCACCGTCACGGAAGACGACGACTTCGAGAGCTTCTACCGCCTTCACGAGACCACCATGGACCGCAAGGATCGGGACGCCTACCTGCCACGGGAGGCCTTTCGCTCCTTCGTCGAATCGGCCCGGAGGCAGGAGCTCGCCACCCTCTATCACGCGCGGCTCCCGGACGGGCGGGCGGTGGCCACCCAGTTGGTGCTGCTGGGACCGGTTCCGGTGGCGCACATCGTCTCCGCGGCCGCCGACGAGGAGCACGCGTCGCTGGGCACGAACCCCTTCCTGCGCTGGCGCTCCTTCGAGGCGCTGGCCGAGCGGGGCTACGCGGGCGTGGACCTCACCGACGCGAGCCTGAATCCGGTGACCCGCTTCAAGAGCCAGCTCGGCGGCGACCTGACGCTGTCCCTGGAGCTGCAGTCGACACCCAGCGCGCGCTGGCGCCGGGCCCAGGCCCGGGCGCGGCTGCTGCGACGCGCTCGGGGTGCGGCGGGCCGCGTAGTCCGGACCCTGCGACCGTGGAGACTCCGGGTGAGCGCCGAGCTGAGCGGTGGCGAGATCCTCTGCCGCACGCTGGAGGAGCTGGGCGTGCGCCACGTGTTCGGGCTTCCCGGGACCCAGAACGTCGAGCTCTATGAAGCCCTCCGGGCCAGCTCCCTGACGACGGTGCTCACGTCGCACGAGCTCGGCGCCTCGTTCATGGCCAACGGCTACGCCCGGGCCTCGGGACGGGTCGGCGTGCTGGTGACCATCCCCGGGCCCGGCTTCACCTACGCCTTCCCGGGGCTCGCCGAGGCGCGGCTGGACTCGGTGCCGTTGCTGCACCTGGTCGGCCAACCCGCGCACAGCGCCACCCGGCGGTTCCTGCACCAGGCCATCCCCCAGGAGGCCATGGCGGAGCCGTTGGTGAAGGCCGTGGTGCGGGTGGACGAGCCGGACGAGATGGCCGAGGCGGTACGCCAGGCCCACAGGGTCGCTCTGGGCGGCGAGCCGGGGCCCGTGGTCCTCCATCTCGCCGCCGAGCGCCGTGGCGGGCCGTGCGGCGCAGACAGCCTCGAGCCCGGTCACCGAGGTGGGGGTCGCCGGGGCCGCGGACGCGTGGACCAGGCGCCTGCCCGAGCTGGCGACGGTGACCTTGAGGGCCCAGCGACCGATCCTCCTCCTCGGACAGGGTGCCGCCGGCGCCGCAGCCGATGTCGTCCGCCTGGCGGAGCGCTTGGGTGCGCCGGTGGTGACCACGCCCTCCGGACGAGGGACGGTCCCCGAAGATCATCCCCTGTCACTGGCGTTCGAATACCTGCGGGGCGGGCTCGCAGCGCTGAACGAGACGCTGGAGCGGGCGGACCTCATCCTGGCCCTGGGATGCAAGCTGGGGCACAACGGTTCCGGGGGATTCCGGTTGCGGCTCCCCGAGGAACACCTCGTCCACGTGGACACGGATCCCGAGGCGCTGGGCGCGAACTACCCGGCTCGCATGCTGCTGAACGCCCGCGTGGAGGATCTGGTGCCGGCGCTCCTGGAGGCGCTGGGCTCGGCGGCGCCCACGGCGGCCTGGACCGCCGCCGACATCGCCAGCTGGCGCGATCGGGTGGCCGGACCGTCCGCCGATCCCGAGCCCCGCGTCCACGGTGTCGAGCCCGGTACGGCTGCCGCCTTCTTCGGGGGATTACGGGCGGCGCTGCCCCGCGACGCCGTCCTGGTGACGGATTCGGGCCTGCACCAGTACCTGGCCCGCCGGCACTTCCCCGTGCTGGCTCCCCGGGGGCTCGTCATGCCCACGGACTTCCAGTCCATGGGCTTCGGGCTGCCAGCGGCGCTGGGGGCCGGGCTGGCCGCGCCCGAGCGGCCCGTGGTGGCCGTGATCGGCGACGGTGGGCTCATCATGTCGGCCATGGAGCTCCTCACCGCCGTGCGCGAGGAGATCCCGGTGGTGGTGGTGGTCTTCAACGACGGGCACCTCAACCTCATCCGGCTCCAGCAGATGCGCGATTGGGGCCGACTCTCGTCGGTGGAGCTCCTGAATCCCGACATGGAGGGCCTGGCCGACGCGCTGGGCGTCCGGTACCGCCGCTTCGAGGGGGATTTCCACGCCGCCGTCACCGAGCCGCTCACCGGTCCGGGTCCGACCCTCGTGGAAGTGCAGGTGGGCGACTCGCCGGGCATCCGCCGCATGGCCCGGCGTGGCGCCGCCCGGGGCGTGGTGCGGCGAGCACTGCCGCGCTCGTTCCTGGACCGGCTCAAGCAACTGCTGGGGCGAGGTTAGCAGCCCTCGAGCTCGCCGACGGCCTTTTCCCAGGCCGCCATCGCCTCCTCCAGCTCCTTGCGGGTCCGATCCAGGTTGGACGCCAGCTCGGTGGCTCGCTCGGCGGCGTCGTCGCGATCGTAGAGCTCGGGATGGGCCAGCTCGGCCTCCAGCTTCGCCACCCTGGCCTCGAGGCCGTGCACCATCTCCTCGGTCTCCTCCACGGCGCGGCGAGCGGTGCGCAGCGACGACTGACGTGCCTTGCGGGCCTCCCGGTGCCGCTGGGCCTCGCTGGGCCCCTTGGCGGCCAGCTCCTGGCGCCTGGACTCGGCGGCCACGGACTCCCGCAGCCGGCGCGCCTCCTCCTCACGGACCTCCCACTCCTCGAACGAGCCCGGAAAGTCCTGGACCGTTCCCTCACGCAGGTCCCACACCCGGGTGGTGAGCGTCCTCAGGAGCGCGCGGTCGTGGCTCACCAGCAGCACGGTCCCATCGTAGCCCGCCAACGCGTCCTCCAGCGCCTCGATGGAGGGCACGTCCAGGTGGTTGGTGGGCTCGTCCAGCACCAGGAGGTTGGCCCGGCTGAGCACCAGCAGCGCCAGGGCCAGCCGGGCTCGCTCGCCCCCGGAGAGCGTGCCGGCGAGCCGGCGCACTTCTTCGTCCTGGAAGCCGAAGCGTCCCAGATGTCCCTGCACCTGGCCCCGGTCCCAGGAAGGCCGGCGATCGTGGACGATGTCGAACATCGAGCGTGCCGGGTCCACCTGCGAGAGGTCCTGGCGGAAGTAGCCCGGTGTGATGCCCGCCCCCAGTCTCACCTCGCCGTGGGCGAGCCCATGCTCACCCAGCAGCGCTCGCAGCAACGTGGTCTTGCCGGCGCCGTTGGGGCCCACCATGCCCACCACCTCGCCACGCCGCACGGTGGCACCGAAGTCCGAGACCAGCACCCGTCCATGGACCTCCACCGAGACCCTGTCCACGACCAGGACCTGGTCACCCCCGCGTTCGCCCGCCTTCAGTTGGAGCGCCATGGCGTCCTCTTCGGTGGGGGGCGGGCTCAGGCGCGGGAGCCGAGCCAGGCGGGTCCGTCGTCCCTGTGCCTGACGGGTGTTCTGGCCCGCGATGTTGCGACGGATGTACTCCTCCTCGCTGGCGATCTCGGACTGCTGCTTCTCGTAGGCGCGGCGCCGCGCTTCGCGGGCGGCCGCACGCAATTCGACGAAGGCCCGGTACCCGGCGTCGTACGCGACTCCGCCGCCGGCTTCCAGGTGGAGCACGTGATCGACGACATCGTCCAGGAAGGCCCGGTCGTGGCTGACCACCAGCACCGCCGCCTCCAACGACTTCAGGTGCTCCTCCAGCCAGCGGGTGGTCTCCAGATCCAGGTGGTTGGTGGGCTCGTCCATGAGATAGACGTCGGCCGGCAGCACCAGTTGCCGAGCCAGGCCGGCCCGGCCTCGCTCCCCGCCGCTGAGCGTGGTGGGATCACGCTCCCGGGCCTCCGACGGGTCGAATCCCAGTCCCTCCAGGACCCGGTCCACGCGGGTCTGGACCTCCCATCCTCCCTCGCGTCGGAAGCGCTCCTGATCGTGATCGTACCGGGCCAGCGCTTCGTCGGAGGGATCCCGCGCCAGCGCCGCGGCCTGCACTTCCAGCCGCCGGCCCAGGGCCAGGAGCTCCGCGAAGGGTGCGGCTACCAGGTCCCAGAGGGTATCGGCCCCGTCCAGGCTGCGATCCTGATCCAGCAACGCGAGGCGAACCCCGGGGGCCGTCTGAACGGTCCCGGCGGCCGGGGCCAGGTCACCGGTGAGCGCCCGAAAGAGCGAGGTCTTCCCGGTCCCGTTGCGCCCGACGATGCCCCAGCGGTCCCCCCGGGCCACCGAGAATCCGAGACCGTCCAGGATCGGACGTCCGCCCCGCTCCAACCGCAGGCCGGAGACGGTGAGGAGCGTCAACGGGCCACCCAGTCCTTCCAGACCTCTTCCCGATGGCCCACGGTCACATCCTTCCCGAAGCGGACCAGAGGGGTGCGTAGCACGAGGGGCTCGGATTCCATGATCTCGAGCCAGCGATCCGGCCCGTACGCCGCCTGGCGCAGGCCCAGATTCGCGAAGCGCTTCGAGTCGCGGTCCAGGACCTCGTCCACTCCGAACTTCTGCACGAACCGCCTGAGCTCACCCCTGGAGGCCGCGCGTTGCTTGAGGTCGACGAAGTGGATGTTGATGCGGCGTTCCTTGAAGAAGCGCAGCGCCTTGCGCGTGTCGCTGCAGGAGCGCGTGCCGAAAACCTGCACGTCCATCGGCTCGTCCTCCGGCTCGGTCAGCGGTAGTTGCCGAACCGCAGCTCCACCCCGAAGTCCTGGGACTTGAGGTACTGGATCACGGCCTGAAGCTCGTCACGAGAGGGTGAGGACACGCGCAGCTCCTCGCCCTGGATCGCCACCTGGACCTTCTTGAATCCCTGGTCCTTGACCGACTTCACGATGCGCTTGGCGGTGTCCTGGTCGATGCCCTGCTTGAGGCCCACCACCTGCCGGGCCCGGCCCAGCGAGGCCGCCTCGGGTGCGCGCTCGTCCAGGTTCTTCACGGGGACCCCGCGGCGCACCAGCTTCTCCCGCAGGACCTGCAGCAGCGCCGTGAGGCGGTAGTCGTCGTCGGCCTCCAGGCGCACGACGCCCTCCTTGCGGTCGAAATCCAGGGTGCAGTCCGTACCCCGGAAGTCGTAGCGCTGGGCGACCTCCTTGAGCGCCTGGTTCACGGCGTTGTCCACCTCCTGGAGGTCCACGCCGGTGGATACGTCGAAGGAGTTCGTCTTGGCCATGTGCGCTCCGCGGTCTGGAGAACGGCAGGGGGGCCCGCAATCTACACAGATCGCGGCGGAATGGGAGCGCTGAGCCGTGGACTATTTCTGCCGGAAGGCACCGCCCAGCACGCGCTGGTCGAAGAGGCCCGCCTCACCGGTGCTGGCGTAGCGGTAGAGGGCTGCCGTGTAGACACCCTTGAGCGCCGACGACACCAGGCCCAGCGCGATGTAACCCAGGATGGCGGTGCCGATGGCGGGCACCACGAGGGGTGGGAAGAGCGCGGCCGAGCCGGCCACCAGAGCCGCCGCCACCAGCGTCCAGCTGATGGTCATGAGGAATACCGCCGCGCCCAGGCCGAAATTCCCCACCACCTGCTCACCCCAGGTGCGCTTGAAGAGGGCTGCGCTCTCCTTGACCGCGTCCACCGGACCGATGTTCCGCGTCACCAGGACCGGAACCGCCAGATAGGTGGCCAGGGTCCACCCCACGCCCACGAGTCCGACCACCATGCGGCCCAGGAAGCCCGAGCGCTCCGAGATGAAGCGCAGGATCATGCCCACCGTGGCCGACAGCGCCGCATAGCCCAGGATCGCCCCCAGGCGGTCCATGGCGATGCTCATCCCGTCGCTGATCGTGGGGTCGCCGCCCTCCATCCGGATCAGGGCCGCGCCCACCAGCGCCGAGTTGAAGAAGAAGATCACCGTGTACTGGACGAGGTAGAACAGGAATCCCACGACATAGGCCAGGTAGGTGCTGTCGCCGCGGTCCGCCAGCGCCTGCAAGCCCCCGGTGAGCGCCAGAGGCACGAAGAAGCTGGCGGCGACCAGGATCGTGGCGACCCCGGACAGGAGCGGAAACACCAGGAGCTCCTTGTCCATGCGCAGGACATCGGCGCTGGCCTTCACCAGCGCCCAGCTGTTGGCGATGCGTCCGGACACGTCGGTCCTCCGTTCGAGGTGGGTCAATCCTGAAGACAGTATTCGCGCTCCGATACGGAACGTCCAGGCTGATTCTTCAGGTCAGAGACCCGCCAGCGCCTCGAGGAAGACGGCGCCGTAGCGCTCCAGCTTCGCGGGCCCCACCCCGGACACCTCCAGGAGTTGCCCCGGCGACGACGGCCGGAGGGCCACCATCTCCCGGAGCACCTTGTCACTGAAGACGATGTAGGCCGGCACGCCCTCCCGGTCGGCCAACTCCTTGCGGAGCGCACGCAGGGACTGGAAGGCGGCCTCGTCGTCGTCGCCGACCGGCAGAGCGCTGGACGGCGTCGAGGCGGCGGACCTGCGAGGGCGGCGACGGAGCCCCGTTCCCGATTGGCCCACCATGGCGGCGGCCGCGCGCTCGGCCACGGTCACGCCGGTGCAGACGTCGCAGGAGGCCTCGCAGGGTGCCATGGCCTCGCCGAAGTGCGCGACGATGGCCTGGTGCCGGCACCGCTCCGCCTCCACCAGCTCGAACAGGTTGACCGTTCCCTGACGCTTCTCCCGCCAGACCTCGGGGTCTTCGATGTCCGACAGGAAGCGCTCGTGCATCTTCACGTCGGCCCACGAATAGAAGAGCACGCAGTCGCTCTCGAGCCCGTCGCGGCCGGCCCTGCCGATCTCCTGGTACCAGGACTCCACGTCCTTGGGCATGTCCCGGTGGATCACGAAGCGGACGTTGGACTTGTCGATGCCCATCCCGAAGGCCACGGTGGCCACGATGACGTCCACGTCGTCCTTCTGGAACGCCTCCTGATTGCGGGCCCGTTCGCCGTCGTCCAGGCCGGCGTGATACGGCCTGGCCCGCACGCCCCGGTCCTGGAGGAAGGCCGCGGTCTGCTCCACGGCCTTCCGGGACAGGCAATAGACGATCCCGCTCTCGCCCTCGTGCTCACGGATCAGCGCCAGGATCTCGCGCCGGGTGTTGCCGCTGCCCTTCTTGCGAACCCCGATGCGCAGATTGGGCCGGAAGAACGACCCTTTGTATCCGGCGGGCTGACGCATCCCGAGCTGGCGCAGGATGTCCACGGCCACCTGGCGGGTGGCGGTGGCGGTGAGCGCCAGGACCGGTACGTCCAGCTCGTCCTTCAGGCCTCGCAGCCGGCGGTACGAGGGCCGGAAGTCATGCCCCCATTGCGAGATGCAGTGTGCTTCGTCCACCACGAGCAGCGAGACGGGGCACCCCTGGACGAAGTCTCGCAGCCGCCCGTCCAGGGCCTCGGGAGCCAGATAGACCAGCTCGTATTCGCCCCGGCGCAGCGCCGACAGGCGGGCCGCTCGCTCTTCGGGCTCCAGGGTGGAGTTGATCTCCGCGGCGCGGAAGCCGAGCCGCAGCAGCGCGTCCACCTGATCCTTCATGAGGCTGATCAGCGGCGACAGCACCAGCACGGTGCCTTCCAGGAGCCGGGCCGGCAGTTGGTAGGTGAGCGACTTGCCGGCGCCGGTGGGCATGACGGCGATGCAGTCGCGGCCCGCCAGCACGGCCTCGATGACCTCGCGCTGTCCGGGCCGGAAGGTCGTGAAGCCGAAGACCTCCCGGAGGACCGCGCCGGGATCGGACTGTGCGGGGCCGAGGTCGAAGGACTGCTGCATGGCCGGTGGGGCGGAGGGACGGGGCGCACTATGGTAGCCACGCGTCCGGGACGGCGGAATGGCCCGAGGGGCTGCAGGCACCCGAGTCCGCTACAGGAAGTCCGGGTCTTCGGGATGCAGGACCTCGGCGCGGAACGCCGTGCGAGCCTCCTCGACGGGAATGGGCCGGCCCCACAGGCGCACGCGCTCCTGGGGCGTGGTGTCCTCGGACCAGAAGCGTTCGAGCGAGTCCTCGTCGCGGAAGTGGGGCCAGAGCTCCGGAGACAGAAGGAGGCGCTGCAGCACGCCCCGGACCAGAATCTCCGCCGTCACCGCGTCGTGCCAGAGCGCCACGCGCCGCGCGAAGCGGTCTCCGAGGCCCGTGTAGAGACGGAGAACACCCCGTGCGTGGCCCGCGCTCCGCTTCACCCGGTAGAGACGCTCCAGAAGCTGGCGGTGCCCCGTCCCGAAGAAGAGCTCGGGACGGCGGCGGAAGGCTCTCCTGAATCCGCCCTTCCCCACCGGCGCCACCAACGCCTCCAGGGCCCGCACGAACTCGTGGACCCGCTCCTCCGGCTGCGCCCGGTGCGTGCCGGAGCTGAAGGCCGCCACCGAACGATGCATGAGCCCGTGGCGGGACCGCTCCTCCGCCGCGCGCAGGCCCTCTCTCAGACGGAGCGCGAATCCCAGCTCGACCCAGCTCAACGCCGGGGTGGGGCTGCCCGGCGGCACCCTCGGTCGGCGCAGCTCGCCCACGGCCTCCGGCACGGGTCCCTCGGTGCCGGTGCGGCCGCCCACCCACACGGGGTGCGATTCCAGTCGCACGAAGCCCACCAGCTGAAGCACCCGGAAGAGGGCCTCCGCCTCCCGGATCGCGGCGGCTCGCCCCGGCCCCATGTCCGGCTCCGTGGCCACGAAGGTCAGGGAAGCCCGCTCCAGCCTGTCGGCCAGCACGTCGCCGAGGCGCGCCCGCCACGCTTCATCGAGCTCCACGGGAAAGGAGCGCATGGCGGAGCGCGATGGATCGAGATGCAGCTCCGGCGGCACGCTGCCATCCAGCGTGAGACCGTCGAGCGCCACGATACCGAAGCTGTGACCCGGCGTGAACATGATGAGTCGGGATGTCCTGCTGAAACGAGGCCGCGCGAGTTCCGGGGGGGATGTTCACGCTACCCCGATCTCACGTGCCCGCGCAAGAACGTCGGGACGGCGGTTGGAGCCCGCCGAATCCACCACCAACGACGAACGCCCCGGGGCCGAAGCCCCGAGGCGCCGTCCATCCACCCCACCGCACACACACTCTGCGGACCGGCCGCCGCCGGCCCGGGACCCAGGGTCATGAGACGAACCCGGAATCCGGCCTTCAGGATGTGCAGGAGCCGTGCCGGAGTTGGATCACCACTCATAACGTCATGACGCGTATAGATTTGCGCAAAGAAGACGTCATCGTGAAGCCGGCGCCGAAGCGACCGGGTCCGGGACGACGGTGTTCACATCCGGACACCCGGACAAGAAAAGCGTCGCGCCCCGGGTCCGAGGCCTGTTAACGTTCAAGCAGGAGTCGCATCGGCTCCGTGGAATCGTCTCGACGTTCATCCAGACGGAGATCACCCGTGCCCAGGCGTCTCATCCTCCCGACTCTCGCCGCCCTCGCCGTAGGCCTCACGGCATGTGGGGGTGCCGGCGCTCAGGACGGCCCCTCCGCCGCGGACACCCTCACCCGCCGCCAGAAGGACAGCATCATCAGCACCATGCCCATTCCGGGAGCCGGTGCCGTGGGAACGGCCCTGAAAGCGTCCGACGCCGCCGCGGCGCGCGCCCGCCGCTTCGATTCCATCGCCAAGGCCGAGGGCAACTGAACCGGACCCCGTCCGGGCCGAGTCCCTCCCCCGCGCACCATCTCCGGCGCCTGTCACGAACCCGCGCCCCCGATCGTCTCTCCACACGAACACGCAACCCTTTGAATCCTTCTCCCGTCCCATTCGTAGGGAGGAGCGAGTGGTCGGGAAGAGCCCGACACCAGGGGAGGAAATGGAGACGATGATCACATTCGGACGACCCAGCCTGACAAAGGACCTCATCGGCATCGCGGTGCTTTCCGTGACGCTGGTCCTCTTGTGGGTGGAGTCCTCTCTCGCGGCCGGTGGCACCACGGCTGCTGCGCCAGACGCGGCGGACGTGGTGGAGGTGGGGCAGGTGATGACGACGACGGTCGCCGCGCCCGCGGGAGTGGACTGCACCTGACCGCTTGGGGGTGATCGACGCCTCCTCGCGAGCACATAGATGAAGAGGGCGCCGCCCGGCTTCGGCCGGGGGCGCCCTTCTTCGTTTCCGGCTTCGTTTCCGGTGCGAGGATCGTCGCCGTTGCGGGCCCTCCGACGAGGCCGGGCAGCGCTCGTGACTCAGGTCTCCGAGGTCGGCGACCGTCCGGAAAGGCGAGGCGTACCCCGCTCCTCCAGGAGCCGATCGGTGAATTCCTGGCGCTCTTCCATGAGCTGAAGCCGCTGGTTCATGGTCTCCAGGAGCTCCCGCACGTGCATCATCTCCTGTCGATCACTTCCCTGGAGCTTCTCACGCGTCATGGCTTCCAGGAGGGTTCCGAGGTGCTTGGCGATGGGCCTCAGCACCAGCACCCCACCAACGGTGATGAAGAGGACGATGGCCACGACCATTGGCGCGATGGCATCCCAGTCCAGCATGGCACGATCCGGTTCGAGGGCAGACAAGAGAACGACAGGGCGCTTCGTTCGCCCTACGGTGCGAAAGAGACCCCCGTTTCGCGAGCCCCTCGGCACGTCCGCCGGCCGACCTGCTAGTCGTCGTCCTTCAGGACCCTGCGCGGGGGATCGTCCAGATCGTCGAACTGGCCGTCCTTCACCGCCAGGAGGAAGAGCACGACGAAGATCAGGCCCAGGAAGATGGCCACCGGCAGGAGGAAGGCGACCGCGTTCATGCGGCCACCGACGACGGCGCGGCCTCGGCCCGAGCGGGCCGTCGGGGCTCATGATCCCAGGCACCCCGCGCGCGCTCCGGTCCTCGGACGCCCACCTCCACGCGCGAAGCGCCCCACATCACCATGGCGCTGGACAGCGGCATGAGGACGGCCGCCACCAGGGGATTCACCCAGCCCGCCGCCGCCGCCGACACGGCGAGGACGTTGTAGGCCAGCGATCGTCGGAGATTGGCTCGCACGGCGCGCCGCGCGGCCCGGGCCGCACGCACCGCCGCCACGACGGGTGTGAGCGACGGCGCGGCCAGCACGCCGTCGGCGGCCAGGATCGAGCTCGCCGCCCCCGTACCCATGGCCAGCCCCACGTCGGCGGCCGCCAGCGCCGGGCCGTCGTTCAACCCGTCACCCGCGAACGCCACCCTGGACCCTCCGGCGCGCCGCTCCCGGATCCAGGCCGACTTGTCCCCGGGACTCATGTCGGCGAGCCGCCGGGCGATGCCGGCTTCGGCGGCGATACGGTCCGCGACCTCCGGATGGTCGCCGGTGAGTAGCACGACGCGGAGCCCCAGGTCTCGCAAGGCCTCGACGGCGCTACGGGAGTCCATCCGCACCCGGTCCCCGAGTCGAATGGCGTGGCGACGACCGTCGGCGCCTACCAGGTCGACCCGACCGGGACCGCCACGCTCCAACCGCCACAGGTCGCCGTCCACCCGACCGGCGATGCCCCGCCCCGGCGTCTCGCGCACGTCTTCCGCCCGGGGAAGCGGAATCCCCCGCCGGGCCGCCGCCGCGGTGATGGCTCTCGCCACCGGGTGCGTGCTGAACCGCTCCAGGCCTGCCGCCACCCGCAGGGCCCCGGGCTCCGCCGACAGCACGGTCAGCTCACCCGCGGTCACGGTGCCCGTCTTGTCCAGTGCCACCGTGTCCACGTCGGCCAGATCCAGGAGGGCGTCGGCCGACCGGAGGATCAGCCCTCGCCTCGCCGCCGCTCCCAGCCCCGCCGCCGCGGCCAGCGGCTGCGACAACGCCAGGGCGCAGGGGCACGCCACCACCAGAACGGCGATCGCCGCCTCCAGCGCGCGGTGTCCGCCGGCCAGCGTGAGCCAGGTCACGAAGGTCGCGGCGGCCACGAGCAGCGTCAGGCCGGTGAACCAGGGCGCGAGCCGGTCGGCCACGGTGGGGCGGGTGGGGCGGGCCGCCGAGCGCTCGAGCTCCCGTGCCATGGCCCGCACCGCGGTGTCCTCGGAGGGCACCGAGACGTCGATCACCAGGGCTCCGTCTTCCAGCAGGGTGCCGGCCCAGGTGGCCCCCCCGGCGGTGACGGACACGGGCTCGGCCTCACCGGTGAGCAGCGCCAGGCGCACCAGGCCCCGGCCCTCCACGATCACCCCGTCGGCCGGAATCTCCTCGCCCGACCCCACGACCACCTGATCGCCGGGCTCGAGCACATCGGTGGCCACGCTCTCCACGCTGCCGTCGGCGGCGAGCCGTCGAGCGGTGGCCGGCAGCACGGCTGCCAGCGAGAGTGCGGCCTCGGCGGCGCGGCGACGGCCGCGTCCCTCCAGCACCCGCCCGGCCAGCAACAGAGCCACCAACATGGTGAGCGAGTCCAGGTAGGTGTCCCCACGCCCCGAGAGCGTGACCACGACGCCCTGCGTGTAGAGGACGGCCACGGCCAGAGCGATGGGCAGGTCCATGTGGAGGACCCGGTGACGAAGTCCCGTCCACGCCCCGACGAAGAAGGGCGCGGCGGACCACAGGGCGACGGGCGTCGCCAACGCCAGCGACGCCCACTGGAAGAGGGCCACGAAGCGCGGCGCCATGTCCCCGAACCAGCCGGCGTACAGCGCCACCGACAGCAGCATGACGTTGGCGGCGGCGAAGGAGGCGACCCCCAGGCGCAGCAGCAGATCCCGGTCGGGGTGTGACTCCTCGCCGAGCAGCCGGGGTCGGTAGCCCAGCGCCGCGATGGTGCCGGCCAGGCGGCCGAGCGGGACTTCGTCGGGATTCCAGCGCAGGGTCGCCCGTCCGGTGGCGTAGCTCACCCGGGCCTCGCGCACGCCCGGCGTGCGCAGGAGCACGTTCTCGGTCACCCACACGCAGGAGGCGCAGCGGAGCCCGTCGACCATGAGCTGTACGCTGCAGGTACCGTCTGCGTCCCGCTCCACCGGGACCGTCTCCCATCCGCCGCTGCGGGGACCGGGCCGAGGCGCGTAGGCCTCTCGCTCGGCGTAGTACCGGTCGAGCCCGGCACCATGGATGATGGCGGCCGCCATCTCGCAGCCGGTACAGCAGTAGGCGTCGTCGGGTCCCTCTACGGGCGTGCCGCAGTGGGGACAGCGCGCCGCGGCGTTCTCCGCGGCCGAGGCGGGAGCCGACGGCCTCACGGGCGTCACCGCGGCTCGGTCTGGTACGACTCCACCACCGTGTCCGCACCGCGCACGGCCACGATGATGAACGCAGCGTTCACCGCGATCATGAGGGCCAGGCCGGCGATGATCGCCGCCGGCCAGATCCAACTCCGGTCCCCCGGGTCCGTCTCGGACCGGGGCGTCGACTCAGTAGGCACCGCCACGGGCTCCCTCCACGGCTCCGGTCTTGAAGGTCGTGGGGAGCACCAGCTCCCCGCTCGGCGAGATGATGCGAACGTCGAAGGGAATGGTGCGGCGGTCGGCCGAGGCCGCCGGCAGCCGCACCACGAAAGGCACGGTCCGGGTCTCGGTGGACGCGAGTTGAACCGGTTCCGTGAGCACCTCGGCATCGTCCAGGCCGTCGAGGCGGACCTGGTAGTCCACGGGCCCGGGCGTCACGTCCTTGCTGGTGATCTTGAGCAGGTACGTGTTGCGGACGTAGCCGTCGGCATCGACCGTGAAGAGCGACCCCGGCGCACGGTTCACCGACGCCTCGAAGGGGACCCGCCCGAACAGCAGGATCGCCGAAGCGGCCGTGAGCGCCGTGAGCAGGCCCGTGTAGATGACCGTCCGCGGACGCAGCGTGCGCCGCAGACGGCTCTCGTCGGCGGCGATGGAGCTGTAGCGCACCAGCGTCTCGTGGCCCAGCGGCTCCATGACGCTGGTGCACGCGTCGACGCAGCGCGCGCACTGGATGCACTCGAGCTGGAACCCCTCGCGAATGTCGATCCCCTGCGGGCAGACCACCACGCACTTCTGACACGAGATGCAGTTGCCGGCTTCGGCCGCGGCCTTGCCCTTGCCGCGGGGCTCACCCCGGGGCACGTCGTACGAGATCAGCAAGGTCTCGTCGTCGGTGAGCGCGCTCTGGAAGCGGGCGTAGGGACACAGGAAGTTGCAGAACTGCTCCCGGAACCACACGAAGTCCACCATCCACATGGCGGTGAAGATCGCCACGAAGACGTACGAGGTCCCGCTGGCCTGCCCACTCCACAGCGGTCGGGCCCCGGCGAACAGACTGACCATGGACATGGCCAGCATGCCGGCCACGAAGAGAAATGCGCCCCATTTGGCGGCTTTTCTCCACACACGGTCGAAGGTCCAACTGCCGGCGTCGCGCCGGCGCCGGCGGGTCCGGTCTCCCTCGATCCAGAGCTCCAGCGGACGGATCCAGCTCTCCAGGAAGACCGTCTGGGGGCAGGCGTAGCCGCACCAGACCCGCCCGAACACCGCCGTGAAGAAGAAGAGGCTGAAGGCCAGGAAGAGGAGGAGAAGGAGCAGGAAGATCGTGTCGGCGGCGCTGAAGATGGCACCGAACAGGAAGATCCGCCGGTGGGGCAGATCGATCTGTACGGCCGGATGCCCCGCCACCATGAGCCACGGCGCTACGAAGAGCACCACGTGCAATCCCGCGAAGGTCCACCGGCGGAGCGTCATGAAGCTCCCCTGGATGGACTGGGGATAGACCCACTCGCGGGTGCGGCTGAATCCCAACATGATCTCTGCTACCCCCTCCGGATCCGGCGGTTACCGGCCCGAGTCGGCGCCGGACCGAGCGCCTGCCGCGGCGCCTCCGGACGCAGCGGCGGTGTCACCGGCCACTCCGGCGCTGTCCCCCGCCACGCCGGCACTGTCGCCGGCCGCTCCGGCGCTGTCCGCCGGCGGCTTCAGGATGTCTTCGTACGAGCGCCCCGTGGCCTCGGCGTGCTTGGAGAGCACGTACGCGGCCACGTCGTTGATCTGCTCGGGGCTCAGGATCCCCTCCCATGCCACCATACCCTTGTCCAGCACACCGTGGCGGATGGTGTTCAGCACCTGCGACACCTGGCCCCCGTGCAGCCACTCGTCGTCCAGGAACGACGGGCCGATGTTGCCCTTGAGGTCGGCCCCGTGGCAGGGGGCGCAGTTCTGGGCGAACACCTGTTCCCCGGCCTGGATCGCCTCGGGCGTGAACGCGAACGACACGTTGGCCTGTAGCTGCGCCGGCCAGCGAGCGTCGGCCGCGGCCATCTCCGCCGCCAGGTGCTTCACCTGCGAGCGGTGGGCGATGAAGTGGTAATGGACCCCGTAGCCGATGGCCCAGACGATGGTGAACCAGAACAGGCCCAGCCACCAGTCCGGCAAGGGGTTGTCGTATTCCTCGATGCCGTCCGCCTCGTCGGCGTGGCCCATGAGCCGGTTGGTTTCCTTGCTCACTCTGCTCCTCCATCCGTGAACGGCATGCGCGATGCCTCTTCCATGATCTCCCTGTGCTTGGGCGAATACGCCCACCAGGCCCAACCGATGAAGAAGGCCAGGAACACCAGCGTCATGAGGCCCAGCAGCCAGCCCATCTCCACCGAGCCGGCGGCCTCGCGAAGGAGAGGATTCACGGGGTTCCCTCCGGGCCGGCGCCAGCGTCCGCCGGCGTGGTGGCCGAAGCGGTGGCTCCGCCCTGGGCCCGCTCCTGCTCCTGCAGGATGCGCTTGCCGTCCACGCCGAGCCGCTGCAGATAGGCGATGAGGGCCACGATCTCCCGGTCCCAGGTGGTCTCGATACCCGTCTGCGACAGCGCGGTCACGATGCCCTGCCCCTGCGACTGGAGCTGGGCCGCGACCCATTCCTGATCGGTGCTCTCGTAGGGTGTGCCCACCTTGCTCAGTGCCCGCACCGACGCGGTGATGTCCGCCGGGTCCACAGTCCACTTCAGGAGCCACGGATAGGGTGGCATGATGCTGCCCGGCGATACGGAGCGGGGATCGCGCATGTGCTCGTAGTGCCACGCGTCGGGATACTTGCCGCCGACGCGCTGCAGATCGGGCCCGATGCGGCGCGAGCCCAACAGGAAGGGGCGGTCGTAGGCATACTCCCACGCCCGCGTCCATTCCCCGTAGCGCAGGATCTCGGCGCGCATGGGCCGCACCATCTGCGAGTGGCACAGGTAGCAGCCCTCGCGGATGTAGATGTCGCGCCCGGCCACCTCGAGGGGCGTGTACGGCGTCACCGCCTCCGAGCGCTCCGGCCCCAGGGTCGCGGTGAACATCGGAGTGATCTCCACGAGCCCACCGATGGAGATCGCCACCGTGGTGGCCACGGCGAAGACCGCCGCTTTTCCCTCGAAGATGCGTCGGTGGATGCGGCCGTAGGCCTTCTCGGACTCGTGCGTCTGGTTGTTGTCAGCCATGGTATCCTCCCCTCACGCCGTTGCCGCCACGGCCTCGGCCGGGCGCTCGGGTCCGCGGATGGTCTTCCAGAAGTTCACCGCCATCATGATCGCTCCGGTGAGGTACAGGGCCCCGCCCAGCACCCGCAGCCAGAGGAAGGGCTGCAGCCGGTGGACGATGTCCAGGAAGATCGGGTTGGCGAGCTGGCCCGTGTCGTTGATGGCGCGCCACTGGAGCCCCTCCATGAGTCCCGCCGCCCACATCGCCACCGTGTAGAGCACGATGCCGATGGTGGCCAGCCAGAAGTGCTGCGTGGGCCCGTTGGGATAGGCGAGCGGCTTGTTGAAGAGCCGTGGCGCCAGCCAGTACAGCATCCCGAAGGAGATCATCCCCACCCAGCCCAGGGCACCGGAATGCACGTGGCCGATCACCCAGTTGGTGTAGTGAGCCAGCCCGTTCACGGCCCGGATCGACATCATGGGCCCTTCGAAGGTGCTCATGCCGTAGAAGCTCACGGCCACCACCATGAACTTGAGCACCGGGTCGGTGCGGAGCTTGTTCCAGGCTCCCTTGAGCGTGAGGAGCCCGTTGAGCATGCCGCCCCACGACGGCGCCAGCAGCATGATGCTGAACACCATGCCCAGCGTCTGCGCCCATTCCGGCAACGCCGAATAGAGCAGGTGGTGCGGTCCGGCCCAGATGTACAGGAACACCAGTCCCCAGAAGTGGATGATGGAGAGCCGGTAGCTGTAGACGGGGCGCTCCGCCGCCCGGGGCAGGTAGTAGTACATCAGCCCCAGGAACGGCGTGGTCAGGAAGAAGCCCACCGCGTTGTGCCCGTACCACCACTGCACCAGCGCGTCGGTGAGCCCGGCGTAGATCGGATACGAGCGGAAGAGCGTAGCCGGGATCGCCAGGCTGTTCACGATGTGGAGCACCGCGATGGTGATGACGAACGACATGTAGAACCACAGCGCCACGTACAGGTGCTTCACCTTCCGGATGGCCAGGGTGCCGAAGAAGTTCACGGCGAAAACCACCCACACCAGCGTGATGGCCACGTCGATGGGCCAGATCAGCTCGGCGTATTCCTTGGACTGCGTCATCCCGAGGGGCAGCGTGATGGCGGCCCCCACGATGATCGTCTGCCATCCCCAGAAATGGATCCTGGAGAGCACGTCGCTGAACATGCGCGTCTTCAGGAGTCGCTGCGTCGAGTGGTAGATGCCGGTGAAGCACACGTTGCCGGCGAACGCGAAGATCACCGCGTTGGTGTGCAGGGGGCGCAGACGGCCGAAGGTCGTCCAGGGCAGGCCGAGATTGGCGGGCCACCAGGCGAGCTGCAGGGCGATGATCACGCCCACGAGCATGCCCACGAGAGCCCAGACGACGGTGGCGGTGAAGAACATCTTCACCACCGCGTCGTCGTAGTTCGGCGTGGCCGCCGTGGCGGTGGCCTCCCCGGCGGGCCGGGGGGCGGTCGCGTCGAGAGCCATTGGCGTTCCTCGGAGAAGAAGGAGAGGGGACCCTCAGCCGCCGGACGCGTGGGCCGGGGCGGGAAGCGAAGTCGGCGACGCCGGGAGGTCCGGGGTCACCTGCGAAGTCGCGGGGCCTTCGTGCCCCGCGCCGTGGTCCATTCCAGCCGTCGCGCCCTGGCGCATGCCCATGGACACGAGCCCCAGCACCAGGACGCCCGCGGCCATGAGCCGACGGACACGCAGGTCGCGGAGGATCACCTGGCGGGCGCCCAGGGTGAGCGCCACGAGCGCCGGAGCCGTGCCGAGCCCGAACGCCACCATGGCCGAGGCCCCGACGACGGCGCTTCCCGATGCCACGGGCAACGCCAGCGCGGCGTACAGCAACCCGCAGGGGAGCAGGCCCGTGGCCAGTCCCATGACCACCCGGGAGCCGGCCCCGGCGTCGCCGGAAGCCCGGGCCATGAGCCGCCCGAGCCCGGGAATCTTCAGCGCCGGCTCACGAACCAGGCCCGCCAGGGCGGCCGCGAACCACACCAACAGGGCGACGGAAACGACGGTGGCCACCCAGGTCGGTCCTGGAAGCACGCGGCCGAAAGCCCCGGCGGCGGCGCCCAGCAGGGCGTAGGTGGTGATGCGCCCCGCGTGCCAGGCGAGCCCACGACGGGCTCCACCGCACGCAACGGCGAAACCTCCGCACATGCCCATGCAGTGAGGACTGCCGACGAAGCCGGCAAGAAAGGCGGCGCTGAGAGAGGCGAGCATGCGTCGTGGGGTCCGGGAGGGTCGGGCCTCGCCCCGCTCGGTGGGCGGTACCCATGACGGCCCCAATACTACGGCCGCGGAAAGCGGCGCTCTGTCAGGAAGGGTGCCACGATTCGTGTGGGGAGGACCCCCACAGCCGGAGGCGCGGCGGGGGTTACATCTCCTTCAGAAGGCCCACGCGCAGGGCGAAGCGCACCAACTCGGATCGGTGGTTCAGGCTCAGTTTCTCCATGATGCGAGCCCGGTACGTGTCCACGGTCTTGGGCGAGATGAAGAGCTTCTTGCCGATCTCTCGCGAGCTGAAGCCCTCTGCGGTGAGAGCCAGCACTTCCTGCTCCCGCGAGCTCAGCTCGTGGAGATCGGCCAGATCGGGGTTGGCCTCGGCCGAGCGGTATTGCTGCAACAGGAGCCGCGTGGCCTTCGGTGGCAGATACACCTCACCGCGGGAGACCACCTTGATGGCCTCGATGAGGTCACGGTCCGCGCTGGTCTTGGTCAGGTATCCGCTGGCGCCGGCCTCCACCACGGGCACCAGGTACTCCTCCTCGGCATGCACGGTGAGGACCAGCACCCGCGTGTCGAGGCCCAGTGCCGCGATGCGGCGGGTCGCCTCCAGCCCGTTGGATCCGGGCATGGAGAGGTCCATCACCACCACGTCGGGCTTGAGCGCCCGGACCTGGTCCACGGCCTCGTCACCGGTGGACGCCTCACCGATCACGGTCAGGCGTTCCTCCGACTCCAGCAGGGACTTGATCCCCGCCCGGAACATGGCGTGGTCGTCGACAAGAAGAATCCGGGTCTCAGACACGCTCCACCTCTCTCTCGATCTCCACAGGGACCCGGATCACCACGCGGGTGCCTTCGCCGGGCCTGGAATCCACGGTAACCAATCCTCCCACCATGGCTGCACGCTCCTGCATTCCCAGCAGCCCGAGGCCGCCGCCGTCGTTCTGGACCCGGTGGGGCGAGAAGCCACGCCCTTCATCCTCGACCTCGGCGACGATGTGGCCTCCGGACTTCCGGAGGAGGACCCGGGCCGCACTGGCGTCGGCATGGCGCGAAACGTTGTTGAGCGCCTCCTGCACGACGCGATAGACCACCAGCTTCCCATCGGCCGTCAGGTACTCGTCGACGGGCTCGACGTCAAGGTCGACCTTGAGGCCTCGACCGTCCAGCAGGCTGCGCGCGTAGGACCGCAGAGCCGTGGTGAGACCGGCGTCCTGAAGCTCCGGCGGCCGCAGCCCACGGGCGATGCGCCTCACGCCCTCCGCGGTCTGCTGGAGCGAGTCGCGGAGTTCCTCGATGACCTCCAGGCGCTCCTCACCCTCCACCATGCGCTCCAGGATGCGAAGCCTCAACAGCGTGGTGGCGAGACGCTGCGCCGTGTCGTCGTGAAGCTCTCGTGCGATGCGCGCGCGTTCGTCTTCCGACGCCCGCAAGGCGCCGGCACCGAAGTCCCGCAGGCGCTTGCGCTGCGTGACGTCGCGCACAGTGGCCAACGTGTGGCGCCCGTCCTCGGTGTCCACCGGGCTCAGGGAGATCTCCACCGGGAACTCCGTGCCGTCGGAGCGGCGCGCACGAAGCTCGAGCCCGATTCCCATGGGCCGGCGAGCCGAGTCGGCGACGTAGGCCTTGCGGTGCTGCACATGACCCGGTCGCAGCGCGTCGGGCACCAGCATCTCGACGGACTGACCCGCCAGCGCCCCGGGCTCGAAGCCGAAGAGCTCCTCGGCGCGCGGGTTCACACGGCATATGATCCCGTCGTCGTCCACGACCAGGATGCCGTCGGGAGAAAAGTCGAAGATCGCGCGATAGTACTCGTTGGTCACAGCCGAGCCGCTCGTCGTGGTTCAGGAGGGTGTGTCAAGGAAACTCCCACAGGCGCGCGCCAACCTATCCCTACAGACGGTCTGTGGTGCCCCCTCCAATTTAGGTCCATTCGAGGCAACCGCGAGGGGCATGCCGAAAATGTGGCTCTCGCGGTGTCGTTTTCTCAGGTCCGGATATCCGCCACATGGACGCACCGCCCTCCCACGACGCGGGGCACGACACCGGGCAGCCGCTGGCGACGCGGCCGCCCAGGGTACCGCTTTGGGCGACGTCGATCCTGCGCGTCCCGCTGTTCTGGAAGCTCCTGCTGGCGAACGTGGTCCTGGTGGCGGCCGCCGGAGCCACCGTGGCGCTCTTCCTCGACCGCGTGCACGCCCCCGTCCTTCCCGTGGTCGCCGGCGTGTCGGTGGCCATGGTCACCCTTGCCGCGCTGGCGAACGCCGCCGTGGTACGATTGGCGTTGCGCCCCGTCGACACCCTGACCGACACGGCCTTTCGGGTCCGGAACGGAGACATGGCCTCGCGCGTCCCCCACTCGGTGCTGGCCGACGACCGCCTCGACCGCTTGAGCCACACCTTCAACGACATGTTGGACACGGTCTCGGCGGCGCAGCGCCGCCAGCGCGAGTTGGCCCGGCGTGTGCTCGAAGCCGAAGAACGGGAGCGGGAGCGTATCGCCCACGAGCTCTATTCCGGCACCGCCCAGACGCTGGCGGGGGTCCTGGTGCGGTTACGCATCCTTTCCCGGCAGGAGCCGGAGGATTCCCCGTGTAGCCGCATGGACGAGGTCACCACCGAGATCCGCCAGGCGCTGGAGGAGATCCGTGGTGTGGCACGACGCCTGCGTCCCCCCGAGTTGGACGAGCTGGGTGTGCGCGCGGCCCTGGAAGCGCACGCCCGGCGACTCACCGAGTCCCGGACCCTGCGCATGGAATTCCTGGGCCAGATTCCGGAGGCGGACCTCAGCGACGGCGTGCGGCTGGCGCTCTTCCGTATCGTTCAGGAGGCCCTGACCAACGCCGCCCGCCACGCCGGAGCCGGCCACGTGCACACGCGCTTCTTCGGCGCGGCCGACGGCCTCGTGACCGAGATCGAGGACGACGGACAGGGCTTCGACCAGACCACGCTTTCCTTCGCCGGCGGAGCGGGCCTGGGCTTGATGGGTATGGAGGAACGGGCCGGTTATGCCGGTGGATCGCTCACGGTGGACTCGCGACCGGGCCGGGGCACACGCCTACGCCTGGTGCTGCCCTGGGCGGCCGGCGACGAGCCGCCCGGGGGCGACCCGCTTTCGAGCCCGCCGCCCGAACGAATGATACCGGCGGGGGCCACGGGCTGAGCGTCGGCGCGACGCCGCACCCGGAGCACCGCCTTCCTCGACACACGGGAGCCATCATGTTCCGCACGATCCTGGTCCCGCTGGACGGCTCCGCATTCTCCGAGGCGGCGCTTCCCTGGGCGCTGGGCCTGAGTCGCAGGACCCACGCCGCCCTGCAGCTCGCCTCGGTGCACGAGCCCGTGCCGTCTTTCGCGTACGACGAGTGGGAGTCCGCCGCCTGGCAGTGGTCCGAAGACTACCTGCGCAACGTGCGTGAGCAGATCCGCCAGCGGACCGACGGAGAGGTCCATGCCTGGGTGGGTACCGGCCGGGTCGTGGAGCTCCTCATGAGCCGGGCCGATTCCACCGAGGCCGACCTCGTGGTCATGGCGACCCACGGCCGCGGCGCCCTCACCCGGGCCTGGCTCGGCAGCGTGGCCGACGGCTTCGTGCGCCACGCGCACCAGCCGATCCTTCTCGTGCGACCCGAGGACGACCATCCGGACCCCACGGTGGAGCCCGAGGTGCAGCGTATCGTCGTGCCCCTGGACGGCTCGGAGCTGTCCGAGTCCGTCCTCGACCTGGCCATCGGCATGGCCAAGCTCTATGGGAGCCAGATCCGTCTCCTGCGCGTCGTGGCGTACCCCATGGAAATCGCCTCGCCGTACCTGCCCCACACGGTCCAGATGAATCAGAAGGTGGTGGAAGAGGCGAGGGACGCGGCGCGTGCCTACCTGGAGCGTATCGCCGCCCGCATCACCGCTGAGGGCGTGGAGGCCACGGTGCACGTCACGGTGGATACCCAGGCGGGTCACGCCGTCGCACGCGAGGTCGAGGAGCTCGACGCTCAACTCGTGGTCATGGCCACGCACGGTCGCGGAGGGCTTCAGCGGGCCCTTCTCGGCAGCACCACGGACAAGGTGATCCGGGCCGTGCACGTACCGATCCTGGTGCAGCGGCCAGAGAGTCCCGAGGAATGACCGACCAACGAAGCCCGAAGGCCCCCCTCATGCAATCCAGCGCGGGAGGAAGCATGGTGACCGTCCGTGACCTCATGCAGAGCGAGGTGGTGACGGCGACCCCCGAGATGTCGGTGCGCGAGCTGGCCAGGACGCTGGCCGACGAAGGCATCAGCGGCATGCCCGTAACCACGGCCTCCGGCGAGGTTCTCGGGGTGGTGTCGTCGTCCGATGTGGTACGGCTCACGGCCGAGGAGCAGGAGGTGCGCCTGTCCAGCGCTCGCTGGGTGCCGGTCGGGGCGCCCGAGATCCCCGATCCGGAGGATCAGGCAGACGACCCGTTCACCGACTTCTTCCTCCCCGAAGACGCGCCCCTGCTGACACCCGAGTGGAGCCGGGAGAGCGAAGACGAGGGACCTCTCGACCGGCTCACGGTGTCCGATATCATGACGCCGGTGTCGTTCTCGGTGCCTCCCGACGCCTCCTTCCGTGAACTGGCGGACTTTCTGGTGAGGGGGCGCATCCACCGGGCCGTGGTCCTGGAAGACGGCCGTCTCCTGGGTATCGTCACCACGATGGATGTGCTCCGCGCCCTGGCCGGCGGGCTCATCTGAGGACAGATTCAGCGTCACGACGCCAGGATGGCCGCGTCGCCTCCGTGTGAGGTTCGTGTCCAGTCCTCGACTTCGACATCGACTCCACGGAGTACCTGAATGATGCGCTCGCTCAGAGCCGGGGCTGTGCTGGCCCTGGCCCTTTCCATGATCGCTGCGCCGTCGCGCGCGCAGGACCGCGTGCCCGATTCCGTCCCCGCGGTCCCCGTTCCCCAGGACAGCCTGCAGGCCGCGTTGACCCGCTTCCGCACGCTCGAGACGCGGGTGAACGGAGTCCAGAATCAAGCCCTCCAGGCCAGCCCCGAGCTCCAGGCGGAGCAGGACAGCATCCAGTCCGCGCTGGAAGCCGCGGTCTACGAGGCCCACCCCGAGCTGGAGCAGGTGCTCAAGGAGCGCATGCCGGAGATCCAGCAGGAAGCCGCCGCTGCCCAGGCCGCACAGGACGCCGCCAAGCTGAAGGCGCTCCAGAACGAGTACCAGGGGATCATGGGCCGGCTTCAGGACGCACAGGGTGAGATCCTGGAGCAGGAGGAGATGAAGGCTCGTCTCGAGGCCTTCCAGGATGCCATGATGGTCGAGATGGTGAAGCTCGATCCCGAGGTCGACGAGATGTTCGCCGAGTTGAAGGCGCTCGCCGACCGCCTCGACGCCACCGACCTGAACGTGGGCGGTTGAGGCGCGCATGAAGCTGCGGACATTCGCGATGCTGGCGGGCTGCGCGCTGGCAGGGTTGCCCGGCACCGTCCGCGCGCAGGTGGAGGGCCCACCCATCGTGCGCGCCCTCACCCTCGGCCCGCGGGTCGGCTACGACACCGAGTTCAGCGCGTTCGTGGCCGGAGCGTACGTGCGCCTGCCTCTGCCGAAGATTCCCGTGGAGCTCCAATCCACCGCGGACTTCACGTTCCTGAGCAAGATCACCGAGCGGCAGGTCGCCCTGGACGTCCTCTGGCGCTCCGGAGTGGGTGTCTACGTCGGTGGCGGGCCGGTCTTCCGGAACACGGTCTTCGTGTCGGACAATCCCGACGACCCCCGGGAGACCCGCACCGGATACTCGCTGGTGATCGGCCTGGGGGGGACACCGACCCGCGACCGCTGGTGGATCGGAGGGCTCGAGCTACGCTGGGCGCGGGTGGAGGATTTCCGCCCCATGACGATCATGGTCGAGGTGGGGATTCCGCTTTTCCGGTACTAGCAGCCACCAGCCGGAGAAGGTTGCCGGCGGGATCGCGGGCCTGCCAGGCGCCGTTCTCGTGTGCCGCGCCCACGCGCGCCGCGGCCTCCTCCACGCCCTCTTCGGGCACCATCAGAGTCCAGGCCAGGAGGCCCAGGGCATCGGCTGAGGCGGGGCCCCGGACACCCCAGGTGTTCAGGCCCAGGTGGTGGTGGTAGCCCCCGGCCGACAGGAAGAGCGCACCGGGGTATGCGCGCGTGGTCACGTCGAGGCCGAGGCCCTCCGGGCCGTAGAACGCTTCCGCCGCTTGCAGGTCGTCCACCTGCAGGTGCACGTGCCCGACATCGCTACCCACGGGGAGAGGCGCCGGGTCCCCGTTCGCCTCGGCCACGAGGCCCTGTACGTCCAGCGGAAGCGTGGTCATCTCCACCGTGTCACCGGGACGTGTCCATGCTCGCCCGGGCCGGTCCACGTACAGCTCCACCCCGTTCCCCTCGGGATCCGCCAGGTAGAGCGCCTCGCTCACCCCGTGATCCGCGGCCCCCTGGAAGACGACGCCGGCATCGCCCAGCCTGAGCAGCACGCGCGCCAGGTCGCGCCGCGCGGGAACGCGCAGCGCCACATGGTAGAGACCCGCCCGGCCGGCACTCCGCCGGGACCCCCCGGCCGCGTGGAGGACGATCAGAGGCTCGGACGCACCCGCCGCGTGCAACGCCGTGGCCTCGCCCGCGGTGCGTGCCTCCAGGCCGAGCTGATCCTGCCAGAATTCCAGGCTGTCCCCGACATGGGAGACCCGCAGGTGGACGGCGCCGGGCCGGGCCTGTTCGGACAGCACGGTCGGGCGCTGGTCAGCGAGGTGCGCGGGTCAAGACCACGAACGTCCCCAGCCCACCGAATTCCTGCGGGTCGAAGGTGCCCGGATCCTCGGTGGGACGCGCCGCCACCGTGACGATGCGCGTCCAGGGCCGATAGTGGCGCAGGGCTTCCGGGATCCCCGTGTCCTTTTCCACGTGGAATCCCCCGGCCATGTGCAGAACCAGCGCATCGGGATGGGCGTCCAGGGCCTGCGCGACCGAGTGACCCATGCTGGCGTCCCACAACGTCTGGCCGTCCAGCGGCGAGCCGGACATGTGCCGGGCGGCGTCCCCCATGAGCGCGTCCCACTGGCCACGGTACCGGTCGCTGGCCTGGGGATACGGGAGCGGTGGCAGATAGCGGAGCGCCGAGGGCGGGAGCTCCTGCAGGCTGGCGCGTCCCAGGCGAGAGGCCCGGTTCACGTATCGGCGAGGCGCGTTGGCCGCGACCACGGTCATGCCGTGGGCCTTGGCGAACTCGACCATGGGCCGGTAGTCCGTCTCGTAGTTGTCCCAGGGTCGCGCGCTGGCACGGAAGTGGGACTCGGTGATGAGGTCGTGGAGGTATTCGTCGAGGATGTACTGCACATCGGTCTCGAACATCTCCAACGACAGGATCACGGGCCGGCCCTGGCGTGTCGCCACCTGCGGGTGCCCGGCGGGGAGCTCGGCGGCCGAGGCGCCGCGTCCTCCCAGATCCACGAACGCCCGCTCCACCAGGAGCAGCTCGACCCGGTGGGTCACGGGATCGTTGTGCTCCTCCCCCACGAGCACGGCATCGGCGTCGGCCATGGCCTCCACGATCTCGTCCACCGAGGCAGGGGCGCCGTCGGCGCGGTAGACCACGAAGTCCGTGCCTTCGCGAAGAGGTGGCGGACCCTCGGGTGCGGGCGCCTGTGCGGCGGGCGTGGGACCGGGCCCGGGCGCGGCCGGAGAGGAAGCGGTGGCACAGGCCGCCACCATGAACGCAGGGAGGGCCGAGATCAGAATGGGACGTCGAGGTGACATGGCTCCAGAGATGGTCAGGGGCGCAGGAGGGTAACGGAATGTAGCGTCACCCCACCGCCGCCGTCTCCCTCTCCGCCCTCGCGCGCTCCCGCCGGGGCGGCGGGCGCCGCCGCCGCTGCCACCACCAGACCAGACGAGCTCCCAGAAGCACCCCCAGCACCACGCCCGCCGATGATGGGGTTGCGGATGTCCGCCTTCTGGCCCCAGAGGAAGTGCAGGAGCGCCAGCCCCGCAGCCGCATAGACCAGCCGGTGCAGCCGCACCCAGTTCTTGCCCAGGCGTCGGATGGAGGCCCGGGTGGACGTGAGCGCCAGCGGCAGCAGGCACAGAAGCGCCAGGGTGCCGGAGATGATGAAGGGCCGCTCGGTGATGTCCTCGAGGATGTAGGACCAGCCGAAGAACTGGTCGAGCCCCAGGTAGATGCCGAAATGGATGACGGCGTAGGCGAACGCCCACAGCCCGGCGAGGCGCCGGACCTTCTGGATGTCGTTCCATCCGGTGAGCCGCCGGATCGGCGTCACCGCCAGCGAGGCCGTGAGGATCACGAACGCCGACAGCCCCGACCAGTGCTCCAGCGCCTCCACGGGGTTCGCGGTGAGGTGGTCACCCAGATACCAGCGGTAGGCCACCCAACCCAGCGGGGTGAGGCACGCCAACCACACCATCGTCTTGAGCAGGAAAACCCTGCGCCGGGGTGTCATCGCCAAGGGTGCTGACTCCAGGGGAGGGTCTGGATGGACGCTCAGTACCACTTCCGGAGGTCCATCCCCCGGTAGAGGTGCCCGACCTGCTCCTGGTACCCGTTGAACATCAGGGTTGGACGGGGCCGAATCTCGCCGATGCGCCGCTCCCGGGCCTGGCTCCAGCGCGGGTGGTCGACGTTGGGGTTCACGTTGGCGTAGAAGCCGTACTCCTGGGGCGCCGAGATATTCCAGCTCGTGGGCGGCATCTCCTCGACGAAGGAGATCTTGACGATGGACTTGATCCCCTTGAACCCGTACTTCCAGGGCACGATGAGGCGCAGCGGCGCACCGTTCTGGTTGGGCAACTCGCGCCCGTACACACCGGTGACCAGCATGGGCAACTCGTTCGCCGCCTCGTCGATGCGGAGACCCTCCACGTAGGGCCAGTCGAGGACGGAGCGGCGCTGGCCCGGCATCTGGTCCGGGCGCACCGCCGTCTGGAAGGCGACGAACCTGGCCTGGCTCGTAGGCTCCAGGCGGGAGATCACGTTGCGCAGGGCGACGCCGCGCCACGGAATCACCATGGACCAGGCCTCCACGCACCTCATGCGGTAGATGCGGTCCTCGATCTGGTCCGGGCGTGCGAGCTCGTCTACGGAGTAGGTGCCTGTGTTCTTGACGTGCCCTTCCACCTCCACGGTCCATGGCTCCGGCTGGAAATCCCCCGAATTCCTGAAGGGATCGGACTTGTCGGTGCCGAACTCGTAGAAGTTGTTGTAGGTGGTGACGTCCTGGTACGGCGTCAGCTCGCCGCGCAGCTCCTCGCCGAAGGTCACGTCGCCCACCCGGGGAACCTCCTGGCCACCTCGAAGTCGCCGCACGGCGCCCCGGAGCGAGCTCGGGACCACCGCTGCCACCGCGGCCAGCGCCGCAGAGGCCCCGACGAACTGGCGACGATTGACGTAGATGGACTCGGGCGTGACCTCCGACTCACGCATGTCGTCCCACGAGGGCTTTCGCTTGATATGCATGTATTCAGGCTCCATTGGGCGAGTGTTCATGTCCCTTATCCATACGCCGCCCGACAGGTTCCATGGCGTTGGACCCGGATCGCCGGGCGCGTACCTTGAGGGGACGGATCCATCTCGCACCGGCAGGAGCGTGGAGTATGCGCCTCGAGTACCACACGCTGGACGTATTCACGGATCGGGTCTTCGGCGGCAACCCTCTCGCCGTCTTCCCCGACGGGCGAGGGCTCTCTGCCGAGCGCATGCAAGCCATCGCGCGCGAGTTGAACCTGTCGGAAACCGTATTCGTGCTGCCGGCCGAATCCCCGTCGGCCACGCGACGCGTGCGCATCTTCACGCCCGGGGCCGAGGTGCCGTTCGCCGGGCATCCCACGGTGGGCACGGCGTTCTTTCTGGTGGCGTCCAGAGCCATCACGGTGGCCGTGGACGCGGTCACGGTGGTGCTGGAAGAGGGCGTCGGCCCGGTGCCCGTGGAGGTGGCGCTACGGTCGGGCCGGCCGGTGGCGGCCCGCCTCACCGCTGCGGTGGCGCCCACGGAGGAGGCCGTCGATCTCGCCGCCGGCGATCTGGCGCGCATGATCTCGCTGGACCCCGGAGACATCGGGGCGGAGGTGCCCGGCGTGCCCGGCACCCTGGAGCCGGTCTTCGCATCCGCCGGCCTTCCCTTCCTCACCGTGCCCGTGCGCTCGGTGAAGGCCGCCGAGCGGGCGACCCTGGATCAGGGGATTCTCCGGCAGCTTCTGGGTCCCGATGCGCCGTCGCGCATGGTGTACGTCATCGCGCCCGGAGGCCACGGCGAGGACGTGAACCTGCACGTGCGCATGTTCGCCCCGGAGATCGGCGTGCCCGAGGATCCGGCGACGGGAAGCGCGGCCGCGGCGCTGGGTGGCTACCTGGGCCGCCGTGCCGGCGACGGCTCCCACAACTGGCTCGTGGAGCAGGGACTCGAGATGGGCCGGCCCTCGCTGCTCCGGGTGGAAGCCGACGTGCACGCCGGCGCGGTCACGGCCATCCGGGTCGGCGGCAGCGCCGTTCTGGTCGCGCGCGCCACCATGGAGATCCCGGACTGAGGGTCGCCGTCTATGTGGCGCTCGGCGGCCGACTCGACCGCTCCAGCACCATGGCCACCGCCGACTCGGGGCAGGCGCCCCGCAGCTCCCGGGAGGCCGCCAACGCCGACGGCAGGGCCGATCTGGGCACGGACCGGAAGCCGAAGGCCGGAAAGTACGACGCAGCGGTCTCGGTGAGCAGCGCCACCGACGAGGCGCCCTCGGTCCAGGCCGCCTCCAGGGCCGCGGTCACCAGCGCGCCCCCGATGCCCTGGCCGCGCCACTCCGCCGGAACCGCCACCGACCGCAGCAGCGCGGCGTCCTCGTGAAGCTCCAGCGCCGCCACACCCACCAGCCCGGACGCCTGCTCCGCCACCAGGATCACGCGAGCGTCGTCAGGGAAGCCGGCCAGCGGAAGTCCCGCCGCCGCCACCAGGTCCGCGGCGGCGGCCAGGTCGGCGCCGCGCGCCCGGCGTACCCCGACGCTCATTCGGTGTCGTCCGGCACCCGGGCCACGCGCCGGAAGATGTCCCGGATGCTCTCACCGCCCGCGGCCGAGCGCACCAGCTCCAAGGTGTCCCCCGCTCCGATCCGTCCAGGTGTCACGACCCGCAGGTAGAACCCCGGCCGCGCCGCGCGCACGAACAGCCGCGGCAGGTCGGCCCGTTGGAAGCGGGCGGACAGCGTGGAGCACGGGTAGCGGGGCTCGGTCACCGCCAGGCGCAGGCCGTCGCGCCCCTCACACACCAGTTCGTCGCCGGGGCGGATGTCGTCTTCCAGGATCCCTTCCAGCGTCAGGTTCTCTCCGAAGGCGCCGGGTGGGAGCGCGTCCGGCGATACGCCCAGTTCCGCGGCCCAGCGTTCGTAGTGCTCGCCGGGGTAGGCATAGACGGCCTTCATGGTCCCGCCGTGGACCCGGCGATCCACCTGGACGTCGCCCTCCAGGCCCAGCGCCTCGACACGCACGGCTACGCTCTGGGGCTCCTTCCCGATCCCAGTGCGCACCGTCCGGCCGCGCCAGGTGAGCTCCGAGGCACGCCCCACGTTCACCGACACCACCGTGACCCGCGGGTGATCCACAGTCACCAACCCTTCCTGTCGCGTAGGCCGGTGATGTGCGCGACGTGATGGCGGCCATGCCAGTCGTAGAGTTGCAGCAGGGCGTCGAGGCTGATCTCGGCGTTCATCTCCGGGTGGAAGACCGTCCGGTGCCAGTCCTCCGGAGTGAGGGCCTCCAGGAGCACGACCCAGCGCTCGTGCAGCGACTCCAGCAGCGCCAGCGACACCTCGATGTCCTCCATGAAGCTGTCGGGTAGCTCGGCCCAGGCGGCCTCCTCGTAGGTCCGGATGGTCGGCACCTCTTCCGTGAGCCCCAGCTTGAAGCGCATGTACCCGTTGAGGTGGCTGTCGGGCACGTGATGCACGACCTGGCGGATCGTCCAACCGTCGGGACGGTACGGCGTGTTCAACTGCTCCGGCGTCAGGCCGGCGACGGCCCGCCGCAGATTGGCGGGAGTGGCGGCGATGTTCTCCATCGCCCGCTCGCGCGCACGGGGGTCCAGGTGCGGGCCCGGCTCGAATCGGCCCACCGGGTAGCGCAGCGTCTCCATGTCGGGGGTCTCGGTCACGACGTTCTCCGAAACGGGTGGAGGTGTTCCTCGGAGGCCTCGCGCGACCCCCGGAATGGGCCACGATGACGCTTCCGCCACTCCGGCGCAAAGGGGGTGTCCGCCACCCCTTCCGGGGCCACGTCTTCGTCGTCGGCGGCTTCACGTCCCGACACCAGGCCCCGCACGAAGGGCGCGCCCGCCCTCAACCGCCCAGCTCCTCGATCTCGCGCCGAGCCCGGTTGAGGATCTCGACCACCCGATCCCCCGTGTCCTGGCCACCGCTGGAAGCCACGGAAAAAGCCGCCTTGGCGAGACGCCCGAACACCATGGCCACCTCCACCGTATCGGGGCCCATGCGGCAGCTCCATTCGCGCCACTGGCCGGCACGCTTCCAGATCCTGTCCACCCGCTCCGAAGCGGCCTCCACCTCGGCGCGTCCGGCCTCGGTGATCTCGTAGACCTTCTTACCGTCTTCCTCGCGGGAGCGCGCCAGACCCTCGTCCTCCAGCTGCTGAAGCACCGGATACACGGTGCCGGCGCTGGCCTGGTAGAGCCCTCCCGACCGCTCCTCGAGCCGTTTCATCAGCTCGTAGCCGTGACCCGGCGCCTCGGCCAGCAGCGACAGGAGCGCCAGCCGCACCTCGCCGGAACGGAAGAAACCCCGCTTCGGCCCCCGCCCGCGCGTCCAGGGTCCCTGCGGTCCGAATCCGGGCATGTCGAACGGAAATCCCCATTGCCAGTTCATGATCCCTCCCCGTCTCGCCATGGTGGCCCACCGCTACCGCTGCGCGGGCAACTCCTCAGGCAGATCGTAGAATCAGTATCGTGATATATCGTACGATACACATTACGATGACCTGAGCGCAAGAGTTTCGGGGTGCGCCACCCCGGATCAGTCGTGGCGGCGCGTCTCCCGGTGCTCCTCCAGTTCCTCCACCGTGCGCGGCCAGTCTTCGCGGAGCAGTCGGCTCAGAGCCCGGTCCGCCAGCAGCTTGCCCCCGGTCTGGCAGGTGGCGCAGTAGTTGGTCTCACGATCGGCGTACACGATGCGCTGGATGGGGTCGCCGCACACGGGACACGGATGGCCGAAGCGCCCGTGGACCTCCATGGCCGGGTGGAAGGCCGTGATCTTCTCGGGAAACCCCTCGCCCGTCTCCTCGCGGAGGAGCCGCGTGAAGCGCTCCAGCTCGCTCACCGTCGCCTGGCGAAGTCGCTCCAGCTCCTCGGCGTCCAGATTGCCGGTGCGCTGAACCGGCGACAGGCGGGCCCGCAGGAGGATCTCGTCGGAGTGCGCGTTGCCGATGCCGCTGAGGATGCGCGGATCGGTGAGCGCCCGCTTGAGGGTGCGGTTCTCCCGGGTCAGGGCGCGGGCCCACGCCTCGGGCGTGGCGCCCAGCGGCTCGAGCCCCCCGGGGTCCATGCGCTCCAGCGCTTCGCGGCCCCGCATGAGGTGCAGCGAAGCCTTCTTCTTCAGGGCCATCTCGGTGAGGAAGTAGGACTCGGCGGGAAAGTCGAAGGCCGCGTGCACGTTCTTGCGGGGCAGCCGCGCTCCCGCGGCCTTCCGGTGGAATCGGCCCGTGACCATGAGGTGGAAGACCAGGAAGAGGTCCGACTCCAGGGCCCAGACCACGCGTTTGGCCAGACGTTCCACACCCTGCACGCGGAGACCCGCCACCTCCGAGAGGGGCGGGTCCCAGGTGCGCAGGAGCGAAGGAGAACGGAGCCGCACCCGCTCCAGCGTCCGACCGACGATGCGCCGGCGGAACGCCTCGACGTACGCCGTGACCTCGGGCAGCTCGGGCACGGCGTCGGCGCCTCCTCAGGCGGTCGCCAGCTCCGAGGTGCAGTGGGGGCAGCGGGTGGCGCCCATGGGAATGTCCGTGGCGCAGAAGGGGCAGGCCTTGGTCGTGGGCGCCGCCGGAGCCTCTTCCTCCTTCCGCTGCATGGCGTTCATGCCCTTCACGACCATGAACACCGCCCAGGCCACGATGAGGAACGCCACGACGTTGTTGACGAAGAGCCCGTAGTTGATGGTGACCGCTCCCGCCGCCTGCGCATCGGCCAGCGTCGCGTAGGGTCCGGGCTGCTCGGCGCCCTGCCGGAGCACGGCGAACAGGTCGGTGAAATCCACGCCGCCGAGCAGCATGCCGATGGGCGGCATGAGTACGTCGTCGACGAGGCTCTTGACGATGGTCCCGAAGGCGCCGCCGATGATGATACCGACCGCCATGTCGACGACGTTGCCGCGCATGGCGAACTTCTTGAACTCCTTGAGCATCCGAGCCTCCGTGGCATGAGACCGGGCTCCAGGGCCCGGCGGTTGGGATGGCTGCGCCCCGCCCCTCCCGTCGAGCCCAAAGTGCGCGCGAGACGCGAGTCAGGAAACCCCTCGCGGCACTCGCTCAATCGTCCTGGTGCCGCTCCACCTCGATGGAGCAGTTGGTCACCAGAGCGGCCACGGCGCCCACCGCCGCCCACACAGGCAGGAGCGCGGCGCCCACCACGCCTGCCGTCATGGGGAACTCGAGCAGCGTGCGGCCCTCGTCGTTCTTGATGACGATGCGGCGGGCATTGCCCTCACGCACGATGCGCTTCACGGTCTCCAGCAGGCGATCACCGGACACCCGGTGGGTCTCGCGGCGCGGCTCTTCGGACTCCGCCTCGGTGCTCCCGCCCGTGGCGTGGCTGTCGTCGTTGGGAGGTGGATCGTAGCTCATGGGGATCTCCAGATGGAGTGCGTGGGGTTGGTACCAGGTACTACGGTCCGGCCGGGCGTCGAGGTTTCCGCGATGCGCGACGGTGGTGCCGAACCGCGTCAGCCACCGGGGCGGGGATCCAGGGCATCGCGGGTCACCAGATCCCAGTAGCTGCCGTAGCCCCCGTCCTCGACGGCGGCCCGGAAGCTCTCCAGCGTCTGCAGGGTCTGCGTCGAATAGGAGCCGGACACGGCGTACGGGTGGCGGCGCCCGAAGTTCGGAAAATAGCTCCGGATCACCACGGCTTCGTTTGCCGCCGGAAGTGACGCCACGTTGGCCGCGAAGCGCGGAAAGGTACCGTCGCTCCACAGGTAGAACTCCACGTTCGACGTGTACAGCACCGACACGGCCAGGTCGCGGCGACGAACCTCCTCGCCGATGGCGCGCAGCGCGTGGTCGCCCGCCAGGTCGCCCACGACCGGGATGACGCGATTGCGGGTCTGAAGCTCCTTCACGAACCGCCAGTCGTCCTCGTTCGCCAGGTAGCTGCCGGTGCGGCCCTCGAGGTCCGTGGCCGCCAGGAGCTGTCCGTAGGTCGGATAGTACGGCCTCGGAGCCCGTCCGAAGCTGGTGAAGCGGAGCGCCGGGCCGTAGCGGATGAACTCGCCGTGGAAGCGCCGGATGGTGGCGCGGTCGGCGGCGCTCAGCGAAAGGGGCGAGCGCGCGACGAGGGAGTCCACCGCCCGTGCCGCCGCCATTCCTTCTGGCGTGCCGGCGCCGCCGGGGGCGGAGCGTACCCAGGCGAGGACGCTGTCCACCGAGGCCGTCGTCCACCTGGACGGATCGGGCGGGGGCCGCCGGCCATGCAGCAGTGACAGGTACTCGACGCGCGTGTCGGCGAGCTCGAACAAGGCCCGGAACAGCAGGTGCTGCAGCAGATTGTCCCGGCGGATGTCGATGATGAAGGCCAGCTCCGGGCGCACCTGGGCCATGTAGGAGAAGTTCTGATCGGGCCCCACGCCGATGTACGCGCCGCCGCGCACGCCCAGCCGCCGCATGGCCCCCAGGACGTCGAGGTAGCCCGTCTCGTTGCTGATGAGGTTGTCGGTGTCGAAGTAGCCGCCGGGCTCGGAGAGCTCGCCGACGAGACGGACCCACTGGCTGTCGGGAATCGCCGGGCGGCTGGGGGCCGCCGGCGCGGCGGCCCGCCCCCCCGCGGGTCCCGGATCGCCGCAGGCGCCCGCCAGGGCCGGCACCGCCAGGGCCAGGACCAGGGCCGGAGCGCGCCGCCGACTGCCAAGCCACTTCGGGGGTCTCATCGTGCCACCTCGGCCGCAGGGAGTCTCTCCGTCACCGGCTACCGGGCGACGCCACCGGGTCAGCCTCCAGGCCGCGACGGTATGGCCACCGGCTCTCCCGGCTCCGGGCGGATCCCCAGCCGATCCAATTCCCTGTAGAGCGCGGGCACCTCGGTGGTGAGGAGCCCGTTGAGGTCGTCCAGGACCTCGGGCAGGTCGCTCCACGCCTCGTCGATCTGCCAGCGCTGATCCGAGGTGGGCGCGCCGAACGACCCTTCCACGGCGAATCCCGCCCGTGACGCCCGGCTCACCTCGCCCAGGTCCTGGCTCACCTCGCGCACGTCGGAGCGCAGCGAGTCGACCCGTGCTCGCAGCTCGTCCGTGGCCGCCGGATGATCGCGGAGCAGGTCACGCGCCTCGTTCAACTGATCCGTGAGCGTGCGGACGCGCTGCTGCGCCTCGTAGACGGGCTTGGCCAGCGCGTAGCCGTCCATGAGGGCGCGCTGACGGGCCTGGAGCGCAGCCATGGTGGTCTCCACACGGGGATCCACCCTCACCTCCACGGACTGATCCATGACCAGGCCCGCCGTCTCCAGACGGACGCTGTAGGTGCCCGGGAGGACGGTGGGACCCTGAGGCGCTCCGAAGAAGCCCCCGCCGCCGCCACCGCCGCCCCCTTCCCGGTCGACCTCGTAGGGCGCGTCGTAGCGCATGTCCCACACCACCGTGTGCAGGCCGGCGGCGGCCGGACCGTCCAGATGGCGGATCGTATCACCCGCCGCATCCAGTACGACCATCTCCACCGACTCGAGGTCGAGCTCGTCGGCCAGGTTGTAGCGGATGAGCGCACCCTCGGGGGGGTTCGTGCCGAAGTACTTGTCGCCCCAGAAGGGCCACCCCGCGTTGCTCACGTACAGCGTGGCGCGCCGGATCGGGAAGAGATGTGCGGCCCTTCCGGCCAGCTCGCGCGACAGCGTCTCCAGCGGCGTGATGTCGTCGGCGATCCAGATGGAGCGGCCGTGGGTGCCCAGCACCAGGTCGTTGTCCCGGGGATGGATGACGATGTCGTCCACCGGTACCGTGGGTAGCCCGCCGTCCATGCGCAGCCACGACTCACCGCGATCGACGCTGACGAAGACCCCCACCTCGTCGCCCACGAAGAGCAGGTTCGGCTGGCGGGGGTGCTCGCGGATCACGTTCACCGACTGGTCCGGCAGACCGGCGGCGATGGATCGCCAGCTCTGGCCGAAATCCTCGGTGACATAGACGTAGGGCCGGTAGTCGTCGTCGAAGTGTCCGTCGAAGGTAGCGTACGCCCGGCCCGCCACCTGCGCCGAGGCCTCGACCCGGCTCACGTAGCGGCGTCCAGGAAGGCCCTCGACGTTGTCCACCACGTTGGTCCAGGTGGCGCCCCCGTCCTGGGTCACCTGCACGTTGCCGTCATCGGTACCGACCCAGACCACGTTGGCGTCCAGAGGAGATTCGTCGATGGTGGTGATGGTGCCGTAGGCGCTGAGGCCGTCGTTCTTGGAGATGTGGTCCTCGGACAGCGGCCGCCCGAAGATCTCCAGCGTGTCGCGGTCGATCCCACGCGTGAGATCGGGACTCGCCTCCTCCCAGGTCTGGCCACGGTCCCGGGAGCGCAGCAGCACGTTGGCGCCCAGATACACCGTGGAGGGATCGTGCTGCGAGACGGCGATGGGCGTGCTCCAGTTGAAGTCGTAGCTGCCGTCCTCCTCCGCCTCCTCGCCCCTCTTCGGCCTCTTCCTCCTCCGGCTCCCTCGGGCTCGTCCTCGTCGCGGTAGACCGGACGGATCCGCACCGCCTCGCCGGTAGCCACGTTCACGCGACTCACGTTGCCGCCCTGGGACTCGGAGTAGACCACGCGCCAGTCGCTGGGATCGATCTGGTTGTAGAACCCGTCGCCCCCCGAGACGTCGTACCAGTCGTCGTTGCCGATGCCGTAGCCGTCCAGCGTACGGCTCGGCCCGCACCACGAGCTGTTGTCCTGCAACCCGCCGCATACGTAGTAGGGATCGCGCATGTCGACGCCGATGGCGTAGAACTGGCCGATGGCCAGATTGTTGTGGTGGCGCCAGGTCCGGGCACCGTCCCACGAGCTGGCGATGCCTCCGTCGTTGCCGATGATCAGGTGGTTCGAGTCCTCGGGATCGATCCAGATGGCGTGGTGATCCACGTGGATGTTCTCGGCGCCGTCCCGGTCCCACCACGTGTGACCACCGTCGTCGGAGACCTGGAACGAGACGCCGCCCATGTAGATGCGGTCCGGATTGTTGGGGTCGATGCGGACCTGCGAGAAGTACATGGGGCGGGGATTGTTGTCGCTGACCTTCTCCCAGGTATCGCCCCGGTCGGTGGACCGGTAGAGGCCCAGCGCCTCGCGGCCTTCGCCTTCGACCGAAGCGTAGACCAGGTTGCCGTCACGGCGATAGATGGCGAGCCCGATGCGTCCCTTGTCCCCCTCCGGCAGGCCCTCCGTGAGCTCGGTCCACGTGTCGCCGCCGTCGTAGGTGCGGTAGATCCCCGAACCCGAGCCCGACGCGCTGAAGCCGAAGGCCGTACGCCGACGCTGGTACATGGCCGCGAACAGCGTCATGGGATCGTCCGGATCCATGGCGAGGTCGATGGCGCCGGTGTTCTCGTCGATGTAGAGGACCTTGTCCCAGGTTGCGCCACCGTCGGTGGTGCGGAAGACGCCTCGCTCCTCGTTGGGCCCGAAGAGGTGGCCCACCGCCGCCACGTAGACGACGTCGGGATTGGTGGGATGGATGACGATGCGCCCCACGTGTCGCGTCTCGTGGAGCCCCATGTCCTGCCAGGTCTTACCGGCGTCCAGCGACTTGAAGACGCCGCCCCCGTAGGGCGAAGACTGCCGGTTCTGGGGCTCGCCCGTGCCCACCCACACGAGGTTCGGATTGGACGGCGCCACCGTCACGTCGCCGATGGACGACACCCGCTGATCGTCGAAGAGCGGGGTCCAGCTCATGCCGTGGTTCGTGGTCTTCCACACTCCGCCGGTGGCCAGACCCACGTACCAGGTGCGGGAATCCCCCGTAGGAACGGCGATATCCGCAACCCGACCCCCGGTGATGGCCGGTCCGATCTCACGGAAGTCGAGACCCTCGACGGCCCGCGCCAGGGGGCCGTCGGCTTCCTGGGCCGGCAGCGGGTGGGTGGGTGCGAGGGCGAGAGCGACCAGGCCGAGAGTGGCGGCGAGGCGACGCATGGGGACTCCTGTTCGTCGGTGATGCGTGGTGTAGGGAGAATCTGCCCCGGCGACTTCGGGGGCGCCACCCGAAGACCTGGCGTTCGGCCGGCGGCGTGTCCGATGATGGTCGGCGTGAGGCGCGGTGCCCTCACCGGCGCCGCGGCCTGAGAAGACGAAGGGGGCGGCCCTCGGCGGACCGTCCCCTTCACGCTTTGCTCCGGAACGGCCGCTCCGGCGCCTCCGGTCAGTCGATGGAGATGAGCTCCACCTCGAAGATCAGCGTCTGATTCGGGCCGATGGCCCCGCCGGAGCCCCCGGGACCGTAGGCCAGGTCCGAGGGGATGACGAAGCGGTACTTGGCCCCGGGCTGCATGAGCTGCAGCCCCTCGGCGAAGCCCTGGATCACGCCGCCCACCTGGAACTGGGCCGGCTCACCCCGCTCGTAGGAGCTGTCGAACTCGGTGCCGTCGATGAGGGTGCCGCGATAGTTCACGGTCACCTGATCGTCGGGACCGGGATGCTCCCCCTCGCCTTCCTGCAACACCTCGTACTGGAGGCCGGAGTCCGTGGTGGTGACCCCCTCCTTCTCGGCGTTCTGGGCCAGGTAGGCGTCTCCAGCGCTCTTGTTCTCCTCGCCGGCGGCCTGACGTTTGTCGTTGATGCGCGTGTTCAGGCCCTCGAGGGCGGCCTGCAGATCCGCCGGCTCCATGGCCGGATCGGCGCCCGTCATGGCGTCCTCGACGCCCCGGCTGAAGGCGGCCATGTCCAGCAAGCCCTCGGCGGCCTGCAGGTTGCGGCCCACGTTGAGGCCCACCGCGTAGCTGGACTTCTGCTGGTCCGTGTCCAGTGAAGCGCTGCCCGTACCCGACGGCTGGCACCCTGCCAGCGTCGTCAGGATCGCCACCGTCGCGGCGGCGGCAAGACGAAATCGCATAAAGCATCCTTGTTCGAGGGGGAGGAGGGGAAATGTAGGGCTATGGGGCCGCTCTGCATACCGGGGCCACCGCCGAAGCGCCCGGCTGGCCGTACTTGCGAGCACCGAGGGAGCGGGCCTACTGTGCGCGCCCTCTCCTCCGGGTGCACCGTCCGAGGTCCGGAGCGTGACCCCGGGGAGCTCTCCAGGGCGGATCGCGACGCGGTGGCGCAGGAGGACACGGTGACCGAGCGAAGTCTGGTGGTGCGCTTCAAGCGCATCGAGTTCGACGATGCGTGGACGCTCTACGGTGGCGGCGCCGGCCAGGTCGGCGTGTGGTACAAGCTCCGCGACGAAGAGACGGCCGGGCAGGTCGAGGTAGTGACCATCGACGGCGAGCACATCGTCCGGGACTACCACGGCCGCAGCGTGCTGGTGGTCGCCGATGTCGTGCACCTCCCCTGGTCCCGGGACTGAGCCGTGGCCGCCACCGATGTCCAACGACGCCTGATCTACTCCGTGGCCGCGAGCCTCGACGGCTACATCGCGCGCGACGACGGTAGCTACGATTGGATTCCGGAGGAGCCGGACATCGATTGGGGTGCCTTCCTGGGTCGCTTCGACACCATGCTCATGGGTCGCCACACCTACGAGGTCCTGGCGTCGCAGGACATCGAAGGTCCCATGGCCGCCATGGAGCACCTCGTGTTCTCACGGACCCTCGACCCTTCGGACCACCCCGAGGTGCGGATCGCGCGCGAGGATCCGGCGCAGGTCCTCGCGGGCTTGCGCGACCGCCCCGGCAAGGACATCTGGCTCATGGGCGGAGGGCAGCTCTTCCGCAGTTGCCTGGATCGGCACCTCGTGGACCGGATCGAGGTGGCGGTCACCCCGGTGCTCCTCGGTAGCGGGCTGCCGCTCCTCCCTCCCGGGGAGGGCGACACGCGGCTGGCGCTCGCCGACCTGACGCGCTACCCGCGGGGCATCGTGCTGCTCGGCTACGACGTGCTCACCGATGGGTAAGCGCCGGGTGGGCCACCCGTCCGAGAGCCGGGTGCGCACGCTCAGGGGTTCGGTGCCGGAGGCGGAGCTGGACCTGCACGGGCTGCGGGCCTCGGCCGCGGAGATCAGGGTGCAGGGCTTCCTGCGCTCCTGGTCCCAACGCGGGTCGGGCACCGTGCTCCGGGTGATCACCGGCCGGGGCAACCGCTCCTCGGAGGGTCCGGTGCTCCGCGACATGGTAGAGACGCTGCTGGAGGAAGAGCTGGGGCGCACCGTCGACGACTTCGCCCTGGATTCCGGCGGCGGCGCCTTCGTGGTCCGGCTGCGCTGAGCCCCCTCCCGGACTCGGCGGCGGCACGAGCGAACAACACTCCCACCAGGAGGGAATCGTGGAAGAATCCGGCGCGGGACTCGTTCTCTTTCTCTTCGGAGCCTTCTGCGCCCTGTGGGCACAGAACACCCGTCGCAACGCCTGGCTGTGGTTCTTCGCGGGCATGATCCTCAACGTCTTCACCGTCGTCGTGCTCCTGGTGAAGAACGCCGACGAGGTGGGTGACGCCGCGTGAAGGCGTCAAAGAGCGTCACGGCCTGGGCCGTCGTGACGCTGATGTCCGCAGCGGCCCTCGGCGGCCGCCCGAGCACCGGCTGCGGCCAGAGCGGAGATCCTCGAGCTGCAGGCGACGGAGCGCGCCGCGCACATGAACGGTGACGCCGAGCTCCTCGTGTCGCTCTTCGCCGACGACTTCGTGAGCGTCCAGGACGGTCGCATCACCCACCCGACGCGGGCCGAGAGCCTGGAGCGCTTCCGCGGCTATTTTCAGCGCTCGACACTGCTGGCCTGGGACGACCTCACGCCCCCCGAGATCCACCTCTCGCCCGACGGACGCATGGCCGTGGTCTGGGTGCACAAGCTCGTACGTACCGAGACGACCGCGGAGGGCGGCCCCGCGGTCCAGGCCGAAACCGAGTTCGCCTGGACCGAGACCTGGGAGAGACGGAACGGCGCCTGGACGCTGACCTCCGTCACGTCGTACCGCACGGCCCACCGGAACCTGATCCCACCCCACGACCCTGCCGTTCATCCTCGGTGCCGGACCGACCGCAGCGCGTCCCGCTGTCGCCGGGCTCACCGCTGAAGATCCAGGTGAGTGCCTGCGGCAACGTGGCACGCCAATTCTCGTACTCGTGCCCGCCCGGGAAGGTGGAATAGCTCACCTCGTAGCCCCGCGCGCACAGCACGTCGCGAAAGTGCTGCGTCAGGCGCAGCATGCTGACCCCGCCCCGTACGGGCTGGGTCTCGAGGGCTCCGGCCTCGACCCAGAGCCGCAGAGGCTCGACCTCGCCGACGGCGTAGCGCCAGGGCAGCCAGGGAGCGCCGTCACCTCCCGGAGGCGACCACCAGTACGCCCCCGACTGGGCGACGACGTTGCCGAAAACCGACGGCAGCCGGTACCCGAGCCAGGCGGCGGCCAGGCCTCCGAGACTGGAGCCGACGATGACGTTGCGCGCAGGATCTCCGGACACCGGATACCGCGCCCTGAGCGCCGGAAGCAACGTATCGGCCACGAACGACGTGAAGGCCCGGTTGGGCGGCAGCTCCCTGTTCCTGTCCGCGCTGTGGACCATGACGGCGATCGCGGGCGGAATCGCACCCTCATCGGTCAGCGCCTCGACCGTGGCCGGCGTCGAAACCAGCGCATCGTACGCGCCGCCGTCCAGCGCCACCACGAGCCCGACCTCATCGGCCACCTCGGCAGCCGGTGGCAGGTACACGACCACCAGCCGGCCCGACAGCGACAGAGAGTCGCGGTGGCCCGCCCTTGGGAGTGCGCACGGGCGTCCAGCGGTTCGACACGAAGCCGGGGCCGGTGAAGTGCGATGCCTCCTGCGCGGGGTTCAACGGTACCGTGTCCGGATTCAGCGGGTCCGGACGGAAGCCGGCGCTCCGCTGGGCGAAGTCCGGATCCTCCCAGTACGTGCGCAGGTTGTCGTTCTCCGACAGCCGGTAGGTGAAGCGCACGCGAGCGCTCGCCGCCACGCTCCGGTACCAGACATCGGTACGGGGGAGCCGCTCCATCAGGTTGGCGGGCGCCAACCATCCGGTGAGCGCGCCGAAGACGGCCACGTTCCGGGTCTCCGGTCCTCCCCGCCACAGGAAGGTCACCAGCACCGAATCGGTGCTGACAAGGCTCCACGAGGGGCGAGCCGGCATCCTCGACGCGTCGCCAGAAGGAGGCCGTGTCCAGCGTGTCTCCCACCAGGGAGTCCAGCGAGGCCAGCGTCGAGCTGCGCGTGGTCTGGGCCTGGCCCCGCATGAACGACAATGCGCCCGGCAATCAGGGTGATCAGGACAAACCGTTGCAGGCGCGATGGGGTCATGTGGATCGCTCGGGAAGAGATGCGACGGAGGGGCCAATGAGTGACGCCCGGTGCCCCGCACCGCAAGGGCCACACTCGTCGTCCTCGGCCCCGGCCCATACATTGTCCCTTCGCCGAGCGATGGGGCGCGCCTTTCAATGGGTCCACCCCCCTGCCCTCCCAGAGGAGCGTGTTCATGGGAGTCCTCCGATGCGACTAGCGCCCGCGAAACTCGCAGCGGGACTCCTTGCGCTCTCGTGCCTGGCGGGCTGTCGAGCGCCGTCGGACGCGCCACCCGCAGCGCGGATCGATGGGCGCACGTTGACGGTCGACGCGCTGGCCCACTGGATGGTCCTGGGCCAGCCACTACCCCTGGACAGCGCCACCGCCCACGGACTCGCGCGCCATTGGGTCGAGGTGACGGCCGTGGTCCAGGCGCTCGCCCGGGGGACTCGCTGACGTCGCCGGGCCTCATCGAGAAGGTCGCCTGGCCCGAGCGCCGTCGACTGCTCGCCAACCGCTATCTGGCGGCTCGCACGGACGTTCCGGAACCGACCCCGGCCGACGTCGCCCGGACCTACGAGAGCGGCGAGCTGCGGCTCGTGGCTCAGGTGCTCCGCGCCGTGTCCGCGGGAGCCGACTCAGAGGAGCGCGAACGTCAGCGCCTGGAGGCGCAGCGCATCCGGGACTCCCTGAGCGCCGGAGGCAGCTGGTCAGAAGCGGTGGCCCAGAGCCAGGATCCGGAGACCAGGAACCGCAACGGGCTCATTGGCCTCGTGGGGCGAGGTGAGCTCGACCCGTCGCTGGAAGCCACCGTCTTCAACCTGCGTCCCGGCGACATCTCGAAGGTCGTGGAGGGCCGCCAGGGCTTTCACATCCTCTATCGTCCCCGCCTCGAGGAGGTACGGCCGATCTTCGCGGCCAGGCTGGCATCTCGGCGCGATGCGGCGGCGCGTGCGGACAGCATCCGGGCCCTCGTCCAGCGCCGCAAGTTGACGTTGGCCGATGGCTGGGACAGCCAGGCCCGCACGGTGGCGAGGGATCCCTGGAGCGCGCTGCGCGACGGAGCGGTGGTCTCGCGATATCGGGACGGCAGCGTCGACGACAGTGTGCTGGCTCGCTATCTCGTGGTCCTGCCGGCGGCGAGCCTGGCTCGTCTGGCGTCGGCGCAGCCCGCCCAGCTCGCGTCGGTGGTGCAGGACGTGTCGCGCCAGGAGATCCTCTGGCGACGTGTAGAGGAGGAGGGCCTGGAGCTCACCGGCGCGGAGCGGGACCAGGTGAGGTCGGACTATGTCCGGGCGCTGGAGACCTTGTGGTCGGGCATGGGGCTCGGCGTGAGCGGGGGACAACCCCAGCTTGGAGCCCGAGACGACCCCGGTGGCCTGGTGAAGGCCTACATGGAGGCCGTCATGGCGCGCCGAGTGGATCTGGCGCCGGTGCCGCCCTATCTGGTGGTGGAACTCCTTCGCCACGCCGACTGGCAGGTGAACGAGCAGGGGGCAGCCGCCGCCGCGGCCGCCGCGCGACGCATCCTCTCGGAACAGGCCCAGGGCTCCTAGCCAGGCCAGGCCGCGGCGCTGGGTTCGCCCCCCACAGCCCTTCAGCCGCCCCAGGTCTCCGCCAGCACCCGCTGCCAGTTCCCGTGTGCGATGGCCTCCACGTCGTCTTCGTCGAACCCGGCGTCCGACAGCGCATGGAGGAGCCGCGGCAGTCCGGTGACGTCGCCCAGGTCTTCGGGCATGCGCGCTCCGTCGAAGTCCGAGCCCAGCCCCACGTGCTCGACGCCCATGCGATCCGCCATGTAGCGCGCGTGGCGAACGATCTCGGTGAGCGAGGTCTCGGCCTCGGGGTCGCCGTCGGCACGCAGAAAGCCCTTGTGGAAGTTCACCCCGACGATGCCACCGCTGGCTGCGATGGTGTCCAACTGCGCATCGGTGAGATTCCGGGGCGACGGACACAGCGCGTGGGCACACGAATGGGTCGCCACCAGCGGCGCGTCCGACAGCCCGGCCACGTCCTGGAAGCCGGCCTGGTTCAGGTGGGACAGGTCCACCAGGATCCCCAGCCGGTTGCACGCTCGGACCAGGCGGCGGCCGGCGGCGGTGAGGCCCGGCCCCGTGTCGGGTCCCGAGGGGAAGTCGAACGGCACGCCGTGCGCGAACGCGTTGGGGCGGCTCCACACCGGCCCCAGTGAGCGCAGCCCCGCGGCATGGAAGACGTCCAGCGCCTCCAATCGGGTGTCCACGGCCTCGGCGCCCTCGATGTGGAGGATGGCGGCCAGCCGACCCTCGTCCATGCATGCTGCCAGCTCCGCGGCGCTGCGCACGACCGCCACCTGCCCCCCCGACGCCCGCTCGAGGCGAAAGAGATCCGACATCACCGCCAGGACGTTCCGCAGCGCCCCCATGCGGCGGAGGCGCCGTGGCAGCGGCACCCGGTAGCTGCCCTCCACCGGCGTGCCGGACTCGTCCAGCACCGGCTGGAGGCTCCGCTCGTAGCCTGGGGTCTCCGTGAAAATGGCGAAGAAGCCCGCGGCCAAACCACCGTCCAACGCGCGTGGCAGATCGATGTGTCCTTCGCCGCTGCGCTCGAGAAAACTCCGGCGCCCCTCCTCGGGATCACGCCGGATGCGCGTGAGCGTGTCGTTGTGGCCGTCGATGACGGGAATGCGGGAGGCGCCGGGCATGGCAGGCAGTCTGGGCCCGGCCTCCCCCGTCCCGCTAGAGGGTGTTGAAGAAGTGGGGCGAGCCGCGTTGGGAGCGCCATGGCCCCAGATTCTAGGCGGTGCGGCGAAGGCATAGCCAAAGCTACGTCGAGCCGTGCCAACGACGAAGATGGGGCCATGCCGCCCCAACCCTCCGGGCGCCAGGGGGTTGCGGCATCAGGCGTCGTCAGAGCGACTCACCGATGCTACGGCATCGCTTTCGCCACTCTTCCTACCCTGACACCCGCAAGACCCTGGCGCGCGGCCGCACCCCACTTCTTCAACACCCCTCTAGAGGGCACCTCAGGATCCCGAGCCCGTCACCTTATCCTCGGCCGGTGCCAGGCGGTCCGCCCGGTACGATTGCAGCCGGTAGAGCGTTTCGTCACCCCGCGCGCGCACCCAGCGATCCCCCCCCTCGCCGCCCACGGTCAGAGCGGCCAGCGTATCTCCCGTCGCGGACAGCGCCAACACGCGGTCCCGGGCCGGGACCTGCGCCAGGGAATCCCCCGGCGCCACGAATCCCGACGCCCGCGCCGAGGCCAGCTCACCCAGGAGCGAGCGCACGGTGGCCGCATCGGCCTTGCCGCCGCCCTCCAGAGTCCAGGTGCTGTCCTGTCGTTGGAGCCGGTAGGCGTCGTCACCCGCAGCCACCTCGATGCGGGCCACCGCAGCCGTGTCCACGGCAGCCACGCGCTTGTTGCGCCAGGCGTCGGCACCCCGCGTGAGCAGGGAGCGGACGTTCCCGGTCATGAGGTATACCGGGTCTTCTCCGGGAGCCCGGACGTACGTGGTCCCGTACCGGCTGCCCGCGCTCCCGAGCAGCACGGTCCGCGTAGCTCCATCCACGTCCAGCTCCACGCGCCACGCGCTGTCCCCAGCGACGCCCATGCGAGCGTGATTCTCCGGATTGGTGGCGACGAGGTCGCCGATGGCGGCGCCCTCGAGGCCGTCCAGGAGGCGTGCGATCTCGGAGGAATCCGCGGGAAGCCCGTTCACTGTCCAGGCACCCGCGCCCTGGCGCTCCAGCGCCACCTCGGATCCCCGGGGGGGCCGGATCTTCACGGCGGAGACGGTCTCGGGCGTCACGCCCTGGAACAGCTCGGCCAGGGCACCGCTGGCCGGCGCGGTGGCCGCCTCCCGATTGGAGAAGAAGGTCACTCCGGCCCACACCACGATCAGGAGCACCAGCGCCTGCACCATGAGGCGCAGCGTCTTGCGACTCATGCCACCACCTCCTTCCAACGATTCATGGCTCTCCGCTTCCGGCCGGTGACCCGGGCCACGCCCGCCAGGACGAGCAGCAGCGGGACCCCCACCAGGTTGCCCCACTTGAGCAGGCCGCGAGACAGATCGGACTGGAGCACGAGCGCCGGCGGCGTCCGGTTCTTGGAGCGGATGCGAATCAGGGACTCATCCTGGGCGAGCCAATCGATGGCGTTGGCCAGGAAGACCAGGTTCTGGGGATTGGCCTGCACGAACTGTTGCTCCGCCCAGTTGGCGTCGGCCACGATCACCATGCGCCCCTTTCCAGCGTCCAACCCACCACCCGAGGCGTCGCTGGTGCCGTCGCCGCCGGAGCCACTCCCGGACCCGGCCGAGGGATCCACGGCCACCGCCACGGTCCTCACCGACAGGTCTTCAGGGGGGGCATCCCAGTCCTGGTCCGGCATGATGGGGCTGCCCGCCGGTTTGAGCCCGGCGTTCTCCGTGGTCTGCCAGAGGGGAACCACGTGGACCGAGTCCTCGATCTCCAGCGCCCCGGCCCAGCCCAGGTCCAGCGCGTTCAGTCCTCGGGTCTGGGGCTGGCCCTCCACGGGCACGGCCACCGGCCACAACGGATAGGCGCTCACCACGTTGAAGAGCCCCCGCCGCCCCAGCGAGACGCGCTCGTTGGATGCCAGATCGTACACCATGCCCGCGTCCATCTTCACGCCGCTGCGCTCCAGGAGCGGCTCCAGCCCGGAGCGCACCGGAATGGCCGTGGGAGACTGGTTGTCGAGTTGGACCGGATCCACCATCAGGAGCGCGGATCCGCCACCGTCGATGAAACGCTCGAGCTGCCCCACCGCCACGCTGTCCAGCGCCTGCGTCGGTCCGGCGAGCACCACCACCTGCACCGAATCCCCGGGAATCGGGGGTGCGGAGTCGCCCACCTGCAGGCTGCGGAGCGTGTAGCGGTCCGCCAGCGCGTCCTGAAGGTTGGGGATCTGATACTGGCTCTTGGCCCCGTACCCGCTCACGAACGCCACCGCGGGCTTGGTGTCGGCGGTGAGAGACGCGACCGTCGACGCCAGCTGGTACTCCAGATCGTCGGTGCCCCGGATCACCGGAAAGACCTTCTGCTTGTCCGCGTAGACCACGGCCAGCCCGTAGTAGCCGCGGCGCACCTGGAACTCGTCGTTGCGGAGCACGTTGAACTCCACCGGCTGGATGCCGTAGGAGCTGGCCTGCTGCGCGGCATCCTCGTCGCCGTCGGGGTGGAGCTCGGTCACGACCAGCTTGCCGTCGCCGGCCCGTTTCATGTCCGAGAGCAGGTCGCGCACGTCGCGAAGCTGGAGCTGCACCTCGGGTGGGAGCTCCTTCGAGGCGAACAGCTTCACCTGGACGATGTCGTCCAGGCCGCCCAGGAGGTGCTTCGTGCCCGGAGCGAGTGTGTAGAGGTCGCCACGGGTGAGGTCCAGACGGCCGCGCACGTGACTCCCCAGCAGGTTCACCACCAGCACCAGCGCCGCCGCCACGGCGGTCCCGGTGCGCAGGCGCCGGAACTCGGGCCGCTCCCGGCTGAGGCGCGCCCCACTCACGGCACCGGTGGCCAGCATGAGGAAGAGGGCGCCTGTGCTCACGAAATAGAGCACGTCGCGCAGGTCGACCACGCCTCGGGCCACATTCTCGAAGTGGGCCACCACGCTGAGCCTCGCCAGCGCCCCCGAGATGGCCGGTGGTAGCCCGATCTGCACGATGTCCAGGCCAATGAGGTAGAGGGCGAAGCTCAGGACCGCCGCCACGATGAAGGCGGTGATCTGGTTCCGTGTCATGGCCGACGCCCACAGTCCCAGGGCCACCAGTTGCGCCGCCAGCAGCGACGCCCCGACGTACTGCGCCAGCACGATGCCCGGATCGGCGTCGGACACCGCGAGCAGGCCCAGCGCCGTGGGGAGCGTCCCGGCGAGCGCCACCAGCACGAAGAGCCAGTCCCCGAGGAACTTGCCCAGGACGACCTCGGCTTCGCTCACCGGCTGCGAGAGAAGCCAGTCCAGCGTGCGGCCCCGCCGCTCCTCGGCGAGACTCCGCATGGTGGCCGCCGGAATGAAGATGGAGAACAGAATGGGCAACAGGCCGAAGAGGGGCCGGAGGGTGGCCACATCCGAGGCGAACATGTTGCGGAAGGCCAGATAGAGCGACAGCCCCAGGAACGCCACCGCCAGCACGTACGCGGTGGGATGGTCGAAATAGCTCCGCAGCTCCCGGCGAGCCACGGTCCAGACGGAACGGATCATCGGACCACCTCCTCGCCCGCCGAGCTCCCGTCGTCCGCTGCGGCCCCCACGCCCACGAGCTCCGATTCCTCCGACTGATCCCCGGTGAGATCGCGGAACACCTGCTCCAGCGAGACGCGTTCGCGGTGCAGCTCCCAGAGCGTCCATCCGCGCTCGCGGGCCAGCTCGAAGATGACCGGACGCAGCTCCCGGTCGCCGCCGGTCTCCAGATGGACACGCGTGCGGCCGTCCACGGCTTCGGTGTGGTGCGACGAGACACCGTCCAGCCCCGCCAGGGCCGCGGTCGCGCCCTCTCCCTCTACCTCCACCACGTAGCGCGCCGCGCCACTTCCGCTGGCCAACAGGTCCTCGACGCTGCCTCGGGCCACCAACCGGCCCCGGCGCAGGATCAGCAGCCGCGAGCAGGTGGCCTCCACCTCCTGCATGACGTGCGTGCTGAGCAGGACCGTGCGCTCGCGGCCCAGATCGCCCACCAGGCGCCGGATCTCCACTCGCTGATTGGGATCGAGCCCCTCGGTGGGCTCGTCCAGGATCAGCACCTCCGGCCGATGCAGGATGGCCGCGGCCATGCCGATGCGCTGACGGTATCCCTTGGAGAGCTCTCCGATGGGACGGTAGAAGACATCGTGGATTCCGGTCTCGTCCACCGCGTCCTGGAGCCCGCTCCGCATCTCGCGGCCGCCGAGCTCCCGCAGCTCGGCCACGTAGTCCAGATACTCGGAGACCAGCATCTCGTCGTAGAGCGGGTTGGACTCCGGCAGATAGCCGACCCGTCGCTTCGCCGAGGTCAGATCCTCGGCGATGGGCTCGCCGTCGAAGAGCACCCGCCCCTGGTCGGGCTGCAAGGTGCCGGTGAGCATCTTCATGGTGGTGGTCTTGCCCGCACCGTTGGGCCCCAGGAACCCCACCACCTCGCCTCGGTCCACCTCGAAGCTGAGCCCGTCCACGGCGACAACGGGACCGTATCGCTTGGTCACGCCCTCCACGGAGATCACGTCTACCCCCTGTCAGAAAGAGACACCACGCCGAGCGACGGCTCGGCACGGCATCTACAAGGGCAGGCGGTCCCACGTGGCGGGTTCCGGCGCGCCGAGCAAATCGCCGGGCGTATCGATGTACTTCGGTACACCCTGATCGAATCAGGCCCCGAAGCAGTGGCGCCGGGGCCACAACCTTGCTTGGATGCGACACCCGCCCGGAGGGTTGCCTGGAAAGAGAATCCTTGCCACGAGACCCCCCGGAGCCGACGGTAGGGCATGCGCCTGACCCTGTGGATCGCCGCCGTCGCTATCGTCCTCTTCCTGGTGGATCGCGCCCTTCTGTGGATGGAAAAGCGGGTCTGGATCAACTACCGGCGCACCGGGCTCAGCCGCACCGGGCCCATCTACCACACGCTGGAGCTCCACTCGATCTTCGAGCCCGGCATGGAGCAGGTGCAGGAAGTGCGCGTGGAGCGGAAGGAGGAAGAAGACGAGGCCGGGGACCCGCCGGTCCCCGACCCCGTCGACTCGTCGGACTGAAGCGGCGCCCCCGTCAGTCCATGCCGCCGCCCTGCGGGACGCTCACGGGCTCCCCGACGTCGGGCACCACGCCGTTCTGATACACGCGGCCCAGCAGAGCCGGCATACGGGTGGTGACCACCGCGTTCAACTCCCGGACCAGGCCCGGGAGCTTCGCCCACGACTGCTCGATCTGCCAGAGCTGATCCGCCGTGGGAGGAGCCGTCACCGACTCGATCTGGCCGTACACGCGCGTTCCGTCGCTGGCATCGTTGATGCGCTGGCCCAGATCCTCCAGATCGGAGCGCAGCGCGCTGGCGTCGTCACGGAGCGCCTGAGGCGCGTCGCCGCTGGCTCTCAGGACCCGATCGACGCCGTCCAGCAGGCCCGTGAGCCGCTGCACGGCCTGTCCGGCGTTGTAGGCGGTGGCCGCCAGGCCGTAGGAGCGCATCATGGCGTCCTGACGCGCCATCAGGTCCTGACGGGAGATGTCGACCCGCGGGTCCAGGCGAACTTCCACCGGCTGTTCCTCGGTGACGCCCGCCGCCGTCATCCGCACGGTATAGGTGCCGGGCAGGACCTTGGGGCCTTCCGGGGCTCCCCGGCGGAAGCCACCTCCGCCGCCCTGGTTCGACGCCTCCGGGGTGTACGGCGGCTCGAGGCGCAGATCCCAGATCACCTCCTGGATACCCGGTGACGACGACCCCTCCAGGGTCCGCAGGGTGTGGCCCTCGCTGTCCAGGATCTCGATGGAGACCTCGTCGTCGTCGGCCGGCGCGGCTGTCGACGCCGACGGACCGGAGGCTGCGGCGTCGTCCGTGACCATGGCCCCGCCCCCACCCATGAAGTAGCGGATGCGGGCTCCAGCCGGCGGGTTGGGCAGCCGGAAGATCCCCGGACTCCACTCCTGCGGCGTGTACGGGTTGTACGACGTGGCGCGCCGCACGGGGAACAGATGCGCGGCGGAGGCCACCACGTCGGCCGTCAGGTGCTCCAGCGGGCCGATGTCGTCCATGATCCAGATGCCACGCCCGTGGGTGCCGATGACCAGGTCGTTCTCGCGCGGGTGGATGAGGATGTCGTCCACGGGCACGGTGGGCAGGTTGGTCTGCAGCGAGGCCCAGTGGGCGCCATCGTCCACCGAGAACCAGATGCCCACCTCGTTGCCCACGAAGAGCAGGTCGGCCCGCCGCGGGTGCTGGGCGATGGCGTTGACCGAGGTGGCCGGCAGCCCGGCCGCGATGGACCGCCAGGACGCGCCGTAGTCCCGGCTCACGTAGACGTAGGGTGCGAAATCGTCGCTGCGGTGGCCGTCGAAGACCCCGTACACGGTGCCCGCATCGAACCGCGACGCCAGCAGACGGGTCACGTACGTCTTATCCGGCAGCCCCGGGACGTTCGCCGTCACGTCCGTCCAGCTCTCACCGCCGTCCCGGCTCACGTGGACCAGCCCGTCGTCGCTCCCCGTGTAGAGCACCTGTCCGTCGAGGGGCGACTCGGCCAGCGCCGTCAGATTCCCGTACGACGAGGTGCCGTCGTGGGGAGACATCATGGGCTCGGTGCCCTTCACGCCCATGATCTCGAGCTGGCTGCGATCGATGTCGCGGGTGAGGTCGGGGCTGATCTGCTCCCAGGTGGTCCCCAGGTCGCGGGAGCGGAAGAGCACGTTGGCCCCGATGTAGATGGTGTTGGGATCGGTGGCCGACGGGAGCACGGGCGTGTCCCAGTTCCAGCGCAGCTCGGGCTCGCCCTCGCCCGCCTCGGGACGTCCGATGGGGCGCATGCGCTGCTGTTCGCCGGTCACCCGGTCCACCCGGGCGATGTTTCCGTTCTGGGACTCGGCGAACATGATGCGCGGATCGCCGGCGTGCATGACCGTGAAGAAGCCGTCACCCCCGCCCACGTTGTACCAGTCCCGTGTGCGGATGCCCTGATCGGACCAGGTGTCGCTGGGGGCGCACCAGGAGCCGTTGTCCTGGAGACCCCCGCACACGTGATAGGGCTCCTGCATGTCCACGCCCACCTCGTAGAACTGCGCGATGGGAAGGTTGCGCAGCTGACGCCAGGAGTCGGAGCGATCCCACGACGTCGAGACCCCGCCGTCACCGCCCAACAGCAGGTGATCGGAGTTGGAGGGATCGATCCAGAGCGCGTGATGGTCGGAGTGCACGCCGCTGGAGGCGTCGGGCGTGAAGGTGTGGCCACCGTCGGATGACCGGTACAGGTTGGAGCCGCCCAGGTAGATGCGCTCGGGATCGTTGGGATCCACGCGGATCTGGCTGTAGTACATGGGCCGGTTGTTCGTGGTGCTGACCTGCTCCCAGGTCTCGCCCCGGTCGGTGGACCGGTACACGCCGCTCTGGGAGTCGCCGCCCCCACCACCGCCGAAGCCCTGGTCGGGCACCCGGGCGTCGGCCTCCACGACGGCGAACACCAGGTTGCCGTCACCGCGGTAGACGTCCAGCCCGATGCGCCCCATGTCGCCCTCGGGCAGGCCCTCGTGCAACTCCTCCCAGGTCGCGCCGCCATCAGTGGTGCGGTAGATGCCGCTGCCCGGACCGCCGCCGTTGAAGCCCCAGGTGGTGCGCTGGCGCTGGTACATGGCGGCGAACAGCGTCTGTGGATCGCCGGGATCCATGATCAGGTCGATGGCACCCGTGTTGTCGTTCACGAAGAGCACCTTCTCCCAGGTCTCGCCCCCGTCGGTGGTCTTGAACACGCCCCGGTCCGGGTTGGGGCCCCACAGGTGGCCCACCGCGGCGACGTAGACCACGTCGGGGTTCCGGGGATCGATGCGGATGCGGGAGATGTGGTGCGTGTCCTCCAACCCCATGTGCTTCCAGCTTCGGCCCGCGTCGGTGGAGCGATAGACACCGTCGCCCCAGGGCGAGCTCTGCCGGTTCTGGGGCTCGCCCGTGCCCACCCACACCACGTTGGGATTGCCGGGCGCCACGGTGACGTCGCCGATGGACGACGTGGACTGGCCGTCGAAGACCGGCGTGAAGTCGGTGCCGTTGTTGGTGGTCTTCCAGACGCCACCGGTGGCCGTACCTACGTAGAAGGTCGACGGGCGACTCTCGACGACGGCGAAGTCGCTGACTCGCCCGCCCACGATGGTGGGCCCGATGTTGCGCCACTCCATGTTCGCCACGGCACGTTCCAGGCGATCCGTGGACTGTGCGGCGGCGGGCCGCGGCGCGGGCAGCGTCAGGGCGAGAAGGGCCGTGGGGACCACGGTCCGGAGCGAGAGGTTGGTGAACGGAGACATGGGATCGTCCTCCCGGGGCAGTGTGGCTGAGAAGGGTATTGTAGGGTGCCGGCGCCGCCGCCGCACCCGCGCACCGGGGCTTGTCCGACCACCCCCCGTGGCGCATTCTGCCCTGCCCCGCACCGCCATGGCCCGCCGACTCCAGCCAGGAGCCAGACCATGCCCGCCAATCTCGTCGTCGCCCGCTACCGCGACGGCCGCGTTCTCAAGGGGACGAGCCTCGACGTGGCTCCGGGTCGCCCCAGCTTCCATGTCCGGCCCCCCGAAGGCCCCGTTGCCGAGGTCCGTCTCGACGAGCTGAAGGCCCTGTTCTTCGTCCGGTCCCTCGAGGGGGATCCCGCCCGCGACGACGCCCGCACCCTGGATCCGGAAGATCCCAGGGCCCGCGGGTCCACGCTGGTGCGCGTGCAGTTCAAGGACCAGGAGGAGATCGTGGGACTGACGAACCGCTTTCCACCGAACCGGCCCTTCTTCTTCGTGGTCCCCGTCGATCCGGCGAGCAACAACATCCGCATCTTCATCAACCGGTCCGAGGTGGTGGCGGTGGACCGGGTGCCCACGGGCTGAGCCCCCTGCCGGCGATCCGCGCATGACCGCTCCCGAGCCTGGCTACGACCTGGAGAAGCTGCGAAGCCAGATCCCGTTCCTGCGCCGCGGCGTGCCTCTGAACGCCTGCTCCCAGGCGCCGCTCACCACGGCCGCCCGAGCCGCCGCCGAGCGCTATCTGAACTCGTGGAGCAGCGCCGGCATGGACTGGGACGGCTGGATGGACGAGGTGGAACGGGCCAGGGCCGCCTTCGCCCGCCTCATCGGAGCCGATCCCGACGAGGTGGCGGTCTTCAGCTCGGTGTCCCACGCCACGGCGGCGGTGGCCTCGGCCCTGGCTCCGCTGGCACGGGCGCGCGGCCGCCGAACGGTGGCGCTCACCGAAGCTGAGTTCCCGACGGTGGCCCACGTCTGGAAGGCGCGAGAAGCGCGGGGCACTCCCCTGCGCTGGATTCCCGTGCGAAACGGCCGGGTCTCGCCCGGAGCCGTGGAGGCGGCGCTGGACGATGACGTGCTGCTCCTGAGCGCGGCCCACGGGTATTACCAGACCGGGGCGCTCCTGGACCTGCCCCGTGCCGCTCGGGCCGCACGTGACGCGGGCGCGCTGCTGTTCGTGGATGCCTATCAGTCGCTGGGCACCGCACCCCTCGACGTGAAGGCGCTGGAGCTCGACATGCTGGCCTCCGGGTGCCTCAAGTTCCTCATGGGCACGCCGGGCATCGCCTTCCTCTACGTGCGACGCGGGTTGGCGGAGCAGCTCGAGCCGGCGGTCACCGGCTGGTTCGGACGGGCCGACCCCTTCGCCTTCGACGCCCATACGCTGGACTGGGCACCGGCCGCGCGGCGTCTGGACTCCGGCACGCCGCCCGTCCTGCCGGCCTACGTGGCGCGGGCGGGGATCGAGGGACTCCTGGAAGCTGGGCCTCGAGGCCATCGGCGCCTGGAATCGTGTCCTGGCCCGCCGCCTTGTCACCGAAGGCCTGGAGCGCGGCCTCGAGCTCATGGGTCCCGCGGATCCCGACGCCCGCGCGCCCACCGTCGCCTTCCGGGTGCCGGACAGTCACGCCGTGGAAGAAGCGCTCCGGGCCAGGGGCATCCTCGCCTCGGCGCGCGGGCCCGCCATCCGTCTCGCACCCCACTACTACAACTCGTTGGACGACATCGGTCGCGCCCTGGATGCACTCACGCGAGTGCTCGCGTGAGGGAGACCTTCGCCAGCCGCGTAGGCGTGCTGCTGAGCATGATCGGGGTGGCGGTGGGGCTGGGGAACGTGTGGCGCTTTCCCTACATGGTGGGCCGCTTCGGCGGGGCGGCCTTCGTGGTGGCCTACGCCGGCGCCGCGGTGCTGGTGGGCGTGCCCGCCCTCATGGGCGAGTGGTCGCTGGGGCGCGCCACGCGACGCGGCACCGTGGGAGCTTTCCAGCGGGCCGGGCTGCCCGCGGGGCGCTGGGTCGGCTGGTTCTTCTTCTGTGTGGTGACGGCCGCCACCGCGTACTACGTCAACGTCATCGGCTGGGTGACCTGGTACGGCCTGGTGGAGCTGACCGCCCCGTTGGGCCACCCCCTGCGCGGCGACTGGATCCTCCCACCCGACGGCGGGCTGGACGCCCGCTCCTTCCTGCTCCAGGTGGCCGGGTCCGCCGTCGTGCTGTCGGCGTGCGCCCTCGTACTCGTCCGTGGGCTGCGCCGTGGCATCGAGCGGGCCAGCCGGATCCTGACGCCGCTGCTCTTCGCCGGGCTCCTGGTACTGGTGCTGCGAGCCGTCACGCTTCCCGGCGCCGGAGCCGGCGTGCGCTGGCTCCTGGCCTTCGATCCCGGCCAGCTCACCGCCGGCGTCGCACTGGCGGGTCTCGGGCAGATGGTCTTTTCGCTCGCGCTGGGCGGCACCTTCATGGTGGTCTACGGCTCGTATCTCGACGCCGGCGAGCGGCTGGGTCCCGCCGCCCTGGGCACGGTGGCCGGCGACACCATCGCCGGGCTCCTGGCGGGCTTCGCCATCTTTCCCGCGGTCTTCGCGCTGGGCATGGAGCCTGGAAGCGGACCGGGCCTGATCTTCGCCACACTCCCCTCCGTGTTCGACCGCGTGCCCCTGGGGTGGATGTTCGGTCTGGTCTTCTTCGTGGCCCTGGGCGGAGCGGCCTTCCTGTCCGCCATCGCCGCGCTGGAAGTGCTGGTAGCCGGGCTGGTGGACAACCTCCAGCTCTCCCGTCGCCGGGCCACCTGGATCATGACCGGGGCCGTGTTCGTCCTGGCGGTGCCTCCCATGCTCAACATGCGGGTCTTCGTGCCTTGGGACCTGACCTTCGGCGCCGGCATGCAGACGTTGGGAGCCCTCACCGCCGCCGTCACCTTCGGATGGGCGTTGGACCGCGGCACGGCGCTGGGGCAGTTGGGCGGCGACCCTCCGGGCCGGCTCTCGCACTTCCTGCGCATGTGGATCCGATTCGTGATCCCCGGGGCCATGCTGGCGGTCGGTGCGTGGTGGGTCCTGACGGATCTTCTGGGCGTGGTGGGCGCGCCCACCTGAGGGGCCCTGAGACCTGTGAGCGTCACCCACCTCCCAGTGCCGTGAGGCGCTCCTGCGCCCGGGTGATGCTCGGATCCCGCTCGAGGACCCGGCGGTAGGCCGCGATGGCATCCTGGCGGCGCCCCGTGGCCTCGTACAGGCGCCCGAGCGTCAAGGGAATCGAGCTGGACTGCGGGTGGAACTCCTCGTTCAGCTCCATGATGGCGATGGCGGCCGGGATATTCCCGTCCTTTTCCAGCTCGCGGCCCAGTTCGTTCGTCTCCCACTCGCCGAAATCGTAGATGCCCTTGCCCATGCGCGTTTCCCTCAACTCCCGGTAGCGCGCCACCGCCGCCTCGACGCCCTGTTCGTTCACCACCCGGTGCAGCTCGGTCCTCAGCAGGAAGGGCTTCTGGAGCCCCCGGTGACACGTCTTGCACTCCACCCCCAGGGGCGGGTCATCCCGATCGGGAAGCTGGGGCAGGATCTCGGCATTGAGCCGGTTCACCATGCGCAGCATGAACCGGGCCTTGCGTTTGTTCTCCTTGTCGTCGAGATCGAACTGGGCTCCCTGGAACGAGCCGCCTTCGCCCATGACGTGGCACCCCTCGCAGCGGAGACCCGTGGCGAAGGAGAAGGACCGCATGAGAAGGACGAGACTGTCGCGGGAAATGTCCCGGGGCAGGACCTTCAGATTCTTGAACTCCGACGGGATCTGTGCAGTGAGAGCGCACGGGATGCCCAAACCCAGACCCGTCAGCAGAACGAGAAGGAAACGCGGAGCGCGCATGGCCGACGACTCCCGGAGGTGAGTGGAAAGGTCGTCCGAAACCTACGCGCTCCCGGTCCCTCCCCGAGTCGATGATCCGTGAATCCCACGTCAAGGATTCGCAAAGATCCCGAGGCACGACGCTGCGAGCCCTGGCATCCGCTTGCGTCGGGGCCGGCAACGGGCGGATGCTGAGGGCATGACCCGGTCGAGTTCCTCCACCCGCCATGCTCGACGCACGAGCACCATTCTCGTTCCGCTGTCCCTTGGTCTCGCCGTCGCCGGGGCGCTGGGTTGGCAAGCATGGAGCGCGGAGCGGACGCACCGTCGCGCCGCCGAGCAGACGGTGCGTGACTATGCCGATTTCGCGGCGACGCTCCTCGCCGCCGAGGCGACCACCGATCTGGAGCAGACACTCTTCTACGCGTTCTACGCCGCGGATCAGGCGGAGCGCAGAGGCTCGGGTCCGGTGACCGCGGAAGCTCTGGCGGCGAATCCCCCCGAGGCGGAACGCTGCGCCGCCGACTACCCCGGCGGCAGGTGGTATGCGCGCCTCCTGCCGGGGGACAGCGGGCTGACGATCGTGGGCCCCGTCCCCACCGACCTGCGTACGTGGCTGACCGATACGCTCAGCGTGCTCGTACGCGGTACGAACGCGATGGTGTCGCCCTACGGCAACCTCTTCCCTCCCGGTCCGGACCCGGGTGTGGTTGCCTATCGCATCCAGAGCGATTCCACCGGCCGCCCGGTGGCAGCCTACGCCCTCGCACACTGCTTCACCACGCGCAACGGCAGCGTATTCGCCACGGCCGAATCGGCATCCGTGCTCCTCCCTCCCGGCCTCGTGGGGCATCCTCCAGCGGACTCCATTCTGTCCCTGCGCGTTCTCGACCCCCGGGGCCGAACCGTCTTTCGCTCACCCGTCGAATGGCGAAGCGCGTTCGAGGGAACCCGGACGGCAGACGCCAGCGGGCCGCTGGCCGGACTCTCCTTCGTCGTCACCCTGCGACCCTCCGTCGCCGACCAGTTGGTCGTCGGAGGGATTCCCCCGTCGCGGTTGCCGCTCACCGCCGCGCTGGTCCTCCTGGCCGGTGCACTCCTGGTGGCCACGGTCCTCCAGGTACGCAGGGCATTGGCGCTGGTGCATACACGAGAACGCTTCGTCGCCGACGTCTCCCACGAACTGCGCACGCCCCTCCAGCAGATCCTCATGTTCGTCCAGCTGCTCCGCATGGGGGGGCTCCGCTCCCAGCGCGAGGAGGCGGCGTCGCTGCAGGTCATCGAGCGAGAAGCGCAGCGGCTGATCCGCCTGGTGGAGCGGCTCCTGGATTTCGCAGGCGGAGACCGCGGCCAGGACCCGGACGAGCAGGCGGACCTGTTCGAGGTCGCCCTCGAGACGGTCCGAAGCTTCGAGGCATCGGGTCTGGCCGACGGGGCGGACCTCCAACTCCACGGGTCGCCCGGTGCCTGGGCGCGGGCGCCCGCCGATGCCATTCGCCAGATCGTGTCCAACCTCCTGGACAACGCCCTCAAGTACGGCCCGCAGGCGCAGCGCATCGACATTCGGGTGACCGCGACCGGGTCGACCGTCCGGCTCGTCGTGGACGACGAGGGCCCCGGGGTGCCGATCGCGTCCCGCGCGGACATCTGGCGGCCGTTCCGCCGTCTGGAACACGCTCAAGCGACGCACACGACGGGCAGTGGCGTGGGACTGGCCATCGTGGCAGACCTCGCCGAGCGTGCGGGAGGGCACGCCTGCGTCGAGGACGCCCCCACGGGCGGCGCGCGATTCCTGGTGGAGCTGCCCGCCACCACCGGGAGCCGGACGGAACCCGCCGATGCCTGACCTCCGAGAGCGGATCCTCATCGTCGAGGACAACGGCTCCCTCGCCCTCGCCATCCAACGCAGCCTGGAGGCCGCCGGATTTGGCGTCGACGTCGCCGACGACGGACCCTCGGCCAGCAGGCTGCTGGCCACGACCGCGCCGAATCTCCTGGTGCTCGACCTCATGTTGCCGGAAGGGAGCGGCCTCGACCTGCTGCGGGATCTTCGTGCCGGCGGGTCCGACCTCCCGGTTCTCATCCTGTCGGCGCGAGGGGAGCAGCTCGACAAGCTCCGCGGTTTCCGCTTGGGGGCCGACGACTACGTGGTGAAGCCCGTGGGCGTCATGGAGCTCATCGCCCGCGTGGAGGCGATCCTGCGCAGGGTGCGCCCCCCCGAGCCGGCATCGGTGGAAAGCACCCTTCCCGACCCGGTGGTCTTCGGTCGGGTGGCCGTGCACCTGGGCTCGCGCACCGTCGAGCGGATGGACCGACCCGTGGACCTCACGCCCCGCGAGTTCGACCTGCTCGTGCGTCTCCTCGCCGCGCGGGGTGCCGCGGTGCCGCGCAAGCTGCTGCTCCGGGAGGTCTGGGGATACAAGCGCCCGGTGCCGACACGCACCATCGACACGCACGTCGCGAATCTCCGGGCCAAGCTCGAGGGAGATCCCGCGCACCCGGTTCACATCCTGACGGTCCGGAAGGTGGGATACCGCATCCGTTGGGGCCCTCCCGAGGCTCCGCCGCACCGAGCAGGTCGCTGAAGAAGGGGAGCACCCCGCGTTGGGAGCGCCACGGCCCCTCATCCTAGGCGAAGTGACGAAGGCATAGCCAAAGCTACGTCGAGGCGCTTCAACGACGGAGGAGGGGCCGTGCCGCCCCAACCCACTGCCGTCCAAGTTCATAGGCCGCATATGGATGGGCGCATGGCGGTTCCGCGGTTGATCCATCGTCTCTCCTCCTCGCCGTAGCGCTGCTACGACTCGTCGTCTTTCCTTGCCTGAACGCGCGAAAGCGCCTTGCGCGCGGGGTACTCCCCTTCTTCAGCGACCTGCTAGAGACCGCGCGTTGACTTTGCCGCCCCTGCCGGGGAATCTTGCGGCATCCCATCACTGGTCCGCCCCCCACCGAGCACACGGCCCATGAGCAAGGACGATCCCTTCGCCAAGGTCCCGGGTCCGGGCGACCCCCTGGGCCCACCGTCGCGGATCGGGCCGTACAAGATCCTCGACGTGCTCGGCGAAGGTGGCATGGGCATCGTCTACCTGGCCGAGCAGGCGGCCCCGGTCCATCGCCGCGTGGCGCTCAAGATCATCAAGATCGGGATGGACACGAAGCACGTCGTGGCCCGCTTCGACTCGGAGCGCCAGGCGTTGGCGGTCATGGACCATCCCAACATCGCCAAGGTCTACGACGCGGGAGCCACCGAGATCGGGCGTCCCTACTTCGTCATGGAGCTGGTCCAGGGGACGCCGATCACGGAGTACGCGGACACGCACAAGCTGAGCACCGAGGAGCGCATCCGGCTGTTCCAGGACGTGTGCCACGCCATCCAGCACGCGCATCACAAGGGCGTGATCCACCGGGACCTGAAGCCCTCCAACATCCTGGTCACGGTGCGGGAGTCACGACCCTTGGTGAAGGTCATCGATTTCGGTATCGCCAAGGCCATAGGGCGCGACCTCACGGATCGCACCCTGGTCACACGCGTGGGCCAGATGGTGGGAACGCCGGAGTACATGAGCCCCGAACAGGCCGAGATGTCGGGGCTCGATGTGGATACCCGCACCGACATCTACTCGCTGGGCGTGGTTCTCTTCGAACTGCTGGTGGGGAGCCTTCCCTTCGATCTCACGTCGAAGCACGACCAGGCCATCCAGGTGACGCTCCGCGAGCGGGACGTTCCGCGGCCCAGCACCCGTCTGACGAGTCTGGGTGACACCCAGGACGCCATCGCTCGGCGGCGGCGCACCACGCCTTCGTTCCTGCGCCGGGAGCTGAAGGGCGACCTGGACTGGATCATCCTCAAGGCCATGGACAAGGATCGTACACGCCGGTACGAGACCGCCAACGCCATGGCAGCGGATCTCGAGAGATACCTGAGGCGGGAGCCGATCATGGCTCGCCCCCCCAGCGCCGCGTACCGCCTCAACCGCTTCGTGGAGCGCAATCGGGCCGCGGTGATCGCGGGTTGCATTGCGCTGGTGGCGGTCCTCGGCGGCGCCGGGGCCGCCACCATGGGCATGCTTCAGGCCCGCCACGCCCAGGTCACCGCAGAAGAAGAGGCCGAGACGGCCCGCCGCGTGGCGGACTTCCTGGTCGATCTCTTCCAGGTCAGCGACCCCGGCGAGGCCCGCGGCAACACCATCACGGCCCGGGAGATCCTGGACCGCGGAGCGGAGCGCATCGATGCCGAGCTCGCGGACCAACCACGCGTTCAGGCGCGCCTCATGCGGACCATGGGTGACGTGTACCGGGAGCTGGGCCTGTACGACGCCGCGCGGCCTCTGCTGCGGCGGGCCGCGGCGCTGGCCGAGTCCAGCGGAGCCGCTCCCGCCGAGCTCGCCGAGACGCTGCAGCGCCTGGGAATTCTCCTGCGCCAGCAGGGCGCCTACGACGAGGCCGAGCCGGTGCTCGAGCGGGCATTGGGTCTGGCGCGCGACACCGAGGAGCCCGATGAAGCCACGGTCCTGCGCTACCTGCGCAGTCTCGCCGATCTCTACGTCGAGACGGGACGGTTCGACCAGGCCGAGCCGCTGCTCAAGGACGTACTCGCCCGCCAGGAGGCCTCGCCCGAGACGGATGAAGCCACGCTGGCCCTGACCCTCAACAACCTGGGCGGCCTCTACCTGCGCCAGCAGCGCTTCGCCGACGCGGAAGGACCCCTCGAGCGGGCCATGGCCATCCGCCAGCGATTGCTGGGGCCGGACCATCCGGATCTGGCCCAGGCGTACAACAACCTCGGTGCGCTCTACTGGTATCAGGGCAAGTTCCCCGAGGCCGAGCAGGCCTACGAGAAGGCACGGGACATCTGGACCGCGACGCTGGAGCCGGACCACCCGCGCATCGCGGCCATCGAGAACAACCTGGGTGAGACCTACTGGGCCGAAGGGCGCTACGAGGAGGCCGAAGCCGCGTTCGAAAAGGCCCTGGACATCAAGCAGCGCGCGTACGGCGCGGACAATCCTTCGGTGGCCATCACCCTCAACGGGCTGGCCAACGTCTATCGCGACGCCGGACGTCCACAGGACGCGGAATCCCTCTATCGCCGGGCACTCACCATCCGGCAGAGCAACGGGGACAGCGTGCAGATCGCGGAGACCAGGCGTGACCTCGCGAGGCTTCTGCGCACCCTGGGGCGGGACGACGAAGCCCAGGCGATGGAAGGGGCCGCCGGCGGCTGACGCCAGCGGCCCCCCCGGGGATGATCGAAGCGTAGCCCCCGACTACGTGAGATCCTGATCCTCGCCGATGATGATCTCGGGGTCGAGGTCCGCTTGCTGCCCACACGCAAATGCTCGCACGGAGTACGGATAGCGATTCCCGCGAGTCAGACCGGGCGGGAGCTGTCCGGACCGGGTGATGCCCTGCCCCGGCCCGCGTCCCCGAGCCTTGGGAGGAAGCTCCGGGAACGGCCACTGCTCACCGGCCGGCACGATCTGGATCGAGTCGGCGCCGGTGGCGGTCCACACCACCTGGTCTCCCCGGTTCACCGTGACCTGGTCCGGATTCACCGTCACCACCGGCTGCCCCTCCTGACATTGAACCGCGACGCTCACCGGGATGTCGGCGAGCGCCCGTGCACCGGGCGGCGAAGACCACGCCAATGTGGCGCCAATGCCGAGGGGGACCAGGATCAGTGCCGTCGCCTTCTTCATGGGAACCTCTCGTTCCGGGGGGAGCCTCCGTGCTGGTGGCGCAACATGGGCGCTCGGCCCTCGACGCATCAAGGATGCCGTGACCGCCAACAGGAACCTCCCGCGGTCCGCGGGGGTTGGAGGGGCCCGACATGACCCTCTTCGCGCTGATCCAGGCCGAGTCCGCCGGCGGACTCTCACAGACGCTCTCGGCGAGCCCCCTCGTGGCCATCGCCACGCTCTTCGGAGCCGGGGTGCTGACGAGCCTCACGCCCTGCGTCTACCCCATGATTCCCATCACCGCGTCGGTGATCACCTGCACGGCGCAGGAACGGCAGACCAGGGCGCGCACGGTGGCGCTGACCCTGACGTACGTGCTGGGCATGGCACTGCTCTACGCCTTCCTGGGCCTCCTCGCCGGGCTCACGGGCACCCTCTTCGGCACGGTGAGCGCCAACCCGTGGGTGAGGTTCGCCATCGGCAACGTCCTGGTGCTGTTCGCGCTGATCATGCTCGACGTCATTCCCATGCCCGTGCCCCGGCGGCTGCTCGCGTGGGCCGGCCGCCAGGGCGGCGGGTCCTACGGCGCCGTGTTCCTGCTGGGCGCGAGCTCGGGGATCGTAGCAGCCCCCTGTGGCGCACCGGCGTTCGCGGTGGTCCTCACCTGGGTGGCGACCACCCAGGCCGGCTTGATGGGGTTCGTCTATCTGTTCGCCTTCTCGCTGGGCATGACGGCGCTCCTGGCGGTGGTGGGAATCTTCGCGGGAGCCGTCACACTGCTGCCCCGCTCCGGCGCGTGGATGCTGTGGGCCAAGCGGATCGGGGCGCTGATCATGCTCGGAATGGCCGAATACTACTTCGTCATCGCAGGGTACAACCTATGACCTCTCAACTCCGATCCGGCGGTTCCGTCCTCATCGCTCTGCTGGCCCTCGCCGGGCCCGGAACCCTGCGTGCACAGGCCTCCGGCGAGGTGGGGCCGGCGTTGGGCTCCCAGGCACCCTCGGCGTCTGTCGAGGATCTGGACGGCAACGCGGTGGAGCTGATGGACTACACACGGGGTAAGCCGGCCCTGGTGGAGTTCTGGGCCACCTGGTGCGAGAAGTGCGAGGCACTACAGCCCCAGATGGACCGGATCCAGTCGGAATTCGGCGACCGCATGAACGTCGTGGCGGTCGCCGTGGCCGTCGCCCAGTCGGTGCGGCGGGTCAGGCGCCACGTTGAGGATCACGATCCGGGATATCCCTACGTGTGGGACGGCAAGGGCAACGCGGTGCGGGCCTTCAAGGCGCCCACGACCTCGGTGGTGGTGATCCTCGACGCCCAGGGACGTGTAGCCTACACCGGTGTGGGTGCCGACCAGGATCTGCTGGGCGCGGTGCGGGCGGTGCTCGCCACCCAATGACACGAGGCCCGGCGCGGTCTCCCGCGCCGGGCCTCGGTGGACCGCACCGGTGGGCTCGGACCTCTACCGGTCCTCGCCCGCCGGCTCGGGGGTCACCCGGTCGATGGCGGCGCCGAGCTGCTCGTAGGCCGCCGGATCCACCTGGTTGAACTGCGGGATGACCTCGGCGATGCGACCATCCGGATCGACGACGATCACGGCCCGGCTCCCCACCATCCCATCGTCGCGGGGATCTCCACCGAAGGCGGCGTAGGCCGCACCCTCGGAGTCGCTGCCGAACAGGAACTGGAAGTCGGCGTCCTCGGCCCAGGACGCCAGCTCTGCGGGGGAATCATTGGAGATGCCCAGGAGAACCACGTTCTGGCCATCGTGGAAAAGACTCGCGTACTGATCACGGTACGCCTGCATTTGCACCGTTCACCCACGCGATCGGGCGCGGAAGAAGAAAGCCAGAACCACGGTCTCGCCGCGAAAGTCGCTCAGGTGGAGCGGCTCCTCCAGGACTCCGTAGCGGGTGGCACCCACGACCTGGATGTCGGGGGCCATCTCGCCCACGGGGAGGAAGTCCGATCCCTCCTGGGCAGCCGACGGAGCCGGCAGACCCAGGGTGAGCGCTCCCGCGAGCAGGCCGAGCGTGACGACACGCTTCATACAGGTCTCCTCGCTGAAGTCGGTCCTACCGCAGGACCCGTCCAATACCGGGAGCGAGGGCGGGGGTTCCCGGGCCCGGTGTGGGACCACAGTATTCCCATCCACGTCACCGACGAAATTCGGACGGACCCCGGATGAACGACCTCGATCCCGGAGCTGTGGCTCGCGCCCGTGCGCTGGCCGCCGAGCGCCACGCCAACCAACAGTACGGCGACCTCCCCTACACGGCGCACCTCGACGACGTCGCGCGGCTCGTCGAGGAGTACGGCGACCGGGCACGCGTCGTGGCGTACCTGCACGACATCGTCGAGGATACCGAGACGTCGTTGGAGGAGGTGGAGGATGGATTCGGCGCACGGGTCGCCGCCTGCGTCGATCTGGTCACGGACCGCCCGGGCCGGAATCGACGTGAGCGCAAGGCGCGTACCCTGGTGCGTCTGGCGGCGGCTCCCGACCGCCACCACCTGGCGCTGGTCGTGAAGGCCGCCGACCGGTTGGCCAATCTGAGGGCGTGCGTCGCGCGGGAGCGAGCGGATCTCTTGCGCATGTACCGTCGGGAGCACGACGACTTCCAGGCCGCGGTGCAGCGACCCGGTCTGTGTGATCCGTTGTGGGAAGAGATGGCGGGAATTATCGCGACGGACGTAGACCGTAACGGTTAGCCGAGGTGCGCCGCGTTGGCGCTCCGGAGTACGGGGATTCCCGCCCGCTCCAGCGCTTGACGCATGGGCTCGTAGTCCGGCCCCGAGTCCACCACCACCGCCCAGGGCTTGCTCGTCTCGTTCCACAACCGGACGAGCCCCGAGACCACCGAGTCGGCGGCGACATGGTCCTCCGCGTGCTCTCCGGACGCCGCCAGCGTCTGCAAGGCCGGCGTCAGGGGCACGCAACCGACCAGGCCCACGTCCACACCGGGATCGGCCAGCACGAGGCGCGCGGCTTCCACGAAGCCCGCGTCACTCATGATGGGCGTGACGTCCAGGGGATTGGCGACGCCCACGATCTCCTCGAGGCGCGCTTCCGCCAGCAGGTCCGCGAGCGCACTCCGGGTGGCGGGAGCCAGATCGGCCAGCTCGCGCCCGCCGAGGGTGTCGGCCATGGCCACACATTCGAAGCCGGCGTTGGAGACGACGCCCAACCGGTGACCCCCGGGCCCGCGCCCTGCCCACGCGGCCAGGACGGCCATGCGTTCCTGGAATTCCTCGATGTCCTGGGCGACCTCGACACCTGCCAGTCCGGAGAGCTCCCGGGTCACCGCGTAGTCCCCGGCCACCGAGGCGGTATGCGACGCGGCCGCACGGGCTCCGGCCTCGCTGCGGCCCGCCCGGTACAGGAGCACGCGGCGTCCGGCCTCCGACCACCGTCTCGCCGAGGCCAGGAACGCCCGGCCGTCGCCGGGCACGAAGCCCTCCACGTAGCAGGCGGCCACAGCCACCGCGGGATCCTCCAGGAGGTGATCCAGATAGTCGGCCAGCGTCAGGTCCAGCTGGTTGCCGAGGGTGACGACATAGCGCGGATTGAGGTTGCGGAGACGGCTCATGCGAGCGATGGCGAACGCCCCGCTCTGGCTGAGCACCGCGACAGGCGCCGGCGCCCCGTCCGACACGCGCAGCTTGTGGCGCGGAATGAAGAGCGTGTCGTAGCCGCCCGGAACCGAGCGAATGCCCAGGCAGTTGGGACCGTTGACCACGGGTCCTCCGCCGCTGGCCCGTGCCCGGTCGAGGATCTGGCGGACCTGCCGGGCCGGGGAGCCGCCGGGGCCGTCCACGTCCATGCCGCCGGCGACCAGGATGACGGCGGCAGCGAGATCCCGGACGGTGACCTCCTCCAGGACCGGAGGCACCTGCTCCGCGGCAAGGCTCACCACCAGGAGGTCGACAGGCTCCGGGAGGTCCGAGAGCGTGGCCACGCATCGGCAGCCGTCGAGCTCCCGGACCCCCGGCTTCACCACGGTCACGGCCCCGGCGTCGAACCCGGCCTCGAGAATGTTGCGCAGGATCACGCGGCCCGGATTCATGCGCTCCGAGACCCCCATGACTGCGATGGAGCGCGGACGCAGCAGGGCGCCGATTGCGGCCCCGGGCCGCGGCGGGCGAGCCTCCTCGAGAATTCCCGGCTCACCGAGCCGCCCCAGTCCGTCCACGGCCCACGGACCCTCGGGCGTGAGGAGCACGGGATTGAACTCCAGCTCGCCCACGCCCGCAGCCATCAGCTCCCGCGCGAGGTGGCCGAAGCGACGCACGAGTGCCTCGAGTGCGTCCAGACCGAGCAACGGCGGCTGTCCCCGGACTCCCTCCACCGCCGGCGCCAGGAAGTGGCGCCTCGACAGCTCGCGCCGGAGCGCGCCTTCCAGATCGAGGTCCGGAGCCCACACGACGGGCCCCTGGTCGGGACGCAGCGCCGGAGCGAGCGTCTCGGCCAACAGGCCTCCGGGAGCGACGGTGACCACGGGTCCGAATTCCCGCGTGACGCGCATGCCCAGGAGAAGCTCGTCTCCGGGACGGGCTTCACGCACCACCCGCTCCTCGACGAGATAGCGCACGTCGTCGCCGCCGAAGGTGCGCTCCAGATCGGCCACCGCCGACGCGACCTCGTCGGCCCAACGAGGCACCACCCGTACAGCTCCCACGTCGCTGCGGTGGAGCACGCGGGGTGACAGGACCTTCACGACCACGTGGCTACCGGGAAAGCTCGCGAGCTCCAGGCTCCGGGCCTCGGCGGCGTCGACCACCGACCGATGACGCGGGGTCCGCAGGCCCAGGCCGGCAGCCAGCAGGAGCGCTTCGTCCTCGACCAGGACGGCCCGACCCTGTGCGCGGACCCGTTCGATCAGCTCGGTGGGCCCGATGTGGGAGCCGGACGGCGCCGCCATCAGCGTGCCGTCGGCCATGTCACACCACCGCGGCCGCGGGTGCCACGGCGTCCATGCCGGCCAGGAACGCGGCCACGTTCGCCTCCACGACCCGAGGACCGCGGCCGGCGAAGGCCTCACGGATCACCCGCTGGAGCAGCGTCGGGTCCAGCGGCAGGAAGGGCATGGCGGCGCCGATCATGGCCACGTTCGCCGAACGCGCGTTGCCTGCCTCCCGCGCCAACCGCCCCGCCTCGACCAGTCTGGCGTCGGGAAGCGTCCGGATGCGCGCGTGCACGTCGTCCAGCGACGGATAGTCCGGGATGTTCTCGAAGGCCTCCGCCGCGGCCAGCACAACGCCGTCGGGAGCCAGCCAATCCACGTATCGCAGCGCCTCCAGGGGCTCCATGCTCAGGAGCAGCGTCGCGGCGCCCCGGGGCACCAGGTCGCTGGGAATGCCCTCGTCCGAGAGGCGAAGCGAGGCCTGCACGGCGCCGCCGCGCTGGGCCATGCCGTGCAGCTCACCCTGGCGCACGTGGAGCCCCTGACGGAGCCCGGTCTCGGCCAGGATGGCCGCGGCGGACAACACGCCCTGGCCGCCCACCCCGGCGAGGATCACATCGGTCTTCAACGCTCTTTCTCCTTGGCTGTGCCGGCGCCGACGAGCTGGTCGACGGCGCGTTTCATCTCGGCCTTGCGCTTGCGTGCGGCGACGATGCACTCCCGTACGCCGACGATCACGGACAGCCCCGGGTGGTCCATCTCTCTCCGGAGCAGGGCCGCCATCTCCTGTGTCTTGCGCGGATGGGCCTCGGCCTGGTGCACGTGGGCGGGATCCACTCCCAACGCCAGCACGATGGGGAGAATCCGGGAATCCGGGAGCACCGTGTCCTGCTGGCCCGTCATGCCCACCGTCTCGTTGTCCAGGATGAGGACGGTCATATCGGTGTCGCGGGCCGCGGCGTCCATGAGGGCGGTGACCCCCGAATGCAGGAAGGTGGAATCGCCGATCACGGCCAGCACGGGACGAACACCGGCATCGGACACGCCCTTGGCCATGCCGATGCTGGCACCCATGCACACACACGACTCGATGGCGCGGAACGGCGACAGCGCCCCCAGCGTGTAGCATCCGATGTCGCCGGTCACCACGGGGGTCTCGAAGTCCTGGATGGCTTCCAGCACCGCGCCGTAGGAGTCCCGGTGAGGACAGCCCTGGCAGAGCTGGGGCGGACGTGCGGGAATCCCCGGGCCGCCGTAGCTCTGGGCCGGCCTCGGCTCCAGTCCCAGACCCAGGCGCACGGTGTCGGGCGTCAGCTCGCCGTCGGCGGGCAGATGACCGGACATGCGTCCACGCACCTCCGCCGTCGTCGGCAGGATTCCGCGCAGCAGGCGCTCGAGGTGCGGGTATCCCTCCTCCAGCACCAGGATGCGCTCGACCCTGCCCGCGAACGACCGGATGCGCTCCACCGGCAGCGGATACGCGCCCACGTGGAGGTGCAGGTACGGATCCGTCAGGTCGGACAGGTTCTCCAGGAGGTAGCCCCGGGCGATCCCCGTGGTCACCACCCCGAGCGGGACGAGCTCCTCGCCCCCGCCGTGCTCGACGCGGTTGTGGCCACTGGCCTCCGACCACGCCAGAAGGTCCTCCTGCTTCTCCAGGTGGTTCCTCCACAGCCGGCGCGCGTTCGCGGGCAGCAGGATCCAGTCCGAAGGATCCGACGCCTTGCCCGCAGGTCGCTGCTGGGCGGGCGCAGCCGTCTCGAGGGCGGCCCGGCTGTGGCAGAGGCGGGTGACCAGTCGAACGAGCACGGGCACCTGGAAGCGCTCCGACAGCTCGAAGGCCTCCCGTGTCATGTCGTAGGCCTCCTGCTGGTCGGCGGGCTCCAGGATCGGAATGCGGGCGAAGTCCGCCAGGATCCGGCTGTCCTGCTCGTTCTGCGATGAATGCATGCCCGGGTCGTCGGCCACGGCCAGGACCAGACCGCCGCGGATTCCCACGAGGGCGGCGTTTACGAACGGATCCATGGCCACGTTCAGGCCCACGTGCTTCATGGACACGAGGACCCGCCGGTTCATCATGGACACGCCCAGCGCCTGCTCCAGGGCGGTCTTCTCGTTGGCGCACCAGTGCGCGGCAACCTTCGAGTCGTGCCTGGCGGCGGCCGACAGGAACTCGAAGATCTCGGTGGATGGTGTGCCAGGATATGCGTAGGCGGCGGAGATGCCCGCGTGCAGCGCGCCCAGGGCGACGGCCTCGTCACCCAGGAAGAGGCCCGGTCTATGCTCCACCGCGGGAAGTCCCACGGTCATGAAATCGTCTCGAAGTCAGGGTCCACAGGTCCCGACGCTTCAAATCTCCCCAGGAGCCCCCGGCGATGCTGCGGGGAGCGCTTCGTGGACGACTGTGGGGGACTTCCCGACGCTCACCCCTTCCATAGCCGGCTGCGAGGCCGTATTTCCAGGCGCTGAGGCAGGATGCGCGGTTTCGTCAGCGCCCGCTCCCGATACCTTCCCGCACGGAGATGGAATGGCAGAGATCGCCAGCTACCTGCGCGTGTTCGCCGACGCCGCAGGCGAGTCGCACTTCCAGGAGGTGGACTCGCTCCTCGAGCCCTCGGTGTTCGCACCTCCAGCGCCCCCCCTCCACCTGTCCGTCTTCACGCCTGTCTCGCGCTTCGCGTTCGTCACGGCCCCGGGGGGCTGGTTCGGCGACTGGCATCCCACACCGACCCGTCAGTGGGTGGCCTTCCTGTCCGGAGAGATCGAGATCCAGGTGAGCGACGGTGAAGTGCGCACCTTCCGTCGTGGTGACGTGCTCTTCCTGGAGGACGTCACCGGTCGGGGCCACGCCACCACGGTGCGCAGCGCGGAGCCGGTGCGCATGGCCATCGCCCAGCTGTGAGGAAGCGCCGGGGCAGTCGCACCACCGATGAATCCAGGCGCGACGCCCGTACCGGAAGTGCACGACCGATCGTATTACGAACCTTCCCCACCGGAGGCGAGCCATGGGCCTGATCTGGGACCTGATCCAACACGGACAGATCAACGAGACACGAGACCGCGCCGCGTCACTCGAATACCGTGTGGCCGAGCTCGAGGACGAGCTGACGCGCACGAATCAGGCCCTGATGCAGTTGTTGAAGGCCCTGGAGACGCGGTTCGGCGAGGACCTGGACGGAGACGGGCGCGTCGGCTGAAACCCGGCGGGCTCAGAAGCGCTGCAGCCAGGTCAGCTTCACCACCAGCCCGCGATCCCCCAGCGTCCAGAGATCGCCCTCCACGCCCCGCGCCTCGGTGAAGACCACGTAGAGGTCGCTTCCGGGCCGGTGAATGAAGTTGAAGCGGACGTTGGTGATCAGATCTTCCGTCAGACGGTTGTACTGGACCAGCGCGTTCGTGGTCACCCGGGTGGACAGCGCCCAGATCCCTCGCAGCGTCACGATGTCGGCGGTGAACGACCCCGACGGAATGGAGACGTCGTTCCGGCTGAAGCTCCCGGTGAGTGATAGCGAGGGCGTGGGGGTGACCGAGAGGCTCCCGCCCCAGGCCAGGAGATCGCCGCCGTAGAAGTCGGCACCACGCAAGTTCCCGCTCACCACCCAGGGGCGGGCGCTGCTGGAGCTCGCCGACGCCGACCAGTTGTCCGTGGCGTAGCGTCCCGCGGGCACGGGCAGGGAGTCGGCCAGGGGAAAGGGATCGTCCACGCGCGTCTCACCCGCGGTGTAGGCCAACGAGACGTTGTCGCCGGCGTTCCAGGTGGGGGCCGCGGTGGCTCCGAGGCTGTAGTCCTGGAAGCGGCCGTCGGTGTGACTCTGGTAGGATCCGCTCAGCCGGAAGTCCACCAGCCGCAGGCCGAGTCCAGCAGGCCTGAGCCGCCGACGCAGGAAGAGCTGGCTCCGCTGGATGTCGGTGCGGGTGATGAAGCCGGAGCGTGCCACGGCCTCGGGGTCCACCCGAAAGAACTGGGCGTATCCGCCCCAAAGGTCGGTGGTCAGGTCCAGTGAACCCTGGTACGCCAGCCCGTCACCCCCCTCACCCGCGGTGAAGCTTCGGGCCATGAAGCCCGCCAGGGTCAGCGTCGGATGCAGGTGGAATTGCCCGTCCAACCCCACGACGGTATTGCCGGGACCGTCACCGCGACGGTCGGTGAGCATGGCACCGAGGTAGTCGCTCTCGCCCACGTCGCGCTTGATGCGGGCCACGCTGAAGAGCTCCTTGTCCCGCCCCGACGCATCGTCGGTGGCCACCATCATGGCGCCCACGGTCTGACCGCCCACGCGCCCGGTGACCCGACCCCCGCCGAGGATCGGCACCTCGCCCTCCGGGCCGATGCCGATGCGCCGGCTGAAGAACATGAGGTAGGGCGGGGTCTCCATGAAGCCGGGCTGGCCGAACTGGAAGATGCCGGCGTTCTCCAGGAAGAAGTCCCGCTTCTCGGGAAAGAAGAGGTTGAAGCGCGTCAGGTTGACCTGTTGATCGTCCACCTCGACCTGCGCGAAGTCGGTATTGGCCGTGAGGTCCATGACCAGCCCCGGCCGGAGCTCGCTCTTCACGTCCAGACCCACATCGAACTGGTTGTCGTTGGAGTAGTCCCCGACTTCGCTACGCGCCCGGGTGGTCTCGGCCAGCGCGAACGGCTTGACCTCGACGTTGAGCCCCGGCCGCGGCAGGTCGTGGAGCCCCGCCAGGTGGCCGGCCTGGCTGACCCGCTGGAAGCCGCCCCCTTCGCGCTCCCAGCCGCGCCACAGCACCTCCTCCTTCTTTCGCTGGATCATGCGGTAGACGTTGAATCCCCACACACCGTCCTGCCCGCCTCCGGGATAACGGAGGCTGCGCCAGGGGATCGCGAACTCGGCGCTCCAACCCTCCGGGATGCGCTGCGCCCGCACCTCCCACACCCCCCGCCAGTCGGTGTTGATCTCCGAGCCCTCGTCGGAGACCAGGGCATCGTACTGGGCTCCGTTGGGATTGGTGGCCAGCACGACGCCGTTGCGGTGATCGTGGAAGGGATCGAGGAGAAGAGCCACGGCGTCGTCGCCGGCGAAGCTGAATCCCCCGAACCCTCCGCGGGACAGGATGCGGTCCCGCTGGAGCAATCGAGCGACGATGCGTTGGGGCTCCGAGTCACGGGCGACGATCCCCACATAGAGGGCATCGTCGTCGTAGACCACTCGCACCTCGGTGGTCTCCGTGGCCGGCACCCCTTCCTCGGGCTCCCTCTGCATGAAGCCGTCGATCACCGCCGCCCGTTGCCAGAAGGGCTCCGACAGCAAGCCGTCGACGTGGACCCCACCCTCGAGGTCCGGATCGATGCGGAGTGCGGCCAGGGTGTCGGATCCGGCCACGAGTCGCGGGGCGGACGACGCCTCCAGCTCGCCCGCGGCGAGTTGAAGCAGGAGCGCCGTCCAGGCGACGACCACGAGTGTGCGAAAGGGGCGCATACCACCGGGAGTTGCGAAGAAACCACGTCTGGAGGACCCCCCAATACGCGCATACCGACCTCAATTGTCAAAGGCGGTCGGGCGACGGCGCGGACTCGGACGGAACGGCGGGCCGAAGGTCGCCCGCAGAGGAGGCCGCTCCCCTGGCGTCCCGACCCCGGCGTCGGCACCATTCGCATGGATGATCCGTAGGGACCTGTGCCGACCCTCTCGCCCCGCCACCACCCCAGGCCATGAGCAGCGACGACTACAAGATTCCCGAGCTTCCATCCGACGAGGAGTTGGGAATCGCCGGGCTCTCCGAAGAGGAGCCCGGGGCCGACGAGGCCTCCGGCGAGGCCACGCCGCCTCCCGGGTCCGAGCCCCCTCGACCCGCGCCCGCGGCCCCTCCCCCGGAAGCGCGGAGCCCGTGGCGTGGAGCCGTGACGCTGGTCGTCCTGTTGGTAGCCGCGTGGATGTCGAGCCCGGGCCGGGCGGTGCCGGCCCCGGTGGCGGCCAACGCTCCCGACTCGGTGTTCTCGTCGGGACGCGCCATGGCCGAGCTGGTGGAGATCGCCCGGGCGCCCCACCCCACGGGCTCGCCGGAGAACGCTCGCGTGCGCGAGCTCATCGTGGATCGCCTGCGCACCCTGGGCCTCGATCCCCGGGTCGACTCCGCCACCTCGGTGGTGCGTCGGGGGGGCGCCGTCCACTCGGCGGTGGTGCACGACATCGTGGCCCGGGTGCCAGGCACGTCGTCCACCGGTGCCGTCCTGCTGACGGCCCACTACGACGCCGTGCCGCTGTCCCACGGCGCCGGCGACGACGGCATGGGCGTGGCCACCATCCTGGAAACGCTGCGGGCCATGCAGGCCGGTCCGCCGCTCCGGAACGACCTGATCATCCTGATCACCGACGGCGAGGAGCTGGGCCTGCTCGGATCGCGGGCCTTCGTACGGGACGACCCCTGGCTGGCCGATGTCTCCGTCGCGTTGTCCGTCGAGATGCGCGGGGGATCGGGCCCGTCCATCATGTTCGAGACCGGCGCCGACAACGGGTGGATCATCCAGGCGCTGGCCGGCGCCGATCCCCGTCCCTTCGCCAACTCCCTGACGGTGGCCCTGTATCGGCGTATGCCGAACGACACGGACTTCACGCCGCTGAGGGAGTCCGGTGTGCAGGGACTCAACTTCGCCGCCATCGGCAGCCCCGAGATCTACCATCAGGCCACCGACGTGCCCGAGAACGTCAGCGAGGGCACGCTGGAACACCACGGCTTGCAGGTGCTGGCTCTGACGCGGGCCCTGGGCGACGACGACCTGTCCGACGTCGACGCACCGGATCGAGCCTACTTCACGGTGCCGTTCCTGGGCCTGGTGGACTACCCCGGCGGATGGTCGCTTCCCATCACCGTGGGGCTGGCCGTGCTGCTGCTCGCCGTGGCCGCGCTGGCCCGGGCGCGAGGCGCGGCCTGGCGCGAGATGGTCACGGGGCTCGTTCTCGGGCTCGTGGCCGTGGCGGGAGCCGCCGGCGCGGGGTGGGGACTGTTCCAGTGGCTCCGTCCCCGGCACGCCGAGTACGGCACGCTGGTCGCCGGCTCGTTCTACGGCGAGGGACCCTATGTGCTGGGGGTCGTGGCCGTGGCCCTGGTGTTGGTCCTGTCGCTGTTCACCCTCGCCCGCCGCCGCATGTCTCTGGGTGGGTTGCTGGTCGGGGCCCTGGTGGTTCCGCTGGCCGCCACCGTGGCCCTCACCTGGACCGTGCCCCTGGGCGCCGTCAACCTCCAGGTTCCGCTGGCGGCGGCGCTCCTGGCCACGGCGCTGGTGGCCGTGCCCCGCCCGCGCCGCAAGCACCCGCTGGCAGTGTGGGTGCTCACCCTCCTGCTCGCGGTGCCGGTGATGGTCCTGACGGTCCCCCTGACGGCGCTGGTGTGGCGAGGCTTCGGATTCCAGGTCGCCGCCGCCGTGGGCGCCCTGTCCGCGCTCACCCTGCTGATGCTGCTCCCCGCACTGGACAGCCTCGACGAGCCGAACCGATGGTGGGCGCCCGTGCTCGCGCTGGTCGTGGCCGGCGGAGCCGTGGCCACCGGCATCCTGCGCGCGGGCCCCAGCCCCTCCCGACCTCAGGCCACCACGCTGCTGTACGTGGCGGACCGGGAAGCGGGCACGGCCCGCTGGGCATCCCGTGATCCGGGCCTGGAATGGGCCCAGAGCGCGGTGGGAGAGCTGGTGCAGCAGGATTCGCTTGCGGGCTTCCTCCTGCGCGGCCGCTTCCACACCGGCCCCGGCCCCGCGCTACAGGCGCCCCCCCCGGCCATCGTCTCCCGTACCGACAGCGCGGCTTCGGTGGGCGAACTGGTGGTGGGGGTGGCCTCGGGAATCGGCGCGGAAGTGCTCGTCCTGGAGCTCGAGGAAGGCAGCCAGGCCGCGTTCGTGTCGGTGAACGGCGTGCCCGTGCCTCCGCCGGCGGACTCGGCGGGCGGGCCGGTGCGCACCCTCCTGCACTGGGGCACCCCGGGCGACACGGTGGCGGTGGGAATCACCACCGGCGCCGGCGCGACCCCCGTCGAGCTCACGGTGATCGAGAGGCTTCTGCGGCCCTGGCTCCTGCCCGGGATCGGGCGGGAACCGTTCCAACGACCCGCCGGCCTCATGCCCGACGCCCTCCGGGGCAGCGACGAGGCCCGGGTGCGCACCCGGGTGCGCCTGCCGTTGAACGGAGGCGGGCCCGGCCCGGTGCGCACCGACAGCGTGCCGGCCCCCATGCCCGATTCGGCGGGTCTTCGCATGCGTCCCGACACGACCCCTCCCGATACCGGTGCCGTTCCGGAGGGTGGCGGCACCGGCCGGGGCGCGGGTGCTACAGCGCGTTGACCAGCGACAGGGTCCGCTCCACCAGCGTTCGCGAGGCGTCGACGCCCAGCCGCCTTCGGAGAACGGCCGCGGCTCCCTCCAGGGCATCCGCCGCGTCGGCCCGCGCCTCGGGAGCATCGGGTCCCATGCCGCGTCGCTCCCGAGCCTCCAGCGCCGAGAGTCCGGTCTCGTAGGCTGTCGCCAGCCAGCGGTCCGGCGCGCTCGACGCCGCGACGCGCAGGTCCTGGAAGGGCATGGGTGTCCCAGGGGGACGGGCCACCAGACTGCGGAGCGCTACGAAGGTCGCGTGCCGAGGCAGGCCCGCCCTGGTCAGCGCCGACGCCGTGTAGACCGACGCGTGCCGGCCCGGCTCGAACGTCCACCCCAGGTACATCCACACGCCCCAGTTGGCCTCGGCGTTGTCCACCGGATCGAGGTTCGACACCAGCGACCGGCGCGCCGCCATGCCCACGTCCCAGAAGGCGTCGCGTACGACGGGCATCCCCTGGAGCTCACGCCCGTTGCGGAGCATGTGCTGAGCCGCCAGGGCCGCGATCCAACGGTCGATCTCGAAACACGCTTCGGGATCCGCGAGCCGGCGCTCCTCGTCCAGGCGACAAGCGGCGCCGGCACCGGCGGGGTCTCTGGACAGGGCGCGCAACAACCCGACGGTCCGGGCCAGGTTGTCATCGGTGGGGGCCGCGTAATAGCCCGCCAGCGTGGCCCGGGCCATGCCACCCCGAGCATCGAGCAGATCGGGAGGTAGCGGCGCATCGGGCATCCAATCGAGGTTGCTGTCCTCGTCGGACCAGCGCGGGAAGGCCACCGCCGTCGCGACCACCCTCGGGTCGATGTCGCTCAGGGTGCCTTCGTCCATCACCGGCCAGGCGTCGTCTCCGAAGAGCGCCACGGCGAAGGCTTCGTCGTCGGCTACCGGCTGGACCGCGGGCTGGAAGGGCCGCCGCTCCTCGCCCATGGACGCCACGCCGAGGCTCCTCACGTGCGCCACGATGTCCAGCGCCGTCGCGGTGTCCACGTGAGCGACGGCCCGGCGCACGATGGTCGTGTCCGCGAATCCGAAGAGGGCCAGATCGAAGCCGTCGCCACTCCCATGGCACTCCGCGCACGCCGTGGTGAAGGCCTCGGCGCCCGCGGCCGGATCCGGGAGGTCCACCCCGATCGTGGCGGGGGAATCGCCATCGGCGCAGGCCCCCAACGCCACCGGCGCCAGACCCATGAGGAGTGTCTGCAGGAACGGAGTGCGTCGCCGGATGCCCATTGGGCCTCCTGGTGGGAGGGAGTACCGTGGCGTCGTCGCCTGTTCGAGTGTGGGAGGCCCGAGCCCCGGCGAGCGTTAAACGCGAGAATGGCGAGTCGCCGCCGGCCGGTGGTAGCGTTGAAGAGGAAGGCTCACCGCTCCGCCCCCCAGGAACTGCCTGCCATGCGCATCGTTCGCGGCCGCTGGGCCGGTACCGACCTCGTGTCCCCCGGGGGGCGCGTGCGCCCCACGGCCGAGCCCGTGCGGGATGCCTGGATGTCGCTGGTGGAGAAGGAGCTCAAGGGCGCCCGCGTCCTGGAGCTCTTCGCCGGCACGGGAGCCCTGGGCCTGGAGGCCCTCTCGCGCGGAGCGGCGTCCGTCGATTTCGTGGAGAACGGGCCGGGGGCGCTGCACGCGCTCAAGGCCAACGTGGCGAAGCTCCGCGTCCAGGAGCGCACCCGCATCTTCCGCATGGACGCGCTCTCGTTCATCGAGCGCCTGGAGCCCGGCGCGTACGATCTCTGTCTCTGCGATCCACCCTACACCTCGCGCCTTTCGGACCGGATCGTCCGGCTCTGGCGCGAGGTGCCCTGGGCGGGGTTGCTGACGGTGGAGACCGGCGCGGAACACCCGCTACCGGGTCGGGGCAAGCGCCATCTGGTCGGAGATTCTGCCATCACCGTCTTTCGTCACGAGCGCTGACCTTCGCGTCGAACCCGGCTCGTCGCCGTTGCCCACCTCCCGGGCCGGCTCGTATCGTGGCGGCCTCGCGCCGGGCCTGACCGGCGTCTTCGTCGTGCGGGAGGAGGATCGTGATCGCGTGTACCGGGGGAGGCCCTTGACGTCGGCACCGCCCCTTTCGCCTGTCCACGTCCACCGGGAGCGGATCTCGACGCTCCTGGAGGCGCCGGAGCCGGTGAGGGTGGTGGCCGTGGAGGCGGCGGGGGGATGGGGAAAGAGCTGGGCGTTGGCCGGATGGGCGCACCACCGGAAGCAGGCCGTGGGCTGGGTCACCCTCCTGCCCGGCGACGAATGGGCCGACGCAGCCCGGCGAACGGCGACGGCGCTGGAGGGGCTGGGGGCACCCGCCGGGTCCGCGCGCGCCGGGCTGGAAGCGGTCTCGCCCGAGGCTCGGGCCGTGGGCGCCGCCCTGGCGAGGTCGGCCGACCTCCTCGCCCCCCGCACCGCACTGGTCCTGGACGAGCTTCACGAAGCGGACCCGGACCCCGGGCTGGCGGCCTGGCTCGACGCCTTCACACGAGGCTGGCCCGGGGGGCGCCTCCTGGTCCTGTCCGGACGCACCCTGCCCGAGCTCCGCTGGGCCCGCCTGGAGGTGGCTGGAGCGCTGCGCAGGATCGGGCCCGCCGAGCTCGCCGCCGACCAGGCCGAAGCTCGCGCGTTGTTGGAAGGAGCCGGGCTCGAGCCGGACGCCGAAACCCTCGAGCAGATCCTGGCACGGTCCGGCGGTTGGCCGGTGGCCCTCAGGGTGCTGGCCCGGGAAGGCAGCGGCGCGCTGGTCTCGGAACCGGCGTCATCGGGGCTTCTGGCAGACTTCGTCCGCCAGGAGGTGGTGCCTGCGCTGGGTGACGCCACGGCGGCCCGCCTCGCCCGCCTGTCGGTAGCCGACGAGCTGGACGGTCCCACCCGAACCCTGCTCGACCCCGAAGGCGACCCCACGCGCTTCCTGGAGGCGCTGGAGTCTCGCGGCTGGTTCGTGACCCGGGGCCCCGATCTCGACACCTTCCGACTGCATCCCCTGCTCCGTGAGGTGCTCGCGGAGGATCTGCATACCCACGAGGAGGGCGACTGGCGCTCGTTGCACCTGAAACTGGCGCACCACCATGCGGCGCAGAGTCGCATCGAGTCGGCGGTGGAGCACGCCCTCACGGCGCGGCGGCCGCGCCTGGCGCTGCGTTGGATGGAGGCCGACGCGGGCCCCTTGTTGGCGCGAGGTCGGAGTCGCTGGTTGGCGCGCACGCTCGAGGCCATTCCCGGAAATGTCCTGCGCGACGCGCCGGTGGCCACCCGGCTGCGGGCGTGGTTCGCCTATCACCGGGGCAACGGCGGCGGCGTGGACCTGCCCCCCCTGCCCGACGACGCCGGCGCCGACCTTCGCTGCCTGGACCACCTGGTGCGGGCCGTGGGAGCCCTGTCACGGGGCGACGTGGCGGCGACGGCCGCCGCGGCCCGCCGCGCCCGCGGGGCCCTGCCCGCCGGGGATCCCTTCCTGGCCCTCCAGACGCTCAGCCTGCTCCAGGTCGGATTCCGCTTCACCGGCGATCCCGAGCTGGCAGAGGACGCCCTTGCCCTGGCCCACCAGGTCGGAGCCCGGGTGGACCGTCCGGCCGAAGCGGCCGTGGGGCGCTCCATGGCCGGTGTGCTCCTCATGATGCTCGGCCGCTCCCACGCCTCGCGCGAGGCGCTGGAGAGCGCCCTTCAGGTGGCCTCCAGCCACGACGGTGCGGCACCGGTGGGCGAGGCCATGGCGCATCAATTCCTCGGGTATCTGCAGTATGAATGGAACGCGCTGGAGGAGTCGGAGGCCTCGTTGACCCGAGCCGTGGAGCTGGCCGAGCCGCTGGAGCATCGAGGCGTGCTCACAGGCGCCTACCGGGTACTCGCCACGGTGCTGCTCCGCCTGAATCGCCCGGACGAGGCCCGTGCCCGCCTGGACGATCTCGGCCGTCTCATGGCGACCACCCCCCTATCGGACCGCAACCGGGAATGGCTGGACGGGGTGCGCGCCGGGTTCGCACTGGCGGCCGGCGACCTCGACGCCGTGGCCACCTGGCTCCGACGGCGCAGGTACGAGCCCCGCTCTCTCGCTGAATCACCTCCGTCGGAGCTCCACGCTCGACTTCAGGAGATCGCAACGGTGGTGGAGGCGTTGCTCGCCCTGGAGCGGGACGACGAGGCGCTGGCGTTGGCCCGCGCGGCGCGCGGCGCAGCGCTGGAGGGCCGTCGCTCGGCCTTCGCGGTCCACTTCGGTGTGCTGGAAGCCGGCGCGCTGGAAGCGCTCGGCCACCGTGACGCCGCGGTCGAGGCCCTCGAGCGCGCACTGAACCAGGCCCGCCCCGAGGGTTGGGTCCGCGTCTTCGCCGACCAGGCTGCACACATCGCGCCCGTGCTGGAAGGAGTCCGGCCCGCTCCCGACGGCCTGGCCCACCTCAACCGCGTGGCCCGCGCCGTCGAGGCCGAGTCCGCTCGTTCCCTCCACGGGCAACCACAGCTCACCGCCCGGGAGGCCGATGTGCTGCACCTTCTGGCCCGGGGGATGAGCAACAAAGCCATGGCCAGGGAGCTGGGCGTGTCGTTGAGCACGGTCAAGACACACCTGCAACGCCTCTATCGGAAGCTCGACGCCGGCTCCCGGATACAGGCCCTGGCGCGAGCAGAGGCGGTGGGCCTGCTCTGAGGCCCGGGCACACGGTCCGGCGGGCACGCTTCGTCCTTTTGGCCGATACCGCCACGGGATCCACGGCGCGACAATCGGGTCAGCCTTCGAATCGACGACGCGAGGAGACCCGAATGAATCCCTCCCCTTCCCGCCCCTTCCGGCCCACCGACCGCGCCCCACTCGCGACCGGCCGACGCGTCGCTCTGGCATGCCTCCTGGGCACGCTGGCCGTCCGGCCCGCACATGCCCAGAGCCTGGACGCCTGTCGGGCCGCCGCCGACTCACGATCCGCCGATGCCTGGCTGAGCGCGGCCCGCGCCTCCATGGAGGTGCCGGACGACGGGGTGTTCCACTTCTGGAGCATGGGCACCCAGAGTATGGACTTCCAGTCGGATCGCACGTATCCGCCGTTCTTCTCGGCCCTGCAGTCGGCGGAGAGCTGGTACGATCCACGGACGGGCGTCCAACGCGAGTCCTTCACCGGCGTCTTTCCCAAGACCGGCCCGGGGGAGCCGCGCACCGCCGTCACCGACGCCCGCACGACCTGGGTGGAGGTGGAGGGACAGTTGCGGGAGGCCGCGTCGTTCCACGCCGCCATGGCCCCGCAACGCGAGATGAACCCCTGGGCCGTGCTACTGGACTGGAGTCGTGCGTCCGACGTGCGCGTGGCGGGTGTGTGCGACTACCGCGACCTGCCGCGCATCGTGCTCAGCCGCGGGGGAGCCTTCGGTCCCGACCGACTGTTCCTGGATCTCGCCACGGCGCTCCCCGTGAAGCTCGAGCGCATCCGACCCCACGCCACCTGGGGCCAGCGGCACGAGGAGATCCTGTGGAGCACCTGGATCGCCACCGGCGACGGCGGCTACTTTCCCAGCGCGGCCCATCAGCTCGAGGATGGCGGGATCCAGCGGGAGCGGACGCTGGGCCGCATGGAAATACTTCCCCGGAGCCGATCCCCCATCCCGGAGGTGCCCGCCGAGGCCGCCCGGGCCACCGAGGACGTATTTCTGGCGGCGTGGAGTGCCCAGCCGCCGGACACCGTGCGCCAGTCCGACCATGTCGTGGTGTTGGCGGACCAGGCGTACAACGAGACCCTGGTACAGGTGGGTGACACGGTCTACGTGCTCGATGCCACCCTCTCGGAAAAGCGCGCACGGCAAGACTCCGCGTTGGCGGCCACGCTCTTTCCCGATGCCCCCAACCGCGTGGTGGTGGTGACCGACCTCGCCTGGCCTCACATCGGCGGCGTGCGGTTCTGGGTGGCCCGTGGCGCCACCGTGGTGGCGCACCGATCGGCACGCGACTTCCTCACCCGGCTGGTGGAGCGGCGTTGGACCCATACCCCCGACGCCCTGGAACGGGTGCGGGCCGGAGCGTCGGTGCCGTTCCGATTCGTGGGCGTCGATGACGGCCTGGACCTGGCGGGCGGCAAGCTGCGCCTGCGCACCATCGGCGGCCGCGCGGCCTTCGGGGCCCTGCTGGCGTACGTGCCCGACGATGCGTTCCTGTGGGCCGGTGACTGGATCCAGACCACCTCCGCCCAGAGCCTCTACGCCACCGACGTGGCAGCCGCCGTCGCGCGGGCGGGATTCGAGCCGCGGCGGTTCGCGGCCCAGCACGTCGCTCCCGGCGAATGGGCACCCGTCGCGGCGCTCAATCCGGTGCCGGACGTCCTTCGCGCCGACCCGTTCCGGTGAGTCGTCGGCACGGCTCCGGAGACCCCGCCGAGGGGGGCAGGAAACACGCCCACGAGAAGCTTGCGCGGAGGCTCTGCCGAAGCAATCATTGAGTTAGCTGCTTCCCCCCGTGGGCCACGGTCTGGCCCCGCCAAGAGGGGAGCGAGGTCACGCTCCCGCAGCCTCGGAATGAGGCGACGCAGACGGCCGCGTGGCACGAGCGGAGGCAGCGCGGGCAGGCGTCCCCACCGGGACGGATCCACGGTGTACCGGCACCGTGCCGGGCCCGCAGCAAAGGGTCGGTACCTTCTCACGGAGGAGGCATGCCACCACCTGACAGCCGGTAGGCCCGGGGCCGCGACACGCGACCCCGGGCCTCACTGTTTCAGAACCCTCCGTCCAACTCCAACCGGCCTTCGTCGAGCATCTCGAACAGCTCGTCCCACGAGCCGGCACCCCCGAACATCTCGAAGGGCGACTCGTCGGGCTGCAGGTCGCCCTGGCGGATGATCTCCAACGGCACGCTCAGCGTCTTGCCGTTGACCGTCATGGAAACCGTGTAGACGCCGGCCTCGGCCATGGGCGCGCTCGGGCCACCGCGGCCACGCAGCGCGTTGAAGCCCATGCCTCGATCGCGCATCGCGCCCAGCAGATCGCGCATGGCGTTGCCGCCTGGCCCACCGAAGCCGCCCCGACCCTGGCCTTCGGCCTGGAAGGGCGCCGTCGGCGTCTCGCCGGGCCGGTCGGAAGCCGCGCCCCCTCGTCCACCGCCCCCGCCACCGAAGCCGCGGAAGCGCCGATTTCCGCCGGAAAGCATGTTCTCCAGCGCGTCGTCCATCTCCTGCCGGTCGGCGCCCTCGTGCTCCACCAGGGAATCGGCCACGGCCCGCATCATGGCCACGGACTGGAGGCTGTCCCGCCGCTCGGCAGGCGACAGCGCGGCCGCCGGGGGGGCCTCGCCCCGGAAGTTCCACAGCGCCGTCTGCAACCCGGCTCGGCCGACACCGTTGGCGGTCCCGAACACCTTGCCGTCGGAGCCCCGTGATGGTCAGCTCCACCTGACGGCCCTCTACGTCAGCCGGCAGATAGTAGCTGATGGCGGCGCCGTAGGGCCGGCTCTCACCCTCGAACCACTTGTGCCCGGTGGACTCGCCACCGATGGGCCGATCGCCGAACTCGAGTCCCGGCGCGGGCTCGAAGAGCACGGCACCCTGTGCCATGACCTGATCCGTCATCTGCTGCAGGGGGGCGATGTCCACGATCCAGATGGAGCGCCCGTGGGTGGCCGCGATCAGCTCCCGGTCCCGCGGATGGATCTCCAGGTCCCGCACCGGCACCGTGGGCATCCCGCTCATGAAGCGCTGCCAGGAGCCGCCACGGTCCGTGGACACCCACACCCCCAGGTCGGTCCCCACGAAGAGCAGGTTGGGGTTGGTGGGGTCTTCGCGGATCACGTGCACGTACGCGGGGCCGTCGCTGGGCAGCCCGCCGGCGATGGAGCGGAAGCTCTTGCCGCCGTCGTCGGTGACGAACACGTACGGTGTGAAGTCGTTGCGGCGGTGGTTGTCGAAGGTGACGTAGAAGCGGTTGCGGTCGAAGCTGGACGGCTCGATGCGGCTCACGTAGGTGCTGTCGGGCACCTTGCCGGTGAAGCGGTCGTTGAGCTGCGTCCAACGGGCGCCGTCGTCGGGGCTCATCCAGACGTTGCCGTCGTCGGTGCCGGCGAACAGCATCCCCTGCACGATGGGCGATTCGTCCAGCGTGACGATGGTCGCGTGGGTCTCCGCACCGGTGACGTCGGGGGTGATGCCGCCCGTGGTCTCCGTGGAGACATGGATCTTGCCCGGGTCCTGCGTGCTCAGGTCCGGCGAGATCACCCGCAGATCGTCACCGAGCTTCGTGCTCTTCAGCACACGGTTGGCACCGGCGTAGAAGACGTCGGGATCGTGGGGTGACAGGAAGAACGGCGTGTCCCAGTTCCAGCGCAGCTCACGGGCGGCGGAGTCCGCCTGCTGCTCCTGCCGGATCCGTTCGATGCGCCGCTGGGCGTCTGCCGGGGGATTGTGCGTCGAGTCGTCCCAGATGACCAGGATGGAGTCTTCGAACTCGAGGTAGCGATCCCGCCACTGTGGCTTCTGCAGACCCACGCGCTGGCCGGTGCGCATGTCCACGCGCGACATGTTGCCGCCCTGGGACTCGGCCCACACCAGGTAGGGAAGCTCGGGATGCTGCGCCGAGTAGAATCCGTCACCGCCGGCTACGGTGGCCCACATGTAGTTGTCGATCCCACCGCGGGCGCGCCGCGACGGTCCGCACCAGCTGCCGTTGTCCTGAAGGCCTCCGCACACCTGGTAGGGCACGTCCATGTTGAAGGAGACGTGGTAGAGCTGCCCGATGGCGAAGGTGTTGATGAACTCGAAGCTGCCGCCCTGATCCCAGGTCTGGGCGATGCCGCCGTCGTTGCCGGTGACGAAGTGCTGCGGATCGTTGGGGTCGATCCACATGGCGTGCTGGTCCACGTGGATGCCCACGGTGGCGTTGCCGGCCGTGCGACCCCCGTCGTTGGAGTAGCGCACGGGCGTGGACGACCAGTAGACGCGATCGGGGTTCGCCGGGTCCACACGCACCTGCGAGTAGTAGAAGGGACGCGTGTTCTCGTCGTTCATCTTCTGCCAGGTGGCGCCGGCGTCGTCGGTGCGGTAGAGGCCCGATCCGCCGGAGCCGTCGGTCTCCTTCTCGGCCTCGACCAGGGCGTACATGATGTCCGGGCGTGACGGAGAGATGGCGAGGCCGATCCGGCCCTTCATCGCCGTGGGAAAGCCGTTGCCCACGACCTCCGTCCAGGTCTCGCCGGCGTCGGTGGACTTCCACAGCCCGCTGCCGGGCCCGCCGCTGTCCAGGAACCAGGGTCCGCGCACGCGCTGCCAACTGGATGCGAACAGGATGTCGGGATTGCGCGGATCCATGACGATGTCCGCGAATCCGGCCTTGTCGCTGATGAACTTCTTCAGTTGCCAGGTGCGGCCACCGTCGGTGGTCTTGTAGAGGCCGCGCTCGGGATTCGAGTCCCAGATGTGGCCCAACGCCGCCGCGTAGACCACGTCCGCATTGCGCGGATCCACCAGGACCCGGGCGATCACCTGGGTCTCCTCGAGGCCCATGAGCGCCCAGGTCATCCCCCCGTCGGTGGACTTGTAGATTCCGCCGCCGGGTGAGATGGAATTGCGCGTGTTGCCCTCACCCGTGCCCGCCCAGACCTGCATGGTGTCCGAGGGCGCGATGGCCAGATCTCCCATGGCCACCACGCGCCCGACGTCGAAGACCGGCTTGAAGGTCGTGCCGTTGTTGGTGGTCTTCCAGATCCCCCCGCCGGCGCTGGCTACGAAGAAGGTCTTCGAAGGACTGCCGATCCCCTCGATGTCGGTGACCCGGCCGGCGATGTTGGCCGGGCCGATGTTGCGCCACTGGAAGCTCGCCAACATGGCCGAATCCAGCGGCGTGCTGAGCTGAGCTCGCGCCGGCGTCGCCAACGCCAGCGTCGGGGCCAGGAGGGCGCCCGCCAGGGCGGCGAGCCTCCCGGAGTGCAGAACGCGCATGGGGCAGGACCTCTGCTGAAGGCAGACGAGCGGATTCCCGCGGGGATCCGCGACATGACGCAAGGGAGACAGATAACCGTCACCCAGTGTTGGCCCGGGCGCCCGCCTTGACGAAGTTTGGGCATGCGTCCCCTCTCACCCCGTACCGCGCACCGAACCAACCGCTTGCTGACCCGGGCCTGGCTCCGACTGGTCGCCTGGCTCGGGCGGAAGCCCCTCAGCGAGAACACGGTCCTCCTCAGCTTCGCCGTGGCCATCGGAGTCGCGGGGGCACTGGGAGTGGCGTCGTTCTACGTGCTCGTGGACCTGGCCTACAAGGCCTTCTACGAGAGCCTGGGCTCGCACGTGCCCGACGCCTTCATCTGGGTGCGCCGCCCCCTCATCACGGGAGCCGCGCTGGCAGCCGCCTGGTGGCTCATGCGTCGCCTCGCCAAGGGCCACGACGGTCTCAACATTCCCGACGTCCAGGTCGCGGTAGCCCGACGGGGCGGTCAGATCCCCGCGCGGCCGGCGCTGGTGAAGACCGCGGCCGCGGCGGTCACGGTGGGCGGCGGAGGGTCCGTGGGTTCGGAAGCGCCGGTGGCGGTCCTGGGCGCGACCGTCGGCTCGGCGCTGGGCCGCTGGTTCCGCGTGGGTCCCGCTCGCATGCGCATCCTGGTGGGAGCCGGCGCCGCCGCGGGCATCTCCGCGGCCTTCAACGCGCCCCTCGCCGGTGCCTTCTTCGCGCTGGAGCAGGTGCTGGGGTCGCTCTCGGTGGCGGCCTTTCCACCCGTGGTCGTGGCCAGCGTCGTGGCGGCGGTCATGAGCCAGTCGGTGTTCGGCGCGCATCCCGCCTTTCCGGTGCCCCTGACCCATGCGACGCCGCTGGTGCGGGAGGTCGTCTTCCTCTATCCCCTGCTGGGGGCGCTGGCCGGTGTCCTGGGGGCGCTCTTCATCAAGGTCTACTACGGCGCCTACCGGGTAGCCCGAGCGCTGCCCGGACCCGCGGCGGTGCGACCGTGGGTGGGCGGAGCGCTGGTGGGCCTGGCGGTGGCCAGCGCGGGCGGGCTCCTGGTGGGAGAAGGACACCTGTCGCTCCCTCCGGAGCTGTTCGGCAACGCGGCCTGGTGGCTCCTCCTGGCACTGGCGCTGGGAAAGATCTTCGCTACCGCCGCCACCATGGGCGCCGGGGGTTCCGGCGGAATGTTCACGCCGGCCCTCTACGTGGGCGCGGCGGCCGGCGGCGCCTTCGGGGTGGCGGCGCAGCAGCTCCTGCCCGGGACCGTCCTCGATCCCCAGGGATATGCGCTCGTGGGGATGGGAGCGCTGGTGGTGGCAACCCTCGAGGCGCCCCTCACGGCGATCCTCCTGGTGTTCGAGGTCACTGGGGACTACGCCATCGTCCTGCCGCTCATGCTGGCCACGGGCATGGCGCACGTGGTCGCTCGTCGCCTCCAGCCCGATTCGCTGTACGCGGTGTGGCTGCGCCAGCGGGGAGAGACGCTCACCGGAGGGCGAGACGCCGCGCTGCTGTCGACACTCCACGTACAGGACGCCTTCGATCCGGACCCGCAGGTCATCGGCGAACAGGCCTCCGTGAGCCAGCTGCTGGAACACCTCCAGCCGGGCACGCAGACCCAGTTCCCGGTCGTGGACCGGGATCTCCACCTGGTTGGAATGGTGGGTGTGGCCGAGCTCGGTCGCCTGGCGCAGGACCAGCACGAGCTCTCCAACCTTCTGTTGGCGGCCGACGTGGCGAATCCCGTATCGCCTCTGCACCCCGACTCGACGCTGCTGGCCGCCATCGGCCGCATGGGGACCAGCGGCGTGGCTACGCTTCCCGTCACCGATCCCGAATCCGGCCGCCTCCTCGGGATCCTGGACAGGGGACACGTGCTGGCGCTTTACGAACGCGCGGTGGCCGGTCAGGCCGAGGGCTCCGGCGAGCGCGGAGCGTGACCGGGAGGCCCGGAGTTGACGGGCCCGGAAGGCGACGCCCAATGTACGGTGCAGGTACGGTCCGTGGAGCCCTCCAACCGATCCCGACCATGCACCGCACCCTGGCCCTGCTCGCCACCGTCGCGGCCCTGGCCCCTTGCACGCTCCTGGCGCAGGAAGCCGAGTTCACGTCGCCCCCCGCCTGGCGCATACGCGCCGACGATGCCGGCGCGGACCTCGACGACGTCTACTTCGTGGACATGCCTCCCGGGTGGCACGTCACCACGGGCCCCGCGGTCATCCTCTGGGATCCCGCCGAGGCCGCCGAGGGCATCTTTCGCCTGGAAGCCGACACCTACCTGTTCGACCCCGGCGGACGGCGGGAAGGATTCGGGATCTTCGTGGGTGGAACACACCTCGCCGAGGGTGCGCCCCGCTACCTGTACTTCCTCATCCGCGACGGTGGGGAGTACCTGGTGGGCGTCCGTGACGGCGACCAGCTCGTGGATCTGCGGGGATGGGCGACCTCCGGCGCCGTGCGGTCCTTCGCCGACCGTCCCTCCGGCGCGGCGTCGGTGCAGAACGTGCTGTCACTGGAGGCGCGCCGCGACGAGCTGCGCTTCGCCGTCAACGGCGAGCAGGTGGCGAGCATCCCCCGCGACGACGTGCCGGTGGTGGGCATCGTCGGCCTGCGCGTGAGCCACGGCCTGAATCTCCACGTGGCCCGTCTGGAGATCAGGCGGCGGTAAGGTCGCGACGCACGCGAACGACACTTCCGGGGACTCCGCCGCGTAGTAGTGGGTGCACGGCACCTCGATGGAGAGTCACGCCATGGCCAAGAACCGACGCCAACACGCACCTCGCGACCGCAAGCGCCCCTTCGGCTTGCGGATCCCCGAGCCACCCTGCACGCCGAAGCCACCCCGGGTGCCACCGCCACCCGAGCCCCCGGGACCCGGATGCGAAACCGGGCCCGATCTGGGCGAGATTCTGCGACGTCTGGGAAAGCGCTGACACATCCGTGACCGGAGCGCGCTTGCCCCGGCACGACTCGCGCGGCCACATTAGGAGAGTGTGGGGGGCGACCCTCCCCTTTTCCTGACCAACCGAGGCCCCCGCGGCGCCGCGATGTCGCGTATACCGGAATCCGCCGTGAGCAAGTCCTACTTCTCCACGGGGGTGGCTGCTCTCTTCGAGATGGCCACGTCCGACGCGGAGAGGATCCTCCCGGACCACCTCCAACCCATCGAGGTGAGGCCGCAGCGGAGCATCCTCAACGTCACGGCGTTCCACTTCCGGGAGAGCGAGGTCGGTCCGTACGCGGAGTTGCTCCTCGCGGTGGTCGTGCCCCCCGTGGTGGGAAGCTGGGCCCGGCACCCCAAGGCCGGCTTCTACCCGTTTCTCACCGCCACCAGCAGCAAAGAGAGCCGGACGCTCCTGGAGGAGCGGCTGCGGATCCCCACCTATCCCGAGAACATCGACGCGCAGTTCATCGAACGCGCCGATCAGGTCAGGGTGCGCATCTCGGCCGAAGGGCTTCCCATCGTGGACTTCAGCGTCACCCAGCACGAGTGGCACTCCACGACCCACCTGCTTCAGTCGCACATGATGGACGGGGAGCAGCGGCTCAAGGCCGACGTGCAGATCAGCGGGCGCTACACCATGCACGAGCACGAACGCGGCCGCATCACCCTCTATCCGCACCCCATGACCGCGGCGCTCACCCTGGAAGAGGTGGCCCCCTACCCCTTCCGGGAGCACTGGCTGAAGGAAGGGTTCGAGCTCTTCCACCCGGTGGAGACCGTCTGAGGGTCACCGACCCTACAACTGCACCTTCCTCAGGCGCAGGCTGTTGGACACCACGCTCACGCTGCTGAAGGCCATGGCCAGCGCCGCCAGGATGGGGTGGAGTTGGCGGAGCATCCCGGGCAGGCCCTCGAACGGGTAGAGCACTCCCGCGGCCACCGGGATGAGGACCACGTTGTAGCCGAAGGCCCAGAACAGGTTCTCCCGGATCGTGCGCAGCGTGGCCCGCGACAGTCGCAGCGCCTGGGGCACGGCGTTCAGATCACCCCGCATGAGCGTCACGTCGGCCGTCTCCATGGCCACGTCGGTGCCCGTGCCCATGGCGATCCCGACGTCGGCCGTGGCCAGGGCCGGGGCATCGTTGATGCCGTCCCCCACCATGGCCACCGGTCCCCGCTCGCGGAGTTGCTCCACCACCCGCGCCTTGTCCTCGGGGAGCACCTGGGCCCGGACCTCGTCGATACCCACCTGTCGGGCCACGGCCTCGGCGGTGCGGGGATTGTCTCCGGTGAGGAGCACCACGTGGAGGCCCGGCGCTCCGCAGATCCTGCACCGCCTGGCGCGCGCCGTCCTTGACCGTATCCGCAACGCCGATGACCCCGAGCACGCGGCCGTCGGCGGCCACGAACAGGGCCGTGCGAGCTCGAGCCTCCTGAGCCTCGGCCAGGGCCGCCGCGGGCGTCGGGTCCACGCCGGCCTCCTCCAGAAGGCGGCGACTCCCCACCAGGACCATGCGACCGTCCACCGTCGCCCGGATGCCTCGCCCGGTCTCCGCCGCGGCGCCCACCCCTTCGCGCAGGGCAATGCCCCGGTGTCGGGCCTCGGCCACGACCGCCTCCCCCAGCGGATGCTCACTGCCCCGCTCCACCGCCGCGGCCAGCGCCAACAGCTCGTCGGCGTCCACCCCCGCGCCCGCGACGGGAACGACGTCCAGGACCGCGGGCTCACCCCGCGTCACGGTGCCCGTCTTGTCCAGCACGATGGTCGTCAGCTGGCGTGCGCGCTCCAGCGCCGTGGCATCGCGAAAGAGGATCCCGTACTCCGCCCCCTTTCCGGTCCCCACCATGAGCGCCGTGGGCGTGGCGAGACCCAGCGCGCACGGACACGCGATCACCAGGACGGCGACCATGCGGATGAGGGAGGTCGTGAATCCCGCGCCCACTCCCAGGAACCACACGAGGAAGGTGACGACGGCGATCGTCAGGACCGCCGGCACGAACACGGCGGCGGCCCGATCCGCCACCGCCTGGATGGGGGCCTTGCTACCCTGGGCCTCCTCGACCATGTGGACGATGCGGGCCAGGGCCGTCTCGGATCCCACGCGGGTGGCCCGCATCTTCAGCACACCGCTCCGGTTCACGGTCGCCCCGGCCAGGGCGTCGCCCGGCGCCTTCTCTACCGGCAAGCTCTCACCGGTGAGCATGCTCTCGTCCACCGCCGAATGTCCCTCCACCACCTCGCCGTCGGTGGGCACCGACTCGCCCGGACGTACGCGCAGGAGGTCGCCGACCCGGACCTGCTCCAGCGGCACGTCCACCTCTTCACCGTCGCGGATCAGGCGCGCCGTGCGAGGTCGGAGATCGAGCAGCCGCCGGATCGCCTCGCTGGTGCGGCCCTTGGCCCGGGCTTCCAGGAGCTTGCCCAGCTTGATGAGCGTGATGATGACCGCGGCGGTCTCGAAGTAGACGTGCTCACCCAGTCCTGTCGAGCCGGCCAGCAGCGCGACCGTCACCGGCACCGAATAGAAGAAGGCCGCCGACGAGCCCAACGCCACCAGGACGTCCATGTTGGCCGTCCGGTTCCGCAGCGCCTTGAATCCGCCGACGTAGTAGTCCCAACCCACGTAGAACTGCACCGGCGCGGCCAGCGCGAGCATCAGGACGTTCACCCAGGGCGCATGGGCCCACGCACCCAGGAGGCCGAAATCCCTTGCCATGCTCAGCAGGAAGAGCGGCAGCGAGAACGCCACGCCCACCCAGAAGGTGCGGGTCTGGTGAGCGATCTCCCGGGCTCGCGCTCGGGCCTCGGCGTCGTCTGGGGCTTCCCCGCCGGCGGGCTCCACGACCCCGTAGCCGGCGTCTTCGACGGCACGGGCCAGCTCGGCCCGGGCGACGGCACCGGCCATGACGTCCACCACCGCCTTCTCGGTGGCGTAGTTCACCGCGGCCGACACCACCCCCGGAATCCGGGACTGCAGCGTGCGCTCGATGGTGGCCGCGCAGTTCGCGCAGGTCATCCCGGTCAGGGCGAGCTCGAAGCGTTCCAGCGGAACGTCGTAGCCCGCGTGCCGGATGCGCTCGGCCAGACCGTCTTCACGCACGGTGCCGGCGTCGAAGGTCACGGTGGCCTTCTCGGTGGCGTAGTTCACCGCGGCCTCGGACACGCCGGGAGTCTTGCGGAGCGTACGCTCCACGGTGGCCGCGCAGTTGGCGCAGGTCATCCCCGTGACGGGGAAGGTCAGGTTACGCTCAGGCATGATCGACGACGTGGGGTCGGTGGATCAGTCCGCCGGCGGGTAGTTGATCTCGGTGAGCAGGTCCGACACGGCGGACCAATCGGTGACGGACTCGTCCCACGTCACGTCGACCTGCTTCGAGTCCTGGTGTGCGGACACGGCGGTGACCCCCTCCAGCTCGGCCAGCTCGCGCTCGATGGTCTTCACGCAATGTCCACAGCTGATGTTCGGTACGGTGACGGTCCTGTCGGCCACGATGTCCTCCCTGGGATTCTCGGTTGGGGTCGGTGTCTGGTCCGGCCGGCCTCAACTGCGGCCGGCCGCGTCGAAGAGATCCAGCAGCTCCCCGAGCACGCGCTCCCGTTCGGCGGGATCGCGTCCCCGGATTGCCGACGTGGCGCAGTGGTGCAGGTGCCGGTCGAGCACCATGGCCGAGACCTTCTTCAGGGCCTTCTGCACGGCGAGGATCTGGTGCACGACATCGACGCAGTACTCGCCCTCCGAGACCATGCGATGAATCCCCCGCACGTGGCCCTCCACGCTCTTCAGCCGAGCGAGGATCTGGCCCTCCGTCTCGTCGGTGGGCGGCGCCGCTCTTGCTTCTGCCATCCGGCTCCTCCGGGATCGGGTGTCCGGGCCGACGGAGTCCGATGGCTCGGCCTCGTTTCCCGGAACGAATGGAATCTAACAACATCCCCCCCCGGGGGGGAGGGGGTATGACGGGCCACCGACGACGGGAGACGTGTTAGCTTTCGCGCATGATCGTTCGGAGCCACACCCTCGACGTGAAGACCCGGGGAAACGACCACATCCTGGATCTCACCCCACAGCTCCAGGCGCTGGTGGACGCCAGCGGGATCTCCGCGGGACAGGTCACCGCCATGGTCGTGGGATCCACCGCCGCCCTCACCACGCTGGAATTCGAGCCCGGCCTGGTCGAGCACGACCTGGCCGCGGCGCTCGAGCGCCTGGCCCCCCGTGACGGGCGCTATGCCCACGAGGAGACCTGGCACGACGACAACGGCCACAGCCACGTGCGAGCCGCGCTCATCGGCCCCTCCCTGGCACTTCCCATCCGCGAGGGCAGCATCCCGCTGGGCACCTGGCAGCAGGTCGTGTTGGTGGATCTGGACACCCGCCCCAGGCAGCGCCGCGTGGTCGTGACGCTGTTGGGCAACGGCGAGCCGTGAGCCGCACCGGGCTGGCCGGCCTGCTCGCCCTCGGGCTGTGGGCGTCCGCCGTTCCCGCGAGCGCTTTCGCCCAGAGCCCCCCGGAACAGGTGGCCGACGAATTCCAGCGAGGCTTCCAGTCCATGGCGTGGGCCGGCCTGGCTCAGCGCGTGCACCCCGACGCTCTCGCCTACATCCGCCTGGCGGTGCGAATCGTCCTGGACACCGACTCCACGGGCTGGGCCCTGGAGCACCTTCTCGGGGGAATCCCCGATCGCGCGGCCTACGAGCGCCTGGACGATGAGGAGGTGTTCCGGCGCATCATGGCAGGGGTCCAGGCCCAGAGTCCGGGGCTGCTGTCCTCCCTGGTGTCCCGGCGGAGCCATGTGCTGGGGACGGTGATGGAAGGTGGCGACACGGCCCACGTGGTCTACCGGATCGTGAGCCTGGTCCAGGGGGCGGAGCCCGAGGTGAAGGTGATGACGCTGCTGCGCACGAATGCTGGCTGGAAGGTCCACGACGCCGACGAGATCCGGGTCCTGCACACCGCCGTTCGCGGCTTCCCTATTCCGCGCGGGTCACCCCAGGGTAGCCGCTCCCGACGCGTCTCAGGACCACGAGTGAGAGCACCAGCCCCCCGGCGGCGAGCACGTATGCCCACGGGGGAATCGGCGCCTGCGCCCACCCGGCCGAGGCCGGGAGCAACGCCACCGCGTTGTTGAGGGCGTGCCAGAGCATGGCGGGAAAGATGGAGCCCGTCAGGATGACCACGGTGGCGAGGATGGTGCCCAGGTACGCCGTGGGCACGATCCTGAAGAGGCTCACGTGGAAGAGCCCGAAGATGCCCCCCACCGCCAGGGCCAGCGTGACGGGCCCCAGGCGCCGGCGCAGTCCGTAGAGGAGAATGCCGCGGAAGGCGATCTCTTCACAGATTCCAGGGAGCACGGCCAACAGCAGGACGAGCTGCACCGTCCCCACCCCATCGGGCGTCACGAACTGCCCGAACGCCTCCATGACCCGATCGGGCACCGGGATGAAACGCCCCGTGAGGTTCGCCAGGCCTATCCCGGTCAGGAGGGCGCACGGCGCACCGACCAGCACCGCCGGCCAGACCAGAGGGTGGACCGGTCGCAACGCCAGGGCCTGGCGGAGCGGCAGCCGATACCAGCGGATCATGAGCAGGGCGCTCCCCAGGAACAGACCCAGGATGTTCACCAGGATCTGCCCCCGGACTCCCAGATCTGCGCCGAACCACACGGACACCGCCAGGAAGGCCACCCACAGCAGTCCGAACCAGCGAAGCACCCGGTACGGGAACAGGCTCGCGCCGCCGACGAGCTCCGCCCGGTCGGCCTGGGTATCGGCCAACAGCCGCTCCGTGGACATGGTGTGCTCGGCCATGAGCCCGATCCACAGCGCCGCGCCTCCGGTGATCAGCGCGGCCAATCCCCCGAAGAGCACGTCGGGACGCCCGGCCAGCACCTCGCGCAGCGCCAGCGCGATATTGGCCACCGGGACCAGAATCACCGCCGAGCGCAGATCGAGGCCCGGTAGCGCCCCCGCGGCGGAGGGAACGAGCATGACGAGGAAGACGACCGGGAAATAGAGCTGGTACTCCCGGTAGCTGCGGGCGAGACCGGAGGTGAGGAGGAGGACGGCCGCGATCAGCGCGGCGACCGGGAGCAGAAGCAGAAGGAGCGCCAGCAGGCTGGGACCGGTCACCGACGCCGCCATGCCCTCGGGCACGTCCACCAGGCCCAACCCCACGTAGACCCCGAGGTTGAGCACGTTGATCAGCGTCACCACAAGCCCCACCAGCACGATGGCGAGAGCCTTGGCGCCCACGATCTCCCGGCGCGACACGGCGGTGGTCAGGAGCGTCTCGAGCGTGCCTCGTTCCTTCTCGCCCGAGAGCGTGTCGGCCGCGACGATGGACCCCCCGGTGAGCATCAACATGACGATCACCGGCGGGAGTACCAGCCCCAGGAAGGAGCCCGCCTCGCGCTGGGCCGAGGCCACGTTCTCGCTGCTGAGCGGGAGGACCTGATCCCGGTCCACGGGCAAGCCCGAGGCCCGGAAGAGGGAGTCCCTGCGGAGTGAACGCAGACGGCGCAGGCGCTCCGACACGCGGTTCGCCGCGGTCCGGGACAGATCGGAGCTGGCCCGATACCGGAGCTCCAGGACCGGCACCCCCGTGCTGTCGGGGCCCGTGTTCTCCACCACCAGCTGCAGCCCGCCCGCGGCCAGAAGGGAATCGGGAGCTCCGGTCAGGACGCGAGCCAGCTGCAGTCCGCCGGCTTCGCTCTCGGCCACGGCGTCTTCGTCGCTCGTGTCCGGTGGGAGCTCGCGGGCGCGCTCCACCAGGGCCGCCGTGGCGGCGCTGTCGCTGCCGGTGACCGCATAGCGATAGACGGTGTCCAGGCGGCGCGTCGCATCGGCCTCGCCCGTGAGCCGGTTCACGACCAGCATACCCGGGAAGAGGAGGAGCGGCGCCACCACCGCCACCAGCACGGTCCGCCGGTCCCGAACGAGCTGAAGCAGCTCGAAGCGGAGGAGCGTGCCCAGGGCCTGCATCAGCGGCCCGCCGGCTCGGCGGCGTCCTGCACGAAGCGGACGAAGATGTCCTGTAGATAGTGGAGGCCCGTGGAATCCCGGAACTCCTCCAGCGTCCCTTCCGCCAGAATGCGGCCCCGGTGGAGGATGGCGATGCGATCGCAGATGCGCTCGGCCTCGCTCATGATGTGGGTCGAGAAGAGAACCGTCTTGCCCTCGTCCCGGAGCTCCTCGACCAGGCCGAGGAGGTCCATGGCGTTGAGCACGTCCAATCCGACGGTGGGCTCGTCGAAGATCAGCACCGGGGGATCGTGGGCCACGGTGCGAGCGATGGCCACCTTCTGCTTCATGCCGCTGGAGAGCTTCTCCACCCGGGCGTCGGCGAATTCGCCGATGCCGAAGCGCTCCACGAGCTCGTCCACCCGGGCATCGACGCGGTCCGCGGGATAGCGGTTCACGCGGGCAAAGAACTCCAGGGTCTCCCGAGCCGTGAGCCGCGGGTACAACGCCGTGGACGCGGAGTGGAAGCCCAGGGACCGGCGCACGGCTTCGGGCTCGGCGACCACGTCGTGTCCCAGCACCGAGGCGCGGCCTCCACTGGGACGCAGCACGGTGGAGAGCATGCGCAGCGTCGTGGTCTTACCCGCACCGTTGGCACCCAACAGCCCGAAGACCTCGCCGGCATTGCAGTGGAAGTCCACGCCGTCCACCGCGCGCACCTCGCCACGGCCCGCCTCCAGGAAGGTCTTGCGCAGTCCTTGGACCGCGATCGTCGGTGTCGAGTCGGGCATGCGGCTACGAGGCTCCGGAAGCCGATCGACGGCGGCGAGAGCGGAGCCAACTCCACAGGCTCCCCTCGAAGGCACCGGTCACGACTTCTTCACGGTTCACGAGACGGTTGGCGAGGATCAGGCACGCCACCACGAGGGCTGCGTTGACGCAGAAGGCCACCACGACCAGGTCCACCGAGATCCTGGCCTGGATGGCGTCGCGAGCGGCCATGGCCACATTGGCCACGGGCACCAGCGCCAGCGCGGTGGTGAGCGTCCGGTCCGGCGAGCTGCCCAGGACCAGCGGTACCAGCGCCAACCAGTAGGCGGGAGTGACCATGGCCTGCCCTTCCTTGAAGGTCCGGGCGAAGACGGCCAGCACCATCATCACGGCGGCGAACAGGAGGGCCAGCAGCACGGCGCCGGCCAACATCACCGGGATCGCCGACGTGGGGAACGCGAACGCCAGGTCCTCGGCCCGGGAGCCCATGAGCGGGGTGAGGATTCCTCCCAGCGACGCCGACACCGCCACCACGTTGAGCACCCCCGCCACGGTGCCCATGGTCGCCACGAAGAAGTACTTGGACAGCACGATGGCGCCCCGGGACGGGCCGGTGGTCCACAGCGTCTCCCAGGTCTCCCGCTCGCGTTCGCCGGCGGTGGTGTCCACGGCGGGAATGAAGCACCCCAGCGCCACCATGACCGTGAGGAAGAACGGCACCATCACCGACAGCAGCGTGCGGCCCGTCTCCCGCTCGGTCGCCACGTTGACCGGCAGGATCCGGTAGCCCCGGAGGTTGGTGGTATCCACCCCCAGGGTGCGCGCCTCCGATGCCAACCGGTCGTTCCGGAGGCTGTCCACCACGCTCTCCACCCGCGCCAGCGCGCGGCGGCTCCGCTCCTGGGCCCGGTTGTAGAGCACCCGCACCTGACGGTTGTCCGGGAGGGCGGCGGCGGCCCCGGTGGCGGGGCCCACCAGGACGATGGCGTCGAGATCGCCGGCTTCGAGACGGGCACGGGTCGCGTGCTGATCGGCCCGCATCTGCACCTCGATGCCCTCGCTGGCCGAGAGGGCCAGCACGAGCTCGGGCGCGGTGATCTGCTCCGGAAGCGCCACTCGCGAATCGAAGCCCTCGGCCAGGCCTTCCACGAAGAGCATCACCGAGAAGATGGCCCACAGCAGCAGCGGGTACAGAAAGATGGGAATGAGGATCCCATTCACGACGATGGTCCGCTCGCGCAGCGCGGAGCGGATCTCCCGGGCGTACAGCACCCGGATGTCGCGGAGGTTTTCCATCACGGCTGGCGAGGGGAGAAGCCCTCCAGGACGGCCTGCATGACATCGAGAGACCGGTCGACGTCGGCGGGCACGCTGGCGATGCCGAGCGAGGCCCGTACGGCACCCACGGCGACATGACCCCCGAGACAAGCCCGGAAGCGGGCCAGCGTGAAGTCTCGACGCAGCGACTCCAGGCAGCGTCGCGTCTCGGCCGCGGGCATGTCGAAGGCCACTTCGGCCGCACCGGGATTACAGAAGCAGCCCCCGCGCACCGAGACGCCGGCCTCGCGGGCCGCTCCCTCCACCGCTTCGTACGGGATCGGGCGGCCGCGGCGATCCAGCAGATTGAAGGCGACCGTGCCGCCTCGGCCCTCCACCGTGCGCGGCCCGTACACCACGGCGCCGGGAGTCCCATCGGCGTGACGGAGCTGCGCCAGACCTTCGAGAAGGCGCCCCGTGAGCGCCTTCACCCAGCGCTGCAGGCGCCCCATGCCGACGTCTTCCAGAAGATCGAGGCCCGGCTCGAGCGCCGGGATTCCCAGAAAATCCGGCGTGCCGTCTTCGAAGCCGCCCCCCCACGCCCGCAACTGATGGACGTCGTTCTGGATCGACACGAAGTCCACGGTGCCGCCGGCGTACCACGGCCTGTGCAGCTCCGCCAGGGCGTCGCGTCGCGCCAGGAGCGCACCGAGTCCGGTGGGATAGCCGAACATCTTGTAGAACGACACACACGCGAAGTCCGGGCCCATCTCGTCGAGCCGCAGCGGGTTCGTGGGCGCGTAGGCGGCCGTGTCTACCAGCACCCGGAATCCCCGGGCCCGGGCGGCAGCGACGAGCTCGGGGGGATGCTTGACGCCGGAGAAGTTGGACTGGGCCGGAAAGGCCAACAGCGAGGCGTCCTTGCCGGCCGCCGGGAGATCGTCCGCGCCCACGGCCAACCTCAGCTCCCGGTCGAGGGGCAGGTACGAGACAGGCGCGCCCGCCCGGCGCGCGTACTCCCGGATGCCGCCCACGGAGTTGTGGTTGTCGGTGGCGAGCACGTAGCGGGATCGGGCCGTGAACGGGAAGGCCTCACCCACGAGCTTCAGCGCACAGGTGGCATTGGCGGTGAAGACGAGCTCCCACTCGTCGGGATCGGCCCCGAAGAAGTGGAAGACACGCTCGCGCACGCGCTCGAGCTCCCGGGTGGAGGCCAATGACGCCGGGTTCTCCGAGTGGGGATTCCCCAGTACGCGCTCCGACAGCCAGTCCCGGTGCCACCGAAGCTGACTCTCGCCGTAGAGCCCGCTGCCGGTGTAGTCCAGATATGCATGCGGCGGCCGGTCGAGACGCGTGTATTCCCGAGCCCTGAGCTCGGTGAAGAATTCACGGTCTGTCGCGGTCTCGGCCGTTACCATCCACACCCCCTGCGTTCCTGTTCGCGGGCCGCCCACTGGGACACCGACGCCGAGTCGCTCCAGCTCCAGGCCGGTGCCGCCGGGTCGTCGGGACCCGCTTCGCGCGGCGTTCCTCCGAAATATCGACTCAACTCGGCCACATGGGCAAAGGTGGTCCGCATGGTCGTGTCGGCACCGAACGGAAGCACGGGCCGAAGAACCTGATCGACCCACGCCCGCGCGCCACCCTCGAGACCCACTACGTTGGCCTGTCCGGCGGCACGCAACAACAGGCGGGCGCCTCCGGCGGCGTCGCGCTCCCCGTAGACCACGACCATGACGCCCGCCTCCGGGCTACGGAGCGGGAGGCTGTCCAGGGGCGCGTGCTCCGCGCCGGGCAGATGGAAGGTCTCGAAGTCCGACCGGCTCCGCACGTCCAGGAGCCGCAGGTCGCTGCGGCCCTGGCGGATCCACTCGGCCAGGGCGACCGGCGACACCACTCCCGGGCCGTCGTCCTGGAGGCGGGCCAGCGCGGCGGGGTCCGGGACGCCAGGCCGGGGTGCTCCCACGAAGGCGGCCGCCAGCGCCAGGGTCAGGGCGGCGCCGGCGAGCCAGGGACGAGCCTCGCGGGCGGTCACGCTTCGGCGCCCGGCCGCGCCCGCCCTTCCAGCCACTCGGCCACGAGGAATCCCCCGAGCGCCACGAGCGTGACGGCCGACACCACCACCCCGGTGGACACATGCAGGACCTGGGGCAGCGTCAACGGGCGGGCCCCGGCGGCGTCGTAGAGGTCGGCCAGCCAGGGAAACGCCTCGCCGAACGCATACACACCGACGAGCATGCCCACGGCGGCTGCCAACCCGTCCAGGCGTCCCGACGAGAGCGCCACGCACGACGTGCCCGGGCACAGTCCGGCCACCACGAACCCGACGCCGAAGACCACACCGCCCACGGTCTGCGCCAACGGTGCGGTCTCGGGCACGAAGAGGGCCCCGGGATCCATCACCCCCATGCGACCCAGCCAGAAGATGCCGAGCATGGCGGTGACCAGCGCGCTGAACATGACCTTGAAGACCGTGAGATCACGCAGGTAGAACTGGTCCGCCAGCTTCGGCGCGTGACCCATCCCCCCGCGCTCCAGGAACCACCCGAAGGCCAGGCCCACCACGAAGGCGCCGGGCAGCCCGCTCACCGCGCCCTCCGGTCCCGGGACGGCCACTGCCGTCGCACCAGGGGCGCCGCCAGATACCCCGCCCCGAACGCACACACGATGAAGATCCAGGCGCCGGCGCTCAGCACCGCACCACCGGTGAGCGCCAGGCCGCTGGTGCAACCGCGCGCCAGCATGGCGCCGGTCCCCATGAGGCCACCGCCGGCGAAGGCCAGGGCCAGCCGGGCACGATTCCCGACCCCGGTGCCTCCCTCCACCGCCACCCGGAAGCGTCCGGCGAGCAACGCCGAGGCCAGCCCGCCCAGGAGCACGCCGGCCATCTCGATCACGATCCAGTCCTCCAGGGGCGAGCGCGTCCCGTCTCCCAGGTAGCCCGCGAAGGGGGCCCGCGCCTGGGCATGGATCGGGGCGACGGCGTCGACGGCGGTGGCCGCCAGTGAGGCGAACGCTCCCGAGGCACCCAGTCCCCGGCCGGCCGTCACGAAGGCGGCCAGCAGCACCAGACCCAGCCCCACGCCCGCCAGGTACGGATCCGCGAAGGGCCGGGCGGCCCGACGACTCACGGCCTTCTCCCGCCTGCCCCCGTCTCCACCGGAAGATCGCGGGCGGCCCAGTCCTGGAAGGAACCGTCGTACAGGCGTACCGGGTGCCCCAGCACACGCGCGCCCAGGATCACGGCCGTGGCGAACTGCCCGATGTGGCAATAGACGGTCACGGGCTCGCCGGGCGTCACCCCCCGGGCCGCGAACGCTTCGCGCAGCCCCGGGGGATCCTTGAGCACCGCACGGCCACCGTCGTCGGTGGTGTAGAGCTCCTGCCACGGGAGACTGCGGGCGCCGGGCAGATGTCCCTTCTTGCCCTGGTCCTCCCTGACGCCGTCGTACACGGCGGGCGCACGGGCATCGAGAAGGGCGCCGTCGTCGGCGTGATCCCGGATCCAGTCTGCGTCGACGACGAGCGAGTTCCGGGGGCGGATCACGACGTCACCAGGCGCGGCGTCGGGCGTGGCATCGGTGGTCACGGCACCTCCGGCCGCCGCCCACGCCTCCAGTCCTCCGTTGAGCAGATGGGTGCGCTCGCCCAACCCGGCCCAGTCCAGGGTGAAGACGATGCGCGCCGTGGGCGTGACCCACTCCTCGCTCCAATAGACCAGGAGCTCCGAGTCCTCCCCGACGCCCAGGCTCCTGAGGAGGGCCTGGAAGGCCGCGGGGTCGGGCGTCTGGAGCCTGAGTCCCGACGGATCCTGACGAGTGACCCAGCTGTCGTAGTCGACGAAGCGCGTGCCCGGGATGTGCCCCTGATCGAAGGCGCTGTCGGGACCCACCTGCAACAGGACCAGCCCCGGATCGTGCAGGTGCTGCTTCAGCCAGGCCGCATCCACCACCAGGTCGGACTGGGCCCGCGCGGTCAGGGGCGCCAGCAGGAGGCCCAGCAGGCCGATCAGGATCCACCGTCCACCGCGCTCGAATGCGTGCGTCGTCATGTGTCGTTCCTCCAGGGAGGGAAGGTGCGTCGCCGCGGCTCTCCACCGCGTCATCGTCATCGTCGTCCAGCTTGTGCGGCTCGAATCACACCGTCAGGGCGCGTTGAGCGTCGTCATCACGTCCACGCGGCTCGCCCGCCGGGCGGGAAGCCACGAGGCCAACACGGCCGCCCCCAGAAAAAGCACCGCGGTCAGCGTGAGGGTGAGAGGGTCGTGGGGAGCCACCCCCCACACGAAGCGTGCAAGGAAGGTGTCCAGCGCCAGGGCGGCGACGCCGCCGGCCAGGAGGCCCGGAATCACCACCCGGAATGCCTCGCCCACGACCAGCCCTTCCAGCGAGCCTGGGGCCGCGCCGAGAGCACGGCGGATGCCCAGCTCCTGAAGGCGCGCGCTGGCCGCCAGCGACGCGACACCGAAGATGCCCGCCACCGCCAACCCCACGGCCACTACGGCGAACAGGCTCAAAATGAGGGCGAGGAAGCGGCGGGGAGCCGTGCTCTCGCGACGCAGCTGTTCCAGTGGAGCGAACTGCGACACGGGCACGTCGGGGTCCAGGTCGTGCACGAGCGCGGTCAACGCCGGACCGATGGCCCGCGGGTCTCCCGCGATGCGGACGAGGAGGGTCTCTCCCCCCCAGTCCAACTGCGCCGTGGGCTGATAGACTTCCGGCAACACGGCCTGATCGGGCCCGTCGTAGCGGGCATCGGCCATCACTCCCACCACGGTCATGGGCGCGTCGCAATCGTCGGGCGAATTGCAGCGCACCAACTCGCTCCCCAGGGGCACGACACCCTCCAGGTATCGCCGGTAGAAGGTCTGGTTGACGAGCGCGACCCGGGGCGCGCCCAGCGTGTCGCCAGGCAGGAATCCCCTTCCCTGCAGGACCGGCACCTGCAACACCCGGAAGACGTCGGCGCCGGCTCCGCGCCAGAGCCCCACGCCCGAATTCTGCTCGCGGCCGTCGGGGCTGCGGATGAAGAAGGCGTCGCGGTGATCGTGACCGCCTTCGAAGGGCGAGCCCATGGTGCGCGCTACGTCCCTGACCGCCGGATGCGCCAGCATGCGCGCCTGGAGCGCCGTGAAGAAGCTGTCCGACTGGGCCCGGCTGCGGTACCGGAGCCCACCCAGCCCGACGCGCATGCTCGCCATGGACTCCGTGGCGAAGCCCACACCGGTACGGCTCACGGCCCAGGCGCTCCTGAGCATGAGCCCCGCCGCCGCCAGCACCCCGAACGCCACCGCCACCTGGACCGTCACCAGCAGGCCCTGCGCCCGCCGATTCCGGCCTCCCGGCGTCGAAGGCCCACCGGAATCGAGCAGGGTGGCCCTGGGATCACGGCCTGCGAGCAGACCGGGCACACCGCCGAAGATCAACCCCGTGAGCACCGACGTCGTCAGCGCGAATCCCAAAATGACACGATCCAGCGTGATCTCGCCGGCCCGCGTCGTGAAGCGCGCCGCGAAGTGCACCAACACGTCGTGGCCGGCGAACGCCAGGACGAGCCCCACGATGCCACCGGCCAGCGCCAGCAGAACGCTCTCGGTGACGAGGGTCCGCACGAGACGGCCCCTCCCAGCGCCCAGGGCGGTGCGCACGGCCAGCTCCCGGCTTCTGCGGTTGCCGCGCGCCAGCGCCAGCGACGCGGCGTTTGCGCACGCGATCAGGAGGACGAGACCCGAGACGCCGAGCAGCGCCACCACCACCGGCCGGGCGCCGGCCACCATCTCCTCGCGCAGGGGCACCGCGTCGATGCCGTAGCCCGAGGGCAGGTCGTAGGCCTCCGGGTACCTGGCCTCCAGGTCCTCGGCCACCTGGTGGAGCTCGCCGCGCACGTCGGAGACACTGACCCCGGGACGCAGCCGGGCATAGGCGTACATCATGCGCGACTGTCGATCCGCCATGAACTCGGGGCTCGAGCGGATGGGGCACACGGAGATGGGCAGGAAGACGTCGTTGCGGTCCGGAAACTGCGATGTGGGACCGAGGACTCCGACGATCCGGTGCACCGCCCCGTTCATGCGGACCTCTTGCCCCACGATGTCGGGATCGCCCCCCCAGCGCTTCTGCCAGTACTCGTACGAGAGCACGAGCACCGGATCGGCGCCGAGGTGGTCCTCCACCGGATTGAAAACGCGGCCCTTCAAGGCGTGGAGGCCCAGAAAATCGAAGAAATTGGACGACACCACACCCGCCCTGATCTCGTGGGGTCCATCGCCGTCGATCAACGAGAACGACATGCGGTGGTACTCGGCGACGGCCTCGAGGCCCGGCGTGCGGGACCCGAAGTCCTCCAGGTCCTTGACGGAGAATCCCATGCGCCGGGACCCCTGGTCCTGATCGGTCACCGGCGCGTGCTCCTGGACCAGGCGCACCAGTCGCTCCCCGGAGCCGAAGGGCAGCGGCTTGAGCAGCACCCCCCAGGCGACGCTGAAAAGAGCCGTGGTGGCGCCGATGCCCAGCGCCAGCGTCACCACCACCACCGCGGCGTAGCCCCGGGCGCGCCCCAGGGAGCGCAAGGCGTACCCAAGGTCCTGCGCGAGGTCGGCTCCCCACTGCACGAGACCCGTGCGCGGGATCCGGAGCAGGCTGCGACCGCGTCGATACCCGCGTCTGGACGCGCGCTCCGACAACCCCGTGCGCACGGTGTCCATGGTCGTCGCCGCCCACAGCCGGAGCCGCGCGCCGGGTCCCCTGGACGCCTCTCTGAGCCGCAGGTCCAGGAAGGCCTCGGTCATGTCGTCGGCGTACAGGCGCCGGAATTCCGACGGATAGGCGTGCAGCAACAGGCGGTAGAGCCGCTCCGGGAGGGAAGACATGATACCCTACGCCTCGTCCGCCACCGTGTCGGGCGTCAGCCTCTCGCTACGGGCCACCTCCAGGAGCACCCTCAACCGCTCCGACTCCGCCGCCGCCACGCGTTCACCCAACGGCGTGATCCGATAGTATTTCCGCCGCGCGTCGGCCCCCTCGGGACGCGGGGCTTCGGCGATGAGGCCGTCGTCCAGCATGCGATTCATGGTGGCGTACAGGGTGCCCGGGAGGATGACCGCTTTGCCCCCGGTCTTCTCCTCGATGGCCTCCATGATGCCGTAGCCGTGCAGGGCCTCGCGGCCCAACGCCAGCAGGATGTGGAAGACCGGCGTGCTCAGCGGGGCGAAATCATCGACGGATCGGTTCATGACGGTACCCGGACAGCTCCTCAGTCGGCGCGTAGCGCCTGGATGGGATCCACGCGGGTGGCGCGCCGCGCGGGAAGAAACGAGGCCCCCAGCGCCACCACGGCCAGCGCTCCGGCCGCGGCGGCGAAGGTCGCGGGGTCCAGCGGGGTGATGCCGTACAGAAGGCCGGCGAGGAGCCTGGCGCCCCAGGCGGCGGCCATCCCGCCCAGGACCAGGGAGACCAGGATCAGGGCCGCGCCCTCTCCCAGAACCCCCATGAGCACCCTGGTCCGATCGGCGCCCACGGCCATGCGCAACCCGAACTCCCTGGTTCGCTGACTCACGGAGAAGGCCAGCACGCCGAGCACGCCCACGGCCGCGATGGCCAGCGCCAGGAGGGCGAAAGCCCCGAACAGCGTGGCGTTCAGCCTGGCGGGGGCCACGTCTTCGGCCATGAGGTCGTCCATGGTGCGGATCCGGTCCACGGGTCGGGACGGATCGAGATCGTGGATGGCGTCGCCCACGGCCCGGGCCAGCGGTGCGGGATCGCCCCGGGTGGCGGCCACGAGCGTGTAACCGTATCCGGACTGCTCCGCCGCCGTGTAGACGATGGGCACGGCGTCCTCGCCCAGGCCGGTCTGGCGCGTGTCGGCCACCACGCCGACGATGCGGTGCCAGGGACCGTACGACTCTCCGTCGAAGGACCAGGCCACGCGCCGGCCCACGGGGTCGGCGTCACCGAAGTGGGTGCCGGCGAACGCCGTGCTCACCACGGCCACCGTGTCGCTCCCCGCGTCGTCGCTCCGGGTGAGGAACCGGCCGCGCACGAGCCGGATGCCCAGGGCGTCGAAGTATCCGGGCGTGACCGAGTTGAAGACCGCCCGCGTGGTGCCGTCTTCGGCCGTCCCGCCGGCCGTCTCGCCGCCCTCGATCCTGAAGTTCCAGGCCATCACCATGGGATTGGTGAGGGGAGCGAAGGAAGCCACTCCCACGGCGGTGACTCCCGGGAAGCCCATGACGCGGTGCTCGACCTGACGGAAGAGCTCGTCGTTGGACAGGGCCGGTCCGGCGGTGGCGAACGACTGGTAGGCCTGCAGCGTGAGCACGTTGCGGGTGCGGAAGCCCGGGTCCACGGATTGAAGGTTGAGGAGGCTGCGCACCAGCAGGCCGGCACCGGCGAGCAGCGCGAACGACAGGGACAGCTGGGCGACCACGAGCCCGCGCTGCGCGCGCTTGCGCCTGCGGGAGCCCGTGGTGCGAGACGCCGACGCGGCGGCGACCCCGGGGGCCACGGGCATGCCCGGCAGGAACGCCAGCAGCACGGCGACGCCGACGCCCACCGCCAGGGTGGCCCCGAACACCGTCCCGTCCACGCCGATCTCCTCGGCGCGGACCGTGAACCGTGCGGCGTACGCGGCCAGCGCCCCCCGGCCCGCCACCGCCAGCCCCAGTCCCAGCACGGCCCCCACCACGGCCAACACGACGTTCTCGGCCACCAGCCCGCGACGCAGCTCCTCGGGCGTGGCCCCCAACGCTCCGCGGGTGGCGAGCTCCCCCTCGCGCCGGATCAGGCGGGTGAGGGTCAGGTTGGCCAGGTTGGCGCACGCCAGCAGCAGCACCGCGGCCACCGTCCCCATGAGGAGCAGGAAGACCGGCCGCGCCCGTGCGGTGAGCTCGTCCTGCCAGCGGGTCACCTCCACGTCGTATCCCATGTTGGCGGGATAGGCGTCGGGATACTCGTCGTGCAGCCGGGCCATCAGCGATCCGGCCTCGGCCCGGGCCACGTCCAGCGTGGCTCCGGGACGGAGGCGTGCGAACACGTCGGTCATGCGATGCGTCCGGCTGTCCTGCATGCTGGCGCCGAGGTAGTGATCGTTGGTGGCGTAGTTGACGTAGAAGTCCTGGCGCCGGGAGCCGGTGTAGTGGACTCCGGGCTCCAGCACCCCGACCACCCGGGCTGGCTTTCCGTTCAAGGCCAGCGTCCGCCCCAGCACCCGGGGATCCGCGCCGAAGACCCGCGTCCAGTAGGCGTCGGTCAGCACCGCCACCGGCTCGGCGCCGTCGAGCTCGTCGTCGGGCACGAGGGTGCGGCCCAGCGCGGCTCGCATCCCCAATACCTCGAAGTAGTTCGCCGTGACGAGCCCGCCCACCGCCCGATGGGGCTCGGCGTCGCCTCCGGGCACGACGCTGAAGGTCCAGTCGCCGAACTCCACCACCTCGTCGAAGGCTTCGACTCCCGACCTGATGTCGGCGACCTCGTGGAAGGAAAACGTGGCGTTGGGCACGCCCGCGGCCGCCACCGGCTGGCGCAGGTACAGGATCCGGTCCGCCTCATCGAAGGGGAGCGGCTTCAGGAGCACGCCTCGGACGACGCTGAACACGGCGCTGTTCACGCCGATGGCCAGTCCCAGGGTGAGGACGAACGCTGCGGCGTATCCCGGATTGCGAAGGATCCTGCGGACCGCCCCGCGCAGATGATGTCCCGTGCCCATGGTCGCTCTCCACCCCTCCGCACCCCGCGCCCCGATACCTGGCGCCCCGCGGTCGGCGAAGGAGGGTCGCCGCCGACCACCATAAACCTTACGCCACAAGGTATAAATCGAACTATATTTTTCCGCAAGGCTTTTCGCGGGGTTGGCCCGGAGGCCGGCGCGGGCTCATGTTGGGCTCCCTGAAGCAGCCACCTCATCCAAGAGCTCGTTCGACGGGAGATCCATCCGTGCATCGCTCGTGTCGCTCCATCGTCCTCCTCGCCGCGCTGTTGCTGGCGGTTCCCCCCACGGTCTCGAGAGCCCAGTCCGTGGACCCGGCGACGCTGTCGGCGCTCTCCTTCCGTCACCTGGGCCCATCGGGCAATCGCGCCATCGCCGTGGTGGGTGAGCCCGGCAACCCGGCCGTGGCCTACGTGGGCGCGGCCTCGGGCGGCATCTGGAAGACCGAGAACGGCGGCGTGGACTGGCGCCCGGTCTTCGACGACTTCGACGTGCAGTCGGTGGGGAGCCTGGCGTTGGCGCCCACCGCTCCCAACGAGGTGTGGGCCGGCACCGGCGAGACCTTCCTCATCCGCCCGGCGGTGGCCATGGGCAACGGCATCTACAAGTCCACCGACGCCGGACGGACCTGGCGGCACATGGGGCTGGAGCTCACCGGCCGCATCGGGCGGGTCGAGGTGCATCCGCGGAACCACGACATCGTCTTCGCCTGTGCCCTGGGACACGCCTACGGACCCCAGCAGGAGCGAGGCGTCTACCGCACCACCGACGGCGGCAAGACCTGGGAGCAGGTGCTGTTCGTGGACGAGGACACGGGCTGCGCCGACCTGGACATCGACCCCAACGACCCCGACGTGCTGTTCGCGGGGATGTGGTCGCTGGAGATCAAGCCCTGGAAGCTGGGGAGCGGCGGAACCGGCGGAGGCGTGTACGTGAGCCGCGACGGCGGCGACACCTGGACGAAGCTGGGCGGCGGCCTGCCGGCTGCGGACCATGCGGTAGGCAAGGTATCCGTGGCCGTGGCGCCCTCGGACCCGGACCGGGTGTACGCGCTCATCGAGGACGACCATCCCTCGCTCTACCGCTCCGACGATGGCGGGCGGCGCTGGCGACTGGTGAACCGCAACCACGACATGGCGGAGCGGGCGAGCTACTACACCCGCATCGCCGTGGACCCGTCCGACCCGGACCGGATCTACTTCGCCAGTGTGCGTTTCGGCATGAGCCGCGACGGCGGGGAGACGCTGGCGAGCGATCCCCCGCGGGGCGGCGGCGACACCCACGACGTGTGGATCGATCCCACGAACGCGAAGCGCTTCATGGTGGCCGACGACGGCGGTGCCACCCTGACCCTGGACCACGGAGAGAGCTTTCTGCGGATCGCGCTTCCCATCGCACAGATGTACCACGTCCACACCGACAACGAGATCCCGTACAACGTGTACGGCAACCGTCAGGACGGATACTCCTACAAGGGTCCGTCCAACACCGTCGCCGGCGGCATCTCCGACGGGGACTGGATCGGGGTCGGGGGCTGCGAGAGCGGGTTCGCCGTACCCGACACCGTGCACGGCAACATCGTCTGGTCCGGATGCTACGACGGCGGGCTGGAGGTCTACGATCCGGCCACGGGGCACGTGCGCAACGTGCGCGTGTGGCCCGAGGCCAGCTACGGGTGGACGCCCAAGGACGTGCGCTTCCGCTGGCACTGGACCTTCCCCATCGCCCTCTCCCCCCACGATCCGGGGGTGGTCTTCGTGGGATCGCAGTACGTGCACCGGACCGACGACGGCGGTCAGAGCTGGGAGATCATCTCGCCGGACCTGACGCTGGACGACGAGGCGCGCCAGCAGGATTCCGGCGGCAAGACCGTCGACAACCTCTACACCTTCGACGGCTCGGTGCTGTACGCCATCGCCGAGTCGCCGGTGCAGGCCGGGGTGATCTGGGCCGGGAGCAACGACGGCCAGATCCACGTGACCCGCGACGGGGGCGAGAGCTGGACCAACGTGTCGGCGAACCTGGCGGGCCTTCCGCCCGATGGGCAGTTCAGCAACATCGAGCCTTCACACTACGCCGCCGGCACCGCCTACGCGGCCGTCGATCGCCACCAGCTCGCCGACTTCCAGCCCTACGTCTACAAGACCACCGACTTCGGCGAGTCGTGGCAGCGGGTCGACGCCGGCATCGAGCGCTCCGTGTTCAGCTTCGTGCACGTGGTGCGCGAGGATCCCGTGCGCGAAGGGATGCTCTTCGCGGGCACCGACAACGGCGTGTGGGCCACGCTGGACGACGGCGCCCACTGGTTCGCGCTGCAGGGAGGGATGCCCCACGCGCCGGTCTACTGGCTCACGGTGCAGCCCCACTTCAACGACCTGGTGGTGGCGACCTACGGACGGGGAATCTGGGTCATGGACGACATCACCCCGCTCCGGGCTCTGGACGCGCCCACCCTGGCGGAAGACCTCCATCTCTTCGATCCCCGTCCCGCCTATCGCTTCGCCGACCGCACGGGCCGCTATTCCACGGCCACGAGCCAGGTACAGGGACGCAACCCGTCGTACGGCGCCGACCTCGACTGGTGGATGGCGGGAGGCGGCGGTGGGCGAGCCACGGTGGAGATCCTGGACGCCTCGGGGACCGTGGTGCGCTCGCTTCGAGGTCCGGCCCAGGCGGGCATGAACCGCCTCACCTGGGACCTTCGCCACGAGCCTCCCACCCGTCCGCAGCTGCGCACGCCGCCCCCGGAGATGCCCTGGATCCAGATGGGACCCGACGGCACCCGCCGGCTGCGCACCTGGGACCTGGACCTCACCGGAGGTCAGGTCGGCCCGAGGGCGGTGCCCGGCGACTACACCGTGCGGCTCACGGTGGGCGACCAGACCCGGGAGACCACCCTGACCGTGCTCAAGGATCCCGATTCGTCGGGCACCGTGGCCGACATCCGCGCCCAGGTGGACGAGCTCCTGGAAATGCGCGACGAGTTGGACCGCACGGCTACCATGATCAACCGCCTCGAGTGGATCCGGGAGCAGATCGAGGACGTGCAGGCACGCTTCGCCGACGAAGACGACGGCGACGAGGTCGTGGCGGCCGCCGGCGAGTTCCGCACCAAGCTCCTGGACGTCGAGGGCCGGCTCTTCGACCTGGCGCTCAGCGGCGCCCGGGAAGACGCCTTCCGCAACCCCATGCGCCTCTACGGGCGGCTGAGCGCGCTGGCCAGCGACCTGTCGGCCAACGGCTCGGACTTCCCGCCCACCGATCAGCAGGTGGAGGTGCACGGCATCCTGCAGGGCCGGCTCCAGGAGGCGACGACCGACATGCAGACGCTCCTGTCCACCGATCTGGCGGCGCTCAACGCGGTGCTCCGGGACCGTGCGCTGCCACCCATCATCTCGGACCGGTGAGGCGGTGATGCGTCGGACGGGCGGGAGCTCCGGGATCGGGCGGCTCGCCCCGGCTCTCGCCACGCTGCTGGTCCTTGCGACGAACGGGTGCGGCGGGGATCCCGGCGGCGGGCCCGCGGACTCGGCGTCGCCCGTGCACGTCGAGGGCCTGGGCACCCTCACCTTCCCGGTCACCGGAACCCCGGAGGCACGGGCGGACTTCCACCGGGGCGTCCTTCTTCTGCACAGCTTCGAGTACGAGGATGCCGCCCAGGCCTTCCGCGCTGCCCGGGAGGCCGATCCGGACATGGTGATGGCCTACTGGGGCGAGGCCATGACCTACAATCACCCGGTCTGGATGGAGCAGGATCCGGCCGCGGCGCGCCGGGTGCTGACGCGGCTGGGGCCGACCCCGGAAGAGCGGGAGGCCCGTGCCCCCACCGACCGCGAGCGCATGTATGTGGCCGCGGTGGACGCACTGTACGAGGGCACCGGCGCCAAGGACGACCGGGATCTGGCCTATCTGGGGGCCATGGAGCGCCTCCACCAGGCCTATCCCGACGACGACGAGGCGACGCTCTTCCACGCCCTGGCCCTTTTGGGCAGCGCCCATCAGGGTCGTGACTTCGACATCTACGGGCGCGCCGCCGCCGAGGTGGAGCCCGTCTTCGAGCGTAATCCCGACCATCCGGGCGCCGCCCACTACCTGATTCACGCCTGGGACGACCCCCTGCACGCCCGCCGGGCGTTGCCCGCAGCCCGGGCCTACTCGAGCATCGCGCCCCGGGCGGCCCACGCCCAGCACATGACCTCGCACATCTTCGTGGCGCTGGGCATGTGGAGCGAGGTGGTGACGGCCAATGTCAGGGCGCGCCGCGTGCAGGACTCGGCCCGCGCCGAGCAGGGCCTTCCGCCCAATGCCTGCGGCCACTACGCGAGCTGGCTGCACTACGGCTATCTCATGCAGGGCCGGCTGGACGATGCCCGCGACGCGCTGAGCGACTGCGCCGCGCTGGCGGCGACGGACCGGTCGGCGCGGCCCGGGTACGCCATGATGCGGGCGCGCCAGGTGGTGGACGGCGCCGACGTGGACGCGGATCGTGTGTCCGCGGACCCGGCCCCCGCATGGGCCGATGAAGGAAAGGTCGGTCCGGTATGGGCCTGGACCGACGCCTGGGTCGCCGTGCGCCGCGGTGACGTCACGGCGGGCCACGCCTTCGTGGATACCTGGTCCGGACGCCTCCCCGCCGGCGACCGGACCTCGGCATGGCCGCGCCTCATGGTCTCGGAGATGAGGGCACTGGTGGCGTCCGCCGAGGGCCGCGGCGCGGACGCGATTCGGCTCCTGCGGGCCGCTGCCGACAGCGAAGCGGCGCTTCCCTTCGAGTTCGGGCCTCCTCCGCTGCCGAAGCCGGCCCACGAGCTCCTGGGCGAGGTCCTCCTCGAGGAAGGACAGGTGGCCGCCGCGGCGGAGGTCTTCCGAGCCGCGCTGGAGCGCACTCCGGGCCGTCCGGCGGCCGAACGCGGCCTGGCGGCGACCGCGCGCTGACCGCCTCGCACACGGCCGGCCCAACCCCGCCGCGCCGTCCAATTGGCCCTACCCATCCCGTTGCGCACAGCGGCCCATCGGCCTATCTATATTTATCGTAAATACATTATCCACTGAGCTACATGCCATGAGTCTCACCGCTCTCACCTACGAGATCCTCCTGGCCCTGGCCGACGGGGATCGCCACGGCTACGGAATCCTCAAGGAGATCGAGGCCCGCGGCGTCGGCGGAGACGCCCCCAGCACCGGCGCCATGTACCTGGCGCTCCAACGCATGGAGGCCGACGGCCTCATCGAAGAGGCGCCCTTCCCCGACGACGGCGAAGATCGCCGCAGGCGTTACTACCGCATCACCCAGCGGGGGCGGGATGCGGGCGAGCGTGAGTCCGCCCGCCTTGCCGAGCTCGTGGCCACGGCGCGAGCCCGAAAGCTGTGGGCCGAAGGAGCGACGTGACCGCCACCCTCCTCCGCCTCCTGCTCCGCCTGGCTCCCCGCGAGTTCAGGGAGAGGTACGGGCCGGAGGTCCTGGACGTCCACCGTGCCCGGCGCCCGGAGGGTCGGTCCGCCCCGCGGCGGGTGGCCTTCGCGGCGCGCGAGGTTGGAGGATTGGCGTGGACCATCGTGAAGCTACGCCTCGGCCGGGACGGGCCGGGTCGCCATGGGCAGATCGCGCAGGGAGGAGGAAGAACGATGATGGAGGGCATGCGACAGGACATCCGCTTCGCGATCCGCACCCTACGGCGCAATCCCGGCTTCACTCTCACCGCGGTGGCGGTCCTCGCCCTCGGCATCGGCGCCAATACCGCGATCTTCTCCGCCGCTGACGCCTACCTGTTCCGGCCGCTTCCGTTCGGCAATCCCGACCGGCTCGTGATGCTCTACGAGAGCAACCCCGAGTTCGGGTGGGTCCATGAGACCGCGGCCCCGGCCAACGTCCTGGACTGGCGGGATCAGGTCGACGCATTCTCCGACGTGGCCGTCTATTCGGAGTTCATGAACCAGGCCACGCACATCCGGGACGGCGAGCCGGAGCTGCTCTCCTTCGCGCAGGTGTCGGGCAACTTCTTCTCGGTGCTGGGCGTGCCCATGGAGCTCGGCAGCGGGTTCCGCTGGGAGCAGACCTGGAGCGGTGCCGACAACGTGATCGTGCTGAGCCACGATTTCTGGGTCTCCCACTTCGGTGCCGATCCCGACGTCGTGGGCACGACGCTGGACCTGACCACGGCCTCACCCGAGATCGTGGGCGTTGCGCCGGCGGGCATGCGCTTTCCGTCGGGCATCCAGTTCTGGACGCCCTGGGGGTGGGATCCGGCAAACCGCCAGGCCGTGTGGTTCCGCCGTGCCCACTGGGTGCGTCCCATCGCACGCCTCGCGCCGGGGGTGACCCCCAGCCAGGCCGATGCCGCCTTCCAGACCGTGGTCCGCCGCCTGCAGACCGACTTTCCCGAGACCAACAAGGTCATGGGCGCCGGCATGATGCCCCTGCGCACCTTCCTCACCATGGAGGTGCGCGGGCCCCTCACCGTGCTCATGGGGGCCGTCATGCTCCTCCTCCTGCTGGCGTGCACGAACGTGGCCAATCTCATGTTGGTGCGGGCCAGCGACCGCACCCGCGAGGTCGCGCTGCGTTTCGCGCTGGGCGCGGGCCGCGCCCGGGTCGCGCGCCAGATGCTCACGGAGGGCCTCCTGCTCGCCTCGGTGGGTGGCGTGGTCGGGCTGGGGTTGGGGTGGCTCGGCATCCAGATGCTGGCATCGAAGCGCACAATGGGCATCGAGGGCGCCACGACCCTGACGCTGGACTGGCGCGTGGTGGCTGTTCACGGCGTGCCACCGCCGTTCTCAGCGGGCTGATCTTCGGCGCCGCCCCGGCCTGGCGCACGGCGGCGGGGCGGGTCCACGACGCCCTCAAGGACGGGGGCCGCGGCGGCTCCGCGGTGCGGACGGGCACACGCACCGTGAGCACGCTGGTGGCCGTGGAGGTCGCCCTCGCCGTGCTCATCGTCGTGGGCTCGGGCCTCATGGTGCGGAGCTTCTGGCTGCTCCGTAGCGTGGACCCCGGCTTCCGTACCTCAGGAGTGCTCGCACTGCAGTTCGGGATCCCGTCGGCCCGATACGAGAACCGCGATCAGGTGCTGGCCTTCCAGGACGATTTCGAGCGCCGGCTGGAGGCGCGCCCGGGGATCGAGAACGTGGGCATCGTCAACCAGCTTCCCCTGGCAGGTGCGAGCTGGTCCAGCCAGTTCCAGGCCGAGGGCTGGCCTCCCGACCGGATCGGGTTCGACATCCTGCACCGACAGGTCGATCCCGGATATTTCGCGACACTGGACATACCGGTGATCCGAGGGCGCCTCTTCGGTCCCGATGACGGCCCGGAGTCACCGCTGGTGGTCGTGGTGAACGAGACGTTCGCGCGGCAGCACTTTCCCGGCGAGGACCCCATCGGCCAGCGGATCGCTTACGACCGGCAGGCCACGCCGGAGTCCACCTGGCACGAGATCATCGGCATCGTGGGCGATCAGGCCCAGGAGAACCCCGCGGAGGCCCCGCGCGCCGAGGTCTTCGAGAGCCGCCGCCAGGACTGGTCCCGGACCATGTGGTACGTAGTCGGGACCGAGGGCTCCGGAGCCAGCGCCATCCCCACGGTGCGGGCCGTGCTGCACGAGATCGATCCGTTGATTCCCATCGCCGACATGAAGCCCATGCACGACGTCTGGCGGGCATCCATGGCCGACGAGGAGTTCCTGCTCACCCTCATGGGCGCGTTCGGGGCCATGGCCCTCCTGCTCGCGGCGGTGGGTATCTACGGGGTCACGGCCCAGGCCGCGCGCAAGCGCACGCAGGAGATCGGGATCCGCATGGCGCTGGGCGCCGGCGGTCGCCAGGTGCTGCGCATGATTCTCTTCCAGGGGATGTTCGTGGTGGCCGTGGGCCTGGTGGTGGGGCTCGCCGGGGCACTCCTGGCCGCCGGAACGCTGGGAGCGCTGCTGTACGGGATCGCGCCCACCGATCCGCCCACCCTGGCAGCGGTGGTGGCGTTGTTGGCGGGAGTGGCCGCCCTGGCGTGCTACGTGCCCGCCCGGCGCGCCACCGCGGTGGACCCTGCGATCTCGCTCCGGGCGGAATAGGAGCCTGTCCGAGTAATGGACCAGGGGCAGGTGGCGGGGCGTGATGGTGGTCGATCAGGCTGGTTCATCGGGATTTCGAGGGTGGGTGCGGGTTCATGAACGCGATTTGGTAGCAGGTCGCACGGTTCCCACCCCCATCAGGCCATTTCGAGGGCCGGAATCAGCGCCCCAGCCCGGAATAGCTTCAAGATGTTGCTGGCGGTGCAGACGAGCATCCACTCGCCGCTCACCTTCTGATGGCCTCGCAGGAGGAACTGCCGGAAGTCCAGGGGTCCTTTGAGCTGTCCGAAGACAGGTTCGACCGTTGTCTTGCGTTTTCCGTATTCTTCACGGCCCCGCTTCGTCCTCAGCTTACGAGCCATCAGCTCCTTGCGGCTGAGGCCCTTCGGGGTACGGCCCCGTGGCGGCTCTGCGTCTCTCCACTCGCTGTGACGGATCTTGTTCGGCGCCACCAGCGCTTCGGTTCCTTTGGCCTCAACTCGCTCCAGTTCTTCTTCCACCCAGTAGCCCGCGTCCGCGCTTGCCACCTCGGGTTTGTCGCCCAAGCGCTCCTCGATCTGCTCCAGCAGCGGCATCAGTTGCCGGTGGTCCGTCGCCGCCTGGATCACATCGGCCGCCACGATCACCTGCGAGCCCGCATCCACTGCCGCCTGACACTTGTAGGCCTGGATGAACGCCTTGTCGCTCGACAGCATGATGCGGCTGTCCGGATCCGTGAAGTTGCGCTGGGCCTTCGCCTCCGGTTCCTTCCTGCCCTTGGCCCGCGCTTCCGCTTCCAGGGCCGCTTTCGCTTCGCGGATCTTCTCCAGCCGCCGCTTCGGATCCCGGAGCTCCTCGGGCAGTTCGTCGCCCGTCTTGTCCGCTCCGTACAGCGCGTCTTCGGCGGCGTCCGTCGCCTCGCACTCCTCGAACCACCGCCGGATCTTCTCCCGCTGGCGCGCCTCCTCCTGCTTCATCCGGCCGTAGCTCATCGCCTTGTGTTTGCTCGCGTTCGCCCGGACCTTCGTCCCGTCGATGGCCACGTGGCCCAGCTTCACCAGCCCCGCCGCTCGGCAAAGCTCCAACACCTGCTGAAACAGCCCGCCCAGCGCCGCCAGATGTCGCGCCCGGAACGCGGAGATCGTCCGGTGGTCCGGCTGTTGACCTGCCCCAGGATCCGGAAGTCCACGGCCTCCAGGCACGCCCGCTCCAGCTTCCTCGAACTCCCCACCCCTCGCGTGTAGCCATAGACCAGCAACTTCGTCATGAGCAGCGGATGATACGGCGGGTAGCCGCGCTCTTCGTCGTAACTCGCGTAGATCGCGCTCAGGTCCAGCGTCTCCACCAGGTCCGATACGAAGTAGACCGAATGGTCTTCGGGCAGCCACTCCCGAAGCGACGGCGCCAGCAACAGCAACTGGTCTGGACTATACTCTCGGAACGTCTTTGCCACTCCGCCTGTCTCCTCGTCCAAGGTCGCAGAATATTACGACCCGGGACGATTACTCGGACAGGCTCCTAGTGTCCTGTTCCAGAGATAGCCTGACAAAGTCGTTCGAGCTTCTGGATGATGGAGTCGGCGGTTGCGGTCCACATGAAGGGGACGGCCTGGGGATTGTAGCGTCGGTGAAACGGCGGATCTTGTCGACGAGCTGCTGGACCGAGGAGAAGGAGCCCGCGGCGGATGGCAACGATGTCGTGGACCTTTTCGACAAGGAACGGATCGGTGGACAGCTTGAAGGTCTTCTGCCGATGGGGCTGGACGTTGAACGCCGACCAGATGCGTTGAACCGTGGACTTCGATAGATCGGTGGCCTTGGCCATGGACCGGCAGCTCCAGTGCGTACTGCCGTCCGGAGGGTCGGTCTCCAGCGTCTTCTGCAGGAGTGCCATGACCTCGTCGTCGCCGATGGTGCGTGGCTTTCCAGACCGTCCTCCGCGACGGCACCATTACTCAGCCCGTCGGCGCACAGAAGTACGGTCTTGGCGCGGCGCACGAGACCCGCGGGCAAACTGCGCGAGCGTGCCAAGGATTCGAGCTCCATAGTATCCTGTGGCCGTTACCCATGTGGTCGGTCAGAAGTGTTGGGATTCTGCCCGTCGGGTCCGCGGTTGCAGCATCACCGACTTCATGATAGACTGTGAATCTCCCCCCCTAGGGCCGCGCGAAGGTGGCGGTAGCTTTGCACCTTTCAGCGACATGAGTGGCGCCGATGGGATCGAGTACCGGGCCTCTTGATGCGCTTGGGCCATGCGACGCTGAGGGGCGGTCTGGCTCAACTCCGCAAGATGTGTCATCTCCTGCCACCACTCCGTCTCCCACCGCCCAGAACAGAGTTAGCGCATGGGCCAGGGCTCACGGCGAGGCTCTGAGGCGCGTCCTCCTCCCGTACGCCGGTGGCTATCTTGAGGTGGGGGACCTCGTTCAGGAAGTCTGGGTTATTGCGCTTGAGAAGGCCTCCCCCCCCCCCGGAGGCCGAAAGCCTGGCTAGTGCGGATCGCCCACCGTGTTGGAATGGCGGCGCGGCGGAAGCGCACGCGACGCAAGAAGCTTCTTCATCAACTCTTCCGGTTAGGCCACGGGAGGATATCCCCCGCAACGATGACGGACGCTTCGGACGTCGCTCGGCTGTTGGCGGGGCTGCCGGAGTTACAGCGCAGGGTGATCCAGTTGAGGATCATCGATGGACTCTCTGTCAAGGACACCGCACGAGTGTTGGGGCGGGCTGAGGGCACTATCAAGGCCTCCATGCATCGCGGTTTGGCGCGCCTGAAAAGAACCAAGCTGGCTGTGCGATCAGGAAACGAGTAGTGACAAAGGTAAACCGTTTCGCTCTCTCGCCGCACTTGAATTCGAGAGAGGGGACCTGCGTAAACCCAAATGTGAGGGAGGGGTGATGAAACCGTCGTTTGTCCTTGGATGGGCGCTGGTCATTTCGGCTGTGTTCGCCGCCGGGTTAGCCGCCCAAGACTGCGAAGCCTGCGTAGGCCTAGCGGACGAAAATGGTGATCGGGTGGGGACGGCCTGCATTGGCGGGCAAGAGTCCGGACTTCGCAATTGTAAGGTCTATGCCGAATCGGGCCATGTCGACGAATGCGGGGGCGAGTTGGATTGCGGTCTGGTAGTGGCCCTCGCGTCGGACGGCATACCTGCCGCGAGTGTCATCGCGTGTCAGCCGGGTCGGGTGAGAATTGTCGCTCTCTGGGATGCGGCACGGGGCGCATGGCTGGCGCCGGATGGGGTAGCTGAATCGCATGCCGCGCAAGATGAAACGAAGTAGCCCGTGGCGTTCCCGAGGGGTTGTGCTCTGCCTCTGCATCGCCGGCCTCGGTTCAGCGGCACGCGGTCGAGAGAGCACGATCCTTCAGCTGGGCACGCCTGTACCGATCGATCCCGCCGTTGAGCTCGGGATCCCCGTTGCCACCGCTTTGACCCGTGCCGGCGGGCTGATAGTGGCAGACATGGCAACAAATGAGTTGGTCGAGCTGGACGCCCGTGGTCACGAAGTCCGACGATTCGGCGGAAAAGGCGATGGCCCTGGGGAGTTTCAACTCCTCTACCGTATCGCCTTCGATGGGGAGGAGCGCCTGTGGGCGTTCGACCTTCAGCGTCAGGATTTCACGATATTCTCAGACTCCACTGACGACATACCTCGGTTGAGACTCCCTTTTCGGTTCCGGCAGGTTGACGGAATTGTGCCACTGTCGGGGGGAGGGGTCGCCATTGCCGGTGTGACGAGATGGGGGGATTCAGGCACTGCTCACGCGATCCATCTCTTCAATGATCATCTTAGATACCAAGGATCTTTCGGTGAACCCCCGGAGGTGGCTGTTGACTGGGTGCTGGATCGCTGGGGCATGGGCGGCCTTACCAAGCTTGGGGATGATCACTTGGTGTACACGCGCCGGTTGCCCTACGAGATCGTTGTCCTTTCCGAGGAGGGTACCACCAGCGCCACATGGAAGAGTAGGATGGTTTCCGAATTCCGACCTGAGGATGCATTCAGTAGAGAAGTGGATGGAAACCGAGTGACATATAAGACCTTGGATGTTCCGGTGCTGAGGCCACATACGGCTCGCGCTGTCGGAGACGGATGGTTGTTGGCAGGACATACGCGTGGCAGTGAGCGGTCTCTGGACTTGTGGTCGCCTGACGGCCGGCTCCTGGAATCCCAGCCCATACCATCGGAGTGGAAGAGCGTGGCGGCGGTGGACTCAGTGCGCCAGATCCTGTGGGTCGCGGCCGAAGAAAAGTTGGCACCAACCTTTGACAGAGTACCCTATTCACTCATTTCGGGAGGATGAACATGCTTCGACGAGTGTTACTCATACTGGCCGTCTTGGGATCGGCAGCCCTGCTCCCGCATCGGCTCGAGGCGCAGTATTGCGAGAAGAAGTGTGCCAACGTCACTAATGAGAATGGTGATGTTGTCGGACACGGCTGTGTTACCGTAGAAGAGGGGGAAGGCGAATTCTCATGTACCGCGACGACCTCATCATGCGGCGAAGTCGAATGTAGCGGAGGCGGTGTGGTAGCTCTCAGTGAGGTAGGTCTTCCAGCAGGTATACTCGACGGATGTCCAGAACGAGGATTCGCGGTTGTGGCCGCGCTCGACGTGGGAATAGGAGGCGCGCTGATTACACGACCTGTCTCAGTGGCGGAGGCTGATCGGTAGGCAGCCACCTGAACTGGCCTCTCCACCTGAAGTGGCCTCTGGTACCATGAGCGTGGGCGCGCGCATGGTGCCGGAGGTCCGGTGGTGTGAGGATCGACCCATCCAGGTCAAGTCTCGCCCTGTCGTCGGGTACAGTAACGTGCGTGCTGGGACAGTACTTGGTACCGGAGTTAGATGTCTCCCGCACGACGAATCTGGATTGACCGTCTCCGGCCAGTGTCCTGTTCCAGAGATAGCCTGACAAAGTCGTTCGAGCTTCTGGATGATGGAGTCGGCGGTTGCGGTCCACATGAAGGGGACGGCCTGGGGATTGTAGCGTCGGTGAAACGGCGGATCTTGTCGACGAGCTGCTGGACCGAGGAGAAGGAGCCCGCGGCGGATGGCAACGATGTCGTGGACCTTTTCGACAAGGAACGGATCGGTGGACAGCTTGAAGGTCTTCTGCCGATGGGGCTGGACGTTGAACGCCGACCAGATGCGTTGAACCGTGGACTTCGATAGATCGGTGGCCTTGGCCATGGACCGGCAGCTCCAGTGCGTACTGCCGTCCGGAGGGTCGGTCTCCAGCGTCTTCTGCAGGAGTGCCATGACCTCGTCGTCGCCGATGGTGCGTGGCTTTCCAGACCGTCCTCCGCGACGGCACCATTACTCAGCCCGTCGGCGCACAGAAGTACTAGCTCCGCGCCGCGGCTCGAGGACGGGGCTTGACCCCTCTGCCCCGCGTGCATTAGCGTCCTTCCGCCTCATCGAGACCGGCTGAGGGACAGGCCCGAAGACGCCGGGGCAACCTTCGAGGGTGGTGACCCTTCGAGTGGTGCCAACTCCTGCGGGACCGGAAACGGTCGCCGAGAGATGAGTCGCCGGAGCGTGGCGCGGTCCTTCGACCCCGCGGCGCCGGCCAGGGCACTCGCCCGGGCCGAGGCGGCCACGTCTTCCGGTCCTCCGGGGTTCCGATGAGCTCATCCGAACCCTCGCAAGGAGGACCACGTGTCCCGCTCCGCCTCCACCGGCGTGTCCGCCGGCCACCTCGACGCCTATCGCACCACCGGCTCCTCGCCGACGAACGCTCCGCCCCTCCCGACCCTGCATCTGCTGGGTCCGGGCGCCGTGGGCCGCGAGGTCCTGCGGGCCCTGGATCCCACCCGGGTCCGTCTCGTGGCCGTAAGCGACCGCAGCGGCACCCTGTATCATCCCGACGGTCTACAACCCACGGCCGTGGCCGACCTCAAGGAGCGTCACTCCCTGGGCGCCGTGGCCGGCGCCTCCCACACCGAGGCCCACCGGCTCCTTCCCCGCATCGGCGCCGACGTGGTGATCGATGCCACCGCCACCGACCCCGACCGGCCTCGCTGGCACGCTGCGCTGGCGCTGGGCGTGGTGGCGCGCCGCCGCGGCCTCCTCCTGGCGGCCAAGGACGCGCTGGCGGCCCGGGCTCCCCAGTGGCTGGCCCCTCGCCTCGCGGATCGCCTGGGCATCAACGCGGCCCTGGGCGGCACCGGACGGCTGTATCAGGAAGAGCTCCCCCGACTCCGGGCCCGCACGCGCCGGGTGGCGCTGGCGGGCAATGCCTCTACCACCGTCGTCCTCGAGGCCATGGAGGCCGGGGCGACGCTGGAGGAGGGAATCACACGCGCTCGGGGGTTGGGCCTCCTGGAAGAGGACCCCACGGCGGATCTGAAGGGCCGGGACGCTGCCGTGAAGCTGGCGGTGGTCATCGGCGGGCTCACCGGCCGCGCCGTGGACCCGGCGGCGATTCCCGCCCAGGACCTGCGGGACCTCGATCCCGACGAGGTTCGGCACAACGCGCGCCTGGGCCGCACCACGCGCCTGGTCGCGCGTCGGACTGAAGGCGGTGTGCTGGGCGTGGCCTACGAGTCCCTCCCCCGCACCTCACCCCTGGCCGTTCCGCGAGATCGGGTGGCGTACGTCTACGAGAGCGACGACGGTCGGCGGCGACTGCACCTGGGCCACGGGCTGGGAGCCGCAGGCACCGCCCGGGCGCTGCTGGCGGACCTGGCACGGATCCTCGCGACGCGAGCCGCCGGGAGGTGGACGTGAGCGCCGCGGTGACGTTGGGCGCGCGCACCGGCGTGGTCCACCTGTCGCACGGCGGCCACCTGGCCTTCGAGGATCGCGGACCGGCCGACGCTCCGGCCGTGGTGGTTCTGGGCGGCATTTCGGCCGGCCGGCACCTCGCCTCGTCGCCCGACCACCCCACACCGGGTTGGTGGGAAGATCAGGTAGGCCCGGGCCGGGCCCTGGACCCGGAGCGCCTTCGCCTCCTGAGCCTCGACTATGTCGGCGGCGCCGGAGCCTCGGCCCGCACGGCTCAGGCCGCGGGCGAGCTTCAGACGGGTGTCTCCACGTCCGTCCAGGCCGACGTGGTGGGCGAGTTGTGCGACGCGCTGGGACTCGCTCGCCTGCACGCCGTGGTGGGTGCCTCGTACGGAGGGATGGTGGCGTTGGCCTTCGCCCAGCGACACGCCCAGCGCGTCGGGCGCCTGGCGGTGCTGTGCGCCGCCCACGCGCCCCATCCCATGGCGACGGCCCTCCGCAGTCTGCAACGCCGGGTCGTTCGTCTCGCCAGAGACGCCGGCGTCGTGCACCGGGGTCTGCGCCTGGCCCGCGGGCTGGCCATGACCACCTACCGCACCCCGGAGGAGTTCCAGCAGCGCTTCCAGGGGCCGCCCCGCTGGACGCCCGACGGTGTGCGCTTTCCGGTGGACGGGTATCTGGACGCCCGTGGGGAGGCCTTCGCAGGGTCCTTCGACGCCGACGCGTTCCTCACCCTCTCCGAGAGCCTGGATCTGCACCGTGTGGACCCCGCCGCCGTGTCGACGCCCACCTGGGTGCTGGCCTCCAGGTCCGACCTGCTGGTGCCCCTGTGGCAGGTGCGCGAACTGGTGGCGAGCCTCGGCGGGCCAGTGCGCTGTACCGAGCTGCCTTCACGCTTCGGGCACGACGCGTTCCTGAAAGAGACGGGCCCCGTGGGTCGCTTCCTGCACCGGGCCGTGCGCGGCCCCTGGCCGGCGGACACGGCTCACCAGGGAGGCAACCCGTGAGCGCCCGCGACACCGGGCCCGAGACCCGGGCGGTCCGCGCCGGCGTCGGTCGTGACGGGGAGCACGGCGCGGTGATCCCGCCGCTGCACCTGTCGAGCACGTACACCTTCGAGGCTCCGGGCCGTCCCCGGCGCTACGACTACACGCGCTCGGGGAATCCCACCCGCGACCTCCTGGGCGAGGCCCTCGCCGGATTGGAGGGCGGGTGCGGGGCCGTGGTCACGGCCTCGGGGATGGCGGCGGTGACCGTGGTGCTCCACCTGGTCCCGGCGGGCGGACGCGTGGTTGCGCCCAGCGACGGCTATGGCGGCACACATCGCCTTCTCACGGCGCTGGCGAGGCGGAAGGCCTTCCAACTGGAGCTGGTCGACAGCTGGCGGCCCGGAGCGCTGGCGCGGGCCCTGGACCGGCCGACCGATCTGGTGTGGGTGGAGACCCCGTCCAACCCGCTCCTGCGCATCACCGATCTTCGACAGGCGGCCACCCTGGGTCATGCCGCCGGAGGGTTGGTGGTGGCCGACAACACCTTTCTCTCGCCGGCCCTCCAACGCCCGCTGGAGCTGGGTGCGGACCTGGTCGTGCACTCCACCACCAAGTATCTCAACGGCCACAGCGACATCGTGGGTGGCGCGGTGGTGGCCGCCGAGGCGTCCGTTCTCGAACAGGTGGCGTGGTGGGCCAATGCCCTGGGTGTGACGGGATCCCCCTTCGACGCCTTTCTGACGCTTCGCGGCCTGCGCACCCTGCACGCGCGCATGAAAGTGCATGCCGGAAACGCCCGGGCGGTTGCCGAGGCGCTGGCCCGGCACCCCGCCGTCCGCCGGGTCCATTGGCCGGGCCTGCCGAGCCATGGGGGTTTCGACCTGGCGAGGCGGCAGCAGGACGGCCCCGGAGCCGTGGTCAGCTTCGAGCTGGCGGAGGGTCGGGCGGCGGCGGAACAGGTGGCAAGCCGTCTCCGCCACTTCAGCCTCGCGGAGTCATTGGGCGGGGTGGAAAGCCTCGTGGCTCACCCCGCGACCATGACGCACGCCTCCATGCCGGCGTCCGCGCGAGCCAGGGCCGGCATCGCGGACGGGCTCCTGAGGCTCTCCGTGGGAATCGAGTCGGAGCGGGACCTGGTCTCCGACGTCCGGCAGGCTCTGGACGCCGTCAGGCCTGCGCCGACAGGCGGCTCCAGAACAGCGAGATCTGGTCCGAAACCTCCTCCATCGCCTGAATGGAGATGAGGTCGAGCTGGCGCCCGACTCCCTCCCCCACCAAACCCCGCAGGAAGGCGGTGGGATGCTCCAGATCCCACTCCAGGAAGGGCTCGGGTCCCTTCTCGAGGTTGGAGAGGATGCGGAGCACCAGGTAGGTGTCGTCCAGGAGGCCGGCCAGCCCCAACGTCATCTCCGGAATGACGTCGACGGGCCGGGTGAAGTAGTCCACCGCGTGGTTCAACAGCGGCTGCACCACCGGCTCCAGATGGCGGGATTCGGCCTCCTGGGCGGCGCGGGCCAGGAAGATCGGCACGCTCTCGATCACCTCGACGGCCACATCGGCGGCTTCCTGGACCTGCTCGTCGCTGGCGTCGGGGAGGCGGCGGCGGATGAACCGCTCGAGGGGCCCGAGCCCGCGGGCCTTGGCGCTGGCGATGACAGCCTGTACGTCCTTCAGGTCGAGGACGGTCACGTGCTTCCCCCACAGAGTTCCAGGAAACGTCGCGCCAGCGCTGGCCCGGCCCCTTCGTCCTCGTGCTTGAAGAAGACGAAGATGTCGTTCCAGCCCTGACCGGTGAGTCGCGCGGCCCAATCCGCCAGGTCCTTGTCGTCGTAGTCGGGACGTCGGAGCCGCGCGTAGCCCCAGTCCGTCGTGGCCTCGAGCGGCGGATCCTTGTCGGGATTCCCCGTGTCGGCCGCGACCAGGGCGGCACCGTGCTCCGCCAGCAGTCCGCACACCTCGTCGTCGAACCACGAGGTGCTGCGGAACTCGAACGCCGCGCGGACGCCCTCGGGCACGTGCCCGAGAAAGGCGCGCAACAGCTCGGCGTCCTTCTTCAACCAGGGCGGGGTCTGGAAGAGGATCGCGCCCATCTTGTCCCCGAGCTCTCCCGCGTTCGTGGTCAGATAGCCAAGGGGATCCACGGCGTCGGGGCCCAGCTTGGCCTGGTGCGTGATCCGGCGCGAGGCCTTGAGCACGAAACGGAATCCCTCGGGGACCTGCTCGCGCCAGGACCGTAACACCTCACGGCGGGGCATGCGGTAGAAGGTGTTGTTCACCTCCACCGAGCCCAGTCGCTCGGCGTAGTAGGCGAGCATGGCTTCGCCGGGGAGGTCTTCCGGATAGAAGGCTCCCTTCCACTCGTCGTAGGCCCAACCGCTCGTTCCCACCCACATCGCCATGCGCGCGGCGTCTCCGGTCTGGCGGCGATTGCTCGGGTCGCAGGCGACAAGGTAGGGGCTCGGTGCGCCTGCCGACAGCCGACCCCGTGGCGCGAGCACCGACTAGCGGCCATCCTCTCCAGGGCACGGGTCACCTCACCCCAGCAAGGGATGGAGCCGCCATGTCTCTGGCCGCCGAACCACCGGACCGGGCCCACGCGGTCTGGAGTTGGGAGCCCCCTCCGGGAGCCCGCCGCGTCGTCACCGTGGAGTCCCATACCGAAGGCGAGCCGCTACGCGTGATCCTCTCGGGGTTTCCCGAGCTGGGCGGCGGGTCCATTCGCCAACGGCGCGCAGCGGCCCGGACGCACCACGATGGCATCCGGCGCGCGCTCATGTGGGAGCCCAGAGGACACGCGGACATGTACGGCTGCATCGTGACCGCGCCGGAGCGCCCGGACTCGGATCTCGGCGTGCTCTTCACGCACAACGCGGGCTACAGCACGATGTGCGGGCACGGCATCCTGGCCGTGACCCGCGTGGTGGTGGAGTTGGGACTCGTGCCGATTACCGAGCCCGAGACCCGCCTGGTCATCGATACCCCGGCGGGTCCGGTGCGGGCGCGGGCGTCGGTACACGGTGGACGGGTGAAGGACGTGTCCTTTCGCAACGTTCCCTCCTGGGTCGCAGCGCTGGACCAGACCGTCGAAGTGGCAGGCCTCGGATCCGTTCGATACGACCTCGCCTTCGGCGGCGCCTTCTACGCCTATGTGCGGGCCGATGACGTCGGGCTGGAGCTGGAGCCGTCCTGGACCGACCGCATCATCGCAGCGGGACGGGCCATCAAGGACGCCGTCGCCCGCACCGCACCCCCGGTCCACCCGGAGGGCCCCGACCTCTCCTTCCTCTACGGGACCATTTTCGTGAGCGAGGCCTTCGACGCCGCGCACCACAGCCGGAACGTGTGCGTGTTCGCGGATGGAGAGGTGGACCGCAGTCCCACCGGCACAGGAGTGAGCGGCCGACTTGCGCTGCATCACGCCCGCGGCGAGGTCGCGGTGGGTGAGACGCTGATCATCGAGAGCCTGATCGGGTCCCGCTTCGCATGCCGCATCGTCGAGGAGATCGCGGGGCCCGGTGGCCGCGCCGCCGTGGTGCCCGAGGTCGAGGGGCGCGCCTACATCACCGGTCGCAGCGAGTGGATCATCGATGCGTCGGACCCGCTCGCCGAGGGATTCCTCCTCCGCTGAGCCCCGCGTCACTACTAAGAAACCTTCACCTTCCGACACTTGCGACATGGATGGTTTCGGTCGTACCAATCCAGCCTTCCCGGCCGGGCACTCCGCCCCCCGGCCCAGCCCAGTCCGAACCGGGAGCGATCGTGTCGCAAGCACAGTTGGCCGTCTCCACGACGCAGTGGGCCATGAGCCGCGAGCTCGAGCTCATGACCACGATCATCCGTACCGCCGACGCCCTCAAGCGCCACTTCCAGGCCCTCATCGATCACGAACAGCTCACGCTCCCACAGTTGAACGTGTTGCGTATCCTGCGCAGGGCGGGTCCCGACGGGCTGCCGACGTTGACCATTCGCGACCGCATGGTGGAGCGGGCGCCCGCCATTACCCGACTGGTGGACAAGCTGGTGGATCGGGGCCTGGTCGTGCGGCAGCGGGACGCGGAGGATCGGCGGGTGGTCTACTGCCGTGTCACGGAGCCGGGCATGGAGCTCCTGGAGAGGCTGGACCCGGTCCTGGACGAAGACGGACCCAGGGCGTTGGCCGCCCTGAACGGGCGGGAGCAACACACCGTCCTCCGAGCGCTGGAGCGGCTGCTGGACACGCTGGAGTCCTGATACCGCTCACGCCGCCCCGACCCCACACGCTGCCTGCGTTGCCCCTCTCCCGGCGCAGCGTCTATCTTGGCCCGTCGCGTCCGCGGGCGACCCTGCACCGACCCCGGACGCCTTCCGTTACGAGGAGAACGATCGGGTGAAGCTACATACGAAGATCGCGCTGGGACTCGTGCTCGGCGCGCTGGTGGGAGGCTCGTTCAATGCCCTCTTCCCGGGGGCTCCGTGGGTCATGTGGATCGGCGACAACATCGCCGGTCCGGTGGGCCAGATCTTCCTGCGCATGCTCTTCATGACGGTGGTGCCCATCGTGGCCGTCTCCATCACCCTGGGGGTAGCCGGCATCGGGGACATTCGCACCGTGGGACGCCTGGGCGGGCGGACGTTCGGCTATTTCGCGCTCTCCACCCTCATCGCGGCGATCATCGGCCTGACGCTGGTGAACACCCTGCATCCGGGAGGCGGCGTGGATCAGGTCACCCGCGACGCTCTCATGGCCACCTACTCCACCGACGCCGAAGGGCTGGCCGCGGCCGGACCGCCGGAGTTCGGGGTCAGTACCTTCGTCAACATCGTGCCCCGCAATCCGGTGGGCGCCATGGCCAACATGGACATGCTGGCGCTCATCTTCTTCTCGTTGATCTTCGGCGCCGCGCTCACCATGATCCCCAAGGAGAAATCGGAACCGGTGGTGAAGGTTCTGGACGGGATCGGCGAAGCCGTCATCAAGATCATCGACATGGCCATGAAGCTGGCGCCCTACGGCGTGTTCGGCCTGATCTTCGTCATGACGTCACGCTTCGGTTGGAGCCTCCTGGGACAACTGGGCATGTACGTGGTCGTGGTGGTGGGCGGCCTTCTCATCCATGCCCTGGTGGGGATTCCCTTCCTGGTCCGGGTCTTCGGGCGCATGAGCCCCATGCGCTTCTACAGGGCTGTGGACGCACCCATCATCACGGCCTTCTCCACCTCGTCGTCCATGGCGACGCTGCCGGTGAGCATCGAGACGGCCGAGACCCAGCTCAAGGCCCAGCCCAAGATCGCAGGCTTCGTCCTGCCCCTGGGCGCTACCATGAACATGAACGGTACCGCGCTCTTCGAGGGCGTCACGGTGCTCTTCCTGGCTCAGGTGTTCGGCGTGGGCCTTCCGCTCCCCGCGCAGATCGCCGTCGTGATCCTCTCGGTCCTGACGGCCATCGGCGCCGCGGGCGTCCCGGGGGGATCGCTGCCCCTGATGATGGTGGTCATGGCCACCGTGGGCGTGCCCCCCGAGGGGATCGCCATCGTCCTCGGTGTGGACCGGATCCTGGACATGTGCCGGACCACGCTCAACGTCGTCGGCGATCTGTCGGCCACCGTCTACATCGACCGGATCGACCGGGACATGGACCGGGCCGCCGCCGCGAGACCCGTCGCACCGGCCGCCTGAAGGGCGCGGTCAGGTCACCGCGCCTCGATCCCTGAGGGCCTCCGTGGGGGGCACCCGGCTCGCGCGATACGCCGGGGCCCCGCAGGCGAGGGTCGTCACGAGCAGCACGCCCACTGCCACCCCGGCGTAGATCCCCGGCTCTCCGACAGTGACGCCGAACAGAAGGCCGCTGACGAGCCCCGCCGCGCTCCGTGCCAGCAGGAGGCCCATCACGACCCCCAGGCCCGTCATGGCCAGGCCGTCGCGTAGCACGGCGAGCACCACTCCCGGTCGGCGGGCACCCAACGCCATGCGCACGCCGATCTCCCGGGTGCGCGCGGCTACCGTGAACGCCGTGAGACCGAAGAGTCCGGCCACCACGAGCACGGCCGCGAGTCCTCCGAATCCCGCCGCCAGATAGGCACGGAACCTCGGGCCCGCGAGCTGGGCGTCCACCCGCCCGCTCATGGTGGTGATGCCGGCGATGCCGACACGCTCGTCCACACGACCCACCGCGGCCCGGACCGTCGGCACGAGAGCCAGGGGATCGCCCTCGCTGCGCAGCGCCACGTAGAGTTCCCGAGCCCAGGGTACGGCCGAGTGGGGAAAGAACGCCTGCAGCGACGGACTCTCGCCCAGCGACTGCATGACCACGTCCGCCACCACGCCGACCACTGGAATGCGTGTGGCGTCTTCCCCGCTGCCCTTCCGCAGCTCGTGACCCACGGCTTCTCCGTCGGGCCAGAGCCGGCGCGCCAGTGATTCGTTCACCATGGCCACCAACTGCCCGTCGCGGCCGTCGGCGTCGGTGAGCGCCCGCCCCCGGAGCAGCGGAATGCCGAGGGCGGCGAGATAGTCACCGCGCTCGGGGACCATCTGGACGAGCACGTCCTCACCCTCGGGGAGTCCATCCGAGCCGTAGCGGGTCGATCCGAAGGCGGTGCCCAGCGGAAGGGCCCAGGTCGCGCCGGCGTGGCTCACTCCCGGCACGGTGCGCAGCGCCGCCAACAGGCGCGTGTAGAAGTCGTCGAGCTCCTCGGGATCTCCGTAGGCATCCGACGGGGGCACGACCTGGAACGTCAGGACGCCCCGACTGTCGAAGCCCCGCTCTGCGCCGGCCAGCCGGCGGGCGGAGCCGGTGAGCAGGGCCGTGCCGACCATCAGGACCACGGCGACGGCCACCTGGAACACCATGAGCAGGCGTTGCGGCCTCGTGGCTGCCACCGGCCCCTGGCGAAGCGTCGATCCCACGCCCACCCCGCGCCCCGCGGAACGCATGATCCGGCGCGCGGGAATCCAGCCCGAGACCACCATGAGGAGCCCTCCCGCGCCCAGCGCGAACGCCAACGCCCGTCCGTTCAGGGCGACCGCGTCGAGACCGGGAATCCTCGGGGGTGTCAGGGAGATCACGCCCGCCAGCGCCACGTGCGCCAGTGGAATCGCCGCCACGGTCCCCAGCGCACACAGCAGCGTCCACTCGGCTGTCAGATAGGCCGACAGGTCACGGCTCCCCGCGCCCAGGGCGGTTCGGATCGACAGCTCCGTGCGGCGGCGCACACCGCGCACGAGATGAAGCGCCGCGAGGTTCGCCGCCGCGACCACCAGCAGAAGCAGCCCCGAGGCGAGCAGCAGGAAGAACGGCGTCCGAAGGCTGCCCCGCACCACCGCGTCCCGCGCCTCCACGCGGACCTCGCGCCCCTCGTTCCCCTCCGGTGTGACACGGGTGATGCGGTCCGACAGCGCCGCCATGTACGCACCGGCCTCGGCCACCGTGGCTCCTGGCTTCAGGCGTCCGAAGACGGTGAGGAAGTTGGTTCCGCGATCGGCCTCCGCCGGATCTTGGCGCAGAGGGACCCAGAACTCCTCGCCGCCGAAGAGCGGCGGGAAGCTCGCCGGCATGACCCCCACGACCCGCGTCGGCACGCCCCCGAGCTCCACCGCGCGCCCGACCAGGCCCGGATCGCCCCCGAACAAGTCCTGCCACATGTGGTGGCCGAGCACCGCGACCGCCGGAGCGCCGGGACGCATGTCGTCGTCGTCCAGGGTCCGGCCCAGCACCGGAGCCACGCCCAGGGTCGCGAAGAATCCCCCGGTGACGCGGGATCCCAGCACCACCCGCGAGCCGTCCTCACGGCTCACGATTTCGCGCAGGCCCATCTGCACGGCGCCCATGTCCTCGAAGACGTCGGCCTGCCGGCGCCAATCGTCGAAGTTGGGCAGCGACACGGGCCCCCTCTCCCAGCCCAGCTCCGGATTGGTCTGGAAGACGTTGACCAGCCGCCCGGGCTCCGGATACGGGAGCGGCCTCAGCAGAACGCCGTCGGCCAGGGTGAAGACCACCGTGGCTCCGGCGACGCTGACCGCGGCCACGCTCGCGACGGCCAGGGCGAGCCCCGGCCGTCGGGCCACCGATCTGGCGGCGGCGGCCACGCGTGGCGACCCCGACGATCCACGCCACGCACGCGCACGCGCCGTCACCGAGGTCACCAGCAGGTCCCATCCGTCTCTCAGGAGCACGATCACGGATCCCAGGGCACCGTGGCGCGCCCGTGCCGCGCGCTCCATCTCGTCGAAGGCGGCGGCCATCTCCCCTCTGTGGGGGTGCAAGGCACCGGGCAGCAAGCGCAGCAGGCCACCGTGGAGGGCCCGCACGATTCGCGAGATCACGGTGTGCTCTCCGGCAGGAGATTCCGTCGACGCGCCACGTCCACCAACCGGCTGAGTCGCATGCTCTCGGCACGGGCCGTCCGACGCCCGAGCCGTGTGAGTCGGTAGTAGCGACGCCGGCTGTCCTCTCCGGGCTCGGGCTCCCGCCCCGAATCCTCGATGAGCCCCTCGTCCTGAAGGCGCCGGAGTGCAGCGTAGAGTGTCCCTGTCCCCGGGCGCACCGCCCCGTCCGTGACGTCCGCGATCTCCTCCAGCAATGCGTACCCGTGGTGCTCTCCACCACCCAACGCCACCAGGACGGCATGCGTGAGCGGGGTCAGGGGCAGGTTCGGTTCATTGGAATCGGGCATGACGAGCCTCCGAGGGTCGCAACTACGTCGCTCGCCACTATATCGATGATCACCGCAGTTGACAAGAGTCTTGCTCGCACGGGCGGCACGCCGTATAGTCGGTGACCGATATATCACTCACCGATACCTATCATGGCTTCCTCACCTCGCAGCCCCAGGGACCTCCTGACGCCCGCCGCCCTGCACATCCTGCTGTCACTCGCAGGGCGGGACCTTCACGGATATGGCATCAAGCAGGATGTCGAAGCCCGCACCGACGGTGCGCTCAACCTGGGTCCGGGCACCCTCTACGAGGCCATCCACCGCATGGAGGCCGACGAGTGGATTCAGGAGGTCGACAGCGAGGGTGACGCCCGCAAACGGGTCTACCGCATCACGTCGGAGGGGAGTGCGATCCTCCAGGAGGAGCTGCGACGCCTGGACGGGATCGTACGCTACGCCCGCGCGGAACGTCTGCTGCCCGAAGGAGAGCATTGACGCCCATGCGCACCTGGGTCCGTCTTCTCCTGCTCCTCTACCCACGTGATTTCCGGGAGACCCACGCCGAGGAGGCGCAGGATCACGCGGCCGCGGAGTTGGCGCGAAGTCCAGGTGGCTTGGCGCGTGTGTGGCAAGCCTGTCTCGTGAGCGCGGATCTTCTGCTGGGCGCATACCGCTTGCGAGTGCGTCCGCCGCGGGGACGAAGTCGACGAACGACGACCAGGGAGGGGTGGATGACGGGATGGATTCTCGATCTTCGACACGCCGTACAGGGACTGAAGCGGTCGCCGATCTTGTCGGTGGTGATCGTCACCACGCTCGCCCTCGGCGTCGGACTCAACGCTGCGATCTTCAGTGTGGTCGACGCGGTCCTGCTGCGACCGCTGCCCTATCCCGGTGCGGACCGCCTCGTGTACCTGCAAGGCCAGCTTCGGCGCGACGGCGTGGACGACGCGAAACTCGCCGGCGGCCTCCTGGATCGCTTCCGAGCCCGCGACGACGCCTTCGCTCAGGTGGAAGGGATCGCCCTCATCCGACAGAATCTCACGGGCTCGGGGAGCCCGCGGCAGACGCTGGTCGCCTGGAGTTCGCCCCGCTTCCTCCAGATGCTCGGGGTGGAGCCGCGGCTGGGCCGCCTCTACGGCCCCGAAGATCCCCCGGGAACCGTGGTGCTGTCCCACCGCCTCTGGGTCGCCCAGTTCGGGTCCGATCCCGACGTCGTCGGTCGCAGCGTCCGTCTCGACGGCCATCCGAGCACCGTCGTGGGAGTCCTGCCGGCGAACTTTCGGCTGGACCTCCCCGGCCGTGGAAGCGCGGACCGTGCCGACCTCTGGAAGAACCCCGACTCCTTCTGGCAGAACGGGGACGTCTGGCACGAGAACGGAGCTGCGTTCGGCCTCCTGCAGGTCCTGGCACGGCTGCAAGACGGCGTCACCATCGACCAGGCCCAGGCGGCCACCGACGCCCTGGTGACCGCACTCCGCGGTGATATTCCGGCGTACGCGGAAGCCGAGCTCCACATCGCGGTCGCGCCTTTGCACGATCAGGTCGTCAAAGGGGTGCGGAGCACGCTGCTCCTGTTGCTCGGAGCCGTGGGATTCGTGCTCCTCATCGCCTGCGCCAACGTCGCCAACCTCCTGCTGGCGAGGGTACAGAGCCGGCGCTCCGAGATGGCGCTGCGCATGGCACTGGGCTCCTCGACCACCCGGGTGGGCCGCCTCATGCTCACCGAGAGCCTGCTGCTGGCCTCCATGGGAGCGGCGGCGGGCGTCGCGGTCGCCCACACCTCGCTCGCCGTCATCCGAGGGCTCGGACCCGCCGACCTGCCGTTCCTGGAGACGGTGGGTATCGACGGCCGCGTCCTGGCGTTCGGTCTGGCGCTGGTGGGACTCGTCACGGTGTTCGTGGGGCTGGTGCCGGCCCGGCGGGCCGCGCGCGCGGAGCCGGGCCGCGACCTTCGATCCAGCCGTGCCCCGCAGCTGCACGCACGCGGAATGTACGGCGGTCTGGTGGTGGCGCAGGTGGCCCTGTCGCTGGTCCTGCTCATCGGGGCGGGTCTCCTCACCGGAAGCCTCCTGCGCATGCGAGGCGTCGACCCGGGATTCGACACCGAAGACATGTTCAGCTTTTCCGTCACCATCCCCGGAGCGCGCTACGGATTTCCCGACGACGCCGACCGCTTCTACCGAGCGCTCGAACGTCGGATCGATGAGCTGCCCGGCGTCTCGGGCGCCGGCACGGTGTGGCCGATGCCCTTCTCGGGCTCCACCTGGACCGGCGAGTACACGGCCGGAGACGTGGACGGCGACACGCACCGCTACGCCGACTACGTGCTGGCCACGGAAGCGTACTTCTCCACCGTGGGCATCCCCGTCGTGGACGGCGATCTCTTCGCCGACGGCCAGGACCGGAACGTGGCGGTGGTGAGTCGGAGCCTGGCCGAGCGGGCGTGGCCCGGACAGCCCGCCGTGGGAAGGACGGTGATGGCCAGCCCCTGGGGCGGCGCGCCCCAGGCCTTTCGCGTCATCGGCGTCGTAGAGGACGTGAGAGCAGAGAGCCTCGCCGACATCGGGAGCGAGGCGATCTACTTCGACAGCCGCGGATGGTCCTGGGTGGACTGGGAGGTCGACGTGCTCGTGCAGAGCTCGCTCGAAGGCACCCGGCTCATCCCGGCCCTGCGTGAGGCCGTGGCGAGCCTGGATCCCGAAGTCCCCCTGGCGGAGCCGGCATTCGTGACCGACGTCGTGAGGCAGCAGAGCGCCGACGTGCGCTTCGCGCTCGCGCTGCTGGGCATCTTCGCGGGCGTCGCCGCGGTCCTGGCCGTGATCGGCCTCTACGGGGTGGTCGCCTATACGGTGGGACGCCGCAAACGAGAGATCGGAATTCGCATGGCCCTCGGCTCGGCCCGAAGGGATGTCCTGCGGCTCGTGCTGGCACAGGGCGCCCGCCTGGTCGGGCCGGGGCTCGTCCTGGGACTCGCCGGAGCCTTGCTGCTCACCCGCTTCCTGGACGCCTTCCTGTTCGGCGTCGCCCCCACCGACCCCGTGACCTTCCTGGCCGTCGCCGCTCTCCTGGGCGCCGCGTCGTTCGCGGCGACGCTGCTGCCGGCCCGTGCTGCCAGCCGCGTCGATCCGGTGGAGGTGCTGCGGGGGGATTGAGACGCGCCTTCGCCCCGGTCATGGAGGTGGCGCGCCACACGTATCTCTCCCCATCATGCGAGCCCCGGGCGCGTCGCAGTCGACGTGCCCGGGGGCTCGCCACGTGTCAGCACGACTCTCTCCATCGGAGGCCCACCATGCGTAGAGTGCCCGTCTGGACCCCCGCCCTGGCCCTTCTCGTCCTCGCCGCGCCCGCCGCAGCCCAGACCTTCCAGGAGGAGATGGCCAGGGACCTGGAGGAGGTACGTGACAAGTTCCTGGGCCTGGCCGAAGCGATGCCCGCCTCCACCTACGGCTGGCGGCCCGAAGACGGGGTCCGCTCGGTGAGCGAGGTGTACATGCACATCGCCAGCGCGAACATGGGACTGCCCACCAACCTGATCGGGGCATCCATGCCCGAGGGCGGCCCACCCGCGTGGTTGCAGCAGGGCGAGACCCTCACCGACAAGCCGGCCGTCATCGAAGCGCTCCGCGAAGGCTTCGATCACCTCATCTCGGTGGTCCGCACCACCGCGGACCCGGATCTGGACCGCGCCGCCAAGGTCTTCGGCCGCGACACCAACGTGCGAGCCGCTCTCATGCTGATGCAGACGCACTGTCACGAGCATCTCGGACAGTCCATCGCCTACGCCCGCACGAACGGCGTGGTGCCGCCGTGGAGCAGCTGAGGACCTCATGGTGAGAGTCTGTCGATGGATGACGCGCCCGGGGCTGCTCGCCCTGACCGCTGCGGCCAGCCTGACCCTGGGTGGGTGTAGCCTCTTCCACGGCGGTCGGCCGCAGGCGGCGGGCCCGGCGACGCCATCGCGGGACGCCCGTGGCCCACAGGAGGGCCCCAAGCCCTTCGGCCAGGTCGTCACCGCCGACGCCGTGACGGACTCGGGCATGATCCACGTGCACCGGGTGGGTGAGCGCTGGCACTTCGAGATCCCCGATTCCCTTCTGGGCCGGGACATCCTGCTCATCACGCGTCTCGCCGGCGTTCCTCCTGGCTTCAGCGGCTACCTGCCGGCCGGCGTGAGTCTCCGCGAGCAGGTGATTCGCTTCCAGCGCCAGGGCGACCGCATCCTGGTGCGCAAGCAGTCGTTCCAGCAGGTGGCCGACGACTCGCTGCCCATTCATCGGTCGGTGGTGGTGAACAACCTGCCTCCGGTGCTGGCGTCCTTCGACATCGAGGCATTGGGTCCGGACTCGGCGTCGACGGTGGTGGACGTCACCGACTTCTTCGCAGGCGACACGCCGGCGCTGGCCGGTCTCACGTCGGCCATGCGGCGCGAGTATCAGGTACGCCGCCTGGACGCCGCCCGATCGTTCATCGACGCCATCCGCGCCTATCCACAGAACGTCGAGGTTCGACATACGCAGACCTTCGACGCCGGCGCACCGCCCTCGGACCAGGACACGAACACCATCACGCTGGCCCTGAGCCAGTCGCTGGTCCTGCTACCTGCCGAGCCGATGCGCGCCCGCTATGCCGATCCGCGCCTGGGCTATTTCAGCGTCGACCGGGTGAACTTCGGCCTGGACGAGCAGAAGGCCGCCACCCAGACCTTCATTCGACGCTGGCGGCTGGAGCCGAAGGACTCGGCGGCGTACTGGCGTGGCGAGCTGGTGGAGCCGGTGAAGCCCATCGTCTACTACGTCGACCCGGCCACGCCCGCCGAGTGGCGCCCTTACGTGAAGCAAGGGGTCGAGGACTGGCAACGCGCGTTCGAGGCAGCGGGATTCCGGAACGCCATCCTCGCCCGCGATCCCCCGTCACCCGACGAAGATCCGGAGTGGGATCCGGAAGACGTGCGCTACTCGGTGGTGCGCTGGGCCGCGTCCATGACCCGGAACGCGCAGGGTCCGAGCACGTCGGATCCTCGCACGGGCGAGATCATCGAGAGCGACATCGTCTGGTATCACAACCACCTGCGCTCGTACCGGAACTGGCTCATGGTCCAGACCGGGGCCGCCAACCCCGAGGCCCGTAGCCTCCACATCCCCATGGAGCTCATGGGCGAAGCCATGCGCCAGGTGGTGGCCCACGAGATCGGCCACGCCCTGGGCCTGCCCCACAACATGATCAGCAGCTCGGCCTACCCGGTGGACTCGCTGCGAAGCCCCGACTTCTCGCGCCGCATGGGGGTCGCCCCATCGGTCATGGACTACGCCCGGCAGAACTACATCGCCCAGCCGGGCGACGGACTCCAGCCCCTGGACTTCCTGCGCAAGATCGGCCCCTACGACCTGTACGCCATCAACTGGGGTTATCGCCTCATCCGCACCGGCGACGCCGACGGCGAGCGGCCCATCCTGAACGGCTGGATCCTGGAGCATGCCGGTGACCCCATGTACCGCTATCTGCCCCAGGGTGGACCCGCCGCCATCGATCCCCGGGCCCAGACCGAGGACATGGGAGACGATCCCGTCCGGGCCAGCGCGTACGGAATGGAGAATCTCCGCCGCATCCTGCCGAACCTCCGGGAGTGGACCGCCACCGAGGGTGAGGATTACTCGGACCTGGAGGAGCTGTACGGAGAGGCGCTGGGACAATGGACACGCTACGTGAACCACGTGGCGTCGCTGGTCGGCGGCGCCTACGTGGACCTCAAGTCCACGGAACAGGAGGGTGTCGTCTACGACGGCGTGCCCCGCGCGAAGCAGCGCGAGGCCATGGGCTTTCTCCGGGACGAGGTGTTCCGCACGCCGGCCTGGCTGAACGACCCGGAGATCCTGGACCGGATCGGGCCCGTGGGGGCCGTGCAGCGACTCGGGAGTCGGCAGGTGCAGGTCCTGAGCAGCCTGCTCGCACCGCAGCGTCTGGCTCGCCTCACCGACCTGGAGGTGCTCCAACGCGACGACGCCTACGAGCTGGCGGAGTTCTTCGACGACCTTCACGACGCCATCTGGAGCGAGCTCGAGGCGGCGCCGGTGGTGGATCCCTACCGCCGAGAGCTTCAGCGCGCCTACATCGAGCGCATCGCCGCCCTCATGACCGAGGAGCCCGCCTCCAGCCCGTTCGGAGGATCGGGCCCGGATGTGGGCCGATCCGACATCCGGCCCCTGGCCCGGGCTCAGCTCGTGCAGATCCGCGATGAGGCCCGGGCCGCCTCGCGGCGCATCCAGCACCGGGTCACCCGTGCTCACCTCGGCGACGTCATCGCGCGCATCGACGCGATCCTGGACCCCGCCGCAGGCGCCTGAGCCCGGAGGTGGACGTGAACCCACGGAGCGCGCGCATCGCCGTTGGGGCGGCCCTCGTCACGGCACTCGCCGCGGCGGCGTGTGGCCCCACGTCCGACGCCGATTCCGAAACCGGCGACGGGTCCGGCTGGGACCAGCTTCAGTCGCCCGAGGACCGCCTCATGAGCGTGGAGGGATTGGAGGGTCCCGAGGCGGTCAAGTACGACCCGGATCAGGACGTCTGGTTCGTGAGCAACTTCGGCAGCAGCGACGAGGAAGGTGCCAACGACGGCTACATCGCCCGGGTCGGGGCCGCGACCGGCGCCATCGAGGAGCGCAAATGGGCCACCGGACCCGAGTCCGCGCCCCTCCAGGAGCCCAGGGGGATGGCGCTCATCCGCGACACCCTGTGGGTGGCCGACGCCGCGGGGGTGCACGCCTTCCACCGGCGCACCGGTGAGCACCTGGACTTCGTGGATCTCACCGCCTTCGAACCCGGATTCATCAACGATCTGATCGTGGCCGGCGACGGCGCGCTCTACGTGACCGACACCGGCCGCTCGCGGGTCTATCGGATCGCCGGAGGAGCGGCCACCGTTGCGCTGGAAGGACCCGAGCTCGGAAGCCCCAACGGCATCGCCTGGGACCCGGGCACCGGCGTCCTGGTGCTGGTGCCGTGGGCGGGAGGGGACTCCATCCGGGCCTGGCGACCCGGTGCCCCGGACGTGGTGACCGCGGCGCGCACCCCGGGTGGGCGCTTCGATGGCGTGGAGATCGTGGACGGCGCCCTCGTGGTCGCCAGCCAGGCCGACTCCACGCTGCAGGTGGTCGTCGGCGGTACGGGCCATCCGTTCGTTCGCCTGCCGGGGCCGCCCGCGGACATCGCCGTGGACACGCGACGCCGCCGCGTGGCGGTACCCTACATCGGCCTGAACCGCGTGGACGTCTTCCAGCTCCCTGCCGGGCGCCCTGGCGGGCGCTGACGATTCGGCCGCCGACGGGCGCCTCGCCGGCACCTCAGAAGGTGAGCAGCCGCGTGATGTTGAAGCCCAAGCGCCACTGGTCGGGCTCGAAGGGATCTTCCGCTCCAACCAGGAACTGAGACGGATTCAGCCTGAGCGAGTTCGTCACCACGATCTTGAAGAAGTGCCCTCCGGTCTCGAGCTCGATGCCCAGCGTGCCCGCATCGTGGCTCATCCCCGCCACGGACTCGCTCACGTTCCATTCGCCGAGCACGGAGAACTGCTCGCCCAGGTACACCTGTCCGTGGATCCCCACGCCGGCGGTGGTGCTCGCCGTCTCGGCCTCCACGTCGGGATTGCGGAGCACCCAGGGCACGAGACCGATGCCCACGCGCTCACCCAGCATCGTGTTCAGGATCAACTCGCCGTAGTACTGGAGGTTGCGCGAGTCCGTCTTGTCGCGGTCGCCCACCTGGGTGTTCCAACCCAGCCCTCCGGAGACGGCGACCATGACCGGAAGCGCGTCGCTGGCGTGCTCGAGCACCCTCAGCTTGAGGTTGAAGTCGTAGTTGTCCTGCAGGTTGCTGCGCTCTACACGGACCATCCCCCGATCGGAGAACGCGTACGACAGACCCAGCCGCAGAAAGACCGGCCCGTCGAGGCCGAAGAGCGCGTCCTGGGCGTCGGAGATACGGGGCGCGAAACGATGGGCGATCTCGAAGAGCCATTCGCCCTTCGACAGCGTCTCGGCGGTGGGGAGGTTCACCGCCTGCGTCGAGTGGAAGAGGGCGAGCCGGGGCTGCGTCGGCCCGCCGCTCCGCTGCCAGTTGGGGTTCTGGGCCCGGGCCGGTCGGGGCAGGAGGAGCATGCCCGCCACCAGGGCGCTCGACAGGACTGGAAGGACTCGGATCTTCATCACGGCTGGGCCCCCGCGAGTTCGATGTGGAAGTCCAGCTCGAGCTGGATCTCGTTGGCGAGCTTGAGGAACATGACCTTGGGAATCTCGATGTCGTGGTCGGACAGAAGGACCTGGAACCCGCACTGGACGTGGAATCCGTCGCCCTCGGGCGCGGCGTCGCAGGTCAGCGTCCGGTCCCGGTCCACGCCGTGGACGCCGAAGGTGCCCGACGAGGTGACGCGCCAGCCCGAGGCGGTGGACTCGATCCGGTCCACCGTGCCCTTGAACGAGGCGTAGGGATGCTCGTCCACCTCCAGGTAGTTGTCCCGCATGTGCCGGTTTCGTAGGCCGATTCCGGTGTCCAGAGAGGCCAGGTCGACCTCGAAGTAGAGCTCCGATCCGTCGATGGGAGTATCGGCGGAGCGCACCCCCTGGCCGTCGAGCAGCACGTAGCCGTCGATCTTGCCCGTGACACCCTCGAAGTCGTCGATGGTCGCATGGGAGATGAAACGCACCACGTTGTCGGCATTCACGTCCACGTGGTACTCCTGCGCCGACGCACCGCTGGGCTGGGCGGCGGCCGCCATCAGCACAGCGGCCACCACCACGAGCCTCCCCGGGCAGCGGCGCATCGCCGCTGACGGTCTCTCGGTCACCGCGACCTCAATTGTTCTTTGCACCCTGATTGATCCAGTTGCGGATGTTCGTGAGGTCGGTGTCGTTCAGAGGCGCCTGCCCATTGGGCATGCGCACGCCCACCGACTGCCGCCCTTCCAGCTTGATCACCAGGTAGCTGTCCTGGGCGTTGCCCGGAATGACCCGCACGGCGTCCTCCGACATGGCATCGACACCGACGAGGTTTTCCCAGGCCACCGAGGTGCGCAGATCGAGCCCCGCCGACTGCGCCGCGCCGTGACAACCGCTGTCCGTGCACCCGCGTCGGGAGAAGATCTCCTGGATGTCGTTGGCGAACGACGGATCGGCCTTGACCACCGGTCCGCCGCCGCCACCTCCGCCACCACCTCCGCCGCCGCCACCGCCACCCTCACCGGGACCGGTTCCGCTGTCGCCGCAAGCCACCATGAAGGCGCCCACCAGGAAGAGGGCGAGCCAGGTCATCGAACGAAGGTGATTCATGAACACTCCCGGTCGGAGGAAGATTGAACTTCGGTCTCGTCAACCTTTGAAGCTTTGTACGTTGATGCCGACCAGGGATTTCAGGTGACTGCCTTCCGGGGCTCCAGCTACGACGACGGCCGACGCCCGGATGAGCGTCGGCCGTCCTACCTCACCTCAGGACCGGTTCACACGCCGGGCTCAGCCCGGGAGCGCGCTCATCCCACGTGGACCTCGATGCGGTCACCGCCGAGCTCGCGGGCCCTCTCGAGGGCGTGGTCCGCCGCCGTGACGAGCTCGTCCGGCGCGTTCATGTCCGGTGTCCAGGTGGCCACGCCGCACGCGAGGGTGACGCCGGCGTCGGCGAGGATGTCCTCCACCGCTTCGACGACGCGGTCGGCGAAGATGAGGGCGCCCTGGCGGTTGCACACGGCCAGGAGCGCCCGGAAGCGGCCCTGGCCCAATGCCGCCACCCGGTCCGTGCGCCGGCAACGGCCGGCCACCAGCTCCCGCAAGCGCTCCTCGAGCACCGGGCTGGGCTCGGAGCCGTCCACGGCCAGCGAGACCATGGCCATTGAGACGAGTGTAAGGGGCACGCCGCGGTCCGCGATGCCGAAGGCGAAACGAAGAACCGTCTCGAAATCTTCGGGGGTCGTGAGGTTCGTCATCGCGGAGCTGCCGGCCGGAGCGAGGGTGGGGTCGACCCGCGGGCCGACTTTCTCTTCGATCCTCAATTCTGCTCCACGGCGGCGCGGAAGCAAGACCCAGGCGTCAAGACGCCGGCCTCGCGCGCCTCTGGAGGTTGCCTGCCGCGCGGGTGCGCATAGTGTAGTGCGCCGGCTGTCGACCGTTTTCCCGAGCGCAACGAGTCCCCTTGAGCATCGAACGCGTCAACGTCACCGAACGCAACCTCGAACGGTTCCTGGCGGAGGCCGCGCCAGCGGCTCGTCAACGGAGTCACCAGGAGTCTCTCGTCGACGACGCCGGTCTGACGGTGGGCCAGGCGCTCGAGATCTTCGAAGACCAGCTCCTCAGTCGGGCCCTGGATGCCGAAGCCCGGCGGCTCAAGGCGTTGGGCGAGAGCTTCTACACGATTTCCTCCGCGGGGCACGAGCAGAACGCGGTGGTGGGCACCCTCCTCCAGACGACGGACCCCTGCTTCCTCCACTATCGCTCCGGGGGATTCATGATGGCGCGAGCGCGGCGGGGCCACACGCCGGATCCGGTGCTGGACACGCTCCTGTCGCTGTGCGCGGCCAAGGACGACCCCGTGGGCCAGGGGCGCCACAAGGTGTGGGGGAGCCGCGAGCTGTGGGTGCCGCCGCAGACGAGCACCATCGCCTCGCATCTGCCCAAGGCCGTGGGAACCGCGTTCGCCCTCGCCCGCGCCCGCCGCATGGGAGTGGACACCGGCCTGCCCAACGACAGCATCGTCATGTGCTCCTTCGGCGACGCCTCGGCGAACCACGCCACTGCGCTGAGCGGCTTCTCCGCGGCCCGGTACGGCAGTCGCCGGGGCAATCCCATGCCCATCCTCTTCGTGTGCGAGGACAACGGGCTGGGGATCAGCGTGGACACGCCGCGCCGCTGGATCCGCGAGACGTTCTCGTCGTTCCCGCACATGCGCTATTTCGAGGCCGAAGGCTCGCTGGATCGGATCTGGGACGTCACCAGGGAGGCCGTGGACACCTGCCGGTCGCTGCGCATGCCGGTCTTCCTGAGACTGGTGTGCGTGCGACTGTGGGGCCACGCCGGCAGTGACATCGAAACCGCCTACCGTACGCAGTCCGAGATCGAGGCCGCAGAGGCCAGAGACCCCATCCTGCAGAATGCCCGCCAACTGGTGGCGACCGGCGCCGCCACGCCTCACGCGCTGAGCCTGCTGTGGACCCATGTTCAGCAGCGAGTGGCCGAGGCCAGCGCCCAGGCCGTCGGGCGAGAGCACCTCGAGTCGGCCGAGGAGATCATGGCGCCCCTGGCACCCTGGGATCCGGATCGCGTCCGGGCCTCCGCCACGGCCACGGTGGACGCCGAGCGCCGCGAGGCGTTCTGGAAGGGAGAGCTTCCCGAGCGAGTCACCTCGCCGGTTCGCCGCACCATGGCCGCCCACATCAGCGCCGCACTGGCCGACGAGATGCTCCGACGGCCCGAGATCCTCGTCTTCGGCGAGGACGTGGGGCGCAAGGGAGGGGTCTACTACGTCACGGCCGGGCTGCAGAAGCGCTTCGGCGTCACCCGCGTCGTGGATACGCATCTCGACGAGACCAGCATCCTCGGCCTGGCCCAGGGCGCCGGCCTGCTCGGGCTTCTCCCCGTTCCGGAGATCCAGTATCTGGCCTACGTCCACAACGCCGTGGACCAGCTCAGAGGCGAAGCAGCCTCCCTGTCCTTCTTCAGCAACGGACAGTTCACGAACCCCATGGTCGTTCGCATCGCCAGCTTCGCGTACCAGAAGGGGTTCGGCGGGCACTTCCACAACGACGACAGCATCGGGGGCCTGCGGGACATTCCGGGATTGGTGTTGGTGGCCCCCTCGCGGGGAGACGACGCGGTCCGACTGCTCCGGGGGGCCCTGGCCATGGCCCGGGAGTGCGGGCGCGTCGTGTGCTTCCTGGAGCCCATCGCGCTCTACCACGAGAAGGATCTGCACGAAGAGGGCGACGGGGCCTGGCTGAGCGACTACCCTCCGCCCGGTGAAGCCCTCCTGCCCGGCGAGGTGGGGCTACACGGCGAGGGCGACATCCTGGTGGTGAGCTACGCCAACGGTCTGCGCATGAGCCTCCGGGCCCAGCGCATTCTGGACCGCGATCACGGGATCAGGACGCGAGTGATGGACGTCCGGTGGCTGAATCCCCTCCCGCTGACCGCCATTCGACGAGAAGCCGCCCGCGCGGCCGGCGTGTTGGTGGTCGACGAGTGCCGGCAAACCGGAGGCGGCATCGCCGACGCGGTGATCGCGCACCTGGCCGAAGCCGGGTATGCGGGACAGCTCGCCTCCGTACGCTCCCGGGATTCCTTCGTTCCCCTGGGTCCCGCCGCCGATGCCGTGCTGATGCGGACCGCCGACATCGTGGCGGCGGCACGGACTCTCCACGGGTCCAGTCGCGCCTGACGCGGCGGGCCCCGGCGTCGCCACCGGGACCCCCCCACGGCTCCTGGCGTCAGCCGCCGCCGTAGCGACGCTGCATCTCGGCCTGCATGTCCTTGCTGGCGAAGATGGCCACTTCGACACGCCGGTTCTGCTGGCGCCCCTCGTCGGTCTCGTTCGACGCCACGGGCTCGGCTTCGCCACGGCCCACCGCCTCGATCCGATCCGGCTGCAGGCCCTGCTCCATGAGGTAGACCCGGGCGGCAGTGGCACGCCGCTCGGAGAGGGCCTGGTTGTACTCGTCCGTGCCCCGCGCGTCGGTGTGACCCACCACGAGAACCCTGGTGCCCTCGTAGTCCACCAGGCTCTCGGCGAGATTTCGGAGGTTGTCTCTGGCCTCGGGGCGGAGCGTGGAGGAATCGAAGTCGAAGAGGATCCCGGAATCGAAGGTCACCTGGATGCCTTCGCCCACGCGTTCCACGGTGGCGTTGTCCAGGCTGTCCTGGAGCTCGTCGGCCTGCTCGTCCATCTGGTGCCCGATGGCGGCGCCGGCGGCGCCTCCGACCACGGCGCCGAGGATGGCTCCTTTGGCCGTCGATCCGGCCGCCTTGCCGATGACCCCGCCCACGACGGCACCGGCGCCGGCGCCGGTGGCCGCACCCTTCTCGGTGTTGCTCCAACTGGCACAGCCTCCGGCCACGAGGGTCACAAGGAGCAGTGCGGCAGAACACGAGGCCAGCCGAGGACGTCTATGAATCATGGAGTGCGCTCCATCTGGAATCGGGTACGGGTATACCTGGTTGAACGACGCTCGCTGAATCCCGCAAGGGTAATGCCAACCGGAGGCGGCGCGTGACGCCGAGCCTGATTCTGCTGGTGGCCGGCGCGGCCGGCGCAGCGCTGGTCGTCGCCGCGTTCTGGGTGGCTCGCCCCGGCGTCGATCCACCCGCGCTGGACCGTGTCATACCCCGGGATCCCCCGGTTGGAGCCACCCTCCTCGATTCGTTGGCAGGGCACCTCATCGCCCCCGTGCGATCGGGCAACCACTTCGAGCTCAAGCGTGACGCGGGAGAGATCTTTCCGGCCATGGGTGCGGCCGTCGCGGAGGCCACCTCGTCGGTGGACTTCCTCACCTACCTCTTCCGGAGAGGACGGGTGGCGTCCAGGGTTGTGGACGCCCTGGAGCGGGCCGCACGCCGGGGTGTGGCGGTCCGGGTCCTGGTGGACGGTCTGGGAAGCTTCGGCGCCCAGGAAGACCTCGTCCGCCTCGAGGAGGCCGGGGCCCAGGTGGCACGCTTCCACCCTCTGGGGCGGCCGTCCCTGGACCGCCTCAATCAGCGCACCCACCGCAAGGTGCTGGTGGTGGATCGCACCGTGGGGTTCCTGGGCGGGGTCGGCGTGGCGGACGAATGGGCCGAAGGCCCCGAGGGCCCGCCCTGGCGGGAGGATCAGTATCGCGTCACGGGTCCGGCGGTCGCCGACCTCCTGGGCGCCTTTGCCGAGAATTGGCGGCAGGCGACCGGCGACGTCCTGCTCCTCGGCACGCCGCCACGGCAGGCACCGGAGGGCTCGGCGCGGGCCGTGCCACTCCTGGACCGCCCCGGTGGCGGAATCTCCCATTTTCGACTGGCGCTGTGGATGGGATTGCGAGCGGCCCGAGAGCAGGTCCGCATCCGCACTCCCTACTTCCTCCCCGGCGTCGAGCTGCGTCGGGCCATGGCCGATGCCGTCGCACGCGGCGTGCGCGTGCAGGTCCTGCTGCCGGGCCCGTCCAACGACTCGCGACTGGTCCGGCTGGCAAGCCGGGCCCGCTACGCCGACTACCTGGCGGGAGGATTGGAGCTGTACGAGTTCCAACCGCGCATGATGCACGCCAAGAGCGTGACCGTCGACGGCCGGCTCGCGCTGCTCGGCTCGCACAACGTCGACCATCGCTCCCTGCGGCTCAGCTTCGAGTTCAGCTTCGCGGTGGACGACCCGGTGCTGGTGGCGGCCATGGACGGCGCCTTCGACGACGATGTCGCGGAGGCGCAGCCCATGGACGGCCCAGCGGTGGCCGCGCGCGGCGCGCTGGAACGGATCGCCGGCGGCGCGGTGGGCGTCATCGAAGGCTATCTGTGACAGGTCACAGCGTCTGACCCGCGTGGACGCCTTCATGGATCTCCTCGAGGAGCTTGTCCACGAAGGCGGGCAGGTCCTGGGGGCTGCGGCTGGTCACCAGCCCCTGATCCACCACGACCTCGTCGTCCACCCAGTTCGCGCCGGCGTTCTCCAGATCGGTTCGCACTGAAGGATACGACGTCATGGTGCGTCCATCCGCCGCGCCGGCCTCGACGACGAGCCAGGGCCCGTGACAGATCGCCGCCACCGGCTTTCCGTCGCGGAAGAACTCGCGCACGAACTGCACGGCGTCTTCGTTCATGCGCAGGGTGTCGGGATTCATGACACCGCCGGGGAGCAGGAGCGCGTCGTAGTCGTCGTGCGACGCCTCGTCCAGGGTGCGGTCCACCGATACGGGGTCCGACCAGGATCCACCGGACCATCCGCGAATGGTACCCTCGGCCGGTGAGACCACGTCGGCCTTCGCGCCCGAGGCCCTCAGGGCGTCGAGGGGCTGGACCAACTCGGACATCTCGAACCCGTCGGTGGCGAGGATGGCGATGCGCTTGTTGCTGAGATCGTAAGACATGGTGTCCTTCCGGGCGTGCGTGTGTCTGTTCTCGCTCGATCCTAAACTGATGCAACGGTCGTACCGCGCGGTCCCGGCACGTGGCTTGCGAGTGGAAGGGGCGGACCCCCGGGTCCCGCCGGACGGTGAGCCGCCCGGCCGAACAGACATCGAACCCAAGGAGGTGCCTCATGCTCGGTCTCGCCGTGACCCTGTTGATCGTCGCTCTCATCGCCGCCGTGCTCGGCTTCGGAGGAATCGCCGGTACGGCCGCCGGACTGGCCAAGATCGCGTTCTTCGTCTTTCTGATCCTGGCGATCCTCGGCTTCTTCATGGGTCGGCGCAGGGTCTGACCGGAACATGGGTTCCGGGCAACGCCAGGCCACCAACCGGTGGACCGCCAGCCCCCCGACGGCGCCAGCGCGTCGTCAGGGGGCTTGTGTTTGGAAAGACGAATACCATATTTAGGATAGGCTAAATTTTGTCTTCCTGGGAATCGTTCCATGCCCGACCCACGCTTGGCGCTGGGGGTCTTCGGCCTCCTGGTACTTCTCGTGGCCGCGCTCTTCTGGCCGCGACGGGGATTGGTTGCGCAGCTCCTCCGCTGGAGCCGCGCCGGCCAGCGCGTATCCATGGAGGACGCCCTCAAGCACCTCTACAAGTGCGAGCGTCGTGGGGTGGAGGCCTCCATGGAGAGCCTCGCGGGAGCGCTCGGGAGCGGCCTTCATCACGCGGCCCGGGTGTTGGGCCAGTTGCGCGCGGCAGGCCTGGTCCAGGAAGACGCACCGCTCGTCCTCACCGCCGACGGGCAATCCTACGCGCTCCGCGTCATCCGCACGCACCGCCTCTGGGAGCGCTACCTGGCCGATCGCACGGGCGTGGCGCCCCGCGACTGGCACACGTCGGCCGAAGAGCGGGAGCATCGCCTCAGCGACGACGACGTGGAGCGTCTCGCTGCGCGCCTGGGGCATCCGCGCTACGACCCCCACGGTGATCCGATCCCCACGGCCAGCGGTGAGATTCCCGCTCCCGACCGGGATCCCCCTGACCCGCCTCGAGCCAGGCGACGAGGCCGAAGTCCTGCATCTGGAGGACGAGCCCCCCGAGCTGTACGAGCGTCTCGTGAGCGCCGGCCTGGCGCCCGCCATGTCGGTACGGCTCCTGGGACGCCGCGGGGGTGGGCTGCAACTCGCCCTGGATGGGCGCGAGGTGGAGCTCGACCCGCTCGCGGCCGGCAACGTCACCGTCCAGCGCCAGTCGGCGGGCGAGGGCGATCCGCTCTCGGGCGCCGCGACCCTGGAAGACATCGAGACCGGCCACAGCGCGGTAGTGTTGGGACTGGCGCCGGCCTGCCAGGGCATCCAGCGTCGACGCCTGCTGGATCTGGGTGTGGTCCCGGGCACCCGGGTGACCGCCGAGCTCTCCGCCACCGCCGGCGATCCGGTGGCCTATTCGATCCGGGGTGCCCTGATCGCGCTGCGGCGGGAGCAGCAGCGCTGGATTCGCGTCCGTCCGTCGGGTAGCGAAGAGGCGGCCTGACGTGTCCGTACGCCTTCCCACCGTGTCGTCCCCCCCGGACGAGAGTCTGGGCGCGCACCGCCGCCGCAACCTGGACCGCCTCGGCCTGAGCGCCGACGGATGGGACCTGCTGGTGGCGCTCGCCGGCAACCCCAATACGGGCAAGAGCACCGTCTTCAACGCCCTCACGGGTCTGCGCCAGCACACCGGCAACTGGCCCGGCAAGACCGTGGTGAGGGCCGAGGGCGCGTACACGTACCAGGGCCGTCAGGTGAAGGTCGTGGATCTGCCGGGCACCTACTCGCTGCAGGCGGGAAGCGCCGACGAGGAAGTCGCGCGGGACTTCATCCTGTTCGGACGGCCGGACGTGACGGTGGTGGTGCTGGACGCCAGCAGGTTGGAGCGGAACCTGAACCTGCTCCTCCAGATCCTGGCCATCACCGACCGGGTCGTGGTGTGCCTGAACCTGATGGACGAGGCCCGCCGCCACGGCGTCGTGGTGGATGCGGCCAAGCTGCAACGGGAGCTCGGTGTACCGGTGATCCCCGCCGTGGCCCGTGAGAAGCGAGGTGTGCCCGAGCTCCAGAAGGCCATCCACGAGGTGGCCACGGGCGCGGTCCGCACCCGGCCCGTGCGTGTCGAGGGCTACGCCCCGCCGGTGGAGGAGGCCGTGGCGGCACTGGTCCCGTTCATCGAAGAGGCCTTTCCGGGCCTTCCCAACGCCCGCTGGGTCGCCCTTCGCCTCCTGAACGCCGACGAGCGCGTGGAAGAAGCCGTGCGCACCGGCGAGATCGGCCAGCTCACCGTCGACGCCGCGCCCCCGCCCGTTACCGGCATCACGGTGGTGGGAAGCACGGAAGGCGGAGCGCGCCCGCGGACGCCGCGGGGCGGCGCGGCCGTTCTGACCTCGCCGTTGGCGGACACCCGCACGTCCGTTGAAGCGCGCACCTCACGAGAGGCCGTGTTGGAACGTGCCTCTGAGCTGCGCTGGTCGCTGCCGCCCGACTTCCACGACTCCATCGTCGCCACGCTCTTCCAAAGGGCCGAGGAGATCGCCGCGGCAGCCGGGGGCACCGTCCGCGCCCGCGCCAAGCGCACCTTCGACCGCACGCTGGACCGACTGGTGACGAGCCCCTGGACCGGGTTTCCCGTCATGCTGCTCATGCTCATGGCGGTCTTCTGGATCACCATCGCCGGCGCCAACGTGCCCTCGGGCCTGCTGTCGACGCTCCTGGTGGAGCACCTCCATCCCGCCCTCAAGGGGTTGGGCTCCTCGGTGGGCCTGCCCGCTTGGCTGAACGGACTGCTCTTCGACGGCATGTATCTGGCCACGGCGTGGGTGGTGGCGGTCATGCTGCCCCCCATGGCCATCTTCTTTCCTCTCTTCACGCTCCTGGAGGATTTCGGGTACCTGCCCCGGGTCGCGTTCAACCTGGACGCGCTCTTCCGCAGGGCCGGCGCGCACGGAAAACAGGCGCTCACCATGGCCATGGGCTTCGGTTGCAACGCCGCCGGGGTGGTGGCGACGCGGGTGATCGACTCGCCCCGTGAGCGGCTCATCGCGATCATCACCAACAACTTCAGCCTCTGCAACGGCCGCTGGCCCACCCAGATCCTGTTGGCCAGCATCTTCATCGGAGCCCTGGCGCCGGCGCACCTCGCGGGGCTGGTGTCGGCCTCGGCGGTGGTGGGGGTCGCGCTTCTGGGAATCCTGGCGACGTTCGTGAGCTCGTGGGTCCTGTCGCGCTCGGTGCTGAAGGGCGAGGCCACGACCTTCAGCCTGGAGCTGCCGCCCTATCGTCCGCCCCGGATCCTCCAGACCCTCTACACCTCGCTCATCGACCGCACGCTCATCGTGCTGTGGCGCGCCGTGGTGTTCGCCATGCCGGCGGGCGCAGTCATCTGGCTGGTCTCCAACGTGCACCTCGGCGGCACCAGCGTGGCCGAGCACCTGGTAGGGTGGATGAATCCCTTCGGCCTCCTGGTGGGGCTGAACGGCGTCATCCTGCTGGCCTACGTGGTGGCGATCCCGGCCAACGAGATCGTGATCCCGACGATCCTCATGCTCACCGTGCTCACGGCGGGAATCGCGGGAGTGGGCCAGGGGGCGGGCGTCATGTTCGAGCTGGACCGCGCCAGCGATGTGGAGCAGCTCCTGCGGGCCGGTGGCTGGACCCTGGTCACGGCCGTCAACGTCATGCTGTTCAGCCTGCTCCACAATCCGTGCTCTACGACCCTCTACACCATCTACCGTGAGACGCGAAGCTGGAAATGGACCGCCGTGGCGGCGCTCATGCCCCTGGCGATGGGCTTCACCGTCTGCTTCCTCCTGACGCAGATCGTGCGGCTGGTCTGAGCCGCCCCTTCCACCCGGACGGGTGAACCCGGTATCCTCCGGGTGCTCCACGCAGGACTTCTCCGCACCAGACCCCCGACCGATGCCCCTCGCCTCCGGCAAGATCCCCTACCTTCCCGAGCGCCTTCAGGCCCTCGGCGAGATCGCCCTGAACCTCTCCTGGCGATGGCACAGGAACGCGCGTGCCATGTTGCGCCAGATCGATCCCATCCTGTGGTCGCTCACGCGCCACAACCCCGTCGAGATGCTTCGCAGGGTAGATCCCGCGCGCCTGGCAGCTCGCGCTCAGGATCCGCAGTTCCTCGAGCTGTACGACACCACGGTGGAGGCGCTCCGCCGCGAACAGGCCTCCGTGGAGACCTGGTGGAACCAGGCCTTTCCCGGGCTCGACGCGAGACCCGTGGCCTACTTCTGCGCCGAGTTCGGGCTCCACAACTCCATTCCCATCTACTCCGGGGGATTGGGGGTCCTGGCCGGGGATCACTGCAAGGCGGCCTCGGACCTGGGTGTGCCCCTGGTGGGCGTGGGACTGTTGTACAGCAAGGGCTACTTCGATCAGAAGGTGACGCTGGACGGCTGGCAGGAGGACTCCGACGAGGCCTTCGATCCCACCATCATGCCCCTGGTGCGCCTCACCGACAGCGGGGGACGAGCCGCCCTGGCACGCGTGCGCGCCTGGGGACGCGACGTCCATCTCGGCGCCTGGCGCCTGACCGCGGGCCGTGTCCAGCTCTACCTGCTGGACGCCAACCTGCCGGAGAACGACCCCGCGGACCGGGAGCTCACGCACCGGCTCTACGGCGGAGGCTCGGAGTACCGATTGAGGCAGGAGTGGCTTCTCGGGACCGGGGGTGTGCGCGTGCTGCGGGCACTTCAGATCGAGCCGGGAGCCTGGCACGCCAACGAGGGCCATGCGGCCTTCATGCTCACCGAGCGGCTGCTCGAGAAGCTCCAGGCCGGAACCGACTGGGACACCGCCGTGGCCGACGTCCGGGCTCGGAGCATCTTCACCACCCACACCCCGGTCCCTGCGGGCCACGACGTCTTCACCCGCGAGCAGATCGAGGAGTGCGTGAACGGGAGCTGGGACGAGTCGGACATCGAGCGCGACCGCATCCTGGAGCTCGGACGGCATCCGGAGCTCGACGGCGGACGCTTTCACATGACAGCGCTGGCCATTCGCCTGTCGCGCTGGGTGAACGGCGTCTCGCGTCGCCACGGCCAGGTGACACGGGAACTGTGGCGTTGTCTCTGGCCGGAGCGGGAGCCGGACATGCTCCCCATCGGCGCCATCACCAACGGCGTTCACCTCACCAGTTGGATGTCGCACCGGTGGATGTCGCTCCTGGACGAGAAGCTCGGCCACGGCTGGGAGCAGCGGGCCCGTGAGCCGGGGATCTGGGATGTCGTCCTCGAGCTCGACGACGAGCGGGTGTGGGGCGTCCACGTGGAGCAGAAGCAGATCCTGCTGGACTTCATGCGCGAGCAGGCGCGGAGGCGCTGGAGGAGCCTGCAGTGGGATTCGGCCCACCTGGTCGGGTCCGGGACTCTGCTGAGCCCCGAGCCGTTGACCATCGGCTTCGCGCGCCGTTTCGCCACCTACAAGCGGGCCGACCTGCTGCTGCGAGACCCCGATCGGCTGCGGGAGCTTCTCACCGACGACCACCGGCCGGTTCAGCTCGTCTTCGCCGGCAAAGCCCATCCCGCCGACGACGAGGCCAAGCGCATCCTTCAGCGCATCTACCACGCCACCCGGGATCCCCGCTTCCACGGCCGCATCGCCTTCCTGGAAGACTACGAGCTGCACGTGGCGCACCGGTTGGTGCAGGGCGTCGACCTGTGGCTCAACCTGCCGCGCGTTCCCATGGAGGCCTCGGGCACGAGCGGTATGAAGGCGGCGCTCAACGGCGTGCCTCAGCTCGGTACACTGGACGGGTGGTGGGCCGAAGGCTTCGATGGCGGAAACGGCTGGGCTCTCCCTCTGGCCGACGGAGAGGACAACGAGGTGGATGCGCACGATCACGAGCAGCTGTTCACCCTCCTGGAGCGCGAGGTGGTCCCGCGGTTCTACGAGCGGGACGAACGCGATCTGCCCGTTGCCTGGATCCGCATGATGAAGAACGCCATCATGGTGGCAGGCCGCCACTTCACCACGGCCAGGATGGTCGAGGAGTACGCCCGCCAGTACTACGCACCCGCGCTGCGGGGCGAGAGCGAGGGAGACATCCCTCCTACCTCCTGAAGCGCGCATCCCGCCACGACCGATGACGCCTGCACGCCGTTCCAAGGTCCCCGATCCCGGCATCGTGCCGGCGGTCCACCTGTGCGCGGAATACTGGCCCTTCGCCCGCACCGGCGGCCTCGCCGAGGCCGTGCGGGGCATCGCCACCTACCAGGCGGCCGCCACGCGACCCACCCTGGTCGTCATGCCCCTGTTCGCCTCGGTGCAGGCACGCTTTCCCGACATCGAGCCGCTCGGCGACCCCCGCTCCGTCCGCGTCGGGCCGCGCGAGGAACAGGGCCGCCTCCACCACATGCCTGTGGCCGACGGCGACGTGCGGGTCTTCTTCGTGGAGCACGACGGCTACTTCGGGCGACCGGGCATCTACGGCCAGCACGGTGCCGACTATCCCGACAACCACCGTCGCTTCGCCTTCTTCAGCCGCTTCGTGCTCGAGATGCTGCCGGAGCTGGTGACGGGCCCCCTGGTGCTGCACGCCCACGACTGGCACACCGCCCTCGCCATCCTCTACCTGCGCACGGAGCTCGCGGATTCCCGCCTGGCCCGCGAGGCCGCCACGGTGCTCACGGTGCACAACGCGGGCTATCAGGGCCACTTCGGCCACGACGTGCTCACCGAGCTCGGGCTGCCCGAGAGCCTGTACGACTGGCGCATCCTGGAGTGGTACGACCGGGTCAACGTGCTGAAGGGCGGCCTGGTCTTCTCCGACATGGTCACCACGGTGAGCCCCAGCCACGCCCGCGAGCTCACCACGCCGGACGGCGGCTTCGGGCTGCACGGCGCCTTCGAGCACCTGGGCGATCGTCTCGTCGGCATCGTCAACGGCATCGACCAGGAGGTGTGGGATCCGGCGCTGGACCCGGCCATCACCGCCGCGTACGACCGGGACCACCTGTCCGGAAAGCGGGCCTGCAAGCGCTGGCTGCAGGAAGCGGTCGGGCTGCCCCCGGAGTCGGGGCGGCCGCTCTTCGGCATGGCGGCACGACTCGTCGAGCAGAAGGGCTTCGACCTGATCCTCGGATCGGGACTGCTTCCCCGGCTCCCGGCCCAGTGGGTCTTCATCGGCGAAGGGGAGCCCCGCTACCAGGCCGGGCTCGCGGCGCTGGCCCGCGAGGCGCCGGACCGCGTCGTGGTGCGCTTCGAGTTCACCGAGACCCGAGAGCATCGCCTCATCGCCGGGGCCGACGCCCTGCTCATGCCCTCGCAATACGAGCCGTGCGGGCTCACACAGATGCGAGCGCAGCGCTACGGCACGCTGCCCGTGGTGCGGCGGGTCGGAGGGCTGGCCGACACCGTCCAGGACGAGGTCACGGGCTTCATGTTCGACAAGTACGGCACCGAGGCGCTGGACGGTGCCCTGGAGCGAACGGTGCAACGCTACGGCGATCCGCCGGCGTGGCGGCGCATGGTGCGGGAGGCCATGACCCGGGACTTCAGCTGGCCGCGGCGGGTGGAGGAATACGACCACGTCTACCAGCGGGCGCTCGTGGAGCGGGCGGGCCGTCAGCGCACATGAGCGTGCCCCCGCTGGACGTGGTTCTCCATGGCCACTTCTATCAGCCGCCTCGTGAGGATCCCTGGACGGACACGGTCCCGGCCGAGCCTACGGCCGCCCCCTTCCACGATTGGAACCAGCGTATCCACGAGGAGTGCTATCGGAGCGTGACCGCGGCCCGCCTCCTGGCTTCCGACGGCCGGGTGCGAGGATTCCTCAACACGCTCGGGCGCATGAGCTTCGACGCCGCGCCCACCCTCCTGCGCTGGCTGGAGCGGGAAACCCCCGCAACCTATCAGGCCTTCCTCGACGCGGACCGCGTCGGGATGCGACGCACGGGACACGGCAACGCCCTCGCCACCTCCTATCACCACGTCATCCTCCCCCTGGCCTCTCCCAGGGACCGCCGCACCGAGATCCGCTGGGGCGTGCGGGACTTCCGGCGCCGCTTCGGTCGGGACCCGGAAGGGTTCTGGTTGCCCGAGGCCGCCGTGGATCTCCCGACGCTGGAGGCGGTGGCGGACGAGGGACTGGCCTTCGTGGTCCTGGGCTCCTCCCAGGTGCTGGAGGCGCCGCCCCGGGGCCTTCCCGGTCGTGTCTCGCTGGGTGGGGACCGGAGCATGGCGGTCTTCGTCTACGACGGGGCGCTGTCCCACGGCGTGTCTTTCGGGGGACTCCTGCGCGACGCGTCGGCCTGGGCCGATGCCCTGATGGCTCATCGGAGCGCCGACGGACCGGCGCTGGCGAGCCTGGCCACCGACGGCGAGACCTTCGGCCATCATCACACCTTCGGCGAGATGGCGTTGGCGAACGTGTTGGTGCGGCTGGAAGCCGAGCCTCACGTGCGGGTCACGAACTTCGCAGCGGTGCTGGCCGAGCGAGGGGCCGAGCACCCGGTGGAGGTCGTGGCGCCCAGCTCGTGGAGCTGCCCCCACGGGGTCGACCGTTGGCGACGGGACTGCGGCTGCCGCACCGATCCGTCGGTCCCCACCAGCCAGGCCTGGCGAGGGCCTCTGCGCCGCGGCCTCGCGCGGTTGGGCGAGGAGCTCGCCCGCAGGTACGCCGACACCATGGCACCGCTCGTGCCCGACCCGGGCGCGTCGCTGGGCCGCTACGTGGAGGTAGCGGAGGCCGATCTGCCCGCGCGCATCGACTTCCTGGACCGCGAAGCCGGCCGGAGTCTGGGCGAGGGGGAGCGTCGCACCGCCCTCGAGGCGCTGGAGATGGCGCGAGAGGGGCTGCGGATGTTCACCTCGTGCGCCTGGTTCTTCGACGACCTGGCGCGCCTGGAGCCCATCCTCGCGCTCCGGAGCGCCGCGCGGGCCCTCGACCTCGCCGGACCGCAGGCCCGCCCCCTGGAGGACGAGTTGGTGAGTACCCTGCGTGGCGCCTCGAGCAACGACCCTACGGAAGGCGACGGGGCCCGGGTGTGGGGGCGTCACGTCCGCTCCGGCCCGTCGGCAGGTGCCCGCGTGGCGGCGGTCGACGCCTTCACCAGCCACGCTTCGCTGCCGCGGCCCTCGAAGGTCGGGGCCTGGAGGGTGGCCGCCGCGGACGACCTGACCGAGGTCACGGATACCCGCACCGGGGGCCGCCAGCGCTGGACCGCCACCCTGGACGAAGGGGAGGAGCGGCCCCGCGTTCGAGCCCTGCGAGAGAATGTGGGGGGAGCGGCTCCGGGATCCCCCGAGCTCGTCGCGGCGAAGGATCTTCCGTTTCCCTGGGACGTGCGCATCGGTGACTCCCTGGGCGCGTCCACCCTGCGCGAGCTCCTGACGCCGGCCCAGCACAACGCGCTGCTGTCCGGCCGCTGGTCCCTGGCCATGGCCCGGGGTCACGCATTGATCCGGGCCCTCGACGCGCTGGACGGCGAGGACCCGCATGTGGAGGCGCGGGTGGCGGAGCTCCGTCCGCTGCTGGACGACCCCGAGCTGCAGGAGGCCTTGCCGGCGCCGGTGCAGCACGCGGTGTGGGCATGCTGGGAGCGCTTCGACGCATCGTCGCGTGCCAGCCTCCAGCCCCTGCTCGAGGGTGCCGGCCTCCAGCCCGACGAGGGAGGACCGTCGTGAGCGAGCGCCCTCCCCTGCTCTTCCTCTTCGGCCTGCACCTCCATCAGCCGGTGGGGAACCTCGACAGCGTGTTCCGGGACCACGCCGACCAGGTGTACCTCCCCCTTCTCGGCCATCTGTCGGAGCGCGAGGTGGGCCCCTTCCTGCTCCACGTGTCCGGTCCGCTCCTGGACTGGCTCGAAGGAGACGCCCACCCCCTGGTGGACGTCATCGGGCACCTGGTAGCGGATGGCCGGGTGGAGCTCCTGTCGTCGGGACGTGACGAGCCGATCCTCGCGGCCCTGGACCGCGAGGACCGCGTCGATCAGGTGGCCCGCATGCGCCAGCGCCTCCACGGCCGGTTCGGGTCCAGTGCCACGACGCTCTGGCTCACGGAACGGGTGTGGGAGCCCAGCCTCGCCGGCGACCTCGCCGCCGCCGGCGTGGAGACGGTGCTGCTGGACGACCGGCACCTCCATCTGGCGGGTCTGGGCGAGAGCGCGGCGCACCGGCGCTGGCGGACCGAGGACCAGGGCCGGGGGGTGTGGACGCTGGGCATCGACGAGCACCTTCGCTACCTGGTGCCCTTCCAGCCGGTGGAGGCCATCGCCGACCGGCTCGCCGGATACCGGGCCGCTGGACGCCGCATGGCGCTGCTGGCCGACGACGGCGAGAAGTTCGGCGGCTGGCCGGGCACGCGTCGGTGGGTGTGGGAGGAGGGTTGGATGGAGCGCTTCACCGACACCCTGAGGAGCCTGTCCGATGCGGGCGAGATCCAGCTCGCGACGGTGGGCGATCTCGAGGGCCGCATCGACGAAGGTGGTCCCGTCTACCTGCCCACGGCGTCCTATCGTGAGATGGAGGGCTGGACGCTGCCGCCGGAGGCCGAGGAGCGGCGCGCCGCCGCCGAACGCCGACTGGAGGACGCACCGGCCGGCGAACGGCTGTGGGTCCGCGGTGGCCAGTGGCGCAACTTCCTGACGCGCTATCCCGAATCCAACCGCATGCACAAGAAGGCGGCCGCGCTGTCGCGCATGTGCCGGGCCGCGGGAGACCCGCCCGAGGTGAGGGCCGCGGTGGGACGGGCACAGTGCAACGACGCCTACTGGCACGGCGTGTTCGGAGGCCTCTACGTGCGCCCCCTGCGCGCAGCCGTGTGGCGGAACCTCGCCGCCGCCGAAGGGGCTCTACGCCGGAACGAGGGACTGGAAGCCGAGATTGTGGACCTCGACGGCGACGGCCGACGGGAGATCTGGGTGCATTCGTCGCACTTCTCGGCCGTCGTCGCTCCGCATCGCGGTGGCGCGCTGGAGGAGCTCACCCTGTTCGCGACGGGTCGGAACCTGCTGGACGTCCTCACGCGACGGCGCGAGAGCTACCATCGCCGGGCCGTGGAGCAGCACGGCTCCCCAGGGGAGGAGCCCGTCGCGGAAGGAGCCAGCGGCGGCTCCATCCACGAGCGTGAAAGGGCGTTGCGGCTGGACAGCCTGCCGGACGTGGACCCGGTCGAGCGAGTCGCCTTCGTCGAGGCCGTGGTCGATAGCGAAGCGGTGGGGTTCCCGTCGCGGGTGGACCCCTACGGCGTGGAGGCCATGTGGTGGCGGGCGGATTTCGACGCCCGCGTGGAGCAGAGCGAGAACCGGCTCGACATCGTCCTCGAGGCCCGCTCCCCCGCCCCGTGGCTCATGAAGCGGTATCGGTTCGAGGCCAGTGGCCGACTCGAGGTGGAGCTGGCCTGGGACGGGCGGGCCTACACCCGGGGCGCGGAGCTCGCCTGTGCGCTCTCCAGCGCCTGGGAGGTGCGCCTCGAGCCCGATCCCGAGCCCAGCGCCCACACCGCCGAGCGCATTCTGACATCGAGCCGCACCGAGCAGGGCTGGGCCCACGAGCTGCAGGGCCATACCCAGGTGTTGCACTGGCCGGTGGAGCTCGGCGGAGCCACCGTGGTCCTGGATCCCGCGTTTCGGGGTGCGTCGGGAGAAGAGGAGTAGCGGCAGTCACGCCGACGAGCGCTACTCCAGGACCTGGATCCGGTCCGCCTTGTTGGGCACCGCGCACAGGAACTCGAAGGGCTCCTCGCCCTCCGCCCGGTACCAGTGGGGCACCCCGGCGGGAATGTAGACCACGTCGTCGGCGCTCACCTGGAAGGTCTCGTCTCCGATGCCGATGGTGGCGCGACCCCGGATCACGTACTGCTCGTGCTCCACCTCGTTGGTGTGCCGGGGCATCCCTCCCCCGGGTTGCATGATGAAGCGGCGCAGCGCGAAATGGGGCCCCTGATCCGGCCCGATGAGGATCTGGCGCTCCGTGCCCGAGCCGGCGTTCACCGGCTCGCGGGCGATCTCGTTTGCGTGGCGGACCGGCATGCTGGCTCCTTTGGTTGATCCCTGCCTGATTCTTGCCTCGGGGCGCGGAAAGCACCACCCTGCGGCCCATGCCCTACCCCGACAGCTCCGACCCGATCCTGGTGGTGGCCGCCGTCATCCGGCGAGACGAGCGACTCCTCGTGGGCCGGCGGCCGCTCCACAAGCGTCACGGCGGACTCTGGGAGTTCCCGGGAGGCAAGCTCCTGGCGGGCGAGGACCTGGCGGCCGCCGCGCGGCGGGAACTGGCCGAAGAGCTCGGACTGCGGGTGAGGGCCGTGGGGGGCACGCTCTTCGACGCCGCCGACCCCGGGAGCCCCTTCGTCATCCACTTTCTCGAGGTGGAAGTGGACGGCGAGCCCGAGCCCCGCGAGCACGACGCCGTCGCCTGGCTGGATCCGCGACAGTTGGCCAAGCTCCCGCTGGCGCCTTCCGACGCGCGCTTCGTGGCCGAGCTGCTGCGAACCTGACAGCCATCCAGCTCCCGCCGTCTCAGTCTGCTCCCTCGGCGTGGGAGCCCGCACGCTCCTCCGACGGCTCCGCCACCACGGATCGTAGCCAACTCGCCCGCCCCCGGGGCACGTGGGAGTGGAGCTGACCGTCGCGCACGAATCCCCATCCCACGACTCGTCCACGCAAGGCCAGCGCGACGTGACCTCGCTCGACGCCCTCCAGGCTCGGCCCGCGACCGTCCAGGAGGGCGCGCCAACCGCGCTCGTCAAGCTCCACGCGATTCTTCACCACGGCGTCGTCGAGCCACTGGAGCAGATCGTTGGTCGGGCGGGGCGGGCCATCGCCGCCCAGGTCCACGGCTCGCAGCCCCATGGCCACCAGACGCCAGTGACCACCCGGGGTCCAATCCTCGATGGGCCAGGCATCGCACCCGTGGAGCCACAGGTTCGAGCCTCGCCGAATCCAGTGGCGATCGGCGAGCACGTCACCTGCGACCCCGTAGTGGGACGCCAGCAGCTCCAGGGTGGCGGACACGTCGCGCGAGGGGTCGTCCGGGGCCGGATCACCGGGAAAGGTGTCGGGAACGGGTCGCCAGCCGGCCGCCGGATCACCCGCCACGGGATCGCCATCGTCGAGGCGGCGGAGTCGGCACAGGAAAAGTCCCCCGGAATCCAGGTGATGGGGATAGAGGCGCACCGCCCCCTCGAGGCGGGGATCGTAGCGAGCATCTTCGAAACGCGTCACCCCGCGGGCGTGGGGCACCGGGGGCTCCAACGGGTCCACCTCCACCGGAGCGTCGGCCAGCACGCGGCTCACCACCGCCTCGTTCTCTTCCGGTCCGAAGGTGCAGGTGACGTAGAGGATGGTGCCGCCCGGGAGGGTGAGGTCCACGGCCCGCCGCAGGAGCTTCTCCTGAGCCCGCGTCACCTGCTTCATGAAGCGGCGCGAACGGGAAGGTAGACGCCCACCCTTCTTGCGGATCGTGCCCTGTGCCGAACACGGCACGTCGACCATGACCCGCTGAAAGCGGGCTTCGGTGGGGAGCGTGCGGCCGTCGGCTCCCACGACCATCACGTTGGTGTGGCCCAGGCGGTAGAGGTTGCCCAGGAGCGCCCGGATGCGCCCGTCGTTGACCTCGGCCGCGACCAGCGGTCCACGACCGTGCATGAGCTCCGCCAGGTGCGTGGTCTTGCCGCCGGGCGCCGCGCACAGGTCCAGGACACGCTCCCCGGGCCCCGGATCCAGAAGGGGCGCCGCCAACCCGGTGGTGGCCTGCTGGATGTAGAACAGGCCCGCCCAATGCTCCAACGTATCGGAGATGCCGAACGGCTCGCGCAGGACCCGCAAGAAGTCCGGTTGGCCCGGGAGCGCGGCCACCTCGAATCCCTGCTCCCGGAGGCGCTCCGCGAGGTCGTCGCGGGTCAGTCGCGTGCGGTTGACCCGCAGGGTGGTGGGCTCCGGTCGATTCACGGCCGCCACGAACGAGGCCCAATCGTCGATGATGGGCCTGTAACGCTCCAGCTCCACGCTCACGTCGATCGCTCCCGGTCGCGGACACCGAGCCGCTGGCGGGGGCGGCGGAATGAAAAGGCCCGGAAGCCTATGCTGGATCCGCCGCCTCGTCCAGACGCCGCAACCAGTCCACGGCGTCGTCCCACCTCTCGAAGATGCGGGATTCGAGGCGGAGGGGCGCGGCGTGGGACTGGATCATGCGCGCGAGCCCGTATTGCACCGGCCGCGCGACGAGGTAGGCCCGCCGCTGGGGGATGCGCCGCGCCAGCGCAGGAAGCCCTGCCACGAAACGACGCACCGTGCCGGCCGACTCGTCGCCGCGCACCTGACGCAGATCCACCAGGAGTGGCACGTCCTCGCTGAAGGCGGACCGGGCCTCGACCTCGTCCCACACCCGCGCGAAATCCACCGCAGACGGCCAGAAACGACTGTACCGCAGCACCAGGATGCCATCGGGCGTGTGGCTCCAGTGGATGCTGTTCGGCGCGGAAATGCAGGTGTCCATGCGGTCCGACGATCGGGGTGGCGACGGTGCTGCCACCCCTTTCGATGCAACCGCCGTGCCGCTCGGGGCCGGGCGCGAGGACCCGGACGGTGCGCATCCGGATCAGCCGATCCGTACCAACTCGATGTCGAAGGTGAGATCACGACCGGCCAGGGGATGGTTGGCGTCCACCTCGAGCGAAGAATCGTCGGTGTCGGTGACCGTGACCACGAAGGTCTGACCGTCGGCCGTCTGCATGCGGAGCTGCTGGCCCACCTCGGGCTCCATGTCGTCCGGGAGCTGCTCCCTGGGAACGGTGAGGACCAGCTCGTCACGCCGGGGGCCGTACGCACGATCCGACGGGATGGTGGCCGTCTTGTTGTCTCCTTCGGTCATCCCGCTCACGGCATCTTCGAAGCCCGGAATGACCTGGCCCTCGCCCAGCGTGAACGAGAGCGGATCGCGATCGGTCGAGCTGTCGAACACCGTACCGTCCGCCAGCTTGCCTGTGTAGTGGATGTGCACCTTGTCGCCTTGCTTGGCTTCCGCCATCGGGTCCCCTCCTGGGGTGCGTGTTTCGGACTTGGAAGTGGCTCTTCACACCCCGTCGCCGGTCCACCGTTCCTTGCGCCGTGCGGCCGTCGCGTCCGGGGTCCCGCAACGACGTCCTCGTGCGAGAAGATCGTGGGGAATCTCCCCACCGCGACCTATGGATTCGTCCCGACAGAAGCAGGGTCGGGACAATTGTATCATATCCACATGCGAAATGACCGAAACGCGGCACCCACGACAGACGAACAGGCGCAACATGCTGAATCGCACCGCTGATCACGCACTCCGGGCCGTCCTCTACCTGGCACGCCAGCACGATGGCGGTCCGGTGAGCGTCGACGTGATCGCAGAGGCGCTGGGCGCCCCCCGGAACTACCTGGGCAAGACCCTTCAGATCCTGGCTGCACGGGGGCTGCTGGAGGGGCGCAGAGGACCTTCTGGAGGCTATCGCCTCCGGTCCGCGCCCGCACAGGTACGCGTCTCGGACATCCTGGATCGGCTCGACGAGCCGACGCCCCGAACGACCTGCCTCATGGGAGACCGACCCTGCGACGAGACCCGTCCCTGCGCGGCTCACGCCCGCTGGGTGGCCGTCCTCGCCCAGGCCAGAGCGCCCTTCCACGAGACAACCCTGGCCGACCTTCTCGACGACTCCGATACCACGACCCTCGAGGCAGCATCATGAGCACCAAGAACCGCGCCGGGCTCCTTCGCCTGGCGACCGCATTCTCCGTCATCGCCCTCACCGCCACGGCGCTGGTAGCCTTCGCCCGAGGCGCGTCCGACCCCGTCGCGAACGCGAACGAGCGGGAGCTCGCCGCGCCTGCGCTGCCCGAGCTCGTCGGCGTGGAGATCGAGGAGCCCACCGCCCCGCCCACCGTGCCGGCTCCCATCACGCGCGACCACGCCACCAAGGTGGTGGTCGAGCTGGAGACCCAGGAGGTCACGCGCACCCTGGCCGACGGCGTGGACTACACCTTCTGGACCTTCGGTGGCACGGTTCCCGGCCGCTTCATTCGCGTGCGGGAAGGTGATCTGGTGGAGTTGCACCTGAAGAACGCGCCCAACTCCATGGCCGCCCACAACATCGACCTCCACGCCGTGTCCGGCCCGGGTGGCGGAGCTGTGGCCACCTTCACGGGCCCCGGGCAGGAGAGCACGATTCAGTTCCGCGCGCTCAATCCCGGCCTGTTCGTCTACCATTGCGCGGTGGCGCCCGTCGGCATGCACATCGCCAACGGCATGTACGGGATGATCCTCGTGGAGCCCAAGGAGGGCCTGCCGGAGGTGGACCGGGAGTTCTACGTCATGCAGGGCGAGGTCTACACGACCGGCAAGAACGGCGAACGGGGTCATCAGGACTTCGACTACGACAAAGCGGTCTCCGAGCGGCCCGAGTACGTGATCTTCAACGGCCGCGTCGGGTCCCTCACCGGAGACAACGCCCTGCAGGCGAAGACCGGCGAGCGTATCCGCCTCTTCGTCGGCAACGGCGGCCCCAACCTGGTCTCGAGCTTCCACGTCATCGGCGAGATCATGGACAACGTCTACACCGAGGCCGGCAGCACGGCCAATCACAACGTGCAGACCACGCTCATCCCCGCGGGCGGCGCCGCCATCGTCGAGCTTCGAGTCGACGTCCCCGGCGACTACAAGCTCGTCGACCACTCCATCTTCCGGGCCACGGATCGGGGCGCGGCGGGTATCCTGCACGTCACCGGCGAGCCCGAAGGGGCCATCTTCGCCGCCGGCGGCACGGAGGGCGTCCACTGACGACGGCCGCCGAATCGGAGAAGGGCGACGCGCCCCGGCGGAACTTCCTTCGCCGGGGCGCTTGCCGTTCGGGTCGCCATTCCGGCATGTTCCTGACAAGCTTGCCGCAGCCCCCCGGCGTCCCCGGCCCGGCGAGCATCAACGTGGACAGGAGGGGAAGACTCGCATGGACCGCGGCTCCAGCGAGAATCTCGAAGAGCGGGTCCGAGAGGAGTTGGCCCCGGATCTCGAGGTCATACGCCTGCTCGGACGCGGTGCGGTGGCGAGCGTCTACCTCGCCCGCGAACCGGCCCTGAAGCGGCTCGTGGCCGTCAAGGTCCTGGACCCCGAGCTCGCGGAGGATCACACGGCCCGCGCCCGCTTCACGCGAGAGGCGCAGACGTCGGGGCGGCTCAGCCATCCCAACGTGGTTCCGGTGCATGGCGTGGCGACCCTCTCCGACGGCCTGCCCTACCTCATCATGCAGTACGTGCAGGGTCCGACCCTCGACGAGCGCCTCCGTGCTGAAGGCGCTCTGGGCGTCGACGAGGTGCTCCGCATCCTCGAGCAGTTGGCGTCAGCGCTGGCCTCGGCCCACGAACGGGGGCTGGTTCATCGAGACGTGCGCCCCGGAAACGTGCTCTGGGACTCGGGCACCGATCGGGCCATGCTGGCGGATTTCGGCCTCACCGGACTCCTGGAATCGGGCGATACGCCTGCCGAGCGTCTGACCACGGCGGGAATGGTGCTGGGCAAGGCCGAATACGCGAGCCCCGAGCAGCAGCTCGGCGAGCCCGTCACCGACCGCGCGGACATCTTCAGTCTCGGCGTGGTCGCCTTCCAACTCCTGGCGGGGCGCCATCCCTACGCCAACGACACCGCCATCGGGGCGCTCCAGAAGCTGCGGACGCAGGGCCCTCCACACGTCGGCACTGTGCGTCGGGAGGTACCGGCCGCCCTGGACGAGCTGGTCGCCCGTTGCATGGCGCCGGAAGCTTCGCACCGGCCGGCGGCGCGCACGGTGGCGGAGCAAGCCCGGGCCATCCTGCGCGGAGCCGGTAGTTCCCCGGGCGGAGCAACGTCCGCAGATCACTCTGCGGCCCCGGATTCGTCGTCAGCGCCCGAGAAGGAAGGCGTGTTTCACGTTCTGCGCCGCAAGCGCATGCCCCAGTTCGCCGTGGCCATCATCGCCGCCGGCTGGGTGGCAGTGAGCGCCATCGATCAGTTCGTACAGCAGGGCCTGCTGCCTCCCATGGTCTACAAGCTCGGCCTGGTGCTGTTCGCGGCCAGCATGCTGGCCACCCTGATCATCGCCTGGTTCCACGGAGAGCGCGGGACACAGCGTATCTCCGCCCTGGAGGTGTGGCTCCTCTCCGTGTTGATCTTCGCGTGGCTGGCGGTGAGCTCGTTCGTGCTGGTGCGCGGCTGAGTCGTCTGCAGGGCCGCCGTACCGAAGCCGTTGCCGGACCGCCGTACTACCTGCCCGCCGCCTGCAACGCTCGCGCCCGAGCCATCTCCCAGCGCAGGCTGTCGCGGTCCCGGAAGACGGTAGCCAGCGCGAGGTCCCTGTCTTTCCGTTTGTACCGAACGGCGCCGTCGCCGTCCTCCGGGCGCCCGTCCACCTCCACCGCGTCCCAGGGACCCGGGAATCCGGAGCGGGCGACCACGACGTCGAAATGCTGGGTCCAGAAGAAGGGGACGTGATGGAACGGGCGATCCGCACCCAGGAGATTGAGCGCCGCCTGTCTACCCTGGGCCTCGGCCACGGCCCAGTGCTCGACGCGGATGCGGCGGGACGCCTCCTCGGGATCCGGGTACGCGGCGACGTCGCCTACCGCGTACACGTCGGCGACGGACGTCTCCAGGTTCTGGTCCACGACGATGCCACCCTCCACCGCCAGGCCGGCGGACTCGGCGAGTCCGGTCCGGGGTATGGCTCCCGCGGCGACCAGGACCACGTCCGCGGGCAGTCGCTCACCGTTCGAGAGCAACACCGCGTCCTCGGTCACCTCCGTCACCGTCTGCTCCAGGTGGAAGCGAACGCCGTGGTCCTCGTGCACCGAGCGGAGAAAGCGGCCGAGCCGCTCACCCAACGCCCGCGCGAGCGGCACGCGCTCCGGCGCCACGACGTCGACCTCCAGTTCCCTGGCGCGCAAGGCGGCAGCCGCCTCCATGCCGAGGAACCCGGCGCCCACCACCACGGCGCGATCCGCCTTCTCGGCCGCCTGGCGCAACGCCCTGCAGTCGGCCAGCGACCGGAGGGTGCGCACCCGTGCGGCTCCGGAACCGCCCAGGGACAGCCGGCGCGCGTCCGACCCGAGGGCCAGCACCAGGCCGCCGAAGCCGAGCTCGCGGCCGTCGGCCAGCCCGACCACACGACGATCGAGGTGTAGTCCAGACACGTGCGCGCGGACCCACTCGATGTCCATGCCCGCCAGATCCTCGTGTGACCGCAGGGGCAGCCATTCCTCGGGCGCCGACCCCGCCAGGTAGTCCTTGGAGAGGTTGGGGCGGTCGTAGGGCGCATCGGCATCGGCATCCACCACCACCACCCGGCCCCGGTGTCCCTGGCGGCGCAAGGTCAGAGCCGCGGTCGTGCCGGCGGCTCCGCCGCCGACGATGACGACGTCGCCGGGATCCCGGCGCGGCGAGGGGGTGGGCGTGTCGTCGATCTCCTCACCCACACGAACCACACCGTCCTGGACGCGGACGACCCAGCGGCGCAGCGGATCGAGCGCGGGAGGCCGCACCAGTGCGCCGCTGGCGAGGTCGAACGCCGCGTGATGCCAGGGACAGTGGATGGTCCCCTCGCCCACGCAACCGTCGGCCAACGGGCCGCCGTAGTGCGGACATTCACCCTGCACGGCGAAGACGTCGTCTCCCTGCCGGACGAGCAGCACGAGGGTGTCGTCCACCACGCCCCGCACCGGCTCCCCCTCGACGAGATCGTCCAGGGGGAGCCCCGCGGTCAGGTCCGGAAGGTTATCCAGGTCCGGGCCATCGTGGGCCATGTCGCTCCTGAATATTCAGCCGCCCGAGACCTGGCAGGTCGCCGACGTGATGGTATAGGCGATCCCGGTGACCGGTCCGTCCGCGACGGCGCTCTGCGCCGGGCTCACGTCGGCGCCGAACACCAGCGAAGCGCCCTCGAAGTCGAGCTGCGCCTGATAGTCCAGGCTGTAGGTGTCGGCCGACAGGAAGGGGATGGCGAAGTCGCCGCTCTCGTTCACCGCGCCGGTCCGGACCACGGGCTGGCCGTCACCGTCGGTCAGCGTCTGCGCGACGGCCATGGGAATGAAGTCGGTGAGGCTCCGATCGGTGCCGGCCGGGCACTGGGGGATCACGACGTCCGTGCCCAGGACCACGGTCCCCTCGAGCGAGCCGGTCTGGTCCAGGTCGGGGACGCCGTCCCCGTTGACGTCGTCCACGAGGGTGCCGTGGATGGTCGGCTTCATGACCCACTTTCCGGAGTTGCCGGCCTTGTGGCCGAAGGTCTGGGCCACGTCGAAGTCCAGCACCACTGCCATGGCGCCCTCTTCCAACGGCACGTCGTCGCCGGGGATGATGACCTTGAGCCCGCTCTGAGAGCAGCTCGGGCACTGGAGGTCGCCGGTGGCTTCCAGCCCATCGGGGTGCTCCGCGCCGCCCATGGTGTAGACGTCGCCGTCCTTGGTCTCGAGGACGGCTGCCGACACGACCATTCTCAGCTGTCCGTAGGTGGCGGCCGAAACGTCCATGTCCTGGACGAGCGTGCGCGTGGTCCCGGCCAGGCTGGTCAGCTCCACGAGTCCCGTGGGCTCGTCGAGAAGCGTGAGGCGACCTCCGCCCCCGCCCTGAAGGTAGATCTCGTCGATGTCGACCCAGGCCGCTTCGACCGCCCCGGGCGCGTCCGTGAGGAGAATGGACAGCGAGGTCGTGGAATCCCCTGAAACCACGGGGTCGCCGCTGTCGCAAGCCGTTAGACCCACAACGGCGAGCGCCGCCGCGGCGACGGTACGGCGAAACGTCAGATGAGACATGACGAACTCCTGCATCTGGAGTGATATGCGGCCCGCGCGTTCGCGCGGCACACTCCCGAGCCCGGAACTTCACTTCGCGGGCAGCCGGACGATCTCGTGCGCGAGACTCCTGACTTTGCGGCCCCGGCTCACGCCGGGTGTGCCTTTGACCGGGAGCGAGGTCGGCGTACCCGACCTTCGAGGCCCTGCTCGATGCTAGAACCGTACCAGCCGCCGAAGCAAGCCATTCCCGTCAGCGGGCGCGTGCCCCCTCCGCGAAGGTGGAGCCCTCGATGCCCCGGAGAATCACCGCGGCGGCCCGATGGCCGTCGTCGACCTGGAATTCGAAGGTGATGCTCATCTCGATATTGAAGAGTGCACCGTTTCGATAGAGTCCCGGGCTGAAACGGTCGCGGCCCGCGGGCACCAGGTCGAACTCGAGCTCGTCTCCCGGATGGATGGAGAACGGGAGCCGGCCCCGCAGGCGGCCGTCGCGCTCCACGACCTCGAGCACCCCTTCGGGGGGCCATCCGATACCCGGAGCGAAGCTCATGTCGTATCGTCCGACAATGGGCCGCCTGGCCTCGTCACTGAGCTCCGGGGCCTGGGTGGGCTGGGCCACCACCCGCAGCGGAATCGAGACGGTGCCCCAGCGCATGGCCACCACCGCGCCGTCTCCGGTGACGGCGGGAAAGGTCCAGGTCAGCATTTCGACGTGGGCAGCCGTCTCGGGTTCCACAGAGACGTGAATCTCCTGGTCGCTGGAGTCCGGCTTCTGGAAGTGGAAGAGGTCGGGGTCCGGGTCGAGGCTCACCGTCCAGCGATCCTCACGGGGGATCATCCACACCGAATAGCGGCCCGCTGGCACCGCCGTACCTTCGATTCGGATATCGCGATTCGTTTCCAGCGTCGTGGCCCAGTTCGCCCCCGGCGTCCAGACGACGCCCCACGGAACCAGGGCACCGAACAGCTTCCTTCCGCGGGCGGAGGGTCGGGAATAGGTCAACGTGAGGGTCGTACCGTCCAGCGTCTGCGATACCGAAGCTCGTTCGCTCGCGCGGATCTGCGCGAATGCGGGCGCAGCGTCGGCCAGAAACGGGATGAGGGCCGCGACGATGACGGCAGCCCGACGGATGTATGGCATGAGGTCCTCTCCATGATCAGCGTTGTCGAGACCATCGAACGATCGAGCGCCCCGATTCATGACGCCCGGTAGCGCAGTCGCCGATGCGATGCGGTTGCCCGCTGTCGCTCCCTCCTCTATGGTCGGCGCATGACTCGCCCGTTCGGACGCAATCCCGCCGAGAAGGCGCCGAGACCTATTCCACCCGCATCGGAGCGTTCCAGCTGCCGGGCTGCTCCGGTGGAAGCTGAGAGGGAGTGCCATGCTTCGCGTCCGACCGCTGTCCATGATCCTCGCGACCTCCGCCGTGGGTCTGGCGGCGCTCCTGGGCGCCCGCTTCGCACCCGGTGACAACGGGCTCGCCCGCACGCCACCCATGGGCTGGAACAGCTGGAACCACTTCCACTGCGACGTGAGCTCCGAGCTGATCCGGGAGACCGCCGACGCCATGGTGAAGAGCGGAATGCGCGACGCCGGATACGAGTACGTGGTCATCGACGACTGCTGGCAGGTGGCGCGCGACGCCGACGGTCGCATCGTACCCGATCCCGAGCGCTTTCCCGAGGGCATGCAGGCCCTGGCCGACTACGTGCACGGGCTCGGGCTCAAGTTCGGGATCTACACCGACGCGGGACGGCGTACCTGCCAGGGGCGCCCTGGCTCCTACGGGCACGAGATGCAGGACGCGCGCACCTACGCCGAGTGGGGTGTGGACTACGTGAAGGTGGACTGGTGCAACTCCCAGGGGCTTGACGCCCGCGAACGCTACGCCGTGGTTCGCGACGCCCTGCTGGCGTCGGGCCGCGATATCGCCTTCAGCATCTGCGAATGGGGCACGAACGAGCCCTGGGACTGGGGTCCCGCGACGGGCAATCTGTGGCGCACCACCGGCGACATCTCGGATCGCTGGGAGAGCGTCCTGTCGATCCTGGATCGCTCGTCCCAGTACTGGCGCGCCGCCGGACCCGGCGCCTGGAACGATCCGGATATGCTCGAGGTCGGGAACGGTGGCATGACCAACGACGAGTACCGCGCCCACTTCAGCATGTGGGCCATCATGGCCGCCCCGCTCATGGCCGGAAACGACCTGCGGGACCTCATGGACGAGGGCCGCCGCACCGCGGCCACCCGCGATATCCTCACCAACCAGGAGGTCATCGCGGTGGATCAGGACTCCCTGGGCGTGCAGGGCCGAATCGTCCAGAACTACCCGCCCGAGCTCCAGGTCTGGTCCAGGCCGCTGGCCGATGGATCCCGCGCCGTGGCGCTCCTGAACCGCGCTACCGTGCCGACACCCATCACGGTGAGCTTCGGGCGCACGGGGCTCGACAGCGACTCGGTGCGCGTCCGGGATCTGTGGGCCCACGAGGACCGGGGAGTGCACGCCGGCCGGTACCAGGCCATGGTCCCGTCACACGGCGTCGTGATGTTGCGGCTGACGCCCCTGTCCTGAGGTCGAGCTCCCGCCCTTGACCCTCAGCGCCCCTCGCCGCCTCCACCGCCGGGAGTCCACGGCACCACGTCGGCCGACAGCGAGCCCGAGGGCTGGTAGATCGCGGCCGGGAGCGACGTGGGCGTCTCCAGCTCGTGGTACGTCTCCACCAGGGTCAGCGCCCCGTCGGTGGTGAACTCCACGCGCTTCGCCACCCAGCCACCGGCCATCTGCTCGTAGTCGAGAAAGCGCGTCACCGTGCGGGCTCCCGCCGGCGTCATGCGGATGAGCCGGTCGAAGGTCAGCGTCTCGGGGTCGATCCAGAACTCCCCACCCTCGTCGGCGTCTCCCACCCGCCAATACGTGTGGCCTTCGTCCGAGGTGGTTCCGACCTGGTCGAGCTTCATGCCGAGCCGCCGAAGCTGCTCCACGGTCCGCTCGGGAGACTGGCCGTACACGTCGAAGCCCAGCACGAGGAGCGGGTGGATGGTGGGCCGGGCCGCCGCCAGGGCGCCCTCCTGGTAGACGTACTGGCTGTCGGCGCGGAAGAGGATACCGTTCTTGCCGGACACGTCGCCGATGGAGATCCGCAGGCGCCCGGGCACGGACAGCGCCTCGTACCAGGTCTCGGTGCGGCTCACCGCGCCTTCGGCGTAGAAGTCGCTCCGCTGCCGGAAGGTGAGGTGGGGATACCACTGCCCCGCGTAGCGATCGTGCATCCTCCGGATCACCGTCCCGGCCGTCCGCCGGCGCCATGGCCGCTCGCTGGGCCCTGCCCTTCAGCGGTGCCGCGAACAGCACCGCCAGAACCGGCACCGCGACCCATCCAGTCTTCATCGTCATCCTCATCCTCCCCCCCCTGTGCGGAACAAGTACGATAGCTTCACGAAGAACGCGTCCTGCTGCCGGGTCAGTCCGTCGAAGCGGAAGGCCCGGTCCTCCTCCATCGTGCTCCCGTAGCCGGCGAAGATCACCGTGCCCGGGCTCGGTTGATACGAGAACAGCCAGTCGACCCTGAGGCCGTTGGACCTCCACCCGGTGATGGGTACGTACTCGCCGGTGTCCGGGTCGGGCCGCAACAGTGGCCGATCCGTCCGCCCGTCGTCGCGCAGATCGTCCTGCTCCCGCGACACGTACTGTCCCACCAACCGCAGAAAGACGGGCCGCGCGAGCTGGTATTCGACCTTGAGGCGCGGCACCCGGGTCAGGCTCACGTCGCTCCAGTCGGCGGGCCTCATCACGCGGTTCTCGCTGTAGCGGGCCTCGACCCGCACCCGCTCCGTGGGCCGCCAGTTCGCCGTGGTCTCGGTCCAGAGCAGGTATCCGGGCGCCCACTCGGAGAAGTTCTCGTCCCGACCCAGGATCACGAACCCGTTCATGGAGAAGGTGGGGAACTGGGGCGTGGAGAGGTTCAGGACGAAGTCGTAGTTGTTGATGGTGGGACGCCCGACGAAGGGCACCGTGTCCGACCCGAGATCGATGGCGTAGCCGTCGTAGAGGTCCGGCGGGAGGCGGAATGCCTCGAGCAGGAAGGAAGCGCCCAACGTCCACCCGCCGCGGAAGGTGAGCGTGTTGTTGATATGGAGCTTGGCCTCGTCGGCCTGTCTCTCCCCCAGCCGGTCGTAGAGCCACACGCCGTTGAGCAGAAGGCTGGTGCCCCAACTCTCCAGGCGTGATCCCGCCGATCCGAAGCGGGTCACGCGCGGGCTGAAGCTGAAGCTGGCGATCCCGGGACGGCGGATGAAGCCGCTCCCTGCCTGGAAGTCGGGCGACATGGCCGACCCCGACAGCGACCAGCCGAACTCCCGCCCCGCGCGCTGGAGCTGGAGGCTCCACATGGGGGCCGTCGTCACCTCGTCGCCGGCTCGCGTGCGACTCCCGGCCAACTGTCCGGTAAGCGTGTACGCCCCGGAGATGAGCCGGCCATCCACCGACGCGACACGGTTGTAGTCGCTTCCGGCCACGCGGTCGGTGTAGGTGAGCCCCAGGGTGGAGCGCTCCCCGACGCCCCGGCGTACGCGCAGGATGTTGTACAACGGGCGGTCCTCACCGGAGGCCGACAGCGACCGGTCGTCCACGGCGGACAGGAATCCCACGTCCATGCCGCCCATCTTGCCGGCCAGCTTGACCGCGGCCGACGGGTCCACGATCCGACGCGTGTAGATGAGCCCTCCCGGTGCGGAGAACTGCTCGGCGCCCTCCAGGAAGAACGGACGCTTCTCCGGATAGGAGAGCCCGGCCCGCGGATCGAACTGGATCTGCTGGACGTCGGCCTCCACCTGGGAGAAATCGGGATTCACCGTGCCGTTCAGCGTGAGGTCGGTGGTCACCCCCCAGCGGGTGTTCAGTCCCCATTGGCTGGCCTGACGGTCGTAGTCCCACGCCCCCGTGGCATCGGGCGTGCCCAGCGTCTGGCTGGTCACCACGGGGTTCACGTCCACCACCAATCCCCGGTCCATGCCCGACATTCCTTCCAGGGTGCCGCCCTGAGCCAGGAACGAGGTCTCGCCCCGCCGGACGCGGGTCCAGCTCTGCATCTGTCCGGCATGCTGGACGCGGCGCAGGACGTTGATGCCCCAGGTCTGGGGCTGGGCCGACGGAAAGCGCAGGCTCTTGAACGGAACCCGGATCTCCACCTCGTAGCCGCCGTCCACCAGACGTCCCTTCGACTGGAAGAGATAGTCGGGGCTCAGGTCGATCCTGGCGCTGGCCTCCTCGGCGCTGAACATCCCCGAACGAGCGCGCTCCTCCTCGGTCTGCGTCCCGTCGGCCTGCACCCCCAGGGGATTCACGGCGAAGAGCAGCGCGCGCCGGCCATCGTGGAAGGGGTCCAGCAGTATCTGCACGTAGTCGTCACCGAAGATCTTGTCACGGTCCGCCAGGGTGGCGTTCACCGGGGCATGGGGCTCGTGCGCCCGGACGCCGAGATAGAGCGCGTCCGGCGAGTACCAGACCAGCACCTCGGTGTCGTCGTCGGCAGGCAGCCCGTCCACCGGCTGATACTGGGAGAAGCCCGTCAGGACGGCGGCCCGGGACCAGACGTCCTCGTCCAGGACCCCGTCGATCGTCGCATCGGCTTCCAGGCGGGGCGGCTCCACCGCGATGGCATCGTCACGGCCGCGATAGACCGAACTGGTATCGGCCGCGGCACCGACCTCGCCCAGCGGGCGAGATGCAGGTGGGGCGGCGGCGAGCTGGAGCGCGAGAAGGAGAGTCAGCATCGGAAAAGGATAACATCTCCGAAGGGTGGCGGCGCCAGTGGCGCGTACGCGCGCATTGCGAGACGATGTGAACCACCCCCACCCGCCAGTCCATCACAGCTCACGCGCGAGTTCGGAGCTTCCCGTCCAACTCGTCGCTGAGGGGAGGCACCAGGAGGCCCTCACCGAAGAACTGCAGCCACGCGGTGCCCCCCGGGTCGTTCAACTCCAACAGGAGCGGACCCTCCCGGCCCAGCACGACGTCCCAGTGTTGGAGCCCCATCATGGGGAACGCGCCGGCGGCCCGCTCCACCAGCGCCAGGACCGCGTCCCACATGGGGAGCACGCGGCCGGTGAGCGGCTCGCCGGTCACCGGGTGGTGGCTCACCTCACGCCCCCACGGCCACAGCCCGTCGATGGCCATCTCCACCCGACCCGACCCCGGATCCACGGCCGCCACCAGGTTCCCGAGTCGGCCTTCGCGGAAGTTGTCGGTGCGGGCGTCGCCGCCGATGATCTTCCACACCACGCGGATCACCCCTCGGTGACGGGGTGTGTTCAGATACACGACCCGGAGCCCCGATATGGTCTCGTGCCCCGTGATGCGGGTGATCTCGGGAAGCTGGTCGATGGTGACCTGGAAGAGGACACCCAGCTCGGGACGCAGGAGCTCGGTGCCGGTGGGCGCCAGATGCGCACCGCACAGCCCGTCGAGCTCCACCCAGCCGGCGTCGTCCAGCTGCACGCGCCGCGCCGCGCGGTCGTAGGAGAGGACCTGGAAGTTGCCGAGGCTCTGCTGTCCGTAGCTGGGCTTTCCGAAGATCGGGAGCGGTGCCTCGGCGAGGAAGCCCTCCACGTCGACGAGGTTGCGCAGGGTCGGGATCCCGGGCTGCGTCCGGCGGCCGGACGGATCGAACACGGCCAGCACCTCCGGATGGGGCAGCCCCAGGGTGCGGCACAGCGCGTAGAAGGTGAGCTTGTCCCACGCCGCCGTGGTGCCCCGGCGGTCGTTCATGAGGGCGGCGAGGCGCTGCTGGTCGCGCCACCCGACGTACCGCTCCGGATGCCAGCCGCCGGTGAATTCCCGGTCGAAGAGGCGGAACTGGAAGTAGTCGGACACCCCCAGCCGCGAGCGGCCCCCACGCAGGCGGACCAGGTCGCTGGTCTGACGGACGCGGCTCACACCGAACCGGCGCGACGCCTCACGCATGAGACCCGAGTATCTGGCGAGCGGCATAGGTCAGAACCGCCAGTGCCAGGTGCCGCGGAGCGCTCCCTCCAGGTTCAGCGACAGGCGCACGGCCATGACCAGCGCGCCCACCACCACCAGGAAGGGACGGATCTTCAAGCCCGCTTGGGCGAGCTCGGCGCGGTGCAACGCCCAGAATCGCCGCGGTTTCCGCAGCAGTAGCCCCTCGCCGAGGACCCGGTAGTGGCGGCGGCGTAGACGGCGACGTTCCCTGGCCAGTTCGTCGGGCTCCAGGAACCGCTCCCCGTACTTCTCGAGCAGGATGCGCCGGGTCAGGGGATCGATGCCGAAGCCCGTGAGGCGCGTGCTCACCGAGTCGTTCTCCGTGCGCACGAAGCTCAACACCTGATGCACGAAGCCGAAGTCCGCGCCGTCCAGGATCTGCACCGCCACCTCGGTGTCGCCCATGACCGTGTGGGTGGGATAGAAGTCGGGACGCGTACGCACCTCGCTCATCCGGTACAGGCAGGTCGTCGGATTCCCGAAGATGTACGGCCCGCCCAGAAGATAACGCCGACACAGCTCGCGGCCGTTCACCACGGTCTCGTGAAAGTCCAACCCGTCGAGGAAGACCGAGTCCTGGAGCACCGTGTACGCGCCCACCATCCCGATCCGGTCATCGCTTTCGGCCAGCCGCACCATCTCCTCCAGACAGGCTGGCACCAGGGCATCGTCCGCCTGCACCACCTTGCAGTAGCGCGCTTCCCGCCGGACCAGACCCAACGCGCGATTGTAGTTGGCGTGCTGCGCCAGATGCTCGTCGAAGGCGTGGACCCGCACCCGTGGGTCCCGACGTGCGATAGCTGCGCGCGATCTCCAGCGACCCGTCCGTGCTGGCGTTGTCGGCCAGGACGTATTCGAAGTCGGTGAAGGTCTGCTCGAGCACGCTCTCGATGCACTCGGCCAGGTAGCGCTCCGTATTGTAGAACGGCGTGACCACGCTGACGACGGGCGCGGCGCTCATGGCACGAGGCGGAGCTTCCTCGCGTGGAACGCCTCCGCGTACCCCGTGGGTGAGGCGCACTCCACACCGCGCAGACGCATGAGGGCGTCGAAGGTTTCCGCCGCGAACCAGCGCCGACTCCGCTGGCTGGGGAAGTGCTCGAGCAACGCATCCACTTTGCGCCGGCGCACGGCCTCGCCGAAGGGCACGAAGCAGTTGGGTGCGCCCAGGCCGCCATCGAACTTGGGAATCTCGTATCCGAGGATCAGGTGATCGCGGAAGGTCTCCCGCACCAGCGCGCCGACCAGCGCGTGGTCCTGGTGGAGATCGGCCTCCTCGTGGGCCAGGATCACGTCTGGAGCGCGCTCCGCCTTGAGAGCCTCGAAGACGGCCTTGAGGTCGGCGCGTTCGACCGGGAAGAGCCCGTCGGTGAACTGGTGCACCGCCACCTCCGACCCCAGGGCTTCAGCGAGGAAGACCGCGGCGCTGTCACGGGCCTCCGCCGCCCGCTCCGGTGAGCCGCTCAGCACGACCCAGCGAACGCGCACCGGTCGGGCCGCCAGGAGAGACAGCACCGTCGCTCCGCAGCCGATCTCGATGTCGTCGGCATGGGCGCCCACGCACAGCAGATCCAACGGTCGCGAGTCGTCCCCGGACAGCCGCAGCTCGATCATGTGCTGGACGCCCCTCCAAGTGCCGGACCGCTCCAGACCTCCCAGGGAGGCGAGCCGGCGGCATAGAGCCGATCCACGCGCTCCTTGTCCTTGGCGGTGTCCACCGGCAGCCAGAACCCGTCGTAGCGATAGGCCCTGAGCGCGCCGGCGGCGATGAGACGGTCGAAGGGCTCCTCCACGAGGTCCTCGCCTTCGTGGACGTAGTCGAAGATGGCCTGCCGGAAGACGAAGAACCCGCCGTTCACGCGGATCCCCGAGTGCGCGATGTCACGGAACCCGGTGACGGCCCCGCTCTCGTCGGATTCGACGAAGTGATAGCTGATGTTGGGCTTCACCGAGATGAAGCTGGCGACCTGGGAGCGTGCTTCGAAGTCCTCGATTTGACACGACAGCGGCAGGTCCGACAGCCCATCGGCGTAGTTGGCCAGGAACGTCTCCTCACCGTCGAGATGGTGCCGCACACGACGGAGGCGCTGGCCGATGCTGGACTCCAGGCCCGTGTCCACGAAGGTGATGCGCCAGTCCTCCATGTCCCGTCCCAGAAGCTCTCGGGTGCGCCCCCCGTCGGACAGCACGAAGTCGTTGGTGGTGTACTCCTCGTAGTTGAGGAAGTACTCCTTGATGACGTGCCCCTGATATCCGAGACACAGGATGAAGTCCTTGTGCCCGAAGTGGGCGTAGTACTTCATCAGGTACCAGAGGATCGGGCGCTGACCGATCTGCACCATGGGCTTGGGGACGTTGCCCGAATACTCCCGCAGGCGCATCCCGAGTCCGCCGCAGAAGAGCACGACCTTCATGACACCCCCAACAGCGCGGGTGACGTCGGTCGGCTCCAGCGCAGGTCGTCGGCCAGGTGGCCGGCGGCGCGCAGGCGGTCGATGGTCTTCAGGCGAAAATACCGCCCGCCGAGGAACTCGTCCCGATCGAGGCCCGCGGCGCGGAAGGCCTCCAGCAGCTCGTGGATGCCCCGCTCCACCGTCCACTCGGGCCGGTAACCCGTCAGCGTCGATTCGAGGCGCGAACAATCCACCCGGTAGCTCCGGGGGTCGGGGCCTCCCCCCTCGGCGTACCGCACGGTGCTGCCGGGGACGGCTGCCTCGACCATCTCCCCCAGATCCCGCACCTGGTAGTTCTCGGAGGTGCGTCCGACGTTGAACGCCCGGTCGTGGACGTCCTCCCTCGGCGCTTCCAGGGCCGCCAGAAACGCCGCGCTGAAATCGCGCACGTGCACGAGGGGCCGCCAGGGTGTCCCGTCGCTCTGGATCAGCACGTCACCGGTGGTGAAGGCGTACGCCACCAGGTTGTTCACCACCACGTCTCCACGGAGTCGCGGTGACACGCCGTACGCGGTGGCGTTGCGGAGGTAGGTGGGGCTGAAGGCGTCGCCCGCCAACGACGACAGGTCACGCTCCACCATGATCTTGGAGCGGCCGTAGGGCGTGATGGGGCGGAGCGGGGCCGACTCGTCCAGCACCGCATCCCCCTGGGCCCCGTACAACGAGCACGACGAAGCGAACAGGAACCGCGGCACGCCGGCACGCTTGGCGGCCCGGGCCAGGCGCACGCTGGCGCGGTGGTTGATGGCGTACGTGAGCTCGGGATCCAGGTTGCCCAGAGGGTCGTTGGAGAGCGCCGCCAGATGCACCACGGCGTCGAATCCCTCCAGTGAGTCGGACGTGACGTCGCGCACGTCGAGCCAGCGCGCCTCCTGGACCGGAGCCTCCACCGGCGGGCCGAAGGCGCAATCGCTGAAGAACCCCGTATCCAACCCCACGACGTCGTGTCCTGCCCGTGCGAACACCTCGGACATGACCGTGCCGACGTAGCCGTCGTGTCCCGTCATCAGGACGCGCATGTTACCTCCCGGATCCCGGGGATTCCCGTTCCAGTACTCGTGGTCGTCATGATTCTCGTCGCTCCAGCAGCCCCGCTTCGGCCAGGGCCGCGGCGGCGGCCCGCACGTCGCGGAACGACAGGCCCGCGCGCTCGGCGATCTCCAGCAGCCCGCGGCGTCCGTCGGACTGATTGAGAACCCAGAGCACGGCCTCCTGAGTGGCCGGGGTCCCGGGATCCCCGCCGGTCTGGGAGTAGAGGCCGCGCCTTCCGAGCTGCGGTTCGCCGAAGGGGCTCAGGTTGACCCAGGTGCCTTCGTGCTCGAGGATCTCCACCACTTCGAGCAAGCAGTCCAGCGAGTCGGCCAGGCTGTCCTCGCGCGTGAACGCGAGATCGTCCGCCGAGGTGTGATACTCGGGATACTCCCCTGGGGGCGTGCGCATGAAGCACCCCACCGGCAGGTCGAAGCCCGGTGAGCCGTACTGGCGCTCGTCGTATCCCGTGGGCGCGAAGGGCCTCACCGTGCCCCCCCGCCGTGCGACCACCCATCGGGCGGCCCGGTCCACGAGAGCGTCGCCCCGCCGGCTGGCCTTGTAGGTGGGCGGCCCCTGATCGCCGACGCCCGCCAGCACGAGACCTCCGCGGATACGGCCGACCGCGTCCCGGTTGCGCGCCAGCCAGGTGAGGGCACCGATGGTGCCCGGCGCAAACAGGAACCGGTACGTCCAGCGACGAGGGGACGCCGCCAACGCCCGCGCCAGCTCCACCGCCACCGCGATTCCCGAGAGGTTGTCGTTGGCCAGCGAAGGATGGCAGCAATGCGCCGACACCAGGATCTCTTCGGGCCGCTCGCCCTGCAGGACGCACTCCCCGTACGTGAGCGAGCCCGGCTCCAGGGTGGTGTCGACGCGCACCTCGAGATCACGGTCCGGGAACGACTCCAGCTGGCGCTCCGTGACACAGAAGCCCCAGTCCCTCCGGTAGTAGCTCGTGCGATAGGGGATCCGGTCGGGCGCCTCGGGGAGCGTGTGCAGGTGCGGCCTCAATTCGTCCAGGTCCATGCGGGCCGCCACCGGCACCGAATAGCTCATCAGGTGCAGGTTGTGCTCGTCGAAGTCGACCAGGCGCCGTCCCTGGCCGTCCTGGATCCAGGCCTCACGCACGTTCCACTCGTCGGGCACGATCCAGTCCAGCACGGGGGTGCCCGAGGGGACTTCGCGCACCTCCAGCGGGATCGCCTTGCCCACGCGCTCCAGGGTGCGGCGCACGCCGTCGCCCGTGATGCTGCGGCAGATCGGATAGAGCTCCGTGATCAGCCCGTGCATGCGGGCGCCCGGACAGGCCTCCGCGCTCATGGGACCTCGAAGTCCGGCCAGGACCGGTCCCGCTCGCTCATGAACGGGCCGGCGATCGGCCACTGCAGCCCGAAGGCGGGGTCGTCCCAGCGCACGCCGTCCTGGGCCTCGGGCACGTAGGGCGTCGACATCTGATAGTGTACCTCGGTGTCGTCCTCCAGCGCCTGGAAGCCGTGGGCGCACCCCGGCGGCACGTACAGCGCCCTCCGGTTGGCCGCCGTCAACTCGGCCGTGACGTGGGCCAGGAAGGTCGGAGAGTCCTTCCGCAGGTCGACGACGATGTCGCAGATCCCCCCTCGCACACAGGATACGAGCTTGGCCTCGCCGTACGGAGCACGCTGGTAGTGGAGTCCGCGCAGGGTTCCCCGGCGCGTGCTCACCGACACGCTCCGCTGCGCCACCGCCGGTTCCAGGCCGTGGCGGCGGAACTCCTCCGCGCAGAAGGTGCGGGCGAAGAATCCGCGCTCGTCCCGATGGGGCTCCAGATCGAGGAGGAAGGAGCCTTCCACGGCCGTGCCGGTGAAGATCACGGGCGTACCCTCACCTCGGGAATCGGCAGCACGAAACGTCCTCCCCACTCCCGGATGTGGCCCATCTGCGCGACGATCTCGTCTTCGAGATTCCACGGCAGGACGAGGACCCAGTCGGGCCTGGTCTCGGTGATGCGCGCGGGGGCGTAGATCGGGATGTGCGTTCCCGGAAGGAATCGGCCCTGTTTGTGGGGACTGCGATCCACAGTGTAGGCCAGAAGATCCGTACGGACGCCGCAGTAGTTGAGCAGCGTGTTGCCCTTGCCCGGGGCTCCGTAGCCCACCACGACCTCGCCTCGCTCGCGCGCCTGGATCAGGAAGGTCAGCAGCCGCCGCTTGGTGGCCTCGACCCGGCGCGCGAAGTCCTGGTAGTAGTCGAGCGTCTCCACACCGGCCGCCCGCTCCCTCCGAGCGAGCTCACGCGCCCGGGGCGTCACCGGCCGGGCCTGCTCGACGTGCGACGCGTACACCCGCAGGGAGCCCCCGTGCGTGGGCAGCTCTTCGACGTCGAAGGCGGCCAGGCCGTGGCGAGAGAGGATGCGCACCACGGTGACCCACGAGAAGTACGAGTAGTGCTCGTGGTAGATGGTGTCGAACTGGTTTTCCGCGATCAGACGCACCAGGTGCGGAAACTCCAGCGTGAGCACCCCGCCGGGAGCCAGGATGCGAGCGATGCCGGCCACGAAGTCGTTGAGATCGGGAACCTGGGCCAGGACGTTATTGGCCACGACCAGATCCGCGGTGCGGCCCTGGGCCGCCAGGGTCCCGGCCAACTCCAGGCCGAAGAACTCGGTCACCGTCGGGATCCCCTTCTCCTCGGCCACGGCCGCCACGTTGCGTGCCGGCTCCACGCCGAAGCACGGCACGCCGCGCTCGACGAAGTACTGCAGCAGGTACCCGTCGTTGCTCGCAAGCTCCACGACCCGGCTTCGCGACCCCAGCCCGAAACGCGCCGAGACCTGGTCCACGAAGGCGCGAGAGTGGGCGAGCCAGGAGTCGGAATACGACGAGAAGTACGCGTAATCCCGGAAGATGTCCTGGCCACCGACGTACTCGCGGAGCTGCACCAGGAAGCACGAGTCACACACGAAGACGCGCAGGGGGTAGAAGGGCTCCATGGAGTCCAGTTCGGACGGCCCCAGATAGCTCTCGCACAGGGGGGACATGCCCAGGTCCACCACCATGTGCTGCAACGGGGCGCCGCAGAACCGGCAGGGCGTCGCCTGCGTCGAAGCCTCGGAGCGCTCCTCGACTGGAGCCACCGCGCCGGTCATCAGTGAGCCCTCCCGAACACCGGCCGCGACGGCGGGCCCTCGAGGAACGGCTCGACCCCGTGAACCAGCGCCATGGCATAGACCTCCAGGGCGGCCTCCACCGCCTCGAGGGTGTGCGCCACATCGGCCGGCGAGTGCGAATAGCTCACCACGAACGACGGGCCCAGGACGCCGCGCCGGATGAGCTCCTGGAGGAAGAGCGTGCGGTAGGCTTGCGAGGGGACTCCCTCGCGGTCCCGCGTGACGAAGACGAGGTTCGCCGGATGGCCCTTCAGGTGGACATGGTCGGCCAGCCCGCGACTTTCGGCGGCGGCCCGCACCCCGGCGCGCAGCTCCTCTCCCCGCCGGGCCAGCACCTCGGGGACCCCCTCGCGGCGACAGACGTTCATGGTGGCGATGGCAGCGGCCAGGCTGTGGGTCTCGGCCCCGTGCGTCGTGGACAGGAGGAACACGCGCTCTTCGGCCGAACGGCTGAGTCCGCCCATCTCCATGACATCCCTGCGCCCCGCCAACGCGGCGATGGCGAAGCCGTTGCCGATACCCTTGCCGAACGCGGACAGGTCGGGCGTGACACCGAAATGGCCCTGTGCGCCGCCGAGCCCCCAGCGGATCCCCGTGATCATCTCATCGAAGACCAGGAGGGCGCCGGCGGCCGTGCACAGCTCCCGAAGCCCCTCGAGATAGCCGGGCTCCGGAGCGACGGCGCAGGCCGGTTCCAGGACCACCGCGGCGATCTGATTCGGGTGGCGCGCGAACAGGTCGCGCAACGAGTCCAGGTCGTTGTAGCGGAAGCTCAGCGTCATCTCCCGCGCCGCCTCGGGCACGCCGGCACTCATGGGCGTGACGCCGATGAACCAGTCGTCGGTGGAGAAGAAGGGCTGATCGGCGCAGACAGCTACCAGGTCGCGGCCGGTCCAGGCACGTGCCAGCTTCACCGCCGCCGTGGTCACGTCGGAGCCGTTCTTGGCGAACTTCACCATCTCGGCCGTGGGGACCAGCTCCAGGAAGGTCTCGGCGCAGCGGACCTCGAGGGGAGAGGGCCTGGTGAAATTCGAGCCCCGCGCCAGGGCAGCCGCCGCCGCCGCCACCACCTCCGGATACGCGTGCCCGAGGACCACGGCCCGCAGACCCATGCCGTACTCGATGAACTCGCGGCCGTCCGTGTCCCAGACGTGGCACCCGAGACCCCGCTCGATGAAAGGTGGGGCCGAGCGCGGATACTGATCGTCGCCCTTGCTGTAGGTGTGACAACCACCGGGGATGAGCGCGTGCGCCCGTCGCTGGAGCCGGCGGCTGTCCGCCGACACCCGATCCCGGGGATCGGCCTCGGGTGGAGCGAGGCTCTCGCGCGTGGCGTACCGATGCATGGTGGGGTCCGCGTCCCTGAACGGCACTACCCGGTCATGACGTCGCTCCGCGACTCGCCGGGCAGGTCGGGCCGCGGGACGGGTCCGGAAGGCTTCCGTCCGGACGCGCCCCCGTGACGGGGCACACACCCCTGTCACCGCAAAGGACGTTCTCACAGCGCCGACGCGGAGAAGCGGCATCGTAAGTGATTGTGTCACAACATCTTGACCGACTCGCACTTCAAGGGAACGCGTTGGAGCGTGCTGCTGCGGAGCCACGTCTGTCGACATAGTGCAACACGCTGCCACGGGCCGCCATCCCCTACCGCGATGGCGAATGGGTCAGATCGGCTCGTCCATGAAGCCACGCCTCCGCCGACGATGAGCGTGCGCACGGCGCTTCAGCGCTCGATGGGCGCCCTCACCAGATTCCCCCACTCGGTCCACGATCCGTCGTAGTTGCGGACCCGAGGATAGCCGAGAAGGTGGTGGAGCACGAACCAGGTGTGGCTGGAGCGCTCCCCGATCCGGCAGTAGGCCACCACCGGATCGTCCGCGACGAGGCCCTGTTCACCCTCGTAGATTGCCCTGAGCTCTTCCATGCCCTTGAAGGTGGCGTCTTCGTTCGCCGCGCGCTTCCAGGGAATGTTGCTGGCCCCCGGAATATGGCCACCACGGAGCGAGCCCTCCTGGGGATAGTCCGGCATGTGCAGCAACTCGCCGCTGTACTCCTGCGGTGAGCGAACGTCCACGAGCCGACCTCCGTCCTGCACGTGCTCCATGACCTCGTCACGGAACGCCCGGATGTCCGCGTCTTTCCGCTCCACGACCGGGTATTCGGTGCGCGGGCGGTCGGGCACGTCGTCGGCGAGTGGCCGGCCCTCGTCCATCCACTTGCGGCGCCCGCCGTCCAGCAGTCGCACGTCGGGGTGGCCGAACAGGGTGAAGACCCAGAGCGCGTAGGCGGCCCACCAGTTGAAGTTGTCGCCGTAGAAGACGACGGTGCTGTCCCGGGTGATGCCCTTGGCGGACATGAGCCGGGCGAAGGCCTCGCCGTCGACGTAATCCCGGGTCACCGGATCGTTGAGATCCATGTGCCAGTCCACCTTCACCGCACCCGGGATGTGGCCGGTGTCGTAGAGCAGCACGTCTTCATCGGACTCGACCACCACCACGTCAGGATCGTCCAGGTGCGCGGCCAACCACTCCGTGGAGACGAGCATGTGGGGATTGGCGTACTGCTGAAAACGCGGATCGGGATCGAAGGGGGCGGGCATGGGGCTGCTCCCGGTGCGTCGTGATGTGCGAGCTGCCGGCTTCGTGGGCCGGGGGACCGAGTCTGGCCTACCCGCGGGGGGCGCCACGGTTCACCGGAACCCCCGCACGGGGCGCCGGTACACCTCGCCATGACCATGCCCGCCAGTCTCTCCACCATCGTGGACCGGTTCCAGAAGTCCCCGAAGGACTTCCGCGTGCAAGCCCTCCTGCACTTCGCGAAGAAGGTGCCACCCCTTCCCGACGACCTCGCGGCCGACCGCTCGCAGCTGGAGCAGGTGCACGAGTGCCAGACACCGTTCTTCCTGGCCACGCGCCTGGACGACGACGGCCACGTGCACCTCTTCTTCGACGCCCCCGCGGAGAGTCCGACGGTCCGGGGATTCGCCGGAATCCTGCGCGAGGGCCTGGAGGGCCTGCCCTGGCGAGAGGTGCTGGAGGTCCCCCCGGACTTCTACGCCCGCATGGGGCTGGAGTCCGTGGTCTCGCCACTCAGGCTGCGGGGGATGGGCGCCATTCTCGCCCGCCTCAAGCGCCAGGTGCGCGAGGCGGTGGGCGAGACCGCCTGACGCGCAGCCGTTCCCATGAGCCTCCCGGACGCCGTTCCGACCACTGTCGGCGCCTCGTCGGCCGAACTCCCACGCTTTCTGGCGGGACGTCGCATCACCGTGCTCGCCGGCGCCGGGTGCAGCACCGAGTCGGGCATTCCCGACTACCGCGGCCCCCGGGGCAGTCTTCGGACGAGCGAGCCCATGCGCTACCAGGAGTTCATGGGGAGCGGCCCGGCCAGAGCCCGCTACTGGTCCCGAAGCATGGTGGGTTGGCCGAGGTTCTCCTCCGCCCGCCCGAACCGGGGCCACCGGGCGCTGGCCCGCCTCGAAGACGCGGGAATCGTCGCGGGCGTGATCACCCAGAACGTGGATGGGCTCCACCGGGCGGCAGGCAGCCGCAGGGTGGTGGACCTCCACGGCGACCTGGCACGCGTGCGCTGCACCGCCTGTGACACGGCGCTGGAGCGATGGGCGATGCAGGCGCGCCTCACGGCGCTGAACCCGGGGTTCGAATCCGCGGTCCGGACCTTCACGGCCGACGGTGACGCCGAGCTGCAGGACGGCGCCGAATCCTCCTTCAGGGTCCCCTCCTGCGAGCACTGCGGGGGAATCCTCAAGCCCGACGTGGTCTTCTTCGGCGAAAAGGTACCGGCGGAGCGGGTGGAACGGGCCTGGCAGCTCTACGAGGAAGGAGAGGTCCTGATGGTCGTGGGATCGTCCCTCGCCGTCTTCTCCGGCCGTCGCTTCGTTCTCCGGGCGCAGCGCGACGACAAGCCCGTGGCCATCGTCAACCTGGGCCCCACGCGCGGAGACGAGGTCGCCGCCCTGAAGGTGGAAGGGCGACTGGGCCAGGTGCTTCCCGAACTGGCTCGCGTCCTGTGCGGCGAGGGCGCCGGGTAACGCCCCGGAAACGAGCCTGGAGCCGCCTCCGACGTTATCATGCCCGTCGGATTCGATCCTTCCCCTCTCCAGGAGGTAGCGACCGATGGGCACCGAGAGCGTCAACTGGCTGGCGGTGTTGGTGGCGGCCCTGAGCAGCTTCGTCATCGGAGGCATCTGGTACGGACCGTTGTTCGGCAAGCTCTGGATGAGCAGCGCCGGCGTCACCGAGGAGCAGGTCAATCAGGGCAACAAGGGCAAGATCTTCGGCCTCTCGTTCATCCTGCAGCTGGTGGCGGCCGCGGTGTTGGCGCAGTTTCTCGGCGGCAACCCGACGACCGTATACGCCCTCATGGTCGCAGGCGCGGTGGGCGTGTTCTGGGTCGCTCCAGCGTTCGGCGTCGTCTATCTGTTCGAGCAGCGTCCGCTGGCCCATTGGATGGTCAACGCCGGCTACCACGTGGTGGCCTTCCTCGCCATGGGTCTGATCCTCGGCGTGTGGCCGTGACGGGCCTCGTCGCAGCCTTGGCGCTCGTGGTCGCGGCCACGCTCGGCTGGCCGCCCGAGGCTCGCGGCTGGTGGGCGCAGGAGGCCTGGTCGCCCGAGACGGCGATGGTGCTGTTCACGGCTTCGCCGGGGGGAGAGGCAGATCTCTTCGTACAGCGGGGTCGCGCGGGCACACCCGTCAACCTGACCGACACCCCGGGCCAGGACCACTGGGGCCGGTGGTCGCCGGACGGCCGGCGCATCGTCTTCCAGACGCTGCGTGACGGAAATCGCGAGATCTACGCGATGGACGCAGACGGAGCCCACCCCGTCAACCTGACGCAACACCGGGACGAAGACATTCTCCCGGAATGGTCGCCCGACGGCACCCGCATCCTGTTCTTCTCCACCCGAGGTGAGCAGAGGGGCCCCCAGGGAGAGTTCGTGGGCAACCTCTGGGTCATGAATGCCGATGGCACCGGCCTCCAAAGGCTGACCCGGAGACCGCTCGAATCCTCGTTCGGAGGCGCCTGGGCCCCGGATGGGCGCACGGTGGTGTTCACGCGGATCGCTCCGGAGGGCGACACGGACATCTACCTGCTGGACATGGTCAGCGGGACGGAGCGCCGATTGCTGCGGCGTGACGGGAGTGACGGGGGCCCCCGCTTCTCCCCCGACGGCACCCGCGTGGCCTTCCATGCCCAGTCCGGTGAGGAATCCCGCATCGCCGTGATCTCCGCCGATGGCACCGGACTGGCCTGGCTGACCTCGGGCGGGCTCCATTACCAACCCACCTGGTCGCCCGACGGACGATGGCTGCTCTTCACCGGCTCGCCCCTGGACGGGGGGCGCCGGAACGACCTGTTCGTGGTTCCGGCGACCGGAGGCGAATCCCGGGCCCTGGTCGCCACCGACGCCGACGAGCGTACCGGCAGCTGGGGTCCGGGCGCATGAGCGGTCCTGGAGTTCGGAGGGCTCGCGACCCGTGACGCCGACTGACGGGGCGACGGACCCGGCGGGCGGTCTCTTGCGAGCTCTGCTGGAAGCGCGGGCCCTGGACCTGCGCGTGGAATGGACCGACGCGGCGGGCGAGATGCGCGCCGGACGGGGTCGGGGCACGGTGCTGGCGCGAGGTGGCGGGTCGGGATCCGTCGTCGTCGAGGAATCCGGGCGCTGGGAGCCGCACCCCGGCGAGCCGCTCCGCTTTCGCGCGGCGTACCGCTGGGAGCATCTCGGCCCCGATGAGGTCGCCGTGGCCCATCTACGGCGGGGTCCGGACCGGCCAGTCCCGCTCGTCGTCCTCGTACGGGACGGCGACGACCGATGGGAATCCCCCGAACCCCATCGGTGCGGCGACGACCTGTATCGAGCGCGGGTGCGCGCGTACCAGGACCGCCTGGAGGTCCGATGGGATGTCCGGGGACCGACGAAGCATCAGACTCTCACCACGACCTACCAACCATGACCAGCACGAAAACGAACGGAACGGCGTGCAGGATCGGAATGCCCTCGGCGCTCGCCCTGGCCACCCTGTGCGCCCTGACCGTCGCCTGCGCCCCGGAACCCGGACCCGCGCTCGTCGAGGACCCGGTGGTCTGGGTCGATCCGTTGATCGGTACCGCCAACGGCGGCAACACGGTGCCGGGCGCCGTGGTTCCCTTCGGCATGGTGCAGTGGAGTCCGGAGACCACGCGGGGTGATCCCACCCGCCGTCCGGCGCCGGGGGGATATCAGTACGACGCCACCCGCATCCGAGGCTTCAGCCTGACCCATCTCTCCGGCACCGGGTGCCGTGGAGCCTCGGGAGACGTGCCGTTCATGCCGGTGCTCGGGGCAGTACGCTCCTCGCCCTCGGCCGACACCACCGATCGCTTCTTCGCCACGCCCTTCGAGCACGCCAACGAGCACGCCGAGCCCGGCTACTACCAGGTGCGCATGCGCTCCGGCATCGACGCCCAGCTGAGCGCCACCAGCCGCACCGGGGTGGGCCGCTTCACCTTTCCTCCGGACACCAGCGCGGTTCTGCTCGTGCGCACGTCCGACTCCGAGGTCGGCTCGGGCGATGCCGTCACCACGGTCGACGCCGCCACGCGCACCGTCAGCGGCCACGTCTCCAGCGGCAATTTCTGCGGCTACATCCATCCCGTGGTCCGTCACGACTACTACACGCTCTACTTCGTGGCCGTGTTCGATCGCGACTTCCAGGCCACCGGCGCCTGGGAGGACGACCGTCTGAGCCCCGGCGAGACCGAGGCCCACGGCGGCACCGGCTACGGCGACGACGGCTACCCCGAGAGCGGCCGCGGCTCGGGAGTGTGGGTGGCCTTCGATCCCGCCGACGGCGCCGTGGTCGACGTGCGCGTGGGGATCTCCTACGTGAGCCTGGACAACGCTCGCGCCAACCTGGAGGCCGAGAGCCCTGCCGACGCCACGCTGGAGGCCACCCGCCGCCGGGCCCGGGCCGACTGGCACGACCGCCTGGCACAGGTGCGCGTGGCCGGCGGCACCGACGCGCAGCGTACCATCTTCTACACCGCCCTCTACCACGCGCTGCTCCACCCCAACCTCTTCAGCGACGTGAACGGCCAGTACGCCGGCTTCGACGGCCAGGTGCACGCCGTCGAGGATCCCCAGGTGGCGCAGTACGCCAATTTCTCGGGCTGGGACGTCTACCGGTCCCAGCTTCAGCTGGTCACGCTCCTGGACGCGGGGGTCGGAAGCGACATCGCCCAGTCCTTCCTGAACCAGGCCAATCAGAACGGCGGCGTGTGGGACCGCTGGACGCACAATACCGGCGCCACCCACGTCATGGAGGGCGACGCGTCGGCCGCCGCGGTGGCGGGCATCCACGCCTTCGGGGGCACCCGCTTCGACGCGCCGGCGGCCCTCGCCTCGTTGGCCCAGGCAGCTCGCGTGCCCACCGAGCTGGATCTCAGCGACGAAGGCTGCCCCGTCATGTGTCCCGGCCAGCGTCCGTCCCTCGACCAGTGGCTCACGCTCCACTACGTCCCCGCCGACGGCAACGCCTGGGGCGGCGCCGGCGAGACGTTGGAAGACGTCACGGCCGACTTCGCGCTCTCTCAGCTCGCGGCCCGCCTCGGCGACGACGAGGCCCACCAGGAATTCCTGGAGCGCGCCGGCTACTGGCGAAACGTCTTCAACCCCGACGCCACGCCCGAGGGAGGGTACATCCAGGACCGCGAGGCCGACGGCACCTGGACCGACTTCCGGCCCGCCTCCACCCGGGGCTTCGCCGAGGGCTCGAGCGCACAGTACACCTGGATGATTCCCTTCGACGTGCAGGGTCTCTTCGACGCCATGGGAGGCGATGCGGTCGCGTTGGCGCGCCTGGACGCCTTCTTCCACCTGCCCGACGGGGGCTGGGCCCTCACGGGCCTGGGCGGCGAGCACGCCGAGATGGACAACGAGCCCTCGGTGGGCGCGCCCTGGCTCTATCTCGTGGGCCGGGCGTCCGGATCGGACCCAGGAGACGCTGCGCGAGATCCTCCACCGCCTGTGGGGCGATCGACCGCACGGCATCCCCGGAAACGACGACCTGGGCGCCATGTCGGCGTGGTACGTTTGGACGGCCAGCGGCATGTACCCGGGGATTCCGGGCCGGGCCGAGCTCCTGCTGTCGACGCCCGCCTTCGACCGGGTGCGAGATCCGGCGCGCGGACGGGACGACCATCGCCGTCGAGGCCCCGGGCGCGGATTCCCTGGCGTGGATCCGGGGCGTCACCGTGAACGGCAGCGCCAGCTCACGCGCCTGGCTTCCCGACTCGTTCGTGGCCGACGGCGGCACGCTCCGCTTCGACCTGTCGGCGAGCCCGGACACGGCATGGGCCAGGAGCTCCGACGACGCGCCCCCCTCCTTCCCGCCCGGAGGGTGACAGGCAGCCGCCGGGGGGAGCCGACCTCGGCCCTCCCCCGGCGGCCGTCTCCCGGGCGTCAGCCCTCGGGCAGCGGGCGCCCCTGCAGATCCAGATGCACGATGGGCGCGATCCCCGTCTGGCGCAGCGGCTCCTCGATGACGGAACGGTCACCCACGATGACGATGGCCAGGTGGTCGATGTCGATGTACTTGTTCGCCACCCGGACCAGGTCGTCCTTGGTCACCTGATCGATGCGACCCGCGATGGACTGGTAGTAGTCCTGCGGCAGGTCCTCGAGATAGAGCGCAGAGATGGCGCCCGCGGTGGCGTTCACCGAGGCGAACACCCGGGGTAGGCTCTGGATGATGGCCGCCTTGCCCTGCGCCATCTCGTCGTCGGTGAAGGGCTCGCTCCCCCGCACGCCCCGCAGGTGGGCCATGAAGGCGATGAGCGCGCTGTCGCTCTTGGCCGTGACGATGGAGCCCCCGGCCTGGAAGGCGCCCGGGCCCCGGCCGAAGGCGAAGTTGGAGCGCACGCCGTAGCTGTAGCCCTTCACCTCGCGAATGTCGTGGTTGAGACGCGACTGGAAGAGCCCACCGAGGATTGTGTTCATGACCTCGATGGCGTCGTAGTCCGGTGTGTCGCGTGCCGGGCCCGGCAGCCCGATGGCGAACACCGACTGCGCGGCGCCGGGCTTGTCCACCAGATAGATGGTCGTGGCCTTCGGCGCGGGCGGCGCGGGATAGTCGAATGACGGCGCCTCACCGCCCCCGGCCCAGCCACCCAGCGCGTCGTCCACCGTGGCCCGCACGGCCGAGGCGTCCACGTCACCCACCACCGTGATCACCGCGTGCCCGGGCCGGAAATAGGCCTGATGAAAGGCCGTCACGTCGTCGCGGGTGATGGCCTGCACGGCATCGCTCGTGGCGAAGCGGCCGTAGGGGTGGTTCTCGCCGTAGAGAACACGGGCGAAGACGTTGCGGGCGATGAAGGTCGGCTGGTCCTCGGCCTGTGTGAGGCTCACCAACGTTCTGGCCCGGAGCCGTTCCAGCGCGGCGTCCGGGAAGGTCGGGTTCTCCAGCATGTCGGCCAGGATAGCCAGCACCGCCGGGAAGTTCTCCGTGGTGGACGTGAAGCCCATGGAGCCCGACTCGCCCCCGACGCGCACGTTCACCGAGGTGCCCAGAAGGTCCAGATCGTCGGAGAGCTGGTCGCCGGTCCGGGAGCGGGTGCCCTCGCTCATCATGGACGCGGTCATGTCGGCCAGCCCCGTGCGGTCCGCGGGCTCGTACTGGTCCGTGCCGCCGACGAAGTTGATGGTGAACGAGACCAGGGGCAGGTCGCGCTTCTCGGACACGACCAGCGTCGCGCCGTTGGCCAGGGTCTGCTCGCTCCAGGACGGCACGTGCAACGGACGCGGCGCCATGGGCTCCGGCGGAGTCGAGCGGTCGAAGCTGCTGGGTCCCGCCTGCGCGCGGAGCGCTGCCGGCGCCAGGGTCAGGGCGACGACGGCCGGGAGGAGATGGATTCGACGGCGGATCTTCATCGGGAAACCTCCCCGGCGGCGCCGGCTCTGGAGGTCGGGTTCGAATCGAGCGCGCTCACGCGCGTGTTTTCACCAGGCTTGGATGCGAGCTCGGGTTTGCCCATGGGCACGATGCTCAACACCACGCGCCCGCTGGTCAGGTAGTGCCGAGCCACGCGCTGGACATCGGCGGCCGTCACGGCCTGCAGACGTTGCAGGTCGGTGAGGAACGCGCCCGGATCGTCGTGGAACACACTGCCTTCGGCCAGCGCGTCGGCCCGGGCCAGGTTCGACTGCAGACGGCTGATGGCGCCGAGCTCGAGCCCGGCCTTCACCTTCTGAAGCTCCTCGGCCGTGGGCCCCTCTGCCTTCATTCGCTCCAGGATGGAGTCGGCCGCCAGCTCCAGGCTGGTGAGCGAGCTGCCCGGCCGGGGTGTGACGGTCACCGAGAACTGGCCCACCAGCTCGTCGTCGCCCTGCCGGGCCGATACCTGGGCCGCCGTCTGGCGATCGTAGACCAGGCCCTTGGTCAGGCGCGCGGTGCGCGAGCCCGACAGGATGTCCCCCAGGATGTCCAGCGCGTAGTGGTCACCGTCCTTCACGCCCACCGTGGGCCAGGTGATGTAGAGGCGGGGCACCTGCACCCGGTCCTCGTAGACCAACCGCGTCTCGGACTGGAGCGTCACCGGCGGGGCAGTGGGCCGCGTGATGGGGTTCCCGCGGGGAATCTCCCCGAAGTACTTCGTCACCCATGCCTTCGCCTGCGCCGGGTCGAAGTCGCCGACGATGGCCACGGTGGCGTTGTTGGGCGCGTAGTAGAGTCGGAAGAAGCTCTTCACGTCGTCCGCCGACGCCGCGCTCAGGTCCTCCATGCTCCCGATCACCGGCCAATGGTAGGGATGACCCTCGGGATAGATCGCCGCGCTGATGATCTCGCTGGCGCGGCCGTACGGGCGGTTGTCGTAGCTCTGGCGGCGCTCGTTCTTCACGATGTCCCGCTGCGCGTTGAGCTTGTCGATGTCCAGCGCGTCCAGGAGCCACCCCATGCGATCGGACTCCAGCCAGAGGGCGTCCTCCAGGTAGTTGGAGGGCACGGTCTCGTAGTAGTTGGTCCGGTCGTTGGTGGTGGAGCCGTTGTTGCTGCCGCCGACGCCCTCGGTGTAGCGGTCGTGCACACCGTAGGGCACGTGCGCCGAGCCCGTGAACATCACGTGCTCGAAGAGGTGCGCGAAGCCGGTGCGGCCCGGCTCTTCGTTCTTGGAGCCCACGTGGTACCAGACGTTCACGGCCACGGTGGGGGTGGAGTGGTCCTCGGAGAGGATCACGGTGAGCCCGTTCGGCAGGTTGTAGCGCTCGAAGGGCACCTGGATGGCGCTGGCGGGGTCCTGGGTCGCCTGGGCGAGAAGCGGAGGCGACGACGCGACGACACCGGCGCTCGCGACGGCCGCGATCAGGACGCGGGACACGAAGGCGGTTGGCATGGTCTCACAGGAGAGAGGCGGACAACGCTCCGGCCCCGCGCCTGCGGAGTCGGAGACGAGCACAGCTAACGGTCAGCCGCCGAGGGCCGCCGGTCAAGCGCGGGTCGGCGGCCCGGCGCTGGCCCCGGGGCCGGCGACACCCCAGACTGTTCGGGTCGGATGATCGTTACGCCCCGGCCGTGACGACCGGGCTCAAGGAGGCGTTACCGTGCGCAAGATCTCGTTTTTCTTCGTCATGATGCTGCTGGTCCTGGCGGCGTCGACCACTCCCGCCCACGCGCAGTCCCCGGAGATGTGGGGCGACATGCACTGGCGCTCCATCGGGCCCGACCCGGGCCGGTCGCACCCGTGCGCTGGACGGTGTGCCCAGCCAGCGCAACGTCTTCTACATCGGCTTCGACAACGGCGGCGTGTGGCGCTCCTCCGACTACGGCTCCACCTGGGAGCCCATCTTCGACGACCAGCCCACGGGCTCCATCGGCGCCATCGCCGTGGCCCCGTCCGAACCCGGACATCATCTACGTCGGCAGCGGCGCCGGGATCATCCGCCCCGACCTGTCCACCGGCGACGGCATGTACAAGTCCACCGACGGTGGCGAGACCTGGAGCACCTGGGCCTGCGCGAGACCCAGATGATCGCCGACGTGGTGGTCGATCCCACCAACCCCGACCGCCTCTTCGTGGCGGCGCTGGGCCATCCCTACGGACCCAACGAGGAGCGGGGCATCTTCCGCTCCACCGACGGCGGCCGGACCTTCGAGAAGGTCCTCTACCGCGACGAGTACACCAGCGGCAACGACGTCCTGCATCGACCCGTCGGACCCGAACGTGGTCTACGCCACCCTGTGGCAGCAGCAGCAGAGCTTCCGCGAGAGCGGCGAGTTCGGCGGCTCCGGCAACGGCATCTTCAAGTCCACCGACGGCGGCACCACCTGGCGCCCGCTCACCGAGGGCCTGCCCAGCGTCATCGAGGCCAACCTGGCCCTGGCGCCCAGCAATCCTCACCTGCTGTACGCCATGGTGGCGGGCACGCCGCAGGCCAGCGACGAGGCCGGCGCCGGACGCGACGGCGGCACCACGGGCATCGTGGGCTTCTACAAGTCCACCGACGCCGGCGAGCACTGGACCCCGGTCGACGTGCCCGAGGGCCCGGTGGGCGCGGCCACCGCCCTCGTGGACACGCGGCCGCTCCGGCGCATCGGCGGAGGCGACCTGCCCACCATCACCGTCGATCCCATGGACGAGAACGTGGTCTACAGCGCCACGGTGGTGATGTGGCGAAGCGACGACGGCGGCGTGCACTGGTCCGCGGTCCGCGGCGCCTACGGCGGCGACGACTACCAGAAGATCTGGATCAACCCCAACGACCCGAAGATCATCCTGGCGGTCTCGGACCAGGGCGCGGTGGTCTCGGCCAACCGCGGCGAGTCGTGGAGCAACTGGTACACCCAGCCCACGGCGGCCATGTACCACGTCACCGCCGACGACGCCTTCCCCTACCGCCTGTGCGGCGGCCAGCAGGACTCGGGCTCGGCGTGCGTGCAGAGCCGCTCCAACGACGGCATGATCACCTTCCACGACTGGCATCCGGTGAACATCCAGGAGTACGGCATCGCCGCGCCCGATCCCCGCGACCCGGACATGGTCTACGGCAGCTCCCGCAGCGACGTGTCCCTCTACAACCGGCGCACGGGTCAGACCACCAACGTCGGGCCCGGACATGGGCCCCCGGGGCGGACCCTACAACCGCGACGTGCGCACCATGCCGATCCTGTGGTCGCCGGTGGATCCCGACGTTCTGTACTACACCTCCAACGCGGTGTGGAAGACCACGGATCGGGGGCATTCCTGGACGCGCATCAGCCCGGATCTGGCGCGGCAGAGCTGGGAGGTCCCGGCCACCGCCGGCAAGTACGCCGACGACGTCGACGGTGAGCCCCCAGGGCACCATCACGGCGCTGTCGGCGTCGCCCCTGGACGTCGGCGTGCTCTGGGCGGGCACCGACGACGGCAACATCCAGGTGACCATGGACGGCGGCACGACGTGGACCAACGTCACGCCTCCGGAGATCGAGCCGTGGACGCGCATCTTCAACATCGAAGCCGGCCACTTCGACACGGGCACCGCCTACGCCGCGGCCAACACCATGCGCATCGACGACATGAACCCCCACTTCTGGCGCACCCACGACGGCGGCCGGACGTGGACCGAGATCAACACCGGGATGCTGCCGGGCGCGGTGGCCAACTCCATCCGCGAGGACCCGCGCAAGGAGGGACTCCTGTACGCCGCCACCGAGACCCAGGTGTGGGTGTCCTTCGACGACGGCGACCACTGGCACTCGCTCAGGCTGGACATGCCGGCCGTGTCGGTGCGGGACATCCAGGTCAAGGACGACGACAGCTGCCTGTGCGCCGACCTGGTGGCCGGCACCCACGGGCGCGGCTTCTGGATCCTGGACGACGTGACCCCGCTCCGGCAGATGTCCGAAGCGCAGGCCGCCACCGACGCCTACCTGTTCGAGCCGGTCACCGCCGTGCGCGTGCGCTTCGGCATGAACGACCCCACGGAGTGGCCGCCGGAGCTCCCCCACGGTGAGAATCCCCCGCCCGGCGGGCTCATCGACTACTGGCTGCCGCGGAACGTGGGCGGGCCGGTGACTCTGGACGTCCTGGACGCCCAGGGCGTCGTGATCCGCTCCTACAGCAGCGACGACCCGGTGATCGAGCCCGACCCTGCGCTGAACCCGGAGGCCTACGACCAGATCTGCCGCAACGATCCCGTCGGCACCCGACTGCAACCAGCCCCTCTACTGGCCGGCTCCCCAGATGGTGCTCTCCACCCAGCGGGGGATGCACCGCTTCAGTTGGGACCTGCGCTTCGACCCCGTCATCGGCGAGGAGCCCCGGGCGGCCAGCAGCACCGGCGCCGTGCCCGGCCACACCTATCCGTCGGTGAACGCCCCATGGGCCCCGCCGGGCGAGTACACGGTCCGGCTCACGGTGAACGGCCAGTCCTTCGATCAGCCCCTGTCGCTGCGCCTGGATCCGCGGGTCGAGACCCCGCCGCCGATCTGGCGCGCCTCGCCGACCTGTCGCGGGAGATGTATGACGGGGCGGTGGCCCTGCAGGCCGCGTACGACGATGCGCGGGCCCTGATGGACCGGCTGTCGTCGCGCAACGACGCCGACGCTCGGGCGCTGCGCGAGGATCTCGAGGCACTGGCCCCCGAAGAGCGTGGTGGCGGAGGCGGCTTCCGCTTCTTCCGCGCGTCCCCCTCGGGTCCGCCGACCCTGAACGGCGTCAGCCGCACCATGCTCAGCGCGGCCATGGGCATGCAGGACGCCGACGTGGCGCCCACCGAGCGCGAGGTGGCGGCGTGTGCCGAGGCTCGCCGGCAATACGAAGACGTCATGGCTCGCTGGGAGGCCGTCCGGGCGCGGGCCGGCGGGTGATCGGGGGATCCCCGGCAGGTCGGCTGCTGCGGGGTCTCCTGCTGGCGGCGGCGCTGTCTCCGGCCACGGCCCGGGGACAGCGCTCCGCCCGCGGACTCCACGCCCACGCTGGCGCTCGTGCGGGCCTCGCAGACGGCCGCCGCGGACCCCGAGTCGACGCCGCAGCGGTCTACGACACCCTGGCCCTGGCGCACGCGGCCCTGGAGGCTCGGGCCTTGGCCGAGTTGGAATCCCCCGGACCCGAGCCGTCCGTGTAGCTCGTGAGCGAGGTCAGGCCGGCACGGCCGATCCGCTCCATCGAGAACGAGGCGCGGGTCGACCTGGCGGAAAGGGCCGACCGTGTCTTTGTAACGGTCTCAGTCGTGTGATCACAAATTCATCCCCCCGGCGGCACCTCGATGTCCGGGAGGCGATCGCCCATGCGTGCGTTGAAGGCCGGCACCGTCTCCTCCACAAGCGCTCGGAACGCTTCCTCGGCCTCGGTCGTACCCGCCTCCAGATCCCTCAACCACGCCATGGCCGCATCGGTGGGCCGGTACTCGGCGCCACCCTGCACGTCGCCGCCACCGGTCCCGACTTCGGCGGACAGCCACACGTACTGCAGGTACAAGCGGTACATCTCCACGTACCACTTGTCGTCGGAATTCATCTCGGTCCTGGTCAGGAAGCGCAGCTCCACGTCCAGCATGGCGTCGTCGAGCCCGTCCAGCGCAGACAGAACGTCGGCATCGCCCTCGTGGGCGGCCTGCAGCTCCTCGATCTGATGGCGCATGATCTCCAGCCGATTCGTCATGTCCACCACGCGGTTCATGCCCTCGCGGATGCGGATCTGCGCCTCGGTGGAGGCCACCAGGTCTTCGGTGGGCGAGGGAATGTCCGGATCCTTGATGACGGCCAGCGGCTGCGTGTAACTCCGGCCCGCCACCGTCATGCGCACCGAGTAGTCGCCGGGGGCCGCCAGCGGCCCCACCCGCTGCGGCTGGCCGATGCCCCAGTGGATGATGGGCCGGGTGTCACCCCGGAAACGAGGCTCGTCCCAGATGTGGGGGTTGTAGGGCGCCAGCGTGCGCAGCGCGATCTGGTCGGGACCCGTGTAACGCAGATCCCAGCTCGCCTGATTGAGCCCCGGACGACCATCGGCCCGGAGGGTACGAATGACCGTGCCGTCGTCGTCGAGGATGTCGAAGCTGGACGTCGGTCTGGGGACCGTTGATCCGGTACAGGAAGTCCGCACTCCCGTTGCGGGCGTGGCGGATCGCGTCCCGGGGTGCGTACAGGAAGGCCGGTGCGCTCTCGTCCACGGCATCGGCCTGCTCCAGGCGGGTGATGTCCCGGAGCACCCACAGGCCGCGTCCGTAGGTGGACACCACCACGTCGTGGTAGCGGGGCTCCACCACGACCCAGCTCACCGGAGCCGCGGGCAGCCCGGCCTGGAGCTGCGTCCAGCTGCCGCCGTCGTCCATGGAGTAGTAGAAGCCGTGCCCGGTGCCGGCGAAGAGCATCCCCTGGCGGTTGGGGTTCTCCGCCACCGACATGGCGTAGTCCAGGGGGTGCCCGTGGGGGAGCCCGTCGCTGATGCGCGTCCACGTCTCACCGAAGTCGTTGGTGCGGTAGACGTACGGATCGCGGTCGTCCATGAGGTGGAAGTCCACCGTCACGTAGGCCGTGCCCGCATCGAAGACCGAAGGCTCGATGCGCCGCACCGTTCCCCATTCCGGGAGTCCCGTCACGTTGTCGGTGACGTTGGTCCAGTGGTCCCCGCCGTCGCGGGTGAGCCAGATGAGGCCGTCGTTGGTGCCTGCCCAGATGAGCCCGCGCTGGATCTTCGAGGGCGCGATGGCGAAGACCACCTCGCCGTAGTACTGGCCCAGGTTGTCCCCGAGCACCTCCGGGGGATCGGCGCCCGGCACGTCGCCCGAGAACACGATGCGCGACGGATCCTGGGTGGAGAGGTCGGGGCTGATGACGTCCCAGCTCTGGCCCTGGTCGCGGGTGCGGAAGATGACCTGGCAGCCGTAGTAGACGGTCTCGGGCTCGAAGGGATCGATGGCCAGGGGCGGCGTCCAGTGGCAGCGGTACTTGAGGTCGTCCGGTGGCGCGTCCAGGGTGTGCATCCACGGGCTCACCGAGCGCGCGCGGCCCAGGTCCGCGTCGAAACGGGTCACCGTGTTGGCGTAGCACGACGCCCAGATGATGTCGGCGTTGTCGTGCACCGGCAGGGTGAAGCCGGACTCACAACCACCGAGGCCCCCTTGCCAGTCCGATCCGCCACCGCCGCCGAACCCTCCGAATCCTCCACGGCCTGCTCGGTCGATAGGGCGCGTAGGAAGGCACGTTCGGCACGGCGACCGGCCCGTCGCTGGGACCCCGCATGGTGCCGTCGTCCTGGCGGTTGCTGTAGATCCAGTAGGGCGTGCGGTCGTCCACGGCCACGTGATACATCTGGCCGATGGGCAGCGACACCCGCTGAAAGCTCCGGCCGTGATCGGTGGTGGAGCCGGCGCCCCCGTCACCGGTCTCGATCCAGTGGTTCGGGTCGTACGGGTCCATCCACACGTCGTGGCAGTCTCCGCACCCGCCCACGTCGGTGGTCCACGTCCGGCCGCCGTCCAGCGATCGGTGGGCGCTGCTGGACATGATGAGTAGCTCGTTCTGGTTCCCGGGATTCACCGCGATGCGGATGTAGTAACCGGCCCGCCCGATGAGCGTCCGGTCCCAGCTCACCACCTCCCAGTTCGCCCCGGCGTCGTCGGAGCGCCACACGGAGCCCTGGGCCGCGGTCTGGATGAGCGCGTACACCCGGTTGGAGTTGGTGGGGGCCACCGCCACGTCGACCTTGCCGTAGGGCGATGTCGGGAGGCCGTTCTCCAGGTGCTCCCAGGTGTCACCGCCGTCGGTGGACCGGTAGACGCCGCTCCCCGGGCCACCGCTGTACATGACCCAGGTGTGCATGACCACGTCCCAGGTGCCCGCGTACAGCACGTCGGGATCGTTGGCGTCCATGGCGAGCCCCGAACAACCCGTGTCCTCGTCCACGAACAGGACCCGCTCCCAGGTCTCACCGCCGTCCATGGTGCGGTAGACCCCCCGCTCCTGCTGCGGTCCGGTGGTCCGCCCCAGGGCGCATACGAAGACCTCGTCGGGATTCGTGGGATGGATCACGATGCGCCCGATGCGCCCCGTCTCGGTCAGTCCCATGTGGCGCCAGGTGGCTCCACCGTCGGTGGACCGATACACGCCGTCGCCCATGATGTCGGCGTCGCGGATGGCCCACGCCTCGCCCGTGCCCGCCCACACCACGTCGGGATCGGACTGCGACACCGCCAGCGCCCCGACCGCCTGCACCGACTGTTCGTCGAAGACCGGCGCGAACGTCTCGCCGCCGTCGCTGGTCTTCCACACGCCGCCCGAGGCCGCGCCCAGGTAGAACACGTCGGGCTGGCCCGCCACCCCCGCCGCCGAGGCGAAGCGCCCCGCACTCTGCGGGCCCACGTATTGAAAGTTCAGGGGCCCGACCCGATCCAACTGGGTCCCGCCTCCGCCGAAGCGTTGGGCCTGCAGGGACGGCGCGAGAACGAGCAGTGAAACGAACGCGGCGAGGACCGCGATGGGCCGGCAGCAGATGGACATCTCCTCGACCTCCGATGGTGCGTGTTTTGGCGAGGGCGTTGGTCGGGATCCAAAGTGCGGACTCGGACAACGCAACGCGAGCACGGAGGCGTTACGGTCACAGTACTCCTTCGGTCCACTTGTTCGCTCCCGAGCCGCCTGCCCCTCGCCTGATGACCAGATCGATCGCGGGTTCGACGCCGCTACGCCGCAGGCTCGATCTTCTCGATCTCCGCGAGGGTCTCCGCGTCGTGCTCGACCTGCCACTTGTCCCAGGCCATCTGCATGCGCAGCCAGATATCGGGGCCATCGCCGAAGAATCTCCCGAGCCGAAGGGCCATCTCGGGACTTATCCCCCGGCCTTCGTTCACGATCTCGCTCAACGTACGACGGGAAACCCTGAGCCTCCTGGCGGCCTCCGTAATCGAAAGCCCCAGATCTTCGAGCTCGATTCGAACGGCGGCGCCGGGGTGGCTGGGGGGACGGACTCTGGGTCCTGCCGGAATCGACATTTTGGTCTCAGTGGTAGTCCGTGATCTCGACGTCCCAGGCATCTCCATCGAACCACCGAAAACAGATGCGGTACTGCCGGTTGATCCGGATCGAATACTGGCCGGAGCGATCACCTGACAGCTTCTCCAGACGGTTCGACGGCGTTCGCAGCTCCCCGACGGTCACCGCCTCGTCGAGGCGGTCCAGCTTGATGCCGGCCTTGTCCCAAAGCGGCAGTGGCAAGCATCTGCGGGCCGCCTTTGTGCTCTGGCCATCGAAGATGTCCTTCGTCGCCCGATCCCTGAAGGATCCGATCAAATGTAACCTGTAACGTTACGGGTGTCGACGGCGGTACTTCCTTGTGGCTCTTACGATCCCTTCGGGCTTTGGGCAACGGAATGGCAAGGTGGGTCGGATGCGGCCGGAACCGGTCAGTGAGAAACATGCGCACCCAGAAGGTGCCGGGGGCCGTGGCGCACGCCGAGAGAGCCTGGTACGTGGTCGGCTACTGCGCGGTAAAGGAGGGCATGCGCGTCTTCCGCGTCGACAGGATCCTGGAAGCCGCAAGAACAGAGGGGACGTTCGACGCGCCCGAGGACTTCGACGTCGCCGACTGGCTCAGCGGAGGGCGGGTGTATCGCCCAAGCAAGGATATGATCGGCCAGTCCTAGCCCCCGGGCATCCCCAGATACCGAGACGTACGCTGCCTGTAGCGCCGGTACGCTTCGCTGTAGACGCCCTCCAGATACGGCTCCTCCAGCGCCACGATGTAGACGTGCACCACCAGCACGAAGAGAGCGACGAGGACCAGCGCCCACGGAGATCGTCCCACCACGGCCACGCCCAGGAGCGCGAGCGCCCACCCCAGGTTCTGGGGATTACGCGAGAAAGCGTAGATCCCCCCGGTCACGAGCTGGCTCGTGTCGAGCCCCGACATGCGCTCGAAGGAGCGGAAGGTGGCGATGGATTCGGCAGCGAAGGTCACCCCGACACCGATGAGGAATCCCCCGAGCATCCACGCCGGGACCGCGGGCCAGCCGAGTCGCCCGGCGGGTGCGGACCAGGCGAACCATGCGGTGACGCCCGCGTGCACCAGGTAGGCGGCCCATACCACGGCCACCGGGGCTCCTTTCAGTGGCCGCCGCTGACGGTAATCGCGTCGCACCAATCCCAGCGCTCCCGCCAGGAGCACCGCGCTCACACCCAACAGGATCTGATTGGCGCCACTCATCCCTCTCCCCCCCGGGGTCCCACCCTCCGTCGACGCCTACTCGGCGCGCATCGCCGCGGCAGGATCGGAGCGGGTCGCCGAGCGGGCGGGGATGAAGCACGCGAGCAGCCCCGCCCCTCCAAGCGTGGCCAGGATGAAAAGGTAGAGGAAGGGGTCTGCGAGGCTCACGCCGTAGGTGACGAAGCTCAGTGGCTTGGCCAGCACGAAGCCGAGCAGCAGGCCCAGGGCACCGCCCAGGGCGAGGCGGCGGGTGCCCTGGCCCAGCACCATGCGCAGGATCCGTGGCCGCGCCGCGCCGAGCGCCATGCGCACCCCGATCTCCCGTCGGCGCTGCGTCACAGAGAACGCCATGACGCCGTAGAGGCCGACCGCCGCCATGAAGAGCGCCGCGGCTCCGAACAGGGTGAAGAGGGAGCCGAACAGCCCGAATGCCCACGTCGCCTTCTCGATGGCCTCGGGCATGGGGGCCAGATTGAAGACGGGCAGGTTGCCGTCGAGCCCCTGCACGATGGCCCGCATCCGCGGGGCCAGGGCCGCTGGATCTCCGCTGGTCCGCACGGCGGCGGTGAAGGAGGACACGTCCATGACGCCGGCAGGCACGTACAGGGACTCGGGCGAGCGCTGATCGTCGCCCAGGCCACCGACGCCTCCACCCACGTGCACGTCGGGCACGACGCCCACGATCCGGATCCACGGATCGCTCGATTCCAGGCGACCGATCCGGACCCGCGCCCCCAACGGATCGCCTCCACCCACGATCCGTCGCGCGAAACTCTCGCTGACCACCGCAACCGGATCGGAAGGATTCCACGCGTCGGCGGGGGTGAAGTCGCGGCCCCGGAGCACGGGTATGCTCATGGTCTCGAAGAACCCCGGCGTCACGACGCTTCCGTACGCCATGGGCACGTCGCTGTCGCTGGCGTACGGCTGTCCGTCGATCCGGACCCACCAGCGCGGGGCTCCCAGAGCGGGCAGCGCCGTGGTGAGGGCCGCGCGCTGTACCCCGGGCTCTGCCGCCAGACGTTCCTCGAGGGCCTGGAAGAACGCCTGCCGCTCCTGCGGAGTCCCGTAGTCGGCGCTCTGCAGCACCACCTGCCCCGTGAGCACGGGAGCCGGGTCGAAGCCCAGGTCGGTGTTCTTGAGGTTGACGATGCTCCGGATCATGAGGCCCGCCGCGATGAGAAGGCCGCACGACACCGCGATCTCTCCCACCACGAGGGCGCCGGTGAGACGCCCCAGTCGCAGCGACGAGGATCCGCGGGCCTCGTCCCGAAGCGCGCCTCCGATTCCGCGACCGGTCCCACGAAGCGCCGGCAACAGGCCCGACGCGAACGTCGCCAACAAGGTCGCGCCCAAGGCAAAGGCCAGCGCGGGCAGGTCCAGGCGGGAGTCGATCCAGTACGGCTTCTGGATGTCCACGAGCGCAGTGTTGAACACCGCGAGACCGACGTATGCCAGCCCCACCCCCAGCGCGCCGCCCACCACGGCCATCACCAGCGTCTCCACAAGAAGCTGGCGCACGACCCGGGCTCGGCTCGCTCCCAGCGCGGTGCGGACGGCGACCTCCCTGCCCCGCCCCGCCGCCCTGGCCAGCAAGAGGTTGGCCACGTTGGCGCAGGCGATGAGGAGCACGCCGAAGGTCGCGGCCAGCATGAGGAACATCACCGCCGTGATCTGGGGCGGCATGTAGCGCTCCGCGTAGGGCGCGGCCCACAGGCGCACGCCCCGGTTGTCCTCGGGGTAGACGCCCTCGATTTCCCGGGAGATGCGATCCAGCGACGTGGTCACGGTGGCCTCGCTGACCCCGGGCTTCCGCCGCCCGAAGACCTCGAGGTAGGCGGCTCGGCGGGCAGTGGTGGCCGGATCGAAGTGGTAGGGCACCCACGCCACGTGGTCGAAGGGGAAGCGGAATCCCTCGGGCATGACGCCCACCACCTCCGTGGCCTCGCCGTTCACGCGGATCGTGCGGCCCAGGATCCCCGGGTCTCCCACGAACCTGTTCTGCCAGAGATCGTAGGAGAGGACGATGCGTGGGGCCGCCCCCGGCGCGTCTTCACCGTCCTGGAAGACACGTCCCAGGAGCGGCTCGACGCCGACCAGACGTAAGGCGTTGGCCGACACCACCGCACCTTCCACCCGTTCCGGCGGGGCCCCGTCGCCCGCGAGGTTCAGCGACGTCCAGTTGTACGCCGCCACCTCTTCGAAGACGTTCTGTCGCTCCTGCAGATCCAGGAAGTCGTGCAGGGGAACGCCGTTCTGCTCGATGTCGAGACGCTCGATGCGCTCGTCCACCATCATCAGCCGGTCGGCGCCCGGCACGTCGAGGCCCCGCAGCACCGTGCCGTCGAGCGAGCTGTACGTGAAGGTGGTGAGCCCCACCCCCAGCGCGATGGTGAACACCGCGATCAGCGACGGCCCGGGCGCCTTCACCAGCATGCGCATGCCGTAGCGTAGATCAGACCCCAACGTCGACATGGGTCGCCCTCTCGTTTCCCGCTTCCGTGACCCGCGGTTCTTGGCCCCCTGCCCGCCATCCCCTGCCATCAGAGACGGAATCGGGGCGCTCGCGGTTTCGCGGGCCCTGGATGGCACGTCCCATCACGATCCGCCGACGGTGATCCTCACAGCCACCACCGTGTGGCGGACGCGCACGGGGCTGTCACCGCGTCCTGAAGTGGCACCTTGCACCCTCGGGCACCGCTCGGAACATTGGAGGTTCGCAACCCGAAGCCTCGGACCCTCCGAGCGTTTCGGTCCCCGCCGCCGGAGCCCCCCCTATGGCGTCGCACGATCCCGAGGGCGATGTCGCCCGGGGTGGACGAGGGTCCCTCGTCCGCCGCCAGGCCGCCGTCATCCGTCTCAGCCACGAGATCTCCGCCGCGCACGACGAAGCCCAGATCTGTCAGCGCGTGGTGGAAGGACTACACGACGAGGCCCTCGGATACGAGTTCATGGGCCTCTTCCTCGTGGATCAGGACACCGGCGACCGTGTCCTGACCAACACCTTCGGCTGGACGAGCGCGAAATCCGGTTGGCGGCTTCCGCCGGGCACGGGACTCAACGAGCGCGCCCTGGACGGCCGGCTCCACTACAGCCCCCGGGTGGAGGACGAGCCCAACTACGTGGCGACGCTGGGCCATGGATCCGAGGTCGACGTACCTCTCAAGTCCGGCGACGAGGTCATCGGGGTGCTCACCGTGGAGAGCGCGCAGCCCGACGCCTTCGGCGAAGAGGACTTCGAGGTCCTGCAAGCCGCGGCCAACCAGGCCGGCATCGCCATCGCACGGGCTCGCCTGCTGCGCGCCGAGCGACAGAGGGCCGACGAGCGTGAGGCGCTGCTGGAGACCATCGCCGACCTGTCGTCGCAGCTCGATCCCCGAGATCTCCTGGACTCGGTGCTCCGCCGCGCGGTGAACCTGCTGGGCGCCGTCGGCGGTGAGCTGGCGAGCTACGACGAGAACACCCGTCTCATGACCGTGGTGTCGAACTACGCCATGGCCGCCGATTCCCGGGGCGCGACGCTGGCCTACGGCGAGGGGGCCATGGGCCACGTCGCCAAGACCGGCGACATGATGATCATCGACGACTACCAGACCTGGGAGGGCCGCTCCGACCAGTACACCCAGATCAACGCACGCGCGGTGGTGGTGGCGCCGCTTCTCATCGGGGATCGGCCGGTGGGCGCCATGAACGTCTGGCACGAGGATCCCGACAAGCACTTCACCGAAGAGGATCTGGCGCTCCTCAATCTCTTCGGTCAGCAGGCCGCCATCGCCATCCACAACGCCCGACTCTTTCAGGAGGCCCGCAACCAGAAGCAGTACTTCGAGTCGGTGATGCACAACAGCCCGGTCGCCATCGTCACGCTGAATCTCCAGGAAGACATCGTGTCGGCCAATCCGGTCTTCACGAAGCTGTTCGGCTACGAGCTGGCCGAGGTGGTGGGCAAGAACCTGGACAACCTCATCACCACCCCGGAGCTCCGGGCCGAAGCCGTGGCCTACACCCGACGGGCCCGCCACCGCACCGCCCACGGCATCGCCAAGCGCTGCCGAAAGGACGGCACGCTGGTGGACGTGGAGATCCTGGCCGTGCGCGTCGAGGTGGAGGGCGAGCCCGTGGGCATGATGGCCCTCTACCACGACATCACCGAGCTGATGCAGGCGCGCCGCGAGGCCGAGGAGGCCAACCAGTCCAAGTCGCAGTTCCTGGCCAACATGAGCCACGAGTTGCGCACGCCCCTCAACGCCATCCTCGGGTACAGCGAGATGCTGGCCGAAGAGGCGGAGGACGACGGCAACGACGTCTATATCCCCGACCTGGAGAAGATCCACTCGGCGGGCAAGCACCTGCTGGCGCTCATCAACGACGTGCTGGACCTGTCGAAGATCGAGGCGGGCAAGATGGAGCTCTACCTCGAGACCTTCGACGTGGCCGAGCTCGTGGAAGAAGTGGCGACCACGGTCACGCCGCTGGTTTCCAAGAACGGCAACCGGCTGGAGGTCCGCTGCGAAGAGTCACTGGGGGAGATGCACGCGGACCAGACCCGGCTGCGCCAGTCCCTGCTCAACCTGCTCTCCAACGCCAGCAAGTTCACCGACAACGGGACCATCTCGGTGGACGTGTCCGCCGACGCCGACGACGACATGCTGGTCTTCCGGGTCTCGGACAGCGGCATCGGCATGACGCCCGAGCAGCTCGCCCGACTCTTCCAGGCCTTCACCCAGGCCGATGCCTCCACCTCGCGCCGGTTCGGCGGCACCGGCCTCGGACTCACCATCACCCGCAAGTTCTGTCGGATGATGGGTGGCGACGTCACGGTGGAAAGCGAAGAGAACGTCGGGTCGACCTTCACGATCCGCCTGCCTCGCGAGGTACGGGAGGGCGGCGTCCCCGAGACCGACATCGGTGAGGGGGACGGCCCCCTGGTGCTGGTGATCGACGACGACCCGGCGACCCGTGACCTGGTGCGACGGCACCTGGAGGCCGACGACTACCGGGTGGCCACGGCCTCGGACGGTGAGGCGGGCATCGCCCTGGCCAGGGAGCTGCGCCCGGCCGCCATCACCCTGGACGTGATGATGCCGGGCATGGACGGCTGGGCCGTGCTGGCAGCCCTCAAGGCGGAACGGGACCTGTCCGGCATCCCGGTCATCATGCTCAGCATCCTGGACGAGAAGCCGCTGGGAATGGCCCTGGGCGCCGCGGGCTACCTGACCAAGCCGGTGGAGAAGGACCGCCTGATCACGGTGCTCGGCCACTTCGCCCAGGACGGCGACACCCGTGTGCTGGTGGTGGAGGACGACGACGCGACCCGAGACATCGTGCGGCGCACCCTGGAGGAGGTCGGGTGCACGGTGACCGAGGCCGAGAACGGGCTGGTGGGCCTCGAGCGTGTGGCGACGGACCGGCCGTCGCTCATCCTGCTGGACCTGATGATGCCCGAGCTCGATGGCTTCGGCTTCCTGGACGAGCTTCATCGCCGGCCGGACGACGCCGACATCCCGGTCGTGGTCATGACGGCCAAGGATCTCACCGAAGACGATCGGGCACGGCTCAACGGCGGGGTCGAGCGGATTCTCCAGAAGGGGACCGACCTCAGGAAGGAGATCGTGACGGGGCTCCGACAGGCCATGGCCGCGTCCGCCCCCTCGGAGGTCGGAAGGGACACCCCCTCGTGACCACCCCCTTTCCGGACCCTCTGGATCCCGGTCCCGACGCTCCCCGGGAGGCCCATCGTCAGGCCGCCCTGCTGCGGCTGAGCACGCGCATCGCAGCGGCCCGCGACGAGAGCGAGGTCTGCCAGAGCGTGGTGGACGGGCTCCGCGATCCAGCCGTCGGCTACGACTTCGTGGGAGTCTTCCTGATCGACCCCGAGACGGGCGACCGGGTGCTGCGCGCCAGCGTGGGATGGGAAGGCGCCCACGAAGGCTATCGCCTGACGCCCGGGCACGGACTGAGTGAACGGCCCATCCTCGACGGACATCTCCACTATTCCGGGGCCCCCCACCAGGAACCCGGATACGTCTCGGGCGCGGCGCACGGCTCCGAGCTCGACCTGCCCCTGTACGTCGACGACGAGGTGGTCGGAGTCCTGGTCGTGGAGAGCGACCAGGCCGATGCCTTCGGCGAGGAGGATTTTCGCATCCTCACCGCCGCGTCACAGCAGGCGGGCATCGCCATCGGTCGAGCACGGCTGCTCCATGCCGAGCGTCAGCGATCGCAGGAGCAGCGCGCGCTGCTGGACACCATGCAGGACCTGTCCAGCGAGCTCGAGCTGTCCCGGCTGCTCCACCGCGTGGTCCAGCGCGCCGTGACCCTGCTCGGCGTGACGGGTGGCGAGCTCGCCATCTACGACGAGGAGGCCCGCGAGCTGGAGATCGTGGCCAGCCACAACATCGGAAGCGACTCCATCGGCACGCGCATGAAGTTGGGTGAGGGGGGGATGGGGATGGTGGCACAGACGCGCGAGCCACTCATCATCCCCAACTACCTGGAATGGGAGCATCGCTCGTCGAAATACGCCGACACCACCGCCCGTGGCGTGGCCGTGGTCCCCCTCATGATCGGCAGTCGCCTCGTGGGTACCCTGGCCAGCGTGCACACCGACGGCGCCCGCACCTTCGGGCCCGAAGACCTCCGGCTTCTGAATCTCTTCGCTCCACAGGCGGCCATCGCCATCGACAACGCCCGCCTCTACACCGAAGCCCAGTCCCAGCGCCAGTATTTCGAGACCCTGGTCTCCAACAGCCCCGTGGCCATCGTGGTGGCGGATCTGGACGGGAGAATCGTGGCGCTGAATCCGGCCTTCGAGCGTCTCTTCGGCTGGTCCCCGGCCGAAGCAGTGGGCCTCAACCTCGACGACCTGATCAACACCCAGGAGACCATGGACGAGGCCGTGGGTTACACCGACGCCGCGGCGTCGGGCAAGACCCTCCACGCCATCGGCCGGCGGCGGCGCAAGGACGGCCAGTTCATCGAGGTCGAGCTGGCCGCCTGCAGCGTTCAGGTCAGGGGAGAACAGACCGGCATCCTGGCACTGTACCACGACGTGAGCGAGTTGTTGGAGGCCCGTCGCGAAGCGGAGGAGGCGAACCAGGCCAAGAGCCGCTTTCTGGCCAACATGAGCCATGAGCTCCGCACGCCCCTCAACGCCATCATCGGCTACAGCGAGATGCTGGCCGAGGAGGCCGAAGAGGTGGGCCAGGAGGACTTCATCCCGGATCTCGAGAAGGTCCAGCACGCCGGGCGGCACCTGCTGGCGCTCATCAACGACATCCTGGACCTGTCGAAGATCGAGGCCGGCAAGATGGAGCTCTTCCTGGAGGAGCTGGATCTGCGCAAGCTGGTGGAGGAAGTGGCCTCCACCATCGAGCCCATGGTGCGGCGCAACGCGAACCGCCTCGTCATGGAGCTGCCGGAGGAGTTGCCACCGGTGACGGTCGATCACATGAAGCTCCGCCAGATCCTCCTCAACCTCCTCTCCAACGCCAGCAAGTTCACGCAGGACGGCACGGTCACCCTTTCGGTCCGCCCTCAGCAGACCCGCGGGGTGGAATGGCTCCAGATCTCGGTGGAAGATTCGGGTATCGGCATGACCGATCGGCAACTCGAGCGCATCTTCGAGGCCTTCGGTCAGGCCGACGCCTCCACTACGAAGCGCTTCGGCGGCACGGGACTCGGACTGGTCATCAGCCGCCAGTTCGCCCTCCTCATGGGGGGCGACATCTTCGTGGACAGCACGCCGGGCGAGGGCTCGGTCTTCACGCTCCGCCTTCCCCGCACGGTGCGCCCCTCCGGCGCGGAAGCACCCCCTTCGGATCCTCCCGCCCCGGACGCCCGTGAAGAGGCGTCCGCACGAGGCTGAGGAGCCCCCCCAATTCAGAACCAAGGAGACGATGCCCGTGACCAGAATCCTGCTCGTGGAAGACGACGAGATGAATCGAGACATGCTCTCGAGACGCCTCATCAAGCGCGGCTACGACGTGACCATCGCCGTGGACGGGGAGCAGGGGGTCGCCATGGCGCGGTCCGGCAGTCCCGACATCGTGCTCATGGACATGAGCCTTCCGATCATGGACGGATGGACCGCCACCCGCACGCTCAAGGGCGACGAGGCCACCGCGGGCATCCCGGTCATCGCGCTCACGGCCCACGCCATGGCCGGAGACCAGGAGAAGGCGATGGCGGCGGGGTGCGACGATTTCGACACCAAGCCCGTGGAGCTCAGCCGGCTCCTGGGCAAGATCGAGGCCCTGGTCGGCACCGGGAGCTGAGCCCCGGACTCAGGCCGGCCCCTCCAGCGAGTAGATCTTCATCTGACCGCGACCGGGCAGATCGTGCACCGAGCCCTTGCTGAACCGGTAGCGCCCCGAAAGGAGCCGATGCGCATTGGGTGAGACCAGGATGGTCCCTGTGGCGGCCTGGGCGCCCAGGAGGCGCGCCACTTCCATGGGCTCGCCCCACAGGCGGTAGGTCTTCCGCTCATGGCCGAAGACGCCGCCGGTGACCTCGCCGCTGTCCAGACCGAGGCGGACCGGCGCGTCGAATTCGGGGGCCTGGGCCAGAATGGCGCCGAGCTCCAGCGCCGCTTCCGCCGCCGCGAGCACGTGGTCCGGCGAGGGCGTGGGCACCCCCCCGACCAGGCTCACGCCCTCGCCTCGCGCGCTCACCGTCTCGATATCGTGGCGTTCGGCCACGGCCTCCAGGGTGGAGACCAGCATCTGCGTGCGCGTCGCGATCAGCCCGACGTCGCGGGTCCGGTTGCGGGCCGCCGCCTCCACGTCGCACCAGAGCACCGTGGCCTCTCCGAACGTCTCCAGAATCGTCTCCTCGCCCGCCCCCACGCGCTCCGCGATGGCATCGGGGAACGCGCCCCGGATCATGGTTCGCGTGAGGCCACCGACGAGACCGTTGCGGTGCTCGTCAGACTCGTTGCGGACGCGTCGAAGCTCCAGCGACGCACCGATACGGGCCCGGAGGAGCGTCGGGTGGAAGGGCTTGTGGAGAAAATCCTCGGCGCCCAGGTCGATGCAGCGAAGCGCGCTCTCCACGTCGTCCAACGACGACAGCATGATCACCGGCGTCCGGGCCAGATGCGGATCGGACTTGATGCGCCGGAGCACCTCGAGGCCGTCCATCTCCGGCATGATCACGTCCAGGAGCACCAGGTCGAAGCTCCGCTCCGCCAGCCGGTCCAGCGCCGAAGGCCCGTCGGAAGCGACCTCCACCATGAACCCCGCCCGGGCGAGCTGACGGGACAACAGCTCCCGGTTGCTTCCGTTGTCGTCCACCACCAGCAGCGAGCCCGTGCCGTCTTCGGCGGGTCCCGCGGCCCGACCGGCCTTGGAGAGCACCGTGTGCGCGAGGCTGCTCGCTTCGCCCAGACGACCGCGGTCCGCCAGCGACGGATCGTGCGAGGTAGCCACCTCGACCAGGTCCGTGCTCAGCTCCAGCAGCCGCATCGCCGCCGTGCGGATGCGCTGTAGATCCGAGACGTACTGGGGTCGGTCGCTCTCCTCGACGGTCTCGATGAGCAGCTCCGCGTAGCCGATGACCGCGTTGATCGGGTTGCGCAGGTCCGCGCGGATCTGGCGGCCGTACTCGTCCAGATCGATGTCCACCGCCTGCTCGATGCGGTCGGGATCCAGCGTCGTGTCGATGAGCCTGAGAAGCTCCCGCCCACCCTTGCGGATGTTCTCCAGATCGGGTGCCAGCTCTTCGCGATCCTCGTCTTCCAGGTCCTCCAGAAGCATCTCGCTGTATCCGAGGATCCCGTTGATGGGCGTCTTGAGCTCGTGGCGGACGTGGCCGATGGCCGCGCGCTTGACGCGGTCGGCGTCCGGTGGCTCCGCGGGCTCGAGCTCCGGAGGCGGGGCCGGCGGCTCGGACGTGGCGGCGGGCAGGGCAGCAGCGGTCCTGGGTCCTCCGTGGACCCGGCGAGCAGCCCTGACCGGGCTGCCGCGAGGGTGTCCCGCGGCTGCCGTGCTCCCCCCGGCCTCGGTGCGTTTCACCCCGCCCGCCGTGATGTCGAACACCCAGGCCATCACCACCACCACCGGAAAGCCCAGCATCAGGAGGATGACGACCAGGCGCGAGCTCCACGGCGGCAGGTCCAGCGCCGAGAAGATGTTTCCCGACAGCTCCATGACCGTGACGGCGACGACGATGTATGCGACGGCGGAGGTGTAGACGCGCCGGCGCTTCGCTTCCTTGGCCCAATGGACCAGGCGTTCGGGGAGGCTCATGGCAGGAGAATGCCCAATACGGCGGGGTTTGCGCCAGAGGTCCGACGCCGACGGCGAACGTCGTAGACGTCCAGGTTCGGCCCCCCGCCGCCGTGCCGAGAACCCTGCAACCTCGCGTGATCCACGATGCCTTGATGGTCCGACGGCAATAGTTCCGGTCCATGGCGCGACCACCGGGGCGCGGCGGAGCATTGTAGCCGAAGCGGCAATCATCGCCGCCGCACCCGCACGGGCCCGGCAGGAAGAGGGTCCGTGCTCGCTTGACCGCAATCCACCTCGAGTCCCCCGCCCTCCTGGCAACCCCGGCAGCAATCTCCGGACCCCTCGTCTTCTCAGCGTTCGCTGCGCGACCCGGCCACCTCCCACGCCGTCTCAGATCCGTCCGGCGTCGCGAAGCACCTCGCCCGCCGTCACGTACGCCAGCTCATCGCCCGACGCCGCGGCCTTCAACATGAGGCTGCCCCGGCTCATGTCGCCGCGACCGACGAAGGCGGCCGGCACCAGGAGGCGGTCGCCCAGGACGTCCAACAGGGGCTCGAGGTACTTGTCCGTGGCGATGCTGCCCAGGAGGACCGCCCGGCCGCCCCGGGACAGCTCGGCACGACAGGGCACCGCGCCGTCTCCAGCAAGGCGACACGGTAGCCCGGATCGGACGGATCGATGGCCTGTGAGGCGAATCCCCGGAGCTCCTCCAGGGTCACGGGCGCGTCGTCGGGCACCAGCCCGCGGTTGGACGTGATCGTCAGCGCCTTGGCGTGGGCCGGAGCTGCCCGGCCGAAGGTCCACGCATAGCGCCGCTTTCCGCGGTAGTAGAGCGAGCTGATGAACTCGTAGACGTCACCCAGCGGAACCGTCTCGTCCCGCAGAAGACGGTACATGAAGCCGGCCCCACACGTTCCCTCGAGGATTCGGGAACCCCGCACCCCGGAGAGATTGGCCGGAGAGAGCAGGAAGATGCGGGGGGGAACGGACATGGCCTCTGTCGCGAGACGTCCGCGAGAGCGGATCGCCTGAGTACTCGGAGTCAGCAAGCTCGGCCGCTCGTTACACACGGGATCCCGAGGAGTGCCGCCGATCTGCGACGACGGGGATGACTGGCTGAGCCATGGCCCGCTGAGGCACACGACCCCGCGCCCGCCCGCGCGACGGGGGGTGACGCGGACCTGCCTCCGGGTCCATATTCAGCACCATCGTGTCCGGAACTGTGAAGCGTCCGACCCTCGCGCTCATCGCGCTCACCCTCCTCCCGGGGTTGGCCCTGGGAGGCACGGGGATCATGCCGTGTCCCCACCATGGCATGGGATCGCAGCAGGGTTCCGCCGCCATGCCCATGGCGCACCATGCCATGCCCATGGGTTCGGGGAGCGCCGCCCAGCATCAGGACGGCCAGGAGCCCGCGCCCAGGGGGCCTTTCGGTCACGTGCCCTGCAATTGCGCAGGCGGCTGCCCCGGTTCCACGGCGGCCACGGCCCCTCCGGCGCCCCCACTGTTCCTCGCGGCTGCACCGGCCGCGCCCGTGCGCCTGGAGACCCGCACCCCGGTCCGGAGTGCTGCCCGCCAGATCCCCTACCTGCTGCCCTGGTCCCAGGCACCGCCCTCGCTGGCCTGACGTAACGAGGCCATTCGAAGCGGAGCCGACTCGACCTGCCGTCGAGTCGACCCTCCCACGCAGACTTCGCCACCGAGGGCAGGACCGTGAATCACACGATACTGCCGGACGCACGTCACCGCGTGCGCCGGCGCATGATCTATTCGTTCGCCTGCGCGGCACTCCTCGTCGCGCAACCTCTTCGAGCCCAGGCCCGGGGATGGATCGAGGGCCGCATCACCTCGTCCGACGGAAACCCACTGGCCGCCGCCACCGTCGCGCTGGTCGGATCCGACCTCCAGGCCGTGTCCGGATCCGGCGGCCACTACGTGCTCGGCCCCGTGGCGGCGGGCGTCCACCAGTTCCGGACCTCGGCCCTCGGATACAGGGCGGGCGCCACCGATGTCACGGTGGTGGCCGGAGATACCGTACGGGTCGACTTCACCCTGGAGACGCGCCCCCTCTCGCTCACGGGCATCGACGTGTCGGTCCTGCGCCCGACCCTCAGACCGCAGGCGGAGCTCCAGGGCCGCCAGGCGCGCGAGGCCAATCCCCGGGATGTCGGTGACCTGCTACGCAAGCTGCCGGGGGTGAGCTCGGTGCGCCGGGGATCGCTGGGCCTGGATCCCGTGGTTCGCGGATTGCGCGAGACCGAGGTCGGCGTCTACCTGGACGGCACGCGCCAGTTTCCGGCGGGACCCGCGCGCATGGACTCCCCCCTCTCTCACCTGGATCCGAGCACCCTCCAGAACATCGAGGTGGTGAAGGGCCCCTACGCGCTCACCTGGGGCGCCGGCAACATGAGCGCCATCCGGGTGCGCACGCAGGATCTGCCCCCCACCGTGCCGGGGCCGCTGCACGGTCACATGCTCACCGGCTACGACGGCAACCTGGGCGCGGCCGAGACGTCGGGCTCCGTGGTGGGCTCCAGCGACCGGGTCTCCTGGTGGGGCTCGGGCGCGTGGCGCGAAGGGGACACCTACACCGACGGCGCCGGGTCGCGGATTCCGGGCGGCTACACGTCGTGGGAAGCGCGCGGCAAACTGGGCTACGAGCTCGCCGAAGGCTCGGACCTCGTGGTTGCCGGGGGATATCAGGACCAGAACGACATCGACTACCCGGGCCTGATCCTGGACGCCAACTACTTCCACACGACCAACCTGTCGGCGGAGTGGAAGGTCACTCGCGACAGCGGCGTGCTCGATGACCTGGACGTGCTGGCCTACGTCAACGACGTCAATCACGCCATGGACAACGACGACAAGCCCACGGCCCAGGCCAATCCGAATCGCATGCCGCCGTTCCCGCTGGACGTGGCGGTGGACGCCAGCATTCGCGTCACGGGCGGAAGGCTGGCGGCGACCCTGGCGCCCGATCCACGCTGGCAGCTCGAGGTGGGTGGGGACCTGTACCGTGCGCGACGAAAGGCCACCCGCACGATCCACCGGCGCGACACCGGCATGCTCATGTTCACGGACCTCATGTGGCCCGACGCGATCATCACCGACGCCGGCCTCTTCGCTCGTGCGACGAGAACGCTGGGCGAGGGCGCGTCGCTGGCCGCCGCGCTGCGCCTCGACGGGGTGCGCACCAGCGCGGACTCGGTGAGCGAGTTCTTCGCCAGCACGCTGAGCGGCGGCACCGATCTGGACTCCCGCGAGACCAATGTCAGCGGGGCCCTGACCGTGAGCTTCCAGCCCGCCGCGGGCTGGTCCATGGCACTGGGGCTGGGCTCGGTCGTGCGCACCGCCGACGCCACAGAGCGCTACTCGGACCGGATCCCGGCCAGCAAGGCGCAGACCAGCGCCGAGTTCGTGGGATCTCCGGGCCTGAACCCCGAGCGCAGCACGCAGGCCGATCTGTGGCTCGATGGCCGGCTGTCGTCGGTGTCGCTGTCCTTCAACCTCTTCGCGCGCCGGGTCGAGGACTACATCACGCTGGAAGCCACGGACCTGCCCAAACGGCTGCCGTTGAGCCCCAACACGGTGTATCGCTACATCAACGGCTCGGCGGACTTCTGGGGCACCGAAGTATCCGCCACCGCGGCGTTGAGCCCGACCTTCACCTTCACCGGCAAGGGCGGCTACCTGTGGGGGCGGGACCGGACGCTGGACGAGCCGGTCCTGGGGATTCCACCCCTGCACGCCGACTTCAACCTCCGTTGGGAGCGCCCCGATCAGCGCTTCAACGTGGAAGCCATCGCCCACACCGCCGCCGACCAGGAGCGCGTGGCCACGGCCCGCGGTGAACAGCGCACCGGCGGCTACGCCACCTTCGACCTGCACGCCGGGGCGGAGCTCCTTCCCGATACGCGCGTGCGCTTCGGCGTGGACAACGTCGGCGATCGGTGGTACGTCAATGCGCTGAACGCCAGGAATCCCTTCACCGGCGCGCCCATAGCAGAGCCCGGCCGAGTGGTGTTCATCCGACTGGAATACGCCTTCTGAGGTTGCCGGAGGCCGGTCCGCTCAGCGGGCCGGCCTCCAACCTCCCAATACCTTGACATCCGACAACAATCCAACCTATCGTCTCCTCGTGTTGTCGAATATCTAGGTAACGAGGACGGCATGGCACGGAACACGGTAGATCTGCTCCAGGGATCGCTGGACCTCCTCATTCTGCGCGTTCTCGCGGAAAGCGAGCTGCATGGCTGGGGGATCTCCAAGCGCATCCGCGAGCTTTCTCGCGGCGTGCTGGAGGTGAACCAGGGCTCGCTCTATCCGGCGCTCTACAGGCTTCGCGATCAGGGGCTCCTGGAGGCCCAATGGGGGATCTCGCCGGAAGGTCGGAGGGCGAAGTTCTACCGGCTGACCGGCTCGGGTCGCAGCCGCTTCGAGGAAGAGCGCAAAGGGTGGCAGATGTTTTCGCAGGCCGTGGAGCACGTTCTGGCAGGGGCCGGAGGGAGGCGATGATGGGCTGGGTGAGGCGGTGGTGGCGGCGGATCTCGACGCTCCTCCAGGGGGGGCGCGCGCATCGCGAGGTGGAGGAGGAGATGCGCTTCCACGTGGACATGGAGGCGGCCGATCTGCGCCGTTCCGGCCTGTCCCCCGACGACGCTCATCGGGAGGCGCTACGTCGCTTCGGCGGCGTCGATCGCCACCGCGAAGCCGTCCGCGAAGCCCGCGGCGTCGGCCCACTCGAAGACCTGGTCAAGGACGTGCGAGGCGCACTCCGGGGTCTGCGGCGGAGCCCGGTGTTCGCCACCGTCGCGCTCCTCACCCTGGCCCTGGGTATCGGCGCCACCACGGCCATCTTCAGCGTCGTGCAGGCCGTCCTGTTGCGGCCCCTCCCCTACCCCGAGGCGGCCCGCCTCGTCCGGGTGCGGCCCTCATGGCAGGGCACGCCCGAGGCCAGCCTCTCGCCGGTCGAGTACTTCGACCTGCGTGAGACCGGGCCCGTATCTTCGCTGGGGGCCTACGCCTACGACGACGTTGCGCTCACCGGCCAGGGGAATCCAGAGCGCGTGCAGGGCGTCTACGCGACGGCCCAGGTGCTGCCCGCGCTGGGCATCGAGCCCCGCATCGGTAGGTGGTTCAACCAGGACGAAGACGAGACCGACGCGGCGGTGGCCCTCCTGTCCCACGGGCTCTGGATGCGCCGGTTCGGGGGCGATCCCTCCATCGTGGGTCGGACCATCGAGATCGACGGACGGTCACGACGCGTGCTCGGTGTGCTGTCCGAAGAGCTCGTGTTCCCCGAGGACCTCGCGTCGTCCTCCCGGACCCAGGTCGTGCTGCCCCTGGGACTGAGCCCCGCCGAGACCACGTCCCGCGGCAGCCACTTCCTCCTGAGTGTCGGCCGTCTGCCACCGCAAACGACCGCCCAGGATGCCGGCACACGCATCGGGCAGGCCGCCCAGGCCATGGTCCGCGACTACCCCGACGACTACCCGGCCGACATGAACTTCGATCTCCACGTCCTGCGTCTCGACCAGGACGTGCTCGGCGACTCGCGCCCGACCCTCGAGGTGCTCGTCGGCGCCGTGGGCTTCCTCCTCCTGATCGCGTGCACCAACGTCGCGAACCTGCTCCTGGCCCGCTCCGAGGAGCGTGAGAGTGAGCTGGCGTTGCGCAGCGCCCTGGGGGCCGGCCGGGGGCGCTTGGTCCGGCAGCTTCTCGCCGAGAGCCTCACCCTCTCGTTGTTGGGTGCTCTGGGAGGCGCGGCCCTCGCCATGCTGTGTACCCGGGGTCTCCTCGCCCTGGGACCTCCGGATCTGCCCCGCACGGGGGACATCCGCGTCGACGCCACGGCCCTGCTCTTCAGCGTCGGGCTGGCGTCGGTCATCGGCATCGCCTGCGGGCTGATCCCCGCCCTGCGCGCGGGCCGGACCTCTGCGTCGGCCCGCCTGCGGGAGTCGGGCGGGCGCGGGTCCGGCGGGCGAGCCGGCAAGCGGATGCGCCGAGGCCTGGTGGTGGCGGAACTGGCCGCGGCACTGGTGCTCCTGGCCGGCGCCGGCCTGCTCATGCGCTCGTTGGCCGACCTGATCCACACCGACCCCGGCTACCGCACCGCCAACGTCCTCACGGCGGAGCTGAGCCTACCCGCGGCGCGCTATCCGGGCGCCGACGAGGTGACGGCCTTCTTCACGCGGCTCACCGACGAGCTCGAGGGCTATCCCGAAGTGCTCGCCGCCGGAGGAGCCACCAACCTTCCGCTGGCCACCTCGCTAGGTGACCTGAACTTCCACATCGAGGGCCGGCCCGAGGCCGAGGGTGAGGTGTCGCCGCGGGCCGACTGGCAGGTGGTCACACCCGACTACCTCCCTGCCCTGGGCATCGACCCCGTTCAGGGCCGGCTCCTGGACGAGCGCGACGCCCGGGACGCCCCGGGGGCGGTGGTCATCTCCCGCACCACGGCGCAGCGCTACTGGCCCGACGGCGGCGCCCTGGGTGCCCGCTTCCTGCTGGGTGGAGGCGCCGCCCCGGGCTGGGTCACCGTGGTGGGCATCGTTCCCGACGTGGCCCATCAGTCGCTGAACGACGGACCGTCGGCGCAGATGTACCTGCCCCAGGCGCAGTTCCGGTTCTGGGGCGGCGGCGGGCCCGTCCGCTCGTTGGATCTGGTGATCCACACCGCCGGAGCACCGGCCGAGGCGACCTCTCTGCTCCGCGACGTCGTTCAGCGGCTCGACCCCTCCCTGCCCGTGGCGAACGTGCGCACCATGGAGGCCGTCGTGTCCAGATCGCTGGCCCGCGCCCGCCTGCTGGCGTCGCTGGTGGCGGCGTTCGCCCTGGCGGCGCTGGTGCTCGCCGCGGTGGGTATCTACGGGGTCACGGCCTACACCGTGGGACGCCGCACCCGCGAACTGGGTATCCGGCTGGCGCTGGGCGCCGACGGCGGCCGGGTGCTGCGCCTCGTCCTGGGTGAGACCACCGGCACAGTGGGATTGGGGCTCGGTCTCGGTCTGGCGGGCGCACTCCTCATGGGCGGCCTCCTGGACGGGATCCTCTTCGGAGTCGAGCCATCGGACCCGCCGACGCTGGCCCTGGCCGCCCTGGCCCTGGCCCTGATCGCGCTGACCGCCGCGTGGGTGCCGGCGCGTCGGGCCACACGGGTCAACCCGGCGCTTCCGCTACGCGCGGAGTGACGAGCCCCGCGCTTGTCCACCATCCGGGTCCCCGGCAAGTTGGGCCACCGCCCCGGGGCCCGGATCGGCGCTCGCGGGAATCCCATCGCCACTGCGAGGCTCGCATGGATCACGACGACCTCACCGCCGGCCTGGACGACGGCGGCGGCATCCTCAGCATCCGCAATCCCGACATCCACCGCGGCTGGAACGGCATCCGCTATCGGACGGGGATGTCGGCGAAGAACGTCGGTGCCACGAGCCTGTCCATGAACGTGGCCACGGTCCCGCCGGGCGCAGTGGCCTACGCCCACGTCCACGACGGCTTCGAGGTCATGCTCTTCATCCTCCAGGGCCGCGTGCGTCACGAATACGGCGACGGCCTCCGCCAGTCCATGGAGAACGGCCCCGGAGACTTCATCTACATCCGTCCCGGCGTGCCCCACGAAGTGCTGAACCTCAGCGACGAAGAGCCCGTGGTCGCGGTCGTCGCCCGTTCCGACGCCAGCGAGTGGTCGAACATCGTGGACTACCCGTCGTCGCGGAGGCCGGCGGACCAGTAGGCACGGGGCCCCGGGCACCGGACAGACCTCGGCTACTTCATCCGATGCCGAAGAGCCTGCCCACGAGCAGGTTCATGAGGGCCAGCACCAGGCTGCCCCACACCGCCGAACCGAAGCCTTCGACCTCGAAGCCGTCGACGAACGCCGCTGCGAGCATCAGCACCAGAGCGTTTACCACCACGAGGAACAGACCCAGCGTCAGGACGGTGATGGGAAGCGTCAGCATGATCAGGAGCGGGCGGACAAAGGTATTGGCCAACCCCAACATGATGGCGCCGAAGATCGCCGCCTTCCCGTCCCGCACCTCGATGCCGGACACCATCTGCCCCAACGCCCAGAGCAGAGCTGCGCTGACCAGGACATGGATGATCAAGCCCATCGTCTTCATCTCCTCCGCCGACGGATTTACGCCACGCGGCCGGTGTTGCGCCGCGCTCCTATCTCAGCGAGACGAGAAACGGGCCCTCATCGTTTCGTGAGAGGAGTGGCAGGCAGGTTCAACCCTCAGCAGGACGGCATGGGGTTGGCGTCACTCCCGAGCAGGACTGTGAGTGCGTTGTCGACGCTGCCGTAGATGCCGGTGGCGTTGTCGGCCGACCGGCCCAGCGCTCCGAAGCCGGCCAGGAAGGCATTCACGGCCACGTTGCAGGCGAAGCTGTGGAGCTCCTGTCGGACCGTCGGCATGAGCTCCTCGGCGCTCATAGTGATGATGGTGATCGTCACGGCCCCGTACAGGTGCGCCAGCGTCTGGCCGTAGGCCGCCAGGACCGCCAGCGCGAACCCCGCCCCGGCAGCTTCGGCCATCAGGTTGTAGAGTCCCATGACGCGATCCAGCTCCGCGAGTGCGCGCTGCACCTCCGCGACGCCTCGGCTTCCACCGCTGCCGTCACCGAGGATTCCCAGCACCTCACCGGTCTCCTGGTCGACGGTCCAGAAGGCCACCGGCGCGGCCGATCGCGGACCGACGTTGTAGCGTCGCCCCTCCGGTCGCCGGAGCAGGTGCTCCCAGCGCTGGCGTTGCTCGTCGCCCAGGCCGTCGGGGAGGTCCGACCAGGTCAGCGCCGCCAGGGTCGACCCTTTCAAGACGGACAACGTGCTCACCGGGTGGACGGCGGCCTCGGCCAGGGCGCGCCGGGCGGTGCGCTCCGCGGTGAGGCGGAAGCGCCGCTCCTCGTCCGCCGCCGCAGTCGCGAAGCGTGCGGTGGGCAGAACGTCCAGAGCGTGCACGCGCTCTGCCTGGCCCAGCCTCGGCATCATGGAGAAGCGTGCCACCTGGAGGCCGTCGGGAAAAGTGAGCGCGTCGTCCACCGGAATCGACGGCACGGCCATGGCCTGCAGGAACAGCTCCGCGGGCACATAACGGCATCCCTCGCCCAGCGCCTCCAACACCTCGCCCCGGGATCCCGACTCCGCGGCGTCCATCATGGCTGACAGGGACAGCTTCTGTGTGATGTAGTCGTCGAGCCACACCGACAGCGGCGGCCCCGCTGCCTCGAAGGCCAGGTAGTGGCTACCGAACATGGCATCGCGCACCTCGTCGATCTCCGCCTGTATGACGGGCAAGGCGCTCCAGTCAAGTCGGGGACGGGCCCCGGCCAGCGTGCGCTCCACCGTGCGGTCACCGACCGTCACGGTCAGGTAGAGTGCGCCCAGCCGCGGCGGCCGGGCCCGCGCCTCGGGCTCGGGCACCCGATAGCTCGCCCGCGCCTCGAGCCGTCCGTCCGCAGTTCGGAGCAGGACCTCGCGGTCGCCGGGTTCATCGGAGGACGCTCCGCAGCGGAAGCGATACGGCGCATGCTCTCGCTGGTGGATGAAATCCAGGAGCGCGTCGCGGGCCTCGCCGATACTCGACACGGCGACGACCACGCCGCCGGTGGCGTCGGCCATCTCCTGGAAGATGCCACCGGTCTCGTCCTTGACGCTCACCATCACGGCGGGCGGACCCTCGCCCAACGCAGCGCGTCTCGCCTGGTCAGGCACCTCGCCGTCGAGGTCTCCGTCGGTCAGGTAGACGATGGTCGTCGCGTCGGTGGCCGCCGCTCGCAGGAGCCAGCCCCAGATGTCGGAGTCGGTGGCCTGCCGGCTGATGTGCGCGCCGGGGAACTCCGCTTCCACAGCCTGTCGGAGCGAGGCCATCCAGCGGAAGAGCTCGTCGTTCCGATACTCGGCAGGCATGCTCATGGAGGTGTCGTGCAGGATCAGCACCTGGGGCGCCGGACGATTCCCCGTCAGCGTGAATCCCACCGGCCGGCTTTCCTCCTCGAGCTGGAAGTCCGAAGCCAGCAACCCTCCCACCTCCTCTCCGTCGGCATCGCGGGCGTGGGCACGGAGCCGCAGCTCCGGAAAGGCAGAGGGATCGACGGCGAGCGTGAGTTCTTCGACCTGGTCCAGCGACGGTGACGCCGGTTCGCCCTTGAGCTTCACGAGCTCGATGCCGTCCAGATAGAACCGTCCACTCGGGCCGCCGAGGTAGTCCAGCGCCAGGTCCGCGGTGGCCCCCTGGTCTACCTGGACGACTCGGACCTGGTCGTGGAACGGTTCGCTCGCGGGCAAGCGAAACGTCTCCTCGAACAGGTGTCCGAGCGTCACCCGGACGGTGTCCGCGCCTCCGCCACGGTGGCCGCCGGCCACGCGACAGGTGAGCCGATAGGTCCCGGGCTCCAGCCTCAGCGGCGCTCGTGAGGTCAATCCAGGCGGTCCCTCGCCGACGGTGCGAACCGGGACACGGACGTAGTGCCCGCGGGCGTCGAGTGGACCCTCCAGCGCACCTTGCTCCACCGACACCTCGCCCGAGCGGACCCTCCAGCGACCCAACTCGCCCCGGGCCGAGCCATCGGCCGTGTCATCCAGGAAGTCGTCGTGGAGCAGAACCTCGGTCACTCGACCCGCGGCCACTTCCGGACCGGACAGGGACGTGCCCGCCACCACCAGACTGCCGTCTTCACGAACGCGAATGCGGTCGCCGGTACGGGTAACGGCGTCGCCCTTCACCGACAATTCTGCAGCCTGCTCCGGGGTCAGGTCGGGCCCCTGCACCGCCAGCGTGGGCACGAACGCTCGCACGTCACGGAACGTCGCCGTCACCAGACGCGCGGTCTCCAGGGTCGGCACGAACTGCACCAGGACCTGGCGGCCCACGAGGTCGTCGGCCGTCCACTCCCCCCGCGCCAGCACCATACGATCCTCCGGTCGCGATGCCGGGGCGGCCTCGAGCACTACCTCCGCCGGCAGAAGTGGATCGGCATCGCGGGCAGTGCGCACGCGGTCAGGCCCGCCGACCGGTCCCTCGCCGTAGCGGGCGGCGGACCGGAGCGGGTCCGCCCAGGTGTCGGCCCCGGCGGCTTCGGCAGCGTGGATACGCACCAGGGGCGCATCGTGACCACGCCAGTCGAAGGAACCGATCGCCGAGGCGTCGGACGGTAGCGCATCGAGAATCCTCTTCGCGAGGGCAGCCGACTCACCTCCACCCGGGTCGATGACCGGGATCTCGATCCCACCCTCGGTCCAGCCCAGGCGTGTGTACCAATCGCGCACCCGCGCGCTGGAGACCGGCGGCTCGAAGCGCCTGGCGATGGGCCGGAGCACGACGCCCGAAACGTCGTCGCTCGGAACGGGATCCCCCGCCACGACCTCGGCGTCGTGACCGGCCCGGCGTAGAAGCTCCGCCAGCAGATCCACCTTCTCGCGCGCCGTTCCCGCTCCACATCGGAGCGTGGCCCGCGTCCCCCAGCGGCGGCGCGTCTCCATGACCCCCATCTTGGCGCGGCTTCCGGGAATCACCGCGACCTCGTCGCGCACGAACTCGAAGATCGTCGCGGGATCGCCGGCCCCAACCAGACGCTCTGCGCGGGCCGGCAGATGATCGGGGCTCAGCCGGAGCGCATTGCGGAGCTCTTCCCACACCGCGAAAGGCTCACCCTGGAGGTCGCCCCCCAGCTCCACCCGGCGGGCGGACGCCTCTTGGTCGTCGGAGCAGGCGCCCATGGGGACGGCGGCCCCCAGCAGGCCCATGAGCTGGAGGAAGCGGCGCCGGTCCATCTGCCCCGACGCCAACGCGGCAAGGATGTCCGGCACCCGCTCCCTCATCGGCCTGCCCCCTCGGGCTCATAGGTGGCGCTCCTGGCTTCCGCCGCCTACCCGCGACGGTGCTGGCGCCGCCGGGACAGGCGGTCGATGTCAGCGTAGAGGTTTACCGATCGCAGCACAAGCGAATCGCCTGCACCCGACGCTCCCTCAGCTCTCCGCCTGGATGTCCGCCGCCGTCGCCTGCACCTCGTCGAGCACGCGCAGGAGGTTGCCGCTCCAGAGCTTGCCGATCTCCTCCTCGGTGTAGCCTCGCCGCACCAGCTCCAGCGTGACGTTGAAAGACTCGGAGGCGTCGTTCCACCCCTCCACGCCGCCGCCGCCGTCGAAGTCGGAGCTGATGCCCACGTGGTCGATGCCGATCTTGCTCGACCAGGTAGTCGATGTGGTCCACGAAGTCGGCGACGTCCACGGGCGGCGCCTTGGCGTTCGACCTCGTCCATGCGCGCCTCCACGCGCGTCCTCCACCGGCTGGATCCTGCGCCCGGTACGCCTCGCGGTCGGCCTCGCTCATCTGGAAGACGGCGCGGCGGTCCAGGAGCTCGACGCCCATCTCGCCGGCGATCTCCTCGCGCAGCGCCTGCACGGCCTCCTGGTGGGCGCGTGTTCTTGGCCGAGTTCACGTAGCTGGCGAAGGCCACCGTCTGCACCACGCCGCCGTTCTCCTGGAGCGCCATCCAGCTCCTCGTCGGAGAGGTTGCGGCTCACGTCGTTCACGCCCGGGCCGAGGAGTGGCTGGCGATGACCGGCGCCTGGGAGAGCTCCATGGCCTGGAGGTTCGACTCCTTCGACGGATGGGACAGGTCCACCATGATGCCCGACCCGGTTCATCTCGGCGATGGCCTGCTTGCCCAGGTCGCTCAGCCCGTGGTAGAGCCAGGTGTCGTCGCGCTCGCCGGTGTTGGAGTCGGAGAGCTGGCTGTGGCCGTTGTGCGACAGCGACATGTAGCGGGCGCCCATCTCCTGGAACTTCTGGATGTTGGAGAGGTCGGTGCCGATGGAGTAGCCGTTCTCCACGCCGATCATCGCCACCTTCTTCCCCGACGCCACGATGCGGCGCACGTCGTCGGAGGTGAGGGCCAGCTCGATCCGGTCCGGGGCGATCTCCTCGGTGAGCCGGTGGATGGCCTGCGAACTTCGCCAGCGCCTGCTGCGTGGGCCGTCGGCGAAGCCCTCCGGCGTCAGGTCGCCCTGGCCCACGTACACCACCATCCAGCTCACGTCCGTCCCGCCGGCCTCCATCTTCGGGCAGGTTGACCTGCGTCGGCAGGTCCATGGTGTAGTTCCGCTCGGCGGTGAAGTTCGCCGGGTTGATGTCGTTGTGGGTGTCCAGGGTGATGACCCGCTCGTGGATCCCCCGGGCGCGGGCGACGAGGGCGTCTTCGGACTCGGGGGCGTTGGCGTCTCCGGTGCCGCCGCAGGCGGCGAGGGCGAACACGGACAGGAAGGCCGGGAGGGCGCGGATGGTGCGTGGCATGTTCATCGCGTCGTTCCGGGATGGAGGTACGGAGGGAGCCAGCAGTGTAGATCCCGGAGCCGCGATGGGAAAGACCGAAACGAGAAAAGGGGCGCGGCCCATCCACGGACCGCGCCCCGGCACTCTCGTGCTGTCAGCGGCTCAGGATCCGCCCTTCAGCTTGAAGTTCATGCCCACGTCGAAGGTCGCGGCACCCGCTCCCGCGTCGGCGTAGAAGGCCAGGTTCGGGGAGAAGTAGTAGCGAACCCCCGCACGGCCCACGAAGTAGAGACCGGAGTTGGCGCTGCACCCCGTGCAGTTCGGCGTGCTGGCGATCCAGAACCCCAACCCGAGCCCCAGGAACGGGTCCCACTTTCCGCTCTCGACCTTGAAGTGGTAGTTCGCGGTGCCGCTGATGGGGATGTACGTCCAGTCGTAGTTCGTCCCGACGACGTCGTTGGAATAGTGCCACCAGTCGGCACCCACCATGATGCCGAGCACCCCGTCACCGAACTCGGGGAGGTCCTTGATCGCCCGCTCGAACCGGCCCCCGATGGCGATGCTGGCGTCTCCGAGACCGCCGAGGCCGATGACGGCCGCGACGTCCGTCTGTCCCAGCTTGTAGGCGGGCTCCTGCGCCCGCAGGCTGGAATTCAGTGCCAACAGCAGGGCCGCCGTGAACCCCATCATACGCGCGAATCTGGGCATCTCTCCCCCTCTCGAATTCAAGTGTGCGTCCGCGTTCCTGCGGACAGGATCTCGGGGCCGGACGTTGCCGGCCCCACATCGCATTACGCAAAACCACGGCCCGGGCCGTCATGGAGCGCCGTGATCGGATGAAAATCGGCATCCAGCGAGCCTGAACCGGCGTGCGGCGCGCAATTCACCTACGTTGTTCTCATGGCGAGCCTGGCGGAAGTTCCGCAACGGAGGTCGACATGAAGCTCTCGATGAAAGGTCTCGCGCTCACCGCCGCCATCCTCTGGGGAGGCTGCATCTTCCTCGTCGGAGTCCTCAATCTGGTGTGGAGCGGCTACGGCACCGCGTTCCTGGACATGGTCCGCTCCATCTATCCGGGGTACGCCGGCACCGCCGGATTCGGCGGCGTCATCGTGGGAACCCTGTACGGGTTCGTCGACGGCCTGGTTGGTGGCGCCCTCTTCGGGTGGTTCTACAACGCGCTGTCGGGCAGCGCTCGGAGCGCGAGCACTACGACCTGACGACCGAAGGCACATAGGCTGGCGGGGGCGACACGTCTCAGTATTCCGCGAACGACTCGTCGGCGTAGCAGTACAACCAGCGCTCGCCCGGCTCGGCTGAGGCGATGACCGGATGTCCGCTGGCGTGAGCGTGCTTGGTCGCGTGACGATTCGGCGAGTTGTCGCAGCACAGCGTGGTGCCACAGGTCTGGCAGGTGCGGAGGTGGACCCACCGACCGCCGATCTTCATGCACTCCTCGCATTCGCGGCGCTCGGCGGTCTTCACCTCGTCGACGGCGCGGATGTGTTCGCAAACGCCATTGGAGCTCATGGGTCCTCCTCGAGGTTGGAAGGGCTCGGCCTCTGGAAGATGGCACAGTCGTCAAGCGAGCGCCGGAGGCCCCATTCCCACACCGAGGACGACCCCATGCACGTAGTCGTCGACATCGTCCATCACATCCTGGGCATGGCGTGGAAGGTCGGGTGGGGTCTGGTCCTGGGATTCGCCATCTCCGGCGCGATCCAGGCTTTCGTGTCCAAGTCGCGGATCGCGGAGCATCTGGGCACCGTCAGCCTGCGCTCCGTGCTCCTGGCCTCGGGCTTCGGTGCGGCGTCCTCCTCCTGTTCGTACGCCGCGGCCTCCATGAGCAAGAGTCTCTACCAGAAGGGCGCGCACATCGTCACGGCCACGGCCTTCTTGTTCGCCTCCACCAACCTGGTGCTGGAGATCGGGCTGGTGATCTGGGTCCTCATGGGCTGGCGCTTCGTGGCGGCCGAGTTCTTCGGGGGGATGCTTCTCATCGCGGTGGTCACGATCCTGCTGAACTGGTTCGCACCCCGGAAGGTCTTCCAGGACGCTCGCCGGCACCTGGAGAACGCCGAGGGCGCCCACGATCACGAGCACGGGGGCGAGACCCTCCCCCTCAGGAGCATCCTCACCTTCAAGGGCGTTCGTGCCATGGCCCGCTATTTCGCCATGGACTTCCGGATGGTGGGCAAGGACATCATCCTGGGGCTGGTCATCGCGGGCACCCTGGCCGCGCTGGTGCCCCGGGAGTGGTGGGCGACGCTCTTCCTGTCCGGGCAGGGCGGCGGCCATCCGAGCTTCTGGGTGAGTCTCGAGAACGCCGTGGTGGGACCCGTGATCGCGATCCTGTCGTTCGTGTGTTCCGTGGGGAACATCCCCCTGGCCGCAGTGCTGTGGGGCGGCGGCATCTCGTTCGGAGGCGTGGTGGCCTTCATCTTCGCGGACCTGGTGACGATCCCCATGATCCTGGTCTATCGCCGCTACTATGGATGGCGGCCGGCCCTCGTCTATTCCGGTTACCTGCTGGCCACCATGATCGCGACCGCGCTCATGGTCGAATACATCTTCCGCGCGGTGGGTCTCGCGCCGGAGATCATGTCTTCGTCGAGCCCGGGCATCGCCAGCGCCGACTACTTCGCCTGGGACTACACGACCTTCCTGAACCTGATCATCCTGCCCGCCGGGGCCTGGCTGGGGTGGGTGGGGAGTCGTAGGAGCTAGCAGCTCTGGCGGTGAATCCCCGCAGGATACGTCTTCTGGGTCAGAGAGCCTCGTCCCTTCTGCCCCGGGTCCGACATGCGCGCACGCCTCGACGCCGAATCGCTCCTTCTGGTCTCGACCCTGCTCCTCGCCTCCTGCGGAGGAAGCGGAGATGCGGCCGCCGGCAACGACGGAGCCGACGCCCCCGAGTCGGAGGCCACCGCGCCCCGAGCCACCCCCGACGCCTCGCCGGCAGCCGCCGCGGAAGCCTCCACCGCGCCCGCCCCACCGGTACCGATCGTCCACTTCGCCGCCTACGGCCCGGCGCCCTCCACCTGGGGCCCCGGTTGCGCCACCGGCCTCGAGGTGAGCCCGTCCGACGTCTTCCGGGTGAGGGTGCCGGAGGAGTGGACCTATCGCAGTTCCTCCGGCGGCTCCGGCATCCACACCCTGGGGTTCGACACGGGCGACGGACGCGTGCTTCTGGACATGTTCGTGTCGCTGGATCGACTCCAGCTCGCGGACGACCTCGAGGTCGTGGGCGAGACGGGCACGACGGTGGACATCGCAGGCACCTCGTTCCCGCTCAGCGAGATCTCCATCGACGGCCGCCACGGATTCGGCATCATGGAGATCCCCTACATCGACGGACTGCCACGCACCGGTCCCATGACCGGCGCGTTCCTGATCTCGTCGGCGAACCCCGAGGCCGTGGACGCCGCCCTCGCGGTCCGGATCCTCGGGACCGTCCGCGTGGAGCGTTGTGGCGCCATATCCAGGCTGCTGGTCATGGGCCCCGCCAACGGAATCCAGGCCGTGCCCGAGTTCGAGGGTGGTGATCCCCTGGGCAAGGAGCGTCCGGACGAGCCGTCACCCGAATTCGTCCCGGGCAAGTCGCCTCTTCTGGTCTGGTCCGAAGCGCAGGTGGCCTACATGCTCCCGCTCCCGGAGGCACAGGCCCGCTGCGTGGCGCCGCTGGTCCGGGCCGACGCGGCCGACGATCCAATCCTGCATTTCCGGGTCCTGGTCCCCAACGGCACGCACAAGGAGTTGCTCGCGGATTACGTGGCCCGCTGCTGAAAGAGGCGACACCCGACGGGTTTCAAGCGACGGATGGCGCCGGGCGACGAGGGACTCCAGACTATCGTTCACGGCCCGAACCCGCGATTCTGAGGGTAGGCTCCGCGATCGGCGGCGCCGCCGCCGACACCAAGCCTCACCCGGGACTGCCATGACCGACGCTGCAACCCTTCCCCGCATCATCCAGGGCGGAATGGGTGTGGGAGTCTCGAACTGGAGGCTCGCCCGAGCCGTGTCGTCGTACGGTCAGCTCGGCGTGGTGTCGGGCACCGGTCTCGACACGCTCTTCGTCCGCCGCCTGCAGGACGGCGATCCTGGAGGCCACCTGAGGCGGGCCATGGCCCATTTCCCGCTCCCGGGCGTAGCCGAGCAGGTGCTCGCGCGCTACTTCCGACCCGAGGGGCGCGAGAAGGACCAGCCCTACGCGCTCCTGCCCATGTACAAGCAGGTGATGACACGGGCGCGCCACCAACTCACGGTGCTGGCGAACTTCGTGGAGGTGTCACTGGCCCGCGAAGGCCACGACGGTGCCGTGGGCATCAACCTCCTGACCAAGATCCAGCTCCCCAACTTCGCGTCGCTCTACGGAGCGATGCTGGCCGGCGTGGACTACGTGCTCATGGGAGCGGGCATCCCCCGGGAGATTCCCGGCGCGCTGGACCGTCTGAGCGTCCACCAGCCGGTGGAGACCACCATGGAGGTCGCCGGGCTTCCTCGTGGCGAGCGCGAAATGCTCTGTTTCGATCCGGGCGCGATTCGGGACGGCTACGACGCCGAGCTGAAACGGCCCGCCTTCCTGCCCATCGTCGCCTCCAACTCCCTGGCGACCATGATGGTCCGCAAGGCCAGCGGGCGGGTCGACGGGCTCGTCATCGAAGGTCCCACGGCGGGTGGCCACAACGCACCGCCCCGGGGGCCACGACAGCTCAACGAACGCGGCGAGCCCGTCTACGGCGAGCGGGACGTGGTGGACCTGGACAAGATCGCCGATCTGGGCCTTCCCTATTGGATCGCGGGAGGCGCGGGTCACCCCGAGCGCCTGCGGGAGGTGTGCGCCGCCGGAGCCACCGGCGTCCAGGTGGGGACCCTGTTCGCCTACTGCAGGGAGAGCGGGCTCACCGCGGAGCACAAGCGTCGCGTCGCGGAGGCCTCCAACAAGGGCGCGGTCGACGTGCTCACCGACGACCGGGCCTCACCCACGGGCTTCCCCTTCAAGACGATCCAGCTCGAGGACACCCTCGCCTCGGACGACGTCTATGAACGCCGAGAGCGCTGTTGCGATCTCGGCTATCTGCGCACGGCGTACCGCACCTCCACGGGGCGGGTGGCGTACCGCTGTCCGTCCGAGCCCGTGGACACCTTCGTGAAGAAGGGTGGAGACCTGGAGGAGACCGAGGGCCGCAAGTGCCTGTGCAACGCCCTCATGGCGAATCTCGGGCGCGGGCAGGCGCTGGAGGACGGCGCCTCGGAGCCGACGCTGTTCACCGGAGGTGACGAGGTCCGCGACCTCGGCCGCTTCCTGCAGGGCCGCACCTGCTACGGTGCGACCGACGTCATCGACTACCTGCTCGGCGAGACGTAACCGGCGCCGTGCACCTCCGCCCCGTGCCCCGCCGCACCACCACCCTCACCCTGGTGTCGGCCCTTGACGGCGCTGGCCGTGGTCCGCTGCGCCGAGCCCTCTTCGGACACCGCTCCGCTCTACCGGGCACCCCCCGTTCCCGACGTGGTGGACGGCGTCGTGTGGGCAACCGGAGATTGGGAACCGGACCTTCCCCACGGGGCCGAGGGCACGTCCAGGGGCAACCACCGAGCCGTGGTGGCCGTGGACTCGTCACTGGCGGCCGGAGACCCGACCGACGCCGTCGTGGTGACGATTCCGTGGCGGCGCCACGACCCGCGCCCCGAGGACAAATCGGTCCTGGTGGTGGATGCGGCTACCGGTGACCTCGTGCACAACATGACCGTCCTCCGGGCCGATGACGCGTCCGGTGACGTGGCCTTCCAGCCCGACCCGGGGAGCACCGTCTACCACGTCTACTACCTGCCCTGGGTGACCACCGGCGGCAACTACCCCCGGGTCGGCTATCCCTCGGATCTGGCGCCCGCCCCGGACCCGGCATGGGCTCGGCGCGTGAGGCAGGCCGGCGTCGGCGGCCTTCCCGCGGCTCGCACCACCCGCATCGAGTCCATCGACGACTTCCACTCCTTCTTCCCCATGGAGGTGGCCGCCGACCCCGACGAGGAAGCGGCGTTCATGGAAGGCGCCCCCCGGGGTTGGCGCGTGGTCGCCGAGCACCGCGACCGCCCGGTACGGATGCGAGGCCACATCCCCCGTCACTGGATCGAAGCTGGCGACCCCGCGGTGCTGGAAAGCCAGGTGCTCCGCGACGAGGCCTTCACCTTCCAGGCGGCCGTGGTGAGCGGCGACGCCCCGCTGGAAGACGTCACCGTGGCGTTCGAGGGATTCCCGGAAGGGTGGCGCTGGACGTGCTTCAATTGCGGCGGCGTCGACGAGCACGGCCGTCCGTTCGCCACCCGCGTCGATGTGCCCGCCGGGCAGGTCCAGTCCCTCTGGCTCGGCGTGCGCGTGCCGGCGGACCAGCCCCCGGGGGCGATCCACGGAACGGTGACCGTGTCCTCGTCCCGACGTGGAAGCCAGTCGGTGGAGGTGACGCTCACCGTGCGCGACGCCCGAGCCCGGAACGGCGGAGAAGACGAGCCCGACCTCATGACCCGCATGGCCTGGCTCGACTCCACCCTGGGTGAGGATCCGGACTACGTCATTCCGCCCTTCGAGCCCGTCGGCGTCTCCGGCGACACCCTCACGCTTCTGGGCCGCAGGGTGACGTTGGGCGCCACGGGGCTACCTGCCCGCATCGAGAGCTTCTTCTCTCCCGAGCTCACGGGATTCCTGGAGACGCCCCTCCCGATCCTGGCCGCGCCACTGACGCTGGACGTCGTGGTGGGCGGAGCGCCCGTGGCGTTCCATCCCGTGGGCCTCACCATGACGTCGTCGTCGCCGGGCCGGGCCACGTGGTCTGCCACCGGAAGGTCGGACGCCGGACTGACGCTCGCCGTGGACGGGGCCCTCGAGTACGACGGCATGCTCAGCGTGCGCATGGCGCTCACCACCGACGTGGACGTGGCGCTGGACGACATCGATTTCCCCGTCCGCTACGCGCCGGGTGCGGCGACGTACATGCTCGGGCTCGGTCGCCCGGGAGGTCGTCGCCCCCCGTCGGTGGACTGGACCTGGGACGTGACCAGGAATCAGGAGGGAGTCTGGCTGGGCGGCGTGAACCGCGGCCTGCAGTACGTCCTGAGAGACGACAACTACGTACGTCCGCTCAACACCAACTTCTACCAGAATCAGCCCCTGAACCTGCCCCCGTCCTGGTTCAACGAGGGCCGAGGGGGGATCCGCATCCGGACCGAAGACGGGGCGGTGGTGGCCCACAACTTCTCGGGAGCACGAAGGCTGGCCGCCGGCGACACGCTCCACTTCAACGTCCGCTTCCTCATCACCCCCTTCAAGCCCATCGACACCGGGACCCACTTCCGCACCCGTTTCGTGCATCAGTACGTCCCGGTGGACTCCGTGGCGGCCTGGGGCGGGACGGTGGTCAACATCCACCACGCCAACGCCATCAACCCCTACATCAACTATCCGTTCTTCAACCTGGACGCCCAGAAGGCCTACATCGACGAGGCCCACCGGAAGGGGATCAAGGTCAAGCTCTACTACACGATCCGCGAGCTGACCTACAAGGCCTACGAGCTCTTTCCACTGCGGAGCCTGGGCCACGAGATCTTCAACGACGGCGAGGGCGGTGGCTACTCCTGGCTCCAGGAGCATCTCCAGGACCACTACCACGCCGGCTGGCGCGCCTACAGCGCCGACGACGCCGCCATCCTGGACAAGGGCACCTCGCGCTGGACCAACTACTACGTCGAAGGGCTGCGCTGGCTGGCCCACAACCAGCACATCGACGGGCTCTATCTGGACGACATCGCCTTCGATCGGGCCACCGTGCGGCGCATGGTGGAGGTCCTCTACCAGGAGCGTCCCGAGGTGGTCATCGACCTGCACTCGGCCAACCAGTTCAACCCCCGGGACGGCTACAACAACAGCGCCATGCTCTACATGGAGCACTTCCCGTACATCTCGCGGCTCTGGTTCGGCGAGTATTTCGACTACGGGCAGGCGCCGGACTACTGGATGACCGAGGTGTCGGGCCTGCCCTTCGGGCTCATGGGCGAGATGCTCCAGGACGGTGGCCGTCCCTATCGCGGCATGCTGTACGGCATGACGGCCCGGAAATACGGCGACACCGACCCGCGGCCGGTGTGGCGCATGATGGACGACTTCGGCATCGCCGACAGTCGCATGCTGGGCTACTGGCTGGACGACGCCCCTGTGCGCACCGGGCGGGACGACGTTCTGGCCACGACCTACGTGCGCCCCGATCGGGTCCTCATCGCCCTGGCCTCCTGGTCCGACCAGGACCGGGTTCTCGATCTGTCTCTGGACCGGGCCGCCCTGGGTCTCGGCCCGAACGTCGTGGCCCGAACGCCCGCGGTGGACGGGCTCCAGGAGGGTGCTACGGTGGATCTGTCCGCGCTCCACGTTCCCGCGGGCAAGGGACTGTGGGTGGTGGTGGAGCCGAGCTGAACCTCCCCCCTCACTCGCTCCGCAGCACCTCCGCGGGCGGAAGGCGCCCGGCGCGCAACGCGGGCAGCCAGGTAGCCAGCGCCGCGGCCGCCGTCAGACCCAGCGCGGGCGCGACGTAGGCCCATGGCGAGAGCGCCGAGACCTGGAAGAGGAGGGACTGCAGGTACCGGACCGAGAGCAGCGCCAACCCCGAGCCGATCAGCACTCCGAAGACGGCGAGCGTCAACCCGGACCGCACCACGCCCCCGACGATGTCCGCGGGCCGGGCACCCAGCGCCAGGCGCACCCCCATCTCACGGCGGTGGGCCACGACGTGATGCGCCAGGACGGCATAGATGCCGATGGCTCCCAGCCCCGTCGCCAGCGCCGCCAGCACCACCAGCAATCCCATGATCACCCAGGCCACGGAATAGGCCGACTTCACCACGTCGTCCATGCGGGTCATGGAGGCCACGGGCACGCGTTGGTCGATGTCGCCGACGATCCGGCGGATGTCGGGGCCGAGGGCCGTCAGAGGCTCCGAGCTCCGCAGCACCAGCGTGATGTCCCGAGCCGGGCTCTCGGCCAGAGACACGTAGAGCGCGGGTCCCGGCGACCCGGTGATCTCACCGGAGCGGATGTCCGGAATCACGCCCACGACGGTGACCCATCGGTTCCAGGCGTGGGGATCGATGGCGATCCGCTGACCCACCGCGGTGCCGCCAGGCCATAGCTGGTCCGCCAGCGTCTGGTTCACCACCACGGCACCGGGCCCGGCCTCCCGGTCGCGGCTATCCAGGAGCCGTCCCTCGACCGGCTCCACGCCGAAGGCCTCGAAGAAACCCGGATCCACCTTCTCCATCGGCGCCGTGGTCGCCTCCGCGGGATCCACCGGGGCCGACTCCAGATTGATGGGCGTGGTGGGCGCCTGGGCCCGAAGCGGTAGCCATCCGGTGAGGCCCACGGCGCGCACCCCGGCGAGCCGGGCCACCCGCTCGCTGAGGCCGTCGTAGAGCTCCCGGGCCCGCGCCATGTCGTCGGCGCGGTCCTCCGGAGGAGAGAGGGCGACGGCCAGCAACCCCTCGCTGTCGAAGCCCAGCGGTACCTGGCGCAGTTGGTCCACGGTGCGCACGAGCAGCGTCGCGGACACCAGCAGAAGGGTCGCCAGCGAGGCCTGCACCACCACCAGCCCCCGCTGCATCCCCGTCCCCGACGACGGTGCCAGCTCGAGCCCCCGCCTCTGTGTGCGGACGTAGTGGAGTGCCGGAACCCCGCTCAGGACGGCCCAGGACGCCGCGGCCGCCACGAGTGCGAAGCCCGCCACCGAAGGCGAGAACACCGAGCTGGCGGTCACCACGCGCTCGCCCACGAACAGCCCCGCCAGCAAGGGCCCTCCGAGCCAGGCACCCAGAAGCGCCACCGTCACGGCCAGCACGGTGAGCACCCCCCCTTCCACCAGCAGTTGCCGCAGGATGCGGCTACGCCCGGCCCCGATGGCCGCGCGCACGGCCAGCTCGCGCCGCCGCTCCACCGCCCTCCCCAGGAGGAGATTCCCGACATTGAGTGCGGTCACCAGCAGAAGCAGCGTCGTGCCCCCGAGGAGCAGGAGGAGCGGCGTGGCGATGAGACGGCGCTGCGTCTCGTCGGCCCGCGCGACCGTAGCCTGTCCGTCGGCGAACCCCGGGGGATAGAACATGGGGAAGAGGTCGGACAGATGGCCCGCGAAGGCCAGCAGTTCCTGTCTGGGCGTCGGCGACACCGGCCCCATCGCGGAGGACCCCCACCGCCGTGAGGTTCTGGGCCCGGAAGTAGTCCTCGGTGCGCGGGTCCACGACCAGCGGGAGCCAGAGCTCCGTGCTCCCCCCCGGAGCGCGGGCACCGGCCGGCTGGATTCCCACGACCCGCACGGCCGTCCCGCTGACGTCGATGGTGCGGCCCACCAGCGCCGGATCGGCTCCGAACGAGCGCCGCCAGAGCCCTTCGCCCACCACCACCACCGGCTCGACCCCCAGGCGTGCGTCGTCATCCGCCAGGGCCCGACCTCGCATGGGCTGTCGCGCCAGCTCGCGGAACAGCGCCGGGGTGATGACGACGCCCTCGACGCTCTGGCTCGTGCCGTCCGCCCTCCGCACCGCGTAGGCCTGCTCGGCGTAGCCTCCCAGCGATCGATAGGCGGACTGATCCTCCCGGTACAGCTCCAGCATTCCGAACGACAACTCTCGCTCCTGCCAGAGCGAGAGCGTCCTCTCCGGGGCCTGCCACCACGACGTGTTGCGGAACGTCCCGTCCACCACGGAGAAGACGGCGGCATTGGCCCCGAGGCCCAGACCGAGCACGGCCACGACCGAGAGCGCGAACCCCGGATGACGGAAGATCAACCGGGCGGCCCACCGAACGTCGACGAGCAGATGCGCGTCCGATCCGCGGTCCGCCCCACCGCGCCTGACGAGGCGATAGACCGCGATGGAGCCGGCCTGGGTGGCGTACCAGAGCGCCGCCCTCCAGCGGGACCGGGCGCTACGCTGCCGGTATTCCTCGGCCAGATCGCCCAGCGCTCCCTGAGCCGAGAGCCCCGACGGCAGTGAGCGCTCCACCAGCCGTTCAAGCCATCGGGGAGGCCGCCGCGCGCTCACGGCTCCAGCGCTCCTTCCAGGCCGTCCCAGAGAGCGAACAGGGTGTCCCGCACGTGGGCCAGCAGCGCCCGACCCTCCGGGGTCACCGTCACGTAGCGACGCGGCCGGCCGCCCCGCTCCGACGAGGCCGCACCCTGCCGGGATTCCAGCAGACCCTTCTTCTCCAGGCGGTCCAGCGTCGTGTAGAGAGCGCCGCTCGAGGGATTCCGGCCGGCGACCCCCTTCAACTCGTCCTTGATGGCCAGCCCGTAGGCCTCCTCGCCCAGGCGCATGATCGCCAGGAGAACCATCTGTTCGAACTCACCCAGGTATTCCTGACTCATGGCCGGCACGTCCTCAGCTCCTGGTGAGCCCAGCTCAGGGCCAGGAGGCAGTTCCTGGCGAGCGGCGCCCCCACGAGCAGAAAGCCCTGTCCCGTGCCCGCGAAGCGCTCGAAGACGGGATGATCACTGACCATGACAGGCACGTCGGTGAACAACCTGTCACCCACCTGGAGCGCGCCGGTTGCTCCCTCGACACCCGCCGCCTCCATGGCGGCGGCGTTGGCCAATATGGCCGGGGCACCCAGCTCCAGCATGGCCTGCATGGCGACGCCGTTCAGCGTCACGTCCAGTCCAAGCACGACCCCGTGGTAGACCCTGAGCCGCACCGGCTCCGAAAGCGCCACGCCGTCCCAGCGAACCGACGGCCCCACGGGCTGGAGCAGGAGCCGGCCCCCCGGAGCGTCGATGAGCACGTCGTACGCGCTGAGCATGTTGGAGCTGATCATCCCGTCCAGGACCTCACCCGACACCGTGAGTTGTGCGTCCGGCATCACCTCGGCTTCGTCGACGGGCACGGTCAACCCGCCCAGGCCGAGCTTCGGCGCGTCACCCAGCCGCGCCGCTGCCGACTCGGAAAGCACCGTCACCAGCGATCCCGTGCTCAGCATGAAGTGGAGGTCCTCACCACCCGGTCCCGACACGGGCACCAGGAGCCGTCCGTCCTCCACCCGCAACGGCACCTCCACGGCGCTCTGGCCGCGGGCCGACCCCACACAAGCCGCCAGGGCGACCCCGACCATCAACGCTCCCCGCACGTGCCTCCGCATTCCCATTGTGCCGTCCCCTCCGTTCGAAGCGGCCTCGATCCTTACAATGTGATGCCTACAATGTGAGAATCGGTTGCCGCCGGCAAGTGGTCGGCCCTCGCGGAGGCTCAGGACCGGCCGGATCTGGCGAGAAGTTGCCGATAGACCTCCAGCACCTGATCGGCGGCCTGCTCGATGGTGAAGTGCCGGGCCACCTTGCGAGCCCCGCGCTCGCCCATGGCCCGGCGTTCTTCCGGATCCCTCGCGAGGCGAAGGATCGCGTCGCGAAGCGCTGCGACCTCGCCCGGCGGTACCAGGAGTCCATCCACCCCCGGAGCGATGATCTCCCGCGGCCCACCCGCGTCGGAGGCGATCACCGGGCATCCGGCGGCCATGGCTTCGGGGATCACTCTCCCAAAGGGCTCCGGCGAGGTGGAGGCGTGCACCGCAATGTCGATGGCGTGATAGATCGCCTCGACGTCCTTCCGGAACCCGGTCAACACGAATCGGTCCTGAAAGCCGCTCTGGTCGATCTCCCGGCGCACATCGTCGAGATAGGACTCGAGGCCGTCGGAGACGTCGCCCACGACGACGGCCATGATCCGGGCCTCCTCTCGCATGGCACCGAGGCACGCCCGCACGAACTCCAACTGGCCCTTCCAGGGCACGACGCGGCCCACGATCCCCACGAGGATGTCGGCTTCGGTCGCACCGAGACTCTCGCGCACGGCGAGCCTGGCTCCGCTGGCCGATTCCATGGCTTCCACGTCCACGGGGTTCTGGATCTTGGTCACCCGGAGCTCGGGGAACACCGCAACGAGGTTCTCCACGGCCGCGTCGGAGACCGCGATGGTCCGATCGACCTTGCGCGCCGCACGCAGGACCTCGCCGGGGATCGGCGAGTCGAGATACTCGCGGAGATGAGCCACCACCGGCACTCCGCTCAAACGCGCCGCCAGAATCGCTTCGCCGGGAATGTAGCGGTTGTTGAGGTGGACCAGATCCACGTCGTACCGCTTGATGATCCTCAGAATCTTGATCACCACCATGGGCGAGACGGCGAGGTCCAGGGCGGCGAATCCCTTCATGCCGGCCCACCGGATCAGGCGGCCCCGGGCGCGCAGGCGATCCCGCAGGCGAAAGCGCGCCCGGTAGTTGACATGCGTGCGGAATCGCCAGCTCTTGACCGACCCGAAGAGCCGATTCAGCTCCTCGGAGTCCTGAGCCGACAGCAGCAGCGGCCGCACCCCGGTGAGGCCCCGGAGCAGGAGAGCCAGGCTCTTGGAGGCTCCCCCGAAGCCGATGCTGGTATCCACATAGAGAACGGTGGGTGTGCGCTGTCGCACGGTGCCCTGCATGGCGTGAGGTAGACGGACCGCGAAGTTCCAGCAGGCAACCGACCTTGCCAAGGTGGCGAACGTCCGGCACCTGCGACAGGGCCGGAGGGCGCCGGCCACCGGGGGTTCCGCTATGTTGCGCTCTCGACGTTCGGCCGCGCGCCCCTCGTCCCATCCGTGGCCCGCCACCTCAAGATGCGATGACAAGCAGCGACAGCTCTTCCACCGGACGACCCGACGCGATGCCGCTCGTGAGCGTGGTGACGCCTGTCTTCAACGGCGCCGAGTACCTTTCCGAATGCATGGAGAGCGTGCTGGCTCAGACCTTCCGCCACTGGGAGCACATCGTCGTCGACAATTGCAGCACGGACGAAACGCTCCGGATCGCGAAGCGCTACGCGAGTGGCGACGAGCGCATCCGCATCGTGCATCACGAGGAGTTCGTGAGCGCCCTGGCCAACGCGAACCGCGGGCTCCGAGCCATCAGCGACGAGAGCCGGTACACCAAGGTCCTGAACGCGGACGACTTCATGTTTCCGCGATGTCTGGAGGAGATGGTCGCGGTCGCCGAGCGCCACCCGAGGGTGGGAATCGTGGGCTCCTACCGGCTCCGGGACTCGGGGATGCTGTCGGTGGGTCTGCCCTACGACACGGAGGTCGTACCCGGCCGGGACGCGGGCCGCATGAATCTCACCGACGGCCCCTACACCCTGGGCTCACCCTCGGCGCACCTCTTCCGGAGCGAGATCGTGCGCAGCCGCACGCCGTTCTACGAGGAGAATCACATCTCGGGCGACGTGGAGGCGGACCTGTACGTGCTGAAGGAATGGGACCTGGGCTTCGTGCACCAGGTCCTCGTCTACTCCCGGGAGCAGGAGGGCTCCATCACGGCCTCCCATGCCAGCCTGCGGGCGCAGATGGCCGCGGGCCTGGACCTGCTGAGAACGTTCGGACCGACCTTCCTGACCGAGGCGGAGCTCCGAGACGTCACCCGGAGAACCCTCCGGAACTACTACCGGACCCTCGGAGCGGACCTCGTCCGCGGAAACCTGCCCGAGGGCTATTGGGCCCACCATCGCCATGCGCTGGAGAGATTCGGGCTACGACTGAGTCCCCTGCGCGTGGCGGCGGGCGCCGCGTTCGCCATCCTGCGGTCCATCGCCCGGCGCGCCCCCGCGTAGCACCGTGACGCGCCGTCAGCGTAGGCTCACCGTGAAGCCCGAGGTGAAGCTCAGGTCATCGGCGTCGACCCCACCCGGTGGCACCGTGTCGTGTCGCCACTGCAGCCGCACCGCGAGGTCGACCTGATCCGTCAGCGCGATGAGGATGGACAGGTCCGACAGGAGCCTCGCGTCGCCGAAGTCGTCGAAGCGCGGCTGCACGTATCCGACGCCCACGAAGCGCACGTCGCCGCTCAGCCGCCGATTCAGCACCAGGAGGTTGGCCATGCGCACGACGCGCGACGTGATGGGATGGTCGTCGGACACCTGGGTCCGGTCGAGGTGTTCGTACTCGAACATGGCCCCGCTCCCCAGGTCGAACGTGGTCCGTTCGCGCTCCAGCACCCGTAGTCGCAGACCGCTCCCCGCCAGGTAGCGCCGCCGCAAGACGCCGGTGTGACTCGCCTGGTACTGCACGAAGTGGAAGGATTGGAGCCGCGATCGCCACCAGTGGTTGTAGCGCAGATGCAGGTACTGGTCGTTGTCCACGCTGCCGTCGCCCTTCCCCTCGTAGTTGATCCCGGCGAACAGTCGCGCCCAGTCGCCGGACCACCGGTAGCCCGTGGCGAACCCACCCTGCAGGTCCGTGTGGTCGGTGTTTCCGCGCGCCAGGTCCAGCCCGCCCTCCACACCGAAGTGCCAGCCCGACGCTTCCCTGGGCTGGAGGCGCTCCACGTTGAGAATGGTCTGGGCGGCGGTCGCTCGAGGTGAGGCGGCCGTGAAGACGATCGCCGCCGCGCCCGCGATCGTCAGAGACGGAAAGAAGCGGCCAGTCGACAGTCGACCTCGCATGTCTGTTGCTCCTGATGCCGGGGGATTGGGAGCTTCGACACCCAACCCCGACGCGCGATCCAGGATCCGACCCGAGCCGGGTTCGGTAGCCGCCCATGCTTGACGGGGCGCCGCCAACCCTCATTCTCGGGGAGGACTCCACCCCATCGAGGATCCGGCCATGCCTTCACGCCCGCACCCGTCCACCGTCGCCCGCGCCTCGCTGGCGGTCGCGCTCGTCCTCCTCCCTTCCCTGCTGGCTGCCCAGCAGCAAGAGACCTACGACGTGTGGGCTCCCCAGAAGGAGATGATCCAGCGCGGCGTGCAGGCGGTGCTGATGTGCAACGGCCTCTTCACGTCTCACCGGACGCTGGCCCAGGTCTTCGATCAGGAGCTCGCCTACGTCCGGAACCCGGTGGGGACCGCCGAGGGCGGCGACTACGAGGTGAACCGGGACCTGCGGGCCGTGGCAGTCGGGGCGCCGGGTGGCGCGATTCCGGTCATGCGGGCGGCCTTCCGCGAGGGCGTCGGCTGCGTCGTGCTGTCCCCGGACCAGACCTTCGACGACATCGCCACGCTGCCCGAGATCGACCGCCCGCCCCTCCCCGGCGATCCCGATACCATCCCCTGGCCCATGGGTGACCTGGTTCCGGACCAGCCTCTTCCGGCCAACGTCGATGCCGAAGCACTCGAGGCGGCGGCGAACTGGGCCTTCGACCGGGACAGCCCCGAACAGGTCACGCTGAGCCTCATGGTGGTGCAGGACGGCCAGATCCTCCTGGAGCGCTACGCCCCCGGCGTGGACCGCCACACGCGGACGCGCACCTGGAGCACCGCCAAGAGCATCGCCGTCACCCTGATCGGGATGTTGGTGGACCAGGGCACGCTGTCCCTGGACGATCCCCTGGACCTTCCGTGGCGGCCGCGAGCGGCGTCGCCGGAGAGCGACCCACGCAGGGCCATCACACTGCGCAACCTGCTCCACATGTCCAGCGGCCTCTACCCGGTGGACAACGGACTGGAATACGCCACCGGCTCGGGGCTTGGCCTACTGGGCCGGTGCCAGCTCGGTGCAGGGACTGCTGAACCGGGCCGTGATCCGGGAGCCCGGCACGAACTGGGACTACGAGAACTACGAGACCCTCACGGCCGTCTACCTCATGAAGCGGGCGCTGGGCGACGAGGACACGTATCACGACTTTCCGCGCCGGGCGCTGCTGGATCCCCTCGGCATGCGCAGCACGCTCCTGGGCATGGACCGTTTCGGCGACTTCATCCTGAGCAGCCAGGTGTACACCAACGCCCGCGACCTGGCGCGCTTCGGCATGCTCTATCAGCAGGACGGCGTGTGGAACGGCAAGCGGCTCCTGTCGCACGACTTCATCGACTTCGTGCGCACGCCGGCCCCGGCCACCGCCGGCCGCGGCGATTTCTACGGCGGCCAGTGGTGGCTGGTGCCCAGCGACCGCACCGACGTGCCCTCCGACGCCTACACCACCGCCGGCAACCGGGGCCAGTTCGCCATCGTGGTGCCGTCCCACCACCTGGTCATCGTGCGCCGTGGGCTGGACTGGGGCCGCCAGGGCTTCGACCGCTGGGATCTCACGCGCGAGGTGCTGAAGGCAGTGGGGCCGCCGGGCGGGGAGTGAGGGGAGGGGGTCACGCCCGCCCCACCTCCTGTAGCCCGAACTGGTCGATCTTCGCGTAGAGGGTGGCCCGGCTGATGCCCAGGGCCTCGGCGGCCCGGGTACGATTGCCGTTCAGCACCTCCAGCGCTCTTACGATGTGCCTGCGCTCGACGGCTTCGAGGGGCTCCACCGGCCCGGCGTCCCTGGACTCGATCAGCGGGGCCGACCCCCTCAACGACGGCGGCAGATGCTCGACCCGGATCTGCTCCTGCCCACGCGCCAGCACCAGCGCGCGCTCCAGGATATTTCGCAGCTCTCTGACGTTGCCGGGCCAGTCGTAGCCGAGCAGCAGGTCCAGTGCGTTGCGCGACAGGGCCGGGTCCCCTTCGCGAGCCAGCTCCCTGAACACCCGATGGATCATCTCGAGGACGTCTTCGGGATCGCGTTCGCGGAAGGGAGGGATCGACAGCGCCAGGACGTTGATGCGGTGATAGAGATCGGCCCGGAAGCGGCCCGCGTCGACCGCGGCCTCCAGATCGTGGTTCGTGGCGGCGATGAGCCGGACGTCGGCCGTGATCTCGCGTGTGCCACCCAGGCGCCGGAACGTCGTTTCCTCCAGGACCTTGAGAAGCTTCGGCTGGAGCTCCACGGCCAGGTCCCCGATCTCGTCCAGGAAGAGAGTCCCTCCGTTCGCGACCTCGAACAGTCCCTCCTTGGCCTGACGCGCATCGGTGAAGGCGCCCTTCTCGTGTCCGAACAACTCGCTGTCCAGAAACGTGGCGGACAGCCCGGCACAGTTCACCGTCACGAAGGGCGCGGCCGAGCGCGGGCTGATCTGATGCATGCGCCGGGCGAGCCATCCCTTGCCTACGCCGCTCTCGCCCATGAGGAGGATGGTGCTGTCGGAGCGCGCGAACAGATGGGCTCGCTCCGCCAACGCCTGCATGCGCGCCGAGCCGCCGAAGAAGTCCTTGTCCCCGGTGCCGTCCTGCACCGCGGCCGACAGACGGCGGTTGACCTCACGCAGCCGCGCCGTGCGCAGAGCCTTCAGGAGCGCGGCTTCGAGATAGTCCATCTCCACGGGCTTGGTGAGAAAGTTCTCGGCTCCCTTGCGCATGGCCTCCACGGCGGTGCTGACCTGCCCCTCGCCGGTCAGGAGCACGACCGTCGCCCCCGCCGGCACGATCAGCTCCAGAACCTCCAGGCCGGAAATGCCCGGAAGAACCAGGTCGAGGAGAACGACGTCCGGGGCCACGGCCTCGTAGGCCCGCACCGCATCCTCGCCCGAAGGGGCGGTGTGCGTTGCCCAGCCCGAATTCTGAAAGAAGCGCGAGAGCGAACGAAGGATGTGGGGGTCGTCGTCCACCAGGAGGACCGACGGGTTGGACAGGTCGAGGCTCTGCACGATGGCATCCGTCAAACAGGGAGATCGAGTACAACTGTATGTATGATAATTGGACACGTGTACGATTTCCATACAAATGCGCATTTCTGCGCCTGCCGCAGCGACGATCACGCCAGCAGCGACGTACCACCAGCGAGACCGTGTATGGATTCCAGACAGTACCATACTTGGGCGCAAGTCCGTTAAGTCACTGTATCCCAGGATGTTACGACGCACAGCCTGTTTTGGCCCGGATCTCGCTCTAGAGAAGCCCCAGGAGATGTCCCACCTGACCGACTGGAGAGGTGACGAAGGTGCGGCGTATTGCCATCGCGGGGCTCCTGGGGGGGCTCATGCTGGCGGGCGGATTCTCGTCTGCCGAAGCACAGGCGATCGGTGGTGCGCCGGCCTTCGCACCCCCCGGTGCGGCAGGCATCCACATCGCGGCGTCGCGGTCGTTCTCCATCGCCGACACCCTCGGCGACGACTCCACGCCGCGTCGCGTCTTTCCGGATCTGGCGTCGCTCCTCACCGGGTCCCCTCACGACCTGACCCGCCCCGCCCGGACGGCCCCCGACGACGGACCTGAGCCACCGTTACGCGTCGTCACGCACGACCGCTTCGCGCGCCCCATCCTCCTTTCCGTTCGGCTGCTTCGCCCAGGGTCGGGGGTCGCCCCGAACCCGACGGCGTCCATCCAGACCTTCAGGCTCGAAGCCTATTGACCCTTGCGGTCGATCAGCGCGTTTCTCGAGCGCCGGCCGGAGCGGGGGTCACCTTGCGGAGGACGACCACGACGTCTTCCACCTCGCCCTCCGGAACCGCCCGCACCTCATCCGGGGCGCTGAGAATGCGGTATGCCCCGGGTAGCAGGAACTCCCCCAACGCCACCTCGAACGGCATGGGGTTCGTGTCGTCGGTACGCAGCAGGAAGCGCCCTTCGGAGTCCGAATAGAGGACCCGATCTCCCACCGCCACGGCTGCGCCCTCCACCGGTGTGCCGTCCTCCAGTTGCACGCGCCCCCGTACGACGCGATCCGGAAAGTCGAAGTCCTCCGCCGAGGTCCGACGCGTCCCCCCGCGCTCCCGGGAGCCCGGGTAGAGCCAGCGTCCGGCGCGGGCCCGGTAGACGGTGTTTCCGTATCCGTCCAGGTAGGTGGTGGCCGTGACATCGCTGGTCGATGAAAGCTGAATGCGGACGTCGATCACCAGAGCCGTCCGGAACTGAGAGCCGGACTCGCTGGGCACGAAGTCCGTCCGATAGTCCAGTCCGACGCTCGAGCCTCCGCGCTCGAAGCGGCCACCCAACGCCACGGAGGGCTTGCCCCGGCCGTCCAGGGTGACCCGCTGGAGCAACTCCAGCGCGGGGCGGATTCTCTCGCGCAGACTGGCCACGCCGATGCCGGTCGTCACGCCTCGCGCATCGCGACTCACGAAGTACGAGAGGTCGCCACGCAGCATGGGTGTGACCCGCGCGCTGACGCCGAGTCGCGCCCCGCGGCTCGCATCTCCGCCCGTGGGGTCGGGGGATTCCTGGACGGAGCCCCGAAGCGACACCCGGCCGAGGGCAAGTCCCCCACCGACCTGGTGGACCGTGCGCGGCGGAAGAGGATCGGCGACGAGCTCCGACGTATGCCGGCGGACGCGTGACGCCTCGAGGTACCAGTTCTCGGAGGGTCGCCATAGCAGGCGCCCGTTGAGACCCGCGCTCTCGGCGAAGAAGACGTCGGGCGCGGCCATCCGGCGTTGCGCCCCGGAGCTCCACGTGTAGACGGAGGTGAACTCCAGATGCCGGGTCGAGGTCGACAACGCGAGGGCGCCGAACGGGGCTCCCTCCATCCGGCCGCCGGTAGCGTCGAGACAAAGCGCGGCCGAGGGCTCCCAGCTCAGGGACTCCAGGTGCGTCCAGCCATCCTCGGCGAGGGTCTGGAAAGCGGCCCAGGTCACGGTGGGCGACGCGGCCCAACTGGCGTCCAGGCGGGCCATGCGCGACGACGTCTGTGCGGTCATGAGCCCCGGGACCGGGTTGCGGGCGCGCGCGCCCCAACCGGCGAAGGCACTCCATTCGAATCGGCCGGCAGAATCGGCGAGAACGACGCCGCGGCCCATGAGACCCGGCGCTCCCCCGAGTCGGTCCGTGGGAAGGGAAAGAGCTACCGGCGCATCTCCCACCCCGAGTCGGAGCTCGCCCAGACGCGTGCCGATCCAACCGCCCAGCGACCGATCCCGACCGCCGGCGGCGGCCAGCCATCCCTCGAAGCGCGGTCCGAACCACTGGACCCGTGTGGCGTAGGCGTCGGAGTTGCTGTTGGCGCCCACGTCGACCCGGACGACGCGCTGCCCGCGGACGGCCGCAGGCGCGAGCAGCGCCGCCACCGTGGCCGCCGGCAGGAATCGCCGGCGCCACCGATGACGTTGGATGCTCGTCCGGTCACGAGTCGTGGCCATCCGTCACGTCCGTGCCATCGCCCGGGGCTCCGGGCTCCGGCGCGTCCACCACCGCGACGTCGCCCTGGAGACGGAAGTCGCCGAAGTCCAGCGTCACGCGGACCGGCGCCGCGTCGCCGGTCCAGGGGATGTGGATCGTACGCTCACTGCCCGGAAAGACCGGAAACCCGGGATAGTCCACGTGGGGCCCACCACCCTCGACGCGGGCCACCTGCACCCGACCCAGGCGTGGCCCACCGTTGCGCACCCGCACCACCACGCTGTCGGCGCCACGGACCCACTCCGCTCGATCCAGGGCCACGTCGTCCCGGGTCAGCGGATCCCCGTAGACGTAGACCGTGTGGGGAAGCTGGACGCGCACCTGGACACCCGAGCTCGGACGCGGACCGGTGATCGTGCTGTAGATGGTGAACCATGCCGGGAGCCGGGCAGCGCTCACCTCGTAGTAGACGGCGTGGCGACTGCGGGGCGCGATCTCGAAGCTCGTCTCCGAGAGTCGGACACGGAGGTCGGCGGGCAGCGGCTCGAAGGTCGGGACTCCCTCGGGGTCGAGGTGGAAGCCCTTGGCCTCCACCACCACCGTGACCGGATAGAGGCCCGTGTTCTGCACCTCGAATCGTCCGGTGGTCGGGCGGTCGTACTCCGCGATGAGGGGACTGACCGACTGGGCCGCTCCCGGCCTCGCCGCGGTGAGCAGAGTCACCGCGGCGAGCAGGAGCCGTTTCATGTCAGAACGCGGTCGCCTGAATGGTGAGCGTCCCGCTGTAGTCGCCGGCGGCGAGGTTGAGCCCCGTCTGATCGATCTGGAGCTCCAGGTCGTCGGACCGGTTACCGCGGTGATTCGGGGGACTCACCGACAGCTCGACGAGCTTGAGCGCGGCGCCCGCGGCGCCGAAAGGCCCGGTCTGCGTGAAGGCGGTGAAGCTGGTGGGCACGCCGGTGGCGACACGCCCCTGCACGGCGCTGCTGGGAATCGAATACCCGGTACCGTCCGACAGAGCGTCGGTCGACGAGGTGAACGATCCCCAGATCTGCAGCGTGGTCCGGTTTCCCTTCAGCCGCCAATCGGTGTCCACCGAGATGGCGTTGTCGCCCGCGACGGTGGTGCCACCGTCGAGATCGAAGTTGACCGTGCTGACGCCGGTCACGCTGAGGGTCAGGGATTCACTGCCACTGGCGGCGAGCGAAACGGAGGGCGCGTTGGAGTCGATGGACTGTGCCTTCGCGGCTGCGGGACACAGGGACAGGAGCGCCAGGGCCAGGACGGCCCCGGCCGAGCGGGCGGGTGTCATCGTGCTGTTACCTCGAGCCTGGGGGGGCTGGTCGTGACGCCGTCGCTTGGGAGCGGCGCCGAAGCGTCGCGACCCTCTTGCAAGGCACCGTCCACTCTCGGCTCGATATGCGTAAACGGTTACGCAAAAGCACCTTACCTCACCGCCGTCGCAGAGTATCGTATCGGCCGCCGCAGGCGGACGTATTGCGATCTGCCGGGAAGCGATGCGTCTTGCAGGCGCGTGCCCTCGTCACCCCCAGACGTCAGGAGCCCGCCTCGTACACCACACCCCCGCGGGCCACGAACACCACGCGCGTCACGGCCGTGATGTCCTCGCGGGGGTCGCCGTCGATGGCGACGACATCGGCGAGGTATCCGGGCGTCAACGATCCGATCTGGTCGCTCAGGCCCATGGCCTCGGCGTTCAACGAGGTCGCTGCGGTCAGCGCGTGCACCGGGTCCTCGCCCGCCTGCTGCACCCGGCAGACCAGGTCCGCGGCGTTGTGCCCGTGCGACGCGGCCAGGGCATCGGTGCCGTATACGACCTTCAGGCTCGGGGTCGCCAGGGCGTTGCGGATGCCTTCGATGGCCAGGGGGATCGCGCGCTCCATGGAGTCGAATCCCTCGTCGTTGTAGCTCCCGATCCCCTCGAACACCGCCCGGTTGTCCAGGTAGTTCCGGAAGACCAGGGAGCACTGCGGATCGAAGTAGGTGCCGTGCTGCGCCATGAGCGTGAGCTCGGGCTGCTCCACGAAGATCCCGTGCTCGATCTGCGTGCATCCCGCCAGCGTCGCCGCACGCACGCTGGCCGCCGAGTGCGCGTGCACCAGGGTGCGCAGGCCCAGCCTGTTCGCCTCTCCACAGATGGCCCGCAACTGCTCGTCGCTCATGGTCTGCTTGCCGCCGGTGCGGATGCTTGCCGAGGCGAAGACCTTGATGAGGTCCGCCCCCTGGCGTCGACGCGCGCGCACCAGAGCGCGGAGCGAGTCGGGCGAGAGGCGATCGTCGCTCAACGGCTGCAGCGAGGTGAGGATTTTCGGGCCCGGCAGCCCCATGTCGGCGATCCAGTGGCGGAGGTGGCGATCCGACCCGTAGCCGGGACTCTGGATCGTGGTGAATCCCGCGCGCAGCGTCACCCAGGCGTTGCGGGCACCGGCCAGCGTCTCGTCCGCCTGGGTCTCCCCGTCGCCGCCGGAGTGGAGCCTGCCCTGGGCGTTCACGTACCAGCCGATGTGATCGTGGGCGTCGATCATCCCCGGCATGAGCGTGGCGTCACCCAGGTCGTAGTCCACCGCCTCGTCGGGTGCCGCGTCGCGTACCTCCGCTACCCTCCCGTCCCGCACCACGAGCACGACGGGCCCCTCCGTCATGCGCTGCCCGTCGAAGAGGCGAGCTGCTCTGGCCGTGAAACTCGTCGTGGGCTCGGGGCGCTGGCCGGACAGTCCGGCGGGCAGCGCGACAAGGATGACCAGCAGAAGGACTCGGGCTCGCATCGCTCACCTCACGCTCTGGATCAGCTCCTCCAACGCCTCCCTGCTCATGGGGGCGGTGGCGCTCAGGTAGAGAGTACCCTGTCGGAGCGTCACGCGCGCCTGGCCCTCGGGGGCCGAGGCCAGTGCCGGGGGGATGGGGCTACGGCCTTCCACCAGTTCCACGGTGCTCCCCCCCTCCAGGCCCTGGACGACGCGCACGAAGGCATCGTCGCCGACGGTGGCCACGCTCACCCCGGTGACCTCACGCTCCGGAATCGTGAGGATCCTGAACCCGGCCTCGGCCTCTGCGGCCGCGCGGCTCGCGGCCCTCCAGACCACCGAGGCGGCGTCCTGCCGCGTGGCGGCCCTGGGTGCGTCCGCGGCGGCTTCGGCGGTGGGCGACTGTGCACCGGCCACCACGAGTTCGTTCAGCCCCAACGCAGCGCTCGACAAGCGGAACTCCGCCGCAGCCGAGTCCCGGCCCAGGAGCGTGAGCGGACGGCTCTCGGTGCCGTAGCCGATCAGCCCGGCAGTGAGGCTGACGTCGTCCAGGAGCGTCCCGGGGCGTGGGTCGAACAACAGTTCGAAGCTGCCGTCAGCGCGCGTCAGGGTACCCACGTCCAGACCCTGGACGATCACCTGCGCTGCTTCCAGCGGGCGGCCGGACTCGTCCGTGACCTTACCCGTCACCGTCACCGGTCGCGCGTCGTCGAACGTGGTCGCCCTGGTCACCACGGAGTCGGCCGCAGGGGCCGGCGCGGGTGGCGCCCCGGCGAACCGTTCGGGGGCGGATGCGGCGGGCTCGGCCCTCTCCCGAGCCATCCGTACCGGGGCAGAGTCCAGTGCGCTCTCGCCGGCCGCAGCGGTCGGGGGCGCTGACGCGGCCGCCGCGCGCGCACCGGCATCCCCGGCGCTCTCCGCGACCGAGGGCGGCAGCCGCTCGGCGCGGTACATCTCGTTGGCGAACCATCCGGCGCCAAGGGCCACGGCGATACTGGCGGCCCAGCCCGCGGTGACCCAGGCCGGGCGACGGCGGGCCCGGGTCCCGCCTTCCTGTGCCCGCGCCCGGATATCGGTATAGGCGGGGATCGACTCCTCGACGCCCGCGGGGCCTGCGAGAAGCGCTTCCACCTGTCGAGAGGAGTCCTGCAGCGCTTCGAGCTCCCGGGCGCACGTCTCACACGACGCCAGATGACGCCCGATCTCGGCGAGCTCGACGGCGCTCAACCCGGAGCGGTCCCGGTCCAACCAGGCCTGGAGCAGTCCTTCATCCAAGTGCTGCATCGGTATCCTCCAACGCGTGATGCGCGTCGACGAGTTTCTTCTTCGCTCGGGCCACCGTCGTTCCGATGGCTCCCCGCGCGAGGCCGGTCTGCTCCGCGATCTCCGTGTAGTCGAGGCCGGCGTTCCACAGCAGGAGCACCTCGCGGTCCCGCTCCGACAGCTCGTCCAGCGCCCGCCGCACGCGCTCGGTGCGTTCGCGGGCTTCGAGGTCTCGCGCCGGATTCGACGATCGCTCGGCTCGCACGTCCTCCTCCACTCGCAACAGCGTCAGGTGCCGTCTGCGCCGCACGACGGTCCGGGCCGCGTCCCGCGCCAGGTTGGTCGCCGTCCGGAACACGAGCCCCCGGGGATTCTCGGCGTCCACCGTCAGCACGCGCGCGAACGCCTCCTGCGCGAGATCCTCGGCCTCGTCGTCGTCGGACAGCATCCACCGAAGGAAGCGAAGCACCTCCGGATAGACCGTGCGATACACGGCTTCCCAGTTGGTCTTCATCCTCCTCCCGGATCGAGGGGCCGGCGCCTGCCTTTGCCGGCCGGGTGGGTCCGTTGACGGCTGTACGACGAATCAAGCTCGAAGAGTTGCACAACGCCCTCCGACGCCAAGGTAGGTGCGCGGGGCTCTCGACGCCGGAGTTTCGACCCCGTGTGCAAATCCCCCGGACTCGCGCGTCGCTCTCTCGAAACGGCGGTCCCAGGTGGCCGCGCGACACATGGACCCGAAACGAGCGAGGCGCCCCATGTCATCCCATCGCCGAACCATCCCGTCCCATCGGCTGGCCCTGGCCCTGGCGCCCGTCGCCATGGTGGTCCTGGTGGCCGCGACGCACCAGGCTCCTCGGGCCGACCTGCACATCACCGGACGCGTGGTGGACGACCTGTCCGGGTCACCCCTGGCCAGCGCCCGGATCTCCGTGCGCGAGTTGAACGTCGGCACGCTCACGGACCGAGACGGCCGCTACACGCTGGACGTGCCCCGAGGGTCGTTCCCGCCGGGCGGCGCGCACCTGTCGGTGACGCTGATCGGCTACCAGACCCGGGATGCGCTGGTGCGGCCGCCGGCCGCCGCGCAGGGCGACACGATCACGGCGGACTTCCGGCTCCAGGTCGCAGCGTTCGCCTTGCAGGAGGTCGTGGTCGACGGCGCACGTTCCGGCGGCGAAGCCTCACCCACCATCGCGGCGACATTCTCCGACCCGGGGGCGCCGATGCGAGCCGATGCCGCGTCCGCGTACGCGCCGGCGGTGCGCTCGAACGAGCTCCGCTGGCGTCAGGGGCCCGGCTGGAACCGCGAGCAATACGCCCACATCGAGGAGAACGCCTTCCAGTCGGTGCTGGACCATCCGCTCTCGACGTTCTCCATCGACGTGGACCGGGCGTCGTACAGCAACGTGCGCCGCTTTCTGTTGCGGGAGCAGCGGCTCCCGCCGGTAGACGCCGTGCAGATCGAAGAGCTGATCAACTACTTCTCGTACGATTACGCGCGGCCCCGAGGCGACGACCCCGTGGCCGTCACCACCGAGGTGGGTGCGGCCCCCTGGGCACCACGGCACCGTCTGCTCCGCATCGGCCTGGCGAGTCGGCCCATCGCCACGGAGGAGATGCCGCCGGCGAACCTGGTGTTCCTGCTGGACGTGTCGGGCTCCATGGCGTCGCCCGACAAGCTGCCCCTCGTGCAGTCCTCCATGCGACTCCTGGTGGATCAGATGCGGCCTGAGGACCACGTGGCCATCGTCGTCTACGCCGGCGCCGCGGGACTGGTGCTGGAGCCCACCTCCGGAGCCCACAAGGAGCGCATCCTGGCCGCCATCGAGCGGTTGAGGGCGGGCGGCTCCACGGCCGGCGGTGAGGGACTTCGCCTTGCCTACCGCGTGGCGCGCAAGCACTTCCGTCGTGACGGCAACAACCGCGTCATTCTGGCCACCGACGGCGATTTCAACGTCGGCGAAAGCAGCGACGGGGCCATGATCCGCCTGGTGGAAGAGCGGCGAGCCGAGGGCACCTTCCTCACCGTCCTGGGCTTCGGCACCGGCAACCTGCAGTCCGAGAAGATGCAGGGCATCGCCCAGCACGGGAACGGCAACTACGCGTACATCGACGGGCTCCAGGAAGCCCGCAAGGTGCTCGTGCGCGAGATGGGCGGAACCCTGCTCACGGTGGCCAAGGACGTGAAGGTCCAGATCGAGTTCAATCCGGCGCGTGTCCAGTCCTACCGCCTGCTCGGCTACGAGAATCGGCTCCTCGCCGCCGAGGACTTCAACGACGACCGCAAGGACGCCGGCGAGATGGGCGCGGGTCACACGGTCACCGCGCTCTACGAGATCGTGCCGGTGGGTGCAGAGTCCGACGTCGACCCCGGGCAGGTGGATCCACTCCGCTACAACTCCCCTACCCGCACGGTCGATCCCAGCAGCGGCGAGGAACTGGCCTTCGTGAAGATCCGCTACAAGCAGCCGGCGGGCACGGAGAGCGAGCTGATCCAACACGCGATACGCGACCGCGGCGGCCAGGTCTCCGATGACTTCAACTTCGCCGCGGCGGTGGCGGGCTTCGGCATGTTGCTGCGGGGCTCCGAGTACCGCGGCGCCATCAGCGCCGCACAGATCCTGGCTCTGGCCGAAGACGGCCTCGGCGAGGATCCCGATGGCTACCGCCAGGGGTTCCTGGAGCTGGTGGATGCCTACTGCGGGCTCACGGGCGAGCACGTGGGCGAGGGCCGGCGGCGGTAGGGTCCGCCCACGGCGGGGCGCCACCGAGTCGCGTCGTCAGCTCCGGTCAGGCCCGCGCCACAAGGCGGGCCCCCGGGGCCGACGGCGCGGCTCACCCCCCCGGCAGCTCGAAGCGGGTCGGCGGTGCGTCCTGCACGCAACTGGTGTCGATGCCGTCGAGGGACCCGGTCTGGACCAGCCGAACCACCATGGCGTTGATGCAGGGGCCGCCCTGGCCGTGCCCGCCGTTGGGGACCACCACCTGCACGTGGTTCGGCCATCCCTCGGCCACATGGTCGGCCCCCTCCACCGGCGTCACCGGATCCCGCCCTCCGGACAGAATCAGCGCTGGCTTGTCCGACTGCACAGGGCGGAAGAACTCGGGGGGCATCTTCGCTGACGGCCAACGATCGCAGGCACGCTTGTAGCCGGCGATGAGGAAATCCCCCATGAAGGTGCCGGCGGTGGCCTGCCGGATGTCGTCCCAGCTCAGGGGATCGACATCCTCGGCGCACAGCACGGAAAGGTGGTAGCCCGCGGGAACGCCGCCAGCCGCACCCACCCACGCCTGGCGCGACAGGTAGTAGTCCGCCAGGGGCTGCCAGTTGCCGGCGTGGGCTTCGTAGAGCCGGGCGGGAACCGACCCGGCCTGCCCGTACAGGAGCCCGCGCAGGGCGTAGGAGAGCGGTCCGATTCCGAACGGCACGCGGATCCCCTCTTCCAGCACCTCGGGCGGGCTGTCGGCGGCAGTGGTCAGGACGTCGTCCAGGACCTGGTCGAGATCGGGATAGGCGGCGGCGCAGGCCGGCTGGCTGCGACAGTCGTCGAGTGTGCGATCCAGCGCCTCCTGCAGGTCCCGGGCATGGTACAGGTAGACCCGCTGGTCCACCGGGGCCACGCCGTTCAGGATCACCGTGCGCACCATCGCGGGGTGGCGACGCGTGAAGATCTGGGCCTCGCGGGTCCCGTACGAGCCCCCGCTCAGGTCGAGCTGGGCGTATCCAAGCCACGTGGCCAGATCGGCCAGGTCGTCCATGGCGGCCGGGGTCGTGTACTGCGACAGGTCCGCCCGCGCCGAGAGCATGGCGCGACACGCGTCGATGTGGTCCAGGGGGAAGACGGTCTCGAACCGTGAGGCGACGCCGCCGGGAAAGGGATTGTCGCAGAACAGCGGCTCCGAGGCTCCCGTCCCCCTGGCGTCTACGAGCAGGATGTCCCGATCGGCCCGAATGTCCGCGCGGAACCGAGCCATGCCGGGAGCGCTGGGCGTGGCGGGCGCACCCGGTCCCCCGTTGAACTGGATGAAGGCGTCACGGTTGCCCTGGTCACTCAGCGCCTTCAGCACCACGAAGCCCAGGTCGATCGTCCGTCCAGTGCGAGTGCCGCGGTTCTCCCAGACCCGGAAACGACCGCACAGCACGTCACCCGGGAGCTCCCGGAGGCAGGGCTCGGTCACGCCGTCGCCCACGGCCGCAGCATCGGGAAGCGACGGGAAGGCGGGACCCTGCTGCGCCGCCGCGTGCGGGGCCGCTCCACCGAGCCCCAGAGCCAGCGCCGCCACCCATCCCACCACACGCCGACCCCTCACCACACCCTCCGCGAATCCCCACATCGACGACCTCCCCGTTGCCAGGCACAAGAACGGACACGCCACGATACGGCCGCGGGCCGGTTCCGCCCAGGGGCTCGACGCTTCGGATCCGGATCTCCCCGTCGTCCGCCTCCCCGGACGACGGCGTCAACCCGAGCGTAGCGCGTTGGCCTCCGCATGACGGCCGGCGGCGTCGTAGATCTCCGCAAGTGCGGCGGCGGCCTGCCGCGTCGTGGGATCCTCAGGGCCCCGCTCACGAAGGAGGACGGGGTGTGCCGCCTCGAGTTCCATCCGCGCGTCCTCCATCCGCCCGAGGTCGGCCAGACTCCGGCCCCGGGCCAGACGGGCGTCGGCAACCTCGACCGCATCGTCGCCGTGGGCTGCGATGAGGATAGCCGTGGCCTCCTCCAGCACTTCGGCGGCGCGCTCCGGGTCGCCGGACATCCGGTACAGCCGCCCCAGGTTCAGCAGGGTCGACCCGACCAGTGCGTGCTTGTCGCCGTAGGCCGCGCGATACCCGGCCTCCGCGGCGAGGTAGAGCGCCTCGGCCTCACCGAATCTGCCGTCGTCCCGGAGGGCGTGGGCCTGCGCCGCCTTGGCATGCATCACGTAGACGTGATCCGGGCCGAGCTGCGCGGTCCAGATCACCGTCGCACGCGCGAAATCCGCGCGTGCGTCCTCGAAGCGATCGAGGGCGTAGCGGACCTGGCCGCGGTTGTAGTAGAGAACGGCCACCTGGACGTCGCCGGCGCCGAGCACCCGCGGAGCCATGGCGAGCGCTTCATCGAGAAGGGAGTCGGCAATCGTGAGTCGCTCCTGGCGCCGGGCAATGGCGGACAGCCCCAGCAGACTTGTCACCAGTCCGCCGTGCCCGTCTGGATAGAGCGTCCGGTCCAGGCGCGCAGCCTCCTCGTACGTGCGCCTGGCCTCCTCGAGCCGGTCCGTATTGGTGAGCAATCCGCCGAGCGCCAGCAGCGAAGCGACCACCGACGGGTGTCGGTCGCCATGCAGAGACCGGCTCATGGCGAGGGCCTCACGCATGTACTGCTCCGCTTCCGCCATTCGCTCCTTGCCGCGCAGGTACTGACCCGTCTGGAGCAGACGGTCGGCCTGCGCCGTACCTGCAGGCGTGCGCAGCAGATCCTGCAGAGCCATCCATTGCTCGAAAAGCGTATCGCCGAGAGCCCGGTCCGCTGTCATGTGGAGAACCGAGGCCAGCTCGAACATGCTCTCCGCCACGTCAGGATGTGTCTCGCCGTAGAGTCCACGCCGGATCTCCAGAGCCTCTTCGAGCCGGGCGCGGGCGCCTTCCGTATCGCCCGCATCCGCGAGGGCCTTTCCCAGGAGCAGCGCCGTGGCGGAAACCTCCGGGCCGGCAACTCCCTGTGCGTGCTCGAGTTGCAGTGCATGTTCGAGCAGTGGTCGAGCCGAGTCGTGCAGCCCGAGTTGCAGATAGACCTGGCCGACGGTGCTCAGCAGCTTCGCTTGCACATCCGGTTGGCCCGCCAGCCGCCGTTCGATGCGTTGCGCCCCCCGATCCAGCAGCTCGCGGGCGGTCACGTCCTCCCCACCCGAAACCGACGGATCGGCGGTCTGGAAGAGCTCGACCATGAAGGCGGTGACTGCCTCGGCAGCGTCACGCTCCCGCGCCGCCACCTTCGCCTGCCAGAGGGCGGCCACCACGCCCGTCGCCAGGACCACGACGACGAGGGCAGCCGCACCCACCGCCACGCGATGGCGGCCCATGAACTTCGTCAGCCGGTAGCCCGCCGAGTCGGGGCGAGCGAGGATCGGCAGGCCTTCGAGGTGGCGAGTGATGTCCTGGGCCAGAGCTTCCGCCGAGGCATAGCGTCGCTCGGGCTCCTTGCGCAGGGTCGTGCGGCAGATGGTATCGAGATCTCCCGTGAGTCGGCGCCGGAGACGCCCCGGCCTGGTGTCACGGGCATCGGCGATGGTGGCCGCTGAGAGACCCGGGCCTTCCAGCGTCTCGGCGACGGCCGCGCTCGGCGACTCCGGCATTCGCTCGACGATCTCGCGGTGCAGGGATTCGGGCGATCCGTCCGTCATGCCCTGGGCGCGACGCCCCGAGAGCAGCTCATAGAGAATCAGACCCAGGGCATAGACATCGGTAGCCGTCGTGACAGGAGCTCCCCGGACCTGCTCCGGCGCCGACCAGGCAGGCGTCAACATTCTCGCAACGGTCTGCGTGATATCGGCGGGGGCAGAATCGTCGAGCAGCCTGGCGATGCCGAAGTCCAGGAGCTTCACTCCGCCATCGCTCGACACGAGGATGTTGCCGGGCTTGAGATCGCGGTGGATCACCAGGTTCCCGTGCGCGTACTGGACGGCTCGGCAGACCTCCCGGAACAGCTCCAGTCGGGAATCCACCCCGAGCCGGCCCTCGTCGCAGAAGCGGTCGATGGGCACCCCGTCGATGTACTCCATGGCGAACCAGGGCAGGCCGTCGTCGGTCACGCCGCCGTCATAGATCCGGGCGATACCGGGGTGTTGCAGCCGCGCCAGGATCTGTCGCTCGCGCAGGAAGCGCCGACGCGCCGTCTCGCCGTCCATCCCCCGGCGGATGAGCTTGAGGGCGACGGACTGCTCGAATTGGCCGTCGGCGCGCTCTGCCAGATAGACGATCCCCATGCCGCCCCGGCCGATCTCGTCGACGATGCGATACGGGCCGATGCGCTCACCCGCGGCGGACGTGCCTGCGTCGACGCCCGGCAGGCCAGCTCGGCGCGCGAGGTCCGCGAAGTACGCGTCGGCCCCCTCGTCGGCGGCCAGGAGTGCCTCCACACGGGCACGGAGCTCCGGATCATCCGGGCACGACCTCGAAAGGAAGGCCGCCCGCTCGGCCGGGTCGACCTCGAGCGCTCGCTCGAACAGAGCGTAGGTGCGCCGCGTTCGCTCGTCGGACATCAATGCCTCGGCGAGGGAGGGTCGAGGGCGTCTCGCAGGATGGCACGCGCGACGCGCCAGTCGCGTTTCACCGTCGCTTCCGAGATGCCCAGCGCCATCGCGGTCTCGGGCACGCGCAATCCCGCGAAGAAGCGGCATTCAACGACGCGGGCTTGCCGTTCGTTGGCCGCCTCCAGGCGTGCGAGTGCGTCCTCGAGCGCCAGCAGCTCGGTCGCGCTCTCGGCCGATACGGGGTTGGCCGCCTCCGCCTCTTTCAATTCGACGGGCCTGACGCCTCCCCCCCGCTTCTGGGCCTGTCTGCGCCGCGCATAGTCCGTGAGGATATGCCGCATGGCCTTGGCGGCCAGCGCGAAGAAATGGCTCCGCTCGTTCAAGCCCACACGATCCTGCCGCACCAGCTTGAGGTACGCCTCGTGGACGAGGGCGGTGGTGTTGAGGGTGTGCTCGCCCCGCCACTCGTTGCGCTGAGCCTGTGCGAGCCTCCTCAGCTCCCCGTACAGCACCGGAAACAGCGCGTCGATGGCGTCCCGGTCGCCGTCGCGCACGGCCTCGAGCATCGTCGTGATGTCGTCGGACGTGGCCATCTCGATCCGAAAGCTGGTGTAGGTGGTGAGCCCGATTCCCAAGATTCTGCGTGTGTGAGGATGAAAGCCAGACCGACGGGCCTGGACATCGTCTCACGGGCCGCACCGTCGCAGAGCCGTTCTCAGCGGGCAACCGCAGCCGCCTTGCGATGCGAGGTGTCCCAGAACACGGAGGTAACACCCATGGATCGACGTCTGCTTGTCGGCGCCGCGCTGTTGGCGCTGTTCGGTTGCAGCGACGCCCCGACTACACCGGCCTTCCTTGCCGAGCCCTCGTTCGCCAAGGGTGACAACGCCGGTCTCATCGCCTTTTCCAGCAGCAGAGCGGGCAGCCCGGACATCTATACCATGAAGCCGGACGGTTCGGCCGTGAATCGGCTCACGTCCACGAGTCTCACCGAGATCCAACCCTCCTGGTCGCCCGATGGCAGCCGCCTGGTCTTCGTCTCCAGCGACCTCAGCGTCTACTTCCACATCGTCGCCATGAACTCCGACGGCACGGAGCGCACGCCCCTGACGCGTGGGCCCTACAATGATCTCACCCCGGACTGGTCGCCCAAGGGATCCAACGGGGGCAGAATCGTATTCTCCAGCGATCGCACCGGCGACTTCGAGCTCTTTGTGATGAACGCGGACGGTTCGGGCGTCGAGCAGCTCACGAACGCGCCGGGCGTCGACACCGACCCTGCCTGGTCACCCGACGGAAAGCGCATTGCATTCTCCAGCACTCGGGCCGGGAGCCCTGAACTCTATGTCATGAACGCCGACGGTACGGACGTCACTCGTCTGACGTATTTCGACACCAGCGCAGAGGATCCCGCGTGGTCGCCGGACGGCCACCAGATCGCGTTCACCCGCCTCCTCTCAGGGGTCGGCCGAGAGATCTTCGTGATCAATGACGACGGCACCGGCGAAGCGGCTCTCACCTTCGAGGGCGGTCGGAACCCATCCTGGTCACCGGACGGACGACAGATCAGCTTCAGGCGCAGCGTCGACGGTACCGGTCAGATCTTCACGATGAACGCTGACGGCACGAACATCGCCCAGGCCACGTTCGAAGACGGTTCCCAACCCGCCTGGTCGAGTCGGCGCAATCCGAGGTAGGCGCGGACAGCCCGGGCCGGAGGTCCCGCCGCCCGCCCGCGCCCGACCCATCGGTCGGCGCGGGCGGGGTGCGTCATCGGAAGGTCCGGCGGCCTCGACGGCCGTCAACCCAAGGCGGAATCCGGACGCCGACTCCGCTCGCGGACGACAAAAGCGAGGCACACGAGCGCGCTCACGAGGAGGCCGGCGTCCTGAACCACGCCGAGGGCGAAGACGGCCGATGAACCGACGATGGCCCACGCCACAGGGACGACGAGAATCCACCACGGGACCGACCCGACGAGCAAGAGCATCCCGAACGTGTAGATCACCGTCGGGCAGGGAGCGCCGAACGTAGGACTCGCCATCCACGGGTGCTCTGTAGCCCACGACAGAACCGGGTAGACGAGCAAGGCGTAGGCTACGATCAGCCAGCCGGCCAGCACGCGACCGTCAACGCCCCTCTCCGCCGGGAAGCTCATGCCTCCCTTGACGACGCCCCAGACGAGAAGCAGCGCGCCCTGGACGACGAAGAGCGCTCCGAACACGACGGCGGCGCCGTTGATGGCCGAAAAATGGAGGATGTGGTAGGCGACACCAGCCCAGAGCCACAGTCCCCCAAGGATGGCTGGGACCCATCGGTCGCGCCGTGCCCGGCGAAGCGGACCCGAGAGCGCCGCCAGGGCGGCGGCGAGCAGCAGGAGCTGCGCAGGCCAGACGGAGCGATTGTAGGCTTCGAAGACGCGGAAGAACTCGTCGGCAGTGAACGGCACGGAAATCACGATGGCCTCCGGCGGCGTGTATCCCTGCTCGATGATGCGATGGAGGCCGCTCGGTCCGCTGTGGGGAGAACCCCTGAATCAGTGCCCGGGCGGGTCCCGCCGGCGTTCGGGCACGGGGTCACGTGTCAACGAGACACACCGGCGCGGAACCCTCCCGACAGCGTGCCACGACCTTGCTCGCCAGGTTTCGGATCGGGGCTCCTCCCCCCTGCGAATTGTGACGCGCTTGTCCGTGTAGAGGTTCTCATGATCGGCAAGGCCCTGCTGTTCTGGCTCCTGCTCGCCGTCATCGGCGTCCTGAACGGCATCGTCCGGCAGATGGGATATGGTCCGTACATGAGCGAGGAAGCCGCCCATGTCGTGAGCTGCGTCACGGCCCTGATCCTCATCTTCGCGGCGGTGCGGGTCTACGTGGGCTGGGAACGCCGGCGGCTGACCCGGCGCAGCGCCGCCGGCATCGGGATGATGTGGGTCGGGCTCACCATCCTGTTCGAGTTCGGCTTCGGTCACTGGGTGGTCGGCCATTCATGGAGCCGCCTGCTGGCCGACTACAACGTCCTGGCCGGCCGCTTCTGGCTGGCGGTGCTCATCGGGATCGGTGTGGCCCCCTGGTTCTGGGTGCGCCGCATGGACGCGGCGGTCAGAGCATCCGCGCCAGGATATCCCGAACGACGTTGACCACGGCAGCGCGAGCCCGCCCTTCGTCATCGTTGGAGACCACGGCGAACCCGAGCTTCCTCTTCGGCAGCACGATGAGATTCGCCTTCCAGCCCACGTTCGATCCGCCGTGGCCGGCCGCCCAGGAGCCGTCGGGAAGCGGATAGATCTCGTAGCCCAGGCCATAGGACTCGGCAACCGGATCGGCAGTCGTCATCGCCTCCAGCGTCGACGGTGCGACGACCCCACGGCCAGCCGGCTCACCGTGCGGGCCCTCGAAATGAGCCGCGAGAAAGGCCGCGAGATCCTCGGCCGTGGTGTAGAGTCCGGCGCCGGCGACGCCGGCGAAGAGGCGGTGGCGTCGGTTCCTCTCCTCGATGGAGCTGTGAGGGGTCGCCACGCGCTCGGCCACGGTCTCGTTCCAGCCGAAGGAGCTGCTCGTCATGCCCAGCGGCGCCAGGACCTCGTCCTGCATGTAGTCGGCGAACTGCGCGTCCCGTCACGTCCTCGACCAGAAGCTGCAACACCATGTATCCGCCGCCCGAATAGAGGAATCCGGTGCCCGGCTCCTGGACGATGTGAACGGCCCACTCGTCGCCCCGCCCTCGCCCTTCCAGCTCCTCCACCAGGCCCGGAATGTCCGCGGCCGTATCCACGCCCGAGATGCTCGGCACGTTGAGGCCCGCCGTATGGCTCAGCAGCCGGCGCACCGTGACGCCGTCGGCGTCGAAGGCACCCGACGGGACCGTCCATCGAAGCAGGTATCGGTTCACCGGCGCATCCAACTCGATCCGGCCGGCGTCCGCGAGCCGCATCACCCCCCACGCCGTCAGGACCTTGGAGATCGAGCCCACCTGGAACATGGTCTCGCCGGTGACGGGCTGATCCGTCCCGAACTCTCGCGTCCCGTATCCCGCGACCCACCGCCCATCCCCTTCGACCGCGGCAACCGCCAGTCCCGGCTCACCCTGCTCCTCGAGCGCCTGCGCGGCCATGGCGTCGACCCGGGACCGGACACTGGTCAGGAAGGAGTCGATGGCGGGCGGGGGCCCCGACCGGACCTTCCGACCCTGGAGCGGAATCACGTTCGGCCCCACCCGGATCTCGCCCGTGATCGCGTCGTCCTCCCCCAGTGTCAACACGGCGGTCCCCGGACCCTCGGGGAGCCGAAGGTCGAGCGTCACCGTCCGGGGCTCGGTCGGATCCGCGAGATGCGCCGAGAGCACCTCCGCCGGCGGCAGAGCGCCGAGGCGTAGCTCTCCGACGATGGAGTCCTCGATCTCACCAGCCATCAGCTCGATGACGCCCTCCATGGAACGCTCGCCCATCGTCCCACTGAACTCGTACCGGCCGATCCAACTCGCCAAGCCGGCGTCCTGCCCCCGCGCCACGCTCGGCGCCAACAAGGCGAACGCCAGGGCCACGGCCAACGTCCTCGCCCTCGATGCCACACACGTCATCGTCATTCCCACCGTCAAAGGGTTGAGAGATACATCGCGAGCCCGACCACCGTCGCCAGGACCCCGAGCCACGAGAGCCGGGAAGCGTGCGACGATCGCAGCGGGAATGGGGTCAACAGCCACCGGAATCGCTCCGTCTTCCACCGGACCAGCTGTCCCAGGGCTATCCACCAGAGGCCGACCCCGACGAGTGACGGAGACAGGCGCCGCGCCCCTTCCCCGATGCGCGCGCCCACGTCCAGGAGCGGCGGAACCGGCCACAGGAGAAGCAGGCCGACGAGGATCGCAGAGCCGAGAACGAGGACGGGCCGGACGAGCCAGGGCGCGGAGCCGGCGGAATCCTGCTGGCCGGCCACGTCACCGGCCACCGCGCGGGCCAGGAGCCAGGCCGCCAACAGCACCAGCGGCCCGACCCAGGGAAACAGGCCCAACCCGACGATGGTGAGGACGAAGACCAGCCACGGTCGCCGTAGCGCGCGTCCGACCCCATCTGCTGCTTCTCCGGTGTCGCCGCGACGAGCTTCCTCAGGTCCGGCCTCGACACCATCCAGCCATCGGCTGGGAGCGCCCAGGCGATCCAGCACCTCGTCGACCTCGTCGCGACCCATGGCGGCGGCGCCCGATCGCGAAGCCGCCTCGCGCACATGATCGCGGATGTCGGCTTCGACCTCGTCCAGGTCCAACGGGCTGCCTCGAAGAACGGCGCGCATCTCGGCGACGTAGCGATCGACCTCCCCGCGCGCCTCCGGCGTGAGTCCGTCAGTCATCGTCCCCGCCCTCCACGTGGTCTCGCACTCCTTCCACCAATCCGCTCCACCGCTGTAGCATCCAGGCGAGCTCCTCCGCTCCACTCCGGGTGATGCGGTAGTACTTCCGCGCCGGCCCCTCCGGAGATTCCTCCAGCTCGCTCGTCACCAACCCCTCGCGCTTCAGGCGGTTGAGGAGCGGATAAACGGTGCCCTCACCGACCTGGAGGGGCGTAACAGCGGAGAGTCGCTGCACCAGCTCGTAGCCGTAACAGCGACCGCGGCTCAGCGTCTGGAGCACGATGAGCTCGAGCACGCCCTTCCGGAGTTGGGTGATCCAGTTGTCCCGGAAATCCTGGATCATGCGCTTCCCGCATCTACTTGGTTATGCATGGTACCTGCACGCTATGGTAGCAGAGGCGCGTCGTCAAGAGCGCGCATGTCGCCCGCATGCGGTGCGGGCTGGCCTCACCGGATGGCGGCAGAGCCGAGGTTTTCGCGTCTGAAGAGGATGACGCGTCGAACCCTCGAACGGCCACGCTTCCGGAGGCCTCCGTCGGACTCCGGACACCCTGGCGGGAGCTGAGAATGAACCGAGCCATCCGGATCGTCGCCCTCTGCACGACCACCCTCGCGTTTGCGCTGACCCCCCTCGACGGGGCCGCGCAGGATTCCGCCCTGCTCACCCGCGCCGAGGCCGCGCGCATCGTCGCCATCGAGGGCACGGCCCGCCATCAGGAAGCGTGCGGGGTGCTCAGCCCGGAACTCGTGAGCGCGATCTTCCCGGTCGACGGGCAGGAGTTGAGGCACCGCCCCATGCAGATCACGCGCATCCCTCACGCCGTCTGCATCGCGGCGTGGGACAAGCCCGACAAGGAGGCGCGGGAGGCCGCATGCAAAGAGAGCATGATGGACTACTCGAAGCGGAGGGTGCAGGCCATGCTCCATCAGGAGAAGTTCGACGAGCCGATGCCGGCCTGCCCGGGGACCTCCAACACGGTGGGACTCACGATCGTGAACCCGGTTCGCGGCTCGGCCCAGGAGGCGGTGGCGGATCTCGAGAACGCGGTCGGGAAGCTGACCGAGGGGATCGACTTCGAGGTCCAGGGCGAGACCCACACGGCCCAGATCGTGTTCGACAGTTGGATCGACGGCGTCGGAGACCGCGCCGCCTGGTCTTCGGAGGCGAACGAGCTCCAGGTGGCAAGCGACGGCGTGCGCTTCGCGGTCACCGTCCAGGTGCGGGACGATCCGGAGGAGAACAAGGCGCTCGCCATCGAGCTGGCCCGACGACTGGGCGGCTGACCGCAGCCCCACCCCACCTCTTCCCTCCCGGAGGACCCATGACTCGGCGACTCCTGACGGCCCTGTGTCTCGGCGCCGCGCTCCCCACCGCCGTCGGCGCGCAGAGCCGACCCCAGCCGATCACCATCGTCGGTGGGGCATCCGCGGGGGAGCACGTGGAACGTCAGTGGGTGGCAGTGCTGCGACCGCGGCCCGTGGCATCGTCCCCGGCGGGGCTGACCCTCTCCATCCCCGCCGACCCGGCCGGGACCGGTTCGCTGCCAGTGGACTACGAGCGCCCCATCGAGTTCCGGTGGAGCTTCGGCGACCACCCCGGCACGATTTCCACCGGAGAGCGGCCGGCTGTCACGCATGCCTATTCGGAAAGCGGAGACTACACCTTGCGCGTGGAGGCATGGAGCGACGGGCAGCTCTTCGCCGAAGGAGAAAAGGACGTCACGGTACGCAACCGGAGTCCCTGGGAGCTGCAGATCGGGGCGATCCAGATCGATCCCGACGGCACGACCTTCGAGCTGACGGCGCTGGCCAACGATGTCGACAAGGACGAGCTCCTGTACGCATGGGACTTCGATGGAGGTGAACCGGACGTCATCACCGACCAGTGGCGCATAGAGCACGAGTTCGAGCGCTCGGGTCGCTTCGACGTGAAGCTCCTCGTCAGTGACGACGAAGGTGGGAGCCGTGGAGTGGAGCGCACCATCACCGTCGCCGGGGCCGACGACGTCCAGGGGTTCCAGCCCCTCGACACCAGGCCCACCGACGCGGCGCGCACCGCCATCCGGCTCTCGGTCTCGGGCGACGTCGACTTCGAGTTCAAGGGCCGCATCCGTCCGGTGGCGGGCATCCACCTCTCCTCGCTGGGAGCGGGACGCGGCTGCCGTTTCATGTTCAGTGCATGGGACAACGCCCATCTGGCCCATCTCGGCTTCATCGCGGATCTGCAGGGGCTCGTCGACGGCGGTGCGATCTACACGATCCGGTCACCGGACGTCGTGCTCCTTCTCGAGGACACGGACGAGCGCTACCGCCTGTTCCGCGGCATGCTCTCGGGGGCGAACGTGATCGGGCCCGAGGGGATCGGCGGCATGATCCAGCGCATGATGCCGGAGGTCTCCGACCTGCCTCCGGAAGCGCGGGCCATGATCAAGGATCTGGCGGGAGTCGATCCCCAGGCGGTCGAGGTCCAGGACACCGTGCCCATCCCGGCCGTGTCGCCTCTCGGTCTCCAGGACGGCGAGACCTTCGGGTCCGCCCAGGGCGAGGTCGGCCTCCTCTTCATCCCCTACGACCGCGCCGGCGGACGGTTGACGCTGACCCTTCAGAACCCGGACCAGAAGAGCGACCTCCAGACCGTAACGCTCGACGGCGACTTCAGCCTCGATCTCCAGGCCGCGCAACGCGACGGCGTGCTGCTCTACGATCGCTGCGGCCCGGCCGGGCTGGGGATCGACCGCGTGACGCCTGACGACGGTGACACCTTTCTCTACAATCGCAGGCCCAACGTCGCGGTGTACTTCTCCAGGGACTACGCCGCCGAAACCCTGGACACCGACCGCTTCAGGCTGACCTACCCGGCGCCCGGGCAGGGCTCGCCCGTGGCCGTCGACGTGCGCCTCTTCCGGCGCGGGAACATGGCCTGGATCAAACCTGTCAACGACCTCATGGGAGGCGTGCGCTACACGGCCTGGGTGAAGACCGGCTGGGACGGCGTGCTGGACGGAGGCGGGAACGAGATCTCCGACGACGACGGCGACGGATGGTACAAATGGTCGTTCACGACGCGGCCCGACTTCGTTCCCGACGAGAACGCCGCTCCGGGTACCTCGAATCTCTCGTGTCACGTCTTCCAGACCGTGCGGGACGCGCCGCTCATCGCGGGCAAGCCCGCCGTCGCGCGCATCTACGCCGACTGGCGCCCCCACCCCGAGGTGAATCCCGACGCGCAGCTCCGCGAGTTCGACGCGCGGGTCTCGCTCATGAACAACGGGATGGAGTTCGCGAGTACCGATGCCCACTTCGTGCGCCCGGATCTCTGGCAGGCCTACAACGTCGACGAGGGCGCCGCCGAGCACACGGCCCAGGTCTTCTTCACCCCCACCGCCGACATGCCGGCATCGGTGCGGGTGAAGGTCGAGTTTCCGGCCGATCCCGACGAGTCGTCAGGGGGCAGCGCCTACTCGGCCTGCTCGACACCGAAGTGGCCTCGCACGCCCAAGATGACCGTGCAGTGGTTCCTCGTCGACGTGAACCAGTGGCGAGACCTCGATATCGAGACGGACGTGAGGCCGTGGGTCGAACCGTTGGTGGGCCGGGCCGGGGAGTTGGCCAAGGCACTGTTCCCGGTGGCGTCCGTCGACCTGGCCTACGGTGGCGTGCTGCCCTGGCCCACCGAGTGGCAGCGAGACCGACTCCTGGGTGACGCACCGCTCAACTGCGGAAACACCTGCGCCGAGGGCATCCTCGACTACTGGAAGGACAGCCCCCTCCTGTCGACGGTGGCCGGCATCTCATACGACGACGCGGCCACGATCCAGATCGGAATCCTCGCCGGCCGGCCGCCGGATCCGGCAGCCGGCATCGAGGGAATCCGGGGGGGCTCCACCCCGCGCGAGATCGGTCAGGGTGGGCCCGCACGTATCGTGTTCGCCATGGAGGACGATCCGTCGGTCCAAGCCCGAATGGTGGAAGGTATCGTCCACGAGATCGGGCACGCGCTCTGGTTGGAACACCTGCCGTACATCGCCAACAAGTTCCAACAGGGAGAGGCGGCGAGCGTCCGGAACGACGCCTGGGCCGCCGGCGATGCGATCTGGTACGAGGGTATCGAGGGATTCCTCATCGCACCCGATGGCTCGCGCGGCTGGAACAAGTCCTCGACCGAAGGCAACCAGGAGAGCGCGCATCTCGTGCCTCTCATGTATCCGGGCACGATCCCGCTCAAGGATATGTTCATCGCCCGACATCAATATCTGAAGATCATGGACGGGATCGACGATCGCGGGGGGCTGCCGGGGGGCGGCTGAAGCCCGGAGCGGCTCATCCCAGGTGTGCGACCTCCTGAACCAAGAGCAGGGCGGCCTCGCCGACGCGGCCTTTCGAGTCCACGGCGGGATCGTAGGCCGACACGGTGAGGCCCACCACGGGCCGCTGCGACGCCACATCCCGGATGAGCGCGAGGACGTCGTCGAGCCTCAACCCTCCCGGCGTGCGGAAGTGATTCGCGGGGCCTCGCTCATCCGGGTCCAGCACGTCCAGGTCCAGGTGCACATAGACGTCATCCAGCGGCGCGCAGAAGTCCCCGATCCGAGCAGCACGCGTCGCCTGGTCTGACGCCTCCGCAGGAGACATGAGCGCGACCATTCCCGATCCGATGGCTCGTTCCTCGGCGGGATCGAAGTCGCGAGCTCCGACGAGCAGGAGGTTCTGCTCCTCCAGGAGGTGCTCGTCACTCTCACCGCCCACCGCCGCGAATGCCTCACGATGGCACCAGCCGAGGATGGCGGCGAGACCCATGCCGTCGAGAAAGCCGCTCGGGCTGGTCTCGGGGGTGTTCAGGTCCCCATGGGCATCGAGCCAGATCAGCCCGGTGCCCGCCCCTCGCGCCCCGGCGAATCCTCCCAGGGTGGTGATGCAGTTTCCGGCAAGCACGACCGGAAACCGACCCTGCGCCCGAGCATGGCGGACCATCCCGGCGACCCGCTCCGCGTGCGCCACCGCCGTCGCCAGCGGCTCCCCATCTTCGGATTCGACCCAACGGACCGATACGTCGACTCCCGTGTCGCGAAGCGCCTTCTCGATCCCGCCGTCCACGAGGGCGGTGGGCCCATCACCCATCCGGTACCCACGCCTGCCGCTGTCGTACGGAACTACGATCACATCCACGAATCTCCACATGTTCACGCTCTCCTCTTCGCGACGTCGTCCTCACCCCCTCCCCGGACCCGTTCCCTTGCCGCTCCACGTCCCTACTCTCTACCCTGAGCGCAGGAGGAGCCATGTACGAGCATCTGAGAGTGCCGGTCGGCGGAAGTGTCATCCACTTCCACAACTTCATCGACTCGCCCGGTTGGCAAGCGAAGGCGCGCGGACTGGCCAGGGTGTTGAGCCGCATGCCGCAGCAGCATCTGAGAGTACTGTTCCCCATCTTCATCATCGAGAACAAGCCCGCCCGGGGCCCCGGCGGAGGCACGTGGAGACCGCATGAGGTCTCCAGCCTGTTCGCGCATCATGAGCACAACACGGGCGTGCCGGACGAAGACGTGCAGCGCCTCGTGATCACACCGGGCCTCGGCCTCATCGGCATCCCCCGCAATCGGTGGCAGAACCCGTTGCCCCAGCTGGAATTCACGGTCATGCACGAGGTCGGCCACTGCGTGGACGTCAAGCTGGGCCTGAAGGCACCGAGGGTGCGCGAGCGGGACTTCGAGGGTGTGCGGCCCACGTGCGGGGCCGACGACGCGGTAACGCGCCGGGTCGTCGAAGCCTACGCCAGGTTCATCATCCGGCCCTGGGGCATCTGTCGCGATCGGGTGCCGGAAGGCGACGCGGCGGCGGGGAATCGGCGGGTGATCGGGCACCTCCGAGCATCTCCCGCCTTCGGGTCTCTTCCGTCCAACTGGATGCCTCGGTAGCCGCTGCTAGTCCGCGCGCAGCGCCTCCCTGGGATCGATGTGCACGGCCCGGCGCGCCGGCACCCACGCCGCCAACGTTCCCACGAACCCAAGGATCACAACGGCTGCCAGAAGACTGAGGGGATCCCAGCTTCGCACGCCGAAGAGCATCCCCGACAGCGCGCCGCCGACCGCGAGCGCCCCCGCCAGCCCCAGCACCAGTCCCACCGTGAGCAGGCGCGTGGAGTGCCCCAGCACCATGGACATGAGGCGCCCGCCGTCGGCGCCCAACGCCGCGCGGATTCCGATCTCCCGGGTCCGGCTCTGCACCGCGTAGCTGAGCACGCCGTAGATGCCGGCTGCGGCCACCAGGAGCGCGAGCAGCGCCAGCAGGCTTCCCAGGCGTGACGCCGCCCTGGGCCGGGCCACGGTCTCCGCCAGCAGTGCGTCCAGCGTGCGCAGTCCTCCCGCCGGGATGTCGGGGTCCACGGAGGCCACGGCCTGACGGATACGGCCCATCACCGGGCCCACCTCACCCTGCAGCCGAACAACCATGGACATGCCACGTGGGGGGCTGACGGCGACGGGCAGGTAGAAGATGGGCTCGGGGTGAGCGGCGTACCCGTCATCCAGGACATCCTCCACCACGCCCACCACGCGCAGCGTGATGGTGCTGTCGTCGCGTACGAGTTGAAGCCCGCGCCCCAACGGGTCGCCATCGGGCGCGAGCATGGACGCCATGCGTCGGTTGACCACCACCGGCGCGCCCTCCATGGGCACCGGATCCCACATCTCGTCGAAGATCCGCCCTTGCACCAGAGGGATCCCCATGACCTGGAAGTAGTCGGGGAGCACCGAGTGGTAGTCGGCCTTGGGAGCGGTGGACTCGTCGTACGGCGTGCCCTCCACGCCGAACGGAGTCCATCGATTCTCCGACGTGAAGGGCAGGTCCGAGGTCATGGACATGGCCGTCACCCCCGGCACCGCTTCCACGGTGCGCCGGATCTCCTGGTAGTAGCGCTGGACGGCCGGGTAGTCCGGATAGGTCGTGCGAGGTGGGTAGAGGTCGAAGGTCACACGCCCGGCCGGGTCGAAGCCCGGCGGAACGTTCACCAGGGCGTCGAAGGACCGGGTCAGCAGCGCAGACGCCACCAGGAGCGTGGTAGCCAGCGCCACCTGGCCGACGATGAGCAGGTCGCGGGTCCTGGCAGCGCGCCGTCCGGATCCGCCCCGGGCGTCTCCTTCCCTCAGCGTACCCGCGACGCCGTCCGCGGCCGCCGTCCGGGCCAGGGGGAGCGCGAACAGGAGGCCCGCCCCAAGCGCCACCGCCGAGGTGAGCCCCACGACCCACCCATTCACCGCGACGTCCACGAGGCCGGAGAAATAGCGACGCTGCACGGCCTGGAGCGTACCGTGCGTGGCGTACACCAGCACCATCCCCACGGCGGCGCCAGCCGCGGCCAACACGAGGCCTTCCACCAGGACCTGACGCACCAGGCGCCCGCCGCCGGCCCCAAGTGCCGTCCTGACCGCGAATTCCCGGTGGCGCTCCTGTCCTCGGGCCAGGGTGAGATTGGCCACGTTCGCGCACACGATGAGCAGGATCGCCGCACCGGCGGCGAGGAGCAGCAGCAGGATCGGCCGGGCGTCCCCGAGCAGGTAGTCGTCCAGGGTGCGCACCGTGACCGTCCACGCCCCGTTCTGGTCCGGGTGGGCCTCGGTCAGTCGCTCCGACAGCCCTGTCATCTCGGCGCGCACCTGGTCCAGGGTGGATCCCGGTGCGATGCGGGCCACGGTGCGCAGGTAGCGGAACTCGAAGTCGTCGTGCTCCCCGTCCAGGAGGAGCGGACGCCACAGGCGGGCGCCCTGCCAACTCAGTTGGCGCTCCGGCTGCCGGAAGGTGGCCGGCATGACCCCCACTACCGTGTGAGGCCGCCCGTCGATGCGGACGGTGCGCCCCACGATCGCCGGATCGCTCCCGTATCGGCCCACCCACAAGGGATGGCTCAGCAGCACCAGGTCCCCGGAGGCCTGGCGGGCCGACTCGGCGGTGAAGGTCGAGCCCAACTCGGGCTGCACGCCCAGGACGGAGAAGAAGTCGGGCGTGACGATGCTGGCCGCCACTTCCTCCGCGGCTCCCCCCTCTCCTGAAAGGGTGACGCCGTCCACGTTGAAGGCAGCCACAGCGCTCAGCGACCGCGCCGTCTCCTTCCAGGCGTAGTAGTTCCCGGGCGAAACCGTCGTGACCTCGCCGGTAGCCCGGTCCGCCTCCCAGATGAGGACCAGATCGTCGGGGCGATCATACGGGAGCGGCGCGAGGAAATGGGCGCTCAGCAGGGTGAAGATCGCCGAGTTGGACCCGATCCCCAGCGCCAGTGTGAGCACCGCCACCACCGTGAACGTCGGCCGCCGCCGCAGCCCTCGCACCGCCCACGCCAGATCCCGTCCCACGTCTCCGAAGACCCCCATCCTCCCCTCCTCCCGTTGGGCGCGCCGCGCCGCCGGGGCACGGAGCACGAATCCCAGAACCTGGCGCCGATACCACCAGCGGGCGCGACCGACGCCGTCTTTCGCAGCGCGTGCGCGAAAGGCCTCGGCCAGCTCTCCTTCGACCACCGGGGCCTCCGCCCTTCCCACCACCCGCCGAAGTACCCAGCGGGCCACGGCCGGCGGTCCAGCTTCCTTCCCGTCCCCCCACATGCGTCCTCTCGATCCTCTCAGTCGTCCAACGCCGGCTCCAGCCCGTCCCAGAGGCTCAAGAACGCCTGGCGCGCCTCCTTCAAGGGCTCGAGTGCGGACTCGGTGAGCGCGAAGTAGCGGCGTGGGTAGGGCTCACCGCTCTCTTCCGGGGATTCCAGTCTGGAGGTGAGCATCTCCTTGGCCTCCAGACGCCGAAGCGCCACGTAGACCGCCGAGGTGGCGGCCTCCCGTCCCGTACGCGCCTCCAATTCGGCGACGATGGGCACGGAGTACGACTCACCCTCCAGACGTAGGATGGTCAGGAGCACCTGGTGCTCGAACTCGCCCAGTGTGGTGCGGCCCACGACTCCCCTCCGACGATCGGCGTAGCCTAAGCTGACAACGCTATAGTATAGCATTGTCGTACTATGAGACGGGAGAGGCCGTTGCAGGGTTGGAACGGTGCCGGCCGCCGCTACGCGGCCAGGTGTGCCGCAATGCCGCCGCCGGCTCCGGCTCCGGCGCATTCCGCCATGCCAGGGCCCCATGGATCCAGCGTTCTTCGAGGGCGACGGCTCGCCGGGACTGCGCGTGGGACGTCCATGGGCGGCTGGCCGTGTTTGACGCGCCATCGGTGTCGAAGCCGGGCTCGCGACGCAGGGGGCGATGGCGCCGCCGACCTTCGTCCTTCCTGGCCCGCCGAATCATCCCTCTCGCCCTGGAGGTGGCCACGCATGGAACGTTCGCAGCAGCCCAACACATCCGCCCGTCGCAAGGACGCGGGTTCGGCTAGCGTGACCGCCACCATCTACGCCCTCGCGGAGCGCCAGCACGGGGTGGTGACCCGAGCTCAGCTCCTGGCGGCCGGGATCTCCCGGGGTCAGGTCAACGGCCGCATTCAATCCGGGGGATTGCGGCCGGCCCATCGTGGCGTCTACCTGGTCGGGCCGATCCTGCCACCCCTGGCGACCGTCATGGCCGCCTGCCTGGCCTGCGGGCCGACCGCGGTCGTCAGCCATCGGACAGCTGCCGGCATTCTCGGCCTGCTGCCGAGTGCCAACCCGTCCGAGCCCATCCACATCAGCGTCCGTCGCGGCAAGCGCCGACGTTCCGGCGTCCAGGTGCATCAATGTCGCGGCATGCCGGACGACGAGACCACGGTCCACGACGCCATCCCCATCACCACCCCCGCCCGCACGCTCCTCGACCTGGCGGCCACCCGAACGATCCGCGACCGCATGCTCGAGCAGGCCTTCGCCAAAGCACTGGGCCTGGAGGCCATTACGACCGCCGACCCTCCGGGCGCTCGTCGAACGCCATCGGCGGCAGCCCGGCACAGGGCGCCTTCGGGCGCTCCTCGACGCGGGCGACCCGGCCTTCACTCGCTCGGAAGCCGAGGAGCGCTTCCTCTCACTGGTCCGAAAGGCCAAGCTGCCGAAGGTGAAGACGAACGTGCGGGTGGCCGGCCACGAGGTGGACTTCTTCTGGCCCGCCGCCCGACTGGTCGTGGAGATCGACGGGTTCCCCTATCACGCGTCCCGCCTCTCATTCGAGGCGGACCGGCGGCGCGACGCCGATCTCGCCGCCCGTGGCTATCGGGTGGTGCGCGTCACCTGGACGCAGATCGAACGGAGGTCCGGGGAGCTCCTCTTCACGCTGGGGCGAGCGTTCGGCAGCGGACGTGGATGAGGGCACCCGCCCCGCCACGCGGCGCGCGGGAAGCGACCGCGTCCACGGACCCGACGTCACTCCGGGACCGAACGTGCGCCGGCGCGCGACGTTTGGTCTGTTCCACTCGCCCACCGGGTCGAATCTCCCCTGTCCCGTCCACGACCACGACGGCTGCCCCGATTCAACCCGCTCACCGAGTTCACTCGTCCTTTGGTCGAGAAATGCGGTATGTGGGGGTCGGGTTGCACGTCACCCCGATGCCGGTCCGCGCGGCCCGCGCGACGCTCGACTCCGCCCACGGACCTTCCACCGACCGGGGCCCCGTCCGTTTGACACCGCAGGCGGAGGGAAACCACCTTGCGAGTCCCCCGCTGAAGCAGGCCACCCTACCGGAATCCCGCCTCCATGCGCACCGGCGTCACCATCGGGCATTACCGACTGGGCGACCTGCTCGGTCAGGGCGGGATGGGCGACGTGTACCGCGCCGTGGACACCCGTCTGGACCGCCCTGTGGCGATCAAGTTCCTGGCGCGCCGGCTGGTCAGCGACCCCGACGCCAAGTCGCGCTTCATCCGCGAAGCGAAGGCCGCATCTGCCCTCGACCACCCCAACATCTGCACGATCCACGACGTCGGTGAGACGGACGAGGGCGAGCTCTACCTCGTCATGGCGCTCTACGACGGCGATACGCTCCAGCGCCGCCTGAAGCAGGAGGCCTTCACCGTCGAGCGCACGGTGCACATCGTCCGGCAGGTGGCGCAGGCCCTGAAGCGCGCGCATGCCGCCGGCATCGTCCACCGTGACATCAAGCCTGCCAACGTCATGGTGGGCGACGACGACGACGTGCGTCTCCTGGACTTCGGCCTCGCCAAGCTCCAGACCGGGGAATCTCTGACGGCGACCGGGACCACCCTCGGCACCGCCGCATACATGAGCCCGGAGCAGGCTTCCGGCCATGAGGTGACGCCCGCCTCCGACGTCTGGTCCCTTGGCGTCATGGCCTACGAAATGCTCGCAGGGCAGCCCCCATTCCGGGCTTCCAATTCCCTGGCGCTCCTCAACCTCATCCTCACCACCGAGCCTCCACCCCTGGCCGATCTGGGGAGGGGCATACCGCCCGCCCTGGCTGCGACGATCCAACGGGCCATGGAAAAGGAGCCGGCCCGGCGCTACGCCGACGCCTCCGAGTTCCTCGACGCCCTCGAAGGGGCGACCGGGGGCTCGGGGCGTGCGACCCTGGCCGCATCAGAGGCGCACGACTCCCGCCCCCTGAAGCGATGGGCCCTTCCCGGCGCCGCTGCCGTGTTCGTCGCGGCCCTCGCAGCCACATACGCGATTCGCCACCCGTCGTCGCCTGCGGACGGGACGCCCGAGAACAGGCATGACGTGATCGCCGTCCTCCCCTTCACCGTGAACGGGACCCCCGAGCTCGCGTACCTCTCGGAAGGCCTCATGGACCTGGTGGCCGGCCGACTCGACGGAGCCGGCCCCCTGCGCACGGTCGATCCACGGGCCGTGGTGGGGCGGACCGGCCAGGGGTCGGACCAGCCCATGGACGCGGCCCGTGGCGCCGAGCTGGCGGCCGCCCTCGGCGCGGGCCGTTTCGTCAGCGGGCAGGTCGTGGGCCAGCTCGGCCGGGTGAGCATCTCCGCCCGGATGCGCGGGGTCGGCCCAGCCGCCGTCGAGGCGCCCCTGGTCACCGTCGAGGGAAGCGTCGACAGCCTCTTCACTCTCGTGGATCGCCTCGCAGCCGGGTTGCTGGAGACCTCGCTGAGCGGCGCGAACGCCCGGATCCAGCGGAGCGCCGCCCAGAGCTCCCGCTCGATCCAGGCCACCAAGGAGTTCCTACGGGGAGAGCAGTTCCACCGGCACGGCCAGTTCGACAGCGCCTCGGCGGCCTACAACCGCGCCCTGACCTACGACTCCACGTTCGCGCTCGCCCATCTCATGAAGAGCATGAACAACGCCTACACCTACGACACGGACGACTACGTGGCGGCGGTGAAGGCGATGCGCTATTCGGGTGATCTGCCGGAACGAGACCGCTCCCTCGCCGCCGCGTTCCTCGACCAGCAATCGGGCCGCGAAACCGCCGCCGCGCAGGGGTACGTCGCCCACTTGCAGCGCTACCCGGACGAGGTGAAGGCCCTGCTCCAGCTCGCGGTGGTATACACGCGTGCGAACCCCCGGTGGGGACGCCCCATGGATCAGGCGACTCCGTATTTCGAGCGCGTCCTCGCCCTCGAGCCGGACAACGTCCCGGCGCTGCACAACCTCGGACGCCTCGACGCCGCCGCTGGCCGCTACGACTCGCTCCTCGCACGCTCCCGGGCCCTGGATCGGGTGGCACCCAACACGGAATGGGCTGTCGACGTGGGGACCATGGCGGCATTCGCCCTCAAGGACTCCGTCGCCCTCGCACGCTACACGGCTGACTTCGCCAACCAGTCGCTGCTCGTGCGGCTCTATTCCGAGTACAACGCGCTACGCTTCTCCGACGACCCCCACGACGTCGAGACACTTATGGCCCGGGAACGCGGAGGCCCCGTCAACACCGCTACGGGTCTTCCCGCGGGCGTCGTCGTGGACACGGACCTGAGCGTGTGGATCGAGGCGTTGTACTGGATCGCAACCGGCCGCTACGATCGGGTGCGCGCCTTCCTGGCGGACGATTCGCGGCCACGGACGCCCACCTGGAACGTCTGGGACGCCGAATTGGTGGCGTCCGAGGTCGTCCCCGTCGACTCGGCCCTGCTCGCGCAGGTGCTCGCCCGGGTGAAGACGGTCGATCCCCAGGAACGACTCCGGACTCTCTTCGAACCGCTCCACGACATCTTCACGCCCGCCGTGATGACACTCGAGCGCGACGTCAGCGTCGCTCGGCTGCTGGCGCTGCAGGGACGTTTCGATGAAGCGTGGGAGATCCAGCAGGGGATCTCGGAGATGCCCGACTTCACGGCCTTCGAGTCGCTGAGGGAGGACGCCGCCGGAGGGCTGGCCGCGGACCTCTACTACCACCAGGGAGACCACGAGAAGGCGTTGGAACTGCTCCGCACCCTTGCCTACCAGGTGCCGCCCACCGCGAATGACCTCTCCATCACCCACGGCTCGCACGCGCGCTTCCTCCGCGCCGAGCTCGAGCTGGAACGTGGCGACCCCGAGGTGGCCCGCTACTTCTACGAAGGGATCGTCAACGACTTCGCGCCGCCCGACAAGCTCTTCCTGGTTTCGTCGTACGAGCGGTTGGGGCGGATCCACGAGGCAGCCGGCCGCACCCTCCAGGCCATCTACTATTACGATCGCTTCGTGAAGGACCGGGTCGACGCGGACTCCGCGCTCATCCCCCAGCGCGAAGACGTTCAACGGCGTCTGGATGCGCTGAGGGCAAAGACCGATCAGTGACCATGACACACCAGGACACCGACCCGGCCATCATTGAGCGGCTCGACGCCCGCTACGCCCGCATGTCGCCCACGGACAAGCTCCGCCGTGTTCGCCAGTTGACGTTGGCGGTAGCTCGCCTGGCGCTGGCAGGACGGCGGATGAGGGAACCGCGCTCAGACGATGCAGAGCAACTGCGGCAACTCGCCGTGCAGCGGCTTGGGCCCGAGACCTTCGCCCGCGTCTACGGAAGCGCTCCGGAGCCCGATGGGACCCATTGAACTTCCCGACCCCCTCGAGGTCGCTGCTTCGATCACGGGTGTGCTGGAGCGTCTCGGTGTGCGCTATCTCATCGGGGGGTCGTTGGCGAGCTCAGTGCACGGCGAGCCCCGTTCCACCAACGATGTCGACATCCTCGTGGACTTCCGCACAGAGCACGTCGAACCCTTCATCGAGGCGATCCGGAGTGACTACTACGTGAGCGAGCCGGCGCTCCGAGCGGCCATCAGATCAGGGCATCACTTCAACGTGATCCACATGAACGCCGCGGTGAAGGTGGACTTCTTCCTCGCGGGAGACGACCCCTTCGATCTCGAGCGTCTGGACGCACGCCAGCCACTGCAGCTGCCTACCGAGTCGGAGACTCACGCGTACGTAGATACGGCCGAACATTCGGTGCTGCGGAAGCTCGAGTGGTTCCGACGAGGCGGAGAGGTGTCGGAGCGCCAGTGGCGCGATGTGATCGCGATCCTGAGGATGCAGCGTACGCACCTCGACCAATCTCGCCTGAGCACATGGGCGCGTCGGCTGGGCGTGTCCGATCTGCTGGAACGGGCACTCCACGAGGCCGCCGGGGCGGGGTGACCACGAACGCCCGATCTCCTGCCCATCACGCTGAGGAACCAGGTTGGGCTCGACTCACGAGGGGATAGTCCTCCGGGCGGTCCGATCCCAGCTCCCGGAGCCGATCGTACTCGTCGTCGTCGAGTTGATCGCGGTTGTCCAGCCGGTGGCGCCGGATCTCGTCGCTGAGGGAATCCGCGCGGTCCTGGAGCGCCTCGAGGGCTGTCTCGTCCTGGAGCGATGAGGCGAGATCGGCCGCGATATCCTCGTAGCGCCGCTCGTAGTCCTGGACGCCGGCCGCATCGCCGGCCGCACAGGAGAGGAGGATCCCCGCGGCGAGGGCGGAGGCGGCTGCACAGGCTGCACGTCGCACGCTCATGTCAATCCATGGCTCGAGGTGGAGGTCGGACGGACGCCCTATTCGGGAGCGCCCGGCCCTCATCCCTCTAACGCGAGGATTGCGCCCGGATCCCGCCATAGGGCGACCACCCCCCCTCGCCCGCTTGCCCGTCCTCGACCCGCGGCCTACCGTGCGCCACCGGTCGACAGAGCCCTTCAACCTCCTCTATCCACCCCGTCCGTGTCCGACGCGCATCCCTCCATGCCACCAACCCCAGCCAACCGCTCCGCGCGGACGTGGGGACTCCGGCTTGCGCTGGTTCGGAGCGGAGTTCCTGGTCGTCGTGACCGGCGTGCTGGTCGCGATGGCGCTCAATGCCTGGTACGAGGGCCGCCGGGATGCGACCACGGAGGCGACTTACCTGGCGCTCCTGTCCCGGGACCTCGACCACACCGTGGCCGACCTCGAGGAGGCCGTCGCCTACGAGCGGTCACAACAGCTGAACGGCCTTACCGTCTACAGGGCTTTCAGCTCGAGACGCGCCGGACCCGAGCCCGATTCGGTCCGCTGGGCGCTCACGGACCTCATGGTTCGGCGCACGGCCGCGCTCTCGAAGGCGACCTACGAGGACCTGGTCAGTACCGGAAATCTGAGTCTGATCAGGAACCGGGGCCTTCGTGACCAGATCGTCCGCTTCTACGACGAGTCGACGACCCTGACCGAGGTGCTCAACCGGAACAACGCCGCCTTCGTCGACGGACTGTACGTACAGACGTTGGTGGCGAGTGGGCTGATCCTACCGATGCCGCTCCCCGAAGAAATCGGGGGTCGGCGGCTGAGCCTGTCGGACTCTCTGCTGACGGCGGGGCTCCAGGGCGGCTACGTGGATGAGCCCGATCCCCTGTGGAGCCTGTCGCGGGAGGACCCCGCGTGGGGGCAGGCCCGCTCCGTACTCATGACGCGCATGACGTCGGCGTCGGTATCGCGCCAGGCCGACGAACGCATGCTCGAGGCGGCCCGCGCCCTGAAGGATGCGTTGGACACCGAGCTTCGGGGCCTCAGAGCCGCCTCTGACTCGACGCCCGAGCCTGGTGGCGCTCCCGACTGAACCCGTTGCTCACGGGTCGTGCTCCACCACCACCACCCACCGATCCCCCTCGGCGCGGATCGTCCATCCGCTCGCGAGGATCACCTTCCACCCATCGCCGGTGAGCGTATCGCCCGCGATCGTGGGCGGTCCGGGAACGGTGAGGAGGGATTGATCGGGCGAGACCAACACCTGCTCCGCCTCGAGCGACCCCCAGGACCCGCTCACGCGGAACTTGGGAAACACCGTTCCGGCATCCCCCAGCGGTGTAACCCCCCGGGTCGTGAACGACGCCCCCGACCCACGAGGGATCACCACCACAGGACCGTTCACGAACCGCTTCCGCAGTTCCGCCACGCGCGCTTGCCGCTGGGCCTCGCGACTCGCCTCCGCAGCGCGCAACTCAGGCCCCCCGTACCGGAGAGCGGCCTCCTCGACATCCGTCGAAGGGGTCACGGCGGCGGCTCGCGCCAGCATCGTGCCGAGATCGTCGGCGGCGGTGACATGGTGCGTCCAGCCCGGCGCGTAGGCGTCCAGGAGCAGGCCGTAGGCTGCCCCCGACGGGTAGGCGAATGTCTTGACGAACGACTCCTGCCCGATCACGTCGTGGAGTTGGCGGATGGCATCGGCGATGGCACCAGCCCTCGTGCCACCCGCGGCGATCGTGCCCGTGTATTGCGCCAGCCCCTCGTTGATCTCCGACGCGCGTTCCGCCGCCGCGGATCCATCGAAGCGGGCTCGACGGGTCGCCCTGAACCCCAGCGCGTCGGCAATCGCCGCTTGCTGGTCTCCACCGCCGGTCGACAACGCCCGCTCCAGAGCCCTCCACTCGAGCCGCATCCAATAGCGCCCCATCTCGGTGTCGAGGTGGCTGTTGTCCGGCGCGGCGGTGTTGAGCAACCCCAGATCCGGCTGCACTCGATGGAAGAGCTCGTGCATGAACAGCCGGATGCGCATCGGAAGACTGTCCTGCGCGATCAGCGACCACACGAACGTGGACCAGCGTTGGTCGCCCCACTTCCAGGCGGCATTGGCGAATCCGAGCACGCGCGGCCGGGGGCCGTCCGGGGCCGGCTGACTGGTCGCGATGGTTCCGGTGCGCGCGTCGGCGAACACCATCGGCCCACAGAGCGACACGCCCCACACCGCATCGCCCGCGGCCCTACATGCGGAATCGGCTTCGGCGAAGTACTGGCGGGCCAGCACGGTATCCACCTGGGCAGCGGTGGCCGTGGGCACGAGAAGCGCGATGGCGACGGTGCCGATCAGTCGATGCATACGAATTCCCCCGATGATGGGTCGACGGATGGGGGAAGGGACTCCAACCGCTGACTCAGCCGCTCTCCGTAGCCTGCGTGGATGGGGATTGGTGAGTCAAGGATACCCCAACGAACACCGGGATTGCTCGGCGCCACACCGCCAGGTAGGGGGGCACCGGCTGGACGCCGCCTCGCCTCTCCGAAAGACGGGGACTCGCACCGCGTACCATCTGGCGTGACCGACACTGGACACCACGCAGCGGCGGCCAAAAAAGAGGACCGAACGTGACTGTAGGACGAACAGCGCTCAAGGCGGTTGGCGGACTGCTGGCCGGATACGTCACCATGCTGCTCATCAGCCTGGCGACCGGGCTGGCCATCTCGAGGATGACGCCTCCGGACACTGTGCTCGAGGGTCCCATCCTGGTCCTGGACTTCCTTCTGAGCCAGCTCGCGGTCGTGGGCGGCGGCTGGGTCGCCGGACGCGTGGGCCGGGGAGCCGGAGTGTGGCTCCTGGCCGTCTTCGTGCTGGCGGCCACCGTGGCCGCTCCGGCACCCAACTGGCCGGCGGCCGCCACCTGGCTCTACGCCGTCGTCTCCGCGGCCGTGTTGGGCTGGATGGGTTGGAAGGCCCGGGAGCCGAGGCCCGGCGAGGCCGTCGCCTGAAGGCCTGGACGCGGATCCGCCGGGGGCCCGCCGTCTCAGGGACCGCACAACGTGCTACATTCCAGGGATCGTTCGCGTCGTGCCGGGTCGCCCTCCCCACCCGGTCGAACCAAGCGTGGGCGGCCCCGTCGCCGTTCTATCGCTCCTCATCTCGCCGAGAAACGTGCCATGTACACCCGACTTCGCAGGATGCCCGGCCTTCTCGCCGTCGCCTCCGCAGCTTTCATGCTCGTCGTGATGCCTTCGGTTGGGGCCGCACAGCAGCCTGGCCACGCCCTGGGCATCGACACCACCAGCTTCGACCGGAGCGTACGGCCCCAGGACGACTTCAACCGCTTCGTGAACGGGAAGTGGATCGACCGCACCGAGATCCCGGCCGACCGTTCCAGCTTCGGCTCCTTCGACGCCCTGCGTGAGCAGAGCGACGCCTGGATCCGGGAGATCGTCGAAGAGGCGGCCAGTGCCGACGCGGCCCACGGCACCAACCTGCAGAAGGTGGGTGACTTCTACGCGGCCTTCATGGACTCGGCCACCATCGAGTCCAGGGGCATCGCGCCCCTGGCCGAGCCCATGGACGTCATCAAGGGACTCACGTCGTCCTCGCAGCTCCCCGACGTGCTGGCGCGCATGGAGCGCTACGGCGTGGTCGGCCCCGTGGGCGTGGGCGTGGGGCAGGACCAGAAGAACTCCAGCGCCTACATCGTCAGCGTGGGCCAGTCCGGGCTCGGACTGCCGGACAAGAGCTACTACGAGAACCAGGACGAGAAATTCGTCCAGCTCCGTGCCGCCTACGTCGACTACCTGACGAAGATCCTGTCGCTGGCCAACCAGCCCGACGCCGCCGGCGCGGCCCAGCGCATCGTCGACCTGGAGACGAAGATCGCCGATGTGCAGTGGGACCGGGCGAAGAACCGGGACCGGGACGCCACCTACAACAAGATGAGCGTGGCCGACCTGGACGCCCGCATGCCCGACTTCGCGTGGTCCACGTTCCTGGGCAGCGCCGGGATGGGCGCCGCCGACAACGTTGTGGTTCGCCAGCCCGACTACCTGGACAACCTCGACGGCATCCTCGCGTCCACGCCGGTGTCCACGTGGCGGGAGTACCTGACGGCCAAGCTGTTGAGCGGGTATGCCGGTGAGCTTCCGGCGCCTTATGTGAACGCGAACTTCGACTTCTATGGAAAGGTCCTGTCGGGGCAGCAGGAGCAGCGTCCGCGCTGGAAGCGCGGCGTCGGCGAGGTCCAGGGCGCCCTGGGTGAGGCCGTGGGCCAGCTCTACGTGGAGCGCCACTTCCAGCCCGAGGCCAAGGCGCGCATGGACCAGTTGGTGAAGAACCTGCTGGCGGCTTTCAAGGCCGGCATCGAGGACCTGGACTGGATGAGCCCGGCCACCAAGGCCGAGGCCCAGGCCAAGCTGGCCAAGTTCACCGTGAAGATCGGCTACCCCGACAAGTGGCAGGACTACTCCGACCTCGACGTCCGGCCCGGTGACCTCGTCGGCAACGTCATGCGGGCCAACGCGTGGGCGTACGACGACATGGTCGGGCGCCTGGGCGGGCCGGTGGACCGGACCCGGTGGGGCATGACGCCCCAGACAGTGAACGCCTACTACAATTCGGTGAACAACGAGATCGTGTTCCCCGCCGCCATCCTCCAGCCGCCCTTCTTCAATGTGGAGGCGGACGACGCGGTGAACTACGGCGGCATCGGCGCCGTCATCGGCCACGAGATCAGCCACGGCTTCGACGACCAGGGCCGGAAGTCGGACGGTGACGGGAACCTCCGCGACTGGTGGACGGCCGCCGACGCCCAGGCCTTCGAGGCCAAGACCGACATGCTGGGCGCCCAGTACGCGTCGTACGAGCCGTTGCCGGGGATGCACATCAACGGCCAGCTCACCATGGGCGAGAACATCGGCGACCTGTCGGGCCTGGCCGTGGCCTACCGGGCGTATCACATGTCGCTGAACGGCAAGGAGGCGCCGGTCATCGACGGGTTCACCGGCGACCAGCGCTTCTACATGGGATGGGCGCAGGTGTGGCGCACCAAGATGCGCGACGAGGCGCTGCGCAATCAGCTCATGACCAACCCCCACTCCCCTGGCGACTACCGCGCGTTCATCCCCCTCACGAACCTGGCGCCGTTCTACAAGGCCTTCGACGTGAAGGAGGGCGACGGGATGTGGCGGGCGCCGGACGAGCGGGTGAAGATCTGGTAGAACGGGGAGTCCGGCACGACCCCGGGGGGTCCGGAAGGCCGGAATCCGATAGTGACAGTGGACGAGGCGGGCGCCCGGCGCGGAAGAGTGCGTCGGGCGCCCGTTGGCGCGGCAGCCTTGAGCCGGCGCTCGTCGGTCTTCATGACCCGCGTTCCGCGAGTGCTTTCCAATCACGAATCACCGCAAGGCTCTCCCTGGTGGCCGCCGGATCGAGGAGCAGTCGCCCGTCCGGGTGCACCGCCACCGGGAGACTCGTTGGATCGAGCGGAATATCAACGGGCAACGCCGTCGGAATGGACGCGGTGATCCCGCCATCGAAGGAAAGGGACGACACCATGCCCTGGCCATCCGGGGTCGCGAAGAAGAGCTCGTCACCGCGCGGACCCCAGAACGGAGACATGCCGCCGTCCGACGATACTTGAATTGTCTCTCCCCCGCCGCGGTATGCGCGAAGATACACCTCTGACTGGCGGTCGTCTTCCTCAGCGGTATATGCCAGCCACACACCGTCGCGAGACAGGCGAGCGTTTGTCGCACCAGGCTGCACTGTCCGTGGGTCGCCCGCACCGCCGGCGTCGAGAGCCCGGAGCGCAGACGTTCCATCCTGCGACGTTTCGATGAACAGGACCTCGCCGTCCGGTCCCCAGCCGACCGGCCGTGTCACATCATTGCCCGAAGCACGCAGCAGCAGGATCGCGGTATCCCCGGTGGCGGTCCCTATGCTCCGGAGTCCACCCCCGCCCCGGAAGAGCACTTTGCGCGCATCATCGGACCAGCGGGGATTGTAGGCCTGCTCGCCGGCGGCCACGATCCGGCGCGGTGGCCCGCCGTCGGTATCGCGCACCCACAGCCCCCAGCCGCCGATCGCGATCTGCGATCCGTCCCGTGCGAGGTCGTACATCCAGCCGGGATCCGTTCCGGTGTCGCCCAGATCCTCCCCGTCCCGGCTCCGCCATAACTTCGCCGGACTCCTCGCATCCTGCAGCGGCGCGTACACGAGAGTGTGGTCCGAGATTGCGAATTGGGCCCGTCCCCGAGGTGTGGCGATGCCCGTGGCCAGGGGAATTTCCGGGCCGCTCACGGATTTCGAGCGGAGATCGAAGCGCTGAGCATACAGCCCGCGACCCCTGTCCTCAGAGCGGGTGAAGACAAGCCAGCCATCGACGAACCGGGGATCTCCACCCCCCGGATGAACCCGAGTGAACGCGCCGGAGACGGTGCCCTCGTAGATCCCGCCGGAACGGCCAATGAGCTGGATCAGAAATGCCTGCCTGTCGGGCAGCGGTGTTGGGAGAAACCCACCCAGTCTGGTACTGTCCGGTAGGGCGATGGTCACGTCCGGGCCCCCACTCGAGAGACTCGCCAACGCGCCACGGTCGGTGAAAAGGAGCGTGCCATCCGACGTCCATGCGGGGCGCCCCAGAGCGTGAGCCGCAGTCGTCACGGGTCCGCCGCCCGCGGGTACTATCTTGATCTCGTCCCTGCCGACCCTGAACGCGATCCGGCCGTCCTGTGACCAGACCGGTCCGAGGGCGCCTTCCGTACCCGGCAGAACGCGGCGGTCACCCGTCTCCAGAGAGCGAATCCAGATCCGGCCACCGTCGAGTGCCACGGTACTCACGTACGCCAGCTCGGTCCCATCGGGAGAGAACGCGAGTCCTCTACCGGCGGGTCCTGAATCGTTGGGGAACAGCAGGTCCGACCGCAGGGCGCCGGGTGTGGGTACCGTCGTCGGTCCGCGCAGGAGTCCGAACAGTCCCAGCGCGGCGCCGGTGGCTGCCACGAGCCACGGCAGCAGTTGCATGGCGCGTCGCTGCGGTGCGGAGGATTCCGCCTCGGCGTCGCCATGGCGGAACCCTGGATCCGTCAGTGCCTTCGCGAAACCGGCGGCTGATGCGAACCGGTCAGCGGGCACCTTCTCCAGCGCCTTCCGGACCGCCGCGTCCACGTTGGCCGGAACCGACTTCCGTCCTTGTGTCAACGGGGCCGGGTCTTCGGTAATGATCCTTGCGAGCACGGCCTGCGCGGTGGTGCCGACGTGGGGCGGATTCCCGACGATTATCTCGTACAGCACACAGCCCAGCGCGTAGATGTCGGCCGGAGGACCCACATGCGCCTCGCCGGTCGCCTGCTCGGGGCTCATGTAGTGCGGCGTCCCCAGGCTGAGACCGGTCTCCGTCAGCCGCCCACCGCCCGCGGCCCCCACGGCCAGCGCGATGCCGAAATCGGAGATGACCGGCTTTCCATCGATCAGCAGCACGTTGGCCGGCTTGATGTCCCTGTGGATCACACCCTTCCGGTGGGCGTAGTCCAACGCCTCGGCAAGGTTGTGGGCGATCCTGACGGCATCGTCCACCGGCAGCTGGCGCTCCCGATCCAGCCGGTCCCGGAGCGACTCGCCTTCCACGTACGGCATTACGTAGTAGAGGAAGCCGTCGACCTCCCCCGAATCGAACAGTGGAAGGATGTGCGGGTGCTGCAGATTCGCCGTGGTCTTGATTTCGGCCAGGAAACGCTCTGCACCCACGACGGCGGCGAGTTCCGGCTTGAGCAACTTGAGCGCAACCTTGCGTTCGTGCCTGAGGTCGTCCGCCAGGTACACAGTGGCCATACCGCCCTGGCCGAGCTCCTGCTCGATCGAGTAGCGGCCTCCGAGCGCCGCGTTCAGTAGCGCAATCGGCGACACTGCCATATTCCAGTCCTCTCTCGACGTAGCCGCTCGGTAGTCCGTCCTTCACGGCGGAGCATGAGGGTGGCCTGTGCAACCGCGCGGGGCAAGATCGACACGGATCGCAACTACGTACTGGGAAGGAAGGTGGACGTCTACATCGAGGGGCGAGGGGCTGAAGCTGACCGAGCGCGGTCGCCCCCTGGCGAGGCCGACACAACCGAAACAACGGATAGTGCAGGGCTCCAACAGCAAGCCCCGCCCGGCAAAGATGCCAGGCGGGGCGTTGCGTTTCACCGAATGGGCCTGGGTGGACTCGAACCACCGACCTCACGCTTATCAGGCGTGCGCTCTAACCGCCTGAGCTACAGGCCCCGGGAGCCCGGAAAGCTAATGGGGGAATGTGGGGGTCTCAACCCCCGGGCGCACCGACGGGGCCCCGGCCGATGACCGGGACCCCGCGGCACTGCGACGGAGAGAGATGTCGCGTCAGGCTTCCGACTCGTCCTCGATCTCGAGGCCGTTCCGACGGCGGCGGGCCACGCCGGCGACACCGGCCAGGCCCGTGCCCAGGAGCACCATGGTGATGGGCTCGGGCACGACGTTGGAACTGCAGTTGGGATCGTAGGGACCGGTCGTGGTCACCTGTCCGTTGATCACGGCCATCTTCGTCGAGCAGCCATTCGGACCGGACTGGCCGTGGATCCCGACCCCGATCTGGGCCAGATTCTCAGCGCTTACCGTACCCGTGAACTGGAAGGTGAAGCTGATGGTCTGAGTGAGCTGTAGACCATTCGCAACCGGCGACGGGGGCGCACGCATGCCGTACGTGTCCGCCGGCAAGCCGTTCAGGTCGTTCGGCGGCGGGCCGTCCCAGGAGGCCCAATTGCTCCCGTTGCCACCTGATCCGGTGGCGAGCCGCGCTCGGCACCACGCCAGCGGGCAGATTGACCAGCCCCACGGACGTGAAAATCGAGTTGTAGTATCCGGCCATGCCGTTGGCGCCCAGATTCGTCACGGTGATCTGGATCGTCGTGCCCGTGGCGTTCGATCCGGTCACCAACGCTACGGAGGCGCACGTGGCGAACGACGTGCCGCCGCATGCGGCACCGTTCAGCCAGTCCGCCCTCGCCGGTGTGGCCCAAGCGGCCAGAACGGCCGCTGCGACCACCACTCCCTTCAGGCTTCTCATCTCTCTCTCCGTCTCAGATGTTTCTCCGAGTCCGGCAATCCGCCGAACTCAACCGCCCCGCAGGGCCTTCACCGACCGCACACCCAGGTAGGTGAGCACCACTGGGTACGTCACGCTCTGGACCACCGTCTTGGCGATCGACTTCTTCATGCCGATCATCACGTCCGGCGGGACCGACGACAGCGCCAGAGGCACGTTCGTCGCCCAGAGCACCACACCCACGACGATCCAGAGGGCAAGCACGAACGCCCCGAGGGCCGCCAGGAGCGACCACCACCGACGACCTGTCTGGAGAGAGGATGTGAGCAGCAGCCCCAACCCCAGTACAAGAATCGGCAATCCATTGAAGCTCGCAGTCACCGTGCCGAACTCCCACTCGCGGTTCCCGAAGTCCATCGGGTACCAGGTGAGGGCGAAATCAGCGCCGCCCACCACCAGGAATGCGAGCCCGACCCATCCCAGAATCGCCCAGGTTCGAATCGCGTCTCCAGACTTCGGCGGCCGCGCTTTGGACGAGCCCTTCTCGGGCAACACAAGCTTCGAGTCGCTCACACCAATATCCTTTTGCAAGAGCCGGGCCGCGACCACCGAAGTGTCGCGGCCCGGCGGGTAACGGTGGCCCCTCCCCGTAAGTCCTTGCAAAATCAAGGACTTCATCTGTTTGCGGGGAAGACCCGTCTCGGTGCGCCGCCGCACGAAAGTGTTGTTGCGTCGCAACACTCGTGCGGGGCCTACTCTACGCCGGAGGCGGCGGCTGCACCAGCTTGACGTCGGATTTCGTGCGCGGCCGGATCTCCCAACGGACGTCACCGGCGTCGTCCCACGGCACCAGCAGACCCCTTGCCCGCTCGATGGTCGTGGAGTCCGGCACCAGCAAGGCGGGGTTCTGATCCAGGAGAGCTTCGTAGCGAAGCACCACCGGGCCGGACCCATCGTCGATCACCACGCGAATGCCGTCTTCGTCCTCGTCGGTCACCGAGACGATGTCGGCGTCCCGCACCTCCACCAGCGCCGCATCCAGGCCGCCCGAAGAGGCGCCGTCGGCCGCCGCCGTGCTCAGCACCACCGGCTCCGGCGTCTGGCCCGTCGAGCCCGCGAGGAACACGGCGCCCTCCGTGAGCACCGTCTGTCCGTTCTCCAGCGCGGTTCGCCCACGCACCCGCACACTGTCCCCCGGCTGCAGCCCGAACGAGAGAATGTCGGTGACCCGGAGGTAGCCTTCCGGACCCTTGAGGTGGAGCGTGCGTCCGCCGGCCAGAGAGTTGAGCGCCACGCCCTGCGTGAAGATCACGCGGCCCGTGGGGAGTGAGCGCACCACCGCGAGGTCGTACGTCAGGAAGCGCACGCCGGGCCGCAGGTCGCTGGTGGTGTCCTTGGCGAGCAGGAACGGATCCAGGGCCACGCCGAACAGCTCGAGCGAATCACCCAACATGGACGGATCCACCCGGAGCACCGCCTCGCCGGCGGGAATCTCGGTGAACTCGAACACACCCGCCGTGTCGGTGGTCGCCGAGGCCAGCACGCCCCCGGCCGGTTGCTCCAGGCGCACGACCCAACCCTTCACGGGCTTGTCCCCCGCGTCGGCCTGGCCGCTGCCGTTGAAGTCCTGAAAGAGCACGCCCACCACCGTGCCGGTCGCATCCACGGTGAGCACCTCGGGCTCCGCCGGGTCGTTGCACGCCCACGCGACGCCCACGGCCGTCAACGCCGTCAGTACCGCCTTCGCCCGTGTCATGACCCACCTCCGATCTGGAATCCGACCCTGATCATCCGGCCGGCGTCGGTACGCTGCACGTAATCTCCGAAGTAGGGGTTCACGGCGTAGGGCACCGTGTAGCTGCTGCCGCTCTTCGTGACGACCCCGTTGGGATCGGCGATGAGCAGCGCGTCGTCCCGGATCCCCTCGGGCACGTCGGTGAGGTTGAGCCCGTCCACGATCAGCCGGAGGGGCATCCCGCCCGGCGTACCCAGCCCGATGGCCAGGCGCGCGTCGATCCGGCTCACCGGGTCGCCGCGGCAACTGTTGCGCACCGCCAGCGCGCCCGCACCCTGCGCGACGCAATCCCACGCCGCGGCCACGTCGTCCAGCACGGCGCCGGTGGGAATGAACGCCGGGTCGTTGAAGGCCGACCCATCGCCGTTGGCGTCGAGGCCAGCCGCCACCATGGGCGTGAAGGGTAGCCCGGAGCGGAAGCGGTAGACCACCGAGAGCGCGCCACCCCGCGGGAGCGGGACCGAGCCCGTGAGCGTGAGCCGGTGCGGTACGTCGAAGTCGGAGACGCCCTCCTCCCAGTCCGGCGTGTCGATCTCGGGTACTTCCTGCGCGCCGGCCCGGCCCGTGGCCGCGCCGAGCATGTTGTCGGTGGTCTCGGAATAGGTGTAGTCGGCCATCAGCCGCGCGCCGCCCCGTAGCTCGGCGTCCATGAACACCGAGAAGGCCCGGTACTCGGACCAGCCGTCGGGATCCAGCGCCCACACCGATTCGAACTCGGAGAAGCGCCGGTTGGTGGACGGATCGGCGGCCAGCACGCCACCACGGAGATCCAGGTCACCGTAGAGTGCCCGGTCGTTCTGGTCACGCCCGACCTCCTCCACCAGCCGATTGAGGTCGTTGCGGCGCAGCAGGAACTCGCTCCGCCGGTAGGTCCCGCCCACGCCCAGGGTGACCCCGGGCGACACCTGCCGCACCAGGGCTCCCGCGGCGCGCACGGTCTTGGGGGATTGCAGCCCCGGCCCCAGGATGGCCAGCCGCGTACCCACCGCGGGGGCCGCCGCCGAGTCCGGGATCGCGGGCCAACTGCCCACGTCGCCGAACCCGCGCTGCACGCGCACGCCGCCGTCGAGGGTCAGGTACTCGGCAAGGGCGTCAGGGGACACCTCACCGTACTGGAGCGACATGCCACCGGTGATCCAGGTGCGTCGGTTGCCCTGCACGTCCCAGAGGAAGTGCATGCGGGCGTCCACGTTGGGGAGCTTGTCCGGCGCGCTGTCCGTGGGCATGCCGGCCAGCTCGGCCCAGCGGGTCGAGGGTCGCACATCGCCCGTGGGCAACGACTGCCGCTGATATCGGATGCCCGCCGTGATGTCCAGACCCGGGCGCCGCCGTCCAGCGGTACTGCCCGAAGACCGACACCATGGCCGACGAGAAGGTCGCCGCCGGCGTGCCGCGGGCGCGGCTGAAGCTCCCCTGACCGAGGAAGACGTCCGTCGTGGTGCCGTACGCGATACGATCCCAGCGACGCGTCGGCGAAGGTGTAGTCGAAGCTGGAGAAGTCCACGCGGGCACCGGCCTTCAGGCGGTGCGGGCCCGAGCGGTAATGCAGCACCGGGCCACCGCCCACGTCCAGCCGCGAGACCGATGCGGGCGCCGAGGGATCCGGGCCCACCCGCGCCCGGGGTCCTACGACGAAGGCTGCCGGCAGCGAGGCATCGGGCTCGTACTCGCGGTCGCTGTAGCCGAGCGAGCCCCGCACCTCGAGGAAGAACGGGTCCTGAAGCGGCGTCGCCACCACGGCCGACACCGACGCGTCGGTGCCCTTGGCGGGCATGGCCACCCCATAGCCGAGCCCCGGGCCCTGCGCCCGGTCCAGCGTGCGCTCGAAGGTGCCGAAGCCCGCGCGGGCCGACACCTGTCCGCCGTTGGTCAGGCCCCAGTCCACACGGCCCATGGCCGACACCATGGTGAGCTGATTCACGCCGGTCCCCACGTCGCCGTCACTCAACAGTTGAGCCAGGATGGAATCGGACGGCGAAGGGGGCTGCGCGGTCTGGATGCGCCCACCCTCGACCGCCAGGCTCAGGACGGCCGTGTCGGGGACCAGGGCCAGCGACACCTCGCCCCCACCCCACAGCGACGTCAACGACGGCTGGTCCTCCACCGCCGTGGCGTTCCACATCGGGCCGGACGATCCGAGCCCGTAGGCGCCGCCGCCGGCGCCGCCCCGCGGACGGGTACGCACCGGAATCGACGCACCCCGGGCGTTCCACTCGATGTCCTCCATCCCCTGGAGAATGTCCAGGCCGGATACGCCGGTCCGCGGGAACGGAGACCCCAGGAGCACGTCACCGGCCGTCCCGCCCGGATGCCGCGCGGCGCGGAAGGGCTCGCCGTCGGAGAAGATGATGCTGGCGCCGGGAGCCTCGCCCTGGAATCCCCCCCACGCGTCGGCCTGCGAGCTCAGAGAGACGAGGGGCGCCAGACCGAAGCGCACGGCCGGGCGCTCATCCACGTCGCGGGCAGTGACGCGGTGCCCGAGGCCCGGCCAGGCGCCGCCTCCGCCGGCCGCGTAGCGCACCGTGTCCACGCGGGTCACGGGCGGCGGCTCCGCCGGAAGCTGGATCGTGAGACGCACCGTCTCGCCGGGGCCCAGGATGATGCCCTGCATGAGCTGGGGACGGTAGCCCAGAGCCTCGACGCGGAGGTCGTATTCGCCGGCGACGATGAAGGTGAAGGAAAAGGACCCACCGGACCCGGATGCAGCCTGGCGGTTGAGTCCCGTGCGGGCCTCCACCAGAGTCACCGAGGCGGCGCGGAGGGGCGAGCCGGCGACGGAGGTCACCAGGCCCTCCACCGAGCCCGCCACCACGCTCTGGGCAGTCAGCGGCGACGCCCACAGGCTCAGCGCAGCGGCGAGCCCGACCACGCCTCGCGCCATCGTCACGCGGCGCCTTCGCCCCGTCGACGGCGCGCCAGCGCGGCGCCGAGCGCCATCCCCAGAACCAGCGGAAGGCCCGAGGTCGGCTGGGCGCGCGTGTCCGGCGCGACCTGAGCCCAGGTCAGAAGGACCGCGGCCAGCAAGACGGCCAGCGGCAAAGCCACCGCCGGGCGCCGGAGGGCGAATCCCAGGGGCAGCGCCAACGCGCCGACCCAGAGCAGATCCGCCATCTCCGCCAGCGGGATCCCGAAGGGCGGAGGGTAGAGCAACAGGGTCCAGCCAGCGGCGAACCCGGGCGCGATATCGCACTTCGTCCTCCCGTTCAGGGATATGCACGGTGATGTCTCTCCCGCGAACACGGCCGCGTCGACCGTATCCCCGGGGCTGACGCCCGCCAGGGCGCCGGGGAACCTCAGCTCGGGACCGTCCAGCCTCAGGTCCGTCGAGCGCATCCACTGCCGGAACACAAGATCTCGCCCATCCACCCCCAGCAGGAAGATCTCCCGCTGCAGATGGTCGTAGACCGAGAACACGGGCGCCAGCCCCGCGGGCTCCGGTCCTGCGATGAAACGCACCGAGATCCGCTCGCGATGCTCCAGCGCCTGCCGGACCTCCGGCGAGTGTGCCGAACGCCCGTCGGACATCTCCACTCCCCCCACGGACGCGGCCATCACCCGACCCGCGTACGCCGCCATGTTCTCGAAGCGCGCCGTCCACTGACCGTAGTAGACCGCCGCCGGCGGCGATGGTGCAAGCAGCAGCATCGGTGCCACGAGGCCGGCGAGCGCCCCGGCCACCATCCAGGGGAGGGTGCGGGAAAGCCGTCCGGCGAGGACCGCACCCAGGGCCGCGCCCGCGGCGTTGAACAGCACGTCGGTGGCACTGGGATGCCGTCCCGGAATCCCCCATTGGGCGATCTCGACGCCCAACGAGAGCGCCCCCCCGGCGAGGGCGGCCCACGCGACCCCCCGCCAGCGGCCGAGCGTCCATCCCAGCGGTGCGAACAGGGCCACGTTCAGCAGCCCGTCGGCCAGAGCGCGTTCGTCGCACCACAGGCAGAACGGGCTCATGTACGCCTCCCGCGCGGGCTCCCTCGCCGGGGTCAGCGTGAGGGCCAGGATCAGGACGACGTTGGCGGCGGCGAACAGGCGCAGGCGCGTGGCGGATTCGTGGACGGAGCGGATCGGTCGGAGTCCGGATGGCGTGCGGTGGCGGAAGGTGGGCGGAGCCTGGCACCCGTCGTGCGTTGAATCAGGGGCAGAGAGCCCGCCTGCTCCTCCTCCAAGCTGGCCGCAGCGGCGCTGCTCCGCCAGAATGCGAACACAGCGTGGCTCGCCCGGTGAATGCTGCACTCTTGCAACATTCCGCGTTTCTCGCATGAAACAACGCCGAACCGACGCCTCACCCTTGCCTCACGACACACTGCCTGCCTTGGCGCCACCGCCCGCTCCCGACCCGTTCCTGGTCATCGCCAGGCGCTGGGCCGGCCGCGTGCGCCGTCGGCTGCGGACCATCCGGGACGGCCTCCTCCATCCGCTGCGCCGGGCTCGGGCGCGGGCCCGGCTGGCGGCGCTTGCGGCCCCTCCGCGCAGCGTCCTTTTCCTCTGCCTGGGCAACGTGTGCCGCTCGCCCTACGCCGAGCACCGTTTCCGGGCACTGGTGTGGGCGCGCGGCTGGAGCGACATCGAGGTGGACTCGGCGGGCTTCATCGGTCCCGGACGGCCCCCGGCCGAGATCGCCCTGGAGTTGGCGAAGAGGCGCGGTCTGGACACGAGCGATCATCGCTCCCGGGTCGCCACCCGCGAGCTGGTCGCCCGGGCAGAACTCGTCGTGCTGGTGGACGCGTCGCACGCCCGGCGCCTGCGGCGCCTCGGGCTGCGCGGCGTGCCCCGTCTCGTCCTGGGCGATCTCGATCCCGAGCCCGTCTACATGCGCACGATTCGCGATCCCTGGGGCGAGGATCCCGAGGTCTACCAGCGCGTGTTCGACCGCCTCGACCGCTGCCTGGAGGCGCTGGTCGACGCCCTGCCGACCGAGGCCCCGTGATCCGCCACCACTTCACCGTCGACGTCGAGGAGTTCTTCCACTCCACGGCGCTCACCGAGCGCGTGCCCGCCGAACGATGGGACGACTTTCCCCGCCGGGCACCGCAGGTGGTGGACTGGCTGCTGGACCTCCTGGACGAGTCCGGTAGCCGGGCGACGTTCTTCGTGCTCGGGTGGATGGCCGACCGCGAGCCCGAGCTCGTGCGCGCCATCGCGACCCGCGGACACGAGATCGCCGGCCACTCGTGGGATCACCGCAAGGTCACGGACCAGTCCGCCGACGAATTCCGCGAGTCCATGCGCCGCACCAAGGCCAGGCTCGAGGATCTCACCGGCACGCCGGTCCTGGGGTTCCGGGCTCCCAGCTTCTCCATCCGGCCCGGCGTGGAGTGGGCCCTGGACGTTCTCCTGGAGGAGGGATACCGGTACGATTCCAGCCTCTTCCCCATCGCCGTCCACCCCGGCTACGGGTATCCCGACGCCCAGGTGGATCCCTACGTCATCGAGCGCGCCGGGGGATCGATCCTCGAGGTTCCCCCGCTCACACTCGCCGTGCTGGGACGGCGGCTGCCCGCGGCGGGCGGAGCCTACCTGCGCTTCTTTCCGCTGGCGCTGGCCCGGACCGCGCTCCGCCAGGCCGAACGGCGCGGCCAGCCCGGCACCATCTACGTCCACCCCTGGGACCTGGATCCCGAGGTGGAGCGCATCCCGCTGCCCCGTCTCCTGACGCTGCGCCTCCACGGCGGGGCCCGGCGCGCTCGCAGCCGCGTGGCGCGTCTTCTCGAGGAGTTCGACTTCAAGCCGATCGCCGACACGCTGGAGAGCCGGTGCCCCGTATCGACGTGACTCCCGCCACCCCCCAACTGCATGTCGCCTCCGAGCCTCCAACGGGCTGGGACGCCTTCGTGGAGGCCCACGACGACGGGACCTTCTGCCATCTGGCGGGATGGGGAGAGGTGTTCGCTCGCGCGTTCGGGCACGAGGCGCTCTACCTGTGGGCGGAACGCGATGGGGCCCTCACGGGCGTGCTCCCGCTGATCCGGATGCCCGCGCTCACCGGCGGGCGTGTGCTCGTGTCCATGCCGTACCTCAACTACGGCGGACCCGCGGGGAGCGGCGAGGCGCGCAGGGCCCTCGCCGGCCGGGCGCTGGAGGAGGCCCGGAGTTCCGGAGCCCGCGCGCTGGAGCTCAGGAACCGCCGCGCGCCCGCGACCGACGACGACGCCCTGGCGGCGGGGCGTGAAAAGGTCACCGTGCTCATGGACCTTCCCGACGATCCCGACGTGCTCTTCAAGGACCGCTTCCGTTCGAAGCTGCGCAGCCAGATCCGGCGTCCCATGAAGGAGGATATGGAAACCTCGTTCGGACCCGACGAGCGCCACGCCTTCTACGAGGTCTTCAGCCGCAACATGCGCGACCTGGGCACGCCCGTGCTGCCGGCGGCGTTGTTCGACGCCCTCGCCGACGTGTTGGGAGACCGCGTGGAGTTCGGGGTGGTCCGCCACGAGGGCGTCGCGGTGGCGGCCGGATGCGGTCTCCACCACCGGGGGGAGTTCGAGATGACCTGGGCGTCGTCGCTCCGGGAGTACAATCGGCAGGCGCCCAACATGCTCCTGTACTGGGCGTTCATGGAGCGCTGCATCGAGCGTGGGCTCGACACCTTCAACTTCGGCCGCTGCACGCCCGGCGGGGGGACGCACCGCTTCAAGCTCCAGTGGGGCGGTGAGGACGAGCCGCTGGCCTGGCTGCGTTGGCCCGCCGACCGCGACGCACCGGATGCCGACGAGGGCGCCTTCCGACTGGCCACGGCCATCTGGCAGCGCCTGCCGCTCCCCGTGGCCAACCGTCTGGGTCCCCTCCTGGCCCGACGCATTCCGACGTTCTAGGACGCGCACGGTGATCGGCACCCACGCCTTCTCGCCCACGGGCGGCGCGCCGGCGTCCGGCGCCTCGCTTCCGGACGAGGCCGGGCGGGACGAGTCCGTGTACCGCTCGCCCGACGGCATCGAAGTCACCCTGGCGGGCACGTGTCGAGTCGCCTCCGGTCCCGCGGGGGCGGAGCGGATCGCGACCCTCTACCGGCAGGGAGGTGTCTCGGCCCTGGCCGAGCTCGACGGACCGTTCGTGCTCTCGGTCCGGGATCCCACGAACGAGCGGGTCACGCTGCTCCGGGGTCCCCTGGGACACCGCCGTCTCTACTACCGCGAGGCCGATGGCTGCCTGGCCTGGAGCACGCGACTGGCGCCGCTGGCCCGGACGCTCGGACAGCGCCGTGTGCGGGCCTCGGCGCTGGAGCAGATCCTCAACTACCGCTGGAACGTCGGGCGCGGAAGCGTCCTCGAAGACGTGTCGGCGCTCCAGCCCGGCTACGCCCTGACCCTGGAAGAAGACGGCGAGCCGACGCATCACCGCCTGCGCGATCTGCACTTCGCACCCGAAGACCCCGGTCCATCGCGCGACGCCTGGGTCGACGACACGGAGCGGGCACTGCTGGAAGACGTGCGCGTTGCCCTGGAAGGCGCCGAACGTCCAGTGGTGCTCCTCAGCGGCGGCGTGGACTCTTCGCTCCTGCTGGCGCTGGCCGCCCAGGTGCGCTCCGACGTGACGGCGCTCACGCCGACGTGGGCCGACGCCGACGATCCCGAGCTGCCGCGAGCCCGTCGCTACGCGGAGCACCTCGGCGTCGCGCACGAGGTCCTCACCCTGGAGCTGGACGAGGCCGGAGCCTCCGCCACCGAGATCGTGGGCCTCCTGGAAGACGTGCCTCACGACCACTGGTGCATCGCGCTGCACGCCGTTTTTCGGCGGATGGCCGGACGCTTCGACCTCGCTCTCCACGGCCAGGCCGCCGACACGCTCTTCGGCGACTCCACCATCGCCACGGTTCGTCAGCTCCGCAGGGAGCACGCCCTGGCGCGAATGATGCCGTCCCCCCTCCGCCGACTGATCGGGCGACGCCTCCCGCTGCGGACCGGGCTCTGGGAGGGTCTCCGCAAGACGCTTCTCTGGAACGAGCATACCCACCTGCAACGCATGAGCCGGGTCGTGCTCGATCCCGCCATCCGGGAGCTCCACGGCGACGTGTTCGGCGAGGGCGCCTTTCCCGACGACGCGCTGGCGCGTGCCTGGGTGGCGTCGATGGAGGAGCCCGAACGCCACCAGCGCTTCGGACTCTACACCTGGGGTGAGGTGCAACTGTTCGAGCTCGACACGGTATCGCGGGCCAACGACCTGCATCTGGCCTTTCCCTACCTCGGCCGCCGTACCCTGGGACTCGCGCAACGGCTCCCGCGCGCCATGAAGCGGGCTTCCGAGGGATTCAGCAAACCGCTGCTGCGGGCCGTCTCCGACCGGTACTTCCCCGGGGCCTGGGCGCGCGAGCCCAAGCTCGGCTTCCCCACGCCGACCCGCCGTTGGATGGCCGGGCCCCTCGCGCCGTGGCTCGCCGAGCGACTGGGCGCGGGCACGTGGCCGCGACACGCCGTGGGCTCCACGCTGGATCGGCTTCGGCTCGAGACGGACCACGAGGTGCTGTGGACGCTGGCGGCCGTGGAGGAGCTGCTGCGGGTCCTGGACGCCGAGCCTCCGCCCCCGACCCCGGAGGGCTGACCGCATGTGGATCCCCCCGGTGCATTCGCCGTTCGCGGCATCGGACGCCCTGGCGGCGCTGACGGCCGGTGAGGCCGACCTCGCCCGGCTCGAGGAGATTCTCGCGAGCCGCTTCCATGCCGAGGGTGTGATCCTCACGGCCTCGGGCACCCACGCGCTCCAACTCGCCCTGGAGGCGGCACTGGAGCGGGTGGAGGCGGGGCGGCGGCGGGTGGCTCTACCCGCCTACGCCTGCTACGACCTGGCCACGGCGGTGCTGGCGTTGGAGGCGCCGGTCACCTTCTACGACATCGACCCCAGCCACCTCGGTCCGGACCCCGATTCGCTGGCGCGAGCTCTCGAGAGCGCCGGGGTGCTGGTGGCCGCCAACCTGTTCGGGTATCCCCTGGACTGGGGCCTCATCCGGACGCTCGCGGACGAGGCGGGCTCGGTGGTGGTGGAGGACGCGGCGCAGGGCATCGGCACCATGTGGGGAGAGCGCATGGGGGGATCCCAGGCCGAGCTGTCGGTGCTCTCCTTCGGTCGCGGCAAGGGATGGACCGGCAGCGGTGGCGGTGCGCTCCTCCTGCGCGGCTCTTTCGCGTCGGCCGATCCCCCGGCGTTGCTGCCACCGCCGTCGTCGGCAGCCTCCATGGCCACGCGGGCGCTGGCCCAGTGGACCCTGGCCCGGCCGGCCCTGTACGGGATCCCCGCACGCATGCCCGGCCTGGGGCTGGGCGAGACCCACTTCCGCGAGCCGACCGCGCCGGCGGCCATGCACCCCTACCAGGCGCGCCTGGTGGCCCGCTCCGAGGCCGCGGCAACCGCGGAGATCTCGTTCCGACGCGCCCGGGCGACCGTGCTCCGCGACCTTCTCTCGGACCGTGCGGGCGTCGCGCTCCCGGAGCCCGTGGCACACGGCGAGGCCTCCTATCTCCGCTTCGCGCTGCGATCCCCGAAGCTGCCGGCGGCGCTCCCCGCCCGGGTGCGACGGCTCGGCGGCTACAGGGGATATCCGCGCGTCCTGCCCGAGCTCCCCCAGCTCCTTCGCCTCGCCGGCGACACCGCGCCTTCGGTGCCCGGAGCGCGCAGGCTCATCGCCGAGCTCCTCACCCTCCCGGTCCACAGCCGGACACCCCCGTCCGGGCTCGATCGCCGACTGGTGAGCGTGCTCGACGAAATTCTGGATTTTTAAGAACTCTTTCATCTCCAGATCGGCGACGGGAACGGAGTGCCTCGACCCGGCACACTTTTCCGGTCCTGCCTCGAAACGGGTCACTGGATGACCCGTCACGTAATCGCGTAAGTCGTTGTAAAATAACAACCTTAAGTTCTCTTAATACCCCTGGTGGGGGTGGCACCCCCCTTGCCCATTGCGAGGCACGAACGCAGAAGGCGTTGCCAGACCCTCTCCTATCTCGCTGCTCAGAGCAAAACCGTCGAAAGGCGGTGACGCAGAGTCACGGGGCTACCGCGATCCGATCGCCATGCCAGCCGGGCCGCCAGCGGATCCCCCGAAGAGCATTCTCGGGATCATGTTGGCGGCCCTTCTGCCTTCTCCACGAACTCCAACCGAGCCTGGAGTGATCCGGGCCAGACGGGAAGGCAGCAATGAGCGCGGCACGCAAAGGTGTCATCAAGTGGACGCCGGCTTCGGTTCTCCGGAGCGTCCCCTTCATCCTCCTCGGTCTCACCGCGGCGTGTTCCGATGGGGGTTCCTCTCCGTCGTTCGTCGATGACGGCTTCAAGCGTCACGGCGAGCTCAGCATTACTCCCAACCAACTCGCCGTTCGCGAGGGCGACTCGGTCGCGGTCAGGACCTCGCTGGTCGGGGGATCGTCGTTCGATCCCTCCAAGGTGAGCTGGACCGTGCAGCCGGCTCGCGCGGGCGTCGTAAGGGGCGGCTACTTCGTTGCCGAATACTACGGCGACGTCACCCTGACGGCCGTGTACTCGGGCGCCACGGCCACGGCCGGCGCCCACGTTCTTCCGGCGCCTCGGGCCATCCAGACCCTGGGCGCCGATTTCGTCGCCGGTACCGCCGGAAAGGCGTTGCCCGACAGCGTGAGCATCAAGGTGACGGGCCGGGACGGCGTCGCCGTGCCCGACGTGGACGTGCTCTTCCAGGTGGACCTGGGAGGCGGCACGCTCTCCACCTCGCAGGCCCGCACCGACGACTACGGTGTGGCGCGCGTGAAGTGGACGCTCGGATCCGGGGCCGGCCGCAACACGCTGCGGGCCTCCATTCCCACCGTGGGCGAGGTGCGGCTCGAGGCACAGGGGTACGCGGATCTCGCGTCGGCCACCGTCGAGCTCCTCGGAGGTGGCGGCCAGGAAGGACGGGTGGGCGAGGTTCTCGCCGAGCCCGTGGTCGTGCGTGTCTCCGACGCCAACGGCAATCCCATCCGCGGCGTCACCCTGGAATGGGCCTTCGTCGGGGGTGAGGGATCCGAGTCCGGTATGTTCACCGGCGTTCCCGCGGTGGCGTCGGTCACCCGGGCCATCACCGACGTCGGTGGCGTGAGCCAGATGTACTGGCGTCTCGGCACGTTGGCCGGTGATCAGGTCGGCTCGGCCAGCGTCGTGGCGGCCGCCGCTGCGCCCGGTGGGAACGGCCATGGCGGCAAGGGCGGCGGCTCGGGCAAGAAGGACTTCAGCGCCCACGGCAAGCCCGGCTCGCTCGCCGGCGTGACCGTCTCGCCGGACCAGGCCGAGTTGGCCGTGGACGACCAGACCACGCTCGAGGCCATGCCCACCGACAAATGGGGCAACGTGATCGAGGCCAGCGTGAGCTGGAGCGTCTCCGACACCGACATCGCCACCGTCGACGCGAACGGCGTGGTGTCAGGCGTCCTGCCCGGCGACGTGGATGTGAACGCGGTGGCCGACGGCCAGGTCAGCGGCACCGCTTCGGTCACCGTGCTCACGGGCGCGCCGGCCACGATCGAGCAGACGGGAAGCGGCCAGACCGCCACCGCCGGCCAGAAGCTGAGCGATCCGCTCACAGCCCGCGTTTTCGACCAGTACGGCGTGGCCCTCGCCGACGTGAACGTGACCTGGAACGTCGCCAGTGGCGGCGGCTCCTTGTCCTCGCTGACCAGCAAGACCAACGCCGACGGCGTCGCCAGCGTCGAGTGGACGCTCGGGTCGACGGCGGGCGCACAGAGCGTCACCGCCACGGTGCAGGGCGTCTCGCCCGCGACCTACGAGGCCACCGCCGAAGAGGCGCCAGTGGCCCCGAGCATCGCCTCCGTCACCGTGTCGCCCGATCCGCTCACCCTCATCATCGGCGCCGGTCACGGCACCATGACGGCGACCGCGAAGGACGCATCCGGCAACACCATGGCCGCGAGCTTCACCTGGACGTCGAGCAACCCCAGCGTCGCCAGCGTCAACAGCACTGGCGCGGTCATGCCGCTCGCCATCGGTGAGGCGGAGATCCGCGCCACGGCCGACGGCGTGACCGGAGTCGCGACCGTGCTCGTGCAGGTCGACTCGACGACCACGGGCGGCGGTGGAACCGATGGCAGCGGTTCAACGGTAGGATCGGTACAGGCGAGCAAAGATGCCCTCAGTTTCACGGCGCTCGGCGCCACCAAGTCGCTCAGCGCGATCGGGCTGGACTTGACGGGCAATCCCCTGGACGGCATTTCGTTCTCCTGGTCGAGCACGAACACTGGCGTAGCCACCGTCGACGGGAACGGAAACGTGGTATCGAAGAGCGTAGGGACCGCCGCCATCATCGTCAGCGCCGTGTGCTGCACCGCGGCCGACACGGTCGGCATCACCGTGACCCAGATGCCCAACAGCATCGAAGTCACCCCGGCCAGCCTCTCGCTGCAGGTCGGCAGCACCAGGCAGCTCAGCGCCGTGGTGAAGGACGCCAACGGCTACCCGGTTCCGGGCGCCTCGGTGACCTGGAGCTCCACAAATCCGGGTGTCGCTGCCATATCGCCTTCCGGCCTCGCACAGGCCCTGGCCACCGGCTCGGTGGCCTTCGAGGCCCGCTCGGATGCCCTGATGGGTGCATCGCAAGCGACGATCTCGGAGCAGACGACGACGGGTGGGGGTGGGGCGTCACGGTGATGACCCGACTTCTCCGATGGCTTCGAGACCGGATCCAGAGCACCAGATACGAATGGAGCGTGCTGGACGGCCACGAACAGCTCAAACGGTGGCGTGAGTCGTGCGGGCGGGCTTTGGACACGACGGAAGCTCCTACGCTCTCCGCTTCCGGTACCAAGGCACGGCCAGTGGTACCGACTCCTTCGCGGAGCAGAACTTCGGCCTGCCTGACTCCGGCGAGATCTGGCTGGAGTATTGGCTCTACGTACCGAGCAACTTCGCCCACCGGTCCGACGCTCCGATGAACAACAAGTTCATGCAGTTGAACTACAACGGCAGCCGGAGCCAGATCCTGACCGTGGAGTACGAGAGGCAATCCTCCAATTCCTCCTACATGCGGCGGTTCCTCTCGACGTCTGAACATGCCGACGGCTCCAGCAATTGGCCGGTCGGGGACAGGAACACCTCGGACTTTATCGGCCCCAACGCACGCATCAAGCCCGGGCCGAGTGGTCCCAAATCAGAATTCACTACAAGGCGAGTTCGGGCCCGGACATCCGTGACGGGACGGGCTGAGGTCTTCGTGAACGGCCAGTTGGTGCACGCGCTGGACTGGGGGTTCTGGGACAGGACGTTCTCAGGCCACGTGAACGGAGGCTATCTTCTGGGTTGGTCTGACTCGGGCTTCGACCAGCAGACTGACTTCTTCATCGACGACTTCAAGGTGTGGACCCAGAACCCCAACTGGCAGTAAGCAAGTTCCTTTGCCAGACTGTAGGGCGCCTCCGGCAGAACCGGGAGGCACCCTATTCGTTTCTAACCCCGGTTCATCTTGCGTCTCATCCACAGAGAGATCGCCGAGCTTCCCCGGCTGGCATGGCTTGCAGTCGTCAATCAGGTGAGGAAGCAGGTCACAACTCTCCATGGCGTCGACGTGGAAACCCGCGAAGACGGACTCGTGGAGGGAGTCTGGGACGCCCCCTTCTCCGAAAGTGGCTTCGTCGAATCGGAGAGTTTCTTCGGAAGCGGTCTGCGGGTCGATGACCACGGGGTGACTCTCGTTCCCTCGCGGGCTCTGATCGATCGGATTCTGCTTGCCCGCGGCCGCGATGTCTGCGTGGCTTCCAACAGCCTCGCACTCGCTCTCTTCGCTCTGAAAGGGAGCCTCGTTCCCGGCCATTCCTACGCCGACGAGACCTTCACGATCCTGAAGGGCATCCGCCGCTATCGACCAGAGATCGCGGCTACCATCGAAGGGGTGGAGACGCTCCAGCAGCGCTTCTTCTTCCCGTTCCGCATCATGGGGGACGACCTCGAGATCATCGATGCCACCCCGCCACGCAGCTTCATCGATTTCGGCGACTATTACGGAACTCTCCAGCGGACGGTCGAGGCGATCCTGGCGAATTCGACGGACCCCGCACGGCGATTCCCTCTCACTCCACGAGTGACCCTGTCCCGGGGGTATGATTCCCCTGCCGCAGGCGCCCTTGCGGCGCGGTTCGCTACCCCTGTCGCGTACACCGCCCGACGGTCCAACTCCGCACTTCCCGGTTGGCTGAATCGAGCCGCCTCGCACGATGACGCCACCGAGATCGCGATCGCCCTCGGGCTGCCTGTTCGGTACTTGGGCCCCGACACGGTACCCTTCGACCCGCGTTTCTTTTTCGCGGGTGGCACAGGTGATCCGGAACTCGTCTTCGGCTCTCTCGCGGGAGATGTCGCCGCGAGCACCAATCCCTCACTCCTGATTTCCGGATATCACGGTGACAAGGTCTGGGCCCTCGATCCGGGCGCAGCCTACCTGGGCGACGAGTTGAAGCGAGGTGATACTTCGGGGTTGGCGCTCACAGAGGCTCGCCTGGTGGCAGGATGGGTCAACTTCGCTGTGCCGTTCATCGGGGCGAGATCCATCGATAGCCTCGTTCGCATTTCGCAAAGCGAAGAGATGAGGCCATGGAGCGTGGGCGGATCCTACGACAGGCCGATCCCCCGGAGGATCGCGGAGGAGGCGGGTATTCCCCGCGAGGCGTTTGGTGAGCGGAAGCGGGCGGTGGTTCAGACCCTGGTTGCGCCCCACGGGCGAACGCTCCGAGCGGATTTCGCGTCCTGGCTCCGAGACTCCGAGGGCCAACACCTGATCCGGCACCGATTGGCAGCCGGTGTTTCACTCACGCGCTGGGCCGCGCTCCGCGCCGTCGAGAAGCTCGGAGGTCTTTTGGGCCTCACCATCCAGGAGCCCGATCGATGGGCCCTGCTTCGGGGTGGCGATCCGACCTCGCTGCTCTTCCGATGGGCCGTTGAGCGCCTGAGCGGAGAAAGCGGGCCGTTCCCAGCGGAGATACGGGACCTCGTCCGGAACGTCTCGGGCGACGCCTAGCCTCCGATCATCCGGTCCACCGTGAGGATCTTTCCGATCTGATCGAACACGGGGTGCAATTGGCTGGCGTGCTGGAAAGTACGCATCTCCATGGCCAGTCGGTCGAAGGCCGGCCGGTTCCACAGGTCGGACCGGAGATGTTCGGCGACGCGCAGAACTTCAGATCCGTCACGAAGAAACTCGAAGTCGACCCATCCCAGATGGGCTCGCGGCGTGCGACCGCGCGAACTCCGATAGAGACCCCAGGACAGGGTCTCGTAGGCCTTTCGCACGACTCGCGACGCCTCCTGCGCGAGCAATGGCCAGGTCCCGGGCACCAGCGTCGCGGCCATCGCCGGGCGCCCGAGCTGAGGCGAAAGGCGCAGACCGAGTGCCCGATTGACCCGGTTGTGGATCTTGATGGGCTGAGGAAGCGCCGCCGCGAAGGTCAACAGAGGCTCGTGTCCATAGGGGAGGCTCGTATCCACCGCAACGCGGAGCGCCCTCGCCTGTCCTGCGATGTACCGAACGCCACGGTGCTCCGTCACGAAAGCTTCGATCATCTGGCTGGCAGCGCGTACGCCTCGCGCCTCGAGCCTCTCCAGATCACGAGTGATGTCCTGATTGATCTCGTCCAGGAGCTCGACGCGGCGCCCCCCCTCTACCTCGGGGTTCAGGTACCAGGGGCGATCCAGTGCCCCGAGGGCGAGCGAAGCGAAGGCGGCGGCCATCGGCTCGGCGTCGTCGACTGCCGTGGCGCCTCGGTCCAGTCCTCGCAGGAGGGCGGCCACTTTCGCCCCTCCACGCGCGACGTGGGTGGTCCCGTAGTGGCCCCCGAGAACCTCACCCAGGATCCCCGACGATACCGTCGCAGCACTCCTGATTCTCGACTCCGGCCCAGCTCCAGTGGGGAAACACCAGCGTTTCGGTCCTGGCGAATGACCGGGACAGATGGTCCGGGTCCCAAACGTCGGGCCCGACCGTGCGGCCTCGCCACGGCACGCCGGCGATCTCGGAGAGCTTCCGGGCCAGGGCGAGTTCGCGACTCCGCAGATCGCCGTGTGAAAAGGTGGCCACATCGGCGGTGGGGAACCACTCGGCGAGTCCGGCGAGGAGGCTCCTGGAATCCCAGCCGGCAGACATCATGAGGACGTGCTCGCCGTGTTCCGGAAGGCCGAGGGCCAACGCCGTCTTCAGCATCGGCTGCAGCGCCTCGGCAGCTTCCTCGGGAGACTCGATCTCGTCCAGGCGGCTCGCCCAGAGTCGGCTATGCTCCGAGATCTTCACACCTCGCTCTGGCGACCATGTCAGCCGCTGGCCCGGTCCCAATCTCCGGATGCCGGCGAACAGACTGCGGTGGTCGAAGGTGTTGGCGAAGCGAAGGTACTCTGCGATGGCGACAGGGTCGGGTGCGGCGCCGAGCACGCGAGCGAGAGGCCGAAGGAGCGTGCTGACCAATACGCCAGCGGGTAGCTCGGCATAGAACAGCGGGAAGACCGCCGTTGGGTCGGTGGTGACCTCGATGGTTCCCTGCGACGCCTCGGCCATGACACCCACGCCGTGCAGCCCGGGCCTGGCGTCCCCGATCGTGGTCCGCATGAAGCCCGCCTCGCCGTCCCGTGCCACGATCGCACCTGATTCCAGGCGTGCGACCGGGGTGTCGACGAACGCATGACCGCCGAGTGCCGCCCCGTCCGCCGCAATGAACTCCACGCTGCCCCAGATCGCGGCGAAGTCGCGACGCAGACGCTCGACCTCGTCCCGCACGTGGCCGACTCCACCGAAGAACCCAGGCACGTCAGACCCTCTCCCTCGATACGAGCACCGCGTACCGCTCCAACATCGGTCCTCCGATGACGTCCCAATCGTAGAGGGACTCCGCCGTGGCCCTGGCCTCCGACCCGAGCGCCTGCCTGAGATCAGTGTCATCCAGCACCCGGAGCACAGCCGCGGCGAACGACTCCGGCTCATCCGCCACCAGCATGTTCTCACCCGGTCGCACCGCGAGTCCCTCGCTGCCGGCCGACGTCGACACCACCGCCTTCCCCATGGACCACGCGTCCAGGATCTTGAGGCGGGTTCCGCCTCCGACCCTGAGTGGAACCACGAAGCAGGCGGCGCGAGTGACGTACGGCCGGATATCCTCTACGTATCCGGTCAGGGTGACTCCCCTCCCCGCGAAGGCTTGTCGTATCTCCTCTGGCGCGCGCCCAACCCAGGTCACGGGGACGTCGGGATCTCGATCTCGGATCAATGGCAGGATCTCGACAGCGAAGTATTCCATCCCCTCTCGATTTGGAAACCAGGTGTACCCCCCGACAAAGACGATCTCACGACGTGGCTCCTCGTCCGAAGGGGAGAATGCTCGAGAGTCCACGCCGTTGGGTACGACCATCACCTCCGCGGCCGGCGCCAGCGCTGCAAGGGTATCGGCATCTTCGGGAGATACCACGACGTTGAGATCCACGCGGGGGCACCAGCGACGCTCCTCCCTCTCCAGAAGGCGCGCCTGCCTACGAAGGTACATGCCGCGAAGCCCGGATTCCGAGTCGGCGCGGCGGCGCAACAGTTGAGACTCGACGTTGTGGTGCGCTACCACGAGGGGCTGGCCCGTAAGCAGGGGGAGATATCCCACCAGGTCGAGGCTGTCCACGTGAACCAGATCGAACGGCTCCGCCTTCAGGAGCTCCCGGAGGCGTGTGCGAAATGCCCCCGACTCGTAGGCCCATCGTGTGTAGGCCCGGCCCGACAACACACTCGACAGGTGATCCGCGACGAAGCGAAGCCGCGATCTCTCCTGAGGAAGCTCGAAGACCTCGACACGCTCCGCGGTGTCCTCGAGCGCCACCCGAGCCGCCTCGATCGCCTCCGACGAGGGCCGGGTGCTCCGACGCACGAAACAGAGCGCGGTGACGTCGAAATCTCGCGCCAGTAGGCGCAGGGTGTGGTAGCTGCGAATGAGCGCTCCGCCGTCCGGTGGGTACGGCAGATTCTGACACAGGAAGAGAAGTCGCGGACGGCTGCCGGCCGTCATGCGCCGTCCTCCGCCGACGCCCAGTCGAACGACCTGGAGTGGTCCACACGAGAGATGACCCAGCGGAACTTGCCCGAGGCCTCGGATGGAATCTCCTCCACCTCCTCGGCCACGATCCTCATGCCGGTGCCGAGCCGTTCCTGGAGCCCTGCGATGAGCCGGGCGCGCTCGTCGTCCGAGAAGGACTCCGCCAGCACGAGAAGCACGCGCAAGAGGTCCGGCTCTTCCTGGATGATCTGGGACTTCCGGACCCCGTCGAAGGGTTTGAAGGGATGGGTCAGGATCGAGGGAGACACGAGACGTCCATCCGGCGTCACCACGATGTCCTCCGCCTTCGTGGTCACATCGGAGATCTTCCGTGCCGGGCGCCCGCACGGGCACGCCGTCGCCTCGATACTGGAGATATCCCCGGTGCGATACCGGATCATGGGCATGGCTCGGTTGTGCAGGCTGGTACCGACGAGATATCCCGTCTCGCCGGGCTCGACGGGGTTGCCACGCGCGTCCACGACCTCCACGAACCCGTAGTCCTCCGCCACATGCCGCCCGCGGTGCACCTCGCACTCCGCCGCGAAGATCGTCCGCTCGGCGTGTCCGTAGAAGTCGAACAGTTCACAGTCGAAGGCCGCTTCGATGGTCTCCTTCTGAATCTCGTGCAGCGTCTCGGACGAGCTGAACACGGCCTTCATGGGAAGCCGTTCGCCACGATCCACCAGGTGCTTGGCGAGAATGAAGAGCGTGGAGGGATATCCCTCGAGGTACATCAGGCCGCGGCGGCGGATCTCGGCGACGTAGCGCGGAAGCGTGTCGTCGCTCATGTGGAAGCTGGAGAACCAGAGCTGCTTCTGCACGTGGTTGGCGCGCCAGTATGGAGCGCCGCGATCGGTGGGCACCACGACCCGTCCGAGGAACAACCCGATCCAGTCGCTGTGGTTCATCCCCCCCCAGATCTTCTGACGGCGGTCGACGGCGTTGGTGATGACGCAGGTCCATCGATCGTACCAGAGGCCCAACGGCGTCCCGGTCGTGCCCGAGGTATGCCCGTGTACCCACCCTCGCGCCGGCCGCGCCCTGGTCATCAGGCGCGCCCCATCGGCTCGAACCGTGTCCTTCTCCAGGAGGGGAAGAGCCGGCAGGTCCTCGACACCCGTGATGTCCTCGGGGCGAAGTCCATGCGCATCCATCACGTCCCGGTAGTGAGCCGTGTTCTGGTACGCCACCTGCAGAACCTGTCGCAGACGCTCGTCTTGATAGGCACGCATGCGGTCCGCTGACCAGCCGTCGCGCTCGAGGCAGTCCCGTACCGCGCGGCGGTAGGCCCGGCCGTATCGGTGCCAGCCGATGCCGAGGGCATAGGCGTTGAGGAAGATTTCTTGAGCCCAGGTGGGCGCATTACGATAGACTGTCTCGAGTGACAAGCGCTTCATCCGTGTTCGAGAATCCCCGGTGATCCCTCACACCCATGGCCCGTGATCCGACGAATCCTGCGTAGCGGAGTCGAAGTGGCCCTCGTCGGTGTCGGTGTCGCGTCTCGCCGGCGCCGCCGGACCGTCGGACGTGCCGCCATTCTCGCCTACCACAATGTGGTGCCTTCCGGCCCGTACCGGCCAGGCGGCGACACCAGCCTGCACCTGCCCCTGGATTCCTTCAGGCGGCAGATGGACCGGCTGATGGAAACACACCGCATCGTGTCGTTGGCCGAACTGGTTGTGTGGAGCGACTCCGTGGGCGATCGCCCTCTGGCGGCCATCACCTTCGATGACGCGTACCTGGGCGCGATCCGACATGCGATACCCGTACTGAGCGCCCGAGGTCTACCGGCCACCATCTTCGTGTGCCCGGGCCTCGTGGGCGGTGAGGGATTCTGGTGGGATCTCGCGGCCGAACCTGGGAGAGGGTTGGCACCCGAGGCCCGGGAACTGGCGCTCACCGAGGCACGAGGCTACCTCGGCGAGGTCGCGGCGCGCCTCGCCATGCACGCCGCTCCGTCGACGGATCATCGACCCGCCACGTTGGACGACCTCCAGGCGCTGTCCTCGCATCCCAAGGTCTCCCTCGCCTCCCACACCTGGAATCATCCCAATCTCACACGATTGTCGCTGGCTGAGTTGGAAGACGAGTTGAGCAACTCGCGTGCCTGGATCCAGGCACAGTTCCCGGCCCAGGCGTTGGCCGACCATCTCACGTTCCCCTACGGCTTGTGGAATGAGCCCGTGGTCGCCGCGGCTTCCGCGGCGGGGTATCGGTTCCTCTATCGCGTGGACGGCGGGCTCGCCGACCTCGACGACCCCGGAGACGGGCCATCGGTCATCCCGCGCATCAACATTCCGGCCGGCGTGAGCGTGCGGGGCTTCGAGCTCCGGGCCGCGGGGGTCGTGGGCTGATGGCCATGGCCGGGGCCAGCGCCAAGCTCAGGCGACGGGGCCGCCCACCGGCCATCGTGCTGGGGCTGAACCCGAACGGACTCGGGATCGTCCGGTCCCTCGTCTCGGCCGGTGTGCACGTGGTGGCCGTGGATCACGAGCCGACGAGCTGGGTGGATACCCACACCTGGATGAGCGCCCGCACCCGGCTGTGTGAGCGAGTGTTCCTGCCCGACGGCGCGGGAGACGATGCGCTGGTGCGGGTCCTGGTGGACATCGGGGAAGCCGCCGGACGGCCATGTCCCGTGCTCCCGAGCGGAGACGATTTCGTCTACACGCTGTCGGAGAACCGGGAGCGACTCGGCCACGCATGCCGGTTCCACGTCCCCGACCCCGATGTTCTGGACCTCCTGATGCAGAAGGGGCGCTTCCAGGACTTCTGCCGCCGCGAAGGCATCGACAGTCCGGCGACGGTGGCCGGCTCACCGGAGGAACTCCTCGCGGGAGCGCGTGACCTCCGCTTCCCGGTGGTGGTGAAGCCGACGCACCGGGGCGACGCCTGGGACGCCCATTTCGAGCCCAACAAGGCCTTCGCCGCGGGGAGTATCGACGAGTTGGCCGATGTGCTGGACAAGGTCAGCGTCACCGAGGAGCCCGTGCTGGTACAGGAGGTGATCCCGGGACCCGACACGGAGCTCTATTTCTCGCACGGATACTTCGGGCCCGGCGGGCGCACTGCAGCGCTCTGGACCGGGCGCAAGCTCCGCCAGTATCCGCCGGGATACGGCACCTCCACCCTGGCAGAGACCCTCGATGTGCCGGAGGTGGCTCAGGTCACGGAACGTGTGGTGCGGGCTCTCGGACTTCGCGGCTATGTGAGCATCGAGTTCAAGCGCGACCCACGAGACGCGACCTTCCGCATCCTCGAAGTCACTCCCGCGCGCACGTGGTACCCGCATTTTCTGGGTGCAAGCGTGGGATTCAACCTTCCGCACCTCTGGTATCAGGACCTGATCGGCGAGCGGCTCCCTGACACGCCGCCGCTCACGCCCCCTGACCACGTGGCCTGGGTCGACGAATACCGGGATCTCATCGCCGCCGCTCAGGCCTGGCGGCGCGGGGAGCTGTCCATGCGCGAATGGATGGACTCCTACCTGTCCGTCCGATCCTTCGCCCTGCTGAACCCCCGGGATCCGCTTCCCGGATTGTTCATCATGCTGCGCCTGGCCATCTCGGTGCGAAACCGGATCCGCGCCGGATCCCTGCCCTCTACGCCACCGCCCGGGCCACCTCCCGCACGGTAGCGAAGCGGAAGCCCTCGTCCCGGCAGTAGGCGAGGAACGCCTCGATCCGCTTGTGGAACTCCCTCAGTTGGGCCACGCTTCCGACGAACGGCGTCGCACCCGGAAGGAGCGTCGTGGAATGGAAGGTCATGTTCATGTGCGGAAGTCCTTCTGAAACCAGGCGGCGGGCCAGGCGCAGCATCCCTTCGCCGTCGTTGATCTCCGGACACAGCCACCGACGGCTCATGAGTCGCGTCAACTCGAGCATGGCGCCGACCTTGATGGCACGGAGAGGGGTCTCCTGGATGAACCGATGCAGCCCGCCCATGCGGGTGTTGTTCCGCTGCAGGTAGCCGACGCTCACGGGGACTTCGGCCAGGGCTCCGCCCTCCGAGGCCTCGAGCGGACGCCCTGGATCGAATCGGTAGGGCCGATTGGGTGCCGCCTTGTAGTCGGGGCCTCCGTCCTCCCACCAGTCGAAGTAGGGTGTCACCGACGAATCGACCTCGTAGCCCAGTTCCAGAAGAGGACCGGCCACCGTGGGCCCAAAGCCCCAACGGCCGGCGCGAAACGACATCGGGCGGACGCCCAGCCGCTCCTCGATCAGGCCCGTGATCTCCGCGAGCTTGAGCCGGTTCAGGTCGGCCGTGAGGCGGTACATCATGGACCCGTCTTCGCCGGGCTGGTCCCAGAAAGGGTGGCGTGTTCCAGGGGTGGCAGTGGGTGCCGATCTCGCAGGTCTCCCGCTCCACCAGGGTGCGCAGAACCGCCAGCGCCCGGTCGTCGAGCAAGGGAGGTCGGTTCACGAAGTAGGTCGGCCTGGCCCCGTAGCGGTCGAAGAGGTCCTGAAGCTCGGGCAGGTGGGAGATGTTGCGCACAGTGGCTCCCTCTGCGGCGTACGTGCCCCAGTCATCCTCTTCGGTATCGATGGTGATCGCGACGAGCATCGCCCTTCCCTTCCGCCTCCTGTGAGCCGAATCTTCGTTTTCGACTACGCCAACTGAGAGCCCCGAACCGCGCGGTGCAAGGGGCTCCTTTCAAGGTGGCACATGGCACACGTCATCGTCACGGATGCAGATCAGCGAGCGGCCCTGGCCGTCGTGCGCTCGCTCGGTCGCGCGGGTCACCGGGTGAGCGTGGTCGCTCCGTCGGCGCACTCCCTTGCCGGAGCGTCTCGGCATGCCACCAACGAGTACGTCGTCGGCGACGCTCTCGCGGATCCCAGGGCGTATGCGCGACAGGTCCTGGATCTCACACGCAACTCCGAAGCGGACGTACTCCTTCCGATCACGGAAGCCTCATTGTTGGCGCTGCTCCCGGAGGTCGAGGAGTCGGGTCCGACACGAGTGCCGTTCCCCGACCTCGAGACCTTTCGTCGGGCCAGCGACAAGGCATGGGTCGCGGAGGCAGCTCGCGCCTCCGGCATCGCCGTTCCGGCGCAGACGCTCGTCTCAACCCGAGCCGAGGTCCAGCTGCTTCCGGAAACGGCTCCCGCACGCGACCGTCCTCAAGCCGGCCCGGTCCGTGCAGGGTGGCCAGAAGCTGTCGGTGTCCTACGTCGCAGCCGGAGCACCTCTCCGGGAGGCGGTCGCGGCACTCGCCGACGCCGCCTTCCCCGTGCTCGTCCAACAGCGGGTCGTCGGGCCTGGTGCCGGCGTGTTCCTCCTGCGCTGGGACGGACGGACCTGCGCCGCGTTCGCCCATCGGAGGATCCGCGAGAAACCTCCGTCGGGCGGAGTGAGCGTTCTGCGCGAGAGCATCGCGCTGTCCCCGGAGCTGCAGGCGGGCGCCGAAGCGATACTCGACCGCCTCGACTGGCGCGGGGTGGCCATGGTCGAGTTCAAGATCGATGCCGAGTCGAAGCGCCCCTACATCATGGAGATCAACGGCCGCTTCTGGGGATCGCTGCAACTGGCCATCGATGCGGGCGTCGACTTCCCACGCCTGCTGGTGGATGCGGCCCTGGGCAGCCCTCCACGGAAGTCGCCCTCGTATCGCCCGGGAGTCCGCAGTCGATGGCTCATGGGCGACGTCGACCACCTCCTGATGCGCGTTCGACGGAGCGCCGACGCACTGGACCTGCCGCCGGGCGCACCGGGGCGCATCCGCACGGTTGCCGGATTCATGACCGCTTTCCTCCCACCGAACAGGTCCGAGATCCTGCGGCTCTCCGACCCGGCGCCCTTCGCCCGGGAGGTGGCGAACTGGTTCCAAAGCCTGCGGCGTTAGCTATCGCTCGCGGCTCATATCCCATTCGACCTGTGAGTTCGTGACCGGCGCTTGACGGCACCGAGCACCTCGACGAGCCGGGACGGGAGTATCGTCTCCACGACCTTTCGCACTCGGCGTACACTCGGGTCGATCTCCCGCGGGTGGCGGATCAGGGACCGGAGCAGGTAGACGGTGGCAAGCCCGAGCCGGCGCACTCGCCGCGCCTCGCCCCACAGGAAGAAGTCGGTCATAGCCTCGGCTCTTCGCCGCAGCTCAGGCTCGGGAATCTTGTCGCTCACACGTTTCCTGGCGTCGGCAAGGAGCGGAATCGAGACACGGGGGCCTCCGTGCACCCTCTTGCTGACGGTCGGCTCCTGAACGGTCCGTATCATGCCGACCCGAGCCATGCGGATCCAGAGATCCCGATCTTCGGCTCTGGGAAGAGACTCGTCGAACCCACCGATCTCGAGAAACGCGCTCCGCCGGACGAGCTCGTTGGAACAGGTTCCGGGAAGAGCCGTGCGCACACACAGCGTCTCATAGCCGACCACCGGGGAACCCATCGCCGGTCGAAGCACGGGCTCCCCACGAGCATCGATATACTGGACCCCACCGCCCACGACCACCGTATCCGGGTGAGCCTGGAAGACTGCCATCTGGAGGCGGGTCTTGTGGGGGAGCCACACGTCGTCGTCGTCCAGGAACGCGACGAATTCTCCCTTCGCGGCTTCCACACCCGCATTGCGGGCCGCCGAGACTCCCCGGTTCGGCTGTGTCAGCAGCCGTATGCCATCCCCATAGCGATCCCGGAGCAACTCGACCGTGCCATCGGTGCTCCCGTCGTCGACGACCAGGACCTCGAGCGGTCGATAGTCCTGCTCGAGCGCGCTGTCCACTGCGTCACACACGTACTCACGGCGCTGGAACGAAGTGATGATGGCGCTTACCAAGGGCCTCTGCCGCTCGCGCAGATCCCGACCCACCATCATCCGATCCGTCGCTTGATGGCGCCCAGAATACCCAGCACGGGCCGGGGAAGCAGCCACTCGACCACCCGGCGCGCCCTCAGCACCCGCCGGTCGAGTGACCCGGGATGGGTGGCGAAGGACCGAAAGAGATACCACCAACCGCGCATCCGGTGACCGCGCGCGCGGCTCCGATGCGCCAGGGAGTTGAACATCATCGCGTCGGCCTTTCGCCTCAGATGACGCTCTGGGATCCGGGCGTTGACCTTTCGGCGTGCCTCCAGGATGCGCTTGAAGTCTACACCCTTCCGTGGAGTCTCGTGCAGCCGGATGCGTGCGGTTTCCACGCGCACCGTGCGAACGGTGCCGATGCGCGCCAGACGGATCCAGAGTTCTCGGTCCTGAGCGCGTACGAGGGAGGGGTCGAACCCCCCGGCCCGATCGAACGCGCTCTTTCGAACCATGCAGTTCGATCCGCTGCCCGGCAGCGCGGTCCAGACGCAAAGCTGCTCGTAGCTCACCACCTCGTCACCGAGCGTGGGCGGGCCCTGGGGCTCCAATCCGTCGTCGGTGAGGGTAGCGCCCCCTCCAACGAGCACCGTGTGCTCGCCGTGGTCGAGGAAGCAGTCCACCTGGAGACGCGTCTTGTCCGCAAGCCACACGTCGTCGTCGTCGAGGAAGGCCACGAAGTCGCCTCGCGCCTCCGCGGCCCCTCGATTGCGCGCCGTGCCGACGCCGCCGTTTTCTTGCTCGATCACGCGAATCCGGTCGCCGAAGCGCTCTCGAAGCATCTGGGCCGTGCCATCGGTGCTCCCGTCGTCGACCACCAGAACCTCGAGCGTCGGATACTCTTGATTCAGCGCACTCTCCACGGCGTCCACGACGTAGTGGCGTCGGTTGTGCGTTGCAATCACCGCGCTCACGAGGGGCGGGGGATCACCCATCATTCGCCCCTCGCAGGGCGGCCAACGGTAGCGAGGACTTCCTCGTACACCGCTTGGTACTGCGCAACCATGTGATCCCTGGCGAAGCGCTCCCGAACGTCATCGCGACCCCGAGCGCCAAGTGACCGGGCCCACTCGCGGTTGCGGAGCACCCGTCCCAGAGCGTTCGCCAAAGCCACGGGATCGGCGATGGGCACGAGCAACCCCGTGGACTCGTCGCGGACGATCTCTTCCGGACCGCCGCTCCGGGTCGCCACCACCGGAAGGCCCATCCAGAGCGCCTCCACCGTGGACAGCGAGAATCCCTCACTGCTCGAGCTCGTGACGAAGACGTCGAACGCCGCCATCAGCCGCCGCGCATCGTCACGGAAGCCCATGAAGGAAACCACCTCGTCGAGATTCAACGCGCTTCGAAGCCTCAGTAGCTCGTCTTCCAGACCTCTGGCCCCCTGGCCCAGTACCACGACTCGCAGGGGAAGTCCCGCATCACGCAGGAGCGCAGACGCACGAAGAAGCGTCGCGTAGTCCTTTGCGGGACGAATATTGCCGACGGCTCCCACCAGCAGCTCGTGCTCACCCACGCCCAACTCGCCACGCTCCGTTCCGACCACCTGGGGCGGCGAGGGATCGATGCCGTTGTGGATGACCCGGGTGTTGCCGACAGGGAGGCCGTGTTGCTCGAGGATGGAGTCGCGCAGGCCGCGCGAGACGAACACCACCCTGTTCGACGCCCGCCAGACCACCCGGAGCTTCACCGAGAGAAGACGACCTCGCGACGGGATATCCGGTGTCCCGTGGAACGTGCATACCACAGGGATCCCCCGCAGGCTGGCAGCGATCGAAGCGTAGACCGCAGACCCGAGCAGGTGTGCGTGGATGAGATCGACCCGGTACGCCGACAGAAGCCGATGCAGTCGCGCGAGATACGCGAGGTTTCCCCGTCCGGCACTCTCCAGCACCAGCGGCGCCTCGTCTCGCGCCGCCAGGGCGTCGTGGAGCCAATCCCGAACCGGCACCACCGGAACGGACCGCCAGCGCTCTCGATCGAGGCCAGACACCAGGCTCAGGAAGATCGTCTCGGCGCCGCCAGGCCCGCCGGTGTCGATGAGATGGAGAACGGTCAGGGGGCGGCCCAACCAATGCCTCCATCGCCCAGGCGAGCAACCTCGGCCGCCGGAACCTCCACTCTCGGCCGCTGGGTCCTGATCACCGCCCTCCGGCGCTCTTTCTGCCGCTGCACGCGGGCTCGACTCGCCAGTCGACGAGTCGTCTCGAACGTGGCCGCCGTAAATGCCAGGTTCACCCAGAAGAAGGGGTAGTAGAGGACGGTGACGAAGAACCCCGTCGCCATGAACCCAACGAGCGCGGCATCGAGGCCGAACGCCGCGCTTCGCAGGAACGTGCCCCATTCAGGCACGCCTCGCGCCAGTTTCCGCGTTCTTCGGTTGACCACGAAAGTGGCGAGTATCAGCGCGATGAACGCCAGCAATCCCGTGTACCCCAATTCCGATCCCGCCTCGACGAAGATGTTGTGGGGCAACTCACCGGTGGGATTGTAGAATCGATGATAGTACGGCAGCCAGTTCTTGTACCCGATTCCGAGGGTCGGGTACTCGTTCATGATCTTGATGCCGTCCTTCCAGTAGGTGAGGCGTGCCACGGAGTTCTTGTCCTCGCCCATCTCCTGGAATCGCTCCTTCTGCTGCGGAGGCATGATCACCCACAGCAAGCCCATCACGAGTGCGGCCGAGGCCAGCCCACGCACCCGGTGCTTGCTCTGCGCGATGATGAAGAGGATGACGGCCACCGCGCCGAGCTGCCCCCCACGAGACGATGAGGCGATCAGACTGATGAAGGCCGTACCGGGAAGGAGGGCCAACAGACCGTAGAACCTCCACCTGGGCAGCTTGTCCTTGAGTCCGAATGCCAGGTGGAGCGACATGGGAAGGAAGATGCACATCTGGATGGCGAACTCTCCGGAATTCTGAAACCATCCGGGAGCCCCAGTCGCTCCCCAACTGGCGAACGCTCCTCCACGAGCGATGAAGGTGCGGGTCCCGAACTGTGACATCTTCAGGCTCCACAGCATGAAGGTGCCCCAGAACAACAGGAGTCGCCGCGGCGTCGTCACGATGTGCGTGACGAGGAAGAACAGGAGAAGCCAGTTGAAGAACAGGCTGAAGTACTTGAACGACGCCGACGGCTGGTACGCGCCCAGAGATGAAAGGAGCAGCACGCCGGTGAACGTGATGAGGAGTCCGTCGACGAGATTCAGCTTGCGGGTCCGGACGCCTTCCAGAAGGTAGGCGATGGTCGTGAGCAGCAGCGTGCTCTCACCCCACGGGAAGATGTCGATGGCCCGCCAGACCTGCTGCGGGCGCACGTACTCCACCATGAAGTAGGCGTTCAGGAACCAGAAGGAGAGGGGCTCACCCCAGAAGCCGCGCCAGATGGCCTTCGGCTCCAGCCCCATCATGCGTTCGTTGAACGACCGAGGTCCTCTACTCGACCTGGGCTTACGTCCACGCCTCCTGGCCGGCGATGGGCGCCGGACGGGGGCGGGAAGTGAAGAGGGGGTCGCCGTGTCGCTCATCTCGGCCGATTCGCGGGGGAACAATGGTGTCGATCCATCTCTGCTCTTGCACGCTTCGTACCGTAGTGTGCCCACCGCCGATTCCGCGGAATTCACACCCTCCGTGGAGGTCCTCTGGACGCACGGCCCGTTGGACACTGTGGCGCAAGCGCCACACTCCGTCAATCGCCCCAGCCGTCAGGCCGTCCGCGCCCCTACGCTAACGTCGCGGACCGAGGGGGCGCTACGCCGCCACGGGTCGCAATTGTTGTCCGCACTGGGTTGTGGAACGACATTTGCCCCGAGGAGTGCGGATGACCCCGTGACTCGAACCCGGATTCCACGTGCCCGAGACCGAACACCGGACACGAGACTTCTTCCGCTATTTCCTGGCGGCATATCCCTCCCGCTCGATCCTGATGATCGGGCTGATGGTGGTGGCCGGGCTGGCAGAGGGAATCGGCGTGCTCGCCCTCATTCCCGTACTGCAGGTCGCGGAGGGCACGGGCACCGCCGACTCGAGGGTGGGTCGTCTGGTGGTCGACGGCATTCGCGCGATCGGACTGGAACCGACGCTGGGTGTGCTTCTGCTGGCCATCGTCGTCGCCATGAGCCTCAAGGCGGGGACTCTCTGGATCGCTCTGCGCCAGGTCGGATACACGATCGCCCAGGTGACCCGTGACCTCCGGCTGGAGCTCATGCGCAGCCTTCTCGACGTGCGGTGGAGGTATTTCGGATCGAGATCGACGGGCCAGTTCGCCAACGCGATCACCTCCGAGGCCATTCGCGCCTCCGCCGCCTACCGCGAGGCGTGTCAGGTGCTCGCGGCCTTGCTCCAGGTGTCGGCGTACCTGGCCATCTCCGCCATGATCTCCTGGCAGATCACGCTTGCCGCAGTCGCCGCCGGTATCGTGCTGACGTTCCTTTTCCGGCGCTTCTTCCGGGACACCCACGCGGCCGGCACGACACAAACGAACCTGACCAAGAGCCTGGCGTCACGCCTCGTGGACGTGCTCCAGGGGATCAAGCCGCTCAAGGCCATGGCTCGCCAGGACCTCGTATGGCCCCTCCTCGAACGTGAGACGGAGGGCCTCAATCAGGCGCAGCGGCAGATGGTGCGGGCCTCCGAGACGATGCGCTCGTTCCAGGAACCCGCCCTCACCGCCATGCTGGCCGGGGGCCTCTACCTCCTCATCGGCGTGCAGGAGCAGCCCCTCTCTGCGGTTCTGGTGCTGGCTTTCGTCTTCTATCGCCTCATGACCAACGTGAACACGCTCCAACTCCGCTATCAGACGGTGCGGCACGGAGAGAGCGCCTTCTGGTCTCTCCGTGACGAGTTGGACGAAGCCGCACGCGAGAAGGAGGTCGACACCGGCGGGCGGGATCCCGGAGCACTGCGACAGGGAATCGTCTTCCAGGGCGTGCGCTTCGCCTACGACGAGCATCCGGTGCTGGACGGCGTCGATCTCGAGATTCCCGCCGGTTCGTTCGTCGCCATCGCAGGGGAGTCGGGGTCGGGCAAGACCACGCTGGCGGATCTCGTAGCCGGCCTCTATGTGCCGGACGGAGGTCGCATTCTCATCGATGGCACCCCCATGGACGAGCTCGAGCTCAGGGGATGGCGACACACGATCGGCTACGTACCGCAGGAGATGCTCCTGTTCAACGACACCATTCTGCGCAACGTCACGCTCGGTGACGAGAATCTCAGCCGCGAGGACGCCGAAAGGGCTCTTCGGATGGCCGGCGCCTGGGATTTCGTGAAGGAAAAGGAAGGGGGGATGGACCACCACATCGGGGAGCGCGGCGGCATGCTCTCCGGGGGTCAACGACAGCGGATCGCCATCGCCCGCGCCCTGGTGACTCGGCCCTCCCTCTTGATACTGGACGAGGTCACCACCGCCCTGGATCCTGCAACGGAGCAGGCGATCTGCAAGACACTCAAGGAGTTGAGTGGCGACGTCACCGTGCTGTCCATTTCGCACCAGCCGGCCCTCCGAGAAGTCGCCGACATCGTGTACCTCATGCGGGACGGCAAGCTGCGCCAGGTCGAGAGTCCCGCGCTGGCTGGATGACCGATCCGTCCGAGCTCACCGTCGTCCACCTGCTGGCGCCGGCGGCCACGGGTGGACTCGAAACCGTCGTGCGCGCCCTGGCCGAGGGGCAATCGGATGCGGGCGCCCGCGTCCACGTCGCAGCCGTGCTCGATGCCGCTACGCAGGACCATCCGTTCGTGAAGGCCCTGCGCACCGATGGCACCGACGTGCGGGTGCTTCGCATCGCGGGCCGAGGCTACCGCCAGGAACGTGACGGCGTCGCCAGCCTCCTCGATGAGTTGCGGGCGAACATCCTCCATACCCACGGCTACCGCCCCGACGTAATCGATGCACCCGTAGCGCGGAATCGGGGGATCGCCACCGTGAGCACCGTGCACGGTTTCACGGGCAACGGGCTTCGCAACCGCTTCTACGAGTGGCTCCAGCGTCGGGCCTTTCGGGCGTTCGATGCGGTGATCGCCGTGTCCCGGCTGCAGGTGGAGGGATTGGTGCGAGCCGGCGTGCCCGCGGAGCGGGTGCACGTCATCCGCAATGCCTGGCGTCCCACGGCGCCAACCTCGACACGCGCGGATGCGCGGGCCTTGCTCGGTCTGACCGAAGCGCCCGGTCCGATCATCGGTTGGGTCGGGCGCCTCAGCCCGGAGAAGGGGGGCGATGTCCTCGTCCGGGCCCTGGCGACACCGGCTCTCGCCGACGCCCACCTCTGCATGGTGGGAGAGGGCCGGTCCCGGCAGGATCTGGAGGCATTGGCCCACGACCTGGGTGTCGACGCGCGCATCCGGTGGCTCGGTCGTGTCGAGGACGCCGCGAGGCTCATGACCGCGTTCGACGTGCTCGCGCTTCCATCGCGGACCGAGGGCACACCCATCGTGGTGCTCGAAGCCACGGAGGCGGGAGTGCCGGTGGTCGCGTCTGCGGTCGGGGGCGTGCCGGACCTTCTCGGAGACGGACCCAACGTCGTGCCACCGGAGGACCCGGCCGCGCTTGCCGAAGCGTTGGCCACGACTCTCGCCTCGCCGGCGGAGGCTGTATCAGCCGCCCGCCGCCGCATCGAGCGTGACTATCAGCCCGAGGCGTGGGTCGGGCAGCACCTCGAGCTGTATCGATCCGTGGCCCCTACGCGGGTTCCCGGGCCCGCCGGACACCGTGGGGGGCGCCCGTGATCCTGGCATGGATAGCCGTGGTCGCCCCCCTGGCGCTGGGCGTCTATACCTACGTGGGGTATCCCCTCCTGCTGAAGGCCCTCGCGGCCATGCGGTCCACACAGCGCGCGCCCAGGTACGAGGCGGACGACCGAGACTGGCCCGCCATCAGCATCACCGTCCCGGCGTACAACGAAGAGCACCAGATCGCGGACACGGTGGAGAGCCTGCTGGCACTGGAATATCCCGCGGATCGCAAGCAGATCCTCATCGTGTCGGACGCGTCGACGGATGCCACCGACGAGATCGTGCGGCGGTACGCGGACCGGGGAATCACGCTACTCCGTCAGCCGGAGCGTGCCGGCAAGACTGCCGCCGAGAACCTGGCGGCCGAGCATCTGACCGGTGACATCGTCGTCAACACCGATGCATCCATTCGCATTCACCCTCGATCCCTCGAGCGCTTGATCGCCCCCTTTCGGGATCCCTCCGTGGGATTGGCTTCGGGCCGAGACGTCAGCGTGGGTCGGGAAGGGGCGGAGGCGAATCAGGGCGAGGCCGGGTACGTGGGCTACGAGATGTGGGTGCGCGACCTCGAGACGAAGGTGTCGGGAATCGTCGGAGCCTCGGGCTGTTTCTACGCTATCCGTCGCGAGCTGCACAGGATTCCCTTGCCTCCGGAGCTGAGCCGGGATTTCGCGGCTGCCCTCAACACGCGCGAGAGGGGTTTCCGGGCGGTGTCGGTCGCCGACGCCACCTGCGTGGTGCCCCGCACCGCGTCACTCCGCCGGGAGTTCCCGCGCAAGGTGCGCACCATGGCGCGGGGCATGGAGACGCTCCTGCACAAGCGCGCTCTGCTGAACCCTTTCCGCCATGGCCTCTTCGCCTGGATGCTGTTCAGTCACAAGGTGTGTCGCTGGGCGCTGCCCTGGGCAGGGCTGGTGGCTATGGTGGGGATGGCGAGTCTCGCACCTCAGCACTCCTGGGCCGGGATCCTCCTCGCGGCCCTGGTCGGCGGGAGCGCGCTGGGCGCGGCTGTTTGGGCATTCGCCGGTGACCGCAACCTCCCGTGGTTCCTGTCAGTGCCCGGCTTCGCCTTCATGGGCAACGTCGCGGCGATCCGAGCCTCGATTCTGGCCCTGAGGGGCGATCGCAACCCCATCTGGGAGCCCACGCGTCGCGAGGCATCCGTCACGTGACAGAGAGGGAACGGCGTGCCCTGGTCACCCTGGACATCGGTGACGGGCTCCGCGCCATGACTCAGGTCACCCATCCGCTCATGCGGCGCTATGCGGAGCGCTGGTCCGCCGAGTTCGTGCGCATCACGCAAGCCCGTGACCCAAGTCAGTACGTCTGCTTCGAGAAGTACCAACTCGCGGATTTCTTCGACGATTTCGAGCGCATCCTGTACGTCGATGGCGATGTCCTCATCGCTCCCGACGCCCCCGACATCTTCGCCCGCGTGCCCAGAGATCACGTGGGCGGTACCGACGTGTCCCGGGTGCGCACCGATTTCGCCGCGGACGTGCGGCATGCGCAGGAGGTCATGGGCGAGATCGGCTGGCGTTGGATGGACGGCTACCTCAACGCGGGGATCTACGTCGTGTCAGTCGAGCACCGGGAGCTGATGACACCGGATACCCAGCGCCTAGGCAGGTGGGCTCAGGATCCCGATGCCCGCTTCAGCGACCAGACGCTCCTGAACTACGACCTCCAGCGGCTGGCCATTCCCTTCGTGGACCTCGGGCCGCGCTTCAATCACACATCGATCTTCGGCAGCCGCAATCGGTTTCGAAGCTGGTTCATTCACTACGCGGGCCCAGGACACGGCTTCGGTGAGAGAGTATCGCAGCTCGAGCGCGACGCTCCGGTCCTGGAGAATCCGCTGGCCCGAACACTCCATCGCCAGGTCCCCGGCTACACCTGGCTGCGAGACCGCGTCGTGGCGTGACCGGCGGCCTCCACAGTGGCCGACAGCAATTCCGGATTGAGCCGGTCCAGGTCGAAGTTCTCCAGCACGAAGGCCCGCCCCCGTTCACCGAGACGGGCGAGATCTTCGTCATCCATCTCGTAGATGGCCGCCAGGGCGTCCGTGAGCCCCTCGACGTCCTTCTCGCCGACCACGAAACGCTGCAGCTCGGGAGCCACGCACTCGGGCACGCCTCCCGTGCGGCTCACGACCACGAGCCCCTTCCAGAGCATGGCCTCCTGGACGGCACACGCCTGGTTCTCGACCCAGTTGCCCACCTGGATGCTCGGCAGGAGCAGCACATCGGTGTCGGCCATCGCTCGGTGGAGATCGCCGGTCGAGATGGTGCCCAGAAAGGTCACGTAGGGCTCCAGACCGTGCTCCTCCACGTAGCGTTCGAGCTGCGGACGGGAATAGCCCTCGCCCGTGAGCGAATAGTGGACCCGGTCCATGCCGCGCTCGACAAGGCGTTCGACGGCCTGCAGGGCGTAGATGAATCCCTTTTCTTCGCTCATGCGGCCGGCCGACAGGAGCCGCAGAATACCGTCGCGCCGATAGCTCCGCACCTCGGGCGGCCGGAAGTCGTCCAGGTCGAAGCCGACCTTGAGGATCTGGATGAGTTCCGAGGGCACACCCCGCGAGATCGCGTGGTCGCGCGAAAAACGCGTGTTCGTGAACACGGCGTCCGCACCGCGGAAGGCCCTCGCCACCACCTCGTCATCCAACGGAGCCACGTTCGGCACCTCGCCCCCGTGGTAGTACATGGCCACGGGGACGTCGGGGAACGCGCGCTTCAGCCACCAGAAGTTGATCGCCGCCGTGGCGCTGTGAACCAGGCAGAGATCGGGGCGGCCCTCCGAGACGGCCGCCGCGCGCGCGGCGCGAACGATCCGATGCTTCAGCGACCCGGGCGTGGTGAATGCCGCGAGTGCGGCTCGACCGGCGAGGACCGGACGGCTCAGCAGGTTGGTAAGGATCGGCGTCAGGCTCCCACCGATGTCTCTAAAGGTCGAAGGGTACCGCCGCGTCCTCTCGTCCAACCTCCATTCCCGCACCTTCTCGCTCAACGCCCTCCGTCGTGACGAATACGCGAAGATCGTGAGGTCGTGGCCCGCCTCGAGCAGCTTGGCGAACTGCGCGTCGTAGTAGGGCTTGAACGGGATCGGGTAGATCTCGACGAACACGAAGATCTTCATGCTTGCTCGAAGCTGTATCCGAAGCGCTCCAGGTCCTCGGCGAACCGGTCCCGGACGATCTCGACACTCTCAGCGTCGTACAAGTCGCGGTAGTCCCTACCCGCCGAGGACGATTTCAGGTGCGGCAACTCGGCCCGCCGCCCCAGCCTTCGGCAGACCTCCGCGAAGTCGTCCTCCAACTGCTCGAAGCGTCCCACGAAGTCCACCAGCAGCGCCCCATCCTCGTCGCACACCCAGCGGCTCTGCGGCATGAACATCCTGGGCTGGTCGAAGTAGCGCGGGTCACGGTCACCATAGGCCCTGCGCACCCAGTCGGTGAAGGAAATCGGATCCACCCCGAGTCCCGTCTGGTTCGTCTTGATACGATAGCGATAGTGCGAGGCGACCTTGTCCCAGGGATTTCGGACGAAGGTGAAGGTGAAGGTGTCTTCCCATCGCCGCGGGCCCATGAGCTCGATGAACTCGAGCGCCGTGCGGTGCTGGAACGGCATCCCCAGGGCCTTCTCGACGCTGGTGCCGCCGGTCTTGTTGATGTGGACCAGCACGGCACGCGCCAGGTAACGGGTCCAGAACCGGGCCCAGCGTGGTTGGAGCCTGTAATAAAGGTAATCGGGGATCACAGGCGGAAGAGCAACCGCTGAAGCTGCCAATCTATGGACTCCCGAATTCGACGGACCGCATCGTGGAGGACGATCCGGGTGGTGGGTCGTCCGTTGCGCACCTGCTCGGGCTGGTAGCCACAGGAGATCATGGTGTCGTAACACACGGACTCCACGAGACGTCCGCCGCGGGCCCCGAGGGTCTCGCGCCATCCACCCACCGAGCCCTTCCCGAAGAATCCCTTGGGAGATCTCTTCCCGGGCACGGGCAGGTCTGCACCATCGGCATCCTTGCGCAGGCGCTTCAGATCACAGTTCCGGATCGCTTCCGCCACGAACTCGTCGTCTGCGGGCAGCCCGAGCCAGCGAAGCAGGCTCTGCAGCTCCGGCGCCGTGTCGGCCCGGAGGTCCTCGTACCTGATCTCGCGGTAGTTGGGGGTCAAGTCACGAGCGGCCCGCGCCGCATTGACGTGCTTGAGCCAGAGGCGCCCGGCATCGATGGGATTCCGGGGCGCCCACGCCGCTCCCCAGCTCCATCCCGCCTTGACCATCGAGGCGGCCGCGTCCCGAGGATCGCGAACCACGTGCAAGATCCAAGCGTCGGGAAAGATGCTGAGGATCCATTCCACCAAGACCGCGTGACGAGGGCTCTTTTCCACCACCACGGACGCGGCCGGGTTGTCTGCGGCGATACGGTCGAGCACCTCGCGGGCAGTGCGACCGCACAGCCCCAGGAACTCCTCGTCCGACAGCAGACGGCTCAGGCCCGCACGGCCCTGGAGTCTGGCACCGACGCCCTCGTGCTCTTCGATCCACTGCTTGCGGAAGTGATCGAGGTAGTACGCGAAGATCTGCGTCTCCGGCGCGGTGGCCACCCTGGGACTCTGGTCCAGCAGGAGCTGCAGCCAGGTCGTTCCGCTCCGTGGCGAGCCCACGACGAAGAGTGTGCGATAGGGACGCTCCAGCGAGGGATCGGGCTTTCTCACAGGCACCACGGTCATCCGAACATCTCGCTGACGAAGACCTCCTCCAGATGATCGAGCTGGACCCGGCGAGAAAACTCGGACTGGGCACGCTCACGTCCACGAGCGCCCATCTCCTGCCGAAGCTCCGGGTCCAGGAGCAGCTTGTACAAGGCTCGTGCCAGGGCGACTTCGTCGCCGGGCGGTACCAGGAGACCGTCGACGCCGTGGCGCACGACCTCCGGCAGTCCACCGACGTTCGAGGCCACCACCGGCACGCCGCGGCTCAGAGGCTCCAGCGCTGCCAGGCCGAATGCCTCGGCCCAGGTAGAGGGCACCACCGCCAGATCCGCAGCCCCTACGATCTCGGCCGCACCCTCGACGTACCCCCCGAGGCGGATGTCTTCGACGTGGGCGAGCTCATGGCGCAGGGCGCGGATCTCTCGCATGGCAGGGCCATCGCCGAGATACAACAGCACCGGTCGGGCTTCCTCGGCCGCGAACTCGGCCTCGTCCAGCAGGGCGTCGAAGGCCCGAAAAAGGTGGTGGATCCCTTTCTCACGGGCGGCGCGACCCACACAGATGACCAGCGGACGCGTCGTAGACAAGCCGAAGCGACCGCGTATCCGCCCGCGTTCCCCATCGTCGGGCACACGCTCCGGGACATCGACCGAGTTCCAGATCCGCGTGACCCGCCGGGCGGGGACCAGATCCACCTCCACCTTGCGCAGCGCCACGAAGTCGCTGACCGCCAGGACGCGGTCCGCCATGCCGCCGGGCACGAGCCGATGGCGCGTATCCTTGATCAGACGCTTCACGCCCTGGGGGCGGGTGCGCAGTCCCGAGGTGTGGTCGTGCACCACGACGGTACGCACGCCCTCTCGCCGGAGCACGGAGTATCCTGGGCTCCACACGGCACGATCGGACAGGTAGAGGGCGCTCACCCCGAGCCTCCGCACCAGGTCGCGGGCGGCGGAGCGATCTACCGCCGTCGTGAGCGACCAGGCGTGCTCAACAGGCTCCGCCGCGCTCCCTTCCAGGGTGTGGGGCGCCTGATCGACCCTGGGATAGGCCACCCACGTGCGAACGCCCCGCGGTTCCAGCCTCTCCGCCAATCCCGCGTAGAGGCTCTCGATGAAGTCCCACGCGAAGCCGGTCCCAGCGGGGAAGTTGGCCACGCAGAGCAGATTGCCCGGTGTGGTCGAGGACGACATACGGCTCCGGAGCACGAAGGGGGGCGGTAGTTCCTGCGCGGCACAATGGGGCGCCGCGCCCGTTCAGGAAAGATACTCGATCACATACCGAAAGGGGGCCCACTCCGGCGGTGAGTGGACCCCCCTTTGGCGCGGGACGAAGCTGGGGTGCTGCGCGCCCGCCGTTCCTGCAGCCTACTCGTCAGGCAACAGCATCCTCTTCGTCCTCGACGATACCCTGCTTCTTCTTTCTACGGGCGACGCCCGCAAGTCCGGCGAGACCGGTCCCCAGTAGCAGGGTGGTCACCGGCTCGGGCGTAACCGTGCCCGAGGTGCTGAAGAAGCCCGCGGAGCCATTCTGGATCTCCGTCGGGGTCGGGTTCGCCTTCTCATACCCGTTGGCCGTGTAGGCCATGGCCGCGAATTGGCTCGCATTGCCATACTGGGTCATGCCCACCCGAATCCGGATGGGAGTCAGATCGAACGGCGCACCGTTCGAGATCGTCAGGGTCAATGCATCGTAGTTCGAGCTCTGAACCCACGAAGCGAGAGATCCGTTCGACCAGACGCTGTCCACGTTGCCAAACTTCCAGATCGGGTCCAGCCCGAAGATGCTGACCTTCTCCACGTAGAGATCGGTCGGGCCGGCCACGTTCAGGACGAAGTCGACCATGTCGCATGAGCCACCTGCGCCAACGCAGGTAGCCAACATACTCGATGTCAGCTCCTCCGAGGCCTGCGCGGGCTGCACGGAGAGGCCCATGGCCAATCCGGTCAGCGCGAGGCCGGTAAACAAGGTTCTTCGTAGCACTGTGCTACCCTCCTTTGCGAGAATGAAGAGGAACGGCGGAGCGATGCATGTCCCGCACCTACCGCCACGATTCCCTGGGAGCGCGAACCGCCGATACGCTCACCCCAATCGCCTCCGCGTCCGGAAGCCGAGGATGCCCAGGGGAATGAGAAACAACACGTAGAGGGCCCCGAGGCCCCCAGTCTTCACCACCGCCGACCGGAACAGCTGCTTCGCTTCCGGCGTGACGGTGCTTGCCATTGTCAAATAGTTCAGGACGGTCAGGCCGACGACGGCCAATGCCGCCACCCCGAGAGCCAGGACCCATGCCGACAGCAGGCGGTAGACCGCCAGCGATGCCGACTTCAGGATCCCCAGGCCCGCGTAGATCAGCGCCGTCGCGAGAATGAACCGCGGAAACGCTTCGGCCGTCCGGCTCAGTGCCACGAACTCGAACTGGACCGAATCCTGATTCTGCCCAAACCACAGGATCGCGACATCCACCACGATGGCAACGGCGTAAACCACGCCTGCCCAGGCCACAAACCGGCCTGCGGGTCTGGTGAGATCATGATCGTGCAAGATCCGATCCGTTTTCGATGTCCGTCCCTCGACGACGACCTTGGCCACAGTCCGTTCTCCTAGAGAGGAAGCGCCTTTCCCAGCTCCGGGATAACTCCAGAAGCCAGGGCTCGGGCCCGGGCGAACGCAGCTTCGACGCTCGTCGATACCGGCACAACGATGCGTACAAGCGACTCATCGCTGCGTTGATGCAACGCTGCATCCCTGAGCAGGTCCCACTTGACCTTGTACTCGTCGTGTGCGACCCGCCCCCTTCCCTGGTACCAGTAGAGCACCAGGGCGCGCTCGTCCTTGCGCTGAAGGATGTAGCGGTTCACCTCCACCGTGCCAAGCCCCGCCACCGGGATCGCCGCAACCGTCGAGGTGAGCGGCTCCCAGCCCGCACCGGGCAAACAGTTCTTGGGCGAGTGGATGGTGCGGCCCTGCGTCTGCGAAGCGTAGTAGCCCACGTAGAGCGTGGCCCAGTCCGCCTCGCTCTCGGGAGCTCCGTAGACGCGGAACAGGTAATCCGTGAATCCGGCAACCTGAGCCTCGGCATCGCTGACCTCGAGATTTTCACCGCTCATGCCGGCCAACCGCTGTGGCACGGCTACATCAAGCGGCTCGCGGAGCTCCAGTTCCTGCTGGGGTCCGAGGCCGTGTACGAGGAACGCACCGACCGAGAGAAGAGCGGCCGGAGCCCACCGAACGGCGGCGATCACAGGGCGCCTCCCGCCATGGCTGGCTCCGTGGAGGTATCCGGGGTCTCGACGCCTGCCGGAGGGGCGGGCCGCTTCCGTTGCCGCAGCCAGCTCTCCAGGGCGACCAGCGCCCAGGTCATGCCCCCCAGGATGAGGAAGGCCACCAGGAAGAGCGCCCAGCCCTCGGTGTAGTGCATGAAACCCTCCCCCAGCGCCGGATCCACGAAGTAGACCAGGAAGCCGGTCAGGAAGATGCGTACGCCGTTGAGCGCCATGGCCACCGGAATGGCCACGGCCAGGAGCGCCACCCGGGACACGGGATGCCGCAGCCAGAGCCCTCCCATGAGAAGGCCGAGCGCGATCAGAGCCGTCAGTGAGCGCAGACCGCTGCACGCCTCGGTGACGAACAGGGACCGTCCGGGCAGGTGAATCACGTTGCCCGACAGCAGCACCGGCACGTCACGCCACTCCAACATGGCCGCGCCCAGCTTCGATGCCTGGAGTTGAAGCGGGAACGCCACGGTGGACAGGATGACGTCCGGAATCGGCACCGAGAGGATCAACAGGGCCGCGGGCAGCCACCACCGGCCGAGCTGGCGAAAGCCCCACAGAAAGACGATGACGGCCCCCACGGCTCCCAGCAGCGACATGCGCATGGTGAAGAGCTCGGCGGCCAGCCCCGACGCGAATCGGAGCAGGATCGCCAGCACCAGCAGCGCCAGTCCCGCCAGAGGCCACGGCTTGGCGTCGGGCCTCAGCCCCCGCTTCCAGGCCAGCCAGACGGCGATGGGTGCCAGAAGGAGTCCGTGTGACGCCTCGGGATCGTGGAGCCAGTCGCGCACGAGGGTCGTGATGGGCGCCCAGAACAGAACGACGAAGGCCAGCCCGCCGACAACGAGGGGAGCCGACCTCCGGGGGTCTCGCAGCGCATCGCGCAGAGAAGCAAGCACGGCAGCCCCTTCCCTACTGTGACCCTTGTTTGAGGACCATGACCACAGGAGTCCGCGTCATGATCTTCAGATCCTCCAGGGGCGAGCGCCGCGAGATGTAGTCCAGATCGAGCGCCAGCTTCTTCTTCACGTCCTCGACGCACTGATCGTAGTGATGGTTGACCTGCGCCCACCCGGTGATGCCCGGCAGCACGCGCTGGCGGTCGGCGTAGCCTTCCACCTCGGCCCGCAGCTGCTGGAAGATCTCCGGCTGCTCGGGGCGCGGCCCCACAACGTTCATGTCGCCCTTCAGCACGTTGAAGAGCTGGGGCAGCTCGTCCAGGCGATAGGCGCGCAGCAGGCGCCCAACCGGCGTGATGCGCGGGTCGTCCTTCGAGGCCCACGTCTGGCCGGTATCGGCCTCGGCGTGCCGCATCGTGCGGAACTTGTAGACACGGAAGATCTTCCCACCCATGTCGTCGCGGCGGCGGTTGCGGGGGATCCGTCCCCCGCGCCCACGCCTGCGATCGAGGCCCACGCGCTCCTGCGTGTAGATGATCGGCCCCCGGCTCGTGAGCTTCACGGCCAGCGCGACGAGCAACATGACGGGCGAAAAAAGGATCAGCAGAGCCGAGGCCGCGCCGATGTTCAGGGCACGGCACCAGGCGTTGCGTATCTCGCGGGTGGTCCGGAGGGGTCTCTTCACGGGTTCCGCAGGACCTTCCCACGTTACGCCACCGAACCGCTGGGGCGGAAGCCACGGGCGCGGCTCCGTCCGGGTGCGGTTCACGACGATGGATGCAGGTTCGGTTGACTGCACGAACAACCTCGCTGGCGAGATCGGACGTAAACGATGCCTTCTCCCTCGTCTTTCAGCAAGGGTCGTTCACATCCGGCGCAATTTTTCGAAGATATTCCTAAGTGCAATGGATCACAAGGACTTAGGTGATTCACAGCAACCCGGCCACGAAGGAGAACTGACGCCTGGGACCCACGTTTGTTGGACGTACGCTACAGGACTTGTGGCGCCAGCGGCACGTCAAGCGGTCCGCAGACACGGTCTGGTCACGATGCAAAGCCCATGCGAGCCTCAGTAATGGCTCACGCTCCGGAGCGCCATCCGGAAGTAGAACCGCGTGCCCCAATCCGGCCGCGTCTCGAACTCCAGCTCCGAGCCCAGGGCCTCCACGAGGCGCCGCACCACCGACAGTCCCAGCCCACTCCCCGAAAAGAAGGACCCCGGCCGATCCCGCGCCTTGCGGAACGGCTGGAACATGGCGTCCTGGCTCTCGGGGTCGATGCCGCGTCCGGTGTCCCGCACCGAGATCTCGACCTCGTCGTGGCCGACCCAGGTGGCGGCCATCTCCACGTAGCCGGATTCGGTGAACTTGAGGCCGTTGGTGACCAGGTTCAGGATCACCCGGCTCAGGGCGGTGGGACGCCCCTGCACCCGCTCGTGGTCCGGTACCGAGGCTCGCAACTCCAGTCCCTTCACCTGCGCGATGGGCTCCACGAGACGGCGCACGCCGTCGAAGACGTCGGACAGGGCGAACGCCGTCACGTCCTCGTCCAGGACGTCGGCACCGTGACGTGCCAGGTCCATGACGTCCGTGACCACCGACTGCATCGCCAGGGCCGCCGAATAGATGAGTCCGAGCTGATGCCGTTGCTGCTCGTTGAGATCGCCGCTGAAGCCCCCCCGCAGGGTCTCGGCGAGGAAGGAGATGGACGTCAGCGGCGATCGAAGGTCGTGGGCGAGCTCGACCAGAAGCTCGAAACCGTCCGGATCGGCGAGTCGACTCGCCAGGTCCCGGGCGTCTTCCGGGAGCGATGCCCGGCCGAGCTGGTCCAGGAGCACCAGCAGGTCCAGGCAGGCCACGGCATCGGTGTCTCGATGCTCGCCAGGTTCGGCCCAACGCCTCAGACACCGCAGGCGGAGCGACTCCAGCAGGCGGCGCTGCAGGAACCGGTCATCGGGCTCGGGCGGCGGCGGACCCTCGCCGGTCGTGCTCCCTTTCCGGGCAGCGACCCACGCGACGATCCGGTCCAACTCCGCGCGCAGCGCCTCGGGATTCGCGTGCGCGCCTGCGGGCCAGTCCTCCATCGACGGCCCGGGCCAGATCAGTCAGCAGACCCCTGCCGGGCTCCGCTTCGGGCGCGCGACGCGGGGACATGGGCGCTCTCGTGGACGCGGTCAGTTGCTCAGCAACTCGCGCTTCGACGTCCCGTGCTTCTCCATCAGGCGGTAGAGCGTGGTCCGATCCACCCCTGCCATGCGGGCCGCGTCGGAGATGTTGCCCCCCGCCTCGCGCACGACGTATTCGAGGTACTCCTTCTCGAATTCCGCCAGAACCCGGTCCCGGGCCGTGTGGTAGTCGGCGTCACGAAACGAATCCCGGAACGACATTCTCCCGAAGCCGCCGCCTTCCTCCAACTCGTCGGCGATGAAGGGAACGGCGTCCGCTCCCACCTCCTCGCCGGGTCCCGCCAGGACCACCAGGTGCTCGATCACGTTCCGGAGCTCCCGGACGTTCCCCCGCCATGGCCAGGAGCTCAACGCGTCCAGGGCCGAGTCCGACAGGCTCGGCGCAGCCTCGGTCGCCCCCCGGTGCATGACCCAGAACTCCTTCAGGAAGTGCTCGGCCAGCATGGCGATGTCTTCGACCCGGTCACGCAGCGGAGGAATCTGGATCGGAACCACGCGCAGGCGGTAGTGGAGATCCTTGCGCAGATTGCCGGACCGGACCGCCTCGACGGGATCGATGTTCGTGGCGGCGATGAAGCGCACGTTCACGACCGCGTCGGTGCGCGTGCTGCCCACCCGGCGCACGACTCCGTCCTGGATGACCCGCAGCAGCTTGGCCTGGATGGTCACCGGCATCTCGGTGAGCTCGTCCAGGAAGAGGGTGCCGCCGTGAGCGACTTCGAGGAGCCCCTTCTTTTCACGGACGGCACCCGTAAACGCTCCCTGGACGTGCCCGAACATCTCCGACTCGAGCAGTGCCTCGGGCATGGCGGCGCAGTTGACCGGCACCAGCTGCCTGGTCTTGCGGTTGCTGTTCTCGTGGATGAAGTGGGCGATGAGCTCCTTTCCCGTTCCACTCTCACCCGTGATGAACACGGAGGCGTCGGTGGCGGCGACCTTGCGCGCCAGCGACACGACCTGGTGGATCTGAGGCGAGATTCCGAGGATGCGGGTCTCACCCTGTCCGAGCTCACCGGCGACGTCGACCCCCGACTCCTTGCTCTCGCGGCTCACCATGACCGTGTGAGCGGCCCGTCCCACCACGATGTGGAGATGGCTGGCCGAGAAGGGCTTGGGCAGGTAGTCCCACGCGCCCGCGCGCAGTCCCTCGATGCTCGATTCCACCGAGGGATTGCCGGTCATCAGGATGACCAGGGTGTTGGGGGACTCCTTGCGGACGAACTCCAGAATCTTCATCCCACCGACGTTGGGCATGAACATGTCGGAGAGAACGATGTCGAACTTGCGACGCTTGAGGAGCTCGATGGCGTCCTCGCCCCGCGACGCATCGACGGTCTGGAATCCCTCGGACCGGAGCAACGACGCACAGCTCTCTCTCAAGGTGTGCTCGTCGTCCACCACCAGCACCGAGATGGTCTTCTTGACCTCGGCCGGTACCGCAACGGGATCCTCGCTCCCGGACGCATTACCGCGCCCCCGGGAATATGCTCCCGCCCAACCGACCTGGTTCGACGGTGTCGTCATGCCAAGAATCACCTCGGTGTGGATGAGAACGGCCCGGCGCAGCGAATTCCGCGCGACACCTGCGGGATGCTTGCAACGATCGGGCCGTTGTAGGCTAAAGCTTTCTTCCGTGGCGTGGAAACGCAAGCATCTGAGGGGCAACAGGGTGCGGAGGTGAAGCGACAGGCGCCGCATTCATGCCACAGTTCTGGCATCCTGCAACACTCGGCGAGGCGTTGGCCCATCACTCTTCGCCACCTGCCGTTCCGCGCAGGCGCCCGACAAGCGCCCGTTGACCCCGAATGTTTCCCTGCTGCGGCCCCGCTGGTATCCTTCCTGCTAGGGAAATGGGGACCACTCCGCGTTCGGCGCGCCGTGAAGGCGCCCGACTCGCCCCCAGAATTCGACCAGAACACGCCGGATCCCGATGAGCGAAGATGCACGCCCGCCGGTTCCCGTAGAGGAATCGGGCCAGGTTGGTCCGCCCCAGTACGCGGGTGCCGCCGAACCGTGGATGGGACCCGAGCCCGAAGAGGAGGGCGACAACAGCCAGGCCCTCAAGCGCATCCTGGCCTCGCTGCAGCGCTACCGCTGGCTCCTCCTCCTGTCCGTGGTGGTGGGTGCGGGTGCGGGCATGTTGGCGTACCGCCTGGGCGTGCCCCGCTATCAGACCGAGGGGCAGTTCTGGATCGTGCAGTCCTCCAACACCGGCATCCCGGGCCCGATTCAGCAGAGTGAGCTGCTGAACGGCGCCGCCTACCAGGACTTGATGCGTACCAACGCGGTCCTGAACCCGGTGGTGATCAAGGAGCGGCTCTACGTGCAGACCGCACCGGAGAACGCCGACGCCCTGGCGGACTTCGAGGTGAACAGGGGCGAGCGCCCCGACCAGTTCGTGTACCGGGTCGGAAGCTACAAGCTCGAGGTCGCCGAAGGCGGCGGTAGCTGGACGTTGTTCACCGACGACGGTGTGGAGCTCGAGCGGGGCGCCGTGGGCGACTCCGTGGGCGTCGAGCTGGGATTCCGCTGGCAGCCCCCGGCCTCCGAGCTGACGCCCGGGCGCGTGATCGAGTTCCGTGTGGTCACGCCCCAGGACGCGGCGCGCCAGCTCCGGGAACGCATCAATGCCAGCATCACCCGCGACGGCAACTTCATGACGCTGTCGCTGGAAGGGGAGGACCCGGAGCGGATCACCGGCGTCCTGCAGTCGGTCATGGACCGGCTCCTGGAGGTGGCGCTGAGCCTCAAGCGCGCGCAGCTCGACACCCAGATCGTGAACACACGAAACCAGTTGACCAGCGCGGAAGCGAAGCTCGACTCGGCTCGCAACACCTTCGAAAGCTTCAAGGTCAACACCGTCACGCTGCCCACCGAGGAATCCGCGCCGGTGGCCGCGGGACTGGCTCAGACCACGAACACCGTCTTCAACGACTTCTTCAGCAAGCGTCAGGAGCTCGACGATCTGCGCCGGGACCGCGAGCAGCTCCAGGGGCTCCTGGAGTCCATCCCCAGCGAGGGGGTGCGGGTCGAGCGCTTCGAGATCATCCCGGCCGTCGCCAACTCCACGGAGATGAAGCAGGCGCTGAGCGACCTGGTGAGCAAGCGGAGCGAGCGCCGCGAACTCCTGCAACGCTACACCCCCGAGTATCCGGCCGTGCAGGACCTGGACTCGCGCATCGAGCAGATCGAGCAGCGCGACATCCCGTCGCTCACCCGCCAGCTCATCGGGCGCCTCCAGTCGCAGGAGGCCGACCTCCGGGCCACCCTCGACTCCAGGGCCGATGAACTGAGGCGCATTCCGCCGCGGTCCATCCGCGAGGCCACGCTCCAGCAGGAGGTGGCCTCGGCCAACGCGCTCTACCAGGAGGTCCTGAGCCGGCTGAACACCTCTCAGCTCGCAAAGGCCAACACGGCCAACGACCTCCAGGTCATCGACTTCCCGAGCGTGCCCACGGTGCCGTCGCGCGACGACCGGGTGCGTTGGTTCGCGCTGGCCTTCCTGGGCTGCGTGGCGCTGGGTGCGCTGGCGGCCGTCGGGCTGGACACCTTCGATCCGCGCCTCCGCTATCCCACCGAGGTCAGTCGGGCCATGGGGCTCGAGATCCTGGGCGCGGTGCCGAAGGTCAAGGCCGCCAAGCGTGGCAACGCCGAGGTCGTGCTGGAGGCCTTCCGCGAGATCCGCATGCGTGTGCAGTACGCCTACGGCAACACCCGCCCGCTGATCCTGTCGGTCACCAGCCCCGAGAGCGGCGAGGGCAAGACCTTCGTCTCCGCCAACCTGGGCATCACCTTCGCCCAGCTCGGCCGCAAGACGCTGATCATCGACGCCGACACGCGGCGCGGTGACATGCACGACCTGTTCGAGGCGAACCGCAAGCCGGGGCTCACGGACCTCTTCCAGCGCAAGGTCGACGGCTCGGCCATCCAGAAGACCAAGCACGACAATCTGCACTTCCTCCCGTGCGGATCCCGCTTCACGGAGTCCCCCGAGCTCCTGAGCTCACGGGACATGCAGGAGCTTCTGGCCGCCGCCAAGCGCCGCTACGAAGTCATCCTCATCGACTCACCGCCCATGACGGCGGGAAGCGACGCGTTCATCATCGGCGCCCTCACTGGTAACGTGCTCATCGTCCTGCGTTCGGGCAGCACCCACAAGGAGTTGGCCCGCGCGAAGATGGAGGCGTTCTACCGGCTGCCCGTGCGGCTGCTGGGCGCCGTGCTCAACGACATCGAACCGGGGTCCGCATACGGAGCCTACCGGTACTACTCCTACTACCTGCCGGGATATCGTCCAGGAGAGGAGCCGGAAGAGACTCGGGTGGTGACCATGTAGGACTTACAGGCCTGGTCCCCAGGTGCGTGGGGCGAGGGGAGGAACGGTCAGGTGGCGGCCGCAGCGCCGGCGACGGCGCCCGTCAGTTCAACTGGAACGACCGGACTCCGTTCCCCTCGTCCCCGCCCTGGGACTGGGCCTGCCGCAGGGCCGCGGTGGCTCGGCTGAGCAGGTCGAGCGAGGAGATCGGCTCGAGCTGAGACCTGCGCACCGAGTAGACCCCGGCCCGGAGCGACACGAGATCCTCTTCGTGCCGGATGGCATCCAGGATCCGTCGCGCCAGGATGGACCCTCCCTGCTCGTCGGTTCCCGGGGCGATGACCACGAACTCGGTCTCGCCCACGCGGCCGACAGCGTCGGACAGGCGCAGCGTGGAGGCCAGGGCGCGACCGAGGTGTTTGGCCACGTCGCCCTTCTCGTCGGGCGTCTCGAGCACGATGGGCTCTTCGGCCGACGCCGGGCCCACCATGACGAACGAGATGTAGCGCTCGTTGCGCGAGGCATCGGACACGATTTCCTCGATGCGACGGAGGAGTCCGTTGAAGTTGTACAGACCGGTGAGGGGATCCACGAGGCCGTTGTCCCGGGCCTGGTCCGCGTCGCGCTTGGCGCGGGCCCAGTTCGCCATGCGGGCCGTCAGGTCCTGGGAATCGAACGGGGGGTTCAACACGTCCCAGGCTCCCTCCTCGAGCACCTGCATGCGCTCGGCGTGGGAGATGGCGCCCGTGGTGAGCACCACGCGGGGCGTGGACGGGAACACCGTCGGAATCGTGCGCAGGCGCCTGAGCACATCCAGCGCGGTCATGTCGGGCAGGCGCAGGTTCACCAGGATCACGTCCGGAATCATCTTGCGCAGGATGTCCAATCCCTGGCGCCCGGTGTACGCCTTGAACACGGCGTACCCGTTGGGATTCAGGATGCTCTCGAGGGACCGCGCGGTCCACTCCTGGTCCTCGATGAGGAGCACCAGGGGAGTAAACGATGGTTCCTGGGTCATGGACGCCCGAAGCCTGCCGCGCAGGAGATGGAGGAAGGTGTTGTCGACCTCAGAAGCAAGATCCGTGCTTGCCCCGGCCCCGTCGTGCGGTGGCAAAGGCGACGCGAAATCGTTGCAGCTTCGAGGAGACGAGAGTGCGATTTCTGATGCGTGAGCGCAAGATATTGTTGCGATCGTGCAACGATTCACGGAGCCTTGACCCCTGCCGGCCGCGGATGCCGAAGCCGGACACCCGAGAAGCCGGGCCCCTCACTCCACCGGCTCTTCGCGCCGCCTGAGGAGTACAAATGACCATGACGGACCAGCACGATCGGGATCGCGGCAAGCGACGTGCACTCGCTCGTCTCGAACACATCGACCACTCCAGACCCCGAATCCTGATGCGACGTATCCTCTGGCCCCTGCTGGCCCTGACGCTCACCCTCCCGGTCTCTGTCCGGGGTCAGCAATCCCCGGAGGACTGGGATCCGGCTCGACTGCACGTGACCCGTACGGAGCTACAGGACCTCCTGGCCCGCTACGAGGCCGTCGCCAACTCGTCGGCGTACTCCGGCGGGGTGCGGAGCGACGCCCGCGACGAGGCGACCCGTATCCGCGAGCGGCTCGAGCAGGGAGACTTCCGGGTGGGAGACCGGATCTGGCTGCAGGTCGAGGGTGAGACCGAGCTGCCCGACACCCTGGTGGTGGAGCCCGGTCCGAGCATCACGCTGCCCGATATCGGCAACATCCCGCTCAAGGGCGTGCTCCGTGCGGAGCTCCAGGAGCACCTCACCAAGGAGCTGGCCCGCTACATCCAGGAGCCCAAGGTGCGCACGCAGTCCATGGTGCGACTCCAGCTCCAGGGACAGATCGGCACCCCGGGCTTCTACGTCCTTCCGTCGGACATGCTCCTGAGCGACGCCCTCATGGAGGCCGGCGCCCCGAGCCGCGAAGCCGACATGGACAAGATCAAGCTGGAACGCGGCCCGGAAACCCTCATGGAGGGCGAACAGGTGGCCAAGGCGTTGCAGGACGGCCGCTCCCTGGATCAGCTCGGGCTCAGAGCCGGCGACCTCATCGAGGTGCCCGAGAAGCCCAACCGGAGGATCTGGAGTCAGGTCTTCCGCTACGGGGCCATCATCACGTCGAGCCTGCTCCTGGGCATCCGCATCTTCTGAGACGCGGCGGGCAGCGGCGTCAATCCTCGACCACCCGCCGGATGGTAGAGGCCAGCTCGGCAATGGAGAAGGGCTTGTTGAGGAAGACCATGTGCTCCTCGATGCCCTGTTGCAGAATGGGATCGTGCCGCGCGTAGCCCGACATGTAGACGATCTTCGTGTCGGGATGGACCTGCCGCAGACCCAGCGCCAGGCTCGAGCCGAAGCCGTCGGGCAGGTTGATGTCGACCACCAGCACATCCAGGGGCTCGGAAACCGAGCTCGCCGTTTCCATGGCTTCCTGACTGGATGACGCGGTGACGACCTCGAAGCCGTGCAACTCCAGCCCGGACCGGAACACGTTCAGGATGTTCGGGTCGTCATCAACCAGCAGGACGCGGACTACCCGGCCCTTGTCGTCGTCTTCGTTGGCTGTCACGATCGTGCTCACCGGGCGGAGGTTCGTGGAATGACCACCGTACACCAGAGAATCTAAGGCGCCATCCCCGGCGCGAAACAGGATCGTCTCATGTCCCTCGTCTCTCGACTCCGTGCTCTGTGGACGTTCGGCCGCGGTGTCGCGGTGGGTCTGCCGGACCCGAAAGGCGACGAGAACCCCGTCGATCTCTTCCGGAACTGGTTCCGTGAGGCGCAGGAAGCGGGGCTCTTCCTTCCCGAGGCCATGACGCTGGCGACCGCCACCGCCGAGGGCCGTCCATCGGCCCGCATGGTGCTCCTCAAGGGGGTCGACGATCGGGGATTCTCCTTCTACACCAACTACGAGAGCCGGAAGGCCCACGAGCTGGAAGCGAATCCCCGGGCGGCGCTGGTCTTCCACTGGGCGATCCTGGAGCGACAGGTCCGGGTGGAGGGCCCCGTGGAGCGTGTCAGCCAGGAGGAATCGGCCGCGTACTTCCGCACGCGTGGACGCGGCAGCCGTATCGGTGCGTGGGCCTCGAAGCAGAGCAGGACCCTGGCCGAGCGCAGGGAGCTCGAGGCCCGCGTGAGAGACCTGGAGGCCCGCTTCGACGGAGACGAAGTGCCGCTGCCCCCGTTCTGGGGAGGCTACCGGGTGGTACCGCAGCGGATCGAGTTCTGGCAGGGCCGCGCCGACCGCCTCCACGACCGCTGGCTCTGGACCCGGGGCGAGGGCGGCGGCTGGAGCACCGTGCGCCTCTACCCCTGACCTCCGCCCCGAGCCCCGGGGAATCCAGGCTCAGCGCAGGCGGCGGACCTTGCCCTCGCCCGAGGTGAGATCGGCGAGGGCCCGCTCGAAGCGGGGCAGCGCCGTCTCCGGCACCGCCACCTCGTAGCGCACGCTGGCGCCGTAGCCCTCCTGGGCGAGCAGGCCGTCCACCTCGTCCAGGAGCCGCTGCAAGCCGTCCACGTGGGCGTACCCGACCTCGACTTCGAGAAGGGCCCGGTCGATCCGGTCTTCCAGCTCCAACCCGTCCAGCGCCAGCTTCACCCCACCGGAATAGGCCCGGCTCAGCCCGCCGGTGCCCAGCTTGGTGCCCCCGTAGTAGCGCGTGCACACGGCCACGATCTCGCCCACGCCGGAGTGCAGGAGCGTCGTGAGCATGGGACGCCCTGCGGTGCCGTGGGGTTCGCCGTCGTCGCTCATGCCGATGGTGGTGGTGCTGCCCGGGGGGCCCGCCACGAAGGCCCAGCAGTGATGGGTGGCGTCGGGAAACTCGTCGCGCATGGACTGGAGGAACGCCTGGGCGGCGTCGGCGTTGGGCGCGTGCGCCACCGCCGTGATGAAGCGACTCCGCTGGATGGTCTCCTCGACCCGGCGCGTGCGCGCGGGAATGGGGTACCCGCCCCCGCCGCTCATGGGGAGGCTCCCCACAGGCGCCGGCAGCCCCCACCCGACAGACGGCCCGGGGGCCCCGCGTCAGATTGAGTGCGTACCCCCGTTCCCGAGTCTCGCCACGGAGGCCTCGACATGTTCAAGGTGAACGAAGGTGGCCTGGATCGCGGCGTGCGGGTCGTCGCCGGCCTGGCCCTGCTCTGGCTTGGATTCATGAGCGGCATGCTCGCCGCTCCCTGGAGCTGGGTGGCCGGTGCGGTGGGCCTGGTCCTGCTGGTGACCGCCGCCGTGGGCTTCTGTCCCGCATACAAGGTCCTGGGCATCGAAACCTGCCGCGCCAAGGTCTGATTGCCGGCCCCGCCCCGGTTGGTCACCGGCGGCGGGGCCACCATCGTCATCGCCCCGTGCTGGCCGCCATCCGATCCAGGAACTGACGCTCGGCCAGGCTGAGGCCTCGCACGCCCAGAGTGCGCGCCTTCTCCAGAAGCACCAGCACCTCTTCGCGGTTCAACTCGTGGAGGGCGTCCACCGGAATGCCCTCCCAGCGCCGCAGCGCCGAGCGCTCCTGAAGCACGCCGGCCGACGCCGAGCCTCCACTCGCGCCCTGCTCCAGCTTGCGCTTGAATTCCCGCCTGGCGGATCCCTGGCGCCAGTCCCGGACCTTGAGATAGGCGAAGCCGAAGGCCAGTCCTCCCAGGTGGGCGAAATGGGCCACGCCGGACTGCGCGCCCGAGAGGCCGGCCCACAGGCTGAAGCCGACCATGATGGTGGCCAGCAGCCAGGCCTCGACCGGGAGCACGCCCCAGATGTAGATGCGCTCTCTGGGCCAGTACAGCGCGAAGCCGAGCAGCACCGCGTATACGGCAGCCGATGCGCCGACCACCGGGTACTGGGGCGCGAAGAAGACGCTGAAGGCGGCGCCGCCGAGTCCGCCGAGGAAGTACAGCCACAGGAACGACTTCGCGCCGAGCCGGTTCTCCAGCCGCGGCCCGAAGAAGAACAGGGCCAGCATGTTGAAGAAGATGTGCATGAGCCCGGCGTGCAGGAACATGTACGTTACTGCCGTCCAGGGTCGAACCAGCGCCAGAGCCGGGACGAAGGCGAGTGCGTAGTACAGCTGCGGCGCCAGACGCGTGGCGATGAAGGCCACCACGTTGGCGATGAGAAGGCGCCGAACCCACGGCGTCATGGGAAACATGGACTAATCCGTCCTCGAGTCTCGACCTGAGGCTCCGAAGCGCCTCAATCCCCACCTCCAGCCGACCCCTCGTCGTCGTCGTCGCCGGGTGCGGTCCAGAAGTCTGGCCGGTCCGGTGCAGCGCCGGCCACCGCCCCCGTGTACAACGCGGCGTTGAAGAGGATCCGGAACGAGCCGAACGGTTGCCCACGCCACTGTGGGCGCAGCCCCAGCAGCAGCACCCGGCCCGCCCCGTGCCTCGCCTCCACCACCGCGGCGTAGCCCTGCAGGTGTTCCTCTCCCAGAAGATACCCGGAAAGGAGCGGAGATCCTTCATCGGCATAGGCCGCGAGCACGCGCCCCTGGAAGCCCTCGGTGGTCGTGAACACCGGGCTCCGGTCGAAGAAGATCGGGGCCCGGCCGCGCGACCCGGCCATGACCGGGTGCGTGGTATCGGCCCGCACCTGAAGGATCGAGCCCGACGAGAAGAAGCTCCCACGTCCGACGCCGGCCACCACGTTGCGAACGGGCAGGCCGAAGGCCTCGATGGGCAGATCCGTGGCCGAGTTGAGCGCCACCAGCGTGCCGCCGTCGCGCACGAAGGCCTCCAGGGCGCGCACGCCGTCCTCGCCCATGCCCCCGGCGTAGCGGCCGGGCACGGTGCCCTCGGCGAACCCGTCTTCCATCCGCGAGGCGCGCTCCGAGGGCAGGATGATCACGTCGTAGCGGGAATGCAGATCGCCGGCTCTCACGTCGGCGTCGTAGAGCGACGCGAAGCGGAAGTCGTAGCGCTCCAGGAGCCAGCGGGTCCAGCCCTCGTCCATGCTCGCCGTCCAGGGACGATAGAGCGCGACGCGCGGCCGACCGACGCGGGCCCCCCGCGCCGAGCCGCGGCGGGCCTGCAGATGGAGCTCGTCGGCCATGCGTCGCTGGGCGTCGCCCGACAATCCTTCCACTACCCACGCGGGCGCCGACCCGTCCCGGCCCGCGGCCCAGCGCACCGTGGCGCCGGCGTCCCACGCCCGGTTGAGCGCGGCGAACGAGTTGTTCTGGGCCGGGTCCAGATACAGAGCCGAGCCCGACCCGGTGATGCGCCCGGCCAGCGGGACGATCCCGGCGGCCACGGGATTGCTGTCGAAGCCCACACCGGGCGCCGAGTCGAAGGCCGAGGCGTCGTCCACGTCCGCGTCCCAGGCGACCGCATCGCCCTGGACGGGCTCCAACGCCGCGCGGGTGGCGTCGCTCAGCGGCGACTGGGCCGGCTCCACCTCCACGTCCATCTGGTACGGGAGCGTCCAGCCCGCGGCGTCGTAGGGCTGCTCCGGCGGCCCCTGGGGATACTCCCTCAGATCCGGATACTCCTGGACCTCCAGGAGCTGACGCGCCAGCTCCCCGAAGGGCTGATCCATGGGGATCACCCAGGTGCCTTCGGGCCAGGTCAGGCCGTCGTGGGTGATCTCGCTCGTGAGGCGATCCACGCGCACGCCGTTGAAGGCCAGGCGCCGCAGGAGCTCCGCCGCGGCCACGGGATCCCGCTGCTGCTGCGGCACGAACCAGGCGTAGGGCGGCGAGGAACGGTAGCGCTCCACCACGTCGTGGCCCGATTGCCAGCGGTTGAAGAGCAGGTCTTCCCGGTACTTGGCGGCGTAGTCGAGCACCGCCAGCGACGCCACACGCATGTAGTCCACGGCGTCCTGCAGCCGCCACCATCCGCCGCGCCAGGGGCTCGGATAGAGGGATTCGGCCCTGAGGTCCCGCCGGTTCTGCGGAAAATCGCTCAGCGTGTAGAAGTTGGGCGTCGCGTATGCGTAGAGCGCCGTCTCCGTCCAGAACGCCACCTCGTTCTGGAGCATGGGCATGTAATCCACGTAGCCGGGATACCACGCGTCGAACCCCGTGCCCATGTGGGTGGCGCCGGGCATGCCCCGGGACTCCAGCATCTGTGCGATGGCCATGCCCACCGTGTTCACCTCACGCGACATCAGGGCCGGGACCCGGGGCGCGATGGGCTCGGCGAAGGGCGGCAGCCAGATGCGCGTCGGGAAGGGCGAGGACTGGTGGTGCACGTAGATGATCTGGGGCTCCCAGGCGCGCCAGGTCCGCGCCAACACCCGGGACTCCACCATGTTGAGCATGTAGGCGTCACGGTTGTTGTCGTGGCCGATGTACTTCTGGTAGAGGCGCGGCAGCGGGGCCAGCTCGTAGGGCGTGCCCACGTTGCCCATGTACCAGTCCGCCACGATGGTCTGACCGTCGGGGTTGAGCGACGGCCACAGCACCACGATGACGTCGTCCAGGATGGCGCGGATGCGGGGATCGCTGTCGTAGCCGGACACCAGGTCGTAGGCGAGCTGGATGGTGTGCTGCGCCCCCGCCACCTCGGTGGCGTGCAGGCCGCCGTTGATATCGACGATAGCCTTGCCCTCACGGGCCAGCGCCCGGGCCTGGTCCTCGCTCAGTGACTGGGGATTCGCGAGCTGGTGCGCGATCTCCCGCTGATGATCCAGGTCCTGCAGGTTCGCCTGCGACGAGATCACGGCGAAGTACCAGGGCCGGCCCTCGGACGTGGTGCCGGTGCGCACCAGGGTGATGCGGTCCGACGCGGCGTCGAGGGCCTGGAAGTACTCCAGCGACTGCTCGTAGGTGGCCAGGTGGTAGTCGGCGCCCGGGCGGAAGCCCAGCACCGACTCGGGGGTGGGGAGCGTCTGGGCGCCGACGACCCCCGGGGCTGCGAGCACGGCCGCCGACAGCACCGCTCCCGGCCACGACGGCCGGCGCCGCCGGCTGGCCGGGCCCCTCATCGCCCTCCTCCTCCGCGTCGTCCGGGGCCACCCATGGCCGAGTCCACCGCCTCGGGCTCGGGCGCGGACCAGAAGTCGGTGCTGTCGGCCACCGCCCCGGCCACGGCCCGCGTGTAGAGGGCTGCGTCGAAGAGGATGCGGAAGGAGCCGAAGGGCTGTCCCCGCCACTGGGGACGCAGCCCCAAGAGCACGACGCGGCCCAGGCCGTGCTTCACGTCCAGCGCCGCGGCGTACCCCTTCATGTGGTCCTCGCCCAGCAGGTAGCCCGACAGCAGCGGGCTGCCTTCCGTATCGTACTTGGCCAGGACCCGCCCCTGGAATCCGTCTTCCGTCGCGAAGACCGGGCTCGAACCCACCATGACGGCGGCCCGCTCCGGCATCCCGCTCATGACGGGGTGCGACGGGTCGGTGAGCACCTCGAGGATGGAGCCGCTGACGAAGTACTCGTTGCGGCGGAGCCCGTCGGTGACGTCACGCACCGGAAGGTGCAGCTCGTCCATGGCGAAGTTGCTGGAGCCGTTGATGGTCACCAGCGTGCCGCCCGCGCGCACGAAATCGTCCAGTGCCCGCACCCCCTCGGGCCCGATCCCTCCGGCGTAGCGTCCCGGCACGGAGCCCTCCTGCATCCCCTGCATGATCTGACGCCCACCCATGTCGGCCAGGATGATGACGTCGTAGCGGCTCTCCAGGTCGCCGGCGCGTACGTCGGGATCCAGCAGCTCCTCCGGGGTGAATCCGTACATCTCCATGACCCAGCGGGTCCAACCCTCGTCGATGTTGCCGGAGTAGGGGTGATACAGCCCGATGCGGGGTCGGGCCACCTCGGTGGACGGCATGGAGCCGCCCGTGGCCTGCAGGTGGAAGTCCCGCACCAGGGCCTCGCGGGCGTTGCCCGACAGGCCGCTGACGAGCCAGTAGCCGGTGGAGCCCGCTGCCTCGCCTTCACCGGTCTCGCCGGCCGCGAAGCTCACCCGCCCGCCCTGCTCCCACGCGCGGTTGAGGGCCTTGAAGGTGTTGTTCTGCGCCGCGTCCAGGATGAGCGCCGAGCCCGACGCCCGTACGCGCCCCGGAAGCGGCACGATGCCCGCCGCCACCGGATTGCTGTCGAAGCCCACTCCCGGCGGGGTGTCGAAGGGCGACACGTCGCCGTCGTCGGCGTCCCAGGCCACCGCCTCGCCCTGAACCGGCTCCAACGCGTCGCGCACGTCACCCAGCGGCGAATGGGCCGCCACGACCTTCACGTCCATCTGGTACGGCAGCGTCCACCCCGCGATGTCGTACGGCTGGTCCGGCGGGCCCTCGGGATATTCGCGCAGGTCGGGATACTGCTGCACGTCGAAGAGCTGGCGCACGTAGTTGGCGAAGGGCTGGTCCATGGGGATGACCCAGGTCCCCGCCGGATGGGTCACGCCCTCGAAGGTCACGTCGCGGGTGAGCCGGTCCACCTGGATGCCGTTGAACGCCAGGCGGCGGAGCAGCTCCACCGGCGCCACGGGATCCCTCTGATCCTGCGCGATGAAGTACGCGTAGGGAGGCGATCCGGCGTAGTCCGCCGTCACGTCGCGGCCGGCCTGATAGCGGTTGTAGAGCAGGTCGGTCTTGTACTTCGCGGCGAAGTCCAGCACCGAGAACGAGGCGGTGAGCATGTAGTCCACCGCATCGCGCAGCCGCCACCATCCGCCTTCCCACGGCGAGGAGTAGAGGGACTGCGGGCGCAGGTCCTGGGCGTTCTGCGGAAAGTCCCCCACGGTGTAGAAGTGGGGCGTGGCGTAGCGGTAGAGCGCCGTCTCGGTGAGAAACGACGCCACGTTGTGGAAGTTGTTGGCGTGGTCCAGGAAGCCCGGGTACCAGTTGTCGAAGCCCGAGCCCATGTGGGTGGCACCCTTCTCGCCCCGCTCCTCCAGCGCCTCGGCCATGGCCATGCCGATGAGATTCACCGTGCGCCACATCAGGGGATGCACGATGGGCGACACCGGCTCGGCGAAGGGGGGAATCCAGATGCGCGTCGGAAAGGGCGCCGTCTGATGGTGGTTGTACAGGACCTGGGGCTCCCACTCCCGGTCCACCCGCGTCACCGTGCGCGACTCGATCATGTTGATCATGTAGCCGTCGCGGTTGTTGTCGTGGCCGATGTACTTCTGGTAGAGCCCCGGAAGCGGTGCGACCTCGAAGCGGGTTCCCACGTTGGAGCGGTACCAGTCCGCCACCATGGTCTGCCCGTCGGGATTGATGGAGGGCCACAGGAGCAGGATCACGTTCTCCAGCATGGCCGCCTTTTCGGGGTCGGCGTCGCCGGTGGCCAGGTCGTAGGCGAGCTGGATCGTGTGCTGCGCGCCCGCCACCTCGGTGGCATGGAGTCCCCCGTCGATGTGGACGATGGCCTTCCCTTCGGCGGCCAGCCTATGGGCCTCGGCGTCGGTGAGGCCCTCGGGGTGGGCCAGCCTCTGCGCGATCTCCCGGTAGTGGTCCAGGTTGCGGAGGTTGTCGGCCGAGGAGATGAACGCCACGTACCACGGCCGGCCCATGGACGTGACCCCTACCTGCCGGAGCTCGACCCGATCCGAAGCCGCGTCCAGGGCCTGGAGATACGAGATGGACTCCTCGTAGGTGGCGAGGTAGAAGTCCTCGCCGACCCGGTGCCCGAGGACCGACTCGGGCGTGGGCACCGCCTGGGCGCGAGCCGCGGCGGGAGACAGCAGGAGAAGGAGGGAGAGCACGGCCAGGAGCGCAGGCCGCGCCAGGCGCGAGGTGGTGGCGTTCATGGAGACTCCGCGATGCGTGTTCAGGACACGCCAAACTGGGCTGCTCGCGTTCCGGAGGCCAGACCGTGACCACGAAACGAGAGCCGCCCCGGTCCTCGAGGGAGCGGGGCGGCAAAGGTGGTGCGGGAGGGAATCAAGCGAGCGGGCTGCTATTCCCAGTTCGGTCGGTGGTGGCGCTTGCCGTGCATCGAGTCCTCGTCGTCGTCCCAGTCCTCGTCCCAGTCTTCGCCATCCTCGTCGTCGTCGTCGTCCTCCCAATCCTCGTCGTCCTCGTCCCAATCCTCATCGTCCTCGTCGTCGTCTTCCCAATCGTCGTCATCCCAGTCCTCGTCCTCGTCGGAGTCCAGGATCTCGAGCCCGCCGACGACGTCCTCCTCGGCCCAGATCGACCGGTCCATCATTCCGAATCTCCTCCTCGGGAAGGAACCCGACGCACTCCACGCGGCGCGCCCGGGTGGTTGTTGCGCCAAAGTACACAGGGGCCCCTTGCTGTCAAGACAATTTCGGCTCGCTGGCACGGGCCGGCCCGCCGCCGCCCTCGATGCTGTAGAGCGGGCGCGGCTCGATCTGGAACGTGACGTGCTGGATACCGTGGTTTCGGGCCCGTTCCTGCACCTCGTCCAGGACGCGCGAGTGCTCCCGGGGATCCTCCAGCACGCCGTGGGCGGACAGGGCGACGAAGCCGCTGGTCAGGGTCCAGACGTGCAGGTCGTGAACGTTCTCCAGACCACGGATCGAGGCCAGATCAGCGAGCACTCCTTCCACGTCGACGTGCGCCGGCGCCGCCTCCAGAAGCACGTCGGTGGCGTCGCGTACCAGCTTCCCGGCGCTGACCAGGATCAGCACTGCGATCACCAGCGATGCAATGGGGTCGGCCGGGCTCCAACCGGCGAACACGATGACGGCACCGGCTGCGAGTGCGCCCACCGAGCCCAGCAGGTCTCCCAACACGTGCAGATAGGCGCCCCGCACGTTGAGGTTGTCGTGGGCGTGGCCGTGCAGAAGCAGGAGGCCGGCCACGTTCACCACCAGGCCGCCACCGGCGACGGCCAGGAGGATCGGACCATCCACGGTCACGGGGTCTCGCAGACGATTCACCGCCTCGTGGATGATCATGCCGGCGATGACCAGCAGCGTCGCCCCGTTGATCAGGGCCGCGATGATCTCGACGCGCACGTAGCCGTAGGTCTTGTCCGGGCTCGGCGGCCGCTGCGCCCAGCGCATGGCCAGCAGCGACAGCCCCAGGGCGGCCACGTCGGTGAACATGTGGCCGGCGTCGGCGAGTAGTGCCAGCGAGTCGGCGACGATCCCGCCCACCACCTCGGCCAACATGAACGCGGCCGTGATGATCAGCACCCAACGGAGTCGGCTGCTCTCGTTGCCCCGTGATACCCGCGGCGCGGAGGCGTCGACCGCGGGAGAGGTATCGTGCCCGTGGGCGTGCACGCCCCGGTGCGTGTGCTTGTGGGCTGGCATGAAGATCTACTCGTCGCTCGTGGAGCCCGAGAGCGCCGCCTTGAGCAACACCGGTCCTCCCAGGATGTTGCCGATGATCACCGCCATGCCCAGCGCCACCACCCCGCCCCCCACGGCCGGGAAGCTCCGCTCGATGAGAAGCACCAGCCCCAGCGTCACCCCGCCCTGCGAGATGAGGCCTCGCCAGGTGCGCGCCTGGATGGCGGCGTCGGCTCCGGCCAGCCGGGTTCCCCAGCGCGCTCCCACCCAGGTGAAGGCCAGGCGCACCATGAACAGGATCAGCGCGGCGTGCCAGAAGCGGCCGATGGCGCCCAGATTCAGGCTCGCACCGGCGATGGCGAAGAAGAAGGCGAAGATCACCACCGAGACCGATTCGATGCCCCGGATCATGCGGTCGCCACCCGGTGACAGGTTCTCGATGACGAAGCCCGCCGCCACCCCGGTCAGTAGCAGCTCCACGTGCAACCGGTCGGCCAGCACCACCAGGACCCACGCGAACAGGAAGGTGGCGATGGGGGGGCGGGGCTTGGCCTCCTCGCCGCCGAGGTAGAGGGAGAACACCCACCCCAGAATCCCCCCTGCCACGAAGGCTCCACCCACCTCGCGCGCCAGATCCACCAGGATGTGGGCGCTGAAGCTCTGCGATGGATCGATGAGGGGGCCCACCAGCCCCAGGGTCAGCGTGAAGAGAATGATGACCAGGACGTCCTTCACGATGGTGATGCCGAGGATGACGTCGGTGAGGGGACCCTTGGCACCCGTCTCCTCGATGACCGCCACCGTCAGGTCCGGTGACGAGTTGGCGGCCCACACACCCAGCAGGAGCGCCACGCCCACGGCCACCTGGAACGGTTGCTCGGTGAGGAACGGCAGCAAGGGCCGCACGCCCAACACGGCGCCGGCCATGGCCACCCAGACCACGACGGTCACCGTCAGCGTGGTGAGGGCGATGGCCCGGGCCTGGGGTCGGAGCTGGCCCAGCTTGAGCTCACCGCCCGCCAGGAGGGCGATCAGGGCCAGGGCGAACTCGTCGATGAGGCGCAGGTCCGCCACGGCGTCCGAGGGCAGCAGGCCCAACACCGACGGTCCTGCCAGGATTCCCACCACCAGGAAGCCCGTGAGGCGCGGCAGCCCGACGGCCGACGCCAGCCCGCCGGCCACGGTGGCGGCCAGCAGCACGAATCCGGTGAGCACGGTGAGGCGGCCACCCTCGAAGCCGGGTGGGCTCGCCCACTGGGCCACGGCCGTGATGCCCGACACCAGGAGGAGCGTCAGGATCAGGTTGGTGGTCCGAACGGCGAGGCCAGGCATACGGCTCGGTGCGCGCGGGGCGTCGGTCATCCTGGATCTCGTCCGGGTGGATGGGGAGTGCGCGGGTCGCTACCATGCCTGCAGCCTCCGCCCTCCGATCGGGCGGGCTCACAAGATACCACCGGGCACGGACCCCCTCAAACGAGTCATGAACCCTTCTCGGGACCCTCGCTCCGCACGCCCACCCCACTTTCGGCAACGGGTCTACCATGTGGTCCGCCAGGTCCCGGCCGGGCGCGTCACTTCGTACGGCGACGTGGCCGCGGTCGCCGGATCGCCCAGAGCCGCCCGCGGCGTGGGCGCGGCGCTCAACGCCCTGGGTCCCGAAGACGACGATGTGCCGTGGTGGCGGGTGGTGAACCGGAGCGGGCGCCTGTCGATCCCCGCGGTCCTGGGGCGCCGGGTGCTTCAGCGCACCCTGCTGGAGCGCGAAGGCATCGTCTTCTCCGAGGGAGGGCGCATCGATCTGGACCGCTTCGGATGGGAAGGACCGGAACGAGATACCCCTTGACCAGTCAGGGGTCGTCCACTTAGGGTTGGGTCAGCATACCTGACTCAACAAGGGGTTCTGCGGCCTCGAGGAATCTCGGCGCCGTCCGAAGTCCCCCTCCAGGCCGAGCGACACCATGTCCGGAAGCGACCTCTTCACAGGCACCCTGGAGCTTCTGATCCTGCGCACCGTCGCGGGCGGGCCTCTGCACGGCTACGCCATCGGCCGCTGGATCCGCGAAACGAGCTCCGGCGTGTTGGACGTGGAGGAGGGCGCGCTCTATCCGGCGCTGCATCGCCTGGAGGGCCGGGGCCTGCTCACCTCCAGCTGGGGGCGGACGGACACCGGGCGCAGGGCGAAGACCTACGCGCTCACCGACGAGGGACGCGCGCACCTGAGCGTCGAAGAGGCCCGCTGGAGTGACTATTCCCGGGCCGTGGATTCGGTGCTCACGGAAGCCCGCGGGCAGGAGGCCGGCGGATGACGCGAAGGCCGGACCATCCGCTCGAGGATCAGGCTCGGCGGGGCGTACACGACGAGATCGAGCACTACCTGGAGGAGCGGACCAGGGAATTCGAAGCCCAGGGAATGAGCCCGGGCGAGGCGAGAACGGCGGCCGAAGAAGCCTTCGGAGACGTGGAGCGCATCACCGAGCAGGTGGAGCACGCCCGTCGCCGGAGCTCGGCACAGGGGAGGAGGTGGAGGATGGAGGGATGGATGCAGGACCTTCGATTCGCGCTCCGTGGGGCGCTGCGGCACCCGGGCCTTACCGCGGTCATCGTGCTCACCCTGGGACTGGGGATCGGCGCGACCACGGCGATCTTCACTGTGGTCAACGCTTCGCTCATCCGGGCGCTTCCGTTCAAGGATGCGGATCGGCTGGTGTTCCTGCAGGGCGCGTACGACGCACCCGAGGGACCGCAAGTCCGGGGAGCCTCGTATCCGGAAGCCAACGACTGGGCGGAACGCTCGCACAGCTTCACGGCGGCCTCCCCCTTCTCCAATCCCTCGGTGACGCTCACGGGGGTGGATCAGGCCGAGCGGCTCACGGCCGAGGGTGTGGGAGCGGACTATTTCGACATCATGGAGGCGGAGCCGCTGCTGGGGCGCACCTTCGCTCCCGCGGAACACACGCTTCCCGCCGGCCAGAACGTGACCATTCTGGGTGAGGACCTCTGGACCCGGCGCTTCGGACGCGACCCGGCGATCCTGGGCCGGAGCCTGACCCTGAACGGCCGCAGCTTCACGGTGGTGGGCGTCATGCCCGGCGACTTTCCGGGCGCGTCGTTGAGCGCGGACCTCTGGGTTCCCCTGGAGGCCTCGGGCTCGGACCTCGACCGCGGCACCCGATATCTGGGTGTCGTGGCTCGCCTGCGGCCCGGTGTCACGGCTCAGGAAGCCCAGGCCGACGTGGATCAGGTCGCCGCCGGTCTGCAGAGCGAGTTCCCCGACACCCACGAGGACCGCGTCGGCCTGGTCACGCCGCTCCGCGACGTGTACCTGGGCAGCACGCGCACGCTCATGCTGGTGATCCTGTCCGCCACGGGCCTCCTGCTGATCATCGCCGCGGCCAACGTCACCAACCTTCTCCTGGTGAGGGCCTCGGGCCGGCAGTCGGAGATGTTGGTGCGGACGGCGCTGGGCGCCGGACGACAGCGGATCATGGGGCAGCTGGTGACCGAGAGTCTGGTGCTGGCAGGCCTGGGCACGGCGGCTGGATTCGCCCTGGGGACATGGGGCGCCTCGGCGCTGGCCGCCGCCATGCCCGCATCGCTGCTGCCCGCCTACGTGGAGATCCGGCCGGATCCGCGCGTCCTCCTGTTCACGGCCGTCCTGTTGGCCGTGGTGGGATTCGCGAGCGGGTTGGCTCCCGCCCTGTCGGCAGGCAGGCAGGACGTGGGCTCGGGCCTTCGCGAGGCGCGACCCGGCGCACGCTCCAACTGGTCGCTGCAACAGGGCCTCGTGGTGGGTGAGGTGGCGCTGGCCTTCCTCCTGCTGGTGGGCGCCGGACTGATGACGCGGAGCTTTCTCGCCCAGCTCGACGTCCGGCCCGGCTTCGACGCGGACCGGATCTACGCCTTCAGCCTGCAGTTCCCCGGCGAACGGTACGACGCGGACGCACGCGAGGCGGCGGCCCGCGATATCCTCGACCGCCTGCGCGCTCAGCCCGGCGTGACCTCGGTGTCGCTGGCCAACGACGCCCCCCTGATCACCGGATACAGCGCCTCGTACATCTGGACCGAAGGCTCCACCGCCGAGGACCGCATCCGCTTCTACCGACATCACGTCATGCCCGGGTATTTCGAGACCATGGGCATCGACATCCTGTCTGGCAGGGCCCTGTCGCCGGCCGACGAGACACCGGTGGCGATCATCAGCAGGGCCATGGCGGAGCGGCACTACGCCGGCCGGAACCCGGTGGGTGAGAACCTCCGCTGGGGCGGGCCCGACGGCGAGCCCGTGCGCATCGTCGGGGTCGCCGCCGACGTGCGCTACCGGGACCTCACCACGGATCTGGTCGGTGGAGCGTCGGATCCCGACGTGTTTCTGCCCTGGAACCAGGTCTCCACCTCGGGCGTGACCTTCGTGGCGCGCACGAATGGCGATCCGGCAGCCCTGGAGCGACCGGCGCGTGAGGCGGTGGCGCAGGTAGATCCGGACCTCGCGGTCTTCAACGCGGGCCCCCTGGACCGGGGGCTGACGGCCGCCACGGCGCAGGGGCGCTTCGGAACCCTCCTGCTGGGGGTCTTCAGCGGACTCGCGCTGCTCCTGAGCGCCCTGGGCCTCTACGGCGTGCTAGCCTTCACCGTGGCGCGCCGCACCCGTGAGTTGGCCATCCGGGTGGCCGTGGGCGCGCCCGTGGCCCGACTCCGCTGGATGGTCATCCGCCAGGGCATGCGACTGCTGGCGGTGGGCCTCGTGGTAGGCATCGTGGTGGCCCTGGCCGCGACCCGGACCCTGGATGCGCTCCTCTTCGGCGTGGCGCTCCAACGACGTGGCCACCTACGCCGTCGTGGCCGCCCTGCTCGCCGCCATTGCCCTGGCATCCACATGGCTGCCTGCCCTGCGCGCGACCCGGGTCGATCCTCAACAAGCGCTCAAGGCCGAGTAGCCCCCGGTCGCACGCCGAGCCGACGAGGGTGTTGAAGGCCGGGTGAGCCGCCGGTAGACTCCGGCATGGCTTCATCCGCCGACCCCGAGCCGGCAACGCCGGGCGCTACCTGGCGCCTGCTCCTCGCCGTCCTCGCCCGACTCCCCCAGGGCCTGTTGAGCCGGGGCGCCGGGGCGCTGGCCGATATTCCCCTTCCCCGCCTCGTCCGCCGTCCCGTGCTGGGTCTCTTCGCCCGCCTCACGGGGATCGACGTCGAGGAGGCGGAGAAGCCCCTGGTGGAGTACCGCTCGGTCAACGCCTTCTTCGTGCGCCGCCTGGCGCCCGGAGCACGGACCTGGCCGACAGACGACCACGTCGTGGCCTCACCGGTGGACGGCATCGTCGGAGCCCGTGGACCGATCGACGGCACCACCCTGGTGCAGGCCAAGGGACGCCTGTACACCGCCGGAGCGCTTCTGGGAGACGCCTCCGACGCCGCCACGTTCCGGGACGGCAGCTTCGTCACCCTCTACCTCTCCCCCCGTCACTACCACCGCATCCACGCACCGGTGACCGGCCGCGTCGTCTCCGCCCGTTACGTGCCCGGGGGCCTCCTGCCGGTCAATGTCCCGGCGGTGAGCCACATCCCGGACCTGTTCGTGCGCAACGAGCGGCTGGTGGCGCGCCTCGAGACACCGACGGGGCCCGTGGCGCTGGTGGCCGTGGGCGCCTACAACGTCGGTCGCATCTCCGCGGCGTTCGATCCGGCCTGGGGCGGCGCCACCGGCGACGCGGCCATCACGAACCGCAGGTCGCCGCCGCCGACCGAACGGCGCTACCAGCCGGCGATTTCCGTGCGGGTAGGAAGCGATTTCATGGCGTTCCATCTGGGATCCACCGTGGTCCTCCTGCTCGGCCGGGAGTTCGACCTCACGCCCGCGCCCACCTCGGGACGCGACCTTCGAGCGGGCACGGTCCTGGCCCGACCGGCGCTTGGCGGCCATCTTGCGGAACCCCCCTCGGATGGGTCCGCCGGCCCATGAGCATCCATACAAGAAACCCGATGAATCCCATCCTCTCCGAAGCCTACCGTATTCCCTTCGAGGCCATCCGTGGCGAGCACGTGGAAGAGGGCGCGCGCCAGGTTCTCCAGGAGGGTCGCACCCGCCTGGAGTCCCTCGCCGGCCGCACGGACGCGCCAACCTGGGACACCGTGATCACGCCGCTGGACGAGCTCAGCCGCTGGGTGGAGGAGCGCCTCAAGCCGGTGGGCCATCTCCTGGCCGTGGCGGAGACGCCGGCCCTCCGCCAGGCCTACAACGCGGTGCTCCCGGAAATCTCCCAGTTCTGGACCCGTCTGGGCCTGCACGAGGGCCTGTGGGCGCGCATCAAGGCCTACGCGGAGACCTCCGAGGCCGAGGGTCTCACCGGGCTCTACGCCCGCCACCTGGACAAGACGCTCCGGGAATTCCGGCGAGCGGGGGCAGACCTTCCGCCGGACCGCAAGAAGCGCCTGGAAGAGGTCCGGGTACGGCTTTCCCAACTCGAGCAGCGCTTCGGCGAGAACGTCCTGGACGCCACGGCCGGCTGGGAGCGGCTGGTGAAGGACGAGTCCCGCCTCGAGGGCGTGCCTGCCGGCGCGCGGAACCGCTACCGCGCCGCCGCCGAGGCGGCCGGCCACTCGGGGTGGCTCCTGACCCTGGACTACCCCGCCGTGGAGCCTGTCCTCAAGTACGCCCGGGACCGCGCGCTCCGGCGCGAGGTCCATGCGGCCTACACGACGCGCTGCCGTGACGGCGCCCACGACAACCGGGCGCTCATCCTGGAGATCCTGAGCCTGCGTGAAGAGCTCGCGGAGATCCTGGGGTACGGCGGGTTCCCGGATTACGTCCTGGAAGACCGCATGGCGCGGACCGGGGCCAGAGCCATCGGGTTCGAGACGGAGATGACCGAGCGCACGCGACCCTACTGGAGACGCGACACCGCCGAGCTCCGCGCCCACGCCGCCGAGCTGGGGTTGGACCAGCTGCACCCGTGGGACATCGCCTTCGTCTCCGAGGACCTGCGCCGCTCCGAGTACGACCTGGACGATGAAGCGCTCCGTCCGTACTTCCCGCTGGATCAGGTCCAGGACGGCCTCTTCCGGCTCGTCGGCCGCGTCTTCGGCCTGACCGTCACGCGGCGGGACATCGACGAAGTGTGGCACCCCGACGTGGAGTACTACGAGGTGCGCGACCAGGAGGGCACCTGGCTGGGGTCCTTCTACACGGACTGGTTTCCGCGCAAGGAGAAGCGCCAGGGCGCGTGGATGAACGACCTCCTCGTCGGCGGCCCCACCGAGGAGGGGGGATTCGATCCGCACCTGGGCGTGATCTGCGGAAACTTCACACCGCCGGACGGCGACGGCCCCGCCCTGCTCACCCATCGAGAGGTGCAGACCCTCTTCCACGAGTTCGGCCACCTGCTGCATCACACGCTGTCCCGGGTGCCCATCCGCGCACGCAGCGGGCTCAACGTGGCGTGGGACTGGGTGGAGGTTCCCAGCCAGCTCATGGAGAACTGGACCTGGGAACGCAAGGCCCTCGACCTCTTCGCCCGCCACCACGAGACCGGCGAGCTCCTCCCGGACGAGATCTTCGAGCGCATGCGCCGCGCGCGCCGCTTCCAGGGCGGCTGGGCCCAGATGAGGCAACTGAGCTTCGGGACCGTCGACCTGTCCCTGCACACGGACTTCGCACCCCGGGCCGGGAAGGCTGACGCGGACGACCTCATGGCGTTCGCCCGAGAGCGGTTCCTGGCCTTCAGCCCGACCCCCGAATTCGCGGACTACCACAACCTGACGTCGTTCAGCCACCTCTTCAGTGGCGGCTACGCGGCAGGCTACTACAGCTACCTGTGGTCGGAGGTGCTGGAGGCCGACGCCTTCACACGCTTCCTCGAAGCCGGCATCTTCGATCGAGAGACGGGGCAGGCGCTGGTGGACGCGATCCTGTCGCGAGGCGACAGCGCAGATCCCGAGGCGTTGTTCCAGGAGTTCATGGGCCGCGCCCCAGACCCCGCGGCCCTTCTCGAGAGAAACCTGGGTCCGGAGCCGGCGTAAGACCCTACGGCTGCACCGGCTCACCGCTCGAAAGGACCGACCCATGCGCACGCGGCTGCTACCCTTCGCCCTCCTCCTCCTCACGCTGGCGGTGGGAGCCTGCGACAAGCAGGGCGCCTACGGCGACGCGACCAGCATCCTCACGGTGGCCGCGCCCACGCTCTGGGACGACGTTCAGGACTCGGTCTACACGGCCCTGGAGCCCACCATCTGGACGGTCCGGAACGAGAAGACGTTCACGGTGACCTACGTGGACCCGGCAGACGAGAACTGGGGAAGCCTGCGCCAGTTCCGGCAGATGCTCCTGATCGGACCGGCCTCGGCGCCCTACATCGCGGAGGCACTGGACCGGAGCAAAGAGGACGACATCCAGGCTCCGACCATCGTGCAGGTGCACGACGTCTGGGCACGGGATCAGCAGGTGACGATCCTGCTGACCCCCGAGAACCTCGACGAGCCCCAGGCGGTCTACACCCAGCTCCCCGAGCTGCGAAAGCTCTATGATCGGCAGTATCGGCAGCTCGCTCTGGCGCGCATGTACGTGTCGGGCGTGGACTCGGCCCTCGCCGACACGCTCGGGCGTGATGCCGGCTTCGAGGTGCTGCTGCCCAACGTCTACTACTGGGATCAGCAGGACTCGGTCTACATCTTCCGCAACGACAATCCCGATCCCTCGGAGCTCATCCGGGAGGTCGCCGTCACCTGGATGAGCCCGAGCCCGGAGAGCCTCGAGGCCGAAGACATCCTGGCGTGGCGCAACGACATCGTCGACGCCTACTACGCCTATCCCCAGGTCGTGGACCTGAGCAACGCGCAGGCGGGTCCCATGGAGTTCCAGGGACACGAGGGGTACCAGATCCAGGCGGTCTGGCAGAACCCGCCCGACTCACCGTGGCCGGCGGCGGGCCCCTTCATCCTGCGGGTGATCAAATGCCCGGAGCAGGATCGCATGTACTACCTGGACGCGTGGCTCTACGCACCGGGCAAGGAGAAGTACCAGTACATGATCCAGCTCGAGACCATCCTCGACACGTTCCGCTGCGCGCCCACGACCTGACGGGGCAGGTGGCGCCCGGGCTCAGCCGGCCACGTCGTAGGGAACGTCCCAGGAGCTGAATTCGATGCGGGCCCGCTGGTCGTCTTCCGGATGCACGCCCGTGACCTCCACCAGCAGACGGGCCGTGGCCGAGCGGTGGCGATGATGCACCACGCCGTGGAACTCGACCCGATCGCGGCTGTCACGGGCCCGCGCGAAGTCGTGGGCCCGTGAGTCCTCCACCAGGAAGAGGCCCGTCAGGCGGCGGCCCTTGCCCAGCGAGGCGAGGGACTCCACCACGGCATATCCCCGGCCGCGCACACCCATGAGCTCCGCATCGTGGTTGGACATGCCTAAATGTACGGGGATTCAGCGACCGATGCTCCAGGTGGCCTTCACGAGCAGTCGAGCGTCGTTCCGGCCGAGCCCCAGGTCGTCCGCGGCCAGGCTGCCCAGGTCCCGCACTCCGTCGTAGACGAGGTAGACGTCACGCCCCTCCCCGAGGTGCGCCCTCAGGCGGGCGTTGCCCACGACACGCTCCACCGCACGGTTGTACTGGACGACGCCATCGAGACTCCAGCGGGTGTCGAGGGCCAGCGTCGCCCGCAGCCCCAGCGCGTCCGCCACCACGGTCTGGTGACGAGTCGGGAAGAACAGACGGTTCAGCGAGAGCTGCGGGCCCAGCGAAACGTGCGGAGGCAGGTTCAGCTTCGGGCTCAGGGTGAGCTCGGTGCGCCATCCGTCGAAGACCCGGCCGCCGAAGAGCACCGCCTCTCCACTCCAACGCTGAGCCTCGTTCAGGAAGACGTTGGTGTACACGTCCACTGCCCGGTACCGCCCGGCGGGCACCGTGGCTCCCGGCAGCTCCAGCGGACGGGCGAGGTCCTCCACGAAGAGGTTCACGGCGAGGTTCCAGAACAGCCCGTTCCGGAAGGTCACCTGGGTGCGGAAGCGCTGGAGCGCGGCCTCCAGGCTACCGTCGCCGGTCCGCCAGTAGCCCTGGGTCCGGAGCATGCCCCGCACCCGGCTCACCCGGCCCTCGCCGAGCCAATCGTACGAGACCAGCGAAACCAGGCTGGTGAAGGCTTCCCGGGCCAGGAATCCCATGGCCGGTCGAAACCCGTTTCCGGCGCGCACCGCCTCCACCGCCCACCCCAGTCCCGCCGTGCGGCGGCGCTCCCAGGCGATGCGGATCGCGGTGCGATCGTCCACGGCGGTGTCGGCTGCCGCAGGCTCGCTCACCCAGGCGCCCTGGACGGTCAGCCAGTCGTCGCCTCCGAGGCTCACCAGCCCGTCCACGCCCACCGTGGCGTCGGCATCGCCCCTCTCCAGGAGCCTCGCCGTCACCAGCCCCCCGACGCTGGAGCGGCCGTCGGGCAGGGTGCGGCGCACGCGCGCCACCGCATCGTTCTCGCCCAGCACCTCGGGACTTCCCTGCACCTGCAGGCTCAGGGCGCCGAAGTCCCAGGGTCCGGCGACGCCGGCCACGCGGGCGCCGCCCAGGACACGCCGCGGGCTGCCGTCGTCGGCGAGGCCGATGGTCCGGGAGTGGAAGAGGCGGATCTCGGAGCCCATGGAGGACTCGAAGGTCGCGGAGCGCTCCTGGAAGAACTGGCGTTTTTCGGGATAGAACAGGTTGTACTGGCCCAGATTCACCTGCAGCTCGTCGGACTCGGCCTGTGCGAAGTCCATGTTGGCGGTCAGGTCCAGCGTCACACCGGGACCCAACCCGATCCGCACGTCGCCGCCGACCTGGAACGGCGTCTCGGTGGTCGGCGCCACGGGCGCTTGAACCGACGGATCCCTCGTGCGGTCGAGGCCGGTGAGCACATAGGGCGTCACGTAGAAGGGGCGTCTTACCTCCACCCCGTCGAGCTCCACGTCTCTGGCCTTCGAGGGCTTGAGGTGCGCCCGGGGCCAGTCCGGCGGTACCGCCGGGTAGACGTCTCGCTCCGGAGTACGGGCCAGCAACCGCGAGACGAGGAGTCCCACCGTCACCCGCCCGTCGCGGGGCTGCACGCCCAGCACGTCCAACGGGATGCGCATCTCGGTGGACCACCCCTGATCGGTGCGCACGCTGCGAGCATCCCAGTGTGCGTTCCACTCCGGGTTCAGGGCCTGGATGCCCGCGGTGGTGCCGGCGTCGTTCCGCACCTCGGTGTCGAGCCGCACCCCCAGCGGCGTCACCGAGAAGAAGAGTCCGGTGGCGTCGTCGTTGCTGCCGTCCACCAGCACGTCCAGCGCATCGTCTCCGTTCCAGCGGTCCCGCTGCAGGCTCTGCGCCCGCACGTCGCCCGGCGCGTCCAGAAACTCTCCCGCGATCCACAGGTTGTGCCCGTCGTGGGCCACCCGGATCCGCGTACGTCCGGTGCGATCGGTCCCGAAGGCGGGCCACTGCTGCACGACGGGAAGGATGGGCACGTCACCCCACTCGTCGCTGTCGACGCGCCCGTCGAGCCGGACCGCGTGGTCCAACCGCGGCAGGCCGTCGGAGAAGGGGTCGCTGGCCAGGGCGCCCCGAGGCGCGGCAATGGGCATCCCCCCTCCTCGCTGCGCGTGCAGCTCCGGGGGGGCGAGAAGCGCGGCACAGGCGAGGAGGGGGAGCGAGATCCGGGCGAGCACGGTGTCCTCCGGAGCGGGAGCGATGGGTTCCAGCCCAAAGCTCGCCAAGGTCGGACGACCGCTGGTCCGCCCGCCGTGCGGGCCGTGTCAGGGTTCGGTGAGGAAGTGATCCAGGTCAGGTGTCGCAGTCGCCGCGGAAGCGGTATCCCGCCTTTGGAACGGTGAGGATGTAGCGGGGCGCCGAGGGCTCGGGCTCGACCTTGCGCCGTAGCTCGGCCACGTGCGTGTCCACCGTGCGCGAGCTCACCGGAGCCCGGTGTCCCCAGACCTCCTTCAGAAGTGCCGCGCGCGACGCCACCGCGCCGCCCCGGCGCATGAGGGCCACCAGCAGGTCGAACTCCTTGGGGGTCAGGGCGATCTCCGTGCCGTCGCGCACGACGGTGCGGGCGGCCGGGTCCACCACCACGTCGGCGAAACGCTCGGTCGGGCGCTGGTCGTCGTCGCTCCATCCGGCCCTGCGCAGCAGCGCCTCGACCCGGGCCAGGAGCTCCAGCAGGCCGAAGGGCTTCGTGACGTAGTCGTCGGCGCCCAGGCGGAAGCCCATGACCTTGTCGGCCTCCTCGCCCCGAGCGGTGAGGATGAGAACCGGCACGTCGCGGTGCTCGCCCCGGAGGGTCCGGAGCACGCGGTACCCGTCGAGCTCGGGGAGCATCAGATCCAGGATGACGAGATCCGGCGCCGAGGTCCGGGCCCGATCCAATCCCTCGCGCCCGTCCTCCGCCACCATCACGTCGTGGCCGTCGATCTCCAGGTTGTTGCGGAGCCCGTAGGCCAGGTCCGCGTTGTCCTCCACCACCAGAATCCTCGCCATCACTCCCTCTCCCGTTCCACCTCCGCCGACGTCTCGGGGTCGAGCACGAGCTCGAGCACGAAGCGCGCGCCCCCCGTCCGGCCTTCCTCCACCCGGGCCCGGCCTCCGTGGCCCTCCACTACCGTACGCACGACGGCCAGCCCGATGCCCGAGCCCGCGGTGGCCGACTCCCGGTGGGCCTCCATGCGGAAGTAGGGCTCCCACACCCGTTCGCGCCGATCCGGCCGGATCCCGGGCCCCTCGTCCTCCACCCACAGCAGCGCCCGACCCCCCGGTGCCCGCCCCAACCCCACCACCACCGTCTGCCCCGGCGGCCCGTACTTCACGGCGTTGTCCAGGAGGTTCAGGATCGCCTGGCGCAGCGCGCCGCCGTCCAGCCGACCGGCAACGCCTTCCGTGACCTCGGCCTCCAGACGCTGCCGGGCCGCGGCGGCCAGTGGCTCGAAGCCGGCGGAGACCTCTCGCACCAGCGCCGACAGGTCCGTGTCCTCACGCTGGAGGCGCATGCCGCTCCGCTCCGAGCGTGAGAACAGGAGGACGTTGTCGACGACGTGGGTGAGGCGGCGCGTTTCGTTGACCAGGATCCCCAGCGAGCGGTCCCGCTCGCCTTCGTCGCGAATGCGCCCCAGGGCCAGCGTCTCCGAGAACATGCGGATCTGCGCCAGCGGGGTGCGCAGCTCGTGCGAGACGCCGGAGACGAAGTCCGCCCTCAGGCGCGCCAGCTCCCCCTCGCGACGAATCTGGAGGATCGAGATGCCCAACAGCGCCACGGTGAGCGCCAGCAGGCCCAGGATGAGGGGAAGCCGGCTGGCGGGCAGGCCCCCGATGACCAGAGCCGGCGCCGCCGATTCCCGCAGCGCCACCTCGGCTCGCATCCCGCCGAAGGCCGGCGCCAGGGCGTACGCGGCCGAGAACGGCGACGTGTGTCCCGGATCGGAATCCAGGAGCGGCGCCGGCGCGCCGGGAGCGTCCAGGCGCGCCGACAGGAGCTCGGCGTTCGGGGTCTTGCCCGTGAGCGCCGGAGGCAGCAACGGGGTGTCCGCGAACAGCCCGGTCAGGATCTCCCGGACTTCCAGGTCGCGCGCGACGAAGCCGTAGTAGAGACCCGTACCGTCGCTGCGATGATACCGTCGCCAGGCCAGGACCCGGCCGTCGGGCAGGTAGCGCACCGCCAGGTCCCAGTGGAAGTCCAGCCCGTCGGCGGCCTTCGCGCGCACGTCACCGAGGGCCTCGGTCAATTCCGGGTCGTCCGGTGCCAACGCGACGGGGCGCCCCAGGGAATCGGGGCGCACCGCGTCCAGGACGTCACCCCGCGCGCTCATGCGGAAGAGCAGCCGGACGCACTCGGGCCAGCACCATGACCGCTCGCTGTTCACCTGGTCCAGCTCGGACGCCACCGCGAAGGCGCGCGTCGGCTCTTTGCCGCCGAGCTTGGCCACGATGTCCAGACCGGGCAGGAAGAACCCCCCGTGAAGCGCTCGCTCGCTGGCGCCCCCCAGGACCCACGCCGCGACCTGGGCCTGCTCTCGAAGGGTCTTTTCGGCCACCTCCCGGTGGGAGCGGTGCGCCGTCACGGCCTGGTATCCCAACACGGCCGTGAGCCCCACGGTCAGGACCAGGACTCCGGCCACCGCGGCGCTCCCGGAGCCCGGGGCACGGGAGAGGAAGGGGACGCGCATGGTCACTGAAGTTTATCGCGCACCCGCGGCACCGGCACCTGTCCGACGTCAGAAAGCTGTCAGGGTTTGGGGCGACAGGACCCGTCCCCGTCCGGGCGGGCTGACCGAGGGCAGGCTTGCACGGTGGGGGCGGCGGCCGAACCTTGGTCGCCGGAGTCCGCCGGCGCGCTGCGGTCCGCCGGCCCCCTTCCCTCTCGCCGGGACCGCGCCATGCTCTTCGGCCTCCCCCTGATCTCGTGGCTGCTCCTGGTGGTGGCGGTGGGCCTGGGCCTGTCGCTGGAGCTCTCCTTCTACCGTGCCCGCCGCCGTGATCGCAGGCGGCCGGGGCCCGGGTCGCAGGGAGGCCGACCGTGACCTCCGGGGTCATCATCGCGGTCCTGGTGGGCTACCTGGTGCTGCTCCTGGCCATCGGCATCTGGGGCAGCCGCGACTCCGGCGACGTGAAGGGCTACTTCCTGGCGGGCAAACGGCTGCCGTCGTGGGTGATCGCCTTCAGCTCCAACGCCACCGGCGAGAGCGCGTGGCTCCTGCTCGGGCTCACCGGCATGGGCTACGCCATCGGCGTGCACGCCTTCTGGGTGATCCTGGGCGAGGTGCTGGGCGTGGCCACGGCCTGGGTGTTCGTGGCGCGGCCCTTCAAGGCGCTCACCGACCGCTACGACGCCATCACCGTCCCCGACTACCTTACGGCGCGGTTTCGCGATACCCGCCACGTCTTTCGGATCCTCTCCGCCGTCATCATCCTGAGCATGGTCATGGCCTACACGGCGGCCCAGCTCACGGCGTCGGGCAAGGCTTTCGACACCTTCCTGCACACGGGCTACACGGCCGGGGTCTGGATCGGGCTCGCCATCGTGCTGTTCTACACGACGGTGGGGGGATTCAAGGCCGTCGCTTATTCGGATCTGCTGCAGGGCGTGCTCATGCTGGGCTGCCTGGTGACACTGCCCATCGTGGCCATCCCCGCCGCCGGGGGCTTCACAGGGGTCATGGAGACCCTCGGGTCGGCCGACCCGGCTCTGCTCCGGCCCATGGGGTCCTTCGGCCTGTCCGTGGCCGGCGTGGCCAGCGCCCTGGGCTTCGTGGCCATCGGCTTCGCCTTTCTCGGCTCACCCCAGCTCCTGGTGCGCTTCATGGCGGCCCGGGACCAGCGCGAGATCGAAGACGGCGGGCTGTGGGCCGTGCTGTGCGTCATCGGCTTCGACGTGGGGGCCGTCTTCAGCGGCATGGCCGGGCGGGTGCTCTTTCCGGGCCTGGCCGACCCGGAAACGGTGCTGCCCCAGATGAGCGACCTGCTCTTTCCCGCCTTCTTCACGGGGATCTTCCTGGTGGTGGTCCTGGCGGCGATCATGTCCACCGTGGACTCGCTTCTCATCCTGGCCTCGTCGGCCGTGGTGCGCGACGTCGTGCAGAACATCTTCGACCCCGAGGCCGAGCAACGACGGCTGTCGCTGCTGGGCAAGGGCGTGACGGTGGCCATCGGGGCGGTGGGGCTGGCCCTGGCCCTGAGCGAGCCCCGCATGATCTTCTGGTTCGTGCTCTTCGCCTGGTCCGGAATCGCGGCGGCCTTCACCCCGGTGGTGCTGTGCTCGCTCTTCTGGAGGCGGACGACCCGGGCGGGCGCCATCGCGGGCATGGTGGCGGGCTTCACCACCACCGTCGTCTGGGTGCTGGCCTTCAAGGAGCGCTTCTACGACCTGTACGAGATGATCCCGGGTTTCGCCGCGGGCTTCGCCGCCATCGTGGTGGTGAGCCTGCTCACCAGCCCCGACGCCGACGCGGTGGCGGAGCTGGACGAGGCGCGCCAGGCCGTGGGTCCCGTGTTCTGAGGCTCGGGTCCGGCCATCCATGTAGAGGCCGAGCTCGTGGAGGCGATGAATGAGGCGGCGAGCGGGCTTCTGGTGGTCGGAGCTTCGAGCCGTCCGCGAGACCGGCGACTCCGGCGACTCGATTGATCGGAGCGAGGCGCGCGAACATGGGGATCGCAGCCGCCGAAGGGCGGGGCCGAAGAGTCGGCTGCGAACACCATGACTGTCGCGGCGTCCGCAGCCCTGGACCGCCGCCGGCGCACTCGTGGCTGCGAACACCAGGATAATCATGGCCTTTGCAGCCCTCACGCCCGCGCCTGTCGTCCCTGGCCGCAAACCCCAGGCGGCGCGCGCCCCCTGACGGGCCGCCTGCGGCGGGCCGAGATCTCCGGGGGGCTCCTCCCAACCCATGGCATCCGCGCCCTCTCACGTTTCACCCTCCCGGGTGGCCCGCAGGGGGCATGGTCAAACTCAGTCGCGCCCCAGTGTGCGCTTCAGCCTCCCCAGCATCCCTCCGCCCACCTCCCGGTCCAGCGTGCGAAGGGCGACGCGCACGCGGTAGCTGCGCACGATCCTGGCGCACTCCCGGGCGATGTCGTCCCGCCCCATGGCGCGTGCGTAGGCCGCGTTCTCCTCCCAGTAGCTGACCTGCGAGTCGTCGTAGACCCGCACCTGGCGTAGCTCGGCGGCGTCCCGCAGCGGCTCCAGACCCTCGGCGCGAGCGCCCAGCAGCGTGAGCATGACCCGGGTGCGCAGGCACTTCTCGCAGCGGCCGCAATTGAAGAGCGTCTGCACGTTGCACACGCGCAGGCTGTCCAGCCCGATCCCCGTGCGCACGATGGCTTCCATCTTGGTGGAGCGCGGCGCCGGGTGATCGTGCACGACGCGGGTCGTGCCGTTGCCGAAAAGGGGATCCAGGAGCGGGTGGCTTCCCCACCGCTGGTAGAAGTCCCAGGCGTGGCTCGCCGGCACCAGCAACGTCTCGAGGCCGAGCCCCAGTCCGGTGCTCACCAGCACCGCGCCGTGGTTGTCCGCCGCCACCGGGGTCTGGAGAGCCGTCTTGGCATTGGTGTCCACCAGGATCAGCCGCTTATGGTGCGCCTCGGCCACGGCGCGCACCGACGCCTCGGTCTGCCGCCAACGCTCCTCCTCGTCCGGGGGGATGTCGAGTCCGCGGCACAGGACGAGGTGGGTGACCGCCTCCCGGTTCACGATGAACGAGTAGAGGCTGTCGGCTCCGCCGCTGAAGAAGCATCCCACCGAGCCCGCCGGCGCGGGGTCGCCGTCTTCCATCCGCTCCGCGCGGATCTGGACACGGGTGAGATGCTCCGGCCACCAGGCGGCGCAGATGTCCATGGCGCTGGCCAGGTTCTCCACCAGCCCCGGCGAGACGGGCGCGTCGCCGGCGACCCGGAGCTCCTCGCCCGATTCCATGGCGAGCGCGAAGCCCCCCACCACGAACGGGTCGTACGAGGCCCGTAGACCGAAGGGCGCCCCGGTGACGTCGAACCAGACCTCCCGCGATCCGACGATGGCGGATAGGCGTGCCTGGCCGGCGGATCCGGCATCGAGGCGAAGCGAGTGGATGTCCATGGAGCCAAGCTCGAGCGGCGACGGCCGAGGCGCCAGGCCTACGGGGTGGTGGAACGCGCGTGCTGCGGACGCCGTCCTCAGCGCAACCGGTACGTGGCGTGCACGGTGACCGTGATCTCCTTGGCCCGCGTGCCCGTGCTGTACACGCCGTAGCCCTGCACCTCGGTGGAATAGGGCTCGCGGATCTGGAAGACGCCGGCCCGCGCCTCCTCCAAAGCACCGAGCCCGTCCCCCGCGATCTCTGTGGCCCGAGCGCGGGCGTCATCGGAAGCCTGCGCGAGCAGGTCGTGCTTGAGCTCGGCGATGCCGTCGTAGAAGTACTCGAGCTGCGATCCCTCCAGCCCCAGTCCGTCTCTCAGCAGGTCACCGGGATCCAGGGCCAGCGACTCCACGGCGTCGATGTCGCTGGAGATGACCAGGAAGGGCTGCCGGAGTTGCTGACCCGTGATCTGCCCGTCACGGTCGAAGACGGGGTTCGTGGTCACGGGCTGGACCGAGACGTCCTGATCGGCCACGCCGGCGTCCGCGAGACGGGACAGGAAGCGGGTGCGGTCTTCGCTGAGGCGCGCGTAGCCCTCGACCTCGCCACCCGCGGGAACCCGCCGCACCAGCGCCACTCGCCACTTCACCACGTCCGAGGTGAACGGAACCGTGGCGGAGCCGACCACGTTCACCGTGCCCGGAGCCCGTCGTCCGTGCACGAAGGAGTAGCCCAGAACGACCGCGGACAACACGACGCCGCCGGCGAGAATCCAGGCCCAGGCGGCCCGGGAAGAAGAGTGATCCGTCACGACGTCGATCCGGTTCGAGGTCCGGGCCACGCACCGGTGGCCCCACTGAAATCAATCAGCAAAGGGCGTGCCCGGCGGCCTCCGCCACCAAACACCCCCCGAACGTGGCGTCCCGCCGCCACGGGGTTGCGCCCCCGCTTTGCGACCTGCGCCCGGAAGGGTATCATGGTCCGTTCACCCCCGCCGGAACCCGGACCGCCCCGCGCCCGTGAGCTTCGTCCACCTCCACACCCATTCCGAGTACTCCCTCCTCGACGGGGCCAACCGCATCTCCGACCTGGTCCGACGGGCCAAGGAGTTCGAGATGCCGGCCCTGGCCCTCACCGACCACGGCTGCCTCTTCGGAGCCTGGACCTTCCAGAAGACCGCCCACAAGAACGGCCTCAAGCCCATCCTGGGCATGGAGGCGTACGTGGCGCCGGGAGATCGCCGCGACCGCTCCCGGTCCGGACAGGGTGAGAAGGCCTACTACCACCTGGTGCTGCTGGCCCGGGATCTGGAAGGCTACCGGAACCTGGTGAAGCTGTCCTCCATCGGGTACACGGAGGGCTTCTACCACAAGCCTCGTGTGGATCGGGAGGTCCTGAAGGCCCACTCCGGCGGCCTGATCGTGAGCTCGGCCTGCCTCGCCGGCGAGGTCGCCCGCCATCTCATGGCCGACGACGTCGAAGGTGCCCGGGAGGCCGCGTCCTGGTACGCGGAGGTCTTCAAGGACCGCTACTACCTCGAGGTCCAGGGCCACGACTCGGAGGGCCAGGCAGAGCTCAACCGGAAGATCTTCGCCCTGGCCGACGAGCTGGGGCTGCCGGCAGTGGCCACCAACGACGCCCACTTCCTCACCCACGACGATCACGAGGCGCACGACGTGCTTCTGTGCATCGGCCTGGGCAAGGATCGGGACGATCCCAACCGGATGCGCTACGACGACGGGCTCTACTTCAAGAGCGGCCCGGAGATGGCGGAGCGCTTCCCGGACCATCCCGAGGTGCTGGAGAACACCCTCGCCATCGCGGATCAGGTGGACCTGACCCTCGAGAAGCACTACCACCTGCCCGCCTTCCCCCTGCCCCAGGGTCATCAGGACGAGAACGACTACCTGGAGCATCTGACCCTCGAGGGCGCCCGCGAGCGCTACGGCGAACCGCTGAGCGACGAGGTCCGGGAACGGATGGACTACGAGCTCGGCGTCATCAAGGGCACGGGCTACGCGGGCTACTTCCTCATCGTCCAGGACTTCATCGCCTGGGCCCGCGAACAGGGGATTCCCGTGGGGCCGGGCCGGGGCTCCGCCGCCGGCTCGCTGGTGGCGTACGCCCTGGGGATCACGAACCTGGATCCGCTGGACCACGATCTCCTCTTCGAGCGCTTCCTGAATCCCGAGCGCGTGTCCATGCCCGACGTGGACATCGACTTCTGCTACGAACGCCGCAGCGAGGTCATCGAGTACACGCGCCAGAAGTACGGCAAGGACGCCGTCGGGCAGATCATCACCTTCGGAACCATGAAGTCCCGGGCGGTAATCCGCGACGTGGGGCGCACGCTGGGGTTCGAGCCCTCGGAGACGGACCGCATCGCCAAGCTCATCCCCAACGCCCCGGGCCAGAGCTTCACCGTCGAGGAGGCCGTCGAGCAGCTCAAGGAGGTCCGGGACCTGTACAAGCAGGACGAGCGCCATCGCCGCCTCTTCGACTACGCCATGACGCTGGAGGGGCTCAGCCGGCACGCCTCGGTGCACGCCGCCGGCGTGGTCATCGCGCCGGGGCCTCTGGACGAGTACGTCCCGGTGTGCGTGCAGTCGGGCAAGAACGGCGCGGGCGACGAGGGCATGACCGTCACCCAGTACGACATGAACTGCCTCGAAGAGGCGGGCATGCTCAAGATGGACTTCCTGGGTCTCAAGACCCTCACCGTCATCCACGACGCGGTGGAGATGGTCCGGGAGCGTGTGGGGGCGCTGAAGCATCCCGAGACCGGGCAGGTCTACGACGACATGGACGACGTGCCGCTGGACGATCCGGCGGTCTACCGCATGCTGGCCCGTGGCGGCACCAGCGGCGTGTTCCAGTTCGAGTCGTCGTTGGCGCTGGACAAGCTCCGCGCCATGAAGTGCGACCGCTTCGAAGACCTGGTCGCCACCAACGCGCTCATTCGTCCCGGGCCGCTGGACTCCGGCATGACGGACGTCTACATCCGCCGCAAGATCGGCCAGGAAGAGGTCCGCTACCCCCACCCCGAGCTGCGCAAGACGCTGGAACCCACCTACGGCATCATCGTCTATCAGGAGCAGGTGATGCGCATCGCCAACGTCCTGGCGGGCTTCAGCCTCGGCGAAGCGGACGTGCTGCGGAAGGCGGTGGGCAAGAAGAACGCCGAGCTCATCGCCCAGGAGCTGGGCAAGTTCGTCGAGCGCGCCACGGAGCGCGGTGTCGACCAGCGCACCGCCCGCGATCTGGCCGAGCAGATCGAGACGTTCGGACGGTACGGCTTCAACAAGAGCCACAGCGCGGCCTATTCCCTGGTCTCGTACCACACGGCCTGGCTCAAGGCGCACTACCCGGCGGAGTTCATGGCCGGGCTGCTGTCGTCGGTGCTGGACAAGACCGACGACGTGGTGAAGTACATCGCCGAGTGCCGCGATCTACCTCGCTATCTACCGAAGCTCGAAGACGGCATCGAGGTGCTGCCCCCCGACGTGAACGAGTCGGGCTGGAAGTTCACCGCCATCGAGGGCTCCAAGATCCGCTTCGGGCTCGGCGCGGTCCGGGGCGTGGGCGCGTCGGCCGTCAAGTCGGTGCTCGCGGCGCGCCAGGAAGGCGGCCGCTTCACCTCGCTCTTCGACTTCCTGGAGCGCATCGACGTGCGGGCGCTCAACAAGCGGGCCTGCGAAGCACTCATCGCAGCCGGCGCCATGGACGCCTTCGGCCACCGGGCCCAGCTCCTGGCCGGGCTCGACACCTCGTACCAGGAAGTGCTCACCCGGCGGGCCGAAGAGGAAGCCGGCCAGGCCTCGCTCTTCGGCGAGGGCGCCGGGCCGGGGCTGGCGCGGCAGGCGCCGGCGCTGCCCGAGGTACCCGACTGGCCCGAGCCCGAGCGGCTGGCCCGGGAGAAGGAGGCGCTGGGGTTCTTCATCAGCGGGCACCCGCTGGACCGCTTCCGCGACGTGGTGCAGGCCTTCGACGTGGTGAACTCCCGAAACCTCAAGGAGCACGCCGGACAGAAGGTGGAGCTGGCCTGCGTGGTCACCGGGGTGTCTCGCCAGATTTCTCGGCGCGACAACTCGGAGTGGGGCAAGATCATGGTGGAGGACTTCCACGGCACCGCCACCGTGCTCGCCTTCAAGGAGGTCTGGCAGTCCTGCAAGGAGATCCTCCAGACCGACGCCGTGGTGCTCCTCCAGGGTCAGGTGAGCGGACGAGAGCGGGACGAGGACGACCCACCCGTCTTCCTGGACGCCGCCGAGCCGCTGGAGGCCCTTCCCGCCTCCGGACGGCTGACGCTCCAGATCGAGTTGCCGTTGGGTGCGGAGCTCCCGGACGAGACCTTCGCCCGCGCCCGCAAGATCCTGGCGAGCCATCCGGGACCGGCCCCGGTGGAGCTCATGCTGGGGTCGGACAACGGCGTCGCCGCGCCGCGCTTCCGGTCCCGCTCCCTGGCCGCCGAGCTCTCGAAGGAGACGCTGACCGAGCTGCGCCGGCTCTTCGGCAAGTCCAGGGTCCGGCTGGTGAGGCGGGGTTCGGAGTAGCTCGGCCGCCGTCCCGCCCGGTTCAGGCCACGTCGTCTTCGTCCAGCGCCACGTACCAAGCAGTCATCGACGCCACCCGCGCTCCCTGGACCCGGAGCTCCACCTCCACCGCGATCCGTCCACGTCCGTGCCGCCGATACGCGCGCAGGAAACGGTCCCAGGCGTCGTCGTGCGGATAGCGGGCGAGTGCGTCCACGTCTCCGAGCGCGGGGGCCTCGTATTCCATGGTGTTGCGCTGGATCACCAGCGTCGGATCGAGCCCCAAGGCCAACAGCCTCAGACGCACCAGGCTCCAGCCGGCCACGATGGCCACCGCCGACGCGCTGCCGCCGAAGAGCGATCCGTGGGGATTGGCGTTGGCCGCCAGCGGCGCCCACATGTGGAGTCCGTCGCCGTCGGAGCCCCGAACCTGGAGGTTCATGGCCTCCACCAGGGGAATGGTGGCGCGCAGATCTTCCTGGAGTCGGCGAAGCTGGAGCGGACTGGGCACGGCGGCGGGTGTTCGAGGAGGATCAGGTCGTGGACACCGGAATCTCCACGATGCGGGCATCCAGGGCCCGCGGCGACACCTCCAATCTCGCCACCGACACCGGAAGATCGAACCGGCGAGGGCCGGCGCTACCCGGATTCAGGTACAGGACGCCGTCCCGCACGGCCTGCTCGGGACGGTGCGTGTGGCCGAACACCACCGCGTCGACGCCCGCCACGACCGGATCCACGTCAAGGTCGTCGAGAATGTGGATCACGTACAGGAGCCGACCCCCGACGTCCACCGCCTGCGTGAGCGGAAGCTCGCCGCACCGGCCCCGGCGATCCACGTTCCCGCGTACCGCGTGCACGGGGGCGAGTCGGGCGAGCGCGTCCAGGATCGCGGCCTCGCCCACGTCGCCGGCGTGGATGATCACATCGCTGCCACGGAGCTCCTCCAGAGCCTCGGGACGCAGGAGTCCGTGGGTGTCCGAGATGATCCCGACCCGCGTGACGCCTTCAGCCACCGGCGGCGGGGGCGTCCGCACCCGCGCTGGACGCGGCGTCCGGCCCCGGCAGCCCGGCGTCCGGGGTGAGCGCGGCGGCCCGGGCGACCAACCCCTGGACCCGGCGTCGGATCTCGTCGCGAACGGCGTGGAAGCCGTCGGCGGCGAGATGCTTGGGATCCGGAAGGTCCCAGTCCTCCCTGAAGCGCGCGGACACCCAGGGGCACGCGTCCCCACACCCCATGGTCACCACCCAGTCGTAGGGGCCCGGCGGCACGTCGTCGAGGCTCTTGGAGCGGTGCGTGGACAGGTCGTAGCCCACCTCGGCCAGCGCTGCCACGGCCCGCGGATTCACGACCCCCGCAGGGCGGGATCCCGCGCTGAAGGGCTCCAGCACGCCCTCGCCCTCCATGCGGGCGAACGCCTCCGCCATCTGACTGCGGTTGGCATTCTCGATGCACACGAACAGCACGCGGGCGGGTGTCGATGGAGAGCCCGTGGACACGGGATTCGAGGGTTCGGGCACGGCTCGGCTCCGGTGGGCCGGGATCAGGGTTCGCGCAAGGAGAGGCAGTATCCCTTGCCGCGAACGGTCTGGATGATGCGGTCTTCGCCGCGCTCCTCCAGCTTTCCACGCAGGTTCCCGAGGTGGACGTTGAGCACGCCGGTGCCCGGGTCGAAGGTGAGGCCCCAGACCATGCGCAGGAGCTCCTCCTTCGAGAAGGTGCGTCCCGGACGCAGCATGAGCGTCTCCAGGAGCTTGAACTCGATGTTGGTCAGGGGGACGTCAGCGCCGGCCCGCCGCACTTCTCGACGCACGCGGTCCAGCTCCACGTCTTCGAAACGGAGCACGGTGTTGGACTCCATGCCCACGCGCCGCTTCAGCGCGCGTAGGTGCGCCCGCAACTCACCCAGTCGGAAGGGCTTGGGCAGATAGGCGTCGGCGCCCTGCTCGAGCCCCTGGATGACGTCCCGCTCCGTGTCCCGCTGCGTGAGCATGAGGATCGGCGTCGTGATTCCTCCGTCGCGCAGCTTGCGGGCCACCTCGAAGCCGTTCATGCCCGGAAGCATGACGTCGAGGATCACCACGTCGTACGATCCCACCATGGCTTTGGCCAGCCCTTCCTCGCCGGAGTGGGCATGGTCCACCCGATGCCCCTCCTGCTCCAGGCCACGGCGGATGACCTGAACGACTTCTGGTTGATCGTCGACGACGAGAATGTCCAGCGGGAGAGTCTCGGCTGCCATGAGGGTTGGAATGGATCGAGCCGTCGCGTTCGCTGGGGCACGGAAGGATTCCGGCCCCACAGCAGAATGGCCATCCCGCAGCCGGAATGCTACCCCCGGCTCTCTTGAAACCACACTGCGCACCGCAGCGTAGGGGATACGACGACTCCCCTCACAAAGTGAGATGAGCATGACCGACGGCCAGGAGCGGAGCGTGCTTCCCGGCACGGTGGACCTGCTGATCCTGCGCGCATTGGTCGACGGACCCAAGCACGGCTTCGGCATCTCCCGCGAGCTTCACGAACGCTCGGACGGGGTCGTCGACCTGCAGGACGCGGCCCTCTACCAGGCGCTCCATCGCATGCGCCGCCAGAAGCTCGTGACCTCGGAGTGGGGTCGCTCGGACAACAACCGGCGCGCTCGCTTCTACCGGCTCACGCCCGCCGGTGAGCGCCGGCTCGCCCGCGAGGAACGTGACTTTCGACGCTACGCCGCGGCGGTGCTCCGTATCCTCGCACCCCAGCCGACCCCCGAGTCCGAGGGAGGACGACGGTGAGCCGCTGGCCCCGGCGCTTCCGCAGGCCTCCGGGCTCGCTGGACGATGCGCGCGCCGATGTCGACGAGGAGCTGGATTTTCACCTGGAGCAATGCGCTCGGGAGCTGGAAGCGGACGGGTGGGCCCCCGCCGACGCCCGCGCCGAAGCCGAGCGCCGGTTCGGAGACCTTCGGGCCACCCGGGATTACTGTGCCCGCGAGAGCGCGCGGGCTGACGCGGAGGAGGGACGACGGATGGGACTCGACGGATTGCGACAGGACCTGGGATACGCGCTGCGGACGCTGCGACGCTCCCCCACCTACACGCTGGTGGTGCTCCTGACCCTGGCGGTGGGGATCGCCCTGGACACGCTGGTCTTCAGCTTCATGAATCCCTACGTGCTGAGGCCCCTGCCCTACCGCGATGCCGAGCGCATCGTGCACCTGGGCGGCGTGAGCCGGCTGGAAGGCTGGGACCTGGGGCGCTTCTCGCTACCCCAGCTCCAGGATCTGCGCTCGCAGACCTCGGGATTCTCGGAGATGGAAGGTTACGTCTACGGGGGCGTGAACCTCGTGGCCGGCGACGAGCCCGCCGAAGCGATCGCATCCACCTGGGTCACGGGCGGCCTGTTTCCACTGCTGGGCAGAGACGCTCTCCTGGGACGGACGCTGCAGCCGATGGACTCCGACCCCGGTGCGGCCGCCGTCGCGGTGATCGGTGAGGACCTCTGGGAACGCCGGTTCGGCGCCGATCCGGCGATCATCGGTCGCACCCTGCGCCTGGACGGCCGGCCTACCACGGTGGTGGGTGTCCTCGCCCGGGACTTCAACTTTCCGTACAACGCCGTCGACCTGTGGATGCCGGTGGACCGGCAGGAGTGGGCGGCCCGCAGTCGCATGAATCTCCTCCTGGTGGGTCGCCTGGCCCCCGGCTGGAGCGAACAGGCTGCGCTGCAAGAGATCCAGGCGGTCCAGGCGGGACTGGCTCAGGCCCACCCCGAGCAGGACGGCCTCTACGACACGGTGACGCTCAAGCCGCTACGCGAGGCGCTCAACTTCGCGTGGGACATACTCCACCCGACCTTCCTGCTTCTGCTGGGCGCCGTGAGCTTCGTCCTGGTCATCGCCTGCGTGAACGTGGCCTCCCTGACTCTGGCGCGATCGGGAGTGCGCGGTCGCGAGGTGGCCGTGCGCGCGGCCATCGGCGCCGACCGGGTCCGGCTGGTGCGGCAACTCACGATGGAAGGCCTGCTCCTCGCGCTCGGAGGAGGTCTGGGTGGCGTCCTGCTCGCGGTAGCGGGGATGCGCGCCGTCGGCGGGCTCCTTCCCGGCGAGCTCTTCAGGGTGGGAGACGTGTCCCTCGATGGACGGGTGCTGACCTTCGCGGCGCTGGTGAGCCTCGCCACGCCCCTCTTCTTCGGCCTCGCACCGGCCCTGGCCACCACCCGGGGCGATCTCGCGCGCAAGCTCAGACAGGGGAGCGGACGCACCGGCGGCGGACGCGGTGTGTCGCGGGGACGCCGGATCCTGGTGGTCACGGAGGTCGCGCTGGCCGTGGTACTGGTCACGGGCACGGGACTCATGCTCCGGAGCCTGCGCGCCGCGCTGTCCACCGACCTGGGCTACGACGCGTCCGGGAGCCTGGTGGTCACCCTGAGCCCCGCCGCCGCCGCCTATCCGGACGCGGCGTCTCTGAACGCCTATTTCAGCGAGGCCCGGCAGGCGCTGGCCTCGATCCCGGGCGTGCGCAGCGTGGGAGCCGCGTCTCACCTGCCCCTGAACCACGAGCTCCCGTCGGTGCGCTTCACGACCCCCGACGGACTGGACGCCCCGCTGGAGGATCGTCCCGAGGCCTACACCAGTCGCGCCGAGGCCGACTACTTCGCCGCCATGCGGATCCCGCTCCTGGCCGGGCGTGCGTTCCGCCCCGAGGACGCCGACACCGATCCCCAGCCGGTCGTGGTGAGCGCCGGGCTGGCCCGTCGACTGTGGGCGGATGGCGAGGCCGTGGGCCGTACGCTGGCGTATGGAGGCCGCGACCAGGTGCAACGGGCCACGGTGATCGGCGTGACGGGCGACGTGCGCTGGGCCGGCCTGGCGGGCGCCCCCGAGCCGCACGTCTACCGACCCCTGGACGGCACCACCACCCACCGGCGCTTTCTTGTGGTGTCCGCGGCTCCGGGCGCGCTCGCCGGCCTCACCAATCCCATCCGCGAGACGCTGCGACGCCTGGACCCGGAGCTTCCTCCCACGATCCGGCCCATGACGGACATCGTGCACGAGACCACCGGTGTCTGGGCCCTGAGCTCGGCCTTTCTCGGTGCGTTCGGCCTGGTGGCTCTGGCCCTGGCGGCCCTGGGCATCTACGGCCTCATCTCGTTCTCCGTGGTTCAGCGACGGCCCGAGATCGGACTCAGGCTCGCGCTGGGCGCGGAGCCCGGGGCGCTGCGCCTGCGGATCGTGGCCGAAGGGCTGCGTCTCACGGGACTCGGCGTGCTCCTCGGGGGTGTGGTGGCCGTGGGAGCCGGCATGTTCGTGCAGAGCCAGCTGCTGGGCGTGAAGCCCTTCGACCCTCTCACGTTGGGAGCCGCCGCGCTGGTGTTCTCGCTGGTGGCCGCGGCGGCGGCGTTCCTGCCCGGACGCCGGGCGGCGAGCATGGACCCAGCCGAGGTGCTGCGGGCCGAATAGGGCCGCTCGGGCGTCAGGCCCCGCCGCTCCGGCCGGCGCGGGCCCGACGCTCGACCGCGTCCAGGGCTCGCTGCGTGCGAACGACGAACACCACCAGGAAGAAAGGCGAGGACACCAGTGCCAGAACCAGCGCCGCCAGGACCAGGCGCTGGTCGGGCTCGCCTACCGCTGCCCGCCATTCCGCCAGTTGGATGAGCCCGAGGATGAGCAGGACTTCGAGCCCGAGAAGCATCAAGGTCTCCTGCACGACCTCGATGACACGCGCGCGGGCGCCAGCCGGCAGCGTTTCGAGGCGCTGACCGCCCGGAAGGTTGACCAGCCGGGGATAGCGGCGCATCAGCGGTCCCAGGGTCCACAGAAGCGCCGTCAGAAGCAGCGCCACGGCCGGCAGGCCGAACCACGCCACCGCAGAACGTGGGCCCCACGCGTCGGGCAGGCCGTTCACTCCGAAATGGCGGGGGATCTGCTCGGGGAGCCGCGGCCAGGCCCACAGGGCCCCGGCCCACAACGTCAGGGCCAGTGCGAAGGTGAGGAGCTGCAGCGTGCGTTTCATCGAGCCTCCGGGCTCGGTCTCCCGACGCGAAATCCGCGCCGCACCCACCTCCAACCGATGTGCTCAGGCACCTCCCGTCAACGATGCCGTGAAGGCGGACACCCGATGGGCCCACTCGATGGGCGCCTCCAGGTGCACCGCATGGCCCACGCCCGGCACCGAGCTGCGTCGGGCGCGCGAGAGCCTCGCCGCCATGGCGTCGGCGGTCCTCTCGAACTTCTCGTCCAGGCCGCCGGTGACGAGGAGTACCGGCACGTCCAGGCCCGCCAGATCGGGCCAGAACGAGGGCTGCGATCCCGTGCCGAAGCCCCGCAACACGGCGGCCAACGTCGCGGGATCCTGACGGAGGCGTCGCTCCCGCTCCCGCTCCCGGATCTCCAGGGGAAGCATCCGCTGACTGGCGAAGAGCGGCTGCGCCAACCACAGATCCACGAACGCCACCATGCCGTCGGTCTCGAGATCTCGAGCCCAACCCTCGTCGGAGCTCCGACGCCGCGCTCGCTCCGCGTCGTCGGCCAGGCCCGGCGAGGCGCTCTCCAGCACGAGGCCCCGCATGGGGACCGTCGATCGCACCGCCGCGGCCAACGCCAGCCTACCACCCATGGAGTACCCCAGCCACACCGCGGGACCAGGAATCAGCCGTTCCTGGAGCACACCGAGGTCGGCCAGAAGGGCGTCCAGTCCGAAGCGCGCGGGCTCGGGGGGCACATCACTGGCGCCGTGGCCTGCAAGGTCGGGCACCAGCAGACGATGCTGCCGCGCCAGCAGTTCCAGCGCGCCCTCGTCCCAGGCGTCGGCGCTACCGGTGAACCCGTGCAGAAGCACCAACGGGGGCCCCTCACCCCGCACGTGCACCGACAGGTGCCCCCCTCCGGGCCCCGGAATGGCCACGCGCTCACGGGAACCGCTCACCAGCGCGTGTCCAGCACCTCGCCGTCGTCGCCGATCTCGTAGAAGCCGAGCTCGCCGGGAACGCGGGCCTTCACCATCCAGAGGATCTGGCCCGTGTGCATGGAAAAATGCTCCACGACGTGATAGACGGCGGCGAACCTGGTGGTCGCGAGCCCCTGAATCGTCACGGGCTCGTGGAGTCGCGCCGGATCTTCGGCAGCGAGGACCCCGCCGGCGGAGTCCACCGCCGCTCGCAGCACCACCATGAGCTGATCCGCGTTCTCGGACCCACGCCGGGCGAACTCGGCGGCGCGATCCCTGACATCGGGCTCCCCACCCAGGCCATGCACGATCCACTGACGGACGTTACCGGCCAGATGGACGATCAGATTCCCGATGGCGTTGGACGATTCGTTCGGGCGCCACCAGAGGTCCTCGGCCGACAGCCGCGCGAGGGCGTGGCCGATCTTGCCCGGGTACTCCTCGGTGAGGTAGCGACGGGACTCACGGAGAAAGGGGTCCAGGGGATGGTTCATGATCGGCCGAACGGGTGAAAAAGTGCGGGCCCGCACTCCGGATGGAGCGCGGGCCCGACGGGCCTTTCGCGGGCTCACTTCTTGGAGCGGCCTCGCTTGGGCTTCCTGGGTCCCGTTCCGGGCCTGCGGCCCTGGTTCGGGTGTTCCAGGTGTTGCCAGGTCTCACCACGACGCAGCATGTGGATCGTGCTGGCCGAAACCCTGAGCTTCTTCGCCCATTCGGTTCCGGATGTTCCCCAGCGATCGCGCTCGTCGTCCCAGTCGTCAAGAACGGCGACTGCCTGCTCTCTCGTCAATTCCGCGTGAGGTGACTTCTCGCCCTGGAGCCACACGTTCCGGCCTTCCCAACGGCCGGGCTTCTGCAGCGGGCCCGGGAGTTTCTTCCCGGACGTTCCCAGACAATAGTGCCGAACCTGGTCCGCGCTGTACTCGGGGAATCGCCTGGCGATTTCCGCGTACGACGCACCGTCGGCGGCGAGGTCCCTCCACTTCACGACGAGGGGGCCGGGGGGCTTGGGCATGCACCCTCCTCCGTCAAGATGGAGTCTTACCAGATTGTATGCAGGATAGGATAGCACTCAGGGGCCGTGGGACAAGGGGGTGTCGATCTCTACGCGTGTAGGACTTCGTGTCCGTCGCAGCGCGCTGCCGCGACCCGCCTATGTCGTTCCCTGCGACAGCGGCGTATCGTTGAGTAGACGGCCCTGCGTCGTTCTACCAGGACTCGCGCCATGATCCGCATGCCAGAAGCCTCGTCGGAGCTCGCACGCACACGTCACGAGCTCGACCGCCAGGATGCCGAAGTCGCGGACATGATCGCCACCAATGACGTGGTGGCGCTCACGTCGAGACCCACCCCGAATCGGTGGTCGGCGGCGGAACACCTCGTGCATCTCTCCCTGGCCAACGGCCCCTATCTCCGTCTCATGAAGGCGGCGGCTCGTGAGGCGCACGAGAACGGCTGGATCGGGGGAGAGGAGCCCTGGCCCAGCCCCCTGCTCGGGCGCTTCATGATCTGGTTCATGGAGCCACCGCCACGGTTGCGCACACGCACGCTCAAGGCCATGGATCCCGCCGCGGCAGACGCCCCGCCCATGGACTTCCAGATCGCGCGGAGGGACTTCGATCGCGTCCAGGAAGCGTTCCGTGACCTGCTGGAGGGACTCCCGGGCGTGGACCTGGGACGGGCCGAGTTCGTGTCACCCTTCGCGGGCTGGCTGAAGCTGAACGTGGCCCAGGGCATCCGATTCCTGCTGGCACACAATCGCCGCCACCTCTGGCTCTGTCGAGAAGTGCTGGAGCAGCTCGACCGGGCGCACGGGCGACGCTAGCGCAGGAACGTCTCGATCCGGTCTCTCACCGCTCCGAAGGGAGCCGACCAGGGCGCCACGAGCTCGAAGTGGCCGGCGCCCGGGAGCGTCTCCGCCACCGCCTCCACGTCGCCCGCTGCCCGCGCCCTCCCGACGTATGCCCGACCGTGCTCGGGAGGCACGATGTGATCGTGCTCGCCGCTGAGAAGAAGCTGTGGCACCCCCAGTGGCAGGCGCTCCGCCGGTGAGGTGAGCGCGAGCCGCTCGGGACGTTCCTCCGGGCCGGCACCGAGCAGGCGAGTGACGATCGCCTCGCCGCAGGGATCGCCGGGCAGGCGAGCGTAGGTGTCGAGATCGGCGATCGCCGCCAGCCCTACCACCGCGCGGGGTCGCAGCGGACGGTCGCCTCGCAGCGCGGACACGTCCGGCCCGCCGGCCGGGAGCTCCGGTCGCGCGGCCAGCCACAGTGCGAGGTGCCCGCCGGCCGAGTGCCCGACGACCACGACACGGCCCGCGTCCAGCGGATGGTCTCGAGCCAACTCGCGCACGTGGTCCAGCGCCCGCCCGACGTCGGTGAGGAGCCCGGGCCACGCGCCTCCCGGCTGGTCGATCCGTCGGTATTCCGGACACCAGACCGCCCAACCCGCCCGCGCCAGCTCGCGGGACAGGTGGCTCATGTACCCCAGGTCGGCCAGCGACAGCCAGCAGCCGCCATGAATCACCACGGCCACAGGATGGGGGCCGCCGGTGGGCGGCAGAAAGAGATCTCCGAAGTGGAGCGCATCGGGCCCGTAACGGAGGCGGCGATCCGCGGCGACCGCCGGGACCATGAGCATGGCCTCCGTCGAGATCACGTCGGGGCTACGAAACGTGGGAGCGGCGTCGCTCCGCGAACACCTTGCGGAACCTGGCCAGCTTCGGATCGATGACGATGCGGCAGTACGCCTGGGCCGGATTGCGAGCGTAGTAGTCCTGGTGGTAGTCCTCGGCCTCCCAGAACCGCTCCAATGGCTCGAGCTCGGTCACGAGGGCTCCCTCGAACGCGCCGCTCTCGCGGAGCTCCTCCATGACCGCCTCCGCGTCGGCTCTCTGCGCGTCGTCGGCCCAGAAGACGGCGGAGCGGTACTGCGTTCCCACGTCCGCACCCTGGCGGTTGGGCGTGGTGGGGTCGTGGATGACGAAGAAGATCCGCAGGATGTCGCGGTAGGAGATCACCTCAGGATCGAAGTGCACCTGCACGACCTCCGCGTGCCCGGTCCCGCCGCCACATACCTGACGATACGTGGGATTCGCCACGTCGCCACCGGCGTACCCGGACACGACCCGCCGTACACCGTCCACCTCCTGATAGACGGCCTCGAGGCACCAGAAGCAGCCACCGCCGAGCGTTGCGACCTCTTCGCGTCCACCGTCCGCCATGTCGACCTCCTGGGCTGATCCTGGATCGCCACCTCCACATGCTGCACCCACGGGTCCGAATCCCCCGGAAGCGGCGGCGGGTTCCACCTCCAGCCAACGCGCTGACGTCCAGACGAGGCGCGCGTTGTGCGGCGGCTCGGGCCCGGCTACCATGACGCCATTCTCCAGCAACCCGCCAGCCGTCCCGGGGGAGTCCTCCTTGAACGTCCAGTCCGTCGACCGCATCCGAGCACGCTTTCCGGCCCTCGCCCGCCGGGCGGCCGGCCGGCCGGCCGCCTTCTTCGACGGCCCGGGCGGGACCCAGGTGCCGGAGCGCGTGGTACGCGCGATGACGGATTATCTGCTGCATCACAACGCCAACACGCACTGGGCCTACGACACCAGCGTGGAAACCGACGAGATGCTCGCCGAGGCCCGCGCCACGCTCGCCGACTTTCTCGCGTGCACCACGGACGAGGTGGTCTTCGGCGCCAATATGACGACCCTCACCTTCCACGTGTCGCGTGCCCTGGGGCGCAGGCCGTCGGACCGAAACGAGCTCGTCGTCACCCGCCTCGACCATCAGGCCAACGTCGCCCCCTGGCACGCCCTGGCACGCGAGCGAGACCTGATCGTTCGTGAAGTCCCCTTCGACGTGCGCAGCGGCACGCTGGACATGCACGCCATGGAAGCCGCCGTGGGACCCGAAACCCGGGTCGTGGCCATCGGTGGCGCATCCAACGCCCTCGGGACGGTGAACGACGTCGAGGCAATCGTGGCGATGGCGAACGATGCCGGCGCCCTTTCGTTCGTGGACGCTGTGCACTGGGCGCCCCACGCCCTTCCCGATGTCGAGGCGTTGGGATGCGATGTCTTCGTCTGCTCGCCCTACAAGTTCTACGGCCCGCACCTGGGGGTGCTCTACATGCGTCGCGCGCTGCTGGAGACGCTCGACGTCCCGCGGTTGCCGTGCGCGCCCGACACGGCGCCCGAGCGGCTCGAAACGGGCACGCTTTCGCACGAGGCGATCCTGGGCGCCGCGGCGGCCGTCGACTTTCTCGCCGACCTCGCGCGGCCCGAGCCCCGCGACTCCGACGACCGGCGCAGCCGACTCACGGCGGCCTTCGAGGAGCTCCACCGAAGGGGCGTGGCTCTCACCGCCCGCCTGTGGGACGGCCTGTCCGACCTGCGACGGGTCCGGCTCTACGGCCCCGAACCCGGAAAGCCGCGCACGCCGACGGTGGCGTTCACGGTGAAGAACATGTCGTCCCGAGACGTGGCCGCCCATCTGGCGGCCGAGGTGGGCGCCTTCGTCTCGCACGGCGACTTCTACGCATCGACCGTGACCGAAGACCTGGGTCTGGCCGAAGCGGGTCTGGTGCGGGCCGGCGCCGCTTGCTACACGACCCCCGAAGAGGTGGACCGCCTCGTGGCCGGCGTCGCCGACCTCGCTCGGCGCTGAAGGAACCCCCGGCCCACAGGACGACCCTCCATGGCCCGCCGTCTCCCGGTTCTCTACAACTGCGCGCGCTGCTCCGCCTTCTGCTGCACGTACCCACGGATCCCGGTCACCGAGCGAGACGTGGCGCGCCTCGCCCGACGCTTCGATCTGGACGTGGATGTCGCCCGCCGACGCTTCACGAAGAAAGGAGCCGAGCCGAGGGAACGCGTTCTCCGACACCGCCAGGACGAGATCTTCCAGACTGCGTGCCGCTTTCTGGATCCCGAGACGCGCCGCTGCACCGTCTACGAGCATCGGCCGGCGGCGTGCCGGGCGTATCCGGGCACCGGGCGCTGCGGGTACTACGACTTTCTGGCCGCGGAGCGGCGCCGGCAGGAGGATCCCGATCTGGTGATCACGGCCTGGGTCGCCGACGTGTGAGATGGCCGAGGCCTCGGTGACCGGCGGGGCGGGACGCGGCGGTCAGGGCGCGGTGGGATCCGTGTCCGGAGGGGCGAACAGATACCAGGCGAAGAGGAGCGTGTAGAGCGCGAGCAGGCCCACCAGGACCCATCCCGCCGGATCCCCGGGCATCTCGGTCTCGAGCCGCGCCAGCGTCGAAGCGCCGACCCCTCCGGTCAGGAAGTTCGCCACCGACAGCGGGCGTCCGTAGAGCCCGTCCAACCGCACTCCCCGGCCCACCCAGTTGAGGCCGGCCATGCCGAGCAGCCCAGGCGCCACCAGGGCCAATGCCTCCGCCGCGCGGGCATCGAAGCCCAGGACCATGGCCGAGTCCCCCGGCGCGAACAGGGCAGCCAGTCCGAGTCCGGCCAGCAGAAGCGCGCTGGCGGACAGGATGAGCCGACTAGACGGAATCGGCACGGCTGTTCCCGGTGAATCGGGCGACGAGGGTACGCATGGGGCGTTCTACACGCATCGAGGCCGGGGCGTTCGTGCGCTACCGCATCGCCGCGATCACCAGCGCCACAGGATGATGGTGAGGAGGATCGCCAGCAAGATCAGCCACGACCCCATGGCGAGCTTCGTGGCCCGCCTCGCCTTCTCGGCCTCCCACCATGTACGCGGACGGACCCGCCGCAGCAGGAAGGTCGCGACCCCTGCCAGGTTCACGGAGGTGATGTTGGTGACCAGCAGGATGAGCGTGCCCAGAGCGGCGCTCAGATGACCGGCGCCGACGAGCAACCCGGTCGCCACCAGCGGGGGCAGAAGGGCCACCGCCACCATCACGCCGATTACGGCGGTGGGCAGGCCGGAGGTGAAGGCCAACGACCCCGCCGAGCCCGCGGCCAATGCCAGCAGGACATCGGCGGGCGAGACCTCGGCCCGTGAATGCAGCTGCGGCATGTCGGGGCTCACCGACACCACCAGCCCCATGATCACGGAGAGCGCCAGGGCCAAGCCCAGGCCGGCGGCGTTGGCCTTCAGCGAGCGCCACGCGAGCTCGACGTCACCGAGGGTGGCCGACAGCGCCAGCGCCATGTTGGGGCCCAGGAGCGGTGCGATCACCATGGCCCCGATGATCACGGCGACGTCATCGCGGAGCAGGCCCAGGGCGGCCACCAGCGTGGACAGCGCCACCGTGGCCAGATAGACCGGCGTCACCCGGGTCGACGCCTCCAGGTCCTGGTAGAGCTCCTCGCGAGACACACGGTCCGGGTGCGACTCCTCCTCTTACCGGTTCGCCCTCCGTCTCCTTCTCGACCTCCTCCGCTTTCGGGAGCGTGGCCTCCACGTCGAGCACCACGAGGCGGAAGGCCTCCTGGTCGCCGAAGAGTCGCGTGAGCGTGTCGGAGACGGCCTCCACGCCGTCGGCGGGCACGAGGACATGCACCGCCGCCCTTCCCCCCTCTCCACCGGTGGTCCACAGGTCCACCACCCGGGTTTCCTCGAGGGCCCCACACAGCTCGTCCATGCCCTCGCCGGAGACGGTGACCTCGATGAGGCGAAGCGGCACGACGATTCCTCGGTTCGGGCAGGATAGCGGAATGTGCGAACGAGACCCACAGGCTGTTTCGATGCTGCGCCGCCGACGGTCGGCCCGCAAGGCCACGGTCCAGGAAGCGCGGCTTGCCGTGCCCACGCACGAAGGCCGCCCCGGGACGCACCCGGGACGGCCTCCATTCTGCGACTTGCCAGCCCGGTCAGGTAACCTTGACCACGTTCTCCGCGGCAGGGCCCTTGGTGCCTTCGGTCACGTCGAACTCGACGGTGTCACCCTCGCTGAGGGAGCGGAAGCCTTCCGCCTGGATCGCCGAGTGGTGCACGAAGCAGTCCCGACCTCCGTTCTCGGGTGTGATGAATCCGAAGCCCTTCTGGTCGTTGAACCACTTCACGGTCCCTCTGGTACGCATCAGCCTGCTCCAATGCTGGTGCCGTGTCGGAGGAGCTGCCTGCACCATCCGACGACGCCGTACACGCGCGGCCCCCCCGCGCCAGGGCCCCGCACCGTGCGGGGTCATCGATCGAACACCGAAAAACTTTCGTCTGAGCCCTTTCAGGGTCAAGACATTTCTTCCGGGCGTCTTACACGGATTTCAGGCAAGTCCAACGCGGTTGTCACCTGGGAGCTGAAGGTGAAGCCCTCTCGCGCGAGCGCGTCGCGAGCGGATTCCATGGCCAGTGACCGAACGCCGGCCAGGGGCGCGTCGCCCCAGGCATCCACCCAGAGGAGGGCTTCCAGCTCCACGTATTGGGACGTGAATCCCGCCAACTCCACCGTCGCGGGCGGCTCGGTGCGGACACCCGCCGTGGCGCGAACCGCGTCCTGCACGACCTGACGCGCTCGCGCCGGATCATCGCCGTAGTCGATCCCGACGCGGAAGTCGGCCCGGCGCAGTCCGTCGCGGGTGAAGTTCTGAAGGGGGTTGCGGAAGATGCTGGCGCTGGGGATGAAGATGTCGCACCCGTCGGCCGTGCGAATGTGCACGTGGCGCAGATCGATGGAGCGCACCACCCCTCGCAGACCGTCGCTCTCGATGAGGTCGCCCACCTCGAAGGACCGGCCGAAGGCGAGAAAAAGGCCGGCCAGGAGGTTCTCACCGATCTCCCGGAACGCGAAGCCGAAGACCACGGCCACGATGCCGCCGGTGGCCAGGAGGCTGGCCGCCAGCCCCGTGAGGCCCAGGATCTGGAAGGCCGCCACCAGCCCGAGCAGGACGAACACCCACCGGATCACGCGGCGCGCGACCGCCGGATACGTCCCTGCGCGCCGGGTGCGCTCCAGGATGCGGCTCACACCCCGGGCCACGAGAATGCCCAGGCCCGTGAGGAATGCCAGCGCGACGACGGCCACCACCAGCCGTGGCAGGAGCTCCACGAAGCGGTCGAGCTCGCGGGCGAACTGCTCGAGGATGCGATCGATCATGGCTCGGAACCGTCGAAGACCACCTCTTCGATGTCCGCCACCGGCCGGTATCCGAGGGCGGCGTAGATCCTGTTGGAGGTGGGATTGGCGAGGTCGGTGTAGAGGAAGAGATGCCGGCAACCGTCCTCCAACAACGTACGGCTGAGCGCGGCCACGCAATGGCTCGCGTATCCGCGTCCCCGGTGCTCGGGCGGCGTGTAGACCCATCCGACACGGGCGCCGTGGGGCGTGCGCCCCGAGATCGCGGCCATGCTGCGCGGCTCCGGATCGCACCACAGCACCAGCGCGTCTTCTCTCAGCAGGCGTGCGGCGAGCAGCGCGGGGTCTCCCCCGTCGATCTTCGCCTCCTGCATGAAGGCTGCCATCCACGACGCGACCAGGGCCGCGTGCGCCCCCGAGCCCGGCTGCACCCGGCCCGACGTCGAGCGGGCGGGGGCGATGAGCGCCTGCAACACATGGATGCGCTGACGCATGCCCGGCCGCGCGTTACAACCGTGTTCGGTCGACCACCGCGACGCGAAGGCCCGCACCTCCTCGCCGGGCCCGAACACCGCGGGAACCGACGCGTACCGCTCGCCCACGAGGGCCACCACGGCGTCCATCGCCTCCAGCGGCATCCGGGTCAGCCCGACCTTGTGGGGGGGAGTCCGGAAGGCGCAGCCCACCACCTCACCTCCGCGCTCGATGGTGGCGAAGAGATGGGGCTCGAGGGGGTCGCTGACGGGTGGAGGCTGGGCGGCCAGCCCCAGGAGCAGGTTGTGCTCCGCCTCACGCCGCAGGAGCCAGGGGCCCGCACGCTCGAGGAACGCCGCCGGACCGGGCCAGGCACGCACCGTGCATCGCTCGACACTCATTCGGGAAAGCTGACCACGTGAATCCGGTCCGGGCAAGTCACGGGCCGAGGGGTCCCGACAACCCCTGGGGGAATCCTCCCGACAGAGGTGTCGGGCGCACCGGGATAGCGTGGAGTAGCTGACGTTACAACCACTCGGGAGGGTGATCATGCCGGCCTTCGTCTACTTGTTCTCCCAGCTGGACGAGGTCGAGCACCGGAACGGGGGCGAGCGCGCGGGCGTGCGCGCCCTTCTCGGCGGCAAGGGTGCCAACCTGGCCGAGATGACCCGGCTCGGCATTCCGGTGCCTCCCGGCTTCACCGTCAGCACCGAAGCCTGCAAGCGCTTTCTCGAGGGCGAGGGTAGGCTCCCGGAAGAGGTCTGGCAGGAGATGCTCGGGGCGGTGGGCGCTCTGGAGGAGGCCACGGGCCTCCGCTTCGGCGACCCGGAGCAGCCGCTCCTGCTCTCGTGCCGGTCCGGCGCGGCCGTCTCCATGCCCGGCATGATGGACACCGTCCTCAACCTGGGCCTGAACGACGCCATCGCCGAGGCCACGGTCGGGCGCACCGGGGATCCCCGATTCGTCTACGACCTCTATCGGCGCCTGGTGCACATGTTCGGCGACGTGGTGCTGGGGGTTCCCGACGAAGTCTTCGAGGCTGTCATCTCCGCCCGTCGCAAGACGCGCGGTGTCGACAGCGACACGAAGCTGAGCGCCGACGACTGGCGCGACGTGACCAGCACCTTCAAGGAGATCGTCCGGTCCTACACCGGCCACGAGTTTCCCCAGGACCCCCGTGAGCAGCTCCGCCTGGCCACTCAGGCGGTCTTCCGGTCCTGGAACAGCCCGCGCGCACGCGACTACCGCAAGGCCGCCGACATTCCCGACGATCTCGGGACCGCGGTCAACATCCAGACCATGGTCTACGGCAACGTGGGCGAGAATTCCGCCACCGGGATCTGCATGTCCCGCAACGCGACCACGGGCGAGCCGCAGCTCGAGGGCGACTACCTGACCAACGCACAGGGTGAGGACGTCGTCGCCGGCAACCGGGTGACCCGGCGCCTCGAGGACCTGGCCCGGGAGATGCCCGAGGTGCATGCGGCGTTGTCCGAGACCGCACACGCGCTCGAACAGCACTACCGCAACATGCAGGACATCGAGTTCACGGTTCAGGAGGGCGCGCTGTGGATCCTCCAGACCCGTGACGGGAAGCGCACTGCGCAGGCCGAGGTCCGCATCGCGGTGGACATGGTCCACGAGGGCCTGATCACCCGCGAGGAGGCCGTGCGTCGGGTGCGGCCGGAGCAGGTCGACACCTTCCTCCACCCGCAGCTCGACCCCAAGGCCGTCCGTGACGCCGGCGCCATCGCCCAGGGACTCAACGTGTCGCCCGGGGCCGCGGTGGGGATCGTGGCGCTGGACGCCGACACCGCGCAGCGTTGGGCCCAGGAGGGCAAGGACGTCATCCTGGTGCGGCCCGAGACCAAGCCCAACGACGTTCACGGAATGTTGGCCGCCAAAGGCTTGCTCACCAGCCGGGGCGGACGCACGAGCCACGCCGCGCTGGTGGCGCGTCAGTTCGGCAAGCCCGCCGTGGTCGGCGTGGAGGCCATGGAGCTGGACCTCGACGAGCGCGTGGTGCGCTTCGCCGGAGGACCCGAGATCTCCGAGCGGGACTGGATCTCCATCGACGGCACCTCGGGCAAGGTGTACGCCGGCGGCCTTCCCACCCTGGTGCCCGATCTGCACGATCACCACCTCCTCGAGATCCTGAGTTGGGCCGACGGATTCCGGCGCCTCGGCGTGCGCGCCAACGCCGACTATCCGCAGGACGCCCGCCGAGCGCGTGAATACGGAGCCCAGGGAATCGGACTCTGCCGGACCGAGCACATGTTCTTCGAGGAGGACCGCCTTCCGTTGATCCGGAGAATGATCCTCGCCGAGAGCGCGTCGGAGCAGGACGAGGCCATCCAGGCTCTCCTGCCCCTGCAACGGGGAGACTTCGAGGGCCTCTTCCGGGCCATGGACGGGCTCCCCGTCATCGTCCGTCTCATCGACCCTCCGTTGCACGAGTTCCTGCCTCCGCACGACGACCTCGTCCGGGACCTCACCGACCTGAAGATCCGGGTTCAGCATGCCCAGGAGCTCACCGAGCTGGACGGCTTCCTGGAGGCGATCCGCGAGAAGCAGCGCTACCTGGAGCGGGTCGAGGAGCTCCGCGAGGAGAATCCCATGCTCGGCACGCGCGGGGTCCGACTCGGCAACCTCGTGCCGAATCTCACACGCATGCAGGTGCGGGCCGTGTTCAAGGCGGCGTGCGCCTGTGCCCGTGACGGCGTGGAGGTCCAGCCGGAAGTGATGATCCCCCTGGTCTCGCACGTGAACGAGTTGCGTCGGCAGCGCGAGTTGCTCGAAGCCGAAGCCCAGGAGGTTCTCGGAGAAGAAGGCATGGAGATCCCCTACCGCTTCGGTACCATGATCGAGGTACCCAGGGCGGCGCTCACCGCCCGGGAGATCGCCGAGGTGGCCGAGTTCTTCTCGTTCGGCACCAACGACCTCACGCAGATGACCTTCGGCATCTCCCGTGACGACGCGGAGGCGGGATTCCTCCTGGAGTACCAGCGTCAGGGCCTGCTCAAGGACAACCCGTTCCACACGCTGGATGCCGATGGGGTCGGCCGGCTCATGCGCATGTCGGTGGACGATGGACGGGAAACCCGCCCGACGCTGGAGGTGGGAATCTGCGGCGAGCACGGGGGCGATCCCCGGAGCATCGCGCTCTGCCACCGGCTCGGGCTGGACTACGTGTCCTGCTCACCCTTCCGGGTGCCCATCGCCCGCCTGGCCGCCGCCCACGCGGCGCTGGCCGACCCGAAGGGTGGGGCCCTGGCGCCACGACCCAGGAAGGCCGAGGCGGTCGGCGCGGGAGCCCCTGCGTAGCAGACCAGTCCCCGCCGACTCAGTCGAACTCGTAGCGGGGCTCCGCCTGCTCGCGCCCGATCCGGCCGACCTCGATATCGGCCTTGAAGTAATTCTCTCCCCGCACCGGCGCTCCGGCGCGCCGGCGCAGGAGAGCGAGTTGGCCGATGTGTGTGAACGCGTCCGCGATCGGCCCCTGGAAGATCTTCGAGGGCGGGAATCCCATGGCCTGGTCCGAGGCCAGGAGGTCGTCCAGCCGCTGCATGCCGTCGAAGAACCGCGCCACCTCGTCGTCCCAGTCCTGGGGACTGGCGTCGTTCCACACGTGCTCGCCGCCGAACAGCCCCACCGCCCAGTCGAACAGGTCACCCACGTGGGCGAGGATCTCGATGGGAGTCCGGATACCCGCCCCGACGCTCAGCTCCGGAAAGCCCGGTGGAACCGCGCGCAGGACCTTCTCGGCTCGGTAGGCCAGGGTGGCCAGGGTGTGTCTCAGCAGGTGCCGATCCGCCGACTCGCTCTCACTCATGGCTCGCGTCTCCGGATGTTCGCATGGGACGCCGGGGACTCCGTGCCCCCGCCGGCCTCCCGGGGCAGGAAGCCCCCGCGGGTCTTGACCGCTGCCCCCACCACCTCGAGGAGCTCCTCCAGGCCTCGCAGGCCCCGGATCAGCGGCTCCAGGTACCGCCCCCGGATCCCCGTGTAGGTGACGCCGCCTCCCAGGAGGGCCAGCGCCGCTGTGGGCAACGCCACCACCGGCACCGCCAGTCCGACACCCGCGCCGATCACGGCCCCCAGCACCCCGCCTACCCCCGCGCCTCCGAGCGTCACCAGGCTCCCGAGCCAGAACGCGGGCTCGGGATCCGACTGGATGCGGGCGCGAACGGTGATGCGACAGCGCTCGCCCTCGGAGCCCTCGCTGGGCCTGAGCGTGATGTACAGCCGCGAGACCCGGTCGTCGGCCATGAGGGTGCTGCGGGCGTAGGACTTCGGGCCCCTGTCACGGTCGGGCGCGTCGAAGACGAGCACGCCGTCTTTCAGGGGATTCTCACCCATCATCCCCCGGAGCCGCAGGCCGTAGGGCTCGGCGGGAAGCAGGAGTTGCAGGATGCGGTAGACCTCGGTCACGCCGGCATCGAGCACCGCGGTGGCTTCGAGGGCCGGCGGAGGCGACCCGAAGAACCGCGCGGCCCAACGCTCGATGAGGTCCGGTTCCGGGGGACCGCCCTGAGCACGCTCCTCCAGCAGCTCCTGGAGGGCGGCCTCGAGGCACGCCTCGTCGATCCCCACTTCGCGGGCAGCCTGAAGCACCTCGTCCAGCGGAAGATGGTGACCGACCGGATAGCCCGAGGGACCGGGCGGCGTGTGCAGATCGCGCGAGCGCTCCTCGACCTTCCGCGATTCCCGGACCTGGAGCTCCGCGGCCCTCTTCCACAGGCGACCCGCCTCCTCTTCGGAGACGAATACCAGACGCTCGTCATGCATCGTGTTTCCTCCCGGCTCCCCGCTCACCACCCGTCGAACCTGCCCGGTACGCTGTGCCCCTCGCAAGCGCTTCGTTTCAACACCCCTCCATGGGCATGGGGTCCAGGGGTGCCTTCAGCGAGACACCGAGGTCGTCGGAGAAGTCCCCCTGCGCACCCAGACGCGCCAGGACGGCGTGCATGCCCCACTGCAGGCGCTGGAACCAGATCCACTGCGGTGGAAAACGAAGCCTGCGGATGTTCGGATTGCCCGGTCCGGAGAACTCCATGGCCTCGCGCACGTAGCCCGGCGAGAATGTGAACGCGCCCCCGAGGTAAGGGGCGTACTGGTGCCGGAGCATCCGCCAATGCAGCTCGAAGTCGAAGCCCCGTTCGTCGGTCACAATCCCGGAGCGCCGCACTTCCTCCTCGAAGGCGTCTTGCCGCCCCGCCAGAACCGCGCTCGCGAGCCGACGCTCCCCTTCCACGAAGCGCTCGTCGAACCGTCGCACGCATCCGAAGTCGAGGAGCACCACGCGTCCATCGTCACGAAAAAGGAAGTTGCCCGGATGGGGATCGGCGTTCAGGGTGCCCATGCGAAAGAAGCACCGGTAGGCCACGCGGATCAGGACGTGCGCCACCCGGTCCCGTTCTTCGGGGGTGGCCTGCTCGGCGAAGGCGTAGAAGTCCAGCCCTTCGTGCCAGACGCTCGTAAAGACCGTGGGGGCGGTGCGGGCCGTCACCACCTCGGGCACCACCACTTCGGCGACATCGGCGAGGGCGCGGCGGAAGCTGCATTGCGCGACCGCCTCGGCCAGGTAGTCACACTCCTCGCCGACCCGCTCCCGGAGCTCCTCCACGATGGCCGCGCCGTCCACCGCCGAGCCCAAGGCGGCCAGACGACCGAGTATGCCCAATCGTCCGAAGTCCGACGCGATGGAGGCGGCCACCCCTGGATACTGCACCTTCACCGCCACCTCGCGCCCCTGGAACCTGGCCCGGTGCACCTGCCCGATGGACGCCGACGCCGCGGCGGTGCGCGAAAAGTCCTCGAACAGGTCGTCGGGCGACGCGCCCAGGGCTTCCCGGATCACCTCCTCGACCCGCTCGAAGGGCATGCTGGTCACACCGATCTGCAGCGAGCGCAGCGCCTGGTGGGTCTCGGGCGGCAGGATGCCGTCGAAATACGACAGGATCTGGCCGACCTTCATGGCCATCCCCTTCATGCGGTCGAGCTCGCCCGCCAGCGCGCGACCGATGTCGGCATCCTTCTCGCCTTCCCGACCCAGGAGACGCCGCAGCCCGAGCCGGGCCGCGGACCCCGCGACCCGACCGCTGGACAGGAGTCGGCTGGTCCAACCGAAGTCGAGAAAAGGAGGGGACTCGTCGGAGTCGGGCACCGGCGGTGCTCCTCCCTGTAGAGAAACGTGAACCCGAATCGCGCGGCAAAGCTGTACGACTGAACGAGGCCACCGCCGCAGGTGTCTCGCTGCCGGCCGCTCCTCGCGGGTTGGGCGGCCGGCGCGGGACAGGCCGGGAGCGTAGACCTCAGGGCAGGAAGTCGCGGGTGAACCGAAGGGTCAGGTACAGGCCCACACCGGTGCCCACCATGCTCACCATGAAGGCGGTGAAGATGGAAACCCGGCTCCCGAGGGCCCATCCGGCCCATCCGCCGACGGTCATTCCAAGAAACCGGAGCATTCCCTTCATGGCGAGCTGTCTCCCTTCCGGAGAGGTGGAGTGGCAGGCCCTGCCACTCCTTTGAAGCTCGGGCCGGCGCCGTCGCCGAAGCAAGGGATTCGTCGCCGGCCCGGTCGGGAATGCGCGAAGGGCGCCCGGGAAAGACCCCCGGACGCCCCGGCACAATTCGCGCTACGGTGCACTCACGAGGGTACGGTCAGCCCCTCGTCGAGGCGGACCGTGATGGTCGAGCCTTCGGGCAGGGTCGCCTTGCCACCACGGGTGGTGAGCGCCACCACGGTACCCACCGCTGCGCCGACGCCCGCACCCTTGAGGGTCGACTCGGTGTCCTTGCCGATGATCTGTCCGATGATGGCGCCGGCCGCCGCGCCCACAGCGACCTTCGCGGCACTCTCGGTCTTGCTGTCCTGCGCCGACGCCTGGATGTCGGTGTTCGTCACCTCGGCCTGGACGGGCACCCACTCACCGTTCACGTGCACCGATTCGAGCTTGAAGGCCAGCAACGCCTGATTGTCCTCGCCACCGTTGGACGTGGCCTGGGTGACCGTCCAGCGCGACTGGGAGCCCGCCGGAACGAGCACCGAGCCGTCCGAGCCCAGGATGTCGGAGGTGAGCGTCGCCGTGAAGGTGTCACCCGGTGAGGCGTCGTCGGTGCTCACCGTGCGGTCCACGTTGAAGGTCATGGACGTTCCGGCGGGAACCACCGGGGCGGGCGCTTCCACCGCATCCTGGGCGGCGCTCTCCATTTGCTCGCCTTCCGGGGCGTTCCTGGATTCGCCGGTGCTGCACCCGAAGAGGGCCACGGTGAACGCGAGAGTCGCAGCTATGGCGGGTCCACCGAGTCGATGGGCGTTACGCATGATCGTGTCCTCCATCTGGAGTGCGGGGAGGGTCGCGATTCGCCGCGCCAGAGCGAGGCGGACCGCGGTCGCAGCAGAAGACACGTGCAACGCCTGTGCCAGCGGTCCCATGGGCACGACCTGGCACGAGCCCTGCATGACTCGTCGGGACAAACGCGGATGCACACAATTCGTAAGTGACGGTCTTCGCGGTAGTTACGCGGCCGCCACTTTCGTTTTCGAAGGAGGATGAACATGAAGAAGACGACCTTCGCAGTTCCCGCGCTCCTGGCCGCTCTCAGCGTCCTGGCACCCGCTCCGGCCCAGGCCCAGTGGTCCATCGAGGGCCGCCTCGGAGCCACCCTGCCTACCGGCGACCTGAGCGGGACGGACGGACTCAACCAGACGGCCGGCCTGGCCCTCGGCGCCGACCTCATGTACACGCTGAGCACCAATTTCACGGTGTACGGAGGCGTGGGGCATCACCGCTTCACCTGCGACGGATGCGAAGCCGACGTGACCACCACCGGGCTCGATGGCGGCGTCAAGCTGCTGTTCGGCCAGGACAACGGCGCCATGCCCTGGGTTCGCGGCGGTCTCATGCTGCACAAGCCCGACGTGGACGGCGTCAGCGGCGACTGGCATCTCGGGCTGGATTCCGGAGTCGGTATCGACTGGCAAGCCACGCCCAACCTGGTGTTGGTGCCGGCCCTCCGCTTCAACACCTATTCCACCGACGGCGCTGATCTCAGCTACTTCATCATCGATCTCGGCGCCCACTTCCACTTTTCCGGGTGAGCGCCCTGACACCCTGAGTTGACCCGTTTCGAGGCAGATGCCTCGACGACCTGCGGCCGCCGCTCCCGGTTCCGGGGGCGGCGGCCTTCGTTCGTCACGCCCGAGATCCGAGGTAGTCGCGCCGGAAACCTTCGTCCGCGGCCGCTTCGGCCGGGGTGCCGAGCCAGTGCGTGGTCCCTGCCACGACCCAGATGACGTCGTCGGCGACGGCGAGCAGGTCCTCCACGTCGTGGCCCGAGACGACCACGGCGGCGCCTGCCTCACGGAGTGATTCCAATCCGTGAGCCACCAGCGGACGATCTCGAGGAGCGACCCCCGCGAACGGCTCGTCCATCAGGAGACAGCGCGGTGAGCGAAGCATGGACAGGGCCAGCGCGGCCCGTTGCCGCTCTCCACGCGAGACGTCGCCGGGGCGGCGGCCCAGAAACTCGCCCAGAGCAAGGCGGTCCACCACCTCCTGCATGCGCGCCCCGGACCCGAAGGTGCGCGCAACGCTGGCCAGATGATCCCGGACGCTGAACAGTGAAGTCAACGCCGATTCCTGGTCCAGATACATGAGCCCCGCGCGGGCGAGGCGATGAAGCGCCGGACGGGGACGATAGAGGCCATCGTACAGCACCCGGCCGCGCTCGGGTCGCACCCGTCCCACGGCCACCCTCATCAATGTGGTCTTGCCGGTGCCGTTCCTGCCCATGAGGACCGTGATCGCACCCACGCGGGCCCGGAACGAGGCTGCCTTCAGCACATCGCGGCGTCCGAACCGCTTGCCCACGCCGTCGACCTCGAGCACCACGTCATCGCGCGTCACGGCACCAGGATCTCGAGCACGATCGCCACCGGCGCGCTCCACGCGGCAATGGCCCAGGGAGAGATCCCCAGATTCGCCAGGAAGGCGTCCTCGTGGCGGCGGCGAGCGTCGAGTTGCACGGCCAGCATCACGCCGACGCAGATGAGCAGCTCCTGGGCGAGGTTCGGATCGGAGATCCGGACGAAGGCGGCGCCCATGCGGAGGGCGACCCACACCATCGCGCCGCGCACGAGATAGGCGTTCCTGAACGCCGGCAACCTCATCAGCGCCCCCACGAGACCTCCTCAGCCTTCAGCGCTGCCGCGCACCACCCCCACAGTCAGCAGCAACGCCGTGATGAGCAGGAAGGCGGCGCCGGCCATCCCCGGAATCGACAGGAACCCGAAGACGGCGACGTAACGGCTCGTACAGGGGGCACTGGCCTCGCACGAGACGATGTCCAGACTCGGCTGCAACTGGATGATCACATGGTAGATCGAGATCGGGAGTCCCACCACGGAGAGGGGCAGCGCGAAGCGCCACACGCCCGGCTCGCGGAGCACGAGGCCGGCGCCCAGAACCAGCACCAGCGGATACATGGCGATGCGTTGGAACCAGCACAGCTCGCAGGGGACGAAGCCGACCACCTCGGACAGGTACAGGCTCGAGGCCATGGCCAGGATCGCCACGGCCCAGGCACCCGCGAGCGGGCCCGTTCCACCTGGCTCGAGGTTCTCGCGCAGCCACGCCCGGCCGGAAGACAGCGCGGTGGCGGCCAGCATCAGCAGAGACCCGACGGCCCCCGCCAGCGCCAGCGCGCCCAACGTTCGAATGATCATGGGATAGAGGTTCATGGCACACGATCACGCCGGACGGCTGCACACCGCAAGGAAGGCCGGCGTGGCCGCGGCTGTCGGGGGCACGCCGCCACGCCTACTCTGTCGAGGTTCCCTGCGAGACCCTCGTCCGCGTCCACCCCGATCGGGCGCACAGGAGGCCCACACCCATGAGTGAGCGACGGTTCACGGACCAGGAGGTGGCGAAGGTCCTTCAGCGGGCTTCCAGCCTGGAGGTCGAGACCGGTGAGACGCCGCGGGCTCGCGGCCTGACCTTGACCGACCTCAAGGAGATCGCAGGCGAAGTGGGCATCGCGCCGGGGCTGGTGGATCGAGCCGTCGCGGAGCTGGCCTCGACCCGTCTGTCCGCGCCCCGGGGGTTGCTCGGCCCCCCGGGCGTTGCCAAGGCCATCCATGCGCTCGGCGGGCCGGTCGACCGCGAGAGGACGCTGGAGATGATCCGGGTCGTGGACGGCGCCGCCGAGCTACAAGGCACGGTCACCGAAGCGCTGGGCGAGGTTCGCTGGACCGGTCGGGACCGCTTCCACAGCGCGCAGGTGGCCGTGAGCCCCGAGGCCGACGAGACCGTCTTGCGGGTCGAGGAACGCTTCGTGCCGAGAGTCCGCCGCATCGCGACCCTCCTTCCCACCGCATGGGGAGCCATGCTCGGCGTGGGTCTCGGCGGGCCCGCGGGTCTGCTCGGCCTCCCGCTCCTCGCAGCCGCGGTTACGGGTGGCGCCGTGGGATTCGGCGTAGGGCGGGTGTTCTGGAGGGCCCTGTGTGCTCGCAGCCAGGCACGCGTCGACGCCCTCATGCAGCGGCTGGTGCAGCGAGCCGGAACCCTGCCCGCCGGCCGCTCCGACAGCTCAGGGGCCGAGGACTCCTGAGCCGACCCGGGCGGGGTGCTGGACTCCCAGCTCGTCCGTGAGGATCCCGTAGAGCCACGATCCATGGAACGCGCGGGGGACGAAGCGCCGGGGCATGCGCACGCGCGCCTCCAGCCGTCCGTCGGCGTTGAGGATCTCCCAGTGCTCGCCTCCGAAGCCCGCCGCGCTGCCCACGCGCAGGGCCTCGCGATCCATGTCCTCCACAGGGCGGGCGCGCCGAACCCAGATGCGGCCATCGGGAGCGATGCGCAGGTCCGCCAGCACCGGGGACCGTTCGGGAAAGGTCATCTGCGCCAGCAGCTGCGCCCGGGCCTCTCGTGGCACGGCCGCGCCACTGCGCTGCTCCACCGAGGCCACCAGCACGTCCTCCAGGTGGGACCGGCCCTGATCGGACAGCGGCGGCGGGGTCTCCCGGTGGCGTGAGATCCACACGACCTCGCCCGTCGCGCCGCGCCGGCGCTCCACGCTCGAGGATGCCGACGAGCCCACCACGAGATCCCCGCCGGCGGTGATGTCCCACAGCGGAACGGGCGGCAGCAACGTGTTGGGCTCGGCGCCTTCGGGCGGCAGCGTCAGGAGCGTGTCCAACTCGGCTCCATCCCAGCGCAGGAGGCGGTCGCCGGACTCGGCGAGGACCCGATACGCCAATCCCCCTTCGGGGTGTCTCCGCCAGTCCACCGCGTAGCTGCCGGACTCCGGGTACGGCCTGGTTCCGAGGACGTCGCCAGAACCAGTGAGAGCTCGGTGACGCGCTGCTGGAAGAGGTCCGGCACGAGCACGCTCGAGTCGGTGACGACCAGAACGCTCAGTCCCCGCGGGTCGAACTCGCCGGGGCCGGCGCCGGCTCGCCCGAAGCGGGCGGTCACCGCGCCCTCAGCGTCCAGACGAATGACCTGGGCAGCGAGCCGATCGAGGAGCAGCACGCCGCCGTTTGGGGTCACGTCCACGTCGGAAAGGTCGCCCAGCTCGAGCGCCGGACGCGCAGACCAGGTGGTATCCAGTGCGAGCACGCGCTCCGGGGTCTCCTCGGGCTCGGGCAGCTCGATGACACGCGTGCCGGCGCTGTCACGCGCTTGTCCGCCACCCGAATCGCGCGAGACCTCGCCACAGGCGGCTGGGCCGGTGAACGCGACCACGGTCGCGATCGCGGCCAGCGTTCGCCAGGCGTCTCTCATCGCTACTCGTCCCCGAACCTGGCGACCATGCGCCTCAGCGTGTTCATGTTCCGCGACGTCTGGTCCGGGCCCCCGAGCGCCCGCGTCAGGTCAGCCGTCGATATGGGGGAGTCCGTCATCCGTCCTCGCCGATGCCAGAAGACCTCCCGCCCGACGGCGTGGAAGACGTCCTCCGGCGACTCCAACTCCTTCAGCCGTCGCTTCATGTCGTCATCCGACTCGGTGCGGAGAAAGAAGACGTGGACGTTGAAGGCGTCGTCGTCCGAGGCCGGTGGCAACTCCGTCGTCGTGATCTCCCGGAGCCGGTCCAGAGGCCGTAGAAACGTCGCCGCCTCGAAGCCCAGGGCAGCCTCCAATCGCGCCTCAAGCGCCGCTTCCAGGCGCTCATGATCTTCGACACCACCCTCGAAGACCACGTTGCCGCTCGCAATGAAGGTCGCGACGTGTCGGCAGCCGGCCTCTTCGAAGATCTCGCGGAGCCGGGCCATCTTGACCCGGTGGCCACCGACGTTGATCCCTCTGAGAAAAGCGACGTGACGCGGCATCGGATCTCCCTTAGCTAACGAAAACGGGGACGAAGCTGTCTTTGCGAGAGAAGTGGACGGCGCGCCAGGCGCGTCGACCCCACACCACGGACCCGAACCTCTGCAACCCGAGGGTGAAGATGACGAGGTGCACGCGAGGACTCGGCGCGCTTGTCGTTCTTTCGACGCTCGCCGTCCCCATGTCTTCCTCTGCGCAGGAAGAGGCCAAGAAGCCCATCGAACGGCTGGAGCCCTACGTCGTGGGCGAAGCCCTGCCGCCGCTCGAGGAAGGCCAGACCATGGTCTCCATGACGCTCGAAGACGCCGTCTCCCGGGCGCTGGAAGCCAACCTGAACCTCCAGAGCGCCAGGCTCAACCCGGCGATCCAGGAATACGCCCTGCGGGCGGCCCGCGCCGCCTTCACGCCGACGTTGAGCAGCACGTTCGGCTACAACAACTCTGTGAATCAATCTACCAGCCAGCTGGACGGTGGCAGCAGGACCACGACCAAGCAACACACGTTCAACTCGTCGCTGTCCGAGCAGCTTCCGTGGTACGGGGCACGCCTCAACGCCAACTTCAACAACCGCCGCACCGAGTCCAACAACGCCTTCTCGACGCGCAATCCCAGCTACTCGTCGTCGGTGAGCTTGAGCTTCACCCAGCCCCTGCTGGCCGGGTTCAAGATGGACAACCAGCGGGCTTCGCTGGAGACGCAGGAGATCCAGACGCACATCACCGATCTCCAGGTTCGGTCGCAGGTCGAGAACGTCGTGGGCCAGGTGCGCGAGGCGTACTGGGGACTTCGGGCGGCTATCGAACAGATCGAGATCCAGCAGCGCAGCCTGGCGCAGGCCCGGGAGCTGGCGGACCAGAACCGCGTGCGTGCGCGGCTCGGCCGCGGCACCGAGTATCAGGTCGTCCAGGCGGAGGCCCAGGTGGCCAGCTCCGAGCAGGCCCTGCTCAACGCCCAGATCCAGTGGCGCAACCAGGAGCTCATTCTCAAACAACTCCTGCTCACGGGCGCCGACGACACGCTCCTGACCGAGACCATCAACCCCACGGATCAGCCCGAGCTGGCCGATCAGGCCGTGGACATCCAGCAGGCCATCGAGGTCGCGCTGCGGGAGCGTACCGATCTGCAGCAGATCAAGGCTCAGCAGCAGATCACCGACGTGAACCTCGAGGTATCCCGGTCGAACCGGCTGCCTAGCCTGAACCTGACGGCGTCGTACTCGTTGCAGGGAGTCGGCGGAAACCTCTTCGAGCGCGATCAGCTCGGAGGCGATCCGGTGCTCGTCCAGCGGGGCGGCTACCTGGACGGCCTCCAGTCCATCGCCGACTTCGACACGCCGACGTGGGGCCTCACGCTCAACGCCTCGTATCCGCTCGGGATCAATTCGGACAAGATCAATCTCGAGCGGGCGCGGCTGCAGGCCCGCCAGCAGCAACTGTCGCTGAAAGCACAGGAGCTGACCGTGGTGACGCAGGTCACCAGCGCCGGCCTCTCGGTGAACAACACGCTCCTGCAGTACCAGGCCGCGCAGCGGGCGAGCGACGCGGCCCAGCAGAACGTCGAGGCGGAGCTGGCGCGTTTCGAGGTCGGCGCCGCCACGAACTACGAGGTGGTGACGGCCCAGAACTCGCTGACCACGTCGCGGCTGTCCGAGCTGCGAGCGCTGATCCAGCATCTCAACGCCATCGCCCAGTTCGAGCGCATCCAGCGCGTCGGCAACTGATCGATGATCAGGGGGGGCGGTCCCGGCGGGCCGCCCCCCTGTTTCGCTACCGGGCGTCCGTGCTCGGCGTAGGCGCTCCGCCGCAGCGTGCCGGGCACCCCGGCCAATCCGTCCCGCGGTACTTGCCCAGGAGCCGTCCGACCCCGATGACCAACGGGAACAGGAGTCGCTGGACGAGCGGCGGCACCACCAACGCGATCTGCGTCTTCCGGTGCCGGTGCAGCACGTGCGCCATGTAGAAGAGCGGAGGCCGATCGGCCGGCCCCGCGTTGAAGGCCTCGAAGACGGCCTGGAGGTATCGGTCCAGGTCGTCGGCCGGTGACGCCCGACCTTCGAAGACCAGCGTCTCGTCACCCTCGTTCCACCAGCGGTGGGCGCTTCCCCTGGAGAACGCCACCGACCCTCCGGCCGGCACCGTGACATGACGCCGCAGCTGGAGCCGCTCGCCCGTGTTCCGGGATTCGAGAGTCAGGACGCCGTCCGCGTCGGGCGCCGCATCAGTCACGCCGGATCACCACATTCTCGTACCGCTCGACCACATTCATCACACCCGTCGGGAAGTTCACCGTCTGATGGCGGATCACGGGACGGCCCTGGGCATCGAACTGGAGCTCTGCTGATCCCGAGGATTGTCCGGCGACAGTGAGTTCGAAGGCCACCGACCCCGGCGTTTCGCCCTGGTCGAAGCCGTGGGCCTGTACCCAGTCGTCCGCACCCCCGTCGGCGTGATCCGGCGCCGCGTTGCCCGTGAGCCGCGCGAGGTTGTGCAGGATTCCCATGCGGGTCAACCCGAGCATCAATGCCTGGCGCAGCTCCGGAGGTCGTGGCTCGCGCACCCGGTCTGGACCGTTCCCGAATTCGTATTCCTCTCCCGAGGTCTGGAGGGCCAGGTCCACCGGCTGACCGCCGAACTCGCCCTGAGCGGTGAGCTCGATCTCGCCCTGAGCGTCGACGGAGAGACTCCCCCGCACCTCGATCTCCGCTGCCCCCGTGGCGGTGACGTGGAAGTCCATGCGCACCACACGCGGCGAGAGCAGTGCCTCCTCGAGCGCACGGAAGTCGGCTTCGGGGTTCGCCGGAAGGCGCTGGGCCGTCATCGGTTCCCGGGTGGGAACGCATTGAGGCACCCGGGGCGTGAGGCCCGCGGTGGGTGGAGCCGCGGCGCCGTCGAAGACGTAGCAGGTCATGAAGAGACGGGCGAGCCCGGCCGTGCCCGTCCAGCCCTCGGGAGTCGCCTCCAGACGAAGGCTCACGCTGCCCGCGACCGGCGGAAGATCAAGGGCGTCCAACTTGTCGGCGTAGTGACCTTGCGCCCGCAGATACCTGTCCTGGGCCTCCACCACCGCCGACAACGCCGGCTCGAGCTGCGAGTATGGCCCGGTCCGTGTCCAGGCGGACACGACATCGAGGCCAGTGTCCGAGTTGAACGTCGAGTCACGCGGATCGAAGCACACGACCTCGATCCGGATGAATTCGCCGCCCGCGAGCGCTTCCATGCCGAGATCCGAGAGCTCGCCGTCGATGGCCGCCAGCGGGTCGCCACCCGGCCCTTGGCACTTGAACACCGGGGCAGGACGCGGCAACCATCCCGCCAAGCCCGTGACCACCACGGTGATCCCCAGGATCGATCCACTCGACCACATCGCCCTCTTGCTCCCGTGTTTGAGTGTGTTCGCCGCCCTACCGCGGGCCTCCGCGCAACGGCAAGAGCCCGTGGCACTCGACTGACCTCACCCCTCCTCCCGCCGGACCAGCGCCCGCCCGAGGATGGCAAAGACCACCAGCACGCATCCCGTCCACCAGGCGCCGGCCGAGAAGCCGAGGTCGAGCCGGGTGCCCAGGAGCACGCCGGAGACCCACAGGACGCCGGCCAGCGCGGCGAACATGCGCATTCCATAGAGAAAGGCGAACGGCAGGTAGTGGGCGCCCAGCGCGATCATGAAGGCCGGGTAGAACCACTCCAGGCGGTAGAGCGCCGCCGCCGCCACCAGCGGAAGGCACAGAGGCAGCACGAAAGCCACCTGCGCCCCCAGGGCGCCCAGGGTGTTCTCGCCGCCGACGCGGCCCGACCGACCCATCAACCGGAGGCCGAGCTGCGTGAGGGGAAAGATGAAGAAGCCGGCGATGACCAGAAAGAGAATGGCGTTCCGGGGGGTGCTCCACACGGCGAGCGCGGCCGAACCGAGCCATAGAACCGCCGACACGAGCTGTCCGACGAACCCACCCAGAAAGGCCGAGCGGAGCTCGCGCTGGGCATCACGGATGTTCATCCTGGCCTGCCTCCTCCAACCTCGGACGTCACGACCGGATAGCGGACGTAGCGCTCCACGTCCAGTTCGTCGGTCTCCACGCCGGCCACCGAGCCTCCGGCTACCTCGAGGATGCGGAAGTTCTCCGGAAGGAAGATCCGGGCGGACAGGGTACCGTCGGGCGCCACGATCAGCCACTCCTCGGGACCCTCGTCCACCGGGGCGTGGTAGCGCTGAATCCACAACCCTCCCTCGCGCGTGGTCTGGAGCGCCGACACGACCGGAAAGGTCTCGGCGACGGGCATGGAGCGCCGCAGCTCCTCGGTCTGCCGGAGCGCGTTGGAATTCTCGCTGTCCTGGAAAGCCGCCATGCGCTCACCCCAGTAACGGTCGATCTGAGCGTCGGTGACCGCCCGGGGCTCCTCCGACCAGCGCACGATCTGCGTGAGACTGCCGTCGGGCGCGTGACGACTCACCTCCGGTGCGTCGCCCGGGCTCGTCCAGTAGGACCGCGTGTCGCCGGCCGTCACGGTCTTGCTGTCGAAGAGCGGTCCGCCCACCAGCCCCGAGTCCCCCAGCCGTCCGATGAGACCCCACGTCTTCGTCGGCAGCGAATCCAGGAACTCCCCGGTGGCCCCGAAACGCGCGAAGTGGAGGTACTGGGGATTCATGTCATCGTTGACCTGGGACAGCCACAGGTCCTGGATCAGGAAGGAGCCATCCTCGAACACGCCCAACAGCTCGGGGTTGGCACTGGCCCGCCCGGGGGTGACCAGGCGCAGGAAGCGGCCCGCGTGATCGAAATACGACAGGCGGTGCAGCCGGGCGTCCCAGATCACCAGAGAGTCGGCGCGCTCCCAGACCACGGTGGGGACGGCGAACTCGCCAGGCCCCTCGCCTCGTCCGCCCACGCTCCGCACGAAGCGCCCCTCTCCGTCGTAGAAGCGGAGCTCCTGCGATCCGGCGTTCACTACCAGGAGCGTGTCACCGGGAAGCTCGAGGGAGCCTCCGATGCGATAGAAGCGGTACTCCTCGGCACCTTCGAGCGCGCCGATCCGCACCGCGGGGGTGTCGGCGAGGCGCCACGTCGGAAGGGCGTCGACGGCACCGGGCGGGTGCTCCACGATCTGCACGGCGGCGCTGTCCCGACGGAGCGCCTCGGGAGTCCCGACCGGGGCATCCGAGCAACCGGCCGCCAGCAAGGCCATCAGAAGGCACGGCGCCTGGATCCTCATCGTCCCACCTCGTATCGCTCCACAGTCTGCAGCCCCAACGAGTCGGTGCGCACCATGTAGGCGAAGCCGCCGCGGACGCCCTGGAGGCGCGCGTCGGGCAGCACGATCCTGCGGATCGACATCCCGTCCGGAGAGAAGACGGCCCATTGGCCCGTTGTGGCACCCGGATGCGCCATTCTCCTCGCCCAGATGTCGCCCTCGTACGAAATGTGCAACTCGCTGTAGGCCCCGAAGGTCTCGGGAAAGGGAACGTCGGATGGATGCGTCCGCCCCTCGTCCCCGAGTGCCGCCACGTACCGGTCCCGGTCCTCGTCCGTCACCGCCGGAGGATCTTCGTCCTCCCGCAGGATCCGGACGAGCCGTCCGGCATCGTCGTAGACCTCGACGGCGTAGGCCACGCCTTCAGACAGAACGATGTAATCGCCGTGCACGTCGAAGGTCGGCACGCCCCCGAAGGGCATGAACTCCACCTGTCTTCGGGGATCATCGGCGTCGCCCCGCTCCCAGACGTTTCGGATGGCGAGGACCCGTAGCGGCTGGCGCGCCGAGTCCCGGACCAGAGCGAGCGGGTAGTCGAGGGACCGGATCCCGTCCGACCCCTTCAGGTCGTAGCAGCTCCAACCGCTCACCAGCCGAGCACCGTTGCGCAATCGGCCGATGAACGAGGGGACCGCGCAGATCGGGCGTCCGGTAGGCATCTCCACACCCAGGTCCGCGGCCACCGATTGACCGCGCAGGAAAGTCCCGGCCGAGTCGAAGAAGACCATCCTGCGTCGGCGGGGATCGCGCGCCAAGACGGTGTCGGCGTCCAGCACGGTCACACCGTTGAGAAACCCGAACTCGGCGGGGCCGTCCCCCTGAGCACCCACGGCCCGAAGATAGCGTCCGTCGGCGTCGTAGAAGCGGAGCTCTGCCGTGCCCCCGTTGGCCACCACGATGTTGCCCGATGCAAGCCCCTGCACGCCCATGACGTTGAAGAACTCGTAGAGGGTATCCCCTTCCTCGCCGATGGTGAGGTCGGGTGTCGTCACCGTGTCGGTCGGGCCCGGAGGATGTTCGACGATGCGGACTCCCGCCGAATCCCTCATCAGGGCGGCAGGCTGCCCCGCGTCACCACCGGCCGTGCACGCCGTGAGGCAGAAGCCCACCGCCAATCCCACCAGTCCCCGAAGCTGCATCGCCGTCCCCTGCGAATCGTAGCCAGTGCGATTTTACTGCGGCTCGAACATGCGCGTCCGGATTCGGGCTCGCCACCCCTCCCTCGGATGCAGCCCGTCCTCGAGTGAGAGGATGCGGCCCGCAGTGTCAGGACACGACGTCGTACAGCAGGCGAAAGAACGCGAGGCGACCGTTGTCGCGGCGGGCCCCGTACGCGTCGAGGAAGAGATCCTCCAGCCCCGATCCGAGGTTCCAGGTGACGCTCCAGCTCGCCACCGACAGATCCCACCAGCGATCCGCGACCCCCAGCTCGCCGAGGTCCAGGTATCCGGTCACCCGGCCACCCTCCAGGAGGACGTTGGGCAGACAATAATCCCCATGACATACCACGAGGTCTTCCGACGGGGGCCGCGTCCGTTCGAGCGTCTCCACGGCCTCGGCGGCGCCCAGATGGGCGTGCTCTCGGTGAAAGTCGCGCTCCGGATCGATCTGGCCGTTGGCGAGGCGCCGCCGCGCGAGGGCCAGCGCCGCGTCCAGGGTGAAGTCGAAGGGGCACGCCGCCACCGGGATCTCGTGGAAGCGCCGCAGTCCCCTGGCCAGGTGCACCACCAGCGCCTCCGGGCCGGACCGGAATCCCTCCCAGGTGGCGTCGTGCCCACGCATCGCTCGGGTGACGAGCCAACTCACCTCCTGGTCGCGCCCCGCCTCGAGGACCTCCGGAACCTGGATGTACCGTGCCGCCCAGCGCATGCGGTCGGCCTCGTCCTCGGGGCTGGGCGTCCAGGTGACCTGGGCGATCTTCAGGTACCGCGTCTCGCCGGATGCGTCGACGAGCCGATAGGTGATCGCCTGCGGCACGGCCTGATATGCCACCCCGAACGTCCAGTCGGCGTAGCGTGCAGCCACCGCGTCCGGGACGGGGGGGCTCGCCGGGACAGTGTCCGTCATGGACGAACGCCACCTCCGGAGAGGTTGGCGAGAAACGCGCGTTCCCGACGGGCGCGCACCGGAGTCCCCAGCTCCTCGACCCGGTCCAGGAGCGGCTTCTCGTCAGCCACGCCACGCGCGCGCACTCCCGGCAGGCGGTGTCCCAGGCGCGGCAGACACAGGTTGGAGCCGTAGGCGAAGTAGAGGGAGGGCATGCCTGTCGGAATGTCTAGTGACCGGGAGCGACGAGCCCCAAACCGAACACGCGCCCTGCTGTTCGCACAAGGACGGGGGCGACGCCGTTCCTGGGCATTACTTTGGTGTGCCTGTTGACGACCCCTTACCCCACACCGGCCAGAGGTGATGCTCGTGCACGGCCCTTCCCCCTCCCTGCGCCACCCGATCGAGGGCGCGGATCGCCTCGGCTTCCTCAAGAACTTCATCACGCGCCCCACCATCGAGGTGGGCGACTACACCTACTACGACGATCCCAAGGGGCCGGAGCAGTTCGAGCGGAACGTGCTCTACCACTTCGACTTCATCGGGGATCGCCTGATCATCGGCCGCTTCTGCTCCATCGCCGCCGAGACGCGCTTCATCATGAACGGCGGCAACCACGCCACCACCTGGTTCACCACCTTCCCCTTCCCGATCTTCGGAGAGGGATGGGAAGTCGCAGCGCCCGAGTCCTGGCCCTACAAGGGGGACACCGTCGTCGGACACGACGTGTGGATCGGATACGGCGCCACCATCATGCCCGGGGTCGAGATCGGACACGGTGCCATCGTCGCCACCGGGTCGGTCGTCACCCGTGACGTGGAGCCCTTCACCATCGTCGCGGGAAATCCGGCTCAGGTGGTGCGGTACCGGTTCGACGAGCAGGTACGGGCCGCCCTGCTCGAGATCGCCTGGTGGGATTGGGATGCCGACAAGATCACCCGCAACATGAAGGCGATCTGCTCGGGGGATCTGGAAGCGCTCAGGGCTGCGCGGTGAGGTGGGGAGGGATGCGACCGGCCGCGCGACCTGCCTTCGCCACACTCGTTGTCGGCGCGGTCCTGATCGGCACTTCGCCCCGATCTGCCGCGGCCCAGAGCCCTTGCGACGATCTGTACGAGGTCCTCGACCCGGTCCCGCACGGCTCGCTGCTCCGGAGCGACGGAAGGTTCGACTCCCTCTGGGATGGCTCCACGAAGGTGGGTTGCCAGCTTCGGTTGGAAACCAGTGACAGCATTCTGGCCGGCGACAGCGTCCCGAATCTCACGGCCGAGCCAGGGACGACCCTGTACCTGACCGGCTGGCGGCCCGAAGCCGGGATCCTCGCCGATGGTCCAGGTTCGGGCATCTACGGCATCCGAAAGGGCTCGACGGTCTGTGTGATCCGGTGGGAGCAGCCCACCTACGTGGACGACGCCGGCAACATCATCCAGAGCAACGTGCTCACCGTGGAAGCGCAGTGCTCAGCGGGCGAGTCGGCAGCCGCGTCAGCGCCCCAGCACGAAGTGCATCACGATGGGCTCGTCGTACGCTCCGGGTAGCCACCCCCAGACGTCGTCGTCCAGCGCGGCCATGAGCTTCAGACGCTCGGGTAGCACGACGTAGCCGGCCAACGTCCGGTCCCGGTCCACGAGGTACCAGCGCGCAGAGTCGGGGCTGGCGGCAGGACTCTGCACCCAGGTGCGACCATTCCGGTCCATGAAGACGGAGAGGACGCCGGGCAGGAGGGCGGGCCAGTCCATCTGCTCGTCTACGGCACGTGCCACCGCCGCCTCGGAATGGGCGTCGCCGGCCATCCCCTGCACGAAGCGCTCTTTCGCGGCGTCGGACGATGCGGCCACCGCCGGAAACTCCATCGCTGCGAGCGAGTCCCCCGACCATCCGTACCAGGTCAGGGCGACCCCGGGGGCGCCGCCGGGCGCTTCCACGCTGCGAGCCTTCACCAGGCCTCGGCCGCTGGGGTCCACGGCTGCCCGCTCGGGCATCCCGATAGGATGTGCCCCCATGATGACGGCTCCATCGTCGAAGGTGAGCTGGTAGAATCCGCCGGCGAGGGAACTCCATAGCACAGTGTCGCGAACCGCGCCGTCCGCCCGACCAACAACGACCCAGGGTATCCGGTCCAATTGGCCAGACAATGCCGGCGTGAGGGAGAAGCCCGCGGCGAAGGCGAGGTCGCCCGTCGGCGTCCGACCTACGATGGACGGCGCTCTCTGGAAGTCGCCCAGCGGCGCCAGCTTCCGCTGGACCCTGGCCACCATCCGGTCCCCGACGAAGCCCATCAACGAACTCGAGTTCTGGTCGGCGGCAAAGACGGTGTCCCCCGAAACCGAGACGGCCCCCGGCATGAACCCGAATTCTCCGGGTCCGCCCCCGCCGCGACCCACGGTGAAGAGAGAATCGCCGCTGGCCGACACCGCGAGCACGAAAGGACGAGTCCACTGGACCAGAAACACCGTGTCGCCGGACTCACTGAGCGTGATGTCGAGGATGCGCTGAAGCTGCAGGCCCTGGTCCAGGTCTCCGAAGCGGGCAACCGGGGTGAGCGAGAAGCGGGCGGGGCCGTCCCCGGAAGGCACGTCGCAGGAAGCGAGGGTGAGGCCGGAGGCAGCGGAAATCCCCAGTGCGAGAGCGCGGAGCCGGGAGTTCTTCACAGTCATGATCCGCTCGCCTCCCCTCGCCGTCCCTTGCGGGGTCTGCATTCGCCGCCCAGGAACCGCTTCACGTCATGCTCGCCGCGGAGAATCTCCACGCGCGTTCCAGGCCCGAGGCCACTCAGCTTCTCCAGGATCCCCGGCCGGCGCCGCTCGGGATAGGTCCACACCCACCACAGGAACTCCAGGCTGAGGCGCTCCGGGCAGTCCGCGGGTAGCGACGGCCGCGATCGATGATGGTAGCGTAGGCGCCGTTGGAGCAAGCGTCGCATACAGACGAGTCGAGGCATGTCCAGGAAGATGACGGTGTCCGCCGCTTCCAATCGGCGGTCGAGGGTGCCTCCGTAGTTCCCGTCCATGATCCACCGGGGCCGTGCAATCAGCTCGTCCACCCTGGCCTCCCACTCCTCCGCGGGCGTGGCCTCCCACCGTGGGCGCCAGTAGAGCTCGTCCAGGTGAATCAGCGGCAGCCCGGTGGCGTGAGCGAGCGACACGGCCAGGGTGGTCTTGCCGGCGCCCCCGCATCCGATCACCAGCACCCGCTGCATGCGCTCTCCCGGGGCTCGAGGCCGCTCAGGCGCGGCCGGGGCCCGCTACGACCACGACCTCGACTCACGCCGCCTGCTCAGCGTCTCGTGTCCTCTTCCAGGGCCACCAGCGCCACCAGCGTCTCGAGCCGGTCGGCGGCGGCGCGAACCCACCCCATCCAACGGCCCCGACGGACGAGCAGCTTGGACACCGTCACGCGAATGGCGGTGACGCCTCCACCGGAGCGAATCCCGAACTTGAGACCCTTGCGGTCGCGCCACGTCACCTCGCGCTCGTCGAGACCGACCTGAGGAGGGCCGTCGCGGTAGGGTTGAGCCAGGCGGACGGCCCTCATGAGCGCGTCCGAGCTGATCTCCACGGGGATTTCGCGGATGGCCGACAGGTGGGTCACGATCACGCCCCACTTCTGCACGGGCGGCCACCGGGGCTGCGCCGCCTCCGCGTCGCGGACTTCAGCGATGGCGCGATCCACCGCCTCGGCTCCGAACCCGGCTTCACGCGCGATGATTCGCAGCTCGGCCGCAGAGAGCGGGCCCGACTCGACAGACCCCTCGATCTCGGCGGCGCGCCGGAGGATCCGATCGGCCTCGGGCTTGGAGAACGCCCCCGATTCGTTACTCAACTCCCTGTCTCCTGCGATGTCTCTCGGTCGCGCGCGGACTCGTGGAAGTGGACACGCTTCCACGTGCCGTCCAGACGCTGCCACACATCGCTGATGACCAGGTACTCCGTGACGTCGCTGCCATCGTCGAAGTGGATCGTGTAGGGGCCCTCGCGCACCATGTAGGCGGCATCCGGCGACAGGACGTGGACCGTCGTCCGCTCGACGTCGTACTCGGCGCCGGTGCGATTGGAGATGAGCTGCTCGCACATGGTCGCCAGCTCGTCGCGGGTGCGGATGACGCGCCCACCGCTCACGAAGAGCGGTTCCGTGTCGGCGAAGCTCTGGATCGCCGGTCCGCAGTCCAACCGATCCACGCTCGCGTCGGCGGCCTCGCCGAGCTGCATGATCGTGTCTCGGATCGCCTGGACCCGGGCGTCCGACAGGGGCGCCTCTGCGGGCGGCGCGCACGCCGCGAGCCCGCCGAGAATCAGGAGGCTCGCCGCCGCGAGGGATACCATGGCTCGCAGGTTGGGGATCATGTGCCGTCTCCGGGACTCGGGCGCGTCAGAACAGTCTGAGGATCACGGTCAGACCACGGATGCCAGAGTCACGGAAGATGGCGCCCACGGCAAGTCCCGCGACGACTCACGGCATCACGGCCAGCCCCCGCACGAAGCTCACCACACCGGGATCGTCCCAGCGTGCGGCGCCGGTGTGGCGGAGGGCGATGGTGCCTGTGCGGTCGATGACGTACGTGGCGGGAATCGCTCCGCTCCGGAAGATGTCCGGGAGCTCGGCGGCCGTGTAGACCGGCAGCCCGACAGGCCGCTTGGCGAGAAAGGTGCGCACCGTGTCGGCAGGCTCGCTGGTCACGCAGGCGAAGTCCACCTCGAGCTCGGTCACGGCGTCCGCCAGCGCCTCGAGGCTGGGAAGCTCCGCGATGCACGGCGCGCACCAGGTGGCCCACACGTTCAGCAACAAGACGCGACCACGGTATTGCTCCGGGTCGACCGACTCACCTTCGAGGTCCGAGACGGTCCATGCGTAGTCCCAGGAAGCTGCGGTCGGGAGCGTCGGAGGCCGCAGACGCTCGCCGAGGCCCTTTCGCATCCGGCGCCCCACGATGGTGAGGACCCCGAGGATCGCGAGTGGACCCGCGACGAATCCCATGATGACGCCCCTGGCAAATCCGGCTGGCAACAGGAACCATCCCAAGGCCCCCACCGCCACGAGACCCAGGAGCATGTACAGCGGAAGGCGGGATTTCATCGCACGATTCCTCCTACCGTAACGCCGCCGCTTCGAAGACCTGCTCCATTTGCGCGGCGGGCGGCGGGTTCCGGATCTCGAACGGCGCCACCGACGGGTATCCGGCGGCCGCGACGCGCTCTTCGGCGGCATCCAGATCGTACTCGGTTCGGCGGAGCTCGACATCGGGCCCCAGCATCACCCAGAACGCACCCGGATCTCCGAACGGCATGCCGACGCTGCCCGCGTTGACCACCCGCACCTCACCGATCATGCGGTCGAACTGCATGTGGGTGTGCCCGCAGACCACGACGTCGGCGCGTGTGGGGTCGAAGATCGGCCTCAGCCTCTCTTCGGGCGTCTGGCTGGTGAAGATCTCGTTGTCGTCGCGGGGGGTGGCGTGGCAGAACAGCACGTCACCGACTCCCGGAATCTCGAGCCTCGTGCGGAGCGGCCACGACTTGAGCTCGGCGAGGTGTTCGGGCGTGAGGCGACCCTCGACCCAACGCATGACTTCGTGGAACTGCTTCGGGACCCGCGTGAGCTCCTCGCCGGCATGCAGGACGAGGGTGTCGCGCTCACCGTTGCCGAAGATGGCTCGCACCGGCACGTCCAGGGCCAGCAGGGCGTCGAGACACTCGCCAGGCATCGGACCAGGTATGACGTCTCCGCCAATCACCACCTCGTCCACGCCCTCCTCCGCGACCTCCGCGAGCACCGCCTCGAGGGCGGGAAGGTTCCCATGGATGTCGTACAGCGCAGCCACGCGCATGGCCTCACTCCTCCTCACCTCGCCGTGTTTCTCGTCGAGCACTGCCGGCGAAACTACGCTATTCCACGCCGAAGCGCCGCTCATCGAACGGCTCGTGTCCGTCCGTCTCCAGGTAATCGGCGATCTCGCGCGCGGGCGCCGAAGGCTCCACCAGGCGATCGTCACGGACCAGTCCCTTGAAGAAGTCCACGATGGGGAGCTTCTCTCTCGGGGTCGTGCGGGCGGCCTTCTGCATCGGCGTATCGACGACGCTCGGTTCGTAGGAGAGCACCGTGACATCCGTGGGACCCTCATCCGTACGGCCCGGGGCCTGGACCTCTTTCGCAAGCACGCGTCCCCCCATCCGGAGGGCGGCTTTCGACGTGCAGTACGCGACCATGCCGGGATACGGGTCCCTCGCGGCGCCGGACGACACGTTCACCACCCGGACCGGGGTGTCCGAACCGGCGACGCGGCCGATGCGACCCATGAGCCATGCGGGCGCCACGGCGTTCACCGCCTGAACCCGGAGCATCTCGCCGGGATCGAGGGCGTCCATGGTGCCGATCAGTCCGGGGTCGGCCGCGCAGTTGACGAGGCCGACGCGTGCCCACGGACCACCCGTGGCCAACTCCTCCAACACGGTGCCCAGCGTGGACTCGAACGAGGCCACCGCCGCCAGGTCGACGGAGACGTGGCGATAGCTCCCGTCCTCGATCACCCCGTCCCGTCGAGCCATGCCGACGACGCGCCATCCCCGGGCGAGGAGCTCCCGCGCCGTGGCCTCACCGATGCCCGACGTGGTGCCGGTGACGAGGGCGATCCTGGGGGCTGGGTCGGGCATGGCCTTCTCTCCTTGTTGCGGGCGTCGGAAATGACGGCGGCGCGCCGGCTCCCGGGGTCGGTCCCGGTTCGGGTGCGTCGCAAGATCGCACGGGCATCCATTGACGTCGCCCCCCGAATCCGCGACCCTTCGTGTGTCGGGCGCGAAGATGGTGCGCCCCAACCATTCTCGAGGCGGCGGTCTCCTGGCTGGAGATCGGCGCCTTTTCAGTTGTGTGGCCAGAGTGGCCGCACGCCGCGCGGCGGTACCGCGCACACACAGCAGTCGGTAAGTACGCGTCAACGTGGCTCCGACTCGCACAACCGAGGAGCGCAATGATGCGTACCAAGGGAACCGTGAAGTGGTTCAACGATCAGAAGGGCTTCGGATTCATCACGCCTGAGGATGGAAGCAAGGATTGCTTCGTCCACCACAGCGCCATCCAGGCCGAGGGCTTCAAGAGCCTCGCCGAGGGCGCGAGCGTGGAGTTCGATGTCGTCGACGGCCCCAAGGGCCCGGCTGCCGAGAATGTGACGACGGTCTGATCCGCCGCCATACGGCACACAACGAGGGGCCGTCCCGCGCTTGCGGGGCGGCCCTTTCGTTCGTCAGGGGATCGCGACAGGACCGCCGCAGGCTCGGACGGTGTATCCACGTCGAGTTCGTTCGTTTCGCGCCGTCGCCACCGGGCCATACGGCTCGCCAGCCCCGCGCACCCTTTCGAGATCGCCGCAGAGGGACTCCATGGGATTCGTGACCGCGCCACCGACCCGTCTCCAGCCGTACGCGGCCCTCGTGGTCGGGCTGCTGGTGGTGACGCCTCGACCGACCCTGGCGCAGCAGACCCGCGTCTCGGCCGAGGATTCCGCACAGATCGTAGCAGACCTGCAAGAGGCCCAGCGCGGATTCGAGGCCTTCCGCGAGAGCAGGATTCCCGTGCAGGCCGAGCCCGACGAGCGCCGGTGCGACCAGCAGATCGGACGGATCTGCGTGTGGTACGGAGGCGAAGCCGAGGCCATCTTCCCCGAAGAGCGGCCCGAGGTCCAACTGGCCCGTCACAAGCTTCTCTCCATGCTCTCCGAAGCCGCTCGCGAGATCCACGACCCGTGGATCACCGGCGAGTTGGTGCGCTACCTGGTCGAGAACGGGAGCATGCCCCGGGCGGAGCAGACGGCCCGAGACTGTGGGCTGGCGCCGTCGGAAGCCTGGTGGTGCTCGGCCCTGGTCGGGTACGTGCTGCATCTGCAGAACCGGTGGATCGAGGCGGACACCGAATTCCAGAAGGCTCTCGACGGCATGCCCGCCGAGGAGCGCCAGCAGTGGCAGAGCTTCCGATACATCGTGTCGGGTGGCGCCGAGAAGACGCTGGACGGGATGGCTCCCGAGGCGCGCGCCAAGGAGCGGGCGCTCTTCTGGGAGCTATCGGACCCGCTCTACCTCGTCGACGGCAACGACCGGCTCACGGACCATTTCGCACGATGGGTCCAGGCCGTGAACGAGCGCGACGCCGCCAACCCCCGACTGTGGGTCTGGGAGGCGGACCTCGACGAGAGCCTGATCCGTTACGGCAGGATTCGGGGGTACAGCCGGGAGTATTCGCCCCAGTCCATCCTTCAGGGGGTGAATCCCGCGACCCAGGACACGCGCCGGATCGTCGGCCACCACCACCCCCAGAGCCGCGGCTACCTCTTCCCGGAGAAGTTCCTCCAGGCGCCGTCGCGGATTCCGCCCGAAAGCTGGATCACACCACCGCGCATCGCCCGCACCTGGTACGCCCCGCCGTACGCACCGTTCTTCTCGGGGCTCGAGACCCAGGTGGGTCGCTTCCGCCGCGGCGACGACATGCTGGTGGTGGGCGCGTACAAGCCGGCACCCCCGCCCGCGCCCAACGACAGCACCTTCGGCGAGACGGAGCGGGACGCCCTCGCGCAGCCCATCGAGACGCCGGTGCAGGCGGGCCTCTTCCTGGTCTCCGTCGACGACGGACAGATCCAGGAAGTGCGAGATACGGTGCCCGAGGGCGTGTTCACGCTCACCACGACTCCCGGTGATTACGTGAGCAGCCTCGAAGTCCTGGATGCACCGGAGGGCCGAGCCTGGCGCGCTCGCCAGGGGGTGCGCCAGACCCCGCTCACGCCGGGGCTGATCGCGGTGTCGGACCTGATGATCCTGAAGCCGGACGCGCCGCTGCCCGAGACCATGGACCAGGCGATCCCCCTGATCCGTCCCGGGGTGCGCATTCGACAGGGCGAGCACTTCAACGTGGTGTGGGAGGTCTACGGTCTCCAGGTGCGGGAGCCCGTTCAGGTGACGCTGGGATTCACCCGCGGGCACCCGGATTTCCTGGCGCCAGTGGGCGAGTTCCAGGGGACTCTCGACCTCGACCGTTCCGTGTCGGTCACCTTCCAGGACACCGGCCCCGACCAGATCCAATCGGTGTTCCGGTCGGTGGGCCTCGAACTGCCCGCGCTGGAGCCCGGTCTCTACACGCTGCACCTCAAGCTGGAGCTACCCGGGCGCGAGCCCGTGTTCACGAGCCGGCCGATCGTGGTGGAGTAGCTCCGACCACCATCACCTCGAAACGAGGGCGCACGGTCTCGCGAGCCGCGAGGTCGTATCCCCAGACCTCGATGGTCTTCACGCCGGGCGAGGCGAAGCTCAGGGAGACCGTGTGGTCGAAGTCCTGGACCGCGGGCCGACAGCCCGTGGGCGCCGAGGGGTCGGGCGGTCGGTCATAGGGCTTCAGGACGGCGCCGTCGGCATCGAGGAACACGTCGGTGGTGCCCTGAGCCCAGCACGAATCGAGCCCGTAGCTGCGGACGACGACCGTGAACTCCTCTCCCCTGCCGCCACCGACACCGGCACCGTGACCAGGAGCTCGAGCTCCCCGGCCTGGATGATGGCCGGAGAGCGATTGGCGTCGTCGGGTTCGGTACCCGTGCTGCACGCCACCAGGGCCGCCACCGCACCGATTGCTGCAAAGCGTCTCACGATCCACCTCCGCACGATTCTCCACGCCGATAGCCGACTACCCGGGTCCCGAGGCTCCGGAGCCGGGCCCGCTTGCAAGATGCGATCTCACCGGCGGAGCCGCCACCATCGTCTGCGACCACTCCTGTCACCCCATGGGTGGGTCCAGCGTATCGCACACTGATGCTCGACCCGCTCGGAGTCAGCAAGCCTCCCACTTCCGGAACGCCCATGGCTCGAGCCATGAAGACACGGGCAACGGAGCTTCGCCGACGTCACCGCAAGATCCTGATGTGGTCCCTCGGGATCGCCATCGGCGTGCACGCCGCGGTGTTCGCTCTCTCACCCACCTTCGAAGCCGAACCGATGGACGGCTCTGGTCGAACGCCCGACGTTGTGCGCCCCTCCGACGCCGTCCCCACCTTTCTGGACGTGCTCTTCGGCCCGCCCACGATTACCGGTCCCGACGGGACCACGCACGTCGAGGCCCGCAGACTGGAGAAGGCCCTCGCGGTGAAGCTCCCGTCCGGGTGTACGGCCTTCGGCACAAACTCGCCGGTTGCTCTTGAAGGGCGGGTCGAGTTGTCGGTCGATGGAACGGGGGATTCCAACGTGGTGAAGATCACCGAACGCACGGGAGTGCCGTGTGTCGACGATGTCATGACAGGCCTCGCGCGTGACCTCCGGTACCATTGGCTGCCGGACGAACGTTTCCCGGCTCCCGTCCATCTCGTGCAACCCGTCACGATGACGCCGGCACGATAGGAGCCTTCAACCAGAGAGAGCCCGTTCAGATGCCGTCTGAACTCGAGGTCAGCGTGCGCCTGGCCCAGAAAGCCGATATCGAATCCGCCGTCCGCATGATCCGCGCCTACATGGAGGAGACCTACGCCTTGCCCTGGTCGGGCGAGGCCGGCCTACTCGAGCGCGCGCTCGCCGTCCGTCGCCTCACCCTTGCCGTCGCGCACATCGATGAGCGGGCGATCGGCTTCGTGTCGTGGTCCCCGTCCTACGACCTGCATCACTGCATCTGGGGCGCCGAGGTCATGGATCTCTACGTCGAGCCGCCGTTCAGGGGGCGGGCCGTGGCACTCCGTCTGCTGGCGTTCGTAGCCGACCGGGTGCGGGAACGAGGTGGGGTCTACCTGAAGGGATCCATCGCCGGAGCTCCGGGAAACGGGAGGCTCTACGGTCGATCCGCGGTGCTGGACAGCGGGCTGGTGTGCACCCTGAGCGGCCGTGCCTTTCGCACCCTCGCCGATGCGAGGGTTCTCGACATTCGTGCCGCCGTGCGCTCCCTCCCTCCAACGGCCTGGAATTACCAGGCCTGAGCAGCGCTGCATCACGGCAGGGCGCCTCTGGGACCACTGATTCTCGTCAGCTCCCGCAAGAGCATCACGCCCACGACGGCCGACGGGATCGACGTCCAGAGCCCCGGAAAGTAGCCGCCGGCCCGCACCGCCAGAAGTGGGTGCGCGACGCCATTCACCGTCATCGCCAGACCCAGGAACCAGAGCGGCCACTCGGCCAGGCGGCGGCCCCGCGGCGCCTCGCGGAGCGCCACAACCCAGATCGCCAGCCAACCGACGTTGAAGACTACGAAGGGAGCCGTGCTCCAGGGTCGGAGCCCCAGGATCGACGGAAAGGCCTGTGGAAACCCGGTACGGAGTTCCTCGACGAAATGGGCTGCCTGCATGGCGACCGCCACCCCGGCCACGACCCTCAGGCGCTTGCGGGCAGGCTCCTCGAGCCGAGCGAAAGGCCGGGCCCGAGACGTGAGCAGGCTGATCCCCAGGATGACGGTCAGCCCCAGTGTTCCCACGACCCAGCTCACTCTCGCCCGGACTCCCGCACCCGCGCCGTGTGGGCACGCTGCACGCCCAGCGAGTCTCTCGACACCCAGGCCACGAGCCCCTGTCGGATCGAAGGTGCGACGCGCTCGTCGTACGAAAATCCCTCGACCCGACCGCGCAGGGCGCCCGAGGGATCGAACACCTCCCACGCCGTCCCCGTCTCGGTGTAGATCTCGACCCAGAGCCGGCCCTCGGTGTCGACGAGCAGGTTCCGCAGGGCCGTCTTCATCTCGGGGCGCGGAGGCGCCGACGGCCGGCAGCCCGCGTCGGGCCACTCCTCACGGAAGTCCTCGAACTCCACCGTGGCACTGTCCCACTCGGCATCCAGGATCGGCAGGGGGTCCCAGGCCCGCTCCACGAGGCGTAGGGTGTCCCCGTCCGGAGCGACCAACGCCAGCTGGTAGTCCGGCGACCATGCCACCCAGGTGTCCCCCGCCCCCGCCGGGTGCTCCAGCATCTTCCCTCCGAACGGCACGTCGAAGAAGCTGATGGCACCGTCGGGCCGGTCGCACACCACGGTGGTGGGTTCAGGCGCGGTCGGAGTCTGTTGCACCCACTCCTCGCCCACGCCGTCGATGCCCTGCTCGACCCAGGTGCGGCGCACCTGCCCGTCCACCTGCTTGATGGACCACTGATAGACCTGGGTGTCGCTCACGGCATAGAGGCGGAGCATCGACGCCGGACCCGAGACCCGTCCGGGTGCAGGCCGCGTGCCCAGCCACTCGCCTTGCGGTGACAACTCACCGATCCGGCCGTTTCCGAAATCCAGAGCGAGCAGCGTATCACCCACCCACGCCAGCGAGTAGAGAGACAGAAACTCGCCGGGCCCCTGCCCTTCCCGGCCGATGCGCCGGAGTAGCGCACCGTCGGGTGCGAACACGCGGATCTCGTGGTTCTGCGCGTCGGCGACCCAGAGATCACCGTCGTCGTCGGTCACGACGCTCGTGATCTGTCCGAACTCGTCGGGCGCGGGGTCACCCACCGCGGCTTCGGAGCCCAGCGACAGGAGAGGTTCCAGGGTCCACTCCGGGGCACGCCCGGAGCTGTGCATGACCGTAATCCCCCCGACCGTGTCCGTGCGATGCGCGAGAGTCGAGGTCGGGGCCCCATCTCCGGCATCGCTGCAGCCGACGAGCACCCACGACCCGCATCCCACCAGAGCCCAACTCGCCATCGTCCGTCTCGCCACTTCTCCTCCCTGGATCGATCCGTTCCAGCGCCTCAACATGCGTCGGCGGCGCTCGCGCGGCCACGCGCGCCTGCCCCTCCAGTTCCTACACTTGTCGATTTCGTCGGTCGCACCTTATCGTGTCGACCTGTGCTCGCACCCCTCACGAGGAGCTCTCATGCGAGGCGGATGGATTGCCCTGGTCGCCGTCCCGTTGATCATCGCTGCATGCGCCCCGCGCGACTCGCAGCCCGCGGCGGGGGCGAGCCGGGAGACGCTTCCCGACGGGACCGTCGTGGTGCACTACGCCGCGCTTCCTGACGATGACATCCCTGTGATCGAGCAGGACCTGGTACTCCCAGATGCGAGCGGAGACCCGGAGCGGCTCTTCGGTGATATCCGCGGCATCGATGCGACGAGCGACGGCACGATCTACGTCCTCGACTACCAGGGCCCGGAGATCTGGGCGTTCGACGAGAACGGCGCCTTCGTCCGCACGGTGGCATCCAAGGGCGAAGGACCCGGCGAGCTCAGCGAGGCCAACGGGATGATCCTCGCTGGCGACACCCTGCTCTGGGTCCAGGACTACGGAAAGTGGGTGATGATGGGGATCGATCTCAGAAGCGGCGAGTCCCGGCGGATTCCCATGCATGTGCGGTCGTATGGCTATATCTGGAGTGGCACCGTCGACGACGCGGGCCGCATCTGGAAGCCCGACTCCTACTCGGACGCCGAGCGAGTCTATCCGCCAGAGGAGGGGCTTCAGGAAGCGCCTGCTCAGGCTTTTCTGAAGAGCTACGACCCGACCACGGAGGTGGAGGACTCCGTCTATCTCGGCCCCGAGACGTATCGGTCGTTCATATCGCGAACTTCGAACGGATATCGATACTACGGGATCCCCTTCGACGCGCACCCCATCACCCTCGTGGATCGCGCGGGGGGATTCTGGACCACCGACAACACGACCTACCGCATCGCTCGCCTGGACGAGCAAGGTGACACGGTGTTGATCATCGAAGCCGACGTGCCGTCGCTCCCGGTGACCGCCGAGGACCGGGCTGGATGGGTCGACGCACTCGTAGAACGGACGCCCGATGCCCGGCGTGCCGCCGAAGAGATCGTAGCGCTGTCGCCCGAAACCAAGCCCGCGCTCGCCCACCTCTTCATGGACGATCAGCGCCGCTTGTGGGTCGAACGAAGTCATGACCAGGACGCGCCGCCGCGCTACGACGTCTTCGACACGGCAGGTACCTACCAGGGCTCCGCGAAACTGGCCTTCACGCCGTCGGCCTACTTTCCCATCCGCGTCCGGCACAATCGGATCTACGCTCTGGTTCTGGACTCGCTCGACGTGCCCACGGTCGTGCGTGGAGAGCTCCCGGAATCGTTGACGCGCTGATCCCGGAGCCTCACCCCCGACACCCACTCGGAGCATCATCGGGAGTTGCATCCACACGCCGACCCCGCATCCCCCTGCAGCGCCTGGTGAACCTGGCTCTTCGTGCGGCCTCGAGGCCGTCAGCGTCGAGCGCCTCGTCGCCGGTGCTTTCCGCCACCTGTATGTCCGTGACCTCACCCGTCGGGTCGATGTAGACGTCATAGACCACCCTCACCGTCATCGACTTCGGGCCACCCGCACTCATGGAGTCCATGACTGCCCGGGTGAAGGCGTGCTCCATCGCGAACCGAACCTGCATCTGATTCTCTAGCCTGGGCCAGAGCGTCACCTCGGCCGAAGCCTCGCCGCCTTGCCGGGGAGCATCCTCCCGGCCCCACGGCGCAGGGTCACAGGCCGGATATCGAACGACGTCCTGAGGCGTTTCGGCCGGGAGGGGCGCAGTATCCCCGATCGGCGTCGAGGCACAACCGATCACGAACCCCAGGATCGCGAGCGCGAAATATCGTGCGTTCATGAAGACTCCCTTTCCGGTCCGCTGCCGCCAATGTCGTATCGGGGCAACTTGCACGCTAGCCTATGCGCTACCGGAAGGGAACCTGGATCCCGGCGCTCACCGACCACGCGCTCATGTTCAATTCCCTCGGCAGTCCCGGCGGAAAGGGGGCCGACCCGCGCCACTCCACGCTCGGGAATTTCCGGAGCGTGTAGGCCGTCTCGATGAAGGCCCAGAGGTTCTCGAAGGCGAAGGCGTAACCAACCAGGCCTCCGAACAGGAAGGCGTCCACGTCACCGGTGAAGCCCTCGCCGACCTGGTCGATGACCTGGAGCGCCTGGGTGCGCATGAAGCCGGTACGCAGCCCGAAATAGTTGCCCCACGGTTCGTAGCTGGCATAGAGCGTCACCGAGGGTAGATCCCGCACCGCGACGTTCATGTCGAGCGACGGATCCTCGAGCTCGTATCCCTGCAGCTGGCCATAGCCGAGCCCCATCTCCACGACCCACACGGCCTCGGTAGGCGCCACTGGCGTGGGCAACCGCTCGACCTCGTACGTGTAGACGGTATCCACACCATCCGCCGAGTGGGTCACCTCCATGGTGGTCCAGACCCGGCGCACCGAATCCGGCTGGGACGGCGTCGCGGCTCCGGGCACCGGGCGATCGATCTCCGTTACCTCGAAAAGGAGCTCCACACCGAACGCGGTGACTCCACCCGCCTTCCGTTCCAGGGCTGACTGTGAGCCGGCGAGTCCCCCCGTGGCAAAATAGAAGGACAGGTCGGAAACCCGGCGCGCAAAAGCCTCGATGGCACCGAGTTGGGCACGGGCGGGTGAAGGCATCAGGAGTGCGCACAGGACACCCGTCAGGACAAGACGCTCACGCCGCATGGGATCGGGTTCCTCCCGGTTCGTCGTGTGGCACGCGCACCACCGTGGCGAAGAAATCCAGGGAGCGGTACTGATCACCGATCATGTCAGCGTAGCGAGCCGAATAATACGGACCGAGCACGAAGGCGCTCCCACCCTCCACCTTTCGCTTGGAAACGCCTGGAAGCAGGGTGGCGATGGCCGTGTCCTGCGCCGAATCCTGCGGCACGATGGCAACGCCCCATCCCTGCTCCGGATCGTCTCGATTCACGTATCCCGCAAGCATCCCCTGGAGCTCGGCCAGGATGAGCTCCTCCTGTCCCGTGGTCTGCTCGTCGATCGCCACCAGGGCCCCGAGCACGTCCCCCAACTGGCTGGCCTGAGCCGGCGGCGGCGACAAGTGCAGGTACTCCTCCAGGGCGCGACGCAGGGTCACGAAATCGAGCTGCCCGCCTTCGACCTCCCCACGCAGCTCGTCCCAGGAGAACCGGAGTCCCCAGCTCTCGGCGAACGCCTCGATGAAGGACTGCTCGCGCTCGTCCAGATCCTGGTCGATCAAAGCCACCTGCCCGAGGATCCGGAGAATCTGTCGGGCCCCGGAGGGCCGGAGAAAGCTCCGGGCGAGGTCGCCGACCTCGTCTTTCTCCACGGAGAGGGCCTGACGGATCAAGGTCCACAAGCTTCGGCGGCGCTTGCCCTCGACCCACCGTCCCGTGCCGATCAGGAGCGTGACCAGGCCCACCACCGTCCAGACCAGGCCGTCCATCGCTCCTTCCCAGCTCCCATGGACCGTGAAGTTCACCGCGAGAATCGCCGTGGGTGCCAGCCCGAGTGTTTCGCCCATGATCGAGACGCTCTCGGCCACGGCCGGCTCGTGCTTGCGGATCCAGAGCTTGTTCACCGTGAGATACGCCTGCGCCACCGTTATCAGGAGCGCGAGGAGTGTCAGGTATTGGAGGCTCAAATGGAGGTGCCTTCCGGAATCAGACCGGGTGGGGGGGTGTCGGCGTCCGACACGGTACGACCCACGCACTGCTGCGCCACTACCGGTCGAGAACGATCCCGGAGTGGACGCGCGGCACAGAAGCGTGGCCCCACCCGCCTGGAACGCTCGGGCCCGATCGGGGCCGGCTCGTCCGCGGCGGTCCCGGTGCAGCACCGGCAGATAGGCCTCCCAGGGGCCCAGCGCCTCCTTGTACTGCTTCGCCATCACGCGGGCGATCTGGGCGATGTGGCCCAGGTCGTGGGCCACCCAGGTCGCCAGAAGCTGCTCCAGGGTCACGGTTCCGAACTCTGGATGCACACCGGTGAGGCGAAGCTCGGCCGGTCCGATCTCCAGCTCGGCCAGTTCCTCGAGATTCCGGGTCCGGAGCTGGGCAAAACGCTCGAGCAGGTCACTCAGCGTCTTTCCCTGGTTGGCCTCCAGGTGGCGAAAGCGGTCGAAGGGCGGGAAGCGGCGGGGGCAAAATTCGAGAGTTTAGAGGCGCCGCTCGAGCACGGCCACGCTCCGGTGGAGGTCGAAGTCCATGCGCACCCTACACGACCTCGGGCTCGTACACGTCACCCGCCAGGTCGTCCAAGCGCTCCTGCATGAACTTGCGGGCGTCCTGTACCGCCTGATTGTAGACGGCCGGGCCCAGCGCCTCGGCCATGAAGTCGAGGATCTGCTCGGCGCGGAACACGCTCAGCTCCTCGTCGAATTCCTCGATGAAGAAGCCCCGGAGCCGCCTCACGAGCTCGCCGCGGCGGGCCTCGTCGATGGCGATGCTCAATCCCTACCTCCCGCCGACTCTCCCCCGAGGTAGGGGTCTTCGGCCGAGGGCACCGGCTCCCACAGCTCGATTTTGCGGCCTTCGGGGTCCAGGATCCACGCGAATCGACCGTTGGGTTCGGTCTGTACGTCGCCCACGACCTCGACCCCCTCGGACCGGAGCGCCGTGAGGAGCCCGTCCAGGTCGTCGACCCGGAAATTCATCATGAACTCGTGCGCGCCGGACCCGAAGTAGTCGGTGTCCTGGGGAAACGCACTCCAGACGGTGTATCCCACCTGCTCCGGCTGTTCGCGCTCGCGCCACTGGAAGGCGAATCCACCCCAGGGAGCCGCGTCGATACCCAGATGGGCGCGATACCACTCCACCAGTTCCTTGGGATTCCCGCTCCGGAAGAACAGCCCTCCCAGACCAGTCACTTTCTTCACTTGTCACCTCCACACGAAGATCAAGATTGCGCACTCTGGTACCGCAGCTGCCACCGCCGGACGTCGATCCCCTTGAACAGCATCCAGAGGCAGAAGGAGAGCTCGCCGATGAACGCCGGCACGAACACCGCCAGCAAGAAGACGTTTTCGTAGCGGGCGTAGTCGGCGAGCAGCGTGCGGCCGAAGCCGTCGGCGAGATAGCCCCCCGCGGCGACCAACAGCAGGAAGCCGAGCCCTTTCGGAAGAAAGCCGGATCGGATCACGAGATAGCCCAGCAACACGCAGTGGGCACCGAAGAACACCAGACCGATCACGTATCCGTAGCTGTGCGCTTCCAGCAGGAGCAGGGCCAGAGCGTGGAGCTGCTCGGTGCTGAAGACGGCGAGATACCCGGCATCGCCCACGAGAAGCAGCGGCACCCAGGTGTTGAGCAGGTTGACGGCGACGATGGACGCGTGGGCGAGCCGGAAGAACGCGGCCAGCAGCGCCAGGTTCCGGTTCACCGATCGGAACACCACGTAGAGCGCCCCCGCGACGAAGACGTCGCAGAGGAGCATCACGAACTCGCTGGCGATTCCGGCTCGATACAGCGAGTTGGACGCCATCAGGTTGGCAGCCGTGGCGGTGGCGTCGCCAGGCACGATCAGGCTCGAGCGGACGAAGAACTCCGCGAAGATCCCCGCGAAGATGATGATCAGATACCCGAGGCCGGCAAGCCGCGCGTGAATGATGGGTGATGTGTCGACGGCACGCTGCGTCATCAGATGCGTCCTCCGGCGGCTCCGTGGCGGGGGTCCGCCCAAGATGTCCGCACCCACCCGGCCGCGCCATGCTCGGGCGTTCGGTCCGGCGCGGCTCAGAACGGAGGCCAGCGCCGCCAATCGAGCCACTCGACGATGGTCTCTTCGAACTCGCCCTGGCGCCGAATCAGCAGGCCGTCGGGGGAGACGGCGAGCAAGCGCGTCGGTGTCGCGAAAGTGACCACGCCCGCAGGGCCTCGCTCCCGATCCACCACCGTGTATCGCTCGCCGCCTCGGTAGTCGCCGTCGTTTTGCACCCAAAGCCACCGCCCGTCGGACGACAGGGCTGCCCCGGTGGCGCCGGACCGACGGACTGGCGCGTCCACCACCTCATCGCTCCGGAGTGGCCGGCGGGATTGCTCCGTCGCTCGCTGGACCAGTGCGGCACGATCGACCGCTCGCCGGTTGGCCGCCGGCTCGGCCAACTCGTGTCTGGCGCACACGTCGAACCGCGGGGCACAACGCCATTCCACCTGCCCCGCATAGCCATCCACCAGCGCGAGCACCGAGTCGGCGGCGAGCGCCCACGCGCCACCGTCTCCCAGATCCGTCTCGAACACCCCGTATGCCGAGCCGTGCTGCCAGAGACCTCCGCTGGATCGGATCGACGCCACCGTGTCGAGCCGTTCCCCGATCGCCAGAGCGACGCGGGAATACGGATCGTGACCGGCGGGCGACATCGAGAAGCGTGGGGTGGTGACGACGAGGAACGCCCCGCCCGCGAGAGGAAGTCGCAGGGCGGAGCCGAAGCCTCCCAACGACGGCATTGAGCGTGTCGCGACGAACTCGCCGGTGCGGGCGAAGACCGATTCTCGCGAGAGCTGCGGATCGTAAACGTCGATCAGCGAGTCGATCCGCAGGCGAGCCGCGGTCAGGAACTCCCCCGCCCGCTCCCTGCCCTCCCGAGCTGCGCGCGCACCGTCCCGTCCCCGCCGAACGCCCGCAGCTGATCCGCTCCAGCACCCAGAAGCCGCCGGCATCGAACGCCCCGTCCATCACTCGATCGAAGATGACCGCGGCGCGGCACCGGCACCCAGCGAGACCCGCTCCACCAGAGATCTCTCGCGGCCGTGGCCTCCTGCCCCGCGACGGGCCCACCGGCAGCAGGACGGTGACCCACGCCCACCCCGCAACGAGCTGCAGCCTCATCCCTCACCCCGCCGGCCGCTTCAGCCGGTACGCCTCGATGGTCGCCACACCCAGCGAATCGCGGCGGGTGCCGATGACGCGCTCGCCCTCGATCCAGTAGGGCTGCGCGAATCCCGGCGGCAGGATGGCGGCTCCCAGGTAGCGGCCGTCGACGGCGAAGATGCGCCACACGAGCTGGCCGGACGGGATCGGGGGCTCGCCCAGGGGCGTGCTGCGGCGGCTCTGCTGGAGTGCGAAGAGCGAATCCCCCAGCGGCCAGAGCAGATCCCACACCGGATAGTGGTCGGCGATCCGCGTGCCCGCGGCCGCCGAGCCCGGGCCCGCCTCTTCGTGGAATTCCTCGAGGATTCCCGGCTCGTCACTCTCGGGCACGGGCGCCGGCTCCATGGGGGCTTCGATGACCGCGACCGGCTCGCCGGCGTCGGAGACATACGTGAAGCGAGCACGGTCGCTCCGGCCGACCACCACCCCACCCGCGCCGATGGGCGCGAACCAGCTCCTGGGCGCGAACAGGGGGATCGGCGCGGTGCTCGTCACTCGGGCCTCGACGCGAGGGGGCAGGGCCGCGATGAAGTGTACCCTGGCGGCTTCCGGATCCAGACGCCCCACGCTGTCGGTCAGCGTCCGGTGCTCGTAGTCCTCGAAGAACACCTTCCAGAACCAGGGCGCGTGCGTGACCGGGTCCTGAAGCACGAATCCGGCCGATCCTCCGACCACCACCGGTGACTCCTCCAGGAGGGCACCGCTCAGCGCGAAACGGTCCAGCCTCTGGTTGCCCGGATCCAGCACCCAGACGCTCGTGTCGTCGGCGGGCCACAGCACCGCGTTGGAGCTCCAGATCTCGCCCGGTCCCTGCCCTGTGGGTGCGAATCGCGCCATGACCGTGTCCCGATCAGGGGGAATCACGGCGAGGCGACGTTCCCACGAATCCAACACCACCAGCGTGCCGTCCGGCATGCGCGCGTAGCCTTCGGGGCGGTACAGCAGGGGCGCGCGCCCCGACCCCGGCCGATCCGTCGCCACCGCACGCTCGAGCTCCAGCGTCCATGCGAAGGCCGGGGCGTCCCACGGGGGGATGGACGCCAGAGAATACACGGGGATCCCGGCGCTGTCGGACGTGGAGACGAGCAAATCGGGTCTCTGCGGCTCGCCCCCGCAGCGTGCGACGGCTAGAACACATCCCAGTACAGCCAACCAGGTGGCCTGTCTGGCGGTCAACGGCCCGAGGCTCCGCGCGCGGCGCGCAACTCGCCTACCCCAGGATCCTCAGGAGCCAGTCCACAGCGAATCCCATGAAGGCCAGGAAGAGGACCAGGAAGACCGTCTCCTCGACGGACGAGAAGACCCGAGCCAGCCGCCCGCGCAGCGCAGCCAATCCCCAGGGGCGACGGCGCGTGAGCAGGCCACTTCCGGCGCGTGCCTCTGACGCTCGCTTGCGCGTCTGCGCCGACATACGCACCTCGACGGCCGAATCCCAGACCGCCAGGACCCTCCCGAAGACGCCGTGCCGCACGTGCGGCCCCGTGTGTCCACGAGCGCGGGTGCACGCGCGCCCAGTGCCCGGCTCGGTAACGGTGCAACGCGCCGCGCCTCTCCGGGCCGCCTTGATGTGGCGGTATCTGGCGATCGTCTGAGGATCGTCTTGTACGGTGAGCCTCATCGGGTGCGACTCCCGGTGACAGCCGTAAGCGGGAGCCTCAAGATGCCATGGAGCCTGGTGAAGGCGCCAGGCGTCGCAGTGGCGGCGGAAGCGGCACGCTGGCGAGACGCATATAGCCCCCGGCATCTTGCGGCACCCCTTGAACCACCCCCCACTCCCGGCCCCGCCCATGCGCGCCCTGACCAACCTGCTGCTGTTCCTGGCGCTTCCGCTGCCCGTGCTCGCGCAGGGCCGCTTCGATCAGGACGTGCACATCGGCACGGTGGATTCCATCTGGTCGGCGACGCTCGACGAGAGCCGACCGTACCTGGTCTACACGCCTCCGTCGTACCACGACACCACGTCGACGCCGCAGCGCTACCCCGTCCTCTATCTCCTCGACGGCGAGGCGCATTTCCACTCGGTGAGCGGACTGGTCCAGATCCTGAGTACCGGCGTCAACGGGGCCTTCGTGATCCCGGAGATGATCGTGGTCGCGATCCCCAACACGGACCGCACACGCGACCTGACGCCGACGCACTCGGTGGCCGGTCCCGGGGGCGAGCCCAATCCCGCCTTCGAGAGCAGCGGGGGCAATGCCGCCTTCTTCACCTTCCTCCGGGACGAGCTGATCCCGCGCATCGAGGCCCAGTATCGGACGATGCCCTACCGCGTCTTCGTGGGCCATTCCTTCGGGGGGATCACGACGCTGAATGCGCTCTACACGATTCCCGCGACGTTCGACGCCTACGTCGCCATCGACCCCAGCCTCTGGTGGGACCACGACACACTGCTCCGTCATGCGAAGCCCTATTTCAGCTCCGCCCACCTCGATGGGAAGGTGCTGTACGTGGCCCAGGCCAACACGACGCAGCCCGACGACACCGTTCCGAACCGCCACTTCTCGGCCATCACCCGCTTCGACGCCGTGATGCGGGCGTACGACCGGAGCGGCATCCGCTACGCCTTCCACTACTACGACGACGACGACCACGGGTCCGTGCCGCTGATCGCCGAGTACGACGCACTGCGCTTCATCTTCGACGGGTATCACATCCCGCTTCAGCGCGTCATCGCCGATCCTCCGCTACTCCTGGATCACTTCGAGCAGGTCTCCCAGCGCCTCGGCAAGACGTTCCGTCCATCGGATGGACTGCTGGGCTGGTTGACCCGGATCGCGCTGACCCGGGACACGACCAACGCCGTCGCCTTCGCCGACATGAGCACGGAGCTCTACCCGGACAACTACCGCCCGTACGTGTTCCTGGGGGATATCTCCGCGGCCCGGGGTGAGGTGGACCGAGCCCGGGCGTACTACGAGCAGGCGCTCGCGAAGAGCCCCGGCAACGCGGACATCGAAAAGAAGGTGGAGGAGCTGGGTTCGGGGGGATGACGCCTACCCTGCGCGCGCCCCATCGGGAAGCGCGTGTTCGGGCGGCACCTCGCGCACCACCCGGAAGCCCAGGCTGAAGCCGGAGTCGTCGCGGTCGTGGGTGTAGCGTCGTCCACAGCGCGCGGCGTTGGCGCTGAAGTACCAGCTCCCACCGCGGATGGGGATCGTGTCGGTGCCGCAGGATTGAACGGGGTCGCGGGCCGCGCCCGCCGCGTACGGACAGTACTCGTCCGCCACCCACTCCCAGACGTTTCCGGCCATGTCCCGGAGTCCCCACGGGTTCGGAGGATACTGCCCGACGGGCGTCGGCTGGCCGATGAAATCGTCGGTGACCCGTCCCTCGAAGGGTATGCGCCCGTCGAAGTTCGCGAGGTCTGCGGTCAGGGTATCCACGCCGCCCCCGTATCGCGCCTCCGTTCCGGCGCGGCACGCGTACTCCCACTCCGCCTCGGTGGCCAGGCGAAACGTCTCTCCGGGATTCGCACTGCCCAGGCGAGCCAGGAACTCCTGCACGTCGTGCCAGGATACGCTCTCCACCGGACAGTCGAGGCCGCATTCGGCGAACTGGCTCGGATTCGAGCCCATGAGGTCGAGCCACTCCCCCTGCGTGACCTCGTGCGTGCCCAGGTAGAACGGCGCGCCGATGGTGACCGGGTGAACGGGCGCCGGCCGTAGGTCGTCCGGGGGATGGAGGAGTCCCATCCGGAACGAGCCCGCGGGGATCAGGACGAACTCCATGGAGTCGGACGGAGCGGTCCATCGCGACGGCAACCCCGCACCCCCCTCCTCGGACCGCCCGGCGCAGGCCCACGTCGCAGCCACGGCGGTTGCCATCCCCAGCATCCTCCACCCCGACGCCATCCGCATCGCTCCCTTCAAGCGCCGGCCTTTTCCGCGTGGGCGAGGGCCGACGGGCTCAGGCGGCCGACGATGGCCGGTGCTTCCTGAATCAGGTCGTCGTTCGTGAGCGCGTCCACCATGAAGAGCGCGAAATCGATGCGGCGGGTCAGGTTGCTCTCCAGGATCGGGTCCCCCACGTGTCGGCTCCACACGGGCAGTCCCTGGCTCTCACCCTCCTCGAGATCGCTCGCCCGCACCACCGTCCAGCGCGTATCGCTGGCGAAGACGCGCCGGGTGGCCTCGACCTGATCATCGATGTCCACGAGGCGGAGCATGCGAGCGACCCATCCCACGACCGGGACCAGCCACTTCAGCTTCCAGGAGTAGCGGTCCTTGCCGTCGCGGGTGATGTGCCACCCGCACGAGAAGATCAGGCGAGCGCCCGGCTCGGCATGGTCGAGCACGGCTTGTGCGGTACCCGAGGAGTACCCGTGGACGCCCCACGGAACCAGGACCGTCAGCACGCCGTCGCATCCCTTCACGGCGCGCGCGATGACCGACGAATCGTTCGTCCGGCCCGGAACGATCGTGATGCGGTCGCCGAAGTCGGCGAGCTTCTCCAAGCTCTGCTCACGGCACACGCCCACGACCTCGTATCCCCGATCGAGGGCGTGCTGCACCATGTAGCGACCCAGCTTTCCCGAATGCACCGACGACGCACACCTTCACGAAGGCCCTCCCTGACGAGGCTGCACTGGGGGCGTCTTCCGGCCGGTCTCGAGCTTGTTGGTCACCTCGCGCACGACCCTCGGTGCCAATTCGCCGACGCCGGCGATCCAGATACCGGCTCACCGCATCGGGCCACTGGGGCGCGAGCGCTCGCAGCGCCCACGAGAGGGCCTTCACCACCATGTCGTCCCGGTCGGAGCGCAGCAGCTCGCAGACGGCCAACGTGAGGTTGGGATCCCCCGAACCACCGCGGGCCCGAACGTTGAGGGGCACGGTACTCACGAGGGCCGCGCGGCGCCACCAACGGTTCGCTGATCGGGCCCATGCATGCACGTCTGCGTCCTCGATCCTTCCCTCTCGCCAGACGACCCCGGAGAGATACGTGGCGAACGGATCGACCTCGCCCCAGGAGGCCATTCCCTCGCCCAACCGTTCGAGCCAGCGTCGATCGAGCGCTGCCATGGCGGGTTCATGGAAGTGCACCAGCTCGTAGATCATCCACCGGGACACGCGCCCGTCCTGGAGGAGCCCGTCGGCCAACGCCAGGACCTCGGCCGCCGGCTCGCTCTCGATGTCGCGCGACACGCGACGCCGGATAGCTCGCAACGTCGGGACGCGCTGATCCGGCGCCGCATGCACGGCAGCGACGATGTCGGCGATCACGTCGACCCTCCGCGAATCGTCACCGAGGACAGGAGATCGGTGTCGCGTCGGCCCGCAGCGGGGCCGACTCCCTGGCCTCTGGGAAGACCTGTCGCGCTTGTCCCCTCATGACGGCCGGGCGTGCATCGAGCCTCAGCTCCCACAGCACACCCCCGTCCCGGAGGAGAAGGGCGCCGACCGAATCCAGGGGGAGCGGCCACCAGAGCACCGCCCGGTCCGCACGGATCGGCCCGTGCAGCTTCCAAACCTGGTTCTCGGCCTGGGTCGGCGACACCGACGGGGCGAAGATGAATTCGACGGCCTCGTGCATCGCGTCGCCGCCCTCCGCGCTCAGTGCAAGATCGAAGCATGCGGAGCCGAGATTCGGACGCGGACGATGCTCCTGCGCCGACACCCGACTTGGCACGGCCAGGGCCAGCAGGATCATCAGAGGGATCAGGTGACGCATGGCACCTCCTTCACGGCCGCCTGGCCACGATCTTGTCGATGGCGTGACGATGCCGGATTCCACCCGGGTGCTCGTCTTCCAGAATGTAGGACTCGGCCAGCTCGATCGCCCAGTCCTCGTACGCCCTCGCGAGGGCACCCTGGGCAAAGGGACACAGCACGAACGGCGCGAGATCGGCCGGCTGCGGCAGACGATCGGTAAACACGGCGTGCACGTTCCAGCCCCCCTTCCGCGTCACCTCTTTCACGTCGGCGAGAAGGCGCTTGCCGACCTCCGGCGTCAGTAGATGCAGCACGCCGTGGGTGATGACGAGGTCGAAGTCGCCCGTCGGGCGGTAGTCCCGGAGATCCTGGATGACGGCGTCGAGATCGAGGCCTCGCTCCGCGGCTGCCCGCTCAAGCTGCTCGATGCCCGTCACCGACTTATCGACCGCCGTCACGCGGAATCCCGCCGCGGCCAGCGGGAGCGCGTTACGGCCATCCCCACACCCCAGATCGAGGACCGACGCCCCCGCAGGAAGGCGGGGGATCAGCGCAAGAACCTCTTCGGCGGGTGGCCCGAAGGTATCGGCACCGGTCTCGCCGTACGTCCGCTCCCAGAATGGCTCGGATCGACTACGGCCGCTCATGATCGCTCAGCGGGCCGTCTTGCCTACTTCGACGAAGGTCGCCCGGGTGAAGCCCGCGGCGAGAAGTCCGGTTTGGATCGACCGGGCGTCCGGTGATGCCGTCGCGGTCAGACGAGTCGCCACCGCAGGGGCGAGCAAGATGACACGCATCTGGCTCGGCACGGCCCGGCCCCCCGGGACGGACGCACCGGCTCGGTGCCGCCCGTCCTCGATCATGAATACGCCATCGAACCCTACGCCGAGTCCGTCCTGCAGAAGGGCATTCGCCATCTGCTGGATCGACGTGGCGACGCGGACCCCGGGATCGCGAGAGGCGGATGAAGCGCTCAGGACGACCCTGATCACCTGCCGGGACGCGGGATCGTGGAGGTTGGGATCCGTCCGACTCGTGAACGATGACCGGGCGAGGGGCACACGACGAGGTGTGGCGGCCGATACGCGACCGAACGCCTGTTCGATTCGATCCGTCGTCGCGGCATTGTGGAAGTGGCTGTAGTGAAAATACACGCGGTCGCGAGGTAGTCCCATCTCATCTCTCCAGGTCGGAGTCGCTCAGTCCACGCCCTCGCCCTCTTCCTACGCCCGATCGCCGGGGGGGTGTCGTTCCATCCAGTGCCGCGCGATCTCCTCGCGCCGACACACCCAGACGCGCTCATGCGCCTGCACATAGTCCAGGAAGCGCGCCAGTGCCATGGCGCGGGCGGGGTGCCCGCTGATGCGACCGTGGAGTCCCACGCTCATCATCTTGGGCGACGTCGCGCCCTCTTGCCACAGCAGGTCCAACGCGTCTCTCAGGAGTCGCAGAAAGTCATCGCCATTCGCGAAGCCGTCGGACAGCAGGTAGCGAGCGTCGTTGTTGACCAGGGTATAGGGGATCACCAGCAGCCGAGGCCCGCCCGGCAGCCAGTAGGGCAGGTCGTCATTGTAGGCATCGGAGGTGTAGAGGAATCCCCCCTCCTCGCGGAGCAGGCGCCGCGTGTTGGCGCTCACCCGCCCCGTGTACCAGCCCACCGGGCGCCGGCCGCACGTCGCCTCGATGATCTCGATCGTGCGCCGCAGGTGCCGGCGCTCTTCGGCTTCCGGGACCTGTCGGTAGTCGATCCAGCGGTAGCCATGTCCGGCCACCTCGTGTCCGGCAGCGCGGAGCGCGCGTCCGAGGTCCGGGTTGAGTTCCAGCGCACGCCCGACAGCGAAGGCGGTCAGCGATAGCCCCCGCTCCTCGAACAGCTCGAGCACCCGCCACGCACCGGCGCGAGATCCGTACTCGTACATCCCCTCGACGCTCAGGTCCCGCTCGCCCACCCGCGCCGGGCGACCGGAGAGCTCGTGCAGATACTCCTCCGAAGTCTCATCGCCGTTGAGGATGGTGCGTTCCGCGCCTTCCTCCACGTTGAGCACGAACTGCACCGCCACACGGGCGTCGCCGGGCCAATCGGCATGGGGCGGACGTCCCGCGTACCCGACCAGATCGCGCTCGGAGCTCATCCCAGTTCGAAGGTCGTGATGCCGAAGACGCGCTCGTGATCGAGCTCCGGTGCGTGACCCAGATACATGCGAGCGCACCCGAAGACCTCGGTCATCTCGTGCCGGCGCACGAGCTCCATGGCGGCGGAGTTGTTCTCGGGCGCATCGAGAAAGAGCGGACCGGCGGCGGCGAAGCGGGCGAGCTCGGTGTAGAGCGCCTCGGCCACGCTCGCGTCATCGGCGAACAAGGGCCCGACCTTGCACCCCTCGCCGCAGCGCCGCACCACACCGTAGCCCGCCAGCGCCCCGTCGCGCAGGCAGGCCAACGCCTCGGCGTCGGGTTGGCCGACCCAGGCCTCCAGGAAAGCCTCGCGGGCGGCGGGAAAGCAGCGCCGGTCGTAGTCGAGAACGCGCTGGAGCGGGACCGTGGCGAGAGGTACGACCACTTCGCGGGATTCGAGCGCATCCGCGGCAGCGTCCGGAATCTCGGCCCGGAATCGCAGAGTGCGATGCGAGAAGACGAAGCCACCCTTGGCGTAGTAGCTCTGCATCTCGAAGACGCCGTCCATGCCGATGGTCGCGCCGGGCCGAAGGCGCGCGCGGAGTCTCTTCAGGCGCCTGTGCCAGAGCTCGTTGCCGAACCCGCGCCCCCGGAACTCCGGGCGCACGATGAAGAGTCCCATGAACCCGAACTCGCCGCCGTACGATGTGATGGCGCCACCGCCGATGAGTTCGCCGTCGAGGTCGGCGCCGATGAACGCCCCCGGGTCGGTCGCCCAGAAGACGTCGGCATCGTGGAGGCCGGGATTCCACCCCTCCCGTGCGGCCCAAGTGACGAGCTCAGCCGCCTCGGAACGGGTCATGTGGCGTATGATGATGTCGTCTGCCATGGTCCTGCCTCACTCCACCGACAGTTCGGTCAGGAAGTCCTCCAGAATGGTGCGGCCCGCCGGCCAGGGCCCGTGTCCCGACGCGGAATTCAGATGCCCGCAGCGCCCGACCGAAATGATACGGGCGCGCCAACGCTGCGCCAGCTCCCGCGCCCGTGCCGGGCTCAGATAGGGATCATCGTCGCTCGACACGAGCAGCGACGGAAAGGGCAGCGGGTCGCCGGGCAACGGTGCGTACACCCGCAACTCGCTCGGCGCGTCCGGGCTCTCGGTGTCGCTCGGCGCCACCAGCATGGCGCCCACCACCTGGTCGGCGAGCGGCTCCGCGCAATCCACGATGGTCACACAGCCCAGACTGTGGCCCACGAGAACCAACGGTCCGTGGAGGGCTCCGGCCGCGTCGACCAAGGTCCGGTTCCATTCGACGCGATCGGGGCGGTCCCAGTCGGTCTGCTGGAGAAGGTGGATGTGGGGATCATCCGCCGCCCACAATGACTGCCAGTGCCGGGGTCCGGACCCGGTGAAGCCGGGAACCAGGAGCACCGCGGCCCGCTCACTCACCGCGGTCCGGGCCGCGCGCCGAAGTACAGGACGTTGGGCGCACCGCTCCGCGCCATGGCGATGTCCTGGACCCCATCCTCGTCCACGTCGCCCACCGAGAAGCCGTAGGCATTGCCCTGGGAATCACCGAAGGGCACGGCGGTGAACGTGAAGGCGCCCTGATTGAAGTAGACCACCGGCTGGTCCTCGATGTATCCGACGATCAGGTCGTCGCGTCCATCGCCGTCCATGTCCGCGACCTTGATGGCGTACGGCGTGGATTCGGGATCTCCGAGCGAGGCCGCGACCTCGTAGCTGCCGTCGGCTGTTCCGGCGTATATGGCGGGGCCCTTTCGCTCGTCGATCACGGCGAAATCGAGTACGCCGTCGCCGTTCAGGTCCGAAGCGGCGGCCGTGCGGATCGCGGCGTCGGGCGGACCGAACGGAAGGCTCTCCTCGAACCCGCCCGCGCCATCGTTCAGGTAGATGTGGCTCTGGCCCCCTTCCCGGTGCGGCACCGCCAGGTCCGTCCATCCATCGCCGTTGAAGTCGGCCAGCGTGATCGTGGTCGCCGACTCTCGCGCGAAGCCCGTGCACTCCGATGCGAAGCGCCCCGCGCCGGCCCCGAAGCAGACGTAGTCGAAGCCACTGTCGTCACCCGTGCGGTTGGCCAGTACCACATCGGGAAGCGAATCACCGTTGAGGTCGCCGACGCTCACGTACCGTGTCGGCCACTCCGGCTCCCCGAACGTGGAGCCGACCGTGAAATGGCCGGTCCCGTCGTTCAGATAGACGAGCTTGGGATCGGGGTCGTCGTTGCTGATGACCACGTCCAGGTCGCCATCCAGGTCCATGTCCACCAGGAGACCGGAGTACGAGCGATCCGGAACGTCGCCCAGCGCGCGGGCCGGCTCGAACGAGCCCGTGCCGTCGCCGATGAGGATCAGGTCCAGCAACGGCCAGTGGCGGCCCTTCACGAGCACGATATCCAGATGGCCGTCGCCGTTCAGGTCGCCGAGGCTCACGTTGGCCGACGTCGCCCCGCTGTCCTCCAGGAGAAGTGTCCGGTCGAAGGAGAGGAGCCCGGGCTCGGTCGGTCGATTCTCGGGGGATGGCCTGCAGGCGCCGGCCCAGACCACCAGGACCGTCGCCAGAACGGTGGCCCGGCCGACGCCAGCACAACTCACGGCATCATCGACACGATCTTCGCGAATCCGTCGCGGTCCCAGGCGCGCATGGTCAGCGTGCGCACGTTCCCCAGGGCTGCTGTGCCCAGGTTGAACGCCGCCGCGCGGTCCTCGTCGTCACCCTCGGAGATGATGACCAGGTCGTAGGGACCCTGGGTGTAGTAGGCGCCGAGAACCTTCATGCCCGCGGCCTCGGCCTGGGCGATGCCCGCATCGAGACGGTCTGGGGAGTCCTTCACCGCCCTGATGCCCTGGTCGGTGAGATTGTACAGGGTGACGTAGATGGCCATGAGAAGCCTCCGGTGGGGGGTCTGGTACAGCAGGACATGCAGGATTGGACCCGACTCCGTAGCACCGCAAGCTTCTCGTCAGCCGGCAGGCCGGCTGCCCCGCCTCGAGGCCGGTCGAGGCGGCACGACGACGTCTCTCCGGTGATCCCGGATGATCGCGAAGTCGAAGACGGCGGGCGCCTCCACGATCACGGCTCGAGGGCGCGGGGCGACACGTTCGGGCGGTGCATCGCCGACGCTGAAGGACGTGACGGCGGCCAGCGTCAGGACCGAGCCACCGATTGCGCCCAGTCCGATCGATGCCATGGCCACCAGGTCATCATGCCGGATCATGTGTCCTCCTCGAATGGGCCCACTTCTATCCTGTGATACGGCTCGGTCGAGAGAGGGTTGCGGGCACCGGCCCACGGGACTGCCCCGCGCCATCCGACGGCCCCACTACACGCGCAACCTCATGACCGGCAGCGTCCGCGGCGTGCCTGCGACCGGGGCCGGCTCGTCGCCCGTGTGGACCGCGCCGAGGCGCTCGTAGAAGGGCTGTGCGTAGGGATCGGAGAGGATCCGGAGCGAGCTCCAGCCGTGCTCCTTCGCGACCTGGCGGGCGTGGTTCACGAGTCGACGGCCCAATCCCTGGCCCTGGCAGTCCGGCGCAATCCAGAGGTGGGCGATCTCGGGGCCGTCCGGCCCTTCACCCACGGCGACGACGCCGACGGGGCCATCCCCATCATCGACCATGAAGACGGCGTTCGCGGCGATGTATTCCGCCGAGATCGTCAGCTCGGGCTCCCACTCGCGCAGCCACGCCTCGGGATAGCCCCACGAAGCCTTGGCAGTGCGTGCCAACTGCGTGAGCTCCGCGGCATCTCCCTCTCCCGCCCTTCGAATCTCCACCCGCCCTCCTCTGTTGAGATGCGTTCTCTCGCTGCGCCAGCCCGCGCGACGCTAGGACGCCGATGCCGCCGTCGCACCGCCGCGGCGAACGGCGAACACCAGCGCCCACACCATGAAGAGGAGAGGAACCGGGATGAAACGGAAGAGGAAGACCACCGCGGCCACGAGCACCAGCAGGCCCAGGCCCCGCCAGAGCAGACCAGCGCCGGGCTCCACAGTGGTTCTCCATGCGTACACGCCGAGGGCGAAGACCGTCACCCTGAGCGCAGCGAATCTCACTGGCAGAAGGCCCAGAACCGCGGCTTCGAGATCCGCCTTGTCCGCGATCATCGAAGGGAGCACCGCCAGGATCCGCCCCAGGCAGCCGATGAAGAAGAAGAGGGCCGCTGCGATCAGAGCGCTGGACCGCCGCGCCGGCTCGGCCGCCGAGATGGCGAGCACGAACAGAGCGACCCCGAAGCCGAGGTAGATCAGGTCCCCGAGCATCCACGCCACGGAAGGTGCGGCGTCGATGACCTTCGCGGGGTCGAAATAGTCCGCGAAGCCCGCGAACCCCATCCCCGGCTCGACGAGGATGAAGATGGCCGAGACTGTCGCGAAGCCGAGTGCGAGAAACGCCGCTGCAACCGTCTGGCGATGACCCATGGATCACTCCGCGTTGGGCGCCCCAGGCGCTTTTCCTGTCGCCCCAACATGCCCAGGGGGATGCCTGCACCGCCATGCTCCTGTCCAGCCACAGCCGGCGCGGTCGCGCCCCGGGCCAGCGCGGCTACCGGCCTCGCGCTCTCCACTCCGCCACCACCACGAAGGCGGCAGCCCAGGCCAACGTCGCGACGGCCCACCCCGCGCCCAGCGACGACAGCGTGGCTGGAAACAGCAAGGATTGCAGGGCGAAGACGGATGCGAGGCCGGCTGCGATCCACGAGACGGGTCTCCACCCGGGCATCTTGGATCCCCCCAACAACCCGAGCAGCACCAGCAGGATTCCCAGTGCGGCCACGGTCGTCAGGTGGGCACTCTGGGCATCAATGGATCCGGCGACGGCCGCACGGCGCTGTGCCGCGGCCGCAGCCAAGATCCACTCCACAGAAACGGGGTCCGTCGTCCGGGACGCCGCTCGTGGAGGTCAACGGTCTGACGTCGACTCCGTCACCACGGCGATGCCCAGGCCGTCGTGCCCCTTGCTCCCGACGGTCTGGATCACGGTGGCGCGAAGCCCGGGATCTCTGGCTACGGCCTCGTTGTAGCGGCGTGCGCCCAACACGCTCGGATCCTCACTCGACGCGTCCACGACCGCGCCTTTTCGCACGAGATTGTCCGCCAGAATCAGGCTCCCGGGCCGACACATGGGCCGCACGGCGGCCAGGTAGTCTGCGTACGCGAGCTTGTCGGCATCGATGAAGACCAGATCCACGGGCTCCTGCAGCTCCGTGCGCAATCGAGCCAGGGTCTCGAGCGCCGGGCCCTCCAGAACCTGGGCGCGATCCTCGAGGCCCGCCGCGGCCAGATTGGTCCGCGCCACCTCGGCATGGGTGGGATCCACCTCCAGCGTCAGCACTCGGCCGCCCGGCATGAGGCCCCGGGCCAGACAGATCGTGCTGTAGCCCCCGAGCGTCCCGATCTCGAGCACCAGGCGCGCACCGACGGCCCGCGCCAGAATCCCCAACAGCGCCCCTTGCGCAGCGGAAACCTGGATGTCAGGGAGGCCAGCCTCCCGGCTGCGATCCAGGGTGTTTCGGAGCACCGAGTCTTCGAGCCCCAGGACGTCGACGACGTACTCGTCGACGGCATTCCAAAGATCAGGATCCGACATTCGATTCCAGCCGGGTGTGAGAGGAAGGGGTCGAGTCGGGGATCATCTCCTACCCCCCCGAATGGCCTCGGTCGGGGTGCAGCGCAAGACCCGGAGCAGAGGGGGAGTGCACGCCGCCGTGCCCACCAGCAGCGTCACAGCCAGGCCCGGACCGAGCGCCGCGGTGGCGATGGCCGCCCGCGCGGTCCCTGGATCGTCCTGTACGAGAAAGTACAGCCAACCGGCCAACGGTGAGCCGAGCAGCGCGCCGGCACCCAGTTGCAGTGCCGCCCGGCGACCGATGGTCACGGCGATCCTGGCTGGTCTCGCTCCCAGCGCCGCGCGGATGCCGATCTCGCGCGTCCGACGGGACACCGTGTGCGACATGATGGCGTAGACGCCTGAAGCTGCAAGGGCCAGGAGGATGCCCGCCAGGACTGCGAGCCCCGTCGTAGCGGCAATGAGGACGCCCGCCGCCTCGACGCTCACGCGATCGAGTCGCACTGGCCCGCCCAGAATGGCCGCTGGGTCGGTCTCGGCAACCAGCGCACGGATGCGGGGCGTGAAGGATGTGGGGTCGGGACCCAGGTGGATGGCCATGAGGAGGGCATTGAGCTCACCGGCGCCCACCACGTGATACACCGCCGCGCCCCCGCTGGGATTCAGCGGATCCGCGCCGAGATCCGGCGCGACACCCACGATCTCGTACGACGGGGCCGACTCGCCGTCGCTGGGGTAGCGCAGCGTCTGGCCCAGGGGATTCCGCCCGCCCATCAACTCCTTCTGGAAGGCGCGGTTCACGATCACGACCTGCCGATCGCCCTCGAGGTCGTCGGGTCGAAAATCGCGGCCCGCGACCACCGGGCGATCGAAGACACGGAAGAAGCCGAGCCGGACCGAGGCTCGGTCGATGGCGTCGAGGCGCCCGTCAACCTCGACGTACCGTCGCGAATGGTCCATGCCGGGTAGGGCGCTGGCGATGGCCACGCCTCGAACCCCGGGCTCCGCCTGTAGGCGTGCGACGAGTCGTTCCTCCAGCGACCGGCGGCGGCTGGCGAGGGCCTGTGGCGTGTCTCTCTCGGTCGTAAAGAGTCCGTTCTCGGGAAGGCGCACCTCCACCATGAGGTACTCGTCGGCAGGAAAGCTCCCGACGCCCTGCCTCGACAGGGCCGTGCGGGACCGATAGCCGGCGCCGATCGAGGCCCCCGTCACTGCCACGGCCATGGCCACGTCAGCCACGATCAAGGCCGTGGCTCCGAGCCCGAATCGGACGCCGGACCACGCCGGGCCGCCTGCACGGCGAATGTCTCCGGCGCTGCGTTCGCGGGTGACCCGCAGCGCCGGCAGCACGGAAGCCGCCGCCGCGCTGATACCGGCCAGGATGAGCGCCTGCAGGACGGTCTTCGCGCTGAACCCCAACTCCACCCAATACGGGATTCTCGGGAGCCCCGACGCCCACACCGCGTCCATCAGCCGGCCGATCGTCCCGAACACGAGCACCACGCCGAGCCCTGCAGCCAGCACGGCCAGCACCAGGCCCTCGGTGAATACCTGCGAGACGATGCGCATCCGACTCGCTCCCAGCGCCGTGCGCACCGCGAGCTCCGCGGACCGGGTCGCGGCACGCGCCAGAACGAGCAGGCCCACGTTCACGCAGGCCACCAGCAGCAGGATCAGGGCGAGCCCCTGAATCAGCCGGACCGCGGGCACCTCGCGCAGCCCGCCCGCTGGCCAACCGAGCGCAGCCGCGGCGAACGAGACGACTTCGGCACGCAGCCGGGGATACTGCTCCGGATGATCGGCGGCCAGCCTATGGCCCACGACCGCGGACTCTTCCCGGACCGCAGCCAGGGTCGCGTCGTCCGCGAGGCGGCCGAAGACGAGGACATCCGGGCCTCGGGCCTCCGCACCCACCGACGCGTGCGGCAGAGGCACCCACATCTGCTGATGCTGGGGAAAACGGAATCCCTCGGGCATCACGCCCACCACCGTGTGGGGCACGCCCGCGATCCGGACGGTGGCGCCGATCGCCCCAGGATCCGCCCCCAGGCGCCCGCGCCAGATTCCGTAGCCCAGCACCACCACGGGCGGGGCACCAGGGCGCTCGTCTCCCGCGTCGAGCATCCGGCCGAACAAGGGTCGCGCCCGCAGGACTCGGAAGGTCGACGCCGTCACCTGTGCGCCCTGGACCAGGCGTCCGCCGTCCGTGCCCGTGTCCAGATTCACCTGGACCTCGCGGACGGCCCCGAGATCTTCGAACGAGGTCAGCGCCTCACGCCACACCGACAGATCGTACAGGGTGGCAGGGGCCGGCCCGGATCGTTCCACGTTCCAGTAGCGGAGGCCCACGACGCGCTCGCCGTGATCCACCGGGAGCGGCGCCTCCAGGGCATCGATGACGCGCCCCGGAACCAGGCCGAGAGGAATCCCCACGGCCAGCGACAGGACCGAGACTCCCGAGAGCACCGGATGCTTCCAGAGCACGCGCCACCCGAGCTTCACGTCCACCCAGGACAGGCCGGGTACGCGCAGGGACCCTACTCGCCGCCACACGCGGGCCCAAGCAAGGCTCGAGGCCGAAGCCAGCGTGTTTCCCAGGTATCGTGCCCGAGCCTGCCCCAACGGCACGCCCCGCTCGAGATCCCGCTGCATCGCCTCGTCCAGGTCCCCGAGCACGAAGCGCGAGCCCGGACCCCGGATCAGAACGGAGGCGAGCCAGCGGAGTGCTCGTCCGGGCCCGGGTCTCACGATCCTCCCTCTGCCAGCGCCGAGAGCTCTGCTTCGACCCCGCCGGCCACCGACTTCAGGTCCTCGTAGGCAGCGAGCAGAGCCTGGGCGCCGGGCGGCTCCACGCGGTAGTACTTCGGAGGACGGCCCGCGCGGCCGGGCGTGGGCTCCCCCACCCACGAGGTCACCAGCCCGCGCTCCTCGAGCCTCGCCAACGCCGTGTAGATGGCGCCCGACGACACCACGCGTCCGGTCCGCTCCTCCAGCGTCTCACGGATCGTCACGCCGTAGGCATCGTCGGCGAGCCGCAGCACGCAGAAGAGCACCAACTGCTCGAAGGCACCGAGGGATTCCATCGCAGACACCTCGTAGAATCGGGGGTGCGGCGATTGTACTACAGCGCAGTTAAATATGCAACAGCGTTCGCTCGCGTGCGGTGAAAACGCCCATCAGTTGAGGAACCCCGGGCCGGCGCGTCCGAGCAGAGCACAGTCCGCGGAGCACCGGAGGGTGTAGCGGTAGTCAGCGCAGGCCAGGCTCAGCAGCGCCGTGGCGCACGCGAGGACGGACACAGCACCTCGGCGTCGCACTACGCCATCCCTCACGAGGCGGCCGCTCCCGCGTGCTTCGCGATCCAGATCGTGTGCCCCCCGCAGGCGGGGTCGTCCTCCACATGCGCCCTCACGGAGAAGCCGTGAGCTTCCAGCAGCCGCCGGTACTCCTCCGTGCTCAGGCTCGCATGGTAGAGCGGTTCGCCCTCGTACGACCCGATGGCCTCCCCCTCTTCCGAGCCGCTCGTGAACATGAGCGCCGCGCCGGGCTTCGCGTGCGACGCGAATCGCGCGAACATGGCCCGCTGGTCATCGTGGCCCAGGTGGAAGAAGCTGTCCCAGGCGAGGATGCCGTCGAATCGCCGTGCCAGGTCCACCTGGCGCATGTCTGCGACATGCCACTCGGCCGCCGGAAAGCGCTGGCGGCAGAGCTCGATCATGGTGGATGAGCTGTCGACCCCTACTACCTCGTACCCGCTCTCGATCAGGTAGCGAGCGATGGGCTCTCCCATCCCGCACCCCAGGTCGAGCACGGCGCCACCAGGCCTCACGTGGTCCAGGAAGCGGTCCAGCCAGGCCCGCTCCTGGAGACCTCGACCCCGGTCGCGGTCGTACGCCGCTGCATTGCGCTCGTACAGCTCGATGATGGAATCCTTCACGTCGGCTTCCGAACGAGGGCCACGGCAGTGACGATCATGACGACTGGTAGAACTGCAGGACGTTGCCGTCGGGGTCGTGAAGGTGGAATTCGCGGGTGCCCCAGGGGGTGTCGGCAGGCCTACACCATGGGCCCTTCGGCGCGCCCGGAGCGATCCCCTCGCTTTCGAATTCGGAAAACACCGCATCGATGTCCCGCACCAGGAATCGGTAGCAGGGCAGGTCGCCCTCGTGGTCCCACTGGCTGTCGTCGTGCCATTGGAGATGAAGCTCCACGGCGTCGCGCGAGACCCCGGCGTAGCGCGGGTCCCCGGAGTCGTCGATGAACCGGACCCTGAACCCGAGCCGCTGGAAGAACTCCATGGTGCGGCTGACGTCACGACACATGAGGACGGGGTGGACGGCCTCGAGCCGTCCAGGACGAGGCACTGCATCACCACCCATGGGCACCTCCGCTGCGCACTGCGTACGCGACCACTGAGGGCATCACGGGAGATCCTGTGACAGGTCGATCCACGCCACCGACGCCACGTCCAGCTCGTCGCGCTGGATCCCCCAGATCCGGTCCGGGCTGAAGCGCATGGGGTCGAAGCGCTCCGGGAACTGAACCCGGCGCAGGTCGCCGTCGGGCGTCAGCCGCAGCCATGTACGCGCGCCCTTCAGGGCCCCGATGTCCGGGTCCAGCGGCTGCAGCCACATGGTTCCGTCGCTCGAACATCTGAAGTCCACGTACAGAGGCAGGTAGGCGGCGAGCTCGCTGGGGCTCGCCGTAAAGCCCTGCGCCATCCGGTTGAGGAGGCGCACGCTGTCCGCTTCGGACATCCGCTCTCCGACAGCGCCCGTGACCTCGGCCTGCCGCAGCGGGAAGACCGCCAGCGCGAACTGGTGCGGGGTCACTCCGGTAAACGGCGGCGGAGGTAGTTCGACGGCATCCACCTCATCGCCGGAGGCCGTGAAGCCCCGCAACTGATTTCGAACGCGGTCGTACACGCGGACCCTGTCGCCGCAGACCCCCCACAACCGGTACCAGAGCGGGAAGCCCCCGTCGAGGGCCGTGAAGTCGTCGGACGGGTCCTCGAGCGCGTCGCCGAGCGAGACGATCTGCCGCACCGAGCCCGTGCCGGGATCCAGAGCCGCGAGGTGGGCCTTCATGAGCGAAAGATGGTATGCAGCGACGCCCTCGCTCATGGTCCCGGTGCTCCACGGGATGACAATCTCGTCTCCCAGGCGCGCCGTCCGCACGGTGTTGCTCAACAGACTCATCCCGCCACGGACCGTGCCTGCCGGTATCTCCTGTCGCGGGAGGTCGATCTCGGTCCGCTCGCCACCGGGCTCCGAAATCCGGATGAAGGCGTGCCGGAGGAAGTCGAAGACCCACGCCTGGCCATCGAGGTTGCCCTCCAGGAATCCCGCCGGCATGCGGAACTCCTCGGGACCACCGCCCGCCGACCCGTAGGCATCGATGAGCTCCCCTTCCCCATCGAAGCCGACGAAGAAGGGCGCCACCGAGTTGAGCACCCAGGTCGAGCCATCCGGCAGCGCGGCGAGATCTCGCACCTCGGCGATGGCCGTCGACGTGCCCAGCACGTGCACGTCCGCGGCGGCCAGGGTGACGGGCCCGGCGTCGCCCAGGCGGGTATCTGACTCGCATCCAACGACAGCCAGAACCGTCAGGACGGCGACGATCCCCGTGTGCTGAAGGGGGCTTTGGTTCCTGCGAGGGCGACGTGACATCGTCCTTCTCCATCACGAGATGCAGGTCTTTCAAAGTGCCGCAGCCGTGGAGAACCACCATCGGCGTGAGCAGCACGCTCCGCAAGGTGAGCGCCATGTGGCCGATGCCAGGAGGGGGCAGCACCGGACGAGACGCCACCCGCAACGGGAGGCGGATGTCGCTCCGGTTCCATTGGAGCCCCTTTCAGCGACGATTTGCCGATTCGACTCGCTGAGCGAGTCAAAGTCGACAACGGGTGTCCGGCGCCAACCTCGATTAGACGAGTTCAACTCGCTCAGCGAGTCTTGTCGACGAACCGTTCGAAAGCCCCGCTCCAGTGGTATAGTTTGACTCGGTCTCTCCTCCGGCTGCACGGCTGGCCACCGCCGACCTCCGCGCGCGCTGCGGTCGATGCGCGTGCGAGCGGACGTTTCAGCTGAAACGCTTTCCGTCGACGACTATCCATGCCAGGTCCCCGTGGCCCGGGTCGCCACCGCACCGACGAGCCCTTCCAGCGCTCTGCGAGCTCGTCGCATGGCGTATCCGTACAGCCCTCGGAACCCCCGCACGCCGAGACCCGCACCGACGACACCGCCGCCGACGATCACGATGGGGCCGAGCCCGGTCGCGAGCCCGATCGCGCCCACGGCCGCGGCGCCCAGGGCAGTGGCCACCACTCCGACGCCCAGGCCCAGATTGTGCGACGTGACGGGGCTGCGGACGGTGAGCTCGCACGCCGCCTCGGTCCCTCCGGTGCCACGGAGCGAGACGAAGAGCTCTCGGAGCCCGGCCTCTGAGGTCTCGAACGCGAATCCCCGCTCGAACGGCCCCTTCATGCCGGGCAGGTCGAAGCGCAGGAATCCGCCGTCCAGGGGATCGCCCTCCTGATCGGTCAGGGTGAGCCGGAACGGCTCGGCCGGAAGTACGGTCTTCATCACCTCGAAGACGTCTTCAGGCGGGGCGTCGATCACTCGCCTGACGGTGATCGCGTCCGGTGGATCCTTCAGGAACTTCCGCGCCAGCCAGTGGCCCCCTCGCTGGTGCGAGAGCGCCCGGTCGGCGCGAATCTCCACGAGGGCGGCGTCGATGAACTCGTCACCGATGCCGGCCTCCTGGGCGGCAGCTCGCACCTGCTCGATGGCATACCCGGGCCGCTCGGTGTCGGCGGCGGCCGGGATCTCCTGCACCTCGGCGCGGTCTCCTGCCTCAGCCTGGAGCCGCGCGGAAATCCCCCAGACCCGAGCCGCCTCCTCCTCGCTCAGAACCTCATCATCTCGGTCTGCCATCCAACCCTCTTCGAAGGTGTCGCAGGGCCGCCGTCAGGAACCTGGACCGGACCCACCCATCCGACGATACGTCCATCGCCATCGATATGTGAAGCCACGGTTGCGAAGAGCGGGCTCGACCACCTTGATTCGCTTCGCCTCACCGGGCTCGAGCGTGAGCTCGGGGTCCCACTGGAAACAGCCCCCCTTCACGTTCTCACACTCGTACAGAGTGATACTGGTCACCTTGACCGGTTCCTCGAGGTTGTTCCGAAGATACAACTCGAAGCCCGGCCGGTCCCGCGTGGGCTCGCTGAAGCCTGTGAGCACGGCTCCGGGCCGCGCCGGCGGTCCCATCACGGTCCGGCCAGTGGTGGAGCAGGCGGACAGCAGGACGCATGATGCAGCCAGAACGCCGAGTTCATGTCGGATGGCGGACAGGGACACGAGTGGAACCTCCCGGGGGGGTGGCCTCCAACGAGGCGCGAGGGATGGCGCTTTTGCTACGCGACAAGATGCGCCCGGGCAGCCCCCGCGCGCCAGCCCGAGTCAGGATCGCCCGCTCCGCCGGCCAGGCGGCGGCCGAGGTTGGTCTGTCACTTGCAGGGGTATCCGTCGTACTCATCCTCGAACCGCCATCCCGCGTCTACCCCGAGGCACCATGACATTCCGCGCTGTGTCCCTTGCCGCTCTCCTCATCGTCCCCCTCGCCGCCTGCGGCGACAGCACCGGCCCCGGCGAGGACCCCTGCATGACCGAGTCCCTGCCGCTCATCGGGGAGGCCGACGGACCCGTGGTGACGGACGTGGGACTGGAGTTGCAGACCGACGGGGTGGTGGTGTTCGCCACGGCGACCGATCCCCAGGGCACCGACAACCTCCTCGACGTCGTGCAGACCATCGGTGTGTATCCGGATCTCGAGTGCGGCGGCGCTGCCATCACGGTCCAGGACGACCTGGCCGGATCCGGCGTCGAGGAGACGTTCGGCACCGCCATCGACGCCTCCGACGACCCGGCCCTCTACGCCGCGATCGAGGCCGAATCCGCCTGGCCGGTCACGGTGTCGTTCGCCGACGCGGACGGTCACCGGACCGAGGGTCGCGTCATGGCGCGCATCATCCGCTGACACGCGCTACGGCGCCGATTCCCGCCACACCTGCACCACCAGGTAGTCGCCCGGCTCACAGCCGCTCGCCTCGGCGATGGATGCCAACCGGAGGGCCTCGTCCAGATCGTCTACGAGGCACCATTGGTTCGTGGGGATTTCCCTCGCCCACCCGTTGCACGAAAGAGGAGAACACTCGAAGGCGTCCGTGCCCCGGCCCACGATGTCGTAGCCCAGCATGGCGAAGGTCGGACCAACGCTGCAGATCTCCCGGATCGCGGCGACCCTCGAACCCCTCCGGGCGCAGGGTGCTACGCTTGGGAAAGTAGCCGATGAGGATGGGGGCCCTCTCCCCGCTCACAGCAGCGGCACCCCGTGCTCGAGGACCGAAACCCGCAGACCGTCGACCTCGAAAGTCGATCGCGCCGCGTTCGGCCCGGCGAACACCGTCGGTCCGCCGTGCATCGGCTCTCCGGCACCCATGCGGTAGAGAAAGTCGATGGTACCGCCGTGGGTGATGGCGAGGACGTGTCGGTGCCTGACGACCCCCTGAAGCCATCCCATGACGCGCTCCAGGTGCTGGGCCCGGCTCTCGCCTCCGGGAATCACGAACTCGGCGTCGAGGCGACGGAAGGCCTCGAACGAGGAGGGATGTCGGGTCCGGCATTCCTCCACCGTGAGTCCCTCGAACACACCGAACTCGCGCTCCGCCAGTCGCGGGTCGATCACCGGATCCTGAATCCCCAGGGCAGCGGCCGTTTCCCGGCACCGGACCGCGGGGCTACAGAAGAACGCGTCGTAGGGAGTGGCGTCGAACGCCAGTCCCACGAGCGCCTGTCGCTGCGTATCGGAAATCCCTTCGGAGCCCACCCCGGAGAACACCCCCTGGCGATTGCGCTCGGTCTCCCCGTGTCTCACGCACGTCACCCGCATCTCCGTCTCCCTACTCGGTGATTCGCACGACGAACAAGGTCGGCCAGCGCTTTCCGGTCATCAGGAACAGGCCGGACTCGGGCACGTACGCGATGCCGTTCAGGACGGCCTCGGGATCGGGCGGCCGGGGGGCGGTTCGAGAGAGCTCCGCGCCGTCCAACTCCCCGACGACCGCGCCCGTGGCCTTGTCGATCCGGAGGATCAGGTCCGACTGGAAGACGTTGGCGTAGATGTATTCGCCTACGCACTCGAGCTCGTTCAATTGCGGCACGGGCTCGCCGGCACGGCGAACGTCGAGGGTGTCCAACGCCTCGAAGCTCTCCGGATCTCGCCGCGTGAACGCACTCGATCCGTTGGACATCCAGAGCACGTCTCCGTCGAAGCACAGTCCCCAGCCTTCGCCCTGGTAGTGGCGCTCACCGACCCGTGTCAGAGACGCCAGGTCGTAGACGAAGGCGACCCCGGCCTTCCACGTCAGCTGGATGAGCGTCGAATCCACCCGCGCCACACCTTCACCGAAATAGGCGGAGTCCAGGGGTACCTGGGCCAGTACCCGGCCCGAGGCGATGTCCACTCGCCGGAGGGATGACGCGCCGTACTGCCCGGTGCTTTCGATGAGCGTCCGGCCGTCCACGAGAAGCCCCTGGGTATAGGCCTCGGGATCGTGGGGGACCGCCGCCACGATTTCGTATTGGAGCTGGGCAGGCTGCGATCCGCCGCAGCCCGCGAGGATCGGGGCGAGGCAGCACAGCGCCCCGCGCCACGGGACCAGGCGTCTCGATCGGGAAAAGCTCATGAGACAACATGCGGCTGGACGGCGGCACGTCGCTACCAGGGTTGCGCAGCCGAGCACGATCAAGTTGTATTACTTGTTGATATATTTTCGACAGATATAGCTACGAGAGGGGTATGATGATGGGTGGACTCTCAGATCTTCGTCGCGGCCATCGCCACCTGAGTGCGCTCAGCTGTCTGACCATCCTCGCGACGCCGGGCACCATCATGGCTCAAGGCGCGAGAACCGAGCCATACCTGGCCAACGTGTCCACCCGAATCGACGCCCTCGTTCGTCCCCAGGCCGATGCCGGACTGTTCAGCGGCACGATCCTCGTCGCGCGAGCGGGCCAGATCCTCTTCGAGCGGAGCTACGGATATGCCAGTTGGGAGCTCGGCGTGCCCAACTCCGCCCACACCCGATTCGGTATCGCATCGGTGACCAAGGCGATGACCGAGGTCCTGGTGCGCGTCATGACGAGCCATGGGCGGTTGGATCTCGATTCGCCCGTCGAAGAGTATCTCCCCGGCTTCCCCCGTGGACCGGAGGGTGGCGTGCCCACCGTGCGTCAGCTCCTCGAGCATCGCGCCGGCGTCCCCCACCGGGTGACCGACGCGCTCGACGAAACTCAACCCCTCGATGCCGCAGCGATCGTACACAGAGTCGAGTCTCGTGGACTCCTGTTCGAGCCAGAAAGCCAGAGGCTCTACAGCAGCGCGGGCTACACCTGTCTCGCTCGCATCATCGAGGTCGTCGAAGGGCGACCGTTCGAAGCCGTGATGCAGGATATGGTCTTCGACCCCGCGGGCATGACAAACGCGGTCGGGGAAACCGGACAGACCCTGATGCGGAACCGCGGACTGCCCCACCGTCTTGGCGCCACCGGTGGGCGCGTGGTCGCCAAGCACGTGCCCTACAAGGACCTCCGCTTTCTCACCGGCGCCGGATCGGTGTATGCCACGGCGGACGACCTCCTGCACTTCGTCGAGGCCCTCGAGGACGGCGTGTTCGGAGCCACCCTGCGGGACGAGACGTTCGGGGGTGACTCAACGTCCTGGCGCGGTTGGCTCGGCCGAACGAACGGCTACGAGGCCTCGGTCGATGTGCGACCCGAGTCACGGCTCGTGTTCGTCCTCCTGAGCAACCTGCAGTCCGCTGCGAACTGGCAACTGCGGGAGAAGATCCAGGGCCTTCTCACCGGGGAAGACCCATCGGCCGTACCTCTCCCGCCGCCCGTCGCAGCCGACTTCGAAGACCCCGCCACGCTCGTGGGCACCTTCGGTCCGGCCGTGATCAGGCTGGTCGACGGCATGCTCTTCCGAGGCGACAACGAGTTCTATCCCATCGCTGGACAGCGCTACTACATCCCAGCCAGTGGGACCGTGATGCGCTTCCGGCGCGACTCGGCCGGTCGGGTAGATGCGATCGTCGTGCTCGGAGCCGACGGACAGGAACAGGTGCTGCCGCGATCCGAAGGGTGATTCATCACCCGAACCCGAGAACGGCGGTGCCGACGAAGCGAACCAACGAGAGCGTCCGCCTCTGGTTTCCACGTGTGAGTCGCCATGTCGTCGAACCCACCGGGCCATCCTGCGTCTCCGTGGCCTCCGCATGCCATCCCTGGGCACGGAAGAACGCGAGCGCCGCCTCCAGCTCCTTCTGACCCACGTCGGAGGTGCCGAAGGCGGGGCCGATCGCGGCCATGAGCTCCTCCTTGTCGGCCACGTCCAGGCCTTCGAGCCCCCGTTTCACGTGCGCCATGAGCTCGTGGCGGGGCGTTGGAGACTCCTCACCGGTACGTACGAGATCCCACAGGGGAGCCACCCGTGGATCATCCTGCCAGGCCTCCGTCGCCTCGCCTAGCCGCTCGATGCGCGCAGCGAGATCCGGGGCCGTGACGATCCACATCGTCTGTTCGAGCTGGAAGACCACGGTCGTACCAGGCAGGAACGGCACGTCCGGAGGATAGTCGTCGGGCCGCTCGACGCCGGCGTCCGCGTGAATCGCGTCCCTCGATTCCTCATCCATGTTCACCCCCTTTCATCGCGTTCGCGCTCGGGGGATTCACCGAGCTCGATGCGGGTCTCGAACATGCCCGGCACCCAGCAGCCATCGTGCCGCGCCGGGCGGAACGTCCATTTCTCGGCGCCCTCGCGGACCGCGGCCCGCTCTGCGGAAGTGCGCACGCCGTCGATCTGAATCGACGACGCGACGACCTCCCCCAGTTCTGACACGGTCACATGGACTGTGACGGCCACCGGCGGCGAACTGGAAACTTCCGGCATCTTCCAGGCGCCGCGTGGAACCGGAGGGGAGTCCACCGTCAGACCGGCATCCGCCGAGTGCGCTTGCACCACCGCAGAACATTCGGGGGGATTGAGGTAGGCGTCCGCCATGGACCCGGACGGGCCCGTGGCACATGACGCCACCATCGTCGGAATGCCGATCCATGCCCTCCTCCAGATCCCGCGGTTCGTCCGATATCGAGGCACCGAGAGCCTCCTCAGGGGCCGCCCGCACGCTCTACCCGACTGATACGGACCACCGGCACGTCGTATTCATCGGGTGTCGAGTAGACCACACGGTCTCCGCGCACTTCCCAGAGCGTGGAACGCGGGGGGAGCGTGAGCTGTCCGATGAGCTCCTGAGCATGGCTGAAGATCACCCAGGTCACGCCGGAGGATCCCGGGCGGACGAATTGGCGTACCCAGACCTGCCCCTCGTCCGACACCACGATCCGGTCGTACGCCGGCACCTGGTCCAACTCGGGCAGATCCCGATACCAGGTCCGCACGGCCCGTCTGGATCGTTCGGGGGCCCGGTCGATGGCGGCCTCGGTCAGGCGATCGATCAGGTCGTGGTCGTAGTCCAGGGCGGGGCCGCTCCAGCGGATCGGCTCCAAGGGAGCGCCCGTCAGATCGTACACCTCGATCTCGTACGACTCCTCCGAGCCCAGGTAGACGCGGTCGTGCCCGAGGGCGACCACGGTTTCCCGTCCGAAGGGATGCGGTCCGCTCCCCGTGAGGGTGCCGTCCGGCGCCGTGGTCCCTACCCGCTCGCTGCTGAGCCGCTCACCGAAGTCGTGCACCACCTCCATGCCTCGGAAGAGGACGACCGGAGCGGTCGCGACGAAGTAGCCGGGCTTGGACTGCGCCCGGGGATCCCCCCATCCCGTGGCCACGACGTACCCCTGGGGATTGCAGTCCCGCTGGTAACCTCTGCCTCCACCGACGGCGTCCAGCGAGTAGAGCGCGGTCGAAATCAGCTCCATATCGACATCATACCGATGCACGCGCGCGTCCGCGTCGAAGACGCTGAGCTCTCGGGCGCGCACCAATCCATCTCGAAGACGTACTGGTACTCGCCAGGGCCACTGCCCCGTCTGCCGACATCGCGAACGAAGGTGCCGTCTGGGCTGGAGAGCTTCAGGAGCTTGGCTCCCCGGTCCCCCACCACGACGCTTCCGTCGGGGAGCATACGCTACCCACCGAGCTGCCATAGCGGTAGTCCGCGCTCCGGCGACCCCGCCCACCTGGAAATCAGGCTCCGCGAGTTGCAGCCGCGGGGCGTCCTGGCCGAGGGCGTGGGCTGGCCCGAGGACCAGCGGGAGGCACGGGACAGCAGCCGGGGCCCCAGCTTCAGCAGGATTGGTTTCACGACGCTTGGCGCTCGCCTTCTAGCTTCGAATCCGCACGGTGACCCTGGCCGGCACAGGGTAGTCACCGACGTGCTCTGGAAAGTACCGTGAGTTGGCGAGCTCTTCGGGACTCCTCGACGTCGGGCGGCGTGGGCACCACTGAAGGCCGCGGGAATCGACGAGCCGGCCGTCCGTCCACAACGAAGGTGACGCGGAGCCGCCCCCGGTGCCCCCCATCGGTACCTTCATGGTCCCCATGCCCCGAGCCCGGGCAGGCACGCCCATGCGAGCGCGGGGTTGGCCTGATGCGGGCCAGTCCCTCGGCGGGGTCGGCGGTGTTCTCGGCTGGCTGTGCGGTTGCGCAGCCGACGAGAAGCAGCGGGAGCAGGTTCCAGACGAGTCTGGTCCGGGACTTCACGGAATGGCATCCCATCAGATGGTGGCAGGTGGAGAGGGCCCTCGGTCACGTGTGGCGGTCGAAGATGCGACGTCAGGCGCGGCGGGGCCAGGGGTCCAGATCTCCTCAACGCCTGGACGCCAGAACCGGGCCCACGACACCTCCACCTCTCCATTGACTCGTTGGTGGGTCGAGTACATGGAGCTATGTCGCACGACGTCGGACGAAAATCGGTCTTGTCAGAGACCCCATCGGCGGAAGACCAGGCCGCACGAAGACCCAACGAGTACCGACTTACCAGTGTCCGCCTGAACCGAGTCGGGCCATTCCCGGAATCCCACCGCGAAAGACCCGTCGCCCAATCCCGCGACGTTGGACGCGATCATCGGGCTGCGGAGCCACTCCTCACTGTTCAGCATCCTTGAGCCCTGGCCGGAGCGTCCACTGGACGGTCGGTAGAAGCCTTGCGCAAGCGTGCCACTCCAGACCCGGTCCGAGCTCAGGTACCACGAAGCGAGCGACGTTGCTCGTCATGGAATCGTGAGCAGGACGCCTCCCGTCACCGCGGCCAGCGTGGTGTCGAGCGACGACTCACCGAAACGGGTCTCCGTCGGACAACGACGCCAGGCCATCGACGGAAAGACCGGAGCGGGACCTACTCCGGAGAAATTCCCCCTCCTCGTCGAAGAAATACATCCGCTGGAGGAGCACGTCAGGCACCGCCAGGCGCCGTCGGCGAGAACAGCGGCGGCGACAGGCGAGACGAACTCACCTGGGCCTCGACCTTGCGGCCGATCACGAGATTCAAGCCACCCTCGAGTCACCGGTGCGTGCGCCCCGTACACTCCGCGCAGCGCCACTGGAGCTATTTCTCTCCAGGACCCTTCCTGCACTTGATTCTGACTCTGGGAAACGAGGCAACGAATCGAAAAGCTCCGCCGTCGTAACTCGCGGTGTGGATCTCCGCGGTCACCGGGCGCGTCAGTGGACCCGAGAAGACTGCGCCCGCGTCAGAGGCGACCCGGGCAATCGCCGAGGTCCGCGCACCGCGGAGTCCGACGGGAAGTCTGCTAAGGAAGCAGCGACCAGGTGACTCCACTCTCGGCCAGAGACGCAGGGTATCCCAGTACTCTCTGTGACTCTCGACTGCCAGAAGTCGGGCAGTGGGGGGAGGCGGGCGGTCCTCTGCCTTGGGCGAGAACAGGTACGCCAGATCGTGGGTCATGAACTCCTCAACGTAGGTCCCATCCTTCGCGATGTAGACGTTGGGCCGGATCTCTCTCAGGTCCGCGACCATCATCCCGAAATGGACCTGGGAAGCGAGTTCCCCAAAGGGCTCCGAATCAGGGATCGGAATCGGCTCCGGACCGCACGCGACGCCAAGGCCAGCAGCGCCCATCGCGATGAGCCCCGGTAACATTAGCGGCAGAAGACGCCGTGCGTGCATGATCTCCCGCGGGTACATGGGGTCACCGAGCCTCGGCGCTCCCCCAGTAGTTGTAGCTGGCCGGCCGCCACCCTGGAATGTACATGGTCTCCATTCCCGTAATCTCGAAGCCACCCTCACGGATGATCGTCGGAATGTCCCGGTTAAGCTGGCAACCGCCACTGAAGCGCCGCCAGACCGGATTGACTCGATTCTGCCAGCGGCGCACGCCGGGATCCGGCGCGACCCCGTGCTCACAGAAGAGGAGCCGGCCACCGGGCCTCAGCACCCGAGCCATCGCTCCCAGCGCCGGCGCCGAATCGGCGATGGAGCAGAGGGTGTACGTCAGGAGAACGGTATCGAAGCGGTCACGACCGAACGGGATCTCCTCCGCTCCCACCGACACGAACTCGACATCGAAGGGAACTCGCTCCGCCGCTTCCCAAGCCAGGTCGGTGATCTCGGACGATGGATCCAGACCCGTCACCTCCGTGACCCGCTCGGGATCGTAGAACGGCAGATTCAGGCCCGAGCCGATCCCGACCTCCAGGACCCTCCCCTCTGCCAACGGCACCAACTTCTGCCGCTGCCGCATCGCTGAGTTCGCGCTGCAGGTGAAATGGATGATCCGGGGGAGCAGATACCTGGAATACAGTCCCATGCTTCATCTCCCCGTAGCACGCGCTCCACTTCGAACGGCCCGGCGGCGACGACGGCTTCCTGAACATCGACGATGACCAGGGCAAGGCTGTCGCGGTTGGTGAGCTCCAAGGCTCTCAAGGCTTCGGCAGTCGGTTCAAGCATGGAGCAACATGCCGACCTCTGCTCGTTTGCTGCCAGGCCGCGACGCGCTCATCCTTCCACCCGTACCCAGGCGACGGCAGGCACCCCAAGCGAGTCAACCACCGCACCCCAAAGCCGATCGTCTTCGATACGATGGACGGTGAACGCGTCGGGAAGGACGATGGTGGTGCGTGAACCGTCCGCGTCGAACCGGATCCACTCGGAACCCCTCCCGAACCGCCCGCCAGCGACGTCGAACGGCTGAAGCCACAACGTGCCGCCGTCGGTGCAGCGGAGATCGGCGTACTCGGGAAACACGTCGGCGAGGGTGCCGTCGGATCGGCGGAACTGCTCCTGGAGGATGCTCCGCGTGTGCGCGCTGTCGGGAAGCTGCGAGCTCGGCACCTGCTCTTTGAGTTGCCGATACACCATCCCGAAGAAGCGATCGAACGTTACCGGCTCCCTGCGCTCTTCGGGAAGGGCTATGGGCTGCTCTTCGCCTCCGTCCGGTGCGAGGCGTCGGAGCGTGTTCGCGAGGGGATCATACATGCCCAACGACCCGTCTCCACACGAGGTCCAGATCGGATAGGGCAGGAACAACGTGGCGCCGGGGTAGCGTTGGGTCGGATCGCCCAGGAGGTCAGCTACCGGCGTGGACGGCTCCAGCGACACTGCTGGCGCGTCGAGACCGAGCCATACGATATCCGCGCGCCAGATGCCCAGCCCGCCGGCCGGAGGGGCGGATGGTCTCTTACGTCCGACGAGGAAGCCCGTGCCCCGGCTCTGGATCCAGGGAGGAGCCGGCCGCATCCCGGCGTCCTGAAAAGAGACGAGCTTCCCGGGCGGAAGAGAGTCGGAGGGCAACCGTAGGTCGCGTGGCCGTTCGTCGGAGATTCGACGAAGCGCATTGCGGGGGACGTCGTAGGTCCAGACCTCGCCCGCGGGGCCGCGCGCCAGTTCCACCGGTCCACCGAACTCCTCCGGCCCTCCTCCTTCCCTTCCGAAGGCGCGCTCCACGTGTCCGTCCGCTCCCACGGCCACGAAGAAGGGCTCGGTGGAGTTGAGCACCCACACGCGTCCGTCACCGGCAGGCTGAACGTCCACGATGCGAGCCAGCGCATCGGACGTGGCCACCACGTGGACGTCGACCGCCGACAGAACGATGGGCTGACCGGCGTGTCCAGGGCTCGCGTCACCCTGGCAGGCCGCGAGCAGGAGCGCGGCGATCAGGCTCCACCCGGGCCCACGCACCGGTCCGACCCCCCGGAATCGCCTGATCTGCCGCATCCGCTCCACCGCCGTCCTGCCGTCCTGACCGTGTCTCTACTGCTCACCCTGACGGGACGAGTGCCGATATATCGTGACCTCTCACATACATACGAAAGGGGATCCGGCAAGAAGGTGAGGCGATGCACGCACTGTGTGAACCTCAGGAGCAGCCCGTACCTAAGGCATGGCATGGAACCAAAAGCCGGGAGGCGCCGTGATGGACCTGAAGAATGCTGGTCCCGATCTTCGGGATCCTGTTGGTGATGATCCGAGTGGCCGGACTCATGTTCGGCTCACACTTCGAACTCCGCGGTCAAGCTGTTCGTCGAGACCCTGGCCAAGGCGTCTAAGGTAGTTCGGCCATGCGCTGGACGGCCCGCAGGCGTCGGAGCAAGTCCCGATGTCTTCTGCGAGGAGCTCGAGGCTCTGAACCCAGGAGCTTCGAGAGATCCTCCGGGAAGCGCCCGAGGAGCTTCCCACCGGAAGCTTCTGTTCAGCGGGGGTCGACTGGAGTGGGATCGGGGTTAGCGCGTGAGCCTCGCGGCACACCGCCTCGCAATGGCGGCGATGCACCAGGCCGGAGAGCCCGCATACGCTGCGCCAGCACGCGGGTTCGGCGTGCATTGGTCCGCCGCCCGTCCCTCCCCTATTCTCTTCGCGGTCTCCACCATCCCTACCCGCGATTCACACGAAGCTCATGCGTCCCCGGATCACACTGCGATCTCTCGTCACCGCTGCCGCCGTAGTAGCGCTCGTTCCTTCACCAACGCGCGCCCAGAGCGTTCTCCAGACGACGCGCTCCCACGCCGGCGCCGTCTCCTCGGCGCATCCACTGGCCACGGAGGCCGGAGTGCGCATGCTCGAGCTCGGCGGCAACGCCGCCGACGCCGCGGTGGCCACGGCCTTCGCCATCGCCGTCGTGGAGCCCACGATGAACAGCATCGGCGGGCGCAACCAGATCCTCGTCCGGCTTCCCGACGGAACCATCCGGGGCATCGACGCCACCACGCAGGCTCCCGACACCTACGACCCCGACACGGCGCCCCAGGCCTCCTACGGCTATGCCGTCATCGGCATCCCGGGGGCGGCGGCGGGGCTTCTGCGCCTGCACAAGGAGTATGGGAAGCTGCCGCTGGCCACGGTCATGGCGCCCGCCATCGACTACGCGGAGAACGGATACCGTGTCTACCCCGGCGAGTCGGCCCGCGAGGCCGCAAACGCCGCGCACAGCGCGGAATTTCCCGGAACGCGCGGCCATCTACCTGAAACACGACGGCACGCCGCGCAGGCCGGCGACATGCTGGTGCAGAAGGACTACGCCAAGACACTGCGGGCCATCGCGGCCGGTGGCGCTGACGTCTTCTACAGGGGGGAGATCGCCCACGAGATCGCCGACGACATGAAGGCCCACGGCGGCGCCGTGACCTACGAGTCCCTGGCCAACTACAAGGCCGAGGATGCGCATATCGTGCGCGGCACCTACCGCGGCTACGAGATCGTCGGCATGGACGTGCCTTCGGCGGGCGTGGTGGCGATCCAGGCCCTCCAGATCATGGAGAACTTCGATCCCCACTCCATGACGCCGGCCCAGTGGGGGGCGGTGAAGGGACAGGTACTGGGGATCGCGGCCCGGGAGCTCCGGGGACTGGGAACGGATAGCGCCGCGGCACGGGCCACCTCCAAGGCGTGGGCCGCGCGGATGGCCGCGGGCCTCGTGGCCCTCAGGGCACCCCGGCACACCCGGACTGGGTCTGTCCCCTCTGCCGCCCGCACCCGACGACCACGGCCACACCACGCACATGACCGCGGCCGACGCGGACGGCATGTACGTGTCCCTCACCCAGACCCTGGGGCCCAACATGGGCTCTTCGGTGGTGACCCCCGGCCTCGGCTTCCTCTACGCCGCGACGCTGGGAGGGTACCTGGGCCGCGTGGAGCCCGGGGAGCGCGCCCGCTCGTCCATCTGTCCGCTCATGGTACTCAAGGACGGCGTCCCCGTCCTCGCGCTGGGCGCCGCCGGTGGTGGCCGCATCCCACCGGGGGTCGTGCAGGTCATCTCCCGAATCGTCGACGATGGCATGGACCTCGCCGACGCGCTGGCCGCGCCGCGGGTCTACATGAGCGGCTCCACCCTCGAGGTGGAAACCACCCCGGGCAGCGGCTGGACCTCCACCGACGTAGCCCAGATGAAGGCTCTGGGGCTCGCCGTGCGTGAGACCCCGCGGGTGGGTGCTTTCAGCCGGGTGCACGCCGTTCAGTATGACGCGGCCACGAAGACGTGGATCGGCGGAGCGGATCCGGACTGGGAGGGGAGCGCGCAGTCCCCGCCGCCGCGGTACATGGAGGCTGGCGGCGGCCGCTGAACGGTCATCCGGACCCGCGGCGCGGCCACGAGGTTGGCAGCCCGTGCTAGCGCAGGCGTCGGCTGCTGCCGGCGGCCGCGTAGAGAAGATGTGAGCCGATGGTATAGGCCATTCCCAGAAGCGGGATCGTGCCCACCACGTCACCCGGCGCCACCGAGCCCAGGAGGACGAACAATCCCGCGATGAGGAAGAGCCCCCGAAAGCGGCGGCGCCTCGCGCTTCCCGACCGCCCTTCCGGTAGAACCACCAGGCCAGGAAAAGCTCCATCGCAGCGAATTCTACGCCGCCGCGCCTGATCTCGTTCTGCGCGGGAATGGTGAGGTCGGACAGACCGATCGGGACGGGCTGCTGACCCGTACGAAGTCGCACCACGTACGACCATCCGACCATCGCCAGGAAGAGCACCACCGACAGCCAGAAATTCAGCCGAATGGCTCGCTGCACCTTCGATTCCGGCGAAGGGAGGTCACCGATCGAGGTATAGCGCGCACCATGGGGCATAACCGGCGTGGTTCCGAGGACGCGTCGCCCTGCCAGGAGAGCATCATGTCGGCCCGGGACGCCGAGGGGCAAGGCGAGCTGGATGCAGTCCCGTCCCGCGACTCTGACGTAGTCCAGCGCGAGAGGGGTGGCTCCGGGTCGCCTCATCTGCGAGCGCTGACACGGAGGCACTGCGTGATGACGAACGACGAAACGACACTCTTCGGACGCCGAGCGCGCGCCGTGTCTTCGCTCCTCGTGCTCCTGGCAGGAGCCCTCACCGCCTGTGGAGACGGTGACGGGCCGAGCGGTCCCAACGACGACGATCCGCCACCTTCGCCCCCGACCCGTTTCGACGTGATCGCGCCGGAGACCGCGGCCGAGGACCGGGATTTCCGATCACGGTGACGGCCCGGACCCAAGACGGTTCGGTGGCGAGCGACTTCTCCGGGACGGTCACGCTGTCTGTCTCCGACGGCTCCATCACTCCCTCTGCCCTGACGCTCGCAACAGGCACGATCACGGCGAATGTCCGGATCACGGGATACCAGGGAGACGTGACTCTCACCGTCCAGAGCGGGACGGTCGATGGGTCTGCCAGCCTCCGTGTGCTCTTCGCGGCCGACCAGCTCGAGGGGGCCTCCTCGGACCCCGCAGCGGAGGCGATCCCGGACATGGTCTATGAGCCCGGTCCGGACGACTTCACGACCGACCATCCCGAGCTGCCCGGATTGCCGCTCACCCGCAACATCGTCATCCTCAGCTTCCGCGTCGGTACGACCGTGGGCGACGCGAATGCCGTGCTTCAGCGCATCGAAGCAACGATCATCGGTGGGCTATCGGGTGCCGCCGGGCAGGCGCCGGGCGTCCTCTTCCTGCGAACCCGTACGGAGACCCACGAGCAGATGGATGCCCTGATCGCTGAGCTCGATCAGGAGCCGACGGTCGAGGTGGCCGTTCGGGATGCAGCGTTGAGCGCCGACGTGGTCACGCGTCCCAATGACGGAAAGCCCGCTAACTGGACCTGGGAGAACACACCCACCGGAGGCAATTGGGGGCTCGAGCGGATCCGCGTGCCTCAACTCTGGAATCTCAATGCGGGCATTCGTAAAGCGATCCAGTCGGGAGCGAGCCGGGCACCCGGCACGCTCGTAATCGACGTCGGTTTCGCGCCCGCCCATCCCGATCTGGCCTACACCAATCTCTCTCCTGGTGAAGTGCATGACCACGGTGCTCACGTCGCGGGCATCGTCGGGGCGGTCCACGACAACGAGAAGGGGGTCGACGGGCTCAATCCCTTCGCCCTGATGACGGTGGTGGACTGGGGAGGGACTCGCGCGAGGGAGCAGATCTCATGGGCGGGCATGGCCTTGCGCTCCATGAACCTGTTGGTCGCCAATCCCAGCATCCGCGTCGTGAGCACCAGCCTCGGATTCAACTGGTCCTATATCAAACCCACCATCGACTCCGATCAGAGCATCACGGCCCAGAACTTCGCCGGCAGAGCAGGCAGGGTGTTCTCGAACATCCAGAAATCGCTCGCCACCCTGAGGCCTCTCCCCGTCTGGCTGACCTCCGCCGGAAACGATGGCGGTAAGAACGGCACGTTCAACAGTCCCATGACCAGCGCGGCCATCGAACAGGCGAACCAGAACATCCTCATCATCGAGTCCGTTCGGAATAGCTCCGCAGCGCCCGGCGGCGCCACGCGATCATCGTTCTCCAATATCAAAGGTCACTTCTCGGCTCCGGGCTCGGCGATCCTCAGTACCGGGGACTCGGCCGACATCAACACCTCCTACTCGGTGAAGAGCGGCACGTCCATGGCAACACCGCATGTGGCTGGCCTCGTGGGCTATCTCTACACCCTGAACCCCTCCATCCCCGATCCCACGTTCAACTCCAATCCGATGCGGGACCTCCTGATGCGGACCTCCATCCCGGTCGGCGGGGGAGCGGCTCCACGCATCGACGCCTACGGGGCGGCTCACGAGGCCGGCGACGTGCGCACCCTGGAGATGCTCACCGACATCGACGACGGCACCGTGGACGGGAACCTGCGTTGGGACCCCGACACGGAGGCGGACTTCACCGATACCGATGCCGACGGCGACGGCGGACCGGGCGACGGCCGGGTCGACATGGCCGACTTTCGTCGCTGGAGGGATGGCTACCTCTACGTGCTGGACCCGCCGTGGCTGGCCCTGGACGGCGCTCTCGGCCATCCGAAGAAGGACCTGAACGGCAACGGAAAGGCCTTCCGATTCGATGAGTTCGTCTACCCGTTCATCGACCTCAATGGCGACACCCTGGTGGATCTCACCTCGACCGCCGTCGTTCCCGGCGCCGTCGACGCCGCGGTTACCGATCTGCAGGTGCTCCAACAGCTCTTCGACGATCCGCACTACGACGTCACCGACCTCGACAACCTCATCATCTCGGCCGACATCGCCATTCGGCCCAAGAAGCTGGACGCCACCGGGCCGGCCGAAATCTGGTCCTCCGTTACCGCACCCGACGACAACACGACCTGGGAGGAGCGCTTCCACAGCGGGATCGAAGCGGACGGCGAAGGGCTCTGGCAGGTCTATACCGTGCCCGTCGGCGACCCCGGCGAGGAATGGGAGGCTCGACTCGTCGGGCTCGGTGCAGCGGGCGATACCCTCTTCGACATCGGCACCTCGTTCGCAGTTCACCCGGGTGAAGACCACTTCTGGGATCCCTCCCCTCCCGGAGACATCCTCTGGCAGCCCTTCCGCAGCCTCGACTTCTTCCTGATGGACACGGATGGGAGCGAGACTCAACAGATTCCCGGCCGCGGACGGCAGCCTCGCTGGTCCCCCGACGGTGAAGAGATCCTCGCGTGGGACGCCTCCTGCCCCGGCCAGAGCCAGACCGGAGTCCTGATCTGGAGCGCGGACGGGAGCCAATGCCGCATCGTGCTCACGGACTCACAGGACCGTAGCCACACGACTTCGGTGTGGTCTCCCGATGCGAGTCAGCTACTCGTGCTGTCGTATGGCGGAGGGAACGCCGGACTCTTCGTTGCCGACGTCGCCACTGGCAGCCTCACCCCCGTCTACGACGCGGCTGCGACCTCCATCTATCCAGACTACGCCGATTGGTCGCCCAACGGGTCGGAGATCGTATTCGTCGCCGAGAACTCGGAGACCGTGGATCGCAATTGGGCCATCCACAAGCACCTGATAGGGAGCGGATCCAAGCCCGAGCCCTTCCTCGACGCCGAGTTGAGCCTGGACGACCATCCTCGCGACGTGGCCGCGCCGCGCTACTCGAGAGACGGAACGAAGATCGCCTACTACCGCATCACGGCCGCAGGCACGAACGGCTTCGCGGAGTGGGCCCTCGTCGTGGCCGATGCGATGACCGGAGAGGATCTCGTCGTAGTCCCCTTGGGCGAAGGCGAGCCCTTCGGGAATGGCATCACGGCACCGACATGGTCACCGGAAGACGACCGGATCGTCTTTCCGTATCAGGATCAGCGACCGGCCGGCACCGTGCTGCTCCTATACATCGTCAACGCCGACGGGACGGGCCTCATGGAGCTTCGTCAGGGTAGCCTTTCCGCGGATTGGCGCCCCAATTGAGGGGCCGAGCTCCGGTCAGGATCTTGGGCTCTTCTCATCATCGGCCCCGAGACCCTCCGCGGCGCCCTCGAGCCGAGCAATGATCGGTCTCCAGGAGAGCTCGAACGGGATCAGGAAGATCGCGAGAATCACGATCGTCAGGACCACAACCTTCACCGGGTCGACGCCGTGCTGGAGCTTGGCGATCAGATTCGTCGCGGCGAGGCCCACGAGAAACGATCGAACCACCGCTCTCTTTCGCCGCTTCTTGGCCAGCTCGGCGGCGACCTGGTCGAGGGTGTCCCGGCGAGCCAGGTGGCGATGAGCCTGGTCGCCCTGCCACTCCGGCGCCTCGGGGTCCGGGTGCCGCGTCACCCGCCGCTCTGACGGTACCATTCCACCACCTCGTCACACATGTGATCGACCAGTCCATCCTGATCCCGTGCGACCCCGGGGTCCAGGTCGATGCTGGCACCGTGAGACAGGTCGACGATCTGGAGCTCGGCGCGGAAGCCGTCGGGAGTCGTCCGCACTACCCCACACACGAGCAGCTCGATCTGCTGGACCGCTGCGACCTGCCGAGCGCGCACACAGTCCCACGGCTCCAAAGCCCCGGCCTCGAGATTTCGCGCGCGCGAGAATCGGTCGACCGCCGCCTCCCAATCGCCGACCTCGATGCCCTCGGTTGCCGACAGGGAGGCCCGGACCCGAGCCGTGATTTCAGCCGCCATGTTGGCGCCCGCTTCTGCCGAGAAGGGAGCGACGAACAGGGTGCGAGGCTCCTTCTCCTGAACACCCGCCGCGGAGTAGAGCAACGAGGGCATTGCGAGCGCGGACAGCACTACGGTCATCGTTCTCATATCCTCTCCTACGCAGGAGCGGGTAAGCCATGACGACCATCATCGGCTGGGCTGGCGAGCGCGCCAGGGCTGCCACGCGTTTTGCCCAGTCTCCGATACCCTCACCGAGCCGGTGCCGCCCAGCAAGTCCATGGTGTGCTCGAAGAGCTCCCATGCCTCCGGCCGCAGGCCGCGCGACCGAAACTCTCGCACGCGCTCGGCCGCGACCTTGGCCGGCAGCTTCGCTTGTCGACCGCGCGCCTCGGCCTTCGCGGCCTCGTGAAGCCGGCGTAGGGCTCCCCCGAATTCGTGATCCAGTGCAGACCACTCGGGGAGGTCCGGCGTCGACTCCGGTGGCGACGCGACCGGCGGCAACTCGATCGACTGGAACGGAGGCTGCGCGAACCCCCGGCCGTTGAGCAACAGATCGCCGAACTCATCCGGAGGATAGAAGCTCACGTCCAGCCTCTGGAAGGGACTGACGCCACGGAACCAGTACCGGCCAGCCGGGTGCCGACCTTCCGTGAAGGGGCGGTACAACGCCAGGCCGAGGAGCCCGTGAAGTCGACGAACGAAGAGCACGGCGGCCTTCGGACAGCACGACACCACCAGATCGATGTCGGAGAATGCGTCCGTCTCGCCCTTGCCCGTCGAGCCGAAATAGGCAGCCGCGGATACGCCGGGGCTCGCCGCGAGTGAGGCCTCGATGGCACCAGGAGCCGTAGGCGCACCAGAATTCTCAGAGCGCGAACACATATCGCACCTGTTCCATGATGCGGTCCAGGGGATCGCCCAGGCGCACCGCGTTCACCAGCCATCCGAGCGCCCGCACCCGCGCTCGGAACAGCGTCCGCCATTCGGCCCCTTCATCGAGGGCGAGCTCGTAGTTCGCGAGCACCGCACCCAGGAGCTCCGGCCCCCCGAGCACCAACAGGAACGCCAGGTCGACCGTGGGATCCCCCACAGCCGCACTGCTCCAGTCGATGATCCCGGACAATGCCCCAGTCGCGGGATCGACGATGACGTGTTCTCCGTGGAGTCCGTTGTGGATGAGGCGCGGTGGATTCGGATCTGGAGACGGCATCGCAGGACCTCCCGCCAGCCACGACGCCGGCTTCGGCGCCACCGAGCTTATCGGGACGACGCGGACCTGTTCATTGAGGGCGGCGATCGCCGCTTCGCAGTCGTGGGGCAGGAGGGGCACGCCGATCGCACGGGCCGATTCGGGATCGATGTCGTGGACCCGCGTCAGGGCTCGACCCAGGTCGGCACCCAGACGGGGCGCGTGCTTCGCGTCCAGGTCTTCCGCGCCCACGCCGGGCACGAGGTCATGGCCGACGAATCGGTGCGGAAAGATGTCGCTGGCTGTCCCGAAGCGGTCCACCGTCGGCACCCGAACGGCGTCTCCGACGCACCGCGGAGACCAGCGCGTGGACCTCGACGTCATACTTCAGGCCCCTGGCGACATCGGCGTAGCGGGGGAACCGGAAGACGATCGACTCATCCACGACATACGCGTCGTGCTCCCACCCCGACCCCAGGAGCGTCGCGGTGGCGGCCGGACAATCGGGAAACTGCGTTCGTACCACGGTGCGTACCGCCTCGCTGTCGAGATGCCGGTCCGCCGGCGGACGCTCCATCATCCAGAACGGCGATCGTGCCTCCATGAACCCTCGCTTGTGCGAATGACCTGGCGGCAGAGCCTCACACCGGCGGTACCGGCATCGAGTACCGTGCCCGAAGCGCCCCTACATGAGGTTCGATTCCCTCCCACGAGACGGAGCGGCTCCATTCATCCCAGAGGTCCGGGTAGCCGATGGCGAGAAACTGGACCTCCGAGTCACGGACGATATTGGAGAATGCCGCGACCTCTTCAGCGTGAGCGATGAACTCCGGGATCGATTGAGCGTTGCTGGGCTCCCAATACATGTAGAGGAGCACCAACCGGCCCGCATGGTCCGCGAGGGAGTGCCGCATGCCCAGGTAATGCTTCACCAGTTGGGCCGCGTCGAGCTTCGTGAAGCGCCTGGGGTTCTCCTTCAGTGCTTCGAAGAGTCGCTGCCAGGCAGAGTCCGCGAGCCGTTCCACGGCCTTGGAGTACGACGCGGCGAACGTCGCCACCTTGGGTGCGAGGACTTCCGTGAACTTCGACTCCACGGCCACGGCACCGTTCGGTCCGGAGATGAAGAAGTCGAGGTTCGGGGGATTCCCTGGAAGGCCGGTGGAGAGCCGGTGCTCGAACCGCGCCTCGGTGAAGCCCGCCAGCCCCGCGAGACGCAGGCGCTCCGGGTGGAATCGAAAGCACCCGAACGCGTTCGCGGCCAACGCAGCGGACGAATGAGCGGCGCAGAACTTCGGAAGGTCACCTTCGAGCTCTCTCCCGTCGCCTGACGCGAAGTCGTCCAGAAGGGCCGGGGCCAGGGCCGGGAGGAGATTGTCATACGGCTCCCGGGTATAGGCGGGGACGTCCAGGCGCCGTGACATTCCCGGAAGGCATGCCTCGAACCGATGCAGCACCGCTTCCCGTACCGCCTTCCTCATCTGCTTCCTCGGATGTCCCATCAGCCTAGTTCCACACGTCGGGTCCGAGCTCCTTCACGATCCTGCAGTCGGGCCTGCAGAGCATGCGGAAATAGTATTCGACGCCCCAATTCGGATCGCCGGCGCCCCTCCCGAGCCGCTCCCAACCCGCACTCACCCGGATCGTGTCGCCCGCACCGAGAACGGGTTTGGAAACGCCGATGAGAAGCAGATTCGGATCGTGGCTGGAGAGCTCCTCGGCAGACACGATCCTCAGGCCCGTGGAGTCCGCGAGGACGCTGATCAGGTCAGCGGGGACGCTGTCCAGCGGCTCTCCACGAATCCAGATGGGGGCCAGGCGGACCTTCTCTGATGCTGGGCTCAACTGCTGAGCTCGCAGGATCGCGACGAGTGCGGCGTCACGCTCCGAAACGGGGCCAGCGTCGGAGCAACTTCCGGGCATCGCAACCGCGAGGACGACGAGACACACCCGTCGGATCTTCCGCACCGTGTCGGAGCGGGGCGTGCCGGCCCGGTCAGCGCACGTCACGCCAGTCCACCCCCGTCCACGGTGGAAGGTCGAGCGCCTGCGAGGCCCATTTCAGGTTGATCGCGGCCAACCGCTGCAAGACGAGCCGGAGCCATTCGGGCGCTCGCTCGTCACGGTAGGCCCGCCGCGACGCCAGGCCCGCATGATAGGCAGCCCAACCCCCGCCCGCCGGCATCACCGTGACGGGATCGGGCCCACCCTCCAGCGGCAGCGTGCTGGCGACTGCGGCGAGGTCTTGATCCGGACGGCCGCGACACGCATTGCTCCAGTCTACGAGCACCGTCCGGTCCTCCTGGAAGCAGAGGTTGTCACTTCTCACGTCACCATGAACGAGCGCGTCGCCCTGGAGCGACAGGCCCTCTTCCGCATCGACCAGACCGGGGATCGCCTCCCGGAACCACGACTCGCTGCACAGCCCGAGGGCCAGAAACCGATCGGCTTCACGTTCGATGGATCGCCATCTCGAGGGAGCCGCCGCTCCCGCCGAAGGGAGCCACTCGGGCGCAGCCACCGCCCCGACACGCCGGAGCGTCTCGAACAGCAGCTCGTGCTGGCCAGGCTCCCACCGAACCGGATCGTGATCGGCGGGCCAATGCGCGTGGCTGAGGTCTTCGGTGATGAGAATGGGTCTCTCGGTGTTCTCGACCCATGCCACGGGCCGAGCCAGGAAATCGTCGGCCAGCTCGGTCAGGAGCCCATGCTCCGTCCGGAGCCAACCCTCGGTCTCGTCGTCCACGGCCGCCTTCACGAAGAGGCGCGAGCCGTCAGACAGACCTACGACGTAGCGGTGCGCGGCTGACAGTCCGGTGCGCGGCCTGTGCCAACTCACCGGCCTCTTGCCGACGGCGGATGCCACAGCGTCGCGGAGAGAGAGGGGCGGATCAGGGTGCGGGGTCATCCGAGCGCCGCCACGACTACCCTCCGTCCCTCGGATCAAGAAAGTAGAGGATCGCGGCAGCCTGGGCCTGGCCCGTGAGGCCGAACGGATCCTCGATCTCGTCCAATTGGCGCCCGTGAGCCGCAAAGAACGCCCTCGCCGAGTCCGGATACGGCCGTGCTTCGGTCCGGTGGGTGTAGAAGAACCATACACGCCCAGGGGGCAGGGTCCTCAACTCATCGAGGAACCCGCTCACCGACTCGTAGCATCCCCCCTCGATGTAGCCTTCGACGCCCAACGCCGGTCCGTAGAATTCGGCGGCGGCCTTGGCGGGGCAGTACACGTAGACGGCCTCGTCCTCACGCAGGCGCTCGGCAAGCGTCGCCAACACTGGGCGCGTCTCCTGGGCGCGATATGGCGGCCGTGACGTGCCCAGCACGATGAGGGGAATCGGCACGATGGCGAGCACGGCCATCACGGCCCCCATCCCCTTCCACCAGCGCGAACGGCTCTGCAAGAGCGCCTGCAGTCCCGCCATTCCGAGCAGCAACACCGCGGCGCCCGCGTAGACGGCCACTCTGGTTCTCATCGGAAGCAGAAGGCTCAGGCCGCCGAGCATGGCCGCGAGCAGCGGCGCCATCACAACGAAGCTCTTGATCCGGTCCTCGCGCAGGAGCACGACGAGTCCGGCCACGGCGAGCATCGCCGTAGGCAGAGCGAGGACCCCGGCTTCTGCTTCGAGGAAGACCAGGTAGTGCGCGAGCACATGCCACACCCGCCCCAGGAGCCAGAGCGGGACTGCGACGAGTCCAGAACCATACGGTGCGAAGCCTTCGGCCCAGAAGTCGTGCATGTACGCCCGAACCTCCGGGGTGGTGAACCGAAGTGACGCCCAGGTCGCGACGGCTGCGCCGATGACCCAACCGACACCCATCGTGGCGAGGCACCGGAGCTCCGCGATCTCCCTGTCCCGCACCCAGTCCCACGTGAGAACTACACCGATCACGAAGCCGGTCAGTACCGCCGGATGCGACGAGATCATCGCGAGGACGCCGAGCACCGACGCCCAAACGGCACGCCTCATGTCGCGAGGGTCTTCCAGGTACCGAAGGCCGAGTAGCACGAGGAGCAGCGTCCACGCGATGTCGCCTGAATACTGCTTCGCCTCGCCTCCGTACCAAACGAGTGCCGGGCTCACCGCCGACAGGACCACCGCACCCGCCAACGGCAAGCCGGTGAGAAACCGCGACCCCACCCGCCACACCAGGAACAGCGCCACCAGCGCCATGACGAACGGCACGAGCCTGAGCGATCGCTCACCCAGTCCAAAGAGCCATGCCGACGCGTCCACCGCGGCCAGAAAGCCGGGGGGCGCCACCTGCCGGTTCGCCAGGGGCTCGAGGAGTAGGCCGTCCTAGATCTCGGTCCCGAACGTTCTGGGCGATCCACAGCTCATCGACCCAGAGCGACCTCTCGGTAGCCCACTGCCACAGGCGCAAGACCACGCCAAGCGTCAACGCCACGCCGATCAACCAGGATGTCCTGCGTCTGGCTGCTGTCAGCGAACGCTGTGCGGTGGCGGGGCGAGGCATGCTCCTACCGCCGCTTTCCCTTCGCCCGCTCGAACGCCCACCCGGTCTCGAGCAGCTCGCTCAACTCGTCGTCCGACAACTCGGCCAGCCGCGCCAGCACCACCGGATACGGTTCGTAGTGGGATTTCAGATAGTAGACGTCGGGACGGTGGCGTAGCCGCAGGTCACGCTCCACCAAGCTCATCCGCACGGCCAGCGAGCCGGGCTCCGCCGAACGGTGCGTCGGAATGCACGCGAACATGCGGCCGCCCACCTCGAGCGCCGGCGCACCGTACGACGTACCGGCCTCGACGTCGGCAAGAGAGAGGCCGAGGCGTTCGACGCGGCTGAAGTCCGTGTGCTCGCTCATTTCCACCACTCCTCTACGGCTGCTCCTTCCCGAGGGAGTCCAGGAACCGCCGGATGCTCGAAGGGGAGAGCAGGAATCCGCTGAGCATGTGCTCGCCCGAGCTCAGCGTGGGGATCGAGCGCACGCCCGACGCTCGCGCTGCGCTCAAGTGGGTCAGGTATTCGACCCGCTCGACCACAATGTGGGGATACTCCTCGAGGATTGAACTGAGCGCCCAGGACGCCAGTCGGCAACGCGGGCAGATGGCCGAGTGGTAGAACGTCACGGTCGTCATCGGCTCCTCGTGAGTCGCAGGGTGCTGGCCGGTCAGCGGGGGCCGAGGGAGCGGGTCGTGAGCGAGGCGAGTTTCCGCCCCACCGTACACAGGCAGGCAAGCACGACGATCAGGACCGAGGCCCGGTCCGCCGAGGCCAGCGGGAGGAAGGTCCAGGACGCGATCACACCGAGTCCTCCCAAGACCAAGGTCCATCCAGCGAACCGATGGACCTGTTGCCACTCGAACGGCTGCTTCGCCAACGACCACGGCGACCGCAGCGTCGGAAGAAAATTGCCGAACAAGATCATCCCGACGCCCATCATCAAGGCGCCGAGCCGTCGGCCCGTGGACAACCACGTCGGATCCAGGAGGCCTTCGTGGACTGCAAGCCGGATCCCCACCCTCGACGTGAGCATGAACCCCGCGAAGGCGAGGACGTACCTGTGGAATACCATCAACGCGGCGCCGACCTCGGGATCGTCTCCGCGCACCTGCGCCCTCTTCACGTACGCCCACAGGACCGGCAGAACGCCACCGAGAAGGAGCCAGCGCCACGGACGGTCGGGGTCGATCCAGAACCCCCAGGCGGCGACGGCGGCGCTCGACGCCAGCGCGAGGGTCAAGAGCACCTGCGGCGTGCGGCTACGTCGCATGAGCCGATTCCCCTCCACGGACATCGGCATCGGCCGGAACCTCACCAATACCGAAGACGTCGGCGAAGCTCAGCAACGCGTCCTGAAGAACCGATAGCCGCAGAGAATAGGTGATGGTCGTGCCCTGCTTCTCGGCGACCACCAGGTTCGCCGCGCGCAATACGGCGAAGTGACCGGACATGGTGGGCTTGGAGAGATCGAACTCGTCGGCGAGCTCGCCGGCGGTCATCGGTCGTTCGCGCAGCAACTGCAGCACGCGACGGCGCGTCGGATCGGAGAGGGCCTTGAATACGGTGTCCATGCATTGTTATTTAGCTAAACACCGAATTAATGGCAAGAGAGATCGCGCGGGTCATTCCTCCTGCGCCTCTGCCAGCAGTCCGCCGAGCTCTTCCAGAACCCGGTCGAGCTTTTCGGACTCCGCTCGCGAGATTCGGCGGAAGACGAGGCGCAAGGTCGAGCAGGAGAAGCGGCAGGACCAGCAGGGCCAGGACCATCCCGATCTCGTTTCCGGCGTTTGCCGCCTGAATGAACCAGAGAATCGATCCGAACCCGCCGAGAATCGAGCCCGGAAGGAAGGTCACGATCGCCCCGTTCCGGAGGTCCGCCGACCCCGTGATCGTGGTACTCTCTTGCTCGGACGAAAGAGTGATGGTCTCATCGCTCAGTTCGCCCGTGGACCGCCACTCGAGGAGTCCCCCGACCTCCGAGAGATCCCCCTGCCGCCCCATTTCTCGTCGAATCAGAGACAGGATCGCGCTGGTCGAGACCGAGGTGAGATCGCCCGCGACCTGGATCTCGGAATGAAGCGAAACGGCCCCACCGGACAAGGAGGATCGCGAGCCGGTTGGCCGGGTTTGAAGGGATTGCGCGGCCCGCTCGATGCTGGTCCCCTCGATCCCGACTTCGGCACCGATCTCCTTGATCTCTTCCAGAGACATGCCGTCGCGTGAAGAGGGCGCCTCCACGTCGCCCACCTCGACCGCTCTGTCGAGAATCATCCGGACTTCAGCCTCGGTGTATCGCCGTGTCATCCGTGTCTCAGACTCGCCAGGGATTCGAATCGCTTCGGTCCGGGGTCATGTCCATCCGGTCGCTGTCAGGGTCGTCCGAGGCGGCCGGCATCCAATACGCGGCGCTCCCCGTTCAGGACCACAACCACACCGTAGTAACCGGGGGCCGCGGGCAGGCCCAGCGCGATGATGTCGCTGGCCCTCCGATCGACCACCTGTCGCATGTCTCCTGGAGGGATTTCGTCGATGATGAGTTCATCCGTGCAATAGACCTCCGCGGTGAAGTGATCATCCCAGAAGGCAGGCTCCTCCAGTTGGGGATTGGCAAAGGCGCGGACGCTGAAGGGGCAGTGTCCCCTCTCCAGACGAATAGTCTCCGTGTCGAGATTGGCGACTCGGACGGACACGACCAGGACGCTGTCGCCCTCCCAGGCGACCCGTGCCGCCAAATCAACGGGCCCCGTGGCGCTGGTCCCGTGGATGGGTAGGGCCTCAGGATGGTCGGGTGGCAGGGCCCCACCAGAGGAGGAACAAGCCGCGAAGGCCAGACCAGCGGCCAAACTCAGCCTAGCGAGCGTCTTCATCGGTCAGGATGCCGATCGCGAGCATTATGAAGATACACTGACCGGGCAATCGATGGGGGGTCATCGGACATTGTCCTCGAGACCCCGGGGCCCCGGCAGCCTTCGATCCATGGCCGACGTATGCGGACGAATCCGAAGGCCCTGACGCTGTCCACATACCACCAGGTGCGGCTCGGGCTCGGGTCTTCACGGACAACGAAGACCTCCTCGTGGATGTTTTCTTGTTCCTCAATGGCGACCGAGACGACCACCGAGTCTCCGGCCACCTCGAGATCTGTGATCACGGCGCTTGGGTAGGGACAATCCGGAGGAGGGCACGGCGAGTCCGGCAGGTCGAGCGTGCGGTCAGCACCCGGAAACGCAGCACGGAGATCGCTCGGTCGCCCACTGAACTCGAAGACCGAGCATGCCTGGAACTTGAGCTGCCGATTCATCCAGCCCGTGCGAATCTGGACGACCTTCTGGATGATCTGGAGTGAGTCCGCAGGGGTCAGCTGTGCGGCCGCAGGCACGGGTATGGCGATGGGCGTGAATGCGGCGACGAGCGCCGACACACCGACCACGACCCTCGCTCGCCTGCCCTGCGATTCCGTGGCATGCCTCATCATCGACTCACCGGATAGACATCCCCCGTCTCCAGCCACTCTTCGACCCACGTGAGGGCCGCGACGCCACGCCGGACGGTACCTTCGACGCTGGGATCCATGGGTCGCCTCGCCCGGGGCATCAAGAACCCAGGCGCCATGTCCCGACCACGGCCATGGTCACCTTGATCACCTGTGGGATGAGCGCTGAAGGAGTCACCGGCGGTGGAAGAATCTCGATGTCGGCGGTGCGTCGCCGGAACATCACCTGGTCCGGGTTTGCTCCTTCGACCGAAATGTCGACGAGCTCACCGAGATTGCTTGAACGCGCATCGGCGATCACCTCGGCATCGGCCTGGGCATTGATCACCGCCAGCCGCAGCGCCTCGCGTCGCCCCGCCTCGGCCTCGGTGGAGCCCCACTGGACTTGTCCGATGTCCGTAGCACCGGCTGCGATCGCCGCACCCACGAACTCGGCCAGTCGATCGAGCTCGGAGGTTCGGAGGTCGAGGGTAACCTGGGACGTGTAGCCTGTGATGCGGTTCCCCTCCTGATAGGCGCGATCCGCGGTGATCCCGAAGACCCGTGTCGGCAGGGAGTCTCGAGGGAATCCCAGAGACACGAGCGTGTCGACGACGGCATCGATGCTTTCGGACATTGCCGCAGCCGCCGCTTCTGGAGTCGGTTGCTGCACGCGGACACCGACCGAGAGGGTTGCGAAGTCGGGGACCAGGGCGACCTCGCCGCGGCCGATCACCGTGACCGTCGGAGCTGACTGCGCCAGACAGGGAGCGGGAAGAGCCAGAAGGATGGAAAATGTCAGGAAGCGCATGGGTCAGAGACCGGATCGGGGTGCCATCGAGACTACTGCTCCTCGCTCTGCCGTCGAGCTGCGAGCTCGCGCCTCTCCTCAGGCGTCGGCGTTCTCTCTCCGGAGAGGACTGCGTGTAGCCGCTCCTCGCGAGTGCGACGCTCGATCTCTTCATCAGAGGGCTCGGGCTCGGCGGACACGGATCCATGCGCCAACCTTCCGGACGCCCGGAGACGACCGAGAGTCAACCCTATCGCAAGACCCGCGGCAAAGTAGACGATGCTCATCAATTAGACTACGTCCGCCTGCGGCGTGAGCTTCGGAGTCACGGATCGAGCTCTGCTCGGCTCATCGCAGCGAAGCGTCCAGCTCCTGGATCCAGTCTTTCCATACCACCAGACGCCCGCTGGTCCGCGTTTCGTCCAGCGCGACGACGAATCCTCCCGGGAGAACGTCGTACGTGGCCACGTTGTCGCCGGGCGCCCCGAACATGGGTGCGCTGAACAGGGGCTCGCGTTCGGTGACCCGCGGTGTGCCTCCCTGGAAGCTGAGCGTGGCGGCGGAAAGGCCGTCTTCCGTGCGGTAGTAGAGACGGGTTCCGGAGGGATCCCACACGGGCATGCCCCCCTGCTCCGGGGCGATGGGCACCGCCCGGTCCCCGTGGGGGAAGGCCCGCACCATGACCTGGGCTCGCCCTCCTTCGACCAGGGTGTAGGCGAGCCAGCGCCCATCGGGTGACAAGCGGGGAGCAACCTCCTGTCCGGGTCCGCCGACAACCGGGTGCAGGGAGTCGCTCCCGGCGGACAGCATCGCAATGTCCATCTGGCTCATGGTGGGATTGGTGCCGTTGTTCACGTCCAGCACCAGAGCCCCGTCTCCCGGATGGACGTCGATGGCCTCCACGGACTCCGTGCGGATCTCCGCCAGCGTCCTCACGGCCCCACCGCCGTCCAGCGCGATGGCACGGATCCGCCTCATTTGGGTCCCGTCCTCCGCGCTGAAGGGCTGATCGTTGAGGATCTCGCGCCCGTCGAGCGTCCACGCCGGCGCTTGATCGAATCCGATCCCCATGGGGGTCAGCGCCCCCGAGCTCGCGTCCAGGATCCACACGTCGTCCCGGTCCCGGAAGCCGGCCATCCCTACCGCCACCCGATCGCCGTCAGGCCCGACCCGCGGAAAGAACGAGTTCACGCGCCCCTCCCACAACTCGCGCACCACGCGCCCTCGGTCGTCGACGAGGACCGGCCGGAAGGCCTCCCCGGCCAGGAGCATGACCAGCACCCCGGAGGGTGACAGCGACGCCTCGGCCAACGCATCCGGTACCCCGTCGACGGCGACGGGCACTCCGACAGTCTCCCCCCGCTCGTTGTCCCACTTCACGGCCATGAGGCGATCGCTGTCATCCATGAACAGCAGCTTGTCGCCGCTCACGCCGACGATCGAGCGGGTGAACCGGAGCCGCGTGCCGCCCAGATCCAGCCGACGCGTTTCGTTGGTGGAGAAGTCCAGGATCCCCAGGCCCACTGGCTCCTCACGCGACTCCGGAAAGTCGATGAAGAGCTCCCGTTTGCCGCCCGGGAGGACATAGGGCTCGTGTTGCATCCCGCCACCATCCACGCGCGGCTGCGTGCGCACCTCGAGGCGGCCTGTGGCCACATCCATGGTGGTCAGCCCCGGGTAGTCGCCATCGAAGGCCAACATTCCGAATTCGAGGCGACCGTTCCCCTCCCAAGAGATGCCGATGGGCGGGTTGGGCAGCGTACCAATCTGCGTAGCCGTCCCCCCGTCCAGGGGTGTCCGGTAGACCTGGCCATCCTCCGCCACGAACGCCACCCAGCGGCCGTCGGGCGAGATGGTGGGGTATTCTCCTCCCCGTGTTCCCGCGATGGGCCGCACGCCCGGGGTGGCCAGGTCACGGCGAAACAGGGAGCGCCCGTCCTGATCCCGGCCCAGGAATACCACGGTGCGCCCGTCTCGCGAGATGTCGAGCACCCTGCGCCACCCTTGGACGGCATCCGCAGGCTTCTCGAGGTTGAAGCGCACGGGCTCGGGTACCTGGGTCTCAGAGCTCGGGCGTAGCGCCATGAGGAGCGCGGCGGCCGTTGCGATGGCGGCCACGGCCCACGGCACGACACGCCGGCCACGGTTGACCGGGCCTCCGGCTGCTGCCACCGCTCCGGGCGAGGAGAACGTGGAGGTCCGAAGCGCCTGGGCGAATTCCGACGCCGATCGGAACCGGTCCGCCGGGAGCTTCTGAAGGGCGGTATGCACCGCGGCGGCCACGTTGCCGGGCACCGTAGGCCGCTGCTCGGTAACTGGTCGCGCATCCTGGGTGAGGATCCGTCCCAGCACCGCCTGCGCCGAGCTCCCTGTGAAGGGCGGCTCCCCGGTCAGCATCTCGTAGAGCACACATCCCAGCGAGTATACGTCGGCCCGAGCGTCGGGCGTCCGCTCCGCCGTGGCCTGCTCCGGGGACATGTAGAACGGCGTCCCCACGCTCAGGCCGGTCTCCGTGAGGCGACCGCCCCCGGCCTCCTGCACCGCCAGGGCGATCCCGAAATCCGCCACCAGGGGCTCGCCGTTGGCCAGAAGAATGTTGGCCGGCTTGATGTCCCGGTGGATGATGCCTTGATCGTGGGCAGCTTGCAGGGCACCCGCCACCTTGGTCGCGATGGCCACCGCTTCGTCGACGGGGAGTTGGCCCTCCCGCTCCAGCCGATCCCGGAGCGACTCCCCCTCGATGTACGGCATGGCGTACCAGAGCAGGCCGTCGTCCTGTCCACTGTCGAAGAGCGGGAGGATGTGGGGGTGCTGGAGATTGGCCGTCGTGCGGATCTCGGCGATGAAGCGCTCGCCGCCTACCACGGCGGCGAGCTCGGGCTTCAGGACCTTCAGCGCCACCTGCCTGTCGTGCTTCAGGTCCTGGGCGAGGTACACCGACGCCATGCCCCCTTCGCCGAGCTCGCGATCGAGGGCGTACCGGTCGCCGAGGGCAGCGGCCAGGCGGGACGAAGGATCAGACATCCCCGCCCACCGATTCATCAGTCTCCGGTCGGATCAGCACGAGATACACGAAGATCGACCCGCTTCCGACGAGCCCGACCATCAGGCCGAGTAGGAACGGCACCGGCCCCGGCGCATACGGCCAGCCGAGGATGTTGCCGACCTGCGCGAGCGCGGCGGCCATCGCCGCCACGAGGATCAGCAGGATCGACCACCCGGGCGCGGGCCGGCCTTGGCGCATGATGACACCGCGTCCGATTGCCAGGAGGGGCGTGCAGACCGACGAATCCGAGAATCCATATCCCGCTGGACCATCGCCACATCCCACGTTCCGTCATGCCGCCGAGGTCGAGAAGGAACGGAACGAACGCCAGGAGGATGACGAAGAACGCGCCTCCAACCAACATGAGAAATCGGACCCGATCCTCGGGCGGAAAGTCCCGCGTCCGACTGAAGGCGGCGACCACCCCGGAGAATCCCGCGAGTCCGATCGCCACCTGCGCCATGGCGAGCAGAACCTCTCCGCCCTCGATCATGCGACTCGCCGGTGGCTCAGATGCATCCAGTGCCTCGTCTCATCACGGGTTTGCGCCATCTCCTCGAAAGGCCCACCGAACCATGCGGCACGTCGATTGTGCGCCTGAACATGCGATGCGTGCGCCTCGCACGCGAGAAGTCTGATCGTCGGCAAGACCCTATGCGACGCGTCCGACGTAGAGCCCGCGGGTGCGCAGTGCTTCCGGCCTCCGTTCGACTTCCAGCCCGGCCGACGCGAATGCGCGCTTCATCTGGTCTTCCGAGAAGAGGCCGAGCTCGTGCACCTCGCTCTGGCGCTCGATTCCCGCAGACGACCCGATGAGGTACTCGAATTCCAGGCGGGACATCGGCCCATCGAGGACGGTGCGTGACATTCGGCACACGGTGAGGCCGTCGCGCTTCCCCACAACGGTCGTGATCCATCCGTCCGTGAGCTGACCGGGCTCGAACCAGGGATCCACGATCAGGACAGCGGACTCGTCGAGGTGACTGGCCATGCACCGGATGGCGCCGAGCAGTCTGGCCTCTGTGCCGGCATAGCCGATGGCCGAAAAGAGGCTGGTTACCACATCGTACCGTCGACCTAGGTGGAAGTCGGTCATGTCGCCCACCTCGAATCGCCCTTCCGGGCATTTCGCGCGCGCTATCTCCACGAAGCGCGGCTCGAGGTCGATTCCGTCGACCTGGAATCCCGCATCGATCAGGGCTCGCGCGTGCGCGCCCGTGCCGCATCCCACATCGAGAATGGAGCGCGCGGATGGGCATGCCGCCAAGATCTCGTCGCGCAGTAACGCCGCCTCGGCGGCGTAGTCCTTCTCACCTTCGTAGAGGAGATCGTAGAAATCTGCCGCGCTCGCGTAGTCACCCATCCGCTCACCCCTCCTTGTCGGGCGAGGGCGTCCATTCCGCCCCGTTACCGGTCTCGCCGCAGCGAGTAGACCTCAGCGTACTCCACACCCAATTCGTCCGTCCGCACACCCGTCTCCGGCGTTCAGAAGGACGATTCTCCCATCGGGCATGCGCGTCGCGCCGGCCACGTCGTCGAGCAGGTACGGGCTGCTCGCCGTCGAGAGAGCCGATCGTACCTCGGGTTGGGTCACGACGTCCCAGCCCCGCGGTCTCTCCCCATGCCGGAGCGGTCGATGTGACGATCTCCACACCGGCCGAATCCACCGCCGTGGGGTGGCGGCCCGGTGCTGACCATCCGCTCGCAACCGGCACGATGCCAGCGGCAACCAACGCACAGCAACCGCATGGCGGCCCGTGGTATGAGCTCGTCCGTCCGCTTCTCCGTTCACCCACATTCACCTCGCCGATCTCCTCCGGTAGTGACGGCACTTCCCATGGCACCGAGAAGCACATCGAGGCTGAATCCGTGGACCACGCCCACCGTATCCACCTCGTGGCCGTCGCAACCCGTCGGTCCGCCTTTGCCTCGCCACGTCGGACACCGCTCGACCTGTCCACGAGGGGGCCCGAACCGCATCCAGTGGTACCGTGCACGCTGCCTCCGCCGCCTCACGCCACTCCCTCCAGAAGGATGCCACGCTTGCGTTCATACGTCATCACACGGTGAATTGGCGGCGCGAGTCTCCGGCATAGCCATCGAGCGCGCTGACCTTCCAAGGTCCGGCTCTCGACATCGAGATTACTGTCGGCCAGGAGACGGCTGTCTCCGCCCGGCCGCGAGTCCCCGGGGTCCCTGTGCCGAGCCCTCAGCTCCGCAGCCGTGATCCCGATACTCCACTGCTCGGGTCGTAGTATCGGACTGACCTGGCTCACGGCCGCGCAGGAGCACGATCCTCCCATCGGGCATGCGCGTCGCGCCGGCGACTTGATCCGAGCCGCTACCGGGCGCTCGCCGTCGAGAGAGCCGATCGAGACCTCGGGCTGGGTCGCGACGTCCCAGCCTTCCGTCTCTCCCCATGCCGGAGCGGCCCGAAGTGACGATCTCCACGCGTCGGCCGATCCACCGCCGTGAATGTTCGGCTCGGCGCTGACCATCCATGCAACCACGGTGCCAGCGGCAACCGCTGCACAGTAATCCCGCCCCATGGCCGCCCCGTGGCATGACGTTCCGTCCGTCCGCTTCGCCGTTCACCATTCCTCGCGAGTCCTCGTCAGGAACGGGACCCCGACGATTTCTGCGGGATAGGCGACTTGAATCTGGACCACGGAGCCCTCACGGGTCCGCGAGCTCGGTGTCGTGTGCGTAGAGGAGGAACGCGAAGCTGCCGGCGGCTACGACGAGGTGCCAGGTGAGGACGCCGAGGTAGACCATCTCCGCGGTACTCGATGGAGCGACGAACGCCACGACCAACTGGGTCAGTGCCACTGCGAGCCCGAACCGCGCCCCCATCTTCACGGCCCGAGGGGTCTGGGAGTCGTGATGCAGCAGGAACGAGAGAACGTCGCCCACGTGACCCAATCCATACGCCATCAAGGCCCAGGACCATAGACCAGGCTCGGCAATCCGCCGCCCCAGGATCATGGGAAGAGCGAGAACAGGACGATGACGGCGCTCACCTGAAGGAGCGACCGTAGGCCCGCCCGCCGGTTTGGGACCACTGGGACACGGGTCGGCTGTCCAGGGCCACCACAATGCCGCTGAATCCGGCGATTCCTGCGCCGAGCTCAGCGAAGCAGCGTGAGCACATCGCTACTTGCTACGATACGGACGGCTCCCGTCGATGGATGCGCGGTCACGAGCTTCCTACGTAGTCCAGGTCAGGCCCCCGTTGCTGGCGAGCCCGTACTCCTGAGCTGCTGTGTCGTTCGAATCGCGACGCTCACTGGCGTTGATCCTTCCAGAAACGAGCGGAAATCGACGGAATACGCATCCCCTCGATTCTTCCACCAATCCTGGACTCCGGGTTGGTGAAAGTAGGACACCATGACGTGCCGCCACGAGACCCACAGCCCTTCCTCGAGGGTGCCCTGCCGGTGCTGATAGAAGACGTTCTCCCAGGTCCGAAGGAGCTGCGTGAACAGGTAGTTGACGCGAGTCTGCTCCCCGGAGGTCAAGGCGGACCAGCTTCCCACGCCTCGCTCAAAAGCCTCTGCGAGGACCGGATCCTCGATCAGGGGGACGAGGAATTCGCCGCTGTGGCGTACAAGGGAATCATAGGTCGCAGAGCGCACGCTCAGGGTGTTCTGGCGGACCTGGACCGCCAGGTACGCCAAGGAGACGATCACTCCGAGGATGCCGGCGATCTGGGCGACGAGGGTGATCGCCTCGAGAGTCACGGTGCAGGTCCCTCCAGTCTCCGATCGGCGTCCCAATGTCTCTTGGGCCCGGTTCCGCGAGGAACATGCACGGCGAGCGCCACATGCGCGAGCCCGTCATCCCGATGCCGTACGCGAGGCCGGCGGAGCACCCTACCGAACGGTCCCACGAAGCCTCAGCCGACCTGGCCGATCCTGCGTCTCCCCGAAATCTACCGTGCCGCAGCACCGGGGCCCTGTTCGACGACTCGCGTCGGCGCCACGTGGGGAAAGACAGTGCGACGCCTCCAAGCAGCGCCACGGCCAACGCCACCACCGACCCTTCCGCTCCCGGCTTGGCGGTCATCACCCAGACGACCGCCAGCACCAGGGTGTGCGTCGTTATTTTGGCGGCCCAGGCTACGGGGTCACGCATGAGACGCCGGGCGCGGCGCGTGAGGCCTGCGGCGGTCAGTTCCCGGGCCAGGGCTCGGCCTCGAGGGGCTTCCACCGCGTTGCCCAGGAACACGATGAGGATGAGCCCGACCAGCGCCGCGTCGATCCACGGTAACCATACCCAGTGGGCATGGGTCATGTAGACGCCCGTGGCCAGCAATCCCACCACGGCGATGGGGAATGCTCGGACCGCCCGCTGGATGAGGCCCGACCACTCCAGGGCGGTTCGCACGTCGTCGGCGCGGCGTAGACGCATCGATGCGAAGGTGGTGAGCGTGGCCGCGACAACGGCCAGGAGCATGAAGGAGAGGTGGGCGAAGAGCGCCAGCGAATATTCGTTCATGGGAAGGGCGGCGCCATCGGTCAGCCTCCATCCTGGTCCACCAGTGGTCGGATGCGGGGGCGTTGAAGCCCGAGCTCTCTGCCACGGAAGCCGCCGACCTCTTCTGGGCGCTGAGCGGGCCCGACGTCTTCCGCCTACTGGTGACCGAACGGCGGTGGAGTCGGACGCGCTTCGAGGAGCACGTCACCTCGATGTTGGAGTCCGCACTTTTCGTGTGAGCGGCACGGCGATCGGATGGCAGTGGTGTCGGCCGCCGCGAGCAGCGATGAGAGTACGAGGGATACGAGCATGCGACCGCCGTCTCAGCCGACCTCGCTGATCTCCAGCAGGTGGCCGTCCGGATCGCGAAAGAAGGCTCGGATCTCTCCGCCTCGGTCGACCGGCGGTGACAGGAAAACCGCCCCACGCTCCCTCAGCGTGTCGTAGGCGGCCTGGCAATCGGGCACGCGCAGCGTGAGCTGGTGGTCGACGCGATCGGGATCCGCGGGCGGTGCAAACGTGACGCTCGGTTTTCCGGGCGTCGGACCGCCCGGCGTCACGAGGAGCAACCACATCCCCTGAAACTCGAGCACCGCAGAATCCCCGCCGTACTCTCGGAAGAGGGACGCGCCCAGGACCCTCGTATAGAAATCGCGCGCTGCGGCAATATCAGATACCACCAGCAGGAGCGTCGCCTCCACGCCCTCGACGGGGAATCCCTCGGACATGACAAACCTCCGGCAATCGGTTTCAGGTCTTGTTGGGAAGCGCCCCAGGGGGCCGTCAATCCACGGCGGCCTCGACAACCTCGAAGGTCCGCAACCCGGAGTCCAGGCGCGCTGCACACCCGAGGGGCAACGTGAACTGCGGAGCCGTGTGGCCGAAGTCCATGTCGGTCACGATCGGGAACGAGTAGTTGGCCATCCTGCGTCGGACGACCTCTCGAAGCTCGGCCTTCTCCGCATCGGAGTAGTGCATCGGCCGGCCCACGAGGAGGCCCGAGATCTGGCCGAGCACCCCCATGTTCTCGTAGTCCATGAGAATGCCGTCGACCCGAGCGGGACTGGGCTTCTCTTCCGAGGTCTCGAGGAAGAGGATGCGACCCTCGAAATCGGGCCAGAAGTCCGTGCCGCGGAGGTGCTGGAGTGACTCGATGCAACCACCGACCAACTCCCCCTCCGCCGCACCGTCCCGCAACCAGGTCCACCCCCGCGTGTCCACCATCCGGCGCGCGCGGGTGAGGTCGGCCTGGGTCCGCCAGTCGAGGATCTCCTCCGTCCAGTGCGTGGCTGGCTCGATGCGCCCGATGGGGGTGCTCGAGCAGACGGCACGATCGAAGTACCGGATCGTGTAGTCGAACGGCGTCGGGTACTCGGCGAAGTCCGTCATCATCGCAGGACCGTTGAACGTCACGAGACCGGTGCGCTTCCATATCGCAACGTTCAGGACCGTGATATCGGAGTATCCCATGAAGACCTTCGGGTTCTCGGCGATCAGGTCGAAGTCGAGGTGGGGGAGCAGGTGACAGGAGTGGTCGCCCCCAATCGACGCAATGATGGCCCTGACCCCGGGGTCTCCGAACAGGTCGTGAAGGTCGGCCGCCCGTTCTTCGGCGGTCCCGGAGACGAACCCGTCCTGGCCGCTCGCGTGAGGGGCGACCCGGACCCGGAAGCCGCGAGACTCGAGGTAGGCGATGGCGTTGTCGAGTCGGTGGGGGAAGACCGCCGGCCCACCCCACGAGGGGCTGGCAACGCCGATGGTGTCTCCCACGCTCAGGCGCTTGGCCTTCATCTCAGTTTCGCAGCCACTTCGCGCCGGAGCTCGGAATTCGATTGGAGCACGCCGGGGATGAGGTAGATCCAGATCGATGCGCTCTGCCCGATCTGGTCGAGGCTCTGGCGAGCATGCTCGTCGTCCCAGAATCCGATCCACGAATCCCGGGGCTCGAGACCGTTCCCCGGGAATAGCGACGTCGCCGAATCCGCGACGGACTGCACGAAATAGGGCCACAGAGCCGCCTGGAACTCGAGGAACTGCTCCTGGGCGATCTCGTACATCCCCACCATACTGGGCTGCCTCTGCTCGAAATACCCGACGATCTGGCGGCGTAACTCCGCGTCGCGGATGAGATCGAGTTGACCGCTGTCCTTCAGGCTGGAGTAGGACGACGTGACCGGCTGATAGATCGTCATGCTGGACGCAGCAGCCATATGATCCGCGGCCTGCTCCGCCGTGACGCTGCGTGGATCGGCCCGGCGAGCCCAGAGCGCGGCCTGGTCCCAACCCTGCGCCACGAGTCTCACTTGCTCCAGTTGGACCGAGTCGCGCAGCAGGTCCTCGGAGAGGTCTTCGAGCGCCAGGCGTTCGGTGGCCCGGTCCATGCGATCCTGCCGCCAGTCGTCCGCAAGGAGGCCCAGCGTTACCCCCGCGAAGATGATCGCGAACTCCACGAGAATGCGGGTGATCGTTCGAGGCATCTTTGCCCTCAGGTCAGACAGGGTCCCTCCTCGGTTGTTGGGATGGGTGACGTGTGGGTCGGACGGGACCGTTGACCTGGTCGCTCAGGTAGTCGGCACGGTGCTCGGGCCCGACTTCGACCGCCTCCAGGTCGGGGCTCTCCAGGATCCGTTCGATCGTCTCGGTCGAGCCACCCACGTACGTCCAGCACAGATCGACGTCTTTCGCCACGCACCAGGAGCGATCCTCAGGCCACCACATCCCGGGCAAGGGCTCCGGGATCGTTGGAAACATGCCGTCGTTCACGCGTGACTGGGAGGCGAAGAAGACGGAGGTAGTCACGTTGACCGGTGGAGATTCGCGGAGCCGCGAAGCTCTCCTCGAGACCTGCGCGTCCGGCCCAGGCCGCCATCCAGCACGTGCCCGGGTCGGGCTTCGCGAGGATCTCTTTGAGCGCGCGGAGCACCGTCCCCTCGGTGCGGCTCCGCCACGGACTGACGACGCTGTCCGGTGCGCTCCCGCGTGGCCCGGTGCGCAAGGCCTCCCACTGGGCATCCGGATGCATCGACCGACCGGTGAGCGCCGCCACGTCGCTCCACCGCACCACGGATCCCTCGGCGTCCAGGGCTGGATGCAGGATGCGTGCGTACCGCTCGAATCCCCGAGGGATCAGGTTGAAGAGGCGAACGCCTCCCGCGGTGAACGGAGCCACGGATTCCTCGAGCCATTCGCCGGGCACGCGGCTCGGGGCGATGCCACAGCCTTCAGTCAGACCCAAGCGAATCAGCCGTCCCTCCTCAGCCCCGGCCCACGAAGTGCCTGAATATCAATTGAGGTCGTACTCCGCCTCGAGCGCGGCGACGAATCGGGCATCGAATCGTTCGCGGATGCCGCGCCAGAACGACGCGAACTGCGGGGTCATGAAGTTATTGTTGGCGTGGAAGCCGTATCCGTTCAAGGCGGACTCCGGAAGCACGCCTTCTTCCACCTGCAGGTACGCGTGCTCGACAAACCGTAGCATGCCCCACATCGCCCAACGCGCCTGGACAGAGTCGACCATCGTCAAGGACCGGGCAGCGACCGAATCGCGTTGCCACATCAGGGTCCAGGCCCGGGCCAACTGGGGGTTCTCGGCTACGGAGTAGATGACTTCAGCGTTGCGGTCTGCCAGGCCCTGGCGCGTCTGCGCACGCATGGCCTCGGTGTTCTGCCGGAGTTCGAGTCCGACGAACACGATCGATGCGATCACGCCGAGGGCAGCCAGTAGCCGCCCCGCGCGGGATGCCATCGAGGATGGATCGTTCATCTAGCGGCGAGCTCCCATGGCTGGAGATGCGCGTGCTCATCATGGGGTCCTCGGGCCTCGGGCGCGAGAAGAGTGAGGCTACCAGGACCCCCTGCGTCACAATCCGTCGGCCAACTCCCGTTCGAGCAAAGCCCGCGCCTCGTCGAGGGTAGCCAGGAGTTCGGCGACGCCTTCTGACGACGCGGTGACCCACGCCCGCCTCAGGAGGAGGCGATTCTTCAGACCAGGAGGATTCTCGAGTCGGATCGCATGACTCGGGAGCGGGGTCTGCTCGAGGCCCCGGCGTCGAAACTCGCCGCTACGTCCAAGCGATGCGGCGAGGTCCGGGCTCTCCCAGAAGAGTGGCATGATCTCCTCGGCGGCGACCCGACGTGCCCCCATCTCACTGTCGCGGACGTCCTCGAACTGGGCTCTCAGGTCTCCCAGAAGCTGCCTCAGGCGGCGGTCTTCCAGTCGGGAGAGGCTACCGTCCGCCACCAACGCGTCCAAGGCGCCCGTCGAGGCATCGAAGACGGGGGGGAAGACGAAGGCGAAGCTCGCAATGGTATCGGGAAGGGTCAGCCACGGGGCTCCGCCAGCAAGGTCGATCCTCGACACCAGGTCATCGATGCTCGCGGCGGCCATGGAGTGGAACAGCGCCTCTACCTGAAGGGCCTCGATGTTCGCCTCGACCTCGCTCGTGACGCTGGCGAGGTCATCCAGAAGATCGATACGGGCCGAGCGGTTCCCCCACCAGGCATCCAGCCCGAACGCCACCAGGATGCTCACGATCACCACGATGCCCTCGAGTAGCAGATCGGCGCCGCGTCCGCGCAGGAACTCGCGCACTGAGGTCCTCCTCCATTCCTGTTGGGACGATCAGCCGCCTGCAGCCGGACGATCAGGGCCAAACGCGTCGCGAGCGACGCGCCACTTGCCGTCGGCGTCGCGGCGATAGATGAGCAGCCCCCACCCGGTGCTCTGCGCGACGGAAGCGTCCGTGCGCGACGAGTCGGTGGCGACATAGGAGTAGCGCTCAAACGCCCAGTCGCCGTTGACGACGAACTCCTGGACCGGCTTGTCCCAGTGGGTGTGGTATGCGTCGTAGTACCCGGCGACCCAGGGACGGACGGCCGCCTTGCCCACCATGACCGGTTCGTTCGCCGAAAGGAAGACCACATCCTCCGTCAACATCGCCATCAAGGAATCGAGGTTGTTCGAATTGATGGCGTCCACATAATCCTGGTGGGCGCGGTGTGCCGCGGAGTCACTCGCGGCGTTGCTCGACGAGGTGGGCGGGGCTTGCGAGCAGGCGCCGAGTGAGACGATGAGGACCGCCATGGGAGGGAGGCGCACGGTGTACCTGGGGGTTGAGTGGGATCGCCGTCTGTGGAGCGGCCTGACGGACCAGTGATTCTGCAGTGCGCTTCATGATGCGACTCCGTCGACGCGCGCGCGAGCCCTTCGACCGTGTCGCACTCGGCAGCAGTCGCTCGTGAGTCGAGGATCTACTCGTGCCATTCGGCGGACGGCCTTCCCAGCCAGACCCAAGCGATGTAGTCCACCAACGGCGGCTCCCCGCCGATCTCCCTCAAGCGGCGATTGACCTGGCCCCGATGGTAGGTGCTGTGCGCCGCAACCTGATACAGCGTCTCACCAAGCGTCGTCGGTCCCGGAGACCGGCCGAGGCGTCCCTCCACCTGGGGCGCCCACGGCAGTTCTACCAGCGAATTCAGAGCGTCGTCGGCGATCTCGCTGAGGTAGCTGGTCACAAGCGGGTAGTAGGCTTCGACCCACGATTGGAGCGCCTCATAGGTCGTGAACTGTTCAGTCTCCAACCCGTCCAGCGATTCATGGCGCCAGGCCATCAGGAACGCGCGCTGCGCCGTGTGAAGATGCAGGAGCGTCTGGAAGAGCACCTCGTCACGCGAACCTCGCTGTGCCGCCCGCGTCTCTCGCCACACGAGCGCGTCGGCCCACTCCATGTGCAGGTACAGGTCCCTCAGAATCGTGGATGTCATGGCAGCTCGTCGTAATCCTTCGCCCCGATCGGCCCCTCCGACAGCGCGGCCATGACCCCCCCGGTGAAGACCTCGGGGCTCTCGGGCCAGGCATCGCAGAGGGATTGGAAGGCAGGCGTAAACAGCCCCTTTCGGAGGGACCAATAGGCGGCAAAGCCCGGACTCTTGCCCCAGGTCATGAACACACGTTCACTCGCGAACGGCGGCGAGCGCGTCGTGCGCTGCCTGAGCGGCGATCGCCGTAGTGTTTTGACGCACCTGGATCGCCAGATAGACCAGCGAAATGACGACCGCGAAGGCGCCGACAATCTCGCCAAGCGCCCCGGCGGCTTCCCAATTCATCTCCCCCCTCCAACCAGGTTGGCCGACAGCAGTCCCTGGATCGTCGCCAGTGCCTCGGCCACGTATTGCGCCTCCGTGAGGACACCATCCAGGAAGCTGGCCCGGTACGCAGCCACGCTCTCGAGGCCGGAATCGCCGGCCAGACTCAGCAGGCTCGCGGGCGCGTGCTCGGAGCCGACGCGATACACGGTACCCCAATTGAGGACCGACGAGAAGTACTCGTACTGCGGCCCCATCGCGTACTGCCGCGAGTGCACCTCTTCCTCCCGGTAGTCCTCCAACAGACCCTCCCAGCCCGCGAGCTGAGTTCTCAACGCCCGATCCCGGATGATCCCCAACCGGCCTGAGGCGATCAACGCGTCCAGGGCTCCGGACTTCGGGTTGTAGGTCCAGGGATTATCGAGTTCCCAGATCAACTGGCGGACGGAGTCAGCGGACAACTCGACCTGTCCTCGAGAGAACGACAGGAGGACCTCGGTCGCGCGTTGCCCGGTGGCATGATGCCACAGCACCGAGTCCAACTGGGCCGCATTGTCCTGGAACTCCGCCTGAAGCTCCCCGAGCGCGTCCTGCTCGTCGCGTCGCTCGACCCGACCGTCCCACCACGAATCCACGGCCAATGCGATCAGGATGCCGGCTACGATCACGGCCCCCTCGCTCAGCACCTTGACCCACGGTATTGAAACAGGCATCCGGCGCAACGTCGTGCCCCCCAGTGCGAGTACGTGTCTCCCGACGCCTCACGAGCTCGTCCTTCAGCCCGCTCCTCTCAGCCGCCCGAGAAGCGAGTCCGCGGCCTCGTCCAGAAAGCCCATGAACAGGTAGAGCAGGTTGAGATCCGAATGGGCCTCCCGGAGATCTGGCAGTACGTCGCTCCCTCGAAGGAGTTCGAGTAGTCGCCGATGATCCGCCTCAGACAGAGACGCGTCCCCGCTGCTGAACTCAAATGGCAGGTGCCCTGTGAGGCGCGCCACCTGCGTCTGGAGAGGAACCACCTGAGAAGCCTGAGCCTTCACCCGATCGAGAGCGCTGTAATAATCGATGACAGCCTCTCTGGTGAGCGGATCCTCTATTACGCGCAGTTGCCCCGAAGCGATGAGTTCTCGGTACGTGACATCTGGACCGAACTGATCAGGTTCGAATCCGACAGTGGAGGCAACGAGGAAGCTGTCAACCACGGAGTCGCCGGCAAGAACGTTCTTGCCCGAACCGTCGAGGCGGCCCACAAGACTGAGGATGGCCGACTGGGCGGACTCGATTCTGAGTCCTCTGCGTCGCCTGCGCATCGAGTCCCCTCTCCACTTCGAGCCTGAGACGCTCGAGATAGGTGGTCTCGAGGCGTGAGTCCTGCCAGGCCTCGCGCCAGTTGTCTCCGGCAAGGGCGACCATGACGCCAACCACCAGGACCACGAACTCAGTAATGGTCCGACGCAGTTTCAACCTGGCGCTCATCTCTTCACTCGGTCCATGTGCGTCCTGACGACCTTGATAGGCTGAACCGCACGGTCGCTCAACTCCGGCCCCCCAGAGTCTCCAGCGCGACGTGCGTCGCCTGCAGTGTCCGCTCCGCGTTGTTCTCCTGAAAGTAGTGACCAGCACCCAAGGCAACGAGCAACCGACGGATGTCGGGCCACGAACGGAAGGCCTCGACACCTGTACGAGGGGGGGCTCCGAACTCGCTCCTCGGATCGAACAGGCCCATACCATACAGCTGATCCCAAAGCGGATCTCGCGCCCGGCTGTCCTGACGACGCCACATCAATTGGAGTCGATCCCGGGTGGCGTAGTACTCGGTCAACGCGGCGCGGATGTCGGGGTCGATGATCACGTCCAGAGAATTCGTGGCCTGGATCTCGGTCCATGCCACCGGCGCCGGGAGACTCAACTCACCCGACACCCGATTCAACGTTGCGACCAGATTGGGTGGGGCCTCAGCCCCATCGACGAAGGCGATGAGCGTGTCCAACCCAGCGATGATCGAGGGGCGACCCTCGAGGTACTGAGCCGCGCTCGCGCTGTCCGCTCGAATCTCCTGGACAAACCGTCCCAGATAGGCGGCTTCCAAAGCCCGCTCGGACCGGGCCTGATTCCAGCGGTCCGCTGCCAGCGCGAGAAGTACGCCCACGACGATGATCAGGAGTTCAGCGAGTATCCGGGCACTTCGCCCTCCGACACCCTCGCCTCGATGCATGCCCTCGCCTTTCTTGCGGATGGAGTTCAGCCGAGCGACAGGCGCTCTGCGGCAGGCGCATGATGCCTACCGGGGCGCTCACGGTGCAAGACGCGAGGGCCCCACCAGGATACACGCTTGCCCCGCTCAACCCCCATGCCTACAAGCCCACGCCTACGAGCCGATCCGTCTCGCCTCGCTTGATCTGTACTCTGATCAACTGGACCTGTAACATGGGAACATCGCGAGTCAGGCGTACGCCTTGCCGGCTTTGCGATTCTGCTGCGCACCCAAGGTGCGGACCGCTCCCATCGCGAGAAAGTCCGCGTATGGTACGCTCGGGGAACTCGGCCACCCCTACCGAGACGACTCCAACAGCTCAATGAGCTCCTCCACTTCATGGCGCAGACTGACATCCAACTCCGCCACGTCTCCCTCGTAGCCCACCCTGAGGAGGACGAGGTTCTCGAATTGCAGGGTCCTGAGCGAGGACGGGTCCGCGCGAAACGACGACTCCGGAATCGTGATCCCGCGTTTCTCCAGATCCTCCACCCATCGCCGATTCGCCAGAGGAAGGATCTTGCTGAGGGCCGGACGCATATCTCGCAGCTGGAAATCCCTGAGGTCCGCCGTAAAGCTGTTGAACGACTCAACAGATTGGGCATACTCGGTCACCTTCAGGCGCAGTGCCGGATCTTGGATGAGACCGAGTCCCCCGGCGCTCAGCAGGTTCGACATCGCCGCCGTTGCCGGCACGAAGTAGTTGTGTGAGACCATCGTCCACGAGAAAGCCACCAAGGAGTCGTCGCGCTCGGAGGAGCGAGGCTCACCGATCAGGCGCAGTACCGTCGCGGCTCGGCGGACACTGGCGTTCTGGACATCTTCGAATTCCCGCAACCCCTCTTGGTTGCGGCGAAGTTCGTCGAGGAGTCCATCGAAATGCTGCTGGACCGCGACCCGCTCGGTCCGGGCCTCCCACCAGGCCTGCCCGAGAAGGGCCACACCCACCCCGAGGCAGATCAACAAGGCTTCGCCTGCAGCTTGGCGCCAGTTGACCGCCAGCTTCCGCTTCTTGGATTCTTCCAAGTTCCCTCCGAGCATGGGACGCCAAGTGGATCTTCAGTGCGCCGCGTGCCCCATGATGCCCGCCGCACGCCGCGCGCGCGACCCTTCCGGCCTTCGTCGATCGCACGCGGCAACATAGGTTCCAAACCTGATCCTTCGCTCGGCTGGACGGCCCTCCGCCCGCCCGAGACGTCCAGCGACCGAGGAATACCCATGAACCGGACCGCGACACTCGCGCTCATGGCCGCCACTCTCGTGGCGTGCGATAGCTCCACGGCGGCCCCGACCTGCGCGGACGACCCTAGCCAGTCCGCGTGTCCCCCCCTCCAAGCCGTGGGTGCCGCCTACGTGACCCCGGCGGGCACGGTCAACCTGATCAGCCTCGACGGAACCCGCTGGGTGAGCTGGGACCCGGGCAGCGGGACGTTCGGGCCGGCCGCGGACGTGGCCGACCTCGAAACGGACGGGCTCCCTCTCGCCTCCATCGGCGCGGCCGGCACGACGATCGCCGGGTCCGAGACGTTCATGGTCGACGGACTCGGCCACAGCTACACGGCCTACGAATACGGGTCCGGGACGTACCGTGACGCAGAGTCGTTCGGACCCAGCGACGTCCTCGGCACCCCGACGCTCACGAACGTGGGCGCGATCTCCCGCGCGGCGAACACCCCCCGTTTTTTCATCTTCGACAGCGCGGGTACGTCCTGGCAGCTCTGGCGATACGGAGACCTGGCCTGGACCGACGTGCAAAGCTTCGCCGACGACTTCGGTGGTGGCGGTGCACCCATCGCCAACGTGGGAGCGGCAGTATACGTCAACGGCACCTACTACCTGTTCAACGTCAGCGGGACCCAATGGGCCACGTACCTCGGCGACTTCGTGTTCGAGGGGCCGTTCGACATCGCCGACCTGGGCGACGGATCGCTCGACTTCCGGTAGGCTCTCCGCCCGTCCGTCAGGGCGCGCCGCTCACGTTCCCGGCCGTCAGCCGTTGACCGCCAGGCCCTCAGCGCCATCGGCATGGCGAGGACGCCCCGCTCCCCAGATGAGGAGCGCCGCGAGGACCAGTAGGATCGCGTTGGCCATCCACATCGCGAGGAGCGGCGACAGCATCTGTCGGTCCGCAAGCGACTCTCCTGCGACGGTAACGGCATAGTACCCCAAAAAGACGGTAACAGCGGCGCCAAACACCAATCTGCCGTCGCCTCGCGGAAATCGAATGGCCACTGCTGTCCCGAGCAGAGCCAGCAAGATGCACGCGACTGCGAGGGCGGCCTTCTTCTGGATCTCTACTTCGTACGCCGCCGCGCGGGCCGCGGCGCTCGGCTCGGTCGCGGCTTCGGCTCTCCGCACGGCCGCTCGCAGCTGGCCAAAGGTCATCGTTCGGTCGTTGTCTCGGAGCGGGGCCCCTTGGATCGCCGCCCCGAGCTGCGCATTCGCCCGAGGCACGAGTTCCGCGTTTGACGCAAAGGCCAACGCGGTCACCACGGCGGCCGCGCCCAACACCGGCCCGAGGAGGCGGCGGTATCCGCCCGCCTCTCGTCTGGCCTCGGCGAGGATGCCTTCCCTTCCGAGCCGCATGAACGCCCAGCAAACCGCCACGAAGACCGCCATCGGGATCGTGAGGGCGACCGTGTGGGGAACGGCGACCACGATGGCCTTGGCAACGCCGCCGGTCGATACTCCTCTTGCAGTCAACCGGGGCACCAACCGCACGGCGCTGTTGGCGATCAGGAGTGCCGTCAGGGAGGCGAGCGATACGGCAAAGGGGACGGCGAGGCGACCCAGCACCTGGCGAGTCGTGAGGGATGGCATGGATGGCACCTCTGCTGTTGCGTGGTCTCGTGATTCCCGGATGCCGACAAGTCGGCGCACGACGCGTGACACGCTTCCCACGTACCCACGCACTACGAGGCGGCTGATGGCGACCATGGCACCCAGCGCGAAACGGGTCTGCTCCGCTGGGTCCGGCATCGATTCGAGTTCGGCCACCATCCCTCGTACCAGTTCGCGATACCGCGGCGGGGAGAGTCTGGCCATCTTCTGAACCGTTCGGCCAAGCACCGGGGAGAAGCGCTGCAGCATGCTCACGCCTCCCGAGTCCGGGGGGTCGGAAGCCATGAAGGCTGCGCCCGCTCCAGCGCCTTGCGAGCCTGAACACGCCCGGTCGCGGTGAGGCGATACAACTGCCTCGGCGGCCTCCCCGGGAGTTCGGACTCCTCCCAACGCGATTCGAGCCAGCCGTCGTCGGCGAGTCGCGCCAGGAGTGGGTAGAGGGTGCCCGAGGAGAGGTCGGCGACCTGCATGAGGTCGTAGCCGTAGCGCCAACTGCTGGGCGTCTCGAGAAAGGCTGCGAGGGCGCGCGTGGTCGTACGAGTGAGGCGTTGCATGACCTTATTCTACATATATCGTCTTACACTCGCAAGCGGGGGACCAGCAACGAGTGTTGCGGGCTTCGAAGGTGCAAGGCGAACGGGCTATCGCTCCAATCCATTCCGATAGGCCCGGAGCACCCTCCTGACCGCCGCCAAAGACAACTCGGGAGCATCACGGTACACGCCATGACCCGAGTCGGTGGAGATGATCACGGTGCCGTGTGGCATCGAGGCCACCCATCGAGGAAGCCGCTCCAGCCGTCGGCTCATCAGACGGCCAAACCACTCCGCGGTCACACCCTCTGGGGCGCCGGTCAAGTCCGGAATCATTGTCGCGAGCACGAGAGCCGTCGGCACGGGCGGGTCGTCGGGGAGTCCCCGCTCGTCGACGGGCGTGGCCTCGAACGCGCGAATCGCGTCGAGCTCGGCCAGCAGCCCGGGCCCGAGATTCATCGCCGCGTACATCGAGTCCTCCGCGGCCTCTTGTCGGGCCAGTTCCTCCTCATCCACGAGCCGATAACCGTACTGCGAGTCCCGCGGATCCTTCGGGTCCAGATAGACCATTCCGACGACGTCGTCGCCTCTGTGCCCAGCGAAATAGAGGGCGAGCACCCCACCCCAGGAGTGCCCGACGAGGACCAGCGGAGGCTCGATGTGCAAAGCAGTGAGCAGGGCATCGAGGTGACTCGAGATCCCGTCGGGGCCGACGGAGCTTCCGTCGTACTCCGACCGTCCGATGCCCGGCCGGTCGTATACCAGGACGGGCGCCAACTCGGCTAGCGCCGGAAGCCACCTCGCCCACGACTCCAGCGGAGTTCCCGATCCGGACATCAGCACCAGAACGGGTTCGCCCGGGTCCCGGTCTTCCAGCCCGAGTGTGACCACGTGGGTAGACACCCCCTGGACATCGACCATCTGGCGCGCGCCGGCGGGTATCTGGGCCGAGGCCGATGCAGCGTCGAGAAGACAGAGCACTGCGACGACCACAATGAACTCAGCGGCCAGACGACCGGCCTTGTGCAACCACACTCGCTTGGTGTTCAAGGTTGAGTCTCCACGTCCACCGTCGGGCGGGCTTCCGCCCTCGGGCTCAGAGGTCGAAGAAGAGGACGACGGTGTAGACCACGAACACGACCAGGACGGAGTATGCCAACGGACGATGTCCCCTCTTCTCTTCAGGGCCATGCCGAGGATCGCAGCAGGCCAGCGATGGCCCGAAGGCATGGAACTCACGTCGCCCCTCGACCCACCGTCCGAATCCCATGAGGAGGTGGGTGATCCCCAGCCCCAGCACGATCGAGATCAAGACCGACAGGTTTCGAACGCTCCCATTCACACGGCACCGGCTATGTCGGCCTTGACGACGCACCGGGCGTGCTTCGCGACGGCTGGCCGATCGTGGGAAGTTGCCAAGAGACCCTGGGTTTCTGCTGCAGGACCAGAATGCCGACCCGCGGCGCGAGCCGCCAGCCGAGTGCTCCGGATCCCGCCTACCTCGTCGGGCCGAGTCCGTGGCCAAGCACCAGACGAGGACGTCACCACACGCCTCGCAAGAATTGCTAGTTGGAACACGGTCTTGACGTGCCAAGAATACCTCGAAATTCGAGAGGGCGAGCTCCTGGTCATGGCTGGCGTCCTGTACGAGCGCGGCATCCCTACGACCGCGACGATGACCACCATCGACCTCATGCCGGACGGTGACGGCACCCATCTCACTCTCACTGATCAGTCTGCGTACCTCGGAGGCGAGACGCCCGACATGCGCAAAGCGGGCCTGTCCGTGTTGCTGGATCGCCTCGAAGATCAACTCTCCACGCAACCCCGGACACGATGAGCGTCGAGACCGAGATCTCCCGACTCCTCGAAGCACGGGTAGCGGCCGTGGCGGCGCACGACGTGGACGGCGTGATGCAGCATGTGGCCGAGGAAGTCATCTGCTTCGACGTTGGAAAGCCGCTTGTGCGCTCAGGATCTGACGCCGTTCGTCAGCAGCTCGAGGCATGGTTCGCAGGGTACGACGGCCCCATCGGATTCGAGCTGCGCGACCTGGCCGTGCGAGGCGATGGCGATGCTGCCTTCAGCCACGCGCTCGTCCACGTGAGCGGCACGCTCAAGACGGGAGCCGGCGTTTCTATGTGGGTTCGCTCCACCATCGGATGGGTGCGCCGAGGCGGACGGTGGATAGCCGTCCATGAGCACATGTCGGCCCCGATGGACTTCGAGACCGGAATGGCCAGTACCGACCTGGAGCCGTGGCCTTGATCAGGATCGTTGGCCATCGCCCGTGACCTGCCGATGATGGCCACCGCTGACCCGACCACCCAGCCAGCGTCGCGCTCCAACGACGAGCGTTCTTCCTGCATCAGCCGGCGCTACGGCAACCCGCCGGGCCTCTGGGGGAGCCACTCTGCTTCAGCGCAGGACAAACACGACCTCCGCAACGCCGTCGCCCCCGAACTCGTCGCTCTCCTCACGCTCAAGTTGGAAGCCGCATTTCTCAAGAACCCGGATCGAGCCGACGTTATGCTTGGCCACGTGCGCTCGAAGAGGGCGTTGCGTGACCAGGTGCAGAAAGCCGGTCAGCGCTCGGGTGGCGACCCCCTTGCCCCAATGCTCTTTGCCAATCCAGTACCCGACAAGGCGGACACCGTCTTGGAGCCAGCTTCCGATGTGGCCCGCGACCTGGCCGTCGAGGAGAATCGTCTGCGTGATCGCCGCCGGATTTCCGAGGATGTTGGTCGACCAATGGGCATCGAAGGCTACGCGGTCGCGGGCGGGGAAGGCAGCCATACGTGTGGCGTCGGCGTCGAGTTGCTGCTCGTAGAAGATGGGCAGGTCGTCAGGTTCGACCTCACGAAGTCGTACCTCGTCCTTACCCAACCCGGATCCCCCTTTCACGACCGCTCAAGTTCCACTCGCTTCCGGGGCACTCGATCACGTCCGTCAGCGCCTCCCAAGTAGCAGGAATTGGGCCCTGGCCGGTCTTCGCTGCCTGGACTCGCGCGGGGCTGAGCTCGCCCGTCGCCCAAGCGGATGATCTCACCACTGTCGGCCCTCTGGGCATACCGCTAACGACTAGCGTTTCTTCTGCGGGGGCAATCTGCTGACCGCCGGCTGTGAAGTGCAAGCCGAACAGCCCGCCGCCGCGTCAGCCCGAACTCTCTCCGAATCTCAAGATATTGCCGTCGGGATCTGCAAAGTACGCTTCGCGGTCACCCCAAGGCCGGAGTTCGGGGCCAAACGTCGGGTCGAAGCCGGCGGACTTGGCACGCCCCACTATCTCGTCGAGTCCCTCGACCATGAAGTGGACGACAGCGCCGACGGGTGCGATGGGATGCTCGGTCAGGAACACCTGCTTCGCGTCTTGAGCGAGGGCTGTCAGTCTGGGCCCAGAGGGCTGGAGCTGGTGCTGCCAAGCGACCTCAAAGCCAAGGGCTTGGTAGATTGGCAGCGAGTCCTCGACCTTCGTCACGCGAAGGGTCGGAATGACTGAGGCTACTCTGGCCATTGCATCCCGGTCTCCCGCGAGGCTCAGGTCGTGCCTCGCTCTGAGGATTTGCGATCGGCTGCGTGCCTTCACGATGCTGTCCGCGCACCTCGCACGCGACCCTTCCGATCGTCGCGCACGCGGTAGCGGTCGCCTGTTGGAATGCAGCTCCATCATCCCTTCCGGTGGAATCCCGGCACGAGTCACGGAGCGCGGATCCCTCGTCACATGGCGACCTTGCACGACCATCACCGAACCGTTATATAACGATATGGTTATTACTACGCCGCAGGCTGACCAGCGACTCGACGCCACCTTCTTTGCTCTGGCCGACCCGACTCGACGCGCCATTCTCGCTCGTCTGGCCACCGGAGAAGCCTCGGTAACCGAGCTGACCGAGCCCTTCGAGATGACCCAGCCCGCGATCTCCAAGCACCTCAAGGTGCTCGAGCGCGCGGGTCTCGTCTCGGTGGAGCCGGACGGAGCGCGACGGCTCCGGCGCCTCGAGACGGCTCCCCTCGACGTCGCATCCGAATGGATCACGCGATACCGCGATATGTGGGAGTCCCAGTTCCGACGCCTCGACGAGGTGCTGGACGAGTTGAAGGCGGCGCGGCGATCCGAGTGAGATACCACACACGAACCAGAGGAGCTGACGACATGACGACCCTCCCCGAGACCGCACAGGTTTCACTGCCCAGCGACACCGAGGTACGTGTCCAGAGAGCGTTTCGCGCGCCGCGCGAATTGGTCTTCGAGGCCTACACGACCCCTGAGCTGCAGCAGCGCTGGTTGGGGGGATACCCCGGCTGGACGATGACCGTCTGCGAGGTGGACCTCCGCGTCGGCGGGACCTTCCGCTGGCGCTGGCGCGCGGACGAGGACGGGAAGCAGTTCGGCTTCCACGGCGAGTTCCTCGAGATCGAGGCGCCGAGCCGCATCCGCAATACCGAGGCGTTCGACCCGGGCGACGTCGGCGGAACGATGGGAGATCAACCGGCGATCGTAACCGTGACGTTCGAAGAGCAGGGCGGCGTGACGATCATGACGACGCGGATCGACTACGGCTCCAGGATCTCACGCGACCAGGCACTCGAGACCGGGATGACCGACGGCATGGAGGTGAGCTACGCGAGGCTCGACGATCTGCTTCGGTCGCAAACGTGACGTGGTAACGCCAGACGGGGACTACTCTCCGGAGCTTGCGGTACCAAGCTCGACCAACACGCTGTCGATGATGGTTGACAGATTCTGAATTTCGACGAGATAGCCCCGTGTGCCATCGTCGCCTCGAGGAAGGACAGTCCGGTCTCGTTGACCCGTGCCGCATCTTCTGCGAAGTCGTCTTCGGCCCGAAGGAAGGCGGTCACATTTCGACGGAGAGATGGATCCGTGATGAGCCCGAGATCCCCGGCTCCGACCAGGGCATCAGCTTGAGCTCGGACGCCGTCGAAGGTGCTCGCCGAATAGAGCAATCGACAGATGGTGGTCGCCGAGTCCGGCGGTAGAGGCGCGACGAAGCCCAACTCCGTGCATCTCTTCCTCCGTCCAAGCGCGCAGGTTTCTGGTGGCCCCGCGGTGGGCCACGTAGCTTCGCTCCGACGTTCCTCCGGACTCTCGCCTGGGGCACCAATGAACCTGGAGCAATTCTCGTACGTCGGCGACCTCGTGGCGGCGGTCGGCGTGATCGTCTCCCTCGTGTACCTGGCAAGACAGGTCAGAGGGAACACCGAGGCGATGCGGGCCAACAGCGAAAGCATGTGGTCCAACTTCAACCTCACGCTCGCGGCGGGAGTCGCGTTGGACCGGGAAGCGGCCGAGTGGTGGGTCACCGGGGCCGACAGATTCGATCAACTCGATGAGATCGACCAACAGCGCCACGTCCTCTGGGAGTACACTGTATTCCAATTCTGGTGGGCGCTGTACAAGGCCCGGCAACGGGGTCAGGTCGATGATGACCAGTGGGGTGTGACCATGCGCACGGTCTCGATGTTCGGCCAGCGCCAAGCCATCCGGGCAGCGTGGCAGAGGTTCGGCGAGCTGTTCCCCGGCGACTTCCGTGACCTACTGGAGCCACATCTCGGCGGCGAGGGCAAGGGCCAGGCCCAAGACACAGGCAGCGCCTTCTAACGAGCTTCACGACAAACGTCATGTGTTGTCAGACGTGACGACCTCAGCCCTTGCGATTCGACCGGAGTCCGTGGTCGAGGCCGCGGCCGGTCTTCACGTCGTCCCCCCATTGCGAAGGTAGTCGCGGACGGAAGGCACGTAGGCAGCACTGAGAATGGACAGCGCCACGAGGCCGTAGACCATCTGCAGAGGGGGTTCGGGCTGATACCCGATCACTGCAATCTCGACCCCGAGCCAGATGAGCAGGCCGGCCGCCACCAGGAGCGAAGTGGCCCAAGACCACCGTCGTCCGGTCCAAGCGCCAAAGGCAGCCACGAGGGGACCGATTCCCAGTAGCACAAGCAGAACCAAACCCGGGACGAGATAGTCTGAGAACGGGGAGCCCTGGAGCCATTCCAACGGAATGCCTACTGACTGGCCGCTCGGGTCGAGAGACAGGCCGAGACCGCCACCAATGCCGCTAACACCCTGGAACGTGAGAACACCGACGAGGAAACGAAGCGCCTTGGGTCTGATCCGGTCCTCCTCGAAGCTGGATTCCTCGGTCGACATGGTCTGCCTTGTCATCCCGTCCGTGGGGAGCCGCACGTGACCCTGTGCGGGGTCGCTCGCCGCCGAGCTACGTCTGCAAGCGACCATAGCACGCATCTGCCACCGGGACGAGTGCTTCGGCCGAAGCTCAGTGCTGGCAATGAAGTAGAAATAGTCACCGTCGCACCTGCCGCAATTGGCACTCTTGGACGGAGCCCCAAGAGACGCTCTGCGTCGTCGACGCTCCGGGCCACCGCGAAGTGCTCGTTGGTCTCGTTCAACCGGCGATTCTCCTGACCCGAAACCATGCGCCCGACGTCCCCCCTCTAAGGGCTCGCGCCCTCATGTACCCAACGCTTCGTCGACGATCCTCAAGATCCTAGCCGACTGATGCGATAGACTCCCCCTCCGGAGTGGCAGCACTCTTGTTTGAACGCGCGTCCTGGTCGCTGCCACCACCCAGCTCGTCCGCAACCATGCCCCGGAGCTCTTCGACAGCGAGGAGGAGATCTCGATGCAGGGCGACCCGGTTCCGCACGGAGCTCGTTCGGCCCTGCGATGGCAGACCGGGCGGACTGCTATCCTGTCCGACTCGCGCACGACTGTCGGGGGAGTCCAGATACGCTTGTTGGATCGTATCTCCCGCCCACCGATCCACTAATCGAGCCGAGATGTCAAACCGAGAGGAAGACTTCACTGGCATCGTCGGCTAGAGCGGGGGATCGTCGCCTCAATCAGGTCCTCCTGACCGGGGGCACTGAGGCCGTGGCTTTCTTGCCCTCTACCACGGTTGGGTTGATCTTCCCGGATGCCTCACACCTATCAGCGTTTCTTTGCCGACCTGCGGCGCCGGAACGTATTTCGGGTTGCAACGGTCTACGGCGCTACAGGGTTCATCGTCCTTCAAGTGGCCGACCTCTTGGCGAGCTCCATGGAGCTCCCTCCGGTGGTTATGAGGATCACGACGTTCCTCATCCTCGTTGGATTCCCCATCGCTCTGATACTGGCATGGGCCCTCGAGGCGAGCCCCGAGGGGATGAAACGCACGGCCCCAGCTGCGGCCGGGGAGTTGGAGGCGATCATCGCCGAGCCCGGGAGTCGCCGATGGCCAGCCGGCATCCTGGCCCTGGGCGGGGTACTTGCCTTGACCGCCGGGGCGTGGTGGGTGGGACGAGCGTCGGCCCCGGCCGAGGACGCTCCCGCAACCGCCGCGTCGGCGCAGCCTGCGGGTTCGGAGGAGATCCTCCGGGTCGCGTACGCAGATTTGTCTGAAGATCCTCGCCCCACCATCGCGGTCCTGCCGTTCGTCGACCTGAGCGAGGCCCAGGACCAGAAGTACTTCACCGACGGTATGACGGAGGAGATCCTGAATGCCCTCGCGAAGATCCGGGAGCTACGGGTCAGCGGGCGTACCTCGTCCTTCGCATACCGCGGCGAAGAGAGGGACCTGCGCCAGATCGGCGCCGAGCTTGGCGTGCAGTACCTCATTGAGGGGAGCCTCCGCCAGCAGGGAACGCAGCGCCGGATCACGGCCCAGCTCATCGATGCGGCCGGTGACTTCCACCTGTGGAGCGACACGTACGACTACACCGTCGATGACATCTTCCGGATCCAGTCGGAGATCGCAGAGGCGGTGGCCAGCGAGCTGCAGGTGTCGCTTGGTCTGGGGGCCGGCGGGCAGCTCGTGACACCCACCTCCGATCTCGAGGCGTACGACCTCTTTCTGCTCGGGCGTTCGAAGATGGCTGAGCGGGGTGCTGGGTTGACCGAGTCCATCGGACTCTTCTCCCGCGCCACGGCACTCGACCCCGGCTGGGCCCCTGCGTGGGCCGGGTTGGCGATGGCGCAGTCGCTGCTGCCCTACTACCCCGCGCTCGGAGCCCCATGGCCGGACTCGGCCGACTGGGCTTCTGCACTCGACGCGGGCGAGGCCGCGGCCCGACGTGCCCTGGATCTCGATCCGCGCAACGCGGCGGCGGAGGTCGCACTCGGCAACGTGTTTCGGGATCGGTGGGACTGGGATCAGAGCGAGGCCCACTACCTGCGGGCCCTGTCCATCGACCCCGACGATCCGGAGGCGCACCAACAGTATGCGGATTTGTTGGGGGCCATCGGCCGGACCCCGGAGGCGGTACGAAGCGCCCGGCGCGCCGTCGAGCTCGATCCGACGGCCGTAAGCCGACTCACTGCGCTCTGCCTGCTCCTGGTAGGAGAAAAAGAGCTCGTTGAGGCCAAGGCGGTGTGCGAAAAGGCGGTGGCGCAGGCACCCGCACACTGGAGCCCCGACTATCACCTCGCGGGAATCCACCTGGCGTTGGGCGACGTGGAGGGCGCCGTCGAGGTGCACCGGGCGGCCTTCCGCCGACTCGATCCACCCTGGGATGAATCGCTGATCGACACATTTGGGGCCGCGTGGGCCGCCAGGGATACCGCCGTGTTGGAGACGCTTGAGTATCCCCTCATGTGGGCGGATGAGTGGCGGCTGATGGGGGATACCACGCGGGCACTCCAAGTGTTGGAGGGGCGGTTTCGCAGCATGCCCTACAAGACGGACGACCTTCATAACCTGTGGCGAATCCTCCCTCTGGAGAAGGCTCGGAGGGACCCGCGCTTCGCCTACATCCTCGAGCGGCTGGGGCTGGCGCGGTAGAGGCTCGATCATGATCGCACCGCCGCGATTCGCCTCTGCTTCAGCAGGCCGCCCGCGGAAGGAGTTGGTCGAAGTCCGACACGAACTCCGGAGAGAACTGAGTTCTTTCCGCGCACCAGAACTTGATCAAGGCCGGAGACGACTGAGCGTAGCTCCGCCACGCTTCGCGCTGGCGGCCGAACTCCTCCTCGTCGTATAGCCCCTGACGATACTGGTAGTGGACGTTCTCCCAGTAGCGAAAGAAGGCTCTCGTGATAATCGCGTACTGGTAGGCCTCGTCTGGCGTGAGATCCTCGCCCGCATCAGCGCGCCGACGCAAACTCGCGAGTTGCGGGTTTTCCGCCACCCGGGCGAAGAGATCGACGATTCCAACGGAGAGATCATTGCGCGTCTGGGCTCTCATCAGTGTCTCATTCTGCTTGAGGCCCAGAACGAGCAAGATCAAGCCGACAACGGCCCCGAGGTTCGCCGCCAGCGTGGCCCACCGCAGCACCTTGTCCGAGTTCATTGCTCAGTCCTGTCCATTCAGGGTGATTGCGGTCGGCCAGATGGCCGTGGCCTGGAGGTGGTCCTTCGTCGCGACGCCACGTGCCAAGGAGGTGACGCTCCAACGACTTTGGGTTTCCGCTGCGCGACCATGATGCCGACCCGGGGCCGTGAGCGGCAAGGCGAACGGCTCCGGACTCCCGACGCCTACCGCGACAGCAGCAAACCCTTGTAAGTGCGCATGCGTCAAGCGCTCGGCGAAATCCCGCTGCGCCAAGAGCAGACGGCCCGCTGGCGCTCAGTTGCCTCGGTGCAATGCGTATGCCCGAACCGACTCCACATCGAGATCGCTGACGTATACCCCCCACATCATGTCGTCCTCGACCGCGTATGGCTCAAATGAACCGGGCGTCTCGAGCGTAGCGATCAACTCGCCGTCGGGGTCGAACACCAGCCACTGGCGCGCCGGCACCTTCAGTTGAGGCCGTAGCATATCTGGGCCCTGGTCCGCTCGCCGCATTGGCCAGATGCCGAGCGGCCCAGCATACTCGCCGACCAGGATCTCACCTCGGTCGGTGGCAACGAGCCCTTCGTACGCCGGGAAGCGCTCGGGTCGAGGTACCGACTCGACCAGATCTCGCGTGCCAGCCTGCGAATCGACCATTTCGCGCCACTTCGCCAGAGACACTCCCCCGACCGTACGGTCGTGATCCGGCCAACGAATGATCCGTGCCAGCCCGCCGGTTGGGACGTACACCCGTACCTCGGTCGTGTCCGCAGTGCCTACGACGAGGTTTCCCGAGGCGGCCACGGCGTAGAGGCGGGGACTAAACGGGACCGGCATGGTGCCGGCAGGTCCACCCACGTGAACCATGAGACCCGGCAGGGGCGTGAACCGTGCGACCTCGTCGCCCACCGAGTTGATGCGAACCGCCGGAAGCTGCGGGCGGATAACTCCCGCCGCGGCACCCGGGGCCATGACCGCCTCGCCCAGTACCACGAAGGAGCCTGGGGAAGATGGCAACAGGTGGGTGAAGCCACTCGGAGTGTTCATGTCTGGCGCGGCGCGGACGGACGCAGGGGCCACTTCGCTCAGGTCGAGCTCACGGCCGAACCGTCCGTCGAGGCCGAACACGGAGACCCGACGCCGATCCGGGTCCCATACCGCAATCGAGTCGCCCGGCAGTGAGATGACGGAGCCCACACCCGCGAACTCGCCGGGACCCTCGCCTTCCCTGCCCAACGTCGCAACGACGCCACCGGCCGGGCCAACCACAATCGCTTCACTTGGACCCTCGCTGCCGATCGCTACGCTCCCGTTGCCGAGGGGAGTCACGGCCGTCACACGGTAGAGTAGAATTGCCGGATTGACACCGCCCCCGATCTCGGTGACGGGCTCAGGCGAGAGAGTCCAGGTCTTAGCGGTCGCGACGCTGCCGGCTGCGTTCACCCCTATCGCAACGCCCGCGCTGTCCACGAGCTCAAAGGACGAGCTAGACTCGCCAGCGCAGCCAAACAACGCGGCCAGTGCGGCCGCCACGAATGAAGAAGTGCCGAGTCTCACGAGCGCCTCCGCTGTCTGGGCCGTCGTTCCGCCTCTCGCTGCCGCCTGGTGCGAATCCTGAGCGATGAATCCTGCGATCTCATCGATTTCGCGCCTCGCCACGTTGGTCCAGACTACCCGGCGGCGCCGAGGACCCACTTCCGACGCATTTCTTCGAGGACCTCTTCATGCGACAGGGTCCGCCCGGCTTCGGCATCCTCAAGGCCCCGCTCGACGGCTTGAACGACGTACAGATGGTAGAGGACATCCTCAAGCGTGCAATCGTCAGGCAGTCTGTCCAACAGGTCTCGTACGGTCTCTTTGGCCTTCAAGCGACCTCCATCTCGTCGGTTTCGCGTTGCAAGACGCGAGCGCCCCGAATTCATTGCTCGGTCTGCAGCAAGAGTTGCCTGTTAGACCGTGCCCCCACTTAGCTGCGGGTCGCCAAGTTCGCTCTGAGAAGGGCGAGCACCGCATCGATCTCTTGTCGGAAAGCGCGGACCTCAAAGAAGTAGCCGTCCCAATATCGGAGTTTGGCCGTGGCGACCCGCATCAGTTCCGGATCGCTATGCATCCTCCGGATAGTGGCGGGACTGAGAGTAATTTGCGCCAGAATCGTGTCATCCAACTCGGATTCGCGCGAAAGCACAGACCGAATCTCATCGAGCTCCCCGAGTCGTTCCGCAGCCTGCAGGTTGAGTTCATTCGTGAACCAAGTGAGTTCCGCGGCATCCGAGAACAGACCATCGAAACGGGCGAGCGCGGCTCGTAGGTCGACATCACGAATGATGGCAAGCTTGCCGGAGCTGATGGTGGCATGAAGGAAGCCGACGGTCGGCGTCACCGAGTACGTTCGGATGAAGGGCTCGTATGCTGACGCGAACGTCAGGGCTAGGCCTGGAGAGCGGAGCTCGTCGGAACTCAGAGACAGGAAGTGCTGGAGATCAGCGCGTGCCTGAAGGCCACGCTCAAGGGTCTCGTCGACCAAACTCGCGTTGCCTTCGAATTCCTCGACCAGTCCGGTGAGGAGTTCCTGCTCTTCAGCAAGGGCCTGCCGGCCAGCCCACCAGGCGTCGATACCAAAGGCCACGAGGATAGAGGCGACGATGGCCACGCTCTCCGTCGCGAAGCGATACCACCGTCGCGTCTCCGCCATTGGGCTGTATCCCCTGAGTGGGTGTGGCACGGTCTAACGGATCTGCGATTCTGCCGCGTGCCTCATGATGTCGACCGCGCGTCTCGCGCGCGACCCCTTCGGTCTTTGAGCACGCAGTAGCAGTTGATGGGATGGACTCCCCCTCCGGAGTGGCAGCACTCTGCCACTGACACGAACGGCCCCGAAGGCCAAGCCCGAAGGAGGAGTCCCGATGAAGACTACGCAGGTGGCAGTGGATCTGGCAAAGAGCGTGTTCGAGATCGCGGTATCGCGCGAGGTGGGGCAAGTCACTGAACAGCGGAGGCTCAATCGATCCGGGTTCCGGCGATTCCTGGAGACCCAGGCACCGTCGGAGATCCTGATGGAGGCATGCGGCACGGCGCACTACTGGGGCCGAGTGTGTCGAGCCATGGGCCACCAGGTGCGCCTGCTGCCGGCTGGGCATGTGCGTCGATACCGGGACGGCAACAAGTCGGACCGGAAGGTTCGGGTCGAGCGGCCGCGGCTCCGGGTGAAGGGCCGGGGCGAGGGAGGCGAGGTCGAGATGCCGGCCTACGAGGCGATGCGACGGCCTGGGCCGGTGGCGGAGCGGATGCTCGAGATCCTGCTGGCGGGCGTGAGCACGCGTCGCTATGCGGACGTGATCCCGGCAATGGCCGACACGGTGGGCGTGGCCAAGTCGTCGGTGAGCCGTGAGGCGATCGAGGCGAGCGAGACGGTGCTCCGGGAGCTCATGGAGCGGCGGCTGGAGGCCTGGGATCTGCTCATCGTCTACGTGGACGGGATCCAGTTCGGGAATCATCACGTGCTCGCGGCCGTGGGCGTGGACAACGAGGGGCGGAAGCACGTGCTCGGCCTGCGGGAGGGCGCGAGCGAGAACGCGGAGGTGGCCACCGCCCTGCTCGAGGACCTGGTCCAGCGCTGCCGCAACCACAAGCTGCGCAACCTCACGGGACACCTGCCCAGGGACCAGCACGCGCAGGTGAAGTCGGCCTTCCGGGCGGCGGTGAAGCTCGAGGCGAGCGAGGGCACGCAGAAGCTCGAGCAGCTCGCCCTCTGGCTCGAGCGCGAGGACACCCTTGCCGAGGTGAGCATTGCCGGCTAATCAAGGAGCAGCCCGGAGCCACCACCTTCAACTACGCTCCGGACAACATCCGACTGTCGGGGGAGTCCAGATACGCTGGTTAGGGTGAAACCAAGACCCGATTGTAACGTATAACGATGTGCGTTATACTGACACATGATCCAGTCCTTCCACAACCAGGGCTCCCGAGACCTTTTCGATCGCGAGGACTCGAAGGCGGCGCGTCGGATCTGTCCTCGGAACCTGTGGAAGACCGCCGCACGGAAGCTGGACTCCTTGAACCAGGCCCAGGCTGTGCAGGATCTGCGGATGCCGCCCGGTAACCACCTCGAGGCTCTACGCGGCGACCGGGAAGGGCAGTTCAGCATTCGAATCAATAACCAGTACCGGATCTGCTTCCGGTGGACAGACGCTGGGCCCGCTGACGTCGAGGTTGCGGACTACCACTAGAGGGAGGACACATGCTGCCGAAGAACCGACCGCCCACCCACCCCGGCGAGATGCTTCTCGAGGAGTTCCTTCGCCCCCTGAGCATGACCCAGTCGGAGCTCGCCGAGCGGATCCGGGTGTCCTACCCCCGCGTCAACGAGCTCGTGAACGGGAAGCGCGGAGTCACGCCAGACACTGCCCTCCGCCTCTCGAAGCTCTTCGGAACCACACCGGAGTTCTGGCTGAACGGACAGCGGAACTGGGACCTCTGGCATGCCCTTCACTCGAAGGACAGTTCGGTGCTCGAGGAGATCGAGCCGGTGGCCGGGTAGCCGAAGGCCCACACAGCTCACGTTTCAGCCTAACGACTCTGGGGCTCTGCTGCGCGACCATGATGCCGACCCGGTGCCGTGAGCTGCAAGGCGAACGGCTCCGGACCCCGAGTTGGAGAAGCAGTTGGATCGCCTCGCCGAGCGTACCGGCCGATCTCGGAGCGAGATCGTACGTGAGGCACTGCGCCGCCAACTCGCAGTGAGCCAGTTCCAGGAACTGCGCACGCGGATGATGCCCTTCGCGGAAGCGGCCGGATACCTCACAGATGAGGACGTCTTCCGAGACGTGTCTTGAGGGTCTGCCTCGACACGAACGTGCTGGTTAGCGCCTTCACGACGCGCGGCATTTGCGAAGACGTCCTGAACGTCGTCCTCGCGGAGCACCAGCTTGTCCTCGGGGAGGCCGTGTTGGCGGAACTCCCTCGGGTCTTGGACAAGAAGATGCGGATGCAGTCTGAGTTGGCCGAGGAGGCAGTGGCCTTCCTACGCAGAGAGGCGATCATCGTATCCTCTGCCCCAACCCTCCGGCTTGAGCTTCGTGACCCAGACGATGTCATTGTGTTGAGCGAAGCCGCGGCGGGCTTGGCCGAACTCGTCGTCACGGGAGACCGCGACATCCTCGACGTTGCTGAGACGCCCCCCCTCCCTGTCGTCTCCCCTCGCGGGTTCTGGGAGAAGCTCCACGGACGCAGGTAGTAGCGCCTCCTAACGACTTTGGGTTTCTGCTGCGCGACCAACTTGCCGACCCGGTGCCGTGAGCTGCAAGGCAAACGGCTCCGGAGTTCATCGCTTACCGCGTCAGCAGCAAACCCTTGTTAGGTTGCCCCCCGGTGCGCCATCTTATCAATAAGATCTTACGGAGGCCACCATGGTGAAACCATCGACAACGAAGCTCTCGTCGCGCGGGCAGGTCGTCATTCCAGAGGAAATCCGGAACCGCCTCGGCCTTGAGCCAGGCGACCAATTCGTGGTCGTTGGCGAAGGGAACGTCGTTATCCTCAAGGCGGTGGAGCCCCCGAACCCGAAGAAGCTCAAGGCTCTGATGGACAAGGTTCAGGCGGCGGCCGAGGCCGCTGGGGTCACGCCTGAGGATGTCGAGAGGGCGATCCGAGAGGCCCGCGCATCGAAGTGAGAGTGGTTCTGGACACCAACGTGGTTGTCTCCGCCCTCTTCTTTGGGGGGCAGCCACGTACGGTCCTCGACGCGTGGGCAGACGGACGCTTGGAGGTGGTCCTCACTCCGTCAATACTGGATGAGTACCTACGGGTCTGCGACCGCCTACGCTCCTCCTACCCTGACGCCGACTACCAGCCACTGCTCTTCGAACTCGCGGCGCATGGGATGCTGATGCCGGACTCACACGGCGGCGGAAGCGTGACCGCAGACCCCGACGACGACAAGTTCATGTGGTGCGCCGCGAGGGCCGATGCAATCGTGGTTTCCGGCGACCGACATCTGCTCGACGTCGACGGCTGGAGGGATGTACGGGTGATGACTCCCGGCGCGTTCCTCGAGACCCTCCTCCACTGAGGTCCAGGGCACCCTAGCGGATTTGCGATTCTGCTACGCACCACCATGCTCGGCCGGGCTGCGAGGTGCAAGCCGAGTAGCCCAGGCCCTTCAACGCTGACACGCGCAGCAGCGAACCCCTGTTAGAGCGTGCCGCCGCGTGCCAGGGTGAGAAACGCCCTGGGCGACAGAATCCGAATGGGGGACTCCTTGGCAACAACGAGGAGGTCTTGGTCGCCGCTCACCAGGATTTCAGCCCCGGCAGACACGGCGTCGGCCAGAACGCGTTCATCGTCGGGATCTCGCAGTGAGATGGGCGAAGGTGCCTTGCCTCGGGGAACGATGTCGCAGCGATCAAGGACTGCCTGCACCGCGGACAGGGCAGTCTGACTCGCCTTCAGCTTCGTCGTGAGGACGCGAAGGACTTCCTCCGCGACGACTTCGGGGACAACGAGTTGGTACTCAGATAGCACGAGCTTGAGGAGGTCGGCGCAGAGGCCTCGAGCGATGAAAGCCGCGACGAGAACGTTCGAATCCAGGCAGACCCGCGTCACGAGACCAGCTTGAAGACGTCCTCGTCGGTGTAGATGCCCTGTGCCTCAGCGAACGGGATCAGCTGGCGACGCGCTTCCTCGAAGAGCTCAAGGGTCAACTGCCGACGCAACGCCTCCCGGACCACTTCGCTGCGAGAGCGGCCCGTTTCGCGGCAAACCCGGTCGAGCATCTCTTCGAGGCTCGGATCCAAGCGAATGGTAACAGCGGCGGTCTTCATGTAGTACAATGTACTACATCTGGCCTGCCCTAGCAAGTTCCGGGCTGATCGAGCACGCTCTGACGGATTTGGGTTTCTGCTGCGTGCCTCATCATGCCGATCGCGCGCCCCGCGCGCGACCCTTTCGATCGTTGCGCACGCAGCAGCAGTCGCCTGTTAGAGCGCAGCGCCTCACCGTAGGTTCGGAACCATGAGTACGCCGTTGACGTATAGTACGCCAACGACGTACATTGCACCATGGTTATCAAGGAGACGCCGGTGTTCATGAAGCCGGAGTCCTACCGGCTGCTCCAGCTTCGACTCGCTCAGGGCCCGGAAGCGGGAGCCGTGATTCGAGGCACGGGCGGTTTGAGGAAGATCCGGTGGCAAGGCTCGGGTCGCGGCAAGCGCGGCGGGGTCCGTGCAATTTACTACTGGGCGACGGCTGAGGGTCAGATCCTGATGCTCCTCATGTACCCGAAGAGCGAGCGAGACGACCTGTCAGTGGACCAGAAGAAGGTCCTGGCGGCTCTTGTAAAGGAGGAGTTCAAATGAGGGATGAGCTGTTCAGCGAGCTCGTGGAGAGTGTCAAGCAGGGTGGGGCAGTTCTGCGGCGCGAGCACGAGGCTGCGCGTGAGACGAGGTTCGACGACCCGGATGTCGGCGCGATCAGGGAGGAGTACGGGCTGTCGCAAACGAAGTTCGCCGCCCTTCTCGGGATCAGCGTACGGACACTTCAGAATTGGGAGCAGGGACGTCGTCATCCGCAGGGCCCGGCCAAAGTCCTGCTCCGCGTCGCGGCAAAGCACCCCCGGGCCGTACTGGATTCGGTGAAGTAGTCACTTCGCCTGCCAACTGCGCTCTAACGACTCTGGGTTTCTTGCAGGAGCATCATGCCGACCTGCAGCGCGAGCCGCCAGGCGAGTGCTGTCGGACCTCGCAGCTTACCCTGTCAGCAGCAAACCCCTGTTAGACGGCGGAACGTCAACGTGCCTTCGAGCGCCGGGTCGCTGCCCACGGGATGCCGACGGCATCGACGACGACCCTGTCGGGCACCTCGCCGCCTCTTGGATTCAAGAACTGCGCTCCGACTACATCCGGAGAGTCAGCCCCGACGTACCGGGCCTCCCCGACCCTCACCAGTCGCGTCACCAGGTAGGGGGTGGCGTTATCCTCGGCCGGGGTCATGCTGAGCGTGAGCGAGTCGCCGCCGGCGCCCCCAATCAAGAACCAGACCTCGCCCGCGTCGTAGACTCCACGAAACCGCTCGGCGTCGCCTATGCTCACGACCTCCGGCCGGAACGGCGCTACGCCGAGGAGAACCATGGCAATAGCCACCTCCACCGCATCGGGATCGAACAACGAATCGGAGTTGCCCGCTACAGCGACTGCCAAGTCGGCCGCCGGATAGTAACCGAAGGAAGCAGTGAAGCCGTCGACATGTCCCGTGTGTGATAGACGCTCGATGCCGTGAATCGGCAGCAGACGGAGGCCAAACCCGTAGTCGGTCTTCGTGCCATCCTTCAGAGTGGCCGGGGTCGTCATCTCCCTCAGTTCCTGTTGCCCCACGATGCGCCCCCCGAAGAGAGCATCGGCCCACAACGCTACGTCGCTCGGCGTGCCACGGAGCCAGCACGCGTCCGCAACCGGTTGGAAGGTCCCGCCCCGGCGCGTGTACCCCTGCGCCATTTCAACCGTCTGAGGGTTATCCGGATCGCACATCCCCAACGTAGGCAAGCCCAGCGGGACCATCATCGAGGTCCTCAGGTAGTCTCCGAAGTGCTCTCCCGTCGCTTCCTGCACGAGTACGTCCAGGAGGTCGAAATTGGCGTTTCGGTATGCCCATCTGGTACCTGGCTCGAAGTCCAGTTTCCGTATCACCGCGGTGTCGTCGCCATCAGGCAGGCCGGATACCTGATTGAGCATATCGCGCACGCGCACAGATTGCTCCTCCGTCCTGATGCGACCGATCCATCGGTCCGCAGGGTCATCCAGACCGACCAGCCGCCGCTGCGTGAGTTGAAGTACGGCGGCCGCCGTAATCGGCTTCTTGATCGAGCCCAGTTCGAAGACCGTATGCGAGGTAACGGGCCCCGCACGATCGCCCGTCAGCGCCGCGATCCCGTATCCGTGGGCGTAAAGGAGCCGCCCCCGCGAGGCGATTGCTATCGACAGCCCGGGAACAGATCGGCGCTGCATGAACGCCGCTGCGACGCTGTCGATGCGCAGGGCCGTCGCCCGGTTCACTGACGACCGAGTTTCACTCCGGGCCCAGCACCCCGCGCTCACCATGAGAAGTGCGCAAAGCCCGCCTAGAGTCCGCCTCAAAGGCATCTCGTGGTCCTTCTCCGCCGTCTAACGAATTTGCGATTCTACTGCGTGCCTCATCATGCCGACCGCGCGGCTCGCGCGCGACCCTTTCGATCGTTGAGCACGCAGTAGAAATCGCTGGTTAAGAAGCGGCTCGCCCATTCACAGTTCGGACCTCGCCAGGCTGCATCCCTTCAACTACCATCTCCGCGTACGGAACGAGGGGCAAGAGGTCCGGAACTCGGTTCGAGACCGCTGCGAGGACGACAACTCGGAGCGACGTGCCCGACAAGTTCTGCTGATACTGGAGGTTCTGGTCCGCCGTCACGAAGACATCGAAGTCTCCAGACGCCTCGGCCAGCAACTCGCCGTTCTTCAGCCCTGCCCAACCGCGCTCGTATACCGTCTGGACCTCGAGCTTGGCGAAGTGCCGCGCCAGGGTGCGCGGCAGCGACTCGTCAAGCAGTGCTCGCACTTCCCGTCAACGCTTCCATCGCCAATTCGAGGGCAGCCTGAGCCTGCTCGCGTGTGACGGTGGGGAACTCATCCAAGAACTGGTCGAGGGATTGCCCAGCGGACAGGTACTCCAGAAGCACCCGCACAGGAACCCGCGTGCCGCGGAACACGGGCACACCTCCAAGGATCTCGGGATCCGAGACGAAGATCGGGACTGAATTGCGCATACGAGCCTCCTATCCAATCTACACCCTGTCGAACCGGATGCTCCCATCCAGCGCAATCGCTCGGTTCGCGCTTCATAACGACTTGGAATTCTGCTGCCGGATCACGATGCCGACCCGGAGCGGGAGCCGCAAGGCGAGTGCTCCGGACCCCGCAGCCCACCCCGCCAGCAGCAATTCCTTGATATGGGGCGCGCCTTCGCGTCGGAGCCGTCACCAGCTTCTGGCACCCGCGCCTCCGGGCCGCTTCAACACCACCCCGGGCGGGCTCTTCTTCTTGCGGACGGTGCCGGAATATCTGATATTCAGGCAGGAGGAGCTATGGCTACTGAGACAAGTCGTGTTGGAAAGCGGGGCACGTTCGTCATTCCGGCCAAGTTGAGGCGTCGGTTTGGGATCCAAGAGGGGTCCGAGGTCATTGCCGAGGAAACACCCGACGGGATTCTGATCCGGCCGGCGATGACCGTGCCCATTGAGGTGTATTCCGCAGAGAGGAAAGCGGAGTTCCTGCTGTCCAACGCCGTTGACGCCGAGGACTACCGGCTTGCCACCGACGAGGTCCGACGTATGGGCCTCGATCCTGGTGCCATTCCGCACCATCGACCGGAAGGCGTTTGAGGAGTGGACCGGCTGTTCATCGATGCCAACGTGCTGTTCTCCGCGGCCTACCGACCCGGCGCGGGAGTGGCCCGGCTTTGGCAACTCGATGATGTGAAGTTGCTCTCGTCCGACTACGCCATTGAGGAGGCCCGACGCAACCTCTTGGAGCCCGAGCGGCGCGTTCGGCTCAATGAACTTGTCGCCGTCCTCGAACTCGTCCCTGGGGTGACGCTCGACGAGGCGTTCTTCGAGATGCTCGACCTGAGGCGGGAGGATTGGCCGATTCTCGGCGGCGCCATGGCAGGACGGGCAACTCACCTGATCACGGGCGACCATCAGGACTTCGGGCCCTTCTTCGGCCACGAAGTCGGTGGGGTCATCGTGTTGCCGCCGGGAGCCTACCTGGGCCAGAGGAACCCGCAGTAGCCGCGCTCCATAGCGGATCGGCGATCAGCGGCGGCGCGCAGCGCCTACGTCTGCATCGCCTTGTCATACAGCACACCGTCTCCTGTTTCTTCCTCTGTCTTCCACCGATGAACGCCCAGCCCTTTACTCCTCCATGCGCGTGCCCGTACTCGTGCCCTTGAACACCTGCGTCCAGTGGAGCGTCGGTTCCCCGTCGCTCTCTGTGAACCCAACCCAGGCGTCGAGACCGGGGACGTAGAACATCCCGGGCTCCACCGGAAACAAGTTTAACGTCAGCCCCCCGTTCACTTGGACGACCGGAGTGAACCATCCATCCGGGATCATCCAGCCGATGTTCAGCCAGTTTGGAGGAGGATTCTCAATGGACACCCTGCCTGCCGGAGTCATCTCGTATTCGCCCAAGGCTGGGGCAAAGTCGTCGAGTGACGGTACCCCGGCGTACAGGTCCCAGGACCCGGAGGGTACGCCTGCAATGGCGTAGTGAGGATCCTCGATCAACGCGGGATGACGGCCTTCCAGAATGTCGACCAACGCCATCGCCAGCCTCGGCCGCAACCAGTTCGGCAGGAGCGTGTTGCTCATGTAGACGAAGGCGTGTCGGCGATCGGCGTCCCAGTACGCGAAGGTGTAGAAGCCGTAGCTGTCACCGGTGAAGTAGAAGCGCCGCCCGCTTTCGGGGTGGTACCAGTTCAGGAGGGTGATGCCGGACCGCTGCCCTTCGCCCAGGTCCGGGGCCTCGAGACCGGCTCGCAGCGCGCTCTCGCCCAGGAGGGGCCTCGCGTAGAACGAGGAGACCCAACGGTAGAGATCGCGAGTCGAGTAGTCGATCCCGGTGCCGCCATACACATGGCGGTTCGCCGGCTCGTCGAAGAGTTCGAGCGTGCCGTCGGGCGACCGGCGGTAGCCGAGTGTTCGAACACGACTCGAGTCCTCCGCCTCGGCCACACGGACGAAGGACGCATCCATATCCAGGGGTTCGAAGATCCGCTCCCGCAAGAAGGAGGCATACGACACGCCGGTGACGCGCTCGACCAGGGTCGCCGCGATGACGGAGCCGGCGCTGTACAGGAAGCCTGTCCCCGGGGTGAACGCGAGCGGCGGGGCGTGCTCGACCAGGAGATCCAGCAGCAGCTGGTTGGTGTGCTCTTCGCCACGCGGCGCCATGGCCAGCAGCGGTCCATCGGGGAGCAACCCAGAGCTGTGATCGAGCAGATGCCGGACCTCGATCTCCGGATACGGGAACTCGGGGAGGTACTCTGTCACGGGGTCGTCGAGGCGAAGGCGACCTTCCTCGTCGAGCATCAGGATCGCGGTCGCCGTCAGCGTCTTCGCCAGGGACGCGCCGTGGGCAGGCGTGTCAGGCGTGAACGGCACGCCTTCGGCCACGTTCGCGAGACCGAAGCCGCGTTCGTACAAGATCTCGTCTCCCCTCCCCGCGACGACTGCCCCACTTACGAAGTACCCCTGGTCATTGAGGCTGGTCATCAACGAATCGATTGACTCTGCAACGGATGAAACTCCCTGGGCATTTACGCAGGACACGGATGCCACTACTGCGAACCCAAGCACTAGCGTTGCGAGTGGTGCTCTACACGGAACCATTGTGTGAACCTCCGTCCATCTTGGCGTTGGGCTATGCTGTATAACGACTCTGGGTTTCTGCTGCGCAGCACGATGCCAACCCGCGTCGTGAGCTGCAAGGCGAACGGCGCGGACCTCTACAACCGCCGCGTCAGCGGGAAACGCTAGTTAGGCGGCGCGCGCCCGGGCTCTCTTGATGCCGAGGACCACTGACCCGATGAAGAAGCCCGGAATCACCTGGATGACCGAGCCCCAGAAGAGTTCGGAGAACAGGGCCTGACGCCAGCTGTCGAAGATGTTGTAGTGCGTACCGAGCTCCCACGTCGTATCGACCCACCACATCACGAAGACAGGGAACCGAGAGGGTGGAGAGAAGACGACAAGGCTCAGCAGCAGGAGCAGATACGGATGCTCTTCCTCACCCAGTCTCGTGCCCAGGAAGACCGCAAACCCCAAGGCCAGCCAGAGTAGGCCGAGCGGAAAGACGAACACCGTGGGCACGCCGGCCAGTTCGAGGAAGACGCGAATCGGCGTTATGAAGAGAGAAATGAGCACAGGCCAGGCGGCGAGCCTGAGTGCACGTCTGAGCATTGGGCACCTTCGAGTCGAATCGCGAGCGTCTGAGTGACGCCGGCACTGCCGAACGACCCTGGGTCCTTCGCTCGCCCTTCACCGTGCGACTCACTCACCAGCACGACTACGCAGTACAGGCCCCGTTCCTTCTGGAGCGCCATCTAACGACTTTGGAATTCTGCTGCCGGACCACGATGCCGACCCGGAGCGCGAGCTGCAAGGCGAGTGCTCCGGAGCCCACGGCCTACCCGGTCAGCAGCAATTCCTTGTTAGGTGTCAGCGGTTGTCACTGATCCGCCCGCCTAATAGGAACCACGATGTTTCCAGAGCGAAGGTCTCCAATCATCTCGTTGCCCTCGTCCCCCCAGTACCAGTAGTGCGCGGCGAGGTAGCAGCAAAGCAACGCATCGAGACGGTCTTCGTGGTCCTTCAGCGCTTGGCCTCTCAGCGTATCCGGTACGGTGCTGAGCGTTTCAGACAGCTGCTCCGAAGGAATGAGTCGAAGCGTCGCCCGCTTCAGCTCTCTGCCCAAGAGGCCGGCGAAGGTTGCGAGGCCGTCTCGGCGCTCTTCAACCCGCCCCTTCTTGTACTTCACGATCTGTTGGAGCCCAAACAGGACTACATGTGCAGGGTGAGGGTAGACCTCGAAGAGCCAGCGTCCCGGCCGGAGCTGTGGCTCCGGACCTCTAAGCCTACCCTGTCAGCGGCAAACCCCTGTTAGAACGCCGAAGCCCGTGCGACCTGACCCGCCCGTTCGGATGCTGCCGAAGCAGCGCAGGACGATTGACCGACTCAGCTCGACTCTGGACCCGGTTGGGACATTCCTCTCGCGAAGCGCCAATTGCCGTCTTTGGTTCGTCGCATGATCAGGAAGACGCGCTGTCTCTGTGTCGTGGCCTCACCGCCTGCTCGAAGCTGGACCGTTTGAATATCCCAACCACGAGCCACAGCCAGATCACCAGACACGATGCACTCTTCGGGCTCGAAGGCTGGGGTGATTCGATAACGTGCCAAGGCGGCACTGAAGATGGCCCGCACGCTATCGCGCCCCTCGATGGGTGGAGCGCCAGCCGCCCATAGGACGTAATCCTCCGTCAGGAGGTCGAGCGCTCCCTCAACGTCTTCGCGGAGGATCGCGTCGCGCCACGCTTCGTGAAGAACCGCAATTCCAGGATCCATCCCCTCCACACCAGCCTCCTTGCACACGTCCTGACGCTCAGACCTAGGAATAGGCTTCGGCGTTCTAACGACTTTGGAATTCTGCTGCAGGACCACAATGCCGACCCGGAGTGCGAGCCGCTAGGCGAGTGCTGCCGGAATCCCCCAAGCCTACCCTGTCAGCAGCAAACCCCTGTTAGACTGAACTCCCCCGGCTGCTAACGGAGCCTCTGAGCCTCGGCACGCACCTGCGCCAACAAGTCGCCGACTTCCTCGAGTAGATGAAAATGCGGCACCACGTTGGCCGAGACCGCAATCATTGACGAATGTCCGAGCCGCGGCCGCAGCTTTCGCCGCAAGCGACGCTTGCCCGAACACGCTGACTTCATCCGAGATGAGGCCGAACCAGACCGTGCTCGGCGCGATGGTGACCATGCCGATCGAAAGGCCCGGCCGGCAATCTATCCTCCGCCCGGAGGAGTTCTGGTAGGCACGATCCACGTCGTGCATACGTCCAATCTTATGGTCTTCGTCACAAACCACGGATTGTCCGGAATCCGTTGAGATGCAAGGTAGGCAGGGAAGCCTGCCGCATTCGTATTGCGGATCTCGCGCGGCGTCCGAAGCTCGGGCGGCAGATCGGCAGCGACTCGCACCGAATCGATGAGTGTCCAGGTCGATGGGTCGTCCACGGTCGCGCGTCGCATCATCCGTGCGATATCCAGCCCGTCGACGACTCGACCGAATCTCGTGCCGTTGCGGTCATTGTAACGATTTGATCCCAGGGCGATCGCAAACCCGGCCGCGGCACTCTTCGGATCGTCGTCTCGTGGCATGCCCACCATGCCGGGACAGCCAGTCAACCAGACCCGATTCTCGGACAGGCTCCGCATGGCTGGGAAGCCATCGATGAAGCCGGTCTGTTCCTGATACTCATCCGGAGCACCCAGCGGCACGAAATGCAGGTCATCGGACCATGGTTCGTCGAACCTGGGCTCGAGCGACATGGCAGCTGAGCCGAGGTCTCGGGGTTCCTTTGCCATGTCTCCGGCCTGGGCAACGAACCCTCCGATGACGCGGTGGAACGGAAGCCCATCGAAGTAGTGCTCACGCGCCAGGATCTTCATCTGCCTGACATGGTTCTGCGCGAGCTTCTTCGACAACGCAATGACAATACGGCCCGCCGGCACGTCCACATAGAGTGTGTACTCTGGATCAATGGCGATCCAATCGGCAGCGCTGTCTGGTGGCGACTGGGCACAAAGTGCCACCGGGAGCACAAGTTCGGCCAGGAGGCAGACAAGGATCAGTAGGTTGCGTGTCCGCATGCAGTTCTCCTGACGGGGAGGGAGGGACAATGCTCAGCCTACGCGGCCGCCCGCGACGCCCTGCGGCGTCTTCCGAGCGTCCCATGTTCGTACTTCCCTGGGGTCAACGGGTTCAGTCTAACGACTTTGCATTTTTGCTGCGCAGGCCGGGCGCCGACCCGAGGCCGTGAGCCGTCAGGCGAACGGTCTCGGACCTCCATCTAGCCTGCGTCAGCAACAAATGCTAGTTAGGTAGCTCACGGTCCAGCGTCTACCGCCGCCCGAATTCGCGGGCCCAAGCGGCCAGTTCTGGCGTCACACCATCCAGAGCATTCAAGAGCCGGGCTGGCGTCCACCTTGATGCGTCCTCCCACGAGAGAGCTGCCTTGAGGCGCGGCAACAGGGCGATCCCGCGGCGGTCGTAAAGCTCAGCGGCTCGCTCGTTCAACACGGTCTGATACCACCCGTAGACACGCGACAACTCCGGTCCAGGCAGCCCGCTCATGAAACCCCAATCCAGCGACAGGACCGGAGGAGTGAAGTCTCGTATCTGCGAAGACCACTCGGCTCGTGCCGCTGACGCCCACTCTGGGTCCGCTTCCGCCAGATGGGAATACGCAAAGTACGTCGCGATGAGCTCGTCGAACCAACTCACCGGCGTGTATGGCTCGACCGCTTCCGGTCGGAAGTACTCCTTTGCAGCGATATGCCCGTACTCATGAAGCGCCACGAAGTCCACACGTCGCCGATCCGCAAGGGCAGTCGGCCCCAAGATGAGCACACCTTGCGACAACGATGAGGGCAGCAGGAGGAGCCGTTCGGGAATCGATGCCCACGGCACGGCGTAGGGCACCCCTGGGAATTCAGAGAACCACTCGCCTGGGCCGAGAGCCGCCACGGATAGGTCAAAGCGGAGATCGAGTTGACGCTCGAACACGGCGGCGGCGGCGTCCACCAGTGACGCGAGGGCCTCCGCTCGTGCCTCGTCCGCCGTCGCGAAGTAGTATTCGACTCGGCCCACATGTCCCGACTCGAGACCCAGGGAATCGAGAACTGCCCACGCACTGGGCCGTTGCGCCGATGCGGCCACAGGGGCCGCGAGACATGCCAGGCCCAAGGCCATCCATGATGCCAGGGTCCGCATCCCCTCCTCCAACGGTTGGAGAGCTACCTAACGAATTTGCGCTTCTGCTGCGTGCCTCATGATGCCGACCGCGCGCCTCGCGCGCGAGCCTTTCGATCCTTGAGCACGCAGTAGGACTCGCTCGTTAGACCGACTACCGAAGGCGATCCGGGCAACTCACCCGTGATGCCATGAAGGGTCGGACCGGAAACGTCTCCGGATGGTCTGACCACTCCTGAATCGTCCCTCCGAGAGAGTCACCGTGCATCACGAAGTGGATCACATTGCCTCCGAAGCCACCGGAATTCAGGAAGATCTCAAGCGAATCGGAGGCCGGGATCTGTCTCCAGATGTTCCGGATGATGAAGTCGGGACCGAGGTCCGGAAGGAGCACCGAGTCACCCGACTCCGGCCGTACCGTCAGCCGGAATACCCCTGGTGGGTCAGACGCAGCGGACCAACACCCCTCGACCCGCGACGCCGAGGAGCTTGAGCGCTCGCCGCATCCAACCCCTCCCACCACCATCAACAGCCAAACGGCGAAACGGATGCGTCGGTATGAGATCTTCCGGCTCCCGTAGTCGGGCTAACGGATTTGGGTTTAACCTGCGGGAGCAACATGCCAACCGGCGGTTGTGAGGTGCAAGCCGAATAACCGTCCGACCTTCACGCCTACCCCGTCAGGTTCGAACCCCTGTTAGAACGCTTGCGCCGGTGGTTATACCGAAGTATACTCACGGTATGAAGACAGCCATCTCCCTTCCAGACGACCTCTTTGAGTCGGCCGAGGCCCTTGCCGACCGACTCGGCATGTCCCGGAGTCAGCTCTACGCTCGCGCGGTTGAAGAGTACTTGGCCAAGCACCGAGACCAGGACGTCACTGCACGGCTCAACGACGTGTTCGGTGATGAGGACAGCGGACTCGACCCGCTCCTTCGCCGCGCCCAGGCTCGCTCCCTCAGGTCCAACGAGTGGTAGTTCAGCGCCGCGAGATTTGGTGGGCAGAGTTGGACGACCCCCGAGGGTCCGAGCCGGGATTTCGCCGCCCCGTGCTCGTCGTTCAGGCCGACGCGTTCAACCGAAGTAGGCTTCGCACAGTGCTGTGTGTGGTGCTCACTTCGAACGCTAGGCTCCTCGATGCCCCCGGGAACGTCCTGTTACCTGCGTCGGCCACGGGTTTGTCGAAGGACTCGGTCGTAAACGTCACGCAGGTGGTAACGCTAGATGAGGACTACCTTACGGAGCGTGTCGGCCGTGTCACGCGCAAGCGGATGGCCCGTGTAGACGCTGGGCTGCGCCTGGTGTTGGATGTCTAGGTCCGATCAAGCGTACTAACGACTTTGGGTTTAACCTGCGGGAGCAACATGCTCCCCGGCGGTTGTGAGGTGCAAGCCGAACAACCGTCCGTCCATCCCGTCTACCCCGTCAGGTTCAAACCCCTGTTAGGAAGCGACCGCCCCTCGTCCTTCCTCAGGGTTGTCGATCTCGGCATGTAGTCGGCCTTCGTCGACGAGGTGATGGAGAGCCTTGCTTGCGAGGGCGTTCGAGATACCCAATTCGGCCGCAACCGTCTTATGCACTCCCTTGGGCCATGGTGGGTCGGGGGCCACCTCCACTACTCGAGCCAGAAGTCCCTCGGTCAAATCAGCAACGCGGTAGTTGTCGAAGCTCCGATGCCCAGCTGCACGCTGCTGGTTGATGCGCCGAAAGTCAGTCGCCAGGGTGACTACATGGTGGGCACGAGCGCAGACGACCGTGTCGTCATAGAACTCCTCGGCCACCCCACTGAAACGGGACAGCGACCCGATCAAATCAGCCAGTCGTCGTCGTGTGGCGTCCGAGTACTGCGGCTGCTTCGCCGCTACCAGCACGGACTCCGCGAGATGAACCGTGCCCTTCAATAGCCGGCGGATCGAACCCTTGTTACCGGCTGTGAGCATTCCCACCTGCGATTGGAACGCCACATAGGCGTTCATTCCCTCAATCAGCTTCCGGCATCTCTCGGCAATTCCCTGTAGCTCTGATTCGAGCTGCCTCCCGACAGCGTCTCTCACTCGGTCGCGATACACGGCTACGTCATCCGTGAAATCGTTGATGCGGCGTTCGTGGTCGCTGGTGTAGATGAGCTTCACCAACTGAGTCGATCGTTCTGACGCCACCTTGGCAATCATGATCGATATCAGCCCAAGCCCAACGAAGACCTCTACGCCAGCCAAGACACGGGCCCATCCAACGGGCGCGTAGTCACCATATCCCAACGACGACACGGTCACCACACTGAAGTAGAGAGCATCCAGCAAACCCACTTGCTGATCTGACACCCCCGTTGCCACTATGCCGCTGGCGGACCATTTGGTCAGAGCGTAGTAGCTGGCAGCCGCTCCAAGAACGGTGCAGCCGAGCGCGAGAACAAGCGTGCCCAGGCGTACTCGGTCGATGAATCGCCCGAGTGTGCGGTCCATGCGGGAACGATCTGCCACCGTACCTTCCTCGCCTGCGATCGCTTCCTAACGATCTTGGAATTCTGCTGCCGGACCACGATGCTGACCCGGAGCGCGAGCTGCAAGGCGAGTGCTCCGGAGCCTGCAGCCGCCGCTGGGCTCAGGCCTCGCGCTCACCGAAGATGAAGTCGAGGCCACCGGAGTGCTTGATCACAGACGGACCGTTCCCCGATGCATCGACGCTGTGGAACATTATCTGTCGCATTCCGCCAGCCAAGTCAGTTCCTTGGTGGACCTCCAAGTGGTCCAGGTCACCATCATCGACGAGCCGATGGAACTCTTCCAGGTCGAGGGGCACGAAGCTGAGGCGACCGCCGGTTCGATCAAGATCCCGGATAGGGAGCCAGTAACGCTCCCGCTTCGTGTAGATACTCAGGTAGACTCCGTTCTCCTGTGCTGCCCTCCAACGCTCCATGCCTTCGACGAGAGCCAGGTCGTCGCCGCGGGAAACGCGAGGCTTTGAGGACACGACCAACTCATCGGCATTCACCAACGCCAGGATGTTCAGCCATACGATTGTGGCCGCCTCAGTGATGTCATGGGCCCCACACGGCCTGGGAGCGGTCTTCAAGAAGAGTGATGAGATGAGCAGGTGACGGGGATCAAGCGGGAGAAGGGTCACCGGCCTCCGCTCACTCCGTGGGATGTCTGCGCGGACCAGCCCGGCCAGCGCCCGTTGCATCTCGTCAACGTGCCAGTGTTGATGGATGACGGGATTGTCGGAGCTCACAAACAACTCCTCCGTTCGATTGACGAGCACGTACATCCCCTGCTCGAGCAACAGCCTGGCCAGCGTGGGCTCGGTGATGAGTTGACGCGCTAATACCTCAGGGCTGCCATCGGCGATGCTGTCACCGGTTGGCTCTTCAGGGTCGTAGCCGCCGACCTGTCGATAGAGGTGTCTGAGGTCTGAGAACTGGCGCTCCCAATGCGCAAGTTGTGCCTCGGTGCGCATCGAAAGGGTCGACGCGAAGAGCGCCAGATTTCCGATGTCCTCCCCAGTCGGCATGCGGCCCGCAACTAGCTCCCTTCTTACCCTTGGGAAGGTGGCCTCGACTCGGGACAGGAACTCTTCGATGACGGGAGCATCGGGCGAATCGCCCGGAATGTTGTAGAAGTACGACTTCGTCAGGACGTTGGACGGGTGGCGATGGCTCCACCCGCGCTGGAGATCGGGCGAGGAGACCCAGACTCCCGGCTCGAACAACGGATTGGCCCGATGCTCGGGCGGGATCTCGTCGGAGACAAACCCCTGCAGGTAGGACTCTGGTACCGTGTGTTGGTCCTTCTTCTTGCTCATCGACCCGATAGCAATAGACGACGGTGACAGAGCTGCGCTCTAACGACTTCGGGTTTCTGCTGCGCGACCACAATGCTGCCCCGGAGTCGTGAGCTGCAAGGCGAACGGCTACCGGAGCCGGGTGCCAGCCGCGTCAGCAGGAAACCCGTGTTATGTGGGCGTCACCCGAGGAACACATTCCGACCATGCCAATCCAGGTGCTCCGGGTTGGGACGCTCTGTGTCCTTGGACGGTACGCGCACCGGCTTCTCGTCGAACGGGTAGTAGCTCCTCCCGTTGTCGAAGTCCGCTCTTAGCCGTGGGCTAACGCGAAGTGTCAGATCCGGAGTAACGGTGACGTAGCCCCGATCAAACAGGCGGTGGAGATCCGCCCGCAGGAGGATGCCGTTGGACACTTCGTGCTGCCCACCAGCATGGAACGGCCAGATGTGCGCTGCCTCCAAGGCCGGCAGGGAGTGCTCTCCCGTTACTGCGCAGGCCTTCTCATACGCTTGGAGGGTGGCGATGCGGAACGTTCCCTGGCCCATTCGAGGCAGCACGAGATGCGGCGCACCGTAGCGCGTGGCCCGCTCAATCACAGCAGCCGGCTCGGAGTAGGAGCGCTCCGATACCAGACGGGCCGCTTCTCGGCAGCGCCTCCACAAGAGTTCGCCTTCGCCGGACTCAAGGTCATAGTACCGATACCCCTGCGTTCGGCCTTTCCAGTCCGCCGGCTCCGGAACCCACAAGTCTTCGGGGAAGAAAACGGGCTCGAGCAGAATCGTGCAGCCGATCTCGTCGGGACCAGGCGGAGGGTCGAAGCGGATGTGGTCCCGTAGCGTCTGAAGTCGATCCTTCAGGTCGGCCAGCGAATCCGTTCCATTCCCCGCACCGAACGCCTCCCAAGCCAGCCAAACGGGGAGCCGTCCGTAACGCCCGAAGAATGCAAAGCCGGCTACGGCCTTGTGCGGGGCCTTGAGTCGAAAAAAGAACGGGGTCATGGGATCGCCGCGGAAGGCTCGCCTCGGAGATGGCGACCAGAAGTTGACCTCGGCGAGGTCAGGACGACCTCGAAGGAACTCGTACCAACCGCGGTCGGTGTTCGCTACGGTTCCTTGCACGGTGTCTTCTTCAGGCTGACGACGACCACATAACGAATTTGCGACTCTGCTGCGTGCCTCATGATGTCGACCGCGCGCCTCGCGCGCGACCCTTTCGGTCGTTGAGCACGCAGTAGGAATTGATGGGATGGACTCCCCCTCCGGAGTGGCAGCACTCTGCCACTGACACGAACGGCCCCGAAGGCCAAGCCCGAAGGAGGAGTCCCGATGAAGACTACGCAGGTGGCAGTGGATCTGGCAAAGAGCGTGTTCGAGATCGCGGTATCGCACGAGGTGGGGCAAGTCACCGAGCACCGGCGGCTCAATCGATCCGGGTTCCGGCGGTTCCTGGAGACACAGGCACCGTCGGAGATCCTGATGGAGGCCTGCGGCACGGCGCACTACTGGGGCCGAGAGTGTCGAGCCATGGGCCACCAGGTGCGTCTGCTGCCGGCTGGGGATGTCCGTCGGTATAGGGACGGCAACAAGACAGACCGGACCGACACCAAGGCGTTGCTGGAGGCTTCGAGGAATCGGGCCATCGATGCGGTGCCCGTGAAGTCCGAAGAGCAGCAGGCCATGGCAGCCCTGCACCGGATCCGCTCCGGCTACCTGCAGACCCGGACGGCACGCATCAACGCGGTTCGAGGTCACCTTCGCGAGTACGGAGTGAACATCCCCGCCGGTGCGAGGAAGGTGGTTCCTTTCGCGCGCTCGGCGCTCACGCAGGGGGCGGTGCCGGACTTGCTCGGCGGGGTGCTGCTCGAGTTGCTCGACGACATTGAACGCCTCGCGGCTCGGGCCAAGGACATCGAGCAGCGTTTGGAGCGGCTAACCCATCACATGCCCGACGCCCGCCATCTGATGAGCGTACCCGGGATCGGGATGCTCACCGCCACCGCGATGGTCGCCTTCGTCGGCGACGTGCAGCGCTTCCCTTCGTGCCGGAGCTTCGCGGACTATCTCGGGCTCACACCGCGGGAGCACAGCTCCGGAGCGGTTCGACGACTGGGCCGCATCACCAAGCGCGGCAACACCTACCTCCGCATGCTCCTCATCCACGGGGCTCGCTCGGCCCTGCGCGCCGGGATGGTGGCCGACGAACCGGACGACCTCCGCACCTGGGCCTTGGAGCTCAAGAACCGGAAGAACTTCAACCTGGCCGCCGTCGCGCTTGCCAATAAGCTCGCCCGTGTCGCCTGGAGAGTGTGGCGGGACCAACGGGACTTCGAGCCGCGGCACGCCGCGTAGGCATCACACACGCCCGCCACTCAGAACAAGGAGGATCTGAATCGACGAACTGCGTTGAGACGACATCGATGGCAGACCGGGCGGACCGGCGTGGGGAGGAGCCGATAACAAACGTGCGCCTCCAGGGCCGTGAAATCGATAGGCACCCCACGCGCGACTTTCCATCGTGGCCAGGGCCAACTGAATGCGCCCACCCAAGGGCCGGAGATACGACTGCAGTCGACCCTCTCTGCTATCTGTCCGACTTGCGCACTGCTGTCGGGGGAGTCCAGATACGCTGGTTAGACAGCGGGCCTCGATCCGGCGGCCGACTACGGAAGGGCGACCGAATAGACCTGGAAATACTGCTCGCCATAGACCCCGATGCGACGAGCGAAGATGAAGCCGGGTGCGAACCCTATCGCCTCGACGCCGATCGGCAGCGTGATCTCCGCCCGCGGGCCGCCTGCCAGGGGCACCCTGACCCAATGCTGCCGCGGACCAATCTCATGATCGCCGAAACTGATTCGTCCAAACCCACCACCCCGCCGCACCCAGACTACACCAACATCCTCCACCTCCACATCGACCCAGCCCGACCAATGATCTGGGGCAACGACGTCGGACACCGCGATCGCCCCGCCCAGCCTCGAAACCGCGCTATCCATGAGTTGGTCGCGAGCTCGGCCCGAGAGCGTCCCACCCCGCCCTGGGAGGGGGATTCGAGCCCGCACCTGGGGACCGTCCTGTGCGATGCCAAACACCCGCAAACCGTCCGACTCGTCTACGACCACCACGAGCGAATCACCGAGCAACGCCGCGGCGCCAGTGGGGCCTGCCTTCGGCGCCAGCGCAGTTGGGTGGAGATTCTGGCCCAGACGTCCAACCACTGCCAGCGATCTAAACTCGGCAAGGACTCGGAGGTCATCCGGGTCCCTCCAAGCGAGCACGCGCTGCATAGAGTCACGTCCATCGGGAGTCTGAATGATGGGCGTCGCCCCAACGATCCATCCGTTATCGAACGACTGGCTCCAAGCCAAGAGAGAGTAGCCGGTGGGAAGCTCGGTAGCGGAGGTTCTGGTGGCCCTTCCTGCGCTGTCAAACCACGTACAGCGCGGAGGTGCCCCGTCGAATACGATAAGGCCCTCGGCGGAGGCGTGGAGTCCCAACGGGACGGCAAACTCACCGGGCCCTTGACCACGCCTACCCAACTCGCCCAGGAACTGGCCGCTCTGACTCAGGCGCCGAACCAAGGGGGCGCGCGTATCCAGCACGTAGATCTCGCCCCGCCACAGCTGCGCGTCAGTGATTGATTGCCAAACGGCTTCGGGGCCGTTGGCCTCCGAGCCGTACTCCCAAAGGAGGCTGACATCTTGCGCTGAAGAGTCCGAAGGCACCATGGCCAGTGCCGTCAGGAACCCAGCGGCCCATGTCTTCATACTGCATGCCTCCTTCATCGCCCATCGATCGCTGTCTAACGGATTTGGGTTTAACCTGCGGGAGCAACATGCCAACCGGCGGTTGTGAGGTGCAAGCCGAACAACCGTCCGACCTTCACGCCTACTCCGTCAGGTTCAAACCCCTGTTAGAGTGCGCCCCCGCGAACGGCACGGGCCGCGCGATCCGGCGCGATACTTCGTGGTCGAATCGCTACGAAGCCTCCTGCGACTTCCTCGCGGAGCGAGCCAGCGTGCGAAGGGCGTCGTTTACCGCTCGGGGGTCGCCGAAGACCTCAGCGACGTCCGGGTCGAGCACGATGACATTGCTGCCCTTGGAGAAGCGCTCGGCGTACTTCCCGCGGACCCCTTGGGAGAAGTCGTACTCCTCGCGCATCTCGGGCTCGGTCCCCTGCTTCTTCTTACTGCTCATAGGCTCGACGCTCGGCCTTCGTGGCCAAGCGGGCGCTGATGATTCGGATCGAGTCTTCGCTCTCGGCGTGCGCCACGACGACGAGGCGACTCAGGTAAGATAAACCCACCAACACGAATCGTGCCTCCCCGACCGAGTGTCCGGGATCCGGGATCGTCAGCGAGAGGGGGTCACCAAACGCCGTGGCGGCCTCGGCGAAGCGGACGCCATGCTTCTTCTCGTTCGACTCAGCCTTCTCAGGATCCCAATCGAATCGAAGCACCCGCTCCCCTGCTGCTGGACCTGTCCACACTCACACGGCGCACGCTAACGGATTTGCGATTCTGCTGCGTGCCTCATGATGCCGCCCGCGCGCCTCAGCGCGCGAGCCCTTTCGACTCGTCGACGCACGCAGTAGCAAACGCCGTGTTAGATCGCAGTCTGCGGCCATCTCACCGGTGAGCCTACTCGCGCTCCCTTGCGGATCTTCGAAGCGCAGCAGATGTCGGAACGTCCAGGGAGTCCTTTTGCACGGCCCATAACTCGCCCCGAGACACGACCTTGGGCTCAAGGTTCGAAGGGAGCGCCACCGCTCCAAGCACAGCGAAGCTCTCGTCCAGGATCTCCCACTTGACCGAGCCGTTTTCCGAGGCGTCTTCGCTCGATCCACACTGACCCGTCATCTCCAACCAGCACCGTCGAGACGCGGCGGCACGTAGGGTGGCCAGTCGAGTTGGTCTTTGATTTCCCCGGCCAGGGCTGACGGAGACATAGCGAAGCGCCCCGCCATCCGCCCAGCCATGCCACCGACGATCGAATCCACCATCGTGTCCGAAACGGGCACAGGAACATACACGATCTGTTCGAAGCGATGGTATCTCCATCGAGGTTCACGCGCAGGACGCGGAAGCTCCCTCCGGTCGACGTCGTGGCAGGACCGCGTTCCACGATGACCAAGGCCTCCAGGGAGGGCGGCACGGCGATAATCGGTGCCCAGGCCAGTGGATGCGTGCCCATCTGGCGTCGGCCCCCCGCTCGGAACGAGAACGTTCGACCCCGCATGGACAGTCGGGCCAAGGTGTCCAAGACGGTTCCCGTGCGAGATGTCTTCAACCACATCTCGTCGCCGGGATCAGTCTCGCTTCGTCGCTGGGAGCACAACCACACCGATGGATCCATCTGCGAGTGGCAGGCCTGGGCGTCCTCCAAATGGCGTCCCCGGCACGTTCACCACAAAGGAGATCCGCTCTTCGAAGCTCCCGTCGGGTGCGAAGAGGCTGATGCCACTCGTGAAGTCGGCGAACAGCAAGAGAGTCACCTCGCCAGAACAGTCCACCAGGAACCTGAAACTCGCCGGGTCCGCGACCTCGACCACCCAACACCCGAGTGAACTGGCCATGCTGGTCGAACTCAACTACACGAGGCGAAGCGCGGCTCACTCAGGAAGACGCCCCGCCCCGGGGACACGGCCACTCCGAAGACATCGGTGAGCGCACCCTCACCCTCTCCCCCGCCAATCTCAGCAACGAGAGTCACGTGATAGTCCGTCGTGGCGGGTACTCCCGGAGTTTCCGCGCCGCACCCGGCAAGAGCGAGTACGATGATCAGGCCGGCATGTCGAGCGTAGTCCATCACGTGCCTCCTGCCTCTGCATACTGCCTAACGAGCTTTACCCAACCCTCCCGCAGCGCCGCGTCCGCAGCACAGAGAGAAGCGAACTCTGATCAACTTGCGGCGTCCGCATGCTAGACGCCAGGGGGTGGCGCAGGCTCCGTCGCCGAGCGCCCGGGCGCTCGTCTGGTTCGGCGTGGTCAGCTTCCTTGCGGTGGGTGCAGGATAACGCCCCCGAGCTACCGGGGATGGAGGGGCCAGAGGCTGCGGGCGGCTCGCATGGATAATCGCGGGACCCTCAGCGCGCACGGGGCTCCGGCCGGGTGCCGAGGCCTACTCCTCGCCCTCCTCGCCCTCCTCGCCCATACGGTCCAGGGGGCTGATGATGCCGAGGCCGGGGCGGTTGAGAACGTGGGTGTAGATCATGGTGGTGCGGACGCTCTTGTGGCCGAGGAGCTCCTGGACGGTTCGGATGTCGTAACCGCTACGGAGCAGGTGGGTGGCGAAGGAATGGCGGAAGGTGTGGCAGGTGACGCGGCGGTCGATACCCGCGCGGCGGGCGGCCACCTTCACGGCCCGCTGCATGGCGCTGGGGTGCATGGGGGGGCGGGTGAGGCGGCGGGTTCTGGGATCCTTCTTGAGACGGCTGGAACCGAAGATGAACTGCCAGCCGAACGATCGGGCGAGTCGGGGTGATTTGCGTTCGAGGGCGTGGGGGAGCTCGACCCAACCTGCGTCTCGCTGGAGGTCGGACTCGAACCGGCGGCGGGTACGGCGAATCTGCCGGGCCAGGGGCTCTCGGAGGCGGTCCGGCACGAGGCCGACCCGGTCCCGTCGCCCCTTTGCCTGCCGAATGACCAGCTCCCGGAGCTCGAGGCGTACATCCTTGACCCTGAGCCGGAGGGCCTCGTTCAGCCGCAATCCGGAGCCGTACAGCAGCGCGCCCACAAGGCGCTTCTGCCCGCTCATCTCCCGGAGCACCCTCCGCACCTCGCCTGGCGACAGCACCTCGGGCAGCCTCGCCGGGCGCCGGGCACGCACGATCGTTCGGCCCCCGCCGGGCAGGGGCCGGCCCAGCGCCTTGAAGAAGAACACCAGCGCGCTCGCGGCCTGATTCTGAGTGGACGCGCTCACGCGGCGCGCCACGGCCAGGTGCGTCAGGTAGGCGTCCACCTCTCTCCTGCCCAACGACTCCAGCGCGCGGCGCCGGTGGAAATGCAGGAACCGCCTCGCCCACCCGACGTAGGCCTTCTCGGTTCTGGAGCTGTAGCGCCTGGTGCGCAGGGCGCGGCGGAGGGTCTCGAGCGGAGTCGGCGGCGTCATCCCTCACCCTCCGCAGACCCGCGGGGCGACGGAATGGCGCGATGGGCGCAGGCCTTGCGTTGGACCTGAACGGGAGCGCGCACGAGGCTCACCGTGCACTTGACCGAGCGCCTCGACGCGCAGAACCTTGCCCGCCCACGGCTCTCTCTTCGGAGACAGCAGACCATGATGCCTCCTGGCGACGTGACGCAGCTCCTGGCGGAGTGCGCCAGCGGGGACCGGGGCGCTTTCCAGCGCCTGATCCCGGTGGTGTACGACGACCTGCGGGGCATCGCCCACCGTCGCCTCCGCTCCGAGGGCTCTCACACCCTCAGCACCACGGGCGTGGTGCACGAGGCCTACCTGCAACTGGTCAACCAGGCCACGGCCACGTGGCGGGATCGCGCCCACTTCTTCGCTGTAGCGGCCACGGTCATCCGGCACGTGCTGATCGACTACGCGCGGGCTCGCGCAACCGAGAAGCGCGGCGGGGGGATGGTGCGCATCCCCCTGCGTGAGGACCTGGACGGCGGCGGCGACGACAGCATCGACCTGCTGGCCCTGAATGAAGCTCTGGAGGCGCTGACCGAGCGCGACCCACGCCTGGGCAAGCTGGTCGAGTGCCGCTTCTTCGGAGGAATGACGATGAAGGACGCGGCCGAAGCGTTGGGGGTCTCGCTCCGCACCGCCGAGCGGGACTGGACGCGGGCCAAGGCCTACCTGTACCGAGCACTCGAACCAGCGTAGACACGGCAGGAACCGAGGGGGACGAGCACATCCGATGACGGCGGAGCGTTGGCAGGAGGTGGACGCCCTGTTCCGAGCCGCACTCGAGCGGCCCCCGGAGGAGCGGCGCGCGCTCCTCGATGAAGCGCGAAATCGCGATCCGGAACTGGTGAGTCACGTCGTCGACCTCCTGCGCGCCGCCGACGAATCGGCCTCCTTTCTGGAATCCCCCGTCGAGGACCTGGGTGAGTTCCCGTGGGAGGAGATCTTTCCGGCGCCGACCCCGGATGCCGGCCAGGACCACGAGACGGCGTCGTTCGATCGGAGCGGCGAGCGCTGCGGGCACTATCGCCTGGAACGCCGTATCGGCCGCGGAGGAATGGCGACCGTCTACCTGGCCGAGCGCGCCGACGGCCAGTGGGACCAGCAGGTGGCGGTGAAGATCCTGCGCCGGGGCCTGGACACCGAAGACGTGGTGCGACGCTTCCGTAGCGAGCGTCAGATCCTGTCCTCCCTGGACCATCCCCACATCGCGCGCCTGTTGGACGGGGGCACGACCGACGACGGGTTGCCGTATCTGGTCATGGAATACGTGGAGGGCGAGCCGATCACCCGCTACTGCGACCGTCGCGGCCTCCCGGTGGCGGACCGTCTCTCGCTGTTCTGCGATGTGGCGCGGGCGGTCCAGCGGGCGCACAAACGCCTGGTGGTGCACCGCGACCTGAAGCCGTCGAACATCCTGGTGGACCGCGAAGGGCGCGTGAAGCTGCTGGATTTCGGCATCGCCAAGCTCCTGAGCGACACCCCACTGGGTGACGTCACACGTACGGGCCTCCGACCACTCACACCGGCCTGGGCGAGCCCCGAGCAGGTCCGCGGCGAGGCCATCACGACCGCTTCGGACGTGTATCAACTGGGACTCCTGCTCTGCGTTCTGTTGGCGGGACATCCTCCCTACGAGGTGCGCGCGCTGTCGCCGGCGCGGGCGGAGCGCGCGGTCACCGAGGCCGACCCGACCCGCCCCAGTGCGCTCGTGAGCCCCGACACGGCCACCCGGCGGAGCAGTTCGGCCCGCACGCTCCGCCGCAGGCTCGCAGGCGATCTGGACACCATCGTCCTGCACGCCCTCCGCTCCGAGCCGGAGCGACGCTACGAATCGGCGGCCGCGCTGGTGGACGACGTGGAGCGGCACCTGGCGGGACAGCCGGTCGCGGCCCGGCCCGACACGGTCGGCTACCGCGCGGCCAAGTTCGTGCAACGCCATCGGGTCGCCGTCGCGGCGGCGGCCGTCGTGGTGATGGCGTTGGGCACCTCGGCGTGGGTGGCTGTGGTACAGGCGAGGCATGCCACCGTCGAGCGCGACCGGGCGCAGGCGGCGGCGGCACGCGCCGAGACGGTCACGGCCTTCGTCACCGACCTGATCCGGATGGCGGACCCGAACGCCCAGGACGCCTCGCCGACAGCCGCCCGGCGGCTCCTGGAAGTCGGCCGCGCCCGCGCAGACAGCCAATTGGCGGGGCAGCCCCAGGTTCACGCCGACGTGCTCGCCTCCATCGGCGAGATGTACCAGCGACTGGGGCTCTTCGACGAGAGCCGCGAGGCCCTCGTTCAGGCGGTGGCTCTCCGGCGCAGCGGACCCCACGACCCGGGTGACCTGGTCGAGGATCTGGACCGACTCGCCTCCGCGACGACCCAGCACGACCTGGACCAGGCCATGGCCGTGGCCGACGAAGCGGTGGCCGTGGCCGAAGACGAGCTCGCCCCCGACGACGTCCGACTCGCCACCGCCCTCACCACCTGGGCCGAGATCATGGGTCAGGCCCGGCCCGAGCCCTCGGGCAAACGGCAGAAGTTGGCCGCGGCAGACCGGGCCGTGGAGATTCTCCGGGGTCACGGGGACTCCATCGAGACCCGCCTCGCCCTGGCCAGTGCCCTGCACGCGGCAGCCATCGGACGTGAGCGGACCGGTGGCGAGCAGCGCCTGCGAGAAGCCCTGGCTCTGCGTCGTTCGGTCTACGGCTCCGACCACGCCAGCGTCGCCGCCACCCTCCACGACCTGGCGCTGATGCTGGAGACGTCCGACCCCGCGGCCGCAGACTCCCTGTTGGAGCAAGCGGTCGCCATCGAGACCCGCATCCACGGTCCCGAGCACGCCCATACGCTCAACATGCTGAACAGCGTGGCGGGACGATTTCGTGACAAGGGTGAATACTCCCGCGCCGCACCACTCTACCGCGAGGTGCTCCGGCGGCGGCGAGAGGCATACCCCGATGATTCGCTGGGTCACGCCTACCCGATGCACGGCCTGGGCTGGACGCTCGCCGAGCTGGGCGAGGGTGCGGAGGCCGAGCGGATCCTGCGCGAGATGATGGAGATTCTCCGGAACGCGGGTGATGACCTGAGCTCACTCCGCTACCAGGTCGGACGCAGCACCCTGGGCCGGGCTCTGGCGGTGCAGGGCCGCTACGCCGAAGCCGAGCCGCTGCTGGTGGAGAGTTACGAGTGGCTCGCCGACGCGCATCCTGACGACCGCCGGTACCTGCCGACCCTACGGCAGCGGGTGGTCGAATTGTACGAGGCCTGGGGACGCCCCGACGAGGCGGCGGTCTACCGCAGGCAGGCGGAGGCGTCAGCCCCCGACGCGGAGCAGGACGGGGGCTGAACGCGGCGGGAGGGTGGCGGACCTCCCCCTCCTTTCTCGCTATGGCGGCCGACCACGGATACGCCCCAGCGCGGAGGAGGCCTCCCATGCAGTCCCGAACCCTCTCGAGCCCGTTCCACGCGTTCGCTCCGGCCTTCGCCCGATGAAGGCGCTCGGACGCTGGCTCCCCGCCCTGGCCGCGGTGACGTTGGCGCTACCCGCGTCGGTCCGGTCCGCGGCGGCGCCCGCTGGCGAGCGGCCGGGGGCGCGGGCCTGTCAATTCGCCATCCGGGGCTTGAACAATCTCTCCGAGAGTGTCTGGATCCTGCTTCCGGAGGGCCGCGTGTACATGGACGGTATCAACACGCTCGCGTACAAGTTCAACGGAATCGATCCCGATCTTCAGAATCGTCGTCTCGCACCCGGCGAGCGTCTGGACATGCGCTTCGAGGCGCCCGGCGCCTGTGGGCGCAATCGAGAATGGGTCATCTACGTCCGCATCGGTCCCAGCGGCGGCGACCGGATCCAGATCCGTCGCAGGACCGAGGGCAGCACCGAGCGAGCGGTCTCGCTGGGGGAGAGCTCCTGCTGGGCCGAGGCACCGCGGGGGGCCAACGACCTCTTTGACCGATACGTCCTCCTCGAGAATGACGCCACGGGGTGCGGTTCGGAGCTACCCGCCGAGGACGAGGGCGCTGCCGAGAACGAGGGCGCCGATGATGAGGGCGCTGCCGAGGAAGGTGACCAGCCACCCGCAGAGGCATCCGGCTCCATCGACCCCTCCGCCCTCCAGGGCAACTGGCGCCGCTTCGACAGCAACAACGCCCGCAACGACGGCATGCGCGCCGTGGTGCAGGGCGACCGCGCGACCCTCACCTTCATTCCCCCGCAGGGATCCCAGCTCTTCAGCGAAGGCAACGTCCTGTGGCAAAACATCTCCTCCGATGGCACGCTCCAGGTCCGAGGCAGCGACGGGCAGTACTACAGCGCACGCATGACGCTGGACGGCGACCGCCTCAACATCGACATCGACTCCAACGGGCCCGGCAACGACCAGACCTGGGACCGCGCGGGCCCTTCCCTCGACGGCGAGTGGGTACTCCGTACCAGCGGCGACGGCGCGAACGAGGGCATGCGCATCCGGGTCGAGGGCGACAAAGCCACCCTGCGCTATCTGCCCGCGAACGCATCGGGGCGTTACCGCGTGGGCGACGTCCTCTGGCAGGACATCGGACGAGAAGAGCTCCGGGCCCTCACTCCGTCCAGGGACTACGCTTCGTCGGGATACCGACTCACGGCCGGCGAGCGGCTGCGGGTTGAGGTGGACGGGGTGATCCAGGTGTGGCTGCGGCCCGACGCGGACTTGGACGCCGGCGCTGGCGGAGGGCTGGATGAGCCAGACGCCGGAGGCGGCGACGCGGACAGCGAGAACCCAGCCGCCTGCGTCGCCACCGGCCTCCTGGACGACGTCATGAACGTCGCCTGGGGATGGGGGCTCACCGAGTCCGATCCCGACCCGGGCTCGATCCGCTCGGCGCTGCCCGCCTGGGAACCCGTCCCGGCCCGCTCCCGGCGAGTGATCGACGTGGACCGCTCCGTCGTTCCGGGGCTCGACGATCACTACTCGCTCATCTGGGAGGCCAACACCGGGGGCCTCGACTGGGAGGAGGCCCACGGCCTCACCGTCGCCGAGTTCGAGAGCCGCAACCAGACCTACCGCAGCCGCGGGCTGCGGCTCACCGACGTCGAGGTCGACGAGGTGGATGGAGCCCTGACCCTTGCCGGCATTTGGTCCGACAACGTCGAAGGAATCGACTGGTCCTGGGACCAGGTGATCAGCCCGGACGAGTTCGACGCCGAGGTGGCCCAACGGCGTGCCGACGGATACCGGCTGGTGGCCTTCGATGCGTTCCGCAGGGGGGACCAGCTCCTCTACACCGCAGTCTGGCACCGCAGCTGCGCCGGCGCCGAGTGGGACTACGTCGCCGGAGAGGACCGGGACGCCTTCGAGGCCCGGCTGGACGAGGCCAGCGCCCGCGGACTCGAACCCATCGACCTCGAGTCATGGCAGACCCCGGCGGGCCGGCGCTACGCCGCCATCCTCGAGGCCCCCGCAGCGCAGCGTGAGGTCCGGATCCAACTCGACAAGACACTCAAGGAGTTCGTGAACCACCAACGGCGGAACGTGGACGTGGGTTTCCGACTGATCGACTACGAATCCTACGACACGGGCAACGGTCCCCCGCGCTATGCAGGGCTATGGGTCGAGAACGACGACCGCTACAGCGATCCGGTACGGGGTCAGTTGGATGCGCTCATCGAGCGCTACCGTGAAGATGCCGACGTGCCCGGCATGTCAGTGGCGATCATCGATGACGGCGAGGTCATCTACCGCCGGGGCTTCGGCATGGCGGATCGCTTCAACCAGCAGTGGGCCTGGTCGGGCACGGTCTACCTGCTGGCGTCGGTCTCCAAGGTCGTGGGTGCGACCTTGGCCGCGCGCCTGGAGGAGCAGGGCGTACTGGACCTGTCGCGGCCCACGGCCGACTACCTGGTGCCTGCACGGGAGTACATCCCCGGCGACGCCACCAGCGACCAGGCCTGCGCGTCCGACGATCCACCGTGGCAGTGCGCGACTCTCCCCGACACGCACACCCACACCGTGGAGCAGCTCCTGGCCAAGACCGGGTGTGTGCCGCACTACACGGACAAAGACGCCAACGGCAACACCATCGACTACACGCCGAGCGAGCGTTTCTACCGCTGGCGCGCCGAGGCGCTGGAACAGGTGTGGGGCAACGGCCTGCTGCCCGGCTGCACGCCGGGCGAGAACTACCACTATTCCACGCCAGGCTACTCGTTCGTGGGGGCGGTGCTGGAGAGCCGGACCGGGACCGATGTCGCCACCCTGATCCAGGAGGAGATCTCCGACCCCCTGGGGCTCACGTCTCTGCGGGCCATGAGCACTCCGAGCGGCCCGCGGCCCGACTACGACCGCGCCCGCCCGTACGTCCTGCGCTTCACACAGATGGATACGACCGCGAGCCCCGACACCTTGGTGAACCGCGCAGATCCGAGCTCCAATCCATCCGAACCGACGGACTACGACGACAACAGTTGGAAGGTCCTGGGAGGAGGCATCGAGTCGAGCGCGGTGGACCTGGCGAGATTCGGGTGGGCGGCCCTGGACGGACAGATCGTGTCCCGCACCAGCCGCCTCTGGAATACCCGGACGGGCACCGCCACCTACACGAGCGATGGCTCGGAGGCGCCGATCGTGGGCCTGGGATGGGAGATGGACGCCCAGTACGCCTCGCACGGCGGAAGCTGGCGGGGAGCCCGCTCGGAGCTCTTGCTCGCCGTGAACGACGGCATCTCCATCGCCATTCTCTCGAACCGGCGAAATCAGAGAATCATACGCTACAGAACCACCGCAAGTGGCTTCCGGGTGCGAACGATCAGCGCGCTGGCCGGAAACATCATGGATCTCGTGAAGAGTCGGTAGCCGGGCGCGTTCCGGGGTTTCGGGAGGATATCCGCCGCCCCCTGCTGGCGGGCTTCCCGGTCCGATCTCGCTGTAGCGGGCGACGGACATCCCGACCCGCACCCCCGGAGGACGAACATGCGCGGCCGAGCCCTGGCTCTGACCCTCTCCCTCGCACTGCTTCCGGCCCTGGTGGCGCCCCCCGGCGCCCGGGGTCAGATCGTGGACCGCATCAAGCGCTCGGCCGAGCGCACGGTGGCGAACGAGCTCTCGAAGAAGATCGACGACCTGCTCCGCGACGCCATCCGCTGCGTGGTGGGCGACTCCGACTGCTACGAGAAAGGCAAGGAGTCCGGCGACGACGTGATCTTCGTCGACGACGAGGGCGAGGTCATCACCGACGAGGACGGCGTTCCGGTCACCGATCCGGATCAGGCCGAGGCCATGGCGCCTCCCCAGGAAGTCCCGGGCGAGGGCGTGTGGGCCAACTACGACTTCGTGCCCGGCGACGACATCCTCTTCTACGACGACTGGTCCCGCGACGACGTGGGGGACTTCCCGCGCCGGCTCAACTTCGTGAAGGGCAACTGGGAGATCGTCGAATGGGAGGGGCGCCGCTTCCTGCGCAATACCGGCCGCCGCTACGCCGCCGTGGAGATCCCCCTCCCCGAGGACATCCCCCAGCGCTTCACCCTCGAGTTCGACGCCTACATGCCGCATCCGAATCACCGAATCGCGGTGGCGACATACTCGCCGGCGGCCGACGGTCACGACTCGCGCAACATTCAGGGCAATTTCTTCCAGGTCGGCACCATGCGAGGGACCGGGGTCGCCAAGGCTCCGCGCAGCGACGGGGTGGAGTCGGTGGTGCGCACCGATCAGGTCGAAGAGGAGATCGTGCCCATCCGCATCATGGTCGACGGCAGCTACGCCAAGGTCTACGTGGGATCACAGCGCGTGGCCAACGTGCCCAACGCCGAGCTGAGGCGGGGCAACACGCTCTACCTCGAGAACATGTACATGAACAACGACGACAACCCGATCTACATCGGGCCCATCCGGCTGGCCGCCGGTGGCGCCGATCTCTACGACGACCTGGTGGACGACGGACGCGCCGTGACCCGGGGGATCCTCTTCGCGGTGAACTCGGACCGCATCCGCCCGGAGTCCACGCCCACGCTGGAGGAGATCACGGACATCCTCCAGGAGCATCCCGACCTGAGCCTCCGCATCGAGGGGCACACCGATGCCGACGGCGAGGAAGCCTACAACCAGGAGCTCTCGGAACGTCGAGCCGAGTCGGTGAAGAGCTACCTGGTGTCTCAGGGGATTGCGGGCGAGCGCCTCGAGACCGCGGGGATGGGCGAATCGCAGCCCGTGGCCGACAACGACACCGCCGAGGGCAAGCAGAAGAACCGTCGAGTCGAGTTGGTGCGCCTGGATCAGGGAGGGGAGGGATGAGCGCCCGCGCGCCGCACTTTCGCGCGGGCTCGCGCGTGACCCCGGCGAGCCCGGTCGGCGCGGCCCTCCACATACTGCTCGTCGTCGTCGCGTTGGCACTGGCGGCGTGCGGCGGCGGCGAGGGTGGCGCGGCCGATAGCCCCGGCGCGTCGGCCACGGCGGACGTGCCGGAGCCCACCTTCACCGAGGCCGTCGAGGACGACGACTGTGCCGTGCTGACCCCCGCCGACCTCGCCGCCGCCACCGGGACCCCGCAGGACGAGATCGAAGGGCGTTCGCTGGGCGGCTCCGGCTGCTATTACGAGTTCGCCGACCTCAACATCAACGTTCTCGGAGTTCGGGTCCACGAATCCGTGGATGCGGCCCGGAGCTACTTTGCGCGCTTCACCGAAGACGCCACCGCCCAGGAGGTGGGTGAGGCCAAGCAGCAGGTGCGCGAGGAATTGGCCGACGAGCGCGAGCAGGGCGAGATGAGCGAGTCCGACGAAGCCGTGGCCGGTGCCCTGGTCGACGCCATGCCCGAAGAAGACGTGGGCCACGAGCGCTGGCCCGACATCGGCAGCGGATCGGCCATGGACGGCCGTGGCTCCGTGCGCGTCCGCTACGGCAACGTGACCGTGTGGTTCACGGGTAAGACCGACGGTGAAGACGTGCTGGATCCCGGCCTGGCCCAGGACCTGGCCCGGCGCATCGTGGCCAACCTCGATGCCATGAAGTAGGAAGCTGGAGATCCCCCTCCAGCGCGCACGGTCCTATCTTCACCACCATGCAGACCGAGACCGTGTTCATCCTGCTGTTCGTGGTCGCGACCACGGTGGCCGTCGCCGCGAGGCGGTTGCGCATACCCTACACGGTGGCCCTGGTCATCGCCGGGCTGGTGCTGGGGTGGCTGGAGGTGCTGAGCCCGCCTCACCTGACCAAGGAGCTGCTCTTCGCCCTTTTCCTCCCGGGGCTCCTGTTCGAGGCGGCGTACCACCTCCAGTTCCGGGAGTTCTGGCGCAATCGAGTGCCCATCGCAGCCCTGGCGGTACCGGGTGTGATGGCCGCCATCGCGCTCACGGTGCTTCTGCTGGTGCCCGCCACCGCGGTGCTCGATCTGCAGAGCGAGTTCGGCTGGCGCGACGCCCTGGTGTTCGGCTCACTCATCGCTGCCACGGACCCCATCGCGGTTGTGGCGCTCTTCAGAAGCCTGGGCGTGCCACGACGACTCGCCGTGTTGGTAGAGGGGGAGAGCCTTCTCAACGACGGTACCGCTGTCGTCTTCTTCACGCTGACGCTGGCCTTCCTGGCGGGAGAGGTGCTGACTCCCGCCGGGATGATCCTGGACTTCGTGGCCATCGTGGGCGCGGGAGCGCTGGTGGGTGGAGTCATGGGTCTCGCGGTGAGCCACGTGATCCAGCGCGTCGACGATCCGATGATCGAGATCACGCTCACCACCATCGCCGCGTACGGCTCGTTCGTGGCCGCAGAGCAGGTGCACGCCTCCGGCGTCATCGCCACCGTGGTGGCCGGCATGCTGTGCGGGAACTACGCCGCCCGTACGGGCATGTCGCCGTCCACGCGCGTCGCGGTCGAGAGCTTCTGGGAGTACGTCGCCTTCGGCCTCAACTCGGTCGTCTTCCTGCTCATCGGATTCGAGGTGCGCATCACGGCGCTGCTCGTTTCGTGGCTTCCCATACTGGTGGCGTACGTGGCCGTGATGGCCTCGCGCGCGATCGTCATGCTACTCGCTTCGCTGGTGCTGCGCGGAGAACGTCGTATCCCCATGGCGTGGACGGCGGCGCTCACGTGGGGCGGCCTACGGGGCGGCATCTCCATGGTGCTCGCCCTCAGCCTCTCCGTCGTCGACGCCCCACATCGCGAGTTGATCGTGACCATCACCTTCGGCGTGGTGGTGCTGACCATCCTCGTCAACGGCCTCACCATGGCGCCCTTGCTCAGCAAACTGGGCATCGGCAACCCGTTGAAAGAGCGCGTGCAGTACGAGGTGGCGCGCGGTGGCTTGCAGGCGGCGGTGGCTGCCCTGGGCGAACTCAGAGAGATGCGTGACAAGAGGCACGTGCATCCTGACGTGCTCGCGCAGCTTCAAGAGCGCTATGAGGAGCGCGTGCAAGCGGCGGAGGAGGCCATGGGTGGCATGCAGATGGAGCGCGCCGTGCTCCGTGAGGAGGAAGCCCGTCGCGCTTCTCGACACCTGATGTTGGTGGAGAAGGAGCACGTGCTGGACGCCTACCACCGCGGCGTGATCAGTCAGGAGGCACTCGAGGCGGTGCTCCGCGACGTGGACGCACGCCTTGGTGAGCTGGAGGATTGAAGCGAATGGATGTAGCGGGCGCTCGTCCGCTCAGGAATCCCCCGACTCCGCCGCCCACGATTTCAGGTTCCGCCAGGCGGCCTCGGTGTGCGGATGCTCCGGGCCCAACGTCTCCAGGCGGTACGAGAGCACGGCTTCCAGGAGCGGCCCGGCCTCGGCGCGCTTGCCGGACCGTAGATAGCAGATGGCCAGGTTGTTCATGGTGGCCATGGTGTCGGGATGTTCGGCGCCGAACAGGTGGTGGCGCTGGGACAGGACCGCCTTGAACAGCTTGATCGCCGCATCGAGCTCGCCGGCGCGCACCAGGGTCGAGGCGAGGTTGTGGCGAGCGATGAGGGTGTTGGGATGATCCGGACCCTGGACCCGTGCCCTCTCCTCTGCGAGGTGCAGTTGCACCTGTAGGGCTTCGCCCACCGCGCCGCTGCCCGTGAGCGCCTGGGCCAGGTGTCCGAGCGCGCGGAGCGTGGCGGGATGATCCGGCCCCATGACGCGCCGATGGTCGTCGACCGACGCGCGCAGCGCCTCTACTGCGTCGTCCCAACGCGCCAGCCCGAGCAGACATGCATCCAGACTTCGCCGCACGTTCAGGGTTTCGAACGCGTCGGCGCCCGAGAGTCGCAAGCGGCTGGCCAGCAGCGAGCGGAGCGATCCGAGCGCCTCATCCATGCGGCCCGCATCCATGAGCGCCACCGCCAGCTCGTGGCGCCGCAGCAGTGTATCGTGGGCATCGGGACCCAGCACGCGCACCGAATCGTCCACGATGTCTTCCAGCCGCTCCAGGGCCTCGGGGACCTTGCCCTCCTGCCGTAGACAGGTGGCGATCCGGGCCCGGGCTTCGAGGGTCAGCACGTGGTCCGGACCCCGCTCTTCCAGCCAGGTGGCCAGCAGGTCCTCGAGCTCCGCCCGGGCCTCGGTGAGGCGCCCGGATTCCATGAGCCAATGAGCCCGCAGCCGGCGGATCGCCTGCACCTCCACCGGACCCTCATCTGCTTCCTCCTCGACTTCGGCCAGCAGCGCGGCCGTGCGCTCCAGCGCTTCTTCGGTCCGCCCCGACTCGCCCATGGCCATGGCTTCCCGGAGCCGGAACCGCCACCAGAATCCGCGGAGAGCGGGCCGGTCTTCGGCCCACGCGCTGCCCCGCCGCGCGAGCGCGGTCAGTGCCTCCAACTCGTAGCCCTCCGACATGAGCTGCGTGAGCTGATCCACCGAGTCCAACACGTTTTCGTCCACCTCCACCAGGCCGTCTTCCAGCGCCGTGACGTGCGCCTCCAGAACCGCTCGGCGTGCGGACGTGGAGAGCGCGGACCAATCGTCCTGCTGCTTGCGGGCCACCGCCCACGCCAACATGGCAGCGCGGGCCTCTTTCAGCTCCCGCGGCAGGAAGAGGTTGGCGGCCTCCTCTCGGGCCCGCTCGAAGAGGCCCGCCTCCACGAAGGCGTCCAGGGCCGCGTCCAGCGAGCGCACCCAGCCCCACGGAGCCCGCGCCGCGGCCAGCCCGGCCTCGGCGCCGGTCAGGTCCAGGAGCTCCGCGGCCGCCGGGATCCATTGGGGATTGAAGCGCGGCCCCTGCACGGTGGTCAGGGCCAGCGCCTCCTGGACGCCTTCGGGCAGCTCCCGCCAGATGGCCTGATAGATCTCCCGGTCGCCGGTAGGCAGCGACTGGATCTCCTCGTCGGTGAGCCCTCCACCCGCGGCACCCGACGCCAGTGCGCGGCGCACGACCCGGAGTGACAGCAATCCCTCCAGGCGATTGGGATTACCGCCGGCCCGCCGGCACAGCGCGGCCACCACCTGCGGCTCCACCTGGTCCGGATCCGGCGCCCGGGCACGCACCAGCATCTCCAGTGAGGGATCCGGCAGGGGTGCGAGATCGATGCGGCGAGCGATACCGGCCTCCGCCCACGCGGACATCGCGGCACCGAAGGTCCCAGGCTCGCTCGCCTGAACCGCGAGCTGATCGGGCCACGCGGTGGCCAGCACGAGCACATGGCCGGTACCGCCCAGGAGCGTGTCCAGGAACGCCACCGTTCCCGGGTCGGCCCAGTGGGCGTCGTCCACCACCAGCACCACCGGCAGATCCTCACCGCTCAGCTTCGCCGAGCTGCTCGCCGAGCTCCCGAGCCCGTTCCGCTGCGGACTCCAGCCCTTCGGTGTCGACGTGGCGGGCGGCGTGCCCCCGACGGCGGCTCTGGAAGACCGACCACTCGCCGCTGACGAGGTCCCACGTAGAGCGGGCGATGCCGTGCCAGGTCATGGCCATCTGCACCGGGTCGGGGAGTCCGAACAGGCCCGCCACGGCGCCCACGGCCCCCAGCCTCGCCTTCCAGCGCTCCCCCCGCTCGGCCAGCGCCCGAGCCATGGGGCCCACGTGGGCCTGGAACTGCTCTTCGGCATACTGGAGGGCTGCCAGTCGCCGACCCATCTGATCCTTCTGGCAGCTCACCCCCAGCCACAGGAACGGGATCGTGGTTCCCTCGCGCACGTCGAACGGCGGCGGAAAGACGCGCTTGCGTGCTTGCAGCCAGGACGTGTCGGGAACCTGCATCGATGCAGGCCAGTAACCGCCACCACCTTCGGATACCAACCGCCCGTAGAGCTCCTGGATGACCCGGGTCTTTCCCCACCCGGTGGGCGCCGCCAGCGTCACCAGGCGCGCCCCTTCCCCACCCTTCACCTCGTCCCACACCTGCTGGAGCTCCTCCAGCAGTCGCTGGCGGTCCTCGCCGACGAACGGGGTTGATGTGGGCTGGGTCATGGGCTCGGGACGACGTGGGTCGGGCGCGCGAGCATCAAGGCGAAGCCGCCGAGGCCCCGCCGGGCGCGACCCCGGCATCGCTCCTCCGAGGCTGGCGCTCCCGCTCGCACCCGGCCATCCTCGTCTCCATGGGAAAGGAACGCAACCGGCTGATCCGGCGCCTGGGCGAAGTCCCCCTGGACGCCCTCACTCCCCCCTGAGCAGGACCTCGCGGAAGGCGATCTCCTCGGCGGCGAGCACGAAGACCGTGGGTGGGAGCCCGGTGGTCCGCTCGCGGAGCTCGGTGAAGTACTGCAGGAAGTCCCCATCGGGCTCGGCCATCCCCATGAGCACCAGATCGGCCCCCGTCGAGCTGTCGTGCAGGATGTCGTCGAAGGGCCGGCCCTCGGCCGCCAGCACTTCGGGCGTGACCCCGGTGCGGGTCATCTCCACCAACTCGGTGAGCCGCTCCAGGCTCTGCTCCTGCGCGGACTCGTCGGGCACGACCATCTTCATGCGCACCTCGGCGTTCTGCCACGCGATGCTGTTGCGGAGCAGATAGCCCAGGATCAGGAGCAGCGCGCCGTTGCCCTGCAGACCGCCCCACCAGATGTCCACGCGCTGCCGCAGGCCGAAGCCGTGGTTCTCACCGCCCCGCACGATGACCACGTTGCGGCGCGCATCGTAGAAGTGCTCGACCATTGAACAATAGCGGGGACGGAGCTCGTCGCGCTCGCTGTCGCCCAGCAGGATGGTGTTGGGCACCAGCGCACCGAGACCGTACGCCTGCACCAGTCGCTCGGCACCCACGAAGGCATCCGGCGCGGTCATGACCCGCACCAGGCCGTGCACGCCGCGCTTGGCCATGTAGTCCTGCACCCGGTTCTCCATGGTCTGGCGCCGCTTCTCCGACACCATGCCCTCCGGTGGCACCACGGTGGCCACGCTCAGCAGCCCACGCCCGTGGCTGAAGGCGTTGGCCAGCTCGATGAGGTGCCAGCGCTTGGTGGGCGCCCCCGAGAGCACCAGGAAATGCGGCCGCCAGTTGCGCGGATCCGTGCCACTCCGAAGACGCAGGAGGCCGGAGCGGGTGAGCGCCATCCACAGGCCCCGGCGCACGTCGCCCCAGGTGGCCTCCAGCCCCTGCCGCTCGAGCCACACGAAGATGAGCAGCACGAAGATGGCGGCCACCACGGTGGCGGCGGCGTTCACCAGGAACATGACCGCCACGCATCCCACCGCGCCCAGCAGCGACAGGAACCAGTGCACCCGGAAGCGCGGCCGGAACGAGGGGCTGCCCAGGAAGCGCTCCACGCCGGCGGCCACGTTGAGCACACCGTACGTGGTGAGGAAGAACATGGTGAGGACCGGCGCGATCAGGTTGAGATCGCCGTACCACACCGCCACCAGTGCCAGGGCCAGCGTCACCAGCGTCCCGGCCCGCGGAGTGTCCTCGGGCCCGCTCCCCTTGCCGAGCCAACGCAGAGGTCGGGGCAGCACGCCGTCCCTCGCCAATGCCTGCAGCACGCGGGGCGCCCCCAGAATGCTCCCCAGCGCCGACGACAGCGTGGCGCCCCACACCCCGACCAGAATGGCGTTCCCCCACAGCGCCATACGCCGCATGATGAGCGGGTCCTCGATGAGCGTCACCGCATCGGCCCGCATGGCCAGGATCACCGGCAATCCCATGTAGATGACGTAGCCGACGCCGATGGCCGCGAAGGTGCCGCGGGGAATCGAACGCCCGGGGTTGGCCAGGTCGCCGGACATGTTGACCCCGGCCATGATGCCGGTGACGGCCGGGAAGAAGACCGCGAACACCACCCAGAACGACTCGGAGCGCTCGGGCCGCGCGCCGAACATCTCGATGCTCGACGGCTCGATGGCGTGCCCGAACAGGAGCGACACCAGCGACAGCGCGATGGCCGCCATGATGAAGTACTGGCTCCGGATGGCCACCCGGGCCGAGTAGAGGGCCAGCCCGGCGATGGCGACGGTGGTGATGATCCCCACCAGGCGCTCGTCCACCCCGGGAAAGGCGTCGGTGATGCTCTCGGCGAAGCCCACCGTGTAGAGCGCCACCGACAGTCCCTGGGCCAGGAACAGGGGAATGCCCACGGCGCCACCGGTCTCGATCCCCAGCGACCGGCTGATCATGTAGTACGCGCCACCGATCCTGACGCGCTGGTCGGTGGCGATGGCGGCCACGGAGAGGGCGGTGAGGAAGGTGATGGAGGTGGACAGGGTGACGATGGTCAGCGTGCCCACCAGCCCCACGTTGCCCACGACCCACCCGAAGCGCAGGTACATGATCACGCCGAGGATGGTCAGCATCGACGGCGTGAAGACCCCTCCGAAGGTGCCGAGCCCGCCAGGGCGTCCGGGTGCTACGGGCGCGGCGCCGGGTGGAGTCGAGCGGGGCCTGGCGTTGGGCTGGGGCATGCGCGCTCCGCGGGACCTGTCCGTGCGGGAGACCTGTGCGGGACGCTCACCCTATCCCGGTGACCCCGGCCCCCACAAGGTCGCGGGCTCGTGGGCTCCGACGCCGCCGCGCCTTGCGCCCGGCGCCGGCCGCGGGAATTGTGTGCCGTGGCCGCCAGCCGGTGGCCCAGCGATCACGACGAGCCCGGTACCGGGAGGAAGACGATCATGCGACGCGGCGTGCTTTCCACAACCCTGCTGTTCCTGGCGGCGGCCCTGGCGGGCTGCTCGTCGGGTCAGGCGGCACCCTCCACCCCCGCCCCGGCCAACGCCGGGCAGCAAGCGAGGTCGCGGGGCGACCAGGAGGAGGAGGGCATGAAGCCCTACTCCGAGGTGATCACGGACAAGGCCACCACGGACGAGGGTCTGTTCGACGTCCACATGGTGGGAGAGAAGCTCTACTACGAGATCCCCCTGAACCAGCTCGATCGGGAGATGCTCCTGCTGACGCGTCTCGCCAGTGCTCCCGAAGACGCCGGATACGGCGGATCCAAGGTGAACACGTCGGTGGTGCGCTGGCAGCGACGCGAGGATCGGGTGCTCCTGCGGCTGGTGAGCTACGAGAACGTGGCGGCCGACTCGTTGCCCATCTCCCGGGCCGTGAAGGCGTCCAACTTCGAGCCCGTCATCCGCTCCTTCGACATCGAGGCGCTGTCGCCCGACTCGTCGGCGGTGGTCATCGAGGTGACCCCGCTCTTCACCGAAGACGTCCCGCTCCTGGGGCTACCCAAGTTCCGGCGCGACCAGTACGGCGTCCGACGTGTGGACGGGAGCCGCACCTTCGTGGAGTGGGCCCACAGCTTCCCGACCAACGTGGAGGTGCGGCGGGTGCTGACCTACGAGGCCACCAGCCCGCCGAGCAACGCATCGGCCAACACGGTGTCGGCCGAGATGCACCACTCCATGGTGCTCCTGCCCGACGATCCCATGACCCCCAGGTTGTGCGACGAGCGGGTTGGGTACTTCAGCGTGTCCCAGGTAGACTACGGCCTCCCGGCCCAGAAGGCCGAGGAGCGCTGCTACATCACGCGCTGGCGCCTGGAGCCCAGCGACACGGCGGCCTTCCGCCGGGGCGAGCTGGTGGACCCGGTGCAGCCCATCGTCTACTACATCGATCCGGCCACGCCGGAGAAGTGGCGTCCCTATCTGAAGCAGGGGGTCGAGGACTGGCAGGCGGCCTTCGAGGAAGCCGGCTTCAGCAACGCCATCGTGGCCCGCGACGCGCCCACCCCCGAGGAAGACCCCGAGTGGGCGCCGGAAGACGCGCGCTATTCGGTGATCCGCTACCTGGCGTCCGACGTGCAGAACGCCTCCGGTCCCCACGTGAGCGATCCGCGCACGGGGCAGATCCTGGAGAGCGACATCCAGTGGTACCACAACGTCATGAACCTCGTCCGCAACTGGTACTTCATCCAGACGGCGGCGGCGAACCCCGAAGCGCGCGCAGGTGGAGTTCGATACCGAGGTCATGGGGCAGCTCATCCGCTTCGTGTCGTCGCACGAGGTGGGGCACACGCTGGGGCTCCAGCACAACATGCAGGCGTCGGCCGCGTATCCCGTGGACTCGCTGCGCACCGACTTCGCCTGCCGCATGGGCGTGGCACCCTCCATCATGGACTACGCCCGCTTCAACTACGTGGCGCAGCCTGGTGACGACACCTGCTTCCTGCCGGCCATCGGTCCCTACGACAAGTTCGCCATCGAGTGGGGCTACAAGCCGCTCCTGGACGCCGCCTCACCCGACGCGGAGCGGGCGGAGCTGAACGCCGAGGTGGTGGAGATGCAGGACGATCCCATCTACCGGTTCTCCAGCCCCAACGGCTCCGATCCCACGGCCCTCACCGAAGCCATCGGCGACGATGCCATGCGCGCGTCGGATTTCGGCATCGAGAACCTGAAACGGATCACCGCCAGCCTTCAGGACTGGACGTTCCAGGAGGGCGAGGACTATTCGCAGCTCCAGGAGCTCTACCAGAACGTGGTGGGTCAGTGGAATCGCTACATCGGCCACGTCATGACCAACGTGGGCGGGGTGGTCTACACCCGGAAGCACCAGGGCCAGGACGGCCCGCAATACGCCATGGTCTCCGAAGACATGCAGCGCCGGGCCGTGGACTACCTGAACCGGCAGGTCTTCGCCACACCGAGCTGGATGCTGGACGAGGACATCCTGGACCGCATCGAGGACGCCGGCGCGCCCGACATGATCCGCGCCCGTCAAGTCTACGCCCTCAACGGGCTGCTCAACGTGGACCGCATGAAGCGCCTGGTGGAGCAGGAGGCCTTCCACGGTGACGACGCCTACACGCTGGGCGAGATGATGGACGACCTGCGCCACGGCATCTGGTCCGAGGCCTCGGCGGGCCGGGCCACCGACGCGTACCGCCGAAATCTGCAGCGGGCCTACCTGGACCGCATGGGCGAGCTCATGGAGGACGAGGACGCCCGGCAGACCGACATCGCGCCCTACGTGCGCGGTCAGCTCGTCACGCTCAGAACCGAGCTGCAGCAGGCGGTTGGGCGGGCGCCGGACCGGGCGACCCGTCTGCACTACCGCGACGCCATCGCACGTATCGACCAGATTCTGGATCCCGGAAGCTGACGCCCTGACGGCAAACCCCGGGGGGAGCCCGTCGCTCCCCCCGGGGCGCTTCCGGCCCATTCCGGGCGCAGGGTGAGGCGGCGCCGGTCGGCGCCGCCCTCACGCGCCCACGGCCTCTACACCCCGAACGGGTAGGTCTCGGGCGTCCGCTCTTCGCGGGTGCGGACGTCGAGAGGCGTCACCGCCCTGGTCTGGTCGAACCACACGTATTCGTCGAACTGCCGCGGCAGCGATGCGTGGAAGTAGTGGCTCTGCAGCTCGGTGTGGGGCCGGTAGATGACGCCGATGGCCCGCTCGAGCCGTTCCGGCAACAGGTCCCGGCGCACGCCTTCCTGATCCGAGCCCCGTAGCGGCAACAGGAAGCGGTCCAGCTCGGCATCATGGCAGAGGCGCTCGTAGCTGTGCGCATGCGAGGGCCGCACGCTCATGATCTCCACCGGGTCGCCCCAGTCGTGGGCCGCGGCCACGGTCCCGGTGTGGGTGCCGAAGCCCACGGCGTAGGCAGCGGAGCCGAACCGCTGTCGGCAGAGCTGGCCGACGTTGTGCTCGCCCCGGGCGCTCATCTCGGTGGCCCGGGCATCGCCGATGTGGGAATTGTGCTCCCACACCACCGCGCGGCTGTCGGGGCCGTGATGATCGAGCAATGCCTCGAGGGTGTCGAACATGTGCTGATCGCGCAGATTCCACGATGCGCGGCCGCCGAAGTACATGATGCGGTAGTAGAGCTCGGCGTCGGCCACGAGCCGGGCGTTCAGCGAGGCGTCGAAGAAGCGATCGGCACCGGAGCGCTCCTCGTAGTCCAGGCGCTTCTGGAGCAGATCCTTCAGCGTGCGCACCACCTCGTCCTCGCAGCTCCGGTAGCCGCCCGTGAGCACCGCGTGGCCGTAGCTCGACGGATCCGACTCCCACGGTGTCAGGCATCCGTAGCGCTGTCGGGCCACCGCCGCCGCCTCGGGGTCCACCTCGTCCAGATATTCCAGCACCACCGCCAGCGAGGCGTGGAGGCTGTAGAGATCCAGCCCGAAGAACCCGGCGCGATCGTCTTCGGCCCGGCCCTGGTTGAAGTCGGCCAGCACCTCGACCAGCTCGCCCACCTCCTCGTTGGCCCACATCCAGGTGGGGAAGCGTGTGAAGGGCGTGCGCGTGGGCGGCACCATGGGCCGGTCGCGCACGTGCGAATCCACGCGCGTCGCGTCGGGCCAGTCCGCCTCCACCGCCACGATGCGGAATCCCCTTTTCTCCACCAGCTCCCGGGTGATGCGGGTGCGCATGCGGTAGAATTCGGAGGTGCCGTGGGTGGCTTCGCCCAGGAGCACCACGCGCGCGTCGCCGATGCGCTCCAGCAGCGGTTCCAGGTCGACCTCGGAGATCCCGTCGAAGGGCTCGGCGGCGCGACGCAGACGGTCGCGGCGAGAGATGACGGGTGGCTCGTTGCGGGTCGACCCGGCGCTCGCGTGACTACCGCGTTGCTCGTCCGGACCGGGCCGGCCCGCGTGTCCGTTCGACGACGCCGGCTCACCGCTCGGCGTCCAACCCTGCACGCCCAGGAGCGGTACGAAGCGCACGTCGCCCAGATCCTCCTTCCGCAGCCCTTGAGGCGTGCGCCGGATGCGCAGCAGCTTCTGCAGGCGCGGGTCCTCGCCCACGGGAATCACCATCCGTCCGCCGGGCGCCAACTGGTCCACCAGCGCCTGGGGAACCCGCGGTCCGCCCGCAGCCACCTGGATGGCGTCGAAGGGACCTTCCTCGGGCCACCCCAGCGAACCGTCACCTACGCGCACGTGGATGTTGTCGTAGCCCAGCGCTTCGAAGCGGCGCCGTGCTGATTGGGCCAGCGACCGATGCCGCTCGATGGTGAAGACCTGCTCCACCATGCGGCTCAGCACCGCGGCGGCGTATCCGGAGCCCGTGCCCACGTCGAGCACCCGATCCTCGGGAGCCAGCTCCAGCGCCTCGGCCATGAGCGCCACGATGTAGGGCTGCGAGATGGTCTGCTTCTCGTCGATGGGGAGCGCCGAGTCGTGATACGCGAACTCCACCATCTCGGGAGCGACGAACGACTCCCGGGGGACCTCCTCCATGGCCTCGAGCACCGGGTCGTGGCCGATCCCCCGGGCGGCGAGCTGCGTGCGAACCATGTGCCTGCGCTGCTTCGCCATGTCCCTCATGGTGCCTCCTGCGCACAGGGTTCCCCTTCCATCTGCCAGGTGCCGAGTCCCAGCGCCGGAACGCGGTGGCCCTGGGCGTCGACGAATCGTGCGTCGGATTTCATGGCGTTTCTCCTGCTGGATGCGACCTCTGCATCCACTTCATATCGTGCAACGCGCGTGCCACGCGTACGCGGCGACCTCATCGTGCTCCCGGCGTCCAGTCGGCTACCGACGGGGGGCGGGATGTCTGCGGCATGGAACTCGCATCCTTCGAAGGATGCAGCGACCGCTGGTACACTCGTCGCCCGACACCGGAGGGAGGATGTCCGATGCCCTGGATCGCTACCGCAGCCGCCGAGACTTCCGACGCACCCCGGAGCCGAAGGGGGAGCCCGTGAAGCGTGGCTCGGGGGATCCCCGGTTCGTCATCCAGGAACACCAGGCCTCCACGCATCACTTCGATTTCCGCCTGGAGGTCGACGGCGTGCTCAAGTCCTGGGCCGTGCCCAAGGGACCGAGCACTGATCCACGGGACAAGCGACTCGCGGTGCCCACCGAGGACCATCCCATGGACTATGCCGGGTTCGAGGGCGTCATCCCCGAAGACGAGTACGGGGGCGGTGCCGTCATCGTCTGGGACCACGGCACCTACCGGAACCTGAAGACCGATGACGACGGTGACCCGGTTCCCATGGCGGATCAGCTGAGATCCGGACACGCCACCTTCTGGCTCGAGGGACAGAAAGTCCCGGGAGGGTACGCCCTGACCCGGGTCGCCACGGGTGACGACGAGCGCTGGCTCCTGGTCAAGATGGACGACGAAGAGGCCGACGCGCGCCGCAACCCGGTGAGCACCGAGCCCGAGTCGGTGATCTCTGGGCGGACGGTGGAGGAGGTCGCGAGCGAAGGGGCAGAAGAGGACGGAGACGGGGGGGAGTCGTGATCGAGGACGTGCTGACGCGCCGTGTAGGACGACGCTCATTGGAGATCTCCAATCCCCACAAGGTGCTCTTTCCCGATGCGGGCATCACCAAACTCGATCTGGTGGACCATTACCAGGGTGTGGCCGAGGTGATGCTGCCCCACGTGCAGGGCCGGCTCGTGTCCATGCACCGCTTCCCCGAGGGGATCGACGAGGACGGGTTCTATCACAAGGACGTCCCGGATCATTTTCCGGGCTGGATCCACACGGAGCAGGTGGAGAAGGAAGGGGGCAGCCTGCGCCAGCTCGTCATCGACGACACGGCCACCCTCGTGTACCTGGCCGACCAGGCGTGCATCACGCCCCACGTGTGGTTGAGCCGCGTGGACCGGGTGCGGGAGCCGGACCGCATGATCTTCGACCTGGATCCCCCCGGAGACGACTGGGAGGCCACCTTCGACGACGTGCGGGCCGCCGCGCGCGACGTGCGGGCGGTGTTGGACGACGTCGGGCTCGCCACCTTCGTCATGACGTCGGGCTCCCGGGGTCTCCACGTGTACGCGCCGCTCCGCCGGGGCCCGTCGTTCGACGACGTGCGGGCCTTCGCACGCGACGTGGCCCGGCTCCTGGCCGAGCGGCATCCCGAGCGCCTGACCGTGGCCCAACGCAAGGACAAACGGGGCAAGCGCGTGTTCCTCGACGTGCTGCGCAACGCGTACGCCCAGACCTCAGTAGCGCCCTACGCGGTGCGGCCCCGACCGGGCGCGCCGGTGGCCACCCCGCTGGCGTGGGACGAGCTGGATGATCCCGAGCTGGGCCCACGGCGATACACGGTGAAGAACATCCAACGCCGCCTGGGTCAGCGCGACGACCCCTGGCAGGGCATGGGCCGCCACGGCCGCTCGCTCGACGATCCTCGCCAGGCGCTGGACGCGCTGCTGGAGAAGGCGGGCGAGGGGGGGTCCTGATTCAGGCCGAATCGCGCAGCCTCTTGTAGGCCGCCAGGTGGCGGACGGCGTTCTGCACGTCGCCCCGCGCCTCGTAGAGTCGCGCCAGGTTGAAGTGGGCCCCGGCCAGCCCGGGGTCCGCACCCAGCGCGTCGCGGTACGCCTTCAACGCCGCGTCGGCCCGACCTGAATCTTCCAGCGCCACGCCCAGGTTGTAGCGCGCCAGGGCGTGGCGCGGCTCCATGACGAGTGCACGGCGATAGTACGCCTCCGCGTCGGCCAGCTGGCCCTCCTCGTGGAGCAGGCGCCCCAGGTTGACCAGCGCCTCCGGATGTCCCGGCTGCAGGGCGAGGGCCTGCCGGTAGGCACGCTTGGCTTCGTCGGCGGTAACGGCCTCCAGGTCGAAGCCCAGATCGTACCAGTCGTCGGCGTCCATCTCGCCGGCGGCCTCTCGCTCCCGGGCCACCCGCCGGGCGAAGGGCTCCACGCGGGCCGCCAGCTCGTCCACCGCGAAGTCGAAGGCCACCTGCTCGCTGACGGGTTCCCAGACGGTGTCCCGGTCGTGCACCAGGAGCTCGTCCCCCCGCGCCACGATGCGCACCGCGCTCAATGGACGTCCCGAGGGGAGCTGCTCCCGCAGTCTGCGGAGGGATTGGCGCACTCGCCGCGCCGACACGCCCTGCTTGTGGAGCTCCTTGGCCGTGCGCAACAGGATGACGTCGGGAAAGCTGAAATGGTAGCGCCGACCCGGCCCTCGACCGGCGTCCAGCAGGCCGTCGCGGGCGAAGGCCCGGATGCGGCGGGGAGGCAGGCCCACCACCTGGGCCACCTCGCGAGTGGTGTATCCCGTCAGCTTCCTTCCACCTCCACGACCATTTCGATCTCCACGGTGAGGTTGGCGGGGAGCGATCCCATGCCCACCGCCGCCCGCACGTGGCGGCCGCGCTCGCCGAACACCTGGTTCAGAAACTCCGATGCGCCGTTCATCACCTGCGAGTGGCCGGTGAAGTCCGTATCGGCGTTGACCATGCCGAAGACCCGGACGATCCGCCGCACCCTGGACAGGTCGCCGATCTCGGCCTTCAGGGAGCCCAGGAGGCAGATCGCCGCCTGACGGGCCGCCGCCGTGGCTTCCTCGACGCTCCTTTCGCTGGGCACCTTGCCCCGGCCCTGCCCGTCCCATTCGCCGCACGGGCCGTGGCCGGCCAGAAAGACCAGGTCGCCCGTGCGCACGGCCCGGTCGTACGCGGCCCGGCTGGGCCCCGGCTCGGGCAGCGTCACGCCCATCTCGGCCAGCCGCGCCTCGGGATCGAAGGTCTCCTGGGCCGTCAGCGGCGACGCCATGAACGGCGCCGCCAGGAGGAGGGTCACCGCCAGCAGCAGGGGTGCGGGCGTCGATGGGCGGGCCGCGCCCGGCGGGCCGGCGTGCCTCATCCCTCGGCCGCCTTCTTCTTCGAGGAGCCCTTCTTCGCGGCGCCCGACGCCGGCTTCTTCTTGCCGGCCTTGGCCGCGGGCTTGCGCTCGTCGCCCTCCTTGATCGAGGCCTTGAGAGCGGCCATGAGATCGATGATCTGCGTGGCGGGCTCCTCCTGCGGCGCCACGGTGATCTCCTGGCCCTCCACCTTGGCCTGGATCATCTCCAGCATGCGCTTGCGAACGTCGTCCTCGTACTGCGCGGGATCGAAGGTGTCCGATGCGGCCTGCTCGATGAGCTGCCGGGCCAGCGCCAGCTCGGCGTCCTTCACCTCGGCCTCGTCGATGGGCACCTCGTCGAAGGTGCGTACCTCGTCGGCGTAGCGGAGCTGATCCATGACCAGACCCTCGCCATGGGGGCGGATCATCACCAGGTACTCGCGGCCACGGGCCGCGTACTTGGCGATGGCCACCCGGTTCTCGTCCTTGAGCGCCATGGACAGCAGGCGGTAGGCGCGCGCGCCGCCCTTGTCGGGTCCCAGGTAATAGGGCTTGTCCATGTAGACCGGCTCCACCTGGTCCTCGGGCACGAACTCGGTGATCTCGATGCTGTCCTTCTTGGTCGCCTCCATGGCCTTGAGCTCTTCGTTGTCGAAGAGCACGTACTGGCCCTTGGCGAACTCGTATCCCTTCACCATGTCCTCGCGGGGCACGACGACATCGCACTTGGGACAGATGTACTGCTGCTTGAGGCGGGTCCCGCAGGCCTCGTGCACCAGGTTGAACGAGATGCGGCTGCCGCTCTCTCCCGTCGAGTACAGCTTGACCGGAATGGAGACCAGGCCGAACGAGATGGTGGACGAGGCGATGGCCCGTGCGCTCATGGGTCGCTCCTCTCTGGGATCGATCCGCGCGGCGCCTGGCGGGCTCCGGCGGAGGAGGGACCGGAAACATACGTTCCGGCAGGCGGGCCGGGCAACGATCATCTGCAGCCCCACGCCAGCGTCCGCCGTGGGCGGCCGCGACGGACCGCGTAGTCGCCGGAGCGACGACAGGTGACACGCGGCCCCGGCGGGGCGACGATCGGGTAGCGCGCCCACCCCGGCACGGCGATGACCAGTACAGCGCGCCCGCCCCTGCGCGGCGACGACTCAGGCAACGCGCGGCCCCGCCCCGGCGCGACGACAACGTTCCACTGGAGGGGGTTGAACTGACGGATCGTCGGTTCAACTCCCTCAGCGAGTCGAACTCGTACCCTCGTCGTTCCGCCAGTCAGCGCCATGTCGATTTCAACTCGCTCAGCGAGTCGAATCGGCCAATCGTCGAAATCAGGGCCTCCAGACGTCACTTATCGACGCCCGCGGACCGCCCCGTCTGGCGTCGGCGACCCACGCACCCGAAGTTCCACGCTTCGAAGGTAGAGGGGGGACGGGACGGTGAAACGACGGCAAGCGGGGGAGCGACGCATGACGGGCAACATTCGACGACTGGCCTGCCTCGGACTGTTGGTGGCGGCTGGCGCGTGCAGCGGCGAGGGCAACGCGGACGCCACCATGGCCGGTGGCCCCGGCGCGGCGGCGGCGGCACCGCTACCCGACGACACCGTGCCCCGGCGCCAACGGGTCGAGCACCTGCTCGACGTTCTGGCCGCCGACTCCATGGAGGGCCGGCGTACCGCCACGCCCGGCGCCCACCGGGCCGCCCACTTCCTGGCCGGCGAGCTCCAGCGCTACGGCGTCACGCCCGCCGGCGACAGCGCCTTCATCCAGCACGTGCCGCTTGTGCAGGCCACCTTCCGCGGCCGCACGGGCTGGCGGGTGGCCGACGCATCGGTCGACCTGGACACCGTGCCCCCGGAGAACCGCACCATGGCGTGGAACGTGGTGGGCGTGATTCCCGGCGCCGACCCGGAGCTCCAGTCCCAGGTCGTGCAGATCGCCGCCCACTACGACCACCTGGGCATCGGCCGGCCCGTGAACGGTGACTCCATCTACAACGGCGCCGACGACGACGCCTCGGGCTCGGTGGCGGTGCTGGAGATGGCCCGGGCACTGGCCCGGGGCGAGCCGCCGGCACGCACGGTGGTGGTGGTGCTGTCCACGGGTGAGGAGATGGGACTCCTGGGCACCCGCTGGTACATCGAACACCCGGTCCGCCCGCTGGGCGACATGGTGGCCGACCTCGAAGTGGAGATGATCGGACGCCCCGACTCGCTCGCCGGCGGCCCCGGACGGGGATGGCTCACCGGCTACAGCCTCTCCACCATGGGCGACATCCTGGCCGAAGAGGGATCCCCCATCATTCCCGATCCGCGCCCGGACCAGAACTTCTTCCGGCGGAGCGACAACATCGCCTTCGCCCGCCTGGGAATCCCCGCTCACACGCTGTCGTCGTTCAACCTGCACACCGACTACCACCGTCCTTCCGACGAGGTCGACCGGGTGGACTTCGACCACATGACCGCGGTGATCGACGCGGCGGTGGCCATGGTGCGTCAGCTCGCGTCCGGTCCCATCCCCGAGTGGCACGCGGGTCACCCGGAGCTGGCGGACCTCGGGCTCCGCGGACCCTTCGACGTCTCCTGTGACGACGGCGCCACGGGTTCCGCCCTCTTCGTCGAGGGCCCGCCCCCCGGCGCCTGGCTGACGCTGAACGGGCGCCGCCGCCTCATGCCACAGGTGGAGGCCGCCGACGGCGCGCGCTACCAGCAGGGCGACGACCTCTTCTGGCTCAAGGGCGACAGCGCCACGGTGGCGCTGGCCGGCGCGAATCCGAGGCAGTGCCACATGACGCCGCCGCCGGCCGCGCCCCCCGGCGGCTGACCCCGAGCGCCACCCCGTGCCCTCCTCCGACCGCCTGGAGCGCTACCGGAAGAAGCGCGCTGCCGGCGCCACCCCGGAGCCGTTCGGGCGAGATCGTGAGGAGGGTGGTCCTCCCGGGCCTCGCCTGTTCGTCGTGCAGCTCCACGACGCACGGAACCTGCACTGGGACCTGCGCCTGGAGATGAACGGCGCGCTGGAATCCTGGGCCGTACCCAAGGGTCCCTCGCCGAACCCCGCCGACAAACGGCTCGCCATGCACGTCGAGCCCCATCCCCTCGAATACGCGGAGTTCGAGGGCGTCATCCCCGAGGGCCAGTACGGGGCCGGCCCCTCCATCTGTTGGGACAAAGGGGTGTGGATCGAGATTCCCGGCGACAAGCACGGACTGGACCAGGGCAAGCTCCTCTTCGAGCTGCGCGGCTACAAGCTCAAGGGACTCTGGACGCTGGTGCACACACCCCGGGCCGGCGACAACCACTGGCTGCTCATCAAGGAGCGCGACGCCCTGGTGGACGAGGGCGGCACCGAAGTCTATCCGCCGGACTCGATTCTGTCGGGGCTCACCGTCGACGAGCTCGCCGATCCCGGCGCCAAGGAGTCCCGCATCGCGGCCCAGGCGTCCGAGGCGGGCGCGAAGAAGAAATCCGTCCGGGGCACGGACGTGAAGGTCATGCTGGCCACGCCCCGCGAGGAGGCCTTCACCCGAGACGGCTGGCTCTTCGAGATCAAGTACGACGGCTACCGCATCGTCGCCGAGCGCACCGGCGCCGGCGCCACGCTCTGGTCCCGCAACGGCAACGACCTCACCGAGACCTTCCCCGAGATCGCCCGGGCAGTGCGGGGGCTTCCCTACGAGGGGATGATCCTGGACGGAGAGGTGGTGGTCCACGACGCCACCGGGATGCCCTCCTTCTCGCTCCTCCAGAAGCGCGGGCGGCTGCAACGCCGCACCGACATCGCCGTAGCGGCCGTCCAGCTTCCGGCCACCTACTACGCCTTCGACCTGCTGTCTTTCGGGGGATTGGACCTGCGCCCGCTCCCCCTGGTGGAGCGCAAGCGCCTGCTGCGCGAGGTGCTCCCGACCGTGGGCCCCGTCCGCTATTCGGAGCATATCGAGCGCGAGGGCGAAGCGGTCTTCCAGCACGCCGCCAAGCTCCGCATCGAGGGTGTGGTGGCCAAGAAGGCCGATGCCCGCTACGCCGCCGGCCGCTCCACCAACTGGTACAAGATCCGCACGGTCCGGACCGATGACTTCGTCGTGGTGGGCTGGACCGATCCCAAGGGATCCCGCAGCGGCTTCGGCGCGCTGCACCTGGCGCAGTGGGCCGGCGTGCCCGGCGAGGCCGCTGCCGAGCTCCGCTACATGGGAAGCGTGGGCACGGGCTTCAGCGATGCGCAGCTCGACGACATCCTGGCGCGCCTGGAGCCTCTGGAGCGCGACGATGCACCGTGCACGGGCGACGAGATGCCCCGGGGCCGGGGCCATCACTGGGTCCAGCCCGAGCTCGTGGCCGAAGTGCGCTTCAAGGAGCTCACCGGCGCCGGACTGGTGCGGCATCCTTCGTTCCAGCGTCTCCGCGACGACAAGCCGCCCCAGGAGTGCCTGATGGACGCCGGCGCGGCGCCGGCCCGCACCGAGGGCCACGAGGACGAGGATGCCGAAGCGCTGCTGCCCGAGCCCGCCCCGGTCACCGGCGGGGTGGAACGCACCGTGGCCTTCACCAACCTGGACAAGGTGCTCTATCCGGAGGCCGGGATCACCAAGGGCCAGGTCATCGACTACTACCGGGCCATCGCCCCCTGGATGCTCCCCTACCTGAAGGACCGCTGCCTCGTGCTGACGCGGTATCCCGACGGCATCCACGGCAACTCGTTCTTCCAGAAGAACGCCCCGGACTGGGCACCGGAGTGGCTCCGCACCGAGACGGTCTACAGCGAAGGCTCGGAGCGGGACCTGGACTACTTCGTCCTGAACGGCGTGGAGGGGCTCCTGTACGTGGCCAACTCGGCTGCGCTCCTCATGCATCTGTGGTCGAGCAGGGTCACCGATCTGGGCCGTCCCGACTGGTGCATCCTGGACCTGGATCCCAAGGAAGCGCCCTTCGAGCACGTGGTGGAGGTGGCGCTGGCGCTGCGCGGGATCTGTGACGAGATCGACCTGCCCCTGTTCGTGAAGACCACAGGCTCGTCGGGGCTTCACCTGCTGGTGCCGCTAGGCGGCCAGCTCACCCACGACCAGACCCGCCAGCTCGCCCAGCTCCTGGCCACGGTGGTCGTGCAGGAGCGGGGCGACATCGCCACGGTGGCCCGCTCCATCGAGCAGCGTGACGGCAAGGTGTACGTGGACTACCTGCAGAACGGATGGGGTAAGCTGCTGGTGGCGCCCTTCTCCACCCGGCCGGTGCCCGAAGGCTCGGTGAGCATGCCCCTCACCTGGGACGAGGTGACGCCCGAGCTGGGTCCCCGGGACTTCACGCTCCTGGATGCGCCGGGTCGCATGGAAGCGCTGGGTGAGGATCCCCTGTTGCCCGTTCTGGAGCTGAGGCCCGAACTGCTGGCCGTCCTCGAGCGCCTCCTGGAACGGGTGGGCTGACGGAGGAACCGGGCCCCGCGCGGGGGGCCCGCCACGGCTCGTGGGCTACGACCCTTCCAGCGCGTCGCGGATGCGGCTCAGCAGTGCGCTCCGCCGGTACGGTTTGCGGAGCACCGGCAGGCCGTCGGCCACCTCGTCGCGGGCGCCTGCGTCGCTGTAGCCGGTGGACAGGATGATGGCCAGGTCGGGAGCGAGACGCGTGAGCTCGCGCGCCGTCTCCACACCGCCCAGGCGAGGCATGGTGAGGTCCAGCAGGACCACGTCCACCTCGCCGCCCAGGGTGGCGAAGCGGTCCAACGCCTCGCGGCCATCGGCCGCCTCCACCACGGTCAGGCCGGCCTCGCGCAGCATGCGCGACGCCACCGTGCGCACCGGGTCCTCGTCGTCCACCACGAGCACCGTGCCCCGGAGGCGGCCGTCGGGCATCTCGGGCGCCAGGGGCTCGGGCGTCGGGATCTCGTCCGCGCGCACGTCCGAATCCAGGGCCGGAAGCAACACGCGCACGCGCGTGCCCCCGTCCGGCTGGCTCCACAGCTCCAGCGTGCCCCGGTGCCCTCGCACGATCCCCAGGACCGCCGCCAGTCCGAGTCCCCGACCCTGGGCCTTGGTGCTGAAGAAGGGATCGAAGATGCGGGCGCGTGTGCCTTCGTCCATACCGATGCCGGTATCCGTGACCTCCAGGGCCAGGAGCCGCCTGGAACCGGGCCGCTCGTCGAGCACCGACGCCGAAGGATCGAAGTCGTGCGGTGCCGCCGAGTAGGTCGACATGCGGATCTCGCCTTCACCCCGGTCCAGGGCATCCGACGCGTTGGTGAGCAGGTTGAGCACGACCTGGCGGAGCTGCACCACGTCGCCCCGGACCGGGGGCAACCCGGTCGACAGGTCGAGACGCAGCCGGGCCCCCTTGGAGATGGACACGCCCATGAGCTCACCCATCTCCTGCACGACCTCGTTGAGATCCACGGGGCCCACCTGGACCCGTCCCTTGCCGGCGTAGGCGAGCATCTGCTGGCACAGGTCGGCGGCCCGCTGCGACGCGCGCAGGACCTCCTCCACAGGATCCCGGGCCGGATGCGTGCTCTCCAGCGCGCCCTCCGCCAGATCGGCGTTGCCCATGATGGCGACCAGCAGGTTGTTGAAGTCGTGGGCGATGCCCCCGGCCAGCACGCCCAGGCTCTCCAGCTTCTGCGCGTGCTGGACCTGCTGCTCCAGGCGCTGCCGCTCCTCCTCGGCCCGGCGGCGCTCCGTGAGATCGCGGAAGGACCAGATGCGCCCGGTGACCCGTCCCTGCCGCACCAGCGGCGCGCTGAAGCGCTCGAAGGTCCGTCCGTCCTCGAAGCGGACGTGATCCAGGAGGGTCCGATGCGAAGACCGCAGCGTGGGAAAGGGATCTTCGCTGGGCCCCGCCATGAGCCGCTCCACCCGGGGATCCTCCGGATCCAACGACCCCTGGGGAGCCACGCCCCCCTCGGGATCCCACAGACTGTCGAAGCGCTGGTTGGTGAACGACACGCGGCCGTCAGCGTCCACCGCGACCAGCGCGTCGGCCGTGGCTTCCACCACCGAGCGGAGGTGTCCCTCGCTTCGCGACAGCGCGTGAGCGGTGCGCCGACGCTCCTCCACCATCCCCGCCACCAGCAGCGCCGTGATGGCGTTCACCGCCACGAAGACCCAGAGCTGAAAGAGCGTCTGGTTGTCCGTGCCCGCGACGAAGGGTCCCCGGTCGGCGGCCGTTCCCAGCATGGCCAGGGTGGAGAGGAGCAGGTTGGCCGCGGAGGCGCCCAGAAGCCCGAACCGGAACGCGGCCCACAACAGGAACGGGAAGGGTGCGTAGAGCAGCCGGCGCCCGACATCGGCCGGAGAGTTCGACGCGAACACCAGGGCCCCCAGCACGACCAGGCCCACGGCGAGCACCACCGCCTCCAGGCGACGCGAACCCGTCCAGGGAGACTGGCGGGAGCCGATGGCCAATAGGAAGGGAGCCGCAAGGATCATCCCGTTGGCGTGGGTGAGCCACCACAGGATCCAGATGCGTTGGAACGAGCTCCACGGGACTCCCTCGAACACCACGAGCGAGAGCGTCGAGACGCCCGCCCCCAGCCAGGCGGCCACCCCCGCCGCCACCAGAACCAGAGCCGCCACGTCCCACCAGCGGCGCAGGTCCGGGTTCATGCCCACCACGCGGAGCAGCGACCACGCGAGCAGCACCTCCAGGCTGTTCCCGAGCGCCGTTCCCAGGGCGTGGAGCGGTGCCGTGCTGGTGAACAGGGTGATGATGACCTCGGCCAGCGCGACCAGCGGCCAGATCCCCGGTCCCATGCGGAGCACCGCGGCCAGCCCGACGCCGCTGGAGAGCCACACCACGCGCCGAAGGTGCAGGTCGGCGCCGAACCACTCCGGCCGGAGGGTCAGGAACCCCAGCGCCAGGTACGCCGCAAAGGCCAGCCAGGCCGTGGGGCGGAAGATCACGCGACGCTGAGAAGCCACGGTGCGACCTTGGGGGGAGAGGGCGGGACCGCGCGGGACGAGGGATGATGCGGTGCCCACCGCGAGACGGGCAAGGACGGGGTGGCGGGTGGGGGGCCCCGACGCCTACTCTGCTGTCATCCACCTCCCTTCTGGCACTCGCTCCACCACGGGAGATCCGCATGCGCCCGCTGTCCCTTCTCGCCCACGCCGGTGTCGTGCTCGCCGCCACGCTTCAGTCTGCCCCTTTGGCGGCCCAGGGGACTCGCCTGCTGCGCGAGCCGACGGTGAGCGACACGCACATCGCCTTCGTCCATGCCAACGACCTCTGGATCGTGGGACGCCAGGGGGGCGGCGCCATGCGCCTGACCAGCGCCGACGGGGCCGAGACCGATCCCCACTTCTCGCCCGACGGCCGCTGGGTGGCCTTCAGCGGGCAGTACGGGGGCAACACCGACGTGTACGTGGTGCCCGCCGAGGGAGGCCAGCCACGCCGTCTCACCTGGCACCCGGGCGCCGACGTCGTGCAGGGGTGGACCCCGGACGGCAAAGTCGTCTTCCAGTCCGGCCGTGAGGGACATCCCACACAGCTCTGGCGCTTCTACACCGTGGGTCTGGACGGTGGGCTGCCCGAGGCGCTGCCCATCCCCCGGGCCTACGCCGGCGCGCTCTCAGCCGACGGCGCCATGGCGGCGTATCAGGAGGTGGGATTCTGGGATCCGGAGTGGAGGAACTACCGGGGCGGCCAGGCGCAACCCATCAGCGTCGTCGACCTGACGACCCTGGAGCGCCGCACGCCGCCCTGGGAAGGCGAGCGTCAGACCGATCCCGCCTGGATGGACGGCGTGGTCTACTTCCTGTCCGAGCGTGACTGGGCCAACAACGTCTGGTCCTGGAATCCCGCCACCGGCGAGCTGAAGCAGCACACCCACCACGCCGACTTCGACGTGAAGAGCATGGACGCCCACGACGGGGTCGTGGTGTACGAGCAGGCTGGCTGGCTCCACGAGCTCGACCCCGCCACCGACGCCACGCGACGCCTGGACATCCGGGTGGCCGGCGACCTCAACTGGGCCCGCCCACGCTGGGAGGCGGTGTCCGCTGCCCGGCTCACCAACGCACGGCTCTCGCCGACCGGTAAGCGCGCCCTCTTCGAATACCGCGGTGACATCTTCACCGTCCCCGCCGACGAAGGAAGCTGGCGCAACCTCACCCGCAGCTCCGGCGTGGCCGACCGTTCGCCGGTATGGTCGCCCGACGGTGCGCACGTGGCGTGGTTCAGCGACCAGGGCGGGGAGTACGGCCTGGTGATCGCCGACCAGGACGGAGCGAATCCGCGCCGCATCGCGCTGGACGACCCCTCGTTCTATTTCCTGCCCACCTGGTCGCCCGACGGTTCCAGGCTGGCCTTCACCGATACCGACTACCGCCTGCTGGTGGTGGACGTGGCGTCGGGCGAGGTCACCCACGTGGACACCGACCGCTACGCCCATCCCGAGCGCAGCATGAACCCGGTCTGGTCGCCGGACAGCCGCTGGATCGCCTACGCGCGCCGGCTCGACAACCAGCTCCGTGCCGTCTTCGTGTACGACATCCAGGCGGGTGAGGCGCATCAGCTCACCGACGGCATGGCCGACGCCATCACACCGGTGTGGGACGCCGGCGGGCGCTACCTCTACTTCCTGGCGTCCACCGACTACGGCCTGAACACCGGTTGGCTGGACATGACGTCGTTCGATCGTCCCGTGACGCGCTCCCTCTACCTGGCCCTGCTCCGGAGCGACGAGGAATCCCCCTTCCGGGCGCGGAGTGACGAGGAGACGAGCACGCCCGAGCCAACGCCGGACAGCGCGGCTGGCGGAGGGCGAGGCGGCGGCACCGGGACCGCTCCGACGCCGCCCGAGGTGCGCATCGACTTCGACGGTCTGGCCGGACGCATCGTGGATGCTCCGGGATTGCCGGCGCGGAACTACGGCGGACTCCTGCAGGGGCCCGCCGGCCGGGTCTTCGTCTTCGAATCGGTGCCCAACACGCCGGGCCTCACGCTCCGCCGTTACACCGTCGACGACGCAGAGTCCGAGACGTTCCTGGAGGGTGTGGCCGAGGCCACCGTCTCCGACGACCACAAGAAACTCCTGTACCGCGCCGGCGCCTACTGGGCCATCACGGACGCCGGTGGCCAGCCACCCCGCAACGGCGAGGGGCGGCTCGCCCTCTCCGACCTGCGCATCCACATCGAGCCTCGGGCCGAATGGACTCAGATGCTTCGCGAGGGGTGGCGCTTCATGCGCGACTTCCTCTACGTGGACAACACCCACGGCGCGCCCTGGAACGAGATCTGGGATTGGTACTCGCCCTGGCTCGAGGGCGTGGATCACCGCTCGGACTTCAACTACGTCCTGGACATCGTGAGCGGCGAGGTGTCCATCGGGCACTCCTACGTATCCGGTGGCGACTATCCGGATCTGGAGAATCCCCGCACCGGACTCCTGGGCGTGGATCTGGAGCGTGACGGAGACGCCTACCGCGTCGCGCGCGTCTACTCCGGCGAGGAGTGGACGCCGGGGCTCACCGGGCCGCTGGCCGTGCCGGGGCAGAACGTGCGCGAAGGCGACTACCTGTTGGCCATCGACGGCCGGGAGCTCCGCTGGCCCACGAATCCGTTCCAACTGCTGGAGGGGACCGCGGGCCGCACCATCCGCGTGACCGTGAACGACACCCCGAGCATGGACGGCGCTCGCGACGTGCTGGTGGAGCCCACCGGCAACGAAGGCCAGCTCCGCACCTGGGCCTGGGTGGAGCACAACCGCCGTCTGGTGGACGAGCTCAGCGACGGGCGCCTGGCCTACGTCTGGCTCCCCAACACCGGACAGGGCGGCTACAGCTACTTCAACCGCATGTACTTCGCGCAGCAGGACCGAAAGGGCGCGGTCATCGACGAGCGCAACAACGGCGGGGGCTCGGCAGCGGACTACATCATCGACGTCCTGGGCCGCGAGCTCACCGGCTACTTCAACTCGAGGGCCGGGGACCATCGTCCCTTCACGCAGCCCATGGCGGGACTGTGGGGACCCAAGGTGATGGTGATCAACGAACGGGCCGGGTCCGGCGGAGATCTCATGCCCTACCTGTTCCGCTTCAAGCAGATCGGGCCGCTGGTCGGTGCGCGCACCTGGGGTGGGCTGGTCGGCACCTGGGATACGCCTCCGCTGCTGGACGGGGGCCGCATGGTGGCTCCTCGCGGGGGATTCTACAACGTCGACGGCGAATGGGACGTCGAGGGCAAGGGCATCGCCCCGGACATCGAGGTGAAGAACGATCCGGCCTCGCTGGCCGCGGGCCGCGATGCCCAGCTCGAGGCGGCGGTCGAGGAGGCGCTGCGCCTGCTTCAAACCGAGGCCGTGGAGCTGCAGCCGGAGCCCGCGGCGCCGATCCGGTGGCGGCGGCCCGGGCGCACCGGGGGGGGCGGCTGATCCCATGGTTGAGCGCCCATCGTCGGACTACTACGAAATCCTCCAGCTGAGCTCGGCGGCCGATCCCGAGACGATCGAGCGGGTGTTTCGGCACCTGGCCAAGCGATATCACCCCGACAACAACGTCTCGGGCGACGCGCGGCGCTTCAACGAAGTGCGCGAGGCGTACGAGGTGCTCTCGGATCCCGAGGCCCGGGCCGCCTATGACGCGAGGTACGAACAGGACCGGGCGGACCGCTGGCAGATCTTCCGGCAGGACACGGCCGAGACGGACCGTGACGACGATCAAAGACTGTTCCACGCCCTGCTGTCGCTCCTCTACATCGCCCGACGCAACGACCCGGACAAGGCCGGGCTCGCTCCCTCGCACCTCGAACGGACCCTGGGCACCCCTCGCGAGCACCTGGCCTTCCCGCTCTGGTACCTCCGAAAGCGCGGCTTCGTGGAAGTGCAGGAGAACGGCCTGCTGGCCATCACCGTGGATGGCATCGACAAGCTGGCCTCGGACGACATGGCGATCCCCGAGCGCCGGCTGCTCACGGAGCACAGCATGGGTGAGCCGCCCGAGGATGGGCCGGCGGCGGCTGACGCGCCGGCGAATCGGCCGGCATCCGAAGACGCACCCGCGGACGAGGGCGCGACGGGTGACGCGCCGGGGGGCGCTGTACCGGATTGGGACTCGCCAGACACGTGAGCCGGACCTGAGCCCCCAGGGCACCGGGTCGGTCACCCCTCGCTGGTTTGCAGCCCCTGGCGGGCGGCTTCGGCCCAGCCCGCGAGGCGATCGGCCTCCGCCCGCAGCCGTTCCCGACCGTTCGGCGTGAGCCCGTAGTACTTTCGACGTCCATCGTCGTCGTCCACCCGAGCCGGCGGCAACTCCTCGATCAGGCCTTCGGCCGAAAGATCCCGCAGCAGCCCGTACAGAGTCGCGGGCCACAGCACCACGCCACCCTCGGTACGCGCCTCCACGGCCTCGCGGATGGCGAACCCGTGGCGGGCCTCTTCGGCAAGCGCCAGAAGGACCTGGAACGACTGGGGTTTGAGAGGCGCGTCGCTCATGGCCTCTACTCCGCCCTCAGGGCTTCCACGGGATTCACGCGCGACGCCCGCAGCGCGGGAATCCAACTCGCCAGCAGGCTGACCACGAACAGCAGGCTGGTGGTCAGAGCGAGGACCAGGGGATCCGTGGCCGACACCTCGAAGAGTACGCTGCGGAGCACGCGGGTCAGGAGCATGGCCGCCACCAGCCCGACGGCGAGGCCCACCACGGTGAGCAGCATGCCCTGCCGCACCACCATGCGGCGCACGTCCGCCCCGGCGGCGCCCAGGGCCATGCGCACACCCATCTCGCGCGTGCGTTGGCTCACCACGTACGAGATCACCCCGTAGATCCCCACCGTGCCCAACACGAGGGCCATGGCGGCCGACAGGCCCAGCAGGATGACGGTGAAGGAGGTGGAGGCGAGGTCGCGCGTGAGGATCTCGTCCATGGTCTCCACCACCGACACCGGCACGCCCGGATCCAGCTCGCGCAGGATCGCCCGGATCCGAGGAGTCACGACTGCCGCCGACGGTCCCTTGACCACGAGCGTCATCTGCTGGGGGTCGCTCTGTCCGTCGGGCGCGTCCAGCAGCCAGTAGATGGTGGGGCGGATCTCCTCCTCGACCCCGAGCTCGCGAACGTCGCCGACGACGCCGATCACCTGATAGAGCTGCCCCTCGTCACCGGGACTGATGCGGTGTGACAGTGGATCGTCATCCAGGAAGCGCCGGGCGAACTCGTGGTTGACCACCGCCACCGGCGCCTGGTCCTCCACCTCGGGCCACGTCGGCGGACGCCCTCGCTCCAGCGTGATGCCCAGAGCCTCGAGCGTGCCGGGAGTGATCACCTTGCGGAGCGCCACCACGGGCGGGGCGTCGTCCGGACGGTCCCAGCCCTCGACCTCGAACGAGCTGGCGCTCATGCCCCGGCCCGAGAGCGGCGCGTCGTCGACGATTCCCGCGACCTCGACGCCCGGCAGTGCCGACACCCGATCCACGAGCCGGCGATAGAATTGCCGCGCGGCGCCGGGCTCCAGATACGACCGGTCCAGCGACACCACCGCCGTCGTCACGCCTTCGGGATCCACGCCGGGATCGACGGCTCGGAGTTGCATGAAGCTGCGGAACAGGAGCCCGGAGCCCGCCAGCAGAAGGAGCGCCAGCGCCAGCTGCCCCGCCACGAGGATGTTGCGGCCACGGAGGGCGCCCCGGCTGGCCGTGCTCCCACGGAGCCCCTCCTTGAGTCCCTCGCTGAGCCCGTGCATGCGCGATCGGATGAGCGGGAGCATGCCGAAGACGAGCGCCGCGAGCACGGTGAGACCCACCCCGAACAGGATGACCGAACCGTCCATGGCGATGTCGTCTCGCCGTGGAAGCGCCGGCGGAGCCAACGTCAGAACCAGCCGCAAGGCGCCCCATGCGAGCACGGCGCCCATGGCGGCGCCCAGCGCCGACAGGACCACGCTCTCACCCAGGAACGTCCGCGCGAGCGCTCCGCGCCCTGCCCCGAGGGCGGTACGTACCGCGACCTCGCGCCGGCGTGCCTCGGTACGCACCAGCACCAGATTGGCCACGTTGGCGGCGGCGATGAGAAGCACCAGGCCCACGGTGCCCAGGAGGATCCAGAGCGTGGTAGCGATGTCTTCCACCAGGGCCTGCCGGAGAGGGGTCACCGTGACACTCCACTGAGCCATCTCGAGAAACTCCAACTGCAGGTTCGGGATGAACTCCGGAAAGCGCTTCTGGAAGTCGGAGACCTCACGTTGCGCGTCCGACAGGGAGAGCCCCGGCGCGAGTCGTGCCAAGCCCATGTTGGAGAAGGAGCCGAAGCCTTCGTCGGGGTCCAACTCGACGGGCAAGAGCACATCGACGCGTCCGTCGCCTTCGCTCGGGAAGACGAATTTCCGCGGCAACACACCGACGATCTCCGTGCTCACTCCGTCGAGAGCCAGAGTGCGGCCCAGCACCGCGGGGTCCGCGCCGTAGTTGTCCCGCCAGAAGGGGTAGGAGAGCATGGCCACCGGGGGGGCGCCCGGGCGGGAGTCGTCCTCGCCGAGGACCCGGCCCAGAGCCGGAACCACGCCCAGCACCTGCGCGAAGCCGCCACTCGCCACCCCGGCACGGATGCGGGTGGCGTCGCCGCCGTCGATGGGCGCGAGGTTGCGGCCCTCGGTGCCGACGACGGCAAAGGCCGCGAAGGCCGCCAGGTGATCCTGATAGGCCAGTGCCGTACCGTCGGACTGGGGCACGTCGGGAATGTCCAGACCCGGCGCGTGGTGCTCCACCACAACGATGCGGTCCGGATCGGGATACGAGAGAGGTTTCAAGACCACCCCGTGCACCACGGCGAAGATCGCCAGGTTCGCACCGATCCCCAGGGCCAACGTCAGTGCCGCCACCGCCGTGAAGCCCGGGCGCCGGGCCAGGGCCCGAACCGCCAGGCGCAGCTCCATCCACCAGCTCCGCATCCTCTCCGCTCCTTCTCGGGTCGTTCGTCTCCGCCGCTCCGCCGCGCCGCGGCGCACAAGGTCGGCCAGGGCGGCCACCGTCGCGCGCATCGCGGACCGGCGACCTCCCCGCCGGGATGCGGCCCGCACCGCATCCTCCACGTCCGCCGCCGCCTGATCCAGGTAGGCGCGGCGAAAGTCCGCCGGGAGCAGCGTGGACAGGGCCCGGTAGAGGGCTCCCGCTCGCCGAGCGCGGACATCGTGTGGGGTGGGCGTCGCGGTCATGAACGCCACTACGGAGAGAATTCAGTATGGTTTCATATCGAATTTCAAGAGGGATGGATCGAGGGTGCCGCGGGCCGGGCGGCGGGTGGGTGGGGCGGCGGGCGGGGGCGAGCGGGGGACGGGCAGACCGGGGAGCGCGGGCCACAAGCGGCGGGTGGGTAGACGTGCGGGCGGGGCGGCGAGGCGGCGGGGGCGGGCGGGCCGGCGAGGCGGCGGGGGCGGGGCGGCGAGCGCGGCGGGGGCGGGCGGGCCGGACCGCGGGCGGCGAGTGGGTAGGCCGGCGGTGGCGGCGGGCGTGTGGACCGGCCGGCCGGCGGCGGGTGCCGTCAACCGAGCAGCGGGCGCCCTCGGCAGCGGCGATGCAGACTTCGCGGCAATAATCCCCGCGAAACACGCGCGCGATCCGACCCCGCTCGGCGCTCGCACAGTTCACGGCAATTATCGCACCCGGTCCAGCAGGCGCCGCGAAAAACCGCGCGCTTGCAGGGTTGACGGCACGCCGCCCTCGCGCCCGCCACCCTCTGTGGCCCCGCCGCCCTCGCGCCCCCCACCCTGCGGCAGTCGACGTCCTCGCTGCCGTCAACCGAGCAGCGGGCGCCCTCGGCAGCGGCGATGCTGACTTCGCGGCAATAATCGCCGCGAAACACGCGCGCGATCCGACCCCGCTCGGCGCTCGCACAGTTCACGGCAATTATCGCCCCCGGTCCAGCAGGCGCCGCGAAAAACCGCGCGCTTGCAGGGTTGACGGCAGTCGCCGGCCGCGCGAGCCCGGCGGCAGTCGACGCCCTCGCGCCCGCCACCCTCTGCGGCCCCGCCGCCCTCGCGCCCCCCACCCTGCGGCAGTCGACGTCCTCGCTGCCGTCAACCGAGCAGCGGGCGCCCTCGGCAGCGGCGATGCAGACTTCGCGGCAATAATCGCCGCGAAACACGCGCGCGATTCGACCCCGCTCGGCGCTCGCACAGTTCACGGCAATTATCGCCCCCGGTCCAGCAGGCGCCGCGAAAAACCGCGCGCTTGCAGGGTTGACGGCAGTCGCCGGCCGCGCGAGCCCGGCGGCAGTCGCCGCCCTCGCGCCCCCCACCCTCTGTCGCCCCCGGCGCCCCCGAGCTCGCCACCCTCTGGGCCAGTCGGCGCCCCCGCGCCCCCCACCCGGCGGCAGTCGCCGCCCCCGCGCCCCCCACTGTGCGGCAGCGTCGCGCTATCCCTCGGGGAGAATCGTCTCCGGATCGACGCCCTGCCACAGCCGGTCCCGCACTCGGCGGACCTCGAGAAGGGCCCGGGCGCCGGCCTCTTCCAGGGCGAAGTAGCGGCGCCGGCCACCGCCCTGCGCTTCGGCCTCGGTGGCGTGGTGCGATCTCACCCAGCCCTTGGACTCCATACGGTCCAGGGTGGCGTAGACGGCGCCGATGGAGACGTCCCGGCCGGTGCGGTCCTGGAGCTCCCGGCGCACGGTCATGCCATAGGCGTCGTCACCGCATCGCACCACGGCCACCAGGACCTGCTCCTCGAACACTCCCGGGACCGGATCGTCGGAGCTCGTCATGTCACTCTCCCCTGAGCGTCGTCATGGGATCCACGCGCGCCGCGCGGCGAGCGGGCAGCCAGGCGGCGAGGATCCCTGCGCCCAGGAGGGCGCCCGCGGCGGCACCCAGGGCGACCGGATCCCACGGCGCCACCTCGTACAGAAGGCCTGCGGCGGCTCGCGCCGTGCCGAGAAACGCGAGCGCCCCGAGGATCAGGCCGGCGATGACGAGGCCGAGCCCCCGGGTTACCACCCCGCGCACGACACGCGCCGGCGACGAGCCGAGCGCCAGCGACACGGCCCACACCCGGGAGCGCCGGCCCACCCAGTGCGACAGGACACCGTATACGCCCACCGCACCGAGCAGGAGCGCGAGACCGCCCAACGCTGCCAGCAGCCGCATGACCCGGAGGGCTTCACCCTGGGCTTGCTCAACGACGGCGTCCATGGACTCGATCCTGTCCACCGCCACACGGGAGTCCACGGCCGCTACCACCTCGCGCACCGAGGCGGCGAGCTCCGTATCGGCTCCGGGCCGCGATGCCAGCACCATCGTGGGGGCCACGAAGCTGGCGTTCTGCATGAGGGGCACGTACAGGACCGGCTCGCGGGGATCCGTGAGATCGCCTTCCTTCACATCACCCACCACGCCCACCACGGTGACGTCGTTGCCCATGGCGTCGGACGTGCGATGCCCCAGGGGATTCCCGTCGGGCCAGAGCGTGTGCGCCAGCGTCTCGTTCACGAGGGCCGAGCGGTCCGCACCCGGGGCGTCCAGGACCTCGTCCATTCCGCGTCCCTGGAGCAGCGGGACGCCCAGGGCCTCCAGGTAGCCCGGCGTCACGAAGCGCACGAAGGCAAACACTTCGTCCCCGCCAGGCTGATCGAGGTCACCCACGCCGGTGATCCAGCCACGGCCCCGCAAGGGGAGCTTCTGGGTGAGTCCCACCGATGTCACGCCCGGCAGCTCACCGACCCGTTGTCGAAGCTCCCGGTAGAGCCCAGGCAGCTCCTGCCCACCGAAGTCCCCATTCCCCGCCACCAGATCGACCACCAGTACGCCGGAGGGATCCACGCCGGTGTCCACCCGCTCCAGCGCCCTGACGCTCCGTACGAGCAGCCCCGCGCCCCCGACCAACAGGAGCGCCAGCGCCACCTCAGCCACCACCAAACCACTTTCCAGGCGGCTTCCACCAATCCGTCCCCGGGCGCCTCCCTGCGACAGCGACCCATGCCCACGCAGCAATCGAAGCACCGGACCCATCCCCACCACGGCGCCCGTCGTCACGCCGACCACCACGGCCGCCAGCACCGTCTCCACGTCGACGCCGAGCGCCTCCGCCATCCCGGGCGGCACGGGCAGCAGGCCTCGAAGTAGCCGGAGCGCGCCGGAGCCCACGACCGCCGCGGCGAGCCCCGCCAGACCACCCAGGACGAGGGTCTCGGTGCAAAGCTGCCGGGCGAGACGGCCCCGGCCAGCGCCCACCGCCGTCCGCACCGCCAACTCACCGCGACGTGCATCCGTCCGCGCTACCAGTAGCGCCGCCACGTTGGCGCAGGCGACGAGTAGCGTGAGAGCCAGCGCGCCGGCCACCAGCAGCAGGGGGGTGCGGGTGTCACCGAAGAGATACGACTTCACCGGAGTGAGCGAGGGATCACGCGTCCGGTCGAATTCGGCGGGGTACTGGAAGGTCTCGCCCAGTCGCGCCGTCACCCGGTCCACGTTCGCCTGGATCTCCCCCGGCCCCACACCGGACGCGCTTCGCCCCAGAAGTGCGAGATACCCGCCTCCGCGCCTCGGGTCGATGTTCATGGGCCGCCAGATGCGCACCCCCGGATCGGGAAAGAAGAAGTCCGGCGGCATCACCCCCACCACTCGCGTGTCGACCCCGCTGATCCTCACCGTCCGGTTCAGGATGTCCCTCTGGCCGCCCAACTCCTGCCAGAGACCCCAGGCGATCACGGCCACCGGCGCCGGACTGCCACCTCCGGGCCCCTCGTCGTCGGCCGTCAGGACGCGCCCCAGCGCCGCGTCGCGACCCAGAGCCTGGAAGATCTCGTGGGTCACCAGCAACCCGTCTTCGGCGGTCGCTGCGCCCCCATCCACCTGGAGCACCTCCTGCTCCGGCCAGTAGGCGCCCACGGCGTCGAAGGCGTCCCAGTCGTCCCGCAGCAGCGCGAACTCCTTGGGCTGCCACGAATAGACGTCCCAGAACACGTAGGTGTCGTCGGGCGCCACGTACGGCAGGGGACGCAGCAGGGTGCCCCGCAGCACGGTGAAGATGGCCGCGGTGCCCCCGACGCCCAGTGCCAACGTCACCACGACGGTGACGGTGAACACGGGCCTCGACCGGAGCCCGCGCAACGCATACCGGATGTCCTGCATGACGGAGCCCATCCTCATCCCCCCTCCCTTCGCCGTTGTGGTGTCCTCTCCGAAGCGCGCCGCGATCAGCGCCGCCGCCGACCGCAGCACCTGCCACCAGTACCAGAGCGCAGCCCTCGCACCGCCTCGGACCGGACGCACGAAGCGTCGGTGCTCCTCCGCCAGGTCGTCAGCCATGGCGCGGCCGTCCGAGGAGCCGGCCAGAAGCGCCAGGAGACGCGCGGCCAGGGCCGCGAGGGGCGGATCACGTTGTGGAAGTGGGCGCATGAGGGTCGGTGGCGTGTGATTCTACATTGTATAAACGCCCGACGAGACTCGCCATGGTCAGGTTTCACGGATCACCGCGGAAGAGGGGGGCGGGCGACCGGCTACGGCCCCGCCGGCACCTGTCGCATCCACGCTGCCACCGCGTCGGCGATGGCATCCAGCACGCCGGCGTCGGTCCGGCCCGAGCGCTTCAACACGTGGAATCCGTGATCGGCGCCCTCCTCCACGTGGAGCGTCGCCCGCGGGCCCAGGCCGTCCAACACCGGCCGCAGCAGCTCGAGCTCCGCCAGGCGGTCGCGGGTGCCCTGGACGAACAGCATGGGCTGCCGGACGCCCGCCAGGTGATCCGCCCGTTCGGTGCCGGGCCGCCCCGCCGGGTGCAGCGGAAAGCCGAGAAAGACCAGCCCAGCTACGCCCGACAACCCGCCCGCCGACGCCTCCTGCGAGGTCATGCGCCCGCCGAAGGACTTGCCTCCAGCGAAGACCGGGAGCCCGCGAGCCAACTCCAGACCGGCCGCCACCGCGGCCCGGACCGCGGCCCGAGCCACCGGCGGCCGGTCGGGGCGCCGCCCACCGGCGGCCATGTACGGAAACTCGTAGCGAAGCGTGGCTACCCCGCGCTCGGCGAGCCGCTGTGCCGCCGCCTCCATGAAGGCGTGGCGCATGCCCGCGCCGGCGCCGTGGGCGAGCACGAGCAGCGCGTGGGCATCCGGCGGCCGCTCCAGGAGCCCGGGGAGCTCCTCGGCGTCTCCCGCCGGAATCGCTAGAGGGTCGGCCATCCGGTCTCCTGGGCCCTCACCCACCGCCCCGCGAGGTCCGCGTCTCCTCGGCCTGCTCCAGGTACGGCACGCCCTGGGTCATCCAGTCCGGGGCCGGATCTCCCTTCAGGTAGTGACCGAACCACTCCATGATGCGCCGGTGGTAGTCCTTCTGGTTCGGCTCCTGGCTGAAGCCGTGGTTCTCGCCGTTGTAGACCAGGAAGACGAAGTCCTTCCCGGCCCGGCGCGCCGCGTTGTAGAACTCCACGCCCTGATTGAAGTCCACGGCGCCGTCCTCCGAGCCCTGCGCCATGAGGAAGGGCGTGTGCAGATCCTCGATGTGGAAGACCGGGCTGTTGCGCTCGTAGGCCGCCTCGTCTTCCCAGAACGGCACCTCCATGCGCCCCTGGCTGATCTCGAAGATGCGCGCGTCGGTACCGCCGCTGTTCCAGTACACCGACAGGTACATGCTGAAGAGGTTGGTGAGGGGCGCTCCGGCCACCGCCGCCGCGAAGATGTCGGTCTGGGTCACGGTGAAGGTGGTCTGATAGCCACCCCAGGAGTGGCCCACCAGGCCCACCCGCTCCGGATCCACATCGCCCTTGGCCACCACCGCCGCCACCGCCGGCTCCAGCGCCGCCACCGCGCTCACCCCCGGGTCGCGGTCCTTGTAGACGATGTCCGGCTGGAAGACGAAGTAGCCGTGCTGCACCCAGCTCTGGAGGTTGTAGTAGTCCCGCTCCGAGGGCGTGTAGTAGCGGCGCACGCCGTTGGAGAGGATTTCGTAGATGTACGTGATCATGGGATACTTGCGGCCCGGCTCGTAGCCCGCCGGGTAGTAGAGCGCGCCCTGGAGCGTGTCCCCGTAGGTGTTCTGGTAGGTGATGAGCTCGGTGTGCCCCCACAGGTAGTCGTCCTGGAACGGATTGGTCTTGGTCACCTGGCGGGGGTTCCGCAGCCGGGGACCGGTAACGAAGTAGTCCGGCGAGTCGTCGAAGTCCTGCTCCTGGTACAGGTAGACGTCGGCGTCCTCTGCCTTGGTCAGGCCGCCGTAGCTCTGCGGGCCCCACACCAGGCGCTGCACGTCTCCGCCCAGGTCGTTCGAGCGCCCGTACCCCCACTCCTCCGCCCAGTCGTCGTACATCGAGAAGTACTGGGGCTCGTCGGGATCGATGGCCCGCTCGTCGAAGTCCAGGCGCACGCGCCGGTACCGCACGTTGGCGTCGGCCCCGTGGGTGAGCTGGCGCGCGTCGGATCCGTCGGGCGCCACCTGCCAGACGTCGAGCTTGTCGTAGAGGAGCACGGCCTCGTCGTCCTCCAGCCATCCGCCCACACCGTAGGGCGGCTTCTGGTCCACCGTGTGGTCGTCGTCGACGTCCACGAACGAGGTCGGCAGGTCGCCGGTCAGGTTCGTGGTCGTACCGTCGCGCGCGTCCCAGCTCCAGACGTCGTCGTCCTGCACCCAGATCAGGTAGCGTCCCGACGGGCTGGCCCCCAGGAAGAACTCCACCTGCTCCAGCGCCCTGGTCTTCTCGCCACTGTCCAGATCCACCAGGTACACGTCCCTGTAGGCGGGCCCGAACATGCGGTCCGCCTCGTAGGGCGTGGCGTCGCTGCCGATGGCCACATCGGCATCGGGCAGGATGGTCACGTCTTCGGTGAGGTCGTCCTCGAGGCGGACCAGCCGGTTCCCGGCCACGTGCCACGCCGCCAGGTCGTTCTCACGCCGGTCCCGGTTCGCCTGCACCTTCTGGGTGGGCACGATGTCCACGTCCTTGGCGTGCCAGACCTCCACGGTGGGCTTGTCGTCCTCGTCGACCTTCTCGCACGCCTCGGCGTCCGGAGCCGGCGCCTCCTGGCCCTCCATGTCGCCACCCTCCTCCGCTTCGTCCGCGGCCTCACCCTCGCCCTCCGGCTCACACTTCGGCGGCGCCACCTCACGGGCGTCCAGGCCCACGAAGACCATGTCGCCCTCTTCGGACCAGCGCAGGGGTTGGAACGACACGATCCGCGTGCTGTCCGGGAATCCCCCGGTGGCGGCAGAGAGCAGGTGCGTGGCGGGACGCGTGCCACTCCTGATCCCGGTCCACGCGAGAACCACCTGCGCCGTGTCCGCCCAGGCCTTCTCACCATCGTCGTCGCGGGGCATCTGGCGCATGACCGCCAGATCGTTGGCGTCGTCGCGCCAGCGCAGGCCCGAGTAGCGGGTGTCGTGGGAGTCGAGGGTCGTGAGGCGCCCGCTGCCGGCGTCGAAGAGCTGCACCCCGTTGCCCGCCATCTCCTGGGCGTCCACGGTCATCGCCAGCAACGTGCCCTGATCCGCCCAGGCGTATTCCGACACGTTGCCGAAGGCGGTCTCCACGCCGCTGGAGAGGTCGCGCACCACCAGGTCCACGCCCTTGGCGTCGCGGTCGCCCTGAGGCGGATATCGACGCATGGCCAGGAAGTGGCCGTCGGCGGAGAAGGCGAAGCTGGCCACGTCCTCCACCTCGGTGCGCGAGCCGTCGGACAGATCGACCAGCACGAGGTCGTCGTGGACCGGCTTCTTCGCCTTCTGCAGACGTTCGCGCTCGTCGGAGCTCACACCGCGGCTCACGCCCAGCCAGCGGCCGTCGCTGGAGAAGGCGGCGCTGGTGCCGTAGGGCACCACCACCACCGAATCCGGGTTCGCCAGCGCCCGTGCCCGCAGCTCGTTCTCCTCGTTCACCCTCAGGATCTCCACGGCGAGCCAGCGGCCGTCGTCGGAGAGCGTCGAGCGCCCCAGCCGTTCGAACTTGCCGTAGTCGTCGGGCGTCATGGTACGAGGGGACGAGTCGGAGGCTCCCTCCTGGGCCGCCGTGGGGCCGGCAAGGAGAAGGAGAGCGAGGGCGGCTGCACCGGCCGCCCGCACGGAAGCACGGATCGTGGAACGCATCGTGTAAGCTCCGCCGCGATGGATGGATGAGCTCCGGCCGCCCAGGGAGCGACCCGGACCGCAAAGTACGGTCGTCACCCCACCGGCGAAAACGCCGCAATCCACGAGGTCCTGGAACCCATTCCCTGGACGCTGGGTTCTGCAGCCCATGATCACCTTCGAGCGACTCGACCGCGGCCAGCACCTGCTGCGCACCGAGACCGTGCTGCCTCTGGCCATCGACGAGGTCTTTCCGTTCTTCGCGGCCGCGGAGAACCTGGAGCGCATCACCCCGCCCGAGCTCGCCTTCCGTATCGTCACGCCCCTCCCGGTGGACGTCCACGAGGGCCGCCTGATCGACTATCGGCTGCGGCTCTTCGGCGTCCCCTTCACCTGGCGCACGCGCATCTCGGCCTGGAATCCGCCCATGAGCTTCACGGACGAACAGATCCGAGGGCCCTACCATACCTGGGTGCATACGCACACCTTCAGTCCCGTGGAGGGCGGCACGCGCATGGAGGATCGCGTTCGTTTTCGCCTGCCGGCCTGGCCGTTGGGCGAGGTGGCCCTGCCCGTGGTGCGGCTGCAGCTCGGCCGTATCTTCCGGTTCCGCCAGCGGGCCATCGAGCGAATCCTGCTGCGAAGCTCTACCATGTAGCGTTCAATGGACGCCGATCGGACGGTCGCCGCACGCTCGCGCCGGCGCGCCGATCCACGACACCAACAGCACGAACGGAGGTTCCCGGACGATGAGGCTCACGCGTGGATGGGGATGGGTGGTGGTGACGGCGGGGATGATCCTCGCGAGTGATGCGGGAGGCCTCGTGGCCCAGGATTCGCCCTTGCCGAATCCGGCGCTCTCCCTGATCGGTGGCACCATGTCCTTCGACAACGGGATCGACAGCATCAGCGTCGACAATGCGGCGGTGGTGGGACTCCGGTTCGAGTTGCCCCTGTCACGGATCTTCACCCTGGAACCCGGGGTGGAGCATGCGACGTGGACGGATCCCGACGAAGTGGACCAGATCCGCTGGACCGTGGACTTCGCCATGCACGCGGAGTGGGCCTTCGGGCGCTTCGTCCCGTATGCCGGGGGCAACCTCGGGACCACCTTCAATTTCGCCGACGACCGCCCGGCCGATGCGGACTTCGTGTCCGCGCTCTACGGCGGCCACGCCGGGCTCCGCGTCGAGGTCATCCCCCACCTCCTGCTTCGAGGTGAGGTTCGCCACCGCTGGTACGACGGCTTCGATGCCTCGCAGACCCTCTACGCCGCGGGAGTCGGCTGGCGCTTCTGAGCCGGGTGCGCGGGCTCCCCCACCCGCCCCTGGGTCACGACCGCAGCGGCCATGTGGCCGGTCTGATTCGTGGCGCTCCGGAACATGTCCGGCACGCGATCCACGGCCAGAAGAATCCCCAGGCCCGCCAGGGGAGCGCCCACGGCGTTCAGCGCAGGCGCCAGGGTCATGACGCTGGCGCTGGGAATCGGTGCCACCGTGGCGGCGGCGAAGAAGCAGGCGACCACCGCGCCCATCCAGGCGCCGCCCGGGACCTGTATACCGTAGAGCCACGCCACGAAGACCACCGACGCGCCCTGGAACAGCCCGCTCCCGGCACGGTTGAGCGCCGCGGCCAGCGGTAGCACCAGGTCCGCCACCGACTCCGACACGCCGAGCTCCGGCGCGTCGCGGAGCAGAACCGGCAGCGTCGCCACGCTGCTCGTGGTGGTGAATCCCATGGTGTAGCTGGCCAGGGTGCCGCGGATGAAGCGGCCGGGCCGGACGCCGCCCAGTAGCGCCACGGTGGGCAGATAGATCAGCGCCATGAAGACGAACAACGTCACCACCACCGTGACCACGAACGCGGCCAGCGACTCCAACAGCCCCAGACCCATGCGGGCCGTGGCAGGGGCGGTCAGGCCGAAGATCCCCACCGGCGCGATCCACAGGATCCACATCACCAGCTTGATGAAGGCGTCACCGACGGCGTCCACCAGTTCCACCAGCCGCTCGCGCTGAGCCTCCGGCAGGGCGCCCGCCGCGGCGCCGAACAGCACCGCGAACACAAGGAGCGGCAGGAGCCGCCCGTCGGCGGCCGCGGCGAAGGGATTGCGGGGGATGAGGCCCACGATGAAGTCGACGATACCGGGAACCTGTGCGATTTCCGCCGCGCCGGGGGTGGCGGGAACCGGTACCGGGGGCACGAAGCCCAGCACCAGATGCATGGCCAGCATGCCCATCACCACAGCGGGGAGGGTGGTGAGCCAGATGAAGCCCAGCGCCGTGCCACCCACACGACCCAGCTTGCGCGTGTCGCCCAGACGCGCCACGCCCGTGAACACGACGGCCATGACCAGGGGGATCACCACCATCTGAAGCCCGCGGATGAAGACATCGCCCAGGGGCGCGACCCCCGAAGCCACGGCGTGAAGTGCCGGTGAGCCTGTGATCGACGCCGCCAGCCCGAGCGCCAACCCCGCGGCCAGACCCAGGAGCATGAGCAGGTTGCTCATCCGGCGAGCTCGGCCAGGAGGGCACGGAAGGCCGCCAGGGTGTCGGTGGTGCGAAGCCTGAGCCCGTCATCGCCGATGGCGATCGACCCCGCCGCACGCCCTCCCGCCACCACCACGGTGCCCGGGGGCAGCTCGCCCAGCAGCTCGCGGATCTGCGTCTCCAGCACTCGCGGTGCGGGGGGATTCACCACGCTCAACCCGACGACCCGAGCCTGTAGCCGTCGAGCGGCCAGACCGATGTCCTGCGGCGGAAGATCCCGCCCCAGGAGGGTCACGCGCCATCCCTCCAACGCCGCGGTGGCCGCGGCCAGCAACGCCCCCAGGCCGTGCTCCTCTCCGGGAAGCGTGCCGATGAGCGCCACCGGGGCGGCGCCTTCGGCCCGGGCCGAGTCCAGCATCCAACCCAGCACCCGCTCCACCACCGCGCTGGCCACGTGCTCGTGCGCCGGGCGCAGGTCGCCCCGACTCCAGCGAGCGCCGATCTCGCGCAGCAACGGCGCCACCAACTCGTCCGTGAACGTCCGCGCTCCCAACGTCACCACGCCGCGCCGAAGCTCCGATTCGAGGGACTCGGCATCGAGCTCCTCGACGGCCCGCAGCGCCGCCTCGACGAGGGTCACCGCCCGGGAGGTCGGCTCAGGACGCTCGTCCGGAGGGTGGGGCGGGCGGGACCGGCGATCCTCCGCCACCATCTCCCGCAGAGCGTCGTCCTCCAGTTCCGCCACCTGGCTGATGGCGCGGCCGGCGTCCGTGGCGCTCTTCAGGAGACGAAGGCGCTCCACGTCGGCATCGGAATAGAGCCGCTGGCCTCCCTCGCTCCGTCCAGGCTCCACGGCGCCGTAGCGGCGCTCCCAGGCCCGCAAGGCGGAGGCGGTGAGGCCCGTTCGGGCGGTGACGACGCGGATGGGATGCCGCGGCTCGCTGCGGTCGTTGCTGATTCGGGTCGGGTTCATGACTGAGAAGCTAGGGGTCTGTACAACTCACGTCAAACTAAACATTGCACAAACCCTTGACATCCTCCAAGAACGTCACTACCATAGTTGCACATTCGCTGTACAAGTGGTGCCTTGCGGCACCTTCCACACCTCATCCGGAGAGCTGTCATGACTCGCTCACATCGCTTCGCCATGGGCGCCGCGCTGGCCCTTCTGGCGCTCGTTCCCGCAGCCGCGTCGGCCCAGATGGCCAACAACGACAAGGACATCGTCGACACGGCCGTGGCCGCCGGCAACTTCAGCACCCTCGCCACGGCGCTGCAGGCCGCCGGGCTGGTCGACGTCCTCAAGGGCGACGGTCCCTTCACCGTCTTCGCGCCCACCGACGAGGCGTTCGCCGCGCTTCCGGCCGGAACCCTCGACGCGCTGCTGGCCGACAAGGAGAAGCTCACCGCCGTCCTGACCTATCACGTCGTGCCCGGTGAGGTCATGTCGGGCCAGGTGGTGAAGCTGTCCGAGGCCAAGACGGTGAACGGCGCCTCCATCGACATCATGACCCATGACGGCAGCGTCATGATCAACGACGCGAAGGTGGTGGCCGCCGACGTGCAGGCGTCCAACGGTGTCATCCACGTCATCAACAAGGTCCTGCTGCCGCCGAACATGCGCTGACGCGCCTCGCGACGGCTCGGACGGAGACGCGCGGGCGGCCGGAGGTACGGTCGCCCGCGCGGTCGTTGTCGGGGGACAGGCTCCGTCCGGCTCAGCGGCCCCGCCGCGTGCACCGACCTTGGCGCACCACGGCCCACACGCCAGAATCCGGGCCATGGTCACCCCCGACTCCTCCCCGCGTCCCACCGGCTTCCCCTGGCGAGGCGCCCTGGCCCTCACCGCGGCCTGGATCACCGTGGCGCTGATCTCGGCGGCGCGCATCCACCTGGCCGGTGGCGCCGGACAGGCTCCTCTCCCCTTTCCGCTGCTCGTCCGGCTTCAGCTCCTCAACGCCCTGCCGTGGATTCCCGCCACTCTGGTGGCGCTGTGGGCAGCCGCTCGCTGGCCTCTGACCCGCGCCGACATCGTTCGTCCCGTGACGCTCCACCTGGCGCTGGGGATCGCCGCGATCGTGACCATGAACCTCCTGCTGGCCTGGCTCCGGGCGGTGGCGGCTCCGCCGGGTCTCTTTCCGCCGGACCTGCTGGTCAGCGCCCGCACGGAGCTCCTCGGCCGCGGCCATCTCGCACTGGCCGTGTACCTTACGCTCACCGGGGGAGCCATGGTGTGGCGACGGGCCGGCGGCTGAACGATCAAGCCTGTTTCCACCGAGGGCCGGATGCCCCATCTTCGAATAGCGATTCACCACTGACGCTCGGGCTCCTCCGGCCTCCCTCCCGGCCTTCCCTCCCCGCCCGAGGAGGGAACTCATGGTCGAAATCCGGATCCACGGACGCGGAGGCCAGGGCGGTGTGACCCTGGCGAAACTCATCGCCACCTCCCGCTTTCTCCGCGGACAATCCGTTCAGGCCTTCGGGCTCTACGCCGCCGAACGCTCCGGCGCCCCGATCCAGGCCTTCTGCAGGTTCTCCGACGACCCCATCACCGACCGCAACCTGATCTACGAGCCCGACCACGTGGTGGTGCTGGACGCCACCCTGGTGGGGCCGACGGTGGCCACGGGCCTGGTGCCCGGGGGCTGGATCCTGCTCAACACCGATGCGCCGCCCGCGTCGCTGGCGTCGTCGTTCCCCACGGCGCGCATCGCCACGGTGGACGGCACCGCGCTGGCGCTCCGTCACAAGCTGGGGACCCGCAGCGTGCCCATCGTCAACACCGCGCTGGCGGGTGCGGTGGCACGTCTGCTGGACTTTCCCCTGGACGAGATGCTGGCGGCGCTGGAGCACCTGGGCTTCGGCGGCGGCAACGTAGAGGCGGCTCGGGAGGCCTTCCACGCAGTACTCCTGGGGGCGCCGCACACCCCTGCGGAGCGGAAGGTCTCCCACCCGCGTCCCGAGCCGCCCGCCAGGCTCCCGGGCTTCCTCGACGGGGCCGGGGGCGCAGCGCCGGCCATTCGTACGGGGCAGTGGGCCACGGAGCAGCCGCGCCGCCAGCAGTACGTGCCGCCTTGCAACCACGTCTGCCCCGCCGGCAACGACGTGCAGGGCTTCCTGCACGCCCTGGCCGACGACCGGCCCGACGACGCCCTGGAGATCCTGCTGCGCACCTCACCGTTCCCCGCCGTGTGCGGCCGGGTGTGTCCGGCGCCGTGCATGGCGTCGTGCAACCGCATCCAGCTCGACGGCGCCGTCAACGTGCGTCAACTCGAGCGTTACGCCGGCGACCACGGCCATGCCGAGCCGGTCCGCACGGAGCCCCGGCCCGAACGGGTCGCCGTGGTGGGCTCGGGACCGGCGGGCCTCACCGCCGCCTACCACCTGGCCCGATTCGGCTACGGGGTCACCGTCTACGAGTCCGGTCCCGAGCTGGGCGGACTGCTGCGCAGCGGCATCCCGGGCTTCCGCCTCCCCGACGAGGTGGTGGACCGTGAGGTCGGACGCGTCCTGGCCCTCGGGGTCGAGGCCGTCACCGGCCAGCCGGTGGATCGCGCCCGCCTGCTCGAGCTGGGTCGCTCCTACGATGCCGTGCTGGTGGCCACGGGCCTGCAGGAGCTCCGCAGCCTGCGCCTGGGCGTGGGCGACTCGGAGACCGTGCTCCAGGGCATCGACTTCCTGGACCGGGCCCGCCAGGGCGGCGTGCGCGTCGACGGCGAGGAGGTGGTCGTGGTGGGCGGCGGCAACACCGCCATGGACGCCGCCCGGGTGGCCCTCCGCACCGGAGCCGCCAGCGTGCGCGTCGTCTACCGTCGCACCCGCGAAGAGATGCCCGCCATCGCCGAAGAGATCGACGAAGCGCTGGAAGAGGGCATCGTGCTGGACTACCTGACGCAACCGATCATGCTCCAGGCCGTGGCGCAGGCCGACGGCGACGGCGCGGGCCACGGCCTGCTGTGCCGCCGCATGGAGTTGGGCGAGCCCGACGCCTCGGGGCGCCGGCGTCCGGTGGAGCTCCCGGACTCGGACTTCGAGATCCCCTGCACACGGGTGATCCTGGCGCTGGGGCAATCCCCCGACCTGAGCGTCTTTCCGGAGGGCACCGAGGTGCGTGAGAAGGCCGAGCTCCTGGGATTGCTGGAGACGCCGGTCTTCGCCGTGGGGGACCTGGCCACCGGCGACGGTACCGTGGCCGGGGCCATCGGCAGCGGGCGGCGGGCAGCGCTCCACATCCACCAGACCTTCACCGGTGAGGTGGCGCCCGAGGGCGACGCCGGACGTGTGCGCTCCGACGTGGAGGTCTGGCGCGACGAGGTCATCAAGCCCGACGCCCTGCGCATGCATCTGTTCGAGCGTCAGCCCGCGGTCCACGCCGACGCCCTCGCCCCGGACCTGCGCCGCACCACCTTCGAGGAGGTCCACCGGGGCCTCACGGACCCCAGCGAGGCGCGCCGCTGCCTGTCCTGCGGCGTGTGCAACGAGTGCGACCTGTGCGTGACCTACTGCCCCGAAGGCGTGCTCAAGCGCGTGGGGCACGACCTGGTCTTCGACTACGCCTACTGCAAGGGCTGTGGCATCTGCGTCACGGAGTGCCCTCGCAACGTGGTCTTCATGAGCCATCTGTGATCCATCGAGCGTCCGGGAGCCTTCGCCGGCTTCCCAGAGCATAGAGGAGGGACCCATGCCGCTGGAGGTCGTGACCGGCAACCACGCCGCGGGCCATGCCCTGAGCCTGGCCGGAGAGGCCAATCGCAGAGCTCGGGGGATGGCGTGCGGCATCTACCCCATCACGCCGCAGACGGAGATCGTGGAGCGCGTGGCCGCGTTTCCCTTCAGCAAGGGGAAGGTCGTCCCGGTGGAGAGCGAGCACAGCGCCATGGGGGTCACCCTGGGCGCCTCGCTGGCCGGCGCCCGCGCCTTCACCGCCAGCTCGTCCAACGGCCTCGCCTACATGGTGGAGAACATCATGGTGGCGGGCTTCTACCGGCTGCCGGTGGTCATGGTGGCCGTGAACCGGACGTTGGGACCGCCCTGGAACATCTGGGCGGATCAGGGCGACACGCTCATGCTCCGGGACTTTCCCTGGATCCAGCTCTACTGCGAGAACAACCAGGAGGTGGTGGACACCACGCTGCTGGCGTTCCGCCTGGCGGAGGATCACCGCATCCTGCTGCCGGTCCTGGTGTGCATGGATGCCTTCATCGTGTCCCACACGCAGGCCGAGACGGATCTGCCCACGCAGGACCAGGTCGACGCCTACCTTCCGAACCTGGATCTACCCCACCGCCTCGACCACGACGATCCGCGCACGCTGGGGGGGCTGGTGTGGCCCGACGCCACCGCGTCGCTCCGCCTGGAGATCCAGGAAGCCTTCGAACGCGTGCCGGCCGTATTCGACGAGGCACGAGAAGCCTTCCGCGAGGTGTTCGGGCGCGACCCGGGCCGCGTCCTCTCCACCTTCGAGACCCATGACGCGGACACGGTGCTCGTGGCGTCGGCGACGGTGGCCACCACGGCACGCGAGGTCGTGCGCGAACGCCGCGCGCGCGGCGAGAAGGTGGGACTCGTGACGCTCCGCATGTTCCGGCCCTTCCCCGAAAAGGAGTTGCGGACCGTGCTGGCCGGCGCCAGCCGGATCGGAGTGCTGGACCGGGACTACGCCGCCGGCCTGGGCGGCGTGTGGTGGCAGGACGTGCGCGCCAGCTTCCAGGGACACCCCCACCAGCCCCTCATCCAGAACTACCTGGTAGGGATCGGCGGCGGCGACGTCACGCCCGGCCTGCTGGAGAACGTCCTGGACGACCTGGCCGCCCGCACGGAGGCGGGCCCGCCGGTCTGGACCGGCGTGAAGCGCGAGGAGGTGATCGCATGAGCACCGCGACCCGGGCGCCCGCCGGCGCCTTCCGCACCGTGCCCGACATCCCCTGCAGCGAGGAGTGCCTGCTCCGGGCCGGCAACACCAACTGCGGCGGCTGCGGCATGAGCGTGGGTCTCACCATGCTGGGCCGCGCGCTGGCCGACGCCGGCGATACGTGCACGCTGGCCATCCCGGCGTGCTGCGGCGCGGTCACGGCCGGGGCGTTTCCCACCACCAGCTACGGGGTGCCCACCGTGGCCACCACCTTCGCCTCGGCCGCCGCCGTGGCATCGGGGCTGGCGGCCATCCGCGACCTGAACGAGGAGCGCGGACAGGTGGTGTGCTGGGCCGGTGACGGAGGGACCTACGACATCGGGCTCGCGACGCTGTCCGCCGCCGCCGAGCGCAACGAGAACATCATCTACATCTGCTACGACAACGAGATCTACGGCAACACCGGCGGCCAGCGCTCGTCAGCCACGCCTCCCGGCGCCCGCACCACCACCACGCCCTCCGGCAAGCAGGAGGCCAAGAAGGACATCATGCGCATCATGTCGGCGCACGGGATCCCCTACGCCGCCACCCTCTCCATCGCCCACCCCGTGGATTTCCGGCGCAAGCTGGATACCGGCGCTGGGCATGAGCGGGATGCGCTTCCTCCTCATGCACTCCCCCTGCCCCACCGGCTGGAAGTCGGAGCCCGGCGACTCGGTCGAGCTCGTGCGCGCGGCCGTGTCCAGCGGACTGTTCCCGCTCTACGAGGTCTTCGACGGACGCCGCTGGCGCATCAACCAGGAGCCCACCTGGACCGATCCCATGGAGTACTTCCGGCGCCAGCGGCGCTTCAGGGACGATCAGGTGGACGTGGAGACGACCAAGCGCGTGTGCCGGGAACGCTACGAGCACCTGTGGGCGCTGGCGGAGCGCTTCCCGGCGGAGGACTGAGAGAGGTCAGGACGTCCCGGGCGCGGGCGTCGGGGTCTGGGGTCCGCCGGAGCGATCGGGGCGCCGAGCGCCGGTTCGACGCGTCCGCCGCTCGGCCTCGACCATGCGGTCCAGGAAGGCCCGCTCCTGGGTGGAGAGGGCCCGCACGCTGGTGGCCTTGAGCTTGGCCAGCACCTTCTCGGCCTCTTCGCGGTTGACCTCGTGCAGCCGATTGAGGTCCAGGCGCTCCCAGCGCTCCTTGGACTCCACGTCCAGGACGTAGCGGGACTTGTATTCCGAGTTGGGAGCCTCGACGCGTCGCTTCTTCTGGGCCTTCTTGGCCTTGCGATAGAGCACCCAGACCACGACCAGCGCGATCAGGTTGATCCCCAGCAGCACGATGAGCAGCTTCGTCATGACTCCCTCGCCGTCGCGGCACCCCAGGGGTCCGCGACCCACTCGTTCCGTTCGGGGCCTGGACGGCCCCGCCACACCCTCGTCCCTCATCCCTTCGTACTCCGCCCCCGTAGGGTTTCGTTCCAGGGCGGGCGACGAGTGGACGCCGACGCGTGCCGGCCGACGACCTTCGTCCGTGGCGACTATCCGTTAGACGCCGCCGGACGCCTCGGAGTTGCGTGGACCCGTCACCTCGCCCACGAACCCCGCCAGCGCCCTCAGGAAGCGCGGCCGGCAACGCTCCAGCAGCGCCGCGTGATCGCATCCCCCCAACACCACCCACTCCTTGTCGCCGGTGCCCAGAGCCTCGAACTCGTGCGCCTGGATGGGCGTCGACCCGATGGGATCCAGCTCGCCCTGCAGGATGAGGACCGGCATGGTGAGAGCGCCCGGGTCGAGGGCGTTGAACTGCTCGACGTGCGCGATGTCCACCCGCACCGGGTCCGCCTCCAGCGCCTGATCCACGTAGGCGTGCACGGCCGCCGCCGAGATGGCGCCGGGGGCGATGAAGTCGCTGGCGGCGGCGCCGGCCGTGTTGAAGTGCCGGGGCGGCGGCCCGCTGAACGTGTCCGCCGGAAGCGTACCCTCCGGGTCCTTCCAGAAGCCGTACAGCACGACGCCCGACACCAGCTCCGGGTGCCGCTGGGCCGCCAGGTGCGCCACCGTGGACCCGAAGGACCATCCCACGAGCGCAGGCCGCCGGGCCGGGGATTCCCGCTCCTGCAGCCAGCGCAGGACCGCCGTCACGTCCAGCGCCATGCGATCGGGCGTGAGCCATCCGCTGTCGTCGCGGGGCGTGCCGCCGTACCCGCGCGCATCCAGGGCGTAAACGGCGAACCCCGCCTCGGTCAGCCCGTCCATGAGGCTCAGGTCCTCGCCCGGCACCCGCAGGTCGAAATCGGGGAGCGAGCTCCAGGTGCGCCCGTGCAGAAGCAGCACGACGCCCCGGGGGGCCTCTTCGGGACGCTTCTCCCACACCGTGAGTGGGTGTCCGTCGTCGGCCGTCACCTCGTGGCGGCTCGGATCGGGAGACGTGGATCCGGCGCGCGGCTCGGCGGGGCGGTCCGGGACCGCGCACGCGATCCCTCCGAGGAGCACGAGGCCGAGCCAGGGGACTCGTCGCATGGGTGTCGCTCCGATTCTGGGAGGATCCGGGCGCTCGCAACGGCGCCACCGGCCTCACTAATATCCATCCGGGTACCGGGCGAACAGCCCCGATGTCGAAATCGCCACCGGCCGTTCGTCCATGGGCGGAGCGATGGATTCACCCGAACGGAGCTACACGCCATGCCCCGCTATCTCCTGCTGGCCCGAGACAACACCGAGACCTTCGAGCGCTACTCCCCCTCCGAGATGCAGGCGCTCATACAACGCTACATCGACTGGAGCCGACGCCTCGCAGAAGCCGGCCACCTGGAAACCAGCGACAAGCTCCAGGGCGAGCAGGCGCGGGTGCTCCGGGGCGGGAGCGTTACCGACGGCCCCTACGCCGAAGCCAAGGAGGTGGTGGGAGGATTCTGGATCCTCAATGCCGCCGACCTGGACGAGGCCCAGGAGATGGCGGCGGGTTGCCCACACCTCGAGTTCGGATCGCTCGAGCTGCGGGCCATCGAAGAGCTCGACCGGGGCTGACGGTCGACCGATGTCGGGCCCGGTGATCCACGAGCTGGTCGACGACCTCTTCCGCCGGAGCGCCGGGCGGCTGGTGTCGGACCTGACACGGGCGCTGGGCCCGGCGCGCCTGGAGCTCGCGGAAGAAGCGGTTCAGGAGGCCATGATCCGCGCCCTCCGCATCTGGGCCTTCCGTGGTGTCCCGGACCATCCGGAAGGCTGGCTCTTCCGGGTGGCTCGCAACCGGGCGCTGGATCGGTTGCGACGGCAGGGGCGCTGGGAGGCGGAGCTGGATGTCCAGGAGCTGGAGGAGCGCATCCAGGCCCTGGGGGACCTCGCCGGTCCGGGCTCCACCCCGGGGCCAGGCTCCGCGCTGGCCGATGCCGAGCTCGCCATGGTCTTCCTCTGCTGCCACCCGGGGCTCGGCCGCGACGGCGCGGTGGCCCTCACCCTCCGCACCGTCGGAGGGCTCAGCACCCGGGAGATCGCCGCGGCGTTCCTGGTGCCCGAGGCCACCATGGCTCAGCGCATCGTCCGGGCCAAACGCACCTTGCGGGCGTCGGCGCTGCCGCTGGAGGTGCCTCCCGACGACGAGCTGCCGGCGCGCCGGGCAGAGGTGCTCCAGGTTCTCTATCTCATGTTCAACGAGGGATACGCGGCCAGCGAGGGCGACGCGCTGGTGCGTCAGGAGCTGTGTGGCGAGGCGATCCGCCTGGCGGGGCTCCTGGCCACCCATCCGGCGACCCTGGCGCCGGAGGTGGATGCGCTCCTGGCGCTCTTCCTCCTGCAGGCGAGCCGTCTGCCGGCGCGTACCGACGACCGTGGCGACCTGTTGCTTCTGGCGGAGCAGGATCGATCCGCGTGGGATCTGGAGCTCCGGGACCGGGGGCTCGGCCACCTGGAGCGGGCCGGCCGGGGCGATCTGCTCACCACCTACCACGTGGAAGCCGGGATCGCGGCCTGCCACGCCGTCGCGGCCAGCTTCGACGACACCGACTGGGCGACCGTGGTGGCGCACTACGATGTGCTCATGCGCCTGGCGCCGTCTCCGGTCGTGCGCCTGAACCGGGCCGTGGCGGTGGGCATGCGGGACGGTCCCCGCGCCGGGCTCGAGGCGTTGCACGGCCTGGACGACGACGCGGGACTCGCCCGGGGTCACCTGCTGCCTTCAGTGCGCGGCTGGCTCTTGGAGAGGGCCGGTCGTCCCGAAGACGCGGCTCGGGCCTACGGGCTCGCGGCCGCGCGCACCCGGAGCGCACCGGTGCGCCGCCATCTGGAGGCCCGCGCCGCAGGCCTGGCGTGACATGCCGCGGTCCCGTCCGGCGCTTGGGGCCGGCGCCTGAAGAGGCGATCTTCAGGAACCCTCCGAACGCCATCCGGCCCCCAGGGCCGCCGACCTTCCGAGCCCCATGCGCCCGTTCCGCTCCCCTGTACGCCGGCCCGCCGCGGCCCTCGCGAGCCTCCTCGCGCTGCCCATGCTGGCGGCCACTCCCTCCGCCCCGCCGTTCTTCTGGGGTTCCGACGGCCACGAGATGGCCGCCCGCGCGGCGGTGGAGACCCTGCCCGAGGGGATCCCCGCCTTCTTCCGGGACGCCGGCGACCAGCTGGTCTACCTGGATCCCGAGCCCGACCGCTGGCGCAGCCGCGAGCTCACGGCCATGGATCAGGCCTTCTCCTACGACCACTACATCGACCTGGAGAACGTCCCCGCCGATGCCCTGGACGCGCCCCAGCGCTGGGAATACGTGCGCCGGTTGTACGCGGCCGGGCTGGAGCGACCGGAGCGCGATGCCGGCTTTCTGCCCTATCGGATCGTGGAGCTGTACCAGCGACTCCTCGCCGAGTGGCGCCTGTGGCGACAGGCGTCGGGCGAGGAGCGGGAGTGGATCCAGCAGCGCATCGTCAACGACGCCGGGATCCTCGGCCACTACGTCACCGACGCGGCCCAGCCCCAGCACACCACCATCCACTTCAACGGCTGGAGCAGCGACGCCCCCAATCCCCGGGGATACACCACGGAGCGCGACTTCCACTACCGCTTCGAGACCGGCTTCGTCGGCGCGCACGTGCGCTACCCAGACATCCGGTCCGCGATGCCGGCTCGCCCCGCGCGCGACTTCCGCGACGTGCGATCGGCCGTCATGGATCACATCCTGGAGTCGAACCGGCAGGTGGAGCGCCTCTACCGGCTCGAGCAGGAGTCACCCTTCGACGATGATCCCGAGGCGCGCGCACCGGCGGACCACGTGGCGTTCGCAGCCGAGCGACTGGCCGCCGGAGGCGCCATGCTCCGCGACCTCTGGTGGACCGCCTGGCTCGACAGCGGCCGACCCGCCGAGGGGAGCGGACGGTAACCCCCACCGCTACGGGCGCGTAGGGTAGGGACCGAGACCCCGTGGATGCCGAAGCATCGTCCCACTTCCCGCTGGAGAACCCCGTGCGCCGAACCCTGATCGCTCTCGCCACCCTGGGACTGTCCGCCCTTGTGACTTCGGCCCCGCTCCAGGCGCAGCAAGCGCCCCGGAAGGGGGATTGGTCCATCGCCACCCAGCTCTTCAACTCGGACCTGGGCACCGTCCTCGGAGTCTGGCGCATGCTCAGCGACCGGCTGAACGGCGGCATGGAGGTCGAATTCCGTCGCGGCACCAGCGACGAGCGACTCGAGGCCAATGTCACCCAGGATGGCGTGGCCACCACCTGGCTCCTCAACATCGGCCCCTCGATCCGCTACTACGGGATGCGGACCGGCCCGGTCTCGCCCTACCTGCGTACCAAGCTGTCCGTGGGGTGGTCCGGGAGCGATCTCCACATCAACGACGATCTTCAGCGCGACGAGACGGGCTTCAACATCCAGGGCTCTCTGGCGTTGGGCGCCGAGTGGTATCCCACACGTCAGATCGCCATCGGTGCGTACACGGGCGTCCAGTACCTCCACACCAGCGCCGACATCGTGGACAACCTCGCCGGTGTGAAGAGGGAGCGCTCGACCGACACCTACGGCACCTTCCGGTCCGGGCTCGAACTACAATTGTTCTTTCGCTGAAGGGGTCATCGGGGAAACCTTCGTTCGGCGGGCCGCGTCTATAGAAGCACAGCCGCGGCCTTCCGCCGGGCATCGCAGCATCCGACCGCCAGCCAGGAGCGTCGATCCCATGTCTCAGGAGCCAACCGGACCAGGCGGCGAAGAACAGCCCGCCGGATCCGTCCTGCAGGAGATCGATTCGGACCTGAACATCTTCGCGTTGGCCAACGGCACGGATCTCCTGCGCGATCCAGCCGGCAGGCCGGAGCGGATCTTCGAGTGGTACCGCGACGGGATGGAGCGCCACATCATCGTGACGCCTGCCGCGGACTCCCCCGATGGCGCCATCGATCTGGCGGTGGGCGCCCGGCTGCGCCAGGATGGTGCGTACCGGAGCCTGCGCCGGCCCTTTCGGGCCTCGGTGGCGCCAGGCGAGCTCCGGGCCGCGCTCCCCCTCGCCATCGATGCGGCCAACGAGTTGACCCGCGACGCGGTGGAATCGGAGGGCGAGCCCGGCTGATTCCAGACAGGGAGCCCTTCATGGCCATCCGGGTCTTCGTGACCGGCGGCACCTTCGACAAGGAATACGACGAGATCCGGGGAGAGCTCTCCTTCGGAGACACCCACCTGCCCGAGATGCTCCGGCGGGGCCGGTGCGCCCTCGACCTGGAGGTCCGCACCCTGATGATGGTGGACAGCCTGGAGATGACCGACGCGGACCGGGACACCATCAGCCGCAACTGCCAACGCTGCGCCGAAGATCGCATCGTCATCACCCACGGCACCGACACCATGACCGAGACCGCCCGCACCCTGGCGGGCACCGTCCAGGGCAAGACGGTGGTGCTGACCGGAGCCATGATCCCCTACGCCTTCGGCAGCTCCGACGGCCTCTTCAACCTCGGTAGCGCGCTGTCCTTCGCCCAGGTTCTGCCGCCGGGGATCTACATCGCCATGAACGGCCGCTGCTTCGACTGGAATCAGGTGCGGAAGAACCGGCGGACCGGCACGTTCGAGCTGCTGGAAGCCGATTCCTGACCGGTAGCGGTGACCTTGCGGCGGTGGGCCGCGGACCTCAACGCTTCCGGCCGCGTAGCTGTCGAAATTGCCGGAGGCCCCCGGCACGTCTCGCCGTGCGGGCCTCCCTGCCCCCGGTCCAGCCCCGAGACGCCACCTGAACCCTGGAGCCATTCGTGCCGAAGGACTTGAAGAATTTCCACCCCTTCCTCCTCTCGGTCCTCGTCATGCTGGGCCTCACGTCGGCACCGCAGGCGGCCCGGGCCCGTACCGTCCGGACCCGGACCCCCGTCGCCGAAAGCCTCAGCGGACGGGTCCATGACGCCGCCGGCCAGCCCATCGCCGGCGCCGACGTCGCGCTGGAGGAGCTCGATCGGGCGGTCATCACCGGCGAGGACGGGAACTTCCGGTTCGCCAACGTGCCCGACGGCCGGTACACGCTGCAGGTCCGCAGGCCGGGCTACGCACCGGTGGCCCGGGAGATCGTGCTCCCCGGTGCGGCCTCGATCGATATCACGCTGACCGAGAACCCCTTTCCCCTCGAGGCCCTCACCGTGACGGCCTCGCGCACGCCGCTCGATCCCGAGAATTCCCCGCTGCCGGCGACCAGCCTGGGCCGCGAGCGTCTCGACCGGGCCACCAGCGTGTCGCTGTCGCATACGCTCGAGAAGCTGGCCGGCGTACGCACCCTCTCCACCGGCGCCGAGATCGGCAAGCCCATCATTCGCGGCCTGTCGGGCTCGCGCGTGTTGGTCCTCGAGAACGGAATGCGGCTCGAGGACTACTCCTGGAGTCAAGAGGACGCGCCCTCCATCGACGCCCAGCTCGCGGACCGGGTGGAGCTGATCCGTGGGCCGGCCAGCGTGCTGTACGGCTCCGACGCCATCGGCGGCGTCGTGAACGTCATCCCCGAGGCCCTGCCCGACGCCTCGGGTCAGGATCCCTTCACCCGCGGCACCGTGACGGCCTACGGCGCCTCCAACAACCGCGAGGTCGGTGGTGAGGTGGGCCTGGAAGGCGCCAGTGGGTCCACCGGCTGGCGCGTGAAGGGCATCGGCCGCTTCGCAGAAGCGCTGCACACGCCTCAGGGAGAGCTGGAGAACACCGGCTTCCTGGCGCTCACCGGCGAGGCCGCCCTGGCCAGGCGCGGTTCCTGGGGATCCCTCACCGGCCGCTACTCCCGCTACGGTGGTGAGTTCAAGCTCCTGGAAGAGGGGGGCCCGCCTCCGGGCGTCGAGGAAGGCGAGGAGGGAGGACCGGAACGCAAGCTCAGCGACGACCGCATGCAGGTGCTGGGCCGCTTCCCCATGGGCAGCGCCCTGGTGGAGACCCGTGCGCAGGTGCAGCGCCATTGGCTCAGCGAGCTGGCCGACGCCGCCGAGATCCCCGGTGAGGCCGATGCCGGCGAGGCCGACGGCGGCATGACCGAGGTCACCATCTTCGACCTCACCCTGCTCACCGGCCAACTCGAAGTGCTGACGCACCTGGCCCCCATGGGGCCGTTCAAAGCCACGCTGGGTGCCTCGGGCACGCTCCAGTCCAGCTCCACCGCCGGTGCGGTGCCCCTGATCCCCGAGGCCAGCAACAAGTCCGGGGCGGTCTTCGCGCTGGGCCAGCTCATGCAGGGTCCCTTCAGCTTCCTGGCGGGCGTGCGGGCAGACGTGAAGAGCATGAGCCCCGATCCCGACCCCGATCGGGGAATCCCCGACGCGGACCGGGCCTGGTCCGCGCTCACCTACAACGTGGGCGCGGTGGCGGCGCTGGGTCGTGGCCTGTCGCTCTCTGCCAACGTCGGCAGCGCGTGGCGGGCGCCCAACCTCTTCGAGTTGTATGCCGAAGGGCCACGGCTGGGTGAAGCCCGCTACGAGTTCGGCGACGGCACCCTCGACGAGGAGAAGAGCCTCAACGTCGACGGAGGGCTCAAGCTGGAGACCGACCGGGTCCAGGCCCGGGCGGCGCTGTTCCGCAACGACATCCAGGACTACATCTTCATCGCGCCCACGGGCCAGTCCATCGGTGGGCTCCAGGTCTACGAGTACACCCAGGCCGATGCCCATCTGCAGGGCTTCGAGCTGTCGGCCGAGGCCCGGGTGCTGCCGGCCTTCATCCTGCGCGGCCGCTACGATCGGGTCGAAGGTACCAACGACGAGACCGACTCGCCCCTGCCGCTGATTCCCCCGGATCGCGCCGACGTCGGAGCGGAGTGGCGCGCGGGCATTCCGGCGCGTCCGCGCTACGTCAGCGTGGACGTGGAATGGGCCGGCGAACAGGACCGATTGGCCGAGTTCGACATCGCCACCGACAGCTACACGCTGCTCAACATCGGCGCGGGCATGACGACCACGGTCGCGGGGCGCGACCTCACCCTGGACCTCCAGGTCAAGAACCTGGGGAATGTGGAGTACCGGGATTTCCTCAGCCGCTACAAGGCCTTCGCGCTGAATCCCGGCCGCAACATCAAGCTCAAGCTCAGCACCACGTTCTGAGCACCGCATGACCGAGTCGGGTACGCGCCACCTCCTCCGACTGCAGGAGGAGGTGGCGGCCTGCCGGCGCTGCCCGCGGCTGGTGGCCTGGCGCGAGAAGGTGGCGCAGGAAAAGCGGGCGTCCTTCGCCCACGAGGAGTACTGGGGCCGTCCGGTGCCCGCCTTCGGAGACCCGGAGGCTCGTCTGCTGGTGGTGGGACTCGCACCGGCGGCCCACGGCGCCAACCGCACCGGCCGCATGTTCACCGGAGATCGTTCGGGGGATTGGCTCTTCCGGGCGCTCCACCGGGCAGGCTTCGCCAGCCAGCCCACGGCCGAGGCGCGAGGCGACGGCCTGGAGCTTCACGACCTCTGGCTCACCGCGGCCGTCCGCTGCGCCCCACCCGGGAACCGCCCCACGCCCGATGAGCGCCGGAGCTGCCGGCCGTATCTGGAAGAGGAGCTGCGCCTGCTGGCACCGGGCCTGCGGGGGGTCGTGGCGCTGGGATCCTACGCCTGGAATCAGGTGCTCCGGATCATGAGCGCCGAGCGGTGGGACGTAGCCACGCCTCGGCCGCGATTCGGCCACGGCGCCGAGACGCTCGTGGGGCGGCCCGAGGATCTGCCCGCCGAGCGCGGGGCCCCCGAACGGCTACCGGTGCTGGCCTCGTACCACCCGTCTCAGCAGAACACCTTCACCGGCACGCTCACCGAGGAGATGTTCGACGCCGTGTGGGCGCGGGCGCGGGAGCTGGTGGACGGCTAGAGCGGCTCGCGCGTGGTCGGTCGTGGGGGGCGAACATGGGGATCGCCGCCCTGGATCGCCGAATCACGTGAAGAGGGCTGCGAACACCATGATTATTCTGGTGTTTGCAGCCCTGAACACGCGTCTCCTCTTCCGTGGCTGCAAACGCCAGGATAGTCCTGGACTTTGCAGCCAGCACCCTCCGCCGCGGCCATCCCTGGCTGCGAAACGCCACTCGATGCGGCCCAGGCGCCAGGCCACCCGATCACCACCCGGTGCGGCCCCGGCGGGCGAAGCCCCCCAGGCGGCCCCCGATGGGGCGAGGCACCCCACACTTGCCCGTCGCCCGGAAGCTATCTAGGTTGACATTCAACTTAGCTAGAAACGAGTGAGGCGCCCCATGCCCCGAAAGCCCAGCGTCGGCCAGATCATGATCCTCCACGCCCTGGCCCGCGGCCACGGCCACGGCTTCGACATCCAGAGCGAGACCGGCCTCACCAGCGGCACCGTGTATCCCACGCTGGAGCGCCTCGAAGAGGAGGGGCTCGCCGAGTCCAGTTGGGAGGACGTGGAGGTGGCCCGGGCCGAGAAGCGGCCGCCCCGCCGCTACTACGCCATCACCAAGGCCGGCAAGCAGGCGCTCATCGAAGGGCTGGAGCGCTACCGGGCGCTGGCACCCCTCACCATCGACGGCGTGACCCACCCCGGCCGGGCACGCGAGGCGTAGGTGCTGGCGCGCTGGCTGATCCGGGTCGGGTGCCTGCTGGCTCCCGCCGACTCCCGCCCTCGCCTGTTCAGGCAGTGGGAGGCCGACCTGGTACATCGGAGCCGGGCGGGCGGCAGCGCATTGAAGGACTCGGTGTGGGCGCTTGGCATCGTGCCTCACGCCCTCCATCTGCGACGACGGGAGGCAGGGATGGGACGATGGATGGTGGATCTCAGGCAGGCCCTCCGCTCGCTCCGGCGGCGGCCGGCTCTGGTGGCGGCGGCGGTGGCGATCCTGGCCGTGGGCATCGGGAGCGCCACGGCGGTGGCCAGCGTGGCGGACCGCCTCCTGCTCCGCCCGCTCCCCTTCCCCGACGGCGACCGGCTGGTCCGCGTCTGGTCCCGTAACCCGGTACAGGGATTCCAGCGCTCCAGCGTGTCGTGGCCCGACTTCCACGACGTCAGTCAGAGCGACGTGCTGGCGGATGCGGCCATCTACAGCCAGGCCAGCGTGGACCTGGCAGGCGAGGTGGCCGCCGAGCGAATCCGGGTAGCCGAAGTGGGCCCGTCGTTCTTCGATGTTCTCGGGGTGGAGGGCCTCGTGGGGCGCGTGCTCGGCGCCGCCGACGAGGCGGCCGATGCGCCGCGCACCATCGTGCTCTCCCAGGGCCTGTGGCGCAGGCGCTGGGGAGCGGATCCCACCGTGGTCGGCCGCACCGTGCGCCTCGACGGCCGGGGCTACACGGTGGTAGGCGTGCTCGCCGCCGACCATGCCTGGCCGGTGGGGGCCGATGCGTGGATCGCCTACGGCTGGGGCGACGCGCCACCCGAGTGGGCCGACCGTCGCGACAACCACACCTTCCAGGTCATCGCCCGCCTGGCGCCCGACGCCGACGCCGAGCTTGCCACCACGCGGTTGTCCCAGGTGGTCGCCCGCGCCCGCAGCCAGCTCCCGCAGGGAGACGACGAGCGGGACTGGCGCGTGCAGGTGGTGCCGCTGCAGCGCTCGCTCTATTCGGTGGAGACCCCCCGCCTGGCGCTTCTGGCCGGCCTCGCGGTCCTGGCCGTCATGCTGGTGGCCTGCCTGAACGTGGCCGGCCTGCTCCTGGTCCAGGGCCGTCGCCGCGCCCGGGAGCTCTCGCTCAGGGCGGCGCTGGGAGCCGACCGGGGCCGGCTGATACGGCAGGTGCTGCTGGAGAGCGGACTGCTGGCCGTCGCGGGCGGAGCCGCCGGGATCGCACTGGCGCTGCTGCTCATGCGGGCGTTCGCGCGCATCGCGCCGGCAGCGTTCTCCGGTGCCCACGCGGCCCGCCTCGATCCCACGGTGGTGGGGGCGGCCCTCGCCCTCTCCCTGCTGGCGGCGCTCGTGGCCGGGACCGCGCCGGCCGTCGCCGCGGGCCGCGCCGAGCCCGCCCCCAGTCTACGCGAAGGAGGCCGCGGAGGCGGAGGCTCACGCCGCCGAGGCCAGCGTGCCCTGGTCGTGGTCGAAGTGGGGCTGAGCGTCGTCCTGCTCCTGGCATCGGGCCTGGTGCTCCGCTCCTTCCAGACCCAGCTCGCCACCGATCCCGGCTTCCGAGCAGAGGGACTCCTCACCTTCTCGCTGGTGCTGCCTTCGGGCCGCTACCAGGAGCCCGACGACATCCTGGCCTTCTACCGACGAGGCGAGGAGGAGCTCGCCGCCCTGCCGGGCGTGCGCGAGGTGGCGCTGACATCGACGACGCCGTTCAACGGTGGCGGTCTGGAGCTGGTGCGCGCCTTCCTGCCCGAGGGCGCTCCCGAGCCGCCCGATGGACCGGAGCAGATCGCGCAATGGGTCGAGGTGGATCCCCACTACCTGGAGACGCTGGGCCTCTCTCCCACCCGGGGCCGTACCTTCACCCGTACGGACGACGCGAATTCCGAACCGGTGATGATGGTGAGCCAGCGCATGGCCCGCCTGCTGGCGCCCGAGGGACAATCCCCCGTGGGCATGAAGGTGCGCTCGTGGCGGGACGAGAACGTCTACCGGACCGTGGTGGGCGTCTTCCCGGACCACCTGGTCACCGAAATCGGCAGCGGCTCCACGCTGCCCATGGTCCTGGTGCCCCACGCGCAGAGCCCACGCGCCAGCCGCGCCTTCCTGCTGCGAGTGGACGGCGATCCCGTCAGCCTGGTGCCGGCGGTGCGACAGGCCCTGGCCCGTCTCGATCCGGATCTGGCGGTGGCCAACGTCGGCACGCTGGCCGACATCCACCGGCGTGCGCTGGCACCGCTCCGGTTCCTGGGCGGCCTCTTCTCGGCGTTCGGAGCCGTGGCCCTGCTTCTGACCGTGGCCGGCGTCTACGGGCTGGTGGCGTTCTCCGTGGCCACACGCACGCGGGAGATCGGCATCCGCATGGCCGTGGGCGCCTCCGAGGGTCAGGTTCGGGGGATGGTCCTCGGCGAGGGCGCCCGCGTCGGCGGCCTCGGCCTGGTCCTGGGACTGGCCGCCGGGGCCTTCTTCGCCCGGGCCCTCGCCGGAAATCTCCGGGGCGTCGCCTGGCTGGATCCCCGCGCCTGGACCGTGGTGGTGGTGGTGTTGGGCGCCTCGGTGCTGGTCGCGACCCTGGTGCCCTCCATGCGGGCCTCGCGCGTCGATCCGGCGCGCACGCTGAACGCCGAGTAGCGCCGGGTCGCGGCTCGGAGCGCCCGACCCTAGCTTCGGGCGCATGCCATCGATCCATCGCGCGACCACGATCCGCGACCCCCGTCGCCTGCGCCCGCACCGCCCGGACTACCGCCGCGCTCTCCGCGTCACCCTGCCTGCGGCGGTACTCCTCGCCATCACGATCTCCGCCTGCGGACCGTCGGCGAACGCCGGCCCTCCGGTCGTGGAGGTCCGCGCCGAGGCCGACGGTGGCGCCGGGCTGCAGGCCCTTCTGGACACCCTCTCCGGCCCGGCCCGGGTCAGGTTGGCGCCGGGGCGCTACGTGCTCTCGCCCGTGGACTACATCGACCCGGCCTGCGGCAACTGCCAGGACGCCACCGAGACCGTGCCCGCCACTCGGGGCCTCCGGCTCGCCGGCGATTCCATCACCCTGGAAGGTGACCCCGACGATCCCACGGCGGTGGTGCTGGAGACCCGTTCGGGATACGGCGTGCTCTTCGACGATTGCCGAAACTGCGGGCTCCGGGGGATTACCGTCACGGGCGGGATCCGGGATCCCGACGGCCGCGCAACCGACGCCGGCGTGGTCGTGCGTGGTGGGCCGGTGACCGTGGAGGACTGCGTCGTCCGGGACAACCTGGGCGACTCGGCCATCGTCCACGGCTCCACCATCTCCGGTGTCATGGGCGTCACCGTGCGGGAGCGAGGAGATCTGACGCTGCGCCGATGCCGCATTCTCCGGAACTCCTGGGACGGGGTGGCGCTCTACCGCACTGCTCGGGCCACCATCACGGACAACCTCATCGACGGCGTGGACGCTGCCTCCGGCGCCCGCCACGGGGGCGGCCGCGGGGTGGGTATCGGCGTGACATGGAACGGCCAGGCCACCATCAGCGGTAACCGCGTCACCCACTACTGGAAGGGTATCGGCGCCTTCGTGGACGCCCAGGTGGTGGTCCGCGAGAACGTGGTGGAGGACATCCTCACCTGGGGCATGGCCTACTGGGGACCCGACGGTGGCCGGCCCCGGGGCACCTTCGCCGACAACGTGGTCTTCGGCACCGGCGCCTGCGGCGTCATCGTGGACCGCGCCGTGCCGGCCGCCGAAGGCACCGATCCCGGCGAGCTCACCGGCAACGTCCTGGTGCGCACGAACCAGGACGAGCGCTACGACTCCGGCGAGCCCTACTGCACGCAGCGGCCCATCGCCCGCCACGCGGTTCCCGAGGGGTTCGAGATCCGCGACAACGTGATCTTCGAGGCGCGCCAACCCGGCGATGCACCGCTGGAGCCCGAGGTGGCCGACCGTGAGGCGCTGCTTCGGGCCGCCGGCCCGCTGATCACGCAGCTGGAGACGCATCCCATGCTCCGCGAATCGGCCTTCCTGGCCTACGTGCGCGGAGGCGTGAACGACGGATCCGCCAACGACGGCGGCGGCGCGACCGCCACCTCGGGAGGCTCGTGAGCGAGGCCCGCCTGGCGGCGTTGGCCCGCCCGGACAAGTGGTACCTATCGGCCGGAGAGGGCTTCCTGTGGGCCCCGCCCTTTCCCGACCACCTGGACCGTCCCGGCTTCTGGGACGCCGCGCACCTCTTCCACTTTCCGGTGGGGCCGTTGTTCACGGTGGCGCTGGTGGACGCCGCGGGGCGAGAGATCCCCTTGCGCATGGCCGACGGCAGCCGCGTCTGGCGCCCCGATCGCCTGGTGGCCCGTTGGGAGGCGAAGGTCGGCGATGCCGGCCCTGGGATTCCCCTCCAGGAGACGCGCTGCGTCCTGCCCGGCGGGTGGTTCACCTCGGTGTGGGAGTTGCCGGTGGGCTGGAGCGCCGAGCTCGAGGGCGCCTCGCTGGTGGCCTTCACGGCGCTACCCGAAGAGGCCGCGCCGCTGTCGCGGGCCGAGGATCGCGCCGTCGCCTGGAGCCGCCTGCTCGAGCACCACGACGTGTCGCTCCCGGTGGGCTTCCGGCTGGAGACCGACGGCGTCGCGCGCCGTCATGCGCTACGCTCCGAAGGACGGGCGTTCCCGGTGTGGGCCCTGACGCCCTTCCCGGAAAGCTGGAGGACGGGCAGGACCAGGGCCGCCGGCGGACTGCCGGACCGCGTGGGACTTCCCGGCCTGGTGGGCCGTGGCTGGATCTACGCCGCGCTGGCGCGACCGCTGGCCGGATTGGCGAACGATGCGTCGGTAACCTTCGCCCTGCAGGCGACGCTGGCGGCCGGTGCGGAGGCGAGGGACTCCGCGCCCCGACCCGCGCCCGTGCGCGCTACCTTTCCCAGCGCAGCCATCCCCACTTCCACCGATCGGTGGAGTGAAGCGTTCGACGCCTATCCCACCTTCGTCTGTGACGACGAGCGCCTCACGCGCTATTTCGACTACCGGATCTACGGGCTCCACCTGAATCGGGTGGGCGGCAATCCTGGCGGATATCCCCATCCTGCCATCGCCGAGGGGATCGAGTACTTCCACTGGCCCATCAGCTACTCGGCCCAATGCCACATGATGGAGACCCGTTGGAGCCGGGACCCGGCGGTGGCCCGGGGCTCGCTGCTCAACTTCCTGGAGGCGCAGCGGGACGACGGCTTCCTGCCCGGCCGGCTCTGGCTCGGCCGCCGCCGCGCGGGCCCCGAGCCCGATTTCTACCACTCGAACTGGGGCGACGCGGTGCTGGCGGTGGATGCCGTACATCCCGACGAGGATTTCCTGACCCAGGCCTACGACGGGCTCGCCCGCTACGCTCGCTGGCTCGCCCGGGAGCGGGATCCCGAGGGCTCGGGGATGATCACGGTGGTCAACCACTACGAGACCGGCCAGGAGTACATGTCCCGCTACCTGGCGGTGGACGAGGCCTCGGACACCACCGACTGGGAGCCCCACCTGGCACTCAAGGGGGTGGACGTCACCGTGTACGCCCATCGGCTCCGGCGGGCACTGGCGCTAATGGCCCAGCGCCTGGGCCGGGACGCCGAGGCCGGCGAATGGGAAGCTTCGGCGGACGCGAGCGCCCGGGCCCTCATGCAGGAGATGTGGAGCGAGAAGGACGGCATCTTCACCGACGTGGACGCCGGCACCGGAGAGCGCACCGGGGTCAAGGCGGCGGTGGGGTTCTACCCCCTCCTCACGGACCTGCTGGACGACCATCACCTGGAGCGGCTGCTGGCGCATCTGGACGATCCCCGCACCTTCGGCACGACCTGGCCCATCCCTTCCTCATCGGTGGACGACCCCCTCTTCGACGCCCGGGGCCTGTGGAAGGGCAAGCGCCACAACTGCCCCTGGAACGGCCGGGTCTGGCCCATGACGACGAGCCACCTGATCGAGGGCCTGCTCCGGCAGTGGCGGGCGGGCCGCCGCGAGGTCGGACCGGTGGCGGCCCGCGTCCTCACCCGCTTCGTGCACATGATGTTCGACGACGGCGATCCCGGGCACCCCAACTGCTTCGAGCACTACAATCCATACACGGGGCACCCCAGCCGCTTCCGGGGCATCGACGACTACCAGCACTCCTGGGTGCTGGACCTGCTGGTGCGGGGGGTCGCGGGGCTGGAGCCCGGAGGTGGCGACGCACCGAGCGGCGCCGCCGCCGCCGACGTCGCTATCATCGTGGATCCGCTGCCCCTGGGGCTCGAGTGCGTGCGACTGGAGGGGGCCGTGATCCGTGGACACCAGGTGAGCGTGGAGGTCCAGGGGGATGCCATGGCCGCAACCGTGAACGGACGTCAGATGTCCGGGCGGCTCGGAACGCCGTTGGAGGTGACGCCGTGACGGAATCCCCCCGAGCGTCTGACCAGGAACACGCAACGCCCGGCGCCCCCCTGGCGCTGCACGGCCTCGCCAAGCGTTTCGGCGACGTGGACGCCGTGCAGCCGCTGGACCTGGAGGTGGCGGGCGGTGAACTCCTGGTGCTGCTGGGCCCGTCGGGCTGCGGCAAGAGCACCGTGCTCCGCATGATCGCCGGCATCGAGGAACCCACGGCCGGCGAGATCCACATCGGAGGCCGGACGGTCAATGAGCTCGAGCCCGGCGAGCGCGACGTGGCCATGGTCTTCCAGAACTACGCGCTCTATCCCCACATGCGGGTGCGGGACAACCTGTCCTTCGCCCTGCGCATGCGGAAGATGCCGGCGGCCGAGATCCAGCGACGAGTGGCGTGGGCCGCGGGCATGCTCGGCCTGGACGAGCTCCTGGACCGCCGTCCCGGGCAGCTCTCCGGGGGGCAGCGTCAGCGGGTGGCGTTGGGTCGGGCGCTCGTGCGCGAGCCCGCCGTCTTTCTGTTCGACGAGCCCCTGTCGAATCTGGATGCCCGGCTGCGGCTGGAGATGCGCGACGAGATCGCCGCGCTCCACCGGCGTCTCGGCACCACCATGATCTTCGTCACCCACGATCAGGTGGAGGCCATGAGCCTCGGCGACCGCATCGCCGTGCTCCGGGCCGGCGAGCTGCAGCAGGTGGGCCGGCCGCTGGAGATCTACGACACTCCCGCCAACCTCTTCGTGGCACGCTTCATCGGCAGCCCACCCATCAATACCGTCGACGGTGTCCTCACCGACGACGGCGGTGGCCCGGTCTTCACCGCCGGGATGCTCACCGTGGTCGGGCGGCCCGAAGACCTGTCGCCTCGGCCGACGCCGGCAGCCGGCGGCGAGGCTGCGGCGCCCCGCAGCGGTACCGGGGCGTCGAGAGAATCCCCCGAACCCTCGCCCTCCGAGGGGCCCGCAGTGCTCGGGGTGCGCCCCGAGGGATTGGCGGTGGGCAAACCGTCCGAGTCCGGCGTCCATTTCGAGAGCGCAGTGCTACGGAGAGAAGCCCTGGGCAGCGAGCTTCTTCTGCACCTCGAAGGGCCCGGTCGCGCGCCCTGGGTGGCTCGCGTCGGCCCGGATCACACCGCCGATGTCGGCAACGCCGTGGGCGTGCGCATCCTCCCCGGACGGGCCCACCTGTTCGGTGCCCTGGACGGGGCGCGCCTGGGGGCGCTGGGAGGGCGTGGGGTGGGATAGCGAGGTGGCGCACGATCACCAGCCCGGCGGATCGGCAACACCTCACCGTTGGATCCAGGTTTCTTGTCGCAAATCCCGGTCGTGGGTATGATTGATGTGTATGTATTAAGTATGAGCCCACCGGGGTTGCTATGACCGAGCGCATTCATCTCGTCCTCGACGCCGCTGAGAAGGAGCGATTCAGGCGCATGGCGGTGCGCGAGGGCAAGACGCTGAGCGCCTGGCTACGGGAAGCTGCCCGGGAACGGGCGCAGGCCGCGGAAGGTCGCCGCGGCCTCGAGACCCAGAGCGAGCTGAAGCGCTTCTTCGACGAGTGCGACGCCCGAGAGCCCGGCCGGGAACCGGATTGGGACCAGCACAAGCGGCTCATCGGCGACTCCCAGCGCTCCGGCGGAAGCGGGACATGATCTTCGTCGACACCAACGTCTTCATGTACGCCGTGGGTCGGGAGCATCCCTTGAAGGAAGAGGCGCGGGCGTTCTTCCTGCGGGAGCGCGTTTCAGCTGAAACGCTGGTCACCTCCGCGGAGGTGCTCCAGGAGCTGCTCCACGCCTACCTGCCGGCGAACCGGATGGAGACGCTGGATGCCGCGCTCACGCTGGCGCGCACCCAGGTGGGCGAGATCTGGTCCGTGGACTGGGAAGACGTGGATCTGGCCCGCTCGCTCGTGGGCGCGAACCCCGGGCTCACGGCCCGGGACCTCCTTCACCTCGCCTGCTGCCGACGCCGCGACGTCGAACGCATCCGCACCTTCGATCGGGGTCTGGCCGCGGCCTTCGGCGGATAGGGGAACCGCGGGGCCCTGGGTCAGTCAACGGCAAATACTCCATGCTGGCATACTATTAACAATCATAGTATTCTAGCGAAGAGTATAGACCCCCTCTCGGCCCGGAAAGAGGCATGGATCTGACCACGAGCCGCGCACCCCTGGCGGGCTTCCTGGATTCGAACGTGACTCGGCCCACGCTGGGCCTGGTGTACGGTCGCCGGAGGATCGGCAAGTCCACGCTGCTGGAGGCGATGGCGCGCGAGCGTGGAGGCTTCTACTGGGAAGCCACACGCGGCGAGCCCGCCGTCCATCTCGCCCGGCTCGGCGAGGCCCTCGGTGCCTGGCAGGCGACAGGCCGCCTGGCCCTCGGTGATTGGAGCGAGGCCGTGGAGCTGCTGCTGGCGTTGGGCTCCGACGAGCCGATCCCGGTGGTGATCGACGAATTCGGCTATCTGCTCGAGGGAGACCCCGCCCTCGACTCGATCGTGGCCCGCGCCCTGGGGCCTGGAAGCCGCCGGAGCGGACCGGGACGGAGCCGCCTCGTGTTGTGCGGGTCCGCGGTGGCGATGATGCGATCGCTGACGGCGGGGGAAGCGCCGTTGCGAGGTCGCGCCGGGCTGGAGCTCGTGATGCAGCCGTTGGACTTCCGGGGGGCCCGGGAGCGCATGCTGCCCGACGCCGATCTGACGCTGGCCGTCCGGCTGTATTCGGTCATAGGAGGGGTGATCGGGTATGCGACCGACATGGTCGACCACGACCTGCCCGAAGACGAGGCGGACTTCGACCGTTGGATCTCACGACGGATTCTCTCGCCGGCGGCCACCCTCCACCACGAAGCGAACACTTTGCTCGCTGAGGACCCGACATTGGCTGCGGCGAGCGCGTCCATGCATCACAGCATTCTCGGTGCCATCGCTACCGGGTCGGTCACGGCCGGCTCCATCGCCAACCGGCTCCGCCGCCCGGTGTCCAACCTGGCGCCTGCCCTGAATCGCCTGGTGGCCGCCGGTTTCGTCGCTCGTCACGAGGATCCCATCCGCGCCCAACGGCCACTCTATGCGCTGGCCGATCCCTTCCTGCAATTCCACTACGCCGTCCTCGAGCCCCACGCACGTCTCCTCAGGGACCGCGCGCCCGCGGAGACATGGGCGCGGCGGCTCGTCGCCACCTTCGACTCTCAGGTCCGTGGGCCGGTGTTCGAAGAGATCGCGAGGACCTGGGTGCGCCGCTACGCGAGCCGGAACACCCTGGATGGAGATCCCGAACACGTCGGCCCCTCGGTTGCCACGATCGACGGCACCGACCACCAGCTCGACGTGGTGGTGGCTGCCGACGAAACCGACGGCGCCCCCCCAGCGGAGCGCATCGTGCGTGTCATCGCAGAGGCCAAGGCCGGCGAGACCTTCGATACCGGCCACCTCCACAGGCTCGAACGCGCTCGAGCCGCCTTGGGACCGCGGGCAGCCCACGCGCGCCTGATGCTCATCGGAGCGAGGTTCGATGACTCGCTCCGGGCCCGAACAGCAGGGCGTTCGGATGTCGAGTTGGTGGACCTGGAGCGGCTGTACGAGGGAAGCTGAGGACGTCCCTTGCCGCCACGTGCGTCGGCGAACGCATCCGCGAACGACGCCGGGTCCTGCCGACGCGCCCGGGCCCCGGCCTACCGCCCCGTGGGCGTCGCGCGGGTAGGAAGCCGGAGGTTGCACACGTCGATTCGACCTGCCTGATGCTGGAACCACGCTTCCGTCCGGAAGCGCTCCGCCGCGACATACGCCTGGAACGTCGGCGTGTCGGTGCGCAGGATCTGCACCGCCGAGCGATCGGCGGCCGGCACGTCCGAGGCCATGACCGCGCGCGCGATGGGCGCGCGCTCCCCGGGGGTCTCATAGAAGCCGAGGCTCCCCGTGCCCCGGGGAAGCGTGGAGAGGTGCTCCATGCCGGACACGACCCGGCCGACCATGGTGGCGCTCCGGTCCAGGTGGCGGGGCGCCTGACCGATGACGGCGTAGAGTTGGCTGCCGTTGCCGGAGTCCGGGTCGTTGCCCCGGGCTTCCGCCACCATGCCGTAGCAGTGGACCATCCACGTCACGCCCGACGCCGGGTCGCGCGCCACGGGGAAGCCGTCCACCAAGCCCACCTCGGGCGCGTACGTGTCCGGGTCGGGAAGGGGCGTGAATGGAGAGCCCGCGGCCGGGATCTCGAATTCGCCGGGCAGCGGCGTCGCCACCAGGGCCGGCGGCTCCGTCCCACCGGCGGGATCCCGCACCGTCCATTGGGCCACGTAGTTGTCCTGGCTCCGGACCACGTGGCCCCCGTCGAACATCCCCGCCCGGACGAGCGCTTCGATGTTCGCCACCTGGTTCGGCGCGAACCGCGGGGCGAGCTCGACCACCACGCGCCCCCCGGCGAGCTCGAAGTAGACCGTTCGCGCGGGGTCCGGACTCCGCCAGTCGGCGTCGGTGGAGGCGGCGAGCACCTCGGAGGGCGAGGAGCCCTGCTGCCGGGTGCCGGCGGACTGGGCGGCGACGCCTCCCGGTGCGGCACCGGCCCAGGCGGCGGCGAGGACGAGGGAGGCGGAGAGCGAAAGCGGTCGCATTGGGATTCCCGGGGGTCTTTTCGGATGGCACTTCGTCGGACAAGTTGCCCCTCCTCCGTCACCGGCAGCAAGCGGGCGCCGAAGTCCCCTCACGCCGGAGCCGCACCGTGCCGAACCCCAGCCTCGTCCTCATGGTGCGGTTCAAGTCCGCCCTCCCGTTCGAAGACGCGATGCGCATCGCCGCCGAGTGCGCCGACGACTTCCGCGCCCAGCGGATGCGGGCGAAGCCGTGGGCCAAGATCCCGCAGGTGAGGTACTGCCTGAACTCCTTCTCGGTCCAGGTCGGGACGGAGCGGCCCGTGTCCCGTTCGCGCAGCACGAGAAAGGTGTTGAGGTGATGCTGGACGACCCGGTAGAGGAGCGTCGTGGCGGGGCGAAGCGGGCGATACACCGCCGAGGGGGAGAACCCTTGAGCCGCCGCAGGAAAGCGCGGCGTCTCGTATGGGCGACGGCGCTGCCGGTGGGCGCGGTTGGTGCGAGGCATGCCCCAAGTGGGGGGCACGACGCGGGCGCTGGAAGGGGCGGACGGGGCGGGTCCGGCGGCGAGAATGCCGGGACTCGCGTCGTGAGGACGGTACGACACGCCACGGCCTCCAGGGGCACGCCCTGAAGCGCCGCAGCTCGGCTGCGTCTCGCTGCGGGAGCACCATGGAGCCATCGGGGAGCGGGAGGACCGTGGGTACGGCTTCGAGCACCAGCTCCTGCAGATTGTCTATCCAGTAGGCCAGAACCGTCGCGATGCGCTCGGCCGACCTCAGTAGATCGGCCGGCTCAGAGGCACCGAATACACTCCACAGCCAGACTCTATCCCCGCAGCGTTCAGTCGGTTGTTGGGAGGAGTCGCAGGACTCCCTGATTGGCCACATAGAGAGAAGCCCTCGCACCGCGTGTGCAAGTGCCGTGCGCCCTGTGATTGCTGATTGCAGAGAGGCGAGACCCGAACCGTCCATCGGCGCTGGTGAGGAGCCCGCGGTGGTGGTGATGCCGAGCTCTCGAAGGAGAACATCTGCAACGGCCTCCGCCCCGGATGCTGACGCCTGACCGACAACCTCCGCACCCGACAAGGCCTGCGCAACGCAAGTCAGGACGGCAACGCCTCCCAGCATGACGCGGGTCCTTCTCTTGGCTGCCACACTACGACGGCGTGATCCTGAAGAATTGCAGGACCTCTATACCCAATGATGTCTGGCGCTTTGCGATCACACCCTTCGTGCCAAGAAAGCGAAGCGCTCGTGTCCCGGCAGGTAGGATGAGACCGAGGGCAGCCCCTCGCCCCGGCTGCCATAGCCACCACCGTTCGGGATAGCGACCGAGGAACGAACCCTTCATGCCTCCCTCCCGGAGCCACACCACACCTTTCGTGGCGTGAGAGTCGATCCACGTTGGCCACTTCTCCGGGAAGGTGGGATCTACTAGGCGCGGATCGTCCCGGAATGCCGCATGCACCACTTCGGCAGCTGCACGTCGATCTGCGTCGGAGAGCGGCTCAGAGCGTACTGACAAACGCTCCGCAAGCGTCTCGACCCACCCGCGTGCTCGAGGTCGAAGGACCCTCAAGATCGATGCACTATCCACAAGGACTACCGTCGAGTCATTCAAGACCGCCACTGCGCCATCCATGCCGCCAACGATATTGACGCTCGGGACGCTCGGGTACCCTCTTGGAGCTACATGAAACTCGACATAGGCATTAGGAAAGGTTGCCAGTGTGTCAAGCCTAGCGTCGCGTCGAGCCGTGAGGAGGGAAAGCTGTCCGTCGACGTAGCCACGGTAGAGAGACAGCGTCCAACCTGAGGAGAGTTCCCAGACGCGAACCGGTGTCGCACCCAACCTATGAGTCTCGACATAGCGGCCCCCACTATCGAACAAGGAGATGCGACCCTGTGTTTGGTCTAGCACCGCCACACGGTCACCGGCCGTCTCAACCGAAAGGGGGATGCGGTACTCGCCTGGTCCGCTACCTGCACGCCCCATTGTCTTCAGGAATTGCCCGTCCAGAGTAAATAGCCGGATGGCGGGCGCTCCCGAGTCTACTACGAATATGGTGCCGTCGAGCACGACCGCATCTCGGATGAAAGTCCACAACTCTTCAGGACCACCTTCTGCTGCACCCACCTCCCAGGAGAGACTGGCATCGAATGCTTGACCCCTCACGGGGGTCCCCATGATGAATAACAAGCAGGTGGAGGAAAGGATTATCCAAGTGGAAGTGTATCTCAAGAGTCATCTGCAACCTCGGGTGGTGCAACCTATCTTCTCGTCAGCCGAGACCTAGGAAAGGGGAGGGGCCAGGCCTCGCTACAAGGTCATCGTCAACGGCGGTGCATCAGGGTAGTCAGCAATGGTCAGCACCAAGCCAGTGCAGGGGTTTATTTCCAAGTCTTGCTCGGTAACACCGGGCCAGCCGACGCCAAGGAATGTCCCCCCGACAGTCACCGAGGCGTCGGCGGGCAACTCGTCATACACGAAGGTCGGGCAATTCTCAAGACTGAACTCGCAGTGGATCGGTTCCCAGTATTGCGTGCAAGTCTGCTTGCGACCGGTGTCGCCATCTTCATTCACACAGAGCGTGGCGCCCCCAATCGATTCGCAGCCCCAGCAGGGGTGCGGGTCTTGGGCTGAGAGCGGGGCGGGACGCCCGAGTATTGTGAAAGGCGTCAGAAGCAATGCGAGTAGTAGGATTCTCACAGGTCCCTCTTCGTTGAATGAATATTAACAGCCCCTCCCCCCTAGGTACAAAGTATGAAGTGAGCCGGGTAGGGTGCGCGCTCCTCGTCTAATAGAGTCCAAGAGGCAGTCAACGCAAGAGGTGGAAGGCCACTATGACCATACGGGGAACTAGGTCGGCGTCCTCTTCGACGTACGCGAGGTGGTCGTCATCTACGAAGTTGAATGCGGGGACGTCTAGTCGATACTCTCCCAACAGCTCGCCCGAGTGGACATCAACCGCGTGAAGCATGGCATCCCGGTAGCCGCGGTAATCGACAATGTGATAACCTCGGGAGTTCTTTGCGTCGGGAGTAACCGAGTCCTTCCAGTCTTTGTCCGCTACCGCTACGAGCATCCACAGTACGCCATCCTTTTCCCTCAGATCAAGGAGTCGAGGAGGTGAGGGTTCGCCGGGAATCTGTTCCTCTGCAACATTCGGAAACCAGTCGAGCGAACCGTCCAACGTGAGCAGCAGCTGTCCTCCCGGGCGCCAAAGATGCATCTCGTATCGATCGACATGAGCAGACCAAAAGGCGGTATCACCACTCAGCGCGAGGCGACGGCGACTTTGGTCCTCATTAGTCGCCACGTACCGGTCACCATGAGCATTGAACGCCCTTATGGGTTGCCCCGCTGTGTCTATCAGGATGGCTGGACGACCGACAAGAGCCGGCGTAGGTTGGCGGCCATTGGAGATCAACGATCCGTCCGGTAGGTAGAAGGCGTCGTTTCCCAAGAGGACACCCAAGGGATGAGTCTCCTCCAGCGCGAACTGTGCTGACCATAGAGAGAGGCGCATGTTCAGCCGGTCCAACACTGCGATATGCGTGCCGTGAACCACTTGGACTTGAACAATGTCTTGGAACTCACGGGGACCCTGTCCGGGCCTACCGACGCGTTGCCGAAAGCGTCCAAGAGAGTCGAAGACCGCGATGGTCTGCGCTGAGCCTGCGCGCGCCACCACTAGATATTCTCCGTGAGGTCCGCGCCGCACCCAGGAGCCGAGATCTTCAATGATACCTGAACCGCTGTCGTCTCCGAAGAGCAATTCCCTTGACACGGTAATGCGACACGAATCGCATCGGGCAGGGCCGGCGACGACGACCCGTTGGGCAGCGAGTGTGTGGATGGGCAGCAGCCCAAGCACGACGGACCACGCAAAGATCTTTGGCATAGCTAGTCCTCGAACGCGGAAACTCAGACGAGTGATGCCACCTCAGAGAATACAGAAGGACGGAGCGGCAGGTCGGCTACGATCCGCTCGGGGCATCGTCGCACCTGAACACTCTGCCGGCCCTCGTGCAGCGTAATCAGACCGTTGCTAGGAATAGGAAGTTCAAACGGGGTGGGACCACCTGGGCGCAGGATACGGGGGTGAGCTTCGTGTCGGCAAGGCGCTCGTGTCAGGCAGAACGGCAGCAGGCGGGCGGTCTGGATGAACCGGTAGGGGCGTCGGGCACCCCTGGAGGCGGGCGATGCGCGAATGCGGCATCTGGATGGCTGGATGGGCGGGCTTCGGCGAGGCGGCGGCCGCACCCCAGGCTTCAGCAGCCGTCTCAAGCGGACCAAGTGCCGTCGTCGCCGGGGAGGCTCTGGTCGAAGGGGTCGCGCCCGGAGGAAGGCGCAGGGCCGAGATCGCAGGGAGAGGGAGGATCGACGGCGAGGAGCTCGCGCTGGGGCGGCCCTCGAGCCGGTGCGAGGGGCGGTGGATGTTCGGGGAGGTTGAGGTGCCGGAGGATCCGGCGGACGACGGGTGGGTCGGTGAGGAAGGAGACGACGCGCATCTCCCCATGGCAGGACGGGCACCGCAGCGGGTCGACCTCATAGACGCGGGCCAGGAGACGGGCCCATCGGGAGCGGGCGCGTGAAGCGCCGTGGGCGCAGGGGGCGGGGGTGGCCCCCGGAGGCGAGGGGAGGGCGTGGGGCTCGGGGTCCTGCGTCGTCTCCCTCGCGAAGCGCACGACGTCCGAGCGCCAGCTGGAGTGCGGGGCGAAGACGCCGTGGTAGCGGTGCCGGTGCAGTCGCGGAGGGGGGATCAGGCGGGCGAGCCGCTGGAGCAGCTCGAGCGGAGCGAGGCGGAGGGCGACATCGCTCGAGCCCGGCCCGGTCGTGCGCGGTGATGCGCACGGAGCCGTCGACGCTGAAGCCACCGGTTCCACGCAACTCCAGCATATCTGCTGCGTCGGGCTCCGTGAGGATTGCGAGGTGCGGCCGCAGCCGCTTCGGGACGGAGAGGACCCACTGGCGCACGGACACGGCAGGGATCACCCGGTCGCAGAGGTGTGCCGCCACCTCGGCCATGCGCCGGTTGGTGCACGAGGGGCAGACACCGCACGCCACGGCCTCCAGGGGCACGCCCTGAATCGTCGCAGCTCGGCCGCGTCTCGTTGCGGCAGCACCATGGAGCCATCCGGGAGCGGCAGGACCGTGGGCACGGCTTCGAGCACCAGTTACCCGGTTAGCATGCGCTCACAGGTTTCATTCTCGTCGGGGGCTCTGAACGACGGACGGGTCGTTCTCGCGCTAGAATCTCGAACTCTCTCTGTTCCGACGGACTGAACTCGCCGGCCGCCGTCAGGACGATGCACCCGTCCAACACCGCGATGGCGAATGGCGTTCCATATCCGGGGAATAGCTCAGTTATGCCTCCAGCAAGCTGCGCTAGGACGGGTGAAGCTAGGCGTTGCTCGAGAGCATATTCGCGCAACACTGAGGCGGAATCAGTGAAGGACAAGATGAACACGCCGAAGGTCTCTGGCGATTCTCGCCGGAGCCGCTCGATGAATGGAAAATTCCGTGAACAAGCGGGGCAGGACGTCTGCATCGCATAGTAGAGGCCATCGTGGGGCCGGACGAACTGGATCGCGGTATCGCCAACCACGTCGATGCCCCTGGCGAAGGGCGAACCGATGTGGGCGGCCTGGGACCGGAAGAAATATGACAGGTGCTCAAGCTCCGTGTTCGCCTTATCTCGCTCCTTAACGATCCGTTCTGCGGACGCCACCAAAGTGCCCGCATCCCGACGTTCCATGTACAGCGCTAGCGTTAGACAGACGATGAGCAAAACCAGCGACCATTCGAGTGCCGCTCGCCTCACCCTAGACTGCTTACTCATCTTCAAGCTCCTGCAGACGGTATGCGCGCACTATGGGGTAGTCGAAGAGGCTGGTGGTATATCCGAAGAGTAGATCTCCCAAAATCGCACCCAGGGTTAGTGTGTGAGGCGAGCCGTGCGTGGGGGCCTCCGCCTCGTCGACGAGCCTGATTGTCCCGCTAGGGTCCATCAGAACCAGTCGTGAGTGAGGAATCGTGAGGCGACGGTCAATCACAAGCCACTCCTTGTGGTTGATGGCTATCGAGCTCTCCGTGCACAGTATTCTCGGATCCTGGGATGGAGCGATAAGACTGTTCGGCTCTGCTCCATCGTCGACAGGGATCCACCAAGTAGTCGGGAGGTTTACATTCGACAGGAGCTGGCCCGTGGCGATGGAGTAGACCTGCACCTGCGAAGTCCACTCATTGGCAACCGCCCAAAAATCTCGTGAGCCGCAAATGTGGACGCTCGGGCCCCACGACCATCTGGTGTCAACCGACATCGCGGGATCAGCGACGAATCGTCTCAAGAGGGTCTCTGTCTCGAAGTCGACTTTGGCGACGAGCAGTCTCCCACGGGTCTGAGATGGAAGGAGTTTCAAGCCTAGAAGCACCGTGTCACCGCGAATTGGGACGATTTCGCGTGCGGCTATCGCACCTAGGCCTGGGAGTATTGCATCCAGTGGACGCTCCTTCTCTACCGTTCCCGTCCGTAGATTGACGAGAGCGACCTTTCCTTGCCCTCGGTCGGACAGCCACAAGCGGGTGCTCCCCTGAAACGCCAAGGCGTTGATGTCTTGGAACTCGCCCGGGCCCCGGCCGCAGCCGCCGATGGACCAAGTGGAGTCAGTCGGAATGTCAATCAGGATCACCCTGCACGTGTAACGGTCAGCGACTGCCAGAACCGAGTCTCTTGAGACCGCGACATCGTTGATCACGGAGAACGCTTGTGGGCCATCTAGGGCGCCCCATTGCTCCACGAGGTCCCACGATTTCACGGACGGGGCACCTTGGAGCGCCGCGCCAAGGTCGCGGGGTTCCTCGCCCCCGAAAAAAAGGGGTGAGTGATCGGGTTGGCAGCCAGCCACCGAGATCAAAATGGCGAGGATCGAGAGGATCTCCGCAAGGTGGAATCCGGACTGCGATGCAGCCGGACGACTAGCGAACCTCTTCGCATGAACGGGGCACGGGACGTACTCCCGTGCCCCGTTCCGAGCCGACATCACTCGACGATACCGCAGGGTGGGTCCTCGTATGGACAGACCTCGTCGTTACACCAATCAGTCCCGCCTTGACCGGGGTCACTCTGATAGCAGAATTTTGAACCAGATTCAGGGTTGGGTCCGACCCCTGCGCACTGGCAGCAGGTGTTTTGGGAGGGGTGCGCTGTGCATTCCGCCAAGCTAGTGAAGGTGATCGCACTCGCGGGACTCGCACCAATCAACATGTACATCGCGAGCACGACAGAACCAAGCGCCAGCGTCAATCGCAGGCGTGCAAACATGGGCACCTCCCAGTGTCAGTGAAAGATCGGAGGGCAGCTTTCGACGTAGCGCGCTCCTTGGGCCCCTCAAGAGTGCGCCGAACGTGGCAGCCGCGTTACGCTCCGCGTGCGCGGTCTTCAGCCGGTGTGATCAAGGTCCGTGTTCCTCATCGATGTCGACTGGAGAGCGGGGACAAGCGCTGTGGTTTCCCACCAGCGCGCGAGGTTTCCAAGCCAAACATGCTTAGCCTCGCCAGGTGCAACGCCGAGGCCACGCTTCACAAGTTCGACCAGGCCAGACTGCCAAGCGTAGCCCAGGCGAATCGACAGCTCCACCCACGGGGTCTTGGCAATGGCCGCCTCGGAGAGAACCCCCACGATCAGGCATGCGTCTGCGAAGTCCGGTATTTGAATTCGATGCGCGCTGCTCAAACGGGACAGTGTCTCGCGTCGGACGCCGAGTCTCTCGGCGACCGCCGTAACGGTGCGGAGGCGGTGCCCAAAGTCCTCTGAGACACCCTGCCGAAGCAAGAGAACGAGGGCCTCCCGGAGGAGAAAGGGCGGGTAGCGTGCCGCCCGAATCCGGGAGACCATGCGATCTCGCCATGATTGTAACTTCATTCGCATCACCCGCTCCGGGAGTGTCTTCGCGTCTGGAGGCACCCCCGCGACTCTGCCGCGGCCAGCGAGGGACCGCAGGAAGAGTGGTCTGGTCGAGGTCGAGAGCACCAAGATACATCGCAAGGTCCGGGCCCGGAGAAGGCACGCAGCGAGCGCGGAACGAATCGACGACTCGCGAAGAACCTGGTCCTCGACCAAGAAGACCCCGCACGGCTCCGGGAGATTGGCCAGATCGGCGGTCTCAGAGAACACGAGAAGCTCGACTTCCGCTGGCCAGGAGAACTGGACAAGCCGTTGCCTGAGCCGGTCCGAACGCACGAGCACGGGAACCGCTGAATGCCACATGCTTCCCCCAATCATCGAGGCAATACGCTATCTTGAGTATATACTGCGAAAATCGTCCCAAGCAAGGTGGTGACGCCGATGGTCACCCCGTTCCTCAGTTCGTCGACATCGAAGAGGACCGCATCAGGCCCGGCCTGAGCCATCACCTCATCACGCCAGTCACTCAACTGGTCGAACGAGAACTCCACCGACCTGAAGCGCACAGGACGTTGTGCGTGCTCCGGTCCCCTCCCGTGGACCCATGCCGTGGCAGCCGCTTCGGCGCCCGGCCGGGCGAGGCTCACTACAGCGTTTCCATCTTGGTCGAGAAACACGCCAGCGAACCCTGGCACCCAGTGCCAGATCGTCCTGACACCCAGCCAGCATCATCAGCGCCAGTGCTGCGCTCGTGGCGGATCCGAGCCGCCTCCCACGATTCCCTCTCACGTCTCTCCTCCCTGTCCCTTGGGGGGGGCTTCTATCATGCGTCGCAGTCTATCAGAAAGTCAAGCATCTCCGATCGTAGGATCTTGTCGCAAATCCCGACGAGTGCGACGGCCGGGAACCGGATTGGGACCAGCACAAGCGGCTCATCGGCGACTCCCAGCGCTCCGGCGGAAGCGGGACATGATCTTCGTCGACACCAACGTCTTCATGTACGCCGTGGGTCGGGAGCATCCCTTGAAGGAAGAGGCGCGGGCGTTCTTCCTGCGGGAGCGCGTTTCAGCTGAAACGCTGGTCACCTCCGCGGAGGTGCTCCAGGAGCTGCGGCACGCCTACCTGCCGCTGAACCGGATGGAGACGCTGGATGCCGCGCTCACGCTGGCGCGCACCCAGGTGGGCGAGATCTGGTCCGTGGATTGGGAAGACGTGGATCTGGCCCGCTCGCTCGTGGGCGCGAACCCCGGGCTCACGGCCCGGGACCTCCTTCACCTCGCCTGCTGCCGACGCCGCGACATCGAACGCATCCGCACCTTCGATCGGGGTCTGGCCGCGGCCTTCGGCGGATAGGGGAACCGCGGGGGCGTCGCTCGAGCCTGTCCCCGGCGAATCGTCACCCCCCGACCCGCACCGCCACCACGCTCTCGACGTCGAACTCGTCGCTGGTCACGAACCAGAGGCGTCGGCCCAGGACCGCCCGGAGGATCGAGTTGGCGGGCACGGGAACACTGGAAGGCCGGCGACCGTCCGGTCCGATTCGCACAACCTGCGTGCTCTCCTCGGACACGCGGAGCTGGAGCCAGAGCGAGCCGTCGATGTCGAGGGCTGCCGCACGAACCGGCGGATAGAACGTCGCCCGGTCTTCACCCTCCATCCACTTCAGATACCGCCCGCGCACGCCCTGCGGGTACAACTCGGCCACCTGCCCAACGAGCTCCCGTCTGGCGTGCTCCGAAATCGCGGCTCCGCGCACCATAATCTCGGTCGTCCAGGCAGTATCCCCCTGGGCATCGAACATGAGGATCGATTGGGGAAAGAGGCCATCCAGCCGCGGCGCTCGTGACTGGACCAACGCGAACCATCCGCCATCGGCCGACACGGCTCGGACCGGCTGATGGGCGAATGGATCCAGGAACACGTAGGTGGAGCTGCCGTCTCTCTCGGCATCCGCCGTCGTGACAAGTCGCGCCACGACCCTCTGCGTCTTCTGATCGGGACCGACCAATGCGATGGTCTGGCCCTCACCCTGGTCGCCCGTGGGCCAGGAAGGCCCCACCAGGAGCCCGAGCACGGCACCGTCCGGTCGGAGCGCGATCGGAAGCACCAGGGGTGAATTGGGAAGGACGCCGCCCGGAGGAGAGTCTGCATGCACGCCCATGTAGGTGTTGGGCTCGCCGCTGCCGTAATCGGGATAGAGCGTGAAGCGGTTCTGGCGCCCGTCGAACACCCACAGCGAGTCGCCCTTCCACCCCAGGGTGTTGATGAGGTCGTACTCGCCCGGCCCGGCCCCCTTTCCGCCCAGCGCCGGCAGCAGCTCCTGACCAGTGGGAAGGAAGCGTCGCAGCTCGGCCGCGTCTCGTTGCGGCAGCACCATGGAGCCATCCGGGAGCGGCAGCACCGTGGGCACGGCTTCGAGCACCAGCTCCTCGCCATCCAACCGATAGATCGTGTCGAGTGATTGCAGGGTCCCGGGCATCTGCTGCGCAGACGCCGGCAGCGCCCAGATGGCCACGACAAAGGCGACGAGCGTCTTCTTCATGGTGGCACGAATAGCCTCGTGAACACCAAATCCGCAACCGAGGCCCTTCGGTGCGCTTGGACAGCCACCCCATCCCGGTGGCCGCGGGATCGCGGCGCGATCCGTCCGCCCGTCGGACGTCACGCACCGCGATCCCACCGACCGCTTCATGCCTGCAGCGCCGGCTCAACCGCCACTGCAACTCGTGGTGCCGGTACCCGCCACCGAGGCGATCGCCCACGGCGTGAAGACACCCGTGGCGATTCCCGGATCGACGTCTATCGGACCGCCCGCGTCTCCCCACCAGTTGCAGGTGAGGTCACCCGTGGCGAACGCACCGTCCGTTCCGATGGGCACCAGGTAGTCGGTGATGTCACTGCTGTGCACGGACAGCTGTCCGCCGTACGCCACGCTCACGCCCGACCAGACCGTCGCGATGGTATTGTCCTGGGCCGAGACACCGGCCGAGCCACCGTCCACGGAGATCGCCTGATAGGCTCCCGTGATGAGATTGCCGGTCACGACCCCGGCCGTCTGGGTGTTCTCCACACGGATGCCGCTGCCTCTGAACGAATAGCTGAAGGGGTCGGTCCGGTCCCCTCCCGCCCAGCTTCCGTCGAGCTGGTTGTCGCGGATCTCGAACGGCCCTGCGTCCAGCTCCGTGAGCCACAGCGCGTCCCGGGTTGCGCCGACGAGATGGTTTCCGATCACGCGCAACGGCTCCGGGGCGCTGGTGTTTGCGCCGGATCGGACACGGATGCAGGCGGCGGCATGGCCGCAGTCTATCGTGTTGCCCTGGATGAGCCCCGTCGCGCCGCTCTGATACCAGAGCGCGCCGCCGCTGAACGTCGAGTTCGTGACGTCGACACGCCCCCCCACGCCACTACTATTTCGCGTGGCGAAGACGCCGAGGTCCGCTGTCACGGTGACGTTGTCGATGTCGACGTCGTTGATGGCCCCCTGGGCGGAATTTCCCGATGCATCCAAGACCACGATGCCGGGACGTCCCGGGTTCCAGAACGACGAGCTTTCGACGCGCACCGACGCGCCTCGGGTCGCGGGGCCCGGGGCAAAGACATACAGAGCGTACGTTCCACCGCTCTCGGTCACGTTCCGGAGCGTGACGTGAGCGCCGTTCGTTGGGCTCGGAAAGATCCACGCCCCGGATCCCGGGTGCCCCCCGGAAGGCCCGTCCGGCACATCCAGATCCACGTCTTCGATCACCACCTGGTCATAGGACATCCTCGTCCCGTCGACGAATCCGACCACGAGGGCGGACCCGTGCGGGTTGTCGGAGCCGAAGTTCCAGGCGGTCTCGAACCGGAGATTCCGGAGCGTCAGCGTGCCCGACGGAGGCGCCGCGGCGAGGCCGACCTGAACGTCCGTGGATGAACGTAGGCCTGGAGCCCGCCGCACCCTGGATCGTGATCGGCCGATCCACCAGCTCACCCTGAACGGTGTGCGTGCCCTCGCAGACCTCGACGGTGCCGCCTCTCCGGACGGCGTCCACGGCCGCGGTGAGATCGTCGAAGGTCGCCGGATCGCCGTCATCCGGGCAGAACACGGCGAGGGAGGCCGCACCGACCCCGCCGGTGGAGAAGTGATAGAAGGGGGCCGTCACGGTGTGCGTCGCGGGATCCACCACGCTACCGGGAAGCACGATCCAGCGGCCCAGTCCGTCGAGCAGATTTAGCGCGAGATCGGACTCCGCGAGCCCCGGCGGAAGCATCAGCGGATCGTAGCCGATGGTGACCGGAACCGGCTCCTCGAACGTGAGTCCGTCGGGACCGAAGTCCACCGCTACCAGCGCCTCTCCCGTGGGCTCGGCGGACTCCACGGTCACGCCGGTCTCCTCGGTGAGGGCGCCGGGCGGGATCGCCAGATTGACCGTGCCCTCCAGAGCCTCGACCGTGCCGCCGTCCGCCGGCGAGACCACGAATACGGCGCCTTCCTCGATGCGGAACTTGATGGGCAGCGTGCGCCCCTCGTTCAGCCCGATGACCTCGTTCGTGGTGAGGTTCCGGGCCTCCTTCCCGTTCTCGCCGAACTGGACGTCCGCCAGGCCGAGCTGCGTGCCACCTGCCAGGACGCGGATCCGGTAGGTCGGCCCGGGAACCACGCCGGAATCGTCCACGTGCCAGTCCACCACGTAGTGGTCGCTCTCCAGCTGGACAGCCTCGGAGCCGGTGCCCGAGGCCGTGGTGAACTCCGCCACGACCTGCGAGTCGCAGTCGGACAGGTCGCACACGCGCACCACCGGCGACAGCGACGGGTCGAAGGCGCCATTGAAGCCCGAGGGCTGGGCCACCATGGGCGGAAGCCAGAAGAAGTGCGCATTCCCGCCAGAGTGTGCCGCGTCGACGATCTGGCGGGCGGGCCCGGGCAGGTTCAGCTCCGGAGACACGGGCGGTGAGGAGTCCGAACACGACAGCGTGGTCACGGAGAGGAGGGCGACGACGACGAACGCCGCCGTCCGCGATAGGAGGGTCCGATCCATGGGAGGGCTCCTTGAGGGATGAGGCCGCGAACCGACAGGAACCGACGATGCGCTCACGCGGTGACCCACCTCTGACCCCGCACTGATCCGGCATCCCGCCGCCGAAAACCCAGGATTGTCGCTCTCGGAAAGCCGGGACTACATTGGCGCCGGAGCCGCGCGGTTCCTGGAGCGGCGGCGCGGTCAGGTGCATCGCCACGTTCGGGGGATCCATGATTCGCCTGCGCACCTTCGGGTTGACGGACCTCCGGGCCCCCGACGGCTCCGAGGTGTCGCCGGTCCTCGCCCAGCCGAAACGGTTCGCGCTCCTCACCTATCTGGCCGCCGCCCGGCCGCGCGGCGTGCAGCGCCGCGATCGGCTGCTGGCCCTCTTCTGGCCCGAGTTGAGCGAGGCACGTGCCCGCGATGCCCTCAACCAGTCCCTGCGCTTCCTTCGTCAGGCACTCGGCGCGGAAGCCCTGGTGCGCCGGAGCGCCGAAGACGTGGGCGTGGATCCTGAGCTCGTCTGGTGCGACGCTTCCGCGTTCCGGGCCGCCGCGGAAGCGGAACGTTGGGACGACGCTCTCGCCCTCTACCGCGGCGACTTCCTGCGGGGGTTCTTCGTCGAGGGCGCGGACGGCTTCGAGCGCTGGATGGAAACGGAGCGCGCGGCACTCCGTGCGCTCGCCGCCCGCGGCGCCCGCGAGCTGGCCCGGCGACACGAAGGCGAAGGTGCGTTGACCGTGGCCATCACCTGGGGCCGGCGGGCGCTCGAGATCACCCCGAACGACGAGCGCGCCCTACGCGACCTCCTGAGCCTCCACGTGCGCGCCGGCGACCACGCCGGTGCGCTGAACCTCTACGAAGGCTTCGTCCAACGGCTGGAGGAGGCCTGGGGTTCGGCCCCCGCCCCCGAGACGCAACGCCTCATGGAGGACCTCCGAAGTGGCCGCATCACCGAGTTCGCGGGCCCTGGGGGATCGGATCGGGTCGATCCCGCCGCCGCGGCCTCGGCCGACACCGATTGGACCGAGGGAGATGCTCTCTTCGGCGAGCACTACCGCATCGAGCGTGCGCTGGGCGCCGGCGGGAGTGCCACCGTCTACCTGGCGCGCGACCTGAAGCACGACCGCTTTGTAGCCGTCAAGGTCTTGGCTCCGGAGATGACCGAGGGTCTGGCCCGCGACCGCTTTCTGCGCGAGATCCGCATCGCGAGCCAGCTCCAGCATCCTGGAATCGTCCCTCTCTTCGATTCCGGAGAGGTGAACGGCCGCCTCTACTACGTGATGCCCGTCGTTCCCGGAGAGACGCTCCGTCGCCGCCTGCGCCGCGGACCGATGGAGCCGGCCGAGGTAATCCAGGTTCTCCGAGAGGTGGCCGAGAGCCTCCGTCATGCCCACGAACTGGGCGTCATCCATCGTGACATCAAGCCCGAGAACATCCTGCTGGTGGGCCCCCGCGCGCTCGTGGCCGATTTCGGCATCGCCCGGGCCGCCGAGGCCGCCCGCATACCTGGTGAAGGGGACGGCGTGCTCCTCACACAGACCGGTACGAGCCTCGGCACGCCCACCTATACGTCTCCGGAGCAGGCCGCCGGCGACCCGCGGGTGAGCCACCTGGCCGACCTGTACTCCCTGGGGGTGGTGGGCTATGAGTTGCTGACCGGGCGGCCGCCGTTCATCAGCGACACTCCGCAGCAGATCCTGGCCGAGAAGCTGACCCGAGAGGCTCCAGACCTGCTGGAGTTGCGTCCGGACGCACCGCCGTGGCTGGCGAGCCTTCTCATGCGTTGCCTGGAGAGGGAGCCGGCGCAGCGGCCCCAGTCGGCGGAGATTCTGGCGGGCGAGCTCTCGGCGGAGCACCCGCTGAGGCAGGACTCGTCGCCGGGCGTACGTAGTGTGGCCCGACCGTGGCTTCGTCTCATGGCGCTGACCTCGCGGATCTCGCCACGCGCCTGGAAGGCCAGCGCGCTAGTGGCGGCCCTGTTGGCGGCCGGACTCTGGGCCGTGGCAGAGGCCGGCGGAGGCGGAGGCGACCCGAACCTCGTGGCCGTGCTTCCGTTCCGGGTCGCGGGAGGCGGCCCGGCGCTTGAGGAGCTGAGCGAGGGGGTGGTGGATCTCTCCGCCATCTATCTCACGGGTGATGACGGCGGCCTGCGAGCCGTCGAACCGGCGACCCTGTTCCGGACCTGGAACGCCCACGGCGGGCATGCATCCGATCCCGAGTTGGATGACGACGACGCTGTGGCCATCGCACGGGACCTGGGCGCGGGCTGGGTACTGCGGGGATCGTTCGTCGGCGCCGGCGACGACGTGTTGCTCCGCGCCTCTCTGGCGCCCGTGGGCGCCGGTCAGGTGCTGCATGTGTCGGTAACGGGCCCCACGGACAGTCTGCTGGCCCACGTGCCGCGCCTGCTCGGACGTCTCCTGGCGCAGCTCGATGGCATCCCCCCGGACCAGAGCGGCAGCCTTACCACCAGCTCGCTCACCGCCACCCGCGCCTATCTCGTCGGCCAACGCCACTATCGGCGGGGCGAGTACGACCTCGCGGTGGATCGGTTCACAGAGGCTCTGGAGCTCGATCCCAGCTTCGCGCTGGCGGGCCTCGGGCTGTTGATGGCCCACGAGTGGTCCGGCAACGCCGCCGAGGCCACGGCACGTCTCGCCACCGAGACGGCATGGCGGAACCGCCAGCGGCTCCGGGCCAAGGACCGGGCGCTCGTCGAGGCGATCGTGGGGCCGAACGGGCCCGAGCCGTCGGCCCTGGCCGACGTGCAGGCGGCACGGGAGCACGCGGCCGTCGTAGCAGCCGACCGGTTCGAGGCGTGGTATCTACTCGCCGATCACCTGTTCCACGTCGGGGCCCTGCTGGGAATCGACCGGCCGCTCGAGCGGGCCGATGAGGCGTTCCGCAGGTCGCTGGCGCTGGATCCCGGGCAGGCTGGCGTCCTCCAGCATCTGATTCAGATCGCAGCGCGACGTGGCGACACCGCCCGGGTGCGCTCGCTCTGGACCGAGTACCGCGCCGCCGTCCCCGATCCTGCGGTGCGGTTCAAGGACGAGTGGCTGGTGGGACAAGTCCTGGGCGACAGCGCGCTCGCGCGGGGAGCGCTGGAGCATTTCGACGGAAGCGACACAGCGTTCACAGGTCTCAGCTCGCTGGTCTTCTCGGTGGCGCTCTTTCCCGAGCTCATCGGCCCGCTTCGGGCGTTGCTCGAACACATGGACCATGTCGTGCAGCGACGCGAGCACCGCGAAGAGCTGGCGGTCATGCGCCGATGGTTGGCGTTGGACGCTGGGCGACCCCGGGAGGCCGACGAGCAGATGCCCGATGTGGGCCCACAGGCCACCCCGTCCCAGACCATCGTGGACGAGTTGTTCTGGGGTGGCACGCCTGTCGCGGGTTCCCACGAGATCGCGAGGCTGGGGGACGGACCGGATGTCTGTGCTCTGGGGTTGATGGACGCGCGCGCGGGCCGCTGGGAGGCGGTCGATAAGGCCGTCACGCGCCTCGGGGACTTCACCGGGTCGGGGATGGGAACGCTTCCCGAACGACAGGCGAGGGTCTGTGGCAGGATCCTGGAAGCGGCGCACGCCCAGGGCACCGGCAGGCCCGAAGCGCGCCGGATGATCCTGGCGGTGGACACCCTCCTGCTCACGGTTCCCTACCTGCAACTGATGTGGGAGAACCTGGAGGTGGCGAAGATGCTGGAGGGGGAGGGCGAGTACGCCCGGGCCGAGGCGGCGGCGGGCCGGTTCCGGGTCGGGCTCGGCTATCCGCACTACCTGGCCGCGTACCTGCGAGAAGGCGGCCGGATGGCGGTGCTGGCCGGGCACCGCGACCGGGCCGTCTCACTCTACACGCAGTATCTGACGCTCCGTGCCGATCCCGAGCCTGCCATGGCGGCCGAGGTGGCCGAGGTACGGAGCGCCCTCGACCGGCTCTCGGCAGGCTCCCCCACCGCCCGGATCCCGTGATCCCACGTCCGATGCGCACGCGCCCGCGATCCGCCCTGGGATTCCGGTACCTGTCCGTTGCGCTCGTGCTCGTCGCCGCCGCCTGCGGCCCCGACACCGCTCCGGGATCCCCCGACGCCGTCACCCTGCGAGTGCTGACGTGGGCCGGAGACCAGGAGGTCGACCACCGAGCAACGCATCGCCGACCTCTTCGCCGAGCGGCACCCAGGGGTGCGCCACCTGCGGGATCCTCGCGTTCGGGTTCGCTCGGGCGCGCTGCAACGACTGCCGCCAGGAGCGGCTGGTGGCCTTCAGCTGCAAGGGACGCTGCGTCTGCCCCTCGTGCACCAACCGGCGCATGGCCGAGGTCGCCGCACACCTCAGCGACAGCGTCGTTCCGGTCGTACCGATGCGGCAATGGGTGCTGTCCGTGCCCAAGCGGCTGCGACCGCACCTCATGCGAAACGGTGAGCTGTCAAGCGCGGTACTTCGGATTCTGTTTCGGGCGGTTCGCAGTGAGCTTCGAGCCTCGGTGCGCGGCCCTGCTGGGATCCGTCACGCTGCTGGCGTGCTATTTCCCCGCGCGCAGAGCTGCGCGGGTCGATCCGATCGAGGTGCTCCGGGACGAGTAGACGCCACGACCTCCGGGGTGCACCGGGGGAGCCGGCCGCATCGCCCGACGGTCGCGGGCAGCGACGGCGACGGATCACCGCGGCCCGGTCAGGGACGCCTCCGGGCGACCACCGAATTGACCGCATGACGGTGCCGTACCCCGCCCGGATGCTCGTCTTCGAGGGAGGCAGAGTGGCGGCCTTGAGCCTTTCGACCAGGGGAAGGCGGGCGTCGGGCAGGAGCAGGTGCAGGAGCCCCTGGCAGACCACGAGGTGATAAGACCGTTTGAGTTCCAGCGTCGTCACCTCCTGAACCCACGCGCTCACAGCCCAGGCGGATCAGGTGGAGTGTGTTGCGCCCGTCTCCGCACCCAAGATCCAGAGCCCGCGCCCCTTATGGAAGCGACGCGACCACCCGGTCCAACCCCGATGAAGGAGGACCGAAGGTGGCCACGTCGTCGTCCTGGTAGGAAACCTCCCAAAAGGGCTCGGTCGGATGTCGCTGCTCGCCGCGGGTCATCCGTTTCCCGTGCGAACGCCCGTTCTACATCCCGGTCTTCGAATAGTGTCCATCGAAGATCACCGACCAGGTCATGCCGTTATCCTCGGAACGCTCCTGGAGTTGGCGGAGCGATCCGTCGGCCTGGGGCGTCAGCGTCACCCGTAGCTGACGTTCCTTCCCGTCCGACCCCACCCGACTGCCGTGAAGCACCATGGCCTCGCCGGATCGGGCGCCCTCCAGACGCAACACCACGCCCATGTTGTCCACCCACATCTGGTGCCAGGACCTGGTGGGCTTGTCATACATGTTGATGCTCATCCCCTTCACCTGGCCCGAGTCCCACTCCTCGCGGAGCGCGCACATCTCCATGATGGGAGAGACGGTGCTCCGGCCCACCAGGGTCCCCTCGGCGTCGGTCACCTCCCAGCTTCCGATCCAGAAGTCCATCTGGCGGAACTCCGCGTCGGTACACCTCGGCGAGGTCTGCCCCACGGCGGAGGCTGGAGCGAGAGCGAGCAGGAGGCCTGCGGCCACCCACCACGTGCGGCTGTTCGTTTCGGACATGTCAGTGTCCCCGATTGAGCGGCGGACCGGAGGTCGACCGCTGAAGGTGAGACGAGTGTCGGTTAGCGGATCTGGATCTGTCCATGGTCGGCCTGGAAGGTCGGGCCGGCTCCCGTGGTGGCGCACCACTGGTTGGCGCCCTCAGTTGAGGCTTTCAATCCACAGGTAGGGCATTCAGGAGGACGACGTCACCCGCGGCCGCCGAAACGGACGAGGATGTGCCGGACCGTCCCTTCAGGCGCATGGGGCGGAAACCTCGGCGGCGGGGGAGCCGAGCCGGACCGCGGAGGAGGCGCCGGGTCAGGGGGGGACGGCCGCACGTCGCGGGGCTCTGTCATGCCCACACCTAGCAATGGTAGTGGCACGGCGTCGCGTCCCAGGTATTGATTGTGCATGGCTGTGCTGTTGATACTTTGCCAACACCTGGTGTTGTCATAAGCACGGAGATACCGATGATCCGGTCCGCTCCCGTCCGCCACTCCGCCCTCGCGGTGGTCCTGGCCGTACCCGGCGCGGCCGCCCAGGCCTCCCTCTCCCTGGACTCGCTGGTCCGCCTCACCACGGTGGAGTTCAAGTACCCCCACTTCTCCCCAGACGGACGCCGGATCCTCTTCCAGTCCAACGAGACGACGTGGGATCGATCGACATATGGGGACGACGTCGACGCCTTGATCACCGGAGTGGCCATCGAGCTCATCGACAACGGCACCAATGACGGAGGCAATCCCGACCAGATCAGCTCTGTCTTCTACTATCGCCCCGCTGGCTGCCTATGTGTGAGGAGGTGAGGCTCCTGGTCCGGAGCCAGCATTCCGTGAGGGACGAGACGATGACCCGCTCCCACTGGATCCGTCATCCGATCCGTCCCAAGCTGACTACAGTTTCGAACACTCTCGAAGGCGGACGAATGACAATCAAACGTATACGGCACGGCTGGACTGCTCCTGAGGACGCCGAGGCCTACTGGCAGGTCCTGAGTACAATCGTGATCCCCGGAATCGAGGCCAAGAAGATAGAAGGCTACCGGGGGATTGACGTTCTGAGGCGGGATCATGAAGACGAGGTCGAGTTTGTGACCGTGATGACCTTCGCGTCCCTTCAGAGCGTGAGAGACTTCACGGGCGAAGACTATGAGCAATGCTACGTACCCGAACCGGCTCAGGCAGTCCTCAAGCGGTGGGACCTGAGATCAGCTCATTTTGAGGTCTTGGACGAGAGGGTGAGCCCGCCCACCTAGACTCCGATCTCTGAATGGTCCGATCCAATGGGCACGGCTCTGACGGGGAGTTGCCCATTTCACGACCGGTTCGTGGCACCGGGATACCGGTTCGTGCACTGAGCCGTTGTTGGACGCAGGCCCCACGTCGAACGTAGAGAGCGTGCACTCTCCCCACGGAGACCATGGTGCGGTGACGTCGCCTGGTCTTGGCGGCGTGGGGACGCCGACGACTCGGTCACCTGCATCGGCACCCGAGACTATTCGACCCGGGTAAGCCATCCGTGGACGTCGCGGAGCCGTCCGGTGACGCTCTCCAGGAAGCGACTCTGGATCCGGCGGGTAATGGGTCCGGGCTCCCTGGAGCCGATCGGAACGCCATCCACGGCCCGCACCGGTGTCACTTCTACTGCAGTCCCGCAGAAGAACAATTCGTCGGCGGTGTACAGGTCCTCGCGGGGGATGGGGCCCTGCACAACCGTGAGATCGAGATCTTTGATGATCTGGAGCACGGTGTGGCGGGTGATCCCGGCGAGGAGGGTCCCATCGACGGCGGGCGTGAACAGAGCCCCGTCCCGCACCAGGAAGAGGTTCTGCGCGCTCCCCTCGCTCACCAAGCCCCCGGGAGAGAGGGCGATGCCCTCGTCGTAACCGTTGGCGAGGGCCTCCATCTTGATGAGTTGCGAACTCAGATAGTTGCCCGCGGCCTTTGCCCCGACCGGCAACGTATTGGGCGCGGGCCGCGACCAACTGGACACACAGGCATCCACACCCCGCTCCAGAGCCTCGTCTCCCAGGTATGTCCCCCAGGGCCAGCACGCAATGAACACCTCGATGGGCGTACCGGTCGGGTTCACGCCCGGGTATCCGAGACCTCGGAGGGCGAAAGGCCGGATGTAGCAGGCCCGGAGCCCGTTGCTGCGCACCAGCTCGACGCAGGCGGCTCCGAGTTCCTCGGCCGAGTGGGCCAGTTCCATCCGGTACACCTTCGCCGAGCCGACCAGGCGACGCATGTGATCACGCAGGCGAAAGATCGCCGCCCCTTCCGCCGTTTCGTAACAGCGCACACCCTCGAAGACGCACGAGCCGTGATGCACCACGTGGGAGAGTGAGTGGATGGTGGCGTCTTCCCACGGAATCAGTTCGCCGTTCTTCCAGATCCACTCGGTGCGAGGAAAGCTCACGATACGACTCCGATGGCACTGAGGAGGACGAGGATGATGGAGAGGGGCACCAAGATCTTCACGAACACCCTCCAGGCGGGACCCACACGGATCCGACCCGCGCCGACGTTCGTATCCCTGGCAAAAGCGTCGAAGCCCCAAACAAGTGATGTGTACAACGCCATCAGGAGCCCGCCCAGCGCCAGGAAGACCACTCCGAACAAGAAGTCGACACGCCCGAAGATGTCCATGCCGAACAGGCGTACTGCCGACCACGGTCCGAACGAGAGAACACTGGGAATTCCGAAGCAGAAGGCCGAGGCGAGGACTATCCAGACGGTTCTCTTTCGGTCGAGACCCAAGGAATCGATAACCGTTGCGGTTACGGCCTCCACCGTAGCCATCCCGGAGGTCACCCCGGCGAGCAGCAGGAGGGAGAAGAAGGCGGTTCCGACCAAGCGCCCCATGGGCGCCTGGGAGAACACGTTCGTCATGGTCACGAAGATGAGCCGCGGCCCCGAATCGGGCTCCAACCCAAGCGAGAAAACCGCCGGAAAGATGATGAGACCAGCACAGATGGCGGCTAATGTATCGAAAACCGCGACGGTCGCGGCTGCACCCGGAATATCGCTGTCCTCGGGATCGAGATAGCTCCCGAACACGAACGCTGCGGCCATGCCGATGCTCAGGCTGAAGAACGCCTGTCCCAGCGCGGTCAGGACGGTCCGGGGTGAGAGCCCTTCGAGCCGGGGACGGAGGAACCACTCCAGGCCCTCTCCTGCCCCAGGCAATGACATGGCCCCCACGGCAAGCACCACCATGAGGACCGCCAGCAAAGGCATGAGGATACGGCTCGCCATCTCGATGCCGCGCTGGAGGCCACGGGTGACGACAAGTCCCATCACCACCGAGAGCGTCACCATCCACCCCAGTACGCGTCCGGGACTTCCCGCCATCACCTCGAAGGCGTCGGAGATCTCGGATGCACCGGCCCCCACGAACCGACCGGTCGCGGTCGCCACCGTATAGTCAGCGATCCAGGCCAGCAGCATCACGTAGTAGGTCAGGATTCCGAAGGCAGCGATGACGCCCAGCCATCCGATGAGATTCCAGAACCCAAAGGCTCGCCCGGTGAGCCTACGCATCCCAGCGATAGGGGTGAGCTGCGCACTCCGGCCCAGTGAAATCTCCGCAGTGAACAGAGGAATACCAATGAGGATTACTGCTGGCAGGTACACCAGGAGGAAAGCCCCCCCCCCGTTCTCTCCGACCACGTATGGGAATCGCCAGACGTTGCCCAAGCCAATGGACAGTCCCGCCGTTGCACTGATGAACCCGAGTCTGCTCTTCCAGTGCTCCCGTGCTGTGGACGGATTGCCGCTTGGCCCAGGTGTGGGACTCATTGGGTCCTCGGTGGAGGACAGGTGCTGGAACTCAGGCCGTCGCGGCCGATCCCTGGGGTCCCGCGTCCTCGCTCACCGACCGCGCGACCGCCGCCCCCACCGTTTCTTCGGAGTCAGCGAGATGGTCTCCGAGAACACGCGCGCATCCCTCGCCGTCTCCCGCTTGAAGGCATTCCAGGATTTCGCGGTGCACGCTCGCCTGTGCCGTCAGGGACCGCTGTTCGCGCTCCACCTGGGCGAACCCGATGCGGAGCTCATTGAGGATCGAGTCGAAGTACTGGTCGGTCCGGCTGCTGCCCAACCAACTCACGACTTCTCGGTGAAACGCAAGGTCGGCATGGACGAGGTCGGCGATCCTACCGCCTCGGGCGGCGGCCTCTGCTCGCTCCACGATCGCCTCCAGGCGCTCGATCCTGAGCAGGCGATCTTCGCCTGAAAGACAGGTCCGCACAGCCGGAAGTTCCAGAAGCCTCCGCACACGATAAAGGTCGGCCACATCCACAGGGGTCAGAGTGACCACGGCAGATCCCCGGTGAGCGTGGTGCCGCACCAGTCCCTTGTGGATCAGCTCCTTCAACGCTTCACGAAGTGTGGTCCGCGCGACGCCCAGGCTCGCGGCCAGAGCCTCCTCCCTGAGCGGAGTGCCTGGCGGAAGCTCCCCCTGGAAAATCAGGTCGGACACGGTGGCGACCACCTGATCCACGGTGGTCGTCCTCCTGATCGTGACGTTCCGGTCGGCAAACAACGTTGGTTGGTTCATGACGCCTCGTGCTGTGAACCCGGTGCAGACCAACAATCATACTTGCTTCCTCTCCAAATGTCCATACATTAGGATTGTCAGACAATTTAATCGATCGAGAGATCCGCTGCGTCAGGCGGGGATCATGAGACCACGGAGGAGGGGTGATGCAGGACGCGGCAGGAGAACAAGACACCGGGAGGGGTGCACGCAGCGGCTCTGCGCTGTTGGAACGCCTACGCAAGGATCCGCCCAACCTCTGGTACGGCGGGAAGCAGGTCGAGGATCCGACCGAGCACCCGGCCATCGGGCGCGGCATCCATACGCTGGCGGGCCTCTACGACATGCAGTGGGAGGATCCAGAAGCCACGCTCTTCCAGTCTCCCGATACTGGGAACCAGGTGGGACGCTCGTTCATGATCCCGCGCACGGGACCAGAGTTGGAGAGCATCGGTCGGTCCATGAAGAAGTGGGCGAGCGCCAGCTTCGGCCTCATGGGCCGCCTGCCCGACTACATCAACCGATCCATCTCGGGGTACGCCGGGGGCGCGGACTTCCTCGCCGAAAAGGACCCGCGTTTTGGGGAGAATATCCGCGAGTATCACCGTTACATGCGGGAAAACGACCTCTGCCTCACGCACACGCTCAGCTCCCCGCAGGCCAACCGGGCCAAACACGCGGCTGAGCAGGATGATCCCTACCTGGCAGCGAAGGTGAAGGAGGAGACGTCGGAGGGCATCGTTATCCGGGGATGTCGGATGCTGGCCACTCTGCCCGTGTCCGACGAGATCATGGTATTCCCCTCCACGTTCCTGAAGAACACACCCGAACATGCGGGCTATTCGTACGCATTCTGCATCCCGAGCAACACCGAAGGGCTGAGGTTCCTATGCCGTGAGAGCGTGGACTACGGTCGCTCCCACTATGACCACCCGCTCTCCTCGCGCTTCGAGGAGATGGACGCGGTGGTGACGTTCGATGATGTCCTGGTCCCGTGGCAGCGCGTGTTCATGTACCGTGAGCCCGAACGGTGTAATGCGTCGTATGCCCGTACCGGCGCGGTCGTCCACATGGCGCACCAGGTGGTAGTTAAGAACGTTGCGAAGACCGAGTTCCTGCTCGGCGTCGCGTCGCTGGTTGCGGACACGATCGCCATCGAAGGATTCCAGCATATCCAGGAGAAGATTGCCGAGATCTGGGTGAACCTGGAGACGATGAAGGCCTTCCTCCGCACGGCGGAGGTGGACGCCGAGCTGGATGAGTGGGGTGTCATGCGACCCGCATGGGCCCCACTGGATGCCGCGCGTAATCTGTACCCGCGCCTGTACCCGCGCATGGTGGAGATCATCAGGCAGATGGGGGCGTCCGGACTCGTGGCCATGCCCACCGAAGCCGACGTAGACGGCCCCATGGCTGCCGATATACAGCGGTATTTCCAAGCGGCCCGAGCGGAGGCCCACGAGCGGATTCCCATCTTCCGCCTGGCGTGGGATACCGCCATGTCGGCGTTTGCATCGCGGCAGGTGCTCTACGAGCGCTTCTTCTTCGGCGATCCCGTTCGCATGGCTGGTGCGGTGGTGAAGAGCCATGACCGCACTGTCTACATGGATCGCATCCGGGATTTCCTGGCGAACTCAACCGGCGAGGCACATGGCGACGGCGGCTGAACCTCTGGATGTCGTGATGTTGGGCACCCTGGCATGCGAACAGGGGGTGGTCCTGAAGGACCTATTCCCCGGGGCTCGGCTCAGCTGCGTCTTGGACGATACGCCCATCGAGGAAATGACCGGGGTGCTGGCCGAGGCCCGGGTAGTGCTCACTCTGCGCTATACGCGTGAGATGCCGCCTGCCCCGCACCTGGAGTTTCTCCAAGTGGCGGGTTCGGGGTGGGATGGCATCGACATCGACCACCTGCCCACGGGAGTCGTGGTGGCCAACGCCTACGGTCATGAAGGGGCCATCGCCGAGTACGTGGTCCTCGCCATGCTGCTGAATTGCTCGACGTTTCGAGAGGCAGAGAGGACGTTTCGAGCCGGGAGTTGGCGCATGAGCGGCCGCATGGATGGTCCCCTCGGGCGTGAGTTGGGCCAGTCGACGGTCGGAATCGTGGGCCTGGGGCGTATCGGCCAAGCCGTGGCACGCAGGGCCCGTTGCATGGGTGCGCGGGTGCTGGCCTGCACACGAACGCCGGCCGGAAAAGAGGGCCTTGCGGAGAGCGTCGTGGGGTTCGACGCCCTCCAGGACTTCCTGGGAGAGTGCGACTTCGTCGTGGTGGCTACGGCCCTCGGGCACAAGACGCTAGGCCTGATTGGCGTCCATGAACTGGTTTGCATGAAGGATTCGGGCGTGCTGATCAACGTCGCTCGCGGCGAAGTGGTTGATGAGGATGCCCTCTTCCACGCCCTCAGGACCGGACTGATCGGCGGCGCGGTGCTCGACGCCTGGTACCGCTATCCCACCGAAGGCGATCGGAATCCGCCACCCTCCCGCCATCCCTTCGCTGAGTTGGAGAACGTCCTGATGACGCCCCATTCGTCCGCTTGGACCAAGGGAATGCTGGAGCGGCGATGGGCGTTCATTGCCGAGAACCTAGCTCGGTTTGCTAGGGGTGCCGAGCCTGAAAACGTGGTGTACCGCACATGACGATGACACCGACGACCGACCCTCGATATGGGCTTGTTCAGCACCGGATCGGAGGTGTGCCCATAGACGACGATGGTCCCAGGGCCGATGTGCACAACCCGTCAACCGGGGAGATCATCGCACACGTGCCCCTGGGGTCTACAGACACTGTGGGGCGTGCCGTTCAGGTGGCCCGGGAGGCCTTCTCCTCGTGGTCCGCGTTGACGTCAAGGGAGCGCGCCGAGGTGTTCTACCGGTATCGGACTCTCCTGGAAGAGCACGTAGAGGAACTGGGCTCCCTCATCAGGGAGGAGCACGGCAAGACCAAGGAGGAAGCCGAGGCGGAGGTGTACAAGGCCATCGAGGAAACGGAGTTCGCCTGCTCGCTCCCGCAGTTGACGACCGGAAGTATCGACCGGGTCAGCGCCGGGGTTGAGTGCCGCTCCGAGATCCTGCCACTGGGTGTCGTGGCGTCGATCACACCGTTCAACTTTCCCTGCATGGTGCCCCACTGGACCATTCCCACGGCTTTGGTGCTGGGCAACACCATGGTCCTCAAACCGTCGGAGCGTGTGCCGCTCACAGCGGCTCGGACCGCGGACCTCCTGGCCGAGGCGGGTCTTCCGCCCGGTGTATTCAACGTGGTGAACGGTGATCGATCTGCGGTCGAGGCCCTCTGCGATCACCCGGATGTGGTGGCGGTCACCTTCGTCGGCTCGACCCCTGCCGCACAGTCGGTCTTCCGACGAGCGACCTCCACCCTGAAACGGGCGCTGGCCCTGGGAGGAGCGAAGAACCATGTGATCCTGCTTCCCGACGCCGACCCGGTTACCGCGCCGCCTGCTATTCTGGGCGCGATGGCGGGCTGCACCGGGCAGCGCTGCATGGCGGCTTCGGTGTTGGTGACCCTACCAGGCACGGACGAGCTCATCGACGAGCTGATCAGGCAGGCCCGGGCCATGGAGCCCGGCGTTCACATGGGACCCGTGATTTCTGCCCACGCGCGCGACCGGATCGTGGCCGCCATCGACGAGGCAGAGCGTGAGGGCGCCCGAGTCGTTGTGGACGGACGGTCGCCAAAGATGGGAGACCGCAGCGGCGGGTTCTGGCTAGGGCCGACGGTGATCGATGGCGTCACGCCCGCGATGCGCATATCACGTGATGAGGTCTTCGGCCCCGTTCTCGCGGTGATGCGAGTGGACCGCCTGCTGGACGCAGTGGCGTTGGAAAACGCATCGCCGTTCGGCAATGCGGCTTCGGTATTCACGAATGACGGCGGTGCGGCCCGCACCGTCACCGAGCGTGTGCGCGCTGGAATGGTCGGCGTGAACGTAGGCGTCCCCGTGCCGCGCGAGCCGTTCTCCTTTGGAGGATGGTACCACTCCAGATTTGGTGTTGGGGACATCACAGGCTCTGGGTCCCTGGCGTTCTGGACGCAAAGCCGAAAAGTGACCACACGTTGGGCGGGTCACTCCGACGACGCCGCTTGGACATGAGCGATGTGGAGTTGGTCGTGAGGTGCGGTGATCGCCTGGGTGAGAGCCCAGTGTGGGACGGAAGGGCTGGGAGGCTGTGGTGGGTCGACAGCCGCGGCCCGGCGCTGCAGTCCTGCGAGGCGGATGGGTCGGGCTGGAGTCGGTCCAGCCTGCCTGAGGTGGTGGGCTCCGTGGCCTTGCGGGAAAGTGGCGGTTTCGTCGCGGCCATGAAGACCGGCATATACACGCTTGACCCGGATACCGGCGACATCTCCCTGCTCGCGTCTCCCGAGCAGGACCATCCCCAGAACCGATTCAACGACGGGCGATGCGACCGTGCCGGGAGGTTCTGGGCGGGGACCATGAGCGATGTCAGTAGAGATCCCGTGGGAGCACTGTACCGCCTGGACGGAGCCGGATCGTGTCGGCGCATGCTGGAAGACGTCATCGTGCCGAATAGCCTGGCATGGAGTCCGGATTCCTCTGTCATGTACTTCGCCGATACGTACCGCCACCACATCCTTGCCTATGACTTCGATTCCGACGAGGGACGGATGTCGAACGAGCGGCTCTTTCGCGACACGCGGGATCAGCCCGGCCGTCCGGATGGATCCGCCGTAGACGAGGACGGATGCCTGTGGAACGCCGAGTATGCCGGGGCGCGTGTGGTCCGCTATCGGCCGGACGGCTCGGTAGACTGTGTCGTGGAGGTCCCCGTGTCGAATCCCACTTGCGTGACCTTCGGAGGATCGCGTCTGGACACGATGTACATCACCACCGCCTCCCAGCGCCTGTCCCCGGCGCAGCTCGCGCGGGAGCCTCTGGCCGGAGCGCTGTTCGCGTGCGTACCCGGGGTGCGGGGAATCGAGGAGCCGCGCTTTCAGGGATGAGCGACACGTCGACTGGCTCCGAGGCTACGGAATGGACGCCGACAGGGCGCATCGACGAAGCTCGCGTCCGCGTACGATGGTCGGCCCGCCCCGAACCCGCCATCGTCGCACGGTTCCAGGCGCTGGACGACCTCACTTCCACCGTGTCTGACATCCTGGACCGACTGCAGATCGGAGGAGGGGTCTCCGGCTCGGTCCTGGTGCCACGTAGCCCCGGTAATCGCCTGGTCGGCTCGGCGGTCACGTTGCGAAATGTGGCCCGGACTGACGGGCTCACGCGAGCCGTCGAGGAAAGGAGTTCGCGACTGGCCGACGTTGAATGCCACAACCTGGCGCGACCTGGCGATGTGCTCGTCATCCAGAGCGTGCCCGAACCCGTCTCCAACATGGGCGCGGTGTCGGGACGGATCGGTCTTCGGCAGGGTGAGGTCGGCGCCATAGTGGACGGCGGCGTGCGCGACATCGACGCGTTGCGCAGGATGGGGTTCCCGGTCTGGTCGCGGTCGGTAAGCCCACTTACCGGCAAGTACCGCCTGGAGTCGGTCGAGGTGAACGGGCATGTCACGGTGTCTGGGGTCGATGTCCGGCCCGGCGATCTCGTGCTGGCCGACGATGTCGGCGTGTGTGTCGTGCCCACAGCTCGCGCCGAGCAGGTCGTGACGCTCGCGGAGGAGAGCGTGCGTGCCGAAAGGGCGCGCATGAAGCTGCTGGACGACGGAGTGCCCCTGTCCCGCTGGGTGCGGGCGCGGGACCCGAAGTGAACCCCGTATCCGTGTCGGCTCCGCTGAGGCTCCGAAGTGTGCGCATCCGCCGCGTGCGCATCCCGCTGAACTTCGTCTACGTGAGTTCCATGTACGTGATGGACTCCACGGTGCGCACAATCGTCGAACTGGAGAGCGAGAACGGTGAGGTCGGCATCGGCGACGGGCCGGGCTACCCCGAGGTAGTCCGACTCACGGCGGCTCTGGCGCGGACGTGGTTGGGTCGGGACCTACGAGACCGTGACGCGCTACGGAGAGAGTTCGCTCCTACCACCTTCCACAATCGAAATGGACGCAACGGCTGGTCTGCCCTGGCAACCCTGGAGACTTCGGCTTGGGACTTGGTGGCTCGCCATGACGGAGTCTCCCTCAGTCAGGCCCTGGGGGGTGCATTGCGGAGGAGCATCGAGGTCGTGTGTCCTCTGTCAGCCGCGGTTTTCGAGAGCGCTTCGGACGCCACGGATCTGCGCGCCCACATGGCCGACCGCGCCAACGCCTATCGCGTCGCTGAGTGCGCCCGCGCCCACGCCGAGGAGCGTGGATTTCGCTGCTTCAAGTACAAGAGCGCAGCCCTGGATCCAGGCTGGGATCTCTGCGTCATGCGGGAACTCCGCGCAGCACTGGGCCCTCAGTCCCGACTGCGTTTCGATCCGAATGCCGGATACTCCGTGGCGGAGGCACTGGGGTTGTGTGGAGATCTGGACGAACTGGAACTGGAGTTCCTAGAGGATCCGGCCCCCGAGTTGGAAGGGTTGAGCACGGTCCGGTCAGCGAGCGCGTCCTCTGTGGCGACGAACATGTTCGTGACTTCGCGCGAGCATCTGGCCCCGGCCGCACGACTGCAGGCCGTGGATGTCGTTCTGGCCGACGTCTTCCTGTGGGGGGGCATCCAGGGGTTCCACGAGACGGTGCGGGCCGTTGATGGACGGGGGATGGAGGTGGCCATACACAGCCTCTTCGAGTCCGGCGTGGGAACTGCGGTGAATCTGCATCTGGCCGCAGCCTGCGAGCCGATCCGCAGGGCCAACGACTCCGGACTGCACCTGCTCGAGCACTCGCTGTGTCTGAACCCGCCCATAGTGGAGGGCGGGCATATGCTGGTGCCCAAAGGCCCCGGAAACGGGGTGGAGCTGGATCAAGAGGCTGTGGGGGACATGACGATTGAAGAGATCTGGGTGACCTGACCTGTCAGGAGAGGATCAGAGATGAGTGAACACCGAGTGCGAGTGACAACGGAAGATCCGACCCAACCGCCGCGGGTAATCGCAGGATACCGGAAGAGCGGCCTGAGAACTCCAAGTTTGTCTCCCTGGCCGCTGCTTGCCGATTCCGCCGACCGGGCCGGACCGGTTTTCGACCCCGTGACGATGGATCTTCACGGAAACGACCTGAGTGTCATCAGCCCGGGACGGCCCCGGGCCATGGGCCAACTGATCGTGATGACGGGGCAGATCCTCGACCCGGGCGGGCGGCCCGTGCCGAACGCCATGATCGAGCTATGGCAAGCGAACGCTGCTGGCAGATACCTGCACCGGAACGACCCCTCGGCCAGTCCGCTCGACCCCAACTTCCATGGCCTCGGACGGTTCTTCGCTGATGAAGAAGGTCGCTTCACCTTCCGCACCATCAAGCCCGGTGGGTATGCAGTTCCGAGCGACGGGGCCGGAAGTGCCGCGAATTGGTGGCGCCCGCCGCATCTACATCTCTCCATCTGGGGCCGCACGTTCGGGAGTCGACTGACCACCCAGATCTACTTCCCGGGCGAACCGCTCAACGAGTTGGATCTCCTGCTGAACAGCATTCCGGATGCAGCGGCCCGGGACAGACTGGTCTGTGACTTCGTTCCCGAGGCGCGGACGTCCGACGGCGTGCTCGGCTACAGTCACGACATCGTGCTGGGCGGCTCACGGGCGACGCCGTTCGAGGGGCGTCGATGATGCGTGACGAGGCCCATACCCCCCGGCCCGGCCCGACGGCCCATCACACGATCGGACCGTTCTTCCCGATCCAGTTCACCGTGGCAGAGCACGCCGACCTCACCGAAGGCAGTACCGTCCCGGGGAGGAGACTCGTATTGGCCGGTCGGGTCACCGACGCGGAGGGCGAACCCATTGAGAACGCGCTGGTGGAGCTTTGGCAAGCCGATGCGATGGGGCGCTTTCCGACGCGGACAGAGGAGGCCGGCGCAGAGGATGACCATGTTTGCCGGGGGTGGGGAAGGGTCGCTACGGACGCTGACGGCTGGTACCGCTTCCGCACCATCGAGCCGGGAAGCTACTCCGTCCCGGAGGTGCCCGGGTGGATCCGTCCGCCCCATTTCCGCATCCGCATACTCGCGTCGGGCGTGATGCGACCCCTGGTCACCCAGGTCTTCATGCCTGGGGAGCCGTTGAACGAAGCTGACCGACAACTGCTGGCCATCGAGGACACCGAGCTGCGCAGCCGGTTGATCGCCCGTCGGGATGGTTCCGCATCCGAAGAGGGAGCGCCCCCTGTGTACCGCTTCGACGTGAAACTCGGCGGGCCCGACGAGACACCCTTCTTCGAACTTCCTCGACCGGCAGGCGGACGGGAGCGGGTATGATCATCGAACAGCGTACGTACGATCTGTGGCCAGGGAAGGTGCCCGACTATATGCGTCGGTACGAGGCGCAAGCTCTGCACATTCAGCTCAAGTATCTCGGGGGCCTGCTAGGCTATTACTCCACGGAGGTCGGACCCCTCAATCAGGTCGTCCATCTCTGGGGATATCGGGACTTCGAGGATCGGCACACACGCCGTGAAGCCATGCGGGCTGATCCGGCCTGGGCACCCTACCTGGCGCAGATTCGTCCACTCATCGTCAGGATGGAGAACAAGCTGCTGAGGCCGGCTCCGTTCTTCAACGCTGAGGCGGTATTGGAATTGAACGGAGAGGTCACGGGCAAGTGAGTCTTCCTCCTGAGATTCTGCGATCCTCGTTCGGCCTGTTCGCCACGGGCGTGACGGTGGTCAGCGTCCGGATGAAGGGCGAAGCCCACGCGATGACCGCCAACTCGTTCACGTCGGTCTCGCTGGATCCGCCGTTGATCCTGCTCTGCGTCGGCTCGGCCACGAAGATCGCCAGCCTGATGGAGGGCGAGGGAACGTTCGTCGTGAACATCCTCTCCCGGGCCCAACAGGACCTGTCAACGTACTTCGCAGGGGGATGGAGGGGGCAGGACCCACCCCCGTACCGGCTGCAGGCATGGAAGGACGGGATCCGGCTCGCGGAGGCTATGGCCGCATTTCGCTGCCGCACGGTAGCGATGCACGAAGCGGGAGACCACTTCATCGTGGTTGGGCAGGTGGAAGAGATCGACCGCGACGAGGACGTCCGCGAGCCACTTCTCTTCTTCGGGGGAAGGTACGGGGCTCTGCAGGACGAGCCTTAGAACGCGAAGGCCTACGACCCCTCCGGATCACTCCCAACGCAGCTACCAGGAAGAAGTCCGGGCCCTACTCGACCTGGACGCGTCGGAGGTCGAGGACGACATCCCTTAGCGAGAAGCCTGTGGATGCCGACGAGGTCACCCGGGTGCTGCTCAACCTGGGTCCGCCGAAACGATGGGTTGCCCATCATGAGCCTACGCCATGAGAATCCCGGCCGCTCTCAGGCAATCTCGGCATTTGGTGCGTCGCCGCCTGAAGGGTCCGGAGTGACTGCATCCGTCACGAACGCGGCAAAGGCTTGTAGCGTGCTACGAACCACCGCACGCTGGTAATGCAGGAGAGCCATGGCCCTGATGAGCAAGACCCAGCGGACCATCATGCTCGGACGGCATCCCGGCAACGCTTCGTGCCACGCCTTCCGGAATGTCCGCTCCGGCACATTGATCTCTTCACATAGCCGCCGCACACTTCTCACGGCAGCCTTCTCGAGGTCGCACAAACGTCGGATGGCCGAGTTCACTGGAAACCGCATCCCCTCGGCCGCCCGCCTCAGCCTCCTCAGCACCACCTCGGGCCCAGGCCATTGAAGCGTGGCCACCTGGTTGGCGAGTGTGGCAGGCGGCTCCGAATCCCATACCACATCGACGAACCCCGACCGAGCGAGCCCCGAGCCACAGCGGTGGTGAAGGGCGCGACACACAGTATCGGGGTGAGCGGTGCATGAGCACGCAGTCCGGGCATCCACCCATCCAATTCCGATCCGCTCTTGTCGTCGCACAGGACCACCCCTACGTCGGCTGCCGAGAGTCGGGCGGCGAACGCTGAACGGTCCTCCACGAACACGGCTGTACGGGGGAAGCTGAGGGCCTCCCTTGCCGCCACGACCCCCACCCGCCGACCTTCCCCGAGTCCACTCGTAGTCCCCCCTCAGCCCGGATCCCGTGATCTCACCTCAGGTGCGTACGGCGCAGCGATCTACCGTGGGATTCCGTTGGCTGCCCGCTGCCGTCGCGCTCTCAATCGCCGCCTGCGGCCCCGACACCGCTCCGGGATCCCCCGAGACCGTCACCCTCCGCGTGCTGACGTGGGCCGGGGACCAGGAGGTCACCACCGAGCAGCGCATCGCCGACCTCTTCGCCGAGCGGCACCCGGGGGTGCACGTCGTAGTGGAGTCCACCCCGGCCAACTACCAGGAGAAGCTCCTCACCGCCATCGCCGCCGGGGCGCCGCCCGACGTCTTTCTCCTGGACGGGCCCGACATCCCCTCGTTCCTGGACCGGGGGCTCACCCTCGACCTGACGCCGTACCTGCCGCCCCTGGGCTACGACCGCAGCCGGGTCTTCGACGAGGTGCGGGAGACCTTCGAGCGGGGCGGCCGCCTGTACGCGTTCCCCAAGGACTTCACCCCCATGGTGATCTACGCCAACCGCTCCGTGTTCCGGCGGTGGGGGGCGGAGCTGCCAGCACCGGGCGCGGACTGGACGTGGGATGCCTTCCTCGCCGCGGCTCGCACGCTCACCCGCGACACCACCGGCGACGGCCGCGTGGACCTGTACGCCTTCGACTTCCCCCGGAACCCCTACCAATGGATCCCGTGGGTATGGGCCGGCGGCGGTGACATCCTGGGTCCAGACGGAACCCGGGCGACGGGGTATCTGGACAGTCCGGCCACCGTCGAGAGCTTCCGGTTTCTCACAGGCCTAGTCACCGACGCGAAAGTCACGCCCGGCGTGCAGTTCGTGGCCGCCGGCGACCCGGCGCGTGAGGCGCGCTTCGCCACCGGCGGGCAGGCCATGCTCTTCTCCGGACACTGGACGCTGCAGCTTCTGGTCTCGGGCATGGGCGTGGACCCGGCGTCGCTGGCGATCCTGCCCATTCCCCATCGCCGGGGCGTCGACCCGGTGACAGTGCTGTACGCCTCGGGCTGGGCGGTGCCGGCCAACGTCGTGCACCGCCGCCGGGCGCTGGAGCTGGCGGCCTTCCTGGCCTCGGAAGAGGCGCAACGCGTTCGGGCGAGCACGCGCCTGGCCATCCCCTCGTTCCAGGACGTCGCCGAGGAGCTGGCCGCCGCCGACACCACCGGTGTGGAGGCTGCCTTTCTCCAGCAGGCGGCGCTGGGTCGCATGACCTGGGGCGCCCGGGTGCGGGACTTCAACGAGGTCGAGGAGCTGGTCTTCCGCGTCATGGACCGCCACCTGCTCCGGGGCGAGCCGCTGGACGCCGCCGCCACCGACATCGCCCGGCAGGTGGACGAGGTGCTGCGGCGCTGAGGGCCGAGCCGCCCCCGGAGGGCGGCAGCCACACGGCAGGCTGCGGCGCGGCCGCAACAGGTCGTCGCTCGTCCGCGGCCTCCCGGTCACCCCCGGAACTCCCGAAATAGCAGCACATTCGGGTCGATTGCAGGACCCGAGCGGGAACGGAAACGGGTGGCGGCACGGTCCTTGACCCTTCGAGTGGCCATGAACGAGCCACGCCCGGCCCCGATGCCGCTCCGGATGATCTTCCCCTTCGCCCTCGTCGCGTTGGCGATGGACTTCGCGAGCAAGTCCTGGGCGACCACGCTTCATCATCCGCTGGAAGCAGGTCCCTTCACGCTGGCACACGTCAGCAACGAGGCGCTCGTGCTGTCGCTGGGCGCCGGCGCCCTGCCTGCCGATCTGATCGTGCTCGCGCGGCTCGCCATCTTCGCGATCTGCGCCTGGGTCGCCGCGCGGGCCGCCGGGCTCCGCATCCGCCAGCGTCTCGGGTTCGCGCTCATCGCCGTCGGCGGCCTCGGGAACCTCATCGACCTCATCGGCCGTGGCGGAGCGGTGGTGGACTTCATCGGCATCGATCCGGTGGCTTTCCTCACGCGGCGAGAGGGGCTCCAGATGTTCTTCAACCTGGCCGATGTATTCATCGTGGCCGGGCTGCTGTTGGTCATTCCCGTGATCCGATCCGTCGGCCTCCGGGTGCAGCGTACGTTCCATGCATGGGAGAGCCGGGCACTCGGCCGGCTCCGGTCCGCCGGGTGGCTCCCCGGTCGGTGAGCCCCGGACCTGGAAGAGCCCTGCCGCATCTTCCCGGTAGCTCGACGTGTGCCCCGCACCCGTCCCGTCCAGCCATCGACTCGCCCTACGGGGCCCCGCATCGTTGTTCCCTCCGCAGTCCGAGAGCTAGCTTGCTGGGAGGGGGGAGATGCCATGGAGGCCAAGAACACGCGCAAGCGTTGGACCTACTCGGAGTTCGCACGTCTTCCGGAATCGGGCGGCACGCGCTTCGAGGTCATCGACGACCAGCTCGCCGTGACACCGACGCCGTCGCTGCACCATCAGAGGATCGCAGGACGACTGTTCGCACGGCTCTTCGGTTTCGTGGAGAAGCACCGTCTTGGAGAGGTGTTCCCCGCTCCTCTGGATGTCCTCCTGGCCGAGGGCGACTACCTGGAGCCCGATATCGTCTTCGTCCGAAAGGACAGAGCCGACATCCTGAGCGACCGGGGGGTGGAGGGAGCACCCGACCTCGTAGTGGAGATTCTGTCTCCCTCGACAGAAGCCCGCGACTACGGCCTCAAGCTCGAACGGTACCGGCTGTTCGGCGTGACCGAGTACTGGATCGTCGATCCCGACAAGGGACGAGTAGAGGTCTGGGAGCTGGCGGGGGGAAAGACCAGGCCCGTAGTGAGTGAGGGCGATGACTCACTGCGCTGGACCCCGATCGGGGCGGGCGCAACGCTCACCATCGACCTGTCCGCGCTGTTCAGGACCAGCTAGTCGCGCCTTGAAGGACACGCAACATATTTCGTTGCGCAACGATTAGCGTTGCGATATCTTCAAGCATGACCACGCTCGCACAACCTGCCTCTTCTGAAACGAGCCCGACCCCGTCCTCTCTGCATCTGGACGCGTGCCGCGCCGCTCTGGGATCGGACCGCGCCGTGGCGGATGCGCTGGGAGTGTCCGCCTCTCAGGTCTCCCGCTGGCGCAAGGGGCAGACGCCCGATCCCGACAACGCCGACCGCCTGGGCGGACTGGCCCTCGTGGCAGAGATGCTCGGCCGCTGGATCGAGCCGGAGACGGTCGGCGCGTGGCTCAGGGGCGCCAACGTCCATCTTGGACAACCGTACGCCCTTGTACCTGATCCGGCGAGGTCACGTAGCCGACGTCATCGGTGCGATCGAGGCGGAGAAGGCGGGTGCCTACGGCTGAGCTCTGGAGGGTGTTCCCCTGGGAGCGTGGCGTCGCGGACGGGCAGCGCTACTCACCGGAATTCGTGCCTCATCCTTCGGGACGGGGGCGCTTCGATCTTCCGCGGAACCTCTCCTCGGTTCTCTACCTTGCCGAGACCCCTGAGCACGCCGTCGCCGAAGCCATCCAGCCATGGAGGGGCGGTCGAATCGGTTCGGCACATCTTCAGCGCGCCTCCCGCCCACTGGCACTGGTGAAGGTGCACCTGGATACGTCCGGTCTCCAGGTCGCGGACCTCTGCGATCCGACCGTTCTGGCGCGCCGGGAGATCGCGCCCGATCGCTCGGCGTCCCGTCACGGACGACTACACAGCCCATGGCCCGCGCTCTGTGGGACTCGGGCTACGCCGGACTCCGCTGGTGGTCGAGCTTCTGGGGAGACTGGCACACCTGGGTCCTGTTCACGTCCCGGACCGAGGGGCGGCTCACCTTCGGACAGCCGGGCGTCCTCGCGGTGGAGAGTCCGGCGGTCACCGACGCGGCCCGGGCCCTCGGGATCGAGTTGCTGGGGTGATCAGGATGGGTGGACTGGGCCCTCACCCCACGATCAGGCGACTGATCGGTGCACCAAGCCCGGCCGCCAGCGCCTCCATGGTCTGGTAGCGAGGCAGGTGGTCCCCCACCTCAATACGCGCGATGGTGACGCGACTCACTCCTGCCCTTTGCGCAAGCGCTTCCTGAGTGAGCCCTGCCGCGGAACGGAGTTCCCGTAGGCGCTCTCCCAATACCCTACCGCTCCGCTCCACGATAGCGATGGAACGACGCCGGTGATCCGGGTCGGCGAAGTGACGTGCGAAATCCCAGGGGACTTCTTCGACCCGCTCGTCGTCCAGGTGCACCTCGATGGCGTAAGGGGTGGGTAGACCCACACGAACAGGCGCACCTCCGAGGTCCAGCACCGCCCGGGGAATCACCGCGGAGTGATCATCCGCGAACAGCACGTGGAGCCCTTCGGGCGTGAGGCGAGCACCCGTCATCATACGGTCGGCACCTCGAACGTAGGTCATGGGTGCGCCACTCACTGTCGGCCCTCTGCTGGCGAGCCGTGAATCTCCTCCCAGGCCCGACGAATCGCAGCGGCGTGTCGCGAGAACGCGGTGACGATCGCCCGGCGATCCCCTTCGGGAGGATCCTCCATGAATGTCCCCGCAATCAGCTCGATTCTCACTTCGGCACCTCCGAAACGCACATGCACGTGCGGCGGCTCGAATGGCAGCTCCCGGGTGTGCACGACGAACTGGAGTTCGCCGTCCTATATGACCGTGGGCACCGTGCTCACTATCCCATTGTAGCATTAATGATACAAGCCGCAAGCCCGGGTTGATGCGGGATCCCCCGTCAAGCGTCATCGATACCGCCGGGCGGCCGAATGGTCTGATCGGCCGGACCGACCTAGCTTCCCGCTCCCATGGAGCGCACCGTTTCGCTGACCCGTCCCCGCACCCTCCTGGCCGCCGTGGCTGGCGTCCTTCTGCTGGCCACCCTGGGGCTCGGCCTCGCGCTGACTCGGCGGGCGGTGGACGGCGCGGCTGGCGAGCTCCTGCGAGCCGAGGCCGGAATCGCGGTGGCGCTCCATGCGGAGGTCGGGGGGCCCGGGCTCCTGGACCGGCTCTTCCAACAGCGCTGGCGCATCGACCCCCCGAGCGAGAGCGGCCTCGACCGGCCGGTCCTCGCACAGGGCCCCGACGGCCGCGTCGCCCGCGCTACCGTCTACGCCGCCGATGGATGGACGCCGGCGGGCACCCTCGAACTCTCCGAAGATCCGGCCGACCGGCCGCGGCTACCCGATCGGGTGGTCCTCATGGCCGCCCTGGCGGCGGCGGCACTGCTCGGCATCGCGGCCGTGTGGCCCGGACTGGCGGCCTCGGGCCGGCCGGCCGGCATGGTTGGGCCGGCGCTTCTGGCGGCGGTCGTCCTGGCCGGCTCGCTGGGGCTGGCGGGTCGCTGGAGCCAGGACGCCCTGACGGACCTCACCGACACCCGGATGGAGACGGCCCTGCGCGCCCTTCAGGCGGTGCCGGACCGTGACGCCGTGATAGATCGGCCCGGCGGCGTAGCCCGCCTCACCGGCCTGTCCTTCGTACGAGTGGCGCCAGGCGGCGAGGTCACCACGACGACGCTCCTCCCCACCACCGCCGCCACCCTCGCCGCCGCGCCCCGCCCCCTTCCCGACCGGACCACCGTCGACCGGGCGCCCTGGGCGCTGGCCGACCTGGGGCCGGTGATCCTCGCCATGGTCCCGTACGAGCACACTCACTCGCCCTGGGGTGCGCTCCTGGGCGTGGGGCTGGCGGGGCTGCTGTTGGCGACGCTCCCCATGACGCTGGCGCCGCTGGTGGCGCGCCGTCTGGAGCTCCGCCGCAACCTGGTGGCCTGGGCGTTCCTGACACCGGCGACGCTGCACCTGGCGGTCTTCACGCTGGGACCCCTGGCCTTCGCGCTCTGGCTCTCCCTGCACGAATGGTCGCTGGTGGACCCGGCCCGCCCCTTCGTCGGCCTGGGTCACTACCTGACGCTCCTCCGGGATGGGCCCTTCTGGAACGCCATCGGCAACACGGCCCTGTTCACGCTGCACGTGCCGGTGGCCATGGCGGTGGCGCTGGGATTCGCCCTCCTGGTGCACCGCCGCACCCGGGGCGTGCTCCTGGTGCGGGCCGCCCTCTTCCTGCCCAGCATCACCAGCCTGGTGGCCATCGCGGTGGTCTGGCAGTGGATGCTCAACGATCAGTACGGCCTCCTCAACTGGCTGCTGGGCAAGGTGGGGCTGGGCCCCGTGCCCTGGCTCACCTCACCCCGCACGGCGCTCCTCTCCATCATGCTGCTGGGCGTCTGGCTCGTGGTGGGCTACCAGATGATCCTCTTCCAGGCGGGGCTGGCGGCGATACCGCGGGAGCTCTACGAGGCCGCACGCATCGACGGCGCCGGGCCGTGGCGCCGCTTCCTGCACGTCACGCTACCCGGGCTCCGCCACACCATCTTCTTCGTCCTGGTGACGTCGGTCATCGGCTCCTTCCAGGTCTTCGGCGCGGTCTACGTCATGACCGAGGGCGGCCCGCTCCGGAGCACCGACGTGGCGGTCTACCACATCTACCAGGAGGCGTGGGAGTTCCTGCGCTTCGGCAACGCCGCCGCCATGAGCTGGATCCTGTTCGCCCTCATCTTCGCCGTGACCTGGCTCCATTTCCGCATCCTGGAGCGGCGCACCGCGGAGGCAGCGGCATGAGCGCCCGAGGCGACCGCCGACCCGACGACCATCGACCCGGCGACGAGCGACCACGCGACGAACGACCCGGCGACGAGCGACATCCCCGGCGCCGGCGCGACTGGCTGACGCCGCTGGCCTGGACCGCCACGATCCTGGCGGCCCTCACCATGCTCTTTCCCTTCGTGTGGATGCTGGTGACGAGCCTGCAGGGGCAGCTCGACGTCTTCCGCTATCCCCCCGACCTTCTTCCGGACCCGCCCCACTGGGGCAACTACTCAGGCGCCCTCACGGCCCAGCCCTTCGCCCGCTACTTCCTCAACTCGGCCGTGTTCGCCACCTGCGTGGTGGCGGGCCAGCTCTTCACCGCCACCACCGCGGGCTACGCCTTCGCCCGCCTCGAATTCCGCGGGCGCGACCGCTTCTTCCTGCTCGTGCTCTCCACCATGATGGTCCCGGCGGTGGTGGTCCTCATCCCCCGCTTCCTCCTCATCGAGTCGCTGGGATGGGTGGACACCTACCAGGGACTGGTGAGTACCGAGCTGGTCTCGGTCTGGGGGATCTTTCTCATGCGTCAGTACTTCCGGACCGTCCCCCGCGAGCTCGAGGACGCCGCCCGCATCGACGGCGCCGGGCCCTTCCGCATCTTCTGGAGCGTGGCGCTGCCCCTGGCCCGGCCCGCCCTGGCCACCCTGGCGCTGTTCGCCTTCATCGACGCCTGGAAGAACCTGCTCTGGCCCCTGCTGGCCACCCGCTCGCAGGCCATGCGCGTGGTGGAGGTGGGCATCGCCTCCTTCCACGGCACCTACGAGGTGAACTGGCCCTATCAGATGGCCGCCGGAGCGACGGCGGTGCTCCCCATCGTCATCCTCTTCTTCTTCACCCAGCGCTACTTCGTGCGGGGGATTCAGATGGAGGGATTCCGGTAGGGGACGGAGGCTTCGTGGGGGGCGTCGCCCTGGGTGGACGGATGATGGTGATCGCCGCCGTCAATCGCAGAATCACGCGAGACGGCTGCGAACACCATGACTATCATGGTGTCTGCAGCCCCAGACCTGCGCCGCCCCTTCCGTGGCTGCGAACCCCAGGATAGTCCTGGACTTTGCAGCCCGCGCCCCTCGCCGCTGCCATCTCTGGCTGCGAAACCCAGCCTGATTCGGCCCTGGCACGCGACACCCACGGCCTGCAGGCGGTCATCGGGGCCGGCCTCGGCTCGCGTGCCTCTCCGCCTACTCCTCGTTCAGCGCCGTCACCGGCTCCACCCGCGCGGCACGGCGGGCGGGCCACCACGCGGCCATCGTCGCCACCACGACCAGGAGCGCGAATGCCGCGGCGTACGTCAGCGGATCCAGGTGGCTGATCTCGAAGATCGACGACTCCAGGACCCGCGAGAGCGCGGACGCCACCGCCAACCCGAGCACCGCCCCCGTGAGGCTCGGGAGGAGCGCCTGACGGATCATGCGGCCGGTCTCGCCGCCCGCGTGGGCGCCCAACGCCATGCGGATGCCGATCTCCCGCCGCTGATCCGAGACCACGTAGCTCACCACCCCGTAGATCCCCACCATGGCGAGCACCGCCGCCAACCCCGCCAGCGCCCCGAGCAGCACGGTACGCAATCGCACCGGGGCGAGTATGCGGAAGGTCTGGCGGCGGTAGACGCCCGCGTCGTCGATCACGACGCCGTCCTGCTCCCCGGCGGCAGCCCGTACGGAGGCGAGCGCGCGCCTCGGATCACCCTCGGTGGTCACCGCCAGCGTCGGGTAACGAAGCGACGACTGCCGGAAGGGCCGATACAGGACCGGCTCGGCCTCGCGCACCACCGCGAGCTGCCGGACCTCGCCCACCACGCCCACGATCCGCATGGACGTCTCCTTGCTCACATCGGCCCGCGCGCCGGTCAGGACGGCACCGTCTGCCGCGACGATGACCCGTCCGATGGCGTCCTCGTCGCCGAAGAGCTGGCGCGCCAGCGAGGCGCTCACCACGGCCACGGGAGGCGCGTCCGGGCCATCGGCGGGCTCGAATCCGCGCCCCTCGAGCAACGGGATCGACAACGCCCGGAAGTAGCCGGGCCCCACCGAGGGCCGCAGCACCATGCCGGCCTGGTCCGCCGGCGCTCCCTCGGGTCGCACGGGAGTCATGGTATTCCCGCCTAGCGACGGCAGCGGGCGCGCCTCCACGACGCCAGCCACCTGTGGCACCCGGGCCAGGCGTCCCTCCAGCTCGTCCAGCGCCTGAACCACGTCCGCGTCGTCGGGAAACCGTCCCTCGGGAAACTGGAGCGACAGATACGCGATCCCCCGAGAATCGAATCCGGGATCCAGACGGAGCGCGTGCGCCATGCTGCGCGTGAGAAGCCCGGCACCCACCAGGAGCAGCATGGCCAGACCCGCCTCGGCGAACAGCAGCCCCGCCTGGGTGCGCCGGATGCCGAGGGACCGTCCGCTCCGCTTCCCCGCCCGCAGGTACTCGGCCGGGGCTCGCCGCGCCACCGACAGCGCCGGCAACAGCCCGGCCAACACGGCCGTGAGCAGCATCACGCCCACGGCGAAGGCCAGCACCGGCAGACTCAGCGACACGTCCTGCGCCCGCGGAAAGTCCGGCATGGCCGCCGTCAGGAACGACACCAGCGGGCCCAGCGTCAGGGCGGCGATCCCCACGCCCAGCGCCACCCCCACGAGGCAGAGCAGGCCCACCTCCGTGAGCACCGCACCCACGAGCCCTCCCCGGCCCGCCCCCAGCGCCGCGCGCACGGCGAGCTCCGGCATGCGGCGAGCGCCTCGGGCCACCACCAGGTTCGCCAGATTCACGCACGCGATCAGGACCACCACGCACACGGCCGCGAACAGGAGCCGGAGGCCGTCGCTCACCGAGCCCAGCACCTCCTCGCGGAGCGGCACGATGCGGGCGCCCAACGGCTCGTAGGCAGGCTCCGCGGTGGCCAGGTTGTCCACTACGGCGTTCATGGCCTCAGCGGCTGACGAGGCCGTGGCGTCCGGGCCCAGTCGCACCACCGCGCTCAGGACGGTCGCGTCGGCGTAGTCCGCGAATTCCTGCGGGAAGGGCGCCCACCAGCGGGTGCCCTGAGCCGGCAGGGCAAAGGTACGAGGCATGACGCCCACGACGGTGTAGGGGGTCCCGTCCAACTCCAGGGTCTGCCCCACCACCTCCGGGTCCCGCCCGAAATCCCTCGCCCAGAGACTCTCGTGGATCACCACCACAGGCTGGGCCGCAGCCACCTCGTCAGCGGTCGGCAAGCGGCCCAGGAGGGGCTGGACTCCCAGCGTCTCGAAGAAGTGCGCGCCCACGAGTGCACCGCTCAGGGGCTCCGCCGGACCCTCCGCCACACGCGTGGTCCGCGAGTCGGGTTGAAACGTCCCCACCTGGACAGCGCCCTGCTCGCGCCACGCCTCGGCCATGGTGGCGGAGATGGGCGCCCGGTCCCAGGCCGCCTTCAGGAACGCCTGGTCTCCGTCGCGCCACGCGGTGTTGGTGCCGTAGACCTCGTAGAGCGCATCGGGCTGTGGATACGGCAAGGGCCGCAGCAGCACCGCGTTCAGGAGACCGAAAATCAGCGTCGCGGCCCCGACGCTGAGCGCCAGCGTCGCCACCGCCACACCGGCGAATCCGGGTCGCCGAACGAGCATCCGCGCAGCGATCTTGAGCGTCGTCCCCATACCGTCCCCCCAGCGTCGTTTCACCTGTCGGGGGCCGGAGCCGCTCGCGCGCCTCGTGACGCCCCGGCGTGCCTGGCGCCAGAGGCCCACGTAGGGCGTGCGCGCCATCTCCGCGGCGAGCCACATCGCCGCCTTCCATCGCCCCCGTCGCCGCACACGAGCCAGCCCCTCGAGGAGATCCCCCACCAGCGCCTCGCGGAATTCCCGGGGCACGAGGATGCTCCACGCGGCCAGTACTCCGCGGACGGGAGCGCTCATCGAGCCTCCTGTGGCACCTCGGACCACATCTGCTCGAAGATCTCGCGTGTGCGCCGCAGCTCGTCGCGGCCCTCGGAGGTCACGCGGTAGAGCCGGCGGGCCTTGCCTCCCCGACCACCGGTGGGCTCACCCAGCTCCGAGTGCACCAGCCCCTGCTCCTCGAGCCGGCTCATGGTGAGGTGGATGCTCCCCAGCGACACGCGCCGGCCAGCCACCTCCTGGATGTCCTCCTGGAGCGCGGCGCCATGGGCCTCGTCGGGCTGGCGGAGAGCCGCCAGCAGCAGGAGTTGCTCGAGGTCGGTGAGGTGGGATGCCATGGCACGGCTCAAGTTGAAGGAGGGATATTTTTATTTAATTTGAATTTAAAGCGCGCCTGCCGTCAAGGCTGCCCTGTCGCCGGCCTGGCGTCGGGAGTAGTGTCGGAGGGTCCCCGTCCCCCAACCACGAGGAGCCGGAGTGCCTCGCCACCGCGTTCGTCTCTCCCCCGCTACAGCCCTGGTCGGGCTGCTCGTCGCCGGCCTCATGGCGCCGTCTCCCGCCTCGGCCCAGGTGGGCCGCACCGATGTGCCCGGCGAGGGCGAGCATCCCTCGGTCCCCCGCTTCGAGATCACGCCGTCGCCCATCTCGCTCGTGGAGGAGGTCCGCCCCGGCCAGTACCTGGGCGTGACCGGCCCGCGGAGCGCGTGGCTGGGCTCGGAAACCGGAGCCGCGGAGCTGTGGGTGCATCCCCTGAAGATCGCCAGGGATTTCCAGCTCCGCTTCAAGGTGCCCCAGTATCGGCAGCCCATCGCCGGCAGCAACGTGGCCCGCACCATCGAGGTGCGACCGGAGGCCACCACCATCACCTACAGCCACATGGCCTTCACCGTGAAGGAGCACATCCTGGCGCCCCGGGACCGGCCCGGGCTGCTGGTGCTCCTGGAGGTGGACACCTTCGAGCCGCTGGAGGTGGAGGTCGAGTTCCAGCCGGTGCTCCAGTACATGTGGCCCGGGGCCTTCGGCGGGCAGTACGTCTTCTGGGACGAGGACCACGACGCCTTCGTCCTGAGCGAGAGCCTGCAGGAGCGCAATGCGGTCATCGGCACGTCGTGGGATTCCCAGGGCGAGGCCCACCCGGCGCACCAGCTCGCCGAGGCCCCGGCCACCTTCGTCATCCCCGTGGATTCGGCCCGGGCGGCCCGGGAGTTCATCCCCATCGCCGTGGCCGGCGGCACCGCATCGCGCGACGACGTGTTCGCCGCCTACGACGACCTGCTGAGTCACGCCCAGGACATCTACCGGGAGAACCGCGCCTGGGCCGACTCGGTGCTGGCCAGCACCACCACGGTGGACACGCCCGACGATGCCCTGGACCTGGCGCTGGAGTGGGCCAAGATCAACCTCGAGGAGCAGCGGGTCTGCAATCCCACCCTGGGCTGCGGGCTGGTGGCGGGCTGGGGTGCCAGCGGCTCGGCCAGCACCCGGCCCGGCTTCGGCTGGTTCTTCGGGGGCGACGCCGCCATCAATTCGCTGGCCATGGACGCCGTGGGCCAGTGGGATCTGGTGGCCGAGGATCTGCGCTTCCTGGCGAAGTACCAGCGCGACGACGGCAAGATGCCCCACGAGATCAGCCAGGCCGCCACCTACGTCGACTGGTTCCGGCGCTTCCCCTACCCCTACTACCACGCCGACACCACGCCCTACTGGATGGTGGCGCTGTGGGAGTACTGGCGGGCCAGCGGCGACGACGCCACGGTGCGCGAGCTGTGGGACGCCTACCGGAAGGCGTGGGCGTGGTGCCTCACCGCCGAGACCGACGGTGACGGCATCATCGAGAACACGGTGGGCGGCTACGGCGCCATCGAAGTGGGCGGGCTGGGTGAGAACCTGCACGAAGACATCTACCTGGCCGCGGTGTGGATCGAGGCGCTCCAGGCCACCGACGAGCTCGCCCATCTCATGGACGACGACGCGTTAGCGGAGCGCGCCCGGGGGATTCGCAGCACGGCGCTCACGACCCTGAACGAGCGCTACTGGCGGCCCGGCGACGACCAGCACGCCTTCGGCATCCTCCAGGGCGGCGGCACCAACGACAACCTCACCGCCTGGCCCGGCACCGCGCTGTCCTTCCGGCTCCTGGACCCGCCCCGGGCCGAGCGCACGCTGCGCAAGCTGGCCACCGATTCCATCTCGTCGGACTGGGGCGCGCGCCTGCTGTCCGTGGGGAGCGACCTCTACGATCCGCTCCACTACAACAACGGCGCCGTGTGGCCCTTCATGACCGGATTCGTGGCCTGGGGACAGTACGAATACCGGCGGCCCTGGGCGGGCGCGCACCTGGTGGACGCGGTCAAGCAGCTCACCTTCGACTGGTCCCGGGGGCGCTTTCCCGAGAACCTGTCCGGCGCGTATTACACGCCCATGGACGCCACCGTCCCGCAGCAGTTCTTCGCCACCTCCATGCTGGTGACGCCCCTGGTCCGGGGGATGCTCGGATGGGAACCGGACGCACCCCGGGGTCACGCGACGCTGGCGCCCCAGCTCCCGCCCGAGTGGGACCGCGTGGTGGTGGAGGATCTGCGGGTGGGCGAAACCGCCATCGATGCGGACATCTACCGCGCCGCAGGGACCGCGGTCGTGACGCTGGACTCCCGGGGACCACCGGTGGTGCTGGACCTGGTGCAGTCAGTGCCGCTGGGCGCCCGCGACGTGTCGCTCGAGATCGATGGCGAGTCCGCCGAGGGCGGTGTCACCCAGGGCCCGCACGACGGCACGCTTCCGGTGGAGGTGCCGCTGGACGGCGACGAGCACGTGGTCCGGATCACCTGGAGCGGCGGACTCGAGGTGGCGGCCCCCTACGTGGAGCTCACGCCCGGTCAGGAGAGTCGGGGGATTCGCGTGGTGGACTTCACACGCGACGGCGACGGCTGGCTGCTCACCGTCGAGGGCGAGCGCGAGCTCACCTACCCGCTGGTGCTCCGGGGGATTCCGGTGGAGGTGCGTGACGGACCCGCCGAAGTCGGTGAGCGCATCGCTTCGCCGGATCTGACCTTCCTGGAGGTGCGCATCCCCGCGGGTCCCGGGCGGCGTGCTCCCGCCGAGATCCGACTGGGGCCCGCCGGCTCGTAGCCGTGCCCGACGCGGTGCACATCGGCGCCCTGGACGGGCACGCCTGGGCCGGGCTGGTGCTGTGCCCGGGGCCGGACCAGGGCCTGGCCTTCCGCTTCGCCGTGCGGCGGGGTCGACGAGGAGGCCGACGGCGCCGACCTCTACGCCCTGGCCCACGACGTGGGGCCGTGGGCGCCCGACGGCCGCTACGCCCGGGTGGGCTTCGACCTGGAGCTGCCGTGGGGCCAGGGCGAGTCCACGCCCACCCCGGACCGCGCGGGCCGTCCGTCCGGCCTGATCGTGGAGTGGGCCCGGGCCGGCGACCGGGGCGTGGTGGCCCGCATCACCTTCGCGGGGCCGGGCGCGCTGGTGATGCGCCCCTATCTGCCCTGGGACTGGCAGGGCGCCTGGGAGGTTTCGGGCCACGAGCTTCGAGGACGTACCGAGGGGGGATGGCACGCCGCCGTGGTGGTGAGCCGCCCGGGGCGCGTCGTTACCCAGCCGAGCGACGGCGACGAGCTCGTCTGGGACGGCGCCGTGACGGTGGAGTTGGCGGCGGCCCTGGACCGGGTGGCCGGTTCGGCCATGGACGCGGCCCGGGGACTCGCCGGCGGGCCTCGGACTGCCGGCGCGGCGATCGAGGGTGGCGATTCGCGGCAGCGCTCCGCGGCGCCTGCCGGTGCATCGCCCGACGCGCGTCCTCTCTTCCATCGCCGCCCGCCTCGCCAGCGCCCGCGCCGCCTACGAGGCCTCCCGCCCTGAGAGCGGCGGCGCCTGGGAAGGCCTGTCGTCGGCGGTGGCGGACACGCTGCACGCGCTGGTCCTGGTGCAGCCCGAGAGCGGCCGCCTCTATTCCCCCGCGGGCCGGAGCTGGGTCTTTCCGCGAGCGCCGGAGCGGGGCGGCGGCCGCGACCACTGGACCCTGTTCGGCTGGGACAGCTACTTCAATGCCCTGGAGTTGGGGCTGGAGAGCCCCGACCTCGCCCGGGCCGCGCTGGAAGCGGGCCTGGCCACCGCCTACGACAACGGCTGCGTCCCCAACTGGCGCGGCCGCTTCGGCGGCACGCCGGACCGCTCGCAGCCTCCGGTGGGGAGCCTGGCCGCACTCAAGCTCCACCTGCGCACCGGCGACCGCCGCATCCTGGAGGCGGCGTATCCCGGGCTGGCTCGCTGGGCCGCCTGGTGGAGCGCCCCCACCGCCCGTGGCCGTCCGCGGCGGGCCGCCCTCCGCGACGGCCTCTTCTCCTGGGGGGCCGACCTCGACCTCGTGGATCCCCACGCGCCGCCCTGGGAGCGCGACGCCACCCCCCGTCAGCTCGCTGCCTGGGAGTCGGGCCAGGACGACCTGCCCACCTGGGACGAGGCCGCCTTCGACCGCGACGCCGGCGTCCTGGACCTCACGCCCGTGGACCTCAATGCCTACCGGGTGCTGGACGAGGAGTGCCTGGCGCGCATGGCCGAGCTCCTGGGCGACGGCAGCCGCCGCCTCCGCGCATCGCCACCGCGCCGAGGTCCTGCGCGCCCGGGTGAACGAGGTGCTGTGGGACCCGGACTCCGGCAGCTACCGCGACCGCCTGGCCGACGGCGAATGGGCGCGGTGCCGCGCCGCCTCGCACTTCCTGGCGCTGGCCGCAGGGATCCCCGACGGGGACCGGGCGGCGCGCGTGGTCGAGCACCTCGAGGACCCCGAGCTCTTCGGCGGCCGCTGGCTCATCCCCACCGTCAGCCGCGACGACCCGCACTTTGCCGAGCAACAGTACTGGCGGGGCACGATCTGGCCTCCGATCAACTACCTCGTCTACCAGGGCCTCAAGCGCTACGGCTTCGACGCCCAGGCCGCCGACCTGGCTCGCACGAGCGCCGAGCTCTTCCTCACGGCCTGGCAGCGCACCGGGCTGGCCCGCGAGAACTTCGACAGCCGCACGGGCGAGGGCGGCGGCCGGCGGCATCAGAGCTGGGGGCCGCTGCTGGGACTGCTGGCGCTCGAAGAGCTGGCCGACGTCACGCCCTGGGACGGCCTGCGCGTGGGCAGCCTCCGCCCGAACGGCCCGCTCTCCATCGAGCGCCTCGTGCTCCGTGGCCGAAGCTGGTCGGTCGCGACATCCCAGGACGGCCTCGACGTGCGGGCCGACGGCTTGCCGACGCTGAGCCTCGACGCCCCGGCCGTGCTGCGCCACCTGGAGCTCACCGCAGACGGGGTCTCGGCCGACGTGCACCTCGAGCGCCCCGCACGCCTCAGGGTCGCGCTGGCCGGGGATTCGTTCGGGACCCTGGTGGACGGCCGCCGGACCGAGGTGACCCGACCGGACGTCTCGCTGACGGCAGGCCGGCACCGGGTCGTCATCAGGAGCGGGTGAGGGCGTCCACCCCGCCCCCCACCACCTCCCCCAGCGCCTCCGCGTCGATGTAGCCCTCGCGCGCCGCGTGCTCGGCCATGGCGGCGCTGTCGGCGGCCAGGATGAGGGGACTGCCGGCCTCCTCGAGCCGCCGGGCCAGGCGGCGAACCTCGTCGCGTCGTGCCTCGGCCGGATCCACGTCGCGGATGTAGACCGCCAGCACGCGCCCGGGGTTCTCCTCCACGATGCGCGCGTAGATCTCGGGATCGTGCTGGCCGCTGTCCCCCACCAGGATGAACGGCAGGCCCTCGTACCGGTCCAACATCCCCCGGATCAGATCCCGCTTGTGATCGATCGCTCGCCGGGGCCACGGCCGCTGCAGCGTGAGTCCCCACTCCCGGAGAAAGAGGATGGGACCCACGGGGATGCGGTGGAGCTGGAAGAAGCGCGCCAGCACCTCGTAGATGCTCCACGGCGCCCGGGACACGTAGAGCATGGGGTTCTCCTCCGCCGCCCCCACGCCCGCGATGGAATCCCCGGTACAACGCTCCGACCCCGGCGAACGCCACCCGGCTCTCGGCGCCCTGCACGAAGAGGCGCCACATCATCTTCAGGCGGTTGGCCACGCCCGTCTCCATGACCGTGTCGTCGATGTCGCTGATGACCACGAAGCGGGCGCTGGCCGGAGGGATGAACACCTCGCCGGCATCGCGTACCCGGGTTCCCTCGGCCGCCACCTCCAACTCCACCTCGTGCCAGAGCCGGTCCCGCTCCGGCACGTCGTCGGGCGCCAGATCGAGATGGAAGTAGCCGTCGCGATCGGTCTGCACCCGGGCGGTGCCGCCGGCGAGCCGGGCGGTCACCTGCGCGCCCCCGAGCCCCCAGCGCACGAAGCGCCGAAGGGCGTCTGCCAGTTGCCGGCGCAGGCTGCCCGCGGGCAGCCCCTGCCCGAAGCGTGGCTGGTGGAAAACCCGCCCCATGAGGTGCACCTCGTCGCGGGTGCCGTAGCCCCGATAGGGCTGGACCACCACGCCTTCCAGCCCCCGGTGGCGCCGCACGGGCCGGGTCACGACGCGCAGAATCCCCCGAAATCCGCGGTACACGGCGCGGAGCACACGGGTCAGCCGATGCCACAGCGTCGCAATCGTCGTCTCCTCGTGGTGGGTGGACTCCCGCTCCACACACTCTTCGTTGCATGACGCATTCCACCGCCCGCGCTTGCCTCGCCACTCGCCGACTCGCAAGCTCGATGGGCCGGGGCGCCGTCGCCTTCCGAGGCGTCTCGTTCCCCAACCCACGCGACCCATGAAGCGACGCGACTTCGTGAAGACCGGAGCGGCCGGTGCCGCCGGCGCCCTCGCCGCTGGCCCCTCGAGCCTGGCCGCGGCCCTGAACGAGCACCGGAGCCCGGAGATGCTGGTGCGCCGGGCGGTACGGCCGGTAGTGATCTCCGACCTCAGCGGAATCGAATTCCGCAACGGTGGGCCCGAGAATGCCGTGGAGCGGGCCTTCCGGGGCATCACCTCGGGCGAGGACGTCCTGGATGCGCTCATCGCCGGCGTCAACATCCCCGAGCTGGATCCCGAAGAATCGGGGATCGGCTACGGGGGACTCCCCAACGCCGACGGAGTGGTGCAGCTCGATTCGTGCTGCATGCACGGGCCCCGCAAGTGGGCCGGCGGCGTGGCGGCCATCGAAGGCGTGCGCACGCCCTCGAAGGTGGCCCGCGCCGTGGCCGAGCTCACGGACCACCATCTCCTGGCCGGCGCCGGCGCCCGTCAGTTCGCCCGTGACCTGGGCTTCGAGATCGAGGACGACCTCAACACCGAGAAATCCCGGCAACTCTGGTTGGAGTGGAAGCGGCGGGTCGACCCCGGCCACTGGCTGGACCCCCGCGAGCGGCTGCAGGGCATGGGCGGTCGGGGTGGCGAGACCGATCCCGATCTGATCCGGCGCGCAGGCGGGGGCGGCGGCGACCAAGGCGAGCCCGAGACGGCATCCCTCACCCCGAGCCAGCTCCGCGCCCGCGCCGACGCCTGGTACCAGGCTGGACTCGACATGGTGCGAGAGGGACTGATCCCCGAGCGCTCCTTCTGGGGCACCATCAACTGCGACGCCGTGAGTCCCGACGGCGACATCTGCGGCGTCACCACCACCAGCGGACTCGCCTGGAAGATCCCGGGCCGCGTCGGCGACTCGCCCATCCTGGGCGCCGGGCTCTACGTGGACAACGACGTCGGCGCCGCCGGCTCCACCGGTCGCGGCGAGGCCAACCTCTACAACCTGTCCTCCTTTCTCATCGTGGAGCACATGCGTCAGGGGATGAGCCCCAAGGACGCGGGCATGGCCACGCTGCGCCGCATCCGCGACAACACCATCGAAGCCCGCCTCCTGAACGGCGACGGCCTCCCCTCGTTCGACGTGCGCTTCTTCATCCTCAGCAAGCAGGGGGATTGGGCCGGCGTCGCGCTGTGGGGCACCGGCGAGAAGACCTTCGCCGTGTGCGACGAGAACGGGGCCCGCGAGGTGTCGTTCGAGGGACTCCTGGAAGGCTCGCCCACCGGGTGAGCGCCATGCGCGGCGACGCTCACGAGAATCCCCGGCACTTCCGCACCGGCGGCCAGTTCCGGCGCTGGCTCGAAGAACACCACGGGGAGTCCGTGGAGCTGTGGCTCGCCTTCTGGAAGAAGAGCACGGGCAAGGGCGGCATCGACTACCCCACCGCCCGGGACGAGGCGCTCTGCTTCGGCTGGATCGACGGCATCCGCAAGAAGCTGGACGAGGAGCGCTACACGATCCGCTTCACGCCCCGCACCGAGACCAGCAAGTGGAGCCTGGTGAACGTGAGGCGCTACGAGGCCCTGACCGCCGAAGGCCGCATCGCCGAGCCCGGACGCCAGGCCTTTCGCCGCTTCGACCCGGACAAGCACGAGCCCTACTCCTTCGAGCGCCGCAAGGACGCGGTCCTGGACGACGCGTACGTGGAGTCGTTCCGCGCCCGAAAAGAGGCGTGGACGTTCTTCGAGGACCAACCCCCGGGCTACCGGAGAATGGTCATCCACTGGGTCATGCAGGCCAAGCGCGAGGAGACCCGGCGGCGGCGATTGAACAAGCTCGTGGAGGCCTGTGCCGTGGGGGAGCGTCTGTTCCGGTAGGGTCCCCGCGTCAGCACTCCGGCTCCCTTGCGCGTCCCCGTTACCGAGGGTAGACCGTATTCCGATCGCCCCCACCGCCCCGATTCACCCCGGCAGGAAGCTCGTCATGTCCAGCAGGCTCAAGTCCTTCCGTCCCGTCGCCATGGCCTTCGTGGCCGCGGCGTTCGCCATGCCCGGCATGGTGCGCGCCCAGATGAACGGGTCGAACGGCCAGAAGAACGACGAGGAGTACACGCGGCTCATCCACGAGTACCTCCAGGATCCCCGCATCACCACCGAGCTGGTGGACCACCTGCCGGCATCGGAGACGGTTCCCACGCCGCTGGACTTCAACGGCCGCATCGTGGGCACGCCCGGCGAGCTCACCTACGCGGCCGACATCCATCGCTACATGCGGGCCATCGCCGACGCCTCGCCGCGGGCCACCGTGTGGTCCATCGGCAAGACCGAAGAGGGCCGCGACATGATCGTCATGGCCATCGCCGACGAGGCCACGATCAGCGATCTGGAGCGCTACAAGGGGATGCTCCACGAGCTCACCGATCCCCGGGCGACCAGTGAGGAGCGCGCCCAGGAGATCATCAACAGCGCCGGCAAGCCCATCTACTGGATCACCTCCGGCATGCACTCCCCCGAAACCGGGGGCCCGGAGATGCTTCAGGAGCTGGCCTATCGCCTGGTGGTGGAGGAAACACCCTTCATCCAGGACATCCGCAAGAACCTCATCACCTTCATCACGCCGGTCATCGAGGTGGACGGCCGCGAGAAGGAGGTGGACACGTACTACTTCAACAAGGATCGTCCCGACGGCGAGGCACGCCTGCCGCTCATGTACTGGGGCAAGTACGTGGCCCACGACAACAACCGCGACGGGATGGGGCAGTTCCTGGCGCTCACCCGCAACGTCAACAAGACGTGGCTCGAGTGGACGCCCACCATCATGCACGACCTGCACGAGGCCCAGTCGTATCTCTACGCCTCCACCGGCACCGGACCCTACAACGAGGCCTTCGACGCCATCACCATCGACGAGTGGTGGGTGCTGGCCGAGCACGAGGTCATCGAGATGACCAAGCGTGGGGTCCCCGGGGTGTGGACCTACGGCTTCTACGACGGCTGGACCCCGAACTACATGTTCACCATCGCCCACGCCCACAACGGCATCGGGCGCTTCTACGAGGTGCAGAGCTACGGTCCCGATATCCGAAAGGGACTCCGGGTCGGCTCGAACACGACCAGCCGGGAGTGGTTCCGGCCCAATCCCCCGCTCCCGGAGATCGATTGGGGCCCCCGCAACAACACCAACATCCAGGAATCCGCCATCCTGTTCGCCCTCAAGTACACGGCGGATCATCGCGACTGGTTCCTGGAGAACTACTGGCTCAAGAACAAGCGCTCGATCCAGAAGGGCGTGGACGGTCCGGTGAACGGCTGGGTGATCCCGGCCGAGCAGCGCCGACGCGCCGACGCCGTGGACGCCGTGAACGAGCTCCTGCGGCAGGGCCTGGAGATCCAGCGGGCCGACCGCGACTTCCGGGTCGGCGGCATGCAGGTCCACCAGGGCGATTTCGTGGTACGCGGCGACCAGCCCTACCGCACGATGGCCGACATGTACTTCTCGCTCCAGCAGTTCAGCCTGGACAACCCGCGCCCCTACGACGACACGGGCTGGACCTTCCAGCTCATGCGCAACGTGGAGATCGACGAGGTGCAGGACACCATGCTCTTCTCCCAGGCCATGACGCCGGTCACGTATCCGGCGCCACAGTCCGGGGGGATCTCGGGCCGGGGCAGCGTCGTCGTGGTGGACCACACGACGGACAACAACCTCATGTCCTTCCGCTTCCGCAACGTGGGCACGCGCATGCTGGCGGCGGAGCAGGACTTCACCCTGGACGGCCACGACTTCCGGGCCGGCGCCTTCATCATCCCCGATGCGGACCGCGCGGCGCTGGAGCCTCAGCTCGACGAGCTCGGGCTGTCGGCCTGGGCCACCGGTGAGGTCCCCGACGTGCCCACCCACGAGCTGGACGTCCCGCGCATCGGCTACGTGCACTCGTGGCGGCGCACCCAGGACGAGGGATGGGTGCGGGCGGCGCTGGACACGTACGGAATCCCCTACGACTACTTCGCCGACCAGAAGCTGGCCGACGGCAACCTGCGGTCGAAGTACGACGTCATCATCTTCCCGCACGTGGGTGGCAACGCCCAGTCGCAGATCGACGGCATGAGCACCGACGGCGACCTGCCGCTTCCGTACAAGAAGACGGACAAGACGCCGCACCTGGGGGCGCTGGATCAGAGCGACGACATCCGCGGCGGCATGGGCATGGAAGGCCTGATGGCGCTGAACGACTTCGTGCAGCAGGGCGGCACCCTCATCGTCGAGGGCTCGACCTCGAACATCTTCCCCGGCTTCGGGCTGGCGCCGGGTGTCAGCGTGGAGAACCCGGACAACCTGGTGGCACCGGGGTCCGTGCACCGGGGGATCATCGCCGATCCCACGAGCCCCATCGCCTACGGCTACGCCGGCGATCAGCTCCCCGTCTACTTCAAGGGCGACGTGGTGCTGTCGGCCGGCGGCGGCGGGCGCGGCTTCTTCGGCGGCGGCACCAGCACCTGGCAGAACACCACGCCCATGGCGAACAAGCCACCGCTCTCGCCCTGGAAGCAGGACACCACCCGGGCGGCGCGGCGCGGCGGTCAGGGCGGGAACCAGCAGGCCGGTGGCTTCCAGGGCCGCGGAGGACGCGGCGGCGGCGGCAGCGACACCGGACCCCGGGTCGTCATGCGCTTCCCCGACGACGCCAGCCAGATTCTGCTGTCCGGAACCCTGGACGGCGGTGAGGCGCTGGAGGGTCGGGCGCAGGTGGTGGACGAGCCGCTGGGCGACGGCCATCTGGTCATGTTCGCCATCCGGCCGTACTGGCGGTGGCAGACCCAGGGCACGTTCTTCCTGGGCTTCAACGCCATCCTGAACTGGAACGACCTGAACGCCGGGCGCACGGGGGCGGTGGCCGCCGACGGCGAGGAGACGGGGAGCCGGCAGCGGTAGCGGTTCCGGTGGGCTCGCCCCGCGAGGGATGACGCTCGGCGCGTAGGCGAAGCGCGTCGAGCGGGGGCGTGGACGGCGCGAAGGGTTCGCGGCGCGCGAGTTGCGTTGCTGACATGCGGTTACGGGCCGCGGTGGGGGGATTCGGCGAAAGAACTTGCCGGAACCCTCCGCCGCGGCCCACTATGTGCCGTTCGTCTTCGGTCCCCTCCCCACCAGGTTGTTGCCCCATGCCGGTGAACCGCGTCCGTCCTGTGCTGATGGCCGCCGCAATCGCGGCGCTCAGCATCCCCCTTGCCGCCTCCGCCCAGACCACCCCGTGGACTCCCCTGAAGCGGGGGAGCGACAACATCGAGGTGCTGGGCCACGTCCCCCTGGGCCCGCGCCTGTCGGTGGCCGACATCGACGTGGAGCAGGAGATGGACCGCCCCTACGCGTACGTCGCTCGCATGGTGTACGGCGACGAGGGCCCCAAGGGCACCGACATCATCAGCATCGCCGATCCGGAGCATCCCCAGGTGCTCTACCGCTGGCGCATCGAGAACCAGGACCTGCACCAGCGCACCGGCGGCATGGACGTGAAGCACTTCAAGATCGGCGACCGCTACTACGTGGTGCAGTCGCTCCAGTTCGGCGCCGGCGGCCCCGACAACGATCTGGGCGCGGTCATCCTGGACGTGACCGGCCTTCCCGACGCCTCCACGGTCAAGGAAGTGGCGCGCATCCGCGAGCCGGAGACGCCCGGCGGCTTCCACAACATCTTCATCTACAAGCACTCCAACGGCGGGGTCTACCTCTTCACCACCGTGAGCGGCCCCTACGCCAACGTCTACGATCTGGGCATGGTCGTGAACGGCGACGTGGAGAACGCCCGCGTGGCGCGGGTGCCCGTGCCCGAGGGCGCGTTGGGCAGCGGCCGTGGCCGTGGGTATCACGACTTCTACGTCGGTTATCACCCCGACAGCGGTGAGGACCGCTTCTACGGCGGCGGCACCGGCGGCTACTACATCTACGACATCACCGACCTGCAGAACCCGCAGCTCCGCATCACGCTTACGGGCATCAGCGGCGTGTCGTACGGCCATACCTTCACGCCCAGCCCCGACGGGCGCTACGTGGTGGCCGAGACCGAATACCAGTACGCGCCGCTCAGGATCTTCGACCTGCAGCCCGCGCTGGACGGCGAGCGCCAGAACATCAACAACCCCGTGTCGGCCTTCACCGCCGACTGGACCCACCTGGTGCACAACCACGAGGTGCGCTGGCCCTACGTGTTCGTGTCCGGCTATCTCGACGGCCTGCAGATCTTCAACCTGCAGGACCCGGCCAACCCGGTGCCCGTGGGCTACTACGACACCTACATCGGCCCGCCCAACACGGACCGTTACTCCCAGTTCAACGGCGCCTTCGGCATCGACGTCCGCAACGAGGACGGCCTCATCGTCATCAGCGACATGTCCACCGGCTTCTGGACCTTCCGCATGGACGGCTTCCAGGGCTGGAACGGCGAGGATTGGGGCTATCCGGACATCTCGTCGGCGCAGAAGTGGGACACAGGCCCGGTGAAGAAGCCCATCAGCCAGTAGGGTTTCGGGGCCGGCAGGCCGGGCGCCGGACCGTTCGGGCGCTCGGGCTGCCGGCTGGGCGGGCGCCCGGCTGGGGCTCCTGACCCGGTGGGCGCGCCCGGCTCCCAGGGTCTTTCGGCCCGGCGGGGCGCCCGACGGAGGTCGCGCACCGCCTGTGAGGTGAGCAACCCCCGGGGGTCGATTCGGCCCCCGGGGGTTGTCGGTAGGGCGCCCCTCGGGGGGCTGGCCGGCGCGCACCACCGCAGCGTCGGGTGGCGCCCGCAATCGGCGCGGCGCCAGGCGGACGGAGCCGGCGACGTCCGGGTCGGGGGTTGGCGACGTTGCCGCGCCGATGCCGCTGCCATCGTCGAGCGTCGCCGGCGCCGGCGTAGTCGCCGCCGTCGAACATTGCCGCTGCCGTCGTCGAGCGTCGCCAGCGCCGGCCCCAACCCTCGAGCGTCGCCAACGTCGAACCTCGGACGTCGCTACGGTTCCACTGGAGGGGTCGAAATCGACGATTTACCGATTCGACTCGCTCAGCGAGTTGGATTGGTAAAGTGTTGGAGCCGCCATCCCTGCCATGTCGATTTCGACTCGCTCAGCGAGTTGAATTGGCAAACCGACGAAAACAGGGGCTCCAGTTACCAGTTGGCGTCGGTACGGGATGCCGGGCCCGGCGCGGCCCGCGCGCCTCCCGGCGCCCGAACAGGACTGGCCCCGGAGCCGGCGACATCGCATTCTGCATGGCCCCTTGAACCGGTCCGACCGATCTCCGCGATATCCGAGCCAGAGGAACCACCATGACGCGACGAGCCCCGACCCTCCTCGCCGCCGCCCTGCTGGGCGCCGTCACCCTCACCGCCTGCGGGCCCGGCGTCGCCCCGGCCGACCTGGTCCTCCAGAACGGCAAGGTCGTCACCATGAACCCCGATCAGCCCGAGGCCCAGGCCATCGCCATGGCCGGGGACTCCATCGTGGCCGTGGGCTCCAACGACGACATCGCGCCCTACGTGGGATCGGCGACGCAGGTCATCGACCTCGAGGGCAAGCTGGTGGTGCCGGGACTCATCGAGAGCCACGGCCACTTCATGGGCCTGGGGAGCTCGCTGACACAGCTCGACCTCATGGGCACGCGCACCTGGCAACAGATCGTCGACATGGTGGCGGCGGCGGTGGCCGATGCCGAGCCCGGCGAGTGGATCCTGGGCCGCGGCTGGCACCAGGAGAAGTGGGACGAGTCGCCTGGCCGCGTGGTGGCCGGCTTCCAGACCAACGACCTGCTCAACCAGGTGGCTCCCGACAATCCGGTACTGCTCACCCACGCAAGCGGCCACGCCTCCATCGCCAACGCCGCGGCCCTCGAGGCCGCGGGAATCGGCCCGAGCACGCCGAGCCCTTCAGGCGGTGAGATCATCAAGGACGCCTCGGGCCGGCCCACGGGGATCCTGGTGGACGCCGCCAGCGGGCTGGTGGGTCGTGCACGCAGCCGGGCTCAGGCCGATCGCACGCCCGAGCAGGTCGAGGCCGACTTCCGCGAGCAGGTCCAACTGGCCGCGCAGGAGGCCCTGGCCAACGGCGTCACCAGCTTCCAGGACCAGGGCGCGTCGCTCAGGACCGTGGACGGCCTCAAGGCCATGGCCGACGAAGGCGTGTTGCCCATCCGGCTCTACATCCTGGTGAGCCAGGGCGAGGTGCGCCCCGACAACGAGGAGGCGCTGGCGGCCCACCGCATGGTGGACTACGCCGACGGCCACCTCACGGTGCGCGCCATCGGCGAGGTGACCGCCGACGGAGCGCTGGGCTCCCGGAGCGCCTGGATGCTGGAGCCCTACAGCGACGACGCCAGCAGCACGGGCCTCGAGGTCACCCAGATGAGCCGCATCAAGGAGATCGCCGAGATCGGGCTCCGCAACGGGTACCAGATCGCCGTCCACGCCATCGGCGACCGGGCCAATCGCGAAACGCTGGACGTCTACCAGCAGGTCTTCCAGGAGGAGGGCGTCGACGGCGACACCCTGCGCTGGCGCATCGAGCACTCCCAGCACCTGAATCCCACGGACATCCCGCGCTTCGCCGAGCTCGGGGTCATCGCTTCCATGCAGGGGATCCACGCCTGCTCCGACGCGCCCTACGTCACCCCGCGCCTGGGTGAGCAGCGCGCACGCGAGGGAGCCTACAAGTGGAAGACCCTCTGGGACCTGGGCGTGGTGGTCACCAACGGAACCGACGTCCCCGTCGAGAACATCGATCCCATGGCTTCGTTCCACTGCACGGTGACGCGCGAGATGGTGGGCACCGACTCCACCTTCTACCCGGACGAGGCGCTCACGCGCGATCAGGCGCTCAAGACCTACACCCTGAACGGCGCCTACGCCGCGTTCGAGGAAGACGAAAAGGGCTCGCTGGAGCCCGGCAAGCTGGCCGACGCCGTGGTGCTGTCCAGGGACATCATGACCGTCCCCGCCGAGGAGATCCTGGACACGCAGGTGGTGTACACGATCCTCGGCGGTGAGGTGGTGTACGAGGGCGGCGGCAACTGACACGGAATCCCCCGGAGCACACGACCATGGCACGCAACGCACTCATGATCGCCGCCTCGCTGCTCGGTACCGTCGCGCTGGCTGGTGCCGCAACGGCGCCCCCAGCGACCGGCGCCGCAACGGCGTCACGACCGACCGAAACCGCGTCGGCATCCCCCGCGACCGCCGATGCCACGCCTTCCATGTGCGCCATCGATCCGGCCCCGTCGGAGTACTACGCCGTGGAGTTGGTCACGACCAAGCGGCTTCCGGGCTCGGGCCACGCCGAGGGCATGGCGTACATGACCTTCGCGCCCTCGCCCTACGGTGTGGCTCTGGCTCCCGACGGCAGCTACGTCTACGACCTGAACATCCAGATCTCGGACCTCAAGCCGCCCACGCAGGGCACGCTGGTGGCCTGGATCACCACGCCGCAGGTGGACCAGATCCGACGCATCGGCCCCCTGGACGCCGACCTGAAGGCCACCGGCCAGGTGAGCTGGAACAAGTTCCTGGTGGTGGTCACCCTGGAGCCGACGGACGATCCCGACGCGACGACCTGGTCGGGCCCCATCGCCTTCCGGGGGATGTCCCGGAGCGGCATGATGCACACCATGGCGGGGCACGGGCCCTTCCAGCAGGAAAAGTGCGCCAAGTACGGATACCAGTGATGCGCCGAGCCCTCCCCTTCACAGCCCTCCTGCCGGTCCTCCTCCTCACGCTCGCTCCGCGCGCCTCGGCGCAGGAGGAGCGCTCCATGCACATGATGCACGACATGAGCATGGCCGGCGGCTGGAGGATGGTGCCCATGGATCCCAACATGCCCATGCTCCCGGGCATCGAGGGATTGGTTCCGGTGGTGGACCCGTTCAAGCCGGGGATGGACATGGAAGGCATGGACATGTCCATGCTGCCCGAGGCCCGGCCGTCGGAGCTCGTGGAGCTCGGTGACGGGGATACGCTGGACATCGCGGTGTCCATGGTGCGCCGCACGCTGGCCGGGCACGAGGTGGTCATGTACGGCTACAACGAGCAGTATCCCGGCCCGCTCATCAAGGCACCCCAGGGCGGCACCGTGGTGGTGAAGGTCACCAACGAGATCCAGATGCCCACCACCATCCACTGGCACGGGGTGCGCATCGACAACCGCTTCGACGGGGTCCCCGGCATCACGCAGAAGCCCATCGAGCAGGGCGAGAGCTTCACCTACCAGGTCAACGTGCCCGACGCGGGCATGTTCTGGTATCACCCCCACGTGCGCGAGGACGTGCAGCAGGACCTGGGGCTCTTCGGCAACCTCCTGGTCACCTCTCCGGACCCGGACTACTACGGCCCGGCCAACCGGCAGGAGATCTTCGTCCTGGACGACATCCTCATGGACGATCAGGGGCTGCTGCCGTGGGGCAAGGACGCGCCCACCCACGCGCTCATGGGCCGCTTCGGCAACGTCATGATGGTGAACGGCCAGACCGGCTATCACCTGACGGCCAAGCGCGGCGAGGTGATCCGCTTCTTCCTCACCGACGTGGCCAACACGCGCACCTTCAACGTCCTGTTCGGTGGCGCCAAGATCAAGGTCGTCGCCTCGGACGTGGGCCGGTACGAGCGCGAGAAGTGGGTCCCCAGCGTGATCATCGCGCCGGCGGAGCGGTACGTGGTGGACGTGCAGTTCGACGAGCCCGGTGACTTCGCCATCACCAACAGCATCCAGGCGGTGAATCACTTCGCCGGCACCTTCTATCCCCACGTGGACACGCTGGCGACCATCACGGTCTCCGACGAGCCGGCCGAGCCCGATCTGTCCGAGGCCTTCGCCACCCTGCGCGAGAACGAAGCGGTGGTGCAGGACATCGAGCGCTACCGCCCGCTCTTCGACAAGGCCCCGGACAAGGAGCTCGAAACCACGGTGCGCGTGTCCGGGCTGCCCGTGCCCATCGTCCAGTCCATGGAGATGGATACGCTCTACGTGCCGCCGGTGGAGTTCATGGACGCCATGCCCATGATGAACTGGCTGTCCACGGCGAAGCAGGTGACCTGGATCCTCCGGGACCGCGAGACCGGCAAGGAGAACGCCGACATCGACTGGACCTTCCACGTGGGCGACGTGGTGAAGATCCGGGTGTTCAACAATCCCAAGTCCTTCCACCCCATGAACCACCCGTTCCACATCCACGGGCAGCGGTTCCTGGTCACCTCCATCGACGGGAAGCCCAACGACGATCTCGTCTGGAAGGACACCGCCATCATCCCCGTGGGCTCCACCGTGGACCTCCTGGTGGAGATGTCCAATCCCGGCACCTGGATGGCCCACTGCCACATCGCCGAGCACCTGCACTCGGGCATGATGTTCGACTTCGACGTGGTGGAGCCGTAGCCGAGCACCCTCGAGGGGCGGGGCGGGCATCCCTGGCTGCGCGGGTCGGCATCCGTAGCCTCCCGGAGGGCACGTAGGGCTCCGGCGCACACCGGATTCGGGGACTTTCCCCACAGGCCCACGTCCACGCTCGGCGGCATCTTTCCAGGGAGGCTCCTGTCCCCGTCGAGGCCGTCATGTCCCTGGTTCACTGGCTCGCCGGCCGCACCGGTCGCAAGGCCGAGCGCCGCTTCCGCGTCCGCATCGTCGTGCAGGTGGTCTTCGCGCTGACCTGCGTCCTGTTGGGCATCCAGTTCGCGCGCTTCTATCACGCGGCCCGGGCCGGCGCCACGCCGCTGCCCACGCGTCCCGCCGGGGTGGAGGGATTCCTTCCCATCAGCGGTATCATGGGATTCGTGGACTGGCTGTGGCAGGGCACGCTCAACGCCGTCCATCCCGCGGCCACGGTCCTGGTCCTGGTGGCCATCCTCATGGCCGTGCTGCTGCGGAAGTCGTTCTGCTCCTGGGTGTGCCCCATCGGCTTCCTGTCGGAGCTGCTGGCGCGCTTCGGCCGCTGGTCCTTCGGCCGCAACTTCCGCTTCTGGCGCTGGGTGGACCTGCCGCTCAGGAGTCTCAAGTACGTGCTCATGGCCTTCTTCCTGGGCTCCATCGCGCTCATGGGCGAGGCCGGGCTGCGGGCCTTCATCGAGTCGCCCTACAACCGCGTGGCCGACCTCAAGATGGGGCTCTTCTTCGCCCACATGGGCCGCACCGCGCTCTGGGTCACCGGGGGATTGCTGATCGGCTCCATCTTCGTGCGCGGGCTGTGGTGCCGGTACCTGTGCCCCTACGGCGCGCTCCTGGGACTCTTCTCCTGGATGTCGCCGACGAAGATCCGGCGTGAAGCCGATGCCTGCGTGGGATGCAGCCTGTGCGACCGGGCGTGTGGCGCCCGGCTCGACGTGTCGGGCTCGAGGGCCGTGACCAGCGTCGAATGCACCGGATGCCTCGACTGCGTGGCCGCGTGCCCAGTGAAGGGCGCGCTCACCGTGAAGGTGGGCCGGCGCCCGGTTCGCCCCCTGGCCTACGCCGCCGCCGTCACCGGCCTCTTCCTGGCCGGCTACGTCGGCGCCCGCGCCACCGGGATCTGGCAGAACGGCCTGAACGACGCCGAGTACGTCCAGCGCGTCCAGGAGATGAACTCACCCGTCTACGGGCACCCGGGGATCCAGGGGCGGTAGGGGCGTCAGGGACAGGTGATGGCGAAGTTCACCAGGATGCCAGTGGCGCCCAGGGTGAAGTTCTGGGACACCGGCGCCCCACCCGTCGGCGCACATCCCTGGAGATTCCCGATGGTCACCGTGTGCTCCCCCTGACTCACTCCCGAGAAGGTGGCGTAGCCGGGGTCCGTGGGAGAGCCCGGCGGCAGATTGATCGCCGTGCCTCCATCCAGACTGAGGGTATAGGGATTCGGCGGAAGCGTGCCCTGAGTCTGATTCCTGACCACCACATCGCCGCTTCCACAGATGTTCTGGCCGATCGGGTAGGATACGGATGAGGCTCCCAGGATCACGTAGCGCAGCACCTGCTGCGCATCGGAGAGGGTGACCGACCCGTTGTCATCCACGTCGCCGTGCGTGAGCAGACGCCCTTCCACCGAGCTGTTCACCGAGAGCCCCAGGGCGCCGCGGAGAATCTGCTGAGCGTCACCCAGCGTGACCGCGCCATCCGCGGTCACGTCTCCCAGGAGGCCCCCGTCGCACGTATCGAAGATGAACGTGAGGCTCGTCCCGGAGGGGCCCACGGCGGGCGCGGCGGGCGGCGCCGCCGCCACCATGGCCATCATGAGCGTCGCGGCAAGAAACGTCAGGCCGCCCAGCTTCAACGTGGTGCCCATCAGTTCACCGTAAGAATGTGATTGCGGGTTCCGGTGTCACCGGACAGATCCGTGGCCGTCTCGTCCTTGATCTCCACCACCTGCACGGTGACGGTGGTCGAACCCGACCCCGCGCCCTCGAGCGTCACGTTCCAGGCGGTGAAGGTGCTCGTCTGGCCGCTGGTGTCGATCCACCCCAGAGTGAGCTCGCCGCTGCCCACGCTCCCCTCGTTCTTCGAAGCGAGTCCAGAGCCGACCGCGTTGGTCGCCGACACGTAGGTCGCGACCCCCGTATCCCAGGTGATCTTCAGGTTCAGCGTCGCCACGTCGCGGCCCGCGGCATTGGTCATGTCCACCACGATGGGAAGGACCTTCTGCTCGCCGACGTTGATGGTCGACGACGCCGTCGCTCCGACCTCGACCACGATCGGGCTGGAGGTCGAGTTCACCGTGATCGTGATCTGATCCGTGTCTGTGCCACCCTGAGTGTCCGTGACTGTCAGCGTGATGGTGTGCGTGCCGGCCGACAACGAACTGGTGCTGAGCGAGGTGCCGGTCCCCAGAACACCATCGATGCTGCTGCTCCAGGACAGGGTCAGACTCCCGGCACTGTCTTCCGTATCCGAACCCGTCCCGGTGAAGCTGACGTTGTCACCCTCGTTGTACGACGCCCCGTTTGCCGGCGCCGTGATCGTCGCCGTGGGCGCGTCGTTCACGGTGATGTTGACGACCGCGTCGTCCGTCAGACCGTCCGAGTCGGTGGCGGTCAGGGTGATGACGTGGGCGCCCAGCGAGAGCGACGAGGTGGAGAACGAGGTGCCGGTGCCGATCTGGCCGTCCTTGTCGCTGACCCAGACCAGGCTCGCGCCGGTCAAAGCGCCGTCTTCGGGATCGCTCGCCGACCCGATGAAGGTGGTCGATGCGCCGGCCGTCACGGTGGCGTTGTTCGCCGGAGCGCTGATGCTGGCCGTGGGCGGACTCAGGATCGTGAGCGTGATCTGATCGGTCACCATCCAGCCGTCGGAGTCGGTCACCGAGGCGGTAATGGTGTGCGTGCCCACCGTGAGCGAGCTGGTGCTGAACGAGGCCCCCGTGCCGATCGCCCCGTCCTTGTTGCTGCTCCAGGACAGGCTGGCCGCGATGTTCCCGTCCTCGGTGTCGGTGGCCGTTCCGGTGAAGCCGACCGAGGCACCCAGCACCGCCGTCGAGCCATCGCCAGGCGCCGTGATGCTCACCACCGGTGGGCTTCCGGCGGGATTGATGGTGATGCTGACCTGCGCGGTGCCGACCTGACCGTTGGAGTCGGTGGCGGCCAGCGTGATGACGTGAACGCCCACCGACAGGCTGGAGCTGCTGAAGGACTCCCCGGTCCCGATCTGTCCGTCCCGGCTGCTGGACCACACCAGGCTCGACCCGGTGAGCGCGCCGTCTTCAGGATCCGTCGCCGAACCCTGGAAGGACACCGACGCGCCGGCGGAGAAGGTGGAGCCGCCGGTGGGCGAGGTGATGGAGGCCGCGGGCGGCGCCGAGATGATCACCGTCACCACCGCGGTGCCGGTCTGGGAATCACTGTCCGTGGCCGTCAGGGTCACGGTGTGCGTACCCACCGACAGCCCGGCCGTGGAGAACGAGATGCCGGTGCCGATCTGGCCGTCGAGGTTGCTGGTCCACACCAGGCTCGCGCCCGTGAGCGCGCCGTCTTCGGGATCGGTGGCCGAGCCCTGGAAGGTGACCGCCTGCCCCGGCGCGAAGGCCGAGTTGTTGGCCGGCGACGTGATGACGGCCGTGGGCGAGCCCAGCGTCTGCACCACCACCGTGATGGTGGCCGTCCCGGTGAGGCCGTCGGAGTCGGTGGCCGTCAGGGTGACGGTGTGCGTGCCCGCCGACAGCGTCGCGAGGCTCACCGTCTCGCCGGTGCCGAAATCACCGTCGATGGAGCTGTTCCAGACCAGGCTGGCGCCGGTGAGCGCCCCGTCCTCGGCGTCGGTGCCCGAGCCCTCGAAGTCGATGGTGCTCCCCACCGCGAAGGTGGAGTTGTCGGCCGGTGCGGTGATGGTCGCCGTGGGCGGCGCCAGCACCGTGAAGGTGATGGACGCGCTCGACGTCCGGCCGTCGGAGTCGGTGGCCGTCAGCGTGATCGTGTGCTCGCCCACCGACAGGCTGGTGGTGGAGAACGACGTACCGGTGCCGATCTCGCCGTCGATGTCGCTGGTCCACACCAGATCGTCACCGCTGAGCACCCCGTCTTCCGGGTCCGTGGCCGAGCCCTGGAACTGCACCGAGGCACCGAGCTGCGCGCTGCCGCCGTCGGCCGGAGCCGAGATGACCGGCGTGGCCGGCGCCTGATTCTCCACGGTGATGGTCACCGTGGCCTGGCCGGTCTTACCCTGGCTGTCAGTGGCGGTCAGGGTGATCGTGTGCGTGCCCTCCGAGAGGTCGGCCCGGGAGAAGCTGCCGCCGGTGCCGATCTGGCCGTCGATGTTGCTGGTCCAGACCAGATCGCCACCGCTGAGCGCCCCGTCCTCGGCATCGGTGGCCGAGCCCTGGAAGTCGATGGACTCGCCGATGCCGAAGCTGGCGTTGTCGGCCGGCTGGCTGATGGTCGCCACCGGAGCCTCGTTGGCCACGGTGATGGACACGGTGGCCGTCCTGCTGGCTCCGTCGGAGTCCGTCGCGCGCAGCGTGATGGTGTGCGTGCCCTCCGACAGGTCGTTCCGGCTGAACGAGGCGCCCGTTCCGATCTGCCCGTCGATGCTGCTGGTCCAGACGAGCTGGACACCCGAGAGATTCCCGTCTTCCGGATCCGACGCCGATCCCTGGAACTGGATCGCGGTGCCCGGGACGAAGGTCGCCCCGGAGCTCGGCGACCCGATGGTCGGCGTGTCCGGAGGACGATTGGGAGTGGTGGTGCTCTTCTTGTCACATCCGACGACGGCCGTGAGCAGGGCCAGGGCAAGCAGGACGCCGGAACGAGGATGTGAGCGAGTCAAGAAAGGCCTCCAGATGGACCCGGAAATGTCTCGGAACATGGCGACAGGACGGCATTGTCGCAGCATGGACGCACGGACGCGTGACGCCCGGACGTCGGCCTGCGGCAATGCCGAGGGGAAGACCGCTGCAAACTCCGTGCCCCATCAGGGACCCCACGGATGACCCTGGGATCCCCCTTCGAGCGCTTGAATTTATCTTGCAAATCGCCCGTGCCATGCCCATTCCGCCACCCGCGTGGCGGCCGCGGCAACCCTCAGCCGGGGTCGGCCAGGATGTGCGGCGTGCGGCGACTGCCCAGCCGAATGGGCAGGCGCCGGAGGTGCGCTTCGAGGATCCGCCGCGGCGTGAGCTCCTCGTCGATGATCCGGGCGAGCTCTTCCTCCTGCTTCCACAGGAACTCGATGGCCCGCATCTCCAGATCCAGCATCCGCTGCTCCACGGACTCGCTCAACGCGATCTCCAGCGCCACGGCGCCCGAAGGGCCCATCTTCCACAGGCACTGGCGCCGTGTGGTGGCCTCCAGCGCGAACTCGCCCACGGAGCCGGCGTCCTCGATGACGCGGGCGGCGTCACGGATCAACCCTTCGCTGGCTCCCGAGATGTTCTGGTAGGCCAGGCACCGGCGCAGCACGTTCTCCGCCTGATCACCCTCGATGCGGTAGACGTTGGCGGGGGTCCAGGGATCGCAGCGCGGGCACGGTACCCCCACCGCCAGTCGCCCGTCCCGACCCTGCAGAGGGTAGACCCACCAGGACAGGTCGTAGCGCAGGGCGGTGAGGGTGGAGTTGCAGTAGGGGCACGTCACCCGCCCGTGCCACGCAGCCCATCCGAAGCGGCGCCAGCGCAGGATGTCCTGCACCGGGGTGTCGTCCCAGTCGATGGGGACCTCGGGGTCGCCGAGCCCCATGATCTCGCCCACGAAGGCCAGGGCGCCGTACGTGTAGGCGGTGAGGCGCGATCCCGCGCTGTCGAAGGCGCTCCGTCGGCGCCGCAGCTCCCGGCCGTAGCGCCACCACGCCTGCTCGGCCAGCCCCGCATCCGCCACCCGGATCAGGAGAACCTGCTCGAGGCGAAGGAGAGCAACGTGGGCGGTGTGGGCAACCGGCACCGCCCGGTCGTGGACCGCCCGCTCCATCTCGTAGAGCGCCGCGTCCCGATCCTCCATGGGTACCAGCGTCCACCGATAACAGCGCCCGCACACCGCCCACAGACGGCCCCGCACCGGATCGAAGGCGATCCGCCGGGACAGTGGCATGTGCTGGAAGACGCCGTTCTCGGGAAACGGCTTATGGCAGAAAAGACAACGGCGCATCATCGCATCATCCTCCCCCCGAACGATCCACCCACCCTGCCCCAAGATAGGAGGAACGGCGGCGAGGAGCTAACCTCCCGCCGCCGTCCCGGGCGGATGGCCGGGGGCCTGTCGAGCACGGCATCACCGCACCGCATTCACCACACCACACCACACCACACGCACCGTCTGACCGACCCCCGGCGCATGCCGGTGGCGTCGACACCTCCGACGCCGTCGTCTGTCTATTAGACGAACGAGCCGGTGAAATGATTACGGCGGCTCCCCACCCGGGGGTGGTCAACCCTCGGGCGCCAGCGCGAGACATTCGATCTCCACCCGGGCACCGAGGGCCAGGCCGCTGCCCGCCACGGCCGAGCGAGCCGGCGGGCGGTTCGGAAAGAACTCCTGGTAGACCTGATTGACGGCCTGGTAGTCGGCCATGTCGGCCAGAAACACGGTGCACTTCACCACGTCGTCCAGTGTGGCGCCGGCGGCGTCCAGCACGGTCTCGACGTTCTCCATCGTCTGACGCGTCTCCGCCCCCGCTCCCCCCTCGGCCAGATCCATGGTCCCCGGCAGCGTGCCGATGGCCCCGGACAGGAAGATGAAGCCCCCCGCCCGGATCGCCGACGAGAATACCGGCAGGCGCGCCACGCCCTCCGGCTGGATGACCTCGATGCGCCGACTCTGGCTACCGGCCGGCGCCCGGAGCTCCGCGGTTCCGGGTGCCGCCTGGTCCGACTCGCAGGCGAGGACCCAGACGCCCGCCGCCAGCGCCGCCAGCGCCCCCACTCCACCCAGGACCTTCATGCCACGCGCTCCCACGCCGCGTCGACACGGGCACCCCAGGTCGACGTGACCTCACGACCGCGGATCATCATGGCGCTTCACCTCCTCAGGAATTCACGGGACGAGCCGCAATCATGGGCACGTCACCACGTGCCACGCCAGGATTCCCGGGGGAGCGCCGTCAGCGCTCGATGACGCCACGCGCAGCGCCGGCGCCCGCCGTGCGCCCGGTGGCCCACGCCCACAGGAAGTTGTGTCCGCCGATGGGGCCGAAGGCATCGAGCATCTCTCCGCACAGGTGGAGTCCGGGAGCGCGGCGACTTTCCAGCGTGCCCGGCACGATCTCGGACAACGCCACGCCGCCTCCCGTCACTTCGGCCTTCCGGTAGCCCTCGTCGCCGGTCCACGGCAGATCGTAGTCGGTGAGCACGGCCAGGAGACGGGCTCGATCCTCGCGGCGGAGCCTCGTCAACGGCTGCTCCCACGCCACCCCCGTCTCGGCCACCAGCGCCCGGGCCAGCCGAGTGGGCAGGTCGGGCGCGACCACGCCGCCCACGGTTCCGACTCTCCCGAGGAATCGCTCCTGCCAGGCCTCACGATCCAGCGGGGCCCAGGACACGCGCAGCGACTGCCGCCCCGAGCCCTCCATGCGCGAGCGTACGGCCAGGTGCGAGGCATCCAGCACTGCGGGTCCGCTGTATCCACGGTGGGTGAAGAGGAAACCGCCGTGGGTCGAGAAACGGGGCCTCGCCCCCGGCGCCGTCACGGTGACGGCGAGGGATACGCCGGCGAGCTCGGCGTGCACCGGCGGATCGGCCGTGAGCGGCGTGAGCGCCGGATAGGTGGGGTGGACGCGGTGCCCCAGCTTGCGGGCGATCCCGAGGCCGAAGCCGTCGGAGCCGGTCCGTGGAACCGACAGCCCGCCGGTGGCCAGGATCACACGCCGCGCCCGGATCTCCTCGCCTTCCGACAGCACCAGCCGCCAGCCACCGTCGGCGGGCCGCACGTCGGTCACGCGCGCCCCGAAGCGCAGCCGCGCCCCGGCCCGGCGAGCCGCGTCGACGAGGGCGTCTCGTACGTCGCGCGCGCGGTTCGAGGTGGGAAACAGCTTCCCGCTCTCCTCCTCCAGCGCCAGCGGCTGCCCCAGGATCTCCTCGAAGTACCGCTTCAACTCCGCCAGTGGCCAGGCCCGGAGCAGGCGACGCACGAGGTTGGGTGACGACCCCGTGACGAACCGCCCGGGCTGGAAGCGGGCGGGAAGGACGTTGCAGCGGCCCCCTCCCGATATGAGGATCTTCCGTCCGCCGTCCTCGGTGCCCTCCAGGAGGAGCGTGTCGGCCCCTTCGGATGCCGCGAACCGGGCCGCCATCAGCCCCGCGGCACCAGCGCCCACGACGGCGACGCCGGTGGTGCTCAGCGAAGCTTCCAGGCCAGGAATCCCACCACGAAGCCGAAGATCGCGCCGGGCCACCCGCCGGCCAGCCATCCCACCAACCCTCCCAGCAGCGCCAGCACCGGCCAGGGCAGGTAGAACCGGCGGCGGTGGCGGTTGCCGCGAAAGGTGATGCGCGGCGAACGGTCGGGCTCGTCGGGCCGGGCGTCCGGCACGGCGTCGTCGTCTCTGGGCGCGTCGTCGCTCACGGTCCTTCTCCTCCAGGGGGCTCGGGCATGGTGTCGGGGGGTGGCGGGATGTCCAGCTGCGGGGTCGGCACGGGGGGTGGGGCGTCGGGAATCCTGACCTCGCCACCTCCGTTCATGTAGCGCAGGATCAGGTCCCTGCGCCACGCCATGCGCCCGGGGTTCAGGTCCGGATTGGAGCTCAGCGGTTGCGGGAGCGTCGCCGCCAGGCTCGCGGCCTGCCACCGGCTGAGGCGCGACGCGGGCACGCCGAAGTACGCCTGCGCCGCCGCCTCCACACCGAAGATCCCCGGGCCCAGCTCCACCGTGTTCAGATACAGCTCGAGGATCCGATCCTTGGACAGGAGCCACTCGAGCCGCTGGGCGATGAAGAGTTCCGCCACTTTGCGCAGCAGGCTACGTTCGGGGGTGAAATAGAGGTTCTTGGCCAGCTGCTGGGTGATGGTGCTCCGTCCCTTGACCTCGCTGCGGTGCTCGACGCCGTAGCGTACGGCCCGAGCCAGCGCCGCCAGGTCGGCGGGATCCAGGATCGAGAACGGAGGCGTACCGTCGTAGTGGAGCTCCTCGCCCAGCGCGGACCAGTCCACCCCGTGGTGGCTGCGGAAGTGCCCGTCCTCGCCGGTAATCACCGCCTGGGGCACGGTGGGCGCCATGCGGGCGAGGGGGACCCACTCGTGGCGCAGCTCCAACGTGTCGCCCCGCTGGCGGGCTTCCTGGATGCGGTAGCGCATCAGGGCCGTGGTGCCCGGATCGCGCCAGCGCAGCGTGAGGGGCCAGGGAAGGAAGAGCCAGACCAGCGCGGCGAGTCCGACGCCCAGGACGCACATCCTGGGCATCCAACGAACGAAGAAGCGCACGAGCCATCGCATGCATGAGAGTATAGCGCACCGCGCCCCGGCATGACCTCCCCCACCCTCCTCGCGCTGCTGGAGACGGTCACCGGGCTCATCCTGCTGACGGCCGGCGCGGAAGCCCTCGTGCGCGGTGCGGGCTCGCTGGCTCGGCGTCTGGGGATCCCCGCGCTGGTCGTGGGCCTCACGGTCGTGGCCTTCGGCACGTCGGCCCCGGAGGTCGCCGTGAGCGTGGAGGCGGCGGTGGGCGGGCGGGGCGACGTGGCGCTGGGCAACGTGGTGGGGAGCAACATCTTCAACGTGCTCTTCATCCTGGGCGTCTCGGCCCTGATCACCCCCCTCGCCGTCAAGCGCCAGCTGGTGCGGTACGACGTACCGGTGATGGTGGGCGTCTCCCTTCTGCCGCTGCTCCTGGGACTCGACGGCCTCATCTCCAGGGGCGAGGGCATCTTCCTGCTGACGGTCCTGGCGCTCTACCTCGCCAACCTGGGCCGGCTCGCGCTCAAGAACCCCGACGACCGCGGGAGCGATGGCGGAGCCCGGCAGGGTGCCTGGCCCCTTTCGGTGCTGCTGGCTGTGGCCGGGCTGACCGGACTGGTCTACGGCGCCTCGCTCCTGGTGGACGGCGCCACCACGGTGGCCCGCGCCGCGGGCGTGAGCGAGCTGGTCATCGGCCTGACGCTGGTCGCGGCCGGCACCTCGCTGCCCGAGATGGCCACCTCGATCATCGCGAGCCTCCGGGGCGAGCGTGACCTGGCGGTGGGCAACGTGGTGGGCAGCAACATCTTCAACCTGCTGGCCGTGCTGGGTATCGCATCGGTGGCGGCCAAGGCGGGCCTTCCCGTGCCTGCCGGCGTGCGCACCTTCGACCTCCCCGTGATGGTGGCCGTGGGCGCGGCTTGTCTGCCGGTGTTCTGGACGGGCGCCCGCATCTCACGCCGCGAGGGGGCGGTCTTCCTCCTCTACTACATCCTCTACCTCGTGTACCTGGCGCTCCACGTCACCGACCACGAGTACCAGGACGAGTTCGGGCTCGTGGTGCTGGGCGTGGTGCTCCCCCTCACCGTCGCGCTGGCCGGCGCCATCTGGGTCCGCGGACGGGAATGGAGACTGCCGCCCGAGGACGTGGAGGGATCCCCGGCGAGCTCGGGCTCGGACCAGGGGGATTCAGGCCGCTGACACCTCGGCTTCCGCCCGGCGCAGCCCCTCCCCTTCGTCCACCCCCAGGAGGAGCGCTCCGCCGATGAGGAAGAAGAGGACGATGGTAGCCATTCCCGCCCGCTGGGAGCCGAAGGTCTCGGTCACGATTCCCAGCAGGAACGGCCCCATGAAGGCGATGGCCTTTCCGGAAAAGGCGAAGAACCCGTAGAACTCCGTCTCCATGCGCCGGGGCACGAAACGGCCCAGGAGCGAGCGGCTGGCGGCCTGGTTCGGTCCCACGAAGATCCCCACCCACAGACCGGCGAGCCACAGGCTCAACTTGCTCGTGGAGGTCACGGCCCAGGTGGCGCCGATCAGCAGTCCCACCAGGGTGAGCAGGACCGTGCGCTTGCCGCCCACGCGGTCGTCCAGAAAGCCCATCAGGAGTGCCCCGAGACCCGCGGTGACGTTGAGCGCGAGTCCCCAGTACAGGACCTCGGTGAGGCTGAAGTCGAAGGTCTCCGCCGCGAAGAGCGGGCCGAAGGCGAAGATGGTCACCAGGCCGTCGTTGTAGAACATGCGCGCCACCAGCAGCCGGAAGATCTGGCGGTAGCGGCGGATCTCGCGAAACGTCGTGCCGAGCTGTCGGAACGCATCGGCCACCACCCGCCCCGGCGCCGCACGCGCTCGCCCGATTGGCTCCTTCACCCACAGGAACATGGGAAGACTCAGCACGGCGAACCACACGCCCACCAGCACGGTGGTGGCGCGGACGTTCTCACCGGTCTCCGCCGACAGGCCGAAGGGCGGATGCTCGGGCCGGATGAAGACGAAGAGCGCCACCGCCATGGCGAGCAGCCCTCCCAGGTAGCCCAGCGACCACCCGTAGCCCGACACCCGGCCGATGCGGTCCGGCGGCGCCACCTCGGGCAGGTACGAGTTGTAGAACACCCCGCTGAGCTCGAAGGCCACGTTGCTCACCACGAAGAACGTCAGGGCGAGCCCCACCTCACCGGGGCCCGGCAGGTAGAGGAGCGTCACGAACACCACGGTGATCGCGGTCGTGGCCAGCAGGAAGCGGCGGCGATACCCGCCGCGGTCGGCCAGGGCCCCGAGCACCGGCGAGGCCAGAGCCACGAGCACGGCCGTCACCGTCACCCCCCGGGACCACAGCGCCGTGCCCGTGATGCCGTCGGGCGCGATCTGCTGGGCGAAGTAGACCGCGTAGATGAAGGTGACGATGAGCGTCGTGTACGCCGAGTTGGCGAAATCGTAGAGCGCCCAGCCCCACACGGCGCGGCGATCGTACTCGTGGTCCGATGGCGACACCCCGTCCGTCGGGGCGGGAGACTCGTTCAGGGCCATGGCTCCACTGGAAGGGCGGGGACCGGGCGGGCTCGGACGTTGGACGACCTCGTGCCACGGTACGCATCGCGTCCGGTTCTGTCCATCGCGTGTCGCTTGGCCCGTGGCCCCCGCGGGCCTATTCTCCTGATCCGTCGACGCTCGACCACCCACACCCTGGCGCCATGAACCGCATCGCAGGTCGCACCGCCCTCGTCACCGGAGCCACCGCCGGCATCGGAGAATCCTGCGCCCGCGCGCTCGCCTCGCACGGCGTCCATCTGGTGCTCCTGGCCCGCCGAGCCGAGCGCCTGCAGGCGCTGGCGGACGAACTGCGCGCCGAGCACGGGATCCGCGTGCGGACGTCGACGGTGGACGTGCGCGACCGGGCCGCCGTGGAAGACCTGCGCGACGAGTTGCAGGACGACGGCGAGGGCATCGACATCCTCGTGAACAACGCCGGCAAGGCGCGAGGCCTGGACCCCCTGCAGGAGGGCGACCCCGACGATTGGGACGAGATGATCGACACCAACGTGAAGGGGCTCCTCTACGTGACCCGTGCCTTCCTGCCGGCCATGGTCGAGCGGGACCGGGGGCACGTGGTCAACATCGGCAGCGTGGCCGGGCGCTGGACCTACCCCCGGGGCAACGTCTACGCCGCCACCAAGTTCGCGGTGCTGGCGCTCAGCGAAGGGGTCAACATGGACCTGCTGGGCACCCAGGTGCGGGTGTCCACCATCGATCCGGGCCTGGTGGAGACGGAGTTCAGCGAGGTGCGCTTCCACGGTGACGCGGAGCGCGCCGAGAAGGTCTATCAGGGCTACACCCCCCTGGCGCCCGAGGACATCGCCGATGCGGTGCTCTACGCCCTGAACGCGCCGGAGCACGTCGACGTCTTCCAGATGGTCCTCATGCCCACCGACCAGCGCCATGCCATGCTGGTCCACAAGGACGACGGGTAGCCGGCGCCTCGCGGCCCGACCTCCCCCCTTCTGTGAAGATCCGCGATCCGTCGCCCAACCTGATCGTCTTCACCCTCTGGCTGCTGGTCTTCTCCTCGGCCAGCCAGGTGATGATCATCTCGCCGATCCTTCCCCAGATCGGCAAACAGCTGAGCATCGGCGACGCGGCGCTGGGCACCCTGGTCTCCGTCTACGCGCTCATGGTGGGCGTCTTCGCCATCATCTCCGGGCCCATCTCCGACAAGATCGGCCGACGTCGGATCCTCCTCATGGGCGCGGGCATCATGACCGGCGCTCTGGTGCTGCACGGCTTCGTGGTCGGCTACAAGTCCTTCCTGGCCGTACGCATCCTGGCCGGGATGGCCGGCGGTGTGCTGAGCGGGTCCGCCGTTTCCTACGTGGGCGACTACTTTCCCTACCAGCGCCGGGGATGGGCCACGGGGTGGATCATGAGCGGCTCCGCCTTCGGCCAGATCATCGGCATTCCCCTGGGGATCGTGATCGCCGGACGGTTGGGCGTGAAGGCGCCGTTCTACGTCTTCGCGCTCACCATGGCCCTGACCTTCCTCCTGGTGCTCTTCCGCATCCCTCAGCCCGACGTGAAACGCACCGAGGGCCGCATCACGGCCGGCGGCGCGCTCCGGGACTATCTGGCCATGCTGCGCCGTCCCGAGGTGGCCTTCGCGTCGTTCGCGTTCTTCCTCATGTACCTGGGGATCGCCCTGTACGTGGTCTATCTGCCCACCTGGCTGGAGCGTTCCCTGGACGCTACCAGCGGCGCCATCGCGACGCTCTTCTTCGTCGGGGGGATCGCGAACGTCCTGACGGGCCCGCGGGCCGGCAATCTCTCGGATCGCATCGGTCGCAAAGGCATCATCCTGCTGGCCAGCGTGGGCCTGTCCACGGTCATGCTCCTGACCACGATCCTGGTCAAGGAGTTCTGGGTGGCCTACCCCATGTTCTTCATGACCATGGTGCTCATCGCCATGCGCACCAGCCCCTTCTCGGCACTGCTCACGGCGCTGGTGGACGATCACCGGCGGGGCTCCCTCATGAGCCTCACCGTGGCGCTGGGCCAGTTGGGCTACGCCGTGGGAAGCGCGCTGGCCGGCCCGCTCTTCGCCAACGTGGGCTACTGGACGAACACGACGGTGGGAGCCGTCTCGGTCCTGGGGATGGGGCTCATCGTATGGTTCCTGCTTCCCGAGCCCCGTTCCAGCGGGCACGTGCTGGATGCTTCGGTGCCCGGGTCCGCCGGTGTGGACCCGGGCACGGTGGGCGCTCCCGACGGGTGAGCCGGGGCGCCGTCGGCGCAGCGGTCAGCGCCGCCGCACCCGCACGCCGCCGTTGGTGGTGCGCACGCGTACCGGCGGGCCACCGTCGCCCAACGTGGCCGTCAAGATCCGGCTCAGCCGGCCGCGGACGCTGACCGGAAAGTCCAGGTCGATGCCGCCGTTCACGGTGCCCGTCTCCAGCTCGGCCGAATAGTCGTCGGGCACCACCAGCTCGATGCCGCCGTTGGTGGTCTCCACGTCCATCCCGCGACCGTCCCAGGTGGCGCCGGACAGCACGACGTGGACGCCACCGTTGGTGGTGCGGCCGTCGACCTCGCCCGCCAGATCCTCCAGTCGCAGGCCCCCGTTGACGGTGCGCAGCTCGGCGCGGCCGTCGATGCCGACCACGGAGATGCCGCCGTTGTGGGCCTCCAGCCGCAGATCCTGGTGTCGGGGCACCCGGATCTCCCAGCTGACCGACCACGACTCCCCGCGACCCGTGTCGGGTCCGCGGGCGCTCAGGTGACCGTCGTCGGCCTGGAGGCGAACCGCAGCCGCCAACTCCTCGGCTCTGGATGCGCTGCGGGCGTTCGCCTGCACACGGGCGGTCACGCTGACCTCGTCTCGATCCCAGCCCTCGACGCCGATGCCGCCGTTCCGCCCGCCGTCCACGGTCAGCGACCCGCCCGCCGCCAGCGTGCGGGTGCGGGTCTCGCACGCCCGCTCCCGATCACCTCCGCCCCAGCCCTCCGGACATCCGCCGGAGTTCCGGCTCCAACCTGCCTGGGCCGCCACGTTGGACGCCCCCACGGTCATCGCCGCCAGCACCACCATCGCCGTTCGCATCTCGTCGTCTCCCCGACCACGCTCCGTGTGTCGCCGGGCGACAGCCCGGCTTCCGTATTCCATGAACATAGACGGGCTCACGCCACGCCAGGTTGCAGAGACCCGTGCACGAACCCGCCCCGACATCCCATCTTTGAAGCATGAGAGCCCTCTACAGGACACCCGCACGCCGAGGCACCCGACGTTGAGCGAATCCTCGAGGCCCGCCGCCCCCGGGGGCGCGCGCGTATTGGTGGTGGAGGACTCGCCGGATCAGGCCTACCTCCTGTCCCGCCTTCTCCGCCAGCTCGGGCCCTACGACATGAGTCTGGCCCAGGACGGGATTCACGCGCTCGAGCTGGCGGCCTCGCACAGCTTCGACCTGCTCATCACCGACCTCAACCTTCCGGGCATGGACGGGTTCACCCTGACCCAGGAGCTCAAGGCGCGGCAGCCCGGGGTGGCCGTCATTGCCGTCACGGGCTATCAGACGCCCGCCCACGTCGACGGTGCGCGGCGCGCCGGCGCCGACGCCGTCCTCCTGAAGCCGTTGGATCGGGACGTTCTGTACGCCACCGTGCTGGAGCTCCTGCCGGGATCGGCCGAGGTCGACCAGGGCGCCGCCGCCGTGGTGGCCGTGGGTGTGCAGCCCGGCGACGTGGAGCTGGGATGCGGAGGATCGCTGGCGGCCCACGAGGCCGCGGGGCATGCCGTCCATCGCGTGGTGCTCTCCGCCATGGGCGACCCGGTGGACGCGCTCGGCCAGGCCATGGAGCTCCTTCGCGACGTGCGGCCTCGAGTGGTGTATCTTCCCTCGCCCCGGGACACGCATCCCGAGCGCGGAGGACTGCTCGAGCGGCTCCGGCCGGCGCTCCAGTCGGTGCCGTCGATCATGGGATACGCCACGGCGACCACGTCGCTGGACTTTCGCCCGTCGACGTACCGCGCGATCGGCGCCCACCTCGCGGCCAAGCTGGACGGCCTGGAGTCGCAGGACGACGAGCGCGCCTCCGACACGCCGACCCGGGACTTCGCGCTGGCGCATGCCCGTTACTGGGGCCGCTTCGCCGATTTCGACGAGGTCGAGCCCTTCGAACTGCTTCGGAACACGACCTCCCCGCACGAGCCTCTGCCCTGATGCCACGTCGACTCCTCCTCCTCGCCGTCGTCGCCACGCTCCAGACCCCGACCCTCCACGCCCAGCAGACGCCACCCCGGCAGGAGCCCGACCCCATCGAGGCCGGAATGCCCGCGGCGCCGGGGGACTACGACACCGGCATCGACGTGCTGCACTACCAGCTCGAACTGGGCCTCGGCAGCGACGCGAGCTGGATCGGCGGACGCGCCACCCTCACCGTGCGAGCCGTGCGCGACGTCACGGAGCTGGCGCTGGACTTCTCGGGGCTGGCCGTGGACACCGTGGCGGTGGACGGCGCGCCGGTGAGCGGATGGACGCTCGACGCGGGCCGCCTGCACGTTCCCCTGGAGCTGGGCGCGGGCGCGCAGCGCCCGGTGCTGGTGACCTACCGAGGCGTGCCCGACGACGGCCTCGACCTGGGCAAGGACGTGCACGGAGACCGCACGGTGTTCGCCGACAACTGGCCCAACCGCGCACGCTTCTGGTTCCCCTCGGTGGACCATCCGTCGGACAAGGCCACGGTGCGCTTCATCGTCCACGCCCCCGCCGCCTGGTCCGTCGTGGCCAACGGACGACGCATCGGACAGCCGTTTCCCACGGCGCCGGGTGCGCCCGGTCCGGCCGACGGACCTCGGCGCACCTGGATCTGGAGCACCGACGTGCCGATCCCCGCCTACACCATGGTGGTGGGCGCCGGCCCCCTGACCGTGACCGATCTCGGCACCGCCGCGTGCGGCCGTGCCCCGGCTTCGCCCCGCACCGACGGCTGCGTGGACATCACCACCTGGCTCTTCCAGCCCGATGTCGACAAGGGCAACGCATCCTTCGTCCGGGCTCCCCAGATGGTGGATTTCTTCTCCGACGTGGTGGGTCCGTTCCCCTACGAGAAGCTGGCGCACGTGCAGTCCGCCACCCGTTTCGGCGGCATGGAGAACTCCTCGGCCATCTTCTACGATCAGGAGGCCCTGGCCTCGGGCCGAAGCATCGAGGGAACGGTGAGCCACGAGACGGCGCACCAGTGGTTCGGCGACGCCGTCACCGAGGGGGACTGGGCCCACCTGTGGCTCTCCGAGGGATTCGCCACCTACTTCGGTGCCCTCTTCTTCGAGTACGCCGACGGCCCCGCCGCCCTGGACGCGCGTATGGCCTCGGCGGCCCAGCGCTACCTGAGCTCGCCCGACACGCTCCGCCCCGTGGTGGACACCGAGGCTGCGAACCTGTTCGACCTCCTGAACGCCAACAGCTACCAGAAGGGCGCGTGGGTGCTCCACATGCTGCGCCGTCTCGTGGGCGACGAGGTCTTCTTCCACGGCATCCGCGAGTACTACGCGCGCCACCGCGACGGCACCGCCCTCACTGAAGATCTCCAGGACGTGATGGAGGAGGTGTCGGGCGCCGATCTCGACTGGTTCTTCCACCAGTGGCTCTACGAGCCCGGCTACCCGGTCCTGGCCCTCCACAAGGGCTCCGCCGCGGACGGCTCCCTCGCCGTGACGCTCCGCGAGATCCAGGAGAGCTACGCCCCCCGCTTCCGTCTGCCGGTGGTGCTGCGACTGCGCTGGGACGGTGGCGAGCGCCGGGAGCAGGTGGAGCTGGACGGCGACTCCGGGCACTGGGAATTCCAGGGCGTGCCACCCTCCGCAGAGGTCGTCGTGGACCCGGATCACGACCTCCTGGTAAGGGTGGCCCGGTAGCGGCGCCACCCGGCTCCGGGGCTGCGGTCCCACCTTCACGACGCGGCCCCCGGTCCGTTACGTTACGGATCGGTTCCCCCCAACCGGGAGGCGCACTTGGCCGCCGTTCCGCATCTGGACTTCGAACGCGACATCGTCGAGATCCAGGGGCAGATCTCCAAGCTCCTGGAGCTGGCCGACGACAAGGGCATCGACGTGTCTGCCGAGCTCGAGGTCCTGCACGGCAAGCTCGATACGCTCAAGGAAGAGACCTACCGCAACCTGCGTCCCATCGAGCAGGTACAGGTGGCCCGCCATCCGCGCCGTCCCTACACGCTGGACTACATCGAGCGGATCTTCACCGACTGGATCGAGCTGCACGGCGACCGGGCGTTCCGTGACGACGAGGCCATCGTCGGGGGTTGGGCCCGCCTCGACGGCCACTCGGTCATGGTGATCGGCCACCAGAAGGGCCGTGACATGAAGGAGAACCTCCGGCGCAACTTCGGCATGCCCCACCCCGAGGGGTATCGCAAGTCGCTCCGCCTCATGCGCATGGCCGAGAAGTTCGGGCGGCCGGTGATCACCCTCATCGACACCCCTGGCGCGTATCCGGGCATCGGCGCCGAAGAGCGGGGGCAAGCCGAGGCCATCGCCATGAACCTGCGGGAGATGTCTCGCATGCGCGTGCCCCTGGTCTCGGTGGTCATCGGCGAGGGCGGATCGGGAGGCGCGCTTGCGCTGGGTGTCACGGACCGGATCCTCATGCTGGAACACAGCATCTACTCGGTGATCACGCCCGAGGGCTGCGCCGCCATCCTGTGGCGCTCCGCCGAGCACCGGGAAAAAGCCGCGGCCGCGCTCAAGCTGAACTCGGCCAACCTGAAGGCCCTGGGGGTGGCGGACGACGTGATCCCCGAGCCTCCGGGCGGCGCGCACGCCGACTACGACACCACCGCGGCGCGGCTGCGCGATGCCCTGCTGCGCCATCTGGGGGAACTGGACGAGTTGGACGAGGACGAATTGCTTCGCCGGCGCTGGGCCAAGTACGAAGCCATGGGCGCGTGGCAGGGCGAAGAGGCGCAGCAGGAGGTGGAGGTCTGAGCGTGGCCGGCTTTGCCGAGGTCCAGTTCAAGGGGACCCGAAAGGACTACTTCACCGCCGTGGGACTCGACCTGCGGCCCGGTCAGCACGTCCTGGTGGAGGCCGACCGGGGCGAAGACGTGGGCGAGGTCTCGGCGGTGGGGCTCATCGCCGAGCGCAAGTGCTCCTCGTCCGGCGGTTGCGCGACGCCGACGCCCGAGAAGCGCGTGCTGCGACTGGCGCGGCAGGACGAAGTGGAGTCCCTCGACACGCTCCGCTCCGATGAGGAGCGCGTGCGTTACGAGACCCGGCGACTCGTGCACAAGCACGGTCTCAAGATGAAGGTCACCGAGGCCGAGTGGCAGTTCGACCGCAACAAGCTCATCATCTACTTCACCGCCGAGCGGCGGGTGGATTTCCGCGAGCTGGTGCGAGATCTGGCGCGGACCTTTCGGACGCGCATCGAGCTTCGCCAGATCGGGGTTCGCGACGAGGCCGCCCTCCTGGGAGGCGTGGGACGCTGCGGGCGGGAGCTGTGCTGCTCGACCTGGCTGCCCGAGCTCAAGCCGGTCAGCTTGCAGCTGGCCAAGGACCAGCGCCTGTCGCTGAATCCGGCGCAGATCTCGGGGTGTTGTGGGCGGCTCATGTGCTGTCTCATGTACGAGCACCGCACCTATGTCGAGGCCCGCCGGCGCTTTCCCAGGGAGGGTCGCACGATCCGCACCGGCCTGGGTGAGGAGAAGGTGCTGGGCGTGGACATCCTCCGCGAAACCGTGACGCTCCGCGACGCCGAAGGCAATCGACGCACGCTGGGCCTGGAGGACCTCAGAGAGGAAGTCGCCGGCTCCGGTCCGGCCTTCGACTGACGACGCGCGGTCCGGCGCGCGTCGGCAGACCCGTCCCAACCCGGGAGAGACCTTCGTGGCGGATCGACGCTACCTGACGACACCCATCTACTACGCCTCGGGCGAGCCTCATCTGGGGCACGCCTACACCACGATTCTCGCCGACGCGCTGGCCCGGTTCCACCGCCAGGCTGGACGCGACGTGCTGTTCCTCACCGGCACCGACGAGCACGGACAGAAGATCCAGGAGGAGGCCAACCGCCGGGGCGTGTCTCCCCAGGAGCTCTGCGACGAGATGGCGGCGCGTTTCCGGGCCGCCTGGGAACAGCTCGACATCGCCTTCGACCGCTTCATCCGTACCACCGAGCCGGAGCACGTGGCGGTGGTGCGGGGCTTCGTCCAGCGCCTCATGGATCGCGGCCACATCTACGAGGGCAGCTACACCGGCTGGTACTGCATCCACGAGGAGCGCTACTGGACCGAGAAGGATCTGGGGCCCGACCACACCTGCCCCGACTGCGGACGCCCGGTGAGGGAGATCGAGGAGAAGAACTACTTCTTCCGCATGAGCGCCTTCCAGGAGGACCTGGTGCGCCACATCGAGGCGCACCCGGACTGGATCGTGCCCGAGATCCGGCGCAACGAGGTGCTGGGCTTCCTGCAGCAGCCGCTCTCGGACCTGTCCATCTCGCGGCCGCGGGCCCGCCTGCAGTGGGGCATCCCCCTGCCCTTCGACGAGGACCACGTCACCTATGTGTGGGTCGATGCCCTCATCAACTACTTCACGGCGTCCGGTGCCGTCGATCCCTCGGCCCCGGCCGGCGAGCAGGGCTGGGACGACACCTCCGGTTCGTGGTGGCCCGCGGACCTCCATCTCATCGGCAAGGACATCCTCACCACGCACGCCGTGTACTGGCCGACCCTGCTCATGGGCGCGGGCCTGCCGCTGCCGCGCCGGATCCTGGCTCACGGGTGGTGGGTGGTGGGCGAGACCAAGATGTCCAAGTCGCTGGGCAACGTGGTGGACCCGCTCCAGCTCCGGGAGGAGTTCGGCACCGACGCGGTGCGCTGGTACCTGCTGCGGGAGATGCCCACCGGGGGCGATGCGTCGTTCACTCCCGAGCGCTTCCTGGCCCGCTACGACGAGCTGGCCAACGTGCTCGGGAATCTCGCGTCCAGAGCCATGTCCATGATCGCCCGCTACCGGGACGGCGTGGTGCCCTCGGCGGGCGGAACGGGGATGTCCGACCAGGTGGATGCGACGCTGGAGGCGGTCACCGAGGCACTGGAGTCGTATCGGCTCCACGACGCGCTGGGCTCGGCCATGGACCTGGCCAGGGCCGCCAACGGCTATATCGAAGAGCGGGAGCCGTGGGCCCTCGCCAAGGACCCGGAGCGGGCCGACGACCTGGACGAGACCCTCGCCACCCTGGCACGCGTGTTGACCGTGCTGTCCGCGCTCTTCCAGCCCGTGGCCCCGGGCAAGATGGCCGAGCTGGCGGACCGGCTGGGCCTGGACCAGGTGCCGACTCTCGAGGCCGCGCGCGGCCTCGCGCTGGCGGGTCGCGAGGTCCGAAAGGGGGACCCCCTCTTTCCGCGGAAGAAGCGCGACGAATGATGCCGGGCCGGACGTTGACACCCCCGCGCGCCACGGTCTAACTTCTGCCGGCTAGTCCGTGGAGTGGCGGCAGGAACATGGAGGGTTTCGACCCGCCGGACGGCTTCGGTGCACGTGTGAACGGGATGGAGACGATGGCCGACTGATGGCAGGAGACCGCTGGACCTTCCTCGTGGTCCGGGGAGAGGAGAGCCCTGTCCGGCAGTACTCGCTCTCTCCGCGGGCCTTGGCCCTCGGAGGCGCGGGCGTCGGGCTGATTCTGGTCGTCCTGCTCGTTCTCGCGCTGGGCGTCGGTTTCGGAGGCGCCACACGCATCGAGGCCCGCCAGCTCCGGACACGCAACAAGGCTCTCACCGCCGAGCTCGACCGCATCCAGAATCAGGTCACTCAGCTCGAGGGGAACCTGGACGGGCTCACCGAGCGCGACACCGAGCTCCGCAGCCTGGCCGGGTTGGACCCCATCGACGACGAGATCCTTCGGGTCGGTATCGGCGGCCCGGGTGCGGACACCCCCGAATCGCACCCGCTGTGGCCGGTGGACTCGGTCATGGGCAAGGCGGCGTTCGCGGCCCAGTACGATCTGAACGCCCTCGAACGGCGAGCCCGACTCCTGGAAGCGAGCATGGACGAAGCCGGGGATTCCCTGCGCGCGCACCGCGACCTCCTGCTGTCCACGCCGTCCATCATGCCCACCACGGGCTACCTGTCCTCGCGTTTCTCGCGCAGCCGGAACCATCCGATCTACCACGAGGCCCTTCCCCACGAGGGCATCGACATCGCCGCCCCCCGGGGCACGCCCATCCTGGCGGCAGCCAAGGGACGGGTCGTGCGCGCAGGCTGGGTCACCGGCTACGGCCAGATGGTCGAAATCGACCACGGGTACGGCTACACGACCCGTTACGGGCACGCGTCCAAGATCCTGGTACGCGTGGGCCAGCAGGTCCAGCGCGGCGACATCATCGCACAAGTGGGTAGCACGGGGATCGCGACCTCCGCAAATTTGCATTACGAGGTGCGCGTGAACGGCCGACCGCAGAATCCCATGAACTACGTCCTGCCGGCCGTCGTCCCCTGACCCCCCTCCCCCGAAGCGATCCCGGGGGCGCCCCCAAGCCGACGTGACCCGAGCCATCCGTACCCTCCTGCCGACGGCCCTGGCCGTGGCCCTCGCCTGGACGCCTGCGCTTCGGGCTCAGGCATCGGCCACGCCGGATCCGCTGCTTCCCGACTCGGTGCTCGCGCCGCCCGGGTCACCGCGCGTGATCCGCTTGCCGGCCCCCACGGAAGGCGTGGTCTCGCTCCGCCTCTCCATCCCTCTCTCCGAGAGCCCGGCCGAGGCTGGCGCGGGCCGCATGCTGGCCATGCTCGCCCAGCGTCGCCTGGAAGGGCCGGCGAGCGCCTTGGGTGCCCGGGTCGAGGCCGGACGCACGCCGTGGGGCCTGGTCTATACGGTGACCGGGCCCGTGGCGGATCTGGACTACCTGACCTATCTGCTGCGCGTCGCCGCTCGAGAGCCGTCGCCCGACGTGGGCACGCTGGAGGCCGTGCGCGCCGAGCTGGACGAACGGCTCCGGCGACTCGAGGAGACCGGCGGTGGCCGGATCGAGGCCGAGTTGCGGGCCGCGGCCACGCCTGAGAAGCCGCCCATCGACGGAACGCGGGGCAGCCTGCCCACGCTGGGTGTCGCGACGCTGCGCGACGTGTGGGCGCGGAGTCATCGCCCGGAAGCCATGACGCTCCTGGTCGCAGGCCAGGTGGCTGATCCCGTGCTGCTGGCTTCTCTGGCGGGGCTCGGATCCAACGAGAGCTCGCCGGCCCCACCCTCCGGTGCCCCGGCGCCGCCCTCACCTCGCCCGGGCCGGGTCCAGACCCTGCGACGCTGGGTGGGAGCCGCCTGGTCCACCTCCGCGCCTCTGGACCCCCGCGCCGCCGTCGCCGCGGTCCTCCTGGCTCGTCGCCTGCGCGACGAACAGGACGACTACGAGGCCGAGATCCGGCTCTGGGAGACCTCCGATCGCACGGTCCTGGCCGCCGTGGGAGCGGCCTACCCACGGCAGGCCGCAGCGCTCCAACGCCGCATCGACGGACTCATCCAGGACGCGACGTCCAATCTCCAGCCCGGCGAGGCGCAGTCCGTGGCCGAGCGCATCCGCCGTGACCTCCTGCTCCAGGCCAGGACGCCGTGGGGCCGCGTGCATCTCGTGGGCCGCTTCATCGACGCCGGGCTGGCCATCGACGCGGCCCGCCGATACCTGGACGCGCTCACGGACCTCGACGACGACGCCATGCGGGCCTTCCTGCAGGATCTGTCGGCAGGTCAGACCTTCCGGGCCCAGGTGCGACCATGACGACGCGAGGGGCGATGAGGCGCATCGTGGCGCGGGCGCAGGGCCCGGGCGCCTGGGCGCTCACGGCGTTGACGATCCTGGTCGGGACGACGGCGGCCGCACCGCTGGCCGGACAGGGGCTGGCGCCCGGCGCTCCGGCCCTGACCGGCGGGCGGGTCGGTCGCATTCACATCGAGGACCTGCCGGGCACTCCCGCCGTCGGGATGGCGCTGGCCTTGCCCGTGGGCTCCGCCGACGATCCCGACGGGCTCGAAGGCTCGGCCCGGGTGATGGCGGGCACGATCCAGCGGCGGGTCGAGAGCGCGCTCGGTCCGGGGGGCGGCACGGTGGCGGTCTCCGTGACTCCGCATCTGACACTGATCCGGCTGGCGGTGCTGCCGGAGAGCTGGCAGGTCGCGTGGCGGGCCCTGACGGCGGCCGCCTTCGAGGACGCCCCCGCTGCTGCGGACGTCGCCGCCGTGGTGGCGAACCTCCAGGAGATCCTCACTTTCGAGGCCGGCGCTCCCATCGTGGACGTGCGCGGCCAGACCCGGGCCCTGCTCTACGGTGCGGCCTCGCCGGCGGCCCGGCCCACGGATGGGACGCTGGAATCGGTGGGCCGCATCGACGCCGGCGCCCTGGACGGGTTCCGCCGGCGCACGTACCGGGCCGACGACGCGAGCCTGTCCGTGCTGGGCGCCCTGGGCGGAGAAGACGCCGCGCGCCGGGTACTGGGTCTGCCGCCCGCCCCCCGGCCGGCGGTGGTCGACTCGCTGGCGGCGACTCCCGACACGGCAGCTGCCGATTCCACGGGGGCCGCCGCGTCCGTCGGCGCCGACTCGGTGGCGGGAGCACCGCCTGCACCGTCTCCCGACTCCGCCGCCACGGGCGCCCCGCCTGCCCCGGACACCGCGTACGTGGGCGCGCTTCCGTGGGATCAGGGCGACCGCGTCCGTATCGTGCAGGAGGTGACGAACACCTGGATCACCGTGGCGTATCCCGTCCCCTCGGACATGCCTGCCACCCTGCTGGAGTTCCTCTCCAGGCGCCTGACGGAGGACTTCAACCCGTCACCCCCGGATCCCGGCGTCTTCAACGTCCAGGTGGACGTGCGCACCCTGGACTCGGGGCGCGCCCTGGTCGTCGAGGCCGCCGTCCTCCCCGATGCCGCCGACCGGTGGGAGCAGCGCATCCTGAACGGCGTCGAAGCCCTCGCGATCCCTGCCGAGGACGCCTTCTTCCGGTGGCAGCGGCGACGGTTTCGTTCCGCCGAGCTTCTGCGCGAGGCCGTGCCGGAGCAGGCCGCGGCGCGGCGTGCCCAGGACCTCGTTCGGGACGGCGAAGTGCGGGCGCTGAGGGCGGCCGTGTGGACCCTCGGCCCCTCCGAGCTCACCCGGGCCGCTTCGGCGCTCGGCCCCCCCCGCATCCTCGTCTTCGGGCCGGACCTGGGAGGCGGGTGAGCGTCCGATACACCCGGAAACCTTGTCGACCCCTCGGGCCGCGTGTACTTTCGCCGCCTGACCCTGTCCGGAACGACTTACGGAGTGTCCACATGAAGCGCTTCTCCCTCCTCTTCACCGCCGCGACGGCGTTGGCCCTCGCGGCCTGCGGTCCCGCGGAAGTGGTGGTCACCGCCGAGATCGACCTGGAGGACCCGGCCACCGGAGAGACGGTGACCCGCCAGCTCTCCGATCTCGAGGTGCAGCTCCTTCCCTTCGATCGCGACCAGATCTTCGACTCGCTGACCAGCGCGGCCGCGGCGCCTGAGCCCCAGGTCCCCCAGGAGCTCCTGGACGCCCAGAACGAGACGGCCGACGCTCAGCGCACCTGGCGCGACCTCGAGAGCCGTTGGAACACGCTCCGCGACACGCTCCAGACGATCAAGGAGACCATGGACCAGTTCTCCCGAGGAGAGGCCCGCTATACGGTCCTCTACCGGGAGTTCAACGATATGGACGCGCAGCTGGGTCAGGTGGAACGCCGCAAGGATCAGGCGTTCGCGGTGTTCGACTCGCTCTCCAAGGCCAACATCCAGCGGGCGCAGGAGTACCGGGTCCAGTACGACGAGTGGGCCAACGAGGCCTACGCCGACGTGGACGCGGTCATGTTGGCGCACCAGCGCGCTTCGGGCCTGCCCATTGCCACCGACACCACCGATGCCCAGGGGGTGGCGCGCTTCGAGGTGAAGCCGGGCCACTACTGGGTCTACGCCCGCTACGCCGAGCCCTATTCCGAGCTCTACTGGAACGAGGAGCTCGATGTGGCGCGTGGCGAGCCGGTGACGTTCACGCTCGCCCGCGGCAACGCGGAGATGCGGCCCAAGTTCTGAGTCGAGCCCGCCGCTCCGGCGGAGTTGATCAACGGAACGGAGGCCCCGGACGCCACAGCGCGTCCGGGGCCTCGCCTCGTGTTGGGTAGCGCCCGTCGCGAATCGGCGCCGCACCCGCGGCCGCTGTCGGGGTAGGCACGGTGCGGTAGATTGCGGAGTCATCCGCGAGTGGACCTTCCCGCGCCCCGACCGCCTGCCCAGCCATGGCCGATCCAACGCCCCATCCCAATCCCACGCTGTCCATCGACGCCGACGGCGTCGCGTGGATCGAGTTCGACGACCCGGATCGCAGTCAGAACGTGCTCGACGAGCAGGTCGTGCGCCGACTCGGCGAGCTGCTCCAGGAGGTCACCAGGGAGGTGAGCGCCGGGACCGTGAAGGTCGTGGTGTTCATCAGCGGCAAGCCCGCGACGTTCATCGCCGGGGCCGATGTCGAAGCCATCGCCGCCATTCAGGATCCGGCCGATGGCGAGGCCAAGTCGCTCCTGGGGCAGGCGATCTTCATGGACGTGGAGCGGCTGCCCGTGGCCACGGTGGCGGCGGTCGACGGGATCTGCCTGGGAGGAGGTCTGGAGCTGGCGCTGGCCTGTCGCTTCCGGGTCTGCTCCGATCGCGCGGCCACGCGCCTGGGATTCCCCGAGGTCCAGCTCGGGCTCCTGCCCGGCTGGGGCGGAACCACCCGGCTACCGAGGCTCGTCGGGCTGCAGGCCGCGCTGCCCATGCTCCTGACCGGCTCCCCGGCCAGGCCCTCGAAGGCACGCCGCCTCGGCCTGGTCTCGGAGATTCTGCCCGCCGAGATCTTTCGCGAATCGGTGCGCGAGTTCGCGCTGCGGGCGCCGGATCTCCCCGACGGCGCCTCGCGCCGCAAGCGCGGGCTGGGAAAGCGGCTGCTCGAGGACACCGTCCCCGGCCGGCGCATCGTCCTGGCCACTGCCCGCCGCCGGGTGAAGCACGAGACCGGAGGACACTATCCGGCCCCCCTCAAGATCCTGGAGGTGCTCAAACGCTCCCTGGGCAAGCCGGTGCCGGATGCGCTCCGCATCGAGGCGCGTGCCTTCGGCGAGCTCACGGCCACGTCGGTGCACCGGAACCTCCTGCACGTCTTCCATCTGCGTGAAGACGCCCGCAAGACCGCGCGGGTCGTGCCGGAGGGTCGCGCGCACGAGGTGGAGCACCTGGGCGTGGTCGGGGCGGGTGTCATGGGCGGTGGCATCGCCCAGCTCGCCGCGTACAACGACGTGGAAGTGCGCCTCAAGGACATCCGCGACGAGGCCGTGGCCAGCGGGCTCCAGCACGCGCGCGGGCTCTTCGACAAGGCCGTGGAGCGCCACAAGCTCTCCCGCCGGGAGGCCGATCACAAGATGGGGCTGGTGTCGGGCGGCCTGGAGTATCACGGGTTCCAGACGGCCGACCTCGTGGTGGAGGCCGTGGTGGAGCGCATGGACGTGAAGCGCTCCGTGCTGCGCGAGATGGAAGGCGTGGTCAGGGCCGGGTGCATCCTCGCCACCAACACGTCGTCGCTGTCGGTGGACGACATGGCCGAGGCGCTGGCCCGTCCGGCCGACTTCTGTGGCATGCACTTCTTCAATCCCGTGCACCGCATGCCGTTGGTGGAGGTCGTTCGCGGCCACGCCACCTCCGACGACACCGTCGCCACCGTGCACGCCTTCGCCGTGACCCTCGGCAAGGTGCCCGTGGTGTGCAACGACGGGCCCGGCTTCCTGGTGAATCGCATCCTGGGTCCGTACCTGAACGAGGCCGGCTGGCTCCTGGCCGAGGGCGCCACCGTCGAGGAGGTCGACCGCGCGGCCACCGACTTCGGCATGCCCATGGGACCGATCCGCCTCATCGACGAGGTGGGCATCGACATCGCCCGGCACGCGGGCGATACGCTCCACGAGGCGTTCGGCGCGCGCATGGCCCCGGCACCCCCGCTCACGGCTCTGGAGGCCACCGACCGCCTGGGCCGCAAGAACGGCCGGGGGTTCTACCGCTACGAGGACGGCAAGGCCGAGGGCGTGGACGAGTCCGTCTACACGGACCTCGGCCCGTCGGTACCGGCGGAGCGGGGCGGAATCGATACGGGCGACATCCGGGCGCGGCTCGTCCTGGCGATGATCAACGAGGCGGCGCGAGTGCTGGACGACGGCATCGTCGCCAGCGCGGCGGACGTGGATCTGGGGATGATCATGGGCACCGGCTTTCCACCGTTCCGTGGCGGCCTGCTGCGCTTCGCCGACACCCACCATCCCCGCAGCCTGGTGGAGCGCCTCCGAGCCCTGGAGGAGCGCGTAGGGCCCCGCTTCGCGCCCGCCGAGCTTCTGCTACGGCTGGCCGACGAGGACCGCCGCTTCTACGACGCGTTCGGTGGAGCCCGGCGGCCCACATGATGCCGGCCCACGGCGGGATGGATCCGTGACACCGCTTCCCGGACCCGTGGCGGCGGTGGTGCCCTGTGCCGGCCGATCGGCACGCATGGGCCGCTCCAAGGCCCTTCTCGATGCCGACGGCCGACCCTTCGTGCGCCGCGTGGTCGAAACGCTTGTGGCGGGCGGGGCCGCTCCCGTGGTCGTGGTCGTGCGCGACGCCGACGGCGCCGAGGCCGAGGCGGCACGGGCCGCCGGGGCCACCGTGGCCGTGAATCCCGAGCCGGACCACCCACGGCGCGGCGGGCTGGCCTCCTCGTTGCGCGTGGGACTCGACGGGCTCCCCGACGACGTGGCCGGCGTCCTCGTGCACCCGGTGGACCATCCGCGCGTCCAGACGGCCACGGTGCGGGCCCTCATCGACGATTTCCGGCGCGAGGGAGCGCCGGTGACGGAGCCCGCCTTCGACGGCCGCACGGGCCATCCCGTGCTGCTCCACGCCGACCTCTTTCCGGAGTTGCTCGAGCCGGATCTTCCCCAGGGCCCACGCACGGTGGTGCACCGCTACGCCGCGCGACGCCGCGAGGTGGCCGTGTCGGACGAGGGCGTGCTGGACGACGTCGACACCCCGACCGACTATCGTCGGGCCTTTCCCGGACGCACCGTGGACGCCGCGGATGCCGCCGCCCTCGTGTTGGAGGCCATGGACGCGGGACGCCGGGTCGTGGTGGTGCTGCGACCCGGCGTGGGCGGCGACGCGGCCGCTCGCCGGGTCGCCGTGGAGGGGTTCGACGACGCGAACGGTGCGGTCCTGGACGTGCACGGCTCCCTCGGCGATGCCGACTTGGACGGGACCGCCGACCGCATGGCCACGGCTGTCCTGGACGGTAGTGAGCAGGAAGGCCTCCACGACGGGCTCTACGCGGAGCTGCACGTGCCGCGGCCCGACCTGGTCATCGTCGGGGCCGGCCACATCGCGCAGCCGCTGTGCACCGTCGGGGCGCTGCTGGGATTCCGCGTACGGATCCTGGACGACCGGCCCGAGTTCGCCACCGGCGAGCGCTTTCCGGAAGCCGACGAGATCCTGCGGGTGGATTTCCAGGACCCCTTCGCGGACCTCTCCATCCGTCCGCTCACGCACCTGGTGCTCGTGACCCGCGGGCACCGCTACGACTTCGAGTGCCTCCGGCGGATCCTTCTGCAGCCCGTTCGGCCACGCTACGTGGGGATGATCGGGAGCCGCCGCCGGGTGCGCGCCACGTGGGCAGCTCTCCTGGACGAGGGCATCCCGAGGGCGCGTCTCGCCGAGATACGGGCCCCGGTGGGCCTGGACCTGGGAGCCGAGACCCCGGCGGAGATCGCCGTCAGCGTCGCGGCCGAGCTGGTGCTGGCCTGGCGCGGCGGAAGCGGGCGCCCCCTGCGCGACGTGGAGCGCGTTCTGGAACGTTTTTTCGAGCCGACGCACCAGGAGGACCCGGCATGATTCGACAGCAGGACCTGGAGCTGCTGCGAGCGGTCGTGGAGGCCCGCGCCGAAGGCCGGCGCTGCGCCCTGGCCACGGTGATCGACACCCGTGGCTCCACCCCGCGCAAGACCGGCACCAAGATGCTGGTGGACCCCGAGCGGGGCCTGGTCGGCACGGTGGGCGGCGGATGTGGCGAGGCCGAGGTGCTGGAAGCCGCCCGGCGAGTCGTCGACACGGGAGCGCCCGAACTAGTGAGCGTCGACCTCACCCGGGACCTCCTCTCCTGGAGCCCGGCCGTGTGCGGCGGCGTGATGGAGATCTACGTGGAGGCCGTGTGAGCCCGGGCCGCACCGTCCACATCCACTATCTGCGGCCCCCCGATCGCCTCCAGGTCTACGTGCAGGAGCTCGTCGTCGACCATCCCGAAGTGAAGGTCTCCTATCAGCCCGACACGCCGGTCGAGCGGCCCCTGCGCGTGGGGGGCGCCACGATCCTCGAGCCTGGGTCGCCCGTGGTGTGGTTCACCTTTCCCGGCCGATGGCACGACATCGGTCGCTTCCACACGGCCGACGGCACCTTCACGGGGCTCTACGCGAACATCCTGACGCCACCCGTGCTGGAGTCCGCCGGGCAAGGGCCTGCCTCGGCCGAGCCCGGCGCCGTCGTCCGCTGGGACACCACCGACCTCTTCCTGGACGTGTGGCTCGGCCCCGGCGGCGATCTGGAAGTCCTCGACCGCGAGCAGCTCGACGAGGCCCTCGCCCACGGCTGGGTCGACGAGGGCACGGCTCGCCGTGCCCGGGACGAGGTGGAGCGGATCCGCGCCGCCCACGACCAGGGCCGCTGGCCCCCGCCGGTCGTCGACGCCTGGACGCTGGAGCGGGTGCGGCGCATCGGTGACGTCCGGGCCCGGTGACACCACGCCACCGGCCGCGTTGAGCCAGTCGACGGCTCAGGCCCCCGCCGCGGCGGAAGCGACACCGAACAGGTGTTCGAGATAGTCTCGGTAGAGGATGAGCTGATCGGCCAGCGCCTGGGGATTTCCCCTCACCCGAGCCATGATCATCCCGCCCTCGAAGACCGTATACGCGAAGTCTGCCAGGTCGTGGGGCTTCAGGCCACGGTCCGGCGGATGCGCCCGGGCGGCCTCCCCGATCTTCGCGCCGACCAGCTCGCGCCAGAAATCGAAGGCCTCGCGGATGGTTCTCATGGTGTCCTCGTCGAACACCCCGGCCTCGTAGGAGAAGGAGGCGAAGAGACATCCCGGCGGGCGCTCGGCCGTGGTTTCGGATACGAGCTCGATGTAGAGCCCGAAGAAGATCAGCAACTGCTGGAGCGGGTCCCGAGCCAGACCCTCGGCGCGCTCCATGAAGCGCTCCGCCAGCTCCCGATCCTCGGCAGCGTGCCGGTGGATCAGCGTGCGGGCCAGGTCGTCCTTGGTGGCGAAGTGATAGAAGAACGTGCCCCGGCTGATGCCGGCGCGTTCGGTGATGTCGTCGATCGAGGTGCTGGCGAAGCCTCGCTCCAGAATGACCCGATGAGCAGTCTGGATGATCCTCTCCCGGGTCGGACCGGCGTCTCGAGGCATTCTCACTCCGTAGCGTTTGTTTTATGAACCGTTCGGTACAAGAACCCTGAAACGCGCTGATCGTTCCGAGCTGATGCCAGAGCGCGCGCCCCTTGACGACACCCGCGAATGGCCTTTTTCTATGTTATACTGACCAGTCAGTCTAAAATAGATTCTACGTCACTTCAGTGATAGGAGGTCTCCCATGCACCGCAGCTTGTCGAAGCTGGGCTTCGTACCCCTGCTGGGCTTGAGCACTCTGGGGTTGTCTGCCCAGCAACGCCCTCCCGATGCGGACACGAACGACACGGCCGTCGTCCTCCACGACGATCTGGGAACCCATACGAGGACCGTCAGCACGTCGTCCCCCCGCGCCCAGGCATTCTTCGATCAGGGCCTGCGCCTCCAGTACGCCTTCAACCATCCCGAGGCGATCCGCTCTTACCGCGAGGCGCTGCGGGCTGATCCGGACTGTGCGATGTGCTGGTGGGGCGTTGCGTTGGCCTCCGGTCACAACATCAACGCACCGGGACTCGACCCGAAGGGTGCGCGGGAAGCTGCCATGGAGGCGCGGAAGCGCAGCGGCGCGGCTACCCCTGTGGAACGGGCCCTGATCGACGCGATCGCCGTCCGATACGCGGACGAGCCTTCCGCCCAGACACCGGCTCACGACTCCGCGTACGCCCGTGCCCTGGAGGACGCCGCCCGTCGGTTCCCCGGAGATCCCGACATCCTCACGCTCTATGGTGCGGCCCTCATGAATCTGAGCCCGTGGAACTACTGGTCGGGACCCTACGGCGATCGCAGCCCCCGGGCCGGGACCGAGCGTATCCTCGACGTCCTGGGGCGTGCCGTGGCCGCAAACCCCGAGCATCCGGGTGCCTGCCACTACTACATCCATCTCGTCGAGGCCGCGTTTCCTGAACGCGCGGTGGCGTGTGCGGAGCGTCTCGCCAACCTCATGCCGGGTGCGGGACACATCGTGCACATGCCGGGACACATCTACATCCGTGTGGGCCGGTACGCGGACGCGGTCCGGGTGAACGAGCACGCCGTCCACGCCGACGAGGCGATGATGGCGGACATGGGCGGCCCCTCGCTCTACACCGGTGCCTACTACCCACACAACTACCATTTCATGGCCTTCGCAGCGACCATGGCGGGCATGAAGGAGACGGCGCTGGAGGCCTCGCGCACCGTGGCGCCCCGGGTACCCCTCGAGGTGGCGCGAGACGTCTACTGGATCCAGAATGCAGTCGTCCTGCCGCAGCTGACGCTTCTGACGTTCGGCGAGTGGAGCGCCGTGTTGGACGAGCCCATGCCCGCACCCGAGCTCGAGCAGGCGACCCTGATGGCGCTGTACGCACGAGGCACTGCCCTCGCGGCTCTGGGGCGGACCGGTGAGGCGCAGGCCGTTCTCTCCCGCGTCGTGGAAGTGACGCAGGGAACCGAGGGTCCTCCCGACGCCAACCCCATCCCCCACATCGCTCCGCTCATGCTCGAGGGAGAGATCGCTCTGCGCGCCGGACGAGCCGACGAAGCAGTGGAGATCTTCGAGCGGGCACGCGACGTGGAGGACGGCCTGCTCTACGACGAGCCTCCGCTCTGGTATCGACCGGTTCGCCATACGCTCGGCCAGGCCTATCTCGACGCCGGCAGGCCCGACGACGCCGAACGAGCCTACCGAGACGACCTCGACCGCTTCCCGGAGAACGGATGGTCGCTGCGAGGCCTGGCTCTGAGCCTGAAAGCGCAGGGGCGCACGGATGAAGCCGCACGCGTGGAAGAACGGTTCCGTGCAGCCTGGAGTGAGGCCACGATCGCCCTACCGCGCTCCCACTTCTGACGTACTGCGGTGTCCCACGCACGACCAGGGGACCGGTGGGGTCGGCGCGCAGGCGGCCGGCCCCGCCGGCTTGGCCAGCAGTGGAGGTCTGCCTAGTCGTCGTCGTCCACCACCCAGGCGGCGCACAGGCGGTCCACGTCCACGTAGACGCGTTCCAGCACCGTCGGCTCCTCGCGCAGGCAGTCGATGAGCCGCTCGTAGCCGTCCAGGATCTCGCCCGGCAGGCGCACGTCTTCGTGGTGGTACGACCCGTCGTCCACGAAGAGAAGTCGGACCTTCATGCTCACGGCGTCCCGCCCGGCGCGGCCGCGGTGTCGGGCGACAGCTCGTCCACCACCGCGCTGATGCCCTCGAACGACGGGTTGGATACGCGACGGGTCATGCCGCCCCGACTGATGATCACGGTCGGGGTGCCCGTCACCCCCAGTTCCTGACCGAGCGTCATGGTCGCGGAGATGACATCGGCGTACTTGTCGCTCCGCAGGCACCGCCTGAATTGACCCTGATCCAGGCCGACCTCGGCGGCGTAGTCCTCGAAGGTGTCCACCGGCGGCGTGGGTGACGCCGCCCACGAGGACTGGTGGCGGAAGAGGGCGTCGTGGTACTCCCAGAACTTGCCCTGATCGTCGGCACAGCGAGCTGCCCGGGCCGCCAGGAACGAGTGCATGTGCAGCGTGGTGAGCGGGAAGTCGTAGAAGATGAACTTCGCCTTGCCGCTATCCACGAAGACCTGCTTGACCTGGGGCTGCACCGTGCCGGCGAACCCCATGCAGCCGGGGCACTGGTAGTCGGCGAACTCGGCGATGGTGATCGGCGCGTCCTCTTCGCCCATGGTCACGCCCTGCGCCATGTTCACCAGGGTCTGATTGTCGTCGAGGCCGGGGACTTCCACCGGCTCGGTGGCCGCGCCGCCACCGCCGCGGCTCGAAGCGCCGTAGACGATGGCCGCCACCAGCAACAGGACGATCACGCCGAGCACAACGTTCTTGTTCATGTCACCTCTCTCGAGAAACGCGCGGGCCGGGAGTCCCGGTTCGCCGGACCCCGAAAATGCTGCCGGGGCGAGATGGGATCAAGCGATGCGGCGAGCCAGGATCTCGACGACGTGATCGGTGTCGGTGAAATCGTCGAGCACCTCGTGGGCGCCGGCGGCACGCAGGGCGCCCCCGGCGTAGCGTCCCGTGGCGACCCCCACGGTCCGGAGCCGGTGGGCGCGTCCGCAGGCGATGTCACGGGGCGTGTCCCCCACGACCACCACCTCGGACGGTGGAAACTCGATGCCCCACATCTCCCGTGCGCGCTCCAGGGCGACACCCGGGAGGTGATCCCGCTCTTCGGAGTCCGAGCCGAAGCCCCCCAGGCGGAACGGGCGATCCAGTCCGGCCGAGCCGAGCTTGAGCCGGGCGCCCTCGACGATGTTCCCCGTGACCAGCCCCAGCGCCACGTCAGCCAGCTCCTCCAGCGCCACCACCAGCTCGCGCGCGCCCGGCAGAACCTCCATGGGCATGCCGGGCAGGCGGTGGGCCAGCTCGTCCAGATAGCGTGCCCACAACACCGGCAATCCCCGGTCGATGGCCGCGTCGTCCAGCCCCGCGCCCCTGAGCAGCTCCCGGGCGATCTGGGGATCGGTCTTGCCGGCGAAATCATGCACGTGGATGTCGCCTGCCGTCCCGAAGGCCTCCACCAGGGCCACGTGGAAGGCATCCTTGGCGGGGCCGCCGGTCACAAGCGTCCCGTCGATGTCGAAGAGCACGAGTCGTTTCATGCCCCGCTCTACCCCGCGTCGCCCGCCGAAGATGCAGCGGGTTCGGACGCGGTGCTCGCCTTCGTCTGAAAGGCGGGCCCGTCGGCGGTGAATTCCACCGGGTTCGCGAGGATCCAGGGCCGCAGATTCCAACGCCAGCGCCCCAGCGAAAGACCGGCCCGATACACCTCGACCCGGTAGACCCCCGGGCGGGGGCAGGGCCACCGCAAGGTCTGGCCCGCACGCGCCCGCACCCATCCGAGCTCACGTCCGTTGCGCAGCACACGGAGCAGGAGCCCCCCGTCGAGGTCGCGAGGCATGCGCACGGTGAGCTCCGCCCCGGGGCTCCAGCGCGCCACCCCACCCATGGCCGTGGGCGCGGCTCCCGGCCTGATCCCGGCCACGTCGAACCCCGCCGCCGCGTGGGCCCGGCCCAGGGTGACGAAGTTCCTGCCACGCGCCAGGGCGTGCCGCACCTGCGCCCACGCCGCCACGGGGTCGTCGGACAGCGGGCGCTCCACGAGCACGTGGTTCACCACAGCCTCGAAGAACGGATCGTACGGTGGAAGGAGGTGGCCGAACCAGCGTGCCTTGGGATGGTGATTGACGCCGCCGGTGAGTGACAACGGTCCCAGCGCTCGCGCGGAGTCGTAGGCCAGGATGGCCGGCGACGAGAAGCCCTCGCGGTCCAGGCGTACCAGGTTGCCCTCGCCGCGCCCCGTGATCCACCCGGCGAGGAGCGAGGCGACGTGATAGCCCACCCACTTCTCGCTCTGGCGCAGGCGGGCCATCTCCGACACGTCGAAGGCCTCCCAGGTGGGCATGTCCAGGGGCCGGGGCGCCTTCCAGCTCTCACGGGTCCGGGGACTCCGGGGATGCACGATGGAAACGAAGCTGTCGTCGGCGCGGGCGCGCCTCAGGAGCGACTCCACGTCGCCGTCCCAGCGGCGGGGGAGCGTGTCGAGATCCGTGATCAGCACGCGGCCCACATCCTGGATCACCAACTCCACGCCGCTCACCAGCAGCACCCCGTCCTCGCGCACCGGCGCCAGCGAAGCCGGACCCGCGTCCATCCACGGGTCCGGGTGATCGCCCATGAGCACGAAATCCAGACCCGTTCGCTCCGCGGCCGCGGCCACCTCTGCGAGGGTGCCCACCGCGTCGTGAGAGCGGCCCGTGTGGACGGAAACAGCCCCCAGCACCTCGACACCGGGCAGCAATCCCCCGGCGCCGGAAGCCGCGGCCTGGGCCGGCACCGCCAGCCGGGGAGGCTCCTCCAGCACATAGGGCGAGCGGGAGAGGCGCAAGGACACGAATCCAGCGACCGCATACACGAGCACCGCGACCAGAAGGGCGCGGCCGGCGAGCCGGAGTCCCTTGCGGAGCCGCGGCCTCCGGCTCGAGGCCGAGGGTGGTGCCCGCTTCTTCATCGGGTGGTGAGGCTCATGCGGCAATGGTGCGGACGAGAGTGGACTGAAGAAAGCTAGATAACGCCCCGGCGCCGGAACAAGCTGGGCCTGCGACCTGTCCGCGGTTCGGTTACCTTTTGCGGTCCCGGCCATTCCCCGAACGACCACATCCATGACGTCCCGAACTCCGGGGCAGCCGCCCCGTCTTTCCGTCGTGATCCCCGTCAAGGACGAGCGCGAATCCGTGCCTGTTCTGGCGGACGAGCTCGACGCGGCGCTGGCGAACGTGGAAGGGGGGTGGGAAGCCATCTGGGTGGACGACGGCAGTGGCGACGGATCCCTGGAGGTGCTGCGGGAGCTGAGCGCCGCGCGCCCCGGCCATCGCTACGTCTCCATGGACGGCAACCAGGGTCAATCGGCGGCCCTGTTGGCGGGATTCCGGTCGGCGCGGGGCGAGCTCATCGGAACCCTCGACGCCGACCTCCAGAACGATCCTGCGGACCTGCCCGTGCTCCTGCACGAGCTCGACACCCGCGACGTGGACCTGGTGAACGGGGTGCGCGCCCGCCGTCACGACAGCTTCGTGCGCAAGGCGTCGTCGCGCATCGCCAACGCCTACCGCAACTGGCTCACGCGTGAGACCGTCAGCGACGTGGGGTGCTCCCTGAGGGTCTTCCGCCGGCGCTTCGCGGATCCCTTGCCACCCTTCCGGGGCATGCACCGATTTCTGCCGACGCTGCTGCGGCTGAACGGCGCCAGGGTCGCCGAAGTGCCGGTGGGCCACCGACCACGGCAACACGGCCATACCAAGTACGGGGTTCACAACCGGCTCTGGGTGGGGATCCTGGACACCTTCGGCGTCCGCTGGCTCATGACGCGCTGGGCCCGCACCCCGGTTCGGGAGACCTCCGAGACGGGCCCCGCGGCGGGCGAGCCGGAGGGAGCTTCAGGTGAGCTCGGCGAGCAGTGACGGGTCCAGGTTGCCGCCGCTGAGGATCACCGCCACGCGACGACCGCGGAGCGACTCGGGGGCCCGCCGCAGCGCAGCGGTGGTGGCCGCCCCCGAGTATTCCACCACCAGGTGGTGCCGTTTCAGCAGGAACCCCGCCGCCTCGCGGATCTCGTCGTCTTCGACCAGCAGGACCCCGTCCGCCAGCCGCGAGAAGTGCCGCCAGGTGAGATCGCCCGTGCGCACGGGCAGCAGCCCGTCGGCGATGGAAGAGATGGACTCCAGCGTCACCGGGGCCCCGGCCTCCAGCGCCGCCTTCATGGAGGCCCCCCCCACGGGCTCCACGCCGTAGATCAGCGCATCGGGTCGCAGGGCCCGGACGGCCACGGCCACGCCCGACGCCAGCCCCCCACCGCCCACGGGCACCAGCACGGCGTCGACCTCGGGCCAGTCCTCGACGATCTCGAGACCGACCGTTCCCTGTCCGGCGATGATGCGCGGGTCGTCGAACGGGGGCACCACGGCGAGCCCTTGGGCGGTCGCGATGTCCTCGGCCCGGCGCTTCCGCTCCAGCGAGGTCGTTCCCTCGAAGATCACCTCGGCGCCCAGGCGCCGCGCCCCCTCGACCTTCACCCTGGGGGCGGTCGTGGGCATGACCACCACCGCTCGTACACCCCGGAGCTTCGCCGCGAGGGCGACGGCCTGCCCGTGGTTGCCCGAGGAATAGGTGATGACCCCGGCGTCCGCGACATCGTCGGGCAGACGGGCCACGTAATTGTAGGCCCCGCGGGCTTTGAAGGCCCCGACGCGCTGGAGATTCTCGCACTTGAGGCGTACCTCGGCAGCCCCCGAGACGTCGGCCAGCTCGGGAGACGGAAGCAGCGGCGTGCGCACCACCACGTCACGCAGCAGTGATGCCGCCTCCCGCACGTCGTTCAGTGTGACGAGGCCGGCGTCGCCGGCGGCGGAGTCCCGCTCTCCGGTCACGCTTCCGGTGCCTCCTCCGGGTCCTCCGGAGCCTCGTCGTCGGCGCCCTCGTCGTCGGCGTCCTCGGCCTCACCCGACTCCACCGGCAGATCGCCGTCCACCTCCGCCACGGCGCCGTCTTCGCCTTCCATCTCCTCTTCGTCTTCGTCGTCCAGGACGACGCGGGCCACGTCCATCACCGTGTCGCCCTCGTCGAGGTTGACCAGGCGCACGCCCTGCGTGGCCCGGCCGATGGTGCGGATCTCGGCCACGCTCTGTCGGTTCACCACGCCGTTGCGGGTGATGAACATGAGCTGCTCCTCATCGGTCACACCCTTGATGGACACGACGCGTCCGGTCTTTTCGGAGGTCTTGATATTGATGACCCCCTGCCCGCCACGACCCTGGAGCCGGTAGGCGTCGACGTCGGTGCGCTTGCCCATGCCCTTCTCGGTGACCACCAGGAGGTTCGCGCCCTCGCGGACCACCACCATTCCGACGACGACGTCGTCACCCTTGAGGCGAATCCCCCTCACCCCCTCGGTGGCCCGCCCCATGGCGCGGGCATCGTCTTCGTTGAAGCGGATGGCCATGCCGCGGCGGGTCGCCAGAATGATCTCGTGGTCACCGTCGGTGATCTGCACGTCGATGAGGTAGTCGCCTTCGCGGATGTTGATGGCGTTGAGGCCCACCGAGCGGATGTTCGAATACGCCGACAGCGCCGTCTTCTTCACCACTCCGTTGCGGGTGGCGAACATGAGGTAGCGGTCGTCGGCGAACTCACGCACCGGCACCACGGCGGCGATCTCCTCGTCGCCCTCCATGGTCACCAGGTTCACGATGGGCTTGCCGCGGGCGTGGCGGCTGCCCTCCGGGATCTGCCACACCTTGAGCCAGTAGCACTGGCCGCGGCGCGTGAAGATCATGAGGGTGTCGTGGGCCGATGCCACGAACAGATGCTCGACCCAGTCCTCGTCCTTGGTGTTCATCCCCTGGAGCCCGCGGCCGCCCCGACGTTGGGACCGGTAGGTGTCCACGCCCAGACGCTTCACGTAGCCCTGGTGCGACACGGTCAGGACCATGTCGTCGTCGGGGATGAGGTCCTCCATGTTGAAGTCGCCGGTGGACCCGATGATTTCCGAGCGACGCTCGTCACCGTGCTTGTCGACCAGGCCCCGAAGCTCGTCGGCGATGATCTCCATGCGCTTCTCGCGCGAAGCCAGGATCGACTCCAACTCGGCGATGGTGGCCCGCACCTGCGCCAGCTCCTCCTCCAGCTTCTCCATCTCGAGGCCGGTGAGGCGAGCCAGGCGCATGTCCAGGATCGCCTTGGCCTGGCGCTCCGAGAGCCCGAAGGTCTCCTGCAGTCCCTGCGATGCCTCGTCGGTGTCGCGGGAGGCCCGGATGAGCTTGATGACCTCGTCGATGTTGTCGACGGCGATCTTCAGGCCCTCGAGGATGTGCTCCCGATCCTTGGCCTTGCCGAGCTCGTATTCGCTGCGGCGGACCACCACTTCGTGGCGGTGCTCCAGGAAATGCAGGAGGATCTCACGGAGCCCCATGACCTTCGGCACGCCGTCGACAAGCGCGAGCAGAATGGTCCCGAAGGTGGACTGCATCTGCGTGTGCTTGAACAGCTTGTTCAGCACGATGTGGGGGATGGCGTCGCGCTTGAGCTCCACCACGACCCGCATGCCCTGGCGGTCGGACTCGTCGCGCAGATCCCGGATCTCTGAGATCTTCTTGTCCCGCACGAGCTGGGCGATCTGCTCGACCAGCCGCGACTTGTTGACCTGGAAGGGGAGCTCGGTCACCACGATGCGCTCGCCCCCGCGTGGGTCCTCTTCCACGTCGGTACGGGCACGCATGACGATCCGACCCCGCCCGGTGCGGTAGGCGTCGAGGATGCCGTCCCGTCCGCAGATGTAGGCGCCGGTCGGGAAGTCGGGTCCCTTCACCAGGACCTCCAGCTCCTCCTGCGGAAGCTGGGGATCCGCGATCAGGGCGATGCACGCGTTCACGACCTCGCGCAGGTTGTGCGGAGGGATGTTGGTGGCCATCCCCACCGCGATGCCGCTGCTCCCGTTGATGAGGAGGTTGGGCGCCTTCGCCGGCAGCACGGTGGGCTCGTTGCGCTGACCGTCGAAGTTGGGAACGAAGTCGACCGTCTCCTTGTCGATGTCCTCGAGGAGCTCGGTGGCCAGCGAGGTCAGGCGGGCTTCGGTGTACCGGTACGCCGCCGCGGAGTCCCCGTCGATGGAGCCGAAGTTGCCCTGGCCGTCCACCAGCGGGTAGCGCAACGAGAAGTCCTGCACCATGCGCACCATGGAGTCGTAGACCGCCGAGTCACCGTGGGGGTGGTACTTGCCCAGCACGTCACCCACCACGGTGGCGCTCTTCTTGTACGCACGGCCCGGCGACAGGCCGATCTCGTGCATGGCGAAGAGGATACGCCGGTGCACGGGCTTGAGGCCGTCCCTGACGTCGGGGAGGGCCCTCTGTACGATGACGCTCATCGAGTAGTCGATGAACGACTCGCGCATCTCGTCTTCCAGGAGACGGAGGAGGACCCGCGGTCCTCCTCCTCCGTCCTCGTCTCGCTCGTTCAGGATATCCTGATCGTCGGCCATACCGAAGCCTTTCGCACGCCCGCGCGCAAGGCTCGAAAACCCGGTGCGCCGACGTTATGGAGGGGTGGGCGGCCCCCGCCCTTCCGACGCCTCGAAAACATCGGAAAGCATCCCCCCCGGACGGCCCCGGGGAGGGAGGCCAGAAATCATTGAAAAATAACGCACCTCAGCCCCTCGGAGCAAGCCGTGGAGCAGCGTTGTTTTTCGGGATTTGAGGGCTTCGGCGAAGGCGCCCGAAGCCGGTCTCACAGCCCTCCGCGAGGCCCCTGTCGGCCGGAGGTCGAACGGTCGGGACGCAACGAGCCCAGGAAGCTCTGGAAGCGGGGGTCCGAGCGCAGGGAATCCCACACTGGATTCGCCCGCAGGGTGAAGAGGTGGGGATCGCGGGCTGCCCGGGCCCGCTCCAGGGCCGCCAGCGCCTCGTCGTTGCGCCCGAGAGACGCCAGCGCCTCCCCCTCCCAGACCGGTGAGACCGTCTCGCCGGCGTCGGCTCTCGCACGGAGATCCCGGAGACGCCACGACCAGTAGCCGGCGGCTCCGTCCGCGTCCACGGCGTCCGCCAGGTCGTCGGCATCGGGGCCCGCGCCCGGGCCGAAGCGCGCTTGCCGCATGCGACGGGTGGCGAGTGCCGCATCGAGTTGGCCCGTCAGCGCCTGGATGCGCTCCAACTCGTCCATGAGCTCCTCGTTCTCCGGGAACCGGGCCACCGCCTCCTCGGCGCGTCGCCGCGCGTCGTGGAAGTGTCCCGCGGCCTCGAGTCTGCGGAGTCCGCGCAGCGAGGACTCGGCCCCGTCCTGGGCCGAATCCCGGCGAGCCAGCGCGGTCTGCAGGAGCCCGCCGAATTCCGTGGCCACCGGCGCGAAGCGTGTGCGGGAGATGCGCATGGAGTCGTCCGGGGTGACGATCATGACCGAGTCACCCGCCAGCGTCTGCACGCGGATGCGAGACGTCTGGGCCGCAGCCTGCTCCGCCACCCGCTGTCCGTAGTCCGCCAGCGCCTGCGACACGCTGGTCATCACCTCTTCGGCCTCGGTGCTGGTGGGGTCCTGCTCCAGGGCCCGCTGGGCCAGCCTGCGTGCTTCGATGAGGCGGGGCAGCGAGACGGAATCACCGGCGACGCCCTCCACCAGCCAGGTGCCCGCCAACCCCACCAGGGCCGGCGTGAAGGTGGAGTCGAGGCTCAGGGCCTCGCCGAAGCGCCGCTGCGCCTCCTCCACCGCCTCGGGAGACCCCTGGGTGAGGGCGAAGCGGCCGCGCAGGAAGGCGTCCTGGACCTCGGGGGCCGCCGGGGCCGGAGGAGCGGCGGTGAGGGTCGCTTCCTTGCCGGCCGTGGTGGGGGGCGCCTCGGGCTGGGCGGCCGCCACGTGGTCCGCGGCGGCCTGGTCCTCACCGGCGGCCTGCCGCTCTTCGAGGCGGGTCTGGATCTCGTTCGCGATGGCCTGGGCCACCTCACGCTGCAGGGCGATGACGTCGCCGAAGTCCCGCTCGTAGTCCCGGGCCCAGATGTGGGTGTCCGAGGGGGCGTGGACGAGCTGCACGGTGATGCGCACCCGGCCGTCGGCCCGGAGCACCGACCCCTCCACCACCGCGTCCACGCCCAGATCCTGCCCGATCTGGGGAATCGACTTTCCGGTGGCATCGTACTGGAGCACGGTGGTGCGCGAGATGACGCGGAACGCGGTGATCTGGCTCAACTGCGAGATCAGCGCCTCCTGCATGCCCGCGACGAAGTAGTCCTGCGAGCCCTCGGAGTCGGGGCTGAAGTTCTCCAGCGGAAGCACGGCCAGCGAGCGGATGGGCCCCGACGGATCGGTGGTGCTCGCCGCCATGAAGGTCGGGGTCGGCTGCTGACGGCGGCGCCCCTCCAGCTCCGTCACCGTCGCCTGATCGGTGCGGAACCACCACAGCCCGGCGCCCATGGCCGCCAGGATCGTGACCACCAGGAACGCCACCCGCGGCATCAGGCGGCCGCCGGCGTCGGACCGCCCGTGCTCGGCGTCCAGCGCCGCCATGGACCGCACCCCCTGCGGCGTGATCTCGTACACCCAGGCCAGTGCCAGCACCACCGGCAGGAGCAGCACGAAGGCCACCACGATGATGCGAAGCCCTGCCTCCGACTGCCGGGAGCTCCAGAATGCCGGCAGGATGATCTCCGCCGCCTGCAGCAGCACGAAGACCACCGCGGCGTACGCGATCGCCACCCGTCCCACGTGGCGACGCTTGAGCTCGGAGAGGAACTGGCTCAGGCCCGACTGAGGTGTCTTCTGGTCCATGTCCTGTCGCTTGCGGGTCGCCGATGCGACCGGGAGGGCCTCATCCGGATGACAGGTCCGGCGCGGCCAATGTTAGCAATGGTGGCACCTCGAGGAACATCGCTGAATCAGGCCACCGCCACGTAGTCCACCCCCTCACGCCACCCCGCGGCATCGAGGGCGGCCCGGATCTCGGCCCGGGCGCCGGCCTGGCCGACGGCCGCCAGAGCCAACGCGCCGCGGAAGGCGTCGATCTCGTTCGGGGGCACCACCGGCGCCCCGTGAATCGTCTGTCCGAGTTTGCGGGGGTCCAGGTCCACGAAGGCGCGTACCTCCACGCCGGCCCGGGTCAGCGTGCGGGCGAAGGCCTTTCCGGTGGGTCCGGCGCCCCACACCAGGGCGCCGTCCCGTCCCGTCAGGAGGGTCCGGCGTAGATGGTACACCTTGCAGCGGCGGAAGGCCTCGGGCGAGTAGCGGGGGTCGATTCTGGAGAGGCGATCGCCGCTCTCGCGCCAGTGCAGCAGAACCTCCGGCACCGTTCCCAGGCGAGCGCCGGCCGACCACAGGCGCAGGACCAGGTCGTAGTCCTCGGGCCAGCCTTCGTCGCGATAGCCACCCACCGCGCGAACCGCCTCGGCCCGCATGAGGAAGGTGGGATGGGCGAGAGGACACTCGACGAACAGGTCCCTCTCCAGCGCTGCGGGCGTGCGCAGGCCGTTGAGCCACGCCTCGTATCTCCGGGCCCCCCCGCGCACCAGCTCCCGGGGCACGTAACGCACCCCGGTTCCACACAGGGCCCAGGTGGGGTTGGCGCACATGGCCTCCACCTGGCGGGCCAGACGGTCGGGCAACGCCACGTCGTCGGCGTCCATGCGCGCCAGCAGGGGGGCGGCGGCCTCGGCGCGGGCGCGCTCCAGGGCGGGCACGATCCCCCGGGGATCCTGGTGCAGCACGCGAATGCGGGCGTCTTCATCCGCCCACGCCTGGAGCAGGCGCCGGGTGTCGTCGCGGGAGCCGTCGTCCACCGCGAGGATCTCCATGTCCTCGAGCGTCTGGCTCCGGAGGGATTCCAGGCACGCCGCCAGGTGCTCCGCGCCGTCCCGAACGGGCAGGAGCACGGAGACCGCCGGCGCCGCACCCCGGGCCGGTACGGAGGCCTCAGCCGCCACCGACCTCCGCCAGCTCCAGGGCCACCGGCTGTCCCGTGGCCTCGATACGCACCACGCGGTGAGGCGCCTGCGCCCGCACCCAGAACGTCTGCGCCTCGGCGCCGCTCATCTCGACGCGGAAGACGTCGAAGGTGCCGGCCGGCACCGTGACCTGGGTCCGCTCCTTCACCTCCAACGTCACGTTCTCCAGCGACTGGCTCTGCAGCACCGCCATGGGCAGGCGAATGCGCTTGCCCACCTCCAGCTCCGCGACCCACAGGGCCAGCTCCACCATGTCCGAGACGACCACGTCGGCGGGAACGTCCATGCTGAGCGGCTGCTCTCCCTGACCGGGCAGTGACACGGTGCCCGTCAGGCGTTCGCCCTCACGGTGCGCGCTGATGCTCAGCGTCTGTCCCTGGACCGAGATCTCGTTGCGGCTGGAGATCAGCTGCAGGGCGTCGCTCACCACCACGTCCTGGGACACCGACTGGGGACCGGCCTTCACCTGGCTCGCGTAGCGGAGCTGGCCGGGCTCCGGTCGCGTGAGGGTGCGTTCGGCGGTGCCCACCAGGTTGCCCTGGATCACCACGTTGTACGTCAGGGAGACCGGCTCCAGCGACGAGGCGTCCAGCACCTCCGAGCGCCGTTGCGGTGTCAGGTCCGCCAGGGTGAGCGGCGCCCCCTCGGCGTCCACCACCTGTACGTGCCCCAGCGTGGCGAGCTGGTCGCGGACACGCGTGGCGTCGCCCGCCACCACCACCAGAAGCTGCTGGGGATCGAGGTAGCGGGCGGCCGCCCTGCGCACCGCGGCCCCATCGAGCGCCTCGACCCGGTCCCGGTAGGTCTCCAGGGCATCGTCGGGCAGACCCAGGAGCCGGCCACTGGTGAGCTGCGCCGCCACCTGCTGGGGAGTCTCGATCTGGAGCGGAAACGAGCCCACCAGAAAGTCCTTCGTGTCCCGGATCTCGGAGACCGGCACGGAATCCGTGCCCAGCTCCTGGATGAGCTGCAGCATGGCGCCCACGGCCTGGCCGGTGACCTCGGTGCGCACGGCCATGCTCGCCGTGAACACGCCCCGGTCCCGGCGGCGCGTCACGCTGGAGGAGGCTCCGTAGGTGTACCCCCGCTCCTCGCGGAGCACCCGGAAGAGCCGTCCCGAGGGGCCCCCGCCCAGGAGTTGGTTGGCGACGCTGAGCGCGGTCCAGTCGGGCAAGCGACCTGCCGGCAGCAGCTCGCCGACGCGCACCTCGGACTGCACCGCTCCGGGCCGATGCACCACCACGACCCGCGGCTGGACGCGCCCCGGCGGCTCCGGGTAGTGGCGCTCGGGCAGGGGGGCGGCTTCCCACCCGGCGAACGCACCGTCGATGCGGCGTGCCACGTCCTCCACCTCCACGTCGCCCGCCACCACGAAGAGCGCCTCCGTAGGCCGGTACCAGGCCTCGTGATAGGTCTCCACGGCCGCCCGGTCCACCGCCTGGACCGACGTGGGAGTCACCAGGCGCCCGTAGGGATGGTCGCCGTAGACCGTCCGGGTGAACGCCCGTGACGCCAGGGCATCGGGTTGGCTGAGCTGCACCTGAAGCGCCGACAGCGTACGGGTCCGCAGAAGGGCCAGTTCATCGGCCGGAAACGAGGGGTGCAGCACGGCGTCGGCCATGAGGGCGAGTCCCCGGTCCAACTCGGGGGTCACCACCCCCAGGGACACCGTGGACCAGTCGTCCGAGGCCGAGGCGCTCAGGGTGGCTCCCAGGAAGTCCACGGCGTCGGCCAGCTCGTCCTTGCTGCGTGTGGAGGTGCCGCGGGTGAGGAGCTGCGCGGTGAAGCTCGCCACGCCCTCCGCGCCCGGCGGATCGACCACGCTCCCTCCGGGAAGGACCAGATTGACGGTGACGAAGGGGACCTCGTGCTGCGGAACCACGATCAGCTGCGCACCGCTGGCCAGCTTCCGCTCCTGGAACCGGGGGAGCTCCACCCGATCGAGCGGAAGGGGTGGCGGGGGCGTCGCCTGGGCCGCCAGCGCCCGGGCGCAGGCGAGACAGGCGGCGAGCGTCCCGACCACAGCGCGCCCACCCCTTCCGGGCCTCATGGCCGCCCCCCTTCTCCGCCACCCGCCGAGGTCGGGGGCCGGGCCACGACCACGGTCTCGTTGGGCGGCACCAGGTACGTCCGCGCCACCCGCCGCACGTCGGCGGCGGTCACCTCTTCGTAGCGTGCCAGTTCGTGGTTCACGGCGAGGGGGGATCCCTGGTAGAGCGCGAGGCTCTGCAGGAGCGAAGCCTTGCTCTGCACGGTCATGCGATCGGTTACCGCCTGTGCTCGCACCTGGTTCTTCGCCTTGTCCAGCTCCCGGTCGCTCACCCCCTCCTGCTGCAGCCGCTGGATCTCGTCCTGCATCAACGCCTCGAGACGGTCCACTCCCACGCCCTGATTGGGAATCGCGCCGAAGAGAATGAGCCCCGGACCGACGCGCTGGTCCACCTGCGAGATCACGTCCAGCGCCGCCTGCTCCCGGTCCACCAGTCGCTGGCGGAGACGGGAGCTCTCTCCGGTGGAGAAGATCTCCGACAGCAGGCGAAGCGCGTAGTGGTCCGGGCTTCCGGCCGGAGGCAGGTTGAAGGCCATCCACAGGAGGGGGAGCTGGGCCAGGGGCGCGTCGATCTCCGCCCGGCGCTCACCGTCGCTGCGGGGGATCGCCGGCGGAGCGGGGAGCGGCGGCAGCTCCGGGCCCCGGGGGATTCCGCCCAGGTAGGTCTCGGCCAGCTCCCGCACCTCGTCGACGGTCACGTCACCCACGACGGTGAGCACGGCGTGATTGGGGGCGTAGTAGCGCTGGTAGAAGGCCTGGGCGTCGGCTACCGAGGCCGCGTCCAGATCGTCCATGGAGCCGATGACGGTGTGGCGGTAGGGCGGATAGTCGCGCTCCGCCAGCGTGTCCACCGTGAGCTGTGCGACGGCGTAGGGCTGGTTGTCGATGCGCATCCGGCGCTCTTCCTTCACCACGCTCCGTTGGTTCTCGAAGTTCTCCCGACTCACCCGCAGACGGGCCATGCGCTCGGCGTGGAGCCACAGGGCGAGGTTCACGCGGTTGGCGGGCAGCACCTCGAAATAGGCGGTGCGGTCGGTGTTGGTGGTGCCGTTGTAGATCCCGCCGGCGCGGTTCACCAGGCGATCCATGTCGCCGCGGGCCAGGTGCTCCGTCTCCTCGAAGAACATGTGCTCGAAGAGATGGGCGAATCCCGAGCGGCCGACCTCCTCGTGGGCGCTGCCCACGTAGTACCACATATTCACCGCCACCACGGGGGTCGAGTGATCCTCGGAGACCACCACCCGGAGGCCGTTGGACAGGCTGAAGGTGTCCACGGGCAGGTCGGGGATCCGGAAGCCCTCCGCAGTCTGGGCACGCACCGGCCGTGCGATCCCCACGCACAGAACCACCGCGGCGACGAGCAACAGGGCAGAGAGACGACCGGACACGCGAGACTCCTGAGGTTCGTGCTTCGAGATCCGCCGGATTGCTACGCCCCTGCCCCCGGGCGAGGTCCGTGGCTCAGCGGCGGAGCGGGCTCTCGTGTAGCACCGCGTCGAGCTCGCCCAGGAAGCGATCCACGTCCCGGGGCTCCAGAACCAGTGGGCCACGGAGCTTGACGACGTTGTGGAAGGGACCGTCGGTCCCGGTGAGGACGCCACGCTCGCGCAGGCGGTCCACCACGTAACGCGCTTCCCGCGCCGCCGGCTCCAGCGCGTCGCCCTCCCGTACCAGCTCGATTCCCTGGAAGAGTCCCATCCCGCGCACGTCGCCCAGGAGAGGATGGCGAGCCCGCAGCTCCTGCAGCCCGCGCCGCAGCCGCGCACCGACCGTGCGTGCGTTCTCCTGGAGGCCCTCGTCCTCGAGCACCTGCAGCACCGCCAGGCCGGCGGCGCACGCGACGGGATTCCCTCCGAAGGTGCTGAAGAACTCCATGCCGGTGTCGAAGGACTCGGCGATGGCCCGGGTGGTGACCACCACCCCCAGGGGGAATCCGTTGGCGGCGGGCTTCCCGAGCACCACGACGTCGGGGGCCACGTCCTGGATCTCGAAGCCCCAGAACGCCTCGCCCAGGCGGCCGAAGCCGGTCTGCACCTCGTCGGCGATGCAGACACCGCCCGCGGCCCGCACGCGCCGGTACACATGGCGCAGGTAGCCGTCCGGAGGCACGATCTGGCCGCCGACGCTGGGGAATGTCTCGGCCAGGAAGGCGCCCGGGGGCCGCCCGGCCGCCACCATGTCGTCGACGACGTCTCCCACCGCCGCAGCGTAGCGCGCTCCGGCATCGGGAACGTCGCGCCGGAACGGCCCCCGGTAGGTGTCCGGGAGGGGGGCCACGCGCACCCACGGAGGGGCGCCCTCGCCGCCCGGTCCCGCGAACTTGTAGGCGCTCACGTCGATGAGGGTGGTGGTGTGGCCGTGGTAGCCCGCCTCCAGGACGATGACATCGCGCCGTCCCGTATGAGCCCGGGCCAGACGCAACGCCAGCTCGTTGGCCTCGCTGGCGGAGTTCAGCACCCACCCCACCTCGAGCTGGGGCGGGAGCGTGGCCGTCAGGCGCTCCATGTAGCGGAGCAGGTTCTCGTCCAGGTAGCGGGTGTTGGTGGCGAGCAGCGCCGTCTGCCGCGCGACGGCCTCCGCCACCACCGGGTGGCTGTGACCCACGTGAGCCACGTTGTTGTAGAGGTCGAGGTAGCCGCGGCCGTCGGCGTCGTAGAGGAACTGCCTCCAGCCCCGGACCAGGTGCAAGGGACGGCGATAGGACACGCTCAGGTTGGGACCCAGATGCCGCCTCCGCCGCTCCAGCAGCTCGTCGGCATCCGGCTGCGGGGCCGACGCCGCCCCCGCCGGGAGTCCCGCCAGCCGCGACGGGTCCGGACTCAGCGCCGTCCACGCCCCACGCTCGCGTGGTGCGGCCACCCCGGGCACGTCGTGGCCCCGGTCCAGCGGGTCGAGGACGAGTTGGAGGTGGAGGTGGGGCGGCCAGTCCCCGTTGACCGGCGGAGCACCCAGCGACGCGAAGCGCTCGCCGGCCGCCACGGCCCTTCCGGGTGTCATGTCGTCCAGCGAGGCCCGGTCCAGGTGTCCGTACAGCGTCCAGAACGGGTCTCCCTGGTCCGTGCGGTGCTCCAGGAGGATGACGGGCCCGTAGTCGCCGGCCTCGGGATGCTCGCCCGCCGATGCGACCACGCCGTCCAGGGGAGCGTGCACCGGCGTCCCCGCCGGCGCGAACAGGTCCACGCCGATGTGGATGGTGCGGTGCTCGTCGATGGCGTGGTCCCCGGCGGCGAACGCCGGGCCGAGATAGATGGCGCGCGCCTCGTTCCAACGTCCGACGCCCACCCGCGCCCCGCGGGCCCGCATCACGTCCTCGATGAGCTGTCCGCACGGCTCGCACCGCAGGTTCGTGGGATCCGCCCCGAGCATGAGGCTACCCACGGACAGGTCGATGAGCGTCCAGTCCCCGGGCTCCAGGGGCTCGCCCAGCACAGGCGCGAAGTCGCGGTCCGGGTCGTCGAGCCACGCCTCCACGGCGGGGGCGCGATCGTTCACAGCAAATCCGCAAGCCCGTCGCAGGCGGGCGGCCGCCAGGCGTGGATGCACCTCCAGGAGAAGCGCCAGCGTCGTCCGCGCGCCGTCCTCGCTCACCGTCACGTAGGCGTCGCCCGGCCGTTCCCGCCGCCTGCGATCGGAGAAGACCAGGCTGATGGCGAGCCGGACCGCCATCAGCGGCACGAAGGCGTCCAACTCGGGGGGCGTCAACGGAAACGCCAGGTGATAGCCGCGGGCGAGGCGGGCCGCCACGCCGATGGGATCGGACGAGCCGAAGGCGGCGTAGGCCGCGGCGATGGCCGGCTCGCAGACCCGCCGGGTGCCGATCAGGTCGCCGAAGTCGAAGAGACCCACCACCCGGGTCGGCTCGGGGTCCTCGTCCACCAGCAGGTTGTGATCGTTGGCGTCGGCGTGGATCACCTGGAGCGGCAGCGCCTTCAGGAGGTCGTCCAGGTGACCGAAGCGGTCCGTCACCTCGCGGACGAGCCGGCGCAGCTCCGGGTCGGCCATGTCCGATACCTCTTCGGACAGCCAGCCGGGCCGGGCCGGATCCCAGCGCAGGTGCCGCTGGCCGGCGGCGGGATGGCTGAAGTCCGCCAGCGCGCGATCCAGCTCACCGAGGCTGGCGCCCAGGTGCTCCAGAAGCTGCTCCGAGCGCGGTGCGACCTCGGACAGGGGCCGGCCTCGGAGCCAGCTCGATCGCCACACCAGGCGTTCCCGTCCATCCCGGTCCTGCACGCGCCCCATATCGTCTCCGGCCGAGGTGGGCAGCACGTCCGGGACGGCCAGGCGCAAGCGGGCCCGGGCGAGATGCCGAAGCACCGCGACCTGAAGCTCCACGTCGCGGACCGACGCACCGGCGTGCATCACCTTGAGCACCGAGCGCGCGCCGTCGGGCTCGACCACCGCGAAGTTGTCGTCCAGATCGCCGGGCAGGGGCGTCACGGACCCGTCGACGCCGTACAGGTCGGGCAGCAGGGCGCGCGCCTCGTCGGCGCCGAAGCCTCCCGGGCCCCGCATGTCTGTCATGGCAGCACCGCTGAGGAATGGAGGGACGCGAAGCCAGGGCATGCTCGGCCCCGCGTGGGAACGACGCAAGCCTCGAACCCACACCCTTTCCCGGAGCCGTTCCGGACGAGCGCCAGAAACGACGTCATTGTGAAAGCCGAGAGGCCGGTTCTAGCTTGGAAGGGTGGTTCCGATGGCGGAAGGGGCAGTCACGGGTGAAGGAGGGACCACGTGGAATGTCCCTCTCAGTCCAGGAGTACCGCGGTATGCGACGTACCCTCCCCCTGGTCGCTCTGGGCGCGCTCGCCTTTCTGGCAGCGTGTCAGGACATGGACCAGCCCGTCACCCCCGAGCCTGCTCAGGCCCCCCTCACTCCAGCCGACGTCTCGCTCCGCACCCAGCAGGCCGAGCGGGTCGTGCCCGGCCGGGTGCTCGCCCGTCTCCAGGACGGCGCCGATCCGGCCGAGGTCGGCAACAGCCACGGCCTCGCCCTGGGCCGCGTGAGCCGCGGCTACGTGGCCTTCCGCGGCGCCGCCGGCAACGAGCGCGCGCTGGCCGCCCGGCTCCGCGGAGACACCCGCGTGGTCTGGGCCGAGCCCGACTATCTGCGTCAGCCCACCCAGATCGACGACAGGCTGTGGGCGTTCTACAACCCCGGCAATCTGACCATCGCCTACACCCGTGGCCGCAACAAGGGCAAACCGGTCAATTCCTACAAGTCCACCAACGATGCCGACGAGGACAACAGCCCGGAAGGGTATGCGAGCGGTGCGTCGAACTCCGTCGCCATCGCCAGCATCGACACGGGCGTGGACATGAACCATGCCGAGTTCAGCGGCATCGGCAGCGCGAACGTCGTCGCTGGCTACGATTTCTACGACAACGACAGCGATCCCACCGACACCGAGGGCCACGGCACCCACACCACCGGCACCATGGTGGGCAGGAACGTGGGCGTGGCAGGCGTGGCCGGCGCCGCTTCCAAGGTGACGGTCTACGTCTTACCGCGTGTGCGGCAGCATCGGCTGCCCCACCAGCGCCATCATCGACGCCATTCGCGCCGCTGCGGATGATGGCGTGGTGGCCATGAACATGAGCCTGGGGGGCGGGTCCGAGTCGCAGGGTGAGGCCGACGCCATCCAGTACGCGCTCTCCAAGGGGGCGCTCGTCATCGCCTCGGCCGGCAACGACGGCACCAGCACGGTGAGCTGCCCGGCGTGTGATCCCAACGCCATCTCCGTGGCCGCCACCAACTGGCAGGACGGCTTGAGCTACTACTCCAACTGGGGCAACGGCCTCGACATCAGCGCACCCGGTGGCGAGATGTACTCGAACACCACCGAGGAGGCGGGAATCTACAGCTCCGTGCCCGGCGGCTACGCCTACTACCAGGGCACGTCCATGGCTGCGCCCCAGGTGACGGGAACCGCTGCGGTGGTGGTCGCGGTGAACGGCTCCATGAGTGCGTCGTCGCTGCGCTCCCGCATCCTGGACAACGCCGACGACCTGGGCGACACGTTCCACTTCGGAGCGGGGCGGCTGAACACCTACGCCGCAGTCACGAGCGGTGGCGCTCCGCCTCCGCCCCCGCCGCCACCGTCGGATCCCCTCACCGCCAGCTTCAGCTACAGCTGCCACGCGGCTGACTGCTCGTTCGACGCCAGCAGCTCCACGGGCAGCATCACCAGCTACTCGTGGGACTTCGGTGACGGTGCCACCGGCAGCGGCGTGACGACGAGCCACACGTACACCGCCGCAGGCAACCACGGCGTGGTGCTGTTGGTGGGTGACGGCAGCTCGACCGATCAGTCCACCCAGACGATCCGCTGCAGCGTCCGAGGCAAGAACCTCCGCTGCAACTGACGCGGAGCCCCGAGCGGGCATGAAACGAGGCGGCGGGCCGGAGCGTTCCGGCCCGCCGCCCTTTCGTTAAGGGATCGCGCGCGACCCCGAGCCGGCTACCAGCCTCCCGCCTGCTCCTCCGCCGCCGCCTTCTTGTCCGCGGCCTTCTGGAAGTGGCTGCCGTACCAGTCGATCATGCGGCTCCAGTGGTCCAGGAAGTCCTCGCGCGTACCCGCCCGACCCGCGCCGTGGCCCGCTCTCATGTAGTTCACCCACACCACTTCCTTCCCGAGCCGCCGCAGCGCGTAGTACATCTCGCGGGTGTTGGTCTCGGGCACGTTCCAGTCCCCCTGGCCCGTGAGAAGCAACAGCGGCGTGTCGATGCGGTCGGCGAACATGACGGCCGAATGCTGGATGTACTTCTGAGGCTGCTCCCACAGCGTGGCGCCGATCCGGTCCTGGCCTTCCTCGGCGGCGCTGTAGTTGCGGGTGGTGATCTTCTCGGAATCCCCCAGGAAGCTGATGATGTCCACCTTGCCCGAGATGTTGACGGCGGCGGCGAAGCGGTCGGTCTGGGTGATGAGGAGGTTGACGGCATAGCCCCCGTAGCTGGTGCCGTGCACGCCCAGGCGGTCGCCGTCTACCAGGCCCCGATCCATGAGGTCGTTGATGGCGGTCGTCACCCCCTTCTCCCAGGCCTCACCCGGGTATCCCTCCTCGAGCTCCACCGACGGGTGGAGCACGAACCATCCGTTGGCGGCCAGGATCTGGGCGCCGTAGTTCCATCCGTTGTCGAAGAAATCCTCGTAGATCTCCGCCACCAGCGGGTAGCGCTGCCCGGGCTGGTAGTTGGCCGGATAGTGGAGGACTCCGTGGAGCTCCTCGCCATCCACGTCCAGATAGGTGACGAGCTCGCTGCGGGCCAACTGCACGCCGTTGAGCCAGGGATTCAGGTCGGTGAGGGCGCGGGCCTCGCCGAACCGTCCGTCGGCCGCCCACAGCTCGTCGGGATGGTCACCGTCCGAGCGGCGCACCACGATGCGCGAGCCGTCGTCGGCCACATGCCAGTCCCGGTAGAGGTCGGCATCGGCCACCAGCGTCTCCTCACGGCGCGACTGCAGATCGTAGCGCACCAGACCCCGCTGCCATTCGTCCCGGGCCGAGCGCGACGCGTACAGCCAGCGTCCGTCCTCGGTCCATTGGACCACGTCGAGGCGGGGCATCGCCTCGCGGGCCTCCTTGTCTTCGGGGAACGCCCACACCCGCTCGCCGGCCCCGGTGGCGGGGTCGAGCACCCAGTAGCCGTCCTGGGCGCGGGCCAGGAGAGCGCCGCCATCGGGCCGCCACTGCTCCAGCGAGAACGAGCGTTTCGTGGAATCGTTCTCCGAGAGGGGCACGCGCAACTCCTCCGTCAGCTTGCGCGCGCTGTCGGCCGCCGGACCCTTCACCCAGATGTCACCACGGTCGCTCCAGGCGAAGGTGTCCCCATCGGGCTGGAACTGGAGACGCAAGCGTCGCTCGCCCTTGTCCAGCAGCGCCACGGGTTCGGCATCACCGGACAACGCCAGCGACAGGTACTCGTATTCCGTGCCCTCGCCTCGCTCGTACGAGGTCCGCAGCGCGTGGGTGAGCGTGTACGTGAGGTGGGCGCCGTCGTCGGACACCCGCACGTCGCCGTAGGCGTCGGCCGGCGTGAGCATCCGGATCGCGCCCGATGCGACCTGCACCAATGCCAGGCGCTGTTCGTCGCCGCGCATGCGCACGGCGTCCCAGGCCAGGAAAGGCCGGGATCCGTCCTGCACCACGATGGGGCCCACCGTCAGCGAGTCGTAGGCGGCCCGAGCGGCGTCCGCCCATCCGGGTGTCCGCACGCCGACCACCACGCCCGCGCCATCGGGCGTCCACACCAGCGGCGACGCCGACGAAAGGACCGGCGCGCCGTCGATGTCCACCTCGCGCACGCGGCGCCTCTCCGGATCGAGCAAGTCCAGGTGCCAGCCGTCGTCCAGATAGCGGAAGAGGGCCAGGCGCGTCCCGTCGGGTGACCAGGTAGCGCCCCGAACCTGGACTTCGCCGTCCCACGGGCTCCAGCTGGAGCCGTCGGCGGCATCCACCACGAGCACCTCGGTCCGCGAGGGGGCCACGTAGGTCGGATCGCCGAACCGGAAGTGATCGGTGCCCATGCGGCTTTCGGGCGTGGACAGCGTCGCGGCCACCCAGCGGGCGTCGTCGGTGACGTCCGCCATGGAGACCGATCGGACGCGCAGGGCGTCGTCCACCCTGAAGGGCCTGAGCTCCTGAGCGCGGAGAGACGGTGACGGCGCGCCGAGAACGGCAACGGCGACACATGCGGCGACGGTACGGGCGATTCGCACGAGGGCCTCCTGCGACACGGGGATGGAGGGATGCGCCGAAGGTACGCGCCCGGTGCGACTCTCCGCCACGGCGCCACGCGACCCCCCGACGCGCGAACGGGCCGGAGGGAGCGTCTCCCTCCGACCCGCCCATCACGCGACGACCGTGGGATCGGCCGCTACGCCTTCGCAGTGATCGTCAGCGGATCACATTCCACCGCCGCCCATGGGAATGCTGATGCCGGCGCCGAACACCAGCCGGCCGCCGGTGGTCTTCTCGCTGAAGATCAGGTTGTCGTCGTTGAAATCGCCGTACCAGTGGTGCTGGTAGCGGCCGTGGAGGTCCACCATGATGCCGCCGGCGTGGAGACGGACACCCAGTCCGCCACCGGCCGTGGGGCCGTCCACCGATCCGTCGACGTCGCCGACCTGGAAGGCCATACGGCTGTAGCCCGCGCGCAGGTCGATGTACGGACGCGCGCTGGTGCCGTCGGAGAGGCCGATGTTCACGTCGCCCACGATATCCAGGATGCTGGCGTCCGCGGCGTCATCGGCGAGGTCGCTCGTGAAATCGATGCCGGTCCAGTTCACCTCACCACCGATGTGTGACATGGGGCCCAGAGGGAACAGGAGTCCCCCCTGCACGCCGATGCCACCGTCCAGTCCGTCGAAATCGTCCCCGACGAAGCTCGCGGTGTAGTCCGCGCCGAGATTGACGAGGGCCGTCTGCGCCTTCACCTGGGGCGCCGAGGCAGCGGCAAGGCCCGCGAGGGCCACGGTAGTCGCGAGGAGACGTCTCATGATGCGCTCCTTTCCATTCGATTCTTCAGGGCGCGGCCCGCGAATCGGGACCGCGAGCCGCGCTCGGACCGGCAACAGTCTGCAGGAGCCATGCCAGGCACCGTGTCAGCCCGCCCCTGCGACTCCGTTGGAAAGGACTTCTCTCAGGTAGCGCCCCGTCGCGCTCTCGGGTACGGCGGCGACCTCTTCGGGGCGGCCCGCTGCGACGATCCGCCCTCCGCGCACGCCGGCTCCCGGGCCGAGATCCACCACCCAGTCGGCGGTCTTGATGAGATCGAGGTTGTGCTCGATGACCACGACGGTGTTTCCTGCCTCCACGAGGCGATCGAGGACGTTGAGGAGCTTCTTGACGTCCTCGCCGGCGAGGCCGGTGGTGGGCTCGTCCAGGAGGTAGAGCTTGCGTCCCTTGCGCCCCGAAGCGCCGGCGAGCTCCCGGGCGATCTTCAGGCGCTGTGCCTCACCCCCCGACAGCGTGGGCGCCGGCTGGCCGAGGCGCAGATACCCCAGTCCCACCTGCTGGAGCTGCCAGAGGATCTGCCCCAGGCGGTCTTCCTTGAGGAAGAAGCGAATCGCCTCGTCGACGGTGAGCTCGAGCACCTGGGCGATGTTGCGACCCCGGTAGGTCACCTCCAGCGTCTCGGGCTTGTAGCGGGTGCCCCGGCACACGTCGCAGGGCACGTACACGTCGGCCATGAAGATCATCTCGATCTCCACCTGGCCCGCACCCTTGCACGCCTCACAGCGGCCGCCACTGGTGTTGAACGAGAACGTACCGGGATCGTACTTGCGCTGCCGGGACAGGGGCTGATCGGCGAAGATGCGCCTCACTTCGTCCCATGCCTTGATGTAGGTCACCGGGTTCGAGCGGGGCGTGCGGCCGATGGGGCTCTGGTCCACGAGAACCACTTCCGTCAGCCGTGACACGCCCTCGAGCTCGGCGTAGGCACCCACGGCTTCACCCAGGTGCTCTTTCGCCGACGTCTCGCCGCCGCCCAACTCCTTCTCCAGGGCTCGGTACAGAACGTCGTGCACCAGCGTGCTCTTTCCCGAACCCGAGACCCCCGTGACCACCGTGAGGGTGCCCAGGGGGATCTCCAGGTCGACCTCGTCCACGTTGTGCAGGCGGGCACCGCGCAGGTTGAGCCACGGCCCACTCACCGGGCGCCGACGCTCCGGCACGGCGATGGGCCGGCGCCCGGACAGGTAGTTGCCGGTGACGGTGTCGGCCGCGGCCAGGGCATCGGGGGTGCCCTCGAACACCACCGCCCCCCCGCGCTCACCCGAGCCGGGCCCCAGCTCGACGATGTGGTCCGCGATCCTGAGCGCCGCCGGGTCGTGCTCCACGACCACGACCGTGTTTCCGCCGTCGCGGAGGCGCGTGAGGAGCGAGAGGAGCGCATCGGTGTCTCGGGGGTGGAGTCCCACGGTGGGCTCGTCGAGCACGTAGAGCGTGTCGACGAGCGACGAGCCCAGCGAGTTCGCCAGGTTGATGCGCTGGGCTTCGCCGCCCGAGAGCGTGCGGGTCTGACGGGCCAGCGTCAGGTATCCCAGTCCGACCTTCACCAGGAATCCCACCCGGGCCCGCAGCTCACGGAGAATGGTCTCGGCAACCCTGGCGTCGGCACCCTCCAGCTCGAGCTCCTCGAGCCACCGCTCGAGATCCTCCAGAGGCAGATCGGAGACTTCGTCTATGCGCCGCCCGCCGACCCGGATGCGGAGCGCCTCGGGGCGCAGGCGGGCGCCGCCGCACGTGGCACAGGTCACCGGGCTCTGATACTGACGCAGGAAGACGCGGATGTACTGCTTGTAGCGCTTCTTCTCACGACTGCGGAGAAAGGGGACCACTCCCTTGAAGCCGTGCCCCCCGTGCAGCACGGCCTCGCGGAAGTCCTCCGGCAGCTCGGTCCAGGGCTTGTAGAGCGACACGCCGCGCTCGTTGGCGAAGGCCCGCAGCCGATCCCTTTCCTTGTTGTAGCGGGGCTTGGTCCAGGGATCCACGGCGCCGTCGTCCAGCGACCGTGTCGCATTGGGCACGATGAGATCGAGATCGTACTCCAGGGTCGCGCCGAAACCGGTACAGGTGGGGCAGGATCCGTAGGGATTGTTGAACGAGAACAGCTGCGGTGTCGGCTCCGGGAAGTCGATGTCCGGGTGCTCGGGACAGCGGAAGTGCTCGGTGAAGGTGAGCCGTTCGGGCACCTCGTCCTGGCCCCCGCCCCGGCGGCCCGCGGTCACCACGACACACTCTCCCTCGCCTTCCGAGAAACAGGTCTGCACCGAATCGGCGAGGCGGTCGCCCAGCCCATCGCTGCCGATGGAGAGACGGTCCACCACCACCAGGAGCTCCGACGCCAGCGTCAGATCGAGACCCAGCGCGCCCGGGTCGGCGGCGTCTTCTTCTCCCAGGTCCACGGGCCGGCCGTCGGCCAGGGCCCGCACGAAACCCATGGCCAGCAGGTTCTCCACGAGCTGCGCGTGGGTGATCTCGCCCCCGTGCCGGAGCGGGAAGGTCACCTGGAAGCGCGTGCCCTCCGGAAGCTCGAGAATGGTGTCCACGGCGCCGGGCACGGTGTCCGGGATCACGCGCCGGTCGCACTCGGGACAGTGCGTGTGTCCGACACGGGCCCACAGCAAGCGCAGGTAGTCGTAGACCTCCGTGGCGGTGCCCACGGTGGAGCGACTGGACTTGGTGGGGTTCTTCTGCTCGATGGCCACCGCCGGCGCGATGCCTTCCACCGCGTCCACCAGCGGCTTCTCCATGCGCTCGAGAAACTGCTTGGCGTAGGTGGAGAGGGATTCCACGTAGCGGCGCTGCCCCTCGGCGAAGAGCGTGTCGAGAGCGAGCGAGGACTTTCCCGAGCCCGATGGACCCGTGACGACGGTGAGGGCCCGCCGGGGCAGGTCCAGATCCAGGTTCTTCAGGTTGTTCTGCCGCGCACCGCGGATCCGGATGACATCGTCCATAGCACGGACCGAACCCCCGCCGGGCGGCGGAGTTCCGGCGAAATGCGCTACTGGAAGGGTGACGAGGGAGTGGCGCCCCGTCTTGACCTCGTCCGGCACCGAGCTACCTTTCCCGGCATGAACGGCACCCGGCACTTCCGGCATTCCCATCACCATCACGGCGCTCCAACGGGCACCGTGGAGTCGGGGGTACGCGCCTAGCACGCCGTCCAGCACCCGCATCACTCCGCGCCGCGGCCCGTCGACAAGGACGGGCCGCGGCGTTTTTTCATTCCGAAGAGGACATTTTCGTGTTGAGAATCGCACTGCCGAACAAGGGACGCCTCCACGACAAGGCGTTGGATCTGTTCGAGACGGCGGGCCTCAGAGCCGAGTTCAGCTCCGAGCGCGCCCTGGTCGCGGAGCTGGGAGGCACGTGTCAGGCCATCTTCGTGCGGGCCGCCGACATACCGGAGTTCGTGGCCGACGGCGCCGCCGACCTCGGGGTCACGGGGGCCGATCTGGTGGCCGAGAACGGACGTGAGGTCAAGGAGCTGCTGGACCTGGGGTTCGGCCGCTGTCACCTGGCCGTGGCGGTGCCCGACAACAGCGGGATCCGGCATCCGGCCGATATCGCCCCCGGATCTCGCATCGCCACCTCGTTCCCGAACCTGACGCGCTCCTACTTCGACGCCATGGACGTGTCCATCGAGATCGCGCCGGTGACCGGCGCCACCGAGATCGCCCCTCATCTGGGCGTGGCCGACGTCATCGTGGATCTGGTCAGCACGGGATCCACGCTGCGGGTGAACAACCTCCGCGAGATCGCCACCATCCTGGAGTCCACCGCCCGCGTGGTGGCGAATCGCGCCGCATGGGAAGACGAGGGGCGCCGGCACACCATGACCGAGGTCGTGACGGCGCTGGAGTCCGTGCTGCGCGCCCGGGCGAAGCGCTACCTCATGGCCAACGTTCCCCGGGCCCGCCTCACCGAGGTGAAAGCGGTCCTTCCGGGCATCAACGGCCCCACCATCGTCGAAGTCGAGGACTCGGGAGACTGGGTCGCCGCGCACGCCGTGGTGGACGCCGATCGGGTCTTCCAGACCATCGCGCGGCTCAAGGCCCTCGGCGCCGAGGGCATCCTGGTGACCCGCATCGAGAGACTCATGCCATGAGGATCGCGGTGGAGGGATCCCTGGCGGCGCTGACCTCCGACCAACGGCGCATGCTCCTGGAGCGCCAGCCGGCCGACACGCGAGAAGCGGCCGCGGCCACCGCGGCCATCATCGAACGGGTGCGCGACCAGGGCGACGACGCGCTGCGTGCCCTCGCCCGGGAGCTCGACGACGTGGAGCTCCAGGAGCTGGAGGTGCCCAAGGAGATCTGGGACGAGGCACTGACGTCGATCCCCCGAACCGTGCGCAGCGCCCTGGAGCGCGCCGCCGCCAACATCGAGACCTTCCACCGCGCGCAGCTCCCCGGCGAGCTCCGGATGGAGGTGGAGCCGGGGCTCACGCTGGGCCGCCGGTTCCTGCCGCTGCCCGCCGTGGGCGTCTACGCGCCGGGGGGCCGGGCCGCCTATCCCTCGTCGGTGCTCATGGGAGCGGTGCCCGCCCGCGCGGCGGGGGTCGAGGAGATCGTGGTCTGTTCACCCCCCGGTCCCGACGGGCGCCCGTCTGCGGTGGTCATGGCCGCCGCCGCCCTGAGCGGAGCGACCCGCCTCTTCTCGTTGGGGGGCGCCGGGGCCGTTGCCGCCATGGCGTTCGGGACCCGTTCCGTGCCCCGTTGCGCCGCCGTGGTGGGACCGGGCAACCGCTGGGTCCTGGAGGCGAAGCGCCAGGTCGCCGGCCAGGTGCTCATCGATTCCCCGGCGGGTCCGTCCGAGGTCCTGGTGGTGGCCGACGACAGCGCCGACGCCGAGCTGGTGGCGGCGGAGTTGGTGGCCCAGGCCGAGCACGACCCCCACGCATGCGTGGCGTTGGTCACGCCCTCGGCAGACCTCCTGGCCTCGGTGCGCACGGCGCTGGCGGCACAACTCGACCAGGCACCCCGAAGGGCGGTGGTCGCGGAGGCGCTGGCCGGATCGGGGGCACTCCTCCTGGCCGAAGACCTGGATCAGGCGCTGGCCTTCGCCGACGACTACGCCGCGGAGCATCTGGCGCTCTACACGCGGGAGCCGCGCATCCACCTGGGGGCCGTCCGCACCGCCGGCACCGTGTTCCTGGGGCAGCCGTCGGCGGTGGCGTTCGGGGACTATCTCACCGGCGCCAACCACGTGCTGCCCACCGCGGGCACGAGTCGAAGCTTCAGCGGCCTGTCGGTGCTGGACTTCATGCGCTCCTATACCTGGCAGGAGCTCACCCCCACGGCCGCCGCCGCGCTGGTGGACGGCGTGGTGGCGCTGGCCGGAGCCGAGGGACTGCCGGCCCACGCGGCGGCCGCGCGGCTGCGCCGGCCCCCCCTGGAGTCCTCCGGAGGGGAATCGTGAGTACCGACCAGCCCGGCGAAGGCCGCTTCCCCAGACCCGACTACCGGCCGCTCACCCGGTATACGCCGGACCGGCGACCGGTGCCGGTGGATCTGTGTGACAATACCAACCTGTGGGGCGCGCATCCCGACGCCCTGTCCGTGGTGCGCGACGCCGACATCCACGCGCTGGCGCGCTATCCGTCGCTGTACGCCGACGAGCTCCGCGAGGCCGCCGCCGCACGCTTCGGCGTCGCTCCCGAGCATGTCACGACCGGATGCGGGTCCGACGACGTGTTGGACTCGACGTGGCGGGCGGTCGCGGAACACGGCGGCGTGGTGCGCTTCGCGGCACCCACCTTCTCCATGGTGGAGCCGCTCACGGGCATGAACGGGCGTAGCGCGCGCCCGGTGCCGTGGTCGGCCGCTCTGGACGATCCGGGCCGCCTCCTGGCCGACCATCCGGTGCTGGTCTACGTGTGCCGCCCCAACAACCCCACGGGCCACCTCTCGGGGCTGGCCTGGATACGCGAGCTTCTGGATCGCGCCGGCGAGGACGGTCCGGTGGTGATCCTCGACGAGGCCTACGCCGATTTCGCCGGCGTCTCCGCCGTCGAGGCGGCTCTGGCGCACCCGCGGGCGCTTGTGGTGCGCACGCTCTCCAAGGCGTACGGCCTGGCCGGAATGAGGGTCGGTTTCGGGATCGGCGATCCCGGTCTGGTCCTGGAGGCGGAGAAGAGTCGCGGTCCCTACAAGGTCAGCCGCATCGCCGAGGCCGCCGGCAGCGCGGCGCTGCGTGACGAGTCCGGGTGGGTGGTCCGAACCGTGGGCGAGTGCATCGAGAACCGGGAGCGGCTCCACGGCGAGCTGGCCCGGCGCGGGCTCCGGCCCCTGCCCTCACGGGCGAACTTCGTCCTGGTTCCGGTGGCGTCGGGCTCGGCCCAGGCGTGGACGTCCGCCCTTCGCGACCAGGGAGTGGCGGTACGCCCGTTCCCGAGCTGCCCCGACGTGGGCGACGCCTTTCGGGTGACCGTGGGTCCCTGGCCGCTCATGGAGCGCTTTCTGGGGGCGCTGGATACGCTGGCGGCCGCCGATGAGCCCGCCGGAGGCCGGCCGTGAAGGTGGCGTTGCTGGACTACGGGGTCGGGAACCTGCACTCTCTCCGCAAGGGGCTGGAAGGTGCCGGCGCCGAGGTCGTGGTCACCACGGATTGGCGGCGGGCGCTGGACGGCGCAGACGCCATGGTCCTGCCCGGCGTCGGCGCCTTCTCGGCGGCCGTGGAGGCGCTGCCCTCCGACCCGAGCCCTCTCCGCCAGGCGCTGGTGGGCGGGCTCCCGTGCCTGGGCATCTGTCTCGGCATGCAGCTCCTGATGGATCGTAGCGAAGAGGGAGAGGGACGCGGCATCGGCGTCATTTCCGGATCGGTCCAGCGCCTGGAGGCGAAGCGCGTCCCCCAGATGGGATGGAACGAGGTGGAGACGGCGGGCGACCCGCTGTTCCAGGGGGTGGAGGCCATGCCGGCCTATTATGCGAACTCGTACGTGTGCCGGCCCGACGATCCCTCGACCGTCATCGCGTGGAGCACGTACGAAGGCCGGCGCCTGGTGGCGTCGGTGCGCTCCGGGAACACCTGGGGCGTCCAGTTTCACCCGGAGAAGAGCTCCGGCCCGGGCCGCCGACTGCTGGCGAACTTCCTCGCCCTGGCGGCCTCTGCCGGCAAGGGAGGGGTCCGATGATCGTCGCACCCGCCGTGGACGTGAAAGGAGGTCGCTGCGTGCAGCTGGTCGGGGGAGTCCCCGAAGAGGAGGCCGTCTCGATTCCCGACCCGGTGGCCATGGCGCGCCACTGGTGGGACCGTGGCTTCCGCACGCTGCACGTCGTGGACCTGGACGCGGCGCTGGGAACCGGAGACAACCGCGCCCTCGTGGCCCGGGTCGCCACCGCCACGCCGGCCACCACCCAGGTGGGAGGAGGCATCCGCGACGATGGCCGGGCCGCCGAGCTCCTGGTCGCCGGCGCCGATCGGGTCGTGGTGGGAACCCGCGCCGTGGACGACCGTCCCTGGCTGGAAGCACTGGCCAGGCGTCACCAGCAGCGAGTCGTGGTGGCCGCCGACGTGCGCGACGGGCGCGTCCTGCGCCGGGGGTGGACCGAGAAGTCGCCGCTGGCGGTGGAGGAGTTTCTGGCCGGCCTCGACGAGCTGCCCCTGGCGGGCATTCTTTGTACCGACGCGGCGCGGGAGGGTCGCATGGAGGGCATCGACCTGGCGGCCATGTCCGCCGTCGTGGGCTCTTCTGCCCACCCCGTGTGGATCTCCGGGGGAATCACCCGCACGTCGGACCTGGAGGCCCTGGAGCAGGCCGGCGCCGCTGGCGCCGTCCTGGGCATGGCCCTCTACACCGCCGTTCTCGACCCCGACGACGTGGCCGCCCGCTGGGGCGGATGAGTCGCGCTCAACCCGAGGCATCATGGCACGCTTGATACGCGAGACGGGAGAAACCCGCGTCGCGCTGACCGTGACGGTCGGCGCCGGGCCCGCACGGATCACCACCGACGAGCCCTTCCTGACCCACATGCTCGAGACCCTGGCGCGCTACGCGGGGCTCACGCTCGAGCTCGAGGCCCGGGGCGACCTGCGCCATCACCTGGTGGAGGATGTCGCCATCACCCTGGGGTTGGCGTTGGCGCGCGAGATCCCCGCCGAGGTGCAGCGCTACGGGTGGGCCGTCGTGCCCATGGACGACGCCCTGGTGTCCGCCGCCATCGACGTGGGCGGCCGGCCGTGGTACGAGGGTACCCTCCCCAGCGCCCTCTACCAGCACTTCCTCCACAGCCTGGCGACCAACCTGGGCGCCACCCTCCACGTGACCGCGGAGCGTGGGCGCGACCGCCATCATGTGGTGGAGGCCGCCGTCAAGGCCGTGGGTCTGGCGCTGCGCCAGGCGCTCCGACAGGGGGACACCGTCTTCAGCACCAAGGGCTCGGTGCGGCTCACCTGGGAGGACTGACGTGCTGAAGCCCAGGGTGGTGGTCTGCCTCGACGTGCGAGACGGCCGCGTCGTGAAGGGCACGCGCTTCCAGGATCTCCGCGACGTCGGTGATCCGGTGGAGCTGGCGGCGCGCTACGAGGCGGAAGGCGCTGACGAGATCGTGTACCTGGACATCTCGGCCTCTCGCGAGGGGCGCGGCACGCTGCTGGATCTCGTGCAGCGCACCGCCGAAGTCCTGTTCGTGCCCCTGACGGTCGGAGGCGGTGTGCGCTCCGTGGACGACATCGGTCCGCTCCTGCGCGCCGGCGCCGACAAGATCAGCGTGAATACCGCCGCCGTGCGCGATCCCGATCTGCTGGCGGAAGGCGCCCGCCGCTTCGGGAGCCAGTGCATCGTCGCCAGCGTCGACGCGGCCGACGACGGTCACGGCTCCTGGCGTCACTGGACCCACGGCGGGCGCACCGACACGGGACTCGATGCGGTGGCGTGGGCCGAAGAGTGCGCCCGGCGTGGCGCCGGCGAGATCCTGCTCACCTCCATCGACCGCGACGGCGCCCGCACGGGCTACGACCTCGAGCTCACGCGCGCCGTATCGGACCGCGTGTCGGTGCCGGTGGTCGCGTCCGGCGGCGCGGGTGAGGCGGCCCACCTGCGGGCTGCGTTCGACGAGGGCCATGCGTCGGCCGCGCTGGTGGCCGGGATCCTGCACGACGCCACCACCACCGTGGCGAGCCTCAAGGCGGCCCTCCGGGGCTGGGGAGTACCGGTTCGATGACCGATCGCACGCTTCGCGACGGCGACGCCCTGGTCGACCTGCGCTTCGACGACCGGGGCCTCCTGCCCGTGGTCTGCCAGGACGCCGGCAGCGGCCGCGTGCTCATGGTGGCGTGGGCCAACCTCGACGCCCTGCGGCTGTCGCTCGCGCGGGGCCAGATGCACTTCTGGTCTCGCTCCCGTGGCGAGCTCTGGCACAAGGGAGCCACCAGCGGCTCCTTTCTGGAGGTCGTATCCCTGCACGCCGACTGTGACGGCGACACGGTACTCGCTCTGGTCCGGCCCACCGGACCGGCATGCCACACCGGTGACGGCAGCTGCTTCGGCGACGTCGGGCTCGACCCCACCGATGTGCTGGACCAGATCGGCGCCGTGATACGCGAGCGTGGCCGCTCCGGGGCCCAGAACAGCTACACGGTGCAGCTCCTGGAAGACGAGAACCTGCGCCTCAAGAAGCTGGGCGAGGAGACGGCGGAGCTCATCCTCGCCCTGGCCCGGGGCGAGCACGACCAGTCGGCGGCCGAGGCCGCGGATCTGGTCTATCACCTGCTCGTGGCGCTGGACGCCGCCGGCCTGTCGCTCGACGACGTGCGCGGCTGTGCTCGCCACACGCCGACGCTGAGCGGCGGCACGGCAGCGCGGGCGCCGCGCCCTCCCGGCGACGCCGGAACCGGCTCACAGGCGCCGTGTACGCGGTGCGGCCTCCCGCTCTCCCGACACCCGTGAGTCGCACGGCACCTTCATGAGTCCCACTCCCGGCATCCACGAAGAAGAGGTCCTGGGCAAGGCGTACGACGCGCGCCTCATGCGTCGCTTGTTGCGCTACCTGAGCCCGTACCGGTGGCTGGTGCTTCTGGCGATCGTGCTGCTCATGGGCGCTTCGGCCCTGGAGATCGTCGGCCCGTGGCTCACCAAGCGGGCGCTGGACGAGGCGATCCCTCAGGGCGACGTCGGACTGCTGGGATACCTGACCGTCGGGTACGGCATCGCCCTCGTGCTGAGCTTCGGCCTCCAGTACGGACAGGGGATTCTCACCACCTGGCTCGGCCAGACCGTCATGTACGACCTGCGGGAGGAGATCTTCCGCAAGTTCCAGCGCCAGGATCTGCGGTATTTCGACCGCAACCCGGTGGGCCGCCTCATGACCCGCATCACCTCCGACGTCGAGACGCTCAACGAGCTCTTCTCGTCGGGCGTGGTGTCCGTGTTCGGCGACGTGTTCACCCTGGTCTTCATCCTGGCCGCCATGCTTCAGATGGACCCGAAGCTGGCGCTCATCACCTTCTCGGTGCTCCCCTTCGTCGCCTGGGCGGCCTTCTTGTTCCGCGCGCGCATCAGGGACGCGTACCGGGACATCCGGGTCCGCCTCGCGCGCATCAACGCCTTCCTGCACGAGCGCTTCACGGGCATGCGCGTCGTGCAGCTCTTCAACCGCGAAGGGGCCGACGCGCAGCGTCACCGGGACATCAACGAGGACTACCTGGACGCGCACCTGCGCTCCATCACCTACTACGCCCTCTTCTTCCCGGTCATCGAGGTGTTCACCTCCGTGGCGCTGGCGCTCATCATCTTCGCCGGAGGGCGCGAGGTCCTGTCCGGCGCGGTCACCGTGGGCGTGGTCGCCGCCTTCCTCCAGTACGCACGCCGCTTCTTCCGTCCCATCCAGGATCTCTCGGAGAAATACAACCTGCTCCAGGGCGCCATGGCTTCGTCGGAGCGCATCTTCAAGCTGCTGGACCGTGACGTGGAGATCGTCGATCCCGCGGACCCGGTTGAGCTCGCTTCCGACACCCGGGGCGAAATCGAGTTCAGGAACGTCTGGTTCGCCTACGGCAAGACCGACGACGACGCGTGGGATTGGGTCCTGAAGGACGTGAGCTTCCGGGTCGCGCCGGGCGAGAAGGTGGCGATCGTGGGCCATACGGGCGCCGGCAAGACCACCATCATCAACCTGCTGATGCGCTTCTACGACGTGCAGCGGGGTGAGATCCTGCTGGATGGCGTGCCCATTGATCGGGTGCGTCTCGACGACCTGCGTGAACGCATCGGCCTGGTCCTACAGGACGTCTTCCTCTTCAGTCAGGACGTGGCGTACAACATCCGCCTGGGAGCCCCGGCCATCGGCGACGAGCGCATCCGGGAAGCGGCGGAACGCATCGGCGCCGCCCCCTTCATCGAGCGACTGGAGCACGGCTACGACCAGCCTCTCGGCGAGCGTGGGGCCAGCCTGAGCGTGGGCGAGCGGCAGCTGGTCTCCTTCGCACGCGCCCTGGCCTTCGATCCGCCCATCCTGGTCCTGGACGAGGCCACCAGCTCCGTGGACTCGGAGATCGAAGCGCACATCGAGGAGGCCACCAACGAGCTGATGCGCGGCCGCACCTCGGTGGTCATCGCGCACCGTCTGTCCACGGTGGTGAATGCCGACCGCATCCTCGTGATGCACCACGGCGAGCTGTGCGAAGAGGGTACCCACCAGGAGCTGCTGGAGCGGGGTGGTCTGTACGCCCGCCTGCACGAGCTCCAGTTCGCCACCCGCCCGGCGGCGTGACCGGGAAGAGATCAGCGCCGCCGCCTGACCCTCGACGTGTCCGCCACGGTGCTGTCCCGGGCCGTCCTGGCCGAGTCGGCGGCCGCTTTCCGGGCCTCCGCCGCGGCGCGGGCGCTGTCCCGCGCGGCCTCGACCTGGGCCAGGACCGTGCGGCGCTGGGAGACCGGCACGACACGCCCCGCCACCAGGATCCTGGGTTCGCTGCGGAATCCCCCGGTCGGCTCCAGGGCCGCCTCGGTGTAGTGGCTCCCGGGGTTCCACAGCACCCAGTCCTGAATCCCCGCGTCGTACGTGGCCTGGATCTCGGCCCGCACCTCGGGCGCGCCGTAGTCGGGATCCCCCAGGGAGAAGTCCTGGAGCCAGGGCACGACCGCACCCGCGTCGGGCACGGCGGCGGAGCGAGCCGTGGCGTCGTCGAGGGCCTGGAGCACGACCTCGTACGGGTGCGCATTGGGATTCTCGAACCCGTAGGCGCCGGGCCAGTAGTGGCTGGGGTAGACCATGGGCAGCGCCGCGTCGACCCGGTCGATGAAGCGCTCCCACAACTGCCCGATGCCCACGTCGTTGTGGTACGACGTCGTGACCCCGAACACGTCGGCCATCATGCGCACGTCGAGCTTGGCCAGTCGCTCGCGGGCGTAACCCGAGAAAGCCGCGAATGGCCTCCGTTCGCACCCCGACCGAGTCACCCGGAAAGCGAGCGCGGGCCATGTCCGCCGCCGGCGCATCCGGAAAGCGCACGTAGTCCCATTGGATCTCCGGGAATCCCAGGCGCGCGACCTCCTCCGCGAGATCCGCGTGGTACTCCCAGACGCGCCGGTCGTAGGGGTTCAGCCACACGAATCCCTTGGAGTCCACCCACGCGCCGCCAGCGGTGTCCTGCACCGCCAGCTCGGGCCGGGCCTGGATGAGCACGGGATCCTTGACGATGACGATGCGGGCGATGGGATAGATGCCGGCGTCGTGCAGGCGCCAGAGGAGCGCGGGCAGGTCGTGGATGCGCAGCTCGCCGGTGGCGCCGACATCTCGCACCGCCGCCACGGCGCTGGCGTGACTCACGTATCCCGACGCGTCCTTGATGTCGATGACGAAGGTGTTGATCTCGGTCCGGCGCGCGAGCTCCAGGAGCTGGCCGACACGGCGACTCGAGCCTGCGGTCCAGGCGTTCAGGTAGATGCCCCGGATGTGCTCTGGACGCTCGAAGACCGGAGGCTCGTCGGGGATCTCGACGGGCGGAGGGGGATCGCGTGGCACCACCTGGGCCGGTGCGGAGTCGCCGGCGCTGGCAGACGGCGCATCGGCGGGCGCCTGGGACGACGCATCGGAGTCCGCCCCCGCGCGCGCCACCTGCTCAGCGCTGGCCGGCGCCCGAGGGGTCGCTTCGGCGTCGGCGACGCCATCCAGCGCGGGGTCGCCAGCGGGTACGTCGCCTCCGGACCCGCCGCAGGCCGCGCCCCCTAGCCAGAGGGCGCCGACCACGACGGCGAATCGCGCGCTCCTCAGTACTGCTGGAGCGATGGATCCACCTCCTCGCGCCATGCCATGACCCCTCCGCTCAGGTTCCAGACGTTCTCGAACCCGCGATGCTGCAGGAACTGGACCGCCCAGGCGCTGCGGTTGCCGGTACGGCAGTACACGACCAACGGCCGGTCCTTGTCCAGTTCGTGGAGCCGCGCCGGGAATTCCCCCAGCGGAATGCGGTGTTGCCCGTATTCCGGGAGATCCGCGATCTCACTCTCGAAGGCTTCACGCACGTCCACGAGGAGCAACGGCTGCTCCTCGTCCATGCGTTGCTTGAGTTCGTCGACCGTCATCTCGGGGATGCCGGCACCGGTGTCGGAATGGGTCACGATGGCTTGAAACGGATCAGGCGGAAGGCATGAGAGAGGACAGCGATTCGGCGCACCGGAGAGCTGCTCCCCGGTGCCGTGCAATATAACCCCGGGCAGCCTCGGATGCGGACATGCGCGCGTCCTCGTCCGCCAGCCAGCGGCCCAGCGCCGACGACAGTGACCCGGGGTCGTGGACCTCCGCACCGCCACCCTCCCGGAGCAGGTCCGTGGCCGCGCGGGCGTTGGCATGATGGGGACCGAAGGCCACCGGCACGCCTGCCGCCGCGGGCTCCAGGACCGAGTGGAGGCCGTCGCTGCCGAATCCCCCGCCGACGTAGGCCACCGCGGCGACGGTGTAGAGATGCGCAAGCACACCGACCCGGTCCACCACCACCGCCGTGGCGTCGTCCACGGCGCCGCGCTCCTCCACCTCGCCCAGGGTGGACACCCGCCACCCCTCGGCGGCCAGGGCCTGGCTCACGGCACGCACCTCGGCGGCATGGGGCTCGTGCGGCGCGACCACGAGGCGCAGATCGGGGGTGTCACGTCGGAGGATCGAGCCCCCCGGCACGAGCACGGCGTGGTCGTCGGCCCAGGTCGAGCCCGCGACGAGCGTGGGCGCCGGGTCGGTGAGGAACGGTGCCAGGAACGGGCTCGTGGGATCCGCGGCCTGGGCGCGCTGCGCCGCGGAGTCGATCCCGGGGTCGCCGGTCACCTGGAGCGCCGTCGGGCGGGCTCCCAGCGCCTCCAGGTTGGTGGCGTCTTCGCGGGCGATGGCCAGCACCGCCTCGAGGCGCCGGTACGAAGGACCGAGCAGCCAGCGCGCCAGCGGGCCCCGGCGGGACGAAGCGTCCGGGAGCGTCGCCGCCACCAGCGCCGTCGGCACCCCGGCTCGCGCCGCCAGCGCGGACAGGGTGGGCCACACCTCGGTCTTGGTGAAGGCGATCAGCGCCGGATCCAGGACAGTGAGCATGCGCCGCATGTCGCCCCCGAGGTCCCAGGGCAGGTAGTCGGCGACGTCGGCGGGCAGGGCCCGGGCCAGGGCCTCGGCCGAGGGCGAGAAATGCGTGAACACCGTCTGTGCGTCCGGACGGAGCCGACGGAGCTCCTCCAGAACGGCCCGGGCCTGGAGACCCTCTCCGACCGAGGGGGCGTGGAACCACACCAGGGCGCGGCTCGGGTCCCGGGCCTCGGCGGCCCAGGCAGCGAATCGGTCCACCGTGTCCCGCCGTCCCCGCAGACCCCTGGCCAGCTTCGAATCGCCCCCACGCAGCAGAGGTGAGCCGACCCTGACCGTGACCAGCGCGGCGCGGTAGAGGCTTTCGGCAAAGGTCATGGGGGGAGTGTAGAGGCAGAAACGCCGGGGGGGAAGCCGGGTAGCCCGAGCCATGAAACGCTATCAGGTGACGGTTCGATACGGTGAGCGTCCGGTCCGCTACCACACCTTCGCCGTGGAGGCCACCGACATCGGCGAGGCGCTGGCGGCCGCGGCCCGGGAGCTTCCCGGCGAGGTGCGCGTCCGTGGGGACCTGGTCGAGGTGCGTCCGGCCCCCGACCCCGACGGGCGCTCCTTCCTGGACGGTGGGAAGGGCTAGGCGGTCAGACACGCTGCTTTCTGCAGAAATCTTGCATAAACGCCCGAATCAGGATCCTTGACTCGACGCCCCACTGCAACATAATGTGGCGTGATCACTACACTTCGCGCGGCATTTTGCCGGTTTCCGGGGCTGGCTGACGCCAGATGTTCCCGCTTTTTCCTGCGAACGCCACGTTTGACGGGTCCTTGGCGCCCCTGGCACCGGAGTTGCCACGGTCGGGTGTTCCTCGCATGACCTGTCCGCATGTTCGAGGAGTCCCGCCCAATGTCCCTTCGGGGTCGCATCATCCTGCTTTTCGTGGGATTGGCCATCCTTCCGCTCCTGGGCGTCGCCGCGTTCGGCGCACGCCAGGCGGAAGGCTTGGTCGGGCAGGTCATGATGGGTGTCCTGAGCGGTTCGGCCTCACGTCTCTCGTCGGAGTTGGACCAGGCGCTCGTGCGCGTGGAGAATCGCCTCGACGACCTCGCCTCTGGGGTCCACGACGATTCCCTCACGACCATGCCGGGCGAGCTCGCCGGCTGGGCGACCGAACTCGGGCTGCCACCCGACGCCCTGGCGTACGTGCAGATCCTCCGATCCGGTACGGTGATTCGCTCCTGGGGCTCCGTTCCCGACGAGGCCACCCGATGCCGAAGCGACCGCCTCGCCACTTTGAGCGAGCTCTCACGACCCCCGCAGGGGGCTGATCGCCTCTCGATTCGCGCGGGCGTATGGCCGGACGGGTTGGGTCTGCCGTCCATGGAAGACCGGTCCCGCACGTACACGGTCTTCGACGCCAACAGCGGGACCGTGGTCCTCGCCTCGCCGTGCCAGTCCAACGCCCACGCGTTGCTCGCGGCGGCGGACGGGGGACCGAGCGCGGACGATTCGGGCTTCGCGGACCGATTCGCGAGCTTCCAACCGCTGGCGGACCGGCCCTGGGTCGCCGCGACCTCCATGGCCCGGGCGGCGGTCCTCGATCCCCTGGACCAGATCCAGCGCTCCTACTGGCTCTTCGTCCTGCTGCTGACACTGAGCACGGCGTTGGCCTTTTCGGTGCTCCTGCGCGAGCTCGTCCGGTCCCTGGAGAGGCTCACCGAGGCGGCAGAACGGATCGGCGACGGCGACCTCGACCCCTGGTTACCGCCCCCCGGCAACGATGAGGTCGGCCGCCTGAGCATGGCGTTCGCCCAGATGCTCGAGCGGCTCCGCCAGATGATCCAACGCGTCGACCAGGAAGGCCGCTTGGCAGTGGTGGGCCGGCTGACGTCCTACCTGGCCCACGAGATCCGCAACCCGCTCAGCTCCATCCGCATGAACCTCCAGGTCCTGGACAGGGATCTGCGTCACGGCCGCGTCCCCGAGGATTCCCGGGAGCTGATGGAGCTGAGCCTGCGTGAGGTCGATCGCCTCGCCAGCTCGGTCAATCAGGTGCTGCGGCTCGGCGCCAACTCGGGCGGCCAGCGCGTCGAGGTGAGCGTCCTCGGTATCGTGGAGGAAGCGGTCCAGCTCATGGCTGAACAGTGCCGCGAAGCCGGTGTGGACATCAACGTCGAGTTGGATCCCGCGGCCGACCGGGTCCTGGCCGTTCCGGGCCAATTCAAGGGCGTCCTGATGAACTTGCTGGTAAACGCCGTGGAGGCCCAACCCGAAGGCGGCGCCATCGTGATCTCGTCACGCCTCGCCGTCTCGGGCGACGGACGACCCAATGTCGCCATCCACGTGCGAGACACCGGCTCCGGCATTCCGCCCAGGCTCCGAGACCGGATCTTTCAACCGTTCTTCACGACCAAAGGCAATGGCTCTGGAATCGGCCTCGCGGCCGCGCAACGGACCATGCGCGACGGCGGCGGCGATCTCTACCTGGCCGAGCTTCCGGAGACGGAGAGCGGCGCCGAGTTCGTCGTGGAGGTGCCCCTTGCCGCGGTCGCCTCCGAGCAGGTGTCGACGTCACGCGTGTACCTGCCCCAATGGATGACGGTGGGGCCCGACCGTTCCATCGCGGGTCGCACCGTTTCTCGCCCCGAACCACAGCGCGGGTTGTCATGAGCGAGCACGAGCAACGCATTCTCCTCGTGGAAGACGACGAGGCGCACCGCCTCACACTGGAGCGACATCTTGACCCGCGAGGGCTACCGGGTCATGGCCGTCGAGGACGCCCTCCGGGCCTTGGCCCGGATCGACGAATTCCGACCCCAGGTCGTGATCACGGACATCCAGATGCCGGAGATGACGGGCTTCGAGCTCCTGCGCCGCATCCGAGCCGACGCCCCCGGGGTGGAGGTGGTCGTGGTGACGGGCTTCGCCGGCATCCAGGGCGCCATCGACGCCATGAAGGACGGGGCCTACGACTACCTGGTGAAGCCGCTGGACCTGGACCAGTTCGACGACATCCTGCGCCGCTGTTTCTCCGAGCAGCGCAGCACCCAACAAGACGGCGCGGCTCCGCCCTGTCTACAGGGCACGGCGGGCGGGCTGGTCGGGCGGGATCCCGTAATGATGGAGCTCTACAAGACGGTCGGCACGCTCGCGTCGAGTCGCGCGGCCGTGCTGATCCGGGGTGAGACCGGAACGGGCAAGGAGCTGGTGGCTCGCGCCATACACGAAAACTCGGCCTACGCGTCGGAGCCCTTCGTCCCGGTGAACTGCGCGGCGGTACCGGACAGCCTTCTCGAGTCCGAGCTCTTCGGACACGTGAAGGGCGCATTCACCGGGGCGAGCGCCGACCGGCTCGGACGCTTCGAACTGGCTGGCGACGGCACCATCTTCCTGGACGAAATCGGCGACACCAGCCTGGCGTTCCAGGCGAAGCTCCTCCGCGTGCTTCAGGAGCGCGAGTTCTACCGGCTGGGGGGTGAGGATCTGCGAAGGACGCGGGCCAGGGTCATCGCCGCCACGCACCAGCCCCTGGAAGAGCTGGTACGAGCAGGGGAGTTCCGCGAGGACCTCTACTTCCGACTTCAGGTCATCGAGATTCACGTCCCGCCCCTGCGGGCACGCCGCTCCGACATCCCTCTGCTCGTCAGCCATCTGCTGGCGCGCGGCCGGCGACACCCTGGGTCGCCCGGTTCCGGTGGTGCCCCCGACCGTGATGGCGGAGCTGGTGAGACGCGATTGGCCGGGCAACGTACGGGAGCTCGAGAACATCCTCACGCGGGCGGTCGCCCTGTGCCGGGGGCCCGCGCTCACCTTCAAGGACGTGGGCGGTCTCGAGGGCCAGGTATTCTCGGGTGACGCGTTGGAGGCCCACGAGGCCGTGCCGAGCGACGAGGAAACGACCGGGGAAGCCTGGAGGCATCGAGCGCCGATATGTCCAGCGTGTCCTGATGCAGACCGGCGGAAACAAGAGCGCCACGGCGCGCATCCTGGACATCTCACGGCCGAGGCTCGACCGTATGATCGACCGTCATCGCCTGGTGACCTGACTTCGCCGAGGCCGTCCATGCCCTCCTCCCCGCCCCCGAGCCGTACTCCGCCGCGACCGCGGTGGGTCTACCTGCACCAGCGCCCCGTTCGCCTCCTCCTGCGCGGGAATCGAGCCCTCGAGGGGGTCATGCACGTAGCGGAAGGGCAGTCCCTCATCGGCTTTCTCGACTCTCGAAAGGCCTTCCTCAACCTCACCTCGGTACGATGGCTGGACGGTCGCGGTGAGGGCTCGCTCCCCCACCTCGCGATCCGAATCTCCCAGATCGTGTGGATCGTGCCACAGGATCCCTTTCTGTCCCTGTCCTCCGCCATCGTCCCACCGAGAGTCTCGTGAGGTGGAGTTGGAGTGGCTGGGTGACCTGGGACTCCGCGTTCGGCTGAACATCGCCGACGAGCAGCGCATGTCCGACTATCTGGACTCCAATCCGAGCTTCGTTCCCCTCCGCTCCGTGACGGTCCGCGAGAACGGGGAGGTCATGGATCGCATCGCGGTCAATCACACCGCGATCCTCACGCGTGCGCGGAGATCTGACCCCTCCCCTTCTCCCCGGCGATGTCCCGGGCCGCTTGGGTCACCGCATGCACCCTTGACTCGCGCACCAACAGCCATTGCGGCCGTCAAAGCACCGTCATCTGTAACACCGGATCGGAGGCGAGGTGTAACGCGGCATTACAGCCCCACGATCCGGCGAACCGGTCCATCGATCTAAATAACTGCAAAAACAATCACTTACGGAATTGACGCCCTCTTGGCACGCCCCGTGATACACGACCTGGCAGCACAGGCCCCCCCGAAACGGGCGCTGGGCCTTGTCGTCCGGTCGAATTGACGACCGGGACCACGCCACGGGGCGGCCAACGAGGGTCGCCTGGGCTCATTCACCTCGGCCCGCGGGCCGAAAGGAGCGACCATGCAGGATCTCATGAAGCGGTTCTGGACCGATGAGTCGGGTCAGGGCCTCACCGAGTACGCGCTGATCATCGCGCTGGTGTCCATCGGGCTGATCGCGATCCTCATCGTGTTCCGGGACGCCATCGGGGACGTCTTCAAGAACATTTCGGACAGGCTCGGAAATGCCCCGGGTTCCGGCTACTCAACGACCTGACGGGGATTGCTTTTCAGGATGGCCGGGCCCCGTCGGGGCCCGGTCGTCCTGAGTCTTCCCTCTGACTCCTTCCACCTGTCCAAATGTCGAGCCCCATCCTGTCCATCAAGCTCACGGCCTTCACCCTGCTGCTGCTGACCGCGGCGGCGTTGGACATCCGTGATCGCCGTATTCCGAACGTGCTTACGGGCGCGGGGGTACTGGTGGGTCTGGCCTTCGGCATCCTCGAGGCGCACGGCCTTCCGCTGTCGGCACTGGCGGGGATGGCGTTGGGACTCGGCATCGGCTTTCCATTGTTCGCGCTGGGCGCCCTTGGGGCCGGCGACGCCAAGCTCCTGGCCGCAGTCGGAGCGTTCCTCGGCCCGACGGGTCTGGTGCTCACCGCTCTGTACGGCGGCATCGCCGGCGCGGCTGCTGACCCTGGCATGGGCCCTCCGTACCGGCACCATCGGGCCGGTCCTGCTGGCGACCCAGAACCTGATGGTCTGGGTGGTGACCTTCGGCCGGGCCGGACGACGGAGGACGCTTACCACGTCGGGGCACTCGCCCGTTCCCTACGGGGTCGCCATCGCGGTCGGCGGCCTGGCGGCCTGGTTCTTCCCTGGACTGCTCCAGGGACTCCGGTGAGACGCGCCCGGCGCGGCGACCGCCGCAGAGGACAGGCGCTGGTGGAGTTCGCGCTGGTGGTCCCCATCCTCCTGATGTTGATCCTGGGACTGGTGGACTTCGCCCGGGCCTGGAACGTCTTCCAGGTGATCACCGACGCTGCGCGCGAGGGAGCGCGCACCGCGGTCGTCGACGATACAGGCGTGAGCGAGGACAGCGTCCGGGCCGTCATCGGAGCCGCGCTGCAGAGGGCGAGCATCGACTCCGCTACGGTCACCATCACGGGGTTCCGCTCCGGAACCGGCAACCCCACCACCGTGAAGATCGAGTACGACTACCAGCTCGCGTGGATCGGTGCACTGGTAGCCTTGGTTCAGGGAGACAATGTGCTGACGTTGACCAGTGAAATCGTCATGAGAAACGAGTAGCCGGGAGCATGATGCCATGAGACCGAAGCGACTTCCGCTCATTCTCCTGCTCGCGGTGCTCTCGGGAGCCGTGGCCGGGTATTCAATTCTCACCTTCCTGCGCCAACGACCCACGAGGCTGGTGGCAGCGGAGTCGGGAGGCTCGACGCTGCCCGTCGTGATCGCCGCACGAGACATGGGTCTGGGCGAGGTGATCACCGACGACGACATCCGCTTGGTGGACTGGCCAGCGGGGGCCGTTCCCGACGGCTACGCCCGCGCCGTGAGCGATGTCGTGGGCCGCGGGCTGGTGGCCGAAGTATCGCACGAACGAGCCCATCCTGGACGCCAAGCTCGCCGATGCCGCGGAAGGCGGCGGATTGCCGCCCTTGATTCCGCCGGGGATGCGTGCGCTCAGCGTCCGTGTGGACGAAGTGGTCGGCGTAGCGGGCTTCGTGACTCCACAAACCCGGGTCGACGTGATCCTCACCATCACGCCCAGTGGATCGTCCGATGCCCGCAGCAAGGTCATTCTCCAGAATATCCGTGCTCTGGCGGCAGGGCAGGAGATCCGCCGCGACGAAGACGGCAAGCCCATGACGGTGACGGTGGTGACGGTTCTGGTCACACCCGAGCAAGCCGAGAAGCTGGTTCTTGCATCGACCCAGGGCCGCATCCAGATGGCGCTCCGCAACATGCTGGACCTGGACGAAGTGGACACGCCCGGTGAGCGGGTTTCGGGCCTCCTCGACCGGTGAGCGTCGAGCCTCGGGGACGGTCCGCACGGGCACCGCGAGCACTCCGACCCGCCCGGGCATCATCGAGATCTACAAGGGTGGTGTGCGTACCCTCATCTCGTACTGATGACCCGATGAACGACCCACGCGTTTCCCGAAACACAAGGCACGTGAATCCATGATCGAGATCCGGGAAGTCCTGCGAATCCGGGCTGCCAGACGCGGTGCCTCAGCCGTGCTCCTGGCCGTGCTCGCGCCGCTGATGGCCCCCCAGGCTCTGCGGGGTCAGGAGACGATCCAGACCGAAGTCCAGGGTGTGATCTCCATTTCTCGAGGGTCCAGCGCGGTGATCACGCGCCCGGACAGCTTGCGGCGGGTTTCCATCGCCGACCCGCAGATCGCGGATGTCCAGATCGCTTCCGATCAGCCCAATCAGGTGATCGTCAACGCGATCAGCGTCGGCACGACGACGCTCATCCTCTGGGGAGCGAGTTCCATTCCCAGGTTGTTCACCATCGAGGTAACGGCCGACATCGAGTCCCTGAGGCGGCAACTGGTGGACCTCTTTCCGGACAACGACATCCAGGTGAACTCCACCGGGCAGACGGTGGTGCTCACAGGCCAGGTCCGGGACCCCGCGGTCCGCCGAAAGGCGCTGGACCTGGCGAACACGCTCGAGGTGCCCATCGTGGACAACATTTCGGCGCCGGCAGCGGAGCAGATCCTCCTCCACGTGGAGTTCGCCGAAGTGAACCGATCGGTGATGAAGCAGTTCGGCACCGACATGTTGGATATCCTCAACCCGGAGACGCTGGATCACGCATTCGATCAGGAAGACACCCACGAGATCGAAACGGTCTCGGGAGGCATCGTCACGCTGATGGCGGAGGGCGACGGTTCACGCCTCGATGCGGTCATCCGGTTGCTGAAGAACTCGGGTGAGTTCAAGAGTCTGGCTGAGCCCAACCTGGTGACCATCGAGGGCCAGGAGGCGACCGTTCCTGGCCGGAGGCGAGTTCCCCTTCCCGCTCCATTCAGGGCGGGGGCAGAACAATACCGTCACCATCACCTGGAAGGAGTACGGAATACGGCTGAACTTCACGCCCGGCGTCACCAACATCGGGAACGTCCGGCTCGACGGTGGAGCCGGAGGTCTCCTCGCTGGACTTCGCCAACGGCCTCACCTTCAGGGCTACCAGATTCCCAGCGTGCTCGCCCGCCGAGTGACCTCGTCGGTGGAGCTCCAATCCGGCCAGACCCTGGCCATCGGCGGGCTCCTGGACAACACCATGCTCAAGGACGTGGACAAGCTCCCCATCCTCGGGGACATCCCCATCCTCGGCTACCTGTTCAGGTCCGAGAGTATCCGCCAGAACCGAACCGAGCTCCTGGTCCTGGTGACCCCGTACATCCTCGACTCCGACGACCTTCCCGCGCCAGCCCTTCCGACCGGGACTCCCGAGTCCTGGGACTGGGACGGGCACATCGGGGACTGGATCCGGAACCGCGCCGATACCACCGCCGCCCCCCCGAACGGGGGCGGGGGCCCGCGCTGAAGCCCAGGAGAGACGATGCCCACGACCCCCCACCCGGCCCACGACCCGAGACGAGGCGCCACCCTGGTCCTCGTCGCCATCAGCATGATCGCGCTGCTGGCGATGATCGCCCTCGCCGTGGACCTGGGCATGGCGTTTACCGCCCGGAGCGAGGCCCAACGCGTGGCCGATGCCGCGGCCTTGGCCGGGGGCAGCGCGTTCCTCGATCTGCCCGCTGACGAAGCGGAAGACACCGCGCGGGCACGGGCCTACGACTACGCCCTCCGCAACGTGGTGCGAAATGTCCAGGTGGACTCGTCGGAGGTGACCGTCCAGGTGCTGCCCGACGAGCGCAAGGTACGGGTCTGGATCCGCAGGAACGGCCTGGGCACCTGGTTCGCACGGGTGCTCGGCATCAACGCGGTGGACGTGGCGGCCAAGGCAGCCGCGCAGGCCTCCGAAGCGGGCGAAGGAAGCTGCCTCAAGCCCTTCGCGGTGCCGGACATGTGGCAGGACAACGACAACGACGACGGCAACCGCATCTGGGATCCCGACGAGGACTGGGAGTGGAACCCCGACGTGGACCGCTATCAGAAGTACGATCCCGACAAGTCCGACCTGGAGAACCAGAGCGCCACCAGCTACGGAAGCGAATTCCGGGACAACTACGGGAACCCGGCCTTCCTGGAGGACTACGGCCGCCCCATCCAGCTCAAGGCGGCGGATCCCAACGACACGTACGTGCCCGCACCGGGCGTCTTCCTGCCCTGGCGCATTCCCGAAGACCCGGACATGCCGGAGTGCACCAAGGGGGGTGGCGGCAGCGAGCAGGGCGGCGCCGTCTATCGCCGGAACATCTGCTCCTGCAACGCAAGCGACGTGGAGCTCGGCACCGAGTACGAGATCGAGCCCGGAACATGATCGGTCCCACGGCTCAGGGCATCGGCGAGCTCATCGATGCCGATCCCAACGCGGAGTGGGATCCTACGGCCAACGGCGGGCGCGGAGGCGTGGTGAACTGGGATCAGGCACAGTACGGCCCCAACTGGATGGACAGTCCGCGGGTTGTGAAGATCGCCCTCTTCCCGCCCGGCGAGCTCGACGGTTCCGGCATGCAGACCATCAAGTTCAACGACTTCGCCCTGATGTTCATCGAGGAGTCAGGCCAGCCCGCAGGCGCCCGTAATGGTCGCTTCATCCGCAGGCCACCGGTTCGGGTGGCGGGCCCACCACCGGTACCCTGGTCCTCTTCCTGCGGCTCTGAGTCGAAGGAGCGAGTCCTCGTGCTGAGATTGCGTGCTGATCTCTCGCGACGAAGCATTTCGGCGCCAGGTCGCCGAACTGGCGCACCGCCCGGATGTGCACCTGCGCGTCGCCCTCGATCTCACCAGTTCGCGGACGAGCTCCCGCGAGAGGCCGTAAGCCAGATCCTGAGCGCCGACCCGCAGGTGGCGTTCATCGACCTGGGCGACGCCTCGACCACGGGGCTGCGCGTCATGAAGGTCCTGAGCCAGGACGCTCCCGACATGACGCTCATCGTCGCTGGACCGGCGCTCGGGGCCGAGGCGCTCCTGGAGGTTATGCGCTCCGGGGCGGCCCGGAGTACCTCCCGCGTCCCTTGGACCCCGAAGACGTCGCGTCGGCCTTCGAGCGCGTCCGGCGGCGCCTGGCACCACCGTCGCCCGAGGCGCCGACCGCCCGCGGCCGCCTGATCTCGGTCTTCAGCGCCAAGGGAGGCACAGGGGTGACCACGGTGGCGGCGAATCTCGCGAGCTACCTGGCCTCCCATACCAAGGAGCGGACGCTCCTTCTGGACCTGAACTCGCAACTCGGAACCGCGGCGCTCGTCCTGGGCCTGCGTCCGCGGTACTCCTATCTCGACGTCGTCCAGAACTTCCATCGCATGGACGCCGAGCTCCTCAAGTCGTTCCTGGAAGTCGATTCCTCCGGGGTCTCAGTGCTGTCGTCCCCGACCCCTCGTCACCACGGGAAGCCAGCCCGGCGCCGAACAGATGCTGGGCCTCGTGCGCCTCTGTCAACGGCACTTCGCCTTCGTCGTCGTCGATGCGGGATCGGACATGAATCCTGGTGTCCTGGAGGTCCTGCGGGAATCGGAAGAACGGCTTCTGGTGTCCACTCCCGAGCTTCCGACGCTGCGCAACCTGAAGAGAGCGCTGGAGCTGATCCGAGCGGCGCCACCAACGGAGCCGGACCCGCGAAGGTGGTGCTCAATCAATTCCGCGACGGCACCGGCGTCTCCGGTCGCGAAGTCGCGGAGGCCCTGGGCACCAAGATCTTCGCCACGCTGGAGTGGGACGGCGAATCGGTGGTTCAGAGCCTGAACCTCGGTCAACCCGCCGTGCGCGGCCGCTCCCGCTTCGCACAAGCGATGTCGAAGATGGGCAAGCGTCTCGCCGGGTCCGCTGGAGACGAGGAAGCGAAGTCGGGCATCCTGCCCTTCATCCAGTCCCTGCGTCAGAAGCGATCCGGAAAGTGAGGGAATGATGGCCGTATGGAAGCCCAATGCCGAAAAGCGCGCGAAGGAGGGCGAGCGACTGGTGCCCCAGCCCTCCGCGGACGGGCGACCCCTGTTCAGGCCGAGTTGTCCGACTCAAGGCCGCATCCATCGCAAGCTCCTGGATCGTCTCAACCTGGCCAACCTCGACGCCGTGGACGGGACGAAGCCTCGGGAACCATCCGACAGGTGGTCCAGGAGCTCATCGCCCGGGAGAACGTGGCCCTCAACCTGGAGGAGCGCGAGCAGCTGGCTCGAGCAGGTCCTGGACGAGATCTTCGGCCTGGGGCCCCTCGAGCCGCTCATGAAGGACCCGGACGTCTCGGACATCCTGGTCAACACGCTGCCAGGTGTCTTCATCGAGAAGGACGGCAAGCTCCAGCACACCGACATCCGGTTCCAGGATGATCGCCACCTGCTGCAGGTCATCGACCGCATCGTGTCCGCCGTGGGCCGGCGGATCGACGATTCCTCCCCCATGGTGGACGCCCGCCTGCCGGACGGCTCCCGCGTGAACGCCATCATCCCGCCGCTGGCCATCGACGGCCCCCACCTCTCCATCCGCAAGTTCAAGCGGGACACGCTGGCCGGCGAGGACCTGCTGCGGAACGACAGCCTCACCGAGCCCATGCTGAGCTGCTGCAGGGCGTCGTGAAGGCGCGGCTCAACGTGCTCATCTCCGGCGGAACGGGCGCCGGTAAGACCACCCTGCTCAACATCCTGTCGTCGTACATTCCCGCACGACGAGCGCATCGTCACCATCGAGGACTCGGCGGAGCTCCAGCTGCGGCAGCCCCACGTGGTGCGCCTGGAGACCCGCCCCGCCAACGTCGAGGGCGGGGCGAGGTCACCCAGCGGCTCCTGGTGATCAACTCCCTGCGCATGCGGCCCGACCGCATCATCATGGGCGAGGTGCGCGGCGCGCGAGGCCGTGGACATGCTGCAGGCCATGAACACCGGCCACGACGGCTCGCTGACCACCCTGCACGCCAACACCCCGCGGGACGCCCTGGCCCGCCTGGAGACCATGATCTCCATGGCCAGCCTGCAACCTTCCCGAGAAGGCCATGCGGCAGCAGATCGCCAGCGCCATCCACGTGGTCATCCAGGTGAGCCGCCTGCTCCGACGGCACGCGCAAGGTGACCTCCATCTCCGAGATCGTGGGCATGGAGGGCGAGGTCATCACCATGCAGGACATCTTCGTCTTCGAGCGGCAGGGCATCGACGAGGACGGCAAGGTCCTGGGTCGGTTCCAGGCCACGGGCATCCGCCCCCGTTCGCGGACCTCCTCCGGGCACTCGGGCATCGAGCTGCCGGGCGTGATGTTCCTCGAGAACGACGGTCCCGCCTCGCAGGCGCGACGCCAGGGGCTGGTGACGATGGCCGTCCATGGCTTCCGGCCGCTGCTGGCCTTCATCGCTGCCGGTCTTCGGCGACGCTCTCGGTGGCGCTCCTCTGGGAGGCGCTGCGGGACTGGTCGCGACGGCGAAAGACACGCCGACGCATCGACCGACTGCATGGGCGAGGCCGCGCCCGCTCAGCGGAGCACGAGGCTCTGGTCCGTGATGCCGGTGCCGCCTCGGACGGGACACTCGCCATGGAGCTGGTCGACGGCGTTTCCCGGGCATGCGAACGGCCGAGCGACCTGTTGCGAGCAGGCGCGATGTGGACCTGGGCGTCGAGACCTTCCTTGCTCCTCACGGTCGCGGTGGCTGCGGGCGCGGCATCGCCTTCTCCTGCTGGTCCATTCGATCATTCTCGCGACAATCGCGGCCGCGGTGTGGCGCATGGCTCCCCTATCTGTGCTTGCGAGGCGCAGAAGCGGCCGCGGCTGCGGGCCTTCGAGGAGCAGTTTCCCGAGGCCATCGACCTGCTGGGCGCGCGCCATCCGGGCCGGCCATCCCGTCTCGGCCGGAATCCGCATGGTCGCCGAAGAGGTGCCCGAACCCGGTGGGCGACGAGTTCCGGCACAGTCTTCGAGGAGCAGCGCTTCGGCCTCCCCTTCGAGGACGCCCTGCTGTGCATGGTGGACCGCATGGACTCGGTGGACGTCCGCATCTTCGTCACCGCCGTCCTCGATCCAGCGGGACGTGGGCGGCAACCTCGCCGAGATCCTGGACAATCTCGCTCACACGATCCGCGGCCGATTCTACATCCGCCGTCAGCTCCGGGTCTACACGGCCCAGGGCCGGATGAGCGGATGGATTCTCGGGTCGCTGCCGGTCTTCGTCGGCTCGGTGATCTTCCTGATGGAGCCCGACTACATGATGGTCCTCTTCGGCAATATCGGGGGGCTGGCCCTTCTGGGAACGGCCGTCTTTCTGCAGGTCCTCGGCGTGCTGTGGATCCGCTCCATCATCAAGATCGACATCTGAGGAGCCCCGATGCTCTATCTCATCGTCGTCACGGTGGCGCTGGCCACGGGACTCCTGGTCTTCGGATGTTCCTGGCCGTCCTGCCTGCACAGAATCGAACACTGCGGGCGCGCATGGTGGAGCTCGGTCTCCATGGCCGTGACGACGGACAGGCGTCGCGGCGACGTCGGGAGAGCCGGCTTCAGGACCTGCTCCAGGTCCTGGGCGAGAAGGTTCAGCCCATGAGCCGCGATTGGGGCCCATTGCGCGCCCGCCTCATTCATGCCGGCTATCGCGAAAGCGTGGCGCTTCCCCTCTATCTGGGAATTCGCCTCACCGCGGCCGCCGGACTGTTCGTGGGCTGCACCGCTCTGCTCAGCCGCGCCGGGTGGACCGGAACTCCGTCCTGCTCATGAGTCTCTGGGGCGCCACGGTGGGTTGGGTAGTGCCGAGCTTCCTCCTCAGCATCAGGATCCGGCGCCGACAGCGCACCATCCAGAAGGCGCTTCCCGACGCCCTGGACCTCCTGGTGATCTGCGTGGAAGCGGGCTTGGGCCTGAACCAGGCCCTCCTGCGCGTCGCCACCGAAATGCGCCACGTCAGCCATGCTCCTCACGGAGGAGATCGCTCAGGCCAATCTCGAGATGCGGGCCGGCACGCCCCGGGAACGCGCACTCATGGGGATGGCCGACAGAACCGGCGTGCGCGACGTCGCTCCCTGGTGACGATGCTCATCCAGACCGAGCGGTTCGGCACGTCGGTCGCACGCTCGCTGCGGGTGCATTCGGAAAGCCTGCGCACCAAGCGGAAGCAGCGCGCGGAAGAGGCAGCGGCCAAGACCACGATCAAGCTCATCTTCCCGCTCGCCCTCTGCATCTTTCCGGCTCTGTTCGTCGTGATCCTCGGGCCGGCCCTCATCCAGATCTTCCAGACGTTGAGCGGACTCGGATGAGCGGCGTGCGCATCATCAACCGAACCCGGGGAACGGTTCTGGGCTCGCGCATTCGCGTGGCCTACACGTTCTGGAGCCGAATGAGAGGGTATCTCGGCAGGCCGAGCCCTGCGGAAGGCGAAGGAATGCTGCTCGTCCCCTGCAACTCTGTGCACACGTACGGCATGCGCTTCCCCCTCGACCTGATCTTCCTGGATGATTCGGGGCGGGTGCTGCGCTCCATTCCCCGCGTCCGTCCCTGGGAGAAACCCAAGCGTGTGACCAGTGCCCACTACGTTCTCGAGGTGCCGGCAGGGACGATCGAAGCCACGGAAACCACGACTGGCGACGAGTTGACCTGGCTTCCGCCCCGCAGTCTGTCCGTCCGCCGGACGCGACCGGCCGCGACACCGTCAGGGGTGCAGCTTCGGTCGAAGGGAGATGTCCCATGAGCTCGATCAGCGTCATTGAGGACCGACGGGACCCCGAAGGCGATGCCATCGACGCGCCGCCGAGCCCCCTGACCGTCGCCGACACCGGACTGACGGAAGGCCATATCTCGGATCTGGCCATGAAGATCCTCTTCCGGCGAGGTGCCCTTACCGGAGAGGAGCTCGCGCTGGCCATGGCCCTCGCCTATCCCGTGATCGACGACCTCCTGCTCACGCTACAGCAGCGACATTTTCTCGAGGTCCTCGCCACTCGGGGGCACGGGCGATCCGGCTACACCTTCGGCCTCACGGATCAGGGTACGGCATCGCGCGCGCAGGGCCATGGACTCGAGCCAGTACGTGGGCCCTGCTCCCGTGACCCTCGAGACCTTTCGGGAGTGGGTCCGGCGTCAATCCGTCAGGAACGTCAGGGTACGAAGGGAGGTGCTGCGGGCCGCGTTCTCCGATCTGGTGTTCCCGGACGCCGTGTTCGACGGGCTGGGCCCGGCCATCAACTCCGGGAGCTCCATCTTCCTGCACGGAGCTCCGGGAACGGTAAGACCGCGATCGCGGAGCGGTTGGGATCCCTCACTTCCGAGGCCGTCTACCTCCCTCGTGCCCTGATGGTCGCTGCCCACGTCATCGTCATGGAGGACCCGATCTACCATCGGTCGGCACCGTCCGGAAATGCCCGAACGGGAGAGGCGCTCCTGCGCGAAGGACACCGCATGGGACCGGCGTTTCATGCACGTGAGGCGACCGTCCGTCTTCGTGGGAGGTGAGCTCACGCTGGATCAGCTCGACCTCAAGTACGATCCGCACTCGAAGGTCTATCAGGCGCCCTTCCAGGTGAAAGCCACCGGCGGCGTGCTGGTCGTGGACGACTTCGGCCGACAACGCATGCCGCCCGCCGAGCTTCTCAACCGCTGGATCGTCCCCCTGGAAAAGCACTTCGATACCCTCTCCCTGCACACGGGCACGAAATTCCCGGTGCCGTTCGACTGTCTCCTGGTCTTCGCCACGAACCTCAATCCACGAGACCTGGTCGATGAGGCCTTCCTGCGCCGGATCCAGTTCAAGGTCGAGGTCCGGAGTCCCGATCGGGACGCGTTCGACGAGATCCTCCGAATGGAGTGTCTCGACCGCGACATACCCTATGATCCATCGGCCGTGGACCTGCTTTTTCACGACTACTACGACCGCCTCGGTTTCCGACCCCGCGGCTGCCATCCTCGGGATCTACTCCACCAGATCGAATCGGTGGCGGACTTCCGTGGCGAGGCCCCTCGCCTTGCACCCGAGCTGCTGCATCGGGCCGCACGATCGTACTTCCTCACCGTCGAAGAGGAGTACGTGGCCGGCATTCCTTCCATGACGACCGGCGGAGATGACCTCGTGAACCGACCCCACACGCCCCACCGACCTCGGCGCATTGCGAGAGATCGAAGACCGCATCCGGGCCCGCCTTTCGGTGCTGGAGCAGAAGAACGAACGCCTACGCAGCCGCCTGCGGCTCATGGGATTCGGGTTCACCTTCCTGATGGCCTTGCTCGCTCTCGGAATCCGCTCGACCCGACCTGTTCGGTCTGGACTACTCCAGGGAGCTCCTCGAAACCCAGCGGATCCGGCTCCTGGACGTCGAAGGCCGCGCCCGCGGTGAATGGGGAGTGGATGAGCGGGGCGATGCGCGTCTCACCCTCATGGATCGCCAGGGCCAGCAACGTCTGAACCTGACGGTCCTTCAATCCGCGGTTTTCCCGGGATTGCCCTGGTCAACGAGACCGGTCAACGGCGTGCCGTGCTCGGCCTTCTTCCGGACCAGACCACGACGCTCGTCTTCGCCGACGGCAGGGGAGTGCCCAGGGCCGTGCTGGGCCTCACGAGCGCCGACGAGGCAAACCTGGTCTTCGCCGACGCGCAAGGGGAGAGCCAGATCGGCATGGGCCTCGACAGCTCGGGCATTGGCAGCGTCGATGATGCCCTCGGACTCCACGCAGAGCCCCTCTCCCGCCCCACCGGCTCGGGGCGTCCGAAGGGCAGCCGGTAGTGGCCGCAGACCCTCGCACCGGAGGAGGAGATGAACATGGATCCGCACATCGGACAGCGTCTTTAGACGCGAGCCTCCGACGCTCCACTACCGAGAGCACCCTGCGGAGGAGGAGGCGCCTGCCGAAGACACCCGCACGGCGGGCGCTGACAATGCCTTGTGGGTTCTTGGCCGCGGCATCCTGGGTGTCTGCCTCGGGGTGTGGGGCGTCATCGGACTCGTCTTCTGGATCCCGCTGCTCGTTCGCGCCATGGTCCGCTTCTCCGTGACGCTCGTGCAGGCGACCATGGACGGGGAACACCCCACCGAAGCGGCACGCACGCTCCGGGACGCGATCTCGTTCTACCGGCGCGGCTTCGTCATGACCATCGATGCCGTCAACGGGCGCGATCCCGAAGAGTCGGATCGGCGCAAGCAGACCCGCGTGACCGGGAGCCGAATGCTCCGCGAGATCGCCTGGGCGGCAGTGATCTGGTATGTGATCTTCGTCCCGCTGGGGTGGGCCTGGTCGCCCGTCGAGCTGTGGGGCTGGATTACCGCCTGGCCGTGGAACAACTGGCTGGAGCACACCGCCGACTCGTTCTGGGCCCTCATCTACGGCTGACAACCGCCCGCGCCCTCGGTCCGCCACTCACGCCCGCGCGTGACGGGTGCGCCGAACCCGGCGCACCCGTCGTGGTATCAGGGTTCGTGAGCACCACGAGATCCAAGCCCCGACGACTGCGACGTCGCCTGTCGCTCACCGCTCTCGGCCTCGCCGCGGCGGCCGCCGCCGGCGTGGCGGTCACGGGCTGCTCGCCCATCTACGTCATCAAGGCCGGGATCGCGGAGGCCAGGATCCTGGCGGCTCGCCGTCCGATTCCCGAGGTGATCCTGGACCCGGAGACCCCACCCGAGACCCGGGATCTCCTCACCTTCGCCATGGAGGCCCGCAGGTTCGCCCGGGATAGCCTGCACCTTCGGGTGGGCGACAGCTACACCAGCTTCACCCAGCTCGATTCGGATACGCTGGCCCTGGTGCTGTCCGCGTCCTACCGCGACCGTCTCGTGCCCAAGACCTGGTGGTTCCCCATCGTGGGCCACGTTCCCTATCGCGGCTTCTTCGACGAGGGCGACGCACTCGACGCGCAGCAGGATCTGGACAAGGACGGGTTCGACACCCTCCTGCGGCCCACCTCGGCGTTCAGCACCCTGGGCTGGTTCGCGGACCCGCTCCTGTCCTCGATCCTCGGTCGCGATGCGGTAGAACTGGTCAGCACGATCATCCACGAGCTCTCCCACAACCACCTGTTCGTTCCCGGGCGGGTGCAGTTCAACGAGAGCTTCGCGACCTTCGTGGGGCGGGCCGGATCCGTGGCGTTCTTCTGCCGCAGGCAGGGAGGCGGACCCGACACGGCCAAGTGTCTCCGCGCCCAGGCCCGCTGGCGCGACGCGCAGCGGTACAGCCGATTCCTCGACGGCCTGGTGGCGGACCTGCAGGCGGTGTACAGCGACAGCACGCTGACGTATCAGGCCAAGTTGGACCAGCGGCAGGCCGTCTACGAGCGCCACCGGACCCGCTTCGAGACCGAGGTGGCTCCCACCTTCGAGTCGCTTCGATTCGGGGGATTCCTGGACCGCCCGCTCAACAACGCCGTGCTCCTCGGCCAGATGCGCTACTACCACCGACTCCCGGACTTCGCGGCCTACCTCGAAGCCCACGGAAGCCTGGAACGGGCCGTAGCGGACCTCACCAGCGGCGTGAAGACCGTGGCCGACCCGTTCGAGCTGCTTCCCCGGGACGCCCCGCTGCCCGGAGACTCGCTCCCCTGATCTCCAGCCGGCACGGGCATTGCACTGCGAACCGTCGAAGCGGCATCCTGAGACCTCCCTCCTGCCACCCGCCACCGAGCGCCCCTCCTCATGACGCCACGCCATCCTCCGAAACCGGCTCCGGCCGGCGCCACCCGCCGTGCCGGGCCGTTCCCGGTCGCGGTGGCGCTGGTTCTCGTCATGCAAGCGTGCAGCAGCGCCGGCATCACCGAGCCCACTCCGGAGCCGCCCACGACGGAGCCCTCGGACACCGCGATCATCACGGTCAACGCCGGTGCGACCCATCAGACCCTGGACGGATTCGGGGGAAACGCCATCTCACTGGTCTACGGGGACGATGATCATCTCGGGGCCTACCGCGACGACGCGGTGCGAGCCGCCTATCAGGAGGTGGGGGTTTCGCTGGGCCTCCTGTCGTCGGGAATCGTGGAGACGCCGGCAGGGGCGTCCGACCCGTTCGGCCAGCGCCGAAACGACAACGACGACCCCTTCGTGATGGCTCCGGACGGATTCAACTGGGAGGGCGCGGACGACACCTACCACCAGCTCGTCGAGCCTGCTCGCGCGTACGGCTACAGCGATGCGACGCTGGGGCCCTCCGTGAGCATGCGCTGGATCCAGACCTGGTTGGCCGACATCCGGTCCCAGGACTATCAGCGCTATCTCGACGAGGCGTCCGAGCACGTGCTGGCCACGGTCCAGCGCTGGACCGACGTCTACGGCCTGCGCCCGAAACGACTCGAGCTGTTCAACGAGCCGACCTCGGGAAACAAGGAGCTCACCACCACGTCGATTCCCGAAGTGGTCGACCTGGTGAAAGCGGTCGGGGCGCGGCTCGCGGCGGCCGGCTACGGAGACGTGAAGTTCATCGTGCCGAACGAGGAGACCGCGAGCCGGACACTGCAGGTGGCCTCCGCCATCCTGGCCGACCCCGACGCGCGCCAATACGTGGGAGTCATCGGCTATCACCCCTACCCCTACGAATCCACGTACTCCAGCGTCCAACGCATCCTCGACACCTCAGGGAGCGGCAACCCCGACCCTGTGGCGGTCCAGCAGATGGAGCAACTCCGCGCCCTGGGCGACCAATACGGGCTTCCGGTCTGGCTCACGGAGGTCTCCGAAGGGCCCGGCAACGACGACTATCCCTTCGGCGCCATGGAGAACCTCCTGGCCCGGGCCATCCACATCCACGACAACTTCGTGTACGCGGGTGCCTCGGCCTTCTTCGGCATGAACGTGCTCTGGGACTCGCGCACCCACGAGGAGCATTTCGGCGGACAGGGCGTGTCCTTCCTCAGCCAACACAGCCATCTGGTCCTGGTGGACGTGGACCAGGGGAAGATCCTCATCACCGGCGTGGCGCGCGCCATCGGCCACTACGCGCGCTGGCTCGCGCCGGGTGCGGTGCGGATCGGCACGGACAGCGACAACGCGCGCGTGATCGCAACCGGATTCCGGGATCCCCGAGACGGGCGTCTGGTGGTGGTGGTGGTGAACAACACCAACGAGGAGCGGCTTGTCCGGGTCCGCCTGCAGGGCGCTCAGGCCACCGGCACCGTGACCGGCGAGTCGTCCTGGGGCGAGGAGCGCTGGAAGGCCATCGCGGCGACCCAGCCCGTGTCGGGTGACGAAGTCCAGGTCACGGTCGCCGCTCACAGCGTGACCACGGTGGCCATCCCCACGGGGTAGCGGTCCCTTCGCGCGCCGCTAACTCGGCCGTGTCGTCGCCGAGCGCCGGCGCACGAGTGCGTAGACCGGCACGCCCGCCAGGATCAGACCGAAGCCGAACAAGGTCAGGCCGGGTCGCGCGACCAGAGAGTTCAGCAGCATCCCCCCGGACACCAGGAGAAAGAGCCCCGAGGTCCAGGGATGCCCCCACGCCCGGTAGGGGCGGGGCGCGTCGGGCCGACGCCTGCGCAGGATGAAGACGCCGACCACAGCCGCCACGTAGAAAGGCCAGGCCCCGAGAATGAAGGCCTGAGCCAGCTCTTCGAAGGTCTGCACGGACAGATAGGCCACGCCCAGGAGAGCGGACAGGATGGTGGCCGCGTGGGGGGTGTGATGCACCGGGTGGACCCCGCCGACCCGGCGAAAGAGAAGGCCGTCCCGCGCCATGGCGAAGAAGACCCTGGGTCCGAGGAGAATCGCCGCGTTCAACGCGCCCAGCGTCGAGATCACCACGAGCAACGCGACCAGCCGGGTTCCGCCGGCCCCGGCCACCTCGGACATGGCGGTCACGGCCACCGCCGGAGAGCGCGCCACCACGTCCAGCGGGAGGACCCACAGGTAGGCCGCGTTCACCAGCAGGTACGCCACCGTGACAGCCACCAATCCGCCGATGAGCGCCCGCGGAATCGTCCGGCCCGGGTCGCGCACTTCTCCGACGATGCTGCATGCCGTGGCCCATCCGGAGTACGTCCACATGGCAGTCACCAGCGCCAGTCCGGCCCCCTGCGCTGCCAGAGCGCCGGGGTCGGCCGAGGGCGCCAGGGCACCGGTGGAACGGTCGCCCAGCCAGAAGATCGCCACGGACACGGCGGCCAGCGCCCCCAGCTTGGTGACCGTGGTGGCGTTCTCGAGCACCACGCTCCAGATGGTCGATCGGTAGTTGACCGCGGCCAGCAGGGCGATCAGCCCGCCGGCGACCCATCCATCGCCCGGCAGGGCGAAGGGCAGGAGCTCACGGAGATACGCCGCACAGATGAGGGCGATCGCTCCCAGCGTCGTGGGCATGAGGACCGTGAGCCGCGCCCAGCCGTACAGGAAGCCGCCCAGGGGCCCGTAGACCTCACGGAGGAACACGTAGACCCCCCCGGTGCGCGGAAAGAGCGCGGCCAGCTCGGCGAGCGCCAGGGCGCCGCACAGCGAGGTCAGGCCCGCCAACAGCCAGACCAGCCCCACGCCCGTCAGCGAGCCCGCATCGGCGGCCACACTGCTGGGAACGCGGAAGATTCCGCTGCCGATGATCAGCCCGACCGCAGCGCTGGCCAGGGAGAAGGTGCCCAGACGACGAGGCAGATCGGCGGAACCCGGAGGACTCTGCATGGAGCCCGAACCTCCCACATGTCCCTGGACGACCGCAAGGGTTCCGACGTACCGTGGGTCGCTGCCAGGAACCTGTCCGCGTTGCACCGCACGGCACCCGCCCATGAGGGAATACCTTACCCGCATCGACATCGCGGCCCCGCCCGCGCGCGTCTGGGAGGTGCTCACCGACTTCCAGGCGTATCCGGAGTGGAATCCCCTGATCGGCTCCGTCGAGGGCATCGCCGCGCTCGACCAGCGCGTGACGGTGGAGGTGACGCCTCTGTCGCGGAGCTACCGGGTGAGGATCGTGGCCTGGGAACCACCTCGAAAGCTCGCCTGGCGAGGCTGGGAGATCCTCCCGGTCCTGTTCACCGGTACACACTATTTCCGGCTGGATCCCCGCCCGGGAGGCGGGACCCGCCTCCATCACGGCGAGCGCTTCACCGGCTGGCTCTCGGTTCTCCTCCGCGACTCGCTATTGGAGCGGATGCATCAGGCGTTCACGCACCACGATCTGATCCTGAAGCAGCGGGTGGAGGAACGGATGCGGTGAGTCGAGCGACCCACGGACGGACGCGAGACGCCGACAGGTCCGTTGTATGGGCTGGACACCCCCTTTAGCTTACGGTTTCTCGGAACTCCGGAACGGAACCCCGCGACGGTCCCGCCCGCCGACGCCACCCATCGGGTGGTCTCGAGCCCGGGACCGTCGCCACTTGGAACGCGAGTCATGGCGCACGACGGTACGGCCTACGTCCCCTCCGAGGTGGAGCGGACCTGGCAGAAAGCCTGGGACGAGCGCGGCACGAACCGGTTCACCCTGGACGGGCTGCGCGAGACCGAGAGGCCCTTCTACAACCTGATGATGTTCCCCTACCCCTCCGCCGAGGGGCTCCACGTCGGGAACATCTATGCCTTCACCGGCGCCGACGTCCACGGGCGCTACCAGCGCCTGCGGGGTCGCCAGGTGTTCGAGCCCATCGGCTTCGACGCCTTCGGCATCCATTCCGAGAACTTCGCGCTGAAGATGGGCCTCCATCCCATGGACCTCATCCCCAGCAACGTGGCGAACTTCACGCGTCAGCTCCGGCGGATCGGGGGGATGTTCGACTGGTCCCACACCGTCGACACCACCGATCCGGCCTACTACAAGTGGACCCAGTGGGTCTTCCTGAAGCTCTTCGAGGCCGGCCTGGCCGAGCGCAAGGAAGCTCCGGTCAACTGGTGCCCGTCCTGCAAGACGGTGCTGGCCAACGAGCAGGTCATCGGCGGACGCTGCGAGCGGTGCGACACGCCGGTGGAGCAGCGGCGCATCGCCCAGTGGTTCTTCCGGATCACCCGCTACGCCCAGCGGCTGCTCGACAACCTGGACGGCCTCGACTGGTCCGAGACCACCACCAAGGCCCAGCGCAACTGGATCGGCAGGAGCGAGGGGGCGGAGCTCGTCTTTCCGCTGCTGGATGGCGGAATGCCGCCGTCACCGGTGGCCCCGGAGACCGTGACCGCGTCCGACGACCAGCCTGGCATCCGGGTCTTCACCACCCGCCCCGACACGGTGTTCGGCGCGACCTTCATGGTGCTTGCGCCCGAGCATCCCCTGGTGGATCGGCTCACCACGTCAGACCGTCGCGACGAGGTCGAGACGTACCGTGCCGAGGCCCAGAAGATGGACCTGGTGGCCCGGCAGAAGGCGGACAAGACGAAGACGGGCGTGTTCACCGGTGGCCACTGCCGGAATCCGGCCACGGGCGAGGCCATCCCCGTGTGGATCGCCGACTACGTGCTCATGGAGTACGGAACGGGAGCCATCATGGCGGTGCCCGGTCACGACAGCCGGGACTTCGAGTTCGCGAGCGAGTTCGGACTGGTCATTCGCCGGGTGGTCGCGGGGCCCGGCGATGGGGCCGACACGCCCCTGGAGGAGGCGTGGACCGACGACGGCGTCCTGGTGAACTCCGCGCGCTTCGACGGGCTGACCAAGGACGACGCCATCACCGCCGTCACGGAGTGGCTGGCAGAGCGCGGGCTGGGCGAGCTGCGCGTGAACTACCGTCTGCACGATTGGTGCATCTCCCGCCAGCGCTACTGGGGGCCCCCCATCCCCATCATCCACTGCGACGAGTGCGGAGCCGTGCCGGTCCCGGAAGAGGACCTGCCGGTGGTGCTCCCTCGGGTCGAGGACTTCAAGCCCGACGACACGGGCGTGTCGCCGCTGGCCCGCGTGGAGGAGTGGTACCGCACCGAGTGCCCGCGCTGCGGGGGTGAGGCGCGCCGGGAGACCGACGTGTCGGACACCTTCCTGGACTCGGGCTGGTACTTCCTGCGCTATCCCGTCCACGGACTTCGACGACCGCCCGTTCGACGCCGACATCACCCGCCGATGGCTGCCTGTGGACACCTACATCGGCGGCAACGAGCACGCCGTGCTGCACCTGATGTACAGCCGCTTCCTCACCATGGTGCTGCACGACCTGGGACACCTGGACTTCGAGGAGCCCTTCACCCGGTTCCGGGCCCACGGCCTGATCATCCGCGAAGGGGCGAAGATGTCCAAGAGCAAGGGGAACGTCATCGTCCCGGACCCCATCATCGAGGAATACGGGGCGGACACGTTTCGCCTGTACCTCATGTTCCTGGGGCCCTTCGAAGAGGGCGGCGACTACCGGGACGAGGGTATCCAGGGGCCTTTCGGCTTCCTGCACCGGCTGTGGGACACGGTCCACGGCGCGAGCGACGGCGACCCCGATCCCGAGGTGGAACGGAAGCTCCACCAGACCATCGGCCAGGTGACCGCGCAACTGCCCGAGCTCCAGTACAACACGGCGGTCGCCGCCCTCATGGAGTACCTGAACGTGGTGCGGGCGGGCGGGCGCACCGCGACCCGGTCCGAGGTCGAGGCCCTGGTGGTCATGGTGGCCCCTTTCGCACCGCACGTCGCCGAAGAGCTCTGGTCCGTGCTCGGCCACGAGCGCAGCATCTTCGAGGGTGCCAACTGGCCGGCCTTCGACGCCGACAAGGCGCGCGAAGACACGGTGGAGGTCGCCGTGCAGGTGAACGGCAAGCTGCGCGCCACGGTGGCGCTGCCCCGGGGAGCCGACCAGGACGTGGCCGAGGCCGAAGCCCGGACGCAAGACAATGTCGCGCGCTATCTCGAGGGCGCGACGGTGCGGCGCGTGATCCACGTGCCCGACCGACTCCTGAATTTCGTGGTGGGTTCATGACGGATCTCGAACGTCTCTGCATCGACGCGGTGCGCGTCCTCTCCATGGACGCTGTCCAGAAAGCGAACTCTGGACACCCGGGAACGCCCATGGCGCTGGCGCCGGCGGGCTTCTCGCTCTTCACGAGACACCTCCGGCACAACCCCGCCAACCCGGACTGGGTGGACCGGGACCGGTTCGTCCTGTCGTGCGGGCACGCGTCGATGCTGTTGTACAGCCTCCTCCACCTGACCGGATACGACCTCCCTCTCGAGGAGATCGAGAACTTCCGCCAGTGGGGCTCCCGGACCCCGGGACATCCCGAGTACGGCCACACACCAGGCGTGGAGACCACCACGGGCCCCCTGGGCCAGGGCGTCGCCAACTCCGTGGGGATGGCGCTGGCCGAGCGATGGCTGGCGACGCACTTCAACCGCCCGGGCCACGACATCGTCGATCATCACACCGTCGCCTTCTGCTCCGACGGCGACCTGATGGAGGGGATCAGCCACGAGGCCGCCGCCTTCGCCGGGCACCAACGCCTGGGCAAGCTGACCTGGGTCTTCGACGACAACCACATCACCATCGAGGGCCACACCGACCTCGCCACTTCCACCGATCACGCCCTGCGCTTCGAGGCCTACGGCTGGCAGGTCCTCCACGTGCACGACGGCAACGACCTGGCCGCCATCGATCAGGCGCTGGCCGAAGCGCGGGCCGAGCGGGAGCGACCCACCCTGATCGTGCTGCGGACCACCATCGCCTGGGGAAGCCCGGGCAAGGCGGATACCGCCGCGGCGCACGGGTCGCCGTTGGGTACCGAAGAGGTACGTCGTACCAAGGAGAACCTGGGGTATCCGTCGCAGGAACCCTTCTTCGTCCCCGACGAGGCACGGGCCAAGTGGCTCGAGGCCCGCGAGCGGGGCGCCGGGCTGGAAGCCGGCTGGCGGGAGCGCTGGAACGCGTACCGGGAGACGCACCCCGCCCTCGCCGAGGAGTTCGAGCGCACGGTCATGAGGCGCGAGTTGCCGGGGGATTGGCGGGCGGGCCTTCCCGAGCTCCATGAGCCCGATGCCACCCGGAGCAGCTCGGGCAAGGTCATCCAGGGCCTGGCCGACCGCATTCCCGAGCTCATCGGAGGGTCGGCGGATCTCAGTGGGTCGAACAAGACCGACATCAAGGGTGGCGGCGACCTGGAGGCCGACAACCCCGGCGGGAGGATCCTGCACTTCGGGATCCGGGAACACGCCATGGGAGGCATCCTGAACGGCCTGGCGCTACACGGAGGGCTGCGCGTCTTCGGCGGGACCTTCCTGATCTTCTCGGACTACATGCGTCCCGCCATCCGCCTGGCGAGCCTCATGGGGCAGCCCGTCGTCTACGTCTTCACCCACGATTCCATCGGCCTCGGCGAGGATGGTCCGACCCATCAGCCCGTCGAGCAACTCATGAGCCTGCGCTGCATCCCGGGCCTCACGGACCTTCGGCCCGCCGATCCGGCCGAAACCGCGGTGGCGTGGGAGATGGCCATGGCGGCCGACGGCCCCTCCTTTCTCGCGCTTACGCGGCAGAAGGTGCCGGCCCTGGACCGCGACTCCCTGGCTTCGGCCGGCGGGCTGCGCCGAGGCGGTTACGTTCTCGCCGAAGCCGACGGGGGCTCGCCCGAGGCGCTCCTGCTGGCGTCGGGCTCGGAGGTCGCGGTGGCGCTGGACGCGCGCCGAACCCTTCAAGCCGAGGGCATCCCGACCCGCGTCGTCAGCCTGCCGAGCTGGCACCTGTTCGAGATGCAGGACGCCGACTACCGGGAGTCGGTATTGCCGTCCAACGTCAGGCTACGTGTCGCCGTGGAGGCGGGAATCACCCGAGGCTGGGAGCGATGGACCGGCAGACCCGGTGCGGCGGTGGGAGTGGACCGCTTCGGAGCGTCTGCACCTGCGGAGGTGCTGTTCCAGGAGCTCGGCGTGACGGCGGAGGCCGTGGTGGGCCTGATCCACGAGTTGCGCGGCGTCTAAACTACCACTCCCTCTCGACGACGATCGGCGAACCATTTGCGATTCGGGCGCCGGTCTCGCATTTTTCAGAGGATGCACCCATCAGCCCTTCCAATGTCGTACTCTCGTCTTCCGCCGCCTCTTACGTGACCAGCGACCCGCCAGGGCCCAATGGAGCCCGGATTCTGCTCGTCGACGACGAAGAAACCGTCCGACGAGTGACCGGGCGCCTGCTCCAGAAGCTCGGATATGACGTCCGCGCTGCCGCCGACGGCAACGAGGCTCTCGAGATCATCGAGGACGCGGACGAGCATTTCGACCTCGTGCTCACGGATGTGGTGATGCCGGGGATTTCGGGAATCGAGATGGCCGAGCGGCTCAAGGCCATACGCCCCGATCAGAAGATCCTCTTCACCTCCGGATACACCACTCGTGAGTTCGGCCGCCCACCAGGTGAGCCACCTCAGCCGTTCATGCCCAAGCCCTTCTCTCTCGATGATCTGTCGAAGGCCGTCAAGGAGGCCCTCGGGCAATGAGCTCGCGCCTACGCGGCCAACTCCCGGTAGCCGGCCGGCAGCGGCGGTACCCGCTCGACCGCATCCCGACGACGTCGGCGCCTCCGGATCGGGGCGTGACAGACGGCCCGTCCGTCGCAGCCCGCCCGGGCAGCCCAACGCCGCCAGCTTTCTCCGTGGCCCGTCTCACCGTGGACCAGGTAGTCCGCCGCGTGAGCCATCTCGTGCAACAGGGTGTCCAATCGCTGACGCCCGTTGCCTTCCAACATGAGATCCAGGTTGAGGGCGATCTCCAGGACCACGCGCCTGCCGTCCAGCGTTCCCGGCACCATCTGGCCGAGACGGGTGGTCATGCGACGCGAGAGACGCAGGGGAACGCTGGCCGGGAGTAGACCTCCGAAGCGAGTCGCGTTCAGGTAGCGATACAGACGCCTCAGGTAGGCCCGCTGCCCGGGAGTCGCACAGCAGGGTCCCACCCCGGGCCCCCTGCGGACCGGTGCCCGGACCTTGCGGGACCGGGCTCGGATGCGGCGCAGTTCGGGCTCCAGACCAGGCCATTCGGCCACCTCGCGGCACGCGGTCCGATACGCCGTGGTCCGCGCTCGGGCTTCTCGAACGATGGTCGCGAAGTGCGCGAGGATTCGGACCGGGGCCCCGCGATACGCCACATGCAGATTCAGCGCCCTGCCCCCCTGGGTGAGAGACCAGATGGTGGAGCGGTTCTCGCGCAGCGACACCCGCCGCAACGAGCGGGCACCGCGCTCGCGGAGGAGAGCGAGAATCTGATCTGCAGTCCGTTCCAAGGGCGTATCCAGACAGGTCGTGAGCGGCCGCAACCGGGCCGCAGGGAGCACTCCACGTCCTTCACGTTACACCGCCTCGCCCCGCCGTCAAAGGGCGCCACATGTCGTAGGCCGCGACAATCGCAGTACGAGATGCTGGGGCATGCGCGAACAAAAGGATTGCGGATCGTGAGCGGACAGGCTGTATTCGTAATCGCGTCGACGCGCAGTGACACCTTTCCTCCGGAGGATGAATCCATGGCTGCAGCGAAGACCGGTGCCAAGAAGGGGGCGGCGAAGAAGAAGCCCGCCGCCAAGAAGTCCGCCAAGAAGAAGGCCCCGGCCAAGAAGGCCGCACGCAAGGCTCCCGCCAGGAAGGCGGCGAAGAAGGCCCCGGCGCGAAAGAGCGCGTCGAAGAAGAAGGCTCCAGCCAAGAAGGCCGCACGCAAGACGACCGTGAAGAAGGCCTCGGCCCGAAAGGCGGCCAAGAAGGCGCCGGCCAAGAAGACGGCGAAGAAGGCTGCCAAGAAGGCCCCGGCGAAGAAGGCTGCCAAGAAGGCGCCGGCCAAGAAAGCCGCCAAGAAGGCGCCGGCGAAGAAGGCCGCGAAGAAGGCCCCTGCGAAGAAGGCCGCCAAGAAGGCTTCGACGCGGAAGAAGAAATAGGGGCACCGCACGTAGCAGTCGCTCCAACGAGGGGGGTCGGGATCGGACATCCGACCCCCCTTCCCTATGCGCCCCTGGGTGCGCCGCCGACCCCTCTCGGGTGCCCCATGTGGCGCAGTCCGGTACATTCCCGGCGCTGCACGCTCTGAACGGATTCACGCCCTGGCTCAGCGGACCATGCCTTCGCCCACCCTCCTTCTCCTTCGCCACGCGAAGTCGTCCTGGGATCATCACGAGCTCCCGGACCACCAGCGTCCGCTCTCGCCCCGAGGCGAGCGCGCGGCGACGGCCCTGGGTCATTGGCTTGGTGCACACGGACCCTGGCCCGATCTCGTGCTTTCGTCCACATCGACGCGGACGCGTCAGACCTGGGCGAGGCTCACCCGCGCCGCCGGACGCACGGCCCCGGTCACCTGGAGCGACGACATCTATCTCGCTTCGGTGGCGGCTCTCCTGGAGAGGATCAGGGCCGTGGACGAACATGTCGGGACACTCATGGTCCTGGGCCACAATCCCGGGCTGCATGAGCTGGCGGCCGTTCTCACCATACCGACGCCCGGCGACCCTGCCGAAGAGCGTCTGCGAAGAAAGCTGCCCACCGGTGCCCTCGTCCAGCTCGAGCTCCCCGGCGATGGCTGGGAGTCGCTGGCCCCGGCCACGGGACACCTGGTGCGCTTCGTCCGACCCAGGGATCTGCCGGACCCGGACCTCCACGAGCCATGAGCGACGGGACTGAAGAAGAAGTCGGGACGGACCGACCGCCGCTCGCCGACCGCGAATTGAGCTGGCTGGCGTTCAACGCCAGGGTCCTGCAGGAGGCCGCCGACCCCAGCGTCCCCCTCTTCGAGCGCTTGGCCTTCCTGGGCATCTTCTCGTCCAACCTGGACGAGTTCTTCCGGGTGCGGGTGGCTTCGCTGCGAAGCCTGCTCCGACTCAAGAAGAAGCGGGTCCGGCGCCTCTCCGTGGATCCCATCGAGATCCTGAGCGCGATCCGGGGCGAAGTGGACCGGCAGCAGGCGCAGTTCCGCGACATCTTCCAGGATCGCATCCTCCCGGGCCTCGAAGCCCGCGGCATCCATCTGACCGCGGGAGACGAGCTCGATGACGGGGACCGGGAGACGCTCCGCGAGCTGTTCGAAGACAGGATCCGACCCCTCGCCGTGCCGGCGCTCCCGACTCCGGACGAAGACCCACCGTTCCTCGACGGACGCACCGTCTACCTCGTCGTCGAGCTGCACCCCGACGGCGCGGTGCCCGTGGCTCCGTCGCAGCCCGAGCTCGCCCTGGTGCCCGTGCCTTCACCGCCCCTGGACCGCTTCGTCGTTCTGGGACCTCACCAGGGCCGCCACCACGTGATGTTCCTGGACGACGTGCTGCGCCTCCATCTGTCCGAGCTGTTCCCGGATCGTCAGGTCGCCGGGTCGTGGGCAGTCAAGCTGTCACGCGACGCGGAGCTGTACCTGGAGGACGAGTTCGCCGGCGACGTCGTCGAGGCGATTCGCAAGAGCCTCCGCAAGCGCGAGACCGGCGCGCCCACTCGCTTCCTCTACGATCCGGCCACACCGATCGTGGTCATGGAGCGCCTGCGCGAAGTCCTGGGGCTGGAGCCCGAGGATCTGGTGGCCGGCGGCCGGTATCACAATCTCCACGATCTGCGCACCTTTCCCCGGTGTGGTGTTCGCGGCGAGGAGTTCGAGCCGTGGCCTCCCGTGCCGCATCCCGTGCTGACCCGGTCGCCCTCCGTGAGTGACGTCGTCGAGCGCGAGGACCAGCTCCTGCACTTTCCGTATCAGAGCTACGATCAGGTGGTCCGCTTCCTGACCGAGGCGGCCCAGGACCCCGACGTGACGGAGATCTGGCTCACCGTATACCGGGTCTCGAGGGAGTCCTCGGTGCTGCGCGCCCTGCTGGACGCCGCGGAAAGGGGAAAGCTGGTCCGGGTGTTCGTGGAGGTGAAGGCGCGCTTCGACGAGGCGACGAACCTGGCCTGGGCCGAGCGGCTCGAGCGGGCGGGTATCGTGACCCTGTACTCGATGCCCGATCTCAAGGTGCACGCCAAGCTCGCGCTCGTCATCCGCGAAAAGGGCGGCGTGCGACGGCGGCAGGCCTACCTGGGCACCGGGAACTTCAACGAGGAGACCGCCCGCTTCTACACGGACTACGCACTCTTGACCTCGCGCGCGGACATCACCGAAGACCTGGAAAGGGTCTTTCAGATCCTCGCTGGATCCCACGAGATCGTCCCGCTATTCCGCTCTCTGATGGTGGCACCGTTCGACCTGCGGGACCGGCTCTACGAGATGATCGACCAAGAGACGGAGCAGGCCCGGAGGGGCCTGCCCGCAGGCATCACCTTCAAGCTGAACGCTCTGGAAGACGAGGCCGTGATCACCCGGCTCTACGAGGCGGCTCGAGCCGGCGTTCGGATCCGAGGGGTCGTGCGCGGCATCTGCAGAATGATCCCCGGCGTCCCGGGATGGAGCGAGCACGTCGAATTGCGCTCCATCGTGGACCGCTATCTCGAACACGGGAGGATCTACGTTTTCGCCGGCGGTGGGGATCCCGCGGTCTACCTGAGCTCCGCGGACTGGATGCACCGCAATCTCAGCCGCAGGATCGAGGTCGCGTTTCCGGTTCTGGATCCCACGCTCCGCTCACAGGTCATTCACGGACTCGAGCTCGAGCTGGCCGATACCCGAAAGGCCCGCATCATCGACGAGGGCGGGACGAACGCCATCGCCAACGGCGGTGCGCCCCCCATGCGGTCCCAGGCTGCCATCCGCGACTGGTTGGGTAGCCTCACGGAGACCACCGTGACGGAGGGTTGAGCTCAGCCCTCGGCGCGAGTCCCTCGCAGGGCGTCCGCCACGGCGGCGGCCAGGACCTGCTGGGTGAAGGGCTTGCGGAGCACCGGGCGGCCCGCTGCGCGCAACTCGGCCAAAGCCGGATGCTGCTCGTGGCCCGAAAAGAAGAGGAACGGCATGCCGGCGCCGTCGGATGCCGCCGCCCGGCGCTCGAGCTCCGCTCCCCAGCAGTCCTCCAGCACCACGTCGCACACCACCAACGAGAGCGCGTCCCGTTCGCGCATGGCGGCGAGAGCTTCTTCGCCGGTACCCGCCGCCCGGGCGTTGTACCCGAGCGCCTCCAGGGTCCGGACGACACCCTCCGCCACCGTGGCCTGATCCTCGACCACGAGGATCGCCTCTCCGTTCCCGGCGACCACGGCTTCCTCGCCTCCCGCTGGCTCCTCGGCAGGCTGGAGGAGCACCGAGATCGTCCGATTCTCCACGCGCAGCTCACCCCCGCGCAGGAGTAGCGTCTCCTCGATGGGTTCCAGCCCCGGCTCGACGACGCCGCCCCGCGCCGATGCCGGCGTATCCGGGCGCATGTCCACGGGAGCCCCCGCGCGCCCTTCCAGGAGGACCTCGATCACAGCCTCGCCTTCGGGGCTCGTGGTCGTGGAAAGGCGGATGGTCCCACCCTCTCGCAGGCATTCACGCCCATACGCCGCGAGGTTGAGAATCACCTGATCCACTTCCACGGGGTCGGCTCGCACCCGGGGAACGTCGTCCGCAACGTCCACCGTGAGAGTCACGTCTTCCGGAAGCAGCTTTCGGAAGAGCTTCTCCGCCAGGCGTACGCGCTCGTTGAGATCCACCGCCACCGGCTCTCCCACGTCCGCCCTGGCAAAGGCCAGGAGCTGGCGGGTCAACTCGGATCCGCGGAGGGCGGCGGCGCGAATCTCCTCCAGATCCTCGAGATCGGGATCGTCGTCCGGCGCGAAGCGGATCAGCAACTCGCTGAGCGTCGTGATCACGGACAGCACGTTGTTGAAGTCGTGCGCCACGCCTCCGACCAGCCGACCCAGCACTTCCATCCGGCGCGCGCTCGCGAGGCGCGACTCCAGCTCGCGGATTCGCGCGGCGGTATCCGCCGACTTGGGGGATGTCTCGCGTTCCGGGTCCGGCATGATTCCTCCCGCGGAATCAAGAGGGCGAAGATCGATGAAAGCGTCGTGAACCTGTCCTGATCGAAGCCTTGCAGTATACTTCAGGGGTCGCTCTCCCGCAGGCGCACTCGACTCGGCCCCACGCGACTTCATGGCCACGATCCTGGTAATCGACGACGAACCCGCCGTCCGCAGGTCTCTCACCAAGATCCTGCAGCTCGACGGTCACGAGGTCCTGGAAGCCGCCGACGGGCGAGCGGCTCTGGACCTGGGGCGCCAGTACACGGTGGACGCGGTGATCACCGACGTGTACATGCCCGAGATGGACGGAATCGAGTTCCTGATCACGTATCAGGAGCTCAATCCCGACGTCCCCATCATCGCCATCTCCGGCGGTGGCTTCGCCGACAAGGACTTCGTTCTCAAGGACGCGGGTATGATCGGCGCCGTGGAGACGCTGCAGAAGCCCCTCACGGTCGACGGGGTTCGGGCCGCCGTGCAGCGAGCGCTCGCCCGGCGCGCCCAAGACGACTCGTAGAGCCGACCTCCAGGCTCCCCCAACACAAGAACGCCCCCTACCGGAATGCGGCAGGGGGCGTTGGACGTCGTGTCGGATCATCGCAATGAAAAAGCACGCTACCCGCAACGGAGGGGGAGGGATTCGAACCCCCGTGTGCTTTCGCACGCACCGCTTTCGAGGCGGGCCCGTTCGACCATCTCCGGCACCCCTCCCTGCCTGAACCAACCAAAGTCGGGGCGCCCGGATTCGAACCGGGGACCTCTGCGACCCGAACGCAGCGCTCTACCGGACTGAGCCACGCCCCGAACAGCCTTCCGTGGGTGAGAAGCCCACTCTCACTCCCGCTTTCTCGATCAGCAACGGACGGGGTGGGATTCGAACCCACGTGGGCTTTCGCCCACACGATTTCCAATCGTGCGCCTTAAGCCGCTCGGCCACCCGTCCAGGAAGCATCCAACCTCGAGACGGGATCCCGAAGAAGGAATCGAACGGAGGGAGTGGGATTCGAACCCACGCGGGCCTTTCGGCCCAACGCCTTAGCAGGGCGCCGCCTTAAGCCACTCGGCCATCCCTCCCCAGGATTCCGCCGATCCATCCGACGTCGGCGGTGAAGATTGCCCCGCTAGGGCTCGAACCTAGACTCTCCGGAGCCAGAATCCGGCGTGTTGCCAATTACACCACGGGGCACCACATCAGAGCCGGGCTTCGCCCGACCGGCCAGAGCCACCAGTCGGACTCGAACCGACGACCCCGTCATTACGAGTGACGTGCTCTACCAGCTGAGCTATGGTGGCAGGTCTGGAGTGGAGCCGAGGGGAGTCGAACCCCTGACCTCTAGAGTGCGATTCTAGCGCTCTCCCAACTGAGCTACGGCCCCAGCCTTCGCATGGGCGCGAGAGGACTCGAACCTCTGACCTCTACGATGTCAACGTAGCGCTCTAACCAACTGAGCTACGCGCCCGAATCCCCTTGTGCCCTTCAACACGAGATGCGCCCGGGAGGACTCGAACCCCCAACCTTTTGATCCGTAGTCAAACGCTCTATCCAATTGAGCTACGGGCGCGCGCCCGCCAGGAGTGCCCACGACAGGACTCGAACCTGTACGCCGTTTCCGGCACTGGTCCCTCAAACCAGCCTGTCTACCAATTCCAGCACGTGGGCGACCTTCCTATCGGTTTGTCGGCACCTGGCGAGGGTGACCGACGCTGCCTCAAGCGAACCGAAGCAGTGCTCGGGGAGGGACTCGAACCCTCACGGGGTTGCCCCCACAGGATCCTGAATCCTGCGCGTCTACCAATTCCGCCACCCGAGCCCGGCACCGGGGCACGCCTCACGGCGCACCCGCGGACCAGTGGAGCCGAGGGGAATCGAACCCCTGACCTCTTGAATGCCATTCAAGCGCTCTCCCAACTGAGCTACGGCCCCAGCCTTTCATTCCGATGACCCGAAAGCACGAGGGGATCCCCGAAAGGATCGACCGCTCGCACCAGATTTCAAACAACGTCCAGCGGGGCTGACGGGACTCGAACCCGCGGCCTCCGGTGTGACAGACCGGCACTCTAACCGACTGAGCTACAGCCCCAAACTCCCTGCAATTCCAACGTTGATCAATGCCCCCACGGGGAATCGAACCCCGACCGCCACCTTGAAAGAGTGGTGTCCTAGCCGTTAGACGATGGGGGCCTCTACCCACCCCCAGGGGCAGGCCACACTCCGGCCGTATCACAGGCCCGGAGGGACTCGAACCCCCAACCGCCGGTTTTGGAGACCGGTGCTCTACCAATTGAGCTACGGACCTCTGGACTCCGCTCGGGGCGGTGTCGTCCTGCTTTTTCATGGCCAGGGACGGAATCGAACCGCCGACACCACGATTTTCAGTCGTGTGCTCTACCAACTGAGCTACCTGGCCGGAAAAAAAACCGCCCGGCCACTCGGGCTCGGGCGGGGCTCTTCAAGCGAAGACGGTCGCAATGCTACCGCTCGCCAACCCCCACCCGATGCTGGCTAGACCAGGTGTCCGCCACCGTGAACCCACGGGCCTGCGACGCGTCCGTGCGCGCACGCTCGGTCGTTCGCGGACTCAGGGAAAACGGCATCGTCGATCTCTCCGGCGCCTCGGCGTGACTCTCAAACGTGGGAAACGCCGCCCAGACCCGGCGGCGCTCCAAAATAGCGGGGGCGGGATTCGAACCCGCGACCTTCGGGTTATGAGCCCGACGAGCTACCAGACTGCTCCACCCCGCAACAGGGCCCCAAGTATACCCGTTCGGCCAGGGGGGTGTCAACCCTCCGAACACCCGCTTGTTCGGGTGGGTTCCCCGGAGGATTGCCGCGGCCCGACAACACTTCCCGGACCCTGTGGGTCCTCGGTGCTGTAGGATCAACGTCACCCCTGCGGCGACGCCTATGAAGAAGATATCAGAGGTGCACAGCGCACCTCTTGCTGAGAGGATTTGAGATGTTGATCAGACGTGATATCAACCAGCTCGAGCATGCAACAGCGGCCCATCCCGGCGGCGAGCGTCCGATTCGGGGCGACGGCCGGCCCGCCGTCGAGCGAGGGATGATCCTCCTCGCTGGCATCGGCCGCAACGCGGCGAGCCTCGCCGAAGCCTGCCGGGAGTCGGGTCACGCGGTTGCGACCGCCACCACCTTCGCTCGAGCGATGGAGGACGCCGACCGTATTCGCCCCGACACCATCGTGGTGGGCGCGGACCCGACGGCGGGAGATTCCCTTGAATTCCTGAGCTCCCTCGAGAAGGGAGGATCCCGTGCAGTCCGCCTTCTCCTGTCATCCTGCGCAGACCCCGAGTGCACCGACGAAGCGCTCGCCGCCGGTGCCGACGACCTCGTGTGTCCTCCACACTCCGCCCGTGCCATTCTGATGCGTCGTCAGGTCCTGTTGCGACAGATCAGCGGGACTCCAGCCCCGAACAGGCCGCTGAGACACCGGGTCATGATCGGAGGGCTCACCATCGACCTGACCAGCCGACAGGTGCTCGACGGTGAGGACCCCCTGACGCTCAGCGGAAGGGAATTCGAGCTGCTGGTGCGGTTGATGGAAGGCAAGGGCGAGGTGGTACCGCGAGAAGTGCTCCTGCGCGACATCTGGGGTCAGGACAAGGGAACCGAGGCAGTACTGGATGCTACGGTTCACCGCCTGAGACGCAAGCTCGACGAGAAGCAGCCAGAGGCGGAGCTCGTCACGACCGTCCGGGGCGTAGGGTACCGTCTCGACGCCCCTGACACCGCACTGACGCCGGCCCTCGCCCAGGGTTGAGGGCGCCATGGGCGCCGGTTATACTTCTGCCCGTCTCGGGACGTGGCGCAGCCCGGTAGCGCACCTGAATGGGGTTCAGGGGGTCGCCGGTTCGAATCCGGCCGTCCCGATTACGAGGCTCCGCGGCGACTCGCCGCGGGCCTTCTTCGTTCTCGAGCCGCGCCGGTTCGAACCGGCCCGGATTCGGCGAAGCCGAAGACGGATCGCCGGTTCGAGCCGAGCGACCAATTAGCCACCCCGTCAGGCCCACCCGCCCCCCGTCGCGAGGCGAGCGAGGATGGCCGCGCTAGCGGCCACCGCAGCTCCATCCGGCCGTCCCGACTGAGGCTCCTCGACCACATCGGTCGAGGAGCCTTCGTCGTTGTCGGGAGCCGAAGGAGGGACGGCCGGATGAGAACCGGCCCGGATTCGGCGAAGCCGAAGACGGGTAGCCGGTTCGAGCCGAGCGACCGACTCACTACTCCGTCAGGCCCACCCGCCCCCCGTCGCGAGGCGAGCGAGGATGGCCGCGCCAGCGGCCACCGCAGCTCCATCCGGCCGTCCCGATTACGAGGCCCGCGGCGACTGCCGCGGGCCTCTCTTCATTCTCCCCCGGTTCGAACCGGCCCGGATTCGGCGAAGCCGAAGACGGATCGCCGGTTCGAGCCGAGCGACCAATTAGCCACCCCGTCAGGCCCACCCGCCCCCCGTCGCGAGGCGAGCGAGGATGGCCGCGCCAGCGGCCACCGCAGCTCCATCCGGCCGTCCCGACTGAGGCTCCTCGACCACATCGGTCGAGGAGCCTTCGTCGTTGTCGGGAGCCGAAGGAGGGACGGCCGGATGAGAACCGGCCCGGATTCGGCGAAGCTCACTGAGTCCTCAAGAAGCCAGCTATCTCATGGCTGATGAGGCTTTCGCTACCCACGGCAGACAGATACCCTTCAAGTGTGCCACGTCGCTCTTTACCCCTTTGAGCGATTGGAGCCGATCCCCTCTTGCCCTGGACTTCACAACAGGACCTTTACCCTTCGGTGAATCCGTCCCGCGTTCGATGCGTGGCGGCGCGGGTGTTGTCGAACCCATCACAGATGAGGGGTGCATGGTGAGGAAGCGGAGCTGGTCGCGCGAGACCGTTTGGCCGTGCGCCTGTCGTATCGTGCGGCCACGAACCGAGCGTCGGCCAAGCACGATCAAGTCCGATGCCCGCGCCGTGTGCTGGCGACGGGTCCTGACGTGCCGTCTTCCCCACGCGCACCGAGCGCAGGAACGAGTGTGAATATCTCCGACCTCTCGCTCGCCGAGCGGCTGGAGCTCCTGGCGAGACTCCGGGCGAGCCTCGCCTCCGCCGACGAGCCACCTGCCGCGGGGCGCCAGGGCCCCGCAGGGGATGACGAGGCGCTCCGCGCTTCAGAACTGCGCTATCGCCGCCTCTTCGAGTCCGCCAAGGACGGCATCCTGATCCTCGATGCCGAGACCGGGATGATCACGGACGTGAATCCATTTCTGACGGAGCTGCTGGGCTATTCGCACGCGGAAATGTGCGACAAGCACGTGTGGGATCTGGGCTTCCTCCGAGACATCGTGGCAAATCGGGACAACTTTCTCGAATTGTCGGAGCACGAGTACGTCCGCTACGACGACAAGGCGCTGGAGACCTCTGACGGACGACGGATCGAGGTCGAGTTCGTCAGCAACGTCTATCTGGTGGACGCACGGCGGGTGATCCAGTGTAACATCCGCGACATGACCGCGGCCGCACGCGCGAAGGCGGCTCTCGAGGCGTCCCAGCGCCTCACCAACGAGATCATCAACGCGCTTCCGGCGCGCGTCTTCTGGAAAGACCGGGACCTGGTGTATTTGGGCTGCAATGCTCTCTTTGCCCACGATGCGGGTCTTGCCGATCCGCGGGACGTCATCGGAAAGACGGACCATCAACTGGCCTGGCGCGACCAGGCGAGTCGTTATCGCAAGGATGATCGCAAGGTGATCGAGAGCGGCCAGGCGAGTCTCCTCGTCGAAGAGCCGCAGACGACGCCCGATGGGGCGACCATCACGCTACTGACGAGCAAAGTCCCGCTCCGCGATGCCACGGGGGAAATCTCCGGCGTTCTCGGCACCTATCTCGACATCACCCCACTCAAGCGGGCGGAAGCGTCCGCAGCCCGGCTGGCGATGGCTGTCCAGCAGGCCGCCGAGTCCATCCTGATCACCGACGCCAACGGGATCATCCAGGACGTCAATCCGGCGTTTGAAACGACCAGCGGTTACAGTCGCGAGGAGGCCGTGGGCCAGAATCCACGCTTCCTCCAGAGCGGTATGCATGACGCGGAATTCTACCGGCGGATGTGGACCGTGCTGACCGACGGCAGGGTGTGGCGCGGGCGCCTCACCAACAAGCGGAAGGACGGCACGCTCTACGACGAAGAGGTCACCATCTCGCCAATGCGTGACGCTGCAGGGAAGACGGTCAGCTTCGTTGCCGTCAAGCGGGATGTCACCGAACAGCAGCGGCTGGAGTCTCAATTGCGGCGCGCCCAGCGGATGGAGAGCATCGGCACGCTGGCCGGTGGAATCGCGCATGACCTCAACAACGCGCTCGCCCCAGTGCTCATGGCCGCCGAACTGTTGCGGTCGGAGTTGCCAGACCGCGCGATGGCCGATCTCGACCTCATCGAAGGCGGGGCCAAGCGCGGCGCAGACCTGGTGACACAGCTCCTCACCTTCGCCCGGGGCGCCGAAGGCGACCGGCTGCCGGTCAGGGTCGGGCCGCTGCTCATCGAGGTGGAGCGCATGGCCCGGAGCACGTTCCCAAAGAGTATCGAACTCCGCGTCGATTGCCCAAAGGAACTTCCTGCCATCCTGGGCGACGTCACCCAACTGCACCAGGTGTTGCTCAACTTGTTGCTCAACGGCCGCGACGCCATGCCGGATGGCGGTACGCTATCTGTTGAGGTCAAACGGAAGGACTTCGACGCCGGTGTGGACGCTGACGCGTTCGACGTCACGCCCGGCCCGTATCTCGTCTTGCAGGTCAGCGACACCGGCACCGGCATTCCGCCGAAGATTCTGGATCGCATCTTCGATCCGTTCTTCACCACCAAGGCTGCGGACAAAGGGACCGGACTCGGCCTCGCCACCGCACTCGGCATCGTCAAGGGCCACGGCGGCTTCATCCGGGTGTATTCCGTCCCCGGGCGGGGCTCCACCTTCCGGGTCTACCTGCCGGTGCATGATGGGGGCGCTGCGACGACTGCGTCGGTGCCGACGACCGAGCCCACGTGTCGAGGGAACGGCGAGGTCATCCTCGTGGTGGATGACGAACCCTCCGTACGCGACATCCTCCGCAAGGTGCTGACGAGGATGAACTTCACCGTGCGGACCGCTTGGGACGGCACCAGCGCTTTGCAGGAGGTGGCGGAGCATGGGGCGGACTTGCGCGCGGTGATTACCGACCTCCACATGCCCGAGTTGGATGGCATGTCCTTCGTGCGGATCCTTCGCAGCCAGTTGCCCGACGTCGGCGTCATCGTCGTGAGCGGGCTGATGGGTGAGGTGACCAGGGAGAAGTTCGCCGCGCTCGGCGTTCGCGCGATCCTCGACAAGCCATTCGAGCGTGCGGACCTGGTGACGGCCCTGCAAACCATCTTCGAGTGTTGAGGGGACGACATCGTTCTCCAGCGGTCAGGATCTGGGGTGCCACGGTCTCGGCTCGTCCAGGCCGGATCTTCGGGCCACGGGCACCCGGTCCGTCAGCGACCCGTGCTCCCTCCGGCCGTCCCGATCACGAGACGCCCCGCAAGGCCGATCCGCCTCACCGCCACGAGAAGATCGTCGACGGTGCCGCGCCCGCGCGCCCACGAGCTACGTCGTCCGGCTCCCGCCAGAAGACCCGTGTCCAGACACCGGTCAGCCGGAGCTCCCAATGCGCGTGCGAGTCCGGGCTCACGGGGACGGCGAGATCCAGGCGCCAAAGTCGCTGAGACCGCGGTGGAACCGCCACGAGCAGCCCGACGCCCAGCCCGACCTTGGTTCGGCTGTCCACCCCGAAGGGTGCATCCCCCGCCCACACCCGTCCGGCGTCGACGAAGGTTGCCAGCCCGAGGGCGGCGCGCCGTCCGAGTGTACCGAAGGACCAGCGTTCCTCGATGCGAATCACGCCTCGCGCCGCGCCCCCGACCCGCGACGCCGCATACCCCCGCACCCCACCCTGCAGGTCTCCGAGCCTGAGCTGAAATGGAATCCGCTGCCGCCAACCACCGCCGACCTCTACGCTGCCGATGAAGGTCTGCTTCGTAGCCGGCTTTACGTACCAGGCCAGCCGCCCGCTACCGAGCATCGAATCCCATCGACTCGTGCGCTGATCCTCGCGTGCCTCCCCCTCCACCCTCACAGCCGCGAACGACGTGGCCGAGCCGATTCCGGCGTAGAGGTCGACGGAGGCGAAGAGGTTGTCGCCGGTGGATCCGAACTTCGGGATGCCCCACCCCACCAGGGTGCCGAGCTGCACGCCGGTGGCCACGTCCTGTGCCGCGCCGAGCGCGTCGAATCCGCGCACCGTGATGAACGACAGGGCACGCACCCCCACGACCGCGTTCAGCCGCAGGTTGCGGTAGGCGGGGATGGGGCCCCCGAGCGCGGTACTGGTGTCCGCCACCAATCCGGAGTCCGAGACCACCACCGCGCGGTCCGCCGGCGTCACGTCCTCCTCGGTGACAAGGCCGCCGACGAAGGCGCTGCGGCGGCTCGGGCCGATGCGACGGACGCCCCCTACGTCCCAGAATCTGCGGCGTACGGCCAACGAGAGCGCGTCACCCTGCGGGCGACTGAAGGACACGTAGCGGCTCACGTTGCCGTACCCCACGTGCCAGGCAGTGCGCTGCAGGTCGGTGAAGAAGGGATGTCCGAGGGCAAGGGTGAACCTGCCCCCCAGGGGCGCGCGCTCCGCCGCCAGCGACACCATGTAGGGTCGGCCGAGCACCTGGTGTGCGACCCCGTACACGCCCACACCGGTGCGATAGGCGAACCCTCGCTCCACCTTGGCGGCCAGGTACATGCCCTGCCCCCCGACGTTGCCGTTGCCGAAACGGAGGGCCGAGGGGCTCAGGCCGCGAAGCCGCATGTCGAACACCGTGGGGATCTCGTCGGCGGTCTCGACCTCCATACGCACGCCGCCCCGGCCGTCGGGCACGGCGCGCACGGTTGCTTCGGCGAGGAACGGCTGCAGGCGCAGGATGCGCTCCGACTCGGAACGGTGCCGCTCCGTGCACGGTTGGCCCACCTCCAGAAGCAGGAAGCTGGCGATGGTCTCGGCCGTGGTCGTGGTGTGCAGCACGCCCACGGCCCGCGCGAGCGCGCGCACGCGCTTGGGGACGACCAGGAACGACGGGTCATGAGGCGTGACCTCGATCGCCGAGACGACCTTGCCGTTACACGATGCGACCGGCCCGGGCGCATCCTGGGCGGACAGCGCCCCGCAGCTCACGGCCAGGGCGAATAGACCGAGAGGCCATCCGGGGGGTCGCACCAGGGGCCACCTCGATCCGGTCCGCATGGGCTCTGCTCCGTTCGGTCCGTTGGGGATCTCGAGTCGATCAGGTCACGGCCCGGGTGGGCAGGGCCTCCTCCGACTCGTGATCGACGTTCGCCCTGGGCTGTTGCCGCCGGCCCACGGCGCTGCGCATCTGGGTGCCCCACATGCCGAGGACCATCACCGGGATCGTCCTGGCCATGATCGTGAGATCCCGGAGCGGTGACCTTCGCTCGATGTACTTCAGGTCCAGGTCGACCTTGCGGCGGACATCGTCGAGCGATGCGTCGTAGCCCAGCCTGACCTGGGCGAGTCCGGTGATGCCCGGGAGCACGCGCTGCCTCTGGCAATACGAGGGCCACTCGCTCCGAAGCTCCGCGAAGATCATGGGCTGCTCCGGTCGGGGGCCCACGACGTTCATGTCTCCCTTCAACACGTTGAAGAGCTGGGGGAGTTCGTCCAGCCGGCTGGCGCGAAGGAACCGGCCAGCCCTCGTCACGCGTGGATCGTCCGTGGCTGCCCACACCTGCCGGGCCTCTGTGTCCTCGCACATCGTACGAAACTTGAACATCGTGAAGACCCGTCCGCCGCGATCTTCGCGCCTCCGCCCGCTCCACGACCCGAAATCCCGGCGTCTTCGCCGGTTGACGCCGACCCTCCACTGTCGGTAGATGACCGGGCCCGACGAATCGCAACGGATCAGTATGACGATGGCCAACATCAGGGGCAACGTGACCACGATGGCCACCGCAGCCACCAGGAGGTTCAGTAAACGACGATCCAGGTCCGCGAGCCGTCGCCTGCGCGAGCGTCGGTGCGGGGGAGCGATGAGGGGGCCCCGCGAAGCCGTGGGAGCGGCCCTCCGTCCGTCGAACAGGGTCCGGGGCGCGGCGCGAGAGGAGGCCTTCTCCGGGATGGCGGTCCAACGGCGGAAGGGCATCGTGTCCTGGCGCTTCGCCGTCACACGACCCTTCGCCCGGAGATGACCCGCATGAGGGCGACGATGATCGCGACGACGAGGAGGACGTGGATCAGGCCACCCATGGTGTAGGAGGTGGCGAAACCGAGTGCCCAGAGCATGATGAGGACGAGTACGATGGTCCAGAGCATGGGAGCATCTTCCTTCGCCCCGAGGGGCGTTTGTGAAAGGTGCGGCGCGCGTGTGCGCTACCGATGGTACAGGGTATTCAACGCAGATAGCGGTAGAGACCGATGAGCCCGATGGCGCCGCCGCTGACCATGATGATGGTCCCGGTATCGCCGTCGACGACGGAACCCACCACCATCATGGCTCCGCCGACGATCATCATCGCGACGTTCGTGCTCTGGCCGCCCTCCGCCGGCAGCGGCATCATGACCTCGGGGGTCGCCATCAGGGGAGTGAAGCTGACGCCGAGCGACGCGGTGGCCGGAAAGAGTGGGACCCCGAGGCTGCGGGCGACGCTCGTCGCGGTGGGCACGATGGAAGCCGCCGGCGCGGGCGTGGTGAGCTGAGGCGCGGACGGGTCGGGCGCGACACCGGCCTTCGCGGAAGCGGCCTGCTGGGCGGACATCGGTGCGGCAAGGACGAGGGCGGCGCCGGCCGCGACGAACCAACTGTGGATGAGTGACATGTGAAGTTGCTCCTGGAGTAGTAGGTATTGGCCGGTGATGTCAGCCGACCGATGTCATCCTGTGGCTTCTTCGTGGCGATCGCGGCGGGCCCGACGACCCACTTCACCAGGCGGCCGGCCTCCAGTGGCGTATCGAGGGCGACCTGATTTATGAGGGCGAGCGTAGCCGCCGAGACCGGCGACGGTCGCACCCGGGCCAGCGTCGCGATGGTCGTGCGCGCAGTGATCTTCACGATCTGGCACCCGCTGCGGCTGCGCGTTGAGCGCCGCCGGATCCGTGAGGGCCTGGAAGCTGTGCAGCGTGCCTTCTCCACCGCCGTCCCGTAGGAGGCCCAACGCGCGTCCGCGGCGTAGCCGATGAGCGCGAACACCTCGCCGCGGTATTCGACGAAGAGCGCCGTCCCCTGGATGGTGCCACTCGACGTCTCCGCCCCGAAGGGAGCACTCACCGTGGGGAGGCCGTGCACGCTCGCGCGGGACGAGGCACCCGCCGTGATTCCCTTCTGCGCGAGAAACGCCCGCGCTGCGGCGTCGGCGCTCGCCCCTTGGGCGGCGGCGATCTCGACGACCCCGTCCTGCCCGGGGCTGACGGCGACGACCGCCTGCTTCCCGTTCTGCGTGGCCCATCCATCGGGAAAGACCATCTGGAAGCGCATGTCGGGGTGGAAGAACCGACTGCCCTGGAAGTAGCCCTCACGCGGATCGGCCCCGAACACCTGCCCGTCGAGCCGGCGCAGGTACGATCTCCGTTCACGACCGTACCGGAGAAGCTCAGCGGCAGAGCCGCGATCTGGGTCGTGATCGCGTCCACACGGTTCCCGGGACTCGGATGCGTGGAGAGCCACGTAGGGACCTGGCCGCCACCCTCCGACGCGCTCATCTGCTCGAGCATGCGGAATACCTGCGGCATCCGGCGCGGATCGAAGTTGGCGCGAGTCATGTAGCGGAGGCCGAGCTGGTCCGCCTGGCTCTCGTCGTCGCGCGAGTACTTGAGGTACAGGATGCCCAGCGCCTGGCTCGCGGTGCCGGCGTATTTCGCCACCGTGGCGCTCGCAATGCTGCCCAACGCGAGACCCGCCCCGATGAGTTGCTGCTTGCTCATCTCCGCGGCCGAGTGCCGAGCGGTGACGTGGCCGATCTCGTGGCCCACGACGGAGGCCAGCTCCGCCTCGTCGGTGAGGTGGGTGAGGATGCCACGCGTCACGTAGACGAAACCGCCGGGCACGGCGAAGGCGTTCACCGCCGGGTCGTCCACCACCCGGAACGTCCACGGGAGGTCGGGGCGCTCCGAGGTGGCGGCGAGGCGCGTACCGAACTGCTGGATGTAGCTCTGCCAGGCCGCGTCCGGATACAGGCCGATGCTGGCGATGATGGCGGTATCGGCCTGCCGCCCCATGGCGATACCCTGGTCCTCACTGACCAGCATGAGCTGGTTCTTGCCGGTAGCGGGGTTGATGGCGCACCCGCTCGGGGCAAGACCGACGACGAGGGCGAGGGCGCCCAATGCTCGGACCCGCGAGCCAGCAGCCATGGACCGTACCTCCGATTCGACGAGAGGGAACTGACCTCTCAATAAAGCTCGCGGCCCGCGGCATCGGTGGGCATCGCCCGAAGGACTGGAAAGCGACGTACCGTGGAGAGCCCCACGCTCAACCGGAAGCAGTAGTGCGATCGAGCGACGGATCGAGGGGCGGCCGTACCCCTTTCCCTGCCTCGTTTTTCACACCAATGGGCGATGGGACCCGGGAGTGCTCTCGGATAGACTTCTATAGCGGTGGTGTCATGCCCACGTACTCGGAGGTAGACCGATGCGGATACTCACGCTCGCAGGCGCGGCACTGATGGTCGTCGGAGCCTTCCTCTTCTTCGAGGGGAGCTTCACGACGCGGCGCAACGTCCTGGACGTCGGCGGCCTCACGGTGACTGCCGAGGAGCAGCATCCGGTGCGCCCATGGATCGCGGGTGCCGTGCTCCTTGCGGGGCTCGCCCTGGTCGTCACGGACCTGCGCCGCAAGGCCTAGCCCGGAGCGAGCAAGGCCGGCGACCTCGCTGATCGAGGCCCGTCAGCCGGAAACGGAACACGTACGGACAAGGTCCAATTCTTCAGCGAGGTACACCATGAGCATCACGGAACTGTCCCACCGATCGGTGCGCTTGACGAAGCGCGCCCTGGTTCTCGGTGTCGTCCTCACATCCACCGCCTGCGCCTGGAGCAACAAGGCGAAGGGCACGGCCGTCGGCGCGACGGCCGGCGCGGCCGCCGGTGCCGTGGTCGGCAAACAGACCGGATCGACCGCACGCGGCGCCATCATCGGTGCCGTAGTGGGAGGCGCCGCCGGCGCCATCATCGGCAACCGGATGGATCAGCAGGCCAAGGAGCTCGAAGTCGCGATTCCAGGCGCGGTGGTGGAGAGGATCGGCGAAGGGTTGGTGGTCACCTTCGCCTCCGGGCTACTGTACGACTTCGATTCCGACGCCATCCGTCCGGAGGCGGCGCAGAACCTGCAGAATCTCGCGACCAGCCTGAAGAAGTACTCCGACACGGAGCTCCTCATCGTCGGTCACACCGACGCTCTCGGAACCACCGAGTACAACCAGGATCTGTCCACGCGGCGCGCTGGCTCGGCGTCCCGCTATCTGGCCCTACAGGGCGTCGCCGGGAGCCGGATCCACGTGTCCGGCAGGGGCGAGTTGGAGCCCGTGGCGTCCAATGACACTGAATTGGGCCGCCAGACGAACCGGCGCATCGAAGTGGCCATCTACGCGGCCGCCGCGGAGGGCACGGGATCGCGCTGAGCGGCATAGCCGCGGGGGCCTCGGTACGGCTCCCACGATCGATGCAGTTCAGTATCGCTCGTCCTTCGCGCCAGTTATGATGCTGTCTACGATCCTGGTTGACAGTGGCTGTCTGGGGGTACCCGTCCGATGACCGACCCGTCCGAGCGCGAGATGGCCCCCGAGGGATCCGCACGCTCGCGCGAGGCAGCTGACGTGATCGCCATCGCGGTGATCGAGGACAATCGGCTGGTCCGGGAGGGGATCACCGCACTCCTGAACCAGGTTCCGGACCTGAAGGTGGTCGCAGGGGCAGCCAGCGGGAACCTCGCTCTCCTGAACGAAGTGCGACCCCACGTTGTCCTCCTTGACCTCGGGCTACGCAACGGCGACAGCCTGCGGGTCGCCGAGAAAGTGCGACGGGATTTTCCCGAGTCGGGCGTCATCGTCATGGATCTCCTCCCGGTCCACGAGGACATCATGGAGTTCGTCCACCTGGGCGTGTCCGGTTTCATCATGAAGGACGCCACTCTCGAGGACCTCGTGCGCACCATTCGCTCCGTGGCGGAGGGAGCCAACGTGCTCCCGCCCCAGATGACGAGCACGCTCTTTTCCCAGATTGCCAGGGCCGCGGTGGCGAGCGGTCGTTCGGAGGCGCTCGATGCAGTGCGGATGACCAAGCGCGAGCGGCAGGTCATCAACCTCATCTCGGAAGGGTTGGGGAACAAGCAGATCGCTGCGCGCCTTCACATCTCGATCCACACCGTGAAGAGCCACGTGCGCAACATCATGGAAAAGCTCGCTCTGCACACCCGTCTGCAGATCGCCGCCTTCGCCCACAGGGAGCGAGGGGACTAGTCCGGCGCCTCGTCCGTCATCCTTCCGGATGATGCCTGTTCGGGCGATACCCCGGTACGTGCCCCGGGACTATCGTTCGAACAGAAAGCCTCTCGCGAAGGCGCTCTCGCCTGAGTTCGAAGGGGTCCAACGGATGCACGAGGTGCTCATTGGCAGACGAGAAGTCGCCTCAGGAGCCCAAGCCCGCCTGGGCGTATGCTTATCAGATCGTGCCTCCCCAGCCGGAGGACCGGCTGCGCGCCGTCAAGCTGCTACTCGACCACGAAGGGACGCAGGCCAGAGTCCAGGAGCGGACATGGGAAGGCCGCTTCGTGGTCGAGCAACAGGTTACGCACATCCTGGTGGTCAGTGACAGCCCCGATCAGGACCTCGACGTCAACCGGCGCCTGGAAGCCGAGTTGCGAAGCTCGGATACGGGCTTCGCACTGACTGTGCCCATGGCCGTCACGGAAGAGCCCGTGCCGCCGGCGGATGCCGTTCTCCCTTCGCCGCCCCACCTCCCTCGCCGGCGCCTGCCCCCGAGGGAGTGATGCCCGCGTCGAGGAGGGTGCCTCCGACCATTCGCCAGGAGGGTCATGCGCTCATCGCGACCCTGGCGGGTGTCTGGGACCTGCAGGATCCCGACCGTGACCTTCGACCGGCTCGTCGACGATTTCCCGGCAGGGTCCGCCGCCGGCACGATCGCATTCGACACCGCGGAGTTGGGCGCATGGGACAGCAGCCTGCTCATCTTCCTGCTCCGGGGCAGAGACTACTGCGAGGCCCACGGCCTCGACTTCAGCACGGAGAGCTTGCCGGAGAGCGTCGGCCGTCTCCTCGATCTCACTCGGGCGGTGCCAGAGCGGGAACTGAAGAGGTCGGAGAGAGAGGCGTCATTCGTCGCCCGGCTCGGCGCGTCGGGACTGGCCTCGGGTACGGAAATTCCTGGAGTCGGTGGCCTTCACCGGCGAGGTGGCCGACAGCCTCGTCCGTCTGCTCCGCTTCCGGGCGCGCATGCGCTGGCGGGATTTCTGGGTGGTGGTGCAATCCAACAGCTCGGGCGCCCTCCCCATCGTCACGCTGATCAGTTTCATGGTCGGGCTGATCATCGCCTTCCTGGGCGCGGTGGTCCTGCGTCGGTTGGGGGCGGGATACTACGTGTCGTACCTGGTCGGATACGGAATGCTGCGGGAGATGGCAGCCCTGATGACCGGCATCATCATGGCAGGCCGGACTGGCGCGGCCTTCGCCGCCGAGCTGGGGAGCATGAAGATCACCGAGGAGATCGACGCGCTCAGGACGCTTGGCGTCTCCCCCATCGACCACCTCGTGCTACCGCGGATCCTGGGCATCTTCGTCATGATGCCCCTGCTCACGATCTACGCCGTCTTCATCGGTATTCTCGGTGGCCTGCTCGTCGCGGTCACCATGCTGGACCTGAGCGCCACCCAGTTCCTCGGCGGCCTCTTGACCCCGCTGACGCTCTCGGACGGATTGCTCGGGATCTTCAAGGGGACGGTCTTCGGCCTGATCATCGGCATCGCGGGCTGCATGCGGGGCATGCAGACCGACAGTGACGCCAGCGCGGTGGGCAGGGCGGCGACGTCCGCCGTGGTCACCGGCATCACCTGGATCATCGTGGCCACGGCCGTCATCGACTGGCTTGCCGCCCTCTTGGGAGTCTAGGACGCCCATGGACGACGTAACGTGCATCGAGGTCCGGGATCTGACGATGGCGTACGGCGAGAGCATCGTCATGCGGGACGTGTCCTTCGACGTCCGGCGCGGGGAGATCTTCATCGTCATGGGGGGGAGCGGGAGCGGCAAGAGCACCCTGCTCAAGCACCTCATCGGGCTGAGGAAGCCGGTAAAGGGAACGATTCTGTTCGAGGGCGAGGATCTCGGAAGCGCCGATGGCAAGAGTCGAAGACGGATCCTCCGGCGTATCGGCGTCACCTATCAAAACGGCGCTCTGTGGAGCGGATTGACGCTCGCCGAGAATGTGGCCCTTCCCCTGGAGGAGCTCACGACCCTGCCCCCGCGGGTCATCGCCGAGGTCGTGTCGCTGAAGCTCGCCCTCGTTGGGCTGCGCGGATTCGAGTCGTTCTATCCCGTCGAGATCAGCGGCGGTATGCGCAAGCGAGCCGCCCTCGCCCGCGCAGTCGCGTTGGATCCGGACGTGCTCTTCTTCGACGAGCCCTCCTCCGGTCTGGATCCCATCACCGCGAGCCGTCTCGACGATCTCATCCTGCAGATCCGAAGCTGCTTCGGTACCACGATCGTCGTCGTCAGCCACGACCTGGCAAGCATCTCGAAAATCGCGGATCGGGCCCTCTTTCTGGATATCGACCAGAAAACCATGACGGCGCTCGGGAGTCCGGCCGACCTGCGAGAGAACCCACCGAGCGAAGAGGTTCGTCGATTCCTGACCAGGAACAGTGAAGCCCCGGACAAGCCGGCATTCGTGCAACGCCCGGCGAGGACATAGCCCGACTATGAGCATGCGCGCGAACCCAACCGTGATCGGCCTGTTCATCATCGGCGCCCTCGGATTGACGGTGGTGGGCGTCGCTTCGCTGGCTTCCGCCTCGTGGCTGACGAAGGAGTCGACCTTCGTCAGCTACTTCGATGAGTCCGTCAACGGGCTGGAAGTCGGCGCGGCGGTGAAATTCCAGGGTGTGCCGGTCGGCCGTGTGACGGATCTCCTGATCCAGATCCGGGGAGCGGACAAGACGTTTCAGGTGCCGGTGCAGTACGACGTGGATCTCACGCGGCTGACGTCGGTGGCCGGCGACTACGTTCATCTGAACGACACGAGCGTCCTCCGCCAACAGATCGACGACGGCCTCCGTGCTCAGCTGCAGATGGAGAGCATCGTCACCGGCCAACTGTACATCGAGCTGCTCTACCGCGCCGACGCGCCGGCCTTCGCGCTCGAACGGCGACCCACGATCTATCCGGAGATTCCCACGACTCCCTCGCTCCTGGCGGCGTTCGGTAGCCAGGCAGGCAGCCTCGTGGGCGATGTGCTGAAGGTCCTCTTCCGGGTGAACGAGATGCTGGATTCGGTGAACATCGGGGAGATCAACCGGTCGGTGGTGGCGTCGGCCGCGGCCGTGGAGCGCCTGGCCGGCTCCGAGGCGCTGCAGGGTGCCATCAACGGGGTCCCGGAGATGACGGCACAGGTGACGCGTACCCTGGGCGGAATGCAGACCCTGATCGAGCGCCTCGACGGCGCCCTCGGTCCCCTTCTGACGCAGATGGACAACGCGAACGCGGAACTGACCCGCACCGTGCAGACCATGCGGCAGGCCATGGAGGACGTACGGGGGGTGCTCTCCACGGACTCCGGCGTCGGATATCAGATGGAGGGAGCCATGGCCAGCCTCAGGGAAGCGGCGGACGCGATGCGGGAGCTCTCCCTTTCGCTGGCGCGCAACCCCGACATGCTGATCCGCGGGAGGAAGTCCGGTGGAAACTAGGATGCGTCATCCCAAGAGAGTGATCTTCCGGGTCGGCCTCTGTCTCGCCATGGGGCTGACAGGGTGTCTCAGCCTGGGCAGAGGCGAACCGCCCCAGCGGTACTTCGTGCTCGGCGGGGACACGCTCCGGCCACCCCCAACGACCTCCCCACAGGTCGCCGACGTCACCGCCGGCCTGCGGCGGCCCAAGCTGGCCTCCTACCTCGCATCGCCGTTCATGGTGATCCGCCGGGGCCCGAACCAGGTCGACTTTTCGGAGTTCAACCGCTGGGGCGAGCCCCTCGGTTCCGGGATCAACCGGGTGGTGGCCAGCTCACTGGCGGCCCGGGGATTCCGGGACGCCGCAGTGGCCCCGTGGCCGCCTACGGCACGCTACGACTATCTCATCCAGCTCGATGTGGTCCGCTTCGAGGGACTGGCGCCCGAGGAGCCGCTGTCGCCCGAGGGAGGGGTCTCCCTGTCGGTGATGTGGGAAATCATCCGCCAGGAGGACGGAGCGGTGCTCACGCGCGGGACGACGGAGTACCGGAGGTCGGGCTGGACGGTGGGAGACTTCGCGGGTCTCGTCGCCCTGCTGGACGAAGGCCTGGAGGCCGTGTCGACGGACCTGGCGGCCAGCATCGCTACGCTCCGCGGTCCGCTCGCGGTCCCGAGGTAGCGTTCGGGCGCATGCCCCCGACGAGGAGCCGCCTACCAGGGACCTTCAGCCCTTCCGCGCGGCCTCGATCGCGGCGACATCGATCTTCGTCATCGGCATCATCGCATCGAAGGCGCGCTTGGCCGCGGCCTTGTTCGGATCGGCCAGCGCTTCAGTGAGCACACGCGGAATGATCTGCCAGGAGAAGCCCCACCTGTCCTTGCACCACCCACACGCGCTCTCCTGACCGCCGTTGTCCACGATGGCGTTCCACAGACGGTCCGTCTCGGCCTGGTCTTCCGTGTGGATCTGGAACGAGAAGCTCTCGTTCGGTTTGAACTCGGGCCCGCCGTTCAGACCGACGCAGGGGACTCCGCAGATCGTGAATTCCACGACCAGCGCATCGCCCTCCTTGCCCGAGGGATAGTCGCTCGGGGCGCGCTGGACCCTCCCGACCGAGCTGTCCGGGAAGGTCTCGGCATAGAAGCGTGCCGCATCTTCTGCATCGTGGTCGTACCAAAGGCACAGCGTCGCCTTGTTCGCCATGGTCGTTCTCCTCTTGAACGTGAGTCAGTCAGGGACCCCCTTTCCCGGGGCCTCGGGGACATGGTCAGGCCTCGACCCCGAACTCCATGTCGCCGTCCAACCGGCGCACCTCGCACTCGATGTCCCACTCCTCCCCGTGGATCTCGAGGAAGCGCTTGATCAGTTCGATCGCCTCCTCCCTCGAATCGGCCTGCAGGACCGCATAGCCTCCGATCACCTCCTTGCTCTCGGTGAACGGGCCGTCCGTGACCGTCACGTCGCCGTGGCGCGAGCGCACGCGGAGGCCCTCGGAACTGGGCCGGAGCCCGGCGGTGCGGATGAGCTTACCTTCACGGGTCCACTCCTCGATGAGCCGGCCCATGTCCTGCTGGAGCCGCTCGCTGGGCGCCTGCCCGCTGTTCTCGTCGATCCGGATCATCGACAGAAACTTCATGGTCGCTCTCCCTGTGTGAGTATCTGGTCTCGGGGCTTGAAAGGACTCCCCTGCTGATGCGTCGAGCGAGCTGCACGCGGATCGACACGGGCCTGACCCCACACATCTCGGCAGGAAGCGTACCAGCGCCGCGTGTTCAGACGCCCGGGGGCGAGGTGCGATCGGGCAGGGTAGCCAAGGATAGGTTCGAAGAGATGCTTCCATCCACCCGTCGATGATGACGTCACGAGATGGACACGGCCCATCCCCGGCGTCCGCGGACGACCAGCGCCAGCAACACACCTACCACGAAGGGCAACGCTGCGGCACCCAGCGACACGTGCAGGACCGTCACCACCACGGCACCGGCCATGATGACGAGGAGTCCCGATGCCGCAACAGGTGTGAACTCCCTGTGAATCCGTACCAGGCCAGGGACGAGCAGGCCGAGACCGCCGGCCATCTCGGCCACGCCGATGAACTGCATGAACAGGGCCGGCAGGCCCGTCTGGCTCGCCAGCTCGGCGGCCGGCAGGGCCAGCTTGACCCCTCCCGCGAACAGGAAGAGCGCTGCGAGGAGAACCTGGACGATCCAGAGGACCACGTTGGAAGTCCTGGGGTGCTTCATGGTTCGATCTCCGGAAGGAGGATTGGCCCGGGACTATCCCCGGCCTACCCCTGCGTCGATCGAGCCTCGCGGAAATCGACACGCACGACGGCAGTCCACGTTCGGTCCGGGCTCGGGCCTCTCCACCGATAGCGCTCGTCCCAAGCGCGGTCACGAGGTCGGTGGGGATGTCCCCCCGAGCCGTCCCGAATGGCCCCCATCTATGCAGGCAAAATCGGCTCTTCCATGGCGCCACCCACCCTGGCAGCTTTGGACGTTTTCCTCGCCCTTCGGGCGTCCACAACACCCAGCCTTGCAGGAGGACCCTTGGCCACAGCCGCGAGTATCGACCGCCTGGCCAACGTGATCATTCCGACCGGCGAGCAGGACCGCATGGTCCGGTTCTACACCGAGACGCTCGGCCTCGAGAAGCGTGTCGACATCCCATTCGGCGACGGGAACCGGTGGATCGAAGTTGCGCCCACGGGCGCAGAGACGCCGATCGCCATCTGCCCACCCGGCCCAGGCGTGACCCCGGGCGGCAAGGACACAGGCATCACCCTGCGAACCGGCGACATCACTGCCTATCACGCGCAGTTGAAGGAGCGCGGCGCCGACGTCGATCCCGAGGTGAGCCGTTTCGGTGACGGTGTACCGCCGATGTTCTGGTTCCGCGACCCGGAGGGCAACACGCTGATGGTCGTCGAAGGATCGTAGGGTAGTGACCGTGCTGATCTACCACATCGCGCTCGTCGTCCACTTCCTGGGCCTCATCGGCCTCTTCGGGGGATTCATCCTCTACCATCGGGCCATGCCGGCCCTGCGAAGCGCCAGCACCGTGGAGGAGGCCCGCCCCTGGTTCGACGTGCTCGCCGCAACCGGCCGCATGCACATTGGTGGCCTGGGGTTTCTCCTGATCTCCGGACTCCTGATGGCCTTCCTGCGGTGGCGGGAGTTTTCCCCGTTCGCCACGTTGGGGCTGCTCGGCATCGTGCTGATCGGGTTCCTCACCGGCGGCGTCTCCGGACGATGGCTCGGACGCGTGGGCGCCGAGCTGCAGACGGTGGGCGACGGCCGGCTCCCGAGCCCCCTTCGTACGACCCTCTCCGAGTCCACCCCGTGGGTGGCCACCTCCGCCGCAAACGGCATGGCGCTGGCCATCTTGTGGATCATGACGGACAAGCCGGGCTGGGTCGGGTCCGTCGCCGTGCTCTGCATCGCGGGCGCCGCCGGAGCCTGGCTGGGGGCCCTCATCGCGCGACGCGAGCCGGGAACCGGGGGATAAACGGAGCCTGTAGAGACATGCGATGGATCTCCACATCAGCTTGAACGCGCACCAGGGCCTCACGGAGCAGATCTACCGGCAGATCAGAAATGGGGTGATGGAAGGACGTCTCCGGCCAGGAGACGCTCTGCCATCCACCCGCACGCTCTCTCGTCGCCTGGAGGTCTCGCGGAACACGGTCGCCATCGCCTACGACCGCCTTTGCGCCGAGGGATTCCTCACGTCACGGGTCGGCGCGGGGACGTTCGTGCGCGAGGGAATCAGACCGGTGGACCCGGCAGCGCCACCGCCCTCGGCCCTCAGGCCGCGCGCCATCTGGACGGACATGCCCGAACCGGTGGACATGTCGACGGTCGAGGCGGAGTACGACTTCCGAATGGGCATCCCGGACAGCCGTCGCTTCCCGTTTCCTGCCTGGCGGGCTCGCATCTCCCGGCATTTGCGGCCACGGCGCGTGGGTAAGGCAAGCCACATCGGGCCCGCCGGGGTGCCCGCTCTGCGCCAGGCCATCGCCCGACACGTCGCCATCTCGCGCGGCTTGCGTGTCACCCCGCAAGACGTCTTCGTGACCAGTGGCAGCCAGCAGGCCGTGGACATCGCCACTCGAGTCATGGTCGCCGCCGGGGAGACCGTGGCGGTGGAAGACCCGGGCTACCCACCCCATCGGCGCATCTTCGCCGCTCACGGCTGTAAGGTCGCGCCGGTACCCGTGGATCGTGAGGGGATCGTCGTCGACGCGATCCCGCCAGCCGCTCGGCTGGTGCTTGTCACTCCTTCTCACCAGTTCCCTCTGGGCGCGACCATGTCCATGGAGAGACGGCAGGAGCTCCTCCACTGGGCCGATCTCAACGACGCCGCCATCATCGAGGACGATTACGACAGTGAGTTCCGGTACGGCGGGCGTCCGCTGGAGCCGGTCCACAACCTGGACGCGAGCGGACGGGTCCTCTACGTCAGCACGTTTTCGAAGGTCATGCTCCCGACGCTCCGCCTGGGCTTCCTCATTGCTCCACACGCCCTGCACGGCGCCGTGGCAAGAGCCAAATCCGCTCTCGATTGGCATACGGCGGTGCCGGAACAGGCGGCCCTCGCCGCGTTCATCGAGGACGGTCTCTTGTCACGTCACATCCGGCGAATGCGGCGCCTGTACGCGCAACGGCACGATCGCATCGTCGAGCATCTCGCGCACACGTTCGGCCCGCACCTGGAACCGATTCCCACGGTCGGAGGCCTCCACCTCTCCGCCACCTTCCCCGCCGGAGCCAACGTGGACGACATCGCCGTCGTCCGGCGCGCGCTGTCTCGTGGCGTTGCCCTCCAGGCCGTGTCCGCGTTTTCCTCGGGGACGACGGCTCACCGTGGGTTGACGTTCGGTTACGGTGGCATCGAGACGGATCGAATCGGAGAGGGCCTGGACCGCGTGTTGGCGTGCATCCTCGAGTCGTAGCGGCGACGTCGGAGCAGTGGCTCCATTTCGATCTGCCCGGATTGGACCTGGCTCACGGTGGGATCGGACCACGACACTGTCGGGATCCGTCACGCGACCGCAGAAGGCTGGATCGCGAGAGAGAAGAAGCGGAAGGAGCCCACAATGGTCCCATCGGCAGAGATGCGCGGAATGCCCGCGAGCCGCCCCGGGTTGATCCGGGCAATCGTGGTGGCTTGGGCGGTCGCCGGCACCCTCGACATCGGCATCGCGCTCACCTACTACCCACTCACCGCCGGGGCCGAGCCGCTCGCCATTCTCCGCGGAATTGCCAGCGGGCTGGTCGGCGACACCGCCACGCAAGGGGGACTTTTCTGGGCTGGAGTGGGTCTTCTGTGCCACTACGTCATCGCGCTGATCTGGACGCTCTGCTTCTTCCTGATCTACCCGCGGATCGCCTTCGCTCGACGGAGCCACGTCCTCAACGCCGTTGTCTTCGGCACCTTCGTGTCGGTGGTGATGAGGTTCGTCGTGTTCCCGTTGAGCCATGTGCGGCAGGGTCCGTTCGACCTTCAGTCCTTTGCAGTCGCAACGGTCATCTTGTGGGTCGCCATCGGCCTCCCGCTCACCATCGTCGCCGGACGGCACTACGGGCGTATCCGGGCGATGTCGATCTCGTGATCCTTCGCTCGACGCAAGGGTAGAGGGCGTCCGGAACTCGCCGGCGCTAGCGGGACCCCACGTAAGGAGAGGTGACAATGCGTGTCATGGTGATCGTGAAGGCAAGCGAGGAGTCCGAAGCCGGGATCATGCCGAGCACGGAGCTCCTCACGGCAATGGGCCAGTACAACGAGGAACTGGTCAATGCGGGCGTGATGCTGGCCGGAGACGGACTCGCGCCGAGCTCGGAGGGCAAGCGCATCCGCTTCGAGGGCAAGAAGAGGACCGTCATCGACGGCCCCTTCACCGAAACGAAGGAGTTGATCGCTGGCTTCTGGGTCTGGCAGGTCCGCTCGATGCATGAGGCCGTGGAATGGCTGAAGCGCGCTCCATTCGACGGAGGCACCGAGGTGGAGATGCGGAGGGTCTTCGAATCTGAAGACTTCGGTGACGAATTCACTCCCGAGCTGAGGGAACAGGAGGAGCGCCTGCGGGCTCGGGAGGCCGAAAACGCGAGAAAGGGTGGATGAGCGGAGCCGCCGCACGCGAGGCGATCGACGCGGTCTGGCGGATCGAATCGCCCCGGCTCATCGCCGCCCTCACGCGCATGATGGGCGATCTCGGCATGGCCGAGGATCTGGCCCAGGACGCGCTGGTCGTCGCGCTCGAGAAGTGGCCGGAGGCCGGCGTCCCGGAGAACCCGGGCGCCTGGCTGATGGCCACCGCGAAGCACCGCGCCCTGGACCACTTCCGCCGCACCGAGATGCTCGACCGCCGCCACGACGATCTGGTGCGTCGCCTCGGGACGGAGGAACGCGATCCCGAGGGCGAGTTGCACGCGGCGATCGATGACTTCATCGGCGATGACCTGCTCCGCCTGATCTTCACCACATGCCACCCCGTGCTGACCCAGGAAGCGCAGGTGGCTCTCACGCTACGCGTGCTCGGCGGACTCACGAGCGCGGAGATCGCCCGTGCCTTCCTGGTGTCGGTCTCCACGGTCCAGCAGCGTATCGTGCGCGCCAAGCGCACACTCCGCGAGGCGCACGTGCCTTTCGAGATGCCACCTCCCGAAGAGGTGGGAGAGCGCATCGAGGCGGTGCTCGCGGTCATCTACCTCGTATTCAACGAGGGCTACGCCGCCACGGAGGGCGATGCATGGCTGCGTCCGGAGCTCTGCGAGGAAGCGCTCCGCCTGGGGCGCGTCCTGGCGGAGCTGGCACCACGGGAGCCCGAGGTGCACGGATTGGTTGCGGTCATGGAGATCCAGGCATCACGGCTCCGCGCGCGTCGCGGGTCGCGAGGCGAGCCGATCCTGCTCATGGACCAGGACCGGTCTCGCTGGGACCACCTCCTCATCCGCCGGGGGCTCGCCGCCCTGGATCGCGCGGCGGCACTGGGGCGGCCGCTGGGTCCCTATTGGCTTCAGGGGGCCATCGCGGCGTGCCACGCCACCGCGCGCAATTCCGAGGACACGGACTGGGAGCGGATCGCCGCGCTCTACGATGCGCTCGTGCAGGTATCACCCTCACCGGTCGTGGAGTTGAACCGGGCGGTGGCTGTCGGGATGGCGTACGGCCCCGAGGCGGGTCTCGAGCTGGTCGAGAAGCTCGCCCGGGAGCCGGCGCTCGAACGCTATCCCTGGCTCCCGAGCGCCCGCGCCGAGTTTCTGTCCAGGCTCGGCCGTCATGGCGAGGCTCGGACCGAGCTGGAACGCGCCGCGTCACTGACCAGGAACGCGCAGGAGCGAACACTTCTCCTGGACCGCGCGAAGGAGCTCCGCGTGCAGGGGGCATAGGCGTCCTTCACGCGTCCTCAATCGGCTCCTCCGTACCGACCAGGAGGATACGACTCGTCGAGGTGATACCACATTCTCCGCGCAGGTCCTCGGATTCGCACACGACCAGCGCACCCGTCAAACCCGTGAGACCGGAGGGGCCTGCCTCGATCAGCGGAAACCCAAATGCCCCCGCCGAAGCGAGCTGGACAGTACGAAGAATCTCATCGTCGGCGACGGCTACCACCGCGTCCACCCCGCTTCGGAGGATCGGCCATGCCACGCTCTGAGACCTTTCCGGCCGATAGACAATCGGCCACCGTTTGCAAGGGTCCTTCAACCGGCATGGGTCTCCCCTTCGCGAGGCTGACGCCGACGCAGGCTGCCTGGAGGGGCTCCACGACGACAATCGTCGGAGGAACATCGGGCCACACCTGGCGACACCACCACGTCATTGCCGCGGCGAGCCCACCCACCCCAGCCTGTACGAAGACGTGGGTGGGTTGGGGGAATCGCTGGAGCGTATCCGCGATTTCCTGAACGATGAGTGTGTACGCGGCGATCACCAGGCTGCCGCGCGAGTCCGTTGCATCGCCGGCCGTATCGGACACGAGCACCCAGTCGTGCTCGGCCGCCGCTCTTGATGCCTCGCTGACCGCATCGTCGTAGGTCCCGGGCACACGGACCACGGTCGCACCGAATGCTCGGATGCGGCGTTCACGGGCGGCGGTCGCATGCTCCGGCAAGTACACCATCGCGTGGTACCCGAGGCGTCTCGCCGCCCACGCCACGGCGCGACCGTGATTTCCATCCGTCGCACAACAGACGGTTCGGGAGGCGCTCGACCCATCGCGTACCAGCCGCGAAGTGGCATACGCAGCTCCCAATGCCTTGAAGCTGCCGACCCGCCAGCGACGCCCCTCGTCCTTCCACAGCACCTCGGCTACGTCAAGCGCGGCGGCCAATCCGGAGTGCCGCAGAAGAGGGGTCACCTCATAGCCCTGGAGTGAACGCAAGAACGCGTGGGCCCTGCGCGCCTCGGAGTCGTCCGCCTCGACGGCTCCTTCCCGTCTCGCATCTACTCTTTTCCAGAAGACGAAGTGCCCCTTCATCGATTGGTTGAACTCCGACTTCGATCCCGCGGGGACGATGTCACCGAGAGGGAGCGTACGCCACAACCCTCCACCGTACGGATGGACAACTCCACCAGTCGTCCGTGTCGCCGCACTACGACCTTCACCAGACTGTCGGAAGGTAGATTGGCCAGGTACCTGCCCCCTTCCAGGGTCGTAATGAGGCGTCCATCCAGGGCAACGAGAATGTCCCCTACCTGGAGGCCGGCTCGATCGTTGGACGGGGATGCGATGGCATCGACGATCGGCTCCACGGCGAACACGTGCTCCAGAGCTCCCCCGTCCCCTCGCTGGTAGATGGTGCACGCGGCACTGGGACCGATGCATCGCAATCCACGCACACCCAGGTCGCCTGCCGGCGCTCGTCCTCCAGGACAGGTCTCACCGCTCTGCGCCGCCGCAGTGGCGGGCCCCAGAGCGAAGAACAACGCGACGGCCGGAGCCCAACGTCTGCGGCGGGCCCTCATGGTACACCTCCCCCGCCGGGGAATGGCACGACCTGAACACCTGCCGCGCGCCGGAGCCGCGTCGCTTCTGACACCAACGATTCCGCCGCGCTACCACCGAGGGGCGAACCTTCGACGGTCTCGGCCAGGGTTTGCAGGACCGCGAGCGCGTTCTCATAGCCCTGGCTGAGAGCCGCCTGATCCCGGAGCGAGGTATCCAGTTCAGCACGCTGGAGGGCACCCACTGCAGCCAGGTATGCCGAGCCTGCCGCCTGGACTTGCGTGGCGGCGAGAAACGCCGACGACGCCGGACGAAACTCAGCGGCCGGCGCAAGAGGTGCGCGCTGCCGCGCCGCGCCATAGCCCACCGCCGCTCCAGCCAGAAACAGCACCACGGCCGCCGCCGAAAGGAGGCCGGTCCGTCGGAGTCGGACCCGCTCGATCATTCTTGCCTCGATTGGGGGCCAGGGGTCTTCAGGAAGTCGTGCCCGTCGTGGCGCGGCTCCGAGAGCCGCATCGATCTCGTCAATGTTCATGGTCCAAGCTTCTCCTGAAGCGCCCGGCGGGCGCTGTGGATGTGCGCCTTGACGGTGCCCTCCGCGACACCCATGAGGCGGGCGACTTCTTTCTGCGGGAGTCCCTCGATGCAATGAAGAACCAACGCCATCCGCATCCGCGGCGACAACTCCGCGATCGCACATTCCAGGTCGATGGATGCTTCCGGCATGGCCTCGCGGAGAGCATCCTGGTAACGCTCTCTCGCCCATCGTCGTTCCCTCGCATCGCGCCGCTTCCGCGTCCGCCACTGCTGACGCGCCAAGCGGACCACGATCCCGTGCACCCACGTGCTGAGACGCGACTCGCCCCGAAAACGCGACACGGCCAACCACGCCTTGATGAAGGTCTCCTGCGTCAGATCCATGGCATCGTGCTCATCTCCCGTGAGCCGTAGGGCGAGAGCGAAGACATGTTCTTGATGAACCTGTACGAACTCACGGAAGGCCTCTCGGCTCCCTGCGCGCAACGATCGAACCAGCTCAGCTTCGCCGGTCATGCCTGGGTCATGTCGCTTGGGGCTCCATTGGTCCCGTGCACACGTCCACCAGGACTCGGGCAAGCGTTACCAGGGAGTCTATCTCCACCCACTCGGTCGGGGCGTGGGCACCGCCCCCCGACGGTCCGAACACCACCGTGTCGATCCCGGCCTGCGCGAATAACGCAGCGTCCGTCCAGGGGCCGGTGCCCACCAGTGGGGCGGCTTCTCCTGACACCCTCTCGCTTGCGACCTGCAGTGCTCGTACGAGAGGGCTGTGGGAGGACCCTTCGAACGGATCTCGAGCCAGTGTGACGCGTACGTCTGCGGCGGTCCCCACCACTGTCCTCAACTCGGCGAGCACCTCCTCCGGGGTCTCACCCGGTAGGGTTCTCCGCTCTACGGTAGCACGGCACGCCGCCGCGTACGTGCTCGCACCCTCCCCCCCTTCCAAGCGCCCCAGGTGCACCGAGGGGGGACCCAGGAGGGGATGGCCTGTCCTGGCCCACAACGAGTCTGCATAGGAGGTGAATCCGCTGAGGGCGAGGACCATGGCGAGGTTTGCGTCGCGCCCCTCGTCCGGTCGACTACCGTGAGCCGCGCGTCCCCGGGTCGTGACGTCAATCCAGACGAACCCCTTATGGGCCGGACAGATACCCAACCCGGTCGGCTCCACCACCACTGCTTGATCGGGCCTGAAGGCCGCCAGCACCTCACGCGTTCCGAGACTCTCCGTCTCCTCGTCCGCTACTGCGGCGACGTGCACATCCCCGGGGAGGGAGACGGCCCGCTCCACGAGTGCGCGCATCACGGAAATACATGCCGCCAGCGCACCTTTCATGTCGTACGAGCCACGGCCCCAGACCCGGCCGTCTTCAACCTCGCCGGAGAAAGGCCGCTCCATGCCCTCCACACCCACCGTGTCGTAGTGGGCATTCAACATGAGCGACCGTCCCCCTCCGCCTCGCAGAGTCCCCACCACGCTGGGCCTTCCAGCCGTCGCCTCGAGCCTCACCGTCTCAAGTCCGAGGTCCCGGAACAGATTCTCCACGTAGTCGGCCACTGCCGACTCCCCTGCGCTGTCGGCAGCGAACGCCGGGTTCACCGACGGAATGCGCACCAGGTCCGAGACCGTGTGCACCAGAAAATCAGGGTCCACGGTGACCGATCCTTCACGACCAGTGGACATGGATCCTCGATTGGACTTCGATGAGGGTGCCCTCGGCCGGTTCGGCCCAGCACCACTTGGTGACAGTCCCGCTCCAGGTCATGACCTCGTCCGAGCAGGTGGAAATCTAATCATCGGTTTCGTGTTGGTGGCCCCCGAAGGGATCGAGGTTTAGTGCACCTCGAATCGAGAGGAGCGGCTACACCTCGGAGGTCTGGGACATCTGCCGAGCACGTCCGGTCCCCCCGACTAAACCCCGAGCCCGTCAGCGGCAACAAGTGGAACGTGACCAACGCACGGACAGTGATGACTTCGCCGGGTGGCTCGACGCACGCCGGGCTCGGACGGGCCCGAGGATGGCCGGGTTGCCGGGAATCAGAACGCGCCGCAGGAACGGGAATAGGGCGGTCTCGTTGACGCCATTGGAGTACCACATCCTGCTCGTTCTCGCTGAAGGAAATCTGTACGGCTATGCCATCAGAAAGGCGGTCATCCTCGAGTCTCGGGGTCGCGTGTCTCCGGAAATCGGAGTCCTCTATCGGGCCCTCACTCGGCTGCGAAAGGCCGATCTGGTAGTCAGGAGCTGCGCCCCAGCGGGTTCCTGCCAGGCCTCACCCCGGAAGGAGGCGGAAGTACTATGGTCTCACACCAGCCGGGTGGGACCTGCTCCGCGCCGAGAGTGCCCGACTTGAAGACGTCCTGGTGTTAGCCGAGAAACGCGGAGCCCTTCCCCGGACGAACGAGGGTGGTCAAGTCTCCTCACCAGGCCCCGCTCGGACCCGTCGAGAATAGCTCATGTGGAGGACTTTCATGCGTCGCCCACGAAGCGGCATCCTGACCCTCAGCTGCATCCCCCTGGCCGTGGCCTGGCTACCGTCGCCAAATCCTCTCCCGTCTTCGGCTGACGATCTTCTGGACCACCTCCTCGGCTCATGGACCCTCAGCGGCACCATGGGTGCGACGCCTCTCCGCCAACGGGTGGTGGCGACCAACGTCTTGCAGGGCCAGTTCGTTCAGATCCACTTCACCGACACAGGGCCCAAGACCGGATCCGCCCAGCCGTACGAGGCGATCTACATGCTCGGATACGATGCGGATACCGGGCAGTACATCATGTTTCTCTTCGATACGTTCGGCGTGCCGTCTTCCCGGACCATGGGGGTTGGTACACGGCGTGACAACACCATCGTCTTTCGCTTCGACTACCCGACCGGACCGTTCACGAACACGTTCACCTGGCACGAGGACGCAGGGGAATGGGACATGGTCCTGCGGGCCCAGGCCGCGACGGGGGAATGGGAGCTGTTCGCAACCAAGAGGCTGACACCGGCGGGTTGATCGACACTACCAACCCACAGTTTCGCCGGGCATGGCGGGCGTCACTCACTACGTGGCCACTTTGATCGATGGGAACTCAGTTGGCCCGAGGCCCACACTAAACCTCCCGTGTGTTGCCGGCCACTCAAGCCCGAATGCGACCGACCCTCGGCCGCGGCAGACCTACCAACCAAGAGGTGAGGCCCCATGCAGTTCAAGCGCTGCCTCGCGTGCATCCTTCACGTCGCTGTTGCGGTCTTCGCAGGAGTGTCCACGGCCGTCGGCCAGGAGTCCAATCCCGTCGATATCGAGTTGCCGGCACCCTGGGGGCCATACGCGCCGGGCATGCGCTCGTTCCTCGTCACCGATTCCACACGACCTGATACGATCTCACCTGCGAAAGGCGATTTCCGACCGATCCTGGTACGAGTCTGGTATCCAGCCGAAATGACGAACGGCCCGACCAAGCCGTACATGGACTCTCGCACCGCGGACGCCTGGCGGGACAACATGCCCGCAGCCGATGGGTTCGAGAGCCGGATTCGAACTCACACGTACGTCGGCGCTCCGATGTCAGGGGACAAGGCACGATGGCCAGTGCTGCTCTTCTCGCCCGGACGGTCCTTCCCGGTCGAGAACTACCAAACCAACCTCGAATTCCTGGCGAGCATGGGCTGGATCGTGGCCGCGATCAGCCCCCCATACGAGGAAGCGCTCACGGTCCTGCCGGATGGGCGGGCGCTTCCCTTCTCTGGACCACGTTGGGAGACGGAAGAACAGCGCGGGGACGTGCTGATGGGCGTCGTGAATGACATGGTCCTGGACGCCGGGAAGGTCCTGGACGAACTGGAACGTCGCGGGCGGGCACCCGGGGACCTCTTCAGCGGCCGTCTGGATCTCACGCGAGGAGTTGGATACATGGGCCATTCGCTCGGCGGCGCAGCAGCAGCATGGACGCTTCAGCGCGACCCCAGGGTGACCGCCGCCGTCAGTTGGGAAGGGCAGGTCTACCGAGATGCGGACCGGCCGTTGAAGGTCACGGGGGGCGACCTGCTCTACATCATCGGGGGCGCCAACCGAGCCGAGTTGCTCGGCACACAATACCGTCCTGGTCGACCTGGCACGACGGTCCACGAAATGGTGATCCACGGCGCGTGGCACGCCTCGGTCGGCGACATGCTGTACATCTACCGTAGGTACGCACCACGGGACTGGTTGGAACGGCATCGCCGGGAGGTTCTGGCCGAGCGCGTGAACCAGATCACGGACGACTACGCCCAGGAGTTCTTCGCGAACCGACTCCTGGGGCAGCCGCTCGACCTGCTCTGGCCAAAGTCGATTCAACAGGAAGAATCGCCCAGCACCTGGGAGTATCCCGAGGTCGAGCTGCGGACATATGCTCGGTAGCTGGCAGCACGTGCCTGGGGGTGCCGACTGCGGGAAGAAGCGGCGACGTAACTGACCTTCCGAAGGGCAGCCGCTGTGGAGGCAGCGCGCCAGCAACCGTGGTTCAGCACCGCGGGGGATTTCCCAACACAGGTCTACTCGATCGAGGAGCCCCTCAGCGCCCCGGCTGGACCTACCCCTCCGGCACCACCCTCCACAGCTCCACCGTGCTCCCGAAGTCCGACGGCAGGATGGTCAGATACCGGCTGTCGTCGAGGAAGAGCACGGGAAAGGCGGGGGATCGCAGGGTCCCCAGGTAGCCTTCGTCCGGATCGAAGACGTCGATGGCCTCCACCTCGGGTGCGACTCCCCGGGCAGCCCAGACCCTGTCGGCCCCGTCCAGACTCAGGAGGAAGATCGGGCTCACTTCTTCGACCCACCCGGCCCGTTCGGCCACGGCCGCCGCCGTCATACCGCAGTGCTCGACCAGAAAGCTGAGCGGCCCGGCCACCACGAACGCCTCCGCCTCCTCCCGGTCGATGGCCCGGGGCGGGACGTCCCAACGGTAGATGGTGCGGGGGGCGCCGCCTCCTCGAACGGTCACCTCGTAGCGCGGCACAGACGCGCTCGCCACCAGCGACCCCCGCGCACCCCACACCGACCCGAGGGAGAAGACCTCGGGCACGGATACGCGGCCACACGGCATCTCCAGGGGCTTCCAGTACGACTCCACCGTGGAGAGGGTATCCACACCGTCAGGGCCCACCGACACGAGTGCCTCGATCATGGTGCCCGTTTCCTCGCCGGAAGCGGTCGCGTATACCAACCCGCGTGGCGACGCGGCCAGCCCCGGCCCCCAGAATCCGGGCTCCAGGGGTTCGCTAGGAAGGTACTCTCCCTCACGAGACCAGCGGCGGACGGAGCCGGTACCGGGATCGAACACGACCAGATTGCCGTCGTCGTCGACGGTGATCGCGGTGGGATCCTGATACTCGTCGGGGCCCTGCCCCTTGCGACCGACCTGGCGCAGGAAGCGGCCGTCGACTCCGAATGCCAGGACCCGCGCCGCGGTCTCGTCGAGCACGTATACGATGCCGGCTTCGGGGTCCGCCGCGATGCCGTCGGTCCACACGGTCCAGCCCGAATCGGGCAGAGCGAAGCCGTGCACACGCTCCACCGCGAGCTCCGCCGGATGCTCGCCCGCGGGGATCGACCAGACCCGCACCCCCGCCGAGTCCGCCGCGACCCCGCCAACGGAGACATCACCACCACCGCCACCACAACCCACGAGCACCACGACCACACCGGGTAGGACCCGTCGCATCCGCGCTCCTTGATATTCAGAGTGTCGACATACCGCCACTCTATATATCATCTGCCTGGAGGCGGTTCAAGCCCCCCGGGGCCAGCTACCGCCGCTTCATGAGGAACTGACCGCGGCGCACCACCCGCGGCTCGTCGACGGCGATGAATGCGTCGGGGTCCCGGGCCTCGACGACCTTGATCGCGCTGACGACGTGACGGCGCTTCACCACGCTGTAGATCATCTCCACGCGCCCTTCCCGTCCCTGCCCCACGAACTCGGTGGCGCCCACCCCGTTCTCGCGAAGCGCCTCGGCCACCTCCACTCCGCTGCCCTTCGAAAATACGCGGAGCGTGGCGAGGCCGAGGGCCAGCTTCCCCTCCAGCCACATCCCGACCAGGTTGCCCGTGGCGTATCCGCCGGCGTAGCCCGCGAGGTGGAGAGGACTGGTCAGGTTGCGGATCGCGCTCCCCACGGCCAGGACCCAGATCAGCGACTCGACGGCGGCGAGGACCGGCACCCAGGTCCTGGCGCCCCTGAGCACCAGGATCATGCGCAGCGTCCCCAGCGAAACATCGCAGATGCGGAGCAGGAAGATCAGGATCGGGCCCAGGATCGGGCTGGCCAGGAGGATATCCATACGGGACCGGTGCGGAGAGGAGGAAGGCGCGGATGTGAGGTGGAACGTGGGCAAGGGGCAGCCCCCCGGGAGCGAGCGCAAGATCCCCCCGGGGCGCTGCAGCGTGTATCCTATGCCCTGACAATCATCCCATGACAATCAAGATGTGGTCATGGTGTTCGCCGCCCGAGACCTCGGCCGCTTTGCTGCGCGGCTGCAAACACCAGGACTGTCATGGTGTCCGCCGCCCGGACCCTCGGCCGCATCGCTCCGTGGCTGCAAACACCAGGACTGTCATGGCGTCCGCCGCCCGGCACCCCGGCCGTACCGCTCCGTGGCTGCAAACACCAGGACTGGTTCGTCACGTCCCCGAGGACGCCCAGGAGCAGAGGGAAGGAATGACCGAGCCGAATACCGACATCATCCAGGGCACCCTGGACATGATCATCCTGAAGACCCTGAGCCTGGGCAGCCTGCTGCCGCGTGCTGTCGACGCTCCCCTACCAGGTGTCCGCGTACGACCCACTCACCCCGGGAATCGTCGTGGCCCTGCTCCTGTCGGCAGCCGCCGCGGCCTGCTCGGCGCCTGCCCTGCGGGCTGCGAGCATCGACCCGGTCCGGAGTCTGAGGTCCGACTGATGTCCGCGAGCCGCCTCGTCCCGGCGGGGCCTTCCGGTCACCCCTTCACCGCCGTGAGAAGCTGCCGATCCGGCTCCAGGTCCTCGACCTGGACGTCGCCGAACCCCTCCGGCTCGATCCATCCCCGGATGTCGTCGGCGGAATACGCGTCGCCCTCGTCGGTCATGAGGAGCATCTGCACGCCGAAACGGGCCGCCCGGCCGCTCCGCCCCCGGAGCATGTCCGCCACCGCCACCACACCGCCTTCGCGGGTGACGCGCGCCACCTGGGCGAGCAGGGCCCGATTCACGTCGGACGAGTGGATGTGGACCACGTTGGAGAGCAGGACGATGTCGAAAGGGCCCTCCGGGAGCGGGTCGCCGGGAGCGTCCCCGGCCACCGTCTCGAGCCCCTCGACGCGGTCCAGCCCATAGGCCTGGACCACGTGATCGAGAATGTGGCGGCGATCGAAGAGCGTGCCTTTCAGCCCACGGGCGACGAAGGCCCTGGTCATGTGCCCGGGCCCGCCGCCGAGGTCGAGGATCGAGCGCGCCCCGGGATTGCGGGCCAGGCAGAGGTCCACGAGTCGCTCGACGCGTGCGGCCGGTGCCGCCGCCATGGCGGCCATGTAGTGCGCCAGCGACTCCGGATCGTCGTCCAGCGCGCCGGGCTCCAGCGGACCTCCCCGCTTCAACACCTCACCCAGGTGCGTCCAGGCCCGCACCGTCTCGAGCCAATGGGGCAATCCCCCGGCGACATACGCCGAGTCGTCGGGGTCGCACAGCTCCCGGCGGCACCGCGGTCCGGGCCGGAACGCCCCACCCTCCTCCACGAGAAGCCCCGTCTCCACCAGCGCCTGCAGTACGATGCGGGTGGCCCGACGGTCGATGCCCAACCGCGCCGCGAGAACGCCGGGCGTGACCGGCGCTTCGGCGAGCGCTCGAAACAGCCCGGCGTCGGCACACACCGCCACGAGCACGGTCATCTGGGACAGGTCGCGCAGGTCGCCGAGGGTGAGGTCCTGGAACTCCATGACGCCTTCCGCGTTAGGGGAGAGGAGCTGATCGGGTTCGCCCGAGGAACCTGGAGCCGTGGATCCGCGAAGGCGAGTCCGTACTGGAAACCATGGCGACTTCGGGCGCGACTCTGTACCCGTGTCGTGGCTCGGCAGTCCAAACCCTTCCCGCTGAGAGGAGGCACCATGCACCGCACGAGCGTTTCATTGCTCGCCGTCACCTGTCTCACACTGGGCGCCGCGACGGCCCCCGTGCACGCCCAGGAAACCACGCGCAAGATCACCGACGGAGGAATCTCGGTGGCAGGCTGGATGGGCACGCTCGCCCCGTCGGACGTCCAGGCGGGCCACACCGTGCAGGATTCCAAGCTCGCGCAGGACGGCGATGCGCTGCACGTGACCACGGGCCCCGCCATCACCTACTGGAACCCGGCCAACCAGGCCAGCGGCGACTACACGGTGTCGGCGACGTTCACCGAGCCGCAGTACATGAACCGCAACGACCATCCCCATCCCTACGGCCTCGTCATCGCCGGCAGCGGCATGGGCACTCCCCAGGAGACCTACCTCTACTGCGCGGCCTACGGGAACGGCACCTTCATCGTCCGGGGATTCGGTCCGGAGCCCTTCCAGATGAACGGGCGACGCGGTGAGGCCAACGACGCCGTACACAAGGCCGCCGGCCAGGGTGAGCCCGTGTCCCAGGAGATCGCCATGTCGGTCAAGGGATCCACGGTGTCGTGCTCCATCAACGGCACGGTGGTGGCCAGCTACGACAAGGCCGATGTCGTGACCCAGGGCAAGCTCGCATCCACCGACGGCGCCTACGGGATCCGATTCGGTCACAACACCGAGGGTCTGGTCACGAACCTGCGCATGACGAAGAACTGACGCCGAGGGGGCCGGGCCCCGAACCGTCATCGGGGCCCGGCGCCACGGCCAGGCTCGACCCTGGCCCGTAGAGCCCTTCCGGCAGTACTGTGAAGGGATGCGTGCCCACCGTCCGAGCCCCCCCGGCGCACCGGTCAGTTCCGCACATGAGCCCACCGAGCCCACGCCCGGTTGGGCTCTGTTTTGCGGCGCGGCCACGTTGGTCCTGTTCGCCGTCCTGGCCTGGCATTTCCACTTTCCGGGCCCGCGCGTCCGGAACGACGACGCTCAGTACATCCTCCTGGCTCGCTCGCTCCGGTCCTTCCAGTACCTGGATTGGCACATCCTGGGGGCGCCCTACCACACGCAGTATCCTCCGGGATATCCGTTCTTCCTGGCGGTGATCAGCAGCTTGTTCGGCGAGCGCTGGACGCTGTTCATCATTGCCAACCTCGCCTTCTCGCTCGTTGCCCTGGCCATGGTGTTCGACGTGGCCCGGCGGCTGTGGTCTCCAACCGTGGCCGTCGCCACGCTGGGCGTCGCCGCCCTCGTTCCGGCGTGGCTCTACCCCATCGGCCCGGCGGCCAACGTGCTGGCGGACGCGCCCTACACGGCGCTCACCGTCGGCGTCCTCTGGATCCTCGCCGTCAAGCCGCGGAGCGCCGGTTGGTTGGCCTCGGCCGGAGCCCTCGCCATCCTGGCGGCGCTCACGCGCAGCATCGGTGTGACGATGCTCGCGGCGCTGTTCCTTCTCTGGCTGCTCGAGCGCCGCTGGAAGGCCGCGGCTCTCCTGCTCGTGACCGCATCGGCCACCGTGGGAAGCTGGTTGCTGTGGACGGTGGTGGCGGGAAATCGTGTCGTCGGCCGGTCCTACATCGCCGACGCGCTCGCCACCGCCGGCGTGTCGGAGGCTTCGCCGGGCCCGCTCCGGGTCCTGATCCACAGAATGGCGCACGGCGTGGTCCGCTACGGAACCCACGAGGTCCCCGTGGCCTTCGGACTCCCTCACATCGCCGGAACACCCATCGACAACATTGTCGGGATCGGACTCTTGTTCGGGTTCGGGGCCGTGGGGTTCGTGGTGGTCTGGCGCCGTTGGCGCGGAGCGGGACTCTACCTGACGACCTACGTCGGCCTGCTGTTGGTCTGGCCCTGGGTGCTCGACCGGTTTCTCGTGCCCATCCTGCCGCTCATCGTGCTGAGCGTCATCGTGGGGGCCGCAAGCGTCGTGTCGAAGGCCAGACGGGGAGCGTTCACCCTGGCCGTGGCGTTGTTGCTGGTGTTGTGTGCATCGCGCCGCGATCTGCAGTTGATGGCCTCCGCGAACGGGGTGTGTGACGAGGAGGGGAGCGGCGAGTCATGCCACCTTCCCGCCCAACAGGCGTTCTTCGACGGTCTCGACTTCATCCGGGACTCCATGCCCCGGGGCGAGCCGGTCGTCTCCATCAAGGATGCGACCTTCACCTACGTCTCCGACCACCCGGTGCTCCCGGCCTACCGTGTCATGCGGGGCGAGGCCTCCCTTCGGACCAGTCTCGAAGCCGCCGGAGTGCAGTACGTGTTCTTCGGCTGGGTCCCCGGACCGGACACCTTCCAGGCCGCCGAACGAATCATGGATGCGTGCGCGGACTTCGACCTCGTCCGCACCTTCGGAAATCGCGCCGTCCTGGTGCGGCTGCGGCCCGAAGGACCGAGCGGCGCATCCTGCGGCGAGTTGCGCCGCCTGCTCGCGAAGCCCCTGGACCCCGTGGAACGGTGACGGTGCCCTCCCCCACCCTCACCGTCGTCGTCGCCTCCGTCGAGTCCGAACGAAGTCTCGAGCGGGCGCTCTCGTCACTGGCGCGAAGCTGCGCGGCGATCGAGTCCGAAATCCTGGTCGTGGACGCGTCTGGTGACGGCTCGGCCGCTCTCGCCCGGGCCCACGACTCCGAGGTGACCGTCCTCTCGCGCCGTCCCGGCACTCTGGTGCCGGAACTGTGGGCCGAGGGCATCCGGCGCAGCTCGGGCCGGTACGTCGCCCTCACCACCGGGCACTGCATCGTGCCTCCGGGTTGGGCCACGGCCCTGGTGTCGGCCCTGAAGGAGGGGGCGCGGGCCGCGGGTGCCGGCATCGTTCCCAGCTGCCGATGCGGGCGGCCTGGACCGAGCCGTCTGCTACCTGCGCTACGCCCGCTTTCTGACGCTGACCCGCGGCGCCACGCGCCCCGCGGCCGACGTGCCCGGTGACAACGCGGCGTACGGTGGAGACGAGGCCCGGGACTTCGTGGGCCGTCACCACCGAGGCTTCTGGGAGCTGGACCTCCATCACGAGATCGAACGGGACGGCGGCAGGATCATGGCCGTGCCCCCCGCCACCGCCGAGCTCGGACCCTCCTATCCTCTGGGCGTGATCCTGCGGCACCGCTTTCGACACGGCAGGCATCACGGAGCCGCCCGGGTCCGGCACGGCCAATCGAGGGCGCGCGTCCTGATTCCCAGCCCATTCGTCCCTCTGGTGCTCTTCGCCCGGGCTGCCCGGGTGGCCCTGGGTACGGCGGGCCATCGCATCTCCTTCTTGCGCGGCACACTGCCCTTCCTGGCGCTGGCCGCGGCATGGGCGGCCGGCGAAGCCGTGGGGGCTGTGCGCGGCCCCGGTCTGGACGAACGCCGCCCGTGAACATCCGCTGGTCCGAGGCTTGCCCTTGATGAACCGCATGGCAGGAGACTCGATGCGCGCGCCGCCGCCCTCGGTGCGCACCGCCCGGCGACGCCGATGAGGGGTCGCCCGGATGGTGCCTCATCGGGCGCGGGAGGGCCGGATCATGCCCGGATTCCGGACCTTTCCGTGGTTGTGCCGTCCGTCAACGGGCTCACCTGCCTTCGCGATTGTCTCGCCGCGCTGCACGCCCAACGAGGAGGCTTCCAGCTGGAGATCCTGGTTCCCGAGCGCTGCGGCGCGGCCGTGCAGAATGCCATGGCTGGCCGCTTTCCGCAGGTGCGCGTCCTGCCCGTGCCTCCGAGCACCGGCATTCCCACGATGCGGCGGATGGGCTTCGATCGTGCGACGGCCCCATCCGTCGCGGTGGTGGAGGACCACGTGATCGTGCCGCCGGACTGGGCCTCGGCCCTCCTCGAGGCTCGCAGCGATGGCCACGCGGTCGTCGGGGGCTCGGTGGTCAACGGCGCCACCGACACGCGCGTGGACCGTCTGGCGTTCCTGTGCGAGTACGGACACCTGCTGGCGCCCATTCGCCGGGGCACCTGCTCGTCGGTGACCGGAAACAACGTCGTCTACGACCGGGAGGTCCTGGAACGGTTCCGGAAGGTCGTGGCCGAGGACCGCTGGGAGGGCCATCTGCACGACGCGATGCGCGACGCGGGCATCGAACTGCGATGCCGCCCCGAGATCCGGGTCTCGCATCGCATGCACTACCCTCGGGCCCGCGACTACGCAGCGCAGCGCTTCCTCTTCTCTCGCTCCTATGCAGGCATGTGGGCGGCGTCTCGAGGGATGGGTCGCCCGCCTCCTCCGAGCCCTGGGCTCGCTCCTGTTGCCCGCGGTCCTTCTGGTGCGCATTGTCCGGAGGGGTTGGACCCGTCCGGAGCTGCGCCGCGATGTGCTCGAGGGCCTTCCCCTGCTCGCGTTCTTCGCCGCCGCCTGGGGCTTCGGTGAGGCGGTCGGCGCCGCCTTCGGCCCCGGCGACGCTCTTCAGCGCGTCTGCTGACACCGCACCCATGAAAGCCTCCCTCCCCGAGACCCGCTCGGTCCGTCCGCTCCAACCCCATGATCACGTCGTGGTGGTCGGCGGTGGCCCCGCGGGTCTCACGGCGGCCTACCTGCTGTCGAAGCGGGGCATCCGCACGACCGTGTTCGAGGGCGAGGACATCCTCGGCGGGATCTCGCAGACCGCGCAGTACCGGGGATTCCGTTTCGACATCGGCGGCCACCGCTTCTTCACCAAGATCGAGCCGGTGGAAGCCCTCTGGCACGAGATCCTGGAAGACGAGTTCATTTCCGTCCCCCGTCTGTCGCGGATCCACTACGACGGCAAGTTCTTCCACTATCCGCTCAAGCCCGCCAATGCCCTGCTGGGGCTGGGCCCCTGGAAGGCGTTCGTCATCGGGCTCAGCTACCTGCGCTGGCACTTCTGGCCGTACGCCGAGGAAGAGAACTTCGAGCAGTGGGTCACGAACCGCTTCGGCAAGAAGCTCTACGAGATCTTCTTCAAGACCTACACGGAGAAGGTCTGGGGAATCCCGTGCACGGAGATCCGGGCCGAATGGGCCGCGCAGCGCATCAAAGGGCTCTCGCTCTACCGGGCCATCCTGTCGGCGGCCTCGTTGAACAAGCGCTCCACGAAGATCAAGACGCTGATCAACGAGTTCCAGTACCCGAGATTGGGACCGGGACAGATGTGGGAGGTGTGCGCGGACAAGATCCGGACGATGGGTAACGAGGTGCTCCTCGAGCACTACGTGGATCGGGTGCGGGTCCAGGACGGCCAGGTCACTGGCGTCGAGGTGCGATCCCCCGAGGGTGAGCGCGTCGTGGCCTGCGACCACGTGATCTCGTCCATGCCCCTGCGGACGTTGGTACGCTCGCTGAGCCCCAGCGCGCCCGAAGGGGTGCTGCAGGCCGCGGACGGACTCCGCTACCGCGATTTCCTGGTCGTGGCGCTCATCATGGATCAGGAGGATCTGTTCCCGGACAACTGGATCTACGTCCATACGCCCGGCGTGCGGGTCGGACGCATCCAGAACTTCAACAACTGGAGTCGAGCCATGGTGCCCGAGCCCGGCAAGACCTGCCTGGGGCTCGAGTACTTCTGCTTCGAGGGCGACGGCCTGTGGACCTCGGACGACGACGACCTGGTGGAGCTGGCGACCCGCGAGCTGGCGGAGCTCGACGTGGCCGGCGACGCTCGGGTCGAGGACGGTACCGTCATTCGCATGCCCAAGGCGTATCCGATCTACGATGCGGACTACAAGGGGCACGTCGACACGATCCGGAGCTGGATCGACCCCATCCCGAACCTCCACACCGTGGGGCGTAACGGGATGCACAAGTACAACAATCAGGACCACTCCATGCTCACGGCCATGATGGCCGTCTGGAACATGGAAGGCGCGTCGCACCACATCTGGGCGGTGAACACCGACTTCGAGTATCACGAGGAGCAGCGTCTCGAGCGTCCCGCCGACGCCGCCGGCGACGCGTCGTCCGTAACGGCGGCGGGGTGAGCCATGCGCATCGGCATCGATGCGGCGTGCTGGGCCAATGCGCGGGGCTACGGCCGCTACGCCCGGGAGCTCCTGGCGGCCATGGTCGCGGCCGCACCGGACGACGAGTTCGTCTTCTTTCTCGATGACCGCGCGGCCGAGACCTTCGACCTCGGGCAGGCCAACGTCCGGGCCGTCCGGGTGCGCCAGCACCGGTCCCCTACCGAGGCTGCCTCGGCCGACAGCAATCGATCCCCGGGCGACATGCTGCGCTTCACGCGCGCCGTGGGGGCCGAGAAGCCCGACGTGTTCTTCTCGCCCTCGGTGTACACCTATTTCCCGCTGCCACTCGGCCAGCGCACCGTGGTTGCCATCCACGACGCCATCGCGGAGCGCTACCCCCACCTCACCCTGCCGAGCCTGCGGGCCCGCATGTTCTGGCGCGCCAAGGTCTGGCTCGCTCTGCGCCAATCCACGCTCGTGCTCACCGTGTCCGACTTCGCCCGCGACGAGATCGTCGAGGTTCTCGGCGTGGCCCCCGAGCGGATGCGCGTGGCGGTGGAGGCTCCGGCACAGGTCTACCGCCCGCAGGAGGATGCCGCGCGGATCGCCGCCGCGGCCCGCCGCGTCGGAGTCCCCGTGGGCGCGCCCTGGTTCACCTACGTCGGAGGCTTCAACCCGCACAAGCACGTGGACGCCATCGTGCGGGCCCACGCCCGGGTCGCCCAGGCGGCCCCGGAGCCTCCCCCGCATCTCGTGTTGGTTGGCCCGACGTCCGAAGACGGCTTCCACTCGCATCTCGACGAGGTCCGACAGGCGGTGGCCGACGCCGGTACCGAGGCGCTGGTCCACTGGGCCGGGTACCTGCCCGACGAGGACCTCCGCGACCTGCACTCCGGCGCGCGGGGGCTCCTGCTGCTGTCCGCCAGCGAGGGCTTCGGGCTGCCCGCCGTGGAAGCGGCCGCATGCGGGTGTGCCGTGGTAGCGACCACGGCCAGCCCGCTGCCCTCGCTCCTCGAAGGCGGCGGGTTCTTCGTTGCACCCGCCGACGTGACGGCGGCGAGCGAAGCCATGGTGGCCCTCCTGACCGATGCCGCCCTGCGGGATCGCATGGGCGACACCGCCCGATGCCGCGCCGCGGAGCTGAGCTGGGCCCGCGCGGCGGAGGTGGCGTTGGAGGCCCTCCGGGAGGCGGCGGCGTGAGACCCCTTCGCTTCTGCTTCGTCACGACGTTCTACCCGCCGCACAACTTCGGCGGAGACGGGATCAGCATTCAGCGACTGGCCCGGGGACTCGTCGGGCTCGGCCACCGGGTGACCGTCCTGCACGATGCCGACGCCTACCACGTGCTCCACGAAGGCGACGATCCCGAAGCGCCGGATGAGCCCAGCGGTCTGGAGGTCGTCACGTTACAAAGCGCCACTCCGCGCCTCTCGGTGCTGATCACGCACCAGACCGGCCGGCCCCTGGTCCAGGACCGGGCGATCCGGCGGGTCATGGAGGAGGGAGATTTCGACGTCGTGAACTTCCACAACGTCTCGCTGGTGGGCGGCCCCGGAATCCTCTCCTATGGCCAGAGCGCCCTGCGCTTGTACATGGCCCACGAGCACTGGCTCGTCTGCCCGATGCACGCCCTCTGGCGGCACGGGCGCGAGCGATGCACCGGCCGCGAGTGCATTCGCTGCCAGCTCCACTATCGTCGGCCTCCGCAACTCTATCGCTACACGGGCTACCTGCAGCGGCAGCTCGACCAGGTAGACACGTTTATCGCTCTGAGTGAGTTCAGTCGCGACAAGCATCGTGAGTTCGGGTTCTCGCATCCCATGGAGGTCCTGAACCCCTGTCTCCCGGAGCACGGACCCGACTCGCCGCCGGACCCGGACTCGCCGCACGACCGCCCCTACTTCCTGTTTGTGGGTCGCCTGGCCGAGATCAAGGGGCTCCATACCATCCTTCCGCTGTTCGAACGGTATCGAGACGCCGATCTGCTCGTGGCCGGAGACGGGTCCGGCGACGAGGAGGCGCGTGCGGGGGCCCGGGAAATACCCGGCGTGCGTTTCGTGGGCAGGGTGCCGGCGGACGAGCTCCGACGGTACTACGCCCACGCCCTGGCGCTCGTGGTTCCGTCCGTGTGCTTCGAGACATTCGGAATGGTCCTGATCGAGGCCTTCCGCGAGGGGACGCCCGTGCTGGCCAGGCGCCTGGGTCCCTTCCCCGAGATCATCGAGGCTTCCGGCGGCGGCGCGCTCTTCGATGAGCCCGAGGACCTCCTGCAGGCCATGCACCGCATTCAGACTGATCCGCAACATCGCCGCGAGCTCTCCAGCGCGGCGGCCCGCTCCTTTCGCGAGCGTTGGTCCGAACGTGTGGTTGTGCCGCGATACCTGGACATCGTCCGGCGCACCGCGGCGCGCCTGGGCCGCGGGGAAATCGTCTCCGCCCTCTCCGACCTCCCCACCGCCTAGGCCGGAGACCATCGTGCGCGCCATCCTGACCTTTCACTCCATCGACGCCAGCGGCTCGCCGGTGTCCATCGATGCGGAGGCCTTCCGGCGGCAGATGGAGTGGCTGGCACGCCGCGGCCCACGTGTGCTGCCGCTGGGTGAGCTGGCGCGGGCTCCCGCCGCAGATGACGCGGTCGCTCTCACCTTCGACGATGGTCTCGAGAGTGTGCGAGACATGGCGGCCCCGCTCCTGGAAGATCTGGGGCTACCGGCCACCGTCTTCGTGGTGACCCAGCGCACGGGCACCTCGAATCGCTGGGATGGGCGGGACGAACCCGGCATCCCGGAGTTGCCGGTCCTGGGCTGGCGCGACCTGGAAGACCTGGCGCGCGCCGGCCTGGAGCTGGGCTCCCACACCCGGACGCATCCCCGGCTGACGAGTCTGTCCACCGAGCAGATCCGGGACGAGGTGGGCGGGGCGGCGGCAGATCTCGAGCGGGAGCTCGGCATGCGGCCGGAGAGTTTCTGCTATCCCTACGGTGCCGTCGACGAGCGGGTGGTCCGGGTGGTGGAGGAATTCCACCGTCTCGCCGTGACCACCGAGCTCCGCACCGTGGGGTGCGACGACCATCTCCTGCGACTCCCCCGGCTGGACATGGTGTACTTCCGGAACCCCGCGCGCCTGGAGGAGTGGGGGAGTCCCGGTTTTGGGCGCTATCTGGCGTTCCGGCGGGCGGGGCGGCGCGTGCGCGCGGCCCTGTCGGGCGTCGTGGCCGGACGCGCACCGTGAGCGCCCCCCTGCAGCTCTCGGTCATCGTGCCGGCCTTCCGTGCCAGCCATCTTCTGCCGGCCTGCCTCGGAGCGATCCGGGGGAGCACCGGTCTGGAGCAGGGATCGTGGGAGGTCATCGTCGTGGACGACGGGAGCGACGACGACACACCGGAGACCGCCGCCGCCTGGGCCGACCGTGTGCTGCGGGTCGAAGGTGGCCCCAGGGGCCCCGGGAATGCGCGCAACCTCGGCGCCGATGCGGCTCGGGGCGAGATCCTGGCCTTCGTGGACGCCGACGTCTGCGTGCACGCGGATGCCCTGTCCCGCATGCTGGAGGCCTTTCGCGACCGGCCGGCCGTGCACGGCGTCTTCGGTGCCTACGACGACGACCCCGGCGATCCGACGTTCCTGTCCCAGTACCGCAATCTCTATCACCGCTACGTGCACCTGCGAGGCGCCGGCGAAGCCATGACGTTCTGGGCGGGATGCGGCGCGGTTCGGCGGGACGCCTTTCTGGCGGTGGGCGGCTTCGACGTGCAGGCGTTTCCGCGGCCCCAGATCGAGGACATCGAGCTGGGCTACCGGCTGCGTGACGCCGGAGGGTGCATCGTGCTGGATCCGGACATCCAGGGACGACACCTCAAGCGATGGACCTTCCGGGGTATCGTGCGCACCGACTTCTTCGATCGCGGCGTACCGTGGATGCTCAAGCTCATCGAGCGGGGGTCCCGGGCCGAAGACAGTCTGAACGTCCGTCCGGTGGAGAAGCTCAAGACGGCGCTGGTGGGATTCGCGTGCGCGCTGGTGGGCGTGGCATTGGTCACCTGGGACGGGCGCTGGGCGGTCGGCGCGCTGGCGGCTCTCGCCGCGGTCGTGCTCCTCAACCTGGAGCTGTACCGCTGGTTCGCCCGGCTGCGGGGCTGGAGCTTCGCCCTGCGCGTGATCCCCATGAACCTGCTGTACTATTTTCTCAGCGGGTCGGCCGTGCTCGCGGCGTGGGGTCTGCACCGGCTGAGACGGGGAGGGCCGGACCCGCATCGCGCCGCGACGGCCGAGGTCGCGTCGACGCCCGAAGGGAGAGTGACATGACGGCCGACGGGCGCCTGGGTGGCCCCATGATCTTCACGCCGGAGTACTACCAGCGCATGCGTGAGCTGGAGAGCTCCGGATGGTGGAACGCCGGCATGCGGGACGCCGGTGCGCGCCTGCTCGCGCTGGCGGAGCTCCCGGAGCGGGGGCGTCTTCTGGACCTGGGCTGCGGCTCGGGCCAGACCATGGCCTGGTTCAGAGAGGCCCACCCGGACTGGACCACCGTGGGTCTGGACGTCGCCCTGGAGGGATTGCGGGCCGGGCGAGCGCTGGGCGAGCGTGGCATCCTCGCGGCCAGCGCGCTCCAGATTCCCCTGGACGATGCGTCCGTCGACCTCGTGATCACCCTGGACGTGCTCCAGCACCTTCCGCTGAACCGGGGTGACGAGACCGCGCTGGCCGAGTTGCATCGCGTGCTGCGTCCCGGAGGCTACCTTCTGGCCAGGACGAACGCGCAGGCGTTTCCCAGGACCCCCGACGATCCGGAGCATGACTTTCACAAGTACCGACCGGCCGAGCTGGCCCGGAAGATGACCGCGGCCGGCTTCACCGTGATCCGCCTCAGCCGCCTCAACGCCCTCCTGGGGCTGGCCGAGATTCCCAGGGAGCTGCGGGCCAATCACGAGGCCGGCCGCGGATATCACGGCATTCTCTCGGATCCGGGTACGGCCGAGGGGCTCGCCGGACGCCTCAAGCGCCGCTGGCTGAGCATGGAAGCGCGCGCCGTGGCCCGCGGCTGGAAGCTCCCCGCTGGCAGGACCCTTCTCGCCTTGTGCCGGAGATGAGCGTGAACGACATCTCACCGAGCTCCGCCGAACAGATTCCCGACGAGTTGATCCTGGCCTTCGCCCCGTTGCACAAACGGGCCTTCGGCATGGCCCTGGGATTGGCGCTGGGGAGTGCGATCCTGATCGCCACCGTCTATGGCATGCTGCTCGGCGATCCGCCCATGTTGCCCCTTCTGTCCAACTACCTGACCGGATACGCGGTCTCGCCCGCCGGAGCCCTCGCCGGGTTCGCCTGGGGATTCTTCATGGGCTTCGTCGCGGGCTGGTTCGTCGCCTTCTGCCGAAATTTCTTCATCGCCGCCAGCATCTGGCTGGTCCGCACTCGCGCTGAGTTGCGCGCGACGCGCGACTTTCTCGACCACATCTGACCCACGATCCGATGACCGACAACGACAAGGAGATTCGCCGCGCGGTTCGGCGCCTCAATGCTCGTGCCTGGGGCGTCGCGGGTGGCCTGCTGCTGGGCCTGGGCCTCTTCCTGGCTACGAACGTGCTCATCCTGGAAGGCGCGGCCCCAGGCCAGGAGGTCGGCTCGCACCTGGGGCTGCTGCGCTATTTCTTCCCGGGCTACTCGGTTTCCTTCGTGGGCAGCCTGGTGGGCTTCGTGTACATGTTCGTCGTGGGCTATTTCCTGGGCCGCGTGGTGGGCACATTGTACAACAAGCTCGTCGAGGGATTTCCTTCGTGACCCTCGCCGCGTTCCCGGCACCCCCCACGACCGGCTCGTGATTCTCGGCGTCAACGGCATCCGGCTCGTGCGGGCACGGTCGGGTGTGGCCCGCTGCATCGAGGCGTTCCTGGTTCAACTGGACAGGTTGGACCATCCGTTCCAGGACGTGAGGGTCTACTCCCCGGATCCGCTTCCCGACGACGTTCGCCTGCCTTCCATGGGGCGGTCCGTCGTACTGCCGTCCCGGCTCCCCAACCCGCTGTGGGAGCAGTGGACGCTTCCCCGGGCCCACGGAAGCCGAGGTGTGCTCTTCTGCCCGAGCTACGTGGCGCCGTTCTTTCCGTCGGCTCCGACCATGGTGGTGCATCACGGATCGTACGAGGGCTACCCCCAGGCCTTCGACTGGTGGACGCTCAACAAGGCTCGCCTGGCGTATGCGGCCAGCGCGTGGCGCTCCGACGTGGTGACCACCGTCAGTGAGTACAGCCGCCGGGACATGGTGCGGTTCTATCGATTGCCCCCGGAGCGCATCCACGTGGTGCCGGAAGGCGTGGACACCCAGCGCTTCAGGCCCATCCCCGACCCCGAGCGCCTGTCCGCCTGGCGGCGTTCCCTCTTCGGTGACGATACGCCCTACATCGCGTACGTGGGCAAACCCACCGAACGCCGGAACCTGTCCGCGCTCATCCAGGCCTTCGCGCGCCTGCGCGAACAGGGGGCCCTCCCCCACCGCCTTCTCCTCGCCGGTGCCGATCTTCCCGGAACCTCACCCTTCCGCAAGGTGATCGCCGAGCTGGGGATCCAGGACCTGGTCACGGTGCTGGGCTACGTGAGCCACGACGACATGCCGGTGCTCTACAATGCCGCTGACGCCTTCGTCTACCCCTCGTCGTACGAAGGCTTCGGGATGCCGGTGCTGGAGGCCATGGCCTGCGGCACCCCCTTCGTCACCCTGGACAATACCGCGTTCCCGGAGTTCGCCGGCGGCATCGGGCTTCTTCTGCCCGACGCGGAGGTCCCGACCCTGGTGAACGGGCTCGCCCGGGCGCTGGAGGATGAAGCGTTGCGCCGGCGCGCGCGCGAGCAAGGGCCCCGTCGAGCCGCCGGGTACGACTGGGCCAGGGTGACCCGCCGCTACCTGGACCTGCTGATTCCTCTGGCCGAGGACTGGGAACGCCGCTGACACTCAGCGCCAGCCCTCTGCCGCCCTGCCCGGGCCCATCAGCGATCCCACGAGCTCTCCGGCGGTCCACGACGCCAACAGGCCCACCAACCACGGCAGCGAGCGCATCAGGTGGCCCCCGCGCCGGGCCCCGAAGGCGCCCCGCGCGATACGCGCACCCAGGACGAGGGGCACCGCCGGCGTCAGGGCCGCGCGGCCCAGCCGCGGCGCCACGCCGGCCCCCCGAAGCCGCTGCGCTCCGAACAGGCGGCCGTGCTGGAACTGGGCCCGGCGCGCCGACCCGGCGGGCATGCGGCTCTCGTCGAACATGACGGCCGCAGGGGCTCGCCAGAGAACCTCGCCGGCCTGCCTGAGGGTCCGATGGAGCTCCACCTCGACGATCTCTGCCGGCAGAGCGCCGAGGACGCGGCGCAACGTCTCGACCCGGTAGGCCACGTTGATACCCGGAAGGTCGGGCACAGGCCCTGCGGGCGCGGGCCCCATGAAGCGACCGTACTCGACCAGGGTCAACGCCCAATCGCGGGCGCCCCCCTGGCGCCGGTCCACCGGGCCGCCCACGGCCACCACGTCGTGCGCCTCGTGGGCCGCGACAACCGCGTCGAACCATCCCGCCGCGGGCACACAGAAGCTCTCGGTGAGCGCCACCAGGGGCGCTCGCGCCTCGGCGAGCCCCGACCCGCGCCGGCGCGGCACCGTGGCATCATCCGGCGAGGGGACCCAGCGCACACCCGGGAGCTCGCCTGCAGCTTCCGGGGTGGTGGTGGAAACCACGAGCACCTCCAGGCGCCCGGCAGCGGCTTCGGCAGCGACCGCCTCGAAGAACCGCGGATTCACGGCGCCGGGCGCGGACTCCACCACCACCAACGAGAGGGCGGGCGCGGCCATGGAAGTACTCACGATCAGTAGAACATGCGGCAGGAGCGCCCTGGCCCGAACCAGTACCCGAGGCATTCGCCCACGCCCCAGGAGAGGCAGATCCCCACGAGGGGCAGCGCCGCCGCCGGCAGAAGTCGCCGATTCGACCGCCCCGCCAACGCCCTCGCGAGGTGGCGGGTCACGAGCAGAACGGGGACGGCGGGGGCGAACACCCTGTAGAGCCACCGGCGCCGGGACGTACTCCTCCGGCAGCGAGTCGCTCCGAAGCACCGTCCGTAGTGGAAGCGTCGCGCGGCGAAGGCGAAGAACCCGTAGCGGGTCTCGTGGCGGACTCTCATCTGCGGGCGGATCTCCAGCACGCCCCCGAGCTCTCGGATGCGTTCGTGGCAGAACGGCTTGTTGAATCCCTCCTCCGCGAGCACGTCGCCACAGTCGACGACCAGCGCCTCCCGTCGATACGCGACGTTGTTTCCGGGGAGATCCGCCTCGGTGGGCCCCGCCGTGACCGGAGGGTTGAACGCGCCGTACTCGAAGAGGTAGGCTGCACGGTTGGCCCCCGATGGCGTGCCTCCCGGCAGCACGGCGCCTCCGATGGCCCGGACGGCCTCGGCACGGTCGGGGCCGAAGCCCTCGAGAATGGCCGCCACCCAACCGGGCTCGGGAACGTCGGCGGGATCCAGGATCGCCACGACCGGCGCCCGGGCCGCCTGGATGGCGTCGCCTTTCAGCACCGGCAAGATCGCGCCGGGACGTCGGAGAACGCGCAGCCAGGGGTACGTCTCCTGGAGGGTGGCCGTGCCACGGTCGGAGCCGTGGGCGACGATGACCTCGACGTCCTCGTCCGGGATCTGCGCCCGTAGCGCCGCCAACACGCGCTCCAGAGCGTCGGGCGCCTCACGGAAGGCGACGACGACCGACAGACGCGGGTGGGCCGCCTCAGTCACGGCCCGCTGGAGCTACTCGACGGAGACCACCGGCAGCGACCGGCTCCGGCCACCCTCGGATCCCCCCTCGGGGCGGGCCTCCGGCGCCGGAGGCCGCTTCCAGACGCGTCCACCGACCATGGCGCGGGCCATGGGACCGGGCTGGAAGACCACGCTGGGCCACATGAACACCTCGGTGGTGCACCAGCACTCCTTGTTCTGGATGCTCTCCCGGAGTCGCGCGGCCTCAGGCGAATTCCAGATCTCGCGGAACGAGCGGTCGCGGAGGTTCCCCAGGGGCTCGTGGAGCTCGCAGACCGAAACGTCGCCGTTGGCGTAGACCACCCCGGCCAGCACGCCGGCGCGGCACGGCACCACCTGCCGCTCCTCGCGCAGCGTCTCCATCTTGGTCCACTGCAGCATGGGCTCCACGATGGAGCCGAAGCGTCCCACCTCTCGGGGGTACCAGCGGTGTCGCACGTGCTGCTCCAGCGCCTGATAGTCCTCCAACGCCGGAGCGAGCAGGTTCGGATCCTTCCGGTCACCGCGGATCACGGCCAGGTTGTGGTGATCCATCTGGGGACACCGTTCGTACAGGTATTCCGTCAGCCGGTGGATCTCCTCGATATTCCGGTTGGTGGCCGTGGAGATGGAATGGATCCGCAACCGCGAGTCTTCCTTTTGCAGCGACGCCAGCATGTCGTACGTCACCATGGCGTTCTCGAAGGACTTCTTGTTGCCCCGGAACTCGTTGTGGAACTCCGGCGTCCCGTCCAACGAAATCTCACAGGCGAACAGGACGAGATCTTCCTCCTCGAGCACACTCCGCAGCGCCTTCTCGGTCTTGGCCGTGAAGTAGCCGTTGGTCGGTACGTAGACCTGCTTGACCCCGTTGTTGCGAATGAACATCCGGACGATCTCGGCGAAGTCCGGCCGGATGAAGGGCTCGCCACCGGAGAGGTTCAGATTCTCGATGGGACCGAGGTCGTGCGACAGCGCCTCCAGCTCGTCGAAGCTGAGGTCGTCGCGCTGGTTGAGGTCGCGCCAATAGAAGCAGTGGTCGCAGGCCAGGTTGCAGATGGAGTTGATGAACAGGACCAGGAACGGAGGAGTGTCGCCGTTCACGGGCCTGCTCGCCCTGCGGGACAGCCGGACGTGCCGGCGCACGCGACTCAGGAGGGAGGGTGTCTTCACGCGTTGGATCCCGGGCGATGGCGTCGGATGGCCTGGCATGGCAGAGCCCGAACGGCAATGCCGCTCGGGCCGGGAAGGCGTTGCCGCCTTTGCCGTGGGGACGGAGCTACAACAGCTTGTTTGAACCGTACGAGCCCGGTTTCGCCATTGTCAACCTTCGCGTTCGGCTCGCACCTTCTCAGCCACGGACTCTCGCATGCGTTCTCTCTGGAGCGATAACGACGCCGCCCGCTTCGCGGCGTCTCCCGTCGCCCTCCGCGCCTACACGTCCCGTCTCCTGGGCGGCGAGCCGTCGCTGGTGCTGCACGGCGGCGGCAACACGTCGGTGAAGACCACCGCTACCGACCTCTTCGGCGACGAGGAAGCGGTGCTCTACGTGAAGGGCAGCGGGTGGGACCTGGCGACCATCCAGCCCGCCGGATTCGCTCCGGTTCGGTTGGAGGTGCTCCGAAGGATGGCGGATCTGCCCGAGCTGGCTGATGGCGACATGGTCCGGGCGCAACGTGCGGCCATGCTCGACGCCGATGCGCCCACGCCTTCGGTGGAGGCCGTCCTGCACGCCATCATCCCCCACGCCTGGGTCGACCACACCCACGCGGACGCCGTGGTGACGGTGAGCAACACCGCCGACGGCGAGGCGCGCATTCGCGAAATCTACGGGGATCGGGTGCTGGTGGTGCCCTACGTCATGCCCGGGTTCGTCCTGGCGCGCACGGTGCACGAGATGACTCGTGACCTGGACTGGAATGCCCTCGACGGCATGATCCTGCTCAACCACGGGGTCTTCACCTTCGGCCCCGATGCCCGCACGAGCTACGAGCGCATGATCGAGCTGGTGAGCCTCGCCGAAGACCATCTCACGAGCGCCGGCGCCTCGTCTTCGTCGTCTCCGGCAGCGGGGTACGCCGCGGGCGCCACGGGCGACGAAGCCCTGGAGCTTCTGGCGAGACTCAGGGGCGCGGTCGGCCGGGCACGCGGCGCACCGGTGCTGGCGTCTCTGGACGATGGGCCCGACGCCCGGGCTCTGGCCTCGGACGCCCGTGTCGACGATGTCGCGACCCGGGGCCCGCTGACGCCGGATCACGTGATTCGCACCAAGCCCCGCCCTCTGGTTTTCGGCGACGATGGCGAGCCGGACGACGCGGTCGCCGGGTACGTACACGACTACGCAGCCTACTTCGAGCGCCATGCCAACCCGGAGCTGCAGATGTTGGACCCGGCGCCCCGATGGATCGTGTGGAAGGGGAGAGGATCCGTCGCAATCGGGGATTCGGCCCGCGCGGCCGGCATCGTCCGTGACATCACCCGCCACACGGCCCGCGCCATCCTCACTGCGGAGCGCCTGGGGGGATGGAAGGCCCTGCCCGAGCACGATCTCTTCGAGGTGGAGTACTGGGAGCTCGAGCAGGCCAAGCTTCGGCGTACGGGTGCCCGGCCGCACCTCGCCGGCAAGGTGGCGCTGGTGACCGGAGCCGCCAGCGGCATCGGCGCGGCCAGCGCCCGGGCGCTCCACGCCGCCGGCGCGGCCGTGGTGGCCACGGATATCGACCCGGCCGTGGCCCATGGTCCGGCGGGTCCCTCCTATCTGGGCGTGACCTGCGACGCGACGGACCGGGCCGCGGTGGAGGACTCGGTTCGCGCTGCCGTGCGCCAGTTCGGTGGTCTGGACATCGTGGTGAGCAACGCCGGGTCCTTTCCGCCGAGCCACCGCATCGAATCGCTCCCGGACGAGGTCTGGGACGACAGCCTCCGGCTCAACCTGTCCAGCCACCTGCATCTGCTGCGTGCGGCGGCTCCGTACCTGAGCCACGGCTTCGATCCCGCCGTGGTGATCGTCGCCTCGAAGAACGTGCCCGCTCCCGGCGTGGGGGCCGTGGCGTATTCCGCGGCCAAGGCCGGACTCACCCAGCTCGCCCGCGTCGCTGCGCTGGAGCTGGGCCCGGGAGGCGTGCGGGTCAACGTCTTGCATCCCCACGCCATCTTCGACACGGGCGCCTGGAGCCCGGAGGTGCTGGCGGAGAGGGCGGGCCACTACGGCATCACCGAGGACGAGTACCGGAAGAACAACCTGCTGGGGGTCGAGCTGACGTCGGACGACGTGGCCCGGGCGGTGGTGGCGCTGGCAGGGCCGACCTTTCGGGGTACCACGGGTGCCCAGATCCCCATCGACGGCGGAAGCGACCGGGTGGTGTGAGGCGCCGGGCTACCGGTCCGCGAAGAGCCCCCGTAGACCGGCCTCGGACGCCGGGCACACACCCCGTTCGGTGATCAACGCGGTGACCAGCCGCGCCGGCGTGACGTCGAAGGCGTAGTTCGCCGCCGGGCTCGCTTCCGGCGTCAGGCGCACGGACACGGCCTCGCCGTCGGCACCGCACACGGTCACGGAGGCGACCTCGTCCGGGGAGCGTTCTTCGATGGGAATGTCGCGCCCGGAGGCGAGGGTCCAGTCGATGGTGGGCGACGGCAGCGCCACGTAGAACGGCACACCGGTGTCGTGGGCGGCCAGCGCCTTCAGGTAGGTGCCGATCTTGTTGCAGACGTCCCCGTTGGCGGCTGTACGGTCGGTACCGGTGATGCACAGGTCGACCTGCCCCCTCTGCATCAGGTGTCCTCCGGCGTTGTCCACGATCACCGTGTGGGGCACGCCGTGCTGCGCCAACTCCCAGGCGGTCAGGCGAGCTCCCTGGTTGCGGGGGCGGGTCTCGTCCACCCAGACGTGCACGGGGAGGCCCTCATCGAACGCTCGATACACCGGTGCCAGCGCGGTTCCCCGATCCACGGTGGCGAGCCACCCGGCGTTGCAGTGGGTGAGAATGTTCACCGTGTCGCCCTTCTCCCGGTGGGCCGCCCGCAGCAACTCCAGTCCGTGGTCGCCGATGGCCCGGTTTATGGCGACATCGTCGTCGGCGATCTCCTGGGCGCGGCGGAATGCGGCCTTCGCGCGTCGCGCCGGATCGAGGGTCGTCAGGTGCGTGCGCATCTCCTCCAACGCCCAGCGGAGATTGACCGCGGTGGGCCGGGTACCGAGAAGGAGGCGGCAGGCGCGCTCCAGCATTTCGTCTGACGGGTCCTGGCGCATCGCCAGCGCAACTCCGAACGCGGCGGTCGCGCCGATCAGAGGAGCGCCCCGGACTCGCATGATCCGGATGGCCTCCGCCGCGCCGTCCACCGTGTGCAAGACCGGCGTGACGAAGGCGTGGGGCAGGCAGGTCTGGTCGATGATGCGCACCGTCTCGCCGTCGTCCTCCAGCCAGATGGAGCGATACGGGATTCCCTGGACGTTCATACCTTCACGACTCCTCCCTCGGTGCGGCGGGGCCTACTCGACCCTGGCGGCATGTGCTATCGTGCCCGCAATGTTCAAGGTATGGGTCCGCTGTGACGGCGCCCCTCCCAGGATCCCCCGTCCTTCGCCGACCAAACATGGCCGAGCCCCCCCGAGTCCAACCACCCCGGTCCGACCTCGTGCCCCTCGTGTCCGTGGTGGTCCCGTGCTTCAACGGAGCCTCGTACCTGCGCGAGGCGCTGGACTCGATCCTGGACCAGACCTACCCTCGCATGGAGGTGATCCTCGTCGACGATGCGTCCGAGGATGCGACGCCTGCCATCGCCGGAGAATACGGGAATCGCATCACCTACGTGCGGCAGACCGAGAATCGCGGCATCTACGACACCGTCAATCTCGGGATCGAGCGTGCCCGTGGCGAGCTCATCGCCACCTACCACGCCGACGACGTCTACCTGCCGGGAATCGTCCAGGCACAGGTGGACTACCTCGCCTCGCACCCCGAGGTGGGCGCGGTCTTCACCTCCGACATCTTCGTCGACGCCAGCGGACGCGAGTACGGCCGCATGGTCCTCCCCCCGGACGTGCAAGGCGAGGCGCCGCTGGACTTCCGGACCGTGCTGAACGCTCTCCTGCGCTACAAGAACCGGTTCCTCGTCTGTCCCACCGCCATGGTACGGGCGTCCGTGCACCGGGAGGTCGGGCTGTACCGTCAGGACCGCTATCGGAACACCGCGGATCTGGAAATGTGGCTGCGCATCGCCCGCCGCCATCCGGTCGCCGTGCTGGAGGACCACCTCATGAAGTATCGCCATTTCCACGGTAATTCATCGCAGCTCTACCACCGCCTGCGCACGGAACCCGAGAACTTCTTCTGGATCATGGACGAGTACCTGGACGATGGCGGCCGCTCCCTGGCCGAGCCCGACGCGCTCACGGACTTCGAGGCTCATCGTTCCGAAGACCGCCTCATGGCGGCCATCAGTCACTACATCAAGGGCGAGCAACGCGCAGGGAGGGCCGCGCTCCAGCAGGTGCAGGCCGGCGCGATCTTCCGCTCCCGCAACGTCGAGCGTTGGCGTCTCCTGGCGCTGATGGTCGGCCTTTGGGCCGTGCTGCGGCTGCCCAGGATGGAGTGGCTGGCGATGCGCATGTTCCGCCGTTGGCACGTGAAGGACAGGCCGAAGCGGCTCGAGCCTCTCTGGGCGTAGCGGCGGCGCATGTGTGGAATCGTGGGCGTCGTCGCCGCCGGCACCGTGGACCCGGCGCTGGTGGAACGCATGCGCGACACGCTGGCCCATCGGGGACCGGATCACGCGGGACTGTGGCACACCGAGGACCGGACCGTGGTCCTGGGCCATCGTCGGCTGTCGATCATCGACCTCGACGCCCGGTCCAACCAGCCCATGGTCTCTCCCGACGGTCGGCTGACCGTCACCTTCAACGGTGAGATCTACAACTTCCGCGGGATCCGCGACGAGCTGGCCGCCGGGGGGATGCGCTTTCGTACGGAGTCCGACACCGAGGTGCTCCTGGAGGCCTACCGGCGCTGGGGCCCGCACCTGCTGGACCGGCTGTCGGGGCAGTTCGCCTTCGCCATCTGGGACGCCGAGGAGCGCCGGCTCTTCTGCGCCCGGGACCGGGCCGGTGAGAAGCCCTTCCACTACGCCCACGTCGGAGACGCCTTCCTCTTCGCGTCGGAGTTGAAGGCGCTGCTGGAATGGCCCGGACTCCCCCGGCGAATCGACCACGAGGCCGTGATCGATTTCCTCGCCTTCGGGTTCATCACCGACCCGCGGACAATCTGGAAGGACGTGCGCAAGCTCCCTCCGGCCCACTGCATCACGGTCCAGATCGGCCGCCAGGGGCCACCGACGGTGCAGGAGCCGCGCCGTTACTGGTCCTTGCCGTTCCGTGACGGCCGCCGAGCCGGGAGCGAGGAGATCCGGCAGCGGATCCTGGCCGCCGCCGACGAGATGGCCGTGGCCGATGTGCCCCTGGGCACCTTTCTCAGCGGCGGGGTCGATTCGTCGTCCGTCACGGCGGCCCTCAGCCTCTCCGGCCACGACGTGCAGAGCTTCACGATCGGGTTCGACGCCGCGGACTACGACGAACGGCGCTGGGCGCGGCGAGTCGCGGACCGGTATCACACGGCCCACGTCGAGCGCACGGTGGACCCGTCGGACGTTGTCACGGTCTTCGACAAGCTCGCCTGGCACTACGACGAGCCGTTCGGGGACTACTCCGCCTTTCCGACCTACTACCTGTGTCGTGAGGCTCGTAGCGCCATCACGGTGGCGCTGTCCGGCGACGGTGCCGACGAGATCTTCGCCGGCTATCGAAAGTACCAGCGGTTGGTTCGGATGAACGAGGTGGGCCGTATCGTGCCCCGCACGGTGGCACGGGTGGTCGCGGACCTGGCCCGCCGGACCCTTCCCGAAGGTAGCCACTGGCGCCGGACGCTGCGGCAGTACGGCCTGGCGCCGGCCCCGATGCTGGCGGACATGCTCTGTCACGGCTTCCCGCTGCCACTGCTGCGTCAGGTGGCCCGGGGACCCCTTGCGGACACATTGAAGCACTACGATCCGCATCGCCTCGTGGATCACCTGCTGCGGGACGCCCCTCCGCAGGAGGTAGGTCTGGTGAATGCAATGCGCCACCTGGACTTCACACTGACGTTGCCCGGCGACATGCTGACGAAGGTGGACCGCGCCAGCATGGCCGTCTCCCTCGAGGTGCGTCCACTCTTCCTCCACCGGGACGTCATGGAGCTGGCCGCCGACCTCCCGGCCCGTTCCCTGGCGAGCCGGGATTCCGCGAAGATCGCGCTCAAAGACGCGGTTCGACCGTGGCTCCCCGACGACCTGCTCGACCGGCGCAAACAGGGATTCGCGCTCCCCTTACCGGAATGGCTGGGCGGCGATTCGACCATGGCCCGGAAGGTGCGCGCCGCGGCCGAGTCGGGTCCGCTGGGCGACCTTCTCGACCTGGATCGGCTCCAGGAGCTCACCGGCGCCCAGGCCGGCGGTCGAGCCCGCTTCACGGCCATCATCCACTCCGCCTTCATCCTCGATCAATGGTACCGAACGTGGACGACCGCGTAGAGGGACCCGGCGCCACCACGTCGAAGGTGGCGGTCTACTTCGATCCGGCCACGCACCACCAGCTCGGGGGCCGACTCTTCGAACGAGGCAGCAACCCCTACGCCGGCGACGATATCCTGGCCCCCTACGCGGCCATGAAAGACGCGCTCGTCGAGCGGGGCTTCCACGTCGACACCGCCGACCGGCTGCCCGAACGGTCCGACGGCCGGCGGAACCTCCTGATCTCCTTCGGAGTCCCGGACCGCATGGCGACACTCACCGTGAGGCGATACAGGGCGCTGGCCCGTCGTCCCGATGTCGTGATGAGCGCATTCTTCGCCATGGAGTGCCCCATCGTCGAGCCCACCCTGTTCGTGGCGCTCCCCGAGCTCGGCCGGTTGTTTCGCCGAGTCCTCTCCTGGAGCGACACCCAGGCGCTCCTTCCCTTCACCCACGAGCCCGTGGCCCTGGAACACTTTTGCTGGCCCCAGTCCTTCGACGCGGTTCACGACGAGATCTGGGCCAGACGCGATCGCGGCTTCCTGGTGATGATGAACGCCAACAAGCTGCCTCGCCTCTACGTGGACGAGCTCTACACGGCGCGCTTGGAAGCGGTCGAGTACTTCCACAGGCACGACGAGATCGATCTCTACGGACGGAATTGGAACCGACCCCCGGTCCGCGTGGGAAAAACCTGGACTCCCGCGACCCTCCGGCGCGTCGAATCCTGGCTGCGCGCCGCCTCGCAACGCCTCAGCCCGGACCCTTTGTACGTCGCGGCCGCCGCCGCGTGGCGCGGCGCGGCGCCCTCGAAGTCGGAGACGATCTCACGGTATCGATTCGCCCTCTGCTTCGAGAACAGCATGCTCAAAGGGTGGATCACCGAGAAGATCTTCGACTGCTTCTTCGCGGGTACCATTCCCGTCTACTGGGGAGCGCCGGACATCCTGGACTGGGTGCCGCCGGAGTGCTTCATCGACATGCGCGAGTTCGGCGACTTCGACGAATTGCGCAGGTTTCTGCATGGTCTGTCCCCGGAAGACGAGGCCCGGTACCGAGATGCGGCGCGCACCTACCTCTCGTCGGAGAGATTCGATCCGTGGCGGATCCGCACCTGGGTGAACCGGATCACCCGCATCGTCGACGAGGATTCGATGCTCGCTGAGCAGGCATAGCTCCCGAACGCTGCTCAGTCGCCGGCGGCGGGCGCAGGCGCGGGCGGGGCGGTCTTCGCCGACGGCATGGGCCAACGCCGCTTGAGGCGCAAGATCGGTGACTCGAACAGATACCAGCTCAGGGCGGCCAGAGGCAGCGTGATCCCGACCTGAATGAGGAAGATCAGGGGTGCCTGAGCCAGCGTGAAGTGGTCATGCAGCCACTGGCCGAAGACCGCGTGGATCACATAGATGCCGTAGCTGACTCGCCCGATCCAGACCAGCCATCCCCATTCGAGGAAGCGCGGGCTGCGGCTCAGGACCCAGAGGAGCCCGGCGCCGACACCCAGCGCGATGACCGGCCACTTCAGGTTGTAGGTGAGCACCGGCCACAGCTGACTCTTCTCCATGAGTCGGATGCCTACCAACGCCATGCCGGCAGCCAGGGCCACGGGAAGCGCTCGTGACGCGATTCCTCCCCATCCCCTGCCCCGCTCGAGCTGTGCGATGATGGCACCCACGAGCAGCGAGTCCGCCCGGGCGAAGGTGGCCAGATCCATCCACTGCGCCGTCACCCAGTCCGGAGGCCAGACGGACACCGTGAAGCGACACAGCGCGTTGAAGAGGATCACGCCCAACGAAAAGCGCAGGAGCGTCTTGCGAGAGGCCAGGAACACGACCGCGGGCCAGAGGAGATAGAACTGCTCCTCGACCGCCAACGACCAGTAGTGTCCGAGGTCCCGAGGCGGAGGGCTCGTGGGGAGCCAGTTCACCAGATACCCCATGTACCAGGGCACGCCACTCCACTGCCCACGTACCGCTGCGACGATCAGGATGAAGGCCCACGCGAGTGGCAGGATACGAAGCACCCTGCGCATGTAGAACGGGACGAAGTAACGGCGGGCCGGAATTCCCGGGAGCTTCGCGTCCAGCAGGATCCCCGTGATCAGGTACCCGGACAGTCCGAAGAAGATGTCGACGCCCACCCAGCCGAGGCCGAAGAGCCCCGAGTGGGAGGCGATGACGCCGAGCACCGCGATGGCGCGGACACCGTCGAGGCCCGGAACCCGTCCCCTCTTGCTCATCGGCTCCGCTCCGTGGGGGTCGCCACGACCCGTCCGTAGGTGTCCAGGGCGAGGTCGCACCACGCGTCACGCCCAAACCGGGCGACGATCCGCCGGCGAATGGCCTCCGAATCGAAACTCTCCCGCCGGCGGACGGCCTCCAGAATGCCGCTCGACAGCGCCTCGGGATCGTCCGCCTCCACCATGATCCCGTCTTGCGGGGTGACGAACTCCTCGGGACCGCCGCAGCGCGTGAGCACCAATGGCGTACCGCAGCCCAGTGCTTCAGCGGCCACCGAACAGAAGGTCTCGCGGCGGGTGGAGGACACCACCACGAGCCCACAGCGCCGCATGGCCTCCGCCACGGCGGGCGGGTCCGACCCGTACACGATCTCGACGGCCTCTTCGAGATCCAGCTCCGCGATCAGGTCGCGAACCTCGCGGCGGTCCTTTCGATAAGCCCTGTAGGCGTTGGCCGACAGAATCCTGAGGTGCAAGCCTGGCTCGTGCCGGCGAGCCGAGGCCAACGCCCGCAGGAGAACGTCGACGCGTTTGAAGCGTCGGATCAGCCCCACGAACAGGAGCTCGTTCAGGTCGCGCTCCCGCCGCTCGGGGTAGAAGACGTGGTCGTCCAGGACGTTGGGCAGCACGGCCGTTTCCGTCACGCCTCGGGTATGGCGTTTCACGTCGTCAAGGAGGAACTCGCTCACCGGCGCAACCAGATCGATGTCGGGAAGCGCGGCCCGCACCTGACGACCGACACCCGCCCGGTCCACCAGCCAGGGAGTCCAGAAGGCGTGCTCCGAGGTCATGACCGGGATCCCCAGGTCTCTCCCGAGCCGACTCGCTACGACCCCGTCCGGATAGATGAAGTGCGCGTGGATCAGGTCGAAGGGTCGCTCGGCGTGGAGGCGTCGCGCGAGGGCTCGCACTCGAGGAGCGGCGAGACGAGCGTCGGCGCCGTGGGTCAGGTATTCGACGGATCCCGGCACGCGGGGAAAGTAGACCTGCACCGATCCCCGGCGCTCCTCACGCGGGATCGACCGGAACCGCGACAGGCTCCTGAACGGCAGGAGAGGCGGCACCCAGGGCGTCGGTACGATGACCGTGACTTCGGCCCGGGCCGACACGGCGTCGCACATGCGCTCCGCCCACAATCCCCGCTGCGGAGCCGCCGGCGTCGGGTAGTTCCAGGACAGTACGAGAACGCGCAACTGACGTTCACTCATGCAGAACGGTGCTCGAGGTGGGGGGGAGGATGCGGTGGGCTCGAGACGCAACGACCCCACGAGGTGGGCGTCGTCGGGGGTCAGGCCGGTGAGGGTCTCGGTGGGAGGGCGCGAAAAGGGGGTCACTTCCAGGCTCGGCACCACACGCGTCGCGGTCAAGCTTCTCGTGGACCCGCCATGTCCCACATCGGCCTCCGAGTCGGGTTCTGCCCTGGAGTGGCCTGAAAATGCTTGCTTGACACCCAGAACGGGCGGGGTTGATGTTTGAAATTGCTCCCCGCCCGATCCAAGGCACCAGATCATGCCAGACCCTTCCGACGTGCCCGTGCGCCACGGCGACCCCCCCACGGCGCTGCTCATCAACCCTCCCAGTCCTCCGGGATACGTCTCGAACAAGGACTCCATGGGTGGGTTCGGGCAGCTCTTTCCCAAGGGCGCGACCCACTTTCCACCGCTGGACCTACCCTACCTCGCGGCGGTGCTCTCGGAAGCAGGCGAAGGCATCGCGGTTCTGGAGGCCGGGGCCAGAGACTGGACGAAGGAACGGCTCGTGGAGGAGGTCGGCCACGCAGGAGCAGGGGCAGGTGCCTTCCTTGTCCTCAGAACCTCTCTCCCTACCATCGATTGGGACCTGGAGGTGTGTGGTGCCCTCCGAGAACGCTTCCCCGAGGCCCGCATCGTCCTCTACGGCCCGGTCGTCGGCTCGCTCATGGAGCGCATCGGCAAGGACGACTCCATCGACTGCGCCGTGGTCGGAGAGCCGGACCTCACCGTCCTGGAGCTACTGCAGGGCAAGCCCATGGCCGAGGTGGAGGGCCTGGCCTTCCGGGACGAGACCGGAGCCTGGCGGCGAACGGCGCCGCGTGACTTCCGGCGCGACCTGGATTCCATCCCGTTCCCGCGTTGGGACCTCATGCCGCTGGATCAGTACCGGATGCCGAAGTCCAGCGTCGCCGGCACGATGCGCTTTCTGCCCATCCTCACCTCGCGCGGATGTCCCTTCGGTTGCAATTACTGTCCCTATCCGGTGGGTCAGGGGCTCAAGTGGCGATATCGCTCACCTGAGAACGTCGTCGACGAGATCGAGCATCTCGTCCGGGACTTCGGGGTGGAATACCTCCTGTTCCGCGACCCCCTGTTCTCGGCCAACAAGAAGCGAGTGGCGGGCATCTGCCAGGAGATCATCGATCGCGGGATCACGGTGCGCTGGCGCTGCGAAACGCGGATCGACTGCCTGGACGAGCCCACCATCGAGCTCATGGCCCGCGCGGGATGCTCCGGCGTCAACTTCGGGGTCGAGAGCAGTGATCCGCAGATCCAGAAGAACGCCGAGCGCAAGCCGATTTCCGAGGAGCAGTTCGTCGAGACGGTGGGGTACTTCCGCAAGCACGGCATCTCGACCTTCGCCTTCTTCGTGGTGGGATTGCCCGGCGATACCGTGGACACGATCCTCTCCACCATTCGTTTCGCCCTGGGCCTGCGCGCCAGTTGGACCCAGTTCACGGTGGCGACGCCCTTCATCGGCACACGCCTGTACGACTGGGCCGTGGACGAAGACCTGATTCCGGCCGATCACTACCGCATCGTGAGCAGCCACGAGGGCTCCATCGGCAACGAGAACCTGACGCCCTCGCAGGTCCACCTGTTGCACCGTTTCGCGCAGATCCTGCAGCGCAACTTCATCAACCGCCGCGGCGTCCTGAAGAACGAGGCTCGCAAGGACCTTCCGTATCGCCTCATGCGGCGCCTCGCGGAGATGTCCTCTCGATCCGCGGGCTGGGTCTTCTACCACCTCGGGTCGGCCGCGCTACGCCTGACGCTCCGCTCCGCCAAGCGGGGGCCCGCCACGACGCGGACCACCACCAAGCCCAAGCCCAGGGAGGCTCCGGCCTCCTCCGCATGATCCTGGTCACGGGCGGCCGAGGGTTCATCGGCACCAACCTGGTGAGCCGTCTGCACGCCCGTGGAGAGCGGGTGCGCGTCCTGGCGCGCCGGGGCGGCCGCACCGGTGGACCTCGCAAGGTGGACGAGGTGGTGGGCGACCTTCGCGATCCACCGTCGCTCGAGCGGGCGGTGACCGACGTCACCTGCGTGGTGCATCTCGCCGCGGCCGTCGGTGATCACGACGCCGGGCTCCTCACCGAGATCAACGTCGATGGCACCGCAGCCCTCGCCGACGCGGCACGCGCCGCTGGGGTGCGCCGGTTCATCCACGTGAGCAGCGCCGGTGTCTACGGGAGTGGCGCGTCCCGCCGCCTCTTCCTCGAGACCGATCCGCCCTCTCCCGAGACCGCCTACGAACGATCCAAGCTGGAGTCTGAAGAGGCGCTTCGAGGTGCCCTGACCGGATCTCCGTTGCACTGGGTCGTCCTTCGCCCCACCGGCGTCTACGGTGCCGGTCGCGAGGCCACGGAGGCGCTGGTACGACAGGTGATCCGGAAACGGGTCTGGCTCCATGGACCCGCCGAGGTTCTCGTGCACCCCACCTACGTCGCCGATGTCGTGTCGGCCATCGAGCTCGTGTTGGTAGCGGACCTGGAGCCGGGCTTGCTTCTGAACGTGGCCGGTGAGCGCCCCCTCGCCTACGTCGAGCTCATCGACGAGATCGGCGCGCGACTCGGGCGAGGGCCGCGCCACCTGCGGCTACCGGGCTGGACCGCACCCCTGGCGGGTCTCGGCGCATCGCTGGCGTCGGCGGCCGGTCTCGCCACGCCGCGCCTGGAACGACTCACGAGGCGTCGGGTGAACCGTGGGGTGGACATCGGCAGGATTCGGGCCCTGCTGGGGTTCGACCCCACCCCCCTGGGCGTCGGCCTGGACGAGACACTCCGCGCCATGGGTCTCCCGTCATGATCGGCTGGGCAGGGGCTCGCCGTGCTTAGAGTGCTCATCTCCGTGGGCGCGCTGCAGTTCGCGGCCATGTTCGTCTTGATGCTCCGGACGAAGGGGCTCGCCCTCCTTCTGGGGCCCGAGCAGTTCGGTCTCATGGCTGCGCTGGATCGTCTGGTGGCGGTCTTCGCCCAGACCGCCTCCCTGTCGCTGCCGTTCGCCGCCCTGCGATACCTGTCGCCCCTCTGGCACGAGCGCCGCGACCAATACCACGAGCTGCTGCGGCGCATGAAGAACGTGCTGCTGCTCCTGGTCGGGGTGGCGCTGACGGCGGGCGTGGCGCTCACCTGGTGGTCACCGACCATGCTGGGCACCGAGGTGGCCGGCGACCGGGTGCTGGCGACGTTGGCGCTGGCGGGGCTCCCCGTGGTGGCGCTGGTACCCTTTCTGCAGAACACGGTCGCGAGCTCGTTCGCGCACAATCGGGCGATGCTCTTCCTCCTTCTGCACGCGGTGGTGTTCGCGGCAGCGTCGTTGAGCGGGGTGGCCCTGTGGGGGCTCCGGGGCATGTACGGCGTCTACGCGGTCCTCGGGAGTGCGCTGGTTTTCGTCGTCCTCTGGCGGGTGCAGCGACGCGCCCGACGGAACGCGGAGCGGAGCCGCCCAGTCCCGATTGCACCGGCACGCCCGGAGCCGGCGAGCGCTGGAGCGGCCGGAGGGGCGCCGGCGGTGTCCTTCGGTACCGGCATCGTGGGCTACCTGCCCCCGCGGGTGTGGCGATTCTGCCTCCTCCTGCTCCCCTCCGCGTTTCTGGCGCCGGCGGTAGCCTACTCCGTGTTCTACCAGGTTCTGAGCACCCAGGGGAACCAGGCGGCGGGGTACATGCAGGCAGCGGTCGGGCTCTCGCTGGCCGTCCGGAGCGTCCTGGGGGCGGCCAGCCAGGTCTTCCTCACACCCCTGGTGAACCGGGCTGGTGCCTTCGAGGACCGACTGCAGCGCGCAACCGAGTTCCAGAAGACGCTGTTTCTGTTCGTCGGAGGGGTCGTCCCACCACTGGTCCTGTTCTCTGGGCTGGCCATCCGGATCCTCTACTCGGCCGAGTTCACGCCGGGTGCCTCCTTTGTGGCGCTCTTCGTCACCGTCGAGGTCCTGGCGCTGGCGGTGGGAGCCTACCAGGCGGTGCTGATCGCCATGGAGCACATCGTCTTCTACGTGACGCAGAACGCGCTGGCGCAGGTCGCCATGTACGGCGTGGCCGTGCTCACGATTCCCGCGCTGGGGATCACCGGCGCCGCCCTGGCGGGACTCGCGGCGCAGATGGTGCTTCTGGTGGGGACCCTGTCGTATCTCGGGTGGCGTTACCGGGTGGAGGTTCCTCGGCGCCTCGCGGCTCTGTCGCTCTACGTGTTCGTGGTGCTGGCGGCCAGCGGCCTGCTGGCGAGCGCGCTCCCGGGGCTGAGTTGGGGGACCGTGGCCTGGAAGCTGGCCTTCTGGATCGGTGCGACGGGGATCCTCGCCCTCTTCCTCAGCCGCCAGGACTGGCGGGACCTGGGCCGGTTCTTGCGGCGTGGCGACGGACACGGCCCGGGAGACTCGGCTGGGTCGGAGGAATCTGGAGACGGTCCCGCCTGACAGAGCAGGCCTCCACGTCTACCTTCAGCGCCGCCGGCGCGCACGTGGTCGCGTCCTGGCGTCACCCTCAACACCGGAGTCGGGCTTGTCCGTCGACACCGTCGCCATCATCGGCCTGGGAGAGGCCGGTCACACGCTCCACCTTCCTGCCCTGGCGGGGCTTGACGGCATCGAGGTGGTCGGGGGATGCGACGTCTCCGAGGCCATGCGCCGGCGAGCCTCCTCGACCTGGGGAGTCCCGGTGTTCGACGACGTCGCCCGCATGCTCGAGAACGCGGACCCCGACGTGGTCATCGTCGCCACGCCACCGGAGACCCATCTGGACCATGCCGTGCGGGCGCTGTCGTCAGGCGCCCACGTGATCTGTGAGAAGCCCTTCGTCTGCAGCCTGGCGGAAGCCGACCGCATTCTCGACGCAGCCCGCGCCGCGGACCGGCAAGTCGCCCTGAACCACGAGTTCCGGGAGATGCCGATCTTCAAGGCGTTGCGGGCGGCCGCCGGCGAGGGTCGGAACGTGGTCTTCGCACAGGCGTGGCAGCTCATCGATCTCCCGCCGTCGGCGGAAGGCGGATGGCGCGGAGGCATGCTGCACCGCACCCTCTTCGAAGCCGGTGTCCATCAGATCGACTACCTCATGGCGCTGTTCGGAGAGCAACCCCGGGCCGTCCAGGCGCTGACGTCGGACTGTGCCGTGACAGCCGAGGGATCCGACGCCGTCGTGGTGGCGACCCTGGAGTTCTCGGGAGGACGCCTCGCCAACCTCGTGCAGAATCGCGTCTGCAAGGGCGAGCGTCAGTACTTCGAGGTACGGGCCGATACGCGGACTGCGTCCCTGCGTGCCTCGTTCGGTGGCCGCGCCCGCGTGAGCGCCGGGCTCTTCCGCTCGACCCGACCCCATGTACGGCTCGAGCTGGGGGCCTCCGGGCTGGCGTGGCAGGAAGAGTCGGGCCGACGGCGGGTGCTGGCCCGGAATCCCAGAGACCCCATGGTTTTCGCGACGCGTTCGGTGTTGGAGCAAACACTCGCGGCGTTCCGCGAGGGCGGCGCGCCGCCGAGCGACGGGCGCTGGGGGCGCGACGTGCTGGAGGTGATCGTGGCCTGCTACCATGCCGCCGCTACCGGCCGGCGGCTCGCCCTGGATTCGGACGAGGCGAAGGGCCTCACCGATGTCTCGCTGGGCGCCCGGTCGTGACTGGCCGTACGGGGTCCCGGGTCTGATGGACGCCGTCGTGGTGGGCGCCGGCCTCATGGGCCGCTGGCACGCCCACGCCGTGGAGAGCACCGGGGGCGACGTGCTGGGCGTCGTGGATCCCGATGTCGCGCGAGCCGAGCGCCTGGCCGCCCGCCACCGCGGTGCTCGCTCCTTCGAGAGGCTCGAAGAGGCCCTGCAGGCGCTGTCGGCGCCTGTCATCCATCTCTGCACACCTGCCGGAACACACGCACCGCTGGCCATGCGTGCCCTGGCCGAGGGCCGGCACGTCCTGGTCGAGAAACCCCTGGCCGAAGATCTGCGCACCACCAGGTCCTTGCTGGAGGCCGCCCTTTCGGCAAACCGCCTGCTGGCTCCGGTCCACCAGTTTCCCTTCCAGCGGGGCGTTCTGCGCCTGCTGCGAGACGGCGACGCGAGTCTCGGGTCGATCCTCCATGTTCGGGGAACCGTGTGCTCGGCCGGCGCCGAGGAGCGGACGGACGCGGAGCGGGATCGCGTGGCCCTCGAGGTGCTGCCGCACTTCCTCTCCCTGGCGCACGCGTTCGTCCCCGGATCACTCGAGGACGGAGTCTGGAGCGTGCACCGCACCGCACCGGGCGAAGTGAGGCTCGTCGGGAGTCGGGACCGCACCTCGTTCGACATCCTGGTGTCCATGGCGGGGCGCCCGACCCGGGCCGGGTTGGAGCTTCTGGGTACCGAAGGCACTGCACACGCCGATCTCTTCCACGGGTTCTCCGTCATCGACAGAGGTGGCGTTTCGCGGGCATCCAAGATCGTCCGGCCGCTGGTCCTTTCGGGCCGTGTGCTCGGCCGCGCGACTGCCAACCTCCTGCTGCGCGGCGCCACGCGGGAGCCCGCCTACCCAGGGCTGCGAGAGCTCGTACGGCGATTCCACCTGGCCGCGGAGTGCGGCGAGGAGAGTCCGGTATCGCCCACGGAGACGCTGGGTGTCGCCCGCATCCTCGAGCAGGTCGGCGTAGGCCTCGGCCAGTAGCGGGAGGTCCGCGGCGCTTCGGTGCTGCACGTGCACCACAACGTCGCGTGACTTCAACAGAACTGCTGCGCGCCTACCACAGAGCGGACGGAAAATGCCGCGGAATTCCGCCACACTTCGTCCGGCACGATTCCTTCAAGGATTCTTCAAGACTGAACCGCGGCCCGACCGCTTCTCCCTCCCAAGCAAGGGGTTCCATCCATGTCCCTCCCGAACCTGCGTCCCGGTGTGATCCGGGGTGCGATCCTGTCGACGTTCATTCTCGCCGCGGCCTGCTCCGAGCCCACCTCGCCGGTGGCGACTCCCGAGGCCGTTGGGACAGTCCGTGCCAGTGACATCCAGGTGGGTGACGACCCGGTTTCGGCCCAGGTCTGGGTCTGCAAGGATACCGACAGCCCAGCCGGTACATACGACTTCACGGTCTCCCAGAGCGGGGCCGCCAACGGCACGTTGAGCGCCGGGGCGTCGTTCTCCCTGGACCCCGGCGACTGCGTCCAGGTCTGGGCCTCCGGACCCGCCCAGGACCCAGAGGTGGATCCAGTGACGACGGTGACCGTGGAAGAAGTCAACCTTCCGGCGGGTGTGACGCTCGACAAGGTAGAGGTCAATTCTCCCCTCTCGTACTCGATCAACGGCGCCGAGGCGGCCGTCGGCGGCAACGCCTTCCACGGCTCCGTGGTGACCTACTTCAACAAGCTGGAGCCCATCGAGTTCTGCACCCTCACGCAGGGCTTCTGGAAGACCCACGCCGGCGAGATGAAGCACAACGGCAAGTTCGATCCCGACGCCTGGCCGGCCGGCACCGAGGGCGGCTTCATGCTCGGTGACGTGAGCTACACGAAGGAAGAGCTCCTGAGCATCATGGACGCCCCCACCAGGGGGAACGGCCTGATCTCGCTCGCCACGCAGCTCATCGCCGCCAAGCTGAACACCTGGGGCTTCCCGGAGGTCAATCCCGACATCGCGGCCGCCGATGCCATGATCGGCGACCTGGTGGTTCCGCCGGTGGGTGGTGGCTATCTCTCGCCCAGCGAGACCAGCGCCCTGAATACGGCCCTCACCGACTTCAACGAGGGCACCACGGGTCCCGGCCACTGCGACGACTGACGCAACGCACCTGACCGGTTGAGGATCGGGGGTCCCGCTTCGGCGGGGCCCCCTTTCTGCATCCGGCCCCACTCAGTCCGGGCTCGCGACCCTCCGAAACCCGGCGAGCTGCCCCACCAGCACGACCACCAGGACGAGCCCCACCACGACGATCCAGGCCACCGCACGATTCTCGATGAGCTGGAACGCGAAGCCGTGCAGGATCACCGCCGCGAACGCCGGATAGCTCCAGCGCTGCAGAAACTTCCAGCGGCGCTTTCCGAGCGTGCGAAGCGCCGCGTCGTTGGAGAGCGCCAGCAGCACCAGCAGCACGAGCGTCGCCGCCAGCCCCAGCCAGTTCGTCAGGCCGAAGGCGTCGTAGCGGAGGCCCAGGAGTGGGCCGTGTCCGTCGGGAAACACGAAGTACTGCCAGAAGCGCCCCGACATATGCCGCTGCAGCCCCACCGCGACGTGGAACAGCGACACCAGCCCCGCCCAGATGGCCACGTCCCTGCGCACATACGTGCTCACGGGGTTGGGGGCTCGACGGAGCACGTTCCAGGGACCGAGCAACAGCGTCGCCGCCCACAGCGTCAATCCCACGTAGGCCGACGCCATGCTCAACTGGAACAGTCGGTTCGACGGTGCCAGGGCCACGGTGACCAGCCAACCCGCGATGGCGCACGCCACGGCGAGGAGACCGTGCCGCGCGATGCGACGGGTGCGCGGGCGAAGTTGCGAACGACGGGTGGTCGACGGCATGGCGCGGGGGGCGAGGACGAGAAACTGGTCGGAGCTCGCTCGGAGCTACAGCGGCGCAACCTACCACTTCGGAGACGAAGGCGCAGTCCCCATGTCCGCACCTGTCCGCGTCCTGTATACTTGGCCCACGAACGTCGGGGCAGGGTCCTCCCACCGCTGTTCCCCGGGTACGACCCACGGAAGGAGAGACACGACATGTCACGCGCCATCCGGTACGGGCTTGCCGCGCTCCTGCTCGGCACCCCCGCCCTCGCGGCCCAGGATTTCGCCACCGAAGATCCGGTCCTGCAGGGCATCTGGACCGAGGGGATGCAGCGCTCCGAGGTGCCGGCGCTGGCCCAGACCCTCATGGACTCGCTGGGCCCGCGTCTTACCGGCTCACCGCAGTCCGAGGCCGCGCAGGCCTGGGCCGTCGCCACCTACGACGGCTGGGGCATCGACGCCAGGCTCGAGAACTACGGCACGTACACCTGGCACACGAACCGAGACACCTTCGACAAGCTCGTGTTGGACGAGGTGCGGTCCAACGCGGTGCTCACGGCCATGCTGGCGTACATGGCCGCCGACGCACCGGACCGGATGCCGCGGGCGCGCCGCACGCTCCCGCCCGATCCTCGAACCGGTGAAGCCTCCGAGTGGCGGTCATGCCGCGACGGGCAACGGACCGGCGGCTGATCCGGCGCCTCGCGCTGGAGATGCTCCTGGGGGTCGCGCTACTGGCGGCCCCCGGGAGTGCCCGTGGCCAGGTCCCTGCCGACTCCGCCACGGCGGCCGACGCCGAACACCGCGCGCGCGCCATTCTCGAGCTGGACCTGCGTTGGGCCCGGCTCGTCGACCGCCCGGGTTTCCTGGCGGGGGGGCGCGCCCTGGTGAGCATCCTCCCGGGGCTCTGGCTGGGCGGCGGCGGTTATCGGGTTCTGAAGGCCGTGGACGACGCTCCGGAACGCACCGGGCCCGAGCGGACCCTGAGTCTGGGCTACGGAGGGATCACCGCAGAGCTCGAGATCCCCCAGGCACCCGTCCCGGTACAGGCGCGCGTCCTGGTGGGGGCCGGCGTCGCCACGCTGCGGGATCTGGTCGTGGGCACCACCGTGGGCTCCGAGACCCTGGGGATCGTGGAGCCCGGCCTCGCCGTGGAGGTGTTTCGGACCGGCCCCGTCGCCCTCGACGTCTCCCTGGGATACCGTATCGTCTATCAGGTCGAGGGCCCCGGTCGCATCCGGGGCTCGGACCTGACCACGCCATGGCTCACGGTGGGGCTGAGGTTGGGCGGCGGGTAACTCTTCATGCCTCGGCGTCCTCCGCCCCGGCGTCGCGCACCTCGGCGGCCCGCGCTCGCGCCTCCGTCTCGCGGTCCAGGTGCGCCCGGAGCGCTTCCACGAGAGGATCGCCCGCCGTGTAGCGCCTCCCATAGTCGAGGTTGAAGCGGTAGTCGAAGTCCGGGGGATTCCGTCCCTGATTGTGCTGAAGGATCGTCTCGAGCTTGTCCAGCGCCTTGGCCAAACGCGCCTCGGCCGTCTCCGCCGCCTCGTATTCATCCCATAGATCCAGCAGTCGCCGACCCAACCGTGACGGCAGGGATTCGGTCAAGCTGCCAGGTCCTCGCGTTCCCCGGGCGCCTTGCTGACCGCCGGATCCTGGTCCACCGCTGGAATATCGCCACCGACGGCCTCGCCCAGATCGTGAACGACACAGATCTGCAATAGTCGTCCCACATCGACGTCCGGATAGTCCGGGCCGACGAGCACGGCCATCAGGCTCAATCGCCAGGTGTGCTCGGCTGTGCTCTCCCGCTCGCCCGTCGAGGTCCAGGCGCTGCGATATGTGCTCTTCAGCTGTTCCGCAGCCCGCAGAAAGTCCAGTAGTCCGGTGATTTCCGAAGCATCCATGGTGACTATCGCAGAGGGCGTCGTTGACAGAGACGACAATCCTGGCATAATGGGAGGACTGTACCGACAATCCATCCCCCCCCAGGGAGGTATCCAAGATGGCGAAGACCGACGACAAGGTCATGTCCTTCGTCCAGGACGAGCTTCGCAAGAATCCCGATGCGAAGACCTCTGACCTCTACGAGAAGGCGAAGGGCACGCTCCCCTCGGTGAAACAACTCACCGTTCGGCAGTTCCACGCCCGTTATCCGCTACAGATCAAGCGGCGGCAAGCTGCGGCTGCGAAGGACAAGCAGAAGGAGGCCAAGCCTGCGCGCCCGCGGCGCCGTGTCTCGCGCAGGAAGGCCGCCGCCCAGGCCGCCGGCTCCAACGGCGATCGCGATGCCATTCGCAAGGTGCTGCTCAAATTCGCCGGCGACCTGTCTGCCGCCGAGGCACGCAAGGACCTGGTCAAGGTGCTCGCCAACGTGGACTCCTACGTCGACGACGTGTTGAAAGCCGCGCGCTAGTGTAGTGGCGCGACTCGAGACAGAATGCCCCGCCGGATGCGTCCGGCGGGGCATTCGCGCGTCTGGCCGGACCGCTGCCTCAGGCGCCCATCTTCTCCGAGAGCACGGTCATCTCGCGCACGGCCACGGAAAACCCGGACAGCGTCATGACGTCTTCGGCACGGATCTCTTCCAGCAGCCGTCTGAACCGCTCCACGTCGCGGGCCCGATGCTCCAGGAGTCGGGTGGCCGCCTCGCCCACGTCGGGGCCGCCGTCCCGCTTGCGCATGACCTGGGCCACCATGCGGTGGTGGGCACGGCTGAGGTCGTCGGCCAACGCCTGCGCGGCGCGCTGCTCCCAGCGGTCGTCTTCGGCGCTCTCGAAGATGGCTTCCCGCAGCCAGGGCACATGCATGAGATCCGACACCCTGTAGTACGCCCGCGCGGCGTCCAGCGCGTCGGAGTCCGTTTCGCGGGCGATGCGAAGGACCTCCAGGAGCTGGTCCAGGAAGCGCAAGGTGATGAGCTCCCTGGCGAAGTCCTCGTCCGAGCCCAGGGCCATGAGCTCCTCGACCCGTCCCTCGAAGACCTCCCGGTCGTGACCCGCAACGATGTCGTGGAAGTGGCTCCGGAGCGTGCGCAGGCCACCGGCATTCCGGCCGATGATGTCGGTGGCCGAATCGTCGGGCCCCGTGTTGTACAACACCCAGCGCGTGGTACGCTCCAGCACCCTTCCGAGGCCCAGCAACCAACGGTACGCATCGGTGGTACGAAGCGGCCTGCCGGGCACGGCGAGCTCGCGGAGCAGGGCGCGGTGATCGGCCAGTCGGGCCGCCACCATCCACGCGCGCACGACCTCGTCGGCCCCCCGGCCCGTGTCCCGCGCGACGCGGTGCACGAAGCTCGCTCCCATGAGGTCCACGACGTCGTTCGTCGCCTGGCTCGTCACGATCTCCCGGCGCAGACGGTGCTGCTTGAGCCGATCCGCGCCGGCCTCCGAGGTGGCCTGCGTGGGAAAGTAGTGCAGCAGGTAGCTCTCCAGCGCCGGATCGTCGGGCAGCGGGCTCTTCAACAGATGTGCCTTCACCGAGAGCTTGGCGTAGGCGAGAAGCACGCACAGCTCCGGTCGGGTGAGCGCGTGGCCGGCGTCGGCCCGCTCCACCAGGATCTCCATGGAGGGCAGACCTTCGGCGGCCCGGTCCAGCAGCCCGTCTCGCTCGAGGCCCGTCATCAGATCCCGAAACTCGTCCAGCATGTCCTCGACCCGGAGCTCGTCCAGCGAGATGGCGAGACTCTGGGACCAGTTGTCGTACAGGACGAGGTCGGCGACCTGATCGGTGAGACGCTCCAGCAGGTCGTTGCGATCATCCTCGGACAGAGCACCGGCCTGCACGGCGGGCCCCAGGAGGATCTTCAGATTGACCTCGCGGTCCGAGAGCGACACGCCACCCGAATTGTCCAGGGCATCGGTGTTGATGCGCCCGCCCCTCAAGGCGTACTGCACGCGCGCGGCCTGGGTCAGTCCGAGATTGCCTCCTTCGCCGACGACCTGGCAGCGCAGCTCCCCGGCATCCACGCGGACCGCGTCGTTCGATGCATCACCGGCCTCGCCGTGGGATTCGAAGTCCGCCTTCACGTAGGTGCCGATGCCGCCGTTCCAGAGCAGCTCCACCGGCGCCCGCAGTACGGCGCGCACCAGGGTCTCTCCATCGATGATGCCCGTATCCTCCGGCATCCCCAGGGCCGATCGAGCCTGGGGCGAGAGCTCCACCTCCTTCGCCCCACGGGGTACGATAAGGGCGCCTTCGCTCAGGACGCTGGCGTCGTAGTCCTCCCACGAGGAGCGCCCCAGTGAGAAGAGTCGCTCCCGTTCCTGGTACGAGGCCTCGGGATCGGGATCCGGGTCCACGAACACGTGCCGGTGATCGAAGGCCGCGATGAGCCGGATCTTCCGGGACAGGAGCATGCCGTTGCCGAAGACGTCACCGCTCATGTCGCCGATGCCCACCACGGTGAACGGCTCCTCCTGGATGTTCTTGCCCTTCTCCCGGAAGTGCCGCTTCACACACTCCCACGCACCTCTGGCCGTGATGCCCACGACCTTGTGATCGTACCCGTGCGATCCACCGGAGGCGAAGGCATCCCCCAACCAGAAGCCGTACTCCGCCGACACCCCATTGGCCACGTCGGAGAACTTCGCCGTCCCCTTGTCCGCCGCCACCACCAGGTAGGGATCGGGGTCGTCCCAGCACACCACGTTCTCCGGCGGAACCGTCGCCCCCGAAGGATCGAGATTGTCGGTCAGATCGAGGAGGCCGCGAATCAGCGTACGGTATTGCTCCTTGCCCTCCTCGCCGCGGGCCTCGGGGTCCGCGGGCAGGCGGGTGGCGATGAACCCTCCCTTGGAGCCCCCGGGCACGATGACCGCGTTCTTCACCATCTGGGTCTTCACCAGGCCCAGGATCTCGATGCGGAAGTCGTCGGGACGGTCGCTCCACCGGATGCCGCCCCGAGCCACCGAGGCGCCGCGCAGATGCACACCCTCCATCCGTGACGAACGCACGTACACCTCGTAGCGCAGGCGCGTCTTCTGGATGCTGTCCAGCCTGCGCGCGTCGAACTTGAGCGAGATGTACGGGGCGCCCCCGGAGCGACGGGTAGGAGTCCGCCCGCCGTGGCGATAGTAGTTCGTGCGCAGCGTGGCATCGAGCAGAACCGCCATGCGGCGGAGCGCCCGGTCGTCGGACAGAAGCTCCACGCTGGCCAGCGCCGCCGTGAAGGACCGTCGGATGTCGTCCACCGCGGGCAGTCGGTCTTCGACGGTCGCTCCCGCCGCCGGATCGAAGCGGGCCCGGAACCAGTCGAAGAAAATGCGGGCCACGTCGGTGTGCTTGGTGAGCGCGGAGGGCAGCGAAATCCGACTGGGCACGGCTCCTACCTGGAAGGCGTACCCCGCGTAGGTGCGCAGCACGTCCACCTCGCGCCAGTGGAGTCCCACGCCCAGGACCAGGCTGTTGAGCCCGTCGTTTGAGGCGTCGCCGGCGCGCACGGCGAGAATGGCCTGGCCGAGCAGCGATCCCCGGCCTTCGACCTCGAGGGGTCTCCCTTCCGAATCCTGGACCGCGAAGGTGTAGATGATGGCCCTCTGGACGTCGGAGCCCTCGACGTCGAAGGGATTCACGGCGATGACCCGCAGGCCGCAGTTCTCCAGGATGGGCATGAAGTCCGACAGCACCAGCCGCTCGCCCTGGAGGTAGAGCTTCAACTCGGTGACCCGCTCGCCACCGGGCGCCGCCGGCGACACGTCCGGATTCGCGAACGCCACCGCAACCGGCCGCCGGTCCGCCGCCATGGCCTCCAGCTCGAGAATGTCCTGCACGGCCGTCAACGCCGGCGTGGCGGCCTGGTATTCGGGGCTGAAGGCGTCACCGTAGCGACGGGCGAGTCGGCGCGCCTCGTCGGCGGGGCGCACACGCTCGAGACCCTCGCGGACCCGGTCTTCCCAGGAGCGGATGAGCTCGGTGAGCATCGCCTCCAGATGACTCGCCTCCACATGCTCGATCCGGTCCGGCGTGGCCGCCATGTAGAAGTGCAGGCGCGCCTGCTCCGCTTCGCTCAATGCCAGATGATAGTTGAGCGCCTCACCGTGGAACATCTCCACCAATGCCCGCTCGATCTGGCGCCGCACCTCGGACGAGAACTTGTCCTTGGGCAGGATGACCATCACGGAGACGCCGCGCCGGAGGGGATCTCCGCGCAGCGTCACGCGCACGTCGTCGGCGTGGTAGGTGGTGAGGACGGTCTGGACATCGGCGCCGATCTCCACCGCCGAAGTGAGGAAGAGCTCCTCCTTCGGCATGGAGTTGAAGATCGTGTTGATCTCCTTGTAGTCGTGTGATCCTTCCTGGACGCCGGCATCCTCCAGAATCGTCTGCAACTTCTCCCGCAGGATCGGGATGCGCTCCGCCTCTTCCGCGAACGCCTTGGAGGTGAAGAGCCCGAGGAAGCGATGCTCACCGTGGATCGCACCGTCGGGCCCCATCTTCTTGACGCCGATGTAGTCCATGCGGGCACGCCGGTGCACCGTCGACTCCGCATTGGTCTTGCTGATGATGAGAAGCGGGCCTCCCTCTACCAGCTCGCGCATGCCTCCAGGCAACTCCGACAGCGCCACGGGCTCCGAGAACGTCGACGCGCTCTCGTCGCGGAGCACGCCCAGCCCCGAGCCCGCCTCCACCCGCACGGCTCGCTCGCCGTCCTGGGGCACCAGGTCGTAGCCGCGGTAGCCCAGGAAGACGAAGGCGCCGTCCCGCAGCCACCTCAGGAACGCCTGGATCTCCTCCAGCTCGGCCCGCCGCGCCGGGAGCTCGGCGGCTCGCAGATCCATCTCCTCGATGATGGCATCCGCCTCAGCGCGCATGGCCTGGAAGTCGTCGGTGGCACGGACCACGTCTTCGAGACGGCTCTGCAGCTCCTGGCGGATCCGCTCGAGGGTGTCCTCGTCGGCGACCCGGGCGATCTCGCAGTGCACGAGCGACTCGCGCCGAACGCCCTCGCGCGACGGCTTGACCTCGACGACCTCACCGGTCTCGTCGCGTCCGACGTGCAGGACGGGATAGATGTTCTGCTCGATGGGCAGCTCCTGGGCGTGCAGGAACTCCCTGATCGTGTCCACGATGAACGGGCGCTCGGAGAGGTTCGTGCGGATCAGCGTGACCGGCGCGTACCATCCCTCGTTGTCCACGTCGGGGTTGAAGACCTGGACGTCGACCCTGTCCGGACGGCTCCCCTGAAGGAAGCGGAAGGCCCCCAGGACCAGGTGGGCCAACGCGTCGGTGCTCCGCTCGTGGAGGAACCCCGGCGGGGTCTTGGAGAAGAAGATCTCGGCGAACTCGATGACCAGGGCGCATTCGTCGGCGCTCACGTGGCGCTCGAGTTGCCGGCAGACGGCGTCGACGGTAGGCGAGTCCTTCCGGACCCGCGTCACCGCCGCTTGGGTGGTATCGCTCATGGGGAAGGGAAACGCGCCGCGAGTGGGCGGAAGACCTCGGGGTGAGGGCAGAACCTCCGGCCCGCGGCCGGGGAGCGGATGGAGTCCATGACAATACTCAAGATAGTAGACAGCGCACGCGTCGGAAGGGCTCGCCGGAGCCTGTCCGCGGAACGCGACGCAGCGGCTCGCGACGACCACCGCGCCGCATCCAGCCCTGTCGGCGCCCGACACGACATGTAGCTTACCCGGTGCATGCGCATCCTACATCTTGCCGACGTTCACCTGGACACGCCGTTCGCAGGGCGCTCACCGGACCTCCGCCGGCGCCTGCGTGACGCCTCACGCCGAGCCTTCGCGCGCGCCGTGGACGCCGCGCTGGCGGAGGAGGTCCTGTGCGTGGTCATTGCCGGCGATCTCTTCGACGGCGCCACGCTCTCCTTCGAGACCGAGCGTTTCCTCCTGGACGAGCTCGGCCGCCTCGAGGCCGCGAGCATCCCCGTGGTCTACGCTACGGGCAACCACGACCCGGGTCGTGACGGCGCGCGCGCCGCGTCCCTGCACTGGCCGAGCAACGTGACCGTGGCTCCCGACGCCACGCCGCGCCGCGTGGCCATCCGGGACCGCGACGGAACGGTGGTGGGGCACGTGACGGCTGCGGGGCACACCGGACCCCGTGAGACACGTGACCTGGCGGCCCGCTTTCCCCGTCCGGAGGGACACCGGCCCGAGATCGCGGTCCTGCACGCTCAGGTGGTCGGGTCCCGCGACGAAGAGGCCCATGAGCCCTACGCTCCGACCGAGGTGGAGACCCTGCGTCGGGCCGGGTACCACTACTGGGCGCTCGGGCACGTGCACACCCGGCAGGCGCTCTCCGGGCTTCCGGCGATCCACTACCCTGGAAACCTGCAGGGTCGCACCCACGCCGAGTCGGGGCCGCGCGGTGGCCTGCTCGTCGACGTGGGGGTCGACGGAGCGGCCGAGGTGGAGTTCCGAGCGTTCGCACCGGTGCGCTGGGAGTCTATCGAGGTATCCGATCTCGGCGACGCCGCCACCCTGGACGCGGTGGTGGGTGCGGTGACCCGACGCTGGCGCGCTGCGCGCGCGGCCGATCCGGCGCCCGACGCCGAGTGGATGGTGCGCGTGACCCTCGCCGGCGGCACGCCCCTCTGGCGAGAGCTCGCCTCGGACGACGAGCGGCCGGCGCTGGCCCGCGAGCTGCGCGAGGCCATCGGCGCCCTGGACGTGGAGGTCCGCGCCGACCGCGTGCACGCGGTGGTGGACGCCGACATGCACGAGGGCCGGGAAGACGTCCTGGGGGTCGCGCTCCGGCGCCTGCGGGAGCTCGCCCACGGCCAGGGCGCCCTTCCGGCGGGCCTGGAGCGGGAGCTCGCGGGGTTGCGAGACGATGTCGATGCCCGGGACTACGTGCGAGAGGTTCTGGGCGACGCCGAGGGTGAGATCCTGGCGCGCATGCTGGATCCCGAGCGGGCCCGGTAGGAGACCATGCGGTTCGAGCGGATCCGGATCCAGGCCTTCGGGGGTCTCCAGGAAGTCGACACGGGAGATGCGCCGCTTCCGTCCTGGGTGCTCGTCCACGGCGAGAACGAGGCCGGCAAGAGCTCCTTCTTCGAGTTCCTGACCGCGCTGCTCTACGGCTTCTATCCGTCCTCGCGGGACCGCAACCCATGGGCTCCCTGGGCCGGCGGTGACGCCGCGGGCGATGCCGTCCTGCGTCTGCAAACGGGACAGGTCCTGGAGGTCCATCGGCGCCTTCTGTCGTCGCCGACCGGGTCTCTGGTGCGAGGCAGCGTGGAGGAGCCGATCCGGAACCACACGGTGCCGGCTGCCGCCCATGTGCCGCTCCCGGTCTTTCGGCAGGTGTTCGCCCTGGGGCTCGCGGAGCTCGCCTCGCTGGACGCCGACGGCTGGGACGCGGTGCAGGATCGGCTCGTGGGCGCCCTCGGGGCACGGGACCTCCGTCCGGCCCGGACGGTCGCCGACGAGCTGGAAGCGGAGGCCGGTGCTCTGTGGCGTCCCAATCGACGTGGCCACCAGCGCATCCGCGACCTCCGGGAGCGCATCGGGGAGCTGCGTTTCCGCCGGAGCGACGTGCGGGAGGCCGACCGACGCATGCGCGACGCACAGGCGGAGCTTAGGCGCGCCCGCGAGTTGTTGGAGGCGCGGCGAGAGGAGCGTGAACGCTGCCGGGTGGAGCTCGAGCGGGCGCGCCGGCTGCTTCCGGTACGGCGTCGACTTCGGCGCGCGCGGGACCTCGAGGCTCGAGCGGGGGATCCCGAGCCGCTCGACGATCTTCCCCCCGATCCCGAGCGCGCGCTGGCCGAGGCCCAGGGCCATCATCGTGACGCCCAGGACGACCTGGCGCGGCTGGCCAGCGACGAGAGCGCCCCGCGATCGGCGCTGGACGCCTTCACCGAGGCGGACAGGCGCCTGCTCGCCGGCGAGGCCCGACTGGAACAGTTGGCCGGACACTGGGCGAGTGCCGACCAGAATCGCCTGCGCATCGCGCAGCTGGATCAGGAGGTCCGCGATCTCGGACGCCGCCTCGACACGGTTCGATCGCGACTCGACGGCGGGGCCGACGCCGACGAAGAGGCCTGGCTCCGAATCCCGCTGCCCCGGCTCCGGGACACGTTGCGGGCGTGGACCGACGCGGCGACTCGCCAGCGACAGGCCGAGGCCGAGGATCACTCCGACGCCCTGCCTCCCTTTCCGCGGACACCCCTGGTGGGGGCCGCCCTGCTGGGCCTGGCGGGCGTCGCGGTCGGCGCCACGGCCGGCCAGGTGCTGGTGCTCGCCCTGGGAGCCGCCCTTCTGGCCGGGGCCGCGACCGCTGCCGGCCTGCTCTGGTGGCTGCGCTCTCGTCGGCGGGGCGCAACCAGGCACGAGGACGCCCAGCGAGCCCGGCGCGACGCGGAGCGGGCGCGGGCCCAGCTCAGCGAGATCCTGGGAGACCTCGCGCTCCTGGTCGAGGGGCGGCCCGTGGGTCCCGAGCTCGCCGGTGACGTCGAGCGCATCCAGGAGATCCTGAGGGACCTCCGCGAACGTCGGGCGCGCAAGCGGCAGCTGGCAGAGTCCGTGGAGGGCCTGGGCGCCGACATAGCTGCATTCGTCGCCGAGTTGCCCCTCGACGACCTCCCGGTCGCCGATCCCGGTGCGGCCCTGCACGCCGCGCGTCACGCCGTGCGTGCCGCCACCCGACGCATGGAGGCGGCCCGCGCCGCCGAGGGCGAGCTGGAACGGCTCGCCCGGGAGAGGCGGCGCGTCTGCGCTCACGTGGAGGAGACCGAGCGGGCCGCGCACACCCTGCGGGACCGCCTGGCGGCCTTCGATCCGGAGGGCGATCCCATCGCCGGGGCCCGTGAGGCGAGGGAGCGCCTGGACGCGCTTCGACGGGCGCACGAAGCGCAGGCCGAGCTGGCCGAGCTCACGCCGGATCCGGCCTCGTGGAGCGAGGAGGCCCTCCCCGACGACGAGCAGCTGGCCCGACTCGCCGCACGGGAGAAGGGCCTGACCGAGGAGATCGAGGAGCTCGCCAGGAGGGTGGAGGGCCTCGGGGGCGAGGTAGCGCACCTCGCCGACCGGGACACCCTGGACGATCTCGACGGGGAGATCGAGAGCCTGGAAGAGGAATGCGCCCACCTGGCTCGCCGCCGGGACCGCCTCTACATCATGGCCCGGGTGGTTCGCGATGCAGACCGGTGGATCCGCGAGGAGCATCAACCCGGCGCCCTCCGGCGTGCCGGGCGCTTTCTCTCCATCCTCACCGGGGGGCGCTACGATCGACTCCTGCTCGGCGGCGAGGACGGACGCACCTTCATGGTCCGCGGCCCCGCCCTCGCCGAGCCCCGGCCGGTGGGCCCCCCGCTCTCCACCGGCACGCGCGAACAGGTCTACCTGGCGTTGCGCCTCGCCCTTCTCGACGAGCTGGACCGCTCGGGCGAGCGGCTCCCGCTGTTCCTGGACGAGGTCTTCGTCAACTGGGACGCCAGGCGGCGGGGCCGCGGGCTGGACCTGCTCGCCACTGCGGCGGACACCCGCCAGGTCTTCCTCTTCACCTGCCACGACGACCTCGCCCGCGAGGCCGAGGCCCGCGGCGCGCACCGCCTGGAGCTGGAGGCGCCATGAGGCAGGGGCGGGCGGCGATCCCCCTGGCCTGGACCGACGAGGGAACGGGCGAGCCCTTGGTCCTCATCCACGGCTACGGCGCCCATGGGGCCGTGTGGGCGCCCTGGCTCGCGCCCCTCCGCGCCCGCTACCGGGTGGTGAACGTGGATCTGACCGGTTTCGGCGCCGCCCCCAAGCCCCGTGACGGTGCCTACGATCCTCTGAGCCTCGGGGGCGCCGTCGGTGACCTGGTCCGGGAGCTGGATCTGCGTGACGCCACGCTCATCGGGCACTCGCTGGGCGGAGGAGTGGCCCTGGCAGCGGCGGTGCGGCTCCAGGACGACGACGAGGGGCGCCTGGCTCGACTGGTGAGCGTGGCCGGAGCCGCGTACCCCCAGGCAGCGCCGCCTTTCGTGCGTTTTGCGGACCACCCGACCTTCAGCCGCATGGTCCTGCGACTGGCACCGAAACGCTGGCTGGTGGCGAAGGTCATGCGTGACGTCGTGGTGCAGGACCAGGTCGTCACGCCGGAGCGCGTCGCGACCTTCGCCGATCCGCTCACCGACCCCGACACCCAGGCCGCCCTGGTGACCTGCGCGGCCCACATCGTGCCCCCCGAGCTTCCCGCGTTGATGGCTCGCTACGGTGGGATCGAGGTGCCTACACTGTGTCTCTGGGGCCGCGACGATCCCGTCGTCCCGCTCTGGGTCGGGGAGCGCCTCAGCCGCGAGATCCCGAACGCGCAACTGGTGATCCTGGACCGATGTGGCCACCTTCCCGTGGACGAGCGGCCGCAGGAATCGCTTGACGCACTGCTGGAGTTCCTCGCAGGGTGACCCGCGGGTGTCTCAATCCTCTTGGACGGGAGGGGCAGGCCATGGCATGGTCTTCACGGACGCGCGCCGCATGACCGAGCGCTCCGCCGAAGCGGCCGCCGCACCGGCCGACGGTTCGCGGCTGCGGGCGGTCTTCTTCGGCGCTGCAGCCCTGGAGGTGGGCAGTCTGGCGGCGCTGGCGTGGTGGCCGAACCTGCCGTTCCCCTGGCCGGGCTTCGGACTCCTCGTCCTGGCCATCGTGGGGTACGCCGCCGCTGCCAACGCCGTCCGGGACGGCGCCGCGTCGCTGACCTGGATCTGGATCGTGGGGATCGCCGCCAGGCTGATCCTGATGCCGGTGCCGCCGGAGCTCACCCGCGACGTATGGCGCTACCTCTGGGACGGCTACATCCAGCTGCAGGGCGTGAACCCCTATCTCTACGCCCCCGGCGCGGCGGTGCTCGAACCCCTTCGCACCGCCTGGTTCGATCTCGTTCCGAATCCCGGAATGCACACCCTCTACCCGCCGCTGGCCCAGGGGGCGTTCGTCATCGCGGCGTGGAGCGGGCTCCAGGTGCTGGGCCTCAAGTTGTTGTGGATGGTGGCGGACCTGGCCACCGCCGCCCTCATGATTCGCGCGGCCCGAGTCCACTCCCGGGGTCGTCGCCTGACCCTGATCCTCTACTTCTGGTCCCCGCTTCTTCTTGTCGAAACCGCCTGGAACGCCCACGTCCAGATACTCGGATTGCTGGGGTTGGCGTTGGCGCTGGCGTGGGCTCGGCGGCCCGTGGGAGCCGCGCTGGGCACCGCCTGGTCGGCGCTCGTGGGCCTGGTGCCCGCCACCGCCGTACCCGCCGTCGCGATCCGCCTGGGGTTCCGGTATCTGGCGGTGGCCCTGGCGCTGTTCCTCGTCGCGCTGCTCCCGTATTGGGCGGGCATCTCCCACCTCTTCGACGGCGCCAACGTCTTCCTGGACCACACGCGCTTCAATGGAGGGATCTTCGCCCTGCTGGATTGGGTCCTTCCAGGCACGGCCCTGCCGCGGCTGGCCGCCACCATCCTCTTCATGCTGGTGGTCATGTGGGCGACGTCGAACCGCTTCCCGACGAGCCGCGGCCTTCTCGCCGTCATCGGCGGCGCCCTCGTGCTGTCTCCCGTGCTCTATCCCTGGCACGCCCTCTGGGTGCTGCCCATGGCCGTCCTGAATCGCCGCCGGTCCTGGCTCCTCCTCACCTGCACTTCGTTGCTGGGCTACTGGGGACTCCCGACAGCCATGGATACCGGTGTGTGGCCCCAGCCTCTCTGGGCCCGCGCCCTGATCTGGGTACCCCCTCTCCTGCTCCTGTCGCTGGAATCCGCGTCGCGCATCGGCGTGCGCCTCGAGGAGCGACGAGAGAGCGAGACCACGTTGGCCTGACGGGCTACGCCTCGTCCGCCTCCTCGATCTCCGCGGTCCACGTCACCGACACCGCGCCCTTGAGCGAGCACGCGGTGGGACACCGATCGACGTGCCGGGCCAGCGCCCGGTCCACGGCGTCACGCGTTCCCCGGGGAATGGTCATGGTGTAGTGCACCTGGATCAGGGTCAGCACGGGCACCCGGTCCCGGATCTCGTTGATGCCCTCGGCCTCGACCGTGAGGTCGTCGGGCGAGAGAAGGATCTCGCGCGCCTCCAGCGCGCCATTGAGGGTTCCCAGTAGTCACCCGGCAGCGGCGGCCACCAGCAGATCCACCGGCAGCGGAAGGTCCGGCTCGGCGTCCAGGCCGTAGTGTCGCTTGATGGCGCCGTGGACGCCCATCTCCACGATGGTGCCGTCCTGGAGGCGGGCTCGACGGTGGACGCCGGCCACCCGGGTCACCGTGCAGCGCGATACGTAGAAGGGCTCGCTCATGGTCTCTCCGTTTCGGATTGGTGGTTGTCAGGGGGATCGTGGGCCGCGGGTTCGAAGCCCGGGCAGGCCAGTACCGGCAGAGGCGGGTACCTGGGAAAGCGGGGATCGGTGCGAGAACGCTCGCACAGATAGAAGGTGGAGCCCCGACGGTTCTCGATCACGCGCGCGTGGCGGCAGTCTCCACACAGGCCCGGCAACACCTCGCCGCGGGGCATCACCCGCCACCCCCACCGTCAGGCCCCGACACGGATGCCCGCGAAGGCCACCTGGCGCTCGTACCGGCCTCGCCGATGCGAGAACAGGTCCAGCTCTCCGCAACGCGTGCAGTGCGCCGAGGCGGTGGTGTGCGCCTCCTGCACGCCGGCGCTGATCGCTCGCTCCCGGAGCAGCGTGCGCAGGTCCACGGGAGTGGGCCGTTCCGGCCGGGGCAAGCCCAGGGCGTCGTGCACCTCCGGGCCCACCTCGTAGCATCGGCCGCAGATGGCGGGCCCGAGGTGCAGGTGCAGCTCCCCGGCCGAGATGCCGAACCGCGTCCGAAGCGCCGCGAGCCCCGACTCCAGGACGCCGGCGGCGATGCCACGCCAGCCCGCGTGCAGGAGGGCGACCGCGCGCCGCCGGGGGTGGACCAGCCACACCGGCACGCAGTCCGCCACCGTGACCGCCAGCAGCACGCCCGGCGCGCCGGTCACGTGCCCATCGCAATCCGGGGCGAGTCGAATCCCCGGGGCGAGGCCGTCGTGGACACGCACCGCCGCGCCGTGCACCTGGCGGGCGTGCACGGCCCGGTCCATGCCCACGGCGTCGAGAAGCGACTGCCAGCGGCGCAGAGTGGGGGCCGCGGCGCCGTCCCCGAAAAGCGCCATGTCCCACGGGGTCGCTGGATCCCCTTCCCGGGTGATTCCGTGAGCGAGCCAGGGGAACGCCCGCCGCCAGCCGGGGTGGACCGCATAGGGCACGGGCCCGACGGCGGCCTCTTCGGAGATCGTGGGTCCGTGGGGAGGCGAGAGGGTATCCATGGCGGCGAACAATAGGAGGACGCTCCGGGACAGGCCACGGGCGCCCCCGGCCGCCCTCGCCCCGAGAACGAATTTTCGTAGCTTTGAAGGCCGAAGGAAGCAGGGGATGTCCGTACCTGGATCAGGACCCAATGAGCGACACGCCATTCGATAGTCAGAACGCCGCGTACGCGCAGGCGCTCTACGAGGAATTCGCCCGCAATCCGGAAGCCGTGCCGGAGTCCTGGCGAACCTTCTTCGCCCGGGGCACGGGCGCCGCCGAGGCGGCCGGCCTGCTGGTGCCGGAGAGCCTCTCGGGCAACGGAGGCGTGGCCGCTCCCGCACCGCCTGCCGCCAGGCCGTCGGAGGTGCCCGCCAGCGCCGACGCCGCCCGTCTGGAGCGGCTGCTCCCGGTGGTGGCCCGGGCGACTTCCTTCGTGCAGGCCTTCCGGGACCACGGGCACATGCTGGCGCACATCGATCCGCTGGGAAGCGATCCGCCCGGACATCCCCAGTTGGATCCGTCGTTCTTCGGCACCTCCATGGAGGAGCTGGAAGAAGTGCCCGCCTCCATCATCATGGACGAGTCCGAGGCCACGCCCGGAGAGAGCGTGGCGCACGCTCTGCGCCGCCTGCGTGAGGCCTACTGCAGCGCCATCGCCTACGAGTTCGAGCACCTGGTCGACCCGGAGCGCGTGCGCTGGATGTGGGATCAGGTGGAGTCGGGCATCCACACGAGCCCGCCCTCGGCCGACGAACGCCGCCGGCTTCTGGAGCGCCTGACCAGCGTCGAGGGATTCGAGCAATTCCTGCAGCGGGCCTACCTGGGGCAGAAGCGCTTCTCCATCGAGGGCACCGACATGCTCGTGCCCATGCTGGATACGGCGCTGGTGGAAGCCGCCGCCCGTGGTGGCACGAAAGTCGTGATCGGCATGGCGCACCGCGGCCGCCTCAACGTGCTCACGCACATTCTCGGGGTCTCCTACGGGGAGATGTTCCGGGAGTTCGAGGGCCTCAAGGGACGAGGCGCGCTGGCGGTGGCGGGCACGGGTGACGTGAAATACCACCACGGAGCCCGGGGCGAGTACACGCTGCCCGACGGCACGACCATGGACGTGGTCCTCGCCCCGAATCCCAGCCACCTGGAATTCGTGAACCCGGTGGTCATGGGCATGACGCGGGCCTGGCAGTTCGGAGACGGAAACGGCGACGCGACACAGGACACCGACGCCGTGGTACCGGTGCTGATCCACGGCGACGCGGCCTTCGCCGCCGAGGGAATCGTCGCCGAAGGTCTCAACATGGCCCGCCTGGAGGGCTACTCCGTGGGCGGCACCGTCCACGTGATCGCCAACAACCAGATCGGGTTCACGACCACGCCCAGCGAGGGGCGGTCCACCCTGTACGCCAGCGACCTGGCCAAAGGCTACGACTTTCCGATCCTGCACGTGAACGCCGACGAGCCCGAGGCGTGCCTGGCGGCCATGCGCATGGCCATGGCGTACCGGGACCGCTTCCACGACGACGTGGTCATCGATCTGGTGGGGTACCGTCGCCACGGCCACAACGAAGGCGACGAGCCGGCGTACACGCAGCCCCGGCTCTATGCCCGCATCGGGGAGCACCCCACCGTGCGCACGATCCTGGCGCGGCGTCTGGTGGAAGAGGGCGTCGTCTCGCAGGACGACGTCGACGCCATGGACGACGAGGTGGCCCGCATCTTCCGCGAGGCCCAGGACCGCATCCAGGAAGAGCTCAAGAACGGCGACACGAGCCCCGTGATCGACGAGGCCGTCGAGGTGGTGGAGCCCGACACCGGCGTGCCGCTGGAGCGGCTGGCCCATCTCAACGAGGCCGCCCTCAGCGCTCCCGAAGGCTTCACCGTGCATCCCAAACTGAAGCGCCAGCTCGATCGCCGGCGGGAGAGCTTCACCGAAGACACCCGGCTGGACTGGGCCTACGCCGAGACCCTGGCACTGGGATCGTTGCTGGAGGAGGCCCGGGTGGTACGGCTCTCGGGACAGGACTCTCAGCGCGGCACCTTCAGCCAACGGCACCTGGTGCTCCACGACGTCGAGACCGGCGAGACCTACACACCGCTGGCCCACGTGGGCGACGGCCGCTTCGAGATCTACAACTCGCCGCTCACCGAGGCTGCGGTCGTGGGATTCGAGTACGGCTACTCGGTGGCGAGCAAGGAGGACCTGGTCCTGTGGGAGGCCCAGTTCGGAGACTTCGTGAACGCGGCGCAGGTGGCCATCGACCAGTTCATCTCGTCGGGCCGCCAGAAGTGGGGACAGGTGTCGAATCTGACGCTGCTGCTCCCCCACGGGTACGAGGGACAGGGACCGGAGCACTCCAGCGCCCGGCTCGAGCGCTTCCTGCAGCTCTGTGCCGAGGAGAACCTGCGGGTCCTCTATCCGAGCACGCCGGCGCAGTACTTCCACATGCTGCGACGTCAGGCCTACGCGCGTCCCGAGCACCCGCAGGTGGTGATGACGCCCAAGAGCCTGCTCCGTCTTCCCGCCGCCAGCTCCCCCGCCTCGGAGCTGGTCGACGGACGCTTCCACCCGGTGCTGGACGATCGTGAGTTGGCCAGCGAGCGGTCGGAGATCCGTCGCCTGGTGCTCTGCTCCGGCAAGGTGTACTACGACATCCAGGGCTACGGCGAACGCGATCAGGCGCCTCATGTGGCCGTGGCCCGGGTCGAGCAGCTCTATCCCTTCCCCGCGGCCGACATCGAGGCGGTCGTGAAGGGCTATCCGTCGCTCGAGGAGGTGGTCTGGGTCCAGGAGGAACCCCGCAATATGGGCGCCCTCACCTTCATCGGTCCCCGGCTGCGGGCGGTGGTTCCCCGGACGCTCCCGCTACGCCACGTGTCACGACCCGAGCGGGCCAGCCCCGCCGAGGGCCGGGCCAGGGCCCACGCCCAGGAGCAGGAACGCGTGGTCCGTGACGCGCTGGGCCTCGGGCGTCAGGACTGACGAGTCAACCAGTCGTGACCCTCCGGAGCCGCCACGTCCTGGTGGCCGCCTTCGCGGCCGTGGTCCTGGGCGCTCTCTCGGCGTGCGCGGGCGAGGGCCCCGTGCCCGGTTCCAGGGTCGACCGCTCGGTACCCGTCATGGGCACGGTGCTCCAGGTGAGCGCATGGGCGGCGGATCAGGAGACCGCCGGCACGGCCGCCGAGGCAGGCCGGGCCGCGGTGTTCCGGGTGGACTCGCTCATGAGCAACTACAAACCCGACTCCGAGATCTCGCGCCTGAACGACGCGGCCGGCACCGGTCGTTGGACACCGCTGTCCCCGTGGACCCTCGAGGTATTGGGCGCCGCCCTGACCTGGGCACGCCGTTCCCAGGGGGCGTTCGATCCCACGGTGGGGCCCCTCATGAAGGCGTGGGGCTTCTTTCAGCACGAGCCCGGCCGTCCCGATCCAGACGCCCTCGCCCGGGCCGAAGCCCTGGTCGGATGGGAGGGCGTGACGGTGGACAGCGCCGGCGCCCGTGCCCGACTCGAACGCTCGGGCATGCAACTGGACTTCGGGGCCCTGGCCAAGGGGTTCGCGTTGGACCGGGCGCTGGAGGCCATGCGTGAGGCCGGAGCTACGTCGGCCCTCGCCGACCTGGGCGGCAACGTGAGCGTATTCGGCGCCCCGCCCGGGGCGGACTCCCTCTGGGTGCTGGGTATCCGCCATCCACGGGCACCGGACGACCTCATGGGAACGGTGGCGGTGCGGTCGGGATCCGTGGCGACGTCGGGGGACTACGAGCAGATGTTCGAGGATGGCGGGGCCCGCTACAGCCACATCATGGACCCCACCACCGGAGAGCCCGCCCAGGGCGTGGTGGCCGTCACCGTGGCGGCCGACGACGGTATGACCGCCGACGCCCTCTCCACGCTACTCTTCGTGCTGGGCCCCGATCGTGGGAAGGCCTTCATCGAGCGCTACTTCCCCGATGGCCGGCTCACCGCGCTCTGGGTCGAGGACGCGGGCGAAGCGCCGCTGGATGCCGACCACGTGCGGGTGGAGTACGGAAATGGCGTGCGGGTCCGGCTGGAGCTGCCGGGGGCAGGCGCATCGCCCGGCGGCGGATAGCCACCGGGCTCCGCCCCGACCTACCGGGGCTTCAGCGGTCCCGCTGGCCTGATCCGCGCTCCCCCGACTCCCGCTCACCCCGCTCCTCGCCGTGCTCCATCTGCTGATCCGCCGGCACGTCCAGTTGTGCGCGGGCGTCCCGGGCCCATGCGATCAGGACCTGGCGGTCCTCGTCGGTGAGTCGGGCCTGGGGATGCATCAGGGTGTAGCTCTTGAGCGGCATCTCCCCGTCCCGGACCTTCTCGACCAACTCCTCGAGCTTGTGGTCCATGCGGCGCGGCTGCTGCTCCGCCCAGGTCGAGAAGTTGAGCTCGCGACGGCCCTCGGACACATGGTCCGCCAGGAGCCAGGAGGCCGGCGCGACACTGGAGTACCACGGCCATTCGGTCTCGTTGGAATGACAGTCGTAACACGCCGTCCGGAGAATGGCGCCGACTTCCTCGCTGGGAGGGACGAGGGCTGCCTGCGCCACCGGAGGATTCGAACGATCCACCGGAATGAACTGGATGCCCACGGCGACGACCGCCAGGCCGATGATGATCTTGAGGGTCCACCCGGATCGCTTGCTCATGGTTCGGTTCCGCAGAATGAATGCACAGGTTCTCGTTCAGGCCCATCCCAGGCCGATCCCTTCCAGGATGGTGAACGATGCCGAATCCCCGCGGGTAGCGCTATCCGTCAGATGTGCGATAACATGGCACCACGATGAACGACAACGACTTAGCGACGCGGTCACGCATTACGAACTCGCCTTCGGGAGAGGCCGATGCGTCGGATGAAGGAGGGCTGAAGCTCGTCCTGGCGGTCCTGGTGGCGGTGGTGATCCTGGTCGGAGCCGACCTGGTGCTCGACAGCCGCTCGGGCGCGAGACCCCTGCACCTGGTGCTCGAAGGCACGCTCATGCTCACCGCCGGCGCCGGCGCCCTGCACCTCTTCCTGAGGATGCGTCGGGCGCGGGTGGAGGCGCGACTCCTGGCCCGGGACGTGGATACCGCCCGAGCCGAAGCCCAGCGCTGGCGCCACGAAGCCCGCGACCTCCTCGAGGGCCTCGGCCGAAGCATGGGGCGGCAGTTCGACCGCTGGCAGCTCACCCCCGCCGAGCGGGACGTGGCGCTCCTGCTGTTGAAGGGGCTCAGCCATCGCGAAGCCGCCCGGGTTCGTGACACCTCCGAGCGCACGGTCCGCCAACAGGCTCGTGAGGTCTACCGAAAAGCCGGCCTGGCGGGGCGCTCCGAGCTCGCCGCCTTCTTTCTGGAGGACCTCCTCGTGCCGCCGGGGCACACCCATGCGTCCGGGTCGCAGCCTGAGCCCGGGAGCGGATGATCAACGCCGACCCTGACCCACGGGAAACGACACCACGCTCTCGTCGCCACTCGTCCCCACCGCCGCCACGCCGAACAGGTAGTTGTCGATCACCAGGTTCTCCAGGGTGAAGCGATCGACCTTGCCGACGAACCGCGAGTGCTCCCACTGGGGTGCGGTGGTGTCGCGCCAGTAGATCCGGTATCCGGCGAGATCCGGGTCCTCCACGGGATCCCACATCAGGGTCGTGGACGGTTGGACGGCGCCGTTGATGAGGACGTTCTCGGGCGCCGCCGGAGCCCACGCCAGCGATGCCAGCACCGAGGCGTTGACCGCGGTCAGGCGCGCGGCGTAGTCGAAATCGACGCCCTCGAGCACGTCTCCGTAGGCGATCCCGTCCTCCATGCGCACGTCCTGATGCTGTCGGTTGTAGTTCTCGTGGGTCTCCATGATGCGCACGCCGGGAAAGCCCGCGTCGTTGAAGGGACGGTGATGGCCCCCGCGGCCGAAGCGGTCCAGGCGATAGATCATCCTGGCGTCGAGATTCGTGAAGTAGTCGTCGGCGATGCGGGCGACGTAGCGCGCGAGTTGCCGGGAGGGGCCGTCCACCTCGCCGCCGTACAAGCGATAGTTCCAGCGCTGTGGCTGATAGTCCGGCACCGGCGTGGCCTGGGAGAAGACGCGGAAGGTCGAGTTGTCGATGACGCCGTCGATGCCTTCGATGTTGCCGATCATGTCGTTGTTCAGCACGCCGGTGATCTTCCAGCCCTCGTCCCGGGCCACCTGCGCCATGTGCTGACCGCCGTACAACCCCTGCTCCTCTCCGGCGAGGCCGGCGAACACGATGCTGGCTCCGAAGGGTCTCATGGTCGTCAGGATCCTGGCGGCCTCCAGCACGCCCGCCATCCCCGAGGCGTTGTCGTTGGCGCCCGGCGCGTCGGTCTCCGCGTCGGTGGCGCTCGAGGCCCGCGAGTCGATGTCGCCGCTCATGATGACGTACCGTCCCGGATCGGTGGTGCCCCGCAGGACGGCCACGACGCTCACGACCCAGGTGTCCCCCTGGATCCGGGAGCGGGGCTGGGCCTCCACCAGCATGCGCTGGTACGACACCTCCAGGCAGCCGCCGCAGTCCGCCGAGATCCGGTCGAATTCCGCCTTGATCCAGCGACGGGCGGCGCCGATGCCCCGGGTATCCGACAGCGTGTCGGACAGCGTATTGCGAGTGCCGAAGCCCACCAGCGTCCGGATGTCGGACTCGATCCGCTCGGACGAGGCACGCTCGATGATCCCATAGATCCTCGCGTCCCGGTCGGGCGGCACCGGAGCCTGGTCCTGGGCGCGGACGGCGACGGGCACGACGACGAACAGGCCGGCGAGCACGCCGGTAGCGATGAGACTCCTCACGTGGGTCCTCCTGGGGTTCGTTCCACTCTTCCTCATTGCCAGACAATCAGGAGCTTGCCGAAGTTGAGATTCGACTCCATGCGGCGGTGCGCCTCCGCCACTTCTTCGGGTGCGTAGGCCCGCTCGACGACGGGCACGAGGGCACCCTTCTCGATCAGGGGATTCAGGCGCCTGGCCACGTCGCGCGCCAACACGGCCTTCTCTTCCGGAGGGCGCGCTCGGAGCACCGTGCCGGTGATGGAGGCGCGGCGCCCCATGAGGGCGCGAAGGTCCATCGTTCCGGCGTGGCCCGACGGCACACCTACGACGATCCAGCGGCCCCGTGGTGCGAGGCAGCGCAGGTTGCCTTCCAGATAGGCGGCACCCACCAGATCCAGGACCACGTCGACGCCTCGCCCTCCGGTGGCCTCCAGGACCGCGGCGGGCCAGTCCGCGTCTCCGCCGACGAGGATGCCCTGGTCCAGGCCCAACCCCGCCGCTCGTTCCAGCTTCTCCGGTGTGCGCGAGGTTCCCACCGAGCGACATCCCAACGCGCGGGCGATCTGGATGGCCGCCGTGCCCACGCCACTGCCTGCGGCGTGGACCAGCACCGTCTCGCCGCCGGAGAGGCCCGTCTGCCGCACCAGCGCATCCCAGGCCGTGAAGAAGGCCTCGGGCACGGCACCCGCCTCCCCGAGGTCCAGCGCCGAAGGAACGGCCACCGCCTCTCGCTCCGGCACCGACAGGAGCTCCGCGTAGCCACCTCCCCCGACGAGACCCATGACCCGATCCCCGGGCTGGAAGAGGTCGGCGTCCGCGCCCGTGGCCTCGACGACGCCCGCGTATTCGAGCCCGGGAATGTCGGCGGGCCACCCGGGAGGTGCGGGGTAGTGCCCCCTGCGCTGGCTCAGGTCCGCTCGGTTCACCCCGGAGGCGTGCACGCGCACGAGGAGCTCGCCCCGGGCGGGTACCGGCCGGGCCACGCGACGCAACTCCATGACCTCGGGCCCGCCGTGCTCTCGCAGCACGATGGCGCGCATGTCCGACTCGGCCATTCTACCTCCGGGGGTGACGCGGGTACCTTATGTGGACCGACCCTTCGCGAACCACGTAGCATGGGGACGCCGCCTTGTTCGATCAAACGATCTCGCTCGTGGGGGCCACGCTCATCCTGGTGGCCTACGTTCTGAACCAGCGTGGCCGCCTCGGGCCGCGGGACCGCACGTACGCGCTCCTGAACCTGTGCGGCTCGCTCCTCCTCCTGTGGATCGCAATCGTCGATTGGCGACTCGGATTCATCGTCCTGGAAGGGGCGTGGGCGGCGGTGTCCCTGCCTGCCCTCGTGTCGTCCCGGAGGCCGGAGCCATGACCATGGAGCTTCCCTTTCCCCTGGACCGGCCGCTGGTCTTCTTCGATCTCGAGACCACCGGCCTGAGCGTCACCGCCGACCGCATCGTGGAGCTGGCCCTCATCCGTCTCACCCCCGCCGGCGACGTCCTGGAGCGCGTGCGCCGCTTCAATCCGGGAATCCCCATCCCCGCCGCGGCGACGGCCGTCCACGGCATCACCGACGAGGACGTGCGGGACGAGGCGCCCTTCGCGCGGCGCGCACGGGCGCTCGACCGAGCTCCTGGACGATGCCGATCTGGCCGGCTTCAACATCCGCCGCTTCGATCTGCCCATGCTCCTGGCCGAGTTCCGCCGAGCCGGGGTGGACTTCGACGTGGGCGACCGGCGGCTCATCGACATGCAGGCGATCTTCCACCGCGAGGAGCGCCGCGACCTGTCGGCGGCGGCCCGCTTCTACCTGGGCCGCGAGCACCCCGAGGCCCACAGCGCCCTCGGCGACATCCGCACCTCGGCCGCGGTCCTGTCCGCCCAGCTCGAGCGCTACGGCCACCTTCCCAGGGACCTGGACGGGCTGCACGCCTACTGCGACGAGTACGCGCCTTTCGAGACGGCGCTGGAGCGATGGTTCGAGAGTACGGAGGAGGGACTGCTCTTTCGGCGAGGAAAGCACCGGGGGAGCCTGCTCGAGGACGTGGCCCGCAACGAGCCGGGTTACATCGAGTGGATGCAGGGCGTGGACGACATGGATTCCGAGCTCCTGGAGATCCTGGAGCGGGCGCTGAGAGGCCCCGGGGCTCCCTAGCGACCCACGGTGGCACGGTGGCCTCGTGCGCCCCATGGCGGTAGACTGCCGGAACATTCCAGCATCGAGGTGCTCCATGACGCCCCATCACCGCAACCGGTCGAGGCTCGCCGGCCTCGCCTCCGCCGCCCTCCTCCTGCTCTCGGGCGGCCTCACCGCCGCCTCGGCGCAGGTCGCCGTCCAGCCTGCCGAGGCCCCGTCGCCCGGGGTCTGGCGGGGCGCCATCGAAGGATCGCGCGACGTCATCCGGCAGCAGATGCAGGAAGTGGGCGTTCCCGGCCTCTCGGTCGCGGTGGCCGTGGATGGTGAGGTGGTGTGGGCGGAGGGCTTCGGATTCGCCGATCTGGAGAATCACGTGGCGGTGGTGCCGGACACCAAGTTCCGCATCGCGTCCATTTCGAAGGCGCTCACGTCGGCGGGCCTCGGGATCCTGGTGCAGGAGGGTCGCGTGGACCTGGACGCGCCGGTGCAGCAGTACGTGCCGTCGTTCCCGGAAAAGCGCTGGCCCGTGACCACGCGAGAGGTCGCCGGCCACATCGCGGGCATTCGGCATTATCGAGGCCTGGAGTTCCGGTCGGCGGTTCACTACGACGACGTAGTGGATGCGCTCGAGATCTTCGAGAACGACACGCTGCTCTTCGAGCCGGGCACGCAGTACAGCTATTCGACCTACGGCTGGAACCTGATCTCCGCGGTGATGCAGGGCGCGGCAGGGATCCCGTTCCTGCGGTTCATGCGGCAACGCGTACTGGACCCGCTGGGGATGCGCGAGACCGTGGGCGAGTTCGTGGACTCCATCATCCCCTACCGTGCCCGCTTCTACATCCGGGGCGAGGACGGCCGAGTCGTCAATGCGCCCTTCGTCGACAACAGCAACAAGTGGGCAGGCGGCGGCTATCTCTCCACCGCGCGGGACATGGTGCGCTACGGATCGTCCTACCTCGATCACGCCATCCTGGAGCCCGCCACGGTGGACCTGCTGTGGACGAGCCAGCACCTTCGCGACGGCGAGGCCACCGACTACGGAATGGGCTGGTTCGTCCGGGACGAGGATGGGGTGCGCACGGTGTGGCACACGGGTGGGGCCGTGGGCGGCAGCACCATTCTCATGATCTTTCCCGATCGTGGCATCGTGGTGTCCATCCTCACCAACATCCAGAGCGGCAGGCCCACCCAGGCTGCCCGCAGCGTCGCCGACCTCTTCTGGGACACCAAGCAAGGGTCCCTGCCCTGACCCCCCTCCCCGACCGCTCGACACTCCGACCAACCGCCACACGCAATGCTCGCACACGCGCACTCTGGAATCCGATATCTGGTTCTGCTGGCCGGCCTGGCGGCCCTGGGCTACGCCCTCTACGGCCTCGTCACCCGGCGTCCGTACGACGACCGCATGCGGCAGCTCGGAGGGATCTTCGCCCTGCTGCTCTTCGTGCAGATCGTCGTGGGGATCGGCGTCCTGTTCACGGGCCGGTTCAATCCGGGACTCGGCGTCCACGTGATCCTCATGATCTTCGCCACGGCGGCGGCCCAGATCGTCCCGTCGGTCATGCGGCGGCGGCCGATGGAGCAACGGAGCTACGGACCCCACGTGGTGGGGACGCTGGTGGCGCTCGCGCTGGTGGTGGCAGGCATCCTCGCCGTGCCCGGAGCGACGCTCCTGGGATCCGCGCGGTAGGCCCGACGCACCTCGGCGCCGGCTCCGCGGGGTTTGACGCCCGCGCCGGATCGATGGAGAATGGAGCCATGGCGACACCCTGCTCCGTCGACGATCCCCTCCTACCCGCTGAAGACGCGCCCACCGGGCCCGGACCCGGAGATCTGGGCCTCGTCATGGGGGGCGGCGGCGCTCGGGCCGCGTATCAGGTCGGGTTCCTGCGCTGCCTGGCGCATCACTACCCCAACCTGAAGATCCCCTACATCACCGGCGTGTCCGCTGGAGCGATCAACGCCGCCCACCTCGCTTCGCACCACGGCACCTTTCTACAGGCCGTGCAGGAGCTCACCGGCCTGTGGGCGAACCTGGAGATGGGTGAGGTCTTCCGTGTCGACCTGTCCTCCCTGGCTCGCAACGTCCTGACCTGGGCACTGAAGCTCGTGTCCGGCGGCCTCGGGACCCGCAACGTGCACATTCGCGGACTGGTCGACACCCGGCCGCTGCGCCGCTTCCTGACCGAGGCGCTTCACGCCGTGGACGGAGAGCTCACCGGGGTTCAGTACAACCTGGACCGGGGTCACCTCAGGGCCGTGGCGCTGAGCACGTCTTCGTACACCACCGGCCAGTCGGTGACGTGGGTCCAGGGTGAAGACATCCAGGAGTGGGAGCGTCCACAGCGGCGCTCGCAGAACTGTGTGCTCACCGTGGAGCATGTCATGGCGTCGTCGGCCCTGCCCCTCTTCTTCCCGGCGGTGGAGCTCGACGGCGCCTGGTACGGAGACGGCGGTGTCCGGCTCGCGGCTCCTCTGTCGCCGGCCCTCCACCTCGGAGCGCGGCGCATCCTGGCCATCTCCACGCGCTACGACCGGAGCACCGAAGAGGCCAACCGACCCGCGGTGGCGGGCTACCCGCCGCCGGCGCAGATCGTGGGCGTCCTGATGAACTCGGTCTTCCTGGACCTCCTGGACCACGACGCCCTCCGGCTCGAGCGCCTGAACCGGCTGCTGGAGAAGCTGCCGACGGAGGACCGCATCGGGCTCCGTCCGGTGAAGCTCATGGTCCTGCGGCCCTCCACCGATCTCGGGCGGCTCGCCGGCAAGTACGAGGCGCAGCTGCCGAAGGTCTTCCGCTTCCTCACACGCGGCCTGGGGACGCGCGAGACGGAGAGTCCGGACTTCCTGAGCCTGGTCCTCTTCCAGCCGGACTATCTCAAGGCGCTCATGGAGATGGGCCAGCGTGACGCCGAGGCCCGCATGGACGAGGTCGCGGCCTTCCTGGAGGAGGAGCCGGCGCCGGTGTGACGACCCGGGGGGCGCCCCCCGATTGGATCGTCGCGTCGTAGCCCGGGCGGGTCCATGGCCGATCCGGCCGCGTTGGACAGGCCGGGGCAACGGCGCCAACTTTGAGGGGTATACCCTCCCACGGCCCTCCATGACACCGGCACCAACCGGGAGCACTCCATGTCGAAGGACGCAGAGCGCCGTCTGGCGAGCGAGATCGAGTCGAGGGAGGTCGCCGAAGCGGCACGCGAAGAGGAATGGGAGAAGCGGTCGTTCTCCAAGCGGCTGTTCAACGGTCGACTGGCGCTGGACCTGCTTCATCCCCACCCCGAGCCGGACCCGGAGGAGCAGGAGAGGGCGCGGCCGTTCCTGGAACGCCTGCACGCCTTCGCCCTGGAGCACATCGACGGCGATCGCTTCGACCGCGAAGGTCACGTGCCCGACGAGGTGCTCGAGGGACTGGCCGAGCTGGGCGCGTTCGGGATCAAGATCCCCCGGAAATACGGGGGAATGGGATTCTCCCAGACCACCTACAACCGGGCCCTGGCCATCGTCGCGTCTCGCTGCGGCTCCACGGGCGCGTTCCTCTCCGCGCACCAGTCCATCGGCGTCCCCGGACCGCTCCTCATGTTCGGGACCGAGGAGCAGAAGCAGCGCTATCTGCCGCGGCTCGCCAAGGGTGCCCTCTCGGCCTTCGCGCTCACCGAGCCCGACGTGGGGTCGGACCCGGCCAACATGAGCACCCGCGCCGAGCTCTCCGACGACGGGGAGCACTGGGTCATCAACGGCGAGAAGCTCTGGTGCACCAACGGGCCCCGGGCAGAGATCATCATCGTCATGGCCCGCACGCCGGCGCGGGAAGGTGTACGGGGCAAGCGCCCCATCACCGCCTTCATCGTGGAGATGGACCGGCCGGGCATCGAGACCGAGCACCACTGCCATTTCATGGGCCTGCGTGCCCTGTCCAACGGCGTCATCCGCTTCACCGACGTCCGGGTCCCGCGTGACAACCTGCTCTGGGGCGAGGGACGCGGACTCAAGCTGGCCCTGGTGACCCTCAACACCGGCCGCCTCTCGCTTCCGGCCTTCTGCGCCTCCGCGGGCAAGTCCGCCATCGAGCTATCCCGCGACTGGGCCTCCAAGCGGGTGCAGTGGGGCCAGCCGGTGGGCAAGCACGACGCCATTGCCCAGAAGCTGGGCACCATGGCCGCCGACACCTTCGCCATGGAGTCCGTGGTCGAACTCACCTCGGCCATGGCCGACACGCATCAGTTCGACATCCGCCTCGAAGCGGCCATGGCCAAGATGTGGAACACCGAGAAGGCGTGGACGCTGGCCAACGAAGCGCTCCAGATCAGGGGCGGTCGGGGCTACGAGACCCACGACTCGCTGCTGGCCCGGGGCGAGACCCCGTATCCCATCGAGCGCATGGTCCGGGACCTCAGGATCAACCTCATCTTCGAGGGCTCCAGTGAGATCATGCGGCTGTTCATCGCCCGCGAGGCCGTGGACGAGCACCTCAAGGTGGCCGGCGACCTGGTGAATCCCCGGGCACCCACGGGGAAGCGCATCGCCGGCGCCCTGCGCGCGGCGGTCTACTACGCGTGGTGGTATCCCACGCGCTGGATCGGGTGGGGACGCTGGCCGCGCTACGGGGAGTTCGGTCCGCTGGCCCGCCACCTGCGCTGGGTCGACCGACGGGCGCGCAAGCTGGCCCGCTCGCTCTTCTACGCCATGATGCGCTTCGGACCGTCGCTGGAGAAACGACAGGCGGTGCTCGGGCGGCTCGTCGACGTGGGCGCCGAGCTCTTCACCATGACCGCGGCGTGCGTGCGTGCCGAGAAGCTGCGCCGGGAGAACCCGGGGGATGCCTCTCCCGTCACGCTGGCGGACCTCTTCTGCAGGCAGTCCCGCCGGCGTGTGGACGCCTCGTTCCGGAGCCTCTTCCGCAACGACGACGTGCGCACCTACCAGGTCGCGCAGGAAGCCATGGCCGGCCGGTTCGAGTGGCTCGAGGAGGGCGTGGTGGGAATGCGCGAAGCCTACGGCGCCGCGGGGCAGGGTCTCGACGAATCCGCCGCGGACGCCCGCGAGCCCGCTCGCCGCGAACCGGAGCCCGCGGGCGCCGACTGAGCGCTCCGGCGTCGGGCGACACGCGCCCACCTACACCGAGGCTGCCCGTCGTGCACCGGCGGGCAGCCTCCGCTACAACCAGCCCTTACGCTTGAAGTAGAGGAGCATCGTCCCCGCCACCACCACCATCAGCCCCCACAGCGTCGGGTACGCCCAGCGCATGTGCAGCTCGGGCATGAAGTCGAAGTTCATCCCGTAGATCCCGGCCATGAAGGTCAGCGGGATGAAGATGCTGGCCATGATGGTGAGCACCTTCATGACCTCGTTGGTCCGGTTGGACACGTTGGACAGATACAGGTCGATCATGCCCGAGACCACGTCACGGAGCCCCTCGACCGTCTCGATGATCTGCACCGTATGGTCGTAGACGTCGCGCAGATAGACCCGCGTCTCCTGCTGGATGAGCGGCGAATCGGAGCGGGCCAACCCGTTGGTCAGGTCCCGTACGGGCCAGATGGCTCGCCGGATCACCACCATCTCCCGCTTGAGGTGGTGCAGGCGTTCCATGGTCGACCGGTCGGGGTCCTCGAGAACCTCCAGCTCCAACTCCTCGGTGATCGCCCCGATGGCTTCGAGGACGTGGAAGTAGCGGTCCACCACGGCATCGATGAGCGCGTAGGCGAGGTAGTCGTTGCCGCGTCCGCGGATGCGGCCCTTGGCGCTCCGCAGCCGCTCCCGTACCGGGTCGAAGACGTCACCCATTCTCTCCTGGAAGGTGAAGACGTAGTTCGGCCCCAGGATGAGCGAGAGCTGCTCGTCCTCCACCTCGCGGCTGTCCTCGTTCCACATGAGCATGCTCAGCACGACGTAGAGGTAGCCGTCGTATTCCTCGATCTTCGGCCGCTGCCCGACACTGAGGATGTCCTCGAGGACGAGTGGATGGATCCCGAAGTGGTCACCGACCTGCTGAATCAGGTCCGTGTCGTGCAGACCGTCGATGTTGACCCAGCTCACCGTCGGCGAATCCCGGAACGGCCAGACCTCCTGGATCCGCTCGACCGCCTGCTCGTCCAGATGGTCCGCATCGTAGTCCAGGAACGATACCCGCACCGCCTCCATGCGCTTGGGACCGGTGTGCACCAGGGTGCCCGGAGGCGCGCCGGCGCTCTTGGCGCGGCGGCGCACGAAGCGACCCATGACGCGGAGCTTGCGGACTGGATTCTTCACGCGCGGCCTCCTTCCACACTGGCGAGGGCGTCCTCGAACTGTCGGCGATAGAGTCGGGCGTACACCGGGCTCCGTTCCAGGAGCTCCGCGTGGGTGCCTACGTCCTCGATCACGCCCCCGTCGAGGACCACGATGCGATCCGCGCGGATGACCGTGCTGAGACGGTGCGCGATGACCAACGTCGTACGCGCCGCCATCAGGCGCTCGAGGGCGTCCTGGACGAGACGCTCGCTCTCGGCGTCCAGCGAGCTGGAGGCCTCGTCCAGGATCAGGATGCGGGGGCGCTTGAGCATGACCCGGGCGATGGCGATCCGTTGCCTCTGGCCCCCGCTCAGCGTGACGCCCCGTTCCCCCACGAGCTGCTCGTAGCGGTCCGGGAAACGCGACACGAACTCGTGGGCATGGGCGAGCCGCGCCGCCTTCTCCACCTCTTCGGCCGATGCACCTTCACGGCCGTACAGGATGTTCTCCATCACGGTCCCGGCGAACAGCATGGGCTCCTGCGGGACCAGGCCGATGGTCTCACGGAGCTGGCGGAGCGACAGGTCGCGCACGTCCACTTCGTCGATGGTGACGTCGCCGTGTTGCACGTCGAAGAAGCGGGGAACGAGGGCCGCCAACGTACTCTTGCCCGCACCCGACGCACCCACCACCGCTACCGTCTCCCCCGCGCCGACGGTGAGGTCGATGCCGTCGAGCACCCAGGGCTGGTCGTCGCCGTACCGGAAGCGGACTCCCTCGAACCTGATCACTCCCCGCATCGGCGACGGAAGTGGGCGTGGGTCGTCGGGCGACCGAAGCTCGGGCCGGAGATCGAGCAACTCGAAGATGCGCTGCGCGGCCCCCGAGGCCTCCTGGATGTTGCCCCAGAACCCCGCGAGTGACGTGATGGCGCCGGCGATGGTGACCGCATAGAGGAGGAAGGCCACCAGCGTGCCCGCCGTGAGCTGGTCGGTGAGCACGAGCCGGCCACCCTCCCACAGCACCATGACGATGGCGCCGAAGGCCGCGAAGGTGATGGCACCGGTGAGGGCAGCCCGGGCCACGCCCCGACGCAGCCCCTGATCCCGCGTCCGGTTCACGTCCACGGCGAAGTGGCGGGCCTCGTAGTCCTCGCGCGCGAAGCCCTGCACCGTGCGGATCTGCGTGAAGACCTGCTCCGCCCTCGCCACCGCCTTCGCCAGCGTGTCCTGCACCTCGGTGGAGATCTTGCGGACCCGCCGTCCGAAGAACCAGCCGACCACGATGGCGAAGGGGATGGCCGTCAGCGTGACCAGGGTGAGTCGCGGATTGGTGGCGGTGATGAGAATCAACGCACCGATCAGGAAAATCCCCTGACGAATCACCTCGGGAACCCCGAAGCGCAGGATCTGCTGGAGCAGGCCCGCGTCCGATGCGATGCGAGACGACAGCTCGCCCACCCGCCGGGCCGCGAAGAAGCCCGGCGATTGCCAGACGAGGGCCTGGAAGAGATCCTTTCGGAGCTGCGCGATGACCCGCTCCGAGACGGCAGCCGTCAGGTAGCTCTGGCCGAAGTTCACCAGACCCTGGAAGGCGAACAGGATCAGGAGTCCCACCGCCACGCGATTCAGCAAGGGCGCGTTGCCTTGTTGGAACGCGGCGTCCAGGAGCTCGCGCACCACCAGCGGGAACGCGAGCCCGACGGCGCTGCTGACGACGATGAGGACGCCCGCCCCGGCGATGGCGGCCCGGTGCGGTGCGAGGCGGGGCCTCAGCCGCCGGAGGAATCCGATGGTGCGGGCCTGTGGAGACGCGGTGTCGGTCATGCGCACGGCTGTGAAACGCGAAGGAGAAGCCCGAGTAACATATGCTCCCGTCCGGGGGACGACCACGATGCAGCGGCCGTCGGCCCGGCGCCACCACGCACACGAGAGTCCGGAGAACCGGGGCGACGAGGTCCCGGCTGGTCCATATGCATAGACCACAGCACAATCGCGCCTTCATCGTCACCGTCGCGTGGACGCTGACGCTGCTCACCCTCGGCAGCATCGTGCACGCGACCCATTCGAGCCTGGCCTGCCCCGACTGGCCGACCTGCTTCGGCACCCTGATGCCGGAGATGTCGGGCGGCGTGTTCTGGGAGCACCTGCACCGACTCGTGGCCGGCGGCCTCATCCTCATGTTCTCTCTGGCGACCTTCTACGCCTGGCGCGAGACCCCGGAACGTCCGTGGATCTTCCGCACCTGCCTGGCGGGCATCGGGCTCCTTCTGGTGCAGGCGGTCTTCGGAGGACTCACGGTCCTCTTTCGACTCCCGGACGCCGTCTCCACGACCCACCTGGGCCTGGCCCTCCTCTTCCTGTCCCTGGCGGTGGTCCTGGCTGCGTCGACGTCTCCCCGGCGCGCGACCCGACCCGCCCTCCCCGCGGACACCGCCCGCGCGCTACGGCGTTGGGGCTCGGCGGCGGCCGGCCTGGTCTTCGTGCAGAGCCTCCTGGGTGGCATCGTGCGTCACACCGACGCCGGCATGGCGTGCCCCGACGTGCCCACCTGCCTGGGTGCCTGGATCCCGCCCATGGGCAACGAGCTGGTGGCCATCCACTTCGCGCACCGGGTCCTGGCCGTGCTCGTGACCATTGCCGTCGTGGCGCTGACGGTTCGCTTCACGCGCCCCGACACCCCGCGGCACGTCCGCGCCGCCGCGCTCCTGTCGCTGGTGCTGGTGGTGGTTCAGGTGACGCTCGGCATCCTGTCGGTGGTGACGATCCTGGGCGTGACGCCGGTGTCGCTCCACACGTTGGGCGCTGCTTCGCTGCTGGCCACCCTCGTCCTGCTCTCGACCTGGGGATTCGCGGCGGACGGCACCCCCGGGAAGGCTCGGGAAACGCGGGACCGACAGGCGGCCGAGGTCTGAGGCGTGGGTGTCATCAACGCCGAGGCGTTGGGGAACGCCCTCGCGCCGGTGAACGCCACCCTCAACCTGACCTCCACCCTCTGTCTGCTGGCCGGATTCGTGTTCATCCGGGCCCGCAAGGTACACCTGCACCGTCGGGCCATGATCGGTGCGGTCACGGCCTCCGTGCTCTTCCTGGTCTTCTACCTCACCCGGGCCGCTCTCACCGGAACGCACCGATTCGCCGGCGAGGGATTCGCACGTACCGCCTACCTCACCATCCTGTTCTCGCACATGACGCTGGCGGTGATTGTCGTGCCACTGGTCCTGCGCCTCCTCTATCTCGTGCGGAAGCGCCGTTTCCGGGAGCATGCCCGCCTGGCTCGCTGGACGTATCCGGTGTGGCTCTACGTGTCCGTGACCGGCATCGTGGTCTATCTGATGCTCTACCAGATCTACGGCTACCTGTGACGGACGCGCAGGTCGCCGGAGGACCCACCGCCGGCTCCGGAGGCCCGGGCCAGGGCCCACGCAGAGCGGGGGGAGCCCACCCGGGCGCGGGTTACGTGGAGGTCCTGGCGGCTGCCAGTCTGTGGGGATCGTCTGGGATCTTCTCGGTGGCCCTCTTCCGGGCGGGCGTGCCGCCGGAGAGCGTGGCGCTGCTCCGCCCGCTGGCCGGGCTGCTCTTCCTCGTCGGCGGCGCGCTCCTCTTCCGCAGACGTGCGCTGCAGACCCCGCGTCGCGGTCTGCTCGTGTGCGCGGGGGTCGGAGGCGCGGCCACGGCGCTCTTCCAGGTGGCATACCAGATGTCCACGGACGCCGTAGGCGTGCCGACGACCGTGGCGCTGCTCTACCTCGCACCGGCTCTCGTCCTGGCCGGGGCCGGCCCCCTGATCGGAGAGCGTCCGACACGGCGCCAGATCGTGCTCGGCGCGGTTTCGGTGTGCGGCGTGTGGCTGACGGTCACGGGAGCTCGGGGCGCGAGCATCAGCCTGTCGCCCGCCGGCCTGGGCTGGGGACTGTCCGCCGCGGCGGCCTACGCCGGCTACACGCTCTTCGGCCGATACGCATCTCCCCGGTGGGGGAGCGTCGCCACGGTGCTGCATTCCACCTGGGGCGCCTGCCTGATCCTGCTGGTGGCGGTGCCCGTGGGTTGGGGTCCGGTGCCGCTACCCACCGCGAGCCGCGCATGGGTGCTGCTGGCGCTCTACGGCCTGCTCACCATCGCGGTGGCGGCGTTCCTCTTCTACGACGCCCTCGGTCGCGTGCCCGCCGGCCACGTGTCCATCCTGGCGACCGCGGAGCCCGTGGTGGCCGCCCTCCTGGCCACCGTGCTGCTGGATCAGGGCCTCACGCCGGCCGGATGGGTGGGTCTGTGCCTGGTCGTCCTGGGGGTGGCCGGAGCGTCCGCGCGACCGCCGCGTGTGGCCGGGGTGGGTTGAGCGCTCCCTACGCCCCCGGCAGCAACAGCACCACCTCGGCGCCGCCGTCGGGGCGGTTGTGGAGGTCGAGCTGGCCGCCGAAGCCCTCGATGATCCGGCGGGCGAAGGGAATGCCCAGCCCGAGCCCCGCCGGCTTGGTGGTGTAGAAGAGCTCGCGGGCTCTCTCCAGCGCCTCGGGCGAGAACCCGGGACCCTGGTCGCGGATCGTCACGCGCGCGCGCCCGCCATCGGACTCCACCTGCACGTCCACGGTCTTCCACTCGCTGAAGTGGCCGGCGTTGTGGAGCAGGAGGTAGATGGCGTCCAGGAAGCTGTCCCGGTGGATGTGGGCGCGCACGGGCTGTGCATCCGCGCTGAACCGGACCCCCACTTCCCAGTCGGCGATGAAATCGCGCACCACCTGCTGCACCAACGGCACCAGGTTGTGCGTCTCGTCGGGCGTGAGCGGCTCGCGCAGGAAGAACTCGAGGTCCTTGAGCCCCCCCAGCGCCCGCTCCACCCCCTCGCGCAGCAGGGCCTCGTCACCGTCACGAACCCGCGTGAGAGGCCCTTGCACGGATTCCTCGAGAAAGGCGGCGATCCGCCCCAGAGCCTGGCGCAGCGCTTCTTCTCGCTGTTCGTCCCGCGCGACCCAGCCACGCTCCAGCGCAGATCGAAGGCTTCGGATTTCGTCGACTTCACCGGAGGCGGCCGACGGCAGCCGACCCTGCTCGAGGTGCGCGGCCACCTCGCCCAGCGCAGCCCGCACCGGGTCCGGCGGCGGGCGCCGGCCCGCCCGCATGATCCATCCCAGTGCGACGCCGAGCACCAGCGCCACCGCGCCGATCAGTATCGTTCCTGTCATGATCTCCCTTGCATGGAATCAGTCGCCCGGCCGACCACGTGGTCTGTCAGGCCGCGCATCTTGATCATTCGGGTGACGGACATCAATAGGTGAAGGTGGGGTGGCGCTTCCTCGCGGCAGCGCCCACGTTGTCGTCCTTCTCGCCCATCGTACTGGACGAGCCCAGCCATGAAGACCAATCAAGCCTACGACCGGGCGGCGCTGGACGCGACCCTGCGGGCCAGTTCCGACGCGGACAATCCTTCGGCGGACGAGATCCACGACATCGTTCGCAGGACCATGCGCATCGCGGTGGTCGGAATCTCGCGGGACCCCGTCAAGCCGGCCCGTCGCATCCCGTCGTACCTGGCGGCCAAGGGTGCGGAGATCATCCCCGTCAATCCCACGGCGGACCGCATCCTGGGCAAGGAAGCACGTCACTCGCTGTCCGAGGTGACGGAGCCCGTGGACATGGTCCTGGTCTTTCGTCCCTCGGCCGAGGCGGGGGACATCGTGCGCGAGGCCATGGCTCGCCCCGAACACCCGGTGATCTGGCTCCAGGAGGGCATTCGCGCGGATGAGGCCGCGGCCGAGGCCCGTGCTGCCGGACGCCAGGTCGTCCAGGACCTGTGCCTGTACAAGGTGCACCGGGCGCTGGGAGACACGCTCCGGCGAGTCGAGGGTCGCATGAAGGCCGAGGGGCCGCCCTGAGCCCCCGGGGTCAGCCCTCCTTCGTCAGGTAGTCCTGCAGCATGTCCGAGTGGCCCCGGGGCTTCACCTTGCGCCACGCTTCCGCGATGCGCCCTTCCTCGTCGATGAGGAAGGTGCTCCGCTCGATACCCATGTACTTTCGCCCGTACATGGACTTCTCCTTCCAGACGCCGTAGGCCTGGGAGACCGCGTGGTCCTCGTCGGCGAGGAGGGGAAAGTTCAGGTCGTACTTCTCCTTGAACTTCACATGGGATTTCACCGGGTCCGGGCTCACACCCAGAACCTGCACACCCAGCTCGTCGAAACGGGGCAGGTCGTCCCGGAGCTCGCACGCCTGGGCGGTGCAACCCGAGGTGTCGTCCTTGGGATAGAAGTACAGGACGACCTTGTGGCCACGGTGGTCGGAGAGTCGCACCGTGGAGCCGTCGTCGGCGGGAAGAGCGAAGTCGGGCGCCGTGTCGCCCGCGGCAACCTGCGTCATGAGTGATCCTGTCGGCTCGTGGAAAATCGATGTCCGGGCCGGCCAGACGGCGTCAGCCCGTCTCCAGCTCGGGTCCCAGCAGAAGCTCGCCCACCTTCTCCTTGTCCCGGATGCGGGCCTCGGCGGCCACCGACCACCGGCACACGTCATCCCCGCGGGACTCGCACTGGGAATGGACCACCCGTACCCGATCGCCCACCGACTGGTCCAGCACCGTCTGGCACAGGCCCGACAGAAAGTGGCAGGCGTCTCCACCCGGGTCGGTCTGGATGAAGAGGAGCGAGCGGCCCTCGAGGGCGAACGGTCCCGGTACGAAGGCTCCCACGCGGCGGCCGAAGAGCGCGCGCAACCGGCGCCGCACCCGTCGCCGGGCCAGGGCGAAGCGGACGCCGCGCGGTAACAGCCGGCGCAGGGCACCGGGTTCAGGATCGTCCTCGCCTCCACCACCGGCCAACTGATGGCCGGCCACGCGGAAGACGTCTTCCGCGTCCGGTCGTCGGACCACCAACCGCACCAGATCGCGCATCTGGTCGTCGGACATCCTGCGCCGCTTTCGGACCGCCTCCCGATAGGTCCGGATCTGGCGCTCCACGACGTCGCTGAGTCCGAGCCGACGAGGCATGGTCACCGACACGTCCTCGTCCTGGAGGACTTCGGTGGGACGGTCCTGGTCGCGCAGGACCTCCAGGAGCGTCAGGCCGAAGACGGCGGCGACGCGTGGACGGCTGCGGGAGTTGGATGAGGTCACGGCGAACACGCGATGCGGTGGATCATGGGACCCGTAATCTCGCCTGCAACGGACTTTTTTTCAAAACGTACCGAATTGAGAGTGACATCAGGGCGCACGACCGGTTTATTACGACTGTGGCGTGAGCGAAGCGCCGCATCGGAGCGGGGCGAGTGCGGAGGCGGTGCCGTGGATCCATCCTGGGGGGGCTGGATTTCATCCTCGGGCCCCTCCCCTCCCCCGCTCTTTCGTTGTGTCCGCGTTGCCCGAAGGCTCCGGCTGGCTACCTTTCGCCCATGCGACGATATCCAGCCTTCGATCCCCCGGAATACGTCCAATGGTCCCCGGACCCGGAGATCATGGACCGCTATCGGCGACGCCTCGTGGAGGATCCCGAGCGCACCGCCATCCTCGCCCGCGTCGGTAGCGACGAGCTTCTCGGTCTCTATCGGGACCTCCTCCGAACCCGCCTGCACGACATCGGTTTGAAGCGCTGGGTGCGCACCGGGGTGATCTCCAAGGCCTGGCTCGGGACCGGTGAAGAGGCGGTCACCGTGGGCGCGGTGGCGGCCCTGGATCCGGGCCGGGACGTCGTCTGCCCCATGATCCGCAACGCCGGCGCGCTCCACATGATGGGCATGCCGCTGGCGGACATGTTCGCCGGCTACCTCGCCACCGCCGGCTCTCCGTCAGGCGGACGCGACCTCCACATCGGCGACCTGAGCCGGGGGATTCTCCAACCCATCAGCCACATGGGGATCAACGTCCCCGTGGTGAGCGGCATCGCCCTGGCCTTCAAGCTGCGCGCCGAGAAACGCGTCGCGCTCACCTTCGTCGGCGATGGCGCCACCCGCACCGCGGCCTTCCACGAAGGCATGAACTTCGCGGCCGTGGAACGGCTGCCCGTGGTCTTCGTCCTCCAGAACAACCAGGTGGCGTTGGGTACCCGAGCCGAAGAGCACGGGCCCGGAGACCTCGGGCGCCTCGCCGAGGCGTACGGCGTGCGCTCCTTTCCAGCGGACGGCAACAACGTCCTGGACGTACTCGCGGCGACCCGCCTGGGCGTAGCGCGCGGCCGGGAGGGACAGGGTCCGGCCATGGTGGTGGCCGAGACCTTCCGCATGGGTGGCCATGCGACCCACGACGAGCGTGAGGCCCGGGACACGTTTCCGGCCGAGCTCTTCGAGCACTGGGGCAGGCGTGATCCGGTCGGTCTGTTCGAGGCCTACATGGAGTCGCGTGGGATCGGCCAGGACGTCATGGCCGAGATGGAGGCCGGTGTGACCGAGGAGATGGATGCGGCTGCGACCGCCGCGCTGGCGACTCGAGACGAACCGTTATCGGTCGAAAAAGCTGTATACGTCGGATTTACGTCAGGGTCGTCGGTAGAGGCACTGACAAATCGTCCAAATATCCAACAATGAGCGTAATCGTGAAAATGTGGGGCTTGATCTTCCCGCCTCGAGGTGTCATCTTCCGAGGTGGAATCAAGAATCATTCGTGATTATACGCTGACTTGCCCTCCACGACAGGAACGGACATGCCCAACCCAGAGCCGGTGCGCCAGCGGCCCCTCCCCGAGTTGTCGGACGAGGAGCTCGTTACGGCGCATCTGGAGGGCCGTCCCGGTGCGTTCCAGGAACTCTACGGTCGATATCGGGACCGCCTGACCCACTTCATCACCCGCAAGACCGGTGACCCGGACCGAGCGCAGGACCTGGTCCAGGAAGCCTTCATCCGTGTGACCCGGCACCTTCATCGATTCGACACGACGAAGAAGTTCTCGACCTGGGTCTACACCATCGCCAGCAATCTCTCGAAGAACGAGCTGCGCAATCGCTCCAGGAGCCCTCTGGTGCTCTTCCAGAAGCTCACCAACAACTGGGACGACGATCACCGCCCTCTTCAGTTCGAGGACTTCAACCTCCGCCCCGACGACCTCTACCGGAAGCGCCACCTGCGCAAGCTCGTGGAAGAGACCGTGGCCGACCTTCCCGAGCATCATCAGCTCGTGTTCCGGCTCCGAGAGCTGGAGGGAAAGAGCTACGAAGAGATTTCGGAGATCACGGGCGTCAATCTCGGCACGGTGAAGAGCCGGCTGCATCGCGCCCGGAACTCGTTCGCGCAGCGCATCGGTCCCTTCGTGAACTGACCTTGCGACGCGACCATGCGAAGGGGCGCCACCGGCACGGTGGGCGCCCCTTTCGTATTGGCGGGGCATCGGTGAATGGAACGCCCCGGCAGACGATACTACCTTAGAACGGTATCCTTCCCCTCTTGGTACCCGGGTTCGCGGCAGCGGACCTGTCAGGGAGTCCTCGGAGATGGCGCAAACGAAGAAGCGAGCCCGCAACGGCATCCCCATACCGATCCTCCTCCTGGCGGGTGTGCTGGTGGCGCTGGTGGGATTCCGCCTGCTCTCGCCTCGGATCGCCCGCGCCGCGGTACATCCCGACCCCCGGCCCGACGTGACCGCTGCCCTGGTGGTGCCGGCCGATCGCTACGCGCCGTATCCCGACGTGTCCCGCGCCTATCTCGAAGCGGTCGAGATCCCTCAGATCCTGGATGGACTCTATTGCCACTGCGACTGCAGCGAGCATTTCGGCCACCGATCGCTGCTCACCTGCTTCGAGTCGGATCACGCCGCGGGCTGTGACGTGTGCCTCATGGAGGCGGACACGGCCTATCGCATGCACCGCGACGGCGCCTCGCTCCAGGCGATCCGGGACGCCATCGACGAGATGTTCGCCGAGTCCTGAGCCATGTTCGACGACCTGCGCCGCGCATTCCGTGAAGCCGTGGACAATTTCCGACAGGAGCTGGCCCGGGATCAGGTCCCGGAAACCGTAGACCGGCTGCTCAAGAGCATGCTGGACGAGACCGCGAAGGCGAAGGCCCACCTGTCGGGACTCGAGGAGCAGCTCCAGCGGGCCCGCCGTGAGACCGCCGCCGAGGCGGCCGAAGTGGAGACCTGTGAGCGGCGCGAGCGCATGGCTCGTGACATCGGCGACGAAGAGACGGTGGCGGTGGCGGTGGAATACGCCGAGCGCCACCGGAAGCGGCACCAGGTACTGGAGCAGAAGGCCGCGGTTCTGACGCAGGAAGTCGAGCTGCGCCGTGCCGAAGTCGAGGAGATGCTGGCCAAGGTGAAGGAAGCCCGGGAGCGACGCGACGAGCTCGCGGCGCAGGCGGGCCGCACCGGCGCCCGTCAGAGCCTCGGCGAGGCCGACGACCTCTTCGACGAGCTGGACCGGATGGCAGAGCGCATCTCCGAGACGGAGCGGGCCGGCGACGCCGCCCGTGACATCGGAGGGGAATTCGACGATCTGAGGGTGGATCCCTACGCGCCGCCCCGCAGGCCGCAGGTCGATGTCGACGCACGACTCGAAGAGCTCAAGCGGCGAATGGGCCGCGAGGACGGCGGCTGAGCGTCACCGCGCCGGAGTGCTGGATCCCTCCAACAGCGTCAGCAGGCCGGCACACTCCCCGGCGAGGAAGAGCAGGTCGTCGCGGCGTTCCGTCACGGGCCCACCATCCTCTCGATCCCCCACCAGCACGAACCAGCGTGCTCCGTCGGGGCCCACCCCCAACGGCATGGCCAGGTCGCCACCCTCGAGCTCCTTGAACGTGGGGGGCACGTCGGCATCGGCGGGGCCCCGCATCCCGGCCGGCGGCTCGGGGCGGGGCGGCTCCTGCCGCAGGTCCAGGATCACCACCGCCTCCGCCTCACCGGAAGGGTCGCGCCGCACCAGTCCGGCCCAACGTGCGCTGGCCAGATACGCCATCCGCCACAGCGGCAGGACGTATCGCCGACGCTCGCCGTCGGTGCCCTCCAGGGCCAACGGGCTGGCGTCGGCCTCTCCCCCGTCTCTCGCCCGCAAATAGGCGGACAGGTCGATCACATGGTCGTCGCTCATGCTCCATGCTCGCTCCATGAGATGCCGCGGTCAACAAGCGCGGCGCGGGCTGGCCACGCCCGCCTCACAGGGGTAAGTTTCGACGCCTTCCACGCCGAACACGAAAGGACCGATGGAGAACTGGATCGGAATCGGAATCTGGATCGTCATGGGGGCCGTCATCGGCCTCGTCATGAAGGCCGTGGTGAAGCGGCCTGAGGAGACCTCCGGGCACACGGGGGTGATCATGGGGCTCGGTGCCTTCGCGTCGGTCATCGGCGGGATGCTCGGGGTCGGGATCTTCCACTTCTACGACCCGCGCTCGCTCAGCCCCGGTGGCATGGGCGCCGCCGCGGTCTTCGCGGCGCTCATGACGTGGACGTACCGATGGGGCGTGCGACACCTGGTCTGACCCGCTGCACCGTGTCCCCGGAGGATCCCCTTCCAGGCGAGCTCCACAAAGACCGACGCCGGCCCACGCTGAATCGCGTGGCCGGCGCCGTCGTCCAACCCACCACGGACACCGGGTCCGGTGGCGGTCCACTATGTCGAAGGGATGACCAATCCCTCGCGCCCGGGATAGCGCCGGGCGTCGCTGTTTCGAAAGCAGGGCACTCGTTCACCACACCACCCGTCCACCCTGCATGTTCTCTGACGCCGCGCGCCCGCCGAGGGTTGCACGGCGTCTTCTCTTTGCGGTGGCCCGGCGGAAGCCGGCCCCCATTATCCCGACCGCGAATGATCCCATGAACGACGCGATACGCTTCGCCCAGGAGCACCGCTTCCGGTTCCAGGAAGAGCTGTTCGATTTTCTCCGCATCCCCTCCGTGAGCGCGAGCTCCGCCCACGATGCCGACACGACGCGCGCCGCGACCTGGCTCGCCCAGCGGATGCGTGAGGCCGGCCTCGATGCCGAGGTCATGGACACACCCCGACACCCGGTGGTCCTCGGCGAATGGCGCGAAGCGGGACCCGATGCGCCGACGCTCCTGATCTACGGCCACTACGACGTGCAGCCTCCGGAGCCGCTGGACGAATGGACGTCGTCACCCTTCGAGCCGGAGATCCGGGACGGACTCATCTATGCCCGCGGCTCCGCCGACGACAAGGGCCAGCTCTACATGCACGTCAAGGCGCTGGAGGCCAGCCTGAGGGGCGCGGGCTCGCTCCCGCTCAACGTCGTGGTGGTCGCCGAGGGCGAGGAGGAGATCGGGTCGCCCAACCTGGTCCCCTTCGTCGAGCGTTGGAAGGACCGCCTCGCCGCCGACGCAGTGATCATCTCGGACTCGCAGATGTTCTCCGAGGGGCAGCCCTCGCTCCTCTTCAGCCTGCGCGGGCTGGCCTATCTCGAGCTCCACGTGTCGGCGGCCCGCAGCGACCTGCACTCCGGTGCCTACGGCGGGGCGGTACCCAACCCGGCCGCGGCGCTGGCACACATCATCGACTCCATGCACGACGAGGAGGGCCGCATCACCGTCGACGGCTTCTACGATGATGTGCTGGAGTGGGACGAAGACACGCGAGCCGCGATTCGCGCGCTGGACTTCGACGACGAGGAGTTCCGCGACAGCGTGGGAGCGCCGGCACTGGCCGGAGAAGCGGGCTACTCCACGCTGGAGAGGCTCTGGATTCGTCCGACCTGCGAGGTCAACGGGCTGCTGTCGGGATACACGGGCGAAGGCGCCAAGACCGTGCTACCCGCTCGGGCCATGGCCAAGATCAGCTTCCGCCTGGTGCCGGATCAGGATCCGGCCAGGGTAGCCCAGCAGGTCCGGGCCCACCTCGACCGGGTGACGCCCGCCGGCGTGCGCACCGAGGTGCTGGAGCTGCACGGCGGGCGCCCCTGGAGGGCCGATCCCAGCGGGCCGCTCTTCGATGCCGCTTCGCGGGCGCTGAAGGAGTCCTTCGGGAAGGCGCCGGTCCTGGTGGGCGAGGGGGGCTCGATCCCCATCGTGGGTGACTTCGAGGAGATTCTGGGCGCCCCGGTCCTGTTGGTGGGCTTCGCGCTCCCGGGCTGCAACATGCACGCCCCCGACGAGTGGATCCCCGTCGAGAACGTGGAGCGCGGCACGGAGGCCCTGATCCGCCTCTACGCCGAGGTGGCGGACACCCTGGGCGGTTGACGACGGCGTCCCGCGGAGCGTGGCCGTCAGTCGGCGCGGGAGGCTCCACCTGGAAGCATGGCGGCCGCCCGCAGGAGCGCCCTCGCCTTGTTCAGCGTCTCCTCGTACTCCCGTGCCGCGACGGAGTCGGCCACGATGCCGGCGCCGGCCTGCACCCATGCGCGTCCGCCCGTGACGAGCACGGTGCGGATCGTGATGGCCGTGTCCATACTGTCGCCGCCGAAGCCGAAGTGCCCCACGGCGCCGGCGTAGGGACCGCGCCGCACCGGCTCCAGCTCGTCGATGATCTCCATGGCCCGGATCTTCGGCGCGCCCGACACGGTCCCGGCGGGGAAGCACGCCCGGAACACGTCCATGGCGGACAGGCCCGCGCGCAGCTCGCCTTCGACCTGGCTCACCAGGTGCATGACGTGCGAATAACGCTCCACCACCATGAGGTCCGGCACCCGGATGCTCCCGTAGCGGGCCACCCGTCCCACGTCGTTGCGTCCCAGGTCGACGAGCATGCGGTGCTCGGCCAGCTCCTTCTCGTCGGCCGCCAGCTCCGTCGCCAGGGCGCGATCGTCGTCGGGCGTGGCGCCCCTGGGCCGGGTGCCCGCGATGGGCCGCACCGTCACGGTCCCGTCCTCCAGCCTCACCAGCACCTCGGGCGAGCTACCCACCAGCGTGACCCCGTCCAGGTCGAGGAAGTACAGGTACGGAGACGGGTTCAGCGTGCGGAGCGCCCGGTACAGGTCGAAGGGCCTCGCCCCCAGCTCCATGCCCAGACGCTGGCTCAGGACGACCTGGAAGGCATCGCCGGCCCGAATGTACTCGCGGATGCGCTCGACGCCCGCCTCGAATTGCTCGCGCGGGGTGGCGCTCCGGAATCCCGGGTCTTCCTCCGGCTCCTCCCGGAGCTCCAGAGGGGGCGGCGCATGGCCGTGCGCCAGCTCCTCCACCACCGAGCGCGCCCGCGCCGCTGCCGCGTCGTAGCGCGCCCGGAGCTCTCGCTCGTCCAGTCCCGGCTCCACCGGCACCGCCGCGATGGCCTTGGCCCGCCCGCGCAGGTTGTCGATGGCCAGGACCACGTCGGTGAAGACGAAGAGAGCGTCCGGCACGTCCAGATCCGACTCCGGGCCCTCGCCGAGACGCTCGATCTGGCGCACCACGTCGTATCCGAAGTACCCTACGGCGCCGCCCCAGAACCGGGGCAGACCCGGCACCTCGGCGGGCCGGCGGGCCCGCAGGCGAGCATCGAGGTCGTCGAGGGGATCGTCGGTCTCGACCCTCGACCAACCCTCTCCGGGAGTCCACCAACGCACCTCGTCCCCGTCGAGACGCCACGCACCGGCGGGCCGGGTGCCCAGAAAGGAGTACCGCGCCCATTGCTCACCTCCCACCACCGACTCCAACAGGAAGCCGAACGGTGGACGGGCGAGCTTGTGGTAGGCCGTGACGGCGGTGTCCACGTCGAAGAGGAACTCCCGCCAGACCGGGACGATGCCGGCACCGGCGCTCAGGCGCTTGAACTCGTCGAATGCCGGACGTGGCTCCATGAAGCTCTCGAATCGAAGACGACCACGCCGCGGATCCCGAGGACCGCGGCGGCGAACCGCTGAAAATGTCCCGACCCGCTCCCGACCCGTCAACGTCAGCGTCCGAGGCCCCGTCCACCATCGTGGCCGTGGATACCGGTGGCACCTTCACGGATCTGCTCCTGTGGCGCGACCGTCGCCTGAGCACGCTCAAGGTGCCGTCGACGCCGGGCGATCCGGCCGAGGCCGTGCTTCAGGGTCTCGGCCGGATCCTGGCAGCGGGCGAGCCGTTCCTGCTCCTGCACGGATCGACGGTGGCCACCAACGCGCTGCTGGAGCGCAAAGGCGCCCGGGTGACGTTGGTCACCAACGAGGGCTTCGAAGACGTGCTCGCCATCGGGCGCCAGAATCGGCCACAGCTCTACGCGCTGGTGGGCCACCGGGAACCTCCGCTGGTGCCTCGCGAGCGTCGCCTGGGGATTGCGGGCCGCCTGGGCCCCCAGGGCGAGGAGGTGACCCCCCTGGACGACGGTGAACTGGCGACGCTGGCCGCACGGGTCGGCGACAGTGGCGCCGAGTCGGTCGCGGTGTGCCTCCTGCACAGCTACGCGGATCCCGCCCACGAGGAGGCCGTCGCGGAGGCCCTGACTGCCCTGGATCTGCCACTGTCGGTGTCGTCCCGCCTGCTGCCGGAATACCGGGAGTACGAGCGCACCAGTACCACCGTGGTCAATGCGTACGTGGCGCCGGTCATGGACCGCTACCTCGGCCGCCTGGATCGCGACGCCGGAGCGACGCGCCTGGCGATCATGGGGTCGAACGGCGGAACGCTGGCGGTCCGGCGCGCCCGGCGGGAGCCGGTCCATACGGTGCTCTCCGGTCCAGCCGGAGGCGTGGTCGGGGCCCTCGCCTGGGCACGACGCGCCGGATTCGATGGGGCGGTGACCTTCGACATGGGGGGCACGTCGACCGACGTGTCCCTGTGCCCGGGACGGCCCCTTCACACCCGCGAGTTCGAGATCGGTGGTCACCCGGTGGCGGTGCCCGTGCTCGACATCCACACCGTGGGCGCGGGCGGCGGCTCCCTGGCGCACGTCGATCCGGGCGGCGCCTTGCGCGTGGGACCCGAGAGCGCGGGCGCCGACCCCGGCCCCATCGCGTACGGCCGTGGCGGACAGGGCGTCACGGTGACCGACGCCCACGTCTGGCTCGGGCGAATTCCGGTGGACGCCTTCCTGGGAGGGGAGGGCCGCCTGGACCGGAACGCGGTGGAGGAGCCGCTGGCGGCCCTGGCCCGCGCGCTGGGGGCCACCGCCGAAGACGCCGCGGAGGGCGTCCTGGCCGTGGCCGACACCGCTATGGAGCGGGCGCTGCGCGTGATCTCCGTAGAGCGGGGCTACGATCCCGCGGAGTTCCCACTGGTGGCCTTCGGAGGTGCCGGAGCGCTGCACGCGGCCGAGCTCGCGAACCGCCTGGGCGCCGCCCGCGCCCTGATCCCCCCGGACCCGGGCCTCCTGTCCGCCTGGGGGATTCTCACGGCGCCGGTGACCCGCGAGGCGTCGCGCTCCGTCCTCTCGAGCAGCGACGATCCCGGCACCGCCTCACGGCTGTCGGAGGTGTTCGCCGAGCTGGAGCGGGTGGCGGTGGAGGCGCTGGTAGCCGAGGGCATCGAGCGTCGCGACATCGTGGTGGAACGGCGCGTGGACGCCCGCTACCGTGGCCAGAGCTTCGAGCTACGGGTGCCCGCGGCCGAGTGGATCGAGGCGTTCCACCAGGCCCATGCACTGCGCTACGGCTACCGACGCGACCACGCGCCGGTCGAGGCGGTCACGCTGCGGGCGGTGGCCACGGCTCCCGGGGCCGACGTCCCCCTCCCCGAGCTGGCGCGAGCCGAAGGTCCGCCACCTCTCGGGGAAGCCCGGGTCGTGTACGGAGGCGAGACCCTGCGCACGGCCCGCGCCTGGAGGAAGGACCTGCGCCCCGGACACCGGATCGAGGGCCCGGCATTGATCCTGGACTACTCGGCCACCACATGGCTCCCCCCGGACTGGACGCTCGACGTCGACAGCGTCGGAGTCCTCCGCCTCGGACCGACCTCGTCATGAGTGCCCCGCTTCTTCGGCTGCGAACGGTGGCAGGCTATCTTTCCGCTTCGCGGCTCCGCGCCCCCGAGGGCGCGGCTTCCACTACGTCTCTACAGGCTTGGGACCACGCGCGGTGAGCACGGCGACGGATCAGACCAGCACGGTGGCGCCAGAGGCCGGCGCGAGCCCACCTCCCCCCTACGGCTGGGCCGCCGTCGCAGGATTGGCCGTGTTCATGCTCTACGCCGTGACGCTGTCCCCCACGACGGCGTTCTGGGACACCAGCGAGTACATCGCCACCGGCTACATCCTGGGCATCCCCCATCCCCCCGGAAACCCGCTGTTCGTGGTCCTGGCGCGAGCCTGGTCCGTGCTGCTGGCTCCCACGGGGCTGTCCCCGGCGGTGCGGATCAACCTGTTCAGCGCCTTCATGAGCGCGGGGGCGCACGCCTTCTGGTTCCTGGTCATCCACCACGTGCTGAGGCACTTCTCGACCAGCCGTGTTTTCCGGCTCGTGGGTGCCGCCGCCGCGGTCCTGGTCAGCGCCACGGCCTTCACCGTGTGGAACCAGTCCAACGTCAACGAGAAGGTCTACACGGTCTCGCTGCTCACCATCGCCCTCCTGAGCTGGCTCGTCATCCGGTGGCAGGAGAACCTGGGCAAGGGCAAGGACGACAACCTCCTCGTCCTCATGGTCTTCATCCTGGCGCTGAGCGTGGGCAACCACCTCATGGCCTTCCTGGCGGCCCCGGCCATGGGCGTGTTCGTGCTCCTGGTCCACCCGAAGGCTCTGCTCAACTGGCGGCTCTATCCCCCGGCCATCGTCGCGGTGCTGGTGGGTCTCTCCATCCACCTGGTCCTGCCGATCCGCGCCGAGCTCGATCCGGTCATCAACGAGGCGGCGCCCGAATGCCAGAGCATGGGCAGCGCCCTCACCAGCATCGCCACCTACGGCAACGCCGGGTGCGAGCCACTCAACGCGGCGCTCAAGCGCGAGCAGTACGACAAGCCTCCGCTCCAGCCCCGGCAGGCCCCGTTGGCCTCGCAGCTCCTGAACTACCTGCAGTACTTCGACTGGCAGTGGTCCCGGTCGGTGTCCGGCGAGGATTCGCTCTTCCCGCCGCTACGCATCCTCTTCACCATGCTCTTCACCGGACTCGGGGTCTGGGGAGCCATGGAGCACCAGCGTCGCGACCGGGCCAGCTTCTGGTACACCTTCGTGCTCTTCGGCACGCTGTCGGTGGGGCTCATCTACTATCTGAACTTCCGCTACGGGTACACGATCCCGGACCCGCAGAACAACTTCGATCTCCACGAGGTGCGCGAACGGGACTACTTCTTCGTGGCGAGCTTTTCGGTCTTCGGGCTGTGGGCCGGCATGGGCCTCGTGGCGATCTGGCAGACGCTCACGGAGCGCTTGGGTGGCCTGGCGCGGGGGGCGCCCGTGCTGATGCTGGCCCTGCTCCCGCTGGGGCTCAACTGGACCTGGGCCAGTCGGGCGGGCAACTACGCAGCACGCGACTGGGCCTACAATCTCCTCATGAGCGTGGAGCCGTACGGCGTCCTGTTCACCAACGGAGACAACGACACCTTCCCGCTCTGGTACCTGCAGGAGGTGGAGGGCATCCGGCGAGACGTGACCGTCATCGTCACCTCCTACCTGAACACCGGGTGGTACGCCAAGCAGCTGCGCGATCTGACCACCCCGTGCCCCACCGGCGTATCGTGGCGGGACGATCCCACGCGCATCCTCTGCCAGCGTAGCTACCAGGCGGACAACACCAACGCCGTCTACACCGACGACCCCGCCGCAGCCGCGGCGGAGGGCAAGGCGGCCCTCGTGTTGCCCCGACCGGTGCAGGCTCCCACCACCTCCATCCTGCCGCTGGACGACGCGACCATCGATCAGGTGGCGCAGAGCTACGTGCCGCTGGACCGGGCGCGCACCTTCGCGTTCGGCGACGTGCGCGCCACCCTGCCCCAGGGCACGGTCCTGTACCCGTGGCAGCAATACGCGCTGGCGATTCTGAACAACTCCATGGGCCAGCGTCCGATCCACTTCGCCAGCAGCGGGAACGCGGCCACCTCGCTGGGGCTGGACGACTACCTGGTGCGCCAGGGCCTCGCCTTCAAGCTGAATCCGCATCCACTGCCCGACTCCACCGAGGTGGGCGTGGTGCAGATGCCGGAGGGGTCACCGTTGAACCAGGTGACGGGAAACTGGCTGGACCTGCCGCGCACCCAGGTCCTGGTGGATTCGGTGTTCATGCACCGCGGCGGGATTCCCGACTGGGACCACTGGCCCGACGTGGCCACCCTGGGCATCCCCAACTACTACGCCTGGGCCTACTACGCCCTGGCCCAGGGCGAGTACGCGCGCGGCGATACCACCGCCATGGATCGGTACCGCGCCGAGGGCGAAGCCTGGTCGACCCTGGGGAACTGAGCCCGACCGACCCGGCTCAGAGCTCCACCAGCGTGCCTACGCCGGCCGTGGTCGCGCGCTCGAGCGCGAGGGCGGCCACGGCCAGATCCTGAGCAGCACTCCCCACCGACTTGAAGACCGTGATCTCGTCGACGTGGCGACGGCCGGGCGCCGCCCCCGCCGCCACGGCCCCCAGCTCCACGAGCTCGGCCGTGTCGAGGACGCCTGCCTCCAGGGGGATCACCACATCGCCGGCCTCGGCCAGGGCCGCCGCCACCTGATCCACCACCACCCGGGCCCGGGCCATCAGCGACGTCGGCAGCTCCTGCATGTCCCTCCGGTAGCCGCCCACCGCGTTCAGGTGTGTACCGGGCGTCACGGCATCGTTCGACACGACCGGCGCCCTACTGTCGGTGACGGTCACCACCACGTCCGCGCCACGCACCGCGTCGTCGGCGGTCTCGGCCACCTCCACCCTCACGTCATGAAGCTCCGACGCCAGGGCCCGGGCGGAGCGACCGCCGCGCGAATGGATCCGCACCTCTTCCACGCTGCGGACCGCCCGCACGGCGTCCACCTGGAACCGGGCCTGAGCACCGGCTCCCACCACCGCCAGCACACGGGCATCCCGCCTCGCCAGCAGCTCCGTGGCCAGCCCCGAGGCCGCGCCTGTGCGAAGCGCGGTGAGCCAGGATCCTTCCATCACTGCTCGGGGCACGCCCGACAGGGCGTCGAGAAGGACGACGGCGGCGTGGATCGCCGGCAGACCCTCGCGCCGATTGTGGGGCGCCACGGCCACGAGCTTGGCCCCCAGCGCCTGGGGCACCTCGAGGCGACCCGGCATGGCCAGCAGGGTCGCGACCGGCCCCTCCACGGCGGCCCGCACCGGAATCTGCGCCCGGCCGTCGGAGAGCTGCTCGAAGGCGGAGCGCATGGCCGCGATGGCCGAGGGCATGTCCAGGAGTCCGTGGAGATCGTCGCGCGACAGGACCCGGAGTTGCATGGCTCACCTCCCGTGTGTCAGACTGCGCCATCGCACGTCAAGCTACCCACTTTCCCCACTCCCGGCAGGACGTCATGCCTACCAGGCGCGCCCTGGTGATCGGCTGCGGAGTCTTCGGCGTCACCACCGCCCGGGAGCTGGCCCGGCGCCGGTGGGCCGTCACCCTGGTCGAGCCCGGTCCCATTCCTCGCCCCGAGGCCTCGTCCACCGACCGCTCCAAGATCGTGCGCATGGACTACGGCAGCGACCTCTTTCTCACCCGGCTCGCAGAGGAAGCGCTGGACGGCTGGCGCTGTTGGAACCAGGACCTGTTCACCCGGCCCCTCTTTCACGAGGTGGGCTTTCTGCTCCTGAGCCGCGGCCCGCTGGCGGCCGGAGGATTCGAGTACGAGAGCATGCAGGCGGTGGCGGGGCTCGGACACCCGGTGCGCAGGCTGGACCGGGCCGCCATCCGGCGCGAGCATCCGGCCTGGAACGCAGACGCGTTCGTGGACGGATATCTCAGCCTCCACGCCGGTTGGGTGGAGAGCGGGCAGGCGGTGTCGGAGTTGGCCGCCGCGGCGCGCGCCGAAGGTGTCGACATCCGGAAGGGCCGGGCCGAGACGATCGTGGCGGACACGGTCGACGGGGCGGGCGTCCAGCTCCGTGGCGGAGGGTTCGTGCAGGCCGAGGCCATCGTGGTGGCCGCGGGCGCCTGGACACCGCAGCTCGTGCCCGCTCTGGCCGGCGCGCTCCGGCCGGTGGCTCTGCCCGTCCTGCTTCTACGACCCGGGTCGGCCGACGAGCTGCGACCGCCTCGGCTGCCGGTCTGGAGCGCCGACATCACCGGCACCGGCTGGTACGGCTTCCCGGCAGGAGAAGACGGCATCGTCAAGATCGGCCACCACGGACGCGGCTGGCCGGGGCGGCCCGAGCACCCCGGCCCCGTCCCGGCGGAATGGGAGGCCCGCGGGCGCCGGTTCCTTCGTGACGCCATCCCCCGCCTCGCCGACGCTCCCCTGGCAGGAACGCGCGCCTGTCATTATTGCGACAGTACGGACGGCGACTTCTGGATCGCCCGGGACCCCCATCGCCCGGCGCTGGTGGTGGCGTCGGGCGGGAGCGGGCACGGCTTCAAGTTCGCGCCCCTCCTGGGTGGCCTGGTCGCCGACGCCGTCGAGGGCGTGGAGAACCCACGCCTGGAGCGCTTCCGCTGGCGGCCCGAGGCGCCGCCGGCTCGGGAGCACGCACGTTATCAAGCCCAATGAGCCATGCGAATCGTTCAAACTTCCGAAGCGCCCCGACCCGCCGGGCACTACAGCCAGGCCATGGTGCACGGTGGCCTGGTGTACGTGGCCGGCCAGCTTCCCATCAATCCGGTGGCGCCGGACGCACCCGTGGCGGACGCGGACAGTCAAATCCGGCGAGCACTCCACAACGTGGAGGCCGTCCTGAAGGCCGCGGGTACCGACCTGTCCCACCTTCTGCAGGTGACGATCTTCGTCGCGGACCTGGAGCTGTGGCCGGAGGTGAACCGCATCTACGGAGAGATGCTCGGCGAGCATCGCCCCGCCCGAGCGGTGATCCCGTGCGGTGAGCTGAAGCGTGGCTACCTGCTCGAGGTCACGGCCGTGGCGGCGCTACCGGACGAGGGACCGGCCTGAGTGGGGACCAGCCTCAGCACACCCGTGCCCGCCGGGACCGAGGCGGCGCCGGACCCGTCACCCCGGAGCTCCACCACTGCGTCGAAGCCCTCTGGAAAGAGGTCTACCACCTCGCCGCGCGTCACGACGACGATCTGCGCGAAGCCGCGGCGGGCACGTTGGCGCAGGAGGTCCACGGCTCGCACACGGGCCGCTTCGTCCAGGCGATCGAAGCCGTCGCCCAGGAGCAGCCCGGCGCCTTTGGCTCCGGCGTCTTCCCAGACGAGCTCCACGGCCGCCAGGCGCGCCGCGACCGTAGCCGCCGCCGCTTCCTCTTCCGACGGAGGATACAGGGGGGCGTCCATCCCCTCCAGCGTGAGATGCCCCGGCGGGGCCCATCCCATGCCCAGGACGCGCCCCGCGGTGATTCGTCCGAGGAATCCGGATGCGCGGTCCAGGAGCCGAGCCCGGGCCTCGGCCTTCAGCTCACGCGCGGTGCCCGCCAGCGCCCGGTCGGCCGCCTCCCACACGGTGCGCGGCACGATGCCTCTGGGATCGGCGCTGCCGTCGTCCGGAGCCAACGACGCCAGGCGCACCCTGAGATCGTCCAGCTCCCGGACCCGGTCGCGCAGCCTGTCCACGCGCTCGCCGAGCTCTTCGGTCGCCGCGTGCACGCGCAGCGCCTTGCGCTCGAGCTCCTGCAGACGGTCCGGCTTGAGATCCAGTTGCTCCCGCCGGCGTCGCCACCAGCTTCCATCCTGGACCACGGCCTCCCACTCCTCCTCCAACGTCTCCTTGACCCTGGGCAGGTGATCCCGGAGGGGGCGCCCGCAGATGGGGCAATCGGCGTCGGCTCCGGCGTCGGCGAGCTCCCCCAGGCGGCTCCGCAGCTCACGGGCGCGATCGCGATAGGTCTGGAGCTGGGTCTCGGCGTCCTGGCGCTCGCGCAACCATTCCATGGTCGCCTGCTCCAGGTCACCCGACACCTCCACGTCGTCGCCCCTGAGCTCCCGGAGCTCCTCTTCCAGACCGTGCAGCTCGGCCGGCGCCCCTTCGAGCTCACGGATGCGCGCCAGAAGCGCTTCCGCCGTGGGCCCGCCGGACTCTTCGGGATTCCCCCTCAACTGCGCCAGCCTCACCCGCGCGGCCTCGACCCGGTCCAGGCCCGCCGCCCACGCCAACGCCCGCGCAGCCACCTCCAGGACCTGATCGGCGTCGGCCAGTCCGCTTCCAGTCCGCAGCCGGTGCAGCAGCCCCTCGGGAAGGCGCGCCAGCACCGGATCCGGTACGCGAGGAAAGAGCAGCACGTCGGAGGCCGCGCCCGAAGCCTCGCCTTCCAGTATGCGGGCGAGCGCGCGTCGGATACGCCCGTCGGGGGCCACCACCGCCACCAGCCCTCCGGGCAGCTCGACCTCGGCCGCGCCGACCCCCGGCAGGGAATGGGTCCTGAGCGCCCCGATCCTCATGCGCCGGCCTGCAGGACCCGGTCCACCAGGGCGCCCACCGCCGGCGGCGCGTCATCGGCGAGGTGCTCCGCGACCCGATCGGGAAGCTCGCGCGCCGGCCCGCGTCCACCGCCTTCCGCCTCGACCTCCACCGACAGATGGAGGGCGCGGGCCGCGAGGCCCGTGAGAAAGGCGCCCTGGAGCGCGGTCAGGTCCGCCGGCGCCGGGCCACGCAGGCGGATTCGGACGATCTTGCCGTCGATGCCACCGGGAACCTCGCGTACCACCTCGGCCACCCGCTCCCGGAGCGCCCGGGCGTCGCCGGCGGGCACGCGGGTGGGCGCCAGCGCCACCACGGGCCGCCCGCGCACCGGATGGAAGCGGACGCCGCCCGTGTCCAGATCCACCGTCACGAAGCCCTTCTCCTCGCCGGCCTCCTTCCAGGGCGTCGGCCCCACCCGCTCCAGGGCGCCAGCGTAGACGACTCCGGGCCGCACCACCTGATGCGTGTGGCGGGAGCCCAGCGCCACGTAGTCCCAACCGTCCAGCTCCAGCGGCAGGCCCAGGTCGGGGGGGTCCCCCGGTCCCGCCAACCGGCCGTGAGCCACCAGGACGTTCCAGCGTGCCCGGGGATCCGGCTCCATGACCGGCACCGGCCCGCGCAGCACGGCCCGGTGCGGCAGAAGCTGGACGTGGAGCGACCGCTCCCGGAACAGGACGCTGCGCGCCGTGGAGGTGGCGGCCTCCACATGGGGGAAGGCGTCCATGGCCGCCAGCGCGCCCGGGTCTCCCGAGCGCCGCGGAACGTCGCGGGCGCCGCCTGCCATCAGGACCGGGGTCTCGGGCAGCGCGCTACGGAGCTGTTCGAGGCCCCGGGTCAGCGTCACCAGGGCGCCGGGCGGAGGCGCGGGACGATCGAAGACGTCGCCGGCGACCACGATGACGTCGGGCGCCTGAAGGATCACCTCCTGCACCGCCCGCTGAAAGGCCGCCGCCACGTCGAGCTCCCGGAGATTCTGCCCACCCTGGGTACGGTCGAAGGCCCGGTGGCCGAGGTGGAGGTCGGAGAGATGAGCCAACTTCATGGCGGCCCCTCCGGGTTCTGGGGGGGTGGTGCGACCAGCGCCAACACAGCCCGACCGTGCACGAGCGCGGAGCCCGACAGGAGGACGATGCAGAGGAGGTAGATGGAGACGGGCTCGAAGCGCACCAGCAGCACGCTCCCTTCCAGGACCACGCCCAACGCCCCGCCCAGCGCCGCCATGGCGCCGCTCCGCGAGCCCGGGTGAAGCGCCTGCACGGCGCCCAGCACGGTGCCGACGGCGTACAGGGGGAAGGCCTCCAGGAACGCCAGTGCCAACCCACGAGCCGGTGGCGTCTGCTGCAGGCCCGCGCCGAGAGACCAGACCACCGAGAGCCCGCCGGCGACGCCGAGGGCCGCGAGCACCAGGAACCAGCGCCTGCGAAGGGATCGGGCGATCTCCGGAAGCGACGGCCCCGACGGAGCCGTCAACAGCCCCAATCCCAACGATCCCAGACCCACCGCCAGCACCAGCGTGAGCGCCTGCAGGAACCCGTCGGCGGCGAAGAGGAGCAGCCCCGCGGCGAGCTCGGCCACCAGCGCGGCCACGAGGCCGAGTGCGAAGGCCGGAACGCCGGCCAGACGCGCGCCGGGTCTCAGGGCGCCACCTCGCGGAAACCACTGCGGAAGAAGACCAGCGGGTCACCGGCCCGGGCATCGCAAGCGAGCACCCGGCCCACGACGATGGCGTGGTCACCCGCGGGATGAATGGCCTCGATGCGGCAGTCCAACCAGGCGAGGGCATCGGCCAGCACCGGGCTGCCCGAGGCCTGTTCGTCGAGCTCGAGACCCTCGAAGCGGGTGGCACGCCGGCCTCGGCTGAAACGCCGAGCCAGCGCTCCCGCGCCTGCGTCCAGCACGTTGATGGCGAACACCCCGTTCTCCAGCACGCACCCGTGGGTCACGGACGACGTAGCGAGACACACCAACACCAGGGGCGGCTCCAGTGACACCGACGCCACCGCGTTGGCCGTGGCCCCGCAGGGGTCGCCCTCCGACGTGCGGGAGGTCACCACGGCCACCCCGGTGGCGAAGTGTCCCATCACCTTCCTGAAGTGAGCTGGGTCCGCGGACATGGCATCCTTCGTGCGGGTAGAGCTCGCCGGAGCGATGCCGCCCATGGCGGGACACCGCTTTGCACGGTCCCCGGCCCAAGGCTAGCTTCCAGATCCTCGAGACCGACCCCGGGCCCACCGGGGAGCCCCCGTGCCGGGGGTGCGCCTCCGACCCCTGAGAAACCTTGGCATCACAGGCGATTCGCCGGCTCGCGGCGCTCGTGATCATAGTGACGGCAGCGGGCTGCGACAACGTGGATTGGGGTGGCGCCGAAGTGCGGCTCCAGCCTCCGCCTCCCGTGGAGACTCCCGAGGTGGACAGCCTCGCCGCCGAGTCGCCGGAGGGTCCGCCCCCGCCACCGCTTCCCACGGGCCCCGTGCTGTACATGGGCACCAGGTCCGACGCGCGCGTCACGCTGCGGCCGGTAGCGGAGCTGCGCGGCGATACGCTGCTCCCGTTGTCGAACGAGGACGAAGCGCCCGGCTTCGCGGAGCACTTCCGGGCGACCCGTCTTCGGCCCGGGACCGAGTTCCTCCTCTTCGCCGGTGGCAGTCGCGTCGGCACCCTGGTGGCCGACACCTCCGACGTGGTGACGGGGACCTGCACCGTGCATCCCACGGTCTCCGGCACACCGGAGCTTCTCCTGCAGGCCTCCGGCGCCACGCGCTTTCTGGCTCTGCGCCGCACCGACGGGGCCGTCCCGGGTCATGCGGGCTACGTCGCGGACCGTGAAACCGAAGAGGCGCGACGCGGCTCGCTGAACCTGGCCAGCCGCGTGATCATGCGAGAAGACGCCTACTGGCCCGACGATCTGGGCCGGGCGCGAGCCGATCTGCACGTCGTGCCCACGCCGGACAGCGCCGGGGTCGGCGTGGCCGCCACCTTCATGTTCCGTGACGAGTTGGCGGTGGCCCCGTCGCCGACACCCGTGGCGTACAGCCTCTTCGTGCTCGGAAGCGCGCACGGAGAGAGCTTCCAGCTGGCGTATGACTGGTACCAGGTCGAAGGAGAGGGCGGCAAGAAGGCGGCACGCTGGTTCGGCGCGGCCGACTGGGACGGCGACGGTCAGAACGAGATCCTGCTGGAGGTTCTGGGCGAGGACACGCGCTGGGTGGCCGCACTGGACCGCCGCGATGGGGACCGTTGGGAGCGGGTCTTCGAGGAGCCCTGCACGCAACGGACCAATCCCGCCGCCGACCGCTGACGCGGTGGGCCATCCCGGGGGTGGTCCCGTCCGCAGCCCGCCCGTGCGCCGGCTCCTGCTGGCGATCCTCCTGATCCCGGGACTGGCGGCCTGCGATCACGAGGCACCCCAGGGACAGGCGGCAGGCTCCGCCGGGCGAGCCACCGCGGGCCATCCCGCCGCCGACGGCGAAGCGCCGACGCCCCGGCGCGTGATCTCGCTGGTGCCCTCGGTGAGCCGGATCATCGTCGCCCTCGGTGCCCGGGATCGCCTCGTGGGCCGCACCGACTTCGATACGATCCCGTCACTGGCGTCGTTGCCGAGCGTGGGCGGGGGGCTGCATCCGAGCATGGAGGTCCTGGTCTCGCTGCACCCCGACCTGGTCATCCGCTTCGGAGGCGCCTCGGACACCGACACCCCGGCGCGGCTGAGGGAGCTGGACATCGCCCAGATCGCGGTGCGTCCCGACGGCGTCGACGACGTGCGGGCCATCATCCGGCAGATGGGTGAGGTCCTCGATCGGCGCGCCGCGGCGGACTCGCTGGTGGCGGACATGGACGGCCAGCTCGACCGCATCCGACGAGCCGCGGCCGCGCTCCCACCGGTACGCGCGGCCTTTCTGCTGGGAGGCGAGCCTCCGTGGGTCGCGGGCCCGGGCACCTTCGTGGATCAGCTCATCCGCATCGGCGGTGGCGTCAACGTCTTCTCCGACCTGGACCGCCTGTACGGGCCCGTGAGTCCGGAGGTGCTCCGCGTACGAGACGTGGAGGTCGTCCTGGTGGGTCCCGGAACCACGCCCCCGGCCTCCCTGGTGGGCGACGCGCGCGTCGGCGTCCTCCCCGCCGCCGTGGAACAGCCGGGGCCGGACCTGGCAGAGGCCGCGTGGGCGGTGGCCAGGGCGCTGCATCCGGGGATCTCGAGGTGACACGGCGGCGAGCCGCGGTGCTCCTGGCGGTGTGCACCCTGGTCGCGGTGGGTCTGGCCGTCCTGGTGGGCCCTGTCCCGCTGTCGCCGACGGAGGTATGGGGCGCTTTGCGGGGCCGCGGAGACGATGCCACACGCGACATCGTGCTTCGCTTCCGGCTTCCACGGACCCTGCTGGCGTGGCTGGTGGGCGGGGGATTGGCGCTGGCCGGCGCGACCTTCCAGGCGCTGCTGCGGAACCCCCTGGCCGAGCCCTACATCCTGGGGATCTCGGGAGGCGCGGCGGTTGGGGCGGTCCTGGCGCTGGCGCTGGGGCTCACCACCATGGGCTCCGGGGCCTTGCCCGTCGCTGCGTTCCTCGGTGCGCTCCTCGCCATCCTCCTGGTCTTTCAGGTGGCGCGCTCGGCGGACCGGAGCCTGGACGTTCGGGTCCTGCTCCTGGCGGGCGTGGTGGTGGGCGCCTTCTTCGCCGCCGTCATCGCGCTCATCCTCTCGCTCTCCGATGCCGCGACCATCCGCAGCGCCGTCCTCTGGATGATGGGCAGCGTCGCCGGCGCGGACATGCGAGACGTGATCGTGGCAGCCGCGTACACGCTGCCCGCCGCGGCGGTGCTCATGGGGCTCGGGCGCGCCCTCAACCTCCTGTCGGTGGGCGAGGAGACCGCCCTCTACCTGGGCACGGACGTGGAGCGTGTGAAGCGCGTGGCCTTCGTGGTGGCATCGCTCATCACCGCCGCCGGTGTGGCCGTGGCGGGCGTGATCGGCTTCGTGGGGCTGATCGTGCCCCACGGCCTCCGTCTGGTGGTGGGCTCCGACCACCGCGCGCTGCTCCCGCTCTCCTTCCTCACCGGCGCGGCCTTCCTCACGTTGGCCGACATCGTCGCACGCACGCTCCTGCCTCCCACCGAGATCCCCATCGGGGTCGTGACCGCCTTCGTGGGCGTACCGGTCTTCCTGGTCCTGCTGCGCAGGAGCATGGCGTGAATTTCGAGGCCCGCGACCTGATCGTGCACTATCCCGGCTCCGCGACGGCGGCGCTGGATCGGGTGAGCATGCGGGTGCCCGCCGGCTGCCTCTACACCGTGCTCGGGCCCAACGGATCGGGAAAGTCCACGCTCGTGCGGACCCTTCTCGGACTCCTGGCTCCCGTGGGTGGCGAGGCCCTGATCGGGGATCGACCCGTCGCGGAGTGGCCGCGTCGGGAGCTGGCGCGGGAGGTGGGCGCCGTGGCCCAGTCGGAGCCCATGCCCTTTCCCATGACCGCCCGAGAGCTGGTGGCCATGGGCCGCTATCCCTATCAGCGAGCGCTGGGCGGCGAGGCCCCCCGCGATCGGGCCGCCATCACCGCCGCGCTGGACCGCTGCGACGTGACCCCCCTGGCGGGGCGGAACGTCCGCACGCTCTCCGGCGGCGAGCTGCAACGCGTGAGGATTGCCCGGGCGCTGGCGCAGGAGCCCCGGGCATTGGTCCTGGACGAGCCCACGGCTTCGCTGGATATCCGGCACGAGATGACGATCCTGGAGCTCCTGCGGCGCTCGGCCGACGAAGGCATGACCGTGCTGCTCGTCACGCATCACCTGGATCTCGCCGCGCGCTTCTCGGACCGCCTCCTCCTCCTGGACCACGGCAGGGTGGCGGCCGAGGGAACTCCCGAGCAGGTCTTCACCGAAGAGGTACTCGCCTCGGTGTACCGTTGGCCGGTGTCCGTCTCGATCGATCCCGCGAGCGGCACCCCCAGCGTGACCCCCCTGCGCAGCGAGGCGGCGGACCACCCGCGCGCCTGAAGGCCGTCAGCGCTCGGCCTGCTCCAGCTCGTCCCGGAACAGCCGGTAACTTTCCAGGCGGCGGCGGTCCACGCTGCCCTCGGCCAGCGCCGCGCTCACGGCGCAGTCCGGTTCGCTCAGGTGCGCGCATCCCCGGAACCGGCACTCGTCACGCAACCCGCGAAGCTCTGGAAAACAGTGGTCCAGATCTTCGGGCGCGATGCCCCAGAGCCCCACCTCGGCGAACCCGGGCGTGTCGGCGACCAGCCCGCCGCACGCCAACGGAATCAGGCGGGCCGATACGGTGGTGTGCCGGCCACGGGCGGTCCTGCGCGAAACCTCGCCCGTGCGGAGGGCGAGCCCCGGTTGCACGGCGTTGAGCAGACTCGACTTGCCGGCGCCGGACGGCCCCACGAGGGCCACCGTACCCTGGCACAGGTAGCGACGCAGGGCCTCCATCCCCTCGCCGGTGCGCGCGCTCACCGGCACCACCGGATATCCCAGCGGCGGATAGGTCTCCAGGAAGGGCGCGGCGCGCGAGGCGGCGTCGCCCACGTCCATCTTGTTGACCACGACGATCGCGTCCAGATCGTCGGACTCGGCCAGAACCAGCAGGCGGTCCACCATCTGTCGGGGCGGGTCGGAGTCGGCCGCCACCACGACCAGGAGGCGATCGACGTTGGCCGCCACGACCTTGGGACGTCCACCCGGGCCGCTACGGCGGACGATGCGGGTCCGGCGGGGCTCCACGGCCTCGATGGTCCACGCCCCCTCGGCGGATTTCTCCACCTGCACGCGGTCCCCGACCACCACACGATCGCCCAGGCGCACTTCGCGCTTCACGCGTCCGCGCAGCGAGGCATCCACCACCCGCCCGTCGTCCAGGGCCACCCGATACACGCCCCCGCCGGACCCGTAGACGACACCCATCAACAACGGCGGACCTGCCCAGCGCGAAAACGAACGCCCCCCGGACGTCGAAACGTCCGGGGGGCGTCGAGATCGACTCGTGCGCCCGGCACGATCAGGAACCCGGCCTGGACAACACCTGCGCCCAGGCTCCCGGGATCACGCGGCGAAGGACTCCAGCGCCGCGCCCTTTCCACCCTCACGCAGCCGACGCAGCGCACGGTCGCGCAGCTGGCGGATCCGCTCGCGCGTCACGCCCAGCATGTTGCCGATCTCCTCGAGGGTGTGCTCACGCTCGCCCTCGAGGCCGAAGTAGAGACGCAGCACCTTGGCGTCCCGGGCGTCCAGCGTCGACAGCGCCTCGGTGACGGCCTCGGTGAGCAGGCGGCTCTCCACCTCGATCTCGGGCTCCGCCGCCTCCTCGGTGATGAAGCGCTCCACGAGCTGGGAGTCCTCGCTGTCACCGATGGGGGCGTCCAGTCGGATCTCCGCCGCGTTCAGGGTCTGCAGCGACTCCACCAGCTCCGGAGTCAGATCCGTGGCGGCCGCCAGCTCCTCGGAGGAAGGCTCGCGCCCCAGCTCCTGCTTGAGGCGCTCCTTCTCGCGAAAGATGCGCGCGAGGTCGCTGGCCCGGTTGAGCGGCACACGCACCGACCGGCCATGGTTGGCCAGCGAGGCGAGGATAGCCTGACGGATCCACCAGACCGCATAGGAGATGAACTTCACGCCCTGCTCGGGATCGAACTTCCGCGCAGCCGTGACCAGCCCGACGTTGCCCTCCTGGATGAGATCCGTGAGGGAGACGCCGCGGTTCTGGTACTTCTTGGCCACGCTGATGACGAAGCGCAGATTGGCGCGAGCCAGCTCCTGCACCGCATCCTCGTCGCCAGCCTGCGCGAGGGCGCCCAGCTCCTTCTCCTTCTCGGGAGTGATGAGCTCGTGACGGCTTACGTCGCGTAGGTACTGGTCGAGGGCGGTCTGCTCCTCGATGCTCGCATCGAAGCCGGTAAGCGGGTTGCCGCGACCCTTACGCTTCCGGCGGGTCTTGGTGGCGGTAGCGGCCATCGCATCTATCTCCTTGAACCAGAGCTTCCGGTTTTTTTGAGCCTCGTTGGGCGCGCGCGAGCACGCCTGAGCCTTGCTCGGAAAATCCAGAGCCCTGGAAGATGGGCCACAGGATCTCATGTGTCAATAGTGTTGGACGTTGCTAAACCCCGGAGGGTTGCATTGTTCCTGACCCGTGACCCGGGCGAGGAGGAACCGCGATGCGGTCGCCCGGAACCACCTCCGAACGCGTCGTCCACGGCCTCCTAACCCACCCCGCCCGAGGGGTTCCAGGCTGGTTCCGGAAGCCCTCAGAGACTACCTTCTTTGTTTCACTTCCCTCCCCGATCCATGGCCCTCGACCTCACCATCATCGGACGCTCCGATCAGGGGCAGGTCCGCCCCCGCAACGAAGACGCGTTCCGCATTCGAAGCGATGCCGGACTGGCCGTGGTGGCCGACGGCATGGGTGGACACCCTGCCGGAGCCGAAGCCAGCGCCCTGGCGGTCGAGACCTTCGTCCGCGAGGTGCTCGGCCACTCCCCTCCAAGTTCGAATGGAGCATGGGGCGAGAGAATGCTCGAAGGGGTCGAATCGGCCCACCGACGCTTGATGGAAGAGGGCCATCTCCACCCCGCGCGTCGCGGGATGGGCACTACGCTCACCGCGCTGCACGTGAGCCCCGACACGGGCGTCGCCACGCTGGTCCACGTCGGAGACTCCCGGGCCTACAGGCTGCGGGAGGGCTCGCTGACCCGTCTCAGTCGGGACCACACCTGGGTCCAGGAACAGGTGGACGCCGGCAACCTTCGGCCGGGCGTGGCGCGGGTACACCCCATGGCGCACGTCCTCACCCGCGTCGTGGGGGGCTCGGAAGACCTCCCGGAGCCGCAGCTCCGGCATGAGCAGACGGACGTCGGCGATCTCTACCTGCTCTGTACCGACGGCCTGACCACGCATCTCACCGACGACACGATCCGCGAGATCCTGATGGCGTCCCCCGACTCACCGGAGAAGGTCGCCACCTCGCTGGTGCAGGCAGCCAACGAGGGCGGCGGCACGGACAACGTCACGGTGGTGCTGGTGGCGGCCGGCGCACCCGGTGCCGGCCGAGCCCAGGAGCCGGCCGGCCCGGGCTGATTCAGTCGCCGGCGTCGCTGACCGGCTGCGTGATCTTCGAGAGGATCCGGTCGGGGTCGATGGTGCGACGCTCGAAGGTGAAGACGCGCAGCGCGCGCGCACTCTGGTGCAGCTGCTGGGCGACGCGGGGCAGGTCCAGGACGCCCGGCAGTCCGCCGGGCCCCAGACGCTCCACGCGGCCGTCCCGCCGCCGGATGAGCAGGTCGAGCTGGAACATGGCGCGCTTCGCCGGAAAGTCGATCATCACTTCGCCCGGCTCGAGGCCCACCTCGGCCGCGAGCTCGTCCTCCACCGCTCGCTTCCACGGCGAATCGCCCACCGCCCAGTCCTCCACGCGCCGGCCTTCCAGGTCCGACGCGCTCATCTCCAGCGCCCGCTTGGGAAGGCGACGATGGCGCAGGGCGGGGATCCACCGCGACGCCAGTCGCGCCGCGATGTCGCCGTCGTCCTCGACGGCTCGGCGTCCCACCTCGTAGAGCAACTCCTGATCCGTGGGGCCGATGAGCTCTTCGGGATCGAGCAGGCCCCCTCGCACCGCGTCCTCCACCACCCGCTTGTAGAGCACCGTCGCGCTTCGCACCGCGTGATGCCAGTAGACGTTCCTGAACATCTGGTACTTGGCGAACAGGAGCGACTCGAGGGCGGCCACCGCCTTCTCGTGGACCCCGAGCTCCCAGCGACCCGTGTCGGGATCCTGCAGCACCGCCAGTCCCTGCAGCAGACGGTCCACGTCCACCTCGCCGTAGGGCACGCCGCAGAAGCGGGCGTCCCGCCGCAGGTATTCCATCTTGTCCAGGTCCAGGCTTCCGCTGACCAGTCCTCCCAGGGGCAACCCGCTCTGCCCCCGGATGAGCGCGTGCAGACGTTCGGCCGCGCCGAGACCCAACGGAGCCAGAGCGTCGCGCAGCTCGGTGGTTTCGAAGAAGCGCCGGCTCACCTCCTCGTGGTCGGCGGGAATCCGATCCTGCTCGAGCTCTTCCAGGGCGTGGGAGTAGGCGTAGTGCCCGATGTCGTGCAGGAGTGCGGCGTACGGCACCAGCTCCTCCCCCTCCCAGACCTCGGGCGCCACGCCTCCCCGCTCACGGAGCAACCGCAGCGCCGTGGTGGTGAGGTGGTAGACGCCCAGGGCGTGGTCGAAACGCGTGTGCGTCGCGCCCGGATAGACCAGATGAGCGAACCCGAGCTGTCGGATGTAGCGGAGCCGCTGGAACGATGCCGTGTCGACGATGCGCACGGCGGTGGGGTCCAGCTGGATCGTGTTCCAGAGGGGGTCGCGAACAACGCGTGGCTCGTGGCTCATGACGGACTCTACCCCAGGTGCCGGGCACGATCAATGGCGGTTCGGGACCGTAGCGTCGCGTCGCGTCGCGGCCTATCTTCGCAAACCGAAGATAATGCGAAACAACCCGCCGTCCCGTGAGCCATCCCAGACCCTCGCTACGAGAGTACGTCCGCGCCCACGCCGAGAACCGTCCCGGCGTGTATCGCATGTACGGCCCCGACGACGGGCTGCTGTACGTGGGGAAGTCCATCCGCGTGCGCACGCGCCTGCTCTCCTACTTCAGGTCGCCGAAGGGGGAGAAGCCCGGCGAGTTGATTCGCGAAGCACGGCGCATCGACTGGGACTACGTCCCCGACGAGTTCGGTGCTCTGGTCCGGGAGATGAGGCTCATCCAGCGGCATCGTCCGCGGTACAACGTGCAGCACAAGCGAAAGCGCGCGTACGCCTTCGTGAAGGTCACCCGCGAGCCCGCACCCAGGGTGCTGCCCGTGACCCGGGTGGCCGACGACGGCGCCGTGTACTACGGGCCCTTTCCCAAGGTGGGTCGGGTGGCACACACGATCCGCGACCTGGGACAGGTGCTGGGACTGAGGGATTGTCCGGGCTCCACCCCGATCCACTTCGGTGATCAGCTCGAGATATTCGGGGGACCCCGGGCGCCGCGCTGCCTGCGGGCAGACCTGGGCACCTGCATGGCGCCCTGCTGCGGCCGGGTCGAGGCGGCGGCCTACCAGGCACGCGTGAAGCAGGCGCAGCGTTTTCTGGAGGGTCGCGGAAAGGCCCCGCTCCATCGGCTCCTCGAGATGATGACCGGCGCCGCCTCGCGCATGGACTTCGAGTACGCCGCCCTGCTCCGGGACCGCCTCGAGCGGCTGCGGCGCTTCCAGGAGGAGCTCACGGCCTTTCAGGGTGAGGTGGCCCGGCTCACCTTCGTCTACCGGGTGCCGGGCTTCCGCGGCGCGGACCGCATCTACCTCATCCAGCGCGGACTGGTGCGGGAGGCCCTGGCGCTCCCGAAGAACGCCCCGGGGCGTCAGCGGGCGGCCGAGCGCATCCGGGCCGTCTACGAGGAACCGCTCCCCGGCCCGCGAGGCCTCTCGGCCCACGAGGCGGCCGAGATCCTGCTGGTGGCCCGCTGGTTCCGGCTCAAGCCCCGGGAGCTGACCCGCACCCGCCCTCCCGAGGAGTGGCTGGCGGAGCGGAAGCTCGCCTGAGCGCGACCACCGCGCCTGCTACCGCGTGAGGCCGGTGGGTCAGCCTTCGGACACCGTCGGCGAGCTTCAGCACCTCGTCGTATTCGCTCTTCTTCACCGGCTGCACCGAGAGGCGCGAGTTGTTGACGAGCACCATGTCCGAGAGTGAGGACCGATCCTTGATCTCGTGGAGGCTGACCGGCCGGTCGAGCTTCCTGACGAAGGCGATATCGACGAGCCACCAACGCGGGTCGTCCTCATCGGACTTCTCGTCGAAGTACTTGCTGTCGGGATCGAACTGGGTGGGGTCGGGATAGGCCTCCCGCACCACCTCGGCCACGCCGACCACCGCCGACGGATTCTGGCGCGAATGGTAGTAGAGGACCCGGTCCCCGACGCTCATCTCCTGCATGTTGTTGCGCGCCTGATAGTTGCGGACGCCGTCCCAGAGCGTGCGTCCGTCACGTTCCAGATCGTCGATGGAATAGACGTCGGCTTCGCTCTTCATCAGCCAGTACTTCTTCGCCATGGATTCGGGGGTTGGGGGGATGGTGCGGTCGCGGGCCTGCGTACTCCCGACGCGTCCGCGGGTGCCCGTCTCCGTCGGGGGTTCCGGTGGATCGCCTGGAGGAGCCGCTACTCGGCCGCCAACGCGTCTCTGGGATTCACCCGGGTGGCGCGTAGCGAAGGCACCCACGCCGCCACCATCGTCGCCGCCAGCAGGATCAGGGGAACGGCGACCCAGGTGAGAGCGTCGCCGGGCGTGGTCCGGTAGAGGAGCGATGCAATCCAGCGGCCGGCGATCCACGCTCCGAGTCCCCCGAGCAACGTCCCCGCCACCGCCAGGCGCAGGCTCTGGACCAGCACCATGCGGCGGATCCCCGAGGGCTCGCCTCCCAGTGCCAACCGGATGCCGATCTCGCGGACGCGTCGACTCACGAAGAAGGAGGTGACGCCGTACACGCCCACGAGGGCCAGCAGCAACCCGGCTCCGGCGAAGGTGCCCAGGAGGATGGCATTGAAGCGCCGCGGCGCCACGGCCGAGTCCAGGTTGGCCTCGAGGGGATGGAGCTCCGGCACCGCGAGCGTGGGCGCCACCCGTCTGAGCGCCTCGTGGACCGCGCCCGGCACCTGGCCGGCCGCTCCGGCTCGCGTCCGCACGATGAAGGTCACCACGGCCCAGGGAATCTGCCGGTAGGCGCGATAGATGATGGGCGGCGGATCGGCCCCCGCCGTCACGTCCTGTACGTCGTTCACCACGCCCACGATGGTGAGGCGCGAGCCCGAGGGATCCCCCCAGACCAGCGTCGATCCCAGCGCATCTCCTTCCGGCCACAGCTCCCCGGCCAGCGACGCGCTCACGATCACCGGCGTGCCCGTGTCCTTCCAACCGTCGTCGGCACGGAAGGGCCGGCCCTCGCGCAACTCCACCCCCATGGCTCGGAAGAACCCCGGGGTCACCGTGCGCCACGCCACCGGCAGGAAGTCGCGCGCATCGGCGGGCATGCGATCCTCGCGGGCCGCGAAGTTCGCCAGGTTCATCCCGCCGAAGGGATCCACGGCCGTGGCGCCCACCGCCGTCACGCCCGGAACGGCCGCCACGGCACCGAGCATCCGGTCCACCATCACCGGCCGCTCGGTCCAGTCGTAGACGGCATCGGGCATGCTGACGGTCACCGCCAGGGCGTGGCGGGCGTCGAAGCCCGGATCCACCGCCGCCAGCCGCATGAACGAACGGACCAGGAGCCCCGTGCCCACCAGCAGCATCACCGACAGGGCGATCTGACCCATGACCATGGCGGACCGCAGGCCCTGGCCCGCCGCCTGACCTCCCCGCCCCGCCCCACGGAGCGCGCCCATGGGCCCGCTGCCTCGAAGGTCGAATGCCGGGGCGAGCCCGAACGCCAGCGCCGCGACGGAGACCGATGCCAGACAGGCGATCAGGACCGCCGGGCTGATGGCGGCCTGATCGAGGCGGGGGATGCGCCCGGCTCCCAGCGACTGCACCGCCGGGAGGGCAAGGAAGGTGATGAGCATCCCCAGGGCGCCTCCCACGGCCGCCAGCACGGCGCTCTCGGTGAGGAGCTGACGCACGATGCGCCCCCGGCCGGCACCCAGCGCCACCCGCACCCCCACCTCACCCCGCCGCACGGTGGCGCGAGCCAACAACAGGTTGGTCACGTTCACACAGGCGATGAGGAGAAGGAGGGCCGCGGCGGCGAGCAACACCCAACCCGCGCGCGTGAGGTCGGAGCCCACCAGGACATCGCGAACGGGCCGCACCCGGGTGCCCCAGCCCGCGATCTCCGGGTGCCGCTCGGCGACGCCCGCCATCACGGTGCCGAGCTCCTGCGCTGCGCTCTCCAGCGTGCGGCCCGGGGCGAGGCGCGCGTACACGTCCAGGTAGTGCTCCTCGCGGTCGCTGGCCGGATCGGCGCCCAGAGGCACCAGCAGGTCCATCCGGTCCAGGAAGGACAGACCGGCCGGGAGCACGCCCACCACCGTGTGCGCCTGGCCGTCGAGGAGCACCGTCGAGCCCACCACGTTCCGGTCGCCCCCGAAGCGCTCCCGCCAGGCCTCGTGGCTCAGAACCACCACCGGGGCCCGCCCGCCGGGCCGGTCTTCGTCGGGGCGTATCCCGCGACCCAACAGAGGCTGTACGCCCAGAACGTCCAGGAGCGACGCGGACGCCCAGCCGACCTGGACGGCGCGGGGCTCACCCGCCTGCCCCGACAGGATGCCGCTCCGGGTCGTGATGGCGGCCATGTCCGAGAAGCCCGTGGCGCCGGCCCGCCAGTCGAGGAAGTCGGGCTCGGAAGCCACGAAGGACGCGCCGGCGGGCGTGGTCTCCTCCACGGCCACCAGGCGATCCGGCTCATGGAAGGGAAGCGGCTCCAGCACCACCGCGTCCACCACCGCCACGATGGTCGTGGTGGCCCCGATGCCCAGCGCCAGTGTCGCTACCGCCACCAGCGCGAATCCGGGTCCGCGCCGGAGCTGCCTCCAGGCCCAGGCCAGGTCGTGCCCGACGGCGTCCAGCACCCGGCCCGGGCCCTGCAGGCGGACGGTACGCTCCAGCTCGCTGGCACATTGCCGCCGGATGCGCGCCACGTCTCCGAACTCCGCCTCGGCCCGCCGCCGGGCCTCGTCCGGATCGTGGCCCTCCGCGACCAGGTCGTCCACCCGGTGCAGGAGATGCGATTCCACCTCCTCGGCCACCTCCCGCTCCAGACCTCGACGCCCCAGCACCCGACGGAGCGTATCCCAGACGCTCACGGCGCCACCGTTCCCCGAGGCGCGCCGTCCAGGACCTTGCCCACCGCCGCGGCGTAGCGGTCCCACGCCGTGGCCTCGGTACGCAAGGCGCGCCGCCCCTCGTCGGTGAGCTCGTAGAACTTGGCCCGTCGCTTGTTCTCGGAGCGTCCCCACTCGGAGCGCACCCAGCCCCGGCGCTGCAGTCGGTGGAGGGCGGGATAGAGCGCACCCTCCTCGACCTGGAGCACCTCGTCGGACCGCTCCTTGATGGAACGGGCGATCTGGTACCCGTGGGTGGACCCCGCGGCCTCCAGGGTCTGGAGGATCAGGACGTCCAGCGTCCCCTGTAGAATGTCCATCCGACTCATGGCATCACCCCTCGTCGTCTTCTACGGCCCACCGCGGCGGGACCATCGCTCGCCGGCCAGGCCGTGGGCGTCGACTCCCATAAAATGTCTATGGGACCCAAACTTCGCCGACGTCCCCTAAGATGTCAATGGGAAGGGGCGGCGAATCCAACGGGCCGGGATCACGCCTGCCCCGAGGGAGATTCCGCCCCCCGGACCCGCAAACCTTCAGGCCCGTGCTGTGCCGATGTCCACCTCGATCCCGCGCCACTTGCCCTGGCGGAAGCGCAGGACGCTGAGTGTGCAACGCGTGGCGTGTCCGATGAGGATCGCCAGCCAGATGTCGGTGGGGCGCAGGCCCCGGGTCGCCTGCAGGATGGCGCACATCCCCAGGGGAATGACGAGCTGCGAGACGATGGAGATGTAGAGGGGGCTGCGGGTGTCGCCGGTGCCCTGGAGCCCACCGGTGTAGGTCAGGGCCACGGTGATGAAGAGCCCCGACACGCTGAGGAAGTGCAGGAGCTGGACCCCCAGGTCCACCACGGCCGGGTCCTGCATCCCGAAGATCCCCAGCAACGCCCGGGGAATCAGCAGGAAGAGCGAGCCCACCAGCGCCGCGGCGCCGAGACCGATGCGCGCCGCCACCCGCACGGCCTGCTCCGTGCGCTCGGGGCGGCCGGCGCCGAGGTTCTGGCCGGCCACTGCGGCGGTGGCTCCCATGAGGCCCACCGAGGTCCAGGTGATGAAGCTGAACAGCTCGGTGTAGCTGATGGCGTACGCGGCCTGAGCCTCGGCGCTGGCATCCAGCGAACCGATGAAGCGCAGCAGGAAGACGCCGCCCACGTTCATCGCCACGCCCTGGACGCCGGTGGGCAGGCCGAAGCGGAAGAGCTCCCGGATGATGCCTGGATCGGGCCTGAGGGACATCCCCCGGTGAAAGCTGATGACGAGCCGCCCGGTGAACATGAGGGCGATGGCTCCGACGCTCACCAGGGCCCCGGCGATGACCGTGCCCATGGCCGCGCCCTGGGTGCCGAACGCGGGAACGGGTCCGAGGCCGGCGATGAAGATGACGTTGAGCGTGACGTTCAGCGCCGTGAGGACGATGCCCAGACGCAGAGGCGTGGTGGCGTCACCGGCCGAGCGCAGCGCCCCGCTCAGCATGAAGAACATCATCATGCCGAAGCTGAACAGGAACATGGTGCGCAGATACGGCAGCGCCTCGGCCTGCACTGCCGGTGTGGCGTTCACCAGCCCCAGGAGCTTGGGCGCCAATACGTATCCCACGGGAGCCATGATGAGGAGCGACAACCCGGCGGCGGTGAGGAAGGCCTGATACACCGTGCGGTTGACCGCTTCGTGATCGTCGGCGCCGGTGAAGCGGGCCACCAGAACGCCCATCCCGGTGAAGAGCGAGGTGATGAAGACGATCACCACCAGGAAGATCTGCCATGACACGCCGATGGCGGCGTTGCCCGTGAAGCCGACGTAGTGGCCGACCATGGCGTGGTCGATCACGCCCTGCATCCCCCCGATGACGTTCTGGATCATGGTGGGCCAGGCCAGCCGCCAGACGGCTCCGGGCAGGGAGCCTTCGACGATGGACCGGTCGAACGACCGGCGGCGGGGGGGCACGGAAGCCATGGCTGCGTCGAGTCGGGAGGGGGAGAAGGCATGGAAACCGACATCCCACTCTAAGACGCCGGGCCCGCGAAAACTACGGTGGTCCGTGGGCGCCGTCAGGGTCACCCTCTCCCGGCCCCCGCTCGAGAGTCTTGACCGACGGGCGTCTCCGGGTGTATTGGTGTATTGGTTGACCGATACAGCGATACAGTGTCTCGTCTCCAGCGCGGAGGACCTCGTTGCGTCGTGCATCTGCAGCCGTTCAGCATCGCCTCGCGGCCAAGACTCTCCTGGCCACGAGCCTGCTCGCCGGTGCGTGCGCCCCGGAGCATCAGCCGTCGGACGGCGCCGCCGACCCTTCAGCGCTGCCGGTCCTGTCGATCTCCGAGACTCCGTCGCTCGAGATCGGCCTCGTGTCCGGTGACCGCCATTACCTCTTCGACCAGATCGTGAGCGTGCGGCGCATGGCCGGCGGCGACGTCCTGGTGGCCGACGGCCGCGCGAACCGCATCTCGGTCTTCGACGCCGAGGGCAAGTGGCTGCGCAGTTGGGGTCGCCAGGGCGACGGGCCGGGGGAGTTCCAGTGGCTGTCGCGGGTGTACCTCACGCCTGCATCGGTCCTGGCGCTGGACAGCCGTGGCGATCGCGCGACCCGCTTCGACCTCCAGGGGCGGATCCAGGGCACCATGAGCAGCGTGGACCTGTCCGGCGACAGCGTGTTCGCCATGGATGTGTGGCCGTTCCGTCGTTTCCTCGTGAGCGGTGCGCTGACGCCCGAGGAGCGCGCGCGGGTGAAGTCCCTGCTGTCGGAGCTGCCATCCCCTGGCGGCGCCAGGCCCTGGCGTGAGGTGCGGATCACCGCCGGTGGCGATCTGCTGATCCGCGAACCCGACGCTGCCGGTGGCATGATCCGCTGGACGACGGTGGAGGGAGGACGACCCCGCGCCGTCCTGGCGCTTCCCGAGGCCTTCGATCCTCAGGAGGTACGTCTCCGGGACATGGAGGTGCTGGGACGCTGGCTCGATCCGAACGGCGTGAACTTCGCGCGGGTCTACGCCCTGAAGTCCAGCGACGAGACCGCGGAGCTTCCCGAGTGGCTCGCCGTGAACGTGGACGACAGGCGGGAGGACATGGCCGCGGACACGGTCGATCTGGCAGCGGAGGTTCGAGGAATCCTCAGGCAGCTCGCCGTCGCCGAGGAGCTTCACTACGCCGACCACTTCACCTACACGAGCCGGCTCGATTCGCTCTCCATCGAGATCCCGGTGGGATTGGAGCTGGACATCCTGAACGCCGACGACCGCGGTTGGGCACTGGTCGCCACGCACCGGAACCTGGACCGACTGTGCCTACTGGGCTACGGCGCCAGTGCTCCCCCGGGATGGCCCGCCGGTGTGGTCGCATGTGGCTCGTGACCGGAGACCTGTGACGTGTTCGAAGACCTGGATCCCCGGAGCCCCACGCCTCTCTACGCGCAGATCGCGGCACGGGTGCGCATGGCGGTGGCGACCCATGATCTGTCACCCGGCGATGCGCTGCCCTCGGTGCGGCAGCTCGCACGGACGGCACGGGTGAACCCCGCCACGGTGGTGCAGGCCTACCGGTCCCTGGAGGCCGACGGCTTCGTGGAGACCCGACACGGCGCCGGAACCTTCGTGCGTCAGGTCCCCTCGCCCGCTCGGGACGACGAGCGCCGCCGGCAGGCCCGGGACATGGCGCGGCGCGCCCTGGCCGAAGCGGCGCGGCGGGGCGTACCCGTCGGCGAGTTCCTCGAGGCGCTGCACGATGCGGCGGGAGAGGTCGAGGGAGCGAAGAAGGAGGCCGTGGAGCCATGAGCCACGCCATCGAGCTCACCGACGTGTGCTGGAGCCCCGGCCGCTCCTTCGCGCTCCGCGACCTCACGGTGCGGGTGCCTCGCGGATCCATCTACGGCTTCCTGGGCCCCAACGGCTCGGGCAAGACCACCGCCATCCGCATCCTCATGGGGATGATCCGACCGGGGAGCGGCGCGGTGCGGGTGCTGGACGGCCACGTGCCTCGGGACCTGCCCCACATCCTCTCCCGGGTGGGATACGTGCCCGAGAGGCCCCACGTCTATCCCCAACTGACCGTGGAAGAGGCCCTCCGCTACCACGCCTCCTTCCATCGCATGTGGGATCCCCACTGGGCCGATGAGCTCCTGGAGCGCCTGGGGCTGGACCCCACCCGCAAGATCAGCCGCATGTCCAAGGGCGAGACCGGCAAGCTGCTGATGTCCCTGGCCCTGGGCCAGCGCCCCGAGCTCCTGGTCCTGGACGAGCCCACCGACGGGCTGGACCCGGTCATCCGCCGCGACGTCATGACCACGGTGCTGGACTACGTGTCCGACACGGGCGCCACGGTCTTCATCTCGTCGCACCTGGTGCACGAGCTGGAGCGGATCTGCGATTGGGTGGGGATCCTCGACCGGGGTCGTCTGGTGGACGAGCTGCCCATGGACACCTTCAAGCGCGGCATCAAGCGCCTGCGGGTGGATGGCGCGCCCGCAGCACTCCCCGAGGAGACTCCGTTCCGCGTCCTGCGCCGGGCGGCCCCCAACGGCGTGTCACCCTTCGAGACCTGGGTGGTCCGTGGGTGGGAGGACGGGCACCGGGACTACCTGGCCCGCGTGGGCGCCGACGTTCGCGATGTGATCGACCTGGATCTGGAAGACGGCTTCGTGGAGCTCCTGCGGGCGCAACGCAGCCGTCTGACCGAGCACGAGGAGGACTAGCAGCATGGCGAGACAACTTCTCTATCTGCACTGGAAGACGGTGCGCTGGGGGCTCCTGCCCTTCGTGGTCGCGGCCTTTGCCCTGCCGGTCATCGCCGTGCAGGCCCTGGGCGGCGGCGGGAGCATTCCGGCGACCTTCTACATCCATCAGATCTTCACCGTCGGCGCGACCTGGAATCCCCTCTTTCCCCTCCTGGCGGCGGGCACCGGCGCCACCCTGGCGCTGAGCGCCTGGAGTTGGGATCACCACGGGCAGCACGTATACGCGCTCTCGCTTCCCCTCCCCCGCTGGCGATACGCGGGCCTCAAGTTCGGCGCCGGCGCCCTGCTCGCGCTGATCCCCACGGCGGGCCTGGCCAGCGGCGCCTACCTGTCCGTTGCGTCACTGAGCATTCCCACGGGCCTGCACGGCTACCCCGGGGCTCTCACCCTTCGGTTCCTCGCGGCCGTGCTCACGGCGTACGGCATCGTCTTCGCCCTGGCCGCAGGCACGATCCGCACCGCCGTCATCGTGCTGACGGCCGTGATCCTCACACCCCTGCTCGGAGATGTCGTGGTCACCTTCGCCGGGGACTTCGTGCCGGCGCTCCAGGGGGTCCATTTCACGTCGTGGCTCGCCGATGCCGTGAGCCGCTGGCCGAGCCCGCTCCAGATCTTCACCGGCAACTGGTTCCTCATCGATGTGTAGGCAGCGCAGGACGCGGATCGGAGTCCACGCCACGAGCCTCCTGGCCGTGAGCCTGCTCCTGCTCGTAGCCGGGAGCGCGGGGGCACAGATCGTCAGCGAGGATTCGGCGACCTTCGCGAGAGCACGGGCCCGCCTGCAGGCCGAGCTGGACAAGGAGATGGTCTCCGTTCGCGAGGCGCGGCGCCGGCAGGACGCCCTCCAGCAGCAGGCCAGCCGCCCCACCGCCACCGGCCTCGACACGCTGGCGGTCGGACCCTTCCAGATCGTGACCTGGGCGTCCGACGCGGGCCAGGTCGGGAGCGTGGCCGAAGACGTCTGGCAGGAAGACTACGCGTCCTGGACCGGGCCCGTGACGCGCCCCGTCGCCGCGCTGGAGCCCATGGTCGTCCAGACCGATCGCGATCACCGCATCCAATCCCCGAGCCAGAACGTGGCGACGTGGGCCGGGACCCCGGAGCAGCGCCGGGCCGAGCTGCGCTCCCGGATGGGCGTCGCGCTCCAGCAGGCCCTCCCCGAGGGTCTCCGACGATGGTACGGAACCCGGACGCTCCAGGCCGTGACGGACTACGGCATGCGCTATCGGTCTCTCCTGCTGTCGCCCTCCATGGACGCACGGGACTGCATCGACGGCGTGGTCGCAGCCTGTGTCCGCGCCCTCGGTCTGGCGGATTCGGGGGATGCCGATGCCGGCGCCCTGGACTCCTGGGCGCGGGCGTCGCTGCTGACCTTCGCCCTGGAGCGGGGAGGCCCGGAGGCATTCGGGCGCATGCTGCGGGTGGACGCCTCCGACGAATCACCCAGGGTGACCCTCCAGCGCGCCGCCGACGTGGACATAGGCACCCTGGTGGCCGCGTGGCGCACCCGCGTCTTCGAGGCCGCCCCGGCGCATCGGAGCGCCGACGAGCGCCGTGATCGGCGTCTGGCCTTCGCGTGGGTCACGCTGTGTGCCCTGCTCGCCATGACCAGCACGCGCTGGAGGTTGGGACGATGACACGCCGTTGGCTGGCCCTGACTTTCGTGGCGTGCGCGGCCATCACGGCGGCGTTCCTGCCGCCCACCGCCCCGGGCGTCAACGCGATCGGGGCTGAACCGACGGCGCCATCCGGCGAGGCACGCGCCTCGCTCCTGGCCGTGCGCCTGCGCCGGCTGGCGCTGGCCGACTCGTTGTCGGCCCGCGTCACGGCCGCGGCCGCCTCTGGACGGACTCTCACGATCCTGGACAGGACTCCGCCGCCGGTGTCCCTGACCTCCGGATGGCAACGCGAGCTCGGTGACATGGCGAGCCGTGGCCGCCTCGAGCCAGGCGTTGCGCTCGGCATCCTCCGGACCACCAGCAGCGATCTGAGGACGTCGGATCCGTACGCCGACGAGCTCCGTTTTCGTCTCGTCCGAGCACCACTCGTCGCCCTGGCCGGCCGACGTCACGGTCGCACATGGTGCGTCACCGTGGACGTGCCGGCGGCCAGGCGCGGAGGCCCGCGCCTCGACGGCGGGCTGTCGGAGGTCATGGGACCCTGCTGGTTCGTCGGGCGCTACGGCCTGCCGGGGCCCGGCGTGGCCACCTGGCTCGGCGGTGATGCCGGCGTGCTGGCGTGGGCGACCGCCGCCACGGCGGAGCTTCCGACCGCGCGGGCGCGTTGGAGGGCCCTCGGCCAGCTCCCCGAGTCGGGTCTGAGCACCTGGATGACCCGTGGCCTGCGACCCACGCGGAATCTGCCCGTCGATGCCGAGCGCTGCCTGTCCGGTGACGAGCCCGTGTGCGCGTCACTGGTCGCGCAGGCGGCGCCCTCGATCCCCCTGAACATCCAGAACCGCGGTCTTCCGCGCGACGCTGGCGTGCTCTCCGTGGAGGATCCCCGCTGGATCGGCACGCCCATGCCCGGAGTGGTCGACGGGAACTTCCTGCAGAGGCTGGAAGCCCGGTTCGGTCCCCACGCCTTCCGCGCGTTCTGGACCTCCACGCTGCCGCTGGACGACGCCTTCGCCGAGGCGTTCGGCACGTCGCTGGGCGCATACGTGCGGACGCGCGGCCAGGAGGTCTACGGCGCGGTCCGGCCCGGGCCCCTTCCCGGGACGGCGGGTTGGGGCGGACTGGCCTTGGCTCTGATCGTGGGTGCCGGCGTCGGGATCCTGGTGAGCGGGCGGCGGAAAGTGGGATGAGGGGGGCGTTACCGCCCCCGCCACCAGACCCCTGTCAGCCCGCCGGTCCCGCGGCCTCCACCTCGGCGGCCACACCGTCGGCGTACTTCGCGAAGTTGTCGCGGAACATCCTGGCGAGTTTCTCGGCCTGGGCGTCGTAACGGTCGGGATCGCTCCAGGTCTGGCGCGGATGGAGCACCTCGTCCGGGACGTGGGGCACCGAAACGGGCACGGCGAGTCCGAAGACCGGGTCCGTCTTGGTGTCCACGTCGTCGAGGTGTCCCGTGAGCGCTGCTCGCACCATGGCCCGCGTGTACATGAGGCGCATGCGCGATCCCTCGCCGTAGGGCCCACCCGTCCAACCCGTGTTCACGAGCCAGACGCGAGATCCGTGCTCCCGTAGCCGGTCGCCCAGCATGGTGGCGTACTCGCCGGGATGACGGGGCAGGAAGGGAGCGCCGAAGCAGGCGCTGAAGGTGGCCTTGGGCTCGGTGACGCCACGCTCCGTGCCGGCCACCTTCGCCGTGTATCCACTCAGGAAGTGGTACATGGCCTGCTCGGGCGTCAGACGCGAGATCGGAGGGAGCACCCCGAACGCGTCGGCGGTGAGGAAGACCACGTTGCGCGGGTGTCCGCCCTGCCCCGACAGCACCGCGTTGGGAATGTAGTGCAGGGGATAGGACGCCCGGGTATTCTCGGTGATGGACGAGTCGTCGAAGTCGATCTCCCGGGAGCGCTCGTCCAGCATCACGTTCTCCAGGATCGTCCCGAACATGTGGGTCGCCGCGTAGATCTCGGGCTCACCCTCCGAGGAGAGGTGGATCGTCTTGGCGTAGCAGCCGCCCTCGAAGTTGAAGACACCGTGACCGCTCCAACCGTGCTCGTCGTCACCGATGAGCCCTCGCTCCGGATCCGCGGACAAGGTCGTCTTGCCCGTGCCGGACAGGCCGAAGAAGAGCGCCACGTCGCCGTCATGCCCCACGTTGGCCGAGCAGTGCATGGGCAGCACGTCGCGCTCCGGGAGCAGATGGTTCAGCACCGAGAACACCGACTTCTTGATCTCACCGGCGTAGCGCGTGCCACAGACGAGGATCGAGCGATCGGTGAAGTTGACCACGATGGCCGCCGTGGAGCGTGTACCGTGGCGGTCCGGGTCCGCCTTCAGCTCCGGCGCGTGCAGAATCGTGAAGTCGGGCTTCATGCTCCGGAGATCGCCGTGGGACGGGCGCAGGAACATGTTGTAGGCGAACAGGTTGTGCCATGCGCTCGGTGTCACGAGCCGAACCGAGATCCCCAGGGATTCGTCGGCTCCGGCGCGGGCATCGCGCACGAAGAGTTCCCGCTCGTTCAGGTACGAGACGAGGTCCGCCTTCAACACCTCGTAGTGCTCCGGCGCCAGGGGCACGTTGACGTTGCCCCAGTCCACCGACGACTCGGTGGAGGGATCCCGCACGATGAATTTGTCGTTGGGCGAACGCCCGGTGTGGGGGGCCGTGACCGCGGCGAACGCACCCATGTTGCTGAGCTTGCCCTCGCCCCGGACCAGTGCGGCCTCGCACAGCTCCGCCGGAAGCAGGTTCCAGTGGACCGTGCGGGTGGGATCGAGGCCGTGCATCTCGAGGCCGTGCTCGCTGGCCAGTGCAGTCGTTTCACTCATGGGAACTCTCGCAAATCAACGGGCCGGTACGCCGGCCGCGGTCGTAGCGTTCGGGGATTCAAGAATGGCCAGAACGGGCCTGGACGTCCACCGAGGCGATGGTCGCCAGGTTCAGGACCTCCTGCTGTGAGCTTCCCCGCTGCAGGATGTGGACCGGACGTGCCATTCCCAGCAGGATCGGGCCGATCACCTCGGCGCCCCCGAGCTGGTCCAGGAGCTTGTAGGCCGAATTCGCGGCAGTGAGATTCGAGAAGATCAGCACGTTGGCCCCACCCTTCAGGTGGCTGAACGGGTAGACGTTCTTCAGCTTGCGCGGATCCAACGCCGTGTCCGCCTGCATCTCGCCGTCGATCTCCAGATCCGGCGCCCGCTGGCGAACCAGATCCACCGCATGCGCGACCTTGGTGGACTCGGGGTGCCGGGCGGAGCCGAAGTTGGAGAACGACACCATGCCGATGCGCGGGGTCACGCCCAGCTCGCTCACGAAGCGCGCCGACAGCAGGGCGATGTCCGCCAGGGCTTCGGCGTCCGGATCGATGTTGACGGTGGTGTCGGCGAAGAAGAGCAACTCCTTGTTGGGGAAGGCCAGCATGTAGAGGCCCGCCACACGGTTGACGCCCGGCTCCACGTCGATGGCCTGCAGGCAGGGCCGCAGGATCTCGGGGTAGTTGGCCTCGATGCCCGCCACCAGCGCGTCCGCGTCGCCCGCGCGCACCATGGACGCGGCGAAATAGATGGGCTTGTACATGTTCCACCGGGCCTCGGCCAGGGTGAGGCCCTTGCGCCCACGGCGCTCGAAGAGCTCCTGCGCGTAGCGATGGCGCACGTCGTCCAGCTCGGCGGCGTACACGATCTCCACGCCGCTGATGTCCACGCCCAGCACGTCGGCCTTCTCCTGCACCCTGGGCGGCCGTCCCAGGAGCACCGGCTGGCAAACACCCTCCTCGAGCATCTGGACCGCGCTGCGGATGATGGTGTCGTTGTGCCCCTCGGGGAACACCACCCGGGCGGGACGGCCCCGGGCGCGCATGGTCATCCAGCGCATGACCTCCCGGCCGGGTCCCAGCGACGCCACCAGCCGATCCCGATACTCGTCCAGGTCGATGGGGGTGCGGGCCACGCCCGACTCCATGGCGGCCCGGGCCACGGCCGGGGCCACGTGGAAGAGAACGCGGTGATCGAAGGGCTTGGGGATCAGATACTTCCGGCCGAAGGACAGCGTGTCGTCGTCGTAGGCCGAGCGCACGGCTTCGGGCACGTCGGTCCGCGCCAGCTCCGCCAGCGCGTGGGTGGCGGCCAGCATCATGTCGGCGTTCACGGTCGTGGCCCGCACGTCGAGGGCACCGCGGAAGATGAAGGGGAAGCCCAGGACGTTGTTCACCTGGTTCGGGTAGTCCGAGCGCCCCGTGGCCATGATGGCGTCGGAACGTACCGCCTCCACGTCTTCGGGCGGGATCTCCGGGTCGGGATTCGCCAGTGCGAAGATGACGGGATTCTCCGCCATGTCCTTCACCATCTCCGAAGTCACCACGCCGGCCACCGACAGGCCGATGAAGACGTCGGCCCCCTTCATGGCGTCGGCCAGGGTGCGCTCGTCGGTCTCCACCGCGAAGCGCGCCTTGTATTCGTTGATCGACTGCGTGCGTCCCTGGTAGATGACGCCCTTGGAGTCGCAGATGCGGATGTTCTTCCTCTGCACGCCGAGCCGCATGATGTGGTCGGCGGTGGCCAACGCCGACGCCCCGGCCCCGCTGAACACGACCTTCACCTCGGCGAGCTCCTTGCCGATGAGCTCCAGGGCGTTGAGGAGTGCCGCGGCGCCGATGATGGCGGTGCCGTGCTGGTCATCGTGGAACACCGGAATGTCCAGGCGCTCCTTGAGCGTCTTCTCGATGACGAAGCAGTCGGGAGCGTGGATGTCTTCGAGATTGATCCCCCCCACCGTCGGCTCCAGCATCTCGCAGAAGCGGATGACGTCGTCCGCCTCGGGCGCGTCGATCTCGATGTCGAAGACGTCGATGCCCGCGAAGCGCTTGAAGAGCACGCCCTTGCCCTCCATGACGGGCTTGGCCGCCAGCGGACCGATGTCACCGAGACCCAGTACTGCCGTACCGTTGGAGACCACGGCGACCAGATTGCCGCGGGCCGTGTATTTGAAGACGTCCAGCGGTTCGCGGTGGATCTCCCTGCAGGGCTCCGCGACGCCGGGGGAATAGGCGAGAGACAGGTCACGCTGGGTGGCCACGGGCTTGGTCGGTACGACTTCGATCTTCCCGGGGCGATCACCGAGGTGGTGATACTCGAGCGCTTCCCGCTTACGATCCTCCATGGGGAACTCCGTGTATGTACGAGTAAGCTCGTTCGCCAGACATTGAGGGTCCCGTAGATTAAGCACCTTCCCCACCCCCCCGAAATCCCCCGCACCTGCATGCCGAGACCCGTCCTCGCTCTTCTCCTGCTGCTTTGCGCCGCTCCGCTGGCGGCTCAGGAGACGTGCCCGGACGGACGCATCACGCACATCTTCGTCGACAATCGCTCGCTCTTCGATCTGAGCGAGCTCGGAAACCCCTCGTACGGATGGGCTTACAGACTCGCCAACCGGGTGCACATCCGTACGCGGCAGCGCTTCCTCCTCCGGGAGCTCCTGGTGAAGGAGGGTGGCTGCTACGATGCGTTCAAGATTCAGGACTCGGAACGGCTCCTGCGCCGCTACGACTTCCTGGCGCGCGTCGACGTCTACGGGATCCGCCAGCCCGACGGCAACTGGCACGTAGTCGTGGACACGCGCGACGACTGGACGCTGGTGGTCGACCTCAAGGCGGACGTCAACGGCGGCCTCCGCCTGAAGGAGCTCGGTCTCACCGAGGAGAACTTCCTGGGCCAGGGGATGACGGTCGGAGCTTTCTACCACAAGCTGGACGCCGTGCGCGAGGTGGGGGGACAGATCTTCACGCCCCGGCTCTTCAACACACGGCTCGACGGGAGTCTGCAGGGGGGGCGCACCAGGGTCGGGCCTTTCCTCGACGAGGAGCTCTTCTACCCCTTCGTGGGCGAGGTGGGGCGCTTCGCCGCGCGCCAGCAGTACTTCCGCCGCGAGGACTATTTCAGCTATTCGGTGGGGCCGCCGGGCGAGTCGGCCCACCTGCTCCTGCCGGTAGACGAGGAGCGCTCGGAGCTGACCATGGCGGCACGGGTGGGCGAGCCGGGCAATCTCACCGTGTTCGGGCTGGGATTCTCGCGCGAGCGTCTCGCGTTTCCCGGGTATCCCGGAGACGTCAAGCGCGTGGACAGCCGGGATTTCTCCGCCCAGGACTCGGCGCCCGCAGACGATGCCCTCCGGCTCGCGGACCAGACCCACTACCGGTCGGGCACTCGCATCAATCTGCTCCTGGGCCAGCGCAACATCGACTTCGTGCAGCGTCAGGGACTCGATGCCCTGCGTGGAGTCCAGGACGTGGAGGTGGGCACGGAGATGTCGCTCACCCTGGGGCGCAGCCTCGGCTTCCTGGCCTCCGAAGGACGTCCCGACGACCTGTATACGCGCGTGCGGATCTACGGCGCCGGGGCTCCGTCTCCTTTCGTCATCGTCTCGAACTTCGGCATCGAAGCCCGCCAGATCTTTTCCGGCGCCACGGACCGTGAGGGGTGGCGCGACATCCTCGCCGAAGGGGATCTCCTCTTCTACTGGCAATCGGCGATCTGGCCACGCCACACCCTCTTCGCGCGGCTGGCCGGCGCCGGCGGCTGGGAGATGGATCAGCCGTTTCAGCTCACGCTGGGTGGGCGCACCGGCGTGCGCGGCTACCGCGACGAGGACTACCCCGGGGGACGGCGGATCGTGGCGTCCGCCGAAGACCGCATCTACTTCGGCTGGCCGTATCCCGATCTCTTCGACCTCGGCGCGACGCTCTTCGCCGACATGGGCCGCATGTGGGCGGGCGACGCGCCCTTCGGATTCGACTCGGGCTGGCGGGCCACCGTGGGAGCCGGTCTGCGCATCGGCTTTCCGGCCGGCACACGGGGCGTGGTGCGCGTGGACCTGGCCTTCCCGGTGGAGTCGGGTGCCGGCTTCTCCGATCTCGTCTTCCGGGTGTCCTTCAGCGACCTGCTGGGGCTCACCGAGAGCCTGGAAGATCCCGACATGGCCCGCAGCCGCCGCACGCCGGTGGGTCCGGATCGCTTCAATCCGCCGCGCTGACGTGAGCCTCCTCGCTCCTCCCATCCGCCGACACGACGACGAGTTGCTGGACGACCCGGCGGCCGCCGATCCCAGGGAGCTCGAGCGGTCCCTGGCCCATGTGGAAGCGGTGGACCGCTGGCTCGGCGGAGAACGCGCCCTGCGGCGGCATCTGCGCGACCTCCCGCCCGGACGAGGCGTGCACGTGCTCGACGTGGGCACGGGAGACGGCCAGGTGCTCCGCCGGACCTGCGCCTGGCTGGACCGACGGACCGGACCGGCGCGCGGCGTCGGCGTCGACCTGCACGGGCCCATGCTCACCGTGGCCTCCCGACGGAGCCTCGGTGATTGCGGGCCGCCGGTCCGACTCGTCCGGGCCGACGGCCTCGCGCTCCCCTTCGCCGACGACTCCTTCGACGTCAGCACCTGCACGCTGACACTCCACCATTTCGGCCCCGACGACGCCGTCTCGCTGGTCCGGGAGATGGCCCGCGTGACACGCGGCCGGGTGCTGGTGGGTGATCTGGAGCGGAGCCGCCTCAACTACCTGGGCGCCCGCCTGCTCGCGGCCACCGTCTGGAGACGCAATCCCATCACCCGTCACGACGGTCCCCTGTCCGTGCTGCGCTCCTTCACGCCCGACGAGCTCGACACCGTGGGCCGGAAGGCCGGCCTGCGGAACGTCCGCGTCAGGCGCCATCTCCCCTTCCGCCTGGTCCTGGAGGGACGGAGCTGATGCACGGACCCGAGGTGGTCGTGGTGGGCGGGGGGCCCGCCGGCAGCGCCACCGCCCTCCTGCTGGCGCGCGCGGGGCACGACGTCCTGGTCCTGGATCGCGCCCGCTTCCCGCGCGCCAAAGCCTGTGGCGAGTGCCTGGATCCCGGCGCGGTGGCCGCGCTCCATCGCCTGGGGCTGGCCGACAGGGTGCGGGCGCTAGGCCCGGCCCTCCTGCGCGGCTGGAGGCTCCACACTCCGGCGGCCGGCGCCTTCGACGCCCGCTTTCCGGTCGACGTGGGCACCGGTTGGGGCCTGTCGCGACAACGCCTCGACCACACCCTCCTGAGCGCCGCGCGAGAGGCCGGTGCGGAGGTGCGCGAGGGGGTGCGCGTGGCCTCGGTCGAGCCCGGCCAGCGGCGCCGTGGACCCGTGGTGCGGCTTCAGGGGGATGGCGCGCCGCTGCACCCGAGCCTCGTGATCGGCGCAGACGGTCTCCGCTCCGTGGTCGCGCGCTCGGTGGGCGCCGTCGCCAGACGTCCCCGGGTCCACAAAGCCTCACTCTCCCTTCACCTGGAGGGGGTGGACCTGCCGCCGGACCGGGGGCGACTGCACCTGGACTGGCGCCGCACCCTGGGGTTGGCGCCCCTGGATCCCGAAGGTTCGCGCTGGACCCTGACGGTGGTGGTGCCTCGTGCCCGCGCCGGCACCTTGCCGAGAACGGCGGCGGGCCTGTTGTCCCTGGCCGCGAACGTGCTTCCGGGACTCGCGGGGGCGAGCGCGGTGTCCCGGCCTCTGGGCAGCGGTCCCTTCGATTGGCCCGTGCGCTCGCCGGTGCACGACGGGGTGGTCCTGGTCGGAGACGCCGCGGGCTACTTCGATCCGCTCACGGGTCAGGGCATCTTCCGCGCGCTGCGGTCGGCGGAGCTCGCCGCGCCCATCGTGTCCGAGGCACTGGCGCGGGGAGGGACCTCCCGCGACATGCTGGGGTCGTACGCTCGGCAGCTCCGGGCAGCCTTCACACCCGGCCGCAGGATCCAACGGGTCGTCGAGGCAGTGATGCAACGGCCAGACCTCCTGTCGCTGATCCTGAGGCGGCTGGACCGAACGGACGCCCTGGCGGAGCTGATCGCGGTCACCGGTGACGGCCGGCCCGCGCGATCCCTCCTCCGGCCCCGGCTCCTGGTGCGCCTGGCGACGGGCTTCTCAGGAGTGACGTGATGCGAACCGTGGACGAGCACCGAACCGGGGCACCGGCCGACGTCTGCTTCCAGCTGGCGGCGGACGTGGAGCGGTGGCCGGACATCCTGCCCCACTACCGGTGGGTGCGCTTCCGCCGCAGGGACGGCTTCGCGGCCGGCCTCGTGGAGATGGCTGCGTGGCGGAACTTCGGACCTCTTCCCTACCCGACCTGGTGGGTGTCCGAGATGAGCCACGATGCCGACGCCCGCACGGTGCGCTACCGCCATGTGGAGGGGGTGACCCGAGGGATGGACGTGTGGTGGGAGGTCCGACCCGCCGAGGAGGGCGGCACACTCTTGAGAATCGTCCATGAATGGCCGGGCCCCGAGTGGCCCCTCGTGAGCGGCTGGGCCGCGAACCACGTGATCGGACCGCATTTCGTGCAGCACATCGCGGGCCGCACGCTGGCGGGCATCGCACGCGCGGCCGAGACCCTGGACGAAGGAGGGCGGGCATGAGCGGAGACGGAGAGACCGACGTCGGCGGGCGACACCCGAGGCGCGTTGTGGTCACGGGCCTCGGCCCCATCACTGCGGTGGGAACCGGCGTGGACGCCCTCTGGGCCGGGCTACGCCGACGTGAGTCGCCGGTGGCGGCCATCACGCGCTTCGACGCCTCCGAGCTCCGCACCACCGTCGCCGCGGAGATCCACGACTTCGATGCCGGAGCCCACATGGGATCCGATCGTGCCCGACGTCTGGACCGCTTCGGACAGTTCGCCATCGCCGCCTCGAGGCTCGCCGTCGAAGACGCCGGCCTGGACGTGGCGAGTGAAGCCGGACCGCGCGTGGCGGTGCAGATGGGCTCCGCCCTGGGCGGGTTGGCGCAAGCCCAGGAGGAGTTGGCGCACTACCTGGATCGGGGCATCCGGGCCGTGAATCCCAGGCTCGCGACCACGGTGTTCTGTGGCGCCGCGAGTTGTCAGGCGGCCATCGAATTCGGCTTCACGGGTCCGAACTCCACCAACGCCATGAGCTGTGCCTCGGGGACCATCGCGCTGGGAGACGGCTGGCGCCTGATTCGGGACGGTCATGCGGACGTGGCGCTCGCCGGGGGCGTGGAGGCGCCCCTCGGTCCGCTGAGCTTCGGCGCCTTCGCGCTCATCCGGGCCATGACCACGCGCAACGACGACCCGGCGCGGGCGTGCCGACCCTTCGACCGGGATCGCGACGGATTCGTCATGGGTGAGGGCGCGGCGGTGCTCGTCCTCGAGGAACTGGAGCGGGCCCGGGCTCGGGGTGCGCGGATCTACGCCGAGATCCTCGGATACGGTACCACCAGCGATGCCTACCACATGACCGCGCCGCGGCCCGACGGCTCACGTGCCGCCGCCGCCATGCGACAAGCCCTGGACAGCGCCGGCGTGGAGCCCGGGGCCCTGGACTACGTGAGCGCGCACGCTTCATCCACGCCGCTGAACGACGGTACGGAGGCCAAGGCACTGCGCGCCGTGCTCGGCAGTGCCGCCGACCGTGTCCACGTCAGTGGCACCAAGCCCTACCACGGTCACGCTCTCGGGGCCTCCGGCGCCATCGAAGCCGTCGTCACCTGCCTCGCCATGCAACGGGGATGGCTGCCTCCGACCCTGAACCTGGACGATCCCGCCGACGACTGCCGGCTGGCCCACGTCCCCGCCCACGGTCTGGAGGCCCGGGTCGATCTGGCCCTGAGCAACTCCTTCGGATTCGGTGGCATCAACGCCAGCCTCGTTCTGGCGGCGCCGCCTGGGGGCGGAGCGGCGTGACGACCTCGCCGCGTCCGGAACTCCTGGTCTGACCGGCATTTGAGCGTCGACAGACGCCCGGCTCGGACCCACGCGAGAAGGGTGTATCATCCTGGGAACAAAACCTTTGACTGGACAAACACGCTTTTATAACTTGGTTTGTCTTTTCGGGCCCCGTCACGCCCACTCGGCCCCCCTCGTGGTCCACGGAAGCGCGATGCTTCCCGGTCATCGGGGGTCCCTCCCTTGGTCACACGCATCGGCGAGGTAGTGAAACGGATGTTTTCCCCCTCTCGTGGCCTGGATTCTTTCGACCAGTATCTGCAGGACGTTGAAAAGTACCCCCTGATCCAGGACCCGGAGGAAGAACGGGCGCTGGCCCGTCGCGCCCGGGCGGGAGACAAGGAGGCCGCCGAACGACTGGTTACGGCGAACCTCCGCTTCGTGATCTCCTACGTGAAGAAGTACCAGGGTCGGGGGCTGGGACTCGCCGAGCTGGTCTGCATCGGCAACGAGGGTCTCCTCAAGGCGGTCAAGAAGTTCGATCCGGACAAGGGGGTGAAATTCATCTCCTACGCCGTATGGTGGATCCGCCAGACCGTGCTCCAGGCCCTCGCGGAGCAGACGCGTTCCGTGCGCATCCCCCTGAACCAGAACTCGAACCTGGCCAAGCTGGCCCGCACGGAGACCGCCCTCACGCAGCAGTTGGGCCGGTCGCCGACGGATCAGGAGATCGCCGAGGACATGTCGGAGCCCGTGGAGACCATCCGGGCTCTGCGGCGGGTGGCGGCCAGCGAGCTCAGCCTCGACGCCCCCATCGATCGTAGCGACCGCGACAGCGCCAGCTTCGGCGAGCGCTTCGCCGGAGCCGAGGGCGGTGACATCGAAGAGGACGTGGAGGCCGTGGCCCGCCGCGATTTCCTCGAGCAGATGTTCGAGACCTACCTGACCGAGCGCGAGCGCAAGATCCTCTACCTGTACTACGGCCTCGACGACGGGGAGGAGCGGACCCTCGAGGAGATCGGCTCTCTCCTGGGTGTGACCCGTGAGCGCATCCGCCAGATTCGCAACCGCGCCTTCGAGAAGCTTCGCGAGAGCCCCCACGGGGAGTCGCTGTCCGGATTCTGGAACGCCAACTGAGCCCAGACGGACCTGCCAGGGCCGCGGGCCCCGACCTCTCCGGAGGCGGGGCCCGCGGCCGTTTCTGGACCCGCTGAGCCCTGGGCGGCCGGAACCGGCCCCGAGGGGGTGCTGTACCACTCCGGACGTGCACTCCTTCTCTGCATTCCGGCACCCGCCCTTGCCCGTCCGTCCGTCCCCGCATCTGCTTGCGCTGCTGCTTCTGGCCGCCCTGGCCCCGTCGGGCCGGGCACAGGAGCCTGGCGACTGGAACACGCCGCGGGTGCTCGACCTCGTCGCGCGCGCGCGCCAGACCCGACACAGCACCAGCGTGGACTCCTCGTTCCGGGCGTACCGTGCCGACGCCCGTGGCTTCGTCTACTTCTTCCTGGACCGCCCCGACAGCGACGAGCGCACCCTGGTCAAGGCGGATCAGATCGCGCTGCAGGTGTTCTGGCGCGCCCCCAACGACACCAAGCAGCGCATCGTCGGACTGCGCGACGAGAAGGTCCTCCCCACCAACATCCGCTACCATCTGGACCACCTCACCGTGGTCCAGGACGAATTCGGCGATCTCATCCGCCTGGGTGACGGCGACGAGGTCGAGGCGGTGCTGCACCCCGTCGCGCCCCGCTCCGAGGCCACCTACGACTTCCGCCTCGCCGACTCCCTCACCATCTCGTTCGCCTCGGGCAAGGAGCCGGTGCGGGTCTACGAGATCCAGGTCCGACCCAAGGCCATGGACCACCCGGGCTTCGTGGGGTCCATCTATCTGGACCAATCCACGGCGGCCATCGTCCGCATGAGCTTCAGCTTCACGCCAGCCTCGTACGTCGACTCCTACCTCGACTACATCCGGATCTCGCTGGACAACGGGCTGTGGATGGACCGCTACTGGCTTCCCTACCGCCAGGAGGTCGAGCTCCGCCGCGAGCTTCCGCAACTCGATTTCCTGGCCGGGAGCATCATCCGCGGGCGGTTCGAGATCCACGGATACGAGTTCAACCCCGACCTCCCGGACGGCCTGTTCCAGACCCGGGGGGTGAGCGCGGTGCCGGAGGCCGAGCGCCGCGCCTTTCCCTTCGAGCGCCCCCTGATGTCGGACCTGCAGGAGGAAGGGCTGGCCCCCACGCCCTCCATGGACGAGCTCCAGGAGAAGGTCCGCCGTCTTGCGGCCGAGCGCACCTTGAGCGGACTCAGACGGTTGCGGCTCTATCTGCCGTCGGTGTCCGAGGGCATTCGCTACGACCGGGCGGAGGGGGTCTTCCTCGGCATGGGCATGTCCTTCCGCCCGCGCACGACATGGAGCCTGCGAGTGCACGGCGGCTGGGCCTTCGCCCGCGAGAAGGGAGCGGCGAGCGCGGAGCTGGACGACGGCGCGGAGCGCCCCGCCAGCAGCGTGCGCGCCGAGCTCAACGCCCTCCGCGACCTGGGTCCGGTTCGGGGCGCCAGCGGAGTCCTGAACTCCCTGGCGACCCTGGGCGGGCGCGACTACCTGGACCCGTGGTTCAGCAGCGGAGTCGGTGTCCACCATCGCGTGGGGCCCGCCGAGGGCCGGAGCCTCGATCTCGGACTCGCGGTGGAGCATCACACGTCCGGGACACGGGTCGTCGGTGACCTCGGCACCGACCTACGCCCGGTGCGCCCCATCGAAGAAGGCTGGCTACAAGCCCTGGACCTGGGGTTGGACCTGCCAGGCCTGCCCCTGGGCGGGCGCGCGCGCCTCGACACCCGCATCGCCCATCAGGACGGTCGAGCCTGGGCCTCCAGCCAGGCCCTCCTGGCCTGGACCCGGGATCAGGCCTACCGGGATCTGAAGCTCGAGGTGGAGCTGCGGGGTGGCATGGCCGACAGCGGTGCGCCCCCCAGGCGCTCTTCGTGCTCGGCGGTCGCGGCACGCTCCCGGGCCAACCCTACCGCGAGCAGGTCGGCCGCCGCTTCTGGCTGGCATCGGCCACGGTCGGCCACAGCATCCGCCAGCCCTGGGTCACAGCCCACGTCTTCGCCGCCGCCGGCCAGGCCTCGCTGGCGGCCGGACAGGACCTGCCGGTCGGCTGGACCGGCGACGGCGACGCAGGCGTGCGCGCCAGTGTGGGCGCGGGCCTGGACCTGCTCTGGGACGTGCTCCGCCTGGACGTGGGCCGGGGCCTCGGTCCCGACGGCGACTGGGAGCTGATCTTCTCCGTGAGCCGCCGCTTCCAGCCCTGGCTCTGACCCGCCGGTGTCGGATCAGGCGACCTCGGCGACCTCTTCCGCCACCTCCGTGAGCTCTTCGCGTCGGGACAGGAGCACCACCTCGCGCACGTGGATCTCGGCGGTGGGAATGGTGACGCCGTCCCGGTCGTAGCTGTCGTACTCCAGCCGCCCCTCCACGTACAGACGGTCGCCCGTGTGGATGTAGTCCTCGGCGAACTGCGCCAGTCGGTTCCAGCAGGTCAGGCGATGCCAATCGGTGCGCTCCGACTCGTCGCCCCCGACCTGCGTTCGACGGTTGGTCGCCAGCGACATGTGGGCCACCTTGGTCCCGTTCTTCGTCTGGTTCACGTCGGGATCGCGACCCACGTTGCCAACGAGGATGATCTTGTTCACGGACCGGCTCATGCGGGTATCTCCTTGAGAAGAGGGCGTCCTCCACCGGGGCACTCCCCCGGCGACACACCCGCATGATGGCCCGGCGAACCGGGCGGTCCCATGGGCCGCTGGGCCTTCGTCAGGCCTTGGCGTCGTACCAACTCCGACCGACACCCCACTCCGCCACCAGAGGCACCTCGAGCTCCAGCGCCGACTCCATGCGCTCCACCACGAGCTCCCTGACGGGGTCGATCCGCTCCTCCGGCACCTCGAAGAGCAGCTCGTCGTGCACCTGCAGGAGCATGCGGGCCTCGGGCTCCTGCTCGCGCAGGGCCGCGGCCACGTCGAGCATGGCCTGCTTGATGAGGTCGGCTGCGGTGCCCTGGATGGGGGTGTTCTGCGCCACCCGCTCCCCGAACTGACGGATGTTCCAGTTGCGCGACTTGAGCTCCGGGATGTACCGACGGCGGCCCAGAAGCGTCTCCACATAGCCCTGGTCCCGCGCCTTGGCCACCTGTTCGTCGAGAAAGGCCCGCACGCCGGAGAAGCGCTCGAAGTACTGATCGATGAAGGCCTGGGCCTCGTCGCGGGAAATCCCCAGCTGACGCCCCAGGGAGAAGGCGCCCTGCCCGTAGAGCGTCGCGAAGTTGATGGTCTTCGCCCGCCCCCGCTGATCCGCCGTGACGTCGTCCACCGACACGTCGAAGATGACCGCAGCGGTCTGCCGGTGAATGTCGACGCCCCGCCGGAAGGCGTCCACCAGCGGCGCATCCCCCGAGAAATGCGCCAGCACTCGCAGCTCGATCTGCGAGTAGTCGACGCCCAGGAGCAGCCGTCCCTCCTCCGCCACGAAACCCTTGCGGATCTCCCGACCGAGGCTCGTGCGAATGGGGATGTTCTGCAGGTTCGGCTCACTGGACGACAGCCGTCCCGTGGCCGCCACGGTCTGGTTGAAGCTGGTGTGGATCCGCCCGGTTTCGGGATTCACCAGCCGCGGCAACGCGTCCACGTAGGTGTTCCTGAGCTTCTCCAGCTCCCGGTACTCCAGCATGAGCCGCGGCACGGCATGTCCCTCGGCGGCGAGCTCCTCCAGCACCGACGCATCGGTGGACGGGCCTGTCTTGGTGCGCTTCACGACCGGCAGTTCCAGCCGCGTGAAGAGGACCTCGCGAAGCTGCGGCGTCGAATTCAGGTTGAATTCCCCGCCGGCGATCTTGTAGATCTCGTCCTGGATGAGCTGCAGCTCCTTCCTGAGCTTCGTGCTCATCTCCTTGAAGAAGTCTCCGTCGATACGGATCCCCTCCCGCTCCATGGCCGCCAGCACCGGCACCAGCGGCATCTCCAGCTCCCGGAACAGCCGCGTGAGGGAGTGCTCCTCCATCTCGGGCGCGAACCGTTCCCAGAGCCTCCACGCCACGTCGGCGTCCTCGGCGGCGTAGTCCAGCGCCTCGTCCAGCGGGACCTCGGCGAAGGGGATCTCCTTGCGGCCCTTGCCCGCCACTTCGTGGTAGGCCGTGGCCTTGTGGGCCAGGATCTCCATGGCCAATTCGTCCAGACCGTGCGAGCGCCGCCCCGGATCCAGGACGTACGATGCCACCATCGTGTCGAACAGCGGGCCTGCGAGCTCGGTATCCGCCCGTTCCAGCACGAGCATGTCGTACTTCAGATTGTGGCCCACCTTCTCCACCGCCGGGTCCGCCAGCAGCTCACGCAGGGGAGCCATGGCCTCGGACCCCAGCGGAGGCAGATTGGGGATCTCCTCTTCGGTGGCGTCCAGCGTGGGGGTGGACGAGGGACGGTGGGCGAAGGGCAGATAGACGGCGTCGCCGCCACCGAGGCCCATGGCCAGACCCACCACGTCCGCGCGCATGGGATCCAGGTCGGTGGTCTCGGCGTCCACGGCGACACGTCCCTTCTCTCGCGCGCGGGTGACGAACTTCTCCACGGCGGGCGCATCGGCGAGCAGGCGGTAGGCCGCTTCTTCGGCCGTAGCGCTCTCCAGCGCATCGGCCTCCAGCGCCAGCCGCGTGTACTTCTCCGCCAGCCGGCGGAACTCCAGATCCAGGAACAGGTCGCGCAGGCGGGCATGGTCCGGGGCCGCCATGCGCAGCCGCTCCAGGTCGAGTTCCAGGGGCAGGTCCCGCATGATGGTCACGAGCCGGCGAGACAGCCGCACGTCGTCAGCGTGCTCGGTGAGGGCCTCCCGGGCCCGCTTGCCCGACAGGTCGGCGGCCTTCTCCAGCAGCTCCTCCAGCGTCTCGTACTCGGCCAGGAGCTTCACCGCCGTCTTGGGCCCGATTCCGGGAGCCCCCGGCACGTTGTCCGAGGAGTCCCCGATGAGCGCGAGGTAGTCCACCACCCGCTCGGGGGGGATGCCGAACTTCTCGTCGGCGTTGCGGGTGTCCACCCACTCCGCATCCACACCGTTGGGACCGCCGCGTCCCGGATTCAGCAGGTGGACGTGCGCGTCCACCAGCTGATAGAAGTCCTTGTCGCCGGACACGATGACCGCCTCCAGGCCGGCCTTCTCGGCCTTGGTCGCCAGCGTTCCGATGACGTCGTCGGCCTCGTAGCCCTCGAGCTCGATGACCGGATCGCGATAGGCCTCGACGATGGCCCGTACCCGGGGCAGCGACGCCCTGAGCTCGTCGGGCATCTTCTCGCGAGTGGCCTTGTATTCGGGGTACATCTCCTCGCGAAAGGAATCCCCGGCGTCGAAGACCACGGCGAGGTAGTCCGGCTCGAAATCGGCCTTGAGCTGCTCCAGGAAGTTGGTGAAGCCGAAGGGCGCCGAGGTGTTCTCACCCCGGGAGTTCACCAGGGGGCGGTTGATGAACGCGAAGAAGGACCGGTATATGAGGGCGTAGGCGTCGACCAGGAACAGGCGCGGACGCTTCTTTGGGGGGATCTGCACGGTCTAGCAGGTCGCTGAAGAAGGAGAGCACCCCGCGTTGGGAGCGCCACGGCCCCTCATCCTAGGCGAAGTGACGAAGGCATAGCCATAGCTACGTCGAGGAGCTTCAACGACGGAGGAGGGGCCGTGCCGCCCCAACCCACTGCCGTCCAAGTTCATAGGCCACATACGGATGGGCGCATGGCGGTTCCGCGTGTTCGATCCATCGTCTCTCCTCCTCGCCGTAGCGCTGCTACGACTCGTCGTCGTTCCTTGGCTGAACGCGCGAAAGCGCCGTGCGCGCGGGGTACTCCCCTTCTTCAGCGACCTGCAAGGGATTCGTGTAAGAAGACGCGCCTCGCGACCGCTTGGCCGCGAGGCGCCTTCGATGCCTGCGAGGGAGTGTGACCGATCAGGCCCGCATGACGTTCGCGGCCTGTAGGCCTCGATCAGTCTCCATGACCTCGAACTCTACCTCCTCGCCTTCGGCGAGGGTTCGGAAGCCGTCCCCGAGGATCGCGCTGAAGTGGACGAAGACGTCGTCGCTCTGGTTCGGGGCTTGGATGAATCCGTATCCCTTGGCGTCATTGAACCACTTCACGGTCCCTCTGGACATCCTGCTCCCTCCTTCTTCGGATGAACACTCGGACCGGAGCCCGGTCCGCATTCATGGTAGAGAATCGACCGCGCTGGCAGCAAGTCAAACAGATGTTTTCAAACGATCCACGCGACGTCCCGGTTATCGACGACGCCAACCGCTTCGGCGGAGTCGCCGCGGGCGTCAGCGCGCGACCCGCTCGTCCACCTGATAGAGGGCCTGGTAGAGCCGCGCGTTGCGGGTCACGTTCTTCACGTAGCCCCGGGTCTCGGCGAAGGGAATGCGCTCGGTGAGACGCAGCGGATCGGCCGCCTCGGGGAACCCCTTCCAGCGCTCCGCCCGGGTGGGGCCCGCGTTGTAGGCCGACAGGATGAGCGGCATGTCCGGCCCGTAGCGCTGGATGACGTCCACCAGGAAGCGCGCACCCAGGTGCAGGTTCACCTCCGGCGTCTCCAGGCTCTCCGTGGTGAAGTCGGCCGGCCCGATGGAGCGGGCCAGGTCCTTGCCGGTGGCGGGCATCACCTGCATGAGGCCCACGGCCCCGGCAGCGGACACGATGTCCGGCACCCACGCCGACTCCTGGCGGATGAGCGCTGCCAGCAGGTACGGATCGACACCCCACTCCCGGGCCTCGCGGGTCACCATCTCCCGGTACGGGAACGGGTACACGACCCGCAGTAGGCGGAGGCTCCACGGCTCACCCTCGCGCCGGAGCTCCCACCCCAGGTTGATCCCCTCCATGGTGCGGCCACGATCGATGAGGTGCTCCGCCACGGTCATGAGCACGGCGTGCCCTTCCCGTCGCCCGCGGGCCACGATGGCGTCCGCGGCATTCGAGGCGCCGGCATCCAGTCCGGCCGCCCTGAGGAGGTCGAGCTCGTCCAGGGCGGCCGGCAGCCAGTCCGGGATCCACCGGCTCCGGTCCGGCCGGCAGGCCTTCCACCGCGAAGGGCCGATCCAGCAGGTCCGCGGTGAGCATGGCGTAGTAGGAGAACGGCTCCTCGTCCTGAAGGCGCTTCAGAAACGTCGCCCCCTGGGCCGAATCGCCCAGCGCCAAGCCGCGTGCGCGCGGCCCAGTAGGTCGCTTCCTCCCACCGGCGCCCCGACGGGAAGGCGGCCAGGTATCCCTCGTAGACCTTCGCCGCCTCCGCGACCCTTCCCTTCTCCAGGAGGATCATGCCCATGCGCATACGGGCCAGCCCGGCCCGGTCCAGCGCCGGCGCCATCTCGGCGACTCGCCCGTACTCCTCGAGCGCCTTGCTCAGGTCCTGGCGGTCGTGGGCCGCGTCTCCCCTGAAGAAGACCACGTCGGCGGCGGCGGGTGTGTTGGGGTAGCGCTCCACCAGCCAACGCCGAATGGTCGCCTCGTCGCCGGTGCGTCCCTGCCGGCGGCGGAGTCCGGCCCACAGCACCAGCGCCCGGGATCCGACGTCCGGGTCTGGACTCGTGGACAATTCCCGGTACTCGCCGATGGCCTCCTCCTGCCGGTCGCGGACCGTGGCCATGATGCGCGCTCGCTCCACCCGGGCCGCCGGCGCCGGCTCCTCTCCGGCGGCCTCGGACCGCGCGACGTAGCGATCGTACGCCTTGAGGGCCCTGGCCCCGTCTCCCAGCCGGTCCAGGGAGCGCGCCGCCGTCAACGCCATGGACGCGGTGAGCCCGCCCAGGTCGACGAGATGGCGGGCCGCGATCCCCCCGGAGCGACCGTACGGTGAGGCCACCACCGCCTCCTCGAAGGCCGAGCGCGCCGCGGCGCTGTCCCCTCCGGCGAGCGCCACCTCTCCGATCACCCGCCAGGCCGGCGCCTTGCGGGCGTCGGTGGGCGAGCCCGCCAATACCGCCCGATACGCCTCGGCCGCGCCCACGCTGTCGCCGGCCTCCCACCGGGAGCGGGCCGTCGCGTCCCAGGCGAGGTCCAGGGGCGTGGGCGCCGTGATGCGCGACAGCAGGGTGCGCACGACGGCGGTGTCGCCGCGATCGATGGCCGGCGCCAGGAGCTCCAGCGCGAGCCAGGACCGGGGCCCCGGGACCTCGACCGAGTCCAGGACCGCCAGGGCCTCCGTTCTGTGGTCCGCCGACCACTGCACGCGGGCCAGCCGCAGGCGGGTGACGCGGGCCTCGGCCGTGGGCAGGCCGCCGGCCAGCGCACGACGATAGGCCTCGGCGGCGGGGCCGGGAGCGTCCACGGCCTCTCGCGCGCGACCGAGGAGCTGCCAGGTCGGTCCGTCGAGGTCGCCCGTGGCCGCCACCTCCTCGAGCACCGTCCGCACCCCCGTCCAGTTCCGGTATCCGGCTTCGGCGCGAGCCAGCAGGACAAGGCCGGCGCGATCGAGCCCGCCCTCCTTGCGAAGCGGGGCCAGCAGCGCGGCGGCGTGCCAGTTCCGGCCCACGGCCATCTCGGCTCTGGCCGAGTCCAGAACGGCGGTGGAGTCGCCGGCCGCGGGCGCGGCGACCAGCGGACGAGCGGGCGCCATCAGCGCCGCGGACAGCGCGAGTGCGACGGGTAGCCGGGTGGAGCGTGCGGACCAACGCATGGGGGGACTGCGACGCGGGCTGGAGTCCATGAGGAACGTCTGTTTACATCCTACACCCGATTCCCCCTGGGGTGCGAGGGTCTCGTGCGCCGAGGCACGCCGCTCGCCGAGGAACGAGCCCGCGCACCGGGACGACGAAGGGGCCCCCCGCGGCGGCGGGGAGCCCCTTTCGGCTATCTGGTCGTCGCGTCCGGGATCAGCCGCTCTGATGCGTCTGCATGGCATGGAGCGCGTCGATCATCTTCTGCGCCGACTCCTCCATGTCGATGACCAGGCTGTCGATCCTGGAGACGAAGTAGTTGTGGCCAATGCTCACCGGAATGGCGATGGTCAGACCTGCCGCCGTGGTGAGGAGGGCCACCTTGATGCCTCCGGCGACCAGGGTCGCCTCCACCTCACCCGCGAGCTCGATGGACTGGAAGGCCTGGATCATCCCGATCACGGTGCCCAGGAAGCCCAGCAGCGGCGCGATGTTCGTGAGGGTGGCCAGGATCACCAGGCCTTTTTCGAGCTTGGACAGCTCGATGAGCCCCTGGTTCTCGATGGCCTTCATCACACGCTCGGTGCCCTCGTCGTGACGCTCGAGGCCGGCGTAGAGGATCTTGGCCGCCGGGGCGTTGGAATCCCGGGTGACCTCGATGGCCTCACGAATGCGGTGCTGGTTGAGGAGCTCGTCGACCTCCGTGAGGATCTTGCGGGTCTTGGTGCTCTTGGCCGTGAGGTCGAAGAACTTCCAGATGATGACGATGATACCGATGACCAGGCAGAGAGCCAGGGGCCAGCGCATGAAGCCGGTATCGTTCCACTGCTTCGCGACCTGCTCACTGAACGTGAGTTCCGGGGCTTCCATCCCGGGAATCTGGAGCAGCGCTCCGTAAAGACGCATCACACCGACCAAAAGGACCTCCAGCCAGAGTGTTTCAAGGTGTGCGTGCGGGCCTGCCGTCTCGCAGGACCGTAGACATCAAGGGTTGGCGGCGAGTCGCCATAATGACCTTCCCCATCTACCGGTGTCAACCCCCTGTACGGATGTAGGAAGAGACCTTTACACATGCGGCCAAATGCCTTTTCTCCACGCGATGGAGCGCAGGGACCCCGGCCTGACACTCGGCGTCCTTCGAAGGATGCGGACACCGCGGGTAGAAGGGACAGCCCGGGCCGGGATCGGCAATGCCTCCAAGTTCTCCGTGCAGCACGGCTTGCCGCCTGTCGTCGCCCGCCGGAGCGCGCCCCGGCAGCGCCGTCAGGAGGGCCCGTGTGTAGGGATGCGCGGGGGCCTCGTAGACCAATTCGGCGGCGCCGCGCTCCACGACTCGTCCCAGGTACATCACCGCCACCCGGTCGCTGACGTGGCGAATCACCCCGAGGTCGTGAGCGATGAAGAGATAGGTGAGCCCGAGCCGTTTCTGAAGATCCGTCAGGAGGTTCACGACCTGTGCCTGCACGGAGACGTCCAGCGCCGATACGGGCTCGTCGAGCACGATCAGCTCGGGCTCCACGGCGAGGGCTCGCGCGATGCCCAGCCGCTGCCGTTGGCCGCCGCTGAACTCGTGGGGATACCGCTCCCGGTCTCCCGGGGAGAGGCCCACCTGCTCGAGGAGCTCGACGACGCGACGCCGCCGGCCCACGGCCCCTCCGTGCAACCGATGCACGCGCAGCACCTCGTCCAGCATGGCCCCCACCGTCAGACGGGGGTTCAACGAGCCGTAGGGGTCCTGGAAGACGATCTGCACGCGTCGGCGCAGCTTCCGGAGCTCCTCGTCATCCATGGCGCGCACGTCCTCTCCATCGAAGACGATCCGCCCGTCCGTGGGCTCCACCAGCCGCACCAGGCTGCGACCCGTGGTGGACTTCCCGCACCCCGATTCGCCCACCAGACCCAGGGTCTCGCCGCGGTGAAGGGTGAAGGAGACGCCGTCCACCGCCCTGACGTAGCCCCGTACGCGTCGGAGCACCCCCCGCCGCACCGGAAACCAGGTGCGCAGTCCTTCCACCTCCAGGAGCGCGGGAGCGGCGTTCACGCGTCTCCAGCTCCTGCTTCCGCCCCACGGTGTTCGCCCCGGCGCGCGGGCTCCTCCACCAGCCAGCAGCGAGCGCGCTGCCCCGACGAGTCGTCGCTCGCGACGTCCAGCAGGGGCGGGGGCTCGACGGCGCAGCGTTCCCACGCGTGAGGGCAGCGCGGCCGGAAGCGACACCCCTCCGGCCAGGCCGTGGCCGCGGGCACCGCACCGGGAATGGGCGTGAGCGGAGCGCGGGGCCCCGTGAGCCGCGGAAGCGAATCCAGCAGGCCCCGGGTGTAGGGGTGGACGGGGTGTCGGAAGATCTCCTCGACCGTGCCCTGCTCGACCACCTGACCCGCGTACATGACCACCACGCGGTCGCACACCTCGGCCACCACTCCCAGGTCGTGCGTGATGAGGAGGAGGGACATCCCCAGCCGCTTCCGCAGGCCGGCCAGCAGCTCGAGGATCTGGGCCTGGATGGTCACGTCCAGCGCCGTGGTGGGCTCGTCGGCGATGAGGAGCGCCGGCTCGCAGGCCAGCGCCATGGCGATCATGGCACGCTGGCGCATCCCTCCCGACAGTTCGTGGGGGTAGGCGTCGAACTCGCGCTCGGGATCACCGAGTCCCACCTCCCTCAGCAGGGTCACACCGGCGGCGCGCGCGTCGGCTCGCCCTACCTTGCGGTGCCACCGCAGCGGCTCCACGACCTGGCGTCCGATCCTCTGGACCGGGTTCAGCGAGGTCATGGGCTCCTGGAAGATCATGGAGATCTCGTTGCCCCTCAGCTCACGCAGGCGCCGTCGGGGAGCGGCCACCAGCTCTTCGCCCCGGAAGCGGATGGAGCTCCCCGGCCGGATATCCCGGACCAGAGAAGGCAACAGGCCCATGACGGACAACGCCGTCACCGACTTGCCGCACCCCGACTCGCCCACCAGTCCCACGGTCTCACCTTCGTGGACGTCCAGCGAGACGCCGTCCACGGCCCGGGCCACTCCCTGATCCGTCTCGAACCAGGTGCGCAGCTCGCGGAGTTGCAGAAGGGCCTCGCTCACGATCGCCCCCGCATGCGCGGATCCAGGGCGTCCCGGAGACCGTCGCCCACCACGTTGAACGCCAGCACCACCATCACGATGGCCAACCCCGGAAAGGTGGAGAGCCACCACGCCGATTCGATGAGCCCGCGGCCGTCGCTCACCATGCTGCCCCAGGTGGGTGTGGGCGGGCGCAGCCCGAGTCCCAGGAACGAGAGCCCCGCCTCGAGCACGATGACGTTCCCGAGCCCCAGGGTGGCGGCCACGATCACGGGAGCCAGGGCGTTGGGGATGACGTGCCGCAGGATGATGCGGCGCCGGGAGTAGCCCAGCGCCCGCGCTGCCAGGACGAACTCACGCTCCCGCAGGCTCAGCACCTCGCCACGCACCAGCCTCGCCGTGCCTGGCCATTGGGTCAGCCCCAGCACCACCATGATCAAGAAGAGCGAGGGATCGAAGAGCGCGACGATGGCGATGAGCAACACCAGGCGCGGAAACGCGATCACCGTGTCCACCAGGCGCATGAGAACCGTATCCGCCATGCCGCCGAGGTAGCCTGCCACAGCGCCCAGCAGGGTGCCCAGCGTGACGCTGATGCCCACGGCGACGAGCCCGATGCTCAGCGAGACGCGGGCGCCGTAGAGCACTCGGCTCAGCACGTCACGGGCGTACTGGTCCGTGCCCAGCAGATGCGACGCCGACGGCCCCACCAGCCGCTCCGTCAGCAGGGGGCCCTGCCGCGCCGGGTCGAAGGGCGCCAGCAGCGGGGCCAGCAACGCCACCAGGTAGAAGGCGGCCACGGCCAGCAGGCCCACCACGGCCAGCCGGTTCCGTGAGAACGCCCGCCGCGCCAGATCCCACTGGCTTCGACTCTCCGGCGGGCCGCCCGCGGCGCGCTTCACGTCTCGCCACGACCACAGCCAGGCCCCCACCAGTCCCAGAGGCACGGCCAACGCCGCCGCCTTCGCGTCGGCGGCGCCTGCCAGGGCGCCGAGCACCCGGCCGGGCCGCAGCACCAGCAGCGCCGCGAGGGACACCCACAGCCCCAGCGTGCCCAGCCCCGCGCCCCAACGTCCGGCCAGGAGCTGCGGCGCTCCCGGCAGCACGGCGGACAGCGCCGCACCGCCCCGCTGCCGCACCCGGCCGGCCACCGTGCCGGATGACGCCGTCGCACCCTCACTCATAGCGAATCCTCGGGTCCACCAGCGCGTACAGGAGGTCCGCCAGCAGGTTCGCCACCACGACCATGGTCGCGAAGATCACCGTGGCCGCCATGATCACCGGGTAGTCCCGCTGCGAGATGGCGTCGAAGACGGTCTTTCCCATCCCCGGCCAGGCGAAGATGGACTCGATGAAGACCGTGCCACTGAACAGGACCGGCAGGTACAGGCCCAACAAGGTGATCACAGGCGTGAGGGCGTTCCTGAGCACGTGGCGCGCGATGACCGTGCGCTCCGGCAGGCCCTTGGCCCGGGCGGTGCGCACGAAGTCCTGATGTACCACCTCCAGGACGCTCCCCCGGGTGTAGCGCGCGATGCCCGCCGCCATCACGAGCGCGAGCGAGGTGACGGGCAGTACCGCGTGGTACGCCAGGTCCTTGAGCTTGCCCCAGGGCGACAGCAGATCGTAGTCCACGCTGCGGGGCCCGGACACCGGGAAGTAGATCGGCCAGTGCCACACGTTCCGGGCCAGGTACGCGAAAACCAGGATGAGCATGATGGCCAGCCAGAACGACGGCATGGAATAGAAGAAGAGCGCCACCACGCTCAGGGTCACGTCCACGAAAGAGTGCTGGCGCACGGCCTGCACCACCCCCATGAGCACGCCCACCACAAAGGCGACCACCAACGCCGCACCCGACAGGATCAGGGTGTTGGGAAGGGCGTCGGCGATCACGGCCGAGACCGGCCGCGAATAGGAGTACGACGGGCCCAGGTCGCCGCGGACCAGGTTCCCGAGCCACACGACGTAGCGCTCGTAGATGGGCCGGTCCAGGCCCCAGTTCTCGCGGATCTGCTCGATGACCTCGCCACGCATCCCCGGCGCGATCATCTGCTGCGTGGGATCTCCCGGCGCCAGGTTCACCACGAAGAACATGATGGTGGCGATGCCCAGAACCATGGGCACGGCCCCCAGCAACCTCCGCACCAGGTAGCGGGTCATGGAGCCGGCGACCGCCTCTCGTCGGGCGGGATCCACCAGTCCTTCAGATTCACCCACTCGCCCCGGGCGTCCATGACCACGTCGCGCAGGCGCGTCGAGACGCCGTCCAGCCGATCCTGGAAGTAGAAGAACGTGTAGGGCTGCTCGCGGATCAGCTCTCTCTGATACGCCCGCCACAGGGGGCGCGCCTCGTCGCGATCCACCACCAGCTGCAGCGTGTCCAGCAGTCGGTCCAACTCCGGATCGTGGGTGCCGGCCCAACCGTAGGGCTGGTCCGCGCGCTCCGAGTGGAAGAGATCCGTGTCGTCGACCTTGAACTCCGGGACCCAGGACATGACGACACCATCGAAATCCCGGTCCTCGGGGTTCGTGATCTGGCCGACCAGGGTCTGGAACTCCACCGACTCGGGACGGATGTCCACGCCGATGTCGGCGAGCTGAGCCTGCATGACTTCGGCGATCCCCTGCCGCTGGGTGTTGCCGGCGTTGTACTTGAGAGAGATGCTCAGCGGCACACCCTCGGCGTTCTCGCGCACCCCGTCGCCGTCGCGGTCCATCCATCCCGCCTCGTCCAGGAGCCGGCGCGCCTCGTCCGGGTCGAACCCCAGGGTATCCTCCAGCGCCGGGTCGTAGGCCCAGTGGAACGGCGGCACGCCCGTGTTCGCGACCCGGCCGTACCCGTACAGAAGCGCCTGCACGATCTCCTGCCGGTTCGTCCCCACGGTGAGCGCCGTGCGCACGCGCCGGTCGGCCAGCTGCGGTCGGCGCGAATTCCAGCCGATGAAGACGTAGCTACGGAAGGGATAGTGGCGCAGCTCCACGTCGGGGTCGTCCCCGATCGCCTGCGCCTGATCCGCCGACGGGGCGATGTAGACGTCCAGATCACCGGTCAGGAGCGCCCCGAGCAGCGTCGAGGGCTCGGGCACGATCCGGTAGACGTAGCGGTCCAGGTAGGGCCGGCCACCCAGCGCCTCCGGAAAGGCCGGGTTCGCCCGGAACGTCCAGCTCTCCTGCGGTCGGTGCGAGACGAACACGAAGGGTCCGTTGCCCACGGGGCACTGGCTCCCGTACGGATGGTCCCGCAGCTCGGCCGCCGGCACGTCGCCCAGGAGGTGCTCGGGCAGGATCGCCAGGGCGCGCCAGGCATCCAGGAACTCGGCGTGGGGCTGCATGTGCAGCGTCACGGTGAAGGAGTCGCTCACCTCCACCCCCTGCGCCCCCTTCACGTAGAAGTCCCAGAAGGCGGCGTTGGGAAAGCCCGTCTCCGGGTCGGTGGCGCGTTCGTAGGTGAAGGCCACGTCATAGGCGCTCGTGCGCACCCCGTCGTGCCAGTAGACGTCGTCGCGCAGGTGAAAGGTCACCGAGCCGTGGTCCGGCGCCACGTCCCACGAGGTCGCCAGCCAGGGCGCCGGCCGGAAGTCCCGGTCGTAGCGGATCAGCGTCATCAGATTGGCGAACTTCTGGTGCTGCACGGCGGCGTAGTCGGCGGACACCAGTGCGTTCATTCCTGCCGCGATCTCGCCGATACCGCCCACGACGGCGGTGCCGCCGTAGTGTGGGTCGTCGGGAACCGGGTGCCGGCGCTCGGCCGCCGCCGTGAAGGAATCCACCTGCGCCAGCACCGCCCCACAGAAGCCGCCATCGCCCGCCTGTTCGGTGGCCACGTCGCTCGCGTCTCCGCCGCCACACGCCCACAGAGCCACCGCGAGCACCCCTACGGCCCAGCGCCTCACGGCGAGCTCCGCCGGGCCGGATCGATCCACCAGTCCTTGATGTTCAGCCACTCGCCGCGCCAGTCCATCTCCACGTCGTGCAGGCGCGTGCTCACCCCGTCCAGATGGTCCGGGAAATACAGGAACATGTACGGCTGCTCCCGGACCAGGGCTTCCTGGTAATCCCGCCACAAGGGCGTGGCCTCGGTGGGGTCCAGGACGAGCTGGAGCGTGTCCAGATAACGATCCAGCTCGGGGCTCTGGATACCCGACCATTGGTAGGGCTGATCCACCCGCTCCGAATGAAAGAGGTCCGAATCGTCGACGCGGAACTCGGGCACCCAGCTCAGGACGAAGCCGTCGAAGTCGCGGGAGCCGGGATCGGTCACCTGGCCGAGCAGGGTGTTGAACTCCACCACCTCCGGCTGGATCTCGACCCCGATCTCGCCGAGCTGGGCCTGCATGATCTCGGCGATCTGCTCACGCTGGGCATTGCCCGAGTTGTACTTGATACTGATGACCAGAGGCACCCCCTGAGCGTTCTGGCGCACGCCGTCGCCGTCGGAATCCCGCCAGCCGGCGGAATCCAACAGGGCCCTGGCGTGATCCGGATCGTAATGCACGGAGCCTCCGACATCCGGATCGTACGCGAAGTGGAAGGGAGGCACGCTGGCGTTGGCCACCGACCCGTACCCCTGCAGGAGGGCCGCCACCATCTCGCGGCGATTCACCCCCATGGCGAGAGCCCGACGCACCCTGGCATCGGCCAGCGTCGGCCGCCGGGTGTTCCATCCGACGAAGACGAACTCCCGCGAGGGGAAGGTCAGGAGTTCGGCGCCAGGCTCCTGTCGGATGGCCTGCGCCTGATCGGGCCGCGCGAACACGTAGACATCGATCCCGCCGGTGCGCAGCTCGTTGAGGAGCGTCGACTGCTCGGGAATGATCCGGTAGACGTAGCGGTCCACGAACGGCCGGCCACCGAGCCCCTCGGGAAATGCGGGATTCGCCCGGAAGGTCCAACTCTCCTGGCCGCGGTGCGCCACGAAAACGAAGGGACCGTTGCCCACGGGGCATTCGACGCCGATGGGATGCTGACCGAGCTCCGCGGGGGGCACGTCGGCCAGGAGGTGCTCCGGCATGATGGCCACGGTGCGCCAGGCGTCCAGGAACTGCGCATGGGGCCGCATGTGCAGTGTGACCGTGAAGGAGTCCGCCACCTCCACGCCCTCCGGGCCCTTCACGTAGTAGTCCCAGTACCCCGAGTTGGGGAACGCCGTGGCCGGATCGGTGGCGCGCTCGTAGGTGAAGGCCACGTCGTAGGCGCTGGTGCGCACGCCATCGTGCCAGTAGACGTCGTCGCGCAGATGGAATGTCACCGCAGAGCCATCGGGCGCCACCTCCCACGACCGAGCCAGGTACGGCTGCGGCTCCAGCGCCTCGTCGTAACGGATGAGCGTCATCAGACCCACGAACATCTGATGCTGGTTTCCGGCAGCGTTCTGGCCCGCAAAGGCATTCATGCCGCCGGAGAGCTCGCCGATGCCGGCCACGCTGACCGTGCCACCGTAGCGCGGATCGTCGGGCGTCGGATGCTCGCGCTCGGCCACCGCCATGAAGGAATCCACCTTCGGCTGGACCTCGGCACAGAATGCCGAAGTCTGCGCGGCCTCGCTTGCCGCGGCGGCATCCTCGCCGGAAGACGCGGCACCCTGCTCTCCGCCACAGGCGGCCAGGGCGACGAGCATCACGAGGGACAGGTACGAGGCTCGGAGGATCATGACGTCCCGGGTTGGAGGGTCAGCGGCGCCAGGTCCATTCGGGTGAGGCGTAGCGCACCAGGAGCTCCTCCTCACCCTCCACCATCTCCGGGGCCAAGGTGCCCCGTGACAGGCCGTGGGGCCAGCCCCCGCCGAACTCGTCGGCGAAGCCCCGGATCAGCGCCCCGTGCAAGTCGTCCAGCTCCGGGGCCCGCCCCAGCACCTCCTCCAGCGTCGCCGGCGGCGGGCCTCCGACGGCCCCGTGCCGCCTCAACTCCGCCAGCAGGGCTTGATCGTCCGCCAGCAGGATGGAGCCATGCTGGAGGAGCGCCGAACCCATTCGCACCTGCGCGCTGCCTACCAGCTTCCGCCCCCGCGCCGTGACCTCGCCCTCGGCCGGGGCCTGAAAACAGGGGCCCGCGTCGGGTGGCAGGCTGCGCCCCGCAGCAGGCGCCATGCGCGCAGGCACGCCCAGCGCGGACAGGCCGCGCGTGAGGGCGCGATTCACCGCCGCGTAGACGGAGCGGAGAGCCCGGCGATCGCCGAGAGGCACGACCACGGCGTAGGTGAGCTCGCGATGGTGGAGGACGGCGCGACCCCCTGTGGGGCGGCGCACGACGGCGATACCCCGCCCCTCCAGCAGGTCCTTCCGCCAGAGCCCGACCGTGGGTTCGTTGCGGCCGAAAGAGAGCGTCGGCTGCGCCCACCGGTAGAAACGGAGCACGCCCTGGCCCGGGGTCAGCGCCCGAGCGAGAGCGTGGTCACGGGCCATGTTCCGGGCGCCCGCCAGCGGCGGATCGGCCAGAACGACCCAGGAGAGATCCCGGATCAGAGCTTCAGCTCGCCTCCTGGTGGCACCACCTCTACGCGCGCTCGGTCGCCCACCAGGCTCTTGAAGTGCTCCGGGTCCTGGGCGATGAGCTCCCAGGTGTTGTAGTGGATGGGCACCACCGTCTTCGGCTCGATGAACGCCACGGCGCGGGCGGCGTCTTCCGGTCCCATGGTGAAGTTGTCGCCGATGGGGAGCAGCGCTACGTCCACCTGCCCCTTGAGGAGCTGGAAGTCCATGATCAGCGCCGTGTCACCGGAGTGGTAGAACCGCACCCCGTCCACGTCGACCAGGAACCCCACGCAGTCGGTGGTGTGGGTCCCGTCCTCGTCGCCGGCGACCGATCCGGTGTGCACCGCGGGCGTGAGCTTCACGGTGCCGAAGGGAAAGCGATGGCTCCCGCCGATGTTCATGCCGTGGCCGTTGTCCGCCCCGTGCTCGGCACAGAAGTTCACCAGCTCGAAGGTGGAGATCACCTTGGCGCCGGTGCGCCGCGCCAGGGCCACGCAGTCGGAGAAGTGATCGAAGTGGCCGTGGGAGACCAGGATGTAGTCGGCCTCCACGTCGTCCACGCTCAGGTCGGTGGCGGGATTGTCGTTGAAGAAGGGGTCGAACACGAGGCGTGTGCCGTCGTCGGTGACCAGCGTGCAGGTCGCATGGCCGTGATACAGCAGGGTGGCCATCGTCCACTCCCGGATTACGGTTCTCGGTTACTCGGCTGCCTCCTCTGCATACTCCTCGAGGGGCGGACAGGTGCATACCAGGTTCCGGTCCCCGTAGGCATTGTCCACCCTGCGCACCGCGGGCCAGAACTTGTGATCCCGCGTCCAGGGCGCCGGGAAGGCCGCCTGTTCGCGCGAGTAGGGGTGCGTCCACTCGTCGGCCACCACCGACGCCGCGGTGTGGGGCGCGTTCTTGAGCGCGTTGTCGGTGCCGTCGGCGATACCCAGCTCCACCTGCTCGACCTCGGCGCGGATGGAGACCATGGCGTCGCAGAAGCGGTCCAGCTCCGCCTTGGACTCCGACTCCGTGGGTTCCACCATGATGGTCCCGACCACGGGCCAGGACATGGTGGGCGAGTGGAAACCGTAGTCCTGCAGCCGCTTCGCCACGTCCTCTTCGGTGATGCCGGCCATCTTGCGGAAGGGGCGCAGGTCCAGGATGAACTCGTGGGCCACCCGTCCGTGCGCGCCGCGGAAGAGCACGTCGTAATGCCCCTCCAGCCGCTTGGCCATGTAGTTGGCGTTGAGGATCGCGGCCTCGCTGGCCCGGCGGACGCCGCGCCGGCCCAGCAGCGCGATGTAGGCCCAGGAGATCACCAGGATGCTGGCGCTGCCCCACGGGGCCGCCGACACCGGCCCGATGGCCTTCTCTCCACCCACCGCTACCAGGGGATGGCCGGGCAGGTACGGCGCCAGCCGGGCGCTGGCACAGATCGGGCCCATTCCGGGACCGCCCCCGCCGTGGGGAATGGCGAAGGTCTTGTGCAGGTTGATGTGACAGACGTCGGCACCGTAGTCGCCGGGGCGTGCGAGCCCCACCTGCGCATTGAGGTTCGCGCCGTCGAGATAGACCAGACCACCGTGCTCGTGCACGATGTCGCAGACCTGACGGATCTCTTCTTCGAACACGCCGTGGGTCGACGGATAGGTCACCATGATGGCGCCCAGCCGTTCGGCGTGCTCGCCGGCCTTGGCGCGCAGGTCGTCCAGATCGATGGAGCCGTCGTCGCCCACCTTGACCACCACCACCTTCATGCCGGCCATGACCGCGCTCGCGGGATTCGTCCCGTGGGCCGAGGACGGGATCAGGCACACGTCGCGGTGGCGCTCCCCGTGATCCTCGTGGAAGGCCCGGATCACCTGTAGTCCCGTGTACTCGCCCTGGGCGCCGGAGTTGGGCTGGAGCGAGACCGCCGCGAAGCCGCTGATCTCGGCCAGCCAGCTCTCCAACTCCTCGAACAGCAGCCGGTAGCCCTCGGCCTGATCCCGCGGCACGAAGGGATGGAGTCCCCCGAACTCCGGCCAGGTCACCCCCACCATCTCGGTGGTGGCGTTGAGCTTCATGGTGCACGACCCCAGCGCGATCATGCTCGTGTTGAGCGAGAGGTCCTTGGACTCCAGCCGGTGGAGGTAGCGGAGCATCTCGGTCTCGGAGTGATACCGGTTGAAGACCTCGTGCTCCAGATAGGCCGAGGTGCGCCGGAACTCCGGCGGGAAGGGACGCGCGTCACCCTCGGCGGCCAGCTCCTCGGCGTCGAAGCCGGGCGTGTGCCCCCCGTGGAACGACGCGAGGATGTCGTCCAGGTCCGCGGGACCCGCGGTCTCGTCCAGGGCGATGCCCACGGTTCCGTCGCCGAAGTCGCGCAGGTTGATACCCTTGGCCAGCGCCTCGGCCATGACCTCGGCGGCGCTCCGTCCCTCGGGCCGCACACGCAGCGTGTCGAAGAAGGCGTCGTGGACGAGGGCGTGACCCATGCGCTCGAGCCCGCTGGCCAACGTCGAAGCCAGCGCGTGCACACGCGTCGCGATGCGGCGGATGCCGGCGGGACCGTGATACACGGCGTAGGCCCCGGCCATCACCGCCAGCAGCACCTGGGCGGTGCAGATGTTCGAGGTGGCCTTCTCGCGACGGATGTGCTGCTCCCGGGTCTGCAACGCCATGCGCAGCGCGCGGTTGCCGTCGGCGTCCACGGACACCCCGATGATGCGGCCGGGCATCTTGCGCTTGAAGCGCTCGTGGGCAGCCATGAAGGCCGCGTGCGGCCCCCCGTAGCCCATGGGCACACCGAAGCGCTGGCTGTTGCCCACGGCCACGTCGGCGCCCCACTCGCCGGGAGGCGTCAGGAGCGCCAGCGCGAGCAGATCGGCGCTCACCGCCAGGAAGGCACCGGCGTCGTGGATGCGATCCGCGAAGGCGCGGTAGTCGTTGAGCGCCCCGTCGCTGGCCGGATACGCCACCAGCGCGCCGAAGCAGTCCTCGCCGGGAGAGAAGGTGCGCCAGTCCCCCACCACGACCTCGATGCCCAGCGGCCGGGCCCGCGTGCGCACCACCTCGATGGTCTGGGGGTGGCACTCCCCGGAAACGAAGAAGACGTGGCGCTCTTCGCGGGTCTCGCCGGCGAACATGCTCATGGCTTCGGCCGCCGCCGTGCCTTCGTCCAGGAGCGAGGCGTTGGCGATCTCGAGCCCCGTGAGATCGGTGAGCATGGTCTGATAGTTCAGGAGCGCCTCCAGGCGCCCCTGGGCGATCTCGGCCTGGTAGGGCGTGTACTGCGTGTACCAGCCCGGATTCTCCAGGATGTTCCGCTGGATGACGCCGGGCACCAGGGTTCCGTTGTACCCCATCCCGATGTACGACCGCAGGACACGGTTCCTGGACGCGATCTCCTTCAGACGCCGGACCAGCTCGTGCTCCGGAACCGCCTCGGGAAGATCCAGGTCGCCGTCGAAGCGGATGGAGGCGGGCACGGTCTCGGCGACCAGAGCCTCCAGCGACTCGAGTCCGAGAGTCTCCAGCATCTCCCGGATCTCCTCATCCGACGGGCCTACGTGCCGATGAACGAAACCCCGATCGGGGTCGATGGACATGGCCATGATGACATCCCTCTCGATCCGTTGGTCGTCGACCGTCAGTCGCCGACGTGCTCGGCGTAGGCGGCGGCGTCCATGAGGGACTCGACCTGCGTCGTGTCCAGGACCCGGACCCGGATCATCCAGCCGGCGCCGTAGGGGTCGCTGTTCACCAGCGACGGGTCGTCGTCCAGCGCCTCGTTGACCTCGAGAACCTCGGCCTTGACCGGGCAGTAGAGGTCGCTGACAGCCTTGACGGCCTCGATGGTGCCGAACGAATCCATGCGCTCGAACTCGGCGCCGGCGGACGGCAGCTCCACGAACACCACGTCTCCGAGCTCGCCCTGGGCGTAATCGGTGACACCGACGAGGTAGACGTCGTCCTCATCGGCGCGCTTCATGTATTCGTGTTCGGGAGTGTAGAGGAACCCCTGAGGGATATCGGACATCGGTGAGCCTCGCGTGCAGGCGTGTGAGAGGGTTCGACCGCTCGGAAGATAGAAGATTATCCGTGGGCGCGACATGGCTCCCGGTGGCTTTTCCCACGCCTCACGCTCCCGTAGTTTCAGGGTGTTCGACCTTCCCAATCCGCTCCCGGAGCACGGGTGAACCTGGACGCGCTGGTCGCGCCCCTGCGGGCCGACGTGGTCAGCGGCGCGGCGGTGGTGAGCCGAACCGCCGCCGAGGTGGTCCGCAGGGTCGCTGTGCGGGCCCCGGCCGACGACGCCGCAGGGCTGCGGGGCACGCTCGCGGCGTTGAGCGTGCGGATGCTCGACGCACAGCCGTCCATGGCACCGCTGGTGGCGCTCCTGTCGGCCGTCCTCAACGCGCTGGACGGGCTTTCGGACCTCGAGGAAGCCCGTCGCGAAGCGGCCAGGGCCGCCGAGAGCTTCCGCAGCGCCGTGGAGGAGCGAACACGAAAGGTGGGCCGGAGGGCCGCGAGACTCCTGCCGGACGGCGGCACCGTGGTTACCTTGTCGGCATCGTCTACGGTACGGGCGACGCTGTCGGAGAGCGCAGGGCGCGGCTTGAGGGCGATCTGCCTGGAGAGCCGACCCATGTCGGAGGGTCGGACGCTGGCCGGCGCTCTGGCCGAAGCCGGCGTGGCGGTGACCTTCGCGGTGGACGCCGCGGCGGAATCCCTCCTTTCGGGGAGCGACGCTGTGCTCCTGGGCGCCGACTCCATCGGCGACCGGGGCATCGTGAACAAGATCGGCAGCCGCGCCCTGGCCCGGTCGGCCCGGGCCCTCGGCGTGCCGGTGTGGGTGCTGGCGGACGGCACGAAAGTGTTGCCGCCGGGTTTTCCCCAGCCGGTGGACGACGCCCGGCCCGGTGAAGAGGTCTGGCGGGCGCCGGCCGGAGTGCGGGTCTGGAACCGCTACTTCGAGTTGATCCCCGAGGAGCTGGTGGATCGGGTGGTCACGGAGCAGGGGACCTCGACCCCGGCGGAGGTGCACCATGCCCGGCGGAGCCGCACGGTTCCCCCGGAGCTCGCGGCCTGGGCGGAACGGGTCGGCAAGCGGTGCGGCGGCGGACGAGGGGAACGACCACAATGCGTAAACGACGTCGGCCGCGCCGCGCCCCGGTGCGCCGATTCCATCCATGACGAGACGATCGGAAGGAAGAATGCCATGTCCACGGCGCTGAACGAAGCACGACCCGCCCTCTCCATGCTGTCCGAAGACGAGGGGATGTTCCGGGAGGCCGTGCGCGATTTCGCGGAGGCCGAAGTCGCTCCCCTGGTGACGAAGATGGACGCCGCTCAGGCCATGGACCCGGAGCTTCTGCCCAAGCTCTTCGAGCTGGGTCTCATGGGCATCGAGATCCCGGACCGCTTCGGCGGGGCCGGGTCCACCTTCTTCACCTCGGTCCTGATCGTGGAGGAGCTGAGCCGGGTGGACCCCTCGGTCGCCGTCCTCGTCGACGTGCAGAACACGCTGGTCATCAACGCCTTCAAGCGCTGGGCCAGCGACGACCAGAAGGAGCGCTACTTCCCCATGCTGGCCGAGAACACGGTGGGGGCCTACGCCCTGTCCGAGGCCGGAAGCGGGTCCGACGCCTTCGCGCTCTCTTGCCGCGCCCGCCAGGACGGCGACGACTGGGTGCTGGAGGGCCAGAAGCTCTGGATCACCAACGCGCGCGAGGCGGGCGTCTTCATCATCTTCGCCACGGTGGATCCCTCGCTCGGCTACAAGGGGATCACGGCCTTCATCGTCGAAGAGGCCGCCCCGGGCTTCAGCGTGGGCAAGAAGGAAGACAAGCTGGGCATCCGCGCCTCCTCCACCTGCGAGCTGGTGCTGGAGAACGTGCGCGTCTCCGGTGACCAGGTGCTGGGCGAGGTCGGCCAGGGCTACAAGGTGGCCATCGAGACCCTCAACGAGGGCCGCATCGGCATCGGCGCCCAGATGGTGGGTCTGGCCCAGGGCGCGCTGGACCACACCATCCGCTACGTGCAGGAGCGCGAGCAGTTCGGCCGCGCCATCGGGCAGTTCCAGGGGGTCCAGTTCCAGCTCGCCGAGATGGCGACGGACATCGAGGCCGCACGATTGCTGGTCTACAACGCGGCGCGTCTCAAGGACGCTGGGCAGGACTTCGTCATGGCCGCCGCCCAGGCCAAGCTGTTCGCCTCTGAGGTCGCGCAGCGCGTCGCGTCGGAGTGCATCGATCTGCACGGCGGCTACGGCTTCACGCGCGAGTATCCCATCGAGAAGTACTACCGCGACGCCAAGATCGGCACGATCTACGAAGGCACCTCCAACATGCAGAAGCAGACCATCGCCAAGATGCTGCTTCGCTGAGGGCCGGTCCCGTGGAGCTCGTGCTCATCATCGTGGTGTTGGTGATCCTCTTCGGGGGCAAGCGGATCCCCACCATCGGCAAGGGACTGGGCGCCGGGATCCGCAATTTCAAGCTGGGGCTCAGGGGAGACCGGTCGAAGGACGACCCGGACCGTCTGGAGGACGGTGACGAAGGCAAGCAGTGAGGAGGCGCCGGGCGCTCGCCGGCGCCTGCCCTTCCTCTTCCTCACCGTGTTCGTGGACCTGGTGGGGTTCGGGATCGTCCTGCCCCTGCTCCCGTTCTACGGCGAGCGCATGGGGGCCGACGGCTTCACGGTGGGGCTCCTGGTCACGGTCTACTCCGTCTTCCAGTTCGCCATGGCCCCGCTGTGGGGCCGCCTCAGCGATCGCTTCGGCCGCAAGCCCATCCTCCTGCTGGGGCTGGTGGGATCGGCGTTGGCCTACCTGGTCTTCGCGTACGCCGGCACGCTGGCGGTGCTCTTCGCGTCGCGCATCATGGCAGGGATCGGAGGCTCCACCGTGCCGGTGGCGGAGGCCTACATCGCCGACGTCACGCCCCCCGAGCACCGCGCCGGCAACATGGGCCTGATCGGCGCCGCCTTCGGTCTGGGATTCACGGTGGGTCCGGCGCTGGGCGGAATCCTGGCGTCGGTCTCGGTGGAGGCCCCCGGCCTGGTGGCCGCCGCCCTGTGCGCGACCAACGCCCTGGCCGCCCTCCTCTTCCTGTCGGAGTCGCGCCCCGCCCCGGCGCCCGCCCGCCGGCGTACCGCGCCGGGATCGGCGTTCACGCTCGCGGGGCTGCGGGAATCGCTGGAGGTGCCTGGCCTTGCACGCATCCTCCTCCTCTACTTCCTCTTCACCGTGGCCTTCGCCGTCATTCAGCCGACCCTCTCGCTCTTCGGCGCGGCACGCTTCGGCCTGGACCAGCGGCGCGTCGGCTACCTCTTCGCCTTCCTGGGCCTCGTGTCCGCGGTGGTTCAGGGGGGATTGGTGCGGCGCCTGGTCCCGCGGCTCGGCGAGTCCCGACTCATCCGCCTCTCCGCACTCCCGTTCGTGGGCGGACTGGTGCTGGTGGCGTTGTCACCCGGCGTGCCGACGCTGCTGGTCGCCCTGGCGCTCCTGGCGGTGGGCTACGGCGGCGCGCTGCCCAGCGTGCTGGGGCTGGTGAGTCGCACCGCCTCGGCGAGCATCCAGGGCAGCGTTCTGGGTCTCGGCCAGAGCGTGGGCTCCATGGCCCGCATCGTCGGCCCGGCCGCCGCCGGCGCCGCCTACGACATCGGGCCTGCCATGCCGTTCCTGCTGGGCGCCGCCGTGGCGGCGATCGGCGCGGCGGTGGCTCTGGGAGTCGAACGCCGGTGAGCGCCTCTCCGCTGGATCGCGTAATCGTGGTTCTGGACCATCCCCAGAACGTGGTGAACATCGCGGCGGTGATCCGCGCCATGAAGAACATGGGGCTGTCGCGGCTGCGCCTGGTGGAGCCCGCGGACTTCGACCCGTACCGCATCGAGGGCATCGCCCACCGCAGCGGCGACGTGGTCGAGGGCACCGAGATCGTGGACTCGCTGGAGGCTGCGGTGGAGGACTGCGTCTTCGTCGTGGGCACCACGGCCCGTGCCCGCACCGCCACTCGCAACTACGTGCGGCCCGACGAGGCGGCGGAGGACATGATCGAGCGCGCCGCCCGCGGTCCGGTGGCGCTGCTCTTCGGGCGCGAGGACCGGGGGCTCAGCAACGAAGGCCTCGACCTTTGCCACCGCATCGCCATCATCCCCACCGACCCGGACTACTCGTCGCTCAACCTGGCGCAGGCGGTCCTGGTGCTGGCCTACGAGATCTTTCTGGCCAGCGGCGAAGGCGAGCTGGAGCTGCCCCGGGGTCGCCGCTCGACGCGCCAGGCGACGCAAGGAGAGCTGGAGCAGATGTACGAGGCCCTCCGCCAGGGCCTCGGCCGCATCGACTTCTACAAGGGTACGCGCCGGGACGCGGCGGTCATCCGCACCCTGCGCACGATCCTGGGGCGCGCGGAGCTCGACCGGAGGGAGACCCGGCTGATCCAGGCCATCGGCTTCGAGATCGGCCACTATCTGGATCGTCACGGCGTCGGCGGCGGCAACGACGAGGCCTGAGGGTCCAGAACGTGATGGTTGTACGGGTCGGAACGCAGCCGGTAGATTGGTAATCGAGGTTGGTTCTTCCAGGCCTGTGCATCCGACGGGCCCGACCCTGATTCAGCTGGCGCAATCCCCCCACCCGCCCATGCACCCGACGGGAACCGACGCCGCACGCACGAGCCTGGCCGAGCGCTACCGTGTCCTCCTGGACATCGGTCGCACGCTCACGGCCACGCTCAGCCTGGAAGAACTGTACCGGGCCATCTATCGCGAGACGTCCCGGGTGCTGGAGGCGGACGGGTTCTTCATCGCGCTTTACGACACCGACGAAGACCTGGCGACGGTGGTGTTCTACGCCGACCAGGGCGTGGAGCAGCGTTCGGACATCTCGTATCGGGGGTCCGACAGTCCCGTGATCCGCGAGGGTCGCGCCACCCTGGTTGAGGATCGCCTCGCGTCCCGCTCGCTCCTCATCCTGGGCGACGAGAGCGCCGGTGTGACCCGTTCGGCCATCTCCGCACCGATGCGCCGCGACGGCATCCTCGGGGCCATCAGCACCCAGAGCTACCGAGCGGAGGCCTTCGCGCCCGCCGAGCTGGAACTGCTACAGGCCATCGCCGACATCGCCGCCGTCGCCATCGAGAACGCCCAGCGGGTCGAAGAGCTGGAGCGCAAGACGCGCGAGGCGGAGCAGATCGAGCGCATCGGACGCGCCATGGTGTCGTCGCTGGATCCCCAGGAGGTGCTGGGCAAGGTGGTGGATGCGGTGCTGGACGTCCTGGAGGTGGATGGGGCCTCGGTCTGGCTGCTCGATCCGGCACCCACCCTTCGGGTGGCGGCGTCGAGGGGCGAGTCGGTACCCGGCGTGGACACCTCCTGGGACGCACGCGGCACGCCCCTCGAGGCCCTGCTGACGACCGGCGCGACCATCAGCCGCCGGGACCGAGCCTCTCAGCCTCTTCTCCCCGACGACACCCGCCGCGGATCGGAGCGCGGCTGTGCCGTGGCGGTTCCGCTCAGGACCACCGATGAGATCGCCGGAGCGCTGGTGGCGGCCTGTTCCGACCCCCACGGGCTCGAAGGCGACGAGATCCGGATCCTGGAGCGCCTGGCCAGCCAGGCCTCCGTGGCGCTGGAGAACGCGCGTCTGCACGCGTCCATGCAGGCCCTGTCCATGACGGACCCCCTCACGGGGCTCCCCAACCGGCGTCACCTGCGCATGCACCTGGACCGGGAGGTGGCGGCGGCGCGGCGTGGTCGCTCGCTGTCTGCGGTGATTTTCGACCTGGACAACTTCAAGGGCTACAACGACTCTCTCGGGCACCTGGCCGGTGACGAGGCCCTGCGCATCTTCGCATCGGTCCTACGGGCCGAGAACCGTGCCATGAACCTGGTGGCTCGCTACGGCGGCGACGAGTTCGTGGCCGTGTTGAGCGACACCTCCGTGGACGGTGCGGCGCAGTACATCCGCCGCGTATGCGAGCGTGTCGAGGGGGATCCCGTGCTCGCGCCCCACGGCGTGACCGTGAGCAGCGGTGCGGCCCAGTTCGACCCCGTGCGCATGCGCACCGGCGACGATCTCCTGCGCACCGCCGACCAGGACCTCTACTCCGGCCGCGCCTCTCGGTGATCCCGGCCCTCCTGGACGCGGCCGTCGCATTCGCTCACGAGGCCGGCGCGGTGACGCTGCGTCACTTCGGCGGGCTGGTGGAGCACGAGGCCAAGGGCGACGGCAGTCCCGTCACCCGGGCCGACCGCGAAGCCGAAGCCCTGCTGCGCCGACGCATCGAGGAGCGCTGGCCCGATCACGCGATCCTCGGTGAAGAGTACGGCTCGGTCCGGGAGGGCGCCTCGGTGCGCTGGATCCTGGATCCCATCGACGGCACCCGCTCCTTCATGCGCGGCGTGCCTCTCTACGGCGTTCTCATCGGCGTCGAGGTGGAGGGGGAGCCCAGAGTGGGCGTGGCGCACTTCCCCGCTCTGCGCGAGACGGTGGCCGCCGGCCATGGGCTGGGGTGCACGTGGAACGGCGTGCCGTGTCGGGTCTCACGGGTCGGCGACCTGAAGGAGGCACTGGTGCTGACCACCGACGAGCCCCGCATCCGCTCGGGCCCCCTGGCGGACGGCTGGCTCCGCCTGGTGCAGACCGCCAACCTGTCGCGCACCTGGGGCGACTGCTACGGCCACGCCCTGGTCGCCACCGGGCGCGCCGAAGTGATGGTGGACCCGGAGCTGTCGGCGTGGGACGCCGCCCCGCTTCTCACCATCCTCAGCGAAGCCGGCGGCCGCTTCACCGACGCGCGCGGCACCGCCACCATCCACGGTGGCTCCGGGATCTCCAGCAACGAGGCCCTTCACGGCCCCGTCATGGAGCTCCTGCGCTCACCGGCCTCGGGCGGCGGCTGAGCGAACGCCCGCTCACTCGCCCAGAAGATCGAGCTGGCCGCGACCGTCTCCGTCTCCGTCGCCGGCCCCCGACTCCACCGGCTCCGGGGTCTCCGACCGTTCCGGCGTGCCTCCCGCGGAACGGGTGACCTCCACCACCCGGTCTCCGGAGGCCACCTTGACCAGACGCTTTCCCTGCGTGCGCCGGCCCTGCAGCGGGGCGCGCTCGACCCGTACGGCGGACACCTGCCCACCGGCGGTGACCAGCATGACCTCGTCGGCCTCCACCACCTCGAGCGCCGCCACCAGCGGCACCACCTTGCCCGACGTGGGCACCGCCAGGGTGCCCAGCCCACCCCGCTTCTGCAACGGGAAGTCGGATACCGGCGTGCGCTTGCCCGCGCCGTCCTCGGTGACGGTGAGCACCGACGCCTCGCGCCGCACCATCAACACACCCACCACGTGATCGTCGTCTCGCAGGTCGATGCCCTTCACGCCCTGGGCCGTCCGCCCCTGGACGGGCACGTCCTCCTCGGGAAACCGGATGGCGCGGCCATCGCGTGACAGGAGCATGATCTCGGCCGTGCCGTCGGAGATCGCCACCTCACGGATGTGGTCGTCGTCCTTCACCCCGGCGGCGATGATGCCAGAGGAGCGGGGGTTGGTGAACTCGCCCAGCGAGGTGCGCTTCACCAGGCCGCCTCGCGAGACGAAGACCACCACGCGGCCGTCGTCTTCCAGCGTCTCGACCGGAAGCATGGCCACGATCCGGTCCGCTCGGTCCGCCCCGTCCAGCAGAGAGTAGACCGACTGGCCCCGGCTGGCCCGGCCGCTCTCGGGCAGGTCCATGACGGGCAGGAAGTGGCACTGGCCACCGGCCGTGAAGGACAGGATCCAGCCCGTGGTGCGGGCCACGAAGATGCGCTCGATGTAATCGTCCTCGTAGCGCTCCATCCCGGCCAGCGCCTTACCGGACGACACCCGGCGGCGGTAGAGGTGCATGGGCATGCGCTTCACGAAGCCCTCGTGGCTCACCGTGACCACCGCGTCTTCGTCGGCGAGCTCCTCCTCGACCTCCGCGACGTCCTCCTCCGCATCCTTCAGGATGGCCGTGCGCCGCGCGTCCCCGTAGCGCTCAACCACCTCGCTCAGCTCCTCCAGCAGCACCTCGATCTGGCGCTCCTCGGAGTCCAGGATGCCGCGCAGATCCCCGATGAGGGCGCGCAGCTCCTCGAGTCGCGCCTTGAGCTCGCCCTGCTCGAGGCGGGTGAGCTTGCCCAGGCGCATGTTGAGGATGGCGTCGGACTGGACCTCGCTCAGCCCGAAGCGGTCCTGCAGCCTGGTGCTGGCCTCGGGCCGGTCCTTCGATCCGCGAATGATCCGGATCACCTCGTCGATGTGCTGGAGCGCCACCAGCAATCCCTCGACGATGTGCCGCTCGGCCTCGGCCTTCTCCAGCTCGTGGCGGGAGCGCCGCTGGATGACCTCGATGCGGTGGTCCCGGTAGTGCTCCAGGATCTGCTTGAGGGGTAGCTCCCGGGGCTGGCCGTGATCCAACGCCAGCATGATGGCGCCGAAGGTGCTCTGCAGGTACGTGCGCCGGAAAAGGAGAGCGAGCACGTTGGTGACCTTGGCGCCCCGCTTCAGCTCGATGACCAGACGGATGCCGTCGCGGTCCGACTCGTCACGGATGTCGGAGATGTCGTCGGCCTTGCCGCGCTTGGCCAGATCGGCGATCTGCTCGATGATCTTGGACTTGTTCACGCCGTAGGGCAGCTCGGTGACCACCAGCTGCTCCTTGCCCCCGCGCATGGCCTCCTTGACGATGCGGGCCCGCATGACGATGCGCCCCCGCCCCGTGTGGTACATGTCGCGGATGCCCTCGTCGCCCACGATGAAGGCCCCGGTGGGAAAGTCCGGGCCCGGAATGTGGCGCATGAGGTCGTCGATGGAGCAGTCCGGGTCGATGGCCAGCAGCTTCACGCCGGCGGCCACCTCGCGGAGGTTGTGCGGGGGGATGTTGGTGCTCATCCCCACCGCGATGCCACTGCTCCCGTTGACCAGGAGGTTCGGGACCCTGCCCGGCAGGACCGCCGGCTCCTCGAGCCGGTTGTCGAAGTTGGGCAGCCAGTCGACGGTGTCTTTGTCGATGTCGGCCAGGAGGTCCGTGGCCAGGGCGGACAGGCGAGCCTCGGTATAGCGGTAGGCGGCCGCGGAGTCGCCGTCGATGGAACCGAAGTTCCCCTGGCCGTCCACCAGGGGATAACGCAGCGAGAAATCCTGCACCATGCGCACCAGGGCGTCATAGACGGCCGAGTCGCCGTGCGGATGGTACTTGCCCAGCACGTCGCCGACCACCGTCGCGCACTTCTTGTAGGCCCGTTCCGGGGTGAGCCCGAGCTCGTGCATGGCGTACAGAATGCGCCGGTGGACGGGCTTGAGGCCGTCCCTCACGTCGGGGAGGGCCCGCTGGACGATGACGCTCATGGAGTAGTCCAGGAAGGACTCTCGCATTTCGTCCTCGATGAGGCGCGGCAGGATCCTCTCCCTCTTCTGGGCCGTCGCCATTCCTTCTCCTGTGCGGGTGCGTGCTGCAGGGAGCCTGCTGGTGTGTCGGGGCGCTCCAAGGGGGGCGGCCCGCCTATCCTCTATGATTCGGACGGGCCCCGCAAGGCAGGGTCGGGGGCATGAAAAAACGCGCCACCGGCGCGATTCGGCCGGCGACGCAGGGGAGCGAAAGACGCTGCAGGGCGCTCAGGTCCCGGGAGTCTCCCGGGCCAGCGTCTCCAGTACCCGGCTGCGCAGATCGGGGGGGATTCCGGGCCGGGTCATGGCCTCCTGCACGCGAGCCCGGAACGTGCGCTCCAGCTTCAGGTGAGGGAAGCAGCGCGCGCACACCCGGAAGTGGGCTTCCACCTGCTCGGCCGTCACCCCTTCGAGCTCGCCATCCATGTACTCGTAGATCCGCTCGAGCGCCTCGTGGCACGTGATCATGTCGCCGGAGTCGCCCCCGTGGCCTTCATCGTGCGACGTCCCGTTGTCCCCGGGCGAGCCTCCGCCGAGCCAGCGCTTCAACCTGTCGAAGATCATGCTTCCTCACCCGCCCCTTCACGGGGTTCACCCGCAGGGGCATCTCGCGGAGCGATGTAGCCCATCTCCACCGCGTAGTCGTACAACACCTTCTGCAACTCCCGGCGGCCCCTGAAGAGACGGCTCTTCACCGTCCCCACAGGCACGTCCATCACCTGCGCGACCTCCGCGTAGGACAGGCCTTCCACATCGGACAGGACCACCGCGCTGCGGTATTCCTCCGGCAAGCGGTCGATGGCCTCCAGTACGGTGTCATCGACGATTTGCGAAAAGAAGGTCCCCTCGGGATCCTCGTCGGCCGCCGATACCCACAGGGGATTCACCACGTCGCCGCCCACGCCACCGGTGTCCGATCGGGGCGCCTCGGCCTCGAGAATCCGCTGGTGCCGCTGACCTCGCTCCCGCTGCCGGAGAAACACGTTCCGACAGATAGTAAAGAGCCAGCTCTTCGCCCGGGTTCCCTCGGTGTACTGGTCCCAGGCTCGCCAGGCCCGCAGGAAGGTCTCCTGAACCAGATCTTCGGCGGCGTCGGGCGACCCCGACAACCGTAGGGCGAACCGGTACACAGCCTCCAGGTGTGGAAGCGCCTCCGCGTCGAAGCTGGCCTTGCGCTCGGTGGTTCCCGCGCTCACGTCGATCCCGTCCCCCCGTCGTGGTGACGATTCGCCAGGACATCCCTGAACTCCTCGGCCATGGTGGGATGCCCGTGGCGCTCCGCCTCCGCGATCCCCTTGCGGTAGGCCTCACGGGCCTCGTCGTCTCGTCCGAGGCGGAAGAGCGCGTCGCCCAGGCGGCCCCAGGCATTGCCCTCGTCCTCTGCCGACGCAAGATAGGCCTGGAGCTCGTCCACGGCATCCTGCCAGCGCTCGGCACCGAGATACTCGAGGGCCAGCCCGAAGCGGAGGCGCGGGTCGTCCGGACGCCGCTCCAGCAGGCGGCGCAGCGCATCGATGCGATCAGGCATTGCCGCGAGGGCCTTCCGGAAGGGCGTCGAAGGGGTGGAACGGTGCCGCCCGTCCAGACCGTGTCAGTCGGGAAAGGCGAAGGAGGCGGCGATGGCCCGGGTGGCCGTCGTGCCGGTGACGATCTCGATGAGGGCCCGCATGTGATCCCCCATCTCCTCGAGGCGCGCCAGCACGACCAGCGCGTGGGCGTAGTCGAAGTAGGCGGCAACCGCGACCTCGTCGGCAGGATGGGCGGCCACGACCGCCGCGTCCATCTCGGCTCGGAGGCAGGCGACGATGGTGCGCACGGCGGACTCGACCTCTTCCTGCTCGGCCAGGGTCGAGACCGAGACGTCGCCCTCCAGCTGCGGCAGCAGTGCACCCACCTGGGCTCGCTCCGCCGGAGGTGCCGCCACGGCGCACGGATTCGGCTCACCGGCGCGCAACACCGCGTCGGCACCCTGGCGCAGTGCCTGGAGCTCCTCGTAGTTGCATTGAAGAATCACGTCTGCTCCCTCCGTCGACCTGCTATCACTACTGTTCGACGGGCCGAGACGTTTCTGCAAGCCTCCCGAATGCGCCTACCCCCGACGCCCCGCGAGGTGCGGAGGTTCCCAGAGCCCGCCCACCAGGTCCACCAGCGTGTGGACGACGACCGCGGGCCACAGCGTGCCCGTCAACACCAGAGACGCGGCGAACATGAATCCCAACGCGGCCGTACGCACGATGCCCAGCGGCCCCTGGTAGGCGTGGAGGATCCCGAAGGCCACGCTGCTGGCCCCGGCCGCCGTCCAGGGGCCGCCCAGAACCGGCGTCAGCAGGGCCAGGAGATAACCCCGGTAGACGACCTCCTCGCCCAGACCCGCCACCACCGAAAGGACCGCGAATACGCGGCGCTCCGGCCCGGTGCGTGGCAACAGCCGCTCCATGACCGGGCTCTCGCGCACGCCGGTGAGGCGCATGAAGCCCTGGAAGAGCCCCACCAATAGCGCAGCCCCCACTACCAGAGCCGCGACGGTGCGACCCAGTACGAGCCAGGGGGTCGCACCCAGTCCCATGGCGCCGAGTCCGGGTCCCAACGCCCCCAGAACCAGCGCCACCGAGGCCATGGTCACGATGCTCATGGCCGAACCGGCATAGGCCCGCAGGCGCTCCAGCTCGGCGCCCACGAGGAAGGGCAGCTGCGCCAGCCCCAGCACCGGCAACGTCGCCAGCAGGAAGGCTGTGAAGAGAGAGTCGAGGACGCCCAGGCCCATCCTGAGGTGGAATCCCAGGGTGAGCCCCAGAAGGAGGATCATCGCCAGGTGCAGCCACGCTCCCGGGTGGGGACCAGCCGACCTGTCGGTGGGCGGTTCCCTCACGAGTCGCTGAGCACCTCGCGACCCAGTTCCCGGACGCGCCTCAGGGTCACCTCGACGTCGCTCCAGCGAGATCGGTAGTTGAGAATGCAGAAGCGCAACGCGTAGCGGCCGTGGAGGCGGGTGGAAGACATCATGGCGGTGCCCTCCGCCACGATCCGGTCCTGGATCTCACGGTTCAGGCTGTCCAGGCCCTCGTCGTTGTCGCCCGTACCCGTGGGGCGCACGCGGAAGCACACGATGCCCAGCGACGGCGGGCTCAGGAGCTCCATGTCCTCGGCGCCGCCGATCCAGTCCCCGGCGCGGCGCGCCAGCTCGATGCCCCGACTCACCGCCCGGGCGTGGGCGGCCCGCCCGTGGACCTGGAGGCTCATCCACACCTTGAGCGCCCGGAAGGCCCGCGTGAGCTGAAGGCCCCGATCGCCGAAGTTCACGTGCTCGAAGCCGAGCTCCGTGTCCTGGAGGTATTCGGGAAAGACGTGGAAGGCCGCCTGCAGGTCGCCCGGATCACGGGTCAGCAGACAACCGGTCTCGTAGGGCTGGAAGAGCCACTTGTGCGGATCCAGGGTGACGCTCCGCGCCCGTCCGAGCCCCTCCAGCGCCCGCTGCCCCTCCGGGGCCAGCACCGCGAAGCCGCCGTACGCGGCGTCCACGTGCAGCCAGATGTCCCGCGCGTCGCAGAAGGCTGCCAGACGAGGCAGCGGGTCCACGGCCCCGGTGTTGGTGGCCCCGCCGTTGGCGGCCACCAGCACGGGCGTGCACCCCTGGGCCACGTCGCGCGCCACCTGGGCCTCCAGGGCGTCGGCATCCATGCGGAAGCCCGCGTCGGACGGGATCGTGCGCAGCTCCGAGGCTCTGAACCCCGCGATGCGGCAGGCACGCTCCAGCGACGAGTGGCCCTGATCGCTCACGTACGCGACGGGGCGCTCCGGCCAGCCCGCCGCCTCCCGAGCCGCCACCACAGCCAGCAGGTTGGCGGCGGACCCGCCGCTGGTGAAGATCCCTCCGGCGCCTTCCGGCATGCCCAGCCATTCCCGGAACCACTCCAGCACCACCAGCTCCACCTGGCTGGGCCCCGCCGACTCGAGCCAGGTGCCCTGGAAGACGTTGAAGCCCGTGGCCAGGAAGTCGCCGAGGATGGACGGCCAGGTGGGCGAGGAGGGCACGAAGGCGAAGAAGCGCGGGTGATCGATGCGGCCCGCCCGGGGCAGGATGTCGCGCAGCGCCCGGGCCATGACCTCATCGGCATTCCGGCCGTCTTCAGGGCAGGCCTCCCGCAGGAGCGGCTCCAGCTCCCGGCGGGTCCCGCCTCGCCACGGCACGTCGTCGGCCAGGCCCCTCGCCCGCTCGACGATGGCGTCCACCGCCGCGTAGCCGAGGCGCCGCATCTCCTCGATATCCGTCTCCAGGGCGTCCGGCCCCTGCTCTCCACGTTCCACCTGAAACTGCGCTCCGTTGACGGGGGTAGGCGTGCTTCCTAGTGTAGCCGCGGCGACGCCGACCTGGTCGCGCCGCCGCCGAGCGACGATGACCACCGAGTGTCTCTGGTGTGCGGCGACAACGCACGGAGACAGTCTACCCCGAGATCCATGGCCACGCAGCAGACCCGGTCCACGACCTTCAAGGTCCTGGACGCCCTGGACGGCCCTCACGGGGGCCGCATCCTCCGCCTTCGCCTCGTCGACGGCGACGCACCCTCGGTGCGCTCCCTCAAGGGGGCCCGCCTGCGCGCGGTGTCGCCCGAGGGCGACGAGCACTACATGAAGGTGGAGGGATTTCCTTCGTTCGGAGGACGCCCCAGCGACGAGCGCCTGAGCCGCACCGGGCGCGTCGACCTGCACGTGATGCAGGAAGATGCCGACGCGCCGGCGGTGGGCCTTCAGTGGCAGGTGAGCTTCGCCTGAGCCGACGATCTCGGGATCAGCCTCCTCCCGGTGGCTCGGGCGGGTCTCCTTCGAAGGTCTTGCGGTACCAGTCGCGGAACTCCTGATCGGCGCCCGGATTGGCGTCGAGCCAGGCCTTGCGCGCCTCCGGGAATTCGTCGGCCCGCAGCGTCAGGAGGAGTGCGTCGAGCTGCCCGTCCTCCTTCGCGTAGATCAGGCGATCCAGGAGGAGGTAGGGAGTCAGGTCGAAGACGGCCCGCCCCAGCAGCCAGTCGTCGGCCACGCGAGCCACGATGGCCCGCTCCAGCTCCCAGCCGGTGGCGTCGGGGGCTTCGGGAAGCCACTCGTCGAGCCGGCCCATGCGCGCCATCAAGTGGAGATGGGCGTAAACCTCGTACATGGGCCGGATGTCGGGAGCCGTGCGCTGAAAGGAGAGGTTGGCCGTGTCGCCGGAGATCTCCAGCGTCTCCCACGGGTAGACGTCCCGGGCCTCCGGGACGGCGTTGATGAAAAACGACGGATCCTGGACGATGTTCTCCTGCTCACGGTTGAGCGTGTCGTAGATCGCCCGCAGCCGCTCGGTGTCGTCGACGCTCAGGCGCGCACCGGAATGCAGCACCAGCGGCCGAGGCTCGGGCAGCTCTACGGGACCGCTGGCGCACGCGGCCACCGCCAGCATGGACCCCAGGACCACGACAGGCCGGATCGACTTCATGCTCATCGCTCCTCTCCCCGCGATTCGTGAGGCACGAGCTTTGCGGCGTTCCACCTTGAGATCCACCGCAATGCTTGACACCCCCCGCTCTCGGGTTGGAATTGGAAGGGTTCTTCAAGAAAAAGACGACTGATGCCTATGGATACGAAGACTGTCGAAAGCGGAGCACCGATGGACGAGTTCCGCGCGCCGCGGACCATGACCCCCGAGCAGTTGGGGGATACCCTCGCCCACCTCGTCTGGGAAAGCTTCAGCGACTTCATCGCCCAGGGAGACGCCGAGATTCCCCTCGAGGAGCTCGGTGTCGAGACCGAGGACGGCATCCCCGGACCCCATGCCACGGAAGAAGCACTCATCTTCCTGATGTGGGGACATACCCGTGGAGCCCAGCTCGCGTTCGTCGGGCGCGCTCCCGACGAGCTCCTGCGTGAGGGGCTGGACGCCATGCATCGGGCGGTCTTCGAGGATATGGTCAAGAACGGCACTCCGCGCAGTCAGCTTCCCCTGTTCGAGCAACGGGTGGGTGCCCGGTACGCCGAGTACCATCAGGCCGCCGCCCGCTCCGACGCCCGACTGGGACGCGCCGTGGTCCGGCACCTGACCGGCCGAGACGATCCCAACGAGGCGCTGGCCCGCGCCGTGCGCGATCGGGCCGTGGCAGTGGCGAACCCCCTCAAGGACTTCCTGGAGGACGTGGAGCTCGTCGCCGCCTGAGGTCTCGCTCCGGACCTCATCCCCCCGCGTCGTCGCCTCCGGCCAGCTCGTCCATGAAGGCCACGGCCCGACGGAGGTGGGGGATGGCGATCGACCCTCCCACCACCAACGCCACGGAAAGAGATTCGAAGATCTCTTCGTCACTGACCCCCTCTTCCTTACAGCGGATGAGGTGGTAGGCCACGCAGTCGTCGCAACGCAGCACCAGCGACGCCACCAGACCGAGCAGCTCCTTGGTGCGCGCCGGGAGCGCTCCGTCTTCGTAGACGCGGCCGTCCAAGGCGAAGAAGCGCTTCAACTCCAGGTTGCCGGCGTCGAGGATGCGGGCGTTCATGCGCTCGCGGAAGGTGCGAAACTCCGTCAGGCGATCGCTCACCGGTCGTCACGCTCCGGCTCGGGTTCGGCCGCCGCCGGCGAAGACGTCGCGGCGCGCCATTTGAGTAGCTCGAAGGGGCTTCGGCAGGCCCGGCACCAGTAGGTGGAGACCGACGCGTGCGAGCCGAAGGCGTTCAGGAGCTCGGTGTCCGTGCCCTCGCAGAAGGGGCACGGGGGATGCTCCGGCAGGCCCCCGATCTCTCGGCTCATTCCACGAAGAGCGCGCGGTTGAGGTCACCCCGGGCCCGTTGAACCGCTTCTTCCGAAGGATGGCCCGGACCACGTCCGCGGGCGGCGTCCCACTGCCCACGCTCCGACGCCACTTCGTTCAAGGGCACACCGGCCGCCGCCAGCGCGGCTCCGTAGCGGGCCTCGAAGCGCCGCAGCAGCTCCGCGCCGTCGGGCATCAGGTCGGCCTCCACCAGGGCCCGGAACGGCTCGTCGGCGGGCGCCAGCCACGCCAGGGTACGCGGCAGGCAGGCCCGCAGGGCCTCGACGACGCGCGCGCGGGCTTCATCGGTTCCCGCCACGAGGCGCCGGAGCCAGGCCAGCGCCAGATCCCGGTGGAATTCCTCTTCCGACAGCATCTTGGGAATCCGGGTGCGGGCGCTCTCGAAGCCGCTCTCGCCGAACCCTTCGAGGGCCACCGTCAGCGCGCCGTCCACGACCACCATGGCCGCCACCAGCGCGGCCCAGTCCTCCTGGGCCTCGTCCAGGGGATCCACGGAGGCGTAGGCCTCGGCAGCCCGATCCTGCTCGACGGGTCCTGGGTCCTCGTCGAAGTCCTTGAGCATGGCGTACAGGAGACGGGCGTGCCCCCACTCGTCCTGGGCCATGCCCGAGGCCGCGATGCCGGTCTCGATGGACGGTGCCCCCAGGAGCCAGTCGGAATAGCGGATCCCCATGAGGCGCTTGCTGTCGGCCAGCGTCAGCACCTGGCGCCGCAGCGCGGTCCGCAGGTCGTCGGGCAGCTCGGTAGGCAGAACGGCGTCGTTCACGACGCACCTCCCTTGCGGGCGAAGGGCCCGTCGTCACGGTTCACGGCGATGATGGCCGACCGGGGCACGACGCACATCTCGAACCAGTTCTGCTCGTCGTAGGTACGCCAGGCGTACACCCGCGCCAGCTCGTCGTCCATGGCGTCCACGTAGCCGATGTGCTGCAACGGCTCCCCTCGCTCCTTGCGGGCGAACACGTCGTAGACCTTCTCCTTCATGGCTTCCGTTCCATCGGGTGGGGGCGTCGCGGACTCACCCCACGCCGACGCCGAGGCGCCGGAGCAGGTCGCGTCCTCGAGGGGTGATGCGCTCGGTGGTCCAGGGAGGATCCCAGACCTCGTGGATCTCGACGCCCCGGAGCCAGGGCTCGCGCTCCAGCCGGTCGCGGACGTCTTCCAGGATGAACTCCATGCAGGGACAGGCGGTGGCCGTGAAGGTCAGCTCCACGTGGGCCACCCCGTCTGGCACCGAGACACCGTAGATCAGCCCCAGGTCGATCAGGCTGATGGGGATCTCGGGGTCCAGAACCTCGCGCAAACACGCCTCGACTCCCTCGACGGGATCGGCGGGCGGCACCGCCCTGGGCTCGGACCAGCGATCGCGACCCCCGCTCTTGTGGACCGATACGTGGGCGGGCAGGCCCACATCGAGGCCCGGACCCACCACCGGCAGACCCGTGCTCACGCCGCCGCGTCCCCGTTCAACCAGGCCTCGACCTGCCGCCGGGAGCGGCGCACCGACTCCACGTACGCCTCGTTCATGGGGCCCCGCGCCTTCCAGCGCTCGAAGACCTGGTCCCAGGAGATCTCACCGCCGTCGAAGTCCCAGTGCTTCGCCTCGGCGTCGTACTCGCAGGGGAAGGGGTAGTCCAGTACGTAGGACTCGGACGCCTCGTCGTAGTGGGCGGGGGCGTCCAGACCCAGCGTCTCGCACAGCGGCACCGTCGACGCCATCCACACCTGACGGAGCTGATCGTTGGTCAGCCCCTTGAGGCGGTAGTCGAGCTGACCACTGTGGCGCTTCATGTCGTCGGGCAGGCCGAACCACTCCAGCGTCATGGGGAACATCCAGTCCACCGCGCGCTGCACCATGTCCCGGGGCTCGCCCCCCGCCTTGGCGAGGCGGCGCATCCAGACCTCGCCGTGACGCAGGTGGAAGGTCTCCTCCATGTCCACCTTCACCAGCGCCCGCTTGAGGGGCCCGTAGGAGGTGTTCCGGTAGACGTCGGACAGGAGCGTGATGCCGGCACGGTCGAAGAAACCGTTGGCCACCACCAGCTCGGCCCAGTTGTCCAACGGCTGATCGAAGCCGTAGGGGTGCTTGAACTCGTGGGGAGCCCGGTCGTAGACCAGCTTCTCCTTGGAGACGCCCAGGTCCTCGAGCAGCCGGTAGGCGATGTTGGCGTGGGCCAACTCGTCCTGGATGATGGCGTGCGCCGACACCTGTGTGTTGGTGGACGGCGCGTGCCGTGCCGCGTTCCAGTAGGCGGGGGCGCTGATGAGCTCGGTGTCGGCCTGGACCGTGAGCTGGACGATGAGGGCCTTGCGGTACCCCTCGGTCATCTCCTCCACGGACTCGACGATGTAGCCGTCCTGGACCTTGGCCTTGAGCTCGTCGTCGGTGAACGGGGGCATGCGCTGCGTCTCCTCGGGAGGGGTTCGTTCTCTTCGCGGGGCTCGGGCTCAGAGCCCCAGCGACGAGCGGATGAGCGGGCTCATGCGCTCCGGCGTCCACGGCGGATCGAAGGTCAGATTGACCTCGGCCGACTCGACGCCCTCCACGCCCAGAATGGCGGTGCGGGCGTCTTCCACGATCTGCCCCGCCACCGGGCACATGGGCGAGGTGAGCGAGATGGTGGCGTTGACGTCGCCACCCTCCACCTCGATGTCGTAGACCAGGCCGAGGACAACCAGGTCCAGGTTCAGCTCCGGGTCCTTGACCGTCTTGAGGGCGCTGCGGATGTCCTTCTCCGTGATCGCCATCTCTGCTCCCACTGCTCAGTGTTTCCTGAGATACAGGACCGACACCTCCGGGGGTGTCTCGCCCTGGGCGCGACGAAGGCCGCGGTGTACCGTGGCCACGACATCGCCCGCCGTCTTCTCCTGGACCTGGACCACCAGGTCCGCGGCGCCTCGGAACAGCCCCGCCGAGGCCGTCGACAGCACCAGCAACGCGTCTCCCACGCCGAGGGGGGTCACCTCGCTGCCGTAGCGGAATCCCTCCAGCATGCCCAGCGGCGGGCCGTGGGCGGAGAGCATCTCCAGCGTCCCGCCCCGCCCCAGCACCCCGGCCGGGATGCGCCCGGCCGCGGCCCAATCCACGCCATCGGCGCCCGGCACCACCAGCGCGCACTCCACGAACTGGTTGGTCGTGTCCGCCATCACCGTCGCCAGCGACGCGTTGGCCCGCGCCAGCAGCTCGCCCGGTCCCGAGGCGTCGGGCGCGGCGGCGCGTAGCGCGGCCCGGGTCATGCCCAGCAGGTGCGCCGGCGGCAGCCCGTCGGAGCGCACGTCCATGACCACCAAGGCGGTGCGGTCGTCCGCCAACTGCACGGCGTCCCACACGGTATTGCCACGGCCGTGCTCCTCGGCGGTCGTGCCGGCGGCGATGTCGTAACCCTCGAGGCGAGGCGCGTTCCGCGGCACCATGCCACGCTGGATGCGTCGACTCACGGCGGTCGTGTCGTCGGCGCCCGCAGGTGGGGCCTGGGAAGCCGAGGCCGGGTCCTGCTGGCGCTGGCCGGCGAGCCGCAGGATGCGCGTCGCCAGCGAGTCGGGCAGAAGGAGCCGACGTACGTCCTCTCCGGGGATCGCCACGACTTCAGCGGCGTCCCGGACGCGGGCCGTGCAGGTCGCCACGCCGCCGGCGATCAGCGCCTCCTGGCCGAAGACCTCACCGCGACCCAGAACGCGGGGCGGCGCACCCGCCTCCGACACCTCCACCGCACCGTCGCCCACCACGAAGCAGTGCGTGGCGGGTCCGCCGGCCTCGACCAGCGTCTGGCCCGCGGCTGCCCGCTGTCGGCGGCCCAGGACGGCGAGCCGCCTCACGTCCTCTTCGGGAAGCCCCCGGAACAGCTCGACGTTCCCCAACAGGGCCACCACCGGATCGATGGGCCCGGGGAAGGGGTTCTCGGACACGCGGCGCCTCCACAGCTGGATGAGGGAGAAGGTCCAATGTAGCAGCGGCGCCGCGAGGGTAAAGATGCGGGGCGAGCCCGGGGCGACGCCTGGGACCCGTCGCCGCTGCGCCTTACATTCGGGGCACTCGCCAGGCTGCACGACGGATCATGCACCGACCGCAGGGGGGAAGACGCGCACGTGCGTATCGCAATCAACACCGGAGGCGGCGACGCCCCGGGACTCAATGCCGTCATCCGAGCGGTGGTGCTGGCCGCGGACCAACTCGGTTGGGAGGTCTTCGGCATCCGCCGGGGCTACGACGGGCTTCTGTCCGGCGAGCCCGACGGTGTGGTGCGGCTCACGCCGGCCTCGGTGCGGGGCATCACCCACCTCGGTGGCACCATCCTGGGAACCACCAACCGCGGCAATCCCATGGCGTGGCCCCAGCTGCAGCCCGACGGCGCCGTGATCACCGTGGATCGGTCCCAGGAGGTCCTGGAGGCACTGGAGCGCCGCGGAATCGATGCCCTGGTCGCGGTCGGTGGCGACGGATCGCTCCGCATCGCCAGCGACCTGGCGGATCAGGGGCTCCGGGTCATCGGCGTCCCCAAGACCATCGACAACGACCTGGCCGCCACCTCGGTGACCTTCGGTTTCCACACCGCCGTGCAGACGGCCACCGACGCCATCGGCCGCCTGCACTCCACCGCCGAAGCCCACCGCCGGGTCATGGTCGTGGAGCTCATGGGACGCAACGCCGGCTGGATCGCGCTCTTCGCCGGCCTCGGCGGCACCGCCGACGTGATCCTCATCCCGGAGATCCCCTACGATCTCGATCGGGTGTGCGCGAAGGTCCAGTCGCGCTACAACCACGACTCCGGCTTCGCGGTGGTGGTGACGGCCGAGGGAGCGCGCCCCGCCGGTGGCGAGGTCGTGTACCAGGACGCCGGCGGCGCGGGCAGGAACGCGCGTCTCGGAGGCATCGCCGATGTTCTCGCCGACCAGATCGCGGAGCGGACCGGCCGGGAGACCAGGGCGCTGGTTCTGGGGCACCTGCAGCGGGGCGGCGAGCCTACGGCCTACGACAAGGTCCTGGCGCTCCGCTTCGGCGCGGCGGCGGTGGAACTGCTGGAGCAGGGCGCCTACGGATGCATGGTGGCGCTGGATCCCCCCGAGGTGCAGGCCGTGCCCCTGGCCGAGGCGGTCTCGAAGATCAAGCTGGTACCCGTCGAAGGCGACGTGGTACGCACCGCGCGCAGGCTGGGGATCAGCTTCGGGGATTGAACGGCGGCTCTCCGCGCCCCATGATGCCCCGGTTGGTCAGCATCCGGCGGACCCCTGGCGGCCCGCCCCACGACACGGACAGGCTCCCGAAAGGAGATGGAAGATGCGGATGACGCGGCAGAGCATTTCCTGGCTCGCCCTGGCGGCCCTCGCTGGTGCCCGCGGCGGCGGCGGGACAGTTGGCGGACTATCAGCCCCCGCCGGCCCGAAGTCAGCCCTTCGACCTCTCCATCCGCAACATCATGCGGGGGTCGGAGCTGGTGGGGCAGCAGCCCGGCGGGGTGTCGTTCACCGACGACGGCCGCTGGGTCTACTTCCGCTGGCTCCCCGGGGGCCACGAGTGGAACGCCGACCGGGAGCTCTACCGGGTGCCCGCCAGGGGCGGCGAGCCCGAGGTGGTCCCCGAGAGCGAGATGGATTCGGTGAGCATCCTGATCGCCGGAGGCGACCTGTCGCAGGACCGCCGCTGGCGCGTGACCTCCATGGGCGGCGATCTGCGCCTGGTGAATCGGCGCACCCTGGAGGTACGCCGGCTCACCGACACCCGCGACGCCGAGGTCGCGGCCCGGTTCACGGCCGACGGCCAGGGTGTCCAGTACCGGCAGGGCGACAACCTCTTCGAGATGACGCTGGAAGACGGCTCGGTGAAGCAGCTCACCGACATCCGCTCCGGCTCGGCCCCGCGCGAGCCCCAGGAGGCCGAGGGGCAGCGCAAGTTCCTGGAGGACCAGCAGCTGGAGCTCTTCGAGCACGTGCGCCGGATCAAGGCCGAGCAGGATTCGGCCCGGGCCCGGCGGGAGCGCGCGCAGGAGGGCGAGCCCGAGCCGCTGTACATCCCCAACGGCGAGCGGCTGGGGCAGCTCGACGCCACCCGCGACGGCCGCTACGTGATGGTGGGCACCTCGGAGCCGGCCCGTGACACGCGCCAACCCGACATCCCCCGCTGGATCACCGAGTCGGGCTACACCGAGGCCTCCAACGGCCGCACCAAGGTCGGTGACGCCCAGGGCAGCTCTCGACTGGGCTTCCTGCGCACCGAGACCGGCGAGGTCACCTGGCTGGACCCGCGCCCGGAAGGCTACGAGGGCGACGTGAGCGCCTTCTCGCGGGGCTGGGACGACGCGGGCCAGCACGCGCTGATCTACTCGCGCTCCGACGACAACAAGGACTGGTTCCTGTTCTCCCTGGACGCGGCCACCGGCGACCTCACGCTCCTCGATCGCCTTCATGACGAGGCGTGGGTGGGTGGTCCCTGCGGGTTCGGCTGCGAGGGCTGGCTGCCGGGCACCAGCACGGCCTACTACGCCAGTGAGGAGACGGGCTACGCCCATCTGTACCGCGTGAACGCCGACGGCACCGGCAAGCAGGCCCTCACCTCCGGAAACTGGGAGCTCCTGGGCGTGCAGATCCCCGAGGGCCAGGACCGCTTCTTCATCACCACCAACGAGGGTTCGCCCTTCAACCAGCACGTGGGCTGGATGGACTTCGACGGTGGCAACCGCGAGTACCTGAGCGAGGCCGAAGGCGCCTACGACGCCACCCTGTCGCCCGATGCCGAGCGGGTCGCCGTGATCCACTCGGTGGCGAACCGTCCGCCGGAGTTGTACCTGGCCGATACCGACGACGTGGACGACATGGCTCAGATCACCCACTCGCCCACCGACGAGTGGCTGTCGTACGACTGGATCAAGCCCGAGATCATCCGCTTCCAGGCCGAGGACGGCACCATGGTGCCGGCGCGCATCTACCGGCCCGGCGACGTGGGCGGCCAGCCCAACGGCGCGGCGGTGATCTTCGTGCACGGCGCCGGCTACCTGCACAACGTCCACAACTACTGGTCGAGCTATTCCCACGAGTACATGTTCAACCACCTGCTGGCCGCCCAGGGCTACACGGTGCTGGACATCGACTACCGGGGCTCGGCGGGCTACGGCCGTGACTGGCGCACGGCGATCTACCGTTGGATGGGCGGCAAGGACCTGAGCGATCAGGTGGACGGCGCTCACTGGCTGGTGGCCAACGAGGGCATCGACGCCCGCCGCATCGGCATGTACGGCGGCTCGTACGGCGGCTTCATGACGCTCATGGCCATGTTCACCGCCGACGACACCTTCCGCGCCGGCGCCGCCCTGCGCTCGGTCACCGACTGGGCCCATTACAACCACGGCTACACCAGCGACATCCTCAACACGCCCCAGGAAGATCCGGAGGCGTACGAGAAGTCCTCGCCCATCTACTTCGCCCAGAACCTGCGCCCGGACCAGCGCCTGCTGATCCTGCACGGGATGGTGGACACCAACGTCCACTTCTCCGACGTGGTGCGACTGACGCAGCGCCTCATCGAGCTGGGCAAGGAGAACTGGTCCATGACCGCGTATCCGGTGGAGAGCCACGGCTTCGTGGAGCCCACGTCGTGGACCGACGAATACCGCCGCATCTTCCAGCTCTTCGAGCGCACCATCTCGAAGCCCGGCTGCATGGACGACGGCGGCCTGTGCCCGATCCCGGGAGGCTGACAACCGATCGCCGAGACCGGCGACAGCAGGCGACAAGCGCCGATCGCGGAGGGCTCGACATGCGGCACTGATCGACCTCGAACACGGAGGGACCCATGGATCGCCGAGGCTTCGTCACCGCGGGAATGGCAGCCGGCCTGGCCGGCGTCGCAGGATCCGGAGGCGGCCTCGCCGGGGTTCTCGGGCGTGGGGCGCCGTGGCGGGTGGGCAAGACGCTCGCCGACGGCACCGTGCGCCTGAGCTCCAACGAGAATCCGCTGGGACTGTCGCCGGCCGCGCGCCGGGCCGTGGTCGACGCCATGGGTGAAGCCAACCGCTATCCCGGCGACTGGCGCCGCCGCGTGGAGGACGCGCTGGCGGCCCATCTTGGTGTGAGCACCGACAATCTGATCATGGGCGCCGGCTCCACCGAGGTGCTCCAGATGGCGGTGCAGGCCTTCCAGGCGCCGGGCGCGCCCATGGTCATCGCCGAGCCGACCTTCGAAGACGTACCGCGCTACCAGCGGCCCTTTCCGTACCGGCTCACGGCGGTGCCGTTGACGTCGACCTGGGCCCACGACCTCGGGCGCATGCGCGACGTGGTGAAGACCGCCGGCCGCCGGCCTGCCGTGGTCTACATCTGTAACCCGAACAACCCGACGGGAACCGTCACGCCTTCACAGGACGTGGATGCGTGGATCGCCGACGCGCCGGAGACCACGCTCTTCCTCATCGACGAGGCGTATTTCGAGTACGTGGACCATCCCGGGTACCGGAGCGCGTTGTCGTGGGTGCACGAGCGCCCGAACGTGGTCGTGACCCGCACCTTCTCGAAGATCTTCGGGATGGCGGGCATGCGCCTGGGCTACGGCGTCGCCCACCCCGACACGGCGGCCCGGCTGCGGGAGTTCATCTCGGCCAACAACACCAACGTGCTGGCGTGCGCCGCGGCGTTGGCATCGCTGGCCGACGAGGGGCTCATGGCGCGCAGCGTGGCGGTCAACTCCCAGGCCAAGGCCGTAGCCACCGCCACCCTCGACGAGCTGGGGCTCGAATACATCCCCACGCAGACCAACTTCCTCATGCACCGCATCCACGGGGAGCTGCCGGCCTACATCGCGCGCATGCGTGAAGCCGGCATCCGCGTGGGCCGTGCCTTTCCCCCCATGCTCCAGTGGAACCGGGTCTCCTTCGGGTTGCCCGACGAGATGGAGCGCTGGGCGGAGGCGCTCAGGACCCTGACATGACCTCACCCGCAGGACTGCATCTGGGCGGTCGCCTGGATCCCGACACCGGCGAGCGCACCGACGAGGCCGTCCGGCTGCCCAGCGAAGACCTCACCACCCACGGCGTCATCGTGGGGATGACCGGCTCCGGCAAGACGGGGCTGGGTATCGTCCTCCTGGAGGAGATCCTGGCGTCCGGACGTCCGGCGTTGCTCATCGATCCCAAGGGCGACCTGGCGAACCTGGCGCTCCTCTTTCCGGAGCTGTCGGCCCCGGAGTTCCGGCCCTGGATCGATCCCGCCGAGGCGCGCCGTGAAGGACTCACCGAGGACGATCTCGCGAGCCGAACCGCCGAGACCTGGCGCAACGGGCTCGAGGGATGGGGGCTGGGCGGCGAGGACGTCCGGCGCCTGAAGGAGGGCATGTCGCTCCGGGTCTACACCCCGGGCTCCACCGCCGGCGCGCCCCTGAATCTGGTGGGTTCTCTGCGGGCGCCTGCGGGCGCCGACGAGGAGACCCGACGCGACGCCGCCGAGGGCCTGGTGTCGGGACTCCTGACGCTGGCCGGCATGGAGTCGGACCCGCTGACCACGCCGGAGCACATCCTCCTGGCCAACCTGGTGGAGCACGCCTGGCGCCAGGGCGAGGACCTGTCGCTGGAGGACCTCATCGCCGGCGTCCAGTCGCCGCCCTTCCGCAAGCTCGGGGTCTTCGAGGTGGACGCCTTCCTGCCGCCGGCGGAGCGCATGAAGCTGGCGCTCCGCCTGAACGGCTTGGTGGCATCGCCGTCGTTCGCCGCGTGGCGAGCGGGTGATCCCCTGGACATGGACGTGCTGCTCCGGTCCCCCGACGGCCGGCCCCGGGCCAGCGTGGTGCAGCTGGCCCACCTGTCCGAGAGCGAGCGCATGTTCGTGGTCACGCTGCTGCTGAGCCGGGCGGTGTCGTGGATGCGGAGCCAGCCCGGCACCTCGGACCTGCGGGCTCTGGTCTACATCGACGAGCTGTTCGGCTTCGCGCCGCCCACCGCCCAACCGCCGTCCAAGAAGCCGCTCCTCACGCTCTTCAAGCAGGCCCGGGCCCACGGGCTCGGCGTGGTGGTGTCGACGCAGAACCCGGTGGACATGGACTACAAGCTCATGTCCAACGCGGGCACCTGGATGGTGGGCCGCCTCCAGACGGAGCGGGACAAGGCCCGGGTGCTCGAGGCGCTGCGGGCCGCCGACGGCAGCGTCGACGTGTCGGCCTGGGACGCCCGCATCGGTGGGCTGGGCAAGCGCCGCTTCCTCATGAAGCAGACCCGATCGGCCGATCCCACCCTGTTCACGACCCGGTGGGCCATGGCCTACCTGCGTGGCCCCATCACCCGCGCCGAGCTGGACAAGCTGCCGCCGGAGGTGGTGGGCGCAGCAGGCGGCTCGCCGGCAGAGCCCGCGCCGGCTCCCGTCCAGGCGGCGCCCGCCGATGCCCCCCGACGCTGGCCGACGACGAGAGCCCGGTCCCGCCGCAGGTCGCCGCAAGGGACCCCCGTGCGCTACGTGGACCCGGCGGCGCCGTGGGCCGCGGAGCTCGGGCTCGGGAGGGAGCGGCCGCGCCTGCGCGCCGGGCTGGCGGCCCGCATCCACCTTCTCTTCGACGAGGCCAAGGCGGACCTCCGCCACGAGGAGATCTGGGAGGCGGTGGCGTATCCATTGGACGGTACCTTCCGGCCCGAAGACGCGCGGGCGGTTGACTACGACGACCGCGACCTGGTGGAGGATCCGCCCGAGGGCGCCCGCTACGTGCTTCCCGAGGCGCCGGTGGACACGGCGTCCTTCTTCCGCGACGCCGAGCGCGCGCTGGTGGACTACCTCTACCGGAATCGCACCCTCACCCTGCTCCGGAATCCCGAGCTCGGACTGGTGTCGCGCCTCGGCGAGTCGCCGGACGACTTCCGCGAACGCTGCCGCGCCGCCGGCAGCGACCGGGCCGACCAGGAGGCCGCGAAGCTGCGGGAGCGGTACGAGAAGAAGCTCGACACGCAGCGCGACCAGGTCGCCCGCGCCGAGCGCCGCGTGCACGAGCTCGAGGTGGACGTCTCCTCGCGTCGCCAGCAGGAGGTGGTGGCCGGCGCCGGCCAGCTCCTGGGCATGTTCCTGGGCGGACGGCGGCGGGCCACCAGCCTGTCGCGTATCGCCTCGCGCCGCTCCACCACGCGCCGCACCGAGGAACGCCTCTCCAGCGCCGAAGGCCGGCTCCGGGACGAGATGGAGGACGTGCAGGAGCTCGAAGATCAGCTCGGCGAGGACCTGGAGAAGATCGTGCGCGAAGCCGCCGACGCCGCCGACGCTATCGAAGAGCTCCCGGTGGGGCTGGAGAAGAACGACATCCGGGTCGAAGAGATCGTGCTGATCTGGGGGTAGGGACGCCATGCAGACTGCACGCTCCCTCGGTCGACCGGTGATCCGCCGCCTCGCCTCGCTCGTCACCGCGCTCCTCGTCGTCGCCTGCGGCGCCCCCTCGTCCGACGACCGTGCGCCTCGGGAAGCCGATCGCGTCGACAGCGCCGGTGTCGAGATCGTGACGGTCGCGGTCGAGGCCCCGGCGCCGGTCTGGGCTCTGCTGGATTCCGTCGCCGACCTGCGCGTCGGCACCCTCGACGGACCCGAGCCCACGCGGTTCGGTGCCGTTCAGGGCCTGGTGCCCCGGGCCGCGGGCGGGGTGATCGTGGCGGAGGGCCAGAGTCAGGAGCTGCGCGCTTTCGACGCCTCGGGGGTCCATCTGTGGACCGCCGGCGGCCTGGGCGAGGGTCCGGGAGAATTCGCACGCATCGGCAGCGTGGGGCGCTACCGGGGGGACTCGACCATGGTCCACGACAGCCGGGCCGACCGCCTGACGTTCGTGGGCCCCGACGGGGGCGCGGGCCGCACGGTGACGCTGGACTGGGACGAACGCCCCTTCCGGTTCACCTCGGCCCGCGACGGGGGACTCCTGGCCCGCATCTTCCACTTGCCCGGCAGGGAGAGCATGCCGGGAGAAGGAGACGACGGGGTCTTCCGCCGGGACTCGGCCGACTTCCGCTTCGCCACCCCCGACGGCTCCGCCGGCCCGACACTGCCGGGGCCCGTGCCCGACATGGAGGCCCTGGTCCAGGTACATGCCGGCGAGGGGATGGTGGCGGTGGAGGCGATGCCCTCGCCCTGGTCTCGCTACGCCTACGATGCCGCCGCCCCCGGCGGGGCCTGGCTGGCCGTGTCGGACCGGTTCGAGCTGCGGTGGTACGACGGCCGGGGCCGCCTCGCACGCATCGTCCGGGTCCCGGGGCTCGAGCGGCCCTTCACCGACGCCGACCTGGAGGCCACCCGGCGTGCCCTGATCGCCGACGCTGACGACACGCCCGAGGCCCGCCGCCGGGTCGAGTCCCGCCTGGCCGCGCCCCACCCCCCGACGCTGCCGGCCTTCTCCGGGCTGCGCATCGACCCCGTGGGGCGTGTGTGGGTTCTTTCCTGGGCGCCCGGCGATGCGCCACCCGACCGGGCGTGGATCTTCGAAGCCGACGGCACGTTCCTGGGCCGCGTGGACCTGCCCGCGGGCGTGCGCCTCGAGGCCGTCGGCGCCGACGCGGTGTGGGGCGTGGCGCTGGACGACTTCGACGTGCCCTCGGTGGTGCGGTATCGGCTGCACCGTCCGGGGTGAGCTGCGGAGGCCCTGCCCCTTCGGGCCGCTCGGGCGGCGACCGTCAGCTCGGCTCGAACAGCGTCTCGAACGCCAGTCCCCACGGCGGCCGCAGGAAGCCCAGCGCCCGCACGTCCTGGAACCAGTAGCCGTAGGGCGAGTGGCGCGAGAAGCTGCTGCCGCCCACCACCTTGCAGATGCGCCGTAGCGCCGATTCGGCGTGCTCGGCCACCACCGTCTTGGCCAGGAGCGCCTGGCGCGGAGCATCGGCGGCGCCGCTCTCCAGCGCCCGCACGCGCACCCTCCAGCGCCTGCGCGACGGTCCAGACCTCCATCTCGACGCGCGCCCACTCCACCTGCTCGAAGGCCCGGAACGCCGGCCCGGCGCTTGTCCACGCGCGCCGCGGCCTCGGCGTAGGCCGAGTCGACCACCCCGGCGATGACCGAGGTGAACAGACAGGGGATGAGCCCACCGGTGGCGGCCGCCAGATCCTCGAGATGGCCGGGCCATGCCGAGCGCGTGACCGGGTAATCCTCGAAAGCCATGGCGTGACTCTGGGTGGCGGCCATTCCGTGGCCGTCCCACTCGGCCAGGAGCTCGATTCCCCGCGAGCCGTCCCAGGGCACGTCGCGCACGTCCATGAAGAAGAGGTCCGGCTCCTCGTCGTCCGGCACGGCGGTGGTCATCATGAACGACGAGATACCCGAGCCGCTGCCGAAGTGCTTCTGCCCCGTCAGGCGGTAGCCCGCCCCGTTCTCGGCGGCGGTCGCCGGCGCGGCCCGGGAGCGCGTCCTGGCGATGTCGCCGCCGCTGCCCGGCTCCGACACGATGGTGCCCCACCAGCAGCCGTCCGCCGCGCTCTCCCACACGTCTCGGCGCTGCCGCGCCCAGGCCTCGGCGTGGGCCTCGGGCACCTCGGGAGTGGCCAGCCAGAACGAGGTCACGGCCGGATGCATGGAGGACACCAGCGCTACCGAGGGATCGCCCCTCCCCAGCGTCCGGAGCAGATCGCTCAGCATCCGCACCGATCCCTCGACGCCGTCCCAGAGCCCACCCTCCTCGCGGGGAACCGCCGTCATGAGATATCCGGCCTCTCGCAACGCGTCGAAGTCGTCCGGGTCCAGGGACCTTCGGCGCTGGCGCTCCCCCCGTTGGTCGGCGAAGCGGTCGGCGATCTCCTTCACGTTGGCCAGGGTGGTTCCAGCGTCCATCGTTCCTCCCGGAGGGGATGGCTTCTCGGCCCGTCCATCGTGGGCCGATCCCGCACCGGGGTGCAACCGGGACGGCGGCTAGCCGAGCACCTCTCCCAGCCCCCGAGCCATGGAGGCCAGCCTGGAACGGCTCCGTTGCAGGACGTCCAACCCCTCCTCGGTGAGGCGCACGAGCTTGCGTGCCCTACCGCCCGGCACCGGCTCCGGCTCGCCGGTCCGGCTCTCGACGTAGCCGCGGCGCTCCAGGCGCCGGAGCGTGGCGTACACCGCGCCGAACGAGACCGGGCGGCCGGCCCGTCGTTCGATCTCCTCGCGGATGGGCACGCCGTAGGCGCCCTCCCCCACCTGCAGGATGGCCAGCATCACCAGGTGCTCGAACTCGCCCAGATAGTCGTCGGTTGCCATGCCGTCACTCCCCGTGCAGCGCCCGGGCCGGATCGGTGCGGGCCGCGCGCAGCGCCGCGGGCAGCGCCGCCAGGGCGCCCAGCGCCAGGAAGGCCCCACCCACGGCCAGGTACATGACCGGATTCCGCGGATCGGCGCCCAGGGTGAACGCCGCGAGCAGCGGCGCCGCCAACCAGGCCAGCGCCAGCCCCACCACCGTGGCCGGCACCAGCTGCCGGAAGGCCGAGCGCAGCACCTCCACCGCCACGCCCGGGCCATCGGCCCCCAGCGCCATGCGCACGCCCAGCTCCCGCCGCCGCTGTCGCACCCGGAACGCCAGCAGGCCGTAGAGCCCCACGACGGCCACCAGCAGGCCGGCGAATCCCCCGGAAGCGCCCAGGAATCCCAGCGTCGCCTGGGCCCGCGTCATGAAGCGGAGCAGATCCGCCAAAGTCCGCACTCCGGTGAGAGGAAGCCCGGCGTCCACCTCGGCCACAGCCCGCCGCACCGCCGGCGCCAGGGCCGCCCCGTCGTCGCCCTGGGCGCGCACGACCAGGGTCGGCGCCGGCACGTCCACCTGCGCGAAGGGCCGGTAGATACGCTCCTCCCGCGCCCCGGGGCCCGCGCCCAGGTCCGCGGTTTCCACCACCCCCACCACCGTGGCCCAGGCGCTGTCCAACGCCGGCACGCGGAAGCGCCGGCCCAGGACGTCCCGGTCCGGCGAGAAGCGGCGCACGAAGGCCTGGTTCACCACGGCCGTCACGGGTGCGCCGGCATCGTCGGCGCTCGGTGAGTGGCCGGCCCGCGAGCACCTCCAGGTCCATGGCCGCGAAGAATCCCGGGGTCACGGCGTTGGAGGCCACGGTGGGTCGGTCGCCGGGGCGCGCGTAGGTGGTCCCCTCCTCCTCCATGGGCCCCCACGCCTCGCCGGCCCCAGGGGCGCCCACCGCCAGGGCGACGTCGCGCACACCCGGCACCCGGCCCACCGCATTCAGAATCCCCGTGACGTCCAGGGCACCCCCGGCCACCGGCCCCGCGTCCAGGGTCGCCACCAGCGTCTGCTCTCCCGGAAGGCCCCGTCCGAAGTCCCGGGCCACGACCATCGTCCTGGCCGTCAGCGCGGCCGCCACCAGCGCCCCGCACGACAGGGCGAGCTGAAGGGTGACGAACCCCCGGCTCCAGGGGCCACCCCCGCCCACGGACCCCGATGCAGACTGATCCTTGAGGGTGCGCTGGAGATCCGTCCTGAGCACGCGCACCACCGGGATCAGTCCCGCGGTCAGGGCCGTCAGGGTGACCAGCGCCAGTGTGAAGGCCACCACCGAACCGTCGACGGCCATGCGCATCCAGTAGTAGCCGAAGTTGGCCGGCCCCATGGTCCGCTGAACGTAGCCCACGGCCCAGCGCGCCAGCATCAGGCCCACCGCTCCCCCACCGACGGCGAGCAGGAACGCCTCCAGGAAGAGCTGGACGCCGATCTGCATCCGTCCGGCCCCCAGCGCCGCCTGCACGCCCAGGACCCGCACCCGCTCGGTGGCCCGCACCAGGAGCAGGTTGGCCACGTTGGCGCACGCGATCAGGAGGAGGCAGACCGCCACCAGGACCAGGCCGATGAAGGCCACCGCCTCTCCGGTCTCGCCCCGGCCCGAGGTGTAGCGCTCCACCTCGACCACGCCTCCGGTGGCGCCGGCGTCGCGCTCCACGTCCCGCCGGGACCACCGCCCCTGGAGCTCCGCGGCCGCCGCCTCCGGCGACGCGCCGTCCGCCAGCCGCAACACCGGCTCCAGAGGGACGTCTCCGGCGCTCGCCAGGGGCAGGATCGTCCAGGCGTCCTGCTTCAGCGGGAAGCCGAATCCCTCCGGGAGCACGCCGGTCACGGTACGAGGGCGCCCATCGATCTCCACCACCCGTCCGATGACGCCGGGGTCGGCGTCGAACACGTCGGTCCAGACCGCGTGGCCGAGCAACAACGCGGCCTCGGCTTCGCCGGCGTCGGGCACCCGGCCCAGCACCGGCGCCACGCGCAGCAGCGGCAGGACGCCAGGCGTCAGCTCGGCCATGGCCAGTCGGGTGGCGGCCACGCCCGGATCCACCAGCGTCGCACCCTTCTCGCGAAAACCCCCGACCCCCGACAGGGTCCCGGCATCGGCCCACGCCCTCAGGTCCGCCGCCGTGACGGCGAGGCTGCGACCCTCCCGCTCGGGCTGCACGACCTCGACCCGCATGACCCGCTCTCCCTGGGGCACCGGCAGGGGGCGGATCGCGCCCACCAGCAGGCTGAAGAAGGTGGCGGGAGCCGCCAGGCCCAGCGCCAGGGTGCCCACGGCGGTCAACGAGGTGGAGCGGTCCCGGAGGAGTCCCCGGACGGCGAGACGCAGGGCCAATCCGGGGCGAAAGCCCGGGCCGCCGGCCCGCCGCGCAGCGAGTCCGTGCACTACGGCCGCCAGCACCTGCCCCCATCCCCACAGCCACGCGCCGGGGCCTCGTGTCCAGAACCCGGCGCCGCGCCTGCGCGCCGCCAGCGCCTCGGCCACATCGCCCGAGACCGCCTCGGCTTCGTCGCCCCAGGCCAGCCGCAACATGGCTTCGGCCAGGAAGGCCGGAAGGGGCAGGGCCCCGTCCCTGGCATGTCCCGCTTCACGATGGTGGTCGGTCACGCGCTCGCATCTCCCCAGAGGTATCCTGTTCAATGTACAACATCATGACGCGAGCGGCTCCTTCGGGGTTTCAGAACCACGACTCGCTTGCGATTCCGGGCGAGCCACGCCAGCAATGACAGACCATGCCCGCTCGTCCGATCTCGCTCCGCCTGAACCTCGTCGCCCTCCTCCTGGTGGCGCTGACGCTCGCCGCCGCCGAGCCCGTGTCGGCCCAGCTCGACGTTCGCGTACTGGACGACACGTCGGGTCTGCCGGTGCCCCAGGCGGCGGTGCAACTCCTGGGAGAAGACGGCTCGGTGCTGGGCACGGCGTATTCGGGCACGGACGGCATGGCCAGGCTGGACTCCAGGCCTCCAGCGGCAACCAGAATGCGCGTGACCGCCCTCGGGTACGAAGTGTGGAGCGGGCCTCCCGCGGACGCCGGTGACTCGCCCATGGTGGTGCGGCTGACCCCCGCCGCGCTGGAGCTGGACCCGCTCGTCGCCACCGCCGACAGCCGCTCGGGCATCGCCCAGTTTTCGCGCCGGCGCGCGCGGGGCGAGGGCCTGTTTCTGGATCCCGTGGACGTAGCGCTCAAGGACAAGTACGGCGTCACCGAGATCTTCCGCGACCTGCCGGGCGTTCGTCGCAAGAACTTCGGGCGAGGGGGGATTCCGGAAATCGTCTCCAGCCTGGGATCGGGTTGCTTCAGCTATCGTCTGGACAACGTGCCCGTGCAGGGAGACGGCGGAAATCCCTGGCGCAGCTATCCCCTCGACGGGCTGTTGCCCGGCGACGTCATGGCGGTGGAGATCTACCGGTATTTCGGCGAGGTGCCCGAGGAGCTGCGCAACCAGGCGGCGCGGGGGGATTCCATCTGCGGCCTCGTCATCATCTGGACCAAGGCGGGATGGCGCAGCCCCTGAGCACAGGGGGCACCTCGCTGGGGCCCCGCCGACCGGGTCGCGGTATGTGTGTTGACATTGAATGTTTTAACATTTAACTTGTTTCCATGGTCAAGACGCTTCAGGACGAGATCAAGCAGACGAGGCCCTTCACGAGCCCCGCCGCGGAGGCCCTGCTGGGCATCCTCCGCACGGCCGCGGTCATCGAGCACCGCCTTGCCGAGGCGCTCAAGCCCCACGGGCTGACGCCGACGCAGTACAACGTGCTTCGCATCCTGCGCGGGTCCGGCGACAGCGGCCTGTGCGGCCGGGAGGTGGGTGAGCGCATGGTGGCGAAGGTGCCGGACGTGCCCCGACTCCTGGAGCGGCTGGAGGCCATGGAGCTCATCCGCCGGCAGCGGGACCGCAAGGACCGCCGCCACGTCACGGCGCGCATCACGGAGCGGGGACTGGCGCTCCTTGAGGAAGCCACGCCGGATCTACACCAGCACGAGGTGGACACGGTGGGTTGCCTCGACGCGGCGGCGCTGGCGCAGCTGTCCGCCAGCCTCGCGGCGATTCGAGCAGGCGGATGAGGGGGTTCGGCGGCCTGGCGCCGAGCGATTCGGCCGCGGAAGATGACCGGCTCCGCCCCGGCCAGCAGCAGGACCGTATTTTTCTTGCAGCAATAGATGTTACAACACTGACAGTCGCCACGTTCATACCAACAGGGAGCATATCATGAACACCATCAGCTATTCCGGAGTCACCACGCTGAGCGTGGGCCTGCTCATCGCTCGCCTCGTGTTCGGCCTCCTCATGGCCGCCCACGGGAGCCAGAAATTGTTCGGCTGGTTCGGCGGACACGGTCTGGCCGGCACCGCGGGCTTCTTCGAGAGCCTGGGCTTCCGGCCCGGGAAGCTCTTCGCCACGGTGGCCGCGGCCACCGAGACCCTGAGCGGCCTACTGGTCGCCCTCGGACTCTTCGGGCCGGTGGGCCCGGCGCTCATGCTCGCCGTCATGATCGTGGCGGCCGTCAGCGTGCACCTGAAGAACGGGCTCTTCGCCACCTCCAACGGCATCGAGCTGCCACTCGTGTTCGGCACGGCGGCGGTGGTGCTGGGTCTCACGGGCCCCGGCCCACTCTCCATGGATGCCTGGCTGGGACTGGGCGCCGTGTGGAGCGGCTCGCTGGCCTGGGCAATGCTGGCCGTGGCCGGTGCAGGAGCCGCGGTGAACCTCATGGCCCGGCGTCATACCGCCTGACCCGAGACGCGGAGGACCGACCCTGACGGGCGTGGGCGCGGGGATTCCACCTTGCGCCCACGCCCGCTTCGCCGGAGCTTCTCCCGCCATGACCCCTCCCGACGAAGCCACCCGCGACGCCCGACCATCGGGCGATCCCCCCGCCGATCGATCGACCTTCCGCCGCACCCTGGTCAAGGTGATGGCCGTGCAGGTGGTCACGCTGCTCCTGCTGTGGCTGCTCCAGGCCAGCTACGACCTGAGCTAGCGCGACGCCATGCATCCCATCAACTGGATCATCGTCGCGGTCTACGTCGGATACGTGCTGGTGGACGGGGTGCGCCGGTCCCGGGGCACCAAGGAGATCGAGGGCTACTTCCTGGCCAACCGCAGCCTGCCCTGGTGGGCGGTGGGGCTCTCGGTCATGGCGACCCAGCTCTCGGCCGTCACCATGATCGGCACCACGGGTCAGGGCGCCACGGACGGGCTCCGCTTCGTGCAGTTCTACTTCGGGCTGCCCATCGCCATGGTGATCCTCGGGGTCACCCTGGTGCCCTTCCTGCACGGCTCCCGGGTCTACACGGCCTACGAATACCTCGAGGGCCGCTTCAACACCCAGACCCGCTCGTTGACGAGCTTTCTCTTCCTGATGTCCAGGGGGATGTCCTGCGGCGTCATCATCGCCGCGCCGGCTGTGGTCTTCTCGGCCATCTTCGGCTGGAGCCTGCCCTGGGCCGTGGCCCTGATCGGGATTCCCACGGTCATCTACACCATGATCGGCGGGGTGCAGGCGGTCACCTGGGCCGACGTGAAGCAGATGGTGCTCATCGTGGTGGCGCTGGTGGCCATCGTGGCGGTGCTGCTCATCAAGATGCCGGTCACGCCCGATGACGCCCTCCGCATCGCCGGCTCCACGGGCCGGCTCAAGGTCTTCGACTTCTCGTTCAACCTGAACGAGACCTACACCTTCTGGTCGGGGATCCTGGGCGGGACCTTCCTCATGCTCTCGTACTTCGGCACCGACCAGAGCCAGGTCCAGCGCTATCTCACCGCGCGCTCGGTGAACGAGGCCCGCAGCTCGCTCCTCATGAGCGCGTACTGGAAGATCCCCCTCCAGGCCCTGGTCCTGCTGGTGGGCGTCCTGGTGTTCGTCTACTACATCTTCAAGACGCCACCCCTCCTCTTCAATCCCGGCGCAGGAAGCGCAGGTGGTGGCAGAGCGCGGTCCGCTCTATCAGGAGCTCGAGGACCGCTTCCAGGTGGCGTTCCAGCAGCGCGAGGCCGCGGCGCGCGACGTGGCCGACGCCCGCGACGCGGGAGATGCCGCCGGCGCGGCTACCGCCATGCAGGCCTTCGAGGCCCGCGAGGCCACCGTGGAAGACGTCCGCTCGCAGGCGTTGGCCCTGGCCGAGGACGTCACGGGTGAGTCCAGCGAGGACGTGAACTACATCATCCCGTCCTTCGTGCTGCGCGAGCTCCCCATCGGGCTGGCGGGAATCTTCATCGCCGGCGTCATCGCCGCCGCCATGTCGTCCATCGCAGCCGAGTTGAATTCGCTCTCTACGGTCACGGTCATCGACTTCTACCGGCGCTGGGTCAAGCCCGAGGCCTCGGACGCCCACTACCTCACGGTCTCCAAGGTCGCCACGGGCTTCTGGGGGCTCTTCGCCTGCGTGGTCGCCACCTACGCCGCCACCCTGGGATCCCTCATCGAGGTGGTGAACCGCTTCGGCTCGTTCTTCTACGGCCTGATCCTGGGCGTCTTCCTCCTCGCCATGATCCCCTGGGCAGGCGGCTGGGCCGCCTTCGTCGGCCTCATCGTGGGGATGTTCGCCGTGGGCGCCGTCGCCTTCGGCGGGGCGGAGATCTCCTTCCTGTGGTACAACGTCGTCGGCGTGGCGGTCGTCGTGGGTGTGGGCGTGGCCGTCAGCGTAGCGGTGCCCAGGCGGACCTGAGCGACGCTACTGGCTGATCGGCCGCCCGATCGACTCCAGGTACCGATGCCAGGTATCGGCGTTCAACGACACCAGGTTGGCGAACAGCCGGTACGCCCCTGCCACCCCCGCCGGGAACTGCCGGAAGAAGGACAGCGCGGCGTAGGTGTAGAGGCCGTCGCCCACCGGTGCGACCAGGATGGAGCCGTCCGTGGGATCCTCACCGGGATCGGTGAGCTCGAGCTGAGGCATGAAGTGATCGTCCCACTCGGCCAGGAAGTAGAGCCCCCGCTCCTGCACCCATCCCTGGAAGTCTTCCTGGGTGATGCGGTTGGGCGTGCTGAACACCGGCGAGTTCGGGTCCAGCATCTTCACCGGTGAGTGCTCGTCGGTGACCCTGGGCGCGCCGCGGCCCATGGAGACCGGATACGGGGCGAAGTCGCCGTTGGGAAACTCGTACTTGTTGTACTGCACGAGCACGCTGCCCCCAGCCCGGGCGAAGGCCAGCACCTGATCGTTGGCCGCCACCAGGTCCGGACGGGTCTCGTAGGCGCGAATCCCCAGGACCAGCGCGTCCAGCCCCTGGAAATCGCCGCTGCGCACGCGTTCGGGACCGAGCACCTCGACGTCCACGCCGAGCTGGCGCAGCGCCTCCACGCCGTCGTCGCCGGAGCCCATGATGTAGCCCACCTTGAGGCCGTCGGCGATCTTCACGGGCACAACGGTGACGTTGGCCACCGCCGGCTCGAAGAAGGCGGTGCGCTCGATGTGGGGATAGTCGATGAGCGAGTAGCCCTCGGCGTAGGTGCGGCCGTCGTCCAGCGTGGCCACCGCCTGGAAGCTGGAACGCCCCTGGCTGACCCCGTCGGGCGTGACGTGGAAGGCCACGGTGCGGCTCTGGCCCGGCTCGTCGAACCGGAACGGCACCGATGCGGGCTCCACCTGCCAGCCCGTGGGCGCATCCAACCGCACCGAGCCGCTGGCCCGGGCCTCGCCCCGGAGCTCCACGGTGATCTCGCGGGTCTCCTTCATGCCGGCGGGCCAGGCCATGGACGCCGGAGACGCCGCCACCGACACCGTCGGCACCACCAGGACCGGCTCGCTGTACTCGCCGGTGGCCTTGTCCACGCCGATGTAGCGGGCCTCCCGCTCCACCGACAGGAGCCCGCCCGTGCCGTCGCCCAGGCGGAAGGTCACGTGGGCGTGCATGGGCGCCGGGTCCTTGGGCAGCGCCCACAGGTCCGGCCGGTCCTGCGGCCACTGATACATCTCGCCGTCGCGGGGGCGAAGGCGGTAGTAGAGCCTGGAGAGGTCGGCGTCGGGGGGCACGCTCACGGCGAATCGCCAGCGGGCCACCTGCCCCGCCGGCACGCCGCCATCATCGGACAGAGACGCTGAAGGTGAACGGCCGAAGAAGCCGTTGTCACGTCCGTCGTCGGCTGCCGCGGTCACGTCCGCCACCCGCCAGCCCCGCGGCAGGTCCAGCCCGGGCTTCACGTCGGCCATGTCGAGCCCGCCGCCGTTCCAGACCTCCACCATGACGTTCACCGTGTCGCCGGGCACCACGAGCCCGTCGTCGACGCGGGCCCGGATCACCACACCGGCGGCGGCGACCATGGTCTCGTCGAGCTCCTGCAGCCGGTGAGAGAGCACGGTCCGCACGTCGCCCCCCTCGGGATCGGTGGCCGTCGCGGCCAGCGCGCTCACCAGATGCGCCCGGGCTTCGGCCAGGGCCGGCACCACCGCCTCCGGATCCGTGGCCGACAACATGCCCTCGGCCCGGGTCAGCTCCTCGCGGTAGCCCTCGGCATCGCCCAGCACCGCACGGCCGGCGGCCGGGGTGAGATCGTCGGCGAGCCCGGCCAGGGTCGTGTCGACCCCGGCGAAGAAGGCGGCGTCGGTGGAGACGTCCACGTCGGGAGCCTTGTTGATGAGCACCAGCGACGACGCACGGGGCCCCAGCGGCTGGGACTGGCCCATGTCCTGCGAGCGGTGCTGGCTCCGACTCTCCATGGCGAGCTGGAAATACGAGCGCCCCAGCACCGGATCCCAGGTGCCCGTCTCCATGGTGATGGGGGGCGGACCCTCCACCCTGCGGTTCAGGCGGTAGAGCTTGCTGGCCTGCCAGGTCTCCACGCCCATGGAGAGCTGCTCCGGGTATTTCGTGGGATCGGCGGCCGCCGAGAAGACCTCCTGGGCCACGATTCCCGCGGCCTGGTGCTGGCCGTGCCCGTCGGCGGGCGTGCCCGAGAACACCGACACGATGACCTGCGGCCGGAACTTGCGGACCACCCACACCACGTCGCGAAGCAGCTTCTCTTCGGGCCAGAAGCTCAGGGCCTCGTCGGCGCTCTTGCTGAACCCGTAGTCGAAGGCCCGGGTGAAGAACTGGCGGCCGCCGTCCAGCTTGCGCGCCGCCAGCAGCTCGCCGGTGCGCACCACCCCCAATCCCTCGAACAGCTCGGGCCCGATGAGGTTCTGACCCCCGTCGCCCCGGGTCAGGGCCAGGTAGGCCGTCTCGACCCCCATCCCCCGGGACAGCGTGGTGAGGAGCGAGGTGTCCTCGTCGTCGGGATGGGCGCCGATCATCAGCACCCGCTTGACGCCGTCCAGCCGCCGCAGATCCAGCGCGGTGCCGGTGACGCCCCGCTCCAGCGGCACCTGTTGCGCCGCGGCGGAGAGGGTGGAGACGAAGAGGAGGAGGAGAGACGTCAGGCCGCCACCAAGGGCGCGCCGGACGCGGGAGGATCGCACGGCTCGGGTCGTAGACATGGATCGAAGCTAGCTTTCCCGGTCAATGGTTCAAGCATGAGGCGCCCTCAGAGGCGCTCATTCGTCTTCTCGTGGCCAGGGCAGCGCCAGCGCCGCCGGGGCCCGCGCGCGGCCCACCCAGCCGGCCAGGGCCGCCAGGGTGAGGGCATACGGGAGGGCCAGAAAAAGTTGATACCCGACGTCCAGCCCCAGGGTCTGCAGGAAGAACTGGAGCGCCGACGCGGCCCCGAAGAAGAAGGCCGCCAACAGCACGCCGAGGGGATTCCAGCGCCCCAGCACCACCACCGCGATGGCGATGAAGCCGCGCCCCGCCGACATGCCCTCGGAGAAGGTCCCGGTGTAGGCCAGCGCCAGATGCGCACCGGCGACCCCGGCCAGGGCGCCGGCCAGCAGGCAGGCCCAGAAACGGAGCCAGCGCACCCGCACGCCGGCGGCGACTGCGGCCTCGGGATCCTCGCCGGCCGCGCGCAGCTCCAGCCCCCAGCTCGTGCGCCGCAGGAGCCACCACAGCAGCGGCGCCGCCAGGTAGGCGACATAGACCGTGGGCGCCTGGGTGAAGAAGACCGAGCCGATCACGGGCACGCGGGACAGGCCCGGCACGGCCCAGGCCTCCAGGGTGGGGAGCGTGAGGGCGGTGCCGGTGGCGCCGAAGCGGGCCTGGTAGATGACCGCGGTGAAGCCCAAGCCACCGAGGGTGACCGCGGTGCCGGTGATGATCTGATCGGTGTTGAGGCCCACGGCGAACACGGCGAAGATCGCCGCCACCGCGAGGCCCGCCGCAGCGCCTCCGGCCACGCCCACCGCGGGCGAGCCCGTGGCCAGCGCCGCCAGCGCGCCTCCCAGGCAGCCCGCGATGATGGATCCCTCGAGGCCGATGTTGATGACGCCGCTGCGTTCGGAGACGGTCTCGCCCAGCGCCGCCAGCGCCAGCGGCGCCGCCAGCCGGACGGCCGCCTCCAGGAAGGGCGTGAGCAGACCGGCGTCGCTCACGAGCGCCTCCCGACCCCGGCCCCGCTGCCGGCGCCGCGCAGCGAGCGGCGCACGCTCCGGTCCACGGCCAACACGCTCAGAATGGCCAGCGCCTCCATGGCGCTCACCCAGGCCGCCGGCACCCCGGCCGCCCGCTGCATGGCGCCGGCACCGCCCTCGAGGGCACCGAAGAAAAGCGCGGTCAGGATCACGCCCAGCGGGTGGAGCCCCGCCAGGAGCGCCACCGCGATGGCCGTGTAGCCGTGGCCCGGCGACAGGTTGTCGTAGAGGGCGTACGTGACGCCGCTGACCTCGACGCCGCCGGCCAGTCCCGCCAGCGCGCCCGACACCAGGAACACGCCCAGCACGACCCGGCTCGCGTTGACCCGCCCCGACACGCGGGCCGCCTCGGGCGAGGCCCCGGCGGCCCGCACCTGGAAGCCCGCCCGGGTCCAGCGCAGGAAGATCCACAGGGCCAGTGCCACCGCCAGCGCGAGGGCCAACCCCATGTGCAGGCGCGTGCCGGGAATCAGCCGGGGCAGGCGCGCGGCCTCGGCGATGGGATCGGTCTGGGGAAAGACGCCCCGGCTCTCCTGCAGCGGGCCGTGCACGAGCCACGAGGCCAGGTCGATGGCCACGAAGTTCATGAGCAGGGTCGTGATGACCTCGCCCACCCCCAGACGGAGCTTCATGAGCGCGGGCACCGCGGCCCAGGCAGCGCCGGCGGCCAGCGCCGCCGCCAGCACGGCCGGGACCAGCAGCCATGCCGGCAGCGCGCCTCCCACCAGCCCGACCCAGGTGGCCGCCACCGCGCCGGCGTAGAGCTGCCCCTCGGCGCCGATGTTCCAGACGCCCGCGCGAAAGGCCAGCGCGACGGCGAGACCGGTGAAGAGGAGCGGTACGGTGCGCACCAGCGTGATGGACAGCACCGCCTGCGTCGATCCGAAGGCGCCGCCCACCAGGGCGGCCAGTGCCCGACCCGGAGGGTAGCCGCCCAGCGCCAGCGTGACGGCGCCCACCGCCAACGTCAGCGCCAGAGCGGCCAACGCCGACAGCGCGGGCCACACGCGTGCCAACGCCGGCCTCACGGCGCCTGGTCTCCGCCGGCCAGCATCCGGCGTCCGATGCCCGCACGGGTGCGCTCGGCCTCGGGCACGGGAGTGAGCCGGCCACGCACCATGACCAGCACGCGATCGGCCAGCGCCAGGATCTCGTCCAGGTCCGCCGACACCAGCACGATGCCCGGACCGTTCTCGCCCCGGGCCCGCAGCTCCCGCAGACGGGCGTGCACGAAGGCCGCGGCCGCCACGTCCAGGCCTCGGGTGGGATTCTCGGCTACCAGCAGCGTCGGGTCCCCGGCGAGCTCGCGCGCCACCACCAGCTTCTGCTGGTTCCCGCCACTGAGCGCACCGGCCCGGGCGTCCGGGCCCGGCGCCCGCACCTCGAAATCCGCCAGCGCCCGGACGGTGCGCGCGCGGATGCTCTTCCACCGGAGCCATGGGCCGCGCCGGTACGCCGGATCCCGCTGCAGGGCCAGGGCGAGGTTCTCCGCCAGCGTGAAGCTCGCCACCAGCCCCTCGCGACCGCGGTCCTGGGGGATGAAGGCGGGGTCGGCCGGAATGCGCGCCTGCCCGCTGTCCGGGAGCCGTCGTCCCGCCAACACGGACGCCAGCTCGCGTTGGCCGTTCCCCTCCACGCCGGCGATCCCCACGATCTCGCCGCGACGCACGACCAGGTCCACGCCACGTAACGCGTCACGCCCTTCGGAAACCACACGGACGTTCGCCAGATTGGCGACGGCAGTGGCGGGAATCTCGGGTGACGCGGGAGTCTCCGGTGACGCGGGCGAGGTCCGGGCCGTGAAGGAAGCCCCGACGGCGTCACCCTCCAGAGCGGTGGCGGCGCCACCCTCGACGCCCATGATCTCCGCCCGTTCCGCCCCACCGCTCCCCACCATGGCGTCGGCCAGCCGCCCGGCGTCCACCGCGGCCCGGGGAGCCTCGAGCACCGTGCGGCCACCCCGCAGCACCGTCACCCGATCGGCGACGGCCAGGACCTCGTCGAGCTTGTGGGCTACCAACAGCACGGCTTTGCCCTGCCCCGCCAACCGTCCGAGCAGGTCCAACAGGGCGTCGACCTCGGGCGGCGACAGCACCGCCGTGGGCTCGTCCAGGACGAGCACCCGGGGCTCGCGCAGGAGCACCTTGAGAATCTCCGCCCGCTGGCGGTCTCCGACGCCCAGGCCCTCCACGCGACGGTCGAGCGGAACCTCCAGACCCGTCTCCACGCTCAGGGCGGTGGCCTGGCGTGCCACTTCGTCCAGCGGCAGCCGGAGGCCGGCCCATCCGCCGCGACGGCCCAGGGCGAGGTTCTCCAGAACGGTCAGGCGCGGCACCAGCGCGAAGTGCTGGTGGACCATCCCCACGCCCAGGCGCCAGGCCTCGCGGGGGGTGCGCGGCAGTACCGCCTCGCCGCCCAGGCGGATCTCGCCCGCGTCGGGCGTCACCATCCCGGCAGCACCGACAGCAGGGTCGTCTTGCCGGCCCCGTTCTCGCCCAGGACCGCGTGGACCTCGCCGACCCGGGCCGCGAGCTCGGCCCCGTCCAGCGCCACCACCGCCCCGTAGCGCTTGTGCACGCCGCGCATGGAGACGGCGGCGTCGGGATGAGGACGGGGTGGCTCCGGAGTCATGGGGCCCGCCTACCCCCGGCCTGCTGCGCGGGTCCTGTCAGCCCTCGCCCTCTCCCTCGCCCTCCACAAAGGGCACGCGGGGCACCTCGAGGGTACCGGCCCGGATGGAGTCGTCGGCCGCGCGCATGCGAGCCAGCAGCTCCGGAGGGAGGCGGTCCCGGACCGCCGGGTTCACCACGAAGTCCACCACTCGATCGGCGGCCCCGGCGTAGATGGGCGCGCCTCCCAGCTCCCCGGCCTGCCACAGCTCGGCGGTCTCCAGGAACGCCTCGGGAATGCGGATGACGGCGCTCCCCAGCGTCACGTCCGGCGCGACGTCGTTCTGGTCCCGGTTCATGCCGATGGCCCACGCCGTGTCCCCGGCTTCGGTGGCCTCGCGTACCGCCTGGAAGACCCCGAAGCTGGCGGCGTCGGTGTTGTGGATGAGCACGTCGGCGCCGCGTCGGAGCTGGGTGACCGCCGCCTCCTTGGCCGCGGCCACGTCGTCCCAGTTGCCGATGTAGCTCTCCAGCACCCGGGCGTCGGGCCTAACCGCGTGCACCCCGGCCTCGAAGGCCCGGAAGGTGCCCTGCACCGGCGGGATCTCCACACCACCCACCATCCCCACGACCCCCGCGCGGGTCATGCCGCCCGCCACCATGCCGCCGAGGTAGCTCGCCTGCTCCAGGGTGAAGATGAGGGGGACCACGTTGTCCGAGACACGGCCGCCGCCGCTCACCACGATGGTGACGTCGGGAAACTGCTCACCGGCCCGGATGGCCGCGTCCTGATACTCGAAGCCGTGGGCGAAGATGAGATCGTAGCCGGCCCCGGCGTACGAGATGAACGCCTCGTCGAACTCGGCGGGGGTGCGCGTCTGCTGGTGGCTCACCTCGGCGCCCAGCGAGTCGCGGATGAGCAACAGCCCCTCGTAGGCGCCGGCGTACCAGCCCGCGTCGCTCACGGGACCCGCCGTCAGGAGCGCCACACGGAACGGGGCGCCGCCCCCGGCGTCGGCGGGCGCGGAGCGATCCCCGCCTCCGCATCCCCCGAGCACCAGGAGCAGCGCCCCCGCGGACGCCGCGAATCCCCCGAAACGCACGGCCTCAGTGGCTCACAGGCCGAAGGTCGTGCTGATCGTGTTCCAGGCGTTCCGGCCCGAATGGAAGACCACGAAGGCGATGATCGGCGGCATGACGAAGCGCACGAAGAAGAGCATGGCCGGCACCACCGCGGCGAAGAAGCCGCTGGCCCCGTCGAGCATCTCCTTCTTGGGATCCTTCATGCGCCATCCCACGAAGAGCGTGACGCACAGCGCGCCCACGGCCAGGAACCACTCGGTGACCGAGTCCAGCACGCCCAGGGCGTCCAGCGATTCCGCCGGAATCAAACCCACCAGGGCGATGAGCACGCCGGCGCCGATGGCCGCCGACTTCCGATGGATCTTGAACTCGTCGATCATGGACGCCGTCACCACCTCGAGCAGCGATACCGCCGAGGTGATGGCGCCCACCGTGAGGGCGAAGAAGAAGGCCACGCCCACGATGCGCCCGATGGTGCCCATCTCGTTGAAGGCGCCGGGAAGCGCGATGAAGAGCGCGCCCACCGTGCTGGAGCTCACCTGCGACTCGAGGGCCAGCGCCGCGATGACCGGGAAGACCACCAGCCCGGCTACGAAGGCCACGGCGAAGTCGCTGAAGGCGATGGTGGTGGCTTCGCGATTCAGGTTCTCGTGGCGCGACAGGTAGGAGGCGAAGGTGAGCATGGCCCCCATTCCCAGGCTCAGCGAGAAGAACGCCTGCCCCGCCGCCTCGGCGAAGGTGGTGGGGTCCAGGAGCTCGCTCATGGAGGGCGCGAGGTAGAACGAGTAGCCCTCGCTGGCCCCCGGCAGCGTCGCCGCCCAGATGGCGAGCCCGAGGACGATGGTGAAGAGGAGCGGCATCAGGACCAGCGACGCCTTCTCGATCCCCTTCTCCACCCCCACGGCCACGATGGTGATGGTGGCCACCATGAAGCCGATGTGATAGATGATGGGCGAGATACCCGAGGTCACCTCGTTGAAGTGGGCGCCCGGGTCCGCCCGGAATCCCCCGAGAATCCCCTCGATGCCGTAGCGCACCACCCAACCGGCGATCACCGAATAGTACGACAGGATCAGGAAGCCGGTGAGCACGCCCAGGAACCCGACCAACGGCCACGCCCCTCCACCCTCTTTCTTGAAGGCGCCGATGGGCGACAGGCGGGTGCGCCGTCCCACGCTGAACTCACACAGCATGAGGGGGATGCCCACGATGAGCGTCATGCCCACGTAGAGGAGCACGAACGCCGCGCCACCCCCTTCGGACACGCGGTAGGGGAAGCGCCACATGTTCCCCAATCCCACGGCGCTGCCCACGGCCGCCAGCACGAATCCCAGGCGGGTGCCGAACACCTCGCGCTGGATGGAGTCTTCGCCGTGTTTCTGGACTTCGACGTCGATAGGGTCGGTCACTGCTTCTCCTTCGCTGGAGCCGGCCTGGAGGATCCGGAAAACCGCCGACCACGGGGGCCGGCGGCTTTCGGTGAAGCGGGGATTATTTGGGGGCTCCGGAGCCGGAACGTCAAGGCGCGCTGAAGCGGCGGCGCCCGTCCGGCCCGCACAAAGGCGCGAATAACCGCACCCGGGTTCGCCCTACCGGATCTCCGCGGGAAGGCGCATGACGTGGACCGAGGGGATGTCCATCTCGTCGCGCTCCACGTACGCCACCAGGCCGTCGGGGCCGAAGGCCTGAGGGATGCGCAGCCCGTCGTCGGAGATGGTGCCCAGGTAGGTACCGTCGGCCCGGAAGAGGTCGATGGGGCCGTCGTCGTCGGGGTTCACGGTGGAGCGTTCGAGCCAGATGGTGCCCTGGGGACTGGCGGCGAGGCCGGCCACCACCGGGATCTCCGGATAGAAGCCGCGGTTCTCGAGCTGCTGCTTCTGCATCTCGCGGATGCGGTCCTGGCCCAGGCTCTGCGCCGAGCCGTCGGAGCCACGCACCATGATGCGCATCTGGGGTCCCTCGCCCGATTCGATGTCGTCGAGCTGGCGCTGCTTCTCCCGCTCCTCGATGCGCTTGGTGACCTGGACCGGCTCGATGTCCCGGGTGATGCGGCCGCGATCGTGGCCGTCGGGTCCGACCAGCTTGACTGCGTACGCGGACGAGTCCACCACGGCCAACCCGCCGTCGGGGAGCACGGCCGAGTACAGGCTGGGCTCGAAGATGCGCGGGCCGGCACCCATGCGGATGACCCGTTCGCCGCCCATGTTGACCTGGGCACCCTCGTCGTCCTCGGCCGGAGGCGGCATCCAGGCAGTGTAGAAGTCGGACACGGCGCCGTCCTCACCCAACGTCACGCGCTGGATCGGCCGGCCCGGGGGCTCGTCTGAAGCGCCGCCGCCGCCGAAGCTCATACGCATGCTGAAGCCCGCCCCGGCGCCGTTGAAGACCGCACCACCCCGGGGATCCGGCTGAAGGCGCCCGAAGCTGATGGAGGTGCCGTCACCCATGCTCACCTCGTGGCTGAACTCGCCGTCGGGTTCGTAGAGCATGTAGGCCCGGTGCATGCCGTCGGCGATAACCACGGAGCCATCAGGCAAGACGCCCATGCTCCCCGCCGAGCGCAGCTCGCCCGGGCCCTCGCCTGCCTTGCCGAACTGGCGCACGAAGTTGCCGTCCCGGTCCACCACCACCACTCGCGTGTTCTGCCGGTCCAGGATGTAGAGGTTGCCCTGGGCGTCGAATCCCACCTGCCCGATCTCGCCGAAGGTCTCCCAGTCGGCGCCGTCGAAGGTGCCTACGCTGAAGACGTCCTCCGCCGCGGGCTCGATGGTCTGATCCCGCTTCGGCAGCTCCATGACCCGCTGCCCCGCCAGCGGCGCGCTCCACAGCAACAGCCCCATCGCGGCCGCGCCGCGGCCCAGCATGACGATCCGGCTCACGATCCCTCCTCCTTGCGCACGCACGTTTTCGATGCCGGGCTCCTCCCGGCGATGCTTCCCCGGGTGGGATGCGGAGGGGCGGGTCCGGGGTTGCCCGCGGCTTGTGCCCGCCCGCCGCGGGCCGCCATCTTCCGGTCCCCCGGGGTGGTGCCCGAGACGTCGGCGGACACCGTTCTTCCGGCTCCTCGTGGAGCCGCCGGGGTAGGATTCGCAGTCGATTCCCCGAAGCTCCGAACGCCATTCATGGACGATCTCAAGCGGCGCCCTCTCGAGAAGCGCCCCGATACCCTCCGCTTCGATGGACGCATCCTCTATCTCGTGGACGACGCCGAGCTCATGCGGCGCCAGCTCTACGAGGGTGAAGACCTGGAGCTCACCGACGAGCTGAAGGCAAAGCTCAGGGACCAGATCTCCACCGACGAGATCACCCCGGCCTACATCTGCTACTTCTTCGATGAGACGCTGGGCGAGTTCCCGTATCTGGGCCTGCGCGCCACGGACCCGGAGAGCGGCGAGGCACAGTTCCCGGTGAAGCGCAGCTCGGTGAAGGACGGGGGATTCGTGTGCTCGGTGGCGGGCAAGCGCCGGGGCAAGGGGAGCAGCCGCGAGCAGAGCCCCTACGCCGAGCTCATGGCCGGCATCCGCGTGGTCGTGGGCGAGAGCATCGAGCGCATCTACAACGAGAACTGCCAGAACCTGGGCATCCTCACCACCACCGACTTCGGCCTCATCGCGCGCATCGAGTCGGGCGAGGAGATCCCGCTGTCGGTCTTCACCGAGGGCAAGGACGAGATCACCCGCCAGATCATCGAGTACGGCGGGCTCTTCGAGTTCAACCTGGCCCGGCTGCAGGGCAAGGCGCTGGTGCCGCTGCCCTCGTCTCTCGGGGGAGGGCTCCCCGGCGCCGACGACGACGACGAGGCGCCCGAGGCTCCGGAACCCGGGGCGAACGGCACCCGCCCCATGACCGTGGCCGAGAAGATCTTCGCCCGGCACTGGGTGGTGGATGCCGCCGAGGGCGACGTTGGCGTGCCCTGGGTGAAGCCCGGCGAGGCCGGCTTCTTTCAGACCGACGTGCGTTTCAGCCATGAATACGTGACGCCCATGAGCGCCATCTTCTTCGAGCAGAAGGTGGGCGCGGACGGGCGCGTGGCGGAGCCCGACAGCGTGCTCTTCTTCCGCGACCACCTGACCTTCCTGCACAAGGCCATGAGCCAGGAACGCATCGAGGAAGGGCTGCTGGACGTGGCCAACCAGCTCGAGGTCAAGCAGCGGGAGTTCGCCGAACGCCAGGGTATCCGGCTCTACGGCGAGCAGAAAGGGCACGTCATGGGCTCCGAGGCGATCTGCCACTCGAAGATCCTCGAGGAGTACGCCGAGCCGGGCATGCTCATCATCGGCTCCGACTCGCACACGCCCCACGCCGGCGCCATCGGCTGCGTGGCCTTCGGGGTCGGCACCACGGCCATCTTCAACTCGTGGATCACCCGCGACGTGCGCGTGCGGGTGCCCAGGAGCTTCAAGGTGGTGATCTCCGGCACGCCCCGGCCCAACGTCACGGCCAAGGACTACATGCTGGAGATCCTCCGGCATCCCTACATCCGCGACGGCCACGCCATCGGCCAGATCATCGAGTACGCCGGCCCCGCCGTGGAGGCGCTGTCGGTGGACGAGCGGGCCACCATGACCAACATGGCCGCCGAGGTGGGCGCCTTCACGGGCATCGTGGCCGCCGACGAGCGCACGGTGGAGTACCTGGTGGCCGAGCGCGGCATGGACGAGGCCCGGGCCCGGGCGCTGGTGCGCGACATGCAATCCGACGAGGGCGCCGAGTACGTGAAGGTCATCGAGATCGATGCCTCGGCCATTCATCCCATGGCTGCGCTCCCCGGTGATCCCGGCAACGGCGTCCTCATCGAGGACTTGGAGCGGGACCGCGTGCGCATCGACATCGCCTACGCCGGCTCGTGCACCGCGGGCAAGAAGGAGGACATGGACATGTACGCCCGCGTCTTCCGCGAGGCCCGCGAGGAGTGGGGCCTGGGCGTGCACCCCGATGTGGAGTGCTTCATCCAGTGCGGCTCCATCGAGGTGCGCGAGTACTGTCGAGAGAAGGGCTACCTGGAGCTGTTCGAGGCCATCGGCGCCACCTTCATCGAGCCCGGCTGCGGCGCCTGCATCAACGCGGGGCCCGGCATCACGCGGGACCCCGACGAGGTGAGCGTGAGCTCGCAGAACCGGAACTTCCCCGGCCGGAGCGGTCCCGGACAGCTCTACCTGGTGTCGCCCTATTCGGTGGCCGCCAGCGCCGTGGCCGGCTACGTGACCCGCTGGATGCCGGGCCAGAAGATCGAGCGGGCCACCCCGAAACGACTCGCCACCGTCTGAGCACCTGAGCACTCGAGTACCCTCTCGCTGGCCCGGAGGCGTCCACGCCGGTGAGCCCACGTCACCCGCTGGCCTGGCTCCCCAACGCCCTCAGCCTGCTGAGGCTCCTCATGGTGCCCGCCTTCGTCATGGCGGTGTGGGAGCTCGGGCGCCGGGCGGCGCTGGGGCTCGACGTCTCGGGGGTGCGCGCGGTGGCCCTTATGATTCTCTTTCTGAGCGGCGCCACCGACGTCCTCGACGGGTATCTCGCCCGGTCGATGAACGCCACCTCGCACTTCGGCGCCATCGTCGATGCCGTGGCCGACAAGTTCACGCAGGTGTCGGCGCTGGTGGCGCTGACGCTCCTGGGGCCTCCCGGGTTCCCGCAGCTCCCGTATTGGCTCCTGGGATGCGTGCTGCTCCGGGACCTGGTGCTGGGCGGGGGATCGCTGGCCATGAAGCGGGCCGGTCGCCCGGTGAACGTGGAGCACGAGTTCCACGGCAGGGTGGCGACGCTCCTGGTGTATCTGGTGCTCCTGGGTGCGACGGCGGACGTCAGTGGGACGGTGCTCCTGGTGGCCTCGGCCCTGGCCGGCGGCGCCGCCCTGGTGAGCGCCGGGGGATACGTACGGCGGGCGGCCGCCGCATGACCTGGGTCCCGCCCTTCGTACCCGACTCCCAGCTTTTTCCCTTCGAGTCCCGGTGGTTCGACAGCTCCGTCGGGCGCATCCACTACATCGCAGAGGGCCGGGGCAACGGCCCGCCCATTCTGTTCCTGCACGGGAATCCCACCTGGAGCTTCCTGTGGCGGGGGATGGTGATCCGCCTGCAGAAGCGCTTCCGCTGCATCGCACTGGACCTGCCGGGCTTCGGGCTCTCGGAGCGCCCCGCGGCCTTCGGCTACACCCCCGGCGAACACGCCGAGGTCGTGGGGGAGTTCGTGCGGCACCTGGATCTCGAGGATCTCACCATCGTGGGCCACGACTGGGGCGGGCCCATCGGATTGCGCGTCGCCGCCGACGAGCAGGCCCGTCTGAGCCGCCTCGTCCTGGGCAACACCTGGTTCTGGCCGGTCAGCGACTGGCATATCAAGGCCTTCAGCTACCTCATGGGCAGCATGCCCATGCAGAAGATGCTCCTGGACCGGAACCTCTTCGTCGAGCGGATCATGCCCCGCGGCGTGCTGCTCCCCATGGCGCCCGAGGTCTGGGACCACTACCGCGAGGCCCAACCCAGCCCAGGCGCACGCCGAGGCGCCGCGGAGTTTCCGAAGCAACTGCTGGCCGCCGCCGCATGGCTCGGCGACCTGGAAGACGCGGTGCGGGCGCAGCTCGTGGACGTGCCGTTGTTGCTGCTGTGGGGCGTGCACGACCTCATGTACCCGGCCCGTTTCATCGGACGGTTCCGCGACGTCTTCACCAACGTCACCGTGCGACGGCTGGATGCCAGGCACTACTGGCCCGAGGACCGGCCCGCGGAGGCGGCAGACGGGGTGGCGGGGTTTCTGGGGTGAGTGAGAGCGTTTCAGCTGAAACGCGTCCTTGTCTTCAGCCCCCGTCGTAGCGCGCCGCCAACTCCTCGATCCCCGCCTGGAGCTCGGCCTCCGAGTAGAGCCTGCCCCGGGCCATGACCGCCACCCGGCGCTTCACGTTCTCCAGGGATTCCAGGGGATTGGCCTCCAGGAGCAGGAGATCGGCCCGGCGGCCCACTTCCACGCGCCCGAAGCGGGTCGCCGCCGGCACGTACTCCTCCACGAAGTCACCGGGATTCCGGGTGGCCAGTCGCAGGACCTGGTAGGGGCTCAGGCCCAACTCGTCCTGGACCGTGGCCAGCTCCCGGTGGAGCGAGAATCCCGCCGCCCCCAGGACCGTGGGCGAGTCGGTGCCGATGAGCAGTCGCACGCCGGCGTCGTACAGGGCCCCGGTGTAGCGCAGCACGAATCGGTAGCGTGCGTCGTAGCCCCCGGGCTGGGCACCCGGCGGGTTCCAGCGCGTGCCCTCGAGCCCCTCCCGATGCAGCCCGACCTCCGTGAAGTGCATGTACCGGACCTCGGGGAGCGCCCAGAAGGCGTTGATCCCCACCTGATTGCCGCCCCAGACGGCGGCCTCCCACTTCGTCACGTCGAGAGTGGTGGTCACCCATGCATCGGCGTTCCGGGTCATGTCGACGGCGTCGGGCACCCGCTCGTCGTGGACCGCGTTGTCGAAGTACGTCCACAGGTACGCCTCGGCGTGGGCCACCAGGTTCATGCCCGACCCCAGGACCTCGGCCGTGGGCAGGGTCTGGGGAAAGTGACCGCCGATCGCCAGGTCCTGTGCGCCGGCCTCGTCCATGGCCGCCAGCACGACCTCTCTCGAGGGCCAGTTGTAGAGCTTCAGGAGATGGTAGCCCTCATCGACCGTCTCGCGGACGAACTGCCGGGCGGCCGCAGCGGTCGTGGGCGCGTCGTAGGACGGGCCCCCGTCGGGCGTCCCCGGGGGGCCCCGCAGCCAGCGCGCCGCGTAGATGGTGGGACCGGGATAGCGGCCCTCGATCACCTCGCTCCTCCAGCGCAGGATCGGCGCCCCGAACCTGCCCATGTCGAAGATGGTGGTGACGCCGTTGGCCAGGTACAGGAGCATCTGGCCCTCGGCCATCTCCTGGAGACCTGCATCCGGCGGCCGCTGGTTCGTGAACTCGGCCCAGTTCACCCCCAGGTGCGTGTGCATGTCGGTCAGCCCCGGCATGAGCCAACGGCCGGCACCGTCGACGATCTGCGCTCCTTCAGGAACCTGAACCGATCCCACCGGACCCATGGCCACGATCGTGTCGCCATGCACCACCACCGTCTGCCCTTCCACCACCCGCTCCGCGTCCATGGGCACCACGTTGACGTCGACGAAGGCGGTGATGCGCTCGGCTACGGTATCCGGCTCCGGCTCCGGGCTCTGGTCCGGGCTGGCGGGAGAGCCGTCGGCGCAGGCCGCGGCGGCGCAGAGCAACAGCAGCGTCGTGGTGATTGCGGGTCGCATGGAGGGTTCTTCAACAGGTGAAGGTCGGGTCGTCGGCCCTTCACCATTCGCTGTGGGTCCGGAAACCGTTACGGGAACGCGTTTCAGCTGAAACGCTTCCACCACCGAGGAGTGCGGCGCCGGCCCGGGAACCGGCGCGCTCTGCTCCAGATTCACCAGAACGCCGCCCAAGTGCTCGCCCCGATCCTCCTGAGCGAGCGTTGTAGACAATTATCGACCACAATCCAGCCCGCCCGAGGCGGGTGGCCGTTCGTGGGCTGCAATTGGGGCGAATATTCACCACAAGAGGCAAAATCGGCGCCGCGAGAGCCGACGTGGGTTGCGTTCTGGTCAAGCCCGATCTCGGACGCTCGCCGCAGTCCCGGAGCAGCGCCTCTTCGACCAGGAGACGTTTCAGCTGAAACGCTTCAGCCACCGGTTCATCATGGCATCATGTCGCTCCACCATGCGCTGAAGGGCAGCCTAACCGCAATACCCGCACCCATCGACCTCCGTGACGAGCCGGCCCCGGGATCGAGCGCAGCCGCCGGCACCGACAGTTGGCCTGGCCGCCCCCCGAGCGTACCATTCCACGGTACCCCTCCACACCGGGAGAACCATGGGACTGTTCGACAAGTTGTTCGGTGGACGCGAGAACCCGGCCGCACGGTCGGTGGAAGCTGGGCAGTCCTGTGCCAAGTGCGGACAGCCTGTCCCCAAGGACAACATGGCCTTCGACTCGGGGGGCGGCCGGCCGATCCACCGGGTGTGTCCGGTGGTGCCCGACGAGGATCCGGACCGCTGAGCCACGAACCCCATCCGTCCGGAAGGAAGTAGCCCGGCCGGGTCGCTACGCCTCCAGCGCCTGCGCCAGCCAGGCCCGCGCCGCACGCCAGTCCCGTTTCACGGTGGGTGCCGATATCCCCAGCGACGCGGCGGTCTCGTCCACCGAGAGTCCGCCGAAGAAGCGGCACTCGACGATCTGCGCCCGCCGCGGATCGACGCGCTCCAGGTCGGTCAGCGCCTCTTCCAGCGCGAGAATGCTGTCGCCCTCGACGTCGGTGGAGCCGTCGGCCTCCTGTAGCGTCACGACGACCTTTCCGCCACCTCGCTTCTCCGTCTTCCGGCGACGGGCGGCATCCACCAGCACCTGACGCATGGCCCGGGCCACGATGTAGGTGAAGTGGGATCGATCGGCGACATCCAGGGCGGCGTCGCGGCTGAGCTTGAAGTACGCCTCGTGCACCAGGGCCGTGGTATTCAGCGTCGCCGGAGCGCCCCCGACACGCTGGACGTGGGCGAGCTTGCGGAGCTCCTCGTACGCGAGCGCGAACAGGCGGTCGACCGCGCTGCGGTCGCCCGAACGGGCTGCCCGGATGAGGTCCGAGGTCGGTGGATCGGGAGGTGAACGCTCCATGCACCTGAACATCTGGCCGGCGCCCGCGGGTCCGCAACATTCACGTCGCACGATTGCCCGGACCCACTCCCGCGGCGCAAGTTGCCATCTCGACACCGGCAGGAGCCGACGCAATGGACGGGGAACTCTGGTCACGGGCGGCGGGAGTATTCGAACGGGTCTGCGACCTCGACGAGGGGGAGCGGACGCGAGCGCTCGACGAGGCGTGCGGCGACGACGTCGAGCTGCGCCGCGTCGTCGTGCGCATGCTCGACTCGGACACCGAGACGCGGGAGCTGCTCCAGCGCGGCCGCTCCGACTGGGGTCGAATGTTCGAGGAGGAGGCCGCGGCTCCGAGCACCCTGGGCCCGTATCGGGTGCTCCGCGAGATCGGTCGGGGCGGTATGGGCGCCGTCTACCTCGGCGAACGCGCCGACGGTCGCTTCGACCGCTCGGTGGCGCTCAAGGTCGTGCAGGGTGCGTTCGGGTCGCCGGCCGTGCGCGAGCGCTTCGAGTCCGAAGCCCGCATCCTGGCGGGACTCGAGCATCCCAACATCGCGCGTTTGTACGACGCCGGCGCGGAAGACGGGCGTCCCTACCTGGTCATGGAGTACGTCGAGGGCGAGCGCATCGACCGATACTGCGACGCCCGGCGCCTGGGCATTCAGGCGCGTCTGGAGCTCTTCCGCCAGGTGTGCGCGGCGGTGCAGTTCGCGCATCAGAACCTGGTGATTCATCGGGATCTCAAGCCGTCCAACATCCTCGTCACCAGCGAGGGCTCGGTGCGGCTACTGGATTTCGGGATCGCCAAGCTCGTGAGCGGCGAAGCCGGGCGCGGACGCCACCATCACGCGGGCAGCAGCCCTCACCCCGGAATACGCGTCGCCGGAGCAGCTTCAGGGCAAAGAGCTCACTACGGGCTCGGACGTCTACTCGCTCGGGGTCGTGCTCTACGAGCTCCTCACGGGGCGACGCCCGTTCGAGGCGGCCCCCGGCGATCTCACCGCGTTGAGCGAGCGCGTGACGCGGTCGCCGAGCAACCCCAGCGCCGTGGTGACCCGACCCCACGAGCGCCGGTCGCGAGACGGCACCGTCGAGACGGTGCGTCCGGACACGCTGGGTGAGGCCCGAGGGAGCACCCCGCAACACCTGCGCCGGTTGCTCAAGGGAGACCTCGACCGCATCGTGCTGAAGGCCCTGCGCCCCGAGCCCGGGGATCGCTACGCCTCGGCCGAGGCATTCTCCGAAGACATCCACCGTCATCTCGCCGGCCTCCCCATCACCGCGCGGCCCGACTCGCTGGGCTACCGCGCCACCACCTTCGTCCGCAGGCACCGGGCAGGCGTGGCGGTGGCCGGGTTGGTCGCCGTCGCGCTGGTCGCCGCCGCGGGTGTGGCGGCCAGCGAAGCCCGGAGCGCGCGCCGGCAGCGGGACACGGCCAACCGAGCCTTCGGTTTCCTCGAGGACCTCATCACTTCGCCCGATCCGGTGCGCGGCGCCGGCGTGGCCGCGGACAGCGTCCGCATGATCGACTTCATCGACGAGGCGGCGGCGAAGATCGACACCGCACTCACCGACGAGCCCGAGGCCCGAGCCCGCATGCTGGACCTGCTGGGCCGGGTCTACCTCAACCTGGGCCGGGGCGATCAAGCCATCTCCACGCTCGAGAATGCGGTCGATGCGAGCCGGGCCGCCTTCGGCCCGTCCGTCGACCTGGCCGAGGCCATGGGCCGGTTGGGCTTTGCGCTGGATCAGCACGGCGACCGGCAGCGTGGCGAGGCGCTGATCCGTCAGGCCCTCGAGATGGCCACCGAGGTCACCGACGAGCGCTCGGAGACCACCGCGCAGTGGCAGGAGTTCCTGGGTCGGGCCCTCATGGACTCGCGACAACTGGACGAGGCCGAGCCCTATCTCCGTGCCTCCTACGAGACGCGCCTCGAGCTCGGCGGCCCGGACGACCCGACGGTTGCGCGCTCCCTCGTCACCCTGGGATCCCTCTACGCGCTGCGCGGAGACCAGGCTCGGGCCACGGAAACGACCGAAGAAGTCCTGGGGATCTTCGAGCGCGCAGGACTCTCCGGCAGCCCCGACTATGCGATCACCGAGTCCAACCTGGCCCTGATGTACGATCGTTCGGGCCGGCTCGAAGACGCCGACCGCGCCGCCACCGACGCCGTGGCCAAGCTCGGCGCCACGGTGGGTCCGTCGCACTTCCTGACCGCCTCGACGAAGGCCCGCCTCGCCGGCGTGCGGGGCCGGCGCGGCCACACCGATGAGGCGGACTCGATCTATGCCGAGGCCATCGGCACGCTTGAGCAGGCGGCCGCCAACAACGTGGTGTTCCCCATCGAGCTCGGGAACTATGCCACGCTGCTTCGCAACGCGGGACGGGCGGAGGAGGCGGAAGCCATGGCTCGTCGGAGCCTGACGGCGGCGGAGCGCATCGTAGGTGAGCAGCACCCCGCCTACGCCGGAGCCCTCATGCGCGTCGGCAATGCCGTTCGGGACCAGGGCAGGATCGAAGAAGCCGTGGCGCTCCACACCAGGGCGAGAGACACCTTCACCGAAACGCTGGGGCCGGAGCATCCCCAGACCCAGGCCGCCTCCGTCGCGCTCGCACGTTCCTGGATGGCCAACGGCGACCCGGGCGCCGCCGAGACGCTGCTTCTGGAGACACTCGACCAGGCTACCTCGGTACGCGGCACGGATGACGCCATAGCCATCAGCGCCCGCGAGGCGCTCATCGAGCTGTACGAGTCCCAGGGCAGGAGCGAGGATGCTCGGCGGCTGCGGGAGGCCGGCGCGGCGGCCTGACGGGCTCCGCGCCCCTACTCCTCCCTGAGCGCCTCCACCGGCGCCACCCGTGACGCAGCCAGCGCGGGACGCAGGCAGGCGACGCCCGCGACCGTGGCCAACATCGCTCCTACCACGCCGAACACCAGGGGATCCCGGGCCGGCAATCCCTCGAGCAGCCCCACCAGGGCGCCGACCAGCGGCCACGCGACCAGGGCACCCAGGGCGATCCCCACCACGGCCAGGCGGAGTCCCTCGCCCAGAACGGCCGCCAGCACTCGACGCGGCCTTCCCCCCAGCGCCAGGCGAATCCCCAGCTCGCGGGTGCGGCGGCGCACCGAGTAGGCCGTGATGCCGTAGACCCCGATGAGGGCGAGGATCAGTGCCACCGCGCCCAGAAGACCCACCACCAGAGCCCGGAACCGGGTCTCGGCGAAGGTGGGCGACTGATCGAGCCACTGCGCGTAGGTCCCCATCTCGTAGACCGCGGCTCCCGGCTCGATCTCATGGAGCCGCGTCCGGGCAGCGTCCAGGGCCGAGGCGGGATCGCCCGGAGCGCGCAGGACCACGGAGATGAAGTGGTTCCAGGCGTCGGCCTGGCCCATGGGTTGGACGAAGACCGGCTCGGCAGGCAGCGCCGGACCCGAGACACGCAGGTCGGGAATCACCCCCACGACGCTGATCCAGGGCCCGCTGCCCATCCTGAATCGGCGTCCCAACCCGTCGCTGCCGGGAAAATGCCGCGCCACGAAGGATTCGGTGACGACGGCCACCGGCGGCGCGTCTTCGGTGTCGCCGGGCCCGAGGCCCCTGCCCCGGAGCAAGGGAATGCCCATGGCGTCGAGGAATCCCGGGAGGGCTCCGATGACCACGTCCATGGGACCATCTCCGTCCGGCGCCGCGTCTCCTTCGACGCCCACCCGGGTCATGGCGAGGCCCTTGAGTAGCGGACGGTCCGCCGCGGACGCCGCTTCCACACCGGGCAGGGCAGTCACTTCGTCCACCAGCCTCAGCGTGAAGGCCTTCCAGGACGCCGTGTCGGGATAGGCCTCGACGGGCAGCGACAGGCGCAGGCCCGCAGTCCGCACGGCGTCGAATCCGGGCTCTCGGCTGGAGAGTCGCGCGAAGGTGCGGATCAGGAGGGCCGATCCCACCAGGAGGACGAAGGTCGCCGCCACCTGGACCACCGTGAGCCCTCGCTGCACGTTGCGGACGGCTCGGGCCCCGGTGGTGCGCCGGCTACCGGCCAGGCTTCGCGCCGCCCCTCCGGACCCGCGGGCCGCGGTGGCCCAGGACAGGCCCACGCACAGGAGCACCGCCAGGCCGACGGCGGTCAGGCCCCGCACCAGACCCGCCGACCCCACGCCGACCCCGGGAATCTGGGCGGGACTGCTCGAGACCACGATGCGTTGCAGCCAGCCGCCCAGCAGGAGTCCCGCGCCACCACCCAACAGGCCCAGCACGGCGCCATCCAGGATCGCGTCCACCGCCAGGCGTCCCCGGCTGGCGCCGAGGGCACGGCGAATGGCCCGATCCGAGTCGCGAGTCACGGCCCGCCCCAGGAAGAGGTTGGACAGGTTGACGACGCCGATGACCAGGAGTCCCGCCACCACCGCCAGAAAGACCAGCAGTACGGTACGCATGTCCTGCACCAGCGCATCACGCAGAGGCTCGGCGCGTCCGAAGAAGACCGACCCCGCGGCGTCGGTGACCCGCAGCCCCGCCAGTCGCTGGTTGAGCGCCGCCACGCCGGGGGCCGAGCTGGCCCGACCGACGGCCTGGAGGGCCGTGATGTCGGGGGATCTGGGGAAGGTCGCCGTGGACATCCAGAAGCGCGCGTCGGGCACCAGGGTGGCGAGCTCCGGGCCCACGACGCCCACGATCGTCACATCGCGGGAGCCCACCTCGAGGGTACGACCGAGCACCCCGGGATCGGCGCCGAAATCCGTGCGCCACAGCTCCTGGGAGAGCACCATCGCGGGGCTGGCACCCTCTCGTCCGTCGGCCTGCTCGAAGACGCGCCCCAGCAGCGGCCGCACCCCCAGGAGCGTCATCAGGTTACCGGTGGCGTATCCGCCGGACACGTACTCGGGCCCCCGGCCCAGATCCATGGGCGCGGCCGTGGGCGAAAAGCCGGCAAGTGTGATTCCACCGGCCCCCTCGTCCTGCCACGTCTCCACCAGATTCAGGCTGAAGCGTCGGGCCTCACCGCCCTCCACGTTCCGGGGACTGATCTCGAAGAGCTCGTCCGGCGCCCGGAAGGGCAGCGGGCGAATCAGGCTCTCCCAGACCAGCGAGACCATCCCCGTGGTGGCTCCGATGCCCACGGTCAGCGTGGCCAGCGCCGCCAGCGTCCACGCCGGCGTCCTGGAGTAGCGCCTGAGCGCCTGCCGGAGCCCCCGGCCGAGTCCCATCGGCGATCCCCACATCCCCACCTCCCCTGTGACGTCCCACCATTCACGAACCAGCGAGCGCGCGGTGTCCGCCGCCGCCGTTTTCCACCAGATCAGCAATCCCCGGGTGCCGCGCGCACGAAGGCCCGACGAGCTCCGGCGTACGAAGACACGGACCATGGCGCCGCCCCACTCCCGTCGGAACGAAGGGGGGTAGAGCCTCAGCGCAATGCGGTAGACGAGGACCCCGAGCTTCAGAAGCCGGCGTGCCCCGGTGCCGCGGCGCGTCACAGCCCCGTGGCCTCCGCCCAACGCACCAGCTCCTTGTGACGTCGGGCCTCCGCCGCGGCCACCCGGCGTCCCAGCGGCGTAGCCCGGTACGGACGGGCGCGTCCCGAATCCTCGGTCTCCACCTCCGCGATGAGCCCTCGTTTCCGGAGGCGCTTGATCGCCCCGTACAGCGTGCCGGGGCCCAGCGACCCGGCGGGTCCGCCCCGGTGCTCCACCTCCTGCATGATCGCGTAGCCGTGCCGGGGCTCGTCACACACCGCGAGGAGGATCTGGAACTCGGCTTGCGACAGGGGCAGGAACGCCCCGGGATCGTCGTGCGTGGTCATGGTCGGGAGGCCTTCATGATCGAGTGTCGCTATATCGTCTCTCGCTATATCTAGAGTCGAGGGTGAGGGTGCGCAAGGGCCGCCAGGAGCTCAGACGCCGGGTGCTTCAGCCGCCGCCCTCCGCGTCCTCGATCTCCGGCATGCGCACGACCACGACGTACGGTTCGTCGAACTCGCCGCGCTGCATGCCGGCGAGCCAGCCGTTGCGCACCACCGGCTGGAGCCACCCGTCGAGCTTCAGGGCGGCGGTCGCGGACATGCGCCACTCGCCCTCGGGCGCGAAGACGTCCCAGCGCAGCCCGGCGGGGGTGTGCCGCTGCACCCAGAGGCGGCCCCACTCGTCGATGGCCAGCCCCGACAGCGGGGGGACGGCGTCGGGAACCTCGGCGTCCCAATCCACGTCCACGGGGATCCGCACCCGCTCCATGAACGACTCCAGAGATTCGATGCGCGCGGCGCGCTCCGCGGGGTCCACGGGCACGGGCGGGATCCGGGCTCGAAGGCGCAGGAGGGTATCCCCCTCGGCCCCTAGATGGACGATGTCGTAGGCGTCGGAGGTAGCGGTCCACACAGAGCCGTCCGGCGCGCCGGCGACCAACCGCTCGGGCTGGAAGGGGAGGACCGCCTGGGCGTTGACCAGGTCGAGGCCCCGGTCCGCGCTCGGCCCCACGAGCAGGGTGTCCACGGCGCCCGAGTCCACATCCCAGCGGACGAGGATGACCGTTCCGCGCCAGGTGCGCACGGCGGGCTCGCGCTCCGGATCCTGGGGCTCCGACACCGTGCTCTGGATCCTCACGACGCCGTCGGCCACGCCACCCTTCCAGATGTAGGGGGATTGCTGGAGCGGCGGCATGCCGAACGTTCGACCGGCCTCGCCATCCACCCACTCCGTCAGCCGCCCCGTCCCCGGGTCGCTCACCCAGACGTGGCCGTTCGGGTCCACATGCAGCCCGCTCGGCGACACGAGCTCGCCTGGACCTTTCCCGCGCCGGTTCATGGCGCCCAGCGCCCGGCCCAGCGTGTCGAAGCGCAGCACGGCCGCGGCCTGCCGGTCCAGCACGAGCACCTCCCCGCGGTCGTTCACCCCGAGGCCGGCCAGCTCGCCGAAGGCCACCCCCGAGTCGCCACGGAGGGAGCCCAGGCGGAACGCGGGCTCCACCGGCATGGCCGCCGGAAGCATGGCGTGGTCCACCACGGGGTAGCCCCCGGTGCTCACGCTCCTGCCGGGCGTCGCACCTTCGACGCCACCCTCCCCGCCGCACGCCGCCAGGGCGAGAACGAGGGCAACCGAACAGCGCCGAACGTGAAAGGGAGACCACAGCATAGGCTCCAGTGTCTGCTTGCGGCCCCCAGGCGTCAAATGCGCCCGCCCTGCCCTGTCCCCCGCCCCACCCTGTCCCCTAGCTTTCTCCGTCCCGAACGCCGACCCCTATCCCCCGACACCTGCATGCGAGCCACCCCGTGAGTGAGGGCCCCCGCGCCGAGCTGAGCCGCGACCTGGGACTCTTCACCATCACCATGGTGGGGGTGGGCGCCATGATCGGCGCGGGCATCTTCGTGCTCACCGGGATCGCCGCCGGCACCGCCGGTCCAGGGCTCATCCTCGCCTTCGCGGCCAACGGCGTCGTCACCTTCCTCACGGCGCTGGCCTACGCGGAGCTCGGCTCGGCGATTCCCGAAGCGGGTGGCGGATATCTGTGGGTGAAGGAGGGGCTGCCGGGCCCCAACGCCTTCCTGGCGGGCTGGATGAGCTGGTTCGCCCACGCGGTGGCGGGTAGCCTCTACGCCCTGGGCTTCGGCGCCTACCTGGGCCTGGTGCTGGACGAGCTGGGCTGGACCGTCTTCGGCATGCCGGGCTCCGTCCTGGAGAAGCCCTTCGCGGTGCTCATCGCGCTGGCGTTCATCGCCATCAACTTCAAGGGCGTCAGCGAGACGGGGCTCGCCGGCAACATCGTCACTGTGGCCAAGATCCTGGTGATCGCGCTCTTCATCGGGAGTGGCCTGTGGGCCATGGTCCACGAGCCGACGAGCTGGAGCCACTTCACGCCACTCACGCCCAACGGACTCGGCGGCGTGCTCACCGCCATGGGCCTGACCTACGTGGCCTTCGAAGGCTACGAGATCATCGTTCAGGCCGGCGAGGAGGTGAAGGACCCCAAGCGGAACATCCCCCGGGCGGTGTTCTGGTCGCTGGCCATCGTGATTCCCATCTACATCCTGGTGGCGGTGGCGGCGCTGGGCGCGGTGAACACGGGCACGGCGCAGCCCACCTGGGCGTGGCTGGGCGAGCACAAGGAGCTGGGCCTGGCGGAGGCGGCCAGACAGTTCATGCCGCTGGGAACCACGCTCCTGCTGGTGGGAGGCATCCTGTCCACCATGTCGGCGCTGAACGCCACCACCTTCAGCTCCACCCGCGTGTCCTTCGCCATGGGGCGCGACCGCAATCTCCCGGATTTCTTCGCTCGAATCCACGAGGGCACGCGCACCCCCTGGATGGCCCTCCTGGCCAGCGGCGGGCTCATCATCTTCATGGCGCTGGCCATCCCCATCGAAGACGTGGCCGCGGCCGCCGACGTCATGTTCCTCCTGCTCTTCCTGCAGGTGAACGTGGCCATCATCACCATCCGCCGGAAATACGGCGACAAGCTGGACTACGGGTTCCTGATCCCGTTCTTCCCCGTGCTCCCGGTGCTGGCGGTGGTGCTCATGATCGGCATCGCCGTGTTCATGTTCCGCTTCTCGCCGGTGGCCTGGTTCTTCGTCCTGGGTTGGGTCGGCACCGGCTTCGTGCTCTACTACAGCTACGCCCGTGGACGCGAGAAGGAGAAGAAGGCCACCCCTGTGGTGCTCCGCGAGCGCATGGGCCCTGCCGAGGGAATGCGCATCCTGGTCCCCCTGGCCAACCCGGCGAGCGCCGAGGCCCTGATCGACCTGGCGTGCATGATCGCCACGGAGCGCGACGCCGAGGTCGTGCTGCTCCACGTCATCTCGCTTCCCCAACAGACACCGCTTCGCGTGGGCCGTCGCTACATCCAGCGAGCGCGTGAGGAGGTACTGGATCGCGCCGCGGAGCGCCTTGCACAGCACGACGTGCGCTCGAGCTCCATCATCCGGCTGGCTCACCATCCGTCGCAGGCCATTCTCCAGGAGATCGAGGAGAGCGACGTGGACCTGGTGGTCATGGGTTGGCGTGGCATGAGCCGCCGGCCCGGGTCGGCCATCGGCACCAACATCGACCTGGTGCTGAAGCACGCCGACTGCGACGCCGTCGTCTTCCGGGGCACCGACCTGGACCATCTGGACCGGGTGCTCATCCCCCTGGCCTTCCCGGATCAGGCCCGGGTGATGCTGGGGATCGGCGAGGTGCTCAAGCGTCAGCGCGGATCCACCCTCGACCTGATCCACTTCATCCCCCCGGACCTGCCGGGCGTGGAGAAGGAGAAGCGACTCGGCGAGCTGCGCGAAGGCCTGACCCACGTCGCCATCGAGGAGGAGCCGCCCGACGAAGACATGGCCTGGCAGCTCCAGGTGGAGACCAGTACCGACATCGTCGAAGACATCGCGCGCCGCTCGGAGAAGTACGACCTCACCATCGTGGGCGCCGCCCGTGAAGGCTGGATGCGCAAGCTCGTGCTGGGCACCAAGCCGGAGCAGATCGCCCGACGCACAAAGGGCCGTCTCCTCCTGGTCAAGAAGCACCGCAATCCCGTCCACTCCAAGATCCTGGACACGGTGGAGTTCTTCCGCGACACGGGTGAGGAGGAAGAGCAGGAGATGGAGGCCACATGAGCCAACAGGATCTCGAAGCCCACGGGGTCCTCCTGCCCGAGGAGGAGTGGGGCGAGCACGCCCTGAAGACCACCGTGCCGCAGACGGGGCTGGCCGCGCTCTTCATCCTGGCGGTGGTCGCCATCGTCGCCATGTACGTAGGCGACGGCGCCCGCCTCACCTGGATCGCCATGGGCGTCTTCTTGCTGGCGCTCTACGCCATCACGTGGCTGTGTGACCGCGCCGTGCAGAAGCAGCGACAGCGGTTCAGGGCGGAGCGGCGGGAGTGGCGACAACGCGAGGCATCGGAGCGCGGACCGGACTGAGCAACACGGCCCAGGGGGTGACATGAGCGGGTGGAGGGATCGGAGGTGGGGTGGGACGGTGGTGATCGCGTGGCTCGTCGCCGCGCTCACCGGCTGCGGTGATCCCACGCAGGTGGACCGGGTGGTCGTGGACACCCTGGAGACCGGCACCGTGCGCGTGCGAAATCCCTCGGAGGGCCTGTGGTCACCGGAGCAGGCATGGAGCCTGGAGGTGGTCTTTCGGCTAGGGGATGCCGCCGCGGGTCCGGAGGTCTTCCAGCGCGTGAGCGATCTCGCCGTGGATGCGGCGGGTCGGATCTACGTCGCCGACGGATACGCGGGAGAGGTGCAGGTCTTCGATGCCGACGGCGCCTGGGTCCGCACCCTGGGACGCTTCGGTGAAGGGCCCGGCGAGTTCCAGCATCCCGATGGCCTGGCCTTCGATTCGCCGGGCCGACTCTGGGTCTCGGATTGGGGCACCGATCGCTACACGGTTCTGGACACCGCGGGAGCTCTCGTAGCCACTCTCCCTCGCCCTCTCCGCGGTGGGAGTCACGGCGACCTGGCCTTCGACACGCTGGGCCGCCTCCTGGACCACAGTTACGTGGTGTCCTCGTGGGATCCCGACTTCGCCATCCCCGGGATGCTGCGGTCGGAAGCCGTCCAGCTGGACGCACCCCCGACCTTCCCGGACACCCTGGCGCTACCCTGGCGCGATTTCGCCTCGTTCCCGGCGCGCCGGACCAACGGGGGCGCCTCTCTGCAGCCCAGCGTCCCATGGGACGCCCGTGTCCGATGGAGCCCCGACCCCTCCGGTCAGGTCTGGGTCGGCACGTCCGATGCCTATCACCTCTGGAGGCTGGACTTCGACAGCATCCCGACCCGCGAAATGACCCGTGCCGGCGAAGCTCCCCACGTCACGTCTGCCGAGCTCGACTCGGCCATGAGCGAGTTGGAGACAGAGTGGGAGGGTGCAGCGCTGGACCGGGACCTGGTGCCCGCCCGCAAGCCGTATTACCGCTGGCTCACGGTTTCGGATCGAGGTGAGCTCTGGGTGGGCCTCTACGGCGAGCGCGGAGAGCCGGGGGTCACCGTCGACGTCTTCGACGCCGGCGGTCGCTACCTGGGACGCCTGCGATCCCCCATCCCCCTGACCATCGAGCCCGTGCTACGCATCCCCCCCGTGGTGCGGGGCGACCGGGTCTACGCCCTGATCCAGGATTCCCTCGACGTGGAGCACGTGGTCTCTCTCCGCATCGTGCGTCCCGACGCGTGAGCTGTCTCAGCTCCCGTACAGCCCCCTCCCCTCGAACTGCGTGAGCCCGTCGCCCGAGCGCCACGAAAGAGCCGGATTACCGCGCAGGCCCATGGATGCGCACCCCACCTCGCCGGCGGCGTTGATGGCCACGAACTTCTCGCCGGGTATGAAGTCGGGATTCACGCCGCGGTAGTTGTCGATGATGAGCTGGATGGCATCCTCGCACGCCTCCTGGGGGCTGCGGCCGTCGCGCATGCGCATGACGATGTAGTAGGACGCGCACGACTTGATGACGTCCTCGCCGCGGCCGGTGGCGCCTGCCGCGCCCACCCCGTTCAGGACATAGAGGCCGGCGCCGATGATGGGCGAGTCGCCCACCCGTCCGGGCACCTTCCAGGACATCCCCGAGGTCGTGGTGATGCCCGCGATGTCGCCGTTGCCGTCCACGGCCAGGCAGTTGGTGGTGCCGTGCTGGTACTCCACCGGCCCGTCCTGCATGCCGCCCCCGGCGGGCAGGCCCCGCAGGTGGTCCGGCGGACCCCAGTCGTCGGACTCCGACAGCCCCTCACGCCAGCGGACCCAGATCTGGCGGGCCTTCTCCGTGAGGAGGTTCTCTTCCTTGAAGCCGAACGACTTGGCGAAGGCCAGCGCCCCGGCGCCGACCAGCATGATGTGATCGGTGCGCTCCATGACCAGCCGGGCCACGGACGAGGGCGTCTTGATGTTCTCGATGGCACCCACCGAGCCGGCGTTGTAGGTGCGCCCGTCCATGCACGACGCATCGAGCTGAACCACGCCCTCGGCGTTGGGAAGTCCGCCGTACCCCACGCTGGTGTCTTCCGGGTCCACCTCGATGACGTTGGCGGCCTTCTCCACCGCGTCCATGGCCGAGCCGCCCCGGGCCAGGATCTCCCACGACTGCCGCATGGCTTCCTTGCCGGTGTCGTTGGTGTGGCTGGTGATGATCATGGGGGTGCCGGCCCGCCGGGGCGTGGCCGCCCGCAGCACCCGGGCGCCCCGTCCCATGAAGGCCGCGCCGACGCCGGCGGCGGTTCCCAGCCGAAGGAAATCCCTGCGATCCACACCGGTGCGCTCGTCGCTCATTGCAGTCGTCTCCGTCTCGATCCGTGGCGCGGCCACGCGCCTTCGTTCCGGGGACGACTATACGACGGGATCAGGTCCGTTGGCGAATCACCAGCCGGCTTTCGTCCAGAAGTTGACGATGCCGCAGGCCTTGGGGATGAAGTCGACCTGCACCGGCTCGGCCGAGCCCGAGAAGGTGGCGATGCCCTTCGGGCGGATTGCCGTCGTAGAGCTCGTCCGCACCGTGGCGGAGCTCGGGCGGCACCTCGTCGAGATTCCGGTAGACCTCCACGGCCTCGATGTCGTCGGGCTGCAGCGTGTTGAGGGGATAGTCCAGCCACACGGGCAACCGGGCCCATTTCGGACGCCGCAGCACATGCCCGTCGATCATGTAGGTGAGGCACCCCTCGCCCTGCAGGCTGTGCACGTTCGGCACCAGTCCCGCCACCCCGCTCGACTGGTCCGACACCCAATCCCACGACAACCAGATCTTCGGCTGATGCCTCAGCACGTCCATGGGATGCCGGGGCTGAATGGAATCGACCATGTCGGGGGTGATGAAGAGCCCCTCGCCCCAGTCGTCCATGCGCCGGTAGAAGGCGCTCCGGCCCTGATTCGTGCGGGCAGTCACCGTGATGGGCCTGAGCAGGACGGCGTCGGGCAGGACGCGGAAGTCCACGGTGACCGTGTCCCGGGGCTCGACCTGGAAAGGCTGCGAGGTCGTGGTGCCGTAGCCGATACGGGTGGCCTCCAGGCGGAAGGTGCCCCACGCCTCCAGGGCGATGAAGAACGAGCCGTCGTCCTGGGTCAGCACCTGCGTGCCCCGGGAATCCCCCGAGAGCAAGGTGATGGTGGCGCCACCCACGGGCGTGAGCTGCTCGTCGTCCATGAGGTGGCCGCGGATCGCCTGAGCGGACGCCGACGCCGTGAACACCGCGCCCGCGAGCAGCGCCAGCAGCGCTTCCCGCACACGCACGCGACTTCCCACCCTCACCATCCCACCCGGGTCCAGAAGTTCACCAGCCCGCAGGTGCCCTCGACGAAGTCCTGCTGCACCCGGTCCGCCACCGTGCCCGTCACCTCGGGCACCCCCGGCGGGCTCTGGCCGTTGTAGATCTCGTCCGCCGCGTTTCGGATCTCCGGCGGCACCTCGCTGATGTGCCGGTAGATCTCCACCGCCACGATGTCCTTTCCTTCCAACATGGACATGGGCCAGTCGAGCCAGAACGGGGTCCGGGAGAACTTGAATCGGTGGATCGGCCGCCCATCGATCAGGTAGCCGAGGCATCCGGAGCCCATGAAGGTGTGGATCTTGGGAACCGGTCCCGCGGAGCCCGTTTCCGGGTTCCGGGCCCATCCCCAGGACAGCCACACCTTGGGCTGGTGCCGGAGCACGTCGGCCGGATGCCGGGGCTGGATCGAGTCCACCATCTCCGGTGTGACGAAGATTCCCTGGTCCCAGTTCTCCATGCGGCGGTAGAAGACGTTCCGCCCCTGGTTGGTGTGCGTCGTGACCACGAGCGGGGCCAACAGAACGGCGTCGGGCAGCACGCGGAAGTCCACCGTCACGGTGTCGGCGCGTTCGACCAGGAAGGGCTGTGAGGTCGTGGTGCCATAGCCGATGCGCTGGGCCTCGAGCCGATACGTGCCCCATCGTTCCAATGGGATGAAGAACGAGCCGTCGTCCCTCGTCATGACCTGCTGGCCACGCTCCTCGCCCACCAGCACCGTGATTGTGGCGCCGCCCACCGGCATGAGCTGGTCGTCATCGATGAGGTGGCCCTTGATGGCCTGGGCGTGCAGGGACGCCCCAGGAAGCTGCGCCGCCAGAAGAAAGGCGAGAAGGCTGATCCGTCGCATGCGTGAACCTCTCCGCGGGAAGGCCAGATGGACCAACGCGGCACTCCCTGCGCATTTGCCATGCCACGAGAGATGTCCCCGTGGTTCGGGGGATTCCGGGCAGTCGCCACGCGGCCTGTCCCCTGCGAGGGACACGCCGAGACGACTCCGGGGACAGGGACCGCGTGGGGGGGACGAGCCAGCACCAGGTCGGCGCGGCACCCGGTCAGCTCACGTTCATGAGATCCTTCGCTCGCGCGGGCGCCCGCGGCTGACCGGGATCGGATGATGGCCACCGCCCCAGCGCGGGGCGGCCGGTGCCCGCGGCGAACGCCCCGGGCCCTCCGAGCATCAAGGCCAGGCTTGCAGCGATCAGGAGGGCGTTGAACTCGGCGCCGCCCTGGCCGGCACCGACCACGAACCATCCGTTCGCGGCGTGCACCAGGACGATGCCGAGCATCATCTCCACGACGAAAAGGGCCGCGACGGGCGTGACCAGCACGCCGGCGATGAGCAGCAACCCCCCTCCCACCTCCAGAACGGAAAGCGTCCAGGCCGCGAGCCCGGGCACCGGCAAGCCCAGGTCGCCCAGGAACCCGGCCGTGCCGGAGATCCCTCCGAAGAGCTTGGGGATGCCGTGGGTCAGGAAGATGAATCCGGTGACGATCCTGAGGATGGCGAGACCCCAGGGCGCCGCTCTCCGTACCTGCATGTTGGTCGCTCCTTCCACGCCGTCCGACGAGGAACAGCGATGCGCGCATAGCGTCCGCGGCGGGCCTGGAATCGAGCAGCACGATGCATGCCGTGGGGGTGGGCCACCGGGCTGCGGCGCCCTACACTTCCACGGACTCCCGCCTCGCCGAGCGGGCCCCCACCACCCAGGGAGAGAGGGAGACGATGCGTCTCGCCGCCACCGCCGGTGTGCTTCTCGCAGGCCTCGGTCTCGTCGCACTGCCAGGTGCGCCCGCGGCCGCCCAGGACGCCTGGGGCTACGTGCCGGAAACCGACTCGCTGGTCGTCCAGAGGCTCGAGCACTGGCAGGACCTCAAGCTCGGGCTGCTCATGCACTGGGGCACGTATTCGCAGTGGGGCATCGTGGAGTCGTGGTCGCTGTGCTCGGAAGACGAGGACTGGTGCCGGCGGCCTCCGGACAGCGAGTACGGCGAATACAAGAAGGCCTACGAGGCGCTCCAGAGCACCTTCGACCCGGTGCGGTTCGACCCGGAGCGTTGGGCCCGGGCGGCATGGAACGCCGGCATGCGCTACGTGGTCTTCACCACCAAGCACCACGACGGCTTCTCCATGTTCGACACGGAGCAGACCGACTACGCCATCACCTCGCCCATGACGCCGTTCAGCGCCGATCCCCGCGCCGACGTCACCCGGGGGATCTTCGACGCCTTTCGCGCGCGCGGCTTCATGGTGGGCGCCTACTTCTCCAAACCCGACTGGCACAGCCCCGACTACTGGTGGCCCTATTTCGCCACGCCGGATCGCTATCCCAACTACGACGTGACGAAATATCCGGAGCGCTGGGCCCGCTTCGTGGACTTCACCCACGCCCAGGTGCGGGAGCTCATGTCCAACTACGGGCAGGTGGACATCCTGTGGTTGGACGGCGGCTGGGTACGGACGCGCACCGACGAGCAGCTCCGCGCCATCCGGAGCCGCCCGGGCTGGCCCAAGCAGCGCGTCCAGAGCCTGGACATCGACATGCCGGGGCTCGTGCGCGAGGCGCGGTCGCTCCAGCCCGGCCTCATCGTGGTGGACCGGGCGGTGCCGGGGCCCTATCAGGACTACCTGACCCCGGAGGCCCGGGTGCCCGACGAGGCCATTCCGGATCCGTGGGAGGTTCCCATGCCCATGGCCACGAGCTGGTCGTACGTGCCCGACGATCCGTATAAGCCGGCTCGTGAGCTGGTGCACATGCTGGTGGACGTGGTCTCCAAGGGCGGCAACCTGCTCCTGAACATCGGACCGGGCCCCGACGGCACCTGGCACGCCGCGGCCTACGACCGTCTGGAGAAGCTCGGCGCGTGGATGCGGGTCAATGGCGAGGCCATCTACGGGACGCGGGCGGTGGCCCCGTACGGCTCGGACCGGGTGCGCCTCACCCTGGGTGCCGATGGGTCTCGCTACGCCATCTATCTGGCCGATGAAAGCGAGGCTCGGCTGCCACCCACCGTGGAGGTGCCAGGCGTGCATCCCACCGAGGCCACTGGGGTCACCCTGCTGGGCTCCGACGCGTCCCTCACCTTCGAGGCGACCGACGACGGCATGAGGATCCGGGTGCCCGCGGGCACCCCCCCGCCCTGCGACTACGCGTGGGCCTTCCGCATCTCCGGGGTGGACGCGCCGCCGTCCGGGTGAGGAGGCGTGCTCGTGGGCCGACCCGCAGTCGCGCGCAGAATCAGACGCCGGCCGCCGCTTCCAGCTCCAGCATGCGTCGCTTTCGCCAGACCCCACCGCCGTAGCCGGTCAGCGAGCCGTCGGCGCCGATCACCCGGTGACAGGGGATCACGATGGCGATGCGATTGTCCCCGTTGGCCCTGGCCACCGCACGCTGGGATCCCTGCCGCCCGAGCCGCTCGGCGAGCTCGCCGTAGCTCACCGTGGCGCCGTACGGGATCTTGCGCAGCGCGTTCCAGACCTCCTGTTGGAAGTCGGTCCCCGGCGTCAGGAGTGGCACGCTGAAGCGTCGGAGGGCACCTCCGAAGTAGGCCGCGAGCTCTTCCTCCACAGCGGCGAGCAAGGGACTGCCGCCGGGCACGAAGAGGCACCCCAGGCGATCGCGGAGCCTCATGAGCTGGGTCTCCAGCATGCGCCGGTCCACGAATTCCAGGAGGACCAGGGCCTCGTCCGTGGCCCCCGCCAGCATGGGACCCAGCGGGGTGGCGATGCGCGCCACCGTCACCACCGTGCGCTGGCGGGCATCGGAGGGCGTGCTGCCCAGGACCCGTCGAAACGCCTCGTTGAAGGCGCTCAGCGAATCGAAGCCGCTGTCGAAGGCGGTGCGCGTCACCGCCTCCCCGTCCTTCAGGCGTCCGAGGGCGGACCCCAGGCGCCGGGCGCGGCTGTAGGCGTGGAACGTCATGCCGTGGTGGCGCTTGAACCAGCGCCGCACACGTGACGGACTGAGCTCCAACGCCCGCAGGTCGTCGTCGGTCCAGCGGCGTGAGGGATCGTCCTCGATCCGCGCCAACAACCCTTCCAGCCAGGGGGGTGCCTCGCCGGAGTTGCGCATCGGCCGACACCGGAGACAGGGGCGGTAGCCCTCCAGCAGGGCTTCCCGGGGCGTGGCGAAAAAGGCCACGTTGTCGGGCTTCGGCTTGCGGGCAGCACAGGTGGGCCTGCAGAAGATTCCCGTGGTGCGGACGCCGGTGACGAAGACGCCGTCGTAGGAGGGGTCGCGCTCGAGGAATGCCTCGAGCATCTCGGCTCGATCGGGCAGGGCGTGTGTGTTCATGGGACCAATCTCGACCCCTGGCCCGCGCGCGGCCACCGGAGAATCGACGGCGAACTGGCCCCGCGCACCCCACCGTGCGCATTATGGCGCCATGCCTACCACGCCCTCCCTGACGGCCGCACCTCCGAGCCACCGGAGCAGGGTTGACGATCTCGGGACCGACGGGGACGGGAGGACACCATGACCGAGCGGCCGGATTTCGCGGACATCGACGCCTGGGGCGACACCCACGTGGGGAAGGTCCGCACCGACAACCAGGACCACTATTTCCTGGGGGCGTTGGCTCGGGGCGTCACCGTCGAGCGTACCAGCATCGAGCCCGATGGCGAGGGCAAAGCCCAACTCCGACGCATGGCGACTCTGGCCGTGGTGGCCGACGGGGTTGGCGGGTCCGGTGGCGGCGAGTTGGCCGCACGGCGCGCGGTGCGCGGCCTCGTGGCCTCGGTATCCCGCTTCTACCACGAGGCCGAGCTCAAGGAGTCGAAGGACCCGGACGTCTTCTCGCGGCTCCTGCTCGAGGCCACGCTGGCCGTGCACGAGGAGCTGCTCGAGGCCGCCGAACAGGACCAGGGCGGCCGCCGCTTCGCCACCACCCTCACCCTCTTCCTGGGACTCTGGCCCCACGCCTACCTCCTGCAGGTGGGAGACTCCCGCTGCTACGTCTACTACAAGGGCGAGCTCAGACAGATCAGCCGCGACCAGACGCTGGCACAGGAGCTGGTGGACAGCGGTGCGCTCACGCAGACCATGGCCGAAAAGAGCAAGTGGGCCAACGTGCTCTCCAGCGCCGTGGGCGGCGGTGAAGCGGCACCGGTGGTCACCCGCCTGGTGCGCGACTGGGGCACGGTGGTGCTCCTGTGCAGCGACGGGCTGACCAAGCACGTCTCCGACGAGCAGATCAAGGAGCGCCTGGCGAACCTCACTAGCTCCAAGAACGCCGTCGAGCTGCTCATGGCCGACGCCCTGGAAGGCGGCGGCACCGACAACATCACCCTCATCGTGGGCCGGACGGTGCCGCCCCACGAACACGAGGCGACCGACGCGTGATCGACCGCCTCAACGCGGCGCTCGAAGGTTCGTACCGCATCGAAGGGGAGCTGGGCGAGGGTGGCATGGCCACCGTCTACCTCGCCGAAGACGTCCGCCATCGCCGCAAGGTCGCCCTCAAGGTCCTCCGCCCCGAGCTGGCGGCTGTCGTCGGCGGCGAGCGCTTCCTGGCCGAGATCCAGGTCACGGCCAACCTGCAACACCCCCACATCCTCCCGCTCTTCGACTCCGGCGAGGCCGACGGCTTCCTCTTCTACGTCATGCCCTACGTCGAGGGGGAATCCCTGCGCGAGAAGCTGGACCGCGAGCACCAGCTCCCGGTGGACGAGGCCGTGCGCATCGCCCTCGCCGTCGCTTCGGGGCTGGACTACGCCCACCGCCAGGGCGTCGTGCACCGGGACATCAAGCCCGCCAACATCCTGCTGCACGACGGCGAGCCGCTGGTGGCGGACTTCGGCATCGCCCTGGCCGTGCAGGAGGCCGGCGGCGGGCGACTCACCGAGACCGGACTCAGCCTGGGCACGCCGTTCTACATGAGCCCCGAGCAGGCCACGGCGGACCGGGATCCGGGCCCCCGCAGCGACGTGTATTCGCTGGGCTGCGTGCTCTACGAGATGCTCACCGGGGATCCCCCCTTCACCGGCTCCACCGCCCAGAACGTGCTGGGCAAGATCATCACCACGGCGCCGGTGCGGCCCACGGAGACGCGCAGGAGCATCCCCGCGCACGTGGAGGCGGCGCTTCTGCACGCCCTGGAGAAGCTCCCGGCGGACCGCTTCGGCAGCGCGGCCGAGTTCGCCCAGGCGCTCCAGGATCCGCGCTATGGGCAGGCGAGCAGGGCCGCGGGCGCCGGCAGCGCGGCCGGGGCTCCCCCCCGCCCCGCTCCGGCATCGTCGCATGGCTCCCGTGGGGCGTGGCGGCGCTGGCGCTGGCGGCCCTGGCCCTGGTGCTCAATCTGCGAGGCGACGGGGGATCGGCGGCGCCCGCTACCGCGCTCCGTGCCACCCTCCAGCTCCCGGCCAACGCCGCTGTCACCGAGAGCCAGCTCGCCATTTCGCGAGACGGGGGCCTGGTGGTGGTGCCCGGCAGCTGGAACGGCGTGCCGATGATTCTGGGGCGTCGCCTGACCGACCTCGATGTCTTCCCGATCCCGGGCACCGAGGGGGGCACGAACGTGTTCCTCTCGCCGGACGGCCAGTGGGCGGCCTTTCGCAGGGCCGGCGCCACCCGCAAGACGCCGGTGGCCGGTGGCCCCATCGAGGTCATGGACCCCGAAGCCGACTGGGCCGGTGGAAGTTGGGCGCCGGACGACAGGGTCTACTACAACCGGAGCTACGTGAGCGGCGTGTGGTGGATGCCCGCCGGCGGGGGAGAGCCCCAGCAGCTCACCAAGCCCGCCGACGGAGAGCTGGCCCATTGGTGGCCTCAGGCGCTCCCCGACGGAGAGCACGTCCTCTTCACCGCGTTCCGGACCCCCGTCGAGCAATCCAAGCTATCGGTGGTGTCCGTGGAGACGGGCGAGCGCACCGACGTCTTCACCGGCGGCATCTACGGTCGCTACGTCTCCACCGGCCACCTGCTGTTCGCGCGCAGCGAGGTGATCTACGCCGTGCCCTTCGATCTCGAGACCCTGACGGTGACCGGCGAGGCGGTACCGGTGGTGGAGAACGTGGCCATGACCAGCTACGACGGCGTAGCCGCCTACGACGTTTCCGACAACGGGACCCTCGTCTACGTGCGGGCTTCGGACTTCAACACCCCGGCGGACCTGGTGTGGGTGGACCGGCAGGGGAACGAGAGGAGCGGCTGGATCTGCCGGCGGATCGGTACTGGGACCCCGCGCTGTCACCGAACGGCCGGTCGCTGGCCATCTCCATCGCCTCGTCGAACGATGCCGGCGACCTCCACGTCCTGGACCTGATTCGCGGGACCAAGCTGCCGCTCACCTCGGGAGGCGGCGCGGATTTCTCGCCGGTCTGGACGCCCGATGGACGGGAGATCATCTACGCCGCCGAGAGCCCGGTCTTCAATCTCTTTCGCCGACCTGCCGACGCGAGCCGGCCGTCGTCGTCGCTCTTTCAAGACCGTGCCGACCAATATCCCGGCTCGTTCACGCCCGACGGCGACACGCTCCTCTTCGAACACGATGTCTCCCCCTATTACGCGCTCGAGAAGATTCCACTGTCCGGAGGGGAGCCCCAGCCGGTCTATGCGCCGGACTTCAGCCTCAACATGCCGCTGCTTTCTCCCAACGGCCGTTGGCTGGCGTATACATCCGAAGAGGCCGGCCGCGATCAACTGTTCCTCTCGCCCTATGCCGATCCCACCGCCAGCCGGCGACAGGTGTCCGTGAACGGCGGCGAGGAGCCGCGCTGGACCAGGAACGGCCGCGAGCTGGTCTTCCGTTGGGGCGCGGCCATGCTGGCCGTGTCGGTCGACCCGGAAACCGGTGAGCTGGGCCGTCCACAGACGCTGTTCGAGGGTGCCTACGAGAGCTCGCCCGACGGCACGAGCCGGAACTACGACGTGACCGCGGACGGCGAGCGCTTCCTCATGGTGAAGCGCCCTCCGGACCGGGCCCCGCGCCAGATCGTCGTGGTCACGAATTTCTTCGACCGGCTCAGGGCGCTGGATTCGGGGGATTCCGGACGCGGCGGCCGCTGAGGTAGACGGCTGGAGCGGCGTTCGGTGGCGCCCCCGCGACCGGGGCGGCCCGCTGAGGTAGACGGCTGGAGCGGCGTTCGGTGGCGACCGCAACCCCGCCCGTCGACAACGTGTAACTGGAGCCCCTGATTTCGACGATTCGTCGATTCGACTCGCTCACCGAGTTGAAATCGCCACATCACGAAATCGCCCAACGATGAGGTGTCGAGATTGACTCGCTCAGCGAGTTGAATCCGCAAACCGTCGTTCTGGACCCCTCCAGTGTCACGTTGTCGACATCGCGCCTACGCTGCGCGCGGTCGCCCGCGGTGATCATGTCCGGCACCGCTTGGGCCGTCACCCCCCCGCCGGCCCGACCTCCATGTGCCGGAGCGCCCGCTGGATGAGCACCGGGTCGCCCTGCATGCCGCGGATTCCGTCCAGCGCCGCGGGCAGCAGCTCCCGGAGCCGCCGCAGCTCGGTGGCGGCGCTCTCGGGCCTGAGCGTGATGCGCCGGCCCGTCTGCACCAGGTCCACGAAGGCGTCAGGCGGCCAGTCGTCGGGCCAGGTGCCTTCGAGGATGGTGGCGGCGCGTCGCATGCGGGCCAGGAGGCCGGCGGTCCCGTCCACCAGCGCCGGATCCCAGGGCCGCCAGCTGACCTCCAGGCGCTTGGTCTCGTGGACGTCGGCCGCGGGTAGCCGTATGACCGTCGTCAGGCCGTCTCCGTCGTAGCCCCAGCAGCGCTGGGCGGCTGCAGGTCTGCGGCCCGCGTCGGCGCCACCCGCGGCCGCAGCGGCCGAGCGCGACGGCCCACCGCCGGCCCCAGCATCCGGCGGCGATCCCCCCTCGTCACTCGCACACGCGGCATCGTATCCCACCTCCACGCCCTGCCACACCACCCGCGCCGGCGGCAACGTCCCGGGCAGGCGCACCTGGTAGCCGCGCCGCTGGAGCATTTCCGGGAACTCGCCCTCCACCGGCGCGATCGTGAGCGTGAGCCGCTGCCCTCCATCCGGGTCGGCCGCCATCCGCTGCTCCACCGGCGTCCACGTGAATGCACCGTCCTGATACGCCGTGGAGTTGCCGCCGTCCTCGTAGACACGGGTCGAGCCGGAATCCCCCGGAAACACCGTCAGGATCAGTGGATCCAGCGGACGCGCGTCGCTCCGGAGCATGTCGGGTTGCATGGGGACCACAGCGCCGGCGCGCACCAGCACCGGCAGCTCGTTCAGCGCGTAGCTGCGTGACACCTCGGCCGGGCCGTGCAGCCGGGCGCCGCTGCTCCATTCGTACCAGTCGCCCGGCGGCACCCACAGCGCCTGCTCCGCCAGCAGTGATGCCGAGTCCACCGGCTCCACCACGGGCCGCACCACCATGTCCGGCCCGAAGGCGTATTCCCCGCCGTGGGCGTAGGCGGCGTCGGCCTCCGGCCAGTCCCAGTAGAGCGGCCGCACCAGCGCCAGCCCTTCGTCGTAGGTGCGGCGGGCCGCGGAGTAGACGTACGGGATGAGCGCGTAGCGGAGCCGATACGCGTCGCGCATGGCGGCGAAGCTCTCGTACGGATACGCCCAGATGCGCCGCTCGGCGTCGGCGTTCTTGGTCGTGTGCGTGCGCAGGATGGGGCTGAAGACGCCGAACTGGATCCAGCGCGTGTAGAGCTCCGGTGACACGTCGCCGTTCAGGTGCCCGCCGATGTCGTGGCTCCAGTAGTCGAAGCCCACATTGGCGGCCGTGGCGGTGAAGAGGGGCTCGAAGGCCAGCGCCTCCCAGGTGGAGTAGGCGTCACCCGAAAAGCCGATCTGGTAGCGGTGGTTCCCGAGGCCGCCCCAGCGGTGGAAGATCAGCGGCCGGCCGTCTCCCTCACGCTCCATGTCGGTGAAGAAGAGGTGGTTCAGCCACCAGGTCGGGTTCAGGTGCGGCACGTCGGTCTCGTGCCACTGCTGCCAGTCCAGCCACCAGAAGTCCACGCCCTGGCGCTCCAGCGGATGGATCACCAGGTCGAAGTAACTGCGCACGAAGGCCGAGTCGGTGAGTTGGAAGGGCACGTACTCGCCGCTGGCCGGGTCGATGCCGTTGGCGCGCGCCATGGCCTCGTACTGCGCCTCGTAGGGCTGGATGCCACCCGCGGGATGAAGGTTCAGGGTGGTGTGCAGCCCCTGCTCGTGCACTCGCGCCAGGAAGCGCTCCGGCTCGGGAAAGTAGGCCCGGTTCCAGGTGTAGCCCGTCCATCCCAGGTGCTGCCCCGCCTGATCCTCGCGGCCGTCGTTCCAGCGCAGCTCGAAGGTCTCGTGCCAGTCCATGTCCACCACCAGCACGTCCAGGGGCACCCCGTACAGATCGAACTGCCGCACCAGGTCCAGGAGCTCCGTGTCCGTGTAGGCCCAGTAGCGGGACCACCAGGTGCCGAAGGCGAAGCGGGGCGGCAGCGGCACGCGTCCGGCCACCCGCGTGAAGTCCCGGAGCGCGCCCGGATAGTCGTGTCCGTAGCCGAAGAAATACCAGTCGAGGCCCGTCGTGTCCGGCCGCGCCTCGACCCAGGCCGGATCCGAGCCCGCCAGGAGCGGGCGCTTCGGAGTCGTCCACCACCGTCCATCCGTCGCGCGACACGAGCCCGTGGTCCAGGGGGATGGGTCCCCGGGCGCCGTCCAGCGTGCGCGTCGTGCCCTTCAGATTCGCGGTGTCGGCCAGCCCGGATCTCCAGACCACCTCGCCCTGACCCAGCGCGCGGCGCACCTCCAGGTTCGAGGCATCGAAACGGCCGGCGGCAAAGTGGTAGCGCAGCACGAGGGAATCCGTGCGGAGGGTGAGCCAGCCATCCGCGTCGAAGTCGGCGGTGTACACCGGCACCGGCAACCGCCGGTTGACGAACACGATCGAGGCCTGGTCCTCGAACCGGTCCTCCGGCGACCACTCCATGCGGATGAGGCGGGGCGTCAGGACCGTGAAGCGGGCTTGGCCGGCGTGGACCACGGCGGCGGGGTCGGCCACGGGGTCGCGGGGTGGGACGGTCTGCGCCCTCGCCGCTCCGACACACACGGCGAGCGCGACCGCCGTGACGGACAAGGCACCCGAAGCCATGACCTACCGGCCCCCACCCGGCCGCACCACCTGCGGCACCTCCATCTTCATGCGCGACCCCCGGGACAGCGCGGTGTCGGCTTCGATCTCCGAGCCGTATGCGAGGCGGAGCGCGTCTTCATAACGCTCCTGCAGCGCCGCCAGCGTGCGGTGTTCCTCCTGCACCTTGGCGCGGAAGTCCGGGTGCGTGAGAAAGTCGTACAGCACCGCCGCCTCGATCTGGGCGTCCATGAGGAACGCCTCGTGGCCGATGTCCTGGAAAGCCTCTTCGAGCATCCCGTAGGTGTGGTTCGGATTCGTGGAGCTCTTCACGGTCACGCCGACCCCGGGGATGTCGCGGCTCACGGAGCCCGTCTCCTCGTAGCCGGCGGGACGGCCGAGCTCCTCCACCAGGCCCGGCGCCCCCAGCTTCTTCGCGTAGGCCCAGAACAGCTCCTCGAGGGTCGCTGTCGTAACGCCGTCACGGTATTCGCCGCCGCGGGTGATCTCCACCTCCGTGCCGGTCATCTGCGCCGCGCCCCGGGCCGCATCGCGCATCATCCGGGAGATGTGCTCCAGGTAGACGTCGTCGGGATAGCGAATGTAATAGTCCACCACCGCGCGGTCGGGCACCACGTTGGGAGCGACACCACCTTCCGGAATCACGCCCTGGACCCGGTGCTCCGGGCGCCAGGTCGAGCGCAGATGGTCCACCGCCGAATAGAACTGCACGGCGGCTTCCAGGGCATTGCGGCCGTTCCACGACGCGAGCTGATGCGCCGGCCGACCCGTGAACACGTACGTGACCTGATCGATGTTCAGGCAGCAGCTCCCGAACCCTGGCCGCGACCGCTCGGTGGAGGAGCTGGAATGGCTCCGCACCAGGATGTCGGCGCCCTCGAAGACGCCGGCGTCGCGGAGGATGCGCTTGGCCGGTGGGTTCACCTCCTCGGCCGGCGTGCCGTAGATGATCACGCGCCCGGGCACGCCCGTCCGGGCCATGTGCTCCGCCACGGCCTTGCCGGCGGCGAAAGCCACCGGACTCTGGGCGTTGTGCTGGTCGCCGTGGAAGTTCCCCTGCGTGCCGCGCAGCGCGTCGTATTCGGCGATCAGGCCCAGCGTCGGGCCGTCGGCGCCCGCCGGCGAGGTCCAGGTGGCAACAAAGGCGGTGGGCATGTCGGCGACGCCCGTCTCCACGTCGAAGCCGTAGTCCTCGAGCACCGCCACAAGCGTGTCCACCGCCTGCCACTCGTGCCAACCCACCTCGGGGTGGTGGCCGATCCAGTCGGACAGCGCCTGCATGTCCCCGGTCCACAGCTCCTGCACCCGGGCCAGGACCGCGTCCCGCGCCGGATCGCTTGCCGCCGCCAGCTCCCCGGCGGTGCGGGCGGGCTGCAACCGCGCCTCCAACGAGTCGATGCGGGCCAGGATGTCGGCAGCGGCCTGGCGCTCGGTGTCGGTGGCCTGGGCCGCCGACGCCCCCGGGCTACCGGCCACGAACGCGGCCGCCAGTGCTACGGTCACAACGGCTGCGCGTGGCAGACGCAGGCGAGGCGTCCGGCGAACCGGCTGTCCCCCCGCTCGGTTGAAGCGATCCATGGCTGGTCCTCGGGGCTCGGGCTGAGACGGCGGCGGTGGAGACATGATCGAGCGCGCCCACACCGCCCTGCAAGTCGGAGAGTCGGACCGCGCTCCGACCGCAATCCTCGCCATTCATCCGAACAGGCCGCATAGTGGCGCCGGACGATTGGCGAGCCGCCAACGCGCGGTTCGCATCCGGCGCCAGCACCTCCGCTGGCGCCCGCGCGTGCCGGCGATCGAGCCGGCCCCCTCTCCGGAGGCACGACATGGTCATCCTGTCCATCCTGCACCAGGTCCGCGATTACGACGAGTGGAAGGCGGTCTTCGACACGTTCCCGCCCAGCGGCGGTGGCGCCCTCTGGCACCGGGTCGCCCGTGGTGTGGACGATCCGAACCTCGTGTCTGTAGCAGCAGGCTTCCCGACCCTCGAAATGGCCCGGGCGTTCGGTGCCCAACCGGGTCTGGCCGACGCCATGGAGCGTTCCGGGGTACTGGGTGCGCCCCGGGTGGAGATGTTCGAGGCCATGGAATCGGTGGACTACTAGCGCGGCCACCGCATCGCACCACGCTGCTCCACGTCGCGACCGTTCACTCTGGCAGATTTTACTACGACGTAGTATTATATCGGGACCGGTGACGGATCCCGCGACCAGAAGCGCACCCCATGGCCTATCTCGGCGAATTCGAGCAGCTCATCCTCTTCTCGGTGCTTCAGCTCGGCGACGACGCCTACGGGGTGGCGATCCGCGAGCTCATCGAAGAGCGCACCGGCCGCACGGTCTCGTCCGGGGCCATCTACACGACGCTGGGCCGCCTCGAGGAGCGGGACCTGGTATCGTCGGCGCTGGAGGATCCCGTGCCCGGGCGACCCGGGCGCCCCCGCAAGACCTACACGCTGAAGCCCGGCGGTGCCCGGGCGCTCCTGGAGTCCTGGGAGACCATGCAGGCCATGGCCGGCGGACTGATCCCGCGGTTGGCCGAGCTCGCCGAGGGCTGACGGCATGGCCGCCCACGAGCCCTCGCGCCCGCCCCACGACTCGGACCCGCCCCGCGGCCTCCGACCGCCTCGCGCGCTGCGCCTCCTGGCCGGCCTCCTGATCCGGGGGCCCGACCGCGCCCAGATCCTGGCGGACCTGGACGAGCTTCTCGAACGGGACCTGGAACGCGGCGCCTCGCGCTCCCGGGCGCAGCTCCGCTACCTCACCAACCTCGTCGCGTCGGCGGCGGCCACGTGGCGGTCCCGCGCGTCCGTGCCCCGAATCCCCGGCGTGTCGTGGCTCGACCTGAAGCTGGGCGTGCGCATGCTGGGGCGGCACCCCGGTCTCACCCTGGTGGCGGTCTTCGCCCTGGCGCTGGCCATTCCGGTGGGACTGGCACCGATCCAACTGACCCGCGCCCTCAACGCCACCCTGCCCTTCGACGAGGGCGCGCGCATCGTGGGGCTCCAGAACTGGGATCAGTCGCACTCCGATTCCCGGAGAGCGCAGATCCGCGACTTCGAGCTGTGGCGCGCCACGCTGAGGTCGTTCCAGGCGCTGGCGGCCGCCGATCCCGCCACGCTGAACCTGATCACCGACGACGGCCGGGCCGAAGCGGTGCGAGGCTCGGAGATGACCGCGTCGGCCTTCGACGTGGTGCGCACGAAGCCGCTCCTGGGCCGCACGCTCAGAGCCTCGGACGAGCTCGAGGGCGCCCCGCCGGTGGTGGTTCTGGGCTACGACGTGTGGAACGGCCGCTTCGGCGCCGACCCCGACATCGTGGGGCAGACGGTCCAGGTGGGAGCCGTAGCGCGCGAGGTGGTGGGGGTCATGCCCCAGGGCTTCCTCTTCCCCTACCGGGACCACCTCTGGATTCCCTTCCAGCTCCGCGGTCGGGACTACGAATGGGGCCAGGGACCCAGCTTCTGGGTCTTCGGCCGGCTCGCCGACGGCGTGTCCACGGAGCAGGCCCGGGCCGAGCTTTCCACCGTGGGCCTGCGCGCGGCGGCGGACCATCCACAGAGCCACGAGCACCTGCGCGCCGAGGTGCTCCCCCTGGCCTGGGCGCTCACCGGACTCCGCGGGGAGTTCATCCGGGTCCTCCCGGTGCAGATCGCGGCCTTGCTGCTCCTGGCCGTGGCGTGCGGGAACGTGGGCACGCTCATGCTCGCCCGCACCGCCACCCGCTCCAGCGAGATCGCCATCCGCAACGCCCTGGGGGCCTCGCGGGCTCGCGTGGTCGGCCAGCTCTTCGTGGAGGCGTTCGTGCTGACCCTGGTGGCGGCGGCGGCGGGACTCGGCATCGGCACCGCCGTGGTCGGGCGCCTCCATCGCCTCACCAACGCCATGCCCTTCTGGTTCGATCTGGGCGTGGATCCCGGAACCGTCGTGGCGGCCGTGGCGCTGGCCACCTTCAGCGCGGTCCTGGCCGGCGGCGTCCCGGCGCTCAAGGCCACGGGCCGCAACGTGCAGCGCAGTCTCCAGCGCGCTACCGCCGGCGCGTCGGGACTTCGTTTCGGGGGACTCTCCACCCTGCTCATCGTGGCCGAGGTGGGGATCTCGGTGGGATTTCTGTCGCTGGTGGGCGTCTATGGCGGCGACGCCCTGCGGAGCCTGGGAGACGCGGCGCAGGGGGTTCCGGCCAGCCAATACCTCACGGCCCGCCTCTCCATCGCCGCGGCCCCCGTCTCGCCGGCCGGGCCGGAAGCCGATCCCGACGCGCTCCGCGCCCGCTTCGCCGCGCTCCAGGAGGAGCTGGCGCGGCGTCTGTCGGCGGAGCCCGGCGTGGTGGGCGTGGCCTTCGGCGGCGAATTGCCCGGTACCAGCCACCCTCGCCGGCGCATCGAGGTGCAGGGCGAGACCGCCGGCCCCCGGCAGCGAGCCGGATCACCTGGTCCGCGGGGCCCAGGTCGACCCCGGGTTCTTCCAGGGCCTCGGGCAGCCGCTCCTCTCCGGGCGTGCCTTCGATTCCGGCGACCTCCAGCACCCACGCAGCGCCGTCATCGTCAACCAGTCGTTCGTCGACCACGTCCTGCATGGGGGCAACGCGCTGGGTCGCCGGTTTCGCGATGTCGGCAGCCCCGATCAGGAACCACGACCCTGGCACGAGATCGTCGGCGTCGTCCCCGACCTGGGCATGAACGTCGCCGACCCCAACCAACCGGCCGGGTTCTACGAGGTGGCCGCGCCCGGGGATCTGGTGCCGGTGCGGCTGGCGATCCACCTGGAGGGCGACCCGGCGGCGTTCACCGCCCGGCTGCGTGCCGTGGCGGCCCAACTCGAACCCACCCTGCTGGTGATCGAGACCGTGCCCCTGAGCGACGTGTTCAGCGAGGAGCTCTGGGGCGCGCGCTGGATGACCTTTCTGTTCGGGGTCCTGGCCGCCATCGCCATGGTCCTCTCGCTGGCGAGCCTCTACGCGCTCATGTCCTTCACCGTCTCGGAGCGCACCCGAGAAATCGGCATCCGCACGGCGCTGGGCGCCAGTCGCGGCCGGGTGCTCCGGGCCATCGCCACCCGGGCCTTCATCCAGCTCCTGGCGGGCGTGGTCCTGGGCACGCTGGTGGTGTATGTGGGCGCCACCAGCGCCCAGATGGCCAGCGAGGAGACGGTCCGCAACACGAGCTGGGTGGCCGTCCTGGGCGGTGTGTCCGCCGTGATGATGGCGGTGGGCCTGCTGTCGTGCCTCGCTCCGACCCTGCGAGGTCTCAGGATCCAGCCGGGCGAGGCGCTCCGGGAACGCTGAAGGCCCCGCGGCCTACAATCCCACGCTCCGGTGATCCGATCTCCGCGATCGCCGTTCGATCCACCGCCTCCACCGACCCATGACGCTTCGTTCCGCGAGACGCCGCCTCGCGTCTCCGTCTACCGTTGTCGCCGCCCTCGCCCTCGTGGCCGCCCCCCTCTCCGCGCAGGAGCGCGGCCTGGTGCTGACCGGCACCGTCGTCGACGGCGGGTCCATGCAACCGATCCCCGGCGCCTTCGTGGCCCAGGGCGACAACAAGCAGGGCGTGCTCTCCGATTCGCTGGGCACCTTCCAGCTCAGCGTGGTTCCCGGAGCGCCGGGCTACGTGCTCAGGGTGGCCCAGCTCGGCTACGAGACGCAGGCGTTCCCCGTGCGCGCCGACCAGGCCATGTCGCCGCTCGTGCTGGCGCTCAAGCCGGATCCGGTGAAGATCCAGGGCCTGCAGGTGATCGTGGACGGGCTCGCCAGCCGCCGGCGCGGAGCCCAGTACGGCATCGTGGATCTCTACACCATGAAGGATCTCGTGCAGCGCTCGGATCCCAGCGCCTACGAGATGGTCCGACGGATCCTCCCCATGGCCAGCCCCTGCACCCCCGAAGCGGACTCGCTGTGCGTGACCAACCGAGGCCAGCAGGAGTCGGTGGTGGCGTGCGTGGACGATCACCGCGTGCTGGGCGAGTGGCAGGAGTTGGCGAGCATCGATCCCCGGGGACTCTTCATGGTCGAGGCCTACCGGCGCGCCGGTGAGGTGCGCTTCTACACCCGCGGCTACATCGCCCGGCTGGCCGAGCAGGGCCGTGAGCTTCCGCCGTTGAGCTTCGGATGCACGGGTACCCCCATGGACGGCGGCCCCGGGCTCAGTCCTTGAGCGCGGGCAGGTCGTAGAGCCTCACCCGCTCGACGCCCAACGGGTCGGTCCACACCCCCACGATCCAGCCGTCTCCCGCCCCCTCCAGCCGAAGGGTCAGGGGGATGCGCACGGCGGCGACCGCGCGTCCGGCGACATCGAACACGTCCCAGGTCGTCTCGGCGTCCCCGTCGGGCCAACGCTCCACCCACACTCGGCCCAGCTGGTCGGCGGTGATCCGGCGGAAGGCCGGCACGTGCTCGGCCAACGGGCTCTCGTCTACCCACTCGGCGATGACGCGCCGATCGTTTGCGGTTCGCCCCCGGGCGAGGTAGCGACCGCGAAACCGCGCCAGGTCGTCGTCGGACGGAGCCCGGTCGGGGACCGCCACATCGACCCGGACATCGGAGCCGGCCCTCCGCACACGCGCTGCGGCGGGCACCGTCAGCCACAACGCGCCCCCGCCAGCGGACCAGGCCGCCTCCACCCAGGGCCGGTACGGCCGGGGCAGGCCCTGCTCGGAATGCACACGATGCGACGGCACCAGGGCCAGGGTGTCCGCGTCACCCCGGCGCGTCACGGTGAGCCACAGGACGTGCTGCACGTAATCGCCGTCGGGCCGGCCGAACACCCGCTCGTTGGCGCGCACCAGCATGCGGCCGTCACCAAGGATGCCGGCCGGCACCGGGTTGTAGGCCTCGTCCACGAGTCCGTCCAACGACGGTCGCCAGGTGTCGACCACCTCGTCGTCGAGGGTGAGGCGGGTGATGCGCCCATCGCTGGCCAACACCAGCAGGGTGTCCCCACGAAGCACCGCGTCGGTGATGTCCGGGAACTCCCCTGGTCCCTCACCCCGTCCCCCCAGATCACGAACGAAGCGGCCGTCGGCGCCGTAGCGGCGCAGCCGTCCGGCCGTGGTCTCCACCACCACCAATCCCCCGTCGGAGGTTCGCAGGACCCGGCCCACGTCGAAGAGCTGGTCGTGGGCGTCCGACGTCGAGACCCCGATCTCGATGCGTGGGGGTCCCTCGATCACCACCGTATCCGCCGCCTCGGGGGCACCGGCAGACGTTGCCAGCGCCAGCACGACGATCATCGCACCCATCACGATCCGCTCCTCCCTCTGAGGACCACCGACGCTCCCGCCCAGTCGCACAGCGCGCTACCACGGGGTGCCCATGCCGCGCTCGGCAGGCACGTCGTTGCACCCCCCGCGGGCACGAACTATGTAAACGATAAATATAGTTTGCAACCCCGGGACCGGGTGCTGTTGTCTTATCCCATGCAGTGTAGTAGTAATGGACATCATTTCCACTACAGTGACGGGGTAACATGGGACGAGCGTTGGGAGAGCTGGAGCAGGCCATCCTGCTGGCGGTGGTGGAGCTCGAGGAGGACGCCTACGGCGCGTCCATCGGCCGCAGCATGGAAGAGCGCACGGGTCGGACCGTGTCGTCCGGCGCCATCTACACCGCGCTGGACCGTCTGGAGGGCCGCGGCATGGTCACCTCACGGATCGGCGCGCCCACCGGCGAGCGCGGAGGCCGGCGCCGGAAGCACTACACCGTGACCCCCGAAGGCGCGTACGAGCTGCAGCAGAGCGTGCGCCGGTTGCAGTCCATGGCCGAGGGCCTGATGCCGAAGGTGGATCGGCTGGCCGAGGAGCACTCGTGAAGCGCCGACTCCCGCGCTTGTGGGCCCTGGTGCTCACGGTGTTCGTGCGCGGCGCCGGCAGCGAGCACGTGCGAGGGGACATCGTGGAACGGTGGGCCGACGACCTCGCCCTGGGGGTGTCGCCTGGAGAAGCCCGCCGGCGTCTGCGGCGTCAGGTGGTCGGCTCGGTCCTGAGCTGGTGGAAGCCGACGGCGATCCTGCGTCGCATGGGGCCCATCGCCGACCTGCGTCTGGCGGCCAGGGGCCTGCGCCGCCGGCCTGGGTTCACCGCATCCGCGGCGCTCACCCTGGGCCTCGGCATCGGCGCCACCACCACCATCTACAGCGTCGTGGACGGAGTGCTCCTGCGACCTCTTCCCTTCCCGGACTCCGAGGCCCTCGTGATGGTGGGCACCACCTTTCCCGGTAGGGAGTGGTCCACCACGAGCCCGGACCTGCAACACCTCGCCGGCACCTCCGTGCTCAACTACCTGGACTTCGATGCGCGAGCCACGTCGTTCGAAGAGCTCGCCGCGGTGGAGACCACCTCCGTGCTGCTGCCCGACGAGGGAAGCGGCCCCGAGCTCGCCACCGCGGCCCGCATCTCGGACGACTTCCTCGACGTGCTCCGCACCTCACCCTCCCTGGGTCGCAACTTCACGTCTGACGAGTACGAGGCGTCCGGCTCGCAGGTAGCGTTGATCAGCCACGGCACCTGGATGCGTCGCTTCGGAGGCGATCCCGGCGTCGTCGGCAACACCGTGGCGGGTGTGGGCGGGGGCCTGACCGTCGTCGGCGTGCTGCCAGGGGATTTCCAGCCCCCCGAGGCCATGTTCGGCCGCCCGCCGGAATTCTGGCTCCCCCTCCAGACCGGAGACGTACGCTACAAGGACCGGGGGCGCCGCAGCCTGGTGCTCCTGGGTCGGCTGCAACGCGGCATCACGGTGGCCCAGGCCCGCGACGAGATGCATCGCATCGCCGACCAGGTCGCCGCCGACCATCCCGAGGGCAACGTCTATCCCGACGGCACCCACTTCGGCGCGGGCGTCAACGGCCTGCGCGACCAGACGGTGGGTGGCACCCGCCGGGCCCTGATTCTCTTCCTGGGAGCATCGGCGCTCCTGCTCCTCCTGTCCGCCCTCAACGCGGCCACCATGCTCCTGACCCGCACCCTGGACCGCGCGCGGGAGCTGGGCGTGCGCAGGGCGCTGGGGGCGAGCCGCGCCCGCGTGTTCGCCGACCTGCTGTCCGAGAGCGTTCTCCTGTCGCTGGCCGGCGGAGGCGCAGGCGTCGCCCTGGCTTTCGGTGGCGTCGCCCTCTTCGTCCGCTTCGCGCCGACCTCGATGCCCCGGGCCGCCGACGTTTCGGTAGACGCGGGCGTGCTCGTGGTCGCCTCGCTGGTGTCGGTGGGAGCGGGCATCCTGGCCGGCTTGATTCCCGCGGCCCGCTACGCCCGGACGCTTCCTGCGAGCGGTCTGCGCGCCGGTGCCAGCCGGAGCGTGGCAGCGTCCGACAACCGCTTGAGGAGTGTCATGGTCGCGGGCCAGATGGCCCTCGCCGTGGTCCTGGTCGCGGGAGCGGGGCTCCTCATGAACTCTCTCGTCCGGCTGCGGACCGTGGACCCGGGCTTCCGCGCTCCCGGGTTGGTGACCCTGCGCATGGGCATCAAGCGTCCCGGCGCGGATCCGACCGAGCCGACCTGGAGGGAATGGGACCGACTGCTGGGCGAAGTGGCGCCCGTACCCGGCGTGACGTCGTGGGCGGGCGCGAGCAACGTGCCCTTCCAGGATCCCAACTGGGCCCCGAGAATCCTCTTTCCCGGTGAGCCCGAGACGACGGAGCGCTCGGGAATCGCGGGCTACGTCATCACGCCGAGCTACCTCTCCACCGTAGGCACGAGCCTACTCGCCGGACGCGACATCAGAGCCTCCGACGGGCCCGACGATCCGCGGGTGGCGTTGGTGAACCAGGCCTTCGTGGCGCAGGAGCTCGGCGGCCGCGACCCCCTCGGCCAGACCCTACGCAACGTGGACGGTGACACGGAGACGGAGTGGCGCATCGTGGGCGTCGTGGACAATGCGGTGCAGACCCGGACCGAGGACGGCATGCGCCCGGCGGTCTACATCCCCTACACCCAGGCGGACTGGCCCATCGTCGAGGTCGTGGTGCGCTCGGACCTGCCGGCGGAGGTGCTCATCCCCGAACTGCGGAAGGCGGTGGCGCGCTTCAGCCCGTACGTGCCGGCACTCGACGTGCGCACCATGCAGGCACGCATGGCCGCCACCCGGGCCACGCCGCGCTTCCAGACGCTGCTGCTGACGGCCTTCGCCCTCCTGGCGCTGCTCCTGGCCGCCGCTGGACTCTACGGCTCCATGGCCCACACCGTGGCCCGGCGCAAACGGGAGTTGGGGATCCGCACGGCGCTGGGCGCCGAGCCCGCCGGCCTCCTGGCCCTGGTGCTCGGTCGCGGGATGCGCCTCACGGCGGCGGGAATGACCATGGGCCTTCTGGGCGCCCTGTCCCTCACGCGCCTGCTCCGGGGATTCCTCTTCGGCGTGGAGCCCGGCGATCCGGCTACCCTGGGCCTGGCGGCGTCGGTGCTGGCACTCACGGCCCTGGCGGCGTCGGTGCTGCCGGCGCTGCGCGCGGCGCGCGTGGATCCCATCGAGGTGCTGAAGGCGGAGTAGGCGGCACACGACGAGAAGCGGCCCGCCCGGCTGGATTGCCGGGCGGGCCGCTTCGAGCCCTCGGGCCTGGATCAGGCCGTCAGTTCGCCGTCAACTCGAAATCGGCGTAGCCCACCGTGCCACGGTCGCGCACCTGGATGACCAGGGTGTTCAACGCTCCGGGCGTGAAGGTCCCGCTCGCCGCCGTGAAGACGAGGGGATTCGTGTCCGCACAGTTCTCGTGGACCTTCCATCCGTCGCCGTCCACCGGCGATCCGGTGATGTTCGTCTCGGTCTGGTTGGCATCGTAGATGGACACCTTGGCGTCGTTGTCCACCCAACCGGTGAGGGTCAGGCTCGACACCCCGGTCGGAACGTAGAACTGCTTCGTGAGGGTGATGGTGGTGTTGAGCGGCCAGACGTCGTCGGTCCCCACGGGTGCCGCGACGATGTCGCCCAGCACGCCACAGTACGGGTAGCCCGGGGTGGCGAACGGCGCCGCGGACGTCCCCGAGGTTCCGTCCGTGCTCCAGTCGAACACGGTGCCCGAGCCGCCGGCCAGCGAAGCGCCGCCGAAGAGCACGCCCGACGCCGCGAAGTCGGCGGTATAGACGCCGGAGCCGGTGACGACGACGTCCTGGTCCGGATCGGCCACCTGCGCCGGCAGAATGCTGCCACCCGTCACGGTGACGGTGTAGGTGGTCCCTCCGCCGTCCGCCGCGTTGAGGGGCGTGGTGAACGCATACTGACCGGAGCCATTGGTGGTCGCCGACAGCGGCGACGGCAACCCACCCCCGCTGAGCTGTACCGTCACCCCGGACAGCCCGAAGCCGGCCCCGGTCACGGAGCCCGAGATGAACGCGGGCTCGACGATATTGATGTCACTGAACGAGCTCAGAAGCCCGCCCGCTCCGCCGTCGCGGAACATGCTCGCGTAGAGCTTCTGCGGAAGCACTGCGCCCACGAGCGACGCGAAGCGCGATCCCAGGGCATCCAGCAGTCCTGGCTCGGCGGCGGCCAGCACGGTCACGCCCGTGCAATCGGTGAGCGTGGAGGGTACCGCCGCCAGAATCTCGAAGTTGCCGGGGCCGCTGGACTTGCCCAGACGCGTCTCGAGCTGCGGGTGGTAGGCTTCGTCGACGTAGGTCTCGTCGATCGTGCACACGTCGATGCGGGCGTTACCCGACAGGGAGCCCGAGAAGGACGTGCCGTCCTCCTTGAGCGCATCCACGTGGCAGAAGACGGGATACTGGCTCAGGTCCGTGGGAAGGGGTCCCTCTCCGGCCGCGAATCCCGTCAGTCGCCGGCGGCAGTCCAGCATGACGATGAGAGGCTCGGGCACGATGGCCGGATCGATGGTGAGCTGGCCCAACACGCTCCCGTCGCTCTGCTTGGCCTGGATGACCACCGGGGGCCCGCCGTTGCCCGACGGCACGCCGGTGGCGTCGCAACGGTCCGACCCCACGCACTCCCGAAGCGCGGCGCCCTGGCCGCTCAGGAGGCCCGAGCCCGCGAAGAAACGGATGGGAAAGGTGCGGCCGTCCCGCTCCGAGCCACCGTCCAGGATCACCTTCATCTGGCCGAGGGGGATCCGGGAGTCGCCCATGTAGGCCGTGATACGGAACTCCTTGTTGGCGTCCTCACCCTTGCTGGTGTCCCAATGGGCGCCATAGAAGCTGCCCTCCTCGCTGGCGCGCTCCAGGCTGCAGGGCGTCCCGTCGGACACGTTGCAGATCTCGACGTCGATGGCGAGGCCCGTAGCCAACGGGGTGTCCGGCTTTCCGTCCAGCAGCGGGGAGAGCCAGAGAAACTGCGGCACCTCCAGTTCGTTGATCACCGTGGCCGCGATGGGAAAATCCGTCTGCCAATCAGCCGGTGCCACGGGCTCCGGACCATCCTGGCAGCCGTATCCGGCAATGCCCACAACGGCGAGTGCGGCCAGCCTTGCCGGCCGCTTCAGTGTACTACGTCTCATGTTGTTCTCCGCGGGGGGCGCCCTGGATCGGTCGATCCAGGCGCGAAGGAGCAGAGATGCTCCGGTGTGCTACGTTCCGATCATGCGCTGGAACGCGGGGTCACTTCGAAGGTCACGCCACCACCAGTGATTGTGCTGGGCGAACCCTTCTCTACGCTCGGGATTGAAAGTCAGGAACCGCTGCAGAAGGCCCACTGCACCCTGGTGATCTCCCAGCAACGCCAGCACGAATGCCTTCGTCATGAGGAGATCACCGGCGGGGTCCATCTCGCTGTTCGCCTGGGTTCCGTCGAGCACGGCCCGGGCGCTGTCGGCCAACATGTCCCGTTGAGCGGGAGGCGCGTCGCGGTCGACGGACGCACGAGCCATGGCGCCGGCGACCAACACGCGCATCTCCAGGGTCGTCATTGGCCGCGCCGGCCCGGGAGTCAGGGACACGGCGGTGTCCGCCAGCGCCCAGGCACGTTGGACATCCGGCTCTTCCGATCCCAGCGTCATGTTCCAGATCTGGCACTGGTAGAACCGGGAATTGTCCGGAAAACGGCGGCGTCCCTCCTCGCACCACTGCCGTGACTGGGGCCGATTCTCGAGATCGTACGACGTGCTCCAGAGACGCCACAGGATGTCCGGAGCGGCCCGCAGATACGCGTCGGCCTCGTAGGCCCGCCGCGCCGCGAGATTGGCCTCCACGATGTCGTCGCGCTGGTAGTAGAGGTGTCCCAGGACATTCCACGCATTGGCCTGGAGCGGCTCGATGTCCGTGGCGGTCCGCAGGTCCTGCTCCGCGGACTCGAGCAGTCGCTCGGCCGCGTCGTGATCCGGTTCGAGCGAAAGGAGCCACCGCAGATAGCTGATGGTCCCCCGGATCTCCAGCGCGTCGGCGTTGCGGGGCTCGAGCTTCAGCGCCGCGGCGACGAACCCGTCGGCCTCGCGCATCATGTCGTCCGCGTCCTGCACGTCCGACTCGTAGCGCGAGCGATCGTAGACGAGTCGTGCCCGGCGTACCACCGGCTCGGCCCATTGGGGGGCCTGTTCGGCGGCCGACGCGTACAGTGAATCGGCCCGGTCCCAGAGCCCGTTCGCGCCCGTGACGTCATCGTCCATGAAGAGCGCATCCGCCTCTTCCCGGGCGCGGGCCCCACGCTGGACCAGGATCCAGGCGGCGTCGTTCACCTGGCCGAGGCGCCGCTCCCGGAGGCGGACCTCTTCGCCCAGCCACGTCCTGAGCAGGCGCGACATCTGGCCGGCGAGTTGGGCCTGAAGAGCCGACGCTTCCGCCATGGGACCCGTGAAGGCGCCCCGCTCGATGGTGGCACCGCTCTCCGCGTCCACCAGCGCGATATCCACCTCGACCTCGTCGCCACGCTGGTCGATCTCGCCCCGGGCGAAGGTCCCGGCCCCGAGAAGGGTCGCGATGCTGTCCCCCGCCAGGCCCGAGCCCCGGTATTGCGCCGTGCCATTGCTGGAGACGACGTCGATGCCGCCCACGCCGGTGAGGCCGGCGATGAGCTCTTCGGTGAGGCCGTCGGCCAGGAAGCCGAGGTCGCCGGCCGCCGAGCGGTCGTCGAAGTACAGCACGGCCAGCCTCCGCGGGTCGAGACCCGACGCGGCGTCGATGGCCGAGGCCACGGCCTGCCCCGCGCGGACACGCGAGATCGTGTTGGCGGTCCCAGCAACCGTGAACAGCCCCACGAGCACGAGCAGGACGATCTCCAGCCGGGTCACGGACTGGTGTCCCTTCTCGCCGTGGTACCAGCCCAGGACCGCTGTCGCAGCTCCGCCGCCTATCACCCAGACGAGGAGGACCAGATAGAACAGATCCGGCAGGACCCCCCTCTCCACGAACTGCGAAACCGCCTCCAGCGCGACCCAGCCGGCGGCGGCGTACGACAACAGGATCTGAACGATCCTGCGCTCGCGAAACTGTTTGAATAGTTGCATGCAGGGGGCCTGGGGGGGATGAAGAATCCTTCAACCCGAGGCACCTGTCAAGCCTCGTGACCCACACGATTCCGCCCCTTGCCTGCGACGTGGCCAAGGGCCGACGATGCGTGCTTCACGAACCCGGTTTTCGCGCTCCCGCCGTTGACTTTCGCCGCCGGTGACGGTGAATTGAGCCGGTCGCCCTTCCCCCTTCCCGGACGCGGCGACCCCGGATCCAACTCCACTCCGGGCCCATCAGCCAGGACCTTTCATGTGCGGAATCTGCGGGATCGTGCCGGCAGACCCGTCGGCTGCCGTGGACCGCGCACTCCTGGCGCGCATGACCGGGCTCCTCGCGCACCGCGGACCCGATGGCGAGGGCTTTCACACGGCGCCGGGGATCGGCCTCGGGATGCGCCGCCTCAGCATCGTGGACCTCGCAGAGACGGGCGATCAGCCCATTGGCAACGAAGACGGCTCCGTCGTCGTCGTATGCAACGGCGAGATCTACAACGCTCCCGAGTTGCAGCGGGAGCTGGAGGCCGGCGGCCACGAGTTTCGCGGGCACTCCGACGTCGAGGTGATCGTGCACCTCTACGAGGAGATGGGCGCCCGGTGCCTCTCCCGGCTCCGGGGGATGTTCGCCCTCGCGCTCTGGGACGCTCGGCGCCGTCGGCTCCTGCTGGCGCGCGACCGCATGGGCATCAAGCCCCTCTACTACGGCATCGGTGCCGACGGATCCCTCTTCTTCGCCTCCGAGGCCAAATCCATCCTCGCCGGCGGCGCCGTGGACCGCACCCTGGACCCCGCAGGACTCTCGGGCCTGCTCTACTTCGGGGGTGCCGTCTTCGACCGGAGCCTCTGGAAGGGGATCAGACAGGTGCGCCCCGGCGAGCGGCTCGTGTTCGAGGACGGGGAGGCCCGCCGGGAGCTCTGGTGGGACCTGGACTTCGGCGAGGCGCGCGCCGGCGACCTTCCCCGCGGCGAGGGGGAGTGGGCCGAGGCCATCCTGGCCAAGCTCCGCGAGTCGGTGCGCATCCACCTGCGGGGCGACGTGCCCGTGGCCGGATGGTTGAGCCCGGGCATCGACTCCAGCACCGTGGCCTGGCTGGCCGCCGAGGAGCAGGGCGGGCTGCCCACCTTCTCGCTGGGGTTCGAGGACGCGCGCTACGACGAGCTCCGCGACCAGAAGACGTTGGACCTCTTTCCCGGGTTCCGACTCTCCGGAGAGCGCATCCTCTTCGGAGATACGTTCCTGGACAGGCTCCGCGAGGGCGTGTGGCATCGGGAGCAGCCCGCGGTGCTGCACTTCTCGTATCACGTGCTCGGGGCCGCCATGAGGGGGCGCTACAAGGTGGCGCTCACGGGGCAGGGCTCCGACGAGATTTTCGGGGGCTATCCCTGGTATCGCCGCGAGCGGCGCTGGCAGGCCCTCTACGGACTGCCGGCACCCGTCCGCCGATTCCTGGCGCGCCGGCTCCCCCGCATCTCACCTCCCGATCGCCGGGCCATCGGCACGGCCACGGAGCTCACGCCTCGGCGCTTCGCGGCACTTCAGTGGTCGGGATGGCCCGGGCTGCGCCCGCTCCTGCTCCCGGAGCTCCGTACGGCCATTGAGGCGGCATACGAAGGCGACGACGGCTGGATGCCGCCGGAGGGATTCGGGAGCTGGGACCGCTTCCAGCAACTCCTCTACATCGAGCACAAGACCCGCATGCCCAGCTTCATCAACCTGGGCCTGGACGCGGGCAGCATGGCGGAATCCATCGAGCCTCGCCTTCCCTTCCTCGACCACGAGCTCGTGGAGCTGTGCACGCGCATCCCACCGCGACTCCGGGCGCGCACCCGTGAAAAGCACATGCTGCGGAAGGCCGTCGAGCCCTACCTGCCGGCTGAGATCACGTGGCGACGCAAGAAGGGCATTCGCACCCCCGATCCCGTATGGCAGGCCGAGTGGGGCGATCCTCCCGACTTCGTCCATGAACTGCTATCCGAGGAGCGCGTACGCGCCTGCGGCTACTTCGACCCCAGGGCGGTGCGGGAGCTCCGGAACGCGTCCGAGGGCCTGGGGCCCATCCTCGCCGCGGTGGTGGGCATGCATATGTGGCACGCGCTCTTCGTGGAGGGCGGGCCGTGAGGCCTCGTCCACGGCGTCGCCGGCTACCCTCCGCAGTCCACGCGTAGCGATCCCGACCTGGAGCCCTCGGTCTTCTCCTGGCTGAAGGCGCCCTCGGCCGTCACGGTCGTGCCGGACACCACGATCAGGCGACCCTCCAGCGTCGCTCCCCCCGGGCCCGGAACGACCCAGCGCCCGTCGGGCCATCCGTCGGCGCGCGCGGTCCAGTACTCCCCGGTCATGCGGTTCCCCACCGTGAGACCCACCGTCTCGTGCACGGTGTCCCCCCGCTTCAGCCGTTCGACCTCCAGGGTGGTACTCCGACCGTCCGGGGCCTTGCCCCGGGCGCGCACCAGCATGCCGGTGCCCTGACTGTCGGCGAGATCACACGAGGCGGTGGGAAAGCTGTACGACGCATCGCCCAGGGTCAGGGTGGCGACCGGTGGGCCGGCCTCCTGGCGATCGGCGGCTGGCGCCTGTTCGGCTCGAGCCGCGTCCGCATCACCGCTTCCGCAGCCGACTGCCACGGCCAATGCCAGGAGAAGGGCCGACGCCCTCGGCCCGAAGCAACTGATCCCGCGCCCGTTCATGACGTCCACGGCAGCACCCTCCACGGCGCTCGCCTCCCGGTCGGGCCAGGCCACGTGCCCGCCCCCGCGACCCGGAAGGATCTACGTCATGAAACGGGAACTCGGGCCTGGGTCCGCCATGGGGGGCGTCAGAACACCCAGCGAAATCCCAGCGTCGGGAGAATCGGCAGCTGCTCCTCTCCGGTCTCCCGACGGACGGAGTAGAGATCGCCTCGCTTCCGGAGCGTCCACTCGTAGCCTCGCAGGTTCGTGCGGTTGTAGGCGTTGAATACGTCCAGGAACACTTCGAGCCGGCTGCGGCGCACGACGAACCCCCGCGTGACCCGCACATCCAGCCGGTGGTACGGCGGTAGCCGCTGGGCGTTCAGTGGGCCGAACTCCCGCCGCACCAGCTCCACCGTCGGCTCGCCTTCGCCTCCTTCGTCCACCACGAGGTCGAGATACTGCGCGGTGTAGGGCCAACCGGTGTGGAGCTGCCAGGTTCCGCTCACCTGCCAACGATCCCCCAGCCTGTAGGCCGCGAACAACCCCAGCGTGTGCCGCTGGTCCAGCGTCCGGGGAATCCACGCGTCCTCGACGCGCATCTCCGAGCTCGCCAGCGCGTAGCTGGCGGACCAGCTCCACCGCCCCGTCCCTTCGCGCGACACGAACACCTCCAGCCCGCGCGCCCGGGCCCGGTCCGGATCCAGACGCCGTCGGTCCGCCTGCACCTCGTACAGGGGATTCACCGCTCGCGAGAGATTCACGAACACGGGGCGAGGCCGGGGGACCCCACGACGGTAGACCTCCACCCGCGCCGTGACGCCCGCGCCGAAGGAGCGCTCCAGCCCGAGAGCCACCTGGTCCGCGGTCTCCGCGTCACTGTATCGGATCTCACCGTCCTCGATGGAGAGCTCGTGAAGCTCCTGTGCCTGGCCGTAACGACCCCAGGTGCCTCGCAGCGTCGTAGACCCGTCCAGATCCCAGCGCATCAGCAGACGGGGCGAGAGCTGGTGTTCGCCGGTCAGGGACTGGCGATCGAAGCGGAGGCCGCCCTCCCAGGTGACCCCACCGGGCGCCCGGCCGCGGAGCGCCGTCCACGCACCCAGCTCGTTGCCATCGGGCGTCAACACGTGGTCTTCGGCCACCGGTCGCACCACGATGTGTCCGTCGGTGTCCACGTCGTAGTAGCCCGCCCGCGAGCTGTACGCGTATTGGCCGGAGCTGGCGCGGTACTCCCACCCGGCCCGCAGGAGGAGCGCTCCGGCGATGTCGGCCTCCCAGCCCTGCCGCACCCCGGCGAAGTCGAAGGAGGCCCGGTCGTCGATGTGCGCCGAAACCGGGCTGAAGGCCTCCCGGCCCGCATCGGTCACGTCTCCGAGCCGGTGCCGGCTCATGTGTCCGACCGACACCGTGGCGTCGGCTCGCAGCCTCGGCGTCAGGTCGCCCTCCCAGGTGAGCCAGCCGTAGCCGTTGGTCCAATCACTGCCGATGGCCGCATCGCTGTCCTCGTTCCGCCAGGTGAGCCCGTCGCCGGCCCACAGCACCTCGGCCGACAGGGCATGACGGTCGGAGAGCAGGTAGCGCACCTTGCCCAGCGCGTCCCAGTAGGTGGGCCTCAGGTCGTCGTCCACGCCCGAGACCGACAGCACGTACTGAAGGAACCCACGACGGAGCGAGGCCAGCCACTGGCCCCGGTCGCCGGCGAAGCGGCCCTGGCCGTTGTAGGAGAGCGAGCTCAGGCTGAGGCTCACCGTGGTGCGTGAGCCCGTGGGCGGCGGGGTGCGCGTGCGCATGTCGAACACGCCCGCCATGCCCCCGCCGTAGTCCGCCGGGAATCCCCCGGTGACCAGGTTCACGCTGCCCAGCGACTGCACGTCGACGATGCCCAGCGCGCCGTCCACGTCGCGCAGGTGGTACGGCTCGTACAGCTCGATGCCGTCCAGGCGCACCACCAGGTCGCGGTCCGACGCACCGCGCACGTTCAGGCGCGCCGACACGTCGTCCGTGGACACGCCGGGCATGCGCTTGAGGGTACGAAACGCGTCGTCGCCGAGCTGGGGAATGGCTTCGATGTCCTCGCGGCTCACCGCCACTCCGCTGGCTGCGGGATTCACCTCCAGCACGCCGAAGCTCCCGGGCGAGATGACGATCTCGTCCAACTCGAGGGGCGCCCGCTCCAGGGCGATGGGTACCGGCTCCGCGCTCGACCCGAGCTCCACCGACACGGTCGCGGCCTGGAACCCCAACGCCGACACCTGCACCTCGTACCGTCCCGGAGTCAGTCCCGCCAAGACGAAGCGGCCGTCACCGGTGGTGAGCCCACGGCGGTCGCCCGGGGTGAGCACGACATCGGCCGCCGCCACGGGCCGGCCACCCTCGGCGTCCACCACGAGCCCCGTGAGCGCCAGCCCGTCCTCGCCTCGGGGGGATGCCGATGCGGGGGCGGGTGCGATGAGGATGCGCCTTCCACGGGCCTGGTATCCGAGCCCGGTCCCAGCCAGGAGGCGGTCCAACGCCGCAGCTACCGTGGCATCCGCGCAGGGGCACGCCACCCGCCGGTCGCCGGGCAGCAGGTCCGGACTGTAGGCCAGGCTCACGCCCGAGCTTCTCTGCAGCGAGCCCAGCGCTTCCTCCAGCGAGGCCGACGCGAGCGTGAGCCGTGCGGGGCGCTCCAGCAGGGACGACGGTTGCTGCGCTCCCACCGGAGGCGCCGCGACGACCGCCCCCGTGGCCAGCGCGGCCGCCCACGCCCTCCTCACCGTCCCACCACGACCGTGTCGGCGCCCACGCGGCACGCCACGTCCGCCACCACGCACACCGACGACAGGACCTCGTCGAGAGACTCGTCCTCGAACCAGGCCGTCACGCGCCGCTGGGCCACCCTGTCGGCTACCCGCACGGGTCTGCCGAAGTGGCGCTCGATCTCGCTCCCGACCTCGCCGAGCGGGGTGGCCTGGAAGACCAGGAGCCCCCCCGCCCAGTCCAGCAGAGACCACACGTCGTCGCGGGCCACCACGCGGGGCGGACCGTCGGGGTTCAGAAATCCGACCTGGCCCGCGTGCACGTCGGCGTCGCCCGCGGGGCTGGTGAGTCGTACCGTGCCCTCCACCGTGACGACGCGGGTGGCGTCGCCGTCGGTGCGGGCTTCGAAGCGGGTGCCGGTCACGGTCAGCGTGCCGGCCCGGGTGCGCACGACGAACGGGGTCTCGGCGTGGGCCACCGCGAAGAAGGCCTTACCGTCGAGCACCACCTCGCGCGGGCCCCGGGTGGGCGGGAACTCCACCCTCGACGCCGGCGCCACCCGCACCACGCTGCCGTCGGAGAGCGTCATGGTGACCACCTCGCCCGTGCCCGTGGACGACGCCACCGACGTGAGCCCGGGCGAGCCGGCCGCCGGGCGGCCACGGGTCCACACGACACCCAGGACCAGCGCCGCCACGACGGCCACGGCCAGCCCGTACCGGACCCACGGCCCGCGCACGAGCGCGCGACGGGCGGCGCGACCCTGAGCTCGTCGCCGCCGCGCCCGCGCCTCGGCCAGGATCGTCGCGGCCTCGGGGGCCCGAGGCACCGCCCTCGCCTCCACCTCGCCCACGAGCGCCCACAGCCGCTCCAGCTCCCGGAGCGTCCGTGCGTTCTCGCCCGAGGCCTGCCGCCAGCGCGCCACTTTGTGACGACTGAGCTCGTCGGCCTCGCCAGCCACCACCCCCACCACGGCCACCAGGTGCTCATCCATGCTCCATCTCCTCGTGGGTGGAAGCGCTCGTCGAGGCGTCGGGAGCGGCGCCGCGCTCCCCGGCCAGCAGGTCCTGCAGCGAGGCCCGCAGCTCCCGCATGGCCCGGCTCATCTGGTTGGCGACGGTCTGTTCGGATACCTCCAGCGCTTCGGCGGCCTGGCGGTAGCTGAGCCCGTGAAAGCGCACCAGCTCGAAGGTCTCCCGGCGGCGCGCGGGCAGCGCCGCCACCGCCGCCTGGACGCGAGCCGACACTCGGGCGTCCCGGAGCTCCTGCTCGGGCGTGGGGGGACCCGCCGAGGTCGCGCCGGCGGCCTCCGGTTGCAGCCGACTCCGGGTGCGCCGCCTGCGCTCGGCATCGAGCGCCACATTCCGGGCGATACGGAAGACCAGGCCGCGCGGCGAGCCGGCGGTCCACTCCTCCCGTCGCTCCCACAGTCGGACGAAGGCCTCCTGCGCCGCGTCCTCGGCTTCCGCGCTGGACGCCGTGATCCCCCACAGATAGCGGACGAGGGGAGCCCAGCACTCCTCGAGGAGAAGCGCCAGCGCCTCTTCGTCACCCGCTCTGATCCGGTCCAGCTCCACCGCCGTGCTCCGTCGTGGGTCCGCTCCATCCTATCAACGTCGCAACCGCTGAATTCCTACCATCGCGCTGGGGTCGCATGGCCGGGACGAGGGCATGCCAGGCGCGGGTGCCGGACCGACGGCGACCCGGCAGGGGCACCCCGCGCAACGCTTCCACCCGCGCTCCTGTCCCACCGGGCGTACTCCAACGGACGAGGGGGCGGCATGGGTGGTTGGATCGACGGATGGGGGGCGGAGCTCAAGCAAACCGTGCGGTCGTTGGCACGGAGCCCGGGATTCTCGGCGGCCATCGTGCTGGCACTGGGGCTGGGCATCGGCGCCAACGCGGCCATGTTCGAGCTGGTGGACCGCATGCTGATCCGGCCGCCGGCCCACCTCGCCGACCCCGGGTCGGCCCACCGGGTCTACATCGACCGGGCCCTGCGCGACCGCCGGGTGCAGGACGGATCCTTCAGCTATCCGGCCCTCCAGGACCTGGCAGCGCACACGCCCTCGGCGGCCGCGGTGGCCGGGATCTCCGCCACCACCCTCTTCGTGGCACCCGACGACGACGCGAAGCCCACGGCGGTGGACGCGGTCAGCGCCAGCTACTGGTCGCTCTTCGACATGAGCCCGGCACTGGGCCGCTTCTTCGGTGCCGACGAGGACCAACTCCCCTCCGGCGAGCCGGTGGCCGTGCTGTCTCACGGCTACTGGCAATCCGCCTATGGGGGCGACCGCGCGGCCCTGGGCCGCGACATCCGTATCGGCACGCGCACCTACACCATCGTGGGCGTCGCGCCCGAAGACTTCCACGGCGTGGACGGCCGCAATCCGGTGGCGTGGGTGCCCATCACCGCGGCAGGCGCCGACATCGCCAGCGCCACCTTCGCGTCCCGTCCCTTCACCACCTGGATCGAGCTCGTGGCCCGGAGCCGCGAGGGCGCCAGCGAGGCGCAGCTCGCCTCGGACCTGGAGCGGGCCTACCGACGGCACTTCACGGCCGCCCGCGACGCCGACGCGGTGGCCACCATGGACCCGCAGGTGCTGCTGACGCCGGTGCTCCGCGACCGGGGCCCGTACCGGAGCGACGCAGCGCGTATCTCGCTCTGGCTCTTCGCCATGAGCTGGATCGTGCTCCTGGTCGCCTGCGCCAACGTCTCCACCCTCATGCTGGGTCGGGCCCTGCGCAGGCGTCGCGAGAACGCCGTGCGCCGCGCGCTGGGGATCGGCCGTGGCCGGCTGGTGGGGGGCGTACTCATGGAGAGCGCCGTGCTGGCGGTGGCCGCCGGGGCGGTGGCGCTCCCCATGGCGTACGGGGCGGTGCGCGTGATGGCGCGGCTGCTCCTGCCCCCCGAGTCGGCGGAGCTCGCCGGCCTGAACGGGCGCTCGCTGCTCGTGGGGTTGGTGGTGATGACGCTGGCCGGCCTGCTGGCGGCGCTGGCCCCCGCGCTGCAGCGGCACAGGGGGGATCTCCAGTCGGCACTCCGCGGCGGCGGCGCGCAGGGGGGAGCGGCACGCACCCCGGCCCAGACCGGCCTGCTCGTGGCCCAGGCGACGCTGTCCACCGTGCTGCTGGTGGGGGCCGGCCTGTTCCTCAGAAGCGTGGCGCGGGTATCGGCGCTGGACCTGGGCTACCAGCCCGACCGCATCGTCCTGGTGAGCCCCGAAGCCCGGAGCCCGCTGGCGGAGGCAGGCGGGATCTCCTCCACCACCGAGGACAGGCAGCGCACCATGGAGACGCTCGTGACCGCGGCCCAGGGGATCCCCGGCGTGCGCTCCGTGGCACTCAGCGCGACCATCCCCTTCTGGCGCAACTCCTTCGACGCCGTGCTCCGGCCCGACGGAGAGCCCGTGGCCCCCCGGGGCACCGTCGCCACGCACGCGGTGTCGGGCACCTACTTCGAGACCATGGGCACCCGCATCGTCCGGGGTCGGGCGCTGCGCCCCAGCGACGACGAGGGCGCGGCCCCCGTCATGGTGGTGAGCGAGTCGCTGGCGCGCGCGGCGTGGCCCGACGGGAACGCGCTGGGCCAGTGCCTGAGGGTCGGCGCCGACACGCTCCCGTGCCGCGAGGTGGTGGGCGTCGCCCAGGACATCCGCCGGGGTGACTTCGAGGCCGCCGAGGGGCTGCAGTTCTACGTGCCGTGGACGCAGTTCTACTACGGGATGCCCGGCGTGCTCATGCTGCGCACCGACGGACGCGCGGCCGACATGGTCGAGCCGGTGCGTGCCCAGCTCCAGCAGGCCGTAGGCACCGGGGCCTGGATCCGGAGCCAGGCGCTCCTGGACCGGGTATCGCTGCAGACCCGCACCTGGACCGTGGGAGCCCGCGTGCTGGGGATCTTCGGCTCGCTGGCGCTTCTGCTCGCCACGCTGGGCATGTTCAGCGTGGTGGCCTACGACGTCTCACAGCGCACGCGCGAGTTCGGCATCCGCATGGCCGTGGGTGCCCGCGGCTGGGACCTGGTGACGCTGGTGCTCCGGAAGGGTGTGGGGGTGGCGGCGCTGGGCGTTGCGCTGGGGCTGACGCTGGCCTGGCTCACCGGGGCGAGCGTCCAGGACCTGCTCTTCGAAGTGCCCGCCCGCGATCCCACGACCTTCGCCGGCGTGGCGGTGCTCCTGCTGCTGAGCGCGCTGGCCGCCTCGCTGCTGCCGGCGCTGGCCTCGGCGCGGGTGGAGCCACAGCGGGTGCTGCGCACGGAGTAGGGCGGGCAGAAATCCCCACCTCCAGTCGTCTCAGTTCTTGAACGCACGCTCGACGAGGCGTGACCACGGATCGCGACGGGAGGAGGATGCGGGATGGAGCTGCGCGGCGAGCGACTTCGGACGGCGATCACGGCAGCCCTGCTGTCGGCCCTGACCCTGGCCTGCGGCGGGGACTCCCCCACCGAGCCGGAGCCCGAAGGGCCTCCCGGCGGCTGGATCTACTATCTCTCCGAACGCGTCGTCGATGGTACGCCCCGCGTCGACCTGTATCGGATACATCCGGACGGGACAGGTGAGGAGCGCCTTTTCGGCGAGGACTACCGGCTCGTGACCGAGCTCGAATTCCGTCCCGACCACGGGCGCCTCGCGGCGGTTGGCATCGACGATGAGCCCTTCCGTACCCACATCGTCACCATGGATCCGGACGGGGCGGATCAGGCCGACCTGACGGCCGCCCTGGATGCCTTCAAGGGTGAGGAAGTCAGCTGGAGCCCCACCGGCGACCGCCTGGCCTTCGCCGACTTCTCGCCGGGCGTTCCCTACATCGCCGCACTCTCGCAGGAAGGCGTGGTCACGCCGCTCACCCCCGCAGACGACGCCGCTGAACGCTTCCCCTCCTGGTCGCCACGGGGAGACCGCATCGCCTTCAGCAACGAGGACGCGAAGCTCGTGATCATGGACGCCGACGGAGGGAACCCGACGCTAGTGGACGACCTCATCCTGGCAGGCAGGCCGGCCTGGACCGCCGACGGCGCCGCGCTCCTCTTCTCGGGCCGGGACACCCCTACCGCACCAGGGAGGCTCTACCTCGTGGACGCCGACGGAAGCAATCTCCAGGAGATCATTCCTTCCATCGACGGGCTGTCGGGCCTGTACGAGCCTCAGTGGCTCGGCGACGACACGATCTTCTTCCGTACGCACCCGGGGTCAGGGGCGGCGTTCGACGGCCTCTATCGCATGCGCTCCGACGGCTCCGAGACCGAGTTGTTGCTCACGGGTGCGGGGGACGTGGCGCTGTCACCGGACGGAAGTTACATGGTGGTCGCCAAGGACGGGGACCTCTGGGTCAGGGCGTTGGACGGCGGCACCCCGCACGCGCTCGGCCTGGCAGGACCCGGCTTCGACCTGGCGTGGATTCCCGAGTGAGGTGATCCAGCCCGGGGCGCAGCGTGCGCCGGTGCGCCGGTCGTCCCCTCCACCCCTACCGACTCCCGGTGACCGTGAGAATCCAGTCGGCGAGGCGGCTCATGGCCACCGCGGATTGGTGTCGCGGGGACGCCGACGACGCGTCGACGAACAGCCCGTGGTCGGCGTCGTCGATGAGCTCAACCGACAGGAGTTCGCCGGGCACCAGGCGTTGGACCCGCTCCAGGGTCAGGTCGATGGGGAATGTCTGTTCCGCCCGGCCCAGGACCACGAGGACCGGAATCGCGAGCGACTCGTAGAGAGGGCGGGGATCGAAGTCGAGCTCGCGCGCGAAGCGCTTCCGGCCCGTCGGCCAGGGGTAGGCGAGAGGATCCCTGCGGGGTCCTCCGACGTCCTCGAGGTACCAATCCTCCTCCCCGTACTCGAGCACGTAGCGTCGCAGGTCGCCCGCGCACTCCACGCCGAGCGAGCCGACGAAGTCCAGGTAGCAGTCGAGCACCGTGCCGGCCGTTTCGAGGGTGGTGGCGGGAAGGTCGCGCGCCCGGACGAGCGCCAGCCGTCGGAACCGCTCCTGCTCGCGCGGGGTCACCGGGCCTCCGCCCGTGACCTCGAGGAATGCGATCGGTTCCTCGGGCACCCGAGCGGCCATGGGGGCCACCCACCCTCCCTGGCTCCCCCCCGAAAGACCCACCTTGCCGGGATCGACCCCCGGAAACGTCCTGAGAAAGCGGACCGCCGCCGCCGCGTCCGCCGCGAGCTCCGCGAAGAGGGCGTTCTCCCAGTCACCCGTCGACTCACCGGCCCCCTGCTTGTCGTACATGAGGCTCGCGATCCCGTGGGCCGCGAAGAAATACGACCATTCGTAGTAGTCGTGACGCGTCGCGGGGCCGCTCCCGTGAATGAAGACCACGCCGGGTCGACCGCTCCCTCCCGTCGGGCTCACCACGGTTCCAGCCAGCTCGTGATCCGCCTGTTCGAACCGTACGTCCGTGACGTCCAGTGGCACCTTCCGAGCGCTCGACCGGGGTTCTCCGTCGACCGAGAGGTCCAGGGTCGGATCGCTCCCGTCGAGCCGGAGTGAAAGCACGACCTCCTTCTCGAACGGCGAGGGTGATTCCAGACGCAGGGTCAGGCGCCGATCCCCGGAGCGGTCCACGATCCCACGGTACCCGCGCGCGAAGTCCGTGAAGAGGATGCCGGCGTCGTGACCCCGACCGAGCTTCAGGAGGGTCAGGACACCACCGTCCACCGTGCGAAACGCACCAAACCAATCCTGCAGCGGGTCCACATCGTCCTGGCAGGCCGCTCCGACCGGCAGGAACATGACGACGAACAGGGCGAACATGGTCCATCGATTCCACTTCATCGGAACACCTCGGTTGCGGTTGGCCAGGCACAATACACACATTGTAGGGTTGCTGTCCGAGGTGTTGGACATGAGGTTGGAGTCGAGGGTTGGAAGGGCGGTCCACCTGGACACGCAATTGACGGGTCGGGCCGCGGCGATGACGAGATGAGCGTGTTCCGGGACAGGAATACGACACCGCGATCACCAGGGAGCGTCGTCCGATGAAGCCTCTTGCGTTCTGCATGCTGCTGGCCGCCGCGCTTACCGCAGGTTGTGGGGACACCGACGAGGGGGCCCACGCGGGCCTGCCCATCCCCCGGGTGGAGACACTGGCGGGTCCCATCGACGCCGGTTCGGGAGGGATGGACGTGGACGCGGCAGGCAACGTCTACACGGCCGACTTCGGCGAGACCCTGCAGGGTCCGCCGGGCACGGCGGTCTGGCGCATCACGCCGTCGGGCGAGACGAGCGTCTTCGCTCAGGGACTCGCCGGAGCCTCGGGAAACGACTTCGATTCCGAGGGTCGCCTGCTGCAGTCCAACATCGGCACCGGTGAGGTGCGCAGAATCCTGCCCGACGGCACCGTGGAGCCGTACGCGTCAGGCCTGAAGGCTCCGGTGGGTATCGAGGTCGTCGAGGGCGACACGGCCTACGTGGTGAACTGCAATACCAACGTGGTGAGCCGCATCTCTCCGGAGGGCGTAGTCAGTGACTTCGCCGCGGACAGCCTGCTTCAATGTCCCAACGGCATCGTCCGCGCGTCCGACCGCAACTTCTACGTCGCCAACTTCGGCAACGGCGACGTGGTGCGCATCACCCCCGACGGAACCGTCCAGCCCTTCGTCACCCTTCCCGGTGACAACAACGGCCACATCCTGTTCGGCAACGGCGTGCTCTACGTCGTCGCGCGCAGCGCCAACCGCATCTATCAGGTCACCCTGGACGGTGACACGCTCACCCTGGCCGGAACCGGAGAGCGAGGGCTCGACGATGGACCGGCGCTCCAGGCGACGCTGTCTCTGACCAACGATGTCGCGTTGAGCCCCGACGGATCCGTGCTCTACTTCAACGACGTGGGCCGGGGCGACGATGGCGCCTTCGTCGAGGACGACGGGATGACGTTGCATCCCACCGTGGTGCGACGCCTCATTCTGCGATAATGCCTCTCACGACCCGCTCCCCTTGCGCACGTAGATCCCCTCGAAAGTGCGCGTCCACGTCTCGCCCTTCGGCGACGTCTCGATGATCTGACGTACCGTGTCCGGGCTTTCGTGGATCATGTCCATGCGGATCTGGATCGTGTCCCCGTCGGGGCCGTAGGTGATGCCCTTCAGGTGCATGGCATCGTCGGCGAAATGACCACCCTCGTAGTAGACGATCCAGCCGGAGTCGTCGGTCCAGAACTGCTTCCAGGTGCCCGCAGTGGGATCGTAGAGGTTCAGGCTCTTTCCTTCGCGCCCCCCGACGTTGGACCAGTTCTCCAGGAGTGCGCAGCCGCGCAGGATGCGCTCCACGTGATTGCTGCCCACCTGGGGGCCAGCGGGCGCGTACACGTCCCAGTCCCCCACCCAGAAGTCGAACTGGCGAGCCTCGGGGGATTGCATGCAGGGCGCCTCGTTCTTCCTGGCGCCCGCAAGCACCGCCTCGAAGTCGTCTCGCGCGGCGAGGGCCTCGAACTCGGGCTGGGCCTCGATGACGCCGGCCTGCGCGAAACCGCCCTGGACCATGGTGTCCAGCACCGCCACGGCCTGGCCTTCATGGCCCGTGGCCGCCAGCATGCGGGCCCGGCGGAAGTTGGCCGACGGGACCTGCGCCCCCATGACGGCCGCCTTCTCCATGGCCCGGATGGCCTCGGGGAAATCGGCATCGTTCCCGCCCTGGTGGAGCGCATAGCCGAGTCGGAACCAGTCGATGCCCGACGTGGAGTCGGCCTGCACCACGCGGCGGAAGCGCGCCGCCGCCGCACCCCACTCCTGCTGCTGCAGAAGCTGCACGGCCTCGGCGCGGAGGGAGTCGAGATTCGCGGTCTCCTGGGCGGCGACGGGAGCGCTAGCGACGAGGACGGTCAGCGCCAGGGTCAGCGCTGCGAACCGGGAAGCCGGAGAGGACATGGATACCGCGTGTCGGAGGGAAGCCTGGATCCCGGACACTAGGCCGCACGCGCACCGGCGTACAGGTCCACTCCGAGGCGACGCGGCATACCAGTTCCGGGGGCGGGTTCTGGTATGGCCGGGGCGCGAATTCCGGCCCTTGGGCGCGGCCCTCGACGCTGGCATGGTCGGAGTGGTCATGCGAGGCGAGCGCCTGGGACGCGCGCCCCCCTGTGTCCACCCCCCAGTGGCCTCCCCGACCGTCCGCCGACGTCGGTGGCACCGGCCCCGGGGGTCCTCACCCACTCCACCCCCGGAGGTCCCATGCACTCTTCCGCTACCGACCGCTCGTACCGCCTCGCCCTGGTGGCATCTACCGTGGCCATGCTCGGCTGGCTCACCGGCTGCTCCGACGGCGACCTGTCTCTGGCGCCCGAGCCCGAGCGAGCCGAGAGCATGTCCGCGGGTCCCGTGGATCCGGGGCTCGCCGGCATCTACGGCCTGGCCACGCGCGGCGTGGTGAACGGCAGCGCCTGCCAGGCCGACGTCTACGACGACTTTTCGTTCTGGGTCGGGGACTGGAACATCACTCCGCCGGGTGGCACCCTGCCGGGCACACCGAGCCGTATCACCTCGGAGCTGAACGGCTGCGTCGTGATGGAGAACTACGCCGGGGGCTGGGGCCGCAGCCTCAACGTCTACGACCGCCGCCTGAACCGCTGGACGCAGACCTACGTGGATGCCACGGGGTTCACGCTCCGACTTCGCGGAGGACTGGAGGACGGCACCATGGTGATGCGGGACGCCGAGCGCACCTCGGTGGTCTCGGGCACCTCGTACAAGAGCGTCGTGGGCTGGATTCCCCAGGATGACGGCACCGTGCGCCAGAAGTGGTTCCTCAGCACCGACGGAGGTCAGACCTACTCCAACATCTTCGACGGCGTGTATCAGGCCGTGGCGGACGGGTCTGCGCCACCTCCGGCGCCGGGCACGTGCGTGAACGTCTTCACGGCGATCCGAGCCCTGGACGATCTCGTGGGCACCTGGGAGGTCACGGATTCCGACGGCTCGGTGCTGGGCACGACGACCTTCACCTCGCAAGTCGGTGCCTGTCTGCTGGTGGAGGACTTCCAGGGCCAACGCGGCTACGCGTCGCGCCGGTATCTGACCTTCGATCGCATCGTCGGACACTTCTTCATGGTGCACGCCGACAACACCGGCACCGTCTTCGAGATGGACGGCGATCTGGGCTCCAGCGGGCTGGCGTTGGAGGGCGAACTGGCGCCCACGAGTCGACAGGGCCGCCCCGTGCGCACGACCTGGTCCGAGGTATCCCCCGACCAGTTTCAGCAGGTCTGGGAGGAGTCCCCCGACGGCGGCACGTCCTGGGAGCCGCTCACCCGGATCACGCTGAGTCGAATCGCGAGCTGAGGTCGGCCGACCGGCCTACGGGTCGGTCGATGACGGCAGAGATGCCGCCCTGGCGAGCGCGTCACGGATCGCCTCGGCCAGGGCGGCCACCGCCGGCCGGATCTCGTCGGGGGTGAACGAGGCGAAGCCGAAGATGAGCCCCGATCGGGCCTCTCGTTCGAGGAAGAAGCCCGACAGCGGGAACACCTGCACGCCCGCCGCACGGGCCCACGCCACGACCTGGTGATCGTCGAGCTCGGGCGGGAGCCATGCGACCAGGTGCACGCCGGCGTCCGCCGGCTCGATGCGCAGCAGGTCCGGAAGCTCGTCCTGGAGCGCCTGGGCCAGTGCTTCACGGCTCTCCTCGGTGCGGGCACGCTGCACGCGCAGGTAGCGCGCGAGGTGACCGTCCCGGATGAAGCGGGCCAGGGTGCGCTGCACCAGGAGTGGAGGCTGGCCCTCGAACAGAATCCTGCCCTCCAGCACGATGCGCGTGGTCATGAGCGCCTCGGCCAGGGGCTCCGCGGCCACGAGGTATCCGACTCGGGCGACGGGAAAGCACGCGTTGGAGAAGGTGCCGAGGTAGATCACCCGCCCCCGCCGGTCCAGACCCTGGAGCGCCTGCAGGGGCCGGCCCTGGAAGCGGTACTCGCTGTCGTAGTCGTCTTCGATGATCCAGGCGTCGTTCTCGTAGGCCCACTCCAGGAGGGCCAACCGCCGCGGCAGCGACATGGAGACCCCCAGGGGGAACTGATGCGAGGGCGACACGTAGGCGAGGCGGGCCTGGGGAGCCCGGGCGAGCCCCGCGGCCACGTCCAGTCCATCCTGGTCCACCGGGACCGGCACCACGCGCACACCCGCGCCCTGAAAGGCATGGCGCGCACTCAGGTAGCCCGGATCCTCGAGCCACACCTCGTCTCCGGGATCGAGAAAGGCCTGTACCGCCAGAGCCAACGCCTGCTGGGCGCCGGTGGTGATGAGGACCTGCTCCGGTGTGCACGCCGTGCCTCGGGTGGTCTTGAGGTACTCGGCGATGGCCGCCCGGAGCTCCGCGTCGCCCCGCACGTCGTGCTCCAGTCCAGCGCTGGCGGGCTCGATGCCGCGGGCGATCCGGGTCCATGCCCGCCGGGGAAAGTCCGCCGACGACGGCAGCCCCGGCTGGAAGGGCCGCGCCGGGTTCAGGTGCGTGTCGAAGTCGCCGCCGGCCCGGGACAGCGTCAGGCCGCGGCGGGACAGTTCCGAGACGGCGGGTGCGATGCGCTCCTGGGGGTCACGGCGTGCGGCGCGGCGCGACCCGAAGCGCCCCACGTGCTCGGGAATGCTGGCGGCGACGAAGGTCCCCGAGCCTTCCCGAGCCTCCAGGTATCCCTCGGCCAGTAGCTGATCGTACGCGCCCAGCACCGTGGAGCGGGAGATGTCGAGGTCGTCGGCCAGAGAGCGGGACGACGGCAGACGGGCGCCGGGCTCGAGGCGTCCGGACAGGATGGCGGACCTGAGTCCCTCGTCGAGCTGCCGGTAGAGAGGCATGCGACGCCCGGGATCCAGATGGATGAACGGGATCAGGCCCGCGGCGCGCCTCGCCATGTGTGGAATCCTCCCGCGGTGCGATCACCGTTGCCTGCGCCAGCCCCCCGGCGCCTACCCCCCTGCGCCGACCTGTGCGCGGCTTCAAGGAAGCGCACGAGCGGTCTTGTCGGTAGCTCCAGATTTCCCCCGCACAAGCATACCACTCTGCCGTCGTCTACTGAAGCAGGCGAGCCGGACGGGAGTCCCCCGCCGCCGCCTCGATGCGCTCCCGCGCCCGGCGTTCCGCACTGCGCACGGGGGATTCGTGGCGAGACTCCGCATCGGCAAGGACCTCGGTCACCAACGCCCCGATGCGCTCCATGCCCCCTTCCAGCGCCACGGGAGACCGTCCGCCGGCGCTGAGGACGTGGCCCAGCGCCGCACCTCCGCCGGCCAGGAAGTCGGGCACGTAGAGGATGTTTCGGTGGTGCAGCTGCTCGGCAACGGACGGCTGGCTGAGTTGATTGTTCGCTGCGCCCGCGACGATGGCGCAGCGCATCGCAGCCACCGCGTCCGGCGACAGGACTCCCCCCAGGGCACAGGGCGCGACGATGTCGCACGGAACGGCCAGCGCCTCGGATGGAGGCACCGCCCCCACGGCCTCACCCAACGCTTCGATCAGGGGCCGGAGCCGCTCGGTGCGCGTCTCGGCAACCAGGACCTCGGCACCGTCGCCGACCAGGAGTGGAACCAGCGCAGCGCCGACCTGGCCCGCGCCCTGCACCACGATCCGCAGGCCGGCGAGGCTGTCGGCTCCGAGCCGGGACCGCGCCGCGGCCCGCATGGCCGAGCGCACCCCCAGTGCCGTCAGGAGGCCGAAGTTCGTGTCGCGGGCGAAGGTGGGATCGCCGCCCGCCGCGGTGATCACACGCGCAATGTCGGCGGGACGGGTGCCGAAATCGACCCCCGTGTGGAACTGCACGCCTACGCGTCGGAGGGTGGTCCCGAAGTGGTCCAGCAGCGCCTGGCGCTCATCGGCCCGCAAGCGCCGTGTGGTGGCGAGCACGGCCTTGGCTCCACCGGCTTCGGCGTCCAGAAGGGCCCACTTGAAGGTCATGGCGCGGGCCAGTGCGGTAGCGTCGCGAAGCCCGTCGACGGGATCCCGATAGCAGCGCAGCCGGGTGCCCCCGGTGAAGGGACCCAGGGTGTCGTCGTGAAGGGCCAGGAAGACCCGGGAGCCGGTGGGGGCGTGGTGGCTCTGGAGGACCGCCAGCCCGTCCCAGTCCACGGGAGACGCGATCACGAGAGGAACCGTGCCAGGAGATGCGCGAGAGACATGGATGGAGAAAGGTCTCACGGCCCGCGCATCACAAGCCCCGGTTTGCGCCCGGGCGGGCCTACCACTTGCGACCTGCTAGGCGTCCCTCAGCAGCTTCGCCGGATCCACGCGGGTGGCGCGACGGGCCGGTACCCAGCTCGCCAGCAGCGTCGCCGCCACCAGGATCGTGGGGATCGTCAGGAGGAGCCAGGGATCCGCCAGACCGACCCCGAACAGGAAGCGCGAGGCCAGGCGACTCACCACCAGCCCGCCCACCACACCCAGGATCAATCCCACCGCCGTCATGCGGAGCGCGGAGGAGACCACGGCCCTGGCGACGCGGCCCCGCGGAGCGCCCAGCGCCACCCGGATGCCGATCTCCCGCACGCGTTGCGCGACCTGGAACGCGGTGATTCCGAAGAGCCCCACGCAGGCCAGGGTCAGCCCCACGAGCCCGAACACCCCGATCAGCCAGCCCGCCGCCCGCTGGGGAGCGAGGAAGTAGGCGATCTGATCCTCCATGGGCGTCACGACGCGGGGCGTCACGTCGGGGTCCAGGGCGGCCAACTCCTCACGCAACGCGCCCACGGCCGTCGCCGTCGACCGGTCGCTGCTCCGGAGAAAGACCGTAATCGGTGAGCCGAACCGCCCCGGGAACGGGAGGAAGGCATAGTGCGCACCCACCTCGGCCATGTCGCGGTAGCGGCCGTCGGCCACCACCCCGACCACCGTGCGATCCACGCCTCGCAACCTGAACGTCCGCCCCAGAGGGGACTCCCCGGGCCACAGCCTCGCGGCCAGACTCTCGTTGATGACCGCGGGGGCCGTCCCGTCCCGTGCCTCGTCCGGTCCGAAGGCGCGCCCGCGCACGATGCGGGCCCCGGCGGTCTGGAACCAAGCGCCCTCGGCCCACCCGTAGTGGGTCGGCACGGTGCGGCCGTCGGCGAGCTCGATGTCGTCCGAGTTCACGCCCCCGGACAGCGGAGCCGTCCGCGCCACGGCGGCCTCCAGATCCGGCCGCGCGCGCAGCCGCTCCAGCAGCCGAGCGATGAACGCTTCGGACTCCTCGGGTCCGTAGCCCGCGGCGCCGGGCGATACCGGCGCCATGACCAGGCCCGCGGGATCGAGGCCGGGGTCCACGGCCAGCGCCCGCTGGACCGTCCGGACGAAGAGGCCTCCCGAGAAGAGCAGTACCGCGGTCACGGCGAGCTGCGCGACCCCGAAGATCCGACGCAAGCGAATGGACCGTGGAGGCTCGCCGGCCCACCCCCCGCGCAAGGCGTTGGCATCGAGCCGGGCGGTGGCCTGCACGCCGGTGACGCATCCCAGCGTCAGGCCCACCAGGAGCATGATGCCCACGGCGACCAGGGCGACCCGGAGGTCCAGCGACAGGTCGACGGCCACCCGCACCGCCACCGGCAGGTGATAGGCCTCGACCACCCCTGCCAGCCAGAACGCCAGGACGAGACCGGCGGCCGCTCCGGCCAGGAAGAGGACCAGCGTCTCCGTCGCCAACGTGCGGATCAGCCGCCCCCGGGGTGCGCCGAGCGCCATGCGCATGGTGGCCTCACGGCGGCGGCCGGCGGCCCTCACCAGGAGGATGCCTCCCACGTTGGCGGCGGCCACGGCGAGAACCAGTCCCGCCATGGCCAGCAGGATCCCCAGAAGGCTCACGGCCGAGCCGCGGAAGGCCTCAGGCACGGGCGTCAGGGGATCCAGCCACGCGCGACGGATCTCGGACCCCTCGACCTCCGGTGGAAGGGACCGGGCGACGCGGTCGATGGCCGTCGTCGCTGCCGTGGACGTGGTTCCGGGAGTGAGCCGGCCGAAGACCGCCAGATGGGGACGGCGCGATCCGTCGGCGCTGTACACCCACAGGTCCGCGGGCACCCACACCTCGGAGGCCAGCCCGAGAAGCACGCCATTGAAGCCCTCGGGCGCGACGCCCACCACGGTGTGCGGGCGCCCGTCCACCCGGATCGACTGTCCCACCACGTCCGGGTCCCCGCCCAGCGCCGTGCGCCAGTAGTGCGCGCTCAGCACCACCTCCGGCGGCCCCCCTTCGCCCTCGTCCGACGGCTCGAAGAACCGCCCGACGGCAGGCCGCAGGCCCAGAGCGCGAAAGTAGTTCCGGCTCACGCGCGTGCCGATGCCGGCCGAGGCCTGCCCGTCGGCCACGAGCGACACGCCGTCGTAGGTGTACGCGGCGAGGTCCGCCACCGGGGCCGCGGCCGCAGCCATCTGCCGGTAGCGGGCGTACGCCACCCCGCTGTGGCCGCTCTGCGAGTTGCCGCCCGGCCCGACGTGGTCCTCCTCGTACGAGACCAGGCGATCCGGATCCGGCGCGTCCAGGGGGCGAAGCAGGAAGGCCTCGGCGAAGACCAGAACCAACGCCGTCGCCGCGAGGCCCAGAGCCAGCGACGTCACCGCGGTGAAGGTCGAGATCGGCGCCCGGCGCATGTTGCGAAAGGCCCGCGCGCCGTCGCGCACGACGCTCTCCACCAGCGCGGTTCCACGCGCTTCGCGGGTCGCCTCGCGGTGCCGCTCCACACCCCCGAACGCCACCAGCGCCGCCCGCCGTGCCTCGGCAGGGCCCATCCCGGCGCGGAGATTCTTCTCCGTCTCCATGTCGATGTGGAAACGCATCTCCTCGTCCATGGTCTCGTCCATGGAGCGGCGACGCAGGAGATAGAGCGCCCGCCGCAGCAGCCGGATGAAGACGTTCATCCCCCCGCCTCAGCTCGCACCCAGGATCTGTTCCACCGCACCCACGTAGAGCCGCCAGTTCGCGGTCTCCTCTCCCAGGGCACGGCGCCCCACCGGGGTGAGATGGTAGTAGCGCGCCCGCCGCTTCTCCGGCGTGCGTCCCCACTTCCCCTTCACCCAACCCCGCTCCTCCAGCCGCTGCAGCGCCGGATAGAGCGAGCCCTGATTGACGTCCAGCAGGCCGTCGGACAGCTGCTGGATGCGCTGGCTGATGCCCCACCCGTGCATGGCCTCCACGGCCAGCGTCTTGAGGATCAGAAGGTCCAGGGTGCCGCGCAGGACCTCGGACGAGCGGTCAGGAGCCATGGGGTGGACGGGCTGGGCGGACGGCTGGTGTCGACTTTCGACACATCATGGCTCTGGTTGTGTCGAAAGTCAACACAAGTGGCCGTGGCGACCCGGTTCAGCGCCGCCCGCCGACACGTTCCCCGCATCACGATCATGGTCTTTGCAGCCCGCGACGCGGGCGCCCGGGAGCGCGGGCTGCGATCCCCATGATTATCCAGGGCTTTGCAGCCCCCGACGATGGCGCCGGTGCCGCGGGCTGCATTCCCCATGATAATCGAGGACTTTGCAGCCCGCGCCCCGACTCGGCACCGACGCGGGCTGCGTTGTCCCGGCTGGAACCACTCACTCCACGATGATCGTCCCCATCATGCCCAGCGAGCGGTGGGGGATGCAGTAGTACGGATATTCCCCGGCGACGTTGAAGGTGACCTCGAAGGTCTGCCCCTCGCTGGCCGTCTGCCACTGCGTCCAGGCGTCGTGGCCGTCGGGGGTGACGGTGTGGTAGGTGTTCGTCGTGTTCTTCCACCGCACGGTGGTCCCCGGCTCGATGTGGAGCTCGGGCTGCGAGAACTCGTAGTTGCGGATCTCGATCTCCACCACGTCGCCGCCGCTGGGCTCCATGGGATCCGTGTGCTGGCTGCAGGCCAGCGGGATCGTCAGCGCCGTGGCCAGCGCCAGCCCCAGAATCCATCCACGACTCCTGCTCATGGCGCACCTCCCTCACTGGGTGAACTGGACTCGCGCATGCCCGACACCACGACGGTGCCCTTCATGAAGGGATGAGGGACGCAGTGGAACGGGAACGTGCCCTGGTCGGCGAAGGTCCAGGTGAAGGACTTGCCGGGATCGATGAGCCCGGAGTCGAAGATGGAATCGGGATTCGTCACGGAGTGCTGGATGGGGTCCATGTTGCGCCACACCACGGTGGTCCCCGGGGTGATCTCGATGCGCTCCTTGCCGTAGGCGAGGTTCTTGATGTCCACGAACACCGTGTCCGCCGCGGCCATGGACTCGCCCATCGACTCGCCCATCGCCCCGCTGGCCGCGGCGGAATCGGTCATGTCCATGGCGGCAGCGGCCTCCATCCCACCAGCCGCGGCCCCCGCCATGTCCTCGCTGTCGTCGCCGTCCCCACCCGACGGCACGTAGCGCCGCACGGTGATGGGGATGGTGTACTCGAAGCCCCAGCGGGTGCGGAGCCCGCGGGACGTTCCCTCGAGCGAAGCCGTCCCCACGTTGGTGGCGTGGATGGAGAAGCTGTGGGGCGTGTAGGGCACGCCCACCTGCAGACCGGCGCTCCACGCCGGACGCTCGTCCTCGGACCGGTCGAGCAGCACGCCGTAGTCGCCGGCCAGCGCCACGCGGGGCGTGAGGCTGAGCGCCGCCCCTCCGGTCACGGCGAAGCGGCTCTCGTCACCGGCGTAGGCCTCCGAGAAGGCGCGGCCCTGCAGCCAACAGCCGCACCCTCCCCAGACCCCGGGCCAGGAGCAGCTCTCCGTCGATGCTCTCGGAGGCCAGGTTGTAGCCACCCTGCACGGCCACATCCAGCGGGGCACCCCGGGCCTGGGCCACGGGGAGCGCGCGGGCGTAGAACTCCCATTCGTTCGGATACGCGGGCACCAGCCTCGAGTTGGATCCGTAGACGAATCCCACCATGACGTTGCCGGTGACGCCGGTGCCCACGTTGAAGGTGGGGGTGTTGGTGATCTTGCGGAGTGGGGGATCGCTGATGCTGAACCGGTGCAGGAAGTTGAGCTGGATGACACCGGGCGCGGCCGTCCAGCCCCCCGCGATGTTCGGGGAGCGGGCCACGACGCTCTGGGCCCCAGCTGCGGGACTCCATCCCCCGAGCATCGTCAACGCCAGGGCCAGCGTGAGTCGTCTGATCATGATTCGTCAGGGTGCAGGGGGCCCATGCCGGGGGCGGGACGTTCCCGCCCCCGGCCGGTCCACCTGTTGGTTGTGGTCGGGGTCTACTGCATGGAGACGATCGGGCAGTTCACCGTCGCGGCGAGGCCGAAGTTCATGGCCGCCTGCGCGGTCGCCAGGTTCGTCACTGTGTTGAATGCCGCGTTGTCGTAGGGCATCACGTCCCACAGCGGCGAATAGAGCGCATCGCCCGGGACGGTCTCGACGACGTTGTGCGTCTGCATGGTGCCGGTCTCGACCATGAAGCCCGAGGCCGGTCCGCCGCCCGGCTGGTCCGGGTTGATGTTGAAGGCGACGAAGATGTCGCTGGTGGGCACCATCCCGTCACCGGTGACCGACAGGGGCGCCTCGAAGAAGTTGAAGTAGTAGATGACCTCGCCGTCGTGCCATCCGGTGGTGAGGCCGTTGTCTTCGCCTCCCAGACGGAGCTCGGCGGTGGAGCCGTCGGGCACGATGGGGCAGTTCACCAGCATGTCCGTGTACTCCATGTCGTAGCCGGCGTCCACCAGGTCCTGCACGCTGGTGGCGGAGTTGGCGATGTAGCTGTCCGGCACGGTCACCTTCACGACCTGCCAGAAGTCGTTGTAGCCCGCCTCGCCGGGAATCACGTCGACGATGTTGTGCTGGCCGGGCACGGGCCCGCCGCTCTCGTAGAAGAGGGCGAAGATGGGCGCCGGAGCCGTGGGCATCACGTCGAAGTTGTAGTAGCGGACGACCTGCCCGCTCGGACCCAGGCCCTGGGTGATGAAGGGCGCCATGTCGAAGTCGATGGGCTCACCCGCACCCGGGAGGCCCGCGTTGGCGCTCCGCCGGAAGAGGGCACCCGCGTCGTCGCTGAATCGATCGATGACGGCCTCGGTGGCCGTCTCCGCATTGCCGGGCGTCTCGCCCACGAACACGATCGGGCAGTTCACCACGGCGGCGAGGCCGAAGTTGTCCGCAGCCTGTGCCGACGACAGATCGTGGACCATGTCGAAGGCGGCGTTGTCGTAGGGCATCACGTCCCAGAGCGGCGAATAGGCGGCGTCGCCGGGAAGGGTCTCCACCACGTTGTGGGTTTGAGCAGACGTGCCCTGGGTCATGAAGCCCGAGGCGGGGCCGCCACCGGTCTCGTCGGGGTTCACGTTGAAGCTCACGAAGATGTCGCTGGTGGGCACTTCGCCCGCCGCGGTCGCCGTGATGGGCGCCTCGTTGAAGTTGAAGTAGAAGACCACCTGGTCCTCGTACCAGCCCTGGGTCAGGCCGTTGGCGCCCGGACCCTCGCTGGCCGTGGAGCCCTCCGGCACGATGGGGCAGTTCACGATCATGTCGGTGGTCTCGGTGTCGTATCCCGCCGCCACGAGCTCGTCGACGCTCGTGATGGTGTTCGCGACATAGTCGGCCGGCACGGTGACCTTCATCACCTGCCAGAAATCGCTGTAGCCGGCATCACCGGGGATCACGCTCACGAGGTTCAGCTGACCGCTCACCGGCATGGACTCGCCTTCGCGGAACAACACGAAAATGGGCGCCGGCGCCGTGGGCATGACATCGAAGTTGTAGTAGTGGACCGGCTGACCGGCCGGACCCAGCCCGTGGCTGATGAAGGGCTCCTGGTCGAAGTCGATGGCCACGCCGGCCGCCGGCAGCGACGCCATGGCGCTCCGCTTGAAGAGCGTCGCGGCATCGTCACTGAAACGGTCGATGGTCGCCCTGGGAGCCGTGCTCGGGTTCAGGGGCATCTCGGGCATCATGCCGTCGTCGTCGTTACACGCGGCCAGCGCGGTGACGGCGAGCAAGCCCACGAACACTCGTCGGACATCGAAACGCATGCGACTACCTCCTCCATGAGTCTGGTTGGAACGCATGCGAGATAGGGGCAACGCGCGTGCCGTAGGCGCATACCCGCCCTGGATGGCGCATAACCACGGGCCGGAGAGCGCTTCACGAGCCTCTGCGGGCGTCGCGCGGGTCAGTTCCATGAAACACTTCCGGACGTTCCAACGCTCGACGAGGAAACGCCGTCCGGCCCCTCGGCGTGCGATGTGGGCGAAAGGTCGTCCAACTGTTGTCGAAGTTCATGCTTGACAAATCCTCGACATACCGCCAAAATGTTGGACATCGCCTGTACGCACCTCTCCGCCCTCACATCGACGCAAGGAGGACGTATGACCCGCCCGAGCCTCTTCTCATTGAGCTTGTTGGGAGCCGTCGCGCTCGCCGGCTGCTCGGACCTGCCCGCCGCGCCCGAAACCGCACCCGCTACCGAACTGGCCGCCGCACCCGACGTCCGGAATCCCAAGGCGTCGCCGAAGAAGGGATCCGACCCCATCGCGCAGATCGCCATCGACCGCGGACTCACCGAGTTGGTGGGAGCCCTGAGCTACGTGGACAGCGAGCTCGGCACCGAGCTGGTGGACCTCTTCATGAACGGCACCAACCAGCACACCGTGTTCGCGCCCACCGACGCGGCCTTCGAGGATCTCTACGGCCTGCTCACGGTCGTGCTCGGCCAGCCGATCGACGAGATCACGGACCTGCCCCCGCAGGTGGTGCTCGACGTGCTCCTCTACCACGTGAGCCCCGGCCGGCGGGCGGCGAACAGCGTCCTTCCGTCGAACGGTATGCGCACCATGCCGACGCTCCTGGGTGAGTCCTTCGCCGTGCGACCCGACGGCACCATCGAAGACGGCCTCACGGCGCTGGGCGTGCGGGACGATGCGTCGATCGTCGAGCCCAACCTCCCGGCCAGCAACGGCATCATCCACCTCGTCAACCAGGTGATCGTGCCGCCCTCGGTGGTGGCGGCACTGACGAACTGAAGCCGGCGCCAGGGACCGGGTCCGACGGGGCCCGGTCCCGCTCGTCGTCCGGGGCAAGCGCGCGTCCGCGTCGCGACGGCAGCCCTGCGTCCCCCCCGAAGGCAGGCTTGACGGCACCCCCATGGCAGGCGTATTCAGTCACATCCTGACTCTATTCGCCGCCCACGCGCCGGCGATCCGCTCCCGGCATCACGACGCGCCCGACGGCCGCCCGGCTCCGAGCCCACCGCCATGCCTTCCGATTCCCTCGCCGAGTTCGAGCTCCTGGTGATGCTGGCCGCGCTGCGCCTGGGGCCCGACCAGGCCTACACGGTCTCCATCGCCGAGGACATCGCGGCCCGCACCGGCCGCTCGGTGCGGCGCGCGAACGTCTACACGACGCTGCAGCGCCTGGAAGAGAAGGGCCTGCTCAGCTCCCGGCTGGGCGAGCCCCGTCCCGAACGCGGTGGACGGCCGCCGAGGCTGGTCACCGTGGAGCCGGCCGGCGTCGACGCGGTCCGCGCCACCACTGGCGCCATCCGGGCCATGATCGGCGACCTGACGGACCTTCTCGGGAACGTGGGATGAGGAGCGGCCGCGGCTGACCGACATCCCCCCGCCCTCAATCCCCCCGCAGCACCTCGCGCACCGCCTGGCTGAGCGAGTCCACCGAGAAGGGCTTCTGCAGGAAGGTCCGGCCGTCGCCGAGCTTGCCCAGGTGGCCGACGGCCTCGTCGGTGTATCCCGAGATGAAGAGCACGCGGAGGTCGGGGAGCGCCGCCGACAGTTGCGCCGCCAACTCCCCGCCGCTCATGCGCGGCATGACGAGACCCGTCACGAGAAGCTCGGGTGTCACGCCGCCGGCTTCCACCACTGCCAGCGCTTCCTCGCCGTTGGCCACCGCGGTGACGGCGAAGCCCATGCGCTCGAGGACGCGGCCGATGATGCGGCGCACCGAGTCCTCGTCCTCGACCACCAGCACCGCGCGTCCGTCCCTGGCCTCGGCCCCGGACGGGGCGGCCACCTCGCCGGCCGTCACCGCGCCGGCGCGCGGCAGCAGGATGCGGAAGGTCGTACCCTCGCCCTCCGCGGACTCCACGACGATGAATCCCCCGCTCTGGCGTACCGTGCCGTAGGCCATGGACAGCCCGAGCCCGGTGCCCTCGGGCGGCGGCTTGGTGGTGAAGAAGGGCTCGAAGATCCGGGCCCGGGTGAGGGGGTCCATGCCCACGCCGGTGTCCCGCACGGCGAGCTCGGCGTACTCGCCCGCGGGAATGCTGACCCCCTCGAAGCTGGCCCCGGACGCGAGCGTGAGATTGCGGGTCGCGATCTCCAGGACGCCCCCACCGGGCATGGCGTCCTGTGCGTTCACCGCCATGTTCACGATCACCTGCTCCAACTGCTGGGGATCCACGCGCGCCATCCAGGCGTCGGGATCCATCTGCGTGGTCAGCTCGACGTGGGGCCCCAGCACGCGCTGCAACAGGGCCTCGACGCGCATGACCACGTCGTTCAGCGGCACCACCTCCACCCGCATGACCTGCTGGCGGCTGAACGCCAGCAACTGGCGCGTGAGCGCGGCGGCGTGCTGCGCCACCCGGCGGATCTCGCGCACCTCCAGCGCGGCGTCCGCATCGTCCTCCACGTGCTCCCGGAGCAGGTCGGTTCCGGCGATGATGGCCGTGAGCATGTTGTTGAAGTCGTGCGCGATGCCCCCGGCGAGCTGGCCCACGGCCTCCATCTTCTGCGCCTGCTGCACCTCGTTCTGGAGTGCCACGCGCTCGGTGACGTCGCTGACGGTGGCCACGCGGACCGCCCGGCCTTCCACGACGGTGTCCCGCGACCAGACGTCGGCGTGGAACACGGAGCCGTCTTTGCGCACGTGCTTCACGCCCGACGCCTTCCACAGGCCCTGGGGCATCTGGCCGAGCACCCGGCGCGCCTCGTCCCGGCCCTTGGGTGGGCGCACCTCGAGCACCGACATCCCCACGAACTCGTCGTGGGAATAGCCATACTGGGTCAGGGCAGCCTCGTTGGCGGCCAGGATGCGCCAGCTGTCGGCGTCGATCAGCAGGACCGGCAACGCCACGCCTTCGTAGATCTGCCGGTAGCGGTCGAAGGACGACCCGGTCTGCGCCCGGGAATCGGCGGTGGACGCCTCTTCCGGGTGCTCGGGCGCGGGTGATTCCGGGCTCGGGTCGTGGCTCATGAATCAGTATGGCGGGGGGACGGACACGCGCGATGATAGGGGGTGCCGCCGGCCAGCGCCATGGTCCGATGGGCCGCCCGCGGAGCGACGCCGACGACCCCGCGTGCAACCTGCGACACGGCAACGACATCCCCCGTCAGCAGCCCGCGAGGCTATCCCCCGGACCTCCGGAGCGGACCGCCCTCGCCCGCCGTCGTGAAGGTCCACGTGTACTCGTCGGCCACCCCGTTGCCGGAACGGTCCAACGCCGCGCCCGTCACCCTCACCTCGTAGGTGGTTCCGGGCTCGAACGGGGCGTCCGGGACGAAGGCCGCGTACGTCTTGCCGTCGTAGGCGACCCGCCCGGCCACCGCCGCGCCCGCGGCGTCCCGCACCACCACGGCGCCCGACAGCGACGACTCGTCCATCGCCTCGGAGAACTGGATCAGGATGCGGTCACCGACGGGGATGGAGATGGATCCCTGGCGGGGAGATGTGCGGATCACCGCGGGCGGGGTCGTGTCGGCCTCGGTGGTGAAGCTCCAACGCTCCCCGTCGCCCCGGGCGCCGGAGACGCTCCGCAGCCCGTCCTTCAGCTCCACGGCGTACTCGGTCCCCGCCAGCAGCGGCTCCCTGGGGCGGAGCTCCAGCACGCGTCCCTCGTCGAAGGCGCGCACGTCGCCCTCCACCACGGCGCCGTCGCCCCCGGTGAGGACGAGGGCGTCGGCCGGCGCGCCGTCGCCCACCGGAGCGTTGAAGCGCACCTGCACCACCGTCGTGACCGGCGCCGGACGGGCGCCCGACGGACGGCGCTCCACCACGACCAGCGCCGGCTCCACCTTGCCGGACTCCACGGTGGCCGAGTGGACGCCGTCGGACGCGGTGAGGCGGAAGCGGGGCGAGTCACCGGGCTCGAGGAGGCCGGGCTCCGGCGTCACCTCGGTGGTCGGCACGTCGGCCACCACGGTCTGCCAGTCGGCGCCGTCGTCGGGCCGGTACGCCAGCGTGTAGGAAAGCGCGTCGCCGTCGGGATCGCTCCCCTGCCAGCGCACGGCGCCCCCGCTCCGCCACACCCGGCCGCCGTCCTCCCGGAAACGCACCTCGGGCACGCCCGCACCGGCGCTGCGCTCGGCCACCACGGTGCCCGAGGGATCCACGACCTTCGCAGCCACCACCCCGTCCCGGTACGGCAAGCGCAACCGGAACGGATAGAGCGTGAGCTCCTTCACCTCGCCCTCGGACCAGTACTCCCGCTCGGGCTCGAAGGGCACCTCGTCCAGCACGCTCCCGTCGGCGCCCTCGAGCCGGAGCCGATACTCGCCGGGCGTGGGCGGCTCCGGCGCGGCGTCCAGCGTCACCAGGGGATCCAGATAGCCCTCGCCCTCACCCTCGAGCGGCGCCCAGCCCGTCACGTAGAGCGTGGGCCCGGCCTGCGGAGGCTCGGATGGCGCGGGAGGCGCCCACGGCCCCGAGCGTTGCCCGGCCTCGGGACCCCATCCCCCGAGCGCCTGCCCCTGCGCGCGGAAGTCCAGCGGAGAATCCCCCCGTCGGAACCAGGCGTCACCCTCGGCCGACGCCACCCACAACGGGTTCTTCTCCAGGTGCTCGAGCAGGGCATGGTACTGGTCGTTCAGGATGAAGTTGTTGTCCTCGACCTTGTCCGCGTCGCCGGCTTCCATGAGCGAGATGAGCTGGCTCGCGGCGGCGTTGCCCTCGGCGTAGGACTTGTTCGCGGCGCCACTCGGCTCGATGCGGAATCCCTCGATGCCCGGATCACGGTCGGCGTCGTCGCGGGTGTCCTTGTGCGGGAGCCCCAGCGCGTGCCCGATCTCGTGGGCCACCGTGCGCGTGTTCATGTCGGCCTTGATGAAGATCACCGCCGGCGTGCGCGGCCGTACGTCGGAGAAGCTGTCCAGGAGCCCGATGTCGTGCTTCGTGATCCCGCCCCAGTCACCGCCGAAGTCCTCGGGCACCACGGCCAGCACCACCGGCGGACGCTTGCCCCCGTTCTTCGTGTAATGCGTGATGAGCGCGCTCTGGAGCCAGTCGTCGGCGTCGAGGGTCAGGACACTGTACTGCCGGTAGTTCATGCACTGCCGCGTGTTGCCTGGACCACACGCCTCGGTCCTGCGCGACTCGGGCTCGCCCTGGAGCACCAGGGGCTTGGGGTCGATCTTCGGGCGGATCGACACCACCGGGTAGTTCTGCTGCGCGAAGGCCACGCCGTCACCGGCGATGTTCAGCCGCCCGGTCCACCGATCGATGACGTCTCGGGGGACGCCGTCGCGCCACGAACCCACCTGTGGAAAGATGATGGGGATCTCGACGGAGACCGCCTTGCTCATGCTCTGGAGGGTGCGCACCTGGCCGGCGAGCTCCTTGATCGGCCCCTGCGAGCCGGTCCCGTAGGCGTGCACCGAAGCCGCGACCTTCTGCACCCCGCCACCGCTGGGCGTGAAGGGAAAGTTCACGCTGTTCCGGGCGTCCCTGCGGTCCGCGTCGCTGTAGAGCTCCTGACGCTTCACGGTGACCGTGCGCGCCGCCGGCCCCCCCGCACCCTCGAAGCGAACCTGCGCCGTGTACTTGTCGATGCCCTTCTTGCCAGCGGGGTAGGCCCAGTTCAGATAGACCCGCGCCATGGCCGGCTTGCCGGGGACCAGCTTCTGGTTGCACGAGGATTGGTAGACCAGCAGGTCCACCGTGGGCGTCTCGCTCCACTCGCTCGGGTCGGTGCGGTCGCAGAGCTTCTGCACGAGCTGGGGGGATTCCGCTTCCGCCGCCGACACCGCACCTCCCTCGCCGGCGAGCCCGGTAGCGAACGGCCCCGCGCGCCGGGTCTGTTCCGGGGGATTCCCGCCCGAGGCATCCCACGGCGAGGCCGCGAGCTCCGGCCCGTCGCTCTCCTGCTCCTGCTGACCCGCTCCCGAGGGGGCCCCGCCTCCACCCGATCCCTCGATGACGAAGTCCGGATAGGTGGAGAAGCGCCACTCGTAGTCCGAGGACAGCGTCTCGCCGGACCGGCTCTTGATGCCGGCCTGCCCTCCCTTCACCCGGACTTTGTAGAACACCGCGTCCTCGAGCTTGTCGTCGGGCACGAAGTGGACCGTCACCTCGTCGTCGTCGTGGACCAGGCGTCCCTGGATGGGATTGAAGCCGCCGCCGCTGCCCAGCCACCCGACCTGCAAGGTCTGATCCGTCACCGTGGCGCGCCGGTAGGGGAAGGTGAGCGTCAGGCTGATGTCCGGCTCCCGGAAGTCGACGTTCTCCTCCTCGACCCACGGCGTGTGCGTGTCGATGCCGAACTCGCGGCCGCCGCACGCCGCCATGCTCGCCCGTGAGTTCTCGTCCATCTCCCAGGCGAAATCCCCCTTCAACTCGACGTAGCTGGCCGTGCCCGAGCCCTCGCGGCCCATGTAGGCACCCCGCAGGCGGACGTCCATGGTGCCCATGACACGCTCGTACGTGATGCCGGTGATCCGGATGAAGCCCGCGTACGACGTCAGCTGCCAGTTCCGGCCCGGGCCCACGGCGGCCTGCCCCCCGCCCCCCGTCAGCCCGCCCAGCATGCTCTTCAGCGTGTTGATGGCGCCGGAAAGCCCGCCTCCGCCGGCGAAGATCTCCATGTTTTCGGCGCCGTTCTTGGTGTCCTCGTACGACGGATCGATGCCCAGAATGAGGGCGTTCACCAGGAGCTGATCCGGGGGGATGCGGTCGTCCTCGGCTCCTTTCCAACCGACCACGTACATGCGCGGGACGAAGACGCTGTCCGCGTTGGGCGTCCACTGGAAGTTGATGTGGGCCTTGTGCTCGTCGTCCCAGAATCCCGCGTTCACCAGGCAGATCCCGAAGGCGTCGCTCAGGTCCACGACGCCGCCACCCATGGGCGCCGCCCCCGTGAAGATGGGCAGATTGCCCAGGGGGATGGCGCGGGATCCCGGAAGCGCGTTGGAGAGCGAGGCCTTGCCCGAGGTGCCGTCGAAGGGAAGCTGCACCTCGCCGGCGAAAGCTCCCTTGAAGCCGCGGTTGGCGGCCACGCCCAACACCCGTACGGCCTCGAGCCCGTCCTCGTCGCGCACGGTGAGGGTGACCGTGTAGTCGCCGGCCTCGGCGTAGCGATGGCTCGTTTCGGTCAGATCCACGCCCTCGCTGGGCTGGCTGCCGTCTCCGAAGTCCCAGACGTAGGTCAGCTCGTCGTCGCCGGGATCGTGGGCCTCGGCCTCGAAGCGCACCGTGGCGCCGTCGGGCTCGTCGGACAGGACGTCGATGACCGGCGGCTCGGGCTTGACCTCGACCTCCAGGCTGGCCTCGAGGGCGCCGGCCCGCACGGTGACCGTGTAGCTGCCGTCCTTGGTGTAGCGGTGCATGACCGCGCTCTCTTCCGCCCCCGAAGGCCCTCCTTCGCCGTCGCCGAAGTCCCACGTGTAGGTGACCGGCTCGGACCCTTCGGCGTCGACGAAGGCGCTGAACGAGAGGATGTCGCCCTCGGAGCCCTCGTTGTCGCCCAGCAACGTGATGTCGTCGGGGAGCGTCGGGGTCGGAGCGACGCCCGCCGCCAGGATGAGGGTCAGGCCGGCACCGAGAATGGTGAGCTTCATGTCCTGTTCCTGCGAGGAGGGGTCATCCGATCGATCATCGATGGTATCGCGCGTGCGCGCGCCGGCGTGCGCCCGTCGCGGCGGCGTGTCCTCATCCCCTACGTCGCGCGTCGCGCACCGAAGCGTTTCAGCGGAAACGCCAGCTGCCACCGGTGGGCTCGAGGTTCTGACTGACCAAACGCAGCCGACGGGTCGCCACCGCCACGTCCGGGCTGGAGGTCCCGCGATGGGGCGCCCCGGGACGTTTCAGCTGAAACGTCGGGGCGGTATCAGGTGATCGATGGGCGCTTTCTTGACCCCCCGCCCTCCCGCCACGCATCCTTGCGCCCGTCTGCGAGTGCCAAGAACGCGCCAGCTCCCCTCCCCATCGAGGCGTGCCCCGTGACGAACCCGGACATTCCCGCGGCCGAGCCTCCGCGCCCGTGGCCCTTCGGCACCACCCTGGCCTTCCGCTTCCTCTTCGTCTACTTCGGGCTCTACACGCTCACGACGCAGATGCTGGGCGGGCTGCTGCCCATTCCCGGGCTCAACGTGCCGTCGCTGAACGCGGTGCCGCCCCTGCGTCCGGTGGTCTTGTGGGTCGGGCACCACATCCTGGGGATCGAGGAGATCCCCCTGGTCCCCACCGGCAGCGGCGACACCCTCTTCGACTGGGTGCACGTCTTCACGCTGCTCCTGATCGCGACGCTGGCCACCGCCGTGTGGTCCGCGCTCGAGCGGCGGAAGCGATCGACGTCGGTAACGCCGGCTACACCCGGGACGCCCGGTGCGCCAGGAACGCGCGGCCACCCGCGCCTCTACCGCTGGTTCCGCCTCTTCGTGCGCTTCGGGCTCGGCACGACGTTCCTCCTGTACGGCAGCGTGAAGTTCATTCCGCTGCAGATGCCGGCGCCCGGGCTCACCCGCCTGCTGGAGCCGTACGGCCACTTCTCGCCCATGGGCGTGCTCTGGTATTCCATCGGCGCGGCGCACAGCTACGAGCGCTTCGTCGGGTTGGCGGAGATGGGGGCGGGTATCTTGCTGTTCGTGCCGCGCACGGCGCTGCTGGGCGCGGTCGTGGCGCTCATGGACGGCATCGCCGTGTTCGTGCTGAACATGACCTACGACGTCCCGGTGAAGCTGTTCTCGTTCCACCTGGTCCTCATGGCGCTCTTCCTGCTGGCGCCCAACCTGCCCCGGCTCGCGGAGCTGTTCCTAGCGCAGCGCACCACCCGCGTCCTTCCCGAGCCGCCGCTGGGTCGCACACCGCGGGCGCGACGAGGCTGGCTCATCGCCCAGGTGGTGTTCGGGATCTGGGCCGTGGGGATGGCGCTCCGCAGCGGGATGCAGGCCTGGACCGCGTACGGCGGCGGGGCCCCCCGCTCACCCCTGTACGGCATCTGGGACGTGGAGCGGATGACGGTGGACGGCGAGCCTCGTCCCGCCCTCATCAGCGACACCACCCGCTGGCGCCGCGTCGTCTTCGACCGCCCCACCGTCGTCTCGTTCCAGCGGATGACCGACACCTTCGTCGGATATCCGGTGGCCGTCGACACCGTCTCCGGTACCGTCGTCATCACCGAGCCCGACTCCGCCCGCACCGAGCGCACGCTGACCTACCAGCGTCCCTCGCCGGAGCGTCTGGTGCTCGAGGGTCCGCTGGGGGGACACCAGGTGCGGCTGGAGATGGCCTACGTGGATCCCGAGTCGTTCCTGCTCCGGAGCCGGGGATTCAACTGGGTGCAGCAGTTCCCGTTCAACCGGTGATCACCCGGTAGTCCCGGGGGATCGCTACGCGGCGGTGCCGGGGTACTCGGCGCGAGCGACCTGGGGACGCCTCGACAGCGGCGGAGGCACGGCGCTCACATCGGGCGCCGGAGCGGGATGACCAACGGACCAATCGTGGCTGCCGCGCTGACGATGGTGCGGTTTGAGCGCACTGGAGGCGCCCGATCCACCGCGGGCCGCGGTCGAGGAGGGCGACCGGCCAGATTCGACAGCCCCCGCGTGCCAAATCCACCCCCGCGCCTCAGATCGCCGCACGCGTGGTCCCTTTGATCATGGCGGCAGGCGCTTGAGGCGCCGGCCCGTCGTGCCACACGCCCGTCGAACTACCTGCCCCTCCGGACCGCACCCGCCCCGCCAGCCGCCGCCGGTCAACGCTCGCCGCTGGCGATCAGCGCCTGGAAATCCGGCCGGTCCCGCAACGAGTCGTAGAACGGCACCAGCCGCAGCTCCTGGACGGTGGTCAGTCCCGGTAGCTCCAGCACCCTCCGCAGGTCCTCGACCGCCCCCTCGGCATCCCCCACCACGATGCGGATAAGCGCCCGCTGTCGCAGCAGAACCACGCCCTCCAGGGCGTCGGCCTCCACCGGGTTCAACGCGACGGCACTGTCGGCCTCGGCCAGGGCGGCGTCCCGGCGTCCCTGGAAGGCCGCGACCCACCCCCGGATGGCGTGCAGGCCACCCAGGGTGCCGAAGAAGTCGGCGCCGACGCCCGGATGCCGCGCTCCGTCTACCATGCCCGCACGCGCCGCCGCGAAGGCCGGCTCGAACCTCGCGGAGAGTGCCCGCGCCTCGGCGGCGTCACCCAACGCCCACGCCATGCGCGCGCGCCAGAGCTCCACCGGACCGCCCGGACCCAGGGTGTAGGCATCGAACACGGCCGTGGGCAGGTCCACGCCGGCCGCGATCTCCAGCGCCCGCGGGTCACGTTGGACGTACGCCAGATCGGCCGCCACCAGATCCGGCCTGGGATCCCCCGTAACCCGTCGCATACGCGACAACAGGGTGCGCGCACGAGCCGTGTCCCCCCGCCCCCACAACGCCACGTCGATCTGCTGGTGGATGATCTCGGGCACGTCCGGCGCCACCTCGTACGCCCGCTCCAGGGCCGAATCCGCTTCACCGAAGCGCCTCAGAGACTCGTAGGTGAACCCGAGCTCGTAGAAGGCCCGGGTGTTCTCGGGCTCGAGGCGGGTCACCCGGGCATAGCGGTCGACGGTCTCGTCCCAGCGCCCCAGCCGGCGCAGGACGTTGGCCGTGAAGAAGGTCACGTCGGCGCTGCTCGCCTCGGCGCCGGACAGGCGGCCGAACGCCTCGAGGGCGCCGACGTAGTCCCCGCGGGCGTAGTACAGATAATTCCCTTCGGCGAAGGCGGCTTCGGCGCTGCCGGGAGCCAAGGCCAGCGTCCGGTCCAGCGCCGCGCGCGCCGGAAGCGTGTCCCAGTCCCTGCCCTGCCGGATCTGCCAACTCCGCGCCCGCGTCAGCGCGGCCCAGGCCCGAACGTAGGTCGAGTCGCGGCGGACGGCTTCTTCCAGGACCGGGATCGCAGCCACCTGATCCTCATCGGCCTCCGAGTCCAGCAGGCTGCGGCCGCGATGATAGAGGTCGAGCGCCCGCAGATCGTGCGTGGGGACCTGCGCCAGCGAGCGCTCGTCTTCTGGCGTGAGCGCGGCCTCCAGCGCGTCGGCCACCGCCCGCGCGATCTCCGACTGGATAGCGAACACATTGTCGGCATTGAGCGCCCGGTCGTAGCTCTCTGCCCACAGGTGCTTGTCGGTGCCGCCGTCGATGAGCTGCACGTTGATGCGCACCCGGTTGGGGGTGCGCTGCACGCCGCCCTCCAGCACCGCCCGCACCTTGAGCTCGTCGGCGATGGTGGGGATGTCCTTGTCCGTGTCCCGGTAGCGCTCCACCGAGGTGCGCGACGTGACCCGGAGCGCGTCGATGCGACCGAGCTGCGTGAGGATGTCGTCCTGGATGCCGTCGGCCAGGTGCGTGGAGTCGGTAGTGCTGCCCAGGTCCCGGAAGGGGAGCACCGCCACCGACGCGAGGTTCGCCGAGCCGGCACCACCGCCGTCGTCGCCTCCCGCGGGATGCAGGAAGCGGCCACCGGCCCAACCCGCGGCGAGCAGGACCACGGCAGCGATCACGGTGCGCGCGGACACCCAGCCGTGCCCCTCGTCGTCCGTCGCGGCCTCGGCCTTCGGCGCCCGCTTCACGCCCTCCGGTGTCACGTCGAAGGCCCACGCCAGCGCCAGCGTGACCGGGAATCCCAGCACCAGCAGCACCACCAGCCCCGTCATCATCTTCTCCGACAGGCCCAGCGCCGGCACCACGATGTCCGCCACCTGGAGCACGGCCCACGACACCGCCGCGTACACGATGGCCACCCGCACCACCTTGCGGCGTTTCAGCTCTTCGATGAAGGACGGGCGTTCGCTCATGGCGACGGAGGATAAGGCACCGGAGGGTTGGGCACCACGATGGCGGCGGCGCGGGGGTCCTCTGCGGCGGGAGGGGGTTTCGGCCGCGGTGCGTGAGGGTGCAGGCGGGCGCGGGGATCCGCGGACGCGCGCCAGGAGGGGTGTCGGTGGTCTCGCGGATGGCGCCGCCGAAGCGCGGTGATATCCAGTGTGGCGCCGCCAAAGCGCGGTGATCATGGCGCGCGGCCGCCGCAGAGGCCCGCCGATGAGTGGCCGAAGGACCAAACGCGGCCCGTTTCCCCACGCTCGAGGGCTTTGAGCACGCTCGAGGTGCCCAACCTACCGCGGGCCCAGGTCGTGGACGGCGGAGGCACCCGTTCGACCACGCCTGCGCGCCGAATCTGCCCCCGCGTCCCGGATCATCGCACGCACGGTCCCTTCGTCATGTCTCGCGCAGGCCCGCCCCGGCCCGCCAGGCACACGCCCGCGCGGCACGCGCCACACCGCCCACCACGGCCGCCGCCCGGCAACCCGCCACCGCCGCCACGCCACACCCGCCACCCCGCCGCGACCACACCGCCACCGTTCGCCCCACCACCCCGCCATCCCCACGCCAAACCCCACCCCACGACCGCCACCCGCACCCACACGACCTACCAACCACCGCCCGCCCGCCTTATCGTTGGCCGGCACGCCCACGGACACCAATGGAGCAGAGATGGCATATCGAGTCGTAGTCCTGCCCGGCGACGGGATCGGGGTGGAGGTCGCGCGCGAGGGCCGGCGGGTGCTGGAAGCGGTGGGGTCGGCGCTCGGGATCGACTTCGACGTCGAGGAGATCCCCTGTGGCGGCGAGTTCTACCTGAAGCACGGCTCGCGGGACTGGCCCGAGGGCGCCGAAGCGGAGGTCGCCGCGGCGGATCTCGTGCTCCTGGGCGCCGTGGGTTGGCCGGACCCGGAGGGCAACGGACGGCCCGTGACCATGGCGAACGGCAAGATGGCCGGATGGGGTCCCGTCATCGGCACCCGCGCCGCCCTGGACCTGTACGCCAACGTGCGTCCGGTGAAGCTCTACGAGGGCGTGAACCACAAGATCCACGGGCAGCCGACGCGCGTGTGGGACGCCGACAAGGTCGACATGGTACTGGTGCGTGAGAACACCGAGGGGCTCTACGCCGGCGTCGGGGGGATTCTCGCCCGGGGTGGCTCGGAAGAGGTCGCCGTGGACAGCCGGGTCATCACCCGCAAGGGCTCGGAGCGCGTCATCCGGAGGGCCTTCGAGCTGGCCCGCCGCCGCCACGGAGCGCCCGGCGACGGGGTTCAGCGCGTCACCTGCATCGCCAAGGACAACGTGCTCGACGGTTGCCGAATGTTCGTTCGCATCTTCCACGAGATCGGTGAGGAATATCCCGACATCGAGAAGGATACGGCCATCGTCGACGCCTTCACCCAGTGGCTGATCCAGAAGCCCGAGTGGTACGACGTGGGCGTCACCACCAACATGTTCGGCGACATCGTCACCGATCTCGCCAGCGTGCTGCAGGGGGGGATGGGATTGGCCGTGGGCGCCAACATCGGCGACGAGCACGGGATGTTCGAACCCATCCACGGCTCCGCGCCCAAGCACGCCGGCAAGGACAAGGCGAATCCGTTGGCCATGATCCTGGCCACCCGCGAGGGCCTGGCGTGGCTCGCCACGCAGACCGGCGACGAGGAGCTCCAGAAGGGAGCCGACGCCGTCGAGGCCGCCGTGATCGACCTGCTGAAGGCGGGCGAGCCCCTGACCTACGACATGGTGGGCGTGGCCCATGCCGCGCCCTGCTCCGCCGTGGGCAAGGCCGTGGCCGAGCGCGTGCTGGCAGCGCTGGGGTGACGACGCCCGACGCCATCGTCGTCGGCGCCGGCCCCAACGGGCTGTCCGCGGCCCTGACCCTGGCCCGGGCCGGCCGCTCCGTGCGGGTCTACGAGGCCCAGCCCACCATCGGGGGCGCCACTCGCTCCGCCGAGCTCACCGAGCCCGGCTTCGTGCACGACGTCTGCTCGGCGGTGCACACGCTGGTGCTGGCCTCGCCGTTTCTCAGCGATCTGCCCCTGGGGGATTTCGGGCTGGAGTACGTGCATCCCGAACTGCCGTTCGCCCATCCGCTGGACGGGGGCGAAGCGGCGGTCGCCCATCGCTCCGTCGAGGAGACCGCCGCCGGCCTGCCGGTCAAGGACGGCCGCGCGTACCGGAAGCTCATGGGTCCCTTCGTGGAGCGGGCCGAGGACCTCATGGAGGCGCTGCTCGGCCCCCCGGGCCCCCGCCATCCCCTGCTCATGGCGCGCTTCGGGCTCCGGGGCATCCGCTCCGCCCGTGGGCTCGCCCGCGCGACCTTCGACAGCGAGGCCGGACGCGCGCTGCTGGCCGGCGCCGCCGCCCACGCCATGGTCCCCCTGGATTCGCTGGCCACCGCCGGCTACGGGCTGGGTCTCGTGGTGTCGGCGCACGCCGTGGGATGGCCGGTCGCCCGGGGAGGCTCCCAGAATTTGAGCGAAGCCATGGGCGCATATCTCCGGGAGCTCGGCGGCGAGATCGTCACCGATCATCCCGTGGAATCCCTGGACGCGCTCCCCCCGGCACGCGCCGTCCTGTGCGACGTGACGCCCAGGCAGCTCATCGCCATGGCCGGCGACCGCATGCCTTCGGGTTATCGCCGCAGGTTGGACGGTTACCGCTACGGCTGGGGCGTCTTCAAGATGGATTGGGCGCTCACGGAGCCCGTGCCCTGGACCGCCGAGGCGTGCCGCCGGGCCGGCACCGTCCACATCGGCGGCACCCTGGACGAGATCACCGCCGCCGAGGCGGAGGTGGGCGAAGGCCGTGTCGCCCATCGCCCCTACGCCATCGTCGTCCAGCCGTCGCTCTTCGACGACTCCCGCGCTCCGGCGGGCCGCCACACGCTGTGGGCGTACTGCCACGTCCCCAACGGCTCCACCGAGAACATGCAGGACGGGATCGAGACCCAGATCGAGCGATTCGCACCCGGCTTCAAGGACTGCATTCTGTCCCGAAGCGCCCTGGCGCCCGCCGATCTGGAGCGCGGCAACGCCAACCTCATCGGTGGCGACATCGGCGGAGGCTCGGGGGATTTCCGACAGATCTTCGCCCGGCCCGTGCTGTCGCTGAATCCGTATCGCACGGCCATGGACGGCGTGTACCTGTGCTCGTCGTCCACGCCCCCCGGCGTCGGCGTGCATGGGATGTGCGGATGGTGGGCCGCGCAGAAGGCGCTGGCGCGGGAACTGAAGTAGGGAGCCGCAGGAGTCATGCTCCGCGAAGACGCCTTGCGTCCGGTGAGTTTATGACATAAACTTAGTTCACGTCATGAACCATAGATGCAGGAGGCTCCCGTGCGCACATCCCCCGAAACCCGACTCTTCGGCGCATTCTGGGCCGATGGCACCCTCGACCTGGTGGCCGGTGCGGCGGTCATCCTGATCGGTGCGGGATATCTGCTCGACGGACTCCCCCTGGGCGGATTCCCCGTGGAGGCCATCGTGGTGCCCATGGCCCTCGTTACGTGGATGGCACTGCGAAAGTGGGTCGTGGAGCCCCGCATGGGATACGTGGAGTTCTCGCGCCGGCGGCGCGAGCGCTCGACCCGCGAGCTCACTGGCACGGCCGGGCTGGGCATCGGGCTCCTGCTGTTGGTGGCCGCAGTGGCGTTCGGGTTACGCGGCGGCACGGCGGGCCTCGCCGATTCCGTGGCGGCGCTTCCCGGCCCTGCTCGTCGCGCTGGCCGCCCTGGTCACGGCAGCCCTGACGCGCGCGCCGAGGTTCCTGGTCTACGCCGGCGTGCTCGCCGCGGCCGGCGTCGGGACCCTCGCCATCCACGACGGTCCCGCGCTTCCCCTGTGGCCGGAGGCTTCGTGGTGTGGTGCACGGGCGCCGTGCTGCTCGGTCGCTTCCTGGTGGAGAGCCGGCGCTTCGAGGAGGTGGGGTAGGCGATGGCGACCTCGGTGGTCCCGGAGGTAGACGGCTTTCTGCATGAGCCCGCCCGACTCCGCGTGCTCGTCTTCCTGGCCATGGTGGATGCCGCGGACTTCATGTACCTGCTGCGCCAGACGGGCCTCACCCGGGGTAACCTGTCGGTGCAGATGAAGCGCCTGGAATCCGCAGGCCTGGTGGAGGCCTCGAAGCGGGAGGTGGACGGCCGCCTCCGCACGGCGTACGCGCTCACCACAGAGGGGCTGCGCGCACTGCGCGACTACAAGTCGACCATGCGGGAGATCCTGGCGGCGATCCCGGACTGAGCGGGGAGGCGTCCGCTTGATTTGTCGCGTCCAGACGCGCATACCTGTCCCTTGACCGGCTGGACGCGCCCCCCCTCTCACGGTGTCCACGCAGCCCATGGCCAATACCACGGAGCGACTCTCCGCCGCCCTGGCGGATCGCTACCGCATCGTGCGCCAGATCGGGGCCGGCGGCATGGCCACGGTCTATCTCGCCGAGGACATCAAGCACCACCGCCAGGTGGCGATCAAGGTGCTCAAGCCGGAGCTCGCGGCGGTGCTCGGCGCCGAGCGCTTCGTGCAGGAGATCACCACCACGGCCCAGCTCCAGCACCCGCACATCCTCCCGCTCTTCGATTCGGGCTCGGCCGACGGCTTCCTCTTCTACGTCATGCCCTACATCGAGGGCGAGACGCTCCGCCAGAAGCTCGACCGCGAGACGCAGCTCGGCGTCGAGGAGTCCATCCGCATCACGCGCGAGGTCGCTGACGCGCTGGACTACGCGCACCGCAACGGCGTCATCCACCGGGACATCAAGCCCGAGAACATCCTGCTGCACGACGGCCGCCCCATGGTGGCCGACTTCGGCATCGCCCTGGCGGTGAGCGCGGCGGCCGGTGGCCGCATGACGGAGACGGGCACCAGCATCGGCACGCCGCACTACATGGCACCCGAGCAGGCCACGGCCGACAAGGAGATCACCGGCCGCGCGGACCAGTACTCTCTGGCCAGCGTGCTGTACGAGATGCTCGCCGGCGAGCCGCCCCACACGGCCAACTCGGCGCAGCAGGTGATCATGAAGATCATCGCCGACCGACCGAGGCCGGTGACCGAGCTGCGGCACACGGCCCCGCCCAACGTGGCGGCGGCCCTCGACAAGGCGCTGGAGAAGCTCCCCGCCGACCGCTTCGAGAGCTCCAGGGCGTTCGCCGAGGCGTTGAGCGATCCCTCCTTCGGCGCCTCGGCGGTGGCCGGCTTCGCGGCCACGCCGGAAGCCCGGCGGCGGCGTTCTCTGGGGATGGCGGCGCTGGCGACAGTCGCCGTGGTCGCCACCGGCGTCGCGGTCTGGGCCCTGACCCGCCCCGCCCCGCCGCTCCCCGTCACCCGCTACCGACTCGACCTCGCCAGCGGCGAGGCATCGATCCTCGGGGGCGCCTTCGCCACCCTGAGCCCAGACGGATCACCGCATCATCTATCCCGAGCTGACGGCAGATTCGGAGGATTGGGAGCTGTGGGTGAAGCGCCGCGACCAGCTCGAGCCGGACCCGCTGCCGGGCACGCGCGAGCGTCACCTCCATGGCGGTCTCGCCCGATGGCGGCTCGCTGGCCGTGATTCAGGACGGGACGCTCCGCAAGCTGGGCATGGACGGCTCGGCCTCCACGGAGCTGGCGACCGGGGCCTCGGGAGCCCTGGGCAGCCTGGCCTGGCTGGACGACGGGACCATCGTCTTCGTGACCGCGCGGTACGCGGGAGACCAGAGCCGCGGCGTCGAGATCCTGGCCCTGCCGGCGGGTGGAGGAGATGCGACGTCCGCGTGGGCTTCCGATTCACTCTTCGCCCAGAACCTGACCCCGCTGCCGGGAGGCCGTGCGCTGTTCATGGCGTGCCCGCCGCCCTGCCACAGCGGCACCCTCATGGCGCTGGATCCCCGAAGCGGCGAAGCGCGGGCAGTGGCGGAGGGCGCGGTTGCAGGATTCTACGCGGATGGGGTCCTGGTCTTCGTGCGGACCAGTCACGACGTGTTCGCGGCGTCCTTCGATCCCGATGAGCTCGAAATGCGGGGAGAGCCCCTCCCGCTCCCGTATCAGGTCCAGGCCCCGGCGGGACAGCCGACCGTCGCGTTGTCGGCGTCCGGCACGCTCGTGATCGGGTCCGGTGGCCTGGACGTGACCACCATACAGGAGCTGATCTGGGTCGACCGCACCGGCCGTCCGGAACGGGTGGATTCGGCCTTCACCTTCCGGGTGACCCAGTTCGCCGGTGACTACGGATGGGCCCTGTCGCCCGGCGGCGACCGGCTCGCCATCGGCCTCAACACGCCGTCGGGAGACGACGTCTGGATCAAATCGCTCCCCCGTGGTCCCGCATCGCTGCTCACCCACGGCGCCAGTCCGGACCGAAGGCCGAGATGGACGCCCGATGGGCGCTGGGTGACGTTCCTGACCGACACCACCTTCGCCATGCGGCGGGCCGACGGCACCGGCACCGATTCCATCCTGTGGAAGGGCAAAGCCGACGAGGGCCTTCTCTCTCCCGACGGCCAGTGGATCCTGTTGCGCCGGGGCGCCGCATCGGCGGCCATGGGAGGGCGCGACGTCTACGCGCTCCACGTCGGCGAAGACAGCGTGCCGCAGCCGCTCCTGGCACAACCGTACGACGAGATGGCCATCGCCCTGTCGCCCGACGGGCGCTCGCTGGCGTACCAGTCGAACGAAACCGGCCGACTGGAAGTCTTCGTGCGCCCCTTCCCCGACGTGGGTGCCGGCAAGGTGCAGGTGTCGAGCGCCGGAGGGACCGGGCCCCTGTGGGCGCGCGACGGGCGCGAGCTCTACTACCTGCGGGGCGACAAGACCATGATGGCCGTGCCGGTCGCCGAGGACGGCACACCGGAGGTGGGCGAGACCACGGCGCTGTTCAAGCTGGCCCAGGCGACCCGGATCGACGTGCTCTCGGCCGACTACTACACGCCCTGGGACGTCGCAGCCGACGGCCGCTTCATCATGATCCGGGCCGTCGACACGGACGCGGGCCCCCGCACGCTGATCGTCGCGGAGAACTGGCTCCAGGAGGTGAAGCCGCAGCTCCGGCGGTGAGCGCGCGCGTCCGCGTTCGGCCTGCGCCCGCCATCCCCCCCTTCAACTGATGGGCCGCGGAAGATAGATGAGCGGCAGTCCCGCCTCTTCCAGCACCCGGTTGAAGGCGGGAATGTCACGACTCTTGATGAGCTGGAGCTGCTCCTGTAGGTCGGTCCACTCGCTCAGATAATCGCCGGTGACATCGCGCACGCCCTGGGTCACGGGGATGTTGGCGCCGCTCATGCGCCCCAGCAGGTCCTTGTACTTCATCATGAGGCGCGCCTCGAACTGATACGCGTGCTGGCCCGTCTTCAAATCCTTCTGGAGGATGTCGGCGATCCAGGCGTTCAGGGTCCCGTTCAGCTCGGCGCCGCCCGACTGCACCTCGCTGGCCGACGACAACTCCAGGATGACGTCGAGCTGATCCTTCACCTGGCGGAGATCGCTCACGCCGTCGGCCATCTGCGTGGCCGCGTCGTAGAGCGACTTCGACAGCCGGTCCAGCTCCGCGTACTCGGCCACCGGATCGGCCACGATGCCGTCCAGGCGCGGATCGACGAGGATGCGGAAGTCCTGCGTCTGCGAGGCGTCCCCCACCGTCAGTCGCACCTGATAGCGGCCGGGCTTCACCGCGTACGCGCTCAGGTCGCGCGAGGTGGCGGTGATCTCCACGAAGCACGGAAAGCGGCCCACGTTCATGTTCCAGCTCCAGCGGTGCGCGCCGGCGGTGCGCCTGAGCAGCTTCTGGCGGGGCGCATCGGCACAGTCGGGCGTCGGATCGTCGGTGCGCTCGGCGAAGATCACCTGGCCCGCCTCGTCCAGGATCTCCATGGCCATGGGCGTGTCGGCGGGCACGGCCTGCTTCAGCACGTAGTTCACCTGCACGCCGCTGGGGGGATTCTCTCCGGGGCCGCCCTCGGCGTAGTAGCCGCCGCCGATGTTGCGGTAGGTGTCCCGGGGCCGGTAGAGCCACAGGTCGGCGGCCGCCGCCGCGTCCTCGATCTGATGCAGCGGCGTCAGGTCGTCCAGGATCCAGAGCCCCCGTCCCTGGGTCGACACCACCAGGTCCTTCTGCCGGATGCGCATGTCGGTGACGGGCACCTCGGGCAGGTCGAGCTGGAGCGGCTGCCACATGTCCCCGTCGTCGAACGAGACGAAGAGCCCGGTCTCGGTCCCGGCGTACAGGAGCCCTTCGCGATCCGGGTCCTCGCGCACCGAGCGCGCGAAGGTGTTTCCGGGGATTCCCTCGACGATCTTCGTCCAGGTCTGGCCGTAGTCCTCGGTCCTGTAGATGTAGGGCGTGAAGTCGTTGAGCTTGTAGCCGGCGGCGGCGAAGTAGGCCTTGGCCGGATCATGCGGCGAGGGCTCGATGACGTTGATGATGCTCTCGGGAAGCTCCGGCGGCGTGACGTCGGTCCAGGTGTCGCCGCCGTCGCGGGTCAGGTGCACCAGGCCGTCGTCGGAGCCCACCCAGATGACGCCCTCCAGCAGCGGCGATTCCTCGATGTTGAAGACGTCGTTGTAGCTCTCGGCGGTGATCTGCTCGTTGGAGATGGGATAGCCGCCCTTGCCCTGATGCGCCTCGTCGTCGCGGGTCAGGTCGGGGCTGATGACCGCCCAGGTCGTGCCCCGGTCCGTGGACTTCATCAGGTACTGGGATCCGTAGTAGATCACGTCGGGATCGTGGGGTGAGACCTCCACCGGCCCGTTCCAGTTGGCGCGGTACTTGAGGTTCTTGGGCTGCTCGCCCGACACGCGCTCGGCGTAGGGCCGGATCATGCGGTAGTTCCACGTCTCGGCGTCCCACTCGCCCAGGAAGCCGGCGAAGAAGGTCGTGTAGACGTAGCGCGGGTTCTCGGGATCCAGCGCCACCGTGGCCGACTCGCCGGAGCGGATGGTCTGCCAGTCGTGCTCACCGATGCCGTCGCCCAGCGTCTGGCTGGCGATGACGATTCCGCTGGCGTCCTGCTGGCCCGAATAAACCTTGTAGGGATATCCGTTGTCGGTCTCGACCCGGTACATCTGGGCGGTGGACTGGTTGAGCTGCGTGGACCAGGTCTGGCCGCCGTTGAGCGTGACCGTGGCGCCCCCGTCGTCGCCGTCGATCATGATGTCCGTATCGTCGGGATTGATCCACAGCGCGTGGTGATCCACGTGGGCGTCGGGCATGCGCCGGTAGGTGCGGCCTCCGTCGATGGACTTCATGGGCCCGCTGTTCATGACCCAGACCTGATCGGCGTCCTGTGGGTCGGCGATGATCTGCATGTAGTACCACGCCCGGGCGAAGGTCGTGGGATCGTTGCTCACCTGCCGGAACGTCTCGCCGGCATCGTCGGAGCGGTACACGCCGCCCAGCGTGTCCCTGGCCTCCACCGCCAGGTAGACCACGTCCGGATCCGCCGGCGAGATGGCCACGCCCATCTTGCCCTTGAGCGCCGGCAGCCCCGCGCTGATCTCGCGCCAGTGATCCCCCCCGTCGGTGGTCTTCCACACGCGGCTCCCCGGCCCGCCGCTCTTCACGGCCCAGGGAAAGCGCCGGAACTCCCACGAGGTGGCCATCATGTGGTCGGGATTGTGGGCGTCCATGCTCAGATCCACGAAGCCCGACGAGTCGTTGACGAACAGGATCTTGTCCCAGGTGGCGCCACCGTCGGTGGAGCGGTAGATGCCCCGTTCCTCGTTGGGTCCCCAGGGATTCCCGAGGGCCGCCAACCACACCCGGTCCGGATCCCGCGGATCCACCTGGATCTTGGCGATGTGGCGCGTGGCTTCCAGCCCCAGGTGCGTCCAGGTCTCGCCGGCGTCGGTGGACTTGTAGACCCCGTCGCCGTGCGAGGTCTTGACCCCGCGTACCGGCGATTCGCCCGTGCCCACGTAGATCACGTTGTGGTCCGAGGGCGCGACCCGGATGTCACCGATGCCCGTGGTGGTGAAGTACCCGTCGGAGAGGTTGTGCCAGCTCGTGCCCGCATCGGTGGTCTTCCACACGCCGCCGCCGGTGGCGCCCATGTAGAAGGTGAAGGGCTCGCCCCGCACGCCCGTCACCGTGGTCACGCGCCCGCCCCGGAACGGTCCGATGTTCCGGTAGCGCATGGACTGGAAGAGCGTCGAGTCGACCTGGGCGTGGGCTGGAAGCGGCGTGAGGGCGGGCAGGCCCAGGAGCGTGATGGCGAGGGCGGCGGCGAAGCGGGCGGGCCGGCGGCGTGCGAACGTGCTCACGGACGGTTCCTGTCACAAGGAACGAAGGCCCCCGCTCCGGGCAGAGCGGGGGCCGCACGTTACGGCGGATCGGCGGGTCGGGACAAGCCGGCCATGGTCCGATGTCGCGTCGGACGTCGTCGAGCGCACGCTGGCGCTGGCGGACGAAGGGGTCACGAGGCTCGGCGGAGGATCGACCAGCGCCGAGGTGCAGAGCTGGCTGGAGGCCGAGAGCGACGTCGCCGAGGTGCAGGGCGACGAGCTGGCCATCCGCTTCCGCGTGGACGGGGGTCGGGGCATGTGGATCTACCGTCCGGGAGCCCACCTGAGTGGCCCCTCTCCGCAGGCCGCGCCCGCTCCGGCCAACCCGCCACCTCCAGCGCGCGAGATCGTGGGCGACGAAGGCCCGGACAAGAAGGCTCTCGTGCTCTCCCCCGCACTCTGGCAATTCACGCCGCAGTGGGACGATGGCGCCGAGATCAAGGCTGTCCTGGAGTCGACGCGTGGCTACGAGGGGAACGTGGCCTACAGGAAGAACGAGGCGGAGACTTCGACGGAGGTCGGACCCGCGGCGTTCACGGACTGGAACGACTTCGACGTGGTGTATTACACGGGGCACGGGCGTCGGGTCTGTGATCTTTCGGGCTGCCGCGCCGGCCTCGAGATCGGCGTCCTGTCGACGGTGATCACCAGCGGGGACTCGGAAGCCGCCAAGATCCTGCAGCTCGACGAGATGGGGCTGGAGCTCGCCATCGGCGAGGAGACCGGCAACAAGTACGTGCTGGTGGCCGCCGACTTCTTCCGCGACGCCTACCCCGAGGGCCTGGATCAGACGCTGGTCTTCCTGAACGGGTGTCAGACGGTGGGCGACCAGGCGCTGGACCTGGCGGAGGCCCTCCGGGGAGGGACGAGCGTCGTCCTGGGATGGAGCCAGGCCGTCTATGCCGACGATGCCATCGCCGCGTCGACCTCCTTCTTCGAGATGCTCTCGGAACAGGGGTACCCGGCGCAGGTGGCTTGGGAGAAGCTCGGGGAGCTCCGCGCGGGCACGGCGGCCCAGGTGGGCGAGGTCCCCGAGCTCACCTTCAGACCGAGCCCCGACGGGAACGACCTGATCGACGAATCCCAGATACGTCGTGACGGGGGGCTCGGTGACGTGGGATTACAGTCACACCTATTACGACTGCGTCTTCACGGGCCCGGAGATCACCTTCGACGTGACCGACGAGGTCTCCGGTACCTCGTACCTGGAGTTCGACACCTCGACGACTCCGGCTCGGTACCAGGGCTACATCTTCACCTTCGGCCCGTTCGTGACCGTCTCGGTGGATTGCGGAAATGATCCGAGCACGCAGGACCAGCGAGCCCTGAACTACTGGCTCGACATGCGAGGCAGTGACTGGGGGACGTCTCGGCCGACGGCACCACCATCGAGGGCACCTACGTGAAGCAGACCGACTTCACCGGGTTCTCGTTCGTGGTGGAGTCGGACTACACGCTCACGCGCATCCGGTGAGCCGGCACCCGGCGCCCGCGCCCGGCGATGCTCGCCCGGAGCGCGGGTGCCGGGCTGCTACAGCGGCCGCTGCTACGGCGTGGTGTCCTGACCCAGGTGATCCAGCGCCGAGGTCCGGAGCGTCGTCCAGATGAAGTCGTAGACGTCCAGCAGGTCGCGGGGCTCGTGGCCCGCGGCGTTCAGCCGCTCGCGCACGCCCACCGCCACCCGCCGGAAGTTCCGGTACGGCCCCACCTTCGCTTTGCGGCTGTAGGGAGCCGTGGGTGCGATGGATCCCGCCTGCCGGATGAAGGCCGAGCGGCGCACCACCACCTGGGTCTGCGGAAAGAACAGCCCCGGAAGGGTCGTGGCCACCCGCCAGCTCGGCCGCTCGTCGAAGAGCTCCTCGAGCGTCTTCAGGTACGCCCGGAAGCGCGGCTCGTACTCGCCCTCGCCGTGCAGGAGATTCGCCACCGCCTCCACGTACTCCTTCTTCTCGTCGGGCTCGAGCCCGCGGAGCGCCTTGGCGTGGGATACCTGCACGAGATCGGTGCGCGCCAGCAGGTCCGCGATGACCTCGCACAGCTCCTCGTGCTCGTCGGCGGCCAGCGCCTCTTCGAAGCGCACCTTGGTGAGGGCATCCCGGGCCTCGGCCGACACCGGCTCGCGATGCCGCTTGAGCGGGGACCCCTCGGTGGTCCGGTGATCCTCGATCCACTCGGGATCCTCGAATCCCCCGGGATACAGGCGCGTGAACAGATCGATCTGGGCCGAGAAGGGCGCCACCGCGTCCACCACGCTCCGGTCCGAGTCGTCGGTCGCGACCTCGGCCACCCGACGCAGGTTCTCGCGAATGTGCTCGCCCCGCGCGTCGAGCTCCTTCATGGGCTTCAGGAGCTTGTAGTAGCCCTTCCGGATCTTGCGGAGACGGCCGTCCTCGAACTGATACGAGCGCGACTCCTCACCTTCTCTCACCAGGATCCCGAAGCCCCACTCGGGGCGCTTCACGTGCTTGTAGAGGTTCGGGTCGTCGAGCTCGAGCTCGGTGGACTTGTTCGATGCGCCGAAGGTCGTCGTCGGGGTCAAAACAACACGATCCTGTCGTTGCCAGCCGAGCGGCGGCGACGGGACGCCTGGACGCGCATCGGCCGAAGGAAAAGGGCTCGCCAATGGCCCTGTTTGCTGGCCCGCCGTCGGAGCACGGCGAGGCAGCTAGACGCTAAATATATACGGATGATACACTTACGTCAATTCGACGGTTCCCTGGGGGTGGGCGGATGGTGGGATTGGGGGCGCTGCGGCGGGGGGGCGGCACCGAGGGCAGACGTCGCGGGCGGGCGCGGCGCGGGCCGCGTCGAGGGTGAGACGGCGCGCGCGCGGGCGGCGTCGCGCGGCGGGCGGGCGGGGCGGGCAGGCGTCGCGGGCCGCGTCGAGGGCAGGCGACGCGGACCGGCGGCACGGGCAGGTGGTGTCGCAGCTTGCCAGCCGTCGCCAACGTTCCACTGGAGGCCTCCGCAGCGACGATTCGTCGATTCGACTCGCTCAGCGAGTTGAATTGAACAGACCGTGATCGGCGCCACCGGTCCTCTGGCGATTTCGACTCGCTCAGCGAGTCAAATCGTCCAAACGCCGAAAAAGGGGGCTCCAGTCGCCACCTAGCGACGGCGTCTCGGCGCCTTCGGGGACGGACGCCCCACGTCTTCATATGCGATTGACGTGCTTCGTAGTATTATCGCACGACGAAGAGTAGGCGCCTCGCGAGCCGCACGACGTGTAGTCGGCGGCGGTGTCCCGACGCCTGCACGTACCCCCCCGACGTGCGCTTCTTGGGAGCCGAAGGAGGACCGATGGCCGACGTCCACGCCCGACGACTCGACGGCGAGAGCACCGTTCTCGATCAGGAGGCCATCGACGGCCTGAGGGCCTCGGTGGGTGCCCAGCTCATCCTGGCCGGCGACCCTGCGTACGACCAAGCCCGACGCGTCTGGAACGGGATGATCGACCGGCGCCCGGCCATGGTCGTTCGCTGCCGTGGCGTGGCCGACGTACAGGCCGCGATCCGGTTCGCGGCGGATCACGACCTGCTCGTGGCCGTGCGCGGTGGCGGTCACAACGTGGCCGGTTACGGAACCTGCGACGGCGGCCTGGTGATCGACCTCTCGCCCATGCGGAGCGTGCGCGTCGATGCGGCAGCCCGCACCGTGCGGGTCGCCGGGGGCGCCACGCTGGGCGACCTGGACCGGGAGTCGCAGGTGTTCGGTCTGGCCGTGCCCGGGGGGATCGTCTCCACCACGGGCGTGGCCGGCCTCACCCTGGGCGGCGGCCAGGGCTGGCTCCGCCGCACCTACGGCATGACCTCGGACAGCCTGCTGTCGGCCGACGTGGTCACGGCGTCCGGTGACGTCGTCACCGCCAGCGAGACGGAGAACGCCGACCTCTTCTGGGCCCTCCGCGGCGGCGGCGGCAACTTCGGCGTGGTGACGTCGTTCGAGTTCCGGGCGTATCCCGTGGGCCCCATGATCGCCTTCGCCGGACCCGGCTATCCGCTGGAGAGCGCCGCGAAGGTCATGGCGGCGATGCGGGACTTCGCCGCCGACGCACCCGACGAGGTGAACGTCTCCTCCACCTGGTGGACGATCCCGTCGATCCCTGCGTTCCCCGCCGAGCTTCACGGCCGGGCGGTGATCGTCGTGGGCGCGACCTACGCGGGAGACCCGGACGAGGGCCGGCAGATTCTCGAGCCGCTGCGCGAGATCGAGCAGCCGCTCCTCGACCTGTCGGGAACGATCCCCTGGGTCGGACTGCAGACCATGTTCGATCCCTTCTTCCCCGCTGGAGAGCTCCAGTACTACTGGAAGTCCATCTACCTCGCCGGGCTCGGCGACGATGCGGTGCAGACCGTGAAAGAGCACGTCGCCGGGCGGCCGTCGGCCATGTCCATGGCTGCGCTGTGGGCCCTGGGCGGCGCCATGGACCGGGTCCCCGCCGATGCCACCGCCGCCGGCGGCCGCGGTGCGCCATATCTGCTGGAGATCCTGGCCAACTGGGCCGATCCGGCCCAGGCCGAGGCCAACATCGCCTGGGCCCGGGGATTCTTCGACGCCATGGCGCCCTTCAGCACCGGCAAGACGAATCTGAACTTTCCCGGCACGGGCAATGAGCCCGGTTTCGTCGAGGCGGCACTGGGCGAGCAATGGGACCGGCTGCGCGAGGTGAAGCGGACGTACGATCCCGACAACCGGTTCCGGCTGAATCAGAACGTGGCGCCCTGACGCGCGGTCGCAGCTTGCCAGTCTGTCGACAACGTTCCACTGGAGGGCCCCGCAGCGACGATTCGCCAATTCGACTCGCTCAGCGAGTTGAATTGAACAAACCGCTATCGGCGCCAACGGCCCTTCGACGATTTCGACTCGCTCAGCGAGTCAAATCGTCCAAACGCCGAAAATGGGGGCTCCAGTCACCCGGTAGCGACAGCGGGCAGCGCCCGACGCCCGGCGCGGCGGCCCGCAGCCCGCACGCCCACCTTCGCCCCCGCACGCCCACCTTCGCCCCCGCACGCCCACCTTCGCCCCCGCTCGCCCGCCGACGCGCCCGCCCGCCTCCCTACCGCCCCGGTCGCTCGAACACCGCGACCCGCCCGTCGCCCTGCGCCACCAGGAGCTCCCCGCCCCGCACCGCCACCCCCACGGGATCCGACACCCCCGGGAGCGCATAGGCCGCGGTCAGCGTCCTGGCCCGCAGGTCGATGACCAGCAGCGTCGAATACGCCGCGCTCACGGCGTAGAGAAGCCCGTCGGCCGCGGCCGCGCCGGTCACGTAGTACTCCTCCGGCCCGCGCTCCGCATCGGCCAGGGTCAGCCCGGCACCCAGCCCCGGCAGGAACTCCGACGACAGCCCGAAATCCCCCCGATCGAAGCGCGACACCACGAGCTGCTCGTGACCCGGTGAGGGCACGCCCACCGTGATGAGCTCCCGGGCCTCGGCGTCGTAGGCCAGGGCGCTGGCGTACATCTGGCGCGCGCGCATGGTGCTGAAGCGCGAGCGCGTGAGCTCGCTCACCGTGCCGTCGGTCTCCAGGAAGTGACGCCACGCCAGCACGGGATCCGCCTCGGCGTCCGGGGCCAGCAGCACGTAGCTCTTGTTGTTGGAGAGCACGGCCAGGGTGTCTCCCTCGAGGACCGCGGCGCCGGCCAGCGGTGTCAGGTCCACGCTGAACTGGGGATCCAGCACCACGCGATGCAGCACGCGAGCGAACGACCCGTCGAGCACATATACGCCATACCCTTCGGTTATCACCAGCGCCTGCGCCTCCCGCAGCGCCTGCATCTCCTGCGCCGCCCGCTCCTCCTGCGCCGCCCGCTCCTCCTGCGCCCCCTGCGCCTCCTGCGCCTCCTGGCCCGCTGGCGCCCCGGCCGCCTGGCTCGCCGCCATCCCCCCACCCTCCGGAGCCAGCGCGAACCCGGTGATCGCGCCCTCCACCGGCGCCGTCACCCGCTCCTCGCGCACCATGGTCAGCGCCGGAATCCCCGCCAACGGCCCGTGCGCGGGATCCGGATCCACGCTCGAGGCGTCGGGCTCGGGGATGTTCCACGATCCGCGCCATCCCAGGGAACCCCGGATCTCCTCGAAGGACCACACCCAGTAGCGGGGATTCAGCGAGATGCGCACGGGATCCGCCTGGCCGATGAAGGGCGGCGGACCCGTGGACACGAACGCCTGCAGCGCGTTGCCGGCGGCCATGAACACCAGGAGTCCCATGGCGAAGCGCCCCACGCGCCCCGGCTTGCTCACCGGCTTGTCGGACCACGGCTCCAGCACCAGGAGCAGCGCTCCCCCGACCATGAGCACCAGCCAGTGGATCACCCACGCCCACACGTAGGTGTGCGCGCCCAGGATGCTCCCGGCGAAGCCCTGCCCCACGTCGCGCGCCACGTGGAGCGACGAATGGCGGATGCCCATGAAGGTGCCCCACGCGCCCAGCAGCACCAGCAGTCCCAGGTAGCGCGGGCGCATGCCGTAGCGGACCACGAACAGGACGACCAGGGCGATGAGGAGCATGGAGGTCCGCTGCGCCCAGCACAGGATGCAGGGGGACTCGCCCTGGACCACGCCGAGCCACAGCGCTCCGCCCACGGGCACGACCAGGAGCAGGATCGCCAGCCACGCCAGCACCCCGCGCATGCGCTCCCGCGACAGGCCGCTCACAGGTTCAGCCTCGGGACGAACGACGTGTGCGTGCCCACGAGGAAGAGGAGCGCCATCAGGAGGCAGCTCACCAGCAACAGCGTGAAGGCGAGCCGTTCCCGCTGGGGCCGCCGCCACACCAGCCAGCCGGCCCACATGATGATCAGGAAGTTGAGGAACTCCATGCGCCCACGATGCGACGGGGGACGCGCGGGCAGCAAGTGGGGAGATCTCCGCTACGGCGTTCGGATATCCGGCTCGCGTGCTGGGCCGACCTCCTTCCCTGAGCTCAGCCGCGCTCCTCCCGCTCCTGGAAGAGCTGGAGATACCGGTCGAAGCCGAACATCCGGTAGGTCTTCTTCCCCGTGACCTCCCGCAGAATCCCCACCTCTTCCATCACGTTCGTCAATGCGTTCGCGGCGGGTTGCGAGAGCCCCGTGACCTCGCTGACCCGCTTCACGTTGACCATGGGATTCCTGAACAGATGCTCCAGCAACTGAAGCCCCGAGCCGGCCCGACGACCCAGTGCCTGAGCGACATGCACGCGCTCTTCCTCGCGCAGATGCACGATCTGGCGCGCCGTGGCGGTGGCTTCCGTCGCGACAGCGGCGACACCCTCGAGGAAGAAGGCGAGCCAACCCTCCCAATCCCCCGTCTCCCGAATCGCCTGGAGCCGGTCGTAGTACTCCTGTCGGTGCCGCTTGAAGAAGATCGAGAGGTACAGGATCGGTTCGCCGAGGACCTCTTCGTGCACGAGCATGAACGTGATCAGCAGCCGCCCGATCCTCCCGTTCCCGTCGAGAAACGGGTGGACCGTTTCGAAGTGGGCATGCGCCAGGGCCACCCGCACGAGGATCGGCAGCTCCGACTCCGCGTGCATGAAGGCTTCGAGTTCGTACAGCGAGCGGAGCATGTCCTCGACCGGCGGCGGAACGTAGCGCGCCGTGGCCGGAGTGGGCCCGCCGATCCAGTTTTGCGAACGGCGAAACTCCCCGGGCGTCTTCGCCGGTTCTCCTCCGCGAACTCCTCGCATCAAGCGGTCGTGGATCTCCTGGATCAGACGAAGCGAGAGCGGCAACTCCTGGACCCGCTCGAGCCCGTAGCGCAGTGCTCCCACGTAGTTCGCGACCTCTCGCACATCGACTCGCCGGTCCCCTTCCTCCATCTGCGCCTCGTACTCGAGCAGATCGACGAGCGAGGCCTCCGTACCCTCGATCTGGCTCGACAGAACCGCCTCGCGACGCACGTACATGTAGACGAACAGATCCGGATCGGGGAGGATCTCCGCCGATCCGATCAACCGGCCCAATGCAAGCGTCGCCCTTTCCAGACCTTCCTGAAGGTTGGTCAGGTCCAGGTCCAGCGGGGGGAACCGGGCAGGAATGAACGCGGTGTAGCCGGCCGGTTGACGCCGGAATACACCGGATCGCTGGGGCTCGGTCGATGCCATTGCACGGGTCTTCTGGATGCGGGATCGGACCTCTGGTGGCCTGTCAGATAAGAAAACTGCGTAAATCTTATCTCAGAGCGAGCTTCCCATAAGGCAGCGCATGAGACGACAGGCCGGGAACCATTTGAGATAAGGAATCTGCATTAAACTTATCCCAAACACAACTTCGCAGATGCGCTGAGAGGACGTCCGCTCCCCTCAGCCTCCTTCCCGCTCCTCGCGCTCGTCGTCGGCCAGCTCCACCGACATGGGAAAGAACAGCGCGCGCCGCACTCCGGGGAACGGCGTGTCCCATCCACGCGCGTCGTGCCAGAGGATGCGGTTCAGCAGGTCGCTGGGCGCGGCGTCGGGAATGTCGAAGCGCATGCGGGCCGAGGCCAGCGCCGCCTCCTGCGCCTCTCCCTGGAGCGAGCCCGCCGGGGGATTCACCTCGTAGAGCGACTGCTCCGGCACCAGGGCGTCGTAGGGCGTGAAGTCCGGCTCCTCGCCCGGTTCCCGAAAGCTCGCGCGCATATCCGTCGCCACCAGGTCGAACATGCTGAGCGCCGGCAGCCCCAGCATGAGCTCGATGGTCTTCACCATGCTCGGATGGCTGTAGAAGGTGCTGTCCACCACGTGACGGCGGGCCCAGGGCGAGACCACCAGCGCCACGGTGCGGTGGCCGTCGATGTGGTCCACCCCGTTCTGCGCGTCGTCCTCCACCACCATCACCGCCATGGATTTCCAGAACTGCGAGTGGGTGAGCCCCTCCACGAGCTGGCCCAGCGCCAGGTCGTTGTCCGCCACCGACGCCTTCGGGGTGCTCCACCCCGCGCTGGTCCCGCTGGTGTGGTCGCTGGGGAGCACGATCATCACCAGGTTCGGCATGGAGTCGGCGGCCTCCCACTCGCGCAGGTGATCCAGGAAGACCTGCGCCTGCACCACGTCCGGGGTCTGCATGGTCCAGCCCGGATATTCGCGTACCAACACCCGCTCCAGTGAGGGGATATCCGAATGGGTGTCGTACATCTCCGAGAGCAGGCGCCGGAAACGCGCCGGGTCCCGGGGGATGGAATCCCGGTAGATGTCCAGCAGCCACTGGCGGTCCTCGGGCTCGCCGTCCCCGGGCGAGGGCGCGTATTCGCCGAACACCGCGACGCTCCTACCGGCGGTTTCCGCCGACTCCCACAGGAATCCGCCCAGCGAGTACGTGAGGGGATCCACCCCGTCGTACGGATAGCTGCGGCCGCTGTACAGCGGCCACATCGGGTACTCGGTCTCGTTGGCCTGCGTGAGCCACTGGTGCCCGTCGGCGGAGTTGCCGCCCGAGGCGAAGAAGTGGTCCAGGAGCACGTAGCGGTCCGCCAGGGCGTGGGCGTTGGGCGTCACGTCGCGGCCGTAGATCACCAGCGAGCTGTCGCTGGCGCCCCGCGGCATGTCGCCCAGGACCTGGTCGTAGGTGCGGTTCTCGCGGATCACGAACACCACGTGGTCGATGACCGAGGGCTCCCCCGGTCGCTCCGGCACGGCACGCGCCGGCACGTCGGTCCGAGGGCGTCGGGCGGCGGGGGATCCCCGGCCGGCGAGGGTGAAGCGGCCGTTACCCGCAACCGAGGTCGTATATGCCGCGAGCTCCGCCTCGGTGGGCAGGGGGATCACGTTCACGGATCCCCGCACCGCATGCACGTAGCGCCCGCGGAGTCCCGGGGATCCCGAGGTCTCGCCCTCGCCCGAGCCCACGCCGAGGAGCGTCCCCACCGCCAGCGAGGCGCCGTCGGGACTCACGTCCAGGGCCGAGGGATACCATCCCGTGGGGATGAGGCCGAGGAGGGTGCCGTCCCCCTCACCCGCCCCCGACACGTCGTAAACCGCAACCGCGTTCGCACCTCCCAGGGCCACGTACAGGGTGCGACCGTCGGGCGACAGCGCCACCGCCGTGGGCGCCAGCCCGATCTCCCGGCCCTGGAAGGGCTGAATGTCGAGCGTAGCCGCCAGGGTGGCGGTTCGGGTATCCACGATGCTCACCGCATCCGAGTTGCCGTTGGCCACGTACAGGCGTCCGCCGGCGGTGTCCCAGGCGAGGCCCGTGGGATGGCGCCCCACCGGCACGGTGGCCGTCACCTGCCCCGTCACCACATCCAGGCGCGACACGGTGCCGGCCTCGGCGATCCCCCGCTCATCGACCCGCACCGGCTCGGCCATGGGATCGCAGCACTGCTCTGCCGCCCGCTCGCCGCTGGCCGGGCGCGGCCCGCCGAAGTTGGTGAACCAGGCTTCGGATCCGTCGGGGGACACCACCGCCGCCACCGGCAGCACGCCGGCGTCCACGACTTGGATCGGCTGGCCGTCGTCGGCGTCCAGGATCGCCACCTTGTCGTCGGCGGGCAGCGGAAGGATCGGCGACCCGGTGGCCCGAGGCGTTGGCCCGGGCGGCCACGGCGGGCCCGCCGGCCAGGTAGGAGCCCAGGCGACCGGACGACAGGAGCGGCGGGCGCGGATCGCCGCCGCCGGTGTCCGCCAGGTCCCAGACGCCGAGCTGGGCGACGTTGCGCGGATTGTCCGGAGGCGCGACGCCCGCGGGCAGCCGGCCCACCGACGACACCAGCACGCGGCCGTCCACCGGATCCAACGCCACCCCGTGCACCCCCGGCCGGCCGTCGAATCCCGCCACCTGCAGCACCCGGTCCGCCCGCCAGTCGACGCGATACGCGTAATCCGGTACGGCAACCCACAGCGAGCGCGAATCGGCGGTAAAGCGAACCCCGGCGACCCGCCCTTCGAACACCGCCTGCACCCCTGCCGGCGTCACCCGCTGATCGGTGGCGATGACCCCGGGATCGTCCACATCACGCCGCGGCGGAGGCGGCGGCTCCTGCTGGAGCGCGACGAGCAGTAATCCGACAATCATGGCGGCAACCTACGGCCGCACCACGCGCGGGCGATACCTCGGGGGTGTCGCGGGATGGGGTCGGAGGGGAGTCGGGAGTGCGCGAGATGGGATCACCTGGTGTCTTGATGGCGTACTACTTTTGTGGTACTATAGTCCATGGGTTTCCGCAACGCGAAGACTCGTCTCATCCGGGCGCTCGAAAGCGGAGATTTCGGGCACGAGCCGCGCGAGGTGCAGGAGGAAAAGAACCTCCTGGCCGTCGGTGACGTGACGACTGAATTCGTCATTGACCTGCTCCACAAGAGTCGTGGGCAGGACTACTCGTCGAGTCCACATCACGCTGATCCATTGGTTGACGTGCATGTTTTCGGTCCGACCGTGGACGGGGAAAGGTGGTATGTCAAAGCCTACTTCTCCCCGGACAGGTCGGCCGTCTTCATCAGCGTGCATCGGAGTTGAAGGGGTTCGCTGGGCGAAGAAACGCCTCAACGGGGAACGGACATGAAGATTCTGCATGAAGGCCAGCGAGGCACGGCGCTCGCGCCGGACGGACGCGGGTGGGTGCCGATCACATATCGGTATCGGTCGGTGCGTCTCGAGGAGACCGGTGTTGATGTGCCGAACGTCCTGGTGGGGGTCGATGATGAGTCGGACGAGATTCTTGTGATCCCGAATCAGTCGACGCCTCGCCTCAAGGCTGCTCGGCATCAGGTGAAGGAAGAGACGATCCAGGTGAAGATCCCCCACGAGTTGGACGACGTGCTCGTGTTGATTGCCGATGCATTCAACGCCCCGGCCAAGAAGTTCACGCCGGCCCTTATGAGGTATTACCTCTTCGAAGCCACCGAGAGTCTCAGGCTCTGCAACAGGCTCGTGAGGCTGTCGGAGCGGCGCCTAGCATCGGGGAAGACGGGAGCGCGCCTGTCCTTCCGATCAAGCTCGGAGCTCGAGCAGCGGATTCGGGCCGCAGCCGAACAATGCGCCGGTGGAAACGTGAGTGCTCTGGCAAGAGGTGCGATCCTAGCGGCCAAAGAAGATCTTGTCGACGGGAAAAGCCGGCCGCGAACTGAGGTCTTGAGGGCTGTGGCGAGTACGCTGTAGGCGGCCCCCCGCCTGGCGCACGGCAACCTCACTCGCCCGGCAACTCCCCCCGCGTCCATGCGCTCCAGCAGGTCCACGAGTCCCACCGGCTCCCAGGAGCGGTTCCGCTTCGCGTTGGAAAGCGGGTTCACGACACCCTCACCCTCCAACTCCTCCATCGCCTGGTAGATCGCGGCCTTGGCGCGGCTCGTGGCGGCTGTGGCCATCGGCGCGGTGACCACCGGATGGGCCGGAAGAACCTCGATCACGGCCCATGCGGCCGCGTCAGCCCGGGGATTCGCGGCATCAGCGAGCTGCATCCGCCAACGCCCCATCAAGCACTCGACGGCGTCCCGATAGCCCGAGGCGAGCTGGGCAGATCGAGCGGCGGCGGCGAAGCGCTCCACCCACCCGTCCAGCGTATCGTCGTTTCGATAATCCGTCAGGCCCGCGATGTACCCGTCGATTCGCTCGCCAGCACCACGCTGATCGGGGAAACAACAGATACCGCTCATCGCTGGGCGTTGGGATGGCCATTCTGGCCCACGCCATCCTGGCCCGACCCGCCTCCACCGCGTAAGCTATCGCAGGAAAACCGAACCGACCCTTCGGCCCTGCGAGGGCATCATGAAGGTCCCGCTGACATCGCTCGTTTCCGCTTCGGCACTCGCCATCGCGCTGGCTGCCCTCACGCCGCGCGCCACCCGGGCCCAGGCCTGCCTCGGGTATCCCCAGGGGAGCGCCGGTGCGGTGAGCGCCGGCTTCAGCTTCCCGGAGGGCGGCACCGGCTACGCGCTCTCGGGGATGGTGGCCAGCCAGGGCGGAGGCACGTTCTTCGAGGGGGGATTCGGGATCGTGGCCCCCGACGAGGAGGAGCGCGAGAACGCCAAGATCCTCCAGGGGACGGTGGCGTACCAGGTCGAGGCCCTCGCGCCCGACGCCAGCGTGTGCCCCGCCGTCGGCGTCTCCTTCTCCTGGGTCGAGGACCTGAATACGTGGACCATCCCCTTCGGAATCGCGGTGGGAGGCACCATCCCCCTGGGCCCCGAGGCGAGCGCGAGCCTCACGCCGTTCGCCGTGCCGCAGTTCCTCTACGTGCGCACCTCGGTGGACGACGTCGAGGAAAGCGCCGACAGCGACGTCTACGTCGCGCTCCAGGCCGGCCTCGCGCTCGGGGTGGGCGCGTTCCGCTTGAGCGGCTCCGTGAGCAAGATCTTCGAGGAGGCCATGGACGCCGTGTTCTCGGTGGCCGTGGGCGCGGCCTGGGAGTAGGCGCCGCCCGTCACCGGCGGGATGAAGCTCCGCCCGGACCCTCCCCTCGGGATCGCGAGTAGAGAAGAGACCCGCCAAGCCTGCAGCACACCCGAGACGATCGCGCGGAGGTCGGCATGAAAGGGACGTGGCTCCAACGCCTCCGAGGCGCCCTCGGCATGGGACTCACCTGGGCCATCGGCTGGGCGCCCATCGGCGCGGTGCTGGGTGCGGCGCTGCACATGCTGCTCCCCGGCGTCCCCATCGGCCTGGGCGGCGCCATCCTCCTGAACGCCACCACCTTCGGGGTCCTGGGATTCCTCGGGGGATCCGTGTTCGCCGGCGTCCTCCGGCTCACCGAGGGACGCCGCCGCTTCCACGAGCTCTCGCTCGGCCGCTTCACCCTGTGGGGTGCCGTGGGAGGCCTGCTCCTCGGCGGCGGCGCGGCCGTCGCCGGACTCTGGGGCGGCAGCTACGGTTTGCTGGGCGCCGCCATGGTCGGCGTGGCCACGGTCCTCGGGGGCGCATCGGCCGCGGGCACCCTGATGCTCGCCCGGCAGGCCGACGGCCCGGGGATGCTGGACGGTGGCGGGGACGCGGAGCTGGGCGGGGGCGAGCGGACGGAGTTCCTGAGGAAGCCGTAGGGAGGGCGGCCGCGAGGAGGGAGCGGCGGGCGGCGGCGAGGCGCGGGCGGCGCGCGGGTGGCGCCCGGCCGCGCGCGGGCCCCGCGACGCCAACGTGTAAAACGTGGGTCCGATTCCGGCGATTTTCCAATTCGACTCGCTCAGCGAGTTGAATCCGCGCAACCATGATCGGCGCCATCCGCCCTTTGTCGAATTTGACTCGCTCAGCGAGTCGAATCGACGAACCGGCGAAATCAGGTGCTCCAGTTACACCGTAGCGACGTGCCGACGAGGGCCGCGCTCGGCGGCAAGCGGTCACGCGATCGCCATCCGCTCCCCACAGCGCGTGAGCGCTCTCCGCCCCGACAACAGGCAGACGCGGCCGGGACCGCTGTCGGGCGCCCAAGCCCCTGCGCAATCCCGACACCCGACCGCGAATGCCTGATCGGAGGCCGATACTCCGCTACGGCCCGAAGTGCGACGCCGGCGCGAGTCGTTTCAGAAATCTCTGCATCGGCTGACCGTTGAACTGCTTCAAGGCCGAATGCCGCGTGAAGTACTCGTGCCCGCCGGCGATGACGTTGGCCATAACGGGTGCCAGGTCCTGGTCCCGCACGGCGTAGAGTACCCGGAGATAGCGCACCGCGGGATTCAGACTCCCTGGGCTCCTCGCCGCGCGGAAGCGTCCCCGTGGCCCACCAGCGCGAGCGCCGTCCAGCCGCGCTGCATACCGGATCTCCGCCCGGAGCCAGGCTTCGGGCGCTCTGCAGAATCAGGCCGTGCCCTGTGGGAGCGTGAACGCGCCCGCTTGTCGCTCAGGTTCTGCATGCTTCCGCAGATCTCGATGCAGGCTGACGTCCACGGCCTGCAGGTCGAGGAAGAAACACCACATCCCGTCCGGCTGCGTCCCCATCTTGCTCGATGCCCGCAGCAAACAACCGGGGCGTGGTCCCGTTCTCGTCGCTTTTCCTTGGGCTGAGCGCGCAGCCGAGAACCCCCGGTCACCGAACCGCGACCACAGCGCCCGGGTCCGGACCGGCCAGTGTCGTAGCTGCTCCTTACCTTCTCCGTCGGACAACTTCTGCTGGCTCACCTGCGTCCTCCGCGTCGCGGGACGGCGCCTTCGGGATTGGCGGATAGGCGCTCAGCCGTGCAGTTTGCCATCACCCCGTCAACGGAGCGTCCATGGACCATCAACAGGGCACACGCCACCGCCTACTCCTGCTGGGGCCGCCGGAGATCCGCGCCCTGGGCTCGGGGGATTCCGGGTCGGAGTCGTTGTCGGGGATGCCGTTGGCGCTGTTTGCGTACCTCGTGGCGCGGGGCGTGGCCGTGCGCCGCGACGATCTGGCGCGGCTGTTCTGGCCCGACGCGGATCCGGGGCGGGCGCGACACGGGCTCCGGCAGGCGCTGTCGCGGGTGCGGCGGACGTTGGGATCCGAGGCGATCCTGGGGCAGGACCCGGTCTCGGCGAACGCGGCCCTCCTGGAGACGGACCTGCGGGACCTGGAGGGGATCCTGACGTCGCTGACGTCGCCGGACGGAATGGCCCGGGCGCTGGATCTGTGGCGCGGTCCCTTCCTGGCAGGCGTGGGCGAGATGGGCTCGTGGGAGCTCCAGGACTGGCTCGAGACGCGCCGCTCCGAACTCGCCGCACGCCTGGCGGACGGGGCCCGGAGATCCCTGGCCACGCTGATCGAACACGGCGACGCCGCGGCCTCGCGGAGGTTGGTGGAGCGGGTCGTCGAGCGGATCCCGGATCCGGAGGCTCTGCTCCTGGATCTGGCGCAGGGGCTCGCACGCCTCGGGCGGAGCCAGGAAGCGCTTCATTGGCTGGAGCGCGCCGACGCCGTCGAAGACACCGAGCGGGCCGACGCGATCCGTGCCGAGGCCGAGGACGCCCAGCGGAGGATGCCCGCGCCCCAGCCCTCGGAGGCCGGACTCCAATCCCCCGAAACCAGGCCACCGGTGACGCCCCCGGGCGTGGAGGAGCCACCGACCCAACCCGGGAAGCGGACGCGCTCGGGCCGCGCCTTGCTCGTGACCGCGGCCGTGCTCGCGCTCCTCACGTTGGGCACGCTGGGCCTCATGGCGACCGAGGGGCCGCCGCGGGACACGCGCATCTGGTTCTGCAGCCGACGGGAGACCACCACCAACCTCACCATGGACCTGCGGGGCGACGACAAGCACGAGGCGGTGCCCGAGGGAGGGTGTCCGGTGATTCCGGTGCGCGGGCGCGATCTCGCGCTCACCCTCATCGCGTCGCCGGGGCAGGTCGAGCTCCGCGCCGTCGAGAACGGCGTGCCGCGGGCCCTGCTCGTGGCGCCGGGCCTCTTCTTCGCCCGCCCCTTCCGTCAGGCGGGTCCGAGGGACGGCATCATCGATCCCTCGGGCCGCCACCTGCTCCTGACGGTGGAGCGCTCGGCACCGGTGGCCGGGACCGCGCCCGGCGTCGCAGGATCGTCCGCAGACGACACCCGCGACTGGGACCTCGCGCTCCTGGACCTGGACGACGGATCGGTGGAGAACCTCGGGGTCCCCGGAGCGCGCGACTTCGACGGCCGCTTCACGCCCGACGGGTCCGCCGTGGTCTTCGCCTCCGAACGCACCGGTGCCGGCGATCTCTACCGCTACACCCTGGCCACGGGCGAGCTCGAGCGGCTGACCCACGATCCCAGGCCCGAACGATCACCCGTCGTCGGGCGCACCGGGATCGCGTTCGTCGCCGGCAGCGGCGAGGACGATCCCGAGCAGTTGCAGTGGCTGAGCTTCTCAACCGGGCAGGTCACCGCGCTGGAGCCCACCGACTGGAACCGCCCGACCCCGGACCTCTCGCCCGACGAGACCCGGCTCTGCTTCACCGACAAGCAACAGGGACACTGGGAATCCGAGATCCGGATCCTGGACATCGCCACCGGCCGCTCCCACGCCTTCACCCGCTCCGCCGGCCGCGACGACTACTGCGTCTGGGTCGACGACCGCACCGTCCTCTTCCGGAGTTGGCGCACCGGCGACGAGGAGATCTTCCGCAAGCGCGTGGGCTGGTTCACACGGGCTGTGGATCTGTCCCGGTACGGGGTGGATGACGAGAACCCGGTGGTGGTGCGGGGGCGGTAGGGGCTCAGTTCTGCCTGACCGCGTATCCTTCGCGGCGCAACAACCTGGCCAGCTCCTTCTCCTGGATCTCTGCCTCGGCCCGGGTCATTGGATTCAGGCACTCATAGAATTCCGGCCGGAGGCGGGTGCCGAATCGCTTGACCAGCCGTGATGCCTTGTACCCACGCTTGTGCTGCTCGAAGCGCTCCTCGGGCGAGGTCGAGGTCATGCCGACATAGAGGCAAGGGAGATCCGGGTCAGCGTCTGGATTGTCTCGAGCGAAGGAACGATCCTCCCGCGCCGCAGGGTCCAACTCGATGACGTAGACCGACGAGGTGGCGGGGGGCGGTGCGAGAATCGCATCCGTAATTTCGCGTTTCAGCCGCTTGGCCGCCCGGGTCGACCGGGAGTCCAACTCCGCTTCGAGGCCTCTCCACATCTTGCGGAGCTCCGCGATGCTGCAATTCATATACAGACGTTCGGGGGATTCTGCTGAGCTCACGATCTCCTCTCTTCATCCATGCCGATACACCTCCCGCCGGTGCCAGGCCAGAAACGCCGCATCCGGAAGATCCCCCTGAGGACCTCGGGGTCCCCATCTCCTGGCCGTGCACCTCAATGAGCCACTTCTCAGTGGCCGGCCCTCCGTTCACCAGCGGGGACACCTCGATGACGCCTGCCTCGCCCACGGTCAGCGCGCCCCGGTCGAAGAGCTTGTGATGGAGCGAGCACAGGGCGAGGCCGTTGGGCACGATGTCGGGTCCCCGGGCTTGATGCCACTTGATGTGGGCGGCCTCCAGGCCGATGGGCGCATGCTTGAGTCGCGCATCGAAGCCGCAGATCGCGCAACGGTACCCGTAGGCCACCAGCACGCGGTCGCGGAAGCGGGGATCCCGGGGACGCCGCGTCACGGTCTCCAGGAGGTCGAGGCCCACCGCCTCCAGCACGTCGTCGTAGTAAGTCTCGGCGAAATGCACCTCGAGGAGCGTGACCGCAGCCTCACGCACGAGGGCCGGGTTCGCCTTCAACAGCTCCCAGGTGTCCGCGGTGAGCCCGCCCTCGGCATCGAGACGGACCAACTCACGCTTCGTGGGCTCGGACGCCTTCCCCTCCCGCACCCGGGCCCCCTCCACACCGGTCACCTCCCAGAGCCCGTCGCTCCTCAGGTACCAGAAGGGATACTCGGTGTGGTAGCTCTTCCGCGGAGGCCCGAACTCCTGCAGCAGAGGCTTGAGCTCGGCATCCACCGTCGAGTACGGCGCCAGCCGTGGCTCACCGCGCGTAAGCCGACCCAACGCCCACAGAAGCAGCAGCGGCTTGTGGGGCGCACGCTGCCCGCTCCGTTTCCAGACGGAGAGGTCGGCGATGCGGGCGCGGAATTCGTCGGGGGTCATGGGGCAAAGATCGGGCTGAGCCGGTGCACTGCAAGGGCGGACGTAGCGGAGCGGCGTTCATGGTTCATGAACAACGAACGGGTCGGCACCGCCCCCCGTCGAGATTGACAAGGTCATCGGCAACTAAGGACACTTGAGCGTTAGATGCCACTAAATGTCCATAACTTCACCTAGCCGCCCCTCTCAGGCTGCCCACGCGACGCATCGCGACATGCATGCGCCAATCTCGCGATCGTAACGTGGGACTCCGTGCGTCGGATCAGACACCCGACTCGAGTTCATCAGATGCCGAGCCTCAACCCCGACGTCCTTCGCTGGGCCAGAGAGACCGCTGACCTCTCGCAACCGTGACTTCGAAGCACGGCGCCATCCCCGCGTTCGTATTACGTTGAGGTATCGTCGATCGCCTCTCTGGAAGGACGGCCCCTTGTCATGACTCACGAGCGCCGCATCTACGGCGGCCACGACCCCTGCGATGTCCCTGCCTACGGTCTCACTGAGGCGGCTCGCTACGTGAAGCTGGCGCCGGCGACTCTTCGGTCCTGGGTGAGAGGTCGCTCGTATGAAACGGCGCAGGGTACGGAGTTCTTCCAGCCTCTCATCGCGCTGCCCGAAGCGGATTCATCCGAACTCTCCTTCTGGAATCTGGTCGAGGCGCATGTTCTCCGCGCGCTTCGTACGGATCATGGAGTATCGATCCAGGCTGTGCGTCAGGCGCTCGATTACTCGGAGAGAACCCTTGGGATCGAGCGACTTCTCCTCAACCGGGCTCTGAGCACTAGCGATGGTGACATCTTTCTCGATCGCTACGGGGAGTTGATCAACCTGTCCCGGTCCGGACAGCTCGCTATGCGATTGGTGCTCGAAGACCATCTCCGTCGCGTCGAGTGGGATACCCGGGGACTTCCCGTCAAGCTCTTCCCGTTCCTCCGTATCGAGTCGGGGGGCGAAGGCCCCGCAATCCTCATCGATCCGAGCGTGTCCTTCGGCAGGCCGATCATCGTCGATGCCGGGATCTCGACGGCTGCGATCGCGAGTCGGGTGGACGCCGGTGAAGACCCTGCCGAGGTGGCCGAGGACTACGGCCTGTCCGCAGCGCAGGTCCAGGAGGCGCTGGTCTACGAACGCGCGGCGTGAATCCCACATTCTTCACGGATCGGGACCTCGGAAAGCGCTTTCCGAGTGAACTCCGGGCGGCGGGAATCTCCGTCGAAGCTCACCACCAGCACTTCGCCCCCGCAGCGCACGACGCGTTGTGGCTCGGGACCGCCGCGGATCGCGGCTGGTTCGTGCTCTCCCACGATCAGCGCATCCGGTATCGTCCTAATGAACGGGATGCGGTGATGCGCGGTCGAGTGGGTCTCTTCATCCTCATCGGAAAGCGGACCACGACCGAACTCGCCAGCAACTTCGTTCGCACCCTCGACCGGATCTATGAGTTCATCGATGCCCATCCGAGGCCATTCATCGCGAAGGTGTACTGCCCTCCGGCGGAGGACATCGGGCGAAGGGTGGGGTCGGTGAAGCTCTGGCTGGACCGAGAGGACTGGGAATCGCGGTGACGATGCGGAAGAGGCCGATCCCGGACAGGGGTCGGGACCCATCGCGAGGAGGAAGGACCCGCCCACAGCACCGCCCGCCGACTTGCGTGGTGGCGCACGGGCGTCACTCCGAGCCCGGTCTTCCTGTCGCGGCTCGAGGCGCTGGACGAATTGGTAAGCGAGATGCAGAAGACGTTTCGGGATGTCGAGGCTGCTCATCGCTGGCTGAAGCGGCCGGTGCCCGGCCTGCATGACCGGACGCCCGAGCATGTCATCCTGGACGGCGGGGCAGAGAAGTTGACCGGGATGCTGCTGGCGCTGAATACCGGGATGAGCCTGGAGTGGCACCGGCCTCTGATGAGGGGGCCACCCACGAGGTCTTCCGGCACTGCGGGCCGCAGCATCGCCCCGGCCGGCGCGTTCATGGTTCATGAACGATGAACGACGCAACCACGCTGGGGATCGCGCCGACCCACGAGGGCGCCTACATTGCGCGCCATCGATCGACGAGGATCACCCCCCAGGCAAGATGAACCAAACGCACGAGCCATGGTCCCGCTTCGAGGTGGAGGCGATTGTCGCCGACTACTTCGCCATGCTCGAGAAGGAGCTCCGGGGCGAAGCCTACAACAAGACCGAGTATCGCCGCCGCCTCCTGCCCTTGCTGCAGGAGCGCACGGAAGGATCCATCGAATACAAACACCAGAACATCAGCGCGGTCCTCATCGATCTCGGGTATCCCTACGTCGATGGATACAAGCCTCAGCGAAACTACCAACAGCTTCTCCATGACGTGATCGAGGGCCGCCTCGATGGCGCTCATACGCTGAACGAGCTGCTGCTGGACGCGGTGACGCGCACGGTGGAGCCCCCCTCGTTCGACGACATCCTGCGTCGGCTCGTCGATCCACCGGGCAGAGCCGAGCACCCCGAGCTACTCCAGGGACTATCGTCCAGCCGCACCCACCACGACGAACTACCTGGAAAAGGAAGCGAGGAACGCCTCGTTGGGCGCGGCTGGTGAGGCCTTCGTGCTCGACTACGAACGTGCTCGCCTCACCGCGCGGCGACGCGAGCGGCTCGCCGCGAGGGTCGAACAGGTGTCCGTCACCCGGGGAGACCACCTGGGGTTCGACGTCTTGTCGTTCGAGGAGGACGGCAGCGATCGGCTGATCGAGGTGAAGACAACGGCCTTTGGCTCCATGACCCCGTTCTTCGTCAGCGTCAACCAGGTGGACACCTCACGCCGAGAGCAAGCCAAATACCATGTTTACCGACTGTTTCACTTCCGCTCGGCCCCCGAGTTCTTCGCACTGCAGGGCGCCATCGATGAAGCCGTCGACCTCACTCCCTCTGAATTCATGGCGCGCCCTGGCTGAGGGGCGCGGCTCGGAGGAGTTCGAACCATGATCCCCACCCGTGTCATCGGCATCGACTGGTCCGGCGCCAAGGGAGGCGGCGGCAAGAAAGCCATCTGGCTCGCTGAAGTGCAGGACGGGGCCCTCCGCCGGCTCGAATCCGGCCGCACGCGCACCCAGGTCATCGATCACGTGATCGCGGAGGCTGAGGCAGGCGCGAACATGGTCGTCGGGCTGGACTTCGCCTTCTCGCTTCCGGACTGGTTTCTCCAGGAGAGGGGTGCCTCGACCGGACGGGACGTCTGGCGCATGGTCGGCAGACCGCGGGGAATGCTGGCTGTCCGACTGCGAGGATCCGTTCTGGGGACGCCCAGGCCGCAAGAAGCCGGACCTGCCGGACCACTTCCGACGCACGGAAATCGAGGCGCAGCACGTCACCCACGCCCAACCGAAAAGCGTCTTTCAAATCGGGGGAGCCGGTGCCGTCGGGACGGGCTCGCTTCGGGGAATGCCCCACCTCCACCGGCTCGCCGAGGCCGGCTTCTCCATCTGGCCGTTCGACGATCCGGGTTGGCCGCTCGTGCTGGAGATCTATCCGCGACTCCTGACCGGAGCCGTGCGCAAGAGCGACCCCGTGGCTCGCCGGGCCTATCTTTCGGAGGGATTCCCCGAGATCGGCTCGGAGCTCCGGGCACTGGCCGCGAGCACCGAGGATGCGCTGGACGCCGCGGTCTCCGCGGTGGTCATGGCCCGGCATCTGGAAAAGATCGAGGCCCTCCGGCCGGCGGCGGATGAGGTCATCCGGCGCGAGGGGCGCATCTGGTGGCCGGGGATGGAGGAGCCAGGCGCCTTGAAGCGGGCCGGGAAAGCGGTAGGCCCTGATTCACCTGAAGAACGCGAAAACGAAGTTCGCGGCACCGAGGAACCGCAGCATCCGGCAATATCTCGCTCATCGGAGCCGTCCGTCCACAAAGCAATGTGGCGCCAGCTCATGCGACTGCTTCAACAGGTGGATTCGCCGCGCCCACCGTTTCCCCCAACCCTGATATACAACGAGAACTCGATGCTCTGGCTGATTATGGATTGGCTTGTGAAGCATCCGAGCTCGGCGTCACCAATCCGGTTGCTGGACCAGGCGAGGTGGTTTGCGGAAGCGCGTCTGCCCTCCGCCTTCCTCCCGCGCCATCGGGGGGACCCACTTGCTGAGTCCCACACCTGTGCAGACGCAGTCGCGGGCCACATCGCGATCGGGAACGACGGCAACAAGGCAGGCGTGAAGCTCCAGGCGAACGCCCACCAGCTCTCTGTCATCGAAGGGAAGATGTCCAGCCCCCTATCCACCGGGGTGACGCGAGCCAGGTACTTCGACCAGGCGGCGCGGAACGTCGCCTGCATTGCCCAAGTCCTGAAGTGCGGCAAGCAGCCACCGGGAGAATTCTCAATCCTATCATTTCACGTCATGGCGCCTCAGGAGCAGATTGAGTCTGGGATATTCGGTGACCTCGTCACGATAGAGTCTATTCGAGACAAGGTGGATCGGAGAGTCGCAGAGTACCGAGGCGATAGAGACGAGTGGCGGGAGCAGTGGTTCCTTCCCACCCTGGACCGAATCATCATTGGCCTCGTCAGCTGGGAGTCGATCATCGGTCATGTGTTCCAGCGAGATGAGGAGGCTGGAGAGGTGATCGAGATTCTATCGCCAATGCCGGGCGTTCAACTGACCTCCACGATTACCACCGCGTCTCAAGGAAGGGTGGCGTCGGCGACCGGGGAATGGTATCCCGGTTCAAAATACTGAACATCAACGGAGGCCGTCCTCGGAGGCGACATGGCTCTTTTCCTACGATCTGTTGATACCCCGTGCTGGAGATGGTCTCAGGGTGCCCTCGATCCACTGTGTAGCTTCACCCCGCCAAGCGGGCGTGCCAAACGAACCCTCCGATCACCCCATCCTGAACTCTCCGTACGAACACCCGCATTGGCGTTGGGAAGTCGACGACATGGGACGACCAACGCAGGAGAGGATCAACACACGTCGACCGGCATCCTCCGTCTCCAATTGTCAGGTCATCTGGGTCCTGGCACTCCGCGCCCACCGTACGGCCTGCCGAATGCTCCGTTCCATGCTGCCCCGCCCCGCGCCTCCACATAAGACCCACGGGACCTCCAGGGACTTCCGAAGCTGCCGGCCAAACTCCGTGCGGATGAAGCGCATGATCACAACCCCATCATAGCGCGGAAGCTTGCCACTCAGCCGCTCAAGCAGGGGGCCCCAGTTGCTGCTCCAGCCAGGATGGACGAAGTCGATCCGCAACTTCGCATCCGCCGCTTCAAGCTCCTCCTTGAGAGATTTGGCATTTTCCACCTGCCTCTCGTCTCCACCGATGAAGAGGATCCTCACCGGAGGGCCGGTGGACTCGTCCTCCCCTTCGAGCGGGACATCTCGGCCCCTCCACTTGCCTCCAGCGAAGCACGGAGGGGGAGCCAAGCGCTCGCGATCGGCCCCGAATTCCCGCATTGTGTCAAGAATGTCCTCCGCGTTCTCGCGCGCATGATATTCCTCTCTCCGGAGCTGGTGGTAGAACTCCGCTTCAAGGATTGGGACAGCCTCGGCCGCTCGTCCTTCCTGTCCAAGGAGTCGAATCCGCGACCACCGTGCGTCTTCGCGGGACCACGCCGGGTCGTAGCGATCATCCGACTCGAGTATTTCGAGGAACTCGACGATCCCTGTCCCGTCAGTGGCCAGGTCCTCCAGTCGGCCAAGTACTTCCCCCGCGCGCTCCACTGCCCCGGACGCCAGCAGATGGGGAAGGGCCGCTCTAAGGTCCCGCGCGCGATCCGATCGGCTTCGCGACGGGTTGCCCGCTCTTTCCAGCAACGCATCCAGGAGGGCCGTCGACCGGCCGGTGACCGGCGCTGTGAGCAGTTGGTCAAGAACCGAGGGCTGAACATCCATCATGGCCTCTGCAATGACCTGAGCATCTTCCTCAGAGGCAAGATGCACTGCTTCGACGAGCTGTGCCGCCCAGTACGGCGGCACAGCCTGACCACTCCGGAGCGCGCTTTCGATCAAGTCCGTCACCCGCTCAATCACGAGTCACCTCCAAGGCCAGGGCCAAAGCAATCCCCAGGTAGAGCCGGCAGCGCTCCACCAAGTCTCCGCGCTGGTATCGAGCTCGTTCCGACTCGAAGACGGACAAGGCCAACTCGAGGGCCCGGGCCGCATGACCCCACTCCTCCCTCGTCAGAGCCAAGACGCCGAGACAGAACTGCCCGTGGGCAGTATACCTTGCCCCCTCAACGTCCGCGCCCTGCTTGAACAACGCCTCCCCGGTCTCGAGCGCCGACTGGATATCACTGAGCTTGGCCTCGTCGTCGGGTATCTGGACATATGCGAGGCTGCGCAAACCGCTCCGCCACGAGTCCCAGGTCCGTCAAGACCATAGACCGGACATTCCTATCCGCTCGACCTCGAGGAGCTTCTGGAGAATCTGGCGAGCCTTCTCCAGCGCCGAGCTGTCGGAAGCAGTGCGCTCGCCGCCGCTGCACCTCGAGAAGGAAGGACGACGTGGTATCGACGCCCTGCTGGTCGTCGAGGGCGACGAAGGGAGGCCACCAAGAAGATCCATCAGGGCGCGTGCTTCAGCGGCGCGGTCCTGGCCAAGTAGCTTCGTTGCCTCTTCGTGGACAAGCGCCGTGAGCCGAGGATTCTCGAGCAGCGCCGCGGTCGTTAAGAACCCCGCCGCGTCGCCGGGACGGTCTGCCCGGATCAACGCCCGGAATACTAGTCGAGCACTCGTACTCGAAGCGCCTTGCCCCGATTGACCCAGCGCCCGAACGGCTGGCTCGGCGTCGAAGCGCTCCACGATCTCCGACCAGCGGGCTTCGCGCGCCAGACCATTCAGAACCCCGGCCCAGTACCATCGTACCCGTGACTCGTTCTGCGCAGGGAGTTCGGAACGTAGCGTCCGATCCAACACTACGTCCGCGAACCCGAGATGGAAGAATGAGCGGTGGCGGTTACTGTTGAGCTCGATCAACTCCTCGACCAGATCGACCACGGCGTCAGGTTCGAGGGCACCCTCTATCTCTTGAGCCACGTCCACGATCGTCCGGACGAGTTGCCGATCGAGGGTCGTGAACTCGTGAGTCTCTTCCGGAGTCGCGCCGCTGGGCGCGGCGCCCTCCTCTCGAGCTCCTCAGACGGAGGCTCCGTCACTTGGAGTGCATCCGCCCGCAGGATGTCCGGGAGCCAGCCCTCGATGTCCGGCACCAGATGCGGGGCCTGGAAGTGCAGCGTCAGCAGGTAGACGAGGACGTCCCGAGCGGGAAAGCTGTCCAAGCGCTGACGCAGCGGCCCGCGCCTCCTCCTCTTGCACAACCTGCTCCTGCTCCTCGGTCGCCCAACCGCTCGGTGCTCCAAACCGAGCCCCTCGAGATAGGTCGCCAAGAGGGCGCGCCGCTGCTGGAGGTGGAATGCCACCAGAAGGGCCAAAACTACTTCGGCGCTGCGCGGACGCAGGAGCGCCGCCGCCGCCGCCAGCTTTTCCTCAGGCCACTTCTCAACGGATTCTCTCGAAAGTGCCGTTGGGCAGCAACTTCCACGACAGCCCAGTCATGGATGAGAGGCTCCTCGGTGGCCCACCCAGCCTCCACCGCTTCCGTACGCTCCTCGATCGAGAGCATGCGCCACAAGTCCTGGAGAGACGCGCGTTCTACGTCCGTCGCCAATCGGTGTAGGGGGGCTTGATCAGGATCAGCAACGCCATCCCGCACTCCCGCGACGAAGGCAAACATGAACCCGTCAACTCGGCGAAGTCTCCGGCAACTGAAGATGGTTAGCCGCACAGTTCGAGAATCCTGGGGCGGATCCGCTCCGCTCGGTCTCTCAGGAAGTCATCGTAGTTGCCAGACCTCAGCAGGTCGTAGCCGACCAGATGGCTTGCAAGACGACGACGAATCTCGTCCTCTCCAAGCGACGAGGCGTTCGTTCGCTGGCGGATGTACTCCTCGGGTGCCTTCGCCGCGATGTTCCTGTTCGTTCGCCAGGTGATTAGTGCGCAGTTCAGGGCACGATAGACTTCGGCCTCAGCCCGACCTTGATCACGCAGATATGCCACTGGAAACAGGTGGTGGTACTCGCGACGAGCCAGGGTGTCTCGAGTGGCCGGGCTACCGTCGGCAATATCGAAACCGCCTCCGCGGAGCGCCAAGAGCATCACAGCACGGGCGAGCCGGTCTTTCTTCTTTGGCCAACCCGCCACGAGGAGTTCCTCTATCCCTGGCGGTGGATGCATCTCGTTGCTGAACACGACAGGTTCACCTGAGTCCGTTCCCTGGAGGCGATCACGGAGTAGCTTGAAATCCGCCAGCGCGCGGGTATTCGAAGCTCGCTCATATCGGTCGGTCAAGAAGCCCCGCCAAAGAAAGCGCTTCAACATGAGTCGCGCTTCGCCCTCCCCGTCCAGTCCTTCGGGAGCGTTCGCCCAAAGCGCCACGAGAAGGGGAACGACAGGATCGGTGGGGAGCCGTGCGGAATCGAAGACCTTCTCCTCATCAAGGAACTCTGCGGCCCTTCGTGTGCCCGATACAAGTGCTGTCCAGTTCTCAATCAGAGATTCCGAGAACCCCTCACCCAGCATCACACCTCTCCGGGCAGGTCGATCAGTTAGGTAGGCCCCAGCCGAGAGTATCACCTCAGCCGGATCCGCATAGTGCTCAATCCCAGGCGCCTCTTGCCGCAGTTCCTCGACCAGTTCGTGGAGTGAAAATCCGGTGGCCGCTTCCACCTGCGCCACCACAATGTCGTAGGTGCTGAGTGGTTGGGCGGACGTGTTCATCTTCACGAAGACGTCGAGGGCCGTTTCCGCTGGTGTGGTTACTGGAAGGGACAGAAATGGTAGATTGAAATGGGCGAACTTGCTGCGAAGTTCCGTGCCGATCTGAAAGAGCGCCATCATCACTTCGGGATCGTTCTCCGCGGCCTCTCTTGCCCACTCTTTGAAGTCCTTCTCGGCCTCGGGATCAGGACGGAGCAGATACGCTGGATCAGCTTCCGGCTCCAGACTTGCCTTGGATCATCGACCCAGAGAGGGTAGCGACGACCATCCTTGGTCCACCGCGCGTACGAGACGGCCTTCGGTCCCCCATCTTCCTCGTCATCGCCGTCCGTTTCGCCCGACACGTCGATAAGGTAACTACGGTCTAGGTAATCATCGGTGAGACTTCGCCAGAGCGCCGTCAGTCTCTGTTGGCCGTCAAGGAGCTGTTCGGTGATCTTCTCCCCGCTTTCTGGTGCTCCAACCATCGGACGGGAAACGAATGGTTGGCGGTCTCCGACCTCCAGGATGAGCAGACCGCCGGCGGGCAACTCTCGAAGAACCGTGTCAAGAAGACCAACGACGTGACGATAGGTCCAAGCCTCGAATCGTTGGAAGCGCGGAAGAACTAGTTGTCGCGTCCTGACTCGGGTAAACCAATCGCTCAAGGGCCGATTCCTGGCCTCCATCACTCCTCCCTTTCACATAGACGTAACGACCAGAGCAGAGGACCGGACGCTACCCGCTCCACATCTGATCTGCATCGAAGTCAAATAGGCCGGTCGGCCCAGTTCTGACTGTATCATCAAGCACGTCCTCCGGCCGACCGAGGCTCGACATTTCCGCGGGGGAATGGGAGAGCCCGACAGCCACCACGACGAAAGGCGGCTCTTCCGGCGTCGGCGCATCCCCAGAGGCACCCACGACCTCGCAACGAGGCACGCGGTCCAACGTGACAGGGTCTCCCGTACGAAGCGCCTGGGAGGCTGGGTCAGCGCCGACACGAGTGGGGGGATGAGGGAGCCACCTCCGACGACGACGACACGTAGGTCCTTCCAGAGATCACGTTGCTTCTGTTTGAGATATGCGGCGCCGAAAAGCCTGCTGTAGGGTCCGGCGTACTCGGCACCCAGTTCCTCTGCCGCCCTGGCAACGTTAGGACCTCGGATGGTCTTCCTGCCAACCCGCGCTCCCTCCGCATTCCTGAGGGCGAGACTTTTGCCAGGCGGACGCGCGCGAGCAGCTTAGGATCTGAGGCGCCTGCGATGCCAAATAGATCTCTGGCAATCGCGCGATCGAGCTCATCACACCCCTTGGGATACGTGCTAGCGGCCCAGAAAGATATTCGCGACTTCGTTCCTCTTCGGAACTTCTTGAAGACGCCCATGTCGAGCGTGCCGGCACCCACGTCCATGATGACATGAATCTGGTCATCGGCCACCGGGAACATGGTCTCGATTCCCTGCATTACGGCATGGGCCTCCCCGAGCAGTTCACCAGCGGGCTTGGCGTCCCTTGCCGCCTCCCAGGCTTCGAGGATTCGATCCTCACCGTCGTCCTCAGTGAGGTTGGTGGCGAGATAGAGACCTGTGGACAGCGCCCGTCGAAAGCCGCTGCTGGCGCCGTCTTCACTGATCTCCGCCACCGGCACGTCAAGGTTCACATATCGCCGACGATCTCGCTGACCTCTCGCCTCGAGCACGTCGAACGTGCGACGCAGTCCGTCCGCGATCACGAGCGCGGCGGCAACCTCGGCTTCGGTCGCTTCGTGACCAGGCTTCCATGGCGCATCGTTACCCGCCAACAAGGCAGCTTTGGGGGATCGAATGACTCGATCTGCACGTTCTGCCCATGCTTCAGCTTCCGAGCCGACCAGGACCCGCTCACCAACACGCACCACCGTGGACGGGAGCGCGAAGCGAGAGAAGCCGGGCGTGGTCGTGCCGAAATCGATGACGTTGGGTGTCTCCCGGCGTTCGGCGAAATCACGAAACGCGACCTTGCTGCCTGAGGTCCCGAAGTCGAAACCAATGAGGAGAAGTTGGTTACTGCTTCGCGAACCGCCGCTCGACTCGTGGGTCGAGCGGCCCTCATCCTCAATAGTCCGCCGGTCCAAGACTCGCGGTGGTGCCGATGCCGAGGAGTCGTCAGTCGCTGGAGACATCTCTTTCGCAGCATGCTGCGGCTGTTCCGGCTCCGAGTCGGAGGCCTGTCCGAAGAGCCTCCGGAGCCGCTCCCTGAATCCCATCAGACGTAAGCCTCCACGATCCCTGCGAGAACCAGTTCCTGCGCGATCGAGACATCCGTCTCCGCACTGATCTCGCGACTACGTTCTTCGAATGCCGCCCTCATGTTTCGGATCGTTCCCTCGAGCAGTCTCACATATCTCGGGTCCTTCCTTTCCTCGACTGCTGACGTCAGAAGATCCTGCTTTTGACTCATCCGTCGCTCGTAGGTCGTGCGGAGGCTCGTCAGCTTGGCCTGTACCAGCGCGCTCTGTCGCTGCTGGAGCTCATGCTTCTCACCGGCGGTGCGGCGCAAGAATTGGCGCTCGGCCTCATCGAGGATCTCTCGTGCGGCACCCACATCCCAACCGGGTGGCACCCAGTCATCGCCCTCTCGCATGATTCGTCCAAAAGCCAGTGACGTCTGGTGGGCCGGCAAAGGCTCGCCATCCTCACGAAGGAGATATGGTTCGAGTCGATGTCTCGTGCGACCAGATGAGATGGTCAGGTCGTAGACGAGCAACACGTAGGCCCCGGGCGAGACAACTTCGTCCGCGCGCATACGCAGGGCCACGACCGGATGCAACTGCTCGACATGGCCCCTGTAGTGCTCGACCGCCAGTTGAAGCACGGGATGATGTGGGGCGAGCAACTCCAGGCCCGGGTCCGCGAAGGCCGAAGACGAATCGAAGGTCACCCTCAGCCGTCCTCGCCCCTGATCGAGCCGGTGTAGCATGCGGAGCATCACCGGCTTCGAGCGCTGCACGCCTCGAAGGGCCATGTCCAGTGCGGTGCCGACCTCAAGCTCGAACACTCCTGTAGTCCCGCTCTCTTGCAGGCCAGACTTTGGATACTGCTGTTCGAGAAACTCCTCAAGGAACGAGTGAAGGTCGGAGCCGCCGAGCACCTCTCCGCCTTCTCGAGCCCGCTGTAGCTGTTGGTCGAAGAACGCATCCCGGCCTACGAACTGCTCACTCTCACGCTCGAGGCGCTCCAACTCGAGGCCCCTGGCTTCAATTACTCGCGCCGCCTGTTCGATGCGGGCTTCCTCCTCCGCAGGGGTCAGATGACGTGAAAAAAGATCGCGCGTCAGCGTCTGAATCTCTTCACCGAGAATCGCCTCCAGATCACCGAGGGAACGCCGGAAGATGCCGATGCGCTTGTACAGGCGCTCCAGGATGCGGTGCTCGATGGTGCCTGCCATGGAGAGGTTGACGATGATGATGCGGTCAGCCTTCTGTCCCAATCGATCCAGACGCCCGATGCGCTGCTCCACCCGCATTGGATTCCAGGGCAGGTCGTAATTGATGAGAATGTGACAGAACTGGAAGTCCAAGCCCTCGCTACCCACCTCGCTACAGAGCAAGATCTGCAGATCCGGGTCCTCCCTAAAGCGCCGAATCCTCTGACCGCGTTCGTCTCGCGCCGGATCATTCGGTACCGAGGGCACCGTGCCGTCGATGTATGTCGATCGAAAGCCTTGCGCCTCCAGTCTCCGGTGCAAGTAGTGGAGCGTGGCTTTGAAATAGGCGAACACGAGCAGCTTGCGCCCGGGTTCCTCCTCTTCGAGCCGGCGCAATTCCTCCATCAGCGCTTGGAACTTGGTGTCATCCTCGCCGAGAGACTTCGCCGCCTGAATGACCCGCTCGGGCGGATTCACAGACTGCCTTGCGTCGTCTGGAAGGAACCACGCCTCCAGGTCCAGATCCGACTCTTCCGGATCCGCAAGCGCCTCATAGGCCTGATCGAGGAACTTCCCTCTCGAGGCGTGCATGCATGATGCTACCTGCCGCTGAGCCGTGATCGCTGCGAGCATGGCAGATGAACTCCAGCCGCCTCCGTGCTGCCTCCGGATGAACGCGGTTACAGCCGCGTAGAACTCTTCCTCCGCTGGAGTGGGGACCACAGTCTTCACTCGCGGAGTGCGGACGGCCTGTTCTTCAAATACATCGCGCTTGCGAGTACGGGTGACGACATCGCTGAGCAGGTTCAGATCCTTGAGGTGCCGTTCGAGATGAAGGAGATCCTCCGACTGGAGAGGTGATCTCTCTTCAAGTAGCGCGACCGCCTCGCGGAGGAAGAAGTTCCCTTCAAAGAACCGCGAACCGCGACCGTTCTCCGCCGAATGGAGCCGATCCAGGATCTCGTCCGCGGGAATGGGTCGAAGCCGCGCCAGCCGCTCAGCTTCCACGATGGGCTCATTGGCAACCAGGAGCTCGTTGAAGGCGGCCACGTCACCAAACCGTCCCGGCTCCAGGATCGTGAGGAGGTTGAAGAGATTTTCGCTGCCAAGATGGATCGGCGTAGCTGTCAGGAAGAGAATCGCTGCGGCCCCTACCGCGAGCGAGTCCACGGTCCGGTGCGTGAGGGTCTCAGGGTTCCGAAGGTGGTGCGCCTCATCCACGATGAGCAGGTCGATCTGGGGCGGGGACGCCTCGATCAGCTCCCGATTGCCGCGCTGGCGGATGCTCTGGAGCGAGATGATGGCCTTCACTTCGCTGAGGCCTGCCCGGGTCCCGCGAGCGTCCATTTGTTCGCGAAACTCCTGGCTGGAGAGGATGCTAAAATCCTCGTCAAATCTCTGCCACATCTCCTCGCGCCACTTCGCGACCAGGGCCGCTGGACAGACCACGAGCACGTTCTGGAGTTGTCGACGCGCCCGCAGTTCTACCATCGCCAGACCAGCTTCAATGGTCTTCCCTAGTCCCACCTCATCGGCAATGAGCAATCGCTGCCGCTCCGACTCGAGGAACTTGAGGAGGGGTTTGTACTGGTGTGGGTAGAACTGCGTTCGGGAAGCCCCGAGTGAGTAGAGCGTGTTCTCGAGCGGCTCACTCAGCTTGTGAAAGGTCGCCTTTCGGATCAGATCCTGGATGCCCCCGAACCCTCCTTCGACGAACAAGCCGCGAACATCCGCTCCGGCCTGAAAGCGCACAAGGGCGCTCTCAGGCTCCTGAATGCGTTGACCAGTCTGAAGCCGGATGTCATACCAGTACTCATCGTACAAGGGACCCTGGATGCCTTCGACCTTGCCGACCTGAGAACGATCGGATCGGCGCTGGACCATATCTCGGATTCTGAAGTGCGGCTCGGGCATCGGGGCTTCGGATTCGGGTTGTCGGTGTCACAGGACCATGGTACGGGTTAGGTGTGACACTGACCAGTCCAGGGGTGGGACCGCGGCAAGTCCGTGAGACGGACTGAACGCAAGGGATGGTGCCTCTTCCCCTTGCCAACAGCCCACCCGCCCCCGCACGATCAAGGCTCCATGGAGGAATCCTCCGGCCGATGACGACACAACCCCCCAACCCTGACACCACCCCGCCCATGCCATCCACCAAGACCCAGCGCTGGCTCGATCTGATCGCCTTTCTGGCCGGGCGGCGGGTGCCGGTCACCTTCGAGGAGATCATGCAGGGAGTGCCGCCCTACGCGGCGGACTGGGCGGACGCCGACGAGACCGCGCAGGCCAGCGTGCGGCGGAAGTTCGAGCGCGACAAGAACGAGCTCCGGGGCCTGGGGATCCCCATCGAGACCGTGGACTACACCATCAACTTCGGCGTGGAGCAGGCCCAGGGATACCTGCTACGCGCGCGAGACTTCTACTTGCCGTACCTGCGGTTGATCTCGGACCAGGATGCGGACTCCGGGGATCGATCCCCTGCCGCGAGCCAGCGCGCCACGCCGGTGTTCGAGCTCGGACCGGACGAGGCCCGAGCGGCGGTGGAGGCGCTGAGGCGGGTGGCCGAATTGCCCAGCTTCCCCTTCCGCCGCGAGGCACGCTCGGCGCTCCGGAAGCTCACCTTCGACCTGGATCCGGCCGTGGTTTCCGAGGACCCGGGCGCTGCTCCCCTCCGCTACCTGGATCCCCCGGGATCCGCGGACGTCCGCGACCGTCTCCACGCACTGACCGACGCGCTGCTCCGGCGCAAGGAGGTGGCGTTCGGATACTACGCCATCCATCGGGACTCCGAGAGCGAGCGCCGCGTCCGTCCCTACGGACTCCTCTTTCAGCACTCGTGGTGGTACCTGGTCGGCTACGATCTGGACCGGAGCGACGAGCGCGTGTTCCGGGTGGGGCGCATGAAGGAGGTGTCCGTGAACCCGCGGCGGGCCAAGACCGCGGACTACGAGGTGCCGGAGTCCTTCGACCTGGACCGCTGGGCCGGTCGACCGCCGTGGGCGCTGCCGGGTCAGGACGAAGAGGAGCCGCTCGAGGTCGTGGTCCACTTCGACTTTCCGCGCTCCCTGTGGGCCGACCGCAACCACCACGGAGAGCTCGTGGAGAAGGCAGACGATGGGAGCCAGCGTCGAGCCTTCCGCGTACGGGATCCGGATCCCTTCCTCCGCTGGCTGCTGACGCTCCGGGGCGAGGTCCGAGTGGAATCCCCTCCGGAGTTGGAGGAGCGGCGGCGGGACCTGCTCCAGCGCGTGGCGGCGCTCCATGGCTGAGCGCGTCCGCGCCGAAGAGCGGCTCGAGCGCCTTCTCTACATCCTCCCCACCGCCTCCGTCGACGGCGGGGCCGCGATCGAGGATCTGGCCCGGGTGCTGGGAGTGTCCGGCGCCACCATCCTCGACGACCTCACCGAAGTCACGTCGCGGAGCTACTACCATCCCGCCGGATCCGGAGACGACATCCAGATCCACATCGAAGCGGACCGCGTGAGCGTGTGGACCACGGGCGCCTTCCGCCGTCCGGTGAAGCTCGGTCCCGCCGAGGCCTTCTGCATCGCGCTGGGATTGCGGCAGCGGGGGCGGAGCGCTCCCGAGGCGCTACTCCGGCGAGTGGAGGCGCACCTGGCAGCGGCCACGATCTCGGAAGAGGCGCTGCGGGGGATCCACGCCCGGGATCTCGCGCCCGATCCCGACGGGATGCGAGACGTCCTGGTGGACGGCGCTCGCCACCATCTGTGTTGCAGGATCCGCTACCTGAAGCCGGCGGAGACCGAGCCCGAGGTGCGTACGATCCGACCCCACGCCGTCGTCCACGCCGAGGGCCACTGGTACGTCGTGGGATGGTGCGAGACCTCGGCGGGCGCCCGGGCCTTCCGCCTGGACCGCATCCTCGACGCCGAACTGCTCAGCCGCACCTTCGATCCCGCCGACGACGACGTGGACCTGGATGCCTTCCTCCAGGAGGGCCGGGTCTACCACGCGCACGAGGAGATGGACGTCACGATCCGGTATTCCCCGGTGGTGCGCCGATGGATCGAGGAGTGGGCACCGGAGGGCGAGGCTCAGGACGACGGCAGCCTCCTGGTCCAGCACCGCATCGCCGATCCCGAGTGGGTCGTGCGGCACGTGTTGGCGTACGGCGGCGAAGCTGAGGTGACGGCGCCGGAGGAGGTGCGGGCGTTGGTGGGGGGCGTGGGGGGAGCAGACTCCTCCCTCGGCGCCGCCCGGGAGTAGCCCCAAGAATGCCCCACCCCTTCCCCATCGGCCTCTACGACACCGTCATCGACCGGCGCCTCCAGCGCCTGATCGATGCGCTGGACGCCGAACTTCGGGCGGATGTCGAGGGACTGGATCCCGCGGACGTGCCGGACCGCATCAGCCGCCTCTTCGCGGACGCGCTGCGGGTGGGGCTCGCCGGCGTGCATCACCCGGAGCACCGCGCCGCCCTCGTTCGGCACCTCCGCGCCGTCCTCACCCAGACCAACGCCGACCTCCTCGCCGAAGGCCAACTCATCTCGACACCCCCTCCCCTTCACGCCTCCTCGAGATTCGACCCATCCGCTCGGGCCTGGGCGAGACCGAGCCCACCCGCCGCCCGGTCACGCCGCTGGCCGACAGCGCGCTGCTCATGAACGCGCCGGGGGAGCCGGCGCTGGCGCAGGAGCTTCAGGCGGAGCTGGCCTCGGCGCCACGCACCGACTGATTCTACTGATTCTCGGAACGGGCTACCTATCTTCGCATAGTGCAGCGACCACTTCCGGCAAGGACTCGGGGTGTGCGCGAGTTTTCAGCAAGTCTGCCCGTGAGGTGCTATCTCGACAGGATTCCCTGAGAAGAGGGCGGCGCCCAATACCTGCGGTGCTATGTCACCCGATGTGGCCTCGCGATAGTCACCAAGATGCGGCGACCACACCTTCCACCTTCACCGGGACGGTGGACGCGCCCTCCGATGAAGGCCGACCGAGCTGGCCATGGGCGTTGTTCCCCCAACACCAGACGCTTCCCGACGCGTCGACAGCGCAACTGTGCCTACCTCCGGCGACGATCCGCACGAACGGCGCTTCAGATAGGACAGGGCCCGGTTCAACCGTCGAGTGAGTATCGCCAGGGTCCGATCCGAGATAGCCTCGTCCAAGCTCGCCCGCCATGTTGACGCCCCAGCAATAGGCCTGGCCGTCGGCGAGCCCGCAGCTAAAACCACCACCCATGGCAACCTCATCAAACGCCAGCCCTCCGACGACTTGCCGCGGCTCGACTGCCACGAGCGACGGGTACGCTTCTCCCACCCCGAGAATACCCGTCCAACCCTCGCCCCAACACCAGGCCTCGCCAGATTCCGTCCAGCCACAGGCGGCCCCACCGACCGCCAGCCCAGCGAAACGGGGAGCGCCGCGAACGGCCGTAGGTCTCGTACACGGCCCAGTCGAGTAGAGGATGTAGAACCCGTCGTCGCATCGGCCGTCAACGACACCTCCTTCGAAACTCCCTGCCGCTCCACCCCAGCAGAACGCTTGGTGATCTACGGACAACGCACAATACGGGGCTCCTCCCGCAATGCGCTCGAAGCGTGCCGAGCCGGAGACCGGGCGGGGCGTCGGGTCGAGTTCTCCCTCACCGGACACGCCGTGGCCCAACTGGCCGAGGTCGTTCCTCCCCCAACAGAAGACCCTGCCCTGAGCGTTGAGCCCGCAGGTCGAGAAGCTGCCAGTGGCCAGCGACACAAACGCCTCGTCCGTGGCCACCCGGGTCGGCTCCAGGCGAAACTGGGTCGTGCCGTCGCCAAGTTGGCCGTACGTGTTCCAGCCCCAGCAGTAGGCGACACCGGCCCCCGTGAGCCCGCAGGTGTGGAGTGCACCAGCATAGAGACCCACGAACCGCGATCCATCGGGCAGCGGCGGAAGGCGCGTCGGCGGCTGCTCGGTGGGCGGGAATCCCGGCGCTCCGCCCCACGCCCCCCAACAGTTCACCGAATCGTCGTCGAGAATCGCGCACGTGAACTGGCCACTGAGCGCGAGCTTGGGACCGTCAAGTGGCTCGAGGTGGGGATCGGTGATGGAGTCCGAGCATGCCGCTGCCGCCAGCACCAACGCAAACCCCACCACGAGTCCCCACCTCCGAATCTCTGCCAGGGATCCGTAGAATCGGGTCCCGAGGTCCAAGACATGGTTAGCGACTATCCCCCGCACTGTCCCCCCCCGCTGCAGACCAAGATCATTCTCGAGTCGCCGGCCTGACCACCAGCGCCATCGGTGACCTCGACCGAGAGACTGAAGTCGGCGCTCGGCACCGTGAGCGAGAGCTGGCTGGCGGTACTCTGAAGGGCTCCGTCCACATACCATTTGTAGCTTAACGGCGTCTGACCGCCATCCACCGAAACCGTCCAAGTCTCCGTGGAACCGGGACTCGCAGTGAAGACCCCACTCATCACGACGGTCATGGCGACCGCATCATCCACCTGGATGAAGCCATGCCCAAAGGTGTTGTCAACACCCAACGGACCAAGATCTTCCGCCGTCGCCTTCAGGCGATTGGCAATCTGTCCGTTGCTCCATCCTGGGTACCGCGCTCGAAGGAGCGCCGCCGCTCCGGTGACGTGCGCCGTCGCCATGGATGTGCCCGAGCACGTGCTGGTGCTCGCACTCGTCGAACCGCAGTACGACAGATCACCACCCGCGAGAGCGGTAGAGAGGATGCCCACGCCCGGCGCGGACAGGTCGACGTGCGACCCAGTGTTGGCCCAAGAGGGATGTTGGTGGCTCTGGTCTACTGCCGTGACACCAATCGTCTGCGATAGCGAGGCCGGGAATTTGACGCTTCCGCCGGTATTCCCGACCGCGGCAACGAAGACCACGTCGTCCTGGTAGTAACCTGCGTTGATCTGGTCGGTCACGGCGGTTTGGGCGTTCGGGAAGGTCAGGCTCATGTTGACCACGTCTACCCCGTTCAAGCGAGCCCATTCGAGCGCACACGCCAATTCGGCAGCATCTGGCCTTTCGGGGTGAGCGTCACTCTCCGACACATTCGCAGCGAGCAGGGTCACGCCATAGGCCACGCCGACCACATCCCGCGTGTTGTTGAGCGCCGCTATGCTTCCGGCCACGTGTGTACCGTGCCCGAGGACGTCCTGGGGCGTGGCCGTAGGGCCGCTGACATTGCAGCGGTAGGCTACCGACACGCCAAGGTCAGGGTGGTTGGTGTCGACTCCCGAGTCCAGGATCGCGACCTTCACACCACCGCCGGTCGTGGTTGCCCAGGTCTGTGGGGCGTGAACCTGTGCTACCCCCCAGGGGGTGCTCTGGCTACTGAACGATCCTGAGACCACCGGCTCGACATAGTCAACCAGGGGATTTCGCTGCAGCGCCTCCAATTGTGCGGCGGACACTTCGGCTACGACCACCGGCATGAGCCGGAACTCATGCTGGACTCCCACTCCCAGGGTCTGAAGCCGTTGCTTCGCCATGGCGACCGCCTGAGGAGTGGCCAACACCCGTCCGCGCCCATCAACGCCTCCCGAGGCGATGGAGTCCTTGAACCCGATGAACACGCGGCCTCCCGCGTCCGCGACCGCCTCGGTCAACTCCTGAAGGCTCATCCCCGCCCAGTGTTGGGCCTTGCGACCGACCGCCTTTGCGAGGGCGCTCTCGACTTCGCTGGTCACCTGTTGCGGCGCCGTGATGGTCTCGCGCTCGAGGTCCCCGCAGGCGCCAGCCACCAAGGCAACGAGTAGCACGGCTGTCACCCGGCGTCCGAAAGACATGTTCAGCCTCCATTTCACGGATATGCCTGAGGCGAGCGGATGCATCGAGAAGAAGGGGGCCGACTTCACCACCCATCGCCTCGATCTTGCGACAGAACCGCATCGTGGCCAGCCGCTCCACCCGCCGTCGTCAGGGTAGCTCCCTGGTATGAGGGTATATTGTGACTGGAGCTCCATCGGTCGAAAGCCGAAATCGGACCCGTGACAGACGGTTTCGGACGCAAGCGACAGGCCGACGGTCCCGCGGCCGCGATCGGTCCGGTGGGCTGTGGGTTCGAGATCAGCTTGGGTCTGGATACGCGCTTCGCCCGTACCGACGTGTATGACGAAGGCACCGACTGGTCCAGGGCATCGGCCAACGTGGGGCGTGATTGAACTGGAGGCTTGCGACGAGGAAGGGCTACGCATAGATTGTTATTGTGTCTCCTCTGGGCATCAGATCGGTGAGTGGAGGTGGGGGCAGATGGCGGTTGCCGCTCTTCTGAGGCACGATCGGGCTCGTCGGAATCTCGCCAAGGCGTATCGTACCAGCTACCTCTGGCACCTCGCCGGGGATCTCGTGATGGCCGGCTCCTGGGAGGAGGTGCAAGTCGGGGCGCGCCAAGTCCCTCTGGCCATTGTCGTAGTCGATCCCTATTGGAGCGGCCGCCTCGACTTGACCCGCGTGAGGGACCTCGCCGCAAGAGCGGCCAGCACCATCGCGTACGCCGACTTCCGTGTTGGCTCGAGCCGACCACCTCGGGCGGTGGGGAGTGATGTCGGTCGTCTCCTCGCTGCCGGAGTCGAGCAGGTGGTGACGCTGGGGGCCGACGACTCGCCGTCCGAGCTCTCACAACTCTTGGAGCGCGTGCTCGGCGCTGGCCTGTTGGATGCACTGCTCATGGAGGTACGGAACCGGCTCACCTGGAAACAGACTCAGGCTGCTCAGTGGGCGATACGAAACGGGCTCGGGCACAAGTCGGTCGCAGCCATGGCGGCGGGTCTCCAGGTGACAACTCGGACGCTGCGTCGCTGGTTCGATGACGTTCCGGACCTCAATCCTCATGTTCTATTGATGTGGGGCCGGCTCCTGCGGGCGACGTTGCTGATCGACAAGAGTGGGGGAAGCCCTAGAGATGTGGCGCATCTGGCTGGATTTCGGAACACCAGCGCCTTACGAAGCGAGTACGAGAGGCTCACCGGGTCGTTCTGGTCAGGCGATCACCCTGCGGAGGGATTTGTCTCCACCGCGAAATCGTTCGTGGCGGCGCTCCCGGATGTCACGCCGTGAATGGCTGGTGACATCGCGACCGATCTTCTCTGTGGGTGTCCGATTTCGGCTTTCCCACCGCAACGGTTTGAGTGCAGGATATGAGTTGGCGCGACGACGTGTCCGACCGTGCCAGGCGTCCATGCGGTAGCGTATGTATGTCCCGGATTCGGATGCTGGGTGCGCTCTCGATCGTTGGACTGTTCTTCTTGAGCGCCGCGCTCGTTTCGCCCGTTGAAGCGGATGTCTCGGACGTGTCCTCTGGGGCACGCGCCGGGTCAGTCTGCATGGTAAGCGTCACCGCCGCATCTCGTACGAGCGCCGGATTCGCCTTCAACAGCTCCCAGGTGTCCGCAGTGAGTCCGCCCTCGGCATCGAGCCGGACCAACTCGCGTTTCGTGGGCTCGGACGCCTTTCCTTCCCGCACTCGGGCGCCCTCCACACCGGTCACCTCCCAGAGCCCGTCGTTCCTCAGGTACCAGAAGGGATACTCGGTGTGGTAGCTCTTCCTCGGTGGGCCGAACTCCTGCAACAGGGGCTTGAGCTCGGCGTCGACCGTCGAATACGGGACGAGTCGGGGCTCCCCGCGCGTGAGCCGGCCCAACGCCCATAGAAGCAGCAGCGGCTTGTGGGGCGCACGCTGCCCACTCCGCTTCCAGATGGAAAGGTCGGCGATACGGGCGCGGAATTCGTCGGAGGTCATCGGGCAAAGATCGGGCTGAGCCGGTGCACGGCAAGGGCGGACCCAACAGGGCGGCGTTCACCGTTCATGAACAACGAACGGGTGGGCCCTGCATCCCAATCCGCGCACACAGGCTCGCGACTCGCACCCGCCGCGCCTACATTGCGCCCGCCCGATCACCCAGGCCCACGCCCCGCGCTCGCCAAGCCCCAGA
>CAWELD010000009.1:0-8837 GCA_963809895.1 uncultured Gemmatimonadales bacterium | reverse complement strand
GGCGGAACCGCCACTCAGCCGCGCAGAGACAGCACCGCCACCCCAAACGTCCGCGACAGGTGCAGCTCGCGCGTCTCCGTATCACGCGTCAGCCTCCACCGCGTCGAGGCGAAGGCGCCCTCGCCCGTCTCCGTGGCCTCCGCATGCCATCCCCGGGCACGGAAGAACTCGAGGGCGGTCTCCAGTTCTCTCTGGCCCACGTCGGAGGAGCCGAAGGCGGGACTGATCGCGGCCATGAGCGCCTCCCTGTCGGCCACGTCCAGGCTTTCGAGCCCGCGTTTCACGTGTGCCGCCAACTCGTGGCTTGACGATGTGGACTCCTCACCGACACGCATGAGGTCCAACAAGGGAGTCACCCGTGGATCATCCTGCCAGGCCGTCGCCGCCTCGCGGAGTCGCTCGGTGCGCGCGGCCAGGTCCGGGGCCGTGACGATCCACATCGTCTGCTCGGGCTGGAGCGATACCGTCGTGCCGGGTAGAACCGGCAGATCGGGAGGATACGAGTCGCCATCCATACTTTCCGTCCCTCATCTTCGCGCTCGCGCCCCGGGGGATTTCCCTGAGGTCGATTCGGGTTTCGAACACGCCCGCCACCCAACACCCACCGGTTCGTGCGGGACGGAAGGTCCACGTCTCGGCAGCCTTCTGCACCGCGGCGCCCTCGGTGGGAGAGGGCGCTCCGTCGATACGGACACTCGAGGGCGACGACCTCACCCAGTTCCGAAAAGGCCAGATGGACTGTGACAGTCACCGGCGGCGAGCTGGATACGTCCGGCATCTTCCAGGTGCCTCGGGGAACCGGACGAGAGTCCACCCCCAGACCGGGGTTCGCGGAGCGCGCTTCCACCACCGCAGAACACTCCGGCGGATTTGCGTAGGCGTCTGCCGTCGACGCGGACGGACCCGCGGCGCACGACGCTACGATCATTGGGATGCCGACGCATGCCATCCCCCAGATCCCAGGGTTCGTGCGAGATCGAGGCACCGCGAGTCTCCTCATGGTCCGCCCGCTAGCTTCCGATCCGCACGGTGACCCTGGCCGGCACAGGGCAGTCACCGACGCGAGCCGGGAAGTACCGCGAGTTCGCGTAGCCCCTCCGAAACTCCTCGATGTCCGGCGGCGTGGGCACCACCTGGAGGCCACCGGGATCGACGCGCCCCGTCTCGTCCACAACGAACGTCACGCGGTAGCCGCCCCCGGAGCTTCCCAGCGGAAGCTTCATCGTCTGCACGCTCCGGGCTCGGGGAGGCACGTCCACATCCAGCGCGGGGTCGGCACGGTGGCGGGCGAGCACTGCGGTGCAATCGGCGGTGTTCTCAGCTGGCTGTGCGGTTGCGCAACCGACGAGCATCAGCGGGATCAGGTTCAGGACGAGTCTTGTCCGGCACTTCATGCAACGGAACTCCATTCAATCGGTGGCAGGTGGGGAGAACACTCGATCACAGGTTAGCGCTCAAGATGCGACGTCGGGCACGTCGGGGCCAGGTGCGACGCAAAGAAACTGCTGCATCACAGTTCACCGGAGGGAGACCTCTGCGGCCCCCGTCACTCGCCGCTCGCCGCACCCGCCGGCCTCAACCGGTAGAGGCGCACGAAGGGGACGTCGTACTCGTTCCGCCACACCCCAAGCAACCTTCCATCCCCAACGTCGAGCACACGCAACCCCGGCGGCGTGTGCACCTTGCCCGCGAGTGCCCCGTCGGATGAGAACACCACCCAATCGTAGCCCTGTTCCCCACCGAGCTCGGCCAGCGCAACCCAGATATCCCCCGACGGTGTGAGGTGGAGGGATTGGAAGGCGGGCAGGCGCTCCGGGAGGAAGCCGAGGTTGAGTCGCAGGGTGGCGGGATCGATGTTCGCCTCCCCGTAGTCATCGCGGAGGGCAGCCTCCTGGAAGTCACGGATGTCCTCGGCCGTGGCAGGATGCCCCAGACCATCGACTCGAATGATCGTTCGCGGGTGGCCCGGCTCGTCCTGAAGCATGACACGGAACTCGTCGCTCCTCGCCCACACCACCCAGCGTCCGCTGCTCTCCAGAAAGAACCTCGGCATGAACGGTGGCTGGGCCTCCATGACCCTGACCAGACCACCGCCGCCCCCCTGAACCATGCGTGCCAGGTTCACGTCGGGGCGCACCCCCAGGGTATCGAGCAGGGATCCGTCCGATGCGAGATGGCGCACCACGACCGAATCCATCTCCAACCTCGGCTCGTGTTCGGCCAGCACCCCCCGGTTCGGGTTCACCCAGTTGGACAGAGCCACGTACGTCGCATCGTTGAGCCGTTGCAGGGTCCTGGGCCGACCCACAGAGCCAGCACCCACGGTCACGGTGGTCAGCAGCTCTCCGCTCCCGAGACTGAGCGCGGTCACCCGGCTCGAGGACCGATCGAACGCGAACAGCGTGTCCCCGCTGAGGCCGGCCAACCTGGGTGCGGACGAAAACTCGCCCGGCCCCTCCCCGACCTGGCCCAGGCGTCGTACGAACGCGCCGGTGCCATCGAAGACCCGGAGGTCACCCGACACGGCATCCGATACAAGAATCATCCCCCGCGGACCAAGGCGAGCATCCACGATACGCGAGAACGCCACCTCCGGGGCGCCGTCCTGCTCGCCGATCTCGATTTCGGGCTCGCCCAAGGATCGGAATACGGGTACGGAAGCCCGCTCGAGCTCGAACGTAATCACGCGGACGCCAGCGCTGTCCTGGACCGTACGGGGAAGCATGGCCGTATCCTGACCGCACCCCGCGACCACGAGCGTGACCGCGATCGTCCCGAAGGCGCGGTGCACGACAGCCCAGGACAACCGGGCCGGCCGGGTCAAGGGTAGGCCCCGAGCCCCGCACACTCCGCCGGTCGCCATTGGAGCGATTCTTCCCAGGTCATTTCCCCTCCTCCAGTCCCGATCCGGACGACCAGGAACGACTCGAAGCTCTGGCCATCCGGACCCCGACGGATTTAGGCCGTCACGCGGCGTGTCAGCCCACTCTCGAACACGGCCCGGGTCAGGGTTACACGGGCATCGCCGAACATCGAACACATCGGGACGATACGGGCCTCGGACGAATAGGCATCAACGAGGCGGTGCCACGCCGGCCAGAGACGCAGGGTGTCGTAGTACTCTCTGCGACTCTCGACAGCCACCAACCGGGCAGTGGGTGGAGGTGGCCGATTATCCGCCTTCGGCGCGAACAGGTATGCCACGTCGTGGGCGATGAGCTCCTCACCGTAGGTCCCATCCTTCCCGATGTAGAAGTTGGGGCGGGCATCTCTCAGGTCCGCGACCATCATCCCGAAATAGACCTGGGGAGCGAGCTCTCCGAAGGGCTCTGAATCGGGCATCGGAATCGGCTCTGGCCGACATGCGAACCCTCCCGTCAGGATAAGCCCCGGCAACACCCGCCGCAGAAGACACTGTCCTCTCATGTCACCGACCTTCGGCGCTCCGCGATCGGTTCGAGCATGGGGCAACATGCCGACCCTTGCTTGTTTGCTGCAAGGCAGCTCTGCTGCCGCTCAGCTCTCCACCCGTACCCAGGCCACGCTCGGCACACCGAGCGAATCGACCATGGAGCCCCAGATCCGGTCGTCCTCGATGCGATGGACGATGAACGCGTCGGGAAAGCGCACCCTGGTGGCCGAGCCGTCGCCGTCGAAGCGGATCCACTCGGGACCATGTCCGAAGCGCCCGCTCGTGACGTCGAACGGCTCGAGCCAGAACGTGCCGTCTTCCGTGCACCGAAGGTCCGCATACTCGGGGAACACATTGGCGATGGTGCTCTGCGCCTGGCGGAACTGCTCCTGGAGCATGCCGCGCATCTGCACACTGTCGGGCAGCTGCCCAGCGGGAGCCTGCTCCTTCAGCCCCCGATAGATCATCCCGAAGAAGCGATCGAAGCTCATCGGCTCTCCGCGCTCGGGAACAAGGGCGATGGCCGCTTCTTCGTGCCCGTCGGGTGCGAAGCGTCGGAGCGAGTTGGCCAGGGGATCGTAGACACCCACGGCTCCGTCACCGCATACGGACCAGATCGGATACGGGAGAAACGTGGTCGCGTCACCGTATCGCACCGTGGGATCGCCCACGAGATCCGCCACCGGAGTGGACCCAACGATGGATACATCGGTCCCATCGGTCCCATCGGTCCGGAGCATGACGATGTCCGCACGCCACAGACCGAGGCTGCCCGCGGGCGGAGCAGTAGCCCTCTTGCGCCCGACCAGGAAGGCGGCATCCCGACTCTGGATCCACGGGGGCGCCGGCCGTATTCCTGCGTCCTCGAAGGAGACGAGGCGCATCGGCGGAAAGGAGTCGGAGGGCAGCTGCAGCTCACGGGGCACCTCGCCGGAGATCCGCCGCAGCGCGTTGCGCCCTACGTCGTACGTCCAGACCCCACCGTCCGGGCCCCGCACCAGACGCACCGGCCCACCGAACTCGTCGGGCCCGCCCCCCGCCGTCCCGTACGCGCGTTCCAAACGCCCATCGGCACCGAAGGCCACGAAGAACGGCGCGATGGAGTTGAGCACCCATACACGCCCGTCCGCCGCCGGTTGCACGTCGACGATGCGGGCCAACGTATCAGACGAGGCCAGCGTGTGGACGTCGGCCGCAGAGATGACGATGGGCGGGCCGTTCTGCCCGGGACTCGCGTCCCCGTGGCAGGCCGCGAAGAGGAGCCCGGCGATCAGGAGCGGCATCCGCCCCAGCGACGACCTGTTGGCCTCACCGCGCTCCACCGCTCACCCCCGTATCTTTCGAGTGTCGATATATCGTCACCTTTTATATAGGCACCCGAGGGAGGCTCGGCAAGAACCCCGGGCGACGTCCGCCCGCGTGAACCTCGGCAGCAACCCGTACCGTAGGGGTTGGCATGCAACGAAAGACGGGAGTGCCGCGATGGACCTGAGAATGCTGATCCCGATCTTCGGGATCCTGTTGGTGATGATCCCGGTGGCCGGACTCACGTTCGGGCTCACCCTCCGACTCGCGGTCAAGCCGTTCGTCGAAACCTTGGCGAAGGCACTGCGCGACTCGGGCCATGCTCCGGACAGCGCGCACCTCTCCGACCAGGTTCTGCTGCTCCGGGAAGAGGTGGAGACGCTGACCCAGGAGGTTCGGAACCTGAAGAGCGTTCAGGATTTCGACCGGAAGCTCCTCTCCGGTCAGGAAAACGTCACCGGTTAGGGAACAGCCCGAGCCTCTGGGCAAGTCGACGGTCCGTGCGCCGCATCGCATTCCCGACCAGGGCGACTACCATCCGGGTCACCCACCACGGCGACGATACCAGTCGGCCACCGCGGCCCGCGCGTGATCGACCAGTCCCTCCTGGTCCCGAGCCACCCCCGCATCGAGGTCGGTGCTCACGCCGCGAGACACGTCCACTACCTGGAGCGCGACGCGGAAGCCGGTGGGAATCGCCGTGATCACGCCACACAGGAGCAGACCGATGTGCTGAGCAGCCGCGACCTGCCGAGCCCGGACACAGCTCCACGGCTCCAGAGCGCCGGCCTCGAGATGGCGTGCCCTGAGAAACTGGTCCACGATCGCATCCCAATCACCGACCTCGATGCCCTCCACGGCCGACAGAGAAGCGCGGACCCGGGCTGTGACCTCGGACGCCATGTTGGGTCCCGCTTCAGCCGAGAACGGTGCGACGAAGAGAGTGCGCGCCCGCTGCTCCTGAGCGCCCGCCGCGGAGAAGTGCGACGAGGACAAGACCATCGCGGCCAGCACTGCGGTCGTCGTTCTCATCACTCTCTCCTACGTCGACGCGGACAAGTCATGACGAAGCGGTCATCTCCTGCCACGCCTCGAGGCTCGCCCGGTTACGCTCGAGCCGATCGCTCTCGAGGACGATCATCGGCTGTGCGGGCGAGCGGGCCAGCGCTTCCAACAGCGCCGGCCAGTCCGCGATTCCGTCGCCCACCGGCTCATGAGCATCGTACTGCCCGTCGTTGTCGTGGAGATGGCAGTGGGCGAGAGATTCCCCGAGCGCTGCGATCCACTCCGGCGCAGGGACGTCGGAAAACACCTGCGCGTGGCCGTTGTCGAACGACGCCCTCAGCGCGGGATGGCCTGCGGTCTCCACCACCCGTCGCTGCAGGTCCGGCGAGCGCTCCCACATGTTCTCCAACGCGATGACGGCACCGCTCGCCGCCGCCATGTCCGCGTATGGCGTCCAGAACTCCGCCGCGCGCTCCGCAAAATCGGCCAGATAGCCCTTGTTCCGGATCAGCGGGAGCGAGTTGAGGTGGGCAACGTAGACGGTTGCGGACAACTCCAGGGATGCGCGCAGGGCCTGCTCGTGCCTGGTACGGCAGAAGAAGTCCCGACGTCGAGCTCGTCCATCAGGATATTGATCGCAATCTGCGCCACGTCCCACACCCTCCCGGTCTGGGGCACGATGTCTGGGAATCCCGAGTCAGCCGGTGCCGCCCAGCAATTCCATGGTACGCTCGAAGAGCTCCCAGGCCGACGGCCGAACGCCCCTCGCCCGGAACTCCCGCACGCGCTCGGCCGCGGCCTTGACCGGCAGCTTCGCTTGTCGGCCTCGCGCCTCGGCCTTCGCGGCCTCGTGAAGACGGCGTAGGGCTCCCCCGAATTCGTGATCCAGTGCAGACCACTCGGGGAGGTCCGGCGTCGACTCCGGTGGCGACGTGACCGGCGGCAGCTCGATCGACCGGAGCGGAGGCTGCGCGAACCCTCGGCCGGTGATCAACAGATCGTCGAACTCGTCCGGAGGATAGAAGCTCACGTCCAGCCTCAGAAAGGGACTGACGCCGCAGAACCAGTACCGGCCAGCCGGATGCCGGCCTTTGGTGAACGGGCGGTACAACGCCAGGCCGAGGCGCGCGTGAAGCCGGCGAATGAAGAGTGGGGCGCTCTCTCAGAGGGCACGACACCACCAGGTCGATGTCGGAGAATGCGTCCGCCTCGCCCTTGGCCGTCGAGCCGAAATAGGCAGCCGCGGATACGCCGGGCGTCGCTGCGAGCGAGGCTTCGATCATCGCCAGGACCTGGGGGCGCGGGTGCACGGGATCCCTCAGAGCCTCTCGAAACCCGGCCACGATGGCCTCCGCCGGAAGGACGTTCCAAATGTCCTCGGAGCTCGTTCCAGCATACAACGCGAGCGCCTCCACCTGCCCGGCGCAGTCGCGCGTCGGAATCACGTCGCTGTACCGCTCGACGGTCGTCCCGTCCGGTAGCCGGGCGACCTCATCCGTCTCCCCCGGGCGCGCACCTGGCGAGGGCGCGCCCGCCGTGAGCCACGCTCGGACCGTGCTGTTCCGAAGGACGCGGTGGGGCGCGCCTTCCCATCCCTTGTCGAAGATTTCGCCGTGATAGGTGTCCCCCTGCCGCGCTGCGAGGATGGCCGCCTGATAGGCCGGGTGGACATTCGCCTCCCGACTGCACAGGAATCGCGTTCCGACCCACACTCCCGCGGCACCGCTCGCGACAAGGCCGGCCGCCTGTTCGCCCGTCGCGATGCCGCCCGCCGCGACAACCGGGACCGATCCCGCGACCTCGAGCACCGCGGGCAGAAGCTCGCGGAGGGGGATGGCGCCCTGAACGTGCCCCCCGGCTTCGACACCCTGGGCCACGAGGACATCCACCCCCGCGCCCACCGCTCGGACCGCCTCTTCGACCGACCCGACGGTGTGCAGGTGAACGCACCCGTGCCGGCGGATGATGTGCGCCAGGGATTCCGGATCTCCCCAGGACGTCGAGATGATGCGTACGCGGGCGTCGATGCTGACGAGCAGTCGATCCTCCTGTGGCCACGCCAGTACCAGATTCACGCCAAATGGGTGGCGCGTGAGTCGCCGTGTCCGGGCGATGAGCTCACCCACCTCGTCCAGGCTACGCCACGACAGCGCGAGCATGCCGAGTGCCCCCGCGTTCGATACGGCCGCCGCCAACTCCGGGCACGTCGCACTCCCGATGGGCGCTTGAATCAGCGGCGTCCTGATCCCCAGCCTCTCGCGAATCACCGAACGAGTACCCCCATCAGACCCCCTGTGGTTGGCGGACGCGATCAGGTGACGCCGACGCGCAGTCGGCCAACCAGAACGGGCGGAAACTCGTGGTAGCGGCCGCCCCAGGAATCCTCCCTCGACCCATGCGGGTGGGTCGGTGGAAAGGACGGCTCCTCCAGCGCATCGAGCACCAGTCCCGCGGCGAAGGCGGGCCGGAGCAGGTCGGCCAGGGTCCGGTGGTAGGACGCCGTCAGGGCCGGCTGACCGCGGATGGCCGCCCCGGTGGCCCGACTGGCGGTTCGATAGGACAGCACGTGAATCTCACCGAGCCCGTCACTCCCGATCTCTCGTCGCGCCGGAGCGGAATTGAAGCTCGGATGCGCCGTCGCGAACACGATGGTCCCGTTGGGGCGGAGAATGCGGGGAAGACAGCGGAACAGCGGCCCGACGTCCGACATGTCCATCAGGACCATCGTGGTGAGGACCGCGTCGAACGCTCTCGAGGGCAGCGCCTTCAACCCCTCCTCAACTGACGCGTCCATCACCGCGTACTCCACGTCCAGGTCGGGCGTGGCGTCTTTCGCGCGGGCGATCATCGACACCGAATAGTCCACGCCCATCACGCGGGCGCCCTCGCCGGCCAGCTTCCTGGCGTACAGCCCGTTGCCGCAGCCGACGTCGAGGATCCGGGCTCCACGCAGGGGGGGCAGGAGCCTTCGGACGCGTGGCCAGATGAGGGTCTCCACGAAGTCGTTCCCTTCACCCATGCGCTCATGCCAGAATCCGGCAACGGCATCCCACGCGTCGCGATCTTCCTGCGCATCGTGCCTACTTCCTGCCATGTCTCACTCCGGCCAGATCAG
>CAWELD010000008.1:0-22540 GCA_963809895.1 uncultured Gemmatimonadales bacterium | reverse complement strand
CGCATCCGCGCTTCCCGGAGTTCGGCCGGACCAGCTACCTGGCAGGCCAGCGGGCCGAGCAGCTGGCGGCCGTCGCCGGAGCCCGCAAGCGGCTCTACTTCATGCGGGAGCGGATCCTGGAACTCGGTCCCGTGGGCGAGAGCTACCTGACCGAGCCCATCCATGCCCGGCCCCGGACCTGGAAGGGCGACGTCGAGCGGCTGTTCATGCTCCTGGAGGAGCTGGGCGAGCCCACGTTCCTGCGGCTCCTGCAGCGGGCCCTCTTCCAGCAGCCTCTACGGCTCCGAGTACGTCGTCGAACTCGCCGCCCGGGAGCAAGGTCTCATGAGCGCCCGGCCTGCGGTCTCGCCCATGCCGGCCGCCGATCTCGACGGCATGCTCAAGCGGCTCCATCTGCCCACGGTCCGGCGGCTCTTCGCCGAGCTGGCCGTCCGGGCCGAGGAGGAGCAGATGAGCTACCGCACCTACCTCGAAATCCTCATTGTCGGAGGAGATCGCGCACCGGGCCCAGACCCGTATCATGCGCTCGGTCCGCAAGGCCCGCTTCCCGTTCCTTCAGGCCGTCGAGGAGTTCGACTTCACCTTCCAGAGCTCGATCCGCCTCAAGATGCTCGGCAGCTTCCTGGGGCCTGAGTTCGTCACCGAGGGACGTTTCGGCCATCTTCAGCGGCCCGCCCGGCCGCGGGAAGACGCATCTGGCTGTGGCCCTGGCCTACCGGGCCATCCAGAACGGCTTCGACGCCCGCTTCACCACGGCCGACGAGCTCATCGGCGACCTCTCGCGGGCCGCCGCCGAGGACCGGCTCGACGCTGAAGCCCTGGAGCCCTACGTCCACCCGCACGTCCTCGTCATCGACGAGCTCGGCTACCAGAGCTACGCCGCCGACGCCGCGAACGTCCTCTACCGCGTCGTCAACGACCGCTACCTCCACGGCCAGCCCATGGTCTTCACGACCAACAAACCCCTGGCTGCGCTGGGCCAGGTCCTCCACGATGGAGACCTCGCCGAAGCCATCCTGGACCGCGTCCTGGAGCGCGGCACCCACTTCGCGCTCCGCGGCTCGTCCTACCGCACCCGTCACCTCAAGAGAGAGGAGGAACCCGCTCAGAAAACCGGGGCCGCGTAGGCCCCGACGCTCGCCCCCCGCATGCGACAAAGTTTAGAGAGCGCATGCGACATCTTTTCGAGAACGCACACTGGACTAGTGTCAGGAAATGGCCACGGATCACGATTGCTGTCATGGTGCGATCTCTGCAATGCCTGTATCGTTCCACTGATGGTTCCGCAGTACCTTTCTTTCAGAGGAGGTTGCACGATGACTTCTGTTCGAACGATCCTCTCGCTCCTCGCTGTGTGCGCATCAATGGTTGCGTCGCTGCTCCTTATCACCCCTTCCCAGGCGTCAGCGCAGTGTTGGACGTGCGATTTCGCGTTCGGTGGGACCGTCTGTGCCGGACAGGTGGAAGGCAAGTTCGGGTCTACCGAGTGCGGCCAAGACTATGGACCTACGGGAGACCCCTTCTGTGCGCCGTCCGGCGAGGTCTGCGAGTCCGGGCCAATGGCGCTGCGGATGTCAGGTCAGATCGTCCCCGAGGCGCAAGTCGCAACCTACCGTGACGAGCAGTCCCCCGAGGCGCGGTCGGTGACACTCTGCGACGGAAGTCGGATTCAGGTCACCGAAGTAAGCGTGGAAGAGCGGCGGCGTATCAAGTCCATTGTCATCCGTTAGGCGGGCCTGCGCCCGTGAAAACCACGCAAGGTAGGCGTCTTTTGTTTGATTGTTGGAGGCCGATGCAGGGCAGAACAAGGACCTTGTGGAGTCTGCTTTTCATCCAGGTGGGTGCGTTGCTCTCCTGCTCCCCGGCAAGCGATCTGTCTGAGAGCAGGGGAGTAACGCGCCACCTTATTGAGCGATGGACTTCAGTCGCGTCTTTTGGTGATCCCGAGTACGCGGTCGTCGACCCTCGTGACTCGACCGTATATGTCGTGGACCGCCTTCTGTCGTCTGTTGTTGTGGTTGGGCCAGACGGGGACGTTCTTGCCACTTGGGGGAGACCAGGGGATGGCCCCGGTGAGTTCCGGCGGGTCGAGCGGATTGGGTTGATGGCTGGACGTGTCTGGGTCTTCGATACGGCGCTACGGCGAGTGACGTGGTTCACAACCGACGGAAGTGTGGTCGGGACCAAGGCGTTTGAAGAGGGCCCAATCGGCTGGACGCCCTGGCGAATTGCGGGTGGGCTTCCCTTCGCAAGGGGACGCTACCTGGGAGTACCCCGCGCCTCGTCGGGTGAGATCTCTCACCCATTGGACACATGGCCGCTGACGATTCTTGTCGATTCGGGCCCGATGATTGAGAGAGAGCTGGCTCTTGGCGCACCGGTCACGGCTGCTATCGAGCGGAGCGACGGCAGCCCTTGGCCAGTCCTGAGCCCCCAGCTGCTTCCAGTGACGCCCTTGGCGGAGGTCGTTCCGAGCGACCAGACGCGTGAAGTCGTGTTCGTGGAGCCACGTCCTATCCCCGGGGAGGCAAAGTTCCGAGTCAACTGGGTTGACTCGACAGGGACGCCCGTCGCTTCGGCTGCAATCCCCTTCTCGCCGAAGCCTGTTGACTTGGTGCTCGACTCGATTCGAGGGGCCTACCGCGAATGGGCGAAGGCCCAGGATGGTATTCCGATCTTCACCGAGGATGCGTACCTCGAAGCTCAGTGGCTCCCGTCCGCCGTCCCACCGGTGAGTGCCATCGTGCCTACAAAAGGGGGTGTCTGGCTGAGGCGGGAGCGCTTTCTGGTGCCAACAGAATGGGACTTCGTTTCGAGGGAGACGCAAGAGGTGGAAGCCTCTGTGGACCTTCCTCCTTCGGCCAGGATCCTTGCTTCGGCCGGGAGGTCGGTTTGGGCAGTCACTACAGGGTCCACCGGGGAACCTCAGCTGAGGCGCTTTGACCTTTCGGAAACGCCCCATCGATGAAGAGTCGTATCTTGGTCGTAGGCTTGGCAATGCTGGTTTCCGCTGGCATACAGGGATGTACTCGCTTCGACACTCCGAGTGACGCCGATCGGCTGAGTGCTCTCGCCTTGCAGGAGGTGTGGGCCGGCGAACCGCCTGATTCAGCCCTGCCCATCGATGGATTCGTGCACCGATCAGAGATTTGGATCTGGGATTCGGAACGGACGTGGCGTCGTGACGTGGGCACGGCTGAGGACTGGATGGAGGTCGTCGGGGTGCCGATTCAGCCGATCAGCGATGCTGCGGCTGTGAGTCTTGTGCGAAGCGATGCTTGCGGGCGCGGTAACCGGATCGTGGCCGCGATCGCCACGCGCGACACTTTACGCACGCTTCTGTTGGTCGAGAGTTCAGACGTTCTTCAGCTGGTTCTGAGTCGCGTCGGAGGCTGTGCTCAAGTTGGCCGTCCGGTCCAGCTGCCGTCCGGTGTGAGGGCCTATCTTGAGCACGCAGGACCTGCGCGGATTCTCTTGACCCTCTCCGCTCCCAGGTTCCCCCCGGTGGAAGTCGAGACTGTCGCAGATTCATTGGAATTGATCCCTCTTCGCCTGCCGGATCGATCTGAGATTGAAGGGGAAGTGAGCATGGACTCTCGTTGGATCTCGGGCCCGTGGCTGGATCTGGGAGACTCCTATCTTCAGGTACTCGCTGACACGCGTTCTGATAGACGTATCCTAAGGCACATAGCGCGGTCAGGATCTGTGTCCCGCGACAAAGCTCTATCTGTTCCAGTCTTCCTGACCAGTGCCGAAGTCACTTCTCGGCGATTGCTAGGGATGATTGGAGGTGCCCACGCCGAGTTGGTTCTCTACGAATGGGAGAATGGTGACACGCTTACGCCGTCGGGATGAGACGCTGCACATGATCCGGAGCGTATTGTTCTCGGCGTTGATCCTGTCATCATGTGCTGCCCCCCCCACTGACGGATCTGTAGCATTGTGGATGGAGGAGGCCGTGGGGGTGCCGGTGGTCATTCTCACGCATGAGGACACGGTGTTTGCGTCTGACGCGCGGACGCCGACGGTTGCGACCCGCAAAGGGATGGTGCGGATCGTGGTGGATTCTGAGATCGTGGACTCCGCCGGGCGGGACAGCGTAGCTTGGCTGTTGTTGCCTGCGAACGTTCACGTGCGAGAAGGGGCCTTTCGAGGTGCGGCTGTGCAGACTGACCTCCTATTGGCGGGACAACTGAATCGTTGGATTCGGGCAGGGTTCCCGAGCTTCGATCAATTCCCCATCGCCCTGGCGGTCGACGCACCGTGCGGAAGTGCTATTGCGTTGGCTGTCTCGGGAGCGGTTAGGCAGCTTGATACCCTGGGCGGAAGGGGGCTTTTTGTCACAGATTGCGGGCGTTTTCACACCGACGTACGGTTCCGTGTGGAGGTTAGAGAGGGCCCTCTTGGCGACGCTCTGGGAAAGACCTCTCCAGCGTCCGGGTGTCAACCCTGGCGCGCACATTGTACCTTTTACTCCCCCAGTCAGATCGAAGTGACTATTGGTACCGTGCGATCCGACGTCGTGGCTCACGAACTACTGCATGTACTTGGCTTGGGTCATAGTTGTCTCGTCAACACACTTCTGTCCACGACCTTTTCGGAGGGGGAGTTGGCGAGGTGTTCACGTGAAAGACAACGGATGGGCATTCCTGGTGCCTTGGTGCTGCAAAGGGAAGCAACTGCCTCCGATGCAGCGAGCATCCAGTTGCTGCGTGATATCGCGGCGTTTGGTGCTGACTTCAGAGGTTGGGAGATTAGATTGTTGGTAGTATCATCGCGTACGTTGAGCGGGTGAGGCACAAATGTGCATGAGGCGCCGAATGAGGCCGGTCCGACGGGGTCTGCTGCGTGTTGCGTCTCGCCTGATATGTCTACCGCTCTTTTCGAGGCCGGGAGGGGCGCAGGCGCCTAGTGTAGCGTTTCTAAAGTTGTTAGCCCACGTTCAATCTTCGCGAGAATCTCCTGAGCGGACTTTGTCCAGATGAAGGGTTTCGGGTCTTCGTTGCGATGGTCGAGATAGGCCTCGATGTGGCCGATGAGTTCCGGGACGCTATTGACGGCGAGGCGCTTGAGCTGGCGTTCGTCGAGCTCCCCGAACAGACGCTCGACGATATTGGCCCACGAGGCGCCCGTGGGTACGAAATGAAACTGGACCCGGGGATTGCGTTCCAGCCACCTGCGGACCTTCTCGTGCTTGTGCGTGGCGTAGTTGTCGAGGATCACGTGAATCTCCAGATCGGGATCGACGCTCTTCTCGACCTTCTTCATGAACGTCAGGAACTCCTGATGCCGGTGCCGAGGCATACACTCGTGAAGGACGTGGCCCGTGGCGACGTCGAGGGCGGCGAACAGAGTCGTCGTGCCGTGCCGTTTGTAGTCGTGCGTCATCGTTCCCGCACGACCCTTCTTGAGTGGCAGACCGGGCTGGGTACGGTCGAGGGCCTGGATCTGGCTCTTCTCGTCGAAGCTGAAGACGACGGCGTTGTCAGGAGGATTCAGGTAGACGCCCACCACGTCATGCAGCTTCTCGACCAAACGAGGATCGCGCGAGAGCTTGAAGCGCCGGATCTGGTGGGGCTTGAGCCCGTACTTCCTCCACACCCTCCAGATGGTCACGTGGTCGAGCCCCATGGCCTCGCCCAGGAGCCGACTGCTCCAGTGGGTCGAAACCTCAGGCGGCGGATCCTCCTCGACCGTCTTCCTGACGATCTCCTCCTCGAGCCTACGCGTGACTTTCGGGGGCCGTCCCGACCGGGCTCGGTCGCCCTCGATCCCCTTGAGCCCTTCGGCCTCGTAGCGTCGCATCCACAGACGGGCGGTATCTCGGGCGATGCCCAGTGTGGCTCCGATGGCGCGACTCGATTCTCCTCGGGAGGCGGCCAGAACGATCTTCGCTCGTTCGACCTGGCGCCTCGGCAACGTGCGGGATCGTGCCCAGGATTCGAGCGTCCTCCGGTCCCCGCGGCGCAGTCGCAACTTCCTGGTTGCAGTAGCCATGAACACCAATATAGCGCTCCCGGGCATCATGGGATAGATACTTTTGTAACAGTACACTAGATGGGACCAGACTGGCAGATAGGTAACCCCGGCGTATTCACGAGGGTGAATAGAGGTGGGATAGTCCGAATATAGAAAGCCCATGGCGCATCTACTTGCACCGCAATAAGATGGGGGTGTTCAGAACCACACCTTCATCGCGGGAGCAAACCGACACGCCATGGGTGAAGTTCAAGGTACGCTGTTTTCGGCAGAATTCAACCCGGATCATTCATGAGGGCAGGGACTGTTCGAGGATTTTGGCTTAAGGTTCCGGGAAGGGGGCGTGCGGTGGGAGTCTGAGCATCGCGAGGATAGAGACCCCCTTACCCCCATGGGGGTTGTGGAGGTGAGTGGATTCCCGGCCTGACTGGGGGACTACGCTGGAACAGGCAGGGCCGGGGCAGCGGGGGAACCGCGGGCGGGTGGCAGCGCCTGGAGGGCGGAGCGGAAGCGCTGCCAGAGGGGAGCACGAGCGGCGGCAATGACGACGGTGACATAGCCGCTGCCGAGGAGGACACGGGCGGCGGTCTTGAGGAGGAAGGTTCGGAACCGTTCGCGGCTCATGCGGACGTCGCGGTCGCGGCTGAGCAGATCGGCGCCGGCGGCGAGGATATTCGCGGCGAGAAGGCCCAGGAGGAGCTTTGCGTCGTTGGCGGCGAAGGTGTCGGGCTCGTCCTGCCGCGGCGTCCGGATCGGGCGTTCCCGGTAGTGGCTCTTGGGGCGTGGCGAGGAGGAGAGGGTGGGGCCGACGGTGCTCTTGAAGGCGCCGAAGTCGCCCTCGGCCGTGCCGCGACGGCGGTATCGAGCGAGGAGGTCGGACGCGCGCTCCTCGTGGGGCGAGGCGCTGGTGAGCAGAAAGAAGTGATCGAGGAAGAGATGCTGCTGTTCGTCGGGGCGCTCGAGCACGACGAGGACGACGCGGCGCGCTCGGCTCCAAGTCCCGGCTTGGTAGGAGAGTTCGTGGAACCAGGTGCGGCCTCCGGCCGGAGGCCGCCCGGACGGGCGGCGCAGGAAGGGCTTGGCCATGCGCTCGAGCACGGAATTCGAGCGGAGGCGACAGACGTAGGGAATCCCTTCGTCCTCAAGGGTGTCGAGAAGGGTCGGGGCCGGGAATCCCGCATCGGCACGGAGCCAGACGCGGGGGACGAGGGTGCGGAGCCAGCGCAGGATCGGCAGCACAAAGTCGAGGCCGCCATCGGCCGTGTGCACGTTGCCCTCCCGGAGCTGTCCGCCAAGGAAGTAGCGGCCTTCGACGCTGGCGACGAGAGGGTGGAAGCAGCGGATGCGGTAGTGGGCGTTGTAGGCCGTGCCGGGCTGATGGCCGTGGACCTCGTGGGGGAAGGAGTCCAGGTCCAGTGTCAGCTCCCCGTCCGATCGGTTCAGGAGCGGCACGATGAGCTGACGGAGCAGGCACGCCAGACCCTCCCGGGGACCGCTACCTCCTTGGAGGGGGTCGATCGATCTCGGTATCGGCCGAGCCGAAATACGTGGGGCCCGATCGCCATCCCCGAGGGGATGTACTTCATGCTCGGGGACAACCGCGACGAGTCGCTCGACTCCCGCTACTGGGGGCTCCTAGACGGCGAGCGCTTCGAGGGGCGGGTCAGCTTCATCTACTACTCGTACGACCGTCAGTCCATAAAGCCGCTCCCGGCGCTGACGACGATCCGGTGGGGTCGCATCTTCAACGCGGTGCGCTGATGGACGCCCCGGCGCCCGTCGCCGCGTGAGGATCTGGATCGACGGGGACGCGGACCCGAGCGATGTTGCGACTCTGCGTGCCTATGACCGCATGCAATTCGCGGACAGTGCCTCTGCAATCGATGGATTGGGGTCGCCACATCGGACGGCGCACTGTGGGTCTCACGCTGGCGGCCGTGGCCCCTACTGAAGGTCGTGTCCTCGATGTGGTAGACACCGATGGCAGATGGCTGGACACGGTAGCACTCCCCGCGGGTTCGGGCGATGTGCTGGACGTTCGCGGAAGCCGAATCCTCACCGTCTGGTTCGACGAGCTGGATGTGCCGTTCGTGAGAGTATACAGCTGGCGGTGGCTTGACCCTCCTACTCCACCCCCGCCAGTTCCATGGTCGACAGCGCCAGCACCTTGGTGGCGTTGATCAGGTCGTCGACGCCACACCACTCGTCGGGCTGGTGCGCCAGCTCGAGGATGCCGGGGCCGTAGGCGACGCAGTTGTCCACACCGGCGATGCGCGCCACGTGCTTCTGGTCGTAGGTGCCGGGGCTGGCCACCATGGTGGCCTCGCGCCCCAGGACGCTGGCGATGGAGTTGCCGAGCGCGCGGATCACCGAGGCGTCGTCGGGCGCCTGGGTGGGATGCACGACCATGAGGTCCTTCAGGTCGTAGCTGAACTCGGGGATCTTGTCGACCATCCCGTCCAGTAGCCGCACGATCTCGCTGCGGGTGTCCTCGAAGCCCTCCTCCAGGAGGAAGCGGCGGTCGAAGGTGGCGACGCAGCGGTCGGCGACGCAGGGGGATTGCACGGCGCCGTTGGGCTGGCCGCCGTGGAGCGCGTTCACGTTGAGCGTCCCGTGCCTGGCGCCCTCGGGCACCACGGGTACCTCGGTCAGGCGCCGCTTGAAGCTGGGCTTGAGCTCGGTGCGGATGGTCTCGATGAGCGCGCCCATGTGGTCCACGGCGCTGGTCCCCAGAAAGGGCATGCTGCCGTGGGCGATGCGCCCGTGGGTCGTGACCTCGAACCAGTACACGCCCCTGTGGCCGACACAGATGCGGTCCACGCACAGGGGCTCCGGGATGATGACCGCGTCGGTGTGGCCCTTCGCGATGCGGCCGGTCTCGGCCAGGTAGGCCACGCCGGCCCATCCCCCGCTCTCCTCGTCCACGGTACCCGACACCTCGACGGTGCCGGTCAGGCGCACGCCGGCCCGCCGGATGGCCTCGAGGGCGTAGATGCCCGCGGCGATCCCCGCCTTCATGTCGCAGGTCCCGCGTCCGTAGATGCGGCCGTCCTTCACCTCGCCCCCGAAGGGATCGACGGTCCACCCGTCGCCCACGGGCACCACGTCGAAGTGTCCGTTGATGTGCACGCAGGGGTTGGAGCGCGCACCGGGCCGCACGCCCATGACGTTCATGCGGGGATGCGCCTTGGTGTGCTCGGGGCGGTCCTCGGCCTCGGGGTAGTCGACGTCGAACCCGAAGCGTTCCAGGCGCTCGCCGATGAGCCGGGCGCAGTCCACGTAGTGCTCGCCCGGGGGATTCACGGTGGGGATGCGCACCAGCTCCGAGGTGAATCCCACTACCTCGTCGGCCAGCTCGTCCACCGCCGCCATGACGCGGTCCACGGCCTGGATCGGGATGTCGTTCGCCATCGCTTCAGCCCTCCTGCCGGACGGGGGATTCCGGGGTCGCCGCAGGCTCCGCGCATCCCATTGCCATGATCATGATCAGCCCTCCCTCACGGACGGCGCCGGGGTCACCGCGGCTTGCCCGGGGCCCTTCCCCCGGAACACCGCGTGCCCCAGCAGGAGCAGCAGCGCGCCCGTACCCATCCCCAGGAAGGTCGAGGGGATGGAGCCGATGCCGCCGCCCATGATGTCGGTCGCGAGTCCCACGAGCCCGCCGCCGGTAATGGCCGTCAGCACTGCCCGGCCCTCGAGCCGGGTCCAGAAGACCGCGGCGTAGACGGGCACCAGGAAGGCGGTGGTGATGACCACCGCACGGAAGCTGTACAGCACGATGATGGTGCCCGGGGGATCCACCGCGGCGGCGGTGGCCGACAGCCCGAGGATCACCGTGGCGGTGCGGGACACGCGCATGAGCCGTTGGTCGTCGGCATTGGGTCGGAAGTAGCTGTACATGTCCCGGGCCACCGTCATGCCCGCTGCGTGCAGGCGCGTGTCGGTGGTGGACAGGATGGCGCTCATGACCGCCAGGATGATCACCACGCCCACGCCCGTGGGCACGTACGAGGTGATGAGCGTGGGGAACGCCGCGTCCTGCGTCTGCAGGGTGAAGCCCGCGTTGTGCAGGGCCACCGTCGTGGCGCCGCCCAGCATGATGAGCAGCGAGTAGAAGATGGACAGGATCAGGCCGGCCGCCGCCACGTGGATCTTCGCCGTGCGCACGTCGCGGGTGGCCGCGATGCGGATCAACATGTCCTGCTCGCACAGGATGGTGCCGAAGAAGGCCATGAACGTCCCGGCGATGGCCACCAGCTTGTAGGTGCCCCCGTGGGTGGGACTCACGCGGGCCGGATCCAGGGCGGCGAAGCTCTCGTTGATGGACGTCAGTCCGCCCAGGTCGTGCACCATGTAGAAGAAGACGAAGATGACGGCCGCCACCATGAGGATCCCCTGGAGCAGGTCCGTCCACGCGACGCTCACCAATCCCCCCATCACCGTGTAGATGATGAAGACGGCGCCGATGACCCACACCATGTACTCGTAGGGGACGCCGGTGATGGCCGTGACCAGCAGGCTCGCGCCCACGAGCTGCATGATCAGGTAGAGCCAGCTGCTGAGCAGCAGGATGAGGCCCGCCAGCGGCCGCGAGACCTGGTATCCCGTGACCCGCGCCACCAGATCCGAGAAGGTGAGCACGTTGAGCGGCCGCACGTAGCCCACCACGAAGTAGAGCACGCTGAGGCCCATCATCAGCCCCAGGATCGTGTGGGACATGATGGCGTAGCCCTCGCCGTAGACCGCGCCGATGAAGCCGATCACGCTCACTGCGCTGACGAAGTTGGCGACCAGCGAGGAAGTGGCCAGCACCGGTCCCATGTTCTGGCCGAACACCCAGAAGTCCATGACGTTCTTGGTGCGCGTGTAGGCCCACACGCCGATCCCCAGGACCACCAGCAGGTAGATTGTGAACGCCAGCAGGTAATAGGGATTGACGTTATCCATGGGCCGACCCTCCACCGGTGGGGGTGTGGGGGTCGTCGGGGGTGTCGCCGTGCGAGCCGTCTGCCGCGCGCTCGCTGGATCCGGCGGGCCCGCCGGTGGCGCCGGGGACGGCGGCATCCGGGGTGGCCTCGGAGGCGTTGCCGGGTGACGCGCTGGACGCCGGCCCGCCGGGGCTCGCGCCGCCGCCCGGGCTCGCGCCACGGCCCGGGCTCGTGCCGCTACCCGGTCTCGTGCTGTCATCCCCACTGCGTGCCGCTTCCTGGCGCACCAACGGCGGGGGGATCTCGGCGAAGGGCTTGCCCATGATCACGTGGACGATGACGTAGTGGATGGCGCCCAGGCTTCCGGCCAGCACGGTCCCGACGAAGACCAGGAACATGGGGAGGGGCAGACCGAGGATCTCCATGGGTGGGCCAGCCCTCCTGTTTGGATATTGTATATCAGGCGACGGAACGCGTGAGTGTAGGGCGGGGGTGGGGGTGGGGCAAGGCCGCGCGGTGCCCGGCGTGGCCTCGGAGGCCGGCGGCGGTCGGCAGGACGACGCTACGGTGTAACTCCAGCCCCCGATTCAGACGATTTGCCAATTCGACTCGCCAGGCGAGTTGAACTCGACGGGTCGTGAAATCGCCGATTGTCGCTCTTACGGATTTGACTCGCTGAGCGAGTCGAATTGGCGAACTGTCGTTGGAGGACCCTCCAGTGGAACCGTAGCGACGGCGAGCGTGGCACCCTCGGCCTTGACCGAGGGGCTCAGATGCCTCAGCCCCCCGTCGCACCTCCTGGCGGAGCGATCTTCTTCAGATCGTCCGACAGTCCCCCGCTGGCCATGTAGTTCAGGAGCGCCGTGGACGCCTGGGCCTCATTCACGTTCATGAGGCTGAGCGTATAGACCGGCGTGCCCTCCGTGGAGCCCTCGGGAACGCTCACCGCCGTGAAGGTGAGCTCGTCGCCGGCCCGCAGCCGATCGAGGAGGGCGGAGTTGGCGGGCACGGTGGCCTGGATCACGGTGGTGGAGTCGACGGGGCCCGACCACACGACGTCCGGGTCCGAGACGTCTCCGAAGTGCAGAAGGTAGTGCGTCTCGCCCCCGATCGGCGCGGGCACGGCGGCCTGGATCTCCAGCGCGGGCGCCATGACGAAGGCGGGGTGGTCGAAGTTGAACCCGAGGGAGTCCAGGTTCGTGTCGAACGCCGCGACCCGCGCGGAGTCGAGCTGCGCGCGCGGCTGGATCAGTGGTGCCAGCGCCACGACCACGATGATGTTGCCGTGTGCCGTCCGGGCCACGGTGCGTGCGCCAGCCAGGGAGCCGTCCGGCGCCACCTGCAGCGGGCCCGGGTCCGTCCAGGGCCGGAGCTGCTCGACATCCCACAGATCCTCCGGGGCGTCCACGAACCGGTAGGGGGATACCTTGATCGCGGAATCCGCCGGCAGCGCCGCCGCATCGCACAGCGGGCTCGGCGTCGTCTTGCACGCCTCCAGCACGACCGGGCGCACGAAGATCGCGTTCTCACACGGCTGAGCCGCGGCCCGGGCCGCCGGGGCGTCCTGCAGGCTGGAGCGAGCCTCGGTGGTGACCGACGTCGCTTCTTCCTGGAGTCGCGACGCCATGGCGTCACGGGCCGCATCCCGTGTGGCGACCTTCGCCGAGTCGCCCCCGGCGATCTCGAGCCCCAGGCGGTGGTCTTCCACGAACCAATCGCGCACGGCGCGCTCCAGGGCGTCGCTGGTGTCGAAGGGCGTCACCCGCGCGCTGTCCTCCACAGCCACCGCGTTGGCCAGGGCCTGAAGCCGCTGCACGCGCTGGGCGTAGGGAGCCGCCTTGGCGTTCCACGATGCCAGCTCCGCCATCTTGCCGACGCAGGCCCGCGAGCGGGCCGTCTCCACGGCGGCCATTCCCGCCGGGGGCGTCGCCTGTGCAAGGATCGGCCGGGGAATCGCCAGGGGGATTGCCGCGAGGGCGAACAGCGAGGCACGAACGAACTGTCGAAGTCTCAAGACACGCTCCAGGGAAATGCCGGTGACGGACCCGAATTGTATCGCGAACCGGGGTGGGAAGATCCCTGGAGGGTGGTGCGGGGGGCCCACATCCCCGCCTACCGCGCGATCAGCCACACCGCTCCGATGAAGCCCAGCACGACGAGCGTGCGCTTCACGGTGAAGGGATGGCTGCCGCCGGGCCGGGGATTGGGGACGTGGGTCCAGATCATGACGGCGCCGCAGGTGGAGGTGCCGAAGCGGGCAGACATCTCGGCGTTGTGGTAGACCTCCACCGCGTCCAGGTCGTCGGGATTCAGCATGAGGTCGACGGGGAACGGGCGCACGGTGCGCACGCCGTCCACGTAGACGTCGGCGACGCATCCACCGCGGAGGAGCACGACCCCGTCAGGCGCCAGGGGCCGTGGGCTGGCGGTGCTGATGCGCACGCCGGGCACCATGCGCAGCACGTCGGACACGCGCTGGTAGCGCCCGTCCTGGATCTCGTCTCGGGTGATGAACCAGCCGATCCCCCGGGAGCGGCGCTGGTAGAATCCGTTGGCCTCGAGACTCCTGGAGCGCGCCTCGACCACGGCGAAGAGGGGCTCCAACTCCAGCGCTTCGGGCACCATGGCGGCCTGGATCCGGAGGCCGAATGCCGCGTCGAACGCCACCGAGTCGGCGAGGGCACCGTATCCGAGCCGCTCCATGGCGATGCGGTAATGCCCGTTGTCCAACTGTTCGAAGACGAAGCGGCCGTCGGCATCGGTGAGGACGGTGGCGGGCGTCGGCCCGACGGGGCGTGCCCCGGTGGAGTCCGCCAGCGGGGTCATGGTCACCGCCACCCCTTCCAGGGGATTCTGCGTGTCGCGGTCCACCACCGTGCCCAGCACGCCGAGCGTGTCGGCGGCGTCGCGCGAAGCCCTGGCCGATTGGCCAGATGCCGCCGCGGGCAGCGCCGTCAGCACCGACAGCGCCGCCACGGACAACGCGAACGGGGGGGCTCGACGGCGCACGTGACGTCCAGGGGCGCGGGAATCGCCCGGCGCGCGACACCCGCGGCCGGACTCCATTCCCTGGTACGCCGGGGGCGATCCGCCGTTTCACGCCTCGGGGTCTACGTCATCCACCGCCGGGCAGTACCACGCGCTTCACCTCCACCCAGGGCACGTCGAGGTCGTCCTTGCGGATGAAGGCGACGCGCCCGTCGGGTCCGAAGGCGTCGGGGAAGGGGATGAGGCCCGCGGGAATCGAGCCCAGGTAGGCGCCGTCCGGCGTGAGCACGTCGATGGGACCGTCGTCCCAGGGCCCGGGACCCCGGCGCTGCACCCAGATGCGGCCCTGGCTGTCCACCCCGAGGCCCGTGACGACCGACAGGCGCTCCGGAAAGCGCATGCCCTGAATGCGCTCCTCCGTGTCCGGTGACACCACTGGGCGTTCGCGGCTCTGGTCGTCCTCGCCGGAACGGGACATGGACACGCTCCCTCCCGCCGGGCCCGACGCGATCTCCCGCCGCTTGCGGTCCCGGGCCTCCTCCTGGATCCGGCGCGTCACCTGGATGGGATCGATGGGACGCCGGAGCACCCTCCGGAGGTCGCCACGGGGTCCCACGACTTTCACGGCGTAGGCCGCGTCTTCGGCCACCGCCAGCCCACCGTCCGGGAGCACACCCAGAAGGTATTCGGGCTCGAAGGCGCGCCAGCCCGGGTTGGCCATGATGTCGTCGAAGGTGCGGCCGCCGCTGAAGTCGCGGCGCGGCCGCTCGCCCTGAAAGAGCAGCTCGGTCGTGCCCGCGTCGTCCAGGAGGTAGCGGTGGATGCGCACTCCGGGACGCTGGGGATCGAAGCGCATCTCCTGGCGGCCCAGGCCGATCTGCGGTGATACGACGCCGCCCAGGGGATCGGCCCAGGCGTCCTTGCCGGGAAACCCGGTGGCGACGTCCACCGGCACGTTGCGCACGAACTCGCCGCCGGCGTCGAAGACGCTGTAGAAGCCCCGGGAGAAGCTGAAGACGCTCACCGTGCCGTCGTCCTGCACCGCGAAGCTGGTGGGGGATTCCAGCTCGCCGGGTCCCTGTCCCGGCCGGCCCACCTGACGCAGAAAGGCGCCCTCGGGCGTGGTGACCAGCACGCGCCCGCCGGTGTGGTCGAAGACGTACAGCCGTCCGGCGCCGTCGAAATCCACCCAGAGCAGCGCGCGCCACGCGGCCCATTCCGGGGCGTCCACGCCGCCGACGCGGAAGACGTCCTGCACGACGGCATCGAGGGAGACGTCGCGCGCCGGGAGGTCGACGACCTGCTGTGCCACGGAGGGCGGGGGCGCCATGAGGGCCGCCAGGAGCAATACGGGGGCGACCGAACGCCGGGGCGACAGGTGGCGGATCATGGTGTGACGGGGTTGGAGGGAGCGGCATCCCACGAATACGAACGTCTTCGTATTACGATACGCATCGGCTGCGGCAGGGTTGCTTGCCGGCGCGGCATCCCACCGCACTCCACATCACGGATCTTGCGCCTTACCACTCTCGCGGTGCGTTTTTCTAGGAGGACGGAGATGGGGCGTCGACCGATCGCAGGAGGGAGAGCCAGGTGTCGCGAATGGGGGATGGGGCGTTGCCGCCGACGCGCGGCGACGCATTGGTGAGCGCGGAATTCGAGCTGACGCCGGAGGAGTGGGTGGCGGCGGTGTCGTCGTTCGCCTGGGATCACCCGCTTCACGTCGAGAACCGGAAGCGGCAGCGCCGCATCTGGACCGCGATCATGATCCTGTTCGCGACGCTCCTTCTGCTGGTGGGCGCCGGCCCCGAAGCGCTGATCGTGACCATCGGCCTGGGGGTCCTGATCGCGCTCTTCCCATGGCTCTACCGGCGCGCGCTCAAGCGAGCGTTCACGCGCTCGTCGCGCACCGGCGTGACCCACGGCCTGTTCGGGCCTCATCGCATGGAGGTCACGCCCGAGGGACTTCGCGACGTGACGCCGGCCTACGAGGCGCTCTGGCGCTGGCGCGCCATCGGCAAGGTGGAGGAGGCGGACGGCACCTTCATGGTGGGGACCGGACCGAGCTCGATCGTGCTTCTGCCCTCGACCGCCTTTCGCGACAGCGCCCACCTCCGCGACTTCGGCGATCAGTTCTTTCACCACCTGGAAGCGGCCAGGGCCGCCGCTCTCCCGGACGCCGATCCCCCTCAGGGCAGCTCGCCCACGATCCAGTAGGTCCCGGGGCAGCGGCTCTCGGCCAACTCACGTTGCCCCTGGGTCAGGGGGATGCCGTCGTGGAGGGTGGAGACGTAGCCGCCTCCGAAGGTGAAGGAGTCGCCCACGCGGCCGATGTCCCGGCCCGATGCATCCCGCACGTGCTGGCCACTGTCCCGTGACTCCAGTGTGAAGCCGTAGGGCCAGACCACGGTGACCGGCACGTCGCCGTCCGGCTCGAGGCGAAGGCAGCCCTGGTCGTCGCGCGTCACCGGGCCCCGGTAGAGTGCCTCCATGACCGCCGTGGCGGGTGAGCTCTGCACCAGGAAGACCGTGCCCTCCACCACGCCGTCCGCGCCGGTGTTGGTCACGGGCTCCGTCGTCCCGCCCGCGCCGTCGTTGCCGCATCCGAACAGCGGGATGGCCAGCACGAGCAGGAACCATCCCATCGACCGCGTCTTCATCGTCCCGTTCATGCTCCCTCCCGTGCTGACCATCCCGACCAACGGGCCGTTCCGGCAGGTCGTGGCCCGACGGCGCGCCGCGCCTCGGCCGCGCTGTGACCTGCAACGAGAGAACGAGTGGCCCTGTGGAGATGTGACGTGACGACCGCGCTCAGCGATTCCCGCCGAAGGTGATCCGCATCCCGAACTGCATCTGCCACTGGGAGTCGGGCGAGACCACCGCCCACGGCTCGGTCGGCACAAGTCGGGCTTCCTGATCGCGAGAGGGCAGCGCCGGCCCGGCCCAGCGCGACACCAACGCTCCCACGCAGCCGAGGCAGTCCCGGCGTCCGACGGGCTCGATGAGGCTCGTGTTGGCCCGTACCGACTGCACGCTGCCCCAATCGGCGTTGAGGAGGTTGAGGAAGTTGATCATGTCGGCTTCGAGGCGAACCTCGGCACCGCCTACGTGCGTGATCTGCGACAGGCGCACGTCGAGGCGGTTCTGCCAGGGCGAGCGGCACGAGTTGCGGGGGATGACCTCGCCCCGCGACGCCGCCAGGCATTCATCGCTCTCCAGGGCCCTGCCGAGGAGCGCCTGGGTGGCCAGGCCCGAGGGCAGCTCGCTCGCCTTCTCCGGCACGTAGATGAGGTCGTTGGTGCGGTCGAAGGCGGGGCCCTGGCCGGGATAGCCGTCGCCGTTGATGTCGCCGTAGTAGACGTACGAGAAGGGCAGCCCCGACTGGCCGGTGTAGAGCAGCGAGATCTGGGTGTCGTCGAGCCCCGGGAAGGGCGCGCCGTAGACCGACAGCACCAGCTTGTGGGGCCGGTCGAAGTTGGACGTGGTGAGCTCGGCACGGTTCGGGTCCGAGCGCGTGGGCGTGAGGCCGTAGTTGGCCACCATGTCGGTGGACACCAGGCTCATCTTGTCGTACGAGCGGGCGTAGGAGTAGCCGGTCTGGAAGCCCAGCCTGTCGGTGAGCTGCCCGCGCGCCTCGGCGGTGATCGAATAGCCCCAGTCCTCGCTCTCGTTGGTGGCCAGCAGCACGTGACCGAACTCCGGGTGGTCCCAGGTCGGCACGAATCCCGTTCCATTGGCCCTGCCGTAGCGCCGGCGCTCGAACCCGCCGTAGCCGTCCAACGGTCCCTGGTTCCCCGCCGGATCCCCCAGGTTGAGCTCCTGGAGCACGATCTGGTTGATGGCCCGGTTGAAGAGGAAGCCCAGCGAGCCGCTGATGCGTGAAGTGAATTCGTGGTCCACCACCACGGAGAACTTCAGGTCCTGGGGATACTTGAACCCGGGATCGAACACCGTCACGGTGCGCAGCAGGTTCGGCTCCCCGGCGTAACACGTGTTCGGGGGATTGAAGGGATCGAAGGGGGGCACCGTGTTGCCCGACAACGGGTCGTCGGTGACGCGTCCGGTGCAGGTCATGGTGGTGCGGCTCATGCCGTCGTACTGGAACGCGTTGGACAGCCACACGAAGGGCAGCTGACCCACGAACATGCCCAGCCCGCCCCGCACCTGCGTCGTGTGCTCGCCCTCGCTCTGCCAGTTGAAGCCCCAGCGGGGCGACAGCAGGAACTGGCCCGATGGCAACTTGCTGGTCTTGTAGTCGAAGAGATCGGTGACCTGGAAGTTCTCGTCGGGATGATCCAGCACCCAGGGTACGTCGATGCGGAGCCCGAAGCGCATGGTGAGCCCCTTGCCGGCATCGATCTGGTCCTGCACGAAGGCACCCCACTGCAGCACCGAGAAGTTCGTGGTCGGGTCCACCCCGTCGGCCAGGAGCGTGCGCTCGTAGCGCTGCGGGGCGTTGTTGCGCACGTCTCGCATGCTGGCCCAGAAGTAGCTGCCGGTCTCGCCGGGCACGTAGCGGTGGCTGATGTCGTAGTAGGCGCCGGTCAGCCCCAGCGTGTAGACGCTCCCGGTGCCGGTGCCCTCGTCCGGGTCCTTGTTCAGCGACAGCGTGTTCGTGAACTGGATGTTGGTCTGGCGCAGGTCGTTGTTCTGGGCGTAGAACTGCGAGCCCACCCGCACGCCCCGCTGGAAGCTGGCGCCGTCGATGCTGCTGATGAGGTCGGCCTCCATCTGTGGCCATGTCACCGCCGGCGTGGACTCGTCGACGCTGCGCTGGATGGACACGTTGAGCTCGTTGGCGCCCCGGTCACCGAGGTCCGAGAAGAGCTGGAACGAGGTCGTGTTGTTGAGCCCCTTCCGGTGCACCGCGTTCGACGACAGCCCGTACGGCTCGAAGGCGAACCGGTTCGGGCTCTCGTCGTTCGACGCATACGCGAACACGTTGCGCACCGTCATGCGCTGCCCGTTGGCCAGCGTCCAGTCCACCCGGCCGAACACGTTGGCCAGCTCCTGCTTCAGCGGATACGGCCCGGCGATCCCCGTCTCCAGCCCGAACTGGTTCGCCAGCTCGTCGGAGAAGTCGCCCACCGCCTCGGGCGACAGCCGCACCAGCAACGGATCGTCCCGCAGCAGGTTGTAGCCCGTGGGCGGCTGCTTGCGCCGCTCGAACTCGCCCGACACGAAGAAGTGCGCCCGGTCCTGGATGATGGGCCCGCCCACCGACAGCCCCAGCAGCGTGCGGTCCACCCCCGACGCCTCCACCGGCCCCGTGGGCAGGCTCAGGTCCCCGATGAGCGCTTCCGCCCGGTAGGCGCCGAACGCGCGCGCGTTCCACTGGTTCGTGCCCGTCTTGGTCACCGCGTTCATCACCCCACCCGTGAAGCCCGACAGCCGCACGTCGAAGGGCGCCACCAGCACCTCGTACTGCGCTACCGCGTCCAGCGGGATCAGCTTGGCCCCCGCCTGCCCGCCCGGCACGCCGCCCGCCGTCAGCCCGAACACGTCCTTGCTCGACACCCCGTCGATGAGGATCGAGTTGTAGCGATCGTTCTGGCCCGCCACCGAGAAGCCCCCGCCCTCGGTGGTCTTCACCAGCGGCGACAGCACCGCCAGCTCCATCAGGTTCCGGGACAGGATCGGCACCGACTCCACCACCCGCTCGTCCATGCGCGTCGCCGGACCCACCTGGCTCGGGTTGAAGATCTCCGCCCGCTCGGCGTTCACCTCGATCCCTTCCACCTCGATGGCCTGCTCCTGCAAGCGCACGTCCAGCGTGACCACGTCGCCCACCTGCAGATGGATGTCCTGAAGGCTCGCGTCGGCGTAGCCCAGGCTCTGCACCAGCAGCGTGTACGGCCCGCCAGGCTGGAGTTGCAGGACCAGATAGCGGCCCTCGGCGTTGGTGGCCACCCGCTTGAGCGCTCCCGTCTCCTCCTGGCGGACCGTCACCACCGCCGAGGCCAGCGGCTCGCCCGCCTGGTTCGTCACCGTGCCTCGCACCGCCGTCGTGGTGCGCGACTGCGCCGCCAGCGGCAGCGCCGATCCCCCCAGCGCCAGGACGAGGAGGACCAGCCGGAAGAACGTGTCGTGGATCCGGCGCATCAGATGCTCTCTCTGTGATGGAAGTCGTCGTCTCGGACGAGGAGGAGGGACCCCTACAGTCGTCGTCCTCCCCCCCTTCCACAACAGACGAGCGGCGCGCCTGGAATCTGTCAGCCCGCGCTCCTCACACGACCCGCCACCACGGTACCGCGAGCACGCGCTCGGACACCCACTCCGTTCGCTCCCCGGCGTGAAGGAGCAGGCATCCCCTGACCGCCTCCTGGTAGCGGTCGCGGAACTCCACCAACCGGGCCCAATCGCGGGGCCGGGGACGGGCTGTGGCCTTCACTTCGATGCCGACCACGGCGCCCTCGCTCTCGAGGACGAAATCCACCTCCGCTCCGTCGTAGGTGCGCCAGAAGAGGATCTGCGACGAGCCCGCCCGTGAGTCCTTCCAGGCCATCAGGTCCGTCAGGACCAGGTTTTCGAGGTGCGCCCCCCGCGGCTCCGTCTCTCCGGCCACGCGCATCCCCAGCCCCACGTCGCTCCAGAAGAGCTTCGGCGACTTCACCACCCGCTTGGTCCGGTTCCCGTGAAAGGGCGCGATCCGCAGGAGCTGGAACGACGTCTCGAGGAGGTTGAGGTACCGGCGCGCCGTCGTGTGTGGCAGGTCGGCGTCCCGGGCGATCTCGGACTGGATGGCCAGATCCCCGACCCGCAGGCTCGCGACGCGCATGAGTCGACGGAAGTCCACCAGCCCCCCGATGGACGTCAGTTGCTGGAGATCGCGCTCGAGGTAGGTGGTCACGTATCCGTCGAACCAGATCGAGGCCGCCGTGGGGTCGGCGAGCTCGTGGGCGGGGACCGGGTATCCCCCGAGGCGGACCACGTCGCGCCGGTCGGCTGCCGGTAGCTCGATCTCTTCCAGCCGCTGAGGCCACAGGTCGGGCTCCTCGCCGAGCAGGACGTGCCACGCGCCGGTGCCGCCCCGTCCCAGCAACTCGTTCCGGGTGAGGGGCCACAGCGTGACGTAGGCCGCGCGTCCGGCGAGGGACTCGGTCACCGTCTCCATCAGCAGCAGATTGGCTGATCCGGTCAGCAGGAAGCGCCCGGGGCGGCGGGGGCGATCTTCCTCCACGGCCTGCTTGATGGCCAGGAGGAGATCCGGGACCCGCTGCACCTCGTCGATCACCAGGGCATCGGCCCGGGCGAGCAACCCCCTCGGATCGGATTCCGCCACCGCCCGGACATCCAGGTCGTCGACGCTCAGGTAGGGCCGGCCGTCGATGCCGGCGAGCTTCCGGGCGAGCGTGCTCTTTGGTCTGCCGCGCTCCCATGAGCACGACCACGGGAAAGACCTCCAGCACGCGCCGGAGCCAGGGTTCCGCCGCTCGCGGAAGCAGAGGCGGCGTCGAGTCTTCTTCGCGATAGTCCACCATATGGTCAAAATCATGCCATATCGTGGTCAGATGCGCAATGCGCCCAGATGTCGGGCCTTCACGCGCATCCCCCCCCCTCCTCCCTACTCTTCTCTCAGCACCTGCGCCGGATCAAGTGACGTAGCCCGCCGCGATGGCAGCAGCGCCGCGGCCCCCGCTACCACGGCGAAGAGCGCCGCAGCCACCGCAATGACCACCGGATCGTGCGCCGACACCCCGAACAGAAAACGTCGTAGCGCATCGCCCAGGAGCAGCGCCATCACGGTGCCACCCGCGAGTCCCACGGCCAGGAGCGCTCCGGCCCGCCGAAGCACGAGCGCCAACACGCTCCGCCGGGGAGCCCCCAACGCCATGCGCACGGCCAGCTCACGGGTGCGCGCCCCCACCAGCCCGGCCAGCACGCCGAACAGGCCCCACCGCGGCGAGTCCGGTGGCGAAGAGCGCCACCAACGCCCATGACCCGGGTCTGGAAGCGCGGCGCAGCGGTGGCGTCGGCCACCCAATCCTCCATGCTCCGCGCTTCGCGCACCGGCTGTCGATCTACGGCGAACACGGCCTGGCGGAGCGCGTCGGGGTGTGCCGGACGGCCGGGCTGCCAGCGCACCACGTACGACTTGCTGGTCAGGTACTCGGCGGAGTAGGGCGGGTAGAGCTGGCCGTACGCGCGGTCCGGGCCGTCGTGGTGCACGTCGCCCACCACGCCCACGACCCGCACCCACTCGTAGTGGCCCCAGAGCCGCACCTGTCCACCGATGGGATCGGCGCCCCCCCCAGTAGTGCTGGACCGCGGAGCGATTCACCAGCGCCACCTTGGGCTGTGCCAGGTCCTCCCGCCCGAACCCACGTCCCCCGACAGCACGGGAATCCCCAGGGTCTGGAGATAGTCGGGGCCGATGCCCCGGATGGCGAAGGCCGGAGCGTCGGGGTCGGGGCCCGCGATCCCCTCGATCTCGGCGCGCTGCGTCTGGTTGGATCCGCTCGGCGGGAGCGAGTTGATCATGCCTGCCGAGGCCACGCCCGGGACCTGGCGCATGCGCTCGAAGGACCTCGGTGCTGAAGCGCGCGCGGGCGTCCAGCGTGGGCACGCGGTCCCAAGACAGCGCCACCGCCAGCGCCGTGACATCGTGGGGATCGAAGCCCAGATCCACCGAGCGGAGTCCCTGG
>CAWELD010000007.1:0-12436 GCA_963809895.1 uncultured Gemmatimonadales bacterium | reverse complement strand
TGAGCAAGAGAACGCTCGGGCGGCGCAGAGATGGCGGCGGCGCACGAAGGGGGCGGAGCTGGACCTGCGCCCGCGTCTGGCCCCCCGGCCGGTCAATCCAGCACCGCGTGACGGTCCGGGCTCGCCGTGCTCGGGTCACTGCCCTCTAGCCGGCGAAGCCAGCATTCCGTATGGGAGGCCATCGCTCCGCGCTGGCTCCACCGCCGCCAGGCCGGTCAATCCAGCAAACCGGCGCGGCGGAGGTGCGGTGTGCTGGGTTGGCGACCTGGAAGGTCGGTCAGCGGCCGTCATCGCCTCTCCGTGTGGCGAGGTCTGCCACCTGCACGATCGTGCCATTCGTGGGCACAGATTCCCGCCAAAGGCCGCAGAGCATCCAATACTTGCATGATCGTGCATGACCACGCTTGCACAGAGTCGCTAGACCGTCCAAATTGCAGACACCTGCACGAACGCTCATTTCACGTCGGGGTCATCACTTGCCAACGGAAACCCCAAGCCGAAGCCACGGCGTCTCCGGGGCTGCGGAGTCCCGGGCGGCCTCCGAGTATGCGGAGTCCCGAACCGCCCCCCTTGCCCGGGCGGTCCTGGCGCGGCGCCAGGAGCTGGGGCTTCACCAGTCCGAGCTTGCGGACCTGGCGGGCTGCTCCGTCCGCTTCGTACACACCGTCGAGAACGGCAAGCCGACCCTGCGCATGGACAAGGTCCTCGATGTCCTCGAGGTCCTCGGACTGGACCTGGTCGTGGCTCCAGGGAGGGGCCGCATGGTCGCGGCACCCGAAGCCGAGACCGGACAGGGCGAGGAAGCATGAGGCCCCTCGACGAGCTGCGCCGGGTCGAGCGTGCGGACGTCTGGAAGGGGGGAGCGAAGGCGGCCACACTGCGTCGGCGCGCGGATGCCGTGGTGTTCAGCTACGAGCCGGATTACCTGGCGGCCGGAGGAGGGGCGGTGGCCACCACGCTGCCGCCCTCCTCCGAGCCCGTGGTGACCCACGCGCCCGGCGCCCTCCCGCCGTTCTTATCGGGGCTCCTGCCCGAGGGTCGGCGCCTCACGGCGCTCCGCAGGGCGGTGAAGACCTCGGCCGACGACGAGTTCACCCTCCTCCTGGCCGTCGGCAGTGATACCGTGGGAGACGTTCAGGTCGTGCCCGAAGGCGAAGAACCCCGCGAGGTGGAGCCCCGGGTCAGCGTCGACGCCTGGAGCGAAGTCCGCTTCGCCGACCTCTTCGCGGCATCCGTGGGCGGCACGCCGGATACCGTGGACCGCGTGGGGTTGGCCGGCGTCCAGGACAAGGTCTCGGCGCGGATGATCCGTGTGCCCGTTGCACGCCGGAACGACCGCTTCCTCCTGAAGCTCGATCCCCCGGAATTCCCGCACCTCGTCGCCAACGAGGCGTTCTTCATCGAGGCCGCGCGCCGGTCGGGGCTCGAGACCGCGGAGGCCGAGGTGGTACGGGACTCCGAAGGGGCCCTGGGCCTTCTCGTGCGACGCTTCGATCGCGTGGAGGCCCGCGCGGCGACCCGGTGGCGGGCCCCGCATGCTCGCCCAGGAGGACGCGTGCCAGGTCCTCGGCCGGTATCCTGCCGACAAGTACCGCGTGAGCACCGAGGAGGTCGTCGATGCGCTGGCGTCGGTGTGCCGAGCCAGGCCTGTCGCGGCCCTCACCCTCGTGCGCCAACTGGCGTTCGCATACCTGTCGTGCAACGGCGACGCCCACGCGAAGAACTTCTCCGTCGTCCGGCTCGCCCGAGGCGAATGGCGCGTCACCCCGGCCTACGACCTTCCCTCATCCTATCCGTACGGGGACACCACCATGGCGCTGTCCCTCAACGGCCGGGACCGCGAGGACATCGGACGAGCGGACTTCGTAGCGCTGGGCGCCGCAGTGGGACTCCGGACTCGGGCAGTGGAGAGGGCGCTGGATGAGCTGTGCGAGCGCGTGGCGGGATGGCTCGACGAGCTGGACACGCTCCCCTTCGATGCGCGGGTGATCCACAAGCTCCGGCGGGCCGTGGAGTACCGGGCGCGTCGGGTGGCGCGACGCTAGGGAAGGGCTATTCGGTCGCACCTCGACAAGCCCGGGCCACGATCAACCGCGCTCGACGAGCACCTCGGGACGCGCCGCCCGCCCTGGAAAGTCGGCCAGGATCTGCCGGTCACTGGTGGCCAGCGGCACGCCCAGCGTCGCTGCCAGCGCCACGTATTCGCAGTCGTAGGCAGAGCATGTAGAGGCGGCGACCAGGTCGAGCACGACACGGTCTTCCACCAGGAACTCGCGTCCGCGCACGAGACCTTCCGCCGCCGCCATCCGCTCATCGAGCCCGGACCGATCCAACTCACTCCTGCGAAGGTAGCCGGCGAGCACATTCCTCCATTCGCTCCGCCACAGCAGGGGCGCAGCCCAATCGGGGTCGTGCGCGTACAAGGCCTCGCACGCAGGCGTGTGCTCTCCGGCGATGAGCAGATACGCGATCACGTTGACATCGACGACGATCACTCGCGCCCCCGCTCCCGCGCCTCCCGCAATGCCGCGTCCGTGAGGTAGGGGAGCGGCGCCCGCTCGCGGACGGCCCGCGCTCGCGCCAGGAGCTCGGCCGGATCCAGGGGTGCGAGCCCGAAGGAGCTCTCCAACCGGTGGATCACCTCGCTGTTGAGGCTCCGGCGATTGGCATCGGCGGCGCGGCGCAGTTGCTCATGAAGGCGCTCGGGGACGCCCTTGAGGGTGAGGTTCGACATACGGTGCCATAGTGGTTGCGTTATGGAACCAATCTCGCCAGGCGGTGCGGGGTGGTGCAAGAGCCCGGGAAAAGATGGCCACCGGCGGCGTCCTCTTCGCCCGCTTCCTGGTAGCGGGCGCCCAGGCCCACTGGCTCCACGTCGTGGGACGACTCCATCCAGGCGCAACGTTCGAGGCGGCCTCGGCCCAGATGGCCGCCATCGGACAGGCCGTGGACGAAGCGCATCCCACGGGGGATGCCGCGTCACGCTACGGCGGCGGGCTCCGGCGCTTCGCCGAGGTCCACACCAACGCGGGGGCCCGGGCGGCGGTCCGGCTCCTCGCCGCAGCGGCCGCCCTGGTGCTCCTCGTCGCGTGCGCCAACCTGTCCGGCCTGCTGCTGGCGCGGGCCAAGCGGCGTGCCCGGAACGGCGCGGTGCGGCTGGCGGTGGGCGCGTCGCGATGGCGCCTGGTGCGGGCGGCCCTGACGGAGAGCGCTCTGCTGGCGCTGGTCGGGGGCGGCGTGGGGGTGCTGGTGGCGATCTGGGGGACCCGCGCCATGGCCGCCGCCTGGCCTGCGCGCTTCGTCGTGGCCGGCGACGGTGAGATGCGGGCCATGGATCCCGGGGCCCTGGGCCTCGATCCCGTCGCCGTGGGGTTCGCGGTGCTGGTGAGCCTTGTCACCGCGTTGGTGTTCGGCCTGGCTCCGGCGCTGCTGGCAGCCCGGGGTGACGTGGTCGCGCACCTCAAGGACGGGCGGCGAGGGGGTGGCGGCCGGCGCCGGCGCCTCTTGGGCCTGGATGGACGCGGAGCGCTGGTCGGGGCGCAGGTCGCCCTGGCCCTCATGCTGGTCGTCGGTGCCGGGCTGGTAGGCGGGAGCATGAAGCGTCTGCTGGACGTGGACGAGGGCTTCTCCGCCTCCAACCTGCTCATCTTCCAGTACGCCATCCCCCGCACCGACGCGCGCTGGTCGACGCCGCAGCCGTTCCACGAAGCGTTCATGGAGCGCGTGGCCTCGTTGGGCGGCGTCGAGGGTGTGACCGTCGGCACACCGCCCCTGGCCGGGCAGTGGGTCACCACCAGCGTAGAGGGGATCGAGGGTGACCCGGAGCTTCCCCCCGATGAGTCCCGGCCCATCGGCGTGAACCTGGTCGGAGACACCCACTTCAAGACCCTGGGGATTCCCGTGCTGAGAGGACGTGCCCTGGACGCCCGGGACGGGACCGATGCCCACACCACCATGGTGATCAGCCAACTGGCGGCCGAGCGCTACTTCCCCGGCGAGGACCCCGTCGGCCGGCGCATCAGGATCGGTGTCACCGACGACGGCAAGGACCCCTGGGTGGAGATCGTCGGCGTGGTGGGCAACGTGCTCTACAACGGCCCCGACGAGGACCCGATCCCCGAGGCCTACTACTCGTTCCGCGAGTTCGCGGACCCCAACGCCACGGTCATCGTCCGCACCGCCGGCGACGATCCCACGTCGCTGCTTCCGGCGATCCGGGAGGCCCTCGGGTCCATGGCCCCCGACCTGGCCATCTTCGGGGTGACCACCATGGCCGACGAGCGCGCCTCGGTGACCGGAGACCGGCGGGTCGTGCTCGCCCTGTTGGCGCTGTTCGCTGCCGTGACCGTGCTCCTGGCCGCCACCGGCACCTGGGGCATCGTCGCCTACGCCGTGGCCGACCGCCGCCGCGAGCTGGGGCTCCGCATGGCCCTGGGCTCCGATGCCGCGCGGGTCGTGCGCATGGTGGTGCGCCGCAGCCTCGTGAGCGTGGTACCGGGGATTGCGCTCGGGCTCGGGGGCGCGTGGGCCACGTCCAGGATCCTCGAGGCCTTCCTCTACCAGACCAGTCCCCGGGATCCGGTCACCTTCGCGGGCGGCGCAGCGTTGCTCCTCGCGGTCGTGCTCGTGGCGAGCTGGCTCCCCGCACGCCGGGTGTCGGCGATGGATCCGTCGGAGTCGCTGAGGGCGGAGTAGGCGGCGTGAGCGTTCAGAACACGATCGAGAGAGACTCGGTAGGTGGACTCCCCGCTGAACCGAGTGTCCAGGGCCCAGCACTGAAGACGGAATCCGGTACCTCCTCGTCCTGCTCCAGGAACACTGCGACATGCACGCAGATCGTTTCGGCGGCGGCGTGTTCCCAGCCGTGTAGTCGACCAATATGGTCGCTACGAACGAGCCGTCCGGCTCGACTGGCGCGACGACCGGGGGCGCATCCGAGGTACTCTGGCTTTCGCTGGCTGGGCAGTTGCCCGTCGGGTCCGGGCGAAGAGAGATCTCTCCACCCAGCGGGGACAACTGCGCGCTCTGCACGGTTCCAACCACCTCTCTGCCCGAGCATCAATTACCAGAGCTTCGGCATCGAGTCGCACCCCGCAGGGCGAGCGCGACCACCGGGGCCGCAATGAGACACTCAGCTTGGGTCGGATCCCCTGGCCCCCCTTCATCACCGGCGGCGTCCTCTTCGCCCGCTTCCTGGTAGCGGGCGCCCAGGCCCACTGGCTCCACGTCGTGGGACGACTCCATCCAGGCGCAACGTTCGAGGCGGCCTCGGCCCAGATGGCCGCCATCGGACAGGCCGTGGACGAAGCGCATCCCACGGGGGATGCCGCGTCACGCTACGGCGGCGGGCTCCGGCGCTTCGCCGAGGTCCACACCAACGCGGGGGCCCGGGCGGCGGTCCGGCTCCTCGCCGCAGCGGCCGCCCTGGTGCTCCTCGTCGCGTGCGCCAACCTGTCCGGCCTGCTGCTGGCGCGGGCCAAGCGGCGTGCCCGGAACGGCGCGGTGCGGCTGGCGGTGGGCGCGTCGCGATGGCGCCTGGTGCGGGCGGCCCTGACGGAGAGCGCTCTGCTGGCGCTGGTCGGGGGCGGCGTGGGGGTGCTGGTGGCGATCTGGGGGACCCGCGCCATGGCCGCCGCCTGGCCTGCGCGCTTCGTCGTGGCCGGCGACGGTGAGATGCGGGCCATGGATCCCGGGGCCCTGGGCCTCGATCCCGTCGCCGTGGGGTTCGCGGTGCTGGTGAGCCTTGTCACCGCGTTGGTGTTCGGCCTGGCTCCGGCGCTGCTGGCAGCCCGGGGTGACGTGGTCGCGCACCTCAAGGACGGGCGGCGAGGGGGTGGCGGCCGGCGCCGGCGCCTCTTGGGCCTGGATGGACGCGGAGCGCTGGTCGGGGCGCAGGTCGCCCTGGCCCTCATGCTGGTCGTGGGTGCCGGGCTGGTAGGCGGGAGCATGAAGCGTCTGCTGGACGTGGACGAGGGCTTCTCCGCCTCCAACCTGCTCATCTTCCAGTACGCCATCCCCCGCACCGACGCGCGCTGGTCGACGCCGCAGCCGTTCCACGAAGCGTTCATGGAGCGCGTGGCCTCGTTGGGCGGCGTCGAGGGTGTGACCGTCGGCACACCGCCCCTGGCCGGGCAGTGGGTCACCACCAGCGTAGAGGGGATCGAGGGTGACCCGGAGCTTCCCCCCGATGAGTCCCGGCCCATCGGCGTGAACCTGGTCGGAGACACCCACTTCAAGACCCTGGGGATTCCCGTGCTGAGAGGACGTGCCCTGGACGCCCGGGACGGGACCGATGCCCACACCACCATGGTGATCAGCCAACTGGCGGCCGAGCGCTACTTCCCCGGCGAGGACCCCGTCGGCCGGCGCATCAAGATCGGTGTCACCGACGACGGCAAAGACCCCTGGGTGGAGATCGTCGGCGTGGTGGGCAACGTGCTCTACAACGGCCCCGACGAGGACCCGATCCCCGAGGCCTACTACTCGTTCCGCGAGTTCGCGGACCCCAACGCCACGGTCATCGTCCGCACCGCCGGCGACGATCCCACGTCGCTGCTTCCGGCGATCCGGGAGGCCCTCCAGTCCATGGCCCCCGACCTGGCCATCTTCGGGGTGACCACCATGGCCGACGAGCGCGCGTCGGTGACCGGAGACCGGCGGGTCGTGCTCGCTCTGTTGGCGCTGTTCGCTGCCGTGACCGTGCTCCTGGCCGCCACCGGCACCTGGGGCATCGTCGCCTACGCCGTGGCCGACCGCCGCCGCGAGCTGGGGCTCCGCATGGCCCTGGGCTCCGATGCCGCGCGGGTCGTGCGCATGGTGGTGCGCCGCAGCCTCGTGAGCGTGGTACCGGGGATTGCACTCGGGCTCGGGGGCGCGTGGGCCACGTCCAGGATCCTCGAGGCCTTCCTCTACCAGACCAGTCCCCGGGATCCGGTCACCTTCGCGGGCGGCACAGCGTTGCTCCTCGCGGTCGTGCTGGTGGCGAGCTGGCTCCCCGCACGCCGGGTGTCGGCGATGGATCCGTCGGAGTCGCTGAGGGCGGAGTAGGCGGCGTGAGCGTTCAGAACACGATCAAGAGAACCTCGGTAGGTGGACTCTCCTCTGAACCGAGTGTCCAGGGCCCAGCACTGAAGACGGAATCCGGTACTTCTTCGTCCTGCTCCAGGAACACTGCGACATGCACGCAGATCGTTTGGGGCGGCGTGTTCCCAGCCGTGTAGTCGACCAATATGGTCGCCGCGAACGAGCCGTCCGGCTCGACCGGCGCGACGACCGGGGGCGCATGCGAGGTACTCTGGCTTTCGCTGGCTGGGCAGTTGCCCGTCGGATCCGGGAGAAGCGAGATCTCTCCACCCAGCGAAGATAACTGCGCGCTCTGCACGGTTCCAACCACCTCTACTGCCCGAGCATCAATTACCGGAGCTTCGGCTATTGAGTTGCAGCCGAGTAGGGCGAGCGAGACCACCGGGGCCGAGAGGATGAGACACTCAGCATGGAGTCGGATCACCTGGCCCCCCTTCATCGCCTCCGCATCCACCACCGCCACCCCCTCCCCCAGGCCATCCCCAAGGAAGGGATGTGAGACTGGAGCCGAAATCTTGATCTATCATCTGCATGGAGCTGAAGATGGCACCTCCCAGCAAATCCGCGCCCCAATGAAGCCCCTTCAGGTTCACGTTCGGGAGGCCCGCAGCAGCTGACGCATAAACCGGGGCGCCCGAATCCCCCTTGTGCCTGAAGTAGTTCGCCCGATTCTGGCATTCCAAGAGGTTGTTCAAGTCCTTGATAATCGTGATGCACGTTTGAACAACACTTCCCGACGTACGCCCAGTGGACGCACCGCTCTTGTAGACCGTCTCACCCTGACTTGGGTAGTTCACGGCCGCAATCGTCCGTGGGGCCAGCGGGTCGACATTCGTGTAAAAGGGGTCGTCCACGGCCTGAACGGTGTTCAAATTCGGCCGCCATGCAATCTCGTGCTGATGCCAAGTGACGGAGCCATACGGCCCCTGGCTGATCAAGTTCGCATCCGCCCCGCGACAGCTAAAGCCCACCTTGCAGGTATAGAAATAGCTTCTGTCGTCGGACTCAGACCCGAAAGCGTAGGTCCCAGTCTTGTAGACTGTACCATCACCGCCGGAGACAAAAGCGAGACCGGAGCAGTGAGAATTGGTTATGCCGACCGGATTCCCATTGGACTCAGTGAAGAGACCCAACGTGCAGTAACGGTCGACACCATCAAAGTACCGGACCTCCATGCCACCCATCATGTCCACGGCAGGTGGCGAAAGAGGAGTTCGCAGCGGCGCTTCCGGGGCGTAACCGACGTCCTCTACTATCCCCGAAAAATCGATGAAACGCACAGCCTCCGTAGGGACGCCCACTCGTGAAAGATGTTCCAGAATCGGTACCTGAGACGACCCGGGGTCCACGCCGACCGTTAGCGCATTATTCCGTTCGTCGGCATCTAGGCTATTGACACCAAGCCCGGCACCAAAGAGGGCCGAAACGGCCGCACTCCTGAATTCCGCGAGTTCAGAGAACGAGAAGACTGCAGGCTCGAATCGGGTGTTGCGGCCAGCCAAGTGGCTCCCTATTTGGCGCAAGCGGCGGGCGACGCGGGCTCGCACCGAATCCCTCCCAGCCACATCGGTCGTCTTTGATCGAACGACCACTTCGCCAGTCGACTCATCAACGTAGAAGCCCGCGAATCCTGGGGATTCCAACTCCAGGGCGATCAGCAGCGCCTCACCGGGCTGCGGTCGCTGGAAGGCGACCCCCAACTCCGCTCTCTGAGAAGATACGACCCGGCCTTCAGATGCGGTCGAAGTCGGATGGTCAGCGCTATTACAGCCGATCAGCAGGACCTGTAGGACAGCGGCCACCCTCCAAACGTGTCTTGGCATCGTTCCTCCAACGGGGAAACATGGGGAGGGCATGACAGTTTACAAGCGCAACGTCCGCGGAGCAAGGGCCGAAGAGAATGGCATGAAGCGTTGAAGGTCACCTGACGAGATCTCCCAGGCGGCCGACGAAGTGGACCGCGGGAATCCCCAGGCCGCGGCTGGCGAGCTCGACGCGCTACTCGCGGACCTGGACGCGGCCTTCGCCTCGGGACGGGTGTCGGACGCTGGATACTGGCTGCTGGCGAGCAACGTCCGGATCATCCGCGGGAAGCTCTGAGGCTTCAGGGGTAGCCTCCTTGATGTGATCCTCCCAGAGTCGCAGCTTGAAGGCATGCTCGAGCGTAGCGCGTGGGATCGAACGATCCGGGATCTGGTGGCTGCCGCCCTCCTGCTTCTTCCTGGTTGCACCCGCGAATTGCCGCCGCAACAGGCCGAGGCGCCCAGCGTGTTCGACACCGACGCGCAGACCCTCCGACTGACGTCTGCCCCGACCTTCACGATTGGCGACACCCCAGAGACCGTTCTTCACCTGCTGCGGGGCGCTGTCTTCCTGGGTGATGAGGCCGTAATCGCCAATGCGGGATTCGACGAGATCATGTTCGTCGATGCCTCTGGGCGTGTGACGAGACGTGAGGGACGTGAGGGCAGCGGACCCGGCGAATACCGTTACATCACTGGGGTGTTCGTGGACGCAGACGGGATCGTTGTCTGGGACTCCGGCAACCAGAGGATGACCAGGCTCGACCGGCGAGGCTCGTTCGTGGAGTTCAAGACGCTCCGTGTGCCGGGCTTCAGGACTCTCGAGGTGATTGGTGTCGCAGACGGACGCGCTCTCGTCGAATACCGAGAGCCGGGATTTCCGGGGCGGGAGGCGACGGACAATATCAGACAGCGGCAGGAGGTCGGCTACGCTCTGGTCGACCTCGCTACCGGGGATGTCATCCACCGGACGGTTCGCCCCGGACTGGACCGCTTGGTTCGCCGAGAAGGTGGCCAGGGCCCCCAAGGGGGGATCGGGGTCATCTTCGGCCGGGATGCGACGGGCGCGATGACGCCATTCGGAGCGGTCCTGGGAGACACCGAGTCCTTGGAGCTGACCTACCTGCTGGCATCCGGGGACACCGCCCACGATAACCTACCGAGCGCGAACATCCCTGCTGATGCCGCTTGGGTTCAGCAGGTGAGGGATTCGTTGGGGGCCAACGCTCTGACGATGCCAGCGCGGCTCGGCCCCGAGAGCGGGTTCGTGAGACAGATGCAGCAGTTCCGATTGAGCCTCCTCGAGGAACTCCCGAGCGAGTCCACCCTGCCCGCCTACTCGCGGCTGCTTGGGACAACTGATGGCCTCCTCTGGATTCGGGCTTATCCGCCTCCCGCGGCCGACTCGGTCCAGTGGGTGGGCGTGGATGCGGCGCTACATCCGGTCCGCCAGTTCGTCTGTCCGATCGGTGTCCGTGTTCTCGACGTCACCGATGAGGCCGTGCTTCTCGCGGAGATGCAGCCGTCCGGAGAATACATCGTTCGCCGGTACGACTTCGTGGCGGTCGATCACTGAGACCCCGAGACTCGGCCCCAACAGGATCCCCACCCGTCGAACCCGAACATGGTGAATTGCCGACAAAGCCGGTTCTCATGGCGAGCATCGTCGGTCCCCACTGAGATTATGCTGCGATTGTCCAGGCTCAATAAACCGCGCTATGGGCATGCGATCAAGGCATCCCCGAGTTCGGCCGAACGAGAGGCGTCCCCCCGCCCGCGCCCCTACCCCGCCGGCGTGCCGTCCGGCCAGAAGCGGAAGGCGTGAGGCAGGCACCAGGGGCGATCGTCCTCCTCGTCGCGCGGGGGGTAGCAGTCGCGTACGCCCGGATCGAATCCGTACACCCTGACGAGAGACGAGGCACGGCCGTAGTGGATGTCGAAGATCTGCCCCTCGGTGTAGTAGGAGAGGCCTCCGCCCATGGCGTTGCCGGTGTCCGCGAAACCGGCCAGGTCCAGGTCGAAATAGTGGGGGAGCCCGAACGAGTGCCCCAATTCGTGGCTGAGTAGCGCTCCCACGTTGCCGAGGCGATTGATGATCATCGCGACCTCCCGCTTTGGGCCGCAGTTCACCCCTCCGGTTCCCTCGAACTCGACGTAGTAGACGTTGATGCGATCGGGCCGATAGCCCCAGGTCTTGCGCTCGTCGGAATCGGCTCGGCAGAACCCCCACCCGTCCACCTGAGCCGCGCCGGGAATCCCCGTCAGATCCACCATCTCCAGATCGACGTCGATCCCGATCCCTTCCGAGTGCCATGCCGCGAGCCACTCGTCCACGGCGTTCTGCACCCGTTCGGGCCGGGTGCTCATCATCCAGATCGTGATGGGGATCTTCAGTCGGTCCCGGAGGGTGATGTCGAACGTGTCCACGCCCGACGTCCATGGCGTCGGCACGGCGGTCACAGCCCGCTGGCGATCGAAGACCACCACCTCTCCGTTGGCGCCCTGAGACTTGCGCACGACCTCGATGATGGTGTCCGCGGTCAGAAGGGTGTCGTCATTGACGAACCCCCGGGAGGTGGCGCCGTCGATGACGATCCCCCGGGCCTCGGTTCCCGCATTGTGGATGCGGATGACATCCGGCGCCGGCACCACGTCGAAGTCGAGACTGCTCTCGGTCTGCCCACGCCACTCGGCGACCAGCCTGTAGCTGCCCGGCCGGTCGACAGAGACACCCGTGAAGCTCGCGATCGTCGCCCGCCCGGCGCGTGAAGTCTGGCCGGCCAGCACTGCCCCCGCGGGATTCCCCTCCAACCGGAGCGTGACCTCGCCCTCCAGGCTCAGGGGAGCACCGTTCTCGTCCTCCAGGCGCACGACGGGCGCGGCCGTGAATGCTCTTCCCGCAGCCACATCCTCCGGTTGGACGAGAAAGGAGAGGTGGCCCGAGGGAGTCTCCGGTTCGGCAGGACCGTCGGAGCAGGCCCCAGTGCCCAGGACCGAAGCCACGCTCGCGGAAAGAGCCAGCACCAGCGCGCGTCGCGGGCTCCTGCTCCAGTGGGTCCGGGGGGCCCGGGAAGGAAAGTGGTCGGTCATGGGGCGCCGTCGGTGCGAGCGGTTGCGGCCATCCACCTGGAAGCCTCGCCGCGGTTCGTCGATTCCGGACATGGGACGTCCGACGCCCCGCGATTCTGTCCAAACGAGGGGATGCCGGCGGAGCCGGTCCCGGCTGTTCCGCCTGGCCTTGCTGGCCTTTCCCAGGGCATTCCGTCGCACCTACGGGCGTGAGGCGGAGCGGGACTTCGTGGCCGAGTTGTCGCGGCGGCGAGAGCAGCAGGGATGGGGGCGCACCGCCTGGTTCGCGGCTCGTGCGAGCTGGGACGCGGCGCGCCGGGGATGGGAGATGCGGACGCGGCCGGGAAGCCTAGCCGGGGCTGACCGCATGGTGATGGTCGACCTCACCCACGGGCGCGGGCCCGAGGGCGCCGTGACTCCCCACGAAGCCGGTGGAGGCGTCGGCGTCTCGCCCCTATATCAACTCACTCGCGACGCTCAAG
>CAWELD010000006.1:0-38900 GCA_963809895.1 uncultured Gemmatimonadales bacterium | reverse complement strand
CTCCAGGAGCTCCAGGCGCTCAACATCCAGATCGTTTCTCCGAACCACCAGCAGTCGGTCTCCCCGGATGTCCAGAACCGACAGGTCCCGCGGTGCATTGAACCTCCCGATAACCGCGCCATCCGGGTTGATGGCCATCCAGGTACGGTCCGGGATTCCGGGAACGGACATCGAGGTCACCAACAATGGTCCTTCCGGGCTGCCGCTTCCCAGCACCAACTCCCCGATGCCGCCCAAGCTGTCCGGCAGGGGAACGATCTCCAGCGTCCGCTCCATACGTACTCGGTTGGGAGCGGTGGCCACGAGCGAGTCCCGGACGCGGCCGGCAACTGGCTGAGCCAGGGAGAGGCGAAGGGCTGGGAACGTCCACGTCGTCCGCCCCCCGCCATCCATGCGGATGACCTCAATCTCAGGGCTCTCACCGCGTGAGACGAGGATCGCATCATCCATCACAGCAAGGAGCGTCCGAGACGGTAACGCGGGAAATGCGAAGCCTCCTTGCTCGGAGACGTAGATTTCCTGAGTGGGGAGGGTGGTGATGGTATGGGGCTCCCATTCCGGGGGCGCATAGAGGACCAAGTCGCCCTCAACCCGCTGGCGACCCGCTTGAAGGGAACCGGGAGCAATGGAAGTGCCGGTTATGACCACCAGGCCGTCACGGAAGGGCGCCACCGCGTACGGGGGGATTCCCGAGAGATTGCTCAAGGGAATGACGCGTGCCGAGCCCGAGAGAGGATCCAGGACGGTGACGCGCCTCTGAACGGCGTCATACACTGACAACGAGTCAAGCCCCCATGCGTGCAGGCTCGCGATCCCCTGGAACTCCGATGGCCCCTCGCCTCGCCCTCCCATCCGGCCGGCCACCCGCCCGTCTTCATCGAAAATGAACACGGTGCTCGATCCGGCGTCGGCAACAGCGAACTTCCCACTGCCGAGAAACCGCCCACCTCGAATCCCGGAAAACGCCAACGGGCCTTCGCCGACCCCGACCGAGAAGAACGGAGTGTCGCCGATCGTCCACTCCGGAGTGGACGGATCTGAGGCCCCGCTGGAGTCGGCCTGCGGTGCACATGCCGTCGTTGTCAGAAGCAGGAGGACGGCGCGAACGACGAATCGACAAGTCCGGCCACCCTCCGCCTTTCGGTGCATGCGACGTCCCTGGTTCATGTTGGGACCCAGGCAGCAGATCCCAGCCGCCGAATAGCATTCCCAGCAGCGGCAGGGGTCGCCGTTGCAGGGCCTCTGGAGGTCAGGGTGGCAGTACGGTTCCTCCTCGCACGGCCCTGCCCACGCCGTCGGCGTACGCCGGGAACCATGGAGATCGCCAGGGCCGCACCTGCTGCAGCAAGCATCGTCCGGAAGCGTCGCCAGAACCTCACGAGTCATCTTCACGCGGAGCGAGTATCCAGAGGCTCCGCCCTCGGGCAAGAAGGGCAAGATCAGCTTCCGCTCCGTCTCCGCTCTGGAGCTGAACGGATGGCATGAGCCCTCCAATGAGTCGGTCTACTACTTCCGCACGGACGACGTAGGGGCGAATCTGCGAGAGTGTCTCGTCCCTTTGCCGTATCCCGCGCCCCTGGAGGACCAGAACCAGGAGTATGACCGCCGTCGCTACCCCCCGGACCAGTCCGCCCGTGGTGGTCCTGATTCGATCAGTCATGGGCGGTGCTCCGCAGTGTATACTCGTCGACGCGCCACCCGTCTTCGTCCGAGGTGGCGATAAGGAGCGTGTTGTCGGCAAAGACGATGCGCCCCGGTAGAGACATGGCTCGGAAGCGGAGATCCCGTGATCGCATGTCGTAGACGTCCGCTCGATAGGAACTCTTCTCAACGGCCAACTCAGAGGGGTCGAGCGACTCGATCTGAACCAGAAGCAGGGAGTCACGCACGACGAATACGCCAGTGATCCTGTCGAAGGTGCGCCGCCACACCGCGAAGTCGCGTCGGGCGGACGGACCAGAGAACTGGAATGGTTCCGGCCGACCGGGCGCTCGAAAGTCTGATCCCGCCGAGCCGAGCGAGTCGACTTGCGCTCCCTCATTCTCATAGACAGCGAGTGGGTACAGGGGATTCGCCACAACCCACAGATCGGAGCTCGCAGCGAAGGATGTGCTCCACCAACCGCCCCAATAGGGAACGTCATCAGCCTGCGCCGACCGGACGTGGAGATTCCGGCGAAAGGACCCCTCGAGTCCATATTCCGCGACGTCGAACTCCGCGCCTCGCTGAGGCGCCAAGCCGACGATCAGTCGGTCATCCAATACATCGAGCCACGATACGAAGTAGGTTCCACTGACCTGAATCGTGTCGTCTACAGTCCAATCGGGGCGGAGGTGAACCACCTGCCCGGTGGGCGTACCCTGCGGAGGGGTCGCGGGACCAGGCGGCGACGCCGCAACGTATAGGCCTCCGTTCGAATCGAAGGCGACATCGTCGACCATCCCCAACTCCAACCCCGAGGTCCCGCCACGCCCCAGGGAGGCGAGCAACTCACCGTCGGGTGCGTACGCGAGCACGTTGTGTCCCAGTTTGTCAGCTACAGCGACTCGGCCACCGGGACCGAGATCTGCTCCACCGACATCTGTCACCCGGAGCGTGTCTCCACTGTCGAGTGGGAAGCCCCTGACCCACTCGAAGACGCTGTCGAACGGGGCGCTATCTGCCAGCATGGGCGACGGGCGTTGCTCACTCGTCTCCGTGCAGGAGCAAACACCGCAAAGAAGGACCGCATAGCGCAAGCGGCGCCTCAGTACATACGTCGTAGAGAGTGGACGCGATCTCACTGGGATGACTGCCGACCTCCCCTAGAAGGGCACGGGAAGATGACTTCCTCCATATGGGTGGGAGGACATACCGCCACGGAGGCCACAACCGCCAAGCCTGCAGCGTGCTCGATATTGCCTCCTTCAGTCCGGCCTTGCCTCGTTGTGTTCTGCCGTCTGGACCGCGATCCACTTGTCCGCCCCCGACCGGATGCGCCACTGGTCTTCGAGCGCCTGGCGTGTGAGATGGCCACGGGAGATCCCCGTCGCAGCGGCCGCGACCGACGCGCCCCACAGGTGCCGCGTCGTTCCGCCCCGCGCACCTGTCGCGGCGCCGGCCTGCTCCGTCAACTCCGGAATCCGCAGGCGCAGCGTCCACTTGATTGCCGCCCGGGTCGGTAGGCTGATCGAGGCCGCGCCATCCACACGCCGTATCATCTGCCGTACGCGCCCAAGCCACCAGCTTTCGCCAAGTGCGACCGGGAGCACCGAGGAGTCATCGGGGAGGAAGGGGCCCCTCAGATCCTCGGCTAGCGAGTTCCGGCGGTCATCTTGATCTGCGGAGCTTGGGTTCCGTTCCATCGCTCCCTGGACCAACACCACCGGAAGCCCGTCCCGTTTCATCCGCGAAATGAGGAGCTCGCGGTCGGTCTCGAAGACATCGGCAACGGATGCCGTCGCGACGTACATCACAACAGCCGGTCCGAGCCTGTCAACCTGGCTCCACGACGGGAGTGGCACCAACTCGTACGGGGTGTCCGACAGCGTCTCCAGGAGGGACGCGGTCACCTCCGGACACCGATCCAACACCGGCACCACACGCGGGATCGCCCCAACGTTCGTCATCATCCGCCATCCTGCGTCGGGCTGAGGCCTTGGGGGGCTGCGCCCATCTCATCATACGCGCACCCCCCCCCTGCGTGCAACGCTCGCGGCCTCTGCCCCGGCCAGCGGATCTCCATGGCTGGGAGTCACCGCGCTTTCGACCCTGGCCCCCCGAAGCCCCGCAGACTCCCATAGGTCGCACTCGGAAAGCCATCTTCGGGAATGATCCAGATCTCTTTGGGCTCGTGGCGGGAATCCCCTGGAACGACGCGGCCGCCCAGATGCGCACTGTCCTTCCCTACCGGAGGTCCAGGCAGGAACGGGTTTCGGGCGCGTTACGTCATGGCGCGTGGGCGGCGCGATGGAACGGCATAGGGACAAAGGTCGATCAGAGCCCCGGCGGCATCCCGTCGATGACCCATGCCTGGAAGTACGGATCGTCGAACCGGACCGCGCCCTCCCGGCGCACCAAGGTGCCATCGGCCACGAGGGCGTCCACCGCTTGCGAGACAGCCCCGCTGGTCCGGAGATCGTACCGGGTCCGCGTGGCCCGGGACGTCAGCTCGGACACACCCCGCGCCACCGCCCGGAGGACGTTCCGCTGGTGAGGGGTTCGCGCCGTCCACAGCTTCTCGAATATACCGGCATCGGCTCTCACCAGCTCGGCCATGGCCGACGCCGGGTCGGAGGGGTCGTAGCGCCCCCGCGCCGCCGCCCGCGCGAAGACCTGGCGCCCGAGCTTCAGGACGTCCTCGGTCCTCGGACCGGCGAGCTCGACGACGGTGTCACCCATGCCCCTCGCCCCCGACACCCCGGCATCCCGGACACGTTCCTCGATCCACCGCGCGAAACCGTCTGGCAGCGTCCCCAGGTAGAGGCGCTCGAACGCCCCACGGAACGCTCCCTCCGGACCCGTGAGGGTCTCGATCACTCCCTCTTCCGAACCGGCACAGACATAGCTCAGGTGATGGTGCCCTTGCATGGCGTCCCGCAGCCGCCAGTCGGCGCGGTCCGGCCCGAATGCGATGATGCGCTGCAACTCATCGAGGACGACGGCGACGGGCGCCCCCCGGTCCCGCGCCATGGCATCCAGGCGGTCGAGGACGCCGGCCAGCGAGGGGATGGGATCCGCTCCGGCGTCCGGGCGCACGGCGAGCCGGTCGGATCCGCTGTGAGCTCGAGGCTGAGGGAACGGACCGGCGAGCAGCCTGGCTCTGCGTGCTTCTGTTGCCAAGATGGACGCCGCCCCCTCCATGGATATGATTCCTTCATCAGGTCTGGAGGGCATCCTGAAGCCGGCCAGAACATCGCCGACCCCAAGCACGTCGCAGACGCCCAACAACAATCCCTGAGCCGCCTCTCGTCTTTCTGCTCGAATCTCCATTCACGCCTGCTGTTGTCGTGCTCCGAGCCGATCGGAGAATGCGATGGTCTCGTAGGTCCTGGAAACGAAGGTGCCGACCCGCTCGACATCCCGGCCAGCGAGGTCCGTGGTCGCCATAACGAGCTCCTGCCGGTGAAGCCCCGGCGTCAAGAAAGGACCGGGGTCGTCGTACCTCATCAGCAGCCGATCCCCGACCGGACCGATGGGGCGAGCCAGCGGTAGGTCGTCGAGGTGGGTCAGCGTCGTCAAACGCCCCAATTCGCCACCACTCGAGTATATGGAAAGGCGACCGGGAAGACCGTCCGCGACCAACAGGGAATCGCTCCGCCATCCCCAGATTCCCCAGAAATATCCACTGAACTCTCCGGGACCCTGACCACAGCCGCCCCAGCGGTCGAGTTCCCGGCCTTCCAGATCCACGATCCGCAGCTCGCAGGTGCCCCCATTGTAGAAGGCAATCCTCTCACCGCGTAGCCGACGCGCCGCGCCGAAGCCACTATGCCCAGAACCACTGCCTCCTGACGGCGCTTGCCCTCGTCGCCACGCGCCTCACCGGCGTCGAGTTCGAGGATCGAAACGGCAACGCCACCCCCGAGTTTGTGGGGCTGGTACCCAGGGCTTCGTCGCCTACGCTGTGGCCGACTCAGGGCGGAGTGAGGGTCAGCGGCTCTGGCCCCTCAACCCGCATCCTCCGCGCAAGCCGCGGCTCGAGCTTCCGAAGGTAGCTCCGTGCGATCGCGAGGGATCCGCTCTGGATCCTCGGAGGCCTCAAAGGCCAGGGTAGCCAGCAGCACGGCCATATCCTCCAGGTCCGACGCGACGAGCTTGTCGAAGGTGTCCCGATTGCTGTGCCAGGTATACGCACCGTAGCCCCAGCGCTCACTCTCCAGGTAGAAGGCCGGTACGCCGCGGCAGAGGAAGGGAACGTGGTCGCTCTCGCCACCATCGCCGGGGGCGCCGGGGTCGACTATCCCTCGCTCTGCCAGGTCCGAGGAGCTGGCGGCGAGCCATCGTCGCACAACCGGTGCCGCATCAAGGAAGCCCTGCATGGAGATACGCGTGACGCGTCCCGTGCCGAGATCGGAATTCAGCACCACCTGGATCGCGTTCTGCATGTCCGGGTGCGCGGCGACGAACGCCCGCGATCCCAGGAGTCCTTGTTCTTCGCCACCCCAATGTCCAGCCAGGATGGTGCGCCTGGGGGCCGGGTCCACCTTCGACAGAATGCGCATCGCCTCCATCACAGCCAGGGTGCCTGCAGCGTTGTCCGTAGCGCCTGACGCGGCGTCCCAGGAGTCCAGGTGGGCCGACAGAATGACGTACTCCTCCGGTCGTGCGCGTCCAGGGATCTCCGCGATGACGTTCGCCACCGAGTCGGGCGGGCCCGTCCGGGGCTCGTTGACGGCTTCGATGACGGGGTCGTGCCCCTCCCTCGCCAGGCGGGCGAGGAGCCCGTAGTCCTCGCAGCTCAGGTGGAAGGACGGAACGGTCGCGGAGGGGCTCCGGTGGACACGGAATGTTCCCCAGCCACGGGACCATTGTGAGAGGATCACCCCCGCGCCCTCCGCAGACTCGATGGCCTGCACCAAGCCCTCCCAGTTCGTTCCCGCCCGCTCCAGATTCGCCTGCCAGGCCGACTGCGCCGAGTCGTGCCGGGAGGCCCACAACCCCCGCTCCGAAGGGCGCGCGGACGCCTCCCAGTCCTCTCGAGTCCTGCAGGTCGGTTCGTCCCACATGAGAAGGACGAAGGCCCCCCGGACATCAGCGAGCCACTCGTGGAACGCCTCCGGACTCTCGAACCGAGGAAGGGCCAGCACCTCCCCTTCCACATGTCCGTCAGTCGGCAAGGCCCCCGCACTGGCCATGCCCTCGAGACGTCGAACTCGAGGCTCGAGGAGCGTGAGTTCTGAAGGACCGCGCGTCCATCGATCCGCGGTGCCATAGCTTTCGGTCTCGACCCGGATCCCGTGGGCGGCATACCAGCGGTGGAGCCACGCCACCGCGCGCGAGTATCCATCCGAACCGGTCAGCCGGGGACCGATCACGTCGGTCAGGTACTCGGCAGATGCCATCAATTCCCTGACGTCGACCGCGTTCGCTATTCGCTCGGCGTCGGTCTGGGCCCGGATCGGGGCAAAGGTCACAACACTCATCAGAGTCGCACCGACGAGGCACGCAACCCGTCGCCCAGGACCGTCGTGAGTCACCTCCCCATCTCCTTCAACAACCGATCGTACGTAGCGTGTACGCCATTGCCGATGAGGAGCGCAACGTCGAAGCCGAAGATGACCTTGCGCATCTCCTCGTTCACGTCTCTCACCTGACCCGCGGCGACCAGTGCCCGAATCGGTCGAAGATCGACGATCCACCATCCATCCGTACTCCCAGCCTTCGCGAGGGGCACGTAGTCCGGAGAATCGAACAGCGTCCAATAGAGGCCGGGATCGTCCACCAGACCGGTCCAGATGTGGAGGGATTCCATGCCGTCGCGATGCGCGAACTCCGAAATGAACGTGCCCAGCGGCTGCACGTCGCCCCAGTTGAGGACACCGCGGATCGCGTGCCACTGGCCGAGCTTGAGCAGGACGCGAGGCAGGGAGTCTCCACGGGATCTCGCCTGGTCGTACTCATGTGCGAAGCGGGCCTTCATGAATCGCTCCCGCCGATCGTTGGACCGATAGATCGCCGGGCCGTCCGTGCGCCTCGTGTAGATCTCGAACGACGTCTGGAGCATGTCGAGGAGGGAGTCCGCTTCTGGTGGGCCCGCCCGGAACGCGTCCTGAAGCCGCTCGATGCCCTCGATGGTGAGGCTGTCCGTGAGAAAGCGCGGCTTCTCCTCTTCCGGCCGATACGCTTCGACCACGCGCGCCCGGTCCGCAAAGCTCAAGGCCACTGCGCGTGCCTCCGGACCGGGGGCGATCTCCACCAGACGCTCGAAGATGTGCAAGGTGCCCCAGGTCTGATCGAGCCCCCACACCGGGTCCACCCGCGCGTCGGAGATGCCCCCAGCGCGAGCGATCAGCTCCACATCCTGATCATTGTAGAACTGGAGCGCGTTGCGAAACCGAGCCGCCAACTGGAACGTGGCGTCCGGATCGCCGCGCACTTCCGGAGCCATCAACATGCGAACCGCCCAGGGCCCGTCTTCCAAGGCCAGATATTGGAAGCCCTGTCGGGCATGGAGTGCCTCAAACAGGCTCGCCGTGAAGAGGGGGATTTCGCGCACGTAATGAGACTCACCCACCATCACGAATTGCGCGTCGGACGCCGCCTCCAGAAGGAAGTCCCACCCTGGCCCCGAGACTGAGTCGTCCCGAACCGTGAGAGGCAACCGGTGTGCATCGAACAGAGAGTCCAAGGGCATCTGCCCCGCCGCCGGCATCGCCACTGATCCGAGGACCATCACCGCCACCAGCGTGCCTCGCTCCATCCAGGTCGCGCGCATCATCGCTCCTCCGCCTCATACCCATAAGAACCTCATGGATTAACTATATGGGTATGCGTGGCTCGGGCACCAGACGAGAGTCACCAACTGGATCCGCCATGCAGCGAAGTGGACCCTGCGCACCCCGAGGGGGATGTACAGGGCGCCGCACCGCCCCTTGACCCCCAGGCGGAGAACTTCTCTGTCACTCGAATACGAAACTGCCGCTGGCCACGATCTTCAGCCTGCCACCCGCGGCTACGCTCAGCAGGACGGAGTAGGAGCGTCCGACGACGAGATCCTCTGGTCCGACCAGGAGCTCCGACCCACTGACAGTGGCACCGTACTCCAACGGTGACGAGAAGCCACCGTCCTTCCGCAGGGCCCATACGACGTCGTTTCGATCCGCGTCCCTGACGTCGATCTCATGCACCACGCAGTCCGGCGTCCACGCAATGACTGACCTATTCACGGTGATGTCGACACCGGCGTCGCACAGCCCCGGGTCTGTAGAACCCGAGCACCCAACGAGCGCAGCGGTGAGCGCGACGACAATATGTTCACGCATAACCAAGGATCCTCCGTCACCAGTGGAACAGCGGGTCCAGCATGTCCAGGTTGATCCGAACCTGCGACATGGGGCTGAATGCCCTCGGCGGACCGGCTGGGACGGCGGGCGCTCCGCGCACCCGAAGGAAGAAGATAGGATAGCCGAGCGCGGATCGCCTCCCGCGGGGCGTGGGAGCCGTCCGTGAAGGCGAAGAGACCCACCCCTTGACCACCGCTCACCCCTAAATCATACTCTGCAGTATTATTCTGTCTTCTGCGGAGGTGAGGGCGATGGGTTTCGGGAGAGCGTCACTGCTGCGGACCGCCGCAGACTGATCCCATGACCAAGCCCACCTCACCCACCGCCCTCACCCCGGAGCAGCCTATGGCGCCCACGGTGCGTGGCGTCGAGCCCCCCAAGCAGGCGCGTTCGCGGGAAAGCTACCGCAAGATCCTCGACGCCACCTACGAGCTGCTGGCCGAGCACACCTTCGACGCCATCACCGTGGACGCCATCGTGGAGCGCGCCGGCTACACCAAGGGCGCCTTCTACTGCCGCTTCGACAGCAAGGCGACGCTGCTCCGGCACCTGGTGGCGCAGCTCACCGCCGGCGCCCTTGACGCGTGGGACGAGTTCCTGGATCCCCGGGCGTGGGACGGCGTGCCCCTGGAGGACGTCCTGGCGGCGTTCATCGCCCGGCTGGTGGCCATCTACACCCGGAGCACCAACGTCATGCGGGCCTTCTCGTGGGAGGTCGAGTGGGGCACCGACGAGGCGCTCCGCGAGACCGCCGCCCGGCTGAACGGCCGGGTGTCGGAGCGTCTGTCGGCGCTGCTCACTGCGCGCGCGGGAGAGCTCCGCCCCCAGGCCGCCCGGGACCTGGAGGGCGCGGTCGGCTTCTGGCTCGAGGCCCTGGTGGCGGTCCTCCGGGCGACGTTCCTGTGGCCGAGCCCGCAGTCGACCGCAGCCGAAGATCCGGCGCACGCTGAGCGGCGCATCCGGGACCTCATGGTGCCCTACCTCGTGCCCGCGGCGTCACTCCGCGACGCACCCCACGACGACCCCTAGGGATGACGCGATGACGCAGACGAAAGCGAGGTCCTCGAGAGCGAGGCGCACGTTCCTACCCGTGGTTCGGGGGATGGCCCTGCTGGCGTTCTTCGGCGCGGCGACGGCGTCGTGCGCCGGATCCGGCGCGGCCGAGGGCGACGTGCTCGCCTTCACCGACGTGGGCGTGGTGGACGGCACCGGCGGGCCCACCCGCGAGCACTGGACCGTGATCGTTCGGGGGGACACCATCGCCGACATGGGGCCCGCGAGCGAGATCACGGTGCCCCGGGGCGCCGAGGTCGTCGACGGCCGGGGCCGTTACCTCATGCCCGGCCTCATCGACATGCACGTCCATCTGTCCAAGACCCGGGGCTCGGCGCTGGCCCAGTTCCTCGTCCACGGCGTCACCTCGGTCCGGGACTGCGGCGGCGACTGGGAGGAGATCCAGCGCTGGCGGGACGAGATCCGGGCGGGCGAGCGCGCGGGGCCCCGCATCCGGGCCGCGGGCCCCTACATCGAGTCCGTGGAGAACGTCGAGCGCATGCGCGCCGCACGGGCCCGGGGCGAGATGGTGGAGCCCGTGGAGCACACGCGCATCCCCGTGGGGAGCCCCGAGCGCGCCCGGGCCGTGGTCGACTCCATCGCCTCGCTCGGGGTCGACTTCATCAAGTTCCGCACGGTGTCGAGCCTCGCCACCTACCAGGCCATCGTCAGCGAGGCCGACTCGGTGGGGCTCTACGTCGCGGGCCACACCTACGGCATCCCCCTGCCCACGGTCGTGCGCACCGGACAGAAGAGCATCGAGCACTTCATCTTTCCCGTGTTCGACGAGGCCAGCGCGTCGGAGCGCGCGGCCATGTTCCGGGAGATGGCGGACTCGGGCACCGTCATCGTGCCCACCCTCGTCACCTGGGATCTCTCGGTCCTGGCCGCCGACTCCACCCTCGAGGCCGAGATGGCCGACACCCTGGGCGAGCGCTGGCCCGAGCGCCCCTACCTGTCCCGCTACCTCGAGCTCGACTGGCAGGAGCAGTTCGCCGAGCGGGGTGGCGAGGGCGGCCCCGACTGGGAGGCCGTCCACCGGAGCACCCTCCGCAACCTGCGCGAGATGCGCCAGGCCGGCGTCACCATCCTGCCCGGCACCGACGTGGCCGTGATCGGCATCTATCCCGGCGCCAGCCTCCACGACGAGCTCCAGCTCTTCGTGCGCGACCTCGGCATGAGCCCGGGGGAGGCCATCCAGGCCGCCACCAGCCGGGCGGCCGGCCTCCTGGGCCTGGCCGACAGCGTCGGCACCATCGCCCGCGGCAAGCAGGCCGACCTGGTCCTTCTTTCCGCCGACCCCACCCAGGACATCGCCAACACGCGCCGGATCGAGGCCGTGGTGAGCCGGGGGCGGCTGTTTCGGCGGGGGCAGTTGGATTCGCTGAGGGCGGCGGGTGTTGGAGGCGCGGGATGTGGCGGTGAATGACTGGCGGGTGGGGGGCTGAGGCGCGACGCCAGCGCAGGCGGCGAGCGGCCACCCTCGCCACCATTCGTTCGGTCACGGGCAACAGCGCAAGACCCCGCCGCGCTACTCCCTCTCCCGCGCCTTGGTGCGGCGGTAGTGGGCGGCGACCTTGGCCCGGTTCCCGCATCGGTTCATGGAGCACCAGCGGCGGCGGCCGTTGCGTGTGGTGTCGAGGTACCAGAGCACGCACTCGGGATCGTCGCACTGATCGACGCGGTCCGGCGCGGCCGTGGTTAGGAGCTCGACCGCCGCCCGCGCCACGGGTGCCAGCAGCGCCGACGTCTCCACGGGATGAGGCACCTCGACGCGCTCGAAGCTGGGGCCGTCGATCTGGAGGGCGATGCTGTGCGGGTCGGTGGCGAGGATGCCGTTGATGGTCTCCACGGCCGCCTGCGGCGCCGGCGCTTCGGCTCGCAGCGCCTCGGCGCACGTCTCGAGGGCGGTCCGCAGGGCGTGGGCGTCCACCAGCAGCCGTTCCTGGAGGCGGGCGCTGAGGTCGGTGACGGTCCCCTCGGGGTGCACCCCGGCCTCGGAGAACCAGGCGTCCAGATCCCCGGGCTCGGACAGCCTCTCCACCCGCGCGCCGTCGGACATGGGCCGGGTGTTCACGAAGTCGAGGGCGAGGTTGCCGCCGTCGAAGATGAAGGGAGAGGAGGACACGGTCCGCGCTCCGCGCGTTGGAGAATCACTCGACCCACGCGTGTCGCGGGCCAGCCTGGGCTCCATACCGTCTTGGTGGTTAGTCGGTTCCCGGGCGTCCACGCCACTCGGCGCTGGCTTGGACGAAGGCCACCACCAGCGGATGAGGCCCGGCCGGCGTGGACAGCACCTGTGGCACGTACAGGGTCGCGAGGTAGAACGGATGTCCCTCGAGCTCCAGCACCCGGGGCTCGCCGCCCTCGTCCCGCCCGCTGACCCGGAAGCCCGCGGCGTCGATGCGCTCGACGAGGTCGGGGGCGATTCCGAACTGGCAGTAGTAGCGCTCGTCCGCCTGGTCGCTGTCGTAGATCCGCGCAACCCGGGAGCCGGGCACCAGGTGCACGGGCATGCGCCGGCCGGCCACCGAGCAGGTCAGGGGCGTGATGACCGAGGTTCCGGGCACGGGTCCGTACTCCTCCGAACCGGCGTCGGCGATCCCCAGCACCTCGCGGGCGTATTCCAGGACCATGTGCTGGAAGCCCGCGCAGTTGCCGAGCACGGGGCGTCCCGAGCGCCGCGCGTAGCCGATCCCCGCCAGCATCCCGGCCAGGTCGCGGTAGGGGGATCCCGGCGCGATCAGGAAGCCCTGCGCCTCCTGCAGGGTGGCGGCCAGGCGCTCGCGGATGTCCGGCGTAGCCACCCATTCCAGGCGCACGTCGAGGCCCAGTCGCTCCCCGGCGTGGCGGAATGCGGCGCCCGTCGCCGCGTGGGGCTCGAAGTCGGAGCGGAAATCCCCCAGGACCACGATCCGGACCGGGACGGAGCTCACGGGCCGTCATCCTCGGCCGCGTCCAACGCCTGAAGCAGGTCCTGGACGAGATCCTCGGGATCCTCGAGGCCCACCGACAGGCGCACCAGGTTCGCACCGACGCGCGAGCCCACGTGTGAGGCCTCGTCCGCGCCCCTGCGGGCATCCGCGCCGCCGGGTCGGATCGCCAGCGACTCGGGTCCCCCGAGACTCACGGCCACGGTGAAGGTGCGCAGCGCGGCCAGGAACCGATCGGCGAAGGCGGGCGCCTCGTCGCCCCCCGCGAGATCCAGCGCGATCATTCCCCCGAAGCCCCGCAACTGTCGTCGGGCGAGGGCTTCCTGGGGATGGCCTGGCAGGCCGGGATAACGCACGCGCTCCAGCCGGGGGTGCCGCAGCCCGGCCAGCCGGTTCGCCACGGTCGCCGCCCCCTGGTTGTGGAGCGCCATGCGCGCGGGCAGGGTCTTGAGGCCGCGCTCCAGGAGCCAGGCCACCTGGGGATCCATGCACGCCCCCAGATGATCCAGCGTCCGCTTGACCTCGGCCACGAGCACCGCGCGGCCCGCCACCGATCCCCCGACGATGTCCGAGTGGCCGTTCATGTACTTGGAGCAGCTCTCCAGGACCAGATCGGCCCCGAGGGCCGCCGGCTGGCAGTTCACGGGACTCGCGAAGGTGTTGTCCACGACGCAGATCAGCCCGTGCCGGCGTGCGTAGGCGATGACGCCGTCCAGATCGGCGACCTCCAGCAGGGGATTGGACACGGTCTCCACGTAGACCATGCTCACGTGTTTGGGCGGTGGCTCCCAGTCATCCGGCGCGGTGGCGTCGGCCGTGACCTGGTCGATGCCGAAACGGCGCGCCTCCTTGCCGAGAAAGGCGAGGGTGCCGCCGTAGAGCGTGTGGTGCGTGAGCACTGCGTCACCGGGCTCGAGCAGCGCGAACAGCGTCGTGGCGATGGCCGCCATGCCGCTGGCCGCGACCAGCGCGTCTTCGGCCTCTTCGAGACGGGCGATCTTCTCGGTCACGGCCGCGTGATTGGGAGTGTTGCTGAGGCGGATGTAGCCGTGCTCGTGGTAGGACTCGCCCCGGTAGCGGTACATGCTGCTCCGGAAGATCGGGGTGGTGAGTCCCCCGGCGGCTTCCTGGCCCGAGCCGGCGTGCACGGCCAAGGTCGAGAGGCGGGGGGATGCCGTCGCGGGCCGAAGGTCGCCCGTCGCGGCGTCGCGCGCGGCGGCCTCGCCCACCCCGTTCTCACGCACGACGGCGTCCCACCAGACCGGAAAGCGCCCCCGCTCTCGGTGGAGCGCCGGGAGATCGACCACGGCCTGGATGCACTCGGGTCCCTTGTCGCCCGCGGCCGCCAGCAGCGCGCCGTCGGGCGAGACGAGGGCACTTCGGCCGCACAGCACCGCGCCCTCCACGGGTCCCACGAGGTTGGCGGCGGCCACGTAGCACTGGTTCTCCACCGCCCGGGCCTGGAGCAGGAGCGTCCAGTGCGCGGACCGCTCCCGGGGAAATGCGGCGCACGCGACCAACAGTTCCGCCCCGGCGGCACGAAGCCGGCGCGCGTGCTCGGGAAAGCGCAGGTCGTAGCAGATCAGGAGCCCGACGCGGATGCCGGCGACGTCGCAGATCACCGGCTCCTGTCCGGCACGGAACACTTCAGCCTCGCTCCGGGCCCCACCGCCGAAGAGGTGGATCTTGCGGTAGCGGTCCACGACGCGGCCCCGGGCGTCCACCACCCACGCGGTATCGTAGCGACCCTCGTCTCTCACCTCGACGCCCCCGACCACCACGGCCACCGCATGGCGCTGGGCGCTCGCCTGCACGCCCCTGAGCCACTGGCGCATGGCGTCGGCGGTCCTCACCCCGGCCGCGTCCAGATCGTAACGCACGTCGGCCAACTCGGGGAACACGACCAACGACGCGCCGGCGGCCTTCGCACGCTCGAGGGCTTCGTCGAACGTCGCCAGGGGATCGGCGCCATCGGCTCCTGCGACGCCAGCGGCTCTCTCCGTGGCCAACTGCACCACGGCCACCGGCAGCGCCGAGGCGCTCACCGGCGCTCCTGGGCCACGGACGCCTCCAGCGCCGCGGACTCGCCCTCGGCCAGCACCTTCAGCCGGGCCGCGCAGGGGGTGCCCTCCAGCTCCGCCACCAGGGCCTCCACCGGCTCGACGTAATGCGAGAAGGTGTGGTGATGAACGGGGATGGTGCGCGCGCCCCGGAACAGCCGCATGAGGCGAGCGCCTTCGACGGCGTCCAGGGTCATGCGCCCCCAGGGTCCCCCGCGGCCCACGGCGCCGACATGGGGGATGAGGAGGTCGTGATCCCCGGTTGTCCGACGGATCTCCTCCAGGCCGTCGAACCACACCGTGTCGCCGGTCCAGTAGAGGCTGTAGCGCCCGGCGTCGGTCAGGTGCGTGATGACGTAGCCGTTCACGACCCCCAGCATCTCGTTGGTGGCGTCATCCGCCGCGTGGCGCGCCGGCACGGCCACGATCTCCAGCCGCTCCCCGCTCCGCTCCGCCGACCAGGCATCCCCCCACCCCAGACCGCGCACGGACCCGAAGCCCCACTGGCGGATGCGGCCCGTCTGGGGCGACGGGGCCACCACCGGCGTCGAGTGGGGCAGCAGCTCGCGGGCGACCGGATCGAAGTGATCGCTGTGCAGGTGGCTCACCAGCACCAGGTCCAGCCCCTCGACCCGGACGTCGGGGAGCGCCCCCGCCCGGGCGATGGCGGCCCGCTCCTCACCCGTCGAGGGATGGCCGTTCATGAAGAAGGCCGCCGCACCGGAGCCGAACACCGGATCGCTGAGCAGACGGAAGCGCCCGAGCGTGAGCTCGAACGTCGGACCGCCGATCCAGCGGAAGCGGCGGGATACGGAGGCATTCATGACACGCTCCTTCTCCGGGTTTCGAGGGGCGAAACAATAACACTAGCAAACTCTAGTTATGTCGGTTAGTATACTGCGCGGCGCGGCTTCCTGTCAAACCAATCCCGGGCGGCGCGGCCCCCGAGCGAGGAGCGGAGTCCCATGCGGTTCGAGGCCGAGGTGGAAGGACGGGTGGAGGGAGTGTGGGTCGGCGCGGATGGCGACTCCCTGGTGACGCACGCCCGCGACAGCATCCAGCTCCGCTTCGGCGGCGTGCGCGGCGACCGGCACGAGGGCATGACTCGCCTGGCCAACGCCCGAGACCCGGACTACCCGCGGGGCACCGAGCTCAGGAACGACCGCGAGGTCAGCGTGGTGTCACGCGGAGAGCTGGACGAGATCGCGGAGGCCATGGGCCTGGACGCCCTCGATCCCGCCTGGATCGGCGCCAACATCGAGCTATCCGGCGTACCGCGGCTGACCCTCCTGCCGCCGGGCACGCGCCTGGTATTCGCCCGGCAGAACGCCGTCCTGGTGGTGCAGGGCGAGAACCTGCCGTGCCGCTGGGCCGGCGAGGCCATCGCCGCACACACGGGCGTCGAGTCGGCCGTGTCGGGGTTTCCGCGGGCGGCGTTGCACCGCCGGGGTATCGTGTGCTGCGTGGAGCGCCCGGGCTACCTGTCGGCGGGCGAGCGGGTCATGGTGCGGGTGCCGAGGCAGCGGCGGTGGGACGGGGCGTGTCGCTCACAGTCATCTCCGTCGAGACAGGGAGGAACGTGAGCGGGCTCATGCGCGACCTGCGCATCGCAATCCGTCGGGCGCTTCGCCCCCGGGAGACGACGCTCCTCGTGTGCTCCTGCCTCGCCCTCGGGACCGGCGTCGTGACAACCGTGGCCAGTGTGCTCGAGTCGGTGCTGGCCGATTCGATCCCCTTCGACCGGCCCGGGCAGCTCTACCGCATCTACGGCTACGAGCGGGACCGGTCGGATCCGTCCCGGCACTTCAACCTCACGTGGGCTGCGTACAGTCGGGTCCTCGAAGCGGTCGAGGCCCTCCCGCGGCTGGGGGCGTTCGCCGCTCGCGATCTGGACCTCTACCGCGACGGGGAGACCGTTCGGGTACCCGGGGCCGTGGCCATCCCGGGCAGCTTCTCGGCTCTGGGAGTCTCACCTTCATTCGGCCGGGACCTCCAGGACGGGGATGCGCGAGCCGGACGCCGTACCGCGCTGGTCTCCACCTCGCTGGCAATCCAGTTGTTCGGGCAGGCGTCGGAGGCCGTCGGCCAGACAATCGAGATCCGCGGCGCGACATCGACCATCGTGGGCGTGGTCCCCGACCGCAGGGCCTATCCCCTTGGGGCGCGGCTCTGGATGGCGATGGACTGGCGGGAGCTCTCGGAGCGAGAACGGCTGATCCGCGGATTCCTGCAGGTGGTGGGGCGCCGAGTGGAAAGTCGGACCCCGAGCGACGTGACGAATCAACTGGCGGCCGTCGCCGGGGAGCTGGAGAAGAGCTATCCCGACATCTACCAGGGAGAGTCGCTGGAAGCGCTGCCCTTCCGCGACACCGTGGTCGGCACCTACGCGAAGACGCTCTGGACCACCCTGGCGGCGAGCCTTCTGGTCCTTCTCATCGCAGTGACGAACGCCGTTAGCCTGGTGGCGGTTCGCCAATTCGCCGGTCGCTCGGACACCGCCGTCGAAATCGCGCTGGGAGCGTCGCACGCCCGCATCGTGCGGCAAGCCCTGCTGGGTAACACGGTGATCGTGGGTGCAGGCGTGGGAGCCGGCCTGCTGCTCGCGCAGCTCCTCCTTCCGTGGGCCGTCCGACTGCTCTCGGCCTACGATCCCGTCTTCCAGGCCGTGCATCTCTCAGGCGCGGCCATGGTCGTGGACCTCGTGGTCTGGCTGTCCGCCACGGTACTTCTCGCGATCCCATCGGGGTTGGCCGCGCGTTCGGGGGTGTCCATTCTCGCCGGCGGCAGACGGAGTCGCGGCCCCAGCCGCCAGGGTGCCCGACTTCAGGGCGCCTTCGTGGGCGGCCAGGTGGCGGTGGCCGTCGTCCTCTTCCTCGCGGCCAGCGTCCTGACGAGGAGTCTGTCCAACCTCCTGTCCGTGGATACAGGCATGGAGATAGACCGGCTCGCGACGATTCGCGTCCAGGCGCCGCCACGGCTCCAGGACACCCACGACGGGCGGATCGCCTTCATCGGCAGGATCCTGGAGCGGGCGAAGGCAACCCCCGGCGTGTCCGCCGCCGGCGCGGCCTCGGACTTCCCCGTGCTCGACGGAGAATCGGTCTACGTCCACTCGGTCGAGGATCTACCGCCCGAGACGCAAAACGCCACCCGGTTGGCCGTCGGTCGCGTGGTCACGCCCGGCTTCTTCGACGCGACGGGCATCCCGGTCCTGCGGGGACGAGCCTTCACTCCCGTCGATCGCCTGGATGGAACGCCTGTGGTCATTGTCAGCCAGTCACTGGCCGACGCCTACTGGCCCGGCGAAGACGCCATCGGCAAGCGTCTCAAGCGGGGTGCCTACGACGATCCGGACCGCCCCTGGCTTCAGGTGGTAGGCATCGTGGGCGAAGTGCGCGGCGCGAGCGATCTGGGGGTGGCCCCGAGTCCCGCGATGTACCTGCCGGCCGCGCAGACGGACGAGGCGTATCTCGCCACCATGACTCTGGTCGTGCGCACGCCGGGCCGTCCCGGCCAGGTGCTGGGTGAGCTCGCCCGCTCGCTTCGCGCCATGGAGCCGAGGGCGGTCGTGTTCCGGCCCATGGATGGCCCGGCCGTCCTCGGGGCGGCCACGGCACGGGCGCGGTTCGGGAGCCTCGTCTTGCTCCTCTTCGGGGGCGGGGGACTGTGCCTCGCCGCGGCCGGCGTCTTCGGCATGGCCTCGTACGTGGTCGGACGGCGATCCTCGGAATTCGGGCTGCGCCTGGCACTCGGCGACGTGCCGGTGGCCATCATGCGCCGCGTTCTGGCTCAGACGGTCGCTCCGGCGGCCATCGGCGTCGGGCTCGGACTGGTGGGCGCCGTGGTTCTGGGGCGCTCGGTCGCGGAGCTGCTCTTCGAGGTGGAGCCCTGGGACCCGCAGTCGCTGTTCTGGGTCACGCTCACGACGCTGGGGCTCGTATCGCTGGCGGCCCTGCTGGCGGCCCGGAAAGCGACACGGGTCGATCCCGCCGACGCGCTGCGCCGCTGATCGCTCGCCCTCCTCACGACCCCCCCAGCCACCCCTTCGGCAACCGCGGCACCAGCCGCTCTGCGTTCTGGTAGTAGACCTTCCGCAGCACCTCGTCGGGCAGGTCCAGGCCGTAGAGCTTCCAGAAGGCGTGGTAGTCGCGGTAGTAGTCGAAGTACTCGTCGGCGGTCTCGAAGACGCGCCAGTACCAGGGATACTCCTCGGGGGCGAAGAGGTCCTTGCCGAAGAGGATGCGGTCCTGGTAGCGGATGAAGAACGCCCGGGCGTAGCGGGGCTGGCGGCCGAGGTCGTAGAGCACGGCCCCGACCTCGGTGCTGACGTTGGGGAAGCGGTCCAGGAGCGCGCCGAGCCGCGCCAGATCGTTGGCGTACCAGCTCATGTGCGCCACCACCCAGTGGGTCTCGGGGTGCTTGGCGATCATGCGGTCCCGCTCGGCCATGAGCTCGTCGAACGACGGATAGCGGGTGCGGTCCTGGTAGCGGCGATCGGGGTGCGTGGCGAGCTCGAGCCAGCGCTCGTTGTCGTAGTCCAGGGGCTGGAAGAACTCGGCGGGATCGGCGGTGTGGATGAACACGGGAATCCCCAGACGCCCGGCGGTCTCCCACACCGCGTCCAGCTCGGGATCGTCCACCCGGAGCCTGGAGCCGTCGGCCTTCTTCAGCCTCAGCCCGAAGCTCTTCATGATCTCGCCCACACCCACGGCGCCCGCGGCCACGTCCCGCTCGAGCTGGGCCGCGATCTCGGCGCCCGAGCCGGGATGGATGCCGTCCAGATCCAGCGCGGCGAAGAACACGAAGCGGTCGGCGTAGCCGGCCTCGCGCACGGTCTCGATCTGCTGTGTGAGCCGGGCTCCGGAGCTGGGATTGGCCTGGATCATGACCCCGAGGTTGAGGGAGTCCATGGCCGCCACCACGCGCCGCACCACCTCGACCGAGCCCAGAAAGGGCGGGTGCCCGTGAAAGTCCACGGCGGGATAGCGCGCCCGGGGCACCTGGTGCTCGGGCACCACCAGCGTCGAGTGCGGATGGTACTCGGTGATGGTGGGCGGGGGGATCGAGGGCGGAGGCGTGGGACGCTGCCCGGCGAGTGGCGGCGGCGCCAGGCTCGCCAGCACCGAGGCCGCCGCGAGCACCCCGGCGCGGAATTGAGAACGGGGGATACCAGAGCAGGACATCTTCATTCCTCCGTGAGAACGCGGACGACATCGGTGCGAGCGGCCCGGAGCGCGGGCACCAGGGCGGCGACGAGGACCGCCCCGGTGAGCAGGGCGCACACGGTGGCCATGCGCGGGCCCCCGATGGTGAGGCCGGGAAAGAGCCGCTCGGCGCCGGGGGTGACCAGGTGGATCGCGAGGCTGGCGGCACCGGTGCCGACCAGCGCCAGCAGCGCGGCCTGCCCCAGGATGGCTCTCAACACGCGCGAGGGCGTGGCCCCCAGCGCCACCCGCACGCCCACCTCGCGGCGGCGACGCGCCACGGCTTCGGATACGACGCCGTAGATCCCCACCAGCGACAGCACGAGCCCCAGCACGCCGAAGCTTCCGAGCAGCACGGCGCCGAGGCGGCGCTGGCCCAGCGACTCGCCCAGACGCTCGCGCATGGTGAGCACGCGGAAGACCGCGGCGTTGGGATCCACCCCGGCCACCGCCCGGCGCACCCCGTTGGCCAGACGCCCGGGCTCGCCGCTCGTGCGGAGCACCAGGGTCACGATGGAGCCCGAGGGCGTGAAGTGCTGCGCGTAGGGAAAGTAGATGGTGGGCACGAAGGGCTGGGCCAGGTCGTGCTCGCGCACGTCCTCCACTACGCCCACCACCCGGAGCCAGGGGAAGGGCGAATCCCAGGTGCGGCGCTTGATGCGCTTGCCGAGGGCGCGCTCGCCGGGCCAGTAGGTGTCGGCGAAGGCGCGGTTCACGACCACCACGGGCTCGGCGTCGGCGCGGTCGCCGGGCTCGATGCCCCGTCCCTCGAGCACGCCGATGCCCATGGTCTCCAGATAGCCGGCGTCGACCATGCGCCCGAGCGCGCTCCGCTGCTCGCTGGCGTCGGTGGGCGGGCGGTCCTCGATGCTGAAGCTCCAGTAGACCTCCAGGTCGCCCACGTGGGTGCTCGAGGTGGCCCCCACCGAGACCACGCCGGGCAGCGCTCCCAGGCGCTCGGTGACCGCGTCGACGAAGCGCACGCGGGCGTCCAGGTCCGGAAAGCGGGCGTCGGAGGCGCCGATGCGGGCGGTGAGAATGTCGTCCACCCGGTAGCCGGGATCGCCCCGCTGGAGCCGCGCCACGTGGGCGGTCATGGCCCACGCCGCCACCAGCAGGAAGGCCCCCATGGCCACCTGGCCCGCCACCACACCGTTGTGGAGCCGCCGTCCCAAGCGGCCGGAGGTGCTCCCACGGGCGCGGTCCAGCAGCTCTGCCGGCGCGGCCCTCGCCACCGCCAGTGCCGGCAGCAGCCCCACGGCCAGGGTCACGAGCAGGGCCAGTGCCCCGGCAAACAGGATCACCCGGAGATTCAGCTCCACCGCGAAGCCTGGCACGTCGATCACCGCGTACGACACCAACAACCGCACCAGGGGGATCGACACCACGACCCCGAGCGCGCCCGAGCCCAGGGTCAGCAGCGCATGGCGCACGGCCTCTTCGGCCACCAGCCGCCCCGGATCGGCGCCCACCGCGGCCCTGAGCGCCATCATGCGCGTGTCCCGGCGCGCCTGGATCAGCATCAGGCTCGCCACGTTGAGGCAGGCCATGGCCAGGAGCACCACCACGCTCACGCCCACCGCCAGCAGCACGGGCCGCACCGTGGCTACCTGGGGCTCCCGGAGCGAGGTGGCGGTGAAGCGCGTGGCGATCCACCGGGGATTCACGCCGCTTGTAGCGCTCGCCGGCCGCCACGATGCGCGCCGCGGCGTCGGCCCGGGGCAGCCCCTGGCGGGCGCGCGCCAGTACGAGGAGGAATCCGCTGGTGCGCGCCACGCCCTGGAACTGGTCCAGGTCCAGGGGCACCCACACCTCGGCCTCGCCGGGATAGCGGGCCTCGGACGGCAGAACGCCCACCACCTGGTAGCCACGCCCGTCGAGGCGGAAGGCCCGACCCACCACGCCTGGATCGGCCCCGAATCGGGTCCGCCACAGGCGCTCGGAGATCACGGCCACGGGACCCGGGGCCGTGCCCGCGTCGGTCCCGAACGGCGCGCCCGCCACCAGCTCCACGCCCAGCACGCCGAAGAAGCCCGGGGTGACCCGGGCGCCCGAGACCCGCTCCGGGATGCCGTCGCCCGAGAGATCGAACTCCGCGGGCTGGGCCGCCGCCAGCGCGAAGTCCGGGCCGAGATCGCCGCGCAGGGCGTCGAATGCGTCGGGCGACAGCCCCAGCGGCGCCCCGTTCTCGTCGTTCACCATCTGCACCAGCGTCAGCCGCTCCGGCGCCCCGAAGGGCAGAGGCCGGAGCAGCGCGGCCTCCACCACCGAGAACACGCCCGTGTCGACCCCGATGCCCAGCGCCAGGCAGGTGCCCGCCACCAGCGTGGTGACCGGGCGGCGCACCAGCCCCCGCGCCGCGCTCCGCAAGACGTCGCCCAACCCCTCCATCGTCGCTCCCGTCAGCCGGTTCCAGGGTGTGTTGCCAGAACCACACCGGCTAACGTTATCTACTACGGTTAGGTTTCACAATATTGGTCCGTCGCGGCGGGGAGGTTGAGCCCCAGGTCGACACGCGACTTCGTCGAGACCTGCACGAGCCCGAACTGCTTCTTCCGCCTCAGACTGACATAGCTCTTCTTCGGCGCGATCTCGGCGCCCCCCCCGAGCTCTCGCACATGCTCGATCAACGCGTCGTAGATGGGGCGCAGATGGGCCTTCGGGGGCGAGAACTGCGCGTCCACCAGCGGCACGTCGCCCACGGCCGACAGCTCGGCGCCATCCTTCTGGAAAGCGTGGACGATCAGGTTCGCGAATCCGTGGGTGACTCCGTGCTCAGACTTCAGCCACGCCACGAGCCGCCCGAACTTCTCGCTCGCGGAACATCTCTCGCACCGCCTGGTGGGCCGGCGTGTCCCGATACCCGACGCCGTAGACCGTCACCCGGGTGCGGCCCTCGGACAGCGCCTCGAACTCGACCACCGAAAAGAGGTCGGCGAGCACTCCCGCCCACCCGAAGCTCGACGTCGGCGAAGGGTGCGCCCCAGAACTGGGTCGGGCATTCAATCAGGTGTGGCCGTCGCGCCGTCCTTCAGGTGCCGAAGACGATGGCGGGGAACTGTGTCATGTCCATGACGAAGTGGACGCACCAGAACCAGAGCACGTCACGGGAGCGCATCAGCACGGCAACGACGGCCGCGCCCAGGGCCGCGTCACGGAGTAGCAGCAGGAGCTCGCCGAGGCGGTCGCCTTGAGCGAGCATCGCCGGCACGTGACCGACAGCGAACAGGACGGCGGTGAGGGCCACGGACCGCCGGGGACCGATGGCGGCCGCGAGCCGGACGAAGAGCACGGCGATGGTCGCGTCCTCGAGGAAGACCTGGGTGGCGAACGGCAGGTTCGGGTAGCGGATTACCCGGGCCACGACCACCAGGACGCCATCGCTCCCGTTCCGCAGCGTCGTATAGGCCAGGAGCCCGAGCAGAGCCAATGCCGCGCCGCCGGCAATCCGGGCCGGCACCCGGCCGGGAGCGAGCCAGGCGCTGTCCCGGCCCTCCTTTAGCAGAACCAACACGGCGAGTATCGGAGAGAAGATCAGGAGTTGGTTCACCGCCCCGGCGATCGGCCCGAGGCTCCCCCCTTCAGGCAGCAGCCAGCCACGCAGGAAGAGTTGGCCGACCGCCATCACGCCGACGAGAGCGGCCAGGACGCTCCCCAGGGATCGCCAGGGATGGTCGAGACGCACGACCTCTCCGGCAGGCCAGGGTGCCCAGGACAGACGCGCAAGCGTCAGCCAGCCAAGCAACGCCGCGGCGTAGCCCGCGACCAGTGCCGGGTAGTGACCCTCGACCATGCCTGCTCCTCGCTGTACCGTTGGCCCGGGACGTCCGGACCATCCTCCTTCGTGCGACTTCGGTGGCCATGGGTTGCATCGGTCGTGCAACCGCGCTCCAGGCCGCTGCACTCAGAAGAGAGCGCGAACCCGAGCGGGACGTCGATCCGGACGGAGGAGGTTCATGCCTACCCGATCTCCAGGGCATCTGGCCGCAGCGTTGCTTCTCCGTTTTCCCACCACCGTCGTGCTGCTGAGCCTGCTGGCGTTCTACACGCTCACGGCATTCGGACTGGTACCTCTCGGCCCCATCGCCCAGGTGGTCGTCCTACCTGTCGTGGTCGGCTACTACCTGGTCGACCCGGTCGGCGCTCTCGCCACCCGATGGGGGCTGCCCTTTTCGGATGCCCTCCAGGTGGGGCTGCTGGTCCTGGGCGCCCTCGCCGTCGACTGGGCTCTGCGCAGGGCAACGCAATGAGCCACGAAGACGAGGAGCCAGGCGAGCCGCCCGTGCCGCGAACGGCTAGCCCCGAGGCTGGCTGGACGGGGGCACCATGCCCTTGAGGCGCAGGTAGGTGACGATGTTGCCGTAGTGCTCGTAGACGTGGCCCATGTTGAAGGCCAGCACGGACAGGCCCGTGTGGTCCTGGCCGAAGAACTTGAGCGGGCCTTCGGCCTTCATGGGATCGACCTCGTAGGCCCTGTCGCAGTATGCGAAGGCCGCCTCCACGGCCGACACGAGCTCGGTCTTCGACGTCAACTGCTCGGCGTCGGGTAGCCGGGGCGGCGTCTCGCCCAGCACCGGGGCACAGAACAGATACTGGGCGTTGGCCACGTGGCCGATGAGCTGCCCGAAGGAGCGGACCTCGGGCGTGGGCCGGAACGCGTAATCCGCCTCGGGCATCTGCTCGGCGGACGCGACGATGTTGCCCCGCACGGTCTGGTACAATCCACGCACCGCCGCGAGCGACGCGCCGTGCTGCATGTCGCCCATGGGCTCGTGGTCCATCTGGGCCGAAAGTGGCACGGCGGCGGCCAGAGCCAGCGCGAGAGCCGTCAGGGAACGCTTCATGGTCGTCGTCCTCGTCCGAAGTTGAGTGGTGCCGGGCATCCCGGTCAGGGTCAGCAACTATACGTCCGAGGCCCCGAGTCTTTCGGCAAAGCGCCGATGCAACCTTCACCACGGAATCTGCACACACGGGAACACATCGACCCATCAGACCACGCCCCACGGAGCCGCCCATGCGCCGATCCCTGTTGCTCTTCCTGTTCGCCGTGGTCCCCCAAGGAGCTCGGAGCCAGAGCACTCCACCCGAGCTCGAGGCCTATCGCGCAGACCTGCAGTACGCCACTCGCGACGGCACCTGGTGGTGGACCTCCAACGCGGACCAGGCTCGCAGCGTGAACGAGCCCGAGGCCTTCGGATTGCGGACGTGGATGGACCCCGGGGCCATCTCCGCCACCGGTTGCCTGTGGACGATCCGCGAAGGGCAGCCTGACGCCGTCGTCTGGATCTTCCACCAGGGCTGGGACGGTGCGGAGAATCGACCGTTCTTCTACCAGAGTCACGCCACGGGCCTGGGGACCGGCATGGGTCACGGCACGGCCCGAGAAGGTGACACGACCGAGATGGTCCAGGAGTTCTGGTGGTCCAACGGCACGCGGCAACGGACGAAGCACCGCACGAGACGGCTCGACCAGGACACCTACGTCGGCGAGAGCCTGCAGTGGACCGACGGCGAGTGGCGCGCGGACCGCACCTATACCTGGGAGCGCCACGCAGCCACGTCTCCGCTCCCTTGCGGCCCGGCGGCGCAACCCTAGATCGCGCGGGTCACGCCACACGCCGTTCGCATCACACCGTCTAACCCTAGCTATTCCGGTTAGATTGCACGATATTGGTTCGCCTCGTGGGGCGCTATCGGGCGCCCCGCCCGTGTTTCACCTGCCCGAGATTCGAGGGATTGCCATGCCCGACATCATTCACGCGCTGCCCGTTCGCGCCCCCATGGCAGAGGTCTTCCGCGCCGTGGCGAGCCCCGGGGGCCTCGATCGCTGGTGGACGCTGGGCTCGGAGGGCCAGCCCGTGGCAGGCTCGGAGTACGCGCTGGATTTCGGCCCCGACTACCAGTGGCGGGCCCGGGTGGCGGAGGCCGAGCCTCCACGGCGTTTCGTGCTGGAGATGACCGCGTCGGACGGCGACTGGGCCGGCACCCGCGTGGTGTTCGATCTGCGGGAGGCCGGCGAGGACACGCGCCTGGAGTTCCGCCACGAAGGCTGGCGCGAGGCCAACGACCACTACGCCACCACCAGCTACTGCTGGGCCATGTACCTGCGCATTCTGCGGCGCGCGCTGGAGCTGGGTGAGGCCGTGCCCTACGCGCGGCGTCTGGACGTCGACGTGTGAGGGCCCGAGGACTCGGCGAGGAAGGGGGGATAACGATGGATCGGCGAACCATGCTCAAGGCGACCTCCGCCACCGCGGCCGGGGCCGCGCTCGCGCTTCCCCTGGGCTCGCCCCCGCGGGCGCGGGCCGTGGGCGGCCCCGGCACGCTCCGCATCCAGAAGCTCTCCTGGGCCGGTGTGCGGCTCGAGTGCGAGGGCACCACGCTCTTCATCGATCCCTGGGAGGACACCTCGTTCTTCGGGAGCAACTTTCCCGGCGCGCCCGTGCCCGTGACCTCGGACACCCCCCGTCGTTACGTGGCGCTCAGCCACCTCCACACCGACCACTACGACCGGGCGGTGATCACGCGGCTGTTCGCCGAAGAGGGCGCCAGCGGGGGCGTGGTGGTGTTGGATTCGCTGGCCCCCGATCCCGCGGCCAACGGCTTCCGGGTACGGCCCCAGCGGCTGTGGCAGCCCCACAGCATCGGACCCTTCACGCTGGTCGCGCTGCCCGGGGTGGACGGCTGGGGGGTGGAGCAGGTGGCGTGGGCGATCCACGTGGCCGGCCTGAAGATCTTTCACGGCGGCGACGGGCTCTGGCACGGCCATTGGTGGGACTTCGCCCGCACCTACGGCCCCTTCGACCTGGCCTTCATGCCCATCAACGGCGTGAGCACGCCCGGCGGCGATCCCCCGGTGCGGGTGGCCCGCACCCTGCCCCCCGACGCCGCAGCCGAGGCGGCCGCCGCCCTGGGCGCCCGGCGGGCCGTGCCCATCCACCACGGCGTATCCGTGCCCGGCATCTACGAGGAGACCCCCGACGCGCTCCCCACCTTCCGGCGCCTGGCCGAGGCCCGCGGCGTGGAGGTGGTGACGCCGGACGACGGCGCCTGGATCGAGCCGTGAGCTCCGGGCCTCCCGTGCGCGAGGCCCGCGTCGTGTCGGTCAACGTCGGCACGGTACGCACCCTGCGCTGGCGCGGCCGCACGTACGAGACCGCCTTCGTGAAGGAGCCCCGAAGCGGCCGCGTCCGGGTCACGACCCTGGGGCTCGAAGGTGACCGGCAGGCCGATCTCGTGCGCCACGGCGGGCCCGACAAGGCGGTCTACGCCTACCCCGCGGAGCACCTGGCCCGGTGGGCCGAGGAGCTGGGCGTGCCCGTACCGCCCGGAGCCTTCGGCGAGAACCTGACCCTCGAGGGCCTGGACGAGTCCCAGGTCCAGGTGGGCGACCGCCTGGCCATCGGCTCCACTCTCCTGGCGGTCACGCAGCCCCGGCTCCCCTGCGTGAAGATGGCCGCTCGCTTCCAGAGGGCCGACATCATGGCCCGCTTCGTCGAGAGCGGACGCTCGGGGTTCTACCTGAGGGTGGAGCGCGAGGGGGATGTGGGTGCGGGGGATGGGGTCGTGGTGGAGCCCTCACAGGTCTCTGAGCAGCGTCATCGGGTGGATGCGCCGCGCCCGCCGCAGGGGACCGATCAGGGCGAGGGCCGTCGCGCCGGCGAGGGTGCCCACGGTCACGACGACCACGGACGCGGTCAGGGCGGGGACGGGGCCGAGCCAGATGGAGAGCAGCCGGGCGGCGAGCGCTCCCCCTCCGATGCCGAGCAGCGTTCCCGGCACGACCATGGTCAGCGCGCCCCGAAGGAGGAAGCGCCCGATGCGTGGAAAGGGCGCCCCCAGCGCCCGGCGGATGGCCAGGTCGCGCTCGCGCGCGCGCACCCAGCGGAGGAAGTGCGAGTGCACGGCGCCCGCGGCCACGAGCAGGCTCACGATCCCGAACGCCAGGGCGAGCCGGGCGAGAAAGACCTGGATCACCCGGGAGCGGACCAGCATTCCGTCGAGGGTCTCGAACGGACGCAGCGCGACGCCCATCGTTCGCAGTCGGGGAAGGAGTGAGGACACCGAGGCGTCCGGGCCGCGAACCAGGAGAACGGCGGTTCTCAGGGGCTCGTCGCCCCAGCCACGGTAGACCGTCGGGCGCACCTCGCCGCTCCCCCACGTCGCCTCCTCGACGATCCCGGAGATCCGGAGCGGAAGGGAGTCCCCGACCAGAAGGGTCCGGCCGATGGCACCGTCGCCCCATCCCAGGTCCCGGGTGAGGTCACGCGACACCACGGCCTCGGCGGGCCCACGTGCCGGCGCCCCGGCGAGGAGCGTCGTGCCCACGACATCGAAGAAGCCGGGCGTCACCGTCTCGAGGGCGAAGCTCCGGGTCTCTCCCGACGGGGCCGTGAGCGAGTCCCAGCGCGCGCCGTAGACCGGAAGGCGGGCGGTGAGGGCCGCGGGCATGCCCAGTTCGGTCAGGAGCCGACTCCCGGTGGGCCCGGTCTCCGACGAGGTCGCCGACACGAAGTGGACGCCGGTCTCGCCGTTCCGGAACCCGACGAACTCGCCGTCCAACGAGCGCAGGGTGGTGAGGAAGAGCCCCGTCAGAACGACGAGGGTCGAGGCCAGCGCGACCTGAACCGCGAGCCCCGCGGCGGCGAAGCGGCTGGAACGTGGCCCCCGCCCGACGTCGGCCGAGCGGGCGAGGCGGAGTGCCACCGCAATGCCGGGGAGGGCCGCCGTCAGGGCCGACACCGCACCGGCCAGAGCCGCGACCCCGAGGGTGCCGCGGTCGATGACCACCCGGATGCCGGACGCCCCCCCGAGGATGGGAAGGAGCCAGGGGGCCACCGCCGCCAGCGCCCATGCGATCGCCACGGCGAGTAGCGCGGCGCCGGCGGCCAGCAGTGCCGCCTCGATGACGAGGCGCAGCCAGGTCTCGGTTCGGCGCGCCCCGAGCGCGCTCCGGAGCCGGTACTCGCGGCGACGAGCCATCGTGTCCGACACGATCAGGTTCGCCCCGGCCAGGAGCGTGGTCAGCCACACGGCCGCGGCCAGTCCGATCAGGACGCCCAGGACCCGGCCCACGAAGCCGGCCTCGCTCCCGAAGGCCGCCGCGCTGGGGTGTCTCAGCCGCGGTGTCCCGAAGTCCGGTGAGCGGTCGATGTTTCGGCTCGCCCACAGCTCCGCGGCGCCGTCGTCGGTCGGGTCGACGACGAACACGCGCGCGATCGCCGCAGTATCGCTGGCCTCCCGCACCTCCCAGAACTTCGGGGGGACGCAGCAGACGGGGCCGTTGAACCCGGCCTCGGCGACACCGACGATGGTCGCCCGGCGACCCCCCAGGCGAACGGTCCGACCGATGACCCCCGGGTCCGACTCGAAGCGTTCCGTCCAGAGGGCGTGGGACACCACGATCTCACCCGGAGCCTCGAGGGCTCGGCCGGCCACCAGGCGTCCCCCGAGCCGCACGATGTGCCGGGGCAGGACCCGTTCGCCCTGCACCCGGAGAAGCCCCATGGGCGTCTCGAGATCTTCCGAAGACGGCCAACTGACGACGATGGCGGAGAAAGGCCCCTCGGGCGGATCCATCCACGGTTCCCGTCCGGTGGCCGCGATCCCCGCATGGTATTGGCCCGTCTCGGCGACCCAGGTGAGGCGCGCGGCGTCGGCGGTGACACCGTCCTCCGGGTCGAGGATGTTCGCCCGGGTCTCCACCATGAAGGTCGCCATGCCGATCCCCGTTCCCACGATCGCGGCGAAGGTGATGGCGTAGGCGGGGAGGCGTCGGAGCCGGCGCAGGGCGAAGCGGAACTCCCGGAAGGCCGTGGCGACGAGGGTCCCACGGGAGGCCGTGCGCGTCGGCGTGAACACGGCAAGCACGAGAGCCCGTCGCAGCTCGCGACGGAGCCACCGGCGGGCCGCCGCGTCGCCCTCCCGGGTACGGCGTTCCTCGACGAGCTCCGAGAGGGTGGCGCGCAGGTCCACGTCCAACCGCCGTTCAGCCCACGCGAGGAGCCGCTCCTGGAGCCGGGTCACCGGCCGGTCTCCGGCTCGGGGAGGACGAGGTCGTTGAGGACATCCTCCCACATGCGCCGGAACGCACCAAGAGCCCGGAGGCCCCGGTCCGTGGGCGCGTACCAGCGCCGGGGCCGCCCCCCGCGACGTGAGGGCGTCCCGACGTCGGAGGTCAGGTAGCCCTTCTCCTCCAGCCGGCGTAGGGTGACGTGGATCGCCCCGACGCCGGGATCACGGCCGCCGCGCGCTTCGAGCTCGCGGTAGACCGCGGCGCCGTTGGCTCCCTCTCCCACGTGGAGCACCGAAGCCAGCACCAGCGCCTCGAGCTCACCCAGGTGATCTCCCTTCGCCATCACCCCCCCCTCGCGTTGCGCGCCGTCCACTGCCACGGTACCACGGCGAGAAGTATATGACAAAGTTATATACTGCACAACGAAGCCTCGTCGGCGCCACCCTCCACGTTCTCGACGGTAGGCTCCTTGCGGTCGACCGATTCGCCGCCCAACTCGTCGAGATCAAACCAGGTCACTGGAGGCACCTGGACGGACCAGTCGACAATCCTCCTTGGCGTCTTCGGTGAGCATCCCGGAGGCCATGATCGATGACATGGTTCAACCGCGGGTGGGTAAGCCGAGCCGCCCCTCGCCCTCGGTGTCATCTCGCCTGACATGGCAGGAAGAGTCTGGGTCCTCACGACGCGTCGTGAAGGAACTGCGGGCGTGATCGAGGTCTTCTCCCCCGATCGCGAGTTTCTGACGTCGATCCTCGTGCCCGGCAGACCCCACGCCGTAGCGTTCAGCGAGGACAGGTTCTTCGCGCTGACCCGTGACTCCAACGGCTTTGACGTGATCATCGAATACCGCCTGGGTGCGGAGCGGAACAGAGCCTGAGCCGCCGACGAACAGGATCCCGGCGGTCCGGTGCCCGGCATCTACGAGGAGACCCTCGACGAGCCGTACCCTCACAGGTCTCGCAGCAGCGTCCTCGGGTGGATCCGTCGCGGCCGTCGCAGGGGGCCGATCAGGGCGAGGATCATCCCACGGGACCACCTTCCGTGTGACTGATCGTGATGGACGGACGGTTCGCGAGATCCGGCTGCCCCTCGAGGCCGAACGGCTGTCCGAGCTCGAGCGTCGAGGCATCGTACAAGAGCTCATGGGGCCGCAGGAAGCTGATCCGCTGGCTGCAGGAGCACCGCCCGTCTACGACCGTCGACCGATTACAACTCAGCTCCGTGGGTTTGGCGACTCGATTTTCGGCATGTACCAGAGTGCGCTGATCCATGCTAACGGTGAGGGAGGCGCAATCCAGGGCGAGGACCGAGTGTGGCGGCTGATCTCGATCTCGAGAGGCTATGCGGGTACGCTCCGCTTCCCATCCAACCTCCAGCCGATCAGGACCTCGCACTCACGTCTCATCATGTTGCACAGAGACGCCCGGGGAATCGCGACGATCGAGATCTACCGCTTGGTTCCTCCAGTGGGAGAATGAGGGGACCCGCTCCTCGCAATGAAATGAGAACGCCAACCCCCGGCGACGAGGTCAAGGGTCAGGCTCACGCGGAGTGGAGACGAACGAATGGTCTTGGGAAGCGCGAAACGACATCTACGCAGGGTGGGACAGCATCGCGGAGTCCTCCGACTTCGCTGCTCGGTCCGCCGCGAACACGGTGCAAAGCGACATGCATGCGCGGGTTTCAGCGGCAGGAAACATCCACACGGGAGCGACCACCCACTTCGCCTTCTGGCGAGGTACCGGGGGATGGCGGTTCGTAATCACCAGAGTTCGCCATTGAGGAGGCCCGAACGATGAGAAAGACAATTCTTGCTTTCGTAGCGGCGGGCGTCGTCCTCCCCACGCGGGCTCTGAGTCAAGATCCCAAGGATCCGCAAGGCGCTCCAACGGAGTTGAGCAGGGCCCTGATGGCCGTGCGTGACGGACATCTGTCGTTGGCCGCAGCCATACTCGCGCAGGATCGGACACTGCTTCCCAGCGACGAGCTGGACGCCTTCCCCGATAGCCTGGTTGCCATCGCGGTCGCGTTCGGTCCCGGCGATGACCTCAGTACGCAGCGGGCTGCTGTCGCCGCGAAGGCAGCTCTTGTCGTCTCGACGCACCCGGGACGTGGGACCCCCTATCCGCATGCGTTTGAGAAGCTTCAGCGAGTGTACGAGGAATCGCCCGACCGCGGTGCGAGGGGTGGACCCCCATGCTCTTCACCCAATTGCCGGAGAAGGGGCGCGTGGTTGGCTTCCTCGCCGACCTCGCCACCGGCACGGATAGCGACGTGGCGGTTCAGGCAGTCCAGATCCCCGCCAACGAACTCGGCGAACCAGGAGTGAGCCGCCTATGGCAGCTATTCGTTGATGGTGCCGTTCAGGATCCTGCGGCCAACGAACGTCTGGTAGCCATCGCAAGTCGCAGAGGCTGGTAGACGGCCGAGGTCGCCCACGTCGCGTCGCTGGCCCTGGGGATCGGCGCCAACGCCATCGTCTTCACCTTCGTCCACGACCTGCTGGTGGCGCCCCTCCCGGTGCCGCAATCGGACCGGCTGTATTCCATCGAGCGAGTCCGGGGCGAGGGCGGCGCCGAGGTGTCCACCAACTACTTCGACCTGCTGGGCGTGCGGCCGGTGACGCGACGCTTCTTCGGATCCCAGGACGAGGAGGCCGCGCGAGTCGTCATCAGCGAGGGCCTGTGGGCGCGGGCGTACGGCCGCGATCCGGCGGCGGTGGGCTCCGTGGTGGACGTCGATGGGCGCCCGTGCGAGATCGTGGGCGTGGCGCCCGACCACGCGGACGTGCTGGGTGACATGGCGGAGTGGATTCCCATCCGCACGTCCATCGCCGGATGGCGGCACAGCCGGGGCACCGACTGGATCTACGCCCTCGGGCGGCTGTCACCCGGCCTCGCCGGCGAGGCGGCGGGCGCGGAGCTGGCGCAGCTCGGCCAGCGTCTGACCGACGCCTATCCCGACACCAACGCGGACAAGACCTTCGTCACGGAGCCGCTCCAGACCCGCCTCACCGGCTCCATCCGCACGCCGCTCCTGGTGCTGCTCATCGTGGCCGTGAACCTGGCCGGGCTCCTGCTGGCCCGAGCCACGGCCCGTCGCCGCGAGATGGCCACGATGGTGGCGCTGGGCGTGGGCCGCGCGCGGCTGTTCGTGCGATTGGTCACGTCCCGGCCGTTCAATCCACCACCGCGTGACGGTGTGGGCACGCCTTCCGCCACCGTCTTCCATCACCTGATAGCCATCTGATGCCCTCTACCGATCATGTCTTGACAGTCTCATGTCAACGCGGAGGAGCGCACAATGCACCCAGCACCCAAGGGACGGGATCAGTTCTTGCTCTTGACGCCACCCTACACATCCCCAACCACCCACCTGAGCCTACCGCTGCTGGAGCCACCGAGAGGTCGTGAAGGCGTCGTCCTGGTCTGGCAGATGGGCACTCATTTCACAGAGGCCATGACCTCTGTTCGCTTCAGGCCAAAGGGCGTCACCCTGGTCGCTGTGCTGCCGCCCGGGGAGACAAGGTCCTCAGCGGAGTTGTACCACATGGTCGAGATCTGCCGGCCGACGAGTATCCTCCCCTATCACGAAGAGCCGTCTACCGAAGATATTCGCCTACTTGTGAATGCCGGCCCGAAGAGGCTCGTTGACAGTGTCGTAGACTATCTGGTCTGGCGAGGGACACTGCGAGGGTCAGGTCCGCGGCGACTCGTGCGCCGTACACTGGAGCTTTCTGGAGAACTCCGCTCCGTAAGTGGCCTCGCCCGTTCCCTGTATCTTTCTAGGCGGGCTCTCGGTCGTCGCTTCGCCCAATACGGACTGCCAGTACCCTCACACTGTCTCCACTTTGGTCGGATTCTGAGGGCAAGTCTTCGAATATTGGGTTCGGATGATCCACTCAGCCGCATCGCGTTCGAACTCGGCTATCCAGATTCCTTTGCCCTCAGCAATCAGATGAAGCGGCTAGTAGGAGTGCGGCCCACTGAGTTGAAGGCTAGGATTGGATGGGAGTGGATTGTGGAGTCGTGGCTTTGGCGCGAATATCGGCGAGGTCATCAACACCGCAGCTCCAACCAGCCGCGTAGCCGTCAAACACGATCGAAGGGCGGATCTACTTAAATGGCGCGATCTCTTGGGTCGGAAGGGTAGGCCGATGGTTCAAGGCAGGCAGCACTTTGTGCGACTCCTTGACGGTCCGGTGATGGACATCGCGGAGCGACACGTGCCACTCACCGGGCTTCAAGGATGGATCACCGCGCTGGCCTATCTCTCAGGTGCGGGCGGCATCAGCCGAATGCGGGCAGCGGACCTGCTCTGGGGCCGTGCTGATGAGTCCAAGGCCCGGCGCCGGCTCAGTCAATTGCTCTACGACCTGACTCAGAGGGTGGGCGTCCCGGTATTCTCGACGACGCCTGACCATATCCTCCCGGTTCTCCCACATGACCTCGATGGAGATCATCTTCGCAACGTAATTCGGGACTGGCAAGCCACAACGGTAGGCTTCAGGAGCTCTCCGTATGTGGCCTTCTCGGAGAGGCTCCAGCTCCTGAAGCGGAGTCTGCCCTTGCTGGGTACGTCGCTTCGCTTCGCACCGCCATCAGGCGCCTAGCGGCACGGCAGTGGGATGAGGCTGAGAGAGTTGGCGACTGGCCGAAGGCCGAAAGTGCCGGTCTCGCGTTGGTCGCCATCGACCAGTTCGAGCCGAAATGGACTCGCCGCCTCTTTCATGCCTACCTCGCTGCGGGTCGATGGGCCTCCGCAGAGTCACTCCTGAAGGAGGCTCCCTTGCACGGGTTCTCAGATCGAGATGTGGACGACCTCCGTCACACGGCGACCGCTTCGGCTCGGAGGGGGAGAGCGCACAGAGGACCGAGCACTTGCCGCCTACAATACTCCTCTGCTTGGCAGAGCGGCGGTCGTGGAGCAATTGGTATCGCTCGCTAGCAATACAAACGGCATGAGCTTCCAGGTCCTCGTTGGCGCACCGGGAATGGGGAAGACCCGGGTCCTACGTGAGGCGGCCCCTAGGCCTAGTTCAGGGGTATTCGAGTGGTCTGGTCGGAGTGCAATCGACTTGAACACGGCATCCCGCTCGCCACCATGATCGATTGTCTCGCGAGAACCCTGACATCGACCGACTTAGCACAAATCGGGCAGCCATGGCGTTCGGTAATCGCAGACTTGCTGGACATTACGAGTGACCAGACGGTTCCCCCCGTCGCACTGCCACCAGAAGCCGCCTCAAGCCGGCTGCTGCCGAGTCTCATGATGGCGCTGGAGCAGATGTGCGTCGACCGTCCGACGGCGGTCCTGGTTGATGATGCGCATCGGATCGACCCGACCTCGCTGGCCGCGTTTCAGTACGCTCACCGGCGATGGCACCGTGGTAGGTTGATGCTCATCTTTTCAGGTTCACTTGAAGATCCTTCTGCGCCAATCCTGCAGTTTCAGAATCGTCGACATTCACGTGTCTTCTATTCTTCGCTTCGTCCACCCAGGCGGTCCGAGGCACGCCGTCTCGTGGTCGGGGTCGCGCCGGAGTCTCTCAGCCACTCGGATCTTGACAAAGTACTCGACACAGCTTTGGGTAATCCTCTGCAACTTATCGCTCTCGCGGTGGCCTCATTGAATGGAGACCGGCTCACCGCAGCGGCCAACGTCACGTCCTCCCATTGGGACCGGCAATTGCGACCTGTGGTAGGATCATTGTCGCCCGCTGGTCGCCGCGCCCTAGCCATCATTTGCCTCCACGAAGGCACGATACCCCTCAGTGACATCGCGATGCTCTAGGGACCACAGTCCCGGATCTATCCAACGACCTCGACAGCATGTTCCGGACGGGGCTGCTCATCCACAATGAGGACTCCGTCCGGATACGTCATCGTCTAATTGAGCAATCCGCCGTGTCCGCCCTCGGATCTCTCTTGATACGCCACGCGCACCGGAGTATTGGGCGGTTCGGTGAGTCGCGTCCCTCCACGGGTCGGAGAGGCTGCAATCCATCTAACACGGGGCGGCCTCGGTGCGCAGGCAGCCGATCTAGCGGAGGCCGCTGCTGACCATGCATTAGGACGGGGGGCGTTCAGAGAGGGACTCCGATTCCTACGACTCACAGTTGAGTGCCGGGGCTGATAAGGTGACCGGGACTCACCTCAAGCATGTTGGCCAGGCGCATCTTCGACAGTGCGACCCGAGAGGTAACTCATTTCTTCGCCGCGCCGAGAGACGTTTCAGCATTCTCGGGAACCGACGTGAAGCCAGGGCATGCCGGGTATTACATTTGGATGCCCGCAGTGAGTCAGGCGACTTGCCCCACTCAATTGCCGCGGCTCGATTGGCTGCCGAGGCGGAGGCTTCCCTCATGGACCAGGGATGTGACTCCTCCCTGAAGGCTGCGGAATCCCGGATTCGCGTCCTCGAAAGAGACGGCTCCCTGGAGATGATCCCTCCAACGCTTGCCCGTGTGTCTCAGCTCGTGCCGGATCTGGCTGGGCGGGACCGTTGCAGCGGCATGTTGATTCTCGCCTTGGAGTGCCTATATGGGCGCCCTGAGCGGAGTGTTGAGAGCGCACGAGCTGCTCGTCTCCTCGCAACAGATCTCGATGACCAGAAGCTCATTCTCCAAGCGAACCACCGCCTATTTATCGCGCTGATGTTTCGTGGTCTCGGCTCGAACAAGGAGGCAGTCAACGCTTTGAAGGAACTTCTGGAATACAGTGAGGACACCGGCGACCTACGACTTCAGTATACGACGCGAGCGAACCACGCCGTGTGGTTGATCGAGACCGGAGAGTACGACGCGGCGGAGCACGCCCTCCAAGGGGCGGCCCGCTTTCTCGATGAAGCCGTCGCAGTTGGGGAAAGAATCAATCTCCAGTGCAATCTTGGTGAGATCTTTCTCGCTAGGCGACAATTCGATAAGGCCCTGCATGCGTATCAAGAGGCGGAGAATCTCCTCAATAATGGCGTGCGCCGGTTCCTCTTGGACGTCATTCATGCCGGGCTTGGAACAGCCGCCCTCGAGACCGGTCGGCTTGAACTAGCCAAGCGGTGTCATCTAGCATTGAACGATTGGTCTCACTGGTATTTCGATCCGAGCCTTATACTGACGTTCAAGGCGAAAATGCTGTGTCGCGCAGGAAGAGTCGAGGACGGTCTCAGACAGTTGGATCAGGAAGGCACACGAATAGCTAGGCGGTTCCCGGCCCCCGCAATTCGCGTTGCCATTGAACGAGAGAGGCTCGCACGCCGGTTTGGGACGAGGCCATCCGAACGATCCGGTCGTGCACTCACCATTGCGGAACGTCTGAATCTAAAGCTCAGAGCAGAAGAGCTTGGGAATCTTCTATCACGTGCCTGATGCGACCGTAGAGCGACCCGTCGCGGCCAAGCCTCCCGCTTCCGAGGAGGTGCGCAGGTCTTGGTCTGCAGTTACGTCCCCACTCAATTCGGAGGCATGATCTTCCAATATTGAGCTGTTTATCACAGTCTGGACTAGCTTTGGATCGAATTGGATCCCAGAGTAGATCTCCAACTGCTCACGCACGGCACTCAGCGGCAGGGCCCGCCGGTATGGCCGGTCGGACAACATCGCGTCAATGGCATCACAGATACTTATGACCTTTGCTCCAAGTGGAATCTCTGATCCCCGGAGGCCATCAGGATATCCCTTGCCATCTTCTCGCTCATGATGGTGACGGACCGCTTCAATGACCTCGCGAGGAAACGACGAAAGCGATCGGAGGAGTTCCACGCCCTTTGTAACATGGGACTCGATGACTTCTCGTTCCTCCCGCGACAACTCTGAGGGCTTGCGCAAGATTTCAGTATAGATGGCTTCGATCTTGCCAATGTCATGGAGCAACGCCGCCTGCTCGACTGCCGACGCTTGGCGTTCAGAGAGACCCAGAGTGCGGACAATCCTCGACGCGAGCGCCTGCACTCGGCGAGAGTGGCCAGATGTATATGGATCTCGCGTCTCAATTGCCTTTACAAGTGCGCGAAGCAGATCACGATTCGCCTGCTGAAGGCGGTAGCTCGTAAGATATGCGTGACGAATGGCGAGCAGGGGCAGGACCGCGATAAGGAGCCCCAGGCTCTCGAGCTCGATGCAGAGTGAGGCGATGACAATCGCAATGGGAGTGAGAAGGACATCGTAGAAGACGTTCGCGCCGGACCGCCCCACAATCTTCCTCCATACCTCACGAAAGGGCAACCCCTGCGACAAGGATATGGCGCCGGAGACCAAGACCTGATTCATTGTTAGAAGGACAGCACTGAACGCAAAGAAGGCCCAGAATTGAAGATCGAAATTCTGTCCTGGCTCTACCCACCCCAAACTGCGCTTGGGGCGTGCCACCGGCGAGAGTGAAGAGGAATCCCCCCACAGTACATGCGAGGATGTACTGCGCAACATTGAAAACGCCCCGCAATACGCCTTTCTTTCGGAACGAAAACTCTCCGATCGTTCCGACGACCCCCACGAACAGAACAGGCGCAGCGGGGCCAAAGAGCAGCACGCTAGCAAGCAGGGGGATGAAGGTCACGGAATGAGATCCCCCTGATTGCCCGACGATCGTCGCAACTGATAGTCGCTCGGACAAGAGGCCAAGGCCCATCAAGACACCCAAAGCAGTCAGGCTATC
>CAWELD010000005.1:0-35990 GCA_963809895.1 uncultured Gemmatimonadales bacterium | reverse complement strand
ATCATCCCACGGGACCACCTTCCGTGTGACTGATCGTGATGGACGGACGGTTCGCGAGATCCGGCTGCCCCTCGAGGCCGAACGGCTGTCCGAGCTCGAGCGTCGAGGCATCGTACAAGAGCTCATGGGGCCGCAGGAAGCTGATCCGCTGGCTGCAGGAGCACCGCCCGTCTACGACCGTCGACCGATTACAACTCAGCTCCGTGGGTTTGGCGACTCGATTTTCGGCATGTACCAGAGTGCGCTGATCCATGCTAACGGTGAGGGAGGCGCAATCCAGGGCGAGGACCGAGTGTGGCGGCTGATCTCGATCTCGAGAGGCTATGCGGGTACGCTCCGCTTCCCATCCAACCTCCAGCCGATCAGGACCTCGCACTCACGTCTCATCATGTTGCACAGAGACGCCCGGGGAATCGCGACGATCGAGATCTACCGCTTGGCTCCTCCAGTGGGAGAATGAGGGGACCCGCTCCTCGCAATGAAATGAGAACGCCAACCCCCGGCGACGAGGTCAAGGGTCAGGCTCACGCGGAGTGGAGACGAACGAATGGTCTTGGGAAGCGCGAAACGACATCTACGCAGGGTGGGACAGCATCGCGGAGTCCTCCGACTTCGCTGCTCGGTCCGCCGCGAACACGGTGCAAAGCGACATGCATGCGCGGGTTTCAGCGGCAGGAAACATCCACACGGGAGCGACCACCCACTTCGCCTTCTGGCGAGGTACCGGGGGATGGCGGTTCGTAATCACCAGAGTTCGCCATTGAGGAGGCCCGAACGATGAGAAAGACAATTCTTGCTTTCGTAGCGGCGGGCGTCGTCCTCCCCACGCGGGCTCTGAGTCAAGATCCCAAGGATCCGCAAGGCGCTCCAACGGAGTTGAGCAGGGCCCTGATGGCCGTGCGTGACGGACATCTGTCGTTGGCCGCAGCCATACTCGCGCAGGATCGGACACTGCTTCCCAGCGACGAGCTGGACGCCTTCCCCGATAGCCTGGTTGCCATCGCGGTCGCGTTCGGTCCCGGCGATGACCTCAGTACGCAGCGGGCTGCTGTCGCCGCGAAGGCAGCTCTTGTCGTCTCGACCCACCCCGGACGTGGGACCCCCTATCCGCATGCGTTTGAGAAGCTTCAGCGAGTGTACGAGGAATCGCCCGACCGCGGTGCGAGGGGTGGGACCCTCATGCTCTTCTCCCAGTTGCCGGAGAAGGGGCGCGTGGTTGGCTTTCTCGCCGACATCGCCGCCGGCACGGATAGCGATGTGGCGGTTCAGGCAGTCCAGATCCTCGCTGACGAACTCGGCGAACCAGGAGTGAGTCGCCTACGGCAGCTATTCGTTGATGGTGCCGTTCAGGATCCTGCGGCCAACGAACGTCTGGTAGCCATCGCAAGTCGCAGAGGCTGGTAGACGGCCGAGGTCGCCCACGTCGCGTCGCTGGCCCTGGGGATCGGCGCCAACGCCATCGTCTTCACCTTCGTCCACGACCTGCTGGTGGCGCCCCTCCCGGTGCCGCAATCGGACCGGCTGTATTCCATCGAGCGAGTCCGGGGCGAGGGCGGCGCCGAGGTGTCCACCAACTACTTCGACCTGCTGGGCGTGCGGCCGGTGACGCGACGCTTCTTCGGATCCCAGGACGAGGAGGCCGCGCGAGTCGTCATCAGCGAGGGCCTGTGGGCGCGGGCGTACGGCCGCGATCCGGCGGCGGTGGGCTCCGTGGTGGACGTCGATGGGCGCCCGTGCGAGATCGTGGGCGTGGCGCCCGACCACGCGGACGTGCTGGGTGACATGGCGGAGTGGATTCCCATCCGCACGTCCATCGCCGGATGGCGGCACAGCCGGGGCACCGACTGGATCTACGCCCTCGGGCGGCTGTCACCCGGCCTCGCCGGCGAGGCGGCGGGCGCGGAGCTGGCGCAGCTCGGCCAGCGTCTGACCGACGCCTATCCCGACACCAACGCGGACAAGACCTTCGTCACGGAGCCGCTCCAGACCCGCCTCACCGGCTCCATCCGCACGCCGCTCCTGGTGCTGCTCATCGTGGCCGTGAACCTGGCCGGGCTCCCGCTGGCCCGAGCCACGGCCCGTCGCCGCGAGATGGCCACGATGGTGGCGCTGGGCGTGGGCCGCGCGCGGCTGTTCGTGCGATTGGTCACGTCCCGGCCGTTCAATCCACCACCGCGTGACGGTGTGGGCACGCCTTCCGCCACCGTCTTCCATCACCTGATAGCCATCTGATGCCCTCTACCGATCATGTCTTGACAGTCTCATGTCAACGCGGAGGAGCGCACAATGCACCCAGCACCCAAGGGACGGGATCAGTTCTTGCTCTTGACGCCACCCTACACATCCCCAACCACCCACCTGAGCCTACCGCTGCTGGAGCCACCGAGAGGTCGTGAAGGCGTCGTCCTGGTCTGGCAGATGGGCACTCATTTCACAGAGGCCATGACCTCTGTTCGCTTCAGGCCAAAGGGCGTCACCCTGGTCGCTGTGCTGCCGCCCGGGGAGACAAGGTCCTCAGCGGAGTTGTACCACATGGTCGAGATCTGCCGGCCGACGAGTATCCTCCCCTATCACGAAGAGCCGTCTACCGAAGATATTCGCCTACTTGTGAATGCCGGCCCGAAGAGGCTCGTTGACAGTGTCGTAGACTATCTGGTCTGGCGAGGGACACTGCGAGGGTCAGGTCCGCGGCGACTCGTGCGCCGTACACTGGAGCTTTCTGGAGAACTCCGCTCCGTAAGTGGCCTCGCCCGTTCCCTGTATCTTTCTAGGCGGGCTCTCGGTCGTCGCTTCGCCCAATACGGACTGCCAGTACCCTCACACTGTCTCCACTTTGGTCGGATTCTGAGGGCAAGTCTTCGAATATTGGGTTCGGATGATCCACTCAGCCGCATCGCGTTCGAACTCGGCTATCCAGATTCCTTTGCCCTCAGCAATCAGATGAAGCGGCTAGTAGGAGTGCGGCCCACTGAGTTGAAGGCTAGGATTGGATGGGAGTGGATTGTGGAGTCGTGGCTTTGGCGCGAATATCGGCGAGGTCATCAACACCGCAGCTCCAACCAGCCGCGTAGCCGTCAAACACGATCGAAGGGCGGATCTACTTAAATGGCGCGATCTCTTGGGTCGGAAGGGTAGGCCGATGGTTCAAGGCAGGCAGCACTTTGTGCGACTCCTTGACGGTCCGGTGATGGACATCGCGGAGCGACACGTGCCACTCACCGGGCTTCAAGGATGGCTCACCGCGCTGGCCTATCTCTCAGGTGCGGGCGGCATCAGCCGAATGCGGGCAGCGGACCTGCTCTGGGGCCGTGCTGATGAGTCCAAGGCCCGGCGCCGGCTCAGTCAATTGCTCTACGACCTGACTCAGAGGGTGGGCGTCCCGGTATTCTCGACGACGCCTGACCATATCCTCCCGGTTCTCCCACATGACCTCGATGGAGATCATCTTCGCAACGTAATTCGGGACTGGCCAGCCACAACGGTAGGCTTCAGAGAGCTCTCCGTATGTGGCCTTCTCGGAGAGGCTCCAACTCCTGAAGCGGAGTCTGCCCTTGCTGGGTATGTCGCTTCGCTTCGCACCGCCATCAGGCGCCTAGCGGCACGGCAGTGGGATGAGGCTGAGAGAGTTGGCGACTGGCCGAAGGCCGAAAGTGCCGGTCTCGCGTTGGTCGCCATCGACCAGTTCGAGCCGAAATGGATTCGCCGCCTCTTTCATGCCTACCTCGCTGCGGGTCGATGGGCCTCCGCAGAGTCACTCCTGAAGGAGGCTCCCTTGCACGGGTTCTCAGATCGAGATGTGGACGAGCTCCGTCACACGGCGACATCGCTTCGGCTCGGAGGGGGAGAGCGCACAGAGGACCGAGCACTTGCCGCCTACAATACTCCTCTGCTTGGCAGAGCGGCGGTCGTGGAGCAATTGGTATCGCTCGCTAGCAATACAAACGGCATGAGCTTCCAGGTCCTCGTTGGCGCACCGGGAATGGGGAAGACCCGGGTCCTACGTGAGGCGGCCCTTAGGCTGAGTCTCAGGGGTATTCGAGTGGTCTGGTCGGAGTGCAATCGACTTGAACACGGCATCCCGCTCGCCACCATGATCGATTGTCTCGCGAGAACCCTGACATCGACCGACTTAGCACAAATCGGGCAGCCATGGCGTTCGGTAATCGCAGACTTGCTGGACATTACGAGTGACCAGACGGTTCCCCCCGTCGCACTGCCACCAGAAGCCGCCTCAAGCCGGCTGCTGCCGAGTCTCATGATGGCGCTGGAGCAGATGTGCGTCGACCGTCCGACGGCGGTCCTGGTTGATGATGCGCATTGGATCGACCCGACCTCGCTGGCCGCGTTTCAGTACGCTCACCGGCGATGGCACCGTGGTAGGTTGATGCTCATCTTTTCAGGTTCACTTGAAGATCCTTCTGCGCCAATCCTGCAGTTTCAGAATCGTCGACATTCACGTGTCTTCTATTCTTCGCTTCGTCCACTCAGGCGGTCCGAGGCACGCCGTCTCGTGGTCGGGGTCGCGCCGGAGTCTCTCAGCCACTCGGATCTTGAAACAATACTCGACACAGCTTTGGGTAATCCTCTGCAACTTATCGCTCTCGCGGTGGCCTCATTGAATGGAGACCGGCTCACCGCAGCGGCCAACGTCACGTCCTCCCATTGGGACCGGCAATTGCGACCTGTGGTAGGATCATTGTCGCCCGCTGCTCGCCGCGCCCTAGCCATCATTTGCCTCCACGAAGGCACGATACCCCTCAGTGACATCGCGATGCTCTCAGGGACCACAGTCCCGGATCTATCCAACGACCTCGACAGCATGTTCCGGACGGGGCTGCTCATCCACAATGAGGACTCCGTCCGGATACGTCATCGTCTAATTGAGCAATCCGCCGTGTCCGCCCTCGGATCTCTCTTGATACGCCACGCGCACCGGAGTATTGGGCGGTTCTTGGCGAGTCGCGTCCCTCCACGGGTCGGAGAGGCTGCAATCCATCTAACACGGGGCGGCCTCGGTGCGCAGGCAGCCGATCTAGCGGAGGCCGCTGCTGACCATGCATTAGGACGGGGGGCGTTCAGAGAGGGACTCCGATTCCTACGACTCACAGTTGAGTGCCGGGGCGATAAGGTGACCGGGACTCACCTCAAGCATGTTGGCCAGGCGCATCTTCGACAGTGCGACCCGAGAGGTAACTCATTTCTTCGCCGCGCCGAGAGACGTTTCAGCATTCTCGGGAACCGACGTGAAGCCAGGGCATGCCGGGTATTACATTTGGATGCCCGCAGTGAGTCAGGCGACTTGCCCCACTCAATTGCCGCGGCTCGATTGGCTGCCGAGGCGGAGGCTTCCCTCATGGACCAGGATTCGGCCACCTTCCTGAAGGCTGCGGAATCCCGGATTCGCGTCCTCGAAAGAGACGGCTCCCTGGAGATGATCCCTCCAACGCTTGCCCGTGTGTCTCAGCTCGTGCCGGATCTGGCTGGGCGGGACCGTTGCAGCGGCATGTTGATTCTCGCCTTGGAGTGCCTATATGGGCGCCCTGAGCGGAGTGTTGAGAGCGCACGAGCTGCTCGTCTCCTCGCAACAGATCTCGATGACCAGAAGCTCATTCTCCAAGCGAACCACCGCCTATTTATCGCGCTGATGTTTCGTGGTCTCGGCTCGAACAAGGAGGCAGTCAACGCTTTGAAGGAACTTCTGGAATACAGTGAGGACACCGGCGACCTACGACTTCAGTATACGACGCGAGCGAACCACGCCGTGTGGTTGATCGAGACCGGAGAGTACGACGCGGCGGAGCACGCCCTCCAAGGGGCGGCCCGCTTTCTCGATGAAGCCGTCGCAGTTGGGGAAAGAATCAATCTCCAGTGCAATCTTGGTGAGATCTTTCTCGCTAGGCGACAATTCGATAAGGCCCTGCATGCGTATCAAGAGGCGGAGAATCTCCTCAATAATGGCGTGCGCCGGTTCCTCTTGGACGTCATTCATGCCGGGCTTGGAACAGCCGCCCTCGAGACCGGTCGGCTTGAACTAGCCAAGCGGTGTCATCTAGCATTGAACGATTGGTCTCACTGGTATTTCGATCCGAGCCTTATACTGACGTTCAAGGCGAAAATGCTGTGTCGCGCAGGAAGAGTCGAGGACGGTCTCAGACAGTTGGATCAGGAAGGCACACGAATAGCTAGGCGGTTCCCGGCCCCCGCAATTCGCGTTGCCATTGAACGAGAGAGGCTCGCACGCCGGTTTGGGACGAGGCCATCCGAACGATCCGGTCGTGCACTCACCATTGCGGAACGTCTGAATCTAAAGCTCAGAGCAGAAGAGCTTGGGAATCTTCTATCACGTGCCTGATGCGACCGTAGAGCGACCCGTCGCGGCCAAGCCTCCCGCTTCCGAGGAGGTGCGCAGGTCTTGGTCTGCAGTTACGTCCCCACTCAATTCGGAGGCATGATCTTCCAATATTGAGCTGTTTATCACAGTCTGGACTAGCTTTGGATCGAATTGGATCCCAGAGTAGATCTCCAACTGCTCACGCACGGCACTCAGCGGCAGGGCCCGCCGGTATGGCCGGTCGGACAACATCGCGTCAATGGCATCACAGATACTTATGACCTTTGCTCCAAGTGGAATCTCTGATCCCCGGAGGCCATCAGGATATCCCTTGCCATCTTCTCGCTCATGATGGTGACGGACCGCTTCAATGACCTCGCGAGGAAACGACGAAAGCGATCGGAGGAGTTCCACGCCCTTTGTAACATGGGACTCGATGACTTCTCGTTCCTCCCGCGACAACTCTGAGGGCTTGCGCAAGATTTCAGTATAGATGGCTTCGATCTTGCCAATGTCATGGAGCAACGCCGCCTGCTCGACTGCCGACGCTTGGCGTTCAGAGAGACCCAGAGTGCGGACAATCCTCGACGCGAGCGCCTGCACTCGGCGAGAGTGGCCAGATGTATATGGATCTCGCGTCTCAATTGCCTTTACAAGTGCGCGAAGCAGATCACGATTCGCCTGCTGAAGGCGGTAGCTCGTAAGATATGCGTGACGAATGGCGAGCAGGGGCAGGACCGCGATAAGGAGCCCCAGGCTCTCGAGCTCGATGCAGAGTGAGGCGATGACAATCGCAATGGGAGTGAGAAGGACATCGTAGAAGACGTTCGCGCCGGACCGCCCCACAATCTTCCTCCATACCTCACGAAAGGGCAACCCCTGCGACAAGGATATGGCGCCGGAGACCAAGACCTGATTCATTGTTAGAAGGACAGCACTGAACGCAAAGAAGGCCCAGAATTGAAGATCGAAATTCTGTCCTGGTCTACCCACCCCAAACTGCGCTTGGGGCGTGCCACCGGCGAGAGTGAAGAGGAATCCCCCCACAGTACATGCGAGGATGTACTGCGCAACATTGAAAACGCCCCGCAATACGCCTTTCTTTCGGAACGAAAACTCTCCGATCGTTCCGACGACCCCCACGAACAGAACAGGCGCAGCGGGGCCGAAGAGCAGCACGCTAGCAAGCAGGGGGATGAAGGTCACGGAATGAGATCCCCCTGATTGCCCGACGATCGTCGCAACTGATAGTCGCTCGGACAAGAGGCCAAGGCCCATCAAGACACCCAAAGCAGTCAGGCTATCGCCTGGCAATTCGAGGAGTTGCGGCCATCCAGCGAATGGGATGGCCACGATCGCGGCTCCGCATACCGTGAGAACGTAGGCGTTGATAGCCTTCATCCGTGCCCTCTCGGTGTATCCCCCTCAGTCCATCCTAGCCCTACCAGCTCAGAAGGCCTCGGGCCATGACCGCGAGAGCCTCTCCGAAGAAATCGAACAGAGAGCTAAAGAGCATACCGGCTCACCTCCTTTCCCGTTCACGGGCTGTGGAGTCGGCCCTTTTCGCTATTCGGGCCGCGGCGCTCCGCTCATCCGCTCATCTTCGCTCTGGACGGACCGAGGGGGAATCTCCTTGGGTTTCAGGTGAAACGTGTGTGTGGCGCTTCGTTATCTCGGCTACTGCAATCGGCCCCGGACCCAACGGTCCGCGGCCTGTAGGGTCGCTAGAATGGTGGCGCGGTCCGGCGAATCGTCCACCGGCGCCGAGCCCACCAGGGTGGTCACCTTGCGGGGCGTGATGGCGTGCACGCCGACCATGACGTACTGACGGTCGAAGGCGTCCACGAGCTTCACGCCGTCGAGCGAGAGGCTGAGGCCCTGCCCCACCCCCTCGGTCTCGGCACCGTTCACCGCCAGCTCGATGCTCCGGAGCGTGGCCTCGGCCACGATCTCGAGCCTCGTCCGGGGCAGGTCGGTGCCGCTGGCCTCTCCGGTGAAGGTCTCGCCCTTCCACTCCACCGCCACCTTCATCTTGATGCGGTGGGCGCGCTCGGCGGCCATCTCGTGGCCGGCGAACAGGATGCGGCCCGCGCCCATGCGGGCCATGGCCTCGGGGGCCACGGCCTGGAGCGTGACGCCGGCGCCTTCGAGCTGAGGCTCGCGGAGCGGCAGCACGGCGGCCTTGGTCTGGGCCACCGAGATCTTCCGGTGATCCACGGTCAGGTCGAAGTGCGCCAGCAGGGCGGACTCCACGTTGCGGACCGTCTGCTTGGGAGAGATCTCTTCCGTCGTCAGGACGTGGATCTCCTCGATCTCGCCCCCGGCCTTGGCCACCAGGCGCGCGCTCACCACCCCCGTGAGGGTCGTGAGCAGGCGCTCGGCGCCCTCGATGGTCCAGCCTTCCTCACTGCCTTGGGACTGCACTCCCATCCACGGCTCCCGGCCAGGGACGAAAAGGGCGGACACGGTCGGTCTCGCTCCGCCGGCTCAGGCGTGGCTCAGGGGCGTGGGGGTGCCCCCCGCCTCGGCCCGTTCGCACACGCCGATCTGCACGCCGGCGACGAGTTCCCGCCGTTCTGTCAACGCCGGTCTCGGGCGACGAACCGCCGCGAGCGCGCACCTCAGACCGGAACCTCGAGGGGGGCTAATCAAATGTTTACGGCGGCAACGAATGAATTGGCCGCAGAGGCCGGAAAGTCAAGTAGACTGAGATTTTCTTCACTTTCCGCCCCCCACCGGACGGCCGTCCAGATCCCCCGGAAATTGGATTCCCGCGAGTGCGGCCAGCGAGGGCGCCAGGTCCACCGTGAAGACCCCCTCCGAGGAGTGGCCCGCGTCGACCCCCGCACCGTCCAGGATGAAGGGCACGCTGCGGTCGTACCAGTAGGGGGTCCCATGGCTGGTACCATGGGCGCTCGAGGTGACCAGCGTATAGGCATCCGGACGCACCTCCAGCCCCAGCTCGGCGAGCATGCCGGCCAGCCGCTCGGGCCTGTAGGAGTTCTGGTAGAGCGCCACGAACGAATCGGCGGGCTCACCCTGGAGCTCGGCGGGTCCCACGACGTCGGCCACGTACGGAAGCGCCTCCAGCCGCCGGATCGCGGCGGCCCGCACCTGTGCCTCGTCGTCCCCGCCCTCGTCCATCGCTGCTTGCACCTGCCGTGCCATCTCGTCGCGCCAGGCCCGGCCGGTGCGGTGGCCCGGAAGCCCCTCCGTGGCAAGGTATTCGGGCATTGTGAGCACCCCGTGGTCCGCCGACAGCCCCAGCACCCAGCGCCCCTCACCAACGCGCGCGTCCAACAGAGTGAGGAGCTGACCCAACACCTGATCCAGCCGCAGCAGGTTGTCCAGTTGCTCCTGGCTCAGGGGCCCGTAGGTGTGTCCCACGTAGTCGGTCTGCGAGAACGACACCCCCAGGTAGTCGGTCACGCCCCGGCGCCCGAGCTGGAGCTCCCCCAGCCCGTCCTCCACCAGCGCCAGCACCGCCCGGTCCAGGAAGGGCGTGTCCTCGGTCCAGCCCCGGAGCGCGGCCTCGCCCATGTCCCGGGCCTCGCCGGAGCGCAGGTGCGGGAAGGCCACGTGCACGCCGTCGGCCTCGTAGGGCGCCGAGTCCGGACGGGCCAGCACCCGGGCCGCCTCGGGCACCTGCTCCGTCCAGATCGTATCGGCGAAGAACGCCGGCATGCGCTCCCGGTTGAAGCGCTCCACCCAGGCCGGCAGCCCGTCGGCGTACCAGGTGGAGCTCACGAAGCGGCCGCCGGGCACGTTGAGCCAGTACACCTCGGCGCGCCCGTCCCGGGTGCGCCCGCCCAGGGTGATGGCCGCCCGGTCCTTCTTGCTCACGCTCAGCACGCGGGCCGCGGTGTCGGCGGCCAGGATCCAGTCGGCCAGGCCGTCGCGGAGCAGGTTCGCCGGCGAGCGTCCCTCCATCTCCGGGAATCCCACGATCGCCACCGTGGTGTCCTGCACCGCGTACACGCTCACGAGGGAGCCGTCGGGCCGCCTCTCGTACCAGTTGTTGGCCACGATCCCCGAGTGCGAGGGATACGCGCCGGTGGCCAGCGTGGCGTGGCCCGCCGCCGTCTCGGTGTGGGCGTGGCGGTGCGAGGCGCCGTCGAAGACGTGTCCCTGGTCGCGGAGCCGCCGAAAGCCGCCGGTGAAGAGCGAATCGTAGCGGTCCAGCAGGTCGGCCCGGAGCTGGTCCACCGAGACCAGCACCACCAGCGTGGGATGCTCGGGAGCCTCGGCCACGGGAGCGGACTCACCGCCGCAGGATGCCAGGAACGACGCAGCGAGCAAGGGCAGCGCCAGAGCCGCGGCGCGGGCGTGGGTGAAGGCCGGGAGGGTCGGTCGCATGGTAAGCGCGGACTGTAGGGGATCGGAGGCGCGAATCCCTACGCTAGACCGTGGGCCCCGGCCCGGAAAGAGCGGGCCCGCACCGATTGCGTCACGCCTCGGATTTCGGGTATCATCGAGGGTGCGGCCGGCCGGGACGAACCCGGCGACGCTCCGCCATCCCCCAGCCCCGCCCTGGCCATGAAGAAGCTCGCCTGCTGGATCGCCGTCGCCGCGTGCCTCGCCACCGCTCCCTCCGCGCTCCGTGCCCAGACCGGGCCCGCCATCGGCCCCATCCTCGCCTTCCACGACGACGCCGATCTGGGTATCGGGGGATTCGTGTCGCTGCCCCTGGAGCAGATCAATCCCGGCGTGAGCTTCGTCGGCGACCTGGTGATCTTCTTTCCCGGCCACGGGCGCTTCCGCGACCGCAGCTACTACGAGATCAACGGTGATCTGCTCTACCGGCTTCCCGTCTCGAGCACCGTCGTGAGCCCCTTCATCCTGGCAGGCCTCAACCTGGCGCATTTTTCGTGGGATTGCGGCGAGGTCGAGCGGTGCCCCGGCGACGGCACCACCGACCTCGGCCTCAACGTGGGCGGCGGCTTCACCTTCCTCACCGGCGGGCCCCGTCCCACGGTGGGCGTGAAGGCCGAGTTCGAGGGCGGCGACGGCGTGGTGCTCTTCGGCGCGCTGGCGTTCCCCATCGGGAACTGACGGCCGGCGCGAGCGGCGAGAGGTGACGCCCATGTTCCACGGCGCGCAGGACGGCTGGGTCGAGGTCATCTCCGGCGTCATGTTCAGCGGCAAGTCCGAGGAGCTGCTCCGCCGGGTGCGCCGCGCCCTCATCGCCCGCAAGCGCGTGCAGGTGTTCAAGTCGCACCTGGACGACCGCTACGGCGGGGTCTTCCGCATCAGCAGCCACGACGGCCAGGAGATCGAGGCCACCCCCGTCAACACCAGCACCCAGATCGCCGGCCGGGTGAGGCCCGAGACCCAGGTGGTGGCCATCGACGAGGCCCAGTTCCTGGACGACGGCGTGCTCCGCGTCGTGAACCACCTGGCGGACCACGGAGTGCGGGTCATCGTGGCCGGCACCGACATGGACTTCCGGGGCGAGCCCTTCGGCCCCATCCCCCAGCTCCTGGCCATCGCCGAGCGCGTGGACAAGCTCCACGCCATCTGCGTGAAGTGCGGCGACCTGGCCACCCGCAACCAGCGCCTCATCGACGGACGCCCCGCGCCGGCCGAGGGTCCCACGATCCAGGTCGGCGGCTCCGAGAGCTACGAGGCCCGCTGCCGGAAGTGCCACGACGTGCCCAGCATGGGCGGGCAGGGTGAGCTGGGGGTGGTGGGGGGGTAGGAGGGAGACGGCGGCGCTGAAGCCCCACCCCTCACGGCATGATCCAGACCTCCTGCGCCCGCATGGCGCTGGCGGGATCGCCAGGCCAGATGCGCACGGTCCGGCCCCATCCCAGGCGATCGGGATCGGCGGGCAGGAGCCCGCTGGGGCCCACCCAGTGGAAGTGCTCGGCGTCGACGATGATGCGCGGGCCGAGCATGTCCGCGGGCTCCTGATCCGGTGTCACCGCCCAGTCCGAGAGGAGCACCGTGACCTCGTTGGCCGGGTCGGTGGCGAGAACACCCAGGGCCGTCCTCTCGAAGAAGTCGCCGTCGGGCCGGGGGAGCGCCTCCAGAGGCGGTGTGGAGGTCGGTGCCTCGCATGCTGTCAGTGCTGCGGCGGCCGCGAACAGGAGCACCCGCAGCCGGGGGCGGGCGCGACGAACCGGGGACAGCCCGCGGCGCCTCACGGCAGCAGCCTCACCTGACGGATCTCCGCACTCCCGGCCGGGCGCCAGATCTCCACGCGTTCCCCCCAGCGCACGTCGCGGACACTCGCCCGCTCGAGGCGATCCCCCTTCACCCGGAAGAGGATCGAGGGCTCGGCGACGACGAAGGGTGGGCTCCCGGACGTGATCCCCGGATCCCCGGCGGCCCACTCGTCGAGGTAGAGAACCACGTCGTCGTCCGGATCATCGGCTCGCCATCCCACGATTTGCCGCACCATCGCCTCCGCACCTTCGGGGGCGTCGATGCCCGTGGGGTGCGAGCAGGCGCAGAGGACCACGAGGGCGGCGAGGCCCATGGCGCGCAACAGGCGAGTCGGCGACGGGAGCCCGGCAGAGCCGGGGTGAGCGTGGCGAGACAACACGTGCATTCGTGGGTCGAGGTCCTTCGTGCGCATCCAATACGCGTTCAACATGACCATGGGACGCCGGGGCGCGCCAGCCTCGGGTCAGGAGAGTTGGTCCTCGATGGATCGCGAGCGCTCGGTGACCACGTCGCCGGTGTGGCCGGTGGTCGTGGGCTCCACGAGCGCGAGCCAGCATTCCTCCTCTGCCACGGGATTGTGACGGAGCCCGGCGGGAACCACGAAGGCATCGCCGGGACCGAGGATCACCTCGGGACGCTCAGGGTCCTCGAGCTGGATCCGCAGGCTCCCCCGAAGCACCAGGAACATCTCATCCTCGGCGGGATGGGCGTGCCACACGAACTCCCCCTGCACGCGAGCCACCTTCACGTAGCTGCCGCCCACGCGCGCCACCACCTTCGGCGACCACAACTCGGGGAGCTCCCCGCACGCGGCTTCGAGATTCACGACATCCGGCGTCTGCGGCATCCTCGGCTCCTCGGTGTTGGCGATGGTGTGTTCATCGAGCGGGGTGGGTCGGGTCAGTTGTGCGCTCCAGTGGGGCTTCGCTACGCGCCCGGGCCGAACAGCCTTCCCAGGGTGAAGAGGAGCGCCTCCGGCGCGCGTTCGATCTCCCGCCAGGTGACGGGGATCACCCGCAGCCCGCGGGCGGAGAGCGCGGCGCTCCGGCGCCGATCCCCTTCGAAGGCACGCCTGGACGAATGGTAGCGGTAGCCATCGACCTCGACGACCAGGCGTTGCTTCGGCCAGTAGAAGTCGACCTCGTATCGACCCACGCGCACGTTGGTCCGAACCGGCGGCGCCTCGGCCTTCCGGATCAGCGCGAGCAGGCGCTCCTCGGCCTCGGAACGGGTGAGTGCCGGCCGGTCGGCGGCAAGGACGGTTCGCAAGCGGCGCACGCCGGGATGACGCCGGTGCCGCGCGACCATCTCCTCGACTTCCTCTTCCTTCACGATGCGCGCCGCGAGCGCTTCGGCGTACGCCCGCTCCACCACGCGCGTGGGGACCGACTCGGCGGCGCCCAGGTCCAGGAGGGTGCGGGCCGGCGTGGTAACCCGTAGTCCGTCGAGGTCGGTGACTTCGTCGTCGCGGAGGGTCGTGAGCTGGTGTACCCGCACCCCCGACGGACGGCGCCGGCCCGCGCGAGCCGTGATGTCGGGGCGCCGCTTGCCGGTGCCGCGCGGGAGCATCCCCCGGATGACGGCGGCGCTCCGGTGGCTCACGACTGCCGTGGGTCCGCATGCGTAATACGCGGCCGCGAGGTTGGCGCGAGGCGACGTGACGACGCCGACCAGGTACACGCCGCGGTGCGCCGCCCTGAACGTGCCTGATCGGAGCCGCCGCTCGATGATCTGGCGACTGACTCCCGCGTCGAGCAATTGGGTGCGCGTGACGACCCCGTGCTGGCGGGCGGCCAGGCGGCGGATGACGGCGTCGGGGCGGGGCGGGGCGGGCGGGTTGGGGGAGGCGGGCGATTGCCGGGCAGGCCGTTGGGGCTGGACGGGCGCGGCCGGCTGGGCGGGCGCGTCCGGCTGGGCGGGCGCGTCCGGCTGGGCGACCGATTGCGGTTCGGCCGGCCGTTCCGGCGCTTCCGGCGATCGGGGTTGGCCGCGCGGCGTGCGGCGCAGGTTACGCGTACTGGCCACTGGAGGCCTCCTGGATGACGATTTACCGATTCGACTCGCTGAGCGAGTTGAATCCGTAGAAGTGTGGTGGGCCGCTTCGGCGACATGTCGAGATCAACTCGCTCAGCGAGTTCAATCGACAAACTGTTGCTGACGACCCCTCGAGTCGCACCGGGGCGACGTCGCACCCCCCAACAACGCAGGACGATACGGGCGCCACCATGGCTCGATGGGCGCCGGCGGTCGGTGGGTGCGGGGCGCTCGCCAGAGGTCCGTCGCTGTCCTGGCGGCGGGCCTGACGTCAATGACCGGGTGCGGCGGCACCGCACGCGGTCGGATCCACCCGCGACGCGCTCGGCCAGCGCCGGGTCCGGCCGTCTTCGACCCGCCCGCTCCCTCCACCCGTTGACCCCGCGCGCAAGTATCTTCATTATCGAAGACATGTCACACGAACGTGAAACCCCGGCAGGGGACAGCGCGGCTGGCGAGGGCGGCGGTAGGACTCCCACGGCCAGAAAGGCCAGCGCGGCTGGAGAGGGCGGCACGGCTGATGTCGCCGGCGCGTCCAACAGCACCAACGCAGCCCGACACGCCGGCGCCGCCAATGGCACCCGCTCGGCCGGCAACACCGCGCTCGGCCGGGGACGCCGGCAACGCAGCTCCCACCCGCACAGCCAGCTCCACCGGCGAACACCCCCCGCCCACGCCCGCCACCCCCGCCGACCCCGCCCGCCACCTCCCCCTCCGCCCCGCGTCCTTCTCCGCCCTGGCCGCGCTGGCCGACGGCCCGCTGGCCGGGTTCGCGATCCTGTCGGCCATCAATGAGACGGTGCCCGGGAACCCGATCCTCGGGCCCGGGACGCTCTACCGGCTGCTGAGCGAGCTGAGGCGTGACGGGTTCATCGACCCGGTGGATCCCCCGGCCCACGCCCAGGGCGCCGACGACCGGCGACAGTATCACGGCCTCACGCCGCTGGGCCGTGCGGTGCTCGCCGCGGAGGCCGAGCGGCTGCGGCGGACGCTCCTGACTGCGGGGCTCCTGGACCCGGGCCGCGGAGCGGTGTGATGCGCGGCTCGCCCCGGCCGGGGGGGCGACACGGGGCCCGGCGGGCGGAGAGGATCTACCGGACACTCCTGCGCGTGCTGCCCGCGCGCTTCCGGCGTGAGGCCGAGCGCGAGCTGGTCGAGGTGTTCCGCGATGGCTGGGCTGCGGCCCACGCGGCCCGCGACCCCCACGGCGCCGGCGGCACCCACAACACCCGCGGGCCCTTCCCCCGCCTGCGCTTCTGGCTCCGCACGCTCGCCGACCTCGCCCTCACCGCCGCCGCCGAACATTGGGCGGGCCTTCGCGGTGTCGTATCGGCTCCTGCTCACGCCCACTCCACGACTGAGCTCTCCATGCCCCAGCCCGCCGCCCGCTTCCGGATCACCGACGAGCTCCGCGCCGCCACCCGGCGCGTCCTTCGCCACCCGGGGCGCACCCTCTTCTCGGCGGGCGTCCTGGGCCTCGGGGTGGCCGCAACGCTGCTGGTCCTGGTGCTGGTGCGGGACATCGTACTGCGGCCGCTCCCCTTCGACGCGCCCGACCGCCTGGTGCGCCTGCGCGAGGTCTCTGACACGCACCAGACGTACTGGCCCTCGTTCCCCAACGTGCGTGACTGGCGCGACCAGGCCGGCGGCATCCTGGACGGGGTGACCGCCACGTCGCCGCCCGACGAGCGTCCCATCCTGCTCGCCGACCGCTCGGTGCGCGCGCTCACGGGCGGCGTGTCCAGGGGATTCTTCCAGATGCTGGGCGTCGCACCGGCGCTGGGGCGGGATTTCTCGCCCGACGAAAACACACCCGGAGGCGCCCCCGTGGCCCTGGTGAGCTGGCGATTCTGGACCAACGAGCTCGGCGGACGCCCGCTGGATCAGCTCACCTTCGGCCTGGGCGACGAGCGCTTCCAGGTGGTGGGCGTGCTGCCCCGGAGCTTCCGCTTCCTGGGCTACGGCGGGGCGTGGCAGGACGTGGCCGTGTGGACACCCCTCGAGCGCTCCGACGATCTGGGCCCCCGCACCTCGCACGGCTACCACGTGGTGGCGCGCCTCGCCCCCGGCATGAGTCTGGAACGGGCGCGCACCGAGATGGACCGCCTCGCCACGCGCATCAAGGAGGCCAACGGCGAGCCGACCCACGCGGACCAGATCCTGGTCACACGGCTGACCGACGACGTGGTGGGTCCCATGCGAAAGCCTCTCCGCATCCTGCTCGCCGCGGCGCTGGGTGTGCTGCTGGTGGCCTGCATGAACCTGGCCGCGTCGCTGGTGGGCCAGGCGCTCGGGCGGGTGCGGGAGCTCGGCATCCGCACGGCGCTGGGCGCGAGCCGCGCGGGACTGGTGCGCCAGATGGTCGCGGAATCGCTCCTGGTGGGGGTGCCCGCCTCGCTCGCCGGCCTCGGCGCCGCGTGGGCCGGGCTCGCGCTGCTCCGGCGCGAGACGGTGGGCGTGCTGCCCCGGCTCGATCAGGTCGGGATCGACGGGCTCGAGGTCGCGTCTGGCCGCCGGACTCGGGCTGGCGGCGGCCCTCGCCGCGGGGCTGATCCCTGCGCTCTTCTCGGCCAGGTCCCAGACGGCGTCCGCCGGGTCGCGCTCCACCTCCGCCGGGCGCCAGAGCCACGCGCTGTGGCGCGTCTTCGTGGCGGGCCAGACCGCGCTCACCATGACGCTGCTCGTGGGATGCGGCCTGCTGGTCCGGAGCTTCGTGGCCGCCGACGACGTGGACCTGGGCTACGACCCCACCGGGGTGCTGAGCGTCGACGTGACGCTCCCCGATGGGCTCTATCCGGACTCGCTGAGCCGCGTGGGATTCTACGAGCGCGCGCTCCGCGAGGTGCGGGGGCTCCCCGGCGTGCGCGAAGTCGGCCTCAACAGCATGCAGCCCTTCGAGACCTCGGCCATGATCGGCACCGTGGCGCGCCCCGGGAGCGAGGAGCGCGCGTGGACCGCGTACCGCTACGCCGACGCGGGCTACTTCCGCGCCCTCGGCATCCCCCTGCTCCGGGGCGACGAAGTGCGCCCCAACGACCCCGAGCAGCCCGACCTGGTGCTGGACGCGAACCTGGCCGACGAGCTCTGGCCCGACGGCAATGCCATCGGCGGCGAGCTCGAGTTCCCGTCGCGCGTGGTAGGCGTAGTGGGGTCGGTCCGGGAGTGGAATCAGGAGCGGGGCATGGGCACGATCTACAGCGACTGGCACGCCTCTCCGAACGCGCTCCTGCACATGTTCCTCATGGTCCGGCACGACGGCGCCGCCTCCACGCTCGCCCCCCGGGTGCGCCAGACGCTGGCGGCCATCGATCCCATGGTGCCCGTCGACGTGCGCCCTCTGCCCGCGTTGCTCCGGGCGCAACTCGCCGACCGCCAGGTGCTCCTGCTCGTCGCCCTCGCCTTCGCCTGCATGGCTTCGGTCCTGGCCGCCACCGGCGTGTACGCGGTCGTCTCGTTCGCCACCAACCGGCGCCGGCGCGAGGCTGCCATCCGGCTGGCGCTGGGTGCCCAGGGCGGTTCCGTGGGCCGCACCATGATGGCCCAGGGCGTGGGCCCGGCCGTAGTCGGCATCCTCATCGGTCTGGCCGGAGCCTGGCCCGCCGGCCTCGCGCTGCGGGCGCAGCTCTTCCAGGTGGGTCCCTTCGATCCCCTGGTGTTGGTCGGGTGCCGGGGGATTCCTCATCGCCGCCGCCTGCCTGGCCGCCTGGATCCCCTCGCGGCGCGCGGCGCGCGTGCAGCCGGCGTCGGCGCTGCAGGCGGAGTGAGGACGGGCCACGGCGCGCCCACCGCCCGCGGTCCGCTTCAGCCTGGCCCGGCTTTCCCCTTGACATAAAACACTTAGGCCAGCAATCTTCCGTTGTCCTAAGAGTTTTAGGTCATGCGAGCACGAACGGAGGAAACGAGGTGTCGCGAGGCGAGCTGGACGTGCTGAAGGGGACGCTGGAGATGCTGATCCTCACCACGCTGTCGGCCAACCAGGAGATGCACGGCTTCGAGATCCTGGACTGGATCCGGGAGTGCACCGACGAGGCCCTGGTCATCGAAGAAGGGGCCCTCTATCCCGCGCTCCACCGCATGCAGAAGCGCGGCTGGCTCGCCGCCGACTGGGGCGTGTCGGACAAGGGCCGCCGGGCCAAGTACTACCGGCTCACCGCCGCCGGCCACCGGGCCGTGGAAGATCAGCGCACCCAGTGGGACGGCTACGTGCACGCGGTGGCGGCGCTCCGTCAGGCGGCCGGAGGGGCATGACCCGCCGTCGCGGTCCGGTCAGGCGGCTCGGGCTGGCGCGACCCACCACACGGCGGGCCGTGAGCGAGGAGCTCGGCCATCACGTGGACGAGCTGGCGGACCGGCTCGAAGAGCAGGGGATGGATCCAGGGGCGGCCCGGGCCGAGGCCCTGCGGCGCATGGGAGACATGGAAGCGCTCCAGCGCGAGCTGGAGGGATTGGCGACCGGCGAAGGGGGGAGGTGGACGATGAGGGACTGGATCGCGGGCGTGCTGCAGGACGTGCGGGTGACGTGGCGGGGACTTCGCCGCCAGCCGACGTTCACCTGGACCCTGGTGCTCACCCTGGCCGTAGGGATCGGAGCCGCCGGGGCCGTCTTCTCCGTCGTGGACGCGGTGCTGCTCCGGCCGCTCCCGTACCACGAGCCCGACCGTATCGTGGAGGTCGACCTCGCCATCTCCGGTGGCATGACGCTCCGCGGCCTGCGTGCGGACCAGGCGGACACATGGTTGCCGGCGGCGGACTTCCTGGAGCAGAAGGCGCTCTGGGACCGCCAGTCGCTGGTGCGCACCGACGGGCGCGATCCGGAGCAGCTTTCGGCCACGGTGGTCTCGCCCGGCCTGACCGACCTGCTCGGGGTGACCATGGCACTGGGCCGGGGATTCCTGCCCGAAGACGCCACTCCCGGCACGCGCGTGGCCATCCTGACCCACGACTACTGGGCACGGCTGGGCAGTGACCCGGCGATCCTGGGCACGACGCTCCGTCTCGACGACGAGCCCTGGACCGTGGTAGGCGTGCTCCCGGCCAACTTCAAGTACCCGGTGGCGGGCACCGACGACCTGTGGATCCCCCTGGCCGACGACATGACCGCGGCCGGGCATCCGCTGAGCTCGATCTCGGTGGCCGCCCGGCTCCCCGACGGGATGTCGCTCGCCGCCGCGCAGGAGCGCGCGGACGCGCTGAGTGCGTCGTTGGCCGCGGAACACCCGCACGACATGGGGTGGGCGACCCGGCTCCGTCCGGTCACGGACTGGCGCGCCAACGACGACACGGCGAAGGGCCTGTGGATGGCCGCCGGAGCGGTGGCGCTCATGTTTCTCATCGCGCTGGTGAACGCGGTGAACCTCCTGCTCGTGCGCAGCAGGGAGCGGCAAGGCGAGGCCGCGCTGCGTCAGGCCCTGGGAGCCTCGGGGCCGATCCTGCTCCGCCAGGTGCTGGTGGAGTCGCTGGCCCTCTCACTGGTCAGCGGAGTCTTCGCCGTGGGATTCGCCAGCGCCGCCACCTCGCTGATCGGGCGCGTCGCCCCACGCGAGGTCACCTTCGGCATGGTCTACGGATTCGGTGTCGAGCACCGCACCGTGCTCATGGTGTTCGCCACCACCGTCGCGGCGGGCCTGCTGGTGGGGCTGCTCCCGGCGGTGACGGTGGCCCGGTCCCGGCCCACTCGCGGCGCGCTGCACGGATCCGCCAGGGATGATCGCTCGTCCAGCCGACTTCGGAGCGCGCTGGTGGCCCTCGAGGTCGCGGTCTCCGTGATCCTGCTGGTGGGCGCCGGCCTCCTTCTGCGCAGCTTCGCGGCCCTGAACGCGGTGGACCTCGGGATGGACGCCGATCGCGTCGCCGTGGCCGAGCTGACGTTGCCGGAGAGCCGCTATCCCACCGGCGCCGATCGCGGAGCGTACGTGGCGGAGGCGCTGGAGCGGCTGCGCGCGATCCCGGGCGCGGTGAGTGCGGCGGCGGCTCAGGGCGTGCCGCCCGAGGGAGGGGGCGTGTCGTTCGGTCTGGAGCCTCAGCCCGAGGGGGGCGAGCCGGTGGAGTTCGATGGGCTGATGCCCTTCGTGCTGGCCGAGCCGGGCTACGTGTCGGTGCTGGGCACCCGATTGATCGACGGTCGTCCGCTGGAAACCGGCGACGTCGAATCCGGGGGAGTGCTGATCGACCGGGACCTCGCGCGCCTGGTGTTCGGCTCCGAGCAGGTCGCCGGCCGCCGGTTCCGACTCGACAGCGACGGCGACTGGCTCACCGTCGTGGGCGTCGTCGACGAGCTGCGGCTCGGGGGACCCGACGACCGCACGGGATCGGCGGCCCTCGTCTACCCCATGGATCTGAGGACGCCGCCCTCCTACATGGGCTTCGTCGTCCGGACCGACGGTGATCCCGCGGCGCTCCTGCCCGCCATGCGCGCAGCGCTCCGGGCGGTGGACGACGTGGTGCCGCTGCGAACGCTGCAGACGGGAGAGCGGGCCGCCGCCGCCGCCCTCACCCGCCCTCGTTTCGTGGTGCTGCTCATCAGCGTGCTCGCCGGAATCGCGCTCCTGCTCGCGGCCGTCGGGCTCTTCGGTGTGCTGAGCTACGCCATCACGCAGCGGCGCCGCGAGATGGGGATTCGCATGGCGCTCGGCGCGCCTAGAGGTACGGTGCGCATCGGCGTGCTGCGCTGGGGCATGGGCCTGACGCTGATCGGTACGGTGGTCGGGCTCGGGGGCGCGGCACTCCTCGACGACCTGCTCGCCTCGCTCCTCTTCGGCGTGGAGCCGGGTGACCTCGGCACGACCCTGGGCGTGACCGTCTCGATGCTCCTGGTGGCTGGGCTCGCGTGCTGGCTACCCGCCGCGCGCGCGACCCGGGTGGATCCGGCGGAGGTGCTGCGGCAGGAGTGATCCCCCCTCTACGCCGCCGCTTCCCGCCCCGCCGACAGGGTGCGCCAGCGCATGTGGAGCACGAACCAGGCGAGGCCGGCGAAGGTCAGGATGAGGATGCCGTAGACCGAGCTCAGCAGCGCCACCTTGATGCCGCCCCACACCAGGGGCGTGGAGGCGCCGCCCTGGAGCTCGATGGCCTGCGCCGCCTGGATGACGCCCAGCAGCGTGCCGAGGATCCCGGTGACGAGCGCGAAGCCGCCCCAGAACAGGATGGCGTCCAGCCACGCCTTGGTGCGGGCGCTCACGCCGGGCCCGGAGCCGAACAGCTTCAGCGCTGACCACGCCACCAGGGCGAGCACCACCAGCAGCGAGAAAGTGAGCGGGTACCGGATGTATCCCATGTCGCTCATGATCTTGCCCAGCATCGGTCACTCTCCGTCGGTTGATTCGGGGATTGCAGGCCGCTCGAGGCCGAGCAGGGTCCGGCGCGCACCCGACACGACCGCGTGCCACTGCGCGAACACGAACCACGCCAGGCCACCCGCCAGCGCCAGCAACAGCGCCACGCACAGGAGCGTCGCGTCGCGCATGAGCCACTGGAGCGTGAGCGCCGTTGCGCGCTCGGGCTCGAGCTCCAGTGTTCCGGCGAGCACGTAGAGATCCACCAGGGCGCCGCCCGCGGCCGCCACCAGCGGTAGTCCCGCCAGCACGAGAATCCCCCGATTGCCTGCGGAGCGGGGGTCGCGGTCGCCCCTGATCCAGAGCCCGAAGCCCCGGGCCAGGACGCCTGCCGCCAGGACCGCGCCCAGGAAGAGCGTCGGCCACAGGAAGGGCGAGGGATCGGCGAGGAGCGGCGTCCGGAACAGCAACGCGCTCTCGGCCACCAGCACCCCGAGGCCCGCCACGGCCAGGACCACGCGTTCCAGCAGACGCAGCCGGGCTTCGCGCAGGTGCGAGGTCAGGCGCCGGTACATGGGCGCGTGCAGGCGGTCGAGCGTGGCCAGCGTCGCGGGGTCGGGGACCAGGGCTTCCAGCGCGCGGGCGCGGGCATCCGACGGGGCCATGCCCTCGTCGACGAAGCGCTGCTCCAGCTCCTCCAGGTCGAAGGCCAGCTCCTCGAGGAGCCGCAGGCGCCGGGGCAGGGGCAGGCCGAGCTGCCGCTCCAGCGCCCGGAGGGTCGGCAGGAAGACGCTGGCGGCGCGGGCGCTCATGCTCCGGCCTCCAGCGGCCGCTGCAGGAGCTTCATCAGGCGCGCAACGATCTCCTCGACTCGGTGGGTCTCACCCGTGAGGTGACGCCGCCCGGTGCGGGTCAGCGAGTAGACCTTCTTGCGCCGGCCGCCGTCGCGCGACCAGGACCCCTTGATGAGCCCGCCTTCTTCCAGGCGGTGCAGGATCGGATAGAGCGTGCCGTGCTTGAAGCGGAACAGCCCGTTGCTGTCGCTCTCCACGTCGAGGGCGATCTGGTAGCCGTGCTTGGCGTCGTCCCGGAGGGTGGACAGCACCAGGAGCTCGTGGATGTCCCGTGCGAATCCCTGCACGTCGAAGTCGGTCTCGGTCATGGGCCCCCTGGGGCCGCACCGGCCCTATCGGCATTCTTTATGTCGGCACTCTATATAATAAGAGCTCGGACCTGCCGCAAGCAGGATGCGGCATGAGAGCGCCGAGTGCCGTCCATTACAAGGCTACAATATTGATTGTGACACATGAAGTATGTATAGTTAACGTCAATTACACACGACACAGGGGGGCCAAGCATTCCCATGAGGATCGCCGACATCGATGCGGAGTTGATTCATTCGAACCCCTGGTGGCGCGATCCCGAGGGATGGGCGGAGCGCGACGTGCAGCTCCGCGCGGTGCGCGACTCCGCGTTCGCATATGCCCCCCGGCCGCTCGCCGACCTGGCGCCCGGAGGTCTGTACATCCTCCGCGGGCCGCGACGGGTGGGAAAGTCCACGGCGCTGAAGCAGTTGGTGCACGACCGTTTGAGCGCAGGCGTCTCCGCACGCGCAATCCTCCACGTATCCGTCGAGGGCCGAAGCGCTCAGGACGTCGCCGATATCGTCCGCCGGGCCTCCCTGGAATGGCTGGACGATGGCGCCGACGAGCGACTCTGGCTCCTGGACGAGATCACCGGCGTGCACGGCGATTGGCCGTCCACCGTCAAGCGGCTCCGGGACGACCACCCGTCGTTCGCGACCGACACCGTCGTGCTCACCGGATCCTCCGCATCGGCCTTCGACGAGGCTCGCAAGCGGCTCGCGGGCCGGCGCCGCACGGAGCGTAGCGACCGCATCCTGTTCCAGATGCGCTTCGTCGACGTGGCGGATGCGCTCGGCCGCGAGCTCCCTCCTTCTCCGGAGCTCAACGTGGCGGAGTTGGCCAATGACGACCTCATCGCCGACGCGGTCTCCGAGTACCGTCCCTGGATCGATGCCCTCGTCGATACGTGGGATCGCTACCTGGAGGTCGGCGGGTACCCGCAGAATGTGGCCGCGGCCCTGCGGGCTGACCCATCGAGCTCAACATTGCTGGCGGCGCTCTGGGACGTCGTCCACGGCGATGCGTTCGCGGGCTCCGGCCTCACGCATACGCAGACCCAGGCCGTTCTCCGGACCGTCACCTCGTCTCTGTCGTCGCTGCTCTCGGTCCACGCCGCAGCCGAGCGAGCGTCCATCGCGCATGCGACGGCCGGTCACCGTCTCGACGCCCTGCGCCGGGCCTTCATCGCCTTTCCGGTGCCTCGCGAGCAGGGGCTCGCTCCGCGACCGCGGGCCCAGTCGAAGTGGTATTTCACCGATCCTGCGCTCGCTCGCCTGGCCTCCGCACGGGGTGCGGGACAGCCGCCGGATCCCACGGTCCTGTCCGAGCAGCAGGTGGCCGTCGCCTTGCTCCGGGCTCTCGAGCGTCGGGAGCCCGGCGCGGCGGTGCATCACGACCGACTCCTCCACTACCGGTCTTCGACTCGCGCCGAGATCGATTTCGTCTCGCCCGACTTCTCCCGCTCGTGCGTGGAGTCGAAGTTCGTCGACCGTAATTGGGGACGAGCCTTTCAAACCATCGAGGCGTCCGGCCGCACCACCGGCATCGTCGCCACACGCTCGGGGCTGGCGCGTCACGACGGAGGGTGGGCGCTCCCGGCCGGGTTCGTCGCGTTCCTGCTCGGGGCGTGACGGTGCGCTTCTCCCTTGCCCCCCTCCTTGCGCCCCAAAAACGACACTGTCATTTTCGGAGTCACATGGGACTCGGTGACCTGCAGTACCTGACGCTGCTGGCCGTGGCACGCCTCGGCCGCGACGCACACGCCCGCGAGATCCGCCAGGTACTGCTGGAGGTGGCGGAGCGCGACGTGTCGGTGAGCACGGTGTTCGTCACGCTGACGCGCCTCGAGGACCAGGGGCTCCTGGGCTCGGAGCGGGGGCGTCCCCCGGCGCGGGGTGGCCGCAAGGTGCGGCTGTTCGCGCTCACCGATGAGGGCCGGGCCGCCCTGGACGAGACCCGGGCCACCACCGAGCGCATGTGGAAAGGCCTGGAGAGAGCCTGATGGCCGGAGGGAGAAGTCCCGAGCCCCCACGGATGCTGCGCCGGATCCTGCTCCGGCTCGTCGCACGCGACGCGTGGAGTCGGGACTTCGTCGCCGAGTTGGACCGGGAATACGCTCGCGTCCGGGAGCGCCGCGGACGCCGGCGGGCCGAGCTCTGGTACGCCGCGCAGCTCGTGGCGCCGGACACGCTCCGGTTCGTGCTGCTCATGCGGCGGCGCCGGGCCGAGGCGCGGGATCACGCGAGGGGAGGAGGAGTGGGGATGGGACGACGGGCCAAGGGATCGGGACTGGAAGGGTGGGCGCGGGATTTCCGACAGGTGGTGCGCGGGCTGGCCCGTGAGCCCCGCTTCGCGCTCTTCGTCACGGCCACCCTCGCCCTGGGGATCGCCGGCAACGCCGCCGCCTTCGGGGTGGCGGACCGCATGCTGCTCCAGGGGCCCGAGGGAGTGCGGAGCCCGAAGGAGCTGGTGCGTCTTCTGCTTCATTTCGACGCGCGCCCCCGCCGGGCTCCCGGAGCGCACGGTGGCATGGGTCCCCTACCAGACGGCGGCGGCCGTACAGGAGCAGAGCACCGGCTTCGACGGCCTCATGCTCTACCGTCTCGACGAGCAGCTCGTGGAAACCCCCTCGGGCTCCCGGCCGCTCCAGGTCAGCACCGTGAGCGGCGACTACTTCCCGGTTCTGGGCGCGGTTCCGGCGGCGGGCCGCCTGTTCGGCGGCGCCGACGACGCCGAGGGCTCGGATGTGGCGGTGATCTCGCACGAGCTGTGGATGTCGGCCTTCAGCGGGACCGATGAGGCTCTCGGGCCAGCGCGTGACGGTGCAGGGCCACGCCTACACGGTGGTGGGCGTGGCTCCCAAGGGGTTCACCGGTCCGCAACTCGCCCCGGTCGACCTGTGGATCCCCCTGGACCCGGCCACCGCGGGAAACCGCTCGTGGTGGTTGGTGGGCCGGCTGCACGCCGGCGGCGCCGGCGCTGTCGATCCGGCCCGGGCCGCCGAAGAGGCGACGGCCATCCACCGGCGCACCGACCCGGGGCGCTTCTTCCAGTGGGCCAAGGACGGCTCGTTCGTAGCTGCTCCGATCAACGTCGACGACGCGGGCCAGCCACCGGCCGAGGCGGCGGTGGTGAAGCTCCTGATGGCGGTGGCCGGGCTGGTGCTGGTGGTGGCCATCGCCAACGTGGTCAACCTCATGCTGGCCCGCCTCACCCGCCGCCGCCGCGAGATCGGCGTGCGCCTGGCGCTGGGTGTGGGACGCTGGCGGCTCGCGCGCCTCGTGCTCGCCGAGACGCTGGTGCTGGCCGTGCTCGGCGGATTGGCGAGCCTGCCCGCCACCTATCTGGCGGGCAACATGCTGCGGAGGGTCCTGCTCCCCGGCGTGCCGTGGCCCGGCTCACCCCTCCAGGCGCGGGCGCTGGGACTGACGGTCGGCGTGGCGCTGGTGACCGGTCTGCTGGCTGGGCTGCTCCCGGTGCGGCGCGCCAACCGCACCGACGTGGCCGAGGCCATGCGCAGCGGCCGGAGCGGCGGCGGGCGCTCGTGGGCCAACCTGCCCCGTGCGCTGGCCGTGGCGCAGCTCACCCTGTCCGCGGCCCTGGCCGTGGCCGCCGGGCTCTTTCTCAAGAGCTTCTGGACCATGCGTAGCACCGATCTCGGGGTGGCGCCTGACGAGGTCTCGGTGGTGACCGATCCAGTACGGCGACCCCCGGGCCCTGCGCCAGGGCTCCGACGCCGAGCGCACCCTCTACCTGCGCGCCATGGAGGCGACGTTGGGACTCCCGCAGGTCACCTCCGCCGCGGTCACCCTGGGGCTGCCGTACCGCTACAACTTCGGCATCAGCATCGTGGTGCCCGGCCTGGATTCCGTACCAGCCATGCCCGGCGGCGGACCGTACTTGAACGCGGTCACCCGTGACTACTTCCAGGCCATCGGCACGCCGCTCCTGCGCGGGCGCGGCTTCACCGACGCCGAGGTCGCCGGCGACGAGAAGGTGATGGTCGTGGGTGCCACCATGGCGAGCCTGCTGTGGCCCGACGCCGATCCCCTGGGCCAGTGCGTGCGCGTGGGCGACGAGACGAGCCCCTGCCAGCGCGTGGTGGGGGTGGCGCAGGACGTGCACCGCGTGGGCTACCGCGAGCCACCCTCGTTTCAGTACTACCTGCCCCTGTCGCCCGGCGGCAGCGGGTTCGGGGGGATGGCGCTGGTGCTCCATCACCCCCCGGGACAGGCCCCCCCGACCGGCGACATCCGCGAGCGCATCCATGCCCTGGATCCGGGCATCGCCTACGTCGACATCGAGCGCCTGGACGACGCCCTGGCCCCGGAGATCCGGCCCTGGCGCATGGGCTCCTGGACGCTGGGCGTGTCGGCGCTGGTGGCCGTGCTGGTGTCGCTCCTCGGGGTCTACGCCGTGCTCAGCTACCTGGTGGAGCAGCGCCGCCGCGAGATCGGCGTGCGCATCGCGCTGGGCGCATCGCCCGGCGGCATCCATCGGCTCGTCATGGGCAACGGCCTCGTATCGGCCGCCGCGGGGCTTGCAGCGGGGGTCGCCCTCGTCGTGATGGCCCAGCGTTGGGTGCAGCCGCTGCTCTTCGAGACGTCCGTCTTCGACGCCACGGTGCTGGCGAGTGTCGCCCTCATGCTCATCACCACCGCCACCGCGGCCTGCGCGCTCCCGGCCTTCCGCGCGGCGCGCACCCAGCCGGCAACCTGCCTCAAGGAGGAGTAGGAGCGGGCGGCGAAGGGCTTTCCTCGGGACGCAGCAGGAGCGGGATCTGCTTGGCGGCCGTCGGCCGCAGTTGGAGCAGCGCCTTGAAAGCGGCACGGTGGTCCGGCAACCTCACGGACTCGGCCAGGTAGAGTTCCGCGATCACGTCGCGCCATCGCGCGATCTCGCGCAGGAAGGCACGCCTGGGAACGCACGCCATGGTCAGGTCGGCGAGGCGCAAGACGCGCTCGTATCCGCGACGTACCGCGTCGGCCGCGCCCGCGTCGACGAAGCGGGTGGCCCGGTTCATCTCGTTGGCGATCATCAGGACCTGCTGATCCAGGTCGAACTTCGACCAGCGCGCCACGTCGAGCCCCGCGTGCTGGCTCACGAAAGCGCCTCCCCCTGCCGAGCAGCCGTTCGGTGATCTTCCGCACGCGCTCACAGAGGATCGGGTCCTCGATCAACATGCTCCGATTCCCCTGTGAGGGGCGGATTTTGATGAGCGACGTGAATTCGATGCAGGCCTCGCGGCCGAGGCCGGGATAATAGTTCGCGCCCCAGAGATCCTCCTGGCGACTTCCGTCCTCCAGGAGAAGCGCCTCGGCGTCGGCGTGCAGCTCCCCGCCCACCGCCAGGACCTCGCGCTCGAGGTCCACGACGTACTTCACCATGTCCTCGAAGAAGCGCCGTACCAGCTCTCCCAGCGCCTCCCCGGAAAGGGGCGTGTCGCGCACGATGACGATGTCGGGTACCGGCATCCTCGCTCCAGGTTGGCTTCCCACGTGGGCCCGAACATAAGTCCCTGGGCACCGGCAGCGTAATCGGGTTGGTCACTCCGGTCTGCACAGGTCATCCCAACTTTTACGAGTTGCCCGGCGTCCAAGGGTATGATGGGGGACGGATCGCCCCCCGGCCGCGGCGGGCTACGCGCTGCGAGCGGGTCCGCGACGTCCGGACCCGACGCACCCGACGCACCCGACACGAGGAGATGAACCGGTGGGAGATCGCACGTTTCCCGGGGGATTGGAGCACCTGGTGCTCGCGGTGGCGCTGCGGGAGCGCGGGCGGGGTTACGGCGCCTCGCTGATCCGGCTCATCGAGGAGCGCACCGGCCGCCCGGTGCAGGCCGGCTCGGTCTACGTGGCGCTGGACCGGCTCGAGGACAAGGGTTGGCTCGAGTCCACCGTCGATGAGCCGGATCCCGAGCGCGGCGGACGACCCAAGCGTTTCGTGCGCGTGACCCCCGAGGGCGTGCGGGCGCTGGCGGAGCATCGCGAGGCGCTGCTCAGCGTGTGGGAGGGCATCGAGGGACTCCTGGAGAAGGGGGGATGACGTCCGGAGACGACGGGCGCGAGCCGCCGCCGCGGACCCCCGGCGACCCCCGTCCCCCGGCGCTGGGTCGCTGGCTCCTGGCACTGGCGCTCCGGCCCGGACCCCGCTCGCGCACGCTGGTGGGCGACCTGGAAGAGCTCTGGCGCGAGCGGCGGCGGCGCATGGGCAGAACACGCGCGAGCGCGTGGTATCTGCGGCAGGCCGTGACGGCGGCATGGCGCTACCGGCACGGCGGACGACGACGACACACCAGAGGGAGGGGAGGAGAGGCCATGCGCGACCTGATCACGGGACTCCGCACCACGCTGCGCCGGCTGGCCGCGCGGCCGGGATACCTGCTCGCGGTGACCGGCACGCTGGCGCTGGGCGTGGGCGCCACGGCCACGGTCTTCTCGCTCATCGAGGGCGTCCTCCTGAAGCCGCTGGACTATCCCGACGCGTCGCGCATCGTGTTCGTCTACGACGACAACGACGGCATCGACATGCCCGCGGGCTACGCCACGGCCGCCAACTTCCAGGAATGGCAGCGCGACGCCTCGTCGTTCGAGTCGCTGGCGCTGGTGCGCGGCCGGAGCGCGTCGGTGACGACCGACGTGATCCCGGAATACGCCTACGCCGCGCGGGTGACGCCCGGGTTCTTCGACGTGTTCGCCACCGAGCCGGCGCTGGGCCGGCGCTTCACCGACGACGACGCGGCCCCGGGTGCGGCGCCCGTGGTGATCCTGGGCAACGGCCTCTGGACCCGGGACTTCGGCGCCGATCCAGACATCGTGGGACGCACCGTCCGCATCGACGGCGAGCCCAACACGGTGGTGGGCGTCATGCCCCCGGGGTTCGAGGCCCACGGCGACTGGGCGGGGCTGCCCGTGCAGCTCTGGCGGCCCTTCCCCATCGATGAAGACGCCCTGGGATCGGGGCGCTCCTTCCACGCCATCGGCCGGCTCGCAGACGGCGTCGACCTGGCCGCGGCCCGGAGCGAGATGACGGCCTTCTCCGCGCGGTTGGCGCAGGAGCGTCCCGGCGACAACCGGGACTGGTACACCCGAGTGGATCGCTACCAGGACCTGATCGTGGGCGACGTGGCGCCGGTGCTCTGGCTCATGCTGGCCACCACGGGGCTCCTCTTGCTGGTGGCGTGCGCGAATGTGGCCAACCTCAGCCTCAATCGGGTGCTGGACCGGCGCGGCGAGCTCGCCACGCGACGAGCCATCGGCGCCTCCCGGGGTGCGATCGTGGGATTGGTGGCCGGCGAGAGCGCGGTCTTCGCGGTGGCCGGGGGGGCGCTGGGGCTGGCCCTGGCCCGCGGACTCCTGGCGCTGGCGCGCTGGCTGGAGCCGGGCCGAATCCCCCGGCTGGACGCGGTGACCCTGGATGGGCGGGTCGTGCTGGCCGTGCTCGGGGTGACCGCGCTGTCGGCGCTGGCCGTGGGGGGAGCCGCCGCCCTGGCCGCCTCGCGCCAGGCCCCGGCCGACGTGCTCCGGGGCGGCGGCGGACACGGGCCCTGGGGGCGCGCGCGCAACGTGCTCGTGGCCGCCCAGCTCGCGGTCACCTTCGCGCTCCTCCTGGGCGCGGGGCTGCTGGCCCGGAGCTTCCAGGGACTCCGCTCGGTGGATCTGGGCTTCGATCCCCACGACGTCACGGCGCTGACGGTGGCGCTGTCGTGGGACCGCGTGCCCACGCTGGACGCCCGCGCGCGCTTCAGCACCGAGGTCCTGGAGCGCATGCGCCAGGTGCCGGGCGTGGCATCGGCGGGCATGATCAACTCGCTCCCGCTGAGCGGATCCAACCAGACGCAGCGCGCCGAGATCGAGGGGATCGCGGGCCCCGACGACGCTCCGGCCTTCGCCATCCGGGGCATCGGCCCCGACTACCTCCAGACCCTGGGGATTCCCGTGCTGTCGGGACGGGCGTTCGGGCGCCAGGACCTGGCACAGCCCCAGGTGGCGCTGGTGAATCGCTCCGCCGTCCAGCACTACTGGGGCGGGGCCGATCCCCTCGATGCACAGGTGCGGCTCTCGGGCCACGACGAGTGGGTGCGGGTCGTGGGTGTGGTGGGCGACGTGCACCACGACGGCCCGGACCGCGAGGTACGGCCCGAGCTCTACCTGCCCTACTCCGCCGAGTACCTGACCAGCAAGTCGTACGTGGTGCGCTGGCAGCCCGGCCATCCGGCACATCCCGACGCGCTCCGCCAGGCCGTGTTCGGCGTAGATCCCGAGCAGCCGGTGCGCGAGGTGCGGAGCATGGATGACTGGGTGGCCGACGCCACCGCGGCGCCCCGCTTCCAGACCCGGGTCATGGGCGCTGGTAGCGCTGTTCGCCACCGGACTCGCTGCGGTAGGGCTGTTCGGTGTGTTGGCGGGCCTGGTGCGGGCCCGCACCCGCGAGCTGGCGGTGCGCATCGCACTGGGCGCCCCCCGCCGGAGCGTGCTGGCGCTGGTGCTTCGGCGGGCCGGGGTGCTCCTGGCCGTAGGGCTCGCCGGTGGCACGGTGATGGCGCTGCTCCTGGGTGACGCGCTACGACGTTTTCTGTTCGGGGTGACGGCGCACGATCCGGTGGTCATTGCGGTGGCTGCGGCGCTCTTCGCCGTGGTAGCGGGGGCCGCGGCGCTGCTGCCATCGCGGCGGGCTACGTCACTGGATCCGGCGCAGGTGCTGAGAGAAGAGTAGGGAGGAGGAAGGGGGGATGCGCGTGTAGGCGCGACATCTGGGCGCATTGCGCATCTGACCACGATATGGCATGATTTTGACCATATGGTGGACTATCGCGAAGAAGACTCGACGCCGCCTCTGCTTCCGCGAGCGGCGGAACCCTGGCTCCGGCGCGTGCTGGAGGTCTTTCCCGTGGTCGTGCTCATGGGAGCGCGGCAGACCGGAAAGAGCACGCTCGCCCGGAAGCTCGCCGGCATCGACGGCCGGCCCTACCTGAGCCTCGACGACCTGGACGTCCGGGCGGTGGCGGAATCCGATCCGAGGGGGTTGCTCGCCCGGGCCGATGCCCTCGTGATCGACGAGGTGCAGCGAGTCCCGGACCTTCTTCTGGCCATCAAGCAGGCTGTGGACGAGGATCGCCCGCGACGCCCCGGGCGCTTCCTGCTCACGGGATCAGCCAATCTGCTGCTGATGGAGACGGTGACCGAGTCCCTCGCCGGACGCGCGGCCTACGTCACGCTGTGGCCCCTCACCCGGAACGAGTTGCTGGGACGGGGTGGCACCGGCGCGTGGGACGTCCTGCTCGGCGAGGAGCCCGACCTGTGGCCTCAGCGGCTGGAAGAGATCGAGCTACCGGCAGCCGACTGGCGCGACGTGGTCCGCCTCGGGGGATACCCGGTCCCCGCCCACGAGCTCGTCGACCCCACGGCGGCCTCGATCTGGTTCGACGGATACGTGACCACCTACCTCGAGCGCGATCTCCAGCAACTGACGGCCATCGGCGGGCTGGTGGACTTCCGTCGACTCATGCGTGTGGCGAGCCTGCGGGTCGGGAATCTGGCCATCCAGTCCGAGATCGCCCGGGACGCCGACCTGCCACACACGACGGCGCGCCGGTACCTCAACCTCCTCGAGACGTCGTTCCAGCTCCTGCGGATCGCGCCCTTTCACGGGAACCGGACCAAGCGGGTGGTGAAGTCGCCGAAGCTCTTCTGGAGCGACGTGGGGCTGGGGATGCGCGTGGCCGGAGAGACGGAGCCGCGGGGGGCGCACCTCGAAAACCTGGTCCTGACGGACCTGATGACCTGGAAGGACTCACGGGCGGGCTCGTCGCAGATCCTCTTCTGGCGCACATACGACGGAGCGGAGGTGGATTTCGTCCTCGAGAGCGAGGGCGCCGTGGTCGGCATCGAAGTGAAGGCCACAGCCCGTCCCCGGCCCCGCGATTGGGCCCGGTTGGTGGAGTTCCGCGACCGCTACCAGGAGGCGGTCAGGGGATGCTTGCTCCTGCATGCCGGGGAGCGAACGGAGTGGGTGTCCGAGCGCGTGCTGGCCATGCCGTGGTGGCGGGTGATGTAGGAAGGGCTCTCGCTGACAGATTCCGTCCGCGCCGCTCGTCTCTTGTGGGAGGGGGGAGGTGCGGCGAATGTCGGGGTCCCTCCTCCTCGTCCGAGACCACGACCTCCATCACAGAGAGCTTTCGATGCGCCGGATCCACGGCACGTTCTTCCGGCTGGTCCTTCTCGTCCTGGCGCTGGGGGGCACGGCGCTGCCGCTGGCGGCACAGTCCCGCACCACGGCGGCGGTGCGAGGCACGGTGACGAACCAGGCGGGCGAGCCGCTGTCGGCGGCGGTGGTGACGCTGCGCCAGGAGGAGACGGGGACGCTCAAGCGGGTGGCCACCAACGCCGAGGGCCGCTACCTGATCCTGCAACTCCAACCCGGCGGGCCGTACACGCTGCTGGTGCAGAGCCTGGGCTACGCCGACGCGACGCTGGAGGACATCCACCTGCAGGTGGGCGACGTGGTCACGCTGGACGTGCGCTTGCAGGAGCAGGCCATCGAGGTGGAAGGGATCGAGGTGAACGCCGAGCGGGCGGAGATCTTCAACCCGAGCCAGGTGGGTCCGGCGACGCGCATGGACGAGCGGGTGGTGGAGTCGGTGCCGATCCTGTCCCGGAACCTGATGGAGCTGGCGGTGCTGTCGCCGCTGGTGAAGACCACCGAGGGCGGAGGCTTCTCGGTGGCGGGGCAGAACGATCGCTACAACTCGATCCTGATCGACGGGGTGGCGAGCAAGGACGTGTTCGGGCTGACGGCGGGCGGCGTGCCTGGGGGGCAGGCGGGGGCCAAGCTGATCCCGCTGGACGCGGTGGCCCAGTACGAGGTGCTGGTGGCGCCCTTCGACGTGCGGCTGTCGGGGTTCACGGGCGGGGTCATGAACGCGGTGACCAAGACGGGCACCAACCAGTGGAACGCGCGGGCGTTCGGCGCCTACCGGGCCGAAGCGCTCATCGGCGACCTGAGCCTGCCCACGGGGCCGGTGGAGGCCTCGGGGGTGGACCGCACGCTGCTGGGGCTGTCGGTGGGCGGGCCCATCATCCAGGACCGGGCACACTTCTTCGTGTCGGGCGAGTTCGAGCGGCGCAAGCAACCGCCCACGGGCTACAACCTGCTGCGTGACGATCCGTTGCTGGTGCGGCTGTCGCCCGAAGCGGTGGGCGACTTCTCCGACGAGCTGGCGAACCAGTTCGGGCTGGAGACGGGGATCGCCGGGCCGTATCCGCTGAAGCAGGAGCTGGCCAACGTGTTCGGCCGGGTGGACTGGACGCTGGCCAACGGGCAGCGCATGACGGTGCGCAACGTGTTCGCGTACGCGTCGAACGACGAGAGCCCGAACCGGTTCGCCTTCGAGCCGTACGGGCTGTCGTCCAACGCGGTGCACCGGAAGGGGCTCAACAACACGACCTCGTTCCAGCTCTTCTCGGACCTGGGTGACCGGGGCGCCAACGAGCTGAACGTCTCCATCCAGCACAGCGTGGACGAGTCCACCCCGGCGGTGACCTGGCCGCAGATGGAGGCGGATCTGGTGAGCAGCATCGACGGCGCCAGCTTCCAGCGGGGCGTGCGGGTGGGCTCGCAGTTCTACGCCCAGAACAACGATCTGCGGCAGACCAACATCCAGTTCACCAACACGCTGTCGCTGAACAAGGATCCCGACGAGGGCACCGGCACCGGGAGCGTATACACGCCGGGGCTGACCGGCGCCTACTACGACATCAGCCACCGCTACGTGCCCGGCGAGACCGGCAGCTACTTCTGGGCCAGCATGAGAGACGTGCGCAACAACGCCCCGCAGCGCTACGAGCGCACGCTCCTGGCCGACGGGGCGGATCCGACCACGAACTTCTCGGTGCTGCAGTGGGTGGCGTTCCTGCAGGACCAGATCGATGCCGGCAAGGGGCTCACCATGCGCTTCGGGCTCCGCATCGATGTGCCCTGGGTGCTGGATCATCCCGACGAGAACTTCGAGTTCACCGACCTGTTCGACTACAAGACCAGCAAGCTGCCGTCGGGACAGTTCCTGCTGTCCCCGCGCTGGGGCTTCAACTGGCAGAGCGAGGGCGAGCACACGACCCAGGTGCGGGGCGGGCTGGGCATGTTCGTGGGTCAGTTGCCCTTCGTGTGGCTGTCCAATGCGTTCCAGTACGACGGCATGAGCCGCATGACCATGACCTGCACCGGCCGCGTCACCGACGACCTGTTCTCGGGCAACACGGTGCCCCCCTTCGATCCCTTCAATCCCCCGGGCACGTGTTACGCCGGGCAGCCGAACCTGCGGCGCACCGCTACGTGTCCGACCCGGGTTCAAACATCCCCAGGACCTGAAGTTCTCGGTGGTGGTGGATCAGGAGTTCACTTCACGCATCAGTGGCTCGCTGGGCTTCCTCTTCAACCGGGCCATCAACCAGATCGTGCTCCAGGAGTTGAACCTGGGGGATCCGGCCGGGAACCAGGGACCGTTGGACGGCTACGGCGGCTTCGAGCGCCGGCGCTACGGCAGGGCCAATGGAACGGGTTTCGTGCCGACCTGGGACTACCCGGAGTTTGGTCACGCGCTGCTGGCGACGAACGAGAGCGAGGACTGGGGCTTTTCGATCACGGCCGAGCCGCGCGGGCAGCTCACCGACAGGCTGGGTTCCAGACCCTGACTCCACGCCCGCTCGTACGACAAGATGAGCCTGGTGTCCACCGACATGGTGGCCAACTACGGCCTCACGCCCACGCGCTCGGACCCGAACCGTGCCGAGCTCACCACGTCCAACTTCGACCGGCCCCACAAGCTGGTGCTGTCGGTCTACGGCGCGCCCTTCCCGGGACTCGACGACAACCAGATCTCGCTGCTCTACACCGGCCAGTCGGGGCTGCCCTTCTCGTACGTCTACTACGGTGACATCAACGGCGACGGCTATCCCGGCCAGGGCCCCGCCTTCGACCGCACCAACGACCTCATCTACGTGCCGGAGAAGGCGAGCCAGCTGCCTTCGAGCCTGGCGACCC
>CAWELD010000004.1:0-259355 GCA_963809895.1 uncultured Gemmatimonadales bacterium | reverse complement strand
AAGGTGCGCTCCCTGGGTGAGGCACCCACGTCGCTCATGTACTTGTCCCTGACGCAGATCCCGCCGTCGGCGGTGACCTTCGTCGCCCGCGGACGTGGCGACGCCGGCTCGGTGGCCCAGACCATGCGCGGCACGCTTCAGGAGGTGGAGCCATCGCTTTCGGTGGACGCGCTGGGGACTCTGGCGGACCGGATGGGCGCCAGCCTCTCGGGCCCGCGCCTGGCCGCGCTGTTCCTGGGCGCACTGGCGTTGGGGTCGGTCTTCCTGGCCGCCCTGGGCATCTATGCGGTGGTGACCTTCGCCGTGCGCCGCCGCATGCAGGAGATGGGCATCCGGGTGGCGCTGGGCGCCACGGGTGGGCGCCTGATGGGGCTGGTGATGCGTGAGATCCTGGCCGCTGTGGTCCTGGGCCTGGGACTCGGCCTGGTCCTCGCGATTCCCCTGAGCCGCTTCCTGAACGGCAATCTCTACCGGGTCGGCGGCGTGGACCCCGCAGCGTTCGGAGGCAGCGCCCTGGTGTTCGCCGCGGTGGCCGCGGCGGCGGCCTGGATGTCGGCCAGGGGCGCGACCCGGGCCGACCCGATCCGGGCGCTACGGGCGGAGCGGTAGCGGGGGTGCGCCTCAGCTTCGCAGAGCGTCTGCCGGGTCCACCGCCAGCGCGCGACGCACGGGATGTGCGGCCGCGACGATCGTCACGGCACCCAGCAGCGAGGCAGCGCCCAGCCATGTCGCGGGATCGAACAGGCGGATTCCGTACAGGAATCCACCGACCGCCAGGGAACCGAGTGCCGCGAGCAGGCCGCCACAGGCGAGGGCCGCGACCAGAAGCGTCACGGCTCCCCGGAGTACCGTGCGCACGATGCGGGCAGGCTCGGCGCCCAGCGCCGAGCGGATGCCGATCTCGCGGGTCCGTAAGGTGATGGAGTAGGCGATCAGTCCGTAGAGGCCGATGGACGACAGGAGAATGCCCATGGCGGCCAGCGCGCCCAGCAGCGACGACAGGAAGCGGTTCACGACCAGCTGGTTGCCCAGCGCCCGCTCCCACCCGGTCTCCACACCGGAGAGCGTGACGGTGGGGTCCACCTCGGCCGCCAGCTCGCGCAGGGCTCCGGACAGCGCCGCGGGGTCTGCGGCGGCGACGCGAAGATCCAGCGACGTCGGGCTCGCCAGGTGCATGGGCAGGTAGAGGTGTGGGCGACGCACGGCGCGAAGACCGTCGCGCCCGCCGAGCATCTCGAGCGGGTCGGACACGACACCCAGGACCTCGAACGACAGGGTGCCGAGACGGAGGGTCTCGCCGACGGCCGAGCCGTCGGGCCACAGGGTGTGGGCGAGCGTCTCGCCCAGCACGACGCCCGCGGCGCCACCCGGATCGAAGCCGCGGCCGGAGCGTAGCTCGAGGCCCGAGGTCCGGAAATAGGTGGGGTCCACCGCCAGCCGCTGTACACCGAGGGCGCTCAGCGAGACGCCACTTCCGATCGCGGTGAGCCGGTCTTCGCGGCTCAGAGTCACGCCCTCGACCTCGGCCGGGAAGCCGCTCCACGCCGCGCCGGTCGCCGTGGGCAGGGATCGGGCGCGTTCGCTGATGCGGTCCATCACGTTCCAGCGCGTGCTCTCCTCGTTCAGCGCGGGGCCGGCGACGGAAGCCCGCAGCACGCCCTCGGCGTTCCAGCCCAGATCGAGACGATTCAGGGCCCCGGTGCTCCGCCACACCAGGACCGAGGCCACCAGCAGCACGAACGACAGGGTCATCTGGAGCGTCACGACGCCGTCTCGCAGCCGCCGTTGCCGCACTCCGTCCGTCGCGCCCGATCCTCCCAGGCCCAGCACACGCAGGAGATCCACGCGTGACGCCTCCAGCGAGGGACCGGCGCCGACGGTCGCCATGATGACCAGGGCGCCGAGACCCGCCACCGCCAGAACCCGTAGATCCAGCACATCGACCTGGCTCCACCACGGAAGGCCGGCCGGAAGCAGGCTCACGAAGACATCGGCCAGCCAGGAGGCCGCCGTCAGCGCCACGACACCGGCCGTTCCCGCCAGGAGCGCACTCTCCAGAAGGCTCTGGCGGAAGATCCGCCGCCGGCTTCCCCCCAGAGCCGCGCGCACCGCGATCTCCGGGCGCCTGCGCGCGCCGCGTGCCAGCAGCAGCCCCGCGACGTTGGAGCAGGTCACGAGCAGGAGGAGTCCAGCGGCGCCGAGAAGGACCCACTCCAGTCCCCGGAAGAAGGTGTCACGGGGGACCACCTCGGCATACGCCTGGAGATGGGCCGGCTCGTCGTTCGTCGCCGGCAACCGGTCGGATAGCGTGGCCAGCTCGGCGCGCACCGTCGCCATGCTCGCACGCGGCATCCTGCGTGCGATCACCGAGTACCACGGCGTGCCGGAGCCACCGCTCGATGCCTCGCGGGTCAGATCCAGAGGAAGGTACAGCGAGACGCCACGGTCGAGCCCGAAGTCGGCGGGCATGATCCCCACGACGACGTGCCGCTCACCGTCGATGCGCACGCTCTGGCCGAGTACGGTGGAGTCGGCGCCGAAGCCCCCCACCCACAGGTCATGGGCGAGAAGGACCGCGTCGTCGTCGCCTGTCGTCAGCGTGCGACCGAGTGCGGCGCCCACGCCCAGCACCGCGAAGAGATCCGGAGTGGTCCGAGCCACCTGCACCCGGACGGGCTCCGTGCCCGTGAGCAGGGACGCCGTCTCGCGCCGGAAGGCAGCCACTCCCACCAGGGTCGTCGATGCCTCCCGAAGGAGCTGGACGGCGCCCGGTGACACCGCGTCGCCGGGGCCGCGACTCCGCTCGCCCACTTGTCCGATGCGGATCAGCTCATCGGCGTCCCGATACGGGAGTGGCCGATACAGCACGCCGTTCACGACACCGAAGAACGCCGTGAAGATGCCGAGCCCCAATCCCGCGACGAGGGTGGCCGCCGCGGTCAAGCCGCGGTTTCGCGCCAGGGCGCGCCACGCGAAGCGTACGTCGTCGAAAAGCATCGGCATATCTGCTCTCCGACTTCCTCAGGGAACGAAGATCGCGAACCCGGCGGTGGCGCCGATGCCTTCGTTGTGGCCGTCGCCGTCGTCGCCGAAGCTCACGCGGTCGTAGAAGGCCGCCACGGTGATGCCCACGCTCCCGGTGACCAGCTTCAGGATGCCGGCATCGGCCCGGAACTCGGTCATGCTCACAGTGGAGCTGACGCTGGTATTGCCGACGTCTGCATCGCTGGTGCTCTTCCCGAAGGCCACGGTGCCCTGCACGAAGGGATGGAGCGACTCGTCACCGGTGTCGAAGTAGTAGGCGGCGCTGGGTCCGATCGACCACGTGGTACCGCTCGTCTCGTCCCGGCTCGTGTGGGAGAGCAGGAGGGTGCCGCCGACGGCCAGTCCGTGCTGCGCGAAGTACAGCACCGTCGGGGCGAGCGTCAGGCTCGTGGTGCGCGAGTCGGACCCCGAGCTCTTCGTGCTGACCACGCTGGCGGATCCGCCGACCTGAAGGCTCCCCTGATCCAGGGCGGCCTGGGCGTGCAGCGTCGCGGGCGCCAGAAGGGCCAGAATCGCGAGAGTGCCGCCCCCGAACATCGTCCTCGTCGTCATCCTCATCGTGCCTCTCCCATTCGTGTCCGCCAGTGGGGTGCCCTCGCTCGCGGAGCGAGGATCAGAGAAAGGCCTTATCCTGCAGGAGCCGTGCCTCGGTCGAGCATGCGCAATGTCTTGTCACATAGGGACATCCGGGACCTGGTACGCGGCGGCAGGAGGGGACCCCCCGTGCGCTTGCGGGAATCCCCGTCCCGGATCCGGACAGCTCACCCGCCGTGGGGATTCATCCCCCGGGCCAGCATGAGGTGATGCCGCTGGTGGTGGCCGCCCCGGGCCAGGAAGCCGAAGAAGCCCAGGCCCCGCAGCTCGGCGACCCGGTCCTGGTCGTCGGTGGTCCACGTCAGGACCAGGGCGTCACCACGATCGTCGACGGTCAGGGTGGCGGCGTCCTGAGGACCCATCATGCTCGAATGAGCCTGCACCATGCGACGGGCGGCGTCCAGCACGTCGTCCGGTCCGCGCACGGTCATCTCCACGCCGCCCTCCACGTCCCGCTGCGACACCTGCGCCTCGACCATGACCCGGTTCATGTCCACCAGGTGCTCGCGGAGGCCCGCGATGTCGACCTTGGACCAGTCGGTGTCGGGGTCGCTCTCCAGCATGGCCACGATCTCGGCCACGGCCGCGAAGGTCGCCTGTCCCATCTCGGTGGGGAGCGCCTGGGCCGCCGCGGTCGGCTCATTGTCCGCCGGGCTGTCGGTCGCGCTCGCCGACCGGGTGGCCAGCTTGGTGGTCACGATGACCACGACGGCGATCAGGGCCGCGATCCAACGAATGCCTCTCATGGGCCTCTCCGGGACGAAGGTTCAGGGCTTTTCGGGTGGCAGGACGGCAGGATAGTCGTCGGAAGTGCCGTCCGCGGAGTATGACTCCGGTCACAGTCCAGCGCACCCGCAACTTGATCCAGGGGACTGCGGCTACCTAGATCACAGCATGACCACCGACGAACTGCGGCGCATCCCGTCATTCCAGGGGCTCTCGGAGGAGGCTGCCCGCGCGCTCCTGGTTGGAGCCTCGGAACGCGCCTATCCGTCGGGGAGCGTGATCTGGCGCCAGGGGACCCGTGCCTCGTCGTTGCATGTTCTCCTGGCCGGGACCGCGCGCGCGATCCGGGCCAGGGCCGGCCGCGAGACGGTGGTGCACCGGGCTCGGGGTGGGGACACCCTCGGCGAGATCCCTCTCTTCGACGGCGGCCTGTACCCGGCCTCGCTGGTGGCGGAGTCGCCGGTGCGGATGCTGGTGTTGTCCAGGAGCAGCGTGATGGCGGCCATGAAGGTCGATCCGGCGCTGGCGGCGACCTTCCTGCGAAGCCTCGGGGAGCGGGTGCGCGTCCTGGCGGGCCGGCTGGAGGATCGCGTCGCCGACTCGGTGCGGACCCGGCTGGCACGCCACCTTCTGGCGCGGGCCGAAGCCTCGTCGAGAGAGGACTTCGACCTGGGGATGACCCAGGCACAGCTCGCGCAGGATCTGGGCACCGTGCGCGAGGTGGTGGCTCGACGCCTCGGTGAGTTGGTGGGCACCGGCGTGCTCGTGCGGCGCGGCCGGGCGCGGTACTGCATCGCCGACGGCCCGCGACTGGAGGCGCTCGCCACCAGCTCGTGAGCGGGGGACGGTGCTTCATTCTTCGCGCAGGGTGCGGGCCGGATCCAGGTGCGCGGCGCGCCAGAGTGGGGGTGCGGCGGCAGCCGACAGCGCCGCAGCGACCACGGCCGCCGCGACCAGCCAGGGATGCACCGGCATGCCACCGGCGCCGCGGACCGCGTACCCGGCCAGCAGTGCCCGGAATCCCGCTCCGGCCAGTACGCCCACGGCGACGGGGATCACGATCCGCCGCAGCGCGACAGCCACCAACGCCAGGGGCCCGGCGCCCAGGGCGGCACGCACCCCCAGCCCTCGACGTTCCCCCGCCACGACCAGAGCGGTGATGCCGAACAACCCCAGCGCGGCCAGCAGGAGCGCGAAGGTGCCCGCCGCACCGGTGAGCCAGGCCTGGAGACGCGGCGCGGCGGTCTGCTCCCGTACCGCGTCGGCCGTGGATCGGACCGGGGGCGGTGTGGTGCCGGCGAGGTTCCGCTCCAAGGCTCCACGGAGCGCGTTCTCCGCGGCGGCGGCCGTCGCACCGCGGACGTAGATGCGCGCCATGCCACCCGCAGCCTCATGCCAGGGAGTGTACAGGGCCGGTGGCGCGTCGTCCTGGAAGAGCGGCTGGTCGCGCATGTCTGCGACGATGCCCACCACGGTGAGCGTGATCCGCCCGCCGCTCCCGGGCGGGAGCACGCCGATGCGGGCGCCCAGCGCGCTGGGCCGGTCCATGAACAGGAGCCGTGCCGCCGCGTCGTTGATGAGCACCACGGGGTCGCCCGCCTGGAACTCGGCTGTCGTGGGGTCACGCCCCCTCAGGAGGGGCAGCCCGAGTGCGCGCCTCAGATCGCGGGTGATCCATGCGAGCCGCGGAGCCCGGGGCGCCGCCCGCTCCGGGACCGTGATCGGTGCGCCGTCCACGTCCAGGGCGTCGGGAGCCGTCAGCGGTCGCACCGTCATGCCTCCCGCCGCCACCACATCGACGCGATTCACCATTCCGTCGACCCATGCAGCCAGTGTCGGGAATCCTCCGGCCACCTGGTCCACGTCGAGATCGGTCTCCGCCATGGCGGAGGGCTCGAATCCGACGCCCCGCCGCGCCTCGGCCAGCGCGAAGCCCGCCGACTCGCAGGCGAAGAGGACCAGCGCCGTGGCCAGCGCGGCCTCCACGGCGAAGAGCACCGAGCGGAGCCCCAGAGGCCGGCCTCCGGTACCGGTGGTGTGGGCCGTGCGGAGGAGGTCTCCGGCGCGCACCCGCAGCGCTGCGGCGGCGGGCCACGCTCCCGCGGCAAGTACGACGAGCAGGACGAGTGCGCCCGCGGCCAGGAGCACGGGAATCCCCAGGCGGGGGGCGTCGGGACCCGGCAGGGACAGGATCGTGCGAAAGGCCACCTCGGCGAAGAGCAGGGCGAGCGCTGCCGATGCGGTGGCCAGCAGCGCGCTCTCCGCCAGCAGTGGGCGAAGCACGTGCCACGCCCCGGCCCCGAGCATCCTCTGCGTGGCCAGGGCAGGCGCCCGCGCGGCGCCGCGAGCCAGGAGCACGGTGGCTACGTTGACGCACGCCAGCAGGAGGACCGCGAGCGGGAGCAAGAAGGGTCGCAGCTGGATCGGGGAGCCACTCCTGAGCACCTCCTTCTCACCACCGGTGCGTATGCCGACGACGCGCCCGTCTCCCGTCCTCAGCGTGCTGAGCCGAGCGCGGATTTCGTCGTTCGCCCGGGCCCTGGCGTCGGGGCCACTCTCGGGCAGATGCACCCACATGCGGGCGCGGTGGCGGCCGCGGTCCCGCGACGCGGCCAGGGGGAGGTGCACGGCGAACTCGCCGGCGTCCCAGTCGGCTCCGATGACTCCCACGATCCGGTGCGGCACCCCGTCGACGCGAAGCGTCTCACCCAGGGCGGCTTCAGGAGATCCCCAGCGGGCGACCGCACGGTTCCGGGACACCAGGGCCACCGGCTCGCCGGCAGGCAGCGTATCGCCGGCCACGAAGAAGCGGCCGGCAGCGGCGTGGAGGCCCATCCCCCGCAAGAAGCCCGGGGTGGTCCAACGGACCCATTCTCGACCTGTGGCGCCCGCCGCCGAGACGCTGGCCAGCGAGCCGTCCCAGGCGCCCACCGCGTCCCACGACGCCCCTCCGTTGAGGAGGGCGAGGGCCTCGTCCGGTGGCGGGAGCACGCTCGTTCCCGCATCGCCGGGCTCGATCACGGATACCCAGAGCAAACGACCACCACCGGGCGTGTCGCGCTCCTGGTAGGTCATGGACCATGCCCACCCCAGGAGCGCGAGGTTCGCGCCCATGCCGACCCCGATGGACAGGATCGCCACCAGCGTGGTGCCTGCGTGACGAGCCAGCGAGCGCAGGGCTTGGCGGAGCACGCGGAGGATGTTCATGATCTCAAGATGAGACGGGAGCCCGCGACAGGTGAAGTGTGAAGGAATCTTCTGATACCCGGGCGCCGGTTTCTGCGCGTGGGTGGGTGGTGCATGCTCCCGGGCTGGCTCGGGCAACCAGGCCTGCCGGGGGCGAAGTGATCGTCGAGGGAGGGGGTCCATGATGTCCAACTCGGAACGCGCGGCCGTTCTTCACGAGCTTCTCCGGGTCCACGGAGGAGACGGATGGGAGTCGTCGGGGGATGCCGCGTTCGCACGCGAGACGCGCCGGCCGTACGGCACCCTTCGCCTGGTCGTGGAGGTGAGGTTGGACGGGGACGTGGACATCCACTTCCACGTCGACGACCACGAGCCCGGGTGGCTGGAGGCACAATACGTGGTCCCTGACGGGTACGAGCGCGAGGCCATGGAGGAGGTGGCGCGCTTCGTCGGCCGGTTTCTGCGAGAGGACATCGTCCTCGTCTATCCGAAGGGGCTGTGGTCAGGGGGCCGCCGCTTCGTGTCCGCGGATCACGTCGAAGCGCTGGAGCGGCGCCGCATCGCCTGGATCGTCTCGTGGAACGGCACGCACGATTGGGAGCGGCCCGCCAGCACAGCCTGAGTCACCCGGACAGGATGGGGAGGCTGCGGTGGCGACGGCCGGTGGCTGCGTGGAAGGCCGCCGTGACGGCCGGAGGCACCGAGGGATAGGGCGGCTCTCCCATGCCCGTGGGAGGATCACCGCTGGGGAGGAGCAGCACCTCGACGTCGGGAGCTTCACGCATTCGCAGAAGGGGGAATCCGTCGAAGTTCCGCGGCACGACCATCCCGTTCTCGAAGGGCACACGCCAGTGCAGCACCGTGGCCAAGCCGTCCATGACCGCGCCCTCGCACTGGGCACGGATCCCATCGGGGTTCACGAGGGTGCCACAGTCGACGGCGGCCACCACCCGGGTCACCCGGTGCCGTCCGTCCTCGTCGGGCTCGACGCGGGCCACATGGGCTGCGTACGTCCCCTTGAAGACGCTCCACGCCAGTCCCAGACCGTGTCCCTCCGGGGTGGGATCCCCCCAGCCTGCTGCGTCCGCGGCTGAATCCAGGACACGTCGCAGGCGAGCTGTGTCCACCCGGACCCGGCCCCGGCTTCCCGACAGATCCAGCCCGATGTCCTGGATGCGTGGCTCGCCGATGACCCGGCGGTGGAATTCCAGCGAATCGACCCCGGTCTCCTGCGCGAGCTCGTCGAGAAAGGAGCACACGGCGAAGGTGTTGAAGGAGTGTGCCACGGAGCGCAGCGAGCCGAGCTGGAGAGGGACATCGACGGAGGAGTGCCCCAGTCGTATCCAGGGGGCGTGCAGCGGGACGTAGTCCGCACCCTGGACGTCGTAGATAGCCGGCTCCGGCGCTTCGGGCCCCACCGTATGGCGTGCCAGCGAGCTCGTGACCAGGTGGTGCTCCCACGCCAGCAGGTCGCCGCCGGGCCCCAGGCCGGCGCGAAGCCGATGGACCGCGGGAGGACGGAAGTAGTCGTGGGCGAAGGCGTCTTCACGAGTCCACACCACCTGGACCCAGCGTCCGGGAAGCGTGCGCGCTACCAGCGCCGCCTCGACGCCGTAGTCCACGGCCAGCCGGCGTCCGAAGCCTCCGCCGATGCGGGTGGGCTGCACCGCGACGGCTTCGGGAGCCATGCCCAGGGCCGCCGCGATGAGGGCCCGCAGGAACCGAGGATTCTGGACCGGACCCTGCGCGTCGCATCGGTCGGCGTCGACGCGGGCGGTGAAATTCACCGGCTCGAGGCAGCCGTGCGCCACCAGGGGGAGCTCGTAGCGGCGCTCGACCCAGCGATCCACGGTCGGACGTGCCTGTCCTTCGCTTCGGACGATCCGCTCCGGCGCTTCGTTCGCTACGACGCGCATCCGCTGGAAGAGCGCCGTGTCATTGGAGGGCTCGGCAACGTCACCCGACCATTCCATGCCCAGGCGTTCCCGGCCCCGGATTGCGGCCCAGGTGGACGTCGCCACCACCGCCACACCGCCCCGGACCCGGCCGTAGCGGAGTCCCTGGATCATGAACGGCTCGATGGCGGCCACGTGTACCACCCCGGGCACCGATCGTGCCGCGTCGGCATCGTAGGCGGCCACGCGTTGGCCCTCGACCGGCGGCCGGGCCACGACGGCGTAGAGCAATCCCTCGGGACGAACATCGAGGCCGTAGCGGGTGCGCCCGGTGACGATGCCCTCGAGCTCCGGATCGCGGGGATGGTCCGCCGTTCCGCCGGGGGGCCAGGGCAGCGGGATCGCATCGGTGGGCGCCAACGCCACGGCGTCGGCCACGAGGCTTCCGTAGCCGAGTCTCCGGCCCGTGGCGGCATGCAGCACCGTGGCCGCGTCGATGGAGCACTCGCTCACGTCGACCCCCCAACGGGCGGCGCCGGCGGCCAGAAGCGCCTGGCGGGCAGCGGCCCCCGCCTCTCGCAGTGGCTCCCAGTAGTCCACCACCGAATCGCTCCCCGCCGCGGCCATGGAGCCGTATCTTCCGTCGGCCGGCGGGCGCCATACAGTCACGGTGTCCAGGGGCACCGCGAGCTCGTGGGCCACCATCAGGGGAAGCGCCGCGGAGACGCCCTGCCCCATCTCCGGGACGGGAGCACCGATGCGAATGGCGCCCTCCGTCGAGATCTCCAGGAACGCGTTGGCCTCGATCCAGTCCTCGGCAGGCAGGGGCCCTTCGCCGGTTCCGGGTCGCCGGAACCCCAAGCCGACGCCCACCAGGAGTCCGCCGCCGGCCGTGGCGGAGATCCTCAGGAAGCGCCGGCGCGTGATCCCATCCGTCATCCCTCGTCTCCCCGGCGCGACTCGGCCGCGCGCCGCACCGCCTTCAGGATCCGCCCGTAGGTGCCACATCGACAGAGGTTGGGATTCATCGCCCGCCGGGTGTCGTCATCCGAGGGATCGGCGTTGCGGGCCAGGAAGGCCGCGGCCTGCATGACCTGCCCCGCCTGGCAGTATCCGCACTGGGGGACCGCCAGGTCGATCCAGGCCCGTTGCACCGGATGGCTCCCGTCGTCGGAAAGCCCTTCGATAGTCAGAACCTCGGCATCCGTGACGGACTCCACCGGGAGCAGGCAGGAGGGCTGGGCGTGGCCGTCCACGTGCACCGTGCACGCGCCGCACAGACCCTGGCCGCAACCGTACTTGGTGCCCGTGAGGTTCAGGACGTCCCGGAGCACCCAGAGCAGGGGCGTGCTCGGCTCCGCGTCCACCACGTGGACCGAGCCGTTGACGGTGAGGCGAAAGGTGGCCATGTCCTCCGATAATACCTCACCTGGTGTGGTAATTCAACGGAGGGACCTACGACGCCAGGACCCGGATCGCCGAGATTCCGCGAACGGTGCGCAGGGGGTGGAGGAGGGAGAACGCGCTCAGGAGCACCAGGCCCAGCGCCGGAAGGACGATCATGGGCCAGGACAGGTGCATCGCCGGTGCCGCCGCCCCCGCCGCCATGAGGCCCGTGGCCCAGACCGCCAGCGCCCCGCCCGCCGCGAGGCCCACGAGCACGGGCCCCAGGCCCCACCGCAACACCTCCAGGCGCACCGCTCCCGGGCTGGACCCGAGGGCGATGCGCACGCCGAGCTCGCGCCGCCGATCCGCGACCAGCGAGGCGGTCACGGCGTACACGCTCACGAGCACCAGCAGCACGGCCAGCGCTGCGAAGCCCACCAGGATCGCCGTCTGGAGTCGGAGCGGACGGAGGATCGAGGCCCTGTGCTCGGCCACGGCCCGAAACCCGGTCACGGGCAGCGAAGGGTCGAGGGCGGCGACGACCCGACGCGCATCGCTCAGGCTCAGCGAGCCCGACCTCGCTCCGCGCACGACCACGGCGACACTGGGGATGGCAGCCTGAGCATACGGCACCAGCACTTCGGCCTGCGCCGCTCCGGTCAGGTCGCCGCTGACGTCGGACACGACTCCGACCACGGTCCGGGCGCCCTCCGATCCGCCGGGCTCGGTCTCCAGCGTCAGCGTCCGGCCGAGGGGTGACTCGCCGGGCCACAACACCGCGGCCGCGGCCTCGCTGACCATGGCCACCGGCCGGCCGTCGCCGTCGTCGTCGGCGGAGAAGTCCCGGCCCTCCACCACGGTCCGCCCCAGCGTCGTCACGAGATCGGGCGACGCGGGCTGGAGCATGACGTCACCGGCAGCGCGCGTGTCTCCGTCGACGGTGGCGCGGGTACGCATGCGGCTGCCCGACAGCGGCGTGCCGAGGGCCACGCCCACCGAGGTCACGCCGGGGAACTCGCGGAGCCGTGCCCGGAGATCGTCCACCAGGCGCACCCTGGCGCCTCCGGTCCGATACCCGGGCCCACCGAGGCCCAGGTGAAACTCGGTGAGTCCGCGCGCTTCGAATCCCAACTCCACCCGGCTCGCGCGGACCAGCGACGATGCCCAGGCCATGGCGCCTGCACTCAGCGCCAATGAAACGGCCGTCTGCGCGGCCATCAGAACCGAGAACGCCCGCCCGCCGCGCCGTGCGGTCCCGGTGGCCCGGATGTGGGCGGCCAGCTCGGACGATGGCAGGGTCGCCCACGGCAGGAGCGACGCGAGCAGCGCCGTTCCGACACCGACAAGAGCCCCGAGGGCGAGGATCGGCCACGACGTGCGCGGCGTTCCCAGGGCCAACAACTCCGGAGGTGCCAGAGAGGCTGCGAAGCGAAGAATTCCCGTGGCGATCAGCCACGCCACGCCCGAGGCCGCGAGTCCCAACACGGCCAGCTCCATGACGACCTCGCGTGCCAGGCGACCCCGCGGCGCTCCCAGTGCCAGTCGCACGACATGGTCCCCTCGGCGGGTGATCGAGCGTACCAGCGCGAGCACGCCCAGGCTCAAGCTCGCGGTGAGCAGCGTGGCCAGGACCGCCGCGCCCAGCGCCAGAACGCGTCCCCGCATGGTGCCCAGCAGCGCCTCCACCAGCGGTTGGACACGCACGGAGCCGTCGCTGGCGGGGATTCGACCCAGCGCCTCGCCCAGCGCGCTCCGGTCCACGCCGCTCGCGGTGCGGGCCAGGACCGAGAGAAAGCGAAACGCATCGCCGCGACGCAGGTCGTCGTTCTGGAGCGGAACCCAGATCTCCGCACCGGACGGATAGGTCATCTCCGGAGCCAGGATCCCGACGATGGCATGCGTGGATCCGGCGATCTCGAGCGTGCGTCCGATGGCCCCGGGATCTCCGCCGAACCGACGCTGCCAGAGCGCATGGCTGACGATCGCCACGGGTGGCCCCCCGGGCGCGTCCTCATCCTGCGTGAAGGCACGTCCCGAGACGAACCGGGTGCCCAGGGTCTCGGCCAGGCCCCAGGTCACCACCGCACCCGGCACGGCCTCCGCCGCAGCGGAGCCGGTGAGCGTCAGGTCGGTGGCGCGATACGCACCGAGGGTCGCGGCCGAGCCCGCGGCCTCTCGCAGTCTCAGGAAGCCCGGATGGGACACCGGACCCGCGTCGACCTCGTCGGGGCTCTGTACGCGCACCTCGTACAGCTGGTCGGCATCGGGGAACGGGAGGGGGCTCAGCAGCACCGGCCGGGCCACGGCCAGCAGGACGTCCACGCCGGCCAGGGCCAGGGCCAGGGTCACGATCACGCCGAGGGCATAGCGCGGCGAGCGCACGAAGACACGTCGAAGGAGGGTCATCCAACAAGTCTGGCGCCCCCCGCCCAGGCGCGGATATGACCGCAATCACATGCGGAATTGTTGCGTCGCCACACTTGGTGTGGTAACCTGACAGAAGGCCTTCCCGCCTCCTCCTTCTTGGGGCTGCAGCATGTCAGCGCCGCTTCTTTCCGCAGGTCCTCGCGTCAGGGGCCGATGCCGCCCGAGTCTCCTGCTGTGCGCGGTCGCCTCGACGTTGCCCGCCGCGCTCCCGGCTCAGAACGCCTTCGTGGTGGTGGGCCGGGGGGTTTCCGGAAGCGCTGCGTTCCCGAATGTCGGCCTCCAGGGTGCGGCCGTGACCTTCGCGGTCAACGAGTCCTGGGGAGTGCAGGTCGGCGTGGATACCAGGACCAGCTCGTTGATGCGCACGGGCGAGACGTGCATCAACCCGCAGGTGGACTTTCAGTGTGTGACGGAGGGCATCAGCACCGAGAACCACTTCCTGTCGGTGTCGGCATCCGCCCTCTATTCGTGGACTCCAGTGGATCGGATCAGCCTCTCCGTGGGTCCGGGCATCCTCGTAGGCACCGGCACCAGCGACAACCAGCCGGTCTCGAACCGGTTCGCCAAAGTGTTCGTGCGGAAGTCCGCACAGTTCGGAGTGCTCGGCCTGGGGGAGGTGATTTTCAAGCCGGTCGCCTCCCTGCCCCTGGTGGCGGTAGGCCAGTGGCAAGCGCGCCGGGTCTTCCTCGAGGGCTGCGGCGGCGACGCGGCGACCTACACGCCGTTCTGTGGCAGCGACTGGTGGTCGGAATTCAGGGCAGGGGTCGGCGTCGTCTTCTGATTCGGGGCGTCTCAGTCCGCCCTGAGAGCCCGGGCCGGATCCACCCGTGTCGCCCGCATCGCGGGAATCCACGAGGCCAGAACGGCGGCCACGGTCACCGCGACGCCCGCCGCCGCCAGGGTCACGGGGTCGTCGGGTGAGACGCCGTAGACCAGGCTCGCCAGGAGGCGGGTCCAGCCCAGGGCCAACAGCAGGCCCAGGACCACACCCGCCACCGCCATGCGCATTCCCCGGCCCAGGACCATCGCCCGCACACGTCCGCGGCCCGCGCCCAACGCCATGCGCACGCCGAGCTCGCGGGTGCGGGTCCGTACGGCGTAGGCCATGGTGCCGTAGACCCCCACCAGGGCCAGGACCAGGGCCATGCCGGCCAGCGTCGCCAGGATGAGCGCGTAGAAGCGGGGCGTGACCAGGCTCTGCGCGACGTGCGACGCCAGCGTCCCGCTGCGGCGGGCGGGCAGGTCCGGTGCGAGCTCGGCGAGGATCCGGCGCATGGGAGCCACGAGCGTGGCGGGGTCGCCACCCGTTCTCGCCACCAGCACCTGGAATCCCGAGGGCGTGCGTGTGTACGGCAGGTACAGCTGAGGCTCGGGCGGAATCCCCGGAGACACCTGGCGCACGTCGCCCACCACGCCGCGCACCGTCATCCAGGTGGCGTTCCCGCCCGAACTGCCGAGGTGCAGATGGCGTCCCAGCGCGCTCTGGCCCGGCCAGTAGCGGCGAGCCATGGCCCGGTTCACGACCACGGAGACCGATCCCGCGGCGTCGGGCTCGTTCCAGCTCGGGCTTCGACCCTCCAGTACGCGGATTCCCGCCGCCTGGAAGAATCCCGGCAGAATGCGGTGATAGCTGACGCTGGCGTCGGCATCGGAGGGCGGCGTGTAGCCCTCCACGGTGATGTTGATGCGGCTGTCGCCCGCCCAGGGGCAGGTTGCTCACGCCGCCGACGGCGGTGACCCCGGGCAGGGCCGCCACCCGCGTCGCGAGATCGCGGTAGAGGGAGAGACGCTGCTCCGGATCGTCCCATCGCGGCCCTTCGGGCATCACCGTCATGTACGCGGCACCCGACGGGCGGAAGCCCAGGTCGGTGCCCATGAGGCGGAGGAGCGAGCCCACCAGGAGCGTCCCCCCCACGACCAGGACCATGGCGAAGGCGATCTCGCCCACCACCAGCACGCTCCGCAGGCGCATGCCCGGAGGCTGCAGCCCGCTGCGGTCCCGAAGGCCGTCGCCGATGCGGGCGCGCACGACGTGCAGCACCGGCGCCAGGCCGAAGAGCAGGCCGGTGACGAGCGCCACGGCGAGCCCGAAGGCGAGGACGCGGCCATCCACCGCCACCTCCGCGGCTCGTGGAACCGATGGCGGCGCGAAGCGGTGGAAGAGCGCCACGGAGCCCCAGGCCAGCGCGGCGCCCAGGGCCCCGGCGGCCAGGGCGGTGACCAGGCTCTCGGTGAGGAGTTGTCGTACCACGCGGGCGCGGCCGGCGCCCAGCGCCGCTCGCACCGCCATCTCCCGGCCCCGCTCGGTGGCCCGGATCAGCGAGAGGTTGGCGACGTTGGCGCACGCCACGAGCAGGAGCAGACCCACCGCGGCCAGGAACGGCAGCAGCGTGTGGCCGAATTCGCCCACGGTCCGATCCTGCAACGGCCGCAGCCCCACGGAGCGGGCATCTGGCGGCACGCCCCGTTCGCGCAGGAGCTCGTCCTCGGCGGCGTGGAGCTGTTCCGCGGCGACCCCGGCACGGATGCCTCCGCGGAGCCGGGCCACGACCTGCAGGAACGAGGAGTCGAAGACCTCGGGCGAGACGTCGTCGGCCACCCGGGTCAGCGGGATGTAGACCTCGACGTCCTGCTGGTAGAGCGCTTCTGGGGGCCGATAGCTCGCCGGAAGGACTCCCACGATGGTGAAGGGGGTGCCGTCCATGGAGACCGTGCTTCCGAGCACCCCGTCGTCCGCACCCAAACGCCGCAGCCACGCGCCGTGGGTGAGGACCGCCGTCGCCGGCGCGTCGGGATCGTCGTCGGCCGTGCCCAGGAGCCTGCCGCGCGCGGCACGGGCACCCATGAGCTGGAAGAAGTCGCCGGACACGCCGGCCCCGGTGAGCTCGTCGGGCGTGTCACCGGTGTGCACGGTGAGGAGCTGGATCCTGGACGCGGCAACGGACTCGAAGGCGGCGACGCCCCTGCGCCAGGCCGCGAACTCGGCCGGGGCCACGGATCCCAGGCCGTCCCAGTCCGAAAAGGTCGTGCCCACCTGGACCAGCCGGTCCGCATCCGGATACGGCAGCGGCCGGAGCACGATGCCGTCGGCGATGCTGAAGATCGTGGTCGCGCCGGCGATTCCCACGGCCAGGGTCCCCACCGCGGTGAGCGTGTACGCGGGCCTGCGTGCCAGCGAGCGTAGCGCGCCGCGCAGATCCAGAATCGTGATCCCCATCCCCCCACCTCCCTGTCGTCTGGTGCGACCGAGCGCCCACGACAGCCATTGCCGTGGGACCGAGGTCCCGAGGTCCGCGACCATCCACGCCGCCAGGCGCAGTCGGCCCCCGCCGCCGTGGTAGCGCGCCTCGCGTGCATGATCCCTGAAGGCCTGGACCAGGTCCGGGCCGTACTCGCGCCGGAACGGCGGTGGATACAGCCGGATCAGCGCGCGGTAGATCCGGTCGGCGAGCTCGTGTCGGCGGGCCATGTCAGCCCCCGCCCCCCGAAGTGCCCAGCGCCTCTCGACCCAGCGCTGCGGCCCGGGCCAGACGATCCGTCTCGGCCGCGAGCGCTTCCCGGCCACGATTGGTGAGACGGTAGTAGCGCCGGCGTTCGGCGTGGATGCCTTCGCGCCCCGGGTCCTCCGCCTCGGTCAGCAGTCCGTCGGTGCGCATGCGCTGGAGCGACCCGTACAGCGTGCCCGGGCCCATGTGGATGGCGCCCCCGCTGGCCCGCTCCACTTCTCCGGCGATGGCGTATCCGTGGCGGATCTCGCCGGCCAGGGCGGCCAGGATGTGGAAGACCACGGGCGTGAGCGGTGGCAGCGCGTCGGGAGCGGAGGGGTCGGGCATGGTCGGGCGAGCTCGGGTCGGTGGCATGCGGCGAAATTACGTCCGTCATCGATATATAACGGTGACGGATGTAACGCAACGGATATCTGGAGTTGGCACGTTCGTCCGCGGATTCCCGTAGGGCGGGCCATGGACATCGCACGCGTTGTGGACATGAATGACCGCGACGGTGCGGCGGACCCCGTCCCGACCCCTCTCCCGTGGCTCGCCCCCGCGTACTTCGCGGTCTATCTCGCCTATCTCTTTCTGCGCCCGGAATCCGAGGGCCTGCACTGGCTGACGCTGGTGCTGCTGCCGCTGGGGATCGCCCTCCGCACCGGGCCCGCCGGGCCGGGTGGACGGCTGCGGCAGGCGTTGGCCTCGGTGGGACTCCGTCGCGGGAACCTCACCTCGGGGCTGGCCTGGGCCGTCCCCCTGGGACTCGCCCTGGGAGCGCTTCAACTCGTGCTCTCGAACCGCGTCTCCGAGATCCGGACCGTGCTGGCCGGGGGAGGAGCCATCTGGATGATCCCGATGGTCTTTCTCCTCATGCTCCTGACGGCGGGGTTCACCGAGGAGTTCTTCTTCCGGGGATTCCTGCAGACGCGGCTCGAGGGGCTCACCGGCTCGCGGCTGTGGGGATTGCTGGCAGCCTCACTCTGCTTCGGAGTCTACCACCTTCCCTACGCGTATCTGAACCCGAACTGGCCCTCGGCTGGAGACTGGGGCGCCGCCTGGGTGGCCGCCCTGGGCCAGGGGGTGCCCGGTGGCCTCATCCTGGGTGGTGTCTATCTCGCCTCACGTCGCAACGTTCTGGCCTGTGCGGTCGTGCACGCGCTCATCAACACGCTGCCGGCGCTGACCATGGTGCACTTCGGGGCGGGTTGACGGCCTTCCGGGGGCGCTCAGCCGCCTTCGGGGATCCGCTACGGAAAGCCCGTATCCAGATCGATGCGGCCGAGCTCGGTGGCTCCCCTGAAATACGGGAGGTTCAACTCGTAACCCGGGAGAAAGACATACCTCCGGCCCTGGAGCGTGGTCACGCGCAGGATCAGGGTCCAGGACTTGGGCTCGACGTCGATGGTGTAGGTGCCGTCCAGAATGTCGGCCGGGAGCCGGAAGACCCCGTCTTCGTCAGCGTCCACCTCCCTATCCGGGCCGGCTCGGTAGAGGTCCTGATAGAACAACGTGTCGTGGTCCAGGAAGATCTCGACGTGGGCGTTGGCGACAGGCTCACCGCTGTTCGTGCGCAACCGCACCAGCGTCGTGTCGGGGATCCAGTCCGCATACCATCCGTGGGCGAATCCGTCGTGCGGTCCGGTGGCATCGTTCCAGCGGGGTGTGCGCAGGCCGGCGCGCAGATTGAGGCTGTACGCCGTGTGCTCGGTGATGCGGGCGTCGGGCAGGTAGATCAGCCGGCCCATGAGGCCGTCCAGCGTCGGTTTGAACACGGTCACGCCGTCGGACAGCAGCGGCATGGCCGGCGTCCCCGCGACCAGTTCACCGTTCTCGACGATGCCGACGTGGCTCCCGTTGGGGGAGTCGTGCTGCACTTCGTAGGCGTAGAGGTCGACGGCGCCGCGCTGGTGCAGCAGCTCGTGGAGCACGATGGTCTCGTCCGTGCGCTGAGCCTCGGTCGAGCCCACGTTCAGGAAGCGGGGATCAGTCGATCCGGTCCGGAAGAACCAGACCAGGTCGGTGTCCACGTCGGTGGGATACGCCGCACCGTCCGGGAGCACTACCACGCGGTCCAGGCGCAGCCGGTCGAGCACGCCCTGTGGAGACGAGGGCCAGCTGTCGCGCGCCAGCAAGGCGTTCCAGTCGACCAGCCATTTCTGGGCCTGGCGCTCGAACCCGTGGTGGTCGCTCAGGAGCATCCAGGCGTAGATGCTCCGGTGGATCCAGAATCCCACGGACAGGGCGTTGGATACGACGGTCACGGAGTCGTCTTCCAGGCGAGCGTCGATGGCGGTCCCGGGATCGATCCGGAACGAGATCTCGTGGCGGTCGAACGTCCAGGGCCATTGCCAACGGATCTCGGTTTCCCCCAGGGGCAGGTCGGCGCGCCCGGAGTCCACGACCATTCCATCCAGCAACCACCGGAACCGGACCTGGTCCGCGGGGTCGTCTCCGCGGTTCAACACGTGGGCGACCCAGGTGACCGTCGCTCCGGGCTCCGGCCAGCCCGTATCCGGCGGCGCCAGGCTGTCGGGAGGGGGCAGGCGGGGCTCGCGAGCGAGCCACCCGACTTCGAGCCAGGGGGGCTTCGGCGTCGGTTCAACCGGTCCCGTGGCCTCATCGCCCCCGCAGCCTGCCGCCAGGCACAGCAGTAAGGCCCCCGACGCCCGTCTCCACATCTTCAACGCCACTCCTCCGTCCGTCGATCGACCGCTCGTCCCGATGTTGGACGCGTGAGGCTCGACGTTTCTGCCGTGGGGCGCGCGGGCCGACGACTTCGCCCGTGGCTGCCGATCGGGCGGCTCGAGCTCACGGCGCACCCAGGAAGAAATCCACCAGCACGCGGCTGGCGTTGATGTCCCGGCTCTTGGTGCCCAACGACGGCGAGAAGTTCACGGGCATGTCCGGCCAGGTGTGGCCGCCGCCCTCGATGCGGTAGAAGACGGTGGGGGCGTCGCAGCCCACGTAGCTCCAGCGCTGAACGGTGGTGCCGTCGTCGGTGAGGTCCGGTAGCGACTCCACTTCGGGCTCCGCGGCGCAGTCGTTGCGGTCGGCCCAGAACGCCACGTGCTCGAGGATGGGGATCTGCGTGAGCCGCGCGCCGGTGGCCGTCTCGATCTGGAGCCCATCCCAGGGAAACGAGGGATCCTCGGTGCCGTTGATCATGAGGATCCTCGCGGGGGCGGGGCCCGTGCAGTGTTCGGTCAACCATCGCCACATGCCGGCCTCCACCGCCCCGAAGCCCGCAAAGCGGTCCGCGAGGCGGCACGCCAGCCCGTACGTCATCATGCCCCCGTTGGAGAAGCCCGTGACGTAGGCTCGCCCACCGTCGAGGGGCACCGCTGTGGCCAGGTCGGTCAGCAAGGCCTCGAAGTAGGCGTCGTCGTCCACGCCGCGCTCGCCGTTGATGGTGCAGCGGCAACTGTGCACCCACTCCTCGCCGAAGGCCGACTGGGGGTACACGGCGTAGAAGCCCCGCTCGTCGGCCAGGTCGTTCATGGCTGTGACCAGCGCCATGTCCACCGGGGGATTGCCGTGCAGGACGAGGATGGCCGGAGCGTCGGGGCCGTCCAGCACTCCCTCGGGAACGTAGACCGAATAGGTGCGATCGAAGCCGGCGGCCTGGATCGACCGGGTGTGGGTGCCCGGCGTTTCGATGGCGGTCGTGGGAGGCGGGGGAGCGGTGGTGGAATCCGTGCCGCCACAGCCACATGCGGCCACGCACGCGAGCAGGATGATTCGGCGGAGCATGGTGGTTCGGAGGGTCCCGGGTGAAGCGTTTCATCGTCGGTGTCACCGTACGCGAGACCGGCGTCGGCCCTTACAGACCACGCCACGACCGGGCGGAGCGACGTGGACGGGACGCGCGAGCATGTCTACATTGTGCGTATTACGATGTAGGCATGCACCAGGGAGATGACGACGATGGGACTCATGGCGGGGGTGCTTCTTGCGGTGACCGCGGTGGCTGGCTCCAGGCCGGACACGACGGCCCTCCTCGACTTCGGCGTCCTCGACCTCGACCGTGGCCAGGTCGAGTCGGGGCTCACCGTGCTGGTGGCGGAGGGGCGTGTGCTGGAGGTGGCCCCGGCGGCGGATGTGGAGCTCCCCGCCTGGGTACACAGGATCCAGGGCCGCGGACGCACCCTCGCCCCCGGGCTGGTGGATGCGCATGTCCACATGGACTCCACCGACTTGCCGCTCTTCCTGGCCAACGGGATCACCGGAATTCGCGATCTCAACGGTTCGGAGTCGCGGCTGCGATGGCGTGACGCCGTGGCGGAGGGCGCCTTGCCGGGGCCCCGCATGTTGGTGTCCACTCCGCTCCTTGCCGGCACGCCCTTTCAGGTGCGGCACGAGCTGCTCCGGGACTCCGCCGACGCGGCCCGGCGGCTCCGTGACATGATCGGGCAGGGATACGACTACGCCAAGATCTACGACGGACTGAGCGTTCCGGTCTATCAGGCCCTGGTGGCGGTGGCACATGAGGCGGGGCTGCCTCTCACGGGTCACATTCCCGCCGATGTCGGCCTCGCCGGCGCACTCGCCGCCGGCCAGAGTCTCGAGCACGCGGAGAAAATCGTCATGGCCCAGCTCGGCCACGGACTGGCGGACCTGGACCAGCTCGAGGATGCCGCGGACGCCATCGCTCGGGCGGGGGTGGTGGTCACTCCCACCCTTGCCGTGCAGGAGGTCCTGAACGCAGCACGCGACTCGGCGTTCGATCGCCGCTTCGAGGCGCCCGAGATGGCCTACGTGGACTCCGCCACCCTGGCCTGGTGGTCGTCGCTCCGCGGCGGGGGCATGCAGCCGCGCATGGTCGAAGGCCAGCCCTGGACGGTCCGGTTCATGGAGGCACAGCGTCGCCTCGTTCGGGATCTCGCTGCGCGCGACGTGCCGATCATGGCGGGGACCGACACTCCCAATCCCTTGATGGTGCCGGGCTTCAGCCTTCACGACGAGCTGGATGCGTTGGTCCGTGCGGGCCTGAGCGCCCAGGCCGCGCTGCGGGCCGCAACGGTGGTTCCGGGTGAGATCCTGCCCTGGGACGTGAAGACGGGGCGCATCCAGGCCGGCTACGCGGCGGACATGGTGGCCGTGGACGGCAATCCGCTGGTCGACCTCTCGATCCTGCGGCACCCCTCGGCGGTGATGGCGGCGGGACGGTGGCTCGACCGGCAAGCGCTGGACCGGCTGCTGTCCGAGGCCCGGCGGCGACCTGTTCCCTGAGGCACGTCGCCGACCGCCGTCGGGCCGTCCGCTCCCTTCTCAGTCCGCGCGCAGGGCTTCCGACGGCGGAACCCGGGTGGCGCGACGTGCGGGGACCAGAAGCGCGACACCGGCCCCGGCCAGGAGCAAGGCCATGCCGGTCACGAACGACACCGGGTCCACGGGCGACACATCGTACAGGACCGCCCGCACATAGCGCACGAGCACGGCCGCCGCTGCCCCACCCAGGAGCGCTCCCAGGACCACCGGGCGCATGCCCTCCCGGAACACCACGCCGAGCACCCGGCCCCGGTCCGCTCCCAGGGCCATGCGCACGCCCAGCTCCCGGGTCCGGCGCGCCACCTGGAGCGAGAGCGCGCCGTACACGCCCGCCACCGCCAGGCTGAGGGAGATGGCGGCGAAGACCGCGAGCAGGAGCGCGAGGAAGCGCTCGTCGGCCGTCTCTTCGTGAAGGAGTTCCAGGCCGGTCCTGCCCTCGGGCATCGGAAGCGTCGGGTCCAGCGCGTGGACACGATCCAGGGCCTCGGAGAGCACACGCTCGGGGTCCCCGCGGACCCGTACGTTGAAGCGCAGGAAGGCGGATACGGCCGACCCGCGGCCCTCGGGATGATAGACCTGGATGCCGCCCGGCCGGTCGCGAAGGCTGAAGGTCTTCACGTCGTCCACGACGCCGACGACCTGGTAGGGAACCGTGTCCCCCGCGAACTGGAGCGCCCGCCCGACCACGCCGGCGGGGTAGCGCTCGGCGAAGGCCCGATTGACCACGACGACCCGGGAGGCACCGTCGGTGAGGTCCTGGGGCTCGAACACCCGGCCGGCGAGCACCGGGATCCCGAGGACCCGGAAGAAGTCTTCCTCGGCGCCCGCTACCGCCGTCCAACGGTCGGGCGAGCTCTCGCGGTCGTCGCCCACGAGCCGGGGCTCTCCGGAAGAGATGGAGTAGGACAGGAGCGCGGTGCCCGAGCCGTCCACGCCCACCACTCCGGGGAGCGCCGCGATCCCCTCCTCCATGCGTCGTTGCATCTCCGCGCGATCGGCATCGGTGGGGTAGCGGGTCTCGGGCAATCGGGTGGTCACCGTCACCAGCTCGGACAGGGCGAAGCCGGGATCGACCGACGAGAGCGCCTTGAGGCTGCGGACGGTGAGCACGGCTCCCACCACGAGGACGGAGGCCAGCGCCACCTGCGCTCCCACCAGAACCGAGCGCAGGAGTCCGCGGGCGGAGCCTGCGGTGTTTCGGCCCCCGAGCAGGCGGCGGATGCGGGGCGAGCGCAGGTGCAGGGCCGGCACCAGGCCGCAGAGACCGACCACTCCGGCCACCAGCAGCAGGGCGTAACCGGGCACGCGCCCGCCGACCCCCGCCAGGAGCCGAGACGGGATGTCGGGAGGCGCGGCGCTGGCCATGACGCTTCCGGCGGCGCGCGCCAGGGCGATGCCGAGCGCGGCGCCGGCGATGCCCAGGATGGCGCTCTCCAGCAGGAAGACACGGGTGAGGCGGCCCCGCCCTCCGCCCAACGCCAGGCGGATCCCCAACTCGGATTCCCGATCCACGGCGCGGTTCAGCAGCAGATTGGCGGCGTTGGCGGTGGCCGCGATCAGGAGAAGCGCCACGCCGACGTAGAGAATCCAGAGGCCGCGCGAGAACGCGGGGCCCAGGTAGTCGCTGGGTACGGTCAGGGCGGGTCGCCACCCATCGGGCGTTTCGCCGTCGGCTGCCAGTACCCGATCCTGGATGGCGCCGAGCTCGGCCTGGACCTGACCTCGGGAGACGCCGGGAGCCAGGAGCGCGAGCGCCTGGGTGAAGCTCGCGCGATCGACCTCGTGGCCGCGGGGGAGCACTTCGTAGAGCGCGGGCGGCGCATCCAACCTGAGTCGCGTGTCGCTGGGCCACACGCCTACCACCACCACGGGCTGCTCGCGGAGCGTCAGTGTGCGGCCCACCACCGTCGGATCCGACCCGAAGCGGCTACGCCAGTAGTCTTCGGCGAGCATGATCGCCGCCGTGGCGTCGGGCGCGGCATCGGCGGGCCCGAGGGCGCGACCCACCACGGGCTGGAGCCTGATCATTCCGGGTAGCCCACCGGAGACGCCGACTACCGGCACGTGGACCGCCTCGTCGCCCTGCCGGAGGGTTGCGGCCCTCCGCAGCAACACCTCCAGACGCTCGACGGTCCGGGATCCGTCCCGCCACGCCTCCACCTCGGCCTGACTGGGGGCGACGGAGAAGCCCTGCTGGACATTCCGGTCCACCACGTACGCCATCCGCTCGCCGCCGGGGAACGGGAACGGTCGGAGAATCACGCGGTCGAGGACGCCGAAGATGGCCGCGTTGGCGCCGATGCCCAGCGCCAGCGTTCCGGCCACCAGCGCGGTCAGCCCGGGCCTTCTGCGTAGGGCCCGAAAGGCGATGCGCGCGTCCCAGACGAGTCCCTCGAGCCAGCGCCGCAACGCGGAGGCTCCGTGGCCGGGGTCTTTCCGGTGACCTGGCGGGCGCTGGCCGCGCCTGGTCCAGGCTGCCGGGAGCTCCCGGAGCGTGTCGCGCGCGAGAAACAGGGTGAACGAGAACAAGCCGCGACCCGCGGCGCGCTCGCGGCCCCACCGATCGGCCGCGGCTTCGCGGTAGGCGTGACCCCAGCCACGGCGGAAGGCCGGCGGATACAAGCCGAGGAAGAGCCGCACCAGGACCCGTACCGTGCGAGGCATGGGCGTCCGTTTCACGTCCGCTGCTCCAGGACGTCCTTGTGCTCCGCCACCAGCACGAGACTCCGCATGCGCTCGGCCTCCAGTCGCAGGGCCTCGGCACCGGAGAGGGTCACCCGGTAGTAGCGGCGCCGGGGGTCGTCGTCGTCGGGATCCGGCACGTCGACGGTCTCGCGGATGAGGCCCGACTCGGCGAGACGCTTGAGCGTGCCGTAGAGCGTGCCCGGACCCAGGCGCACCTCACCCTGTGTGCGCGCCTCGACCTCGTCTACCACGCCCAGCCCGTGGCGTGGCCGGTCGGAGAGAGCCAGGAGGATGAGGAAGGCCGGTCGGGTGAGCGATTCGGAGGGCATGATGACAGGCGTCTCGCGAGAGGAACAAGTATCGGTCTGCATGATATATCAGACTACGATATTTCGGCAAGGTGCGCGCGGCTCTCTCGTAGCTCATCGCATGAACGACTCTTCCGCTGCCGGCGCCCCATCGCCCCGGCGTTCGGGCTCGCTCGTCGGTTCCGCCTTCGCCGTCGCCACGGTCCTGGGAATCCTGGAAACGGCGCGCGGCGTCTGGCTGGGGCGCGCCGTCGACCCGGACTTCGGGTTGCTGCGGGCAGCGGCGGCCAACCTGCCCTGGTGGTACCTGTGGGCGGCTACGGTGCCCCTGGTGGAGACGGTGGTCCGCCGCCGCCGGCCCTGGCTGCACGTGGTGGCGGGGCCTCTGTTGGTGCTGATCCATCTGGCGCTCAGCGCGGTGACGGTCTGGCTCGCCTCGTCGCATCGGTTCCAGGGTCTCGACGCCCAATTCCGGAGCCTGCTCACCGGCTATCTCCTGTCGGATCTGGTGACGTACGCGGCTATCGCCGCAGCCCTCACCGCGGTGATGACGAATCGGCGGTTACAGGCCGCCGACGAGGAGCGGAATCGACTGACGCTGGAGGCGAGCCAGCTCGAGGCCGATCGCGCGCGCTTGCGAGAACAAGCGACGCGCGCGCGCCTCAGCGCCCTGCGTTCGGAGCTGAATCCCCACTTCCTGTACAACGCCCTCAACGGCGTGTCGGCGCTGGCACGTCGCGGAGACACGGACCGCGCCATCACGATGTTGGCGCGTCTGGGCGAGCTGCTGCGACGTACGCTGGATCCGGGGCTCGATCGTGAGGTGCCGCTGGCTCGAGAGCTCGAGCTTCTGGAGCTCTACCTTTCCATCGAGCGGATCCGCTACGGTGAGCGTCTCTCGGTCACGATAGCCTGTGAGCCCGGAGCCCGATCGGTCCTGGTCCCGAGCTTCCTGCTGCAGCCCATCGTGGAGAACGCGATCCGCCACGGGGTGGCCGCGGTCCGGCGTAGCGTGGAGATCCACGTGAGCGCCCGGCTGGAGGGCGGCGTTCTGGCACTTCAGGTACGGGACACCGGCCCGGGGTTCGTCCATGGTCCTGAGACGGAGGGAGTCGGGCTGAGCAACACGCGGCATCGGCTGAGCACGGCGTATGGCGACCAGGCCCGACTGTCCATCGAAAGCGCACCGGGCGTCGGGACCACCGTCAGTGCGCGCATGCCCGCGCGGCGCGAGGAGCCGGCGCTGGTCGGATGAGCGTCGGTTCTCAGTGCACCAGCGCGAAGAGATTGTCCTTGTAGGTTCGGCTGACGCGCAGCTCGGCGCCGGTGCTCAGGACGGCCACGTAGTCTCCCCCACCCCACGGCTGCACCTCCGCCACCCGCTCGATGTTCACGGCGGCCGATCGGTGGATCCGGGTAAACCGCCGCCGATCCAGATGGTCGAGGATGCCGGTGAGCGACACCCGTATGCGGTGGGTCTCGTCACCCACGTGCAAAAGCACCCCGCTGCCGTCGGCCTCGATCCAGTCGATGTCGGTGACGGCCACGAAGTAGGCTCGCCCCCCGTCGCGGATGGTCAGACGCAGGGCCCCGGGCGTCGAAGGTCCGGGGCGGGTGCCGTGCAACCCGCTCAGGAGGGCCGCCAGCCGCTCTTCGAAGCGCGTGAGTTCGGGCCCGGCCAACCGGTCGCGAGCATGCTCCAACGCTTCCACCACCCGCGCGGGTTCACAGGGCTTCACCACGTAGTCCAATGCGTGGACCTCGAAGGCCCGGAGCGTATACTCCTCGTGCGCCGTGACGAAGATCACCGCCGGCATGCGCCCGGGGCCCACCCGTTGGATCACGTCGAAGCCGGTCATCTCGGGCATGCGCACGTCCAGGAGCACCACGTCGGGGCGCTTCGCTTCGATGTCCGCCACGGCGCTCTCGCCGTCGCCGCACTCGCCCACGATCTGGACGCCCTCCACGCCCTCGGCCGTGAGGCGCAGAAACTCGCGGGCCAGGGGCTCGTCGTCGACGATCAGCAGACGCAGGTCGTCCTCGGTGCGCACGAGTCGTCTCCGGAAGGGTGGATTGGATTGTCGAAGCAAGTGCCCGGGGCGGCGCGTCCCGTACCACCCCGGGCCAGCGTGCATCGATTCGAGACAACCGGCGATGTCGCCCCGATCAGTGCACGAGGATCTTCGCCGCGTTCACGGACCACAGCGCCGGGTTGTTGGGATCGTGGAGATCACCGGTGAGCTGGTAGACCTCCGTATAGTGATGCGTCGAACCATCCGGAGCGGTTACTTCGCCACGCCACGTGGACTTGAAGCTGGCCAGCGAGAGCACCTGGTCGTGATGGACCATTCCTTCGCCGACCCGCGCTTCGGGCGACACAACCAGGTCGCAACTCACCTCGCCCGTCTCGGAGCGGTAGATCACGACGGGCTCTTCGGTGGCGCTGATGCGCACGAGCTCCTGAAGGACCGCGGAAGGCGTGGTGATCCAGGTGCGCGACGCGAAGGTGAACGGGTCGCCCTCGCAGAGCTGCACGAAGGCGCCGTGGATCGCCACCAGGCCGCGCCTGGCGTCGATGTTGATGAAGAAGGCAGGGGTCTCATCGACGGTGATCATCGCCCCATTACTCTGTGGGGGCGTCACGAGCCCGGCCGCGACGGGGCTCTCCGTGCGTTCGGTCCCGAGGGGGGCTGTGGTGTCTTCGACGCCGCAGGCGCTGGCGGTCAGCGCCAGTGCGGCCAGGGTGATGACAGACGTGGTAGCGCGCATGTGCGGACTCCCGCGAGGGTGGTGCGGCCACCCCTCGCGGGCAGCCGCTCGGTTCCTTCTACGGGGCCGCGAAACCCGTGATTTCGTGGGGTCGATCGAGCCGCGAATAGGGGGTCCGAGCCGCGAATGCCGGGCCTCGGCCGGCACCCCTCGGCGCCGCTCCCGCGTGGCAGGCTTGTTGCATTGTTGACCCCGGATGTGCCATCGAAGAAAAGGACCCCTGTAGCGAGCACACCAGGAGGGAGCGCATGTGGAAGAAGGAAGAAGGTGGAGTCGATCCTGAGCGTCGCCCCGAGGCCGCGCCCCGGCCCGAGTCGCATCGGTCACCGTCGTCGTCAGCCTCGGGACGGGCCACGATCGGGCCCTCCATCACGATCCGCGGCGAGGTGAGCGGTGACGAGGACCTCCTCATCGAGGGACGGATCGAGGGATCCGTGGATCTGCAACAGCAGTCGGTCACGGTCGGCCGCGACGGGCGTGTGAAGGCGAACATCTCGGGCCGCGTCGTGACCGTCGAAGGCGAGGTCGAGGGCGACCTCAAGGGTCAGGAGCAGGTCATCCTGCGCAGCTCGGCGAAGGTGCAGGGTGACATCACCGCCCCCCGCGTGGTGCTGGAGGACGGCGCCAGCTTCCGGGGTCTCGTGGACATGGGTGAGCCCGAGGCCCGGAGGACCTCGTCCAGGAGCGGAAGCTCGACGGGGTCGGCGAGCGCCTCCAGCTCCTCGTCGGGTGGATCGTCATCGACCTCGTCCGGCGCGTCCGGCGCCTCGGCGTCGACGGGCTCGACGGGCGGGTCCGGGTCGTCTTCCTCCTCGAGCTCGACAGCGTCCGACAAGAAGGCGGCGTCGAGCACGGCGGATGCCGCCAAGTCGTAGAACCCGGAACCCCAGGTGGATTGGCTCGACCGGATCCGGCGAGGCCGCTCCGAGGAGCCCGAGCACGCTCCGGGCCCGGAGGCGCCGCCCGAGGTGGTGGCACGGGGAGCGCCCGGTATCGCGGCGCTCTTCTCGGGGCTGAAGGAGGATCGCAGCCACGCGGTTCTGGATTTCGGGCCGGGTAGCGAATCACACCTGCGTCTCTTCAGCCGGTTCGCCAGGCGCATCCGGTTCGCGGACCTGCTCCCCCAGCCGCCCCGTGGCGCGGCCTGGCCGGCCGCGCTGCGGGCGCTGCCTCCGGACCCGCGCCAGCCCTACGACGTGGTGCTGGCGTGGGACCTGTTCGATCGTCTGAAGCCCGAGGAGCGACCGGCGCTGGTGGAGCGCCTGGCTCTCCTGACCGGGCCCGGCGCACGCCTGCATCTCGTGCTGGACGCCTCGGAGCGCACCATGGCCCAGCCCATGCGCTTCACCCTCACCGATCTGGAGCATGTGAGCCAGAAACCGGAGGGGCCGCCGATCCCGGCACAGGTGCCCCTCCTGCCGGCACAGGTGGAGCGGCTGCTGGCGCCCTTTCAGGTCGTGAGGGCCTTCACGCTGCGACAGGGGCTGCGGGAGTACATGGCCGTCAAGGCCGGGGGTGAATCACGGCCTGACGCCTGGGCAAGCCGTCCTCCATGACCCACTCGGCCCACAGGGCCCCGTCGCCCCCGTTGTCGAAGGCCACGGACAGGTAGTTCCGCACGGACACGATGCGCCGTCCGTCTTCCATCTCCAGCAGCTCTCCCTGGACGCTGCTGGAGATCGGGCTGGGGCCCCGGCGTGCCACCTGCTCGAGGAACCAGCCGGTGGTGTGACCGGGGGCGATGTTGACGATAGCCGACGAGATGAGCTGCATCACGGTGGCCTCCACCTCGCCCTGGCGGACCAGACGCGGATCGCGGCTGGTGATCTTGCCCCACGACGCCACGTGAACGTCGCCCGACAGCACCGTCACCTCGGCTCCCGTCCGACGTCGGAGCTCCATGAGGTTGTGGATCAGGCGGGCGCGTTCTCCCAGGTGGGCCCGGTGCTGCCACTGATCTCTCAGGTCGTCCTCCTGGCCCTGCACGCCGGGCACCAGGTGCTCGAAGATCCACGCTGCCGCCTGTGAACGCACGTAGACCAGGGGGATGGCGGACACCACGAGCACGTGGCGGGCGATGGGCGGCGCTGTGGGCGCCGCCGCGGCATCGGCGGTGGCGACGGCGTCCTGGTACTCCTCCAGCACCCGGCCCAGTGTCTGCCACTGCGCCTCCGACATGACCTGCTCGGGCGTGCGGTGCGTGCGCTGGTCCGGGAGAATGACGTCCAGCCAGCGTTTCTCCTCACGGAAGGCGATATGCTGGAGGGAGTGATCGGTGCCGGAGCCCGATCCCTGGCGGCGTACGAGAGGTGGCGGCGGGTTGGCGCCATCGTCGTCTCCACCGAGCTGGAAGACCGTGTACACAAGCCGGGCCGCGCTGAACAGGTCCAGATAGGCCGGATTCTTCTGGACGTCGTCGTGGTGGGAGCCCCACCCGTCCATGATGTCGTGGTCGTCCCAGGTGTGCACCGCCGGAATGCGGCTCATCATGGCCCGGATCGCGGGGTAGGACCACACGCGCTCGTAGAGCTCCACGTAGTCGCGGATCGCCCGGTCCTCGCGGGTGGCGGAATGGCGCAGGCGGCTGCGCTCCGCCGGCGTCTTCTCGTCCAACTCCTTCACCGCGGGAATGCTGTCGGCGTAGACCTGGTCGCCCATCCCCACGAGGAGATGGTATCCCGAGGGATCGTCGTTGGAGCCGCCGGCAATCCCCCTCCGATGGCGCACCTCCATGAGCTTCCACACCGCCTCCGGGTCCCCCACGCCGCGGGCGTCGCTGGGCTTGGCGAACCCGGAGCACGAGAAGCAACTCAACCGCGGCAGCGCACCCAGGGCGGGTACCGCGACGGCGTCGACCTCGTGGGCCCAGTCGGGGGCCAGGCGAATCCGGTAGGTGAGGGTGGTGTCGGCGGCCTGGCGGCGAGCCGTGACACGCCAGGACCACAGGTGCGGCCGGCCGGGAAAACGACCCATGGTGCGCGACACCGGGGGATCGGCGGTGGCGTCACCGTTCAGCTCCAGGGTGGGCTGGTCGCCGGGGTCGGTGAGAACGCGGACGTCGAAGCACCACTGGCTGCCGTCGCCGCTGTCGGACGCACGGGCATAGAGCAGGGGGCCGAGGCGGATGCCCATCGCTCCTCCACGTCAAAGGGAGGGGGGGAGGATTCCGCTCTGGGTCTAGCGTCTGGCCGGCGTTCCGGCAAGCGCGGCTGATGCGGCGTCCGGCGTAAGCCGTGAACCGCGGCCGTCGTAGGGCCGGGCGGGCAAACCTGCCGTGCGGGAACGCTGGCTGCGAAGACCATGACTATCCTGTCGTTTGCAGCCGCAGAGGGGACGGCGGAGGTCTCCGGCGGCGGACACCATGATTATCCTGGAGTTCGCAGCCGCCCGCGGGTGGCCCGGCCATCGACGGCTGCGAAGACCATGGCGGTCCGTACCGGCGACGACCGTTTCAGCCTGGCGACTGGTCACGACGCGAATACGGGAAGGATACGATGCTGACCTGGAAGACACCTTGGGGCGCCGGACTGGCGGCGCTGTTGCTGAGCATGCCAGGAGCCGAGCGGGCGGTGGCGCAGGGGGTGCCCACCGTGGTCGCTCAGGTACAGCATCCCGTGCGCTCCGTGACCGTGCTCGTGAACGGAATTCCCGTGGCGTCGGCGTCTCCGGACCAGTCGTCGCTCCTCATCCAGGTGGCGCCGTTCGCCATAGACGGATCCAACGCGGTCGAATTCCGCTGGACCCGTCGAGACGCGAGACCGTCGGCCTTCACGGCAGCGGTGCAGCGGGTGGAGGACGGAGGCCTGACGACTCTAGCCGAGGTCGGGCCCGTAGAGGATGACGTGGTGGGAGACACGGTTTCTCGCACGGTGGAGGTGGACCTGGCACTCCCTCGCCCCTGGGTCTGGCAGGGTCTGCCGGATGTCACGGTCGACGACGGGGTGCGAGACGCGATCGTCCAGCGGGTTCGGCGATTGCACGATGCCTATTCGCGGGGCGATGCGGGGGCGGCGGTGGAGCTGACGTCGCTCATGTGGCGGGAGATGTCGGGTGGGCGCGAAGGGGTCCTGGACGCGATCAGAGCCCAGTACACACAGTTGATGGGCCGGACCGGTTGGGCGGTGGAGCCCCTGGACGAGCGATCCCTTCGGCTCGATGCCTTCGGCCCACTGGTCCGGGTCCTCGCTGATGATGGGCCGCTGATCCGCGAGGAGTCAGCGGGTGAGCCACATCTCGCGTTGAAGGGCCTCTTCTACGCGCATGTCGACGGGATCTGGACCGTCGTGCGACCGGTGAGCTGACACGCGCGCTCACGCTCCTCCGGTGAAGTCCAGCCATGCACCGGTCGCGCGGAGCTCTTCAGCGTCGGGCTCGGCCACGACCCGTTCATCGATGAACACCCGCACCCGCCGCACGGTCGGTGGCACCGTCACGTCGAGGGTGTCGCGGGCGGTGGCACGGATGCGGAAGGCGTCGGGCTCCACCAGGACGGATCCGACGGCACCTCCCGGCATGAGCCGCGCAGAGACCAGACCCGGTTCTGCCCCCGCCGCGGCCACCCGGATGCGGACTCCGCTGGGAAGGGCGTCTCCGGCGAGGTGCACCACGAACACGGCAGCCGACGTGCGTGCCGAGACCTCGCTTTCACCGGGAGACTCCTCGCTGGCCACCGCAGGAGCCGGGAGCGAGCTGGCTGCCCGCGTTCCGGCGCCTCCGAACAACGGGGACAGATGTCGGGCGAGCCATGCGCCGGCGGGTGACACCGAGATCAGCAGGGCTGCCAGGCCTGCCGCCAGCAGCAGGATCCAACCACGCTTGCGGACGCTCTTACGGTCCGCGCTGCCGGCGCTGTTTCCCGGAAGCCGGCGCAGGAAGGCGGCATCGTATTCGGGCACCGGCTCCAGCGGCGTGGCGAGCTCCAGGAGATCGGCGAAACGGTCGGAGGCTCGCGTCAGACCGTCGAGCCGTGCCCGGCACTCGGGGCAACGCTCCAGGTGCCGGGCCGCTGCGCCCGCATCGGCCCCGTCCGCAAGACGGAGGAGTGCGTGGTCGTCCAGGTGTGCGTCGCGGGTCATGCGGCGTCGCCTCCGTGGGAGTCGAGGATCGTGGAGAGCCGCTCCAGCGCCCGAGCGATGAGGGTCCCCACGGACCCGGTGGTGGTTCCCACGGCTTCGGCCATCTCGCGGTGGGTGAATCCTTCGGCCCGCAACAGGAGCAGCATGCGGTCGCGCTCTCTCATCTCGCCCAGCGCGCGGTGCAGTTGTTCCCGGGCCTGCCGCCGCTCGGCGAGGCGGTCCGGCGCAGGCGGGGGATCCCCCACGGGCATCCTGGGAGCCTGCTCGGTTCGCAGCGTCGCCCGCCGCTGCTCCGTCCGCTTCGTCTCACGAAGCGCATTGGTGGCCACCCGGTAGATCCAGGCGCGCACGTTGTGGGGTCTGGGTGGGGACTCCAAGAGCTTGAGGAATGCGTGCTGCACGGCGTCGCGCGCGGCGCTCTCGTCGCCGGAGAGGCGCACGAGATACCGAAAGAGCGGCAGGTGGTGTCGGCGGAAGAGGGCATCGGCGTCCAGGGCCATGATCGTCAGAACGAGATCCGCAGCCCGATGAGCGGGATCGTCGGAATGCCCGGCGTGAACGTGTCTTCTTCGATGAGCGTGCTGCCGTCGGGACAGCTTCCTTCGCTGGCCTGTGCTCCGCTGAGACAGCGCTCCGACGTGCCTTCGTAGGTCACGGCGTTGTCGTGCCCGAGGATATTGCGGGCCTGCAGGAACCCGCCGAGCGACCAGCCGCCGAAGCGATGGCTCCAGTCCACCACCAGATCCAGACTCGCGTAGTCCGGCGAGCGCCTGCGGAACGGCGCTTCGAGGAAGGAGGCGGCCCGACAGGTCTCGCCCACGCAGCGGTCGAGCGTGCGGGCGAAGGGGGCGCCGGAGGCCCAGGTGTACGCCGTGGCCAGACCGATGCCGCGCCCGAGCTGCGTGCGCGCCGTGATGTCCAGGACCCGAGCCCGATCGGTGGGAGCGGGAACGTCGATTCCGCTCGCGTGGGCTCGGGCTCGAGCCAGGCTGTAGGCGATGGAGCCGGTGACGCGGCCCGAGAGTCGGCGCAGAACGAGGTCCAGGCCCCGGGCATGGGTGCGCCCGGTCACCAGTGGCGAGCGCTGCACGATGAGCCCCGGAGTGGGATCCGGAAGGATCACTCCCTCGCTTCTCCGCACGTAGCCCGTCATCGACAGGATCCAGGCCGGGCCGAGCCAGGCTTCCGCGCCCACGGTCGCGATATTCGCCACCAGGGGCTCACGGTCCGGCCCCGCCAGCACCCAGAGGCGGCCGGCTTCGAGAGAGCGCTCGAATCGGGGCCCCACCGACGCCGGAGACTGGGAGTATTGCAGATAGCGTCCGGCGCCAGCCGACAGTGAGAGCGCGGGAGACACCTCCAGCCGGGCCAGCACGGTCGGTTGTGCCTGGACTCGTGCCCCCTCCACCTCGGAGCCGGCGTCCAGGCGCAGCCCGCCCTCGAGCTGGAGCGATGGAAGCAGCCGTCCGCGCCATTCGACCCAGGCGCCCAGGCGCGTGAGCGAGCTTTCGTCATCCACGTCCAGGAGATCCGGCGGACGGCGAGAGTAGGGCCAGGGCTCCGGTCCCTGGTAGCTCGCGCTCTGATGCACCAGGTCGTAACCGAGTCGGATGCCCGTCTCGCCTGTGCCCGTGAGGTTGCCCGCCACAATGAGATAGGCCACGCGGTGGCGGGCCGGGGGCTCGGTGGGAGCGCTGAACTGGTCGTCGAAGCGGCTGGGAATGGCCTTCACGTCGGCGTGGTAGAGCGAGGCGCCTACACGCTGCTCGGCGATGAAACGGGACAGCGGAAAAGTCAGGGTCGCGCCGGCGGCGCGGTTCCCCCACGAGGCCTTGGCGCCGTGGATCACGTCGGCGATCTCGTCCTCCAGGGCGTCGGCCTCCCACAGTCCGGTCACTGCAAGCCGACGGCCCTCGCCCAGGTCCACGTCCAGGCGTGTCAGCGCGTCCTGGAACAGGTACGGGAACCGGTCCTCGTCGCTGCTCGCCACGCGGTCGGCCACCAAATCGGCGTAGCTCCGCCGCGTGGCCAGCATCCATCCTCCCCGCCCGTCCTGGAAGGCGTCACGTCCCCAGCCGTGAACCCCAGCGAGGCTGAGCTCCACGCCGGCATCGAGGTCGCCGGTGCCGATGCCGGAGCGGGAACGCAGGTCGAGGCGGCCCGCCGAGCCCTCGGGCAGGTCCACGGGGCGCGCCCCGGGATGGAACGAGGCGGTGGCCAGGCCGTGGTAGCTCATGCCCGACAGCAGCCCGAACCCGTGCAGCGGATTGAAGAGCGGCAGGCCATCGAGGTAGACACGGGTCTCACCCCACGAGGCGCCGCGGGTCCACAGCTCGGCGCTGTAGTCGTCTCGGGTCGCTACTCCGGGAAGCCGCTGGATCGTGCGGAACACGTCCTGCTCGCCCAGGCTCGCGGATTCGCGCAGATCGGCGGGCGAGATCAAGCGGGCATCGGAGATCAGGTCCTGCCGCTGCCGTAGCAAAACCGCCGAGACCCGTCCCAGGGTGCTCACTCCACCCTCGCGGTCCACGATTTCCACCTCGCCCTTCCCCACCACCGTCACGGGTTCGAGGCTGATGGGTTCGATCTGCAGGCCCACGGAAAGCTCCGGCCATCCCCGGCTCGATCCGCCGACGCGAAGGGTCACCGTCCGATACCCGAGCCGTTCCACGCGCACCAGATAGCGACCCGGACGGACCCGTTCGAAGCGGTACGTCCCGCGCGCGTCCGTGACGATGCGCTGCACGACCGAGTCCACGACGGGAGGAGGGGAGGTCCGCATGAGGGTGACCTGCGCGTCGGCCAGCGGCGAGCCGTCAGTGGCGTCCATCACGACGCCGGTCAGGGGCGTGCGCCCGCCCTCCTGCGCCCTGGCGGGCGCCACCACGCCAGCCACGCCGACGTGGATGGCAATCAGCAGAGTCGACACGTATCGCATGCGAGTCCTGGCAGGTGCGAGTCCTGGTGTGCTCACCAGCGGAATGGACCAGCCGCACCGTTTCTGACAACCCGTCGGCGGCCGTCAGAAGAGTGGACGACGAGACATTGCACGAACGACGGCGGACGAAAGGCCGACCGCCAAGTGAACATACCAGTCATCGAGGAGAGGATCATGCGACGTTGGACCACTGCATCCGCCCTACTCTGTCTGACCACCCTGTCCGCGCTGCTCGCGTGTCGAGCCGATGACGTCACGGGTCCGCCCCTGACCGTCCTGGCCGGCTCCTACACCGCCGAAGGGCCCTTCGGCGCCATCACGTTCACCACGAGCACGGCTGACGGCGACGACGAGACGGACTGGCTCGCCCAAGGCGCTTCCATCGTCCTCGAACTGGCCGACGACGGTACGACCGGGGGACGGCTGTTCGTGCCCGGGGGCGATGAGGACGGCGGTGACATGGATGAGGATCTCACCGGGACGTGGAGCGTCGAGGACGGTGTGGTGACGCTGGCGCACGACGCGGACACCTTTCTCCGTGACATGCCTTTCGCGTCCGACGGAGATCGCCTCGAGGGTGAGGAGACCTTCGGCGACATGACGATCCGCGTTGTGCTGATTCGGCGCTGAGCGGCGGACTACATCTTCTTCTTCAGCAGCCTCATGGCGGCGGCCGAATCACCGCGCACCATCTCGCCTCCAGGCATGCTGTCCAACATGGAATCCCGCGCCGAGGGGTTCTCGAGCGCCCGCATCACGGGCATCGTGTCGGGCATCTCCATGCGCTCCGGCATGTCCTGCTCGTGGTCGCAGCCCGCGGGGGCGACGGCGAGGATGGCCGACAGGGCGAGCGCGAATATCCTCGGCGCGGGGAGGTTCCCGACGCCGCGTTCGGATATGCGATCTCCGAGGTTCCTCGGCCGCGGCTTCATACGCCCCCGTACCACGGGTAGCCCTGGTCCTCCCAGTAGCCCCCCGGGCGCTCGTCGGTGAAGGTGATGCGCGTCAGATACTTCGTGAGCTTGTAGCCCAGCTTGTGCGGGGCGTACAGCCGCAGCGGCGCGCCGTGATCCGGCATGAGATCGGCATCGTTGAAGCGGTAGGCCAGGATGGTCTCGGGATGGAGCGCCGACTCCAGGTCCCAGCCGTTGTAGTAGCCCTGGTCGAAGGAGTCGAAGCGAACGTAGGCCGCGCCGGGCTGCACCCCGGCCATGTCGGCCACGGTGCGCAGCGGCACGCCGGTCCAGGTCGCGATGGCCGACCATCCCTCGACGCAGTGGTGCTTGACCGTGTACGTCAGCGGCGGCTGGCCTCTGAGGTCGTCCAGCGAGAGCTCGAGGGGTCGATCCACCATGCCCCCCACCTGCAGGCGCCATCCCGCGGGATCGTCGAGCGTCGGTGTCATGCGGCTGATGTGATACGCCGGAAAGCTGCTGGAACGCTCCGAGGGATCGTACTTCGGTGCCAGGCGCGTGTCGGAAAAGAGGGCTCGGCTCAGCCAGTCGTTGACGCGGGAAAACCGCTTGAGACGGGGGCGCAGGAGGGTACCGCCGTCCCACCCGCACGCCGCCAGCAGCGTGGCGAGACCGCTGGCCAGGAAGGCCCGCCGGCCCGGATTACGGCTCATCGCTCGTATACCTCCCCCGGTAGCTGCCGGTGATCATGGCGCGCAGCGAGGCCGGATCGGCCAGGAACACCAGCGCCACGTGGACCACGGTGAATCCCACGAACAGCCATACCGCCCAGAAGTGCCAGTAGCGGGCCGCCTGGAATCCCCCGAACAACGCCGTGAGCCAGTGCAACTGGACGGGTTTGTAAACGGCCCATCCGGTGGCGACCGACAGCATGCCCAGGAGGATGATGAACGTATACGCCAACTTCTGCAGGGCGTTGTGCTTGCCCTGTGGCGGATGGTCCTTACGGAGTCGCAGATAGTATTTCTGCATCTCCACCGCGGGCTTCACGTCGCGGGGGCGGAAGACGAGCTTCTTCCACTCGCCCGACAGGGCCATGTAGAGCAGGTAGGTCAGGCCCGCGAGCATCAGCGGCCACATCAGGAAGAAGTGCCAGTTGATGCCGCCCGCGAGCCAGCCACCCAGGCGCGCCCACCCCGGAAAGACCACGTCCTGGAACGGCTGCGGGAGGTAGGGGCCTCCACGGTTCCCGAAGCGGGGATAGGCCCGGTAGATCTGCAGCCCGCTGCCGATCATCCCGAAGAGCAGGATCGCCACGCTCCAGTGCGTGACGCGGACGATCCAGTGGTGGCGTTTCTTCACCGATTCCCCATGTCCGAGCCGTCGTCGTCCATCCCGCCTTCGTCCATCGAGCCCTCGTCCATGCTACCGGCGTCCATGGTATCCGCGCCCATGTTCGCAGTGTCCTCCATCATCATGCCGGAGTCGGGAGCCATCTCGTCCATCTGCTCCATCTGGGTGCTGTCGGCCATCATGTCGGAATCGTTCATGCCTTCGTCGTTCTGTTGTCCGCCGCAGGCCGCCAGCGCCAAGGCAAGTATGAGCATCATCGGCTTCTTCATGACAGGTTCTCCGCGTATGGGGGGTGGTATCGCGTTCGCTTCCGTTCTCTCGAAGCACGGCGCGTGCCGGATCGGCGGTAACGGGAGCGGTGGGCCCAAGTGGTTGCAGCCATGCATCTTGTAGAATCGGAGCGTCGGGCTTCGGTGACGATGATCGTTCCGTGGAACATGTTTCGACTTCTGGCACCGTTTCGTGAAACGCCGGTCGCACGCTGGCCGCGGTTGCTCGGGGCGCTCGATGTCGCTTTCTTGCTTCGACGTGCGTAGAACACATCGTGGAGGCAGCATGGGGAGAGGGTCGGGAATGCGAGGGCCGTCGAGCGCTCTGCTGACGCTCGCGATGATCGCGTGTGGCAGCGGCACCGAAGGCGGGGCGATCGATCGGCGACCGGCGGTGCGGGACAGCGCCGGAATCATGCTCGTCGACTACGGCCCGCTTCCGCCGGAGCTGCCCTCGGGGTGGCGCGTGAGCCCCGACCCGATCGTCGTTCTCGGTTCTGCTTCAGGCGACGAGATGCAGGAGTTCTATCAGGCCACCAGGGCGGTGCGCACCCCCGACGGTGGGATCGCGGTGGCGAACTCGGGAACCGGTGAGCTGCGGTTCTTCGACACCGAGGGGGAGTTCGCGGGGTCCGTGGGCCGAAGCGGTCAGGGCCCGGGCGAATTCCAGTCGCTCACCCTGCTGGGCATGCTGCCCGGGGATTCCATCCTCCTCTACGATGCCCGCAGCGCCCGCTTCTCGATGGTGGGACCCGAGCGCACGGTGGTGCGCTCGTACGCGCCGGACGGACGCCCCTCCCTGACGGCGCGGGGGATGCTCGCCTCGGGCTGGGCCGTGATCAGCGGCCCGGCCGGCTCGCTGGGCGATCCGGCGAGTGGCACCCTGATGGCTCCGGCCATGCCGCTCCGGCTCGTGAGTCCCGAAGGCACCCTGGAGCCGGCCGTGGACACGCTGCCGGATCGTCCCCTCTACTTCCAGATCACGGATCAGGGGATGAGCTTCACCCGCGTTCCGCTGTCTGCCGAGCCGGCGTACGCGGTGGGCGCCACCGCCTTCCACGCAGGAGAAGCCCACAGCTACGAAGTCCGCACCTACGATTCGGAAGGAGCGCTGGTGCGCATCCTCCGGGTGGCACGCCCCCCCCGTCCCGTCACGGACGCCGACATCCGGACCGCGGTCGAGGCCGCCACCGAGCGGGCGTCCGAGGAGGCCCGCCCACGGCTGCGCCGCAGCCTCGACGACGCCCCCTGGCCCGAGACCATGCCGGCCTACGAGCGGCTGCTCGCGGATCGCCTCGGCTATCTGTGGGTCGAGGAGTATCGTGCTCCGGGTGAGGAGTTGCAGCGCTGGATGGTCTACGACAGCGTGGGAACCGTGGTCGGCTCCGTGAACGTCCCTGCCTCTCTCTACCTCACCGATGTCGGCCGCGACTGGATGCTGGGTCTCGGACACGACGCGCTGGGCGAGCAGACGGTGGAGCTGTACGACCTGAAGAGAGCCGATGGCCGGCCCGGCGGGTGACGACTCACCGAGCGATTCCCTGCTTCACCGTCTCGAAACCGCCGTTGACCGAATCGGCTGTATGGAGACCGCGAGCGTGCCGTACACTGAGCCGGAGTTCGGGGGATCGCTGCCCCGTGTGGTCCAGAGACGGTGGAGGACCGTGGGATGATGCTGTCGAGCGTGGTTTCGGGACTCGTGCTGGGGTATGGGGTGGGTGTGGGCTTCGTCGGGGCGCAGCAGCCGGGCGCCAGAATCGGTGACGCCGCCGCACGCCAGGAGATCGAGATGATCCAGATTCCCGTAGGACCCATGGTCTTCGACGCTCGGGCCGCGGGTCCCGAAGACGGGCCGCTGGTCCTGCTCCTGCACGGCTTCCCCGAGACCTCGTTCGCGTTTCGCCACCAGCTGCGGGCGCTGGCCGCGGCCGGCTATCGGGCGGTGGCGCCGGACCAGCGCGGTTATTCGCCCGGGGCGCGTCCGGACGGGGTCGCACCCTACGCCATGACGCACCTGACCGACGACGTGGCGGCCATCGCCGACGCGTTGGGTCGGGAGCGCTTCGACCTGGTGGGACACGACTGGGGTGGCGCGGTCGCCTGGGTGGTGGCCACGCGCTTTCCGGACCGGGTGCGGACGCTGACCGTCCTGTCCACACCGCACTACGCCGCGCTGTCCTCGGCCCGCGCGCAGGCGGGTTCGGACCAGGCCCGGCGCTCGTCGTACTTCACGGACTTCGCCGCCCCCGGCGCCGAAGCGCGGTTCCTGGCCGACGATGCGGCCTATCTGCGATCGCTCTGGGGCGACCTGGATCCGAACGCGGTGCGGGTCTACATGGACGCTCTGGGCAACCCCGCGGCGCTACGCGCGGCGCTGGCCTGGTACGGGGCTGCATTCGGTGGCGGATCGGGGGGAGGATCCAGCGCGGGCGGGGCCGCCGCGCCGCCGCCGGCGCCGAGCCCGGTGCGGGTGCCTACGCTGTACATCTGGTCCACCGAGGACACGGCCTTCGGACGGGGCCCCGCCGAGGCTACGCGGGATTTCGTGAGCGGACCGTATCGCTTCGAGGTGATCGAGGGCGTGGACCACTGGATCGCCGAACGCGTCCCGGAGCGGGTGAACCGCCTGATCCTGGAGCAACTCCAGGACGCGGGAGGGTGAGCCGCGGGCAGCCCGCCCGTCTACATCGCGATCTGGACTCCCAGCCTGAGCGAGAGCAGCGCCATGTTCACGGCGACGGTGCCCGGAGCATTCGTGGAGCTCGCCGGATCGGGGGCTCGACCCAGGGCCAGCTCGCCCAGGTCGGCGATCCAGCCGCCGGCCCGCAGCGAGACCGCATGCCGGCCTCCGGCCACCTGGACGTCGAGGCCCGCGCCACCTCCCCATGCGCCGGCGCTCTCCCACCCGCTGCGGCTTCCGCTGGCGTCCTGCAGGCGCCAGTGGGCCAGGGCCGCGCCGGCCTCGAGGGCGACGAAGGGCCGCAATGGACCAGCCTCGGCGTACAGCTCGGGCCGCAGGAACACGGTGAGGACGACGTTGTCGGCCCGGGCTCCGGTGAGTCCGTCACGGTCGTCGGCGAAGGGAATCCAGGCCGCATCCAGGCCCAGCCGGAAATGACTGGAGCTCGGTGGTGCCCAGGTCAGCCCGGCCCAGGGCCCGATACCACCGTCCAGAAAGTCGCTCTCGTCGCCCACGGCCAGGGTCGCGGCGGCCCCCACCGACACCGACAGCGGAGAGGCTTCCTGACCGAGCACGGCGGCGGGCGCGAGCGTCGCCGCCAGCAACGCCCCCGCGATCAAGGTGCGCACTCCGTCTTCCCTTTCGTCCCATCCCCCTACCCTTCCTTGAGCGTGGTCACCGGATCCACGCGAGCGGCCCGACGGGCCGGCACGTCGGACGCCACCGCTCCGGCCAGGAGCAGCAGAACGAGCGTCGCCACGTAGGTGACCGGGTCGCCGGCCGTCAGCCCGTAGAGCTGGCTGCGGAGGATGCGCGTGGACGGAAGGGCGAGGGCCAGGCCCACCAGGGCACCCGCCACCGTGAGCGTCAGGCCGCGGCGAACCACCATCCGTCGCACGGCGAGACCCGAGGCGCCCAGCGCCATCCGGAGCCCCATCTCGCGCCGCCGCGCGGCCACCCGGTGGGCCAGCCCCGCCTGGCATCCCGCCAGCGCCAGCAGCAGGGCCAGGGCGCCGAAGATGCCCAGGCCCGCGGCGTAGAAGCGAGGTCGCGCCACCGACCGTCGGATCCGGGAGGCCATGGTCGCGACCTCGTCGACGGGGAGCGTCGGGTCGAGATCGCGCAGCAGGGACCGCGCCGCGGACACCACTGCGGCTGACGGCGCGTCCGAGCGCACCAGGAGCGAGAATCCGCCGGCGCCTCCGGCCTGGAAGAAGGGCACGTAGGCCACGGGCGTGGGCGCCGCCCGGAGCCCGTCGTGGCGCACGCTTCCCGCGATTCCCACCACGGTCCGGAATCCCTGGTTCCCGAAGAAGGAGTGGGCGCGGTCGCCCACCGACAGCGGCCGGCCGGCCGCTGTGTGGACCAGGCCGTCGACGATCATGAGCGGAGTGGCGTCGGTGCGGTCGCCGTCGGGGCCGAACCCGGTTCCCTCGTCCAGCGGCAGCCGGAGCACGTCGAAATAGTCGGCGCTCACCCACGCCAGCTGGACGGCGGAGGTCGGTTGTGCGGCGCCCTCGACCACCAGGGGAGAGGTCATGTTGGAACCCGAGATGGGCAGGTTGCGTCCCAGCGCCACGGCCTGAGCGCCCGGAAGCTCGTGGGCGCGCTCCAGGAGGGTGCGGGCGAACGCGACCCGTCCCGCCTCGTCGGGATAGCGGTACGAAGGAAGCGTGACGTCCACCACGGTGACCTGCGATGGATCGAAGCCGGGGTCTTCCTGCAAGGTCGCCACGAAGCTCCTCAAGAGGAGCCCGGCGCCCACGGTCAGGAGCACGGCCAGCGCTACCTGCCCCACGATCAAGCCTTCCAGCATGCGGTGTAGCCACGGCGTGCCGCCGGTGGAGCCACCGGCTTCGCGCAGCAGGGCCGCGGGGGGCGTGCGTCCGCCGGTGAGGGCCGGAACGGCGGAGGTGACAAGGCCGGTGCCCGCCGCCAGAAGGAGGGCGACCAGCGACACGGTGGGATCGAGGGCGATGTGGGCCGCCCGCGGCAGGTCGTCGGGCACCAGCGCCAGTGTCGGCCTCAGAAGGACGGCCGCCGCGACGAGCCCCACGAGGCCGGCGGCCAGCCCCAGAGCGAGCCCTTCGAGCAGGAGGGACCCGGCGATGCGCAGCCGGCCGGCGCCCAACGCGGTGCGAACGGCGAGCTCGGCCCGGCGCCGCACGGTGCGGGCGAGAAGCATCCCCCCGGCATTGGCACAGGCCGCCAGCAAGACGAGGAGCACCGCGCCCTGGAGGAGGAGCAGGGGGGTGCGCACGTCGCCGAGAAGCCGGTCCTTCAAGGGAGCCAGCGCCGCGTCGGGAGCGCCACCGGTTACCGAGGCGGAGATGCGGGCCAGCTCGAGGCTTTCGGCGCTAGCGGAGACGCCGGGTCTCAGCCGGGCCAGGCCCACCACGATCTTGGCCCCCGCGACCTCCATGATGCCGGGCGCCGAGGCTTCGAGGGGCAGCCAGATGCGGGCGTCGTCGGGAAAGCCCGCGGCGTCGCGCACCACTCCGGCGATGGAGTAGGCGTCGCCGTCCAGGCGGATCGTGCGCTCGAGGACGTCGGCTGAAGCCCCGTATTGGCTCCGCCACAGACCTTCCGAGATCAGCGCCCGGCGCGGAGCTCCCGGTCGGTGGTCGTCGGGCGTCAGTGGCCGCCCCATGACCAGGGGTGCCTGCAGGAAGCTCAGGAAGCCCTCGGCCACGGCGGCGCCCGGCACGTGCCGCGGCTCGTCTCCGTCGTCCAGGACGAACTGGTTCTCCAGGTAGCCGGTTACGGCCTCGACGCCCGTGGCCTGTTCACGCCAGGCCTCGAGGACCGGATAGGAGACCCGCACCAGGCCTCCTCCGTCCGTCACCTCTTCGGCCACGTACACGCGATCGGATGCGGCGAAGGGCAGGGGAGCCAGGAGCACGCCCCGCACGACCGTGAAGACCAACGCGTTGAGGGCGATGGCGGCGGCGAGGATGGCTCCCGGACCGAGCGCGGCTGCGGGATGGCGCCTGAGCGCACGGAGCGCACCGACCATCTCCGTGACGGCGCCCGAGACGAGTTGCTTCAGGCTTCGGCGCCGCAGGCGGCGGCGGTCTTCACGGTGGCAGTACCGGAGGGTCGCCTCGACGTCTCCGAACTCCTCGCGGGCGCGCCGCAGGGCCTCGGCGCTGTCCAGGCCCGTGGCCTCCAACTCCAGGGCGCGCTCCTGGATGTGGAAGCGCAGCTCTTCGCGCACCTCGCGCCGGGAGTCGTCTCCCCACGGCGGGCCAGCATCGTGCCGGTTCATGGTCCCGTCCCCCCCGGACGCGCAGCGTCCTGCTATGCCTCGCCTTCCAGCAGGCGTGTGACGGCCTCGGCGTAGCTCCTGAACTCTTCCGCCTGGCGCTCCAGGTGGCGGCGGCCACGGTCCGTGAGGCGGTAGAAGCGAGCCCGGCGATTGTTCTCCGAGCGGCCCCACGACGACTCCACCAGGGCCTTGCGCTCCAGGCGGTGGAGCGACTGGTACAGCGCGGCATCCTCGAACTGGACCACGTCGTCGCTCCCGTCGCGGATCCATCGGGCGATGGCGAATCCGTGCATGGGCCCCTCCTGCAGGGTCCGTAGCACCACCAGGTCCACCGTGCCCCGCATCAGGTTGGGCGAGGTGCTCTCGGTCACGTTTCCTCCAATCGGCTCGGGGCCTCGACGACGACCAGCAAGGTTCTTACCCAAGAATCTTAGTGAAGAGGGGGATCCTCGCAAGGGCGCGAGTGGCCGATCCCCGGAGGGATGGTCGGAATGCGGCCCAGCCAAGCCACATCCCTTGCGAAACAGAATAGCACTTCGGATTTTATGGTGACCGCTGGCCATCCCTCGAGTCCGCCGGAGGACCCCCGTGCCCGCCCGCTTGCGCCCGCCCAAGCAGGATCGCTCGCGTCGCACTCTGAACCTGATCGTCCGGGCTGCCCTCGAGCTCATCGCCGAGAAGGGCGTCGAGAACACCGGCGTGCACGACATCGTGGAGCTCGCCGGATCGTCGGTGGGATCCTTCTACGCCCGCTTCCGTGGCAAGGAGGATCTGCTGGTCTATCTCGAAGAGCGTCTGTGGGCGGATGCCGAGGAGCACTGGGCGGAGGCGCGCGACCAGGTGGAGTGGGACGAGCTGGAGCTGGAGGAGCTGGTGGAGGCGGTGGTGCGGATCCTCCTGGAGGCCTACCGCACGGGAGCCCGGCAGCGGCGGGTGCTGGAAGGGCGCCGCGGCAATCCCGGCGCCAACGACCTGGCCCGGCGCTTCCACGCCGCCCTGCGTGCCGACCTTCGGGACCTGATCCTCCGGCATCGCGCCCGCGTCGCGCATCCGGAGCCGGAGCTGGCCGTGGATCTGGGGCTCGCCGTGATCGTGAGCGCGGTGCGGGAGCTCGAGGAGTCGGCCGAGCTCGACGAGGCGCTGCCCGAGCTCACCGACGACCTGCGGGTGCGGGAGCTCACCAGGGTCTATCTGGGCTACCTGGGCTCGGACCGGACCGGTGGGAGCGAGCGAGTGGAGTTCTTCGAGATCTGGGGCTGAGAACGGCGACCCCTCAATCGGCCCGGATGGCCTCCGTGGGATCGATGCGTGAGGCACGCCGAGCCGGGATCCAGATCGCCAGCAGAGCGACGGTGGCCATGGCCAGCAGCGCGATCCCCAGCGACACCGGATCGGCCGGCGCAACGCCGTAGAGGAGCGCCCCCGCCGCGCGTGCTGCGAGCAGGCCGGCGACCACACCTCCTCCCACCCCCAGGACCACCATGGGAAGCGCCCCGGCCAACACCTCTCTGCGGAGGCGCCCGGGCGATGCGCCCAGGGCCAGCCGCACGCCGATCTCCTGCCTTCGGCCACGCACCGCGTAGGCCACCACGCCGAACACGCCCACGGCCGCGAGCCCCAGCGCCAGGGCCGCCACCCAGGAGAGCAACGTGCGCACGGCGCGGGGAATCGCGACCCATGCCGCCACCAGCGTCGACATGGGGAGCATGTCCGCCACGAGCTGGGTGGGATCCACGGACCACACCGCATCGCGGACAGCCGGCGCCAGCGCCATGGGCTCGGCACCCGAGACCCGGACGTACATGCCCACGGTGCCGCGGGGGCTACCCTGATTGGGCACGTACAGCATGGGCGTGGCAGGGTTCGCCGGGCCCCTGGAGCGCACGTCGGAGACCACCCCCACGATGCGCAGGTTCCGGTAGTTCTCGTCATGCGTGCTGATCAGCTGGCCGACGGCGGAGCCCTGCGGGTAGTGTTTGCGCGCGAAGGCCTGGTTCACGACGGCCACGCGGGGCGGGCCCTGGAAGTCCCCCGATGCGAACGAGCGGCCGGCGAGCATGGACATGCCGGCGGTCTCGAAGAGGCCGTCGGTCACCCGGCGCCACTCCTCCCGCTGGCTCTCCACGGGCTGAAAGGAGCGGTCCAGGAAGTAGACCCGGGCGAAATCGTCCTCGCCTTCGAAGGGGATGTAGTCGACGAGGGCGGCGGAGGTCACGCCCGGCACCTCCTCGACGGCCTCGACGATGTCCCGGTAGTACTGGACCTGATCCTCCCGGGGAAGGTCCCACACGTCGCCCACCCAGAAGGTCAACAGGCCCTGATCTCGGAGGCCCACGTCCGTGGCCAGCAGGCGTGACGCGCTGCGGGTGGTGAGCACCGCGCCCAGGCAAAGCACCGTGGCCAGCGCCAGCTCCACGGCCACCAGCCACCGGGTCCCACGGGAACCGATCCGGCCTCGCCCCCCCGCGCGGCGCCTCGGGCCCGCACCGCCCGCACGAGACCGGGAGCGGTGAGGGCCAACGCCCCGAGGAGCGCGAGGCCCAGCGAGGTGCCGGCCACGGCGGGATCCAGCACCGCCTGAAGGACGGGCACGCGGGCGGCGGAGTCCGGGATCGGCACCCAGACAGGGAGCAGTTCGCGCGCCCGAGCCAGCATCAGAGGGGCGGCCAGTAGTCCCAACGCCGCGCCACAGAGAGCGAGGACCCCCGACTCCAGCGCCAGGATCCGTGCCACGCGCCCGCGACTCGCTCCCAACGCCAGGCGCACGCCCAGCTCGTCGTCGCGGCCCAGCGTCCGGATGCGGAAGAGGGTGGCCAGGTTCACGAGGGCGATGAGGAGCACCAGGCCCACGGCGCCGGTCACGGTCCACAGGATGCTCCGAATGGCCATGACCGAGGTCTCATGGAGCCGCTCGGCCAGGATGCTCCAACCCTGAGAGCCGCCGCGCCGCTCGTTGGTCCTGCGCTGGACGGCGGCAAGGTCGCGGGTCACGTCCTGGGCGGTCACCCCGGGGCGCATGCGGCCCAGGGCGTTGTAGTGGATGTGCGAGGGGTCGTCCGCCGCGAGAACGTCGTCGTACAGCGGAAGCCAGAACGCCACCGGCAGCAGGAACTGGAAGTCCTCGGGCAACACGCCGATGACGGTGTGGGGCTCCCCTTCGATGGTCAGCGACCGTCCGAGCCAGGCCGGATCCTGCCCCAGGTGGTCGCGCCAGAACGCCCACGACACCACCACCGTGCGCTCGCCGCCGGAGTTCCGCTCCCGCGCATCGAACACGCGGCCCAGAGCCGGCTGCACGGGAACCACCTGGAAGAAGGAGGCCGACACGGTCTCGGCGTCGTAGACCTGCGGATGCCCGTCGGCGTCCGGAACGCCCGCGCCGTCGATGTGGAATGCCGCGATGCTCTCGAGAGAGCTGTTCTCGCGCGCCAGGTCCAGATAGTCGGGGCCCGAGATGACGTCCCGGACCTGACCTTCGGTGGGATTGCTACCCCACACGATGACGAGGCGGTCGGCTCCGGGATACGTGGGCTCGGCCAGCAGCGTGCCCCGCACGTAGCTGAACACCGAGGCGTTGACCGCCACGGCTCCGGCCAGAACCGCCAGTGCCGTGATCGTGTAGCCTGGCCGCCTGCGAAGCGCCCGCAGCACGAAGCGCACGTCGAGCCCCCAGCCTCCTCGTCCCCGTCCCATCGTCATCCTCCCCAACTCGGTCGTCCACAGACGCGCGGCGTTCCAGACGAGGTCGGCGGCGACCTCGGCGTGGAGGCGCACACGCGCCCAACCGCGCGCGTGGCCGGTCTGGTAGCGGTGGCGCACCACGTCCCACATTTCGGCGCCGTACGTCTCCCGGTGGCGCCGGGGGTACAGGCGCAGCAGCACCCGCAGCAGGCGAGGCGGGCCCCTCACGCGCCGCCCTCGGCCAGGTCCAGCGAGCGCGCCATCTCCAGCAATGCGGCCTGCCGCTCGGACTCGGCCCGCAGCACCGCCCGTCCGCGCTCCGTGACGCCGTACAGCTTCCTGGGCGCCCCCACACCGGTCGGATTGGGCACCTCGTCCAGCGGCTCTACCAGCCCCCGGTCCACGAGTTGGGCGAGCGTCCGGTAGAGGGATCCCGCGTTGAGACGGATCACGCCGTCGGAGCTGGTCTCCAGACGCTCCAGCAGCTGGACGCCGTACGACGGCTCCCGCGCGAGCAGGAGCAGCGTGAGGTGGTCCACCGCCTTCAGGGGCAGGAACGACTCGGGATCTCTTTCGGGTTCGGGCATGGCGCGGCTCCGTTGTATGCAGATTGCATATTAATCGAATCGCGCCCGCCCCGGAAGGGGGGATTCAGAGGCGTCTCGGGAGGAGAATGCCGGGATCAGGATCCGCCGGCGCGGCGCAGGTAGGCCCGCAGGTCGCCGATGTCCGGCGCGCCGTTGCGATTCCCCTGACCGTCCAGGAAGAGCGCCGCTTCGCCGGTGGACGGGGCCAGATGGAGCGCCGCGTCCACGAGGTCGGTGAGCTCCAGATCGACGCCGAGCACCTGGAGGTCGATCCCGAGCTCGACGTGCGTACCCAGGGCGTCCGTGACGGAAAGACCGATGGGGACCGTGCCGGATGCGAAGGGCGTGCCGACGACCTGACCTTCGGTCCCGTTCATCACCACCGTGCCCTCCAGGCCCGTGCCTTCTTCCAGCGTCACGTCGTAGGGCTGCGCACCCCCGGCCAGCCGGAAGGTGGCGAGCGTGCCGTTCTCCAGGATGCGGGCGTCGGCGGCGGCGTTGGACGCCACCAGGGTGGGCGTCGGCGCGGTGGACAGCACGATGCGCGCGACGTCGCCGTCCACGGTCACGGAGTGGATGGTGACGGTGGTAGGCGTGCCCTCGTGGGTGATGAGGCGCACGTCGCCCGGCGCGCTGGAATAGGGTCCGTTGTGGCCCTCGATGCCGAACACGTCACCGGGCACGCCGCGGTTTCCTCCATCGGCCTCCACCTTGCGGAGGGCGTGGTCGCCGTCGGCCTCGATGAGGTGGTAGCGCGTGGCCGGAGGCAGCCCCTCGGGAACGACGCGGTTCGCGAAGTTGTTGTCCACCTCGTAGAGGAGAACGCCGGCGGCTGGGAGCGTGGCGTCGAAGCCGGTCCGGACCCGGTACTCCAGGAGGAAGAACTCGCCCGTGGGAAGCTGGATCTGGAGGCCCCGCCCCGTGGTCTCGGCCGGCTTCAGGACGTACTCCGTTTCCAGGACGGGGCCCACCTGCTCGACGGGCATCCACCCCAGGCGCTCTTTCATGTAGACGGACTGGTGGACCGGGCCGTACCGGTTCGGGAGCGGTCCCGAGCCACATCCCCACGAACCCGCGGCCATCAGCCCGAAGCACCCCACGTTCCACCAGCGGTTCTGAGGCTCGATGCCGTCGACGGCCTGATAGACGTCGGGCAGACCCAGCAGGTGGCCGTATTCGTGGGCGATGACGTTGGGCCCCTGGATGTCGGTGCCCCCGCAGTCGGTCACGCTCTCGGTCAGGTAGGTGTAGATGCGGATGGGCTGGCCGTTGGCTCCCACGTCTCCGTGGGCCATCCGGGTTGGGTGGACGACTCGGACACCGCGCTGAAATGGGGCCAGATGGCGGGGCCCCCGCAGCTTCCGGCGATTCCGGAGAACTCCACCACGAAGGCGTCGACGTAGCCATCGTCGTCGCCGCTATTGGGCATGCCGTCGGGGCCGTCGTTGTCGAACTGGCGGAAGTCCACGTACGGGTCCGCTCCCTGCATGGCCTGCACGATGTAGTCCCTGATGCGCTCGCCGACCCAGCCGTGGCCCTGATCGTTGCCCGAGGCCTCGAAGAGCGTCACGTCGGTCTGGACCCAGGGCGTGACGAAGCCGTTGGGTTCGACCAGCCCACGCGAGGCTTCGCGATAGAACTCCACGAAGGTGCCGCCCGGCGAGGGCCCGTCGAAGAGGATGCGCCGGATCTCGCCGACCGGAAAAGCCGTCGGCTCTTCGGAGTCGGAGAAGAGCGCGGGCACCACCAGGACGTCGGAGGGGTTGGGCAGGCCGGATGCCCTCGGTGCTCCGGGGCGAGCGGGGCCAGCCTCGGGATCCCCAGCGGATTCCAGCGACCGTCGGACCTGGGTGCGGAGGCCGGCGGGAACACCCCGGGAGCCCGGGACGGCTCCACCAGGAGGAGGGAATCCGCGGACTGCGCAGCGGCGGGCGCCCCGTGCGTCGCCATGGCGAGGAGCACCAGCCCCAAGCCACCCGCCGGACCCACGCGCGGCCACCTCATCGGGAGATCTCCACGGAGTAGAGATCCAGATTGGCGCGCAGCACGTCATCGGGTCCCGAGACCTCGACGACCTCCACGTCCGGGGGATTGCCCACGTCGGGAATCTCCATGCGAAATCCCAGAACCCCCGCGGGATCCCGGATCACGGCGACCCTCGTACCGTCGGCGACCTGGCGCGTGAAGAGTGGGCCGCCGGGCGACACGATGCGCGACGGGGCATCCCCTTTCACCAGGAAGACGACGCCACCCTCGGGGCCGTTCGGCGACTGGAGGGTGACGGAGACGAAGCCGGCCTCGGGCTCGGCGGGGCCGTCGTTGCACGCGGTGCCCGCCAGGGCGAAGACCAGGCCCAGTACCGGGAACGAGATAAGGCGGAGAAGACGCATCGGGATACACTCCGTCGGAACGCTCGTGTGTGCAATCGATACGTGTGAGCGCCGAGGATTCTGACGCGCGCCGTTCGTCGACGGGGCTCCGCCGTCGTCTACTCCGCCCGCAGCGCCTCGCTGGGATCCACGCGGGTGGCCCGCATTCCGGGGATCAGGCTCGCCGCCACGGCCACGGCGACCAACGCCAGCGCCACGGCCGCCAGCGTGCCGACATCGTGGGGATCCACCTCGAAGAGGAGGTCGCTGGCTCGGGGTGCGGCGATCCAGGCGGCGAGTAGACCCAGCGCCACCCCGAACACCGCGAGTCGCGTTCCTTCGACCAGCACGCTCCGGAGCAAGCGCGCGCGTCGGGCACCCAGCGCGGCGCGAATCCCCAACTCCCGCGTACGGCGGGCCACGTCGACGGCAAGCACGCTGTAGAGGCCCACCGCCGCCACCACGAGGGCCAGCAATCCGAAGAGGCTGAACATGGTAGCGCCCAGCGTCCACGAGCGGGCCTGCGGATCGAGCCGGTCCTGGAGCGTCTCGACGCTGGCGTAGCGCACCAATGGCGAGAACGATCGGAGCGTGCGGGCGACCTCGCCGACGGCGTCGTCGGGAGCGCCGCGGACCCGAACGTACAGCCCCGATGCCTGCTCGGTGGTGAGCTGCGCCAGCGGCAGGTAGTACGCCATGAAAGGCCTGTCCTGATAGCCGCTACGCGCGGCGTCCTGCACGACGCCCACCACCGCGCGGCAGGTGTCGTCGTCCTGGCCCACCACCATGCAGGCCCCCAGAGGATCGGTGTCGGGCCAGATGCCGTCGGCCATGGTCTCACTCACGACCACGACCTTCTCTGCGGTCTCGCCGTCGGACGGCGTGAGCGCCCTGCCCCGTACGACTCCCAGTCCCACGGTGGCGAAGTAGTCCGGGCTTACGCCGTAGTAGTACGGTCCCCCACCGGGCATGGTGGGGATGGAGTCCACGCCGGGGATGTCGAGGCTGGTAGCCATCCCCCATTGGAATGGCGCTGTGGTGGCTGTAGCGGATTCCACCTGCGGCAGCCTCGTCAGCTCGCGCATCGCGTCACGGTACACTCCATTCCGTTCTGCGGGCTCCAGATCGCTGGACGTGAACTCGAGTCCCGCCACCAGCAGCCGGTCCACGTCGAGGCCGAGGTCCAGTCCGTGGATGTGTTCCAGGCTCTTCACGAACAGCCCGGCACCCACCAGCAGGACGACCGACATGGCGGCCTGGGCGACGATGAGGCCGGCCCGGAGGCGCGATCCACGCCTCGAGCTGCCCCGGCCCCCTTCTCCCAGTTCGGTGGCGACGTCGGCGCGTGTGCTCTGGATAGCCGGGCCCAGACCGGCGAGCAGCCCCGCCGCCAGCGACAGGACCAGGGTGAAGCCCAGCGCCCGGACGTTGAGGCCCCACCGGGAAAGAGCACGCCCGGCAGGAGCGTGCGTCGCAGAACCTCACCACCCCAGCGGGCCAGGACCACGGCCACGACACCACCCACCAGGGAGAGGAGGAGCGCTTCCAGCACCCGCTGCCCCACCAGCCTGCGCCGGGACACGCCCAGGGCCAGGCGCACGGCCACCTCTCTTCGTTGGCGCATGGACCGGGTGAGGAAGAGGTTGGCCACGTTGGCGCAGGCGACGAGCAGCACGATGAGCGATACGATGGCGAGCCAGCGCGCCACCCGGGATTCCGGACGAGGCCTCGGGGCCCTGGGCCGCGATCAGCGGACCCAGGACGATGGCCGCCTCGGCGGGAAAGCGTCCCTGATCGATCATCTCGCGCCGGCCGTTGCGATGCAGTCGGGTGGCCTCTTCCTCGGCCGCGGCCAGCGTCTGGTTCGGACGGAGGCGGGCCACCGCCTTGATCCACCAGCAGCCGCGGCTGGCCCGGCAGTCGTCGCCGCCCGTGATGTGGTCCGACGTGACCAGCGGCAGCCAGACGTCGACGGGGGCCAGGTCCACGCCGGTGAAGTCGGAGGGCGCGACGCCGATGATGGTCGCGGGTCGGCCCGACAGCTCCAGCGTGCTGCCCAGAACGCTGGGGTCCCCACCGTACGCGCGCTTCCAGTACTCGGAGCTGATGACCGCCGTGAGCGTCGCGTCGACCCGATCGTCGTCCGGGCCGTAGAATCGGCCCAGGCGGGGCTGCACGCCCAGCAGCGGGAACAGTGCGTGGGTGGCCTGCAGCACCGTGACCCGATCGGCTCCCGGGCCGCTTCCCACGGTCATCTTCTGCGGATAAGCCAGGGCCGCCACCTGCTCGAACCCCCGGTGGGCCTTCAGATCCTCGAAGTCCGGGAAGGTCAGGCCCGACGACGTGATCAGCTCGTCCTGTCGCAGGAACGACGGCCGCTGCTCGAAGATCCGCACCACCCGGTCCGCGTTCTCCACGTGCGCGGGTGGCTGCAGCAGGAGCCGGTCCACGATGCCGTACATGGTGGCGTTGGCACCGATCCCCAGGGCCAGGGTGAGCACGATCCCCAGCGTGAAGCCCGGGTAGCGGCGAGCCGTCCGGATGGTGTTGGCCACCGCTTCGCGAATGACGTCCCAGCGTGCGCTGCGTTGCATCATCTTCATCCTCTCCGCGTCCATTCGCCGCATGGAAGCCCGATAGCGTCCCGAATCGCCGAAGCGACGCTCCGCCTCGGCGCGGGCCACGTCGGGCTCGAGACCCTCGTTCGCCACCAGGCGGTCGGCCAGCTCCGCGATGTGGTGCTCGACCTCCAGAGACGCCGACTCCTCCGGCCCGGGCCCTGCGATCCCCAGCCGGTGCAGCCATCGCACCGGGCCACGTCGCGGGTCGGCCCCGCCCTCCCCCTTTCCTCCATCCCGTCGCTCGGTCATGCGCCTGACCCGCTACGCCCGTTCCGGCGACAACTTGGCCACCGCCCGCACGTAGCTCTCCCAGCGGGCGCCCTCCCGGGTGAGCGCCATGCGGCCGGAGGGTGTGAGCGTGTAGTAGCGGGCCCGGCGTCCCTTTTCCGACACGCCCCAGTCGCTGGCGACCCAGCCCCGCTTTTCCATGCGCCGCAGCGCGGGATAGAGCGCGCCGTCCTCGACGATCAGGGCTTCGTCCGTGGTCTCGCGGATCCAGTCCAGGATGGCGAAGCCGTGCAGCGGCTCGGCGGCCGCCAGCGTTCTCAGGACCAGGAGCTCCAGCGTTCCCTGGACCACTCCGAGGGACTCGGGCATGTCGTGCGCACTCCGGACGAGGCTTACACTAAGATGGTTAGTCCAAGCTATTGCACTAAGATGTTTAGTGCAAGCCGGGCGGCGAGCCCCGTTGGAGTCACATGCGGCTGGAGGCGGGGACGCCTGGTGGCCGGTTGGGATGCCCGCGGTTCCGTGGGGCTTGTGCCGGGCCGCGCGCCGGGATCTGGCGAGCCTGACGGTGATGCCTAAGTGGCCCGGACGCGGTGGAAGCGATGCCGGCCAGGGGGTGCCGGGACGCCGTGAGGCCGCGTCTGCCCGCCCGGACGCCGTGTGGCCATTCCACGACCGACGCCAACGTGCCACTGGAGGCCCTGTGAGCGGCGATTGGACGCTTTGACTCGCTCAGCGAGTTGAATCCGTAAAGGGTCGTCGGCCGTTCTCTCGGTCTGTCGAGTTCGACTCGCTGAGCGAGTTGAATCGACGGATCGGCCATGAGAGGCCCTCCAGTCGCACCGTAGCGACGGCCGCACCTCAGATCGGTCCGCATCGACGACCGGTCCGCACCTCAGACCGGGCCGGGCGAACACACCAACTCGGCCCCTGCGGGGGTCGCGGCGCAGCCGCCACTCGGCCTGCCAGCCCGCGCGCTCAAGGAGGGGCCCGTCGTCGCCAGGAGCGCCGTACGTCGCGAGCAACGCGGCGCCGGCGCTCCCGGCGCGACATGGACTCCTACGTGGCGACGTTACCGCCCGAAGCCACGGTTGAAGCCACCGCCGCCGCCCACGCCGCGGAAGCGGTTGTTCACCACGTTATTGAAGATGGAGCCGAACTGGATGTTGAAGCCGATCTGGATGCCGTAGTTGAAGTTCTGGGCTCGGCGCACCAGGTCGAGGAGCTGCTCCTCGGTGGAGGCCCCTTCCTTGGCCAGGTAGATCTGGTCCTTCACCCAGGCCACGTCACCCCGCGCGTTGACGCTGAAGCCGCGGATGATGCGGAAGTTGACGTCACCGCGTAGCGAGACGTTGTAGAGACCGAGATCATGGAGGAAGTGCGAGGCCCGCAGCCGCATGGAGGCATCGCCCCAGGTCTGGCGCTGCGAGAACTCCAACTCCAGCGCCTCTTCCCAGCGAGTCTCGGCCGTCTCGTTGTAGAGGGTGGTGTCGGCGTAGTTCCGATACGCCGGGCCGATCTGGTAGAAGGCCGTCAGCGATCGCCGCGTCGCCTCGTCGTACGGAAAGAAGCTGTACTCCACCGCCGGCGTGAACTCGAAGCGGAAGTCCTGGTTCACGCTCGTCATGCGACGCGCCTCGGAGCGGAATCCCACCGACCAGTGGTCGGCGATGGAATAGACGACGAGCTGGGTGAGGCTCCAGTCGGTGCGCTCGTCGATGAAGGTGTAGGGATCGCCCTCGTCCGGGACCACGTCGGTGGAGCGCCGGTTGTAGTTGGCGTTGCCGTCGAAGTTCATTTTCCAGGTGGGTGTGACCCGACTCGCCGACACACCCCCGAAGAGACGGGTCGTCGAGCGGGTCTCCTCGCCATCGATGTTCATGCTCCCGTTGACCCGGAAGACCCACAGGTTCCAGGGATCGTCGACCTCGTCGGCCGAAACCAGGCCGGTCTGCGGCTGCGCGGCCGCGGGCTCGGTACCTTCCAGGCGGACGATCCCCCGGAAGCCGTTGGCACTGGCGAAGTGGGCCAGGCCGACGCCCAGCGCCTGCGAGATTCCGTCGAGCTCCTCGCGCTCGGTGTCGGTGGGCAGCGTCGAGTAGCGGAGCTGATCCTCGTAGCCCTGGAATCCCCCGACCCCGATGAAGTCGAGCTGGTACTCTCGACCGCCGGCCCCGGTCGTCTGGCTGGTCATGATGAGATGGACGTCGGCGTCCTTCCGATCACGCACCCAGTTCACCCAGGCGATCTCGGTGCGGTAGTAGTCGTCGTTGCAGTTCCGTCCATCGCAGTCGAAGAAGACGTTGGGACGGTCCGAGCTTCCGTTGCCGCTCGGGGCCTGAGCGCGGGTGGCCGCGGGAGAGACGAAGAGGAGCAGGGCGGCGAGGCCCTGGAGTATGTATCGCAAGCGCATGCGTGATTGCCTTTCGCTGGGACTGGCCGAAAATGGCCGAAGCCGGCGGACCAACACCGCCGGCTCGGCTCCACCCCTGACGACACGCGGTGTTCCAGGTCCGTTGACCAGGCTGGATCACGGGGCGATGCACTTGTTCGTCGGGCGGCCCCGTCCCCAGCTTGGCCAACGACCCTTCCGCCGGAGAATCCGACCATGCGCTGCCCGAGCCCTCTTCCCGTCGGCGTTGCTCTCGCCGCTCTCGCCCTGGCGCCGTTGGCGGCGCGGTCGCAGACGCGCCAGCCTACCATCCCCCCGCCCAGCATCGTCGAGTACAAGCCTCACTCGACCCTGGTGGTGCCGGAGCATCCGGTACCCCGCGCCAGGTTCCCGGCGGTGGACTTCCATGGCCATCCCCCGGACCTGTCGTCGCCGGAGAACATCCAGCGGGTCATCGACGCCATGGACGCGCTGAACCTGCAGGTGATGGTCCAGGCCAGGCCCAGCTCGGGCGAGCGGCTGACGCGGCAGATCGAGGCGGTGAAGGCCGCGGGCTTCGAGGACCGCTTCGTCTTCTTCGCTTCGCTGGATCTGAGGAACGTGGGGCCGGGCTCGGGAGAGCGCATCGCCCGGCAGCTCGAAGCCGACGTGCGGGCCGGCGCGGTGGGCGTGGGTGAGATCATGAAGAGCTTCGGACTCAGCAACACCAAGGCGGACGGCAGCCGGCTGAGACTCGACGACCCGGAGCTGGACGTCGTGTGGGAGACCGCGGCGCGCCTGGGGATTCCCGTGTTCATCCACACCGGCGATCCGGCGGAGTTCTTCCAGCCGCTGGACTACACCAACGAGCGCTGGCTCGAGATGGCGCTCTTTCCCAACCGGCGCTTCAACGACCGCTCCCGCTATCCCTCGTTCGACAGCCTCATGGCGGAGCGGGAGCGCATGCTGGCCAGGCATCCCAACACCACCTGGGTGCTGGCGCACATGGGATGGTACGCCAACGACCTGGCGAAGCTCGGCGAGCTCTTCGACAAGTACCCCAACGTCCACGCCGAGGTGGGCGCCATCCTCTACGACCTGGGGCGCCAACCGCGATTCGCGCGGGAGTTCTTCACGCGCTATCAGGACCGCATCCTCTTCGGCAAGGACTCCTTCCAGCCCGACGAGTATCCGTACTACTGGCGCGTGTTCGAGACCGCGGACGAGTACTTCGACTACTACCGCGACTACCACGCCTTCTGGAAGCTCTACGGGATGGACCTGCCCGACGAGGTGCTGCGGAAGGTCTACTACGGCAACGCCCTGAGGATCATCCCGCGCATGCCCACGGAGGGATTCCCGGGCGGCGGGAGTTAGGCCGAGCGTCGGACGCGCCCGTCGTCAGCGGCACCACTTCGAGCACATCCTCAATACTATTGTTTTATAGTATACGTCATGATATCGTATCGAGGTCCGGCCACACCGAACCCCGAGGCGACCCATGAAGCGGCCCTGGTTCCACATCCTTCTCTCGCTTGCGTCCGCCGACCGCTACGGCTCTTCGATCCAGGAAGACGTGCGCGCCTTCAGCGACGGAGCCGTTCGTCTGTGGCCCGCGACGCTCTACGGCTCCCTGGAGGAGCTGCTGGCCAAGGGCTGGATCCGCGAGCTGGCGGACGACGAACAACCGGGTGACGGTCGCGGGCGAGAGCGCTTCTATCGCATCACGGCCCTGGGACGGGAGGCGCTGAAGGCCGACGTCGAGCGCATGGAGGACGTCGCGCGCACGGCTCGCGAGCGCCTCGGCCACGGAGGGATGCCCGCGTGATGATCTGGCGTTGGCTGTACCGGGTCGGTCTCCACGCGTTGCCGCGGGCACTCAGGCGGAAGCACGGCGACGCGATGCAGGCGCTCTACCTCGGCCGCATGCGAGAGGCCGGCGGTGCGGGCGCCCGGCTGGTGGTGGGATTCCTGGGGCTCTGGGATCTGCTGCGACGAGGAGTCTACGAACGCTTCTCGGGGGCCTCGGGCGGGGGCGTGCGGGGAATGGGGCAGGATCTGCGATACGGCGCGCGCGCCCTGGTCAAATCGCCCCGCTTCACCCTGGTCGCGGGCCTCACCCTCGCGCTGGGGATCGGGGCCACCAGCGCCATCTTCACGGTGGTGGACGCCGTGGTGCTGCGACCGCTGCCCTTTCCCGCCGGGGAACGCTTCACGCATCTCGCCTGGGAGCGCCGCGACGACCTTCGTGGGTACATGACGGCATTCCAGTACCAGTACTGGAGGGACAACGCGCGCACGCTGGAGCAGGTGGCGACCTATCGGGGCACCGGCGGCTTCCTGGGTGAGGCCGGCCAGGGAGGGCGGGTCCGCGGCATGCGGGTAACCGCCTCGTTTCTCTCCACCCTGGGCTACGTCCCGACCCTGGGGTCCGGCATCTCGCCCGACGACGACCTGCCCGGGGGGCCGCAGGTCATCGTGCTGAGCGACGCGCTCTGGAGGGATCACTTCGGCGCGGATCCCCGGGTCGTGGGTCGGACCGCGTGGCTGGACGGGGACCCGTTCACCGTGGTGGGCGTGCTGCCCCCGGACTTCGTCTTTCCGGAGAACGCCGACTACACGGACTTCCTGACGCCGCTCCATCTGGACCCGGATCCCCGTGACGCCGGCGAGAACTACCCGGTCCTGGCGCGCCTTCGGCCAGGTGTCTCGCGAGAGACGGCGCAGGAAGACCTGGCGCGTGTCTCGCGGGCGTTCCGCGCCCAGCACCCGGATCTGGTGTCCGAGGGCGACCGCGGCATGCGCCTCGCGACCTATCAGGAGCTCTTCGTGGGAGACCTGGCCGGCACGCTGTGGGTGCTCTTCGCGGCGGTGAGCGCGGTCCTCCTCATCGCGGCCCTCAACGTCGCCAACCTCATGCTCGCTCGGGCCTCGGACCGCCGTGAGGAGATGGCGGTGCGTGCCGCCCTGGGCGCTTCGCGGGGACGAATCATGAGGCAGGTCGTGTCCGAGGGCGTGCTGCTTGCCGCGCTGGCGGGTCTCGGGGGATTCCTGCTGGCGCGCTGGGGGGTGGACGCGCTGCTGGCACTCTCGCCGGAGCGCCTGCCACGGACCCAGCGCCTGGAGCTCAACGGCACCGTCCTCCTCTTCAGCGGCGTCGTGACCCTGGCGACGGGCCTCGGTGCCAGCCTGGGGGCCGCCATCGCGGGCTCGCGGAGTTCCGGCGCGTTGGAGCTGCGGCGCGCCGGCGGCAACTCGCGAGCCGCGGGGCGCAGCATGCTGCTGGCCATGGAGGCCGGCCTGTCCATGGTCCTGCTGGTGGGCGCGGGCGTGCTCATCGGCACGCTGCGTGAGCTGCGATCGGTCGACCCGGGATTCGTGTCGGCGGGGGTGGTGACGGCGCGGCTGAGCCGCTTGCCGGGGACCTTCGATGACGCGCGCGACATGGCGGAGCTCGAACGGCGCCTGTCGGAGAGGCTGGGCGCAGACCCGGCGATCCTGTCCGTGTCGGCGACCTCGACACTTCCTCTGGAGCGCGGCCTCAACCTCCCCATGGCGGTTCCCGGCCGTGACGACGAGGGGCATTCCCTGGAGTGGCGTGCCGTGGCGCCGGACTACGCCACCGCGCTGGGCATCGAGCTCGTCCAGGGACGGGAGTTCACCGATGACGACGGCGTCGACGCGCCACCGGTGGTGCTGGTCAATCAGGCGTTCGCGGAGCAGTACTTCCCGGACGGAGAGGTGCTCGGGCGGCGGGTGGAGATCGGGCGCTTCCGCGGTCGCTACCTGGCGCCGGCCTTCGAGGTCGCGCCGGCGGAGATCGTCGGGGTGATCGGTGACGTGCGGGAGTCCTCGCTCAAACGGGGTGCGAGGGCGACGGTGTTGGTGCCGCTGGCGCAGGTGCCCGAGAACCTGGCGGGCATGCCCATTCTGCTGGTACGGGCACGCGACACCCGCACGGCCATGGAGCGCATCCGGGCCGTGGTGGCCGAGGTGGCTCCGGGACTCCCCGAGCCCGAGTTGGGCTCGCTGGACGAGGTGGTGGTGGCCGCCATGGCTCCGGAGCGGTTCCACGCGCTCCTCATGACGGCGTTCGCTCTGGTGGCCCTGGTGCTGACGGCATTCGGGATCTACGGCGTGGTGTCCTACCGCGTGGCGCGTCGGACCCGGGAAGTCGGCATACGCATGGCGCTGGGAGCCGGCCGCGCCGGGCTCACCTTGCGCATCGTGGTGGAGAGCATGCGGCCGGTGCTGCTGGGGCTGGCCGTGGGTGTGCTGGGTGCCCTCGCTGTGGCCCGCTTCCTCGCAAGCCTGGTCTGGGGGATCAGCCCCACGGACCCGGGAATCATCGCCATCGTGGCGTGCCTTCTCGCTCTGGTGGCATGCATCGCCAGTTGGCTTCCGGTGCGCGGCGCCACGCGAGGCAACCCCGCCACGACGCTGCGCTGGGATTGACAGGCGATAGCTGTCGGGCGATAGCTCTTGCCTGGCAGCCATCCGCTTCGGTAGCATTCCTGCAGGTCGGATGGTTGCCCCGGCGGAGCAGCAAGCCCCCCCGCTGCCCGTCCTCCGCCGGGGTCGACCCTATGTTTTCGGGTCTCCGTTCGTCCCTCGTCGCCGACCGTTCGGCTCGGCATCCGACCGTTCGTCCCCCCTGCATTCGAATTTCCCGGTCACGGTGGTATTTCATTCCGGTTACGAGACGCGGATATGCCCGCCTCTCGTCCTCGGCAGGGTCGGTGAGGACCGACTGCGTGCCGAACCATCCACCCCACAGGGAGGTCGCATGAGACTCTCTCGTTCGTTTTTGCTGCTGGCCTCGGCCGCGGCGCTATGGGTAGCCGGCATGCCGGCGCCTGCAGCGGCCCAGGCCACAGGGACGCTGACCGGTACCGTCGTGGATGCGACGTCCGGGCGTTCTCTGGAGTCGGCCCAGGTGTACATCTCCGCGCTCAATCAGGGTGCGCTGACGAACGCTCAGGGCCGATTCATCATGTTGAACCAGGTACCCGCGGGCACGCACGAAGTGAGTGTGGAGCTGATCGGGTACACGAGCGTCACGCAGGAGGTGACGGTCACGGCAGGTCAGACCACGACGGTGGAGTTCCGCATGGAATCCACGGCCCTGAAGCTTCAGGAGCTGGTGGTGACCGGAGTGGCGGGCTCGACGCCGAGGGTGAAGCTGCCATTCACGGTGGAGAAGGTGGACTTCGAGGACATGCCGGTGCCGACGCCGTCCGCGGACGGTCTGATCGCCGGTAAGGTACCCGGAGCGAAGGTGGTGAAGGGCAGCGGCCAGCCGGGCTCGGACGGCAGCATCATGCTGCGGGGCCCGACGACGATCACGGGGTCACAGAACCCGCTGATCATCGTGGACGGTGTGATCACGGACAACACGCTGGCGGACATCAGCTCGCTGGACGTGGAGTCGGTGGAGATCGTGAAGGGCGCAGCGGCGGCGTCGCTGTACGGATCGCGGGCCCAGAACGGCGTGGTGCAGATTCGCACGCGTCGTGGCTCGGGGCTGAGCGTGGACCAGGCGCGGATCACGGTGCGCAACGAGTACGGCAAGCAGAACCTGGAGGGTTCGACGCCGTTCTCGCACTACCATTCGTACGCGATGAACGCCAACGGCGACATCATCGACGCCGACGGCAACGCCGTCGACATCCGGTACTTCTACGACAAGAACACCGGTGAGGTGTGTGAGCCGGTCCTGGATCCGCTGGGCGTGAACTGCGCGCCGCCGAACCCCGTGTTGAACGGGGGTGTGTCGGCGAAGTCGTTCCAGGACGGTGCGTGGCCGTATCCGCTGTACGATCAGGTGGATCGCTTCTTCCATCCGGGCGATTTCTACTCGGGCTACGTGGCGGCCGAGGGTCGTACGGGCTCGACGAACTACCGTGCCTCGTTCTCGCATCAGTTGGAGACGGGCGTGGTGGACCTGAACTCGGGCTTCAAGCTGAACGGGTTCCGGTTGAACCTGGACCACCAGATCCTGGACAACGTCAACATCTCGCTGAGCACGTACTATTCGAAGTCGGCTCAGGAGGATCTGGGCGGGAGCCCGTTCTACGACCTGGCGTTCATCGCACCGTTCGCGAACCTGCAGCAGCGTTCGGCGGCGACGGCGAACGTGGGTCCGTGCGGCGCACAGGGCTGCTACATCTGGCGTCCGGATCCGCTGTCGCAGGAGGCGAACCCGCTCTACCTGCTGGACCTGCAGGATCAGCGTGACTGGCGTCAGCGGTTCCTGGGTAGCGCCAACGTGGTGTGGTCGCCCATTTCGTGGTTCGAGCTCGAGGGCAACTTCTCGCTCGACCAGCAGAACTACTGGCAGAGCAACATCACGCCGTCGGGCGTCGTGTCGGACCAGTCGGGCGTGGGCGACGGAACCTTGAGCAAGTCGCAGCAGCACGACAACGACATGAATGCGTCGTTCACGGCGTCGTTCAACAAGTCCTTCGGCGACCTGACGACCCGGACCAAGGTCCGGTACCTGCTGGAGGACCAGCACCAGGAAGCCTTCAACGTCAACGGCCGGAACCTGTCGGCCAAGGGCGTGCCGTCGCTGGACAACATCGTGGGCTCCATCAACGCGGGATCCTCGATCCAGGACGTGTTGGCGGAAGGCTACTTCTTCATCACGGCCCTGGACTATCAGGGCAAGTACGTGGGTGACTTCCTGGTGCGGCGCGACGGCTCGTCGCTGTTCGGCGAGCAGGAGCGCTGGCAGACGTACTACCGCGCCTCGGGCGCGTGGCGGATGGCCCAGGAAGCGTGGTGGCCGTTCGACAACCTGAACGAGTTCAAGCTGCGCTACTCCATCGGCACCGCCGGCGGGCGTCCGCGTTTCGCCGCGCAGTACGAGACGTACTCGGTGTCGAACGGCGTGATCTCGCCGGTGTCGCTGGGCAACAAGTTCCTGAAGCCGGAGCTGTCGACGGAGCAGGAAGTGGGGCTGGAGACGGTGTTCTACAACAAGATCAACGCGGGCGTGACGTACGCGTGGTCGACCGTTGAAGACCAGCTCCTGCAGGTTCCGCTGCCGGGCTACGTGGGCTTCAGCAGCCAGTGGCAGAACGCCGGCACGCTGGAGAGCAACACCATCGAGGCGTTCGTGGAGACGGCGCTGGTCGACCGTCCGGACATCACCTGGACGAGCCGTGTGAACTTCGACCGGACGCACCAGACGATCACGCAGCTGGACATCGCGCCGTACCGGACGGGCTTCTTCTACGTCCGTGAGGGCGAGGAGTTGGGCACGTTCTACGGATCGCGCTGGGCGAACCAGTGTGGCGACCTGCCCTCGGGCACGGATTGCTCGGAGTTCCAGGTGAACGACGACGGCCTGCTGGTGTGGGTCGGCTCGGGCAACAGCTACACCGACGGCATCAGCAAGGACCTGTGGGGCTCGAGCGCCGAGGTCAACGGGGATAGCTACAAGTGGGGCATCCCGATCAAGGCCATCGACAGCGAGGGCAGCAACTTCCTCTTCATGGGGAACACGACGCCCGACTTCAACCTGAGCTGGTCGAACACGGTTCGCTGGAAGAACCTGTCGTTCTACACGCTGTTCGACGGCGAATTCGGGGCGGACATCTACAACCAGACCCGTGCGTACGCGTACCGGGACAACCGCTCCGGTGACCAGGATCAGGCCGGTAAGTCCGATGCGCAGAAGAAGTCCATCGACTACTACCAGGTCCTGTACAACGTGAACTCGAACTCCAGCTGGTTCGTGGAGAACGGCACCTTCGTGAAGATCCGCGAGGCGTCGCTGCGCTACAACTTCGATCAGTCCGCGGTTCAGAGCATGTTCGGATCGCTGGGCGTGACAGGCATGAACGTGAACCTCATCGGCCGGAATCTGCTCACCTTCACCGACTACAAGGGCTACGACCCCGAGGTCGGCACGGGTGGACAGGGCAGTGGCGGTGGCTCCGAAGCCATCGGCCGGGTGGACAACTTCGGCTACCCGAACTTCCGGACGATTTCCGCGAGCCTCGAGATCATCTTCTAATGAGAACGACCATGAGACTTTATCGATTTCTGGCGCTGACGGCGCTCCTGGCCATGGCCGGGACGGCGTGTGCGGATCTCGAGGTGACCAACCTCAACGATCCGGACCGCGCCCGCGCCATCTCGACGCCCAACGACGTGGAGTCCCTGATCTCGGGGGCCTACTCGTCGGTGTGGGGGGTCATCCACCACTCATATCCGGGCTCGGCGCTGTCCACGGCGGCCGACGCCCACTCGTCCTCCTGGGGCAACTGGGGGATGCGGGACTTCGGCTGGGAGCCCCGCAAGGAGTACGACAACGACCCGGCCTATTCCTACAGCGCCGTGGCCGAGGTGCCCTGGAGCAATCTGTACGGAGCCATGGCGGCCGTGCGTGACGGCTTCATCGCTATCGACGACGGCATCAAGATCGGACAGGGCGGTGCGGACAACCCGCGGGCCATGGCCTTCGGCAAGTTCGTGCAGGGCCTGAGCCTGGCCTACGTGGGACTGCTCTTCGACAAGGGCTTCATCGTCGACGAGAACACGGACCTCGAGTCCCTCTCGTTCGTGCCCTATCAGGACGTCTTCGATGCCGGCATCGCGAAGCTGAACGAGGCGGAGCAGTTGGCGAAGGCCAACTCCTTCGTCATTCCGCCCGAGTGGATCGGCTTCGACGTGGAGTTCACGAGCGCGAAGTTCGCGCGCTGGATCTCGTCGTGGCGTGCCCGGGTGCTGTCCGAGGCGGCCCGGAGCAAGGCGGACCGTGACGCGGCGGACTGGAACAAGATCCTGTCCGACGTGCAGAACGGTCTCGGTCCCGAAGAGGACTACGCCACGTACGACGACGGCAACAACTGGGCGTGGGCCCGCGACAAGCTGCACACCGCGGCCATCGCCGGTTGGGCCCGCCTGGACATCCGGACCTACGGGCCGGCCGACCAGAGCGGGAAGTTCCAGGAGTGGCTGGCTCTGCCGCCCGACGACCGGCGTCCGTTCGACGTCGTGACGCCGGACCGGCGGGTCACGGGTGATACGCCCGAGACCGACGGCACGCTGGTCGCCTACATCGGGTCGAGCCCGTTCCCGGCCAACCGGGGTTACTACCACTACTCCAACTACCTGGACGTGCGGTGGAACTACTACTCCTCCGGCTTCATCGGCCGGCTTCCGGAGTGGACGCCCATCGAGCGTGACCTGCTCATGGCCGAAGCCATGTACCGCACCGGCGACAAGGCCGGCGCCATGGCCCTCGTCAACGAGCACCGGGCCAACGGCGATCTGCCGGCCTTCACCGACGTGAACGGCACGGCCCCGGGAACGGACTGCGTGCCGCGCCTCGCGAACGGGAACTGCGGCGACCTGTGGGAGGCGCTCAAGTACGAGAAGCGCATCGAGCTCTTCCACTACGGTCCGTTCATCGAGTACTTCGACGACCGTGGCTGGGGCGACCTGGTGAAGGACACCCCGACCCAGTTGCCGATCCCCGGCAGCGAGCTGTTGCTCCTGCTCGAGGACATCTACACCTTCGGTGGCCCGGGCGGCAACAGCTCGGCCCCGAGCCTGATCGCCGATTTCTCGCCGGAAGGTCTGCACGCCAAGCGGGTCGCTTTCGAGCGTTTCCGCCAGGCGCAGCGTGACGCCGACGCGAAGACCGGAACCATCGCCAACTGATCCAGTCGGCGTAGTCCGGACGCAGGTTCAGAACGGGTCGTCGCGGGGGTTCCCGCGGCGGCCCGTTCGCCGTTCATGGACCTCGTGATCTCGCTCTGGCGTTCCCGCCTGCCGGCTGCCTGGACGCGGAGCCCCGAACCCGGCGATCTTGAACCTTCGCCGCTTCGTGGAGGGTTCGTGAATCCAGGTCGTGAGTCGAGTCCAGGACCCGGTCGTACGCCGCCGGACGGCCGCTCGGGTCTTCACGCGCTCGCATCTGGCTGCTCACCTCGGTGGTGTGGACCGCCTACGGCCTGTTGGCGAGTCAGAGTGCCTGGTTGGAGGCGCGCGCCATGGGCAGCGGGGTGCGGTTCCTGTCCCTGGCTGGCCCCATAATGACCGGGGCGTGGCTGTGGGCGTTCTTCACTCCCGTGGTCTTCGAAGCTGCGAGACGTTTTCCGGCGCGGCGCGGCCGCCGAGTGACGGATCTGGCCGCCCACGGGATCCTGTTCAGCCTGCTGGCCACACTTGACGGGAGCCTACGGGCCCTGGCGGGTCCCCTGTTCGGGGTACCCCGTGCACCGCTGGCAGCCCATGTCCTGCGATCGTTGGACATGAACCTCCTGGGATACGCCGCCATCGTGGCCGCGGCCCACGCCCTGGGGCTCGGCCGGCGCTTCGAGCGCGACCGCCGCCGTCTCGTGGGCGAGCTGGCGCGCGCTGAGCTCGCGGACCTGCGCATGCAGATGCAGCCGCACTTCCTCTTCAATGCGCTGCACGCCATCTCCGAGATCGTGCACGAAGATCCCGAGCAGGCCGAGGCCATGCTCGCCCACCTGGCGGCGTTCCTGCGCAGAACCATGCAGACCGCCGGGGTCCAGGAGGTCGCGCTCCAGGAAGAACTGGACCTGCTCGGCCGCTACCTGGCGATTCAGGAGGTCCGCCTGGGAAAGGACCTCACGGTGGAGCTCGACCTGGCCCCCGACGCCGGCGAGGCGCTGGTGCCCAACTTCCTGCTCCAACCGCTGGTGGAGAACGCGATCAGCCATGGATTCGCCGGCGCCTCGGAGGGATGCAGGATCCAGATTCGGGCCCGCCGGGAGGAAGACCGGTTGCGCATCGAGGTGAAAGACAACGGTCGCGGACTCCCGCCCCCGGGGGGACGGTATCGTGGAAGGGCTCGGGCTGACCAACACCCGGGCTCGCCTGCAACGCTTGTATGGGAGCGACCAATCGTTCGTACTTGTGGGTAGACAGGACCGCGGCGTCACTGCCCGGATCGTCGTCCCCTATCGTACCGAGTCATGAGAGCATTCATCGCCGAAGACGAACCTGTCGCTCGCCGTCGGCTGCGTCGGCTCCTGGGTGAGGCGGGTGTGGAAGTCGTGGGCGAGGCGCCGGACGGCGAAGCCGCGGTGCGCATGCTGAGAGGAACGGCCTGTGACGTGGTCTTCCTGGACATTCGCATGCCGGGGATGGACGGCTTCGAGGTCATCCGGGAGATCGGCGTGGAGGACATGCCCCCCGTCATCTTCGTCACGGCCCACGAGAGCTATGCTCTGCGCGCCTTCGAGGTGCACGCGGTGGATTACCTGCTGAAGCCTTTCGACAAGGCCCGCCTCGCGTCGGCGCTGGAGCGCCTCGACATGACCGAGGCCGAAGCGTCCGAGCGTCGCGCCGCGGTGCAGAGCCTGATCGCCGCTACCGACGATACGGCCGAGGGCGCGTCGGGAGGTGTGCACGGGGGCCTGGCCGCTGAGCGGTTGCTGGTCAAGGACGGCGATGCCGTGCGCTTTCTTGAAAGTCGCCGACATCGATTGGCTCGAGGCCGAGGGCAACTACGTGAACATCCACGTCGGCGGCAAGACGCATCTCGTCCGCCGGAAGATCGGCGACCTGGAGCAGCAGCTCGACGACCGCCGTTTCCTGCGCATCCATCGCTCGACGATCGTGAACGTCGACTCGGTGGACTGCCTGGTCCCCTGGTTCAGCGGTGGGTACGTGGTCCGGCTCCACACCGGCGAGGAGCTCAAGCTGAGCCGAAACTACGCCACTCGGCTCTTCGACCGCATCGGGTCCACGCTGTAGCGGCAGGCAGCCGCGCGCCCGCGCGGTGGTGGTGGTGCAACCCAACGGGCAGCGCCGACGTCGAATCCCCGAGAAGGCGGATTCCGTAGGTGAGCAGGTCCGGCGGCATCCGTCCGATCTCCCCTCTGCCCGGAGCCCCCGTGCTCAGCTCGATCCTCCGCGACGTCCGGCTCGCTCTGCGAGTCCTCTTGCGTAGCCCCGGATTCACCGCAATCACCGTGATCACGTTGGCCGTGGCAATCGGTGCGAACACCGCCATCTTCTCGGTGGTGAACGCGGTGCTTCTCGAGCCGCTACCCTATCCCGACGCCGACGAGCTCGTGCAGGTGGACTTCCCGTTGGTCCCGGATCCCGACGGCCGCCTGCCCTTCTCGGATCGCGGCTACTGGCACTTTCACGACAAGAGCCACAGCTACGAGAGCTTCGGCGGCTACGTGACGAGTCAGTGGCCCCTCACCGGTGAGGGTGCGCCACTGCAGCTCCGCGTGGGCCTGCTCACCAACAGCGCCTTCGAGGCGCTGGGCGTCGCGCCGCTACGGGGACGTCTGCCGTCGACGGAGGAGGAGGCACCCAACGGTCCACAGGTGGCGATCCTCAGCTACGGGCTCTGGCAGGACCGCTTCGGCGGCGATGCGTCCATCGTGGGGCGCACCATCGACCTCAACGGCACGAGCCGCGAGGTCATCGGCGTCATGCCGGCTGAGTTTCGCATTTCCGGAGGCGAATACCGACCTGTGGGTTCCGCTGCCCCTGGATCCCACCAGCCAGAACTTCGGCGGCCACTACATCCGGAGCGTGGCGCGCCTGGCCGACGGGGTGACCCTGGAGGCAGCCACGGCCGAAGGGGCGGATCTGGTGAGCCGGTTCGGGGAGGCGGGGTACGGGCCGGCCTGGCTGAACAACGTCTTCACGGGCAAGGCCGACGTGCACCGGATCAAGGAGGACATGGTGGGCGAGGCCCGCATGCCGCTCCTGATCCTCCTGGGCACGGTGGGGTTCGTGCTGCTCATCGCCTGCAGCAACGTGGCGAACCTCTTCCTGGTCCGGGCCGAGGGTCGGAACCGCGAGACGGCCGTGCGCACGGCTCTGGGCGCCGGCCGGCGCCGTCTGGTGCAGTACGTCGTCACGGAGAGCCTGGTGCTGGCCGTGGTGGGCGGGCTGGCCGGGGTGCTGCTGGCCTGGATCGGCGTTCGCGTCCTCGTGAGCTGGGCGCCGGTGTCGATCCCGCGTCTCCAGGAGATCGGTCTTCATCCGAAGGTCCTGGGGTATACCCTGGGGATTTCCGTGTTCGCGGGACTCCTCTTCGGTCTCCTGCCCGCCCTGCGGGTGGGATCGCTCAAACGCATGGTGGCCGCTTTGCGTGACGGCGGCCGCGGGTCCACCAGCGGCAGGGACCGCAACCGGGCCCGTTCGGGGCTGGTCGTGATGCAGGTCGCGCTGGCCCTGGTGTTGCTGGTGGGATCGGGGCTCATGGTGCGGAGCTTCCAGCGGCTGCGCGCGGTGGACCCTGGGTTCCAGGCCGACGGCCTGGTGACCTTCCGGCTGTCACCGCCGCCCAGCAGCTACCCCGACGGAGCGGCGACCGCGCGCTTCTACGATGATCTGCTGGCGCGGCTCGAGGCCATCCCATCGGTGTCGTCCGCCGCCGGGATCAACAGCCTGCCCCTCACCGGCGGTGGGGCGATCCTCGCGACGCAGATCGAGGAGTTTCCCACCGCCGAAGGCGACTTTCCGCCGGCGTTCGCCGTGCGGCGGGTGACGCCGGGCTACTTCGCCACCATGGGGATCCCGGTGGTGGAGGGGCGTGAGTTCGATGCCCGGGACCACCAGGAGCCTCTGGCCAACCTCGTCATCAGCGCCTCGCTCAAGGAGCAGTACTGGCCCGATGCCAGTGCGCTGGGCCGGCGCATCGCTCCATCCACCCCCGACTTCATGGACGTGGTAGGGGTCGTGGGGGACGTGCGTGACGCCGGGCTGGACCAGCCCACCGCGGCGACCATCTACATGCCCATGCGTGACTCGCTCGGCGGAGGCGTCCGGGCCATGACCATCGCGGTTCGCACCGGCAGCGATCCCCTGAGCGTGGTTCCGGACATCCGCCGCGAGATCACGGCACTGGATCCCGACCTGCCCATCATCGACGTGCAGACCATGAGTGGGGTGGTGGGGGATTCCATGAGCCGCACCAGCTTCACCATGACCCTGCTGGCGTTGGCGGCGCTGGTGGCGCTCTTCCTGGGCTCGGTGGGGATCTACGGCGTCATCTCGTACGTGGTGAACCAGCGGCGCGCGGAGATGGGGATCCGCCTGGCCATGGGGGCCGCCGGCGGCGACCTGAGAGGACTGGTGCTCCGCCAGGGGATGGGATTGGCCGTGCTCGGTGTCGTCATCGGTCTGGTGGCGGCCGGCCTGCTCGGGCGCGTCCTGACCTCGCTCCTGTTCGGCGTGAGCCCCTTCGATCCGCTTACCTTCGCCGGTGGGTCGCTGGTATTCCTCGCCGTGGCGGCGCTGGCCTGCCTGATTCCGGCACAGAGGGCGGCCTCGGTGCAGCCCGCGGTCGCGCTTCGGCAGGACTGACCCGGAGGCCCCTGGCGGTACTCCCCTTCTTCAGCGACATGCTCCTACTCTCGCAGCGTGCGGGCGGGGTCGGTGCGGGCTGCGTCGCGGGCGGCGGGCAGCAGCGCGAGCAGCGTGCCCGCCAGCAGCGCCAGCGACGCCAGCGCCAGGGTGACGGGATCGCCGGGGGCCACGCCCACCAGGAACCGGCGCAGGCCCCTGGACAGGACGAGCACGAGAGGTAATCCCGCCGCCAGACCGGCGGCGGTAGCGGCCAGCCCCTGGCGAAGGACCAGGGTCGTGACCTGGCCCGGTGCCGCGCCCAGGGCGAGCCGGAGGCCCAGCTCGGCTCGCCGCTGACCGACGACGAAGCTCCCCACCCCGTAGATGCCCACGGCTCCCAACGCGAGCGCGGTGGCCCCGAAGGCCGCCAGGAGCCCGAGCAGGCCCCGGAGCTCACCCGACTCGCGGGCCACCAGCTCGGGACCGGTGCGCATTGCATAGGGGGCGGCGGAGGGCGCGGCGGCCGCCACCGCCCGTCGCAGCGCCCCGGCGTTCAGGGGCGTGGTACCCTCCGCCGTGCGCACCACCAGAAAGAGGTCGTCGGCGCCCCAGCGCACGGTCTGCGCCAGAGGCCGGAACATCATGGGCGCCGGATTCTCCACCATGCCCCGGTTCCGCATGTCCGACACCACGCCCACGATGGTCAGCGGCCGGTCGTGGCCGTCCAATCCGATGGTCATGCGGCGGCCCAGCGCGTCCTCGCCGGGAAAGACCGAGCGCGCCAGCGCCTCGTTCACCACCGCCACGTCGGGGCTGCCGGGCCGGTCGCCGGTATCGAACATCCGTCCTCGCCTCAGCTCGACGCCCAGCGTCTTCAGGTAGCCTGGAGTCACGGGCTGCCAGGCAACGTCGGGCCAGTCGGAGGGCTCGGCGGGACGACCTTCCACGTCGAGTCCTGCGCGGGGGCCCTGGGCGAAGGGGTTGGTGACGCCGATCCCCACGGATGCCACGCCCGGGAGCGCGGCCACCGAGGCCATGACCTGGCGTGCGGTGGCGACCCGGACCTCGTAGGGCTGGGAGCGCGCGTCGGGAAAGGCCACTCGAGAGGTCCACAGGCCCGCGGCCTCGAAGCCCGGCTCGATGCGGCCCACCTGGACGAGGCTCCGCAGCAGGAGGCCGGCGCCCGTCATGAGCGTGAGCGCCAGCGCGGCTTCCACGGCCACCAGACTCCAGCGGAAGCGGGCTCCGTGGGTTGCCCCCATCACCCGCGAGCCCGCACCGGCCGCGCGGGCGTCGGCCCGGCTCGCCAGCAGGGCCGGCACGGCCGACACCACCACGGCGGTCACGGCCGCGGCCGCCAGCGCGAAGCCGATGCCACCCTGCCAGGCCGGGCTGGCCGAGGCGTCCACCAGGCCGCCCGGAAGCAGTCGAGCCAGCGTGCCGGGTAGCGCCAGGGCCGCAACTCCGCCCAGGGCACCTCCCACGAGGGTGAGCATGAGCCCCTCCGACGCCGCGGCGGCGGCCAGGCGCGTCCGGCTGGCTCCCAGGGCGCGGCGGACCCCGCGCTCGCTGGCGCCGGCCCAGCTCCGTGCCAGGAGCAGATGGGACACGTTCACCGCCGCCACCAGCAGCACCAGAAGGGCGGCGCCCATGAGCAGGCGCAGGGCCGGCCCGCGCTGCGCCGCCACCACGTCGGCCAATGGCTGGATGCGAATGCCCGCATCGGCGTTGGTGCGCGGGTGCTCGGCCCGCAGGGCGCTGGCCAGGGCATCCATCTCGGATCGGGCCGTGGCCAACGTCGTGCCGTCCCGGAGTCGCCCCACGACACGGAAGTACCAGGCGTCGCGCATGGCCGTCAGATCGCCGTCGAAAGCGCGAATCTCCGGAGCCTCGTCGGGAGAGCGCAGCCAGAGCTGGGCCGGTTCGGGGGCGAACCGGAAGTCGGCGGGCAGGATGCCGATCACCCGGACGCTGCGGTCGTCCACGCGTACGGTCTGCCCCACGATGTCCCGCGTCCCTCCGAAGCTCTCCTGCCAGAGGGCGTGGCTCAGAACGGCCTCGAGCTCGCCACCGCGGCGCAGCGCCGGATCGAAGGTCCGGCCCAGCGACGCCTCCACGCCCAGGGTGTGGAAGAAGTTCCCGCTCACCTCGGCGGCACCGATGCGAACGCCGCCGGCGTCCAGGACCAGCGTCACGGTTTCGCCGTCGTACGCCGCCAGCTCGGAGAAGCTCCCGGCGCGTGCGCGCCAGTCGAGATAGTTGGCGGGGGCCACCTGCCGGTCCTCGCCCCGGAACGTCTCGCGCACGTCGACCAGCGCGTCGGGCTCGCGAAAGTCCAGTGGGCGGATCAGGACCGGGTAGGCGGCGCCCCAGGCGAGGGACAGGGCGCACACCCCGAGGGCGACGGTGACAACCGCGGCCGCGCTCGATCCGGGGCTGCGGGCGAGGCGGCGGAGCGTCTGTCGAGAGGCTCGAACGAAGGAGGACATGGGTCACCGGGCGAGAGGAGGGACTCGTGCATCCCAGTGCGACAGCGCCTCGCGTCAGAAAGTTGCGCGGAGCCGGGGGACCCGCGCGGCTCCTGGCCTGGGGATCAGCCTCCCGGCATCAAGCCGCCCGTGCCCAGCGCGTATCCCAGCATGAGGGTGAACGACTGGTTCTTCACGCCGTCCGAGCCGTCGCTCAGGCGGCTCAAACCCCGTGTGAGTCGCGCATCGAGGTTGAGCGATCCGAAGCCGCCCAGAACGTCCAGATCGAGTCCCCCGCCGATCACCAGCCCCTGCTCGTAGTCGCGGAGCGTCTCCTCGGCGTTGCCTCCGAGGAGCGCGTCGCAGTCCGGCGTGGGCTGGCCCCCGGATTGCGCGGAGATCGAGACCGAACAGTCGATCTTCCATCCGAAGGCGGGGCCCCCCTGCAGGTACGGTCGGACCCTGGAGCCCAGCGCCGGGAGATCCAGACGGAGCAGGACCGGGACCTCCACGTAGTCGATCCCCACCTCGAGGTTGGCGGGAGGATTCTGGGGATCGGTGTAGGCCAGGCCCCGGGCTCCCTTCTGGCGATAGTACCCCTCCATCCAGATCGCCACCGGCCCGACGCCGGCGACACGGAGGGCGCCGCCCAGGTTCAAGCCCCTCTTCGAGTCGGTGTCGGCGTTCCCGCCGACGAATCGGCTGAGGTTGATGCCGCCCCGCAGCGTGAGCCCGCGCTGCGCGGCCAGGGGCGCCGGACGAACGACGACCAGAGAGAACGCCGCGGCCAGGGCGGCAACGACGAGGCTGAGACGAGGCGTACGGATAGGGGGCTGCGCTGCCATGGCTCCGGGTCGCGTTGGGGGGATGGCTGTCCACCTCCCTCAACGCAAACCGGCAGCGGGACCCGTCATTGGCGCCGGAGGCGCCGCTTGCCTGGCGGTGGGCCACGCGCGAGCATTCGCCATGTCTACGCTGCTTCCGCGAAGTCCGCCTCGCCGCGCGGCGATTGCTCCGGGCACCCCTCCCTTCGGTCATCGCCGTGCTGGCTCTGGCGTTGGGAATCGGGCTCACCACGAGCATGTACTCCATCGCGTACGGCGTGCTCTTCCGGGGGCTGCCCTATCCCGATTCGGAGTCCATCCTCTTCCTGACGCGCACGGATCGGGAGACCGGGGCGTACCAGCAACAGGCGAGCTTCCTGGACTTTCTGGACTGGCGGGAGCGGCAGAGCTCGTTCGAGGACCTGGCCACCTATTCGCAGCGGTCGGTGAGCCTCTCGGACGACGCGGACCGGCCCGAGCGGGTGAGCGCCGCGTGGGTCAGTCCGTCGCTGTTTCCGATCCTGCGCGTGCCACCGGCCCTCGGGCGCGGGTTCCAGGACGACGAGACGGGGCCGGGCCACGCCGTGGTCGTGATCAGCGACGCGCTCTGGCGGACCCGTTACGGGGGTGACCCTGCCATGGTGGGGCGCACCCTGCGAGCCGATGGCGAGACCTACACGATCGTGGGCGTCATGCCGCCGGGCTTCGCGTTTCCCGAAGATCAGGTCATGTGGTTCCCGTATCCGCAGGACCCCACGACCCTGGGCCGGGCCGACCTGAGGGGGTTCGTGGTGGGCCGGCTGGCTTCCTCGGCCACCCGCGCCGCGGCGGAGGCCGAGATGAGCAGCATCGTGGCCCAGCTGGCGCGGGAATTCCCGGAGACCAACCGTCCTGCGTCGGTGGCGGCGCAGCCCATCTCGCGCATCTACGTCGGCGACGACGACCGCGCGCTTCTGGGCACGATGATCACCGCGGGGTTCTTCGTCCTGGTCATGGCCTGCGCCAACGTCGCCAACCTGCTCATGGCCCGGGCCATGGACCGCAGCCGCGAGCTCGCCATCGCCACGGCGCTGGGCGCGGGCCGCGGGCGGATCCTGGCTCAGCTCCTCCTGGAGGTGGGGGTGCTGGCGGCGGTGGGTGCCGCGCTGGGAGTCGGGCTGGCGCACCTGTACGTGACGTGGTTCTCACGCGCCCTGTCGGTGGTGGGGATTCCGTTGTGGCTGCACATCGAGGTGGATGGACCGGTCTTGCTGTTCACGCTGGGCGTGTCCGCGCTGGCCACCCTGCTGGCGGGCCTGGTCCCGGCCTGGCGAGCCGCCGGGGTGTCGGTCCACGAGGTCCTTCAGGACGAGAGCCGGGGCGCCTCCAGCCTGCGCATGGGCCGTTGGAGCCGGGGAATGGTCGTGCTGGCCATCTCCCTGGCTTTTCCCCTCCTCGTCGGGGCCGGGCTCATGCTCCGTAGCCTGGGGGCGGCCGTGGAGGATCAGGGCTTCGATTCCGGGGGATTCGTCACGGTCTCCATCAACCTTCCCCAGCGGGATTATCCCGAGCCCGAGGACCGCCGGGCCTTCTGGGACCGGATGGTGGCGTGGACGTCGGGGGCACCTGGCGTGCGGGGTGTCACCTGGTCCGACGCCCTGCCCGGTGCCGGGACGGGCACCCGTTGGATCGAGGTGGAGGGAGAGCAGTACCTGCGCGACCAGGACCGGCCGCGAGTACGGGTCGCGGGGGTGCGCCCGGGGTTCTTCGAGACGCTGGGCCTCAGCGCGCTGCGTGGCCGGGTCCTGGAGACGTCGGACCGGGAGGGTCCGCCGGTGGCGGTGATCAACCAGGCGATGGCGAGCCGGTGGTTCCCGGGTGTGGATCCAGTCGGCCGCCGGGTGCGGGTCCAGGACGGCGCAGACAACGAGTACCGCACGGTGGTGGGCGTGGTGCCCGACGTGAGGATGAACGGATCCAGCGACGCGATCCCGGAGGGCCTCTATCTGTCCGCGCCGCCGGCGTTCGTCGGAGGGGGTCACCTCCTGGTCCGGATGGAGGGCGATCCGCTGGCCCTGGCGCCGGCGATTCGCCGGCAGGTCGCCGCCATGGATCCCGAGCTCCCGGTGATTCGCATCGCCACGCTGGATGCTCGCATACGGGAGGTCTTCTGGATCGTGCGCCTCCTGGGCAAGGTCTTCGCCCTGTTCGGGGTCGCGGCGCTGTTCCTGGCGGCGGTGGGCCTCTACGGCGTCATGGCCCACTCGGTGGCGCAACGCACCCGCGAGCTCGGCGTGCGCCGGGCCCTGGGGGCACAGCCCGGCGGGATTCTCCGGTTGGTGCTGACGTGGGGTCTCCGGCAGGTGGCCATGGGGATCCTTGTCGGCAGCGTCCTGTCCCTCCTGGTGTCCCGGGCGTTGGTGTCCGCGCTCTACCAGGTCGAGCCCCGCGATCCGGCGACCTTCGTGGGTGTGGCGGCCGTTCTGGTGGCAACCGGTGTGCTGGCCGTCGTCGTGCCCGCCATCCGCGCCATGCGGCTGGACCCGGTGGCAGCGCTCCGTTGGGAGTGACCCGGGGCGGGCGACACGAACATGTCCGACCTGGCGGGGGCCGTGGAGCTCGGCGCGTGACAAGCGATCCCGCGTGCCGCATGTTGAACCGCTGGCTCGCTGACGAGCCCGTCTGGAATCCCATTTCGCGGAGCATGGTAATGCCCATCGACGGCCTATCCGGCGCGCGCGCACTCCGTCGCGTCACGACCCGCACCGTCGCCTTCGCGGCCCTGGCCGCGCTGGCGCTTCCCCTCTCGGCCCAGGAGCCGGTGGACGTGTCCACCATCGAGCGCATCAAGGCCGAGGAGACGGACCACTCCCAGGTCATGGAGATCATGAGCTGGCTGTCCGACGTCTACGGTCCCCGCCTCACCTGGTCACCCAACGCCACCCGCGCGAAGGACTGGGCCATGGAGGAGATGCGCTCCTGGGGCCTGGAGAACGTGCACACCGAGACGTGGTCGGACCCGCCGGGGATCGGCTGGGAGAACGAGCGTTTCTCGTTCATGGCGGTGTCGCCGGTGCCCTTCATCGTCGAGGCCGTGCCCCGGGCCTGGTCCGCCGGCACGAACGGAACCGTGACCGGTGAGGCGAGGCTCATCGAGGCGGGCTGCTCCGACGAGCTGGAGCAGGATTACGCGGGCACGCTCCAGGGCGCCTTCGTCATGGCGGCGGAGCCGTCGGATGGGCCGGTCACGGACTTCCAAGCCACCGGTCACCGCTACACCGCCGAGGAATTGGCCGAGATGGCCGCCGCGCAGCCCAGCGAGGGCGGCGGCCGGCGGTTCGGCAGGTTCGGTGCGAACGCCCCGGAGCTGTCGCCGGTGTGTGAGGCGCAGTTCACGAGGGATTCCATCGCCGCGGTGGCCGCGGCACAGGAGGCCGGCGGCCCGCCGCCGCGCTTCTTCTTCCGGCGCTCCGGGGTCAACGTGAACGACACCACGACCCTGCGCTGGCTTCAGAACCAGGGCGTGTCGGCGATCCTCCTCAACGACACGCGTCACGTGGGCGGCGACATCGGCACCGACAACGGTGCCCCCCGGGTGGCCGGCGCCCCCCGGGTGCCCTTCGTGCATCTGGCCCGCGAGTCGTACGGCCGCATCGCGCGCATGGTGGAGAAGGGCGTACCGGTCGAGCTCGAGCTCAACATGGAGAACCGGTTCTACCCGGAGACCACCAGCTCCTTCAACATCATCGGTGAGATCCCGGGCACGGATCCCGATCTGAAGGACGAGGTCGTGATGATCGGGGCCCACTTCGACTCCTGGCACGCCGGCACCGGTGCTACCGACAACGGCGCGGGATCGGGCGTCATGCTCGAGGCCATGCGTCTGTTGAAGGCGCTGGACCTGAAGCCCCGTCGTACCATCCGGATCGCGCTGTGGACCGGTGAGGAGCAGGGGCTGCTCGGCTCGCGCGCGTACGTGCGGCAGCACTTCGGCTATTCCGACGACAGCGGATTCCACCCCACGGCCGAGCAGGGCAAGCTGGCCGCCTACTTCAACGTCGACAACGGCAGCGGCAAGATCCGCGGCGTGTACCTGCAGGGTATCGATGAGGAACGGCCGATCTTCGACGCCTGGATGGGGCCCTTCGAGGACATGGGCATGAAGACGCTCACCATCAGCAATACCGGCGGTACCGACCACCTGTCCTACATCGCGGTGGGCCTGCCGGGCTTCCAGTTCATCCAGGATCCGCTGGACTACGGCAACGTCACGCACCACACCAACCAGGACGTCTACGAGCGGCTGCAGCCCGACGACATGATGTTCAACGCCATGGTGGTGGCGAGCTTCGCCTGGCAGGCCGCCCAGCGCGACGAGATGCTGCCCCGTCCGCCCCAGCCCGGGATGATGGGGAACTGACGGGGCCCTCGCGGCCCTGGTCCGTTCACGTGGTCTCGACCGGCGAGCCCGGCCCGCGATATCAGCGGGTCGGGCTCGTGTCGTCCGGGATGCCTCCGCGTGCCTCGACGTGGACCGCGTAGCCGCCTACAGGCGTCCATTCGAACACCACGAGCCGGGCATCGGCGAGCCATGTCGGAAGAGAGCCTTTTCGAGCTCCGGGCGGCACCATCGGTCTGAACGTGCCCCCGAACCTCCTCGTTTCGGGGCCGGGGAGCACCAGCGTCCGCCCACCACCTCCGCGCGCGCTCCCCTTCCAGAGGTGCACACCCTGCCGTTCGGAGGGATCGAGGGCCGCCAGCTCGATTCGGTCGAGGGATGGTCGCACCGCGTTGCTGACGGTCATCCCGCCGAGATCCACCGACTCCATGGAAAGGCTGACGAAGGGATCGCCGCCCGCGTTGGTCACGGATCCGATGTCGACACGGCGTCCGTCGGCTCGCACACCTGCACCCTCCCGCAGCGCCATGCGTCCGAGCACCCGGGGCCGACTCACCTCCATGCCCGTATCGACCTCGATCCGTGCGGAGCCATCGGCCAACTCCACGGCCGCTTCCCGGGGCATGAGTGCACCGCCCGTGATGGTCTGGTCGCCATCTCGTTCTCTCCACGGGCTCGGCTCGTCGAGCCAGTCCACGTTCTCCAGATCGGCAGGTGCGAGCCGGAAGCTGGTCACGTTGAAGGCGACGGTGCCCGTGACTCGGCGTCCGTCGGCGAGGTGGACAGTGTAGCGTCCATCGCGCAGAGCGTATCGGACACCCGGAACCGGCCCAACGATGTGCGCCTCCACGGAGAGTCGGGATTGGGCCTTGTGGCGCGGTGAGGGAGAGACTGGCTCGATCTTCCGGAGCGAGAGGTCGATTCCGTCCGGACGGAGTGCGTCCGGGACCGGTGCCCCGACGTGCCTTCCGCCGAGATCCGTCCCGACCCAGGCGAGCAGCGCGAGCCCTGCCGCGATCGGCACTACGAACGCGCGCAACGTCAATCGGGTATCGCGGACGCGATATTGGAACGCCACGAGGGCGAGGCCGAGGAGTGTCGCCACCGCACCCCAGATCCATATCGATGGCATGGGGATCCGGTCGTTGGCGCCCGCCGCCACGCGCAGGAGCCGGAACGTCACTGTCGCACCGGTCCAGCTCAGGAAGAAGGCAACGAGAAAAGAGCGGAGGTCACGGGTCATGGCGGCTACGCCGGCCGCGAAGGCCAGCAGGCCGGCTTGAGCGACGGCAGACTGACCGAGAAAAGCCGGCATGTGTGCCCATGAGACTCCGTACGTGTGGAGTGCCCACAGTTGGGGAATGAGGGGGACCAGGACCAGCAGCCCGATCGCTATGCACACCTTGGCTGCTGCCATGGCGGAGGGTGAGACAGGACGTGTCACCCAGAAGGCGTCACTCCGGGCAGGCGAGTCGGACTGAATCAGGAACGCCACCAGGAGCCCGGAGGCCAGCGTCAGAAGCGGAAGGCCCCCCGCCAACGAGGTGAGCACGCCCAGGGCATCGTTGCCCGCCACATCGGGAAGCACCGGTCGACCGACCGCTTGAGCGGTGACCATCCCCAACGCCACCAGCACCAGTCCGATCATCCACCGGTGCTGCCTCAGGTCCTTCTTCATCACGTGCCCTACCTGCGCGAACCACGTCATCACGCCACCTCCGCGCTGTCCCGGCCGAGGCCTTCGCGAGCAAGGCCCACGAAGACCTCCCGGAGCGTTGCAGCTTTCATCTCGACCCGACGGGCGCCCGGAAAGCGCCGGTGCACCTCTGCCTCGGCGGCTTTCGCGCCGTGGTCGGGAATCAGGAAGGCCGCTCGGGGACCCGAGCGTTGGATCGAAAGCCAATCCGGGGGCAGCTCCTCCATGGCGACGAAGCTTCCTCCGTTGAGGACGACCTCGACGCGCTTGAAGCGGCCACGCAGGACGTCCATGGGCTCGGAGAGGATGAGGCGCCCGGCGTCCAGGAAGCCCACCCAGTCGGCCAGAAGCTCCAACTCGCCGATGTCGTGCGAGCACAGCAGCACCGTGGATCCCTCGGTGGTCACGGACTCGAGCAGTCCCCGTACCAGCTCGTCCTTGACCAGGGCGTCCATTCCGGTGAACGGCTCGTCCATGACCAGCAGCCGCGGCCGCGGGGCCAGCGCGCACAGGAGCGCGGATTTCATGCGCTCGCCGCGCGACATGGTGCGGAGCTTGCGATCCACTGGCAGCCGGAAGCGCCGCTGGAGCTGCGAGGCCAGCGCGTGATCCCAGGCGGGGTAGAGAGGAGCGAGATAGCGCTGAAGGGTCTCGAGCGTCATCCATCCCGGCAGTCGCTGCCCCTCGGCCACGTACCCGACCTCGGCGCGGTGCCGCGGCTGGAAGTGCCGGATGTCCCTGCCGAGCACCGCGACCTCTCCCCGGGTGGGCCGCAGCAGACCCAGGAGGATCTTGAGCAGGGTAGTCTTGCCGGCCCCGTTGGGGCCGAGCAGGGCGTAGAGGGAGCCTTCGGCGACATCCAACTCCACGTCGCGGAGCGCCGTGGTGCGCCCGTAGCGATGCGTCAGACCTCGCGCCTCGATGACCGGAGTCATGCTGAGCGCCCTCCTCAGCTCGCCGCGGCGGCCTCGGAGGGGCCGGCGCCGATGGAATCTCCGAACAGCTCCTCCCAACGGCCCGCCACCGCGTCCAGCACCTCCCGCTGGCTCAAGCCCAGTCGCTTCGCCTCCACGAGGAGACGCTCCACCTCTTCCGAGAGGAGCGCGCGGCGCTCCTGGGGTGAGGCGGGCCCCCACTCCGCCACGACCGTTCCTACTCCGGGCAGCACCTCCAGGAGCCCAGCCCGCACCAACTCCGCCACCACCTTGTGGGCGGTGTTCGGATTCACCTTCAGGGCCTGGCTCAGAACCCGGACCGAGGGAAAGGGGGCCCCGGGCGACAGCTCACCGGACACGACCGCCTTCGTGGCGGCGTACACGACTTGCCGATAGGGCGACTGGCCTGGCTTGAGATCGACGTCGAAGGGAAGCATAGGCGTACTATGGTGCCTAGTACACCTGGGGCGCAAGGAAAAAATGCGGGAAGGACGTCACCATGGGTCTTCCCGGCCCCTCAGCCCTCGGGCGTCACCGGCGTCACGCCCATGGCGTTCGCCAGCTGACGGAGCTTCGCCTGGACCCGGCGCGCATTGGCCGGGCCCAGGCGGAGCATCTGTTTCTCCACCGGGGTCATGGCTTCCAGCTGCGGGTCGGAGAAGCCGTACACGGCGCCGGTGGGGGTCAGCTCCACCGGGCCCTCGGGGACCTGAACGTCCAGCAGGCGCCCGAACGCCAGCGCCAGCGTCTCCTGAAAGCTCTGGTCCGGGATGCCGAGCTCGCCGTACGCCTCCTGCATGAGCGGCAGGAGCTGATGATACAGGCGAGCGGTGCCCCGCGTGTCCAGCGAGACGAGCGTCTCGGCCAGCAGGTCGTAGCGGTGAAACGAAGCCGAGTCCACCAACAAGCTGCCGTTGCCGGTGAGGACACGGAACGAATCCGCCGGCGCCAGGAAGGGCAGATGCGAGGCGGGGCTCTGGCCCTGCGCCACGTTCACCACGGAGATGACGAAGCGGCGGACCAGATCGTCGGTGACGACCCACGACGCCAACTGCGGGCGTGCCGACAACCCCGATACGAGCCTGCGGACGAGCTCGTCGCTGGCGTCCAGCTCCGGGAGGTCCAGCGGCGGCGCCTCCGGGGCCTCGGCCATGGAGGTGTCCATGGTGTCGGCCGCCAGCGGTCCCGTCGGACCGGGCTCGCCACCTTGCGAGCGATACCACCACCATCCCAATCCCCCCAGCACCAGCACGACGATGAGCCCCACGATGGCGGCCACGGGGGACCTGCGGGACTGGCGCCTGCGGCGCGCGGACTCGAAGAGAGGCTGGTCCTGCGGGCCTCCGGGAGTGTCTCGTCGATCGTCCATGGTGTCGCCGTCCAGGTGAAGAAGGCCTCGCTTCTATGCTAGCCCCGAACGGGCGCGCACGATCCGTGCCGGTGGAGCTGGGCGAGTCGCAGCCGCTCCGCTGCTTTCAGACCTTCATCGTCTTCGCGTATTCGGCGCCCACAGCTCCCTGGCGGCACACCGGGCCCGCCAGGAAGTCCGCGGCCAGCCGCGCCTGCAGCTCCAACGCATCGGCCAGCGACACGCCCCCGGCCTGTCTGGCACAGTCGAGGATGGCTTCCCGGGCCGCCGCCATGGCGGGGCTGTCCGCTTCCGGCAGTCCTTCGGGCCACTCGATGGCCCCCAGGGGCTCCTCGCGCAGCGGGCGCTTCGCCACACCGTCGTCGTCTCCGCGAGCGAGGCGCCAGGCCAGGCCCACCGCCTCCTTCAGCGGCAGCGCGGCGTCGGCGAGCCAGCCCACGGCGTCGGTGGCCGAAACGGGGCGTCCGGTGAGAAGCATGCGGAGCAGACGCGGCCAGGCCTCCTCGGGCGCCCTGCGCAGGGCCCAGTGGCAGCCCTCCATCCCCGGGACCACGGGTAGCGTGACCTCGGGCCACCCCAGGCGCGTGTCCTCCACCGCCACCAGGTAGTGGCAGTGCATGAGCAGCTCGAGCATCCCCCCGAGACAGCGCTTGCCGGGGATCATGGCCACCGACACCTGGAAGTCGTCATTGAGGCGGCGGGCGGTCCGCGACCAGCCGTTGGTGATGGCCCGCCCGGCCTCGACGTCTTCCAACGCCGGGAAGAACTCGGCGGTGTCGGCGCCCACCATCTGGGTGGAGATGTGGAAGTCACCGGTGACGATGACGCGCTCGATGCCTTCGTCGCGGAGCCAATCCAGCGCCCGATTGAGCTCGCCATCGACGTCCCAGTAGTAGCTCTCGCGGCTGAGCGTGACCACGCCCACTGTGCCGTCGTGCTCGGCGTTGACGTAGAGCTGCTGCCACTCGGGCGAGTCCATGTCGCTGCACCGCGTCGGGATACCAGGAATCCCCCTCGGCGGCCGCCGGATGCAGCTCGTGGTAGCGCTCCACGGTGGCGACCACGGCGTCGGGGCCCTCGTCGCGCATCATGGCGAGGATGCCGCTGCCGGAACTGGGCGCACAGCTCGCCGATGGCGTTCATGTGGGTGAGGTGGCCCCGATCTTCGTGCAGCATGAGGCTGGTCATCTGGTAGAGGGGTCCGAGGATCCAGGCCCGGAACTCCTCTTCGGCCCCGGATTCCAGGCTCCAGTCCACCAGGGGCCGGAAGTGGTTGGGGGGATACCAGTCCTGCCCCGTATCCTTGCGTTCGACGAGCTCGGGCGTGGGCGTGAAGAGCTCGCCGTAGGTCCCGGCCAGATGGTGCAGGCACGACCAGGTGAGGAAGTCCGCACCCTTGGCGCCGATGGCGTCGTGGGCCCGGAAGGGGTTGGGCCCCACCAGCTTCCGGATGAGCTTGTCGATCTTCCAGAAGGGCATGTTGCTGGCGCGGTGATAGCGCAGTCCCGCCAGCGTCACGCCGCAGAAGAGCACGTCCAGAATGAAGGACCACTGATCGCCCACGGGCAGGGGGACGAGTCCCAGCGCCCACAGGAGCTGCGTCACCGCCGACGGCTCGTCCTCCACCACCTCGAAGATCTTGTTGATCTCGTGGGGAAAGGCCGGATGGGCGATCCCCACTCCCAGCTCCGAGCTCGGAAAGCCCGACGTGACCGAGCGGATCTCGATGTCCGGGAAGGACTCGCGGAAGATGGCGTAGTGGGCCCGCTTCACCTCGAGGATCTCGGGGACGGCCTCCAGGAGGAAGCGGGGCCTCAGCGCCTGGAGCTCGTCGGGCAGCGTGCGCCCGTCGTAGGTGAGGCGCACCACGTTGGCCATGATGCGGTCGGCGCCCTCCTTGCCGAAGCCGCGCACGAGTCCGGGATACTGTCGTCCGATGCCGTCGGGCGCGCCGGGGAAGTCCAGCGCCACCACGGGCACGCCGAAGGGCTCGAGCCGCGCCGAGAACTGCATGGTCTTGCCGGCGCCCACGATGCCGTTGGCGCCGGAGATGACCATGGCGCCCCGGGCGTCGGGTGGTCCGAAGACCTCGTCGATGAGCGCGGCGGCGTCGGCGGGCAGAGCGCCGTTGCGGAAGATGTCCAGCACGGTGCCCAGGCCCAGGGTGGCCAGGGTGGGCTGCCGCATGCTGGTGACGGCGGCGGCCTCGCGGGTCGGTTGCTCCTGAGTCTTCACCATGGTCCGATTCTCCTCACGAGACCTGGAAGAGGGCGGCGATGCCCACGTCGCCCGCGGCGCATCCGAACACCAGGACGTTGCCTCCCCCCAGATCCACGGCTTCTTCGAGTCCCTCGATGACCACCCGGGTCAGGGTGGGTCCCTGGGGATGGCCCCAGACCAGGGAGCAGCCCGTGTTGTTGAGCCCACGCCAGTCGTAGCCGGTGATCCTGGTGAAGACCACGTCGTTGACGGCGAAGGGATTGTGGTTCTTGGCCACCGCCACGTCGTCCATGGTCATGCCGAGCCGGGTCAGCAGCTTCTGGACCGCCAACGCCGGGGCCTCGGGCATGAGGCTCGGCTCCGTGCGGGTCTCGGCCTTGCCCAGGATGCGGATGTCGATCTCCGGGCGGGGGCTCAGCTCGCGGGCCTTGTCTTCGGTGGTGACCAGGAGGGTGGCCACGCCGTCGGAGGCATGGGTCTGGGTACCGCTGGTGACGCAGGTGTCCAGCTCCCGCTGCGCCTTCAGACCCGCGCGCGTCACCTGGCGCACACCCACGTCGTCGTCCACGCGTCCCAGGGGCCGTCCCGACACGTTGAGCACGTCGAAGGGCACCAGCACCCGGTCCAGGAAGCCCGAGTCGCGGGCCTGGAAGTACTGTTGATGGCGCAGGTACGCCACGTCGTCGGTCTCCTCGCGGTCCACCTTGTACTTGCGGGCCGTGATGCCGGCGGCGGTGATCATGGCTTTGCCCGTGGCCGGGTCGAAGCCGAAGTTGTCCCACACGTCGGCGATGGCCTGGGTGCGCTCGTGGGCTCGGCGCTCGGGGAAGACGCCCACCGGCGAGTCGCTTGTGCGGTCGAAGGTGAGCACGCCCACCACGTCGTTGGCACCGGACTGGACCTCACCGCTTCCAGCCAGTACCGCCTGCAGCCCCGTGGCACAGGCCTGCTCCACGTGGTAGCCGGGAATGCGGTGACCCATGCAGCTCGCCACCAGCGGCGCGGTCCAGAACTTCCAGTGCCAGGGGATGGTGGAGCCGATGACGAGATACTCGAGCTCGCTCTTGGGCACCCCCCGGAGGCCCAGGATGCGGGCCATGGATTCACCCGCGAACTGACCGATGTTGACTTCGGCCAGGGCCGAGGTCTGCCAGGCCGGGAAGTAGCTGCTGCCCCAGGTGCCGTAGGGGATCCTGACGGCGGGGAACGGTGTGCGGTCGTGACTGCTCATGGCTCGATCGTTTGGCGTGGCCGGACGGCCGGGTAGCGACAGCGACCCGCGGGAGGGATGAAAGGAAACTACCCGGGCCACGTCTATAGAGGCAAACCACCCGAAAGATCCATCGGGAGGGCCGATGCTGCGATACAGTCTCGTTGTCGCCGGAGCCCTGATCCTGGCCGCGCCCGCGCACGCTCGGCCCCAGGAGGCGCCGGACCGCTCGGCGTCGCTCTATGGCCACGTGCTGGACGAAGCCACCGGAGCTCCGGTGGAAGGGGCGGAGGTGCATGTGGGTGAGCGCTCCGTGCTCACCTCCGTCAGCGGCTTCTTCGCCTTCGAAGAGCTTGCGCCGGGAGCGGCCGTCGTGTCGGTCTCCCATCTCGCGTACGAGGACCGGGAGGTGGCGGTCCAACTCGTGGCCGCCAGGAGCGTGCAGGTCGAGATCCGCGTCTCGGTGGAGGCGCTGGCGCTGGATCCCATCGAGGTGACCGTGCGCCCGTCGCGTCGGCTGCGCCAGATGCAGGGCTTCGAGTACCGCCGCGAGGTCGCTTTCGGTCGCTTCTTCACCCGCGATCAACTCGAGCTCCTGCACCCCCGCAATCTGGGTGACGTGCTGCGCGAGGTCCCGGGCATTCACGTGCGCAACACCCGCTCATCGGGGCTGGGCGACGTCCTCCTGCGCTTCCGGGGCGGGACGTGCCAACCGAAGGTCTGGGTCGACGGCGTCGAGCGGAACAAGGCCTGGAGCCAACTCGAGCTCAAGGAGTTGCCGGGCTGGGAGTTGGAGGCCGTGGAAGTCTACAAGGCGCTGGAGACGCCGGCCGAGTTCTACGACCCTGCCGGTAGCCCCTGCGTCACGATCGTGGCGTGGACCCGGCCTGCGGGGCGTTGAGGCGGCCCGGTAGCGGAGCGCGGGACCGACCACAGCGAGGATGAGTCCGGACGAGAGCGCCAGCAGGAGGGGGTCCAGGGGGAGCCGATACCGCACAGGTCGGTCGCGGCGCAGGTGACGCGTACGGGCCACTGGAGGCCCCCTGGATGACAATTGGCCGATTTGACTCGCTGAGCGAGTTGAATCCGTAGAAGCGTGGTGGGCCGGTTCGTCGACATGTCGAGCACGACTCGCTCAGCGAGTTGAATCGGCGAACTGTCGCGGACGACCCCTCGAGTCGCACCGGAGCGACATCCTCGCCTCAACAACGCATGACGGTGCGGGCGGCACCATGGCGTTATGGGCGTCACGATCGTGGCGTGGACCCGCCCTGCGGGGCGCTGAGGGCGGCCCGGTAGCGCTCCATCCGCTCCGCCGACAGGCGGCGTTCTCTCGGCGTGCCGTGGCTGAGCACCGAGTCGCTGGCCATGAGGAGCGGCTCGGCGTCCTGCAGCCGGCCCAGCGCGGCCAGGGCCTCGCCCTCGACACCCAGCATCTCGGCCCGCCCGGGGTGCTGGCGGGTGTACTGGCGCTCGTACCACGGGCGGATGGCCTCCAACAGGTCCAACGCCTCCTGTGCCTGCCCCCGGGCCAGCATGACGCGGGCTCGCCCGAAGTCGAGCTTGGCACGGTACACGGTGCCTGGAGGGACCTCGGCGGTCAGGCTGTCCACACCGTTCAGCAGGTGGTCCGCCTCGTCCAGCTCACCGCGCTCCCGCTCCAGGTCGGCCATCCAGGTCATGAGCTCGGCGGCGGCGAAGGGGTCGTCGGTGAGGGCTCGCCGCATGGCCAGCGCCTGCCGGAGGATGCTGTCGGCCGCGGTCAGGTCTCCCGCGGCCCAGCGAGTCAGGCCCAGCTCTTCCTCCGCCTCCGCGATGGCGGGATGGGGGGCGTCGAACTGCTGCCTTCGCCGGGCCAACGCCTCACGCAGGATGCGCTCCGCCTCGCCGTAGCGCCCCTGGTCACGATACATCACACCCGTCTGTACCATGGGCGTGATCTCGCCGTCGGGGCCCGCGGCCTCGACCCGCCGTCGACGCAGGTCGCGCAGGATGGAGTCGGCGGTCTCGAAGCGACCCTCGTCGATGTACACCTGCGCCAGATTGGTCATGCGGAGCGTCACCGACGGGTGGGTCCGGCCCAGGGGCCGCAGGATGTCCAGCGCCTCCCGGAGGCTGGCTTCCGCGGCCTGGTACTCGCCGCGCAGGCGCTGCGTCATGCCCAGGTTCGCGATGCCGGCTGCCAGGTCCGGGCTGCCGGGCCGTACCTCTCGCTCCACCGCCGTTTCGGCCTCGAAGAGGGAATCGGCGGTGGCGTACCGTCCCAGAGTCCGGTTGAGCCCGGCCAGATTGTGCTCCAGGATGAGCGTGTACGGGTGCTTCGGACCGAGGGTGTCCAGGAGCTCCTCCACCGCCTGCTCGTAGAGCGGCATCGCCTCGGCGAGTCGGCCCCGCTCGTGATACGACAGGGCCAGGTTGTTCCGCGTGATGGCGATGGACGCTCGCGGTGGGGCGTCCAGGGCCTCGTACATGGCCAGCGCATCCTTGAACAGCGCTTCGGCCCGGTCGTGGTGCCCTCGTTGGCGAAGCACGCTGGCCAGCTCCACCATGTCGTCGGCGATGGCTTCGCTGCCGGCCGGGTTGAGGGCCCGGCGCTGGTCCAGCGCGGAGCGCATGAGCGTCTCCGCCTCGTCGAAGCGCGCCTGCTCGATGCGCAATCGGCCCAGCTGCACCTCCACCTCGGCGAGTTCCTCGTCGGGGCCTTCGCCGTAGAGGCCTCGTCGGATCTCCAGGGCGCGGCCCAGCAGGGAATCGGCAGCCACCAGGTCGCCCATGGTCAGATAGACCGAGCCCGTGGTGAGGTAGAGCTCGGCCTGGACGTCGGGCTGGTCGCCCAACTCGCCGCCGATACGCTGGACGCCTCGCTCCAGCACCTCGCGCACGGTCACCGTGTCCCCCTGCGCCTCGCGCGGGTCGTCGGCCTCCATGAGGCTCGTGAGAAAGGCGGTGACCTGGGTGGCCTTGTCGGTTTCGTTGCGGGCCCGGTCACGCTCCCGGGCGATGCGCCGGCCCTGGACCGTCGCCGTCACGGCGTAGGCCGACAGGAGCAGGGCGAACCCGGCCGCGGCCGCCACGGCCCCGCGGTTCCGCCGCACGAACTTCCGGGCGCGATACGCTCGGCTGCCCTTGCGGGCTTCGATGGGCTCGGCGGTCAGGTAGCGGCGCACGTCGCTCGCCATGGCCTCCACCGAGGCGTAGCGCTCTTCGGGCTCCTTGCGCATCGCCTTCATGACGATGGCGTCGAGGTCGCCACCGAGGCGCTTGCCGCGGGCCCCTTCCACCGCCGACGGACGCTGGGGGTCCTGCTCGCAGATGGCGCGCGCGATCTCGTACGTGGAACGGCCCTCCACGTCGAAGGGCTGTCGGCCGCTGAGCAGCTCGTAGAGGAGGACGCCGAGTTGATAGACGTCGGTGCCTGTGGTGACGCTCCCACCCTGGATCTGCTCCGGCGCGCCGTAGCCCGGGGTCATCCACGCGGCTCGCGTCAGCGTCAGGTCGCCGTCCGAGTCGTCGTCCAGCAGCTTGGCGATGCCGAAGTCCAGCAGCATGACCCGTCCCTCGTCGGTGACGAGGATGTTGGACGGCTTGATGTCACGGTGGACGACCAGGTTTCGGTGCGCGTAGGCGATGGCCTGACAGATCTCCAGGAAGACCCAGAGCGTCGCCTCGACATCGAGGTCGTGCCGGGCCGTGTAGCGGGTCACCGGAATCCCGTCCACCGGCTCCATGACCAGGTACGGCTGTCCGTCCGCCGTGGCGCCGCCGTCCAGCAGCCGCGCGATGTTGGGATGGCGTAGCCCGGACAGGATGTCGCGCTCGGCGCGGAAGCGGCGCACCACCTCCGCTGAGCTCAGGCCCCCGCGAATCAGCTTCACCGCGACCTTCTGCTCGAATCCCCCCTCCACACGGCGGGCGAGATAGACGCGGGCCATCCCCCCTTCGCCCAGGAGGCGCTCCAACTCGTAGGGGCCGACGCGCTCTCCGGTGCGGTCGGCCCCGCCGTCGGCCCCCGGACGGGTGGGATCCGCGGAGTCCAGATCCTCTTCCAGCGCGTCCATCAGCGCGCGTGGAGTCAGAATGCTCCGATCCAGATGCGTGCGGGATTCCGCCTCGGCCCGCAGGAGAAGACGCACCTGGCGGCGGAGCTCAGGGTCGTCACACTCGGCCTCGAGAAAGGCCTCGCGCTCCCCTTCGGGTCGCTCCAGCACGGCGGCGAAAAGTGCGTCGATCCGCCGCCAGCGCTCACTGTCCTGAGTGGGGTCGGCCATGTCCGCGGTCTGGCAGGGTCACGTTCCTGGACAGGGCTAACAGTGCCCTGGCGAGGGCGGTTCGGCAAACGCCCCGGGCGGGGTCAGGTCAGGTCAGGGCCCAGGCTCCGCCGCCCGTGGTCACGATGACGAGGCTGCCAACGAGATACAACAGGTCGTAGTACCAGCCCTGGGCCTGGTCGCCCCACAAGCCCGTGTGCCATACGAAGAGCTTCTTGTAGACCGCGCCGCACATGATCGCCACGAGCAGGAGTCCCGCGATCTGAGGGTAGATCCCCAGAACCAGGGCCCCCGCCGCGGCCAGCTCTCCGGCGCCGAGCGCCGCCGTGAAGGGCACCGACATACCGATGCTCTCGGCGCGATCGTTTGGCGAGGTCAGGTGGGACCAGCCGCTGGAGGCGAAGACCAGGGCCAGCATGAGGCGAAGCAGGAAGAGGGCCGGCGCCGAAAAAGCCGCGAGGCTGGGAATGAGCATGGTGTCGCTCCTGTGGAAGGAGGCAGCACCCTCACTACCGCTTCAAGAATCGCGCCGGTGGGCGCTAGCGCGCCGCCCTGCCCAGGCGGATGCGGACGCCGGCCACGATGGGTACCGGGCGATTGCGGGTCTCCTCGTTGGACACGGCGAGCAGCCGGGCTTCGGTGAAGAGATCGATGCGGGCGTTCACGCGGGTGCGGAGACCGCCGCCCGCGGCCAGCACGCCTCGCTCGGCGCCTGACCGGAAGGCCACGCCTCCACCGGCCACCAGGTAGGGCACGAAGAGGGACACGCCGGTCTCCAGGTCCAGGCGGGCCTCGGCGGTCGTGAAGAAGGCATCCACCGCACGCGCGGCGGAGGCCCGGAGCCCGAGCCGGCCGGGGCCGTTCAGCTCCAGCGTAGCGACGACCGCCCCGGATCCATGGGGGTCTGCGACCGCGTAGCCCGCACCGACCGTGACTGCGAACGTGGCCTGCGCCTCGGCCTGCACGGGGGTAAGGCCCGCAAACCCGGCGAGGGCGACGGACAGTGCGCACAGAGGCGTGACGAAGACGGCTCGCATCAGGAAACGTGGGGCTTGGCAGGGACAGGCGACGCACATGATGATTCTAACATGATCGCTCGCCTCGTCCTCGGTGTCGCGGGTCTGACCGCGGTGGCCACGGCGGCCCTCGTCGCCGGCGTCTCGCCCGGGGGCTCGCGGCCCCTCGGCGCCCTCCAGAGCACCCTGCCCGGGGACACCGTGCCCGTGGACACGGTGCTCGCGACTCCCGTGGTCCTCTTCATCGAGCCCGACTCGGCGACGCTCATCGATCTGCGTGCTCGCGTGGGCGACGAAGACTTCTACACGATCGCCGACGACGCCAACTGGTACCGGGCACAGGCGTGGGCGCTCCTGGACAGCCTGGGCGTGCCCCATCGCATGGTGGAACGCCGCCCGCTGCGCTTCGTGGTCGGGGCCGACACCGTCCGCTACGACTGGCGCGACGTGGAGCCGGTCTGGTTCGTGATCCTCTACGACGGGCGCACCGCTCCCCGGACCATGGCGAGCGTCGAGCTGGACGCGGACGCGCTGGCACCGCTACGCGATACGGGCGGTGGCCGACGTCGCGACCACCGCCCGCGGCTCGCTCAGCCTCCGTCGGTGCAGTAGAGGGGGCTGTCCGGCACCACCATCCACACGCCGTTGACGGGCTCCAGCCAATCCGGGCCCCGCGAGCCGATGGGGCTTCCGGGAGGGGCTCCCGGAGTTCCCGGTGTGCGGCCGGGCTCCATGGGCCGCGACAGGTAGCGCTGGATGTCGTTCTGGATCAGGAACGCCTGCGCCTGCTGCGCCTCGCTGTCGTCGGTGCGCTCCTCGAGGCGGTCCTGGATACGCTGCAGCTCGAAGCTGGCCATGGCGCGCACCTGCGGCATCCCGGCCGACGTGGCCAGGGCCATCAGCCGGTCCACGTAGACCCGCTGCACGGTCCGGTTGATTTCCGCGGCGTATCCGTCCGGCGCCTGGTACTCGAAGAGCGTGGTCCAGAGTTGGGCGAGCACGTCTCCCAGTCCCGGCATGGAGGGGTCGAGGGCCTTCTGCTCGACCAGCCTCGCCGCCCGCTCGTCCTGGAGCAGGAACTGCAGCGTGGCATCGGCCGCGGCGGCGGCGGGCGACACGGCATCGAAGGTGAGACCGGTCCAGCGGTCGAAGAGCTCGCCCGCCCCGGCGTACCCGTTGGGACGCGGCGGGATGTCGGCGAGCACGGCCTGGGGAAGCCGGAGCTCGCGGGGGGACAGGGTGCGCATGAGCGAGGCCAGCGCGCGGCGCTGCGCCTGGGCCGGCACGCGGTGCAACGGCTCCTGGCCGTCACCCCGCAGGGCGTACGTGTAGTACAGGCCGCCCACCACCTTGGCCGTGGCCTCCGCCTGGTAGCGATGGAAGAGGTAGAGGGGCACCAGCGCTTCTTCGATGGTGGCCATGGGCTCGTGCGTGCGGATCGCCCGCTCGCCGAAGCGCTGCATGGCGGCCCGCCGCACGTCCATCATGCGGTCCAGCTCGGCGGCGACGTCGGTGCCGTTGTCCCACAGATGCGTCTGGGGATGGGCGCTCCCGGCGGGCCGCGCGTCCTGATCGGTGAGGAAGGTCACGCCCCGGGCCGCGGCCGCCATGAGCACGCTGTCGCCGGCCGCCTGCTCGTCGGTGCCCTCCGGGTACTGCGCGTAGCCCCAGGTGATGGCCACCTTGTCCCACTCTCCGATGCCCTCGTCGTAGGCCTGGGTGACGTCGACGGTGCCGTCGGGGCGCAGGGTGATGCGTGGGTGGGGATAGTCCATGACCGACTGGTTCCCCGCCGCGCGCTGCGAGCTGGCGATGTAGTTGTGGCTGAGGCCCAGGGTGTGCCCGATCTCGTGGGCTGCCAGCTGACGAATGCGCAGCAGCGACATCCCCATGACGTCGTCGGGCGTCTCGTTGCCGGTCTCGTAGGGTGAGGTCAGGGCCTCGCCGATGAGGTAGTCCTGACGCACGCGCAGCGACCCCAGCGTGACGTGCCCCTTGAGGATCTCACCCGTGCGCGGGTCCACCAGGGAGTTGCCGTAGCTCCATCCCCGGGTGGAGCGGTGCACCCACTGCACCACGTTGTAACGGGCATCCATGGGATCCGCCGTGTCGGGCAGCATCTCCATGCGGAAGGCGTTGCTGAAGCCTGCGGCCTCGAAGGCTTCGGCCCACCAGCCTCCGCCGGTGAGGAGGGCCGTGCGCACCGGCTCGGGCGTGCCCGGGTCCAGGTAGTAGACGATGGGCTCCACCGGATCGCTCACCGCTGCCGTGGGATCCTGCTTCACCAGGCGGTGACGCCGGATGTAGCGCTTCACCAGAGGATCGCCGATGGGTGTGGCGAAGTCGTAGTAGCTGAGGGCGCCGTAGCCGCCCCGGGGATCGAACTCGCGCGGCGTGTAGGTGCCCAGCTCCGGCAGCTTCACGAAGGAGTGGTGCTCCCGCACCGTTACGGCGTTGCCGTCCGCGGCCACGCTCCGCACCAGGCCTCCGGGCTGATCGCTGGTGAAGGTGAGGGTGACCTCCACCTCGGTGTTCTCCGGAAAGACCTTCGTGCGCGGACGGTAGGGCGCGCTGCGGCTGTCATCCAGGCGAAAGGTGCCCTGGTTGGACCGCCGGAGGGTGCCGATGACGTCGTGCCAGTCGCGCAGGAAGAAGTCCGTGGCGTCCACCAGGACCCGGTCGTCGGTCTCGGCCGCCACCTTGAATCCCCACTGGATCGACGACGGGAAGCCGTCCTCGACGGACTTCCGCTCCATGGGATCGTCGCTGATCGCCCGGTAGCGTTGGTTGGCCTCCTCCATGAACACCTTGGGCCCCACGCGCCGGAACTGGACCACCCGCGAGCCGCCCAGATCTCCCCGGTTCAGCCCGATGTCGTTCTGACCGAAGCCGGCGGGCAGCGAGGTGTAGTGGAGGATGTCCTGGTTCCAGAGACCGATCTCCAGCCAGAGCTTGCCGGCCTTGGTGTCCCAGTAGACGGGAATGAAGCCGTCCAGCTTCTCCATTCCCTCGGTCTTCGACGCGATGGACGGCAGGCTGTCACCGCTGCCGCCACCCTGCTGGGCCGATACGGGTGCGAGGGTGGCCAGAAGGGCCAGGGCCACGCCGGCGCCCTGGAGCGTGAAACGGCGCATGGGTCCTCCAGAAGAACGCATTGGATCCGAGGGGCTTCGTAAGGGGACCCAATGTGCGCCCCGGGGGGCCGGGCGCGCCACCCGCCGCGCCATTGACACCCTTCGCAAGCGACCTGCTAGCGCGTGCGCTCCACGTACACCGTGTCCAGCACCTGCCGGAAGAGGTCCAGGGGGAGCATGCCGGGAATCGGTGCATAGCCCACGATGAAGAACGTGGGCGTGCCCCGCACGCCTACCTGCTGAGACAGGCGGGTGCCGGCGACGATGCGCGGATCTCTCCAGCCTTCGTCGACGCAGCGCTGGTAGCGTGCGACGTCGAGCCCCAGCTCTTCGGCGTAGTCCACGAAGTGGGCGGCTGGATCGTCGGCGTTCTTCCACTCGCCCTGCGTGCCGAAGAGACGGTCGCGCATGTCGGCGAAGTGGCCCTGCTCGCCGGCGCACTCGCCGGCCCGGGCCGCCTCTTCGGCGTTGGAGAAGATGCCGAGGATCATGGGCACGTACTTCCACTGCACCTTGCCCGTCGCCACGTACTCCCGTTCCAGGACCGGGAAGATCTCACGGTGGAACTTGCCGCAGTACCCGCATCCGAAATCGCTGAACTCCACGATCTGGATGGGCGCGTCCTGGGCGCCCACGTCGTATCCGAGCGCGGCCACGTCGACGGGCTCGTCGGAGGCCGGCGCCCTCAGGGGGCGGCCCCGCGAAGAGGAGGCTCCGCCGTTGGCCAGGGGGACGGACTGCCCGGTACCCAGACCCGGGTCCGTGCGGGCCTCCAGCATGGCGGCCGAAGCGTCGGCCGTGCCTCCGCCGGAGCGCGCCTCTTCGGCGCCGCACGCAGCGAGCACCAGGGCGGTGGTCAGGAGATATGCGGAAACGCCGGCTCTACGGTGGCTGGCGATCATGTCTGCTCCAATGTGATGAGCTGGCCCATGTCGGCCAGGAATGCGCTCAACGCCGCGAACTGTCCAGTGGCCATGAGCAGGCCCAGCGCCACGAGGACGAGTCCCGCGCCTCGTTCGACCCACGGGAGCCACCGTTGGATCCGTCGCGACCCCGCCAGGAACCAGTTGAAGGCCATGGCCGCGCCCAGGAACGGCACGGCGAGGCCGAGGCCGTACGTGGCCAGCAGCAGGCCTCCACGCACCATGGTCTGCTCGAGCCCGGCGAAGAATAGGATGGACGCCAGGACCGGCCCGATGCACGGCGTCCAGCCGGCTCCGAACGCGATCCCGACCGCCAACGAGCCCAGGAGTCCGGCGGGCTTCGAGGCGAGGTGTACCCGCCGCTCGCGCAGCAGCCACCACGGTCGGAGCACGCCCAGGAGGTGCAGCCCGAAGGCGATGACCACGACGCCTCCGATGCGGGTGACGAGAGGAAGCCAACGCGCCAGCGCCTGCCCCGCCGCGGACGCCGCGACGCCCAGGGTCATGAAGACCAGGCCGAAGCCCGCTCCGAAGAACACGGCGTGCAGCAGCGCGCGACGACGCGCTCTGGGCCGATCCCCCCGCTCGAGCTCCTCCAGCGTCATACCCGAGACGAAGGTCAGATATCCGGGCACCACGGGGAGGACGCAGGGAGAGAGAAACGAGACGAGGCCTGCGGCGAAGGCCAGGGGGAACGACACGGTGACATCCATGGTCTACCAAGCTCGCGCCGGCGCACTCAGAAGCGGAAGTCCCTCAACAGGCGCTTCTCGGTCTCGCCGGCCAGGACCGCCTCCACCTCGACGTACTCCTCCACGCCGCTCCCCCGGAGTTTCTGGCGGAAGAGCTGGTCGAGCTGGAAGACACCGGCGGAGTTGGTCATCTCCACGCGTAGCCGGATGGGCCTCGCTCTCGCCCTTCTCGATGTGCACGGCTTCGATGGCGGCGGCCGAGATGGAGTGGATGCTCAGTGAGCCGGCCTCGAACGGGATGCGGGAGCGCCCCTTGGCCATGTCCAGCGCGTCGGCGATGCGGACGACGCCCGCCTCCATCGTGAGGGGACGCCCGCCCGACCGGTGTGAGATGATGGCGTGCAGCACCTCGGAGGTGAGGATGGCGGCGGTGCGCGGGTCGTAGAGCTCGGGCAGGATCGTCTTGAGCTTGTCCCGGGCCAGGAAGAGCGAGAACGACTCGTGGTCGTCGCGGTGGATGGACATGCCCACGTCGTGGAGCAGCGCCGCCAGCGCCACCACGATCTCCGCGTCGGCAGGCTCCATCTCGTAGTCCGCCACCACCGCCGGCGTCACGTCGGCGTCCAGGAGGAGCCGGAGCATGCGCACCGCGATGTTCATGACGATCTTCACGTGCACGGGCCCGTGATCCGTCATCCCCAGGCGCTCGATGGCGGTGACGTTCGATGCGAGCCAGAGCGCGTAGAGGTCGTCGTCGGCGTTCACCAGCTCCATGAGGGTCCGGAGCTTGGGGCTGTGACGGTCCGGTACCGTCATGATCACGCGCGGTTCGAACCGGTCCTCGACGGACCCGCTGCCTTCGCGCTCGGGGACGGTTTCGGTCTCGAAACGGTTCACGGCTTCGCCTCCTCGGTCTGCTGACGCCAGGCTTCCTCCCAGGCGCCGGGGATGGGCTCCGCCCCGTCGATGACCACCACCGTCGCGCCGATCTTGTCGTGGACGCACTGGCGGTTGGGATCCCAGAAGATCTGTGCGAACCCCATCAGGCCGGTGGCGATCCCGGCCACGTACCCCCCGGCGCGCTCGAAGGCGAACCACCAGGTGATGGGCTCACCCTCGAGGCGCAGGACGCGGAGCCCCATGAGCTTCTTGCCCACGGTCTGACCGCCGCTGAGGGTGAGCGCCACGGTGAAGTACACGCTCCACAGCCCGATGGCCGACCCGGCCTGGTTCCAGATGTCCCGGAGCAGGCCCAGGAAGCCTCGCTCGTCGGAGGTCAGCTCGGCGCGGGCGCTCTGCAGGTCGCTCTCGGCCTCGCGGCGCTCATCTTCGGAGTCGTCCAGGGCGCGGCGCAGTGAATTCAGCGTGTCGGCGGCCACCAGCGGCGCCAGGCGGGCGCGCAGGAGCCTCACGCGCTCCGCCTCGGGACCCGACGTGGGGATGGAGTCGCGGGTGAGCGTCGCCAGTGCCTGCAGGGCCTCGGCGTCGGAGAGCGCGGCCACCTCCGCCGCCACCTGAGAGGTGTCCCGGGCCGCCGCCTCCTGCGCCTGCTCCCGGGCCGCTTCCTCCACCGAGGCCACGGCACGGTCGATGATGATGTCCAGGTCCTCGATCCACTCGGCGTCGGGGGGCGCGAGCTCCCGGATGCCGTCGGCGGCGCCGCGCACGTCCTCCATGGCTCCGGTGGAGCGGGCCAGGGGCCGCAGCATGCGCTCCAGCGCCGCCCGGGCCTCGGTGCTGTCGTCGGCGCGTCGGAACTGACCGGCCCCCACCAGCGCACCCAGGCCCTGGGCCAGCCCGGGAGCCTCGCCGCCCGCGCCCTGCACGTCCACGCCCGGGATCTCGGCCAGATTCGAGAAGTCGGAGCGTTGCGTGCGCACCACCAGGAAACCGATCAACACGCTGACGAGGATCACCAGCCCCAGACAACCGGTGGCGCCACGGAAGAGCATGGAGGTCATCTGGGTCCGCCGCTCGCCCGGCGAGCGGAAGGCCATGGCCAGGAGAAAAACGGCCACGGCGCCCCAGACGAAGAGCGACACGCTGTTCGTCAGCGCGGTGAGCACGCCGATCACCAACAGATCGATGAGGAGCGCGATCAGGCGCCGCCCCGGGGTAGCCAGGGGAATGCCCAGCAGCGAGGGGTCCACCCGGAAGGCATCCGGGGTGATGATGGTGCGTGGGTCGCGGACGTTGGTGGCCATGGCGCGTCAAGCCGCCGGCGATGGGACGGTCAGCGCCCGCGCAGCCAGCGGGCCAGCACGATGCCCGCCGCGGCGCCGAGAAACGCCGTGGCCAGCATGGCGCTCCGGCTCGCCGGCGCCGAGGTCCCGCCGGGCGACTCGGTGAAGGCCGCGGCCTGGCGGACCAACTCCTCCTCCTCTTCGAAGCCGCACGACGAGCACGACACGAAAGCCTTGTCCCGGGCGGTGCGGTTCGCATACTCCAGCTCGGCGCCGCACTCCGGGCACTCCACGTCGGCGGGCAGCGGACGGATGAGGCCGTAGAGCGTGCCCTTGGAGAGGTCCAGGTCGTCGGCGATGTCGTTGACGCTGGAATCGGATTCCCAGTAGAGGACGTTGGCCCGGCGTGACCGGGGATCCTGTTCGAGGTCGTGTGCGTCCATGGGATGCCCTGCCCTCCCGATCCGTGTACCGTTGTCCGAGTAGTGACAACATAGGGCCCGCAACGCGAAGGAGCACGATGCGCAATCGAGAACGCGTGCTGGGGAGTCTGGAGAGCGTCTACCGCGAAGCGTTCGAGGCGGCGAAGAGCCAGGAGGACCCGGACGCCATGGCGCGGCTGGACTTCGAGTTCCAGCGCGACCAGCTCCAGCTCGAGGTCCTGCTCGACATCCGCGATCTCATCGCCACCCCCGCCGAAGATCCGGAGGAGAGTTCGTCCGTGGGGAGCCTGTTGGAGCGGGCCCAGGCCCTCCGAAACCTGACCAAGCTGCGATGAAGATCTACACGCGCACCGGCGACGCCGGCGAGACGGCCCTCTTCGGTGGAGGCCGCGTCTCCAAGGACCATCCACGCGTGGCGGCCTACGGCACGGTGGACGAGCTCAACGCGGTCCTGGGATGGGCCACCACGGCGGTGGTGGACGAGGGCATTCGTGGGCGTCTGGCCGCGCTCCAACACGATCTCTTCGCCGTGGGCGCCGATCTGAGCACCCCGCCCCGGGAGGACGGCAGCCGCCACGCGCACCTGCCCGTCTTTCCGTCGGCGCGCATCGCCGAGATGGAAGGCTGGATCGACGAGGCGGAGGCCGAGCTGCCGGCGCTCAAGGAGTTCGTGCTGCCGGGGGGCTCGCCCGGTGCCGCCGCGCTGCACGTGGCTCGCACCGTGTGCCGCCGGGCGGAGCGCGCGGTGGTGCGACTGGCCACCCGCGAGCCCGTGGAAGAGGACCTGATCCCCTTCCTGAACCGCCTGAGCGACCTGTGCTTCGCCCTGGCGCGTCTGGAAAACCACAGGGCCGGCGTGGCGGACGTGGTCTGGATGAAGTGATCCAGCGCACCTTCGTGCGCGACCTGCCCCACGGCGCGCTCTGGGGTCGGGTGCGTATCCCGGAAGGGCCGCCGCCCCGGGGCGCCGTGATCCTCGTGCCCGGATTCCTGGAAACGGCGGATACGGGACTCCTGCGCTGGCTGGCCGACGCGGTGGCCGGTGCCGGTTTCGCGTCGGTGACGTTGACCAGTCCCGGGAGCGGCGTGAGCCCCTCGGGCCGACGCACCGGGCTGGAGGCCCTGGCCTCGAGTACCCACACCCGTGAGTTGGACGAGCTCCGCGTGGTCGTCGAGGAGGTGCGCGCCGGCGACCTGCTGCCGCGCCGGCCTCGCGGGCTGGCGCTGATCGGGCACGGCCGGGGAGCCGCCCATGCGCTTCTGCACGCCGCCACCGCCGGCGACATCGACGCCCTGGTGACCTGGGCGGCCCCGGCCCGCCTGGATCGCTGGGCCACCGCGACCCGCGAGACGTGGCGCTCCGGAGGCGTCGTGTACGTCCCGGAGCCCGGCTCGGGCCGTCAACTCGCCCTGGGTCCCGCGCTCATGGAAGATCTCGAGGCCCACGCGCAGCGCCTGGATCCCCTGGCCGCGGCCCGAGGCCTGGAGGCGCCCTGGCTCCTTGTGCACGGCGCCGGCGACCTGGCGGTGGACCCGGAAGAAGCCCGCGGCCTGGCCGAGGTGTCACAGGACGGCCGGCTGCTGATGCTGCCCGGGGTGGGGCACGACCTGGGCTGGGCGCAGGACGAAGGTGCCGGCTTCCGTGTACGAGCCGCCCGCGACGCCACCCTGGACCACCTGCGCGCGCACCTGGCTTCGGTGTCGCCGGGTGCATCACGGTGAGTATCGACGACGTGGCCCGGGGCGTGGCCATGGGGCGCCGCGTGGTGCGCACCGCCGCCCGCCTGGGCCTGGCGGGCGAGGACCTGGAGCTGCTGCGGGTGGCCCACGACCGAGCCCGGGTCCCGCGCGAAGCCCGCCTGGACGACGATCACGATCCCCACTACCTGCATCCGGGCCGGACGGCGTTGATCCTCATGCTGGACACCGAGGAGTCGGATCCGGTGGTGCTCGCCGCCGCGCTCCTGGCGGAGAGTGAGCGTCCCGACCTGCGCGTGGCGACAGCGGAGCTCCTCGCCATGGACGTCAGCGAGCGCCTGGGTGCGTGGCTCCGGGACGCGGTGGCGCTCCGGGATGCGGTGCCCGACCCACACGATCCGGAGCTGGTGGAGCGTCTCGTGGTCGCCGGCGAGCCCCTCGTGCGGCTGGCCGTGGCCGAACGTCTGGATCAGGCGCGACACTCGCACATGTGGCGGGAAGGCAAGAAGGACGCGGCATTCCTCGACGAGGTGGCTCGGGTGTACGGACCCCTGGCGGAGCGCTCGCACCCCAAGCTGGCCCACCGGTATCGCCGCTGGTCACGCGGCACCCGCCGGCGTCTGGAGCGGGAGCGGTAGGCCGGTCCCGGGCTCCGGCGGTGGAGGCGACCTGGGCCGGGCCCTGGCGGTCTTGCGGCCCCTGGGGCCTTCGGACATCATTGGGAGTCCAGCCGCCGAGCCTCTCGGCGGGGGAGCCGTTCCTCAGAGGAAGTGAGCGCAGGAGAGCCCCGTGGCATACATCATCGTCGAGCCGTGCATCGGGACCAAGGACGCGAGCTGCGTCGAGGTCTGCCCCGTGGACTGCATCTACGAGGGTGACGATCAGTTCTACATCCACCCCGACGAGTGCATCGACTGCGGCGCCTGCGAGCCCGAGTGTCCCGTGCAGGCCATCTTCCCCGATACGGACGTGCCACCGGAATGGACGAGCTACATCGAGAAGAACAGGGTTCACTTCGACTGAACCGTCACGACTTCCGGCGCCTGGGGCGGCGGGGGTCCGGATCTTCCGGATCCCGCCGCCCTCGGTGTATCCGGGGACTGGTCGCGGGATTGGCGATCGTCGCGGCCACGGCCTGCGGCGCGCCGGCCGACCGGGCGGCGCCGAGCGAGGCCGGGGAGTCACAGGCGATGCCGGCGGACTCCGCGCAGGTGGCCGACGAGGTCACGTCCATGCTGCAGGCGTCGGCCGCGTCGTGGAACGCCGGCGATCTGGAGGGCTTCCTCGACGACTACACCGACGATCCTTCGCTGGCGTTCGTCGGCAGCAACGGTGTCAATCTGGGAAAGGAGGCCGTGCGGGAGCGCTACCGGACGACCTACTGGCAACCGGGCGCGGTCAGGGACTCACTCCGCTTCGACGAGTTCGTGGTGCGGCCGCTGGGGGCCCAACACGCCCTGGCCCGTGGCCACTGGGTCCTCTATCAGCCGAGCGACGCCGGCGACGAGATTTCAGGCCAAGGGTACTTCACCCTCGTGTTGCATCGCGAGGGCGAGGTGTGGCGGATCATCCACGATCACTCGTCCTGAGGGACGACGCCGTGGAAGCTTCCGCCGGGAGTCAGTAGCCCAGCTCGCGGAGGCGCTCCAGCGAGATCGTGCCTGGGATCGTCTCACCCGCGGGTGTAACACGGGGCTGTCGCGGAGCCTCGGGCTGCTTCTGCTGGCGCAGGAGCACGAGGCTGGCGGCGACGGCGGCGGCTCCGAGAAGGCTGACAGTCAAGGTGCGCACGGCGGCTCCGGTCGGGAGGATCGAGGTCGTTCAAAACGGCGGTTGCTGCAGGAATCGTGCCCTTGGCGGGATCCGCCACCTGAGGCGATGAAAGCCCGGTGTTTCGGGGCGTCTACGGGGCATCGTGACGTGCGGGTCGGCGGCGCGCACCTCGAAAGTCCGAGGGTGGGTGCGGCGGATTCCTGGGAAATCCGAGGCGAGGAGCGACGATGAACGGGTCCGGGGCCGTCAGCCGGGGGAGTGATCTGGAGGTTCGGGAGCGGGCGGCCAGGGGCGATCCCGTGGCGCTCACCCAGGCTCTCGTGTCCCTTCCGTCGGTCAATCCCGCGCTGGAGGCCGGCGGCGCCGGCGAGGGCGCCGTGGCGGCGCAATCTGCCCGATGGCTCGCGGAATGGGGGTTCCAGGTGGACATGCCGGAGCCCCTGCCGGGACGCCCGAACGTGGTCGCCCGCCACGAGGGCGGGATCTCCGGGCCCGTCCTGCTGCTCAACGGGCATATGGACACCGTGGGCGTGGACGGCATGACGGTGCCTCCCTTCGAAGGTCGTCTGGCCGAGGGTCGTGTCGTCGGACGGGGCGCATGCGACATGAAGGCGGGCGTGGCGGCCTTGCTGTCCGCGGCGAAGGCGTTGGCGGCGGAGGGACACGCCGGTGAGCTGGTGGTCGCGCTCACGTGCGACGAAGAGCATGCTTCGGCGGGGATGGCCGCGCTGGTGGAGGGGGGGATCCGGGCCGATGCCGCAGTGGTGTGCGAGCCCACCGACCTGGCGATCATGCCGGCCCACAAGGGCTTCGTCTGGATCGAGGTCGACGTGCATGGCCGGGCAGCCCACGGGTCTCGGCCCGAGGAAGGGGTCGACGCCATCCGCCACGCGGCCCGCTACCTCGTCGAGCTGGACGAGCTGGACCGGCGCCTCGCCGAGGGCCCGAGGCATCCCCTTCTGGGCCATGGCACCGTGCATGCGGGGACCATCGCCGGGGGGAGCGCGGCCTCGGTCTATCCCGCCTCGTGCTCGCTGGTCCTCGAACGCCGCACGCTTCCCGGCGAGAGCCCGGCGCAGGTCATGGCGGAGCAACATGCCGTGCTGGAGCGCGTCCGGGCCGTCGTGCCCGGATTCGACGCCACGCTGCGCCAGGGCCTCGCCCGACCCGGCACCGAGGTGCCCGCGGACCACCCCCTGGTGGAGGGCCTGCGCGCGGCGGGGCGGGGGCAGGGCGTCTCGGGTGCGTTGGCGGGCATGACCGCCTGGGTGGACGCCGCCTTTCTCAACGAAGCCGGAATTCCCGCCGTGTGCTTCGGGCCCGGCTCCATCGCCCAGGCCCACGCGGCGGACGAATGGGTCGCGGTCGATCAGATCCCGGCCTGCGCGGCCGTGTTGGCCGACTTCGGCCGCTGGTTCCTGAACGGAGGTCCCGGCGCCGGCTGACGGGCGTGTCGGTGCGAGCGGGCGCCCGGCGACTTGCTTGATCGCCCCGCACCGGGCCGGTTATCCTCCCGGCCACCCTCTCTCACCCCGGTCGGGGGGACGAACCATGCGCGGTCATTCCTGGTGTGCGCTCTTCGCCGTCCTGGCCGTGGGTTCGTGCGCCTCACCGGAGGGCGACATGGCGGATCTGGTCTTGCGGGGCGGGACGGTGTGGACGGCCGACGACGGTGGCACGGTGGCGTCCGCGCTGGCGGTGAAGGACGGACGCGTGCTGCGGGTCGGTGACGATGCCTCCATGGAGGCCGTGACCGGGCCCGACACCCGGGTCGTGGAGCTCGCCGGACGCACGGCGGTTCCGGGCTTCATCGACGCCCATACGCACTTCATCTCCGGGGGATTCCAGCTCTCGTCGGTGGATCTGCGTGACGCCGCTACGCCGGAGGAGTTCGCACGGCGCATCGCCGCCTTCGCCGCCACGCTGGATGCCGGCGAATGGATCACCGGCGGCGACTGGGACCACGAGCGCTGGGGAGGTGAGCTTCCCCGCCGGGAGTGGATCGACTCGCTGACGCCGGACAACCCGGTGTACGTGAACCGGCTCGACGGTCACATGGTGCTCGTGAACACCCGGGCGCTCGTGGCGGCGGGCGTCATCGCCGAGACCCAGGATCCCCCTGGAGGCACCATCGTCCGGGACGAGACCACGGGGGAGCCCACGGGCGTGCTCAAGGACGAGGCCATGAGCCTGGTGGATCGGGTGATCCCCCCGTCCTCGGAGGCCGAGCTGGACCGGGCGCTGGACGCCGCGGCGCGGCACGCGCTCTCGTTGGGGGTGACACAGGTGCACGACATGGGTACCTGGGCCCACCTGGAGACGTACCGCCGCGCCCACGACGCGGGACGGCTGCCCCTGCGCGTGTACAGCGTGGTGCCCATCGCGACCTGGGCGCGCCTGCGTGATTTCGTCGCCGACAACGGTCGCGGCGACGACCGCCTGCACTGGGGCGGCGTGAAGGGCTTCGTGGACGGGTCACTGGGCTCCACCACGGCCTGGTTCTACGAGCCGTACACCGACGAGCCGTCCACGACCGGTCTCATGACCACCGACACGGCGCAGCTCCGCCAGTGGATCGGCGACAGCGATGCCGCGGGACTGCACGTCATCGTCCACGCCATCGGCGATCGCGCCAACGACTGGCTCCTTGACGTCTACCGCGACGTTGCCGCCGAGCACGGACCCCGCGACCGGCGCTTCCGCATCGAGCACGCGCAGCACCTCCGGCCCGACGCCATCGGGCGCTTCGCCGAGCAGGGTGTCATCGCCTCCATGCAGCCGTACCACGCGGCTGACGACGGGCGATGGGCCGAGAAGCGCATCGGTCCCGAGCGCATCCGCTCCACCTACGCCTTCCGGTCGTTGCTGGACGCCGGTGCGACGCTGGCGTTCGGCAGCGACTGGACGGTAGCGCCCCTGGATCCGCTGCTGGGGTTGGACGCGGCGGTCACGCGCCGCACACTCGATGGCGCGCACCCGGACGGGTGGGTGCCCGAACAGAAGATCACCGCCCGGGAGACGCTCACGGCCTACACGCGCGGCGGCGCCTACGCCGGCTTTCTCGAGGGGCGGACCGGCGTGCTCGCACCCGGCGCGTGGGCCGACGTGGCAATCCTCTCCGGGAATCCCCTGGAGAGCGGAGCGAAGGACCTCGCCGCCCTCACCGTAGAGATGACGCTGGTGGAAGGCGAGGTGGTCTATCGCAGGGAGGCCGACGAGGGATGAGCGAGGATCGCGACGAAGGTTCGGCGGGCACCCCCGTACCCGTGGGGGACTCCGAACGGCAGAAGGCCGTGGACGCGCTGTGCGAGGCGTTCGCCGACGACCGGCTGGGGGTCGACGAGTTCGAGCGCCGGGTGGAGCTGGCGCACCGCGCCGCGACGCTTCAGGAGCTCCGGGTGCTGTTGGGCGATCTTCCCAGGGCCCATGGGGGGGTGCCGGCCATTCCCGAGGATCGCAGGCGCGCCGCGGCCGAGACCCGTCGGGTGGAAGGCGCATTGGGGGCTCCCCACCCGTTGCTGGATGCCGACAAGGTCCGTGACACCAGCTTCATCGTCGGGATCCTGGGCGGCGGCACGCGCCGCGGAGCCTGGCGTCCGGCGCGTCACAACTACGCCGTGGGGGTTCTCGGAGGGTTCGAGTTGGACTTCCGCGAGACCCCCCTGCCGCCGGGCGTCACCGAGGTGCGGGTGTTCGCGTTCTGGGGCGGCGGCGAGATCATCGTGCCCCCCGACGTCATCGTGGAGGTTTCCACGGTGGGGATTCTCGGGGGATTCGAGTACCGGCACGAGCACGCGTCCACCCAGGATCCCGACGCGCCGGTGCTGCGCATCACCGGGCTGGCCGTCATGGGCGGTGGCGAGGTCTCGGTGCGCTACCCCGGCGAGACCAAGCGCGACTCGCGGCGGCGCCGTCGGGAGCTTCGCAGGGAACGCCGGCGACGCCTGAAGCGCGGCGAAGACGAGTAGGCGAGGGTCCCCCCGCCGCGCTCAGCCGCAGTGCTGCGTGTAGGCGCCCTGGAGCTCTTCGGCGATCTGATGCGGCGTGCGGCCCTCGATGCGGTGTCGCTCCAGGAACCATACGAGCTGCCCGTCCTTGAAGAGGGCCACCGACGGAGACGAGGGCGGGTAGCCGGCGATGTACTCGCGAGCTCGCTCCGTCGCCTCCAGATCCTGGCCGGCGAAGACCGTGGTCAGCCGATCGGGGCGAGCTTCGCCCTGCAGGGAGAGGTAGATCGCCGGGCGCGCGGCGCCCGCGGCGCAGCCGCACACCGAGTTGACCACGAGCAGCGTGGTGCCCTCCGGACTCTCCATGGCCTCGTCGACCTCGTCGGCGGTGCGGAGCTCCCGGAAGCCGATGCGCACCAGATCTTCGCGCATGGGGGCCACGAGCATCTCGGGATAGGGCATACCTGCAACTCCTGGGGTGTGGGGTCGAGCGAAGTGAACGTCAGCGTGCTGCTTGAGTACACTTCAATGACCTGCGGTTCCCCGGTCGCGCCGGCTTGCCGCCGGTGCGCCCAGCCTCGACCTTGATACAGCGTCTGGACCCTCGATCCCCTCTGGTTTCGTGCCCGCTTCCACCGACATCGTCCGGCTCCGGATCAACGGCGACCTCCACGAGGTCGGGGTGCCGGCGCACTTCACGTTGCTGGAGACGCTGCGCTACGTCCTGGGTCTGACCGGCAGCAAGCAGGGGTGCGACAAAGGGGATTGCGGTGCCTGCACCGTGATCGTCGACGGCCGCCCGACGCTGTCATGCATTCTGCCGGTGTGGGAAGCCGAGGGTGCCGAGGTGGTGACCGTCGAAGGGCTGTCCGACGGCGTGACGCCCCATCCGCTGCAGGACGAGTTCGACCTGCAGGGCGCGGCGCAGTGCGGGTTCTGCACCCCGGGGATCCTGTGCTCGGCCGCGGCGCTCCTGGAGCGCACCCGCGAGCCCACGTTGCAGGAGATCCGCGACGCCCTCGCCGGCAACCTGTGTCGGTGCACCGGCTACACCAAGATCTACCGGGCGGTGGAGAACGCGGCGCGGCGCATGCGAGAGGAGGCGGCGACTGTGCCGGAGGAGGACGAGTGAGCGGCGAAGGCCGTAACCGTAAGTCGGACTTGCAGTTGATCGGTACGCGCATGCGCAAGGTCGACGGCCTGGCCAAGTCCACCGGACGGGCGCTCTACACCGACGACGTGCGGCTCCCGGGCATGCTGCACGGAAAGATCCTCAGGAGCCCGCATCCCCACGCCCGCATCCTCTCCGTCGACACCTCCGCCGCCGAGGCGCTCGAGGGAGTGCACGCCGTCGTCACGGGCCGCGACATGCCGGTGATGTACGGGATCATTCCCTGGACGCCCGACGAATATCCGCTGGCCCTGGACCGTGTGCGCTACATCGGCGACGGGGTGGCGGCGGTGGCGGCCGTGGACGAGGATACGGCCATCCGGGCCCTGGACCTCATCGAGGTGGACTACCAGGAGCTGCCGGCGTGGCTGGATCCGCGGGCGGCGCTGGAGGCCGAAGGCACCTACGAGGCCGGTGACTACATCCATCCGCCGCGCAAGGAAGGATGGAACGGCAACATCACCAAGAAGGTGCGCCTCGAGTTCGGCGAGGTGGACGAGGCGCTGGCAAGCTCCGAGGTCGTGGTGGAGGACGACTACTACTTCGAGGGCACCACCCACGCCCCCATCGAGCCCCACTGCGCCATCGGGCTCTACGAAGGCGACGGCAAGCTCACCGTGTGGTCCTCGACCCAGGTCCCGCACTATCTGCATCGGGAGCTGGCCCGGGTCCTGGACATCGACCCGGCCAAGGTGCGGGTGCTGCAGCCGCCGGTGGGAGGAGCCTTCGGCGGCAAGAGCGAGCCCTTCGACCTGGAGTTCTGCGTCGCGGAGCTGGCGCGCCGCACCGGGCGCCCCGTGAAGATCCTCTACACCCGCGAAGAGGTCTTCTACTCGCATCGCGGGCGCCACCCGTTTCACATGCGCTACCGCACGGGGATGACCCCTGATGGGCGCCTCACCGCGGTGGACGCCGAGATCATCCTCGACGGGGGCGCCTACGCGTCGTTCGGTCTGGTGACCACCTACTACTCGGGTCAGCTGCTCACCGCGCCCTACGACATGCCCACCTACCGGTTCGACTCGGTGCGCGTCTACACCAACAAGCCGGCGTGCGGGCCCAAGCGCGGCCACGGCTCCGTGCAGCCCCGCTTCGCCTTCGAGGTGCAGCTCGACAAGCTGGCCGAGCGGGTCGGACTGGATCCCATGGAGCTGCGGCGCCGGAACTTCCTGGGCGAGAACACCCGCACGGTCAACGAGTTGCGGGTGACCTCCAACGGTTTCCTGGAGTGTCTGGACGCGGTCGAGCGGGCGTCCGGCTGGAAGGACAAATTCCGCCAAATGCCAGTCGGACTTGGCGTTGGCGTTGCGGGGTCCACGTACATCTCCGGTACCAACTACCCGATCTACCCCAACGACATGCCCCAGTCCGGGGTGCAGATCCAGGTGGATCGGTCCGGACGGGTCGCGGTGTTCAGCGGCGCCAGCGAGATCGGCCAGGGCACGGACTCGGTGGTGGCGTACATTGCCGCCGAGGAGCTGGGCGTGCCGCTGGAGCACGTGCGGGTCTACCGGGGCGACACGGATTTCACGCCGGTGGATCTGGGCGCCTACTCGTCGCGGGTGACCTTCATGCTGGGCAACGCCTGTCTGGACGCCTGTGCCAAGCTCAAGACGCAGGTGCGCCAGGCCGTGGCCGCGGAGTGGGAGGTCGAGCCGTCGCAGGTGCTGCTGGCCGGCGGCTGGGCCCTGTTCGCCGGCGACACGGCGCGCAAGATGCCCATCCGCGAGGCGTTCAACCTGGCGGAGGCGCGCTTCGGCACGCTGGGAGCCACGGGCTCGTACAACACGCCCAAGGACATCCACGGGGACTACCGGGGCGGCACCATCGGAGCCAGCCCGGCGTACTCGTTCACGGCCCACGTGGCCGAGGTGGAGGTGGATCTGGACACGGGATTCGTGGACGTGCGCAAGATCTGGGTGGCCCACGACTGCGGACGGGCCCTGAACCCGGTCCTGGTGGAAGGTCAGATGGAGGGCTCGGCCTACATGGGCGCGGCGGAGGCCATCATGGAGGAGCATGTGTTCAAGGACGCGGACCACGGGCGGGCCGGGCTGCACAACGCCCCGTCGCTGCTGGACTATCGGATTCCCACGAGCCTGGACACGCCGGAGCTGGAATCGCTCATCGTGGAGTCCATCGACCCGGAGGGGCCCTACGGGGCCAAGGAAGCCGGCGAGGGTCCCCTGCATCCGTCCATTCCCGCCATCGCCAACGCCATCTACGACGCGGCCGGAATCAGAATGAACGTTCTACCTTTCTCGCCGCCGCGCGTGTGGCGGGCCCTGGAGGAGGCGCGGCAGCACGGTGGGATCCGCAAGCCCGCCGCCCCGGCGCAGGCCCGTCCTGCCGCGCTTCCGGGGGACTGACCCATGCTCACCGTGCGTCGCGCCGTGGCCCTGGTGGCCGTCGTGGTCATCGCCATGGGGGTGCGCAGCTACCTGCAGCGGCAAGGCGACGACGGGGCCGGGGCGGACGTGGGCGCGGCCGTGGCGGCCCCCGCCGGCGCCGAGTCCGCCACGAAGGATCCCGCCCTGGACACGATCCCGGGCACCAACTGGACCCGTCGGGACTGGGAGATCTTCCAGGACAAGATCCGGTGGGCCGGAGAGCAGGGGCTGGACACCCTGCCCGCCGGGACCGCCATCGCCCGGCTCGCCCGCACCTTCGTGGGCACCACCTACGTGCCGGGAACCCTCGAGGCGCCGGGCCCGGAGCATCTGGTGGTGGATCTCCGGGAGCTGGACTGCGTCACCTTCGTGGAGAACGTCCTGGCGTTGACCCGCTTCGCCCGCCATCAGGGCGTGGCTGCCCTGGCGGATCCGGCGGCGGCCCGGCGGACGTACGAGGGCTACCTGCGGGACCTCCGCTACCGCGGTGGCGTGCTGTCCGGCTATCCCAGCCGCCTGCACTACTTCTCCGAATGGCTGGCCGACAACCAGGCCCGTGGCCTCCTGCACGTCATCACCGCCGATCTGGGCGGGGTGCCGGACGCCGAGCCCATCGACTTCATGTCCACGCATCCCGATGCGTACCGTCAGCTCGCGGAGCCGGGCATGTTGGACTCGATCCGGGCCGTGGAGTCGCGCCTCAACGCCGCCGGCCCGCGCATCTACCTGCCCGAAGACCGGGTGGAGGGGGCCGCCGCCGGAATCCATGACGGTGACGTCATCGCGGCCACCTCCAGCGTGCCGGGACTGGACGTCGCCCACACCGGCCTCGCCTTCTGGATGGACGGCCAGCTCTACCTCATCCACGCCCCGCTGGTGGGCAAGGCGGTCCAGATCTCGGATGTCCCGTTGGCCTTGAGAATTCAGGGGATCTCGGGCCAGGACGGCATCATGGTGGCTCGCGTAGACGAATCGGTATTCTAGAATCATGCTTCGCCTTCCGCCCTTCCGCTATCATCGCCCGGCCACCGTGCGTGAGGCCGTGGAGCTCCTCGGTGAGCACGCCGGCGACGCACTGCCGGTGGCGGGCGGAACCGATCTGGTGCCGAACATGAAGCACCGGCTCTTCGAGCCCGGCCACCTGGTGGCGCTCGGGGGGATCGAAGAGATGCGGGGGATTCGTCGCGAGGGGGATGAGATCGTGCTGGGCGCCGGCGAGACGCTGGCCACGGTCGCCGGCGATCCCCTGGTGCGTCGGCACCTGCCGGCGCTGGCCGAGGCCGCCGGCCACGTGGCGGGCCCCCAGCTCAGGAATCGTGGCACCCTGGGCGGCAACCTGTGCCTGGACACCCGCTGCACGTATTACAACCAGACCGAGTTCTGGCGGGGGGCCCTGGGCTACTGCCTCAAGAAGGACGGCGAGGTCTGCCACGTGACCAGGGTGGGCCGCAAGTGCGTCGCCGCCCACTCGGCCGACACACCGCCGGTGCTCATGACGCTCAACGCCGAGGTCGACCTGGAGGGCCCCGAGGGCAGGCGCACCCTGTCCGTCGACGACTTCTTCGTGGCCGACGGGATCTGGAACAGCCGCCGGGAGCCGGGCGAGTTGGTGACCCGCATCCGGGTGCCGGTTCCCGGTCCGGAGGTGCGCATGGGGTACGCCAAGCTCCGCCAGCGCCGCTCCATCGACTTTCCGCTGCTCACCGTGGCCGTGGCCGGATCGCTGGACGGCGACGGGGTCGTGCGCGACCTGCGGGGCGTGGTGACCGGGCTGGGCTCGCGCCCTCGCGAGCTCACGGGGTGGGGTGAGCTGGCGGAGGGGCGTCCGTTGGACGAAGAGGTGTTGGAGGCCCTGGCCCAGCGCGCCCACCAGCAGTGCCATCCCCTGGAGAACATCACCCTGGATCCGGACTGGCGGCGGGCCATGGTGCCGGTCTACGTGCGGCGGGCGCTGGCGCAACTCCAGGCCTGACGGGGTGGGCTGCCAGGCCGGTCGCCTGTTCGCCCTCGGCTCAGCGGGGGATGACCCCCAGCACACGGCCCCGCGAGTCCACCACGTAGACCGGGCCCCCCAGCTGGTCTCGCACGAGCTGGATGCTCGGGCGGATCTCGGCCGACGGGGGCGGCGGAGCCAGCGAGGGCAGCGTGTAGCTGTCCGCCTGGCCCAGATCCACGGTGTAGCCCAGGTCGGCCAATGAGGCGATGGTCACGGCGCTCAGCGGGTTGGCGCCGCTGTTGATGAAGCCGGTCATGAGCTCGTTGTCGAAGACGCTCTCACGCCAGTGCGAGTCCTTGGTGCCCGACCCCCCCTGCTGGTTCTCCACCGGCACCTTGTTGCCCACGTAGCTCGCCCCGCCCACGCCGTCGAAGGCGCTGATGGCCTGGGTGCCGCTGAAGTAGGTGTCGGCTCCCGGGGTGACCAGCGACGGGTCCTGCAGCAGCCCGAAGGCGTCCCACAGCGAGCCGATGCCCAGGATGTGGCCCAGCTCGTGGGTGATGACGTCGGTGAGGGTGCCGTTGGACTCCATGTTGTCGACGTCGGCCTCGTCGAAGATCATGCGGCCCACCACGGTGAGCGTGCTGCCGCTACGCACGAAGCAGGGGCCGGCCTGCCCGAGGATGCTGCCGACCCCGTCGATGGGCTCCACCGTGATGAAGACCAGCAGGTCGTCCACCAGCCGGGCGCTCATGGCCGGCGATCCGTCCCCGCACGTGTTGGCCGTCGGCCGTCATCGACACGTCGGGCAGGTCGCCGGTGATGATGCCGCTCCAGCGGTTGGCGGCGGATTCGAAGGCCGTCTGCTGGCTCGCAGGCACGGCGGTGAGGTACTGGAGCTCGATGCTGTACGCCCCGCCGCCACCGGGCGTGGCGGTAGCCGAGAAGTTCAGGGGCGCGAGGCCGCCGGTGGTGGCCGACAGGAACTGCGTGCCCTGCGACGAGCCCAGCGTCCACAGCGTCTGGGCCTGCCCCTGCGCGTTGGTGACGGAGCTCGCGGGAAGCACGGAGCCGCTGCCGGGGGTGAAGGTCACCGAGACACCCGACTTGGGATTGCCCCAGGTGTCTTCGACCCGCACCACCACGGGCTGCGGAAGCGACGAGCTCGCCGGCCCGGTCTGGCCGTCGCCGGATACCTTGACGAAGGCGGCTGCGGCGCCGGCCCTGGCCGTGGCCGACACGATGCGGGGCGCGACCCCGGAGACCGAGACGGTGACCTGCTGCACCCCCGCGACGGTGCCGATGCTCCAGGCGTCCAGGGTGGCGATTCCCGAGGCGTCGGTGACGGCGGTCACCGCGGTGCCCGAGTTCGCGCCCTCGGTGAGCGTGCTGGTTCCCTGGGTCACCTGAAAGGTCACGGTCACGCCGCCCAGGCGGTTTCCGCCGGCGTCGTCCACCCGTACCGACGGAGGCACGGCGTCGGTGCCCACGGTGACGTCCTGTCCGTTGCCGGCCAGAATCACCAGGGCCGCGGGCACGGTCTGGGCGGTGGCGGAGAAGGTGGCCTGGAGGTCACCCGCCGTGGCCTCTCCCGCCTGGGGTCCATTGGAAGGCCCCAGGGTCCAGCTCGCCGCGGCGCGGCCGTCGGGCCCGGTGGTGACCGAGGCCGGGGTGAGCGAGCCGCCGCCACCGGTGACGGCGAAGCCCACCGAGACGCCCTGGACGGGGTTGCCGAAGCCGTCGTCCACCTCCACCACCACGGCCTGGGCCAGCGTCGACGCCGGCGCACCGCTCTGGGCGTCGCCGGACACCACGGTCAACGAGGCGGGCGCCCCTGCCGTGGCCTGGGCGTTGAAGACCACCGAGCCCACGTTGGCCACCGAGGCCTCGAGCGACTGGGCGCCCGCGCCGGTACCGAGCGTCCAGACGGCCGACGCCTCGCCCTGGTCGTCGGTCTGCACCGTGATCTCGTCGCCGTTCGCGTCGGAGAGGCCAGGGGGCGCCGCGGCGCCGGCGGCCACGGAGCCACCCCCGGCGGTCACCCGGAAGGTGACCTCCACCCCGGGCACCGGCAGGTCGGCGGCGTCCAGCACCCGCACGGTGGGAGCCACCGGCACGTCGCTTGCCACCGTGGCCGTCTGGCTCTGGCCCCCGGACAGCTCCAGCGCCGCGGGCTCGGTGGTGGCGGTGGCGGTGAACGCCAGGTGGACGTCGCCTACCGTGGCCTCCACCGACTGCTCGCCGATCTCCGGCCCCAGCGTCCAGGCGGCCGCGGCGTTGCCGTCGGCGTCGGTCTGGGTCGTGGTGGGCGACACGCTGCCGGTTCCGGCGGTGACGGCGAAGTCCACCGTGGCACCCGCCACGGGATTGTCGAAGGCGTCGGCCACCCGCAGGGTCAACGGCTGGGTGAGGGCCGTGCTCCGTGGCGCCGTCTGCTGGTCACCGGTGACGACCGCCAGCGCATCGGGGGGGCCGGGAACCGCGTCGGCCGTGAAGTCCACGAAGTCGCCCGAAGACAGGCGGCTGCGCACGCGCTGGGACCCGGATGCGTCGGGGCCCAGCGTCCAGATGCTGGACGCCACGCCCTGGGCGTCGGTGGCGGCGGTGGCCGGGCTCACGCTGCCCTCGCCCTCGGTGACCTCGAAGGTCACCGGGACGCCGACCGCGACGGCGCCGAGCCGGTCGGTAGCGCGTACCTGCAGCGGCATGGAGAGCGCCACGCCCGCGGGCCCGACCTGGTCGGCACCCCCGGACTCGGCCAGGGCCTCACCTACCTGCGCCACCGTGACGGTGGTCGTACCGACGGCATCGCCCGAGCGGGCCGACAGGTGGGCCGTGCCGTTGCCCCGTGACGTGACGATACCGGCGGTGGTGACCGTGGCGACGCCCTGATCGTCGGAGCTCCACGTCACGGCGGCGCCGGGCAGGGCGGTGCCGTCCTGGTCCAGGACCTGGACCGTGAGGGTGGCGGTGGCGCCCACGGCGTCGAAGCTCACGGCGGACGGCGTGATGCGAATCGTCGTGGGCTGGGGGCCGGGATTGGAGCCGCTGTCTCCGCAGCCGGCCAGCAGGCCGGCCGACAGCAGGATCCCCATCAGCCCGGTTCGGTACGCACCGCCCATGCAATGACCTCGATTGGATGTCGACCGTTCAGGCCACATCCACTCCGGCGTGGCCGCTCTTGCTCCCGGTGCCGTCGAACCCCGTGCGGTCCATGGCGAGGTCCACGGCGGCGGCCAGGAGCCCGGGTCCCACGGTCCCGGCGCGCTCCACCACCCGGGCGAGCGCATCGTCCATCACCTCGCCCACGGCAGCGAAGACGTCGTCGGGACGTGCCGCCGCGCCTCCCGACATCAGATGCGCGAAGGCCCGTGCCATCCCGAGACTCCCGACCACGTCGGGCACGATTCCGAATACACCATCGGCCCATTCCTGGGTTCGGGTATCGCCCAGACGAAGCTCCCGGAAGGGCTGGTTCGCGCCGCACACGATCCAACGGACGCCGCCGCCGCGCATCTTCTCGAGGCGCGGGCGATCCAGGGATCCGGAGATCGCGGCGGGCACCAGGAGGTCCGCGCTCACGCCATAGACCTCGAAGCGGGCCTCGCCCGCACGGCGCAGGGGATGATCGGGCAAAGTGCGTGCCGACCGGCGCCGCACCAGATCCTCGACCTCGTCGGCCCCGAGTCCCTCCGGCGCGACCAGCGCGGACTCGGCGTCGATGATTCCCACGATGCGCGCTCCGGCCCGCGCCAGATAAAGCGCCGCGGCCGCACCCACGTTACCGAAACCCTCCACGATGGCACGCACGCCTTCCAGGCCGTCGCCGCCCGCATCCAGCAGCCCCGTCGCGGCCCGCGCCACCCCGAACCCGGTAATCATGTCCGAGACCCGGAACTCCGTGCCGGTCACGGCCAGGCGCGAGCCCTGCAGCGGAAGCGCCAGGCCCTCGCGGAGGCTCTGGAAGGAGCGCACCACGTCGGTGCCCCGCGCCTGGAGGTGGCCCACCACGACCCCCTGCTGCGGGTGGGCGAGGCCCAACTCGCGGCACAGGGGCTCCACGTCGCGCTGCTCGTCCACGTTGACGTCGCCGCCGGTGCCGTAGCAGGTGGACAGGAAGGGGTGGATGGCCTTGAACCAGCGCCGCAGCACCTGCGAGCGACGGGGATCGGTGGGATCGAAGGCGATGCCGGACTTGCCACCGCCGATGGCCGGTCCGGAGAAGGCGAACTTGAGCTCCATGGCCTTGGCCAGATACGTCACCTCTTCGCGGGTCACGCCGGCCCGCATGCGTGTGCCCCCGCCCGCGGCGCCGCCCCGAAGCGAATTGAGGACCAGCCATCCCCGGGCGCCGGTGGGGGCGTCGTTCCACTCCACCACGAGATGCGGCGTCGTGGACAGGTAGCGCTGATAGCGGCTCCAGACGCGGGCGTCGGTCATGACAGGCTCGCCAGCGCCAGAGGAACCAGGAAGGTCACCGCAGCGGTCACGACGGTGACGGAGAGGAGATTCAGGAAGAAGCCGGCGCGCGCCATGATGGGAATGGTCAGGTAGTCCGAGCCGAAGACGATGGCATTGGGTGGCGTGGCCACCGGGAGCATGAAGGCCATGGACGACGCCAGCGCCGCCGTGGTCATGAGAGGCAGGGCGGGGAGCGCCAGCCCGGCGGCCGCACCGGCCATCACGGGCATGGCCATGGTGGCGGTGGCGGTGTTCGACGTGACCTCGGTGAGGAACACGAAAAGCAACGCCACGACTCCGACGATCACGACCGGGCTCACCTGACCCAGGCCCTGCACCCCCTCGCCGATCCAGGCCGCGAGCCCCGAACGGTCCATGGCCCGTGCCAGCGAGAGGCCTCCACCGAAGAGCACCAGCACGCCCCAGGCGATCCGGCGAGCCTGGGGCCACTCCAGGGCCCGGGTGCCGTCCCGCTCCACGGGAATCAGGAAGAGCACCAGCGACGCCGCCATGGCGATGGTGGAGTCGCGCAACTCGGGCATGAAGCTCTGAAGCCCCGGTATGGTGAAGGTGCCGAAGGTCTTCGGCTCGCGGAAGACCCAGGCCAGGGCTGTGAGGACGAAGACCACGGCCACCGTGGTCTCGGCCCGGCTGCGGGGGCCGAGGGCGGCGCGCTCCTCCGCCAAGAGGGCGCCGGCGTCGCCGTGCAGGTGACCCGGCGGATGCAGGAGCTTGACCAGCAGGAGCCAGGTGAGGGGGAGCATCACCACCGCCACCGGGACCCCCACCGCCATCCACTCCAGGAAACCGATGCGCACGCCGAGGAGCTCGTCGGCCTGCGCGGCGAGCACGGCGTTGGGCGGCGTGCCGATGAGCGTCGCTACGCCGCCGATGGACGCTGCGTAGGCGATCCCCAGCATCAGGCTGACGCCCAGAGCATTGTGTCGGCGCTCGCCGTCCGCTCCGCCGTCCTCGGCGCCGAACAGTCCGGCCACGGCCATGCCGATGGGGAGCATCATGGCGGTGGTGGCCGTGTTGGAAATCCACATGGACAGGAAGGCCGTGGCCAGCATGAAGCCCAGCACCAGTCGCTCGGGCCCCGTGCCGACCCGGTGCAGGATGCCCAGGGCGATACGTCGGTGCAGTCCCCAGCGCTCCATGGCCGCGGCGAGGAAGAATCCCCCCATGAAGAGAAAGATGAGCTCGTGGGCGTAGGGCGCCGCGGCATCGGACGCCGTGAGCACGCCCAACGCGGGAAAGAGCACGAGAGGAAGCAGCGCCGTGACGGGGATCGCCACCGCCTCGGTGACCCACCAGACGGCCATGAGGCCCGCCACCCCGGCCGTGCGCCAGCCCGCTTCGGAGAGGCCCGATGGAGGGGGCAGCAGCAGGATCGCCACGAAGAGCACGGCGCCGAGAATCAGGCCCACGCGCTGGGCCGGATGGCGTCTGGACTCGGGTGACGGGGCGTTCACGCGCTCTCCGTTTCGATGGCACGAGAGTGAAAGGCCGGCCGCCCGATTGTGGGCCGCGAGAAGAAGCAGGGCAACGTCGCGCGTAGTATGTTGGGAGCGTACGTCATTCCAGCAGGGAGACCGCCATGGACCAGGACAGGGTCGTCTACACAGAGCGGAGCCGGTGGCCGGTGTGGGTGCAGCTCATCATCTGGGGTGCTTTGGCCGCGGGCATGTGGGGCGCCCTCAAGTCCGGCGATGCATCGGCATTGGTGCTGCTCGGGCTCCCCGTACTGGGAGGGCTGTTGATGTACTTCCTGGGTGGATTGACCGTCATCGTCCGACGTCAGTCGCTGACGGTGGCGCTGGGACGGGGTTGGCCCTTTCGCAAGCACGTCGCCTACGACCGCATCCAGCGCATCGAGCCCGTGGAGTACCATCCCCTCCGGGAGTTCGGGGGATGGGGGATCCGCTTCGGGGCCGGCAAGAAGAGGGCCTGGACGGCCAGCGGCAATCAGGCGGTGGTGCTGCACCTGGACGACGGCACACGGCTGTACGTCGGGAGCAACGACGCCAAGCGCCTGGCGAGCCGGATCCGCGCGGCGGCGGGAGGCCGCTTCGATTCCGAGGCCGACGCCCGCGCCAGCGGGGCTCGTCCGTGACGGGGGGCTCACCCGAACTGCGGCCCCGCACTCCCGGGGCGTCGGAGTCGTTGGTCTCGGAGCTCATGATGCCCCAGCACGTCAACAACCTGGGCCACGTGTTCGGGGGCGTGATCCTGTCCATGGTGGACCGGGCCGCGGCGGTGGCGGCCATGCGTCACGCCGGACGGGCGTGCGTCACCGTCTCCATCGATCAGGTGGACTTCGTGGAGCCGATCTACGCCGGAGAGCTGGTCACCTGTGTGGCGCGCCTGAACTTCGTCGGCCGCACCTCCATGGAGGTCGGCGTTCAGGTGAAGGCGGAGAATCTGCTCAAGGGCACCGAGCGGCACACCAACACCTGCCTGCTCACCTTCGTGGCCATCGACGAGGACAGCCGTCCCGTGCCCGTGCCGCCGCTGGATCTGGAGTCCGACGAAGACCGTCGGCGCTTTCGCGAGGGGCAGCGTCGGCGCGAGATGCGTCAGAGCCTGGAGCGGGAGCTGGCCCGGGAGTGACCTGCTACGCCCATCGGCGCAGCAGGCGTGGGTGCGTCAGAAGCGGATCGTGAGGAGCGGCGCCAGCGGCGCGCTCGACGTCCGGCCGCCGCTGCGGCCCAGCCCCTGCAGGAGCGACAGGGGGTGCACCTCCAGGGTGCTGCCGCCCGGCACGGCCGAGTCCGGCTCGGCGCCCGTCCGACCCCGCACCGCCCGGTAGGTCAGCAACGACCCCAACAGCGAGCCCAGGGCCGAGGTGGCCAGGTAGGCCTGCGCCGACGCGTCGTCGTTCAGCAGGTAGTGGACGCCCAGGAGGCCGGCACCCCCGGCCAGATGCCCGGCCAGGACCAGGAGGCCGTCGCCGGGTGACAGCTTCCCGGTCATGCCGTAGCGATCGCCCACGAAGAGTCCGAGGGCGGCTCCACCCAGCACCATACCGGCGAAGACCTTGTCGTCGCCGTGATCGTCCTCGTCCAGGAGGGCCGCGGCGAGGGGCGCCACGGCCTGCGCGCCCAGGAGCCCGGCGGACTGGAGCACGCGCACGTCTCCCTGGCCGACGTCGCGGTGACGCGCGTACAGGGCGCCGGCCACGGTGCCGACGGCGCCCACACCGAGCGCGAAGGCGTGTCCGGTCCGGGTGGCCTCGGTCTCCTGCGTGGAGCACACGTCGCCGTCGCAGCGGGTGGTGCCGTCGTACAGGCCCAGGGCGTACGCCCAGCCGAAGCCCTCGGCCAGGGCGAAGTCGCCCAGGGCGCCGGCCAGGGCCACCTTGCCCACGTCGTCGTTCACGGAACCCGCGTAGGCGTGGCCGACCAGCGCCGTGCCCACGCTGCCCAGCACTCCCAGTCCGTTCACCCAGCCGTCGCGGTTGTCGGCGTTGTCGGCGCCGAGCCCCACCAGGTCGCCCAGCGCGCTTCCGGTGAGCGCGCCCCGGGTGGCGCCCCAGACGACGCCGTTGCGCTGCGCCCGACTGACCGGATGCCGCCGCGTGACGAGGTAGGGCACCAGGAAGGAGGCGCCGGAGGTCAGCAGGTAGCCGGCCAGACGACCTCGGTCGCTGGTGACACCCAGCGCGTCGGGGAGCGCCCAGCCGTAGTAGCCCAGCCCCATGACGGTGCTGGCGAGGACCACGCCGCCCCGCCCCTCGCGATCCACGGCGGTCTCGAGGCCCATGCCCTGCAGCGCCACGCCCACCTGACCCCGCAGCCGTTCCAGCGCCGCCGCGTCCAGGCGTCGCCGCTCCCGGACGGTCCCGGTGTCGCGGCGCATGACGATCTCCAGGACCCAGCCGCTCCCCTGTTCCGGCTCGAGGAGCGTGGCACTCACGAACCCCTCCACCTCGGGAAAGAGGCCCAGCTCCTGCCGCCGGTCGGCGTTCAGGACCGTGATGCCGTGCTCGGGATCCAGCGCCACCACCCGTTCACGCGTCGTGGCTTCCTGGGCTGCCGCGGCGCCGATTCCCAGCGTGAGCAGCATGGCGGCCGTGCCGGCGGCGGCTGCGGTCCTCGACCTCATCCCCATCCTCTCTCCTCCACCCGCGGCAGGCCGCGGACTGCTGGTGTCAGACCCGTTCCAGGACCATGGCGACGCCGAGGCCACCGGCGGCGCACACGGTCACGAGACCGAGCTCCACGTCGCGGCGGCGCATCTCGTTGAGGAGCGTCGTGGTGACGCGCCCTCCCGTGGCGCCGAAGGGGTGGCCGATGGCGATGGAGCCTCCCATGACATTGATACGATCGAGGTCCGGATGACCCACACGCCGGTCCCGGCCGAGCTGCTCCCGGGCGAAGGTGTCGGAATCCAGCCACTGGAGGTTGGACAGCACCTGCGCGGCGAAGGCTTCGTGCATCTCCATGAGGCCGATGTCCTTCATGGTGACGCCGGCCCGATCCAGCGCCACCGGCGCCGCGAAGGCCGGCCCCTGCAGGAGCTGGTCACCGGGATCCAGCGCCGCGTAGGCGTAACTGCGTATGCGCCCAGGATGTCCATGCCCTCGGCCCGCGCCCGCTCCTCGGACATGAGCATGACCGCCGAGGCGCCGTCGGTGAGGGGTGAGGCGTTTCCGGCGGTCACCGACCCGTGGGCGCGGTCGAAGACGGGCTTCAGGCTCGCCAGCTTCTCCAGGCTGGTGTCCGTGCGGATGCCGTTGTCGGCCGTCACCACCTCCTCGTAGTCCGGCGGCACGTACACGCGGGCGATCTCCGCGGTGAGTCGTCCGTCCTCGGTGCCCTGCGCCGCACGCTCGTGGGAGCGGAGGGCCCAGGCGTCCTGATCCTCGCGGGCGATGTGGTTCTCCTTGGCCATGCGCTCCGCCGACTCGCCCATGGTCTCGCCGGTGGTGGGCTCGGCGATCTGGGGTTGGCTGGGCACCAGGTCCCGAGGCCGGATCTTCGCCAGCGTCTTCACCCGGTCGCCGATGGACTTCGCCTTGGAGGCCTGCACCAGCACCTGTGATAAGCGCTCCGAGACCAGGATGGGAATGTGCGAGAGCGACTCGGCACCCCCGGCTACCACCACGTCGGCGTAGCCCACCTCGATGAGGTTGGCCGCGTCGGTGATGGCCTGGTTGGAGGTGGCGCAGGCCCGGGACACGGTGGTGGCGGGCACCGTGGGTGGCAGCGTGGCGAGACCGACCTCGCGGGCGATGTTGGGTGCGTGGGGGTCGTGGACCACCGTCCCGTAGACGAGCTGATCCACCTGATCGCCCGGCACGCCGGTGCGCGCCATCAGCTCCCGGACCGCCACCACGCCCAGGTCGATGGCGGTGAGGCTCTTGAACACGGTGCCCGCGCGGGCGAACGGGGTGCGGACGCCACCGACGATGACGGACTTCATGAAGGCTCCGAAGCAGGAGTCCACGTGTGTTGGCGCGTAGGAGGGTCGCCCACCATACCCCCCATCCGCCGAGCCCGGTCCAGTGTCGTGCGGCTCGCCATCGCACGCGGCCGTCACGCCTGGACCGGGCCCCTCGGCCCCTCTAACCTTCTGCACCATGCCCACCGATCATCCCGACGTCGAGTTGGTTCCCGCCGGCGAGGACCACATTCCCGCCATGGCCGCGCTGTGGGCCGAGGCGTTTCCGGAGAAGCCCGCGGAGCGTCGGGCGCGGGAGCTCCGCGAGGGGCTGACCTACGGAGACCTGAGCGACTGCTGGGTGGTGGAGCTGGAGGGACGCCTGGCGGGAGCGCTGCGCACGTATCGGCTCACCAGCCACTTCTGGGGTCGGGAGCTGCCCACCATGGGCCTGGCCGGGGTGGCGGTGGCCCCGGACTTCCGCCGCCGTGGGATCGGCCGGCGCATGTGCCTGGCCGCGTTGCGCATCGCCAGGGAGCGGGGCGACGTGCTGAGCGCGCTGTTTCCCTTCCGCACCTCCTTCTACCGCGCCATCGACTTCGTTCTGGCCGGCGAGCTCCACCAGTACCGCTTCCACCCCGCCGACCTGCCGGTCTATCCCGGGTGGGACCGTGTGGTGCGCGTACCCGATCGCTCACCCGACGAGGCACGTCGCATCTACGACCTGGTCGCCCCGCGCAGCAACGGGCTGTTGACCCGCACCACGCGCATGTGGTCCTTCCTGGAGGCGGAGGCGACCTACCTCTATCTGTACGAGGACGCCCGGGGTCGGCCCTCGGGATACGTGGTGGTGCGGGGCCGCGGGGGGTCGGCGGAGCGCTCCCGCCTGCGCGTGAAGGAGCTGGTGGCCGTGGACCGGGAGGCGTACCTGGGGCTCCTGGGATGGCTGTCGGTGCAGCGGGACCAGTGGGGAAGCGTGGTCTACGACGCCCTGCCCGGCGAAGGCTTCCATCGCCGCCTGGGCCATCCCCGTACCGCGGGAAGCGGCAATCCGCGGGGCCTGTGGTTCCACTCGGCCTCGATTCTCAGGGGCCCCATGCTGCGCATCCTGGATGTGGCCGCGGTGCTCGGCGGGAGCGCCGCGGAGCCGCTGCAGGTGCGAGACGCGCACCTGCCCAAGAACCAGGGCGTGTGGCAGGAGGGAGCGCGGGTGCGCGAGACGCTGGATCCCGAGGCGGGCCCGATCCACTCCATCGGCGACGTCACGTCGCTCTTCCTGGAGGGAGGGTTGGCCGGCCGCGACCAGGCCCCCGACGGCTGGAGGCCCAATCTGGGCCTCGCCGACTTCCGACTCTACGACGAGTTCTGATGCGCGCCGTCACCTTCGACGTCTCGATTCCCCGCTACCTGCTGGCCCGCACCCTGGGCCGTGTCAGCGAGAGCGCCGTGTACGGTGCCCTGAGTGGCGTGAAGCTGGTGGACCTGGCGCCCCCCTCGCTGCCCGGCCCCGACTGGGTGCGTCTGGAGACGATCCTGGCCGGGATCTGCGGGACCGACATCGGCAACCTCACCATGACCGCCAGCCCGGCCATGGAGCCGTTCGGCTCGTTCCCCGCCGTGCTCGGCCACGAGATCCTGGCCAGGGTGGTGGAGACCGGACCCGCGGTCACCCGGGTGCGGCCCGGCGACCGGGTGGCGGTGGATCCCTTCATCCACTGCCGGGTGCGCGGCTGGGACGAAGCGCACTGGTGCCGCTCGTGCGCCGAGGGGTGGAACGGGACCTGCGAGAGGGCGGGAGACGAGGGTCCCCTGAAGGTCGACGGCCAGCCCTTCGCGCCGGGGACCTCGCAGGGGTACCATCGCTCGCTTCCCGGGGGCTGGGCGCAGGAGACCATCGCCCACGAGTCGCAGCTCTTTCCGGTGGGGGAGCTGGACGACCGGCGCGCGGCCCTGGTGGAGCCGTTGTCCATCGGCATGCACGCCGTGCTCAACGGAGGTCCCACCGATCCCGGGGCGCCGGTCCTGGTGCTGGGCAGCGGGCCCATCGCCCTGTCCACGATCTGGGCGCTGCGGGCCACCGGCTTCCAGGGCGAGATCCTGGCCCAGATCAAGCGGAGCCACGAGGCGGAGCTGGCCCGCAAGCTCGGAGCGAGCACCATCGTCCACCCGGGCGACGAGGCCCGCCAGGCCATGATCGACACCGGCGCCTCGGCCTACATGCCGCTGGTGGGCGAGGAAGTCTACGCCGGCGGAGGCTTTTCCCTGATCTTCGACTGCGTGGGGAGCCGCCAGACGCTCGGTCAGGCGCTCCGCTACGCCAGCCCCCGGGGCCGCATCGTCATGATCGGGTGCGCGGCCAGGATCCCGAACCTCGACCTCACCTTCGTGTGGGCCCACGAGCTCACCGTGCGGGGCTTCGTGGCCTACGGCATGGAGCGCTTCCGGGGTGAGCGGCGCCACACCTTCGAGGTGACCCGGGATCTCCTGCTGGAGACCGGCGCGCCGGTGGACGACATGGTGACCCACGTCTTTCCACTGGCGCAGGTGCGGGCCGCGTTGTCGGCGGCCTCGAATCGTCGGCGTTCGGGGTCGGTGAAGGTGTTGCTCGATCCGCGGGGGTGAGCCGGCGGGACGCCGCGGCGGAAGGTGGGTGTCCGCGGGTCAGAGCGGGAGGCGCAAGACCTCGGGATGGACCTTGCTCGTGGCCGAGGTGCCATCGACATCGACGCCCTCGAGGCGCAGAAGGGTAGCCTTGCGCGCGAGCCCGCCCCCGTAGCCGTGCAGCGCTCCGTCGGAGCCCACCACGCGATGGCAGGGGATCACCACCGCCACCGGATTCGCTCCCACGGCCTGGCCCACGGCCCGGGCGCCGCCGTCGCCCATGCCCAGCGCGCGCGCCACCGCCGCGTAGGTGGTGACGTGGCCGTAGGGAATCCCCTGGAGATGATCGCAGACCTGCTGCTGGAAATCGGTGATCCCGCCCAGGTCCAGCGGGAGATCGAAGATGCGGATGCGTCGGTCGAAGTAGGCGCGCAGGGCATCCAGGGCGCGCGCCAGGTGAGCCGGCGGCGAGTCGGTGGACAGACGCTCACCGGGCCGGGCGAGGTCCGGGCCGGACCGGAAATCCAGCCGGCGCAGTCCCGACTCGGTGGCCCAGAGGCGGAGGGTGCCGACCGGGGTGCTGGGAAGGTGGGCCGAGAAGACGGGCGTGCCGCTCAGGATGCCTCCTCGTGCACCGGATCGTCCACGGCCTCGCCCTGCTCGCCCCGCTTGAGCGCCTCCTGCAGCGCGTCGAAGCCCAGGAGCGCGCACTTCACGCGCACCGGGAACCTGCTCACGCCCTGAAGCGCGCGCAGGTCGCCCAGCGAGCGGTCGCGGGCCACCTCTTCGTCGCCGTGCATGAGACGGGTGAAGCGCCGGGCCAGCTCGGCGGCGTCGTTCACGCTGGCGCCGGTCAGGATCTGGCTCATCATGGACACCGAGGCCTGCGAGATGGAGCAGCCCTGTCCCGTAAACGCCACCTCCTCGATACGGTCCCCGTCCAGCTTGAGCTGCAGCTTGATCTCGTCGCCACAGCTCGGATTCCGCATGTGGATCTCCACCGAGCTGTCCGGCATGTCCCCCTTGTTCCTGGGATTCCGGTAGTGCTCGAGGATGAGCTGTTGGTACAGGGAGTCGAGCTGCGGTGTCTCCATGACGTCTCCGTTGAGGAAACTGCAATGTACGTCGCGGGGGGGTGGTGCCTCAAACGCCCCCACGGCGAGGCGTCGCGGGGACCGCTATCCGAAGATGCTCCGGACCGCTTCCAGCGCCTCCACGAGGCGGTCCACGTCGTCGCGGGTGTTGTAGAGATAGAAGGAGGCCCGCGCCGTCGCCGCCACGCCGTAGCGTTTCATGACGAGCTGCGCGCAGTGGTGTCCCGCACGCACGGCCACGCCCTGGGAGTCCAGGATCGTGGAGATGTCGTGCGGGTGCGCATCACCCAGGAGGAAGGGCACCACGCCGGCTCGCCGGGACGGGTCCGAAGGCCCGAACAGCCGGATTCCCGGGAGCTCACCCAGCCGCTCCAGGGCGTAGGCCGTCAGATCCTGCTCGTGGGCCAGGAGCGCCTCGCGGTCCAGTGCGCTCAGCCAGTCCACCGCGGCGCCCAGCCCCACGGCGCCGGCGATGTGCGGCGTGCCCGCCTCGAACTTGTGCGGGAGCGCCGCCCAGGTGCTCATGTCCCTCTCCACCAGCGAGATCATCTCGCCGCCGCCCTGATAGGGCTCCATGGCTTCCAGCAGCGAGCGCCGGGCCCACAGGCCGCCGATGCCGGTGGGTCCGCACATCTTGTGGCCGCTGAACGCGTAGGCGTCACATCCCAACGCCTTCACGTCCACCGGCAGATGGGGTACCGCCTGGGCGCCGTCCAGCACGACCAGCGCCTCCGGGGCCCGGCGCCGCACCTCGGCGACGACCTCGGCCACCGGGTTGATGGTGCCGAGCGCGTTGGAAACGTGGTTCAGGGCGACCACGCGGGTGCGCGGCCCCAGGAGCGCCGGTAGGTCGTCCAGGATCCACTCGCCCTCATCGTCGATGTCCAGGTAGCGCAGTCGCGCGCCTGTACGCCGTGCCAGGAGCTGCCAGGGCACCAGGTTCGAGTGGTGCTCCAGGATCGACAGGAGGATCTCGTCGCCCTCACCCACGTGGTCCAGTCCCCAGGCGGCGGCGATGAGGTTGATCCCCTCGGTGGTGCCCCGCGTCCAGACCAGCTCGGCGGGGTCGCCTGCGCCGATCCAGGCCGCCACCCGCGCCCGAGCACCCTCGTAGGCGTCGGTGGCGCGCCGACTGAGCTCGTGGATCCCGCGATGGACGTTGGCGTTGTCCAGGGCGTAGTAGCGCTGGATGGCGTCCAGCACCGCCTGGGGCTTCTGGGTAGTTGCGGCGTTGTCGAGATAGACCAGCGACCTGCCGTTGACGTCCTGCTGGAGCGCCGGGAATTCCTCCCTGAGGGCCGCGGCGTCCACGCTCATCCCACCTGGACGAAGACGTCGCCGTCGCGGACCTCGACGGGGTAGGTCCGCACCGGGCGGATGGCCGGCAGACCGGTGGCCCGACCGCTGCAGGCATCGAAGCTGGCCCCGTGATGCATACAGGTGAGGTGGCTGCCCGAGAGATCGCCGTCGGAGAGGGGGAAGTCCTCGTGGGAGCAGCGGTCTTCCAGGGCGTAGATGTCGCCTTCCACGTTGGCCAGCACGATGCGCTCTCCCCCGGCCTCCACCGCGACGAGCGTGTCCGGCGTGCAGCGGCTCGCCTCGGTGACGCGGACCCAGTCCGTCATGCCGCCGTCCCGGGGCTCAGCCCCGGAGCTTCTCCGCGATGGCCCGGGTGACCTTCTCCACGACGCCGCCCAGCGGCAGCCGCTGGAGCACCTCGCCCAGGAAGCCCGTCACCACGAGCCGCTCGGCGCGCTCCCGCGACAGCCCGCGGCTCATCAGATAGAAGAGGGCGTCCTCGTCGAGCTGCCCCACGGTGGCCCCGTGGGAGCATTTCACGTCGTCGGCCTCGATCTCCAGGTTGGGGAGCGAGTCGGCGCGGGCGTGCTCGGACAGGATCAGGTTGCGGTTGGTCTGGTAGGCGTCGGTCTGCTGGGCGCCGGGATGGACCCGGATGATGCCGCGGAACACGGCCCGACTGCGGTCGTCCAGCGCCCCCTTGTAGAGAAGGTCGCTGAAGGCGTTGGGGGCCACGTGGTCCTGGCTGGTGTTGTGGTCGAAATGCTGGTGGCCGTCACCGAAGTAGAGTCCCAGCATGTCGCTGTTGGCGCCGGGCCCCAGGAGTCGCGCGTTCAGGTCCACGCGGCTGACGCTGGCGCCCAGGTTCACGTTGAGGGTGTCCAGCGTCGAGTCACGGTAGGCCAGTGTGCGCTGCTGCGACTGGTAGAAGGCCCCACGCCCCAGGCGCTGCACGGCCACGTACTGCACCTGCGCGCCGTCGCGGGTGATGACCTCCACCGCCGACGACGACAGGGACTGGGTATCCAGATCGTCGGACAGGATCTCGTCCACGTACGACACCTGGCTCGTGGGCTCGGCCACGATCAGGGTGCGGCTGAAGAAGGCCGCGCCGGCCTCGGAGATCCAGCGGGTCACCCGCACGGGATTCTCCAGATGCACGCCCTTCGGCACGTACAGGAAGATCCCGTCGCTCCACAGGGCCGCGTTGAGCGCCGCGAACTTGCCTTCCTCGGGCGGTACCGCCTCGGTGGCCAGGTACTTCTCGACCAGCTCCGGGTGAGCGGCCACCGCTTCGCGCAACGAGCTCAGGACCACGCCCTTGGAGGCCAGGTCCTCGCGGATGTCGGTGTGAACCACGGCGCCGTCGATGAGGACCAGATGGCCCGAGGCTTCGTGGTCCTCCTCCATGGCTTCGCGCAACCGCGCCGGATACGACGACGGATCGTCTTCGCGAGCCTCGGTGGTGCCCAGGCGGAGCGCGTCCAGCTCGAGCGTGCGCGACAGGTCCGTGTAGCGCCATTGCTCCAGGCGCGTGGTGGGCATGGGGGTGCGCTCGTACACGTCCCAGGCGTGCAGCCGGCGGGTCCGGAGCCACTCGGGCTCACCCTGGGAGCGCGCTTCCACCGCCGATCGGTTGAGCGCCTCGGTGACGCCTTCGCCCAGTCCCGTTCCCGTCATGGTCGCCATATCGTCCGTAGTCTCAGTGCGTTGCGTGTCCAGGTGCGTCGTCGGTGTCGGGCTCAGCCGACCGAGCCTTCCATCTCCAGCTCGATGAGCCGGTTGAGCTCCACGGCGTACTCCAGCGGCAGCTCCTTGGCGATGGGCTCGATGAAGCCGCGCACGATGAGCGCCATGGCCTCCTCTTCGCTCATCCCCCGGCTCATGAGGTAGAAGAGCTGCTCGTCGCCCACCTTCGAGACCGTGGCCTCGTGGCCGACGTTGGCCAGCTTCTCCTCGATCTCGATGTAGGGGTAGGTGTCGGTGCGCGAGGTGTCGTTGATGAGGAGCGCATCGCACTCGACGTTGGAGCGGGCCCCCACGGACCCCTCGTAGACCTTGCACAGCCCCCGGTAGGTGCTTCGGCCGGTCCCCTTGGAGATGGACTTGGAGACGATGGACGAGGTGGTGTGCGGCGCCGCGTGCACCACCTTGCCGCCGGTGTCCTGGTGCTGGCCGTCGCCGGCGTAGGCGATGGACAGGATGGAGCCGTGGGCCCGCTCCCCGACCAGATAGCAGGACGGGTACTTCATGGTGAGCTTGGAGCCCAGGTTCCCGTCGAGCCATTCCATGGTCGCGCCCTCGTGCACCAGCGCTCGCTGGGTCACGAGGTTGTACATGTTGTTCGACCAGTTCTGGATCGTGGTGTAGCGGAAGCGGGCCCCGGGCTTGACGATGATCTCGATGACGCCCGAGTGGAACGATTCCGTCGAGTAGACCGGCGCCGTGCAGCCCTCGATGTAGTGGGCACGCGATCCCTCGTCGGCGATGATGAGGGTGCGCTCGAACTGCCCCATGCGCTCCTGATTGACCCGGAAGTAGGCCTGGAGAGGCGTCTCGAGTTGCACGCCCTTGGGGATGTACACGAACGACCCGCCGGACCAGACCGCGGAGTTCATGGCAGAGAATTTGTTGTCCGCCGCGGGGATCACCGTGGCGAAGTACTCCCGGAAGAGCTCGGGGTGGTTCCTGAGGCCGTCCTCGATGGAATCGAAGATCACGCCCTTCTCGTCCCACTCCTGCTTCAGGGAGTGGTAGACCATCTCCGATTCGTACTGGGCCCCCACGCCCGCCAGGATCTTCTGTTCGGCCTCGGGAATCCCGAGCTTCTCGAAGGTCTCCTTGATCTTCTCCGGCACGTCGTCCCAGGAGCGCTCCATGTGGTCCTGGGGCTTCACGTAGAAGTAGATGTCTTCCAGCGTCTCCTGGAGCTTGCTGAGATCGCCGCCCCAGGTGGGCATGGGCTTGGACTCGTAGATCTTCAGGGCCTTGAGGCGGAAGTCGAGCATCCACTCGGGCTCACCCTTGTGCGCCGAGATCTGGCGCACGACCTGTTCGCTGAGGCCCGGTTGGGTCCGGAAGACGTGCTCCTCTTTATCGACGAATCCGTACTTGTACTCGTCGAGGTCGAGACCCTGGATGACTTCGTTCTGCGGCATGGTGTTTCCGTGGCGTTGGGGGCGCTGTGACGTGCGTGCGGAGTGCGGGCGTCAGTCGGCCACCGGCTCGGGTTCCTTGTCCTTCCAGTCCTTGTACCCCTCTTTCTCCAGCCGGAGCGCCACCTCGGGCCCGCCGGACTGGACGATCCTGCCGTCGACCATGACGTGGACGACGTCGGGCTCGATGTAGTTGAGCAGGCGCTGGTAGTGCGTGATGAGGAGAACCGTCATGTCCGGGTCCTCCTCCTTGAGCGTGTTCACCCCGTGGGCGACGACCTGCAGGGCATCGATGTCCAGCCCCGAGTCCGTTTCGTCCATGAGGGCGAGCGCCGGCTTCAGGACGGCCATCTGCAGGATCTCGTTGCGCTTCTTCTCGCCGCCGCTGAACCCGTCGTTCACCGGGCGCTCGGCGAAGCTGGGATCCATGTCCAGCAGCTTCATGCGATCCATGAGCAGGTCCTGGAAGTCGAAGAGGTCCAGCTCCTCGTCCTCGCCCATGTGGGCCTGGATGGCGGTGCGCAGGAAGTTGGCGATGGACACGCCGGGGATCTCCACGGGGTACTGGAACGCCAGGAAGATGCCCTCCTGGGAGCGCTCGTCGGGCTCCAGCTCCAGGATGTCCTCACCCCGGAACGTCACGGCGCCCGCCGTGGCCTCGTAGCCGGGGTGGCCGGCCAGGATCTTCGCCAGCGTGCTCTTGCCGGAGCCGTTGGGGCCCATGATGGCGTGGACCTCACCGCGATTCAGCTCGAGGTCCACGCCTTTGAGGATCTCGAGGTCCTCGTCCGCTACCTTGGCGTGGAGGTCCTCGATCTTCAGAATGAGGCTGTCGCTCATGCGTGATTCCAGGGTACGTTGGAGGCGATTAACAAGAATGATTATCGGTTTCATCAAGCTAGGTGGGCGGACGGAGCGGGTCAACCGCTCCCGGCCCCTCCACGCCTGGCCCGATTCCCCTCGTCAGGGGGCGACGTGGTACCCGTCCCCCGGGGCAGGGATCCAGCCTCCGGCCTGCGCATTCGCATCCCACCCCCCGGCCCTTCGCCGGGACCTCGGGCCACGGCGATGATGGATCCCCCGGAGGCGCACCCGCACGACACCTGGACCCCGGGCTCCGTGGAGGACCTGGGGGATCGGATCTGGCTCGTTCTGGGGGGCGGTGGTCTTCGCGGCCTGGCGCACGTCGGTGCGTGGCAGGCCCTGGAGGAAGCGGAGGTGGAGGTGGCCGGAATCGTGGGCACCTCCATCGGTGCGTTGGTGGGAGCCCTCGTCGCCTCCGGCATGGGGTACCGGGAACTGGTGCGGCTGGCCTTCGCCCTGGAGCGCCTGGACATCGCCCGCATCAACCGCCGGGCGCTCCTCTTCAACGGCATCCGGCAGGAATCCCTCCTCCTGGAAGAGCCGTTGCGCCGCTACATCGAAGACACCTTGCCGGTGAAGCGGTGGGACGAGCTCGATCTTCCGCTGCAGGTGAACGCCGTGGACCTGGAATCCGGGCTCACCACCTGGTTCGGGTCCGGTACGGACGAGGACGTATCCCTGGCCGACGCGCTCTACGCCTCCATGGCGTTGCCCGTGTTCTATCCTCCGGCTCGGATCGCAGACCGTGCCTTCGTGGACGGGGGCGCCGAGTGGGCGCTACCGCTGCACCGCGCGGCGGAGCTCGACGCGTCGGGGATCGTGGCGGTCGACGTGGGCTCTGGTCAGCACAACCCCACCAACGATGTGCTGGCCGGAGGGATGATCGCGGTGCACCAGCGGGTCTTCAGCCTCATGTCTTGGCGACGGCGGGTGGACCTGGTGGCGCACTGGGAAGCTCCCCCGCTTCTCTTCGTGCGGCCCCGCATGGAAGGCTACGGCACCTTCGACTTCCAGCACGTGCGCTACTTCCTGGAGGAGGGGTACCGGGCGACCCGTGCCGCCCTGCTCAGGGGAGTGTGACGGGACGCTCCGCGGCCAGGGCCTCCACGATCCGGTCCAGCGCGTCGCGCACCCTGCGGGAAGGGAGCCCCGAGCCGTTGGAGAGAAGCACGAACACGAGCTCCCGCCCCGATACGGTGGTGAGGTAGCCGCTCAGCGAGTTGACGTGGGTGATGGTGCCGGTCTTGGCCTGGACCCGGCCGCCGAGATCCTCCAGGCGGTTCTCCAGCGTGCTCTCCTCCTCGCCGGGCTGGGCCAGGGCCTGGCGATACGCAGCTCCCCACGGACGGGCGCGCACACCGGCGAGGAGGCGGCCCAGCGCCCGGGGCGTGACCAGGTCGTAGGCCGACAGCCCCGAGCCGTCCACGAGATGCAGGTCCAGGGTGTCCACGCCCAGGGAGTCCCGCATCATCGAGCGCACCACGTCCAGCCCGTCGGGCCACGACGCGTGACCCGTCTCCACCTCGCCCAGATGGTGCACCAGCTGTTCGGTCATCCAGTTCTGACTGGGCTTCAGGAGGGCCGCCACGATCTCCATGAGGGGAGGCGAGGTGAGCGTCGCCAGTGGGCGCATGCCCGTGCACGACTCCATGGTCGCCGGTCCGGCATCCCCCCTGAAGAGGCTCGTCGGCGTCCCAGGCCACGTGGAGTCCCCCCTCGATCCGGATGCCGGCTGCTTCCAGGGCGCGCAGCAGAGCGCGGGAGGACTGGCCCACGGGATCCCGCGTCGCCAGGTGCAGGGTGTCCACCGCCCCCGCCTCCACCTCGCCGACCAGGTGCAGGCGGCGCGACTCGGGCAGATAGGACACCCGCACCCGGGCGCTGTCGCCGGCCGGAACCGTGAGCACCTCGCTCCGCACGAAGTCGTCGTCACCCAGCGGTGACCAGCGGACCTCGGCCGGCCGACCCGGTGTCGTTCCCGTGACGAAGACCGTGGTCTCGCCCTCTGCCAGAACGAAGGCGCCGCCGGTGGAGGCGTAGCGGTAGGGGAGATCGTCGACCATCCAGGTGGTGCGCACCGTGGCGGAGTCCCATCGGGACACGTCCACCACGAGGCGCCCCCGGACCGTGCGCACGCCGGCGGCCAGGAGAGAATCCGCCAGGGCCCGCAACGGTGCCTGGGCGTCGGGCCAGAAACGATCGGAGAGCGTGGGATCGCCGTGGCCCGCGAGCACCAGGTCGCCGTCGAGCACGCCGTCGGCGTCGGAGCCCGAGGCCGGCCCCCGCAGCTCCGTGACGAAGCGATAGTCGGGACCGAGCCTCAGGATCGCCGCCGAGGTGGACAGGAGCTTCTGATTCGAGGCGGGCGCGAAGTGTCGCGCGGGATTGCGCCGGTAGAGCGTGTCGCCGGTGCTCGGGTCGAAGACCAGCATCCCGAAGTGCACCGCGGACAACGGCGGATGGTCGAGAAGGGCGTCGATGGAGGCCGGCGGGGGCGCCGGAGGAGCAACGCGGGGTCCGCAGGCGCTCGTCAGCCCCGACAGCAGGAACACGAGCCAGAGGGTGCCGATGCCCTTCATCCGCGCGGCAGGGCGTTTCTCGCGGGAACCCGCCGGCCTCCCGGGGCCTGCGACGGCCGGGGCCACCGCGGCGGCAGGTCCGGACCTTTGAGAAGGGCGTCCAGCACGCATGTCACGCCTCCGCGATTCCGGATCTCCGAGGGTGGAAGGCCCGTCTCGCGGCGCAGGGCCCGGGACAGGGACGAGGCGGTGGAGTAGCCCAGCTTGTGTGCCACGGGCTCCACGGCCCGATCGTCCCGATCCAGGAGATGGGCGGCCCTCAAGAGACGGCCCCACAGCAGAATGCGCGAGGGGGACGGCAACTGCGCGCGTCGGAGCTCGCGCCGGAAGGCGCGCAGAGAGCGGGCGGTGGAGCGCGCCAGGTCCGCCGGACCCGGATCGGAGTGGGCATGGGCGACGGCCCAGGCCACGCCCTCCACCAGCAGCGAGGGGGCGTGGCCGGCCAGGCGGGCCGCCACCCGGCGCCCCGCCGCGCGCGCCAGCGCCCGTTCCAGGGCCTCCCTCAGATGCTGCGGGGTGCCGTTGGTGGGCGTATCCAGCACGATGCCGTCCACGCCGAGGCGACCCAGCCGAAAGAGCTCCAGCTCCCGACCCCGCGGATCCACGAGCACCACGGTGGCCACCCCGTCGTGCTGCCGACGCAGCCAGGCGAGCTCGCCGAAGGGGAGCCGCCGAGCCATGGACGCGTCCACCAACACGCCGTGGATGTCGTCGCGCTCCATGAGGGTGGGCACCCCGGCCCAGGAGACGGCGTCCACCAGTCTGTGGCGGCGTCCGAGGCTGCCCGTCAGGTGCGCTCTGCGCCGGGCGTCGTCATCGGACAGGATGAGGAGGGTGGGCATGGCGCTCCCGGCCGTCGCGACATGAGGGATCCGGGCACGCAAGGTGCCTCCGGTGGTCGCTGGTAGGCAAGGAGGCTCCATCGGCGACGGGCCACGTGGCGGGATGCGGCTCCACAGCGTCCGGCCCCGAGGCACGGTCCTGGTCACACGGACGCCCCACGGCCGTTTCCCGGGGCGAGCGACGATCCCACCCTCTCCAACGTCCCTTTCCCATTCACTCCCTGATCATGAGCGACGCCATGCGACTTTCTCTACCGATTCTCGCCACTACCTGCGCTTGCGTCCTCCTCGCGGGAGCTGCGTGTGTCGACACTGGCACGACGCCCGATTCCGCCATGGGTCCGGCAGCGCCCACCGTCGCGAAGGCGTCGGGCCTGTCCGTGTACGGCCTGGGAACGCTCACGCGCGCCGTGCCCCACCCCTGCCCCGCGCCCGGAACCCGCGACTTCGACTTCTGGCTGGGCAACTGGAATGTTCTGCGCGACGGGAACGTGGTGGCCACCGATGTGGTCACCACGGCCCTGGACGGCTGCGTGGTCATGGAGGACTTCATCAACTCCGGCGGTGCCGAGGCCCGCAGCATGAGCGTCTACGAGGCCGCCACCGGGCAATGGCACCAGGTCTACCAGGACAACCTGCTCGGAAACTACCGTGTCGACGGTATGGCTTCTCCGGGGCAGATGGAGATGTCCAGCGTTCAGCAGGTCTACCACTTCGGGCTGGGCGCCATCGTGAGCCGTGAGGCTACCTCGACCTGGACCGATGTCGGCGACGGATCGGTCCATCAGACGATCGTCGGATCCTTCGACGACGCCGCTCAGCAGGTGCTCTTCGACGGCATCTACGAGCCGGCAGAGGAGCTCGACCGCGCGGATCCCGCCGCCTTCACCCTTTGCCAGGTTGTGCTGGCCGGCTTCCGTGAGATGGATTTCTGGCTCGGGTCCTGGACCGCCGTCGCCGCGCCCGGGACGCAGGCCGGTACGGCCGAGGTGCGCGCGGACCTCAACGGATGTCTGCTTCAACAGGATTTCGTCGGCAAGAACGGGTATCGGAGCCGAAGCTTCCTCTTCTGGGATTTCGCGGAGGACCGTTGGTTCCGCACGCTCGCGGACAATACTGGAGGCTATCTGCAGCTCAGCGGAAACCTGGATGGTGAGCGGATGGTACTGACGGGCACGGATCAAGGTCCCGATGGAGCATCGTTCCAGGTCCGGAACACCCTGGCGCCCGAGGGCTCGGGCGTGTTGGAGACATGGCAGGTGTCCAGGGACGGGGGCGCTACCTGGAAGGAGGCCATGAACCTCCGCTACGTACCCAGGTAGCCCATTCGGGATCGCGGGTCAGGGTCCCCCGAGCAGACGGTCACGGAAGGTGGGCGTGAGGCGGAGGATCCGGCCTCCCAGGAGTTCGACATCCCACGCTCCGTGGCCGTCCGAGCGGATCTCCGCGATCCGGTCGAGGTTGACGAGATGAGAGCGGTGAATGCGTTGGAACCGCGCCGAGTCGAGGCCCTCCTGCAACTCGCTGAGCGTCATGCGCACGAGGTGGGTCTCGTCACCGGTGTGCAGTTCCACGTAGTTCCCGGCAGCGGATGCCCAGTGCACGGCGTCGGCTCGGACCAGACGGATGCGCGCGCCGCTGCGGGACACGAAGCGCGTGATCCTGCCGCTCTCGTCCACGATGGCGTCTGTCCTGCGGTCCGGCGTCTCCTGAGCAGGTGATATCTCGTCGGATGCGCGTCGCCGCAGTTCTTTTCGGATCCGCCGCAGGGTTTCTTCCAGACGGCCGCGCCGGATGGGCTTGGTGAGATAATCCAGGACATCCAGCTCGTACGCCTCCACCGCGAACCGGTCGTGCGCCGTGACGAAGACGACGAGCGGCCGGTCTTCCAGGGCCCGGATCACGCCGATTCCTGATAGCTCTGGCATCTCGATATCCAGGAATACCACGTCGGGCCGTAGCCGCCGGATCACGTCGACCGCGGTCGCGCCATCGGCGGCGGCGCCCGTGACCTCCACACCCCCGATACGTGCCAGCTCGTGGGTGAGGAACTCTCGCCCCATGGGCTCATCGTCCACGAGGACGGCCGTCACGACACGGTTCATGCCACGGCCGCAGCGAAGGGAAAGCGGACACAAACCCGGGCTCCGCCAGCCTCGGACCTTCCCAGATCCAGAGTGCTCTCGGCACCGAACAGCGCCTGCAGCCGGCCCTGGAGGTTCTCCAGGCCGACGCCCAACTCCAGCCCGTCCGGTGGCGTCGGAAAGCCCGGGCCATCGTCCACCACGGTCAGCTCCACGGTGGAGTCGGCGGTTCGCAGCCGGACAGAGACCGTGAGCGCATCGCGGTGGCGCGCAAGGCCGTGCTTCACGGCGTTCTCCACCAGGGGCTGCAACACCATGGTGGGTACGGCCGCGTCTCTCACGTCCGCAGCCACGGCGATGTGCACCGTGAGCCGCTCTCCGAACCGGGCTCGCTGGATTGCGACGTACCGCTCCAGGCCCTCGATCTCGCGCCACACGGGCACCAGTGGGCCGTGGGCGTCCGACAGCGTGAAACGGAGCAGGTCACCTAGGTCGCTCACCACTTCGCACACTGCATCTGCATCGCCGCGACGAGCGAGCGCCGCCACGGTGTTGAGGGCATTCAACAGAAAGTGGGGACTGACCTGGCGGGAGAGCGCCTGCAACCGGGCTTCGGCCAGTCGCGCTTCCAGTTGGAGGCGCGCCCGCTCCCGGTCGCGGATATCCGCCCGGAACAAGAGGGCATGGCAGGTGCCGGCCAGGAAGACGTACTGCACGACCTCGGAGACCAGGTATCCCCCGAGGTTGTTTCGGTAGAACGAAAGCCAGCTCAGGTCCGGCGGGCGATAGACCATTAGGTGCAGCGTCGTGCCCAGGGCTTGGTGGATCATGGCGAAGCCCAGTGCGGCGACCGCGTGGACCGGAACACGACGGGTCCATCCCGGGCCCGCCAAGGGTACGCGCTCGACCAACAGATAGACCGCTGGCGCGAGGAGCCCGTACAACAACCAGGGAAAGAAGAGCCCGGGCAGGTAACGGAGCGGGACGGGATCGGGGTTTCCTGCGCGGCCCATCGCCGCTGACTGCGCGACCAGCGCCGCACCCAGTACGAGTGGCAGGGCCGCGATCAGGATCATGCGGTGACGGCGATCCGAGCCCGTATGCGCTGCCGTTGGCGATGCATCGGCCGGCGCGGCCGGGCGCGGCCAGCGGGGCTCCGCGAGCTGGTCGGCCGATGGCGATGTCAGTGCGGATGAGGCGCTCATGAAGCTCCCGTCGGAAGGTCCACGGTTCGGCTCTGGCGGAACGCGGGGGCGCGGCGCGGCACGCCCGGTTCAAGCATACGCGTGAGGGGCCCTCGGCTGACCCTCGGGAGTCGGGATCGAGTCGAGTCGCGTGATGCGGGGGCAGACCACGTCGGAGTGGGGCCGCTGGGTGAGGGCCCGCCGTCGGAGGTGGGGTGGGTGGGAGAGCTACCCCTGGGAGAGGGTCACCGCCGTGCCGTAACAGAGCATCTCGGCGGCACCCTTCATCACCTCGCACGTCTGGAAGCGCACGGCGATGACCGCGTCGGCGCCCAGCGCTTCGGCCTCTTCGACCATGCGGTCGATGGCCTGCTCCCTGGCTTCGGCCATCATCTTGGTGTACTCGCGGATCTCGCCCCCGGCGATGTTGCGGAACACCGCCTGGATGTCACGGCCCACATGACGTCCGCGGATGGTGTTGCCGCGCACGAGGCCGAGCACACGGTCGATCTGACGGCCGGGGATGTCCGGCGTCGTCACCACGATCATCGTTGAATGTCCCGATAGGGGTCCGTTCGCCATTCCCGTAGGCGCTCGAAAATGGTGCTTCCGAGGAGGATGAGGAAGCCGAGGGCCACCCCCGTCACGGCGATCTTCTCCCAGGGGTCCACGGTGGAGGTGGCGAACACCCACCCGCTGTAGAGGAGCCACAGGACCGATCCCGTCACGAAGAGAATCCAGCCCACGGGCCGGGTCAGGCGTCGATCCACCGTGTCCCATACCGACTGGTCGGGGCGGACCGCGAAGCTCAGTTCCCGGAATCCCGCCTGCATGTCCCGGTAGATGGCGAGCTCGCGCTGGAGCTCGGTGGAGCGAGCCAGCTCCCGCTCCACCCGCTCCCTGGCCTCCTGCGACAACTCGTCGTCCAGGAGGCGCATCAGGTCTTCGTTGCTCACGCTGCGATGCACGAACGTCTCCTCAGGCGTGCTCGACGCCCAGCTCCTCGAGAGCCTCCTTCAGCGCCCGGCGGGCGTGAAAGAGGCGGCTGGCCACGGTGCCCTCGGGGATGTCGAGAACCTCCGCGATCTCATTGTATCTCAAACCCTGGAGCTCCTTGAGGACCAGCACCTCGCGGTGCTCGGCGCCGATGCGCTCCAGGCCGCGCCAGAGAAGCTCCTTCGCCGCCGCGCGTTGCCGCGCACGCTCGGGGCTCTTCGCGGGGTCGGCGGGCCTCAGGGCCAGGTGCTCGTCTACGGTCTCCACCTTGAATCGCGCCTGTCGGCTGCGCAGCATGTCGCGGCACTGGTTCCTCAGGATCTGGAAGAACCAGGGCCCGAACGGTCGTCGGAGGTCGAATTTCCGCAAGTTCCGAAAGGCCTTCACGAAGGCCTCCTGGAGGGCATCCCGGGCGTCGTCGGGATTGCCCATCATGCCGGTGGCCACGCGGATGCCGGGACCTTCGTAGGCCCGCACCAGTGGTTCGTAGAACCGCGCGTCTCCAGCTTGGCACTTGCGGATCAACTCTTTCTCGACCTCCGGTTGCAATGCGGCTCCCATTCAGGGTTCAGACAGGGTACGGAGGGCTGTGCGAACTTCTTCACCCGAACGGCCCGAGCACAAGGTTCAGCTCGGCAACCGGGACTCCAGCGCAGACAGGGCGCGGTCCACTTCCTCGTCCGTGTTGTAGTAGTGGGGTGACAGGCGGAGCGCATCCTCCACCCCCTTGTCGTCGAAGTCCAGCACCGCAGCCTCTCGCGTCAGGACGCTGGTGTGAATGGCTTCACGCCGCAGATCCAGCATGAGCTCCCGGGCGGTCCACGACGGAACGGCGGCGGTGACGATGGCGCACAGCTCCGGGCCACGGTCGAGGACCTGGACCCCGGGTAGCGACGACAGACCCTCTCGCAACCGGCCGGCGAGCGCCCGGGCACGGACGGCGGCCGCCTGCAGCCCCACGTCCAGCGCGTACCGGACCGCGGCCCCGAACCCGAGCACGAGCGCATACGGGAACTCCCAGTTCTCGAACCGGCGCGCGTCGGGCGCGGGCTGGTAGAGTCGGTCGTCGACCCAGTCCGCGCCGCGCAGATCCGGGAACAGCGGCTCCAGGTCCGAGTCCAGGACGCGGTCGGACACGTAGAGAAAGCCCACGCCTCGGGGTCCCCTGAGGAACTTGCGTGCCGTGCCCGAGAGGAAGTCGCAGCGGAGCTCGGCCACGCTCACCGGCATCTGACCCACGGACTGGCACGCGTCCACGAGATAGAGGACGCCCTCGCTCCGGCAGATCTCGCCCACGGCGGTCACGTCCTGTACCAGGCCCGAGCTGGTGGGCACGTGGGTGACCGCCACCAGACGTGGCCGTCGGCGGTGGATGAGCTCGGCCATGGCCAGCGGATCGACGCCGCCGTCGGGACGATCCGGCGCCCGCACCACCTCGATGCCCATGCGCCGCTCCAGCGACAGATACTGGATCTGGTTCGAGACGTAGTCGTTGGTCGTGGTGAGCAGCACGTCGCCCGGGCGGAACGGAACGCTGGAGAGGGCCTGTTGGAACGAGGCGGTCGCGTTCTCGGTGATGGCCACGTTGCCCGGGGTTGTGTCCAGGAGCTGGGCCACGGCGTCGTAGACCGCAGCGACCTCGCCGGCGACCCGGTCGGCGGCTTCGTATCCACCCATGTGGGCTTCCAGCTCGAGATGGGCACGGATCGCCGCCAGCACCGGGGCTGGCATGAGCGAGGCACCCGCGTTGTTCAGGTGGGTGCAATGGGCTGCCCCCGGCGTCTCCGCCCGCAGTCTGGTGAGGTCGAGATCAGGGTCCGACACGACGTCCTCCACTTCCGGGCACGAGTGTGATCTCGGGGACGGGGCCGTGCCGCCCCAACCCACTGCCGTCCAAGTTCATAGGCCGCATATGGATGGGCGCATGGCGGTTCCGCGACAAGTGCTGCGCGCTTGTTGACCGATCCGTCGTCTCTCCTCCTCGCGGGCACCGCCGCGACGCGGTGGTCGCGCTGCTACGACTCGTCGTCGCTCCTTGCCTGAATGCGCGAAAGCGCCATGCGCGCGGGGCGCTCCCCTTCTTCAGCGACCTGCTAGGCCTTCGGCGCGGCGTGGCGCAATGTCCGGCCCCGGCGCGGGGAGTGTACGATGGCGGCGTGATTCGCCACCTTTCAGACTTCCCGCCCCCTCGGCACGACAGGACCCGCGCGTCTGGCCTGTGGGGGCGCACGGGGACCAGGGCCGCGGAGCGCCGGTGAGCGAACGCCACGACCACAACACCTCCTCCGGGCTTTCCCGGCAGGAGGCCGAGGCACGGGTGGAGGAGCTGCGCCGCGAGATCCGGCGGCACGACTACCTCTACTACGTGGTCGCCCGCCCGGAGCTCTCCGACGCCGAGTACGACCGGCGGTTCCGCGAGCTGCAGGCTCTGGAAGCGGCGTTTCCCGATCTCGTCACACCCGATTCGCCGACCCAACGCGTCGGTGCCGAGCCTCAGGACGAATTCCGCACCGTCACGCACACGGCGCCCATGCTGTCGCTGGACTCCAGCCAGGAGGAGGCGGCGGTGCGCCGCTTCGACGAACGCGTGCGCAAGGCGGTGGAAGGCGACCACGAGGTGCGCTACCTCCTGGAGCCGAAGCTCGACGGGGCCTCCATCGAGCTGGTCTACGAAGAGGGGGTCCTCGTACGCGCGGTCACACGAGGCAACGGCGTGCAGGGCGAGGAGGTGACGGAGAACATCCGCACCATCGCCAGCGTCCCCCTGCGGCTGCGGGACAGGGAGCTCGAGGCGCCGCCCCTGCTGGCCATCCGGGGCGAGGTCATGATGCACATCAGTGCCTTCGAGCGTTTCAACGAGCGTCTCGTCGAACAGGGCTCGGAACCCTACGCCTCGCCGCGCAACTCCGCCGCCGGCGCCATCCGCCAGCTCGATCCTCGGCTGACGGCGGCGCGAGAGCTCGATTGCCTGGCCTACGAGGTGTTGACGGTGCGCGGCGTGACCTTCCGCCGGGACGAGGAGGTCATGGCGGCGCTGGAGGCGTGGGGCTTCCGCACCCCGGAGCGCGTCCGGATCGCCGAAGACGTGGATCAGATCGTGGCGTACCACGCAGCGTTCGCAGATGACCGCGACGATCTGGACTACGAGATCGATGGGGTGGTCATCAAGCTGGACGACCTGGACGCCAGGGCGGATCTGGGTGCCACGTCGCACCATCCCCGCTGGGCCATGGCGTTCAAGTTCGAGCCCCGCAAGGAGGTGACACGGGTCGAGCGCATCGCCATCTCCGTGGGGCGGACGGGCGTGTTGACGCCGGTGGCGCTCCTTCTGCCGGTCCAGGTCGGCGGCGTGACCATCTCGCGCGCGTCGCTCCACAACCGCGAGGAGGTGGCGCGCAAGGACGTGCGCGAGGGCGACCGGGTGCGCATCCAGCGGGCCGGCGACGTGATTCCCCAGGTGGTGGAGCGCATCGAAGAGGAGGGGCGCGAGCGTTCGGCGCCGTTCCAGATGCCCGAGCGCTGCCCGGCGTGCGACACGCCGGTGGAGGAAGACGGCCCCCGCACCATCTGCCCCAATCGCTTCGGCTGCCCGGCGCAGCTCAAGGGACGCATCGTGCACTTCGGAGCGCGCAACGCCCTGGACATCGAGGGGCTGGGCGAGGAGACCGCCGCCCTGCTGGTAGATCGGGGGCTGGTGAGGGAGCTTGCGGACCTCTTCGACCTCACCCCCGAGGCGCTGGAGGATCTGCCGGGCTTCGCCGAGAAGTCGGCAGCGAACCTGGTGGAGGGGATCCAGCGCCGGAAGAAGCCGGAGTTGCGCCGCTTCCTCCATGGCCTGGGCATCCCCGAGGTGGGCACCACGGTGGCCCGGGACCTGGCGCTCCACTTCCGCAGCCTGGAGGCCATCCGGTCGGCGAGCCGGGAGCAGCTCGAAGAGGTGGAGGGCATCGGGCCCAAGATGTCCGAGGCGATCCGGGGATTCCTGGACGGAGAGCGGAACGCGTCGGCCCTCGACCACATCCTGGCGAAGGGTGTGGAGCCCGTGCCACCCGTGGCTCCCGCGGACACGCCGCTTGCCGGCCGCAAGTTCGTCTTCACGGGGGGGCTCGAGGGCCTCACCCGCTCGCAGGCGAAGAAGCTGGTGGAGGGGGCCGGGGCCCGGGCCGTGAGCTCGGTCAGCAAGGAGACGGACTACGTGGTGGCCGGAGAAGATCCCGGCTCGAAGCTGGACAAGGCCAACGAGCTGGGCGTCACGGTCCTGTCGGAGGAGGAGTTCCTGCGTCTGCTGGAAGACGCCGGAGTGGAGGCCCCCGCATGAGGCGGGGTGTCGGTGGCGGACGGGGTGGGGGCGGCTGATGGAGAACCTGGACATCGCCCGGGTGCTGGAAGAGACGGCCGACCTCCTGGAGATCCAGGGCGCCAATCCGTTCCGGATCCGCGCCTACCGGAACGCCGTGCGCACGGTGCGCGCTCTCACCCGCTCGCTGCAGGATCTGGTGGAGGCCGGCGAGGACCTCACGGAGCTGCAGGGCGTGGGCAAGGAGATGGACCGCCACATCCGCGAGCTCCTGCAGACCGGGCAGCTGTCCACGCTGAACGAGGTCACCCGCGAGGTGCCCCGCACCCTGGCCGAGCTGACCCGACTCGACGGGGTGGGTCCCAAGAAGGCCAAGCAGCTCTTCGACGAGCTCGGCGTGGAGTCGGTGGAGGGGCTGGAGGCCGAGATCGACAAGGGCACGGTGGAGGTGCTCAAGGGCTTCGGCGCCCGCAGCGTCGCCAAGATGCGTCAGGCCATCGAGGACCACCGCAAGCAGCAGGGCCGCTTTCTGCGGGCCGAGGCCGAGCCCTACATCCGGTCGCTGCTGGAGCACATGGAACGCGCCCCGGGGGTGGACCGGATCGAGGTGGCCGGAAGCTATCGTCGGCGACGGGAGACCGTGGGCGACGTGGACCTGCTCGCGGCGTGTGACGGCGACGGTCGCGCCGTGGTCGATCACTTCACGGCGTTTGCGGGTGCCGTGCGCGTGGAAGCCGCCGGACCGACCAAGGGCAACATCGTGCTGCGGTCGGGGCTGTCGGTGGACATGCGCGTGATTCCGGGGCGGTCGTACGGCGCCGCTCTCCACTACTTCACGGGGTCCAAGGAGCACAACGTCCGCATCCGCACGCTGGGGGTGAAGCGGGGGCTGCGCATCAACGAGTGGGGTGTCTTCCGTGTGCCGGAGGGAGTGGATCCGGACAGCCTGGCCAAGGACGAGGGCGAGCGGGTGGCCGGCGCCACCGAGGAGGAGGTCTTCGGTGCGTTGGACCTGGCGTGGATTCCGCCCGAGCTCCGGGAGGACCGGGGCGAGGTGGAGGCGGCCCGCCAGGGCACGCTTCCGCATCTGCTGACGCCCGACGACATCCGGGGCGACCTGCACATGCACACGACCTGGACCGACGGCAAGGCTTCGGTCCTGGAGATGGCTCGCGGCTGCGTGGAGCGGGGCTACGCGTACATGGCGATCACGGACCACTCCAAGGCCGTGACCATGGTCGGGGGGCTCACGCCGGAGAAGCTCCGGGAGCAGTGGGAGGAGATCGCCGCGGTCCAGGACGAGATGGGCGACGCCATCCGCATCTTCCGGGGCCAGGAGGTGGACATCCTCAAGGACGGCACCCTGGATCAGCCCGACGACGTGCTAGCGGAGCTGGACGTGGTGGTGGCGTCGGTCCACTCCTTCATGGACCAGGATCGCGACACCATGACGCGTCGGATCATCCGGGCGGTCTCGCATCCGCACGTGGACATCCTGGGGCACGGCACCGGCCGTCTGCTGGGGCGCCGCGAGCCCTACGCCGTGGACGTCGAGGCGGTGCTGCAGGCGTGCGCCGAGCACGACGTGGCGGTGGAGATCAACGCCCATCCGCGGCGGCTGGACCTCAACGACCGGCAGGTGTTCCGGGCGCGGGAGTTGGGTGTCAGGGTGGTCATCGACACCGACGCCCACGAAGTTCGTGGTCTGGACGTGCTACGCTACGGGGTGGACCAGGCCCGCCGTGGCTGGCTCGAGCCGGAGCACGTGCTGAACACGCGTCCGGTGGACGAGGTGACGGCCTGGCTGGCGAGGCGGAGGTGAGGGGATGAGTCAGCTCACGGCCAACATCCTGCTCCTGGTGGGCGGCATCGCCGTCCTCTATTTCGGGGCGGAGTGGCTCGTGCGCGGCGCCGCCCGCCTGGCGTCGTCTCTGGGCGTGAAGCCCATCGTGGTGGGGTTGACCGTGGTCTCTCTGGGCACCTCCGCGCCCGAGATGGTGGTGTGCATGGTCGCGGCCATGCACGGAGACAGCGACCTGGCCATGGGCAACGTCATGGGCTCGAACCTGGCCAACATCGGCCTGATCCTGGGTCTCACCGCCATCATCCGTCCCCTGGAGGTCGCGGGCCGCGTGGTATCGCGCGAGATCCCCATCATGATCGGGGTGACCCTGCTCATCTTTCCGCTGGTCCTGGACGGCCGGCTCACGCGGCCCGACGGGCTCATCCTCGTCATGATCCTGACCCTCTACGTGCTCTTCGTGAACCGCGCCGCAGGCGAGGAGACCCCCGAGGTGGTGGGAGAATACGAGGCGTTCGCCAAGCAGGTGACGCACTCGGAGTCGCGGCTGGGGTTCGCGGACGTAGGGCTGGTCCTGGGGGGATCGGTGGGCCTGGTCCTGGGAGGCACCGCCATCGTCCGTTCCGCGCGCTTCCTGGGAGAAGCGGCGGGAGTTCCCCAGATCGTCATCGGCCTCACGGTGGTGGCCATCGGCACGTCGCTTCCCGAGCTCGCCACGTCGCTGGTGGCGGCCATCCGCAAGGAGGCCGACATCGCCGTGGGCAACATCATCGGCTCCAACATCTTCAACCTGACGGCCATTCTGGGCATCACCTCGCTGGTGCAGCCCATCGAGGTGAGGAGCAGCGTCCTGACGCAGGAGCTGCCGGCGGTGCTCATGATCTCGTTGCTGGCCTTTCCGGTGACTCGCAGCGCCCATCGCATCCGGCGGTGGGAGGGCGCCATCCTGCTCGCGGTCTACGCCGCGCTGGGGTTCTGGCTGTTCCGCTTCTGAGATCGGGGGGATGGGTCCTCGGCCCGGCGCGCCGGCGACGGCGCTCTGCCCTCCAGGCCCCTCAGGCCTCCATCTCGTAGAGGGGCTCGAAGCGCGCGGTGAAGTGACGCAGCACCGGCTCCTGCTCCACGAAGCGGAAGCCGCCGATGCGGTCGCGGCGCCCCCACACGGTCAGGATCACGTCGATGACGTACTTGATCTGACTCTCGGTGTAGACCCGACGAGGCACGGCCAGCCGCACCAGCTCCATGCGCGACGGCACCTCCTCGCCGCTGTCGGGATCCGTGTGGCCGAACATGACCGTGCCCACCTCCACGCCCCGCACCCCACCCTCGAGGTAGAGCTCCGCCACCAGCGCCTGGCCCGGTAACTCGGTGCGCGGCACGTGGGGCAGGAAGGCGGCGGCGTCCAGGTAGACCGCGTGGCCGCCGGGCGGCTGCATGATGGGCACGCCCTCGGCGGCCACGTGCTCACCCAGGTAGCGCACCGAGGCGATCCGGTAGGTGAGATAGTCCTCGTGCACCACCTCTTCCAGGCCGGTGGCGATGGCCTCCAGATCCCGCCCGGCCAGACCGCCGTACGTGGGGAATCCCTCGGTGAGAATGAGGAGGTTCTCCTCCTGCCGGGCCAGCCCCGGATCGTTGGTGGCCAGGAAGCCGCCGATGTTGGCCAGTCCGTCCTTCTTGGCCGACATGGTGCAGCCGTCGGTGAGCCGGAACATGCGCCGGGCGATATCGATGACCGGCACGTCGGACCAGCCCTCCTCGCGCTCCTTGATGAAGAAGGCGTTCTCGGCGAAGCGGCAGGCGTCGAGATAGAGGGGGATGCCGTGGTCCCGACACACGGCCGAGACGGCTTCCAGGTTGGCCATGGACACCGGCTGCCCGCCCCCGGTGTTGTTGGTGACCGTCACCATGCACAGGGGGATGCGCTCGGGGCCCACCTCGTCGATGAGCGCCCTCAGCCCGTCCACGTCCATGTCGCCCTTGAAGGGGTGCGGCTCGGAGGGCACCAGCCCCTGGGGCGAGGGCAGGTCGACAGCCCGCGCTCCGCTGGCCTCCACGTTGGCCCGGGTGGTGTCGAAGTGCGTGTTGTTGGGCACCACGTCGCCGGGCTCGCAGACCGTGGAGAACAGGATGCGCTCCGCCGCGCGTCCCTGGTGGGTGGGGATCACGTGGGAGAAGCCCGTGAGGTCCCGCACCACGTCGCGGAAGCGGAAGAACGACCGGCTGCCCGCGTAGGACTCGTCGCCCCGCATGAGCGACGACCACTGATCGGCGCTCATGGCCGAGGTGCCGGAGTCGGTGAGCAGGTCGATGAGCACGTCCTCGGCCCGGAGCTTGAAGACGTTGTAGCCCGCCTCCACCAGGCAGTCGTGCCGCTCGCGCCGGTCCGTCATGCGGATGGGCTCCACCACCTTGATGCGGAACGGCTCGATGATCTCCGACATGCGGCTCCCGGGTGAGGGTGAGGGTGTGCCTACACCGCGTCCAGCGCCTGGGCCAGGTCGGCGATGAGGTCCTCGGGGTGCTCCACACCGACGCTGAGCCGCACCATGGACGGGGTGATCCCCATGCGCGCCTGGTCTTCCGACGGTACGTCGGAGTGGGTCATGGTGCCCGGGTGCTCCGCCAGCGACTCCGTCCCGCCCAGGCTGACGGCCAGCTTCACGAGCTTGAGCGCGTTGAGGAAGCGGAACGCCTCCTCCTCTCCACCGTGCAGGTCGAAGCTGATCATGGATCCGGGGCTGAGGCACTGCCGTCGATAGACCTCGTAGCCGGGGTCGCCCTCGGTTATGTGGCCCAGATAGTGGACCTTGTCCACCCGGGGATGATCCACCAGAAAGTCCGCCACGTAACGGGCGTTCTTCATCTGACTCGTCATGCGCAGCTTCAGGGTTTCCATGCTGCGCATCAGGAGCCAGCCGGTCCAGGGGCCGGCCATGCTCCCGAAGAAGGTGCGGGTGGCCTTGATCTGTGAGATCAGATCTTCGCTGCCCAGGGCGGCGCCGGCGATGAGGTCCGAATGCCCTCCCACGAACTTGGTGAGGGAGTAGAGCACCAGATCGGCCCCGAGCTTGAGCGGGTGCTGCCAGAGGGGGCCCAGGAACGTGTTGTCCACGGCCACCAGTACCCGGCGCTCGTCGTCGGAGCACTCCCGGGCGATCTCGGCGCACATGGCGATGTCCACCAGGTGGTTGGTGGGATTGGCCGGCGTCTCCACGTAGATCATGGCCAGCCGCTGGCGGCGGTCGCCCTCGCCCAGCGCGCGCTCCAGTCCTGCCCGGCCTTCCCACGCGCGGAACGGGACCGTCTCGATCCCGAACTGGGGGAGGACCTCGTGGAAGAGGTATTCGGTGCCGCCGTAGACCGGCTCGCTGAAGGCCAGCACCTGGTCGGGCCTCAGGAAGGTGAAGGCGGTGGTGGCGATGGAGGCCATGCCGCTCTCGAAAGCCGCCGCGGCCTCGGCTTCGTCCCACAGCGTGAGACGATCTTCCAGGATCTCCAGCGAGGGGTTGTTGAGGCGCGAATAGATGAGCCCCAGCGTCTCGTCGCCGCGCTTCTCACGCAGACCGTAGGCGATCTCGAAGAAGGCCTTGCCTTCCTCGGCCGTCTTGAAGACGAAGGTCGAGGTCTGGAAGATCGGCGGCTTGGCCGCTCCCTCGGACCACTCGGGCTCGTACCCGTAGCTCATCATCAGGCTTTCGGGCCGGAGCTGGTGCTCTCCGATCCGGCGCTTCCTGGTCTTGTCCCACACGGTCAGGCCCCCGATGCAAATGAGGTGCGATTGGCCCGGCAGGGAGGAGGTCGGACCCGGCCCCTGAAAGCTACCGGAGAGGGCGCGGGCCCTCCACCCCGGCGCGCTACGGGCCGCCTGCCTGCCAGGCGTTCCTTGTGGGGCCGTGTGCTCCTGCCGCAGCTTTCGGCAACGAGGAGGGCACATGCGCCTGCGACGACACGTGGAGACCGCGCTCGAGCGGTGGGTGCACAAGGGGCTGCTGGACGCCGACACCGCGCAGCGTCTCGGCGACGAGGAACACCGGCACCGGACCGAAGAAACGCGTCGGGACGCCCGCTATCTGCTGGCGGGGGTCGGCGCCTTCGTGCTGTTCCTGGCGGCGGTCTTCTTCGTGGATCGCACCTGGCCGTTGCTGAGCATGGCACAGCAGAACGCCATCCTGCTCGCGGCCGGCGCCGCGGCGTACGCGCTGGGCGCCGGGCTGGAGTGGAAGGGCCTGTGGTATCCGTCGGCGCTGCTGTTGCAAGCCGGGGGATTCGCGGTGCTGCTGGTTGCGGAGCTGGGCTCGTGGAACGCGTGGGCCAACGCCACCACCGGCGGTGTGGTCATGGGCATCCTGGCGCTGGCCACCCCGATGGCGATCCTGGTGAGCGGTCAGCGGGGACGGCACCCCGCCACGCTTGCGCTCCACACCGCCTTCGCGTTTCCCTTCGCGGCGACCTTCCTGCACCGGGCGCTGGACATCGACTTCAATGCCATCCTGTGGGCGTTGGACGGCATGCTGGTGCTGGTGATCGCCGCGCTGATGGCGCGGCTGGCGGGACGCCGGGACGATCCGGACGACGGCACGCTGGCGGCGCTGGCGGCGGCGCTGTACGCGGGTCTGGTGCTTTCGCTCCTCTCGGGGCTCGGTCCCATGGAGATGGAGGAGAGGGCGCTCCTGCCCGCCGACGTGTGGCTCGTGCTCATGACCCTGCTGGTGCTCTGGGGATTGCATCGGGCTCCGCAGGCGTTTCGCCGGGAGTGGTACCACGCCCAGCTGGCCCTGTGCGTGATCCTGGCCATTCCCATGCTGGCGTTCACGACCATGGAGTCGCTGGACCTGCCGGCCGAGGTCACGGGGCTGGCCCAGGCGGGGCTGGGCGCGTGGGCCGTGCGCTACGGGCTCCGCACCGACGCCCGGGGAGTGCTGCTGGCGGGCGCCGGGGCGCTGGCCACCGGCGCGTGGATCTACGGGGTGCAGCGGGCCGCGGGCTTCGGAGCCGTGGGCGCGCTGGTGGTGACCGCGGCGCTGCTGTTCTGGGTCTCCACGCGCATCCGGGATATCGCGCCGGACTGAGCCCGCGCGCTGCGCCCGGGGCGCCGTGGAGGCGGGCCGGTCGCTGGGCCGTCGACGGCAGGCGGGCGATTCCCTACCTTCCGGCCTGACCGCCCGAGTGCCGGTCGCCACCTCCAAACACTCGCCGAAGGAGCCCAGCATGCTCTCCATCGACCTCGCCGGGAAACGTGCCTTCGTCGCGGGCGTCGCCGACGACCAGGGCTACGGCTGGGCCATCGCCCGGGTGCTGGCCGCCGCCGGCGCATCGGTGTGCGTGGGCACATGGCCCCCGGCGATGGGCATCTTCACGCGGCTCCTGGAACGGGGAAAGCTGGACCGCTCGCTGCCGGGCGGAGGCGAGTGGGACATCGAGAAGATCTATCCCCTGGAGGCTCTCTACGACACGCCGGATCAGGTCCCGGACGAGGTGCTGGAGGACAAGCGCTACCGCGATCTCTCGGGCTACACCATCTCCGAGGTCTCCGCACAGATGGCGGAGGACTTCGGGAGCCCGGCCATCGACGTTCTGGTCCATTCGCTGGCCAACGGGCCGGAGGTGAAGAAGCCGTTGGTGGAGACCTCGCGGGCCGGGTATCTGGCGGCGATCAGCGCCAGCGCCTACTCCATGGTCAGCATGGTGCAGCATTTCGGCCAGCACATGCGTGCGGGTGGGGGAGTCGTGTCGCTGTCGTATCTTGCGGCCGAGCGCGTGGTCCCGAGCTACGGCGGCGGCATGAGCTCGGCCAAGGCGGCGCTGGAGAGCGACACCCGGCTCCTGGCCTACGAGGCCGGCCGCAAGTGGGGCATCCGTGTGAACACCATCAGCGCCGGCCCGCTGGCCAGCCGGGCGGCGCGAGCCATCGGGACCATCGACCGCATGGTGGACTACTACACCGCCAACTCGGCACTCCCGGACTGCAACACCGCCGAGGACGTGGGCATGGCGGCGGCGTTTCTGTGCTCACCCCTGGCACGGGCGGTCACCGGCGAGACCCTGCATGTGGACATGGGGTACCACGCCATGGGCATGGTTGCCGATCCGGAGCTCCTGGGCGGTTCGGACTGAGGGTCCGTCGTCGGGGGCTCTCCCGTTCCCCGAGACGACGTGAATCACCGCATGGAGTCGGGCACACAGCTTCCGTCGCTGCGCGTACCCCCGCCGGGCCCCGCCTCACGCGAACTGGCGGTGCGCCTCCGGGCCGTGGAGTCGCGCAACGTCACCTACCTGGACGAGTCCTTTCCCGTGTTCTGGGAAGAGGCGCTGGGCGCCAACGTGCGCGACGCCGACGGGAACGTCTACCTGGATCTGACCGCGGCCTTCGGCGTGGCGCTGTTGGGCCATCGCGCGCCCTCGGTGACCGGAGCGCTGGCGCGGCAGGCGGCTCGGCTGGTCCACGGGATGGGCGACGTGCATCCGACGGCGGTGAAGGTGGAGCTCCTCGAGCGGCTCGCCGGGCTCCTGCCCTGGCCGGAGGTGCGCGCGGTGCTGGCGTCGACGGGGAGCGAGGCGGTGGAGGTGGCCCTGAAGACGGCCCACATGGTCACGGGCCGGCCCGGGATCGTGGCCTTCGAAGGCGGTTACCACGGCCTGACGCTGGGTGCGCTGGCCACCACGGGCCGGCCCTATTTCCGGACGCCCTTCCAGGAGCGGATCTACGCGGGCGTGGCGCGCGTTCCCTTTCCCGCCGAGGTGGACTCCGACGAGGCCGCCCAGCATCCGGAACGGCGGCCCGAGGCGGTCCTGGACGCGCTGGAGGACGTGCTGCGGCGAGGCGCACCCAACGGGGATCCGGTGGGGGCCGTCATCGTGGAGCCGGTGCAGGCGCGGGCCGGCGTGCGCGTCATGCCCGGTGGCTTCGGGCGCGCGTTGAGCGAGGTGGCCCGCCGCCACGGAGCGATCCTCATCGCCGACGAGGTCTTCACCGGTCTGGGCCGGTGCGGGGCCGTGCTGGCGTCGTCACGCCTGGGCATGGAGCCCGACCTCGTGTGCCTGGGCAAGGTCCTGGGCGGAGGCCTGCCCCTGAGCGCGTGCGCCGGTCCGGCGGAGGTCATGGACGCCTGGCCCCAGTCGCCCGGTGAGGCGCTCCACACGAGCACGTTCCTGGGCCATCCGCTGGCGTGTGCCACCGGTTGTGCGGTCCTGGAGGCCGTGGCCGACGGCCTGCCCGAGCGGGCCGAGGCGCTGGGGGCGCGTCTTGCGGCCCGTCTGTCCCGGGTCCTGGAGCCCGCCGTTTCGGTGCGGGGGCTGGGCCTGCTGCTGGGAACCGAGCTCCGGGGAGGGGCCGGGCATTCGGCGAAAGGGATCGGCGCCCGCGTAGCGGCCCTCGCCCTCGCAGAAGGCGTGCTCGTGCTCCCTGCGGGCGAGGTCGGCGAGGTGGTGGAGGTCACTCCGCCGGTGTGCCTCACCGACGAGCAGGAAGAGTGCGCCGCGCAACGCCTGTCCGCCGCGTGGCGCGACGTGGCCCGTCAGCGGGTCTGATGGGTGAGCGACGGCCCCGTGGGGCCCGCTTCGCGGTGCGCGTGGCCCTGGTGATGGGGGGCCTCTCGCTCATGGCCGTGGCCCTGCCGCGGAGGGCGTCGGCCCAGGTCGACGTCGCCTCGGACCTGGCGGCGAGGCTCGGGTCCCGGGTGCCGGTGGTGCTGGTACCCGGGTGGAGTGACGATTCCGAGCAGTTGCGGCCCCTGAGGGACCGCTTCCTGGAGGCCGGCTGGCCCGATTCCCAGGTGGTGTCCCTCTCCTTCGAAGACCCGGAAGGCAGCAACCGGGTGCACGCCCGGGCCCTGGCGATGGCGGTGGAGCGGCTGCGTGAGCGCACGGGGGCGCCCGAGGTGGACGTCGTGGCGCACTCCATGGGGGGGCTGGCCCTGCGCTACTACCTGCAGAACGGTGGCGCGGAGAACGTGCGCAGAGTGGTCTTCCTGGCCACACCGCATCGCGGCACGTACGCCGCGTGGCTCGCCTGGGGAAAGGGGGGCGAGGAGATGGATCCGGGCAGTCTGTTCCTGCTCTCTCTGCAGAAGGGGCGGGCGGTCCCGCCCGGGGTCGAGGGCATCACCGTGCGCACGCCGGTGGACCTGCACATCCTGCCGCCCGAGAGCGCGACGCTGCCGCCGCTACCCGACATCGAGGTGTGCTGCCCCACCCACGCCGGTCTCCTGGACGACGAGGAGACCTTCAAGGTGATTCTCTCCTTCCTGGAGCGCTGATTCCATGACGAAGGTCGTCGCATGAGCTGGTCCGCGGTCCTCTTCGATCTCGATGGCACCCTGGCCGATACGGTGCCGCTCATCCTGGCGTGCTACCGCCACACCATGCGCTCGCATCGCGGCGAGGAGCTGCCGGACGAGCTGTGGCTGGACACCCTGGGACGGCCACTCCGGGAGAGCATGCGGGAGTTCACCACCGACACGGCCGAGGCCGAGGCCATGGTGGACACCTACGTGACCTATCAGCGCACCATCCACGACGACATGGTTCAGGCCTTTCCGGGGGCCACGGAGCTCGTGGCCGAGCTGACCGGGCGGGGAGCCGCCGTGGGCGTGGTGACCAGCAAGCGGCGCGAGATGGCGCTGCGCACGCTGGCGAGGTGCGGACTGGACGGCGCGTTCCCGGTCCTGGTGACGCCCGAGGACGTGACCCGGGGCAAGCCCGACCCCGAGCCGGTGCAGGTGGCTCTGGACCGGCTGAGCCTGCAGGCGACGCCCTCGCGGGTGCTGTTCGTGGGGGATTCCCCCTACGACGTCGCGGCGGGCCGCGCTGCCGGGGTCCGCACGGCGGCCGCCACCTGGGGACCGTTCGCCAGGGCCCGCCTGGAGCGGGAGCGGCCCGACTGGCTGGTCGATGCTCTCAGCGACGTGCTGCGGCTGGCTGCCGACGGCTGAAGCGGCGCCTGCCTCATTCCTCCTTGAGCGCCACCGAGGCCTGCACGCTGCTGGCGCGAGCCGCGGGGATCACGGCGGCGAGGAGCGCGACGCCGAGCAGGATCACCGGCACGGCGACGAAGGTCGGGGGATCCAGGGGCTGGATTCCGAACAGGAAGCTCCGGAGCAGCATGGCGATGCCGCCGCCGGCGGCCATCCCCAGGACACAACCCACGCCCGCCAGCCATCCCCCCTTGCGCACCACCTGGCGGATCACGCCGGCCCGCCCGGCCCCCAGGGCGCGCCGGATGCCGAACTCCTTGGTGCGCCGCGCCACCTGGAAGGCCAGCACTCCGTAGATCCCGAGGGCGGCGAGCACCAATCCCACGATCCCGAAGGTTCCGACGAGCTGCGCCGCGACGCGCTGGGGAACCAGGCTCAGACCGATGACCTCGCTCATGGGAGCGGCGTTGCGGAGGGCCAGGTCGGGATCCAGGCGCCGGACCTCATCGCGCACCGCCCGCAGCGTCGCCGCTTCGGCGCCGGGCGCCCGCACGTGCAGCGCCATGGAATACCGGAAGGCCTGGGCGACGGGTACGAACAGGAAGGCGCCGGGCGTCTCGGTGATGAAGATGTAGCGTCCGTTCCTGGCGACACCCACCACCTCCAGGGGCTCGGTGGTGAAGCCCTGCACGAGATGGCCGATGGGGCTCTGGCCCGGCCACAGACGGTCTGCCAGCGTCTGGTTGATGACCGCCACCGGGGGGCTCCCCTCGGCGTCCCGCTCGGTGAAGCCGCGGCCCGCCACGAGGTCGACGCCCATGGTCCGGAAGAAGTCGGGATCCACCGCATCCCAGGCGGCGCTCACCGAGCCGGCCTCGGGGGCATCGGGCCGGTTGGCCTGCGAGCCCCAGCGGTCGCCGGCGAGCAGGACGAACTGCGACAGGGCGGCGTCCTCGACACCCGGGAGCCGGCGCACCCGCTCCACCAGGGTCGCATAGAAGGTGCGGGCCTGCTCCACGCTGTAGTCCTGCGGTGGTCCCAGATTGACGGTGGCCACCACCACGCCGTCGGGGTCGAAGCCGAGATCGGCGCTGGCGCCCCGCTGGAAGGAGCGCACGAAGAGGCCCGCCGTGAGGAGGAGGAGCACCGCGAAGGCGACCTGGCCAGCTACGAACAGGTCGCGGGCGCGAGTGGAGCCTCCCGCGGCGCCGTGGCCCCCGCTCTTCAGGGCGGGCACCAGGTCGGGACGCGACGCCTTCAGGGCTGGGACGAGTCCGAAGACGATGCCGGTGAGGCCCGTCAGCAGGACGGCGAACCCCATGACGCGGCCGTCGGGCGTCAGTTCCAGGATGAGCGGCACCTGTGGGGGAAGGGGAATGCGAGCGATCCACGACGTGCCCAGCCACGCGAGGGCGACGCCGGCCGCTCCGCCCACGGCGAACACCATGAGGCTCTCGGCGAGCAGGTGGCGCACGAGGCGGGTGCGTCCCGCGCCGATGGCCTGGCGCACCGCGATCTCGCGGCGGCGGGCGAATCCACGAGCGAGCATGACGCCGGCGATGTTGGCGCTGGCGATGAGCAGGACCAGGAGGGCCATGCCGAGCAGCATGCCCATGAACCCGAAGACCGGGCCCTTCACCCCGCTGGGAGGCGAGCCCACCGGCTCGAGCCGGGAGCCACGAAGCTGCGCCGACTCCTCCAGGGGGATGCGCGCTCCGGCGCCTTCCACCACCAGGCCGGCCCGCTCCCGGGTCACGCCGTCGCGGAGCCGTCCCACGGGCACGACGCGCATGGTCCAGGCGTTCTGGTCGAGACCGCGCACGCCGGACGGCACCCACAGGGCATCCGACACCGGTGACACGCCCCGGAAACCCGGGGGAGCCACGCCGACCACGGTCACGCGCTGTCCGTCGACCGAGACGGTGCGGCCGAGCACCTCCCGGTCGCCGCCGAAACGCGATGTCCACAGGTCGTGCGACAGCACCACTTCGGCCGCTTCGTCGGAGGTGTAGGCGCGTCCGAGCAGCGGCCGGACGCCCAGCACCTGGAAGTAATCGCCCGACGTGAGCGCGCCGTCGACGGGCACGGTCGCGTCGGCAAGCCGGAGCGCGAAGTTGTCCAGCCGATAGGCAGCCAGGCCCTGGAAGACCTCGGTGGTGGCGTCGCGGTACGCGAGGTAGCGCGAATACGGGATCTTCATGCCTTCGATGCCCGTGGACACGGCCCCGTACCGCTCCTCCTGGATCGTCATGACCCGCTCGGCGGCCGGGACCGGCGGTGGCCGGAGCAGGAGGGCGTTGACGACGCTGAAGACGGCGGTGGTCGCGCCCACGCCGAGGGCGATGGTCAGCGCCGCCACCAGCGCCAGCCCCGGGGTGCGAGCCAGTGAGCGAAGGCCGAAGCGCACGTCGTTCCAGAGGGGCTCGAAGATCGGAACGCGCCGGCCTTCGCGCAGGCGTTCCCGATGGCGTTCGGCGCCGCCGAAGGCCACCAGGGCCCGGCGACGCGCCTCGGCCGGCTCCATGCCGGCGCGCAGGTTCTTCTCGGTCTCCATCTCCAGGTGGAAGCGGAGCTCCTCGTCCATGTCGCGCTCGGCTGCGCGGCGAAAGACCATGTCTCGCACGCGAGCCAACAGTCCTCGCAGACGACGACGGCCGCCCCTGCGGCGACGCCGGGGGCCACCGCCCCGTTCGCCCCCGGTCATGTCGTCTCCAGGATCCATTCCACCGCCCCCACGTACTGGCGCCAGCCCTCGGTCTCGGAGGCGAGACCCCGGGTGCCGTCGTCGGTGAGGCTGTAGTACTTGGCGCGGCGGTTGTTCTCCGTGGTGTCCCAGCGGCTGGCGATCCAGCCCCGGTGCTCCAGACGCTGGAGGGCCGGGTAGAGAGAGCCCTGATTCACGTCCAGCAGTCCCCGCGACATCTCCTGGATGCGCTGGCTGAGGCCCCATCCGTGCATGGGCTCCAGCGACAGCGTCTTCAGGATCAGCAGGTCCAGCGTGCCGCGCAGAACGTCACTTCCGACGGGATCAGGCATGGCAGACGTCTCCAGGTGGGCGGCGCGAGCAGATCAACTCCGGGCGGCTGTGATCGATGCGCCATCCCGTTGCTTTCGGATTTCTACAGGAATTATTCGTCGGTTCCTGTCGAAACGCAATAGGAATGTTGATCAGCGCGTGGGATTGTCCAGAAGGCAGCCCACATCGGCCGCAACCGGCCGGCCCGGCCTACCGCACCCGCGCCCGCAGCCGGAAGCGGTATTCGTACGGCCCGTACGGGAGCGAGTATTCCGGGAGCGCCGTGGGCCCCCACGAGTTGATGCCGCCCACGCCCATCTGGCCCAGGTCCACGTTCAGGTACACCTGGTCGCGGGGACGCAGCTCGCCCCAGTGCCGCTGGGCTTTGCGTGGCCCGGGATCCAGGTCTTCGCGGGCGTAGGGGATCGCCGTGACCTCGAGGAGGGGCTCGCCCCGCACCAGGAGCTCGGCACCGTCGTCGGCCCGGAGCGCCAGCCAGCGCACGTCGGTGCGGTTGCCGGTCTCCTGGGGGCGCACGTACGGGTGGGCCCAGTCCGCCACATCGAGGGACCAGCGACCGACGTGGGCGGCGCTCTTGCGGTCGCGGTAGGACTCCATGGGGCCCCGTCCGAACCACTCGGTGCGGTGGAACGCGCCCGGCACCCGGGTGCGCATGCCGAAGCGGGGCATGCGGGGCAGGTCGGCGGTGTCCACCGGCTCCAACCGTTGGGTGACCTCCAGGACGCCGTCGCCGTCCATGGCGTAGGTCAGGACGAGAGGCGTGCCGCCGGCGGGGATGCGACCCCGGGCCACGACCTGCGGCCGACCGTGGGCGTCGGTCCCGGTCTCCAGGTCCTCGAGGGTGAACCCGGGGCCGGCGTCTCTCCACACGGCGAGACGTCGCTGCCAGCCGCCGCCGAAGTCGTTGTCGTTGGGAGCCCGCCAGAAATCCGGCGTCAGGGGTGCGTCGAGGAACTCGCGCTCCCCCACGCGCAGCGACCGGAGCAGGCCTGTGCCGCGGTCCACCTCGGCCCGCGCATCGCCGGCGCTGAGCACGACGCGGTCGGTGCGCTCGACGAGCCGGGCCCCCACGGCAGGCTCGGGCTCCGGGCGTGACCCGCCCGGCATTCCCAGGGAGATCTGTGTGGAGGCCTCTTCGAACCCCGCGGGCAGAAGCCCGTCGTCTTCGCGTCTGAGGTAGCGGACGTCCAGGTGATACTCCGCGCCGGCGGCCCACGCCACGTCGGGGAGGGGGAGCCGCACCTCCGCCGATTCGCCCGGCGGCACGGCGGGGAGATCGCCCGCTCCCTCGGCCACGACCTCGCCGTCGCGACGCAGGCGCCAGCGCATCTCCAGACCGGCGAGGTCTCGGAACTGGTAACGATTGGTGACCCGCACGCGTCCGGCCTGCGCGTCCACACCTTCGGTGCGCACCCACTGGTAGACCGACTTCACCTCCCAGTAGTGGGGGTTCGGGGTTCGGTCGGGCTGCACCAGCCCGTTGATGAGGAAGTTCCCGTCCGACGGCGTGCCCGGAGGTCCGAAGTCGCCACCGTACGCCCAGATGGTGTCCCCCGTGGCGGTGACCTTGAAGAGACCCTGATCCACCCAGTCCCAGATGAAGCCGCCCTGGAGCTTCGGGTAGCGGTCGATGACGGCCCAGTAATCGGCGAAGTTGCCGACGCTGTTGCCCATGGCGTGGGCGTATTCGCACATGATGAGCGGCCTCGGATCATCGCCTTCGGCGTACTCCACCAGGTGCTCGAACCCGGGATACATGGGAACGTACAGGTCGGTGTTCCACGAGTGTCCTGCCCGCTCGTACTGCACCGGCCGCGTGGGATCGCGCTCCTTGATCCAGCTGTAGGTGGCCTCGAAGTTGACGCCGTTGCCGGCTTCGTTTCCCAGCGACCAGAAGATCACCGACGGGTGGTTCTTGTCCCGCTCCACCATGCGGCGGGTGCGCACCATGTGGGCGTCCATCCAGTCGGCGTTGTTGCCCAGGGTGGTCTCGGGCCTGTAGCCCATCCCGTGGGATTCGATGTTGGCCTCGTCCACCAGGTAGAGCCCCAGCTCGTCGGCCAGCGCGTACCAGCGCGGGTCGTCGGGATAATGCGACGTACGGACCGCGTTCATGTTGGCGGCCTTCATGAGGCGGATGTCCTGGCGCATGGAGGCTTCGCTCACGACGTGCCCCGTGTAGGGATCGTGCTCGTGCCGGTCCACGCCCTGGATGACGATGGGTCGGCCGTTCACCCGCACCTGCTGGTCCAGGATCTCGATGCGCCGGAATCCCACCTTCAGACTCGCGGCCTGCAGCACGCTGCCGTCGGCGTCGTGGAGCGTCAGCATCAGTGTGTAGAGCTCGGGCGTCTCGGCGGTCCAGCGCCGCACGGACGGCACCGTGCGCTGGAGGCCCACGCGCGCCACGCCGCTGGCATCGGCATCGGGCACCGGCACGTCCTCGTCCACCACCGGGCTTCCGTCCCGGTCCAGCACTTCCACGCGCAGGGCTCCCGAGGGTGGGCCTCCGGCGTCCCGGGCCACCTCCACTTCCAGCTGCAGCTCGCCGTCACGGTAGCTGTCGTCGAGCCCGGCGCGGGCCCACACGTCGGCGAGCCGCGTGTGGGGCTCGGCGTACAGGTAGACGTCGCGCTCGATCCCACTCACCCGCCAGAAGTCCTGGTCCTCCAGATAGGAGCCGTCGCTCCAGCGGTAGACCTCCAGGGCCACCTCGTTGGCACCGGCGTGCACCCAGGGCGTGACGTCGAACTCCGCCGGGGTCTTGCTGCCCTGCGAATATCCGACCTTGGCTCCGTTTATCCACACGTACATCGCCGACTTCACCGCCCCGAAATGCAACACGACGCGTGCGCCGTTCCATGTGTCGGGGAGCTGGAAGCTGCGACGGTACTGACCCACCGGGTCGTAGTCGTGCTGGATGAAGGGCGGGTTCTTCTCGAAGGGGTAGGCGCTGTTCAGGTAGATGGGCACTCCGTATCCCTGGATCTCCCAGTTCGACGGGACGGGGATGCGGTCCCATGCCGACACGTCGGCGTCGAGGCGGTAGAAGTCCAGGCTGCGCTCCCCGGGGCTCCGCACCCACCGGAACGCCCAGGGGCCGTTCAGGTCGATTCGGCGCCCCGACGCCCCGGGATCCCCCGCCAACGCCAGCTCCCGGCTCTCGAAGGGGAAGTAGGTGGCACGTGGCGGGAGCTTGTTCAGCTCGACCAGCGACGGATCCTCCCAGTGCGGCCTGATCTCGCCCTCGGTGCCGAGCAGGGGCGCATAGGGGTCGGCGCCCGGTGTCACCGTGGGGCGAAGGCCCCGGACAGCTCCGGCCGCGTCACCGCCCGACGAGGCCGCACCCACGTCGGCCAGCGCCGTCGCCCGGGTCTCTCGCGCATCAGGGGCGTGGGCCAGCGACCCCTCCAGCGCCGCAGGCCCCGACGCGAGCCAGAGGCCCGATCCCGAGCCGCCGGCAACCAGGACCAGCCAGTCTTCGCCCGGCGCATCGGCGCGCCCCCGCACGGCCGCCATGAGTCGGCCCAGCGAACCGTCGGCGGCTTCCAGCGCAGCGACCTCGGGGTCGATGCCGGGAGAAGCGCCGGAGGCTCCTGCGTTCGCGATGCGCACGCGCACGAGATCGGCGTTGCCCCTTTCCAGGGTCGCGAGCGCGGCGTCGAGGCCCAGGGGCTCGGGGACGCCCACTGCCGTGAGGCCGGAGGGCAAGCCGCTCCAGATGGCCGCGAGCTCCGTGGAGTCGGCCTGTGCGTCCTCAGTCACCGCGAAGGCGCCGTCGGCCCGGAGCGCGTCCAGGGTCGGTGTGCGGGCCTGCGGAAGCCGATCCGCGTGGACCGGACCCAGCTCCACCACCAGGACCCTGGGCGTGCCCAACGGAGGTGCCGGTGTGACGATGGGCGATGGGCGAACCGCCCGGCGCATATCCCCGGGGCCCGCTCCGGCCCGCGTCGCGGACGTCCACCAGGCGCCCACGGCGAGGGGAATCGCCACGAACGCGACGAACGGGGTGCGATGGTGCGGGGTCCGGGACATGGGCTCCTCGGGAGATGCCGGATGGCCGAGTCCGTATCAGAGTCGCAAACTACCTCCCGGCACCTATCCACACCACGAGACGCGCCATGACGCTCAACGCCCTGGACCTGCTCGCCTTCGCCGCCTTCCTCGCCCTGGTCGTGGGGGTGTCGCTGTGGGCGTCGCGAGGCGAGGAGGACTCGGAGGACTACTTTCTCGCCGGCCGCTCGCTTCCATGGTGGCTGATCGGCTTCTCGCTCATCGCCTCCAACATCTCCACGGAGCACTTCGTGGGGATGGCGGGCCGGGGGTTCGAGCTGGGCCTGGCCATCGCCAGCTACGAGTGGATGGCCGCCGTCACGCTGGTGGTGGTGGCGGTGGTCTTCCTGCCGCGTTTCCTGCGGGCCGGGATCTACACGATCCCCGAGTACCTGGAGCGGCGCTACGACGTGCGGGCGCGCACGCTCATGGCCGCCTACATGATGCTGGCGTACGTGTTGGTGGCGCTGGCCACCGTGCTCTATTCCGGCGCCCTCGCCCTGGAGGCCATCTTCGGCGTGCCCACGTTCTGGGGCATCTGGATGATCGGCATCCTGGCGGGCGGCTACACCGTCTACGGCGGTCTGAAGGCGGTGGTGTGGTCGGATCTCATCCAGGGCGTGGCGCTCCTGGCCGGCGGCGCGCTGGTCACCGTGCTGGCCATCCATGCCGTGGGCGGACTCGGGAGCTTCCTGGAGGCGGGCAGCGACCGCCTGCACACCGTGCTCCCCTGGAACCACCCCGAGATGCCCTGGGTGGCGGTGTTCATCGGGGGCCTGTGGATCCCCAACCTCTTCTACTGGGGACTCAACCAGTTCATCACGCAGCGTACGTTGGGCGCCCGGAGCCTGGCCGAGGGCCAGAAGGGGATCTTCCTGGCGGCGTTCCTGAAGTTGCTCATCCCCTTCATCATCGTCTTTCCGGGGATCGCCGCGGCTGAGATCTACGGTGGCTCCATCGCGAATCCCGATCAGGCCTACCCGCTGCTGATCCGCGACCTGCTGCCGGCTGGGCTCACCGGCATCATGTTCGCCGCGCTCTTCGGCGCGGTCATGAGCTCGCTGGACTCCATGCTGAACTCGGCGGCCACCATCTTCGTGGTGGACATCTACGGCCGCCACCTTCGGCCCGACGCCAGCGGGCGCAAGCTCATGCGCATGGGTCGCATCGCCACCGCGGTCCTGGTGGTGGTGGGATGCCTGTGGGCGCCGGTGGTGGCCAGCGCTCCCAGCGTTTTCGAGTACATCCAGATGTTCTGGGGATTCGTGTCGCCGGGGATCGTCGCGGTCTTCGTCGTGGGACTCCTCTCCAGGCGCGCACCGGCCGGGGCGGCCATCGGCGCCATGGTCCTGGGGGTGCCCGTCTACGGTCTCCTGCTGCTGCTGGCTCCCGGCGTGGCCTTCCTGCACCACATGGCCATCACCTTCATCGTGCTGGTGACCTTCATGGTGGTGTGGACCCGCCTGCGCCCGCTTCCGGAGAGCGAGGCGGCGGCGGCGGTTCTGCGGCAACAGGAGTCGCCGGCCGGCGAGTTCTCGCTGGAGCCCGCACGGGGTGCCAGGGGATGGGCGCTGGCGGTGGTGGCGACCACGGCGGTGCTGTACGCGGTGTTCTGGTAGGGGAACGCGCGATTCAACTGCGACGGCGCTCCCACCATTCTCGACGCAGGCGGACGCGCACGCGAGCGTAGCGGTGGCCCAGGTTGTCGACCCGCCGGCGGATACTTCGCATCGCCTTCACCAGCCGGCCCGGCGCCATTGCGCCGGGTGCGGCCGAGCGGACCACGAAGGAGTCCAGGTGATGGAGGTCCACGGGGCAACCCACCGTCTCGAAGATCTCCCCACCGGTGGTCCTGAAATCGGCAGTCAGGTCGGCCAGGGCCACGGACACGTCCGCGTGGCGGGTGTGCTCGCGATAGCTCAGGTCCCACAGGCGCGAGAACCGCTCGTAGCCGGAGCTACACGCCGAGGCCGCCAGTTCGGGATAGGTGTGCTGGAGGTCGTCGCACCAGCGTTGCAGGCTGAAGCCGTTGAAATCGACCCGGTTCTGCCCCACGTCCTCGCGCCCGTAGAACTCCTGCGATCTGCGGACGATGCTGTTCCACTGATCGTCCTTGTCCCGGTACACGTGGACGATGCGGGCCGTGGGGAAACGTGCCTTCAGCCACCCCAGCCGGAAGGTGGCACGATTGAACTTGAGCATCACGCGCGAGCGGCGCCCGAACGACTGTCCGATGACGTAACTCAGGTACCGGTAGAGCTGTGGATCACGGTCGGTGGCATCCCGGTGGAGCTGGCTCAATCCCCACACGGGGTCGAACAGACGGGGGACCTGCCGGAAGCCGCGATATTCCGTGAAGTAGTCGTCCACGTGGAAGTGTCGATCGTAGGCCCGCAGCGGCCAGATCAGATATTCGAGGAGCCGCTCGTGGAAGGGCTCGTACAGGCAATGAAAGGAGCCCGTCTTGCGGAACAGCGTGAAGAGAAGGGTGCTGCCCGAGCTGAAGTCCCCCGTCACGAAGACCAGGCTGCTCACATGTACTTCCAGTTGCGGGGCTTGCCCTCGGCCATCCAATCCACGGCCTGCGCGATCCGGCGCTGGCGGGTGGCGTCGCGCTTGGCTTCGGTGATCCACTCCACGTATTCCCGGCGGTGGCTGGGGCTGAAGTCCTCGAAGGCGGCCCGGGCCTTCGGGCTGGATGCGAGCGCGGCCTGGAGGTCGTCGGGGACCTCTACCGGGGGCTTCTTCTCGCGGGGGCGCGAGCGCTGAAGCCGCTTGGGCTTCACACCCTTCTCGTTGAGCTGCATCGCCTTCTCGAGGTGTCCGACGAGGACCTGGTCGGAGGGGAGATCCTCGAGCGACCGGATCTTCCCGAACTGACCCATGCCGCTGTCGCCTCCGCTGTTCTCGCCCAGCACCAACTCCGGCTTCCAGAAGCCGAAGGTGCAGTGCTCCTTGAATGCCGCCATGCTGCAGAGGATCCCCTGGTAGTCGAAGTTGGGCATGCTCCAGCGCATGGTCTCTTCGACGTCGGGGCAGGCCGTGTGGACGACCTCACGGAGGTGACGGAGGATGGGGCGGGCGAAGTCGCCGGCTGCTTCGATGTAGTCGTCGATTCGAGGATCGCGGGTGGCCATGGGAGGGACCGGGAGACGAGTGGAGGGTGGGGGGATCGGTAGCTCAGCACCGGACGTTAATCAGCCAGGGCTCCGTGCGCACCCGCTACGACGTCGGAGGCCCGGCGGACACCGGACCTCCGACGTTTCAGCTGAGAACGCCTGCGGGACTGCTCGCCGCTGACGAGCGCCCGGGACGGCGCGTTCAGACCAGGGCGGGTTCCCGCTGCTCGAGCCAGGCTTCGAGCATCCAGCGGTCCTTTTCCAGGACGTCGCGGATGCCGTCGAGGAGGTTGACCGTGCTCCGGTCGCCCAGCTCTTCGGCCGCTGCCACCAGCACGCCGCTGGTGCGATCCAGCGTGCCCAGGTCGCGGGCGATTCGGCGCACCATGTCCTGGGCGGACGGGATGTCGTCGTCTTCGGCGAGCGCGGCGGTGTCCAGCACTTCGGAGAGCGTGTGGATCGGCACGCCCCCCATGGCGAGAATGCGCTCGGCCACCTCGTCGATGAACGCGGCCCACTGATCGTAGAGCGCTTCGAATTTGGCGTGGAGCGCGAAGAAGTCCTGACCCTTCACGTTCCAGTGATAGTGGCGGAGCTTCTGATAGAAGACTGTGGCGTCGGCGAGAAGGCGGTTCAGGCCTTCGACGGTCTGCGGCACGCTCACGTTCCTTCTCCGGTTGAAGTGTGGATGCGGAGGAGGGACCCAGGAAAAGGATCGTGGATGGGCGGCCGGGGCGCCGTGGGGAGGAGCCCCCGAGGGAGCGTCGGGAGGGTCCTGCGGGTCGGCCGGGCCCCGTCAGGCGGTGTACAACCCGATGGCCACGGTGGGCGGCGGTCCCCACTGGTCGTAGAGGGTGAGCCTCACCCGCCGGACCGCCGTCGGTGAGAACCGGATGAGGCGCCGGTAGCCGATGGTGGTCCCTTCCGCCAGCGGCCGCCAGCGGTCCTCCAGGGCGCCTTCGAGGGTCCAGCTCGCGATGGACTGGCCGCGAGTGATGTCTTCCCGGAGATCGACGATGGCGACGCTGGTCGGTGCGGGGAGCGTGGCTTCCCGAGCGGCGCGACGGGTGCCGGTGGGGCGTCGCGTGAGGGCCGCGCCCTCGGTGACGTCGGCGGCGAAGATCTCGCTGAGCCGAGCGTTCATGCCCCGGAGTCGCTGGACGTCGTCGGCATGGAAGAGTCCCGCGGGCGTCGGTGGCACGTTCAGGAGGAGCTTGGAGTTCCGGCCCACCGAGGTGAAGTAGAGCTCGACGAGATCGTCCACCGACCGCGCGCGATCGTCCTCTTCCGGGTGGTAGAACCAACCGGGTCGGATCGAGACGTCGGCCTCGCCCGGGCGCCAGACGCTGCCCCGGGGATCCCCGTGCTGGAGCTGGTCGATCACGGCCTCTCCGCTCACGCCCGGCACGGGCACCACCTCGGGGTCCACCGTGGACCAGTTGGGGTCGCCGGCCACGCCGGCTTCGTTGCCGATCCAGCGCACGTCGGGCCCGGCGTCGGAGAAGATGACCGCGTCGGGTTGAAGCCCGCGCACCAATCCCCAGATCCGGGGCCAATCGTACTCCTGCCGCCGACCCGACGGCCCCTCGCCGTTGGCGCCGTCGAACCACACCTCGTGGATGGGCCCGTAGTTCGTGAGAAGCTCGGTGAGCTGCTGCGCGTAGAAGTCGTTGTAGCCAGGGGTCCCGTAGACCGTTGCGTTGCGGTCCCAGGGCGAGCAGTAGAGGCCGGGCTTCAGCCCTTCGGCCCGGCATGCGTCTACGAACTCCCGCACCACGTCTCCCTCACCTCCGCGCCACGGGCTGCTGGCCACCGAGTGCTCGGTGGTGGAGGTGGGCCACAGGCAGAAGCCGTCGTGGTGCTTGGCCGTGAGCACCATGGCCCGGAATCCGGCCTCGCGCGCGCTGCGGGCCCACTGGCGGGCATCCAGCGCGGACGGGTCGAAGAGGGCGGGATCCTCGGTGCCGTCACCCCACTCCCGACCCGTGAAGGTGTTGATGCCGAAGTGGACGAAGATGGCCCGCTCGTCGCGCTGCCACTGGAGCTGAGGCAAACTGGGCAGGGGCCGGGGCGGTCGAAGCCCCGAGAAGGTGCTCCAGATGGCGGGTCGAGTGACGACCAGGCCGCCGGCCATGCGCTTCAGGAAGGCGCGGCGATCCAGGGAGGGAGGGGCGAGCGAGCCGCCGGGCGGGGTGCGCATCGCCGTCCGTGGAGCACGTGGTGGGGCTATCGTCCCGTGGCGAACTCGATCTGCTCCGCCATGGACGTGTCCTTGTCGGTGATCCCCCCCGCATCGTGCGTGCTGAGCGAGACGCGGACCTTGTTGTAGCGGATGTCGATGTCCGGATGGTGCTCGTGCTGATCGGCCAACGTCGCCAGCCGATTCACGAATACGATGGCATTCCGGAAGGAGTCGAAGGCGAAGGTCTTCACCAGAGCGTCACCGTCCCGGCTCCAGCCGGGGCGCCCGCCGAGCCAATCCTGGATGGACGCATCGTTGAGCTTCATAGCTGGCTGCTTTCCGCGAGAGAACCGTATGCGACCGGAGGCATAACCCCGCAGCCGGTCGTCGGATCCGGGCGCATGCGCGGACCCGCGAGACGGGGCGGCGACGGGGTGAGGGGGAACCTGGCGGAAGAGCGCCTGGATCGGCGCTCCCCGGGAGTTGACAGCCCCCTGGGCCCTGGTAGATTTAGGGCCCTCCCGAATTCTGGGAGGCTGCTTTGCCCCCATCGTCTAGTGGTCCAGGATATCGCGTTCTCAGCGCGGAGACCGGGGTTCGACTCCCCGTGGGGGTACTGGGGTCGCTTAGCTCAGCTGGTAGAGCGCTACGTTCACATCGTAGAAGTCGCAGGTTCGAGTCCTGCAGCGACCATAGTGGTGTCCGAATGAGAAGCGCCCCGACGGCCTCAGGTCGTCGGGGCGCTTTCGTAGGGGTCGGGGGCACCTTGGGGTAGACGTGGTCGACAACGGTCCATCGGTCGGTCATTTGGCGAGTCGACGAGGTCGGGCCCTTTCGGGTGTAGCGGCCGTGCCTGCGCGCACGAACGGGCGATTCGGCTCGCTGAGTCGGTTCGATCGAGCCAAGCGCGATCCATGGATTCGGTGGGAGTTTGATTCGACCCATCGGTCAAGTCGAATCGACCGAACGCCGATCGCAGGCGCACGAGCGGAGGGTTTGCACCATCGCGCCCGGGCCGCACGCCTTATCGCGGCGCTCGTGTCTCGGACGAGCGACCCGATCTGCGCCGTACATCTGCAGGTTCGGGTCGCATACTCGACCTCGACCTTGGGGGTTGGCCATCCATCTGGCTCGTGCTCGCCCGGGGAGAGCACCTGCGGCCGGCGGTCTGACGGAGCCCTCAACACCGCGCTACACTGTCGGATGGAGACAGGACGACAACGACTCGAGTTGGAGTGGGGCTACATGACCCCCCACGTCAGGATCGCATCCCGCATAGCCCTCGCGCTCGGACTCATCACAGGACCGACCGCGTGTCAGGGCCAGGCGGTGCGGGTGCCCGAGGCAGCGGCCGGCCTCCGACACGTGGCCGAGATCCCGCTCCCGGGCAGCGCCGTGCGCTTCGACTATCAGAGCGTGGACACCGCGGCCGGGCGGCTCTACGTCGCGCACATGAACGCGGGCAGCCTTCTCGTGTTCGACACCGGGAGCGAGGAGGTCGTGGCCGACCTGCCTGGATTCTCCGCGGTCCACGGGGTGATCGCGGTGCCTGAGCTGCACAAGGTGTTCGCAACGGCCACGGAGGATCGCCAGGTCGCCGTCATCGACGCGGCAAGCCTCGAGACCGCGGCCCGTCTGGGACCCATCGGCTACGCCGACGGCCTCGCCTACGCTCCCGGGTCGACCCGGGTGTTCGTCTCCGACGAGTCGCGTGCCGGGCGGGAGCTCGTCATCGATGCCGTCGCGGACACGGTCGTGGGGATCGTAGAGCTCGGGGGAGAGGCCGGAAACACGATCTGGGACCCGGTGAGCAAGCGGATCCTGGTAGCCGTGCAGACCCGCGCGGAGATCGCGGCCATCGACCCGGCCACCGCGACGATCGTCGAGCGTTTCCCGGTCGCGGGGGCGAAACGGCCTCACGGCCTGGCCCTCGACCCCGACCGCCGGCTCCTCTTCGTGGCCGATGAAGAGAACGCCACCCTGTTCGTGCTCGAGCTGCCGTCCATGCGTCTGCTGTCGACCCACTCCGTCGGTGCAGGTCCCGATGTCCTGGCCGTAGATCCGGGACTCGGACGCCTCTACGTGGCCTGTGAATCGGGCGTGGTGAACGTGTTCGAGGAGGACGGCGGCACCCTGGTCGAGCTCGGCGATCTCCGCATCCCCAGCGCCCACACCGTGGCCGTGGACCCGGCCACGCATCGGGTCTACCTGCCCATCGAGCGGGTCGGAGGGCGCCCGGTCCTGGAGATCTACCGGCCCGGCTAGCGACGGCGCGCTCGAAATCCCACAGGATCTGAACGGGGAGGGCGTGACCGTGGTCTTCCGATATGTTCGTGAGGGCTGAAGCGTTCGATCGTACTCCTTCCACTCCAACCGAGGAGCCGGTACCGCGTGAAGACCGTATGGGGCCGGCCCTCCAGCTGGTGGCGCCACCGGCTCTTCCAGGCCGGAGTGGTGGTGAAGGGTTTCGACGGCCTCCTGGAGATCGTGGGTGGCGGCTTGCTCGTCGTCTTCGGGCCGGCGGGAGTGGGGCGAGCCGTCACCTTCTTGACCCAGCACGAGTTGTCCGAAGACCCCAGAGACGCGGTGGCCGGATGGCTCGTCGAGCACTTCGCCCACATCGGGGCCGGGACCGCGCATTTCGCGGCCGCCTACCTTCTGGTGCACGGCGTGGTGAAGCTCGTGCTGGTCGGGGGCCTCATCCGCGAGAGGATCCGGGTCTTTCCGTGGGCGCTCGGTTTCCTGGGGCTTTTCATCCTCTACCAGGGCTACCGGCTCCTCGTGGGTTACTCGACCGGCCTGGCGTTCCTGACCGCCCTCGATCTCGTGATCATGGCGCTCGTCTGGCGGGAGTACGAGGCGCTGCGCGCGCGCGGGTGAGCACCCCAGCGACGCGCGGCTGCCGGGGTGCTCCCCTTCTTCAGCGACCTGCTGGGGGCGCCCGCCTACGGTGTCACGGGCACCAGGAACGGCTGGCCGCTCTCGAGCGCTGCCTCGAAGCCGGCGCGGTCCTTCACGACCTGGAGGTCTTCCATGGAGCTGTTGCCGCAGGTGACCAGAATGTCCATGGGCGTGAAGATGCTCAATGTCAGCACCGAGACGAGCCCGTTGAGGAAGGTGATCTGGCTCTCCACCCGTGCCACGCCCGCCGAGCCGCACTGCTCCATCGCTTCGACGGTCTCGGGGGGAACCAGGCCGTAGACGAAGCTCTTCGCCCACGGCTGGTGGATCTGTTGGGTGCCGGGCGTGATCCCGGTGTTCACCGTGACGTGATAGCAGCCACCGAGCCCGATGGCCAGGACGAGGACCAACGCCAATCGTCGCATGAATTCCCCCTGACTGGAGGTACAACAGCAGATCCCGGGGATTCGGGAATGCGCCTACAGTCGGTCACCGAGGTTTCCGATTGCAAGGATGACGTGTGGCCACCGGGTCAGCCCTCTCGGAGCACCCGCGCGGGATCGACGCGCGTGGATCTGATCAATGGCCCCAGCGCCGCCGCGAACGCCACCACTGCGAGGACTGCTGCGACCAGGGCGTAGAGCCAGGGATCCGGGTGCGGCAGTCCCTCCACACGCGCCGCCAACAGGCGGTTCACGAGCCAGGCGCTCGCCAGACCCACGACCAGACCGCCTGTGACGGCCTGCGTGGTGGGCCGCAGGGCCGCAAGCAGGAGCGCGCCCGGTCGCGCGCCCAGAGCCTTGCGGACACTCATGGCGCGGGCGGCTCCCGCCGAGATGTTGGATACGACGCCGAACACACCGATGGCGGAGAGGAGCAGGCCGAAGCCGATGAAACCGGCGGCGAGTGTGGCGCCGGCCCGCTCCAGTGCCTGCGCCACGGTGCGCACCTCGGTCATGGGCTGCACACCGTACAGGGCCAGGTCGGGGTCGACGCGGTGCGCCGCGTCGCGGACGGCCACGGCGACGTCACCGGCGCGTCCACTGGCGGCCCGCACGAACAGGTCGACCTCCTGTGCGGGGAGGCGGCCCCTCTGTCTGGCATAGGGCAGATACACGGCAGCGGTGACCTCGCCCTGCTCGCGCACGTCGCCGCACACACCGACCACCTGCCATTCGGTGGCGTCGGCCGGTGCATCCGGCAGCCTCAAGCGCTGCCCCACCGCCGCCCGTGCATCGCCCCAGAGACGCCGAGCCAGATCGCGGGAGACCACCACCGCCGGAGGGCCCCCGTCGTCGCGACGATCCAGAGGGCGTCCAGCGAGGAGAGGCACATCCAGGCTCTCCAGGACCCCGGGGGTGGCGAGTCGCACGTAGGCCGGGATGGAGTCCGTCGCTGTGGTGGGCTGGAGGGCGCTCGCTCGCGCGACCCAGCCGCCGCGAACCGGATTGCCGGTCTGCAGCCCCACCGCGGCCACTCCGGGGAGCTCCTCGACGGCGGCGCGAAGCGCTTCCACGACATCGGTGCGGCGCCCTTCTCCAGGGTATCGATCTTCCGGGAGCGAGGTGCGCAGCGTGAGTACGCCCTGGGGTCGGTAGCCGAGGGGGCGTGCCCGATCCCGCACGAAGGCAGCGGTGACCGCGCTCGCACCGGTGAGGAGCACCACGGCCAGCGCCAGCTCCAGTCCGACGATCATCAAGCCCGAGCTCGCGCGGCCTCCGCGTTCCACGCGTCCGCCGGCACGCAACGTCGTCGCAGGATCCCGGACGGCGGCCCGAGTCGCGGGAAGCACGCCGGCCACCAGCGCCGCCAGGACCGAAGCGCCCAGCGCGAAGAGCAGCACCCGATGATCGAAGACGATGGCATCCTGGGCCAGCTCCACGCTCATGACCGGAGGAACCAGGAGCGAGAGCAGCGGACGCAGGGCTCGCGCCAGGCCGAGACCCGCCACGCCCCCCAGGGTCGCGAGCAGGCCCGCTTCGGTGAGGAGCTGAGCGATCTGTGCTCGGCGACTGGCTCCCAGCGCCGACCGGATCGACATTTCCCGGGCACGCGAGCGGGCTTCGGCCAGCCCCAGACTCGCGACGTTCACCGCTCCCACGAGCAGCAGGAATCCGACCACCGACAGCAGGGCGAGCGCCGTGCGATCATACCCACGCACGAGATTGTCGCGCAGGGACATGGCGCGCATGGTCAGCTCGCGATTGGCCGCCGGGGCCGCTTCGCGCACCTGTGCCGAGATCCGGTCCAGCTCGCGCTGAACGTCCCCTGCCGTCCGGTCCGGGGCGAGGCGTCCGAAGACGAGCAGATAGTGCGCGTCGGCCTGTGTCGGCTCGTAGTCCAGAGGAACCCAGACGTCCGCCTCGTAGGGAAAGTGGAATCCCCGGGGCATGACGCCCACGATGGTGCGGGGTGTGCCATTGAGCGTCACCGTGGCACCCAGCGCGTCGGGCGCTCCTCCCCAACGCCTCTGCCACAGCTCCCAGCTCACCAGTACCGTTCCGGCGGCCTCGCCAAGGCGCTGCTCGTCGGCCGTGAAGAAGCGCCCTTGCACGGGCTCGACGCCCAGCCCCGCGCTGAATCCCCCGGACACACCCGCACCCCGCACCCGCTCGGGCTCGCCCTCTCCGGTGATGACGAAGGGCCGATAGTCCTGAACGATGACCGGCGCGAGGGTCGTGGCGTCCTCCGCCAAAGCCTGGGCGTTCAACGGCGAAACGTTCGAGTTCTGGGAGCTGCCGGGTACCACGTCGTCGATGCGCACGAGGCCATCGATGTCATGCAGCATCATGGGTCGGAGCAGCGTGTTGTTCACCACGCTGAAGACCGCGGTGCTGGCGCCGATGCCCACGGCCAACACGAGGACGAGCGACAGCGTGCGAACCGGCCGGGCCCGGAGGCGCCGGAGTCCGTACAGCGCGTCCCGGAGGACTCGCGAAGGTGGCGGGGCGAGGCCGGACAGGCCCAGGCGCACGACGTCCATGCACTCCGCGACGCCTGTGACGACTCCCGCCCACCATCCGCGCCGGCACGCGCTCGCGACCAGGTTGCGCGTCGTTTCGTGCGCATCCGTGGCCCAGGCCGGGGGAAACTGCGCGGGAAGCGAGCCAGCAGGAACCGATGCAGGCGCAGGAGGATGCGGTGTGTCCTCGACAGGTGCCGGCTCAAGGGGTCCCCGGGTCCAGGGCGCCGGGCGCGAGATCCAATTCCACGGCACGACGCACGAGCCCGGCCAGACGCGACGCTTCACGAGCCACGGCCTCGCGTCCAGCACCGGTGATCCGATAGTAGCGACGCCGGCGATCCACCCCGTCCGGAGCCGCTGCGTCCGCGATCAGCCCGCGGGAATGCAGGGACTGGAGGACGGCGTACAGCGTTCCGGAGCGCACCGTGCTCTGCGCTCCCGTCCGTGCCTCGATGTCCTGGATGATGGCATAACCGTGGCGCGGCTCACCGCCCAGGGCCAGGAGGACGTTGAACGCGAGCTCGGGAAGGGGGTGGTGGTCGGTCGGTGCGGGATCGGGCATGCGGGCGGGCTCTCCGGCGAGTTGATCTTCCAAATATCGTGAAAAGCACTATAGACGAAATCACGACATCGTCAAGGGCGCGGGTGCCCGCCTCGCGTGGCCGGCTCACGCGCTCCGCACGCGCCGTCACCCCCTCAGGAGCGCCTGGCCCTGCTCGACGAGGCGGCGGAGGTCCCGGGCCAGCGCCGTGACGTGCTCCTCATCGTCTTCGGTGAGCGCACCGTAGGCCCGTAGGCGGCGGCCCTGAAGCTCCGAGAGGGCGATGCCGGCGAAGAGGAACGCGGTCTGCGCGCTCCAGCGAGCCGAGCCATCGGGCTCGGGCGGGGGGATGGAGAGGTTGGCGAGGGCCTCGAGCATGCGCTCGCGCACCTGTGCCGTGAGGACGGTGAGGCGCTCCGCCTCGGAGGCGGTCAGATCCGAGCGTTCGCGGCTGAAGCCGTTCGACTCCGAGCGGGCCAGGCGCTCCACGTCTTCGAGCAGATCGTTGACCTGCGCGAACGTCGCGCTGACGGCCCGCCGTTGGGAATCGTTGAGAGACATGGCGTGCGACTCCTGGCGTCGGAGAGGATCCGGTAGGAGTCATCAACCGCGGCCGCGGTGGTTCAGGGCGAACTCCATCGCCGACGAAATTGTGGTCCGAGGGTTCGCAGCGGGCAATGGGGGAGGGGTCCTGCGGCTTCGCAGCCGTCCCGGTGGCAGCCTCCGTTGACATATCTACATTCGTTGATATGTTGTCTCCATGTCGAACACACTCGCTGCCGACGAGGCACTGCTACAGCGCTTTCAGGCCGTGGCCGAGCCCACGCGTTACCGCATCGTTCAGCTCCTCTCCGACGGGGAGCACTGCGTGTGCGAGCTTCAGGGGGCGCTGGATGCGGCCCAGTCGCGCCTGTCGTTCCATCTGAAGAAGCTCAAGGATGCGGGTGTGGTGTCGGACCGGCGTGACGGGCGCTGGGTGCACTATTCGCTGGTGCCGGACGCGTTGGAGGAGATGCGGGCGTTCCTGGGCGAGGTTACGCCCGAGCCGCGTTGGCGGGATCCCGCATCTCGCGAAGGTCCGTGCTGCTCGTGAGCCTCGGCGGTGAACTCGTGGGCACGTCTTCTTTTTCGGTGACACATCAAGATTGATTGATACGGAGAACGGCATGAGCCAGGATGATCTGAAGGCTACGGTGAGGCGGAAGTACGGCGAGGCGGCGCTGCGGGCCCAGGCCGGCACCAAAGGCACCTGCTGCGGCACGTCGTGCGGATGCGGAGACACCAAGGCCGACGGCGGGTTCTCGGATCCCATCACCCGGGACCTCTACGACTCCGTGACGGCGGACTCGCTGCCCGAGCAGGCGGTGCTGGCGTCGCTCGGTTGCGGAAATCCCACGGCCCTCGCGGAGTTGAACGAGGGCGAGGTCGTCCTGGATCTGGGGAGCGGCGGCGGAATCGACGTGCTTCTGAGCGCGCGGCGCGTGGGCGCGAGCGGCAAGGCCTACGGACTCGACATGACCGACGAGATGCTGGCGCTGGCCCGGCAGAACGCCGCGGAGGCCGGCGCGACCAACGTGGAGTTCCTGCGGGGCGACATGGAGGCGATTCCGCTGCCGGACGCCAGCGTGGACGTGATCATCAGCAACTGCGTGATCAACCTCTCGGCGGACAAGCGTCAGGTGCTGGGCGAGGCGTTCCGGGTCCTGAAGCCGGGTGGCCGTTTCGCGGTCTCGGACGTGGTGGTCCGGGGCGAGATTCCCGCCGGCATCCGACGGAGCATGGAGCTCTGGGTCGGCTGCGTCGCCGGCGCCCTGGAGGAGCGCGAGTTCGAGACGCTGCTGCGGGAGGTGGGATTCGAGGACCCGAGTCTGGAGCCCACCCGCGTCTACGAGCCCGAGGACGCCCGCTCGTTCCTGGAAGAGGCGGGACTCGACGTCGACGCCATGGCGGAAGCGGTCGGGGGGCGGATCATGTCGGCCTTCGTGCGGGCGCGGAAGCCGCTGGCACCCTCGGCGGCGGCCGAGGTCGAGACCGAGGAACGCCCCTGCTGCGGCCCGTCGTGCTGTTCGTGACATGAGTGCGCTGCCGAAGAGGCTGTCCTTCCTGGATCGCTTCCTCACCCTCTGGATCTTCGCGGCCATGGCCCTGGGGGTGGCGCTGGGTTACCTGTGGCCCGACGCCGTGCGCACGCTCAGCGAGCGCACCCAGGTCGGCACCACGTCGCTGCCCATCGCGCTGGGGCTGATCCTCATGATGTACCCGCCGCTGGCCAAGGTGCGCTACGAGGAGCTGGGCGACGTCTTCCGCGACGGGAAGATCCTGGGGCTTTCGCTCGTGCAGAACTGGATCGTCGGACCGATCCTCATGTTCGCCCTCGCGGTCATCTTCCTGCGCGGGTATCCCGAGTACATGATCGGCCTGATCCTCATCGGGCTGGCGCGATGCATCGCCATGGTCATCGTCTGGAACGACCTGGCCGAGGGGGACCCGGAGTACGCGGCGGGTCTGGTGGCGTTCAATTCCGTGTTCCAGGTCCTCTTCTTCAGTGTGTACGCGTGGCTGTTCATCACCGTGCTGCCCGGATGGCTGGGGCTCCAGGGCACGGAAGTCGACGTGACCATGGGTGAGATCGCGCGCAGCGTCTTCATCTATCTGGGGATTCCCTTCATCGCCGGCATGGCCACGCGTTTCGTGGGTGTGAAGCTCAAGGGGAAGGCGTGGTATCACGCCGAGTTCGTCCCCCGCATCGGGCCGCTCACCCTGGTCGCGCTGCTGTTCACCATCGTCGTCATGTTCTCGATCCAGGGGCGCGCCATCCTCCAGCAACCCGTGGGTGTGGTGCGGGTGGCGGTGCCGCTGCTCATCTACTTCGTGGTGATGTTCGCGCTGACCTTCTTCATGAGCCGGCGGCTGGGCGCGGACTATCGGCGGACCACGACGCTCTCGTTCACGGCGGCGTCGAACAACTTCGAGCTGGCCATCGCCGTGGCGGTGGCGACCTTCGGCATCGGGCACGGCGCCGCCTTCGCCGCCGTCATCGGCCCCCTGGTCGAGGTCCCCGTGCTGATCGGGCTCGTGAACGTGGCGCTCCGGTGGCGGACCCGGTACTTCCCCGACGCGTCGGCCACCCTGGCGGGGATCGAGAACTGCGCGGTGCCTGCGGGGATTCCGGGTGGGGGGAGGTCGCGCGGCGATGGATGACCGTCGGTCCACGACGCACGCCCGCTCCTGACTCCCTGACCATTGCAGGGAACGCGCATGACCACGGTCATGACCTTCCCGGCGCTCGAGGCCATGGAGCAGCTCGTCGCCATGGGGATGGAAGAGAGGATCCGGGCCGCCGCGGGCCAGATGGACGGGATTCTGGCCGAGGCTGCCTGAACGGCTCAGCCCGCGTCAGTGGAGTCGGGAGGCTACGCGTCCGGCTCGGCCAGCGGCAGGAAGACACGGAACTCGGTGCGGCCGGGGCGGGAGTCGAAGTCGATCTCTCCGCCCTGCGCCCTCAGGGACGTGCGCGCGATGTCGAGACCCAGGCCGGTGCCCTCGCCAGGGGGCTTCGTGGTGAAGAACGGGTCGAAGATGCGTCCCTGGTGCTCGGGAGGAATGCCGGGCCCGTCGTCCACGATGCGCACCACGAGCATGTGCCCCTCGGGCGCCGCCGTCACCGAGACCTGCCCACCCGGCTCGACGGCGTCCAGCGCGTTGTCGAGGATGTTCATCCAGACCTGATCCAACTCGCCTCCGATGGCATTCGCCGCGGGCAGGTCCGAAGGGACGTCGATCTGCACGCTCACGGACTTGTGCCGGGCCTTGTGACCCAGGACGGTGAGCGTGTCCCGCAGTCCCTGCTCGATGTCGATGGCCTCGGCGACGGGGGCCCGGTCCATGTGGGTCAATCGCTTCATGGCGCTCACGAGAGCGGAAATCCTCGCCCCGGCGCGCTCGGTTTCGGACGCCAGCGTACGCACGGCGCACCCCGCCGCGACCCAATCCAGGGCGGCGTCCAACGCCTGGCCTTCGAGGTATTCCGCGAGGTCGTTCAGCGCCTCGAAGGTGACCGCGGTGTCCGAGAGGGCGTCCACGGCCGAGCGGTCGGCGCCGTGGGCCAGGAGCCACGCCGCGATCTCGTCTTCGCGGTCCAGTCGCTCCAGGGGCGAGAGCGACACGACCGGGGGCTCCCGCATGCACGCTTCGCGCACGCGGTCCACGGCCGCGAGTTGCTCCTTGTCGAGCTCCATCTGCGCGAGCTGACGCGCGGCCCGGTCCGCCTCGGCCATGGAGCGCTGGAGCAGGTGTGCGCTCCGGGCCACCGCCGAGGCGGGGTTGTTGAGCTCGTGGGCCAATCCGGCTGACAGCTTGCCCAGCGAGACCATCTTCTCGTCCTGCAGGTCCGTCGTTTTGAAGACCCGTGCCCGATCGAGCATCACGTGCACGCACACGCCGGTGACGACTGGACACTCGCGAATGAGCTCGGGGAAGTGCGTGGGATCGATGGAGAGGATCTCCATCGCGGTCTCCGTCACGAGGTCGCCGGGCGTGGACTTCATGCGGGAGAAGGGCAGCGCGCCGCTGAGCTCGCCCGCCTGCCATTCCATCACCTTTCGGGGTCCGCCGCCGCGATCCAGATAGACCCCGAAACGCCCTTTCAGGACGATTTCGAGCCCGAAGTTGGCCTCACCTACCTCCTGTCCCTTGCGAGCGATGAACTGGCCCGCCTCGAAGCGCTGAAGGCGGCCGTGCTCCGCGAGCCACTGGAGCTCGGCGTCGGGCACCTTCGCCAGGGCGCGGTGCTGCCGGAGACGTTCGACCAGATCCGGGGGGGAGGATTCGGCGTTCATCGAGGCATTGTAGACGCCCGGCCTGGCCGGGGGCAACGCAGCGACCTGCTAGCGGTTGCTGCGCCGTGGGAACGCCACCTCCACGGTGGTGCCCCGACCGGCGGTGGAGCGCACCTGGATGTCGGCCCCGTGCGCGTCGGCGATGCTCCTGGCGATGGCCAGCCCGAGCCCGCTTCCGCCCGCGCGGCCCCGCGCGGGATCAGCGCGGTAGAAGCGCTCGAAGACATGGGGCAGCGTCTCAGCGTCGATCCCGGGGCCGGTATCTCGAACGGTGAGGCGGCAAAGGTCACCATCGGTCGCCACGTCGGCGTGCACGGTGCCGGGTGAGGGCGTGTACTTGACGGCGTTCTCGAGAATGATCAGACAGAGCTGACGCACCAGCTCGGGATCGGCATTGATGGGTGCCTCGTCGAAGGTTCCCAGTTCCAGGGTCACGCCCTTGGAGGTGGCGAGGGTGCGAACCGTCTCCGAGGCCTGGACGAGCAGGTCGTCCAGGAAGACCGGCTGGCGACGCATGGGCAACCGGTCCTCATCGGCGGCGGCCAGCAGGAGGAGGCCGTCGACGAGGCGGCCGAGCCTCTCGGACTCCCGCCGCACCCGCTCCATGAGATCCGCGTACTCCTCCACCGAGCGCGCGCGCTGGAGCGCCACCTCGGCGCGCGTGCGGAGGGCCGCGGCGGGGGTCCGGAGCTCGTGCGAGGCGTCGGCGACGAAGCGACGCATCCTGGACATGGATTCCTCCACGGGCACCAGCGACTTGCGCGCCAGCGCCGCGCCTCCGAGCCCCACGAGGGTGAGGGCGCCGAGGGCCGCCAGGAGGAAGGACGCCAGCAACCCCGGATAGCGCTCTTCCACTTCCAGCACGGGAGTCGCGGCCAGGGCCGCGTAGACTTCATCCGCCACCGAGATGCGACGCCCGTAGACACGCAGGGTCGCATCCGGCTCCGCCTCCGGCCTCGCCCACACCTCGCCCCGGTCGAGGACGGTCCGGGCGAGGGTTGCCAGGAATGCGGGGGGCGCCGTGCCACGCAACGGATTCCCCTCTGCATCGAACACGTAGAGGCTGGTGCCGGGAATACGCAGCTCGTCCAGTGCGTCCACCGTGTGCTCGGGCAGGCCCCGCTCCTGCTCCCGGATGCGGAGCGCCCGTTCGATCTCGCCGGTGGCGGCCACGAGCTGTCGATCCAGCGACCGGCCCACCTGGTGGGTGATCGCCAGATAGACGGCGCCTCCGAAGAGCAGGAGAATCCCTGCGAACACACCCACGTACCAGAGGGTGATGCGCCTCCGGATCCGGCGGAACGCGTCGTCACTCATGCACCGAACCGATATCCCGCGCCCCGTACCGTGTGGATGAGCTTGGGCTCGTATCCGTCGTCCACCTTGCGGCGCAGGCGCCAGACGAGGACCTCGAGGAGGTTCGTGAAGGGGTCGTGGTTGTCGTCCCACACGTAGGCGGTGATGTCCGCCCGGGACACGACCACCCCTTCGTGTCGGACGAAGAATTCCAGGAGCGCCCATTCCTGGGCCGTCAACGCCAGGTCGGTACCGCCGCGCGAGGCGGTGTGCGCATCCAGATCCACGCTCAGGTCCGCGACCTGGCGCACCTCGTGAAGGAGCTCGGGAGGCCTCCGGGCCAGGGCGCGCAGTCGGGCGAGAAGCTCGCGGAAGGAGAAGGGCTTCGTGAGGTAGTCGTCGCCACCGGCCTGGAATCCGCCCACGCGGTCGTCCTCGGCCCCGAGCGCAGTGAGGAAGAGAATGGGCGTGAGGATGCCTTCGTCGCGGAGGTAGCGGCACAGTTCGACGCCGGTCCCCCCGGGCAGCATGACGTCGAGGATCAGGACGTCGTGCGAGCCCAGGGCGGCCTGCAGCGCGCCGTCGGAGTAGGTCGTGGCGGTGTCCGCCCTCACGCCCTCCTCTTCCAGGCCTTCCCGCAGTGCGGTGCGGAGCTCGTCGTCGTCCTCGACGATCAGGACCCTCATGCCATCTCCCCCGGTCGTGGCGCACCCGATGGATCGACTTCTCGATCAGGAAGCTACACGTGTCGCCTTTCAGACGCCTGAAGCGAGCGTATAATCGGCGTGACAGGTGGCCCGTGACACATTGTTCGCGCTGACACGAGTCGGACCACTCCCAGGAGAGAACATGCGAGTTCGCACGATGATGGTCATGGCCGCCATGCTCACCATGGTGGCGGCGTGCTCCGAAGGCCCGGAGCGTGGTGAGGCCAGAGACGAAGAGACGGCGGAGGCCGTGGAGAACGAGGCCATGGAAGCGTCGGAGGCCGCAGAAGCGGCCGAGGCCGACGAAGCCGACGAAGCGGACGAAGTCGGAGCGATCGAGCTTCCGGCCGCCCTGCTGGCGCGGGCGAAAGTGAGCGTCGAAGCGGCGCGCGCCGCGGCGCTGGCCCGGGTGCCCGGCGGTACGATCAAGGCCGGCGAGCTCGAAGAGGAAGACGGCGCGCTCATCTTCTCCTTCGACATCGCCGTGGAGGGGATGGAAGGCATCGAAGAGGTGCACGTGGACGCGCTCACCGGCGAGGTGCTGGCGCAGGAGCATGAAGGGGCTGCCGAGGAGGCCGACGAAGAAGGAGGCCGCTAGCCGCCCGACACCTCCACGGTCACCGTCCGCAGCTCGAACAGCCCCGTGCGCGCGTCGGGCCACACCAGGTGGAAGCGGCCGTCCGCTCCGGCGGTGAATCCGAAGTAGTCGCCGCCCGTAGGCCAGCGGCGGCCCGGGAATCCGAGGCGTTCGCCGTCGGGACAGGAGAGCTCGGCGGACGCGCGCACGGGCGCGCCGAAGGTCTGGCCACCGTCCGTGGAGGCCGCCACGTAAGGCGCGTAGCAGGCACCGGAGTCGTCGTCGCGGCGATCCATCCACGCGACGGCGACGACGCCCGCGCTGCTCACCGCCACCTGAGGCTCGCGCCGCGAGCCGTCTCGAGTCGCCTCCACTTCGATGGGCGTAGCCTCGGACCACTCGTCGCCCCGGTCCGCCGAGTAGGTCAGGAGGATCGAGCGGTAGTCGTCGCCGGAGCAGACGTGATAGAGACGGTCCCGGAAGGGCCCGCCCGACGTGTCGGCGGCCAGGTCGGTGGGGCGGCCGTAGCAGGCCTCGTTGATGAGCAGGGGGATGGAGAAGTTGCGGCCGCCGTCGTCGGACACCACCGCCCAGGCGCGGCGACCCTCCAGCGCGCCGGCCCGGGAGCGGAAGCCGTTCACCTTGCGCTGATAGTCGTCGTAGGTGATCACCAGTGCGCCGCCGGAGAGCACGGCCAGGCCGTCGGGGTTGAAATTGACGTTGGCGGGCACCAGACGGTCCAGCGTCGCCAGGTAGGGAATGCCTCCTCGAGCCCGCGCCACCAGGATCGAGAAACGGCCGCGACCCGCGGCATCGGGCCACGACTGCCCGGACGTCAGGTAGACGGTGCCGTCGGCGGCGGCCACGGTCCGCGGTCCGTCGTGGCCTCGTCCCAGGCTCTGGGGCACGTCGTGCCAGGAAGCGCCGCCGTCCGGTGAGAAGTACGCCAGCAGCTGGTCGGCGGAGTCGGGCAGGCTCGCATGCCTGCCCAGAGCGGTGAGGACCGCGCGACCCTCCGTGACGGCGAGCCAGGGATCCGCGCACGAGATACCGCCCAGTTCGTGCTCGCTCCAGCTCTGACCACCGTCTCTCGAGAGGAAGGTCACGCAGCGCTCGTCGGGCGAGGCGGCCCGGTCGCTCCCGAACGGATGCCGCCAGCCCACCGCGAGGAGGTGATCCGGATCGCTGGGATCCGCTGCCAGCGCCGGCTCGATCCACACGTCCTCGGCCGTGGCGGGAGCGATCAGCACCTCCGGCCCGACCCGAAGCGTCGGCTGTTGAGCGGCCACGCTCGCAGACGATGCACCGCCCAGCACCACGCTCCCGCACAACGCCGATACGAGTCCCAGACGACGCATCCCTGCCTCCCGACGAAAAGTGATCCGGAGGCGTAGTATACTTTTTAGACTACGTGCCATCAACCCTCGGAGTCACCGCTTCCGTCCCGTCACCGTTTCGGGGGCCCACGAGCCGTCGGAGTAGCGGCGCATGGGCAAGACCGCGACGGACCACGGGGTGCCGGACTCGGCCACGAAGGGATAGTCGTTGGTGAATCCCGTGATCCCCCAGTCGCCGTTGGAGAGGTCGGGCAGATACACCATGACGTGGGGGCGCCAGGCGCCGAAATCCGGGCCGAGGTCCTGGCGGGGCGACATCATGTAGGCCATGGCTCCCGGTTCGGGTAGCTCGATGCGCCCGGCGTGGACGTCGGCCTGAATGCGCTCGTTGACCTCCTCCGCCGGCACACCCGCGAGGATCAGCCGGGTGCGCTCGATCTGCCACGGCAGGACGGAGCGTGCCGCCATGGCGTTGAAGCAATGCGGGGCGTGCAGCAAGGGATCGAAGAGGTCGGGATGAACCCGCTGATTCTCGCCCTGACCGATGAGGATCGGCCCCGACCAGCCGCGGCCGACGAAGCAATGGAAGCCGTTGCTGCCTTCGGCGACCTGCTCGTATCCCGACGGGGTGAGGACCCAGACGGTGGCCCGGTCTCCGATTCCGTTGGGAGCCGCGGAGCGGGCGAGGGCGACCTCCGCGTCCCGGTCCATGAGGAAGGGCGTGACGTCGGCCAGGGTGGTCTGAGCGGCCGCGCTGGCGGCGGTGGAGGTGGCAACCAGGCCCACGGCGGCCAGGATTGCGACAGTGAGTCGGCGCATCGGGATCTCCAGAAAGGGCTCCAGAAAATAAGTGTATATACATGTTACGTTCCTCCAGCGACACGATTTCCTGGCGCTTTCGGGGCACCGCTCGCATCCTGACGAAAGAGCCTGAGCCATGCCGATCCGCACACCCCGCCTGCTACTCATACCCGGATCGAGGGCCACCCTCGAAGCCGAACTCCGTGGACCGGGCGCCCTCGCCGCGGCGCTTGGGGTCGCGGTCCACCCTTCCTGGCCTCTTTCAAGGGCCCCCCCACCGACGACGGCACGGTGGAGATCGGCTATTTCGTCATCCCCACCTATCAGCGCCGTGGCCTCGCCACCGAAGCCGTCGAGGGCATGCTGCAACGTGCCTTCGCCTCGCCCGAGGTGCGGCGTGTCATCGCCGAGACGCTCCCCGAGTTGGCGCCCTCGATCCGGGTGCTGGAGAAGAGCGGCTTCAGCCTGATCGGCGAGGGGTCGGAGCCCGGCGTGGTCCGTTACGAACGTTGCCGGGCCTCGTGACGCGCCCGAGGGCCGTTGGCCGGGGGATTTCGTTGCGGTAGCTTACATGCATTCGCATGCATGTTCCGCCTTCCCCTGCCTCGGCTTCCATCATGTCTGCTTCGTCAGCGGACGTCGCCCGCGCCATCATCCACCGTTGCGCCGCGGGCCGCGTGCGCCAGATCAGCCGGATCATCACCGCGCGCTACGACACGCACCTGCGCGAGGTGGGGGTGACCGCCAACCAGCTCACGATCCTGGCGGTGATCACCGTGCTGGGGCCCAGCCGCAGCAGCGACATCGAGCCCTTTCTCGCCATGGAGCAATCCACGCTCAGCCGCAACCTGAGCCGGATGGTGGACAACGGCTGGCTCGCGCGAAGGGTGGACCGCGAGGACGGGCGCTCGAGCCTGCTCGAGGTCACCGCGGCGGGAGCGAAGGTGCTCGAGGAGGCCTACGAACCGTGGTCCGAGGCCCAGGCGTGGACCGAGGAACTGCTCGGCGACGAGGGGATCGACAGCATCGCCAGCGTCGCGCGCAAAGTGAATCCCCGGATCCCCTGAACCCTCAATCCGATCGCAGCACGTCGCTGCCCCGCGTGCGAGCGGCGCGGGTAGCGGGGACGCCGGCGGCGAGCGATGCCACGGCAACCACGGTGAGCACCATCCCTGCCAGGGTCACCGGGTCCGCGATTCCCACTTCGAAGAGCTGTGAGGCCAGCACGCGCGCGGCCGCGAGAGCCAGGGCCGTGCCCGCCAGGATGCCGATCACGGTGAGCAGGAGGGAGCGCCCCAGCACGTCGCCGAGCACCGCGCGCGACGATGCGCCCAGCGCCATGCGCACCCCGATCTCGCTCCTGCGCTCGGCCACCGTCTGGGCCACGACGCCGTAGATGCCCAGGCCGGCGAGCAGCAGGGCGACGGCTCCGTAGGCGCCGAGGATGGACAGGGTGAACCGCCGCGCCGAGACCGCACGGTCGACACGCGACTGCAGCGTCCAGAAGTCGTGCACCGGCAGGGACGGGTCCAGGTCGTGGACGGCCCGGGAGACGGCGGCGGCCACCTCGGGCAGCGGGCGGCTGGAGCGCACCGCCAGCTCGGGGGTGCCGTAATCGGGCATCTGCGCCATGGGAAAGTAGACCTCGACCCCGGCGCCCATCTCGGGCGACAGGTGCCGGACGTCGCGCACGACGCCCACCACCCGGGAATCCCCCGACCAGAATCGAAGACTCCGCCCCACGGCCGGCCCGTCTCCGAACAGCCGGCGTGCCGCCGACTCGTTGATGACGACCACCGACTCGGCGTCGGGACCGTCGTCGGGCGTGAAGCTGCGCCCGTTCAGGAGCGGAATACCAAGGGTGGCCAGATAGCCGGGGTCCACGACGTGTGGATAGGCCTGGACCTGGGGCGCTGAGCCCGATTCCGCGCCGGCGAGGCCCACGGTCCAGCTTCGGGTGCGACCCAGGGGCAGGGCGTCGCTCACGCCGACGTCGGAGACACCCGGCACCTGCGCCACGCGAGCCGCCAGGGCGGCGAAGTAGTCACTGCGCGCGCGTGGAGACGGAAAGACTCGACCGGGGCTCAGCTGCCAGGCGACCACCCCGCTCGCATCGAAGCCCATGTCCACGGCCAGCACGGCCCGGAAGCTTCGCACCAGCAGGCCGCTGGCGATGAGGAGCAGGCAGGCCAACGCGACCTCGGTTACCACCAGCCCCTCGCGGAGGCGCCGGGCGCCGCGGCCCTGTCCGCTGCCGGGGGAGTCGGACCTGAGAACCCGGGCCTCGTCGCCCTCGGTCACCTGAAGGGCGGGCACGACGCTGACCACGAGTCCCGTCACCAGGGCCAGCCCGACGGCGAGCAGGAGCGTGGCGCCGTCGACGCTCGCCCGGTCGAGGAGCGGGATGTCGATCCCCGCGCTGCCGGCCACCGCCGCCGTGACGCCCCACGCCAACAGCGAGCCCAGCAGCGAGCCGGCCAGCGCCACGCCCAACGACTCCAGGACGAGTTGACGAGCCAGCCTCGCGCGCGACGCACCGAGCGCCTTGCGTACCGCGACCTCGCGGGCGCGCCGGGGCGAGCGAGCCAGGAGCAGGTTGGAGACGTTCACGCACACCACGAGGAGCAGCACCAGGGCCGCGGCGGACAGGAGCCAGAGCGCCGGCCGGAAGGGTCCCACCACATGGTCCCGAAGCGACTGGATGCGGGCCGACAGCCCCCAACGCCGTGGATCCGCGTCGTGCAGGGCCGCGAACACGGCGTCCACTTCGGCCTGGGCCGAGGCGATGGTGGCGCCGGGTCTCAGCCGTCCGACGATGAAGATGGTGTTGCCCTGGAATCCGCCGCCGCCGGCGGGCAGGACGGGGAAGGGCACGAGGACATCCACCCGGGCGCTGGGCGCGAACACCGACGAGAAGTCGAAGTCCCGGGGCAGCACGCCCACCACGGAACGAGGTGTGCCGTTGAGCGTCACGGATCGGCCCACGATGTCCGGGTCGGCGGCGAAGCGGCGTTGCCAGAGGCCCCAGGACAGGATGACGGCCGGAGATCCGCCGGGCTCGCCCTCCTCACGGGTGAAGCTGCGACCCAGGACGGGGTCCACGCCCAGCACGTCGAGAAAGTCGTGGGCCACGTCCACGCCCACGAGCCGCTCGGGCTCGCCGGCGGCGGCGGTGAGCGTGTACGGCTCGCGTCCGAAGAAGGCGTTGTAGCCGGTGAGGCCCTCGAAGGAGCTCGCCCGCTCCCGCAGGTCGTGGAGATTGGCGGTGCGGGAGCTCACCGACGACAGCGAGTTGTCGTCGGGGGTGGCGTCGTTGGTGATCCAGACCAACTGACCCGGCTGGTCGAAGGGGAGCGGCGCCACCACCAGCGGCTTCAGGACGCTGTAGACGGCGGTGGCGGCACCCACGCCCACGCCGATGATGGTGGCCGTGGTGAGCGCGAAGCCGGGATTTCGCCGAATGGAGAGGAAGGCGTGGTGCGCGTCCTCACCCAGGGCGCCCAGCACCCCCTGCCCCCGGCCCCAGCGGCCCAGCGCCATGAGGAGGGCTTCGCGTGCGTACCAGCGGCGGGCCGCCCCTCGACCCCGCTCCCGGGCCATGCGCGTGAAGTCCTCCCGAAGGTCACCCAGGATGGCGGAGGCGGCGGGGTCACGGCGCAGCGCGCGCTCGAGCAGACGGACGGCCCAGCGTGGCGGAGCCGGTGCGGCGGGCTTCACGGCGTGCAACCGCCTTCGGGATCGAGCCGGTCGTGGAAGCTCATGGGAAATCCGGGTAGGGAGTGGGCGGATCCAGGGGTTGCTGGGGCGGTCTCCTCATCGAAGTGTACATTGCAGACTACGATGGACAAGGGGTCCGCGGCGGCCGAATGGACTCGCTGTTTTCCCGTGCAGAGGGCCCCGTGGCGCGAGCCCCGGCGGTTTCAGTCCTTCGTGAGCGCCTTCAGGGGATCGAGTCGTGCTGCGCGGATCGAGGGGACGAAGGCGGCGGCCAGGGCGGAGGCCACCACGAGCACCGCCGCGCCCACGTAGGTGACCGGATCCGTGGTGGACACCCCGACCACCATGGCGTCCAGCGCCCGCCTCAGCAGCAGGGCCAGCAGGAGTCCCACGGCGGCACCGGCCAACGCCACCCGGCCGGCGTCGCCCAGCACCATGGCCATGATCCCGCCTCTCTGGGCTCCCAGCGCGGTGCGGACGGCGATCTCGCGGGTGCGCGCCGAGACCGCGAACGACACCAGGCCGTAGATCCCCAGGCACACCAGGAGGAGGGCGCTGGCGGCGAAGGTCGCCAGCACCCCGAGAATGAGCTTCCGCTCGCTGAGCAGCGCCTGCACCCGCTGCGCGAGCGTAGCGACCTGGACGGGCAGGCGCTCGTCCAGGTCCCGGGCCGTCTGCCGCAACGACGCGGGCAGGGTGGCCGACGCGCCGGGCCGCACCTTGACCACGGCGGACATGTACCCGGTCCACCCGGGCATCTGGCGATGGAGGACGAAGAGCTCGGGCCTCGGGTCGGACTCGGGCCCGTAGTGGCGCACGTCTCCCACGACCCCGACCACGGTGATCCAGTCGGCCGTGCCGCCGTTGTAGTAGGCCTCCATGCTGGGCGCCTTGATGCGCTTTCCCAGAGGGTCCTCGTCGGGCCAGAAGGCGCGGGCCGCCGCCTGGTTCACGAGGCCCACGCGCTCCGTGCCCAGCGCATCACCGCGGTCGAAGCGGCGTCCCTGCAGCAGCGGAATCCCCATGGCGTCGAAGTAGCCGTCGCTCACGACCCGGTAGCCCGCGCCGCCGTTCGGATCGGGCAGCCCGTCGAGCTCGATGAAGCTCGTGCCTCCGCCCCCCGTGGGGATCCAGTTTCCGAGGCCTGCCTGAACGACGCCGGGATCGGCCCGTAGTCCCTCCAGGAGGCGATCCCAGTATGTCATGCGGGTCCCGAGGTCGCGGTACTCCGGGGCCGTCAGCGCGATGTCGAGGACGACCACGTCGTCGGGATCGAAGCCCAGGTCTCGGGAAACGATGGAGAGGAGCGAGCGCAGCAGGAGGCCGCCCCCGACCAGGAGCATGACCGCCAGCGCGATCTCCGTGCCCACCATGAGGACACCGGGCATGCGGCGGCCGCCGCGCACGGATCCCCGGGCGCCTCCGGCGAGCCCGGGCGCCACGTTTCGAGCTCCGAGCAGGGCCGGCGCCAGGCCCGCGAGGACGCCGGCGGCCAGCGCCGCCAGGATCCCGAACGCGGCGATCCTGGTGTCGAATCCCACTTCTGCCGAGCGGGGCAGGTGGTCGGCGAACAGTCGCAGGAGCGCGCCGCTGCCCACCGCGGCCAGCGCCACCCCCAGCGTGCCCCCCAGCAGGGCGAGGAGCAGATGTTCGGCCAGCTGGTCGGCCACCAGCTGCCCGCGGCCCGCCCCCAGTGCCAGACGGACGGCGGTGTCCTGCTCGCGGCGGCGGCTCCGGGCCAGGCCCAGCCCGGCCAGGTTCGCGCACGCCACCAGGAGCACGAAGATCACGGCGCCGGCGAGAAGCCGAAGCCAGTTCCGGGCATCGCCCACCACGGTGTCCCGCAGGGGCAGAACGTGGACCCCGTAGGAGTAGATGGCTTCCGGCTCGCGTTCGCGGATGGCGTCGGCGATGCGGTCGAGCTCCTGCTCGGCACGTTCCGGGGTGACGGCGGGCTCGAGGCGGGCCACCGCCTCGTAGTTGATGTTGTTCCTCATCGCACCCGACTCGGCCCGGTAGGGCAAGGGGATCCAGACCTGGGTGCCCTCGGGGAATTCTCGTCCGGCCGCGACCACCCCCACCACCTGGACCCGGCGCCCGTTCACCGTGAGGTCCAGGGATTCCAGGTCCGGGTTTCCGCCGAAGGCGCTCATCCAGAAGGTCTGGCTGATCACCACCACCGGCGCCCGGCTCTGGCCGTCGTCTTCGGTGAGGGTCCGGCCCACGGCCGCGGGAATGCCCATGGTGCGGAAGAAGGGTCCGTGCACCGTGGCGGCTCTGACCCACGACGCGTCGTCGGCTCCCAGGAGGACGCTGGCGTCTTCAGCGCTGAAGAGGGCCGTGGAGGCCAGCGTCGTGGCGCCCTCCTTCCAATCCACCCAGTTCCCCATGGAGACCCGGGAGACGGGGTTGCCCTTCTCTGCCACACCCTGCAGGGCGATCAGGCGGTCCGGCTCCGGGAACGGGAGCGGCCGCAGGAGAACCTGATCGGCCATCATGAAGGTGAAGGTCGTGAGCCCGACGCTCAGCGCGTAGATGAGGATCGAGATCTGGGTATAGCCTCGTGAACGCCAGGCCCGGCGCACCGTATAGCGGAGCCACCGGGCGACGCTGGTCCCCCAGGCGGTCCGGCGGCGGCTGCGGGCCAGAGCCCGGGCGCTGGCTTCGGTCCGGCGACGAGCCTCGTCCATGTCGCCGAAGCGGCGGCGAGCCTCTTCGCGCGCCGCGTCGGGGTCCATCCCCTCGGCCACGAGCTGCTCGGTACGCATGTCGAGGTGCGCCGCGCGCTCCTCTTCGAGGTCGCGGCGGATGCGGTCTCGCTCCCTCTTGCCCATGTCCTCCTCCTCGTCGTCCCGTCTCGGCGCGGGCGCGTGGCCCGCCACGCGGGAGCCGCGCTTCGTCGCTCCCGGTGCGACACGGATGCTCGCGGGGCTGCGCTACTCCCCGCCCTCCGCGGCCAGCACATGCTCCACCGAGCGCGCGTAGCGCGTCCAGGTGTCGGCCTGGTCCGCCAGCTGGCCCCGCCCCTTGGGCGAGAGCTCGTAGAAGCGGGCGCGGCGGTTGTTCTCGGAGCGGCCCCACGACGCCGTGAGGAGTCCCCGGGCTTCGAGGCGGTGGAGCGCCTGATAGAGCGCGCTGTCGTCGATGCCCAACGCGCCCCCGGACCGCGCCTCCAGCCAGCGGGCGATACCGTAGCCGTGCGTGGGCTCGACGCTCAGCGCCTTGAGGATCAGGAGGTCCAGCGTGCCCTTCAGAAGCGGCAGGTCGTCCGGCATGGGATTGCCCCCAGAACGTTCCCCGTGAGTGTTGAGGGGTAAGGATGGAGCTTGCCGGCCGGGGTTGTCAAGGAAGAGGAGGGCCCGGAGGTCGGCCGCGAGCTCGTTCTGGCGACTGCCAGCTACGTATCGTTCTCGGAGGAATCCAATCCCACCTCGTCCATCACCGCCAACACCACGTTCCAGAGCGCCGGTGCCGCATCACGGATCGGTGCCATGCGGTCCAGGACCTGCTCGCGTGAGATGCCGTGGATCTTCCAGGTACCGCCGCCGTTGCCCCGGTTCATGAGGAGCGCCTGGAAACGGTCGAGGGCCACGGCGTAGCGGGCTTCGGGGGTGTCACCTCGCTCGAACTCGAGCCAGCACTCGCGGAGCTCGGCGCCCTGGTCGTCGGGGAGGATGCCGAAGAGGCGTTCGGCCGCCCGCCTTTCCCGCTCGTGCTGATCGGCTGCCAGCTCGGCGTCGAAGGCGAAGGTGTCGCCGGCATCGATCTCCACGATGTCGTGGATCAGGAGCATGGTCTGGACCCGCAGCACGTCGGTGCCCTCGGGGGCGTACTCGGCCAGCAGCGGCGCCATGGTCGCCAGGTGCCACGAGTGCTCTGCGCTGTTCTCGCGGCGCGTCCCTCCGATGACGCTGATCATTCGCTCGATGTTCTTGAGCTTGTCGATTTCGGCGATGAAGCGGAGTTGGGACTGGAGGCGGACATCGGGCATGGCGCGCGGGGACTCCGGGGGCGGCGAAGCGATGTGACGAGATCAGGGTCGGCCCTCCGGGGACTCTGCGCCAGGGGGGCGGACCCCGCGTCGCATGGATGCGCCGTCGGCAGACAATCCCTTGATCGGCGCGCTTTCCGCCCCGATCGTGTCGGTGGGCGCCGGGCCGGGTCGGGCCGCGCGGCGCCACGGGAACTACGAGGCCCGCTCTCGAGTGGAGGTGACGTGATGAAGCGGAATTGGATGATGATGCCGGTCCTGGCCCTGTGCGCGGCGGCGCCACTCGGTGCCCAGCAGGCCGCCATGGCTTCGGGCTCGAACACCTCGTTGGACGCGCTGCGGCCGCTGTACATGCAGGTGAAGGGCTATCTGACCCAGTCGGCCGAGCAGATGCCCGAGGACGAGTTCTCGTATCGGCCCACACCCGAGGTGCGCTCGTTCGGCGAAATCCTGGGACACGTGACCAACGACCAGTACTACTTCTGCTCTGCTGCCCGGAACGAGGACAACCCGGCGCCGGGGGATGCCGAGAAGCTCGCCACCAAGTCCGAGATCATGGAGGCGCTCGCGGCCTCGTTCGCCTACTGCGACGAGCTCTACAGCGACATGAGCGCCGCGGACCTGGCCGCACCGAGCGCTGCGTTCGGCGGCCGGCAGAACCGCCTCTTCCCGCTCATCTACAACGTGTCGCACGACTTCGAGCACTATGGGAACCTCATCACCTACTTCCGGCTGAATGGCATGGTGCCGCCGTCGAGCCAGGGCGGAGGCGGCTGAGGAGTCGGCGGCCAGGCGGTCTCCGCGGCAGCCCGCCGGGGTGGAGGCGCCCGGCGGCGGTTCCGATGGCGGGCTCGAAGACCCGACGCCAACGGGACAATGGAGGCCCTCTCGATCACCATTCACCGATTCGACTCGCTGAGCGAGTCAATCTCGACAGGTCGTGACGGGCCGGATCGCCGGTTCTACGGATTCAACTCGCTGAGCGAGTCGAATTGGCAGATCGTCGAAATACCCCCCTCCAGTTACCAGTTGGCGACGAGGTCGGGGCCGGCGACGAGGTCGGGGCCGGCGGCGAGGTCGGGGGCGGCGCGGCCGGCCCGACGAGGTTGGGGGCCCGCCGGCCCGATGCGGTCGGAGGCCCCGCCGGTCCCGATAACAGCCCATTCGGACGCCCGACCCGTCGGCCCCTCGTCGGTCGCGCGCCCGGGGCGGGCGTCGGAGGCGACCTCGGCCGCCCAACCTGGGGTGCTATTCGCCGGCGCCGGTCCTCCGGGAATGGCGGCGACGGGGGCGACGAGGGCGATCGGGGCGGAGCTCATACAGGATCCGCTCCCAGCGTGACAGCTCGGGGGTGCGACCGTCCACGACGGCGTTCGGCGATGCCGCACCCAGCGAGCGAAGGGTCTGACCGAGGGGCTCAGGCCGAGGGGGGGCCATGGCCGGACCCTGTTCGGAGTCGAGACGCGCCAGAAAGACCTCGAAGCGGTGCGCCTCGTCCCGGAACGAGCCGGCGTCATGGACGGCCGCACACGCGTCCTCCACGGACTCCATCGACGCCGGCGAGTAGGGGCTCCCTTCGGTGCCGCCCATCCAGACGAGGCCGCCATCGACGTAGAACAGGTCGATGCCCAGCTCGTCCAGGACGGTGCGGGCGTCCCGGCTCAACAGGTATCGTTTCGGGCTCATTGGATGCTCCGTGCGCGCGATGGACGTTGCGAGCGGCTGCCGCGAGCCGGTCGGGATGCGCGAAGGGACTTGCAAGCATCGGGCCGGTCGCTGTTGCCGCTCGGCGCACGGGCGCCCATGGGCCGAGCGACATTTCCGCTCAATCGTCGAGGGCGGCCTCCCGGAGCAGGGCTTGGAGGCGGCCGCGCAGGGCGGGGGAAGCCCGCTCTCCTCTGGCCGCGCGTTGCACGGCGAGCCGGAACGACTCTTCGAGTCTGAGTCGGGGGTAGCAGCGCGCGCAGACGTCGAGGTGCGCTTTCACCCGGTCGTGATCATCCCCGGTCAGGCGCCCGTCGAGGTAGGCCTGCAGCGCGGCCAACGCCTCGGAGCATGTGATCCCGGAACGGGTCTCATTCCGGGCGGGGTCCTTCCGGGCGAGCAATCCCCGGAGCCAGCCTGCGAAGGTCATGGCCTCTCCCCCTCCTCGTCGGTCAGGGCTTCGGCGGTGTGCGCGGCGAGATGTAGCCCGCCGCCACCGCGTAGTCGTACAGGGTCTCCTGGAGCTGTCGGCGACCGCGATACAGGCGACTCTTCACCGTGCCTACCGGAACCTCCATGAGGGCGGCGATCTCCTCGTAGGTGAGGCCCTCGACATCGCAGAGCATCACGGCGGTGCGAAACTCCTCGGGCAGGTCGTCCATCGCAGTGAGCACGCGTTCGTCCACGATAGAGCTGAAGAACTCACCCTCGGGATCCACGGCGACGATCGATGCCCAGAGCGGATTCACGGGATTCTCCGGATCCCACGATCTCCCGGCGTTCTCGGCGAGGATCTCGTCGTAGCGATGCCGGCGGTTGGCGCCGCGGAGATGCAGGTTGCGGGCGATGGTGAAGAGCCAGCTCTTGCATCGGGTGCCAGGCGTGTATTGATCCCAGGCCTTGAACGCCTGCAGGAAGGTCTCCTGGGCGAGATCCTCGGCCTGCTCCCGCGCGCCGGTGAGACGCACGGCGAAGCGGTACACGGCGTCGAGATAGGGGAGTGCCTCCTCCTCGAAGCTCGCCGTGCGGCGCTCACGCTGACCGGGCACGTCCATGATCGTCGGGGCGGATCCGCCGGGAGGCGCCGGGCCGGCTGCGGCCGGCGCCTCCCGCCTGGGGGTCACGCCGTCGCGTGCGCCACGCTCCCGGCCGAATCCGGCGTCCCATAGATGCTTCCGACGACCCCGCCGTAGACCAGGTGGCCGACCAGGCTGCCCATGGCCATCACGAGGGAACCGGAGAAGACGGCCATGCCCATCATCGGCATCACGACGATCTGGGCCAGGAAGAAGGGTGCGAGGCCCCACAGGGCGCCACGAAGCGCGGCCGGGCCCGGCAGCGCCGGAGCAACCAGGGCGAAACCGAGGGCCAGGACGATACCGATCATGAGGTGGCCCATCCACCCCAGAACCAGGTTGCCGCCCATGGCTCCCGCGAGCATGACGGCGGGGTTCATGCGAGGGATTCCCATGATCGGCGCCACGTACACGCCGACGAGCGTCATGGCGGCGGTACCGAGGACTCCAGCGAGCACGGCGCGTCCGAGATCGAGTCGTCCGGACATGACGGTTCCTCCTGTTGCGGGTGAGGGATCCGTCGGTTCCACCCGGGGTGGGTCGGCGGATCGGTCGTTCGGTAGGTCCGAAGCAAGAGGGCCCGGCAGATGTTCCCGACACGCGGAGGTGGGCGACGAGGGGCGGCCAGGAACAGAGCGCACGGCAAAGGCATTGGAGTGGGTAGCCGAACCCCTGATCCAGCAATCGAGAGCGCGTGATGAGATCCTCCTCCCTGGACGGCCAAGCCCACGAGCCCACCTGGGCCCGGCTGGGCGCCGTCCCTCCGACCCGCCTCGAACGCCCCCGCCTGGTCGTCCATCACGCGGTCCAGCTGTTGGCGTCGTTCGGGCACACGCTGGTCGAACCACGCGACGACGACAGCCACCGCAGCCTGGACTGGCAGGCGGGCCAGGGGACCTTCCTGAGTCAGGCCGCCGCTGATGGCCTGCGGGCCGCGGTGCGGGTCGCCGAACTCCGGCTCGAACTGCGCCGCGGCGCCGAAGTGCTGGCGACCCTCGACCTCGAGGGCGAGACCGTGCAGGGAGCGCGAACGTGGCTGGGCGCCGCCGTCGGTGAGGCGCGTGGCGGGGCCCCGGTGGCGATGGCTTGGCCCGAGTACGAGATCCCTCCGCGGTCCGACGGCGACGGCGGCGGCAGCCGCGCCGCCAGCGAAGGCGACCACGGCCGCGCCGCTACCACCACCGGCGGCGCCCCCCTCCGGGCCGGTGCAGACGCCCTCGAGGAGCTGGCGCGTTGGTACCAGGACGCCTTCGCGGTCCTGGCGCCGTTGTCCGCCGCCACGCCGGAAGCGTCTGTCGTTCGCTGCTGGCCGCACCATTTCGACATGGCCGCGCTGCTGACGTATGGAGGCGAGGATCGAGCGGGCGACGGCGCGGAGAGCGGCGACGGCGAGGGCCCGGACCCCCGCTACGTCGGCGTGGGGATGTCACCTGGCGACGGGAGCTACGACGCCCCCTACTTCTACGTCAACGGATGGCCGGCACCCGATCCGGTCGAGCTGCCCGTCCTGGACGGGCCCGGGGGATGGCACACCGAGGGCTGGACCGGCGCCGTGCTCGAGGCCGAGGCGGTGGTGGCGATGGGGAATGCCGCCGCGCAACGCTCGGGGGTCGAGGCCTTCGTGCGTCGCGCCGCCGACGCCATGAAGCGAGCCGTGCTCGGATAGGGACCCGCCGTGGCGACGGGTGAGCGCCTCAGGCCCGGTCGCCCGCCGCGGGACCCAGGAAGAACACGGCGCCCAGGGGCGGCAGCACGAGCTCGAGCGACCAAGCGCGACCGTGGGCCGGCACGGGCACGGCCGTCGCGCGACCGAGATTGCCCCGCCCGCTGCCCCCGTAGGCCGGGGCGTCGCTGTTGGCGATCTCTTTCCACTCGCCCCCGCGGGGCACGCCCACACGGTAGTCGTCCCGGGGCACGGGGGTGAAGTTGAAGACCGCCAGCACGTCACGATCGCCCTCGCCGCCCCTGCGGAGCAGCGCCACCACGCTGTTCTCGAAGTCGGAGCAGTCGATCCACTCGAATCCGCCCGGATCGAAATCCAGGCGGTACAGCGCCGGGTGCCGGCGATAGATGCCGTTCAGGTCCGCGAGCCAGCGACGCACTCCCTCGTGCGGCGGCTCCTCGAGCAGGTGCCAGTCCAGGCTCGCGTCGTGGTTCCACTCCCGCTCCTGGGCCAACTCGGCGCCCATGAAGAGCATCTTCTTTCCCGGCTGAGCGAACATCCACGCGTACAGGAGGCGGAGGTTGGCGAAACGCTGCCAGTCGTCGCCGGGCATCTTGCCCAGGAGCGAGCCCTTGCCGTGCACCACCTCGTCGTGGCTCAGGGGGAGCACGAAGTTCTCCGAGCCGACGTAGAGTTGGCGGAAGGTGAGCTTGTCGTGGTGGTACTTCCGGTGGATGGGATCGAGGCGGAAGTACTCCAGGGCGTCGTGCATCCACCCCATGTCCCACTTCATCCCGAACCCCAGCCCGCCGAGATAGGTGGGCCGGGACACCATGGGCCACGACGTCGACTCCTCCGCCACCGTCTCGGCGCCGGGAAACTCGCGATAGACGGTCTCGTTGAGCTGCCGGAGGAACTGCACGGCTCCCAGGTTCTCGCGGCCGCCCCGGGGATTGGGAATCCACTCCCCTTCTTCGCGCGAGTAGTCCAGGTAGAGCATGGACGCCACCGCGTCGACCCGGAGCCCGTCGGCGTGGAAGCGGTCCAGCCAGAAGACGGCGCTGCTCAGCAGAAACGAGCGCACTTCGTGGCGGTCGTAGTTGAAGATCAGGGTGTCCCAATCGGGATGGACGCCCTGTCGGGGGTCCTGGTGCTCGTAGAGATGCGTGCCGTCGAAGAAGGCCAGGCTGTGCTCGTCGGACGGGAAGTGAGACGGCACCCAGTCCAGGATCACCCCGATGCCGTTCTGGTGCAGGTGGTCGACGAGGTACATCAGATCCTGGGGATCGCCGTAGCGGTCGGTGGGGGCGAAATACCCCGTGACCTGATATCCCCAGGAGCCGTAGAAGGGATGCTCCATGACCGGGAGCAACTCCACGTGGGTGAAGCCCATCTCGTGCACGTGCTCCACGAGGAGGGGGGCGAGCTCCCTGTAGGAGAGGAAGCGGTGGGGATCGTCGCTGGGCCGGCGCCAGGAGCCCAGGTGGAGCTCGTAGATGGACATGGGCTCGGAGCGCGTCCGGCGCTGGCCCCGTTCCGCCATCCACGCCTGGTCGCCCCATTCGTACGACAGCTCCCACACCACCGACGCCGTCTCGGGCGCCGTGATCGTGCGGAAGGCGAAGGGGTCGGCCTTGTCCACGGTGTAGTCCGAGCCCTGGGACTCGATGTGGTACTTGTAGGCCTGACCCGTCGTGGCGCCGGGCTCGAACGCCGCCCACAATCCCGAACCGTCCACGGCGGCCATGGGCGTGGCCCCGGGATTCCATGCGTTGAAATCGCCGATCACCGAGACGCGCTCCGCGCCGGGCGCCCACACGGTGAAGCGAGTGCCCCGCACGCCGTCCTCCACCGTCGGGTGCGCTCCCAACTTCTCGTAGAGCCGGTAGTGATTGCCCTCGCCGAACCAGTGCAGATCGTCGTCGCTCAGGTGAAGCGCGTCGCCGCTGCGTGGCTCATCGGCGGTGGGTGGCCTCCGTGCCCGTGACGTCACCGCGGCGTCACCCCCAGCTGCTTGAAGACGAAGGCATCGATGTCGGCGGTGATGTCCAGCGCCTTGCCCGTGGAGCTGGCGCCGTGGGCCGAATTGGTCTCCACCCGGATCAGGATGGGATCGTCGTCGGCCTGGGCCGCCTGCATGGCCGCGGCGTACTTGAACGAGTGGGCCGGCACCACGCGGTCGTCGTGATCCGCCGTGGTGATGAACACCGCGGGATAATCGGTGCCCGGGTGGACGTTGTGCACCGGCGAGTACGCGTAGAGGGCCTGGAATTGTTCGGGGTCGTCGCTGGAGCCGTAGTCGGGGATCCAATTCCAGCCGATGGTCCACTTCTGGAAGCGGAGCATGTCCATGACGCCGGCCTCGGCCACCACGACTTCGGCCAGATCCGGGCGCTGATTCGTGACCGCGCCCATGAGCAGGCCGCCATTGGATCCCCCCCGATCGCGAGCCGTTCGGAATTCGTGTAATCGTTGGCGAAGAGCCACTCGGCGCAGGCGATGAAGTCGTCGAACACGTTCTGCTTGTTCAGCTTCATGCCCGCTTCGTGCCAGGCTTCTCCGTACTCTCCGCCGCCGCGCAGGTTGGCCTGCGCGAAGACGAAGCCGTTCTCCAGGAGCGCGACGCGGGTGGGCGAGAAGGAGGGCGTGAGCGAGATGTCGAATCCCCCGTACCCTGTAAGCAGGGTCGGATTATCGCCGTTGAGCTCCAGTCCCTTCCGGTAGGTCAGGAACATGGGGATGCGCGTCCCGTCCTTGCTGGTGGCGAAGACCTGCTTCACCTCGTAGTCCTCGGGATCGAAGCCGTTGACCTTGGCGCTCCGGAACTCCGTCGACTCGCCCGAGGCGATGTCGTACTGGAAGATCGTGGGCGGGTAGTTGAACGACGTGTAGGTGTAGAAGACCTGCGCGTCGTCGGAGAGGCCCCCGAACCCGCCGGCCGCGCCGGCGCCGGGCAGCGCGATCTCGTTCTGGTTCGAGCCGTCCAGGTCGGAGACGTAGGCGTGGGTGGCCACGTCCTCGAGGTAGGTGGCGAAGAGCTTGCCGCCGCCGGTGCCGGCGGACTGGAGTGCGTTGGTCCGCTCCGGGAGCACGTCGGTCCAGTTCGACTCCCCGGGGTTGGCCATGGGGATGCGCACCACGCGGCCGTTGGGCGCTCCGTGGTTCGTCTGGACCAGGAAGGCGCCGTCCACGGGCTCCATGACGTTGTAGGTGTCGTCGGTGATGTCGGGGATCAGCGGCCGGAAGTCGTTGCCCGGCCGGGTGAGGTCGCGGTAGAACACCGCGTTGCCGTCCTTGCCCGTGCCGCGGTCCGCGACGGTCAGGATCGCGTAGCGCTCGTCTTCGGTGGTGCCCACGATGTTGAAGCGCTGCGGATGCTCCGGGTCCTCGTAGACGAGCTGGTCATCCGCCTGCGCCGTGCCCACGCGGTGGAAGTACACCTTGTGGTTCTCGTTCACGGCGGTGAGCTCCTGGCCGGGAGCGGGCGCGGGATAGCGGCTGTAGAAGAAGCCGTCCCCGGCCCACGCGGCGTCCGAGACCTTCACCCACTCCACCACATCGGGCAGGGTCTCGCCCGTGGCCACCTCCATGACGTGGTACTCGCTCCAGTCGGAGCCGCCCACGGACTGTCCGTATACCACGTAGCGGCCATCGCTCGACGGTGAGAACGCCGACAACGTGGTGGTGCCGTCGTCGGAGAAAGTGTTGGGGTCCAGAAGCACGCGCGGCTCACCGTCCAACCCTTCCTGCACGTAGATCACGCTCTGGTTCTGGAGCCCGTCGTTCTTGGAGAAGAAGTAGTAGTCCCCGCGGCGGGCCGGGGCGCTGTAGCGCGGGTAGTCCATCAACTCTTCCAGCCGCTGCCGGAGCTGGTCGCGGAACGGGATCTGGTCCAGATAGGCGAAGGTGACGGCGTTCTCGGCTTCGACCCAGTCCGTCACGTCGGAGGCCGTGTCGTTCTCGAGCCATCGATAGGGATCGGCGACCTGCGTCCCGTGATAGTCGTCCACCTGATCCACGGTGCGGGTCTGCGGATACTGGATGGGCTGCGTCTGCTCGCAGCCCCACATGGCGATCGTCGCCCCCGCCGTGAGCGCGAGAGCCGTGATGAGCCGAGGTCGCATGAGTCTCTCCGGGGGGATGGGGGTGCTTCGGTTGGACCGGGAAGGAACGCTACCGGCCGGCGAGGGCGAGCGCCAGCACCGGAGCCGCCTCAGGCCTCGCGCAGCACCTTCGCCGGCTCGACCCGGGTGGAGCGGAACGCGGGGATCGAGGTCGCTGCGACCGCCACCACGCCGAGGATCAAGGCGGCGCCCGCGAAGACCGCCGGGTCCGAGGCGCTCACGCCGAAGAGCTGACTGGCCAGGACGCGGCGGAGCGCGAGGGCTCCGACGACCCCCACGACGATCCCGAGCCCCCACATGCGCGCGCCGGAGCGGAGAATGAGCCCCATGACCTCGCCGGGCGTGGCGCCGATGGACATGCGCACGGCCATCTCGCGCACGCGCTCCGTGACCTGGTACGAGACCACGCCGTAGATGCCGACCATGGCCATGGCCAGCGTGACGAGTCCGAAGACCAGAAGTAGCGTCCCCGTGAAGCGTCGGCTGAGCGTCGATGCGCGCATCACCTGGTCCATGGTGTTGACGCCGCTGATGGCCACCTGGGAGCTGACACGCGACGCCCGATCCCGGGCGCCGGCGATGAACGACGCGGGATCCCCCGACTCCGGAGCCACCAGCAGCGACATGCGCCGGTGCGGAGCCTGGGCGTACGGAAAGTACATCGCGGGCAGCACGTCTTCGCCGAGGCCGGCGTAGCGCACGTCGCCCACCACGCCCACGACCTCGACTTCAGCATTCAGGATCTGGCCGATGGGTCCGAAGTTCCTGGAGACCAGCTCGATCTTCCGATTGAGCACGCGGCCGTCCGTGAGATTGCGGCGTGCGAAGGCCTCGTTGACCACCACCACCGGCGCCGCGTCGCGCGTGTCGAAGTCGTTGAAGGCCCGTCCGTCGATCACGGGAATCCCCATGACCGCGAAGAATCCCGGCGTCACGATGCGCATGTAGGCCTGCGGCTCCTCGCCGGCCACCGGCTCCGGCGCATCCAGGATGCGGACCGGTCTGAAGACGTCGTATTCGGTGCTCAGGGGCAGGGTGGTCATACCGGCCACGCCGCGCACCCCAGGCAGCGAGGACAACCCGCCGACCAGGTCCTCGTAGTAGCGGGTGACGTCGTCGAAATCCCCGAAGCTCGCCACCGGCGGCGCCACATTGAAGGTGAGCGCGTCACGTACCTCGAACCCGGGGTCTGTGGCGTTGAGCCTCGCGAAGCTCTTCAGGAGCAGGCCGGAGCCGATGACCAGCGCCGTGGCGACGGCGACCTCGCTCACGACCAACCCCGATCGCAGCCAGGCGCCGCCGACGCCGGTGGTGGCGCGCCCGCCGCTGTCTCCAAGGAGCGAGCGGATGTCGGGCGCGGACGCCCGGATCGCGGGGAGCAGCCCGAACACGAGCGTGGTGCCCCCGGTGACCACGGCCGCGAACACCAGGGCCTGCCATCCGAAGGCGACGTCTCCGATGATGGCGAGCTGCGGAGGCGCCAGTCGCCGGAACGTCGCCAGGGCACCGAACGCCAGCAGAACGCCGATCGCCGCTCCGCCCACCGAGATCACCAGGGCCTCGGCGAACAGACCGCGTACGATCTGCCAGCGTCCTGCACCCAATGCCGCCCGCAGCGCGGTCTCCCGCAGGCGGGCCGCGCCCCGGGCCAGCAGCAGGTTCGCCACGTTGGCGGCCGCCACCAGCAGGATGCCGGCGGAGGCGAGCATGAGGATCAGGAGCGCGTCGCGGAGATCCCCCACGAGCGCCTCCTTGAGCGGGACCACCTCGACCTCCCATCCCGTGTTCCACTCGGAGTATTCGCGCTGCAGCCGTGCGGCGATCGTATTCAACTCCGTGCGGGCGACCTCCAACTCGACACCCGGCGCCAGGCGCGCGACCACGGGCCAGGTTCGGGCCCGACGCGCGAGATTCGGCCAGTTCACCCCGATCTGCACCCACAACGCGGCGTCGCGCGGGTAGCGCATCTCGGGCGCCGTCACACCCACCACGGTGACCGGGCCTCCCTCGACGGTGATGCTCCTGCCCACGATGGAGGGATCACCGCCCAGCGCCGTCTGCCAGAGCTGATGGCTCAATACCACTTCGATGGGGCTGCCGGGAGCGTCCTCTTCCGGGAGGAACCCCCGGCCCATCGCCATGGGTGTGCGGAAGACCTGGAAGAAGTCCGAAGAAACCACGTAGGCCGGCACCCGAACGGGGTTGCCGGCGTCGTCTTCCAGCGTGCCCTCGTAGGGGAGTGCCGGAGCCGCCGCCGCCACACTGGCTGCGGCGCGGTAGTCCCACATGTCCGAGCCGCTCATGGGTCCGCGCACGACACCCTGGCGCGCGTTGCTGGAGTAGAGCCGGACGAGCTGCTCGCCGTCGGGATAGGGAAGGGGGGCCAACAACACCCCGTAGAGCACGCTGAAGACGGCCGTGGTGGCGGCGATCCCGAGCGCCAGGGTGAGGACCGCGGCGATGGAGAATCCCGGATCGCGCCGAAGTGAGCGCTCGGCGACACGCAACTCCCGGAGGATCGTCTCCATGACTGCTCCAGGTGGGAGGGAGTCGTATCTATGGCGCGCGTCGCTTCCGGACGCCAGGGTTGTTCGCGAAGGCCACGCTACAGTGGCGAAGGTCCATGGAGCCGGGAGGACTGGGGCGCCAGAGCCGCAGCGAGGGCGAGGCTCGGGCGGACGCGGCGTGGGCGGCGCTTGTGGCGCTCTCCGGCGCGGCCTACCGTACCCGGACGCACGATCAGGAGATCTTCCATGCCAAGCCGCCGTCCATGAGTGGAGAGGTGACCCGGCTCCTCGAGCAGGCCGGCGGCGGGTCGGCCGAGGCCTTCGACCGGCTCTTCCAGCTCGTCTACGAGGACCTCCGCTCCGTGGCCCACGCCCGCATGGGCGACGAGCGCCCGGATCACACCCTGAGCCCCACCGCCCTCGTCCACGAGGCCTACGTGCGACTCGTGGAGCGCGAAGCGTGGGGCTGGTCCGGGCGAGCTCATTTCTTCGCCGCGGCCGCCACCGCCATGCGCCGCATCCTCATCGACCACGCGCGAGCGCGCTCCGCGCAGAAGCGAGGCGGCGGCGCGAGCGCGGTTCCGTTGGAAGGTCTCGAGGAGGTCCTGGGACACGAGCCTCTGCCCTCGCTCGTGGCGCTGGATGAGGCCATGAAGGAGCTGGCGGAGTTCAACCAGCGCGGCGCCCGGGTCGTGGAGTATCGGTTCTTCGGGGGACTCAGCCACGGCGAGATCGCCGAGGTCCTGGGTGTGTCCGAGCCCACGGCGCGCCGGTCCTGGACCATGGCGAGAGCCTGGCTCAGACGGGAGCTGACCGGCCAGGAGAGCGCGTGAATCGCGAGCGGTGGGCCCAGATCGAGGATCTCGGAGCCCGCGCCGCCGAGCTGGAAGGCCCGGCGCGGGACGCCTTGCTGGCCGAGGCCTGCGCCGGCGACCCCGAGCTGCGGCGCGAGATCGAGGGGCTGCTTCAGCAGCTGGACGACGGCGAGGCCTTTCTGGCGACACCCCTGGTCTCGCCCTTCCGGGTCGGTGCCGAGCCCGAGGATCGCCCCGCGCGCATCGGGGACTTCGACGTCGTGGGCGTGCTCGGGCAGGGCGGCATGGGCACGGTCTACGAAGGTGTGCGCCAGGGCGACGGCTTCGTGCAGCGCGTGGCGCTCAAGGTGGTGCAAGCCCGCATGGACTCCGGCGAGCTGGTCCGCCGCTTCCGGACCGAACGGAAGATCCTCGCCGGGCTGGAGCATCCGGGGATCGCGCGCTTCATCGAGGGTGGCACCACGGCGGACGGGCGGCCCTACGTCGCCATGGAGTTCGTCGAAGGCACCAGGATCAACGACTACTGCCGGCTGGAGCAGCTCGGTCTGGAATCGCGCCTCGCACTGTTCGACCAGGTCTGCGAGGCGGTCCAGTACGCCCACGAGAATCTGGTGGTGCACCGCGATCTGAAGCCCAGCAACATCCTGGTGACGGGTGATGGCAAGCCCAAGCTGCTGGACTTCGGGATCGGGAAGCTCCTGGAGGCCGAAGACGACGGCGATCAGACGCGCACCGGCCAGCTTCCGCTCACACCTCGGTTCGCCGCCCCCGAACAGCTCCAGGGCGGTCCGATCACCACCGCAACCGACGTGTACGCGCTCGGCATTCTCCTGTACCAGCTCCTCACCGGCGTGCACCCGTACGCGGGGTCGGGGTCGAGTCTGATGCAGATGCGCGAGGCGGCGCTTACCGGAGAGGTCACGCGTCCCAGTGATCGGACGCGCGTCCGGGACGAGCCCGCGTCCGTGGGTCCGTCGCCGGAGGCGCAGGCTGCGGAGGTGCGGTGGGGGCGTCGGCTGCGAGGTGATCTCGACAGCATCACGCTGAAGGCGCTGCGGAAGGAGCCCGAGCGGCGCTACCCCACCGTCGCCGCCCTGCGCGACGACCTGCGCCGCTGGCGGGAGGGCCTCCCCGTCGAGGCCCGCCCCGACTCGGCGGCCTACCGGCTCCGGCGCTTCGTGGGCCGCCACCGCGTTCCGGTGGCGGCGGCGACGCTGGCGTTCCTCGGCGTGTCCGCGTCGGCGGTCCTGGCAGGCGTTCAGTACCGCCGGGCGCAGCGCGAGGCCGCGCAGGCCCGCTTCGAGCGAGACCGGGCCCAGGGCGTGATCGGGTTTCTGACGGGGCTCTTCGAATGGGCCGATCCCAACCGGGCGCGCGGGGCCGACGTGACCGCGCGGGAGCTGCTTGCCGCCGGCACCGCCCGCGTCGACTCGGTCTTCGGAGGCGATCCGGACCTCCAGGCCGAGCTGTACGGCACCATCGCGCCCGTGTACACGCTGCTCGGTCTCCACGAAGAGGCCGAGGCGGTCGCGCGCAGCGCCCTGGACGCGAGTGCCGGCTCGGACGACGTGGATCTGCGCGCCCGCCAGATGATCGACCTCGGCCGCGCGCTCCACGGGCAGACGCGCTACGACGAGGCGCAGGACGTGTTCCGTACGGCGGTGGAGCTGTCCCAGGGGGCGGTGGAGCCGCTCACGCGCGCCCGGGCGCTGGCCCTCCTGGGGGCCGCCAACGCCGAGCGCAACCTCGAGCCCGAGGAGACCCGGAAGCTCCTGGAGACGTCGCTGGGCATCTACGAGGAGCAGGGCGCGCGGGGTGAACCCGATGCCACGGTTCCCATGCAGGCGCTGGCCATCGTCCACACCCGGGCCGGCCGAGCCGAGGAAGCCATCCCCCTGTACGCCGAAGCGTTGGCCATCATCGAGCGGGAGTTCGGTCGCCAGCACACGCGGGCCGCCGCGATCCTCAGCAGCATGGGGGCGCTCCAACTCCGGCTCGGCAACCACCAGGCCGCCATCGACGATCTGGAAGAGGCACTGGAGATCCGGCGGAGCCTGTACGGCGACGACCACGCCGCCATGGGCACCTCCTGGTTCAACGTAGCGCAGGCCTACTACGAGGCGGGACGCCTGGCCGACGGCCGGGGCGCCTACGAGCGGGCACTGGCGATACGTGTCCCCATGCTGGGCGAGAACCACGTGTCGGTGGCCAACACGCGCTACAACTTCGGGTACTCGCTGGCCCGTCACGACCACGACGACGAGGCCGCGGTGGAGCAGCTCGAGCGGGCGGCGGCCGCTTATCGGGCCATCGGCGGCGAGGCCTATCCCACCCTCGACGGGGTCACCGTCGAGCTCGCCGCCGCGCTGGGCCGTCTCGGTCGGTGGGAACAGGCGGAGACCCGCTTGCTGGAGCGGTATCGCTGGGCCGAGTCACAGGGCGCCGACACCGAGGCGCTGCGCGATGCGCTGGTGGAGTTGTACGAGGCTTGGGGAAAGCCGGAGCGGGCGGCGCCCTTTCGGACGCCGCCCGGCTGAGGCGGAACGACGGCGTGACCGCGCCGGGCTCGCAGCCCCGGGTCAGCGGTAGAGCTTCGCGTCGATGAAGCCGGGGAGCGCCCTCACGGGCCCGAACTCCCCGGTGGTCACGTCCTGCACCACCATGCTCTCCGGGCCCAGGAAGATCCGTGTCAGCCCGTCGAGCGTGAACAGGATCTCGCGGAAGGCGATGACCGGAACTCCGGTGATGTCCTCCTCGGGACGCCGCTGGTAGCTGTCGGCGTCGAAGGCGAGTGCACGACCGCCGTTCTCGGTGTCCGTCAGGTAGAACCGGCTCCCATCGGGCGTGAACGCGATCCCTCCGGAGCCCTGGCGCCGCCTCTTCCACGAGGATGGGCTGCTCCGTGGCCCAGGCCATGGCCTCGATGTCGTAGACGTCGAACCGGAGCACGCCCGGAGCACGGCGTTGGTGAGGACCAGCTTCTTGCCGTCGGGGCTGATCTCCATGTCCAGCAGCAGCGTCGTGGGGATCGCCTCGATCACCTCCTTGCTGACGCCGTCGAGGATGAGGAACTCGTCGTCCAGGGGATTCTCGGGGTCGTTGCGCTGGAAGACGAAGATCTTCGAGCCGTCGGGTGAGGCCTCGATCTTCTCGATGCCCGGCTCCAGCAGGATCTCGCTCCCTTCCAGGACGGTGCCGTCGGAAGCCACCAGGGTGATCTCTCCCGTGACGACGTTGGTGACCAGGATGGTGCCGTCGGGCAGGTAGGTCACGTCCACCACGCCGGCCTCGACGGTGACCACGCCCGAGCTGCCGAAGTCGGTGACGGGCAGCCCCGAGAACGGATCGAAGCGCAGGAGGGCGCCGCTCTTGATGGCGGCCAGGAAGGACCCGTCGTCGAGAGGGGAGAGTCCGTTGGCCTCGGGAGGCGCCGGAACGGTGGCTTCGAACATGCCCTTGGCCGGATCGAAGCGGATGATGCCCTCGGCCGTGTTGGTGCTGCCGGTGGTGAGGACGAGCTTCTCGCCGCTGCGCACGTGGAGGCGCACGGCGCACTCGCTCTGGTTCCCCGACGCGTCGGTGACGGTGTAGGTGAATCGGTCCGCGCCCGGGGTGCCGTTGGACGTGTACTCGACCTCGACGGTGCCGCCGTTGATGGGGAATCCCGTGACGGTGCCCAGGGTGGGCGCCATGAGCAGATCGAAGGTGATCAGCTCGCCCTCGGCGTCGGTGGCGGACAGCGTGATGACGACGGACTCGCCGGCGAGCAGCTCCACCAGCTTGTCGCTGTCGGTGCACTCGGGGGCGGCGTTGTCCACGATGGTGATCAGCACCCGGCCCACGACCACCCCGCCCATGCCGTCGTCGGCCTGGACCGAGAACATGTCCGAGTCGCCGGCGCTGCCGTCGTGCTGGTAGGTGGTGGTGACGCCGTTGGTGCTCGCCGGGAAGGTGGCGGGCGTGAGCGAGCCGTGGTCCGGCCCCGCTCCGTCCACCACGGAGTAGGTCATCTCGTCGCCGTCGGCGTCGTTGAAGGACAGGTCGATCTTCTTCTGACCGCCGCGGGGCACCTGTACCACGATGTCTCCCTCGCCGTCGTTGAAGAGCGGCTCGGCGTTGTTGACCTCGACCTCGACGTCGATGGTCTCGCTCTGGGCTCCCAACGCGTCCGCGACCCTGACCTGGAAGGTCGCCGTACCCTGGAAGCCGGGGGTCGGCGTGAAGGTGAAGGTGATGCCCACGACCTGTCCTGCGACCTCTACCGGCTGCGGGGCGGACAGCGAGCCTTCCGAGGCGTCCAGCCCCGTGACCGTCCAGGTGCCCAGATCGGGCGCGTCGCCGCCCAGGTCGCTGTAGCCGACCACGACCTCGACGGGCGTGTCTCGCGGCGTCTCGGGGGCGGGATCGGGGGGCGTGAGCACCGGCGGCGTGTTGCAGCGCGCGGCGTCGACGCCCGGCGCGAAGACGGGGTCCCCCCGCTGGCCGTCGAAGGTGGGATCCATGCCGTCGTCGCTTCCGGGGGCGCCACCGACGCCCGCGGCCACCTCTCCGGCGCCGCCGTCGCCTGCATTGCCCGTGTTGCTTTCGATGACGAAGGTGCCGTCGACCCCATCGGTCCCGCCCGGGCCGGACTGGCCGGCCTTGCCGGGAGCCGAGCGCGTGCCGCCGGCCCGGGCGATGCTGCCCCCATCGCCCCCGTCGCCGCCGGGGCCGTCCAGGGTGGGATCGGCGCAGAAGTCGTAGCCGTCCCCGCCCGCGCCGCCTGCCAGCGTGATGTCGCCGCCGTCGCCGCCGAACCCGTCAGCCCGGCCGTTCACCCGGGTCTCGTCGTCGCCTCCGTCGCCGCCGTGGGCGATCATGTCGCCGCCCGCGGCCCCGTGCTGGTTGCCCACGGTGGATCCCCCGTCGCCGCCCTTGCCGGCCATGGAGGTGGCATCGCCCCCGTTGCCGGCGGGGGCCGCGGTGACCTCGATCTCACCCTGGAAGACGATGTCGCCGGTGGCGGTGAGGGTGCCCGGCGTCGTGGTGCCTCCCTCGCCGCCCCGGGACGTGGCGCTGCCGCCTTTCTGAGCGGGCTCCGCGCCGCCGTCCCGTCCGTCGGCGCCCTGGGCCACCGCGCCCCCGCCCTCGCCCCCCGAGCCCACCACGATGTCGAGGCCGCCGGGGCCGATGGTGATGGTGCCCGTCGATGTGACCTCGAGGCCTCCACCGTTGCCTCCGTCGCCTCCGCTGGCGATGGCGGACTGCCCCGGGTTGGTCGCCGATGACGTCCACCGATCCTCCGTCGGCGCCGTCGGACAGCCAGATGAGGGCGTTGTCGTACGTGACGTCCGCCATCCAGTCCTTCTCGTACTTGCCGCCGTTGCCGCCGGGCATGCCCGAGCCCGTGGCGGGACCGTCATCGCCGCCGTCGTCCAGGTTCGGAGCCCCGGGAAGGCCGCCGGGCCCCGGCCGGAAGATGGCATCCTGCACCACGGCGGGGCCGCTGCAGCCGCCTGCGATGTTCTGCCCGTCGAGCCCTGGCTGGCCGGGGGCCGAGGTGGCCGGCTGTGTTCCTTCCGGCACCCCGAACTCCCCGCTGAAGAAGCACGGGTCGACGGTGACCGACGACAGCCCGGAAGCAGGCTGGGCGCCGCGGCCCGCGCGCGCGGCGAAGGTCGCCGGGGTGAGGGCGGAGGTGTTGCTGAGAAAGAGGTTGCCGGTGGTGAGCACGGTGCCCCGCATGTCCAGCGGGCCGTCGACCTGGATGCTCAGGTCGGGGCCGAGGCTCGCTGCGGGTACCTGCGACACAGGCATTGCTGACGTCGCCTTCGAACGACCCGCCGGCGCCTCCGACGATCTCCAGGGCCTGGCAGTCGCCCTCCAGCGTGCCCGCGATCGTGACCTCGCCGGCCGCCACGATCCGGGTCGGGCCGGTGAGCGTCACCACGACCCCGGCGGGAATGACCACTCGCTCCACCTCGAGGTCGCCGGATACCGGGAATGTCCACCGTGGGCTCGAGCGTCTCGAACGACGCCGTCGCATTGAAGGTGACCGAGCCCACGCCCGCCGCGGTGGCGGTCACCGTGTTGGCTCCCGCCGCGGGTCCCAGCGTCCAGGTGACCGATGCGGTGCCGGACGCGTCGGTGGTGGTGGTGCTCGCGCTCACCGTTCCCGCTCCTGCGGTCACGGCCCAGGTGACGGGCTGGCCCGCGAAGGGATTCCCGTCCGATCCCGTCACGCGCACCTGAAGTGGCTGGGAGAGCTCGGCGTCGGTGGCGCCGGTGAAGGTCGTCGGCCCCAGCGCGGCCACGGACCGGGCCTCGGGAACGCCGGTCCCTCCGTCGCCTCCGCACGCCGCGCCGAAGCTCGCAACCAGAGTCGTGACCAGCCACGTCGCCAGCCGTGACGCGCGCCCGATGGGCACGCGCCGCCGGCGGATGCGGCGGGCCTGTGAGGGGTGCGGATCCAGCTCATCGGAGCAGGGTCGTGTCGCATGGTGCTCGAGGGGGGTGGTCATGAGGGCCTCCGAGGCGCAGTCGCGGAGCCGTGCGCGCGGGGCGTGGCTCCTTCCGACCTCACAAGCGGAAGATCGAGGCGAAAACGATCATCGCGTCCAGCCGAGGGCTCGGGTGTCCGCTTGTGGAGCCCTTCCTGGCGACCTACCGTGCCGGACCGACCGACGAAGGAGGCGCTCCATGTCACAGGGATCCCGGATTCTCACCCCGCCTCGGGGCTCCGCGAGGCGACGCGCCGCCTGGACCGGCGTGGCCGTCGCGGGCGTTGCCGTGCTCGTGGCGGCGGGCTCCCCTCCGGACAACCCGGTCTTCGAAGGCTGGTACGCGGATCCCGAAGCGCACGTCTTCGAGGGCGAGTACTGGATCTATCCCACGACCTCGGCGCCGTACGACGAGCAGGTCACCATGGACGCCTTCTCGTCGCCGGATCTCGTGACCTGGATCCGGCATCCCCACGTCCTGGAGCTGGACGACGTGAGCTGGGGACACCGGGCGCTGTGGGCCCCGTCCATCGTGGAAAAGGACGGCTGGTACTACCTGTTCTTCTCGGCCAACGACATCCAGAGCGACGACGAAGAAGGGGGGATCGGGGTGGCCCGGTCCCGCTCGCCCGGCGGCCCCTTCGAGGACTACCTCGGCTATCCGCTCATCGACGCCTTCCACAACGGCGCGCAGCCCATCGATCCCTTCGTCTTCCAGGACGCCGACGGCACCTGGTACATCACCTACGGGGGATGGCGCCACTGCAACATCGCGCGGTTGAACGACGGCTTCACCGGGTTCGTGCCCTTCGACGACGGCAGCGTCTTCCGCGAGATCACCCCCGAGGGCTACGTCGAGGGCTCGTACATGCTCCGCAAGGACGGCCGCTACTACTTCATGTGGTCCGAAGGGGGATGGACCGGGCCCGACTACGCCGTCGCCTACGCCGTGGCCGACCGGCCCACGGGTCCGTTCCAGCGGGTGGGAAAGATCCTGGAGCAGGATTCCACGGTGGCCACGGGGGCGGGGCACCACTCGGTGCTGCATGCGCCGCGCTCGGGCCGCTGGTACATCGTCTACCACCGCCGGCCGCTGGGCGAGACCGACCGCAACCACCGCGTGGTGGCCATCGACGAGCTCCACTTCGCGCCCGACGGCACCATCCTGCCGGTGAAGATCACGAAGGAAGGCGTGGCGGCGGATCCGGCGCGGTGAGGGGATCAGGGGCCGGCTCGGATCGCACCGCCACGGTGAAGTGGCTGCTGTGGACCGGGTTGCTCGTGAGCTGGGTGATCCTGCTCCCCATGATGTGGCAGGCGTTCACGACCGTGCCCACCCCGGCGCGCCTGGCGCAGCCGAGGATGATCGGGATCCCCACGCTCCAGACGGTCGAGCTGCTGGTGGGGCAGAGCCTCGTTGAGCTGGGCGTCGCGCTCGGGCTGGCCGCCCCGTGGTGGCGCCGCCGCTACCTGACCCGGCTGTGGCTCGGTGCCGTCGCGCTCTGGGTCTGGTTCATCGCCAGCACGCCCATCGGCCTGACCAGGCTGGCCTGGGTGCACCGCCGATGGTTGGCCATGATGGCGGCGGCGTTCCTGGTGGCTGCCGTCATCGGGTCTGCCGCTCGGGTGGTGAGGGGATTGGCGCGCTGAAGGCGCCCGGCGGGTGGCTTCCCTGGCGCCGAGCCAGTCCTCGTGTCACCATCGTGTCATGAGTCGCTCCTCACGCGCGCACCGCGGCATACAGCTCCCGACCGGCTGGCGGATCGTGGGTCCCGAGCCCGAACGGATTCTGCGGGCCGCCGCCGGTGTTCCCGATGGTGAGCTCACGGCCGGACCGATCGAGAACACCCTGTACGCCCTGGAATGCTCGGCGCCGCCGATGGTGAGGGGGCGACCGGTGGTGGAGATGATCCTCGCTGCGGTGACCGAGGACATCCGTCGCACCTGGGAGGATTGTCCGCGCCTGCTCCGCGACGAGCCCCGCGAACGCGCCCCTTCCCGGTTCGGTGGCCTGCGGTACGAGGTCATGGCGGAGCCTGGAAAGGAGTGGGTGGGCGAGTTGATCTGGCGGGCCGTCCATCCCGTGGTGGCGGGGGCTCCCATCACGACCCGCCTCCTCCTGGAGGAGCGACCCTCCTTCACGCGCATCGCGGTGCGGGTCACCGCCGACGACGGCCTGTCCAGCGTGCGAGGGTACGTCGGGGCGGGTCAGGCACAGCCAGGGTTCCTTCGGGCCCTGCGAGGCCGCGTCGATCTCTCGTGGATGGGGAGCCCGCTGAGCGCCGATCCGATCCGACCTGGAGACGAAGAGGACTTCGTGTTGAGCGTTCTGGCCTCGCCGACGCGCAGCGCCCCCGTGGCGGTCCTGTCTCCCCTCGAGGACGGAGGCTACGTGGTGGATCCGGACGACACGGCCTGGGAGCTGCTCGGCCGGGCCCGCCTCCACGTGTTGCAGCAGCATCGGCAGACGTTCGCCCTCAGCGACGCGCTGGGCGGGGCGCCCATGTCGTGCTACCGCGGCGCCATTCGGTGCTACTTTCCCGGCTGGTCCCGGCACGACGATCCGTTCGAGCATCCACTGCTGGTCGCGGACCGCCTGTCCGACCCGATCATGCGCGCGACCTGGCTCGGCGAAGTGGGGATCGAAGTCGGGCGCGAGGTGACCCTGCCCTCGTCCATCGCCGAACGACGCCGCGCTTTGGCCGAGCCTGGAGAGGGGGCGGACGCGGGACCCACGGATCTGGAATCGGCGAGGGCCGATCTGGAGTCACCGACGGGGAGTGCCGACGCCGTGGAGGCTGGCAACGAGGAGCCGGGACGCGACGGTGTATTGGCGCCCCGGCTCGATCGACTCCTGGCGGACGTGGCGGCGCTCGGTGGCCTCGTCGAGCAGCTGCTGCGTGCGAACGTGGACCTCGCCGACGAAGTCGAGCGCCTCCGTACCATCGCGGCGGTGCGTTCGTCCAGCACGAATGCCATCGAGCGCCGTCTGGGTCGTCTGGAAGACATCCTGGACCATGCGTTCCCCTCGGCGGTGGACGAAGAGCGGGTCGGGGACGAGTTGGAGCCGTCCCGGACGGCCGCCCTCGAGGAGGGTGACGAGCGGCTGACTCTCCCGGATGTGGTGCGCGAAGCGGGAGAGTCCCATGCCGACGCCCTCGTCGTCCTCGATTCCGCGTTGGCGTCCGCCGACGCCAGCCCCTATGAGGATCCGGAGCGCGTCCGGGCGATCCTGGACGCCATGGCGCGTGTGGCGCGCCGCCGGCGAGACGGGGCCCTGGGAACATCCCTCCGGGAGGCGTTCGGAGACCTGGGGATCGACTACCGGGGCGCCATCGCCAGCTCGACCTCGGCACGCCTGCGCGAGCAGTACCGGTTTGCGGCCCCCGACGGCGGAGTCGTGGAGGCCGAGGAGCACATCGTGGTCGGGAACACCTACGACCCGCGACGCTGCCTGCGCATCTACTTTTCGTCTCGCGTCCCGGACGAGCCTCGCTTCGTCGTCGGCCACGTCGGGCGGCACTTCGAGGTCCGCTCGTCGAGTTGAGGTCGCTGCTTCCTGAAAAGGGATCCCCCGTTGACAATATATTCGTCGTAACTTATATGTTGTCCATGCAACACGACGCGCTCCTCACGGTGCTGGGCGACGACACCCGGCGATCGATCCTGCGGCTGCTGCGGGACGGACCGCGGCCCGTGGGGGAGCTGGTGGACGCGCTGCCCGTGAGCCAGCCGGCCGTGTCGCAGCACCTCAAGGTCCTGCGCGAGGCGGGCATCGTGGAGGTGGAGAAGGACGGCCGCCGCCGGATCTACCGGGTGCGGCCTGAAGGCCTCGAGCCCCTGCGGGCGTATGTGGAGTCGTTCTGGAGCGGCGCCATGGAGGCCTTCCGGAGCTCGTTCGATTCAACGGGAGGAGGGGAGGCATGACGATCTCGCCGGTGATGTGCGAGGTGACGGTTCCGGTGGAGAGGGAGGTCGCGTTTCGGCGCTTCACCGCCGACATCGGGTCGTGGTGGCCCATGGCGACGCACTCGGTGTCCGAGGATCGCTGCCGCGACGTGCGTTTCGGGGGTGCGGTGGGGGAGGCGGTGACGGAGGTGGACGCCGACGGCGCGCTCCACGAATGGGGGCGCATCCGCTACTGGCAGCCGCCGGAGCGGGTGGTCTTCAGTTGGCATCCCGGTCGTCCTGAGAGCCAGGAGACCGAGGTGGAGGTGACCTTCCGCGCCGCTACCGATGGCGCGGGTACGGTGGTCCGCCTGGAGCATCGTGGATGGGAGGTCCTGGGCGACGAGGGCCAGGCGCAGCGGGACGCGTACAGTGGCGGATGGGTCGGCGTGCTGGACGAGTACGTCGAGGCGATGAAGGCGGCGGTGTGATGCCGGCGCGCCTGCGGGGTGCGATGTGGGTGGTGGCGGGGCTGGCCCTCGCAGGCGTCGCCGCCGGCTGCGGTGACGGGGGTGGGGAGGCGAGTCCTCCCACCCCCGAGCCCGACACCATGCCGCGCGTCATGCGGGTTCAGGCCGATGGCGCGGTCCTGCACGTCGAAGTGCAGGGGAGTGGGCCGGCGGTGGTGGTGCTGCATGGTTGGGCCGCGCGCTGGTTGCCCGAGCAGTGGCACGACCTGCTGGCGGCGCTGATTCCGGGCCGAACGGTCATCGGCATGGACATCCGCGGGCACGGACGGAGCGATAAACCGCACGATCCTTCGGACTACGGCCTCACGCTCACCGACGACGTGGTCCGGGTGCTGGACACGCTGGGCCTCGCGCGCGCCGACCTGATCGGCTACTCCATGGGCGGGATCATCGCCCTGCGCACGGCCGCCAGCCATCCGGACCGCATCGGCGCCACGGTCCTGATCGGCGAGGGCCTCACCTCGGCCGAGGAGCTTCGGGGCATGGCCCAGGCCGGGCGAGACCTGCTGCAGGTGGACACGACCGAGCTGTCGGGCGACGAGCTCGAGGGATTCCGCAGGAACGACGTGCAGGCCCTGGCCGCGCTGGCGCAGGCGTATCCCGCCCTGGCGCTGAGCGACGACGAGGCGGCGGGGCTGGGGCCCATGCTGGCCGTGGTGGGTTCGGAGGATCCCAGGCTGGCGCGCGCGCAAGCCCTGAAGGCGCTGGACCCCGAGCTCGAGATCCAGATCGTCCAGGGGCGGGACCACGGGACGGTGGTCCAGGGCCCGGCCTACGCGGAAGCGATTCGGCGATATCTGAACCGCATGTCGCCCATCGGTGGGGCGACCGGGGGTGGCTGATCCGCGACCGTTCCCGTGTCAGGGCGTGGCCGGGTCCGGCACCGCGACCCGCCGTCGCCACTCCGCATCCAGCGCGCCGCCCCCGCTGTCGAAGGGGGTCCGGAAGTCGAAGGCCTCGGGTGAGGGTCCCGAGGTCCAGAGCGCGTCGAGCCGGTCCAGCGCCTCGGCCACCGACGGGCGGTGATCGGGTTGGATCCACCACATGACCACCGAGGGACGCTCGGCGGTCTCGAACCATTCCCGCCGCCGCCGGAAGAAATCGGCGTGCATGCTCCGGTAGGTGTAGCGGAACAGGTCTTCGAGGGATTCCCACACCGAGAGGTTGAAGAGCATGCGGGGGTCGTCGAAGGCGCGCACGTCCATGCTGTGGCCCGCGTCGGTCTGCAGGCGCCACAGGAATCCCCGGGCGGCATCGGCCTCGGCGTTCACCCGGTCCAGCGCCGCCACGAAGTCGGTCATGCGGGCATCGTCGGGTGCGAAGCGCATGCGCGCCACGTTGGCCTGCGCCAGCACGTGTCCCTGCTCCCCCATCCGCCCCTCCCTGTGGGTGACCGACGTCCGGTTCGCCAATGCTGAATCGTTTTCCCCTCGAGCGGGTGCGCCACGGAGGCTCCCCCGTCGCAGTCCCTTACGCCCTCGGGTCCATGGCACTTTCAGACGTCGACAGTACCTTGCAGCCGTGCCGCGCGGCACGCGTCCGGGATCGCACCAGCGCCCGCAAGCGGGGGTTGGTGGCCGGCGCCTGCTTCACGGCGCTCGTCCTCGCCGCGTGCGGAGGTGACGATGCGACCCGTCCCAGCATCGCCGCGGCCTTTCCAGGCATGTTCGCCCTCACCGGCACCGCCGAGGGCATGCACGGCGAGTTCTCTATCGAATGCGCCCTCGACCTGCGCTTCGAGGTGATCCAGGGGGATCGGGAGGCCTCCAGCGGCCTGCTGATCGCGCAGGGTGGCGGGGAAGCGCTGCGCACGGTCCTGGATCCGGAAGGCGCGGGGATCGGCCTGCGCCCCGACCTCTATTCTCCCGCCGCGGAGGTGCACCTGCTGCCGGGCGACTCGGTGGAGTTCGTCACGCCGCTGAACCAGGACACGGGCGTTCCGTTCTACGACAGTCTCGCCGTCATGCGGGGCCACCGCACGGCGTCCGGGGCCGAGGGCACCTGGAGCTGCGGTCCGTTCCTGACCCGCGACGACACCGCGGGGGTGGTCACCGGACCCTGGGAGATCCGTCCGGCGTCGTGATGCGCGGGCGGGGGATTGACGGAAGGTCGTCTTCTTGCGCAGTATACGTGTGTACAGCAACGTATACGTATATCATGAAAACCAAACTCACGATCACCGTCGACAAGGATCTGGTCCCGGAGGCCAAGCGCTTCGCGCGCCGCCGGGGCGTGTCGCTGTCGTCACTGATCGAAGATGCGCTGCGTGACATGACGAGCGAAGGCGAGAGCGGATCCTTCTCGGCGCGCTGGCGCGGGACCATGGTTCTCGCTGACCGGGAGCAGGACGAGCGCTACCGGGCCCTCGCCGAGAAGTATCGATGATCCTGCTGGACACCGATGTGATCCTCGACGTCGCGCTGGACCGCGCGCCGCACGCTGAGGCTTCGTCGGCGCTGATCGACCGGCTGGAGCAGCGGCGGGGCGGTGCGTTCGTGGCCTGGCACACGTTGTCGAACCTCTACTACCTGCTGCGGCCGGCGCGCGGCCAAGCTGACACCCGCGATTTCCTGCGGGCACTCACCGATTTCGCGACCGTCGCACCCACCGATACCGAGGGGTTCCGGTTCGCGGCGTCACTTCAGATGTCGGACCTGGAGGACGCCATGCAGGTCGCCGCAGCCCGCGCGTGTGGTGCCCTCTACATCGCCTCGCGGAACCTGAAGGACTTCGAGGGCTCGCCGATCCCTGCTCGCACGCCGGCCGACCTGCTGGAGGAGCTCGGGTAGCGGCTTCCTTGCCGTGACTCCGGCGGCGCGTAGAATCCCGGGTGGCATCCGATCGTCCCCATGTTCCCTCGTCGAGTGGAGCTTCCAGGTGTCGCTCAGCCGTTCCGCGGAATGCCGAGGAGCGCCGACACCCGTGCCATGTACTCCTTCATGTCGAAGGGCTTGTGGAGGAAGATCCCGGGACGTGCCTCGCTGAGATTGGCGATCGCCGCGGCTCCTACGTCGCCGGTCACGAACAGGAACCGCCCGGCCAGGCCCGGCCTGTGTTCGGCGACCCATCGATAGAGCTCGATGCCGTATTCTCCCGGCATCTTCACGTCGGAGACGACGAGGTCCACGTCGCGGTCGGCGAGAATGGTGCGGGCCTCCGCGACGCTGGCCGTGAGGATGACCTCGGCGCCCAGGCGGTTGAGGAGGCGCTTCTGGAGCCGGCGCAGGGAGGGCTCGTCCTCCACGACCAGAACCCGGGGGCTGGCCGCCGTCTTCGCGTCCTCGCTTTCCACGCCGCCGACCTCCACCCGCCTCCCGGGGGCCTCCCTGCTCCGCGACGGCATCGCCGATCGCTTCCGGTGCCTCGGCGAGCCGTAGCCGGAGCTCGAACCGGGCGCCTCCCGCCTCACGATTGGCGGCCCGCGCGCTGCCGCCGAACCGCTCCATGGCGTGGTGCACGGTGGCGAGGCCCAGGCCGGCTCCCTTACCCACGGCCTTGGTCGTGAAGAAGGGCTCGAACAGGTGCTCCAGGTCCTCCAGGCCCGGGCCCTGGTCCTCGAACGACAGCACGAGCTCGCCGTCATCCAGGGATCCCCATCCGGAGCATCCCCTCGCCGCTCTCGCGCCTGGCGTCGTAGGCGTTGCTCACCAGGTTGAAGAAGACCTCCTGAAGCGTCTGCCGCTCCGCCAGCACCCAGACGTCGGGCACGGCCTCCACCTCGAGGGTCAGGCCGGCGCTCTCGAAGGCGAAGCGCTGGAGGCCCGCCACGGTGTCCAGGGCCTCCCAGACCCCGACGGGCCCCAGCTCGCGACTCGATCCCCGGGCGAACTGGGTGAAGTTCCGGACGAGCTCACGCGCGCGGGCCGCCTCCTGGACGATGGGTGCCACCAACTCGTCCTGGAGCAAGCGGGCCTCCGGTCCACCGTCTCAAGTCAGGTGTTCGTTCAGCAGCTCCCCGTATCCCAGGACGCTCGCCAGAGGGTTGTTAAGCTCGTGGGCCAGGCCGGCGGTCATGCGGCCCATGGCCGCGAGCTTCTCCGATTCGATGAGCTCGGCCTGGGCCTGGCGCAGGCTCTCCAGGGCCTCGGCGAGCTGGCGGTTGTGTTGAACGAGCTCCTCACGGACCCGGGTCACATCTCTGGCCATGTCGTTGAAGGCCATCGCGACCCGGGCGAACTCCCGATCGTGGTCGGTGGGGACCCGGGCCTCCAGGTCGCCCTCTCCGATTTGGCGCGCCGCATCGGTCAGGGCCGCAAGCGGCTCAGTCATCCGGAGCTGGAGAAAGCGGCCGAGGTAGCCCGACCCCAGGAGGTCCAGCAGGGCGAAGCCTGCGCCCCCGACGTCGAGGGCCATGAACTCGGCATTCTGGCGCGCGCAGCGCCTGCAGCCAGCCTCGCGCATCTCAAGGAAGCCGTTGAGGGCCTCGTGCAGGGCCGACGCGTCCGCCAGCAGCTCGTTGGCGGCCGCCTCGGCGCTCGGCGTGTCGTCGGCGGCCACCGTCATCGTGATCCTGGAGGCGGCCACCTCCAGACGTTGATGGGCCGCCTTCACCCGCTCGAGTGGAGACGCTCCTCGGGAGGGTCGCGGAAGAGATAGCGCTGCATCAGCGCGTTGGCTTCGTCGCCGGCCCGCCGGAACTCCGCGCCCAGGCCCCCGAACGGTGACCGGGAGGGCAGGGCGACCAGCAGGAGCTGACGCATGACGGCCCCGGTCAACTGGTCGGCGATCTTCTGCTCCTCGGCGTAGGCGTCGGTGGCCTCGGCCAACCGCGTTCGCATGCGCTGATTCACCGCTAGAAATCCGGCCAGTCCCGCCATGATCACCACGGCCAACATCGTGCCTGTGATGAAGATGCGGCGCCGAGGCTACCGCGCGTGGGTATCTCCGGGAGGATCACGGGATCGGCATCCGCCCGAACGTCCGCATCACGTACGGTCGCTCGACATCGCCGTTCTCGTCGAAGGAGACCGGGCCGGTCAAGCCCTGGAAGGGCGGGCGTTCCCGACCCAGCGAATTCAGGTGATCCCGGAGCTCGGGCCCTGTGCGGGCGCCTGCCCTCACCCCGGCGAGAAGAGCGCCATGGCGTCGTAGGTGAGGGCGGCCGGCGCGGTGGCGGGGGCGGCGAAGCGCTCCTCGTACCGGCGGGAGAAGTCTCGCAACGCCTCGGTGGACTCCAGGTCCACGAAATCGACGAACCGTACCCCGCCGAGGAGGTTCTCGCCCGGTGTCCCCTGCAGGACCGAGGAAGTAGCGTCCCCGCCGAGGATGAGGGCGTCGGGAGCGACCTCGCGGATGGTGGGCAGGTACCACGCCAGGATCGTCCCCCGGGCCAGCCAGATCACCGCGTCGGGGGGCTGGGCCGCCAGGCTGGAGCGGGCCTGGTTCAGGTCCTCGTCCGACACGTCGGTTTCGGTGTGGGGAAGCTCCCCGAGGATCCGGAAGGCGTCTCCGTCGGCGAGGCCCTCTTCGAAGGCGCGGCGGAGGCCCCGGCCGTAGTCGTCGTTCACGTAGAAGATCACCAGATCCCCGCCCTCCGGGAGCAGCTCGGACAGGTAGCGGGCCATGAATGCACCCTGCCGGTCGTCAGGCGGAACGAGGCGGAAGCTGAAGGGACCGGCACCGGAGTAGACCACCGCCGTGGATGTGGGGGTCAGCTCCACGACCTCGCGGTCGTGGTAGATGGGCGCCACCGCGAGGCTGGCCGCACTGTTGGAGTGGCCCACGACGCCGATGGTCCTGGCATCCGTGACGAGCCGCTCCGCCGCCTCGATCGCCGGAGGTGCGCTATTGGTGCCTTCGGCGATGATGAGGGTATCCAGGCCGGGGATCGGGTCGGCCGCCATGGCTCCTCAAGCGCGAGTCGAGCCGCGTACACCAACTCGGTGCTCGTGGTGATACCGATCACGACCGTCGGAGGACCGTCGCAGCCGATGGCGGAAGTCACGAATATGATGGCGCCGGCTACGAGCGGGCCCGTCGTCTTCCGGTGGGTGGATGCCATGGCGTATCCTGGGCCTGCGGACGAGGGGATGGGAACACGCAGGCCGCCCGATGTGGACTACCGTCAGGGTACGGACGGGAATCGAGGCTGAGCAAGCGCACGGTGCCCATACTTCGAAAGTGTACTCCTTCGTGACCGACGGGTAGGTCAGGCGACGGGCGGCGGCGACGGGAAGCGCTTTGGGACTCGGAGAATCCCGGGTGGCATCCGATCGTCCTCACCCTTCTGGCAGGACCCCGAACCATGACGTTCCGACCCTCGCGCCTTGTGGCCGCCCTCGGCCTCGCCCTGGCGCTCCGCGACTCCCTCCGGGCCCAGACCTTCCCCACCGACGATCCCGTGATCCGGCGGATCTACGCGTGGGGATGGACAGCTCGCGCTGGAGACCGAGGCCCACGCGCTCTTCGACTCCCTGGGGCCGCGTCTCATGGGCTCCCCGGACCTGAAGCGGGCCGAGGACTGGCTGGTGACCGTTACAAGTCGTGGGGCATCGACGCCAGGGAGGAGCAGTTCGGCACCTGGCGCGGGTGGGTGCGCGGGCACTCGCACATCGACCTGGTGGCGCCGCGCAACCGCACGCTGGAGGGCCAGATGGTGGGCTACAGCCCCGGCACCGGCGGCAAGGACGTGGTGCTGGAGACCGTCGTCCTGCCCCGCTTCCGGGACAGCACGGAGTTCGTGAAGTGGCTTCCGCAGGCCAAGGGGAAGCTGGTGATGATCTCGGCGGCGCTCCCCACGTGCCGTCCGCAGGACGACTGGGCCGCGAACGCGCACACCGGAGTCCAAGGCGCACATGGACTCGGTCATGGTGGCGACGCAGCACGCGATTGGGCCAGCGTGCGGCGCCCGGGCCCGGACCAGGACGGCGCGAGCGCCGGCGCTGCGGGGCACGGGCTACTCCGCGGCGCTCGGTGGCGGTGACCTCGGTGTGCGCCTCGAGGCAGGCGGAGCGCGCCGGGCATCATCACCTCGCGGCCGAAGCTCGCCGTGGCGCATGGGCGGCGGACGCACGCCGGAGCAGGTGGTGGCGGCCGAGCTCGATCCCAGGGGCGGCGGCGGGGGCTTCGGCTTCGGCGGGTCGCGGGAACGCGCTCAACACCGGCTGGGGCGCCATGGAGGTCTTCGAGACCTACAACACGAAGACCCCGGCCATCGCCCTCGACTGCGAGGACTACGGCCTCGTCTACCGGCTCACCGAGGACGGGCGACCACCCCAGGCTCCGGCTCGAACCTCGAGGGCGAAGCTCCTCGGCGAGCAGCCCGTGTACAACGTCATCGCCAGCATCCCCGGGACCGAGCATCCCGACGAGTACGTCATGCTGTCGGCCCACTTCGACTCGTGGGACGGCTCGTCGGGCGCCACCGACAACGGCACCGGGACGCTCACCATGCTCGAGGCCATGCGCATCCTGAAGAAGGTCTATCCGCATCCGAAGCGCACCATCCTGGTGGGCCACTGGAGCGGCGAGGAGGAGGGCGAGGTCGGCTCCAAGGCCTTCACCGAGGACCATCCCGAGGTGCTGCGCGGGGCTGCAGGCCCTCTTCAACCAGGACAACGGCACCGGCCGCGTGGTGCGCATCGGCGGCGCGCGGCCTCGTGCACGCCCCCGAGCACCTGAACGCGTGGCTGGCGAAGATCCCGATGGAGTGGCGCCAGCGTCATCAACGGCGGCGCTCCGGTGGTGCGCCGGCCGCCCGGCGGGCGGCGGCAGCGACGACTTCTCCTTCGGCTGCCACGGCCTGCCGGCCTTCGGCCTGGGCGCGCTGTCGTGGGACTACGGCAACGTGACCTGGCACACCGAGCGGGACACCTACGACAAGGTCGTCTTCGACGACCTCCGCTACAACGCGACCCTGACGGCGATGCTCGTCTACCTGGCGTCCGAGGATCCCGACGCGGATCCCGCTGGATCGCGTGGACCTGGCGGCCAGCCGGCCAGCTCGGCGGCTCGGCGGGCGCTGGCGGCGGCGGCGCAGTGGCCGGAGTGCGAGCTGGCGCCCCGGTCGACGAACCCGCGGCTCCGGTAGGGGGAGGGCTGGCGTCCCTTCGCGGGCGCGACCGTCGAGCAGCTCGCCAGAAACCTGGCGGCACGCACGCCGATATCGTGCGATGAAGGGCGCGCGGCGTGACCTGATCCGCCGCGTGGGGGTTGGCTCCATTGGAGGGGACTTCCAACGGACCCGAGGCCACGTGGAGGGACGGGATGAAGCGGAAGGCGTGTGCTCGTGTGATCGTCTCCATGTCACCGTTCTTCGCCGCGGCCTGCGGCTCGGACTCTGCGACCGGACCCCCGAATGCCGGTCAGCCTCGTCCTGGAGCCGGCCACGGTCGAGGTGCGGGAGCTCGGTGAGGAGGTCGAGTTCACCGTTCGGGGTCTGGATGCCGACGGCCAGGAGGTCGAGCTGGCGGAATCCCCGGTGCTCGTCACCGTGTCCGAAGACCGCCGCCCTGGAGACGTTCCCGGTGCTCGAGTCGAAGCCGGGCGCACCGTTCACCTTGATTGCCCGGGGACCGGGAACCGCGACCGTCCAGGCCAGCTACGCCGCCCTGGCGTCAGACGAGAGCACGGTGCGCGTGAGTCCTCCCGGGCCCATCATCGCGGACCGCGTCGGAAATCGGACCGGTGGAGCAGGGCGCGGAGGTGTCGCTCCAGGGGTACCGCCTGGACCGCATCGACCCGGGCACACTCACCCTCGACGGCTTCCCGGTTCAGATCGTGTCGGCGGACAGCGCCCTCCTGCGGTTCTCGGCTCCCGTCCTCTCACAGGCGGCGTGTGTGGGTGGAGGATTGGAGGCTGTCGAGCTCGCGGGAGGAACGTTGCTCGGACGAATCTCGATCCGCGTGCTCCGCGACGACGAGGTGAACCTGGCGCCGGGCGACTGGATGGTGCTGGGCGACGCCCCGGAGCAATGCCTACGACTCCACCCGGGCGTGAACGGCGCCTACACGCTCCTGATGATGGATGCGCGAAGCCTGCAGGGGGCGCTCACGGCTCCCGAGGATCGGATGCGCCCCTTCACCACCTTCGGGATGGAATTGGAGGACCGAACCGTGGCGGGTGGCGGCAATGCAGCGCCCCGGGTCGCGGCCACAGCGATCGCATCCTGGACGGCGCCGCCCCGCCCCGATTTCGAGCTCCTATCGCGGAACCGGGTCCCGGACCCCGCGGGTCCGCCGCCGCCGGACTACTACCGTTACCGCGACGAGCCGTGGCAGGTGGGCGACCGCCTCACCGTGGACAAGCCTCTGGAGGGTGGGGAGTACGTGCCGGCGACCATCGTGCGCAACTACCGTGATCGGTTCGTCGTGGCGGTGCTCGACCAGGACGAGGAGTACAGGGTAGCCGACCGGCTGGACTCCATGGACGTCGCCATGGACGTCGTGTTCGACTACGGGATCCCTCTGTTGCGCTCGTCGCTGGGGGACGCGTACCCGGTGACGACCGCCGCAAGCGATCAGCTCCTCATCATCGTCTCGGAGTACGATCTCATCGGCGCGATCATGACCTGCGGCGGGGCGAACTCTCCCGATCGGTTCCCGGGAAGCTGCGTCATGAAGCTGAGTCCCGGCATCGCGATCGACGACCTCGACGTCCCGCTCTTCATCCGGCCGGACCTGCTCACCCACGAGCTCGCCCACGCCTGGCAGAGCCTCCACCTCGACCTCGCGTGCCGGGATGCGGGAGAGTGTGGCGGGCCCGGAGCCGACCGGTGGGCCTCGGAGGGCGGAGCGGACTTTCTGGCGATCGAGGCCATGCGGCAACGGCAGGGAAGCTCCTTCGACCAGAACTCGAGCTGGCACGACTACTCCTGGGATGCGCCCGGCACCCGGGGAGATGCTGTCCATCGACTCCTGGAGTTTCGGTCGAGGCTACGGGAGCAGTGAATGGTTCTTCCGAGATGTCGTTTGGCGGGCCGTGCAGGCCGGGGTCGTCCTATGCGGATGCCATGGCGGCGATGAACCGGGGGGCAGAAGAGGGCTGGAACGGATACTACGAGTATGGTGGGTCTCCGACCGAGCCTCCGAACGTGGGGCGGCGTCTCGGTTTGTCGCGTCGCATGAGCATGCTGCTGGGAACCGAGTGGCATCCCCTGGAGCAGCTTCTGCGGGCCGCCATCTCGTTGGCGGTGGACGACCTCAGTTCCAACCCGGAGCTGCAGAATCCCTCGATCTTCGAGGCGTGGGAGCTTCATGCCACCCTCCGCCACGCTTCGATCCGGTGAGGGCGCGCGCATCGCAGGCGATCCCCCCAGGATGGAACTCTCGCCTATTTCCGCCTGGAAGACGGCGGGCACGGAGGCTCGTTTCGCATGCGCATATCGGAAGAGGGCGGCGTCTTCTGGGTCCTCGCCCGGACGTCGCTAGGCGGCCGCGTCCCGGGCGAGGGCCTACGGGCAATTCATCGCGGCGGCAGGCAGACTTCCTCATCCCGGCCGCCGCGCCACCTGCTCCGCCGCCTCCAGTACCGGCCGCGCCGTGGGACGGTCGGTGAACCAGACGACCGGCCCGGCGGCGGCCCGCTCCAGCTTCTGCGCGCCTTCGCCCAGCTTCCGGGACACGACGAGGACGAGGTTGTCCAGCCCGGCCTCGCGCACCTTGTCGATCTTCTCGGCCAGGTACTCGGGGGTCCAGAAGCCCACGAGCTCCACCAGCGCTTCGCGGCCGTCCCGGTGCCGCAGAGTGAAGTCGGGGAGAAAGACCCGGCCGCCGGCGAGCACCACCGGCTGATCTTCCCGCACCAGCGTCCAGCCCTCGCGCTCCTCGCCGAGCTTCTGGCGGAGGATCTCCGCCAGATCCTCCTCCCAGCGCGAGTCGTGGCGACGGCCGCGCCCTCGTCGTCCTCGGCCGAGCCCGGGGACGTCTCCCGCCGCCAGGTGATAGGGGAGCAGCCGCCCCTGGTGATGCACGCGAGCTTCGATGCGGGCACCCGGGGCGGCCAGGAGCGCGGGCAGCGCCCGAGCCAGACGGACGCCGTATCGCTGCGGCCGGACCATCCAGGCCGCCGCGGGTCCCGTGACCTCGACCCGGTAACTTCGGCGGCCCACGCGCTCGATCCGCGTCATGAGGCGCGCGAGCTTGAGGGTGCGGAAGACGTTCTTCCAGCCGCCGCGCGCGCGAAGCACGAGCGACTCGGCGTCCAGTAGCACACCCCGGGCCAGCTCCAGGTTGTAGCGCGCCAGGAGGTCCCGCCCGTTCATGCGTGGGGCCCGGACGAGGCGGTAGTTGGCCGGCCGGTCGGCATGGAGGAGACGCTTCACGTCGGCCACCTCGAGGGCGAGCTCCGCAGCCGCGTCCTGGTAGGGTCGATCGTCGTCTCCGGGCACCGGTGGCCAGCGGCGCCCGCGCGCGCGATACACCGCCTCGCGGATCTCCTGAGCCCGGTCCGCGCCGGGTTCGGGGCGGAAGCGACATGCGTCCGACAGTGCCTTGGAGATGCCCGCGAGGCGACGCACGTCGCGTACCCGCCGCTCCTGGCGGCGGAGGGCTTCGGTGACATCGGCGCGACGCCATCCCTCGAGGCGACGCGCGAGACGCGTGAGCCGATCCAGAAAGCGGATCAGCGCCGAGTCATCCCCCGGAGACTCGAGAAACTCCACCTCCAGCGCTCCGTTGCGGACCTCGACGAAGGGGGCGACGTGCGTACGTCGTAGCATCGAGCGCCTACAGACCCAGGCCGAGCTGGCGGTCGGTGGCCGCACGGATCGCCCCGCCGCGGCGCTGCGACGCGAAGAACTCGTGGGTGTCGGCCACCACGATCTCGAAGAGCGAGGCGACCCGGTCGCCCTGCTTCCGGAGGATGCGCCCGAGCCGCTGCTGATGCTGGCGCCGCCCGCCGCTCCTCGAGCTTCCCAGCACCAGGCCCAGCTTGGCGCCAGGCACGTCCCATCCCTCGTCGAGGACCTCCACCGCCGCGACGGCCCGCACCTCTCCCCCCGCCAGCAGATCCAGGATGCGTTTGCGCTCCGAGGCCGGTGTCTCGGCCCGGATCAGGGGGATGGCGAAACGCCGCGCCACCTCGTCGGCGGCCTCGGTGCTGCCGCAGAAGAGGATCGCCTGCTCGGCGGAGTGGAGCCCCAGAATGCGCCGCGCCAGGGCGAGCTTGCCCGAGGCGAGGGCGACGACGCGCTCCCGCTCGCGGAACGCCTGGAACGCCCGGCGCGCTTCGGGCGAGCGCCGTGTCTCGGCCATGAACGCCGGCCACCACTCGGAGCCCGCCTCACCCAGGCGCTCGCGGTAGCCGCGCTCCTCGACGAATCCCTCGTAGCGCTCCACCGCCCCGTCGTAGCGCCGGCGCTCGTCGGGCGTGAGGTGGACGAAGCGGCGTTCCACGGCGAGGTCGGCGAGCTCGGCGTCGAGCATCTCGCCCAGACGGCGGCGATAGGCCACGGGTCCCACGAGCGCCCGCATGTGCTCGTCCCGACCGTCGGGATAGGTGGCGGTGAGCCCGAGGACGTGGGTGGCCGGGGCGATGCGCAGGGCGTCGTGCCAGGCCTTGGCGCCGGAGGGATCGGCGTCCGTGGAGGCGGCGGTCGCGGAGGCCCCGGTCGCGGAAGCTCCGGCGCTTCGGTCCGCCAGGTGGTGGACCTCGTCGAGGACCAGAAGGGCGAAGCGGTCGCCCCAGCGTTCCAGGAGCGTGAAGGCCGAGTGGTAGGTGGTCACGGTGAGGCTCCGCACCTCCTTCTCGTCGCCGTAATAGGCTCCCACGCGGTCGGCGCCGAACGCGTCGGCGAGCTGGTTGAACCACTGGCTCACCAGGGCGCGGGTGGGGGCGACGATGCAGGCGCCCTTGCCGACCCGACGGATGGCGAGGAAGGCGACCAGCGTCTTGCCGGCGCCCGTGGGCAGGACCACGGAGCCGCGTCCGCCGGCGGTCCACCAGCGTTCCAGGGCCTCGGCCTGATAGTCTCGGGGCGTGCGAGGGTCGGCGTACTCCTCGCCCAACGTGTCGGGCCCGGCCTGGATCTCGGGCACCTCGTGGACCTCGGCCCAACTCCGGAGCTCCGGATAGCGGTGCCCCGGCGCCACGTGCGCATCCAGGCGCGGATCGTACGCCATCCAGGCTGGGGGCTCCCGCACCAACTGCAGCACGGCGAGGCCGTTCCGGTAGTAGTAGCCAGGCTCAGGCATGTCGGAATGTGGCGGTCGGGCGGGGGAGGGGGCACCTTCGGCTGCCACACTGCCAGCCTCTTCGCTTCGCCGAAGCCGCGCCAACGAACGGATTACTCAACGTACTGCGCAAATTTACTCACTGCATTGAGTAATTTGACGGCCCGCGCGGCTCGAGGAATTCCTGTCGACACCGGTCGAGCACTGGGTGTCGTAGCCACCACCACCACCGCGTCGCCCGCCACGACGTAAACCCACCGCGGACCGGCCGTAGAGAAAGGGCGCGACTCCCGACGTCCTCGCCCTCTCGCACCGACCGTCCATGACCCCCTCCCGCCTGGCCCGCCCCGCCATCCGCCTCACCACCGGCACCCTGGCGCTGGCCGTCCTGCTGGCGTGCACCGCCGAGTCCATGACCGGGCTCGGCCCCGACGACGCGCCGTTCCAGGGGGATCTCCGGGTCGAGCACGCACCCCTGCGCGCGTTCACCAACGTGCACCTGGTGAACCCGGAGAGCGGCACGATCGAAGACGACGGGGTGCTCGTCGTGCGCGGTGGGATGATCGAGGCCGTGGGGCCTGCCGCCGAGGTCGCGGTGCCCGCGGACGCCGAGGTGGTGGACGGCGACGGCGGCTGGCTCATGCCCGGGCTCGTGGACATGCACGTGCACATGAGCGCCGGCGACACCGAGGCCTACATCCGCTCGGGGATCACCACCGTCCGCAACATGTGGGGATTCCAGGCGCTGGGCGCGATCATCGACGACATCGCCGCCGGACGGCGCATCGGGCCCACGATCCACACGCTGAGCCCCGGGCTCGACGGCCCGCCGGTGCACTGGCCCGAGACCCAGCTCATCACCGATCCCGCCAAGGCCGACTCGGTGGTGCAGCTCATGTGGGACGAGGGCTACCGCGAGCTCAAGATCTACCAGGACCTGCGGCTCGACGTGTACGACGCCATCGTGGCGGCGGCCAAGGCCCGGGGGATGACCTTCGCCGGCCACAAGCCCGGGCCGGTCCCGCTCACCCACGTCATCGAGGTCGGCCAGCGCTCCATCGAGCATCTGGGCGGCTACCAGACCACCTCCGGTGCGGCGCTGGACCAGGCCATCGCGCTCACCGTGGAGCACGGCACCTGGAACTGCCCGACGCTGGAGATCCAGACGCATCTGCCCACCGCGTCACAGGCGGCGCCCTACCGACGCACGGTGGTGAAGGCCCTCTACGACGCCGGCGCCCGCATCCTGGTGGGCACCGACTCGGGCATCGAGGTCACCCAGCCCGGCACCTCGCTGGCCGACGAGATGGACGAGCTCATGCAGGCGGGAATCCCCCTGCCGGCGCTGGTGCGCATGGCCACGGTCGATGCGGCGGAGTACCTGGGCGAATCGGATCGCATCGGACGGCTGGCCGCGGGCATGCGCGCGGACCTGGTGCTGCTCGGCGGGAATCCCCTGGAAGATCTGGACGCGCTCCGGCGCCCGCTGGGGGTGGAGCTGGGGGATGGCTGGGTGGAGATGCGCTGACGGAGTCAGTCCAGCGGATGGCGAGTGTCGAGGCCCGGGAAGCGCCGGAAATCCCCGTCGGTCGTGATCCACTCCATTCCGGATTCGATGGCCAGGGCCGCGAGCCAGGCATCGGGAACGAGGTTGCCCCGCGCCCGTGCGGTCCGGCACAGATCCACGAAGATCTCCCAATGCCGTGGACCCGGGACCGCAGCCACACGGTTTTCTCGCCCGCGCAGTGCACGAACGAAAGCCTGGGCATCCGCGACGGGCGTGGGATCGACGAAGATCCTGGGGTGGGTCACGATTCTGAGAAAGCCGCTCAGGACGAGGTCCGAGAGGCCGAAGGGGCCTGGCCCGGCCACCGCCTGCTCGAGCCACGCCTTGTATTCGTCGTGACGGTCCGCGTCGCGGCGATGCGCATAGACCAGGACGTTCACGTCGGGGAGGATCACGCCGAGGCGCTCACGTGTCGTCGTCCATGAGATCGAGCAGTGCCGCGGAGTCGTCCAGATCGACGCCCGGACGCAGGCCACCCTCCCCATAGGTCGGCAGCGGCCCGGGCTCCCGCAGCGATCGGGCTCCCGCCGAGTGAGCTCCGCCCGAAGCGCTTCTTCGATCACGTCGGTGATCGTGCGGTTCGTCTCGAGCGCGTGGCGTTTCACGGCCTTCATGAGGTCATCGGGAAGTCGAACAGTTGTGCGCATATGTAACACAAACATAGCACCATGGTGTACGATATTTATGTCTACCGCGGCGCATGCTCCCTGCGTCCGGCTAACTTTGTATTGCAAAGTACTTGTTGTTGTCGTCGCGCGACGATGATCCCCGTGTTCCGGAGAGACCGATGAAGAACCTGCCCCCGCTCGTCGCCGCCCTCGTGGTCGCCGGCCTGGCCGCGATCGGCGGCGCCGGCTTCGTATTCGCGGGGTACGACGACTCGCCGGGAGGTCAGCTGATCGGGCTGATCCTCATCGTCATCGCGGTGGTGCTGGGGACGCGGGCCGGGCGGCCCGCGGCGTAGGAGCCAGGGGGGCCCGCGGATCGCGGAAGACGGGCCGGGGCGTCAGCGCTCCCGCGCCCGCCACGAGACCCCGTCGGGCATGGCCTTCATGAGGATCCACTCGCGAAAGAAGGGGTCGTCCACGCGGGTGTCTCCATCGGCCACAAGGTGTCCCTTGGCGACCAGGGCGAGGATGGCTTTTCGCACGGAGCCGGCGGTGGGCAGCCCGAATTCCGCGGCCGTGGACTGAGCGTAGAGTTGCTCGGCGCCGGCGGCCACGGCCCGGAGCACCGCCTGCTGCGACGGAGCCAGATCGGCCCACACGGTCTGGAAGCGATCGGCGTCTTCCAGCACGGATTGGCGCAGCGCGACCCGAACGTCGTCGGTGGACGCCGTCCCTGTCGATGACCCCAACGTGTACACGGCGCGCGCGAGCTGGAGACAGTCCTGGGTCCGGGGTCCCACGAGGTGCAGGATCGCTTCTCCCACGCCAGGGGCGGGGATGACGCCGGCGCCCTTCAGGCGGCTCTCGATCCACCGTGACAGATGGCCGGGCTCGATGGCTCGGACGTTGAGGGGCTCGAAGAACCGGTGGAAGGGCTCGTCGGGGCCCGTGAGCTCGCGGATGAGGCGGGTGCGGGAGCCCGCGCAGATCCAGCTGAGGGCGTGGGTGGTCTGCAGCAGATCCCTCAGGATCCACGCGCCGCGATCGGCCAGGGACGTGACCTGCTGGAACTCGTCCAGCACGACGGCCACGGCCAGCTCCCGCTCCGCAGCGAGCTCGTCCAGCACACGCACCGCGCGCTCGAGCTCGGCCCGGCCGCGGACCTCGTCTCCTGGCCGCGGGCCCACGATTCCCAGAGAGAGGACCGGGTTGCCCGAAGCGTCGGCGCGGGCCTCGATACGTAGGGAGGCACGGATCAGCCGCGTCTGGAGGTCCTCGCGCCACACCCACTTGTAGGGGACCGCGGAGATGATGCGGCGAGCCAGATCGTCGAAGCCGGCGGCCGTGGCCACGTCCACCCAGATCAGCAGTCCCTCGTCGCGCGTGAAGCGGACGCCGGCCTGCCGGATCGCCGAGCTCTTGCCCTGGCGGCGCTCGCCGTACACCAGCAGGCGGGTCGGCTCCCGCATCGCGTCGAGGATGCGAGCGACTTCGGTGCTCCGGTCCGTGAAGAACTCGCCGGTGACCTGCTCCCCGATCCGAAAGGGTATCCGGGCCATGAAGCGCCCCCCACCACGTTTCAGCTGAAACTCACCTTATGGCATAACGCTAAATGGCATAATGCCGAATGGCAAGCCCGGCGGCCGCCGCCCGACCCACCCTCTACGCCATGCACATGATCTGGATCAGGTTGCCGCAGGTGTCGTCGAGGACGGCGAGGGTCACGGGGCCCATGGTGGCCGGCGGCTGCGTGAAGCGGACGCCCAGCGCTTCGAGCCGCGCGTGCTGGGCGTGCACGTCGTCGACCATGAACGACGTGAAGGGGATGCCGTCGGCGACCAGCGCATCCTTGAACGGACCCGCGGCGGGGTGCTCGTCGGGCTCCAGCACGAGCTGCACGCCGTCGGGATCCTGCGGCGAGACGACGGTCAGCCAGCGGTGATGGCCCATGGGCACGTCTTCCTTCTTCACGAACCCGAGCACGTCGGTGTAGAACGCGAGAGCCCTCTCCTGGTCGTTCACCAGGACGCTGGTCAAGCCGATCCGGATGGTCATTCGTCCTCCTCGGGGGTCCTGCGCCATCGCGCCACGGCCTCGTCGAGCGGGGCGGTGTCGATGTAGTGGAACTTGTAGCGGCCCTCCCGGACGCTCTTCACCAGACCCGCGGCCTCCAGGACCTCGAGGTGCTGGGAGATGGCTTGGCGCGTCAGGGTCAGGCCGCGCTTCATCGTGAGCCGGGCGCACAGCTCGTACAGCGCCTGACCATCTCGCTCCGCCAACTCGTCGAGGATCAGTCGCCGGGCTTCCGCCGCCAGTGCGTCGAAGACATCGGTCACGGACTGCACGATAGGCAAGTGATGACTTGCATGTCAATACGCGTGCTCGTTCTCGGGGGATTGTGGTGGTTCCGGGGGATTGCGATGCGCCGTGCGCGGGCTCCGGGGTCCCGGGGTTCCGGGGTTCCGGATCCGGCGCCCCCCGTCACTCCTCCCGCAGCGCCTCCGTCGGCGGGATGCGCGTCGCCCGGAGCGCGGGCACCAGGCTCGCGGCCAGCGCCACCAGCAGAAGGCCCATGGGAAGGACCGTGAAGGTCAGGGGATCCCCGGGTGCGACGCCGAAGAGCATGCTGCGCACGAGGTCCGTGGTGAGCCAGGCGCCGCCCAGTCCCAGGGCGATGCCCACGGCGGCGGGCCATGCGCCTTCGCGGGTGACGAGGCCGATCACCGCCGGGCGGTCGGCGCCCAGGGCCACGCGCACGCCGATCTCGCGGACGCGGCCCGAGACCGAATACGACACCACCCCGTAGAGCCCCACCATGGCCAGCACCAGCGCCAGGACGGCGAACACCGCGAGCAGCCGCGTGGTGAGCCGGGGTCGGGCCAGCGAGGTGCCGAGGGCGGCGTCCATGGTGTGCAGGTTGCTCACCGGCAGGTCGGGGTCGAAGGCCTTCACGGCCGCGCGCACGGCCGGCGCCAGCGACCGGGGATCCACCGCCGCCCGCAGCGTCACGGTCAGGTCCCGCTGAGGGCGGCCGATGTCCACGGCCTGGAGCATGGGGAGGTACACCTCGGGGCAGCGCCTCCTCGTCGACCCGGTAGCGGATCTGATCGGGCACCACGCCGATCACCGTGATCCAGGGCTGCTCGCCATCCGCCGGACCGTAGTGCCAGCGCTTGCCGAGCGCGCGCTCGCCGGGCCAGAAGGTGCGGGCCATGGTCTCGTTGATGACGCCCACGAGCGGCGCGCCGGGGCCGTCGGCCGGCGTCGGGGCGCGGCCCGCCAACATGGGAATCCCCAGGCTCTCGAAGTAGTCGGGCATGACGAAGTTCGTGACCGCGTCCCACGCGGGCTCGCCCGGCGCCGGGGGCGGCCGACCGTCGATCCAGAAGGCGAAGCGGAGCATGTGTCGGCCGAAGGGGGCGGCCGAGGCGCCCGAGGCGGTCGCGATCCCGGGAATCCCCCCGAGCTCGTCCAGCAGACGCTGGTATTCGGGGGATACCTGCTCGGGCTCGGGATACGAGCGCTCCGGCAGGGTGAGGTCGAAGGCCAGCACGTCGGCGGTCCGGAAGCCCGGGTCCGTGGAGGCCCGCGCCTGGAAGCTCCGCACCAGCAGCCCGGCGAGGATCACCACCACCAGGCTCACCGCGACCTCGGCCGCGACCAGCGTCTGGCGGAGCAGGCCGCGCCGCCGTCCGCCCACTACGCGCGCGAGGGAGGCGGACGGGGAGGCGTTCCGGGCCCTCGCGGCGAGAAACGCCGGCGCCACTCCGAAGAGCAGGGTCGTCACGCCGGTCAGGCCCATGGTGAACAGCAACGCCGCGAGTCCCAGGTGGACGTCGCTCGAGGCGCGGAAGCGCGCTGGGATCCAGGGCGACGAGCGAGCGCGTGCCGGCCCACGCCAGCGGCAGCGCCAGGAGCGACGCCACTGCGGCCAGCACCAGCGATTCGGTGACGAACTGGCGCACGATGCGCCCCCGGCCCGCGCCCAGCGCCGCGCGCAGCCGCACCTCGGCCAGACGCCGCTCGCCCCGGGCCAGGAGCAGGTTGGCGACGTTGGCGCAGGCCACCAGCAGCACCAATCCCACGGCCATGAGGAGCAGATGGAGCACGTCGGGGGCGTCGCCCAGGCGGTCGGCCTGGAGCGGCGCCGCCCACAGCGCGCTCGGGTGCACCGCCGCGTCTTCCGACCACCGGCGGTTGAGGGCGGCGAGCTCGCGGTCGGCGTCGGCGAGGGTGGCGTCCGGGGCCAGGCGTGCGACGACTCCCAGCACGCGGCCGACCCGGGTCGACGCGGTCAGTCTCAGGGGGAGGTATGCGTCAGCCGCTGCGCCCATCCCCAGCGAGAACCCGACCGGTAGTACGCCCACCACCCGGGTCGCCACCCCGTTCATCATCACCGAACGCCCCACGACTCCGGGATCCGAGCCGTACCGGGACGACCACAGGCGGTGCGAGATGACCGCAACCGCGGGCGCATCCGGAGCGTCTTCGTCTTCGGTAAACCACCGCCCGAGGGCCGGCGTCACGCCCAGCGCGGGCAGCAGTGAGGCGCTCGCCTGCCAGACCCCCACCTGCTGCGCATCGAGCCCCGCACCGGTGAGCGCCACGGCCTGCCCCTGCATGAAGGTGCCCATGGAAGCGAAGGTGCGGGCGTCGCGCTCGAGGCCCAGGACCTCGCCGGCGCCCAGCGTCGCCTTGGGAATGTCGTAGCCTGAGGGAGGAAGGAATCGCGCCCACACTGCCACCAGTCGGTCCGGCTGCGGGTAGGGGAGCGGCCTCAGCAGCACGGCGTCCACCACGCTGAACACCGCCGTGTTGGCGCCGATGGCCAGAGCCAGGGTGAGGGCGGCCACGACGGTGAACGAGGGGGCGCGCCGGAGCTGGCGCAGGGCCTGGGCGAGATCCCGGCGTGTGTCGTCCCACCACTGGCTGGCGTGCATGGCGTGATCCTCTCGGCTCTCAGGCGGGAGTCGGAGGGCCCGCCCCTCATTCGGAGGCCAGCCGATCGAGAATACGCTCGGCGTGCTCTCGCACCCGGCGCTCGAGGCCCTCGATGATCTCGTGGGTCACGCCCTCGTCCCGGATCCGGTCCGCGGCCTTCCCGATCGCGGTGGGCACCGCAGCTACGAGGTCGGCAACCCGCTCCACGAGAGGCCCGGGATCGAGGTCGGCACGGGCGGCCAGATCTTCCCAATGTCGGCGCCGAATCTTCCACAGATGATATTCGCGGCCGATCCTCATGGCGAGCTTCGCCTCCCGATAGTGGACGAGCCGCGGGTACGGGAGGATACTGATCAGATCGTACAGCGGGGCTAGCCGGACGGACGCGGCGGACAGGAGCAACGAGTAGTTCTTGGCGTGCGCATCGGTGCCGCCGATGACCCAGTTGAGCGCCAACGCGTCGAGGAACGCGGCGACGTCGGTCTCCGGATCATCGGATTGCCGGGTCAGCAGGTCCACGATGTCTTCGGGCCCCGGCCCCCCCTCGTTCTGGTACTTGCGATAGGGGGGGACGCCGAGAGCCTGACACGTATCCTCCTGATGAAGGCGTACCACCTCGCCCCCGTCGAGCAGTGCGCGATCGTAGCGGGCGACGACGAGGGCTTCCTGTCCGCCGAACGTCTCGAGCCACGACTCCGTGGCAGCCAGACCGAGCTCCCTCGCCAGCGAAAGGCACAGATGTTCGTTGACGTCGAACCCGTCGAGGTCCGGCCGGGCGGGAGGCTTGAGGATGTGAGTCGTGGGCGTTCGGCCGGACGGAATCCCCCAACGGACACCGTCGAAATGCAGGGCCAACTTCGGCTGAGCACCGGCGAGGCTGAACTGGCCACGATCTCCGGCGCGTCGTCCGGTTCCGTGGCGGTTCACGAGGTCCCGGAGACGTTCGGCGACGTCTTCTTCCGTCAGCCATTCCACTTCGTCGGGTCCACCCTGCACCACTTCGTCGTAGCGATCCGGTCGAACGAACTGCACCGCGCCGGCGCAGTCTTCACCCATGTGCGCGAGCAGGGCGAAGGGATTGCGGGGCGAGACGTGGAACTGTCGCGCCCATCGTCCCAGGATGTCGGCGTCTTCCGGGAGAAGCCCCTCCAGGAAGGCGCCCACGACGGGGTCGCGATGCTCGCGCCGCCCGAGGGGCATGGACAACGAGACGGGAAACGCATCGTTGCGCTGCTGCCAGGAGCTCTCGTAGGTGAGCATCAGGGCGCCCGTCGCTTGCTGCGTGAGACGAGCCACGAGCTGGCCGTTCGCTACGAGCCAGAGCTCACTCATGGCGCTTGTCCGTTGGACGGCGCCGGACCCGTTCTCGGCTGAGCGGCTCGCCGTGTCGTGTCAGCGGCGTGCGCTCCGTTGGGCGGTGTACCGAGGACTCCGGATACTCGACCGTCGAGCCTTCGACTCGCGCCGGGACCTCGTCGGATTCCACGTAGAGTCGGTAGCCGAGCTCCTGAAGGGCACCGACCACGAGGTCGAACTCTACGCTGGTCTTGCCGTTCTCCACCAGCGAGACCCACTGGCGCGACACGCCCACCCTCTGCGCGAGCTCGGATTGGGACCATGCGGCCCGGCCTCGGCCGTCGCGAAACAGCGCCGCGAGATCATGGGGACGTCGAAGCAACATGGCGCGTCTCCAGAGCGGGAGGGGTGCCAATGAATGTAGGCAAATATAGATATGCCTAAGATCGTAGGCAATCAAGACGATGACCACGAACGTAGTCAGACGGCCGAACTGACCATGCCCCCTTCGAGCGACGCGCGGCGCTTGCCCGAGCCGCCGCGCGCCGATCGAAGACTCACGACCCCGCGATCCAGCCGAGCAGCGCCGTGATGCGCGGGCCTCCGGTGGAGAACGCCACCGCGACGTTGGCCGGGATTCGGATCTCTCCGAAGGGCAGAGTGACACCGAGGGCTGTGACCAGCGAGGTGCTCGCGTCGCTCGTCTCCGAGCTGACGCTCAGGTTCGGTCCGACGCCGAACTCGATGCCGCTGGGAGTGCGTAGCCCGGCCAGCCACGCCACAGAGAGGTTGAACTCGTCCTGCTCCACGCCGCCGACCAGGGGGATCCACTCCAGCAGCGCCTGGTGGCCGGTCTCGGTGGACACGAGCTGGGTCTCGAACTGCCAGCCGAACTGGCTCATCATGGCCGACTTTCCGATGGCTTTGCGACCCTTGGCCACGTCACCGGTGAAGGTGGTGAAGCCGACGCGCGGACCGGACAGCTTCTGCCGGGGCGGGCGCTCGGCGCGGAGTGCCTCGGGGATGGCGTTGGCCTGCGCCGCGACGACCGTGGGGGCCAGCGCCGCGATGGCCAGTGCGAATGCGGTGTTGAGAATCGTGCGTGACATGATCGTGCTCCTGTGAGGGTCGTTGACTGCAGGAGAACGATGCTCAACGGGAGACCCGCCTTCCGTACGTCGTGCCACGCAGGGTGGGGACCGGGATGACGTAGTCACTGCCGCAGTCGCGGGCCCCCGCCCCGTTTCGACCCCCGCCGTCCTTTGCCAGATTGCAGGGGGTCGGCGTCGCTTCGACGCGCGCCAATCCAGTGCCGCGTCGGCCGCGCCGACCCGAACTCACACACCCGGACCGTCACCTAAGGGAAATCGATGACCTTCGTATCCGACCTCGAGCCGAAATCCCTCTGGACACACTTCGACGAGATCCTGACGATTCCCCGGGGATCCAAGGAGGAGGGGAAGATCCGCGATTACGTGATCGGGGTCGCGGAGCGCTGCGGTCTGGAGCACCAGGTCGACGGCACCGGCAACGTCGTCGTGAAGAAGCCCGGGACCCGGGGCAGGGAAGCGGCTCCCACGACCATCCTGCAGTCGCATCTGGACATGGTGAACGAGAAGAACTCCGACGTGGAGCACGACTTCACCAGGGATCCCATCACGCCGGTCATGGACGGGGAGTATCTGACAGCGGACGGCACCACGCTGGGCTCGGACAACGGCATCGGGGTCGCCACCATGCTCGCCATCATGGAGGCCACGGACCTCGCGCACGGCCCGCTGGAGCTCCTCTTCACCATCGACGAGGAGACCGGGCTCACCGGCGCCGCCGGGCTCGATCCCTCCATGCTCGCCGGCAAGCAGCTCATCAATCTGGACTCGGAAGACGAGGGCATCCTCACGGTGGGATGCGCCGGCGGCGCCGACACCGACCTGACCCTCGCCCTCGACCGCATGGCCGCGCCCCAGGGCGCCCGCGCCCACACCGTGAAGCTGGCCGGGCTCAACGGCGGCCACTCCGGCGTGGACATCCACCTGCAGCGGGGCAACGCGGTCCAGCTCCTGGCCCGCATGCTGTCGGCTGCGGCCATGCCCGGGTTCTTAGCCGACATCCAGGGCGGAAACAAGCACAACGCGATCCCCCGGGAGGCGTGGGCCACCGTCGTCATTCCCGAGGGTGAGACGGGGGATTTCTTCGCGCGGCTCGACGACCAGTTCGCCCGCGTGAAGGACGAGTACTAGGTGCCCGACCCGGGGATGACGCTGAGCGTGGCCGACGCCCCGGTGCCGGACCGCGTGTGGAGCGGCGACGCCAGCGCCCGGGCGCTCGAGCTCGTGGTGGCGCTCCCCCACGGGGTGATCGCCATGAGCAACGACATTCCCGGGCTGGTGGAGACCAGCACCAACCTGGCCGCTGTGAAGCGCGCCGACGGGGCGCTGGCGGTGCTCATGAGCTCCCGCTCGTCGGTGGCCTCGGCGCTGGACTGGATCCGCGAGAAGATCGAGGCCGTGGCGGCGCTCGCCGGCGCCACGGTGGACAACCACGACGGCTATCCCGGCTGGAAGCCCGATCTGGACTCCAGGCTGCTGGCCGTCGTGCGCGACGTGCACGAGCGGGTCCTGGGATTCGAGCCCGAGGTGGAGTCCATCCACGCCGGCCTCGAATGCGGCCTCATCGGCGAGATGATCCCCGGTATGGACATGATCTCCTTCGGTCCCCAGATCGAGGGCCCGCACTCCCCCAGCGAGCGGGTGAAGGTGGATTCCGTGGGGCGCTTCTGGGAGCTGCTGGTGGGGGTGCTGGAGGAGTTGGCCGGGTAGGGGGGGCGTCCGGAGGGCGGTGCGGCCGGGGGTGCCCGGGAAGGCTGCGCTGCCGGGGCTGCCCCGGAAGGCGGCGGCAAAAGGGTCCACCCGCGGGCCCCGTGGCGACGGTGAGGCGGTTTTGACCCGCTGACCGTGCCGAAGCGGGCCGGCGCGCTCGACGCGGGGTGGGCCACGGCGGTCTTGGCTCCCTGAGCGGGCCGAAGCGACCAAGCGCCGACGAACGGCGCGCGGAGGGGTCGGTACGCACCATGGAGGGCGCGCCGGCCCTCCGCCCGCGACGCAGCGCCGCCGATCGGTGCGCCGAGGCGTCGCTTTCGCGCCGGGAGCCGCTGGAAGGTCGCCCCCCGCAAGCGCGGAAGCCGCGCCGCCCCGCCAGCCCTCCGCCGGCCCCCCGCCCACACGGCCGAAAACGTCCCTCCGCCGTCCCATCCCACCATCCTCGCTTGCCGCGCCCCCGAAACTCGATTTAATTGGGATCGTAGGGAATACCCTCGGGACCGCGGGATAATCCCCGGAATCCCGATTCGTAGCCCCAGCAGGAGGGAGCGAAGGTGTCCGGCGACCTGCCCAGCGACGTGGAGCAGCAGGTGCTGCTGGCCGTGTGGCGTCTCGGTGACGAGGCGTACGGCGTGCCGGTGCGTGACGAGCTCGAGGAGACGGCGGGCCGCGAGGTCACGGCGGGCGCGGTCTACACGACGCTGGTGCGCCTGGAGAAGAAGGGCTGGCTGCGCTCGTCCATGGGCGATCCCACGCCGGAGCGCGGCGGCAAGGCCAAGCGCTTCTTCCGCATCACCGCCGACGGCATGGAGTCCCTGAGGGCGGCCCGGGCGGTCATGGAGCGCCTTTGGGACGGTCTGCAATCCCCCGACCCCGCGGGGGATGGGTGAGCCCTCGTCCTCCCCGCCTGGCCCGCTGGATCCTGCACCGCCGGCTCTCCGGCAGCGTGGGAGACGCGGTGTCCGGCGACCTGGCCGAGCGCTTCCAGCGTCACGCGGAGTCCGAGGGCCTGCTGCGGGCCCGTCTCCGCTACTGGCGCGAGGTGCTGTCGCCCTCCCTCGCCCGGCTTCGTGACGAGGCCGGAGCCCTCGATCCGACGCCTGGCCAATCCCCTCGATCCTCCCACCGTGAGCCGCTCGTGCGCTCTCTCGTCCGCGACCTGAAGTACTCCGTGCGCGTGCTGGCCAAGGCGCCGGCCTTCACCGCCATCGCCGTGCTGTCGCTGGCCGTGGGGATCGGCCCCAACACGGCCATCTTCTCCATGGTGAACGCGACGCTGCTGGCGGGCACCCCGGGCGCGAATCCGGAGACGCTCGTCGACATCTGCCCGGTCGGGGAGGACGGCGGATGCTCGTATGCGGGCCACTGGATCCGTGATCGTCTCGAGGAGGACGCGGGCGACGTGCTCGATGGGGTCACGGCGTGGGTTCTCATGCAGGCGGCGGTGGAGGAGGACGGCCTGCCATCCCCCGTCCTCTACGAGCTGGTCACCGGCAACTTCTTCGACGTGCTCGGGCTGGTGCCGGAGCGCGGCCGCTTCTTCACGCCCGACGAGTACGCCACCGTGGGGACCCATCCCGTGGCGGTGGTCTCGTATCCGTTCTGGCAGAACCGCATGGGCGCCGACCCCGGCGTGGTGGGCTCGGAGCTCCGCATCAACGGCCGGCCGTACACGGTGGTGGGGGTGGCGCCCAAGGACTTCACCAGCAAGATGATGCCCGGCGTGCAGGCCGACATGTGGCTTCCGTACGCCATGTATCCGCACCTGGCGCCGGATCAGCCCACCAACGGCAATCTGGGATTCACCGCCCGGGTGCGGGACGGCGTGGACGTGCAGACGGCGGTGGCGGCGGTGCAGGCCATCGGCACCCGCATCGACCGGGAGCGGAAGGCGCAGGGGAGCGAGGGGGATTTCGCGCTGGGCGCCTTTCCCTGGAGCGACTTCTACCTGCATCCCAGCCTCGACGGTGCGGTCATGGCCATCGCCGGATTGCTGATGGCGGTGGTGGGTCTGGTGCTGATCATCGCGTGCGTGAACCTGGCGGGCTTTCTCCTGGCCCGGGGCACCGATCGCCGCCGCGAGGTGGCCGTGCGGCTGGCCATGGGCGCGAGCCGGGGCTCCATCGTGCGCCAGGTGCTGGTGGAATCGGCGCTGCTGGGGCTGGCCGGAGGCGTGCTCGGACTCTTCCTGGGACTGTGGACCGCCCGCGCGCTGTTGGCCGTCAAGCTGCCCATCGACCTGCCCCTGAACCTGGCGGTGGAGCTGGACCCCAAGGTGTTGGCGTTCACCGCGGGCGTGAGCCTCCTCGCCGGGCTCCTCTTCGGCCTCACCCCCGCGCTCCAGGCCTCGCGGAGTCCGGTGGGCACCGTGCTTCGTGACGAGGGCAACGCCCTGGCCGGCGGTCGCAGGGTCGGTCTCCGGGGATGGCTGGTGGCGGGACAGATGGCGCTCAGCGTGGTCCTGCTGGTAGGGGCCGGGCTCTTCGTCCGCTCCCTGGCCAAGGCCGGCTCCATCGATCCCGGCTTCGACACCGGGCCGGCGACCCTGGTGCAGGTGAACGGCCAGGGCGCGGGCTACGAGTCCGCGGCCGACATGGAGCCCATGATGGAGACCGCTCTCGAGGACATCCGGGCCCTGCCCGAGGTGCGCTCCGCGGCGCTGGTCACGCGTCCCCCGCTCCAGCTCGGGAACTGGGTCAACTTCTACGACGTGCCCGGCGTGGATCCGCCGCCGAACCGGGACCACCACCGCATCGAGATGACCTCGGTGTCGGCCGGATACTTCGAGACCATGGGGATCCCGCTGCGCGAAGGGCGTGTGTTCGGTGCGCAGGACCGCGCGGACGCGCCCCGGGTCGTGATCGTGAGCCGGGCGCTGGCCGAGGCGTTCTGGCCCGGTGAGTCGGCCCTGGGCCACACCCTCATTCCCGTCAGCGACCGCGACAACCCCGTGACGGTGGTCGGGGTGGCGGAGGACGTGAAGATCTGGACCCTCCAGGAGCCGCCCCGGCCCTACCTCTACCAACCCTACGCCCAGGCCCCGGCCACGTCGGTGGTGGTGGTCGCCCGGGGCAGCGTGCCGCCCGCCGCCCTCGGCCGGGCCGTCACGGAGTCCCTGCGGCGGACCGATCCCGACATCTTCGTGCCCGGCGTGAAGAGCATGCAGGAGCACCTGGGCTTCATCCTCTTCCTCCCGCGCATGGCCGCCACGCTGGTGGGCGGCTTCGCCGTGCTCGCGCTGGTGCTGGCGATCATGGGCCTCTACGGCATCGTCAGCTACGGCGTGGCCCGCCGCACCCGCGAGATGGGCATCCGGCTCTCGCTGGGCGCCGGTGCGGGCGACGTGGTGGGCCTGGTGGTGCGGCGCGGGCTGACCTTCGCCGTGATCGGCGCCGTGGTCGGTGTGGCCGCGGCCATGGTCGTGTCCAGGCTCATCGGCCAGTGGCTCATCGGCGTGGCGCCGTGGGATCCCGTCACCCTGGCCGGCGTGCCGCTGTTGTTGTTGGCGGTGTCGGCGGTGGCGGCGTTTCTGCCGGCGCGGAGGGCGAGTCGGGTGGATCCGACGGAGGCTCTGAGGGCGGAGTGAAGTGGGGGAGTTTCGGGGGATTGCGGGTGGTGTGCTCGCTACCCGGCGGGGTCTTCGATGAGCGTAGGCTTCCAGACCTGGATGCGCGTGTTCAGGTCCTCCCCCTCCTGCACCGCATAGACCAGCGACCCGCCGCAGGTGCCCCCAATCCAGTCGTCGAAGGTGGCACTGGCGAGCACCGTTCCGCGCTCGATGTCGATCACCTCGATGCGGGTGTCGAACGCCCGACGTCCCCACTCGAAGCCAGGATCCTGTGGGAGGCCCGGTTGCCATTCCGCGTCGGGAACGACGGCGTACACCCAGAGTCGACCGCGCTCGTCTTCCTGGAGGAATCGGATCACCGGGGGAGGGCGCACCGAAACCGGTGCACCGTCCTCGTAGTGGCCCCCCGGCGGGAACCACGGGGCATCGCGGGTCAGCACCTCCTCTGGAGCTCCGTCCGCAGACAGGTGCCAGAGCTCGTACGTCCAGATGCTGGCGGTCCAGATTCCGCCGGAATGGGATCCCGCCAGGACCCAGGTGTCGAAGGCGTCGTGCTCCTGTCCGGTGTCTATCCGAGGGATGACACCGAGCGCTCCACCTTCGGGATCCAGCCTACGGAAGAGCGCATCGTCACCGTTGGAGGGGTCTCTCTCGAAGATCAGGGCACCGGAGGATACCGTGGCGAAGGATCGGTAGGTCGAGGGCACCGGGAACGACCGCTGGAAGCGACCCTCGCCATCGAACACGCTCATGCGCGCCTGACTGTCATCTTGCACGAAGAGCGTGTCTCCTGCTCCCGCGAGAATCCGCAGATCCGCACCCATCTCGCCCGGTCCCGCTCCTCGCCTTCCGAAGCTCCCCTCGAGCACTCCGGCGGCCGAGTAGACCAGCACCTGTCCGCCTCCCACCACACCACTGACGACGAACCGCCCATCGGATAGACGTGCGACCATGCAGTCACGGAGGGCTGCGTCGTCCCGGACGGAGGCCGGATCGTCGATCGCCCCGAGGGTGGCGACCTCCACGAGCTCGATCTGGCAGTCTGGGCAGGACTCGGTGAGCTGGCGGGTGGCGTAGGGGGAGCCGGCGGGGCCTCCATCGTCGCCGCTGGTGCAGGCGTGGAGGGTGAGGGCCGCGAGGGCGAGGGTGGGCCAGCGGAGAGGGAGGCTCACTTGGTGGCCTTTCCATAGCGGCGGTTGATGGCGAGGTGAAGATGGCCCGCCAATTATGGCCTACGCCAGTTCCATCGCCTCCAGCCGAGGCGATCCGTAGGTGACGCCGACGTACACGCCGGACGGGTCGTTTGACGGTGTCTTGACGCTCGAACCTCACGATAGCCCTGCCTCGGGGCCCGCGCGGACCTATGTCCACCGACCTCGCGGGCGACCTACGACCATTGACTTTTTGGCGAACCCGGAAACAGAATACGCGCGGAGGGAACCCTTTGCGGGCGCGGCGCTCAACCGCGCCCGCAGCGGGCACGGTCCTGACGCGCGGAGGATGGGCCGATGACTCACGGGTGGGCAGGTGCGCTCCTTTTTCGCTGTGCCGTGGCGGCAGTTTGCCTGACGGCGCTGCCTTCGCGGTCGTTGGCGCAAGAGCCGAGCGGCATTCCCTGGGACCAGTTCCCGGGCGAGCGGTGGGCGGTCGTAATCGGTATCAGCGAATACCAGGATCCAGGGATAGAGGATCTCTCGTATGCCGATCGTGATGCCGAGGCTTTCGCCGACTTTCTGATATCCCCTCGAGCCGGACTCGGAGGCATAGATCAGGGACACATTCGTCTGCTGACGAACCAGGACGCAACGGCACCTCAGTTGCGTACGGCGTTGTTCGACTTCCTTCAGCAACCGGGTCCCGATGATCTGGTCATCTTCTTCTTTGCGGGGCATGGAATGCCGTCTCCGGGAAGGCCACTCGGGACACAGTTCCTGATCCCGGCAGACGGAGATAGAACGAACTTCGCCGGGTCCGCCATTCGGATGGGGGAGGTGGAATCGGCGCTATACGACACCAAGGCCCAGGTCGTCTTGATCGTTGACGCCTGCCACAGCGGTGCGATCGGGGCGGCCGGCGCGCGAGGCGACGAGGTCAACCGGTTCAACTCGATCTTCGCGCAGCGCATTGCCGCTGCCAGGCCCTCGGGCGTCTCGATGATTCTAGCAGCACACGAGGGAGAAATTGCCCATGAGGGAGACCAGTGGGGTGGGGGCCACGGCGTCTTCACCTACCATCTCCTCGAGGCGCTGAATGGCCGTGGCGACCGTGACAACGATGGCATCGTCGATCTCGGTGAGGCATACGACTATGTCCGTGTGCGCGTGGCTGAGGACACCGACAATCAGCAGAACCCGTATGCCAACGAGTCACTGTTGCGACGTGACCTTCCGATGTCTCTCGTCCCCGGCGCCCTCTCATTCGATGAGCAAGCTGTACCGGCCAGTCCATCTCCCCGAGATGAGCCGACCCTGGACATCTTCGCCACGACCGACCTCGTTCAGCAGGATTGGTTCGCACACGATTCGGTGGTGGGCTTTGTCGGTGTAAGGGACACGTTGGAGGTTCGGCTCGGCTCGGCGTCTGGCCGCCGAGCTCCCCCAACACGACTCCGATGGGTCTCGTCTAGCCCCAATGTCGCCACCGTCGACCGCTTCGGCGTCATCGAACCCCACGAACCCGGCGTGACGAGGATCACCGCCTCCGTCTTTACGAAGGACGTGCAGATTCTGGTGCGGGTCTATCCCACCCCTGAAGAAGTGGCTTTTGCTCCAGCCGGGGATGAGGTGACTGTCACGCAGTTCGACGAGATCCGCTTTGCGGGGGTCGTCGAACTGGCGAGTGGCGAGACCATCGCCGGAATTCTGCCCAACCTGACCGTTGGCGACACCTCGGTCATCGCCCCGCGGGGAAACGGACGGTACCAGGCCCTTCGTGAGGGGAACGTCACCGTTGAGGGAAGCCTCGGCGCGGCTCGTCAGCAGTGGTCGATCCATGTATTGCCGCCACGACTCAAGATCGATCACGACGACTACGGCGCTCTCCGATTCGCCGACACCATTTCTCTGGTAGCGAGCTACGCGAGACCCGATGGAACGCCGATCACGCAAGCGAGTGGAGTCACCTGGAAGAGTAGTGACACGACGGTCATTCGGGCGACCACCGACGGCCTGGTCGCGGTCGGCCTGGGACGTGCGACCATCAGGGCATCCGTAGGTGGTTCTCAGGATTCCCTGCAGGTGTTCGTCCTGGGAGACCTGTTGGTTACGACGGAGTCCGCCGGCGTGAAGCGCATCCGGACGATCGATCTGATCTCGGGTCGAGTCGAGACGATTCTGGATGACGAATTCGGTGGCGCCGAGCCCAACTTGTCTCCGGACGGCAGGACGATTGCCTTCGTTTCACGGCGCGATCCGTCCTACCCGCGTATCTACTTGATGGACGCCGACGGAACACACATCCGTCGGCTGACGAGTGAGCGCGGTGGCATTCTCGGACTTCCTTTTCCGTACTACCAGGAGCACGATCCCGTTTGGGATGAGACGGGAGAGCGGGTCTTCTTCATCAGCAACAACTCTGGCGATTACGACGTCTATTCGATTCGTGACGACGGTTCGGACATTCAGCGGGTCACACACACCGGACAACTGGAGCGATCGGTGGCTGTCGCGGCCGACGGCGCTCGCATCGCCTTCGGGCGTTCGAGCGGCGCGCACAACTCCGATGTCTGGCTGGCGATGCCAGATGGTGCAGATCCGATCAATCTCACGGGTCGATCTGATTGGGGCGAGGCCCGGCCCTCGTTCATCGCCGGCAATCGGGTGCTACTTGCCGAGACGCCGGTGGATTACCGCCGGGGCGAAGCCCTCGTCCTGTACGATGTGGCATTGGGCACGAAGATCGGCCAGATCGTGCCTCCGAAACGTGACGAGAAGATCCTCTATGCGTCATCACCCGACGGGAGCTATGTGGCCTACGCGCAGATGCCCAGATTAGGTGGTGGCGACCCGATAATCGTGGTTGCGGACCTGGGTGGCGCCGTGGTGCGGAGCTTCACGTTGGCTCCAGAGGAAGTCGTCGTGGATCTGGCCTGGGGTGCCATCGCGCCTATCGGCAAACTACTCCAATCGGCGGAGCCGAGACATGAGTAGCTCCATGCGACTCCTGACGATTGCCATGGTCCTGCTGTTGCCCACGCCATGTGCGGCTCAGTGGTCATCGGATCTGCCGGGTGTGCCTCGTGCCAGCATTGTGCGCTTGGGGAGCGCCCAAGGTCGATTCGAACTCGATGCCTCGTACTTTCGCGCCCAGGGTCCGGCCGGTGATTCGACGACATTCCAGGGTCGACTGGGAGCAGGATGGAGTTGGCGAGTCGCATCGGCCTTCGAGTTCGGGTTCGACGTAACGCTGGCTGAGGCCCAGAGATCGAGTGTGCCGACCGATGCAGCTACCGACCCCCGGGACAACGGGAGCTCGTTCACGACCACCGGCGGATACGGCCTGCGCTTCGGACTCAAGTTTCGCCCGGTCTCGTACGTCGATCCTGATGGCAACGGGATGGCCGTTGCGGTCGGGATAGGGTATCAGCCCAAGCTGGATCCCCTGATCCGGTACGAATCAAGAGGCGACTCGTCTTTCAGCGGAGGGATTCTCGGTGGCGACGAGCGCGACGTCGGCCACGTTCATGCGGCGAAGCTTTTCATGGCGGCGTTCAGCTATCGCTCACCTCGATTGACGGGGGACGTGGCCTTTGTCGCCGAAGCCGTTGATGAAGGCGAAGGCGATGGATCCCTTTTGCGAGTCTATTCAGGCCTCTCGCCCCGCGCAGGGATCCGATACCGCGTAGGTCACGGCCTTGGACTGGGTGTCTCCTTCTGGGGGAAAGGTGCACCGCCGTGGCGGGACCGTCTCGTTGCGGGGATCAGTGACGGCATGGACGACCAGGTGGGATTGATGATCTCCTTGGGTGCCACGCCCGAGAAGTCGACCGACTTCATGATCTCCTCTCCTGCGGGTTCGTTCGGAAGGTCCGTGACCATCTACATCGTCGCCCGCTGAGCGAGCAGGAGAGACGCCGTCGCCAATGGACTCGCCGAGGGATTCAAAGGACCGCGATCCTCTTCAGGATCGCCTCCGGAAGCTACTTCGCGGGCGGTTCGAGATTCGGTCCCGCCTGGGACACGGTGGGATGGCTACGGTGTACCTGGCGCGCGATGTCGGGCTGGGACGTTCTGTTGCGCTGAAGGTTCTTTCGGACCAGGTGCTGCGAGACGAGTCGTCGACGAAGCGCTTCCGAAAAGAAGCTCAGACCGTGGCCGCCTTGGATCACCCGCATATCGTCAAGGTGCATGCCGTCGAGTGGTTCGAAGACGTCGGTTTGTTGGTGCTCGAGTACATCCCAGGCCAGAGCCTCCAACAGATCCTGACACGGGGCAGGCAGCTGAGCGTCGAAGTCGTCGGGCGCTGGTTCGCTCAGTTGGCGAACGCCCTGGACTACGCGCACAGCAGGGGGGTTGTCCACAGGGATGTGAAGCCGGGGAATATCCTGATCCGAGAGAGCGGGGAGGCTGTGCTGACCGACTTTGGCATCGCCAAAGTGCCGGCCAACGCAGGCTTGACTCAGGCCGGCATCCTCGTCGGCACCCCTGAGTACATGAGTCCGGAGCGGTGCCGCGGTGAGGCTGCGACGGGGCTCACGGATCAATATTCACTGGGCGTGGTGCTGTTCGAGAGCCTGGCTGGCATGAATCCGTTTGCTGGCCCGGGTGGGGAGTTGGCGACTCTCCACCGGCAGTTGCAGGTGGAGCCACCGCGACTCCGGGATGTCCGGCACGATGTCCCGGTCGCGATGAGTGATGCGGTTGGACGCATGCTGTCCAAGGAGCCGGCTGGCCGGTTTCCCGCCCTGACCGCGGCGGCTCGCGCCGCAACGGTACCCGAGGCGTCGTTGGTGAGCGGAGAGGAGGGGCAGGCGTCGGCTGAGCGACGGGTCCCTTGGCTGAAGGCCGTCTTGGCTGTCGTCCTGATAGGAGTCCTCGCGGCGGGCGGGTCGTTGGTCAACCGACGATATCAGAACATCGGGAGCCGCGAGCCTGGATCTCGAGTGCCGACATCGGAGGCGGCGGACCCAGAGCAGCACGATCTCGCGGCCGCGCCGGTCGATAGCGCGGACGAATCAGGAGACGCCGCGGAGACGCCGGGGCAGGCGTCCGCACCGGTTCGGTCGACCAACCCACCGAGCACGCCCCCCGCAGACGTCAGCCGAGGGTCTGTGCACCTGAGCGCTGGGCGCATCCTCATCGAAGGGCAAGGTGATCTCGTGGTGCGGTTTGATCTTTCCGCCGAGGGCAACATGTCTCCAATGGCGTGCGCCGTGGCTGAGGTCACTCGATCCGGGGGCGTTGCCCAGGAGGTCGGCCGCACGGGCGTGCCCGTTTCACAGGGGACGACGGTGCCCGTAGAGATTCGCACCGCTTTGGACCAACTCTTGCCCGAGGACGCCCTGCCGCTGGCCGTGGTGAACGTATCCGGTACCGCGAGGGTGTGGAGTGGCTCCTGCACCTCGGGGCCCACTGGGGATCCCCTGACGACGCTTCCACTCCCATCCGCTTGTGCCCAACGCTACCCCAGCGGCGTGTGGCGGGAGTGTCGTTGAAGCGCCTACAGGGAGTCGAAGAGCTCTCCCAACCACTCACCCGGTCCGGACCCGCCCGGCAACTCCATCACGAACTCCTGACCTCGACCGACCGTTCGAAGCTGAACGCCATCATCCTTCTGTACCCAGCGCTCGCGCTTCGCATGATAGGATAGACGCTGGTCGGGGCTCTCGCGCCAGAACCAGGAGGGGAGGTTCCAGATACCGCGATTCTCGCCGGGCGCGGTCAATTGGAGGGTGGGTCGGAATTCGTGGAAGGTACCGGCGCCCGGGAGGTCCTTCGCGAGCCCCAGGCCGCTCAACTGTTCGGTAGCGACGAAGATCCCGTTCGGGGGGCCGAAGTCTGCCTGGACGTGAGGGTGCTGGTGCGCCCATTGGTGCTCTCGAGCGAAGGCGTCGGGGGATTCCACGACTTGCCCAACCTGAAGCCACCCGAAGAACACGTGGAGATCTGGCGCACCCGGGGCGAAGCGAAGTCGACCCTGTTCGCGAACGGTCTGCCGGAACCAGCCGAAGAAGAGAAAGAGGTCGTCTTTCCCAACCCCCTGGTTCGTCAGATGGGACAGGGCCGGGCCGGCCTGTCCGAAGATCGGGCGCCATCCTTCGGGGCGATCCCGAGCATCTCGTCGCAGATCCGGATCCAGGTGGCATTCGACGTCTCCAGAGATCCGACTCCGGGTAAGGTCCTCTACGATCTCGCCGAGCGGCCGACCCTCGTGGCTCAGGTCGGCGTACGAGCAGGGTGACGGACCCAACGGAATAGGCAGGGAGAGCAGTCGGCCACCCGGCAGGATCGGGCTCGGGCAGCCGCCCGCGGCCGAGTCAAAGCCCTTTCGACTCAGGATGATCCGCATGGTGCCGGGTCTTGGGGCAGGCGCTCTTGCCATGAAGTCGCCTATGGGCTACAGCCGGGAGGGTTCTTCTCTGTCAGTAGGGGATTCCTTCCGGGCGACCGCATCTGCCACCTCCTGTCGTTCGGCTCCGAGTTGCAGGAGCGTGCGGATGAGCAGGTCGATGGAGACGCTGGGATCGGCGGCCTCCATCTTCGCGACACGTGACTGACTGGAGCCCACGATGCGGGCGACCTGCGTCTGATTGAGATGGCGCGCCCGTCGCCGCGCCTTCAAGTCCGCGGCGAGGGCGAGCTTCATTTCGATGAAAGCCACCTCGGCGTCGCTGAGGTCGAGGAAGTCCCGAGCATCGCCGGTCTGCCAACCGGCCTGCTGTAGCGTGTGCTTGGTCTTCGTGTCCATGGTGCCTACTCGGCGCGTAGCTCTCGGTACGCGATGATATGTCAGATGCGACATATTCGCTAGGGATCTTGTTCCAGTCCATTGGAAATTGAGGTCCGTTGCATGTTTTCGTGCAACGGCCCAGCTTGCTGGGCAGGCCTGATGTCAGTACGTTTCGTTGTACAAAGTAACGTACATATAGGAGTTTCCCATGCCATCCCTGAAGCCGAGCCAGGACGTCCAGCCGCTGTCGGCCTTTCGAGCGAACGCGGCTAGCTTTCTGGATCAGGTCCGGGCCACGAAGCGGCCGCTTGTACTGACCCGACACGGCAAGAGTGCTGCAGTCGTGCTCGATGTCGACCAGTACGAAGCTCTGGTCGACGAAATCGAGATCATTCGGGACATCCGTCAGGCGAAGGCGGAGCTCGCGCGAGGCGAGGGTATCCCCCATGAAGAGGTTGTCGCCGAGCTGCGCGCGAGAATGAAGCGTTGAGGATCGTGAGCCCGTGGCATCGGATTCCTCGCTGGCCCATGAATCGGCGGTTCTCAGCCGACCCTACCCCCCCACAATCTCGTTGAGGGCTTCGATGGCCCGCGCCAGTTCCTCGGCGGATGCCCGCGTGATCCGGCGTCCAATCCGTTCCGTGGCCAGCGTTCATTGACTGATCTTCATCCACGACCGCTTGGGCATGTCTTGGTGGACTCGAGGTGAGGGGGACCCCGCGCGTGGTTCCTGGCTCGTCAGCGCGAGGGCGATCACCATTCCCGAGCGCTCGTTGAAGACATCGTGACTGAGGATCAGGACCGGACGCTGGCCCGCCGGCTCCCGGCCCTGCGCGGGATCCAGGTTCGCCCAGCGGATCTCGCCTCTCAGTATTCGGGCCATGACTCGAGCTCCAGGCCCATGCCCTCTTCGGCGAGCGCCTTCTCTTCCGTCGGGTCGAGCTTCGCGCGACTTCGCGCGCGAGCCGAGTATGCGCGAGGCGCTCGAGCTTTTCGGCAACGGCCGTTTCGACGGCCTGACTGCGGCTCGCGAACTTCTGCTCCGCCACAAGCGCGTCGAGCTTCCTCGAGGATCTCGCTGTCCAATGTGACGGCGACCTTGGTCTTGGGTCATCGGGACTCCCCCAAGCGATGGCATCGACGACATCATCATACTATTCGGATGCTTCACAGGACCCATCCATGGCGCGTTCGTGTACTCGCGAGCGATCTCCCCGAGTCTTCACGACAGTCGGGAGCCTTAACACCTCGCTCTCCAGCACGATGGCGGCGACCCGCGTGAGCAAATCCGCGGCGGGGGGCGCCGACGCCCCTCGCAGGCGAGGATCATGACGCCCTCCCTCACGCTCCTCGGATCGCCTCCCACCGTTGGAGAAACACCCGGACTGTGCCCTGTGCCTGACGGCGGAGCCGCATCCGCTCGTCCTCGGCGTCGTCCCGTCCGCCGAGGAAGAAGCGCGCGTAGTTGCTGGGCCCCTGAGCGTCGGGATGCCCGAACCGGTCGCGCAGGATTTCCAGCGCCGGTTCCACCTCGTCGGAATCCGCGATAGGGCTGGCGGCAGCGGCCTCGGCTGCGCTGATCGGACCTTCTTCTCCGAACGCGTTCAGCGTCCACACGATATCGTAGGCATCCTTTTCCTTGTCCCGCTCTCGAGGGCGAAGGCCTTCAGTACGAGGAACGGTAGGATGTTGACTACGCGAATCCTGACATCACGGCGGCCCCCGTGGTCCAAGCACCTCACCAGAGAGGTTGACCGAGCGGCAGTCGGTCCCTGCGATCTCGGCGCCGCGCAACTGAATGGCCGAGATGCTCGAGCCTGCGTCACCTCCAGGGTTCTTCTTGAGCCTCCCCGCCTCGCCGCCGTCCTGAATGGACAGAAGAACTCCAGGACTACACGAACGCCTCCAACGCGGCGTTCCCAAGCCCAACTACCGTCAGTGCTCGCCGTGAACCCGGCGGCTCCGAGTTCCTGTTGGAGCTTCGTGTAGACCCTTTCGTCGTCGACTTCGATTTCCGCACCCGAGACCACGTCGAGATCAGTGGTGCCTGTATGTTCATCCCACCTCGGACGGCGGTGAATCGGACGATGTACCGAGGAGCCAGCCGCCGAACAAGATCAACCGAGGGCCCCACCTTCCTATCCGTGAGACAATGGTGCGGAGGGCCTTCTCACATGCTCTCAGAGCCTCGGGCGTGTACGAGTCGGACGGAACCGCGGGCGGGCCGGGATTGGCCGGATCACCCGTCACGATGAGCCTCCGCCTCTTTGATGATTCGCCGTCGCAGGTTCTCGCCGACCTCTGGAGCGCGGCCGGTGTCCTGCAGAGCTTCGACGACGGCACGGCCGGGTGACACCAAGCGGAGCTGTCGGAACTCCGCAGGTGCGGCGCTCCTCCAACTGGTGGAGAGGCCCTGCCAGCCGTAGCGCGGGATCACCCGACGCCTGCCAGAAGTAGATGTTGGGCCCCGACTCGATGATCTCCGCACCGAGGGCAGTGGTGACCTGCGACCGGAGTCAGGATCGGCAGCCACACGTCGGCAACGGGGGGAATGGTGGTCAGCGTCGGCTCGTGGAGATTCGCCGCAGCCACGCCTGCGATCGCGTAGTCGACACCGGCCCCACCGATCCCGGCCAGGGACCGCAGGAGATCCTGGGGTGTGCGGGCCCAGAGGGAGGCACCGGTGACCTCGGCGGCAGGGCCGCCGTCGGCGATCCACAGGTCCAGAAGCTCCTCGACGTTCGGTCTCCACTGCTTGTGCGGCCCACGTCCGATCACCTCGAGAGCTCCTACGTCGACCAGGCTCGCGAAGACGCGGCTCGTCCACGCTTGGGTGCTCCCGGACCGACGGGCGATGTCGGGTTGAGCCACGACCTCCTGCTCGCGGCCCATGTCGATCAGCGCCTCCACGACGATTCCGGCCTTTCCGGCAAGACTCGGTACGGCCTCCGGCTCGGACGGCGCAGCCGACAGCCTCGGGAAGCTCGATCGCCAGGCCCGGCACCCTCAGGTGGACCCGGCCTGTCCGGTACTCGATCCAGGAGATGCCGCGCGTACGGAGTTCCTCGCGGCGCCTTGCGGAGAGCGTAGGTACAGCCAGCACCGTGCGCTCCTTCAGGTTCCGGGGGAGGACCGCGATTTCGTCGAGAACCGCTCCGTCGAACCTGTGCTTGATCTCCAGGCGCACGCGCGCCTCCCCACCTCGCACCGCGACGACGAGATCGTCGGGGCCTCCTGGTTCCACGTCGATATCTCCGGCGGCCCGGAGCCGTCGGATCACCTGCTCTTCGACGCTGGTGATTGTCTGCATTTTGACTCATAGGAGATTTTACGTGTCACGGTTAAAATAACTCATTTGGTCAAACTGCCAAGGATCTACTTTTGCCACGGCCGCAAGAAACCTCGTCGCGAGTCGTCTGCCGCCAGCCACCCCTGAATCCTGCCCCGGCCCCACGGGCGAAGCCATGCCCGAACGCGCCCCCTACCCCTACCCCCGCCGATACTTCTCCCGCACCATCATCCGCGAGCGCCGGTTGTCGTGCGCCGCCTGCTTCATGTACTTCACGTCGGCGGCGGACAGGACTTCGTCACGGAAGCTCGTCGCGGCCTCCTGGAGCTCATGGGCCTCGCGCAGGGCGGCCTCGTCGTCGGGCGCCTGCTCCCGGAGGAGCATGACGGCGCCTTCCAGCACCTCGCGGGCGCCGGTCCAGTCGCCCCTCTCCTGGCGCTCGAGCGCTTCTTCGCGGGCGCGGGCGGCCTCGAGCATGAGCGAGACGCGCTGCGACCTCGGCATCGACCCGGGGACCGTCCTCCAGGGTGAAGGTCAGGGGGAGGTCGATGGTCCGCCGCTCCACGGCGCCGTCGCCCGAGAGCACGTGGCCCTCGATGTGGATGCGGCCCAGCTCCACCTCCTGGCCGGGCGCGGTGGCGGAGACGAGGAACTCCACCAGCACCAGCCGGGGCTCCCGGGCGTAGAGGTCGCCGACCTCGAGGCGGACCCCCGAGTCCAGGGGCGTCGTGGGATACGAATGCCGCACCGCCACCAGCTCCGCGCCGGCGCCGGGCTCCAGGGTGACCTGGACGTTCTGGGCCGCCAGGCTCAGGAGTCCCTCCACCTCCTCCTCGAAGATGCCCGGGGCCTGGTCGGGCCGCTCCACGTAGTACGCGGCGCCCCCACCGGCGTCGGCCATGGCCCGGAGCAGGTCCTCGTCGAAGTCCTGGCCGAAGCCGATGGTCGTGGTGGTGATGCCCGCCCTGGCGGCGCTCCGGCAGAGCTCGGTGAGGGCCTGGGGATCGGTGATCCCCCGATTCGCGAGCCCGTCGGTCAGGAGCACGACCCGGTTCACGCCGGCCGGGACCAGGTGGTCCTGGACCAGGTCGCGTCCGCGGAGCCAGCCGCCGCTCAGGTTCGTGCATCCGCCGGGCCCGATGAAGGCGAGCACGTCGGCCACCTGGGCGTGGTCCTCACCCGTGGCGCCGGCCGCCAGCGTGCGCACCTCGTCGTCGTAGGCCACCGCCGACACCACGTCGTCGGGCCAGATGCGGCGGATGAGCAGGGTCGCGGCGTCCCGGGCCTGGTCGAGCTTGGGTCCCGCCATGGACCCGCTCCGGTCCAGCACCAGCGCCAGGTTCATGGGCGTATGGGACGCGCCCTCGGGGGTCTCTCCCGTGATGCGCAGAAGGGCCCGGACCGTGAGGGGCCTGGAGGCGTCGGGCGACGCGTGATCGAGGAGCAGGTCGACGTTCATGGGGATTCCCTCCGTTCCCGGGCGTGATAGGTTGACGGTGTCAACTTAGGCATGGTGGTTGACGGTGTCAAGCACGGCGGATAGCGTTGCGCATGGCCGATGATCCCCGGAACCGACCCGAGAACGAGCTCCGCAGGCTGCTGCTGGACGCGGCCCGGGAGATCCTGGCCGAGCCCGACACCAGCCTGGACCTGCGCAAGATCGCCGAGCGGGCGGGGAAGAGCCGCACCGCGCCCTACCTGGTCTTCGGCAAGACCGAGGAGGGCGGCGGGCTGGCGGCGCTCCGCCTGGCGGTGGCCGCCGAGGGATTCGACGCGCTGGTCCGCGCCCTGGACCGCGCGCTGGAGAGCGCCCGGCATCCCGAGGAGGGACTCGAGCGCCTGGCCGCCGCCTACCTCGCCTTCGCCCGCGACAATCCCCGGCTCTTCCGCCTCATGTTCGGTCCCCAGGTCGGGGGCGAGGTTCGTAAGGGGGGATTCCAGGCAGCCGAGGAATCCCCCGAGCGACCCGAGCTCGAGGCGCTCAGCGCGGCCCATGCCCACATGGAGCGCACCCTGGTGCAGGCCATCCGCCGGCAGGCCCCGGGCTACCTCAAGAGCGAGCGCGACGCCGAAGCCCCGCTGGTGGCCGGCGCCCTGTGGGCCCTGCTCCACGGCGTCGCCACCCTGACCATCGACGAGCAGTGGGGCCTCACGCGCCCCGACGGCACCGAGGATCCCGACACACTCGCCCAGCGCACGCTCCACTTCCTGACGACGGCGTCGAGTCAGGCGCTGCAGGACGTGGCCGCCGCCCTGGAGCGGGCGCGGAGGGCGCGGGGGGGGGAGGTGGTGGAGCCGAAGGTCGTCGGGGGATGAGGAGGAGCCGCTGAGCACGCCGGCGGCGATGCGGGAGCCGTGCGCCCGTACCGAGCGTTGGCCAAATCCGTCCCCGCCGCAGGCATGATGTTCGACCGCCTGGAGCCGCGGTTGCAGGCGCCAGAGGCGTCGTCGGTCCTGCGGCGTGCGCGGGAGCGCATGGACGTGGCCCGGGGCGCGCGCATCCTGTGGGTGGACGACCGTCCGGAGTCCGTGGCCCACGAGACCGCCATGCTGGAGGGTCTGGGCGCCCGGGTGCTCCACGCGCGGAGCACCCAGGAGGCGGCGAAGCTCCTGGGGGGCGGGCGCGTCGACCTGATCCTGTCGGACATCGCGCGCGGGGGGGATCCCCAGGCGGGCGTGAAGGGGCTGCAGGCGCTACGCGCGGCGGGGCGGGCGGTGCCGGTGATCTTCTACGTGCGCGATGTGGAGGAGTCGAAGGGGGTGCCGAAGGGGGCGTTCGGGATCACGGACGATCCCGAGGAGCTGCTGCATCTGGTGTTTGATGTGCTGGAGCGGGGGTAGGGGGGCGAACATTGCAGGAGCGATGGGTTCGGCTGCGCGGGGTCATGGCACTACACTAGATTGGTTGTCCCAATCGTCCCTTAGCCGCAGGAGCCTCGAGGTGGCTTCGTCCCCTTCCCGTGTGACCTACCTGAAGTCCAATCCGGTTCAGGAACTCCGCCGGATCCTTCGGGACCAGTACTCCGTCCCATCGATCCTGAGTGAGGTTGTTCAGAACGCTGATGACGCCGGTGCTGAGCGTCTGCATTTCGCCATGCTGGGCGATTGGCCTCCCGACGTACACCCGCTTCTTAGCGGTCCCACACGCTGATGATCCTGAACGATGGCGTGTTCCGACCGGTCGACAAGGAGGGGATCGCAAGGCTGGACGAGGGGGCGAAGGGAGGCGAGGCTGGCGCGATCGGGAAGTACGGCTGGGGATGAAGAGCCTCTTTCATCTGTGCGAAGGGATCTTCTTCGCCGCCAATCACGAGGGGTCGGAGCAGTCACCGTTCGTGAGTCTCTCTGAACCCATGGGAGGAGGGTGGCCCCCATGACGACTGGCAGGATCTCGAACGCGGCCGAGTCAGCAATCCTCGACATCATCCGCCGTTGGGAGCACGGCTGCCGACCGCTGGTTCTGCCTGCTCATACCGCTTCGACGACCCGAGCACCTCGCGGGTGCCGAGGCCATCGTCCAGGGACAGTTTCCGGACGTGGAGGCCGTACGGAGCGACTGGACCTCGTCGTCCCTCGTGGGCCTTATGCCGCTTCTCAGAACGGTGCGCGAGATGACGGTCTGGGAGGGATCGTTCGGCGCCGGCCTTTCGAAGGTCGAGAGCGCGGCGGTGGATGATCGCCACCAGCCCGAAGGCGCGCCTACGGCTCCGCCTCCAAACTCTGTCTGCGGGAGAGGAATGTGTCCTCCTTCTGTCCGTGTCCGATCGCTCCGATGCGGAATGACCGATGCTCCTGAGCAGCGGCGTCGAGCGGCTCCTCGATGACCCTGGTTTCCAGACCCTGAAGGCGGACCCACAGTGGCCCAAGAACTACACCTGGGACGCGAAAGAGGGGAGAACGCAGCTGCAGGAGAAGGGTGAGCCCCACTGCGCGGTTGTCCTCACCCACCGGCCGGGCGCTGAGGGCCGCCTCTCGATCGTGAATACGGTGTTCCTCCCTCTGTCAGGTGGCCAGCGGGCTCAGCGTTGAGGGGCCGCTTCGGGGGCGCCTATGACCTTCTCTTGCACGGCCAGTTCTTTCTCGATGCGGGTCGTCACAACCTCTACAAGAGCAAGGACGCCGGACGACATCCAGAACCGGTGGAATCGACCTGTCTGCTGAACACTGGCGTTCTGCCGCTGATTCCCAGAGCCCTCGCCGAGTTTGTCGAACAGTGGGAGCCGGAATCGGCGGAGATCACCGCCGTCACCAGCGCGCTGCAGCGGACGGACTTCTTCGTTGAAGCACCGCTCCGATATCTGCTCCGAGCATTGGTGGGTGGCACCGCTCGACGCCGGCGGGAAGAGCACCCCCAGTTGGCGGCTCGTGGAGCGGCCACGCGGTACTTCACGTTCCCCGCCCTGGAAGGACGGCGTCCGCTGGCCTATCGGCTCTTCGGCAGCGCTTGCGGACATCTGCGAGCGGGAGCTCGTGGTGGGCGCCGTACCCCAATCCTGACAGGCACCTCGCGCACCGCTGGAGCGAGGACAGCGGCTCCTCGCTTCCCTCCTCGATTCGATCGAGCCAAGCCTTCTTGGCGGACCCCGATGCGCTGGCCCTGCTGACCGAGCTCCTGCGGGAAGAAGAGCCCCTGCCTCCCGAGGCGAACGCTCGGATGTCCGAGAAGCTCCGGGCGGCGATCGCGGAGCTCGGAATTCCCGCGCTTCGAGCGGGCGGGGAAGGCCTTCGTCCTCCTTCCTGGAAGTCGTGGCGGGCTCCTGGGTCAGTGTGGGTCCGATCGAGACGGAGGCTCTTCCCCAGTTCCGGGAGATCAACCAGTTGGATCTCTCGGTCGCGCTGATTCCCTCGCACCTTGTGCCGCCTGATCCCTCTCTGGCCGCGAGGCGTCATCTCTGCCCCTCGAGGATGCCGAGACCGATCTTCCACTGGCTGGAGAACACCGCTGACCAACGACCGCTCGAGCGGACATCGGCCCTCGCCCTTCGCATCCTGGAGGCAACAGAGCGGCCAGGGAGGAGAAGCTCAAGGCCCTCGGGAACATGCGCGTCTGGCTGGCCCGCGATGGTTCGGACGAGGGCGACAGCGTCAGGACTGGAAGGCGTTGGTTCAGCTCTTTAACGAGGGGCGCCTGTTCAGAAGCGGCTCTCCGCTGCTCAGGGCGCTCCAGAAGGTCTCTCGATGGTACAGGCCTCTACAGCCTCTATGCCCCCAAGGGATCAAGGCCGTTCGAAACCCTGTTCGGATCGAGCGAAGACCCCGACATGTGATGCCGATGCCTGTATCGCGCTCCTTACGGCCGACATTCCGCCCGCTCTCGCGAGACCGGCGACATCGTGTCGACCTTCGTGGAGCGACTCAAAGCGGCGGGCACCGATTCGGCTCCGCAAGCGCGCCGCGATCCGATACCTGCTCCACGGCAATGCCGGAGCAGGTCTGAGACCTGGAGACCCCGCTTCTCACCACGCCCGGCGAACGGGGCGGGCACCTCGCCCGGTTGGCCGAGGAGGCGCTTCGGCAACTCGATGCAGGAGTGGCGGTGGGTGCCGGACGATCTCTGGCGCTGCCTGACGCGGAACGAACAACGAAACGTACAGCCTGACCGAAGTGGACCGGCGAGCGGTCGAGGATCTGCTTCGTTCAGCGGGCACGGAATGGGTCCGCGACGTCCCGCTCTCGGACGAGGACAAGGTCTCGCTTCTGGTCGACCTCGAAGACCCCGATATCTGGTGGAAGCTGCCCCTGCACCGAACCACTGTCGGGAGACTGCGTCGAACTCGACCCCGCGACCGCGTTCCTCGCCTCTGGGTATGACGGGGGCCCCGGAATCCAAGCCCATGCGATGCTTGATCCAGGCCCGAGGCCATCCGGAACTCGAGCGCAGGTACGAAGAGAGAGGGGCTCGAGCCGTGGAGTCCGACTGCAGCGCTTTGAGCATCGCGGCTGGCACACGAGGAGCCGTCGCGCTTCTGCCTTGAGATGCTCGACGCCTTCAACGATGACGCAGAGCGGTCCCCTCCCTTCCACCTGCTGGATCAGCTGCGCGACGAGTCTTGGCTGCTCACGGCAGAGGGGAGTCCCGTTCGCCCCGGAGACGTGATCGGAATCGAAGGGTTGGACGACGAAGCGCAGCGGCTGCTGGCTGACGAAAGGTTGGCAGGCGCCTTCACGTCCCTGGCCGATCTCCACACGGACGTGAAGGAGCACTCTGCGCTGGGAAGGCTACGCAGTCTGAAGGTTCTGCCCGATCGTCGAGCAAGCCTCGAGGTGCTCGCGATGTGCCTAGCGGAGGTTCCGGCCTATCGAGTGGGGCAGCTCGCCGAACTCCCCGCGGGAGCCGACACACTCCGGATCCTGCTGACCGCCTTCTCGGGAGTGCCGGATCATGTCCTTCCGGTGATTCCGCTCCTGAGCAGACTCGTGGATGCCTTCGACGGGGATCATCAGGTAGTCGCCGACAAGGTCTTGGTGAACATTCGGCAGGCGCTCCCCATCGAGATGCGTCACCCTGTGCGTGGCGTCGCTGGGAGAGGCGATCGCCGACGACCGACTCCGTGTCGAGCCCGAGCGCCTTCGGGTGCTCGCCTGCTTATGTGGGCACCCTCGTTCGGCAGGGGGGACGGGATGCGTTGGCCGGTCTCGAATTGCCCAATCGGCGAGGGGAACTGGTGCCGACGTCACGGCTGTGTCGGGACGAAGAGGGAATCGACCCAGGCTCTCTGGTCGACTCCCTCTCGTGGAACGTCTTCCGGAGGCGAACGGCGCCCCGCGATGCCGAGGAAGAGGATACCCGAGCTCGACCCGCTCGGTTCGACTCGTCGATCCTGATCAACTACATGCGGAATTGGGAGAACCTGGTGCCCAGGGGCCAGTTGGGAGCGCTCCTCGCCCTCTTCGGAGACGACGAAGAGATCCTCCGGGCGGCAGACGCCTTCCTGAACCCTCGCTCCGTCGAGGGCGTTCGGGCACAGCTTGAGTGGCAGCCCATAGCCCTCGGGAAAGTCGGTCGACGAGAGCGTGGCGGAATCGATGGAGCGCCAGCGCTTCGCCTTCAGGATCGCCGATCAGGAGTCCACGGCTCGGGTGCCCAACCTCCTCGGCGAATGGTTCCGTGCTCCGATCGGGGGAAGCGTCGACAGCATCTTTGTCGGGTCCCTCTGGCTTGAACCGCCCCGGCAGTATCGCCTGCCGGAGAAACGCACGCGGGTGGTCACCCTCCGGAGCTTTCGACCGCGCGATCTGTCGAGAGCGCGCCGCAGCTGAGGTGCTGCAGAACTCGGCCAGGATCCTCCTCAAGGACGTGTACGCCCAGCGACACGACCTGTCTCGCTGGTGGTCCGAATTGGAGGAGGGAGGCCAGCTCGCCCTGGACATCACCCAAGCGCAGCTCCTCCAGAACGCCTGGTTCTACTTCCAGCAACTCGGGGACCGACAGCTTGCGGGGTTGGAGCCCGTCCTGCGCGAATACGAGACACTGACGGATCAACGGGTTGAGTTGAAGAGCAGTGGCGGAAGCGCGTCCGCAGGGAAGCTCCGGGAGATCCAGGAGAAGCTGGACGCTTTGACGGAAGACCTGCAGTCCCTGTTGACTGAAGACGATCGAGTGCAGGCGGCTGTGCTCGGCCGCATACGGTCGAAGCTATCGGACTATCAGTATTCCGCGACGTCGGTCCTGTTCGAGCTCTTTCAGAACGCGGACGACGCGGCAGCCGAACTGGAGGACATGCTCGGGGAGCAGACGCCCCGCGAGTCCCGCAGCATGGAAGTCGTTCTTGGATCCGGGGCGCTCCAGATCCGCCACTGGGGCCGCCCGATCAACGCATTCGCGCTGGGACAGTTCCCGCCGGAGACCGGACGGCGAACGGGGGTACGACAAGGACCTGAAGAAGATGTTGATCCTGAATTCGTCCGACAAAGGCGAGAGGGAGGAGCTCGTCACAGGCAAGTTCGGTCTCGGATTCAAGTCGGTCTTCTTCCTCACCGACCGCCCACAGGTCGCGAGCGGCGACCTGGCGTTCGAGGTGAGAGGAGGGTTCTTCCCCGTCCCTCTCCCGCCCGAACGAGCAGCCGATTGCGAGCGGATGCCGCTGGCGAGGAGAGCGCCTGCGGGGCGCCACCGACGATCCATCTCCCGCTTCGAGCCGAGCTGCGGATGACGCCGATCGGGCGTCGGTGACTTCGCCCCACTCCTTCCTCTCCTGTTGATCTTCTCTCGGCATATCGAGAGATGTTCGATCCAGCGTGGAGAGAGCACGGACGACGCCGCTCTCCACGAAGTGGTCGTTGCTGCCGGGGCCCGGGATGCTCCGTATCCGTGGCACATACACCGGGAGAGCCCGGGGTCGAGCCCCCTCTGGGGAACGCACTACCTCGTGCTCCGCTCGCCCTCCTTTACGATGGCTCTTGCTCTCGGGTCAAACGGGGTGAAGCCCCTGCCCGAGAACGTGCCGGTCCTGTGGGCAGGCGCACCCACGAGAGACGCCTCGCGGGGCAGGCTTCTGCCTGAACGGCCCGTTCGAGCTCGACGTGGGCCGCAACCAGCTGGCCGAGTCGCCTGGGAACCTGACGATCTTGCGGAGCTTCGGCCGTGAGATGGTGCATACATTCGCGCTCCTCTCCGATGCGGCGACGAGCCTGGGCGCGCGGGACGGGGCGGCTCCTCTTCTTCCCGAGGTTGAGGCGACCACCTTCTGGGGGAGCCTCTGGCGGGTACTTGTAGCTCCCGCGGTGCGGAACGATAGATCTCTACGTGCCCTCTT
>CAWELD010000003.1:1710000-3682771 GCA_963809895.1 uncultured Gemmatimonadales bacterium | reverse complement strand
CAGCTGGGGGCTCAGGACTGGCCAAGGGCTGCCGTCGCTCCGCTCGATAGCAGCCGTGACCGGTGCGCCAAGAGCCAGCTCTCTCTCAATCATCGGGCCCGAATCGACAAGAATCGTCAGCGGCCATGTGTCCAATGGGTGAGAGATCTCACCCGACGAGGCGCGGGGTACTCCCAGGTAGCGTCCCCTTGCGAAGGGAAGCCCACCCGCAATTCGCCAGGGCGTCCAGCCGATTGGGCCCTCTTCAAACGCCTTGGTCCCGACCACACTTCCGTCGGTTGTGAACCACGTCACTCGCCGTAGCGCCGTATCGAAGACCCAGACACGTCCAGCCATCAACCCAATCCGCTCGACCCGCCGGAACTCACCGGGGCCATCCCCTGGTCTCCCCCAAGTGGCAATAAATGCCCCCGTCTGGCCCAACCACAACAACAGACGACAGAAGGCGGTCCACGACATATACGGTCGAGTCACGAGGGTCGACGACCGCGTACTCGGGATCACCAAAAGACGCGACTGAAGTCCATCGCTCAATAAGGTGGCGCGTTACTCCCCTGCTCTCAGACAGATCGCTTGCCGGGGAGCAGGAGAGCAACGCACCCACCTGGATGAAAAGCAGACTCCACAAGGTCCTTGTTCTGCCCTGCATCGGCCTCCAACAATCAAACAAAAGACGCCCTACCTTGCGTGGTTTTCACGGGCGCAGGCCCGCCTAACGGATGACAATGGACTTGATACGCCGCCGCTCTTCCACGCTTACTTCGGTGACCTGAATCCGACTTCCGTCGCAGAGTGTCACCGACCGCGCCTCGGGGGACTGCTCGTCACGGTAGGTTGCGACTTGCGCCTCGGGGACGATCTGACCTGACATCCGCAGCGCCATTGGCCCGGACTCGCAGACCTCGCCGGACGGCGCACAGAAGGGGTCTCCCGTAGGTCCATAGTCTTGGCCGCACTGAGGTAACCCTAAACTTGCCTTCCACCTGTCCGGCACAGACGGTCCCACCGAACGCGAAATCGCACGTCCAACACTGCGCTGACGCCTGGGAAGGGGTGATAAGGAGCAGCGACGCAACCATTGATGCGCACACAGCGAGGAGCGAGAGGATCGTTGAACAGAAGTCATCGTGCAACCTCCTCTGAAAGAAAGGTACTGCGGAACCATCAGTGGAACGATACAGGCATTGCATAGATCGCACCATGACAGCAATCGTGATCCGTGGCCATTTCCTGACACTAGTCCAGTGTGCGTTCTCGAAAAGATGTCGCATGCGCTCTCTGAACTTTGTCGCAACCGGGGTGGGAGTTGGGCTAAGCAGCCCCGGGTTCGAGCGGTTCCTCCTCTCGTTTGTGGTGGCGGGTGCGGTAGGAGCGAGCCGCGGAGCATGAAGTGGGTGCCGCGCTCGAGGAGGCGGTCGAGGATCGCCTCGGCGAGGTCTCCATCATGGAGCACCTGGCCGAGCGCGGCCAGAGGCTTGTTGGTGGTGAAGATCATGGGCTGGCCGCTTGAGGTAGCGGTCGTTGACGACGCGGTAGAGCACGTTGGCGGCATCGGCGGCATAGCTCTGGTAGCCGAGTTCGTCGATGACCAGGACGTGCGGATGCACGTAGGGCTCGAGGGCTTCGCTCGAGCCGGCCTCGGCGGCGGCCGCGGAGAGCTCGCCGATCAGCTCGTCGGCCGTGGTGAAGCGGGCCTCGAAGCCGTTCTGGATGGCGCGGTAGGCGATGGCCACGGCGAGGTGCGTCTTGCCGCGGCCGGGCGGGCCGCGAAGATGGCGCAGCGGCCCTCGGTGACGAGCTCGGGCCCGAGGAAGCTGCCGAGCATCTTGAGGCGGATCGAGGTCTGGAAGGTGAAGTCGAACTCCTCGATGGTGCGCAGGAACGGGAACCTGGCCTTGCGCACGGAGCGCGTGATGCGGGTCTGGGCGCGGTGGGCGATCTCCTCGGCGAGGAGGATCTCGAGGTAGGTGCGGTAGCTCATCTGCTCCTCCTCGGCCCGCACGGCCAGCTCGGCGATAGAGCCGCCGGATCGTGGGCAGATGGAGCCGCTGGAGCATGCCGTCGAGATCGGCGGCCCATCGGCAACCGCAGGCCGGCGCTCATGAGGCCACCTCCCGGGCGGCGAGGTCCACGACGTACTCGGCGCCGTAGAGGCGCTGGAAGAGCGCACGCTGCAGCAGCCGCAGGAACGCGCGGCTCGCCCAGCTCCTCCAGCAGCATGAAGAGCCGCTCCACGTCGCCCTTCCAGGTGCGCGGCCGGGCATGGATGAGCTCGGTCAGATAGCTCTCGCCCACGGGACCGAGCTCCAGGATCCGCTCGCGCATGAAGTAGAGCCGCTTGCGGGCTCCGGCGACCGCCGCGAGCTGCTCGGCTCGCTGGCCTGGCAGGTAGCTGGTCCGGCCCACCTTCGGGAAGCGCGGATGCGTGGCCTCGAAGCGGCCGCCGCTCGTGACGATCCGCACCCGGTCCGGGTAGAGATGCAGCGTGGCCGGGATGCCGCATGCTCCGGCCGGCATGGCGTAGCGGATGCCCCCGAAGTCCACCAGCGCCGTCGGCCCCACCTGCACCGGGAAGCGCAGCGCATACTCCGCAGGGCGACACGGCCAGCGGCTTCATCCGCTCCTGCTCGGCCGCGAGCCGGAGCTTCGGGATCTCCTTCGTCGCCCGGCTCGGCCGCTCCTCGTTCACCTCGACCAGCCACTCCAGGAGCTGGCGGGGCAGGTCGGCCTCGACATCGATGACCGGCGGGCCCGGAAGAAGCGCCGCTTCACGAAGCCCACGCCGTTCTCCACCGAACCCTTCTGCTCCGGGCTCCGCGGAGCGCACACCTCGATCGTGAACCCGTAGTCGATGGCCGTCTGCGCCAGCGTCGGGTTCCAGATCGGGCGGCCGTCCTTCTCCTGGCCCACGACCACCGTCTTCGGCCGATCGAAGACCACCCGCAGCGGCACGCCGCCCGACGCCTCGAAGGACCCCAGCAGCACCCGGATCAGCGACTCCACCCGCTCGTCCGGAACCACCATCACCCACACCCACCTCGAGTACTTCAGCCGGTAGACGGCGAAATGCACCCGACGCGTGCCGCCGCCCACCAACCGCACGTCCACCTGCCCGAAATCGAACTGCGCAAACTCGCCCGGCACGCCCTCGAAGCGCACCATCAGCTCCTTCGGCACCTTCTCCCGCTCGATCCGGTACAGCTTGTAGAACGTGCTCTCGCCCAGCTCGATCCCCTCGTCCCAGAGCTGGCGCAGCACCTCCAGCGGAGGACCCACCGGATCGGCCTCCAGCAGTGCCCGCATCCGCTCCTTCACCGCCTCCGGCACCGGCGGACGCCCTACGCCGCGCCGCCTCCGGGCCGCCCCGTCGTCGGCCGTCTCGATCGCCGGCTCCTTCCGGATCCGCTCGATCGTTCGCCGCGACACCCCGAACTGCCGGGCCACCTCTCCGATCCTGACCCCGGCCGTTAGCATCTGCACAACCGCGTGTCTGTCGATCATCCTGAGCATCCCCTCCCGCCTCCGAGTCCCGGGTCTCCTACCCTACGCGAAGGCTGTCGATTCTACCTTCCGGATGCCCCCGATGCGACAGAGTCTAGAGACGATCTGCGACAAAGTTTGGAGAACTCACATCCAGGAAGCTCTGAAGTCATGGAAGGAGGTGGATCGGTCGACAAGCTCTATCGAGACGCCAAGCAGCAAGAGACATGCAGTTCTTACCTCAACGCCGGCGGATCGGTGTGCCGAGGGCCAGCAAGCGTCCAAGGCCTCGGGACACTTGGCGCTACACGGCAGCATCACCCTTGGATTCAGCCCACCTCCGACGAAGGTCAGCCACCGTCACACGAAGGTCAGGCTGAGCAACCGAAGAGAGATGCCGCTCTTGCCAACGGAGGTAGAGCCAGCCCCAACCAGGCAAACCTGCGACGACGGGCGGCCTGACACCGAAAGCACTATGCAACTGCCGGCTCAAGCTGGATGCGTCGTGGAAACCAAGATCGAAGGCCGCGCGACCCTGAGTCGCCCGAGGACGTTGTTGAAGGTACAGAGCCGAGCGTAGACTCCGACCGAAATTGAACCAGAGCCGCTGCGAGCCCGGCACATGCCTGGGCCAAGAGATAAGTCGTGGCATGAGCGGTGATCGAGGCCCCGAAGCGAGACCCGATTCGACCGAGGCGCCAATGATGTTGGTATCCTGCACTCCGTATGACCTGGGGAGCAGAGCCTCGATTCGGGACACCACCTGCTCCGCCCGCGTCACGGCTCGCCTCAATGTCCCAGGGTTCACAGAATCACGCGGGATGAGGGCATCGCATGGCACTGCCCTCAGGCCTCGAAGCAAGCCCTCGTCGACTGCCGCCGGCAAGTGTTCCAAGGCCAGAACCAATGGTAGGAACGGACTCATGTCCATAAGAACGCGGCACTTCTCTGTCGTGACAGCCAAGCGATGGCCCATGAGGTCTTCGGGCCGAATCACGATGACCGTGACATGCCCCGGGCCGAAGGCCGGCCGATCTGGAGGGATCGCCTCGGCAAACGCTGGAGGTCGCAGGACAAGCACTGACGAGAGCACTTCTGGTACGGTCACTCGGTTCCCCCCCTACACCCTAACCATCCCGGTTCCGCAATCGTCAAGCAGGCATGCGGGTCAGTCTCGACTTTGCCATTCTAGTGTACTGTTACAAAAGTATCTATCCCATGATGCCCGGGAGCGCTATATTGGTGTTCATGGCTACTGCAACCAGGAAGTTGCGACTGCGCCGCGGGGACCGGAGGACGCTCGAATCCTGGGCACGATCCCGCACGTTGCCGAGGCGCCAGGTCGAACGAGCGAAGATCGTTCTGGCCGCCTCCCGAGGAGAATCGAGTCGCGCCATCGGAGCCACACTGGGCATCGCCCGAGATACCGCCCGTCTGTGGATGCGACGCTACGAGGCCGAAGGGCTCAAGGGGATCGAGGGCGACCGAGCCCGGTCGGGACGGCCCCCGAAAGTCACGCGTAGGCTCGAGGAGGAGATCGTCAGGAAGACGGTCGAGGAGGATCCGCCGCCTGAGGTTTCGACCCACTGGAGCAGTCGGCTCCTGGGCGAGGCCATGGGGCTCGACCACGTGACCATCTGGAGGGTGTGGAGGAAGTACGGGCTCAAGCCCCACCAGATCCGGCGCTTCAAGCTCTCGCGCGATCCTCGTTTGGTCGAGAAGCTGCATGACGTGGTGGGCGTCTACCTGAATCCTCCTGACAACGCCGTCGTCTTCAGCTTCGACGAGAAGAGCCAGATCCAGGCCCTCGACCGTACCCAGCCCGGTCTGCCACTCAAGAAGGGTCGTGCGGGAACGATGACGCACGACTACAAACGGCACGGCACGACGACTCTGTTCGCCGCCCTCGACGTCGCCACGGGCCACGTCCTTCACGAGTGTATGCCTCGGCACCGGCATCAGGAGTTCCTGACGTTCATGAAGAAGGTCGAGAAGAGCGTCGATCCCGATCTGGAGATTCACGTGATCCTCGACAACTACGCCACGCACAAGCACGAGAAGGTCCGCAGGTGGCTGGAACGCAATCCCCGGGTCCAGTTTCATTTCGTACCCACGGGCGCCTCGTGGGCCAATATCGTCGAGCGTCTGTTCGGGGAGCTCGACGAACGCCAGCTCAAGCGCCTCGCCGTCAATAGCGTCCCGGAACTCATCGGCCACATCGAGGCCTATCTCGACCATCGCAACGAAGACCCGAAACCCTTCATCTGGACAAAGTCCGCTCAGGAGATTCTCGCGAAGATTGAATGTGGGCTAACAACTTTAGAAACACTACACTAGTTCTTTTTCGGATAGCATCCCGGCGTCGCGCCATCACAGGCGTTGTCGACCTTGATTCCATCGATGATGCATACTCCCGGATTGTCGATCCAGCACGTCCCACACGCTGCTTCTTCAGCGGAGACGGCGCCCTGCAAGAGACCTAGAACTCCCAGTGCTCCAAAGAACGCGAGCTTCCTTTTCGCTACCAACAGTGCCTTCAGCATGACTCGTCCTTTGCGTTTGGTGATGATCTCGAGACGGATAGCGTGACCGTCTCCCGAGGCAATGGGATCGTTGCGCCCTTCACCACTATAGAGCGTCGACCGGCTCCACCCCCCCCGTCCTCAAAAGTGGACAGCCATGCTGGGGCCCCGCCGTGAGCTTGAACCAGCCCTTCATGAGCCGTCGGCCACGGGCTCGCCGCTTGCCTACAGCATTGAGGCCAACTCCGCACTCCGCAGCGACTTCCGAGGCCAAGTAGCCCTCCACGAGTGTGAGCCTGATCACCTTGGCGCACTGGGGTGGAAGGGCATCGGGCGCCTCGAGCATCGCAGCCCGGGCTTCGCCGGCGACGGCTCGCTTGACGGGTCCCATCGACATGCTTCGCGATCGCAGCCTCCGCAGCTCCGAGCACCCGCGGCGGGTACCCACCGCCGCTCACGTACCCACCGCCGCTCACGCCGCGTGACTCACTTCTCCCCCTTGACCACCGGTGGCGATTCTCCCCCGTCCAAGATTGTGGACATCACCCACAGGGGGAGCCTCGCTCTTAGGTGGGAGCGGCCGCGAGCCACCTGCTTCCCGACGGCCTTCACAGAGATTGAAAGCTCCTTCGCCACCTCTCGGTGACTCCAGCCCTGCACGAAGACTAGCAAGCAAACCCGCCGGCACCGATCTGGGAGTTCACGGATTATCGCATGGACCGAAGCCACGATTTGGGCCGAGTGGATGATCTCGCCGGCACCCGGCGATGGATCCGGGAGGTCGATGGCGGCACGCTCGTCCGCTGCGGAAAACCCGCGTCGCCGTCGGAGGATCTTCAACGCCCCGTTGCGCCCGGCAGTTCGGAAGAACTGCATCGAATGCTGGATACTCCGCCACTGGCCGCGGTCCCAGAGCCCGATGAAGACGTCCTGGGCAACATCTTGGGCGTCTGGTCCGCCGCCAAGAACCTGCGAGGCAGAGGCCTCGACGACATCCCAGAAACGGCGTACCAGTTCCGCGAATTCGGCGTCCGCTTGACTGGACAACGCACCCCTCCCTAGCAACGAGGGGGCTGGTGTGGCTCCTAATCTACGTTGCCGGAGGTCAGGCATTACCCGCAAACTGGGCGAAGCACGTGGCGCGCATCGCCGGTGTGGACAACTGCGTCGCCTACGGCCCCGGCATCCTCGAGCTGGCGCACCAGCCCGACGAGTGGTGTGGCGTCGACGACCTCATCAACGCCACCAAGGTGCTGGCGCTGTCGACCATGGAGCTGGCGGGGGTAGAGTAGGGGGGGCGAGGTCCCTGGGCTACTCGGACTCCATGCGTGATCTGACATACACCGCAACGACTGCATCGTCGGCCTCGCCCGTGGCCGCCTGCATGGTCAGGGCGTAGAGCTCCTTGCCCGCCACGTGGAGCCCGTGGCCGTTCAGGCGAAGAAAGGCGAGGGCCGAGGCGAGGCCGGTGCGCTTGTTGCCATCGTTGAACCCCTGGGATCGGACCAGCCCCATGAGGTAGGCCGCGGCGAAGTCTGCGAGGTCGGCTTCCTCCTCGTCCGCCCGCCGGTGGAGCGGTCTTGCAAGGGCCGAGCGTACGACGTTCTGGTCCCGAACCCCGTGCGCTCCGCCGTAGCGCTCGATCTGCTGGGCATGGATGGCCAGGACCATCGCTTCCGTGAGCCACCGAGGCTCGTCAGCGGTCGCGCCTTCACTCACCGAGCGAGCTTGCGAAACACGCCCTCGTACTCGGCCATGATTTCTTCATGGGCGCCGAGGGCCTCCCCCAACTCCTCCGAATGAGGAACGACCCGAAAGCCCCCGAGTCCGTCCTCGATCCAGTCCAGGCGTTGCCCTGCGGGAATGCCGAGGCGCCGCACGACCTCGGCGGGAAGCGTGGTCACGATGGAAGCCCCCTGGGCCCGGGTCGTGCTCGAGAGTGTAGCCATGGAGCCTCCGAGGTGTCATAATAGTTCCACTACAATGTGGACCGATTCCTGGCCCACGGTCAAGGTGGCCGGCCATCCAGGTGTCGGCGGGACGCCTCACCCGCCCAGAAGCTCACGCCTCGAGGACGGGCTGCGCGAACGCGGTGCGCCTGCCGGGATACTTGCGTTCACCGCCCGGGAGACCGACAAATACCGCTGCGCATATGCCATGGTCGGCTACCATCGACGGTATCCATGAGACATGTCCTGCATCGGAACTGTATCCTCGCGCTCGCGGCGTGGATTGGGGTGGCGGGTTGTGGGCGCGCCGGTGGTGGCACGACGTCCAGGGGGCTGGGGCACGCCGACTTCCTGGACACGCTGCCGAGAGTGCTCGTGGACACCACCCCGCTGTTGACCCTCGGTCGCGTCGAGCCGGAGGACGATGAGCATACGTTGGTCACGGTGACGTGGGCCGCACTTCCGGGGGATTCCCTGCTCGTGCTCGGTGACACGGGCGCGAGGCGCGTCGGCGTGTACGGGCTCGACGGCGCGTTCCGGCGTTGGCTCGGACGCGTGGGCGACGGCCCGGGGGAGTTCCGGTCGCCGGCGTCAGGCGGGCTCACGAGCGACGACAAGGTGTGGATCTTCGACCTCAGTCGAAGCCGAGTACTGCTCTTCGACGTCGGTGGTGAGCTGGTGGCGGCCATCGACCTCAAGGAAGCATACGGATTCGGGAGCAACCCAAGGATCATTGGGGTAGATGACGCGGGCGGCGTCTGGCTGCAGTTGGTTTCGGGCTCACCCAGTACAGCCGATGTACAATCCGGCCAACGTTACCGGCCGGACGTCACCATCCGTCGCATCACACGTGATTCGTCCGCGGTCGTCTGGACGGGCGGAGGCAATGAATCGGTCTTCAAGATCGAGGAATTCGGGACCTCGAGTCGGTCGGGTGGCCTCGCGCCAAAGCTCCTGACCGCCCTCCTGGCCGACGAGTTGGTCCTCACCAGGAGTGACTCGACCTCGTTGGATCGAGTCACGGCCGGCGGCGTCCTGCACCCCTGGCTCGACTACCCAGCTTGGCGTCCAGTCGATCCTGGTCTACGAGCTGGTCCGCTGACGGCGGGCACGCCTCAGCGACCGGCGTCCGCCTTCACCGCCGCCATCACGATCGGCTTGGCCCATCCCGGGATCTCGCCCGGCGGTGCCATATGTCGCACCGAGCCCTCCATCACGTGGAGAAGCAGCGTCGGGCGCGGAGGCTCGCCGTTGGCGAAGGCCACGGAGTGGCTGTTGTCGAAGACCCGCACCTCGCTCACGACGGGCAGGAGGCGGACGAGGTTCTCGCGGCTCGTATCCCAACGCTCCCGGATCTTGGACTCGGGGATGTCGTGGCCACCCGCCGCCACACGCGCCTTCACGCGCTCGATGTGAAGCTCACGCGACGCGAGGCCCACGTACCAGATGCGAACCGGTCGGCCCTTGGCCGCGGCTTCATGAAGCAGACGAGTGATCGTGCGACCGCCGAGGGTCGTCTCGAACGCGTAGCTCGTTCCGTCCTGGATGGCGGCCTCGAGCTGCTCGCGGCCACGATGCCACGCCCGTGAGTTCGCGGCGACCTCACCGAGCTCCCTTCGCCCGGTACGCCCGGGTCGCTTCGTCAGGGTTGTAGAACCGTCCGCCGGCCGCCTCGAAGGCCTGCCCCACCACGCTGGACTTGCCGGCGCCATTGGTGCCCGCCAGCACGACGATCTCGGCACGCGGACCCTCGCCGCCCACGGGCGTCAGACCGCAGGCTCCGGCTGGTCCTTGCGGGCCCGGCGGCTCCGGGCAACCGCCGCTTCACCGAGCTCCTCGCCCGACATCCTGAAGAGAGCGTCGACGGCCGACGCCTGCTCCGGCGTCTGCATGCCGCGCACGGCCTCGTCGAACTCCCGCTCGAGGCCCTCCAGGTCGACCGGGGGCTCCCCCGTGAGCTCGCGATAGGCGTCGACCGACAGGATCACCGCCTCGGGACGCCGGTAGCGGGTAATGAACACATGCTCTCCACGCGCCACCCGGGCGAGGATCTCACCGAGGGAGTTCTGCGCCTCGGTCGATGCCACGGTCGAGGTCTTCCCGGCCCTGGTCCTGCCTCCGGGCCCCTCGTCACCTGATCGGGTGCTGGTCATCGCCGCCTCCTCGTCGGGGTGGTCAGGTTCCAGGCTCTACCCGTCAGAAGTTAGCCAAGTTCCCTAACTCGCGACCCCCGAGGGCTCATCGGAGTTGCGGTGGAAGCGCGGACGACCGGAGCACCCGCGGCCCCCCGGACACCTGAAGTCGGGACTCGCTCTCCTCTCCGTCGGCGGGAGCTTCCGACTTCGACACCCACCGGAGCGCCGCCCGAAAGAAGGTGCGGAGAAAGTCCAGGTACGACGCCGAGTAGAGCGCCTCGGGCAGACGGTGCCAGATGAGCCGGTGGGCTTGCGGCAGGTGGTAGCTCGGCATCGTGGGAAAGAGATGGTGCTCGAGGTGATAGTTCTCCCGAAGCAGGAGGCGCGAGACGAGGGGAGAACAGGTCACGGTCCGGCTCGACAGATAGAGGTTCTCGGGATCCCCCAACGCGTGTGAGGCCAGCCCCCGAACGTTGGTCAGCACGTTCAGGACGAGCATGGGATAGAGCCAGAAGAGGAGCAGGCTCTGCTTCGAGACCACGGTGATCACAGTGGCCGCCACCGCCAGGATGACCGCGTACTCGGCGACGATCACCCATCGAGATCTCCAGGACGCCGCGCGAAAGCCCAGGATCGGAATGAAGATCATGTACACGACGCTGCCCGCCACCAACTGAACGAAATAGGCGACCCACACGAGGCCGGCGTTCTTCATGTGCTGGCGATAGGTGCCGTAGTCCAGGCTCCTGCCGAGCTCATAGTGGTGGTCGTTGTGGGTCTTCTGATACGCCGTCGCAGACATGAGGATGGGCAGCCCGACCAGGAAGCTCAGTGCGTGGTTGATCCGCGGATCCCTGGCGAGGAGGCCGTGCAGACCCTCGTGAAGGAGGATCGGGAGGGAGTTGAGCGCGAGCCCCATGAGCAGAATCGCCAGAAGCGGGGGGATGACCCCACGCCCGTAGAGCGCGAGACTGGCACCGAGGCCGTAGAGCGCCGCGAAGAACGCCACCTCCTTGGTCCGCTCCCAGGCGTCAAGGCGGTGCAGTCGCTCGATTTCGCCCTCGATCCCCTGGGTGATCTCCCGGCTCGCGCGCCGCTGTTGCGCCCGCACCCGGTTGGATTCGGGGATTCTCGGTCGCTCCATCAGCTCCGGGCCTTCCAGAACCTCGGGGGCGCGGTGAGGAGCATCCCGAAGAAGAAGACGGCCACGAACACCACAGCCAGGATGTTCCGCGCCGTGGACACACCGAGTTCCACGCCGATCTGGTTGAAGAAGATCAGCTTGTTGGCCAGGCGGATCGCGAAGAGCACGAGGACGGGTGTGATGAACACGGAGTACTTCTCCGGGTCGCGCGCGATCAGCGACACCATGAGCCCGAAGGCGAGCACATAGACCCCCGTGAACTTGGACACCAGGACGAACTGGTCCGTCATCGTCGGCGAGAAGCCCAGGAAGAGCTTGACCGTGGAGCCCATCGTGGCCACCGGGAACACCAGGGCCGCGATGCCCAGGATGATGTGGTAGATCCCCACGACGCTCGCGAACAGTTTGAAGGTCCGGATCTTCATCGAGTCCTCCTTGCCATCGGGGTGAAGTATGCTCCTTCGAGGTGTCGGCTCCAGTCTTTCAGAGTGCTGAGGGCCGTGGCCTTCACGTCGCCGGCCCGAGCCCCCCGGGCAATCTCACGCTCCAGATAGGCCACCTGCCCGCCGCGGGCGACGCGGAAGACCTCAGGGGGACGCAGCTGGCCGAGCCTCCGGGCATATCGGTAGTGCGGATTGGCCGACAGGGCCGCGTCGAGGCGAGCGGCCAGGTCGCGAGGCAAATCGCCGGCGGCCTCGATGAAGAGCGTGTATCCGGGAGCCTCGTCGGGCCGACCATCGGGCGCCAGCATGGCGAAGGCCGGCGATTCGGGGCCCAGGGCATCCTCCAGCACCCCGGCCACGAACCCGTCGCTCAGCTTCTCCCCGCACAGGTCGGAGATCCGGTCCTCCTTTCCCACGAAGCGCAGACAGGGAGTGCGCTCCAGGAATCCCTCGACCCGCACCCGATCGCCGAGTCGGTAGCGGTAGAGCCCGGCTCCCGTGGTGAGGACCACCTCGTACATCTCGCCCTCCGCGAGGTCCGCCACCGTGTGGGGGCTGCCGCCCCGGTCCAGAAACTCCAGGAAGTGGGACCGCACGGCCACGGGCCACGCGCCGCCGAACGGCACGGTCACGACCCCCTCGGTGGCCAACAGCCCTTTCGGTTGGTGGGTGCCGACGCTCAGCCGCCGCCGAAGAGCCGTGGCCGCCCCGGCCGAGGGCCCGTCGGCCCAGCAGCTCACCACGGACAGACGAGGCCACAGCGATCCGTAGGCCTCGGGACCCGCCCGTTCCAGCGCGCGGGCCCGGGCGGGATCCGGACGGCGCCAGGCCCGCAGGACGGTCTCGAGCCCACGGTCGGCCGCGGGCGGGCGCGTCGGCGCGCGGCGAGAGTCTCCCCTGGCCGCTGCTCCCGACGGCAACGTAACCTCCCCGGCCGCCACGTCGCGGATCAGCCCCGGCCAGTACCTCTTGATGGCGTCGAGGATCAATTCCAGGAAGGAGGGATGCCAGACCGACACCAGCCGCAGGTCGGCGGAGCGCACGCAGACCCAGCGCCGTCAGGTAGTGGAAATCCTCGGGATCGCGCGCGAAGCGGACCTCCTCGGGCACCGCAAGAGTGGCCCGCACGAGGGGAGCCAGGAGCCCGCTCACGTAGGCGCTGTCGCCGTCGAACCCGACCGGCACCTGGGAGGACCCCTCCTCCTCGAGGTCCATGCCCGGCGAGACGGACCAGTACGCCGGACCTCGCCTCACGCCCGGATTCCGCCGAAAGAGGTCGTGGATCCACGGCTGGACCGCCCGGTTCCACTCCGCGGCGAACGACCGGGTCCACGGGATGAGCTTGCACGCCGCCGTCGAGCCGCTGCTGGGGACGAGACGGCGCACCGGCTCGCTTGTGAGCACCGCCCTCTCGCCCGCCCGGATCCGGTCGATCCAGGGCAGGAGCTCGTCGTAGGTCACCAGCGGCACCCGCTGCCGGTATTCCTGCACGCTCGCGATGGAGGCGAAGCCGTGGCGCCGCCCCCACGCACATTCGCGATTGCGGTGCAGCAGGCGCTGGAGGATGCGCCATTGCTCGGCCTCGGGATCGCGGAGGGCGCGCTCGAACGCCCGGGCCCGGGGTCGACTCCACGCGCTCCAGGCCGTGTGTACCGTCCGACACGCCGCACCCGACACGAAGCGCCTCACGCCGCCCCATCGAGCATGCGGCGGCCCGCGCGGGTGAGGTTGGCGTCGTCCAGCGGAGCCACGGAGACCAGCTCGTCACCCCGGGCGTGACCGGGGTTGAGCTCCAGGAACCGCCGCACATGGGGATCCTCACGCCGACCCGGCGGAATCTCCAGAAGCGGCCGGCGCAGCCGCTGGGGACGAGGCAGGCGGACGATACCCGTAGCTGCGTCGTACCGGTCGCCGAAGCGGCGGCGCGCCAGGCAGGCGGCCACCTCTCCCAGCTCATCCCCCTCGGTGGCCGGGCCCGAGTGGTACGCGCGGCAGAAGACCGGCAGGAACCGGTAGGTGCGGAAGCCCGACGTCAGGAGAAGCCACCACACGGGCCCCCCGCCCACGGCCTCGTGCAGCGAGCGCACGGACTGGATCCAGGTGCGAGGGAGGGCCCTGGAGCCCCAGGCCTCGGGCTCGACGATGGTGTCACCGGAGAAGACCACGGTGGCGTCCTCACCGCGCACCCGCTCGCGATCGAGGCGGAACGTACTGAACCCGACGAGCCTCTCGGTCCCTTCCACGAGCACCGCCCAGCCCTTGTCCGCCAGGTCCGCCTCGAAGCCCGCCCGGCCCACGCCGGCGAAGTGCCGGTCCAGGAGCCGGTACATGGCGTCCACGTCGGCGGAGCGCAGGTCTTTCCGGGCGACGAGACGGCCTCTCACAGGGTGGCGACCTCCACCTCGAGGTTCCCCTCGTGCAACGCCTCCCAATCCCCCTCGACCTCCGGATCGTGCACCGCGTAGAGGACGCTCCGGTAGGTGTGGCCGCCGATGCGCCGCTGGATCCGCTCCAGCTCGGGGCGGCCCGCTGGAAACGCCAGCGCCAGATGCTCGAGCCCCCGGCGCGCCGCCGTGGCTCGGGCCGCCGTCAGCAACCTCTCCACGACCTCGGGATCGTCGGCCGACACGTGGGACAGGTAGCCCAGACGCAGCTCGGCGCCGGGCGGGGGCAGCGCCGGCCTACCTACGATGCGCAGGGCACCCGAGAGCAGCGGCCGTACCCGTGCCATCCATGACGCGTAGCCGGCGACCACGCACTGGCGGAGCGCCCGCTGGTCCCACACCGCGGCGCTCCCGACGACACGTCCTTCCTCTCGCGCCACCAGCGGAGTCCAGGCTCCCAGTCGGCCGGCGGCCAGTTCCAGGAGGCTATCCGGGCTCCACCGCGGGGCGAGGCGACGGGCGCGTCCGGTCTGTTCCAGCCGCCGGGCCATCTCGCCGAAGTGGGCCGAGCCCGCCCGTGGTCGGGTCGGACCGGCCCTCCTCCACCCGGATTCCGTGCCGGGCTGGGCGGCCATCTCGGGCCGGCACCACCACTGTGACCAGCTCCGCCAGCGGCGTGTATCGCGGCAACCCCGGCAACCCCCTTTCCAGCAGCCTCCGGGCCGGCTCGTTGTCGGCCACGATGGAGGTGAGGTCGAAGGGAAGCTCGTCGGGGGCTCGGCAGCCCCGCACCAACTCGTAGGCCCGGGCCAGCGTACGCCGACCCGGCTTCCAGCCCCGGGCAAAGCGGAGCTGACCCAGATAGCCCAGGCGGGCCGGCCGCCCCTTCCACCACACCTCCTTGACGGCTCGGCTTCCCAGGGCCACCACGGTGCCGCCCGGACCGCGACGGATCACGACGGTACCGGCGTGCTCGCCCTCGAGGATCGCCGAACCGAAGAACGATGGCTCCCGGGGAAAGGCGAGACGGACCCATCCCTCCATGGGCGTGTCCCGAAGGAGCGCCCGGAGGCTGGCGTCGTCGGTCTCGGTGGCGAGCTCGCAGCGCAGAATCCCCCGTCGAAGACTCGCGTCGGCCCGCGACGGCGCGGCCGCTGCATCCATGGCCGTCATCTCACGCTTCCAGCAACGGCCCGCGCCACGCGGCATCCCCCAGCGGCAGCCCGTTCCTGCCCTCCACGTCACGCTGGTGCATGGCGTTGATGACCAGGTAGTTGGCCAGCATGAACGGCCCGGCCCGGTTCACCCGCCGCCAACCCCGCTTCAGGATGCTGCGCCAGGCGTAGAAGCTCCGGCGCGCCTCGACGCAGCGCCGGGCCAACTCGTCGGGAGCCATCCGGGCCGGGCGGAACGGCACCATGTTGTAGCGGTAGGCCTCGTCCAGCCACCACGCGTCCCAGAGCAGCCTGCCCTCCTCGGCCATGCGCCGATACAGGGGCGTGCCCGGGAAGGGCGTGATGTGATTGAAGGCAGCGATGAAGAGGGATTCCTCCCGGGCGAAGTCCAGGGCCCGCGCGAAGGTTTCGGGCCCGTCGTGATCGTAGCCGAAGATGAACGTGCCGTAGATGCGCAGCCCGTGGCGCCGGAAGTTGGCCATGGCCTGACGGGGGCCACCCTTCATGAGGTTGAACGACTTGCGCATCTCCCTCAGGCTCTCGGGATCGAGGCTCTCGAAGCCCACCAGTACCCCCTGGCATCCGCTCCGTCGCATGAGGTCGAGGGCCTCCTCGTCGTACGCCACGTTGATGCTCGACTGGCTCACCCAGCGAATCCCCAGGGGGATGAGGGCGCGCATGAGCTCCTTCGCCGCGTCGAGGTCCGACATGATGTTGTCGTCCACGAAGAAGATCATCTGGCGCGGGCGTCGGACCTCGTCGACCTCGGCGAGCACGTCGTCGATGCCACGGTGGGTCTGCGTCGAGTCGAAGAACGATTGAATGGCGCAGAAGTCGCACCGGAAGCGGCATCCCCGGGCGAACTCCACGAGCCCGATCGGGAGGTAGCGTTTGCCGCGGAAGATGGAGCGGTCGGGCCGGGCGATGCGTGCCGGCCGGCCGGAGGCCCGGTAGAGCTTCCGGGGCGTGCCGTGGCGGTAGTCGTCCACCACCTCCGGAAATACCTCCTCCCCCTCGCCCACCACCACCGAGTCCGCGTACCGCCCCACCTCGTCGGGACACAGCGTGGCGTGGAAGCCGCCCATGACCACCGGGACGCCGCGGCGCCGGTACTCGCTGGCGATCTGGTAGGCGCGCCGGGCCGTGTACGTCTCGACGCTCAGCGCCACCAGGTCGGTGGGCTCGTCGTAGGGGATGGTCTCGAGGCGATCGTCGTAGAAACGCTTCTCGACGCCCGTCGGCGTCATGGCGGCCACGGCCGCAGCGGGCAGCGGGGCCATGCGCCACGTGCGGATGTAGCGCTTCATGCCGGGATACCGCCCCACGCACGGGTGGACGATGGTGAGCCGGAAGGGGCGGGAGCGGGGCATGCTGGACCTCGGGGCGGGAGTGCTCGATGGCAAGATACGGGCAGTCAGCCGCCGTGACACCCGTGGGGGCCGATGTGGGAGGGCCCCGACGTCCTCGCCTACCCCGCCGAAGCCACCGATTGCGCCCTCCCCCCTCCCACCATCACGTCACAGGTGTAGAAACGGTCCAGATTCCAGGCGTAATGACGATAGCCCAGGTTGGTGGTGAGGGCCACGTGGAGTGGCGCGGCGGTGCGGCGGAGTCGCCGGAACATCCCGCTCCAGCCGTACGCACGCTTCCAGGCGCGCTCGGTCCCTTCGCGGAGCTCCGCAGGCGACATCCCCTGGGGCTGGAAGACGACGTGTTGCCCGTCGTAGAGCTCCCAATCGCGCGTCAGGATGCGGCCCTGGGCCTCGAGACGGCTGAAGAGAGGCGTGCCCGGGAAGGGCGTGAGGACGGCGAAGCGGGGGAGGTCGATGCCGGCCTCGACCGCGAAGTCGGCGGTGCGGTCGAAGACGTCGGGCCCCTCGCCGTCCATGCCGAAGACGAAGCAGCCCTGGAGCGCGATGCCCCGAGCGTGGAGCCGTTCCACGACCTGGACGTACGCCGCCGGGTCGTTGAAGCCCTTGCGTGAGCGGCGGAGCGCCTCGGCCGAGATGGACTCGAGCCCCATGAGCAGCCCGCGGCACCCGCTCTCGGCCGCCAGGTCCAGGAGCGGCAGGTCGCGGCACAGGAGGGTGGTGGCGAGACCGTACCAGCGGATGCGGAGAGGAACGAGGGCCCGGAAGAGCCGCTCGGCGTAGGCGGTGTCGGCGATGATGTTGAGATCGACGAACACGGCGTCCTTCCCGCCCTGGCCGCGGAGGTCCCGGACCACGTCCTCCACGGGCTTCTGGAGGGGCCTGCGGCCCCACGCGCTGGGCACGACGCAGAAGTCGCACGCGTGGACGCATCCCCGGGTGGCTTCGAAGACGTGAGACGTCAGGTAGCGCGACCGGGGAAGCACCGAGCGGTCGGGGAGCGGGAGGCCCGAGAGATCCAGGTCCGGGCGCTGGTCGTAGCGCCGCTGGAGGCGGCCCGCGCGCAGGTCGCGGAGGAGGCGAGGCCAGCTTTCCTCGGCGTACCCCACCACGATGGCGTCGGCGTGGGGCGCCGCGTCGTCGGGCACCAGGGTGACGTGGGGCCCGCCGAGCACCACCGGAATGCCACGTTGCCGGAACCCCGCCGCCAGCTCGTACGCCCGGGGCGCCGTGCCCGTGATCACCGTCATGCCCACGAGGTCGGCCTCGACCTCCGGGTCCACGTCCTCGATGCCCTCGTCGACGCAGGTGAGGTGGACGGGCACATCGTCCGGCACGAGCGAGGCCAGGGTGGGAAAGGTCAGCGGCATGTAGCGCAGCGAGCGCCGGAAGATCCCGCCGCGGTGCCGATACAGAGGTCCCTTGGGCGACACCAGGAGGACCCGGAGCGGCGGATCGGAGGTCGGAGCCGGCGGCGTTCGGCCGGGTACGCGTCGGCGGGATCCCACGGGCGACGCCTCCTGGCGGGATGGATGGATCGACGTACATGCAACCTACCAGGCGCGGCGCCGGGACGCAGCGGAGGTGCGGGCCCGGCTACCGACCTGCGCCGGCGTGCGGGCCCTGCGTGACAAGTCCTCTCTCGCCACGCTGGACGTCCGGGACTTCGGCGCGGTAGAGTTGAAAGGGCTGCCGGAGTTGTGGCCTCGGAGCCGGTAGCCGCAGACTTCAAGGAGCATCGCCATGAGATTCCCCCTCGCCCCCCTCCCGGTCCTGCTGGGTGTCCTCTTCGCGGCGTGCGGCGAAGGCTCGCCGACCCAGCCCGATGCCCTTTCCGGCGTCGTCTCCTCCTACGCAGAGATCCAGGCGGCCGATGCCAGTTGCACCCTGAAGCTCCACGCGATCCTGCGTGAGGCGGGGTCCACGGCCGCCGTCGGCCAGGTCCAGTTCCGGATCGACCCGCCAGAGCCCGGATCCGATGACGCGATCGTTCATTACCGGGGCGTGTACCGCCCGGCCGGCGACCTGAGCTTCGACGTGCTCAGCGTCTCGGTGGTGAGCCGGGTGCCGGCGCAGACTCCCACCTGGACCGACATCGACAAGAGCGACCCCGGCACGACCGTGACCTCGCTCATCCAATTCGGACGGGCCGCGCTCATGAACCCCGATCTGGCGCTCGCCCTCGTCGATGCTCCCTCGAGCTTCAAGGCCGTCGTCAACGTAGTCGGCTCGAGCGGCGGACAGGAGGCCGAAGGGATCGTCGAGCCCGACCGCACCGCGCCCGAACCCCTGCAAGACCACCAGCGGTTGTGTTTCGGGGGGGAGTGAGGGGTCTCAAGGAGCGGAAGATCCGCCCCCGAACAGCTCCCCCAACTCGATCTCCAGCGCGACCTTCGCACGCGCAGGTCTCCACGTGAGCCGCCCTCCCGACCCGAGCGTCAGGGGCTGCGTCGCGCCTGACGCGAGATCCCACACCTCGACCGTGCAGGCGTCGGGGTCCACCACCCAGTACTCGGCGACGCCGAAGAGCCGGTAGCGCTCCAGCTTGATGCCGCGGTCCCGGTCGGCCGTCGACGGCGAGGTGATCTCCACGATCAGATCAGGCGGGCCCTCGACGCCGCGGTCCGAGAGCACGTGCAGCCGCTCCTTCCGCACGAACACGAGGTCCGGCTCCATGTAGTCGCCGTCGGCGAACAGGACGTCGAAGGGCGCGTGATAGGCCTCCCCCAGATCGTGGTCCCGGACGAAGCGGTTGAGCGCCGTGGCCAGGTCCATGGAGATGCGCTGGTGCCTGCGACCAGGCCCCGGGGTCACGACGAGCTCGTCGTCGATGACCTCGTAGCGCGTGCTGCCCTCGCTCGGCAGCCGCGCGAATTCCGCGTAGGTCCAGCGCTTGCGCGTGCCCTGTGGCTCCATGGCATCCCCTCCCTCCAGCAAGCTACCGAGCTGTCTGCGGGCCTACAACGATGGGGGGCGCGCGTGGGCGAAGGGATGGCTGGACGCGACGCCCCATCCCCCCGCAACTATTCCCCGCCCACCCTCGTTCTCAAAGGGTGAGAGCGGATGACGTCAGGCCTGACGACACGAGCGCGGAGCGGATGGGACTACCGGGCAGCAGAGCCGAAGCCCGCCGGATCGAGAGTGGCAGCGCCCAGGAGGCGCAGCTCATCGAGCAATGCCAGCAGGGCGATGCGGCGGCCTTCAACCTCCTGGTGTGGAGATGGGAGCGGCCGTTGTTCGGCTTCGTCCACAGGTACGTGGGCAACGCCGAGCTGGCCGAGGACCTGGTGCAGGACACCTTCGTGCGCGTGATGCGCTCCATCGGGGGCTACTCGCACCGCGGAGCCTTCAGCACCTGGCTCTATCAGGTCGCGGTGAACCTGTGCAAGGACCATCTGCGCAGGAAGCGGCTTCCGCTGCTCTCGCTCCACGACGACTCCGCGAGCGCGTCGGGCAGGAAGGTCCCCTTGAAGGACCGGCTCGCCGACGAGGGACCGGGACCGGACGCGGGAGTGGAGGCGGAGGATCGGAAAAGGCTGGTCAGACGCCTGCTGGACGGGGTCTCCGAGGATCAGCGGGTGGTGATCCTGCTCAAGGAATACCAGGCGCTGACGTTCCGGGAGATCTCGGAGGTGCTGGACGTGCCGGAGAACACGGTGAAGGCCCGCCTCTACCGGGGGCTGCGCAGAATGCGGCAGCAACTCGAGGAGGAGGGCTGGACGAAGGATGGACCAGGAGACGTGTCATGAGCGCTGAGTGCGCAGGACGAGAAGAGCGGCTGGTGGCGCTGCTCTACGACGACGGCGATCCCCACGAGTTGGCGGAGACCCGCGCCCATCTGGCCACCTGCGAGGCGTGCCGGACGGAGTTCGAAGCCCTGACCTCGACGCGCGAGTTGCTGGGGGAGTGGGCGGACGTGGGCACGGTTCCGCGCATGGTCTACGTGAACGGGCCTCCGGGGGATTCCGACGCGGGCAGGGACGGCGCGCGGCCGGGGCGCCGGGGCCGGTTCGGATCCTTCCTGCCATCGCTGGCAGCAGCCGCCGCGGTCATCCTCGTCTTCCTGGCGTCGGCTCCGTTCCTCCGCTTCCAGATGGCCGCGGACGGGAGCATGCGTCTCGCCCTCGGGTCGTCCGCGCCCTCGGCGAGTCCGGCATCGGCGCTGGTGACGCGCGACGATCTCGATCAGAGCCTCACGCAGACCGTGGACTACCTGGAAGCGCTGATGCGCAGCGGACGCGAGCAGGATCGCCGCGACGTGCTCGCCGCGGTGGATCAGGCGCTCAACGACCAGAACGCCGCCATGGGAGAGCAGGTCGGCACCGCCATCAACTCGGCCTTCGACGAGATCGACCGCCGCCGGCGCGCGGACCTGAACGTGATGCTCTCCAGCATGAACGACCTGCAGGTGATCACCCAGACGGAGCTACGACAATTCAACGCGATGCTGGCGTCTCTGATGCCCGCCGCGCCGACGGACAAGGAGTGATGACGATGACGACGACAACAAGGATCGAGATGCGGGGGATTCGCGGCCTGTGGCGGCTCGTGGGGATCGGCGTGGCCGTGCTGTGCGGCGTCCCGAGCCAGGCCTCTGCCCAGGCGACCTCCGTCGAGGCGGCCGCGGCGCGAGAGGCGGTCCTCGCCCGGGCGAGCGCGGTGGACTACGTGTCGGCCGTGAGCGACCGGTTCGCCGTGTGGGGCGCCCAGGAACAGAGCGTGCCCCAGGACGTGCGCATCATGCGAACCATCGTGCGCACCGCGCTCTCAGAGGTGGATGCGCCGGAGCTGCCGGCGGAGCTGAGAGACGACAGCGCCGCGACCGGCGCGGGCCAGCGGCGCGGATTGGCCGTCGGTCTGGGCGGGCGCGCGGTGACGTGGGGCGGCGGCGGTGACGTGGGCGGCTTCTACATGCAGGGCTACGGGTATCTCTTCACCGTGCACTGGTCGGTCAGCTCGCTCTCGTCCATCCGGAACCTGGAGGCCGGGATCGTGATGATGACCGGGCGCGAGCGCGGCACCGGCGACGAGGCCTCGGATGCCCGAACCGAAGCGGCCCGCACCTGGGCTGACCAGTACCGCGCCCGCCTGTCCGACGCCCTGCGTGACGTGATCGCCGGCTACGGAAGCACCCTGCACCGGGCACAGCCCGGCGAGTCCATCACCTTCATCGCCGACTTCGGGGGCGGCGACGATCAGATGGTCACCATGACCACGAAGGTGGATGCGCTGCAGGGCTCCAACGTGGAGGCCAACCGCAGCGCCATCCAGGTGTCCACGGGCCAGAGCGGGACCTCCGATCGTCTGCGCACCCAGCTCAAGATCATGAGCCAGATCATCGACGCGTCGCTGAGCTCGCGCTCCTCGGATCGGGAGGTGTACGTGCTCTCGACCACCTACTTCGGCGGCTCCGCCGACCCGCAGTACGTACCGGGCTACGGCGTGATCTTCCGCAAGAACGCCCGCATGAGCACGTCCCGCACCTTCTCCGAGGTCCGGGGCGATGCGCGCGCCACCGTGGACTCGCTCAGGACGAAGGGGCTCGAGACCTACCAGGCGCATCTCGACACGCTCCGGCAGAAGACCGTGGAACTGCTGGCGGACTACGGCCCCACGCTCACCGAGCTCGGCGACGACGACTGGGTCGGCCTCTACTACGACGTGGGCTCGGCCGCCGCGCTGATCAGTTCGGGGCTGGGCGACTACCTGGTGCAGGCGCGCATGCGCGACATCCGCCAGGCCGCGACCCAGAGCGATCCGGCGCAGTGGCTCATGAGCCGGCTGGTGACGAACGAGAAGGAGGAGTGAGGGGGGCCGGCCGCTCAGCCGGGTCGGTCGCCGCCAGAATCCGGCGACCGACCCGACCGGTGATCAGGGCAACAGGGCCCACCCGCTCACGGGCGAGGGGGCGAGGATCCGGATGGTGGACGATCCGTCCCCCACCTGACCGTGATAGTTGTCGCCCCAGCAATACGCCTGCCCCGCTGCGATCCCGCATGTGCCCAGCGCACCCGCTTCGAGGAACTGGAAGGCCAGCCCGCCGCTCACGGGGACGGGCCCCACGCCGAAGGTCGTGGTCCCGTCACCGAGCTGGCCATCGCTATTGTCACCCCAGCAGTAGGCGGCCCCGTCGGGGCGGAGAGCGCATACATGCCCTCCGGAGGCAAAGGATGCGCTGATGCTCTCGAAGGAATTACTCCCGAGAACCGGTGTGGGGGCATTCTGGTTGTCGGTGGTGCCGTCCCCGAGCTGGCCCACGGAGTTGAACCCCCAGCAGTACGCCGCTCCACCGGGTGATTCGACACCGCAGGTCAGGCCCCCACCGGGGGCCAGATCTGCGAATGTGAGGCCTCCACTGACGGCGACCGGGACCGGGCTCGACGTGTTCGTACCGTCGCCGAGCTGGCCGACCCCGTTGCCGCCCCAGCAATACGCGGTCCCATTCGCTTCGAGACCGCATGCGGCGAAGGCGCCCGTCGCGATGTCCACGAAGGTGTGGCCACCACTTACCGCAGTCGGCTCCGAGCGCTCCTCGGTCGTGCCGTCTCCGACCTGTCCGACAACGTTCCGACCCCAGCAATAGGTGACCCCGTCGGTGGCAATGCCACAGACCGCGTTGAATGCGGCGTCCAGCTTCTCCCAGCGATGGCCACCCATGACCGCAGTCGGTACGTAGCGGTCCGTGTTCGTACCGTCCCCGAGCTGCGCATTGTAGTTATTCCCCCAACAATACGCCGCGCCCTCGAGGTCCACTCCGCACGCGAACCCGCCGCCCGCGTTTCCACCAACCGTGATCTGTGCGAACAGATGCCCGCCCGAGACGGCAACCGGAGTGCGGCTCTCCGTGGTCGTGCCGTCGCCGAGCGCGCCGCTCGAGTTGTCACCCCAGCAGTACGCGCGCCCGGATTCCCTCAGTCCGCAGGTGCTCAGCGTGCCGACCACGACCATGCTCTGCACGACCACCGGAGGCGTGCCCTCCAGAACCTGGTCTACCCCGTCCAGGAGGGGGTCTCCCTCGGCCGGCGTCAGGATGCCTTCGTCGATGAACGACCCTACCTGCTCACGAAACGCATCGAGCATGGCCACGGCGGGGCAATACATGCCTTCGTCGATCTTGCGCAGTGCGTTCTCCAGCTTCCGGCGAAGCGCGGTCGCCTGTCCGTGGTTGAGGGAGCCCGCAGTCTCCAGCGCATCGACCGCATCCAGCAGGGCCTCCAACTCGGCGCGGGTGTCCTCGTCGGACATGGGCAGGACGCACTCGGCGGGCTGACTTGCGATCGTTGTGGGCTGGGCCGGAATCGCCGGTCCCGTAGCGTCGGGACCATCGCACCCGACCAGTGGCAGCGTCACCAGGAACAGAGCGACGCCAAGGGCTGCAGAACGTGGAATCCTCATGCCGGTCTCCTCTCAGTGCGGACGGGGCTCGCCCGATCGAGCCGCCTCGGGGATTCCACGATGGCCCAGAAGCTGGAGTGGCACACTCGCATATTCATGCGATGGGATCCCCTATTCGCCCGAGGACCCCCGATACGCCGCCGGCGTGGTCCCGAAGCGCGCCTTGAACTTGCGGGTGAAGTGGGGGACGGTCTTGAAGCCGCAGGCGTAGGCCACCTCGCTCACGGTGGCGTCCGGAATCCCTCGGCTCCTGGCCTGAGCCCGGGCCACGCCGCATCTTGTCGCCGATGTCCGACCTCCTCGCCCGCCTCACCACCGCCCTGGCCGACCGCTACCGCATCGAGCGCGAGCTCGGCGCGGGGGGCATGGCCACCGTCTACCTGGCCGAGGACCTGAAGCATCAGCGCCAGGTGGCCATCAAGGTGCTCAAGCCCGAGCTGGCGGCCGTCCTGGGCGGCGAGCGCTTCGTCCAGGAGATCACCACCACCGCCCAGCTCCAGCATCCCCACATCCTGCCCCTCTTCGACTCGGGCACCGCCGACGGCTTCCTCTTCTACGTCATGCCCTACATCGAGGGCGAGACGCTCCGGGAGAAGCTCGACCGGGAGACCCAGCTCGGGGTCGACGAGGCGGTGCGCATCGCCCGCGAGGTGGCCGACGCCCTGGACTACGCCCACCGCAACGGGGTCATCCACCGCGACATCAAGCCCGAGAACATCCTGCTCCACGACGGCCGGCCCGTAGTGGCGGACTTCGGCATCGCCCTGGCGGTGAGCGCCGCCGCCGGCGGCCGCATGACCGAGACCGGCACCAGCATCGGCACGCCGCACTACATGTCGCCCGAGCAGGCGACGGGCGACAAGCAGATCACGGGCCGGGCGGACATCTACTCGCTGGCCAGCGTGCTCTACGAGATGCTGGCGGGCGAGCCTCCGCACAGTGCGGGGTCGGCGCAGGCCGTGATCATGAAGATCATCGCCGCCACGCCCAAGCCCGTGTCGGAGCTCCGCAAGTCGGTGCCCCCGAACGTGACCGCTGCGGTGATGCAGGCGCTGGAGAAGCTGCCGGCCGACCGATTCGAGAGCGCCAAGGCCTTCGCGGATGCGCTGGCGGACGTGCACTTCTCCACGGCGACGGCGAGCGGAGCGCTCCCGGGCGGTGCCGTGACGGTCCGCAGGCTGACGCGTCACCCGCTCGTGCTCGTCCTCGCGGCGGCGCTGGTGGCCACCGCCGGGTTCGCGGTGTCGCAGTGGCGTGCCGCCCACCGCGAGGCGCCCCGTCCCGTGGTGCGCCTCAAGATCGCCTTGCCCTCGGCGATGCTCGTCACCAACTCGGCCCTCGGCACGAACGTGGCCGTCTCTCCCGACGGAAGCGTGGTCGCCTACGCGCGTGTCGATTCGACGGGTACGTCGCGCCTGTACCTTCGGCCGCTCAGTCAGGGCGACGCCGACGTGATCGCCGGCACGGACGGGGCGCAGCAGCCCTGCTTCTCGCCCGACGGCCAGTGGATCGCCTATGTCGTCGGGACCACCGTCTGGAAGATCCAGCGTTCGGGGGGCGCACCGGTACGGATCGGCGACGCCGAGACCGCTTCGGTCGGAATATCGTGGAGCGCCTCCGGTGTGATCATCGTCGGGGCCCTGCCCGGCCTTGTCGTGTTCCCGCAGGACGGCGGCGCGTCGCGGTTGCTTGCCGCGGCTGACACCGCCGCCGGTGAGATCTTCAGGCAGCCGCTCGTGCTGCCGGACGGAAAGACGGCGCTGTTCACCATTCAGCCGCCGGAAGGGCTCGCCCAGACCCGTCTGGCCGAGGTGACGCTGGAGACGGGGGCCGTGCGACGCTTTGATGTGACGGCCCTGGACGTGCTCGGCTACGTGGACGGGACCCTCGTCTCCGTCATGCCCTCCGGCGCCCTCATGGGGGTTCCGTTCGACCTGAACGGCGGGACGGCGACCGGCGCGCCGGTGACGCTCGGGCCCATTGTCGGCACGACGCTGGCGGGTGCCACCATGTCGGACATGTCGCCGACCGGGACCCTGGCATACGAGCCGGCAAACCGGGAAGGGACGTTGGGTTGGGTCGATCCGAGCGGTCGGTTCACGCCGGTCCTGTCCAAGCCCGAAGCCTACGGCTATCCTCGGCTCTCCCCGGACGGGAAGCGCATCGCGGTGGCGGTGGGGACCGAAGGACGCTCGGACGTTCTCCTCTACGATCTCGCGTCGGGCACGCCGACACGGATCACCAACTCCGGCACCCAGAACGATCGCCCCGAGTGGACCCCCGATGGGCGGCGCGTGCTCTACCGTTCGGATCGCAGCGGCCTCTACGTCGATCTGGTGGCAGCCCGCGGACCAGAGCGCGCCGGCGGTCCCCTTGCAGGCGGTCGGGTCGCACAGCTTCTTCGAGGGCGTGATCACACCGGACGGCAAGACCCTCGTCTACCAGGTCGACGATGGGGGGGTGACCCAGGCCGACGTCATGTTTCGGGCGCTCGACGGCGACACGACGTCCCACCCCGTTGCGGCGACGCGCTTCGTGGAAGCCCAGGCGCGCGTATCCCCGGACGGACATTGGGTGGCGTACGTCACCGACGCATCGGGGAACTCGCAGGTCGTGGTGCAACCGTTTCCGGGCCCCGGCGGCCAGGTGCAGATCTCGGTCTCGGGCGGCACCGAGCCCGTGTGGGCGCGGGACGGGAAGCGGATCTTCTACCGCGACGGTCGCCATGTCGTCGCCGCGTCCGTGAGCACGGCCGGAGGGTTCTCCGTCACCGGTCGCACCGACCTCTTTCCCGACACGTACGCCTTCGCCTCGACCCCACACGCCAACTACGACGTGTCGCCGGACGGCACCCGGCTGCTCATGGTCCGGACCGCCCAGACGCCGGAGTACGACATCGTCTACGGATGGAGCAGCGAGTTGGCGGCGCGGATGCGCGGCTCCGAAGGTCGATGAGCCGATGCGGATGAGCACCCATGAATAGCGTGGCGGAGCGGCTGAGAGCCGCCCTGGCCGACCGTTACCGCATCGAGCGCGAGCTCGGCGCCGGCGGTATGGCCACCGTGTACCTGGCCGAGGATCTCAAGCACGCGCGCCAGGTGGCCATCAAGGTCCTGAAGCCCGAGCTGGCGGCCGTCCTGGGCGGCGAGCGCTTCGTCCAGGAGATCACCACCACCGCCCAACTCCAGCATCCCCACATCCTGCCCCTCTTCGACTCGGGCACCGCCGACGGCTTCCTCTTCTACGTGATGCCGTACGTCGAAGGCGAGACGCTCCGGGAGAAGCTCGACCGGGAGACCCAGCTCGGGGTCGACGAGGCGGTGCGCATCGCCCGCGAAGTGGCCGACGCGCTGGACTACGCGCACCGCCACGGCGTCATCCACCGCGACATCAAGCCCGAGAACATCCTGCTCCACGACGGCCGGCCCGTGGTGGCGGACTTCGGCATCGCCCTGGCGGTGAGCGCGGCGGCGGGTGGGCGCATGACCGAGACCGGCACCAGTCTCGGCACGCCCCACTACATGAGCCCGGAGCAGGCGACGGCGGACAAGGACATCACCGGGCGGAGCGACATCTACTCGCTGGCTAGCGTGCTCTACGAGATGCTGGCGGGTGAGCCCCCGCACAGTGGTGGGTCGGCGCAGGCGGTGATCATGAAGATCATCGCCGACCAGGCGCGTCCGGTGAGCGAGCTGCGCAGGTCGGTGCCTCCCAACGTGACCGCGGCCCTGTCCCAGGCGCTGGAGAAGCTGCCGGCCGACCGTTTCGAGAGCGCCAAGGCCTTCTCCGACGCGCTGGCGGATCCCGGCTTCCGGCGCGCGGGCGATGCCGGCGCGGGGACGGGCCCGGGCCATGCGACACGCTCCCGCGGCCGCGATCCGGTGTTTCTGGGGATTGCGGCGGTGGCGATTCTTGCGCTGGCGGGATTGCTCTGGTCCCTGAGCTCCGGGGGCGCGTCCACCGCGGAGCCCACGGTCTACGACGTCGCGCTGGTCGACGGGGCTCCCATGGCGGTGACGGGTGAGCAGGGGTTCGCGGTCGCGCCGAGTGGGGACTTCGTCGTCTACCAGGCGCAGGAGGCCACGGGATCCGCACTCTGGTACCGTTCGCTACGCGACGCGACCAACCGACGCATCGACGGCACGGATGGGGCCGAGCGGCCTGCCATCTCTCCCGACGGCACCCGGGTGGCCTTCCTCCGCGTCCGGGACCGCCCGAAGTGGACGCTCGAGGTCGTCCCCATCGAAGGTGGTGCGACCACCACGTTGGGAAACGGCACGGGAGCGACCAACGTTCAGTGGCTCGACGACGGCCGCATCCAGTTGGTGGAGGGAGACGGCAATCACATGCGCTGGATCGACCCCGGGGGTGGCCCCACCGTCGAGCAGCAGGTCCAGTACTGCATAACGCCCTTCCATCTCCCCGATCCGGACCGGTTTTTGTGCGGTGGAGGGGGACGGAAGTGGGCCGCCGTGATGGAGCTTCGAGATACCACGACGGGTGCGACGACGTGGCTGTGGACCGACGCACCGGACTCGACGCTGGTCTACGGCTCCCACTTCCGTGTCATCGACGAACGGTATCTCGTCTACCTCTCCATGGGAGGTGATCTTCTCGCGGCTCCGGTGGACCTGGCCGAAGGGCGTGTGGGACGCTCGGTTCGACTGGTGACAGGCGTGGATCGAAGCGCCTATTTCGGCGCCGGAAGCTACGCCGTCTCACGCTCGGGCACCCTGGTGCACGCACCCGGGCCCAACCGGGCGGTCGGCGCCCTGGTGGCCACGGACGGGGTGTCGTACGACACGCTCAACGTGGAGCGGGGGGCGTTCAACCTGTTCGCCGTGAGCCCCGACGGACGGCGGCTCGCCACGGTGGCCGCGGGCCTGGAAGGCGAGGAGCTCAGGGTCTACGATCTCGACAGCGGTGAGCATCTGACGATGATGCGGCGCCCGAAGATCCGACAGCCCGTGTGGAGCCCCCAGGGAGACCGCCTGGTATTCAGCGTGGACGACTCCGTGTTCCTAGCGAACCCGGATCAGGTGGGGTCTCCAGAGTTGATCTACGCGGCACCAGGGACGTTCGAAGTGTTCACCTGGCTGTCGGACGGGCGCCTGATCGGAGGTCACTGGGACGACTTCACCGGGCTCTCTCTCGACCCGTCGACGACGCCCACGGCCGTGGACACGCTCGCCACGGACGCCTCGTTCGTCACCATGTCGCCCGACGGGCGCTGGCTCGCCTACTGCAACCCGGCCCTCAACACCCTCTGGCTTGCTCCTGTGGCGGGCGGAAGAGAACGCTACCAGGTCGCGACGGGAGAGCTCGAGGCGCCCCTGTGGCGCTCACCCGACGAGCTGGTCTACGAGTCCTACACGGATCCCGTCTCGATCGTCCGTGTCGGCATCGAGGCCGGCGACGGATCCCCGAGGCTCACGAGAACGACGTGGCTGGCGCTTCCCGACTTCCAGGACACCGCGGGACAGTCCGCCGCGCTCACGCCCGACGGCCGCGTTCTGTACAAGCGGGGCGTCGCGTCGGAGCCCATCCGCTACCTCCGGGTCGTGCCCGATTGGGTCGCGCAGATGGAGCGGGCCGTGGACGAGGCGAACCGCTGACTTCGGTCCCCCCGGCAGAATTCCGCCGTGGGAATCGTCCATGGGACGTAGTAGCGTAGTTTGCACTCCGGCAACAGCCGGATGATGCAACGCGCCCGTCAACCCGAGCGGAGGCCGTCTCCCCATGCCGTCTCGCTGCTCCATGCCTCACGGTACCCGTCGCCCTCGGGCGCACGGCCGGCGCGCCGTCCTCGGCACGTCTCTGGTCGCGGCGCTGGCCCTCCTCGCGGCGCCGGCACCCGCCGCGGGCCAGTCCCGGGGCACCGCTGCCATCCGGGGCTCGGTCACCTCCAGCGACGGCTCGCCGCTGTCCGGGGCGGTGGCGACGCTGGTGCAGGAGTCCACGGGGGATCGGCGCACGGCGCTCAGCAACGCGCGGGGCGAGTTCCTCTTCCTGCTGCTGCCGCCGGGGGGGCCGTACACGCTGACCGTGGAATCCCTCGGATACGAGGAAGGACGGGTCGAGGACCTGGAGCTGCGGGTGGGGCAGGTGGAGCAGGTGTCGCTGACGCTCCAGACCCAGGCCATCGCCGTGGAGGGGATCAACGTGCAGGTGGGCCGGAGCGCGGTATTCAACCCCGGGCGCGTGGGCCCCACCACCCTGGTCACCCCCCAGGAGATCGAGCGCATCCCGCTCCTGTCGCGGAACCTCATGGAGCTGGCGGCGCTGTCACCGCTGGTGAAGACCACCGAGGGCGGCGGCTTTTCGGTGCTGGGACAGAACGACCGCTACAACGCCGTTCTGGTCGACGGGCTCTGGAACAAGGACGTCTTCGGCCTCACCGCCGGCGGACTGCCCGCCGGCCAGGCCGGGGCCAAGCTGCTCCCGCTGGACGCCGTGCAGCAGTACGAGGTACTGGTGGCGCCCTTCGACGTGCGCCTGTCGGGATTCACCGGGGGCGCGCTCAACGCCGTCACCCGGAGCGGCACCAACCAGCTCTGGGTACGAGGCTTCGGCGCCTTCCGCCAGAAGTCCCTCACCGGAGACCTGGAGCTCCCCGTGGGCACGGCCGACGCCTCGGGCGTGAGCCGCACCGTGCTGGGGCTCTCGGTGGGCGGCCCCATCGTGCGCGACCGGATCCACTTCTTCGTGAGCGGCGAGTGGGAGCGGCGCACGCGGCCGCCGCTGGGCTACAACCTGGGCCGGGACGACACCTTCCTGATCCGCCTGGCGCCCAGCGCTGTCGAGGACGCCATCGGGGCACTCGCCAACACCGCCGGCACCAACCCGGGAGACTTCGGCGCCTATCCGTTGCGCCAACGGCTCAGCAACCTCTTCGCGCGCCTGGACTGGCGGCTGTCAGCCACGCACCGCCTCACGGTGCGCAACAACCTGGCCGCGGCGAGCCACGACGACGATCCCAACCGGCTGGGCTTCAATCCCTACGGACTGTCGTCCAACACCGCGCTGCGGAAGGGCTTCGCCAACACCTTCTCGGCCCAGCTCCTGTCCACCTTCGGCTCCAGCAGCAACGACCTCACCCTCGAGGTGCAGCGCTCGCGCGACGAGACCACGCCGGTATCCGACGCGCCCCAGCTCGTGGTGGACGTGCAGAGCTCCGAAGGCGGCACGTCGTTCATCCGCCCCGTGCGGGCCGGCGCGCCCCTGCTCACCCAGGACAACGACCTGGCGCAGACCCAGGCACGGCTCACCAACACGCTGAGTACGGTGCGCAGTCAGCACACCCTGAGCGTCGGCGTGACCGGGGCGTTCTACCACATCCGTCAGCGCTATCTGCCCGGGGCGCTGGGCGAGTACAAGTTCGCCGACGTCGACGCGGTGCGGGACAACGAACCGAACTTCGTGCAGTGGACCGAGCTCGTGCCGGGCCAGGACCCGTCCATCGGCTTCTCCGTGTTCGAGGGCGGCGCCTTCGTTCAGGACGAGATCAGCGCGGGACGGGGGATGACGATGCGCATCGGGGTGCGCCTCGACGTGCCCTGGGTGCTGGACGAGCCTCCCCGGGACACCGGCGTGGAGAGCTTCTTCGGCTACCGCACGGACAAGCTGCCCTCGGGCAACGTCATGATCTCGCCCCGTTTCGGCTTCAACTGGCAGAGCGGAGGCGAGCGCCGCACGCAGGTGCGCGGGGGCCTGGGATTGTTCACCGGCCAGATCCCCTTCGTGTGGCTGGCCGACGCCTTCCACAACTCGGGCCTGCGCTCGGTGACCAAGGTGTGCCGGGGTGTGGGACGCGCGCCGGAGCTCGTGCCCGGCCAACTGCCCACGACCTGTGCGCTCGGCCTGGCGCCGACGGAGCAGAGGAACGTCACGGTCTTCGATCCCGACTTCCGCTATCCCCAGGACATGCGCTTCTCGCTGGGTCTGGACCAGGAGATCACCGACGACCTGTCGGCCTCCATCGGAATCCTCTACAACCGGGCGCTCAACCAGGTGGTGCTCGAGGAGTTGAACGTCGCGCCCACCACCGACATGGGGCCCGTCGACGGCTTCGGCGGGATCGGGCGCGGGTACTACGCCCCGCACAGCGAGCTCGGGCTCTGGGACTACGCGCGTCCCGACCCCAACCACGGCCAGGTGCTGCTGGCCACCAATGCCCGCGACGACGAGGCCTTCGCGTTCACGCTGGAGATGAAGGGGCGCCTGGGCGAGCGCGGGACGCTCCAGGCCGGATACACCTACGCCCTGGCCCGGGACCGCATGAGCCTCGTGTCCACCGACATGATCTCCAACTACGGGCTCACGCCGTCGCGTACGCTGGCCAACTTCCTGCCCCTGGCCCGCTCCGATTTCGACCGGCCGCACAAGCTCGTGCTGTCCATCGGAGGCACGCCCTTCCGGTCTCTGGACGACACCCAGGTCTCGCTGCTCTACACCGGTCAGTCCGGGCTGCCCTTCTCGTACGTCTACGGCGGACTCGGAGACCTGAACGGCGACGGCTACGCCAGCTACGGCGCTACCTTCGAGCGCTTCAACGACCTCGTCTACGTGCCGCGGCAGATCAGCGAGCTCCCCAATCTCGGCGTCGCCACCCAGTCGCTCCTGTCCCAGGCGCTCGGCACCGGCTGCCTGAAGAAGTGGGCCGGCAAGATCCTGGAGCGGAACGGATGCCGCGCCCCGTGGCAGAACCGCCTGGACCTGCGCGTGGCGCAGGGATTCGACCTCGGACGGGCGCACGTCCGCCTCGACGCCGACATCGTCAACGTCCTCAACCTCCTCAACTCGAGCTGGGGACGCATCTACACCGTGCGCACCGTGACCCCGCTCCTGGACCTGCTCGGCCGCGCCGAGTCCATGGATCCCGCGCGCGCCTGGATCCTCACCCGCTGGTCCGGCGCCTCGTACCGCGACGGCCAGGGCAGCCTGCATCCCACCGACCCCTGGTACGCCTCCACCCCCGACTCCCAGTGGCAGATCCAGCTCGGCGCGCGGGTCACGGTGGGGGATGGGGGGTGAGGGCGTCGGCCGGCGGCCGGTGGCGCGGCAGAGGCGGGGGCGTGGCTCGGCCTGAGGCCGGTGAGGGTGGCTCGGCGCCGGCCCGCGTTGCGCGCGCGGGGCCGTGGCCGGTCCGCCGACGGGTCGTCGCTGCATCTGCCTGAAAAGTAGGTCGCGGTTGCTGGGTTGCCGGCACCCTGAGGCGGCACTTTGACGCCATCTGGCCCGCTATGAGGCCCGCCCAATCCGTCCGACGAGCGTGGCCACGCCACGCCCCCAGGCGTGCCGGGCGCGTACCGCCCTTCCGGCGCCCCGCCGGACACGCGATGGATGATTGGAGGAAAGCGGATCCTTGCGCGGCATGCGCGGTATCGGCCGTCGAGGCCGGCGCACCGGTCATCGCGACGCACAACGTTCGAGACTTCGACGGCATGGAAGAGAAGTTCGGAATCCGCGCCCTCACCCCGCGCGCGGTGCTGATGGAGATGGAGGAATCGTCATGAGCACGATGAGCATCCGGCTGCCCGAGTCCCTGCATCAGCGGGCGAGGGAGCTCGCCCAGCGAGAGGGCATCTCGATCAACCAGTTGATCGCGACGGCCCTGGCGGAGAAGGTCTCCGCGCTGGACACCGTCGCCTATCTGGAGAAGCGGGCCGCTCAAGGGCTCACGCGAGGCGTTTCTCGCAGGCTCTGGCGACGGTGCCTTCCGCACGCCCCCTCGAGGGCGACGAGCTACCGACCGGACCGAAGAGCGAGCGGTAGCCGGATGTCCGGCGCCCCGCCGGACACGCTCACATCGTCCTGAGCGCCTCCACGGGATCCACGCGCGATGCTCGCCGAGCCGGGAGGTATCCGGCGATGAGCGCCATCACGAGCAGCCCGGCCGAGGTGGCCACGAACGTGAGGGCATCGGTGGCTCCCACGCCGTAGAGGAGCGAGGCGATCAGCGTCGAGAGGGCGAGGGACAGGACGAGGCCGATGGCCACGCCGGCGCCGGCGAGGGCCAGCGTCCGGCCGACGACGCGGCGGCGCACGCTCGTCGCGGACTCGCCCAGCGCCATGCGGATCCCGATCTCCGGGAGCCTCTGGCTGACTGTGTACGAGAGCACGGCGTAGATCCCCAGCGCAGCGAGCACGAGCGCGGTGCCCGCGAAGGCTCCGAGCAGCGCCAGGATGAAGCGCCGGGGAGACACGGCCCGGTCCACGACGTCGTCGAGGGTTCTGAAGTCGTCGGTGGGCATGGACGGGTCCACGGCCCGGATCGCGGCCCGTACGCCCGGTACCAGCGAGGCCACCGGCACCCGGGAGCGTACGACCATCTCCGCCGTGGACATGTCCCAGAGCTGGGTATACGGGAGGTACACTTCCGACGTCGCACCCTGCTCCAGCGACTGATGCCGCACGTTGCCCACGACCCCCACCACCTCCCACGGCTCGTCGTCGGTGATCAACAGCCGCTTGCCGATGGGGTCCTGGTCCGGGAAGGCGCGCTCGGCAGCCGCCTCGTTGATGAGCACCACGCGCTGCGTTGCCTCGCGATCGTCGGCCGTCAGGTAGCGGCCGCTCTTCAGGGGGATGTCCATGGCCTGGACGTACCGGTGGTCCACGACGCGCGGGAAGAGCCCGATGTACTCCCCGCGCTCGTACGACACGCCCTCCACGCGCATCCCCCAACTCCGGTTGCGCCCCAGCGGGGTGGTGTCTGTGAGGCCGGCGGCTTCCACACCCGGTAGCGCATCGACACGGCCAATCAGGTCGTCGTAGAACGCGGCCCGCTCGGTCCGGGTCTCGAATTCCCGGGTCGAGTCCACCCGCCAGGTGACGACGCCCTCGGGCTGGAAACCGAGTTGCACGTCCAGGACGTTGGCGAAGCTGCGCAAGAGGAGGCCGCCGCCGACCAGGAGCACCAGGGCGAGCGCCATTTCGGCCACGACCAGGGTCTCACGGGCCGCGGTGCCCCGCCGGCCCTCGCTGCTGCCCCGGCTCGCATCGGTGAGGGTGCTCGCTTCGCCCGTGCGCGCGAGCTGCAGCGCCGGAACCACGCCCATGACCAGGCCCGCCACCAGCGCCACCGCAAACGTGAACCCCAGCGCCCGAAGGTCCACCGTCACGGCGCTGAGCATGGGGATCTCCACGGCCCTCGAACCCGCCACCGCGCGCGTGACCCCGAACGCCAGGAGTGCACCGACCGCCCCACCAGCGAGGGCGAGCATCACGCTCTCGAGGACGAGCTGCCGCACCAGCCGTCCCCGGTCCGCTCCCAGCGCGCTGCGCACCGCCATCTCCCGCCCTCGCGTGCGCCCGCGCGCCAGCAGCAGGTTGGAGAGGTTCAGGCACGCCACCAGCATGACCGCGCCAGCGGCGGCCGCGAGGAGCAGCATGCGTTGCGGAAGCCCCCCGCGATGTGCTCCCGCAGCGGCATCACCACCCCACCGAGCCCCCAGCGGTCCGGGTCGGCCCGCTGCAGCTCCGCGACCATACGGTCCACGTCGGCCTGCGCGCTCTCGACCGTCGCCCCGGCCGGAGACGACCGATCATGGCCATGGTGTTGCCCCATTGGTCGGTCTCGTCGCTGATCGGGAACGGGCGCAGGAAGTCCACCCGGGAGGCAGGCACGAAGGTCGAGGCGAAGTCGAAGGATGCCGGCAGCACGCCCACCACCTCGGTCGCCACGTCGTTGAGCGTGATCGCACGACCGACGATGGAGGGGTCGGCCCCGTAGCGCCGCGTCCAGAAATCGTGCGTCAGGATCGACCGCCGGACGACCGTCCCAGACGCCCTCCTCCTCGACGAAGTTGCGCCCGAGAGGGGCGTCACGCCCAGGACCTCCAGGAAGTCGCGGGCGACGCCCACGCCCACCAGGCGCTCCGGGTCACCGTCGCCTGTCAGGTTGTAGCTCTCGTACTCGAAGAACGCGAAGTAGCCCGTGAGCCCATCGAAGGAGCGGTTGAGTCGGCGGAAGTCGCGCAGGTTCGAGGTGCGCGAGGTGATCGACGACATCCCCCCGGCCCGGGACAGCGGCACCCACACCAGGCGGTCCGGCTCGTGAAAGGGCAGTGGACGCAGCATGAGCGGGCTCATCACACTGAACACCGCCGTGTTGGCGCCCACCCCGAGCCCCAGGATCAGCGTGGCGAACACGACGAACGAGGGCTCGCCCAAGAGCTTCTTCAGCGCGTAGCGGGCATCCTGGAGGAAGGCGGCCATGGGTCCGATGGGAGGTGGCCGTTACCGGAGTCAGACGGGCGGCGCGGGTGGTGGTGGCATGCGTGGGCGCGTCTTTCTGGTTGGATGCTGGCTGCGGGAGGGGGGTTGGAACGGTGCTCGGCTCACTGACGGGCTGCCGGAAACCCTGCATCGGGCGGTCCTCAGGCGGTGGCTGCGCGATTGAGGGCAACTATTGCCGCGAATCCTGCGTCGCTGGGGCCCCGGGCCGGCGCTTGCGGAGCCGACCGGAATTATCGTCGCGGATCCTGCATCCGCCTGGAGAAAGGTCGCGGTTGCTGGGTTGTCGGCAGCGCCGCCCGCCGTCCGCGGGGCTCACATCCCGATTTGCGAAGAATCGGGGGGGGGTAGCGTGTAAGGTCTCACGTACGATAGCTGTATCCCGTAAATAGTCGGGAGCCGCAGCCTGTTCGTCGACCCGAGCCGGAGGCCCTCCTCAACATGCCGTCTCGTCGCTGCCACGCACCCGGTGCCGCCGCGCTTCGCACGCGCCGTCCGCTCCATAGCCGGCGCGCCCGCGGTCGCGGGCTGGCGATACAGTTGCATTGACCGCGCTCGCAACCCCTCCCCGCTGTCCGCTCAATCCCGCACGAGCTCCGCCATCCGGGGCACGGTGGTCCAGGAGGACGGCACGCCGGTGTCGGGCGCCGAGGTCGTGGTGCGGCACCAGGCCACCGGCGCCGAGCGAGCCACGCTCACCAACGCCAACGGCGCCTTCCTGGTGCTGCTGCTCCAGCCCGGCGGGCCGTACACGGTTACGGTTTCGAACCTGGGCTTCGCCGACTTCCAGCGTGACGACCTGACGCTGCCGGTGGGCGAGACGACGGTCGTGGACGTGGTGCTACGCACCGAGGCGCTGGAGCTGGAGGGATTGGATGTCGAGGTGGAGCGCCGGGCGCGGGTATTCGACCGGGACCTGGTGGGTCCGACGACGCGGCTCAGCGAGCGCGCGGTGGAGTCCACCCCGCTCATGTCCCGCGACGTGATGCAGCTCTCGCTCCTATCGCCGCTGGTGAAGCCCACCGAGAGCGGGGGATTCTCCATCGCCGGCCAGAACGACCGCTACAACGCCATCCTCATCGACGGGGTGCTGAACAAGGACCTGTTCGGGCTCACCTCCGGGGGCGTGCCCGGCGGGCAGGCGGGCGCCAAGCTGATCCCGCTGGACGCCATCAGCCAGTACGAGGTGCTGGTGGCGCCCTTCGACGTGCGCCTGTCGGGCTTCACCGGCGGGGTCATGAACGCCGTCACCCGGTCCGGGACCAACGACTGGCGGGTGCGCACCTCGGCGGTGTACCGCGCGGAAGCGCTCATGGGCGACCTCCAACTCGTGACCGGTCCCGTGGAGGCGTCGGGCGTCCACCGCTCGCTCCTCGCGCTGTCGATGGGCGGGCCCATCGTCCGGGACCGGGCCCACGTCTTCGTGGCGGGGGAGTTCGAGGACCGCAGTCACGTGCCGGTGGGCTACAACCTGTTCCGGGACGACGGTAGCCTGATCCGCATCTCCACGGACAAGATCACCGAGCTGCAGGACGACTTCGAGAGCACCTACGGCCTGGCCACCGGCAAGGCAGAGGCGTATCCCCTGGGACAGCGGCTCTCCAACGTGTTCGCGCGCGTGGATTGGAACATCGCCCGCGGCCACCGGCTCACGGCCCGCAACGTGTTCGCCCGGGCCGAGAACGACGAGACGCCCAACCGGACCGGCTTCGATCCCTACGAGCTGTCGTCCAACGCCGTGTTCCGCACCTCGACCTCGAACACGACCTCGGTGCAGCTCTTCAGCGACTTCGCGGGACTGGGCTCCAACGAGCTCGAGCTCAGCGTGGCCCGGAGCACCGACGAGACGCGCCCGGCGTCCGACTGGCCCCAGGTGGAGGTGGAGCTCATCAGCAGCATCGACGGCTCCTCGTATCAGCGCTCGACACGGCTGGGCGGCAACTTCTTCGGCCAGGAGAACCATCTCGCGCAGACCGCCTACCGGCTGACCAACTCGTTGGACATCCCCCGGGGCGACGACGGCGTGCTCACGGTGGGCGTGACCGGCTCGTACATCGACATCCAGCACTCCTACCTGCCCGGCGCCCGCGGCGAGTACTTCTTCCCGAGCCTGCAGGCGCTGGAAGAGGACACCCCGGCTCGGTACCAGCGCGCCGTGCTGGCCGAGGGCGAGACGCCGGAGGTGAGTCTCCAGGCCGCGGAGTGGGGATTCTTCGCCCAGAATCAGATGCGGCCCGGCAAGGGGCTCAGCCTGCGCCTGGGGATCCGCGTGGACGTGCCCTACCTGCTCTCCAATCCCCCGGAGAACCTGGACGTCCTGGACTACTTCGGCTATTCAACCGCCGACGTGCCCAGCGGCAACTTCATGATCTCGCCGCGGTGGGGCATCAACTGGCAGAGCAGCGGGGAGCACCGCACGCAGATCCGGGCCGGTGGCGGCATGTTCACCGGGCAGATCCCCTACGTGTGGGTGGCCGACGCCTTCCACAACGACGGCCTGCGCTCCTACACCCAGGTGTGCGTGGGGGACGATGCACCTGGTTTCGAGTCGTCGCCGCCGTCCCCCCAGGGATGCCGCCGGCTCAACAACGTCGTGGTTTTCGAGGACGGCTTCCGGTTTCCGCAGGACCTGAAGTTCTCGGTGGGGGTGGATCACGAGTTCGCCGACTGGATCAGCGGCTCGCTGGGCGCGCTCTTCAGCAAGGCGCTCAACCAGGTCGCCATCCACGAGCTCAACTACGAGCAGGGCGGGAATCCGGCGCCGGGCTATACACTCCTCGGTGAACGGCGCTTCTACGGGACCCGGGGCGCGCCCTTCGATCACATGCTCCTGGTGACCAACGAGGGCGAGGACTGGGGCGCCTCGATCACCGCCGAAGTCCGGGGCACGCTGGCCCGGCGGCTCCAGTTCCAACTCGGCTATGCGCTGGCGCGCTCCTGGGACCGGACCAGCCTCGTCTTCGCCGACATGCTGTCCAACATCGGTCTGAACCCCATCTCCCAGAACCTCAACAAGCCGCCGCTCACCACCTCCAACTTCGATCGGCCCCACAAGATCGTGGCGAGCATCTACGGGGCGCCGTTCGCCGGGCTCCCCGACACCCAGATCTCGTTGCTGTACACCGGGCAATCGGGCCTTCCGTTCACCTACGTCTACGACTTCGACCTCAACGGGGATCACCTTCCGAGTCTGGGAGGCGCCCTGGACCGCTACAACGACCCGGTGTGGGTGCCCGTCGACGCCGGCAACCTCCCCGCCACCATCGCCACCCAGATCCTCACGGCGGGCGCGCTGAAGAGCGATGCCTGCCTGCGAGAGAACCGGGGCCGGATCCTGGGGCGTAACGCCTGCCGCGCGCCCTGGGAGAATCGGCTGGACCTGCGCGTCACCCAGACGCTCCGGCTGGGCCAGGCCGATGTGCGATTCGAGGGCGACCTGGTCAACGTCCTCAACCTGCTCAACGGAAGCTGGGGCACCATCCAGCAGGTCCGCCCCCAGGTGCCGCTCTACGAGCTGTGCAACTGCGGACCGCAGACCCCCACCAGACCGACGCTGCTCCGTTGGGGAGGAGGCGTCCTCCCGAAGCGCGACGACGACGGGAAGGTCCGTCCGTCGGCCGCTTGGGCGCCGGTATCCCCCGACTCCCAGTGGCAGATCCAGCTCGGGGCCCGGGTGACCTTCGATCGCGGGAGGCGCTGACATGCGGAGGCGCATGGACCGGCGGATTGAGCGCGCGTGGGTCGCTCTCGTGTGCGGAGGCGTGCTGGCCGGCGCCTGGCTGACCGCCTGCCAGGACGGCACCGCCCCCAGCTACGTGGACGACATCCGCCTGCTGCCCGACTCGGCCCACGTGCCCGTGGGCGAGAGCTTCGACTTCCGGATCGCCGTGTTCGATCAGCGCGATGACTCGCTGCCCGACAGGGTGTCTCGGGTGCAGCTCGTGAACCTGAACCCCGAGGTGGTCGACGCCGAGGTGGACGGCTCCCTGCTGCACGTCACGACGCTCCAGGCCGGGAAGGCCGTCATCGACATGCGGCTCGGGTTCGGTCAGGGCCGCGCGCAGGTCTTCGTGCCGCCTGTGCGGGTTGCGCGTATCGAGATCGATCCGTCGCCGATCGTGCTGGGGCCGCAGGAACGCCTCGAGATTCACGCACTGCTCTTCGATGTGGATGGCGAGGAGCTGTCGCCGACGGGACACAGAGTCTCGTGGAAGGTGGATGTGGATCCGTTCACACCAGCGCCGATCGTCTCCCCCACGGGCGCGACGGCCTTCTTGAACGCGGGCCTACGAGGCACGACGGTGACCCTCAAGCTCATCGTCGACAATCTGGTCACGTCGACACAGGTGACGACGACGCAGTAGGAAACAGCTGGCCCCCAAGACGGTGCGCCACCGCCGCAACGATCAACCGTCGACTTGCGAGCGCCCCTCTGCGATTTCCCGCAGCATGACATCGATGGCCGCCGTAGGTTGCGACTGCCGGTACGCATGACGCACCACCGCAAGCTTCCGCGCAGCATCGCTCGACGTTTCCCGGCGGAGTCGGGTGCGGATACACCGACGGATCCACTCCGAGACGGAGATGCCACGTCGGCGCGGAGATCCGCCGGATCTCCTCGAGTTCCTCGTCGTCGAGCACCACCTTCAGCTCGCTGTTCGATGCTTTGTCAGCATACCGTGCATCTCGTGACGCTGTCAGCGCGTGCAGGGTACCGTCGCCGGAATCGAGAGCTCTCCCTGGCCCGCGCACCAGCACCAGATCGCTGCGCGCCTACTGGCAATTCCAGCAGTCCGCTGCTCCTGAGACGGCGGCCGCGCGATGGACGACAACTATCGCCGCGAAGCCCAGATTCGCTCAGGAGCCGCCGCGCCGTCTTGCCAGGACAGATCGATGTCGCGTTAACCTAATCGTCGTGATCCCCGCGACCCTCCTGGCGAAAGGTCGGCGCTTGCCAGCCGTTTCCGGCACGCGAAGAGCCCGATGAGGTCAGGGCTGGTCACCAGCCACCATCGCCCAGGCGCGTTCCCGGACCTCGGCTTCCGACAGGTCGGGCCAGCGAGCTCGCACCGCGGCGGCCTTGAGCTCGAACGCCTGTCGGATCAACGCGTGCATGACGGCCAACTTCTGCGCCGGAGACATGTTGCGAAGGGCCTCGACTTCCAGATCCGTGATGCTCATGACGCCAAGTTGGCCGGACCGCCACGTCCGCGGCAAGCTGGATCATGCGTCGTGCGTCCCGGAAACATGATCACCGCGCGCCATCCCCATGGGATCCGTGGCACCGGTCCGCGAAAGTGCGCTGCGGGCGCCTCCAACGTCACCGCGGCACGCGAGCGCGATATGGATGCGCGTCGGGCAGACAGGATCGCGGAACCGGCTGCCGTGAACCCGACAATCGGGCAGTCCCACGACGATGCCTGCGCGATCGACGACAACTATTGCCGCGAATCCTGATTCGCGCGGGGCGTGAGCCACCGCTCGCACGACCGACCAGAATAATCGCCGTGAATCCCGCATCCGTCTGGAATGAGGCCGCGCTTGCTCGGTTTGCGGCACCGAGGCATCCGCACGCCCCCACCTACCCCAGCCGCCCCCCGATCGCCTGCGCCATCTCCGCGGTCCCCGCTACCCCTCCCAGGTCCGGCGTCCTCACGGCGCCTTCCGCCAAGACGTCCTCGATGGCGGCGACCAGGCGGTCGTGGGCGTCGTCGAGGCCCAGGTGCTGGAGCATGAGGGCGCCGGCCCAGATGGCGCCCACGGGGTTGGCGATGCCCTGGCCGGCGATGTCGGGCGCGGAGCCGTGGATGGGCTCGAACATGGAGGGATGCTCGCCCGGGGGATTCAAGTTCGCGCCGGGGGCCAATCCCAGGGAGCCGGTGAGCGCCGCGCCCAGGTCGGTGAGGATGTCGCCGAAGAGGTTGGAGGCGACGATGACGTCGAGGCTCGCGGGATTGGTGACCATGCGCGCGGCCAGCGCATCCACGTGATAGGGACGCCACGTGACCTGGGGGAAGTCCCGGGCCACCTCGGCCACCACCTGATCCCAGAGCACCATGGCGTGCTGCCAGGCGTTGGACTTGGTGGCGCTGGCCAGGAGGCGGCGGGGGCGGCGGCTGGCCAGCTCGAAGGCGAAGCGGGCCACGCGCTCGATGCCCCGGCGGGTGAAGACGCCGGTCTGCTCGGCGCGCTCGTCGGGAGTCCCCTGATCGAAGCGGCCCCCGGCACCGGAGTACTCGCCTTCGCTGTTCTCGCGTACGCACACCATGTCCAGGTCGGCGGGTGCGCGGCCGGCCAGGGGGCCCGCCACCCCGGGCAGAAGCCGCATGGGCCTCAGGTTCACGTACTGCTCGAAGCGCTGGCGGATGGGCAGGATGAGTCCCCAGACCGACACGTGATCGGGCACGTCGGGGCGGCCCACGGCGCCCAGGAAGATGGCGTCGGTGTCGGCCAGGCGGTCCAGGCCGTCGGCGGGCATCATGGCGCCGGTGTCCCGGTAGAAGTCGCATCCCCAGGGAAAGCGGGTCCACGACAGGCGCACGCCCTCGGCAGCGGCGGCCCGCTCCACGAGGGGGATGGCCGCCTCCACGACTTCGGGGCCGATGCCGTCGCCGGCGACGACCCCGATCTCGAAGGACCGGCTCACGGAACCCGGGGCGGCGCGGCGACCCTCGGCGGGGCCGCGTCACGCGGCGAGCCGACGCGGGCCGGCGCCATCGACGGCCTCGCGCTCACCCCATGCCCGGCGGCTGGAAGCGACCGTCCACCGCCGTCCATCCCCCGTCCACGAACAGGACGGTGCCGGTGAGGAAGCTGGCGGCGTCGGACATGAGGAACGCCGTGGGCCCGGCCATCTCCTTCGGCTGGGCCCAGCGTCCCAGCGCGCTCTTGGCCGCGTAGGCGCCGTACCAGTCGGCGTGGGCCTTGATGGGGGCGGTCAGCGGCGTCTCCACCACGCCGGGCGCGATGGCGTTCACGCGCACGCCGGCCTTGCCCCACTCGGCGGCCGCGGTGCGGGCGAGCTGGACGATGCCGGCCTTGGTGGAGGCGTACACGCTCTGGCCCGGCTCGACCACGGCGGCCCGGATGGAGGCGAACAGGACGATGCTGCCGCGGCCGGCCTCCTTCATGATGCGGCCCGCGGCCTGGAGCACCTGGAAGGTCCCCTTGAGGTTCACGTCCACCACCTTCTGGAACTCCTCGGGGGCGTAGTCCAGGATGGGCTTGCGCACGTTGACGCCGGGCGTGCACGCCACGCCGTCGAGGCGGCCGTGGCGCTGGGCGATCCCCTCCAGGACGCGCCGCACCTCGACGCCGTCGGTGATGTCGATGTGGCCCGCTTCGGCGGCGCCGCTGCCGGCGGCGGTGATGGCGTCGGCCACCGTCTGGGCGGCGGCCTCGTCCACGTCCAGGCACGCCACCGTGGCGCCCTGCTCGGCGCACGCGTGGGCCACCGCTTCGCCGATGCCGCTGCCGGCGCCGATCACCGCCACCACCCGGTCCGTCAGGTCGAACATGCCGTGTGCTCCCTCAGCCATGGTTCAGTGCCACCATCTTGATCTGCGTGAAGCTCTTGAGTCCTTCCATGCCCTTCTCGCGTCCGTAGCCGGAGCGCTTCATGCCGCCGAAGGGGAGCTCCACCCCGCCTCCGGCGCCGTAGCAGTTCACGAACACCTGGCCACTCTTGATGGCCTTGGCCACGCGCATCTGGCGGCCGCCGTCGCGGGTCCAGAGTCCCGTGACCAGCCCGTAGTCGGTGTCGTTGGCGATGCGCACCGCTTCGGCCTCGTCCTGGAAGGGCGTGGCCACCAGCACCGGGCCGAAGATCTCCATGCGCGACAGCTCGTTGTCAGGCTCGACGGGCGCGTACAGGCGCGGGGCGACGTAGTTGCCGCCGTTCCTGCGCTCGGCCTCGTCGTCGGCCGCCGCCACCAGCGTCAGCGAGGCCTCCTCGGCCCGGTCCAGGAAGGAGCGCACGCGCTCGGCCTGCTTGGCGGAGATCAGTGGACCGCAGTCGGGATCCTCCTCGGCAGGGCCCACGCGGGTGCCCTCGAAGCGGCTCGACAGCGCCTCCATCACCTCGTCGAAGCGGCTCTGCTCGATGAGCAGCCGGCTCCCGGCCGAGCAGGTCTGTCCGGCGTTCTGGATGATGGCGTTGTGCAGGAGCGGGAGCGCGGCCTCCAGGTCGGCGTCGGCGAAGACGATCTGCGGCGACTTGCCGCCCAGCTCCATGGTGGCGGGATGGTTGTAGACCGCCGCCGCCTGTTGCACCCGGGTGCCGGTGGCCGGCGAGCCGGTGAACGAGATGTGATCCACGTCGGGATGGCCGGCCAGCGCCGCGCCCGCCTCCTCGCCGTAGCCCGTGACCACGTTGAGCACGCCGTCGGGGAGCCCCGCCTCGCTGGCCAGCTCGGTCATGCGCAGGATGCTCATGCAGGCGTCCTCGCCGGGCTTGATGACGATGGCGTTGCCCGCGGCGATGGAGGCGATGACCGAGCGCCCGAACATCTGCGCCGGATAGTTCCAGGGGATGATGTGCCCGGTGACGCCGAAGGGCTCCCGCAGCGCCAGCACCGTGTAGCCCGGCTCGTAGGGGATCGTCTCGCCGTGGAGCTTGTCGGCCGCGCCCCCGTAATACTCGCAGTAGCGCGCCGCCGCCGAGATGTCGCGCTTCGCCTGGCTCAGTGGCTTGCCCACGTCGCGGCACTCCAGCAGCGACAGCTCCTCGTGGTTGTCGTTGATCAGCGCCGACATGCGCATGAGGATCCGCCCCCGCTCCACCGGTGAGGTCCTGGACCAGCGGGTCTCGAAGGCGCGGCGCGCGGCCCGCACCGCATCGTCCACGTCCTGCTGCCCGCCGCGGGACAGCTCGCTGAAGGTTTCGCCGGTGCTCGGGTTCAGCACCGGGATGGTCGCCTCGTTGGCGGAGGCCCGCCAATCGCCGTCGATGAAGATGGTCGCGCCGTTCATGGGATTCCCGTCCTCGATTTGCTGTGCTCCGGGACCGACAGTATACATCATTCAACTCGCTCCGGCGACCGACGAGAGGGGCCGCCGGGGACCGGACCGGAGGCCGCCCGGGACCGACCCACGGCAGCCTGCCATCCCCCTTCTCCGCGCAGGCATCGCCATGTCGTCTGAATCCCTGTCCCGCCGCGGCTTCCTGGGTGTCTCGCTGGCCGCCGGCGCCGGGCTCGTCACCGGCCGCAAGCGGCTGTGGCTGCCCTCCGACGGCGCCCCCGCCATTCTGCGCTCGAGTCAGTTCCAGCCCACGTTCCCCAGCGGGATCCAGAGCGGGGATCCCACGAGCTCCAGGGCCGTGGTGTGGAGCCGGGCCGACCGCCCCGCGCGCATGTGGGTGGACTGGGCCACCAACGAGCGCCTCACCGGGGCACGCACCGTGCGTGGGCCCGCCGCCATCGAGAACGGCGCCTTCACCGCCGCCGTCGATCTCAGCGATCTGCCGGCCGAGGCCGACGTCTTCTACCGGGTGCGCTTCGAGAGCCTGGAGGATCCCGGCACCTTCAGCGAGCCCGCGCTGGGACGGCTGCGGACCGCTCCGGCACCCGGCACGCGGCCGAGCCGGCGGGTGCGCCTGGCGTGGTCCGCCGACGAGGTCGGGCAGGGATGGGGCATCGACCGGGACCGCGGCGGCATGCGCATCTTCGAGGCCATGCGCCAGGCCGATCTGGACGCCTTCATCCACTCCGGCGACATCATCTACGCCGATCAACCGCTGGAGCCCGAGGTCGAGTTGGACGACGGCACCATCTGGCGCAACCTCATGACCGAGGCCAAGTCGAAGGTCGCCGAGACGCTGGACGACTTCCGGGGCTGCTTCGCCTACAACCTGCTGGACGACAACGCGCGGCGCTTCAACGCCGAGATCCCCATGATCGCCCAGTGGGACGACCACGAGGTCATGAACAACTGGTTCCCGGGGATGGATCTGTCGCAGGACGACCGCTACACGGAGAGGAACGCCGATCTGCTGGCGGCCCGCGCGCGGCAGGCGCTCTTCGAGTTCGTGCCCATCCGCCGCAGTCCCGACGACGCCGAGCGCATCTACCGGAGCCGGGTGTACGGCGACCTGGTCGAGGTCTTCATGCTCGATCTGCGGAGCTACCGGGGTCCCAACTCGTCGGGCCGGCAGACGGTGCGCGACGCCAGCACCACGATGCTGGGCGATCCGCAGTTCGCCTGGTTGAAGGAGGCGCTCCGCGCCAGCCAGGCCACCTGGAAGATCATCGCCACCGACCTGCCGCTGGGCCTGATCGTGCAGGATTATCCGCGCAACGGCCAGCCCGCCTTCGAGGCCTGGGCCAACGGCGACGACGGCGTGCCGCTGGGCCGCGAGCTGGAGCTGGCTCAACTCCTGAGCTTCATGAAGCGCGAGGGCATCCACAACACCATCTGGATCACCGCCGACGTGCACTACGGTGCGGCGCACCACTACTCACCCGAGCGCGCCGCCTTCACCGATTTCGATCCCTTCTGGGAGCTGGTGGCCGGCCCCATGAACGCCGGCACCTACGGCCCCAACACCCTGGACCACACCTTCGGCCCCGAGGTGCGCTTCCTCGCGATCCCCGAGGGGATGAAGCCCAATCGCCCGCCCAGCGCCGGCTTCCAGTTCTTCGGCGTGCTCGAAGCCGATCCCACGACGCGGGTCCTCACCATGTCGCTCCACGACATCGAGGGCACCCGGCTGTGGTCCGAGGACCTGGAGCCGGTGGGGGGATGAGGGCAGCGCCGTCTCATAGCGCCGCGCGGGGCGGCCTGCGGCCGATGACGCTCTTACGGAGGGTCTTTTGATTCGGGAGTGAGAATGAAGCGGTTGCTGGTCACCTCTCCTCCCGAAACCTCGATGCTTCCATCGAACACGCGACGCAATACGAGACGGTAGATACCCCCAAATTCGTCCGCGGAGTAGACCGGGTATGTCTTCGTACCGGGAGTCCCGCCTTGAATTACGGCGGTGGCGGAGATCGTCTCCCCTGGCCCAACTTCCACCGGGCCCTCGCAACCGCCGCTCCCGCGATCCACCTCTTCACCAACCCAAACCACGTGCCATACGCCCTCGTCCGAGAGCCGCTCGAGCGTAACCCACGGCGTGGAACAGAATCGGACTTCCCGCGGCCCATCCGTCGGATTGCGGTACTGATACTCGATCGTGTCACTGCGCACGAAGGCCCCGCCCGCGTCAAGGAAATAGACGTCCAGGTCATATGACAGAGCCTGGGTCTGAACGGGCGCATCCTCATCTCGACCCAGCGCAACCAGGGATTCACCGCACCCCGGGAGCGAACCAAACATCACCTCAACCTCGGCCACCCTCCCCGGGCACTTCTACAGAAACAAGTTGACACAACTTCCACGCAACTCGCCATGGCGAAGACCGCGAGCACTGCCGTTCCAACGGAAGAGAACCTCAGGTTCCTCGACGTTTTGGATGGGTAGCTGAATAGGGGGCGATTGCGGAAGTGGCTCGGGATCGATAGAAGCAGGGGGTGCCCCGTATGGGGGCGCCCCTTTCGCGATAGAGCTCCCCGGATCGTGCAAGGAGATCATGGGTTGGGGAGCCGGAGAGGGGCGACGATGCGCGACGTGGACCTGTTCCAGCAGGCGCTGGGTCTGAGGGAGCCGTGGCGGGTGGAGCGAACAGAGTTCGACACTTCGGCGCGGCGACTGGACCTCTACCTGGGCTTCGAGCGAGGCGCGCGGTTCGAATGCCCTGAATGCGGGTGGGGCAGATGCCCGGCCTACGACACAAGGGACAAGCAGTGGCGGCACCTGAACTTCTTTCAGCACGAAGCCTACCTGCATGCGCCGGTCCCGAGGGTGGAGTGCAGGCGCTGCGGCATCAAGCAGGTGCGGGTGCCGTGGGCCAGGCCGGGGAGCGGGTTCACGCTGCTGTTCGAAGCGCTCGTGCTGGCGATGGTAAAACAGATGCCGGTGAAGGCAGTGGGCGCGCTGGTGGGTGAGACAGACAAGCGGCTGTGGCGGATCCTCGACCACTACGTGAGCCAGGCGCGGGCGGCGCAGGACTTCTCGGAGGTCCGGCACGTGGGGGTGGACGAGACGGCGAGCAAGCGGGGCCACCAGTACGTGAGCCTGTTCGTGGACCTCGACCGATCGAGGCTGCTGTTCGGCACGGAGGGCAAGGACGCCAAGGTCTTCGGGGCCTTCCGCCTGGACCTGATGCAGCATGGCGGCGTGCCGGAGCAGATCCGAGAGTGGAGCATGGACATGTCGGCAGCGTTCCAGCTCGGGGCGGCGCTGCACTTCCCGCTGGCGGAGGTGACGTTCGACCGCTTCCATGTGGTCAAGCTCCTCAACCAGGCCATCGACGAGGTGCGCCGAGGCGAGCAGAAAGACAGGGCGGAGCTGAAGAAGACGCGCTGGCTGTGGATGAAGCGCCGGGAGAAGCTGACGAAGCGCCAGGCCGAGCAGTTGGCCGACTTGCTCCAGCCCAGCGCCCAGGGGCTCCACACGGCGAAGGCGTATCAGATGAAGCTGTCCTTCATGGACGAGTTCTGGACCCTTCCGCCCTCGTTTGCCGAGGAGTTCCTGCGCAAGTGGTGCGCTTGGGCGAAGCGGAGCAAGCTGGCCTCCATGCGTAGGCTCGCCAAGACGCTTTGGGATCACCGCGCCGGCCTCATGCGCTGGTACTTCTCCGAAATCAACAACGGCGTCCTCGAGGGCATCAACAGCCTGCTTCAGGCCACCAAAGCACGCGCTCGCGGCTATCGCACGACCCGCAACCTCCTCAACATGGCCTACCTGCTCGCCGCTGACCTCGACTTTGCGTTACCCACGTGAAACGTCGAGGAACCAGAGAACCTCATCGGTACCTCCACAAGAGGTGGAGGGGGGTATTTCATGTTAAGCTGCGCCCAGACTCCACGCAATGCTTCGGAATTGTCAGGAGCCTTCCCTCCCCGCCTCGTAACAACCCCCAGGGCAGGACTCCCCCCATCTCAGAGTGCATGACGAGATGGGGGGAGTCGATGCGGCGTTGTGCGGCGTCGTGGTCTGTTCCGGTCCCGATAGAATTGTGCCATGACCGTAGCCGCTACCGTGCGCCGGGGCGGCCTGTGGCCGATGACGCTCTTACGGAGGGTCTTTTGATTCGGGAGTGAGAATGAAGCGGTTGCTGGTCACCTCTCCTCCCGAAACCTCGATGCTTCCATCGAACACGCGACGCAATACGAGACGGTAGATACCCCCAAATTCGTCCGCGGAGTAGACCGGGTATATGTTTGTACCAGGAGTTCCGCCTCGAATTACGGCGGTGGCGGAGATCGTCTCCCCTGGCCCAACTTCCACCGGGCCCTCGCAACCGCCGCTCCCGCGATCCACCTCTTCACCAACCCAAACCACGTGCCATACGCCCTCGTCCGAGAGCCGCTCGAGCGTAACCCACGGCGTGGAACAGAATCGGACTTCCCGCGGCCCATCCGTAGGATTGCGATACTCATACTCGATCGTGTCGCTGCTCACCAAGGCCCCACCGGCGTCAAGAAAGTAGACCGCAAGATCATACGACAGAGCACGAGTTTGCACGGGCGCATCCTCATCTCGACCCAGCGCAACCGGGGATTCACCGCACCCCCACGTGCTACAGACAAGAAGCCCGAATGCAGTGAGACTATTCCACCTCATCCCTAGCAACCCGCCGCCGCGTAGTCGATACAAACAGCCAGATCCCCGAGATCGTTCTCGATACCGTCGTAAGGACTGAAGAATGAAGTGTCGGGTACACCAGGTACTCCACCCCATAAGATCCCCATGAGACGAATATAGGGTCCTCCGTCTGGTATGCCGGCATCCCGGCCGTTGTAAGAAACGAACATGGGGGAGCCGCTGTCACCGACATCGGAGTAGGTAGCGGATTCGTACTGACAGTATAGGCCCTTTGGCGCGATAACGTCGAAGCATGTACGTGTGATCTTGCCGCGGGTCCAGCCCGTCTTTTGCCCGACCTTGTCCATCCACGCATTGACGTACAGCTGGGAGTGGGAAGTCAGAACGTCGAGGATTGTGAACTTGGGATCGGTTGATGCGATGGTCTTCGACCCGGCTGAGCCGATGCCGACCGAGGTTGTGCGATATACAATCCCAAGAGTGTCAGGGATGGTGTCGTTGTCATGGCCGACGAGCGTAGCATCCGCACCTCGACAGAGAAAGAAGCCGCCGGAACATGTAGTCCCAACGGCGTAATACGTAGGATCATAGACTTCTCTGCCGGCGTCGTAACTCAGGGAGGACTGGTTGCGCTGCTCAAATAGGGTCGTATCCGTCTGGAAGAGCAACAGAGATGCATGGCTCGCTGTGACGAAGACATGAGCGCTGTCGTGATCCACCCACCGGGCGGTGAACGTGAGCGTCGCGGGGAGGACGCTGTCAACTCCCACACGTCTGTAGACTGCCGTCCCGCCAACCCCTCCCCCCGAGCCGGTGAGCAATGCTCGATCAGGATTGCCCCTTAGCACACGACTGTGGATCGCGTCGGCCGGAATCCCAAGTGTTCCCGAGATGGAAGCGAGCAGCGACTCGTCAGGTTCGGCGATTCCGAGCTCGATTTGGTTTCGAGCCTCGTCAACATCGAGCATTACGAGTCCTTCGGGTCGGAGATTCAGAATGCTACGCCGCCATCCGTCCAAGGATCTGTAGGAGTACTTTACCTCCTTCACGGACACGGAAGGCGCATCACGCCCCGTTGCGCCATGATATGCGGCGGCGGCGTACGCTCGAGCCGCGGGTGCGTCCCGGTCGGAGCTTACCATGACCACTGGAAGACCCTGATCGTCCAACATGACGCCCGCGAATCCTGGAACAAGGTCCGCGACTTGTCGCCACTCCTCATCGAGATAGGGCGTACGGCCTGTCTCGGCGCGAAGCACAAGCTCGCTCAGGGATTCGGGGGCGTTTGAGGAGGTGGGTTGAGTGGGAACATCACGATCCACGCAACTCGCCATGGCGAAGACCGCGAGCACTGCCGTTCCAACGGAAGAGAACCTCATCGGTACCTCCACAAGAGGTGGAGGGGGGGCGTTTAATCTTAAGCTGCGCCCAGACTCCACACAATACTTCGCAATCGTGGCGCAGGTGAAACGACCGCTGTCAGACCTTCTGGAGTGCCGAAGCCTGCGACGTGCGCGGCAACTGGCGTCACTCTGGCCGGCTCACCTCGATGCTCGCGGCGTCCACCACCCGGTTCTCGATCCCCTTCGACGCCAGCAACCGGTGCGGCCAGGAGCCTTTCCTCCCCGCCTCGTAGCAACCCACGACCCAGGGCCCATCGGCCAGCCCGAACCGCACCTTCGCCCGCTCCAAGGCACCGCCTCTTACTCCGCGCGCAGCGCCTCCATGGGATCCACGCGCGCGGCACGGAGCGCGGGGATTCCGGCGGCGGCAATCCCCACGATCAGCAGGACGAGCCCCGAGGTCAGGAACACCCCGGAATCGCGCGGTGAGGTCTGGAACAGCAGGGGCGCGATGCGGGGACTGGCCCACACCGCCACCACGAGTCCCGCGCCGGCGCCGATCGCCACCGCGCGTAGCGCCCGCAGCAGGACACCGCCGATGAGGGATCCCTCCGAGGCACCGAGCGCGCGCCGCACTCCGATCTCGAAGTCGCGCCGGGCCACGTCGAAGGACAGCAGCCCGTACATGCCGATGCCGGCCACCAGCACGGCGAGCAGGCCGAAGGCGCCGAACAGGCTCGCGCCCAGCCGCCAGGAGCGCACTTTGGCCCCCACCCGGTCGGCCAGCGGTTCCACGGCGACGTAGCGGGTCGATGGTTCCACGGCCCGGATCTCCCGTCGGATGGCCTCGGCTTGCTCGGCCGGGGGACCGACGGTGCGGACCACCAGTCCGCCCACGCCGCGGAGTCTGGCCGACATCAGAGGCACCCACAGCATCATGCGGGGGTCCTCGCCCAGGTTGCTCCAGGTCGTGTTCTCGACCACGCCGACGACCCGGGAGCACGGGCTGTCGGCGCCGCCGACCTGGACGCAGCCGCTCAGCGGGTCGCTGTCGGGCCAGACGTGCTCGGCCATCACCTGATTGACGATCACCACGGGCTCCGCGGACTCGCCCAGGTCGGTGTCGGTGAAGGCCCGGCCGGCGAGCACCTGCTGGCCCATGGCCCGGAAATAGTCGGGCGACGCGGACGAGAGCGTGGGCGGCCCCGACGGAAGACGGGGCGCGGAGTCCATGCCCGGTACGCGCACCGGGAGGCCGAAGCTCAGGCCGAAGGGTGCGGTCACGGTGCGGGCGGCGACTTCCACGCCCGGCAGGCGGTCGAGGGCCGTTTCGATCCGCGCGTACACCTCGGGCGTGGTCGCGCGCTCGTCGTCCGATGCCGAGGGGTCCGCCTCGGTGCGCTCCAGCTTCACCCACGCCACCTGGTCGGCGTCGAAGCCGAGATCGACGGCGCCGGCGTGGCGCAGGCTGGCCAGGAAGAGTCCGGCGCCGACCAGGAGGATGGCGGACAGCGCTGCCTGTGCCATGACCAGCGCCTCCTGCAGACGACTCCCGTGGCGGGTGGCGGTGCGGCCGCCGTCTCGAAGCGAGGGCGCCGGATCGATGCGGCTCGCACGCAGAGCAGGGAGGAGGCCTGCCAGGAGCGAGGCCAGCAGCGCTGCGCCGGCGGTGAAGAGGAAGAGACGGATGCTGGCGACGCGTCCCGGGGCGACCTCGGGAAGCAGCGCCGGAAAGAGCACGCGGGTGCCCAGGACCGCAATCCCCACGGCGATGGCCCCGGCCACCAGCGCCAGCACCGTGGTCTCACCGAGGAAGTGGGCGACGAGGCCGCGACGGGATCCCCCGAGAGCCGTGCGCACGGCGATCTCGCGCTGGCGTCCCACGGCCCGGGCCAGGTGCAGGTTCGCCACGTTGGCGCAGGCCACCAGGAGCACCAGGAGCGCAACGCCGGCCAGCCAGCGGGCGACCCGGTCCTCGGCGTTCAGCTCGGGGCTGCGGCCGCGCACCACAGGCGCCAGGACGAGCTTGGCCTGCGGATCGTAGTAGCCACGGCTGTCGGCTCGGGCCGCCCGGTGTGCGGCGGTGGCCTGGGCCGCGGCGGCCTCGTCGGAGACGTTCGGGGCGAGACGCACGGCGGCCTCGAGCCACCACCAGCCTCGGCTGTCGTACCAGGAATCCCCCATCTCGGCCGTGCCGCCCTGCCACAGGGGGATCCAGGCGTCGGTGACCTCCAGGTCGGCCCCGGTGAATCCCGGCTCGGCCACCCCGATCACCTGGTAGCGGCCGTCGCCGAGATGGAGCACGCGGCCGAGCACGCCGGGATCGGCCCCGAAGCGCCGGCGCCAGAACTCGTAGGACAGGACGACCGTGGCCGGGGCTCCCACGGCGTCTTCGTCGGTGGTGTAGAAGCGTCCGATGCGCGGGGTCGCACCGAGCATGCGGAAGAGACTGGCGGTGGCGATGGTCACCCGGATGCGCTCGGCGCCTTCTCCCTCGCCCAGGGTCATCTCGTTGCCCGTGGACCAGGCCGCCACGTCCTGGAAGGCATCGATGGCCACGAGGTCCTGCACGTCGGGCCAGGTCACCGCGCGAAGCGTCGCCTGGGCGCCTCCTTCCTCGAAGCGACGCTGGAGCCAGACGTTGCGCACTTCGTCAGGGTGCTCGATGCCCGACGGCGCCCGCAGGAGGAGCCTGTCGATGACCCCGAACATGGTGCTGTTGGCACCGATCCCCAGGGCGAGGGTGAGTACCACCGCCACGGCGAATCCCGGACTCCGGGCCATCCCCCGGAAGGCCTGGCCGACACCGCTGCGCACTCCCTGAATCCACTCCATCGTCCGCCTCCTCGTCATCCGCCTGTGGTCCAGGCGCGCGATGCGCCTGCGGTGCTCGGCCGGATCGCCGAAGCGTCGGCGCGCTTCGGCCCGGGCTTCTTCTTCGGTCATGCCGCGCGCCACCAGGAGATCCACCGTGCCCTCGAAGTGGGATTGGATCTCCGCGTCCACCTCCTCCTGCACACGGCGGCGGGGGTCCTTCGACAGGGACGGGTCCAGCCGCCGGGTCACGGGGCTGCGTCTCCGGTGGGGTTTCCGGGCGGGCCGGCGGGCCCGCTCGCGGCCGGGTCGCCGGTTGGGGCCGCCCCGGTCCTGCCGCCGATTGGGGCGGCCCCGGTGGCGCCGCCGGTTGGGCCGGCCCCCGTCGCGCCGCCGCTGCCAGCGCCTCCTGCCGCGCCGGCGGCCGCCGCGGTCCCGGCTGCGCCCCCCGCCCGGAAGACCTTCTCCACTGCCTTGGCGTAGCGTGCCCAGTGGGCCTGGCTGCGCGTCAGCTCCTCGCGGCCGCTGGGGGTGAGCCGGTAGAACTTGGCCCGGCGTCCCTTATCGGAGACGCCCCATTCGGCCGCGAGATAGCCCCGGTCCCGCAGGCGGTGGAGCGACGCGTACAGGGCGCCGTCCTCCACCTGCAGCGCCTCGTCGGTCACGCGCCGGATCCAGTCGGCGATCCCGTACCCGTGCACGGGCCCGGCTTCGAGGGCCTGGAGGATCAGGGTGTCGAGGGTGCCGCGCAGAAGGTCCATGTGTGCGGTTGCGGGTCGGGGGGATGTGGGGGCGGGTCGTGGGCCAGCGGAAGTTCGTTCGGGTCGAGTCGTTGGGGTGGGCGTTCGGTTCGCGCCGGAGCGGACGGTGGGGCCCATCCCTTGACATCAGGTTTTGAGGGTATGGCACGCCCAGAAGGTTGCCCTCAGGTTTTGAGGTGTCAAGGGCGATGGGCGAGTGAGCGGTCGGTCGAGGGGGCGGCGGCAGGGGAGTGCGGCGTCGGGCCGGCAGGGGCGGCGTCGTCGTGAGCGGCCGGCGAGCGGCGACGTCGGGCGGGCGGAGGCTGGCGACGTTGTGAGCGGCATGGGAGTGCGATGTCGGGCCGGCGGAGGCGGGCGACGTTGTGAGCGGGCACGGGAGCGCGATGTCGGTCGGGCGGAGGCTGGCGACGTTGTGGGCGGCATGGAGCGGCCGATGCCATGGCGGCCGGCGACCTCGCTCCTCCAGACACCGAGTCAAACTCGACCACTGGAGCATGGTTTTCGAACGGTTTACCAATAGAACTCGCTGAGCGAGTTGAATTGGCGAATCGAGGTTGGCGCCCAGCACCCTTGTCGATTTCGACTCGCTCAGCGAGTTGAATTGGCAAATCGCCAGTCTCGGAGGGCTCGAATGTCACCGTAGCGACATGCGGGGTGGAGGCCCGCGGCTGCGCTTAAGGCGATATCGCAGGCGGCGGCGGACGCTGGCGTCGCCGTGAGCGGCACGGGAGCGCGATGTCGGGCTGGCGGAGGCGATCTGACGCACGCCGAGTCGGACACTGCACTGGGAGACGGCCGACGCCATTGCGGCCGGCGACGACGCTCCTCCAGACCCCGAGTCAAACCCGACCACTGGAGCATGGTTTTCGAACGGTTTGCGAATAGAACTCGCTGAGCGAGTTGAACTCGTCGGGTCGCGGTTGGCGCTCGGAACCCTCTGTCGACTTTGACTCGCTCGGCGAGTCGAATCGACGAATCGCCGTTCTGGGGGGCTCCAGTGGAACCGGAGCGACGTCCGCCCAGCGCGCCAGCAGCGGGACGGCCGCTCGCCGAGGTCCGGCGCGCCGACCCCCGTCGGAGCGACGTACGGGGAGGGGGCGGCCTCGGTCGCTGGCCGGCGCGACCCGGCACGGCGCCATCCGCCCCGGCACCATCCCGCCCCGGCACCATCCGCCCCCGCCGCCACCCCCCCGCACCACCCCCGAACGCACCGAAGGGGCCCCCACGGCCCGCCGCCGCAGAAACCCCTCCGGTCGGCCCACCTTCCTCTCGGAAGGGGGCACCTGTCTCGCTCGGCGGCCGCCACCGCCGTCCTTCACCGGCGGCCATCACCGGCGGCCACTCCGGGCGGCCACAACCGGCCGCCCCGCCGCCGTTCCCGCCACTCGGCGGCCACGATCGGCCGCCCGCCAGCGGCGCCCGCCGGCAACCAGCCCGGTCGCCCGGCGCGCCTCTCGGCGCTACGGCCCGTGCCGCTCGCTCATCAGAAGAACGGCACCACCGCGCTGGAGCTCTTGTTCGCCACGATGACCGCGTTCATGTCGTTGTGGATCACCGCGAGCTGATCGCCGTCCTCGTAGTCGAAGGCGTCGAGGCCGTAGTCCAGCGGAATGAAGGACGGGAGCTGCGCCGTCAGCGCCGGATCGCCCTCGCTGATGTTGGGATTCGAGAGCGCCTCGTTCAGCGCCACGGGCAGGCGGATGCCCAGGTCGGTCATGCGGCGTCCCTCGAGGACGAAGATCTCCTGGCGCATGAGGTAGACCAGGTAGAGCATGTCATCGACGGTGGTGGCGGCGTTGAGCATGTCCGCCGTCACCGAGGTGCCGGACACCGTGGGAACCTCCACCAGGCCTTCACTCCGCGTCAGCACCAGGCCCTCACGGGGCTCGGCGCCGGGGCTCGCCGCCACGGCGATGCTGGCGTCGTTGGGATAGATCCAGGTGCCGCCCACACGCCCGCGGGCCTGGCCGCGGTCGTCGATCATGGCCGTGGGGCGCGATGCCACCAGGTCCAGCAGATCGAGCAGCTCGTTGCGAGCACCCGTCACGTCACCGCCGGCCACGGCCGCCTCGGCGATGATCAGATACGCCTCTTCGCTCTTCATGATGGCGATGGGGCTCTGATCGCCCACCGCTTCGCTGTAGTACTTCGGGAACAGGAAGTCGAGGCGCGGCAGCGGCTGGAACTCGTCGCCGAAGGGCGAGTCGTAGACGGCGAACTGCATGCTGTTGGTGGGACCGTCCACGTTGTCGTACTGGACCATGCGGACCAGGTCGGGCGCCATGGACTTCACCTGCTGCGCCGCGGCCACCGCCGCCGACATGTTGCCCGCGTCGTACTGCGCGCGGGCCACGCCCAACGTCGCCGCCGCCGACAGCGTCGCGTCGGACGACATGTTGGCCGCCATCTGGAAGTCCTCCACCGCCGACGCCAGGTTGTCGGCCGGCGACACCGCCGGACCGTCGGCTTCGGCCGGCAGCGCCACGAAGAGCTCACCTGCCAGCAGGTAGGCGTAGGCGCGGTCGAAGTGGAGCTGCGCCGTCATCTCGTCGGTGGCCGATTCGTCGGCGGGAAGAATCACGTTCAGGCCCTGGTCGGCCATCTCGCGCAGCCGGTGGATCTCCTCCTGGATGTTGGTGACGTCGAAGTCCGACGCGTCGAGCTGGGGAATGTCGAAGACTTTGCTGAACAGCGTGCGGTTGTTGAAGACGTTGTCGGAAACCACCTCGGTACCGATCACCACCTCGTCCACCGTGGCGGCGAGCTGCCGCTCCACGCCCCGCGTCCAGGAGGCCGCGGCGTTGGGCGTGTTGGTGAAGGTGCCTTCGGTAACCGTGGGATTGTCCACGCCTGTGGGATCGAGGAAGTCACACCCGCTCACGGCGAGCATGGCGGAGAGGGTCAGAAGGAGGCTCAGTCGCTTGCCCATGGTCGCGGCCCGGTTGTGGAAGTCAGAGAGTCGCATGATCACCTCCTAGAACCGCACGCGGACGGTGGCGAGGAAGGTCCGCGGTGCCGGGTCGCTGGCGTAGTTGAAACCGCCGACCGTGGCCGCGCCCTGGCTGGCCGCACCCGAGTGATCCGATTCCGGATCGAACGACGAGGTCCACCAGCCGAAGGGATTCTGGATCGTGATGCCCACGTTCACCTGCTCGGCCCAGCGCGAGATCAGATTCTCGGGAAGCCGGTAGTCCGCCGACACGTTGCGGAAGCGCAGGTAGTCGGTGTTCTCCACGAAGAAGTTCGTGAGGTTGAGCCAGTTGCCGCGGATCGGCCCCGGATTCTGCTCCAGGAGCGCCGGGGGTAGCTCGGGGTCGTCGATGCCGTAGAGGTAGCGGAACTGGCGGTTGAACGAGTGCAGCTGCGCACCGGTCTGCCAGTCGGCGTCGGCCCTGAGGCTGAGCCGGCTGCCCACGGTCATCTCCAGTCCCAGCGAGCCGAACTTGTCCGGCAGCGGCTTGCCCAGGTACTGGAGCAGCTTGGTCTCCTTGATGGTGCCGTCGGGGTTCAGCGTCGACGCCGTGCCTCGCAGCGCACCCACCGGCCAGCCCTCCTTCACTACCGACTGCACCGTGGAGGAGCTGAAGCCGCTGATCTGGAAGACCGGCGAGCCGCCGGCGTCCACGACCTCGTTGTGGAGCGTGTTCAGCGACGCCGTGATGCGCGCCGTGAATTTGTCGCTGCGGTAGAGGTCGCCCACGGCCTGCAACTCGAAGCCCCGGTTCTCGATCTCACCCACGTTGCGCATCTGCACGCCCTCGCCCGTCGACGGGCCCGAGGGCACCAGGAAGAGCGCGTCCTTGGTGCGGGCGTTGTACCAGTTGAACTGGAAGGTCAGGCGGTTGGAGAGCGCCTGCAGCTCGCCGCCCACCTCCAGGGTGTGGGTCTTCTCCGGCTTCAGGTCCGAGTTCCCCGGCTGGCCGAAGCCCGCCGTCTGCTGCCCCAGATACGAGGCGAAGCTCACCGTGCGGTCACGTGAGAACGGAGGCGGGAAGTTGCCGGCCACGCCGTAGTTGCTGCGCAGGCGCAGGCTGGAAATGAAGCTCTCGGGAACGTTGTTCCGGAAGAAGCTCTCCGAGCCGATGTCGTACGAGACGCCGACCTTCGGGTAGTACTGGAGGCCCACGTCCTTACCGAAGGCCGAGTTGCCGTCGGCCCGGAGCCCCAGGTCCAGGAAGTAGCGGTCGTAGAAGCCCCAGTTCTGCTGAACGTAGACGCCGTAGTTGACGAGCTGCAGGAAGTAGTCGTCGGCCTGCGTGCTGCCGGCGCCGCGTACCGTCTCGCTCCCGTCGCGGACGTTGAGCGCGATACGCGCCGCCTGATCGTCTTCGTTGCGGAAGAGCTGGGCCCCCGCCGAGGTGACCAGCGACAGCGGGCCCCGGTCGAAGCGGTACTGTCCGCCGCCTTCCATGGTGAGGCCCAGGAACTTGCGGTCGTAGCTCCGGATGCTGCCCCGATCGTCGGTCCCCTCTGGATAGGAGCCGGTGAAGACCAGGAACTCGTTGGTCTCGATGCCGCGCTCGTTGCTGACGCGCGAGTCCAGACCCACGGTGGCGTTGAAGGACAGGTCCGACCGGGCGTCCCAGCGGAAGGTGTTGGAGAGCTGGAAGCGTGTGACCTGGATCTGGTAGTTCTCCAGCCGCTCGGCCTCGGTGAGGAAGGAGCGCAGGTCCTCGAGCTCCGACGAGCTCATCTCGTTGAGCTTGTTGTTGAAGCCCAGGGCGAAGATGCGGCCGCCCTCGAGCAGCCACAGCGGTGTGTAGCCACCGGCGTTGCCGTCGCGCGTGCGGTCGTAGTGGTTCCAGCCGAAGCCGAACGAGCCGTCGTAGCGGAGGTTGTCCGTGATGCGCGCGGTGAGGCCGGTGCGGCCCTGGTAGGTGCGCGAGGCGTTGTTGTCGATGCGGTAGCCTTCACGGTCGTGGATGCTGCCGCTGAACGACCAGGTCACGTTGTCGTTGCCGCCGCTTCCCGAGAGCCGGTACTGCTGCGTCAGACCCTTCCGGTAGAGCAGGTCGGCGGTCTGCGGGAAGAAGAAGGCCTTGGTCACGGGGCCCTCCCAACCCAGCTCCGTCTCTGCCACGAGGCGCGTGGGTCCCGGAGAGCCCTTCTTGGTGAAGATCTGGATGACCCCGTTGGCGGCGTCCGATCCGTAGAGCGTCGTCGCCGCGCCACCGGGCACGTACTCGATGTGATCGATGTTCTCCAGGGGGATGTCGGCGATGGAGGAGGTCTGCGTCCCCTCGCGCGCGGCGCCCGACGTGTTCAGCGAGAGCTCGGCCTGCGTGTTCAGGTTGTCCACCCTGACGCCGTCGACGTAGATGACCGGCGTCGTGGAGCGGCTCACCGAGACCGGGCCACGGCCGCGGGTCACGGTGGTGGAGCCGGGCTGCCCCGAGGACAGCCGGACCTGAACCGAGGGCAACTCGGTCTGCAGGAGCTGCTCCAGACGCGTCGCCGGCGAGTTCTCGATCTTCTCGTTGGAGATGACGTCGATGTTGGTGGACAGCCGCCGGCGCGAGATCTCCGAGCCCTGCCCGGTGACCACGAGCGCGTCCAGCTCCATGGCCTGCTCCGAGAGCAGGAAGTTCACGGTCACGGTCGCGCCGGGCTGCACCGTCACGGTCTGGCTGGACCGGCCGAACCCGATGCGCTGCGTGGCGATCACGTGCTCGCCGGCAGGCACGCCGGTGATGTGGAAGACCCCGTCCTGATCGCTGAGGGTGCCGAGGCCTTCATTCTCGACGTAGACCTGGACGCCCGAGATGGGCTGGCCGGTGGCCTGGGAGGTGACCCTCCCTTGCACCACCCCGGGCTGCTGAGCGCTCAGGGGACTCCCCGCGCCCGCGAGCACGGCGGCCAGCGTCCCGAGCCACAAGGTGAGTCGACGAACTCGAAGGGTCATTGGGTGGCTCCTGGGGAGGCTGGAAGACGACCTGACACATGCGTTTCCCGCTCTGGCATGTGCATTTCGGATGCACCGTATTCAGTATATTATGTGGTGTCAAGTTTGTTTTTGTCCGCCGGGAACGCGCAGCAGGCCGGCAATCACTACCTTTCCGGAAGCACCTCCTCGAACCCGTCCGCCAAGGAGACGCCGCGCCATGGCCACCCTCCCCTCCCCGACCCGCCGCGCCTTCGATCGGGTCTTCCTCCTCCTGCTCGTCGCCGCCACGACCCCGCTCGCGGCCCAGGCGCAGCACCCGGGAGCGAGCAACACGATCACCGACGTGCCCGGGATCAAGGTGGGCCAGTACCAGCGCATGGGTGACGGTTGGCTGACGGGCACCACGGTGATTCTCACCGAGGACGGGGCCACGGCCAGCGTCAACGTGCAGGGCGGCGCGCCGGGCACGCGCGAGACCGATCTGCTGGCGCCGGGCGGGCTGGTCACGCAGGCCAACGCCATCGTCCTCAGCGGGGGGAGCGCCTATGGATTGGACGCCGCCACCGGGGTGATGCGTTGGTTGGAGGAGCACGGCCACGGCTATCCCATCGCCGGAGGCGTGGTGCCCATCGTGCCGTCGGCCATCCTCTTCGACCTGGGCCGGGGCGGGGACTTCTCGAAGCGACCCGACGCCGACTTCGGCTATCGCGCCGCCGACGCGGCCAACGACGGGCCCGTGGCCCTGGGCCGCAAGGGCGCGGGCACCGGCGCGCGCTACGGCCTGGGATCCGCCAGCGTCGTACTCCCCAACGGCTACACGGTGGGCGCCATCGTCGGGCTCAACCCGGCCGGCTCGGCGGTGAATCCCGAGACCTGCCAGCCCTACGGCCTCTTCCTGGAGCTGGACGGGGAATTCCACCTCGCCTCGCCCAGCGCCGAGGAATGCCAGCCCAGCGACGCGGGCAACGCCAACGGAACGTCGGGCGAGATGTTCAACACCACCATCGCGCTGGTGGCCACCGATGCACCCCTGGATCAGACGCAGGTGCAACGCATGGCCATGGTCTCCAACAGCGGGCTGGCCCGGTCCGTCCGGCCCATTCACGGGCTCGTCGACGGCGACGCGGTCTTCGGCATGGCCACGACCCCGCCCTCCGGCACGCTGGAGGTGCAGGACCTGCAGGCCATCTACAGCGCGGCGGCCGATGCGTTGGGCCGGGCCGTGGTACACGCCTTGCTGGAAGGCGGGGTGTACTGCGAGCAGTATCCCAGCGCCTGCCGCATGCGACGCTGACCGACCCCGGCGTGGCGGGCCGCCGCCCCCGGGTTCGACGCGACGTCCGGGGGTGCATCGGCCTCACGACCGAGCGCAGCCGTCGGCACGACCTGGTTGCTGGACGCGACGGCGTCGGGTATCCTCTGCCGGGCCGCAGGACCTGGATGCCCCGCCTTCGCCCGACGTCAGACGAGGTTCGAGACTGCCCGTCTGGAGCGGATCCCGGATTCACGAGACTCGGAAGATGACGAGAACTCCCTGGCCGAAGGTCTCGCAGACCACGCTGGCGGATCAGGCGTACAACGCCATCCGCTCCCGCATCCTCTCCGGTGCCATGGCGCTGGGGGAGTTCGTACGGGAGCAGGAAGTCAGCGCCGCCCTGGGGGTGAGCCGCACGCCCGTGCGCGAAGCTCTCGGACGACTGGCCAGCGAGGGATTCCTGGAGCGCATCCCGCACCGCGGGTTCCGGGTGCCCGAGGAGCCGCTGGAGGCGCTCCTGGAGCTCTATCCCATCGTGTCCGCGTTGGAGCTTCTGGCCGGTCGACTCGCCCTGCCCCGTCTCACCACCGAGGACGTGACGGGTCTCAAGGCCATCAACCGGGAAATGGCCGATGCCCGCGACAAGGGTGACGTGGGACGGCTCATCGAGCTCAACAACCGCTTCCACCACTTCCTGTGCGAGCGGGCCGGCAGCCAACGTCTCACCGATCTGCTCGACGACCTGCGCAGCCAGGTGAGTCGCCTGGAGCTCTGGTACTATTCGCAGGAAGAGCGGACCGAGGAGTCCATCGCCCAGCACGACGAGCTCATCCGGGCCATCGCCGCCGGTGACAACGACCGCGCGCTGGCCGTGTTGGAGCACAACATGTCCCTCACCTACGAGCGCTTTTCCGAGGGACCCTGAGGCGAGTCCCGGTCTCCTCCGGGACGCCGCGCTGGCGCCGCGTCCACCCGCGGCACCCGCGACGCTTCAACGGTCGCCGGCTACGCCACCCGCTCGCAGGCGCGCTCGAGCCGAGCCAATCCCTCGGCGGTCTCGTCTTCGGTGACGAGCATGGACGGGCCCATGCGGATCACGTGCCCGGACAGGCCGCCGGCTCCCACCAGCAGCCCCTCGTCCCTGGCCGCTTCCAGGAGCGCCCGCGTGCGGGCTGGATCGGGGTCCCGGCTCTCGGGGCCGTCCACGATCTCCATGGCCTGCATGAGCCCCCGGCCCCGCACCTCGCCGATCCAGTCATAGCGCTCGGCCAGCGCCTCGAGGGCGAAGCGCACCTGCGCACCCCGCTCGGCGGAGCGGGTGGGCACGTCTTCCTCCACCATGACGTCCAGCGTGGCGCCGGCCGCGGCCATGGACACGGGATTGCCCCCGTAGGTGGAGATGGACAGCGAAGTCCACGCCTCGGCCACCTCGTTGCGGGCCAGGGTGGCCCCCACGGGGAAGCCGTTGGCGATGCCCTTGGCCATCACCATGATGTCCGGTGCGACACCGTCGTGCTGGCAGCCGAACCAGTGCGTGCCCGTACGGCCGAAGCCCGTCTGGACCTCGTCGCAGATGAAGAGTCCCCCGTAGCTCCGGATCACTTCGGCCGCACGCCGCAGATAGCCCGGCGGCGGCACGATGAATCCCCCCACGCCCTGGATGGCCTCGACGATCAACGCCGCGGGCCGACCCGAGGTGGTGGTCTCGATGACCTCCACCAGGTCGTCGATGAAGAAGTCCACCTGGGCTTCGGCGGGGGCGTCGGGCCCCAGTGGGGAGCGGTAGACGTAGGGAGCACGCGCGTGGGTGATCCCCGTGACCGTCGCGGGCAGCGGACGCCACGGCGCATGGGCCGTGATCGCCGTGGCCAGGCTGCTGCGCCCGGAGTACGCGTGACGCAACGCCACGACCTCGGTGCGGCCGGTGTAGATGCGGGCCGCCGTGATGGAGGTCTCGATGGCCTCGGTGCCGCTGTTGGTGAAGGCGGCGCGCTCGAGGCCCTGGGGCGCGAGCCGCACCAGGCGGTCGGCGACCTCGATCTGGCCCTCGGTCACGTACAGGGTGGAGGTGTGGCCGAGCTTGCACATCTGGTCGTGCACGCGCTCGGTCACCGTGGGATGGCAGTGGCCGATGGAGGTGGTGAGGATTCCGGCGAAGAAGTCCAGGTACTCGCGGCCTTCGGAGTCCTTCACCCACACGCCGTGGCCTTCGTCCAGGACCAGGGGCTCGGCGTAGTAGGGCTTCACCCACGGGAACATCCTTCTCCGGTGGGCCCCCACGATCTCCTCGTCCTTGCGTGGGGCGCCGACTCCGGCGGCTCGCGTTGCGCTCATGGATGTCTCCATTTGGTTGGCGGGTGGCGCTACCACCTCGAGATGACGACGCGCTGGTCCGTGTAGAAGGCGATGGCGTCCTTGCCCTGCGCTCGCAGGTCCCCGAAGAACGAGGCCCTGGATCCCCCGAAGGGGAAGAAGGCCATGGGCGCGGCCACGCCGATGTTGATGCCGATCATGCTGATGCCCGCGCGGTAGCGAAACTCCCGCGCCGCGCGCCCGCTGGTGGTGAAGAGCGAGGTGGCGTTGCCGTAGGCCACGCGGTGCATGAGGTCCACCGCTTCGTCCAACGATCCGGCCCGGGTGAGCCCGGCCACCGGTCCGAAGATCTCCTCGCGGCCCACCGACATGTCGGGATCCACGTTCTCCAGCACCGTGGGCCCCACCCAGTGTCCGCGAGGGTAGCCCTCGACGGTGCGGCCGCGGCCGTCCAGAACGACCTGGGCGCCCTCCTTTTCGCCGGCGTCGATGAAGCCCTCGACCCGCTCCCGGTGCGCGGACGAGATCACCGGACCCATGAAGGTGTCTTCGTCGAGTCCGTAGCCCACTTTCACGGCGGCGGCGCGCTCCAGAACCCGCTGGCGAATGGCGCCGTAGACCTCGCCCACACCCACCACCTGGCTACCGGCCAGGCAGCGCTGGCCCGCGGAGCCGTAGATGGAGCTGATGATGGCGTCCGTGGTCACGTCCAGATCGGCATCGGGAAGCACGATCATGTGGTTCTTGGCGCCACCCAGCGCCTGCACGCGCTTTCCGGTGGCCGCCGCCCGCTCGTAGATGATGCGAGCGATCTTGCTGGATCCCACGAAGGAGATGCCCTTCACGTCGGGATGTTCGAGGAGCGCCGACGAGACGTCCTTGTCCCCGTGCACCACGTTGAGCACGCCTGCCGGAAGGCCCGCCTCCACGGCGAGCTCCACGATCTTCTGGTGGGTCAGGGGATCCTGCTCGCTGGGCTTCAGGACGAAGGTGTTGCCCGTGGCCACGGCGTAGGGCCAGAACCACAGCGGGATCATCACCGGGAAGTTGTAGGGGGTGATGCCCGCGAACACGCCCAGCGGCTGCCGGATGGTCTCGCAGTCGATGCCGGCGGCCACGTCTTCGAGGGTGTCGCCCATCATGAGCGTGGGCACGCCGCAGGCATGCTCCACGTTCTCGATGCCGCGCTGGATCTCGCCCAGCGTCTCCTTGACGTTCTTGCCGTGCTCCCGGCTCAGATGGCGGGCGAGATCGTGCTTGTGCTCGTCCATGAGCGCCTTGAAGCGGAACAGGACCCGCGCCCGTTCCACCGCCGGGGTGGCGCGCCACGCAGGGAAGGCTTCCCTGGCGGCCTGCACCGCGGCGTCCACGTCGGCGCTGCTCGACAGCGGGACGTGGCCCAGGATCTCTCCCGTGCCCGGATCCATCACCTCGAGGGCGTCGGTGGTGGACGACGCCATCCACTCGCCGCCGATGAAGTTGCGGATGCGCTCGTCGCTCATCTGTGCGGTCAGCTCCATGTCGTAGACGTGAAACGGTCGCGACCTTCGGGCCGCAGGATGGCGCGCGCATCGGGACTGCCCGGCGGCTGCCAATTGTAGATTGTATGGAAACTGCGCATCCGCCGCCAGTTCAGGGCGGCGTCGCCTTCGACAGCCCCTTCGTCAGGCTCTGGGTGGAGCGGGAGGCCCTGCCCGACGTACCCCCGCACCTCCCCACTTGACCACGGGCCCTCCGGCGTCCCAAGGTGACGGGTTCGCCCGGGCGCCGCCCCGGGCGGGCTTCGATTTCCCGCCCGGAAGGGGCGACTGCCCCTCCTCGTGACGGCCGTCGTTCCATATCCGGTGGAGTCACTCGTGGCTGACAACTCAGAAGACCGTGCCCTCGATCGGCCCCTGTCGCGCCGCTCGTTCTTCACACGCGCCACCCGCTACGGGGGCGCGTTTCTCGTTGGGGCCCCAGCGTTGGACCACGCCCTGGCCGCACGTCGGGGGTCCGCAGCGCCCGCGGCGTCCGCGCACGATCTGGCGCACGGCATGCTCCGGCCGTCCCGGACCGCGGTGGCCGACGGTCCCCTGCCCGAATCGGTCTTCTCCGGGCTGCGCTGGCGGCTGCTGGGGCCCTTCCGCAGCGGGCGGGTCGATGCGGTGAGCGGCGTGCCAGGCCGGCCCAACGAGTTCTACTTCGGTTCGGTGAACGGCGGGGTGTGGAAGTCCGTGGATGCGGGCCGCATGTGGAAGCCGGTGTTCGACGATCAGCCGGTGGCGTCCATCGGTGCCCTGGCGGTGGCGCCCTCGGCGCCCGACGTGATCTACGTGGGCACCGGTGAGTCCACGCTCCGCGACTCGGTGGGCTACGGCAACGGCGTCTACAAGTCCACCGACGGCGGCGAGACCTGGACCCACGTAGGGCTGGAGGACACGCAGCACATCGGGCGAGTCGCCGTGGATCCCACGAACCCCGACATCGTGTTCGTGGCGGCCATCGGCCACTTCTACGGCCCGCACCCGGACCGGGGCGTCTTCCGCTCGCAGGACGGCGGCCGGAGCTGGGAGAAGGTCCTCTACCAGAACGAGGACGTGGGCGCCATCGAGGTGGTCATCGATCCCACCGACCCCAGCGTCGTGTACGCGGGGCTGTGGAATACCCGACGCCCGCCGTGGTTCGTGTACGCGCCCACCAACGGCCCGGGTGGCGGCATCTACAAGTCCACCGACGGGGGCGACACCTGGACCGCGCTCACCAACGGTCTGCCCACCGACGGCATGGGCAAGAGCGGCATCGCCGTCTGCCCCAGCGAGCCCAACCGGGTCTACGCGGTCATCGACAACCTGAATCCGCCCCCGGGAGCGCCGACGCCCCCACCCACGGCCGGCGCCTACGGCCAGGGCGCCACGGGACAGGGCGGGTTCTTCCGCTCCGACGACGGCGGAGCGAGTTGGACCCGTCTGTCCGACGACGGCGGGCTGTGGGGTCGCGGCTGGTACTTCGAGCACGTGGTGGTGGACCCGGAAGACGCGGACCTGGTCTACGTGTCCAACGTGGTGGTGGCCCGCTCGCGCGACGGGGGCCACACCTGGGAGGCCATCCGGGGATCCCCCGGCGGCGACGACTACCATCAGGCGTGGATCTCGCCCGACGAGCCCGGCACCATGGTCATGTCCAGCGACCAGGGCTGCATCGTCACCCAGAACGCCCGGGCCGATGCCGCCGAGGTCACCTGGAGCTCGTGGCTGAATCAGCCCATCGCCCAGATCTACCACCTGTCCGTGGACTACCGCTTCCCGTATTGGGTGACCGGCGCACAGCAGGACAGCGGCGCCGTGGCGGTGCGCTCACGGGGCAAGTTCGCCGAGATCTCCATGCGCGACTGGGAGCCCATCGGCGCTGGCGGCGAGAGCGGCTGCACGGTGGGCGACCCGCTGCACCCGGGCATCATCTACGGGGGCAAGGGCTCCCGCTACGACATGGCCCGGAACGAGGCGATCCCGGGCACCAGCAATCCCCCCGACGGGCCCGAGCCCGAGCGCTCGGATTGGACCCAGCCGCTGGTGCTCTCGCAGGCCGACCCGCGGGCGCTCTACTACGCCAGCCAGTACGTCTTCAAGTCCACCGACGGCGCCCGCTCGTGGACGCGCATCAGCGACGATCTGACCCGGCCCGAGCCCGGCGTGCCGCCGAATCTGGACGAGACCGCGGCGAACCAGACCGACACCAACGGCCGCCGAGGCGTCGTCTACACCCTGGCGCCCTCGCCTCTGCTGGTGCCCATGGTGTGGGCCGGCACCGACGACGGCCTGGTGCAGGTGACCACCGACGACGGCCGCACCTGGACCGACGTGACCCCACCCGACGTGGGTCCGTGGAGCCGCGTCACCACCATCGAGGCGTCGCACTTCGACTTCAACACGGCCTACGCCAGCGTCGACCGGCATCAGCTCGAGGACTTCGACCCCCACGTGTACCGCACCCGCGACATGGGGCGCACCTGGGACGCCATCACCACCGGTCTGCCCGAGGGCGTGTACGTGCACGTGGTGCGCGAGGACCCCGAGCGGCAGGGTCTCCTCTTCGCCGGCACCGAGCGGGGCGCCTTCGTCTCGTTCGACGACGGGGATCACTGGCAGCCGCTCCAGCTCAACATGCCGGTGACCTCGGTGCGCGACTTCCAGGTCCACGACGGCGACCTCATCGTGGCCACCCACGGCCGTGGGTTCTGGGTCATCGACGGCATCGCGGCGCTCAGGCAGGCCGACGCGCAGGTGGTGGCCGCCGCCGCGCACCTGTTCCGGCCCCGGGACACGACCCTCTACGACCAGGGCGGTGACAACGGCACGCCCTTCCAGAAGGACGAACCCCAGGCGGAGAATCCCCCGGAAGGCGTGTTCCTCGACTACTACCTGGGCGCCGACGCACCCGGCGCCGTGACGCTGGAGATCCTGGACGACGAGGGCACGGTGCTGGAGACCTTCCCGCCGCCGCCCTCGCAGGGGAGAGGGCCCGGGGGCGGCGGAGGGGGAGGCCAGGGCGGCATCCCGCGCACCTCGCCCCTGTGGCAACAGCCACCCGAGCCCTTCGCCACCTCGGCGGGCATGCACCGGGCGGTGTGGACCCCGTTCACCGGAGGAGGGCGGGGATTCGGCGGCGGGTTCGGCGGCCGCGGCCCCCAGCGGCCGGTGGTCACGCTCCCCGGCACCTTCACCGCGCGACTGACCGTGAGCGGGGCGAGCCAGGAGCAGACGTTCCGCGTGGAGCCGGATCCCAGAACGTAACGCCCGCGGGCACTTTCCAACCCGGCCCGGAGCGTGTAGCATCGCATCCGGGCCGGGAGATGCCCGGGCGCCGACAGACGGCGCCGATCTGCTCCCGGCTGCGTTCGAGAACCACGGAGCACAGCATGAAGACGTCGCCCTCCCCGACGCTCGGGGCCGCCGTGTTGGCGTCCCTCCTCGCCCTCGGGGCCACCGCCTGCGCCAGCGGCCCGGGACAGACCTCCGCCCCGCCGAACCCATCCGCGACGGTCGCGAGCCCCGACGGCCGGGGGATGGACGCCTACGAGGCCGCGGCCCGTCGCAACCAGAACCCGGTCAATCCCGCCGACGTGCGCTTCATGACCGGCATGATCCCGCACCACGCCCAGGCCGTGCTCTTCGGCGCCTGGGCGCAGTCCCACGGCGCGAGCCGCGCAGTGCAGGCGCTGTGCGAGCGCATCGTGGTGGGGCAGCGCGACGAGATCCGCACCATGCGCACCTGGCTGGCGGACCACGACCAGCCGGTGCCCCCCGGCACGCCCGAGAGCGCCGACACCCGCCGTGGCACCATGGATCCCACCATGGCCACCATGCCCGGCATGCTGAGCGCGGAGCGCCTGGAGGAGCTGGACCAGGCCCGGGGCCCGGCCTTCGACAGCCTCTTCCTCACCTACATGATCCCCCACCACCAGGGCGCGCTGCTCATGGTGGACGAGCTCTTCGGCACGTACGGGGGAGCCCAGGACGACTTCGTCTACAAGCTGGCGTCGGACATCTACGCGGATCAGACCATCGAGATCGCGCGGATGCAGAAGATGCTGGACGCGCTGACGGCCGACGGCCGCACGCCCTGACCTCCACCCTCTCCACCCCCTCCCTGGACCGCTCATGAGCACCCCCTCGTCCTCCCCACCCGTACACCTGCGCCGGCGGGCGCTGCTGGCCGCGGCCGCCGCCGTGGTGGTCAACGCCGCCGCGTGCGCGTCGGGGTCCTCGTCCTCGTCGGCCATGACGATGCAGGGACCGGCGCCCGAGCCCGTGGGCCGCGCCTCCATGGCCGCGCCCGATCCCGATCCCCGCGTCGGATTGGGCGCCGGCTGGATGGATGCCGAGCAGGCGTCCTGGAACATGCGCCTGGTCTCCACCACCGCGCCCCCCGAGGGGTTCGTGGGCATCACCAACTCGGACCTGGCCTTCGTCGGCAGCGACGTGATCCAGGGGAGCTACAACGGCTTCCAGGTCTGGGACGTCCGCAATCCCAGCGCGCCCACGCTCAAGAAGGCCTATCTGTGCCCGGCTTCGCAGAGCGACGTGTCGGTCTACGAGAACCTGCTCTTCATCTCCGGCGAGGGGCTCGGCGGGCGCGTGGACTGCGGCACCGAAGGTGTCCCGGACACGGTGAGCACCGATCGGCTCCGGGGGATTCGCATCTTCGACATCTCCGACGTCACGGCGCCGAAGTACATCGCCAACGTCCAGACCTGCCGCGGATCGCACACCCACACGGTGGTCACCGATCCCGCCGACCCGAACAACGTCTACATCTACGTGTCGGGCTCGGCCGGCGTGCGCTCGCCCAACGAGCTGCCGGGCTGTTCCGGGCTCGCTCCCGACGAAGACCCCAACTCGGCGCTCTTCCGCATCGAGGTGATCCAGGTGCCGCTGGCCGATCCCCAGGCGGCGCACATCGTGAGCTCGCCCCGGATCTTCCAGGGGCTGGACGCGCCGGCGCGCCACGCCGAGGCGCCCGCCGATCAGCGCCCGCGCCGCGGTCCGCCCAGGCAGCGCACCGGACCCACCCAGTGCCACGACATCACGGTGTATCCCGACGTGGGGCTCGCCGGGGGCGCGTGTGGGGGCTACGGGCTGCTGCTGGACATCAGCGACGTGGCCAATCCCCGGCGCATGTACGCGGCCGCCGACTCCAACTTCTCCTTCTGGCACTCGGCGACCTTCAGCAACGACGGCAGCAAGGTGCTCTTCACCGACGAGTGGGGCGGGGGTAGCCAGCCCCGCTGCCGGCCCACCGACAAGCTCGAGTGGGGCGCCGACGCCGTCTTCGTGCGCAACGGTGAGAACCTGGACTTCAAGAGCTACTTCAAGATGCCGGCGGCGCAGACGCCATACGAGAACTGCGTGGCGCACAACGGGTCGCTCATTCCGATCCCCGGCCGTGAGGTCATGGTGCAGGGTTGGTATCAGGGCGGCATCGACGTCTTCGACTGGACCGATCCCACCAACCCCGTGGAGATCGCCTACTTCGACCGGGGTCCCATGGACTCCACCAAGCTGGTGCTGGCGGGCTCGTGGTCGGCGTACTGGTACAACGGCTACATCTACAGCTCCGAGATCGCGCGCGGGCTGGACGTCTTCGAGCTCACGCCGAGCCCGTTCCTGACCCAGAACGAGATCGACGCCGCCAAGACGGTTCGCTTCAACTACTTCAACACCCAGCAGCAGCGCCGCTTCGAATGGCCGGCCACCTTCGCGCTGGCCCGGGCCTACGTGGATCAGCTCGAGCGCTCCGGCGGACTGTCGTCGGGCCGCATCGGCGAGACGCGCCAGGCGCTGGCCGATGCCGAGGGCATGTCCGGCGGTGGGCGCAGCCAGGCGCTGAACGCCCTGGCCGGGCAGTTGGACTCCGATGCCCGGGGCTCCAGCGACCGGGCCAAGGTGGGATTGCTGGCCGGCGTGGTGCGGGACCTGGCATCCATGTAGCGCACGGGCCCGCGGTCTGCGCGCTGCAGGCCATGCAGTGAGGGGGCGTCCGGCCGGCGGTCGGGCGCCCCCTCGGTGTGTCGGCTGTGGGCACCGGAGTCAGGTTTCGGCAGCCTCTCCGGATGCGGCCGGGCCCGGAGGGTCCGTCTCGTCGAGCCGGGCGCCCGCCACGCGCGGCACCACGCCGCCGGGTCGACCGAAGTGCGGAACGATGTGCTGCTCGGACAGCGAGGCATCCGACCGTGGCACGACGAAGCGTTTCTCCCGGGTGGAGTAGTACAGGCACCCGTATTCGTCCGGCGGGCGGCGGCGTACGAAAGCGTCGGCGGCGTCGAGCGCGCCCAGCCATGTGGCCTTGGCCTGCTCCAGATCGAAGGTCTCCACCAGCGCCAGGCGCTCGAAGTCCTCCGGTCGGTAGCGACCACGTCGGCGGAGCAGCTCCAGGAGCGAGAGGGGAGTGAGCCCGGGATCCTTCCCGACGGCCGCCCACACCAGAGCAGCCAGCGCCAGGACCCGCTCGTGCACGAAGAGTACGTCGACGAAATCGCGCGGCTCGTCTCGTCCGGCCAGCGCCAGGACCTTGTTGACGGCGAGATCAACAGGGTCCAGGAGGAGCCCGCCCAGCGGGTCCCGCACCAGGGGCATGAAACGCCACGCCGAATCGTGAGCCCAGTCGATTCTCGTCGCCTCCTCGTCTCGCCGCACGACCGCCCGCACGAATCCGGGCAGGCTCAACTCGACATCCACGGCGTATCCCGCTTCCTCGAGCAGCGTCCGATCAGCGGCGAAGGTCGATGCGACCCTCGCCTCGGAGTCGTGGAAGAAGTCGAGATCGTCGCTGTATCGGGCCGAATCGGGCGCGAAATGCATGGCCGCGCCACCCGCCAGATAGCGGTCGCCAGAGCGCGTGTGGGCGAGATCTCCCAGCAACCGGCGCTGGAACCCGGTCAGCGGCACAGCTTCACCCCGACCTGCCAGGCCTCCCGGTTCCCGTGCTTCATGAGTTGCTCGGCGACCCAGGCTATGTCGTCCCTGCCGATCTCCAGGTCGGGTCGGTAGGACCAGAAGCACAGCGCGTGAAAGCGCCGAAAGGCGCGCCGAGCTTCCCGGATACGCACCATCTCGCGAGCGGTATCCGGGTCCAGGGTGCGCCGACTCCTCCGCCCGCCCTTCGCGCCGATCCTGGCGAGGTATTCCTTGATGTCCGACATGATCGATCATAAGCCGGTTATGATCGATGAGCAAGCATGGGCGCGCGAGTTCCAGGGCGTCGGATTACGGGCGGGAGGTCGCGGGCTTTCCGCCGTCACTCCCCGCGCAGCGCCTCCATGGGCCGGATGCGTGTGGCCCGACGGGCAGGGAGCCATGAGGCCAGCAGCGCCAGCGCCACAAGCAGACCCGCTGCACCCGCGTAGGTCACCGGATCCCAGGGCTGGACGCCATGGAGGAGTGCCCCCAGCAGGCGGCCGAGCATCCACGCGGCTACGAGTCCGAGCGCCGTCCCGACAGCCACGAGGCGGAGGCCCTGGCCGAGCACGAGGCGCACGACCCGGCCTCCCTCGGCGCCCATGGCCATGCGCAGCCCGATCTCGCGCCGGCGGGCGAGCACGGTGCCGCTCACCACGCCGTAGAGTCCCAGGCCGGCCAGGACCAGCGCCGTCAGCGCGAAGGCCGCCACCAGGGACAGGTTGAGGCGTTCGCCGTCCAGGGCTTCGCGCACGATCGCGCGCATGGGGCGCACCTCGGCCACGGCCAGCCCGGGATCGATCTCCGCCACCACCCGCCGCAAGGCCGGCAGCAGCGTCATGGGATCCTTCCCCTCACTCCGCACCACCAGGCGCGCCTCGCTCTGCACGGCGTAGGCCCGCGGCAGATAGACCTGGCCACGGTCGTCGCGGAACACGTCGTAGAAGCGGGGCTGATCCACTACGCCGACCACCACCAGAGTGTCGTCGCGCAGCACGAGCGACGCCCCCACGGCTCCCCCGTCGGGGAAGTAGCGCCGGGCGAGCACGTCGTCGATGAGCGCGCCGGTCAGCTCGCCGGCATCGGAGCGCTCCAGCGACCGCCCCTCCAGCACCCGCAGCCCCGCCGCCTCCACGTAGCCGGGCGTGATGGAGAAGATGTCGGCCAGCCGCCCGTCATCGACGTCGTCGGCCACGCTCACAGAGGATTGGGGGAAGGCCACGTTGGTCTGGTCCGTCTCCTGGCCCAGCGGCAGGGCGTTGCTGATGCCGGCCTCCGCGACGCCCGGGAGCGCGCGCACCCGCTCCAGAAGCCGCTGCTGCGCACCCACGGTGGTGGCGGAGTCGGGGTACGCGGTGCCCGAGAAGGCGACCCGCAGGGTGAGCGCCGGCACCAGGTCGAAGCCCGGGTCCTCGCGCAGCAGGCTGGCGAGGCTCCGGGTCAGGAGCCCCGCACCCACTACCAGGGTCAGGGCGAGCGCGAGCTGCGCGGCCACCAGGACGCCACGAGCCCGGTTTCCCGATGCCGTGTTACGGGCCGGGCCACCCTCGCGTAGCGCGCCGGCCGATCCGCCGGGAGACGCGTAGCGGACCGCCGGGCCCATCATGGCCAGCAAGGCCAGCAGCAGGGCGGCGCCGACACCGCCGGCGGCCGTCCACAGGTCGAAGCCCAACTCGGCCGCTCGCGGCAGGACGTCGGTGGCGGCAGCGGCCAGGAGGCTCGAGCCCCAGGCCGCCAGGATCAGCCCCAGACCCGTCCCCAGTCCGGCCACCACCGCCGCTTCGGCCAGCGCGGTCCGCAGCAGCGCGCCCCGCCCGGCGCCCAGCGCAGCCCGCACCGCCGCGTCGTGGGCCCGCCCCCGGGCTCGCGCCAGAAAGAGGGTGGCCAGGTTGGCACCCAGGAGGAGCAGCAGGAGCGCCGCGGAGCCGAGGATCGCCAACAGCGGCGTGCGCGCGTCGGCCACCAGATCCTGGCGCATCGGCACCTTCCAGAGCCGGAATCCCCGATTGCTGAAGAACTCCTGGTCCATTCCTTCGGCCACCGATGCCAGGGCGGCGTCCACCGCGGCCTCCGGGGTCCCGTGACGCACACGCATGAGCCCGGCGAACGAGCCGTTGCCGGCGCTCTGCTGGGCCAGGTCCGTGGACAGGGGGATGTAGAGATCGGCCGCCTGCGGATCCCCGAGGCTCGAGTGCACCACGAAGTCGAAGTCCGCCGGCAGGATGCCCACCACCGTGTAGGCCGAGCCGTCGAGATAGATGTCCCGGCCCACGAGCCCCGGGTCGGCGTCGAAGGCGCTCCGCCACAGGGCGTCGCCCAGCACCGCCTCGTCCGGTGCGTCGGGCGCGTGCTCCACCGGCGTGAAGCCCGGACCCAGACGGGGTGCCACGCCCAGCAGGTCCAGGAAGCCCGGAGAGGCCATCGTGACGCGCACGTCCACGGGGTCGGTGCCCGACGGCCCGCTCAAGTTCGCGCGACCCGTGCGGAAGGCGGTCAGTCCCTCCAGGGCTTCGTCGTGCTGGCGCAGACGGGCGATGTCCGGACCGCCCAGCCAGCCCCGGGTAAAGGCGCCCCAGTAGTCCCGCCACACCCAGTAGAGGTCACCGGACTCGGGATAGGGCATGGGGCGCACCAGAATCCCCGCGACGCTCCCCGAGATGGATGCGAACGCCCCCACGCCCAGCGCCAGGGTCAGCACCGTCACCACCGTGAACCCCGGGCGCCGACGCAGCCGCCGCACCGCTTGAGCCAGCTCCCTCGTCCACTCCACCGCTCCACCTCCCGTCCGGGTCCTGCCTCCGCTCCCGGGCGCGGACCCTCCGCCGCCCGGTCCCCGCATGCGCAGTGCGCCCCATACCGTTATCAGCACCAACCACATCAGCGCCGGCGCGCCTCCGCTCCGGTAGCGGTCGCGGGCCTGGGCCGCGAAGGCCTCGGCCATCTCGCCACCGTAGCGCCCCCGGAGCTCGCGGGGGTACAGCCGTGCCAGCACCCGATAGGCGACGCGCGCCAGGCGCAGGGCCCGGGGCTCGTGAGGACTCATGGCCGTCTCATGGCCGCTCAGACCCCCGAGCCCGTGTCCGGCTCGAGCAGCCCCCCGGCGCGGGCGGTGCGCAGCAGCGCGTCCAGGCGCCTGGCTTCGGCCGCCGCCACCTGCCGGCCCAAGGGCGTGATGCGGTAGTAGCTCCGCCGGGCCTCACCGCTGCCGCCGTCGGGTGCCTCGGACGGCGCGATGAGCTCGCCCTCGACCATGCGGTGCAGGGCCCGGTAGAGCGTGCCCACGTCGGGAATGACCGCCTCGCCCGTGCGGGCCTGGGCGTCCTGCATGATGCCGTAGCCGTGTCGCGCGCCCTCGTTCAGGCTCAACAACACGTGGAACTCCACCGGCCGCAGGGGCAGGAAGGTATCGATGTCGGACACGGCACTCTCCTCCGGTATCGGCACGGCGGCGGCGATCCACCGCTCGAAACGCATCCGGCCGCGGCGGCTGCGCGGGCGATCGCGGATCGCCGCGGCGCAGGGACCGTCACCGCCTTCAGTATATGCGCGGCGCACATACGCTCCTCACATATATGCGTTGTGCATATAGATCGGTCAAGAGGGGAAGGGGTTGGAGGTGGATTGCACGCGTTGCGGCGGGCCGCCGGCATGAGACGTAGTGGGCGGGGGGCCGTTGGGCAGGGCGAGCTGGACCCCTCCGGGCACCCGGGCGTGCCGACAACCCTGCAACGGAGCGGGATTCCGGGCTTGGTGCGCAATTGGCGGCGATTATCGCCGTCAAGCGCACGAGCGCTCAGACCGCTTCCCGTACTCGCTGGATTGACCCGAATTATCGCCCACAATCTCGCGTCGGCCCCGCAAAGCCCGTCGCTTGCAGGGTTGTCGGCAATCCCCCCTGGCCGCCGGGGGGTCGGGCGGCTGCAGGGGGTTCCGCCGCCCGGTGCACCCAGCCGCTGCTGCACCCCGCCTGCCGCTGCACCCCGCCTGCTGTTGCACCCAGCCCGCTGGCGCACCCCCGTCCGCTGGCGCACCCCACCCGCTGGCGCCACCCCGCCCCCTCGCGCACGCCGCCCGCTGGCGTACCCCGCCGCTGGCCCGGCCGGCCCGCTGGGGAGAGGACCGCCCGCGACGGCCGCCGCTCAGCCCGGCTGCACCTCCACCCGGCGGTTCAGCGCGCGACCGGCCGACGACTCGTTGTCGGCGATGGGCTCGGTCTCGCCCTTGCCCACTGGCGTCAAGCGCGCGGCGTCGACGCCCCGCTCCACGAGCCACGCCACCACCGTCTGTGCCCGCCGCTGCGAGAGGTCGAGATTGTGGTCCTCGGCGCCGGTGGAGTCGGTGTGTCCCTCGATGACCACTGCCTGGTCGCCGGTGGCCTGCAGCGCCGCCAGCACGCGCTCCAATGCAGGCACGGCGTCGGGTCGGAGCCGGTCCGAGTCCAGGTCGAAGTGGATGCCGTGAATGATGGCGGGAACCCCGGCCTGCAACGCCTCCACGATGGGATCCGGCGGCGTGACGTCTTCGGGGCAGGGAGAGGGAGCCTCGGGATCGGGGGCGGCCCACAATCCCCTGAAGCCACCGCGGAACACGGCTCCCACGAGCTCGCCTTCTTCACTCACGCTGGCCAGGACCGGCGTGCCGCCATTGGCACCGGCGGGATCCATGAGGAGCCGCGCCAACCCTCCCTCCACCTCACCGGTGACGGTGGTCCGCAGCCCCCCCAGGATCTGGCATCCCCGGATGGCGGTGCCGTCCTGGGTCAGCTCGATGACGTTGTTTCCGGGCTCGTCACGGATGCCCGTGCGCCTGATCCGCCAACGCCCGGTGTATCGGTCCCCGCCCGAGGCCACTGGCTCCTGCGTCCCGTAGCCCATGAGCTCCGAGAACATGTAGGGCGACACGTCGTTGGGCGGCTCCTGCATGCGGTCCACGAGCTGTACGCGCACCCAGCGCACCGGGCGGGCGTCGGCCACGGCCACCTCCTGCGGGGCGTTGCGGCCCATCTCCAGCGCCAGGGTGGCCAGGGGCTGGAAGCCGGCATCGGGACCCTCGGGCGAGCCTTCGATCACCACCGTCTTCACGTGGGCGCCGCGAGCGGAGCCGAACTCGTTGATCGCCGGAACCGCGAACGCTTCGAAGGTGGTGGGCGCCGGCAGCTCCACGACGAAGCGATGGGGCAGCGGCTGGCGCCGGGGGATGCCGATGGAGACGGTTCGCGGGTCGCCGTCGAGCGCGGACCGGCTCGCTTCGGGAGTGGCCGGTTCCTCCAGGCGCACCGTGAAGGCGCCGGCGGCCCAGCTCAGCAGGTCCAGGCGCTCCGGCTCCTGGGCCGCCGCGGCCGCGGGCCTCCCGAAGCTCTGCGGTAGCGCGGCGAGCGCAGCCAGCCATCCCAACGCGAGCAACCCCGTCGGCGTGCGGCCCCGAAGCATGGCATCCCCCTATGGTCGGGCGTGTTCGCGGCTCCGGCCCACGTGCCGGCCCGCGTCGCCGACAAGATAGTCGCCACCGCCCGACGACGCCGCTTCTATTCCGCGCCCAGCGTGCGAGCCGGATCGACCCGGGTGGCGCGGCGCGCGGGGAGCCACGCCGCCAGCACACCGAATCCCAGGAGCAGCGTGACGCCCCCACCCCACACCAGGGGATCGTCGGGCGTCACCCCGAAGAGCAGGCTCTGCAGCCAGCGGCTTCCGACCCAGGCCCCGGCGGTGCCCAGCACCGCGCCCAGCACCAGCATGGCCGACGCCGAGCGCAGGACCATCCCCCGGACTGCGCCGGCATCGGCACCGAGCGCCATGCGGATGCCGATCTCCCGGCGGCGGCGCAGCACCGCGTTCGCCAGGACGCCGTAGGTGCCGATGGCGGACAGCGCCAACGCCAGCAGGGCGAAGGTGCCCATCAAGGTGGTGGCGAAGCGGTCCTCGGCGCGGGCGCTGGCCAGGAACGCGCGGAAGGGCCGGGGTCGATAGAGCACGAGGACCGGATCGAGCTGCGCCAGCTCCCGTCGCACCTCCGCCTGCAGATCGCCCAGGTCGCCCCGGGTGCGCACGGTGTGGATGAGCGCCCAGTTGCGATCGTCCGCGAACTGCGCGTGGGGAATGTAGGTCTCCCGGAACGAGCCGCCGTGGGGATCGTTGGCGACGTTCTCCACCACGCCCACGACGCGTCGGGGCTCGTTGCCGGCGTAGAGCTGCTCGCCGATGGGATTCTCTTCGCCGAAGATGTCGGCCGCCGCGCGCTCGTTCACCCACACCACCCTCGGTCCGCCGGGGTCCAACTCGTCGAGGGGCTGACCCCGCACGACCTGGATTCCCAGCGTCTCGAAGTAGTCCCCCTCCACCACGCGCACGTCGCTGGTGAACCAGTTGTCCTCGTCCACCGAGCTGCTCTCGGGATCGAAATCCCGGCCCAGAGGCAGTACGCCCCAGGAGTGATAGCGACCGTTCACGGGCAGCCAGGAGACCGCGCCTGCGGAGACGACCCCCGGGAGCCCTTCCAGGCGGCGGTCCAGCGCCTGGTGGAACGCCTGGCGGCTGGCACCGTCGGGATAGCGGCTCTGGGGGAGGTGCACCTCGAACGTGAGCACCCCATCGCCGTTCACACCCAGGTCCACGGCGCGCAGGCGCGCGAAGCTGCGGGTCAGCAGGCCGGCGCCCACCACCAACACCAGCGCCACCGCCACCTGCGTCACCACGAGACCGGCCCGGATTCGCTTGAGCGTCGCGCCTTCGCTCTCACCTCTGCCACCACGGAGGCTCTGGGCCGGCGCCGTCCGCGACAGCCGCAGCGCCGGCGCCAATCCGAACAGGGCCAGCGCCGCCGTCGTGGCGGCGCCTGCCACCACCAGGAGGCGCCCGCTCAAGGTCGGCGTGACCAGCCTCGGCAACGCGTCGGGCGCCAGCGACAGGAGGGCCCGCACGCCGGTCCATCCCACCAGGACCCCGAGCGCGCCGCCGACCACGGCCAGCAGGGCGCTCTCGGCCAGCAGGTGCAGCACCAGGCGACGACGTCCCGAGCCCAACGCGCCCCGCACCGCCAGGTCCCGCCCCCGCCCCAGGTTGCGGGCCAGCACCAGGTTGCCGGCGTTCACACAGGCGCTCAGCAGGACCAGTCCCACGGCGGCGGCCAGAATCCACAACATGGTGCGGCGCTGGTCGCCGACGATGTCGTCGCGAAGCGAACGCACGGCCACGCCCCAATCGCCCATGTCCGGTTCCTGCGCCCGCAAGCCGTCGGCCAGGACGTCCACCCGGGCCTGCGCCTGCTCCGGGGTGACGCCGTCCCGCAGGCGGGCCACGCCCGACAGGTAGAAGTTGCCCCAGGAGTTCCAGCGGCCCACCAGGTCCTGCGGCAACCACAGGTCGGGCGGGCTGCCGAAGGGGTTGGTGAAGCCCTGTGGCATGACGCCCACCACCTGGTACGACGCGCCGTCGAGGTGGATGGTGCGGCCGAGCACGCCGCGATCGCCCCCGAACAGGCGCTGCCACAGCCCGTAGGAAAGGACGGCTGACGGTGCCCCCGCCCGCTTGGACGCGTCCTCGCCCGACGTCATGCTCTCCTCTTCGCGGAAGGTGCGACCCAGGAGCGGCTCCACGCCCAGCGCGTCGAAGAATCCCCCGTCCACGTTGGAGGTGATGACCCGCTCGGGACGGTCACCGTCGGTGAGGTCGGCGCCGGTCTCCCGGTACGTGTAGAGCACGCCGAAATCCTCGAAGACGTCGTTCCAACCGGCGTACGCCACCGCCGCGGGGCCCGGGAGGAAGTTGTCTCCACCGTCGTCCAGATCCTTGGCGTACACCCGCACGAGCCGGTCCGGCCGGCTGTAGGGCAGGGGTGCGAGGAGCACCGCGTCCAGCACCGTGAACACCGCCGTGTTGGCACCGATGCCCAGGGCCAGGGTGGCCACCACCAGCGCGGTGAAGCCCGGCGCCCGGGCCAGGGTGCGCGCCGCCCGCCTGATCTCGGTCCACAGCTCCGCTGCCACCATCGTCCACCTCCCGTCACGTCCATGACCATGTCGTCGGCCGGCGTCGCGCGCCCGCCCGATTCGTCGTCCCGCCGCCTCGGGATCCCCGAAGCTCCGGGCCAGCTCCTCGGCGCTCCGCCCCGTGTCCAGACCGTCCTCGAAGTGTGCCCGCAGGTCCTCTTCCACCGCCCCGCGTTCGCCAGGGGGCAGGCCGGCGGCGTCCAGCGCCTCCCGCACCACGGCCTCCAGCTCCGGCGGCAGCCGGTCGCGGCCCGTCACGGCACCGCCTCGCCCGCGGCCGGAGCCGGCCCGGCGTCGCCGCCGTCGACGCCCAACCGGTGGAGCGCCTCCACGAGCGTGCTCCACTGGTCGCGCTGACCCTCCAGCCAGCTGCGTCCCTCGGGCGTCAGGCGGTAGTATTTCCGCTCGCGGCCCGTGGGCGCCGTGCGCCGCAGCGGTTCCACGAAGCCCCGGCTCTCCAGGTTGTAGAGCAGCGGATACACGGTGGACTGACCGAGCTCCAGCAATCCGCCGGAGCCTCTCTCCAGCGCCTCCACCAGCTCGTAGCCGTACATCTCGCGGGCTTCCAGAAGGGTGAGCACCGCCAGGGGGGCGGCACCACGGATCCATTCACGGTCGAGGGACACGGCGGGGGTTCTCCAGTTTTCAGGGTCGCGACGTTCTGATGCTATGTATGACATACTATGTCGCGGGCAGCAATGTTTCAGGAGGTGAGACGGACGAAGTCGCGGGAAGGTTGGAACGCGAAGGGTGCGTGGCGGCTCAGATGCCCCAGCCGTCACGGTGCCCGGCATCAGTCGCGACCGCCCCTGGCCCCGAAGCCGTCGATGTGCACGTCGTCGCCGTCGCCCACCCAGAGGCCGATGATGCCGTCCGAGGGGCCCACGGACCCGAGTGGAAGCGCGGCCACCTCCTCATCGTTGATCTGGAGGTGCAGGGTGCCTCGCTCCACCTGAGCCGCCAGCGCATTGGCCGCGTTGGCGTGGGGGCGCTTGTGGTGGATGGCGGCGGCTTCGGTCCAGGGGATCAGCGCCTCGTCACTCCCGTGGGCATGCCGGATCAGCGCGTACTCACCGGATCCGCGCACCACGAAGCGGAGGTACGCCGCCTCGGAGGTCTCGAGAGAGCGACCGGCCAGAAGGATGCCGTGCCCGTAATCGGGGTCGGGATCGGCGAGGCCGATGAAGGTGCCTGCCACCGTGTAGTCACCGACCGCCGCGCTGTCCGGATTGAAGTAGAGCGCGCCGGGCCCCGCCGTGACATGCACGCCAGCCATCATGGTCCGGAAGTTGATGGCGGTCGTGTCGGCCCCGGGCTGGAGCGCCACCACCTTCCAGCCGTCGGGCCGCACCGCGGGTCGGCGGGGGGGCAGGCCCAGCACGTTCAGGGCGATATCGCTGGCGAGCATGCCCACCATGGCCGGGCTGTTGGCCAGGACCACGATGGACAGGCTGTCGTCGGGATAGTACTCGAGTTGACTCGCGAACCCGGGAACGGAACCGTTGTGTCGGATGACGCGATGGCCCTGGAGGGTGTTGATGAACAGACCGTATCCGTACGTCGTGCTCGCGCCCTCGGGCGTCGTCATGGCCCGGTAGCTCTCCGGCGACAGAACGCGCCCGCCGTGCAGCGCGGCGTTCCAGCGGAGCAGGTCGCGCGCATCGGAGCAGAGGCCCCCCGAGGCGAACAGGACGCCCTGGCTGATACGGAAGGCGTTGGTGAGCGTCCCGCCGTCGGGCTCGTATCCGCGGACCCGGTGGGGAATCACGCGAGGCCACGGACACATGCTCGTGTGGTCCATCCCCAACGGCTCGAGGAGCTCGGTCCGGAAGAAGCTGCCGAGGTCCGTGCCCGTGACCTTCTCGATCATGTCTCCCAGCAGATCGTATCCCGTGTTCGAGTAGTGGAAGTCGGTGCCGGGCTCGAAATCCAGGCCCTCCTCGGCCAGACCCTGGAGCACCAGCTTCCGGGTTTCGGCCCGAGGGAGCCGCAGGGGACGGATGCGGGACCAGGCCGCCAACTCGTAGACGTTGCGCACACCCGACGTGTGGTTCAGGAGCTGGCGGATCCGCAGGACCCGGCCCTGGGTGTCCAGATCCGGCAGGTACGTGCGGATGTCGTCGTCCAGCGCGACCCGCCCCTGCTCCACGAGCTCGAGCACGGCCGCGGCCGTGAACTGCTTGGTCAGCGAGGCGATCCGGAAGACGCCGTCCTCGGACATGGGACTCCCGTTCTCCAGATCGGCCTTCCCGTATGCCTTCAGGAAGAGCGTGTCCTCGCCCTGGACCACCCCGACGACCATTCCCGCGATGGGACGCGCGTGCAGCTCTGCCTGCACCATGGAATCGATGGCGGCCGTGTGGGTATTCTGGGCACTCCCGACCCGCGGAGCGAACACCAGGATCAGGGCCGCGCACACGGCTCCAGCCAGGCACCGGAACACGAAACGCGAGAAAGGGGGATAATACGACGGACGTCGTACATGAGGGTACATCGTGATCCTCCAGAAGAAGATGTGACCGTGCGTCAGTCGTGTGCGGTGGAGTGGGGGGCGGTCGCTGTAGGGTCCGGCACCCGGGCGGCGCCGGATGCCGCGGCCTGGCGCGCCTGCGTGTCGGCGCTCATGACCGCCCAGGAGCTCAGGGCGCCGGCGGCCAGGGTCGCCTCCAACAGGATCGCGGTGGCGAGGACGGCGGCGGTGAGAGCCGACGCGATCCGCCACCGGGCGCGGCCGCGGCTGGCGCCGGGGACAAGGCGACGCACCCTGCTCAGGAGCGTGCCCTCGGCGAGCAGGGGGACGAGACTCCGGGGCGCGGGCCGGCGGGCTCGCGTTTCCTCGAGGGCCAACAGCATCTCGGCGTACGAGCGCCTCGAGCCGACGGCACCGACGGCGGCGTGGTCCCGGAGCGCCTCACGCTCCTCGGTGATGCTCCGCGACAGGACGCGAGCCCACGGATTGAAGAAGAGCGCTCGCTGCAGCAGGAGCTGAGCCAAGCCCACGGCGTAGTCCCCACCCCTCACGTGCGCCAACTCGTGGGCGAGGAGCGCCCGCAGGTGCACGTCGCCAAGAGTCTCGGTGAGGCCATGGGGCACGACGATCGCACCGGGGCCCCACCCTGCTACTCCCGGACCCGACACGCGCGCGCTGGACCGCAAAGGGATGCCGGCAGGCAGTCCCAGCGCAGCGGCCAACTCGTCCCGCGCCGACACGGCCCGACGGTCGGAGACGGGCTCCGATTCAGCCACCATGCGCCGGAGCGATCGGTGGCCCACCACGGTGCCCAGCGCGAGGAGCCCGAAGACCGCGGCCCAGACCACCGGCCACGACCCCAGGAGCGGCGTGGCCGCTCGCGAGAGACCCGGGAGCGGCGGTCCCACCATCTCGTTCACCGGGGTCGCCAGCGCTCGCGCAAACTCGTCCACACGATGAAAGACCGAGGAGTGCGCCGGCTCCGCTGCCTCCGACCTCGGGTCGACACGCCCGTGTCCCCGGCAGAGCGCTGGCGCTGCCTCGATTTCCGCGGGGGTCGAGTCCCAGCAGCGGGCGTGCTCTCGCCATCCCCCGACCAACCAGGCCGTCGTGCCGACCCAGAGCACGAGCAGCACCACGCCGGCACCCAGGGCCGCGTGGTAGCGAGCCCGGGCTGTGGCGGTGGGAAGAATGGTCAGCACCAGTCGCAGCCCGGCGTAGACGGCGGCCGCCTGCCAGAGCGTATGCAGCAGCGACCATCCCAGCGTTCTGAGGAGGCCGGTGGACACCAGGCCGGGCATCACGTCCTCACTCCTCGATACGATCCAGGAGTCGGCGAATCTCCCGGAGCTCGTCGGAGTCGGCGGCCCGGTCGGGCAGCGCTCGCTGGAGCAGGCGTTCCACGGAGCCGTCGAAGGTGCGCGCCAGGAAGTCGCGCACCAGGCGCCGCTCCAGAACCGCCTCGCCGGTGACGGCCCGATACAGATGCGCGCGGCCCGCCCCGCGTCGAGACACGAGGCCCTTGTCGTGCATGCGCTGAAGCAGCTTGAGCACGGTGGTGTACCCCACCGGCCAGTCGGCTTCGACCCGCTCGTGGAGCTGGCGCACGGAAAGCTCGCCGGCCTGCCAGAGCTCACGCAGGAGCTTGAGCTCGGCATCCGACGGCAGCGCCGCAGGTGGACGTCTTCCCGTCTTCGTCATCGTCTCATCCCAGCGTCCGATACATCGTCACGGTCCCCGAACCCGACGATAGTACGACAACTGCCGTAGACGCAAGAGGGCTCGCGCGCCGCCGTTCGGCGCGGAGTCCGCCCCACGCCGCCTCCGCCGCGTGTCAACCCCGCCACTCCTCCTCGGCCGCCCTCAGCCGCACGGCGTACTCCGCCAGACCCAGCTTCTCCGCCAGCTCGCGAGGGGTCTCCAGATCATCGATGCGCGTGGCGAGGGTGGGGTTCGCCCCGGCCGCGAGCAGGATGTCCAGCGCGTCGAGGTTGTGGGTCTCCACGGCGTAGTGGAGTGGCGTGTAGTCGTTGAACCCCCGCTGGTCCGGGTCCGCGCCGAACTCCAGCAGGAGGCGAAGAACCTGGAGCGGGCCCGAGTGCGGGCCCGCGTCACGCGACGAGCGGCCGCCGGTGAGCGTCGCGATCAGAGGCGGGAATCCCCCGTGATTCGTGGGATTCACGTCGGCACCCAACTCCAGGAGCTCGCGCACGAACGCCAGCGGGCTGTGATAGATCGCGTACTCCAGGCACGGCCCGAAGGCCATTCCGATGAAGCCGTTGGGGATGGCCTCCGGATCGCCCACCGCCGCGCGCAGGGCCTCGAGATCGCCGCGCCCGAAGGCCTCGTCGATCGCTTGCACTCGCCTCAGCTCGGCGCAGCGCTCCTCGTCGTCCGACCGCATGGCCGCGTCCTCCCCGTGGTCAGTCCCCCGCCTCGGGCACCGGCTCGGCGCCGGGGGCCGGCCCCGCGCCCTTCCTCTCCCGGTGCCGGTCGTATTCTGGCTTCTTGCCCGTGACGCGCGCCACCAGCCAGGTCCGCCAGTCGTCCAGGATCTCGTAGACCGTGGGGATCACCAGCAGGGTCAGGAAGGTGGAGGTGATCACCCCTCCGATGATGGCACGGCCCAACGGCGCCCGGAAATCGGCGCCCTCTCCGATCCCCAGTGCCACCGGGATCATGCCCGCGATGAGCGCCAGGGTGGTCATGAGGATGGGCCTCAGACGCACGCGCCCGGCTTCGATCATGGCCTCTCTGAGCGACAGGCCCCGCTCCCGCCCCCACTTGCAGAAGTCGATGAGCAGGATGGCGTTCTTGGCCACGATGCCCATGAGCAGGATCACGCCGATCATGCTCATGATGTTGAGCGTGTCGCCGGTGATGAGGAGCGCCAGCACCACGCCGATGAGCGAGAGGGGGAGCGAGATGAGGATGGCGAGGGGGTCCAGGAACGACCCGAACTGCATGACCAGGATCAGATACATGAGCATGAGGGCCAGGCCCAGCGCCGCGAAGATGCTGGTGAAGACCTCGCCCTGCTGCTCCACCTGCCCACCCTGAGAGACGACCACGCCCGGTGGCAGGTTCATTCCGGCGATGCGGCGGTTGATGTCCTGCGACACCTCCGACAACGAGCGCCCGTCCACGTTCGCGCCCACGGTGATGACGCGGTCCCGATCCAGGTGCTGGATCTGGGCGGGACCCATGCTCTCGCGGATCTCGGCGACCTGGCCCAGCGGCAGCGTGCCGGGCGCTCCACCGGCGGGCCCCGGCACCACCAAGGGCAGGCGTGCCAGATCCGAGGCGTTGGTGCGGGCCGACGGCTCCAGGCGCACCCGCACGTCGCGTGTCTCACCGGTGGGATCCACCCAATCGCCGGCCTTGATGCCGGCGAACGCGGGGCGGAGCGCCTGCGCGATCTGAGCGGGCGACAACCCCAGCGTGGCCGCGAGCCCCCGCCGGATATTCACCTCCAGCTCGGGCTTCTGGCCGCGGGTGGAGAGTCCCCCATCGACGGCACCCGGGACGTCGTTCAAGACGCCCAGGACCCGGTCGGCGGCCTGCTGCAGCTCGGTGTCCTCCTCGCCGCGCAACTGGACCTGGATCTGCTTCTGGTTGCCCCCGAATCCCGCGGAATACACGTAGGCCGTGGCACCGGCCACGCGCCGGATCTCGCCCCGGATGCGTTCCGCCACCTGCTGCTGCGAGGCTCCGCGATCGGCTTTGGGCACGAGGCGCACGTACACGTTGCCCTCGTCCACGGCGCCCGAGCCCGTGGCGCTGCCCACCGTCGTGTAGGTATAGGCCACCTCGCCGTGGGTGCGGGCGATGCGGGCCACCTCCTCGGCCTTGATGCGCGTGTACTCGATGCTGGATCCCGGCGGCGTTTCCACGCCCACGTTGATCTCGGAGCGGTCGCTGTTGGGCACGAAGCCCGCGCCGCCGAACACGACCTGCACCGCCAGGGCTCCGACGAAGGCAGCCGTGGCCAGGCCGATGACACTCCAGCGATGGTCCAGCGCCCACGCGATCACGCCCTTGTAGCGCTCCGCCTGGCGGTCGAACCACTCGTTGAAGCGGTCCAGCGCCCGCGCGATGGGATTCCTGCGTTCGTGGGCCTCGAGCTGCGGGTCCGGCCAGTAGGCCGACAGCATGGGATCCAGCGAGAACGATACGAAGAGCGAGACCAGCACGGCGCAGGCGATGGTGAGCGCCATGGGCTTGAACCACTGCCCCGCCACTCCTTCCATGAAGGCCACGGGCACGAACACCGCCACGATGGAGAAGGTGGTGGCCGCCACCGCCAGGCCGATCTGGTCGGTGCCCGTGTGCGCCGCCTCGAAGTGATCCTGCCCCATCTCGATGTGCCGGACGATGTTCTCCCGCACCACGATGGCGTCGTCGATGAGGATGCCGATGGCCAGCGACAGCCCCAGCAGCGACATGGTGTTCAGGGTGAAGCCGAAGGCCCACACGGCGATGAACGACGCCAGCACCGACACCGGCAGCGCCAGCCCGGTGATGACCGTGCTGCGCCACGAATTGAGGAAGAGGAAGACCACGAACACGGTGAGCATAGCGCCCTCGAAGAGCGTCTCCTCCACGTTGCGCACCGAGTTCTCGACCCGGTCACCGGCGTCACGCACGATGTCCAGGCGCACACCCTCCGGGAGCGTCTTGCGGAGTTCCTCGACCCGCTCGCGCACGTCCGCACTCACCCTGGCCGTGCTGGCTTCGCGAGACTTGGTGATGTCCAGACCGACGGCCTCGCGGCCGTTGTAGAGCGCCAGCGTGCGAGGCTCCTCGGAGCCGTCCAGGACGTCGGCCACCTGACCCAGGCGCACGAGCTGACCCTGACGCTGGCCCACCACGATCTGCAGAAACTGCTCGGGGCTCTCGAGCCGGCCCATGAGGCGGATGGTGCGCTCCTGCAGCGGCGCGTTCACACGCCCCACCGGCGCCGACAGGTTCTGGCCCTGGAGGGCGCCGACCACCTGGGCCACGCTCACGCCGGAGGCCTCCAGATCGGCGGGCCGGAGGTTCACGGTCAGCTCACGCTCGACGGCCCCCTGCACCGTCACCTGCGCCACGCCGGCGATGGCCCGCAGCTCGCGGGTGATGGCCGGATCGGCCAGGCGTGTAAGCTGCACGGGCCCCATGTCCGGTGAGGACAGGGTCAACGACACGATGGGAAGGTCGTTGGGGTCCACCCGCCGGATGACCGGCTCCTCCATCTCCAGCGGCAGGTCGCCCCGGATCCCCGAGATGGCGTCCCGCACGTCCTGCGACGCCTGATCCACGTCCTTGCTGAAGACGAACTGCACCGTGATCTGCGCGAAGCCGTCCTGCGAGGTGGAGGTGATCTGGTCGATCCCGCCGATGGCGTTGAACGCCTCCTCCATGGGGTCCACCACGTCGCGCTCCACCTGCTCCGGAGACGCGCCGGGGTAGGGCACGGCCACGAAGACGATGGGATTGGTGATCTCCGGGAACTCGTCCACGTCCAGGAGCAGGAGCGCGTACAGCCCGAAGACCACCAGGGCGATCATCACCGTCACGGTGACGATGGGCTTCTTGATGGCGAAATCCGAAATGACCATGGCTCAGCTCTCCCCGCCGGCCGCCGCACCGCCGCCCGGCCCGCTCCCGGACACCTCGACCGGCGTTCCGGGGGTGATCTGGCGCGCCGGCCCCACCAACACGGTGTCGCCCAGCGCCACGCCGGCCAGGACCTCTACGCGGCCCGTGCGCCGGTCGATGACCCCGAAGGCCGCATCCACACGCTCCACCTCACCCCGCCGCACCCGGAGGATCGGCCCGGACTCGGCGTCCTCACCGCCCAGGCTGGTGGCCGACAGAGGCACGACCAGCGCGCGACGCCGATCGCTGGTGACCCGGCCCTCGGCGTAGAGCCCCGCCACCAGATTGCCTTCGTCGTTGGGGATGTCGACGTAGAGCGTGATCTGGCGGGTGACTGGGTCGGCGGCCGGGTTGATGCGCTCGACGGTCCCCACGAAACGGCGGTCGGAGTATCCCGTCACCTGGAACTGCACCGAGGCGCCGACCTCGACCGCGGACAGCACCTCGGCGGGGATCGCCGCAACCAGCCGCAGCGTCGACGGATCGATGATGCTGGCCAGTGCGGCGCCCGGTGACACCACGTCGCCGGCGTTCACGGGCCGCTCGCTGACCACGCCGGTGAAAGGCGCCACCGGACGCGTGTTGGATACCTGCTTCTGGGCCTGGGTCAGCCGCGAGCGGGCATCGGCAAGCTGGGCCTCGACGGCGGAGAGCTGGTTGCGAGAGTCTTCGACGGTGCGCTCCGCGACGGCGCCCACCTTCACGAGCTCCTCGTTGCGCTCCACGTTGCGGCGCGCCACCTGCACCTGGCTCTCGGCGGAACGCACGCCGGCACGGGCCGATTCCAGGTTTTCGCTGGGCGCGTCGGAGTCGATGCGGAGCAGGGGCGCACCCCGTTGCACGTTCTGACCGGGCTCCACCAGGACCTCGAGCACCGTGCCCTCCGACCTCCGCTCTCACGGTGGCCTGCTGGCGCGGCTGCAGAGAGCCCGACAGGAGGGGGCCCGTCTCGATGGTGCCCGAATCCACCACGACCAGATCGGCGGGATCCACGCGGAAGGGGGCGGCCTGCTCCGCCTCCATGTCGCCGCCGGGGCCGCGACCGCACGCCGCCAGCGCCAGCAGCGCCACCAGGCTCATCGCGCGTGCGGTCGCGAACCGAAGGGGCGCGGCCCCAGAAGCCTCCGTGCGTGTCATCGGTTTCCCCCTCCCTGGGTGCCGGCGCCGCCGGGAATGACGACGCCCGACGCTCCGGTACCGCTTGTGGTCGTGGTGGTGGTCCGGCCCGTGGACGACGCGGCGGACGACCCACCGCCGCCCGCTGCCGCCGCCGCACCGGTCTGACCCGCCGAGCCCCCGCCCAGGGGCAGGTCCGGCAACAACCGGATCCGGGTCCGGGCCACCTGGAGGTCGCGCGCCGCCTGGGCCCGGTTCACCCGCGCCTGCTCGAGCAGGAGGCGCGAGTCGCTCAGCTCGAGCTGCGTCGAAAGACCTTCGCGGAAGCGAATCTCGGCGATCTCGTAGGCGCGTTGCGCCTGTTCCACGGTGCCGGAGCTGGCCTGCCACGAGGCGCGCGCCGCGTCCAGCTCGGCGTAGGCCTGGTAGGTATCCAGCGACGCCTGCTCCCGAGCCTGCTCGAGACGGGCCCGAGCCTCCGCCAGCGACGCCTGGGCGGCCATCTGGTCGCCGCCGATGCGTCCGCCCGTGAAGAGCGGCAGTTGCAGCGCCACGCCCACCGTCCAGTTGGTGCGGAACTGACTCCAGGCGGGCGTCAGGTCGCGGGGAAACGCGACCCGACCGTAGGAAGAGGTCAGCGCCACGCTCGGCAGTCGCTGAGCGGACGCCACGTCCACCTGACTGCGCTGGGCCTCGACTCCCGCCTGAGCCTGGCGCACCGGGGCCCGTCGCTCGACGGCGGGCCGGGCCGGGAGCTCCGCACCTTCGCTCACGGCCGGGATGCCTTCGAGGTCGTCCGTGAGCTCCAGGGACTCGTTCAGCGGAAGATCCAGGAGCTGCTTGAGGCGAAAGAGGGCCAGATCACGAGCGGTCCGGCGCTGGATGACGGCCGGGCGCTGGTTGTCGCGGGCCACCCGTGCACGCAGCACCTCGAACTCGGCCTGGGTTCCCACCTCCTGCTCACGCTGCGTCTGCTGGAGCGTCGCCTCCGCCTGCTGCAACGAGGCTTCGGCGATGTCGACGAGTCGCTGCGCGAGCTGGGCGTCGTAGTAGGCCTGCGTGACGTCCAGAACGAGTTCGGCCCGGGCCGAGGCCAGCGCCACGTCGGCGCTGGAGCGGCCCGCGTCGGCGGCCCGGCTCTGCGCCGCCAACCGGCCGCCGCTGAACACCTGCCACGAGAAGGTGAGGCCCAGGTTGTAGGTGTTCTCGCTGCCGAAGCCCAGCGAGTTGAAGTCGGCGCCTCCGAAGGGGCCCGACGAGCCCGGTTGGCACGAAACGGCGCTCTCCAGCGAGTCCACCCGAGCTTCCAGAGGCAATGTCGGGTTTCCGGTGAAGGCCGGACATTCCGTGGCCGTGGTGGTGTCGCTGGAGCTGAACGCGCCGCGAAACTGGCTGTCCAGCGTCCTGGAGTAGCTGGCGGAGCCGCTGAGCTGCGGGAGACGGGCGGCCAGCGCCCGCTTCTGGTCACCCTGGGCTCTGGTCACGCCGGCTTCGGCGATCTGGACCTGCTCCGCCCCGGCCTCGGCGAGACCGATGGCCTCCTGCAGTGAGAGGGAGCGGGGCGGCGGGCCCGACTCCTGGGCGCCCACGCGCGCGGCGCTCACGAGGAGTGCCAGCAACGGCGCGAGCCGCCGGATGACGAGACCCGAGCGCGGCCGGGAGGAAAGCAGCGGCGGGGACACGGTGATCAACTCCTTTCAGAGGAGAATTCGGTCTGGTCGGTCGCGGCGGACCGCAACCGGGCGAGGTTGGACTCGATACGGCCCACGATCTCGCCGTGCATGTCGCGCAGGGAGATCAGGCGCGCCCGCACCAGGTCGTGTTCGGGGGCGACGGTTTCAAGCGCCTCGGCGAAGAGGTCGCGGGACCGGCGCATGAGCTCCAGGGCCCGCTCCATCATCCGTTCTTCCAGGTCGTCGGCCATGCGGTAGAAGACCCGCCGGTCACCCCGGCGATGGGTCCGCTCCACGAGCCCTCGCGCCGCCAGCATGCGGGCGTTCACGCTCACGCTCGCCTTGCTCACCTGCAGGGCCTGCGCCAGCTCGTCGAGGGACCGGGCCCCCGGCGTGAGGAGAAGCATGGCCTGGATGTGGCCGCTGATGCGCGACGCACCCTGGGCCTCGGCCAGGGCACCCATCTTTTCGATGAACTGCTCGGCAGACGGCTTCACGGGCACTCCGTTCCGGAGAAACGAGGACGATTAAGAACGTTCAGTACGCACTGAACGTCAAGCCCCGGCAGGCTCGTCGGCCAACCGTCGTCGGAACGCAGCCGTTGACCACAGGTGGGCTTCGACGAGAGCTTGCAACGCGTGCAGGACGCCCACGGGCTAGTCGGAAAGGAGACGGCGACGTGGATTCGGCCATTCGGACGACAGAGGCGGCCAGACCCGCCCTCGAGGATCGTTGACCACCTCGCCTTCTCTCCGGCGCTTCGGCCTGTGGGTCGCCACCACCGTTCTGGTCCCCGTCTTTCTCGCCGCCGGCGCCACCAAGTTCGTGTTCCCCGAGCTGTGGGCGGACAGTTTCGCCAACCAATGGGGCATCCCTCCGTCGCTGGTGGAGGTAGCGGGCGCCATGGAGATTCTGGGCGCCATCCTCCTTCTTCCCCGGCGCACGGCCTTCCTCGGCGGCCTCCTCATCGCGCCGGTCATGGCCATGGCCACCACGACGCACCTGATGCACCGCCAGTGGGCGCTGGCCGGGGTGACGCTGGTCCTGTGCCTGATGGCGGCCTGGGTGGCCGCGGGGCGACAGCACGCGGCCGATGAAGAGCGCGCGGAGTCCGAGCCTGGCACGGTCGACGTCACGCCCGATCACGATCCGGGTGAGACGCTCGATGCCGAGGGGACCGGGGAGCCCGGTGACGGCGAGGTGGCGGCGGCGGGCCAGCACGCCCCCGAGCCCGTCGCCGATCACGACAGCGAGCGCCGCGCCGCGCACGAGAAGCTGGCGCCAGATTCCGTTGACACCCCCCTGCCCTTTGGATAGCGTTGTGGTTCCCTCGCAGCGGGGGATCCTGCCTCCTTAGCTCAGTCGGTTAGAGCACCTGACTGTTAATCAGGGTGTCCCAGGTTCGAGTCCTGGAGGAGGCGCTGGACGTCGGGTTGACGGGGGGGAGCGGTCCCGTACCGCTCCCCCTCGTTTCACGTCCGGTGAGCAAGCGGGGTGGCGGGATCACGGTACCGGCGCCAGCTTGGCGCGACCATGATCAGCCTGCGCCCCATCGCTCGCGCCCTCGTGCCGGTGGACTCCAGCGCCGCCGAGCGCATCAGCGCACCGAACTACGACGAGTTCCAGGGTGACGCCGAGGTCTGGCGGCTCATCCAGCGTCGTCCCGACTCGGTGCTGCGCGTGACCATGGCACACTGCGACGCGCCGACGTCCGACGCGTTGGCGCCGGCGGACTCCGATGCCGCGCTCGCCCGGGCCGCTGCCAACATGCGAGCGCTGTCGAGCGGGCCCCTGGTCCGTGAGCTGCGCGACATTCTCTTCGTCTACGAGATCACGGGTCCCGCCCGCCCCGGCGTGCGCCAGGTCGGTCTCGGGGGGATGGCCCGGACGGATCAGATCCGCACGCCGGCCACGCCGCTGGGCCCCATCATCCGGAACGAGGGTGTTCGCGAGGCGAAGGCACGGGGGCGGGCGCGGCTGATCGAGGCCACCGGAACCGTCATCGGGACGGTGAACGTGGCCGCGCCCGACATCCAGGGCTTCCTGGCCCCGGCCCTCGAGAGCCACGCGGATGCCCGCCCGCCCGACCTCGCGGCAGGTGACGAGATGGGTAATACGCATCGTATCTGGCTCCTGGACGACGCCCGCGAGATCCAGCGCTTGACGGAGCTGCTGGCCCGAGAACCGGAAGCGTACGTCGCCGACGGCAACCACCGGAGCGCTGCGGCCGCCATGCTGGGGCGCCCCGGGTTCCTGGCCGTGTTCTTTCCCGCCTCCCGCATGGGGATCGCACCCTACAACCGGCTCGTGTCGTCGGAGGTGCCGCCCCCCACGGAGGCCGATCTGGGTGCCGCCTTCGAGGTGGCCCCGGCTCCAGGTCGACCCTACCAGCCCGACGGGACCCACCGTGTGGGACTGTACCTGCCGCATTCGGGCTGGCTACGCCTGACGCCCCGTCCCGGCACCTTCGACCCCGCCGATGCGGCGGCGTCCATCGATCACGCCATCGTACAGCGCCTGCTGTTCGCGGAGCTGCTGGGCATCACCGACCCCGCCGATGCGCGACTGGTCTTCGTGGGCGCCAACCGCGGCGCCGCGTGGCTACAAGGTGAGGTCGACGCGGGACACGCCTCTCTGGCCGTGACGCTCCCGGCCGTGACCATGAACCAGTTCGTGGCGGTGTGCCGCCAGGACCGCCTCATGCCCCCGAAGTCCACCTGGTTCGAGCCCAAGATCCGGAGCGGCCTGGTCATGGCGGTGCTGGGCGAGCACTGACGGCCCCCGCACCGGCGCACCATCACACACCCCCGTGGGGAAACGCCCCACGAAATATCCGCCCAAGCCCGACTTCCGCCGCGCCGCCGCGTGACACAACTTTCAAATACGGACCTGTATATGAAGTATTCTTGAACCTCCCTCTCCCACATGGCGTCATCGGATCCACGGTCCGTCCTCGAATCAGGGGACGGCCCCCTCGCGTTCCCGGAGAATCCGGTCTGTCCCCTGTTGTTTCAGGACAGCCCCATGCCCATGTGGGTCTGGGACACCCAGACGCTCGGCATCCTTTCGGTGAACCGCGCCGCGCTGGTTCAGTACGGCTACAGCCGCGAGGAATTCCTCGGTCTCACCGTCGACGACCTGCGCCCATCGGAAGACGTTCCACGCTTCCTGGAGCACCTGAAGCAGCGACCGGCGACCATGAGCCGGTCCGGCGGGTGGCGACATCTGCGGGCCGACGGATCCGTGATGCATGTGGAGGTCTTCGGACGCGACGTGGTCTGGTCAGGCCGATCCGCTCGTCTGGTCACCGTGGTGGACGTCAGCGAGCGCGTGCGCCACGAGCGTCGACAACGGCGCCTCCTGGACCAGCTCCGCAAGGAGCGCTCGACGCTCCGGGGACTCTTCGAGGAGGCCCCGACCTTCATCGCCGTGGTGCGGGGTCCGGACCACGTCTTCGAGATGGTGAACCCCGCGTACCGACGCCTGGTCGGCGAGGAACGGGAGATCCTCGGGAAGCCCCTCCTCGAGGCGGTGCCCGAGGTGGCCGAGCAGCCCATCGCCGGGTTGCTGGACCACGTCCTCGCCACGGGCGAGCCCTTCACCGGCGAGGAGAAGCGCATCCTCCTGCGCCGCACGCCCGACGGCCCACTGGAGCAGCGGTTCGTGAGCTTCGCCTTCCAGCCCCTGCGTGACGCCGACGGGCACGTCACCGGCGTCATGACGCACGGCATGGACGTGACCGACCACGTGCGCTCGAACCGCGAGGTGGAGCGCGCCAACGCCGAACGCCTGGCCATCCTCGAGCAGCTCTCCGAGGGCGTGTTGGTGGCGGACCCGAGGGGCCGCATCGTCTTCCGCAATGAGGCGATGAAGCGCATTCACCCCGTCCCGAGCGCCCTCAGCGACCTCCTGCACGCCGACGGCACCCCCTTCGATCCCGACGACCTGCCGTCGATGAGGGCGTTGCGCGAGGGTAAGACCTGTCGCGCCGACGTCCACATGCGTCGCCCCGACGGCTCCTGGGTCACCACCGAGGCCAGCGCCGCACCCATTCTCGCCCGCGACGGAAGCCTGCTGGGCGCCGCCACCGTCGTGCGCGACGTGACGCGCGAGATGCAGGAAGCCGCCGCCCGCAAGGAGAGCGAACAACGACTGCGGGGAATCCTGGAGAGCATGGTGGAGGGCGTCGTCTTCATCGACCCGGACGGCGTCGTGACCTTCGCCAACCGGGCCGCCGAGGACATGCTCGGCACGCAGGGGTCGGCGCCAGGACGCCTCTACGACGATCCCATCTGGGAGCTCACCCATCCCGACGGCACTCCGCTGCCCGACGAGGATCGGCCCTTCGTGAAGGTCCTACGCCAGGGCTCCGCCGTGCTGGGCCAGGAGTTCGGACTCACGCGGCCCGACGGCACCCGGGTCATCCTGGCGCTCACCGGCGAGGCCATGCGGGACTCGGACGGAAAGCCGCAGGGCATGGTGCTGACCATGTCCGACGTCACCGAGGCGAAGGAGCTCGAGCAGCAGCTCCACCAGTCCCAGAAGATGGAAGCCGTGGGCCGGTTGGCCGGCGGCGTGGCGCACGACTTCAACAACCTCCTCACCACGATCCAGGGGCGGGCCGAGTTCCTCCTCGCCGACCTGCAGGAGCACGATCCGCTGCGCGAGGACGCACAGGAGATCATGAGCGCGGCCGAGCGGGCCGCGGGACTCACCCGACAGCTCCTGGCCTTCAGCCGCAAACAGCCCATCCGCCCGCGCGTGTTGGACGTGGCAGGGCTCCTCGCGGGCATGGAAGGGATGCTGCGCCGTCTCATCGGCGAGGACGTGGCGCTGGTCATGAAGATGCCGGAGGATCTCGGAGCCATCCGCGCCGATCCGAGCCACGTGGAGCAGGTCCTCCTCAACCTCGTGGTGAATGCGCGCGATGCCATGCCGAGGGGCGGAGAGCTCACCATCGAGGCGCGCTCGACTTCGACCCCTCCCGAGTCGGGTCCTGTCGCGCCGGATACGGACACCTGGGTGTTCCTGTCCGTGCGGGACACCGGTTCCGGCATCCCCCCCGAGATCCTCGAGCACATCTTCGAGCCCTTCTTCACCACCAAAGAGGCCGGCAAGGGCACCGGATTGGGCCTGAGCACCGTCTACGGCGTCATCCAGCAGAACGACGGCCACATCGAAGTGGTGAGCGAGGCGGGCCGAGGCGCTGAGTTCCGGATCTGGTTCCCGGTGGTCCGCGACGAGCCCGACACCGTGGAGCCGAGGGCGCGCACCGGCGCTGCGCTCAGAGCGAAGGGCGAGACCATCCTCCTGGTCGAAGACGAGGAGACGGTGCGGTCGCTGGTCCGCCGCTTCCTGAAGCGCATGGGGTACCGGGTCCTGGAGGCCGCCAACGGGGGTGAGGCGCTGCTGCTGTGCGAGAGCCACGACGGGCCCATCGATCTCGTCCTCACCGACGTGGTCATGCCCCACATGAGCGGACAGGAGCTCGTGGACCGCCTGCGCCAGGTCCGTTCGGACTGGCAAGTCCTGTTCATGTCCGGATACACGGCTGACCGCATCCACGACCACGGCCTCTCGGGCCAGGACGCCGCGCTCCTCCAGAAGCCCTTCGCCCCCGACGATCTGGCGCGCAAGATCCGCGACATCCTGGACGCGTAAAACGCCACGCAGGCGGGCGGGCATCGTCGCAGGGACCCTCCTCTCCTGCCCTCTGGAACGAGAGTTGCTTCCCGGGGAGGCCACGTCGACAGGTCACCATTCGCCGGCGCGGCACGCGGTGGTGGGCTCCGTATCACCCACCCGCCCGAGGACTTCCATGCGTATCCAGACTCTCCCCCTTCTCCTGGCCGGTAGTTTGCTTCTGGCCGCCTGCTTCGAAAACGGCGAGGGCGTGGTCATCCCTGACACGAATCGAGCCACCGTCGTGGGCCGGATCGATCAAACCGCGCCGGCCTCGGCGGGTCCCAATCCCGTCGCCGGCGCCGATGCGACCACGGTCGCGGTCGTGCGGGTGGCGTCGGACGGCAGCGAAACCACGCTGGCCCGCGGAGACATCGACGCCGAGGGCCGCTTCAGCGTGGACACCGTGCCCACAGGCGAGAGCGGGCTCGAAGTCGTGGCCTACACCGACGCCGCAGCCGAGGTCGGCCGCGTCCTGGTGCACGGAACGACCGAAGCCGGGTCCGACATCACCGTGGCCACCATCGTACCGGAGACCACCGTCGAGAGCGACGTCTTCGTCCGGCTCAACTCGGACGGCGAGAGCGGAGCCGCCGCGGACGATGGCAGCCTGGCGCTCTTCGTGCGCATGGACGACGCGACGGGTGCTCAGGTGGCCGCCAGCGGCGCCGAAGTAGGCGCGGTGGCTGATGCCTACCTGGCCGCCCGCAGCTGGCTCGACGCCACGGCGACACAGGTGGCCACGGAGCTCGACGCCGCCACGCGCACCGAGCTCATGGCCGGCCTGGCCATGGACTACGCCGAAAGCCGCTACAACGGCGCCGAGCTGGAGGCGGCCAACGACGCCTTCGCCGAAGCCACCCTGGATGGCTACCTGGACGCCGGCGCATCGGTGGGCTCGCTCACACTTCTCACCGCGGCCCGTGCCTCCGGCGCCGTGCGAGGCTCCAGCGCGGCGACCGCAGCCACGCGGCTCGAGCTGGTGCGGCACGCGGTGGCCATGAACCTCCGCGCGCGGGGGCGCCTGGCGGCCTCGGTGGACGCGGGACCCGGCGAGAGCGCGTCGGCGATGACCACGATCCTGGCCACAGCCCGGGCCGACGTCGAGGCGGCCACCACCATGGAGGAGCTGCGGGCCGCGCTGGATGCCGCGGCCGACGACGGCGAAGCTGCGGTCTTCGACGGAATCGTGACGGTCACCGGCACGCTGGACGCCGCCGTGGAGGCCGCGCTGCGCGCCGGACTCTCCAGCGCCTTCGCCGACGCCGATCTGGGCGCCCGGCTCGACGCGACCACTTCGGCGGCGGAGGCCGCCTCGGTGATGGCGGGCTATCGGGACGCCCTGGACGCCACCGTCGGCACCTTGCTCACGCTCCTGCCCGACGGCACGACCCTCGACGCCGACGCCATGGTGAGTCTCATGATGGCGGCCCGCGGCGGCGCCGATCTCGACTGATCGCCCGGCATCGGGGCGAGGGACCGACGCCCGGCCCGCCACCGCGCGCGGGCCGGGCGTTCCTGTCGGGGGCGCACCAGGATAGACTATCGGTCTCTTCCAACGCACCCTCCGGCAACGACACGGCATGCCAACACTTCAGGCGCTGGGCAATCTCGGCGAGTTCCTGGGCGCCATCGGCGTCATCGTCTCCCTCATCTACCTGGCGCTACAGACGCGCCAGAACACCGACTCGGTGCGGACCGCCTCGTTCAACTCCATGGTCCAGAACAGCATTCGCCTGCTGGAGCACGCCTTCCGGGACTCGGAGTTCGCGTCCTTCCTTGCGCGAGCCGAGCGGGATCCCTCCAGCCTGAGCCCCGCCGAGAAGCTCCGCTGGGACTCGTACATGACGGCCGTGTTCCGGCATTTCGGGAACCTGGTCTACCAGCATCGCGTGGGGGCGCTGGACCCGCAGATGTGGGAGAGCTACGAGCGCACCCTCGAGGTCCACCTGCGCGAGCCGTCGTGGGTAGCCTGGTTCCGGGAGCACGCGTACGTCTTCTCGGACTCCCTCCGCGAAGAGGTGGACCGGCTGGCGTCCTGACGTTGACCGGCGTTCAGGCCGGCGGCGATCCCCCGGCCACCGCCCGCACGAACGCCTTGCGCTCCAGGTAGACCAGCCGGTAGCCCGGAACCTGTACGAAGCGCAGCTGCACCCGCCCTTCGCGGGCCCGGGCCGAATACCCTCCGGTCTCGTCGTCGGCGGCGATGGGCATGCGCTCCTCGCCGTCCACGAAGAAGAGCCGGTCTCCGGTGGCCTCCAGCACCAGCTTGTACTCCCCGTTGAGGTAGGTGCCGGCCCAGTCGGAGGCCGCCAGCGGGGGCGGGGGCGACACCTCCGGCGCTTGCTCGTCCTCGAGTTCGAGGTTTTCGGCCAACAGCCCCTCCGTGAAGTTGGGCAGGATGGGAGATCCCCCACCGTTCACCCAGATGACCAGGGCCGTGGTGCTCTCGGGATAGACCCGGAAGGTGAGCCCCCAGCCCTCGGCCCCCGGTCCCGCGGACACCCGCGGCATCCCCCGGAAATCGTTGATCCACGCGCCGTCCTTGAACCCCATGCCCGCGGGCATCCCTGACGGGGGCGGACCCTCGGGCAAGGGCGAGCTGCCACGGATGCCACCCTGCATCCAGGCGGCACCGAACTGAAGCAGGTCGGTGGCGCTGGTGAAGATCACCGGCAGCCCGCCCACCTCCACCGGTGGATCGACTTCGTACACGCCGATGGAATCCAACGCATAGCCGGTTACCAGACCCATGGAGGCCGCCTCGTCCAGGTCGAAGGTCGAGCGCACCATCCCCAGCGGCTCGAGCACCGCTCGGGTGACGATCTCCGCCAGCGGGAGTCCGGCGGCACGCTCCAGCACGCGCGCCGCCAACGGATACGAGTAGCGCGACTCCGAAAACGCGAGGCCAGGCGGGAGCATGGCCGCCTCCGGTGGCAATCGGTCCAGTGCCTCCTCCCAGGTCTGATCGGGCAGGAGCGCCGCGTCGTCCAACCCTGCGGTGTTGGTGAGGAGCTGGTGGAGGGTGATCTGGTCGAGGGGGTCCGCGAGCTCCGGCAGGTAACGCCCCACCGGCGCGTCGGCGTCCAGCCTGCCCAGGTCGTGCAGTGCTTCGATGGTGACGGCGAGCAGGACCTCGGTGAAGGCCGGATACGGGACCAGGTCCTGCGGACGCGCCTCCACGTCGGAGTCCAACGCCACCGTCCCCCAGGCCTGAAGGAAGTCCAGCTCGCCTTCGTGGAGAAGGCCGACGACGACCGCCGAGGTCTGACCGTTGAACTCCAGATCGACCAGGTCTTCCAGGCTCTGGGCGCGAAGGGTGCGCGCCGGCGACGACAGCAGGAGGGCCATCGGCAACAGCCGGGCTGCACGGATGTAGCGGCTTGGCATGTGATTCCTCGGTTTTCGCGATCCAACGGCACAATGGACCAGCACCCCTTCCGCACCGCAAGCGCGCCGCATCTGGTAGATTCAGGGGGAGCCCACCCCAGCGGAGCGATCTCCCTGAACCTTCACCGGCGTCTCGCCGCTGCTTGCCTCGTCCTGGGGCTCGCGTTTGCGCCCGGAGCCCGGGCGCAGCTTGCCAGCAGCATCTCCTCCAGGGACGTCGGACAGGACCGCCCCCGCATCGGTGTCGCGTTGAGCGGCGGGAGCGCCAAGGGCTTCGCCCACGTCGGCGTGCTCCGGGTGCTCGAGGAGCTGGGGATTCCGGTGGACCTGGTCACGGGCACGAGCATGGGAAGCCTCGTCGGGGGGCTCTACGCCGCCGGCTACGCGCCGGACGACGTCCTGAGCCGGCTGGAGGCGCTGGATTGGACCGTCATCTTCACCGATGCCCGCGACCGCGCGGACCTGACGGTGGATCGCCGCATGGCGGAGGCCCGGGCGCTGCTGTCCTTCCCCATCCGCAACGGTCAGGTGGGATTCCCCACGGGGGTCGTGAGGGGCGAGCGGGGAACCCGGGCGTTGGAGCGCCTCACCTGGCCCGTGCAGGCCGTGCGCGATTTCAAGGATCTCCCGGTGCCCTTCGCCGCGGTGGCCACCGACATCGAGACCGGCGAGGCGGTGGTGCTGCGGGACGGCTCGTTGGCCGAAGCGATTCGGGCGAGCATCGCCATCCCCGGCGTGATCCGGCCGCTTCGTCTTGGAGACCGGCTCCTGGTCGACGGCGCCGTGTCCCGCAACCTCCCCGCCCAGGACGCCCGCGCCATGGGAGCCGACATCGTCATCTGCAGCGATGTCTCGGACCCGCTGGAACAGGCGGAGGACCTGAGCTCACTCTTCGACATCCTGCTTCAGACCGTGGCCTTTCGCATGCAGGCGTCGACGGAGCGCCAGCGGGCGCTCTGCGACGTGCTCATCGACGTGAACACCGAGGGGCTGTCGTCCTTCGCCTTCGACCGGGGCCGGGAGTGGGCGGCCCGGGGCGAGCTGGCGGCCCGGGCACTCGGCGACACCCTCCTGGCGATCCGGCAGAGGGTGGGCCCGGCCGCCCCTCCTCCACGTCCGCCCCATGGCCTGCTGCCCGACTCCCTGACGGCCGCGCGCATCGAGATCCAGGGGGTGACGGGCCGTGACGAGGAGTTGGCGCTGCGCACCATCGGGATCCGGGACGGCGCGCAGGTGTCCGCCGGCACGCTGGACCGGGCCCTGGGGCGCCTGTACGGCACCGACCTCTTCGATCAGGCCATGTACCGGGTGGAGGTCGAGAGCGGCGACACCGCCGTGTCCTTCCAGCTGGTGCCCCAGCCCCAGGACGCCCTGGGATTCGGCTTCCGCTTCGACGACCACCGCAAGGCGTCGCTCCTCTTCTCGGGCACGCTCCACAACGTCCTGGGCTTCGGAACCACCACGGTGGCGGAGCTCCGTCTCGGCGAGCAGCTCCAGGCCGGCGTGCGGGCGGTGCGGGGCTTCGGCCTGGCGGGCCGCTTCAGCCTGTCGACGGACCTGCGCTACACCCGGGCGCTCTTCGACCTGTACGACGGTGGGCGGCAGGTCGCCGAGGCGCGCGCGCGGGTCACCAACCTGTCGGCGTTCATGGGCACCACCCTGGGCAGGACCGCCGTGGCCGGGATCCGTCTGAGCGCGGAGCGGGCGGCCGTGGGCACCGTCATCTCTCCCTCGGACACCAGCCGCACGGTGAGCTTCTGGTCCGTCACCGGGCGCATCCTGCGCGACACCTTCGACCGGAGCGCCTTTCCCACCCGTGGGCTGTCGCTCCTGCTCAGCTCGGAGTGGGCCGACCGGAGCATGGGGAGCGGGGCTTCGTTCCGCCTGCATGTGGGCCGCGTGGAGCAGCTCCTGCCCCTGGGCGAGCGCACCACCCTCCGGGTCGGGGTCATGGCTGGATACGCCGAAGGTGACGACCTGCCCCTCCACCGCCTCTTCTTCCTGGGCGGCGTCTATCCGTCCGGGGTCCTGGGAGAGACCCAGCCGGCGTTTCCCGGACTCAAGCCCCAGGAGCGCAGGGGCCATGCCGTGCAGGTCGCCACCCTGGGGGTCCAGCGGCGTCTGGGCGCCCAGGTGTTCATCACCGCGGGGCTGCACGCGGGCAACACCTTCGACACCTGGCGAGTGGCTCCCGAGGACTACCTGAGGGGCTGGAGCCTGGCGCTGGGCGCCCTCACACCCCTCGGGCCGGTAGAAGCGACCCTGGCCGGCCGCGAGGGCGGAGGCGCTCCCTCCGTGAGCGTGAACCTGGGATTCAGCTTCTGAGGGTCGCTGGCGAGGGGCGCCGGCCGGGCGGAACTCCGCCCGGACCGGACACCACCGTCGCTCGTTCAATTCGCGTAACACTCAGTCGGACTTCACGATAGTACCGCATGCAATGGGAAGCACGACGCCGCCGGCCCGGGTGGATTGCCCTTCCGGCCGCCGGCCAGGCGACGTAGCCTCGATGCGCTGCTCGCCGGCTCGTGCCGTTGCTGCTCGACCCAAGGAGGGCCATGTTCGCCGTCGTCGCCGTCTCCCCTTTCCGGCCCATGGCTTCGAACCCTCCACGACGCCCCAGGACCCGCGCCTCCTGGCCCGCATGGCCGCGGGCGACGAGGCCGCGCTGGCCGAGTTCTACGACCGGCACGCGGGTCCCGTGTATTCGCTGGTATCGGCCATCGTCAGGAACGCCGCCGATGCCGAGGAGGTGACCGCGGACGTATTCGTGCAGGCCTGGAGCACCGCCGGGCACTACGACCCGAAGCGGGGATCGGCCGACTGCTGGCTGCTGACGCTCGCCCGCAGCCGGGCGCTGGACCGGGTGCGGTCCCGGAAACGCCGCGCGGCGCGCCTGGAGCGGTCCGCCGTCCGCGAAGGCGAAGAGCTGGCCGTTCCCCTCTCGAACCCCGGGCCGGATCCGGAGCGTCGCGCAGAGCAGGTGGAGCTGCGAGGCCGGGTCCGCCAGGCCATGGACGGGCTTCCCGACGCCGCAGCGTGAGGCGCTGGAACTGGCCTACTTCGGGGGACTGTCACAGCGGGAGATCGCCGATCGGCTGCAGACGCCCCTGGGAACCGTGAAGACGCGGATGCGTTCGGGAATGATGAAGCTCCGGGAGAGCCTGGCCCCTCTGCGACCGGGAGAGCAGTCATGAGCGAGACGATCCACGACCGGGTCGAGGCCTACGCCCTGGGCGCGCTGGAGGCCCCGGAGGCGCGCGAGTTCGAGGCCCATCTCCAGGACTGCCCCTCCTGCCGGGTCGAGCTCGACGCCTACCGTGAGAATCTCGCCGACTCGGGCGGGCCGTGCCCCCGGTGACCCCGCCCGACGGGCTCGGGGCCCGCGTGCTGGCGGCCGCCCGGACCAGCGCATCGGCCGACCCAGCGGACGCCTCGCCGACGGCGGCGCCCGGTGGCGAACCCGAGGCCGGCGTCACCGACATCGACGAGGCTCGACAGACCCCGTCGGCCGGCGACGGACCCGTGGGATGGATCACCCTGATCGCCGCTGCCATCGCGGTCATCAGCCTGGTGGGCTGGTGGACCGCGCGAGGCGACGTGACCCGCCTCCGGGATCAGGTGGCCTCGCTGGAAGCCACCACCGATCGCAAGCGGCGGCGCTGGTGGAGCGGGATTCGCTCCTCGCGGTCGCCCTCGGCGTCGATTCACGGGCGGCGCATCTCGTGTCCACCGACCGGCCGCCCAGCGCCCGCCTGGTCTGGAGCCCTTCCCGAGGGCGCGTCATCCTCTCCGTGGCCCAGCTCCCGCCGGCGCCGGAGGGACGCACCTATCGAGCTCTGGGGGATTCCCGCGGGGGGCAGCCCGGTCTCCCTGGGAACCTTCGACACGCCGGCCGACGGTCAGGCCGTGGTGGCGCTTCAGGTCCCCACCGGGCTGGACATCTCCGTCGGCGCCGTCACGGAGGAGCCCGCCGGCGGCTCCCCGGCGCCGACCTCGACGCCCTTCCTCGTGGGCCAGCTCTCCCGGGAGTGGCCCGGGTCCTCACTCACGAGGGCCCTCACCTTGACAGCTTAGGGAAGTTCGCGCATGCTTCTCCTAAGCAGCTTGGGTGAACGCTCGCCACTTCGCCACGTCGTTCCACGCGCAGGTGTCCGACCATGGATGCACCGCCTCCACGGCGCCTCTTCTCCGCGACGTCCCTGGACCGGGAGGTTCGCGAGGAGCTGGACTTCCATCTGGAAGGCCGGGTCCGTGAGCTGGTGGAGCGGGGATGGAGCGAGCCGGAGGCGCGCCGAGAGGCCCGCCGACGCTTCGGCAACCACGAGCGTATCGCCGACCAGTGTGTGCGGGTCCGCCGCGAGGCGGCCCGCCGGGAGACGAGGAGGGGAGGAATGGAGGCGTTGCGACACGACATCCGGCTCGCCGTGCGCGAGCTGGTGCGAGACCGGGGGCTGGCCGCCCTGGTGATCCTCACGCTGGGGCTGGGCATCGGCTTCGCCACGGCGCTCTTCAGCCTGGTGGACGGCGTGCTCCTGCGCCCGTTGCCCTATCCGGACGCGTCACGGCTGGTCTACGTGTGGCAGAACGACCGGGCCACCGGCACGCTGCGCGAGCAGGCGGGCACCGCCGACTTCTACGACTTCCGCGACCGGTCCCGCTCCTTCGCCGGACTGAGCATGTGGGGCACGTACTCGGCGAGCCTGCTGCGCGGCAACGCCGAGCCCCTCCACGTCAACGTCGTCACGGCCCACCACGACCTGGCGTCGGTGCTCGGAGTGGAGCCCGTCTTGGGACGTTTCATCACCCCCGAGGAAACCGAAGGGGGCGGCTCTCCGGTGGCGGTCCTGACGAACCGCTTCTGGCGTAGCGCGTTCGACGCCAGCCCCGACGTCCTGGGTGAGACGGTGGCCCTGGACGGGCATCCCACGCAGATCGTGGGCGTGCTCCCTGCCGGAGCCGACGTGGTCATGGGCGGAAGCACCGATGTGTGGACCCCGTTTCGCATGACCGCCGCCCAGGCTACCAGGAATCCCCACTACGCCACCGTCGTGGGGAGGCTCGGCGACGGGGTTCCCCTGGAGCGGGCCCGTTCCGAGATGACCCGCATCGCCGCCGCCCTGGAGCAGGAGGTCCCGGCCAACGCCAATCGGGGCGCCTTCGTGGAGCCCGCCACGGACTTCCTGCGGGGCGACGTGAGCCGGATGCTGTGGGCCCTGTTCGGCTCGGTCGGCGTGCTCCTCCTCCTCGCCACCCTGAACGTCACCAACCTCCTCCTGGCGCGGGCCACGGCTCGGTCCCGGGAATCGGCGGTTCACACGGCGCTGGGAGCCGGGGGCCTGCGCACGGCGCGCCGGAACCTGGCGGTGACGCTGCTGCTGTCCGTAGGCGCCGGCGTCCTGGGAGTGGGGGTGGCATGGGTCGCGCTCCGCGTCACGCTGGTCATGGTGCCCCCGCAGCTCCTGGTCCTGGGCACCCCCGGGCTCGACGCGCGCGTCCTGTTCTTCGCGCTGACGCTGGTAGTGGGATTGGCCCTGGTCTTCGGCATCGCACCCACGGTCAGTGCGCTGCGTCTGGATCTCCAGAGGGCTCTTTCCCAGGGGCGGGGCGACGGCTCCGGCGGCCGTTCCGGGGCCACTCTGCGTCGCTTGCTGGTGATGGCGCAGGCCGGGCTCGCCGCGCTGCTCCTGGTGGGCGCCGTGCTCCTGGGTACGACGCTCCGCAATCTCAATCACGTCGATCCCGGTTTCCGCACCGACCACACCCTGCGGCTCACCTTCTTCCCGCCCACGGACCGCTATCCGGTGGACTTCAGCGTCTATCCGCACCTGGACGAGCGGCTGGAGTTGGAGCGCGAGATCCTGGCCCGGGTCGGGGACCTGCCCGGGGTGGAGTCGGTGGCGCTCGCCAGCAATCATCCCCTGGACCCCGGATTCACCAATTCCTTCTCCATCGAAGGCCGCCCTCCGGATCCCGAGCAAGGCGAGATGACCACGCGCATGGTCACGCCGGGCTACTTCGGGGTGGCCGGCGTGGAGCTCCTCCAGGGACGCCTGCCCCGCGCAGATGAAGGAGTCGATCAGCCTGGCGTGGTGGTCCTCAACGCCACCGCCGCGCAGCGCTACTTCCCCGACGGCGACGCCCTGGGATCCCACCTGGGCTTCTGGGGCACGGGCTTCCGCGAGATCGTGGGGATCGTGGCCGACGAGCACGTCCAGGGCCTGCGGGCCGACGCGCCGCCGACCTTCTACACGAGCCTCCTCCAGACGCCCCCGGCCGGCGGCCCCCTCACGGTGCTGGTGCGCACACGAGGCGCTCCCCTGGAGATGGCGCCGGCGGTGCGGCGGGCGATCTGGTCCTACGACTCGCGCCTGGCGCTCTACGACGTCACCACCATGGATGCCACGCTGGCCCGGGCGACGCAGCGTGAACGACTGGCCACGCTCACCCTCGGCGTCTTCGCCAGCATGGCGCTGATCCTGGCCGGGCTCGGCGTCTACGGGCTGCTGAGCTACACCGTGGCGCGCCGCACCCGGGAGCTCGGCATCCGTCTGGCGCTGGGGGCGGATCGGGCATCCGTGCGCCGCATGGTGATCCGTCAGGGCGCCGGCCTGGTCGCGGTGGGATTGCTGGCCGGACTGCTCCTCGCCCGCGTACTCACCCGGGGTCTGGGGGATCTGCTCTTCGGCGTGGGCACCGGTGCGCCGCGGGCGTACGTAGCCTCGGGCCTGGCACTCCTGGGGGTCGCCGTGGTGGCGGCTGCGATCCCCGCGCTGCGCGCCTCGTCGGTGGAGCCCGCCGAATCACTGCGCGTCGAATGATCCTCCTACCCGTCTCCAACCGAAGCCCATGACGCCTCGCATCGACTCAGGCTCACTCTACGGTACCCTCAACCTCCTGGTGCTGCGGGCCGCGGACGAAGGCCCGCTCCACGGGCTGGCCATCGCCCGGAGAATCCAGGCCGACTCCGACGACGTGCTCCAGGTGGAGGAGGGCGCCCTCTATCCGGCGCTGCATCGCCTGGAGCGCGACGGACTCCTGGCCGCCGAATGGGGCGTGTCGGAGAACAACCGCCGCGCCCGCTTCTACCGCCTGACCCCCCAGGGACGGGCGGAGCTCGAGGCCGAGGTGGCACGCTGGACCGCCCACGCAGGGGCCGTGGCCCGCGTCCTGGGAGTGGAGGCCGGCGGCACGGGCTGAACCGGAGCAGCCCCTTCGCCCGCTACCTTCGTCGGCGAGCGGTCGCGGCGGCACACGCCATGCCGCATGTTTACACGTCATGCGCGTCTCTCTCTTCGCCACCTGTCTCGGTGACCGCTTCTTCGCCGACGCCTGCTCCGCCGCGGTTCGGCTGCTCCGGCATCTGGACGTCGAGGTCGTCGTACCCTCGGGCCAGACCTGCTGCGGCCAACCGGCGTACAACTCGGGCCACCGGACCGAGGCGGTGCGCATGGCCCGGCACACGCTGGGGGTCTTTCGGGATGCCGAGTACGTGGTCCTGCCGTCGGGGAGCTGCGCCGGCATGCTCCGGGGCTATCCGGAGCTCCTGCCCGCCGCCGAGGGGGCCGAAGCCGAGGGCCTGGCGGCGCGCACCTTCGAACTGAGTCAGTTCCTCGTGGACGTCCTCGGTCTGACCTCCGTCGGCCGGGGCCTCGACGGTCGCACGGTGGCCTATCACCACGGCTGCCACGCCCTCCGGGAGCTGGGCGTGCACGACCAGCCGCTGACGTTGCTCAGGAGCGCCGGTGCCGGCATCGCGGACTGGGAGGCCGACCAGGAGTGCTGCGGATTCGGCGGGCTCTTCTCGGTGAAGCTCCCGGCCGTGTCCGCGGGGATGGCCGACCGCAAGCTCGGCACGCTCCCGCCCGTCGACGTGGTGACCTCGGCAGACGGCGGCTGCCTCATGCAGCTCGCGGGACGGGCGCAGCGGCAGAGGACGGGTGGAGCGCCGGCCTTCCGGCACCTCGCGGAGCTCCTGGCCGAAGCGGCGGGGCTCGCTCCCGCCACCCAGCGCTTGGAGACGGCGCCGTGAGCGGCCGGCGCCCTGAAGGCTACGCGCAGGCAGCGGAAACGGTCATCCGCGAGCAGCCGGCCATGCGCGACGCCGTCACCGCGGCGACCCGTTCCTTCGACGCCCACCGCTCCGCCGCGTGGCGGGAGATCGACGCCGACAGGTGGCGGGATTGGGCACGGGACGTGAAGCGGCACCTCCTGGCCGGACTCGACACCTATCTGGAACGGGCCGAGCAGCGGCTTCAGGCCAACGGCGTGGAGGTCCACTGGGCCGGCGACGCAGGCGAGGCGCTCCGCATCCTGGGCACGATCGTGGAGAGCCGCGGGCTGTCCCGCTGCGTGAAGGGCAAGAGCATGCTGAGCGAGGAGCTCGGCGTGAACCCCTTCCTCGAATCCCGGGGCGTCCGCGTACGCGAGACCGACCTGGGCGAATACATCATCCAGCTCCTGGACGAGCCTCCCAGCCACATCGTCGGGCCGGCCATCCACCGGAGCCTGGCGGACTGTCGGGAGCTTTTCCACCGCGAGCTGGGCACGCCCCTGGACGCGGCGCCCGAGGTCCTGGCCGCGGCGGCCCGGCAGGCGCTGCGCGAGGATTTCCTGGCCGCCGATCTGGGCATCAGCGGCGGCAACTTCCTGGTGGCGGAGACCGGGACCCTGGCGCTCATCGAGAACGAGGGCAACATCCGCCTCACCACCTCTCTGCCCAGGGTGCACGTGGCCTTCGTGGGCATCGAGAAGCTGCTGCCGCGCTTCGGAGATCTGGCCGGATTCCTCCAGCTCACGGCCCAGGCCGCCACGGGACAGCCCATCGGCAACTACGTGTCGCTGCTCCACGGGCCCCGGCGAGCCGACGAGCCCGACGGCCCCGACGAGGTGCACGTGGTGCTGGTGGACAACGGCCGCACGACCCTCCTGGCCGACGAGCGCGCCCACGAAGCGCTGCGCTGCGTGCGCTGCGGCGCCTGCCTCAACATCTGCCCCGTATTCCGCCAGACCGGGGGGCACCCCTACGGCTTCGCCTACTCGGGCCCCATCGGCGCCGTGCTCGCGCCGGGTCTCCTGGGCCTCGAAGAGTCCATGCCGCTCCCCTTCGCGTCCAGCCTGTGCGGCGCGTGTGCCGACGTGTGCCCGGTGCGCATCCCCCTGCCGGAGCTCCTGATCCATTGGCGCGAACGGGCCGTGGAGGCCGGGCTCACCCCGGGGAGCGAGGGCCTGGGCATGCGGACTTTCGCGTCGCTGGCCGAACGACCGGCGCTCTTTCGCGCCGCCGGCAGCCTGCTTCGCTGGATCCCGTGGAAGCTGGGCGGACGCGCCCTCCCGGTCCTCGGTGGCTGGTCGCGGGAGCGCGAGCCGCCTCGACCCAGCTCTCCGCCCTTTCACGCCAGAGACGAGGAGGCGACGTGAGCGACGCGCGAGACGCCGTCCTGGCTCGAGTCCGGGCCGCGCTGGCGGACCGGGATCCCGCGGACCACCCCGGCGTGTTCGGCGGCTGGCGGCCCGGGAACCGCGCCGCCGGCGCGCGTTCGCCGGTCGAGGCCTTCAGCGAGCGTTTTCGAGCCGCCGGTGGCGAGGTCGCCCGACTCGGCGACCTGGACGCGGCCCTGAGCTGGCTCGGCGGCATCGCCAACGGGCTGACGGGGGCGGTTTGCGGGGCCACCCTGCCGCCGGCGCTGTGCCCTGCGCTTCCCGCGCTTCGCCACGAGGACGCCCCCCTGGGCGTCTCCATGGCGCTGGGCGCCGTAGCAGAAACAGGAACCGTCGTTCTAGATGCGCGGGACGGCCGCCGCTGCCAGCTCCTCCCGCCGAGCCACGTGATGTGGGTGCCCGAGGCTCACGTGCACGCGACGTTGCTGGGGTTCCTGGAAGGGCTCGAGGCGCCCCTGTCGTCGGCGCTGGGGCTCCACTCGGGTCCCAGCAAGTCCGCGGACATCGGCCAGATCCTGGTGCGCGGCGTCCACGGACCCGGGAGGGTCTTCGTGGGGATCCTGGGCTTCGACATCGGGCCGGCGGACGTCACGGACTAGCCGGACCCCACGCCTCTCCCGAGCGAGGCCACCCGCAGCAGGGTGCACCGGGCAACGAAGCCGGCGGCCTCGAGGAGCCCCCGCAGTGTCTCCACCCCCGGATCGGTGTGGCCCGACTCGATGCGTGCCACCACGGACTGCGACGTCCCTGCCCGACGGGCGAGAGCCCGCTGGGTCAGGCCGGCGCGGAGGCGCGCCGTCCGCAGGAGGGTGGCGGCGTCGAGGACGTCCATTCGATGATGATAGCAGATCAGCTATCAGCCGCAACCAGCGCGAGAATGCGCTGCGTGGGGCGGCGCTCCGCTCAGGGCCCGCAGTCGGGAACGGTTGCGCAGCCGGGCGGCGACCGACAAGGTGGGCCGGGTAGGCGGACGCTTTCGTCCTCGTCTCTCCCCGAGCGCGGCATCCGGAGGACCCCCGCATGGACAGCCCGCGGCCCACGGGTGACGTCGTCATCGGGAGCGACGCCAAGCCCACCGACCAGCAGATCGACGTCTACGGCCTCACCCACGTCGGCAAGGTGCGCGAGGTCAATCAGGACCACTTTCTGGTCTGCTCCCTCCACAAGCACATGGAGGTGCACCTCACGAGCCTTCCGGACCTCCCGTCCAGTCCGCTCCTGGGTGAGCGCCTCGCCTTTCTCGCCATGGTGGCGGACGGCGTCGGGGGCGGGCCGCGAGGTGAGGAGGCGAGCCGCACGGCGGTGGAGAACATCACGCGCTACGTGGCCGAGTGCCTCCACACCTACTACACGGTGGACCCCACCGACGAATCGGCCTTCTCCAACGCCCTGCAGGAGGCGGCCCTCAAGGTGCACGGCGAGCTGGTGGAGCGGGGCCGCCTGGACCCGGAGCGGCGCAACATGGCCACCACCCTCACCCTGTGGATCGGGGTGTGGCCCAGGGCCTATCTGCTCCAGGCGGGAGACAGCCGCTACTACATGCTGCGTGACGGCGAGCTCACGCAGGTGTCTCGCGACCAGACCATTGCTCAGGAGCTCCTCGACCAGGGCGTGCTGACACGGACCGGCAGGGGAGAGCTTCCCTGGTCTCACGTCCTTTCCAGCTCCATAGGGGGAGAGCAGAGCTCACCCGTGGTCACGGGCATCGACCAGGACTGGGGCGTGGTCCATCTCCTCTGCAGCGACGGCCTCACCAAGCACGTCTCGGACGAGCGCATCCGCGAACGTCTCGTCGACATGACCTCGACCGAGCAGGTGTGCCGGGATCTCCTGCAGGACGCCCTGGACGGAGGCGGCTCGGACAACGTGACCCTCATCGTGGGCCGTGCGCTCCGGGACGAGGACGACTAGCCAGGGCGACTGCTGCCCGCCTGGCCACCGCCTGTCGCAGGGCCCCCGGTAGCCTCACATTGGGTCATGATCGCATTCATCCTGTGGCAGGCGACCATCCCGCAGACCCCCATCGGCCCCCTCGCCGACAGCGTGGTGAGGGGTCCCGGCGGCCTCTTCGACGCGTTGGAGGGCCTCACACCCGGGGGTCCAGGCACGCTCCGAAACCTGGTCCTCTCGATCCTCGCGGTGGTGGCCGTGGTGGTGGCGCGGCGCCTGGTCCTCCGGTTCATCGAGGGCCGCATCGAGGACGTGCGCATCCGCTACCGCTGGTCCAAGGGCTCCGCCTACGCGGCGTTCGCGGTGGCGGCCGTCTTCGTCCTCGCGGTCTGGCTGGAGGGGATCGGCAACCTGGGCACGTTCCTGGGCCTCCTCACCGCGGGGCTCGCCATCGCCCTCAAGGACCCGGTCACCGATCTCGCCGGGTGGGTCTTCATCATGTGGCGCCGGCCCTTCGATCTGGGAGACCGTATCCAGATCGGCGAGCACGCCGGCGACGTGGTCGACATCCGGGTCTTCCAGTTCACGCTCCTCGAGATCGGCAACTGGGTGGCGGCGGATCAGAGCACCGGTCGTATCATCCACGTGCCCAACGCCCTGGTCTTCAGCACGCCCCTGGCCAACTACACGGCGCAGTTCGAGTATCTGTGGAATGAAACTGCGATTCTAGTCACCTTCGAGAGCGACTGGCGCAAAGCCAAGCGCATCATCGAGGAGATCGCAGCGGAGCAGGCGGCCGACGTGACGGACGAGGCGGAGCTCTCCATGCGGAGAGCCGCGCGCAAGGTGCTCATCTACTACCACAAGCTGACGCCCACGGTGTACACCTCGGTCCAGGACTCCGGGGTGCTCCTCACGCTGCGCTACCTGTGCCGGCCCCGTCAGCGCCGCGGAACGGCCCAGGCCATCTGGGAAGCGGTACTGGACGCCTTCGCCGCCGAGAGCGACATCGACTTCGCCTATCCCACCCAGCGCGTGTACGTCAACCCGCTGGAGGGCAAGGAGGGCGCCCGGGCACGGTGGCCGGAGGGATGGCGCGCCGAGGCACCGGGCCCACCGCCGGAACGTCCGCCGGGAGCAGAGGGAAGCTGAGCCCCGAGCGTCAGCCGCCGAACTGAATCCCCTGGGCCAGCGGCATCTCGGTGCTCCAGTTCACGGTGTTGGTCTGCCGACGCATGTAGGCCTTCCAGGCGTCGGAGCCCGACTCCCGGCCACCGCCCGTCTCCTTCTCGCCTCCGAAGGCGCCACCGATCTCCGCCCCGCTGGTGCCGATGTTGACGTTCGCGATTCCGCAGTCGCTTCCCCGCTGGGACAGGAAGAGCTCGGCCTCGCGCAGATGCTCGGTGAAGATCGCCGAGGACAGGCCCTGGGGGACGTCGTTGTGGATGCGGATGGCCTCGTGGAGCTCCTCCACCGATTGCCGCGGTGAGGCATCGCTGCTTCCGTATCCGATGATGTAGAGGATGGGCGCGAAGGTCTCCTCCTGGACGATGTCGAACTCGTTCTGCACGGCGGCGATGCAGGGACGCACCCAGTGGCCGCCGGGATACTCGGCGCCCTCCAGCGGCTCGCCCCCGTACAGGACCTCGCCGCCCTCCTCCTTCACCCGCCGGATGGCGGCCTGCATGTCCGCCACCGCGCCGGTGGTGACCAGGGGGCCCATGAGCGTGCCTTCGTCGCGGGGATCTCCGATCTGGATGTCACCGTAGGCCCGGATCAGGCGGTCGAGAAGCTCCTGACGCACCGACTCGTGCACGATGATGCGCCGAGTGCTCGTGCAGCGCTGGCCCGCCGTGCCCACGGCGCCGAACAGGATTGCCGGAAGGGCCAGGTCCAGGTTGGCGTGGGCCGTGACGATGATGGCGTTGTTGCCACCGAGCTCGAGGATGGTGCGGCCCAGGCGCTTGCCCACGACTTCCGCCACCCGCCGACCCACCTGACAGGAACCCGTGGCCGATACCAGGGGGATGCGCTTGTCGTGGAGAAGGCGGTCGCCGACCGTAGAGCCACGACCGACCACCAGCGAGAAGATCGCCGGATCCACGCCCGCCTCGCGACACACCTCCTCGGCGATGCGCGTGACGGCGACCGCAGTGAGCGGGGTCTTGCTGGCCGGCTTCCAGAGCGTGGAGTCGCCGCACACGGCGGCGATGGCGGCGTTCCAGCTCCAGACCGCCACCGGGAAATTGAAGGCGCTGATCACCCCGACCACTCCCAGGGGATGCCACTGCTCGGCCATACGGTGGTCCGGGCGCTCGGAGTGCATGGACAGGCCGTAGAGCTGCCGCGACAGGCCGGTGGCGAAGTCGCAGATGTCGATCATCTCCTGGACCTCGCCCTCCCCCTCGGCGACGATCTTGCCCATCTCCAGCGCCACCAGCGCGCCCAGCTCCTTCTTCTTGTCGCGGAGCCGGTTGCCGAGGCGTCGCACCACGTCACCCCGCTTCGGCGCCGGTACGGTCCGCCATTCCAGGAAGGCCGCGTGGGCACGATCGACGATGCGGTCGTACTCCTCTTCCGTGACCTGCGTCACCCGGGCGATGACCGATCCGTCGATGGGAGTCACGACCTCGGACTCGGGACCCGAGCCGATCCACTCGCCGCAGAAGCCACCGGGGTTGGTGTCACCGATCCCCAGGGCCTCGAGAATCTTCTGGCTCATGCTGACTTCACCGTGCTGAGATGCTGGATTCGTGCCGGGGCGGGGCCCCGCGTGCCGGAATTGTGTACCCGATGGAGCTCCGGGGGAAGGCCTGGCCGCGAACCGGCTCCGGCCCCGGCAGCGCGCGTTGCGCGTGAGGCGTCCTCAGCGCACGATGCGGCATGAACCCGACCACGCCTCGCGCCCCCCGGCGCCCGACCCGATCCGCCCGCATCCTGGTGGCGCTGGTGGGCGCCCTGGTCGCGGCCGCCCCCGTCGCCTGCGGCAGCGACAGCTCCCAGTCCTCCGGCGATCCCAGGCTCCAGAATCCGCTCCTGCGCGTGTCGGCGTTCCGGGACACGGCGCCCCCCACCTTCCAGGCACGGTTCCGGACCACCCAGGGCACCTTCGTCGTCGAGGTCCACCGGGACTGGGCGCCGCTCGGTGCCGATCGCTTCTACAACCTGGTGAAGGGGGGATGGTACGACGGCGTCCGCTTCCATCGGGTGCTGGAGGGCTTCGTGGCGGAGTGGGGCATTCACGACGACCCCTACGTGAACGCCGTCTGGCGGAAGCGTCTGCTGGTGGACGACCCGGTCACCCAGACCAACACCCGGGGGCGCGTGACCTTCTCCCGGAGTGGCCCCAACTCCCGTACCACCCAGGTGTTCGTGAACCTGGGTGACAACCGCTCCCTCGACGACCAGGGCTTCGCGCCCTTCGGCGAGGTGGTGGAGGGAATGGAAGTCGTGGAGAGCCTCTACTCGGGCTACGGCGACGGGCCGCCCCGGGGCGAGGGGGTCTACCAGGCCATGGCCATCGCCCGGGGCGGGGCCTACTTCGACGAGGAGTTCCCGGAGCTGGACCGCATCGAGAACGCGAGCCTGGTGGCGAGCGGGGGCCCGTAGCTCGTTATTGCGGAATCACTTCGGCGACAGTATTACTAAGTATGAGCTGCTCATACTATCCCCGCCCGAGCCACGCCTGGTAGAGTCGGAGAACGACATGTCCAGAGCGCGCATCTGCGTCACGATTCCCGAGGAGCTGGTGGATGCCGCGGACACCCGGGCGGCCCTCGAACAGCGCTCCCGCAGCTGGGTGGTCACCGAGGCGGTGGCGAGCTTCACCGAGCCTCCCGCGCCGGCCCCCGCCGCGGCCCTCACGCCGGCCGCCGCCGGTCCGGACTGGATGGCCGCGTTCCAGGATCAGGCGAGTTACCTGGCGTGGAAGGCCCGCGACCCCGACGCCCACCGGGTGCCCTCGTTCCGCGACAGCCTGACCCGCCTGTGTGACGCGCTCAATCGGCACCAGGCCCGCTATCTCGTGGTGGGCACTGCCGCGCTGACGCTCCTGTCCGCCAGCCGTCACCAGGCCGGCATCGAGATCCTCATCCACCCCAAGAAGAAGAACACGCGCAGGGTCCTGGAAGCCCTGACGGAGCTCGGCTCGGGCCTCGCCGTCCGCGGCCTGGCCAAGGGGGTCCGCAAACGGGCCGTGACCGTGTTCGGGGGAGCCGTGCGCGCCGACCTCCTCACCGCCGCCCGTTCCGTAACGTGGGATCAGGCGAGCCCCCAGAGCAGCGTCGTGCACGTGGAGGGCGCGGACATCCACCTGGCATCCATCGGTGACGTGGTGGCCGGAGGACTCTCCTAGCCTCGGGAGCCGCCTCAGGCCTGTCCGTCGGGCGTCCCGCCCACTCCCCGCTCTTCCTCACCCAGCCGGCGGGCGATCCACACCACCCGGTAGACGGAGGTCGCCAGCGTGCCCACGGCGATCAAGGCCAGCACGGGTCCCATGAGCGCGCCGGGCGACTCGTGCCCGCGCCAGGAGGAGAAGGCCGGGTCCAGCAATCCCCCGAAGCCCAGCAGGAGGAGCCGCTCGGCGCGCTGCAGCACCCCCACCTTGCACACCACCCCCACGCTCTCGCCGCGGGCGCGGGCGTAGCTGACCAACAGGGATCCCCCGAGCGCCACCACCGCCGCCAGCAGCCAGCGCGGGTCGGTGCGGAACCAGAGGGCGAGTCCCACGAAGGCCCCCACCTCGGCGTAGCGGTCCAGGCTGGAATCGAGGAAGGCGCCGCGGCGATCCGCCATCCCCCGAGCCCGGGCGATGCGGCCGTCCAGGACGTCCGCGGCCCCACCGCCGAACACCGCCCAGCCCCCCGCCACCATGCCGCCACCCGAGAAGAACCAGCCGGCCAGCGCCCCGAGCAGGGCGCCCAGGACGTTGAAGAAGGTCGGGCTCAGACCCAGGGCCAGGCACAGCCGCTCGACCGGGCGCAGGAACCAGTAGAACCACTCCCGCACGAACGAGCCCAATACGAAGCTCCCCCGGGCCGACGACTCCAGCCGGTCCGGACCGCGCCGGCGGGCGGTCACGGCGTACACGGGCATGGATGCCAACGCCAGCGCCACGACGGCCGCGAGCACGGTCAGGTCGCTTCTCACTCGTCGTCTCCCGGGGGGGATGAAGCCCTGCGCAATCGCAGGACCCGGACGACCTTGGGCCACAGCAGGAGCAGCGGCAAGCGGCGCTCCCAGGGCGTGATCTCCACCGTCGTGCCCAGTCGCCGCTCCACCTTGCGCTGGATGTAGGTGAGCCAGTCGTTGAAGGTGACGACGTGCTTGAGCCAGCGGGCGGTGGCCCGGACCTTGGAGCGGGCGAAATAGAGCGACACCCGCCAGCGCTCCCAGCGGCCGGGCTCCCGGGCAAGGCGAAAACGGCCTTCGCCCACCGGCGTTACCTCACCGGCTTGCGCCGCCTGGTCGAGCACGTCCTGGAACGCCCCATGCAGGAAGGCCGCCTGCGCCCCGTGAACCTGGGAGACCCGATCACCGCTCTCCGGCCTGAGCTCACCGCCGTAGGACACCTCCAGCATGCGGCGCGCCAGGGCGTCGGCATCGAAGTCGCCGGCCAGGTAGGGCGCGACCCACGAGAGCACGCCACGTCGCGCCCCGGCCAGCGCCTCCTCCACCTCGGCGCGTGCCGCCTCGTCCCGGGCCCACGGCACCGCCACCTTCTGCACCATCCGACCCTTGAGGAAGTGGTCCCGCGCCCGGGGTCCCAGCGCCCGCTGGAAGTGCTCGCGGGACACGATGGCGCACTTGGCCAGGGGCCCGTCGTCGCCGGGGTCGAAGGCGGTGATGTTGGGGGGCAGCACCCGGGCCAGCAGACTCAGGAGCCACGCGGGCCTCCGGTGATGACCACCGGACACCAGCCGGCGGTGGAAGTCCCCGTACGAGTCCACCACCAGCACCACGTCCCAGGCGCTGTGATCGTCGGGGGTCGCCCGCACGAGTTGGGACCCGAACAGGAGGATGGCGCGCAGCGAATCGCCGCCGGCCTCGCGCAGCGGCCCGATCAGGCGATGGGCCTCCGCCGGAGCGCGCACCTCGGGCACCGTCATCGCGTCGTCGTCACGCCGCGTCGCCCCGGAGTCCCTCGAGGGCATCGCGCATGCGCGCCGCCATGTCGCCGATGAACCCGTCGAGATCGTCGCCCGGCTCCGGCGACTCGAAGGGCCCCACGACCGCGGTGCGCGCGCGAATCGTCGAAACGTTCTCCAGAAAGTCCGCGAGCCGCCCGCTCTGCCAGTGGCCGTCGGAGACCACGATCCACACTTCCCAGCGCCTCGCGGAGAGCAGGGCCCGCAGGCCGGCCTTCTTGAACCGGCCCACGTCTCCGGTCCGGGTCCGGGTCCCCTCCGGGTAGATGACCAGGGGGACATCGGCGGAACGTCCCACCTCGGCGAGCTGCGCCAGCTGTTTCCTCGCGGTTGCCCCCGGATCCACGGTGGGGTATTGATAGAGCCGCACCATGTGCGAAATTAATGGCTTCCCGCGGGCATATCGGGCCCGGGTGATGATCCGGGGGTACCCCGGCGCCAGGGCCCGAACGACCAACGGGATGTCCAGAAGGGACTGGTGGTTCATCAGGACGAGCACGCCGGAGCGCCCCGGAATGCGGGGAACGTCGTCGAAGCGTGCACCGCCCGGGAACCGTGCCAGGCCCAACATGAGACGCGCCAGTCCTTGCTGCCAGGCAGCGAGGATGCGGTCCCGGCGGGATGGCAGGAGTCGTGCCGCGCCGGCAACCGCGGTGCGCTGGATCAGGTCGCCTACGACGAGGGATACGCCCACGGCGAAGACGGTCAGGGTCCCGCGGATCTTCAAATCGGGAGTCTCCATCGCTTGACGCGGGGGGCTCCCCACCGGGGACCCCGGCGCGAGAGAACGCCTCAGCTCCGAGCGAAGGCTAATGGCTGATCACGATCGAACTCAAGGCGCGACCACCGCTTCCCCCAGGGAAAGCGACGTTTCCACGGGCAAGAACCGCCTCCGTGAGGCCCCGGAGATGCTGCCCACGGCCAAGGTCGACCCCCTGGATTACGACTACACCAACTTCTACTTCGGAGCCGGCGACGATCCCTTCGCCCTCCTGGAGCCTTTCGAGGCGTGGTGGACGGAGGTGCATCCCCGGGGGTACTACCAGTACGAGTTGCCGCTCCACTCGGCGCCATCGACCCAGGTCGACGTGGAGGACACCAAGACCGGCGAGGTGCGCCGCGGCCTCATCAACTTCGCCTCCTACAACTACCTGGGCCTGTCCTATCGCCCGGAAGTGAAGGAAGCGATCAAGGCCGCGGTGGACGTCTACGGGGGTGGCTCCTCGGGCTCGCCGATCCTGTCCGGCACCACGGAGCTGCACCGGCGCCTCGCCGAGAACGTGGCCCGCTTCAAGGCCAAGGAAGCGGCCATGGTGTTCCCCACGGGCTACAGCGCCAACGTGGGGGTCATCGCCGGGCTCATGCGCTCCGGCGACCTCATCGTCGCCGACCAGTACGCCCACGCCTCCATCGTGGACGGGATGATCCTGTCCAAGGCGAAGAGCCGCTTCTTCCGCCACAACAAGGCGGAGGACCTCGACCGCAAGCTGCGGAATTTCGAGGGCAAGAAGCTGGTCATCGTGGAGGGCGTCTACTCCATGGACGGCGACCTCTGCCCGCTCCCGGAGATCGTCGAGGTGTGCCGCAAGCACGACGCGCGCATCCTGGTCGACGAGGCCCACTCCACCTTCGTCTTCGGGCCGAACGGGCGTGGCGTGGCCGAGCACTTCGGCCTCGACGAGGCCGTGGACATCCACATCGGCACCTTCTCGAAGAGCCTGGGCGGCCAGGGCGGGTTCGTGGCCGGCTCGAAGCAACTCATCGACTACCTGCGGGGATTCTCCCGGTCGCGCTTCTTCTCGTGCGCCCTGGCCCCCACGGTGGTGGCCGGCCTCCTCAAGGCCCTGGACCTGGCGGATACCGAGCCCGAGCTGCGCACGCGCCTGTGGGAGAACGTGGAGTTCATGCAGTCGAAGCTCCGTGCCGCCGGCGTCGACGTGGGCGACTCGGAGTCGCAGGTGATCCCCATCATGGTGCGAAACGACGCCCTCATCTTCGAGCTCGGCGAACAGCTCCTCGAGGACGGCGTCTTCATCAACCCCGTGAAGTATCCCGCGGTGGGCAAGCACAAGTCCCGCTTCCGCATGTCCATCTCCGCGGCGCACACTCGTGACGAGCTGGACCGGGGCGCAGACATCATCATCGGCGTCCTGAAGCGCAACGACATCATCTGAGTCGGGCGACGTGCGGCGGCGGGAAGGGGCGTGCGAGCACCGACCCGCCGCCGCCGTGCATCCGACCTTCACCCCAGCATCCCCGGATCCATGGTCCTGACCCGGTACGGCTTCCAGAACTGTGTGGGCGCCTTCTTCGAGATGGGCACCACCGACGCCCGTGAGCTTCTGCCCCGACACCTCGAACCCATGGAGAAGCAGCACACGCGGAGCGTGCTGGCGGTGCTGGCCTTCCAGTTCACGGAAAGCGAGGTGGGGGCCTACGACGAGCTCGTCATGGCCGTCATCACGCCGCCCCGGGTGGAGCCGGGCAAGCCCCTCCCCAAGGCGGCCTTCTTTCCGTTCATGGTGGCCACCAGCACCGAGGCGTCGCGCGAGCACGCCATCGGGCGCTGGCACCTGCCTCACTACATGGCCGACGTGGACTTCGAGTTCCAGGAGTCCGACGGGCGCATGGAGGTCCGGGTCAGCGAGAACGGCTCACCCATCCTGGAGCTCACCGTCACCGACCACGACTTCGTGCCCACGGTGAATCCCTACCACTGCTTCACGGTGGAGGGCGACGAGCGCTTCAAGGTCAACATCTACATGGACGGCCCCCACTCGGAGCACGAAGAGGAGGCCGGAGAGCTGATCCTGCACCCCCACCCGATCACCGAGGGCCTGACCCTCGAAGACGTCTCCTCCTATCCGTTCCGGGAGGAGTGGTACCAGGCGGGCATGCAGACCTTCGAGGAGCTGGAAGAGCTCTGAGCGACGCCGCCCGCCGGACCTTCGTCGTCTTCAACCCGGCGTCGGGACGGGGGCGGGGCCGGCGCCGCATCGCCCGCTATCTGGAGCTCCTGGCCCGCCACCTTCCCGGGTTCCAGCACGGCGTCACCACACACCCGGGTGACGAGTACGACCTGACCGACCGCGCCCTGGCCGAGGGCTTCGACACCCTGGTGGCCGTGGGGGGAGACGGCACCTGGAGCCACGTCGCCGACCGCATCCTGGCCTCGGGGCGCTCCGACGTTCGCTTCGGCGTGTTGCCGTCGGGCACCGGTAACGACTTCGGCAGGAGCCTGGGGCTGGACTACGGCGATCCGGCGGCTGCCGTGCGGGCCCTGACGTCGGGACGCACGGCGCGGGTGGACGTGGGTCGCGTCACCACACCGTCGGCGCCCGCCGAGCCGGGCAAGGGCCAGGGCGGCGAGGCGCGCGTGCGTCACTTCCTCAACCTGGTGGGGTTCGGCTTCGACATCGCCGTCATCGACGCCGCGGCTTCGGCGCGCTTTCTCAAGGGCGAGGTGTTGTACAAGGTCACGGCGCTCCAGCAGCTCGTTCGCTTTCCCGGCATCGAGCTCGCGATCACCGGTGCCGACGGCTTTCAGCGCCAGGGTCGGCACCTCATGGTCACCGTCAGCAACGGCCGCTACTTCGGCGGGGGTTTCCCCATCGCACCCGGGGCCGACATCCGTGACGGCCTCCTCCACGCCTGCCTCATCGGCGACGCTCCCCCTCTCACCCGCATGCGCCTCTTCGGTCTCGCCGGCAAGGGACGCCACGTGGAATCGGATCGGGTGGAGGTCCACTCGGCCTCCTCCTTCACCCTGGAGTTCGGAGCCCCGGTGCGCTTCGAGGCCGACGGCGACGTCTTCGTCAGCGCCGGCGACCGGGTCGGCGTGGAGGTGCTGCCCGGTGCGTTGGAGGTCGTGGTCCCCCCGGAGTCACTCTGATTCGCAAAGTACTTGACGCGCGAAACCGAGGGGGGATACCGTTGAAGCATGGTATCTCAATCTTCGTTTCCCAGGAATCCCGGGTGGCCTGAGCCGCCTCGGCCACGGGGCCCGGCACCGTTCGCGCCGGACGGAGCGCCATGATCCCCGCCCGACGGTTACGGGTCACACGCGACGAGCCGCTGGCCATCCACGACCGTGCGGTGGCGGACCTGGAGTACATCCGCCGCACCATCGAGCGTTCGTCCGCCTTCACCGCGGTCTCGGGATGGGCCGGAGTCGTCATGGGCCTGGTGGCGCTGACGGCGGCGGTGCTCGCTCGGGGTGCCGGCCCCGAGCGCTGGGTGCTCACCTGGATCGCCGCGGCGGCGGTGGCCTTCGTCCTGGCCATGGCCGGCATCGTGCACAAGGCCCGCCGGCTCGAGGAGCCACTCCTCCGGGGCCCGGGCCGCAAGTTCCTGCTGGGCACGCTCCCCGCGCTCCTGGTCGGCGGCATGCTCACCCTGCCTCTGCTGCGCGCCGGGGCCGTGGACCTGCTTCCGGGCACCTGGCTGGTCCTCTACGGCACGGCCATCCTGGGCGGCGGCGCGTTCTCGGTGCGCATCATCCCGCTCATGGGAGCGACCTTCATGGGGCTGGGAGCCGTGGCGCTGTTGGTCCCGAGCCTGGGGGGCGAGGCCATGGCCGTGGGGTTCGGGGGATTGCACCTCGTGTTCGGACTCGTGATCGCCCGGAGGTACGGTGGCTGAGGAACGAGCAGTGCCCGAAGGGGCCGATGGAACCGAGGTGGCCTCCGCCACCCGGCGCCTGTGGAGCGTGGAGGGAGAGGGCACCGACGGTCCCCTGGAGTTGGACCGGGTCATCCACGAACGGGTGCGGCTGGGAATCGTCAGCGCCCTGGCCGTGAACGGCACCCTGGCCTTCTCGGATCTGAAGGAGATCCTCGGCACCACCGACGGCAACCTGAGCGCCCACGCCCGGCGTCTGGAGGAGGCCGGCTACATCGAATGCACCAAGGGCTTCGAGGGCCGGGTGCCGCGCACCGAGTACTCGCTCACCGAGCGGGGGGGCGCGAGCTGCGCTCCTACCTTGATCACATGGAGGCCCTCATCCGGGCCATGCGACCACGATGACACCTGTCCCCGAAGGGCCCCGCGAGGGCATCCACCTGGCCGTCATCATGGACGGCAACGGCCGCTGGGCTCGGGCCCGGGGGCTTCCGCGCACCGCAGGCCATCAGGCCGGGGCCAAGGCCGTGCGCAAGGTGGTGGAAGCGGCGCCGTCGCTGGGGGTCGGCACGCTGACGCTTTACGCGTTCTCCTCGGACAACTGGCAGCGTCCCCGCCTCGAGGTGGCCGCCCTCATGCGGCTCTTCCTCCGTCATCTGCGCACGGAGACCGCGGAGCTGGTGGAGAAGGGGGTGCGCCTGTCGCTCATCGGACGCCGCGACCGCCTGCCACCCAGGGTGCTGGCCTCGGCCGAGGCCGCCGAAGAAGCGACCCGGGACGGCAAGGGCCTCCATCTCCGACTGGCGGTGGACTACTCCGCCCGCGACGTGCTGGCCGCCGCGGCCGAGCGCCTCCGGGAGACCTCCGCGCCCGTGGATCGCGACGTCCTGGCCGAAGCCCTGGAGGAGACGCTCGGCGACGGCGGCGTCACCGACGTCGATCTGCTGGTGCGCACCAGCGGCGAGCGTCGCCTGAGCGACTTCATGCTGTGGGAGTGCGCCTACGCCGAGTTCGTCTTCTCGCCGGTGCTGTGGCCCGACGTGGACGAGGAGGAGGTCGGACGCTGGCTCGCCGAGTTCCGGGCGCGCGACCGGCGCTTCGGACGGGTGTCGGAGCGGGCCGTCGCGGGTTGAGAGACTCCTGATCGTCATGGACAAGCCCACACCGAACGATCCCGACGAGGCGCAGGCCTACGCCGACGGCCTTCTGAGGCTGCTCGGGTCCAGGGACCCCCTCGAGGTGCTCCGGGAGCTGCCGGAGGGGGTGCGACGCGAGGTCGATGCCTGCCCGCCGGCGCTACGCCGGGCTCCGGAGGCACCGGGCAAATGGTCGGTAGCGGAAGTCGTGCGACACCTCGCCGACATGGAAGGCATCTACTGGTACCGGCTGCGACGGGTGCTGTCCCAGCCCGGTGACGAGGTCCAGAGCGTCGATCAGAACGCCTGGGCCCGGGCCCAGGACTATGCGGGGACCGACATCGACGAGAGCCTCGCCGAGCTCACGACCCTGCGGGAGCTCAACCTGCGCTGGCTGGAGCGCCGCTCCGCCGACGAATGGTCCGTGGAAGGCGCCCACGCCGAACGCGGTCCCGAGTCCTTGTGGCGCATGGTGGAGCTGCTGGCGGGACACGACCTGGCCCACGTGCGGCAGCTACAACGGATCCGGGCGGCGATCCTCGGCCGCCGGGCCGACGGCTGATTCCCTGCGGCACCCCCCCACTTGCCGGATCCCATCGGTTTAGATAGAACTTCTATATAGCATCGCCGCCACTGCCGGAGCCCCCCCGGGCCCGTCCGGCGGATTGCCCCGGGGAGCGGCGCGTTTCGTCTCGACTCCAAGGGACAGGGGTGCTCCCATGAGCCCACGAGGTCTCGGCGCGGCCACGCTGGCCGTCCTGGGCGCGCTGGCCGGCGGCTGCCGATACGGCTTCGACGTGGCCGAGCGCACCGGCCTGGCCACCGGGACGGTGTATCCGGCGCTGTCGACGCTGGAGCGGCGCGGCCTGGTGTCGTCCACCTGGGAATCCGACGAGCTCGCTCGCGAGGCGGGCCGCCCCCGCCGGCGCTACTACCGTGTCACCGGCGCCGGCGAGACCGCGCTGGACGAAGCCCGAGCCCGCTTCCGGAGCGCGGGGCTCCTGGAAGCCGAAGCAACCGACGCGGCGCCGCAGGAGAGCTGAACGTGGGCCTTCTGCTGCGCCTGGCGGCCCTGATCATGCCGGCGGCCGCTCGGGCGCGATGGCTGGAGGAGTGGCGGGCCGAGCTCGAGGTGACCGCGCGCCGTCGGGGACGGGCCGCCGCGTGGCGCAGGGTCTGGGGGATCGTCCCCCACGCCATCATGCTTCGATGGGAGGAGGGGAGGGGAATGGGTACACGGTGGCACGACCTGCGACGGGCGCTACGGGGCCTCAGGCGTCGGCCGGGCTTCACGCTGGTGGCGGTCACCATGCTGGCTCTGGGCATCGGTGGGGCCACGGCCATGGTGAGCCTGGTGAATGCGGTGGTGGTGAACCCGTTGCCCTATCCCGAGGGCTCCGACCTGGTGTGGATGTGGGGGAGCCGCGCGCCCGACGGCTCGGGCTTCGCCTCGGTGTCGCCGCCGGACCTGCGGGACTACCTGGAGGCCGATCTCGGCTTTTCCACGCTGGCCGCCACGTCGTTCTCTTCCGGTGCGGCCCTCACGTCGGGCACCGGCGAGCCGGAGCAGGTGGACTTCCTGCCGGCCTCGCACGACCTGCTCGAGGCCCTGGAGCTCGAGCCGACGCTGGGCAGGAGCTTCCGCCCGGACGAGACCGAGGGACGGCAGCCCCGGGTGGCCATGATCGGCCACGATCTCTGGATGCGACGCTTCGGCGGCGACCCCGACGTTCTCGGCACCGCGATCCACCTGGACGACCTGACGCTCACGGTGGTGGGCGTTCTGCCCCCGTCGCTGGAGCCACCGTTCGACGCATCGGTGTGGATCCCCTTCACCTGGGGCGCTCCAGGCTGGCAGGAGCGGCGCTACCACTTTCTCCGGCCCGTGGGCCGTCTGGCCCCCGGGATGACCGTCAGCGGCGTGCAGGAACGCCTGGACCGACTCTCCCAACGCCTGGAAGCGTCGTATCCGGACACGAACACCGAATGGCGCCCCCTGCTGCGGCCGCTGGGCGACGTGCTGGTGGGCACCGGCAAGAGCGCGGTGCTCCTCTTCCTCGTGGCCACCATCCTCATCCTGGGCGTGGCGTGCGCCAACGTGGCGAATCTGCTCCTGGCCCGGGCCGCCGGCCGCGCCACGGAGATGAGCGTCCGCAGCTCCCTGGGGGCGACCCGGGGCCACCTGGTCCGCCAGCTCCTCACCGAGAGCCTGACCCTGGCGGCGGTGGGCGGGGTCGCCGGCGTGGGAGTCGCCCACCTGGCCCTGTGGGCCCTGGTGCGCTTCGGTCCCGACAACCTCCCCGGGCTCGCTCGCGCCAGCGTCGACGGTCCGGTGCTGGCCGCGGCCGTGGGCATCACCGCCCTGGTGGGAATCCTCTTCGGCCTGGCTCCGGCGCTCCACCTGGCGCGGGCGCCGGCTCGCGCCCGCAGCGGCACCCGCACCACCGCCGCGCCCCGGGCCCGGAAGATCCTGGCCGGAGCCGAGGTGGCCATGACCGTGGTGGTGCTGACCGCGGCCGCGCTCCTGACCAAGAGCCTCATGCGCCTCACCGCCGTGGACCCCGGCTTCGATCCGGCGGGGGTCCGGACCGCGACGCTGCGCATGCCCCAGTCGCGGTATCCGGATCTCGAAACCTACATGTCCATGCTGGACCGGATCGACACGCGCCTCCAGGCCCTGCCCGGCGTCACCGGGGTGGCCATGGCGAACATGCTGCCCCTGAGCGGCAACGGCGGCGACACCTACCTCTATCCCGAAGAGGACCCGCCCGCTCAGGTCAGCGACGGCCGTCGCACCGCCCAGGTGCGCGTGGTGTCCGACGACTACTTCAACACCCTGCGCATCCCCGTGCTGCGGGGCCGGGGGTTCGACCGGTCCGACGACGGGCGCGCCCCCCTGCGCATGGTGGTGAACCAGGCGCTGGTGGAGCGCTTCTACCAGGGAGAGAACCCGGTGGGTCACCGCATGATGGTCGACCTCGGCGACGTCGAGCCCGTGGAGATCATCGGCGTCGTGGGTGACGTCCGGGACTTCTCGCTCGCCAGTGAGGCCGGCCCCGGATTCTATCTGACCCTGCGGCAATCCCGGGGACCCACAGCGCTCTCGCTGGCGGTTCGCTCCACGGCGCCGGCCCCTCCGTCCGCCGCCCTGCGCTCCGCGATCCAGGAGGCCGATCCCGAGCAGCTGCTGGCGGATCTGGCTACGTATCCGGGCCAGATCAGGGCGTCCACGGCGGCGCGGCGATTCCAGACGGGGCTGTTGGGGGGATTCGCGGGGGTGGCGCTTCTCCTGGCGCTGGCCGGCGTCTACGGAATGGTCGCCAGCATGGTGGACCAGCAACGCCGCGAGATCGGCATCCGCATGGCGCTGGGAGCGGACCGGGGCCGCGTGGTGCAACGCGTGGTCCTGGGCGCCCTGGGCATGGGCTCTTGGGGGGTGGGCGTCGGACTGGGCGTGACGCTGTTGGTGGGTCCACGCCTCCAGGAGCTCCTCTACCAGGTGGAGCCCACCGACCCCACGGTGCTCGTGGCCGTCCCCGTGGCGCTCCTGGCCATGGTGCTGGTGTCGTCGTCGCTGCCGGCGAGAGGCGCGGCCTCCGTGGATCCCGTGTCCGCATTGCGCGCCGAGTAGGAGCTCGCCCACCGCCCACGGGCGCCCGCCCCCGGGAACACCAGACCCGGCCTCGGGGTCGTTTCACGATCCACCACGCGCTCCCTCCCCATGGCCCCATGGAATCCCCCGAGGACCGCCCCGAGTTCGAGACCCGCGTGCGGGCCCGAAGCTACGAGCTGGACAGCTTCGGGCACGTGAACCACGCCGTCTACCTCAACTACTTCGAGTTCGCGCGCTTTCAGGCCCTGGCGGCGGGCGGATTCCCGCTGGACGAGCTGGGGCGTCGCGGCGAAGGCGTGCACGTGGTGCGCGTCGAGGTGGACTATCGCAAGGAAGCCACGCTGGACCAGGAGCTCTCGATCCGGACGCGCGCCGCGTCGGCGCGCAGTTCGTCCATGGTGATCGAGCAGGTCGCCGCCGACCCCGACGATCCCGATTCGGTGTTCGCGGAAGCCAGGGTCGTCGCGGTGTGGATCGGCCAGGACCGCCGGCCCATGCGGATCCCCGACGACGTCCGGCTGGCACTCGGTTTGTCTTGACAGCGCCCGGCGTTCCGGGCCAATTCTCGCACGCACGCGTCCCCCGCCCCGTCTGGAGACCCTTCATGATCCATCGTGCATTCCGCAGTATCCTCGCCACCGCCACGTTCACCACGTTGGCCCTGTCCGCCGCGTGTCAGGGCGGAGAGAGTGGCGCCGGCATGGCTGAAGCCGGTGGCGAGCCCTCGCCCGCCGGCCATCCCTCGTCGCTGGCGCAGTACTGCGCTCCGGACAACGGGGGTCTGACCCTGCCCGACGGGTTCTGCGCCATCCAGGTGCTGGACAGCCTCGGCCGGGCCCGCCATCTGGACGTGGCCCCCAACGGCGACGTGTTCGTGGCGCTGAGCAACACCCGCGCCGAGCGCGGCGGCGTGGTGGCGCTCAGGGACGAGGACGGCGACGCCCGCTTCGACGTGCGCGAGCGCTGGGGTGACAACGGAGGCAACGAGGTGCTGCTGGGCGAGGGCGTGCTCTACTTCGCCCCCAACGACGCCGTCCTGCGCTACCGCATGCAGGAGGACGCCCTCACGCCCGCCGGTCCGCCCGACACCATCGTCTCGGGCCTGCCCGACGATCGCAACCACACGGCCAAGAGCGTGGCCCTGGCTCCCGACGGCAGCATGTACGTGAACATCGGCGCGCCCTCCAACGCCTGCCAGGTGGAGGCCCGCACGGCGGGCTCGGCCGGTCAGGATCCCTGCCCGCAGCTGGAGGACCGGGCGGGCATCTGGCGCTTCGACGGCACCAGGACCCACCAGACCCAGGCCGACGGCACGCGCTTCGCCACCGGGCTCCGCAACGTGGTGGCGCTGCGCTGGCATCCCACCTGGAACATCCTCTACGGCGTCCAGCACGGACGCGATCAGCTCGCCGAGTTGTGGCCGGATCTCTACACGCAGGAAGAGAGCGCGGAGAAGCCCGCCGAGGAGTTCGTGCGCATCCAGCAGGGCGACGACTTCGGCTGGCCCTACTGCTACTTCGACCGTGAGAAGAACGAGAAGGTGCTGGCCCCCGAATACGGCGGCGACGGCACCGAGGTGGGGCGCTGTGCCGACAAGAAGGACCCCCTCATGGGCTTCCCGGGCCACTGGGCTCCCGACGACCTGGAATTCTACACGGGCACCCAGTTCCCGGCCCGCTACCAGAACGGCGCCTTCATCGTCTTCCACGGATCCTGGAACCGCGCGCCCCTCCCGCAGGAGGGCTTCAACGTGGTCTTCGTGCCCATGACCGGGGGGATTCCCTCGGGGGATTGGGAGGTCTTCGCCGACGGCTTCCAGCCGCCGGAGGGATCGGACCGCGGCTGGTCGGCGCGGCCGGTGGGCGCCGCCATGGCTCCCGACGGCTCGCTCTACGTCATCGACGACCAGCAGGGGCGCCTGTGGCGGATCGTCTGGAAGGGCATGCCCTGACCGGGTCCGCCGGGTCCCCTCCGGCGGTGGGGATCGACGTGGTCGATCTCGACGATCCCCGCTGTCCGGGAAAGGCTTCCGACGGCCGCTTCCTCGCCCGCATCCTGGCCGACAGCGAACGGCGCTGGCTCGAGGCTCGGCCCGGGGCGCAGGCCGACGAGGCGCTGTGGGCGCTGTGGGCCGCCAAGGAGGCCGCCTACAAGGTGGTGACGGGCCTCGACGGCCGTGCCCCCGTCTTTCGCCACGCGACCTATCGTGTGGCCGTGGAGGCGTTGCCTTCTCCGGGGGATTCGCTGGTCGCGGCCCGCGTCCGGCACCAGGACCGGGACATCCCGGTGCGGATGGCGCGTGCCGGGCGCTGCCTGGTGGCGCTGGCCTGGGCTCCCGGTATCGACGTCGAAGACAGCGGGCTCCCTGCCGATCTCCGGTGGCGGGCCGCCGAGCTGGAAGTGTTGCACCGGACCCGGGGCGTGCCGGACCTCGAAGTGCTCATGTCGGAGCACCTGACCCCCGCCGAGGCCAGGGCCGTCCACTCGCTGCCCTCGGCGCTGGTGCGCCTGGGGGCCCGCCGTGACGCCGCCGAGGCGTTGGCCAGGACCGAGAGCGACGTGTCCATCGTGTGCGCCGAGGGTCCCGCCGGCCGGGTGCCGCCCCGCGTGTACCTGAACGGGCGTCCCACCGCCTCCGCCGCCGTCAGCCTCAGCCACCACGGCGGGTGGGGCGGCTGGGCGATCCGGGTCTCAGTGTAGCAGCGGGCGGTAGCTCAGCAGGAAGCTCACCCCGGAACGCCGGAAATAGGACTGCCCGATATCGGTCTCGGCCTTGGTCCAGCCCACCCGCACCGATGCGTCCAGGTTGTCGGCGATGGACCGCGACAGGTTCAGATAGAGCACCGATGCGTTGTCCGCCTCCTCGCCCGGAACCAGCCGCGCGAAAGGCGTCGTGTACACGTAGCTCTTGCCGGTGAGCACGCCGTAGAGATTGGTGCGCAGCCCCCACCAGGGCAGAGGCGCGGCCAGCTGTGCCGTGACGGTGAAGGCATCGTATTCGGGGCGCCGCGAATTGGAGCGGTTGACGATGCCCTCGACCCCCAGGTCCGCCACCACGGTGGATTCCCAGCGCCACTGGGCGCCCACCGTCACCGCGTGATCACGGCGGAAGGGATCGCTCTCGTCGAAGCTTCCCTGGTGGGGATATTCGGTCTGCCGGAAGCCCGTGTAGAAGCGGATGTCGAAGCCGACACCCCAGCGCGCTCCCACCTCGACCGAGACCGAGTTGCGATCCAGGAGGTCGAGCTGGGTCACCCGCCGGGGCGCTTCGTAGTTCGAGCCCTCCACCCCGCCGACCACATCGAAGCGCACGCCCTGGATGGAAGGCGTGAGGTAGCGCGCCGAGCCCGTGAGCCGCTGGTAGGCCGGCTGCAGAAAGAGGGGCATGGGCGGCCGGTCGGTGACCGAGCGCCCGGTGAAGCCTGCGCCCAGGAAGAGGACGCCGGCACGCCCCAGCCCTTGTCGGTAGGTCAGGTCCGCCTGACCGACCCATTCCCTGGGCGCGTAGTCCCGCACCTGGAAGCCGGTGGCGGCGAACTGGCGCATCCCCAGGTCGAAATCGGCCTGCAGCAAGGTGGAAGAACGCTCCAGCAGCACGAGCGCGCCGCGCACGCCGAATTCGCCGACGGCGGCCCGTGCCTCGTCGGTGCTGTCCACCACCGGCACCGTGGCGGAAGCGAGATTGCCCTCGTATCCCTCGCCCGAGACGCCCCCGGTGAGAACCAGGTCCAGCCAGCGCACCTGCGCACGCGCCGTCGCCGGCAGAGACAGCGCGGCAATCACGCCCAACGCAGCCAGCCCCTGGTTCCAGCGCCGCCTCACCTCGGCTCCTCCGCATCCATGGCTTCATCGGTGTGGGGAAGCCTCTCCTTGAGCACGCGCACCCGGTCCTCCAGGACGTCGATCTGCACCTGCACCTGTTCCCGGAAGAGTCGGAGGACCTCGAGACGCTGCTCGGGGGGGAGGTCCTCGATGGAGAGGGCGCCGGTGGTGTCGGTGGGCAGGTCCTGGATCCGCTCGCGGGCCTGGCCCGGCGGACCCGTGGGCACCTCGGTGTCGCCGAAACGGTTCAGCTGTCCCATGAAGTCCCGGCCGCTCCGCTGCGTGCGCACCAGGTTCTCCAATCGCTGGATCTGACGATCCACCTCACCGAGCTGGGCCTTGGCCTCCTCCACCTTGCGCTCGGCGAACTGGACCTTCAGGCGCAGGTCCGCCGGCGTGTCCCGGGGCGAGGGCTGCATGGCGGGGTACATGACGTTGCGGGGCGTGAGCACGTTGCCGCCCTCGGCCTCGAGCTCCAGGTACTGACGCCGCAGGTCGCGGGCCTCGGCCTCCAGGTCCTGCCGAACCGAGGGCACCGGGTTCTCGGAGAGCATGGACTGCACCCGATCCAGGCGATCGTCCAACGCCCCCAGCAAGCGGCTGCGGGCGTTGTCCAGGCTGTCGCGCTGCTCCTGGACCCGGCGATCCAGACGAGCGATTTCCCGTGAGAACCCGTACGCCTGACCTTCCAACTGGCGAACCAGCTCCTCGTCGTCGCCGCGCCGCGCTCCCGCCAGCGTGTCCAGGATGCTGGCGAAGGCGTTGTTCTGGGCCCGGAGATTCTGCAGCGCCGCCTGATAGGAGTCACGGGCCGCCCGGTACTCGAGGTCCCGCTGCACCACGGCTGCCGTCTCCTGGCCGCGCGCCGCCGGCGGGGCGAGACCCACGAGCATGACGAAGAGCGCCGGGAGGAGCGCTCCTCCCGGCGTCCCGAACCGCGGAAGCCACCCGTGGATCCTCGTCTTCACGCCTCGATACCGTACTTTTCCAGCTTGTAGTAGAGCGCGCTCGGCTTCAGGCCCAGCAAACGCGCCGCCTCGGCCTTCACGCCGCCGGCCTGAGCCAGCGCCTTCCTCAAGAGCCTCTCCTCCATCCCCTCCATGGCCTCGTTCAGGTCGAGGCCCGTCTCGGGGAACCCGGACTCGTCGGGAGCAGGCGTCAGGTTGGCCCTGCCGTTGCCTCCCAGCGGTGGCAGGTCCTCGAGACCGAGAACGTCGCCCTCGGCCAGCACCAGCGCCCGCTCCACCACGTTCTCCAGCTCTCGAACGTTCCCGGGCCAGGCGTAGCCCCTCAAGCGGTCGAGCGCGTCCCGGCTCACCTGGGACACCGAGGCGTTGGTGCGCTGCCTCAGCTTCTGCACGAAGTGCTCGACCAGCGGGGGGATGTCCTCGAGCCTGTCCCGGAGCGGCGGGAGGGTGATCGGTACTACATGCAGACGGTAGTAGAGGTCCTCGCGGAATCCGTCGTGGCCCAGCAGCACCTCGGCCGGGGTATTGGTGGCGGCGATGATACGCACGTCCACTTCGATGGTCTCCTCGCCCCCGACCCGCTCCAGCTCCCGCTCCTGCAGGACGCGCAGGAGCCGGACCTGGGTCGCCGGCGACACCGTGGAGATCTCGTCCAGGAAGAGCGTGCCGCCGTCGGCCAGCTCGAAGCGCCCCCGGCGCTTCTTTTCGGCGCCGGTGAAGGCTCCCTTCTCGTGCCCGAACAGCTCGGAATCCAGGAGACCTTCCGCCAGGGCGCCACAGTTCACCCGCACGAAGGGACCGTCGTGGCGGGCGCTGCCGGCGTGGATGGCCCGGGCCACGAGCTCCTTTCCGGTGCCCGACTCCCCGTAGATCATCACCGTGGACTGGCTGCGGGCGACCCGGTCGATCCAGCGGAAGACCTCCTTCATGGCCGTGGACTCGCCCACGATGCGTCCGTAGCGGGCTTCCGCCTCTTCTTTCAGGTAGGCGTTCTCCACCCGCAGGGCGACGTTTTCTTCGCGCAGCCGTGAGCGTTCCTCGCGCTGGCTCAGGAGCCGGTCGACCTTGACCCCGAACTCCTCCGGTGAGAACGGCTTGGTGAGGAAGTCCGCCGCCCCCAGCTTCATGGCCTCCACGGCCTTCTCGATGGTGCCGTAGCCGGTGATGACCAGGACCTCGGTCTCGGGCGATGCCCGCTTCACGTGACGCAGCACGTCCATGCCGTCGACATGGGCCATCTTGAGGTCGGTGATGACGAGGTCGGGACCCTCGTCCAGGAGCTCGAGTCCCTCCTTGCCACCGTCGGCGGACAGCGTACGGTGTCCCCGGCGGCGAAGGAGCAGCTCGAGTCCCTCGCGCATGGAGTCGTGGTCGTCGATGATCAGGACCAGGGCCATGACCGTTCCCGGATTGGGCGGATCGAAGAGCGAAGGGGCGCGACGGGCATGGGACTACGCGGCGGGAAAGTCCTCCATCCCCCGGAAATATACGCGGAACTCGGCCCCCGTCCCAATGCCGCCGTCTTCGGCGGCCAGCACCTCGACGCGCCCTCCCTGGGCTTCGGCGACCTTGCGCACGATGGCCAACCCCAGCCCGGCACCCTGTTCCTTGTCGGTGACGAAGGGGTCGAAGATGCGCTCCCGCTCCTCTTCGGGAATCCCCGGCCCGTCGTCGGCCACCGACACCACCACCTCACCGCGCTCCAGCGTGGCCGCCAGCCGGACCCGGTCCGAGACCTGAGCAGCGTTACGAAGCAGGTTCAGCACCGCGCGTTTGGCCTGGTCGGCGTCGGCCCGCGCCATGAGAGGAGCGTCGGGCAGGGCGAGCTCCAGCGTGCCTCCCTTGCCTTCCAGCTCGCCCCGGACCAGGTCGGCCGCGGCGTCCAGCGCGACCCGCAGATCCGTGGGCTCGGGCTCGGCCTTCAACGGACGCGCGAAGGTCAGGAAGTCGTCGATGATGCGGTTCAGCGCCGCCACCTCCTCGCGCACCCGGCGCATGTGACGCTTCCGCTCGGCTGGATCGTCGGTCTCGGCGGCCGCCGACGCGAACAACTCCAATCCCCCCAGGGGATTCCTGATCTCGTGCGCGACCTGGGCCAGCATGAGGCGAAGCTGCTCGTCGCGCTCCAGGATCCCCCGGCGCATGCGCTCCATGGCATCGGCCAGCTTTCCCAGCTCGTCCCGGCGCTGGAGCGAGACCTCCCGGTCCATGCGCCCCCGCTGGATGCGGATGGCAGCGCGGCTGAGATGCTCCACGGGACGGGCGATGCCCCCTGCCAGGAGCATGCCCAGGCCCACCGCCAGCGCCAGCGCCAACAGCGTGCCCCACACGAGAGAGCGGTTCAGGCGGCTCAGGGGCACCAGGAAGTCGGCGGGCATGAGCACCGCCAGGATCGCGTTGGGATCCAGGCGCACGAAGCCGTACTTGTAGAGCCGGCCCTGATACGCGAAGAAGTCGGTGGTGGCGCTTCCGTCGCGGAGCACCCGCCGAATGGCCTCGTCGTACTGTTCCAGGAAGCGCAGCGGCGTGCCGATGGGAATGGAGTCGGCGGCCTCGGCGGTGACCAGCGCCTCCTTCTTGACCCCGTTGAAGATCCACGCGCCGGCCACGTAGTGCGCCTTGAGCGAGTCGAGCCGGTTGTGGTACGCGATCCAGAAGGGGTCGCCCTCGTCGCCCGGCGCGAACCACTTCACGTCCTCGCCCACGATGCCCGTGGCGGCGGCGGCTCCCGCCACCCACACCAGCCGGCGGTCCAGCTCGGCCTCCAGGGCCTGGCGTGACACCCGCCGGGCCACCAGGCCATAGAGAACGGCGAGCAGGACCGCGAAGAGGGCCAGCGCCAGGACGAACTGCCGCCGGATCGACATCAGCGGGCCGGAGTTGTCATGGCGCCCACGCACGGGGCAGCCCGCCGGGCCTCCCGGCCTCGCGCTAGCCACAGGGCACCAGGTCCACCTGTACCTCGGCGTAGCGGATCGGCAGCGGCACGCGAGGCACCCGGACGATGTGGAACGGGATGTGGATCTTCTGGGCCGGCGAGCAGAAATCCCCGGGCACCAGCTCGTGGAGCTCCACCACGGTACCGTCGGAGACCGCGCGCACCCGGCGGATCTCTACGCTGTCTCCCGCTTCTTCGCGCTGGCCCACGGCTCCCACCAGGACCAGGTCGCGCTCGAAATCCACCTGCGGCGCGGGTCCCTGGCTCCGCGAGTGCTCGGACCAGAACGAGGTCCAGTCGGCCTGATCCTGGATCACCAGGGGCGTGGTCAGGGCGGCGCCCGAGTCCTCGCCACGATCGATGGTGGCGAAGGGAACCGTCCCCAGATACACCGACGCGAACTTGTCCCCCACGGTGCTGGCGCGGGCCAGCGTTCCGGCGATGGCCACGCGACTGGCCGCGGGATCGGGTCCGGCGCCGACCGGCGTGAGGTCCCTGAGAGGCCCTTGGGCGCAGCGGGTCCACGAGCTCTCCTGGTTCCGGACATCGTCGCGGATGGTGAGCGTGACCCGGGACTGGAGATCCGCGCAATCGGGATCCAGGTACGGGTCCAGCGCCTCGGTGTCGAAGAGGTCGAGGCCCGGCGTATCGTTCACCTGCACGATCCAGGTGGCGTACTTCCCGGCCGACAGCTCCATGTTCGACGACAGGCGGGTCAGGTTGCTGTCGCCGGCCACGCCGTCGTAGAGGACCGTCTCACGCAGCGTCCACGTGCCGTCGGAGCTCCACTCCAGCTCCTGCCGAAGCTGTCCTTCACCCAGCGCCAGCGGCGTTTCCATGACCAGGCGCACGGACCCTACCTGCCCGAAGCGGGTGGTGCCGGGGTCCACCGTGCCCCCTTCCTGACACGCGGTGACGCCCACGGAACCGAGCAGCACGAGCGCGCCCACGACGGGTGCGAACACCCGTCGAGCGTGTCGGCGTGCGGAGGTGGGGAGCAAGGTCGGACTCATACGGTGATGACGGTGGGGCTTGACGCCGCGAGGCCCGAAGCGGAGCATGGCGGCATGGAATCTCGCGATCGTCTCAAGGAGCTCCTGGTGGAGCGTTCGGTGCGCCTCGGTGAGTTTACCCTGGCCAGTGGGGCGCGTTCGTCCTACTACGTCGACGCCCGCAGGACGACCATGTCCGCCGAAGGCCAGGTCCTCACCGGAAAGGTATGCTGGGAGGCCCTCACCGCCAGCGGGATCGAGTTCTCGCACGTGGGCGGTCTCACCATGGGCGCCGATCCGGTGGCCTACGCCATCGCCCGTGAGAGCTTTCTCCGGGGAAGCCCGAGGGACGCCTTCTCCGTGCGCAAGAAGGCGAAGGAGCACGGGACCGGCCAACGGATCGAGGGGGGCCTGCCCGAGGGTGCGCGCTGCCTGGTGGTGGAAGACTCCATGACCACCGGGGGCAGCGCGCTGAAGGCCATAGCAGCGGTGCGGGAGCACGGTTGCACGGTGGTCGGCGTCCTCACCCTGGTGGACCGCCAGGAGGGCGGGCGGGGGCGCCTCGACGACGCCGGCTACCCGCTCGTGGCCGTCTTCACCGGCCCCGAGCTCCTGGAAGCGGCGCGCTCCGCCTGATGGTCCGTGCTCGGCGCGGGCCGAAGTCGCCCGCTCCCTCTCAGTCCAGCAGACGCAGCGGCATCACCAGGCAGAGATAATCCATGGGCTCGTCGTCGGGCGTCACCGGTTCCAGGGTGGCGGCCCGCTCCGGCGCCTTGAAGGTCATCTTGACCTCGTCGGTGGGCATGTAGCGCAGGACTTCCAGGAGATAGTTGGCGTTGAAGCCGATCTCCAGCCCCTCGCCGGTGAACGACAGCTCGAGCTCGTCGTGGCCCTCGCCCAGGTCCGGGGTGAGCACGTTGAGATGGACTCGATCGCTCTCGAAGGTGAGCCGGATCCGGTGCGTCTGGTCGCTGGCCACCACGGCCATGCGGCGCACGGCGGACTCCAGGGTCCGCTTCTCCACGATGGCGTACTTGTCGTTGTCCTTGGGGATGACCTGCTCGTAGTTCGGATACGAGCCCTCGATGAGACGCGTGTAGACCTCGGTCCCCGACGAGCGGAAGCCCAGGTGGTTCTTGCGGGCGCTCCCGTCGCTGCCGCTGTCCCACGCCACCTCGATGTCCGCATCCTCCTCCAGGAGCCGCTGCACCTGCTGGAGCGCGGCCGGAGGTACGATGAAGTCGGTGCTGGTGAGCGACGACGGTCCGGTGGGCACGCCCATGCGGGCCAACCGATGTCCGTTGGTGGCCACCATGCGCATGGAGCCGTCCCGGAGCTCCCACAGCACCCCGTTGAGGATCGGTCGGCTCTCCTCGGTGGAGACCGCGAACGAGGTGTGGTGGATGAGACGGTGAAGGTCCTGGCCGGCCACGGTCACGCTGCTCTCGAAGTCCACGCCGGGCAGCGAGGGAAATTCGTCGGCGGGAAGCCCGTTGAGCTTGAAGCGGCTGCGACCACACTGGAGCTCGATCTGGTCGCCGCGGGTTCCGATCTCCACCGGCTGGTCGGGTAGCTCCCGCGTGATCTCCTGGAGCTTCTTGCCCGGTGCCGTGAGGCTTCCGGCCTCGTGGACATCGGCCGGGACCTTCACCCGCACGGACACGTCCAGGTCCGTCCCGCTCATCCACACCCCGTCCTCCGTGGTCTCGAACAGGATGTTCGAAAGCACCGGGAGCGTCGTCTTGCTCGGGATGCTGGCCGAGACGGCTGCCAGGCCGTGGTGAAGATTCTGGCGGGTGATGGTGAATCTCATGAAGCCTCCACTCGGGTCAGTCAACGTCTCCACAGGGCCCTAATCTCTATGTTCTCCCTTATAAAAGAAAAGGAGTAGTAGTAGAGGGTGTGGAGCTGTGGACAGCTGTGGTTGTCAAGGGAGTGCGTGGCGGCGTGTCGCCACGAACACCGCTGAAGGTGGCTGTGGATCGTGCGTGGACAAGGGAAGGGCCCGCGTGGAGAACCCGGCCCAGACGTCGGGACCGGGGAGAACTGCCATGGTTTTCAACACTTCTCCACGTCACTTGTGGGCTCTCCCGGCAGGCTCCAGGAGCTCCCTACGAGCGCCGTCGACCTGGTCCTTGAATTCCTCGTCTTCTTCGATCAGATCCTCGACCTTGCGCACGGAATGGATGACGGTGGAGTGGTCGCGGCCGCCGAAGCGCTCGCCGATCTGCACCAGCGGAAGGTCCAGGATCTCTCGGATGAGGAACATGGCGACCTGTCGAGGTACCGTCACGTCCTTGGTGCGGCGCTTCGAGGTCAGCGCCTCCACCTTGACCCCCCAGCGGCGGGCGACCACCTCGCGGATGGTCTCGGCGGTGAGGCTCGGGCGACCTCCATGGCTGCCCGGATCGTCCTGGATCATTCCGCTGAGCGCGGTGCGGGCCAGCTCGACGGTGATCTCCTGGTTGGTCAGCGAAGAATAGGCGAGCAACTTGATGACGGCGCCTTCGAGCTCGCGCACCGACGCGGTGCAGGCGTGTGCGATGAAGTCTATGACCGGGTCGTCCAGCGTCAGGTGGTCGTCGGCGGCCTTCTTTCTCAGGATCGCGACGCGGGTTTCGTAGTCCGGGGGCTTGATGTCGGCCACCAGGCCCCACTCGAAGCGGCTCACCAGTCGGTCCTCGAGCCCCGGGATCTCCTTGGGAGGACGGTCGCTGGTGAGAATGATCTGCTTCTGGGCGTCGTAGAGGGCGTTGAAGGTGTGGAAGAACTCCTCCTGGGTGCGTTCCTTCCCTTCCAGGAAGTGGACATCGTCCACGAGGAGGAGGTCCATCTGCCGATAGCGCCGGCGGAACTCACCGGTGGTGCCCTCCTGGATGGAGGTCACCAACTCGTTCATGAACTGCTCGCTGGATACGTAGGTGACGCGCTTGTCGAGGCTCGCCTCGAGGATGTGATTGCCGATGGCATGCATCAGATGGGTCTTGCCCAGGCCCACGCCTCCGTACAGGAAGAGGGGGTTGTACATGCGCGCGGGCTTCTCGGCGACGGCGTGGCAGGCGGCCGCCGCGAGCTGGTTGTTGTTGCCCACCACGAAGCGCTCGAAGGTGTATCGCTCGTTCAAACCCGGGCGATGGCCGGGGGGAGCCTGGCTCGGCCGGGGCTGCGCGTCGGGGACGGGCGTGGGTGGCACGACCTCGACGCTGGGAAGCGAGGGACCGGCCGGCGTGCCCGTCCGGAAGCTCAGCTGGAGACGACGACCCAGGATGCGCTCGGCCAACTCGGTGAGGACCGGGCGGTACTTGTCCTCGATCCACTCGACGTGGAATTCGCTGGGGGCTTCCACCTGGAGCTCGGACTCGGACAGGGCGATGGCCCGGGTGCCGGAAAGCCACGTCTTGAAGCTCTGCTCCGGGAGGCCCGATCGGGCGGACTCCAGGATGTTCGACCAGAGCTCGGACGCGGTAAGCTCCATGGACGGCGGGGCCTCCGTTCGGCCCGGGGCCGGACGGCTCGAGAAGGGGTGCGCGGATTGTGGGAACGACCCTCGGAATCGAGGGAGAGCGAAGCTAGAGTTGGCCTGTGGAAAAGTCAATTCCGTCCCGCGCCGACGCGGATACGGCGCTGTGGGCGACCCGCTTCCCATGGACGCCCACGGGGTTGACGGTCTTCCGGCTCCGCGTCTATGTTTCCCTGCTCGACTTCAGACGATTCTGGACCCCAAACACCGGGCGGTACACCATGAAGCCCACCTATCGGCCTCGCAACCGGAAGCGCGCGAACAAGCACGGGTTCCGCGCCCGTATGAAGACCCGGGGCGGCCGCAAGGTGCTGTCGGCCCGTCGCAAGAAGGGCCGCGCGCGCCTCACGGTGAGGACCGGCTCGAAGTAGGGGTCGTGAGCACGGCTGGCCCGCCGGCGGAGACGCCGAGTCCGGGCAGGCCGGGCGGATTCCGGTTCCCTCCCTCGAGCCGCATCCGCAGCGCCCGGGAGATCCGGGCGTTGCATGCACGGGGGAAGCGGAAGAGGACGCCCCACCTGGACGTCTTCTTCGCGGCTTCCCCCGTTTCGCATTCTCGGTACGGCGCGGTGGTGCCCAAGCACGGGCACCGCATCGTGGATCGCAACCGCGTGCGCCGGCGCCTGCGTGAGATCGGGCGCACGGAGGTTCTGCCTCGTCTCGAAGGGAGGGGCGTGTGTGTGGATGTGCTGGTACGGGCACGGCGGGGGGCCTTCGAGGCCTCGTTCGGCGAGCTCCGCGATCAACTCGTGGCGTTCGTGGAGGACACGTGGTCCGCCGGGTGCTGATCGGCCTGGTTCGGGTCTACCAGGTCGGGATCTCGCCCCTCATGCCGCCGAGCTGCCGGTACGAGCCCACGTGCTCTCAGTACGCCGTGGAGGCACTGGAGCGCCACGGGGCGCTGAGAGGTAGCTGGTTGACGCTTCGGCGCCTGCTGCGGTGCCATCCCTGGGGAGGCCACGGGTACGATCCCGTGCCTCCCGTGCCGGACGAACACGAGTCGACGAGGACCCGGCACGGCTTTGACACGACGACGAAATGAGAACTGAAGTTCGCTTTCTGCTCGCCATCGCGCTCATGCTCGTGGTCCTGGTCGGGACCAACCTGCTCTTTCCCCCGGTTCAGGAGCCGCCGGCCGTCGCGGCAGACTCGGTGGCGATGCAGGCCGATACGGGTGCGAGGCCTTCCTCGGACTCGGTGACCGGGGGCCTGCCGGCCACGGGCGCGCCCGAGGCCCAGCCGGCGCCGGGGCAGGCGTCCAGCGACCAGGCCGCCGCGGCGGACGTGGAGCCCCAGGCGGCCGATTCGGTGGCGCCCGAGCGCCAGATCCTCGTGGAGGGCCCCCTCTACCGCTACACCTTCTCCAGCCACGGCGCGGAGCTGGTGTCGGCGGAGCTGGTCCGTTTCAAGTCGCTACGACAGGGTGACGGGCCGGTGCGGCTGCTCCCCGACGGGACGGCGGCGTTGGGCAAGCGGCTCGTGGTGGGGCCGGACACGCTGGAGTTGCGTGATCTCCCGTTCCGCGTGTCGCCCCAGGACGGGCTACGGCTCAACCAGGGCGGTGGCCCGCAGGAGCTCACCTTCACCTGGTCCCAGCCCGGCACCGACGTCTCGGTGGAGCTCGCCTACACCTTCGATCCCGACGATTACGTGGTCCAGGTCAGCGCCGACGTCTCCGGGGTCGAGCGGCCTCTCCTGGTGACGGACCTGGGCGAGGGCATGGCCTTCAACGAGGCGGACTCGGCCCAGGAGGTCCGCTCCATGGCGTACGTGGGGAACCACGTGAGCGAGGGCATCAACGCCACGCCGCTGACCAAGGTGGACGAGGCCGAGGTGCAGAACGGGCCGTTCCGCTGGGTGGCCTTCAAGAGCAAGTACTTCGTCATGGCGATCCTGCCCGGGACCGGCCAGGGCGATCAGGAAGACTATCTGGGGGGGATCCTGGTGTCTCCGGTCCCGGGCGAGAACCACGCCCACGTGGCCGTCACCCAGTCCGTGAGCCCCGACGGGCTGTTCCACTATCGGCTCTACATGGGTCCGCAGGAGTACGCCCGCCTGCAATCCATGGGAACGGATCTGGAAGAGGTGAACCCCTACGGCTGGAAGTTCATGCGGCCGGTGGTGCGCCCCATCGTCGGCGTAATCCTCTGGATCCTGAACTTCCTCCACGACAACCTGAAGCTGGGCTACGGCTGGGTCCTGGTGGTCTTCGGCGTGCTCATGCGGGTCATTCTCTGGCCGCTGAACCAGAAGGCCATGCGGGCGCAGATGCGCAACATGGCGGTCCAGCCCCTCGTGAAGGAGATCCAGACCAAGTACAAGGACAATCCGGAGCGCATGCAGAAGGAGATGATGCGCCTCTACAAGGAGTACGGGTTCAATCCCCTGGCGGGATGCTTGCCCATGCTCCTTCCCTGGCCGGTGCTCATCGCGCTCTTCTTCGTCTTCCAGAACACCATCGAGCTCCGGGGCGTCCCCTTCTACTGGCTCCCGGATCTCTCGGCCAAGGACCCGCTCTTCATTCTGCCCGTGTTCCTGGCGCTGTCCATGTTCTCGCTGCAGTGGATCAGCATGAAGTCCATGCCGCAGTCGAACCCGCAGATGAAGATGATGATGTGGTTCATGCCGCTCTTCTTCGGGTTCATCTTCATGCAGTTCCCGTCGGGGCTGAACCTCTATTACGCGACGGCCAACATCGCCACGATTCCCCAGCAGCTCCTCATCGCCAGGGAACGGAAACGCGTCGCCGCGCGGGGTCCCGTCAAACTGAGCGAAACCAAGGACTGACCGCGGGGGTGGTCTCGGGCTGCTCGGACCACCCCCGGGCATCGCCGGAGACAGCGTGAGCGACCCTCTCCACGACACCATCGTCGCCACGGCCACCCCGCAGGGGCGGGGTGCGTTGGCGGTGGTACGCCTGTCGGGGCCGAGGGCGGCGGAGATTCTGCTCGCGGTGGCGCCGGGGCTGGAGGGTCTGCCCCCGGCCCGGCGGGCCACGCTGGCCCGAATCCTCCATCCCTCCACCGGTGAGCCAGCGGACCGCGCGCTGGTCACGTGGTATCCGGGTCCCGGGAGCTACACCGGCGAGGACGCGGTCGAGATCTCCGGCCACGGCGGTGGGCTCGCGCCCCGACTCGTGGAGGAGGCGTGCCGGGCCGCGGGTGCGCGCCGGGCCGAGCCCGGCGAGTTCACCCGGCGGGCCTTCCTGGCTGGCAAGGTGGACATGGTGCAGGCCGAGGCGGTGGCCGATCTGGTGGAGGCCCGGAGTCGCGCGCTCCATCGCAACGCCCTGCGGCAACTCGAGGGGGGTTTGTCGCGGCGGCTGGCCGCATTGCGGGACTCGCTGATCGATCTGGAAGCGTTGCTCACCCACCACCTGGACTTTCCCGAAGAAGACGACGCGCCGGTGCCGGTGGGCGACATCGTCGGCCGGGCACGCCAGGTAACGCGTGCCCTGGAGCGCCTCGAGGCCACGGCGCCGGAGGGCGAGTTGCTGCGTGAGGGCGCGCTGGTGGTGCTCGCGGGCCGGCCCAACGTCGGCAAGTCGAGTCTGTTCAACGCGTTGCTGGGCGAGGAGCGGGCGTTGGTGACCGAGATTCCCGGCACGACCCGAGACGCGGTGGAGGTGCAGGCCTCGGTCGGGGGCTATCCCTTCCGGCTCGTGGACACGGCGGGACTCCGGGAGACCGACGAGACCGTGGAGCGGCTGGGGATCGAGGTGGCGCAGCGCTTTCTGCGGGCGGCCGACGTCGTCCTCTTCTGCGCCGAGGCGGGCCGGCCGTTACAGGACGCCGAACGGGCCTTCGTGGACCGTGAGCTCCGGGCCAGCGTGCCGGTGGTGCGGGTGCGCACCAAGGCCGATGAGGGCGAGGAGCGGCCCGAGGCTCCCTGGATCGCCGTGTCCGTGCGTAACGGTGAGGGTCTCGACGTCCTCCGGAACCGTCTGCGCGAGCTCGTGTTCGGCAGTATGGAGGCGGGAGACGACGCGCCCGTGCTCACCCGCGAGCGGCAGGTGGCGGGCGTGCGTCGAGCGCGCCGGGAGGTCACGGAGTTCGCCGATGCCCTCGAAGGCGGCGTGCCGGCCGAGATGGCGGCCACGCACCTGCGGAGCGCCGAGACGGCCCTGGAGGAGACGTTGGGCGTGCTGTCGCCGGAAGAGGTGCTGGATCGTCTGTTCTCTTCCTTCTGCATCGGGAAGTGAGACGTGGTGGAATCCCCCGAGGAGCGACGCGCGTACCTGGTTTCAGGGCGCGTGCAGGGTGTGGGGTTTCGCTGGTCCACCGTGCAGGAGGCTCGTAGCCTGGGCGTGCAGGGCGCCGTGTGGAACCGGGCCGATGGAAGGGTCGAGGTGCACGCCCGGGGCTCGAGGGCGGCGCTGGACCGCCTCGAGTGCTGGCTCCGGGAAGGCCCCCCCGGAGCCCGGGTGGTCGAGTTGGAGCCCATCGCGGCCGGAGACGCCGCCGGGACGGAAGGATTCAGGATCCTGCGTCCGTAGCGTGGTGCGTGACGGTACTGGAGTCGGCTGACAGGGAACGAGGCGAGGGCATGGAGACGAGTTACGACGTCATCGTCGTGGGGGGCGGTCACGCCGGGAGCGAGGCCGCGGCTGCCGCGGCACGACTGGGGTGCCACACCCTCCTGGTGACCGCCGACCTGTCGCGGATCGGCGCCATGAGCTGCAATCCGGCCATCGGAGGAATCGCCAAGGGTGTGGTCGTGCGGGAGATCGACGCTCTCGGCGGGGTCATGGGGCGCGCGGCCGATGCGGCGAGGATCCAGTTCCGCATGCTCAACCGCTCGCGCGGGCCGGCGGTGTGGGGGCCCCGGGCCCAGTGCGATCGGGCGCTCTACCCCCGGGCGGTGCGACGAATCCTCGAGGCCACGGAGCGTCTGGACTTCTTTCAGGACCTGGTCACCGGACCGGTTTTCGACGGGGACCGGGTCGTGGGCATCCGGACGCGGTCCGGCGTCGGCTTTCGGGCCCGCGCCGTGGTGGTGACGGCAGGGACCTTTCTGCGGGGACGCATCCACGTCGGCAACGGACCCGACGGCTTGCCCGCGGGGCGTGCCGGCGAGGCGCCATCGGTGGCGCTGGCGGAGGCCCTGGAAGCGCGCGGGCTGGAGGTGGGGCGCTTCAAGACCGGCACTCCGCCCCGGGTCGACGGGCGCACGGTGGACCTCGAGGGCGTGGAGAGGCAGGACGGCGATCCCGAGGACTTCCGCTTCTCGCTCTATCATCGGGAAGAGATCCCCGAGCAGCGCCCCTGCTGGATCACCTGGACGGGCGAGGCGCTGCAGCGCGTGGTGGAAGAAAACCTCGGGGCCAGCGCCCTCTACGGCGGGGCCATCGCGGGCAAGGGACCGCGCTACTGCCCGTCCATCGAGGACAAGGTGGTCCGCTTTCCGCAGGCACGCCGGCATCAGGTCTTTCTGGAGCCCGAGGGGCTGGATACCCACGAGCTGTACGTGAACGGCCTGTCCACCTCCCTGCCGCCAGACGTGCAGCTGCGCTTTCTGCGCACCGTGCCGGGGATGGAGGACGTACGCATGACGCGGCCGGGCTACGCCATCGAGTACGACTATTTCCCCCCGCATCAGCTACGGCCCACGCTGGAGGTCCGGGCGGTCGCCGGGCTGTTCTTCGCCGGCCAGATCAACGGCACGACGGGCTACGAGGAGGCGGCGGGTCAGGGGATCGTCGCAGGCATCAACGCCGCGCTGCAGGTGCAGGGGCGGCCTCCACTGGTGCTGCGCCGGGATCAGGCGTACGTGGGCGTCCTGGTGGACGACCTCGTCACCAGGGGCGTGGACGAGCCCTACCGTCTGTTCACGTCCCGGGCCGAGTTCCGACTCCTGCTCCGTCAGGACAACGCCGTACGCCGGCTCGGGCCCCTGGCCGGTGAGCTCGGCCTGCTGACACGGATCCAGCGAGGGGCCCTCGAGGAGCGGTTGCGGGAAGAGGACGAGCTTCGGGACTGGTTTGCGGGGACCTGGATCTCGCCCGATCGGGTGAACGGATTGCTGGAAGCCGCGGGAGGGAACCCCATTCGGGAGGCGTCTCCAGCGCTGGAGCTGCTCCGGCGCCCCGGGGTCGATGCCCCCGCGCTCCTGGAGGCCGGCGAAGCACCGGCGGGTCTCGTCGAGACCGCGGGTTGGGGCGGGGCCTTGGCGGCGGTGGAGGTGGAGCTCAAGTACGAGGGATACGTGGCACGGGAGCGGGAGCGGGCGGAGGCGCTGCGGGCGCAGCACGATTTCGAGCTGCGCGAGGATCTGCCGTACGGTGTCATGGAGACCCTCAGCCTCGAGGCACGTGAGAAGCTGGTCCGTGTGCGCCCGGCCACCCTCGCCCAGGCCGGGCGGATCCCCGGCGTGTCCGCGGCGGATCTCCAGAACCTCCTCTTCGAGGTGAAGCGGCTGAGGAAGGTGAGTGCGGGGGCATCTAAAGTCTTGGGGCACAAGCAGTTAGGTTGACAGCACCGCACCCCTGACACCTCGTTCACCGCTCGCCTTGGCCGCACCCCCTGGGCTGGCGCAGCCATCGCCGGCCTGCGCCGGGAGCGCAATTCTTTCCATCAGGCTCCGGATGCGGCTGGTTCGGGAACGGCTCGTTGCCGGCATGGCCCGCCGGGGCCGCTTCGATCACGAAGAGGTTTCGCTTCCTGGAGCGTCTGGAGCGTCTCGTGGTGGAGGGCGGCCCGCGCAGGTGGTGGGATCCGTGCTCGGCTTCGGCAGAGCATCACCGTCACCGTGGGGCGGCCCGCTCTCGGCGGATCGGTTCCGCCAGCGCAGCCGCACTCCCGCCAACCGCCTGTCGTCACGAGATGACTCGGGATAGCAGGCCGGAGACGACGACCGGCAGCTCGGTTCACGTCGAGAGGGCCTTTGAAGAGGTGGGCCTGCGGCCGCGGGCCGGGTCGATGGATGTCAGGGGGAGGAAAGGTGCTGACCGAGATGCCGTTGGCGCAGCTGAGCGGAGTCGTCCGTGCTGCTGCCCGCCGGGAGCCTGATTGTTTCACGTGGAACATCGTCCAGGGTGGCAAGCGCAAGGATTGTTTCACGTGGAACATTGCCGCTGGGGCGCCCGGCCATTGTTTCACGTGGAACATTGCCGTGAAACCAGCGTCGCCCACCGCTTCTAGTCGCGGACGATCTCCACTTCCAGGGTCACCGCGTCCGCGGTCCCATTCCCATCGATGTCGAGCTCGGACGCGCCGCTGAAGATGACGTGCCCCGGGGCGACCTCCTCGTACGTCGCCCTCGACACGGTCTTTGGCGCCGGGGATGTCCGGGTGAAGACGATCTCGTCGCCTTCCACCGTCAGGGTCCCGAGCTCGGGCGGGGGAGCGCCGAATCCTGGAATGCTGATCACCGCCGTGTATTGACCGGAAGGCTGGACGTTGAGCGAGAACGATCCGCCGGCGTCGATGAGGTCCAACGCCTGGTCGGGCGCGAGGTCGGGCGTGACCACCATGTGGGTCGCGGACCAATCTCCCACCAGGAAGGCGACGGAGGGATCTGCCGACACGCCGTCGTCTCCGCCACAGGCTCCGAGCACGGCGATCAGGGCGAAAACTCCGCAAAGCCAGGCGGCACGGCGCATCTGGGACTCCGACGGTGGGGGAGAAGCCGCTCGCGATGCCGGATTCTCGTCAGAAATGGCGATCATCGTCAACCCTGACCTCGCTTTACCCACCCCACGACCCGGGGTATATTGCCCCACCCGGACCGTTCCCGCGTCCCGCAGCCGCACCCGAAGGAGTTCATGTCCCGCGTCATCGCCATCGCCAATCAGAAGGGTGGGGTGGGCAAGACCACCACGGCCATCAACCTGGGGGCCTCCCTGGCTGTGGCCGAGCAGCGGACCCTGATCATCGACATCGATCCCCAGGGCAACGCCACCTCGGGGCTGGGTCTGGAGGGACGTGAGGGTCGGCCGACCGTGTATGACGTGCTGGTCAACGGTCGTCCCGTCGATGAGTGCCTGGTGCGGGAGATCCACTTCGAGCACCTCGACCTGCTGCCGTCCACGCGCGATCTGGTGGGCGCGGAGATCGAGCTGGTGGCCACTGGAGACCGGGAGACCGTGCTTCGTCGCGCCCTCGAGCCCGTGCGGGACCGGTACGACTTCGTCCTGGTGGACTGTCCGCCGTCCCTCGGCCTGCTGACCCTCAACACGCTCACGGCCGCCGATTCGGTGCTGATTCCCATCCAGTGCGAGTTCTACGCGCTGGAAGGCCTGAGCCAGCTCCTCAACACGGTCCGCCTGGTCCAGAAAGGGTTGAATCCCGGCCTCGAGATCGAGGGCGTCCTGCTGACCATGTACGACCGCCGCCTGAATCTCTCCAAGCAAGTGGCGGACGAAGCGCTGGAATACTTCGGCGACAAGGTGTATCAGACCACCATTCCGCGAAATGTGCGGCTGGCCGAGGCTCCGAGCTTCGGGCAGCCGATCGTTCATTACGACGTCTTGTCGGCCGGCGCGCAGAGCTACCTGGCGTTGGCCAAGGAAGTGATTCGAGCCCGGAAGCCCGGGTCGTCCGCGGGAGAATCCGCATCATGAGCAAATCACGGAAGGATCGATTGGGTCGCGGACTCGGTGCTCTCCTGGGCGACTACATGGAGTCGGAGCCGGAGCCGGGCGAGGTGCGGCGAATTCCCGTGAAGGTCGTGGTCGCCAACCCTCTGCAGCCCCGCCAGGAGTTCTCGGAGAACGAGTTGGTCGAGCTGGCGGCGTCCATACAGGAGAACGGGCTACTACAACCCCTCGTGGTGCGGCCATCGCCGAGCACCGAGGGACGGTATGAGTTGGTGGCTGGCGAGCGGCGCTTCCGCTGCGTCCAGCGCCTGGGTTGGGACGATGTGCCGGTGCTGATTCGGGAAGTGGATGACGAAGCGCTCCTGGTGCTGGCGCTGGTGGAGAACCTGCAGCGCGAGCAGCTGAATCCCCTGGAGGAGGCCGAGGGATACCAGGCGCTCGCCGACCGTTTCGACATGACGCAGGAGGAGATCGCCAGGGCAGTGGGCAAGGAGCGCTCGACGGTGGCGAACGTGCTCCGGCTCCTGCGGCTGCCGCTCTCCATTCGCTCGATGCTGCGCGACGGAGAGCTCTCCATGGGTCATGCCCGCGCTCTGTTGTCCATGGAGGACCCTATCCGCGCCGCCGAGCTCGCCCGCAAAGCGGCCAAGGACGGCTGGTCGGTGCGTGAAGTCGAGCGCAAGGTCCGGCAAGGGAAGGGGGGCGACGCCGCAGCCAAGACGAAGCGACCGTCACCCACCGCGGCGGCTCGGGATCCCCTCGTGCGAGCCCTGGAAGAAGCGCTGCGGGAGCGCCTGGGCACCAGGGTCCAGATCCGGCGCGGTAGCGCGAAGGGCACGGGCGTGATCGAGATCCCCTTCCACGACACCGAGGACTTCGAGCGCCTCTTCGCCCTGGTCGCGGGGGTGGAAGCCTCCGAGGTGCTGGGATAACTCGAGGCCAATGACCAGAGAGCCGGGCCTCAGCATCATCGTCGTTCCGGAAGACGGCGGGGCGAGTCGCACGTATCGGTTCACGCGCCGCCGGCTGCGGCTCTACAAGATTCTGGCGGGCGGCGCCGCCCTCGTCCTCGCCCTCATGGTCGGGAGCTGGCTCTACCTTGCCGTTCGGGCGGCCCACGTATCCCGCCTCGAAGACCGCGTCGCACAGTTCGAAGCCGAGCGTGGACAGATCGCGGAACTGGCCCGCACCCTCGACGAACTCGAAGCAAGATACGGCAATATTCGGGGTTTGTTCGGTGTAGACAGCGTCGGTGCCTCCAGCCTCTGGTTGCCTCCGCCGGGCGCAGGTCGGCCCCGCACCGCTTCCAGCGGCGATACAGTGTCGGCGCCCACGGCCTGGCCTCTCTCCCAGCGAGGGTTCGTGACCCAGTCCCTCCTGGAGGGTGACGAGGGGGAGCATCCGGGCGTGGACATCGCCGTTCCCGCCGATACCTACATTCGTGCGGCCGGTGCCGGCATCGTGGCCGACGTCGGCGAGGACCCCATCTACGGGAATTACGTGGCCGTGGACCACGGGCAGGGTTACAGTAGTCTGTATGCGCATGCCTCCACGACCTTCGTCACGCCAGGCGAGACGGTGCGCAGGGGCGAAGTGATCGCTCTATCGGGGAACACGGGGCGTTCCACCGCGCCCCACCTCCATTTCGAGATCCTGCTGGACGGGGCGCCGGTGGACCCCCTGACAATGGTGCGGCCGCCCGCATGATCTTCCAGCGACCACGGTCACGAACCCCAGAGGACTCCATGGCACGCGAACGGCAGGCCCCCGGCATCCCGGACGGCGTCATCTCCCTCATCGGCCCGGGCATGAAGGTCGTCGGGGACCTGGAGACCGAGGGCACACTCCGCATCGAAGGCGACGTCCGCGGCACCGTGCGCGCAGGAAAGGCGGTGGTGGTGGGAAAGGACGGGTCCGTGGATGGGGATATCCACACCCAGGATGCCGTGGTCTCGGGTACCGTCATGGGGAGCCTGGTGGCCGAATCGCGCCTCGAGGTGCAGGCCACCGCCCGGATCGAAGGTGACGTTCGGGCGCTGCGCATGCAGCTCGAGGAGGGCGCGGTCCTGAACGGAAATCTTGCCATGGGGGCGGGCGAAGTGGCGACCGGCGGGCCGCGGGCCGTTCCTGCCGAAGAGGCAGTCGCCGCCCGGGCTGCGGCGTCCTGATGCGGTGAGAGCCCATCCGCAGTTTTCCACTCTCGCCGGAACCGTGGTTGTGGCTGATGCCATGCGGATTCTCATGGGTTGTCCACACCCACCCCATCCTGTGGAGAAATGAGGTTTTCCCCACCTTTCCACAATCGTGTGGAGAGTGAGGCGCTCCCATGCAATTAGAATCCCTGCTCCAATATCTGGACCGGCTCCTGGGGATTCCGGATCATCCCGATTATCGCAACGCCCTCAACGGCTTGCAGGTAGAGGGCGCGGGGCGCCCGGTGCGGAGCCTGTGCGCGGCGGTGGACACCAGCGAGTCGACCATCCGCGGGGCGGTGGCCCGCGGGGCCGATCTCCTGGTGGTGCATCACGGCCTCTTCTGGTCCGGCCTGCGTCCACTCACCGGTCGCCACTACCGCAAGGTGCGGGCGCTGGTGGAAGCCGGCACCGCCCTCTACGGCGCGCATCTGCCGCTGGACTCCCACCCGGAGCTCGGCAACTGCATCCTCCTGGCCAGGGCTCTCGGACTGGAGGTGGAGGGACGTTTCGGGATGTACGACGGCGCGCCCATCGGATGGTGGGGCACCGTGGCGCCCGAAGCGCGTGAGGACTTCCGGGCGCGGGTGGCCAGCGCCGTGGATGGTCCGGTGCGTGTACTCCAAGGGGGCGGCGGGACCGTGGAGAAGGTCGCGGTCCTGACCGGGGGTGGGGGCTCCTTCATCCAGGAGGCCGCGGCCGCCGGGATGGACGCCCTCGTCACCGGCGAGGGCTCGCACCACACGTACGTGGATGCGCACGAGTTGGGGGTGGACGTCTTCTACGGTGGGCACTACGCCACCGAGACCTTCGGTGTGAAGGCGCTCTGCGCCCACGTCGCCGAGCGCTTCGGCCTGGAGTGGAGCTTCGTGGACGACCCTTCGGGACTCTAGCGTCAGTCCTGAGCGCCGCCTCCTGGCGCCCCTCCGCGACGGGAGGAGCGCCTCGGAAGCCTTGGCCCCGCCTACATCCCCCCGCTCATCATGGCGTCGCGGGCAGCGCGGAACTCGCTGTCGGGTGACCAGTTGGGCCACGCCGTGTCGTTGGCCACGTCCAGCATGGTGCGGAACATGAGATCGCCCTGCTGAACCGCCCCCTCGAACACGAAGTCGTCGGACCACTCGTCCTGCGGGGAGTGGTAGGCGTGGGCGGTGTAGTCGGCCTGGATGGAATCCCCCCAACCCTCGGGCCGGCCCCGGTAGTCGTGTCCGTGCTCGATGTAGAGGGCGGGCACGCCCGCCTTGGCGAAGGGGAAGTGGTCCGAGCGGAAGTAGTAGCCCTTCTCGGGCTCCGCGTCGGGCACGATGCGCATCCCCAGCTCGTCGGCCCGGCGCCGGACGTAGGGTCCGAGCTCGTTGCGCGCCTCGCCCATGGCCGTGACGTCGTCGGTGGCTCCCCACACGTTGGCGCCGTCGACATTGAACTCGGCCACCGTCTGCGCCAGGGGGAAGAGCGGTGACTGCACGTACCATGTCGCGCCCAGGAGCCCCTGTTCCTCCGCCGCCGTGGAGATGAAGAGGATGGACCGCTCCGGGGGTGGGCTCAGGTTGGCGAAGGTGTGGGCGAGCTCGATGAGCAGCGCCGCGCCCGAGGCGTTGTCGTAGGCGCCGTTGTAGATGGTGTCTCCATTCACGGGCTGGCCCGTGCCCAGGTGATCGTAGTGGGCGGTCGCCGTGATGATCTCGTCGGCCCGCTCCGAGCCCGGCAGGAGCCCCACCACGTTCTGGGTCTCCACCTCGCGCACGTCGCTCAACACCCGTGCGTCCACCTGAATGCCCGTGGCCACCGGGGTGAAGTCGCGCGAGGCGGCCCGGCTCATGAGCTCGTCGAGGTCCAGACCGGCCGCCGACAGGACTTCGCGGGCCAGGTCGCTGGTGATCCACCCCTGCACGGCTGCGGGCGCGGGCGCCCCGGGGTCCGCCGGGAGCGAGAACTGCTCGCCGGACCAGGAGCCGCTCACCACGTTCCACCCGTATCCGGCCATGTCGGTCACGTGGATCAGGATCGCGCCGGCGGCGCCTTTGCGGGCCGCCTCTTCGTACTTGTAGGTCCAGCGCCCGTAGTAGGTCATGGCGCGGCCGCCGAAGAGGTCCGGCTCCTCGGCGGGGGCCGGCGGGTCGTTCACCAGCCCCAGCAGCACCTTGCCGCGCACGTCGGTGTCACCGAAGTCGTCCCAGTCGTTCTCGGGCGCGTCGATCCCGTATCCCACGAACACGAGCTCGCCCTGGGCGCGGGCGTCATCGGCCTCGGCGTCGCCGGACCAGGCTACGAAATCGTCCAGATAGGACGGGGTGAAGGTCTGGCCTCCGGCCTGCAGGGTGAGCGTGGTGCCGTCGGGGCGGGGCGTGCTGCCCACCATGGGAACCGGCTGAAAGTAGCTGCCGTCGACGGGCTGGAGCCCCACCGCCTGGAACTGGTCGGCGATGTAGCGGGCCGCGGCGTCACCGCCCTGGCGTGCCCGGCGCCCTGCCCGCGAAGGAGTCTGCCGACAGCGTGCGCATGTGGCGGGCGATGGCCGCGCCGTCCAGCGAGGGGAGCTGTCCCGAGTCGGCGCCACCCCCGCTGTCACCGGGAGCGCAGGCCACGAAGGACGCGGCAACGGCCGCAGCCACGGTCGATCGGAATCTGGAAGGAAGACGAGACATGGGGATCCTGGGATTGGGGGTTGGCCACGCCCCATACGGCGCCGCGCGCCGGCCCGTGTCAAGCCGCCCGCGGGATTGCCGGGGCGCGTGTGCCCGCCGTACCATGCCGCATCCCCCGAACCCCGATGGAGCACGTCACCATGCGGCGGATCTTCGCCACCTCGCTCGCTCTCCTCGTCGCGGCCGGGTCGCTGGCTGCGCAGGGCGTTCCTTCGCCCGAGTCGTACTTCGGGTTCCCCGTGGGCGCCGACCGCCACCTCGCCGACTGGAGCGAGCTCACGGGGTATTACGAAGCGCTGGCGCGAGCCTCCGACCGGGTGACGCTGGACACCATCGGAGCGACGGTGAAGGGCCGCCCGTTCGTGATGCTCACGGTGACCAGCGCGGCCAACCAGGCGCGCATCGACGAGCTGCACCAGATCCAGATGAAGCTGGCGGACCCGCGCCGCATTTCCGGCCCTACGGAGCTTGCGAGTCTCCTGGATCGGGGTCGCACCGTGGTGCTGATCACCCACGGCATCCACGCCACCGAGGTCGGGGGATCGCAGACCGCCGCCCGCCTCCTCTATCGGCTGGCCTCGTCCGACGACGCCGAGGTCCGGGAGATCCTGGACCAGGTCATCCTCCTGGACATCCCGTCGCTCAACCCCGACGGCTTGCAGTGGGTGGTGGACTGGTACGACCGCTTCGTGGGAACCCGCTACGAGGCCGCGCCCCTGCCCTGGCTCTACCAGTTCTACACCGGTCACGACAACAACCGGGACTGGTACGCCTTCACCCAACCCGAGACCCAGGCCACGGTCGCAGGGGCCCACAACGCCTGGCACCCGCAGATCGTCCACGACATCCACCAGATGGGCGGGTCGGCGGCGCGCATCTTCTTCCCGCCCTACATCGATCCCTGGGAGCACAACATCGACCCGGCGCTGACCACGGCGGTGAACCAGCTGGGGACCTGGATGGCCGCGGCCGTGACGGCCCAGGGCAAGGCCGGCGCGGTGGTGGCCGGGATCTACGACGCCTTCACGCCTGCGCGAGCCTACCAGCACTATCACGCGGGAGCGCGCATCCTGTCCGAGACCGCCTCGGCGGACCTCGCCACGCCCGTGGAGGTGCCGGCGGATCGCATCGGGGGCGGGCGCGGCTACGACGCGGCCCAGGCGAGCTGGAACTACCCGGATCCGTGGCGGGGCGGCCACTGGGGCCTGCCGGACATCGTGGACTACATGGACGCCGGCGCCATGGCGCTCCTGGAGAACGCCGCCCGCAACCGGCGCTACTGGCTCGAGAACTTCGTGGGCGTCGGCCAGCGCGCCGTGGAGAAGTGGGCCGCGTGGCCCGAGGCGTGGGTGCTGCCGGGAGACCAGCCCAACCGGGCGGGTCTGGACTACGTGGTCCGCATCCTGGCCATGGCCGACGTGGAGGTGCACCGGGCGGAAGCGGCCTTCTCGGTGGCCGGGGAGCGCTTTCCGGCGGGCAGCTACGTGATCCCCATGAACCAGCCGTACGCGTCCTTCGCCGAGACCATGCTCGAGCGGCAGGAGTACCCCGATCTGCGCGAGTATCCCGGTGGCCCCCCGCGGCGCCCCTACGACGTCACGGCCCACACGCTTCCGCTCCTCATGGACATGGAAGCGGTGCCGGTGCGGGAGCCGCTGGACGTGGCCCTGTCGGATGCGGTGGCGCCGCCCCCGCTCGACTTCGAGCTGCCCCCGGAGCTCACCGGCGACGGGGCGCCGCGCATCGCCCTCTACAAGTCCTGGCGGGAGCCCAGCGAGGAGGGGTGGACGCGCTGGGTCTTCGATCAGGCGGACCTCGCCTACGACACCCTGCACGACGCCGACGTGCGGCGGGGCGACCTGGCCTCCCGCTACGACGTCATCCTCCTGCAGAGCCAGAACCCGGCGTCGATCCGTGACGGCTTCGAGGCCGGAACGCTGCCCCCGGAGTACACCGGAGGGATGGGCGAGGAGGGGGCGCGAGCGCTGCGCGATTTCGTTCTGAACGGCGGACGCCTGGTCGCGGTGGAAGAAGCCACGGACTACGTGGTGGACCTGTTCGACCTCGGCGTCAGCAACGCCGTGGAGCGACTCCCCACCACCGACTTCTACATTCCCGGGTCCCTTCTGGAGCTGGACATGACACAGGGGTCCTTCGCCTCGGGACTGAACCCACGCGTGGCCGCATGGTACTGGAGGAGCAGCCGGGCCTTCGACCTCACCGACCCTTCGATCCGGGTGCTGGCTCGCTACGGCGAGAGTCCTCTCATGTCCGGCTGGGTGCTGGGACCCGAGCACGTGGCCGGCAAGCCCGCGCTCGTGGAGGCCGACGTGGGCGAGGGCTCGGTCATTCTCTTCGGCTTCCAACCCAACTATCGTGGGCAGTCCCTGGCCACCTGGCCCATCCTGTATCGGGCGCTGGCCGGCGATGCGACCCCCTGACCTCATAGTCCTGAACACGACATGACTTCTACGACCAAATGCCCCCAGTGCGGCGCCACCGCCACCGGGAATTTCTGCGCCAGCTGCGGCGCCGCCGTCGGCGCCCGAGCCTGTCCCACCTGCGGCGCCGAGCCCGAGCCCGGATCCCACTTCTGCACCCAGTGCGGGAGCCCCCTCGCCGCTGGAACGCCCGCACCCATGCCCCAGGCCCAGGCCCAGCCGGCGCGCGTCGCCGGCGGAGGCGGGGGTGGTGAGCCGCACATGGGCTGGTGGGTCGCCGGCGGCATGCTCGTCGTGCTGATCCTGGTGGTGGCGTGGCCCATCCTGCGACCGGATCAGGTCGCTCCTCCCGCCGGCGGCCCGGGTGGCGCGAACCCGGCCGCGGGCATGTCCTCCGTGGACCTGACCACCATGACGCCCCGGGAGGCGGCCGACCGACTCTTCAACCGGGTCATGGGCGCTGCGGAGAACGGCGACACGCTCACCGTGCAGAGCTTCCTGCCCATGTCCATCTCGGCCTACGAGCAGGCCAAGCCGCTGGACACCGACGGCATGTACCACCTGTCCATCCTGCAGCGGCTCGGGGGTGACGCCGCGGGCGCGCTGGCCACCGCCGAGGAGGTCCTGGCCGACAATCCCGACCATCTGCTGAACCTGGCCGCCGCGGCGCAGGCCGCCCGGGAGCTCGGTGACGACGCCAAGGCCCGGCAGTACTACCAGCACATGCTGGACGTGTGGGAGACGCAGATGGCCAGCGGCAACGACGACTACGCGCAGCACACGAACATCATGGACACCCTGCACGGTGAGGCCCAGACCTACCTGGCAGGTGGATGAGGAGAGGATCGTGAGCGACCAGCCCATGGACGAAGGCGCGGCGATCCCCACCGAGGTCGTTCCGCCGCCGCCGCCGTCCAGGGAGACCGAGGACGAGCGCTTCCTGGAGAGCGCCGTCGAGGAGCTCACGCGCTCGCCGGAGTTCCTGATCGCCAAGGACTCCTGGCGCATCTTCCGCATCATGGGGGAGTTCGTCGAGGGCTTCGAGGACATGGCGGGACACGGCCCGTGCGTCGCCTTCTTCGGCTCGGCCCGGGTGACGTCGCGGGATCCCCTCTACAAGACGTGCGTGGAGACGGCGCGTCGGCTGGGGGAGGCCGGCTTCGGGGTCATCACCGGGGGTGGTCCCGGCATGATGGAAGCCGCCAACAAAGGGGCCCGCGAGGCCGGGAAGCCGTCCATCGGCTGCAACATCGAGCTACCCTTCGAGCAGGGGACCAACGCCTACGTCGACGTAGCGGTGGACTTCCGCTACTTCTTCGTGCGCAAGACGATGTTCGTGAAGTACTCGGAGGCCTTCGTCATCTTCCCCGGCGGCTTCGGGACCATGGACGAGCTCTTCGAGGCGCTGACCCTGATCCAGACCCGCAAGGTCAAGAACTTTCCGGTGGTCCTCTTCGGCAGCGAGTACTGGCAGGGCATGGTGGACTGGATCACGAGAACCATGCTCCGCGAAGGCAAGATCGCGCAGAAGGACCTGGATCTGTTGTGCGTCACCGATTCTCCGGACGACGTGGTGAAGCACGTGCTGGAGCGCTATCGGGCCAACAACGGCCATCTGCCCGGCAAGGGATTCGAGCGGTGACGAGGGCTGCCGAGGTGGGTCCGGGGCGCGGGCCGGTGACTTCGGCGGCCGGTCGCAGGCGTTGATCTCCGAACCCCTGGCGCTGGCCGCCCTCATCGCCGCCGTGGCCGCGGCCGCCTTCTGGCTGGACTACCGCGTCGCTCCCTTGTCGCGGGTGGGGGCGTCGCTGCTGGCCATCGTCATCGGCGCCGTGCTCTCCAACGCCGGCCTCGTGCCCGTCGATTCGTCGGTCTACGACGTCATCGGCGGGCCCGTCACCTCGCTGGCCATCGCATGGCTGCTGCTGGCGGTGAACCTGTCGGACGTGCGTAAGGCGGGCCCGGGCATGCTGTTGGCCTTCGGACTGGCGGTGGGCGCGACGGCGGTGGGGGCCTTCGTGGGCGCGCTCATCTTCGCGCCGACCTTCGCCGGCGACAACTGGAAGCTGGCCGGGACCCTCACCGGCACCTACTCCGGCGGCTCGGTCAACTTCGTGGCCGTGGGCCGGGGCGTGGGACTTCCCGACAGGCTCTTCGCCGGCGCCACGGCCGCGGACAACGTCACCACCAGCCTCTGGCTGGGTGCCACCCTGCTTCTGCCCGTGTGGCTGCGCCGCTTCTGGCCCGTGGACATTCCTGCCACGGCCCGAGGCGACGACGGCGAGAGTCCCTCCGAGGCCCGGGACCCCAACGAGGACCATCCCTTCTTCCGCAAGCGGCCCATCTCCACGCTGGACCTTGCCGTCCTGCTGGCGACCGGTGCCGTCCTGCTGGTCGTGGCCGACCTTCTCGGACGGAGCGTGCCGGCGATTCCCTCCGTGCTCTGGCTCACCACGGTCGCGCTCCTGGTGGGGCAGACCCGACCCTTCCGGACACCCCGGGGAGCGCTGCAGCTGGGCACGGTGGCGCTGCATCTCTTCTTCGTGGTCATCGGCATCCACTCCAGGGTCGCCGACATTCTGGCGGTGGGCGTGGAGGTGTTCTTCTACACCCTGGTGGTGGTGGGCGTACACGGCCTGCTCGTCTACGGCATCGGGCGCGCGTTGCGCCTGGATCTGGCCACGTTGAGCGTGGCCTCGCAGGCCGCGGTGGGAGGGCCGTCCAGCGCGTTGGCGGTGGCGGTGTCGCGGGGGTGGCGGGGCCTGGTGCTTCCCGGTGTGCTCGTGGGGCTGCTGGGATACGCCCTCGGCAACTACCTGGGTTTCGCCGTCGGTTACCTTGTTCGGGGGCTGGGCCTCGGGCTATGATTCGGGGCTTTCTCCGGAACCCTCCGGGGCGCCGGGGGTGAGGTTTATGCGGCCGCATTCGTGCGGCCGTTTCCATCCGGATCAACCGAACCACGACGGGACGCGGACGCCGCCGACGGCGTGGGTTCGCGCCTCCGAACCGAGCTCCGGGACCCATCCCGGAGCCGGAGGAGGGAGACCGTGACCGATACAGCCATGGAAACCCCCCGGGGGTATGCCCCGGAGGGCAAGGACACCGGTCTGGTGAAGCCCAAGGGCACCAGCCGGATCCGGGCCCACGAAGGCCTGGAGACCGTCCCGCACCGGAGTCGCAAGCCCCAGTGGCTCAAGGTGCGCTCGCCGGGCGGCCGGAACTACCTGCGGCTGCAGAAGCTGATGCGCAACCAGTCCCTGCACACCGTGTGCGAGGAGGCTGGCTGCCCCAACATCGGCGAGTGCTGGGAGGCTGGCACCGCGACCTTCATGATCCTGGGCGACGTGTGCACGCGGGCGTGCAAGTACTGCGGCGTCGCCCACGGGATGCCCACCGAGCTGGACCTGGACGAGCCGCGCCGCGTGGCCGAGTCGTGTGAGGCCATGGGCCTGGAGCACGTGGTCATCACGAGCGTGAACCGTGACGAGCTCCCCGACGGGGGCGCCGGCATCTACGCGGATACGATCCGCCAGATCCGCCGTCGGCTCCCCGACTGCTCCGTCGAGGTTCTCATCCCCGACTTCAAGGGCGACGAGGACGCGTTGGCGGCGGTGCTGGAGGCCAGGCCGGCCATTCTGGGGCACAACCTGGAAACGGTGGAGCGGCTCCACCCCGATGTCCGCCCCGGCGGCCGCTACTGGCGCTCCATCTCCTTCCTGGGGGCGTCGAAGAAGCTGGCGCCGGACATCCTCACCAAGACGGGCATCATCCTGGGGATGGGAGAGGAAGCCCACGAGGTCCGCCAGGCGATGGCCGACCTTCGGGAGGCGTCGGTGGACATCCTGACCCTGGGCCAGTATCTGCGCCCTTCGGCCCAGCACATTCCGGTGGCGCGCTGGGTGTCGCCCGATGAGTTTGCCGCATGGAAGCGCGTGGGCGAGGACGAGCTCGGGTTCCGGCACGTGGAAGCGGGACCCCTGGTGCGCTCCAGCTACCACGCCAAGGAACAGGCTCGCGAGGTGGAGGCTGGTGGTCCGGGGCGGATCGTCGATGTCCTGGAGGCCGATGTTCCTGCTCCGGCCGAGATGATGCCCCGCAGCGACCTGGTGCAGCTGGAGCCGGCCCGGCCCGGCCGGACCTCGGCGGGAGAGTGAGCCAGATGGCCGAGACGACGACGAAGAACGGCGCGCGGACCGACGCGGAGGAGCAGGACGTCCTCCAGGGTGTGGCGCCCGAGACGGCCATGGAGCTCCTCCAGGCCATGCTGCTCTTCCGCCGCTTCGAAGAGAAGGCCGAGGAGGCCTACGCCATCGGCAAGATCGGCGGCTTCTGTCACCTGCACATCGGCCAGGAGGGTGTGGCGGCCGGCAGCATCGGCGCGCTGCGCGACGACGACTACGTCATCTCGGCCTACCGTGAGCACACCCAGGCCCTGGCCAAGGGGATGGATCCCAGGGTCGTCATGGCCGAGCTCTTCGGCCGCAAGGACGGCTGCTCGGGCGGCAAGGGCGGCTCCATGCACCTCTTCGACGTCTCCAGGGGCTTCATGGGAGGGCACGGGATCGTGGGCGGGCAGATTCCGCTGGCGGCGGGGCTGGCCTTCGCCGCCAGGTACCGGGACGAGGACCGGGTGGTGCTCTGCTTTCTCGGCGACGCCGCGGTCAACCAGGGCGCCTTCCACGAGGCCCTCAACATGGCGGCGGTGTGGGAGCTCCCGGTCATCTTCGCGGTGGAGAACAACTCCTACGGCATGGGCACCGCCTTCAAGCGGGTGTCCCTGACCGAGATCAAGGACAAGGCGTGCGCCTACGGGATCGCGTCGTCCGTGGTGGACGGCCAGGACGTCCTGGAGACCTACACGCACTTCTCCGAGCTCGTGGACCAGGTTCGCGACGGTGGAGGACCCCGCTTCGTCGACGTGGAGACCTACCGCTTCAAGGGCCACTCCATGTCGGATCCGGTGTCGGGGACCTACCGGAGCAAGGAGGAGGTCGAGGGAAAGATCGAGAACGACGATCCCATCGCCCTCCTGCGAGAGAAGCTCTTCGACGCGGGGGTCCTGGACCAGGAGCATCTGGAGGAGCTGGACGGGGAGATCCGGGAACGGGCACAGGACGCCTTCGACTTCGCCGACCAGTCGCCGGCGCCGGGCCCCGAGGACCTCTACGCACACGTATACGCCGAGTTGAATCCGCACGGTCGGCTCTTCTTCGACGGACGCGACCGCGACGGAGGAGAGGGCTGATGGCCGAGATCACCTACCGCGAAGCCCTCAACCAGGCACTGCGCGAGGAGATGGAGCGCGACGAATCCGTCTTCCTCATGGGTGAGGAGGTGGCGGAGTACGACGGCGCCTACAAGGTCTCCAAGGGATTGCTGGACGCCTTCGGCGACCGCAGGGTCGTGGACTCACCCATCAGCGAGCTGGGGTTCGGGGGACTGTGCGTGGGCGCCGCCATGGCGGGGCTGCGGCCGGTGTGCGAGTTCATGACCTTCAACTTCGCCTTCCTGGCGCTGGACCAGGTCATCAACTCGGCGGCCAAGCTCCTCTACATGTCCAACGGCCAGATCAAGTGCCCCATCGTCTTCCGGGGGCCCACCGGCGCCGCGCTCCAGCTTTCCGCCCAGCATTCCCAGGCGTGCGAGACGTACTACGTGCACGCACCGGGCGTGAAGCTCGTGGTCCCGGGCACCCCGGCCGACGCCAAGGGCCTGCTCAAGGCGGCCATCCGCGACGACGATCCGGTGGCGTTCATGGAGGGCGAGCTCCTCTACAACGTGAAGGGCGAGGTCCCCGACGACGACGACTTCGTGATTCCCCTGGGCGTGGCCGACGTGAAGCAGGAAGGCGACGACGTCACCATCATCACCCACGGGAAGATGGTCCAGATCGCACTCCAGGCGGCCCGCAAGCTGGAGAAGGACGGGATCGCGGCGGAGGTCGTCGACCTCAGGACGCTCCGGCCGCTGGACGTGGACGCCATCCTGACCTCGGTGAAGAAGACCAACCGGGCCGTGTACCTGGAGGAGGGATGGGCCTACGCAGGCGTGGGGGCGCAGATCGTCGCCACGGTGCAGGAGGAGGCCTTCGACTGGCTCGACGCGCCTCTGCTGCGCGTCACGCAGGCCGACACGCCCATGCCGTACGCCAAGAACCTGGAGCAGATGGCGAAGCCGTCGGCAGACCGCGTCGTGGACGCCTGCCGCAAGGTCCTCTACCGCTGAACCCGGGCCTCGAGAGGCGACCCTCTCGAGCCCGATCTGAACGTGCAACGCCGACGAGGCTGATAGACGAATGGCGACCAAGGTCCACATGGAGGCCCTCTCCCCCACCATGGAGGAGGGCCAGGTCGTGCGCTGGCTGAAGTCCGAAGGGGACGAGGTCGACAACGGCGACATCCTGGCCGAGATCGAGACCGACAAGGCCACCATGGAGCTCACCGCCCGGGGGGCGGGACTGCTCCTCAAGATCCTGGTCCAGGAAGGCGGCGTGGCGCCCGTGGGCGAAGTGATCGCCGTCATCGGTGACGAGGGCGAGGACATCTCTGACCTGGTGAGCGACAGCGGAGGGTCGGAATCCGCCAACTCCAAGTCGGACAAGGAGAAAGAAGAGCCAGCTCCTGCCGCGGAGGATGGTTCCGACGAGCAGGAGGCGCAGGCGGAAGGAGAGACGGCTGATGGCGCCAAATCCAAGTCGGACAAGGAGATGGAGGACTCGGCCGGGGAGCGTGTGAAGGCCTCGCCCCTGGCCCGCCGCCTCGCCGAAGAGGCGGGGCTGGACCTGGCGGCCGTGGAAGGGTCCGGGCCTGGCGGACGCATCGTCAAGCGCGACGTCGAAGAGGCCAGGGCCGCTCCAGCTCCGGCGAAGGCACCGGCTACGTCGGCGGCCCCCGGAGCCCCTGCGCCCGAGGCCTGGTCCGATGCCGGTGCGTTGGAGAGCCACGAAGACGTGCCCGTGAGCCAGATGCGAAAGACCATCGCGCGCAGGCTCACGGAATCGCTGAGCCCGGTTCCCCACTTCTTCCTGACGGTAGAGGTGGACATGGGCCGGGTCATGGAGGCCCGCCGCCGGGTCAACGCCGTGGTGGAGAAGGACGGCGACAAGATCTCCGTGAACGATTTCGTGCTCAAGGCCACTTCGGCGGCGCTGGCCAGGCATCCCGAGTGCAACGCCGCCTGGCACGACGACCACATCCGCCGCTTCCACCACGTTCACATGGGCGTCGCCGTGGCCGTGGAGGACGGCCTCATCACGCCGGTGGTGAGGCACGCCGACCGCAAGGGCCTGGTCCAGATCTCGCGGGAGGTCAAGGAGATGGCCGGTCGGGCACGGCAGAAGCGGCTCAAGCCCGAGGAGTACACGGGGGCCACCTTCTCGGTGTCCAACCTCGGCATGTTCGGCATCCACGAGTTCACGGCCATCATCAACCCGCCCGAGGCGGGGATCCTGGCGGTGGGGGGAGTCGAGGACACGCCGGTGGCGCTGGATGGAGAGGTGGTGATCCGCCCCCGCATGCGCATCACCATGAGCTGCGATCACCGGGTCATCGACGGGGCCACGGGATCCCGCTTCCTGCAGACGCTCACGGCCATGCTCGAGGAGCCGGCCGCGATCCTGCTCTAGCAGCGGCACCGCGACCATGGCTCCCAGGCTCCCGGCGGGGGCGCGCTCCGTGAGGCGGCGGATGCGCCGCTGGACCGCGGCGGTCCTGGGGTGCGTGGTCATCGCCGCCTGCGGACCGTCCGGGCCCCGGGATTCCGCGACGCCGATCCCGACGGCCGATGCCCGGGCCGCGTCCGGGGGGATCAACGCGCCCCGGTGGCGCGACGCCCCCTATGTGGTGATGGTCTCGCTGGACGGCTTCGCGTCGCGCTACGTCACCGAGCTGCACCCGCCCAGGCTCGAAGCGCTGGGGCGGAGCGGCATCTGGGCCCGCGACGGGATGATCCCGTCGTATCCCAGCAAGACCTTCCCCAACCACTACACCCTCGTGACGGGCCTCTACCCGGCGCATCACGGTCTGGTGGCGAACACCTTCTTCGACCCGGAGCGCGACGCCACCTACCGTATCGCCGACCGTGGCGCTGTCGAAGATGGAAGCTGGTACGGTGGTGAGCCCCTGTGGGTCACGGCCGAGAAGCAGGGGATGGTGGCGGCGTCCATGTTCTGGGTGGGCTCGGAGGCGGCCATCGGGGGCGTGCGCCCCAGTTACTGGGAGCGTTACGACGAGGAGGTGCCCGACGAGACGAGGGTGGAGCGCGTCCTGTCGTGGCTGCGCCTGCCGCCGGAGCGGCGCCCCCACCTGGTGACGCTCTACTTCTCCGACACCGACAACGCCGGACACGAGTTCGGGCCGGACAGCCCCGAGCTGCGGGCGGCCGTGGCGAAGCTGGACGGTGTGGTGGGACAGCTCCTGGACAGCTTGCGGGCGCTCTCCTTCGGGGAGCGTGTGAACGTCCTGGTCATGGCGGACCACGGGATGGACGGCTACACCCCGGCCACCACGGTCTTTCTCGAGGACGTCGTGTCCATGGAGGGTCTACGGGTACCCGAATCGGGCCCCGATGCCAACGTCTGGGTGGACGGAGGTCCGGCTCGCGTCCGCGAAATACGGGACCGCATCGATCGCGACCTGCCCCACGTGCGGGCCTTCCTCCCCAACGAGACTCCGGCGCGGCTCCACTACCGGGACAATCCACGTATCGGCGACCTGGTCCTCATGCCCGACTCGGGCTGGGTGGTGATCCCCGTGCGCTCCGGTGCACCGCGGGGCGGATTCACGCACGGCTGGGATCCGGCATTCCTGAGCATGCGCGCCCTCTTCGTGGGTGCCGGACCCGGCCTGGCGAAGGGACGCGAGATACCCCCCTTCGAGAACGTGCAGGTCTATCCGCTGGTGGCCCGGCTTCTGGGTCTGGAGCCTGCCGCGGGCATCGACGGTGACCCGGCGTTCTGGGACGACTGGCTCGCGGCGCCAGGAGGCGGCTAGAACCCCCCGCCGCCCCCGCCGCCGAACCCGCCCCCGCTGAAGCCGCCGCCCCCGCCCCCGCCGCTGCTGAATCCGGACCCGCCGCTGCTGCGGGGCGCCGACGACATGGCGGAGCTCGCCCGCGTGGACATGGTGCTCAGGTTCGAGACCAGCATGCTAGGCCGGAACGTGCCGGGGTAGCGGCCTGTGTACCAGGTCGGGGGCTCGGTGTAGAGATCCTCGAAGGCCCGGGCCCAGCGCTCCTCGACGCTCAGCGCCATGGCGTAGGGCAGGAAGGCCTCGAACTGCTCGGGGCCCTTGATCATGCGCCGGAAGCGATCGGACTCCACCCGGTCCAGGAACTCCTCGAAGCCCAGGATCTCCTCGAGCCGTCGGGTCCCGGACACGGTGCGGGCCGGCATGAGGACGCCGAAGATCAGCACCGGTAGACCGAACCCGATGCCGCCGGCCAGGGCAAAGGGCATGTCGTAGCCGCGGGCGCTGGCCACCACCACCAGCCCCACCGTGGCCAGGATGCATGCCAGCACGCCGACGACCAGCCAGGTCTGCAGCACCTTGTCCGGACGATTCCGGTAGTCGCCGGATTCCAGGAGGAGCCGGAACACGGCGTGTTTGAGCCCCGGAATCTCCTTGTAGAATTCATGTTCCAGTTCGCTCGTGGAGACCACGGAGCGGATCCCACCGGAGAAGAGGGCATCCAGGAGGGCCGTCTCGTGGGGCTTGAGCTCGGGACCCGCCTCCTTGAGCCGATGGAAGGTGTATTCCTGCCTCGAGAAGATCTTGACCAGGCCGGAACGCTCCTCTTCCTCGATGCGCAGGTACCCGCGAACCGCCAGGTCCACGATGGTGGCCGTGAAGTCGCGCATGTCGGGGGAGTTGTCCACCAGGGTGCCGACCTCGGCGGGGGTCATCCCTCCGGGGGGCTCGTAGCGGGGTGCCACGGGCCGGCGCTCCGGATCCCTGCCGCGAGCCGACCAGAGGCGCCACATCCCCACGAGGCTGATGAGCGGGAAGATGAGGAGGAAGACGCCGGCCCGGAGCGCCCGCTCCAGCGCCGAGGGTCGGTGCACGAGCCCGGGATCCCATCCCACGACCACGGTGAGCCCCTCGCGGAACTCCAGGGGATTCGTGGTCTGGAAATAGTATCCCTCCTCTATTTCCGTGACGGAGGCGTCCTCTCCCCGGGCGCCGTAGGTCCCGGTGTACGCCGTGGCCCGCCGGCCCGTGGCACCGTCGGGAAGCACGACCCGCGCCGAGGCGCGCCCCACGGGAAAGTCCCACTCGTTTCCGGTGACGTTCCAGTAGAGCTCGTCGTGGTTCTCGAAGAAACGCAGCGCGTCGCGGACCCGGTAGTGGAGGACCACCGTGCGCGTGGCGTCGGAGGCGCCCGGCACCCAGATCTTCACCTTGCGATAGGCGCCCTGCCGCGAGGTCTCGTAACGCAACTCGCTTCCGTCGCCTCCCCGCACGTCGACGACGTCGAGACGGACCCGGTGGATCTCCGACCCCATGTCGTAGCGCACGGGGATGGTCCGGAAGACGCCGTTCCAGCTTCCGTCGAAGCGGAACTGGAGCTCCTCCAGGACGTCCAGCAGGCCGGAAGGCTCGACGGTGAGCGTGGCGTTGAAGGACTCCAGCGAGAGCCGGCGCTCCTGGGCTGCGGCAGGCCGCGGCGCCAGCAGGGCCGGCAAGGCCAGCGCGAGCCCGACGAGAATCCGACGCCGGCGGCCCCGGGGCCCGGGTCGTGTCACGCTGCTCAGGACTGGTCCGGGGACTCGTCGAAGCTCACGCGGGGCGCGGCCCGCTCGGCCTCGGGCATCTCGAAGAACTCCCGCTCGCGGAAGCCGAACGACCTCGCCACGACGTTCGACGGGACCTGGGCGATGCGTGTGTTGTAGTCCCGGATCACGGCGTTGTAGTAACGGCGCGCCTTCTGGATGTGGTCTTCCAGCTCCGCCAGGGTGCCCTGCAGCTGTCGGAAGTTCTCCGACGCCCTCAGATCCGGATAGTCTTCGGAGACGGCGAAGAGCGACTTGAGGGCGCCGGCGAGCTGTCCCTCGGCCACGCCCTTGGCCGCCGGACCCGGCGCGGCCATAGCGGCCGCCCGGGCCTGGATCACCGCCTCCAGCGTGCCCTTCTCGTGGGTCGCGTAGCCTTTGACCGTCTCGACCAGGTTCGGGATCAGGTCGTAGCGGCGCTTGAGCTGCACATCGACGTCCGCCCAGGCGCCGTCGGCCTGCTCACGGAGCTTGACCAGAGAGTTGTAGATGGCCACGCCACCCAGCAACAGGACTGCTACGACGGCGATCTCCCACATGTCGGGACCTCGCTGAGAGAGGGGAATTTCGTTCGATGATAGACCCACCACCTCTCCCTCCGAAAGGGCACGCTCCGGTGGGGTGCGGGGTTTACTTGGGGGGCCGGGCCGGCCTACCTTCCAGCGCTCTGAACCCAATCAGGCCGGGGCCGCAGCGGCGTGGCTCCGTGCCACCCGAGCTGTATACGCGTCGGCCTGTGGCCGGCTTCAACCGAGAGGTGCCAACGTGGCGGGCGAGAACGGAGAGCAGAATTCCTTCGATCTGATCGTGGTGGGCAGTGGGCCGGGCGGCTACGTGGCCGCGATCCGGGCGGCCCAGCTCGGCATGAACGTGGCGTGCGTCGAGGCGGAAAAGCTCGGCGGCGTCTGCCTGAACATCGGCTGCATTCCCACGAAGGCTCTGCTCACCAGCGCCTTCATGGTGAACGAGATGAAGGAGAGCGAGAGGCACGGCATCATGGCCGAGGCCATGACCTTCGACCTGGGCCCGGCCCAGAAGCGGAGCCGTGCGGTGGCCGATCAGCTCAACCGCGGCGTCGGTGGCCTCTTCAAGAAGAACAAGATCACGCACGTCAAAGGGTACGGTCGTCTCGTCGCCAAGGGCCGGGTCGAGGTCGATGCCGACGGCGACAAGCGCGCCCTCGAGGCGCCGCACGTGATCCTGGCCACCGGCTCCCGTCCCCGGGATCTTCCGACGCTCAAGATCGATGAGGACAGGGTGTGGTCGTCCACGGGCGCCCTCTACCAGGAATCCGCGCCCGAGAGCCTGTTCATCGTGGGGGCCGGCGCCATCGGCATGGAGTTCGCGGACATCTACAGCGCCTTCGGAACCAGGGTCACCCTGGTGGAGGCGCTGGAGCGCATCCTGCCGCTGGAGGACGAAGAGGTCTCCAGGTTCATGGAGCGCACCTACAAGAAGCGTGGCATCGACATCCACACCGGTGCACGCTTCGAATCGGCCGACATCCAGGACGACGGCGTGGCCGTGACCTTCAAAGACAAGAAGGGCGAGGTCCACGAGATGAAGGTCGACTACGTCCTGTCCGCCGTCGGTCGGGTCCCGAACACCGAAGACGTGGGGCTGGACGCCGCCGGGGTGAAAACCGACGAGCGCGGCTTCGTGGTGGTGGACGAGTACATGCGCACCAACGTGGACGGCATCTACGCCATCGGTGACATGGCCGGACGCCAGCTCCTGGCTCACAAGGCCATGCACGAAGGCGTCGCCTGCGTGGAGCACATCGCGGGCGTGGGCCACCACACGGTGGACTACGCCAACGTGCCCAACTGCACCTACTGCCATCCCGAGGTGGCGTCGGTGGGCCTCACCGAGGCCGAGGCACGCGAGCAGGGCTACGACATCGAGGTGGGCAAGCTGCCGTGGGTGGCCATCGGACGAGCCGTGGCCATGGGTCACACCGAGGGCTTCGTGAAGATCGTCCGGGACACGCGCTACTCGGAGATCCTGGGCGCGCACATCGTGGGGCCGCACGCCACCGAGCTCATCGCCGAGTTCGTGCTGGGACGCCACCTCGAGTCCACCGTCGAAGAGATGGAGCGGGCCATGCACCCCCACCCCACGCTCTCTGAAGGTGTGGGCGAAGGCGCTCTGCAGGCGCTGGGGCGCGCCATCCACATCTGACCCGCCCAGGAGAGGCCGAGGCCATGAGCGAGAAGGAACGGAAGCCTTCGAATCGCACCTGGTCGGACGACGAGGAACGGGCGCTACGCCTGTGGATCGCCCTGGCCCGCGCCTATTCGACCTTCTCACGAGAGGTGGCCGCGCGGGTGGCGGAATACGGGCTGACCACGCCCCAGTTCGGCGTCCTGGAGGCCCTGCATCACCTGGGACCCCTGTCGCTGGGCGAGCTGGCGGACAAACTGCTCGTCACCGGCGGCAACGTCACCTACGTCATGGATCGTCTCGAGGACCAGGGGTTGGTCTTCCGGGAACGATCCGACGACGACCGCCGCGTGGTGAAAGCCAACCTGACCGCTCAGGGCCGGGAGCTCATCGCGGAGGTCTTTCCGGGGCACGCGGCCTTCGTGCGTGACGCGGTGTCCCACCTCTCGGGCCAGGAGCAGGACGACCTCCGGGGGCTACTCAAGTGCCTCGGGAAGGGGATGGGCAACGACCCCGGCTGAGCCGGGCTGCCGGGGCTCAGCCCGGAACGTCCGCCGGTGCCGGCCCGCCCTGGTCCAGCGCCACCCCCCGGATCTCCAGCACCCGTACGATGGCCTCGCCGATCTTGTTGTTGGGCGTGGAGGCCCCGGCGGTGATGCCCAGCGAGAAGGGCTCCCGCGGGAGCCACGCGGTTTCCGTGCGCTCGGGTGCCGTGGCCGCCAGCTCGGGCTTGTGGCGGATGGTGCCCGCTTCCACGTCGATGCAGGCCGCATCCTCGACGTGGTACGTCGTCGTGTATTCCCGGCACAGGTGGGCCAGGTGGTTCGTGTTGGACGAGTTGTACCCGCCGATCACCACCATGATGTCCGGGGGATCCTTCATCATCTCCTTGATGGCGTCCTGACGCTCCTGGGTGGCGGAGCAGATGGTACCGAAGGATCGGTAGTGCTCCGAGGCGTGCTCTTCACCGAAGCGCTCCACCATGGCCTCCCGGACCCGTGCGCCGATGGCCAGCGACTCGTTGGCGAGCATGGTGGTCTGGTTGGCCACGCCGATCCGCTGCAGATCCAGGTCCGGATCGAAGCCCTCCGAGGCCTTGTGTCCGAAGTGCTGTATGAACGCCGTGCGGCTCAGGTGGCCCGGGCGGTCCGCGATGTAGTCGCAAACCAGGGCGGCTTCGTCCATGTCGCGCACGATCAGATAGCGTCCGCCGTCGTACTTGAGCGCCTGCGACGCGGTGGCCCGGGACTCCTCGTGCCGGTACTTCCCGTGGATCAGCGCGGTGAAGCCGTCGCGGGCGTATCCCTCCACCCGCTTCCACACGTGCAGCACCGAGCCGCAGGTCGTGTCCACGAGGACACAACCGATGGCCTTCAGGTCTTCGAAGGCGTGGATCGTGACGCCGAAGGCCGGCAGCAGGACCACGTCCTCGGCGGTGATCTCCGAGAAGTCGAAGGTGCCGTCGTCACGGGGGTAGACGAAGCGGATCCCCATCTCGGTCATGCGCTTGTTCACGTGGGGATTGTGGATGATCTCCCCCACCAGGTAGATGCGCTTGTCCGGGAACTTGTGCACGGTTTCGTAGGCGTAGTCCACCGCCCGGTCCACCCCGTAGCAGAAGCCGAACTCCTGCGCCAGCCGGACCGTCACGTCGCCGAAGGTGTCGCTGTAACCCCGTGAGCGGATGCGCTCGACGACCGCCGAGTGGTACTCGGCGTCGATGAGGGGCTTCACCTCGGACTTGAGACCGAAGCCCTTGCGAAAGTAGGTCTGCTCCATGGGGCGTTCAGCGGAAATGGGGGCCGTCCGTCGCCGTCCTTCGGCTGGAAACCGAACCACAAGGTGACGAAGGCGCCCGGGGGGATCAACGGCGCCCCTGCACGAACACCGGGCGCACGGCCGGGTTCCCGGACGCCCCGTGTGTGCGGACCGCGCGACCCGGCTGCGGGTAGTGCAGCACATGCTCGGACGACTCGCGCTCCTCTTCGTCGTGGTGCCCATCCTGGAGCTGGCCCTGCTCGTGCAGATCGGCCAGGTCGTGGGATTCTGGCCCACCATGGCGCTGGTGGTCACCACCGGGGTGCTCGGGGCGGCGCTGGCCCGGGCCCAGGGACTGCGGGCGCTGAACCGTTTCCGCTCCGAGCTCGCCGCCGGCCGCATGCCCGGTGACGCTGCCCTCGACGGCCTCGCCGTGCTGATCGGAGGCGCCTTCCTCCTGACGCCCGGACTGCTCACCGACGTGACCGGCTTTCTTCTTCTGCTGCCACCCACCCGGCGCTGGATCCAACGCCGGGTGCGCCACTGGCTCGAGTCCAGTGTGGCGTCGGGCCAGCTCCGGGTCACCGTCCTGGATCCCGGCGGCATCCATCCCTTCGGCGTCCAGGCCGAGGAGGAGTCGGGGGATCGCGAGCTCGACCCGCGTCACGAGATCGACGGCGGGTACCGGGATTGACCCGAGCGGCGAAGGCGGCCCACCGAGGCTGCGCTTTCCCCCTCGTCCCACCCACCCATCGACGACGCCCGCGCTTGCACCTAGTGTAGTGGCGCGACCGCGTCGCCCTCGAGTCCGCGGGCCGGCGCGGGTGCAGCACCCTTCTTCGAACGACAGCCAAGAGCCGTGCCCATGAACACCGATTTCCTCGCTCGCCTGCTGGACGCCCCCGGGCCCTCGGGCTTCGAGGTCCGACCCGCGCGCACCTGGCGCGAAGAGGCCGAGACCTTCGCGGACCGTGTAGACGTGGACGTGAGCGGCAACTCCGTGGCGGCCCTCAACCCGGACGGCCGCCCTCGGGTCATGCTCGCCGGCCACATCGACGAGATCGGTCTCCAGGTAACGCACGTCGACGACGAGGGCTACCTCTACGTGGACGGCATCGGAGGCTGGGATCCGCAGGTGCTGGTGGGGCAGCGGGTGCGCATCCTGGGCAGCGAAGGCGAGGTGCCGGGGGTGGTGGGCAAGAAGGCGATCCACCTGATGCAGGAGGACGAGCGTAGCAAGGCCTCCAAGATCAAGGAGCTGTGGGTCGACGTCGGCGCCGGGTCCCGCGACGAGGTCTCGGAGCTCGGGCTGCGAGTGGGGGATTCCATGGTCCTGGACCAGCCCATGATCCGGCTGGCCGGAGACCGCATCGCAAGCCGGGCGGTGGACAACCGCATCGGGGCCTACGTGGTGCTGGAGGCGGTGCGGCTCCTCGCTGGAGAGCCGGCGGCGGCCGGCGCCTTCGCGGTGGCCACCACGCAGGAGGAGATCGGCTATCAGGGAGGCGGCGCGCGCTCGAGCGCCTTCCGGCTGGAGCCCGACGTGGCGTTGGTGGTGGACGTCACCTTCAGCACCGACGTCCCGGATGTACCCAAGAAGGAGCTGGGCGACCACAAGATCGGTGGTGGCCCGGTGCTGAGCCGCGGGTCGGCCGCCCATCCAGTGGTTTTCGAGCGGCTGGTGGCGGTGGCCGAGGCGGAGGACATTCCCTACACCGTGCAGGCTTCGCCGCGGGCCACGCGCACCGACGCCGACAGCATCCACCTGACCCGCGCGGGCGTGCCCACGGGACTGGTGTCGGTGCCCAACCGCTACATGCACTCCCCCAACGAGCTGGTCAGCCTATCGGACCTGGAGAACACGGCCCGGTTGCTCGGCGCCTTCATTCGCAGCCTCGACGAAAGCACCGACTTCACGCCGCGCTGAGGAGACGGAACGGCGCGCGAGCGGTGGCGGACCGACGACGGATGTGAGACCGCGGGCGGCCCCCTTCATCCATTGACGCGCCCGCGGGTCGTGTCCACCTTTCCACGTCTCTGCACCGATTGGATTCCGGCCACGAGGATCGACATGTTGGACGCTACCCAGATCATCATGGATCTGCAGGACATGCGGGACGAGGGGCATCTGTCCGACGCCCTGCTGCGCAATGCCGTCAAGAACGTCGAGAAGTCCGATCCGCGCTTCGACTGGGTCGGGGTCTACCTCCTGGACGAAGAGAAGAACGAGCTCTGGCTCCACAACTACGTGGGCAGCCCCACGGAGCACGCCAAGATCCCGGTGGGAACCGGTGTCTGCGGTATGGCGGTGGCCGAGAAGTCCAACCTCAACGTCCCCGACGTGAGCGAGGTCGAGAACTACCTGGCTTGCGATCCGGACACGCGCAGCGAGCTGGTGGTCCTGATCCGGGCCGGCGACGAGATCTTCGGTCAGATCGACATCGACAGCTCCGAAGAAGCGGCCTTCACCGACGACGACATCACGGCGTTGCAGGGCGTGGCGGACAAGCTCGCCGAGCAGATCGCCGCCGAGCGGCGCTAAGCGCGAGCATGAACGGCCCGGGGTGACCGCCGTGCGGCATCGTCCCGGGATCGCCGCCAGAGACATTCGCTGGCTTCTGGCGGCCAATCCGGGTCCCTTCACCCTCGATGGGACCCGGACCTACATCCTGGGCACCGAGCAGGTCGCCGTGGTGGATCCCGGCCCGGACGTGGAGGAGCACGTTCGGGCCTTGCTGTCGCTGCTGGAGGACGCGGCCACCGTCACCCTCGTGCTCACCCACGGCCACGGCGACCACGCCGGGGCGGTGAACGGCATCCGGGAGCGCCTCGGTGAGGTACCGGTGGTGGGCGCGGGGCACCCGGCGGCCCGGCCCCTGAAACCCGGCGAGGGTGTCCACACCGACGCGGGCGTGCTGCTCCCCGTGGCGACCCCGGGACACACCCCCGACCACCTCGCCTTCCACTGGCCCGAGGCCCGGGCCCTCTTCTCCGGCGACCACGTTCTCGGCCGTGGCGACACGACGTGGGTCGCGGACTACCCGGGCTGCGTGGCCGACTACCTGTCCTCTCTCGAGCGACTGCGAGAGCTTGCGCTGGACGTGATCTATCCGGGACACGGGCCTCCCATCCGGGATCCGGTCCACGCCATCGACCGTTTCGAGGCTCATCGTCGCGGGCGCATCGCTGCGGTACGCGAAGCGCTGGCGGCCCGGCCCGACGCTTCGCCCGACGCGCTCTATCGCGCGGTGTACGGAGACACCGTGCCGGCGGGGCTTGAGAGCGCGGCCCACCGCTCCCTGGCGGCCCTCCGGGAGTACGTGGACACGGAGGGCTCGTCGGGCGTATCCTCCCCGGCGTGATCCCCGACTCCACTCGCGACCTCGAGCCGACGCTCGTCCGGGAGCTGATCCGCACGGTGGGACCCGACGCGGTCTTCACCGACGCCGACAGGCTGCTGGTCTACGAATCCGACGGGCTGACCCGCTATCGTGGTCGGCCGTCGGCCGTGGTGCTGCCCCGGACCACCGCCGAGTGCGCCCGCGTGGTGGCGTTGGTGCACGGAGCCGGTGTGGCTGTCGTGCCGCGGGGTGCCGGCACCGGACTGTCCGGGGGCGCGGTGGCCGCGCCGGGGGCCGTGATCGTCGGCACCGCCCGCATGACCCGGATCCTCTCGCTGGAGCCAGCGGCCCGTCGGGCTCGCGTGCAGGCGGGGGTCGTGAACGCCGATCTGGCCGCCGCCGCGGCCCGCCACGGCCTCACCTACGCACCCGATCCGTCGTCACAGAGCGCGTGCACCCTGGGCGGCAACGTGGCCGAGAACTCCGGGGGTCCGCACTGCCTCAAGTACGGTGTCACCACCCGCTACGTCACGGGTCTCACCGTGGTCGCGGCAGGAGGCGAGGTGTTGGAGCTGGGCGGCCCTCCGGGCTCGCCGCTGTTGGATCTGGTAGGCGTGTTCGTGGGATCGGAAGGCTGCTTCGGCCTCGCCACCGAGATCGAGCTGGCGCTCACGCCGGCGCCGGAGGCCACGCGCACCCTGCTGGCGGCGTTTCCCCGGCCCGAAGAAGCCGGCGTGGCCGTGTCGGCCATCATGGCGGAAGGGCTGTTGCCGGCCGCACTGGAGATCGTGGACGCCTCCACCATCCAGGCCGTGGAAGAGAGCATCTTCGCCGCGGGATACCCGGTGGGGGCCGGCGCCGCCCTGGTCGTGGAGCTGGACGGTCCCGACGCCGGGCTGGACGAGGAGCTGGCCCGGGTGGAGGCGCTCTGCCGGGAGGCGGGGGCCGGGGAGATCCGGCGCGCTCACGACGAGGCGGAACGAGCGGCGCTGTGGAAGGGACGCAAGAAGGCCTTCGGCGCCATGGGCCGCCTGGCCCCGGACCTCCTGGTGCAGGACGGCACGGTCCCGCGCTCCCGACTCCCGGCGGTGCTCCGCCAGATCGGCGAGATTGCCGTCCGTCACGGGCTGCGTGTGGCGAACGTCTTCCACGCCGGCGACGGTAACCTGCACCCCAACCTCCTCTTCGACCGACGGATTCCGGAGCAGGTAGAGCGGGTGGAGGCGGCCTCCCGCGAGATCATGCAGGCGTGCGTGGACGCCGGCGGCACGATCACGGGCGAGCACGGAGTGGGGTTGGACAAGCGACACTACATGCCCTTGGTCTACGGGCCGGACGAGCTCGGCGCCATGGACGCGGTGCGCGCCGTGTTCGATCCGCTGGGCCGTTGGAATCCGGGCAAGGTGCTGCCCGACCAGCCGGCCCCCGCCGGGCGTAAAGCGGACGGAGCGAGGGTGGCTGGGGCGGCGGCGCCCGCAGCGGATGGGGAAGCCGTCATGCGGGCGCTGGAGGAGCTGGGCATCGACACGGCAGCCGGCCCGGCCGGGCAGGGCGGGGGGGCCATGCCCGTGGCGCTACCCGCCTCGGTGGAGGCCGTGGCCGAGCTGGTGCGCATGGCGTCGGCGCGGGGGTGGCGCGTTGTGCCCACGAGCCTTCCTCCCGAGCGGGTTCGGCCGAGGCGTCTGGCAGGGAGGGACGTTGCTCCCGCGGTGGCCGTCTCCGTGGCGCGCCTCGACGCCATCGACGCGTACGAACCCGCCGACCTGGCGCTGGAGGCGGGCGCGGGCCTGGCGTGGTCGGCGCTGGACGAGGCCGCCCGGCGCCACGGGCAATGGCTTCCGGTGGACGGATGGGGCCTCGAGCACGGCACCTTGGGGGGATTGGTGGCTGGCGGCGGTCCCCGGGCGCTGGCGGCGGCCTTCGGCGCGGTGCGTGACCTGGTGCTGGGCCTCACCGTCGTCACCGGCGACGGCCGGGTGCTGCGCCTGGGGGGACGGGTCGTGAAGAACGTGGCCGGCTTCGATCTGGTGCGCCTGATCGTCGGCAGCCGGGGCAGGCTCGGCATCGTCACCGGTGCCACCGTGCGGCTCTACGGACGCCCGGCCACCGACCGCACGCTGACTGTGGCCGGCCATGACCTGGATGCGCTGGAGAAGCGAATGGCCTCCGTTCTGGACGCGCCGCTGTTGCCGGCGTCGGTAGAGCTCTTTCAGGGTTCGGGCGACGCCCTCCTGGCGGTCCGCGTGGTCGGCTCGCCAGCCGGCGCAGACCACGCCCTGGAGGTGATGGCCGAGCGGCTGGGTGGGGAGTCGCAGGTCCTGGAGGAGCCCCGTGCGGCCGAGTTGCGCGCGACCCGCAGAGCTGCCGTGGCCGAGGCTCCCGTGCGGGTCCGGCTCCACGGTCCTGCCTCCGCGTCGGCGGTGACGGCCGCCCTGGTGCGCGCTCGACGCATGGGAGAGGAGGCGGTCGCCGGCGACCTGCGGCTGGCGGCGCTGCCGGACCAGGGCTTGCTCGAGGTGGGCCTACCGGATCCCGACGCTGCGGGAGCGGCCACCGTGGCGGCGTGGATCTCCGACGAGGCGGCCCGACTCGCGCCCCTGGGCGGTCGGGTGCGTGTGGTGGAGGGGCCCGGGGAGCTGCGGGCCGCTTCCATGGCCGCTCCGCACGAGCCGGCGCGACAGGCCTCGGCGGCGCTGGTGGGCGAGCTTCGGCGCACCTTCGACCCGGCAGGCGTCCTGCCGGGATTCGAGGAGGCTGGTGAGGACGGGGGCACGCATGAACGGTAACGTCCGCGACCGCATGGCCGCCGGCCTGGAGCGGGAGGAGGAGCGTCTCCTCACCTGCGTCCATTGCGGTTTCTGCCTGCCGGCCTGCCCCACCTACGTGCGCCTGGGTGACGAAGCGGACTCGCCGCGGGGGCGGCTGAGCCTCATGCGGGCGGTCGCCGAGGGCCGCCTGTCGCCGGAATCGCCTGCCTTCCACACGCACCTGGACCGCTGCCTGGGCTGCCGCGCGTGCGAGCCCGTGTGCCCCTCGGGCGTCCCGTACGGCCAACTGCTGGAGCGCGCCCGGGCCGTGGCCCGCGAGACCCGGCCGGCGCCGCTCGAGGTCCGGGGGCTGCTGAGCCTGGTGGCGAGCCGGGCGCGGGGCTCGCTGGTCTTCGGTGCGGCACGGCTGCTGCGGGCTATCGGGCTGGCCGCCCTGGCGGCCCGGACGCTCCCGCGCCGCTGGGCGCTGCCGGCGGCCATGCTGGCGGCGTCCAGACCGACCGACCTGCGCCAGCTGCCCGCCGGGGTGCCATCCCGGAGCCGTGCCCCCTCCGCCGAGCCGCCGACCGCGGACTCCCGTCCCACCGTCGGGCTGCTGCGTGGTTGCGTGCAGGACGTGCTCTTCCGCCGTGTGAACGAGGCCACGGCCCGGGTGCTCCGGGTCAACGGGTACCGGGTGGTGGAGGTGGGTGGGCAAGCGTGTTGTGGTGCGCTGCACGCCCATGCCGGCGATCTCGGTGGCGCTCGCGTGCTGGCCCATCGGAACGAGGAGGCGTTCCGCGCCGCCGGTGTGGACGTGGTGTGCGTGAACGCCGCCGGATGCGGCGCCATGATGCACGAGTACGACGAGCTGCTCGCCGAAGAGCCGAGCTCCCCTGCTCCCGCCCACGGTGGGTTCGGTGGCCACGTGCGCGACGTGAGCGAGCTGCTGGCCGAGGTGGGACCCCGGCCGGGGGCCCCCGTGGAGGTGAAGGTCGCCTACGACCCGCCCTGTCACCTGCTTCACGGACAGGGCGTCGCCGAGGCGCCACTTCGCGTGCTGGACGCCGTCCCGGGGCTCCGTCGCATGCCGGTGGAGCACGCGGCGGAATGCTGTGGTGGCGCCGGAACCTACGGTATGACCCATCCCGAGCTCGGCGGGCGAATCGGCGGTGACAAGGTGGAGGCCCTGGTAGCCAGCGGCGCCGACATCGTCGCCACCGGGAATCCCGGATGCATGATGCAGATCGGAGGGACCATGCGGTTGAAAGGACATGCGTTGCAGGTGGTGCACCCGGTGGAGCTCCTGGACGAGAGCTACCGGCGCGCGGGGCTCTACGACGGCCCCGGGAGGACGAGGTGAGCGCCGGAGGGCTGGACGCCGGCACCCTGGCCGGGCTCCGCCAATGGCTCGGCGACCGCCAGAACGAGATGGTCGGGCTCACGGCGCGTCTCGCCCGCATCGAATCCCCGTCGGACACGCCGAGCGCCGTGGCGGAGGCCCGGGACGCCGTGGCCGCCGAGCTCGAGAACATGGGGTTCCGGGTGCGGCGGATCGACGGGCGCGGCGCGGCGGGCCACCTTCTTGCCGCGCCGGCGGCCAGGCTCCGGGGCCGCCCGCTACAACTCCTGGTGGGTCACCTGGATACGGTGTGGCCCATGGGCACCCTCGCCACCATGCCGGTGCGTGAGACGGACGGACGCCTCCACGGCCCGGGGGTCTTCGACATGAAGGGTGGGGTCGTGCAGGGGCTGTACGCCGTGCGGGCGCTCCAGGCGGCGGGCATCGAGCTCCCGGCCTCGCCGGTGTTCTTCCTCAACGGCGACGAGGAGATCGGCAGCCCCGACTCCATGCGCCACGTCACGCGTCTCGCCCGGGTGGCCTGCCGGGCGCTCATCCTGGAGCCCGCCTTCGGAGAGAAGGGCGCCCTGAAGACCGCCCGCAAAGGAGTGGGGGGCTTCACGCTCCGCTTCCACGGCGTGCCCGCCCACGCGGGGCTGGAGCCGGAGCGCGGCCGGAGCGCCATCGTCGCCATGGCGCGCACCGTGGAACGACTCCACCAGCTCACCGACCTGGAGCGGGGCCTGACCGTGAATCCCGGCGTCGTCACCGGAGGCACCCGTCCCAACGTGGTGGCTGCCGAAGCGCGCCTCGATGTGGACGTGAGGGCGCGCACCGCGCGGGACGCCGCGGAAGCCGAGGAGCGCATCCGGGCGCTGCCTTCCGGGCTCGACGGGGTCACCCTCGAGGTCACCGGTGGCGTGCGCACGCCGCCGCTGGAGCCCACCCCCCGCAACCGGCGCCTGTGGGAGGCCGCGCGCGCGGTGGCCGCCGGCCTGGGTCTGCACGTGGAGGAGCGCGCCGTGGGGGGTGGATCCGACGGCAACCACACCAGCCTCCACACCGCGACGCTGGACGGGCTGGGTCCGGTGGGCGACGGGGCGCACGCGCCCCACGAGCACCTGCGCATGGACCGCATGCCGGAGCGAGCGGCGCTGGTGGCGGGGCTCCTGGCCCATCCCGTGGACGAGGACCGGTGACGGAATCGGGCTCGGTCTCCATCCGGCCCCTGCGCACGGCCGACGAGCTGCGGGCGTGCGTGACCCTGCAGGAGGCCACCTGGGGCGAGGGCTTCGCCGAGCGGGTGCCCGTGTCGCTCCTCAAGGTGGCCGCCCGCCTGGGCGGGGTGGTGTCGGGCGCCTTCGACGACGGCGGGCGCCAGGTGGGCTTCGTCTTCGGGCTCACGGGTGTCGAAGAAGGCAGGCTGGTGCACTGGTCCGACATGCTGGCCGTGGTACCCGAGCTCCGGGACGCGGGCGTCGGCCGGCGCCTCAAGGTGCATCAGCGTGAACGCCTGCTGGCCATGGGCGTCACCCGCATGCGCTGGACCTTCGACCCTCTGGAGTCCCGTAACGCGCACCTGAACCTGGGCGTGCTGGGCGCGGTGTGCGGCGAGTACGTCGTGGACATGTACGGGGCATCGGACTCTCCGCTCCACCAGGGTCTGGGCACCGACCGCTTCGTCACCACCTGGGACATGGACTCGGACCGGGTGGAGGCCCGCCTCGGGGGCCGGCGCTTCGACCCGTCCGCATCGGAGGAGGCGACGGGACCCGACGCCTTCGGAGTGCGCGCCTCGGGGGCCGGCCCGGCTCCGGTGGACGTGCCCCATGCGCTCCCGGACGCCCCGGTCTTCCGCGTGGCCATCCCCGCCGACATCCAGGCGCTCAAGGCGGCGGACGCGGGGCTGGCGCTGGCGTGGCGGCATGCGACCAGGGCAGCGCTGGAGCCGGCGCTGGCGCGAGGGGGCGTGGCTCGCGAGCTGGTGCGCGCCGGGCCCGTGTCGCACTACCTGGTCTATCTGCCCTGACTGCACCGACTCGTCCCCCTTCTCAACACCCTTTCCCGACGGATCATGCGCATCGAACGGATCGAGATGAGGCTCGTGCCCCTGATGCTCAAGGAGCGCTTCGAGATCAGCAGCGGAGGTCGCCAGGAACGGACCATCTTCCTGGTGACCGTCCACGGTGAGGGGCAGGTGGGGTGGGGGGAGTGCGTGGTGGGCGAAGATCCTGGCTATTCCTACGAGACGACCGAGACCGCGTGGCACGTGCTCCGGGACTTCGTGGCTCCAGCCGTGGTGGGGCGGGAGGCGCCGGACGTCGCCGGGCTCACGGCCGGGGCCGCCTGGGTGCGGGGACACCGCATGGCGAAGGCGGCGCTGGAGATGGCCGCATGGGACCTGGCGGCTCGCATGGAGGGCCGCTCGCTGGCCGACGTGGTGGGGGGCGGCAGGCACCCGGTGGAGGTGGGCGTCAGCGTGGGGCTGCAGCCCTCCGACGACCAGCTCCTGGGCAAGATCGAGGGCTACCTGGCCGAGGGATACCGGCGCGTCAAGATCAAGATCAAGCCGGGACGGGACGTGGACATGCTCGAGGCCGTGCGCCACCGCTTTCCGGAGGCGCGACTCATGGCCGACGCCAACTCGGCGTACACGCTGGCCGACGCGGCGCTGCTCAGGGAGCTGGACGCCCTGGATCTCATGATGATCGAGCAGCCGCTGGGCTACGAGGACCTGCGGGACCACGCCAGGCTGCAGGAGGAGCTCGCCACGCCCATCTGTCTGGACGAGTCCATCCGCTCGCTACAGGACGCCGCGCTGGCGCTGGAGCTCGGCGCCTGCCGCATCGTCAACATCAAGCCGGGTCGTGTCGGGGGATTCTCCTCGGCCCGGGCCATCCACGATCTGTGTCTCGCCCACGACGTCCCGGTCTGGTGCGGGGGTATGCTGGAGTCGGGGATCGGCCGGGCGCACAACGTGGCGCTGGCGACCCTGCCGGGCTTCACCCTTCCCGGCGACATCTCGGCGTCGAGCCGCTACTGGAGTGAAGATCTGGTCGAGCCCGAGTTCGAGCTCGTGGACGGAACGCTGGCTCTGCCCGACGCGCCGGGCATGGGCGTGACGCCCCGGTTGGATCTCATCGACGCGCTCACGGTGCGCCGCGAGACCGTCTCGGCCTGAGCGTCAGCCGCCGCCCACTTCGAAGGTCTCGGTCCGGAGCCGGATACGCCGGGTCGGCAGGCCCAGGGCGCGCACGAAGAGACGTCGCACTCCCCGGGCCATGGCGTTTTCCACGTCTTCGTCGCCGCTGACAGCAGGGGCGAGGTCACCCTTGAGCCAGTGCTGTAGCTCCTCGAGGTCCGAGAGGGAGAGCGTCTCCATCTCCACCACCGCCAGGTAGTAGAAGCGCCCGGAGCGCTGGGGTCGGATGGGCAGCTCGAAGCGTTGCTGAAGCACGGCGGTGGCTTCGGCCAGGGAGCTCACCGTGGCCGCCTCGCCACTGCCCACGTCGACCTCGTAGTTGCGAGCCACGGGGTCGTAGACCACGCTGGCCTTCCACTCGGCCACGCCCCGCTCGCTGTCGAAGAACTTGTCCTGCCAGAGCTCGGCGCGCACGCCGATCCGGAGGGGCAGTCCCTGGTGGATCGCCCGGCGCAGGCCGCCGTCGGCCAGCAGGTCTCCCAGGTGCACCCGGAGCTCTCCCGTGCCCGCCGCCACCTCGAGGGTGACGGGAGGGGAGTCGTCGTCCTGGGCCGCCGCCTGCCGGGGCAGGGCGACCTGGACGACCACCAGCATCAGAAGCGCCACTCGCCGGATCAACGGACCACGCCCCGATCAGAAGCGGCGCTTGAGGCGGACGAAGAAGTTCACGTGGCGGTCGTCTCCGGTCAGGGGGTAGGCCCAATAGACACCCAGGTTGCCCAGGAGAAGGCCGGCCCCCACGTCCGCCACGGTGTTCGTGTTCGGTGCACCGGGAATCCGGCTCCAGCCCCGGCCGGCGTCGAAGAAGACCGTCCAGGCGGGGCTCAGGTCCACCGCCGGATACCAGTCCCACCGTTCCCATTGCTCGTCGTCGGGATCCAGCCCCAGGTCCAGCGAGAAGCGGCCCCGATACTCCACCTGGAAGAGGGCGATGCGGTCGCAGCCGTAGCGGGCGTAGACCGGATCCACCACGGTTTGGCCGTCGCGCTCCCGGGTCACCGCGAAGGTCTCGTCGCGAGCGCCGCAGTCCTGCGAGAAGCGCCGGAAGCCGGGCAGAGAGCCTTCGCCGCCCATGGCGTGCTGGAACTGCGAGGGCAGGTCCCGGGAGCCCAACGAGCCTGCCAACAATCCCCGGAACGCCATGTCGGCGTCGGGCCCCACCCTGGCGTACCGGCGGACGTCCAGGAAGCCGTCGGTGAAGGCGCTGGAGACCGGAGCGGCGTCCTCGGTCTCCTCGGGGGCCGGCCGCAGGTAGTCGCGGCGCGTGAGGGCGCCACCGATCCCGCGGGTGACGTGGCCCTGGATCCACCAGCCGTCGGTGGGATCGTCGGGATCGTTGCGGTTGTCCAGGGTCAGCGCCAGGCCGAGCGTCTGCAGGTCGCCGGTGCCCATGAGGGGCAGCGGGCGCCAGGACTGATCGTTGCGGCGGAGCGTCCATGGGCTCGCCACCGGCACGTCCAGGTGCTCCTCGTTGCGGTAACTCAGCTTCGCCTGGAGCGGTGTCCCGGGCAGGTGGGCCTGAGCGAACAAGCTGAAGCCCTGGCGCTCGTAGTAGTCGCGGTAGTCCCGGTGCAGGAAGAAGGTGGCCAGCGAAGCCTCCAGGTCCCGGAGGCCCCAATCCTCCACCGGAGCGACCTCCGAAAAGGCGGTGGCGCCGAAGGTGACAAGTGCCGGAACGCCCAGTTGCTGCTCCAGGCGGATGCGATAGCCCAGGTCGTCGCGCGTGTAGCCCGACTCGGTGCGCCAGATGGCCAGGGCCTCCATGCGCAGCGGGTTCTCGCCCGAGGTCCGGAAGACCGGTCCGAACAGAACCGGGAGCCCCTCGACCCGGTTGTAGTTGGTGCCGGCGCGCACGGTGAGACGGGAGTCCCCGAGCCGAATCCCCCGGCGCTCCGTGCGAGGCCCGCCCCGACGCCGGACCTCGCCCCCGCGGGAAGCGTAGGGCATGCGCTCCTCGTAGATGACCAGCGCCCCGCTCACGCTGCCCTCGGGCAGGCCCAGGACGTCGCCTCCGACGACGGTCACGTCGCCCTCGACCCGGCCGCCCTCTTCGACGGTCAGGTTGCCGTTCAGGACCATCAGATCGCCGCGGATCAGCCCCGAGACGGTGAAGGGGCCGTCCAGCACGCCCACGTCACCCACGATGGTGCGGCCCGCCGGCACCCGGCCGCGACCGTTGAAGCGGATGGTTCCGGGGTCGTTGAAGAAGACGATGATGCTGTCGGCGACCTCGTCCGGAAGGTCCGCTTCCTCCACCCGTTCCTGCGCCCCCAGGGGCCGTGCCAGAAGAAGCGCCATGGCCAGCGCGCCCAGGACCTTCCTCATGGTCGTACCTCCACCTTTCTCGTGGTGCTCGGCACCGTCAGTCGTCGTCCCGGATGCCGAGACGCTTCATGCGGCGGTACAGGTTGGCCCGATCCGTCTGCAGTCGGCGTCCCGCCTCGGCCACGTTGTCGGCGGCGGCGTCCAGGGCGCCCTCGATCAGGGCTCGTTCGTAATCGTCCAGGCGCTCGCGCAACGGGCGCTCGTCCTCCTCGCGATACCCCGGTCCCGGCGGAGCGGCCGACGCCGGTAGAACCCTGGCGACCTCCGCCCGGTCCACCGTCTCGCCGGCGTGCAGGATCGCCAGTCGCTCCACCAGGTTCATGAGCTCGCGCACGTTGCCGGGCCACGAGTAGCGGCGAAACGCCTCCAGCGCCGCGGGCGTGATGGTGGGCGCGGGCAGCCCGTGTCGCTTGCGGAGCCGGCGCAGGGCGTGGGTGACGAGGGCCGGGATGTCTCCGGCGCGCTCGCGCAGCGGAGGGATGTTCAGCGGCAGGACCTCCAGGCGGAAGAGCAGATCCTCGCGGAAGCGTCCGGCCTCCACCTGGGCGCGCAGGTCGCGGTTGGTGGCGGCGAAGACGCGCACGTCCACCTCGATGGGCTGGCTCCCACCCACACGCTCCACCACGCCCGACTCCAGCGCCCGGAGCAGCTTCGCCTGGGCTTCCGGCCCCAGGTCCGCGACCTCGTCCAGGAACAGCGTTCCGCCATCGGCGAGCTCGAACCGCCCCCGCCGCCGCTCGGTCGCCCCGGTGAAGGCCCCCCGCTCGTGGCCGAACATCTCACTCTCCACCAGGTCCCGGGGGATGGCGGCCGAGTTCACGCGGATGAAGGGACCGTGACGGCGGCCCGAGAGTCCGTGGATGGCCGCCGCCGCCAGCTCCTTGCCGGTGCCGCTCTCGCCGGTGATGAGCACCCGGGCGTCGGTGGGCGCCACTTTGCGGATGAACGCACGCACCCGCTCCATGGCGGCGGACTCGCCGACGAGCTCGGCGTCGGGCCCGAGCTCCTCGCGCAGCGCACGGGTCAGATCCCGGGCCCGGGCGACCTCGCCTGCGCCCCGGACGGTGAGCAGCACCGCCTCGGGCGTGAGCGGCTTCTCGATGAAGTGGAACGCCCCCCGGCGCGTGGCCTCGACCGCGTCGGAGAGCGTGGCCTGGCCGCTCATCATGACCACCGCGGTCGTGGGAGAGCTCTCCAGGATGCGTGGCAGGGCGTCCAGGCCGCTCAGTCCCGGGAGCGCCAGGTCCAGCAGGACCACGTCCGGCGGCCGCTCGGCCACCTGCTCGAGGCCCAGCTCCGCCGACTCGGCGTCGCGCACACGGTGGCCCTCGGCCTCCAGGAGCGCCCGTAGCGAGCGGCGAATATTGCCCTCGTCGTCGATGATCAGGAGGTCCATGGTGGCCATCAGACCCTCTCGTCGACGGGCGTGTGCGCGGCCGGGGCGGGCTCTGTGGGCTCCACGGGAAGCGTCACCACGAACTCGGCACCACCTCCGGGACGATTCGACGCCTCGACGCGGCCTCCGTGGGCCGTGACCGCCTGACGCACCATGGGCAGACCCAGTCCCGTGCCCTTGCGCTTGGTGGTCACGTCCGGGAGCCAGATGCGCTCGAGCAGCTCCGGGGGGATGCCGGGGCCGTCGTCGGACACCGTCACCCGCACGTGACCGTCACGCGCCTCCACCCGCACCTCCACTGCCGTTCCACCTCCCTCGCTGGCCGCTTCCTGGGCGTTGACCACCAGGTTCCGGAAGACGCGGGACAGCAATTCGTGATGCCCGGACACCATGGGCAGCGGCGCCGGGACCAGCAGTCGCACGGGCACGGGCTTGCCGTCGTGGCGCTCGGCGAGCGCTTCCAGGAGCTCCACCAGATCGACCGGGGCCGTGGGACCCTCGGGAAGGCGTCCGAACTGGGCGAAGGTGCGTGCCATCTCCTCGAGGCGCGACACCTCCTCCAGGAGCATCTCGGCGGTCTCCCGCACCCTGGTGTCGTCGCTGCGGGCCAGGGCAGACGCGCTCATGCGCATGGGTGTCAGGGGATTCTTGAGCTCGTGCGCGACCCGACGTGCCATCTCGGTCCAGGCGCGCAGGCGAGCCGATTCCAGCTCCTGGCGACGGGCCTCCTCGAGCTCCCGCGCCATGCCCCGGAGCGCGCCCCGCAGGGCATCGAACTCCGTCACGCCCGCACCGCCCCCGGGCTCGGGAGGCAGGGGCTCGCGGCGGGCGATGCGCCCGGTCCAGTCCACGAGCTCGGCGATGGGACGCGACACCCACCGGGACAGGCCACCCGCCGCCCAGGCCGCCAGCGCGGCCAGGATGATGGAGCCCAGGAGCGCGCCCAGCGGAAGAAGGGTGACGATGCGCGCGGTCACCACGGTGTAGAGCCGGGATTGGCGGACCGACGCGGAGAGCGCCTCGCCGTGACGGCGCGCCGCACCCGCGACCGTGGAGTCTCCGGGGGCGGCCGCGGTGGCCGCGTCGATGAGCTGGCGCCCGGACCGGGCCACCTCTTCCCAAGGGCCCAACGTGCCGGTGCTGGAGCCGATCTCGCGCAGCAGGAGCGTCCCTCCGGCCAGCGCGACGCCGATGGGCACCAGGGCGACGGCGAGGATCACCAGGAAGACCCGGCGCCTGAAGCTGCGGATCCTGGGCAGTCGCCCGCCTTTCGTCGTCGTTCCTGCTGTGGATTCCACATCACCCCCGTGCGCGACCCCGTGCTTCGGATCCACCCCGCCGAACGAGGCGGCCGGGCGTCGCCGGCCCGGGCCACCGTCTTGACGGATGGGCTTCGGAGGGCGAAAGCTGGCCAGAGGAGCGAACTGCCGCGCGACAGGCCGTGTAGGACGTCAATGGACACCGCGTGCGAACACCGCCCGGACCGGGTCCCCGGTGCGGCGAAGGTAGGCGCGGCGCCGATGCCCCGGCAAGGAAGGAGACCACATGATCCTGCCCACTCTACGGGCGTCGTTCTCGCGACGCGACGCCCAGCAGTTGGTGGATCTCCTGGGTCGTCACGACCCGGAGCTGCGCCGGGCTGCCCGGGAGCGCCTCGAGCGCCACGGGGCCGACGCGCTGCTGGACGACCCGCGGGTGCGCAACGCCCTCCTGACGGACCCCGACGTCACCGCGTCGCCGGGGGTCATCTTCTATGTGCTGGTGCGGCAGGCCCTTCTCGAAGTGGGCGTGGACGACGCCGGCGCCGCCGACTTCGTGGCCTCGGTGGTACTGGCCTTCGGCCGCTCCGGGCGGGCCTATCGAGTGCGCGAAGGAGACGAGGAGGAGTTTCACTACGTGGTCGATCTGGTGGCGCGCCTCGCTCGGGCCGACGAGCGGGAGGCGTTTCTGCTCCGCTCGCACCTCGGCAACTTCTCGCTCTGGTTGGCCGGCCTCTTTCCCGACTACCTCGAGACCCGGCGCAAGCGCCGGGGTGCCCCGTCGCTGTCCTACTACGAGGAGATGGGCTCCACCGGGTACCGCACGGCAGCGCGCAGCCCGGAGGCCGAGGCGCTGGGAATGGACGGCGTCCTGGACGAGGTGGGCCGGCGCTTCCGGGACGTGCGCACGGCGCTGAACCGTGTGTCGGATCGATACCTCTGGCCCGAAGGCGGCGATCCGGTGGGCCGCCTGCTCAGGAGCCTGCCGTGAGTCGGCTCCGTCCCCGGGGCGCCCCCACGGGCGACCACGGCGTGCCGGCGGTATGCCCCCACTGTTGGATGGTGAATCCCGGAGCCTTCCGCCTGTGCGCCCGCTGCGGTGCCGCCATGGACACGCACCTGCAGGAGAGCGGCGGCCTCAGGCGGGTGGCGCCGGTGCAGAGCCCGGTGCCGGTGACGGGAGCCCGCCTGGGTCCCTGGTCGCGGGCCATCCTGGGCGCCTTCGTGGTCCTCCTGGCGCTGGGGTATCTGGTGCAGCTTCTGCCGGTGCCCCCCCATCACCGGCAGGGCGGGCGCACGCCGGCCTCGGCGCCGGGTCCCTGACGAGCCGCCGGATCCGGGAGAGGCCGCTCCCACCACCGCGTCGTGCGGTCACGACGATCGCTTGCGCGCACAGGCGGGGCAGTATCGCCACCCCGGTTCCAGTCGCTCACCGCACGCGCACGACCGTCGCACCGGCCGGCCGCACCAGGGGCACGCGGCAGCCGACGAGGGCACGGACTCGCCGCAACCGCGGCACGGCAGCGCCGCGCCGGGATCGGTGCGCAGAACCCGTCCCGCCTCGTGGGGCGTGGTGATCCCCTCGGCCACCTTGCGACGCACGTCGTCGGCCAGCGTGCCCATGCCTCCTTCGCGGGCCCGCCGCCGCAGGGTGGGAGCCGAGGCCCCGGCCACCACTTCGTCGCGCAACGCGTCGCTGACCACCAGCACCTGAAAGACCCCGGTGCGGCCGGTGAAGCCGTCGTCGCAGCGCCGGCACCCACCCCGGCCCCGGCAGGTGGGGCACACGGTGCGCACCAGGCGCTGGGCCACTACTCCCATCAGTCCGCCGGCCACCAGGTACGCCGGCACTCCCATGTGCAGCAATCGGGTGACCGCGCCCGGCGCGTCGGTGGTGTGCACCGTGGAGAGCACCAGGTGGCCCGTGACCGCCGCGGCCATGGCGATCTCGGCGGTCTCACGGTCGCGGATCTCGCCCACCATGATGACGTCGGGATCCTGACGGAGCACCGCCCGCAGCGCCGCGGGAAAGGTCAACCCTGCCCTGGGGTCCACCTGGACGTGCGTCACACCGGGCAGGCGGTATTCCACGGGGTCCTCGAGGGTCACCACGTTGAGCCGCTCCCGGTCCAACTCCCGGAGCGCGGCGTGCAGGGTGCTGCTCTTGCCGCTCCCCGTGGGTCCCGCCGCCAGCACGACCCCCTGGCCGCCCGCCAGCACGCGCCGCAAGCGGCCCAGGTCGTCGGGTGCCAGCCCCAGCTGGTCCAACCCCGGCGGCGCCTGACGGGCATCCAGGATGCGAACCACCGCCTTCTCCCCGGCCTCGGTGGGGAGCGTCGACAGGCGCGCCGACAGGCGCCGGCCCTGGCCCTCCATGTCGAAGCCACCGTCCTGGGGACGGCGCCGCACGGCGATGTCCAGTCCGGCCATGATCTTGAGGCGTGACACGATGGCGCTGCGGGCACCGGGCGGCAGCCGGTGCACCGCCTTCAAGACGCCGTCGACGCGCTGGCGCACGAGCAGACGTGTCGCGAGAGGCTCGATGTGGATGTCGCTGGCGCCCCGCGCCACGCCGTCGTTCAGGATCTTGTCCACCAGGCGGACCACCGGCGCGGCCTGCGCGGCCCGTTCCAGCGCTTCCCGGTCCTCGCCGTCGTCCTGGCGGTCGGCGAGGCCCGCCGCCAGGCGTGCCACCTCACCCCCCCAGGCGCGGTCGAAAGCTTCGGCGAGTACGTCCGGTGACACCACCACGGGCTCGACCCGCCGCCCGGTGCGGAAGCGCACGTCCTCGGCGGTGCCCACGTCGAGGGGGTCGTCCATGGCGAGCCGGAGCGTTCGGCCCCGTACCGACAGCGGCAGTACGCGGCTCGCGCGGGCCACGGCCTCCGGCAGAAGGGAGAGCGCCTCGGGCGCCGGCTCCAGGGGGCCGCGCTCGTGTTCCAGTCCCAGTTGCCGCGCCAGGGCCCGGCTGACGTCGTCGGGGTGCAGATCGCCGCGCTGGACAAGGAACGCCCCGAGACGCGTGCCCGGATCCCTGCGGGCCGCCAGCGCGGCCTCCAGGGTGCGAGCGTCGAGGGCGCCGAGCTCCACCAGGAGCTGGCCCAGAGCGCGGCGGGTGTGGGGAGCGGGAACGGACATGTCCCATGGTGGGTCGCCCGGCGGGGCGCTTCCATGGCTGTGGGGGCGGGGGCCGGTGCGCCCCCCCGTCAGTCGCCCACAGCCCCCGCCTCTCCCTCCATCCCCAGCCAGCGGGCGATGGCGGGGGCCAGGTCCTCGAGGCTGGCCAGCTCTCGTGCCCGCTCCTGCGCGGAGGGCCCGGCCACGAGACCCAGGGCCGGATTCAGCGTGTGCCCGCGTGTGTCGAGGTCCTCGAGGTTTCCGTGGTCGCTGCACACCAGGAGGGTGTGGCGCGGGGGCAGCGTCTCCAGCAGCCCGCCGAAGAAGCGATCCACGCGTTCCAGCGCCGACACGCAGCCTTCCATGTCGCCCCGGTGGCCCGCCGTGTCGGTGGCGTAGTGGGCGTAGAGCGTGAGGGCGTGGTCGGCGGTGAGGCGGCCCAGGACCCGTCCCGCCTCCTCGGCGGTCACGTCGGGGAGATCGTGATGGCCCAGGTGGCGCTGCCACCCGGTGTTCAGGATCTCGCTGGCCACCGCCCGGCCCAGCCCCAGCTCCCGGTGGTGGCGGGTCAGGAGTCCCGCACCCCGCGCGGCCAGCGGAGGAGCCGCCAGGCGTCGGTCGCCCCGGGCACCGGGCCATCCCTCGGGATAGGCGTTGGCGAAGGCCGCGGGCAGCCCGTGCTTGACGGCCCTCGCCAGGATGCTGTCACTCTCCACCATGGGGCGCAGCCGAACCGGCACCCACGGACCGAAGTGTCGGCCGAAGAGGCGTGCGCCGTTGCGGCCGGTGAGGATGGTGGTCTGCCCGGTGCCGCTCTGGGGTGTGCCCGCGACGCCGAGGCACGCGTCCAATGGCGCCGTGGCGGCTGGACGATCGGTCCCCGCACTCTCGACCCGGGGCGCGGCCAGGGTCGGCAGATTGCCGCCCACGAGGGCGTGCAGGTTGGGCAGGCGGGCGCTGAAGAAGGGGTTGCGCCGGGGATCGTCGGGGCCGATGCCGACCCCGTCCAGGAAGAGGAGGAGAACCCCCCTCTGTGGGTTCAACTGGCGGGGCGCAGATCCAGCGTCACCGAGACTTCCACATGTCCCATGTCGGCCCGGTCCCGCAGCGCGTCCCGGATGCGGGGCTCGACCTTCTGATAGGCGGCCAGCACCCCTGCGCGCAGCGCGCCTCGCAACACCTTGAGCGCGTTGACGTCGGGGCGACTGGTCTTGGTGGCCTTGCGGGCCTCGGTCAGGTCGTCCGGGCGGATCTCGAAGGGGGCCATGCCGAAGTCGTCGTCGCGCTTGTGATCCATGTAGCGGATGGCGATGCTGACATCGCCGCGAGCCCGGTGCTCGTGGAGGTCGCCGATGGCCTGGAAACGCTGGGCCAGGGGCCCCAACGCCTGGCTCTGCGCGCACTTGGTGTAGGCCGCTTCCACCCCCGCGAACACCCGCTTCATGCGCTCGGGCGTGGTGGCGTCCACGTCGGGCATTTCCGTGTTCAGCTCCCGCCCCATCGCCTGACGGTCGGAGGCGCCGCGGAAGCCGGAGTCTTCACGGCTGCGGGCCCGGTCGATGTTCTCCAGGATGCGATCAGGGTTGGTGCGAAGGGACATGTGCTGGACCTCTGGGGCGTAGCATGGGTTTCACGGCTCCTGACGATAACCCGCCGACCCGACCCGGCCAAGCGAGCCCGGGGGGCGAGAGCGTCGTTGAAGCCTCGTCCGGGTGGCGTCGTAACCTGAGCGACCCGGCGTGGTTCCCCGTGGACCACCGCCGCATTCGTCCGCCCGCCTGGAGAGCCCCATGAGACCGCGCAACCTGCTCCCGCTTCTCGCACTTCTGTCCGGATCCGCGTGCGCGTCCGCCGGTGGGGGCCCGTCGTCGTCGCCACCGCTGGCCTACCGGGTTCCCGCGGGCGGTGCGGCGACCTTCCACCAGGCGGACACCGTGGGCGTGTCGGTGGACGTGAACGGGCAGTCCATCGACGTGTCGCAGACCACCACCGCCACGGTGGACATGACCTTCACCGAGGCTCCGGAGGGCATGCGGGTATCCGCCACCTACGCGGCGCTCGACGCTCGGGTGAGCAATCCCATGACCGGCACGCAGAGCGCGTCGGCCGACGACGTCGAAGGTCCTCTCGTCTTCACGGTGGATCCCCGGGGAGCGGGCACCCTGGTGTCCGGGCCCCAGCTGTCGGGAAGCGCCGACGAGCTCTTCAACGCGGCGGTCACGGCGGCAACGTTCTTTCCGCGCCTGCCCGACCGGGTGGTGGCGGTGGGCGATACCTGGACCGATACGATCCAGGTCGAGGCGCCCCAGGGCCCGGGCGAGATCACGACCAGCTCCGCCGTCACCTACACCCTGGCCGGCGACACCACGGTCGCCGGGCGGCGCATGCGCAGGGTCACCTACACCAGCGACGACCAGCGCACGGTGTCCACCCGTCAGCAGGGGATGGACATCGAGCAGGACCTGGATGGCACCTCCAACGGATGGTTCCTGTGGGACGTGGAGGCGGGCACCCTGTGGGAGCAATACTCCGACGGGACCTACACGGGCACCATGAACGTGCCCCAGGCGCCCTTCCCCATGGGGCTCCGCATCCGGGCCACCTCGCACCTGACGAGAGGCGGCGGCTGAGCGTCAGCGGCCGACGCCGGGCAGCTCGCCGGGCTCGTCCCGCTCCCACCAGCCCGGCGCCATGGTGCGCTGCCGCGGGTAGATCTCGTTCAGGGTGTCGCCCTCGTAGAGCCGCCCGTTCTTCATGACGTAGCGGATGGTGTTGGTGGCCCGCAGATCCTCGAGCGGGTTGCCGTCCATCACCACGAGATCGGCGAGCTTGCCCGCCTCGATGGAGCCCAGGTCGCCGTCCAGCCCGATGGCCTCGGCGCCCAGGATGGTGGCCACGCGGAGCGCGTCGTGATTGCCGAGCCCCCCTGACGCCACCGACCACAGCTCCCAGTGGTAGCCGAGCCCCTGGAGCTGGCCGTGGCTGCCGATGCCGACGTGCCCGCCGGCCTCCACCAGGTCCCGCACGAAGCGGGCGTGGTCCTGGAAGACGTATTCCTCGTCCCTGAACCAGCCGGCCGGACCCGGGCTGGGCCCGCCCCCACGCCTGCGCGTGGCGACATCGATGTCCTCGTGGGGCGTGAAGTGCCGGAGCTTGGCGTCGTCGTGGGGATTCTCGTGGGTGTAGTAGTAGTTCTCGGCCCAGGGCCCCCCGTACGAGACGAGCAATGTGGGCGTGTAGGTGCGGCCCACCGTGGTGAAGAGCTGCACCATGTCCCGGTAGAGCGGATAGATGGGCAGCGCGTGCTCGAGCCCCGGGTAGCCGTCCAGCGTCTCCGTGATGTTCTGCTTGAAGTTCAGCGAGCCCTCGGTGGTGGGCATGATGCCGTTCTCCCGGGCCGCCTGAATGATCCACTGGCGCTGCTTGCGGGTGCCCGACACGTACATCTTCAGCGTCTTGGTGTCGAAGTAGTCCGCGTAGCGCTTCAGGATGTCGCGCGCCTGCTCGAGCGAGGTCAGGTGCTCGTCGAAGAAGACCCCGGGGCCCGTAGAGTAGATGCGCGGTCCCACCACCTCGCCGGCCCGCACCAGGTCGGCGTAGGTGAGCACGTCGGTGGTGGAGGTCTGGGGATCGCGGGTCGTGGTGACCCCGTAGGCCAGGTTGGCCCGGTAGATCCACTGATCCTTCCGGTGGATCTCCCAGGTGGGCCACATGTGGGCGTGGGTGTCCACGAAGCCCGGCACGATGGTCTTGCCGCTGACGTCGACCACCCGGGCGTCGGCGGGCACGTCGACGCTGCCGCTGGCCCCCACCGCCTCGATACGGTTGCCGCGCACCAGGATGTCGCCGTTGTCGATGACCTGGTCACCGTTCATGGTGACGATGCGGGCGCCCCGGAGCACCGCCACGCCCTGCGGCAGATCGCGCTGTGCCTGGATCGTGATGCGCACTTCGAGGGGCTGGTAGCCCTCCTCGTCACTGGCCGACTCCTCGCTCTCGACCTCCTCGTCCGAAGGCCGCGCTCGCTCGGCGGCCTCCACGCTGTCCTCGTACGCCCGGGCCCGGTCCAGTGAGTAGGTGAAGTGGGCGTTGCCCAGCGACCAGTGCGCGGTGCGACCGTCGGCTCCCCAGGCCGGAAACTCGCCGCCCAGCTCGCTGAGCCGGCGCGCCGGGAATGCGGCCGACGACGGGTTTCCCACGGAGATGGTGGGCGCTTCGCCCAGGCGGGGTACCGTGACCGTGTAGAGCTGGCCCTGGATGAGGGCCATGGCCTGGTCCCCTCGGGGCGCCATGAGCACGAGGTCGGGTGACAGCGCCTGCGTCTGACCGGGCACCCGGCCGCCCCGGACCTTCACAAGCGTCTTCTCGTCGGTGCCGTCCCAACGTACCGAGACCAGTGCGTCGGGCCGCTGGAAGAGGAAGACACGCGTCGAGTCCTGGGTGAAGTGGGGCGCCGAACGCCCCGCCGCCGGCATGATCAGCGTCGCCTCACCTCCGGCGGCGGGGATCCACACCAGCTCGTCGGCCTCGCTCTCCGCGCCGGGGCTCGTGCTCGTCTCGAAAGCCCGGGCGAAGCCGCGCAGCGCCACGATGCGACGGCCGTCGGGTGACCAGGCGGGCTCGGCGTAGATGCCCGGCTGCCGGGTGAGCTGCTCCGGCGCTCCCGGCCCGTCGGCGCGGACGCGGTAGAGGTGGCCCTCGCCACGCTCGGACCAGGTGGCGTAGGCGATCCAGCGGCCGTCCGGAGACCAGGTGGGCTCGTGCTCGCTGATATCGGTATCGGTGAGGCGCCGGGCGCCGGATCCGTCGGCAGCGCTCACGTACAGGTGATCCATGGCGGTGAAGGCCAGCCGCGAGCCGTCGGGCGAGGGCGCTGCGTCACGGATCTGGCGCACCGTGAAGGTCGGCGAGTCCTCGATGGGGTACTGGAAGTGCACCTCCGGCCCCAGATCCAGGTCGAAGGTCACCCGGAAGGGGATCTCCTCGGCCGCGCCTCCCGCCGCAGGTACCTTCCACAGCTTGCCGCCCCACGACGCCACCAGGTAGCGTGAATCCGGGGTGAAGCTCATCCCCGGAAGCACGTCCAGCGAAGCCCGCGACTCCTGGTCGTCGTGCTGCACCGGAAAGGCCAGCCAGCGTTCGTCGCCGTTCTGCAGGTCGCGGATCATCAGGCCGGTGGCGTCGTCGTCACGGGAGCCATAGACCAGCCAGCGCCCGTCGGGCGACAGCGTGGGGCGGAACGCGCCGCCGTAGCGGCTGACACGGTTGTAGCTCCGACCGGTGTCCCGGTCGTAGGCCCGGATGGCGTAGAGGGGGAGTTGGGCGTTGTAGCTCCAGTCGCCCTGGCCGGTGCGCTGGGCGTACCAGATCCAGCGGCCGTCGTCGCCGAAGGCCGGACCCACCGTCTTGGGCACGTTGTCCCCGTCGATGAGGTCCACCCCGTTGCCGCCGTCCACGTGGAAGAGACGGAGCTTCGGGCTGCCCCCGTAGCGGAAGTGCCCCATCCCCATGGCCGCCACCACGTAGTCACCATCGGGCGTGAACTCGGGGGATTCCGCGCGGTTGGCCTCGCCCGAGGAGATCTGGACCGTGTCCGAGCCGTCGAGGCTCATCATCCAGATGTTCTGGCCGCCGTCGCGGTCCGAGGTGAAGACCACCCGGCTGCCGTCGGGCGAGAAGCGGGGCTGGGCGTCGTAGGCCAGGCCCGAGGTGAGCTGCGTGGCCTGGCCGCCGGCGATGGGCAGGGTGAAGAGATCGCCCAGGTAGTCGAAGACCAGCGTCTGGCCGTCGGGGCTCACGTCCACCGAGATCCAGGAGCCCTCGGTGAGATCGACGTGCATGGTGCGGCCGGGTTCCAGGGGGAGGCCCTTGCTCGCCTTGCCGCCGGCGCTGTCCGGCGCCGCAGACTCCTGTGCTGCGCCCGGCGCCGCCAGCAACGCCACCGCCAGTCCCCACGCCATCCCCACTCCCACACCTCGAAGCTTCGCTGCCATCACCGGATCTCCGTTGCCAGGCGCCCTCGGGAACACGAACGTGCCAATATCCAGGCGGCTCCCGGTCCGCGCAAAGGGCCGGTCGGGAGGCTCCGTGGCACCGGTCACGGTCCGCGCGATGAAGCTCGTGCGCGCAACGCACGTATCCTGGAGCACGGTCGCCGGCCCGCTGAATGACCGCGTGCGCTCGAGCCCTCCCGGGCGTGCCGTGCGCAGGAGCGCACCGACTGTCTGATCGCCCACAAACCGGAGGAAACCGTGGACGAGTTCGAGGAAACCACGCCCGCCGTAGCGCTGCCGCCGCTGTGGAAGCGCTTCATCGACGTCTTCGTTTCTCCTGGAAACCTGGGCGACGCGCTGGCGGCCCGGCCGGTCTGGTTCACGGCCATGGCGCTGGGTGGCGTGCTGGTGGTGGCGGGCACGCTCCTGATTCCCGCCGAGGTCTGGAACGAGATGATGCGCGCCCAGTTCCTGGCGCAGGGTCGCGAGATGCCCGAAGGCGCCATGGCCTTCAGCGGCACGCTGTTCCGGGTGTCCTCGGCCGTGGGCGGTGTGATCTTCTGGGCGGTGTGGGCGTTCCTGGTCTCCGGCGTGACGACGCTGATCTTCGCCTTCATCCTGGGTGACGACGGCCGCTACCGGCAGTATCTGTCCGCCGTCAGCCACGCCTTCATGATCGCGGCCGTGGGCGGGCTCCTCACCGTGCCGCTGAAGATCGCTCAGTCCAATCCCCAGCTCACCCTCAGCATCGGCACCTTCGCCGGCGACCTGGGGGGTGGGTACCTGGATCGCTTCCTCAAGACCCTGGACCTCTTCATGGTCTGGTCCTACGTGGCCCTGGGGATTCTCGTCTCGCGCATCGACACCCGCCGTAGCGCGGGATCGGCGGTCTCGATCCTCGTCGTCTTCCTGTTGGCGGTCACGGCCCTCTTCGCCCTGATACCGCGGCCCGTCTGAGCCGGCGGGACCGCCTGGCGGGGCCGGGGCCGCCCACCTAGGCTGGGACGGTCATGGTCCCCGCCCACGCGCCCTCGAGTCCCGCCTCACCGTCGGAGAGGCTCCGCCGGGTCGCCGTCTTCGTCCTGGCGGCCGGCGCTGCGGTCTTTCACATGTGGAGCGCCGGGGTCGCCCCGTTCACGGCTCTGGTGCAGCGCCCGGTCCACCTGGCCTTCATGGCGTCGTTGGCTTTTCTGGGGGTGGGAACCCGGGCCAGTGACGAGCGGGGGGGCGCGGCCCGTCGGCGCGCGGATTTCGCCATGCGGGCGCTTCTGCTGGTGGGGGCCGTGGCGTCGTGTCTCTATCTGGTCCAGGTGCACACGCAGCTCGTGCGGCGGAGCGGTTCGCCCACCCCCGCCGACCTGATCCTGGGCGGCGTGGCCCTGGTGGTGGTGCTGGAGCTGGCGCGGCGCACCACCGGCTGGGGCCTGGTCACCATCGCGCTGCTGGCGCTGACCTACGCGGTGGTGGGGCCGTGGCTGCCCGGACTGCTGGCCCACCGCGGCTACGGCGCACGGCGGCTCGTGGAGCACCTCTATCTGTCCGCCGAAGGGATCTGGGGCGTGCCCCTGGGGGTGAGCGCCGACTTCGTCTACCTCTTCATCCTGTTCGGCGCTCTGCTGGACGTGGCCGGCGGTGGGGCGCTCCTCATCGCCCTGGCGGACCGTCTCGCAGGGCGCACGCGGGGCGGCCCGGCGAAGACGGCGGCGGTGGCCAGCGCCCTCATGGGCTCGTTGTCCGGGAGCGCGGTGGCGAACGTCGTCACCACGGGCACCTTCACGATTCCCCTCATGCGCCGCGCGGGCTTCAAGCCCTTTTTCGCGGCGGCCATCGAGGCGGCCGCCAGCACCGGTGGCCAGCTCATGCCCCCGGTCATGGGCGCCGGCGCCTTCATCCTGGCCACCTGGACGGGCATCCCGTACGCGCGGGTGGCGTTGGCGGCGATCATTCCCGCCGTGCTGTACTACGCCGCGCTCATCATGGCCATCCACTTCCGCGCCGGACGCATGGGCATCGAGCCCGGGGCGGGCCGGAACGACGAGCCGGTCCTGTCCCGGTTGCACCTGCTCCTTCCGCTGGCGGTCATCGTCTGGCTGCTGGCCGTGGGTCGCTCTCCCATGAGAGCCGCCTTCTGGGGCGTGACGTCGGCGTTGGCGATGGGCTTCGCCCGGCGGGTGTCCCGCCCCGGCGCCACCGAGCTGCGCAGAGCCCTGGTGAGCGCCGCGGGTGGCACGGTCCAGGTGGCCGCTGCCTGCGCCGCCGCGGGCATCGTCGTGGGAGTGGCCTCGCTCACCGGCATCGGTCTGCGCATGTCGGAGCTGATCGTCCTCCTGTCGGGCGGTCACCTTCTACCCGCCCTGGTGCTCACCGCGCTGGGCTCCATCGTTCTGGGCATGGGGCTTCCGACGACGGCCGCCTACGTGGTGTTGGCTGCGCTGGGCGCGCCGGCGCTGGTGGAGTTGGGGGTGCCCATGCTCGGCGCCCACCTCTTCATCTTCTACTTCGGCTGCATTTCCAACGTGACGCCGCCGGTGTCGCTGGCGGCCTACGCGGCGGCGGGCCTGGCCGGAGCCCCGCCCCTCAAGACGGCGACCACCGCCATGGCGCTGGCCGGCGCGGGATTCCTGGTGCCCTTCCTGTTCGTGTACGGACCGCCCCTGCTCCTGGACGGCACCGTCTGGCAGATCGCCCTGGCGGTGGTGACGGCTCTCGCGGGAGTGACGGCGTTGGCCGCCGCAGCCGTGGGATGGCTCCGGGGCCCGCTCCCGCTGCCGGTGCGCCTGGCGCTGGCCGCTGCCGCGGTCACGCTCATCCGTCCGGGGATCCTCACCGACGGTATCGGGTTCCTGGTGCTGGGCGCCGTCTTCGTGTGGCGCCGCCACCCCGCGACTCCCCACCCGGCAGCCTGATCCAGCCATGACCGGTTTCCGACGACGTCCTGCGCTCGTGGGCGCGGCGCTGCTCGTCGCCGCCTGCGCAGGTGGTGAGGGCTCCGCCACCTTTCTCAGCATCGGCACCGGTGGCACCGGGGGGATCTACTATCCGCTGGGCGGTGCGCTGGCGAACCGGTTGTCGCTGGCGGCGCCGGGTCGCCGGGTCACGGCGGAGGTCACCGGCGGCTCGGTGGAGAACGTCAATCGGCTACGCGCGGGCCAGCTCGACCTGGGCTTCGCCCTGGCGGTGACGGTCTACGAGGCGTATCGGGGCGAGGGGGATTTCGAGACGCCCTTCGAGAACCTGCGCATCCTGGCGCCGCTCTATCCCAACGTCACCCACGTCCTGGTGCGCACCGCCGCGGGCATCCGCGGCGTGGCGGACTTCAGGGGCAAGCGCGTGTCGGTGGGATCGGCGGGCTCGGGCACCGAGCAGGTGTCCCGTCAGCTCCTGGAGGCGTACGGGCTCGGCTACGACGACCTGGACGAGCGCTTCCTGTCCTTCTCGGAGTCGGCGGCAGCGCTTAGGGACGGGGCGCTGGACGCCGCGGTGCTGTCGGTGGGCTACCCCGCGGCGGCGGTGCTGGAGGCGCTCACGGTGGACGGCATCGCGCTTCTGCCGCTGGACGCCGAGGGCGTCACCCGACTCCGCGAACTGTACCCGTACTACGCTGCGGGGAGCATTCCCGGAGGGGTGTATCCGGGGGTTTCGGAGCCCGTCCCCACCGCCTCCATGATGAACTGGATCGTCGGACGCGCCGATCTCGCAGACGATGTCGTGGCCGATCTTCTGAACATTCTGGGTCCGGAGCGTGTCTCCCTGGAGCAAACGCACGACATGGCCAAACAGATCGATCTGGCGGCCCTGGACGACGCTCCCATCCCCCTGCACAGGGTGACGGAGGCGCGCCGGCCGCGCTGACCATAGGGAACATGCACGCACGTCATTTCGCCCTCGCGGCGCTCCTGAGCGCCCTGGCGACGGCACCGGCCGCCGCCCAGGACGCCTCGGCCGGCGGTTCCGGCTCCGCGTCCGGCCTCCTGACGCGTCCCGTCCTCACGGCCGGCACCCTGGACGGTGCCATCCACGTGGACGGCCGTCTCGACGACGGCGCCTGGGCCAGCGCCCCCGTGGCCCAGGGCTTCATCCAGAGCGATCCGGTGGAGGGAGAGCCCGCCGAGAACGACACCGAGGTGCGCGTGCTGATCGGCGACGACGCCCTCTACGTGGGTGCGCGCATGCTGGATTCGGATCCCGCCGACATCAACGACCGGTTGGTGCGCCGCGACGAAGACGGCCAGTACGACTGGTTCTCGGTGCAGCTCGACCCGAACCGGGATCAGCGCACCGCCTATCTGTTCCGGGTGAGCGCGGCCAACGTGCAGCGCGACGAGTACGTGTACAACGACAGCCGCTCCGACGAGGCGTGGGACGCCGTATGGGAGTCGGCCGTGGCCCGTGACGACGAGGGGTGGACGGCGGAGATCCGCATCCCCCTGTCGCAGATCCGCTACGAGGCCGGCGACTCCATCCAGAGCTGGGGCGTCAACTTCGTGCGGCGCCGCGTGGCCTCCAACGAGCTCACCTACTTCGCCCTCAAGTCGCGTCTGCAGGAGGGCCGCGTCAGCCAGTTCGGTCGGCTCAACGGGGTGCGCATTCGGGGTGCCTCGAGACGCATCGAGGCCCGGCCCTACATGCTGAGCAGCCTGCACCGGGGCCCCGCCGAGGACGGAGATCCCTTCTTCGACGGCTCGGCGGGCGCGGCCAGGGCCGGTGTCGACCTGCGGTTCGGCCTGGGCTCGGCGTTCACCCTCGATGCCACCCTGAACCCGGACTTCGGGCAGGTGGAGTCGGATCCGGCGGTCATCAATCTGTCGGACGTGGAGACCTTTCTGGACGAGCGTCGCCCGTTCTTCGTGGAGGACGCGCAGATCCTGGACTTCACCCTGTCCGGGATGCGCAACAAGCTCTTCTACTCGCGCCGTGTCGGTCGGGCGCCCCACGGTGGGGCGCCCTCGGGTTCCATCTTCGACGAGGCTCCGGACGCCGCCACCATCCTCGGTGCCGCCAAGGTCACCGGGCGCACCTCGGGGGGACTCTCCATCGGCGCGCTCACCGCCGTGACCCAGCAGGAGAAGGGACGGGCCTACTTCGGTCCCGGTGAGGCCCTGGAGGACTTCGTGGTGGAGCCGCAGGCCGAGTACGGCGTGGTGCGGGTCCAGCAGGACTTCAACGGCGGTGCCTCGCAGATCGGGGGCATCGTCACCGGCATGCGGCGCGACCTGACCGCGGACGGAGGCTTCGACTACCTGACCTCGTCGGCGTTCAGCGCCGGCGTGAGCTTCGAGCACCAGTGGTCCGACCGCACCTGGTCCCTGCACGGGTTCTTCGCCGGGAGCCACGTCCGAGGCGACTCCACCGCCATCGTTCGCATCCAGCGTTCCAGCAACCACTACTTCCAGCGACCCGACGCCACGCGCCTGGGCGTGGACTCCACGGCGACCTCGCTCACCGGCGCCGAGTGGCGGCTGCAGCTGGACAAGCAGAACGGCCGGCACTGGACGGGCGGCGTCTGGCTGGGTGAGGTGACGCCGGGGTTCGAGATCAACGACATGGGGTATTCCACCTCGTCGGAGAGGCTGGACGGGGGATTCCGGGTCGGCTACCGGGAGATCACGCCCGGCGATCTCTTCCGGAACTACAGCCTCAACCTCACGGCCTTCCAGAACTGGAGCCACGAGGCGCTGGACGACGCCTGGTCGCTGGACTCGTGGCGGAAGGCGCGCACCTCGGGTTGGGTCAGCCTCAACACGCGCACGGAGCTGATCAACTACTGGGGGCTCAACGCCGACGTGTCCCTGAGTCCCGACACCTACAGCCGCGGCGCGACCCGGGGTGGCCCGGTGATGATGGATCCGGGCTCGGTGCGCTGGAACCTGCGCTTCAATTCGGACCGCCGGAAGTCGGTGACCCTGGGCGGCAACGTGAGCCTGCGCTCCGGCTTCCAGGGCTCGGGCCGCGACTTCAGCGTGGGGGGCCAGGTCGAGTTCCGCCCGTCGCCGCGGCTGGAGATCCAGGTGCAGCCCAAGTGGTCCACCCAGACCGACGGCGCCCAGTACGTGTCCTCCACGGAGACGCTTCCGTTCGAGCCCACCTTCGGTCGACGTTACCTCTTCGCCGAACTGGAGCGCACCAGCATCTCCATGGAGACGCGGGTGAACATGAGCTTCTCGCCCACGCTCACCTTCCAGTTGTTCGCGCAGCCTCTCCTGTCCAGCGGGGACTACGTGCGCTACCGGCAGCTGTCCTCCGCGGGTACGTACGACTTCGTCGACTTCACGCCCGGCGTGCTGGGCACCATGGGCGACGCCGTCACCTGCACCGGCGGCACGCTCTGCACCGAGCCGCGCGAGGATCAGGCCGATCTGCAGCACGTGGACCTCGACGGTGACGGCGTCACCGACTACGCCTTCAGCGACCGGGACTTCAACGTGCGCTCGCTGGTGGGCAACGCCGTGTTGCGCTGGGAGTACCGGCCGGGCTCGACCATCTTCCTGGTGTGGCAGCGCCGCCAGCGCGGCACGGCCTACGTGGGAGACTTCGACGTGGGCCGCGATCTGGCCGCGCTCTGGGACCAGCCGGCCGACAACGTCTTCATGATCAAGGTCAACTACTGGCTGGGCCTCTAACAGGTCGCTGAAGAAGGGGAGTACCCCGCGCGCATGGCGCTTTCGCGCGTTCAGGCAAGGAGCGACGACGAGTCGTAGCAGCGCTACGGCGAGGAGGAGAGACGATGGATCAACCGCGGAACCGCCATGCGCCCATCCATATGCGGCCTATGAACTTGGACGGCAGTGGGTTGGGGCGGCACGGCCCCTCCTCCGTCGTTGAAGCGCCTCGACGTAGCTTTGGCTATGCCTTCGTCACTTCGCCTAGGATGAGGGGCCGTGGCGCTCCCAACGCGGGGTGCTCCTCTTCTTCAGCGACCTGCTAAGCCCTCGCTCGCCGTCGGCGCGCGTGTCCGCGCCGCCCGCCCGGCGTTGACCCTCGGGCGGCGGGTGCCGAACATCGGGGCATGAACGAGCCCCTCGCCTGCCAGCGTGACGCCTTCCGCGTCCCCGACGACGTCCACTACCTGAACTGCGCCTACATGGCTCCGCTTCCGCGGGCCGTGGAGGACGCCATCGTCGCCGGAATCCGCCGCAAACGTCTTCCCATCGACCTGCACGCCGACGACTTCTTCACCGAGTCCGATGCGGTGCGCCGGGCCTTCGCCCGGCTGGTCGGCGCCGCCGATCCCATGCGGGTCGCCATCCACCCGTCCGCCTCGTACGGCGTGGCCACCGCGGCCCGCAACCTGCCGTTGGACCGGGGCCAGGCGGTGCTGGTCGTGGGGGAGCAGTTTCCGGGCAACGTGTACGCGTGGCGGCGCAGAGCCGCCGAGGAGGGCGGGGAAGTGCGCACGGTCTCCCGCCCGAACTCGGCCCGGCCGGGTGCGGCCTGGAACGAGGCCCTCCTGGACGCGGTCAGCGACGATGTGGCCGTGGTCGCCGTGCCCACCGTGCACTGGACCGACGGCACGCGCTTCGATCTCGAGGCCGTATCCGAGCGCTGCCGGGCCGTGGGAGCGGCGCTGGTGGTGGACGGCACGCAGTCGGTGGGCGCCGTGCCCTTCGACGTGCAGCGCGTACGACCCGACGCGCTCACCGTGGCGGGCTACAAGTGGCTCCTGGGACCCTATTCGGTGGCGCTGACCTGGCTGGGTGAGCGCTTCGACGACGGCGTTCCGCTGGAGGAGACCTGGATCGGCCGAGCCGGCAGCGAGGACTTCCAGGGGCTGGTGGACTACGTGGACGAGTACCAGCCCGCGGCGGTGCGCTACGACGTGGGCGAGCGCTCCAACTTCACCCTCCTGCCCGGCGTGCTGGCGGCGCTGGAGCTCGTGAACCGCTGGACGCCTGAAGGCATCACGGCCTACGTGCGCGATCTGACGGCGCCGCTCCTGGAGCGGGCGGAGGCCGCGGGCTTCCAGATGGAGATGGACGCCTGGCGGAGCCCCCACATGTTCGGTCTACGCATGCCCCCGGGCATCGACCTGGCGGATCTCGCGGCGCGCTTGAAGGCGCGTGGGGTGTTCGCGTCGCTGCGAGGCGCGTCGCTCAGGGTGAGCCCCCACGTGTACAACGAAGCGGCGGACGTGGAGGCCCTGGCCGAGGTGCTGGAGCACGCCGCCGGCTGAGCGCGCCCGGGAAGGCGACGGCCCGCTATCCCCCGAACACCACCTCGGCCTGATCGCCCACCTCGACGCCGTGGGCGGCGAGCCACCCCTCGGGCACCTCGAGGGCGTACATGGCCGGACCCGCGCTTTCGTGCGCATCGGTGGTCAGCGGCTCCATCTGTTGGATGTCGATGACCGTGAAAGCGGCGTCCATGTAGGCGATGTCCAGCGCCACGTAGGTGTTCTGCATCCAGAACGATCTCACGCTGGCCTCGGGAAACACGAAGAGCATGCCGGTGCCGTCGGGGAGCTCGTCGCGGTACATGAGGCCCTGCTCGCGCTCCTCGGCCGTGCGGGCCACCTCGGCCTGGACCGTATCGGCGCCGAACACGACCCAGGCACGGCCCTGGGTCGGGACGGGACTGGCGGGACCATTCGGGGCGGTGCCCGATTCCCGTGCCTGGCCGTCGGGGCCGCCCCGGGCCGGCGAGCCCTCGGCGCCCTGGGATCCGCACGCCGCGGCCAGGGCTACGAGGGCAGCCGTCGTGAGGGAACGTGCGAGAGCGGTCGGGTGCGTGTTCTTTGCGGTCGATTGCATGGTCCATCCGCGCGTGCGAGCGCCATTTCCGTGGGTTTGCGGGTGGTACGCCAGGTCCCTCGCCAACCCGGGATCATCTTGCTAGTTTAATCAGCTTCATAGCCTGAGTCCCAGCCCGGCCGCGTGCGCCGGGGCCTGGGAGGCAACGTGAGCCGACGGAGGAAGGCCCACTCCATGGTCGACTCGGAACTCCTGGACATCCTGGTCTGTCCCGAAACCAAGCAGGTGGTCCACCTCGCCGACGACGCCCTTCTGGCGCGTGTCAACGAGGCGGTGACCGCCGGCCGTCTCAGGACGCGTGCCGGTGACGTCGTGGAGCAGCCTCTCGAGGAGGCCCTGGTGCGGGAGGACGGCAAGCTCCTCTACCCTGTTCGCGACGACATCCCCATCATGTTGGTCGACGAGGCCATCGAGTTGGACGGGATGTCGGGTGCGGACGAAACGGCCGAATCGTAGACCAGACCCCTCCTGACCCTCCTGCCATGAAGTCAGCCAGATCCATCGGGGGCGCGCTCGCCCTGTCGTTGTTGTCGGCGTGTGCGACGGACTACCCACAGTCCTCCCTGCGCCCGACGACGGACTTCGCCGAGATCATCCACGGCCTGTACGTGAGCGTCTTCTGGTGGACGATGCTCATCCTGGCGGTGGTCTGGATCGTCCTGGCCTACATCCTGGTGCGGTTCCGGGAGAAGCCGGACTCGCCCCGACCCAAGCAGGTGCACGGGCATCTGGGGCTGGAGATCGGCTGGACCATCGTGCCCGCCCTCATCGTGGTGGCCATCGCGATCCCCACGATCCAGGCGGTCTTCCGCACGCAGCAGACCGAGTCCCCCGATGCCATGATCGTGGACGTCATCGGTCATCAGTTCTGGTGGGAGTTCCGCTACCCGGACTCCGGCGTGGTGACCGCCAACGAGCTCCACCTTCCGGTGGGGCAGCCCATCAGCCTGCGCCTGCACTCCGCCGACGTCATCCACTCGTTCTGGGTGCCTCAGCTCGGCGGCAAGCGTGACGCGAATCCCCTGGTCGCCACCAGGGAGGGCGTGGATCCCAAGTACAACTGGATCCACTTCACCGCCAACGAGACCGGCACCTTCATGGGGCAGTGCGCCGAGTTCTGTGGCGATTCGCACTCGCTCATGGGCGTCCGGGTCATCGTGGAGAGTCCCCAGGATTTTCAGGCGTGGACCAATGACTGGCTGGCGGTGGGCGCCGACACGGTGACTACCATGCAGGCCATGCAGGCGTCCGCCTCGGATGAGGGCCAGGAGTCGGCGGACGTCGAGGGCATGGACCAGGACGACGCGGCCCCGGCCGCGCCCGCCGACCCGCAGCAGGCGTTGATCGATCAGGGCCGGGAGGTCTTCCACTCCTCGACCTGCATCGCCTGCCACTCCATCCGGGGCACCAACGCGCAGGGCAACCTCGCGCCGAACCTGACGCTCCTGGGCCGTCGGTCCACCATCGCCGCGGGTTGGCTGGAGAACACTCCGGAGAACCTGGAGCGATGGATCCGGGCCCCGCAGCTCGTCAAGCCCGGCGTGCTCATGCCCGGGGTGGACCGGGACTCGCCCCAGCCCCAGTACTGGCCCGCGACGGGCCTGAGCGACGATCAGATCCATGCCGTCGCGGCCTACTTGTCCAGCCTCAGGTAACGGGGATCAGAGCCACATGTCCGTAGCCAGCACCACCGCCGCTCCCACGGCCCAGGCCGCTCACCATCACGAGCAGACCGGGCTCTGGAGCTGGATCACGACCGTCGATCACAAGCGGATCGGCGTCATGTACTTCCTGACCTCGGTGTTCTTCCTGTTCGTGGGAGGACTCGAGGCGCTCATGATCCGCATCCAGCTCTTCCGTCCCGAGAACAACTTCATCTCGGCCCAGACGTACAACGAGCTGTTCACCATGCACGGCACCACCATGATCTTCCTGGTGGCCATGCCCATGGCGGTGGCGTTCTTCAACTACATCGTGCCGCTCCAGATCGGCGCCCGTGACGTCGCCTTTCCGCGCCTGAACGCGCTGTCGTACTGGGTCTACCTGTTCGGGGGGCTCTACCTCAACTCGAGCTGGTTCTTCGGCGATGCGCCCAACACGAGCTGGGTCGGGTATTCCAGCCTCACCTCGCTGACCTACTCGCCGGGCCATCACGTGGACTTCTGGGTGATCGGCCTCTCGATCCTGGGCGTGAGCTCGATCATGGGTGGCGTGAACTTCATCACCACCATCCTGAACCTGCGGGCTCCGGGCATGAAGCTCATGCGCATGCCCCTGTTCACCTGGATGACGCTGGTGACCAGCTTCCTCCTGGTGACGGCCCTGCCCGTGATCGCGGTGGCGCTCATTCTGCTGGCCTTCGACCGCTTCTTCGCCGCCAAGTTCTTCGAGGCCGCCGCCGGCGGTGATCCGGTGCTGTGGCAGCACCTGTTCTGGATCTTCGGCCACCCCGAAGTCTACATCCTGGTGCTGCCCGCCTTCGGGGTCATCTCGGACGTGATCCCCGCCTTCTCGCGCAAGCCACTCTTCGGGTATCCCGTGGTGGTCTACGCCGGCGTGCTCATCGGCTTCATCGGCTGGGGCGTGTGGAGCCATCACATGTTCACGGCGGGACTCGGCCCCATCGCCGACTCCTTCTTCGTGGCCACCACCATGATCATCGCCATCCCCACGGGGGTGAAGATCTTCAACTGGATGGCCACCATGTGGGGCGGGTCCATCCGCTACACCACGGCCATGCTGTTCGCGGTGGGTCTGGTGGCCATGTTCACGGTGGGCGGCCTGTCCGGCGTCATGCACGCCTCGGCGCCGGTGGATCTCCAGCAGCACGACTCCTACTTCGTGGTGGCCCATTTCCACTACGTGATCGTGGGCGGGATCCTGCTGGGGATGTTCAGCGGCCTGTACTACTGGTTCCCCAAGGTCACGGGCCGGATGATGAGCGAGTCTCTGGGCAAGGTCCACTTCTGGACCACGCTCATCGGCTTCAACCTGACCTTCTTCCCCATGCACTTCTCGGGGATGTACGGGATGCCCCGCCGCACCTGGACGTATCGGGCCGATCTGAACGTGGAGATCTTCAACCAGCTCTCCACCATCGGCGCCTTCATCCTGGCGCTGAGCACGCTCCTGATGCTCTACAACGTCATCCGGAGCGCGCGAAGCGGGAAACCGGCCGGAGCCAACCCCTGGGGCGCCGGAACGCTCGAGTGGTCGATTCCGTCTCCTCCGCATCACTACAACTTCCCGAAGCTCCCCGAGGTGCGCTCTCGCGAGCCCATGTGGCACGAAGACGAGCGCAAGTCCATCGAGGCGGTGACGTTGGTGGAGCCCGAGGTGGAGCCCGTGATGCCCAACAACTCGTTCTGGCCGCTGGTGGTGGGTATCGGGGTGGCGCTCACCTGGGCCCTGGTCATGACCGGCATCTGGTGGGTGCCCCTCATCGGTCTCGCCTTCACCGGATTCGGGGTCTACATGTGGGCCTTCCAGGATCCCTTCGCGAAGGCCGGCGGGCACTGACGGCGCCCCCGCCCACGACGTTCCCCTCCCACGACGCATGAACGGACCGGAGAAAGATGGCTGAAGCTGCTGCAGCGGTGGCGCACGACGACCACCACTACACGTCCACCGGGCTGAACTCCTGGAAGGTCGGGTTCTGGACCTTCATCGGGTCCGAATGCCTCTTCTTCGGCACGCTCATCTCGACCTACATGGTCTACAAGGGACAGAGCGTCACGGGACCCACGACCCACGAGATCCTCAACATCCCGCTCACCACCATCAGCACCTTCGTGCTCCTCATGAGCTCGTTGGCCATGGTGCTGGCGCTGGACGGGGTGCAGAAGGGCGTGAAGAAGCTGGCCGTGTTCTGGCTGTCCATGGTCATCGTGTTGGGTGGCGTCTTCCTGGGCTTCCAGGCCTACGAGTTCACCCACTTCGTGCGCGAGGGGCTGACGATTCCCGAGAACCTCTTCGGATCGTCCTTCTTCGTCCTCACGGGCTTCCACGGCGCCCATGTGACCGTGGGCGTGATCTGGATGACCACGCTGCTGATCATGGCTCTCCGCGGTAAGCTGCCGCCCGCCAAGGCGCTGAACGTCGAGATCGCGGGGCTGTACTGGCACTTCGTGGACATCGTCTGGATCGTGATCTTCGTGCTGGTCTATCTCATCCAGTAGGAGCGGAGGAACCATGTCGAGTCAGGTGGAGCAGCACGGACACGGCGAGGAGCACGGCGGTCACGCGTCGCCCGGGTTCTACTGGATGATCGGCATCATCCTGGCCGTGATCACCGGGATGGAGGTGGCGGTCTACTACATGGACTTCGGCGCCCTGGAGGTGCCGGTGCTCCTCACGCTGTCGGCGGCAAAGTTCATTCTGGTGGTCATGTTCTTCATGCACCTCAGGTTCGATTCCAAGATCTTCTCCGGCGTGTTTCTGGCCGGACTGGTGCTGGCCATGTTCATGGTGAGCGCCCTGGTGGTGATCTACCACGTGCTGCCGGGCTTCCAGCTGTAGGCGGCGGCAAGAGAGAGCGTTGTGCGTCGTTCCGGTGCCCGTGCGGAGTGCCTGTTGCTCGGTCTCCTCGCACTCACCGCCTGCGGCGGCGGTGGAGGCTCACCCGCGGCTCCCGACGACCCCGGCGATACGGGTGATTCCGGGGGGCAGGAGCAGTATCCCGATCCGGGTCCGGGCCCCCATTTCTCCGTAACTCCCGTCGAGCTCGACAAGCTGGCCCGGGTCACGCCCCTGGGCACCGACGGCAAGGTTCTGCCCATCGGCCACACCTACTGGTACACCTGCGACACCGAGTGGCTGCTGCCCGTGGATCGGCCGTGCGTGCGCGAGCATCTGGCCATCCGCGCTCCGGTGAGTGGGACGATCTTCAGCGTGGAGCCGGCGGAGGACGGGGGGATCACGGTGGAGGGTCCGCCGGGACTCTATGCCGCCTTCAATCACGTGACGCCGACCGCGGGCCTGGAACGAGGGGATACGGTGGATGCGGGGGACACCATCGCCGTGATGCACACCGACTTCGCCTTCGATTTCGGCGTTACGGACTACCATCTGGAGCCGCACAGCTTCATCAATCCGGAGCGCTTCCGGAACGTGCCGGCCTACCTGCACAGCGAAAGCCCCATCGCCCAGTACGCCGAGCCTCTGCGCTCGCAGCTCATCGACCGCGTGAGCACCATGTCGGACCCCCTGGGCCGGATCACCTTCGACGTGGCCGGCACCGCGGCGGGCGGCTGGTTCCTGGAGGGCACGCCTTACGACGACTCGTTCACGCCGGCCTACGAGGAGAACAGCGTCTTCCTTGGCCCGCTCCAGGAGCGGGACGACGTCCGCATCGTCTCCAAGGTGGGCTGGTTCCTGGCGGTGATGGACATCGCCGTGGTGGGACCGGATTCGCCGCGTTGGGAAGACATCACGCCCGACAGCGGCAGGGTGTGGGTCCCGCTGTGGGCGGCGGCCCGCGACGGAAGCCCGGATCTGGACAAGCCCCTCGGTGGCGTGCTGGTCCAGGTGCTGGCCGACGAGAAGCTCCGCATCGAGTGGTTCGACACCCAGGAAGAGCAGACCGGGTTCACGGCGGCAGCTGGGATGTACGAGCGCTGAGGGTTGGAAGCGAGATTCGCCCGTGGCGGGCCGCTGCCGGGCCGCACGTGGCTCGTCGCCGGATTCAGGAGTTCCTTGCGGTCGTCCGGGGTCTGGAACCATTGTCGCTGCTACCTTTCCGCCCCGAATCCGCGACCTGATTGCGGCCGGGGGGCACCTACCCTCCTGATCAGGTGCATCGCGATGCCCCGCCGTCCCCTCGCCGTGATGGCCGCCGTCCTGTTCTGTGCCCAGTGCACGTCTGCGGCTCCCCCGGCACCTCCGAGCGCCGGCGAGTCCGGCGTCACGCTGAGCCCCGACATGCCCACGGATCTCCCGACGAGCCCGAGTCAGGCCGATGCCGTCGCGTTCGCCTGGCGCTCGTTCGTCGCGGTGAACTGGCCGGCCGTCGCCGGGCAGCGCGGAGTGCCGGACACCACCAGGACCATCGGTGAGGCAGGTGTCACGGTGCGGGACACGTGGAAACACCCCGCAGAGGTCTTCTTGCCCGACGGTGCCACACCGCCCGGTTGGGGAGCGTCGGGCGGGACACTTCCGCCGGCGTGCGGCAGTGCCGGCGCGGGTGCGGGTGCGCTGGTGCTCTATCGTACGTCGAAGGCACCCGACGACCCGTCCAATCCGGTGTTCGCCAGCGTGGATCAGGCCGTCGGGGGCACGCTGACCGATCAGCACGGCAACCTCGCCCGCTTCGACATCACCTTCAACGAGACCAGCTTCGACTACATCGTCGACAACACCCTGTACAACGTGCAGGGACAGCAGGCTTTCGGAAGCATCGACTTCGGGGACGGTGTGGTGGAGACCAAGGCGGCGTGGCGAGAGCTCACCGATGCCGACTCTCCCGATGCCAAGGCGCGCTTCTACCAGCGTACCGCCTGGATCTACGATCCGCCGTCCGTCAACGGCCCGGCCACCTGCCGCCAGGCGCTGATGGGGCTGGTGGGACTCCACATCGCGCAGAAGACCCCGTCCAGGCCACAGTGGACCTGGGCGACCTTCGAGCAGGTGGACAACGTGCCCCCGTTCGGCACCGAGAACGCCGGGGCCTATCCGTACTCGTTCAACGATCCGGCCTGTGACAGTTGCCCGCCGAACCAGAGCACCGAACAGGGGCGAGATCCGTCGACCCCGACGCAGGCGACCAGGCTCATCGACATCGGCTCCGATGCCCAGACGGCCAATCCCCTGTGGCAGCAGGCACTGGCCGCGGCCGTGGCGGGCTCGGTGTGGCAATACTACGAGCTGGTGGACATCCAGTGGCCCGCGCGGCCGGAGCAGGCTCCGTACGGGAGCCCGAACCCCTTCCTCAACGCGAACACCACCATGGAGACCTACGTGCGGTCGAGCAGTTGCGTCGGGTGCCACTACTCGGCGAGGACCGCCGACAACCGCAAGCCTTCGGACTTCAGCTACATGCTCGCCGAAGCCAAGTCGGCGACGGGAGGGGAGCGATGAGCGTGCTGTCGTGGCCCCGCATGAACTTCGCCGGAATCTTCCGGACCAATCCCTGTACCTGCAACAACGACGACGTCATGCCCGACGTGGTGAACCGGGACACCAACACCCTGGGCTCCTCCGTCGCGGGCATGTCCGACGACGACATCCTCACGTATCTGCGCCAAGGCGCGGACATGGCGAACTACGAGGCAGCGAACAAGTGCTATCCGTTCGTTCGCGGGGGCTGGAACGTCTTCGGAGACCACTCCACCAACTTCGACGACTGCTTCTTCACATCGGTGGTGGTGGAGCCCGGCATCGTGCAGACCGTGAAGGACAACCCGGGGCTGAAGGGCCTGAAGTTCAAGCTGCTGGGGTCGAAGGGCGACGGTTCGTTCCGGAGGGCGGATCCGGTGCTGGTGGACGTGGATCCCACCGGGCTGGTGACCACACAGCTCTGGATCGGCGGCTTCGAGATCAGCGTCGAGCTCGAAGGGCAGAGCACCACGATCATGACCGTGGACCACGACACCCGCGCATTTCAGGATTGGCTGAACTTCAGCAGCACGGTGGCCCCGAACGGATACGGGGGCCAGCAGAACTTCGTGGGGATCGGCGCCATGATGCAGTTCGCCGTGCCCGCCGATGCGCTCCCCGACGTGTCCGCTGCCCACGCGGGTCCGGTGAAGGACCTCATGGCCCAGGCTCAGGACGGCGCGGGGCTGGCGGTCCGCTTCCGGATCTTCGAAGTGGAGCCGGCCATCACGGACCAGGACCTGGCGGCCATCTTCGCCAAGGGCCAGGGGATGCAGAACCCGGCTTACGGCTACCTCGTCGGTACGCTGGGGGTCTGGGACGAGGACGAGCCGCGCACCGAGCCCGCGGGACGGAAGCTCGTGAGTCCCTACCCCCGACCGGACATGTACTGGGCTCCGCCGGGGGGCGGAGATCGCGTGGAGGTGCCGAAGGCCGAGACGCCGTGGGAGGGGCCGCCGTCTCTCGTCGGCAACGTCGTCGCCCTGGTGCGAGAGTCCCCCGCGTACATCTCCCTGGACATGGTGAGCGCATTTCCGAAGTACGGGTTCCGCAACCCCGACGGCCCCGCGTCGGGCCGCAACCCCCTGGACCCGCCACCAGGATTCGACAAGGCGAAGGTCAAGGCCGACGTGGGCGAGTTGGAGTTGGCGTACATCCCGGCCTCCGGCGGAGACCCGGTCCACATCGCGGACATCGATTATGGGCTCGACGATTACGACACCTTCGAGCTGCTGGGTGGCATCCAGGACGTGGCATACGATTCGTCACTCTATGCCGACATCGCCGCGGGCACGCTGGTGATCCGCGGAAAGACCGGGAGCCGCCTCAACGCCGGCACGACGCTGGTCCAGGAAGAGGTGCTCAGGGTGGTCGTCGACGATCGCAGCGCATACGTCGCCCCCAGCGCCGCGGAGGTCCCCCTCCGGCTTCGGGTCTACGAGCGCGGCGGCCCTCCCAGCAGCGACGTCGTCATCCTGCCGCAGGAGTACTGCAACATCATTCAGGTGGATTCCAGCCCCAACTCGGGCTGCAGTAACGGGTTCCGGCCCAACCAGACCACACAGGTGCGGCCGGCCACCGATCATCGGCTGGCGTACCCGGCCTCCATCACCTACCAGGCGGGCTCGACGGACTGGATGACCGTCACCGTGAAGCCGCAGGCCAGCGGTGCGGCGATCCTCAACTTCCAGTTCGACGACCAGGTGTGGGGACCGAGCGTTCCGGAATGGAGCACGGCCAACTACACCACCATCCGCATCTACACGGACGACGACTTCTCGCACCTGCACCAGGCAGGCGATCTGCAGTGGGATGACGTCTACGAGAACGTGCTGCGCTACTACTACGTGCTGTTCCCGTTCATGTCGACCATCATCCCGCTCAACCTGCCGAGCTCCATTCTGCGCTACGCCGACCAGATCAAGCAGCGGCTCCACAAGCCGGACGAGCCGGGCTTCTACACGACCTTCAACATGCCGGTGACGCGCACCATGTCGCCGGCGAAGGTCCAGCTCCTGCTCGACTGGATCGCGCAGCAGCAACAGCCCGGGAGTGAGCGCAAGGTGGTGGCCGAGTAGCCAGGCGCGCCTGGCTATCCCGAGGCTGCCACTCCTTCCAGGCCGGCGGCTGCGGTGGACAGGTCACGCACGCGTGCGGCCGGGAGCTCGCCCTCCTCCATGAAGGCGATCCCCACGACGCCGAAGAAGGCGCCGGTGGGGTCGCCCACGGGGATGGCGACGGCGGCATGGGCGTCGACGGCCCGGGCGCCCGGCTTCACGTCGGCCGAGTCCTCCTGGAGGTTGCAGGTCTGGACGGCCACTCCACGTTCCCACGCCAGCCCGGCCATCCCCTTGCCCTTCGGCACCACAGCGACTGCCTTCCGCACGACCTCGGGAATCCTCACGGTGGCCTCCAGGTGGAGGTCGCCGTCGCGGAGGAGGTGGACACTGCCGGCCGCGCCGCCGTGGGTTCGTACGTAGCCTTCCAGCCAGCGCTCCACGCGGCCGTCGTCGAGGGATGCCATGACCTTCGGTCCTCCAGGTGACAGGTGACGATCCCGGGCTCGCAGCCCGTGGCAGCCAGAATACTGCCACGGGCTGCCACGGTCCCGCGCAGCCTCAGGGTGCCTTGGGCACGCCGGGGTCGCTGGGCCAGAACAGCGGAGCCTTGCGGGACAGGTTGTAGTTGGCCCGGAAGCGGCCGATCTTGCCGTCTTCGTTGAACCAGATGGTGTGGTCGAAGTTGTTGTTGAACGGTCCGCCGTTGGCAGCGCCGTCCAGCACGCGCTCGGTGAAGTAGCCCTGCTCGATGCCCATCACGTGGATGGATTCTGGACTCACGAAGTACTGCATCGGATAGAACAGGGTGTCGACCTGCTGGCCGGTATCGGGCCCGACCAGCTTCTCGAAGAAGTCCTTGACGCCGTCGATGCCCTTGAAGTGTCCGATGGCGAGCGCGAAGTCGGGTCCGAAGCTGTTCCACTCGATGTCCGGGTCCAGGAGCTCGAGGATGCCGGGCATGTTGTGGGCGTTGAAGGCAGCGTACAGGGCCTTCGCCGTGTCGAGGTTGCTCATGGGGGGGCTTTCCGGTTGGGGGGATGGATGACGGGTCGAGAGGGTACTCACATGGCGCCGGCATCGGCCAGCAGGGATTCGAACCAGCCCCGGGCCTCGGCGGGCACGGAGGTGAAGCGGAGGACGTGGATGCCGTCCTGTTCGATCTTCATGACCTTTCCGTAGACGTCCAGCGTTTCGGCGTCGCCCGGCCCCGGCAGCCTGATGCGGAGGTTCGTGTAGAGCGGTTGGGGCTCGTGGAGCGTGAGTCCGGCACCGATGCTCGCCAGGCGGACGATCCTGCCGGGGCAGAAGCCCTGGGTCGCATCCGCGTTGTTGAGCGCCTGATATCGGACCTCCACAGGTGTATCGAGACCCGCCAGATCGAGGTCGTCCTCATGAAGGTAGAGGCCGTGATCGCCGGCGATCCCGATCACCTTCGCGACCTTCATGGGCTCGCTGACGCCGCGGGGGTGGACCTCCAGCTCACGCCCGGTGGTGACCGGTACCGCCACCCGCGCCAGCGTGTGTTCCGAGACCAGCACCTCACCACCGACGGTATAGGACTGGATGCGGGCCGCGATGTTCACGGGCCGACCCACCACGCCGTATTTCGCGCGCTTCTCGGAACCCACGTTGCCGACCACCACGTCGCCGGTGTGCACGCTGATCCCCATCTCCACGTCGGGGAGCCCCAGCTTGCGGTTGCGGGAGTTCACGTGCTCCATGGCGAGCTGCATCTCGATGGCGCAGGCCACGGCGTGCTCCGCATGATCGGGCCCGGGGATGGGGGCGCCGAAGATGGCGAGGATGGCATCGCCCAGGAACTCGTTGACGGTTCCCTGGTGGCGGAAGACCAGATCGATCATCTCGCCCAGGAAGTTGTTGACGATGCTGACGATCTTCTCCGGGGGGAGCTGATCGGTGAGGGGCGTGAAGCCGCGCAGGTCTGCCATGAGGATCGTGACCTCCCGGCGCTCACCGCCCAGCGTCAATCCCTCGGGCGACTCGAGGAGGGTCTCGGCGATGTCGTCGGACATGTAGCGCCCGAAGGCCTGGCGGATGAACCGATTGCGCACGTTGAGCTGACGGGTGCGCTCCTCGACCTTCTCTTCCAACTGCTCGTAGAGCTCGGCGTTCTTGAGCGAGACGGCGATCTGCCCGGTGAGGAGCCGGAGGCCCTCGATGCGGTCCTCGGTGAAGGCACCGGCGGACAGGTTGTTGCAGAGGTAGAGCAGGCTGTCCACGCGGCCCTGATAGACCACTGGCAGGCACAAGACGGAGCGGGTACCCGTCCGACTGATGGCGTGATCGTCCTGGAACGGCCCCTCCCGGCTCGCATCGTCCAGGACCAGGGGCTCCTGGGTTCGAAGCGCGTAGCGGACGATGCTCTCGGCGATCCAGCTCGCCTCGTCCAGCGGCGCCTGCAGCCGGTGGACCTCCGGGTCGTCCGCAGCACGGGTGGCGGCGACCCAAAGCCCGGAATCGGATGCCCTGATCAGGGCTCCACGTTGGGCGCCTGCCGTCTCGATGAGGATCTCCATGAGCTCCGAGAGGAGCACATCCATCTGGATGGCCTCGGAGATGGCGTGCCCTGCCCTGAGAAAGCTGTCCGGGTCGATCCCCGACCGGGCACGCGACACCGAAGCGGCTCGCACAGTAGCGCTGGCGCGGACCGTCGAAGCGGGCTTCTCACCCGAGCGCTGCCGCAGGAGGTCGGCCTTCGGTCTCGCGCCCAGACGATCGAACGCGTAGATGGCGTCGTTCAGGAGCGACCCCGCGAAGCGAGCCAGCCCCACGCGCTCGCAGTAGTCGGCGGCGCGCTCGTAGGCGATCCCCTCGTGCAGCAGGAATCCGTGCTCGCGCGCGCTGGCCCCCGCCTCCTCGTAGAGGTTCACCACGTCGGCGATCCCCACCCCGGGGTCGCGTTCGAGGGCCATGACCTCGGCGCGCACCAGCAGGACCCGGTGCTGCATGTTCTGCGGGCTCTTCGCGGCCCAGGTCTCCAGCATCTCGAGGCTCTCCCGCGCCGAGGCCAGGTGGGTTGCCCGGGTCTCCTCGTCGGCTTCCCAGGCCGCGTCCGTGAAGGCCAGGGCCGCGGCGAGCTGGAACTCCGCCAGGAGGAACATGCCGGTGTTCGCGACCAGGAAGGGTTGAGCCGCCGCGACAAGCTCCACCGTGTCCCGGCGCCGATAGAGTCCCGACACGATCAAACGCGAAATCGCGAGGCAGGACAGCGACAGAAAGTCGTTCAGCTCGAGCCATTGCGCGTGAGCCGCGTTCTCGTCGAAGTCCGGTCCCACGAGATGCTCGGGGTCCGTTTGCCCAGACAGCGTCAGGGTCAACTGGCGGGCCAGCATGAACGCGCCCGAAGCGCGCTCGAGCCCCAGTCGCTGGAGCATGAGGCGCCGCCGGTCGCACGCTTCCAGAGCCGCCTGAAGGTCCCGCCACATGAGCACCGTGTAGAACGCCTCGAAGGTGGTGGAGTAGCGCACGTACTCGAAATCGCCGAGCTCCACCGCGGTCATGCACGCCGTGTCCAGATACTGCAGGCTGGCCGAGATGTGATTCCGCCAGTGACTGACGAAGGTCCCGAACACGAAGTTGATGTTGGTGGCGTTCTCCGGGTTGTGATCCCGGTCGAGCATGGCCAGGGACAGCTCACCGAACCGGTAGCTGGTATCCAGGTCACCCAGGCCACCCGGTGAGTTCAGAACCGCGTAGGACGAATACGCGACGGGGGAGTGCGGTGCGTTGCCGTGCTCGATGCTGAGATTGATCTGCCGAGCGACGATGAGCGGGTAGATCGGGGGATACCCGATGTAGGCCGTCGACGTCATCATGACCAGAATGCGCAGGGCTTCGATGAGTTGCGGATCGGCCATCTTCGGAAGGTCGATCAAGTCCTCGATCTCGCGGCTGGCCAGATGGGTTCGAACCCGCTCCAGCTCCGTACCGGTAGCCTGCTGGATCGCCTCCGGGTCGCTGGGGAGCTCGATACCGAGCTTCGCCAATGCCTCGATGCTGATGCCGATGGAATCGACGAAGCGACCCTGTGCGTTGTGCGAAGCGATGCGGATGGCGTAGGCCGGCATGGCTTCGAGGGCGTCGTGGGCGTGCTCGAGGCAGTCGGAGAGGAGCCGCTCCGAAGCCTCGTGGTGGCCGTTGAGGAACTCGCTTTCGCCGCGCTCCAGGGAAAGGGCCCGCTGCAGGTCCGGCGAAGTGCTCCAGGGGTCGTCCCCCAGGAGGTCCATGCCGATGGAGAAGTACGAGAGGGCGGGCTCGAAGGCAGCCGATGCCTTGGCGCGTCGGCCCGCCTCTAGATTGAGCGCGGCGAGTTGCAGGAGCTCCTCGTCGGCTCCGATGCGGGCACGACCGGCATTGAGCTGATCGACGACGTCGAAGAGCCTGGACTCGCGGTTGGCCGGGGTCAGCTCTGCGAGTAGATGGCGACCGATCTGCAGGTGCCGAGCCGGGCGCTCGGACTCGGGGAGCAGCGAATAAGCGGATTGCTGCACGCGATCGTGCGCGAAGCGATAGCGGAAGCTGCGGTCCGCTCCGCCGCGGGTACGCATGATGACGCCTTCCGCCACGCCTTCGGCAAGATCGGCCTGGATGGCCCGGGTATCCTTGCCGGTAAGTGCGACCAGGGTCGTCTCGCGGCTCTCCGCACCGATACACGCGGCCAGCATGAGAATGCGGCGCGCCGGCTCCTGCAGGCGGTTGAGGCGCGACGTCATGAGCTGGGACACGTTGTCCGTGGGCCCGAGCTGGCGAATCTGCCGGGTGTCCCAGGTCCACTCGCCGTGCTCGACATCGTACGTGAACAGTCCCGCCTGGTTCAGGGCACGGAGGAACTCACCGACGAAGAACGGGTTGCCGTTGGTCTTCTCGATGAGGATCTCGGCGAGCTGTGCGGACTCTTCGCGAGTCGTCCTGAAGGCGTCGGTGACCAGCTCCTCAAGGTGTTCTTTACGGAGCGGAGGAAGCGTGATGCGATCGACGCCGTGGACTCGTTCGACAGATTCCAGGGTCGAGATCAGCGGGTGGTCCGGACCCACCTCGTGGTCGCGGTAGCACCCCATGAAGTAGAGGTAGCGCCCCTCCGGGTTCGTCAGGATCGCCTGGATCAGGCCCAACGACGCCTGATCGGCCCACTGCAGGTCGTCGAGGAAGATGACCAGCGGGGATTCGCGCCTCGCGAACACAGACACGAATCGTTGGAAGGCGAAGTGCAGTCGGTTGCGTGCCTCGATGGCTCCGACTTCGGGCAGGGGCTCCTGCTCTTCGACGATGTACTGGAGCTCCGGGATCTCCTTGGCCACGACGCCGATGTTGGAGCCCAGCGCCAGCTCGATCTCTCGCTTCCAGAAGTCGGCGTCGTCCTCCACGATGATCTGCACCACGAGATCCCTGAACGCCTGCAGAATCGCACTGAGCGGCTTGTCACGGCGGCGGAGATCGTATTTTCCGCGGATGAATCGGCCCCGCTCGCGCACCAGAGGCCGATGTACCGAGTTCACCAGCGACGACTTCCCGATCCCGGAGTAGCCGGCCACCATGAGGATGCCTGTCTGACCGGCGCAGACCCGCTCGAAGCCGTCTCTCAGAACGGCGAGCTCCTTCTCGCGGCCGTACAGTTTCTGCGGGAGCTCGAAGCGGAGGCTGCGATCGCGCTGGCCCAGGCGGAAGTCCGCGACGGCATAGGTCTCTCTCAGCTGTCGGTCGCAGTTCTCCAGATCGTGGAGCAGCCCGGTGCACGTCTGATACCGTTCACCGGCGTCCTTGGCGAGCAGCTTGAGCACGATCTCGGAAAGGACCTGCGGCATGGGCGCGAGCTCGTGCGGTGGCCGCGGCACGCGGGCGATGTGCCCGTGAAGCACCCCCATGGGGTGGTCCGATTCGAAGGGAGGCTTGCCCGTCAGGGCCTCGTAGAACGTGGCACCCAGAGAGTAGAGATCCGACCGGGAGTCCAGGCTACGGTTCATGCGCCCGGTTTGCTCCGGCGAGATGTAGGGCAAGGTGCCTTCGACCTGCGTGACCTCGCCGATGGAGGGCTGCTCGCGCGGGAGCTCCGTGGCGATGTCGAAGTCGATGAGGTGCACCTCTCCGGTCGCGGGGTCGAAGAGGATGTTGTCTGGGTTCAGGTCCTTGTGGATCACTCCCGCGGCGTGGACCTCGCCCAGCGCGCGGACCGCCGCTTGCGCAAAACCCAGAAAGTCCTTCACCCGCATGGACTTGCCGTCGAGCGCCACGCGAAGGGTCGGCGCGTCGATGGATTCCAGCACCAGAATCGGGGCATGCCCGGCCTGCCGGATCTCCCGTGCGTGTGCCACGCCGGACGCCGACAGGCGTGAGAGGATGTCGAACTCGCTCTGATACGCCGCGCGTTGGGCGGCCGTGGGATACGGCGCCGTCAGGCACTTGAGCACCACAGGCCCATCAGGGCCGCGCGCCCGGTACACCGTGGACACGCTACCCTCGTGGAGGGTCTCGGTGATTTCGAAGTCGGGAAGCTCGATCACTCGGTGCGCTCCGCGTGCGCTGGCGTCGGGCTAAACATTTGAAGGCTCGAATAATAGGACGCCCCGGCCTACTGCACCACGTTGTCGTGGGCGCGCACCCGCTCCGTCCTCAGAGTCCGCCGGACAGAAGCTCCGCCAGCGACGTGACGTGCACGACTTCCACGTCCTGCCGGTTCTTCGGTGCCAACCTGTGGGCGGTGACGCGCTTCCGCTGGCCGGGCAGGACCAGGAAGCCGTCGTCGTCGAACTCCAGCGGCGCCCCGGGCACGTCCAGGTGGACGAAGTGCGCGGGGTAGCGGGTGGTGAGCTCCACACCGGGGCCGCCTTCGGACGGGAGGAGCGCGCGATGGGAGATCTCCGGCTCGGGCAGCTCCAGCGCGTTCAGCGGCACCAGGTAGAGCACGTTGTCGGCGTCGCGGCCGTCGGCCGTGTGGAGCGTCAGGGTGACGAAGGCCCGCTCCGGCGAAACTCCGTTCAGCAACTCCGACACCGGGACGGTGAGCACGCGTGCGCTGCCCGCGTCGGGCGTCGCCACGTCGGTCCGGCGCACGGCCAGGGTGTCGCCCTCCACGCTCCAGCCCGTGACCGTGAGCTCCGCGGCCGCCGTGCCCGGCTCGTCGTCCACCACCCACACCTGAACGGAGTCCCCCTGGAGCACCGGTGACACGAGCAGCGGCGCGAAGGCGTGGGCGGCGGCGTAGTGGAGCATCTTCAGCCGTCCCTCGTGATCGCGACTGGACCAGGACACCACCGGCCAGGTGTCGTTGAGTTGCCAGTAGAGGGTTCCCATGGCGCGGGGACGTGCTCGGCGCTGGGCCTCGAAGGCCACCCGCATGCCCCGGGCCTGCAGGAGCTGGGTGGCGTAGATCCACGGGCGGATCGCCGAGTCCGGCGGCACCACCAGGTCGCGGGCAAGATAGGTGCGAAGGGTCTGGAATCCCGTGGGATGCTTCTCGTGGTTGTCGAAGAGCGCGTCGCCCATGCGCACATGCTCAGGGGGCGCGAATCGGCGCACGGTGGCCAGGTCCGGCATCCCCTGGAACCCGAACTCCGAGGCGAAGCGAGGCACCTTGGCGGCATAGGTGGAGAACGGCTCCATCCCCCACCACACGCCCCAGTAGTGGCTGTCGCCCCGGGTCAGGCTCTCGGGATGGCCCCAGCCGATGGAGGGAGACGACGGCCGGTAGGCGACGCCGGGATCCAGCTGGGCCACCACCCCGGGGAGGGCGTCCTCGAAGACGGCGCGATAGTCCGCCCAGGCCCGCGTGGAGTCGGCCGACGTGTAGCCCAGCGAGCGTTGCCATCCCCAGTTGTGCCAGCCCTCGTCGATCTCGTTGTTGCCGCACCAGAGTGCCAGGCTGGGGTGATTCCGGAGACGGCGGACCTGGTCCGTGGCCTCGGCCCGCACCGATGCCAGGAAATCCGGATCCGCCGGATAGAGGGCGTTGGCGAACATGAAGTCCTGCCAGATCAGGATGCCGCGCCGGTCCGCCATGTCGTAGAACAGGTCCCGGGGATACACTCCGCCGCCCCACACCCGGAGCATGTTCATGCCGGCTCGGGCCACGTCGTCGAAGAGTGCCGCGAAGTCCGCGGAGTCGACCCGGGGCGTGAAGTGGTCCAGCGGCACCAGGTTGGCCCCCCGGGCGAAGAGGGGCCGGCCGTTCACCTCGAAGTAGAAGGACTCGCCGACGCTGTCGGGCTCGGTGACCAGGCGCACGGTGCGGAGCCCGAAATCCACGGTGTCCGCGGCGAGCCTCCGCCCCACCGACAGCGACACTTCGGCCCGGTAGAGATGCGGCTCGCCCATGCCGGCGGGCCACCACAGGCGCGGCCGAGCGATGCGGAGCGGCAGCTCCAGCGTCTGCGTGCCCGGCTCCAGGTGCACGTCCGTGCCCACAGCCTCGAACGCGCCGCTGTCGCTCCGGATCTGGAGCCTGGCGTCGGCCTCGGCCGTGGCTTCCACCGTCACCAGCACGCGAGCCCGCGCCGTGTCGGCGTCCAGCGAGTCCACACGCACCCAGGTATCGGCGATGCGCGCGCCGGACCAGGCTTCCAGGCGCGCGGGCCGCCAGATGCCGCTGGTGACGAAGCGGGGCCCCCAGTCCCAGCCGTACTGGTAGGCGGCCTTGCGGGTGAAGGCACGGGTGGGCGGGTCGTGGGCGTCGCTCCCCTGCGGGAGCGGGAAGGCGTGGGCCGCGGCCAGGCGCTCCCCGACGGCGATGGGCGAGCGGAAGTGCACCTCCAGGGTGTTCGCGCCGGGTTGGAGGGCCGACGCCACGTCCACCCGCCAGCTCCGGAACATGTTGTCCGCCTCGAGCACGGTGTCGCCGTTGAGCGTCACCGCGGCGTAGGTGTCCAGCCCGTCGAAGACCAGGTCCAGACGATCCTGGCGTCGCACGCCTTCCGGCGGATCCAGGCTGAGGTGGTAGACCCAATCCCGGTCCTCGATCCACTGAAGCGTGTCCTCGTTGGCGCCGGCGTAGGGGTCGGGAATGAGGCCGGCGGCCAGCAGGTCCGTGTGGACGGTCCCGGGTACGGTGGCGGGCACCCAGGCGGCGTCGCCCGCTCGGGGTACCGTGTCGCCCGGGGCCCCGGGCTCACCGTGTGCGTCGGTGGGTCCGGCTCCGGAGCTTCCGGCGCCGGCCTCGGCCATGGTCCATCCCTGGGTCAGCGGCAGGACCACGGTAGTGGCCGAGGGCCGCTCGGTGCAGCCCGCCACCGCGATCAGCACCGCGGCCAGGGTCAGCCCCGGAGCCGCCGCCACAGGGCGCGCGCGGCGGCTCCGGATCACGCCATCCCTCGCCTTCAACCCGCGGCCTGGGGCAACAGCACCACCACCACGTAGCGGTCCTCGTCCAGGTAGCGCTCGGCGTCCTGCTGGATCGACTCCGGCGTCACCGCGTCCATGCGACCCATGTCCACCAGATAGTGGGGGTCGTCGTCGCTCTGAGAGACGTAGCTGAGCTGCGCGGTCCACCAGGGATTCTGCTCCATGCTGGTCTCCAGGCGGCGCCGCTCCTGCTCGATCACGGTGGCGACCTCGTCGGCGGTGGGCCCGTCGTTCTTGAGCCGATGGATCTCGTCGAAGACGGCTGCCTTCAACTCCGGGGCGCGGTCGGGATCGGAGCCGAAGTCGATGGTGAAGGTGTAGCGCTGCTCGGGCACGTCTTCGTAGCCGGCGTTCACGCCCACGCTGTACGTGCCGCCCAGGTCCTCACGCAGGCGCTCGCGCAGCCGGGTCTCCAGCACCGACGCCAGCGCCCGGATCGCCAGGCGGTTGGCCGGCGTGTAGTCGAAGGGTCCGGTGAAGGCCACGTGCGTCTGGCTCTTGGGCTCGATGCCCCGGTGCACCGTCTTCTCCACCACGTCGGTGGGAGGATCGATGTCCAGGTCCACCCAGCCGTCCTGCCGGTCCAGCGCGGGCAGTGAAGCGAGGTAGCGCTCCACCAGCGGTCGCACCGTGTCCAGGTCCAGCGCCCCCACCAGCACGAATGTGAAGTCGTCGGCGCTGGCGAAGCGATCCCGGTAGAAGGCCATGGCCTCGTCCAGGTCGATGCGGTCCAGCATGTCCGGGGTGGGCAGCCGCACCCGTGGGTTGTGCTGGGCCATGGTCACGGCGACCGTGTCGCTGAACGCGGCCTGTGGGCTGGCTGCCCGGTTCTGCAGCACCGCGCGTCCCTGAGACAGGAAGGCCTGGAAGGTGGACTCGTCTCGGCGCGGCTCGGTGAAGTAGAGCCACACCAGCTGCAGGAGCGTTTCCAGGTCCTTGGGCGATGCCTGGCCCGTGAACCCTTCGCTGGTCTCGTCGATGGTGGGCGACACTCCGACCGCCTTGCCGGCCAGGGCCTTCTGCAGGTCGATCATGGAGAAGTCGCCCACGCCACCCTGCTGCACCAGGGTGGCGGCGTACTGTGCCGACTCCTGCTCGTCGGGCGTGGAGCGCGACCAGCCGCCGGGGCTGGTGGCCCTGAGCATCACCTCGTCCTCCTTGAAGTCGGTGGGCTTGAGCCACACGGTGGCGCCGTTGGAGAGCCGCCAGACGTGGATGTCCAGGTCCGGGATCGTCTCCTCGCTCACCACCGAGCCCGGCGTGGGCGGCTCGGCCACCAGCGGCTGATCCGGAGCGTTGTCCTCGTAGGGCGCGATGTCGCTGGCCGCCACGCGCTGGAAGAGCTGGCGGAAGTCGCTCTCCGTCGGCAGCTCGAGGCCCGGCTTTTCGATGCCGTTCACCAGCACCACCCGGTTCTCGGCGCTCAGGTTCGCCCGGGCGACGGCGTTCGACCTCGTCCAGCGTGATGCCGGGCAGGAGCGCCTGGGTGATGGCGTACTCGAACTCGATGCCGGGAATCGGCTCACCGTAGAGCGCGTGGTTCACGTACTCGCTGGCGAAGCCGCTCGACGGCTGATTGTCGCGGTCGTTGTAGATGCGCTCCATCCCGCGCTGGAGGTCCGCCTTCTGACGGTCCAGCTCGGTCTGCGGTGAAGCCGTGCCGCGCCGCCCGCTCGGCCTCGGTGAGGATCGCCTCCATGCCCCGCAGGTGGCCGTCTTCCGGGACCACGGCCACGAGCTGGTACGCGCTCTCGGTGCGGATGAAGCGGCCCCGGGCCGTGCCGGCGAAGGCGAAGGGAGGATCGGACTGCTGCGCCAGCTCCGACAGGCGTGCGTTGAGCATTCCGCTGGCGAGGGATTCCACCAGCGAACGCCGGTAGTCACCAACCGTGCCCTCGGGTGGCGGGTCCTGGATGGTGAGGATCGCCACCTGCGAGCTGGTGGCCTCGGGATCCGTGGCCATGGCGAAGTAGGTGGAGTCGTGGCCGGGCACGTCCCAGGTGCGCCGCTCCTGGGGATTCGCCGGCATGGGAATCCCCCCGAAGTGGCTCCGCACCAGGCCCTCGATGTCGGCGGGATCGAAGTCCCCCACCGCCACCACCGTCATGAGGTCGGGGCGGTACCACTCGTGATAGAAGTTCACCAGCTCCTGGGGCGGGAAGCTCTCCAGCACGTCGACGGAGCCGATGGGAAGCCGCTCGGCGTAGCGGGAGTCCTTGAACATGACCGGGAGCTGCTGGTCGGCCATACGCGCCGAGGCGCCCCGGCCCAGGCGCCACTCCTCGATGACCACGCCGCGCTCCTTGTCGACCTCTTCGGGGTCGAAGGTGACGCCGTGGGCCCAGTCCTCGAGGATCAGGAAGGCCTTGTCCAGCACCTCCGGATCGTCGGTGGGCACCCGCAGCATGTAGACCGTCTCGTCGAAGTTGGTGGAGGCGTTGATGGAGGGCCCGAACTCCATGCCGATGGACTCCAGGTAGTTCACCAGCTCCTGCTTCTCGAAGTGCTCGGTGCCGTTGAACGCCATGTGCTCCACCATGTGCGCCAGCCCGCGCTGGGCGTCGGTCTCCAGGATGGAGCCGGCGTTCACCACCAGGCGCAGCTCGGCCCGCTGCTCCGGTCGCGTGTTGGGGCGGATCAGGTAGCGCAGGCCGTTGTCCAGCTGGCCGGCGGTGACCTGGGGATCCACGGGGAGCGGGGTTTGCGGCGTGACCTGGGCCTGGAGCGAAGCGGGCAGGGAGGCCAGCAGCGCCGTGAAGGCGACACGAAAGCGTGCTCGGATCATGATGGTTCTCCGGATCGGCGGGCGGGGCCCGAAATTCTCCACAGGGTAGGCGCGGGCGCAAGGATTGCTCGAACCGGAGGAGCCCATCGGTGCGGGGCCCTCGGTCGGTCGGCCCCTCGCGCGGCAGCGACTCGCGGCCCCAGGATCACCGGTGTCGGATCTCGTCCGTACCCCCAGGAGCCCGTCCATGTCCCGCCGCAGCCTCCTGCCCCTGCTGCTGTCTGGTCGCCGCGCTGTCGGCGTGCGACGGTGCGCCACCGGCGCCGGGCTCGGGACCGGGCGGCCTGGGACTCGACGGTCTCTTCTCGCCGCCCACCTCGGGCTACCTGCACGTGTCGTCGTACGACACCACCGGCGGCAATCGGGACCGCTTCGAGGTGGCCCCAGGAGACTCGGTGGTGCTCCTGGACGTGGAGGGCCCGGGGGTGATCCGGCGCCTGTGGATGACGGTGGCGAGCCGGGATCCCGAGTATCTGCGCCGCATCGCGCTGGAGATGTACTGGGACGGCGAGAGCGAGCCCTCGGTGCTGGCGCCGCTGGGGGACTTCTTCGGCAACGGCTTCGACCGCCGCCACTACGCGGCCTTGCCCATGGGCGTGTCCAGCGGGGGATTCTACAGCTACCTGCCCATGCCCTTCGCGCGCCATGCCCGCATCGTGGCCCGCAACGGCACCGGCATGGTCATCGACGCCTTCTACGTCAACGCCGACGTGGAGCTCACGGACCGGCTGCCCGAGCCGCTGGCCACCTTCCACGCGTGGTGGCACCGGGAGCCCCGTACCGACTCGCCCGCGTGGCACCGGGTCCTGGACGCACACGGAGCCGGACGCTTCGTGGGGATGAACCTGCAGGCCGAGTCCCACGCCGGGAACCTGCTCTTCCTGGAGGGCGACGAGCGCTTCTTCGTGGACGGCGCGTTCCGGGGGCAGGGGACCGGCACCGAGGACTACTTCAACGCGGGTTGGTATTTCGATCAGGGGCCGTTCGCTGCTCCCTATCACGGGCTCGTGGTGAAGGACGACTCGCTGGCCCGCATCGCGGCCTATCGCTGGCATCTGCCGGATCCGGTGCCCTTCCACGACTCGCTGCGCATGGAGATGGAGCACGGCCACGCCAACAGCGAGGTCGTGGACATGGCCACGACGGCCTACTGGTACCAGACCGAGCCCCATCGTCCGCTGCCGGGGTTGCCGTCTCCGAACCAGCGGCGGGTGCTGGCGGTGAAGATCCCGCCGGGTGCGGTCACGGCCGATGGCCTGCGAGTGGCGGGCGGCCCCGGAGATTGGACGCTGACGGTGCCGGTGCCGCGGGCCGACCGCTATCAGGTCGTGGTGTATCCCGTGGGTGGGCGCGCCGGAGGTGAGGGGATGGCGACGTTGGACGGGGGGCGCCCGGTACGGCTCGACCTCGCTGCCGACGAGGACGAGCGCACGCTTACGGGGGTAGTGATCGGCGAGGCGGCTGTCGGACGGAGTGGAGGCGCCGACAGCGTGGCGCTCCGATACCAGGCGTCCGCGCCGCCGGCCGCCGTGGAGCCGCGTCCGGTCCGCCGTTTCGCCCGCCCCTGGAGCGTGGTGGGCCCCTTCGCCAATCCTCAGCGCATCGGCACCGAGTACAGCCCCGCGCTGGACAGCGTCTACGGGCCCGAACGGGATCCCGAGGCCGCGAGCTACCAGGGGATGGGCGGGCGCACGGTGCGGTGGCAGCCGGTGGACGCCCCGGCCGACGGATACCTGCGCCTCAACCCGCTCTTCCAGCCCTCGGACTGGGTGGCGGCCTACGCGTGCAGCTGGCTCTACTCACCGGACGAGCGCGATGCCGTGCTGCTGCTGGGCGCCGACGACGCCCACCGGCTGTGGGTCAACGGAGAGCCGGTGTCGGAACGTCAGGGCCGCAACATCGCCGTGGTCGACGACCTGGCGGTGCCGGTGCACCTGCGGGCGGGCTGGAACCGGGTGTTGCTGAAGGTGGCGGACCTGGACGGCGGCTGGGCGTTCCAGCTCCGCGCCGCCGACGCGGGTGGCGTGTTGCGCTGGGCGAGGGAGCCAGGGAACTGAAGGCGCCTTCACGCTACGGCTCCTCGGTCCCTCCCACCGGCCGCAACGGGTGCGCCTCGGTGTTGAAGACGATGGCGTCGTAATCCAGGGCGCCGGGGTCCGCCAGCAGGTAGGCGTACTTGAGCGTCTCGGCCAGGAAGAACGACTGCATGCCGTCGCTCCGCTCCTTGGTGCGCACGTCGGCGAGGTGCGTGTAGCCCACGTCGTAGCGGGTGTAGCGGTCGATGCGCTGGAAGATGTCCCGGCCCATGTCGCGCCAGCGCTCGTCGCCGGTGAGGACGAACAGGATATAGGCCGACTCCAGGGCCTCGGGCCGGAGGATGTAGCCCGGCGAGGTGATCTCCATGGTGGAGTAGTCGAGCTGCTCCGGCTCCACGTCGAAGGTGGTCCACATGGAATACACGGATTCCATGAGGCGTTCGGCCCGTTCCAGATCACCCCCTAGCGCCAGCACCCCCGGCAGGAAGGCCTCCAGTGCGCCGAAGCGGGTGGCGGTGCGCTCTCCGGTGTCCATGTCCACCCGTCCATACCAGAGACGGCCGTCCACGTCGTCGGCCACGTACCGGTTCACGGCGGCGATGCTGGTCTCCCACATGTCCTTCAGATCCTCGTCGCCGAAGAGGATCCATCCCTTGAGCAGGTATTCGTAGTAGGAGTCGATGCGGCCGCCCACGTGGCTGGACCGGTTGGTCCACTCCCCGGTCTCGGCGTCCAGTTGCGTGCCGACCAACCCGATGTCCGAGCGCCGCTCGAAGACGGCCCGGATGGCCCGCTTGGCGACCTCGTAGTACGAGGGGTCACCGGTGATGCGCGACAGCGTGCCGAACTCCAGCAGGAGTGTGCCCACCTCGGCGGGATTGTTCACCGGCTCGCGCTTGTCGCCGGTCTGGAGGTTCACGCGCACCCAGGGGATCCCCGTGGGGGTGTCGAAGGCGGGCATGAGGCGGTCGGCCAGGTCCCGGGCCTGCGCCAGGAAACGGGGGTCGCCGTCGAGCTGGTACGCCGACAGCAGCCCGCCGAGCTGCCGGATGGTGATCTCGAAGACCTGGACGGTGAGGTCCAGATCGAACGAGAGCCCGTCGAGAATCAACTCCTTGGCCTCACCGGCCTCGTCGCCCAGTCCGGCCAGGACGAAGGTGTCGAAGCCGTCGACGGGGGTCATCAGGAGCGGCACGTCGTGCCAGTCGTGATACGAACGACTCAGCGGCCGCAGGTCGTCGTGGCCCCGGGCGTACTCCATGTAGCCGTCCCAGGCGTGGCTGAGCGCGGCCCGCACCTGGCGGGCGAAGGCCGTGTCCGTAGGGAGCCCGTCGACCGCCCGCAGATAGCGCCGCTCCTGCATGTCCCGATCGGCCACCTGGTCCGGGCTGGTGCCGTCACGCCAGGCGTGCTCGAGCGCGGCGCGGGCGGCGCGTACCGTCTCCGGATCCGAGGCCGACGGCGGACGGGTCTCGGGACGCCGGCCCCAGTCTCCGGAGGGCGTGGCGGCCATCTCCAGATGCAGGGTGCCGCCGGCCATGAGGTCCTCGTGGCGCAGGTAGGTGAGGGGCCAGGGTCGGCCGTTGAGCGTCGCCGAGCGCACGTAGCGCCGCTGCTCCGAAGCGCCGGGGGCCTCGATGCGGAAGCGTCGTCCGCCGCCCACGTCGATGGAGGCCTCCTCGAAGAGCGGGCTGCCGATGACGTAGACACCACCCACCGGGTTCTCGGGATAGAGTCCCAGGGCGCTCCACACGTACCAGGCGGACATCTGGCCGCAGTCTTCGTTCCCGCTCAGTCCGTCGGGGGCCGCGTGGTACTGGCTGGCGAGGATCTCCCGCACCCGGTCCGCCGTGCGGTCCGCCCGGCCGGCGAAGGTGTACATGTAGGCGATGTGGTGGCTGGGCTCGTTGCCGTGGGCGTACTGGCCGATGAGGCCCGAGATGTCCGGCGCGACGTTGTCACCGGTGACTTCGGAGCTCTCGCTGAAGAGGCGGTCCAGCCGCGCGCTGAAGGCGGCGTCACCGCCCAGGGCCGCCACCAGCCCCGCCGGGTCGTGGGGCACGAACCAGGAGTGCTGCCACGCGTTGCCCTCGGTGTAGTCGTGGCTCTCTCCGCCGGAAGAACGGCGCGGGTCGAAGTCCTGGACCCAGGTGGAGTCGGCGTGGCGGCCCCGCATGAAGCCCGTGGCGGGATCCAGCAAGGCGCGCCAGGAGTGGCTGCGAGCCATGAGGCGCTCGGGCCGCGGCCGCTGTCGCCCATGGCCCTGGCCAGGCGAGCGGCCGACCAGTCGTCGTAGGCGTACTCCAGGGTCTTGGTGACCGATTCGGTCTCCAGATCCGAAGGGATGAAGCCGTACTCCTTGTAGAACTCGAGCCCGCGGTGATCGGCGTACGAGGAATTGAGCACGGCGGCCAACGCCGCCTCGCCGTGGCCGCCGGCCTCGCCCTTGAGCACGGCGTCGACCACCACCGGGACCCCGTGGTGGCCGGTCATGGTGTTGGTCTCGTTGCCCACCAGCGACCACACCGGCAGGTAGCCGTACTCGCGGGAGAAGGCCAGCATGGAGCCCACCAGATCGGATACCCGGTCGGCGTCGGTGACGGTGTAGAGCGGGTGGGCGGCCCGGAAGGTGTCCCACAGCGAGAAGATGGTGTAGTTGGTGAAGTCCCGGGCGGTGTGCACCTGCCCGTCCCCGCCGCGGTAGCGACCGTCCACGTCCTGGAAGAGCACCGGTGCCAGGCGCGTGCGGTAGAACGAGGTGGCCAGGAGCGTGCGCTGCTCGGGCGTGCCCCCCCGCACCCGGACCTTGTCCAGCTGCCGGCGCCACCGGAGGGCCGCCGCGCCCCGCGCCTCGTCGAAGGACAACTCCGGGGCCTCGGCGCGCAGGTTCTCCAGCGCGCCCTCGCCGTCCACGTACGAGAGAGCCACGGCCACCGTCACCCGGGTGCCGGGAGCCAGGGGGCCGAAGTCCAGTAGCGCTCGCAGCCGCGTGCCCTGGCCGCTGGTCTGGTCTTCGGGCAGCGGTGTGCCCCCGTCGGCCATGCGCACGCCCAGGATGGGCCGGTCGGCGCGCAGCGCGAAGAAGACGCGCTCATCGTCGGCCCAGCCGCTGGAGAAGCGCAGCCCCGTCACCAGCGAGTCCCCGTGCAGCGCCAGGGCGGCGTCGGTGGTGCGGTCCCAGTTCATGGCGTAGCCCAGGTCCACCACGGCCCCGGCAGCGGCGGCGCCGGCGGGGTACGTCCAGCGGTGGAGCGCCACCCGGTCGGTGGCGGTGAGCTCCACCCGGATGCCCGAGGTCACGTCGGCGTGCGCTCCCGCCGGGCCGCCCAGCGTCACGGCGTAGTAGCCCGGGCGGGCCGTCTCGTCGTCGTGGCTGAAGGCGGCGGCGTAGGGACGCGCCAGCCGGTTCGGATATCGTCCCGCCACCGGCACCGGGCTCTTCACGGGCTGCACCAACACGTCCAGCAGGTCGCCGATGCCCGTCCCGCTCAGGTGGGTCTGGCTGAATCCCACGATGACGCTGTCGGACCAGTTGTAACCCGACACCCAGTCCCATCCGCCCTGGCCGTTGTCCGGGCTGGGCTGGACCATGCCGAAAGGCACGGTGGCGCCGGGGTAGACGTGTCCGTGGCCGCCGGTGCCCAGAAAGGGATCCACCAACGCCAGCGGATCGGGCGCCCCGGACCGGGGAGGTGTGTCGGGCGCGTGACAGCCGGCCAGCGCGGCCAGCGCCAGCGCCGCCGCCAGCGCGGTCACCGACCCCCTGCCCATCACTTCGCCACCAGGTGTGGCCGTTCCTGCAGCACGGTGAGGATCAGCTCGCCGAATAGCGTGTTGGCCCATGCGAACCAGCTCCGGGTGAAGTCGGTGGGATCGTCCTTGTCGAAGGATTCGTGCATGAATCCCGTGTCGGCGTGGGTGCTCTTCAGCGTGTCCAGCACCGTGGCGATCTCCGCGTCGTCGGTGCTGGTCAGCGCTCGCATGACGAGGCCCAGGTGCCAGATGCGGCCCAGTCCGGCGTGGGGACCGCCCACCCCCTCGCCCGCCGTCCCCTGGAAGAAGTAGGGATCCTCGCCGCTGAGCACGAAGCCGCGGGTGCGCCGGTAGAGGGGATCGTCGGGGGCGCAACACCCCAGGTAGGGCAGCGACAGCAGGCTGGGCACGTTGGCGTCGTCCATGTGGTGGCGGTTGCCGAACCCGTCCACCTCGTACGCCCACACGCGGCCGTGCACTGGATGCTCCACCACGGCCCACTCGGCCAGCGCCGCTTCCACCTCGTCGGCCAGGGCCCGGCACTCGCCGGCGAACGACGCGTCCTCTCCCAGAGCCGTCCACAGCTCGGCGAGCTGCCGGAGGCTCACGACGGCGAAGTGGTTCGACGGCACCAGGAAGGGGAAGATGGTGGCGTCGTCGGAGGGCCTGAAGATGGACACGATCAGACCCACCGGGCGCATGGGATTCCCGTACCCGCTGCCGGCCACCGTGTCGGTCTGCCAGCCGGTGACCCGCTGGAAGTGATACGGCCCGCGGCCCTCCTTGCGTTGCTGCTCGCGGAAGGTCCGGAGCACCAGGTGCATGGCGTGGCGCCACGAGGCGTCGAAGGGCGAGGTGTCGCCGGTGACGGTCCAGTAGCCGTGGGCCAGGCGGATGGGATAGCAGAGCGAGTCCACCTCCCACTTCCGCTCGTGCAGCTCGGGCTTCATGTCCGTGAGGTCGTCCTTCCACGGACTCTCGCCGGGGCCCTTGTTGAAGGCGTTGGCGTAGGGGTCGATACCGATGCACCAGCTCTGCCGGCGGATGACACCGGCCAGCAATCCCCGGAGCCCCTCGTCGTCGCGCGCCAGGGGAAGGTAGGGCCACACCTGGGCGGTGGAGTCCCTGAGCCACATGGCCTCGATGTCGCCGGTGATGACGAAGGTGTCGGGCACGCCGTCCACCACCGTGTGGTCGACGGTGGTGTCCAGTGTGTTGGGAAAGCAGTTCTCGAAGAGCCAGCCGAGCGCGGGGTCCCGCAGGCGGCCCTTCACCTCGGTGATGGTGCGCTCCACGGCTTCGCTGGTGAAGCGCCGCTCGTCGGGAGGGGGCCGGCGCGAGGTCAGCTCCTGGACGGGCCGCGCCACGCGGGCCGCGCGGCCCGGTTGCCCGCCGGTGCGTGCCGACTCCAGGGCGTCGGGGCCTGCCGCGCCGGCCCTCGTCGCATCCACCCCGAGCAGGGGCAGGCCGGCGGCGGCGGTGGCGGTGCGCAGGAACTCGCGGCGGCTGGGCTTCTTCGAAGGCACGCGTCTCCCTCCGGGGACGGTTCGCATACGGACGACTCGCGCAGGGAAGGGACAACCTCCGGCTGCGGGCGCCCGTTGGCAAACCGTCGCTGTCGCGCGGACCGGTCCCGTCCTACCTTGGGCGCGGTCTTCCTCCAACCCGGGCCGCCATGATCCACTTCACGCCGCTGGACTGGTTCTGGGCCGGCGCGTTCCTCCTCCTCATGGTAGGGGGCGCGCTCTTCTTCTTCCGCCTGGCCCGGCGCTCCGAATCCGACTTCTTCCTGGCCGGCCGGCGCCTGCCCTGGTGGCTTCCCGCCTCGTCGGTGTTCAGCACCCACACCGCCACCGACACCCCCATGTGGATCACCGGGGTGGTGTACGCCAACGGCTTCCGGGGGCTGTGGTACAGCTTCTTCACCGCCTGGACGGCCATCGGCGCCTTCGTCAGCGCCCGCATCTTCCGGCGCTCCCTGGCCTACACCCAGGCCGAGTGGCAGGTGATCCGCTTCGAGGGGTTGGGCGCCGAGCTGCTCCGGGGCTGGATGGCCGGATGGCAGGTCTTCATGAACATGTTCATCCTGGGATGGGTGGGCATGGCCATGGGCAAGGTGGGCGCGCTGGTCTTCGGCTGGCCCGTGTGGGTGGGTCTCATCATCCCGACCCTGGTGACGGCCGTCTACACCCTGGCCGCCGGGTACTGGGGCGTGGTCATGGGGGACTTTCTCCAGGGGATCGTGGCCATCTTCGCCATCATCCTGGTGTCGCTGGTGGGCATCGCCGCGGTGGGAGGACCCACGGAGCTGGCGGCGCGCCTGGTGGACATGGGCGAGGGATGGCGCATGAACGCCTTCGCCTTCACCGGGTGGATGAGTGGGGATTTCCCCATCGCCTGGTTCCTGACCATGCTGGTCATCGCCGTGGTGGGCGGCTTCGGCATGGGCACCAGTATCGACTGGTACGCCGAGGCGCAGCGCATCCAGTCGGCAGCCACGGTGCGTGACGCCAGCTACGGCATCTGGGCCGGCGGCGCCCTCACCCTCATCCGCAACGGCTTCTGGGCCGCCAGCATCCTGGCCTTTTTCGCGCTGGCTCCGGGCATCGCCAACACCGCCGACTACGAGATGGGATGGTTCCGCCTGGGCTTCGAGCTCCTGCCGGCGGGGCTCATCGGCGTCTTCTTCGCCGCCATCCTGGCGATCCACCTGTCCACCATCTCCAGCCACCTCAACCTGGGCGCGCTCTACGTCACCCGGGACCTCTACCAACGCTACCTCAAGCCCGACGCCAGCGAGAAGCAGCTGGTGTGGGTCGGGCGTTGGGCCACCGCCATCCTGCTGATCGGCTCGTTCTTCTACGGGCTCATGATGCAGGAGATCACGCAATGGCTGATCTTCGCGCTATGGCTCATGATGGCCGGCGTGTGGCTGCCCAACATCCTCCAGGTGGTGTGGTGGCGTTTCAATGCCTGGGGATACCTGGCGGGCTGGATGGCGAACCTGGGCGCCGCCTGGCTGGTGGTGTGGGTGCTCCCGGCGCTGGGCGTCTTTCCGCCGCTCCCCGACTACCTGCAGTTCTGGCTGCTCATGGGACTCGGAGCGGTCGGTCTTCCTGCCGGCCACGCTCCTGACGCCGGCCGCGTCCATGGACCACCTGGTGCGCTTCTACGTGCAGACCCGGCCCATCGGCTGGTGGGGGCCGGTGCACCGTGAGGCGGTTCGCCGCGGACTGGTGCGCGAGACCCCGAAGAGCACTGCGGCGTCGGGACCCCGCCCGCTCATCCGGCGCACGTGGACCGCCGAGGAAGCCGCTGAGTGGAGCCGCGAGGACTGGATCGCCATCGTGCTGTCACCGGTGGTGCTGGGCTGTCTCATGATCGGGGTGGCTTCGATCCTCCTGCTGCGCCCCGGAGGTATCGTGCTGACCGTGGCCGGCGTGAGTGGAGCGTTGCTCCTCTACTGGGTCATCGACCCGAAGCTGCGCGCCGTGTCGGCGGAGTACGAGGCCCGGCAGGCCGCCGACCTCGTGGACCTGGAGCGTCAGGTCCGCTGGCAGGAGCGTGCGGAAACGCCCCATCCGACTTCCGAGGAGGGCTGACCATGGAACAGGCGTTCGTGACCGTCATCGGGATGAGCATGGCCTACGTGGCGTCGTTCATCGGCATGGGCCTGGCCTGGTACGCCTGGAGGCGACGCCACCGTGACGAGGAGGAATCGTGAGCCCGCTCGCCCTGGTTCGGGCCGTGTTTTCCGCCCAGGAGGCGCTTCAGCCGCTGCCGGCCGAACCGCCCATCGGCGGACCGCTGTGGACCGTGGTCATTCCCGCGCTCCTGCTCGGGCTGGCCACGGTGGCCACCTGGATGCTCTACCAGGCCTTCTCCGGGGATTGAGGGAAAGCCTGCCGCGGCGGGCCGCGCCCGGCCCGATCGGCGTCCTCAACTCGCGGTCAGGAATTCCTTGTTCCGGAGCTCCTGCGCCAGCCGCGGATGTCCCGCCCACAGCATGCGCCCCATGACCAGGGCCGCCAGGATGTTGCCCGCGCCGATGGCCCACCAGGCGTCGGGCCCCAGGAAGACCTGTGCAGCCACCGCCACGATCCCCATGAAGAACGCCTCGAAGGACACGAACAGGAGTCCGGCGGCGAGGAGGATCGGCGGTGTGCGCTCGGCGGCCGAAGCCAGAGCGGCCACCACCAGCCCGGCGATGATCCACAGTGCGCCGTGGACGAGGGTGTAGCCCGCGATCACCCCGAAGCCGTATTGCACCTCGGCTGGAGACTCGGCGCCCAGGAACAGGGCCGATCCCAGCGTGGCCGGCGTGCGGAAGAGCTGACCCTGCGCTCCGTCCAGCACCAGGAACCAGAGCGCCACCACCACGGCGCCTACGAGCCCGACCATGACGCCCTCGCGGATCACCGGCCGTCGCGACAGGCGCCGGAAGAGCGTGGGCTCGGGCGAAGTGGCGCCGCTCCAGTGCAGGACCGCCATGAGCGCCAGGCCGGCCAGGAGGTTGCCCACCAGCACTGCGGGCCAACCCAGGGCCGCCACGACGTCCACACCGGTGACGACCACGCTGCCGTAGAACACGGCGTCGAAGAGGAGGAAGCCCACCACGGCGCCCAGGAGGGAAGGGGCCGAGATGCGGATGCGGCTCAGCATGGCGGAGATCCCGATCCCCACGAGGACGAAGGCCGCGTAGTGGATCAGGCTGTAGATGATCACCGGGCCGGCGGCCACGGCACCGCTGCCGCCCAGGAGGGCTCCGGCCACGAAGGCCGGGGTCTGGAGCGGCGTTCCCTGAAGCCAGTCCACCGCCAGGAACCACGCCGCCATGACGGTGGCTCCCACGACTCCTGCGATGACTCCGCGCGGCACGATGCGAGCATCCGACATGGTGGGCCCTCCTTTCAGGCTTCAATGGTTACACTCTTCGAATAGCCGGGAGTGCCTCCGGAGTTCCAAGGCGGGCGGTGTGTATCTCGCCTGGCGCTTGCGGGGTTGGCACCACGCCGCCGAGGTGAAATCTTCCGGGTTCATCGATCTCGCGGACCCTGCACCATCGTCGTGATGCGGACCCTCTCCACCCTGCTGTTCGTCGCCGTCCTCCTGGTCCTCTCCGTCGCCGTCCCCGCCCGCGCTCAGGCGCCCCGCGTCAACGAAGACCACTGGAAGACCGAGGGCGAGGTCGGCGGTAGCGTCTTCTTCGGCAATAAGGACCAGACCGCCTTTCTGGCTCGCGCGTCCACGGCCACCCGGGGCCTGGCCAGGGAGTTCTCCGTGAACGGCGCCTTCAACTACGGCGAGGCGTCCACCGACGACGGTGGCAGTGCCGTGAATCGGCGCTCGTGGAAGTTGGGGGTGGATCTGGACCCGGTGCCGAACGCGCGCCTCTCGCCCTTCCTGTCGGCCAAGGCCGAGGGCAGCTACGAGAAGCGCATCGACCTGCGCTACAACGTGGGCGCCGGTGGCAAGCTCACCGTGGCCGGCGACGACTCCGACGGCCGCCTCGACCTGAGCGTGGCGGTTCTGGCCGAGCGAACCCTGCCGTCGGAAGATGCCTCTGCGACGGCCGACGACCGGCTGGACGCGCGCTGGTCCACTCGGCTCCGGGCCCGCCACGACCTCTCCGAAGGTCGGGTGACGCTCCAGACCGAGACGCACTATCAGCCCCGCTTCGACCGCATCGACGACTTCACCATGAGCAGCACCTCCAGCGTCGCGTTCCGCGTCACCGAGGTCCTGAGCCTCAAGCTGACCTTCGTGGACAACTACGACTCGGAGGCGCTGGACCGGGGCGCCAGCACCAACAACGACGGCCAGGTGTTCTTCAGCGTGCTGAGCGCCTTCTGAGCGTGGGGGAAGGCACGCCGCTGGCGCAGCTACTGCGCCGGGAGCGCACCGAGATGGTGGAGCGCGACGACCTCACCCCACCCGGCGACGCTTCCGCTTCATGAAGTCCATCATGATGTACTGGCCCAGCGACATGGTGGTCGTGAAATAGGCCTTGCCGCGGGCGATCTCCGACACCTTCTTCACGAAGCTCACCAGATAGGGATCCCGCGCCAGCATGAAGGTGTTGATGAGGATCCCGCTCTTCCGGCAGGCCGCGACCTCTTTGAAGGTCTGCTTCAGGATGTGGGCGTCCAACCCGCCGGAGTTGGTGTAGACGCGGCCGTCCGGGAGCGTCACCGCCGATGGCTTGCCGTCGGTGATCATGATGATCTGGCGCATCTCCTGCTTCTGCGACGTGAGGATGCGCCGCGCCAGCTCCAGTCCCTCGGCCGTGTTGGTGTGGAAGGGCCCGACCTGCGCCTTGGCGAGCTGCGACAGAGGGATCTCCTTGGCCCGGTCCCCGAACGCCACCACCCGCAGGGTATCCCCGGGAAACTGTGTGCGGATGAGGTGCGAGAGTGCCAGAGCCACCCGCTTGGCCGGGGTGAAGCGATCCTCGCCGTAGAGGATCATGGAGTGGGAGATGTCCAGCATCAGGACCGTGGCGCACGACGAGCGGTACTCGGCCTGGTGCACCATGAGGTCCGAGTAGTCCAGCATGAGCGGGACCTGCAGTCCTTCGCGCTCGATGGCGTTCTTGAGCGTTGCCGGGATGTCCAGGTTGAGCGTGTCGCCGAACTGGTACGGCCGGCTGGCGGCCTCGGCCTCCACGCCCGTGGCCAGATGCGCCGTGTCGTGGACGCCCATGTTGGACTTGCCCAGCGCCGACAGCAGGTTCTTGAGAGCGCGGTAGCCCAGAAAGTCCATCCCCTTCTGGGTCAGGTCGAACTGGACGTGCTGAGCCGCTTCCTTGGCCTCGTCGATCTGGCCCTGGCCGGTCACGTCCTGCATGGGACCCGGCATCTGCGGCGTGCCACCCTCCATCGTCAGATATCCCTCCTCGACGAGCTTCTGGATCAGGTCGTCCAGGAGCTGTGCGATCTCGGCGCGCACCGCCTCGTCGCCTTCGCCCTCGCCGCGGAGCTCCTCCAGCATCTCCGGGGTGAGCTGACCGCTCTTCAGAAGCGCCTCCAGGAGCGCCTGCTTGAGGGCGTCCACCGTCGACGTGTCCTCCACGCCGGACCAGCCCCAGTACGGATGATAGTGCGGGCCGCCGGCGAAGCCGCCGTTCAGGAGAAAGTCGGACAGGTGCTCCAGGAGGGACTCGAGGTTGAGGGCGTCGAGCCATCCGCCCTTGTACTTCGTGTAGGTGGTGAAGCGCACCGGTCACGCTCCCGCGCTGGAGGGTCGTCCCGCATCACTCCTCACCCCCGGGCCGGGGTGGGGGTTCCCTCGCCCCTTCCGTGCTACATTCCCGTCCCCATGGATTCCGCCGACCCGCTGCCCACCTCACCGACCGCGCTGCGCCGCGCGCTCCTGGCGTTCTTCGACCGGAGCGCCCGGGACCTGCCGTGGCGCCGGACCGGGGATCCCTACGCCATCTGGGTCTCGGAGATCATGCTCCAGCAGACCCGGGTGGAGACGGTGATCCCCTACTACCGGGATTGGCTGCGGCGCTTTCCCACCGTCGAGGCGTTGGCCGAGGCCGACGAGTCGGAGGTTCTCAAGGCGTGGGAGGGGCTGGGATACTACCGCCGGGCCCGCAATCTCCACCGCGGGGCCCGCGTCGTGCGGGAGCGTTTCCAGGGGCGTCTTCCGGGGGACTCCGCGGCGCTGCGGGAGATCCCCGGGATCGGCCCCTATACGGCGGGAGCCGTGGCGAGCATCGCCTTCGGGGAGGCCGCGCCCGCGGTGGACGGCAACGTGCGCCGGGTGCTGAGCCGCCTCTTCGATCTGCCGGCGCCCTCCGACACCGAGCTGCGGCAGTTGGCCGGAGCACTGGTGGACCCGGACCGGCCCGGGGATTTCAATCAGGCCCTCATGGAGCTGGGTGCGACGGTGTGCACGCCGCGGGCGCCGGAGTGTGGTGCATGCCCGGTAGCTTCGTCCTGCCTCGCGCTGGGGCGGGGCACCGTGGCGGAGCGTCCTCCTGCCCGCAAGCGAGCACCGGTGCCCCGTGAAGTGCACGCGGTGGCCGTGCTGGTGAGCGGACCCGCCGACGCACTTCGGCTGCTGGTGCGCCAACGGCCGGCCGAAGGGCTGCTGGCGGGCCTGTGGGAGTTCCCCGGGCGCCTGCTGGACCAAGCGGCGGGAGAGACCGAGGAGCGGGCGGTGCGTCGGCTGCTGGGGGAGACTCTCGCCGGAGCGACCTTCGAGGGTGTCCCCGACGATCCGGGCGGTGCCGCCCTCGCCGCCGCTCGCCCGCTGGACGAGGTGCGTCACGCCTTCTCGCACCTGCACGTGACGTACCGGCCGTATGTGATCCACGCAGCCGGGGGCGAGCGCCGGCCCATGCCTCCGGAGCGCCGTTGGGTCGCGCCCCACGAGCTCGAGGAGTTGGCGCTGCCCGTCGCCATGCAGCGCATCGCGGCGCTGGCTCTGGCGGCGCTGGGCATCGATTGACACCGGGGGGCCCGCTGGCCGCCGGTGTCGTCTGGTGGGCCCGTCGCCCCGGCGCCCGCGTCCGACCGGCCTCAGGCCGATCGCTGGCGTCGGGCCGAGGCGCGGCTCACCTTCTCCGTCGCCCTCCACGGTCAGCGAGCAGTCGCCGAGAGCCCCGGAGTGAGAGATCCGTGCGCATCACCGCCATGAACTGGATGCAGGTCGAGGAATACCTGCGCTCCGACGACCGGGTGGCCGTGCCCCTGGGGAGCGTCGAGCAGCACGCCTACCTGAGTCTGGCCACCGACGCCATCCTGGCCGAGCGCGTGGCGCTGGACGCCGCCGAGCCTCTGGGCGTGCCCGTCTATCCCGCGCTGCCCTTCGGATGCGCGCCGTATTTCATGGCCTTCCCCGGGACCGTGACCCTCAGGCCCGAGACCCACGCTGCCGTCGTCACCGACGTGCTGGACTCGCTGGCCTCGCACGGCTTCCGGCGCATCCTCCTGGTCAATGGGCACGGTGGCAATTCCGCCGCAGCGGACGTGGCCCGGGAGTGGGCCGCGGCCGCCGACCGCGCGCGAGCAGGCCAGACCGTGCGCGTCCGCTTCCACGATTGGTGGAAGGCGCCCCGCACGAAGGCCGCGGTGAGGGCGGCGGCCTCCCACGGGAGCCACGCCAACTGGATGGAGAGCTTTCCGTGGACCCGGATCGCGGGCGCCACGCCCCCCGGCGCCGAGAAACCACCGGTGGAGATCGGCGACGGGCTGCGTGGTGACCCGGTGGCCTTTCGGCAGCTCCTGGGAGACGGGAGCTTCGGCGGCCGCTACGGCCTGGACGACGTCACCATGCTGGAGATCTGGGGGGTGGCGGTGGATGAGACCCGGGCACTGCTCAGTGACTGGGGAGAGGAGTCGTGACCGCCGGCGACGGCCCGATCCTGGTGTGGGGCGCCGGCGCCATGGGAGGATCGGTGGGGGCGTGGCTCTGCCGGGCCGGCCACGACGTGCGCCTGGTGGACGCGGATGCGAATCATGTTTCGGCCATCCGCGAGCACGGTTTGCGAATCACCGGGCCCGTCGACGAGTTCACGGTCCAGATCCCGGCGAGCCTGCCCGACGAGGTGGAGGGCACCTACCCCACGATCCTGCTGGCGGTCAAGGCCCACGACACCGATGCGGCCGTCGGCCAGCTCGCGCCCCATCTCTCGCCCGACGGCTGCGTGGTGTCGCTGCAGAACGGGCTCAACGAGCGGGCCATCGCCGCAGCCGTGGGCGGCGAGCGCACCGTCGGTTGCTTCATCAACGTGGGCGCCGACGTCGTGGAGCCCGGCGTCATCATGCGCGGCAACCACGGCGCCCTGGTCCTGGGTGAGCTGGACGGCTCCGACACCCCCCGGCTCCATCGACTCCTGGAGTTGTTCCGCATCTACGAGCCGGGCGCGGAGACAACCGACGACATCTTCGGCTATCTGTGGGGCAAGCTCGCCTACGGGGCGCTCCTCTTCGCCACGGCGCTGGCCGACGCCTCCATCGCCGACGTCCTGGCGTCCGAGCCCCACCGGCCGCTGTTGGTGGCGTTGGTGCGCGAGGTGGTGGGGGTGGCCGAGGCCCGGGGCATCCGTCCCCGGGGATTCGACGGATTCGATCCCTCGGCCTTCGCTCTCACCGCACCTGCCGGTGCCGTGGACGCCACCCTCGACGAGCTGGTGGCCTTCAACCGCCGCTCCGCCAAATCCCACAGCGGCGTATGGCGGGATCTGGCGGTCCGCGAGCGCAAGACCGAGGTGGACGCACAACTCGGCCCCATCGTGGAGCGCGGCGGCGAGGCGGCGGTCCCCACGCCGCTCACGACCCGGCTCGTGGAGCTCGTCCACGACATCGAGGAGGGGCGCCGCTCCCAGTCCTGGGAGACGTTGTCGGCGCTGGGCACGCGGGAGACGCCATGAGTGAGTTCGCCGGTCAGACGGTGGTGGTCACCGGGGCCGCACACGGCCTCGGTCGCGAGATCGCGCTCCGCTTCGCGGCCCTGGACGCAAGCGTGTGGGCCTGGGACGTCCTCACCGACGAGGTCGCCGAAACCGTCCGTCTGGGCGGCGGCCGCATCCACGGCCGCGTCGTCGACGTCACCCGTGCCGACGACGTGGCGGCGGGCATGGCCGTGGCCGAGGCCGAGCACGGCCAGGTACACGTTCTGGTGAACGACGCCGGCGGCGTCCTGGGCCAGGCGGGTCGGCCGGTGGAGGAGGTTCGGCTCGGCGATTTCGAGGCCATCGTGGCCGTGAATCTCACGGCCTCCTTCCTTACGGCCCGTGCCGCCGTTCCCGCCATGAAGCGCGCCCACCGCGGCCGCATCGTCAACGTGTCGTCGGGCGCGGGTCTGGGAGTGAGCAAGACGGGCATCCAGGCCTACGCCGCCGCCAAGGCCGGCCAGATCGGCCTCACCCGGCAGCTCGCCCACGAGCTGGGCCCGTACGGGATCACCGTGAACGCCGTGGCGCCGGGCTTCGTGCGTTCCAACCCCGACACCGAGCGCCAGTGGGAGCGCTACGGCCAGGAGGGGCAGAGAGAGTTGGTGGAAGGCATCGCGCTGCGGCGCCTGGGCACCCCCGGCGACATCGCCGAGGCGGTGCTCTTTCTGGCGTCGGAGCGGGCATCGTGGATCACCGGGCAGGTGCTGCCCGTCGACGGAGGCACGTGACGTGAAGACTCTCCTGGCCCTCGCCGCTCTCCTCACCTTCGTCGCGTGCGACCGCGCCCCCGATGTCGACCTCGTTCTCCGGGGCGGAACCATCTACGACGGCAGCGGCGACGCTCCCGTGGTCGGCGATGTGGCGATCCAGGGGGATTCCCTGGTGGCGGTGGGCGACGTGGGCGACCTGACCGGTGCCACCGAGCTGGACGTCACCGGCATGGCCGTGGCCCCGGGCTTCATCAACATGCTGTCCTGGGCCAACGAAAGCCTGATCGAGGATCCCCGCGGCCTGTCGGACCTCATGCAGGGCGTAACGCTGGAGGTCATGGGCGAGGGCGAGTCCATGGGCCCGCTCACCGACAGCATGAAGGCCGAGAGCGATCCGCCGTCAGGGCGACATCACCTACGACGTCGCCTGGACCACGCTGGGCGAATATCTGGACTACATGGTGTCCCGTGGGATCTCGCCCAACGTGGCGTCCTTCGTGGGAGCCACCACGGTGCGCGTGCACGAGCTGGGCTACGCGGACCGGGCGCCGACCCCCGACGAGCTGGCGCGCATGCAGGATCTGGTGCGCGACGCCATGCGGGAGGGCGCGCTGGGTGTGGGCTCGTCGCTCATCTACGCCCCGGCCTTCTACGCAGACACCGACGAGTTGGTGGCGCTCATGCAGGCGGCGCACGAGTACGACGGCATGTACATCAGCCACATGCGGAGCGAGGCCAACCAGCTCCTGGAGGCGCTGGACGAGCTCATCCACGTGGCCGAGAGGTCAGCGGCTCCCGCCGAGGTGTATCACCTGAAGGCCGCCGGCGAGGACAACTGGGGCAAGCTGGATGCGGTTGTGGACCGCATCGAAGAGGCCCGGGCCCGGGGCGTGCGCATCACCGCCGACATGTACACCTATACCGCCGGCGCCACCGGTCTGGACGCCGCCATGCCCCCCTGGGTGCAGGAAGGTGGCTACGAGGCGTGGGCCGAGAGGCTGAAGGACCCGGCCGTCCGCCGGCGGGTGATTCGCGAGATGACCACGCCCACCGACGAGTGGGAGAACCTCATGCTCCTGGCGGGCTCTCCCGATCGGGTGCTTCTCGTGGGATTCAAGGCCGACTCCCTGAAGCGCCACACCGGCAAGACGCTGGCGCAGGTGGCCGACGAGATGGGGATGAGCCCCGAGGAGACCGCCATGGAGCTGGTCATCCGCGACGGGTCGCGGGTGGGCACGGTCTACTTTCTCATGTCCGAGGACAACGTGCGGCGGCAACTCCAGCTTCCGTGGGTGAGCTTCGGGAGCGACGCGGGGGCCCCGGCTCCGGAGGGCGTGTTCCTGAAATCCAATCCCCATCCCCGGGCCTACGGCAACGTCGCCCGCCTGCTGGGACGCTACGTGCGGGACGAGGAGCTGATCCCCCTCCAGGAGGCCGTGCGTCGGCTGTCGGCGCTTCCGGCCGAGAACCTCTCGTTGCGCCGCCGTGGACGGCTCACCCCCGGCTACTTCGCCGACGTGGTGGTCTTCGATCCGGAGACCGTCGCCGACCGAGCCACCTTCGAGGAGCCGCACCAGCTCGCGGTGGGCGTGAAGGACGTCTTCGTCAACGGCGTCCAGGTGGTCCGTGACGGCGTCCACACCGGTGCTACGCCGGGACGCGTGGTGCGGGGACCCGGCTGGACGGGCTGGCCCGAGAACGGGGGCTGAGCCCTATGCTTCCATCCCGCCGAAGGGATCGAAGCCCTGCATGCCCTTGCCTTTGGGGCCCTCGCGCTCGTGGCGGGCGCGGCGGTAGCCGCCGGAGCTGGTGCGGCTGATGCGCTTCTCGGCCACCAGCGCCTCCAGCACGAGCTCGCAGGCCGCGGCCCGGACGCCGTCGGATGCCGCGGCCGGGGCCAATCCCACGTTCTCCGCCAGCTCCAGGAGACCGGGCACGGTCTCGAATCCCTTCACGCAGGCGGAAGACGACGATTCCTCGCCCACCTGGAGCGCCCCGCCCTCCTCGAAGTAGGCCACGATGTCCTCCACGTCGGCGCCACCGGCCCGGTCCTCGAAGACCTGATGCGCGGCCTCGGCGATGAGCTCCCGGGCGATCTTGTCGTGGCCGTGCATCTCGCCCTCGTACTCCAGCTCCATCTTGCCGGTGATGGAGGGGAGCGCCGCGTACACGTCCACCACCCGCGGCACGGCCCGCTCCTCGCCCAGCGCCAGCGCCCGGCGCTCGGCGTTGGACACCACCGTCTCCAGCACCGTGATGGGGAGCCGCTGGCTCACGCCGGAGCGCTGGTCCACGCGCTTGTCTTCGCGGGCCAGGAAGGCCACGCGCTCCACGAGCTCGGTGACCAGGTCGGGGATCTCCACCTCGGCGTCGGCCCGCTCGACCCACGCCTCCTGGAGCGTCACGTCCACGCCGGTAGCGATGTCCAGTGGGTAGTGGGTGCGGATCTCGGCGCCGATGCGGTCCTTGAGCGGCGTGATGATCTTGCCCCGCGCCGTGTAGTCTTCGGGATTCGCGGTGAAGACCATGAGCACGTCCAGCGCCAGCCGCACCGGGTAGCCCTTGATCTGCACGTCGCCCTCCTGGAGGACGTTGAACAGCCCCACCTGGATCTTGCCCGACAGGTCCGGCAGCTCGTTGATGGCGAACACCCCGCGGTTGGCCCGGGGCAGGAGGCCGAAGTGGATGGTGAGCTCGTCGGCCAGGATGTGGCCGCCCCGCGCCGCCTTGATGGGATCCACGTCGCCGATGATGTCGGCGATGGTGACGTCGGGGGTGGCGAGCTTCTCCACGTAGCGCTGCTCGCGGGGGAGCCACGCCACCGGGGCGTCGTCCCCGTGCTCCCGCAGCAGCTCCCGGCCGAACTTGGAGATGGGCGCCAGCGGATCGTCGTTGACCTCGCTCCCCTCGAGCACGGGGATTTCCTCGTCCAGGAGCGAGACCAGCTGGCGCAGGATGCGGCTCTTGGCCTGTCCCCGGAGTCCCAGGAGGATGAAGTCGTGCTTCGCCAGGACGGCGTTCACGAGCTGGGGCAGCACCGTTTCCTCGTAGCCCAAAACCCCGGGAAAGAGGGTGTCACCCGCGGCGATCTTGCGCCGCAGGTTGGCGCGCATCTCCTCTTTGACGGTGCGGGGTCGATAGCCGGCGGCTCGGAGCTCGCCGACGGTGCGGGGACGGGAGTCGTTCATGGTGCGTCCTGGCGTCGCCGCGGGACCTGCACGAGCCCCGCGGATGGGGTACCTTTCAGGGCGCTCGGGTTACCCCGGCGCCAGGAGCAGGGTCCTCCATTCCGCCGATCCTCCCACACGCCGCACAGACCGCTGGAGCCGTGATGTCCGACGAGCCCCTGACGGGGACGATCCGTCCCCTGGAGTACCAGCCCGCCCTCCCCGTGGATCGCCTCGTGCTGGAGGAGACGCCCGACGAGGAAGCCGTGCCCATGGACGTGGTCTTCGTCGGTGGTGGTCCCGCGGGCCTCGCCGGCGCCATCGAGTTGGCCCGGCTGGTGCAGGCCGATGCCGAAGCCGGCGGCGAGCTGGGCGAGGTGGAGATCGGCGTGCTGGAGAAGGCCGCCGGGCTCGGCGAGCACAATCTGTCGGGCGCCGTGGTGAATCCCCGGGCCTTCCGGGAGCTTTTTCCGGAGCTCTCCGACGAGGACTTTCCGTTCAGCCGGCCGGTGACGGGTGAGGCGGTCTACCTCCTGCGCGAGGGCGGCGCCACCAAGCTTCCCACGCCGCCCACCATGAAGAATCACGGCAATTTCGTGGCCTCCATCTCGGAGATCGTGCGCTGGCTGGGTGAGAAGGCCGAGGGGCTCGGGGTGAACGTCTTTCCGGGATTCCCCGCCGACGCGCTGCTGGTGGAAGGGTCCAGGGTGCTGGGCGTGCGAACCACGCCGTCGGGGCTGGACCGTGACGGCCAGCCCTCCGGCGCCGATGCCATGCCGCCCATGGACGTCACGGGGCGGGTCACCGTGCTCAGCGAAGGCACCCGGGGCACGCTGTCGCAGGCCTGGTACCGTTGGCAGGGCGTGACGTCCGAGAATCCCCAGATCTACGCCCTGGGGGTGAAGGAGCTGTGGGAGACGAAGAAGCCGCTGGACCGGGTCATCCACACCCTGGGCTGGCCGCTCCCGAAGGACGCCTTCGGCGGCTCGTGGATGTATCCCATGGAAGACAACCTGGTGTCGTTGGGACTGGTGGTGGGCCTGGACTACCACGATGCGCGCCTGGACGTGCACGAGTTGCTGCAGCGCATGAAGCTCCACCCGCTCTTCCGGGAGTACCTGGAGGGCGGCGAGATGGTGGAATGGGGCGCCAAGACCATCCCCGAGGGCGGCTATTACAGCCTGCCCGAGCGCCGGCACGGCGACGGCATCTGCATCGTGGGTGACGCCGCCGGCTACGTCGACGTGCCCTCGCTCAAGGGGATCCACTACGCCATGCAGTCCGGGATCCTGGCGGCGCGCGCCATCTTCCGCGCCCTCAAGGCCGACGACACCTCCCAGGCCGGGCTGGCGAGCTACAGCGAGTCGGTGGACGCCAGCTACATCGTGGCCGACATGAAGAAGACGCGGAACATGCGCCTGGCCTTCAAGAGCGGCTTCTTCGGTGGCGGCTTCAAGGCCGGGCTCATGAGCATCACCGGGGGCGCGTTTCCCGGGGGTAGGATCACGGTCGAGGAGGACGCCGCCGAGCCCAAGGTGCTGGCGGCCGATCCCCGGCCCTTCGCCCCCGACGGAACGCTCACCTTCAGCAAGGTGGACGCCGTCTTCAAGAGCGGGAACCAGACCCGCGACGACATCCCCGGTCACCTCATCGTGGGCGAGGACATCCCGCCCGAGGTGGCCGAGATGTACGAGCACGTCTGCCCCGCCGGCGTCTACGAGCGCGACGGTGACAAGCTGGTGGTCAACGCTCCCAACTGCATCGACTGCAAAGCCACCGACGTGCTGGGCCCCCGCTGGACGCCCCGCGAGGGCGGGAGCGGACCCGGGTACCGGAGGATGTGAGGGGCAAGGACGGGAGGGCGGGTCGGCGGCGGGCGCGTGGTAGCGCACCAGCGATGCCCGCCGCACTGCACACTTCGATTGCCGTAAACCCCGCAACGGCCGCCGGAATTGCGGCGAATGCCGGATTGACGGCGATTATTCCGGCCGATCGAGCGCGGCCTCGGGGGCGGGGAGACGCGCGTGGCGTTTGCGGCGATTATCGCCTGCAACCCTGCAGCTGAGGCACGGAATCGCTCGCTTGCGGGATTGACGGCGAGCGATCCTGGTGGCCCTGCCGCTGCGATCGTCCGCGCGGGGCCCCGGGCGGCCCGCCGCTCCTACCGTTCCCGCTACTCCTCGTCGATCTCCAGCCCCACACCGGTGGGCGTGCGCACGAGACGGGGCAGGATGGCCGGGATGTCGCGCTCGGCGAAGGCCGCCAGCGCGTCGGCGGGTGACGAGAATTCCGTGAGCGACGCCAGCGTCTTCAGGGTCGGGAAGACCATGGGCAGACGCCCCGCGCGGTTCCGCTCCAACGCTTCGGCGGGCGAGACCCAGAGGGCGTCGGTCATCTCGGCGGGATTGAGCGACACCCGGCCTTCTCCCTCCAGCGCCGCCGCGAAGAAGCGCGTGTCGTAGCGACGGGGCTCCACCTCCGGCGTGATCCAGTGGGCCACGTAGGCCACGGCGGCCCCGTCCATGCGGGCGCCCAGCGCGTCGAGCACCTGGGGGAACACGCCCTCGTCGGCGAGCAGGCGGTCGCGGTGCTCGGCCACGACCGGATCGTCCGCCGCCGCGGGCACCGGCCCGCCGCCCTCGCGGCGTCCCACCAGCAGCCCCGTCTCTTCGAAGGCCTCGCGCAGGGCGGCGATCACGTAGGCCACGGCCGCCGGCTCGGCGTCGGCGGCGAGTCCCAGTCGTCGGGCCGCCCCGGCGGGATCCAGTCCGGCCAGACGCTCCACCAGTGCCGGCTCCGCGTCGTCGGCGTCGACGCGGCCGCCGGGAAACACGTACGCTCCGGGCACGAAGCCTGAGCTGCGCACGCGCTTGAGGAGGAGCACTTCGAGGTCCGAGATGCCCTCGCGCAGGAGTACGATCGTCGCCGCGGGCCGCGCCGGCGCCGGGGACTCCGGGGGCTCGTCCAGCGTGCGGGCGAACCCCTCCGGTAGGCGCTCGTAGGGCAGGATGGAGTCGGGATCGGGCATGGAGAAAAGCTAGCGGGGGGATCCGGGGCTCGCACCCGGCCGGGGCACAGGAGGTGGCACCGGGACGTCTTGCCGGCGCAGCTCACCCCGAGCCAGGCGCACCGACGCGGTGTCGGCCGTCGCCCGCTGTGCGAGCTCGGTCCAGATCCGGATTTGCCGCTCCGGCGGAAGCCCGCACACGAAGTAACGTCCGCTGTCGCCGACGGGTGTACGGACCGTGCGTGAGCCCTGCGAGACCACCACGCTGCCTCGGCGAGCGCCGGGCCCGATGGATCCGGTCTCCCAGGTCATCACGACCTCCAACCCCTCCGGCACCGCGGTGCTTCCTGTTCCCCCGATCACGCGCCCGGTCAGGACCGCCGAGCCCTGCTCGTCGGTGACCGGGTCCCCGCAACGCTCCCCGAGGATGCGCTCCATGGGGGGAATGGCGAGGCTGACGGAGGATGTCTCCCCGAGCGCCAGCTCCACGGGCACGGGGTCGGCGGTCCACCCGAGGTCGTCCAGGCGAGGCGATTCGAAGGTGATCTCGTAGCGACCACGGGGCAGGCCGCCCAGCGCGAAGCCGCCGTCGGCGTCGGTGGTGGTCTGGAAGGCCGTGCCCACCAGCACGACGTGGGCCCCTCTCAGAGGCTGCGCCGCGGCGCTGTCGAAGACCACGCCGGCGACGGCGGCGGTCTGCGCCTGGAGCAGCGGTGAGCCGTCCGGCGCCCGCACCTCGGTCACCTCGCCTCCGGTCTCGGCGACCTCCATGAGGACCGCGACGTTCTGCGCCGGGAGCCCCGGCGCCGGGTATTCCCGGCGCAGGCCGATGACGGGCATGCGGATCCACCAGTCGTGTACGATCCAGGGCCCCTGGGGCACCTGCTCGAACTCGATGCGGCCACCGACCTTGTCGGTTTCCAGCCCCTCGGGCAGCCAGGTATAGCCGTAGTCCAACCGCTGAAGCCGAGCGGTGGCGGCGTCGACCCACAGCACGCCCTCGATGTCTGCGATCCCCCCTCGACGTACGGGCTCGAAGGCGAGACCGATCCAGCCGTCGTCGGGCGCGTCGTCACGACGAAGCCGAAAGCAGTGCGTGTCCAGGAAGCGATCCGACAGGAGGACGTCGGCGTCGGGGGCGAGGTAGCGATAGCTGCCGTCCCGAAGCTCCTGCACGAAGCCGTCGGCCTGGAGCTCCTCCACGGGCGAGGACACGAAGGGGCTGCCACCGTGGAATCCGGCCAGGCGCTCGCGGTGCTCCTCCTTCACGCGCAGCCGGGCAGGGTCGAGGCGGCGGTCGAAGCGCACCATGCGGTACTGGAGCACGCCCTCGCCCTGGGCCCACGACGCCACGGTGAGGACCTTCTTCACCTGATCCCAGACCCGCGCCGTGGCCTCGCCCTCGTCTGGCCGGACGCGGCAGCGGCTTGCGCCTTCGACCTCGATCCCCTCCAGAGACAACGCCTCTTCGGGAACAGCGAGCGCCAGGAACGGCAGCTCGGCACCGGCTACGACCGAGAAGGGATCGGAGACGGTGGTCCGATACCCGATGCGCTCCACCCGTACCCGATACTCGCCGGGCGCCGGCGCGCCCAGGCGGAAGGCGCCCGCGGGGGTGGTCAGCGTGGCGGTGACGACCTCACCTCCCGCGCCGAGCAGCGCCACGAAGGCCGTCTCCACGGGCTGGCCCGACCCTTCGTCCCGCACCACCCCCAAGACCGGCGTCTGGGCGGCGGCGCCCGCCCCGGACACGCACATCGCCAGCGCCACCCAGGTGGGGGTCAGCAGGCTGAGAAATCGATGATGGTCCATGGTCGGTCGTCCAAACCGGCGTCGTTCGCGGCTGGGGTTCGGCCTCCGGATGCCGCGGCGGCCTCCATTCACTCGTACGCGCGGTGGGTGGCGGGGGTGACCGACCCCGGGGCCCGTCAGTACCCGATGGCCAGTCCGTCTTTGCGGGGATCCGACGCCGCAGCCCACCCGCGGTCCAGCCGGATGATCACCTGAGCGCCTCCGAAAGCTACCGACTCCCAGGGCACGACCTGGTGCCCCATGGCCTCGAGGGCGGCCTTCACCTCGGGCGTGACGTGCTCCACCGCGACCCGGCGGCCGCTCAGGTGGCGGAAGCGCGCTGCGTCCACCGCCTGCTGGGGGTCCATGCCGAATTCCAGCAGGTTGAGCAGGAGCTGCACGTGACCCTGGGGCTGCATGGAGCCGCCCATGACGCCGAAAGACATCCAGGGCCGGCCATCGCGCGTGACGAACCCGGGGATCAGCGTGTGGAAGGGGTGCTTTCCGGGGGCGACCTGGTTCGGGTGACCGTCTTCCAGCGTGAAGCCCGCGCCCCGGTTCTGGAGCACGAAGCCGGTGCCTGGAATGACGATGCCCGAGCCGAAGTACTCGTACACGGACTGGATGAAGGACACCATCATGCCGTCGGCGTCGGCCACGGTCAGGTAGATGGTCTCGCTCCGGGACGCGATCTCGCCGGGGTCGGGGCGGTCGGCAGCGCTGTCGGGATCCAGGAGCGCGCGACGCCCGGCCACGAAGTCGGGGTCGAGCAGCGCTCGGGGGTCCACCTCCATGTAGTCCCGATCGGCCACGTACGCGCCCAGGTCGGCGAAGGCGAGCTTCTTGGCCTCGATGAGGTGGTGCAGGTAGGGCGCCGAGTCGTGGCCCATGGACGCCAGGTCGAAGGGCTCCAGGATCTTCAGCATCTCCAGTGCCGCCACGCCCTGGCCCGCCGGCGGGAGCTCCCACACGGTGTAGCCCTTGAAGTCCACCGAGAGGGGATCCACCCACTCGGGCTCCATGGCCGCCATGTCCTCCAGCGTCAGATAGCCTCCCATGTCCGACAGGCCGTCCACGATGCGCCGGCCCAGCGATCCCCCGTAAAGCGCACCCGGCCCCTCGTCGGCGAGCAGCCGGTACGTTGCCGCCAGGTCGGGGTTCCGGAACCACTCGCCGGCGCGGGGCGCCCGCCCGCCGTCGACCAGATAGGTGGCGGCGGCGCCGGAGTCGGCCTGCAGCAGCTCCACCTGGGCCTGCCACTGCCGGGCGATGATGGGCGAGACCGGGAATCCCCCCTCGGCCAGGGCGATGGCGGGGGCCAGCACGTCGGCCAGCGACATGGTGCCATAGCGCTCGAGGAGCGCTGCCCATCCAGCCACGACCCCCGGGACCGTGACCGAGCCGGGCCCCTGGTACGGGACCCGGTCGAAGCCGTCGGCGCGGATCCGCTCCGGGGTCATGAGGCTGCCGGCCCGGCCGCTGGAGTCCAGGCCCACCAGGCGGCCCTGCTCGGGATCCCACAGGAGCGCCCACAGGTCGCCGCCGGGGCCGTTCATGTGAGGTTCCACCAGCGCCAGCACGGCCGCTGCCGTCACCGCCGCGTCCACGGCATTGCCCCCGCGTTCCAGCACGGCGAGGGCTGCGGACGAGGCCAGCGGCTGGCTCGTGGCCACCACGCCGTGGGGCACGTAGACGGTGGAGCGCCCTGCCATGGACGGCAGGGCACTGTCCTGGGCCGCGGCGGGGACCGCAGCGAGAGAGACTCCCAGGGCGAACGTCAGGCTCACCCCGGCGGTCCGGAGCGCTCCGCCGGTCCAGCGCGGCAACACCGCCTGCACGCTCATCCGCTACGCGTCAGCAGGTGCACGTTCAGGTCTTCGCGGGCGGCCAGGCGGCTCGCCTCCTCGGCCGAGGCGCCCTCGCCCCAGCGAATGGGCACCACCACGGCCGCGTCGCACGCCTCCGCCGCCCGCGCCGCTTCGTCGGCGTCCATGGTGTAGTGGCCGTCGACGGGCAGGAACGCCACGTCGCAGCGCACCGAGTTCATCTCTTCGATGAAGTCGGTATCGCCGGCGTGGTAGTAGGTGACGCCGCCCAGCGTGAAGACGTAGCCCAGCCAGCCGCTCTCCGGCGGGTGGAACTTCTTGTCGGTGTTGTAGGCGGGTACGGCGAGGACGTCGAGGCCCTCGAGCTGCAGCATGTCTCCGGGACGCAAGAAGTGGTCGGCGTCGGCCAGGAGCTTCTTCATGGTGGCCGGCGCGATGACGATGGTGTCCGGGGTGCGCACCCGGGCGATGTCGTCTTCGGAGAAGTTGTCGTAGTGCGGATGCGTGAGGAGGATGTAGTCCGCCTCTCCCTCGCCATCCAGCGCCAGGGGGTCGACGAGAACTTCCAGGCCCGCCCGGCGGATCCGGATGGACGAGCCACGAAACCACGTGACGCCCTGCAGCAGGTCGGACTCCATGCGTGCTCTCCCGGTTCTCCGGGTGTGGAGCGAGCGAACCCGGGCTCGGGGCCCGGGATCCGAAACTACCGTGCGCCGCGGGCGCGAAAAAGGCCGCCGTGAGACGAATGTGACGTGCGCCGCGTCCCGGTTCACGTCACATTGGCAGTGGAAGCTGCAGTAGCGGCACGAATTCGGGCATTTCAGCGTGGCAAGGAACGTGCATTCAATGACGGATTCCGCGAGGCTCGCGGGCAACGAAGAAGAATCCCCCGTGGTGCGGCCCGAGCCGGACCACGATGCGAAGCGAGGAGACATGGGCGAGCGGTTCACCCTTCCGGTCCTGCCCCTCCGGGACACGGTCGTGTATCCGGGGGTGGCGGTCCCCATATCCGCTGGGCGGCCGGGCACGGTAGAGGCGGTGCAGTCCGCGTTGGACGGCGATCGGCGACTGTTCGCCGTGGCGCAGCGCGAGAACGTGGACGAGGCGACCCCGGAGATGCTCTACTCCGTGGGCACGGTGGTGCGCATCATCCAGACCCACCGGGTGCGGGGTGGGGTGCAGCTCCTGGTGCAGGGCGAGGGCCGAGCCCAGGCGCTCAGCTACCAGAGTGACGGGGAGCAGATGCTGCGGGCGGTCCTCCTGGAGATGGACCGGCAGGCTCCCACGGACACCAAGGATCCGGCCTTCCAGGCGCTGGACCGCGAGCTGCGCGACCGCGCCGCCGAGCTGGGCACCCGCCGCGGCGTGCCTGCCGAGGCCCTCAACCAGCTCATCCAGGGCGTGGACGATCCGGGGGCCTTCGCAGATCTGGTGGCCTTCTATCTCGAGCTGCCCACCGCCGACAAGCAGGGGCTGCTCGAGGTGCTGGACGACGAGGAGCGCATGCGTCGCGCGCTGGTCGCCGTGGAGCGCGAGCTGGCGCGCATCGAGGCCCAGGAGGACATCCAGGCCCGCGTGCAGTCGGAGCTCGGCGAGCGCCAGCGGGAGATGCTCCTGCGCGAGCAGCTCAAGCAGATCCAGAAGGAGCTGGGCGAGGAGGAGGACCGCGACGACCTGGAGGAGCTCAAGACCCGGGTCGACGAGCTGGAGCTGGACGAGGAGCAGCGGGCCGAGGTGGACCGTGAGCTCCGGCGCCTCGAGCGCACCAGCCCCCAGTCCGCCGAATACCAGGTGATCCGGACCTTCCTGGAGTGGGTCACCGAGCTCCCGTGGGGCGAGCGCACCGAGGACAAGATCGACCTCAAGCACTCCGAGGAGATCCTGGACGAGGATCACTACGGGCTGGAGGACGTCAAAGACCGCGTCCTGGAATTCCTGGCGGTGCGCAAGCTACAGCTCGAGCGCATCGAGGAGGACGGCGACGGCCAGGGCAACGGCGAGGCGGAGGTGCAGGAGACGCCCGGCAACGAGGACGATCAGTCCGCCAAGGGCCCGATCCTTCTCTTCGTGGGCCCGCCCGGCGTGGGCAAGACCTCCATCGCCCAGTCCATCGCCAAGGCGCTGGGGCGCAAGTACGTGCGCATCTCGCTGGGTGGCGCCCGCGACGAGGCGGACATCCGCGGGCATCGGCGCACCTACGTGGGCGCCATGCCGGGCCGCATCATCCAGGGCATGCGCCAGGCCAAGAGCAAGAACCCGGTCTTCCTGCTGGACGAGGTCGACAAGCTGGGCGTGTCGTTCCAGGGGGATCCCAGCTCGGCGCTCCTGGAGGTGCTGGACCCGGCGCAGAACTCGACCTTCGTGGACCACTACCTGGGGATTCCCTTCGATCTGTCCGAGGTCCTCTTCATCGCCACTGCCAACTACAGCGACCGCATTCCGGCGCCGCTGCAGGACCGCATGGAGCGCGTGGACTTCGCGGGCTACACGGAAGCGGAGAAGGTGGAGATCGCGCGCCGCTATCTGCTTCCGCGCCAGGAGCGCGAGAACGGGCTACGCGAGGGCGAGCTCCAGGTGGACGACGATGCGCTCCTGTCGGTGATCCAGAACTACACGCGCGAGGCCGGCGTACGGCAGCTCGAGCGCGAGCTGGGCAAGCTGGCCCGCAAGGTGGCGCGCAAGATCGCCGCCGCCGAGGTGGAGGCGCTGGAGGTGGATCCCGAGCAGGTGCACGCGCTTCTGGGACGGCCGCGGGTCCATCCCGAGCACATGGCCGAACAGGACACCGTGGGGGTGGCCACGGGCATGTTCTACACCCCCATGGGCGGCGACATCATGTTCGTCGAGGCCAGCGTCATGCCCGGCGAGGGCAACCTGGTTCTCACCGGCCAGCTCGGCGACGTCATGAAGGAGTCCGGCCGGGCCGCGCTGTCGTTCGCCAAGTCCAACTTCGGCCGGCTGGGTATCGACGAAGACGCCCTCAAGGGCAAGGACATCCACATCCACGTGCCCGCGGGTGCGGTGCCCAAGGACGGTCCGTCGGCCGGCATCACCATGGCGACGTCCCTGGTGAGCGCCCTGAGCAGCCGCAAGGTGCGCCACGACGTGGCCATGACCGGCGAGCTCACCCTCACGGGCCGGGTGCTGCCCATCGGCGGCGTGAAGGAGAAGATCCTGGGCGCCGTCAGGGCGGGGATCAAGGAGATCATCCTGCCCCGGGAGAACGAGGCCGACCTGGAGGACCTGCCGGAGGCGGTGCGGACCATGCTCGAGGTGCACCTCGTGGAAGATCTGGACGAGGTGGTGGACGTGGCGCTGCGCGAGGGCAAGGGCACCCGGAAGGTGCCCCGCAAGCGCAAGGCCGGCTCCAAGAAGAAGGAAGCGGAGGGCACGACCGCGGGGGTCTAACAGCCGGGCTGCTAGTTGCCCATGGCCTGCCCGCCCACGCTGCTGAAGGTGATGGTCGCCTGCGAGCCGGAGCCCGTGAGCGTCACGGTCTGGCTGGTGGAGGGGAAGTAGGCCGCGTACGCGCCCGGGTCGAACGAGACCGTGTACTCACCCGGGCGCAGGTTGCCGAAGGACGCCTGCCCGTTGGAGTCGGTGACGGTGGAGGCGGCGTCGGGCCCCGAGAGGTCGACCCGCACCCCGGAGTAGGGCTGGTTGAACAGGACCACGGTCACGAGGATGGACGAGGTGCGGTCGTAGCGCGTGGACAGCGTCAGCGTACGCGTCGCCTCCTGCGAGCCCGACTGCACCGCCGCAGTGAAGACCCAGTCACCCTCGGCGGTGGGTGTGCCCGACAGCTGACCGCTCTGGGAGAGCCCGATCCCCGGCGGCAGCGCACCTGACGCGACCCGCCACTGATAGCTCCCGGTGCCGCCCACGGCGGCGAGCGCGGTGAAGTAGGACTCGCCCACGGTGCCCTGGGCGAGGGTGCCGGTGACGATGGCGAGCTGGCGGACCACCTGAACCGAGGCGGAGCCGCTCACCCCGTCGGCAGTGGCGATCACCTTGGTGCTTCCCAGCCCCTCGCCGGTCACGATGCCCGTCGCGGGACCATCCGAGGCCACTCTCGCCACCGACTCGTCCTTGGAGCTCCAGCTCACCGTGCGCTGAAGCGCGTTGCCGTTCCGGTCCAGCGCCGTGGCGGTGAGGCTGCCCTCGTCCTCCACCATGATCTCCAGCGAGGAGGGGTCCACCATCACCTGGTCCACCGTCGCATCCACCACCACCGTGGTCATGGCGGTGACCGCGGCGCTTCCGGTTCCGGCCCGGGCCACCAGGCGAGCCTGTCCCTCGGCTTCCGCCGTGGCGAGCCCTTGAGGCGTCACGGAAACGATCTGGGGGTCCAGGCTGGTCCAGGTCACCGGAGTTCCGGGGATTTCCTGGCCGGTGGCCAGCGTCACGCGGGCGGTCAGCTGACCCGTGGCCCCCAGGGCGTCGAAGGTGGGAACCTGCGTGACCTCGATCTCGCCCGGCACCGGGGTCACGGTCAGGACCACGGCGCCACTGGCGTCCTGGCCGGAGAGGGACAGGGGCGTGGCGGCCGTGAAGAGCGTTCGGGACTGGGAGCGCAGGGTGACGATCAGTCTCGCCACCCCCGCGGCCTCGTCGGGGGTGAGCGTGACCGGGTCGAGGACGGCGAGCCCGGCCACGAACCGGAAGGGCACGGTCCGGTCCAGCACCGGTGCCCCCCCGCCGTCCTCCAGCCGGATCCGCACCTCGTCCACCTGCGCGAAGGCCTGCAGCAGGGTGCCCTGGGTCTGCTCCGCCCGCACGGGGGACACCGAGAGGTGCAACTGGGCGGCCGGGGCGGAGGTGGGATCGGTAAGGAGGGCGTCACACCCCTGGAGCGAGGCCGCGAGGCCCAACCCCAGAAGCGCGAGCCAACGTCGTGCCGGCACAGCCGTGGGGGCGGTCATGGCCGGAGCCTCACGGTGAATCCCACATCGAGGCCCAGATAGCTCGACTCGGCCACGTCGCGCAGAAGCGCGAGACGGCCCAGGTGGAGGCGAGCCTCAGGGACCAGGACCACGCTGCCTCGTGTCACCTCCGCCCGCCCGCCGAAGCCGAGTTCGTAGCCCTGGTCGATGCCGTCGGAGGCGGTGACCAGGCGGACGTCGGCGGCGGGGATGAGGCGAACGCCGCCTACCTGGAAGCGCCCGCTACCCCCCGCGGTGACCAGGGTGCGGGCGCCGATGCCGATGATGCTGCTCTCCGACGTGCCTTCGGCGCGGTGCAGCGCGCCGGCGTAGAGCACGGCGCTGGATCGGGTGCCGACGCGGAAGGCGTACGAGGCCAGCGCCTGGGTGCGGGCGCCGGCCTGGAAGGCGTCGCCCCCGTCCTGCTGGTCGTGCCCGTAGGTGCGAACGGTGAGCTGGAGCGATGCCTTGCCGGCGCGCCCCACGTTGCCGTCCAGCACGCCGCGGATCACCAGTGAGCTCCCGGGCCGGTACTCGGTGTCGGTGAATCCCAGCGGCGTGAACTCCCGGCCCACGAAGTAGCCGGCGCTCACGCCGGCTCCGACGCCACCGAAGCGGCGGGCCAGCGCCACCCGGGCGCCCGCCCCGCCCCCCGAGCCCCAGTTGCTGATCCGGAAGGGCAGCAGGTCCGACGCGATCCGTGCCGCCACCTCGATCTCGCCGAGCTCCAGGGCCGGGCTTCCGGTGGGAAGCGCCAGCATCCCGGTGAGGGCGACATCGCCTCCCGCCAGGCGCAGGGTGGCCTCGAGCTGCGTGTCGGTGAGACCCGCCAGCGAGCGCGTGCCGCCGGCCGGGTTCGTCTCTTCGGCGCGAGCCCAGTTCCCCGATACCGAGACGTCCACGGTGGGGCTGGCGGCGAAGCGCGCGGCCCACGAGGTCGTGAGCAGCGTGAGCGCGTCCGTGCCCACGGCGCCGGCGTCGGAGAAGCCCATGCGCTGGAATTCCACGCCGGCCGCCACCACCGTCCGACTCTGTGCCGCGGCGTGCACGGGCGCGACCACGGCGAGCAGCGCCGCCGCCGGCAGTCCCCCGAGGAACCGGGTCAGCGGGGTCGGCGACGAGCGCCGCGCCCGGGTCGTCGCCCCGCACCGGCGGCTCATCGGTCACTCCCGCCCTTCGGCGGGCCCAGGACGATGTGCAGCGTGGCCGGCCGGAATCCCTCCACACCCAGCAGCTCGGTGGCGACGTCCCGCACCCCGGGCAGGTTCACCAGGTCCAGCGTGCCGTTCAGCAGGCCCTCGAGCGTGACCAGGTCCTGGAAGTCGGACAGGTTCACCGACAGCTGCGCCCGGGCGATGTCGGCGATCTCGGCGACCCCGACGCTGGCGGCCCGGAAGATCTCGTCGGCGCTCCCGGCTCTGGATTGCGCCTGATCGAACCCGGGATCCAGCCGCACCGCCTGCTGGTAACGGGCTCGGGCTTCGGCGTAGTCGCCGCGGTCCTCCGCCTCGAGCCCCATGCCGAACTGCAGCAACGCCTGGACGTTGTCGGTCCAGCGTTCGCTGATGCGCTCACGCTCGGCCGGCGTGAGCTCCACGCCCAGGGCGTCGTACAGCGAGAACGCCATGTCCTTCTCCAGGTCGAACAGGTCCGAGGCCGCGCCCTGGTTCGACACGTTGAAGCGCACCTCACCGGTCTGGTCCGAGACGCCTACCACGGCCGCTTCCAGCGTCACGGTCTGGTCGTCGCCGCCCAGGGCGCCCTGCACGACCTCGCCGGCTCCCACCAGCCGGCCCGGCTGCACCGCGGTGGCGGGATCTACCAGCGCCGATTGTCCCAGGGCGGTCTCGTCGAGGAGGAGCTGGAGCTCCAGGCGTTCCACCACCGTGAGTCGGTCGGTGAGGGAGAGGTCCGTGGCCAGCATCGCGGCCAGCGCCCGGCCCAGCGGCGCGTAGTCCTCACTGGTGCCGGCGTACACGAACGGGAAGACGGCCACCGTCGAGGGGGCCACGGTCCGGGTCGCCTCACCCTGCACGATGGCCCGCACCCTCCGCTCCACCAACCTCCTGCGCAGGAGGGCGACGCGGTCCTGCACCCGGTCACGATCGTCGTCGGAGGGATTGCCTTCGAGGTAGCTCGTGTAGGTGGCCAGCGCCTGGTCCAGCAGCTCCAGGTCCTCGTAGGTCGCCCCCAGAAACAGGATAGCCGCCTGATCGTCGGGAGCCAGGGCCACCGCCTTCTCCAGCAGCGGTCGAGCCCGCTCCGGATCGTTCGCCGCCTGATAACCGGCGCCCAGCGCCACCAGCGTGGCTACGTCGGTGGAGTCGGCGCGCAACCGGGCTTCGAGGGCGGGGAGCTCCGACGGTCCGGGCGCCTGCGGAGGGGCGGTGGCGCACGCGCCGAGCGCGGCCACGATCCAGGGCAGGCACCAGTTCCGACCACGTCGTAGAGGCTGGCGCGGCGTTCCGTTCATGACTAACCATCCAGAGAGGGACATGGCCGCGCATGTCCTGGCTTGGGTATCCGGCTTCTGGAGAATCTTATGGCAAGTCCGGTCCGTTTCGCCATCGCTGTCGCCACCGCAGCCTTCGTTTCCGCGCCGGGCCTCGCCGCCCAGGATTCGGCCGCCGCCGATACGCGGCCCGGAGTCGCCGTCTTGCGTTTCGACAACGGCGGTTCGCACGGGCCCGGCGCCGAGGCCGAGAACTTCGACGCGCTGGGTGTCGGCCTCCAGCAGATGCTTCTCACCGAACTGGGCCAGAACTCCGGGCTCCGCATCGTCGAGCGTGGACGCATCGCGGACCTGATCCAGGAGCTGAATCTGCAGGAGAACGACCGGTTGGTGGATCCCGCCACCGCGCTGCAGGTCGGTCGCCTGGTCCAGGCCCACTACGTGGTGCTCGGCAGTTTCGCCGACATCTTCGGCCAGGTGCGCATCGACGCCCGCATCGTCGACGTGGAGACCGGGGAATGGGAGACCGGCGCCAAGGAGCAGGGACCGAGGACCGAGATCCTCACGCTCATCGTCGACCTGGCCGATCAGCTCACGCGCTCCGTGGACCTGCCGCCGCTGCCGCAGCAGGTGAAGGAGGAGCGGGAGGAGCAGTCGAAGCAGGTGCCGCCCGAGGCGTTCACCGAGTACTCGCTGGCGCTCAAGCTCCTGGACGAGGGATTCCGCGACGAGGGCATGGAGCAGCTCGACCGGGTCGTGGACAAGTTCCCCGACTGGGAGGAGCCCCGGCAGACGCTGGAGAAGGAGCGCTCCGGCGTCTGACGCACCCGTCGCTGCCGACGAGGCCCGGCCTCTGCTAGGTCCGGGGGCGCCGCCCCGGCTCACGCGGTCGCCCCCCCGGACCCACCCGCCGCCGGTCCAGGAACTCGCGGATGCGGTCCGCCCGCACGGCGAAGAGCGTCTGGGTCTCGCCTTCGATGCGGCCACCGACGATCATCCCCAGCACGTGACCGCGGCCGTCCACCAGAGGGCTGCCGCTGGCGCCCCGGGCGCCGTAGCCCTGCACCTCGAGCAGCTCGCCGCCGTGGTCGGTGAGGATGCCGGCGGTCACCAACGGCTCGGCGATGGTGCCGCCACGGCCCTCCAGCGCCGCCGCGTCGCCGCCCAGCGGAAAGCCGAACGACGCCACCGCCGCCCCTGAGCGGATCGTGTCGAGCCGCTCGTTGAAGCCCCGGATCACCGGCAGCGCACCGGGCGCCCGCACCTGCAGCAACGCCACGTCGTCGAGGTTGGCCACCGCCAGCACCTGGGCCGGAAGCACGCCGGAGCGGCCGGCGAGCTGGACGCCGATGCGCTCGGGACGGGCGCCCGCGGAGTCCCGCACCACGTGCCGATTGGTGACGAGCCAACCGGCGGAGTCCACGGCGAAGGCGGTGGCGGCGATCACGCGCCCGCCGGGAAACTCCACGTAGACCTGGGCGGTGGCGGCGCGGGTGCTCGCCTCCAGATCGGCGAAGTCGAGGGTGGCGGCCGCCTGTTGGCGCAGCAGGGCGGCGCTGGCCGACTGGAGCCTGCGCCGGAGCTCCTGGACCTCGCCGTCGTCGGCGCCCCGTTCCTCGGCCTGGTCCAGCGCCGCCTGAAGCGAATCGGCCTGGTCGCGGGAGCGTCGCAGCTCCTCGGCCAGCCCCGCCACCCGTGAACGCAGAGCCTCGAGCTCGCGGGCGGTGGAGTCCGGGTCTGCCGCAGTCGTGTCCGGGACGGGCAGGGCGGGGCTCGCCCGCTCCGCCTCGCTCGTCGAGGCGCCGGGAGCGGAGCGTCGGGTGAACACCGCGGCGAGGGCGAGGGCGCCCACGGCCGCCACGGCCACGGTGAGTCCCACCACCCGGCCCCCGCCCTGTTTCGGCCGCGGAGCGGCGACCGTGCGCGGCGGGTCTGCGTGCGAAGGCGCCGAACGTGCCGGCCGCCCTTCTTCGTAGACGAGGCGAGGTCCGCCGTCTCCCAGCTCGATGCGATCCCCAGGCCTCAGCAGCGCGACCGAGGTGAGCGGCTCGCCGTTGAGGCGCGTGCCGTTGCGACTTCCGAGGTCCCGGACGGTCCAGCCTTCGGGGGATCGCACCAGGAGGGCGTGCCGCGCCGACACGCCCCGGTCGGCTTCGGGGTCCATGCGCACGCCGGCGCCGGGGGCTCGGCCGACGAGCACCTCGTCGTCGGCGAGCTCGACGGACCACCCGGCCCGGGCTCCACGCTCCACGCGTATCCGGGACACGGCGGATCAGTCCGCGGCGCAGCTCAGGAGCCGCATCCCTCGAGCTGCCGCTGATAGCTCTCGTCGTCGGGCGCCAGGTCCAGGGCTCGCCCGGCCCACAGGCGGCACGCCTCGGCTCCCCCCTCGCCCAGGCGTGACAGGGCCAGGCCGTGTACGTAGGCGGCCAGGGCCCGGGTGCGGTCGGGCAGGGAGCGGTTCTCCCAGAGCGGGGCCGTGGAGTCCCGCACCGCGCGGAGCTCCCGGTCGCTCCCGGCGCTGCTCACCAACACCAGCATGCGGCGGGCTCGGGCGGCGAGGTCGGCGGCGCTCGGCTGCGGGCCGGGCGACGGTCCGGGAGCTTCGGCCAGCTCCATGCGCACGGGGATCGCCTGCTCGGGGCCGTCCGCTCCGAGGCGGAGCACGACCCGGCCGCTGTAGGTGCCGGCGGCGAGTCCGTCGCCTCGGGGCGTGACGCGCAGCGTGGTGGGCGTCTGCGCGCCATCCAGGGCGGCATCGAGCCAGCCGCCTGCATCGCCGTCGTACTCGGCACGGACCTCCACCGGAGCGGAGCCGCCCGACGCGGCGCGAACCGCGACGCTGGCTGGGTCCGGTGCCTGGCCGACCGTGGCGGAAAAACGGAGTTCGGCGGGGGTCGTCTGCAGCCGGTCGGGAGTCGCGGCCCGGGGCGGGGTTTCGACGTCGTCGACGGGGGGCGCGTCGCCTCTCCCGCCGGACACCAGGGACCATCCGCCGAAGAGGACCACCACCACCAGCACGCCGCCGATGGCCACCTGCACCCAACGGCGGGTATTCCCGGAGCCGACCCCAGGGGGCGGCGCGTCTCGGGAGCCGGCTCCGGGCGACGGGCCGGCCGTGGTGGGTGGCACCTCGGTCCGTACCGGCTGCAACTCCGTAGCGGGCAGCCCCGCCGACGCCCCCCCGGCCGTGAGCGACGCCGCGAGCCGGTGCGCGAAGTCCATGGCGCGGGGCGGACGGTCCTCGCGCTTGCGGGCCAGCCCGGCCGCCAGAGCCTGCTCGAGCGCCGGCGGGAACCCCGCATCGGGCACCGCCTCCGAGAGGAGCAACGCGTCCTGGGTCAGCCGCTCGACCATGAGGTCCTGCGTGGAGGAGCTGCGGGTGGGCAGCCGCCCGGTGAGCGCTTTGAAGAGGACCACGGCCAGCGAGTAGATGTCGCTTCGGCCGTCGAGTGCGTCCTCGCTGAGCTGCTCCGGGCTCATGTACTGGGGGGTGCCCACCACCCAGCCGCCACGGGTGATCCCGCCCTCCAGGCCCTCCTTGGATCCCTTGGCGATGTCGAAATCCACCACCTTCACGCGCTCGCGTCCGGCCGCGTCGGTGGTGAGCATGATGTTGTCCGGCTTCAGGTCGCGATGCACGATGCCAAGCTGGTGTGCCGCTTCCAGCGCCGAGGCCACCTGGCGGGCGATCTCCACGACCCGCTCCGGCGTCAGGACCCCGTCGCGCTCCAGGATATCGCCCAGGGTTTCGCCCGAAACGAACTCGGAGGCCAGGAAGGGCAGGCCCTCGTCGGTCTCGCCGAAGTCGTAGACCGTGCACACGTTGGGGTGCGAGATCCTGGAGGCGTTGGCGGCGCCCCGCGTGAAGCGCGCCACGGCGTCGGAGTCGTGCCGGAACCGGTTCTTGAGGATCTTGATGGCGTCCCGGCGGCCGATCTTGCGGTGGATGCCCGCGTACACCTCGCCCTGCGCCCCTCCCCCTAGATACTCCACCAGTTCGTAGCGCCCGGCGAGGATCGTACCGATGCGATCGCGGGGATCCCTGGGGCCGTCGGGGTCTCCGGCGGTGGGCGTCATGAAGGCCTGGTCCTCGCGGGTGGAGAGCTCGGAAGGGCAGCGCTCGCCAGGTCAGCGACCTGTCATGTCCACGGTGGCGCCGGTGGGTCGGATCGGCAAGTCTGGCGGTGCTTCCCGGCCGTGGCCCACGGCGCGCTCGAATCCTTGACCTCGCCGATGACCCCGGCCTATTCTCAGCGTCCCGGTGAAGAAGCCAAGTGATCGCGGCTCCTGGCCCTCCCCGCGAGCGTGAGCTGGTCGCCGCCAACCCCGGAGCCCATGGAGCGGACGGCCTCCTGTCCGTCATGTCACCGCGGAATCTTCGCGGAAGACGTCTTCTGCAGCTGGTGCGGCGCCCGCGTGGGCGACCGTACCAGCGGCGATGGCGAGGCACGCCGGGCGCTGGCGGCGCGCACGCTGCCCACCGGCGACCGCGAGGTGTGCGGGAGCTGCAACGGCCCCATCCTTCCCGGCGACGTCTTCTGCCCGGCGTGCGGGGCTCGCTCGGCTTCCGGCGATCCCGCGGCCGTGGGCGAGCTGTGGGCGGCCATCCCGCGACGGGTGTGCGACAGCAGCGGCGGCAAGTACGAGTTCGTCCGGGAGCTCGGCCGCGGTGGGATGGGCATCGTCTTCGTGGCCCGGGACCGCGAGCTCGAGCGCCTGGTGGCCATCAAGGTGCTCTCGCCGGCCTGGCTCACCGACGAGTCCATGGTGGAGCGCTTCCGGCGCGAGGCGCGCACCATCGCCTCGCTCAGGCACGAGTCCATCGTCACGGTCTACGACGAGGGTCGCGCCGGCGATCTGAGCTACTTCGTGATGGACTACATCGAGGGCGTGTCGCTCAGCCAGATCCTGCGCACCCACGGCCCGCTGCCCATCGCCTGCGTCGAGGCGCTGCTCTATCGCGTCGCGTCGGCGTTGGCCTACGCGCACCGCCCGGGACGCGGGATCGTCCACCGCGACATCAAGCCCTCGAACATCATGGTGGACAGCGAGGGCCATGCCGTGGTCATGGACTTCGGCATCTCCAAGATGAGCGAGCGCCCCAGCGGCCTGACCAGCACCGGCCTGGTCATGGGCACGCCCGAGTACATGAGTCCCGAGCAGTGCCGCGGGCACACGGTGACCCACGAGTCGGACCAGTATTCCCTGGGCGCCGTCATGTACGCGTTGCTCACCGGTGCGCCTCCGTTCACGGGCCCCTTCTATCAGGTGCTCATGGCGCACCAGACGGAGACGGTGCCCGGGATCCTGGAGCGGCGGCCCGACTGCCCACCGGAGCTCGCGGCAGCGGTGGAGCGAATGCTGGCCAAACGGCCCTCGGACCGGTGGCCGGGCCTGCGCGACGCGGTCAAGGCGCTGGGCCTCAGGCCTCTGGCACCCGATGATCCCGCGCTGGAGGAGCTTGGACGGCTGGTTCGCATGGTGGCCGACAAGCCCGGCTCGGGTCGGGACACCGGTACCGGGAGCGACACCCGGCGCACGCCCACGTCGATCCGCATCCTCCCCCATCCGGACGAGCTCGAGGTGGGCGACGAGGTGAGCCTCCGGGCCACCGTGCTTTTCGCCGATGGCGTGGAGGAAGCGGGAGCGGACATCAGCTGGGAATCCACGCATCCGAACATCGCCCGGGTGGACGACGCCACCGGTCAGGTGGTGGCCGTGGCCGCCGGCTCCGCTCTCATCACCGCCGTGGGCGGTAGCCTCAAGGAGTCCCTGGCCATCCAGGTGGTGCCGCCGAGGGTGATGGAGCTCTTCGTCGAGCCTCGCCAGGTGGAGCTCCCCGTGGGCTCCACCCTCCGTCTCCAGGCCGAGCCGCGGGACAAGCGCGGAGGGAGGCTGGAGGGCTCGGTGACGTGGTCGTCCAGCAATCCCCGCATCGTCACCGTGAGCGATGACGGCGTGGTCACCGCCCGCACCGATGGATCTGCCAGCGTGCTGGCCCACTGCCAGGGCGTGGGCGTGTCGGCGTCGGTCCGGGTGGTGCCCAAGGAGGAAGAGGCGCCGGCTTCGGGCTCCCGTGCGGTATCCCACGTGGATCTGTCGTCGCCCCCGGACGAGGTGCGCGTGTCCGAGACCTTCCGCATCGCGGCCACGCCCATGGACGATCAGGGGCGTCCGCTCAAGCGGCCGGTGGAGTGGTCGGTGGAGGATCCCGGCGTTCTGGAGCACCTGGGGAACGGGCGCTTCCGCGCCGTGGGCAGCGGCGAGGGGGCGGTGCTGGCGGAAGCCGACGGCGCGCGCTCCCGGGTGCGGGTCTATGTCCTGGCCGCCCCGCCGGCGCCCACGGAATCCACTGCCCCGGGCGCGAGGAGCGCGACCTCCAGGCCCCCGGCAGGGGCGAGCGCATCCGACCCGGGCTCGCCGACACCGGCGTCGAGGACGGGGGCTGGCGCGCTCCGTGCGCTCGGAGGCCGTGGGCTCTACCTGGGGATCGCGGCGGCGGTGATCCTGGTGATCGGGGGATTCTGGCTGGTACCGCGTCTGTTGGGCCCCGGCGAGCCGCCCACGGTGAGCGAGCTGACGCTGAGCACCGCCGATGGGCCCGTGGGTACCGGCGGGCTCCGGCTCGTGCCCGGCGACACGGTGGTGTTGCAGGCGGCGGCGGCCGATGCGGAGGGAGCGCCACTGGATCGCCCGGTGACGTGGAGCTCCGACCTGCCCTCCGTGGCGGCGGTCGATCCCGCGGGCATGCTGGTGGCCTTGGCAGGGGGCGTGGCCCACCTGACGGCGTCCTCGGAGGGCGTCCGGCGGGACCTGACGGTGACGGTGGACGTCCCGGTCGCGGAGCTGGTCGTGCGAACGGGCGCCGGCGACCCCCTGGCCGGCCCCCTCGAGCTGACCGAGGGCGAGTCGGCCGCGCTGTCGGCCTCGGTCCTCGACGTCCTGGGTGACTCGGTGGCCGACGCGCCGGTTCGCTGGACGTCGTCGTCGGCGTCCGTGGCTACCGTCGACGCCAACGGCCGTGTGCGGGCCACCGGGAGCGGACGCGCCACCCTCACGGCGGCGTCGGGTGATGTGTCGGGAACGGTCGACGTCGTGGTGGGGGCTGCGCCGCGCCCGCCACCGGAGCCGCCGCCCGGCCCGGGCACGCTGCGCGTCACGGTGAACCCCTGGGCCTATGTCTTCGTGGACGACCAGCAGAGGGGCAACGGCCGGGAGCGGGACCTGCCGGTAACGTTGCGGCCGGGTAGGCACAGGGTGCATCTGGAGATCGAGGGACGGATCCTCTTCGATACGACGGTCGTGATCCAATCGGGAGAGACGGTCACGATCCGCAAGGGAGGCAACGACGGATGAAGAAGCTCGCGACGGTCTCGATGGTGACGCTCGCGGTCGTGGCCTTCGGCGCTCGTCCGGCCGTAGCCCAGGATCGGGCCCGGCTCGTGGAGCAGGCCCGCAGCCAGTTGAGTGATTCGGCCGCTCTGGATCTCCTCATGCGCGCCGCCGACCCCGACGCCGCGCCTCGGGACAGTCTGTGGGCGGTGAGCGTGCACGAGATGGCGCTCACCCTCCTGGGCCTCGGCGACCAGGACCTGGCCGGCGTGTGGCTCCGCTGGTCCGCCCGCGAGGGCCGCCAGTGGCCCGTGGACCGCACGCTCCCGCCCCGCGTGGTGGACGCATACGACCGGGCGCTGGCGGCGGTGCAGGGTGAGGGGGCCGGCGACGAGGACGTGACCACCACCGACTGGCGCTGGCCCGGCACCTTCGACGCCGACGCCCAGGGCACGCTGGCCGTGAGCGGCGCCGGAGTGCCGGTGACCGTGAACGTCGAGGGCCAGGGCGCGGTATCGGCCGGGGGCGAGCTCACGCTCCCGCCGGGCACGTACCGTCTGTCCGCCTCCGCCGACGGCTACGAGCCGGCGCAGATCACCCGCGAGATCCTGCCTGGTGTCACCACGGAGGTGGGCTTCGCCCTGGCGCCCCTGCTCGCCGCCGACGTGGAGAGCCGGGTGGCCTCGACGCTGGTGAGCATCCGCTACGACCAGGGTGGTCAGCAGTTCTGCACCACCGGCTTCCTGGCACGCTCGGACGGCGTGGTCCTGACCTCCAGGAGCGGCCTTCCCCAGAGCTCGGGACTCACGGTCACGACGCCGGGCGGGGTCTACAGCGACATCTCGGTGGCGGCCAGCGATCAGGATCTGGACCTCGCCGTGCTGCGTTTGGGCGCTTCGGGGCAACCGACGCTCTCCAGCGGAGCGCGGCCGTCGAGCGGCGCGTACGTGTGGTCCGTCTTCCATCCGGGCTGCCAGCCGGCGGCCAGCGGCCGCGCGCGGCTCGGTGACTGGCCGTCCAGCCCGCAGGGCCTGGTGACGTTGGCCTCGGCGCTGCCCCAGGACGCTCAGGGCGCGCCGCTCGTGGACCGCAGCGGCGCCCTCCTCGGGGTGGTGGTTGGACCCGACCAGGTCGCCCCCATGAGCCTGGCGGCCCGGCTTCTGGAGCGGGCGTTGGCGGAGCAGGTGGCGCAGACGACTCCGGAGGCTGCCGGCGCCCCGAGCGGAGGTGGCGGGCCGCCATGGAAGTGGATCGGCGCCGGCGCCGCCGTGGTGGGCGTGGCCGCCGCGGTCCTCGGCGGCGGTGGTGGCGGTGGGGGTGAGGAGCCACCACCGCCCACCACCGGCATCATCAGGGTGACGTTTCCCGGAGGCCAGCAGTGAGGGCGCGCGCGGCGGCGCTGTGCGCGCTCCTGGCGTTGGCGGCCTGTGAGTCCAGCACGGACCCGAAGGTGGCCGCGGTCCTCTCGCTCCAGATCACGCAGACCACCGCTCAGGTGGTGGACGGGGGTACACTCCACGTCGAGGGGCCCACGCCGAGCACGCGCTCGTTGTCACCCGGTGAGACGGTAGAGGTCAAGAACCTGCAACCGGGGAGCTACACGGTTTCGCTGGAGGCCCGGGCATCCGGCGCCCTGGTGGAGTTCGCACGCACGACGGTGGGCGTGGTGGCGGGCCAGACCTCTACGGCGGTCCTCAATCTCGCCAGTTTCGTGCCCGACTTCGTGAACGCGCCGAACCAGGTCACCCAGGGCGCCTCGTTCAGCATCCAGATCGACCCGGTCTCCAACGCGAACGGGTACCGCGTCGAGTGGGACGACGATTCGGGCTTCGGGAGCCCGCAGTCCGCCGAGGTGTCCACGACCGGCGCCACGCTCACCATCAACGAGCCCGGCGTGCACTACGTCCGGGCCAGCGCGCGCAGTCCCTTCGGCACGCTGGGGCTGGCGTCAGCGCCTGCCACCGTGCAGGTGAACGCCGGGGTCGGCTCCGTGGAGGTCGCCCCGGCCAGCAACCAGCTGCTGGTGGGCCAGACCGTCCAGCTCCAGGCCACGGTCCGTGACACCGGCGGCAACGAGCTCACCGGCAAGACCGTCACCTGGTCCAGCGACGACGAAAGCGTGGCCACCGTGTCGGCGACGGGGCTGGTGGAGGCCAAGGCCGAGGGACGCGCCATCATCACCGCCGAGACCGAGGGCGTGCAGGGGATGGCCACGGTGGACGTGGTGAATCCCCCCATGATCACGCGCTTCGACACCGAGTTCCGGCCGTTCATCACCGGATGTGGGCCCGGTGCGCTGGGCTTCAGGGTCGCCGGAGAGGCCGACTATTCGGACGCCGACGGCAACGTCTCCACGAGCGGTCCCCTCACCGAGCCGACAGGCGTCCAGTCGGAGTTCCGCTTCGAGGATCAGGCGGACTGGGTCGCCCTGGATGGCCGTTCCTGGGCCTTCACGCCGGCATCCGACGGCGGCTCCGGCACGCTGGTGGAGCAGAGCACCCTGTGCTACGGCGATCCCGGTGACCTCACCTTCATCGATTTCCGGATTCGCATCCAGGACGGAACCGGCGCGTGGAGCGAGTGGTTCGAGTCTCGTCTGATGCTCCCCGCCACCGTGGTGCTCCAGCCCATGAATACGCTCGACCTGAGCGCGCAGGGAGCAGGGCTGGTGCAGGCCGTGGCCTACGATGCGAGTGGCGATCAGGTGCCCGGGGATCCCATCAACTGGGGAAGCTACGTCGGCTCCGGCCTGGGATCGATCGACGCCGACGGGCTCTACACGCTCACCGGCGGGGCCAGCGGGGTCGACAGGATCTTCGCGCGGGCCGGCGCCGCCTGGAGTGACATCGGCATGCTCGGCCCCGGCGCCGGCAACCAGGATTCGTGGTGGGCCCCATGCTGGAGCTTCACGGGCCTGGGGCGCACGGCCGGCAACTTCATCTACCTGAAGATGAGGGTCTTCGCAGGCCGCGAGTATCAGTTCACCCTGGCGCAGACGGCCGGCTCCACCGCCACCGGCGATCCGGACCTCTACATCCGCATGACCGACAAGCCCACCATTGCCGTCTCCGACGCGTCGAGCCTGACGAGCGGCTTCGACGAATCGATCGTGTGGACCGCACCTGCGGACGGAGTGGTGTGGATCGGCATCTACGCCTTCGCCGACTACACCAACGTCACGTTCGCCGCCACCACCACCGACGGCAACTGTGGCTATCCGGCCCTGGAGACGTCGGCGCCCGGCGCTCCGGCAATGTCGGTGCCTGCTCCCGAGATCCGAGGCGGCGGCACCTCGGCTCCGGCGCTCCGGATCCCCCGACCCTTCGACACGCTGGAATTCGATGGCCTCGCCATGCCCCCGGGGGGCGAGGTGGCGAACGGGGGGCCTGCCAGGGTCAAGCGCCTCCCGGGCACGCGGTGAGCCGCGGATCGAAGCGCACTTCCTGCACCTTGGAGATGCGTACGAACTCCAGGGGGTAGCGAACGCCGGGCAGGGGATTGCAGTCGCGGGTGGTGCGCACGATGGCGAACCACACCTCGCTGCGCCCTCCCCCGGGTTCCGCCTGCACCTCGAAGCCCAGGCTGTCCACGCGGATGCGGTCGCCGTTGTTCATGCGACCCGCCGACACCATGAGCACCGTGTGCTGATCGAAGTCCACGGTGGGTACGCCGGGGCGCGGCTCCGGGGCCTCGGCCGTGGCGCGCTGCCACCAGAGCTGTAGCGTCTGGGGATCGTTGATGACCACCATGACCGAGTCCATGGCGGTGCGGTCACCGCGGTAGAGGCGATCGGCGTCGGGCACGGCTTCGACCCGGCGGCCTGGCGTCGGAGGCGGAGGCGCATTCCCGCCACCGCACGCCGCCAGCGGGAGCACGGCGACCAGACAGGGCAGGATCCGGAGTGGGGACAAGCGTCTCATGGGTCTCCATGGACTCGGTGTGTGCGTCATCGGGAACGGCGCAGGGGCACCAACATAGGGCGGGCGAGGGCTCATCGCGCCACGACCCGGGGGCAATCGAGGGCGTCGAGGTAGCCCCGACGCAGGATGGGAACGCCGCCCCGGGGCGCCAGCAGGCCCGTCACGCTGCCGCCGTCGGGGAGCGCCCAGGTGACGGAGAACTCGCCGCTGCTGCCGCCCTGCCACTCGCCCTGATGGAAGAGGCGGAACACCGCCCACGGTCCGGCGAAGTCCAGTGACACCGGGGGATTCTGCCCCGATCGCACCTCCAGAATGGCCTGCTCCGCCGACGCGGGATCCCACACGAAGCGCTCGCTGTTGGACAGCGACGGGGTGAAGACGCCCACCTGGCCGTCCACGCGCAGCTCCACCCGGTCCACGCCCTGGAAGTTGGTGACCTGGAAGGTGAAGTCGAAGCCCATGTCGCCGCCGCGCTGGTAGAAGGCCCTGGAGACCTCCAGCGCCCGGGTGCGGAAACGGTCGTAGGCGGAGGTGAGGTTGGCGCCGGTGGCGTCGACCTCGTCCATGAACGCTCGCAGCTCACCGCCGTCGGGCGCCAGGAAGGCGGCCACGTCCTCCACTGCCGCTTCGGGTCGGTTCGGCTCGAAGGGGTAGCGACCCAGCACGCGCCCCTCCTGGCGCTGGCAGAACTCCTGTGCGATTCCGTTGGCCGCCATTTGCGGGCCCTGGCCCGCCTGGGCCTCGGCCCAGCGGAAGGGGCGGGACAGCAGGGCCGTGACGGCGCCGCTGGCGGTGCGGGCCTCGGCGGGCTCGCCGGGAAAGCCCAGGCTGGTCTGGCTCACGAACTGGAGCCCGGTGGCGGCGGCGGTCCGCACCTGATCGCCCGCCGTCGGATCGCCGGGGCTGTCGGCCAGCCGTCCCACCGCCTGCCCCAGCGTCTGGAGCTGGACCAGGTAGGCGCTGCCCGCCTCGTCGCTGTACAGCTTGGTTCCGCGCACGCTGTCCGGTGGCACCAGGGCATCGAGGGCGGCGAACGTGTTCCGCACCGCCGGCGCGTTCACGGCGGTCTGGGAATCCACGTACTCCAGGATCTGGAAGACCGCCGACCGGTTCCCGCCCAGGTCGGCCAACCAGTTGCGTGCGCCGCCCAGGCTGCGCGTCTGCAGCTGGGTGTCGCTCAGGAAGCTCACCCAGGCGTCCCTGTAGTCGGTCTCGTAACGGCTGCGGAGGCGTGGGGCCAGCGAATCCGTGTCGAAGCCCTGCTGCAGCACCGACGCGAAGAATCCCTCACCCACCACCCAGCGATCGAGGCTCAGGGCCTGATCCGATCGGGCGAGGCTTGTGTGCACCGAGTCCCAGGCCATCCGGGTGAAGGCTCCCGGAACCTCGGCCTCCGATGCCACGAAAGGCGCCGTCTCGGGGCGGTCGGTCGCCAGGCGTGCCGCGGGCAAGCGGCTGCTCCATTGACCGACGAGGCTCCGGTAGAAGGACTCCTCGTTGGTGTTGCGCACGAGGAACTGACGCGTCGGGCCCACCAGCGAGGGGTCGGCGTTGAGCGTGTAGGGATTGCCGTAGGGCAGCTCCGAGCCGTAGAAGGCGAACTGCGCCCGCGCCAGCTCCTGGCGGTCGTCGCCCAGGTCCTCGCTCCCGGCCCAGTAGTCCGTGAGCACGTCGCCGAAGAAGCCCGCCTCGGCGTGCCCTGGCTCGTCGGTCATCTCGATGTAGGCCTTGAGCGCGCGGTAGGTGCGGTCGTAGTCGGCGAAGGTGGGAGGCTCGGGGGGGCTGCGCAGATCGCTCTGGATGCCGTCGAAGGCGCGGTTGAAGAGCAGGGGCCGGAACACCTGGAAGTAGCGTTCGCGAGCGGTGGGGTAGAGGTCTCCACCCGTGTACATGAAGAGGAGGTTGCGGAGCGGCCGGTGGCCGTTCTCGTAGCGTGACAGCTTGTCGGTGACCGCGCGCAGGGCGTCCAGCCGCCGGATGTCGTCCATGGACGCCACGCCGCGCCCACCGGGCACGGACCGGGGAAGGGCCGCCATGGCGGTCGCCACCTCGTCCTGCAGGCCTCGCTCCCTGTTGTAGGACACCATCAGCGAGAGGCCCAGGACCAGAAACAGGCCGATGCCGGCCGCCCAGTAGATCCGACGCAGCGCCGACAACCCGATGCCGCTGGTGGTGATCCCCATGGCCACCCGGTCCTGCAGGACCACCTTGCGCAGGATGCGTTGCAGGAAGACCCACTGGGGCACGCGGCGCTGACGGCCCTCCCGGGAGCCGGAGGAGGCCTGCGCCGCCCTGGCCTGGGCCGCCTGGAGGTTGAACACCTGCGTGGCTCCGGCCGGCGCGGCCTCCTCGAGGGCCGGAGGCGCCTCGTAGCGCGGTGCGCCCTCCTCGACCACCACGGGGCGCACGCCGGTGAAGTAGAATCCCCGGAGGAACGGGCTCACGCGCAGCTGGCTGGGCCGGCACAGCTCCACCAGGAAGTCGATGGCCGTGGGCGCGAGCTTGCGGAACTCCCGCGGGAACTCGTACGCGGCGCCGTTCCCCTCCGTGGAGCCCGCGCGATCGAGGACCTCGAGCCGGCGCTCTGCCAGGCTCTGGAACATCTCCTCGAAGGACCCGGCCAGGCGGTCCTTCTCACGCTCGGCCCAGGTTCCCGCCGTCGACTCGCCCAGGGCGCGCAGCGTGGTGCCCAGGATCTCCTGGACTTCCGGGTCCGTGAGGTTCTCGACGAACTCCTCGAAGTGGGGAATGCGGTCGGCCTTGGTGAAGACCACGTAGACGGGGAGTCGGATGCCGATGGCCTCGGAGAGCTCGGTCAGGCGGTCCCGCAGGTTGCGGGCCGCGCTCCCGGCTCCGTCGCCCGCGCTCAGCTCCATGAGGTCCTCGACGCTGAAGCAGACCACGGCCACCCGGGGAGCTTGTGGACGCCCGAGCAGCGCCGGCAGCCAGCGCCGGGGGCGTAGCTTCGAGACCAGGGTCGACCAGCGCGTGGGCTCCACCGCCAGCGCGCCGGCGGCCTCCACCACCACCCGTCCGTCGTCGTACCAGAGGTTGAGGGCCTCGGTGGGCGCCACCAGGCCGTCGGAGCGCAGGTTGCCGGCCAGGTGCTCGGCGTCCAGGTCCGACTGCAGCACCAGCGTGGTCTTGGCCGAGCCCCGGGGCCCCATGACCAGCACCATGGGCAGCCGGTCCATGGCTCCGCGCCCCTTGACCCCCGCCGCCTTGAGCCGCTTGCGCGCCTCGCTGAGGATGCCGTCGACGGGGTCCGGGGCAGCCTTCTTGCGGGGGCCTCCGGCCCGGCGCATGAGCTGGAGGATGAAGTAGACGATCATCGCCCCCAGCATCCAGATGGCCGCCCGCACGCCCCACCGCAGCCAGCGGTTGTCCAATCCCGAGCCGGCCATGAACCCCAGGACCGCCACGACCATGAGGACGGGTGCGCCCACGAGGAGGGAGCGTGGTCTGGGCATCCGTGGTCTGGGCATGGAAATCGGGACTCCGGTGCGGAGGGCTCGGGGGTGCGGCTAGCCGGCGAGCTCGTGGATCCTGTCGACCCCGGCGGGGAGCGAGAGGAACCGGAGCAGGAGGAAGAGCAGGAATACCGTCACGGCGGTGCCGAGGAAGACCAGCGAGAGCCTGCGCAGCCACGGGTCGCCCCCGCGCACCACGCCCTCGTCGGCCGGAGGATAGGCCCGGGGCGACAGCGGGCCGGCACCTCCGCGGATGCGCTCGACCTTGTCACGGGTCGACCGGATGCGGATGGCGAGCTCGCTTCCGTCGGACGACGCGTAGCGGCCCTTGAATCCCAGAAGCATGCACAGGAGCATGACCTCCAGGACGTCGGCGACGAACGCCGAGTCCTGCCGCGCCAACAGCTCGTCCAGGTGCCGGAAGAAGTTCTCGCCGGCGACCGCGTCGCCGAAGACCTCCTCCTGCATGGGCCTGCCCACCCATGCGCTGGACAGAGGGCCGGGGGTGGCCAGCACCGTCTCGTCCAGGTAGGCGATGACGCAGTAGACCGAGATGCGCACGAACTCCGCGGGATAGCCCATGCGCCGCGCCTCCTGGTCCGCCCCCAGGAGCATGTCCCGCATGCGGGCCCGGAAGGCCGACGGATCGCTCGGTACCTGGCGCTTCTCCCGCAGGCGCACGATGACGGTGAGCGCCTCCTGGAAGGCCAGGGCGAGACGCCCCCGGGGGTTGGCGCCCGGGTTGGTGGCCGTGGCGAGTCGCGTGTCGTGCATCATGACGCGGTGCCCCTCATTCGGGAATGATCAACAGCTCCAGCTCCGCCTCCGGCAAGGCGTCGGGGACGTACACGCCCACGGAGGAGCGGGCCCGGATCAGATCCCAGCTCCGGCCCTGGTGCCGGATGCGGAAGTAGTGGCTGCCGACCCGGGGAGCGATGGTGCCGGGAGGTGCCGCCAGGTGCTCCAGCGGCAGGGCCGGGTTGGCGTCCTGCACGAGCCGCATCACGTCTTCGGCCGAGCACACCTTCACCGTGCGCGGCACCTCGGCGATCACCGCGGCCGCGGAGGCGGCGGAGCGCACGCCCAGCACCCATTCGGAGCGTTCCAGTGCCCGCTTGTCCTCCAGCGTGGCCGTGTGGACGTTGGGCTCGGTTCGCGTGAGCCGCACCGTCAGGTGGCTCTCGGGCACGATGACCTCGAGGTGCCTGCGGATGCGGCGGTCCAGCGCGGCGAAGGCCTCGCCGGGCTGGTCGTGGTCGTAGAGCGGGAGATCCCGGGCCTCGGATTCCAGCGAGAAGGTGCACAGGGCGCCGGCGAGGCGGGCGAGGTTCTCGTACACCTCGCGGGGATGAGCGCGGCCGTGCTCGAGCTGGCTCCTGAGCGGCGCCAGGCCCGTGTACACGGTGTGGGTGAGCCACAGACCGATGAGCTCCCGGGCCGTGGTCCCCGACATGGAGTCCGCGCCGGGCAGTCGCGACGCCAGCGCCTCTCCCTTGGCTTCCAGCATCTCCACGAGACCCTCGAGCAGCGCCGTGATGCGCGCGCTGGCGCCGACCCGGAGCACCGGGGGCACGAAGAGAGGATCGTAGACGAAGTGTCCCGACCCCTCCGCGCGTACCCTGGCCATGGGCAGGCTCACGATGTGGTCGTCCAGCTCGGAATCCGTCAGGATCTCCAGGTTGCCTCGGCCCACGCGGACCTGGCGTGCGTCGGTGCCGGTGGTCTCGTCGAAGAGGGTGACGGTCTCGGCGCGGAAGCGGCGGCGCTCGCCGTCGGTCCCGTCGTCGTCGGCGCAGTTGGCGCGGTCACGCCGGTAGGCGGGCACGGCCAGGTGGAGCACGACCGCGTCCTGGTCGGCGGCCAGCAGGTCGGCGACCTTGCGCGTCTCGGGCAGGTGATCCGCATCGCTCAGGTCGAAGGCCAGCCCGTCAGGGGCCACGCCGGCGGCGCGCACCAGCGACACCGTCCCGTTCCAGAGCGCCTCGTCGTCCAGTTCGAGCGAGAGGAACCCGTAGATCCCGTGAAAGGCCGACGAGAGCGCGAAGTGCATCGCGCTCTCGAGATAGCGGCACTGAGCCTGGAAGTGATGCTGGGCGAGGTGCATGCCCTCGCTCCAGACCACCCGGGAAAGCGAGGGAATTCCCACGGGGCCTGCGGGGTAGCGGAAACGTGACTCTCCGACTCTGGCAACTTCCGGGCTGGCCCCCTGGTTGGCAAGGCTGGCGGTTGCTTGTTCCGGGTCGCGCGGGATACGTTTTCGGCCCATGACAGGCGAAGAATTCACGGCCCGTTACCGGCTCACGAAGCAGCTCGCGGAAGGCGAGATCGTGAGCTATTCCGCCACCAATGCGCGGCGCGAAACCCTCCAGGTCCACGTCTTTCGTGGCGACGAGGCGCCGGAGTTCGACTCCGACGCCCTGGACCCGGAAGCCGCGGGGCTCGTGCGCGAGGTTCTGGACGTGGAGGGCCTTCAGGTGGTGGTCACCGAGGTCATCGAGCCCTTCTCCGACCTGGCCTCCTGGATGGATGCCAATCAGCGTGGGAGCGGCGAGGAGCCCGGCGCCTACACCCGCATCTTCGGGGCCATCAAGCTTCCCGAAGCAGGGGATGGGAGCGGGGGCGCGGACGAGCCGGAGGAGCCCGCGGCCCCCGGGATGCCCTCGCCTCCCGAGCCCGAGCCCGAGCCCGAGCCCGAGCCGGAGCCCGAGCCGACTACGGAAGTCGAGCCTGACGGCCCGGGCGAATACACGCGGATCTTCGGCGCCCCCAGGGTGCCGGAGCCCAAGCCTTCCGAACCGGCGAACGCTCCCGAGCCGCCGCCTCCTCCGCCTCCGGCGCCTCCCGAGCCTCCGAAGGCGAAGCCCCCGGCGCCTCCGCCTCCCCGGGCTCCCGACGAGCCGGGGCCCTACACGCTGGTCATGGGGCGGCCGCAGGTAAATCCGCCGTCTTCGGAGCCGCGGGCTCCCCGCGCGCCGGAGCCGCCGCCGCGGCAGGAATCCTCGACGTCACCGGAGGACTTCCTGGTCTCGGACACCTACCTGGATCGTCTGCGCGAGGGTGGTGAGGCGGCCGGCGAGGGCGACACCGGGGCCTCGTCCGGGGCACCTCCGCCGATCCCGCCACCGCCTCCGTCGGCGCCTCCGCGCGCCTCGGGTCCGCGCGTTCCGTCGGGGCCCAGCGAATACACACGCATCATCCGTGGGGGCTCGCTTCCCGGGTCTGCGGGCGGGCGGGGTGGTAGTGCGCCGAGCGCCGGTCCACCGCCGCCGGTCCCGACGCCCTCCAAGCCGCCGGCTCGGGCGTCGCGCACGCCGCTCATCGTGGGGCTGGTGGTGACTGCGGCCGTGTTGGTCGCGCTGGTGCTCTTCGTGCTGCTGCGTCCCTGAGGGTAGCGCCCGCCGTCCGCCGTTCTCGAGCGAGCGGCACTCCCTCCGCCGGCTACCGGCCCCCGGTGTCCTTTCCGGAAGGCAGGAGCAGCACGAGCTCCAGGTGCGGATCCGGGATCTCGGACGACACCCACGCCGCCAGGCTCCGGGACCTGAGGATCGCCGACCAGCGGGGCCCCGACGTTTCCAGGTGGAAGTACTGACAGCCGGTCTTGAGCGGCACCTCGTTGGGCGGAGTGGGCTGGTGGCGGAGCGCCACGCCGGACACCGCCTGGCCCAGCAGGTCCCGGATCTGATCCCGGGATCCCACCTTGATCCAGTCCGCGGCCTTCTTGATGAGGCGTGCTTGATCCATCTCCGTGGTCACGGCCAGATAGGCCTGCACCGCCGAGAGGTGGCGATCGTCATCCAGCGAGGTCGCGTACAGCGAGGTGTCCATCCGCTCCAGCGGGAGTGTCACGCAGTTGGTGGGGATGGCGGTCTCGAGGAGCTCCCGCAGCAGGCCGTCCAACTCGGTGAAGCACTCGGACAGCCGGTCGTGATCGTACGAGGGCAGGTCCCTGGGGTGCCGTCCGGGGGCGAAGGTCATGAGCGTGGCGGCCATCTCCGCCATGGCGCGGAAGAGCTCCACCGGATGCGCCCGGCGAGGACCGGGCCCGCCGGCCGCCCGGGGCCGCCCCGTCTCGGCCAGCAGGTGGCGGAAGACGGGCAGGTGGCTGTTGACCGTGTAGAGCAGCCAGAAGTGGGCGATGTCGAGCCGGCCGAAGTCGGCGACCTGGCCGCGCTGGCGCCGGATGCCGCCCAACTCGGTGGCCTTGGCCGTGAGGATCTCCACGAGCCGGCGGGTGATGCTCATGAGGTGGTCGCTGGCCGAGATGTCCAGGATCTCGGGAACGTAGGTCGTGTCCAGCGTGGTCTCACCGGCAGGCGTCCGTACGAGACGCGCGACCTGCATGAGGGTGGAGCCCTCCATCGCCTCGTTCTCGAACAGAATGCGGAAGTTCTTGCGGGCGACGAGGATGTCCTTCTCGGCGCGGCCGGTGTTCTCATCGCGCACCGACAGGATCTCGGGTGAGAAGCGCGCGCTGGTGTCTCCGGCCTCCGACCCCACGTTGCGGCCCCCGTCGACCAGCTCGGGGATGGCCAGATAGATGGCCATTCGGGTCTGGTCCGGCTTCCAGTGCTCGTCCACGTCGCGGGGCGGCGGCGGCCCGTCGGCCGCGGGGATGTCGAAGACGAGCCCGTCGGGCATGAGCCCGGAGGCCCGCGAGAGCCGGAACTGGCCACCCGACAGCGCGTCGGCGTCGATGTCGTAGTCCAGGAATCCCCACGGACAGAAGGACAGGCTCGACACGTGGAAGGCCAGCTTGTCTTCCAGGTACCGGTCCTGCAGCTGCAGGTGCTGGGGATTCAGGAGCACGCCCTTGGTCCACAGGACGCCTTGCGTCTGTCTCATGATCTCCTACCATGGGCTGAGAGTGGCCCGCGCGACCACCTCTGACCTATAGCATCCGCCGCCGGCCTCGGCCAGCCTGTGTCCGGCCCCGCGACGCTCCCCTCCCGGAAGCAGCCATGGACCCGGACTCCGACCGCGTTCGCATCGCCCTCTCCACGAACCCGGGCCGTACGACAGGCCCCGTGGAGTCGGCCGAGACGCCTCCGTTCCGGATCCTGGTGGTGGGCGACTTCTCCGGGCGCGGACACCGGGACGGCCCCTCGGCTCCGCCCCTGGACCAGCGCCGCGTGCTGGCTGTGACCGACCCCGACGAGCTGTTGGGCGAGTTGCGGCCCCGGGTGGAGTTCCAGCTGGACGGGTCGGGCCCCGTGACCTTCGACGTCGGCGAGATCGCGGATTTCCGACCGGACCGTCTGGTGAAGCGCGTGCCGCAGTTGCAGAGCCTGCGCGCATCCATCACCTCTGCCCTGGAGGGAGCGGCCGCGGGGCCCGCCGAGACCGCGGCCAGCCGCGGCGGCAGCGCCGGACCGAGCGGTGACGACGACGGGGAGCCGGCCGACGCCCCCGCCGCTTCGGAGAGCCTGCTCGACGACATCGTGGAGGCGACGCCCCGGGTAGAGGCACCGCCCGACTCGGGGCCCCTGGGTGACCTGAGCGCCTGGGTTCGCGACGTGGTGGAGGAGCACCGCGTGCCCGACGAGAGCGACGCACAGTCGGAGTTGCGCGCCCGCCTCGAGCGAGAGGCGGCCCGCAGGATCGTCGAGGTGCTGCACGCGCCGGCGGTGCGCGATCTCGAGGCGCTCTGGCGCTCGCTCCTCTTCCTGCTGGCCGGCGTGGAGTGGCCCGAGGTCAGATGCTACGTGCTGGACGTGTCGCGGGCGGAGCTCGCAGCCGACGTGGGCGGGCCCGATGCGGGCTCGTTGGAGCGAAGTCGCCTGGCGCGGGCGCTCCTGGAGCCGCTTCCGGGCCCTGGGGAGGGTGCCCCGGCGCTGGTGGTGCTGGCGGAGGCGTTCGGTGGCGAGGCGCGAGACGTCGCTCTCCTCAACCGCCTGGCCATGCTGGCACACGCCTCGGGGATCCCCCTGCTGGCCGGCGCCGGCGCCGGCTTGCTGGGACTCGCGGGCTGGGCCGATCCTCCGGCCGACTACGATTGGCCCGAGCCCGACACGCCGGCCTGGGACGCCTTCCGCCGGACCGAGGCCGCGGCGTCCGTGGGACTTGTGGCACCGCGATACCTGGTGCGGCTCCCCTACGGCGAAGACACGGATCCCTGCGAGACCTTTCCGGTGGAGGAAGCGGAGGTCGCGGCCGGCGACGCCTACCTGTGGGGCAACCCGGCGTTCCCGGCGGCGGCGGCGCTGGCGCGCTCCTTTCTCGAGCGGGGCTGGTCCTTGTCACCGGCGCCGCACGACCTCTCGGGCCTGCCGATCCACGTGGGCGCCGCCGGGAGGGTACTGGCCCACCCGGTGGAAGCGGTCTGGAACGCCGACGCCTTGCGCCGCATCGCCAACCGTGGCGTCGTCCCCCTGGCAGGCTACAGGCAGGAGGCGCGGCTGCGCGTGCCGACGCTCTTCTCCACGCAGGTGGGTGGAGCCCCGCTATCGGCATGGTGGAGTGCAGGTTGAGCGTCGCGAAGCCGCGGCTCGCCACGGGCCGGTCGCGACGGCCGCCGACCGGTCGATCTGCTTGACAGACGTCCGCGAGCCGATGTAGTTGTCAACTCTTGGCCGGCCTGTTCCTCGGGACCGTCGCGCAAGGCGGACAGGTCGCGCAGTCGCCCACTCGCCCGGGCCCACCCGCGCAGGAGCCGAAACATGGCGGAGAGTTTCCAGAAAAGGCGCAATCGACAGCGGCCGACGAGGGTCAACATCTCGTACGACGTCGAGGTCGGCGATGCCATCGTCAAGAAGGAGTTGCCGTTCATCATGGGGGTCCTGGCGGACCTGAGCGGCGACGGCGAGCTGCCGGAGGTGAGAGATCGGGAATTCACCGAGATCAATCCGGACAACTTCAACAAGGTCCTCAAGGCTTCGAATCCTCGCCTCACCTTCTCCGTCGACAACAAGCTGTCCGACGACGGTGGCAAGCTGGGCGTGGATCTGAACTTCGAGAGCTTCGAGGACTTCTCGCCAGACCGGGTGGCGAACCAGGTGGAGCCGCTCAAGGCGCTTCTGGACAAGAGGAAGCAGCTCGCGGACTTCCGGTCGAAGCTCGCCACCAACTACAAGCTGGATCAGGCGCTGCAGAAGGCGTTGGGCAGCGACGAGGAGAAGGACCGGCTGAAGGCCGAGCTCGAGACGGAGGGAGGCGACGATGGCGAGTCCTGAACAGGAAAAGGCACCGGCCGCTGCCGAAGCCGAGGTCACCGAGCAGAGTCTCCTCGACCAGCTCGTAGACGAAGGAAGGTGGGGCAAGGAGCCCGACGCGGCCGACCGCGGCCGCGAGATGATCAAGCTCTTCGTGAAGGACGTGCTCGAAGGCGCGGTCACCTTCAGCGCCGATACCGAGGCGATGCTGAACCAGCAGATCGCCGAGATCGATCGCCTCGTGTCGAAGCAGCTCAACGAGATCATCCACCACGAGAAGTTCCAGAAGCTGGAAGCGACCTGGACCGGGCTCCGCTACCTGGTGGCGAACACCGAGACCGGCCCCATGCTGAAGGTGAAGGTCTTTCCCATCACGAAGAAGGAGCTCCTGCGCGACACCACGGCGGGCCGTGCGGCCATGGGCGTGGACCGGAGCCAGCTCTTCAACAAGATCTACCAGCAGGAGTACAACGTGCTGGGCGGTCAGCCGTACGGCGCGATCGTGGGCGATTTCGCCTTCGACAAGACCGGCCAGGACATCAAGCTCCTGGAGGCCATGTCCAAGATCGCCGCGACGGCCCACGCTCCGTTCCTGACGTCGGCGTCGGCGGAGATGTTCGGCTTCGAGAGCTTCACCGAGCTCGACAACATGTACGAGCTGTCGGGGATCTTCGAGGGCTCGGAGTACGCCCAGTGGCGGGCGTTCCGGGAGAACGAGGACTCGCGCTACGTGGCGCTGACGGCGCCGCGCATGCTCCTCCGCGAGCCCTACGGCAAGCAGAATCCCCTGGACACCTTCGACTTCGAGGAGGACGTCTCGGGCAAGGAGCACGACCGTTACCTGTGGGGCAACTCGGCCTGGGGGCTCGCCGGACGCGTGACCTCGGCCTTCGCTCGCCACGGATGGTGCGCCAGGATCCGGGGCGTCATGTCCGGAGGAAAGGTGGAGGGGCTGCCCGTCCACACCTTCGAGACGGACGCCGGTGACGTGGCCATGAAGTGTCCCACCGAGGTCGTCATCCCCGACGACCACGAGATGGAGATGGCCAAGCTCGGCTTCGCGCCGCTGGCCAACGAGAAGAACTCGCCCAACGCGGTGTTCTTCAGCGTGCAGTCGGCTCAGAAGCCGAAGGAGTACGTCGGCACCGGTGGCGACGCGGCCACGGCGAACGCGGCCATCTCGGCGCAGCTTCCCTACATCTTCGCGGTATCGCGCTTCGCGCATTACCTGAAGGTGATGATGCGCGATCAGATCGGGCGCTACACGAGCCGTAGCGAGCTGCAGAAGTTCCTGCAGAACTGGATCGGCGAGTACGTGCTCAAGAGCGAAGGAGCCTCGGAAGACGCCAAGGCGAAAAAGCCGCTCTCCGATGCGCGCATCGATGTCATCGAGAACCCCAGAGCCCCGGGAACCTACCAGGCGGTGGCGTACCTGAGGCCGCACTTCCAGTTGGACGCGGTGGACTTCTCGCTCCGCCTCGTGGCGGACGTTCCGACGGAGTAGCCGCCGGATCTGACGTGAGTGCCACCAACTAACCCTCCGAGGAGGACACCATGGCGTGGGATGCATATCTGACCATCGAAGGAGTCTCTGGCGAGTCCCAGAGGAGCGGACACGAGGGGGAGATCGAGATCATCTCCTTCGATTTCGGCGCCTCCAATCCCTCGAGTGTGGGCGTCGGCGGCGGCGGCGGCACCGGCACGGTGAGCCTGTCCCCCTTCACGGTCGTCAAGAAGACCGATGCAGCCAGCGCCGAGCTCTTCATGAAGTGCTGCACCGGGGAGCATTTTCCCACGGGCAAGCTGACCCTGTACAAGTCGGGGGGCAGCGCCGCCCTGGACTACCTCGTGTACGACTTCGAGGAGCTGTACGTGTCGGCCATCCAGTGGTCGGGTGCCGACTCGGGTGACCCGGTCCCCCAGGAAGTGGTCAACTTCGACTTCGGCCGCGTGGAGATCACCTACGCCGAGCAGAATCCCGACGGCACCCGCGGTGGCGACCACGTGGGTAGCTGGGACGTCCGCACCGGGGTGGCGTAGGTCCTGGGCGGGAGACGCTCTTGGATCCCAGGGCCCTCTATCGGGAAGGCAGGCTGACGGCGGCCATCGAGGCCCTGAACGCCGAGGTGCGGGACGACCCCACCGACGTGCAGCGACGCACGTTTCTGTTCGAGCTGCTCAGCTTCGCCGGCGACTACGAGCGCGCGGGCAAGCAGCTGGACGTGCTCGCACGCATGGACCCGGAGGCGGCCCTGGGAATCATCGCCTACAAGCACGTCATCGAGAGCGAACGGGAACGCGCCGAGATGTTCGCATCCGGCGCGTTCCCGGAGCCCGGCGATCCTGCGCCTCGTCCGGTGCGGGGCACGCTCAACGGCAAGCCTTTCGAGCGGCTCGAGGACGCCGATCCCCGGATCGGCCCCCGCCTCGAGGTATTCATCGAAGGCCAGTATCGCTGGTTCGCGCTGGAGCACCTGGCATCGGTTCGCATGGAGGCGCCGCAGCGACTTCGTGACCTCCTGTGGGCACGCGTGCAGATTACGGGCGGCGAGCCCCTGGGTGGCGTGGAGCTCGGCGATGCCCTGGTGCCGGCGCTCACGGCGTCCGCGAGCTCCGACCCCGACGACGAGGTCCGTCTCGGGCGGGTCACCCGGTGGGTGGAGCTCTCCGACGGAGACGAGGCTCCCGTGGGCCAGAAGATGCTCCTGGTCGACGACGAGGAGTTTCCCATCCTCGAGTTGCGCGAGCTCGTCATCGACGGTCCCTCCGAGACCTGACCTCGGCCATGAGCGGGCTGGACGAGCTGCTGGCGCCCATCGACGAGGAGCGCCCCGGGGGAACCGACGTCAGCTATGAGACCATCTACTCCCGGCTCACCGACCTGCGCGAAGAGGCCAGGGACGGTGAAGGCGATTTCGCCGAGGTGGTGGAGGTCGCCACCGAGATCCTCACCGGGGAGTCCAAGGATCTCACCGTGGCCGTGTGGTACACCGAGGCGCGACTCCACATGGACGGCTTCGGGGGATTGCGCCAGGGCCTGCGACTGGTCCACGGGCTTCTGGACGGGCTCTGGGATCACCTCTTTCCGGAGCATCCCGAGGACCGGGCCTTCGTTCTCGACTACATGGGCGACGGATTCAAGGCCAGGGACGAACGCTACGAACCGGTGAAGTTCGTCTCCATCACCTCGTGGGGCCATCACCTGCACCACTTCGAATCGTGGAGGGGGATCAAGAAGGACTCCTTCGGCGAAGGCGACGCGCGCAAGAAGGGCAAGGACGAGGACGACGACCCGCGGGCGCCCCGGTCCGACAACTTCGAGCAGGGCTTCGCCGAGACCTCCAAGGCGTGGTACCGGGAGCGCGAGGCGGAGGTGAAGGGCTGTCTCGAAGAGGTGGCGGCGCTTCAGGAGCTGTGCGGGCAGCGCTACGCCGACAGCAAGGGCCATCGCCCGAGCTTCACGCATCTCCGGGAGAGCCTGGAGCGGGCTCAGACCTACGTGGGCGTCCTCGTCGAGAAGAAGTTGGAGACCGACCCGGATCCCCCCGAAGCGGAGGCCGCCGCGACACCGGGTGCGGACGATGCGAGCGCGAGTCCAGAGACTGACGCCGGTGGCCCGAGTGCGCCAGCAGCCGCTGCGGCGCCCCGGAGCGGAGGCTCGCTGTCCGCAGAGCCGGCGAGCTCCGACGATGCCCAGGGCCGCATCACCTCGGCCGCCCGCTATCTGCGCAAGGCCGATCCCACGAATCCGGCCCCGTACCTGGTCCTGCGTGCGCTCCGTTGGGGCGAGCTGCGTACCGGCAGCGGACTGGACGTGCGTCTGCTGGACGCGCCCTCCACGGAGCTGCGCAAGCGCCTCAAGATGCACCTCCTCAACGGAGAGTGGGAGGCGCTCCTGAGCGCCTGTGAAGACGTCATGGCGACGCCCAGCGGTCGTGGCTGGCTCGATCTGCAGCGCTACGTGCTCACTGCGCTGGACAATCTCGGGTCCACCTACCGTCCGGTAGCCGAGGCGATCCAGGGCGAGATCGCCCAACTCCTGCGCGATCTCCCGGAGATCCTCGACAAGACGTTGATGGACGACACGCCCACCGCCAACGTCGAGACGGTGGAATGGCTGCGGCTGTCGGGACTGGTGGGGGGGGATGGCGAGGCCGACGGTGGGGCGAGCGCGAGCCCGGACTACGACCGGGACCGCGTCCTCAGCGAGGCCACCCACGAGAAGGCCCTGGAGTGGGTGGCGTCGGGCAACCCGCGCCGGGGGGTGGAGCTTCTCATGAAGCGTGCCGACCGCGAGGAGAGCCCCCGAGCCCGCTTCATCACCGAGTCGTTGGCGGCCTCGGTGCTGGTGGACATGGGCAGCACCGGCGTCGCGCGGCCCATCCTGGAGCAGCTCGTCGACCAGATCGGCAAGCGCAATCTGGAGCAGTGGGAGCCGGCCGCCGTGATCGCCCGGCCCCTGGGGCTCCTCTACAGGTGCCTTCCGGCCAACGATCGCAAGCGCCAGCAGCTCTACGACGACATCTGCCGTCTGGACCCGGTGCTGGCCATCTCGCTCGAGGGCAGTGCCACCACGGCTGCGCCCGCCGCCGGGGGCAAGGCCGCGGCCCCGGCTCAGCCCGCGGAGGCCGGCGCCGAGTCGACGGAGGAAGGCGATGGCTCAGCGTGACCGCCCGTCGAGGGTCCGGCAGTCGATCCTGGACCGTATCATCCGCGAGGAGCCGGAGCCCCGCGACTGGGACGGCTCGGTGGAGCGGCTCAAGGACAACCTGTTGCGGGACCTGGAGTGGCTCCTGAACACTCGCGAGAGCGGCTCGCCGGCCACGGCTCCACGGGTGGAGCTGGAGAACTCCATCTACAACTACGGGCTGCCGGACTTCGCGTCGATGAGCGCCGACGCCTCGACGACGCCGGCCCGGCTCCTGCGCATGATCGAGCGCGAGATCGAGCTCTTCGAGCCGCGCCTCAGGGACGTACGCATCCACCGCGCCGACGACGATGCCAAGAGCAAGTCCACGCGCAGCTTGAAGTTCGTCATCGAGGCGACGCTGCGCCTGGACCCGGACCCCGAGCGCGTGGAGTTCGATACGGTGCTCGAGATGAACAGCGGGCGCTTCACCGTGACGGAATGAGACCGCTCCATCCAGAGGCAGGCTGCCTGACCGCATGAGAGACGAACGGCTTCTCGACTACTACGAGCGGGAGCTCACGTTCCTGCGCAAGCTGGGAGCCGAGTTCGCCCAGGATTACAAGGCCGTCGCGTCACGCCTGGGACTGGAGGCCACGCGAGCCGAGGACCCGCACGTCGAGCGGCTCCTGCAGGGCTTTGCGTTCCTCGCGGCGCGCGTGCACCTGAAGGTAGACGACGACTTTCCGGAGATCGCCCAGGCGCTCCTGAACGTCGTCTATCCCCACTACCTGCGGCCGCTGCCCTCCATGTCGTTGGTGGAGCTCGAGCTCGATCCGGATCAGAGCATGCTGGCCAGCGGCTGGACGATTCCCCGGCACGCGCGCCTGGTGACCCCTCCGGCCACCGACGGCAGCCGCTGGCGCTTCCGCACCTGCTACGAGACGACGCTGTGGCCCCTGCGGGTGCGCGACGCGGGCTGGCACTCGCCCCAGGAGATCGGGCACCCCACGCCCACCGACGCGGCCGCGGTGCTGCGCCTCGACCTGGAATCGCTGGGACAGCTGCCGCTCAACGAGCTGCCGATCTCCGAGCTGCGCTTCTTCCTGGACGGCGAGCCGGGGCTCATCGGTGGGCTCTACGAGCTGTTGCTGAACAACTGCACCCACATCGTGGTGTGGGATCCCGAGACTCCCGAGCGGCGCTTCACGCTGCCGGCCCGCGAGCTCAGGCCGGTGGGATTCGAGCCGAACCAGGGCATGATCCCCCAGCCGCGCCGGTCGTTCCTGCCGTTCCGCATGATCCAGGAGTATTTCGCCTTTCCGCGCAAGTACTTCTTCCTGGATCTGGGCGGCCTCGAACGCCTGCGCTCCACCGAGCTGGGCACCTCGGCGCAGGTGCTGTTCTACATCTCGCGCTTCCAGCTTCCCGAGCGCCACGCACGCCTCCAGGAAGGGGTCGGGAGAAAGACGTTCCGCTTCGGGTGCACGCCCGTCGTCAACCTGTTCTCCGCCACTTCGCGGCCCATCACCCTGGACCAGCGCAAGGTCGAGTATCCGGTCTCGATCCAGGGGGATGCCGAGGTGTTCTCCATCGAGAGCGTGGCGGCCATCTCGGCGGGCAGCACCGAGAAGGTGCCCTTCGAGCCCTTCTACGCCCTCCGGCACCGCTCCGGCGACTCGGAGCCCGCCGCGTTCTGGTACTCGCGTCGGGAGCCCCGACGCTGGGCACGGGACGGCGCCTCGGACGTCTGGATCGCCTTCGTCGACGTGGAAGGCACGACCCTGCACCCCGAGTTCCACTCGGTGGCGGCCACGGTGCTCTGCTCCAACGGCAATCTGCCCAACGAGCTCCCCTTCGGCACCGCGCCCTCGGACTTCTACCTGGAAGAGGAAGCCGCGCCGCTCAAGGCCATTTCGGCGTTGATCACGCCCACGCGGGCGATCCGACCGCCGCTGGGCGGTCGGCAGTTCTGGCGTCTGGTGTCCATGTTGTCCCTGAATCACCTGTCGCTGGTGGAGCGGGGAGCCGACGCCTTCAAGGAGATGCTCCGGCTCTACGATTTCGGCGGATCTCCGCTGGCGCAGCGCCACATCGACGGCATCCTGGGCATCCGCAGCGAACCCATGCAGGCACCGGTGCACGGGGCGCACGGGCTGAGCTTCGCCCGGGGGCGGAGCGTGGAGATCGAATTCGACGAAGAGGCCTTCACCGGGGACAGCGTCTTCCTGTTCGCCTCGGTGCTGGAGCGCTTCCTCGCACAGTACGCGTCGCTCAACAGCTTTTCACGCCTTGTTGCACGAACCAGGCAGCGTCCGGAGATTTTGAAGGCATGGCCACCGAGGGCAGGACTGAAGCCGCTCCTTTGACCGGAGCCGAGATGCGCTCGCTGGACCGGGAGTTGGTGGAGGACCTCCATTCCTTCCGGTTCTTCCAGGCCGTGCGCCTGCTCCAGCGGCTCCACCCGGATCGCGAGCGGGTGGGGTACTTCGGCGATCCCGCCAACGAGATCCTTCGCTTCGGCTCCAACCCCGACCTGGCCTTTCCCGCCAGCGAGATCGACGAGCTCTTCGACGACGGAGACGAGGCGCCTTGGCGCATGCGGGTGAACTTCATGGGGCTGGTGGGACACATGGGCGTGCTCCCGCGGCACTATTCCGTCCTCGTATCCGAGCGGGCGCGCAACCGACACCCGGCGCTGCTGGACTTCCTGGACCTCTTCCACCATCGGCTGGTCTCCCTCTTCTATCGGGCCTGGGAGCGCTACCGGTTCTACGCGCCCTTCGAGCGTGGCGAAGAGGATCCCGTCACCACGCACCTGTTCGACCTGGTGGGACTGGGCGATGCCGGTGCCCGCGACGCGCTGGAGTTGGATGCGCGCCTGCTCCTCCCCTACGTGGGGCTCCTGGCCACCCGCCAACGGAGCGCGGGCGCCCTCGAGCAGATCCTCGAGGACTATTTCGAAGTGCCTGTCGAGGTCGAGCAGTTCGTGGGTGCCTGGTACGACGTGTCCGAAAGCGTGCAGTGCCGCGTGGACGACGAGTCCGACGACTACTCCTCGCAGCTCGGCCTGGGCGCCCTGGTCGGCGACGAGGTCTGGGATCCCAATTCCAGGGTCCGCCTCACGCTGGGCCCGCTGCCCCTGGAGACGTACCGGGAGTTCCTGCCCACCGGCTCCGCATACCGCGATCTGCGGGCCATCACGCGCTTCTTTTCCAACGACGAGATCGAGTTCGAGGTCAAGCTGATCCTCGAACGGGGCGATGTGCCCCGCATCGAGCTCGGCGAAGACGACGATATTCCCCTGGGATGGTCCACCTGGCTCCGCTCGGCCCCCATGGCCCGAGACGCCGACGATACCGTCCTCACCCTCTGAGGGGCCGCCATGATCAATCTCAAAGCCCTCATCGGCAAGCTCGACGACGAGACCCGGGCCGCGTTGGACGCCGCCGCCGGCTACTGCATGTCCCTGACGCACTACGACGTCGAGATCGACCACTATCTCATGAAGGTGCTGGACCACACCGACTCGGACGTGGCCTTCATCCTCAAGCATTTCGGCGTGGACCGCGCACGGCTGGCGTCGGATCTCACCAGTCGCCTCGACCGCATGAAGACGGGGAGCGGTGACCGGCCCACCCTGAGCCCCAAGATCGTGAGTATGCTGCGCGAGGCGTGGCTCATCGGATCGCTGGACTACGGCGCCTCGCGCATCCGCACGGGGCACACGCTCATGGCGCTGCTGTCCGACAGCGACCTGCAGCAGCGGCTCACCACCTCCAGCTCCGAGTTCGCCAAGATCTCCGGCGACGAGCTGCGACGGGACTTCGAGAGCATCGTGGGGGCGTCGTCGGAAGAGGACGGCCCCCGCCAGTCCACGGGCGCCTCGGGAGAGGCTCCGGCGCGTCCGGGAGGTGGCAAGACCACGCACCTGGACAAGTACACCACCGACCTGACCGAAGACGCGCGTCAGGGCCGCATGGATCCGGTGCTGGGCCGGGATTTCGAGATCCGCCAGGTGGTGGACATCCTGACCCGACGTCGCCAGAACAACCCGATCCTGGTGGGTGAGGCAGGCGTCGGAAAGACCGCGGTGGTGGAGGGATTCGCCATGCGCGTAGCAGCGGGCGAGGTGCCCCCCGTGCTCCGCAACGTGTCGGTGCGGAGCCTGGACCTGGCCCTCCTGCAGGCCGGTGCGGGGGTCAAGGGCGAGTTCGAGAACCGGCTCAAGGGCCTCATCAACGAGGTCAAGTCGTCGCCCACGCCCATCATCCTCTTCATCGACGAGGCCCACACCATGATCGGGGCCGGAGGCGCCGCAGGGCAGAACGATGCGGCCAATCTCCTCAAGCCGGCGCTGGCGCGGGGTGAACTGCGCACGCTGGCCGCCACGACCTGGTCCGAGTACAAGAAGTACTTCGAGAAGGACCCGGCGCTGACGCGGCGCTTCCAGCTCGTCAAGGTCGAGGAGCCGGCCGAGAAGCTGTGCAAGGTCATGATGCGAGGCGTGGTGCCGCGCCTCGAGAAGCACCACGGCGTACGCATCCTGGATGACGGCATGGAAGCCGCCGTCGACCTGTCGGCCCGCTACCTCTCGGATCGGCAGCTCCCGGACAAGGCCGTGAGCGTGCTGGACACGGCCTGCGCGCGGCTGGCCCTGGGCCAGAGCTCGACCCCGGCACCGGTGGAGTCCGCGACCCGCCGGCTGCAGGACGTCGAGGTGCAGATGCGGGTGCTCCGCCGGGAGGAGGCGCTCGGGCTGGACCACGGCGAGCGCCTGGCGCGGCTGGAAGAGGAGCACGACACCATCGAAGAGGAGCTACGTCAGCTCAAGGAGCGCTGGGAGAAGGAAGCCGAGCTGGTGGGCAAGATCCGGGAGCTCCGCCGGACCCTGGAGGCCACCGCCGGCGCTGCGGCCGACGACCTGGGAGACGAGGATCTCCCCGAGGCCACGGCCGAGGCGGCCCCCGCAGGCGACGAAGAGGCCGCGGCGGGAGCCGACGGAGCCGGAGACTCCGACGCCGCTCCGGAATCCCCCGAATCCGCCCCGGAGAAGGCCGACCCCGAGGCGCTGCGACGGGAGCTGGTGGCGCTGGACGAGGAGCTGGACGCGCTCCAGGGAGAGGATCCCCTGGTGCCGGTGACCGTGGACGGCGAATTGGTGGGGCAGGTGATCTCGGGCTGGACCGGGATCCCGGTGGGGAAGATGCTCCGGGACGACGTGGCCATGGCGCTCCGGCTGGAGGAGTACCTGGGGGAGCGCATCATCGGTCAGGACCACGCGCTGGAGGTCATCAGCCACCGCATCCGCTCGTCCAAGGCAGGCATCGAGGACCCGGGCAAGCCGGTGGGCGTCTTCATGCTCGTGGGCCCGAGCGGCGTGGGAAAGACCGAGACCGCCCTGACGCTGTCGGACCTGCTGTACGGCGGTGAGCGCAACCTCATCACCATCAACATGTCCGAGTTCCAGGAGGCCCACACGGTGTCGAGCCTCAAAGGCTCACCGCCGGGCTACGTGGGCTACGGCGAAGGCGGCGTGCTCACCGAGGCCGTGCGGCGGCGGCCCTACTCGGTGGTGCTGCTCGACGAGGTCGAGAAGGCGCATCCCGACGTCATGGAGCTCTTTTTCCAGGTCTTCGACAAGGGGCGCATGGAGGACGGTGAGGGCCGGGAGATCGACTTCCGCAACACCATCATCATTCTCACGACCAACGCGGCCACGGACACCATCATGGAGTTGTGTGCCGACCCCGAGACGACGCCCAGCTCCAAGGGGCTGGTGACCGCCATCAAACCCGAGCTGGACGGCGTCTTCAAACCGGCCCTCCTGGGGCGGACGGTGATCGTGCCGTATTTCCCGATCCGCGACGAAGCGCTCAAGACCATCGTGCGCCTCAAGCTGGCCAAGGTGGAGCGGCGCCTTCAGGCCCAACACCGGGTCGACCTGCTGCACAGCGACGCCATCGTGCAGGAGATCGCCAATCGCTGCACCGAGGTGGAGAGCGGGGCGAGGAACATCGACAACATCCTCACCAACACGCTGCTCCCGGACCTTTCCACCATCCTGCTGGAGTCGCTGGTGGAGGGGGCCAAGCCCGACACGATCCAGATCGATCTCGCTGACGACGGATCGTTCGTCTACAATGGAAAAGGAGTCGGGGCGAACGAATCTGCCTCGGCCTGAGCGCGGGTGAGGAGCATGCGATCCACCGGACACAGGCGGAGGGATGGGTAGATTCTCGCAGGAAGGACGGGCGATCCGGGTCGACACGCCGCTCGATACCGATGTCCTGCTGTTGCAGGGCATGGGGGGTGAGGAGGGCATGTCCATTCCCTTCGCCTTCACCCTCGACCTGCTCTCCGAAGACGATTCCATCGATCCGGCCAGCCTTCTGCGCGAGCCCGTGGTGGTGACCATCACGCATCTCGACCAGGAGCGGAAGATCCACGGCCTGGTGCGACGATTCGTCCAACGAGGGCAGCGCGAGGACCTCACGGTCTACCAGGCCGAGGTCGTGCCCTGGCTCTGGTTCCTGAAGCTGTCTCAGGACTGCAAGATCTTCCAGCAGAAGACCGTGCTGGAGATCGCGCAGGAGGTCTTCGACGGGCTGGGATACACGGACTACGAAGTGCGCTGCTCCGGGAGCTACGCACCCCGGGAGTACTGCGTCCAGTACCGCGAATCCCACTTCAACTTCGTCACGCGGCTCTTCGAAGAAGAGGGGATCTTCTTCTACTTCGAGCATTCCGACGACAAGCACCTGCTGGTCATCGCCGACGCCAACAGTACCTGCCAGCCGTGCCCGGGCCAGGAGACGGCGCGCATGGCCACCGACGAGGGCCCGTGGCAGGACGAAGAGGTGGTGCGCACGCTGGAGGTGGAATCGGCGGTGCACATCGGTCAGGTCACCCTGCGTGATTACGACTTCACGCGCCCGTCGCTGAACCTGGAAACGGGGGCGAGCGGCGAGAACGGCGAGGAGGTCTACGACTACCCCGGACGTTACCTGGATCTGGGTGAAGGGGAGCGCTACGCGCAGCTCATCCTCGAGGAGGGTGAGTGCGGACGGCAGGTGGTGCGGGGCAGCGCGAACTGCCGGGGCTTCACCAGTGGCTACAAGTTCGGGCTGGAGGAGCACTACCGGCCCGATGCGAACACGGATTACCTGCTCCTGCACGTGACGCATCACGCCGACGGTGGCGACTACCGTACCTGGGAGTCGGCCACGGTGGAGTATCGCAACGACTTCGTGGCCATCCCCTTCAGCACGCCGTTCAGGCCGCCGCACCGTGCCCGCAAGCCGCGCATCCACGGCTCGCAGACGGCACTGGTGGTGGGAAAGTCGGGCGAGGAGATCTTCACCGACGAATATGGCCGTGTGAAGGTCCAGTTCTACTGGGATCGGATCGGCGGCAAGGACCAGAACAGCTCCTGCTGGGTGCGGGTCTCGTACCCCTGGGCCGGCAAGAGCTGGGGTGGGATCCACATCCCCCGCATGGGCCAGGAGGTCATCGTCGAGTTTCTCGAGGGCGACCCGGACCGCCCCATCATCACCGGCAGGGTCTACAACGCCGAACAGACCGTGCCCTACGGCCTGCCGGCCAACCGTACGCAGAGCGGGGTGAAGTCCAGGAGCTCGCTGGGTGGGGGGGCGGACAACTTCAACGAGATCCGCATGGAGGACAAGAAGGGGAGCGAGGAGCTCTACATCCATGCGGAAAAGAACAAGACGGTGGTGGTGGAGAACGACCGCAACGAGTCGGTGGGCCACGACGAGACCATCTCCATCGGCAACGATCGTACGGAAGACGTCGGCAACAACGAGACCATCACCATCGGCAACGATCGCACCGAGTCGGTGGGCAACAACGAGACCATCGACATCGGCTCCAACCGCACCGAGACGGTGGGTCAGAGCGAGTCGATCACCGTGGCCCAGAACCGTACGCGCATGGTGGGGATCAACGAGTCCGTCACCGTGGGAGCCGCTCAGGAAGTCACGGTCGGTGGCGAGCGCAACGTCACGGTGGGGATCAATCAGAGCACCAGGGTGGGCAACGAGGAGTCGGTGTCCGTGGGCAGCGACCAGTCGGTCGACGTGGGCGCCAACCGCTCCACCTCGGTGGGAGACGACGACTCCCTCACGGTGGGCAAGAAGCTCACCATCGAGGCCGGTGACGAGATCATCATCAAGACCGGCAAAGCCAGCATCGTCATGAAGAAGGACGGGACCATCTCCATCAAGGGGAAGGACCTGTCGGTGGACGGCTCGGGCAAGATCGACGTGAAGGCGTCGAAGAACATCACCATGAAGGGCAAGAAGATCCTGCAGAACTGAGGCGGCGAGGATGGCGACCACGGAACGGAGTACGTCCACCCGGCTGGAGGGCGTGGTGATCGGGCGGCTGGTGCGCTCGGGGGAGCGCACGGAGTGCCTGGTGGACTATGCGGGGAACCCCACCGGTGGGCCCCTGTCCGCCCTGGCCACCGTGGCCAGCGCGGAGGAGGACGTGGGGCGCCAGGTCGCGCTGGCCTTCGAGGGCGGTGATCCGGAGCGCCCCATCGTGCTGGGCTTCATCCAGCATCCCGCGGGTGTGGGCGTTGATGTCGAGGAGGATGCGGACACACATGCCGTCGTGGAGCCGGAGCAGGCGGAGGCCGGGGAGGTGCAGGCGCAGGTGGACGGCGAGCGTCTGGTCCTCACCGCCGACCGCGAGATCGTGCTCCGCTGCGGGAAGGCCAGCCTCACCCTCACCCGCGCCGGCAAGATCCTCATCCGTGGCCGCTACCTGCTCAGCCGGTCGTCGGGCGTGAACCGCATCAAGGGCGGATCCGTCCAGATCAACTGACGCCCTCTCCCTCTCCCTCCCTCCACCCTTCGACCCGCCCATGGAGCTTCTCAACGCCACCGGCATGGAGGCCGGCTACACGCTCGGCCTCGATCCCGACGGCCGGGAGCGCGTGGTGGTGGTGGTGAAAGGGACCTTCGCGTTCCCGCCCGAGGGGGAGGAGCCCAGGCTGGCCGAGGAGCAGGTGGAGCTGGTGATGGCCGACGAGTTCACCGGCGAGCCGGGGCTCAGTGCGGTGACCTACGAGTCCGACTTCGCGCCTGTGAAGCCTCGCTGCGACGTGCTGGTCAACGGCAGTGCCCACGCGCCGGACGGCGTGCCCGCCTACCAGGTGACCGTGGGGCTCCGCGTGGGCACCATCGAGAAGTTCTTCGACGTGGTGGGCGACCGGATCTGGGAGGACGGCGCGCTGGGCCCCACGCCCGGGTCGCATCAGCCCTTCACCACCATGCCCATCACCTACGACCGGGCCTGGGGCGGGGTGGACGCCGATCCCGAGGATCCGGAGCGGGTGGAGGCCTTCATGGAGAATCCGGTGGGGGTGGGCTTCTATCCTCTCGCCGGACCGGCCATCATCGGGCGCCCGCTTCCCAACACCCAGGAGATGGGCCAGCCCGTGAGCGACCGCACCGGCAGCTTCCGGCCCATGTCGTTCGGGGTCGTGGGGCGCCAGTTCAAGGAGCGCTATCCCCTCGGAGGGCACCTACGACCAGGACTGGATCGACAACGTCTTTCCCTTCCTGCCCGAGGATTTCGATCCCCTCTACTTCCAGAGCGCGCCGGCGGATCAGCAGATGGAGCATCCCCGGGGCGGAGAGTGGGTCGAGCTCACGGGGCTGACTCCCGAAGGGCGCACCGTGTTTCCGCTACCCCGTTTGCAGGTGCCCGTGGAGTTCACCGACCGGGAGTTCGAGCGCGAGGAGAAGCAGGCGGTGATGGACACGGTCATCATCGAGCCCGATCAGCGGCGCTTCATGGTGCTGTGGCGCGCGTCGCGCCCCCTCCGCGAGAACATCTTCGAGCTCAATCAATGCGTGGTGGGCCGCATGCCCCGGGGCTGGTACCGGGCGCGGTCGCTGGGAAAGACCTACTACGCCGGCCTCGGCGCGCTGGTGGCTGCGCGTGCGGAGGAGGAAGAGTGAGGGCCGCCTTCCACCCGTGCCGGCACGTTTCAGCTGAAACGTCAGGGCGGTATCAGACCGCGGATGGGCCGCGCGCCGCTCCCGCGTTTCAGCTGAAACGTCGGATGGGTGTCAGGTCGCGGGGATTCGCGGTGAATGCCGTGGAGATCCTCCGGACCGGCATGGTCACCGGCGTCGGGCTGAGTGCGCCCGCCGCGTGCGCCGCGATCCGCGCCGGCATCTCGGCCTTCGAGGAGACCCGCTTCATGTTCGACGGCCAGTGGCTCCTGGGATGCGAAGTGCCGCTCGAAGAACCGTGGCGGGGCCGTGAAAAGCTGCTCCACATGGTGACCTCGGCGGTGGGCGAGTGCATCGAAGGGCTTGAAGGAGCCCGGCCCGGCGATGTGCCGCTGCTCCTGAGTTTGCCTGAAGAGGACCGACCCGGCAGGCTCGCGGGGTTGGACGACAGCCTGATCCGGGCGGTGGAGGAGCGCTTGCAGGTGCGTTTCCACCCCTGGTCACGGGTGTTCTCCAACGGTCGTATCGGAGGTGTGCAGGCCCTGGACTATTCGCGGCGCGTGCTGGCCGAGGGCGTGCCGCGCTGCCTCGTGGCCGGCGCCGATTCGCTCCTGGTGGCTCGCTCGCTGGACGGCTGGCACCGGCAGCACCGCCTGCTCACCGCCGAGAACTCCGACGGCTTCATTCCCGGCGAGGCCGCGGCCGCGGTGCTCGTGGGCCCCGTCGGGTCCGGCGGTACGGTCCGCTGCATCGGCGTCGGCTACGGCATGGAGCCCGCGCCCCGCGGATCGGGCGAGCCCAACCGAGCCGATGGCCTCGTGCAGGCTTTCCGCGCCGCGCTGGACGATGCCGGCTGGAAGCTCGGGCACACCGACTTCCGCATCACGGACCTGAGCGGCGAGCAGTTCGGCTTCAAGGAGGCTGCGCTGGCGCTCACCCGGGTGCTCCGGACCCGCAAGGAGGAGTATGACCTCTGGCATCCCGCCGATTGCGTGGGTGAGACCGGGGCCGCGGCGGTGCCGATCATGGTGTCCGTGATTCAGTCGGCCATGGCCAAGGACTGGGCTCCCGGCCGGCGCGTGCTGGCCCACGTCAGCGGCGACGGTGCCGAGCGGGGAGCGTTTCTCCTGGACGCGTCGACGGAGGCCGCCTGATGGCGAACAACGTCTTCGCCAACGGGAGGGAGATCTCCTGCAAGGCGGGCGACGGGAAGTCCATCGCGAGCTTTCCCGACGTCTGCATGACGCCACCGGAGAATCCCACGACGCCGCCCGGTGTGCCTATTCCCTATCCGAACACGGGAATGGCGAGCGACACCACGTCGGGCAGCAAGAAGGTCAAGATCTCCGACAAGGAGGTCATGCTCAAGAACAAGTCCTACTTCAAGAAGAGCACCGGAGACGAGGCAGGCTCGGCCACCAAGAAGGGCGTCGTCACCAGCGTGAACCGCGGCAAGGTCTACTTCAACGCCTGGTCCATGGACGTGAAGGTCGAGGGCGAGAACGTGGTTCGGCACCTGGATCTGACGACGCACAATCACGCGTCGGTGCCGGGGAATACGGCGGTTTGGCCGTATACGGACCAGATGGCCGTGAGCCTCGACGACCCGTGCGTGAAGGACATGAAGCGCGAGTACAACGCGTGCAAGGAATACAAGCCGCATGGGGACAAGGACGTCTGCGAGGACGCCGGTCTCATGGAGAAGCCGGGCCGAGAGTACGACATGGAGATCGATACGCCCGGCGGGGTGGCCAAGAACCGTCGGGACGCCCTGGAAGCCGCGGATCGCGCTGAGGCCAATCAGTGCATCAGCGTTCGACGATGCAGTCTTCAGACCTACAAGCCGAACGGTTGCTGTCCGGGCCAGACTCCACACCATCTCGTCGAAGCCAGCGCGTTCTTCAATGTCGGTCGAGGCAAGCCCGTGACGCGCAAAGGGTCGGACGGGAAGAAGAGGAAGGTCGAATCCATCGCCATCGAGGCGTTGGTGGAGGACGACGAAGTGAGATACGAGGAAGACAGCGCCCCGTGCGTTTGCGCGGAGGGGCCGACACAGAACGTCGGTACCCATGGGTTCATGCACACCCTGCAGAGCTACAACAACCAGAATGCCGAAGAAGGTCTGCTGCACTTCGCGGATGGAAGCACAGGCACACACAAGACCGTGACCTACAAGCAGGCCAAGGAAAACGCGAAACAAGCGATGAAAGAGGTCTTCCCCCTGGCCGGGTGTGACCCTGACTGCATCGAGAGCCAGTTGGATGCCTATCACAACCAGGGCGGCGTAGACGACAAGACGAAGATCAAGGCCGTCGAGGCCGGAAAGACCGATCTTCACGAGGTCGAATTCGCCAAACAGAACTGCCAGGAGAGAGCCTCCAGGGAGCTCTTCAATCGGATGAGGAAGGCGGGACTATGCTGAGGAGGCGCGGATGCCCGGCCAACTGACGGAGGTCGGCTCCTTCGTGAAGGGAGCAGTGCGAAACCCGGACGTCGGGTACGTCTCGCTGTCGGTGGACAGCATGGCGGAGGAGCGGATCCCCCATTCGGTCATCACCGAGTGGGACCACGGCGAATTTGGCCAGATCGGAACGTGGCCATGGTACACGGCCGCGGTGGAGGTATTACGGAGGCCTTTGGAACAGGCGATCGTCGTAGGCGAGTACGGGGAGGTGGTCGTCGCAGGCAGCGGGGAGCAACACGAAGAGGCCATCGGCGACGAGTGGACGGGCCCCCGGGCCCGAGGCTCCCTCCGTGGTGGCCGGGTGATCGGCGGGCTCATGCATGCCGTGGGGATGGGCCGTCAGATCTATCGTCGTGAGGCGCGGAACGAATGGAGGGATCTGGCTCCGGACCTCGGCGCGACCGAGGAGGAAGGCGCAGTCGGGTTCGAGGGTGTCGACGGTTTCGGGATCGACGAACTCTACTGCGTCGGCTGGAAGGGCGAGATCCATTCGTTCGACGGGCGGGAGTGGCATCGTGCCGGAAGTCCGACGAACCTGATCCTTACCGATGTCTGCTGTGCCGGCGATGGACGTGTCTATGCGTGTGGTCAGGCTGGCACACTCGTGCGCGGTCGCGGCGAACAGTGGGAGCAGATCGATACTGGAGGCCTCGAGCTGGATCTCTGGGGCGTGCGGTGGTTCGACGGTGCGCTCTACTTTACCTCGATGAGCGAGTTGTTCCGGCTGAGTGATGGGGAGCTCGAGCGCGTCGAGACGGGCGATGTCGCCATCGGCACGTGCTATGGTCTATCCGTCACGGACGAAGTGCTCTGGTCGATCGGTGCCAAGGATCTCGTGGCGTTCGATGGCACTGTCTGGTCCCGCATCGACTGAGCTCTCCCACGCCCATGACCATCCCCCTCGTCCTCTCCCAGCACGCCGAGGAGGCGGCCTTCAACTGGCTCCTCCGCGATCTGGCCGTGTGGGCGCCGCACTACGATCTGAAAGACCTGGCGCGCCTGGACGGGCGGGTCGAGGCCCACGTCGACGGGCTCCGCATCGGCGGCGATCCGGGGTGGGAGATCGTGCGCGAAGAGCTCGGGTGGAAGGAGGCGGGCGAGGTCTTCATGGCGACGCTGCTCGCCCTCGAGGCCGGCAGCCGGGAGCGGCTCGAGGAGGCGCTCACCGTCGCGTCGGAGAGCACGGAGCTGGCCCGGGGAGCCATCTCGGCGCTGGGTTGGCTGGCGCCGGAGCAGGCCATCCCCTGGGCCATGGAGCTCCTGGATTCCGGGGATCCCATGCTCCGGCGCATCGGTATCGGCGGAGCCGCCGTGCACCGGCACGATCCGGGCGACGCCCTGCAGCGGGCGATCGTGGCCGAGGAGGGCGCCCCGAAGTCCCGAGCGCTGAAGGCGGCGGGCGAGCTGGGCCGGCGCGACCTGTTGTCGCATTGCCAGGCCCATTATGCGGCCGAGGAGAGCGACGTTCGCATGTGGGCCGCCTGGTCCGGCGCGCTTCTCGGCGACGTCGAGGCCATTCATGCGCTGGCCGAGCTCGCCGGCGGCGAGGGCGCCCGCGCGGTGCAGGTCACGGACCTGGCCGCGCGCAGGATGCCCCTGGAGCGTGCCCACGCCTGGTGGGCGAGCCTGGCCGAGAGCGAGCCCCACGCGCGCCTGGCCGTGCAGGTGGCCACCGCCCTGGGCGACCCGGCGCTGGTGCCGTGGCTCCTCGACATGATGGCGGTCGAGGAGCTGGCCCGGCCGGCTGGCGAGGCCTTCAGCATGCTCACGGGTCTCGACCTGGCCTACGAGGATCTGGAGGCCGATGCGCCGGAGGGTTTCGAGGCGGGGCCGACCGAGGACCCGGCCGACGAAGACGTTGCCCTGGACGTGGACGAAGACCTGCCCTGGCCCGACCCCGAGCTGCTCCGCGAGTGGTGGGGTCGGAACGGATCCGGCTTTTCGCCGGGCACCCGCTACCTGCGCGGTGAGCCCCACTCGCCCGAGGTCTTCATGACGGCGCTACGGGAAGGCCGGCAGCGGCAGCGTAACGCGGCGGCGCTGGAAGTCGCTCTGTCGGACCCCGCGCGGCCCCTCTACGAGACCCGGGCGCCGGGCTTCCGGCAACAGGCTTTCCTGCGACGCTGAGACCTCCGCGCTGCGAATGGCCGCTACGCTAGAAGGGCGCTTGCGGCTCCACCTCGTCGGGCGACATGAGCCCGTCGCCGTCGAAGCTGGCCAGAATCACGGTGATGTTGTCGGGGCCCCCGTTCGCGTTGGCCAGGTCCACCAGTCCCTGACAGGCCTGGTGCAGGCGGCTCGAGTCGTTCACGATGCGCGCGATGTCGTCGATGCCCACGAGTCCAGACAGGCCGTCTGAGCACAGCAGCACCGTATCCCCCTGTAGAATCGTCTCCCAGCTCTGCACGACCTCGACGGTGGGCGCGGGCCCCAGCGCCTGCAGGATCACGTTCTGGGGAGCCATCTTGTAGGCTTCCTCCTCCGAGACTCGTCCCGTATCCAGCAGGTGCTGCACGAACGATTGATCCCGGGTGATCTGGACGGCTTCTCCCTCCCGCACCAGGTAGGCCCGGGAATCCCCCACCTGACTCACCAGCAGGCGCGGACCCAGGATGCCCACCAGGGTGGCGGTCGTGCCCATGCCCTGGAGATGGGGCTGGGTCTCGGATTCGGCGTGGATGCGGCTGTTCGCGCGCTCCACGGCCTCGCGCACGCGGGCCGCGAAGCGCTCCGGGGTGGGATAGGACTCGGAGGACCACTCGGTGGCGAGCTGCTCGTAGATGAGGTCGCTGGCCATCTGGCTGGCCAGTTCACCGGCGGCGGCGCCGCCCATGCCGTCGGCCACCAACAGGATGGATCCCATGGGACCCAGGGTGTAGCGGTGCTGGCCCTCTCCGTCGGAGATCTCGCGGCTGGTGAGGTCCGCGATCAGATAACGATCCTCGTTGTGATCTCGCACCTGCCCCACGTCGCTCAGCGCGGACACCGTGACCTGCACACCCGGCCCGCTTCGTCGGAAGAGGCTCATGCGGTGCCGGGACGGGCTGTGAGGTGGAAGGGCATGCGTCTGGCCTCCGAGGATCCCCCGACCTCGACGGCCGGGTGCGGTGACGCGCCTTTGGAGCGCGCCTCGCCACGACGGTGATCGACGGTACGGGGGCGCAGAGGCTGTGGTCAAGAGCCCCCGGTCAACGACCCAGGCGGAGCGCCGTCTCCAGGTCCTCCCAACGGCTTCGCGCCACACGCAGGCGCACGTCGTTCTGGAGGAGGACGTGGCCCCCGCCGTCGGGATCCCGGTGCAGCTCCCGGACCCGGTCGAGGTTCACCAGCACCGAGCGATGGATTCGCAGAAAGCGCGTCGGATCCAGGGCGGACTCCAAGGCATGCAGGCGCGACGAGAGCAGATGCACCTTGCCCGCTGCGTGCAGCTTCACGTAGTCGCCGTCGGCCTCGGCCCAGTCCATGTCGTCCACCGGCACCAGGATGGTGCGGGTGCCGACACGCACGCCGAGCCGGCGGGGCGCTTCGGAGCCCGCGCCCTCGCCCGACGCGGTGAGCTCGGCCGCGGCACCCTGGCCGGCCCGGCGTCCCTCCAGCAGGGCGCTCAGCGTCTGCCGCGCCTCCAGCGCGCTCTCGGCCTCCAGTCGCCGGAGCGCGCGGGCGACCGCCGCCTGGAAGCGGGGTCGGCCGAAAGGCTTGAGGACGTAGTCCAGCGCGTGCACCTCGAAGGCCCGGAGCGCGTGCTCGTCGTGGGCTGTCACGAACACCACGCCCGGGGGGACGTCGTCTCCCAACGCCTCCAGCACGCCGAAGCCGTCGCGGTCGGGCATCTGTACGTCCAGGAAGAGCAGGTCGGGCTCGAGGCTTCGCACCATCTCGACGGCCGTGTCGCCGTCTCCCGCCTCCCCCACCACCTCCACGGCGGGCTCCTCGTCCAGGAAGGTGGTCACCACCTCGCGGGCCGTGGGCTCGTCGTCCACCACCACCGCCCGGTAGGGCCGCCGCTCGTGGTCAACCATCCGTCGCTTCTCTGGCGGGGATGTCGAGGCACACCCGCGTGCCACCCTGGGCGGGTCGTTCGAGGGTCATGCTCTGGTCCTGGCCGTAGAGCTGAGCCAGGCGCTCTCGGGTGTTGGCCAGTCCCACCCCGGTTCCGGGGGATTTCGAGGCCGCCTCCATGCCCGGGCCGTCGTCCTCGACGGCCAGCAGCAGTCGTCCGCCGCGGCGCGTCGCCTCCACCTCGAGCCGACCCGCGCTGGAGCGGGCGGAGATCCCGTGCCGGATCGCGTTCTCCACCAGCGGCTGCAGGAGGAGGGGCGGGACCAGACAGCGTTCCGTGCCGGGTCCCGCGTCGATGCTGACCCGGAGGCGGTCGCGGAAGCGGGCCTCCTCGATGGCCAGGTAGTCTCGCACCATGGTGAGCTCGTCTCCCAGGGGAACCTCCAGGCTACGGGTGCTGGCCTGGACCCGCTGGAAGAGGGCCCCCAGACGGTCCAGCATGGCATCCGCTTCATCGGCATGCCCACTCCGCCACAGTTGCCCCAGCGTGTGGAGGGTGTTGAAGAGGAAGTGGGGACGGAGCTGTGCGGTGAGGGCCTGCAGGCGCGCCGTGGCGAGTTGGCCCTCCTGCCGGGCCAGGTCCAGCTCCCGGGCCCGGAGTGCCTGCCGCATGCGCACCATCTGGGTGATGCCCGCCAGCGCGGCGTAGACCAGCACGACCACGTGGATGCGCATGGTGGCCCAGTAGACGCCCTGACTCATGAGCTGGCCGAGCCCCTGGAAGGTGCCGCCCCGGACCCAGAATCCCAGCACCACGAGGACGTTCACGAGCCACGCCACCAGCGGTACCGCCACCACGTGCACCGGCAGGCTCCGGCGCCAACGCTCCCGGTCCAGCGGAAAGCGCACGGTGAGCCCGACCACGGCCAGCGTCGCGGGAATCCAGGGGATCACCTGGGTCAGGGCGTTCACCACCGCCGGCCCCAGTGCCGCCTCCTGGCCCTGGAGCGTGGCGGCCAGCGCCGTCTGGGCGCCCCACACGACGCCCACCAGCAACCAGCCCAGAATGACCAGCAGCACCACCCGCCAGCTCATGGGTCCTCCGTCGGGTGGGGCGCCGCGCCTCGGGGGCGCCCCGTGGGTTCAGAAGCCGAAGGTATGGGTGTACTTGAGGATCAGGCTGCGCGCCAGGGAGCGGGGCAGCTCCGGTGTGCCCGGGTCCGTCATGCGCTCCGTCGCCAGCCCCTCGTTGTAGACCAGCCACAGGTCCGTGCCCTCGGCGAAGTTGTAGCGCAGACGGACGTTCAGGTCCAGGCGGTCGGAGACCGAGTTGTACTGGACGAAGGCGTTTCCCGAAGCGCGGGCATCCAACGCCGTGCGCACCCTCATGCGCACGACCTGGATGTCCACGCCCTGATCACGGTCCGGAAAGCGGATTCTGCTGATCTGGTAGTCCGCCCCGAGCTCCAGGTGGCGCGACACGTTCCAGGTAGGCGTGAGAATGAGCTGGACGCGGGTGCCGTCGAAGAAGGTGCCGGCGCGCAGATCCATGTCGGTGCGCAGCTTCCGCCCGGTGGACATGGAGAGGTAGAGCTGGAGGTCGGCGTAGGTGTAGGCGCCCACGGGCACCTGTGCGCCGTCTCCCAGCTCGAACGCGTTGGCCACGTCGTCGTGGAAGAGCTTGGGCTCCAGCCATCCGCCGCCCCCGGACTTGGTCTCCCACTGGATCCAGACCGCGTACTGCGACGACTCCAGGGCGCCATCGGAATTGCGGAACGTCGAGAACGCCAGCATGCCCGGCAACACGCGCCGGAAGACCGGATTGTCGTCGGTGAAGACGTACCAGTTGGCCAGGACGTTGGCGGTGGTGAAGTCGCGGCGGGGCAGGAATCCCATCGCCGGATCCCAGGCGTCGCCCGAACGCACGAGCTCCAGCGTGTAGGCCAGCCCCCGGCTCGCCCTGCGCTGCCAGCGCGCATCCCAGATGCTCCGGTCCAGCAGACCCACGTCGGCGGCCTCGTCGTCGCGGGCGCTTCCGGCCCATTTGAGCGTCAGGTACTCGTCGCCGAAGAGGCGGAAGGAGCCGTCCAGGCCCAGCGCGACGTCTTCATGGCCACCTCCCGCACGGCTGGTCGCCATGAGGCCCACCGTGGAATAGTCGTTGAAGACCCGCCGGCGCAGGCGTCCCACCGCGAAGTTCTCCGCCGGGAGCCCACCCGACGGGCCGGTCTCCATGTCCAACACGCCCAGGTCCCACTCGCCCAGACGGCCTACCAGGCGCCCGCCTCCCCGGACCGGCACCGGCGAGCGGTCGTCGTCCAGGCCGATGCGCCGGGAGTGGAAGAGGCGGGTGCCTCCGCCGAAAGCGAAGTCGAAGATGCCCGAGCGTTCCTGGAAGAAGCGCCGCTTCTCGGGAAAGAAGAGGGGGAAGCGGTCCAGGTTCACCTGCTGGTCGTCGGCCTCGACCTGGGCGAAGTCCGTGTTGGCGGTCAGGTCCAGGGTGAGATTGCTGGTGACGCCGTAGCGGAGATCGCCGCCCACCTCGCGCTGCGTGCCGCTCGCGTTGCGATACTCCTGGGGATCGCCGTCCAGCACCGCGGCCCGGTCGGTGCCGCCCAGCACGTAGGGGGTCACGTACACCGGATTCCGGGTTTGCACGCCCTCCACGACGACGTCCCTCGCCTTGGAGGGCTGCCGGAAGGCGAATGCCGGGTCGATGGCGGGGAAGGTCACGCGTTCGTTGATGCGCGACACCAGCCGGGTCACGGTGAGGCCCATGACCGCCCGCCCGGCGGCGTCCACCTGGAATCCCAGCGTAGAGAAGGGGATGCGCACTCTCGGCGAACCAGCCCTCGGCGGTGACGGTGGTGCGGGCCTCCCAGAACCCGTCCCAGCTACCATTCAAGGTGGCGCCGTCGTCGGACACCAACTGGTCGAAACGGATGCCGGCGGGGGTGGTGCCGAACCACTTGGCGTTCTCGTTGTCGTTGAACGCATCCACGTAGACCGCGAAGGCGTCGTCGCCGGCCCAGCGGTCGCGGTAGAGGGAGTTGATGCGCACCCCTTCGGGATCGCTGTCCAGGAACCAACCGGCCAGGTAGAGGGCCTCGTCGTCGTAGGCCACCCGGATCTCGGTCTTCTCGCGGGGTGTGCCTCGAAAGACCGGCTCGTACATGGTGAGTGGCAGGTCCGGTACGCCCCGCCAGCCCTCGTCGTCGAGACGACCGTCCACCACCACCGGCGTGCGTAATCGGGTCAGGGGGAGCGGGTCCGCGGCGGCGCCTGCGTTACCTCCGTCGCCATCCACCGTCTGCGCCACCGCGGGAGTCCCGCACGCTCCGCCGATCAGCGCCCCGAGGGCGCACACCAGCCACCACCGTCCCCGTCTCATCCACCCCTCCCCATCGTCGTCTGGTGATCCGTTTCATGCCGGAGCGTCAGGGCCGCAGCACCTGAATGCCCTCCCGGTCCAGGATGCGCCCCATCAACCCCCATCCCCCGAACACGTCGCTGACCGCCACCACCACGTCGTGCTCGCCCGGTGTCAGGGGCAGGTGCACGGTGGCCTGGTCCGGCGTGATGAGGGCGTCGCGGCGCGGGAAGTTGTAGCTGTACGAGAAGCGGCCGGTGAAGATGGGCTTGCCATCGAGAAAGACCGTGGCGTCGTCGCTGTAGCCCAGGTCCAGGCGCACGGTGCGGGCCCGGTCGGCGCGGATGCGCACGCGAGCGAAGGTCAACGCCGCGCCCTGGGCGGGACGGGCCAGCTCGCGGTCCAACGGGACGAGACCCGACGGCTCGGCGTCTGCCGTGGTCCATTCGGTCGCCATCAGGTCTTCGGGGAGGGCGTTGAGCTCGCTGGCCTCGCCGGAGCGGGAGCCGGCGAGCTCCCAGCGCCGGATGATGCCCGGCGCGACCTCTTCGTCAGCGGGCGTGGGGAAGGCGTAGGAGGTCTGGCCGGGGCGCACGCTGATGTTGGCCAGCGAGACCGTCCAGGGGTCGCTGTCGGTGGCGCCGGGCTCGAGCGACCAGAGCCCGAATCCACCCGAGGTGAGGCCGGTCCGGAGGTGAGGCACCACGAGCTGGGGCTCGTCGGATTCCCCTACGAAGACGGCGGCCTGGGATCCCCGGACCTCGATGCGCACGTGCTGCCACTGGCCGGGCTCGTACCACGCGAACGCGGTGGCCTCCGGACCGTGATAGAGCTGCCAGGTGCCCACGCCGCGATACGCCGGGTCGTACTGGATGGCGTCGGGCAGGCCGGACTTGTGGGGCCGGAAGTAGATGTCCTCCCAGGTGCCGTCGTCGGCCATGCGCAGCTTCACGCCCACGAAGGTCCGGCGGTCGACGGTCTTCATGTCGAACTCGACGGTCCCGTCGCGGAAGGTGAGGCCGCGGCGCTCGAGGTCGGCTGACCTCAGGTTGAGTGCGGCACGGCCGTCCATCTCACCCGCCGCGCCATCGCCCTCGATGACCCAGTTGCCGTCGTCCACCGGAAGCTGCTGCACCTGGGCGCACGCCGGCGTCGCCAGCGTCAGGATCGCCAGAGTCGCGAGCGCGTTCCACCGTGGTCCCGTCCACCGTCGTCCCATGCCGTCACCCCCTTCGCGCGTACGGTTGGCGGGAGCGGAGCGCACGAAGCGTCCCCGATCCCGCCGCTCACGCCTTCAAGGAGAGGCGGCGAGCGCGGGGCTCCCAGGGGGATATCGGCGAAGGGTGGAAGGGAGCGGCTGAACGGCGGTCAGAGGGGTGCGGCCGTCGCTCCCGGTGTCACTATCGACACCTCGGATAGTTGGGATCCGGTCCGGCGATCTTCGGGCGGTCCCTGCGCGTGGCGATGGCCATGGTGATGTCGTGGATGAATCCGCCGATGGTGGCCATGTGATCGTAGTCCGCGTACTGGGGCTCGTCGGTGGGTTGGTGATAATCCTGGGAATAGCCGGTGGAGAAGTACGCCACGGGCACGTCGTGATGCACGTAGTTCACCTGATCGCTCCTGCAGAAGCGATTCATGGGATTCGCGGGCACGTCCCAGGTGTGGTCGATGGCCATGACCACCGGCCGCACGGCGTTGATGGAGTCGATGACGTCGCCGAATTCCCGCGACAGCCGCCGGGCGCCGAGGATCTGGATGGAGGTGGGTCCGCCGAAGCGGACCTGGCCCACGTGCCCCTTGGCCTCCATGTCCATGTTGAGCGCCGCGGCGATGGAGTCCAGGGGGATGGTGGGGTGGTCGGTGAACCACTCCGAGCCGAGCAGTCCCGCCTCCTCGCCTTCGTGCGACACGAAGACGACCGAGCGCGCCGGACGCTCCGTGGCCAGGCGCTCCGCGACCTCCAGCAGGATCACCGTGCCCGAGCCGTCGTCGTCCGCGCCGTTCATGATGGAATCCCTGCGCGGGGGTCGGATGCTCCGGGCCCGGGCGATGAGCGAATCGATGGTGTGCTGCTGTTCGGCATTGGGACGGCACATGGGGTCGTTGGCGCCCTGCCGCCGGGTCACGGTGTTCACGGCCCGGAGCGAGTCGTGGTCGAACACGTTGTTGTTGATCCCCACGTGGTCGTTGTGGGCGCTGATGAGCACGTACTCGCCGGCGCGGGCTGGATCGGAGCCCGGAAGGACCGCGATCACGTTGCGCGCCGGCCACTCCGACTCGTGAAAAGCGTAGGCCCAGTGGCCGGACACCTCGCTTCCCTGGGTACCCACGGAGAGCTGATCCAGCGGACCGCCGAAGATGCGCTCGGCCGCTGCCGGCGTGAGCGACGCAGCCGGTGGCGCGCCGGCCGGTGTGGCCTCCGGGCGCATCTGACTCCGCTGGGCGAAGGCGCCAGTGCCCGCTCCTTCGTCGAGATTCACGAGGAGGACGGCCGCGGCCCCGAGTCCAGCGACGCGTGTCTCGTCGGCGCCCGAGAAGCCTCCGCGAGCCATCCGTCTGCGACCACCCGCGTTCGAAGTGTCCGCCACCACCGCCGCCTCGGCGCCGAACCGGTCGGGCACCGAATCACAGCTCGGAAGCATGGGGGCCCCGCCCGATCGACCACCGAAGCCGCGAAAGCGCGTCGGGGGGCCCCCGGCGAAGACGGCCACTTTTCCCCTGAAGAGCGCGGGATCGAGGGCCAGGGTGTCGCCCCAGGTGCCCGCGAACACGGCCGGCACCCCCGACAGGTCGGCGGTGTCGCCGAAGCCGTTGCCCGACGTGGGCGCCACGGGGATCCAGTCGTCACCGGCCGTGATGGCCTGGCCGTCGATGGACAACCGCGAGTCCGCCCGGTCGAAGCCCACGGGCCCGTAGGGCATGTCCTGGAAGTAGGTGCCGCCCTCTCCCGCCGGCTGCAGCCCCATCCGCTCGAACTCCGCCGCGATGTACGCCGTGCCCTTGTAGTTGCCGAGCTCGCCGATCCGGCGGCCCGTCATGGAGTCGTCGGCGAAGCCGTAGAGGCGCGTGCGCAGGTCGTTGGCCGTGATCTCGGGAACGGTCGGCCGGGGAGCCCACACCGGCGGGCCCTCGTCCGGCCATACCGGCTTCTGCTGAGCGCGGGCCGCCGAGCCTTGTTGTGCCCGGGTGGCATGGGAGCCGCGAGGGAGACGGAGAGCGAGGCGAGCACGGCAACAGCGATACGCAGGCGCACGGCGACCTTCTTGAAGCGGAATCGAGACGGGTGGCGCGGCAATGTGCGCAGGGAGGAGGCGCGCAGCAATCGGGGGGGGATACGCCCAAGGCGCAGCGGCGACCCGCGACGCGACCATTGACCGGGTGAACAAACCCGACAATGTTGTTTTTGCTCTTCGCCTCATCTTCCCGTCCCCGGAGTGGGCCAGCATGGGTGGGACTCTCGGCGAGCTGGAACAACTTCTCTTGATGGCCCTCCTCCAACTGGACGGAGAAGCCTCGGGAATCGACCTGCGTGCCGAGCTCGCCCACAGGGCAGGGCGGAGGGTGCTCCCAGGCGCGGTCTACACCATCATGGAGCGACTGCGGGAGCGTGGGCTCGTCACGAGCTTCACAGGCGAGGCGACCCCAAAGCGGGGCGGACGCCGCCGCAAGTACTACCGGATGGCGCCGAGTGGGGAACGGGCGCTCGCAGCGTCGTACCGCCAGGTCGACCAGATGGCCGAGGGCATCGTCGATCGCCTCCGAGCGCACTGGGAGGAGTCGTGAACGCCCCGCCGAAATGGGCCCGGTGGCTCGCATCGATCTTCGTGCCCGGCGCGTCGAAGGAGTTCGTGCTCGGCGACCTGGAGGAGCTCTTCCACGAGGACGCGGCCAACGTGGGTCGACGCCGCGCCATCTGGATCTATCTCGGTCGAGGGGCAGGAATGTGGAGCACCTACGTGCTCTCCGGACGACCCGTCGAGAATCTCGTCCTCGACCTTCGTTTCGCGCTCCGGGGCCTCCGACGCAATCCCACTGTGACGCTGGTGTCGGCGGCCACGATCGCCGTGGGCATCGGTGCCGCCACCGCGGTCTTGTCCATCGCTCACGCGGTGCTGTTCCGTCCTCCTCCCATCGCGGAGCCCGACCGGGTCGTCTCCGTCTGGGAGCTGCGCACAGGCGACGTGTGGGAGAGCGTGGAAGGGCGCTTGCTCCGGCACGACCGATTCGAAGCCTACCGCGCGGGCAGCAGCGCGTTCTTTTCGGGAATGGCGGCCCACAGCTATACGCGCGTGACCATCGGAACCGACGAAGGGGCCACGTCGGTCAACGGCTTCGTGACGTCGGCGAACTATTTCACGTTGTTGGGGCTGAAGCCTGCGCTCGGGCGGCTGTACTCGGGCGACGACGAGGCCTCGGTGGTCCTCAGCCAGCGGATCTGGCGGAATCGCTTCGGCGCGGACCCCGGAGTGATCGGCCGCACCGTGTCCATCAACAGTCGGCCGTTCACCGTCGTGGGCGTCGTAGGCGGCGGCTTTCTCGGGACCATGTCCACGTTCACGGGCGACGTCTGGGTTCCGTGGCGCGCCTTCACGCGGCTGAGCGGGATCTCGGACGCCGCCGTGCGGCTTGTGCCTCTGGCTCGTCTCCGTCCCGACGTGCCCCGCGACATCGCGGAGGAGCGTCTCGCCGAGCTCGCTCGGGCTATCCCCTCGCCGGACGACGCCACGGTCCAGGGAGCTCGCCTCGAGAGCGTTCTGTGGAGGAGCGACCTGTCGAAGGTGCTCAGGCTCGGCGCCACCCTCCTCGCGGCCACCGCCGCGCTGCTGCTGACCATCGCCGCGGCGAACGTCGGGGGCATGCTGCTCGCCCGCTCCCACGATCGCCGCAGGGAGATCGCCGTGCGTCTGGCCATAGGGGCCGGCGGCGGGCGCCTGGTGCGTCAGCTCCTCACCGAGAGTTGCCTTCTGGCGCTGATCGGGGGAGCCGGAGGCGTGCTGCTGGCCTATCTCGGCACGAGCTGGCTGGCCCACATCCAGTTTCCCCTCGACGCGACGCTCACCGTGGACCTGCGGCCCGCCCCGGGCGTGCTGCTGGTCAGTCTCGCCGTGACACTCATGACCGGCGTCCTCTTCGGCCTGGGACCGGCCCTGTCCTCGGCTCGCACGGACCTCAGCACGACGCTCAAGGAAGGGGCGCGCGGACTACGGCTGGGTGGGCGGCGGAACAACTTCGTCGTGGCGCAGCTCGCGCTGTGTACCGTCCTCCTGCTGATGGCGGGTCTGTTGGTCCGCTCCCTGAGGGCGATGGCCGAGGTGCCCCTGGGATTCGACCCGCATCACGTCACGGTCGCGACGATCGAGCTGGGAGCCTACGACTACGAAAGGAGTGCCGTGAGCCGGTTCTTCGACCGCCTCGTGGACCGGACCCGGGCGCTCCCGGGTGCGGAGTCTGTCGGACTCGCGCGTTTCGTCATGCTCGGTGGGGCCAACGCCAGCGTCCACGCAACGGCCGCCGACGGGGACCCGGACGTGAGGATCTCGGCGGCCACCAACGTGGTCGACCCGAGCTACTTCCGCACCATGAAGATCGAGCTCGCCGAGGGGCGGTTCTTCGACGAAGGGGATGTGGACGGCTCCCCTCCCGTGGCGGTCGTCAACGAGACCTTGGCGGAGCGACTGTGGCCGCGACGCTCCGCCGTGGGGCGCACGCTGCGAACGGGTGGTAACGAGCGCGAGGTCGTCGGAGTCGTGCGAGACGGCGTCTACGTCTTTGTGTACGACGGTCCGCGCCCCTACGTCTTCTTTCCTTCGTCGCAGAACTACCTGTCCGGCATGACCCTCCACGTCCGCACGCGCGAGGGCGCGGGGCCTATTGGCGCCGACATCCGCAGGCTGGTACGTGACCTCAATCCCGATGTGGCTCCGTCGAACATGCGAACCATGGAGCAGGTCGTGCACGCCAACAACTTCGGGGCGCGGTTCATCGCCGGACTCGCCTCGCTCTTCGCCGGCGTGGGGCTCCTGCTCGCCGCGCTCGGCGTGTACGGCCTGCTCGCCGTGCAGGTCGCGCAGCAGGCCAAGGAGCTGGGCGTGCGCATGGCCATGGGCGCCGACCCGCGGGACGTGCTCCTGCTCGTCGTGCGTCGGGGCGCCGGCTACGCCGCCGTGGGTTGCGGCCTGGGCGTCCTGATCGCGCTCGGTGCGGGCCGGTGGGTGGGCCCACTGCTGTACGCCGTCAGGCCGCTGGACCTGGCGACCTACGCCCTCGTGCCCACCGTGTTGATGGGCACGGCCCTCGTCGCCAGCGTCATTCCCGCTCGCCGCGCGACCCAAGTGGACCCAACTATGTTGATGCGCGACGGATGAGGCGCTCCTCCTCTACGCCCCCATCACCCGCTCGATCCTCCGGTCCGGCACCAGCCACATGAGCGCTACCAGCACGTAGAGCGCGTCGGCGATCCAGGGCCGGTAGAAGGCGGCGCCGATGGCCACGGCGTAGATGACGGGACTGATGTTGCCTTTGAAATCGCCGCCCACCGCCCGGCCCAGCAGCGAGTCCGGGCCCTCGGCGCTGACGATGGTGCGCACGAGGATCCAGTAGGCGATGGCGGCCATGAGGAGCACCACGCCGTACAAGGCCGTGGGGACCCGCTCGAAGGAGGTCTCGCCCATCCAGCCGGTGACGAAGGGGACCAGCGACAGCCAGAAGAGCAGATGGAGGTTGGCCCACAGCACGCCGCCGCTCACGCGCCTGGTGACGTGGAGCATGTGGTGGTGGTTGTTCCAGTAGATCCCCAGGTACACGAAGCTCAGCAGGTAGCTGAGGAGCACGGGGACGAGGGGGCGGAGCGCGGCGAGCTCGGGCTCGTGCGGCACGTCCATCTCCAGCACCATGATGGTGATGATGATGGCCAGCACGCCGTCGCTGAAGGCCTCCAGTCGATTGGTGCCCATCATCCCGCCGCGGGGCGACGGGTGGCCTCTTCGCACGCGGGCAGGTCGTGGTCGCCCTCCACGCACACGCCCAGGTCGCGCAGCAGGCCGTCTTCCAGGTCGTAGATCCAGCCGTGCACGGCGAGCTTCTGGTCGCGCCGCCACGCGTCTCGCACCACGGTGGTCCGCGCCACGTTCACCACCTGCTCGATGACGTTCAGCTCGCACAGCCGCGCGTGCCGGGCCGTGTCGCTGTCCAGGGCGTCGAGCTGCTCTCGGTGCTTGGCGCGCACGTCCTGCACGTGGCCGAGCCAGTTGTCCACCAGGCCAACCCGGTCGCCCCGGAGGGCCGCCCCCACACCGCCGCAGCCGTAGTGGCCACACACGATGACGTGCCTCACCTCCAGTGCGTCCACCGCGTACTGGATCGTGGACAGGCAGTTCAGGTCGGTGTGCACGACCACGTTGGCCACGTTGCGGTGCACGAACATTTCACCGGGCAACAGCCCCACGATCTGGTTCGCGGGCACGCGGCTGTCGGAGCAGCCGATCCACAGGTATTCGGGCGCCTGCTGCTTGGAGAGCTGCTGGAAGAAGGTGGGATCTTCCGCGCTGACCCTGGCGGCCCAGGCGCGGTTCTTCTCGAAGAGGTGGGGGAGGGTACGCATGGCGGAGAGGGTCGGGTGGGAGTGTCGGGGTCAGAACACGATGTCCGAACCCCGGGGCTTGCCACCCCAGGTGACCCACAGAGCTTCGTCGGGTTCCTGCTGGGCCTGGGGAGCGATGGGTATCCTGCTGTAGCCGGTGCAGCCGAAGCAGGCGGAGAACACGTCGTCCGACGAGCGTTGGATGTCCATCGTCCACTCCCAGTCCCGCCCGACGTCCCAGCTCACCGAGCCCTCGGACACGTTCACACCGCCCTGCCAGAGAGCGACCCACACCCGGACTTCACCCGACGTAGGCAGGACGAGGTGAAGGGAGGGGTTCTCGCCCGCGGCGAAATCCCCGGCGTCGAACAGGTCCTCATTCACCTGGACCCGCAGACCCGCGAGGCTCGCCGAGTCGTCCAGGGAGCCGCGGAGCCGAAGGTCCAGCGTCGAGGCCCTCTGTTCTCGCCGCATCCCGCCATCGCCATACGCTGCGCCCGCTGCCACCACCCATCCCATCGAATGCAGTCTCATGAACCGTCCATCCCCATGTCCCGTACCCGCGCCTCCAGCGCCTCGAGACGTTCGAGGTCGGCGGCGTCGGGGGGACCGAAGTTGCCGTCGTTGAAGCTCCCACTGTCTCCGTACGCGCCGCCCAGCATGCGGATGTCCCGGGCCAGCGCCTGGAGCTCGGGCGGTGCGTTGCGGCCCTGCCCCTGCATCGCCTGCTGGAGGAGTCGGTTCAGCGCCTCCACCCGGAGGCCGAAGGCTTCCGTGGCCCGGTAGTCCGCGTCGGTGAGGTCCAGCATGGGATCCCCCCTCACCGTCACCGCCTGCGTGCGCTCGATCCCCCTGGCCCGCAGCGTGACCTGGTAGCGGCCCGGCGACACGAAGGGCCCGGGGCCCTGGCGCGGCGGACGCGCGTAGTCGGGGTCGTCGAAGCGCTCCCAGGTGTCCGGGCTGTCGGGATCCCCGTGCCGGAGGTTCCAGTTCACCCGGTGGAGCCCGGGCTCCGAGGGCACCAGCATGCGGCGCACCACTTCGTCCCGGGGACTGGTGATCACCAGCTCCGCCGGGCCCGAGCCGGCGCCCAGCACGTAGCTCACCTCGACGCCGTCGGGTGGGTTCTCGCCCGCGAACTCGCCCTGGGCCCGGTACGAGGTGTCCTTGCGGTAGCGGAAGAGGGTGCCCTGATCGATGGAGAACAGGTGCGCCGGCTCGGTCACCGCGGCGGCGGTCCACTCGGCCAGGGGCCGCGTGTCGTCCAGGATCCAGATGCTCCGGCCGTGGGTGCCCATGACCAGGTCCTTCTCCCGGGGATGGATCACCATGTCGTCGTACGCCGTGGTGGGCACGTTCTGGAGCCTCGCCCAGTGGGTGCCGCCATCGGTGCTGACCCAGGCCGAATGCTCGGTTCCCAGGAAGAGCACGTCGGCGTTGTCGGGATGCTCCACCAGCACGTTGACCGAGCCTTCGGGGAGCCCGGCGTTCAGCGGCGTCCAGGTCGCGCCGAAGTCCGTGGTACGGTAGACGTAGGGCGCGAAGTCGCCGTTCCTGTGGCCGTCGAAGGTGGCGTAGGCCGTGCCCAGCTCCGCGCCCGAGGCCACCACCCGACTCACATAGGTCTCGTCGGGAAGCCCCGGCACGTTCCCGCTCACCTCGGTCCAGCTCGCGCCCTGATCCCTGGACACCTTCAGGTTGCCGTCGTCGGTGCCGATCCACAGCACCGTCATGTCCAGGGGGGATTCGTCCAGGGTGGTGATGACGCCGAAGCCGCCGACGCCGTCGTTGGCCGAGATGTAGAAATCGTCGTAGGGGACCCCGAGCAGCGAGCGCTGGCTCAGGTCGATCCCCCGGCTCACGTCTTCGGTGGCTTCGAAGGAGTCACCGAAGTCCCGGGAGATGAAGAGTCGGTTGCCGCCCATGTAGAACAGCCCCTCCTGGTGGTCCGAGGCCATGCCGGGCGAGGTCCAATCGAAGCTGTACCGCTCCCCGTCGGGTGCCGTGGGACCGATGGGGCGCTTGATCCCCGAAATGACGTCGACCCGCGTGTAGCTGCCCTGGGTGGCGGAGCTGTACACGTAGCGCGGGCCCGCCTTGTCCACCTGCTGATACATCCCGTCGCTGAACCCGATCTCCTGCCAGTCGTCGTTGACGATCCCGCCCCAGCGCCGGGTCTCGGAGGGTCCCATCCAGGAGTGGTTGTCCTGGAGTCCGCCGTAGACCCAGTAGGGATCGCGCATGTCCACGTCGATGGCGTAGAACTGCCCGATGGGAAAGTTGTTGATCTTCCGGTAGTTGGCCCCACCGTCGTACGTCTCGTGGAGCCCGCCGTCGCCGGCCAGCAGCCAGTGCTCGGTGTCGTCGGGATCCAGCCACATGGCGTGCATGTCCAGGTGCACGCCCACGTCGTAGGTGGGCTGGGCCGCGATGTCCTCCCAGGTGCGGCCGCCGTCGTGGCTGCGCTTGCTGTTGGTCTCGGCCGTGAAGACCAGGTTCGGATCCAGCGGGTGGATGAAGAGCTCGGAGTAGTACATCGGCCGCCCGTTCTGATCGCTCACCTTGGTCCAGGTGGCGCCGGCGTCTTCCGAGCGGTAGGTGCCCGTGGCGTTGGGGGGTCCGCCGCGCCCGCGACCTCCAAACCCTCCGCCCTGGCCCTGATCCCCACTGGGCTCGTTGGGGGCCTCGACCAGGGCCATGACGATGTTCGGGTTCGACTCTGAGATGGCGAGCCCGATGCGGCCCATGTCGACGTCCGGAAGTCCCTGGCTGAGGCGCGTCCAGGTGTCGCCTCCGTCGGTGGTCTTGTAGATGCCGCTCCCGGGGCCGCCGCCATTGAATCCCCACGCCTTGCGCATGCGCTGATACATGGCGGCGTAGAGCACGTCGGGGTTCGTGGGATCCATGGCCAGGTCCACCGCTCCCGTGGTGGCGTCCACGTAGAGGACCTTGTCCCAGGTGCGGCCGCCGTCGGTGCTGCGGAAGACGCCTCGCTCTTCTCCCTCGCCCCACAGGTTCCCCATGCCCGCCACCCACACGATGTCGGGATTGGTGGGATGGATCTCGATCTTGCCCACGTGCCGCGTGCCCACGAGTCCCAGGTGGCGCCAGGTGTCGCCGCCGTCGTCGGAGCGGTACACGCCGTTCCCCCACGACGTGCTCTGCCGGTTGTTCTGCTCGCCCGTGCCCGCGTACAGGACGTCGGGATTGGACGGTGCGATGGCCACGTCGCCGAAGGTGCTCACCGCCTGATCGTCGAAGATTGGCGTCCAGGTGTGCCCGCGGTTCGTGGATTTCCAGATGCCGCCCGAGGCCGTGGCCACGTAGATCGTGGAAGGATGGCCCGGGGGCACCGCCAGGTCCGTGATGCGCCCCCCGGTCACCGCTGGTCCGATGGAGCGGGGATGCAGGACTGCCAGATCCGCCTCGCTGATGGCCGGAGGGGTCTGGGCCGCCAGCGGACGGAGGCCGGGCGCGAATGGGGCGGCAGCCACGAAGGCTGCGGCGAGGGCGCGGAACGGAAAGCGGAGAGCCATCGGGGGATTCCTCTCGGGACGCGTCTGGGGAAGGCAGGAAAATCCTACCCGCCGCCCGCCGGGGCTGGCAAGCGGGAAGGGTGTCGTAGGCTGGTGCGCCGCCGAAGAGTGAATTATGATTCACCGAGACGGTGAATATGAATTCACCCGACGCATGCCAATGCTGGAGGGACTGACCATGCCGGTGGAAGTGGTGGAGAGGGGCTCCGGCGTCAGCCGGGCGGAGAGGACCCGGGAGCGGCTGCTGGACGCGGCGGAGGTGCTGCTCCGGGAGGGAGGGCTGCCGGCAGCGACGGTTCCCGCCATCGCGGCCCGCGCGGGAATGGCCGTGGGCAACGTCTACAAGCGGTTCGCCGACAAGGATGCCATGCTCCGAGCCGTCTTCCTGCGGGTCGAGGAGCGCGCCATCGCCACGAATGCCCGGTCTCTCGATCGAACGCGTTGGCGCGCCGAGCCGATCGGGCCGCTGTTGGAGAAGGGCCTTCAGGGAACCGTGCGGGACTATGCGGAGAACCGCAGACTGTATGCGGCAGTGAGGGAGTTCTCCGAACACCAGGCGGATCCGGGCTTCCGCAACCGCCTGACCCGCATACGACGCGAGGCGTTCCGGGATCTGTCGCGGATCCTGCTCGAACGGCGCGCGTCCATGGCGCATCCGGATCCCGAGCGGGGCGTGACCTTCATCGTCACCGCGGTGGCCAGCGCCATCAGGGACGTGCTGCTGAGGCCGGATCCGCCGCGGCGCTACCGGTCGGACCCGGAGTGGTTCGCCGGCGAGCTGACCCGCATGCTGCTCAACTACCTGGGGTTGCCGGCCGAGGGCGTGGCAGAGGAGGGGACATCATGACATCGGTGTATCGCATCCCGGTCGAAGACTTCTTCCGCAAACCCGAGCGGACGGCGGTCCGGATCTCTCCCGACGGCACCCGTCTCGGCTGGCTCGCTCCCTGGAAGAGGCGCCTCAACGTTCACGTCCAGGACCTGCGAACGGGCGAGGAGCAGCGCGTGACGCACGCCACGACCCGCGACGTTCTCGGGTGGCTGTGGGCCAGCGACGACCGGCTCGTGTACGCCCAGGACTCCGGCGGCGACGAGAACTACCGGCTGCACGCGGTGAGAGCCGACGGCTCGGAGGCGATCGACATCACTCCCTTCGACGACGTGAAGTGCGGGCTCGTGGACGACCTCGAAGACGAGCCCGATCGAGTACTGTTCGAGATGAACCGTCGTGACCCGCACGTCTTCGATGCCTATCGCGCCAACGTCGTCACCGGCGAGATCGAGCTCGTCGCCGAGAATCCGGGCAACATCAGGCGCTGGGTCACGGATTGGTCGGGCCGTATCCGGGCGGCCTACGCCACCGACGGCGTCTCGACGAGCCTCATGTACCGCGAGACGGAGGAGCTTCCCTGGCAGACGCTCGCCACACACGACTTCCGCGAGACCCTGGCTCCGTTCCGATTCACCTTCGACGACCGCCGCCTGCTCGTGTCCTCGAACGTGGGCCGCGACACGACGGCGATCTTCGAATACGATCCGACGACCGCCGAGCATGGGGCCCTGATCTTCGAACACCCCCAGGTGGACGTGACCGGGCTCACCGCGTCTCGGCGGCGGCGCGTTCTCACGTCGGTCACCTACGAGACGGACAGGCCGAGGTGGCACTTCCTCGACGACGAGCGGCGGGCCCAGCAGGAGTACCTCGATGCGGAGCTCCCGGGCCGTCTGAACCGCCTGGGCTCGCATTCGCGCGACGAGACGCGCTGGGTCGTGCATTCGGGCGGTGACCGCACGCGCGGCCGCTACCACCTGCTCACCTGGGAGGATCACGGGGCGCAGCGTGAGCTGAAGCCGCTCTTCGACGCGAGTCCCTGGCTGCCCGAAGACGAGCTGGCGGAGATGCGGCCCATCTCTCTCACGAGTCGTGACGGCCTCACGATCCACGGGTACCTGACCGTGCCCGTGGGTGTGGAGCCGAAGGACCTTCCACTCGTCCTTCACCCCCATGGCGGACCGTGGCATCGTGACTCCTGGGGCTTCAACCCCGAGGTCCAGTTCCTCGCCAACCGGGGCGCGGCGGTGCTGCAGGTGAATTTCCGAGGGTCCACCGGTTACGGCAGGGGATTCTGGGAGGCCGGGTTCGGCCAATGGGGCCTGGCCATGCAGGACGACCTGACCGATGCCGTGCGCTGGGCGGTGCAGCAGGAGCTGGCCGATCCCGCTCGGGTCGGGATCTACGGCGGCAGCTACGGCGGGTACGCGACGCTTGCGGGCATCACGAAGGAGCCGGAGCTGTTCGCCTGCGCCGTCAGCTACTGTGGCGTGTCGAACATCTTCACGTGGCTCGAGGGGTTTCCGCCGTACTGGGAGCCCCTGCGCGCCATGATGCACGAGATGGTCGGTGACCCCGAGCGCGACGCCCAGCGCCTGAAGGCGACCTCGCCGCTCTTCCACGTGGACCGCATTCGGTGTCCACTGTTGGTCGCCCAGGGCGCCAACGACCCTCGGGTCCGCAAGGCCGAATCGGATCAGATCGTCGCAGCGCTACGCGAGCGAGGCGTGGACGTCCAGTACCTGGTCAAGGACAACGAGGGACACGGGTTCCAGAACGAGGAGAACCAGTTCGACTTCTACCGCGCCATGGAGCGGTTCTTCGTCGAGCATCTGGGGCTCAGCCTGCCAGGTACCGTCGATAGCTCCTGAACGAGATCCAGCGGATCAGGAAGGCCATTGGGATGGTCCACGCCATGGTGGCGAGCATGAAGCCGAAGAAGACCAGGACGCGCACGCCCCAGCCGCTTCCCGGATCCGGCGCTACCCATGCCACCAGCGGGCCCACGACGCCGCCAACGGCCAAGCCGATCAGGATGCCGATGCGGAAGAACCGGCGCTTCCACCCGGGTGCGGTGAGCTTGGCGAACTCCTGTTCGGCGTAGGCGGTCTTGGCTTCGACGCTGGCCTGTGCGCCCGGCGTCAACCACATCGTCGTGACCCAGGTGAGGGCCAGAGTCAGACACGCGACTCCGACACGCATCCAGAGCAGCCATCCGCGGGGGTCGTAGGAGCCCTCGGGCAGACCGCTGATGAGTGGGAGCACACCCACGAAGAAGACGAAGGCGAAGGCGATCGAAAAGCCTCTGGTCCCCAGCCAGAACTTCACGGGGTGCGCCGCGCGCCGGGCATCGACCTTGCGGACGTGGTCCGCGACCTTTCCCGTATCCAGCGTCGACATCGTCATGAGTCCATCCGGAATGGTGGACGGGAGGGTAACGAGAAGATACCTCGCAAGGTAGGCGCGGGGCCAGGGCGGCGCGCCGGAGTCGTTTCTCGTCAGCGCAGCGCCGTCAGGATGCGGTCCAGCGCGGCCGCGAAGGCGTGCTTGTCCCGGTCGCTGTACGGCGCCGGACCTCCGGTCTCGACGCCGGTGTCCCGGAGCGATTGCATGAAGTCCCGGATGGAGAGGCGCTCGCGGACGTTGTCCTCGCTGTACTCCTCGCCCCGGGGATCCAGCACCCGGAGTCCCTTCTCCACCAGGACTGCCGCCAGGGGAATGTCCGCCGTCACGGCCAGGTCCCCTTCCTCCGCGTGCTCGGCGATGTGTTGGTCCGCCACGTCGGGCCCGCCCTGCACCCAGACCGCGCTCACGTGCGGATTGTTCAGCGGCACCGGCATGCGCTGGTTGGCCACCAGCACCGTACGGATCTCCAGGCGCTTGGCCGCCCGGAAGACGATCTCCTTCACGTCACGGGGTGCGGCGTCGGCATCGACCCAGATGGTGATGTCCAGCGACGTCGTGTCGGCCATGCGGCTCAGTCCTTCCACTCGTGGGCCTGGAGGTCGGCGAGATTCGCGAACTCCAACGCCGACATGTGGGTGGCCTCCAGCACCACCGGTGGCGCCACACCGGCATCCAACGCCTCCTTCCAACGCGCGGCGCACAGGCACCATTGATCGCCGGGCTCCAGCCCCGCGAAACCCACCGCCGGGCGTGGCGTGACCAGGTCGTTGCCCCGGGCGCGGGAGAACTCCAGGAACTCTGCCGTCATGCGCGCGCACACCACGTGCACGCCCAGGTCGTCGGCGCCCGTGCGGCAGCAACCGTCACGAAAGAAGCCGGTGAGGGGATCCAGAGAACAGTCCTGGAGCTCGCCGCCGAGCACGTTCCTGGCCACCTGGTCTCCGGGTCTCGAGGGAGTCGCTGACGGGAGTGACCCTAACGCGGAAAGGTCGGCCTCGCCATTTCTACTTGATTGCGGGCGCCGCACCCGCGAGTGTCCCGTCACCATGCCCGACGGAACCACGTTCACTCGCGCCGTCGTCTGTCCACCGGCCGACAGCTACGCCGACGGTCTCACCACCTCCGAGCTGGGGCCCCCGGACCTGACGCTTGCACGCACCCAGCACGCTGCCTACCGGGCGGCCCTCGAGAGGGCGGGAGTGCAGGTGACGGCTCTGCCGGCCGATACACGGCATCCCGACTCGACCTTCGTGGAAGACACCGCGGTGGTGGCCGGGAGCGGAGCGATCCTCACCCGACCCGGCGCGCCCAGCCGCGCGGGCGAGGTCGAGGCGATGCGCGTGGCGCTCGGCGAGTGGTTCGACGACCTCGCCGAGATCCAGCCTCCCGGTACCCTGGACGGCGGCGACGTCTGCCACGTGGGAACGCGCTTCGTCATCGGGATCTCGCGCCGTACGAATGCTCAGGGAGCCCGACAGCTCACGGCCTGGCTCGCCCGCCACGACTACACCTCGGCGCTCGTCCCCATCGGCACGGATCCCACCCTGCTCCATCTCAAGAGCGGCATGGCCTGGCTCGGCGACGGCCGGGTCGTGGTGGTGCCGTCTCTCGCCGACCACCCGGCGCTCACCGGATTCGAGCGCATCGTCGTGGACGCGGGTGAGGCATACGCCGCCAACTGCGTGCGCGTGAACGGCACCGTGCTGGTCCCGGCCGGCTTCCCCCGCATCACCGATACGCTCGACCGGCTCGGCTTCCAGGTGCTGGCACTGGACATGTCCGAGTTCCGGAAGATGGACGGCGGGTTGAGCTGCCTGAGCGTGCGGCTGCCGTAATAGCCGTCGGGCGGCTGCTACCGCGGAAAGGTCAGCCTCGCCACGAAGGGTACCAGGGCGAGCACGCCCGTACGACCGGCGTTGTCCGCGCGAGTCTCTCCGATCCGGCCAGCCACCAGGCGCATCCCCACCTTGAAGCGGCGCCCGCCGACCATGGGCTGCACGTAGACGCCGAAGAACGGCTGGGGCAGACAGTCGCTGGCCGGGCAGGGCCATAGATCGGCGACGGAGCCGCGCACGCCCAGGTCGACCTCGGCCCGTTCCGACCGCACCAGACGCGCGAAGAACGCCAGGTGAATGAACTCGCCGAACTCGGGATCCCCCGGCGAGCTCTCCGAGGGATGGAGCGTCACGCTGAGGACGGGTGCGCCGAAGACGAGCTCCCCACCCAGGTAGACGTTCTCGCTCACCTGGCGGGCATATCCGGCCCCGATGCGCACGAGGCTCCCCTCGATGGAATACAGGCTCCGTTCCTGGGCTGACGCCGCAGAGGCGGTGGCCAGGAGGAGGAGCCAAGCCACCGCAGAGAAGGCCGGGACCCAGCGACCGGAGCCGGTCACCGTGCGCCCCTGCCCCGCATGCCCTCGATTCGCCAGCGTACCACGTAGTCTTCGCGGTAGTCGCCTTCCTGGACTCCCCAGACCACGTCGTCCCGGGCGGTCATGAAGGTGGTCTTGAATGGCAGGGTGACGATGCCCAGCAGGCGCCCTTCCGGATCGTAGACGTCCCAGCGGGGCTCATCCCGCCACTGGTAGCTGGGCAGATCCTGCGCCGCCCGCTCGTCCTTCTCCTCCGGCGAATACCCCATGAACACGGCCTCCGTGTAGCGCGACACCCAGAGACGCGCGTCCAGGTCCGTCGTGATTTCGCGGACGTACGGCTTCACCTCGGGGATGGGAAAGAAGACGTCACGGCGCTCGGGGGTCCGCTCCGCCATGCTTTCGGAGCGCGCCGTCCACTCGGCCTGCTCCTCCGACGTGAGTCGTACGCGGGGCTCGCCCCGCACGATGTCGAGGGTGTCACCCGACGGCAGCACGTGATGGATCCGGTATTCGTCGTTCCGGACCCAGTAGAACGAGCCATCGGGGCTCATGGAGCTGAGTGTCATCGTCGTGAACGGCCGATAGTAGCCTCCTCGGCCCGAGAGCACGTACAGAGGCCCGGCAGGGTCGTCCAGAGGGACCTGCCCGCGGACGACGCTGCTTCCGTCGGGCTCGATACGGGACCAGTCGACGCCGAAGCCCCCCGCGGCGAGCGCCGAGGGGTCGCCGGCGGGTCGGGTCCAGGCGTACGCGCCGCCGTCGGGAGCGAAGGAGAATCCTCTCCAACTGCCGACCGCGTTCAGCACGGGAATGGACGACTCGTAGGCGCCGTCGGGCGTGTAGGTGGTGATGCGCTGATTGCGGGCGTCCCAGATCCGGAGGCGTCCGTCGGGCTCCACGACCATCGCGACCACGGACCCGTACTCTCCGGGCCCCTCGCCTGCGCGACCGATGTCGCCCAGGTAGGTCCCGTTCACATCGTAGTGTCGAATCAGGGGGATCTGACCGTCCGCCACGTACACCGAACCGTCGGGTGCCGGAGCGAGGGCGTCGACGTAGCCGAAGGTGTGGGCCTCGTCACCCTCCAATCCCCCGACGCGCATCTCCTCGACCAGCGTGCTCGAGTCGCCCCACAGGGCCTCGCCGGCCTCTCCGTCGCCGGGAGCTCCGCCGTCGTCGCACCCCACCATCGCCACTATCCCGCAACAGACGACGACCACCTTCACTGCCATGCGTCGTGCATCCATCATCCCCCTCCCCCTGCGGTTCAGAGCGCTACGGATCCACTCCGACGCTCGCATAATACGACGCGATCCGCTCCTGCGAACCCTCTCGCGTGTACACGTCGGGCTCGCCCGACTCGATGACATCGGCGATCACGGCGGCCACCTCCTCGGCGCTCTGAGACCAGGGGAGGTCGCGGGAGTCGGGACCGCCGTGCAGCGCGTTGAGTCCGAACTCGGTGCGTACCACCCCGGGTGAGACGAGGGAGATGCGGATCTCGGGATGGGTCTCCTGGACTTCGGCGCGGAAGGTGGCGGTAAGGGCGTTGAGGAAGTGTTTCGCGCCGCAGTAGGCCGAGCGGAAAGTGGCGAAGGGGATGCGGCCCAGGAAGCTGGCGCCCGCACGCAGACTTGTCCTCGATGACAGCTCGTGCCGGCGTCCGCGCTGGCTGGAAGTGATCGCCGGAGCGACGCTCCTGCATCCAACGTAGATCGCGCGGAGCATCACCGTTGGCCTGCATCGACCTGCCGAGCACGTCCTCGTCGGTGAGCTCCCGACGGCTGGACGCGGTCGCATCGCCCCGGCTCGACGTTGTTCCAGTCCAGACGTCGCATCCTGCCGAAGCGTCCCAGCGCCCTTTCGACGATGCCGCGCACCTCGTCGCGGCGGGTCACATCGGCCGCCACGACCATCGGACGTCGCTCGCACACCGGCTCCGCCACGCTCCCCGTCGGCTCGGCTCCGCGCGCGCGCCACCAGCTTCATCCGTACATATAGTCATGGAGCGCCGCGACAGGGAAGCCCCCGAGGCGGCCTCGCCCCTCCGCTCTCGCATGTAGTCCCTGAAGGCCAGCAGGCTCGGCGCGTCCCACTTCCGTCCCGCCGTCTGCCGCTCGCCCTCGGCGACGGGCGCATCGGAACGATAGGCCTCGAGGGCGTCCCTCACGACGGCTGCGAGCTCGGCGGGCAGGCGTTCCATGGCCCACAGGCCCGCCTCTTCCTTGCTGGGGACGAGTCGCTGGGAGTGCCCGCTCCAGAGCCAGAGGACCCGACAACAGTTGAGCACCGCGTAGAACGGGCTCGTGACGATGTTGGTGTCGGCGAGGATCCACTCCAGGTCTCCCTCCACCGCATCCATGAAGTCCGCGAGGGGCACCCGCCCGAAGAGGTCGGAGATCGGCGCGCCACGCAGCGCGATCCCGATCTCTCGCGTGGCCTGACAGTGGGCCGCGAGATCCGGGTCGGTGCGGTCCGCGGCCCAATCCACCGCATCCGACAGGATCTCATCGGTGTGCTCCTGCCCGAAATGGACCTGGAACGGCATGGGATGAACAGGCTTCCGGGCATGCTCGGCGAGGATCACCGAACACTCGAGCCCGCCCACCGTGGGCCGCCCGCGCGAGCACTCGACGCATGTTCGAGCGAAACGTCTCCTCCGGGCCGGTGGTAGGGGTGCCGACACGACGAAGAGCACGTCCACGTCGCTCTTGGGCGGAAAGTACGAGCCCGCGGCCAGCGAGCCGTGGAGATAGGCACCCACGACCTCGTCGCCGAGGATTGCCGACAACACTTCCGCGGTGTCGGTCACCCAGCTCTTCAAGACCGGCTCGCAACTCGGCCAGATCTGGCCGGGGGGTTCTTCAGTGCTCACGGCCGATCTGCAGGGCGAGGTGGCTTTGGATCGAGGCATCGCTCCAGGTGGTCGGCTGTTCGGCTCGGATCAATACGGGGCATGGTTGCTGCATGTCGAATGTGGAGGATACGAGTCCGCCTCCAGGAAAGTCGACCGGGGCGGCTTCGTAGCTTATCCCGAAGAAACACCATCGATCACCAATTCTCCGGACAGGCCTCGGTGCTCGCACCTCATCCCACGTCGCGTCCGCACGTTCCTTCGCGAGGCCCACCGCCGATGGGTCTTTCGCCGGGCGATGAAGCGGTTCCTGCGCGATCCCGAGGCCTGTGCGGAGGTGGGTCATCCCGTCCTGGCCGACCTGGTCTACGGGTGGGGGAACGAGCGCTGGAGTGCGCTGGACGAGTATCTGGCAGCGTGCCTCCAGCACGCGGTCGACTGCGACGGGCCCGTCCTCGAATGCGGATCCGGACTCAGCACGCTTCTCGTGGGCGCGGTGTTGGATCGCCGCGGGATCGATCTCTGGGTCCTCGAGCACCTCGAGGATTGGGGAGCCCGGATCGGAGAGGAGCTCGCGCGCTGGGACATCGATGGAGTCACGGTAGTCGTGCGCCCCCTCCGGGATTACGGGGAGTACGCCTGGTACGACCCGCCGCTCGGGCGGCTGCCGGAGCGTTTCGCCCTGGTGATCTGCGACGGCCCTCCGGGCACGACCAAAGGCGGACGCTTCGGGCTGGTCCCCGTCCTGGGCCCACGCATCGCTCGTGGGTGCACGGTTCTCCTGGACGACGCGGCGCGTCCGGGCGAGCGTCAGATCGCGGCGCGTTGGGCAGTGGAGCTCGGCGCCACCCTGGAACCCCTGGGAACCAGGAAGCCGTTCTTCCGGCTCGTGGTCAGGCCGACCTCGGCGGCTCTTTAGACCGAGCCGCCCCGGCGGGGATTCAATCCGTCGGCTCGTCGCCGCCCTCCTCACCCGGCTCCAGCGCCGGCTGCTGCTTCTTCTCGAGAAGCGCCTCCATGAAGGCCTGCTGCTCTTTGAGTCGGTCCTGCTCCTTCTCCAGAAGCTCGAGGCGGTCCTGTAGCTCCTCCATGGCTCGCACCACGTCGCCGGTGAGCCGATCCCGTTGATCGCCGGAGCGGAGCCTGTCGCCACCGCCGCCGCCCAGACGCTGCGCCAGGGGAACGAGGATCGCGAAGGTGCCGACGACCACGGCCAGGATGATTGCGAAGAGGAAGATCACGGGCATGAGCCCTCCGGTTCTCGAACGCGTCCACGTGTTGGATCAAGGTGCCACCGGCGACGGCGGGGCGCTACGACCCTCCCTCCGCTTCCCGCTCCAGGCGCCGGTCGAGCTGCTGCCGGGCGGCCGCCGCGTAGGCGCGGCACGCGGCCGGGTCTACCAGGGCGGTCGCGTCGCCATCGTCCCGGGCAGCCACCCGCTGCCACAGCCGCGAGGCGCCCGGGTGCGGGGTGAGGAGAATGTCGCAGCGGAGGGATTCCAGGACCTGGAATCCCCGCCGGAAGTCGGCGACAGCGGTGGGGTAGTCGGGGCTCCGCGAATAGAAGAAGTCGTCGGCCGACACAGGCGTCTCGCTGTCGGCGTAGACGAGGGCGAGGCAGCCACCGTCCTCACACGACGTCCAGGACCAGCTCGTGCCGCCCGGGGTGTGACCCGGCGTGAAGTGGGCCACGACCACCAGCGGGCCCACGTGCAATCTGTCGCCGTCGGCGATCTCCCGGACCTCCCGCACGGGCGGATAGGGCAACCCCACCCCGAACTGGGGATCATCTCGACCCAGTGTCCCTTGTTCCAGGACCGGTGCGCTTCGCGGGCTCGCCACCACGTCGGCACCCGACGCTCTCTGGAGCGCCGCGATGCCGCCGGCGTGATCGTAGTGGACGTGGGAATTGAGGATCAGGCGCACGTCGGCGATGTCGAAGCCGAGGGCCCGGATGTTCTCCATGATGTGCGGCGCGGACTCCGGCAGGCCGCCGTCGATGAGAACGTGGCCCTGCTCCGAGGTGATGAGGACGGCCCCCAGACCCCGCGTGCCCACCCAGTACGTGTTGCCGTAGATGTGGACCGGCGCTTGCGGCGTGTTCCAGCCCGCGCACGGCGGGCACTCCTCGGCGGAATAGCCGGTGATGGTGTCGGATGTCTGTGCGCGCAGGTGCGATGTGGGGATTCCCAGAGAGGGGATCCCCAGGCACAGCGCGAGGAAGACGGCGGCCCGCCGGCGAAGTGGCATCATGCCGGTTCTACTCCTCAGCGGGCTCCCGGGATTCAATCTCCCGCAGCCGCGCCATCTGACGGAGATTCCACTCGTCGTCGCTGTAGGGCGTGTCGAACCAGCGGTCCAGGATCTCCTTCACCACCGCGTCCGGCGTGGCGCGCAGGCTCAGCGCCAGCACGTTGGCGTGGTTCCAGATGCGCGCGCCCCGCGCCGTTTCGGCATCGTGGCAGAGGGCCGCCCGGATGCCGGGCACCTTGTTCGCGGCGATGCTGCACCCGGTGCCGGTCCAGCACATGACGATGGCCTCATCGGCCTCGCCACGCTCGACCCGTTCGACCGCCTCGAGCGTCACGTCGGGCCAGTCGACGCTGTCCCCTTCCTTGTCGGGACCGAAGTAGAGCACGTCGACGTCGCGCGCCCGGAGATCGTCCAGGATCACGTCGACCAGATGCGTGCGTTCATCGGTGCTGACGGCGATGACCATGTCAGAGCTCCTGCTCCTTCATCCAGCGTTTCAGCACCTTGTGCGCGAAGCGATAGTGGCTGGCGGTGTTGGCGCCCAGGTACGTGGTGAGTGTCGACGACCCGGTCCAGGCGAATGCGCCGGACTCCAGGAGGCTCGCTTCCGGCAACGAGTCGACCAGCGCCACGATCTCGCGGTAACCGGCCTCGAAGTCATAGCGAATCTCGGCGAAGCCCCGGTTGCGGTGGCGCGCCTGGATGTCCCGGTTCAGTCGGGGCGTCTCGTTCCACTTGTATCCAGGTGCCGGCATGTCGGGCTTGCCGCCGGCCACACCCGTGGCGTGCCAACCCAGGAACATGCGGTGCCACTCGGCCAGGTGGGCCACCAGGTCGTGGACGGTCCAGCCGTCGCCCCACACGCCCGGCTCGCGGTAGCGGGCCTCGGGAATCGTCGCGAGGAGATCGACCAGGGCGTCGTGCTCTTTCACGATGTCGTCCCGCAGGTGTGGCTTCGATGTGTAGCGCATGTTCGCACAACAGTCGTTTGGAGGACTTCAGTCCTCGGAGATGATCAAGTCGGCGGCGCGCTCCGCGATCGCCACGACGGGAGCCTGGGCGTTCCCGCTCACCGTCGTGGGCATGACCGAGGCATCCACCACCCGCAGGCGCTCGACCCCGTGGACCTTCAGCGCCGCGTCCACCACGGCCAGGGCGTCCGACGCAGGACCCATGCGGGACGTCCCCACCGGGTGGAACGAGGTCATGGCATGCTGGCGGAGGTGCTCGGAGAATGGAGCCGGGCCGGGCGCGACCTCGTCCTGGAAGCCGACCTGCCGGCACGGAGCGGAGTTGGCGATGGCGCGGGCTACCTCCATGCCTCTCTCGATACGTCTGGAATCGGAAGGTTCCGTCAAGTAGCGGGGATCGATCCGTGGGGGATCGCGGGGATCGGACGACCGGAGTGAGACCGTGCCATGGCTGTGGGGATCGATCAGGCCGGTCTCGAGCGACACGAGATTCCCGGCGTCCTCCCTCGCGATCCGCCAGCTCAACTCGGTGCGTACGTCCGGGAAGGGCGCGTCGTCCCCCACGGGGAGAATGGCGGCGGCGTCGGCGACGCTCGACGTGAGGAGGCCGCGGCGGCGGAAGAGATAGCGGAGCGCCTCCAGAGGCAGTGACGGGGGACTTCCGACACGGGGTCGATGGACGCGATAGACCAACGGAACCCGGACGTGATCCTGCAGGTTGGTACCGACTCCCGGCCGGTGGACCAGCACCGGGATACCGAGGTGGGAGAGCGCGTCGGCCGGGCCGATTCCGGAAAGCTGCAGCAGCTGGGGGGACTTCACCGCACCGGCGCAGACGATGACTTCCCGGGTGGCACGGACCGTGTGGATTCGGCCTCCCTTCTCGAACTCCACGCCCACCGCTCGTCCCGCTTCGGTCACGATCCTGTGGGCCAGCGCGCCGGTGACGATCTGCAACCGAAGGTGGGTCATATGCTCGCCGACGTACGATCTGGCGACCGAGGCGCGACGGCCTCGGCGATGGCTCTTGTGGTAGAATCCGGCGCCCTCGTGGGAGTTCCCGTTGAAATCGTCGTTGCGGGGAATCCCTACGTCCTGACACCCGGCCAGGAAGGCGTTCGCCAGGGCAGGTCGAAACCGGCCTGGCGCCACACCCAGGGGACCGTCGGCGCCATGGGCTTCCGTAGCCCCGTCCTCGAAATCCTCGGCACGGCGGAAGTAGGGCAGGAGGTCGGCGTAGCTCCATCCGGTCATCTGCCACCTGTCGTAGCTCGCCGGGTGCCCGCGACTGTAGATCATCGCGTTGACCGACGAGCTGCCGCCGACGATCCGTCCCGAGGGGAACCAGAGGTCGCGCCCATCCAGGCTCGCCTGCCCGACGGTGCGATGCTCCCAGTGGTAGCGCTCGGGGTTTCGGAGAGAGGCCCACAGTCCCAGGAGCGGGACGTCCAGGATGCGCCGGTAGGGTCCGCCGGCCTCGAGCACGAGGACCGAGTCGGATGTGCGCCGCGCCAGCCGAGACGCGAGGATGCACCCGGCGGTCCCGGCACCGACGATGATCCGACCCGCCTCTTGCGGGATGGCTCGACGACCCGGCAATTCAGGCTCCGAGGCGTAGGGTGGGGCTCAGCCGCGCGTGATGGCACCCGCTCCCTGACTGCACTGCGGCATCGGGCGGCACTATGGCATCAGATCCAGTGAAGATCGGCCTGATCGGGTGCGGCGAGGTCTGCGAGCATAAGCACCTGCAGGCCCTCTGCCAACTGGATCAGGCCCATGTCGTCGCGTTGGCGGATCCCGACCCGGCCAGAGCACGTCATGTTGCGGGTCGCTATGGCATCGCGGAGGTGTTCCCCGACACCTCTTCGCTGATCCGGGCCGGTGTGGCTGAGGTCGTCGGTGTGCTCACACCGCCGGGCCAGCACCGGGAGCCGGCCATCCAGGCCATGGAGGCGGGCCTCCACGTCCTGGTGGAAAAGCCCATCGCCCTCTCCATCGCCGACGCGGACGCGCTCATCCACGCCTCCAGGTCCCATGACGTGAAGGTGCTCATGGGATTCCACATGCGCTGGCATCGATTGGTCCGACGCGCGTTCGACGATCTGCGCTCCGGAGCCGTCGGCGCTGTGGAGTCGATCCGTACGGTGTGGAACAGCCCACGAGGAGACGACGGGACTCCGGCCTGGAAGTGGACTCGCGAGCAGGGTGGAGGGTCGCTGGTGGAGCTCGGCGTGCACCTCTACGACCTGTGGAGGCATCTGCTGGGAACCGAGGTCACCGAGGTGTTCGCCTGGAGCCGTCACGGTTCGCGACACGACGAGAGCGCGCAGGTGACGGCGCGCTTGGCCGATACCACCCTGGCCAGCGCGACGTTGTCGGAGCGGACCGGGCATGAGATGGAGGTCGAGGTGTGCGGCTCCGGGGGTCGTCTCCGCGTGTCGGGCGTCCGTTTCGACGGATACGAGCGCTACGGGCGTCGGGAGACGCCCGGGATGGTGGGGCCGCGCCTCCGTAACCTCCGGACGTTCGCCCGGGATCTCCCGGTGGGTGTGGCTCGGATGCGCCGGCTCGGGGACTACGGTGACTCCTACGTCGGCGAGTGGCGTCACCTCCTGGAGTGCGCCCGCTCCGGGCATCCGGTGGCGTGCACGTTGGAGGACGGTCGGGCGGCCCTGCGTGTCGCGCTGGCGGCGGCCGAGTCGGCCAACCGGGGGGCGCCGATTCGTGTGGCCGACGCGCCCTCTGCCATGCCATCTGCTGACGCTGTGCCATGAATCCGCCGGAGATCGCAGTCGTCATCAGCACCAGGGACCGGCCCGACCAGGTCAGGCGGGCCCTGCTGTCCGTGCTCGCCTGCGACTATCCTGCCCTGTCGGTGGTCGTGGTGGATCAGAGCCGCGGGCCCGATACGATGGTGGCCCTCGATCGCTGGGCCGACCACCGCAGGGTGCGGATCCTCACGGACGGGCGCCCGGGGCTGGCCCGGGGCCGAAATCGAGGGATCGAGGCTGCGTCCGCCGACCTGGTGGCCTTCACGGACGATGATTGTGTGGTGGCCCGGGACTGGCCCGCCGCCCTGGCCGCTGCCTTCGATCGGTGTGGGGCCGCCGCTCTCGTGTTCGGGTCGGTCCACGTACCCGCATACGATCGGAGCCAGGGCTTCATCGTGGGATACGAGCCCCCGCACCCCACTGCGAGCGACGGCTCCGATCCAAGACCCGACTGGAGGGGATCGGCGCGTGCATGGCTGTGCGCCGGGCCGCGTGGCGGACGCTGGGGGGATTCGATGAGATGTTGGGCGTGGGTGCGCCGCTGCGCGCAGGTGAGGACGCGGACCTCATCGTTCGCGCCCTGCTGGCCGGGTACGACGTCTGCGAGGAGCCGGCCGCCGTGGTCACGCATCACGGATTTCGCCGCTGGGACGAGAGCCAGAGGGTGGTCCATGACTATATGTACGGGCTAGGAGCAGCGTACCGGAAGATGCTCCGACTGGGGCGATGGGAGGCGATCCGACCCTTCATGGAGCTGGGCGGCCGTTGGCTCGTCGGTCGACCCGCGGCGGACCTGAATCACGTGCCGCCCAGGCTCCTGCGTCTCCGCGCGTTTCTCGAGGGTTTTCGCATCGGTGGCCGGCTACCGCTCGACCGCGGTACGGGGTGCTTCGGGGCGCGCGTGCCGGGGGGGCATCCGGATTCCCTCAGGACCGCCGAATCGGATGATCGATCCCCCCAGGAACGGCCGCGGGTCGTAGACCACCTCCAGTTCGGCGAAGCGCCCGTCCCGAAGCGTGAACCACTGGGCGTAGGTCATGGGTCCCGTCGGTCCCCGGAAGTCCACGAGGGCGGCCACCACCTCGCCCTCACCCCCTCCCCTCCTGCCCTTCGTCGCCGAGCGAGGTCAACTGGGCCACGTACTCGTCGGCGCTGTTCGCCGACATGAGGGGACCCCGGAAACGGAAGTCGTCGGTGAGGAGGGATCGCACCTCGGAATGCCGCGCTCTGCCGGCGAAGAAGGTCTCGAAGTAGCCGCGCACGATGTCGATGTTGCTCATGCCCTTTCTGCTCCCGTCCTCGGTCACTTGTATCCCGCCGCCTGCAGGGTGAACAGCTCCGCGTAGCGGCCGCCGGCCGCGACCAGTTCTTCATGGCTGCCGTCTTCCGTCACCCGACCGCCTTCCAGCACCAGGATGCGATCGGCCATGCGCACGGTGGAGAACCGGTGGCTGATGAGGACCGCCATGCGACCCTGGGTCAGCTCGCTGAACCGTTGGAACACCTCGTATTCGGCTCGCGCGTCCAGGGCGGCGGTGGGCTCGTCCAGCACCAGCACCTGAGCGTCGCGCATGTAGGCCCTGGCCAGCGCGATCTTCTGCCACTCGCCCCCGGACAGGTTCGCGCCGCCGTCGAAGCGGCGACCCAGCATCTGGTCCAGGCCGGCTTCCAGTTGACGTACGACGTCGTCCGCCAGGCTCTTGCGAGCCGCTTCGACGATGCGCTCCTCGTCGTCCCGGTCCTCGATGCGGCCCACGGCGATGTTCTCCCGGGCCTGCATGTCGTAGCGCATGAAGTCCTGGAAGATGACGCCGATGGAGTGGCGCAGGCCGTCGACGTCGATGTCGCGCAGGTCCACGCCATCCAGCAGGATCCGACCCTCGCTGGGATCGTAGAGCCGCGTCAGGAGCTTCACCAGCGTCGTCTTGCCGGCGCCGTTCTCGCCCACAAGCGCCACGCGCTCGCCGGGCTCGAGCTCGAAGGAGACGTGTCGGAGCGCCCAACGGTGGCTGTCGGGATAGCGGAATCCCACGTCCTCGAAGACGAAGCCCTGGCGGATGGGGTCCGGCATGGGACGCGCGTCGGGCGCGCTGGCCGTGTGGGGGCGCATCTCCAGAAACTCGAACAGGTCCCGCAGGAACAGGCTCTGCTCGTAGACGTTGGCCATCTGCAGCAGGACGCCGGAGATGAGGTTCCGGCTGCGATCGAAGGAGCCGATCAAGAAGGTGAGCGTGCCGATGGTGATGGCTCCCGCCACCGCCTGCGTGACGATGAAGGCCACGGCGCCGTAGTAGGCCACCGTGGAGAGCGCCGACAGCACGCCGCCGGTGGCCGCCCGTTTGATGGCCACGCCCTTGTTGGCCTGGTAGTAGTCGTCGGCCAGCTCGGCGTAGCGTCCGATGAAATAGTCGGACAGCCCGAAGAGCTTCATCTCCTTGGCCGTGCGGTCGCTGGCCGCCACGTAGCGCAGGTAGTCCAGCTCGCGCCGCTCCGGCGTCCACGCCCAGAAGAGCGAGTAGGTGATGCCCGCGAAGTGGGTCTCGCCCAGGAACGCGGGAAGGATGGCCACCACCAGGATGACCAGAAGCCACACGTTGTAGACCACCAGTGCGGCCAGCAGCGACATGAGCGTGAGCAGCTGCTGCCCGATCTGGAGCAGGGTGCCCAGGAGCGCGACCCGTCCCATGGTCTGACGCCGGGCGCGCTGCAGCTTGTCGTAGAAGTCCGGGTCCTCGAAGTGCTGCAGGTCCAGCGTGGCGGAGTGCCGCATGAGCTGGACACTCATCTCGTTGGCGAACAGGTCGCCGAGGAGCGACTCCAGCAGGCTGGTCGTGCGTCGGAGCGCCTCCATGACCAGCGCGATCCCCGCCTCCAATGCCACCAGGCTGAACAAGCCGCGCCAGTCGGGATCGGGGGATCCCACGTCGGCCACCACGCCGTCGATGATGAGCTTGCTCACCCACAGCAGCGCCACGGGACCGAAGGCCGCCAGCACGCGGGTCACCAGGATCCCCACGGCGTAGGACGGCTTGGTGCCCGCCACCATGCGCAGGAAGCGGGGCACGAGCCGGAGTGCCTTCACGCGTTCGCGGAATGGCGGAAGCTCCTCCCCCCGGCGGGTGCGGCCCTGGGAGAAGAAGGGGCTCACGGACGCTCCGGGGCCCTCAGCCGGTGCATCACCACCCGCTCCACGCCCAGGTTGTCACGGCTCTTCGCCAGCAGGTAGTCCGCGCCGAACTCGAGGATCTCGTCATAGTCTGGGAGGGTGGCGCGGCACTGGAAGCGGCCGTCGCCGTCGAAGGCCAGCCAGGGTCCGGGCTCCGCGGCCGTCGGGCGGCGGTACTCGTGCACCCAGATGCGTCCGTCGCGTCCGACGTGGGGATCCCGGAACGCCGGAAGAACGTCGGCGACGGGACGATCGTCGCGGACCAGGGGATCCAGGAGCTGGCGCTTCATGGCCTCGCTCATGTCCGCGAAGCGCTCTGTCTCGGTCTCCTTCTGCGCGGCCACGTCGGCGTCGGTGACCGTACGATCGACGCCGGTCGTCCAGCGGACGATCCGCGTCATGCGGACCCCGTCGTCGGCCACCTCGTAGATCCGGAGCTCGGGTCGCGACTGGTGACCGGCCACGATGCGGGATCCCCCGGTGGCGACGGAGCTGAAGGACTCGAAGAAGGGGTAGAGGCCGACGGCGTCCGGATCGTCGGACATCACCCCCCAGCGACCGTTCTCGAGCGTGGCCACGGTATCGGCGAAAGCACCTGCGGCATCGTGCACCATCACGGTGCGCTCGACCGGCGTAAACACGCCGGCGGGGTGTCCCAGCGGGAACTCGCGCTCGGCGATGGCGACGTGGCCGTCGTCCAGCACACCGAACACGTCGGCGTTCACATAGTCGCCCTCCAATCGGACCGTCTTCAGGAACCTTCCCGCGGGCCCGAACACGTTGAAGCGCCACGGAAAGTAGTCCCCCACCCAGAGCGTGTCGCCGGGCTGCGCCCACAGGTAGAAGGCGTTCCGGAACTCTCCGGGACCTTCGCCGGCACCACCTGCGCTGGCGAGGAACTCCCCGGACGGGTCGTAGTAACGGACCTCCTGGCTGCCCTGGTTCACCAGCGCGATGCGGCCGTCGCTCAGGCGGGTGGCGCCGAACACCCGGTAGAGCTGGTAGGGCTCCTCGCCCTCGGTGTCGCCGATGCTTAGGAGGGGCTCGGCGTCCACGGCGCAGGTGGCGCCCAGCCGGCTGAGGTCGTTGTCGACGATGGACACGCTGGCGCTGTCACGGAGCGCGATGGGGTCCCCGGGGGCCGAGGTCTCACCGTCGCAGCCGACGGCGACGCCGCAGACGACGAGGGTGGCGAGGAACCCGGCCGCAGACGCGCGTGGGGGGATCACTCTTCGGCCGACGCGTCGTCGGAGCCTCCCGCCAGCAGGCGATACGCCAGGTATCCCACCGCCCCCACCACCAGAACCGTGGGAATCCAGCCGAGCAGGTTGAGCACCATGCCGGCGACGATCACGAGCCCGGCGCCCTGGAGCCAACCGACGAGCTTGCCCCTGCTACGGGCCCGCTCCACGTCCTTCTCGGTGTAGATCTTGGTTGGAAGCGTCATGCTACATCCTCCCGTGCTCGAGCCCGTTCGCACCCCATGCCAACGTGCCCGCGCGCGCGGTCGCGGGCAATGCTCAGTCGTGGCCGCGCTCGTCCGCGCTGGCACGGTCCAGGGGGATCGAGAACATCACCGTGTCCGACGGGCCCTCACCGAATCCCATGCTCCGGTAGAGCTCGGTGGCGGGGAGGTTGCTCCGCTCGGTGAGGACCCACGCCTCGCGGCAGCCCAGGGCCGCGGCGTGTTCCATGAGCGCTCCCATCAGCCGGCGGCCCAACCCGCGGCGGCGATGTCCCGGCGCCACCCCCACCTCGTTGATCCAGAGCTCGGGCTCCTTGTCGGGGTGGACGTAGTGCACCCCCGACGCGAATCCCACGATCTCGTCACCGTCTTCCGCGACCGCCAGGTGATGGCGAGGATCGGCGAGGAGCTCGGCCACGAGCTCCGGTCGCACGGGGCGATCGAAGACCCCGGGAGCGACGCGGGCCAGGACGCCCTCGTCGCCGGGGCCGAGGAGTCGGACGGGTGGGGTGCTCATTCGTCGGCTCGGGTGAAGGGCGCTGTGCCCGTGAGGCGCTCGAAGGTACCGCGCTGTGCGATCTCAGCGGCTGCTTCCAGCACCGCGGCCCAGGCCGTGCGTGCCAGCGCACCCCCGATGCTGATACGCCGCACGCCCAACTCCGCGAGGCGCGCGACCGTGGTGAAGTTGTTGCCCACCAGCACGTTCACCGGCCGGGGCGCCACCGCCTGGACGACCGCCGCGATGTGGTCTTCGGTGCGAATGCCGGGAGCGTACAGGCACTCGGCGCCGGCCTGGGCGTACGCCGAGAGCCTACGGACCGTCTCGTCCAGGTCGGGGCGTCCCACGATGAAGCCCTCGGAGCGCCCGGTGAGAAGGACGTCACGCCCGCTGTCGTCGATGGCCTCACGGGCCGCGCGGATCCGCTCGACGGCCAGCGCCTGGTCGAAGAGTGGCGCCTCGGGATCCCCCGTGGAGTCCTCGATGGACAGGCCCGCGACCCCGGTCGTGACGGCCCGCGACACGTTGGCGTAGACCTCCTCGGGTTCCACGGCGAAGCCACCCTCGAAGTCCGCGTTCAACGGGAGCTCGGTGGAACGCGCCATGGTCTGCAGATGCTCCAGGGCTTCCTCCAGGGTGACGTGGTTGTCCGGCCGGCCCAGCGACCAGGCGAACCCCGAGCTCGTGGTGGCCAGAGCCTCGAATCCCAGCCGCTCCAGGAGCCCGGCGCTTCCGGGGTTCCACGGATTGGGCATGACGAAGCACCCGGCCTCGTGCAGCTTCCTGAAGGCGACGTAGCGCTCGGCGATCACGGCCGGTGCCACATGTCGTAACGGATCCGCCACTGGCCGTCGGTGCCCTTCTCCCACACCACCAGGTAGGTCTCGGACGCCTCCTGGGCGTCGCCTTCGCCCATTCGCCAGGAGTTGCTCCACGTGCCTACGTCCACGGCGATGTCGCTCCGGACGGTGAGCTCGCTGGAGGTCATGGCGTGCGACAGGTTCTGCCGGTTGGGGCTCGGGGCGAAATACGCCTTGATGGCCTCTCGTCCTTCGACCCGCCGGCCCGGCGGCAGCAGGACCGCGTTCTCGGTATAGAGGTCGCCTATGGTCGCCGTGTCTCCGCGAACGTAGGCATCGGAGAAGGCCCTGCTGGCGGCCGCGATCGCGCGCGCCTCGGTCGCCGTGTCCACTTCCTGGAGGCCGGGTTCGGTGCAGGCCGTGGCAAGGGCCGCGGGCGCGACGGCGAGGAGGAGTGCAAGCGCTGTGCGGCGGGCGCTGAGCGTCGTCACGTAGGCACCTCTCGGGAGGGGGGATTCTCGGTACGGGGAGGCGCGAGCAGGCGGGGTGCGAGGAGCATGGCCAGCCCGGGCAGCAGAACGGCGCCGAGCACGGCAGGTCCCAGGGATCCGGTGGCCGCCGACCACGCTCCCATTCCTGCATACGCCAGCGCCACACCCAGGTTCGCCAGGGTAGAGACCAGCAGAAAGCGCCGCAGCGGGACGGCGGCGGCGCCCGCCAGCAGGACCGAGGCCTCGGCAAGCACCGGCACCGCCCGCCCCAGTCCGAAAGCGAGCCAGCCACTCCGGTGATCGAGGGCTCGCCCCGCGCGATCGTGGGGTCCGGCGCCGAGCACGCTGCGCATGCCCTTTCGTCCCGACGCCCGGCCGAGGAGCCAACCCGCCGCGCAGCCGGCCTGCAATCCCACGAACACCGCGCACGCTCCCAGCGCGAATCCGAGCTCGTGTCCCGCAGCTACCGCGACGACGGACGACGGGATCGGCAGTAGCACGTCCAGGGTGAGGAGCGCCGCGGTGAGCGCGCCCAGCACGACGGGCGAGTGGCCCGCCTCCAGGAGCCCGGCGGCCGCTGCGTCGAACCAGTCGCCGGCGAGAAGGAAGGGGACCAGGATGAAGGCGAGGACCGCGGCGATGACGACGGTCCAGCCGCGGGTGATGGTGGTCACGCTCAACTCCTCGAGGACGAGAGGGGGGATGGCGGGCGCTCTACCACCCGTCCCGGGTCCAGATGATCGAGTTCACGGCAACCTGAAACCGCCGATAGCCACGTCCGCACCCGGGCTCGGCGAGTCGAACTGTACCACTGGAGCATGGTTTTCGAACGGTTCGTCGATAGAACTCGCTGAGCGAGTTGAACGCGTGGGTTCGAGGTTCGCGCCCGGAACCCTTTGTCGAGTTCGACTCGCTCAGCGAGTTGAATTGGCCAATCGTCGGTGAAGAGGGCTCCAGTGGAACCGGAGCGACGTCCGGCGGGGCGATGGCCGCCGGCCGCCGGGGGCGACGTCAGCGATTCCCTCCGTCCACCTGCCGCAGGAACTCGCGCACGGCGGCCACCGTGGCCTGGGGATTGTCCCAGGTGACGATGTGGGCCGCGTCGGGAATCACGACCATGCGCGCGCCCGGAGTGAGATCGGCGAAGTGACGCACGTTCGTGGTGTCGGCCTCGTCCACCGCGCCCACCGTATAGAGGACCGGCACCTGGACCCGCGACAAGAAGTCGGTGGCGTCGTAGTCCTTGAGCGTTCCGGTGATGGTGAACTCGCTCGGGCCCTGCATGTAGCCGTAGATGCTCTGGTTGAAGGTAGCCATGGTGCTGTCCAGGTCCGCCGGATCGGGACGCAGCCACACGTACCGGCTGTAGAACTCGTTGAGCGCCGCCTGATAGTCGGCGGCGTCGTAGTCCTGAGCGGCCTCCCGCACCGCCACCGCCTGCTGCATGGAGTCCGGAAGGGTGGTCAGGAGCCGCCGCGCGGTCCGCTCCCAGAGCGGAATATCCAGGGCCGGGCTGGCCAGGGTCAGGCTGGCCACGCGCTCCGGATGAGCGCGGTAGTATTCCAGCCCCAGGATGGTCCCCCAGGAATGGCCGACCAGGTGCATGCGCTCGATGCCCAGATGGCTCCGGAGCGAGTCGAGCTCGGCCACGAAGTGGGGAATCGTGAAGAGCGTGGTGTCCGTGATCGGATCCGACTTGCCACCCCCGAGCTGATCGTAGCGGATCACGGGTCGGTCGTCGCCGAGCGCTTCCAGGGGCTTCATGTAGAAGCTCGAGAAGCCCGGTCCACCGTGCAGCAGGACGACCGGAAGGCCCGATCCCGTGCCCGTCACCCTGTACCAGATGCGCCCGCCGTTCACCGCGAGGAAGCTCCCGGACGTGGTGTCGAGCGCCGAGGTCGCCGCTCCGGCCATCCCGTCAGCCGGCATGGAATCCCCCGAGTCACCGCCCGAGCATGCCGCCACCAGGAGCCATGGGGTCAAAGCGAGTACGGAGAGTGGGGAGCGACGCATGAGACCTCCGGGATACGCAGTGAGAACGTCGCAAGCGGATGCGCACATCCGGGTGCTGGGCACGCATGTTGCTTTCACGAAAGGCCGAGAGCAAGAAGAGCATGCCCCCGGACGGGAGCTTCAAATGGCGGATACCAACAGCAGTTCCGTGTCGATCGTGGCCATCATCGCCATCCTGATCATGGTCGGGCTGGCCATCTATTTCGTCTTCATGCGCGGCTCCGACGACGCCGAGCTCAAGATCGACGTGGACGGGAGCAGCCTGGTGATTCCGGCCCCGGGCCCCTCCGTGCTCGCGTGACGGGGTGAGCGGGGTGAGGTGTCTTCAGGGTGTGCCGTGGGCCCGCGGTTGCCGTGAACTCTGCATGTGCATGGAGGTTTGTTGGCGCTTGCTGGGTTGGCGGCAATAATCGACGGCGATCAAACAGCGGATGGCGAGGGCGCCGCCGGATGCAGGATCGACCCCAATAGTCGCCGCCAAGTCAGCGCGCGCCCTCGGCAGGCCGGCCATTGCTGGGTTCACGGCGTCCGCCCGCGCGCAGGCCACCCAGCGAGCCACCGAGATCATCCAGCTCTGCGCCCCGCCCGCCCACGCGCGCGCAGGCCACCCGCCGCGCACCGCACGCCAACCGCCGCCCGCGCGACAGCCACCTCCAACCCGCCCCTTCCTCACCGACTGATCCGCTGCGCCACCCGTGACATGGGCCAGCTCAGCGCCAGCAGCGCGATGGCCACCAGGCTGTTGCGGGCATCCCCCCACACGGCGGCCACGAGGAACGCCGTCGAGCCCAGGAGCGCCAGCGCCGGAACCACGGGATAGGCCGGCACCCTGAACGGGCGGGGGGCGTCGGGGTCCGTGCGCCGCCGCACGAAGAAGGCGACGAAGACCAGCAGATAGTTGGCCACCATGAAGAAGGCCAGCAGGGCCAGGACGGTGTCGAAGGTGTTGGTGACGATGAAGCCGACGCTGAGCGCGGTGCTCAGCAGGAGCGAGGGCACCGGGGTCCCGCCACGGTTCACGCGGCTCAGCCCCGCCGGCGCCAGGTCGTCGGTGCTCATGGCGAAGGGGATGCGGGAGGCCATGAGCACGATGGCGTTCACGGCGGCCAGCAGCGAGATGACCATGAGAACGCGCAGCACCAGGTCACCCGTCGGTCCGAACAGCCGGCCGGCGGCGGTGGCCGCCACGAACGGGTCCCCCGCCATCTCCTGGATGGGAATGATGCGCAGGAACGCCACGTTCAGCGCCAGATAGATGACCAGCACCACGAGCACGCCACCGATCATGGAGCGGGGGATGTCCTTGCCGGGATCCTTGACCTCTTCGCCGAAGTAGATCGGTCCGGTCCAACCGTCGTAGGTGTAGATCGCCGACTGCAAAGCCACGACGACAGCCACCGCGAAGGCGACCCCACTCGGGACGGACAGCGCTGGCGCCGCGCTGGGCTCCGGCGCCGCGACTCCGGCCAGGAAGAGTCCGGCGGCCGCAAGCCCCAGGAGCGCCACGGCCTTGATGAGGCTCGTGATCTGCTGGACGATGTCTCCCAGCCGGATCCCTCGCCACTGCAGGAGCGCGAAGCCCAACACCGCCATCGATGCCGTCAGCCGCTCATGGCCCGCCAGCGCCGGGATCAGCGGGCCCATGTACTCTCCGAGCACGATGGCGACGGCGGCGGCGCTGCCCGTGTTCACCAGCCAGTCCGTCCAGCCGGCCACGAACCCCGGGAACGTACCGAGCGTGTCGTGAACCATGGGGTACAGCCCGCCGGACCGGGGACGCATGGCGGCGAGCTCCGCTACCGTGAGGGTTCCGAGCAGAGCATAGGCCGCGCCCGCGACCCAGACGCCCAGGAAGAGCGGGACCGACGGCAGATGCTGGGCCACCTCGCCGGGGGTTCGGAGGATTCCCATGCCGATGGTGTTTCCGACCAGGACGGCGATCCCGAAGCCGACCCCCAGGACCTGGAGCAGGCCCCGCGAGGTGGTGGACGCGTCGGGTTCGACTTCGGCTAGGATGGGCTCCATGAATGCGCTCCGTGAAGGAGGGTGAGCGATGTGGGTTCCGCCATCACACAGACCTGCCTCTCGGCGTCCCACGAACCCCCGCGGTCGAGGCACGAGTCCGCTGCGATCCACGCCAGGAGCTTCGGTCCGAGCCACATCCAGGCGACGACGACCAGGACGACCGCCAGAAGCGCCCACGACCAGAGTCTCTTCATCGACATCTACCGCCGTCCGAGGCCGTCGAAGGCCCAGATGTCCCAGCGGCTCTCGTCGTTCTGACACACGCCGCGATCTGCCGCGGCATCCACGACGATGGTGCTGGGCAAGCAAGCCACCGGAATCTCCGTAACCTGCTGGAGTTGCTGGCGGTCGTCGGACCAGCGCCAGAGCGTGGGGTAAGGGTCTCCCAGACGCCACTGGCCGACGTACAGCGACTCGCCAGGCGTCCAGGTAAGCCCCGGTGGAAGGTCGGTATCCGTGAGCTCCTCGACCGTGCGGGTCTCTCCTCCGTCGGTGGAGACCATGGCCAGCACGGGGGTGCCTTGCTGGGTCCTGGCGGAGTACGCGATCCGCTTCCCGTCGGGTGAGACCGCGGCGGGTCCGCCCATGGAGAGGCCTGTGCCCTCGATGACTCTCGGCTCAGCGCCGAGCGAATCGATGATGGCGAGGCCGTCGCCCGTGATGACGAACTTTCGCTCACCGAAGGGCACGGGCGTCGCCCACCGGAAGTCGATGGACATGGTGGAAACGCGACCCGAGGGGAAGCTGATCACATCGAGTCGGTAGGGGTCGCCCGAGCGTGTGTATGCCAGCCTGGATCCGTCGCTCGAGAAGCGCACGCTCGAGCCGCCAGGAGAGCGCTCGGCGGTGAGAGCCTGCTCCGTGCCGTCTGCGAGGTTCAGGGAGTAGACGTTGTCGCCGAGGGCGTCGCCTCTCAGGTAGTACGACGTCTCACCGTCCCATGAAATCGTGGGGGAGCCGTACCAGGTCGTGCCTCCCGTCCGGCGCTGCACGGTGGCGCGAGGCTCGTGGACATCGAAGGACCACACGTCCATGCGCCCGTCGCCCGTGGCCAGCACCAGGCGGCCGGTCGTACGGGCCACGTCGATCTGCCCCGCATAGAGCGTGGGGATGCCGGCGCGGACCACCTCCGGTGAGCCGGAAAACCGTCCTCGCTCATCGACGGGGATTCGCATGAGATCGTCTTCGCGGACGGGCCCGACCCGGAACTGGAGGATGGCGTTGCCGGCCACAGTCCATCGCACGAAGTCGCGGCCCGCGCTCGCCTGCTGATCCAACAGCGCGCCGTCCCGTCCAACCACCATCAGCGACGAGAGGCTGCGTATGGCGAGGCGGTCGCCCTCAGGGTGCCACGCCACGTCCGAGACGGGTTCATCCACGGGCATCGGGACCGAGTCCACGACGGTGCCATCGGCCAGATCGACGACGAGCCCGCGCGGCGATCCCGCGTCTGGAACGACAAACACGGTGTCGCCCGAAGGATGCGTGTCGAAGGCTCCAAGCGGCGCGACGGGCCGGATCGCGCCGCCCATCCTGGGGATCAGGAACAGGCCGCTGCGCCGCTCGTCCAACACCGCCGGCACCACCAGCTGCGAGCCGTCCCAGGTCCAGTGCGGCGAGCCGATGAACTCCGCGTCCTCGATGACCGTCACCGTCGTGGTGGCTCCCACCTCCTTCACGAGAAGATCGTACGAGCAGTCGCCGAACGTGCCCTGCCGGCACGTGACGTCGACGAAGCTCACGAAATCTCCGTCGGGTGCGATGGCGGGATTGGACGTCTCACCCGTGAAGGTGAGCTGGAGAGGACGGTCACGGGTCGATGCCGCGCCGCCTTCCGGGCCCCTGGCGCGCACGAGCGCCCGCCCCCCGAAGAACCCGACCAGCAGTCCCGCAGCCACGCCCGCGACCAGGCCAGGCCAGCCGATACCCCGCCGCTCCGCGGGGGCCTCGTCCTCACCGTAGCGGAAGTCGGGATCCCGGAGCGCGTCACGGAATTCGCCCGCCGTCGGGAACCTGTCGGTAGGCAATCGCTCCAGCGCGCGGCGGAGCGCGGCGTCCACGTTGCGGGGCACCGAGGGCCGGGCCTCGCGCACCGACACCTCTCCGCTCGTGATAATCTTGGCGAGCACAGCCTGGGCGGTGCCGGCCGTGTAGGGCGGCCCTCCCGATAGCAGCTCGTACAGCACGCACCCCAGCGCGTAGATGTCGCTGGCGGCGGTGACGGGCTGGTCTCCCATGGCCTGCTCGGGGCTCATGTAGAAGGGCGTGCCCAGACTGAGCCCGGTGTCGGTGAGCCGCGCACCGCCGATCTTGCCGACCGCCAGAGCGATGCCGAAGTCGGCGATGACGGGCCGCCCGTCCTGCAGGAGAATGTTGGCCGGCTTGATGTCCCGGTGGATCACGCCGCGGCGGTGGGCGTGGTCCAGCGCCTCGGCCAGGTCGCAGGTGATGCGGACGGCCTCGTCCACCGCCATCTGGCCGCCACGGTCCAGCCGGTCGCGGAGGCTCTCCCCCTCCACGTAGGGCATCACGTAGTAGAGGAAGCCGTCGGCCTGCCCCGAGTCGAAGAGGGGCAGGATGTGGGGATGCTGCAGGTTCGCCGTGGTCTCGATCTCGGCCAGGAACCGGTCGGCGCCCACCACGGCGGCCAGCTCCGGACGGAGCACCTTGATGGCCACCTTCCGCTTGTGCTTCAGGTCTTCGGCGAGGTAGACCGTGGCCATGCCGCCCTCGCCGAGCTTCTCCTCGACCCGGTAACGGTCAGAGACCGCCTCGCGCAGTCGCTCAATCACACCCGGCGCCCTCGCAGAACATCGTCACGAACAGCTCGGAGTGGATCTTCCAGGTGCCGTCGACCTTCCGCCACTGTGCGGCATAGCGCCCGCCGCTGCGGTGCTCGCCCTCGGACAACGTCCAGGTCCCGAGCCACTCGCCCTCTTCCCAGGCCAGCGGATCGCTGGCGCTCACGTGGATCGCGCTCGGGGTGCGCTCGTAGCGCAGATCGTCGAAACGGGAGAACTGATCGCCGATCACCTGGCGCAGTGCCTCACGATCGGCGGCGAACCAACCGCTTCCCGCCGTCCCCTGGTACGGGTCGTCGATGGAGGCGAGGAAGGCATCCAGGTCGTGCCGAGCAATGGCCTCGTTGGAGGCGCTGCGGGTCGCCCGGATCGCGGTTTCATCGGGGGATTCCTGAGCTGCCGCGAGATGAGGCGTCGAGACCGCCGCCGCGAGCGCGAGCATGGCCGTCGCCGCCGCCGCCGCATGCGTCGGCGAACGCCCGGCACCGGGAAGGAGGTGGGGAGGCATGTCGTCGAACATGGGCGGTGGGGCGCCTCGGGGCCAGGATCGGGTGCGCGAGTCCCGATCCCCCGTTCCATCGCCACGTTCGCGCGGTAGCGTCCGCCTCCGACATCCGCGCCGTGACCACCCGGCACCGACACGCCTCCATCCACATTGAGCGGCATCATTGCGTATTTTACGTATTTGCGCATTTTGCATCATGAGTGATATTCGCGTGACGGCCACCGATCTGGCCCGGAATCTCGGCGAGGTGTTGGGACGAATCCGCTATCGCGGCGACTCGTTCCTGGTCGAGCGGAACGGGGAGCCCGTGGCCCGCGTGGTGCCCCTGGTCGAGCGCCCGACGGCCTCGCTCCGCCAGATTATCGGGGCCTGGCGCGATGCAGGGCCTCCGGACGCCGGGTTCGCGCGCGATCTGGAGGAAGTGGGCCGAGCCGACGAACCTCCGGAGAATCCGTGGGACTCGTGATCGACACGAGTGCGCTGGTCGCCCTGGAGCGAGGACGAGGAGACGTCGCAGAGGCTCTGGTCGACGAGACGGTGGCCCTGCCCGCCATCGTGCTCGCGGAGTTGCTGGTGGGCGTTCGGATGGCGGACACTCCAGAGCGGGCCGCGCTTCGGCAGAGGAAGATCGATGCCCTCGTCTCGCACCTGGCCGTCGTTCCCTTCGACGGTATCGTAGCGGAGCGCTGGGCTCGGCTCTTCGCACAGCTTCGTGAGGCCGGGACGGCCATCCCCTCGAACGACCTTCAGGTGGCTGCCACCGCACGGTATCTGGACTTCGGCGTTCTGGTGGGTTCCAGCGGCGAGTCCCATTTCCGGCGTGTGCCCGACCTGCGTGTGGAGGTACTGGGCGGCTGAGCCGTCAGCGCACCACCCGCGCCACCCCCACCCTCTCCACGTCCAGCGAATCCACGAGCTGGAGCACGAGCCGGTCGCCGGGGAGGAAGGTCATGGGCATGGGGAAGTCGCCGGACAGGGATCCCTCGTAGGTACCGTCCGCGGCGTAGAGGTCGATGCGCCGCTCGCCGTGCCGGCCCTCGTATTGCACCCACACGCGGCCCGAGGGCGCCAGCGCCACGTTGCGGACGACCTGCGGTTCGGGGCTGAATCCATGGCGGCGGATGACGGTGGCGGCGTCGGCGTTGCAGGGGCCCGCGACGAATCCCTGGGCTTTCAGTCGCTCGACGGCCTCGCTCTCCGTGAGGCGCAGATCCGCCTCGGGTCGGCGGATGCTCATGATCTCAGTGGCCCCGGAGAACACGTTCACGCGATAGGCGGGCCAGGCGTTCACTGCCACGCGGTCCCTCCACTGTGACCACCTCGGGAAGGGAGCGAAGGGGACGGCAATGGAGTAGCTCATCCCGCACTCGGGATAGGCCGCCGTGGAGGTGGGCGAAGGGGTGGCCGGGACGAGCTCCGTGGTGTCACCGGAGGTCCCCACCCACCAGAGCCGGTCCATGCGCTCCCGAGCGGCGCTCCCCTGGAAGCGGTCTCGCGCCCACAGCACCAATCCCCCGGGCTCGGCCTGGACATGCGGGAATCCCATGCGAATCACCGAATAGGGATAGGGGATGGGATCCCGGAGTACGCCTTCGAGGGTGTAGGCGAGGATGGCGTCCTTGGCGCCGTCGTAGACGAGGACGCCGCCTGGGTCCGCGGCGATGGAAACGGGGAACTCCAGCTCGCCGGGGCCCGCGCCCTCTCTCCCGAACACGCCGAGGCTCGCGCCGGTGGAATCGAAGATCGCCACCCGTTTTCCGGTGTCGTCGAGCACGTAGATGCGACCGCTGGCGTCCGTGTCCACCAGCGAGGGCCGCACCCGGTAGAAGCTCTCGGAGCCCTCGCTCGCGCCGCCCAGCACCAGGGTCGTGTCCAACGACCACCCCAGGGGCACTTCCGGACCCGAGTAGGTGACGATGGCCACGCCGGCGGAGTCGACCCGGGTGGTGGCAGGTGGGACTCCGCCGCATCCCCACAGGAGAGAACCGGCGAGCACGAGAGCCGGAGCCACGCCTGCCGCGCGGACGCTCGTCACAGGGTACAGCCCCGCGTCAAGTTCGACATGTGTCGAAATATAATCCCCCGAGCTCCGCGCGTCAGGATCATCTACTGAAGGCTCGCCCGGGCAGGTGTCTGCCGCCACCGAAGGCGGGGCATCCAGCGGAGCAGCCTCTTCGGACCGGTCCTAGTCCGAGCGCAGCGTGGCGAGGGCACGTAGCCGTAACGCCCGCCACGCCGGCACCAGGCAAGCCGCGAGGGTGATCGCCGCCACGACCAGCGCGGACGCGGTCAGGCTGACGGGATCGGCGGATCCGACGCCGTAGAGGAACCTCGAGAGCAGGTGGCCCACCCAGGCGGCGCCCAGGAGTCCCAGGACCAGGCCGGCCGCCGCCAGGCGCAATCCCCACGTGAAAACGGTGCGTACGATGTCGGCATGGGTCGCACCCAGAGCCCTGCGGATCCCGAACTCGTGGACGCGCTCGGTGAGAAGATTCGCCACCACGCCGTACACCCCGGCCAGTGCCAACAGGAGTGCGAGGGCCGCGAACGCGCCCACCAGCGTCGCCCGAAACCGCTGTGGCGCGGCGTCACCGGCCACCAGATCCCGGAGCCGGTCCACCGCGGGGATCGGCTGTCCCCGGTCCACGCGCCAGACCGCCTCGCGGAGAGCCCGGGACAGGTTCGCCAGACTCGCGGTCCCGGGTCGTGTCCGCACCAGCAGGGCCATGCGCTTTCCCACATCCAGCTCGACGGGGCTCTCGGGCCGCTGGCGGTAGGAGATGTGGAATCCCGGCTCCGGTGCCTGCGCGAGCCCGCGCCCACGAATGCTCCCGCTCACGCCCACGACGGTGATCCAGGTGGAGTCGTCTTCGAAGCGGAAGCGTCGGCCGACGGCGTCCGCGTCGGGCCAGAAACTCCGGGCCATGGACTCGTCCACGACGGCCACGGCCGCCGCCGTGCGGGTGTCGGTGGCCCGGAGGGAGCGTCCTCGCCGCACCGGAATCCCCAGGGTACGGAAGTAGTCCTCGCTCACCACCCCGTACTGCGCGCTGTGCGGCTCGCTCTCGCCTTCGAGTACCAGGCTGCGAGTGGCGTTGCCGCGGCTCAGGGGCAGGTTGTTGGCCAGCGCCACCGACGCCACGCCGGGCACACGCGCCAGCTCCTCCAGCAGACCCGTCTGGTACCGTTCCAGGGCCGGGACGTCCGTGAACCGCTCCTCGGGCGCCACGAGAGGCACGGCGAGTACGTCACTGGTGTCGAAGCCGGGATCCTCCCGAATCAGCGAGGAGAAGCTCCGCACGAGCAGCCCGGCCGAGGCCACCAGGACCACGGTGAGCGTGACCTCGGCGATCACCAGTCCCTGGCTCACGCGATGGCGATGCCGGGAGCCGGTGGCCGTGCGGGCGCTCTCGCGCATCGAGCGGTGTGGAGATCCGCCTCCGTACAGGGCCGGTGCCACCCCGAAGGCGAGGCCGGTCGCCAGCGCGACGCCCAAGGCGAAAACGAAGACCGGTATATCGAGCGTGATCCGGTCCAGGCGCGGGAGGTCTGGGGGGGCGATGGACACGATCAGGCGCAGGGAGACGGCCACGAGGAATAACCCGGCCAGCGCGCCCAGCACCGCCAGCACCACGCTTTCGGTGACGAGTTGGCGGGCGATCTGCCCCCGCGACGCTCCCAGCGCGGTGCGTACCGCCAGCTCTCCCCGGCGCGCTCCCAACCGCACCAGCAGGAGGTTGGCGACGTTCACGCACGCCAGGATCAGCACCACGCCCACCGCCGCCTGGAGAATGAAGAGCGGACCGCGGGCGGCGCCGGTGACGTCGGACTTGAGCGGCTCCCACCGGGTCCAACTCGGGCCACCTCCGCTCTCGTCGGGATGCCGGTCACGAAATCTGCCTACCGCGGTGCGGAGGGATTCCTGGGCACGTGCCAGGGGGATGCCCGATCGGATGCGGACCAGGGGGATGGCCCACGGAATCGAGCCCTCGGGCAGCACATCGGCGCCCAGCTGGTCCATCGTGGCCGGGGTCCACACGTCGGAGCGCTCAGTTCGAGGGAGCAGCGGCCGGAAGTCCCCCGCGGTCACGCCCACGATCTCGTGCGAGAGGCCGTCGAGCGTGAGGGTGCGACCGAGGACCGCGGGGTCGCCGCCGAAGAGCCGCTGCCAGGCCTCGTAGCTGAGTACGGCGGTGCGGGGTGCGTCGGCCCGGACGTCGTCGGCCGTGAAGCGTCGGCCGAGTGCCATGGTGGCGCCGAGGATGCCGAAGAAGCTCGGGGTCACGGTGGCCCCCTGGAGCTCTTCGGGGCGCTCTCCGCCCGTGGAGGTGAAGGGTCGCGGGTAGTAGCCCGCCACCTCCGCGTAGGGAGTCCCGGGTCCTGCGTCGCCCAGATTCTGGACGATCTCGGCCGGCGTCCAGGGATAGGGATCCACGACCATGAGTCGATCGGGCTCCGGATACGGCAGCGGGGCCAGGACCACGCTGCGCACCACGCTGAAGATGGCGGCGTTGGCGCCCATCCCCACGGCAAGAGTGAGGACGATCCCGCCGAAGAACACCGGCGAGCGGCGCAGACTGCGCAGCGTGAAGCGCAGATCCTGGAGCATCGCACGCAGCCACGCGGCCGGACCGCCGGCGGGTTTCGCGTCGCGCAACCGCTCCAGCGCGAAGCGCACGGCCAGATGCACCGACTGACCGAGCAACCACCAGCGGGCCCGCACCGGTCCGGTCCGGGCTCGCCGCCGGCTGTAGTCCTCCTCCAGGTCCCGGAGGATGTCCGTGGCCCAATCCCCCGGGAGCAGGTGGCGGAGAAGCGCCGTCAGGATGCGGATCATGCCCCCTCCAGCGCGTCCTCGATCCCGGCCCACATACGGAGGCGCGTGTCGCGGGTCTCGCGAAGGAGCGCCAGCCCCGTCTCGGTCACGCGCACCATGCGACGCGGCTTGCCCCGGGCCTCATCGGGGCTCTCGCGTTCGCTCTCGATCAGGCCGGCATGCTCCAGACGGCGAAGCAGGACATAGACGGACGCGCGCGGGACCGGCCGGTGGGCCGTGCGCTCCAGTTCGTCGGCGATGGCGAGCCCGTAGGCGTCGTCGCCCAGTCGCACCATGGCCAGCAGGACCAGCTCTTCCAGCTCTCCCAGGGTATTCTTGGCCATTGCTGGAGCCCCCGCTCGTGTTGCGGCGCTGGTTGCGGCGGTCCCGCGCCACGCGTCGAGCGCCTTGATGGTGACAATGTTACCTTCGGGGATTACAACATTGTCACCATGGGTGAACGAGCAAGGGCGGTGCGTCGGCAAGGAGAAGGAGTCCTCGACCGGCCCTCGAACGTTTCAGCTGAAACGTCTCCGCGCGGGGCTGCGGCGTCGAGGTACGACGCGAGCACCGGCAGGCCTCCTCGACGGCCGCCTGGCTACGCCACGCGTTCGTCCACGTGGGAGAACCAATCCGCCACGGCCTTGTCCGCCGCCTCCCGGGTCTTGCCGTAGCGTTCCTGGATCTTGCCCACGAGCACCTCGCGGCGCCCCTGAATCTGGTCGAGGTCATCGTCGGTGAGCTTGCCCCACTTCTCCTTGGCGTGGCCCTTCACCTGCTTCCACTTTCCCTGGAATTCATTGCGGTCCATCATCGTCTCCATGGTCTGAATGCGCGCGGGCTCTTCCCGGCGCTCACCATGATGAAGACGCAAGGCCGATGCCGCCGGAGTCGCGGCGCACCTCCACTCCTCTCGTTTCAGGACCCGATCCGGTACCGCACCAGGAACGGCGTGTCGAGCTCGTCGGGCTCGACGGCCCAGAAGGTGTCGGCACCGCTCCAGCGGATGCTGGCGTTGGCGGGAAGCTCGACGCGCGCCCGCGGCTGTCCGTCGGCGTTCAACGCGACCCAACTCGCCGTCGGCCTATCGCCTGGTGCGGTGAGCTTGAGCCACACGGACTGGTCCTGCCCCACCCAGGCGTACTCGATGGGGGGCTGAAAAGCAGGATAATCCATCTCGGCCCGATAGCGTGCCGCAATGACCTCCCAGTTGTCGGGTGGGGGTGCACCGGGTCTGAAGGGGACCCCGCCGCCGGGCTCGCCGCGGGCACCCTTGGCAGCGATGGAGTCGAGATCCGTGGTGGTGTAGGGGAGCGGCCTGTAGTGCAAGGTCCGGCTGTAGACGGTATCACCCTGCAGCCCGATGCGTGTCACCAGCAGCGTCCCGTCGGCCGCGTTGCTCGGCAGAGGCGTCTCGACCGTGACGTAGCCGTCGGGGAGGTCCAGCCACCGTGGCAAGAGGGTCGGCGGACTCGGCACGAACATGCGCTGGCCCGCGACCTCGATCTGTTTCGGCATGGGATCGGCCTCGGAGGGTGGGCGCCACATGCGGGGCGGCGGCCGCTCCGCCCACCCGATGGTGTCCGTCACGGCTCCGGTGGCGGCAAAGAGCACGATGGGCCAGCGGATGCGGTCCGTGGGCTCGACGTCGGTGGCCTCACCGCGGATGTACGAAACGCCGTTGAAGAAGCTCCTGAACGTGCCGTCGGGCCGCATGGCCACGGGTCGCACGTGGCCGAACGAGGAGGGAAGCGGAACCGTGACGTCTTCCGCCAGGCCCGTGGAGAGCGTCCTGCCCTCGCGGTCGAAGAGCGTGATGCGGCTCTTCCAGCCCTCGATCGCCCAGACCGTGTCTCCCGCGACGCCGAATTGCGGGGCACTCTCGAACTCCCCAGGACCCTGGCCTCGCCGTCCGATGCGTCGCAGCAGGTCGCCGTCGGGGCCGTAGACGCGGATCTCCGGCACCATGACTTCGCCCACGTAGAGGTTCCCGTCCCGGTCCACGTCCACATCGCCGATCCGCGAGAATCCCAGATCGGGATCCTCGAAGCTCCCCAGGCGCAGGTCCGCTTCGATGGGCAGCGTGGGAAGGTCGTCGAGCCGGTCGGTGTCCATCGAGTCGACACCTCCGCCGGAGCGGCAGCCGGCCAGGGCCAGAAGGGCGAGGGTCAGCGCCGGGACGATCGCCAGACGCCGGAGAGCGGTCGATGCGGTGGGATTCGCGTGCGGCATGCGGCGGCTCCTCGGTGCGGGTCGTGACCAGCGTACGGGACTCGGTAGACGCTACTCCGGCCTTCGAATGTGGGCGACCACGACGTAGGGCACGTCGAGCTCGTCTCTGACGACGCCGTAGAGGAGGTCGCCTTCGACCCGGGGGAGGGGCGAGGCCGCCATGGTGAAGGGGAGCTCGATTCTACCGAGATAGATCCCCGTGGGATCGAAGATGTCCCACGGCTGCCTCGCGTCGTCGCCCGAGGTGACCGGGAGGACCCAGAGATTGCCCCGATCGTCGATGAAGAACGTGGAAGCGCCAGGCTTCACGGAAGGAATCAACGACAGATCGATCCGTCCGCCCAGGTCGGTGAACCACTTCAGATCTTCGATCGCCTCGGCACGGTCTGCCGACGTCACGGGCACAGGATCATACGAGCGGTAGGCGGTCCGGAGCGTATCTCCGGCTGCGTCGAGCTCGAAGAGTCGGTAGTCGCCGGTAACCAGTGCCCAGAGCGTACCCTGCGGCGAGACGCGCCAGAGGAGCTGTCCGGTGAAGGGGACGCTGGCGACGACGCGTGTCAGGCCTCCTTCCTCGATCTTGAACGATGGACGAGTGTCCGGGTCCTCCGGTGGCGTCAGCGTGTCCAGCGGGCTGTAGGTCGTGTCGAAGCGCGCCAGCCCCATGTGGAAGGAGGGTTCGAACACCGGAGCCGGACTGTAGTAGCGGTCGGCGTCGTCGAACCCGCCGGGCCACGGGAGCGTGATGAAGCCCCCGGCGGCGGGGAGACCCGCCAGATAGGTCCCGGCAGTGTCGAACTGTGAGAGCCGTCCGTTGTCGGGATCCATGACCCAGATCCGGCCGTCGGGGCCCAGATCGAGGCGCATCGGTTGGGCAAACTCCCCCGGGCCGCTTCCCTTTCGGCCCACCGTGCGAACGTATTCGCCAGAAGCGTCGAACACCCGGATCTCATCGGCCTGCCCATCCAGGATCCACAGGCGCCCCGCCCCGTCCACGTCCAACGAGCGGATCTGTCCGAAGGTTTCCGGGCCCGTACCGGTGGCGGAGCCCAGACGGAGCGTCTCCTCCGCGCTCCACGGTGCGGTCCAGGTGCCCCGGCCCTCGTTGCGGACGACGATCTGACCCGTGGAGAGGGTGTCGACGGTTCCCTCCCACGCAGCCGCGTCGCTCCGGTCTGCGCCGCGTGCACACGCGACGCAGAGGGAGCTGAGGACGAGCAATGTCGCAGGCATCCCCTTCCGGGGGTCGCATGGGCGATGTCGGCCAGTCGTTTCCATGATGTCGCAGCTTATGTGGACATCCCCTTCGCCGCCAGCGTTCACTTGCTTGCGCCGTCCGCTCGCAACCGGGCTGGAGCTTCCGACGCGCCCACGCGCGTCGTGCGCCCCGGAGCGCTACAACCGACTCATCCCCACGATGACGCACGCCGCCGCAAGCACCACCGCGAGCGGCAGCATGACACGGCGCTCGGTGCGGTTCTTCGAGAAGCCGTTCGCCACCGCGCTGATCGCGAAGATCAGGGCCAGCGCCCACACGCTTCCCGCCACCAGGCCCGGGCCGCTCCAGGATCTGGATGACGTCCGCCTTCTCCAGCACGACCATGGCCCCCGCCGTGACCAACAGCGCGGATACCCCGCTGGCGACCCGGAGCCCTGGGGACAGCCGCTCGCTCGAGCCGCCCCACGCCATGCGTCCCAGCGGAGCCCCGGCGGCCAGCAACACCTGGAACACGGCCAGCCCCGCGAGGAGGACGGCCGCGACCCAGCCCGCAAGCCGTTCCGGGTGGAGCGTGTCCCGGTACGCGCCCGAGACGACACGCCCATCGGCCAGGGCGATCTCGCAGCGCGTCGTGCCGAGCGTATAGGGGCTGGTCACCCGGATCGCAGAGTCGTCGACCCGCTCGTACTCCAGCAGGTTGCCGGTGTCCAGCATGCGCACGGCGTCGGTGACGGGCCGGCCCGGGCTCATCATGCCGCACAGGATGCGCACCTCGATCTCGGCCTCGAACCAGACGAAGGTGACCGCGAGGAACGCTAGAGCCGCGACTGCGCCGGCGACCCCTTTGAGCACCCTAGTGCCAGTCGCGGAAGACCGAGTCACCGACAACGCCTCGCCATCGGCGTTTCAACCCTCACGCAGCGCATACATGCGCAGGAATTCGATGTCGTTTTCGTCTCGCATGACTCCGAGAACCCAGTCGGGCCCCGAGTCATGCACCGTGAAGCGTTCCGGGAGCGTGATCGTGCCGGCGTAGCGTCCGTCGGCGTCGAACACCCGCAGGTGCGTGCTGTCCCTGCCGGTCCCGACCTCACCCACCCAGAGGGTCCCATCGGAGCCGACGCGGACCCGCCCGTAGTACGGCTTCATTTCGGGGATATCCATGGTGGCCCATCCGCGCTCCAACTCGGGCAGTTGTCCGCGCGTCCACTCGGCATTCCGCTGCTCCTCCTTCCACGCCTCCACGTCGCTCGTGGAGACCGGCATCTGCTCCGCCGTCCAGCGCACGATGGAGTGGCTACCGTCGGCGTGGAAGCGATGGATCTGGGGATCGGCGTTGTCGCCTACGATGATCGTGCCGTCGGTCGCGCCCAATCCCCATGACGTCGTGGTCGCGAACGGGGGCACGTTGGAGAAGATTCCCCTCTGCCCGCCGACGTCGACGTACTGCTGCAGAACCCCCCCAAATACCCCGAGGGTATCCACCCGTGAGAAGGCCTCCGGGGTGCGCGCCAAGGTGATCTGGGGACGGCGCAGAGGTCCTGGTCTCGGCCCACCAGGGTGGGACTCGAATTGATAGATGGGCGCAAAGTAGGATCCGTCAGCCATCCACTGACCACCTTCCGGCGGTCCTCCGATCGCCTCCCGAAACGCGTCCCGGTCAAGTGTCTCACGCCGCAGGAACGAGCCGTCCGGGGCGAAGTAGACGCGGTCCAGGAAGTCTTGCACCTGGATCGTGTCACCGGGGAGGATCACCAGTGAGCTCGGATACGTGAACTCGCTCGGGCCCTGCCCGGCACCGCCCGCCGTGGCCCGATGGGTGCCGTCGGCCTCGTAGATGCGAAGCTCGCGCGTGCCCCCGTTCGCCACCGCGATGGCGCCATCGGAGAGCCGCTTCGCGTCGGCCACCCGGAAGAGCTGATAGGCGTCATCACCTTCGGCCACCCCGATCTGGAGCAACGGCGTGGAATCCGCGAGCAGGTCCGGACCGTCCGCGAGGACCCCGTTGTCGATGATGGTGATGCCGGCGCTGTCGGTGACGACCGCCGAGAAGCGGCGACCCTCCTCGCCCCCAGCGCATGCGGCGGCCGCGAGCATCAGGACGACGAGTGCCTGCCTCGGCGACGGGTGCATGGGGGACCTCAGGTGGGGTTGTGGGGGCGGAGCAGGGACCTCCGCGCCCCATCATATGCGGGGTCGCATCTCACCCGCCAGCATCGGGATGCGATGAGGGCGAACCTCCGCCGCTGCCCATGGAACCGAGGTTGTCTCTCCGCACCGTGGGAGGCTCCTCACCCGCCGCCGCCTGGCTCGCGGCCGTCACCCGCACCCGGAACGCCTCCCATCCTTTGGGCTCGATGAGGTTGTCGCTGATCTCGGCGATTTCCTCAGCCTCGCGCCAGGCCTCCAGGAGATGCTCGAGCTCGCCCTCGAGGGCGCGGCGCTCCTCGCCTTCGAAGAGCGCCATCTCCATGGCCATGAGCACGGGCTTCGGGTAGTGCCTGAAGGGCACCCACCTGGGCTTGAGCGCGGCGGCATGAGACAGGTATCCCTCCACTCCGCCATGGCTGGAGATCTCGCTCACCGCGTCGGAGATGGTGGTGAGCTTCGGCGTGCGACGGTTGAGCAGGGGGAGTGCCCGGCGCGCGAGATGGAGGGCGTCATCGCCGGAGTACTCCTTCCATCGGATCAGGCGTGCGCGTCCCGCCCTGGCTGGGCACTTCAGCCCAGGCCTGAATGTGGATGGACCACCCGGGAAACACGTCCGAGGGCGTGATCCCCCCGGACTTGAGCTGCATCTTGCCGACGCCGGCGGGCGAGCCCTTGGCCAGGTACCAGTTGCTCTCCATGCGCGCGAGCAGGATCAGGGGGATGGTGATCACGCCACCCACCACCGCCAGCGGAGCGAGCACTGGAGCCAGGGGTGCGAGCGCAATCCCCGCGGCCCAGGCGGTACCCTTCTCGAGCTTGAGGAGCGGACCGCCCTGGACGAGGGATTTCAGTCGTCGCTTGCGGCGGCCGAAGCGGCTGCCCCAGCGCCAGGCGGCGAACTCCCCCGGCACGGGATCCCCGATGCGCACGATCTCGAGACCACCCCCGAGGCGTGCCAGCCCGATCTCCGGCGTCGAGAAGCGGGACGGGACGTATCCCGGTATGCCCTCTCCAGCGCCTCGATCGCCTCCCAGCGTTCATCGAAGGGCACGAGGTTCCAGCGCTCGCAGCACGGGCACACCACCCAGAGCCGCCCCTTGCGCCGGATCGAACGCGAACCGGCGTCCCGACGGGAAATTCCTCCAGGTCCTGGTTCTCGCCCAGATCCGACGAGCAGACGATGCAGTGGTGCCACATGCGCGGATCGCGGGGGTCAGGTCGAGGTCGTGCGGTCGACGTCGGTCCCGTCGACCGAGAGCCGGAGCTGCTCGCTCACGGTCAGGGACTCGCACCGGCGATCCAGCGCTTCGAACTCGTTGGCGAACTCGCGTCGAAAGATCCTCGTAGCCCGCCTTGCTGTCCCACTCGTCCACGGTGAAGTAGCGCCGCCGGTGCTCCGCAGAGCGAACCAGGCGCGTGGCGCGGTAGCCCGGTGCGCGCCGGAAGAGAGCGACCCACGCACCCTCGGGTCCGTAGATCTCCTCGAACTCCGCCGTGTGGCCCTCGGCGACGTCGAACTCCCAGACGTAGATGTACATGTCAGCGCACGTCGAAGCGGACGACGTACGGCACGTCGAGCTCATCGAGCACCGTGGTCCAGACCGTCTCGATGGTCGCTTCGCGCACGGCCATCGGCGAGGCAGCCGGGCCGTGAAGCGTGGCTCGCCGGGGGGTCCAGGATCAGCCACTCGGCGTCTCGACCCTCGCTGCCCCGGCGGAGCCACACGCTCCCGTCGCGTCCCATCACCACGTCATCGAACGGCGCGTAGAAGTCCGGGAGGCCGAGAGCGTCCTCGACCATGTCCTTGCGAGTGCCGCGGGGTGCCGGCTCGCCCTGGGCCTCGGCCCAGCGACGGGTGCTTTCCAACACGTCCGGCGTGAAGATCTCGAGCGCGGCGTCGACGAGGCGGTCGCGAGCGGTGTCGGAGACCGGTGTCCGGGGGGATTCCAGGGTCCGGGTCCAGACGAGCTCGCCGGACGCGGAATAGCGCGAGATCACTGCCGCCGCGGGATTCGCCTCGTCGTCGTCCACGTAGGCCCATCCCCCTCCATTGCTCGCGACCGAGATCAGGGGTGGAAAGGCCGGGAAGTCTCGCAGCCAGAAGACGCCGACCCCGGGCACCAGCAAGCCGTCCGTGGGCACGGTGAGCGTCCCGACCTGGCGAGGGCTCTCGGAGGCGTCTGGCCTGAAGCGGATCGGCGCCTCGAGGGGATGATCGGTGCCCGGTGGGGGCATCCCAGGAATCTGGATCACGTGTCCGCCGAGCAGCGGGACGGTGGTGAACTGCTGGGACCCGAAGTCGGTGCCCCGGCCGTCGGGATTGGACGGACGGGTGGCGAGCACCGTGCCTTCGCGGTCGAAGAGCGTGACGCGCGCGTTCACCGGGTCGAGTACCCACAGCGTGTCGGCCAGGACGCCGTGCCGCCCTGCGATCGTGAATTCTCCGGGACCCTCGCCCTCGCGCCCGATCGTGCGCACGAAGCGACCTTGCGCATCGAAGACGTTGATCGTGGGAGGCTGCGCCGTGCGCACGAAGATGGTGCCGTCCGAGTCGGCCACGATGGTCGGCTCGCGCGCGAAGGCGGCGTACTCCGGCGCGTTCACGCCACCGAGGCGGAAGGTCGCCACCAGGGTGCGCTGCGGGAGCTGTGCGGTCAGATGAGCCGGTGCCAGCAGGAGCCACGCGAGGGAGCGCATGCCGGTCCGCCTCGGTGTCCGGTGCGTCATTGTACGGGCTCCGAGGGTCGGGGCGAGGGGTGCGGCGGTCGGCGCACGCGGCTTTCAGGGCTCGGAGCGATCCTGCAATACGCAGCCACAATCGAGCCGGGGCGAGGGCGTCGGCTGCAAAGTCCAGGATAGTCCGGGTGATTGCAGCCACAGTCCCTCGGGCCCAGGGCGCCGGCTGCGAAGTCCAGGATAATCCTGTAGAACGCAGCCGTCTCCCGGCGAGGCGAGGGACTCTGGCTGCAAAGTCCAACAACGAGCATCAGCACGTTCGCCACCCACACCAACCGGGCGGCCGAGCTTCCCTTGAGAATCTCGCCCCGTTTGCCCATGGATCGATCACGCCCGCCCCCGCTTACCTGCTGCCTTCCAGCCCATAGCCCCCCAGGGGCTTGGTCACGAAGCGCTCCCCGAATCCCTCGATGAACGGGCGCCCCTTGCGGATCGCCTCCTGGACCGAGGGAAGCGACAACGAGGCCTGATGGCTCTCTTCCGAGTCCCACACCTCGGTCACCCAGAGCGCGTTGTCGTCGCTCGGGTCCTCGGCGACGACGTAACTCAGGCAGCCTGGCATCCCCCCGACCCCCGACATGAGAATGTCGGCGAGCTCCTGCCGCCGTCCTTCGGTGACCATGATCTTTCCGATGAGGCCGTACATGCGGTCCGGTCCTTTCGCGCTGTGAGTTGGGGGGCGCGGGTGTCAGCCCGCCGGTCCCAGACGGAACTTGACCAGTTGAGGCTCGCCGAGCTCACCCCGGGCGAGAGCCCACAACACGCGTCCGCGGGCTGCTCTCGGCTCGACCCCGAATGGCAATTCCACGCGACCCACCAAGCGACCGTCCGGACTCAGGATGTCATACACGAGCGGCTGACGCCATGAACCTGCTTCTGCATCGTTCTGGGGATTCCGGTGCACGCGCGTCATCGTTTCAGCGTCGCCTCACCGAGAGGAATCCAGGGCACTTCACGGTTGATGAGCTGGATTCGACCCCGGAAACGATAGAGGCCTTCAGCCAGACTGTCGCCCAGGATTTCCATCACGGGCACTGTGAGCCGAAACTCGCGGGGCCGAATGGAGTCGCCCGCCTCGAGCGTCGCGATCGTGAGTTGGTGTGGACAGTACCGGATACCGACAGGCGGATACGACTGCCGGTCCTCCGATCGCCAGACGGGCCCATCGGTGTCGACCTTCCACGCCCGCACATCGAGCGCGCAGAATCCGAACCGCAGCTCGACGGGCGCCGGGGACTCGTTGATGATCCTGCCGACCCAGACGAGGCTGTCGCTCGCCCGCCTGGCTTCGCGTTCGACCTCGAAGACGAGACCGGAATCGTCGCTCACCCTGCTGACGGTTTGGGGGTCCACCGCGCCGCGCCCACACGCCACGAGCGAGAGACTCGCCGCGGCTGCGATCAAAGGAGCGGCGTTGAGGCCCCGGGGATGCCGTCGTCGATTCACGGCGCGCCCGGCGCCCCCACCGAGTACACACGCACCACGGACGCGTTGAGCTCGTCGCGGCCCACGGTGACCAGATGGGTCGACGTGCCCGACATGAATCGTTCGTCCGCGGGGAGCGAGACGTGACCGCGCCACGCACCGCCGGGGTCACGGAGCAGCCAGTGGGCGATGGAGTCGCCCGGCATCAGGTAGCGCCGGACCCACAACGCGCCGGTGGGGCCGCTCGCCAGGTCGTCGAAAGCCGGTATGGTGGCGGCGGACGGCAGATCTGCCGATGATCTCGCGCATCTGGGCTTCCAGGTCGGAGCCGGGGATCCGCGGCGCGCGAACCGACGCCATGCGTTGCTCGCGCTCGGCGTCGATCTGGTCCTTGGTGGGTGTCGGGGTCGGAAGAGGGACCTCCACGCGGGTAACCTCGCCGTCGTAGCGGTGCACGCGCAGGGCCGAGTTCTCTCCCGTGGCTCACGACCAACAGATTGCCGCCCATCGTCGAATGGAGTGTTGCCCCGAGGATGGCTCTGTCCATGCCCCAGAACTGACCATTGTCGAAGAAGGTCTGCGTGGGCCCCACCACCGTATCGGGCGTCCCGATGACCTGTCCCTGGCGATTGAATCGCGCGACGCGCACCGTGTCCACGATCGGCCCGGCGGGGTGGCCTCTGAGCAGCTGGGTGTTCAGGTCCAGACGAAGGACGAGCGTGGTGTCGGGCCAGAGTCCCAGGAACGCTGGGCCCCGCTGGGGGAACACCGAGAGATCGGGCTCGATGGTGGCCAAGCCATCGTCCAGGAACATCGTCACCCTGCGCGCGCCTTCGTCCCACCCGACGACCGCCCCGCCGGGAAAGCTCGCCACATGGCCCAGTGCCTTGAACTCTCCCGGGCCCTCCCCTCGTCGACCGAGCGTTTCCACGTACTGGCCGCGGAGGTCGAAGACACGGATCTCCTGGGAGTCCCAGTCCGCGACTGCGAGCCGATCCGCGTCATGCAACAGGGCGACGTCCCGGACGAGGCCGAGTGCAGCTGGCCCGGTGGCAGCCGCGCCTCCGATCACGGCCGTCACTTCGACCGGGAGCTCCGGCAGCTCTTCGTAGGTGGCCGCCTGGTTCTCCGGAGAGGACGGCTCGCAGGCTGCGAGGATGGTGACGATGGCGAGGGCCGCGATGGTGCGGGGCATGAGTCAGCTCCCGAGCTGGTTGATATCTCTGGTCTCCAGAACCTGCTTTTCGCAGCCGTCGATCGCTGCCCGGATCATGGCGCGGCCCATGCGCTCGGTGGTGGTGATCGAGCCCGGGAAGAGACGGCGGAGGATGGGCCACGCCGGCGTGAGGAGCGCGTAGAACGCGTTGTACAGCCGGGTTCTCGAGCGGGCGCCTTTCATGGGCTGGATGAGGCCGGGTCGGAAGAGATACGTGGTGAACTCGCGGGCGATCAGAGCATTCTCCGCCGCCCCCTTCACCCGCGCCCACATCACGCGGCCCTTCTCGCTGCTGTCGGTGCCCTGGCCGGACACGAAGCAGATCGTCATGTGGGGATTGACCTCAGCCAGCACTTCCACGACGGCGAGTGTGAGGTCGTAGGTGATCCGTCGATAGTCGGACTCGGACATGCCCGCCGACGAGACGCCGAGGCAGTAGAAGCAGGCGTCGAAGGGGTCGAGCTCATCGCGGTGCGAGGCGAGGTCGAAGAGGTCGGGCACGATCACCTCGCGCACCTTGGGATCCTCCCTCCCCAGGGGTCGCCGCACGAGGCAGGTCACGGCCTCGACACGCGGATCCGCAAGGCACTCGGTGAGCACGCCGCCGCCGATCATGCCGCTGGCTCCGACGAGGACCACCTTCACGGCTCGTCCCCGCGCGTCATCACGGTCGGATCTCGTACGCCACCACCCGCTCCACCTCCAGCTCGTCGAACTCGGTGCCGTAGACGCGGCCCCGGGTGACCGTGAGCGGGACGAACTCGGAGGGGAGCTCCACGCTACCGCGGTAGTGGCCCTCTGGGGTGAAGAGGTCGAAATGCACGGGCGCCCGCCATGCCTCGGGCCACACTGAGCGTATGAAGCCGAACGCCCCGGCCACCGCTCGCATCGCGGGTCGCGGATGCAGGTCCGCGCGCAGGGCCCAGAGGTACCCGTCTCTCGACACGAAGAGGGATTGCAGGAAGGGCAGGTGCTCCGGTGGGTCGGATGGGAGGGCGCGGGCGACCATGCGCTGGACCATGTTCTCGTCCGAGGGCTGTCCGCGTGCTCCCCACTCGGCGCGGATCCCCTCGGCCACCGCGTCTTCGAGCCCCGTCGGATACGGCGCGGGTGCGACGTCACGCTGCACGATGCGCTTCAAGTCGCCCGAGGCATCGTAGTACTCGATTCGGTACTCCCGGGGATCGGAAACGTAGACGTCACCCTCCTCGTCCGCCGCGAGAGAAGGTCGCCCTTCGAAATACGAGTTCCGCGTCCACTCGGCGCCCATCCCCGTCATGGCCTCGCCGGGGAGTTCGAGCAATGTGTCGACCGGCCCGTCACCGAGTCCGCCGGCCGCAATGGTCCAGGTCCGCTGCGCTCGGGATTCGCTCACAGGTTCGAACCCCAGAAGGTGCAACGTCCAGCCGTGCCCCCGAGGGGCGAGCGGGATCGTGAACGAGCCCGAGGCGGTGCGCGAAGGCCGCGAGGTCCGGTAGGTCCCGTCGAACGAGAAGACCTGGATGTCCGCTCCAGCGGCGAGCGCTCCCACGAAGCCCTCGCCCACCCAGACGGCTCCGTATCCCCGCGACGCTTCGCCGGGCCCCTCGCCCTGCCTGCCCACGCTGCCCACATAGGCTCCCGCGGAGGAGTAGTGACGGACGCTCTCATTCGAATCGGCGACCCAGATGTCGCCGGCCGGCGTGACCGCCAACGACCGCACCCTGTGGAACAGCAGGTTGGGATCCCCTTCGACCACGCCCATCCGCAGGACCTCGGTCACCGCGAGCGTTCGGTCACCCGCCGTGTTGCGGACGATGCTCACGCCGGCGCTGTCGGTGACCGAGGCTTCGTTCGGCGCGCTTTCCGCGCCGGCCTGGCATCCCCCGAGAATCGAGACCCCGAGTGCGAGCCCTGCGAAGGCGCCTCGCCTCATGCGGGCTGTGCCGCCCGCCGCCGCAGGGGCTACGGGCTGCGTTCGGCCGGCTCCCCCGTCACCTGGACCACGAGCATGGCCAGCACCAGCACGTGAACGGCCGTGCACCAGGCGCACAGCTTTCCGATCACGCCGACTTCCTGATAGATGAGCCATAGGACCGTGGCGGTGCCGATCAGAGTCCACAGGAGCCCGGATGTGGCGAAGGGGGGCGGCTCGCCACGGGGCCGGGCACGAACGGACAGTACGGCGAACAGGAAGGCCACCGCAAACCAGAGGAATCCCCAGAGTGCCACCGGCAGCCCCAGGACCATGGAGGCGCTGCTGCTAAGCACGGTCTCGCAATCGACGTACGATCCGGCGGAGCAAACCAGCGGCACGTCGCTGTCGTAGTGCAGGAGCGTGAGGTAGGCCGAGATCAGCAATCCCGCTGCGGAGAGGGCCAGCCGGGCGCCGTCCCGCCAGGTCCGACGGCTCACGGAGTCTCGCTCGGGAGCGCCTCCATCGCTTGCTGCACCGCCGGGTCCGAGCAGACCTCGGTGGGCTGGCCACCGTTCACCGAGCACACGGTCGCCGTGAACACGAGCGCGTTTGCCAGGATGGCGCGTGCCGCGGGACCGGAGCCCCCGGGAAGCGTCGCCGCGATCTCGGGCTGCGTCTGGTTGGCGAGCACCTGGGGCGAGAAGGGAGATCCGCTCCACATGTACTTGCCACCGACCAGGATGAAGGGGATGCCGCCCGCGGACTGCTCGTCGATGTACGGTGGACCATCGTACTTCTGCAGCAGGGCCACCTGATCGTCGCTCGGGTTCTCGAGCGGCGCATAGCGGCCGTTGGGCATCATCACCTCACTGGCCAGCTCGACGCTCTGCAGCTCGAGGTAGTCGCTGGAGTAGGTGGCGCCGTAGAACGAGAAGGTGGGGCTGCTCGGATACACGTCCATGCTCGACGACGTCGAGTAGGTGAGGCCCGAGAATTCACCGAAGCGTGAGAGCGCCGCGATCATGGACCAGCGGGCGGCAGCGCAGTACGGGCAGTAGCCGGCGCCGATGTAGAGCACCACGGCCTTGCCCTCGTCGGTCGCGTCCTCGTCGCCGACGTTGATGGGCATCCGGGCTCCCGTGGTGCCGACCCGATTCCAGGTCTCAGCCGGGATGTTCTCGAAGTTCTCCATCACCTCCGGCGGTACCGTGACGGGGCCAGCATTCGGCGGACGCCTCGTTGGCGGACTGGGCGGCTTCGCGCGTCGCCGTTCGAGTCCGCAGGGCCAACGCGATCGTGGCGATCAGAGCGAGGCCGACCACGAGCAGGATCCAACTCAGCGACGTGGCGCCTCTGGACCGGTGAGCGCGGGCGCGTGAAGGCGTCTTGGTCTCGACCATGGTGGCCTCGGAGGATTCCGGGGGATGTGGGGCGGGGGTCAGCGAGCCATACGTCGTGGGGGAATGTCCGCTGTCGGGTCCCGGCGGCGTGCAAACCCCGAGCGGAGTCTGCGGCCCTTCATCACCCACCGCCGATATCCTGGAGAGCTCCGATGACGATCTCGCCGGTGGGAATCCTGAGAAGTCCCGCGACGTAGTCGCCCTCGATCACCAGTGGACTGAAGTCGGCGGGGAGCAGGATCGTTCGCGTCAGCTCGCCGGATGCCGTGAACTCCTCCCACCGCTTCACCGTGGAACGAACGTCGGGGTCGATGTTGATCAGCGCCGGGTGGATCTCGGGATACTCCTCCTTCTCGGCCTCGACCCACACGCCACCATCCTCGGTGGGCAGGAGTTGCCAGTAGCTGGGGAACTCGTCCGGCACCTCGAGGTCCCGGAGCATGTTCTTGGTTCCCGCCAGGTATCCTGGGCTCGGGCTGAACCTCGAGGTCGCTGAGGTCGGAGTCACGCATCGTTCGCGTGACCTTCCGCCGCTCCCACTCGCGGCACACGTCGATCGAGGGGCCGTCGAGATGGACCAGCGTGAAGCAGTATCCCTGACCGTCGCCTGCTACATAGGCGCCGCCGGGACCCGCGGCGACGATCACTGCGAGCCCAATGCGGTCCCCGGACCCATGAAGGATCCGAAGTCCTTCCACTGGACGTCGGTCCAATCATCGATCACCTCGGCGTCTGAACGGGGCTTCAGCGGTTGTGCCGCGAGTGCCTTCCGCTGGGGGCTGTTTGTGTGGATCTGCTCCCCGGCCGTGAACAGGACGCGGCCGTGGTAGATCCTGAGCGTCATGCGAAGGCGCGTCGGGTTGATGAACCTGGCAAGTCGGAGCGGAAAGGTGGCGAATGACGCCCCGGTGGAGTCGAGCAGGCTGAAGCGGCGGTTGCCCGTATCGAGCACGACGATCGTGTCACCCATCGTGCCCACCGCTGTGATGCGAGAGAACTCGCCCGGTCCTTCGCCCCGGCGTCCGATGGTGGGGCCGTGCGGTGTCGTGCGCTCGATGATGTGCACCCGGTCTCCATCGCCGATGACGAGTCGGGATCCCAACTTCGCCATGGTCGTCGGGTTGCCGAGCTGCGGGCTCTTCCAGATCGTCGGGATCGACGGGCGCTCAATGACGGGCGTTCCCTCGCCGCTGTTCCAGACAGTGTCCTCGGCCGGCACGGGCTGAGCGGCGACGAGCAGGAGCAGCGGGGCGAGTTGAATCATGGGTCAGGCGCCTCGCCCCAGTCGCGAGCTCGAAGTCCACCAGTGAGGGGATCGCGCACCCGGCTCGTTCGGCGGGATGGAACTTCAGTTGACGGGCGATGTCCATGGCAGCTCTTCCCAGCTTGTTGCCCGCCGTGTTCGAGATGATCTCCCGTGACTCGATGGAGCCCGTGACCGACACCTGGATCCGCACTGTAACCCTTCCGGTCTCCGTCACCTGGCCTCGCGTCAGCTCCCGCTCCATCAGCGGAGCGACCGCCCCGGGGTCGACGTAGCGCGGACCGAAGAGGCCCGGCTCCTTCTCGCGCCCGAGTGGGAGCAGCTCGGGCTCCATCGACTCATAGCCCGGGCAGGGCGCGACGTCGGGAGCCGGTGGCGCGCTGGAGCCGCCGGAGGCGCAGGCGGCGAGAAGCGGGGCGAGCATCGCGAGGATGATTGGACGGCGGCGACGGCGTGGTGCAGCGTGCGCGAGGGTCAACGGGGTTCCTTGCTTGGCAGAGGCGTCGGGGCGGGGTCCGAGTGTCGCACCCTACACTATATCGCGTCTGACGCGCCAGGGTGTCGCGGGTGGGGGGACCGAAACCGAAGGTCAGAGACTGCCGGCCAGGGCGTACACTCGCACGTACTCGAGATCCAGGGCGTCGCGCTGGAGCACGAGAAGCCGGTCTTCCCGGACGTCGAGCAATTCCATGTCTCGAGGGATGCGAACGCGTCGCAGGACATCGCCCGAGGCGCGGATCACCACCCACTCGACGTAGTCTCCACTGCCGGGTGGAAGGAACCGTGCCACCCACGCCGCGCCGCTGGCGTCGGCCACCACATCGGTCGTGGTCGGAAGGGAGTCCGGTCTGGGACGGGTCTCGAAATCGCGCCGCATCGCGCGTCGTTGATCAGGATCGGTCATGCCTCTGAGGCGCTCTGATATGAACGCGGAGGCATGCTCCTCGGTCGTGGCAATCCTAGGTTCGCGCCATGTGATCGCGGCAAGGCCGTCCCGCCCGATGTGCTGAACCTCCAAGCCAGCGAGATCGCTCCGTTGGATCCAGAGGAGATCCCCGGCCACGGCGTAGTTCGTCGACAGTCTGAAGAGGGCGGGGCGCAGCCACATGCCGCTCCCCATCGTGCGCACGGCTCCCAACATGCCAGGCGCGGAACCCAGGCTATCGACCCGTTGCCCGTCGGCATCGTAGAGGAATCGTTCCTCTCTCAGGCGCGTGACCTCTCCATCTCCAGCGCCGTCGTAGCGCATGTCGATCACCAGCAGGTGCCCGGTCCCCGTGACGCCAGCCAATCGAGCCCCGGCCAAGGCGGGATCGAGTCGTATGGTTCGTCCGAATCCACCGCCGAGTGAGAAGACGGAGGCTCGCCGCAATCCGGCGTCCCATGCCACGACGGAATCCCCAGAACTCGGGAAGATCGCCGACAGCTGCATGAACTCGCCTGGGCCCTGGCCCGTGCCACCGAGGGACCGGACGAAGGTGCCGTCCCCATCGAAGATCCGGATCTCGTTCGTGCCGCCGTCGGCGACGACGATGCTGCCGTCAGGAGTGAAGCGGGCGTCTCTCACGCGGAAGAGTTCGTATCGGTCCCCGCCGACCTGCCCGATGGAGAGGACCGCTTCGGCGACCAAGGAGTCCCGCGTCACCCGTTCGAGGTCGACGTCGTGTTCGGATTGGGCGTGGAGAACGGCGCCGACGAGAGGATGACGGCCCAGGCCAGAGGCACAGCGTTAATAGATCGGTCCGATGGTGAAACGCGCTTCGCAAGGTCGCGAGGGGAGGCAGATCACTCGCCATGTATGTCCATCGGTGGTCGCGAATTCCCACGCGAATCCTGGCACGAGAGCGCGCATATAGCTCGAGCTTCACCCGGAACGTCCGTGACCTCGCCTCTCCGGCGAAGGCTCGCAGCGTCTCTACGGCCAACCCCTCGGGGACGGGCCAGGCGCTGCAGCGTTCAGGGAGTCGAGCCACCGGGACCTCGCGCCATCACGCCACCTGCGAAGTGCTCTTTCACACTGAGGTGATCCGATCATGTCGTGTGCGATGGTCATTCCCGACAGACGGTCTGGCAGGAAGAGTGTATCGCCGTCGACTGTCCACAAGCCGGCGGCGCGAGGCGCCATGGCCCAGACCTTGGGCGGCAGTTCGACCCAGGCCCACTCCATCGCCGTTTGGATCGCCTCCGTGGCGGGCACTGCTCCTGTCGGGCCAGAGTCGGGTCGGACGACTCGACCGCATATCGGACGTGGATGCGATAGAGCCCGGGTGCGCCAGGCTCATAGAGCCCCCGCGCCAGGATCTCGCCCAGATCCGCGGCGGCCACCGACTCGTCGATGTCACCGAGGTGGTAGACGCTGAAGACACGGATGCTGTCTGGAAGCCCGTTCGGGAGGACGCGCACGACTGCGCGGCCGATCGATCGTCGCGATCGGCTCGGTCTCGAGGAGCCGCCTCGCGATGGCGAGGTGGATGAGAGGCGTCATTGCCGCCGTGTCCACGAGTGTGGCGGACGAGAGTGGACCGGGAGCCCAACCGGGAGGGGCGCCTTCTGCGGGTGCGTAGTAGATCCTGGTGAAGGTGGTTTCCGGTGGCGGCGGACGGTTGTCCTTGATGACGAACCAGAGGGCCAGCAACAGGAGGGCGCCCGCGACGACCCGCGAGACTGGGTGCAGGGGAGTCATGGCTCGCGATTCACGTTGCTCGGCGCGTGACGCCGGGCCCTGGTGACGGTGCTCCTGCCCGCGTCCGCCAGAACGCCAGCACGAAGAACACCGCCAGCACCAGGTCAATGGATCCCGGGCCGAGCATGAGCGGTGCGAGGCGGCCCTGAGCGAAGAGCACCCACACCGCGATCCCGAAGGAGAGCTTCTCGAGGATCGCGGGGATCATCATCGGGCGGTAGCGGACGGGATCGCGCGAGAGTACGAGGAACAGGATCTGCCACGCCAGAGCGACCCCGACGAACCCGTAGTAGTGCTCGGGATGGCTGATCGGCGGCGGAAAGTCTCGGCCCAGCCTGGCCTCGAGGAAGTACATGGGGGCCAGTGAGGCGATGCCGTACAGACCCGCGATCAGAAAGACACGCCGTGCGAAGATCATGGCCCTGGATCACTCCTTATTGTGTGAGGGGGCGGCAGTTCTCTCTGCCGGGTGACCTCGGCGGCCGCGAGCCACCAGCCGTTCCAGAGGAGCTCTCGACGAAGGCTCGTTTCGCCGGGTCCCAAACGATGCGCCATGGCAAACGGCCGTACGACCGATCGAGGTAACACTGGCGATCGGGAAGTCGGTCGGGGGAGGCGGGAGCGGGTCTCGCGCACGCACGCTTCACCAATTGGTCTCCGACGATTGCCCCGAACACGGCCCCCACCGCCGCGCCGGTGAGGCCAGCGTCCGGATTCGATCCGTACGCGGCGCGCTCGAGCGTCGCTCCGAGGTATCCACCCGCGAGCAAGCCCGCGGCGCTCCCCAGGATCCTGGGAATGACGCAGCTACGAGCACCGGTTGCAGCATGAGACGCCGCGGGAGCCTCCTGAGCTGATGCGGAGGCCGAGATGGTGGTCGAAGGGACGCCAACGAGCAGCGTCATCGTAAGCCACCGGAAGTTGCGCCGTCTGTGCCTTGGGTCACCCATCGTCCCTGCGCGTCCCCCTCGCCTCCAGCCGCCTGACCACCTCCTCGTGCTCCACTCGCAGTGCACGAAGCCGGAGCCAGCGTCGCACGAGGCCGTAGCCCGCGCCCAGCACCATGAGCGCCGCGATCGGCAGGAGATCGTAGCGCCCCGACACGTACAGGAGCGCCCCGAAGATCGGGATCTTCACGCCCAGGAAGCGGCTCCAGCTCCGGCGTGCCCGGGCCTGCCCGGCCGCTTCGTCCTCGATGTCCTCGAGTCGAAGCAGGAGGTCGGGGGTCGACGATTCTTCGGCCCGCGGCTTCGATCCGGCAGGCTCGGGAAGGGGCGCGGCGGCGCTGGCCATCAGGGCTGGGTTGGATGCAGGAAGTCGAGTGCCATGTCGAACACGGAGCCGTTCGCGCTGACGACGCGCACGGTTGCCTCCAGCGCCGTCATGAACCGGATGTCGAGCGTATCGGTGAAGAGCGCAACCCTGCGATAGCGCTCCGGAGACGACGGACAACTGGTGGACCGGTATTCGTACGGCAGGATGAACACGAGTCCGCCTCCGAGATAGTCCTCGCGTTGGGTCACCTGCCAGTCTGCACGCGTCACCTTGCAGGCGCCCACGGTCGTGATCACCACTCTGACTTCGCGCCCCTGTACAATCCAGCTGTTGGGATTGGGCTCGGGAAGCTCGATTCCCTCGTCGCTCGTCGCCACTATGCCCAGCACACGCGTCTCCGTCGGGCCGGTGAAGGGATCACAGCCGCAGAGGGAAAGGACAGTGATGCAGGTCGCTAGCGTGGTGTGTCTCATTGCAGTCCCGGAACCGGGAGGATACCACCCTCACAATGAGCACATACGCGCTGCGCGGACCAGAGTGACGCTCGCTACTCCCGAATCTCGAATACTCGGACCACCGGCTCGCCCATGGCGTTCTCGCTGGAGGCGATGAGCCGGGTTCCCCGGATGCGGAAGCGCACCAGGGGTGCATCCACGTCGACTGCTCCGAGACGAGGTCCCGACGCCGAGAACACGTCGAAGCTCGCGGTCGCGCCTTCCTCGGTCCGGGGCAGTGCCCAGAGCCGGCCGGCGTCATCGAAGTCGAGGCCATGCGGACTGAACCTCGTCTTGAACTCCGAGAAGTCCCCGGTGCCAGCGGCTCCTCCCTCCGCGCCGGCGATGCGGTGCGCGGCTGCGTCGAGACGTTGGCGCTCGGCTGCGCTGCGTCGGGCCGCCGGGAGGTCGCCGCGGGTCCACTCCCGGACGACGGTGCCATCCGCGTCCAGACGGCGGATCACGTAGGCGGTGTCGCCCTTCGCGAAGACGAGCGAGCCACCTGGATCCACGGCCATGGGACAGAAGTCGCACGTCACGCCTCCGTCCCCAGTTGGCACTGTTGCGATGCGGTGCGCCTCGCCTTCCAGGTCGGGCGGGAGGGAGAAGACCTCCGCGGGGGCCCCGGGCGTGAACGCCGCGACCCGAAGCAGGAGGAGCGAGTCCTGCCAGACCAGCTCGTGCGGCCACCGGGGGGTGCCACCCAGGAGCCCATCGAGACTCCGAGACCCGACCAGGGTGCCATCGGAGTTCCAGAGGGTGAGGCGTGCGTTACCCGCGTCCGCCACCATGATCCGACCCGTGGGGCCCACCTCGACTTCTACGCTGAGCCCGATCTCGCCCGGTCCCTGCCCTTCGCCGCCGAGCGTCTGCAGTAGTTGGCCGGCGGGGGAATACACGAGCACCGCGTGGGCCTGGACGTCCATGACCACGATGCGACCGTCAGGAAGCACGTCCATGTCTCCGACCTCGCCGAGCACGGAGCCGTCCGAAGGCAGGAGGCCGATCGGCTCCAGCGTCTGGGCATGTGCCGGCGGTGCGGTGGCACCACAGGCCACAACCAGGGCAACGATAACGGACCTGAGACGACTCATGCGGCTCCCGCGAGAACTCGCGGCTCGAGGCGCAGATGCCCCTATGCTCTCCGACACGCTCCGCGCGCCGGAAGTTGCGGGTCCCCAACCAGGGGCCACCTGGAGGTGTGGGGACCGGGTCTCACCCGCCCCCGTACACCGGCTCACACACGTCCTGTTTCCGGCCGGGGGTCTGGAGTCCCACCCAAAGCAGGAGCGTGGTGTCGCGGGACTCGCTCCAACGGGCGTCGAGGGTGAGCCGAGCTCGCTTGCCGGTCTCGTAGCTGAACGGCACCCTCTCTCCGGGGATGACCTTCGCCTCCATGCGGCCGTCGCCCAGGGAGTCCCGGGCGACGATATCCCACCTGCCGGAGTGCCCGGCATAGACCTGCATGCAGCCGGCCAGCGTAAGCTCCATGGTCGGGAGCACCTGGCTCGACCAGGTGCCGTGGCCGGCCTCGATGGGGATGGACACCCAGCCGCCGCCATGCTGGATGCTCCGCAGCAGGTCGAGGATGGACTGCGAGCGAGCCGGCTGCGGCGCCAATGCCAGAAGCAGGGCGATCAGGAGAGAGAAACGCGTGCGCATGCTCGTGGGACACCGGGCGCCGCGCCGAGGGTCCGACTGAGATGTGCCGGGGCGCGACGCCACTGCCGCCGTTGCCGTCATCGGAGCGGGCGGCGCGAAGACCGTCGCCACGGTCACCGGTTCAGGCCCCGGCTCGCGTCCGCCTCCGCGATCTCGATGAACTCCACCGGCGCACCGTTCTCGACCACGAACGCCACCCGCGTGCCCTCGGCGGGGCTGTTGGGCTCGATGAGGATCTCCTTGCCCTCGATGGCCGCATCCAGGTCCGCCACCTGAAAGGCGACGTGGGGCACGGTCTTCACGAGCTCCGGCAACGGACTGTCGGGGTCGAAGCGCATCCACTCGATGCCGTACTCGCTCGTCTCGTATCCGGAGACGTACATGCCGAACCGGGGGAGGTAGCGCTCGCCCTCGCGCCGTTCCTGCGTGGGGATTCCGAGGTGGTGGTACTTCATTCGCCGCGCCTTCCGCGTTGTCGGGGCTCCGCCGATCCGCTCGAGCCCGACTGGCGTCCCGAGAGTCGGCGGACTCCGTAGATGAACCCCCAGATCGTGAGGACTCCGGTCAGCACCGCACCGATGCCGAAGACGACGCGCCCTCCGGTTCCCGAGGAGCGACCACCCACGCCGACGCCCCCGACACCGATTCCGCCGGTGAAGGTGCGTTCTCCGGGGCCGAAGGCGATCCACGATGCCACCGTCGTCACCCCGCACATGACCACGAGTCCCACGAGCCACCCGACGACGGTGAAGCCGTCCTGGCTCGTGGCCCCTGGTGGACGCGCCTCGCCGCCGAAGCCGTTGACGATACCGTAGTAGAGCATGGCGACCCCGGGAACCGCGAACACCCCACCGCAGATCGCCAGCACCCAGCGCGGGGCGTGGATCGATGACGGGGGGACGTGGATCCAGTCCAGGGCGATCAGGATGATCACGACGCCTGCGGCCAGGGACAGGATCCCCATCCCGATGCCGAACCGAGGATCGACGTCTCTGAGGTCCTGGCTCATCGCGTTCCTCCCATCCTCCTCCGGGGCCACTCGCCGCGGCCTGGCTCGACCCTGTTGTCGCCGTCAATCCCGCAAACGTCCCCCGCCGTCGAAGCCGTGCGGGCTCGGCGGGGATAATTGCCGCGAACCGACCACGCGCGGAATGGGATGCCGCTGCTCGCAGCCCGGACCACAATAGTCGCCGCCAGGGCGACGTGCAGCCGCCAGCGCGCCCCGCTTGCGCGATTCGCGGCACTCGCCACGACTCCACCGACGACGCCCGCAGACTTCGCGGCACTTCGCCACGACTCCACCGACGACGCCCGCAGACGTTCCGTCGCATACCAGACGCGGGCCAGCGTCAACGACCGCTCGGCACGTTCGAGAAACTCCTCGTGGAGATCCCCGAGGATTCCGTCGCTCGAGAGTCCGGGGGTCAGGACGCTTCGCAGCAACGACGCGGCCCAGCGCGGCGGACCGGGATCGTGGTCCCGCCCCATCAGCCCTCCTCCAGGACGGCTTCCACGCCGTCCCACAGGCTGAGGAGCGCCTCGCGGGAACGCCGGAGCTCCGCGATCCCCTCGGGTGTGACCCGGAGCAGGCGCCGGGGGCGCCCGCCGCGCTCCGGGCGGGGCTCGGATGCCCGGGACTCCAGCCATCCCTTGGCCTCCATGCGGTCCAGGGTGACGTAGACGCTGCCTCGGGCCACGCGGCGCCCGGCGGTGGCTTTCAGCTCGCGGATGAGGGCCGCGCCATAGGCCCGATCCCCCTGACGCAGAATCGCCAGGAGGAGCATCTGCTCCAGCTCACCGATGAAGGGGTCGTTGCTCACGTCGTCGTCTCCTTTGACTTCTATGACGACAATGTAAGCAAAAAGGTTTGAACGGAGTGGGAGAGGGGGGATTCAGATCGGGTTGCGGTGCACCTCCGATCACCCGCGACCGGGTCGGTCCCAGATCAGCGCCACGATCAGCACGACTCCGATGACGCCGAGCTCCCCGGCGGAGCGCCATTCTCCCAGGACCGCGGCCAGCAGCGCGCCACCGACCATGAATCCCGACGTGACCTTGACGATGGCGCGACCGATCAGCCCCCCGCGGATCAAGGGCTTCGCGCTTCGACGTCGTGGTCGGTTCACGGTCGGGACAGCACCGGGCGACCGCCTACCGCTGCGCCGAGATGAGGTAGAACGTTCCCCGACGCTTGTCGCCGGCACGCTGACGTCCGGCGCTCCCCACGGGCACCCGGTTGGACTGGCCCGGACCGATCTGTCCGCCCGCCACGAGCGAGCTGCCACCCTCGAACCGGCGCCGACCGAAGATCCGCGAGGTCAGAGTCGGATCGAATTTGCCGTACGGGTCGTGGACCACGAGGTGGAAGTCGGGTGACGAGGCGTTCGGCAGGTAGCCCTCGTAGCCCACCACCAGGATGATGTGGCCTGCGACCCGCGCATGGCTCACGCTCACCATCACCGGAAAGCCGCCGTCGATGAAGCGAACGATGGCCGCGCTCGCCTGGGTTTCGTCATGGAGCGTGGTGTAGCTGAAACGCAGCCGCGGAAAGTACTTCTCCAGCCACCACTTCATGTTTCCGTGCGCGTTCCGGATCTTCAGGGGACGCTTCGGATCGCGGTTGATGTCTTTCCAGATGTCCAGAATGTCGCGCTCTCCGGCTCCCGTGCTCTGCATGAGGACGTTCGACTCGATGTAGCTGGCGAACATCTTCAGACAGGTGGACTGACAGGTGATGGACGTCGGCTGGGCGAAGTACGGCACAGGCAGGATCCGTCGGTGTCCGGGCATGAGCACCTCCAGAGGGTCGGGGCCAGCTCGGGGTCTCGGTGTCCCCGGGCGTGCGACCCCACAATGCGCCGCTGCGGGATGCCGCGAAAGAAACGCGACCTGCCGGGGGGCGGCACCACCGCTGCGCGCCAACTGCTCAGCGCCCCGGCAGCACCGCCTCCAGCCCCTGAACGCTGCCGCCCAGATGCTCGTCTTCCGACACGCTCAGCATGACGGCGTAGCGCCAGACGGTCGGCGGCAGCGCCAGGCCCTCGATCTTGGATCCCGACACCTCCCATGCGACGCTGGGCGCTTCGTTGCGGCGCACCGGGACGGCACTCGTCGGAGACACCACCGCAGCGGCATAGATGATCGAGCGGAACGGACCCGTGTCGCCACCGTCGTCTGTGGCAGACGCCCACAGCGTCCCGCCGTCGTCGAGATAGAGGGCCGATACGTGTCGGTGGGACGGCCGCAGCCACTGTCCCGGCGCGACCACTTCGACGCCCGTCCGTCCGGCGTCGGTCCAGGTCAGGGTGTTGGTGGAGAGGTCGTAGTGAGCCCAGCGAATGTGTCCGTGGGGATACGCCGGACTCCCGCCCCGCTCTCCGAGAAGCACGAGCACCCGGTCCTCGCCCGCGGCCGCGCACTCCAGGCCCTCGTACTGATCGCCCACCGTGTTCAGATTGTTGTCAGCCATGAGCGGGAGATCGACGTGCGCCTGTACTGTCGCGGCATCCCCCGAGATCGATACCCGAAACATGCGCCCGGGCCTCCCCTGCCACGATCCACTCTCCGTGAGCAGGAACTCCCCCGGCTTGCCCGGCACCGCACAGACGCCCTCCAGATCACTCGCCTTTGCGCGCGTATCTTTCCAGTCGATGGCCGGCAGCGTCTGGAAGGTGACGTCGTCGGCGCCGATGCCGAGCAGCGCCAGCCTCCGCTCCGGCTGAAAGTCCTTGGTGTCGACGACGATGACGTACCGGTCGCCGGACAAGTGGGCCGCTCCCGAGAAGCCGAGCAGTTCGCCCGTGCCCGGGTCGGCGAACTGCGCGACCACGGGCGAAGGAAGGACGAAAAGGACGGTCAGTGATGCCAGCGACCAACGTCGGCGAGCCTTTCGCATGGGGCTACCTACAGCGCTCATCCTCCCCCCAGCGCCTTGATGAGATTCGTGACTACCCCGAGCCCGTCGGTCACCACCATCACCCCGAACCCCAACTGGGTCCGGGTCCTGGTCACGCAGGTGTTGTCGGCACACGAATCCGGATCCACGACCTCGTCCCGCTTGAGGATCTTCAGCGCGAAGTGCAGGTCCATGCCCATGGCCTCCTGCAGGAAGCCCTGCGTGGGCTGGAGGATCGACAGACCCACGAACCACTCGTGGTCGAAATCGTCTACAGCCGCGCCCACACTCACCCGCCACGCCTCGAGCTTGTACCAGAGGGGAAAGTCGAAGCCGACCACGGGGTCGATGGTGAGTCCCGCCTCCTGGTCCGTTGCATCGTAGTGCTTGTCGATCCTCTTCGTCACCTCTTTGGTCCCGTCGGCGTCGGTGGTGACGAGGACCGTGTCGGGCTTCGACGTCCGTTTGTCGTAGCCCGGGCGCCAGCCCGTGAACGCGCCGAGAAAGACCCTCGGAAGGCGTCGCGAGCGCGCCTCGAACAGCACGCCGCTCTTATCTCCGGGGGTCGCGGCCCGCAGACCCTGGTACCCGACCCGGTTGTCGAGCGTCCATCGGGTCGCTGCTCGGCACTCCTTGTTGATCAGATCGCCGAAGACGGTGTCCGCCATGATCTTTCCTCCGGCGACCGTACGGAATGCCACCGGCGTCTTCTTGCACTGGCTTTCGTCGGACAGGCCGGTCAACCTCACGACCAGAGGGTCGTGAAGCTCGAAGCCCTGAAACCAGTATTGCTTATCACCGCTCACGATCTCGAGTGGTGTCGCTGCCGGCTGGGCCGGCTTCACGATGATCTTGCGGACTGCGGAGCCAGCATGGAAGACGACCTCCACGTCCGATTTGATCGAACCCGAGAGCGTGGCGCGAACCACGCCGCCTGGGCCGGTGCGGCGGGTGTAGTCGAGGGAACCTGCGGACCAGTCTGCCCACACGCGGCGGCGCGCGGTGGCCGGTTGCCCCGCCGCATTCCGCACTTCCAGAACGATATCGACCGAAGACGAGCCAGCCACCTGATGCACGACACAGTCGGCCGAGGTGGGGGATGCCTCGAAAGGCACGAGACAACGGATTGCCTGTCCACTTGCTGGTTCTGCGAGGGCCAGGGCGAGAAGGCCGGCCCCCATGCTCAACCTGCTCATGGTGCGCTCCAGGAGGGAGGAACGAGGCTGTTCGAGCCCACGAGCTCCATCCCGGGGGGTGGGCGCATAACTCACCCGGTGTCCCTGATTCCGCAAGATTCCTTGGGGACAATGACCAACGCGACTACTGTAGTGGCGGAACAGTGGACCCGCTTGAGCGAGGGTGACGGATGACCGATGAGCGCAGGTATGGAGACGAGGAGATTCGGCGAATCCTCGACCGGGCAGTGGAGGCGGATTCCTCCGCGTTGCCGGCTGGCCGCGAGGAGACGGGGCTGACGCTGCGGGAGCTGCAGGAGGTGGCGCGCGAGGCCGGCATCGATCCCCAGAGGGTCGCCGAGGCCGCCGCCGCCCTCCATGTCCAGGAGGCTGCGCCGCCCGCCCGTCGATCCCTGGGGATGCCTGTCTCCACAGGTCGCGTGCTCTCGCTGCCGCGGACGCTGACCGACACCGAATGGGGCACGCTCGTGGGGGACCTGCGGCGGACGTTCCAGGCCAAGGGGCACGTCGAGGTGCACGGGGGATTCCGGGAGTGGCGGAACGGCAACCTCTACGTCGCGGTTGAGCCGGGTGAGTCCGGCGGCCGACTGCGCATGGGCACCGTCAACGGCAGCGCCCTGCGACTCAACACCATGGGGATGGCGCTGGGGGGGATGGCCTCGCTGCTGACGGTGGTGGACCTGATCAAGGGTGGGGCGGCGCTGAGCGAGGATTTGAGTCCAATCCTGATCCTCGTGGTGGCGGCGGTCGCGATGGTGGGGCGGAATCTCCTCACGCTCCCCCGGTGGGGCGACGAGCGCCAGACCCAGTTCGAGCAGATCGCCGCAAGAGTCAGCGCCCTCGTCGCGGAGCCCGAGGCCGAAGACGACGCCTAGCCCGGGAACGCCCTTCGCCTCACACCCGTTCCAGGTCGGCGATCCAGCTTTCCAACTCGCTGCCCGCTGCCTGTGCCCGCGCCGCGAGCCGGCGCCATGCCTTGCGCGCAGCGAGGGCGATCAGGATGAACACCAGGCTCATGACGATGCCGTTGAGCGGGGCGTTCAACGCCAGCGCCACCAGGGACCCCCCGACGGCTAGCGAGCCCACCACCCAGTCGATCATGCGGCGGATCGCACGCCCCACGATGCGGAGGCGTTGGATCTCCTGCTCCACCGCGGCCCGTACGGGAAGTGTGGGCTCGGGCTCGGGCAGCTCGTGTCGCGGACGAGATAGACGGTGGGTGCCGCGCAGCCCACGACCAACATGGTGAAGCCGATGCCGGCGATCGGGATTCCCGGTGAGGAAGCCCTGTACGGCTCCGAAGGTGAACAACGGCACCATGACGAGCCAGATGATGGCCGCTCGCCGAAAGCCCTTTCGGGAGTTTGCCTCGGTCCGGGTCGCGCGTCCGCGCAGCTCCGAAAGGCTCTCGATCCGGGTGCGCCGGACATCGCCCGTGTCTTGTTCGCGCCAGACCCTGACGAGATCGTCGAATTCCATGGTTCACGGCTCCAGGTAGCGGTCGGTGAACGCCTTCTTCATCCGGTGGATGCGCACGCCGACCGCGCTCTCGCTCAGTCCGGTCACCTCGGCGATCTCCTGGTACTTGAGGCCTTCCATGTAGAGGAGCAGCACCCAGCGATCGGGCCCCTCCACGACATCGAGGAACTCGGCGAGGATCTGCTTCTGGGAGCGGATCGAGGTGTGGCCGCTGTTGGGTCTCTCGTCGGGGCTCGGTGCGGGCGATTCCTCGCGCCTGGCCCGCCTGGTGGCCTTCCGCTGCCAGGTCAGCGCCGTGTTCAGGGCGACCCGGTAGAGCCAGGTGCCTGGCCTGGAATCCCCACGAAACGAATCGAAGGATCGCCACAGCTGCAGGAGGATCTCCTGCTGGAGGTCGTCCTGCTCCCCGCTGGCGCCCGCGTAGACTCCGGCGATGCGGTGCAGCGCCGCGTGGTACTCGTCGATGAGGGCCCTGAACTCGTCCTCGGAGGTCACACCAGTGTCCGCCTGCTCGAGAGCGGTGAGTCGGCTTTCGTAGGGATTGGTCGCGGTTGGAGGGGGGATTCTTACGGGGCGCGGTGTCCCTGTCGCGCCGCGGGATCACGACGCCGGCTCGATCCTCCATCGGACGACGTAGTCCTCGCCGTACTCGCCCTCCTGCACGCCCCAGACATCCATGCCCTGGGCGGCGAGGAACGAGGTCTGGTCGGGGAAGGTCACCGAGCCCAGAAGGATGCCGTCGTCATCGAAGACGTCCCAGGTCAATCGGTCCCGCCAGTGAAACGTCGGGAGGCCCTCATCCTCCCGTCGAGCCCGCTCCTCCGGTGAATACTCCACGTAGGTGGGAGACGTGTGTCGCGACACCCACAGCCGTCCGTCCAGATCCACCCTCAGTGTGCGGATGAATGGCTTCTCGGTGGGGATCGGGAAGAACCGCTCCCGGTGTTCGGGATCCTTCTCCGCCATCGATTCCGAGCGAGCCTGCCACTCCTCCAGCTCCTCGTCCGTGAGGTCGATGGGATCCGCTACGCGCTCGATCACGGTGGTATCACCCGCCAGGGTGCGGCGAAAGACGCGGTACTGGTCATTTCGCGCCCAGTAGACGCTGCCGTCGGGGCCGATGGTGGAGACGGTCATGGTGACCATGGGCCGATACGGGCCGCCGCGTCCGGTGATGACATATCGGGGTCCCTGGATGTTCTCGAGGGACACCGGCGCGATGCGAGTGGTCGTGCCGTCGGGGGCGACCGATCCCCAATCGAAGGGAGAGGCATAGTCCAGCATGCCCTGGGCATCGTACACGAATTCGGTGCCCGGCGGCTTCATGAGACGAGTGTAGATGGTGCCGTCACGGGCCAGAGCGAATGCCGCGTCGTCGGGTGCGACACGGTCGATGGGCGTCGATGACATGAACTCGCCGTCGCCCGCGAATCGGCTGACGCGACTCAACGCGTCGTCGACGACGATGAGCGTTCCATCCGGCATCACACCGAGTGCCGCCACCGACTGGAACTCCCCCGGACCTTGTCCTGGCCCACCTATGTCACCCGCGTACGTGCCGTCGCTCTCGAACCTCTTGATGGTCCGACGCTGACCGTCGGCCACGTAGACCGATCCATCCGGTGTGGGTGCCACACCCGCGATCTCGCCGAACGCGCTCACCGCGTCGCCATCGAGGCTGCCCAAGCGGAGCTGCTCGACGAGAACCAGAGAGTCGCCCCAGAGCGGCTGGCGGTCCGGCGCACCGGCCGATTCGTCGTCAGCGGAGCGACACGCCTGAAGGGCGCACGCCATGAGGAGGATCGCGGCGAGCTGTCGAGTCATTCTCCCAGCGCCTCCAATACCCGCTCGACCTGCCCCGTCACCCCCTGCGAGAATCGGCTCACCGTTCCGCTGCGGTTCTGTCGAAGCACGACCAGCGAGCGGAACGACGAGTCGCGCCACAGGGCCGGGAGCTCTGTGACGTTGAGCGCGGGTCCGATTCCTGACGCGGCGGCTGGAGCCTGGCTCAGCGTGAGATGGTCCACCAGATAGGGCTCCAGCGCACCGGCGGCGAAATCGCGCTCCCGCTCTTCGGCGACCCGCAGCCGTTCGCATTCCTGCAGGTATTGCATGAGGGCTCGGCGCAGTTCGGCGGAGCGCAGGATGCTCAGGCTCCCGGACGAGATGAGGTCGTTGAGCACGGCCTCACTAGGCGAGTAGAACCGGTAGTCGAGCAGCGCACCGATCACGAGGCGGGCGGAATCCGCTTCCAGCGCCGGCCCACCGGTCTCCGTGGCCAGAAGGGCTCGGGCCGTGAGTGTGGCCATCTCGTCTCGGCGAGCGGCGTCCACGCTCAACTCTCTCTGATTGGCCTGGAATTCCTCGCGGAGCCCTTCGATGTACTCGGCTTCCTGGACCCGGTCCGTGCGGTAGTCCCACGCCGCGTCGAGGAAGAGGGCGAGGAGAATGCTGCCCACGATGAGGCCACTCTCCAAGAGACGGCTGCGGAGCGGGTGGTCGCGAGTTTCCGACAGGGGGTCCCCCTGGTCACAGGCATGACTGGAGACAATATGTCGGGCACCGCCGCGGCTCGCTTGTAGGAATCGGCATCGCCGTTCAGCTCGGCTCGCCGGCTTCGTCCCTTGGGGTCAGCCACGCGAAGAACATCACGACGGCGATGACGACACCCGCCAGGGCCAGGGCGCCGATGCCTCCGAGCGTGCCGAGCGACGGCCACAACACGGTCACGATGAAGGCCGCGCCGGGCGCGAGCAGACCCGCGATCACGCTGCGGCGGCCGCTCACCCGGGCGTCGGGAAAGAGCCAGCGGCGGAGTCCCTCGAGACCGAGACCAAAACCGACCGCCACCACGGCTACGGCGCTCGTCAGGGCCACCACCGAGTGCACGAGGGAGGTGGAGACCGGGACGCTGAACACGGCGAGGAGTGAGGCGAGGCTGACGAGGCTCGCCGGAAGGAAGCGGCCGATGGTGGCGCGCACGGTGGCCGACGCCGGGAGTCCCCGCTCGTAGGGTTGGAGCGCAGCGGAAGGGGCGGCGGCTGGTAGATCGAGGTCGAATGTGTTTTCGGGCATGGGGCCCCTGGGAAGTGGATTCATGGCTGCATTGTCAATCGAGTCCGCAAGCTGCGATGCCTTCCGACGCATCGACATCCTCCAACGCATACGCCACGAGCGTCGGGACATCCAATTGGTCGACCTCCACAGCCCACACCGTGTCGCCCTTTGCTGTCTGAATGTCGGCTGTGGCCAGACCTTCGACGCAGAAGCTGATTCGATCGTTCGTCACCACGGTCCACCTTCGTCGCGTCGGGTCGGCCGAAAACGTCCTGACCCACAGCCGTCCCTCCGCGTCGATCAACGCCTTGTCGATCGGTGGCAGAAAGCGTGGAGCCGCCACGGCCTCTCGGACCCTCTCCCTGACTCCGCGCGGGCGAGATTCACCCCGAAGTCGCGCGGATTCGGAGAGCGCCGACTCGACTCCCGGAACGAGGGCATCGATCTGTCGCTCCACAAAGCTCTCGGGTGTCAGACGCGCTCGATAGGGGATCGAGAATTCCCGAGCGACGTCTCCGGTCGGTGCGAACGACCTGATCTCGAGGTGGTTCGCGTCCTCGTCCACCCAACCGACTCGGTCGATGCGGCTGCCGTCGGGCGCGATGGCGAAAAGAGGCGGGATCGGGAACGGAAGCGCACCACGCATCATGACGGGCGGCACGAGTAGGCCGGGCGGCCGCGATACCTCGAACACCTCGGTGCGTCGGGGCCTCTCGACGGGTCCGATCGTGAACGGTGCCCACACCCGTTCGATCGTCCCGAGCGGGGGGTTGTATGGGACTGCCGCCGCACTCCCGCCAACCAGCAGCGCTTCGATCGGCCGGGGAGACCCATAGCCTTCGAAGCGAGCCTCGGCCTGGAAGGTCCGCACGAGCTCCCCGTCCAGATCGAACAGCGTGACGCGATTCGACGGCACGTCCGTGACCCACAGACTGTCGGCAACGAAACCGAAGTGACGGGGAGCTCGAACTCCCCCGGCCCTCGCCCGCGACGACCCAGCGTGGCCACCAGGTCTCCGGACGCCGAGAACACGCGGATGGACGGGTAGCCGAGCTCGCGTACGTAGAGCCTTCCGTCGGGGCCGATGCGGGCGTCCGGAGGTCGCGCGAATACGGCGTCTGGACCCGATCCGTCGTTGCCGATCCGCAGCTTCTCGCGTGCTCTGAGTACGCGGCCTTGCGCGGACGCTGCGGCAGGCAAGATGAGCAAGGTGACCGCGAGCAGCACGAAGGACAGGCGACGTGAGTCGAGCATGATCTGCTGCTACCCTCCGCTCGACCGCTTCAGCAGGTTCACGAGCAAGAGCTCTCCAGGCGCGAAGCTGAAGGTGACAACGTTGTCCCCTTTGGCGTCCTGGATACCCCGCCCCGTGGTCCGAAACAGCTCATTGAGATCACGGTCCAACACGACATAGTGGCCCGTCTTCCTGTCGCTCTCCACGTCGAGCAGGACCCAGATCCTCTCGTCGCCGTCGATGAAAGCGCCCGCCACGTCGTAGGCGAAATCGATTCGCCCGCGCACGGAGCCATCGGGTTCCAGCACCAGCAGCCAGGGCTGGTTCCATTGCCGGATGACGACCGTGTTGTGTCGGGCATCGCCTCGGATCGCGACATTGGGGCCAATGTTCTTCCCGCCAAGGGACCCGTTCGGCTGCCGTACCCATTGCATACGGGATGGCGGAAGGGAGTCGTAGGTCCAGATCAGGTCCCCGTCTCTCGAGTAGGCCCGAAAACCATTCCGAAGCACCTGGGGATCCATCGTGCCCGGGTCTGCGTGCTGTTCGAAGCCACACACGAGGACTCCAGAATCGAGAATCCCCACGGGCTGTTCCATGATCTCGAAATCCGCGTGGAACCCCGAGTACAGGCTCGTCTCGAGGAGCTCGCCGTCCAGGGAGCGCGTAGAACCCTCACCGCTCTGGGCGACGGCGTAGATGCGTCCACCGCTCTCTGAGATGAAGGGCATGTTACCTCCGAACTCCCCCGGACCATTGCGACCTTCGTCGTCCACTTGCCATCCCTCGCCTGTGACGAGGTCCACCCGGGTGAGAATGCCTGCGCGGTTGTCCGCGAAGACGACCGCCGTCTCGGAAATCATCTGGATCCCCGCAGGCTGGTTGTAGATCAGCAGGGGATTGGTCTCGTCCAGGCCGCCCACGGTGGCGAGGGTATCGTAGGTCACATCCGTGGGGAAGGAGGCTTGTGCGGCGGAGGCACGCGGACTCCCGACGAGAGTCACCAGGAAGGAGAGAACACCCGAGACGAGCAGGCGTCTGGACATTGGGTCTCGGCTTGGAACGCGTTGCGAGGAGAATCAAGAATCCGACCCTTCTCGCAGCTTACGTGCGTTCGCACCTTCAGCGCCAGAGTCGCGCGCGACCCCGTCAGGCCCCACCCACGGGCAGCGCCACCCTGAACTCCGTGCGCCCCGGCGTCGACGTCAGCTCCACACGTGCCCCGGTGGGCTGCGCACCACCGTGCGCACGATGTCGAGACCGAGGCCGCGTCCTTCGCCCGACATCCTTGGTCGTGAAGAACGGCTCGAAGATGCGCTCCTGGATCTCAGGGGGGATTCCGGGTCCGTCGTCGACGACCCGCACCACCACGGTGTCGTCCTCCCGTCGTGCATCGACGGTGATCTTGCCCTCGCCCGTGGCCGCGTCGATGGCGTTGTCGACCAGGTGCATCCAGACCTGGTTGAGATCGGCGACGGATCCCTCGACCGGGGGGAGGCCCGGCTCCACCGTCAGCTCCAGGGCGACTCCCTTGAGCGATGCCTTCGAGCGCATGAGCGTGAGCGTGTCCGACAGGTGCTCGGCGAGCCGGATCTGCTCGACGGCGGGGCCCCGGTCCATGTGCGTGTGCTTCTTCACCGCCGCCACCAGTGCGTGGATGCGCTCGGTGGCCGACGAGACCGCGGCGGTGAGAGAGCGCACGGCGCGGTCGGCGGCCAGGTACTTGAGGACCGCGTCGAGCTGGTCGGCATCGAACGCCGGAGCTGCCGACTCGAGATCGGGGACGTCGAGGCCGCATTCGACGAGCGGATAGGCCAGGCTCGCGTCGACCTGTCGGCCCTCCAGCCACTCCATGATCCGGTCCTCGATCTCCACCATGTCCAGGGGCGACATCGACGTGTCGGACTGCTCCGCGGCCGCAAGCCGGTCCACGGCTTCCAGGGCGTTCTCGTCGAGACCGGCAGCTCCCAGGTCACGCGCGGCGGCGACCAACGTGACCCGGGCCGCATCCAGCTCGCGGGCGGCGCGGGCCGCCGCGGAGCTGGGATTGTTCAGCTCGTGGGCCAGGCCGGCCGAGAGCCGGCCGAGCGCGGCCATCTTCTCCTGGCGCTTGTCGTCGGCCTTGAAGTCTCGGACCCGCTCGAGCATCTCGTGGACGCACGCTTCCGTGAACTCGTAGCACTCGCGCGTCATCTCGCGGAGTTGGTCGAGGTGCAGGCGGAGGAATTCCACCGGACCGTCGGCCACGAGGTAGCCCCGGGGATTGGTCATCCGCGAGTAGGGCAGGAAGCCGGTGATGCCTCCCGGGGTGATCTCCCGGACTTCACGCTGGATCTCGCCCTGATCGACCCGGACCGAGAACCTTCCCGAGATCAACAGAAAGAGCCCGATGACCTCGCCCTCACCGACTGCGCGATAGGTGGCTCCGTCCTCGTCGTGAATCAGCTCACCGTGGTCCACGAGCCACTGGAGCTGGTCCCGGGGGATTGCGGCCAGGGACGGCAGCGCCGCGAGGCGGTCGGTCAGAGAGGCGTTGTTCATCCCGGCACAGTACGCGGTGACGGGCCGGAAGGGGAGGGGACGGAGGTCCCCGTTCAGCCCGCGCTCGACGCACGGGCACGGCCCTGGTAGTCTGTCCCGAGCCGATGGAGGAGCACATGGACGTTCAGTCGCGGAGCGCAGGAGGTGTGCCCCGTTCGTGGCGACGCCGCGTCGCGCGGCGGCCGTCGTTGTGGGTTGCCGTCGGGGTCGCCTTCGGCGTCATGGCCTGCAGCGGAGGCGCGCCAGCCGACCAGCCGCGTCGCGACGCCCTCCTGGATCCCAGCGATCCCATGTGGGCGGAGTCGGCGCCCGACACCTTCCAGGTCCGGGTCGAGACCACCAGGGGGCCCTTCCTCATCGAGGTGGTCCGTGCATGGGCCCCCATCGGCGCGGACCGCTTCTACAACCTCGTGCGCGCCGGCTACTACGACGACGTGCGCTTTCATCGGGTCGTGCCCGGCTTCATCACGCAGTGGGGGGTGTCGGGGGATCCCGAGGTGAACGCCGTCTGGTACGAGCGCGGCATGCCGGACGACACCGTGGTGGCGAGCAACGTGCGCGGGACCATCGCGTACGCCTTCACCGAGCCCGGCACCCGCGCGACCCAGGTCTACATCAACATGGTCGACAACACACGGCTCGACAGCGGTGGCTTCGCGCCGTTCGGACGGGTGGTGGAGGGCATGGACGAGGTGGTGGATTCCCTCTATTCCGGATACGGCGAGAGCTCCGGCGGGGGTGTCCGCGGTGGAGACCAGAGCCGCATCGTCGCCGAGGGCAACGCCTATCTGGATGCGGAGTTTCCCGAGCTCGACCGGCTGATCAGGGCCAGCATCGTGCGCCGTTGAGGACTGCCGGGAGGGCGCCTCCGCCGGCCCTTCGTCAGCCCATCTGCTGCGGGGCCCACCCGATGGATTGCATCACGATCGTGGCCACGAGGAACAGGAAGACGGCGAGACCGACCCGGCTCCAGATCCGCCGTCCGGAGGCGCCGGCACGTCCGGCGCCCAGCACCATGCCCGCGAGTCCGAGCTCGACCGCCTGTCCCAGCGTCCACCCGACCAGCAGCCCGACGGTCGCGGTGGTGATGGACCAGAGCCCCAGGGCCAGGGTGCCCCATACGAAGAAGCCGATGCTCAGGCCGTGACGGGCCCCGTCACGCCAGCCGCTGACATCCAGGCGCTGCAGCAGCCACCACAGCCCGACCGTCAGGAGGAGAAAGGTCAGGTAGCCCGCCGGGATGCGGGCGAAGGCCTGCATGGCAGGCAGGAGGAATGGGCTCTCCCGCGTGTACAGGCCCGCCAGCAATCCCCCGTGGAGAAAGAAGTCGAAGCCCAACGAGAGCAGCCATGCGGCGGCGATGAACGAGACGTCGCGGGCCTTCACTGCGACGATGGTCGACGCGTGTGATTGCTCCATATACCCACTCCTGGAAAGGCGTGGAAGCTAGCTGATGATGGTCAACAGATCCTCGGTTGTGGTCCAACGCCCGTCGACGCGCTCGACTCTGTATGTCGTGGAGTGAACGAACCCCCCGAGCGGGTCATCCCGATCTGGCAGGCAGCGTGTCGTGATGTGAATGACCGTATAGTCTCCCCAGCGCCGGATCGCGGACGCCTCGATCCGCAAACCCTTGGCAGAGTCCGAGGGCTCCTCATTCCACCTGCATCGCGGGAGTGGGGAATCGTCGTCGACGATCTCGGCGCCCCACTGGCTCGCCAGGGCGCGGAGCACGGGTTCAGCGGCCGCTGAGTCACAATGGGAGCGCCGCCCGCAATGTACCCTGGGTGTCACCTGTAGGAAGGGCCCGTTGACCGTGGGAAATCTGGTCATGGCCGAACGCACCACTGCGGCCGTGTCGACACGGAGCTGCGGGTTGCCAGCCTCGTCAGGAACGCCGACCACCTCCCGGGCCGTATCGACCGTTGCGCAGCCGAGAAGTAGCGCCGGGCCGAGCCCCAGAACGAGACGATGCCTTGTTCGAAGGCGGCTTCCGCCGTGCCGGACGTGGTGCTTCACGCTCATGGTTCCGAGGCCGAGCGTACCTGGCGCACCGTAGAGGCGATCGTGCGATCGCCCCTGATCGTCCACATCAATCCCAATTCCACGGCCCAGCCGCTGGCCCTGAGGTCCTGGCCGGCCGGCCCGTCGTAGAGTGGCTCGAGGCCGAACTCGTAGCTGAAGCGACCGACCGCTGTCACGCCGTCCCGTCCTCGGAGCTCGACGCCCGCGCCGATCAGGGTGCCGACTTGTAGCGATGAGCTGCCAGCCGGCGAGCCGCAGAGATCCTCGGTAAAGTCGCGGCGGCGTCCTTCGACGGATCGGAACTCTTGCGAACACGTACCCTTGGAATCCAGGGAAAGCCCGGCGTAGCCGTGGTAGGACAACGTCCCCGACGACGCCACACGCACATCGAGCTGCAAGGGGACCGAGAGCGCGGTCCAACTCGTGTGAAGGCCGTCCAGGAGGGACCCTCGCGAGACGCGGTAGATACCGCTCCGCGCCGCCAAGCGCCCACCCAGTCCGATGGATACGACCGCCAGGACCAGGTCGAGACTCCTGAACGTCGAACGGAGAGCCCGGATCAGATCGCCGCGTAGGGTGCGCCACATGGACGTGCTGCTCCGTCGCGGGTTGCATTCGTGGCGATGGGAAGAAACGGCGGGAGGGGGCGCGAGCCGCCAGGACAGGAAGGCGGTGCCGTCTATCGCAATTTGTACGCCGATTTTCTGTCGGACAAGGCTTATGCCTGGGCCTGCACTCCATCTTCCTCGACCTCCAGCCTCGAAAACAAGACCGCGAGAGACCACGTCGATGCCGGGAAGGTGATCGCCCAGGCCGAGGCGACCCAGATCAGCCAGTGCACGTACATCTGGAAGAGGAGGAACGGCATCACCAGCCCGTTCGCGATCAGGAACCACCGGATCAAGCGTTCCAGGCCGGGACGGCGAAACGCCGCCGCCGCGATGAGCGTCGAGGCGCTCATGAAGCTGTATCCGAGAATGTCGACGGCGTAGAGAAACGAGTCGAAGGGCGTGAAGAGGAAGGGCTCCATCCCCTCGATCGCTCCGCGGGCCAGTCGGGGCGCGACCCAGGCGAGCTGCACGTAGTAGTTGATGGCGATCAGCGCGGTGTAGATGGTCGCGAATGCGACAGCGGCCTGGGTCCACACTCTCCGCTGCCGCTCGGTGAGTTGGTGCACACTCACCATGAGAACCAGAAAGGACGGGCCGAGGAGGAGAGACGGCGTCAGGAGGAGGGCGATGCCCAGGGGCGTGCTCGAGCTCTCCGGTCCGCCCGCCGAGCCCAGGAGACCGAACCACTCGCCGATCTGCAACACGCTGTAGCCGACGCTGAAGACCGTGGCCAGGACGGCTGACCAGAATCCAGCGCTCTTGAGCGAAGCCGAGACGTTGGTGCGCATAGTGTGATCAGCTCACTCCGAATGGGAACTTGCAGCCCTCGCCGCGACTTCAGGCGCCCTCCTCCGCCTCCCGAACCTGCCCTGCGAGCCTCCGTGCCGCATCACTGGTGAGATGCATGATGATGTCCGTGACCATGAGATTGGACATCCAGGAGCGCAGATCCTCCATGAGCTCCGGAGACGCGCGGTAGTGCTCGAGGATCGCCCGAGCCTCGTCTTCGGAGATGGTTTCGGGTGCGTCGCAGTCGAGGAGGACCTGGTTCTCGTAGCTGTCCTGCGCGGCGCAGGACTCGAAGAGATATCGCTGGACGTCGATGGGCGTGATGCTCCGGATGCGGTTCCGGTACTCGGGGATGACGCCGAATATCCATCCCCCCTGGCTCACCTCGCTGTCGTCGTAGTAGTCGGCGAGGGCAGCGCGCAGATCGGGGCTTCGGATCAACCGCAGATCCCCGGCGCTCTGCATCTCGTCGTAGGTCCGGGTCGTCGAAACGTAGGGCCAGATCTGGCTCGCCTGGAAGAAGGCCACGACGGTATGCCAATAGGAGCCGTTTCTCAGGGTGCCGGAGTCCCAGTACGCGGCCGCGCCGTCTCCGAACGCCTGCACGTTCTGGAAGTAGTCCATCCGCTTCTCGAGGGCGTCCGCGTCCTGGTCGAGGTCCTCCGCGATGCGGATGAGATAGGATCGAGCTCGCTCGTCGTCCTGGCGCTGGGTCCACCACGAATTCAGCGCCATGGCGATGAGGATCCCGACCACGACCACCGTGGTTTCCGCGGCGAGCCAACGGGCGGTGCGCACCCAGGGGCGCGGTCCCGACGAGCCGGGATGTGTCTCTGGTCTCTCGTCGAATGCGGGCACGGCGTGGTTCACTCCCTTGGAACGGGCAGCCGATAGAGGCGCAGGGACTCGACACCGAGGTCATCGGTCCAGACTCCCAGGACCGTCGTGTCACCAATCGCGGTGGGCCTGAATCCGCTGGGCATCCCGACACGCGCGAGGTGGGTGCCGTCCGCCGCGAATACGACCCACGGTCCGGCATCGACGGGGACCGCGTCGGCGCGGCCCAACCACACCCTTCCCTCAGGATCGATGAGGACGTCGGTCGTCGCCGGCAAGCTGTCGGGGAGGACGTCCACCTTGGGCCCCTGAATGCCCAGCGCGTCCATGATTCGGGCGAGAGCGCGGTTCGGGGCCGTGGGTCCTCCAGGGTGTCGACGAGCTGACCATCACGATCGAAGGCTCGGGCCCGGAAGCGTTCACCGTTGGTGACGAGGAATCGCCCCGTGCCCACCGCGAAGGCCGTCCGCTTCAAGTACTGGCGACCTTACGATCACCCCATCGACGATGCCGAATTCGTCGCCCGGGGTGGTGGTGAGGGAGTCGATGAACGACCCGTCGCTCGCGTAGCGCATGAGGACGAGATCGGGTCGCACGCGACCGCTGCCGCCGATGGGTGGCGGCGCCAGGAGTCGCTCCGCCGCGAGTAACGAACCATCCGCGAAGACACCCTATGAAGCTCGGTGGGCGCTGGGATCCCGGCCGCGGGTCGGGATCGACGGCACGGACGAAGGTGCCCTCACGCGTAAACACTGACAGCCGGTCCAGGGCTTGGTCGAACACCAGCAAGGAATCGGGCGACAATTCGTTGACCCAGGCGATGCTCGCGAATTCCCCTGGGCCCATTCCTTTCCCACCGAAGGTCCGGACGTGCGTGCCGTCGGGGGTGAGGATCCACACCTGGAGCGAGGCATCGGCTACCGCGATGGAATCCCCCGAGAGAAGGACCGCTGTGGTGATGCGATCGAACTCCGGGCCATCCTCGAAGGGACGACCCATGGAGAGGATGGGCACGTCCTCGAAGGCCCATTCCGCGGGGCTCGACGAAGGCTGCCGGTCGCTCGACTCGCACGCGATCGTGGCAATGGCAAGCAGCGCAATGACGGCCATTCGCATCCGGACGCCGTCGACCACGCTCGCGATCACCGCTTCAGCCGTGCCTGGCGGATCTTCAGCCAGATCCGGCCGAGCGGGCCACTCTCCCAGAGCCGCTGCTCCGCGTCCACCCGCTCCCAGTCCACACTGTGATGGATCCTCCATGCGGCGGTGCCCAGGCAAGCGACCGCCCCGACGAATCCCAGGATCCCCAGAAGGAGACGTCGGTCTCCGCGGTGGCCCAGGGACGTCAGCACCAACGCCGCTCCGCCAGTGAAGAGCAAAGTCCCGAGGATCAGCAAGCCGTTCGTCGCGCGCATCGGACCTCCATGAGCCCTGACGCGCACATCATACGACCCCGTTCCGGAGAAGTCGAACCGCGTCAGCCCGTCCACTCCGCGATCTCTGCCGCCGCTCCCGCATCGGCCGCCACGCGCCGCATCACCTCGTCCGCGAACGCGAGCAATTCCCGCGCGGACATGTAGTACGAACGGGCCTCTCCGACGCGCCCGCCACGATTCTCGGTTTGTCGCAGGTGGCTGCCCACGATCCGTGCGAAGAAGCGATCGGGCCAGTTCGGATGCGCGCCGGCACTACTTGTGTCGAACTCCTTCATGTCGCGCCACACCCGGCGACCGTCTTCGAGCACCGGAACCTTGAAGCTGGCGATGCGCCGGCCGGCGATGTCGGCGACGTGCTCGACGTGGTGCAGGAAGGTCGTGGCGTCGTGGTCCGAGCCGAGCAGCAGGATCTTGCCGTCGAGCGTGACGAGCCGGTCCAGTGCGGATCCGGCGCCGAACGCGAAGTCCCACGGCTGCGACGCGAAGAGCTCCGGCACGTGGCGTCCCCACGCCACGAACCGCGCGGGGTGGGCGTTCACGTGGGACCCGGGGAAGGTCCGCAGGAACTCGACCAGGATCCCATGGTCCCTCGCTGAGCGCGCCGTCTCCGCATCGAAGGCCGGCAGCTTCTCCAGGATCTCCCTCTTCTGGTCCGTCGTCAGGCGTCCACGCCCCACCTCGTCCACGTAGTCGGGGCATCCGGCGTACATGAGGAGCGTGCCCTCGGGGGTGAGAACGTCCTTGAGGGCCAGATGGATCTGGTCGGGCCCCCCGGCGACCTCGCCCACCGACCGCACCGATGCGTGCAGCATGACGACGTCGCCCGCCCGCACGCCGAGAGAGCGGAATCCATCCGAGAGTTGTTGTCGCGAGTACACGCGGCGCTGCTCCTTGGAGGGGGGTGCGGGTGCTCTGTCGCCAACGTGGGAACCGACAGTCCTCTGCGCCCACAATTTCTACGCTTTCGGCGACGTCTCGGCCACCCTCGATCAAACTGGACCTTGATTCGGTCTTTGTTCGGTGTAGATTTCGGAATCCAATCGGAACCCGATCCACTCCGAGGACCCTCCCGGGGCGGCGATCCGAGCACTCGAGCCAGGAGAAGGACCATGGCCGCACCCGCAATCCCGCTCTCGGAGTTCGCCAAGGAGATGGCATCCACGCGCCGCCTGCTGGAGCGCGTACCCGATGAGAAGGGGGAATGGAAGCCCCACGAGAAGTCCTTCGCGCTGGGCCACCTCGCGCAGGTCGTGGCAGGGATGCCCGGTTGGTTTCCGCTGATCCTCGATCACTCCGAACTCGATCTGTCTGGTGGGCCGAACTACAGCTTTCAGCCGACGAGCGTCTTGCTGGAGCAATTCGATGCTGGTGTCGAGAAGGCACGCGACGCGCTGGGTCGAGTCACCGGCAACGACTTGAACGCCCCATGGTCGCTCAAGATGGGCGATCAGGTGCTCTCGACGCAGCCGAAGGGTGAGGTGGCACGCGAGACGCTCCGCCACCTGAGCCATCACCGCGGTCAGCTCACGGTCTACCTGCGGCTGTTGGACGTGCCGCTCCCGTCGATCTATGGACCGACGGCCGACGAGGGCTGGGGCGGGTGAATCCCCTGGTCCCCGCAGGCCTGGGTGGGCGCCTCACGCGTTGACTTTGTTTAGGCATTCGGCAAATTTGGAGCCATGGCCAAGGTCGTACGCGAACCCATCCAGGTCTATCTGACGCCCCAGGAGCGGCGGGAGCTCGACCGCGCCGCCGAGGTCATGGGTGTTTCCCGCTCGGAGGCGCTCCGCCGAGGCATCCGGGCCATGGACGCCCTGCGTTACTCGGGGGCACTTCGCGACCTGGCCGACGAGGGCTACGTCACGCCGGCGGCCTCGAGCCCGGGAGCGCCACCCCCCGCCGCGCCCATGGCCGCCCTGAGGGATCTCCTGGACGAACTGGCGTCGGATCGGGGCGAGGGTTGATCTATCTCGACACGTCCGTGGCTCTGGCCCATCTGCTGGCCGAGGACCGCAGGCCCCCCGACGCGCTGTGGCAGGAGGAGCTGGTCTCGAGTCGGCTCCTGGAATACGAGATGTGGACCCGCATCCACGCGCGCGACCTCGAACGCACCCACGGAGACCTCGTCCGGCTGCTCCTCGCCCGACTGGCGTGGGTCGAGCTCCGTCCGGAGGTGCTGGGACGGGCGACCCGTCCGTTTCCTGCGCCGGTCCGCACGCTTGATGCGCTCCACCTGGCCTCGGTCTCCTTTCTCCTGGAGCGGGGCAAGGCCGTGCGCCTGGCGGCCTACGACGAGCGGATGAATGCGGCCGCGTCGGCCATGGGGATCGAGCTGGCGACGCTGTGAAGCTTTCCTGAAGCGCCTCGAACTCGGCGACCTGCCTTCGGCCCTCGCGATCCGCTCGGTGATCTCGAGACCCTGGCCGCCCCGGCAGTTGGGAGCACCGGGGGCGCTCGTAGCGGAGTGGCGCGATCAGCCCAACAGCTCTCGCTGCTCTTGTTCGGTGAGGCGGATCGAGTCGAACTCGGCGCCGGCGTCGAGCAGCTCCTGACGCTCCCCCATTCTGGCGATCCCCAGCGAGAGTGACGCGCCGAGGGCACTCAACAGCGTTGCGGGCGCGAGAATCAGGGGATTCACCCCGCGGGCCACCATGAACCCTCCGAGGAACAACCCTCCCACCGCTCCCATGACGGCAACCAGCGGGAGGGACAACTCGTCGAATCTGCGCCGTCTCGCCGCAACTCCCAGCACGACGGAGAAGCACACTCCACCGAGGAATCCGGGGATCGCCAACAGTGGGATCCACATGTCGATGAATCGCAACGGAAGACCGGGGAACAGGTTGCTGATCAGCTCGATCAGCCCCCCGATGAAGGCTCCCCCGCCTGCCCATACGACACCGAGGCCCAAGGCGCCGCGGATCCGCCTCCACCATCTCTTCATGCTGCCATCCGTTGCGATCCAGTGTTGGTGCACAGTACTCTGCGTCACAAAGTATTCTTGCGGTGGGACCCGGGTCAAGTCGATCTCCGCCTGGCCGGCCAGGTCTCCGGCTATCTCGTAGCGCTGAGTGAGGTCGACGATGCAGGACGGACCGGCTGCCGCTCTCACACGCTCCCAGGATTGACATGTAAGAAAGTGCTTACGTATTTTCGGGCCATGGTTCAGATGACGGAGCGGGCGACGGCAATCTTCGGCGCCATCAGCCACCCGGCGCGGCGTCGCATGCTCGACCTTCTGGTCGAGGGCGAGCGGCCCGTGCACGCCCTGGCCGGGGAGTTCGAGATGAGCCGGCCGGCGGTCTCGCAACACCTGCGGGTGCTCCTGGACGCCGGTCTGGTTACCGAGGAGCGCCGCGGCCGGGAGCGGCGCTACCGTCTGACCCCCGATCCCCTCGTGGTGGTGCGCGACTGGATCGCTCACTACGAGCAATTCTGGGACGACCACCTCCAACGACTCCAGGTCCACCTGGCGAAGGCGAGTACGAAGGAATGACCAAGAGCATCCAACGAGAGCATTTCCTTCCCCATCCTCCGACCGACGTGTGGCGCGCGCTCACCGAGAGCGAGGCCATGGCCGATTGGCTCATGCCCAACGACTTCGAGCCCCGGGTGGGACACCGCTTCACTCTCGAGTCCCAACCCAATCCCAAGGTGGGCTTCGACGGCTTGATCCACTGCGAGGTGCTGGAGTGCGAGGCGCCCTCCCGTCTCGTCTACTCGTGGGCTGCGGCGGGCCTGGATACCCGGGTGAGCTTCCAGCTCGAGCCCGAGGGTGACGGGACGCGTCTCTTCTTCGAGCAGAGCGGCTTCGAGGTCGTCGAGCCGTGGAGTAAGGCCGCCTTCAGGGGCGCGGAGCTCGGGTGGGAGAAGATGCTCGGCGCGCTCGGAGACGTGGTGCGGCGTGGCGTGCGGCGGTCATGAGTGCCAAGGACTCGAAGCCGAGGAAGCCGGTCCTGCTCGCGGGCGGGAATCCCCAGATCCCGAAGGGGGACGGCGACGCCCCGGTCCAGGCCTACATCGCGGCCATGCCCGATTGGAAGCGTGACGTCGGTCGTCGGTTGGATGCCCTCGTCACGCGGACCGTCCCGGATGTGCGCAAGGCCGTGAAATGGAATTCGCCCTTCTACGGCGTCGAAGGTCAGGGCTGGTTCCTCAGCTTCCATTGCTACACGAAGTACATCAAGGTGGCGTTCTTTCGTGGCTCGTCGCTCCGTCCGCCGCCCCCGGTGGAATCGAAGAGCGAGGACACGCGGTATGCCCACGTCCACGAGGGAGAAGAGATCGATGAAGCGCAGTGGACGTCGTGGATCGAGCAAGCGGCGGCGCTGCGTGATTGGACGCCTTAGCGACACACCGGGCCGGAGCAACTACGATGGCGAGCAAATCGACGAAAGAGAGATGCGGGATGCGGGGACTCCGGGGGAGCACCGGCGCGGATCGACCGGATGATCGCCGAGTTGGACGACTGGCGAGGCGAGCGGCTGGCGCAGATCCGCGCGCTCATCCACGAGGTGGATCCCGAGGTGGTCGAGGACTGGAAGTGGCGGGGCGCGCCCGTCTGGTCACACGAGGGGATGTACCTGGTCGGCAACGCGCACAAGAAGAAGGTGAAGCTGACCTTCTTTCACGGTGCGCAACTCGACGATCCCGACGGCCTCTTCAACGCGGGCCTGGGCGGCAACAAGTGGCGGGCCATCGACATCGCCGAGGATGACGAGATCGACACAGCCGCCCTGGAGGCGATGCTGCGCCGAGCCATCGCCTACAACACGCGCACCGCAGTGCCGAAGAGCCGGGGGTCGAACGCCTAGTCGGGGGGCCGGCCTAACGCGATCCGGGTACATGAACTAGTGGGGTCAGCTCCTGTCGAGGGAGTAGACTGCCACGTGCTCCACGCCCATTCCGTCGCGCTCCAGCCCCACGAGGTACCCCCTTCCTACGTGGATCAACTCGAGATCGGCTGGGGTGGTTACCTGACCGACCACCTTGCCACTCAGATCGTGGATCGTCCAGCGTCGCGCCTGCTGGGAGCGCCATTCGGGCAGGAAGTCTCGCAGCCAGATCTGTTCGTCGACGGCGGCGGAAAGGAGCCGGTCGAACGCGGGCACGGTCCGCCCCTCGGGCAGGAGGTCGATGAGCTCTTCCGCTCCTTCCTCTGCAGGCCCCGCTGCCATCCCCCGCTCTTCGGCCTGGTCCACGGCAGAGGTCACGTACTCTCGTCGGAGCGAGGCGGTGACGCCGGGGGGATTCACATCCTGGCGGCGGGTGAGCCGCCGGAGCGTGCCACTCTCGTCGAGGAGGGCCAGATCATGGCGTCCGCTATACACCACCGCGATTCGGTCCCCGGCGCCGCCGACCAACGTCACCTGGCCGTAGGGGACGCCGAACTGCCGCGTGGCGGTCGGCGTACCGTCGACGTAGTCCACCCAGGTCGCCGCTTCCTGCCCGGGAAGCTGCATCACGGTGTCCACGGTCTCGGCGGCGCTGGACGTGAGCAGGACCCGCATCGTGTCCCGGGCGGGATTGTATTGGCGTCCGCCGATGTTCAGGGTATGCCGCTCCTCGGTGAGGAGGAGTCGTCCGGCTCGAAGGGCGTGGAGTTCCATGTCCGACGCCAGGGCAAGACGGTGCGTCCGAGCCAGCGTGCCATCAGGCCCGAACCAGCTCAGTCGCTGGTTCCTCGCGTCGTACAACACCAGTGTGTCTTCGGGAGTCAGCGTGGCGCCGACCACCCAGAGAAGGTCCCCCGGTCCTTCGCCTCGGCCTCCGGCCCGGGCCCGGAAGGTGCCGTCGGCACCGTACCACCGGACCTCCGCGGAGGCACCATCGATGAGCACGACTCCCCCGTCGGAAAGCCGCGCTGCGTACGCCACCCTCGAGAGCTGATACTCGGGGTCGCCGTTGACCACACCGATGCGCAGGACGGGCGTCGGGCTCAGCGACAAGGCCGGATAGGGTGGAGACGGCTCTGTGATGGTGACGCCTGCGCTGTCGCGGGCGGCGGTGACCCCGCTGCTCGCGGGCGGCTCGCCGCAGGCGGCGAGGGTGAGCAGGAGGATGCAGGCGAGGCGCGGGGAGCGCGAGCGGCTCACGTGGCAGATCAGTCCCTGAGGATCCGGTGGATACGCACGCGTGGAGGACACGTCACCGCACGCAAGGGCGGCAAACAGGGCCGCGATGGAGAAGGCCTGGCGTGACGCGGGCCACCCGATCTGCGTACACGAGATCGCCACGCGATCGGAGGCGCGAAGCTCACTCGGCTCACGCACGATCGGAGGCGGATGAGAGTCCTCCGGCCTGTGTACCAGAAATACTCCATGGATCAGTCGCTCATGATCGTGTGGCCTCGAGCGCAGCCGGCTTCTTCCGCCCGGTCTCGAGGCGCTCGACCTCCTCCGATGCGGACGTTCATCGCAAGTTCTGCGCTGAAATCCCGACGGTGCAAGGGTGTCGTTGGTTCGGTCTGTTGTAGATACCTTGCACGATCGTCCAGGCTCAAGTCCGAGTGCGGGACGGATTGCGTCGCGCACCGCCAACCAACCAGATGGCCACATCATTCGTCGGGCCGGCGGACATCCAGCTCGCCCTCACTCTCGTGCTGTTCGTCCTCTCCTGGACCCTGGATCACACGGGTGCGGGCAAGCGCGAGTTTCGTTGGTGGACGTGGGGTTGGCTGGCCTTCGCCGGCGGTATGGTGGTCTTCCGTGTGACCGTCCTGGCCTCTCTCGACAACGGAAGGAATCCCCTCGAGTTGGTGGGTTCGCAGGGGGGTCTGCTGCAGGTGACACTCTTCGGCCTGGGCGTGTACGAGATGCGACGGGGGGTGAGTCCATCCCGGCGCACCGTCATCCTGGCGCTGCTCACGACCTCTTTGCTGGCGCTGGGCTTGGATCTGTCTCTGCCTTCTCTCCAGGATCAGGCGACCGTCGCCATCGCTGGCCGTGTGGCGCCGCGCGGGCTGGGCATGGCGGCCGTCTTCGGCGCCTGTGCCCTCCAACTCCTCCGGAGACGTGAGGGGAGGCCAGATCTCGCCACGCTGGTGACCGCATCGTCCTTCGCCTTGTACGGAGCGAATCAGGCGGTGTACGGCGGCATGGCGTTGCACCAGCTACTGACGGTCGTCGGGGGAGGGGATCCCAGCGGTGTCTTTCTGGCGTGGTACGGGTCCGGTTGGGCGTTCGCCTGGGATACCGTTTGGCAGGCCGGTATCGGCCTCGGCTACTACCTGCTGCTCACGACCGAACACCGACGGACGTACGAGGCTCTGCTCGTGAGCGAAGAGCGCTTCCGTCGGGCGTTCGCGTCCGCTCCCGTGGGTATGGCGCTGCTCGGCCCCGAAGGCACGATCCTCCGCGCCAATGAGGCGTTGGCACGCCTGGTGGCGTTCGGACCCGACGAGCTTCCGGGCCTTGCACTGGACGAATTCGTGCGTCCGGAAGATCGCGGGCGCCTCACAGATTCCTTCGGGTCCGGGACCGGCGTCGATGGAGCGAGCGCGCCTGTAGGGTTGTTCACCCGGACCGGCCAGGCACGCCAGGTACTGGTGCACGTTGCAGAGGTCGGGGGCACGGATCAGCGTATCGCCCAGCTCCTGGATGTCACCGAGTGGGTACGTCTGGAGCGGGAACTCCGTCAGACACAGAAGCGCAAGGCCACGTCGCGCATGGCGGCGGGGTTGGCCCACGACTTCAACAACCTTCTCACCGGGATCCTCGGGAACATCGAGCTTCTCAGGCAAGATCTCCCGCCGGATTCATCGGCTCGAGTCTTCGTGGAAGAGGTGGCCACGGCCGCGCACAAGGCCGCGCGGCTCACGCGGCAAATGCTCGTCTATCTGGGACAGCTCGGCGGTCGCCGCCACGCGCTGGACCTGGGCGACGCAGTGCGCAAGCACTGTGAGGAACTGCGCTGCACACAGCCGGCCAGTGTGAAGCTACGCTACTCGCCGGGAGCTGCTGAATTGCCGCCGGTGTCGGCCGATCCGGAGCTGGTGGCCGAGGTCCTGGAGATCCTGGTCGGCAACGGTGCCGACGCGATCGGGGAGCGAAGGGGCACCGTCGAGGTCCGCACGGACCAGAAGTCGACGCTGCCTGGAGGCCTGGTTGCCGACTATACTCCCGAGCCCGCCCCCGACGGGTTCGTGGTGCTCTCTGTGAGCGATGACGGTGAGGGAATCCACCCCTCTATCGAGGATCAGATCTTCGATCCCTTCTTTTCCACGCGCTTTACGGGTCGCGGGTTGGGACTCGCAACGCTCATGGGCATCCTGCGCGTCCACGAGGCAGCCGTGTCGGTACGCTCGGTCCCCGGGAAGGGGACCACCTTCAGTGTGTATTTCCCGGGAACTCCGAGCACCTGAGGTCTTTCAACTCGCTGAGGCCGGCGTCCCCCGGAGCACCAGGACATGCCACACGCGCCGGAACTTCGTGAGGATCTCCGACGTCGAGCCGAATCCGTGCCACGCCTCAGGATTCGTCCTGAAATCGTTCTCGCCAGCTCCGAGGCTCGCCGCGTCGACCCTGCCAGCGACCGCCACACGCTCTGCCACGCGCCGGATCTCGAAGCCTCGGAATTCGTCTGGGAACGCTCGGGCAGAGAGTGCGAAGCCCGGGTGCCAGCTCAGGGGGATGCCGTAGGTCGATGACAGCGCTTCGAGGGACTCAGCAACGTGAGTCCCCCGAAACGAGGCGTCAGCCACGAGCCTCTCCGCATCACGGCCGAGCTCGATGGGGCCGTGGACCTGTGCTTCGACGAAGCTGTCCAATGCTCGTCCCATTCGTCCGGGGGATCCCCCAGGGGGAGCGAACGGCAGCGCGGCGCTCATGCGAGTGACGAGTTCTCCGAGATCGAGTCCCTCGCACCCGAGGGCATCGGGGACGCTGGCCAGATGGTGGGCCAGTGCGAGTAAGACGGGCTCGAACACGTCGAGGGTGCCGCTCTGCTCGGCGGCGCGACTCCCCTGGCTACCCAGCGGAGTGAACGTGCACCGCGCCGACACCGACGAGCGGAGCACCAGGTAGCAGGAGCCGAAGCGCGGACACGGGCCGTCGGGATGGTCCACCAACTGGAGAGCGCCGTACTTGGGTCGCTCTTCCCAGGAGACGCCGTCCTGGTGGTAGTGACCTCCGAACAGCGAGCGCTCCCATTCGTCGCGTCGTCCCCCTGCGAAGCCGGACGTGCTGCCGCTCGACACTCCGGTCTCGAACTGATTGCGGTACTGCCCGTCCGCGAGGAGCCCCTGAGCGACGGTGCGACCGCTCCGCGTCAGGCGATCCGGATGAAATGCGAGTGCGACCCGGGCTTCGCGTCGGAGCCGCGCCATGGCGGACCCGTAGACCTCATCGGACACGGAGTACGCGCGCAGAGCTTCGCGGAGAGCCGCGTCTGCTTCTGGGCGCATCGCGAGTGCGTGGCCCTCGACGTGTGAGATCGCGTTCCGCTGGGCGTCGGTGAGGGACGCCATGCTACGCGTCGGAATCCGGGACGTCGGAGAGGCTGGCGCGACGGCTCATACCCGGGCAACGCCACTCGCCACATCGTCCAGCACCGCATCGGGGTCTGCGTCCCCAAGAGCATCTCGCGCCGCTGCGCGCGCGATCGCCGCCATGGTGCCGCCGCTCCCGGCGCCCAACATCGCCGTCCCGACGTAGAAGGACCACGCGGTGCTCAGGCTGATCCAGGACGAGTTTCCGCCCAAGATCCAGATCCCCACCGGACCCACGAGGCCCGCGACCAATCCCCAGAGCGCGAACCTTCCGATCCGGAGATGCTCGATGGACCGGCCCCGCTCGGAAAGGACCAAGCCAGCGGAGTAGACGGTTCCCCCGATCAATCCCAGGGCGGAGAAGGCGAGCACATCGTCGATCAAGGCAGGCAGAATGATCTCCCTCCAGCCGAACGCTACAGCCACGCCATGGAGGACGGCACCAAACACTCCCCAGGAGGCGCCCCACGTCAGACCCGTCTTGATGGCGCCACGCAACCGCTTGAGCAAAGACAAGCTAGTCCTCCGTTGTCGAATTCGACCGTCCGACAGGCCGCAGCCCGGCTCGGACCACGTACTGCACCTCCACGTCGTCAACGACTACCGCCCACACGATCTCGCCCCGCACCACCGGAGGTATCGAGGGATCGACGCGGAACGGCAGCCGCACGGTGGCGGCGTGGCGACCATCCGGGGTGAAGACATCGTAGGCTGTCGTGTCCCGGGTCGGCTCCGTGAGGCGCACCCAGACCCGACCCTGGTCATCCAGCGATAGCCCGTAGGCCGTCGGCTTCGTGGCGGGGATACTCGATGCATTCGCGGCTGGTGCACTCCCCCCTCGGTCCGAGAGGCTCTCCCGCAGCGCACTGATGGCGGAGTCTCGCTCGGCGGGCGTTACCGGGTCCCCCATGCGCTGACTCGTGATGACCAGCGAGGTGTCCGCAGGCGGGCTCCACCGCGCGACCTCGAGCTGGGGACTCCCCGCTGTCGTGGTCCAGAACTCTCCCGTCGGTGCCAGGACCTCCTGCGCCTGGGCGTAGAAGGGAATGGGTGCCCAGGACCAGGCGTTGCTCCCGAGGTTCACCCTCCAATAGCCGGGAAGCTCGTCGGCCTGGCCCTCGTCCGTGTAGTCGTGATAGGGAAGGGAGTCGATCTGGACCATGGCGGAGTCATAGACTCGCACCATGTTCCAGAACCGGCCTTCACCATACTGACCCGCCGATGCCACGAGAGTGCGGCCCTCGGAGTCCACGGCCGCTTTCCACGGTCCCCTGAAGCTGTAGCTGTGGAGTTGGAGCGGGTATGTGCGGACGAAGCCGGTGTCCGGATCGAACACGGAGAGCCTGCCGTTCGCTTGCTCGGCGACGCGCAGCATCCCCCGGTACACATGCACGCCCTGCATCCCCGCGAGCTCTCCGGGTCCCTGACCTTGGCCACCGAAGGTCTTCAGGTGCCGTCCGTCACTGGCGAACACGCGCACCTCCGACGCCTGCGCGTCCGCGACCGCAATCCGGCCGTCGGGCAGCACCGCGATGGCACGAATGAGGCCGAACGCGGTGGGCAGCCCTCCTTCCATCGTGCCGATTCTGAGATCCTCTTCGCCCACGAGCGTAGGCTCCGCGCCACCTGCCGGTGGAGTGTTCACGACGTGCACGATGCCGGCGACGGTGTCGACGGTCGCGGTCCAGCCGTCTCCGGCGCGGTCGGCAGCGCCGCTGCTACAGGCGCTGAGGGCCAGCGTGGCGACGAAGCACGCCAGTGCGATGTCGTGGGGGCTTCTCCGGCAACCCGGCGGCTGACCGTGGCTCATCGCGCCCCCGCCCGCCACGCAGGGCGCGATCAACAGACTCAGTCTGGGCACGCTCGCCTCCTCAGGCCGTCATCCTCACCAATGCCTCACGCAGCGCCGTCACATCATCTTCCGACGTGAACAGGGCGGGGGTTACCCTCACGCACGCGCCGGCGGCGACGCCGGTACGGTGCACGGTGAAGATATTGCTCTCGTCCAGCAGTCGCCGGGCCACTTCGATGTTGTCGTCGGCGCTGGTGCGGCCAGTGAGGCGAAACGACGTGATGCCGGCGTGCATGGTCGGGTCGTCGGGCGTGAGGATCTCGATGCCTGGGCGGCCCCGAAGCTCTTCGGCCCACAGGGCTCGCAGGTGCTTCAGACGCGCCTCCTTGAAGGGCGCACCGATGGCCTCGTGGAACTCCAGAGCCTCGGGCACGGCCAGGACGGCCGCGAAGTTCGACGTGCCCGGGTGGACGCGGGACGTCACACGGTCGTCGGGCCTGTCCAGATCGGCCATGTAGCGGTCCACGTCCGCCACGCGGTCCCTGGCGATGTACATCACGCCGACGCCCAGGGGAGCGCCGATCCACTTGTGCAGGTTGAACCCGACGAAGTCGGCGTTCAGGTCGCCCACCTCGAAGTCCATCTGCCCGAACGAATGGGCGGCGTCGACGATTGCGTCGGCGCCGTGCTGGCGGGCCAGATCGGAGATGTCCGCGATGGGCAGGACCAGACCGGTGCGGTGGCTCAGGTGGGTGAGCAGCACCATGCGGATGCGTGGATTGGCTTCCAGAGCCGCGGCGTAGGCGTCCAGCACATTCTGGCGCGTGGCCGGCTCGGGAATGTCGAAGGTGACCACCTCCACATCCCGCCGCGCACGGAGCCAGTCCATGGCCATCTGCATGCTGTCGTAGTCGAGGTCCGCGTAGAGCACGGCATCGCCGGGGCGCAGGCGGTTGTAGCCTCCGATCAGCGCTTGCAGCGCCTCGGTGGCGTTCCGCGTCAGTGCGATCTCGTCCTCGCTCACCCCCAGGGCGTCGGCGACCCGTTTCCGGACCCCACTCAGGTCTCCACCATACGCTCGGCGCGCGTAGAAGGAGTTCCTCCGGTTGACCATCTCGGTGAGACGCTCGTACCGCGCGAGCACCGGGCGGGCCATCATCCCCCAGTTTCCGTTCTCGAGCTGGATGACGTCGTCCAGAACGTCGTACTGCGCGGCGACCGTCGCCCAGTACGCCTGGTTCGAGGCCAGCGCTTCGGGGGTGGCGCCGACGGGGGGCCGGATGGAGGAGAGGTCGAAGGTCGAGTCGCCCCCGGAGCTCGAATCGGCGACGCTCGTCTCGCATCCCCCGAGAGACGCCAACGCGGCGGCCGCGCCGCCGGCTTTGAGGAAGTTGCGGCGGGAGAGGGGGAGTTGCGTCATGGGACCCTCGCAGGGGGTATGGCCGGTCGGGTTCGCAGAGTCGTCTGCGGCGGGCAAGCTAACCTGCCGGCGCGAAGCTGCGCACGCGCTCGGCCCGCTCCGGCCACGCACCGTCGAGGAAGGTCCGGATAGGCTCCAGGACCTCACCCGGCGCCTCGATCCAGGGCGCGTGAGCCACATCCTCTATCGTAAGCAGGCGAGCGTTCGGCAGGAGCCCCGCCCAATCCCGCCCGCCACCATAGGGCGCGCTCCGATCCTTCGTGCCGTGGATCACCAGGATCGGCATGGTCGCCTCGGCAGTTCCCGCGGCGCCGAAGTCGAGCCGCTGGATCGAGGGCATGAGAAACTCGGACCAGTAGCGCATGAAATGGAGCTCCGTGTCGAGATCGCATGCCTCCCAATGGTGGAGCTTTCCGGCATCCGTTGGATCGAACACGTACAGCCCGCGAAGGAGCTCCCAGAAGGCCTGGCAAAATTCCTGAGGCGAGTAGCTCTTCCTTTGCACCTGCAGCGTGCCGGCCGCCGCGACGAACTCCGACAGGATGGCGTCGCGATTGGCCAGAGCTTCGGGGTATTCCACATCCGTGTCGGGCTGCATGGGGCTGATCAGGACGACGCGACCGACGTGGGATGGATGGTTCATGGCGTAGAGCATCGCCACCAGGCCCGCGTAGGAGTGCGCGAGCAGGTCGACTCGCTCCACCCCGAGGTGCCGCCGCATCGCCTCGATGTCGTCCACGTCCTGCAAACCCCACGCGAGAGCTTCGAGGGATCTCGGATCCACTCCGAATGACCGCGGTTGCGGAGATCGAGCCCGACCACGGTCCGGCTCTCGGCGAGCCAGGAGAAGTCTTCGAAGAGGTAGAAGCCGTTGAGGACCAGGAGCGTGCGGTCTTCCTCGCCTGCTCGCACGAAGGAGAGGCGAACCCCGTCGGGGGCGATGAAATCACTGCGAGTCGAGACCACGCACACTCCCTTCCCGACGCCTCGCAGGTGACGCAGCGTCACGCGTGCTCTGCCAGGCTTCCCCTCGGTTCTAATGTATCGGGCCCCGGGGGACTTGCAGCAAGCCCGGGGTCGAAATGCAGGTTTGATGGTCCGAAGAAGCGCCGGATTCTGCACGAAGGGAGGCGGTATTTCATGACCGAGCACGCGGTGGTGATTGCTGGGGGAGGACCAACCGGATTGATGCTGGCGGGTGAGCTGGCGTTGGCGGGCATCGACGTCGCCGTCGTCGAGCGACGCCCCGATCAGGACCTCCCCGGCCGACGGGCAGGCGGTCTGCACGCACGTACCATCGAGGTCCTGGATCAGCGGGGGATCGCCGATCGCTTTCTCTCCGAGGGAAGCACGGCACAGGTGGCGGGATTCGCCTGGATCCCTCTGGACATCAGCGACTTTCCCACCCGCCACCACTACGGGCTCGCGCTGCCGCAGATGCACATCGAGCGCATCCTCGCCGGGTGGGTCGACGAGTTGCGGGTGACGATCTATCGCGGACGCGAGGTGACGGGGTTCGCGCAGGACGATACCGGCGTCGATGTGGAGGTGTCCGACGGCACCTCACTGCGGGGGGATTATCTCGTGGGATGCGACGGCGGACGGAGCCTGATCCGGAAGGCCGCCGGCATCGAGTTTCCGGGATGGGATGCCACGATCAGCAACCTGCTGGCCGAGGTCCAGGTGACCGAGGAGCCGGAGTGGGGCCTCCATCGCAAGCCGCAGGGCATCTACGCGTGGAGCCGGACGGAGGAGGGGGGTCCGGTGGGGGTCATGGTCACCGAACAGCGGCGCGACCGGACCGGCGATCCCACGCTACGCGACCTGAGTGAGGAGCTCGTCGCCGCGTTCGGAACGGATTACGGCGTCCACAATCCCACCTGGATTTCGCGGTTCACCGATATGGCCCGACAGGCCGCGAGCTACCGCGAGGGGCGAGTATTGTTGGCCGGCGACGCCGCGCACGTGCACTACCCGGTGGGCGGGCAGGGTCTCAACATCGGCGTGCAGGATGCCGTCAACCTGGGCTGGAAGCTGGCCCAGGTCGTGAAGGGCACATCGCCGGAGAGTCTGCTCGATACCTACCGTGCCGAGCGGCACCCGATCGCTGCGCGTGTGCTCAGGGACACGATGGCCCAGGTCGCGCTGCTCCGCACCGACGACCGCACCGAGGCCCTGCGGGAGATCGTGGCTGACCTGCTCGGCATGGAGGAGCCCCGAAAGCACCTCGCCGGGATGATGTCCGGTCTCGACCTCCACTACGATCTCGGCGAGGGGCACCCGCTGCTGGGCCGTCGCATGCCCGACCTCGACCTCCGCACCGACGACGGCACCGTGCGGGTCTTCACGCTTCTGCACGAGGCCCGGCCGGTGCTGCTCGATCTCGGCGGCGCGAGCGGCTTCGACCTCTCCCCATGGGCCGATCGGGTTCGTACGGTCGAGGCCACCTGCGAGGGCCCGTGGGAGCTCCCCGTGCTCGGGACGGTGGAGGCTCCCACGGCGGTGCTTGTCCGCCCGGACGGATACGTGGCGTGGGTGGGCGAGGGAAGCCAGTCGGGGTTGGCCGACGCGCTGAGCGCCTGGTGCGGTACGCGCGTGCGGGAATAGCGGATCCAGGCGCCACTACGCTAGCTCAAGGGATCGGGGTGCTCCTCGAGCAACGCGTCTCGCGCGTCTCCCGACTCCAGGCTCCGACGGTCGCTGCCGGCGTACTCCCGACGAAGCCTGAGTGCAGCAGCGAAGATCGCTGCCGGTACTGCGGCGACAAACAGCGAGGGTGCATAGAGCATCGACAGGACGCTGGCGACCCCCGCAGCGACCGCAGGCTCGGTCAACGTCCTCCACAAAGGGAAGCGAGCGGCCTCGTCGTCACCTCGCCGCTCTTCTTCTGCGTCGGGGACTGTCCGTTCGGTGTTCATGGGTCACCTGCTGACCAGGGTTCCGACTCAGAACTCGCTCTGGCCCCCGCCACCCGACGCACGAATCACGCGATCAGGCTCGCTGGGCAACACGCGCAAAGCGACGATTCGCCACTCACCGTCCGTACGTGCCACGACCCACGTCGCACGCGCGGTCCGGACTGGCTCGACCTCGGTGGTGTGCTCATAGGGCGCGCCCGTTCCGATCACATTCAGCAGCGCGACATCGTCCGTGATCATCTTGATCTCTCGGATCACCATCAAGGCGTAGTACGGTCGCGGCTGACTGAAGTAGGTGCGCCACCAGGCCCTGATAGCTTCGATCCCCCGAACGGCAGGCAACTCTCGCACGACGATGTCGGCGTCACTCCCGTAGAAGGCGCTCAACGCGTCGGCATCGTGACGATTGAAGGCGTCTTCGTACGCGCCAACGAACGCGCGTATCTGCGGCCTCAGTTCTTCGGCATCTTCCTGCGAGGGATTCAATTCGACCTCGTCTCCCTCGCTCGGCAGGCCACGCATCGCCGCGATCAGCCAACCGTCGCCTCGCTTGCGCAACAGCCACGTCCCGCGGGCCTTCCTGGTTACGAGTGCTTCGTGCGCGGTATCCGCAGCGCCCGTCGTGCTCGTGATATCAACGAGTGCGGCGGTAGGGCCGAGGAGCTTGAGCGAGGTTACATCGAACCTCCCGCCTCGCCCCTGCTCCTGCACCTCGAAGTACGCCCGCCACCAGCCTTCGATCGCGTCACGTCCCTCGGCCGGAGGCTGATTGCCCATGACGAGATCCGCGTCCTCGGTGAAGAATGCCGCAACACGTGCTGGATCGCGGGTGTTCCAGACGGTTTGGTACTCCTCGACGTAGTTGAGAAGGGTCACGGAATCGGCCGGTGCCTGGCCTGTCGCCGTCCCTGGCACAGCCAAGGAGACGACCACGGCAACGCACATCTGCGACAACGGTGTTGGACGCGCCGTGTTTCGGAGTCGCCCTCGCGGCCCATGCCGTCGTCTGCGCATATGCAGCCCTCGCGAAAGGAGGAATGTCCCGACGCGGATCGGAACCTCATCACCACTCGGCTGCCCCCGCCTGAGATCATCCGACTCACAGGTTACTCTGGGCAGCGCCTCTAGGGCCAGGGTCCTGTGGCCGGTACGGCTCCGCGGTCGCGTCCCTCGTCAGGCGCGCATCAGGTAGGTTCTGATACCAGTTTCGACGACAGCTTGATTCGTCCGATTCGGCCGAAGTTCGGTGGATCGATGCTGATCGTTTTCGTGATCAATGCTTCTCCCGTGCGCGGCGCGCGGGCGAGCAGCCGTCCGTCGGGATCCACGAGACATGTCGGGGCCACCTGGGGTCCCGACACGCTGTTCGCAGAGAGGACGTACATGGCGTTCTCGGCGGCTCGACTGACCAGATGAGCCAGTACGACATCGTACTTGTCCTTGTGGGGCCCCACGTCCGCGAACGACACGACGGCGAGCTGGACCCTCCTCCGGAACAGCTCCCGGAAATACTCGGGGAAGCGTACCTCGTAGCAGATCCGCAGTCCGATGCGCACGCCGTCGACCAGGTGTACACCTCCGGCGGCCGCGCCCGGCACGTAGTGGGTCTCGTCCCACCCGTACAGCGCACGCTTGTGATACGGCTTTCGCAGAGCACCGTCGGGCGTCACGAGCCGCACGGTGTTGCGGGCGCGGTGGCTCTGGAAGGTGGTCATGCCGAGGACCAGGTACATGTCACGGTGCCTGACCAGCTCGACGATGCGATGGAGGGCAGTTCGTTGGGCCGTCCGATCGATGGTCTCGGGGGATTCCACTTCCGACGGCGCATAGCCGGACAGGGCGCATTCCTGCGTTGCCAGGAGGCGCACCCCCTGTTGTGCCGCATCGCTGATCCCACGTTCCAGGGCCGCTGCATTGCGGGCTGGATCGGCGCTACCGGCGAACTGAAACGCGCCCACGATCAGTTCGCGGGTCCGGTCACGCTCACCCACGGCGCCGGCGCCTCACCGGCAGGTCTCGGAGAAAGGCACCGACCTCCTGCGCCACCTGATCGAACAGGACGAAATTGTCGTGCGAGGTCCCGGGCACCACGACGACGCGCCCCTCCGGAAACAGGCGGCGGAGCCGCTCGACGTTGGCGAACTTGGCTTCTGCGTAGCCACTGGTGTCGTTCCATGCCTGGAAGCTCCGGTTCCAGGCCGTATCTGCGGTCTGGACCGAGAAATACGTGTCCGAGACCAGGAACAACACGGGAACCTGAATGGCTCCGTAATCGCGGTGATAGTTCGAGTTCACCGCCTCCATCGAGGTTCCGACGTGTTCGGCCTCGGTCTTGAAAGTCACCGGACCTGTCGTATCGGCAATATCGCGGATCAGCTCCTCCAACGAAGCGTTCCAGGCGTGTGGCGCCATGAGGTAGTCCGCGATGCATCGCCGGAGCGAGGCGAACGAGTCCCCGCTGTGCTCCGCACACGGGGGCACGGGCCCAGCCGCCAGGAGTTCCAGCACCCCTTGGTCCGCCCCGCCGAAATCTGCATCCAGATACACGAGGCCCGTCACCCGGTCCGGGTGCACGGCGACGAAGCGCGTGATCTCGTTTCCGCCGAACGAATGCGCCATCAGGACGGCTTGCTCGATACCCAGAGAATCCATGACGACTGCGATGTCGTTGGCGAGGTCGTCGATATCGAAGGACTCGCTGGGCGGGGTCGCTTTCCCGTGTCCCCGCCGGGCGAAGGCCACCAGGTGATAGCGGTCGGCGAATCTCGGCGCGAAGTCGTCGAACATGTGCGGGGACATGTTTGCGCCGTGGATCAGGATCACCGCGGGACCCGCATCCCCCCACTCGACGACCTCCGTCTCATGGCCGCCGAGGTCGAGCATCCGGCTCCGATGATCGGGCAGTGACTCGGCGCCTCGCCCGGAATCTCCAGGGGCGCGCTCGCACGCTGAGACCCAGAGGGCGCCAGTCAGCAGGGCAGCGGAAACGGTGAGGCGGACTGCGCTCACGTGCGCTCCAGGTCCAGAGAAGCCAACGACACTACTTCCGGTCAGGACTCGCAGTTCCGGTTCCCCGACGGAGCCTACCCTCAGTTCGCCTCGAGTCTCTCCATCCGCTCCATGAAGCGGTCCAGGCGCTGGTTCAGGCCTCCGATGCCCTCGGCGAGGATCCGGATCTCGTCACGGACGCCCTCGAGACCGACCTCCAGCCGGACGAATCGCTCATCGACTGCCTCGAAGCGTCGGTCGATCGACGCGAACTTCCGGCCCAGAAACTGGACGAGCTGGCCGAACTCCTCCGACGCCGCTTCCTGTCTCCGCTCCATGGAATCGAGCCGATTCAGGATGCTCGCCTGCGTCGTCTCGAGAGAATCGAGCCGATTCAGGATGCTCGCCTGCGTCGTCTCGAGAGAGTCGAGCCGATTCAGGATGCTCGCCTGCGTCGTCTCGAGAGAATCGAGCCGATTCAGGATGCTCACCTGCGTCGTCTCGAGAGAATCGAGCCGATTCAGGATGCTCACCTGCGTCGTCTCGGCCGACCCCAGACGCTCCACCATCGTGCCTTGCGACCGAACGACGTCACCGAGTTGCTCGGAGAAGCCGTCCTGGCGCCGAAGGAGCTCGCGGAGTTGGTCCTGGAGGATCATGACCAGCGTGAGGAGGGAGCGATGGTGAGATTGAATGATAGGGTCGGCGCCGGGTCGGGGCCATGGCCGTATCCGACGGGGTGCGACGGTCGCTGGATCTGAGCTCCGCGGCTTCAGCGAAGCACGAGCTTCACCTCAGCGAGGTCATGCGTCGGCTCGCCCTCGAGGGTGGGCCGGGCGTGCGCGTAGAGGCCACCGTACCCGCGGGCAGGCTCCTGGGGATCCGGGGCAGCCTGGCCCGGTGGTGGGGCACCGATACCCGCATGGGCACGCTGTGCACCGCGCCGCCCGCTTCACTGCGGGTGTCAGTGCAGGTCACTACGGATTCGATGTCTCCAGGTACGGCCAGACGTCCGATGAGGAGATCCATCCCTTCGCCGACGGACCGGAGCACGCGTGGGTGCCGGTATTCCTTGCCGAGCGACGGCGACCTATCGACTGCGCTGAGAGGGCCACGCGCGCGAGCCCCCTATCCCTTGGGCCGATAGAGCCCGTCGAAGGTCGTCGTCCATCCGGTCCCGCCGGTGTTGGTCTCCCAGAGTTGCCGCACGGAACCGTCAGCGTTGGGCGTCCAGGTCACGCGGTCCAGCACGTTCCCGGCCCCACCGCGAAGTCCCTGGAGCACCATGGAATTCCCCTGTAGTCCTCCGGTGAGCTCGAGATACGCGCCGGCGGAATCCACCCAGTACTGGGTCCAGAGGCCCGACCGGGGATCGTACATGTTGAGGCTGATGCCGGTGCTCCCGCCCGTGGCGGTCCAGTTCTCCTGGATGCCGCACATGGAGGCCAGAGGCTCGACCAGGTCGGTGCCGGCCTGCCCACCTCCGGCGGTCACGTTCCAGTCTCCCTGCCAGAATCCGAAGTCGGCGTAGTCCACGGCTGCGCACTCGGGGGATTCCAGGTCGGGGAGCGCCGGGCCGTCGTTGGTCTTCTCGAGATGGAAGGCCCACACCGGGCTCCACGTGGCGCCGGCGTCGTCTGAAACGTCCACGAGAAGCTCGAAGCTCGACTCGCGGAACTCGCCCATGCGCACGCGCTCCATGCGCTGGTCACCGAGGCGTTGCCGGGAGTCGAAGCTGGCCCCGCCCAGGCCGTCGAAGACGCCCTCGGTCATGGCGAAGGTCCCGCGGTAGCCGTCCGCCAGCCCCAGCAGGACCCGGACGGATCCGTCCAGGTGTCCCAGGAGCACGAGCTCCCGCGCGTCGTCACCGGTGCCCACGACCAGACCCAGCCGCGTCGCTGCGCCGTCCACCCGCGCGACGCCTGTGCCGGCCAGTGCCAAGGTCTCCGTGCCGGCGTCGGTGTAGGCCGTCGCCTCGCCGGTCCAATCGGACCTCAGGAAGTCCAGGTCGGAGGGTCCGGTGACGGAAATCCTCGCGACATCGCTGTGGCCCGCGGCCGTGGCGGTGATGTCCGCACTGCCGCCGCCCACGGCCGTCACCAGGCCCGCGTCGCTCACCGTGGCGACGGAGAGGTCAGACGAGCTCCAGGTGACGCTCGCGTCCGGCACCACGGTGCCGTTGGCGTCCCGGGCCGTGGCCGAAAGCTGCACCGTCTCGTCCAGGAACGTGATGGAGGGACTCGATGGACTCACGGCTACCGAGACCACGGGCCCGGGCATGGGAGGCTCGGTGGTGCCTCCATCCCCCCCGCAGGCAGCCAGGAGAAGGCTGGCGAGAATGACCTGGGATCGTGCGCGAGCTCCGGATGGGGATCGGACGAGGAATCGGACCATGGCAGTGTCTCCGTTGGAGGGAACTGAACATGGTACCGAGGTTGGGGCCGATCGCTTTCAGGTTGCGTTACGCTTTGCCGGTGGGCCGCGGCTTCTTCTCCTTGGCGAAGTCAGGCTGGATCGCCCTCGCTCTCCGTGCATCCTACGGCATCACCGGCACCTCGACGAAGCGGCCATTGAGGCTGAGTACCACCGAGTAGTAGAGTCCCGGATCCGGACGCCCGTAGAGAGAGTCGCTGCCCAGCGTCTCACGCTGATCGCAATCTCTGGCCCAGGCGCAGGTTATCCTCGGTCTCACCCCAACCGCCAGGGGAACCCGGCGGCCCCCCACTGCGTAGGGTCAGCGTCCCGCGGATGGACCTCAGTCATGGATATCGACATGCCGGCTTCTCGCGCTCCACGGATGGCTCCGATCGTTCTCGGCACACTCATCCTCGCGGCGGTGGCGGCCCCTGCGGCGGCCCAGTCGCTCTACACGCCGCGCTCCATCAAGCGCACGTATGCCGAGGGCACCCGATCCCTGGACGGGAATCCGGGCCCCCGGTACTGGCAGAATCGCGGGCGATACACGATCGCGATCAGCGCGACGCCGCCGGACCGGACCGTCACGGGCAGGGAGACGATCACCTACTTCAACAACAGCCCCGACACGCTGTCCAACCTGGTGATCCGTCTGCTCAACAACATCCACAAGCCCGGCGCGCCCAGAGATGGCGGTGCGGGACCGGACTTCCTCACGTCCGGCGTTCACATCCGGTCCTTCTCGGTGAACGGCGAGACGCGCCCGTGGCCGGACGATCGGCCCATCTTCACGGTTGCGAACGTCCAACTCCCGCAGCCGCTGTCACCCCAGGACTCCGTCCATCTCGCGTTCACCTGGGAATGGGACGTGTCGGTGCAGCCCGGCCGGGAAGGCGCCATCGACGAGACCACCTTCTACCTGGCCTATTTCTATCCGCGCGTGGCGGTCTACGACGACTACAACGGCTGGGACACCATGGCCCACACGGGCCACGAGTTCTACAGCGACTTCAACGACTACGATGTGACGGTGACGGTCCCGGGCACCTATGCGGTGTGGGGGACCGGCACGCTGGTCAACGACGAGGACGTGCTGCAGCCGGCGGCGCTCGCGCGCTACCGGGCGTCGATGACCTCCGATACGACCATCGTGATCGGCACGGCCACACAGATCGGTGCCGGAGCCGTCACGGCTGAGCACCTGACCAACACCTGGCATTTCACGTCCAGCAACGTACCGGACGTGGCCTTCGGTCTGAGCGATCACTACGACTGGGAAGCTGCGAGCGTCGTGGTGGACGATGCGACGGGCCGACGGACGAGTACGCAGGCGGCGTACAGCGACGACGCGCCCGATGTTCACGAGATGGTGGGCAATGTGCAGCACTCCCTGGACTTCCTCTCGCACGAGTGGCCCGGGGTGCCCTATCCCTGGGAGAAGATGACGGCCTTCGAGGGCGGCGCGGGGATGGAGTATCCGATGATGGCCAACGATCAGGCCTACGATGATCCCGCGTTCTCACTGTTCGTCGTGGCGCACGAGATCGCCCACACCTACATGCCGTTCTACATGGGCATCAACGAGACGCGCTACGCCTTCATGGACGAAGGCTGGGCGACCACGTTCGAGTATCTGATCAACTCGGCGGACCGGGGCGTGGACGCGGCGGGGGAGTTCTTCGAGGCCTTCCGCGTGAACGATTGGGCCCGGAGCACGACGCCCGTAAAGGACCTGCCCATCATCACGCCCGCCGACGTGCTCACGGGTAACGCCTACGGCATCAACGCCTACGGCAAGCCCGCCCTGGGCTACCTGGCCGTCAAGGACATGCTGGGTGACGAGCTTTTCCGACGCTGCCTGCATGCGTACATGACGCGCTGGCACGGCAAGCACCCGACGCCCTGGGACTTCTTCTACACCTTCGACGACGTGGCCGGGCGCTCTCTGGACTGGTTCTGGAGCAACTGGTTCTTCAGCAACAACTACATCGACCTCGGGGTCGGAAGCGTGGCCCAGGAAGGCCACGGATACACGGTCACGGTAGACAACATCGGGGGGATGGCTGCGCCGTTCGACCTGGTCCTGACCTGGGCGGATGGTACCACCACTCGCCAGCACCAGACGGCCGCCGTCTGGGAGGCGGACCCGGCGCGCGCCACGGTGTCGGTCGACCCGCAGGGTGACCTTCAGGCCGTGGAGATCGACAGCGGCATCTGGGTCGATGCCGACTCGTCGAACAACGGCTGGCAGGGAGGGTGAGCCTACACCACCGCGCCGAAGAGCCGACCGATCAGGGCCGTCAACGCCATCGCGAGCACCCCCCAGAAACACACCCGTAGCGTGGCACGCAGGACGGGGGCGCCGCCGGCTTTGGCCGAGATGGCACCCAGGGTCGCGAGGCACACGAGCGAGGCGCCCGACACGAACGGGACGACGCTCGAGAGCGGGGCGACAGCCGCCACCACCAGCGGGATCGTCGCACCCACGGCGAACGAGGCCGCCGAGGCGAGCGCGGCCTGAACGGGACGTGCCGCGTGGAGTTCCGTGAGGCCGAGCTCGTCGCGGAGGTGCGCGGTCAGGGCTCCGCGTTGCGTCATCTGCACGGCCACCTCACGCGCCAGCTCCGGCGCCAGGCCGCGGCTCACGTAGATGTTGGTGAGCTCGGTGAGCTCCGCATCCGGCTCCGCCGCCAGCTCGGCCTCTTCGCGCCGCCGATCTGCGGCCTCGGTGTCCGCCTGCGAGCTGACCGACACGTATTCGCCGGCAGCCATGGACATGGCTCCCGCCACGAGCCCCGCCACGCCGGCGAGCAGGATTCCCGACTGGTCCACGGCTGCGGCGGCCACACCCACGATCAAGCTGGCCGTCGAGACGATCCCGTCATTGGCTCCGAGGACCGCCGCGCGGAGCCATCCGATTCGTGCGGTCCGATGCACTTCCCGGTGCAGTGTCATGTCGCGAATCCTCTGCAGAGGGCACGCCGTCCTGCGTCTCGCTCGGTGACGGGATACGACCCTTCGTCGGTCCGTCCGGTGGAGGTGAAGAACGGATCAAGCGTCGACGCCTCACGAGCGACGGGTGGCATTCGGCACGCCCACGATGCTCGAACGGGCACACAGTGCTCCGCCGGCCGAGCGCTTGGTCCATTCGACACCCATTGCGTGACGAAGTCTACCAATCGCCGGACTCCCCGTCACGAGTGGTCAGATCGCGGACGACCTCGAAGCGCGCGAGATACTGGACATCGAGGGAGTCCCGGAGGATGCCCACCACCCAGTCCTGACCCACCACAAGTGGGGTCAGCGACGCGTCTACGGCGACGGAGCCGAGGTAGCGCCCTTCCGGGTCGAAGCGGTCCCATATGGTCCCTCGACGCGGTGGCGGAGGCCGGCGCCATTCCAACTCGAGGGGGTCGTCGAGAAGGTCCGCGCGCCGTACCCAGAGTGCGCCCTCTCTCGAGGCCAGGAGTTGAGAAATGGGGGGGAGCGAGGCGACCGTGGGCATGCTGGACCGGGCCTCGTCGTTGGCCTTCGCCAAACCCGATTCTCCACGCATCGTCACCGTATCCCAGTAGCTGCGCTGCGCATCGCGAAAGCGGTCGATCAGAGACTCGGAAATGGGAACGGGCTCGTATGCTCGGCGCAGACGCCGGAGAAGGCGCCCGTCCGAATCGTAGGTCTCGATCTCGTACGTCTTGCCGCTCGTGTAATGCAGGTGACCCAGCCCGTCGATTGCCCGGTTCGGAGACGGCTCGAACAAGGGGGTGGCCACCGTCAGCAGAGACTGGGTGGTCCCATCAGGGCTTGGCATGGTCCCTCGCACGCCGACTCGCCGACCTCCGATCATCCGGACGACGATGCCTCCGATGCCGGGTCGTCCAGCCAAGGGCACGTCGCCCGAGGATTGCATGCTCTCGAGAGCGTCGCCGAAGGAAGTCACCCGCAGCACGAGCGTCGTGTCCCTCTGCTCCACGCCGGGCTGATAGTTGAAAGCCGTGGACCATCGCAAGGGGATAGCCAACCAGGCACCGGGCACGGCCCCGAGTGGGAGGAGTTGATCGCGGTTGGACCCCCTCATCGATTGTGTCGCGATCACGTCGCAGTGCTTCGTGAGGCGAGTGAGCCGCGCCGGGTCCAGGTCACTGACGACGAGGGTGTCGCCCAGGAGCCACAGTCTGTTCGGTGAACGGAATTCCCCGGGTCCTTGCCCGGAGCGGCCGCACGTGCGCAGGTGCGTTCCGTCCGCGTCGTAGACACGCACGTCGGCCGTACCCAGGTCCAAGGCGTAGATCGTCCCGTCCTGGTCGATCGCCACGTCTCTCAGGCGGACGAACTGATACTCCGGGGGTCCGTCCATGAATCCGATCCGGAGCGTCTCCCTGAGGGCTGCCGGAGCGATCGTGGGATTCCCGTTCTCGACGATCGTTACGCCTGCGCTGTCCCTCTCCGTGAAAGCCGGATCTTCGCCCGCTTCGCGCAGCCCGTCGCCGCACGCGGCGGAGAAGGACACGGCGCCGACCGCTGTTACCAACATCCGACGAACGCTCACGTCGCCTCCCGAGCTCGGACCGAGGGATCGCCTCGCAGGTTACGCTCGATGCGGTCCACTCCGCCAGATCGTTGCCTCGCCGGTGCAGGCGGTCGGCGCCGTCTCTGGTGCCGCGCCTACAGGTCCCGCAACACCGTGTGCGGGCTGCGGCGGGTCGCGCGCCAGGCAGGCAGGAGGGTCGCCGCGAGCCCCACGCCTGCCATGACCAGCGCGACCACCCCGAAGGCCAGAGCGTCGGGCGCGGGAGCGGAGTTCAGGTTCACGCCCTCGGCCTGGCCCAGGTTCGCCACCACCGTCCCGAGGCTCCCGACGGCCAGCCACGCGAGTGCGAGGCCGACGGCCAGCCCGATCGCCAACTGCGTCGCCATGCCTTTCGACAGCGTCCAGATGACCCCGGCCCGTCGCGCACCGAGCGCCGTGCGGATCCCGATTTCCCGGGAGCGCCGCGACACGGCGAAGGAGACCACGGCGAACAGCCCCAGACTGGCCAGCCCGAGTCCCAGCACGCCGAGTGCGCCCAGCAACGACACCAGCGTGCGCCCCGCCCCGAGCTCCCGTGCGACCTGCTTGCTCAGGGTGGTCGCCGAGATGACCGGCACGGCCTCGTCGAGCTCGCGCACCGCGTCGCGCATGGGGCGCAGGAGACTCGCTGGATCACCCTTCGTGCGCACGAGCACGGTCGTGGGACTCGCTGGTCCCTGGCGATAGGCGCGGTACATCAGCGGCCCCGGGGGATCCGCCAGCGAGGTGCGCACGTCCGGCACGACGCCGACGATCTCGAAGTCCGTGGCGGACACGTCAGAGTCGCCTGACTGGGGTCCCTCCGAAACACTCAGGCGCCGGCCCACCGGGTCGGACGTTCCGAAGTACCGGCGCGCGAGGCTCTCGTTGATGATCGCGACCCGCGGGGTGTCGGCGCGATCGGCGTCACTGAAGGCGCGCCCCCGCAACAAGGGAATCCCCAGGACCTCGAAGTATTCGGGCCCCGCCCAGATCCACGGGAGATAGGAGCCCTCGCCATCGACCGGCTGATAGCCGTCCACGATGGGCACGCCGCTGCCGTCCCAACCCGTCGGGGGGCCGACGGTGAGGGTCGCCGACTCGACGCCAGGGGACGCCGCGAGGCGTTGCCGCAGGTTCTCTTGGAGGGCGGTGGCCTCGGTGCTGCTGTACCCTGCGAACGATGCCGCCGTTTCGACGAACGCGAGGCGGTCGACGTCGAAGCCGAGGTCCACGTCCTGGGTTGCCGTGAGCGCACGCACGTAGACGCCCTCGACCCCCAGCAGGACGCACGAGAGCACGACCTGCGACACGACCAGCGCGTGCTTGAGGCCGAATCTCCGGCCTCCGCTGGACCCGATGTCACCGTCGCCCCGCAGGGCGGGCGCCAGCCTGCCTCGGGTCGCGGCGAGCGCGGGGGCCAGGCCGAATGCCACCCCGGTCAACAAGGACAGCGCCAGGGTGAACCCCAGCACCCGGTAGTCGAGGCCCGTGCCGACCTCGACGGGAAGGTCCAGGGTCGCCACGATTCCCATCACCCAGTCGGCGAGGACGTATCCCACGGCGCCCCCCAACGCCGCGAGCAGGGTGCTCTCGACGACGAGGTGGCGCACCACCTGGGCCCGCGACGCTCCCAGGGCCAGTCGGACCGACACCTCTCGCCCGCGCGCCATCCCCCGGACCAGGAGCCAGGTCGCGAGGTTGGTGCAGGCGATGGTCAGGAGCATCGCCACCACGATCATCAGGAATGAAGCCCCCGCATCGAGCATCTTGTCGAGCTGGGGATGGATCAGCACTTCGTCCGTGGGGATGACGGAGATGCCGCGACCGGGGTCGTCGCCGGGATACTTCTCCGCCAGGCTGGCGCCGAGGGCCGTCAGCGCGGCTTGCGCCTGGGGCAGGCTCACGCCGTCACGCAGGCGGGCCCGCACCAGAAACTCGTTGCCCTTCCGGTTCTCGAGCATCCCCTGGAATCCACCCACCGAGGCGGTGGCGGACACGGGCAACCAGAAGTCCGTCACGAGGCTCGAGTGCAGGCTGCTGCTGTAGCCCTCGGGTCCGATCCCCACGATCGTGACCGGTACGCCGCCGATGCGGATGGAGGTGCCGACCACCGCGGGGTCTCCATCGAATCGCGAGACCCAGGTGTGGTGGTTCAGGACGCCGACCACACTGGCGTCTGGCCGGTCTTCTTCGGGCGTGAACCAGCGCCCCAACGCGGGGGTCAGGCCGTGCACCGCCGGATAGTTGGGCGTGGCGTATTCGACGAGCCCCGTCACGATGCGGTCGCCGATCAGGTACCGCGTGCCCAGGGGCATCGAGAAGGCTGCGACACCCGAGAAGACGTCGGTGAGGCCGGCCATGTCCCGATAGGCGGGATACGAGCTCCCGATGGGTTCGGCGGCCCGTCCCTGGTTCTGGTAGACGTTGACCAGTCGATCGATGTCGCGGAAACGGAGCGGCTTGAAGAGCGCCCGGTTCACGACGCTGAACATGGCGGTGTTCGCGCCGATTCCCACCGCCAGCACCAACACCGCGGGGATCGTGAATCGCCAGTCCCGCGTGAGCCGGCGCATCGCGTAGCGCACGTCGAACGTCAGGGTCCCCATGACTCTCTCTCAACTCCCCCTGTCGCGCTGATTCCCAAGGCTCTGGACACGCGAATCGCCTGAGGATCACGTCCTCGCTCCAATGTCCGGGGCCGCCGTCTTCCGTACCCTACGCGATTCACCCTGGACTTGCCATCTTGCCGTGATCGGCGTTTCGTACGCTCCGTGAGCGTCTTCGACCTTCTGTTTCTGGTGTGCGTCCTGGCCACGGCCGTGTCGCTGGTGATGGTGGTGGTACTCGCCCTGGTGGGACGACGAGGGGCGTCGTTCCGGGCCCTGCGTTGCCTGGGGGTCGCCGTTGCCGGGTACCTCGTGGTTGGCCTCGGCGTGTCCTTCTTGAAGCCGCAGCGAGTCGTTCGCGTGGGCGAGCCGTGGTGCTTCGACGACTGGTGTCTGACCGTCGAGGCCGTGACCGTCGCCACCATGTCCGCCCCCGCAGGGCTCTCCTACGATGTGGGCCTTCGCCTCTACAGCCGCGCTCGTCGCGTATCCCAGCGGGCACGGGGGGCCTGGATCTACCTTCTTGACGAGCACGGGCGACGGTTCGCGCCCGAGGTGGCGAGCGACGCAATCCCCCTCGACACACTCCTGGGTCCCGGCGAGTCGCTTGCCACCTCTCGATCATTCCGAATCCCAACCGGTGTCCGGCCTGTGGGACTCGTGACCGGACACGGCGACCGCTACTGCGGGGTCATGTCTCTGCTGGTGATCGGAGCGGGGGGGTGCCTCTTCCACAAACCGCCCATGGTCCGCATGCCGTGATGGGTCCCCTCCCGGTGTCGGACTCCACAGGGGCCCCGAGATCACTCATGAATCCGGAGGTTCGGTCTGCGGGCCGCTGAGACGGCCCCCAGCCGGCATGTCATCGTGTGCTTCCAGCGATCGCAGCTGCTCTTCGAGCACAACCTGTGAACTCTTGAGTCGTTTGCTCACTCGGGTCAGGTACAGCCAGAGACTTCCGAATCCGACCGCTGGGATGACACAGATGCCGGCCGAGGCCAGGTCATGCTTGACCAGAGAGACGATGGCGCCAATCAGCCACCCCACGGTCCCGATGCCGGCTGCGATCTGCCCGCCCGCCGACCCGCGCAGAGTACCCCTCTGGCGCTCTATGGCGTCGAGCGCGTCCTGAACGGCCAGTCGTCGGCTAGCCCTATTGGCCTCAGACAGGCCCTCTTCGATGTACGGCACTACTGGGCCGAGGAGTTGGTCGGTCTTCACTCGTTTCTGGAATCGCGCCACGCGCTCGGGATGACGGAGCGCCTGAATTGCCCGGAAGATCAAGAAGCCGCCGGGAGCGAGCAGCCAGCCGACAGTACGAAACTCCTCCTGACCGATCGCGAGGAACACGGGGATCAAGGCCAGAATGACCACTGCAATGCCGATCCAGGCGAATCTTCTTACGTACGCGCGGTGCTGTGCGTCGTCGCTGGTCGGAACCAGAGGGCCTGCTTCAACAGCCACTGTTCAGCTCCTGTGTTCCTGCCCGAGTCCCCCCGAGCCTCTCTGCTTCTGGGCTCGCTGGTGCCGCGGAAGCGATTGGTCGGCGCAGCCTCATCCAACGGCGCCACTCGCAGGTTACGCCGAGTGCCGCCTGCTCCGCCAGGGTCTTCGGCTCGACCCCCGGCCCCTCAGCGTCGAGGGCATTCGACCTCCCGGAGAATCGCTGAGCCGACCCAGGTGCCTGGACCGACCTCGTCGGTATCCGAACTGAGCTCTCCCTGCCATGAGTTGGAGTGCGCCACGCGGACAAACTCACCGGTGGCCCACTGCCAGCCGGTCGACCACGAAAGATGAAGGGAGTCACCTTCAACTCGCCAGTTTCGCACCCTGTATTCTCCGCCTGACTCCCACTTCGTCAGGGGCCGGAGAAGTGAGCTTCCATCCAGACTTCTCGGACGAAATACGCCCGAACAAGCCGTGTCCGACCGAATCTGTCAACGCGAACGCTGCAGGCACGCCCGGAGGCAGCGATTTGGGATGTGGACGCGTGGGCGCCGGCTCCATGGCAGTGGCCTTCCACGACCAATGTTGGACTTCAGGAGCGAGACAGGTTCCGCTGAGACCGGGTGAGACGGCGGTGCGGGCTTCACAGCCCCAACCGACCGTCAGGGTACAGAGGAGAAGTGACGTCAGACACGCCTGCGACCGGTTGAAGATCTCTCGAGCACTCTGGTGCTTCCCCATCACCGGAGGGGGACGACGGAGTCCCATTTCTCCACGAGCCTACGGTCTTCGTCCCACCCCATCACGCGGAAGCGGACCTCGGAGTGACCGGAGAAGTCGTGTACCCCCGCATCTGTGATCCATGCGAAACAACGATCCCCACACGGCACGTATCGGAATCGGGGGACGAAGGTCACGAGGTTCCCTTCGATCTCACGCTCCAACTTGGACTCCACCCCACAACAGGCGCCGGTCCCGAAGGCGAATTGCCAGCTTAGGACGGAGGGACCCTCGAGCTCGAATACCGGAGGGAAGTCCGGGAAGACGGCTGCCATCCCGTCTGTCTTCGATGCCAGGGGATCCGTGCAAGCGAGCCACGCCAAGAGAGATATCAACAGTATTCTCCGGCCGATCGCCCGCGTATGGTCACCAGGCTCAGAACCTCGACTCAATGCTCTTCTCCGGCTGCCATACTACGTGCTCAAACGCGCGAACTATAGAAGCATACGCGCGCGCTCCGCTGCGGATGACCGGCGGGCTTCTCCGGGCCTCAGGGGCCCCCCCTGCCCAACGCCAACACCACGATCGTCGGCGGCCCGACATCCTCCGAGGCCCAGAAGGGGGACGGCATTCCGGTCGCTACCGCCACGTACTGGCGCTGGTCCACCCCGTAGGTGACGACACCGCCGCCGATGGGCGCACCGGTGGGGATCCTGGCCAACTCCTCGCCCGAGTCGGCCTGAAATGCAATCAGATCACCGGTGACCTCGCCGGCCAGCACCAGACCCCCGGCCGTCGAGAGCACCGCCCCGACCATCGGTCGCGGGGAGGCGTACCGCCATGCCACCTCACCGGTCTCGACATCGACGGCGGTGAGCCAACCGCTCGCGTCTGCATCGGCCATGTAGGTTCCGCCCAGGTAGTTGGCACCTGGAACATATCGGACCGTGTCCGCGGCATAGAAGGTTCCACACCAGTCTACGGCGGGCGTGTAGAGCATGTGGGTGGCCGGATTGTAGGCCGGCCCATTCCATTCGACGCCCCCGAGGACCCCAGGACACGCATGCGTCCCCTCCACGGTCACGGGCGCATCCGCGTTCTCACGCGTCGTCACCGCGGTCTCCCACAGGATCTGGTGCGCGTCCCGGTCCAGAAGGCGGAGCACCCCTTCCTTCCCCACGGTTGCCAGCAGCTTCCTGTTCTGGCCCTGGGCGGAGCCCGAGAAGGCGGGACTCACCTGCGTTAGATCCCAGTCGTGGTCGTCCGAGGGGACGAGCTGCTCGTGCCAGACGAGCTGACCGGTGCGGGCGTCGAGGGCGACCACCGAGTTGGTATAGAGGTTGTCGCCGCCCCTCAGCGCTGCGGGGAAGTCAGGAGAGGGATTTCCTGCCGCGACAAACACGAGGCCCTCATCCACGTCCATGGACATGGGCGTCCACGTCGCCCCGCCTCCCATGGGAAATCCGTTGGAGTGGTCCCAACTGTCGTAGCCGGGTTCGCCAGGGCCGGGCACCAGATCGAACTTCCACAGCGGCGTTCCGTCCTCGACGGAGAAGGCGCCCACCCATCCCTGGACGGCGTTCTCGTTGCCCGCCGGACCCACCAGCACCAGGTCCTCCCAGATGAGTGGCGCCATGGTGATGGTCTCGCCCTTTCTCGCGTCGGCGACCTGTCGCGCCCACAACAGAGTCCCGGTTTCGGCGTCGAGGGCGACGAGGTAGCCGTCCGAGGTGCCCCGAATCACGCGTCCCGACGATACGGCCACGCCGCGATTGACGCCCCACACGTCGCCCGCGGGCGCATCCCACATGTGGGTCCAACGCTCCGCGCAGGTCGTGGCGTCGATGGCCGCGGTCTCATGGAGGGTCGTGACGTAGATGGTGCCCGCATGCACGATGGGGCCGGTCTCCATGTTGGACTGTTCGCCCATCGTGTAGCGGCAGACGACCCCGAGGTCGCCGACGTTCTCGGCGGTGATCTGTCGCAAGCCGGAATAGCGACTCCCGCTGTAGTTGCCCGTGTGATAGAGCCAATCCTCGTCACCGGTACGTTTCGCGGCCAATTCGGTGGCCGTGGGCGCGGACCCCTGCGGGCTCGTGCCTCCCGGTCCTTCGATGTACGTGGGAGCTTCACCGCGCGCGCCGGACGCCTCGGAGTTGCCAGCCCTGAGGGCGAGACCGGAGAGGTAGTCGGCCTCGGCCCGAAGCGGTGTGCCGCCTGCTTGCAGGCCGTTCTCCTGAAGCAGGTAGGCGACGACGTCCAGGCGTTGGTCGGGGCTCAACGAAGCTGACGCCCCGGGCGGCATGTTGGCGCGGACGATGTAGAAGAGGTCGTCTACCGTCAGGCCGCTGTCCTCCCATCCCGCCAGCACCCCCTCACCCGCCAGGGCGGGGACGAGTCCTCCGCCACTCAGGTCCGGCTGGTGGCAGGACGAGCACTGGCTCTCATAGACGGCGGCGCCTCGGGCGGCCTGGTCCGCGGTGTAGAACGAGAGTTGGGTCGATTCGCAGGCGGCGAGGGTAACGCACAGGATGAGCGCTGACCGGCGGGGGGTGATGAGATGCACGACTGGGGTCCACATGGGAATGGCTCGGGACGGGGGGGCATCGCTGCCGGTCGGCAGCCCGATTCCCGCCATCATGCCACGCGCCGTCCATTCTTGCCAGCGCGACCCAAGCCAGCCGGGCCGGGGTCACGGTGGCTCGCTACCGCCCTTCACCATCTTGGCCACCTCCGCGACCCGGGCACCCAGCCTCGAGCCTTTCGTCGCGAACATGGAGTCGATCGCGGCTGTGTCTGCAGTATCCGCGAATGGGGGTTCTCCGGTAACCGCGGAGGCGCCGAACGGCTCGGTCCAATCGGGTCCTCCGACCACGATCATGTTGTAAACCAACAGCGCGCGCAGAATGGCGAGTTGAACGGTCTCCTCGCCCGAAGAGATGCCAGCCCCTGTCACGAACGCAGCCCCGATCTTGTCGCGCATCCCCCCATCGAACGGGAGCGTGTTCAGGAAGTCCAGGATCGGCGTAGCGATGTTGGCGGAATGCACGGGACTGCCGACGATCAGGGCATCTGCCCAGGCCACGTCGTCCTGTGAGGCACTGTCGACAGGCAACAGTCGAACCTCGCTGCCCTCGACTCCGCGCGCCCCTTCCGCCACTGCCTGAGCCAGTTGTGCCGTGTGTCCGGTCCGACTGTGGTAGACGATCAAGACGTGCTGACACGCCGCTACCTCCGGCACGGTGCAGAGCACCATCGCGGGAATCCAAAGGCCTCGCACCGCTCGCCGGATCATGCAACGACTCCTGTCAGGACGGTCCAGTCGTATCGCCGCCACCCCGGACCGAATGTGCTCCCCGCGCGCTCACGCCTGCAACGTCGCCGTCCCGCGTTATGCGTCGGAGTCCTTCCAGTTCCACCACTTCAGGAGCTCGGGATCCGGATCCTCCGTGGATGCGAAGTAGACGGCGCATCGCAGGGTGTAGAGCATGCAGCGGTCGACGTGCTGGCCCTGGATCTGGCACAAGCGCGCGTACAGCTCTTCGGGATCCCTCTCTCGAAGGTCGCCGACTTCGCGCATCCCCAGATTCCAGAGGTCGACGCTGACCTGTCGTCCGACGCCGGGAATCCGTTGTAGCGCCTTCAGTACGGCCGGGTCCTTACAGTCTGCAGGCATGTTGTTCTCCACGGGTGGGCACGGCCGGCTGCCGTAGGAGCAGAAGACGCAGCAGTCGCCGGGCTCGGGCCGGTGACGCGTGTCGCAATGGGGACACGTCCAGAAGAACCGACAGGCGTTCCGCGGCATAACCTCTTCCGTGTCCCGCCCACACGATGGGCAGCGGAGGATCGCCGTGTCGGGGGCTGGATTCGTCATGGGGTAATGGCCGGTTCGTATGTGGCGACGACAATGCCGGTGGTGGATGTGGTCGAGCCGACGAGCTGAAGCGTGCGCGGAGGCGTGCCCTCGGCGAACAACCGCCGTCCAGTGCCCAGCACGAGCGGGTGAATGAACAGCAGGTACTCGTCTATCAGGTCGGCACGCATCAGGGCGTTGGTCAGTTCGCCGCTGCCCATGATCGCCAACACGCCTTCGACCTGGGTCTTGAGGGCGCCTACAGCCTCGGCGACGTCACCGCGCAGGAGGGTCGAGTTGGGCCAGGGAAGCGGTTCGCTCAGGGTGGTCGAGGCCACATACTTCGGTGTGTTGTTGAGCCCGTCCTTGAACGGGCCTCCGCGGGCGTTCCAGGTCGCGAGCAGGTCCTCGTAGGTGCGCCGTCCGAACAGCCACCCCTTCAAGCCGCCACCGGCGGCCATCCGCTCACCCATCGCCCTGGCCGCAGCGTCGTCAGGCGATGCGGAGCGGCTGCCCCAGCCACCGTGCGCGAATCCGCCTCGGGTATCTTCGTCAACCCGGCCCGGCGCCTGCATCACGCCGTCGAGGGTCACGTGGTTCATCACGACGATACGTCCCATTCCAGGCTCCATTCTCCGGTGCTACCCCCCGTGGTGGCTGGAGTCGATTGCGGCCTGAACGCGCGCCGCGCCGTCCATTTGATCGAGGACGGAGCGGTACTTGGCCCATGCGGCGGGCGACGTATCCAGAGGGCGAGAGCTCATGGACCGAATCTAGAGCTGATCGGAACCGACCGCACCCAGCCCGAAGCGTCGCCCGGCTGCAAAAATGCGGTCTCGACTACCCATCCGCAGCCAGTGCCTGGCTCGGCTCCACGCTCAGGGCGCGCCGCAGTGGGAGCAAGCAGGCCAACAAACATACTCCCGTCATGACCGTGCCATAGCCCAATAGCACCAGCAGGGGCTTGCCCCAAAGTCCCTCGGCGTCGATGCCCCACCCCAGGTACGTCGAGATCAGGAGGCCCAGGAGGATCCCCCACGCCACCTGTAGTAGCGGCTTTCTGAAGATGGCTCCGGCAATGCGAGCGGACCTTCCGCCCAGCGCCACGCGCACACCGATTTCTCGCGTGCGGCGGGCTACGGTGAACGCCATCACCGAGTAGATCCCGGCCAAGGAGAGAAGGACCGCCAGGCCACTGACGCCCGCGATGAGCCAGAGCCAGTAGGAATAGAGCCGGAGATCGTTCTCCTTCACCATATCCAGCGTGCGAGGCGCCAGGAGGGCCAGATCCGGCTCCACCTCGCCGGCGATCGCGATGAGACGACCCGTGAACGCGCGGGCATCGCCGTTCACGTGCACGAGAAGCGTCGGCGTCCACAGGGACTCCGGCTCTCGGGCATGGTAGATTCCGACGTTGGCCCCGTTCCTCATTCCCAGCTCTGGCACGACACCGACGATGCGGTACCACGGGCCGGGCTCGCTGCCGGCTCGCTCCACACCATCCCAGCCGTCGGGCGAGGCCACGTAGCGCAGCCGGCGCCCGATGGGGTTCCTTCCGCCCAGGACCACGTCCACGAACGGTTGGTTGACGATCACGGTGCGCGCCTCGGGGTCCGCGTCGTCAGCATGGAACGTGCGCCCCTGCAGCGGCTCGGTTCCCATCACGTCGAAGAAGTTCGGCGCCACCACGCCGCCAGCCACCCACCGGCCCGGGCCCTTCTCGTCCAACTCCGTGCGGGGCGTCTGGTATCCCGCGTCCATCTCGATACGGCGCCACGCGTGGTACGTCCCGGGCTCGGTACGGCTCATGGTGACGCCGGCGACCTCCGGCTCGGCTTCCAGGCGCTGCATGAGACCTCGTGCCGCGCTCCCGAAGCGAGTGGTGAACGGAAGAGTGTCGGCATCCTCGCCAATCTCTCCAGACATGGCGGGATTCAGGTGCAGTCGTGCCGAAACATACTCCTCGGTAGGCACGCCGAACTCGTAGCTTTCGATGTTCACGGCGTCGCGACGCACGAAGTAGCCCACGACCGGGAATGTCACCGTCGCCGCGATCTGCACGACGATCACCGCCGTCCAGAGCCCTCCGAACCGGAGTCCGCCGCCGCCGGCGGTGAGACGCCGGAGGCGTGAATCGACCTTTCCCGACGTGACCTTGAGTCCTGGCACCACGCCAGCGATGGCCGCCGCGAACAGCGTCAGCAGGGCGGCGTATACGTAGGTCCGAGGTGACAGCGAGGTGTGGTACCAGAACATCAGGGGTACCGTGCTCTGGAAGGCGTTCGCGAACCGATCGAGGCCCCAGCCCGCTGCCGCCACGCCCACGAAGGCGGCGACCAAGCCCAGCACCAGCGCCTCGGCGAAGAGCTGGGAGACGATGCGGCGCCGAGTCGCACCCAGGGCGTTACGCACGACGAGCTCGCCCTCCCGGGCCGCGGCGCGGGCGAACATCAGGAGTGCGACGTTGCCGCAGACCAACATGAGGAAGAGGCCCGCGAACACGTTGACGGACATGACCCCGAGCCGGTCCGCGCGCTCGCGGATGTCCAGCATGGCCTCCGCGTAGGGCATCACCCGCGCGTGGAGATGCGCGTACTCCGCGGGTCGCTCTGCCGCAGCCTGAGCGATGTAGCGATTCACTTCCGCCTGCGCCTGGTCGAAGGAGACGCCGGGGGCCAAGCGACCGAAGACGAGGGTCGCCGGTCCCTGGAGGGTCTCGACGGACGGATCGAATCGCAGAGGGAACCACGCCTGCTCTCTCGCCGGGAAGCCGAACCCCTGCGGCATGACGCCGACGATCGCGTACTCGGTGTCGCCGACGACAACCTTCCGGCCGAGCACGTCGAGGTCACCGCCGAAGCGGCTCTGCCAGACGTCGTAGCCGAGGACGAGCACGTCGGGCGCGGCCGGTGACTCGTCGGCGGCGTCCAGGGTTCGACCCATCAGGGGAGGTACGCGGGTCATCTGGAACGCGGAGCCTGTCATGGCCGCGGCGCGGACGGGTTGGCCACGGCCGTTATCGGTGACGAGATACGGAGCGAGTGAGTTCGCCGCCCCGAGTTGCTCGACCGTGGAAAGATCGGTTCGCCACTGGGCGAAGTCGTGCAGAACCCGGAGCTCCCGGGCCTGGGTGCGGTCGTCCAGGAGGTCGACCATGACGACGCGCTCGCCCTCGTCGAAGGGGAGACGGGGGTGGAGCACCTGGGAGTAGCCCTCGTAGCAGGCCGCTCCGGCGAAGATTCCGAAAGCCATGGCGGCTCCGCCTACCAGCGTGAGCCCCGGGTACTTCACGAGCATGCGAGCGCCGAGCTTGAAGTCGATCCAGGAGACGGGGGGAGCCCATGAGGTGCCAAGCCGCATGAGCCCCGAGGCGGCGGCGCACTCCACCGCCTCGAGCACGGTGAGCAGCGTCGCGATGGCCCGGCTCCGTCGCAGCAGTCGCTCCCGGTGCACTTCCTCCAGGTCACCCAGGAGTTCCTTCACCCGGCCGGGCTGGGCCAGGCGCCTCACCACGAACGCGGCCAGGCGAGGGAGGCTCATCCCACGCCCCCGACGGTGTCTCCCAGATTGCCGATCATCGAGCGGATCGCGCCGGTGGTTGCGCGCAATGCGGCGAGCCCGTCGGGCTCCACCGTCACCAAACGGCGTGGTCGGCCGCCCCGTTCATCGCGCGGCTCACTCAGGCGCGTAGAGACGAGACCCTTCGACTCCAGGCGCTGAAGCGTGGTGAATACGTTCGCCCGCCGCACGGATCGACCTGTCCGCTCGGCGATGTCCGCGGCGATGGACACCGTGTAGGCCTCGTCGGGGCCCAACCTGAGCGTGGCGAGCATGACGAGGAACTCGAACTCAGCGAGAGAACTGGACATGAGGAAACCCGTAAAGAGTCACATTGTGACTCACAATGCTCCGCGGACGTCCTCCTGTCAACAGAACCAGGCCTACGGTGCCGCGCCGCTCCGCGCGTACACGGTCACGAACGGGAAGCCCGGGCCTTCGGTGTAGTGCGTGGCGACGCGGCCATCCGGCAGGATCGCGAAGATGACGCCGCGGAGTCTCTGGGATCCCAGCAGCTCGCCGGTGCGTGCGTTGCGAAGTTCGATCAGGCCCTCGTACAGCCCGGAGAGCTCCGGTCCTCGGAATTCGCCGTGGGAGACATCGATCCCGTCCCAGGCTTTCTGCCATCCTTCGCGAGCCACGCTCAGCCCGACGGCGAGGGTATCCCCCTTCAACTGCTGGACTGCCACGATCCGGGTCTCGGGGATGGAGTCGGGCGCGAAACCCATACCGGGCTGTTCGAACCATTTCGAGCTGAGAGCCAGCGTCGTCAGGCTGTCGCCCCGGGTGCTCCATTCCGTGAGTCGGTAGCTATAGTTCGCTGCGGTCCAGAGCCTGCCATCGAGCGGTTGGCTGGCGAAGCGACGGAAGCGGTTGATGGCCTGGGGCTCCGTTGGCCAGGGCTCGCCGAACTCCCGCAGCGTCTCCGCGTCGGACCCCGAGAGGGAGACCAGATGGAACGATCGGCCCTCGCGTCCGAATGGCCCCAGGACGGCCAACACAGTGTCGGGCCACGCGATCGGGATCAGCTTGGCTACCTGACCTCCTCCGAACGAGATGGAACGCCCGGCCTCCCCGGTCGGGGAGAGCACGGTTAGTCGACGCTGGCGGAGGTCGTGGATGACGAGGCTGTCTTCCGGTGTGAAGAAGCCCGCGAGGGCCGCCAGGAATTCCCCCGGTCCCTGGCCGAGAGCACCGATCTTCTCGACGAACTGACCTTGGGGATCGAAGCGCATGGGCAGCCCATCCCCACCCGAAAAGGACGACAGCAGCGTGAGTCGGCCGTCGCTCGATGCGAGCAGGTCCATGGGCATGCCGCCCAACTCGCCTGGGCCCTCCCGGACTCCGAGCCGGATCACCTCACGATATCCGAGACTATCGGGATCGGCGTCTGAGCCGCCGGAGTCGCTGCAGGAAGAGGCGACGAGCAAGACGAGGGCAAGGAGGAGCCAGGTGGTGAACCGCCGTTGCGGTCGAAGCGCGTCTGTCATGGATCGGGTTCTCCGGCTACGGGGCGATCACCTGAACAAGAGCTTCTGCACGGTGAGGGTGGGCACATCGAACCTGTCCTGCATGAATCCCAGCACCAGGCTGTCCTGGGCATCGAGAAACGTGAAGGCCTCAGGTATCCGGACTTGAAAGGTCGGCACGCCGGTGGAGTCGAACACCATCCAGTTGCAGCATTCCTCGTCATCGGCAGGAACCTCACGCACCCAGAGTCGGCCGTCCTGATCGGCTTCGAGTCGATCGAAGAAGGGCAGCGAGTCAGAAGCGACGAAGACGGAGACCTCTGCCGACCCTGGACCGGATGCGACGACCTGCGCCCAGCGCTGTCTTATCTTCCGGATCTCGGACCGTTTCCGGGCGGACGAGGCTGGCCGTTGTGGACGTTGTATCTCGAGGATCCCGACGAGGCCCGAACTCGAGAGCTGCTGGATCACGAACCGCCGTCCATTTCCGACGAATCCCCGACCGCCGCCTACCGCCAGGTGCGCCGAGCCCGAGAGCACGACGGGTGCTGCGGAGAAGTTGCCTCGAGCGTCCACTTGTCCGATTCGTTCGGCGCCCGGCACCGAAGCCATCGCCCCCACGAGCCCGCCGTCCGTGCCGAACTGATCAACCGTGAACTCAGGTCGATACCGACCCTCTTCGTGGCTCTGCACGCTGGGATCAAGGCTTCGTCGCTCGAATAGCAGCGTCCCGTCTTCGAGGAATCCCTTGAACGGCAACATCCGCTGGGCGGTCCTCATCGGTGGCGTCTGAATCATGCCGGTGAACGATCCGGTGGTGTCATACAGGAACGTCCGGCCCCGCACTTCGTCCCATACGGCGAGGCCGCCGTCCGGTGCGCGACGAAGGCCGTCGATTCCCGAGAACTCACCGGGGCCCTCTCCGACCCGCCCGAACGTCTTCAGCAACTCGCCCTTCGGGCTGACGATGGCCACCCGATTCAGGATGCCGTCTGCGAGACTGACGTTTCCGGAAGGCAGGAATACGCCGCCCTCGATCCTGGAAAGAGGAAAATCGGGTAGCTGATCGCCACCGAACTCGACCGTCGGGGGCGAGAGGCTCGCCAATCGAAGCGAGTCCAGGAGGCTACCGGGGATCCGGACCACCTCGACCCCCGCCGAGTCCATCCGAACCAGCTCAGGAGGCGGCAGCGCCCCCTGCTTCTCACAGCCACTGGCCCCCGTTGTGGCGATAACAAGCAGCCCGAGGCCGAGACATCGCTTCATTCCCCTCTTCGTCGGCAGGAGGATGGGTCGCCCACCGGCTCCGGGCCGAGCCCCGCTCACGTCTTCCGTTCGCAGGTTACGCTGAGCGTCGCCTGCCGCGCCAGGGTCCTGCGCGCCGTCCATTCCGAGCTGCCCATCATCCGACCGGAGGGGATGAGGATCCGTCCGCGGTAGGCCGCTGCGCCGGACCCCGTACGCCGTAGAGGAGCAGCGCCGCGGCCGTCCCGAAGACAAGGCCGAATGCGAGGCCGAACGGCACCGAGACCACCACGGCGATGCCGGCCATCAAGGCACCACCCAGCAGTTCGTCCGGGTACGTCGCTGCGGCGGCTGCGAATCCACCAATCGACATCGAGCCGAGCACACCGACGCCCAGGACGGCGTACCATCGAAGTGTCTGGCGGGGCTTCTTCCGGATCCTGCGCACGATCCAGAGGAGAGCGAATGCGACGAGGACCCACGCCGGGGCTGCCGAGGAGATCTCGGCGCCGCAACCAGGGCAGGGGATCAGAGCCACAGTGCCGCGAAATCTTGCGGAGGCCAGGCCCCCGGCTCGTGGCCGCTCAGGTCAGCCGCCATCGAACGGCGCCTCGATCGTCCGCCAGAGCTTCCCGAGCGTGCCTTGAACCTGCCATCCTCCGGCCTCTTCTTGGTACACCGCCGGGTCATCACGCGGGTTCAAGGCCTGACGGAAGAGGAACACGACCGTAACCGGTTGCACCACGTCCGGGGACTGCCGCGCCAGGTCCAGAGGATACTCGACGACGACGTCACGCTCGGCCTCATCGAATCGAGGCGACGTGAGGCCGCCCGCCTCGCGCTCTTCCGGAGTCGCGATGCGCGTATACTTGCCATCCGACTTGAACATCAGCTGGACGGTGTACGGTCCGGGGAAGGCCTCGGTGTCTCGGACCGCGTAGTGCAGTCGGGCCTTCATCACCGTGCCCTCCTGGATGCCCTCTCCCGGAGCGGGAGAGACGTCCAGAAGCTCGAACGTCGCCAGGTCCGCAGCATCCGGCGCTGGCTGGGGGGCAGGGGCGCTCGCGCACCCCGAGACGAATACCAGACCGGCCAGGGAGGTCAGCAAGCGCGACATCTCTTCATTCTCCTCTTCGTCGTCAGGAGGCTGGGTCGCCCACCACCTACGGGCCAATCCCCCGTTCATATCTTCCCTTCGCAGGTTACGCTGATTGCCGTCGGTTGCGCCAGGGTGGGCTCGCGAGCCATCGCCTCACACCGTCCCCGCGTACACGATGACCTGAACGCCGTTCGGGTCGCGCAGGTAGCTATAGACGCTGCCCCAGGGCCGCTCATGGGGTCCGTCGATCGCCCAGGCATCGCCCAGCCGTGCGACAAAGCTCGCCATATCTCCGATCCGAAGCTGGACAGACGCGGCACCGTTGTCCGGGGATTTCACTTGCCCGAATTCCAGAAACGCCCGGCCGTCCACGCCTTCGAGCCCGAAGATGACCCCGGCATCATCCTCTTCCGACCACTGATCCACGACGTCGAGCCCCAGCACGTCGCGATAGAAGGAGACCGTTGCCGCGATGTCTGAGGTCTGGAGCCGCACCTTCAGTCCCGTGAACTCGTGAGCTTTGCGCTTGCCGGATACGCTGCCGGTCAGGGCACAACCGCATCTCGAACTCCGGCTCGCGTTGCGTGCCCGGTCAGGGGGATTCCGATCCGGCGCCGCGAAGCGGCCCGTCGCTCGGCTGGATGAGCCGCCAGAACAGCAGAACACCGATGGAGAGGTTGGAGAGCAACGCGGTCAGGAAGAGCGATGCGGAGCCCAGGAAGATGTTCAGGCCGAGCACGCAGAACTGACACGCGGACAGAATCGGGACGATCGCGCCGATCTGGTTCCACGATGCGCCGAGCCGACGGGCCTGACTGCGGCGAAGAACCGCCAACGACATCATGGTCGCGGCGAAGGCGGCGCTGAGGCCCCGCCACACCAGCGTCTGGTCGATCCCCGCGCCCAGAAGGACCTGGGGTAGCATCGCCCACACGACTCCACTGAACCCAAAGCCGAACAGCATGCTCATCACCGCCTCTCGCAACGGCTCCCTCGATCCGGTTCGAAGCGCGATGACGACGCCCGTGAACCCGACCACGGTGATGGACAGCTCCGCCAGCGTTCCCATCGAGTCCAGGACAGTCATGGCAGCGCGCGTCAGTGGGGGGCAGAGGAACGACGAGCCTCGGGGTCTGGCCAAGTGATTCTGCTACGCGGACCTTGGGCGGGCAAATTCGCGGGCAGTGCTGTCTTCCGACTCATTCGCGCCGATCACGGCGCCTGGCGCCGCAGCACCATGTGTGTCGCCTTGTCCGACGCTGCGAAGCGGATGCAGTGATAGCCCAGGGCCCGCATGTCGAGGTCCTCGAAGAGGCGCTCGCCGCTGCCGAGGAGGATCGGCGCGATGGCGATGTGCAGCTCATCGATGAGGCCGGCGCGAAGATACTGTCGAATCACATCGCACCCGCCACCGATGCGCACGTCCATGCCCGCGGCGGCTTCCCGCGCCAGGGCCAGCGCATCGTGAATCCCCCCTGTGACGAACTGGAACGTGGTGCCGCCCTGCATCTCGATCGGTGGCCGCGGGTAGTGGGTCAGGACGAACACCGGCACGTGATAGGGCGGATCGTCACCCCACCACCCTCTCCAATCCAAGTCCGGCCAGGGCCCGCGGATCGGCCCGAACATGTTCCTGCCCAGGATCCAGGCGCCGATGTTCTCGAAGCCCCGGGCAGCAAACTCGTCGTCGAGTCCCGTGGTACCGTCCTCGGCACCGGTGTGCGCTCGGCGGAAGGTGCGAGTCGGCAGGAACCACTCGTGCAGCTCCGTCCCGCCCACGCCGAGTGGATGGTCCAGGTCCTGGTTCGGACCAGCCCCGTATCCATCGAGGGAGATCGTGAAGCTCTCGACTCGAATCCGTGTCATCTGTTTTCCTCCTCTCTTCCAAGAGAAACCACCCACGTCACCCCCAAGGAGAGTCCGATCTGACGACTGATGGCCTCCAGGTCCGGGTCCTGGGGCGCCGGTCCCTCCAGAGCCGGGGTGGGATAGGAGCCCCAGTGCACGTCCAGGGATAGATCAATGGTCCTGCCGGGCGTGGCCAGCAACGCGAGAAGGCAGCAGAGGCTATGGAGTCGACGCGTGTTCATGAGGCGGCGGGGGAGGTTCGAACACAGCGAGATCTGCCTGAGAACACGTGCCGGACAGACCATCAGGAACCGCCGCGCGACCCCTGGTCGCTGGCGTGACCGGCTCTCCGGCATCACCGCTTCACTGCGATGGCTGTGACCTCGAACCGGCCACCCAGGAGTTCCGCCCCAACGAACGCTCGTGGCGGAACCTCTCTCGTGAAGAATGTGCGGTAGACCCGGTTGAAATCGGCATATGCGGATAAGTCCGAGCAGAACACCTGCACCATGACCAGGTCGTCCATGGTCATGTCGGCGTCCGCCAGGGTCTCCTGCAAGTACTCCATGAGAGCGCGGGCCTCCTCGGCAGCGGTCTCGGGTACCTGTTGACGCAGGCGGCCCACCGTACCGCCGACGTAGAGCGTGTTGCCGACCAGGACGGCGTCGCTGAACGGAAGGCTGGCCGTGTCGCCCGCCATAACCGGTTCCACGTATCGGCGGGCCTGCCCGGCCACGAGACTGGGACTCAGGCCCAAGACGGCCGCAACCGTGAACAGCGTAACGTGATGTCGGGGCCGCATCGATTCCTCCACAGCCGGAAGGGGACACAAGCTTCTCTATCTAACCGTTCAGCTGCCCGAGCTTCGGCAGCGCTTCGAAGGCCGACAGGACCTGCAACGCGAGAACCATCAGCCCCAGAACCTTGTGTACACGGATGGACTTGGCGCGCAGTCCCACGACGCCGGCCACCGCCAACGAGCCCCACATCGCATAGGTCACAGGAGGTGTCGCAATCAGATTTCCCATCCCCCCCTTCAAATAGGAGTCGAGGATATCCAGGCTGTTGGCCAGCAGCAGCAGGGAGTAGAACCAGGCCCTCCTCTCGAGGAAATACTGATTGAGCTCGGCGACTCCATCCCAGGTCTGAGGAACCAGAATCGCCGCCAGCAGGAAGAGCACCACGGCGTAGACCACGAGGAAGAAGTACAGGCCGATCGTCCATTCCGTCACGAACTCGGTGAACCGGAATTCCCACCACCAGAAGGTGACGGTCCACAAGAACACGACGCCGAGCCAGGAGAAGTAGGCGACGCTCAGACCGAGCGGATTCTTGCCCCCGGCAACGCGGTCCACGACCCCAGCGAGACCAAGAAGCTGGTGTGCGATCCCGAGGCCGATGATGATCGACACCAGGACCATGACGTATTCGAATTGGTCCAAGCACACCCCTCAGGGTTCAGGCAGAAGGACGCCCCATCGTAGCCTCGAGGTGCGACCTGCGCATCCGGGGGGATTGGTGCCCCGCGACCATGCCGGGTGTCCTCGGTCGATGCGATCAAGCAGGAACGTAGGTCAGCCGGATCACGTCCTCGCCAATCCGATCATGGGTCACGAGGCGGAGGCGCGGCCGGGGTCCGGCGAAATACGGCTTGCCGTGCCCGAGGACGACGGGGTGCAGGTAGATGCGGTATTCGTCGATCAAGCCGAGCTGGGTGAGACTGTGCGCCAAGGCCGGACCCGCGACCTCGATCTCTCCATCGCGCTCGGCCTTGATCCTGCGAATCGCGCTCTCCAGGTCGTCCCCGATGAGCGTGGCGTTGGGGCCGACGGACTTCAACGTGCGCGAGACGACCCATTTCGGCTGGTCCCGCCACGCCTCCGCGAAGGCGTATTCGTCGGCATCCCATTCGGGATGATCGTCGTCCCAGTAGCGCATGATCTCGTAGATCCGGCGACCGTACACGCTGCCCGCCTGTCCCTGAGCCTCTTCGACGAAGTGCCGGAAGAGCGTCGGCCCCGGTGCAAAGCCCGTATGGTCGACGTAGCCGTCCAGCGACTGATTCATTCCGAACACGAGCCTGGCCATACCCCCTCCTCTTCGTACGCGGTACCCCGCGCCGTTCACATCATCCGCGGGCGGTGCCGTTCCTGAGCGCACCCTCTCTCATTCCGCTCGATGATCACCGGATGTGTTCTGCAATCGCCGCCATCAGCGAAGCGTTAGCCTTCCGCACATCCGGGAGCCTGAGTGCCACCGTCGCGCCGCCCACCCCGAGCATGATCACCGCTGCGGTGAACTCCTGGTCTCGAGACGCGTCCAACCAGGGTCGCAGGAGTTCCAGACCCGTGTCGCCTCGCAGGGACTGGGCATCCGCTGTCACGGTCAATCTGAAGTACGCTCGGGTGGCCTTTCCCGCGTCGAAGTACATCTCGTTCGTTCGTTGATACAGGGATTCGGCGTATGGCTGTTGCGTCTCGAAGTAATCCACCAACTGGCGACGCAACGCTCGATCGCGGATGAGGTCCAGCTCCCCTGCGTCACGTAGCCCGACATACGCTGCGTGCTGAGGCCGATACACGTAGGTGAAGTAGACCGGACGGATGGCGTTGACCACCGAATCTGCGGGAACGGATACCCCACGATGCTTCGCAACCCAAAGCCCGGCCGAGTTCCAGTCTCTCGCCTGGCGATCGAAGGATGCCAGCTCCGCAGAATCTCCCTTCAGGTCGGCGAGGATCTCCTGGAGTGCGAACGATTCCCGCTCCCTGTCCTGCCGGGCCTCGCGCCAATCGTCGGCCAACAGGCCCAGTACGACGCCAGCGAAGATCGCCAGGAACTCCGCGAGAATTCGCTTCCAGTGGGATGGGGCTCGCACGGTCTACGGGGATCCCGAATGAGAGGAAGATCTGGTGCCGATGCACGTTTCGGGGGTCAAGGTAGTCGACCACGGAGCGCGAAGCGACGCAGAAACAGTGTCGTGCCAACCGCAAATCCGATCGGCAAGACCAGGCTCAGAAGCAATCCCGTCGCGCTATCCGCCTGCAATGGCACCGAGCCATCAGACGGGAGCAGCAGCCCCGGGCCCCACGGGCCACCAGAGAACACGCCGTAGCTCGTCAGATTCCATCCGAGGTGCAGCGAGATCGGGGCAATGACGGATTCGGTCGCCGCGAACGCCGTCGCGAACATCATGCCAGCCGACGCGGTCAGTATGAAGACGAAGAACATCGAGACGGGGTCGCCGACTACGCCGTAGCTGAACCAGTGATAGATCCCGAAGAGTACGGCGTCCGCCACGACCGCTCGGCGGGTACCCAGGTACCGGATCGCAAGAAGGAGGAGGTACCCGCGGAACATGAGCTCCTCGAACAGGACTGAATTGACGTTCAGCCTGAGGAGTTCGAGTCCCAGCGAAGCATCAAACGCCGGGTTTACGGTCCAGCTCGTTCCGACTGAGATGGCGAGGCCCAGCTGCTGAACGACCACCACCAGTGCGGCGGCGAGGAGCCCGACCAGAAACTCCCGGGAGCGTTGGGCCGGCTTGTCGAGTCCGATAGACCTGAGACTCTTCCCTTCGAGCCGCAGCAGGACGAAGGACACGGCCAGAAGGATCAGACCAATCACGCATGAGTCACTTTCTGTAGGAGAGCTTGCATGCACCACCTACGATTACCGCGCGCTGAGACTTCTGTCCGCAGTCGCGAATTCCCCATCTGGCAGGCTCCCGAGCGAGAGGAGGATCTAGGGATGCTCACCCGTCCCCGCGATCCTGCGGAGTTCGGTCAAGATCGCGTCGAACTCGGCCGCCACGACCTCGTATTTCATCAGCGATTGTGCTTCGAGGATGACCCGTGTCGTGATGAGGTTGCGGAGTTCGCGCTGCGCGAGGAGCGACATGAGCATCTCGGTGTCTACCTGACGGGGCACCTCAGTTCGAAGGCTCTGCAGGTCTTCCGACGACGTGGCAGGGGGCAGGAGGACGAGTCGGTCTGCGGATTGAACGACAAAGGGGTCGATGAGCTAGCGATCATCTCCCGCAGCATCCGTTCTTGTTGCCAGAGCTCGTCCACCTTCGCGGGATAGCCCGCGAGCCGATCGAGAAGCTCGGGGCCGGCCACGTTTCCCGTCTCGTCGCTCGCAAGGAATCGGTTCAGAGCCCCCATGCTCGGGTCGAAGTAGATCGACATTCCGAGCACACGGCGAAGTTGCTCGGGGGATTCCTCGCTGGCTGACTGAGGCCGTACGCGACCCGGAGAAGTTGAACCCCGTTGTCGTGCAGGATCTGATGGCCCGCTCGGACTGCCTCCAGTTCTTCCTGGTTGGCCTCGAACTCGTCGAGCAGTCTGGCGAGCGCCGCCTGCTCATCCTGGCGGGCAGTGTGGTGGTCCCAGCCAGCGTCGATCGCGAACGCGGTCAGGATGCTCAGCAAGACGGCAGCGGACTCGAGGCCGAGCTTGATCCAACGCTGCCTGCGGGAGGTCTCGGCGGCCATCGGCGCGTGGTAGAGGTTCTCTGGCTTGTCCGTGGACCCGCCGCGGATGCGGCAGACGGCGTGGCCTCAACGTAGTATGCCAGAATTTGTGTTGCTGCAAGTAGCCGTGGGCTGACCGGCGATCGCTTGGTAGGCGACCGCCACGAGCGGCCAGGTGACCCCTGTCACGAGCTACCGAGTCGGCTTTCCAGCTCTCGGACACGTGCGCGGAGAGCGGCGGTCGGAGCCCATGCGAAAAGGACGACCCCGATCCCGAAGCCTGTGCTGTCATCATGAATCCCCAGTTCACGGACGGGGATCCTCCCCGACCGCCTTACTCGTGCCTCTCGTTCAACCTCATTCCAAGAATCTCGCTGAGGTCCAATCGGTCCACCGGTCGATTCAAAGCTCTCTTGTACTCGACGAGCTGATCCTTTGGCATGACCTCCATCTCCACTCCGAGAATCACCCTCCTATCGGAGTCATGGAATGCGATGTTCTGGTCTAGCCATCGGCCGGCACTCGGGCTGTAGAACCGAGCCCCTTCTGCTTCGGCCACCTCAATCTGCACACCGTTCTTCTCGAGCTTGGCGAAGGTCAGATCCCAGTTTTCGTCCCTGAAGTGCTCGGGCCCCCACACGCAGGAGTCGCCCACAGTTACCAATACTCGGGGCATGTCTCGAGCTCGAGACGTAGAAGTCGAGGTCGACGAGAGGACGAGTCGCCCCATACGCACGCGCGGCGAGTCCACCTACGACTTGATACTGTGCGCCGGCCCGGGCGAAGACATCGCTGATCCAGTGCAAGACCTTCGCTACCTGATCGTCAGCCGGATGCATCCTGCTTGCCTCCATTGGGAACCGCTCTCAGACGGACCGCCCGGGTTCACCGGCGCCCGCGCATGCAAGGGCCAGCCCTGACCCGTCAGGTGCGGGCGCCGGTGCGTACTTCGGAGTTCGGAAACGTCGCGGTGTAGAACTCGATCGCTGCTTCGAGCTGGTCGTTCCCGCTGGCCTGCCTCTTTCTCTCAACGCACCCTCGTGTAGGTCAGCTCCAAGTCGTCTTCCCAGGGTGAGCCGCCCCGCGACATCTCCCCTTTCCAGACGATTGCGTTGCCGTCCTCGCTGATCGTACCCACAAAGCGCTGTGAGAATGCGGCATCATCACGCCACCACTTCAGCACGTTGCCTCGCAGGTTCACGTCGAACTTCCTCGAGACGGTACGCTCGTCAAAGTAGAGCATGAATGCCTCGCCCGCCGTGCCGTCTGTGCCCGAAGGCTCGTTCGAAGGCCGCCGCCAACGCCCCCCCCTTCCCGCGCCGCACTCCCTGCGGTGCGAGCGAGATCCAACAGAATCACGCGGAGATCGCGAACAAACCTGACGAACTCCCGGTCCTCTGCAATCTGCGCTCGCGTGATGGTCCGTTCTCGTGGGTCTCGGGTGGTACCCTGCCACCCCAGGCGCGCGGACATCCCCGAATCTTGGAACGAGCTCAGATAATCGAGAACAAGGCGATTCTTGGCCTCAATGTCCGAGGACGACCTCACGAGGTGAGTCCGGGCGGCGAGAAGGAGCGAGTCGTCGACAATCGCATTCAGAATGTCGTCGCTCACGAAGCGGCTATAGGGGCGAAAGTCGGTCAATGGCGGTTCTACGACTCGGGCCACCCACATCCCCACGGAATCAGAGGGGCTTTGGACGTCTTTCCCAGCGGCGATCGCGAGGAGCGAATCAGCACTGCGGACAGCTCGCATCGCAGCGGCAAACGAACTCACCAAAGTTCGGTTGTAAAGGATCAACGCCGTCCAGGTCGAATCCCTCACCGCGTTCTGACTGGAAAGCGAGCGAGGACTCAACCCCAAGAACGCAGTCAAGGCCATCGTGGCCGTACCGCGGGATAGAAAGCGAAACCTATTCCGAGTCATGTCCTACCACTCTGCCCATCCGTTGCTTCTGACCTCATCGTCAAGAACCCTCACGGAAGGGAAAGTGGCGACCCGACCCACTTCGCGCCATGAGGCGTATTTCCGCGTAGCGAATTGGGACAGAGCGCGCGTTCAGCGGCGCGGAGCCGGAAGCCTGAGTGACCCGAGGCCGCACCCGCCCGGCTATTGCCAATAGGATACACCTGGTCAAGTAACGCATGAGGACGGCCTCACGCAGTTCTTGCCCGTCTGATAGCGAGCGTCAGTGAACCCAGCAAGCCACCGGGGATGATCTGGAGTAGGGACCCGTAGAAGAGCTGCCCGACGAGCGCTTGGTCCCAGCTGTCAAAGATGTTGTAGTGGGTGCCAAGCCCCCAGGTGGTGGTAATCCACCAGAGCAGGAACACCGGAAACCTGGAAGGGGGTGAGAAGAACGCGAGACTCAACCAAAGGAGCCGGTACGGATGGGGTTCGGCGGACAATCTGAAGCCCCAGTAGATTGAGAGCCCCAACGACAACCAGAGCAGTCCGAGCAGGAACACGTAGACCGTCGGGACGCCTGCCAATTCGAGGAAGAAGCGAATCGGAGTGATGAACAGGGCGATTACCACAGGCCAGGCGCCCAGCCGTAGGGCACGTCGGATCAACGTCTGTTCATCATTGTGTCGAGGCGAGTCCGGGTCCACGGGGCGGTGCATCAAAGAGATGCTCCAGGAAGCTGTGCTATGGGGTCCACATCTAGGATCTACGAAGCGGCCCTCACTTCCCTTCGCGACCTCTCGAGCCCCAGGGGCAGTAGTAGGCCCGAGATGAGGCAATAGCCTGGCGAACAGCGGCCTATGGTGTCAGTCGGTTGTACATCCTCATTACTTCTCGCAACCTGTCGTGTGGAATCGCGAATGCCTTGTTCCCGTTGATTCCCTCCATGTCCTTGGCAGCAACGAGGGCGTTGATGATTGCCTCTTCTGTTGCCTCCACGGTAGCGCGAAACACCTGACTGAGTCCTGCTGTGGACAGCCGATCGGCCGAGATGATGTCGGTCGCCTCATCGTATTGCCCGGTATTCGTCGAGAACGCGAGGAAGATATCGCCGGATCGGCTGTCGCCGATTGTTCCCGTGCGCCCCATCCCTAGCGTTGCCCGTCTTGCAACGAGATTCAACTGTGACGAAGTCAGAGGTGCGTCGGTCCCGATCACGATGATGATGGACCCGTCCTGCTCCGGTGCCCCCACCATGTCGAAGTCGGTGATCTCCTTCCCGACCGGTACGCCGGCGATGACGAGATCGTCCCGTCTGCCGAAGTTCGCCTGCACAAGCACACCAACGGTATAGTCCCTCGTGCCGATCCGTAGCACCCGGGACGACGTGCCGGTTCCGCACTTGAACCAATAGCAGGTCATCCCCGTCCCCCCACCTACATTGCCCTCGGCGATAGGCCCACCCGCGGCGCCATCGATCGCCTCGAATACGTGTTCCCGCTTGACGTGGTGGCCATTGATGTCGTTGAGTCCGCCGTCCCAGGTCTCGCCGACGATGGGCAAGCCGAATGAGAAATCCATCGGACCGTTGGAAGCAAACCTCCTGTACATCCACTCCCCGATTGCATCCCTGACAACGCCGACACTGTTGGTGTTGGTAATGCCTATGGGGCCTCCAGCCCGGCCATAGTCCTGGATGTACGGGACGCCGGTCATCTCGCCGTCGCCATTGAACACGAATTGACCGACGTTGTAGGAGCCCTCCGTCTTCCCTCGTGGCAAAACGACCGTCACACCTGTCCGAATAGGTCCTTCGCCGATTCGCCAGGCGCCCGTTCCTTTGACAACGGTCGAATAGCCGACCTCAACGCCGGGCACATCCGTAATGGCGTTGTGTGACCCGGGCGTCCCATTGAGCGGAATGCCGAGATCTCTCGCCCTCTCTCCGGTGGATTGCTGAGCGATGGCGGGCGTCGCGCACACGGAGCCGAGCGCGATCAGCAGCACGATCTGGTTCGGGGCGGTCATCGGATAGCTCCCTGAGGAAACGGCACGCTTGCCGCACTTCACCAAGCTGTTTTCGAAATCTGGTACGGGGCATATGAGTTCAAGAGGCACATGCAGCCCACCTACCTACCGCGCGAGTCTCTCGGCACCGTGTTGGAAGACGTCGGAGCCTCAATGTTGGGGCCACCGCTCTACCCAAATCAGGCCACCTGTCGCGACCCGCAAGGATACCGTCGTCGGGAGGAACTCCGGGAGATGCCGATCAGCGACACCCCTCCCGAGGTTCACGACCTCGTCCAGCGGGACGGGAAGCGAATCGATGCGGGCCTCCAAGGCCTTCAGGCTGTCGGCGCGCTCCGCCGGGGGGATGGGGCGGCGGGGGCTGCTCGCCAACGCCAGGACGCCGACGGTGTCGCCTCCAAAGGTCGACTCCAAGAGGTCACCACTGTCTCCGTCCGTGCTAAGGACCGTTCCTCGGCCGGATACGTCCCACGTGGGAACAGCTGCGAACGGCATGTGGCTCAGTCCCTCGACGATGCGGCCGTTCGACTGCCCGATGAGATCGAACGCCGTGCGCTGCGCCTCCATCCCCGCGTAGTATGGCACCATCAGCGTGTCGCTAGACAGCTCCGCCGGTGATGAACTCCCCTCGCGCTGAGTAGACCCGAACCGTTGCTCCGATCCGGGCTCCTACGTAGACGTGGCCCTGATCGTCGACCGCAACGGCACGCACATCTCCAAACACGTAGTCCGCCGGCCCCTCGATCTCACCGATTACTGTCACCGGCTCCAGAACCAGGTCGAGGGCGGTCGATTCGGGTTCTCTTGGCCCATCGCCTCCGGCCTGACAGCCGGTCATGACCAGCGCAACAGCCGTCGCCGCTCCGCCTGCCCATCGTCCGAGGCCCAGTTCCGGTTTCATGTCACGTCCACCCAGCCGAAGTGCCCACCCCGATGTCTTTCCAACGGCATGTTCGAACATTCACCTGCAACGTCCGGCGCCAGAGCCGCGAAAACTTGTTGGAGAGCCGAAATCTGTGCGACGGGAAAGATCATTGATCCGCCAACTCGTCTTCCAGGGCCGTAAGAAGTTCATTCAGGACGATCTTCAGCTGGGCCATCTCATCTTGAGCCGCGACGTTCCATTCCCTCCTCAACTCCAAGGCATTGCGAATGGCAGGGCTGTTCGGGTACTCGATCGTTCCTTGGGTGGGAAACGACCGCTTGGACAAGCTCTCCTGACTCAGCCTGCCGCCACTCGCTGGTCCCAGGAGCTGCGGCAAGAGTGCGCCGAAGGCTTGATAGTCCAAGCGGTCCCGAGTCAGCGGAAATATCTGATTGCTGAATACCTCGCGGGCCAACACCTCCTCTTCGACGGCGTCCTCGAACTGATCCCTCAGCCCCGCGAGGCCCTGCCGGAGCCGGGGGTTGGGGACCTGGGCCAGCCGGCCCGAGTCGATCATGGCTTGCACGGCGCCCAGTGAAGGATCGATGGTCGCGGACCAGGACGTTGCGAGCCAGGCGATCGAATCCGTGACCGCCATCGTCGATGATCGTGGGCTGGCGCTGAGGTCAGCCAACAGCGCATCCGCGCTCGCCGTGAGTCGGTTGAGGACGATCAACTCGGCGACCACCAGGTCCCGGTTCCGTTGGACCTCGCGGTAGACGCTTTCCAACTCCTGGGTGAGATCGCGATCCATTTCACGGTCTGCACGCCATCCATCCAACCAGAAAGCCACCAGAATACTGGCAAGAATGACGATGCCCTCGACCAGCAGAGGGTGCCCTCGTCGATGTGTGTGAGCAGAATTCGCCACCAGGTCTCCCTTTCAGGCCCTAATACCCGTTCGCCGTACCAAAGGCCTCCGCGAATCCGGGGTCTACGCTGCCCCTGGTCCCTGATTCCCAGAACTGTCGAAACTTCTCAGACTGAAAGATCGGGGCTCTCATGGCTCAAACGACCCGACAACGTCAGAGTCTGATGCTCCTCAATTCCGCTTGGAGGAAGACGTTCTCGATGTTGCGAATCAAGGCCATGGTGGAGGTCATCACCATCCGGTCTTGAACCGGGCTATCTCTCCACCGCTGAGCCAGAGTTCGTAGGCGGCGCTCAACTCAGGGCTTGTCGCCTGCGCGAGCAGGTACTCCCGAGATGCCGTAGCCAGATCATTGCGTACCGTAGCCTGGGATCCCTCGTGTTCTGCCGAACCTCGAAGCCGACAAACACGAGTGAGAGGACGACTCCGAGAGCTGCTATCACTTCCTTCCATCCTGTCATCCCTATTGCCATCGCCCGGTCACCTCCGGCTGGTCTTGACTGAAGAAGGTCTCCACTGCTCAGGACGCGGGCAGGATCTCTGTCTCGATGAAACGCACGAACTCCGGAGAGAAGTTGTCCTTGCCCGCCCCACGCGAGGCGCTGTTGGTGCCACCCCATGCCCGGCGCAGGGAGCCGTAGGTCGAAAAGAGGCGTTGCAGGCCGGCCATGCCGTCACGGCGTCGGGAAAATGCTCGTGCTGCCACTCGCGGCGCAGCAGCATCCCCATCCAGTAGGCGTTGAGACGCATTTCGTCAGCCTCGGACAGCTCCTGGCCGCTCCGGTCCTTGATGAACAACTCCGTGAGGCCCGGATCGCTGGACAGCTGGTACCAGCCGTCCTGCAGGTTTTCCGTGAGGGTCGCTCGCGCCTCCATCTCCATCAGCTGGTTGTTCTGCTGAGTTCGACGCCGAGGAACACGATGCTGGCGATGACGCCCAGGTTGGCGAGCAGGTGCAGCGATTCGGACAGGTTCCGCTTCGTCATGGGGGAATCTCATTGGATTGTGCCGCCTAGCGGGGCGTCAGAGCGAGTGGTTTCGACTCGTAGCGAGCTCTGGCTCGAGGGAGGACGGCAGCAGCCGCTGGATGTCCCCAGCCGGCGGGTTCTCCATGGTCAGGCGGCGCTGGTACCTAGTTCGCCGCGATCAAAGCCCGCAGGTCTCCTCCACGAAGGCTACAAACTCAGTCCCCCATGTGGGCTTGAAAGACTCCTATATCGCATTGACGGAGGAACCGCCCAGGTAGGGGCAGGTATAGTCCTCCACCCTGAAAAGTCTTCTTCGTCCAGGATACCCTGAGTGAAGAAGCCGTGTGCAGCCTTGATTGCATTTATCGACGCATATACGTGGGATTGAAACTGCCGGTACTCCACCGGTGACAGGGAACCCAGATCTTCCTCTCCTTTCACCAGCACCGCAGCCAACTGCGCGCTCTGGGCTTCAGCACTCAGCACTTCGTTCGCCATCGTGTTGAGGTCGAGCATCGCCTGAGCCGTTGCCGTCTGCGTGTTCTGCCGGATTTCCCATGCGAGCAACAGAACGGACACGATGACGGTGACCACTCCAAGGATCTCGAGCCAGCGCGAATCCTTCTTGTTCTCGGCACTCAAGTCGACGTCCTCCGCCGCCTGAAGACTTGGGGTTCAACGCGCGGGAGCAACATGCGCAGCGGCGGTTGTAGGTGCAAGCCGAACAACCAGCCGACCCTCCGGCCTCCGCCGTGAGGCTGAAACCCTGGTCAGGCGGTGCCAGCGATGGCCGCCCCGCACGAGGTTCACCATTCAGCAAGACCCGGCGCCCACCAACTCTCCACAAGGCGGCCGTCACGAACGCGCCAGGCCTGAAGGAACCCCCTCCCATCAGGTACTCTCCCGATGACGGCGACCTTGTCGTGTCCCCACTACTTCATACCTGAGCCTCAGAGCAGCTTCCAAACATGCGGCTGAGACGGTCACGGTACTCTTCCGGGCCCTGGAGAACTCCCGGTCCTCATGGCGCAGGAAGGTCGGGCCAACGAGGTCAGGAACCAGCTGCCAGTCCCCCTCAGCGTAGACGTCCTCGTACCAGCGGGCCAGGACCTGCCGGTTCGCTTGGACATCGAGGTCACCATTGAGCTCGTTGTCCCAAGACCAGCGTACTTCAGCCGATGGCCCCCACCAGGCTTCGGCAATTCGCTCATCCACGACACGATAGAACCGGACCGCGCTCACCGGACCGTCATGGCCGTCAGCCGAATACAGGACACAAACCTCGTCGCCCTCTCCGAACACCTCGATCTGGCTAACCTGAAGCCTGCCGCCCTCCGCAACACCGTTGCTGAGGAAATCGAGGAAGGCGCGACGAGTCCTCGTGGTCGTGCCGGGGACGGCGTGCAACGTGACGTGCGCAGCGAGGAGGGTGTCCGCTCCGGAAAGGTCGCCAGCCAAGGACTGGTTGACCCAATGCTCTACGATCGCGGCATTCCGCTCTGCGGCCTGAGCATTGGCCCGCGCTGGAAGCACCACGGCCGGACTCAGCCCCATCACCAGGATCAGGATCGAACGATACGATCTACGAATGGCCTCTCTCCATTGGCTGCGGCGTCCAGCCGGACGGACGATCGGGATTACTGAGCCCGGCCAACGTGTGCGCGCGAACCGGAGTTCGCAACGAGTTCCTCCCCCTCGCCTCGCCTATCCGTTACGGCGGCCCGTGTCCAGGTACCCGCAGGTCAGAGGTAGCGATCTGGAATCCCGGCCGTGCCTCTCTCCATCTGGAAGATGAGGCCGGTGATGCGCCACGCCCCGTCCCGGCGCAGAAGATGTACGGCATTGATGCCGCGCCCCACGGGATCAGAGTCCGGAGAGCCGTCCAAGTCCCGGACTGGTGGCTCCTGTCCGGCAAGGTCAGTTCGCTATGAAGAAGGGCGCTCGGGTAGAAGAGCGCTCGGACTCCATCCCAGTCCCGCAGGACAATACCTGCGTGCGCTCGTCCCTGCCGGTAGACGAGTTCACCGAAGTCCTTGTCAGAGGTGACCAGGATGGCCTCCCGCTCGGCGGCCCGCCGGAGGACCTCCGCTGGGATGCTGGAGCGATCTCGGCAACGTAGGTGACCTCGTGAGCGGACGAGCGCAGAGCGTCGACGATATGGCGTTCGACTCCCTCGTCGCAGAGGAGCTTCACGCGGCGCCGGTGGAAATCCGGTATGCACCCACCGACTTGGTGCCTCAGCAGCAAAGGCGATCGCAGCGAGGACGTCTTGTCGCGTGAGGCGTAGATGGGCATCGACGATCGCCTGAACCGATTCGCCGGCTCCGAGTCGCTCGACGATGCTCTCACCGTGATCCGAGTGCCACGGACCACGGGCTTACCAAGCATAATCTCAGGGTCCGAGACGATTCGCTCCGACATCCGTCCTCCAAATCAACCAGTTGGCGCGAGCCCACCCAGTTCCGACCTTCACCCCATACCCTACGCTGCAGCGTTCGACTCCTGAACGCCACGTCTCTCCGGTCGGTGTCGGTTTTCGCGTAACGTCCCGTTTATGAAGCTCGAGGCCTACACGGACTCGTGGCCGAGTTCCTCGATACCACGAAGTGCGCGTCGCGTGAGATGAGGGTCACCACGCTCGCGCCGCCGTGGCCGCGATCCATAGGTCGTTATCCGGGATCGGACGCCCCTTGGCTCGCAGGCCATGCTTCAGACGTGCGTACGCTTCCGCCGTCACGCGGTCGCAGGCGAGGACGGTGATCGACGACGCAAACGAGGCAACCAGCGCCAGGTTCGTTTCTGCACCCGTCGAGAGGCGAGCTCCGTAAAGGAGTCGCCGATTACCACGATGCTCGTGAATGCCTCGTCCAGAGATCAGACCTTCTTTACTGCAGACGTATCGCCGCGCAGGAGCCCGACGACAGCACTCGTATCGAGAAGTGCCCTAGCAGGCACCGAGGTTCACTCGCTCACACCCATCCTCAATGGCCGCCTCCATGGCCGATGCCTCCGCCTCTGGTAACGACCCAGCCAACGACAGAAGTGAGTCGCCGGCCACGCCCTTCGAGACGCGGCGGCCGAGTGAACGAGCGTAGTCCAGGACCCGACGCCGATCGGCTTCGGCCAATCGGTTCAACTCCTCGACCACCTCATCCTTTGTAGACTCGTCGTTCATGGCTCAGCCCTCCCGGACAACATGAGGCTCACCGGAGAGACGGCCGAGGCCAGTTGGGACGGAGCGCCGCGTTCAGCGGTGCGGAGCCGGGAGCCTGGAGTTATCTGTTGATGGCTTCGCTGGTCGGAGAACCAGAGCGGCTGAAACGAACCCAACTCGGGCGTCTCTCCAAGCGGGTGACTGTCGTTACTCGACGGGTCAGCCGGTGACCTTCACCCGTGTCTCGCCGTGATCTCGACTCCGTGGCCGGCGCCGGACCACGATCTCAACGTCGCGGTCCAGAGCGTTGAGGAACCGCATGAGACGCTCTAGCGAGAATCCGTGCAGCTGGCCACGCATCAGCCTCGAGACGATCGGCTGCGTCGCACCAAGCACGTCCGCAGCCTCGGCCTGCGTGAGGTGGCGACCGCGAACGATCTCGCCGATCCGATGCGCAAGCTGAGCCTTTGTATGGAGTTCTTCCGCCTCGGCGAGACCTAGGTCCGCGAATACGTTCCCCGAACTCTCCTCGATCTGGTCCTTGGTCATCGTCCGCTCCCACCGTAGTGCTCTTCCGCGGCCTTGAGCCGCGACCGAATCAGGTCGATCTCATGCTTCGGCGTCTTGATTCCGCGCTTCGACTTCTTCTGGAATGCGTGGAGTACGTACACGGCATCCGCGAACCGTACTGTGTACACCACCCGATAGGTGTCCCCGTCGTGGCGCTCGACCAGCTCGAGCACGCCCGCACCGGAGACGATTCCCTTGAGCGTCTTCGCTTGGGCGGGCCGTCCACCCCGTTGTGCCACCCAGAGGGCGAAGCCCACGTCCGTGCGGACCTCCTCCGGGAACGAGCGTAGGTCCGATCGGGCCGATCCGAGCCAGAACACCGGCTTGGGCGTCGCGTCACTCATGAACGAGTATACCGATACTGGTATACTTACGCCAGAGCCTCCGAGTCAGTTCCCGTCGCGACGCGTGAGTGGGGGTTGCGAAGCCAGCTTCAGATAACGTTCCGGCGGTTCCCGACGCCCGCCCGCGGGGCGGGTGTCCCGAAGGGCCGCACCGGCCGCAGGCCGACGCGAGTGGCAACCCAGCCTGTTATCAGCCGTTGCCGTCTGTCAGGACAGGACAAGGTAGGTAGCCACTTGATCGATCTCGAACTCGCCTATCCGAGCTGCGTTCTCCCGCAGGACCCCTGCGGATTCTTCCACACTGCAGTTCCCGCGGCGGATCCAGATGACCTTCGGCGGAGCGCCGAATACGAAGCTCATTTGCTGGAAGTCGTTGTCCTTCGACACGATCACGAAGCCCTCCTCTCTCGCGTGATCCCAGATCTGTCGATCCGAGGCCTGTGCCATTCCCAGGCCACGAACGTGCACCGAGCCCGGGAAGATGTCGGCGAGATCGCGAGCCAAGCGGGGAGCGAGATTCTGATCGAAAAGGAGCTTCACAGGATCATGCTGGAGGCACCGACATCAACCGACGCTCCCGGTCCGCTGCGAACGCAAGAGCCGCCTTGATGTCGTCCTTCTCGAGATCTGGGAACTCCGCCAGGATCTCGTCCTCCGTCATCCCGGACGCCAGGTAGTCGAGCACGTCCGAAACCGTGATCCGCATGCCACGGATACACGGCTTGCCGCTCCGCTTGCCTGGTTCGATGGTGATTCGGTCTCGGTAGTTCATGCTTTGATTACCCCTCACTCGCTCGGGAGGGCCCTCCTCGTTCGCCAACACTTGCTCCGGGCACTCATGCTCGCAAGATCCTCGACCTCCGGGCCGCACCCGGCCAGAGGCGCGCGGCGCGCAGCATGCCTCACTCACGCTCCCGCGATCCTCTCGTCCGGGCAATGGCTGATAACGTTCTAGGGCCTCCGAACCGGCCCCCGTCCCAACCGCTCACTCGCAGGTGACGCTGAGTGCCGCCCGCTCCGCCAGGGTCTTCCAGCTGCTCGTGGGATGAAATGAGAAGGCCAACCCCCGGCGGAGTCGGGGTTACCCTTTCGGGCGCCCCAAACTAGAAGCGGGCTCGAAGCCCAAGGCACGGAGGTTGGCCGAATGCAAGATACGGCGAAGGCACCGGAGCGGACAATCGGATTGGACGTGAGCGACCGAGTGAGTCACCTGTGCGTGGTGGACGCGTCGGGCGAGGTGGTCGAGGAATCGCGGCTCTCGACCTCGGCGCCGGCGCTGACCCGTCGGTTCGAGCGCGAGGAGCCGACGCGGGTGGTTCTCGAGGTGGGGCCCCACTCGCCGTGGATCAGTCGGCTGCTCCACGGCCTGGGCCACGAGGTGATCGTCGCCAATCCTCGCAAGCTCCGGTTCATCTACGAGAACGATCAGAAGAGCGACCGCGCCGATGCCGAGTACCTGGCTCGGGTCGGACGGCTCGATCCGAAGCTACTGGCACCGGTCATCCACCGGAGCGAGGACGCGCAGGCGGACCTGGCGGTGATCCGGTCCCGGAGCGCCCTGGTCGAGGCCCGGACGGCGCTGGTCAATCACATGCGCTCGACCGTCAAGGCGATGGGTGGTCGGTTGCCGCCCTGCTCGACGGAGAGCTTCCACTGGAAGGTCGAGGAGGATATCCCCGAACCGCTGTACGCGGCGTTGCTCCCGGTCCTCGACACGATCGCCGAGCTCACGTCGCAGATCAGAGAGATGGATCGCTGGATCGAGGAGCTGGCGCGCACGAACTATCCGGAGACGAGGGTGCTCACGCAGGTGCAAGGCGTGGGAACGCTCACGGCGCTCACCTACCTGCTGACGCTCGAGAGCCCGGATCGGTTCTCCACGAGCCGGGCTGTGGGCCCCTACCTGGGGCTTGTGCCTCGACGGCACCAGTCAGGCGAGTCGAGTCCGGAGCTCTCGACCACGAAGGCCGGCGACCGGATGCTCCGCACCCTCCTCGTGCAGTCGGCCCACTACGTCCTCGGACCCTTCGGACCGGACACCGATCTGAGACGCTGGGGACTCCGGCTCGCGGAACGAGGCGGGCCGGCGGCCAAGAGGAGGGCCATCATCGCGGTTGCCCGCAAACTGGCCGTGCTCCTTCACCGACTCTGGGTCACGGGTGAGGTCTACGAGCCGCTGCACAACGCCGACACGGAGGTCCCGGAGGCCGGCGCGGAGGTCGCCGCCTGATCCCCTGAACCGACACGAATCGCACCGATCACACTCGGAGGTTCCGACGACCACGAGGTCGCTTCACGACACGAGACGCGCTCGACGCCCTGTCCGGGTGACTGCGCTACCGGCCCAGGTCTCTCAAGACCGTCAAAGGGATTGCAGCGCCCGGCAGGGACGGACACCAGCATGCAGCAGGCCCGAGCGGCCGACCAGGACTGCGAATGGAGGCACGGCGAGGGCACGACTCGAACTATGATGCGACCGAGCTTGACACGGCGGGCCTTCTCATGGAGGCCGGTTGGGACGGAGGCCGCGCCAGCGGCGCGGAGCCGGAAGCCTTCCTGTTAGAAGGAGTGGGCCGCGGTCGGACGAAGCTGACCGCTGACTCTCCTCAACTTGGGTAGTCAGGTCTCCCTCGACCGCCGGGCGTTGACCGTCATCGTCTAGCCACCTCGGCGCAACCCACAGGATGGAGCAGCACAGATGACACTGCGGTTCCCCCGCCGTCGTCTTCCCACCGCAGTTCGCCGTCGAGAGTCCGATCGCCGGCGGGAGTCACGATCAGGGCATAGCGCTCGTGGACCCCGAACGACGCGGACAGAGTGTCGTTCCCCTCGGAGAGATGCCAGGCCAAGGAGGCAGAGTCGCCGGTTTCGAAGAAGAGTGTCGCGCGGAATCCGAGAGGATCGGGGCCGTAGAGCTCGAAGTAGAATGGCTCGGAAGTCAGCGTCAGTCGGGCCGCACGAGGCACCTCATCGGCCCGCAGGTTCCAGGGCGAGGACGTCACGTCGAAACAGGCGGGTAACGAGGAGAGTTGAGTGCCTTTGGCTCCGAAGCATACGATCAGAAGAGAAACCGTCGCAAGGCGAAATGCACTGTTCAACACCGCTACTCCTTCGACTTCGCCCGTGACACGGCCCATTTCTTCTAACGTGTCGGAGTTGCCGGCGCGGCCCGAACAGGGCCGTGCTTCACCGAAGTGAGCGTGAGCGAACGGCGGCGGCAACTTTTCAGTTCGCTGCTGCCGCTGTCCGTGCAGGTCCCACCGTCGACATCCGCCGGGTCAGCCGTGCGCGACCGTGCGGACGTGAAGCAACTCGTGAGCGTCGATCGGCCGCAGGTCGGCTGCCCGGAGCGTCACGACAGCCAGCGTCGTTCCCTCACCGGTCGCGAATTCAACCTCGAATGCATCGGGGGCGTGGACATGGACGATGGCTCCGACATCACCTTCCACCAGACCGAAGTCCGGCAGAGCGCGTCGTAGCACAACCGTGTCTAGTTCGTTCATGCGTCTCCCCCTTCCATGGATAAGCCGTAACGAGAACGGGCCGACCTCCTCCACCCACCATCCATACTGTAGCCAACTCGCCTTCCTATCTACGGATCCCCCTAATGAGATCGTCGAGGTCCTCCATTCTCAATCGGGCCAGGAGGTTCGCCCCATCAGAGACTGCCAGGTTCAAGGCACGTTCAGTCTCAGGATCGATGAACGTATGCTCACGGATCAGCTCACGATGCTTCTGAGCCAGCGGGACGTCGATTCTCGACCCGAAGGGAATGCGGATCCTATCCAATGAGCCCTATCCGATTGAAGCTCTTGTCGGACCTCACGAGACCACATCCTTCACACCATCGGATGCGTGCCGACCTCCGACAGGTACTATTCAAGTTGTGGCACCTCCTCCTCTGGTATGAGAACCTCCAGCGATCGCGCCCGTCCCGGCGTGCGGCGTACGTATCCCGATGCTTCAAGCCGCAGAATCATATCGTGGACGCTCGGTGGGGTCACCTTGAAGTACCTCTGCAAATCAGCTTCCGCAGGCGCCTTGCCATTGATCTTGGTATAGACAGCGATGAACGCTAAGTACTGACCTTGGAGCCGGGTCACACACACCTCCTCCTTCGAGACGAATGCTGCCTCCTGCACTCCGTCCACGTCATGGCGCTTAACGTTCCAGGGTACCGACCGGTACAGCGCTCAGACCCGATCTAGCCAATACCCTGGCTTCTTCCGTTGATGAGCGAAGGCGAGGACGACCGGCTCACCGTCAAAGAGCCGGTAGACCAGAACAAATGGAAACCGTGAGAGAAGCACACGGCGGGTGTGTATTGGACCAGGACTGCCCATCTCAGGATTCGCGATGAGCAGGCCTTCCAAGCGCTCGAGATCGGCGAGGAGTTCCGCACCGAGGCCTGGAGACTGGCCCTCGTAGTACTGGATCGCGCGGTAGAACTCCTCAGCTGCTTCCGCTTCGAACCGGAGGGTCACGACGCATCGATCAGGCGACGCGCCTCCGAGAACACGTCCTTCGCAGCAACGAGTGTCGCGTCGCCGGACTCGATCTTGGCTACCCGTCGAGCGATTTCCTTCTCCCAAGCCGCTTCGATCTCGGGGTCCTGATCAAGGCTCTCGATCAGGCGTCTCGCCAACCGAGCACGATCTCCCGCCGGGAGAGAGAGAACCGCCAATTCGAGCTCTTCGGCACCGGTTCGCATTTGAGACCTCCATGGCAATCTGAGCAGCGCAATGGGCCTTCTACCCCGCCAACGCGCCCCGGCTCCACTCCGCCTTCTTGTTCGTGTGTCTGATAACGTGTCGGGGTACCGACGCGGCTGCAACGCGAGCCGTGTTCTCTGGAGCGAACGTAGTGAGCGAAGGCGGTACCCGTTTGATATACGCAGTGGCATGGTCGGCGACCCGCCTGTTGGATCCGGTTCTCAGTCGGGCTACTTCCTCGGCATCGCCCCACGCTCATTCCGCTATCTCACTGAGGTCCAGCCTGTCTACCGGGCGATCCAAGGCTCGCTTGTACGCGACGAGCTGGCCCCTGCGCATCACTTGTATCTCCACCCCAAGCACCGTGTGTCGCTCGGAGTCCTGGAATGCGATGTCCTGGTCCAGCCACTCACCGGTGCCCGGACTGTAGTATCGAGCTCCTTCCGCTTCGGCCAACTCAATCTGAACTCCCCGCCTCTCGAGCTTGGCGAACGTCAGGTCCCAGTTCTCGTCCTTGAAATGCTCTGGTCCCCAAACACATGAGTCGCCCACACAAGCCAATACTCGGGGCAGATCTTCGGCTCGGACATAGAAGTCGAGGTCGATCAGGGGACGAGTCGCCCCATACGCACGCGCGGCGAGTCCGCCCACGACTTGGTACTGTGCGCCGATGCGATCGAAGATCTCGCTAATCCAGCGAAGGGCCTCTGCGACCTGTTGGTCGGCCGAGTTCGCTCTACTTACCTCCATAGACTCCGCTTCCAAGCCAGATGGTCCACTCGTTGACGATGCCATTCCGTCTAACGTGAAGGGGCTTCCGAACTGGCCCCCGTTAGCACGGCTTCATGCGGCCAGCATACGTCCCTTCGCAGCCGATGCGAAACCCCCTTCCGAGACGGCCGAGGCCAGTTGGGACGGAGCGCCGCGTTCAGCGGTGCGGAGCCGGGAGCCTGGAGTTATCTGTTGATGGCTTCGTTGGTCGGAGAACCAGAGCGGCTTAAACGAACCCAACTCGGGCGTCTCTCCAAGCGGGTGACTGTCGTTACCCGGCGGGTCAGCCGGTGACCTTCACCCGTGTCTCGCCGTGATCTCGACTCCGTGGCCGGCGCCGGACCACGATCTCAACGTCGCGGTCCAGAGCGTTGAGGAACCGCATGAGACGCTCTAGCGAGAATCCGTGCAGCTGGCCACGCATCAGCCTCGAGACGATCGGCTGCGTCGCACCAAGCACGTCCGCAGCCTCGGCCTGCGTGAGGTGGCGACCGCGAACGATCTCGCCGATCCGATGCGCAAGCTGAGCCTTTGTATGGAGTTCTTCCGCCTCGGCGAGACCTAGGTCCGCGAATACGTTCCCCGAACTCTCCTCAATCTGGTCCTTGGTCATCGTCCGCTCCCACCGTAGTGCTCTTCCGCGGCCTTGAGCCGCGACCGAATCAGGTCGATCTCATGCTTCGGCGTCTTGATTCCGCGCTTCGACTTCTTCTGGAATGCGTGGAGTACGTACACCGCATCCGCGAACCGTACTGTGTACACCACTCGATAGGTGTCCCCGTCGCGGCGCTCGACCAGCTCGAGCACGCCCGCACCGGAGACGATTCCCTTGAGCGTCTTCGCCTGGGCGGGCCGTCCACCCCGTTGTGCCACCCAGAGGGCGAAGCCCACGTCTGTACGGACCTCCTCCGGGAACGAGCGTAGGTCCGATCGGGCCGATCCGAGCCAGACCACCGGCTTGGGCGTCGCGTCTGCTCATGAACGAGTATACCGATACTAGTATACTCACGCCAGACTCTCCCAGTCAGTTCCCGTCGCGACGCGTGAGTGCGGGTTGCGAAGCCAGCTTCAGATAGCTCCTTTTATCTGCTGTTGGCCCGCCCCAAGGCTCAGCCCGCCATTACATACCCTCGCCGCCAAGACCTGAGACATCCGATTCGACACGGAGCTCGGCGGAGTAGTCGGACAACGCACTCCCCTCCGAGTCCAACAACACACTCAGATCGGCAGCCCTGTAGCAAATCTGTACGACCAGGCGTTCGATCGCCTCGGGGGACCCCAGACCTTCCTCGAGGGCGTCCTGGATCGAATAGCGGACACCTCTCCGGAAGGCGTCTGCGGGGGTTGCCGCGTCCACAATGTCGCGGGCCCGCTCGAACCTTGCCCTAAGTTCCGGCACCTTCGATAGAGACACGTCCAGTTCCTTGGCAACGAGGACGGTGATCGACGACGCAAACGAGGCAACCAGCGCCAGGTTCGTTTCTGCACCCGTCGAGAGGCGAGCTCCGTAAAGGAGTTCGCCGATCACCACGATGCTCGTGAATGCCTCGTCCAGAGATCCGACCTTCTTCACTGCAGACTTGTCGCCGCGCAGGAGCCCGACGACGGCACTCGTATCGAGAAGTGCCCTACCAGGCACCGAGGTTCACCCGCTCACACCCATCCTCAATGGCCGCCTCCATGGCCGATGCCTCCGCCTCTGGTAACGACCCAGCCAGCGACAGAAGTGAGTCGCCGGCCACGCCCTTCGAAACGCGGCGGCCGAGTGAACGAGCGTAGTCCAGGACCCGACGCCGATCGGCTTCGGCCAATCGGTTCAACTCCTCGACCACCTCATCCTTTGTAGACTCGTCGTTCATGGCTCAGCCCTCCCGGACAACATGAGGTTCACCAGAGTATACACCCTCAGGTCCGTCCCCTCCACATGCTCGTTCCGAGTTTCATATAACGTGATTGTGTTGCCGGCGCGGCCCGAAAACCGAGCCGGCCTGGCACACCGGTCAGCTCACGCTCCAGCTACTGCTCCAACAGCCAGAAGAGTTCGGGGCCGTGATTCACCGAAGTGAGCGAAGCGAACGAAGGCGGCAACACTCAGTTAAGTGACGCTGCTCATGCGCCGAAACCCATACCCTTCAGGATCCACCTGGTCGTTTTCTTATCGAGACTCTTGGCTCGTCCCTTGAAGCCACGAAGGTCCCCGAACGGCTGAATGCCGGCCAACTCCTCTAGGTGGGCATTCAAGTCCTCGGCATACTCTAGAACGTAGCCCAACGCGTTCCGCTTCTCAGCGTCCGTACAGGCCTTCCCGTGCATCACTTTGTCTCGCGTCTTCTCGGCCCTGTCGAGTTTCGCGGTGATATCGGCGGGGATTGGCGTGCCGTAAACCACCTTGACCTTCTCCCTGAACCCCGGTCGGGTCATGTGGTGGGAGTCGACCACCTTTCGAGCCAAGCTCGCATCGGCGCGATGCAGCTTCACGATCCCACAATACAGCGTCATGTTCTGCGCTAGCTCGACCTGACCAAACACGTAGGCAAGGACTACGTCATACGGGAAGTCTTCAGCGAGTTGCTTGAAGTGAGGGAAGTAGGCACGCACCCGTCCTGGGGCCGCATCGTACTTCGCGAGAAGGCCTTTGAGGGACCTAATCCTCATATGAATCGCCTCTCGGGCGCACGCGAGCACACCCTAATCGGTCGGTACTTGAAGAAACTCGAGGAGAGCGTCGGGAATCAGCCCAGGGAACTCGGTCCGAACCTCGTGGAGATCCTTCCCAGCTAACGCGCCGAAGACGGCTTCGGCGGACTTCTCCTCCGGTGGGATCCCCAGGACGCCCTCGAGATTCGGTCGATTCTGGTGGACGTGATTGGGTCCCGACAAGCCCGCGATCCGTGCATTCTTGGTCCGCTGGGCTTTCTGACCGGGAGTCAGGGAATCAACCGGATCGTCGTCACTGATCTCTTGCGGAAGATCTCGGTCGTGGATCGCGAAGACAGGTACTTCGAAGGCGTGGCAGAGTTCAACTAGCGCCGCGACGGTGTCCTTACCCCACGCACTGACCACCGCGGTGTTCCGAAGTCCCCATTCGACGGATCCGTCGAGGGCGGTTCGGTAGGCCAAGAGGTCGTGCGGGCCCTCTACCACAACGACGCGTGAAGCGAACACTGTGTTCCCGAGATTCGGCTCCAGGGTACAAAGAAACTTCGGGAAGTCCTCGGGGCTCTTCAGCTCGTAGCCGTCAACGCCGTCCGGGAAGTCTACGGCCCCGCCCCCCGCCGTCACGGGGACAGTCCCGTCGGGAGTCGCGCTAAGTCGAATGATGGACTCCGGCCGGAAGACGTTCACGAATTTCTTCGAGTGAGTCGTGTAGACCACCTGGTTTGACTCAGCGAGCTCGCACAGCACTTCGTAGAAGTAGTCCTGGTAGTGCTCGTGGAGATAGGTCTCGGGCTCTTCGAGCAAGAAGATCTTTCCACCCTCGTCGGTGTCGACGAGGGCTCGCAGTAGGGCCACCACAAACAGAGAGACGAAGCCGGACCCCATCCGGTCGATCGGGAGCAACGGTCGATGCTCATTCTCCCTGATGTGAAACCGAAGGTTCTTGAAGAACGCGTCCGCAACTGGTGGTCTGAATCGAACCCCGAACGACTCCTCGTCTACGGCGAGTTGCTCCCGGACGATCGCCTCAACTTCATCTACGAAAGCCCGAAAGCCAGATGCCGGGAGAACGTGCTCCTCGATGTATCGCATCGCCTGTTCGTAGATCTCGGCACGCGGTCGCCCGATGTGGGAGTCCACCACGCCGTCCGCCGCCTCCATCGTGCTCTCCGGGTCCTCAAACTCGGCCCGGAACGAGTCGATCACCTTCCCCAGCAGACTGAACCGGGACGGAGTCAGCTCCTTATACAGCGTCTCCGGACCGATGTAGTAGATGGGGATCTTGGAGCGCCATTTGTGCACCTGCTCCGCGCCGGTGCGCGCGTACGTCGTCAGCGTCTCCTTTTCGTCCTCCGAATAGACCTTGCTCTTACTTCGCTTGACCGACCGAACGTTGTAGACCTGCTTCCCGTCAGGATCGAAGCAGTAATGGGACGTTTCGATCACGCCCGCCTCGCATTGTATCCGAAGCCGAAGCGAAGGCATCTCGGTCACGTTGTTGAAGGCATTCGCACTCAGTAGGGGTGGCGAGATCCGCACGTCGATGTTGCAGATCGTCCCTTCATCCCGTCCAAAAAGGTCATCCAGACTGAAGTTGTTCGGGTAGGACGGCCGCGTGGCGGTGCCGTGCAGCAGCGCGGCGAGGAAGTTGCTCTTCCCCGAGTTGTTGTGCCCGATGACTGATATCGGCACGTCAATCTCCGGGAAGCGGATCAAGACAGGGTCGAGCCCGAACGACCTAAATCCCTCGATCTCAACGCTCTCGATTCGCATCGCCGCACCCTCTTCCAGCTCTAGGTTTCCAGTGAGCCCCGTACGGAGACCGTTCCAATGGCAGTGGCACTTAACTCCTTTTAACCGACGTGGCGCAGCTCACCACTTCCACGCTCTCACACCCCCGCCCAAGGTCCCCCCACTACTACTCCACCCCATCCTCCTTCGCGTCCCGCCGTCTCCTCCAACTAATCGTCACCCCCTGAAACGGTAGCAAGTACTGGGAAACCATCAACACTGCCCGGTTGGTCCGTTGGTCCTTGTCCGCGTATGTCGCCTCTCCTTCCAACAGGGGCGCGTCCAAGCTTAACGTGATGTCCTTGTCACCATCGAGATCCCTTGCTCTCACCGTCATGCCGTGCGAAGGGACCATGGTCTGCCACGGCTCCCAGTCATCCATTCGCCGGACAGAGTATGCTTCAAGTGTCACCCGGATCGTCTGATCGGGCTTCATTCTCACGCCCTCCGAGAAAAAGACCATATTCGGGTTGCGTCCTTCGGACTCCTCACCCCAGTACGGCGCTTCACTGATCATCTCCCGTCCGTCTATACTCACCGATGTTATGCCGGCCAGACCCTCGTATTCTCTGCCGAAGGGTTTCGGAATCTCCAACCGTACAGCGTAGTCATCTGCTGCCGCGGCGACGTTCCGGACCTCGTAATACAGGGTCATCTGCAAGACTATGAGGTCCTGGCGATCCAAGCTTTCAGCGTCAGCTCTCGCGACGAATGCGCTTAGCATGTCTCGCACCGGGCCTGACGCAGAATCGATCGCGGCTGATGTGAGGTTCTGTAGAGAGAGGTCAATGCTATATACCGTCCTTAAGAAGCTCTGGTCGAACAGGGAACGGCGGATCACGTCGAACAGAGCGGGCGGCAGGAAGCGCCCATAGACGGTACTTATAAAGTTTTCCCCGACGCTTTCGATATACTCCTGCACCTCGGCCTGTACTCGGCGTTTGTTCAGTCTCTCGAGTGTCCACATGAGATAGAGGCCGACTAACGCCGCGAGCCCCATATCCCTCAACAGATGCGACACGAGCTCATGTGTCACATACGTGCTTCCCACGAGGAGGGCGATCCCCAAGAGAAAAAACAATAACGAGTAGATGATCCCCAAGTTCTGGAAGCCACTCTCATCCAGCCCCTTAGATTTCGCGGTCATCGGAAGGCCTTTGCGTGTCGCATGCCACTGCCTCCTTTCAGGTTGCAGGCCTTGAGCCATGTCGGTTAACGTGTCGGGGTTGCCGGCGCGGCGCCCAGGAGGCGCCGTGATTCACCGAAGTGAGCGAAGGCGAACGGAGGCGGCAACCTTGAGTTAAGTGTCGTGCCTTCGTTCCGCACGGTGGCCTGACTCAATGCCTAAATGAAGCGGATCCGGCTTCCGCTCGGGTAGGTCTTCTTGCGATTACGACTCGACTCGTCCACTTCGATCTGACCTTCGATCTCCATTGGCTTCAGAACCTGCTTCTTCAGGTGGCCCGTGTGATACTCCACCTCGTCAGACGCCATGAACTCGAGGACGTCGTCGATCTCCACCCATTCCTGCCCGCGGAACCGCTCCGCGAGTAGCGCCCTCAGCGGGAAAAATCCGGGTTGTCGACTCCAAGCACCAGCTGATCATTCCTGGCACCGCGAAACGCGAAGTCCCCAGACGGTGCGACCTTCCAGATCGCCTTCTTCATCAGGTCGCACCCCTTCAAGTGCCGCGTCGCGAAGAAGATGGCATACACCAGCCGATTGCCCTCATACAAGTCGAAGTGCACCACATGCTCGGCTCCGATGTCCTTAAGGCGGCGCGCGTAAAGCGCGTACAGGAGCCGTTTTCTTTCCTCACCAGCCAAATCGAGTCCGGCTCTCCACTCATCTGTGCCGAAGAGACCATCGAGGTGGGGAGCAAATTCCTCGGTGCCAAGGAAGCGATTGATGCTCTCGTACATGAACGAGATGTAAAGCTCGCAGGTCGGATACCCGAGAATGCGCTCCATCACGCTCATCGGCGTGCCCGACACACCGAAAGGATCGGCCATCACCAACGATGGGGCGAGTCTCTTACCCCGATCTTCGATCTCGTCCAGCACCGCGTTCATCGACTCTTCGAATCGATCCGTGCGGATCTCAATCCTGGCGTTTTCTGGCAGGTCGGGCTTGAGCGCTTCCACACGCCCACGGAGATGAGTGGCACGCGCCTCATCCTCCTCGACAAAGAAGAACGCCACTTCGCCGCGAATGACCCTCTTGTGCGCATGGTCGATGAAGGCCTTTAGAGCGATTATCGGAGATCCGTCCTCTCCGTCTTCGTATTCGCCCGGTCCCGCGAACCCGTCGACGAAGAGGATGCGGCCGTTCCAACTACCGAGGATTGGCAGCCATGCGTCGAGGTAGTTCTTCAGGACCAGGTGCTTCCCCTCCGTGTGAGGTCCCCGCGGCCAGAGCGTTCCATCGTCTTGCGCCATGATTGATCTACTTCGACGCAAGCCGACTCTCGGGATACTCGTCCCACGTTCGTCCATCGAGTTCCCGTCCTCCGGCCTTGGGGGTCCTACCTCCCCACTGCTTGAAGAAAAACGGGATCCCTAGCGCGTCACACTCATCTCGGAGGCGGCGGGCCCAACTCAGCTCCATTGGACGCGCCCCGACACCGCTCTCGCCACCCGCGATAACCCAGTGGACTCCAGGGTCCGGCTCCTCCAGATCGCCAGCAATGGACAGAGCCCCGATAAGCGGCTCACAACTGAGGAATCGTACGGCTGCCGGCACCGCGAGGAGGTGTCGGATGCGATGGGAAACGGCCTGATCCTCCACCGACGTTCCGATCCAGATATGGGCTGGAAGTCCGTTCTGCTCGAAGAGATCAGAGTTGCGAGCGACGAATCTGGCAGCCCGCGACGGCCTCTTTGTCAGGATCTGGTACTCATGCCAGTCCGCTTCGAGCATCGCCTCGAAGCACCGCCTAACGAAGAGTTCCGGCACGTCTGCGTGGAACAGATCTGACATGGAATTCACGAACACCCGCCGCGGCGCCTTCCACGACCGGGGAATTCCTAGACGGTCTGGCCAGACCCGAACTGCAAACGGATCAGCCAGATTCTCAGGGGACTGGACTACCGGGAGTCGACGACGATAGGTGTCAGAAAGAAGGCGATGTGCCAAGGCCTCGGCGTAGCAGTTGTCACACCCGCGTGAGACCTTTGTGCAACCCGTCGTAGGGTTCCACGTAGCGTCGGTCCACTCGATGTCGCTCCGATCAGCCAATTCGATCCTCTCGACGGAAGTGGGGACGGTTACGTTCTGTTTGGGAAAGATAGCCTTTCGGCGTTTGTTCGGCCAGCCGCGGCATGACACTTAACGTTCAAGAGTTGCGACGTCGGCGCATCACAACCTGCGAACGGTGCGCTCCAGGCGATCACTCCGTCCGCTTCCTGCGGGCCACCAGCCCCGCTGCGCCGGTGTTCTCCGGAGCCGCGCTTGCGCGGCGTAGGCGCAACGCATTTGTTAGGCGTAGTGTTCAGTGCCTGGTCGGCGTTAGCATGATGATCGCGACACCGCCTTGCGCTCGGATGATATCGACATCACACGCGTCCATCCCCCTTTCGCCGAGCGATCTCCTCCTCTGCTGCCTGCACTACCGGTTGTAGGTTGGAGTACTGACGCATAGGCGCCAGCCACCGTTCGGCGTCTTCGAACTTGCGGTAGAATGCCAAGGTAGCGATTAGCAAGAAGCGGAGCGGCACGTCATCAGCACCATGAGTGTTGATCAGAGACGTAACAAATGGCCACAGTTCGACAGCATTACTGGCCTCCAGCAGCAGACCTCCGTAAGTCACCTTCAGCTTCAAGTCATCAGGGTTGATCTTCATCGCGCGACGACAGACATCCAGTCCCTCCTCCAACAAACCCTGACGACGGGAGCCAAGGAGGCGGCATGCCTCGGCTAGATTGCCGAGCGCCTGCCAATCATTCTCATTGATGGCCGCGGCATGCCGGGCAAAACGTATGCTGCTCTCCGGATCACTACTGAGATAGTAGAACGATAGATTGGTGAGCAGGTTTCCCATCTCCTCGGGGGTCCCAATCCACTCCTCGGCTTCAAGGGCAGTCTCAAGTACTGCTGCCGCCTCCGGTATGTTGTGTTGGTCCCAGTGGGTGTAAGCAAGGCCGATGAGCGCCGAAAGATACCACGGGTGGTGGCGAAGACAGTCCTCAAGTATCTGGCGCGCCTCGTCCACCCTGCCCACAGCGCGAAGCGTGCTGGCCTTGTTCACCAGACGAGATGGGTCCACGTCTTGTGTCTTGGCCCCTGTGGGAAGGCCGGTCCTTCCTTGGAGACAGGTTGCCACCTCGCGAGCGGTCGGACGCTGCTCCGGAGCCTTAGATAGGCAGGCCAGGCAAAGTTCCCGCAAGACCCCAGGCAGCCGAAGCCGCTCGGCAAGCTGAAAGGCCGGGTTCACCAGAAGGATATGCTGCACCGTTTCCTCTGGTGATCCGGCAAGGAATGGATGACGACCCGTCAGCCCCTCAAACATCATGGTGCCAAGTGCGAAGACGTCGGACTTCGCGCTAAGACGCCTCGTGACGAAGTGTTCGGGACTCATATACGCCAAGGTGCCAGTGACACCAGACATGAAGAGCTGCCGATGTTTGCTGGAGGCTGTAACCGGCGGTAGGGCGGCAGATAAGCCGAAGTCCGAAATGGCCAAGTGGCCGTCTGCAGACGCAAGAACGTTCTCAGGTTTGAGATCCAAGTGTAGCACGCCAAGGTCATGGAGATGAGCGAGACCTCGGGCAACATCGGCAATGGCACTAGTCAGGCGGTCGAGGGAGAGGTGGGCTTGGGAGAAGTAGGTGCGAAGTGTCGCGGGATAGTATGGCATACCGATGAAGGGATCGTCTCGATGCCAGAAGACACCAATGATCTCGACGACATTTGCATGATTCGTGACGTCGGCGAGCTTGCTTGCTTCGTCGCGTAGGGTGGCACGGTCTTGGCCAAGCTCCCATTTCAGTGTCTTGAGGGCATAACGCTCTCCGTCGCTTGCCTCCACGATGTAAACCCGACCAAAGCCCCCCTCGTATGTTGACAGAACGCGAAGGGGTTCCAAAGATACGTTTGGAATTAGCAAGGGCTCAAGCACCACCAGTTGTCTCCGTCACAATGGATAACTTGGCACGGAACATTACGCCTAACGTGAAGGGGCTTCCGAACCGGCCCCCGTCCAACCGTTCGACTCGCAGGGTACGCTGAGAGCAGCCGGTTCCGCCAGGGTCCTCCGCTTGGTCGTGGGACGGTTGGGACGGAGCGCCGCGCCGTTCAACGGCGTGGCGCGGAGCCGGAAGCCTTGTTGTTATGCCTGTGGGGAGGCGCTGGGAAGTGGTCGGGATCGCCCGCGTACCGCAGCCCGGCGACGAGCCGAAACCGGAGGAAGCCCTTGCTTCTCGAAGGCTGGGTTGCGCGCCGGGGCGACGATGGTAGCCGAACCCAGCCCCAAGCCGGAGCTCGAGGATCGAAGCCATGGCTGGCTCAAGGGGTCGGGAAAGGGAAGGGTGCCAACCCCTGAAGAGGGGCTGGGGAGGCGGTCAACTGACCTTCTCGCTCGCGACCTATCGAAGGCTTCCTCCGGTGCCCGCGATCACGACGCGCCTCCACATTGGGCATAACGTGTCAGGGCTTCCGAACTGGCCCCGTCAGCAGTGCTTCAGGTGGCCAGAGTACGTTCGCCCGCAGCCTGACCGCCAGACCCTTCCGCTGACGGCCGCGGCCAGTTGGGACGGAGCGCCGCGTTCAGCGGCGCGGAGCCGGAAGCCCGCAGTTAAGCGAGGTCGCAATCGAGACGCACATCGCGCCGGCCTTCGGCGCCAACGCGCCCGACCTCTGGAGGAGGAAGCAGCGGTCGGTCCGTCGAACCCCGCTAGCCTCCGCCTCGTAGCTCGTACCTCACGATCCGAGGGACATCGAGAGCGTCGTGGACTACGCCGATCAGTCCGTTCTCCCACCCATCGAAGACCGTCACCTCTCGCGACAGGGCTGCTCTCGCTTGGACCCTCCCGTCGCTCGAGAGAACCACCCACTGCCGAGCTCCGGCAGTGTCCGGATGAGCGATCCAGATGCTGGCGTCGTGACCGACGACCATCTCCTCCAATCCGGGCCTGACCTCCGGAGTCACCAGAGCATCTCGTACCCACGTCGCGATACGAGCTGCTGTGGCGCCCTCAGCCGCCGGAGACCGCGCGAAGCTCTCAGACTCGGCTTCAATGAGACTGTCGATCGTGGCTTCCGAGAGTGGGGGTGGACTCACAGGAAGAGTGCGACTCCACATCGTATCGAGGTCGAGGCTGATCTTCGTCACGACCGTCCGACCCTCACTCGCCGTGGCGGTCACGAACGCGCCATCGGGGCTGGGCACGACAAGTTCCCCTGTGACGAAAGGCTGTGCCTTGAAGCGGCCCGAGATCGGATTCCGCGAGTCCGGGTTGTGAATCCATAGCGGCGGCGTAGCCCGCGTGCGATGCAGCTCTCGGAGAATGGCGCCGTCCCGATCGAGCGAGTAGTACGTGAGGCTGTCGATGACACCCTGCGCCACCAGATGGGAGGGCACCGAAGTCCTCGCGAAGAGGACGCCGCCCGGCAAGAGACCCACGGGTCGAGGAGGTATGTCGGAAGGGTCTTGCCGCTCGGCGATCTGCGGATTGACCTCGCCGATGAACTCGCCGGCCTGGGAGAAGAGCGAGAACCGGTAGTTCGCCCCGTCCAAGATCCAGAGAGTGTCCCCGACCCATCCCATCCGACCTGGACGAGCAAACTCCCCTGGGCCCATGCCGGCGCCACCGACCGTTCCGACCCGTGTCCCGTCCGAATCTAGGATCGAGACTCGAGACCCGACCGGCTCGACCACATACGTCCGGCCTCCCGGTCCCCGGGCAACGTTCAGGATCGTACCGAAGGACAGATCTCCCTCTACCGATCCGACACGCAGCGTCTCCTCAAGACGCGCCGCAGGAGCCGTGTCTTCGGTCGGTTCCTCGTCGGCCGTGCAAGCGCCAAGGGCGGGAGTGACCCAGGCGGTCGCTACGGCCAGGAATCGCCAAGTCCGGATAGCATACCTCCACTCACGGTGAACATGCGCGCCAACCAGGGATTGTCGCGACTTCGCTTAACGTGAAGGGGCTTCCGAACCGGCCCCGCTCCAACCGTTCGACTCGCAGGTTACGCTGATTGCTGCCGGCTGCGCCAGGGTCTTCCTCATGTTCGTGGGCCGGTTGCAGCGGAGGCCGCACCTGCGGCCGGAGCCGGAACGCCCTGTTGTTATGTGCGGTCGCCACAATTGCGTTGAGGCGCCACCGCTAGTGTCGTTCCGGGCGCGCCATCTGGGCGATCCTGATCGCGTCGTAGTACTGAACCACCGCCTTCTTTCGATACAAGTAGAACCAGACCAATCCTGTGACCAAGGCTGCGGACAGCGTTGATGAGGCCACGTCCGCGGCTGGCACTCCAAGGGCAAGGGACCACGGGCTCGTGAAGACGAGAGAAGCCGCATAGATCAACAACAAGGGCCTGGAACGTGGATGCTCAACATGGATGGACCACGCGGCGGCCCCAGCCAGAGTGCACAGACTGAGGTAGAATAGAATGAATGGAAGAGCGAAACGGAGAAACTCGTGCCTTGGCACGATGACGCCGTTCATTAGGAACGGCCCTTCGCCGAAGAGTGACGTGAGGAGATTGGCGAGGCCGGCAACCGACCCGAGACTGGCAAGGAGGCCGAGGAACACCATGGCCACCGTGATTCCGAACGGCTTCCTACGGTCAAACTCGACCACCCAGGCATCTCCTGTCATCATCGCCAGGTCGAACGCTCCGCTTCGCGCGACCTCTCGTCCCCGCGATTGCACATAGACACGATGGAAGGGCTGGCCTCCCGCGGATGTCGTGGATTAGCGTCGCGTGAGAGGCAACGCCAGCGCCACATGCGGCGGTCGAGCCGCAACCGACAGGAGACCAGCCCCATGTCATCATCCCATCGTGCCCCAATCTTCTGGGTCGGCCTCGACGTCCACAAGGATTCCGTCACTGCGGCCGTGTTCCGGGACCGTGATCCGGAGCCCATGCGCGTCGACCGCCTCCCCTACGATCTCCGCAAAGTCCGCCGCTACTTCCAGCGGCTCCAAGCCGAGGGCGTCCGTGCGCGCCTGCTACGAGGCCTCGGGTGCGGGTTACGTGCTCCAGCGCTCCCTCGTCGACTGGGGCGTCGCCCTGCGATCTGGCCGCGCCCTCGCTGATCCCGCGCGCGGCCGGGCGAGCACCGCAAGTCCGACCGCCGCGACGCCATCAAGATCGCTCGTGACTTCCGTGACGACCGCCTCGTCCTCATTCACGTGCCCACCGAGGCCGACGAGCGGGTGCGCGACTTGGTCCGCTGCCGCGAGACCTTCCAGCGCGAGATCGTCAAATCGCGCCACTATATCCTCAAGTTCATGCGCCGCCGAGGCTTCATCTATCGCGAGGGCACCCACTGGACCGTGCGCCACCTCGACTGGATCCGCCACATGCTCGACCCCGGCACCTTCGCCGACGAAGACCAGATCGTGCTCTCGGAGTACCTCGCGCTGCTCGAGTACAAGCTCCAGCGACGCGACGAGCTGGACCGTCGCATCGAGGACCTCGCCCTCACGCCGCGCTACAAGCCCCTGGTCGACCGCCTCCGCTGCTTCCGCGGCTTCAAGACCCAGGCCGCCATGGTCCTCGCTACCGAGCTCGGCGACGTTCGCCGCTTCGAGAGTCCGCGCCAGCTCATGGCCTACGTCGGCCTCATCCCCAGCGAGCACTCCTCGGGAGAGCGGCGACGCCTGGGCGCCATCACCAAGGCCGGCAACACACGTGTGCCGCCATATCCTGATCCAGGCTGCATGGCACTATCGGAAGCGCCCGGCCGTCGGCGCGTCCCTCCGCCGCCGTCAACGCGGCCAGGATCCCGCCGTCATTCAGCACGCCTGGAAGTGTCAGCATCGCCTCTACACTCTCTTCCATCGACTCGCCGCCAAGAAGCCCAGGCCGGTGGCCGCCACGGCCGTCGCCCGCGAGATGGTCGGCTTCCTCTGGGCCGTCCTCCGCGACGTGGATGTCTCTCAGCTTCAGGAGGTGAGCCGCGCCGCCTGATTCAACCAGCGAGCGAACATTGGGGAGTCTCGGGGCACGATAGGAGAACGCCCGAAAACGTTACGGGGTACGGCCCAGCGCCCAATCCCCGCGAATAGACTCCAGCCAGCTCCCGACGAATCCGTCTCCTGATGCTCTGGGCCCTGACGGGCTCAACCATCGAATATCAGCAGGATTCATCGTCGAAGCCGCCCCGGGCTCCCCACACTTCGCGCTACATACCTTGACAGGCCCTTCCATATCAACGTTCCAAGGGTCCGGCGCGGCGCGCATCGCGTGCCGTGTTCCCCGGAGCGAGCGTAGCGAGCGCAGGCGCCACCCGCATTGTTATCGGGCGGCGCCGCCCACCATTCCCCAATCCACCGACTCCGGTCGACTACAGCCCAGCGAGGGCACGGGCCAAGAGGCCGATTCCTCAATCCCCGAACATCGCGCCCGCTGCGAGGCCCACGAGCATTGGAATCAAGAGGGGCCAACCTGCGATGCCCCACAGCATGACCAACACGCCAGACCCCACACCACCAAGGCCCAACCCCACCAAGGCCGCCAGGACTCTCTGAAGGGATTTCGCGCTGTTTGCCATGAGAACACCACGCACGTCTCAGTTGCCGAGCATCGTACAACCGTACTTCCAGACACGCCGATTCCGCGCTGCCCGATAACGTGTCGGGGCTTCCGAACCGGCCCCCGTCCAATCGTTCGACTCGCAGGTTACGCTGATTGCTGCCGGCTCCGCCAGGGTCTTCCACCTGCTCGTGGGCCGGTTGCGCGGAGGCCGCGCCGTTCAGGCGTGGCGCGGAGCCGGAAGCGTTGTTGTTATGCAGAGTGCGTGGGTGCTGCGGAGTGACATCGATGGCCCATGTACCGCAGCCTGGCGAGGAGTGTAGGCCGGAGGAAGCCGGGCCGCCGAGGGCTGAGTTGGACCCCAGGGCGACGACGGTAGCCGATCTCAGCCCCTTGCCGGAGCTCGGGAATCGAAGCCATGGCCGGCTTAGAATGGGCCGGGAAAGGGAAGGGCATCCACCCATGAAGAGGGGCTGGGGAGGCGGTCATCTGACCCGATTGCTCGCCCTTTTCCGAAGGCTTCGTCCGGCGCCAGCGACCCAGGCCGCACCACGCATTTTGCATAACGTGACGGGGCTTCCGAACCGGCCCCCGTCCAATCGTTCGACTCGCAGGTTACGCTGAGTTGCTGCCGGCTTCGCCAGGGTCTTCCACTTGGTCGTGGGCCGGTTGCGCGGAGGCCGCGCCGTGCACGGCGGGCGCGGAGCCGGAAGCCTTGTTGTTATGCAGAGTGCGTGAGGTGCTGCGGAGTGATCACCGATGGCCCACGTACCGCAGCCCGGCGAGGAGCCGTAGGCCGGAGGAAGCCGTTGCCTCTCGAAGGCTGAGTTGGACCCCGGGGCGACGATGGTAGCCGAACCCAGCCCCTGCCGGAGCTCGGGGATCGAAGCCATGGCCGGCTTAGAATGGGTCGGGAAAGGGAAGGGTGCCAACCCATGAAGAGGGGCTGGGGAGGCGGTCACTCGACCCGATCGCTCGCCCTTTTCCGAAGGCTTCGTCCGGCGCCAGCGACCCAGGCCGCACCACCGCATTTTGCATAACTCCTTATGGGCGTTGGGTGTGTCTGGCACGAGTTCGCCCATCGCCCGGAGATTTCCGAAGGTGTGGTCGGGCCTTAGGTCCTCTTCGGGCCCTGGCCTCTGCGCCTCGTGAATCCCCCGACTTCATATTGCACCGGGCACACCCTAGCCGCAATGCTTGGGCCTCGGTGGGTTGGGCGGCGAGGATCGGCCCCTAATCCCCCGAGGCCTTCGGGCGCCGCTGCTCGAGCCGGACGAACAGCCACAGGGTTCCGACGAACGCGACGATCAGAAGGTTCGTCAGCACGAAGTAGACGAGCACCTCCTGGAGGTACGAGGGCTCCGGGAAGACAAGCTGCGCCATGCTCCAATCGGATCCGGTCTTACTGGGCGTGACGGGCATCACGAGCCCGATCATCAGTGCTACGCCCTCGATGACGCAGGCCACTTGCCACCGTCTGAGGGGCGGGCCCGCGCTGCCGTCACCCTTCATCGAGTGCGCGGTCGAAGTCGTTCTCGAGCCTGCTCAGGAATCCCCTCATGACGGGTAGGGGCTCCACGGGGACGAGGATGATCTGACGTGGGCCCGCGAAGGCCTGGAGCTTCTGGCCGATCTCGACCCCGAGCGTCTCCCGTACCGCTTTGGGGATTACGATCCGGTACCTGGTCGACACTGTCACTTCCGCCATGGCGCCCCTCCGTCGAGTGCGCGATCAGTGGCAATCTAACCCGGGCGTGGGTGAGATGCGCTGGTCGCGGCCACTCCGTGAGTCCTTCGCTCACCCCTCCTCGTCCAGCGGACTCCGGATGGCCGCCAGGCGGGTGGAGCTGACGTGGGTGTAGATCTCGGTGGTGCGGCTGCTCTTGTGGCCGAGGAGCTCCTGGATGTAGCGGAGGTCGGTGCCGGCCTCGAGTAGGTGGGTGGCGAAGGAGTGACGGAGCACGTGGGGCGTGACGTGCTCGCCGAGGCCGGCTTTGCGGGCGGCCTCGCGGACGATCCTCTGCACGGAGCGGCTGCCGTAGTGGCGCCCCCTGCGCTCGCCGGGAAAGAGCCAGCGCTCCTCTGAAGGATACGCGGCTTGATAGATGCGGACGGCTTCGAGGGCACGGGTGGAGAGCAGGGTGTAGCGGTCCTTGCTGCCCTTGCCCTGGCGCACGCGCAGGAGGCCGCGGTCGGTGTCCAGGTCCTCCTTCTTGAGCCGGACGACCTCGCCGACCCGGAGTCCCGCGGAATAGAGCAGGAGAACGATGGCGCGGTGCTTGGGATGGCGGATCTGGTTCACGAGGCGACGCACCTGGGCGCGGCTCAAGACCTGTGGCAGGCGCTTCTCGGGCTTGGGGCGGGGGACCCGCTCGGCCAGGCGGGGCTCGCCGAGCACCGCTTCGCACAGGAGCTTCAGGGCGCTGACGGCCTGGTTGTGATAGCTCCGCGAGGCGCCCCGGTCCTCCACCAGGTGGAGCAGGTAGGCACGCATGCGGCGAGGAGGATCGGAGCCGAGGTCGTGGTCGCACCACTCCAGGAAGCGGCGCAGGTGGCCGAGGTAGATCTTCTGTGTGCGCCTCGCGTAGCCCCGGATGACGAGCTCGGTGCGGGTGCGGTCCAGGAGGGTCTCGGGACCCTCGGGGTTCGCGGGCGGCTCGGCCCGGGTGCGTCGGATGCGGGCGCCGAAGCTTCGCTCGAGCGCCTCGTCGACGCCCTCGGCCTTGGGCACGATCCAGACGCTCCGCTCGGCGTCCCAGCGGCGCTGGGGGAGCGCCTTCACGGTGGCGACATCGGACTCGGTGAATCCCCGGCCGAACGCGATCTCCAGCACGTCGCCGCGGTCGGCCACGCGGACCAGGCATGGACGACGGGGCGGGGCGCGCTTCTGTGAGGTGTCCATGACGGAAAGACGCCCGTGGAGCGGGGCGAAGCCATGACGGACCGGGACGGATCGAGGGGAGGGCGTCCGCCCTGGAAAGTCCCCCGGCTACTCCTGCCCGGGAGCGACTTCCCGCATCGCGCGCGCGCGCGAGAAGTTGCCGAGCCAGTAGACGACCACCGCGACCAGCAGCGACAGCGCGGCCATCCCCCCGACGAGATAGAACCAGGTCCCGTAGGCGATCTCGGCGCCGCCCATGGCGAGGGTACCGGAATCGTTGGAGATGAGCGGCGTCCAGGAGCCGCTCAGAGTGGCGATCATGGCGATCAGCGTGGACAGGCCGCCGATGGCCGCGCAGGCGTAGAACACGGCGGGGCGCGCCATCCTGGTCTCCTGGTAGCGGGGCAGGAAGCGCCGGATGATGATCACCACGTCGACGAAGAGCACCACCATGGAGAGGCACCAGATCACGGTGACGGCGGCCTGAAGCACGTCGTAGGTGCGGGTCTGGATGTCGATGGGGCGTCCGCCACCGATGCCCAGTGACGGGAGCGCGATGAAGGCCACCAGCGCGAACAGCGAGGCGATCACCGTCTGGGCCCACACCGCGTTGCTGGGCACCCGGTGCCGGTTCACCCTGGCCATGGCCGCGGGGAGCGTCTGATCGAGTCCGGAGACGAACACCAGGCGGGCGAACGAGAAGTTGTAGACCACGGTGATGAACAGGAAGAAGCCGGCCAGGAGGATCGCCACGAACTTGCCGGCCGCGGCGCCCAGGGTGGTGCCCACGGCGGTAGCCAGCGCCGTCACCTCGGCGGACTCGCCGCCGGCGGAGGGCACGGTCACCATCACGGACCAGGTGCACAGCAGGTAGGCCACCATCACGGCCAGCGATCCCCACAGGAGATAACGGGTGATGGAGCGCTCGTGCTTGATCTCCACGCCCATGTTGAGGGGCACTTCCACGCCCAGGAGCGCGAGCACCACCAGGCCGAAGAAGCTCCAGTTGCCGAGGTTGAGGCCGGTGGGTGCCGAGGGCGCCCAGGCCGACCATTGGGTGGGGTCGGTCGCCACCGGCTCGCCGCCGGCCACGTGCACCACGCCGGCCAGGACCACGAGCCCGATGGCCAGCGCGTAGAGCACGAACACGACGTTGACGATGTTCTGGGTCAGGCGGAAGCGCTGGTTGGCCAGCACCGCCGAGGCCACGATGAAGGCGATGATGAGCGCGCCCTGCGCCTGCACGCCGGCCGAGCCGATGGTCGACGGAAACACGTAGCCCAGGTAGCTGAGCACCACGGTGCCGGTGGCGACCATGACGAGCACTCCGGGCCACCACGCGCAGAATCCCGCGAAGAATCCCCAGAACGGGCCGAACGCCTTCTGGGTCCACAGGTAGATGGAGCCCTCGCCGGGGAACATGCGGCCCAGCTGACCGGTGACGATGGCGCCGGGGATCAGGAAGGCCAGGAATCCGATGATCCACCAGCCGAAGGCCGCGGGGCCCGCGCTCTGGATGACCGCCGCGTTGGTGATGAACAGCACGATCGACACGAAGATCGCGACCATGTCGAAGGTGTTGAGGACGCGCGGGAGCATCCCCCCCGCCACCCGCTCCGAGAGGAGCTCGCCGGGCCGCCCGATGCGGTCGCGGTCGGAGAGGGCAGCGGACTGGCGGGAGGGCAGGTCGGTCATCGGGCGCCAAGATGCACCCGTGGCGCGTGTCGGGCCAGGAAATTTCGCGGCAGGATCACCAGGCGCGCCCTACATTGCCCTTGCAGGCCCTCCTTCCTTCGGACGAGGAGTCCGACATGAAGTTCCTGAGCGTGGGGGTGCACGGAGCGCTGGACTACGTGACGGTGTTGATCTTCGCGGTGGCCCCCTGGGCGCTGGGGCTGGTGGGTCCGGCCGCGTGGCTGGCGTGGGCGCTGGCCATCGTTCATCTCGCCATGACGCTGATGACGAGCTTCGAGCCGGGTCGGGGCGGGGTGATCCCGCTTTCCATCCACGCGGCGGTGGAGCTGGGGGTGGGCGTGGCGTTGGTGGCGCTGCCCTTCCTGGCGGGATGGGTGGGCACGGCCCGCAACTTCTACCTGGTGATGGGGGCCGTCATCCTGGTGGTGTGGGCCGGCACCCGCTACCGGGCCGTGGAGGTCTGAGCGACCTTCCGCCCGGCGGTCCGCGGTCGGTCCTCGCCCGTCAGTTGTTGGGCCACTGCGCCCAATTGCCGCAATGTCCGCCGACGTCCGAACCGTACAGGCTCCGCTGTTCGTCCTGGTAGAGGGCGTTCATGACGGCACGAGGCGAGGCGCTCAGCACGCCCTTCTTCATGGTCAGGTTGCCGAAATGGGCCTGGCTCAGCCCGTGGCCGGCCTCGTGCAGCGCGATGGACTGCACGTCGACCCCGACAAAGCTGCCGTCGGTCCACAGCCACGACGGGTCGTAGTAGATCTCCCGGAACGCCACGTCCTGCAGGCCGTTGTTGTCGATGTCGGTGGGATCGCCCGTGCTCGTGTCGATGAAGATGAAGGTGAAGGTGGAGCCGATCACCAGGCCCGCGAAGTCGATGTCGCTGAAGCCGGCGTGCATGATGTCGGCTGCGATGGTCTGGCTTCCGCCGAGCCCGTTGATGGCGGCGATGGCACCTAGATCGGCGCCCTGATCCGACACCCTGCGAATCCCGAGGTTCGAACAGCGCACCGCGTTCCAGGTGGCCATGGCGGCGTCGATGGCCGCGTTCGTGGCCGCCGCGCTGAGCCCGGGGCTCAACGGGACCGCGTCCACCTGATCGATGGCGTAGGTGATGTCGTCGGTTGCGCCCCCGGGCGCGCCGCTCCAGGTGCGCCGGGGATCGTTGGGCACGAAGTCGCCATCCCGGAGCCGCTTGTTGCCGAGATCCTTCTGCACGACCTGGGCACCCGCCTCCTGCCCGCTGCCGATGTACTCCGCCTTCGCCACCCGGAGGTTGGAGCCGCTGGCGGCCAACGCCCGGTTCGTCGCGTCCATCTGCGCCGAGATCTGGGCCGCCGGGTCCTGGCCCCGCACGACGCGCCCGAGCGCGGGAGGCGCGACGTACGGTGACGCCTCGGGGGTGACCACGGAGTCGTCCTGACACGCGGACAGGGTGAGGAGCAGGGCGGCGGCACCGAGCTGCCAGCGAGGGAGGCGAAGCATGAAGCGTCTCCGGGACGGTGAGTGATGGTCGGCCAATATGCGAACGGGTCTTCGGTCCTACAAGGAAGCTTCAGGATATCCGAATCGTGCCGGCCTCGCCCTCGACGATCCGCCCCACGACGGCCGCATACGGCGCCCGGCCGTCCAGCGCTTCCAGGAGGGCATCGACGCGGTCCCGGGCCACGGCCAGGAGCAATCCCCCGGAGGTCTGGGCGTCGGCCAGCACGGTGCGGAGCTCGGGCCCGAGCGAATGGGCGAACTCCACGTCGCCCACCAGATCCTCGAGGTTCCGCTTGCTCCCCCCGGGCACGTGACCCGCCGCCGCCAGCTCCAGCGCACCCTCGAGCAGGGGGATGGAGATGGCCTCGACCTGCGCCGCCACGCCCGAGGCCCGCAGCAGGCTCCGCAGGTGTCCCAGGAATCCGAAGCCGGTGACGTCGGTGCCCGCGTGCACGCCGATCTCGCCGGCCGCCGCCGCGGCTCCGGCGTTGAGCGTGGTCATGGACGCCACGGCCTCGGCCACGGCCTCGTCCGACGCCTCGCCGGCCTTGAGCGCCGTGGTGACGATGCCGGTGCCCAGTGCCTTGGTGAGCACCAGGACGTCGCCGGGGCGGGCGCCGGCGTTGGTCATGAGGGCATCTTCGGCCACCTCGCCGACGGCCACCATCCCGTACTTGGGTTCGGGATCGTCGATGCTGTGGCCACCCAGGATGGGAATCCCCGCCTCGCGGGCCACCATGGCGCCGCCCTCGATGATGCGCTCCACCAGGCCCTCGGACAGGAGATCCCGGGGGAATCCCAGAAGGTTGAGGGCAAAGAGGGGCCGGGCTCCCATTGCGTAGATATCCGAAAGGGAGTTCGCGGCTGCGATGCGGCCGAAGTCGAGGGGGTCGTCCACCACCGGCGTGAAGAAGTCCAGCGTCACCACCAGCGCCCGTCCCCCGGCGATGCGATACACGGCGGCATCGTCCCCGGTGGAGGCGTCCACCAGGGCGTTGGGGTCGTCGACGGGCAGAAGGGGACGCAGAACCTGCGCCAGCTCGGTCATCCCGAGCTTACACGCTCAACCGGCGCCGTGAGACAGATGGCTGAGCCGGATGCGCGGACGCTGGTCCCGGGGCTCGTCGGCCATGGGCTCCTGGGGATCGAGGGAACGGTCACTGGAACGTTGGAAACATGGGCGGTCACGTGGGTACCGCGCAGAGCAACCTACAGTCCCCCCGATCTGCACCGCGAGACGTGACCGCACCCGCCCGCTCGGCACGGCAGTTGTTCGCCCGCGAGGTGTCGCGCGGCGAGGCCGACCTGGACCTCGCCCGCGCGTCGCTGCTGGTGGCCAAGGAGGAGTATCCCCAGATGCCGGTGGAGCCGTATCTGGGGCGGCTGGATCAGCTCGCCGAAGAGGTGCGTGACCGGCTGGACGACGAGACCGCGCCGCCGGTGGTGTTGCAGGAGCTCCTGGCCACCGTCTACGAGCGCAACGGCTTCAAGGGGAATCGCGAGGCGTACTACGATCCCCGCAACTCCTTCCTCAACGACGTCCTGGATCGGCGCCTGGGCATCCCCCTGACCCTGGGCATCGTGATCCTGGAAGTGGGATGGCGCCTGGGGCTCCGCCTCGAGGGCGTCAACTTTCCGCACCACTTCCTGGTGCGTTATCGCGGCGACGCCTTCGACCTGCTGGTGGATCCCTTCGACGGCGGCCAGGTGCGCTTCGAGGATCAGGCGCAGGAGTTCCTGGACCGGGTCTACGGGGGGATGGTGCGCGTGCGTCCCTCGTTCCTGCGCGTGGCGACGCGCCAGGACATGCTGGTGCGGCTGCTCACGAACCTGAAGAGCCTGTACCTGAACGTGAACGACGACTTCAAGGCGTCGGCGGCGCTGGAGCGCATCCTCCTGCTCCGTCCCGGGGCCGCGCCCGAGCGCCGGCTTCTGGGGATGGTGCTGGCGCGCATGGGTCGCACCGCCGAGGCCGCCGAGCACCTGCGCACCTTCCTCGAGGAGGAGCCCGGCTCCCCCGAGGCCCCTCGCGTGCGCGCGTTCCTGCAGGGACTCGACGAGGAGACCGAGGCCGGCAACGCCGGAGAGGGTGACGGGTGAGGGATCTGCACGAGGCCGCCGGGGCCGTGTTCGGGATGCTGCGGGGCGTGGAGGTGCCACGGCGCTACGGGGATCCCGCCGGGGAATTCCAGGCCGCCACCGCTGGCACGGCCGTTCGCGATCGCAGCCACCGGGTGCGCCTCCGCTTCAGCGGCCGGCAGCCCGCGGCCATGCTCCGGGGGATCGTCACCGGGCGCGTTCCCGGCCCGCTGGCCGATGTGGAGCCGGAGGTGTGGCAAGGCAGGGCCGAGCCCAACGCGGTGCTGACGCCCAAGGGGCGCGTGGTCACCGATCTGCGGTTGTGGCGGGCGGAGGGTGAGGGCGAGATGCTGGAGGCCGACGTGCCCGCGGCCGGCGCCGGCCCGCTCATGGAGCACCTGGGCCGCTACCTGCCGCCCCGTTTCGCCACCGTGGAGGACAGGAGCGCCGACACCGGCATGCTCACCCTGGTGGGCCCCGAGGCGCCGGCGCTGTTGAGCCGCGAGGTCACCGGGCTCCGGGTGGATCCCCCGGTGCTGGAGGCCATGGCCGAAGGCGACCTACGGCGGGTGGGCGAAGGCCTGTTCGTGATACGGACCAGCGAGATCGCCGCCCCCGCCTGGGACGTGGTGGCCGATCGCGCCACCATCCGGGCCCTCTGGTCGCGTCTGCTGGAGGTCGGCGCGTCGCCGCTGGGCTCGGGCGTGTGGGAGGCGCTCCGCCTCGAAGCCGGCCGCCCGGCCTACGGCGCCGACATGGACATCGACACCCTGCTGCCCGAGACCGGGCTGGTGGGCCGCGTGGTGGACCAGACCAAGGGCTGCTACACGGGCCAGGAAGTCGTGGTGCGCATCCGCGACCGCGGCCACGTCAATCGCCACCTGCGGCGGCTGCGCCTGGGCGATGCGCCCACGCCCACGCCCGGCGTGGAGGTGTGGGCGGAAGAGGCGGCGAGCGGCCGTGATGGAGACGGAGGCAGCGAGGGTAGCGCTCGCGCCGCCAGACCCGTGGGCGTCGTCACCTCGGTGGCGCTCTCCCCCCGTCTGGGCACCCTGGCCCTCGCCTACGTGCGCCGCGAGGTGGAGCCGGGCGCGAGCGTGCGAGTGGGGTCGGCGGACGGGGTGACGGCCGTGGTGGAAGCGGTGGAGGCGGCGGAGGAGCGGCCGGGCTGACCCGTCCCCGCGCGTCAGTCGCCCGCGCCCACCCGTGCCTTGCGGTCGGCCACGATCAGGCCGCCGTGCTCCTTGCCGTTCTCGATGAAGATCTTGTTGGCGTTGTGACCCGCCGCCAGCACGCCGGCGATGTAGACCCCGGGCACGTCGGTCTCCATGGTCTCCGGATCGTGCGTGGGGATCCCCGTGTCGGCGTCGATGCTCACGCCGAGCTGCTGCAGGAGCACGGGGTTGGCGCGCCAGCCGGTCATGGCCAGCACCCAGTCGTTGGGGATGGTGGTGGCGGCACCGGTGTCCACGTGTCGCAGAACCACCTCGCTCCAGCGGATCTCGGCGATGCGGTGCCGCCAGTAGACGGGGATCTCACCCTTCTCCAGGCGGTTGGTGATGTCGGGCACGACCCAGGGCTTCACACCCCGGTCGATCTTGTCTTCGAAGTGCACCAGTGAGACCCGGGCCCCGTTCCGGAACATCTCCAGCGCCGATTCCACCGACGAGTTGCCGCCGCCGACGACCAGGACGTCCTGATCGGTGAAGGGATAGGGCTCCTTGTAGTAGTGGAGCACCTTGGACAGCTCCTCGCCGGGCACGTCCAGGTAGTTGGGCTGATGGAATCCCCCGGTGGCCACCACCACGGCGCGGGCCCGCACTTCGCGTTCCTCGCCGTCGCGCTGACGGGTGTGCAGCCGGAAGTCCCCGTCGCTCCCTTCGATGCGCTCCACGTTCTCGTACTGCCTGACCCGGATCCCGTAGTGGTCCACCACGCACCGGTAATACGCCAGCGCCTCACGGCGCGTGGGCTTGGGCTCGGGGATCGTGAAGGGCACGCCACCGATCTCCAGCTTGGCGGCGGTGCTGAAAAACGTCATGTAGTACGGATAATCGATCAGCGAGCTGGTGATGCAGCCGCGATCGTAGAGCGTGGCGGAGAGGCCCTCTCGGGCCGCCGCGGCGCCCACGGCGATGCCGCAGGGGCCGGCGCCTACCACGGCCAGGTCCAGTGTGTCGGTCATGAATCGTCCTTCGGAATGCGGGTCGGGCGGGAGCGCGCATCCGGCCCGTCGGGGTGAAGCACCACGGGGCCAGCGCGCTCTCGTCTCTCGACAGCCCTTCAAGACCCGTGGTGCCGGTCGGGGTTCCGACGAGCCGCCCGTCGGGTCCCGCGCCCGCGCCCCGGGCAAACCCTCTCGGTTTCCGCCACGCGGTCTGCCCCGTAGGTTGCCACCGGCCGGTCGGCCTGCGGGCGACCGAGCCCATGAGCCCCCCATCGAAGAGCCGCCATGAGCCAGGACGACTCGACGGTCCCGCCGCCACGCCGCCGGGGCGGTGGCCCCGGATGGATCGTGGCCGCGGCCTTCATCGGACCGGGCACGGTCACCACCGCCACCCTGGCGGGCGCCGGATTCGGCACGGCGCTTCTGTGGGCGTTGCTGTTCTCGACCCTGGCCACCATGGCGTTCCAGGAGATGGCGGCGCGTCTCGGCCTGGTCACGGGGCAGGGGCTGGGCGAGGCGGTGCGACGACGCTTCGAGGGCCCGTGGCGCGTGGTCGCGGCGGCCCTGGTGATCGCCGCCATCGCCGGCGGCAACGCGGCCTACGAGACCGGCAACCTCCTGGGTGGCGCGCTCGGGCTGGAGGGCGCGGTGGGTGGCGACGTGCGGCTGTGGGCCCTCCTCATCGGCGCCCTCGCCGCCGGCCTGCTGTGGTCGGGCAGCTATCGTGCGGTAGAGCGCGCCATGGTGCTCATGGTGGGCCTCATGTCCGTGGCCTTCCTGGCCACCGCGGTCCTGGTGTTGCCCGCGGCGAGCGACCTGCTCCGGGGACTGTTCGTGCCGGCGCTCCCCGACGGCTCGCTCTTCCTGGTGGTGGGATTGGTGGGCACGACGGTGGTGCCCTACAACCTCTTCTTGCACGCGTCGGCGGTGCGGGAGCGCTGGGAGGGCGAGAACGACCTGCCCGCGGCGCGGCGTGATCTGGTGCTCTCCATCGGTGCCGGCGGAGTGGTGAGCATGGCGGTCCTGGTGACGGCGGCGGGCACGCTGGCGGGCACCGGCGCCGAGGTGAGCAGCGCCGCCGACATGGCCGCGAGCCTGGAGCCGATTCTGGGACCCTGGGCCCGTGCCGTGTTCGCCGTGGGCCTGTTCGCCGCCGGCATGACGTCGGCCATCACCGCCCCGCTGGCGGCGGCCTACGCCACCGCGGGCGCCCTGGGATGGAGCCAGGACCTCACCTCACCGCGGCTGCGGACGGTGTGGGGCGGCGTGCTGGGGGTGGGGGTGCTGCTGGCGCTGGTGGGACTGCGGCCGGTGCCCGCCATCCTGTTCGCGCAGGCGGCCAACGGCATTCTGCTCCCGGCGGTGGCGCTCTTCCTGCTGGCGGCGGTGAACGACCGCCGCTGGATGGGGGCGCGGGCCAACGGGTGGCTCGCCAATCTGGTGGGGTTGGTGGTGGTCCTGGTGGCCGCCGGGCTGGGGGTGCGCGCCCTGATCAGCGTCTTCCAGTCGCTGGGGGTGCTTTGAATCAGGAGGGGACACGGTGAGCACGACGGCAGAGTCCGAAGCCCGCAAGGCGCTCCAGCGCCTGCGCCGCTCGGTGGAGAAGAGCCTCCGGGAGCTGCGGGATCTCCAGGGCGCGCTCCAGCACGCCGAAGCCGAGGACTTTCCGGCCGACGCCTATGCGGGCGCCCGCTCGAAGCTGGAGGAGCTCCGCACCTTCGTCGACGAGGAAGCGCAGCGCCTCCAGGAAAAGATCCTGCATGCCGGCGGCCTGGAACCGGGACGGGTCCGGCGCATGATCTGACGCGTCCGGAGTATTATGTTCGAGGAACGGACCCTCCCCTTCTGGCAAACCACAGGACGCCCCACCCTTCAGGACGGGGAGCGAGCAGGTGCGCGGGAGCCATATCCCGTGTGCCGTCCATGACCTCCTCTCCTGACCGGTTCCCGAGGAGGGACGGATGCGCGACGACGGCAGCGAGGCCCCCCGGGCCCGTGATCTTCCCATCGAAACCGTGGACACGCTCCCGGAGCGTGTGGAGGTCGTGGTGGTGGGTGGTGGCATTGCCGGGGCGTCGGTTCTCCATCACCTGGCCGGCGCCGGGGTCGACGCCCTGCTCCTCGATCGGGGCACGGTAGGAGGCGGCGCCACCGGCGCCGCGGTGGGCGTGCTGTCCCCGCCCATGCGCCAGCCCTTCCACGAGACGGCCCGGGACCGGGGCGAAGAGGAGGCGGTGGCGATCTGGCGTCTGGCGCACCGCTCCGTGACCTCGCTGGGCGAGGCGCTCACCGCCATGGGCGCCGCGGCCGAGGCCGAGCTCGACCTGTCCGGGGGTTACGTGCTGGCCGAGCCCTACACGGTCCACGAGGTGGAGCGCTCCTTCCGTACGCTCAACGAGGCCGGCTTCCCGGTCACCTGGCTCGACGGCGCCGACATCCGCGAGCGCACCCGCGGCCGCGGGTTCGTGGGAGGCATGCGCCTGGAGGGCGGCGGCGCGTTGAACCCCGCGGCCACGGCCCGTCTGCTCGTACGGGGCGCGGCCGGACGCGGCGCTCGGGTGGCCGAGGGCGTGAAGGTCGACACCGTGGACCGCGAAGAGGGCCGGCTCGTGTGTCGGACCAGCGCCGGGCCCGTGCAGTGCGAGATGGTGGTCTACGCCGTGCACACCGAGTCCCGCCGCTTCTCGGCGCTCCTGGGCGACGAGATCGTACCCATTCGCGGGCAGGCGCTGGCGGCCGAGATCGCGAAGGGCGAGCTGCCCGACGGCGGCTACACGACCCACTGGAAGCTGAACGTCTGGCGCCGCAGTCCCAAGGGTCGGGTGCATCTGGGGGGATGGCGTCACGACGCATGGGACCGCTCCTACTGGAAGACCCGGCCCGAGGTGGACACGGACCTGCAGGACGGCCTGCTGGCCTGGTTCCGGGCCGCCTTCCCCGGCGTGGAGCTCCGGGTCACCAGCCAGTGGAGCGGGATCTACGGCTGGACCGCCGACTACCTGCCGCTGGTGGGATCGCTCCCGGGCACCACAGCCGAGATGGTGGTGTCGGGATTCAGCGGCGGCGGGCTCCCCTTCGCCTTCGAGTGCGGGCGCATCATGGCCGACATCGTGAAGGGCCGGGACCCGGGACCGGAAGCCGCGCTGCTGGCGCCGAGGCGCTTCGGCACGTGAATGCAAGCGTCCGCCACCTTCGACGGTCTGGCCCGGGAGCTGGCCGACGGGTTCGCCGAAGGGGTCGCCGCACCCTGGGGCGAGGAGCGCTTCGGCGACCTGGCGCTACGGGTGTTCGCCTATCAGTTCGAGGCCAACCACGCCTACGGCGCCTTCGCCCGGGGGCGGGGGATCACGCCCACCGACCTGAAGGACTGGCGGGGAATCCCCCCGGTGCCGACCACCGCCTTCAAGCACCTGCCGCTGGTGGCCGGCGACCCTGCGCGCGTGGAGCGTGTCTTCCGGACCAGCGGCACCTCCCGGGGCCGGAGCGACCGGGGCGAGCATCACGTCCTGTCGCTGGATCTCTACCGGGCGTCCGCGCTCCCGAACCTGCGTGCGCATCTGCTCCCCGAGGGCGGCCGCATTCGCATCCTGTCGCTGATCCCCTCGGCCGAGGCGCAGCCGCACTCGTCGCTCTCCACCATGATGGACTTCGCCGTCCGGGACTTCGGCGCACCGGGAAGCACCGGCTTCGCGCACCCGGAGCGGGGCGTGGACCACGAAGCCTTCGGCGCGGCCCTCCGCCGGGCCGTGGACGAGGCGACCCCGGTGCTGGTCGCCGGCACGGCGTTCGCCTTCGTGCACTGGCTCGACGAGGTCCGGGAGCGGGCGTGGCAGGTCCGCCTGCCCGCCGGTTCCCGCATCATGGAAACCGGTGGCTTCAAGGGCCGCTCCCGCGAAGTGCCCCGCGACGTGCTCTACCGCGAGCTCGAGCTGCGCACGGGCATCCCCTCGGCGCGCATGGTCAACGAATACGGGATGACCGAGCTGCTGTCGCAGTTCTACGAGCCGGTGCTTCTGGAGGGGGCCGGGAGCCCGCGCCGACACCGGGGTCCGCCCTGGGTGCGCACGCGCGTCCTCCACCCCGAGACGCTGGAGGAGGTGGCCGACGGAGAGCCCGGGCTCCTCTGCCACCTGGACCTGGCCAACCTGGGGTCGGTGGCCGCCGTCCTCACCGAGGATCTCGGGGTGCGCTGGAGGGACGGCTTCGAGGTCCTGGGGCGGGCGCCTGGCGCCGAGCCCCGGGGCTGCTCGCTGGCGCTGGAGGATCTCCTGGCGGCCGGACACCGGTGAGCGAACCCACGTTCGACGCCGGGCCCCTGCCCACGCCCGCCGAGCTCGAGGGGCTGCTCGCGGATCTCCGCCAGGGTGCGGCCGCGCTCCGGGACGTGCCGGTGGCGCAGGTGGCGGAGGCGCTGGGCCGGGTGGGCGAGCGTTTCGTCGATCCCGCCGATCCGCTTCGCCGGCGCGCCCTGGAGCTCCTGCCGGCCCACGCGGGCATGTCGGCGCCGCAGGTCCGCTACATCCTGGACGGCATGGCGAGGGACTGGACCCGTGAGCGGCTCCAGCGACTGCTCCGGGAGGAGTTCCACGATCCGGGCGTACTGGACGGCTTTCGCGACATGCCTGCGCGCGCCGGCGCTGGGGCCTCGCGGCGGCTGCGGGTGCTGGGACCCGAGCTCTCGGTCCACCTGTGCAGCGGCACCGTGCCCGGCGTGTCGGTCACCTCGCTCGTGCGCGGGCTGCTCCTCAAGGGCGCGGTGCTGCTCAAACCCGGGGCCGGCGACGTGGTGTTGCCGGTCCTGTTCCAGCGGGCCCTGGCCGACGCCGGCCAGGTGGGCCGGCGGCTGTCCGCGGCTGCCGCGGTGCTCTACTGGCCCGGGGGAGCGAGGACGCCGAGGCGCTGGAGAGCCGGGTGCTGGCCGCGGCGGATCAGGTGGTGATCTACGGCAGCGACGACACGGTGCGCTCGGTGCGGAGCCGCCTGTCCGGAAGCGTGCAGGTGGTGCCCTACGCCCACCGCGTCAGCGTGGCCGTGCTGGGCGCCGGCGCGTTCGCGGACCCGGGTGCCGCCGATGCCCTGGCCACCGCCGTGTCCAGCTTCGATCAACGGGGCTGCGTCTGTCCGCAGCAGGCCTTCCTGGTCGGAGCCGACGCCGACACGGCCCGGGCTTTCGCCCGCCACCTGGCCGATGCGCTGGAGCGGGCGGCGCTCACCCTGCCGCCGGTTGGGCCCGAGCCGGGCGAAGCCGCGGCGGTCCAACAGCTCCGTGGCACCGCCGAGCTGCGTGCCGCCGCGGGCGAAGGGGTCACGCTCCTCACCGGCGAGGGCCTGACCTGGACCGTGGTGCTGGATCCGGCGCGGCAGCTGAGGCCCTCCTGCCTCGTACGCACCATCCACCTGACGCCGGTCCCCTCGGTGGAGGCGCTGGCCCGGGTCCTGGCGCCGGCCGCCCGCCACCTGCAGAGCGTGGGGGTGGCGGGACTGGACGGCGACGACGAGACCCGCCTGGCCGAGGTGGTGGCCCGGGCCGGAGGCTCCCGGGTGGCGCCCCTGGCCGAGATCCCGTTCCCGCCGGCGTGGTGGCTGCACGACGGGCAGGGGCCGCTACGGCGTCTGGCCCGCACGGTGGAATGGTCGGCGGATGCGTCCCGGTGACGCCGGGTGGAGTCGCACCGCGACGGAGGGGCCCCGCGTGACTCAGCCGGCGATGATGCGCCGGAGCGCGGCGGCCTGGTCCGGGCCGTAGCCGTAGAACACCACCGTCTCCGGCAGCTCGGCGGTGGCGCCGTGGGCGTGCACCTCTTCCAGCATGGCCCGGGCCGACGCGTCGAAGGGGAAGCCCGCGACGCCGGTGCCCAGGACCGGGAAGGCCAGGCTCCGGATGTCGTGCTCGGCGGCGAGCTCCAGGGAGCGGCGCGTGGAGCCGCGGATGGAGGCCTCCGACGCGGGCTCGTCACCCATGGCCGCGGCGTGGATCACCCAGCGCACCGGGAGATTCCCGGCGCCGGTGATGGCGGCGTCGCCCACCGGGAGAGGACCGTGCCGTCGGATGTGCTCGTCACACTCCGCCTGGATGGCGGGGCCGCCCGCCTGCGCGATGGCTCCGGCCACGCCGGCGCCCAGGCGCAAATGGTTGTTGGCCGCGTTCACGACGGCGTCGCCGCGGAACGTGGCGATGTCCCCCTCCTCGACCCGGACGAGGGGAGCCATGGACGACTATTCGTCCTCGGGTTGCTGCTCGGCTCGCCAGATGACCATCTGACGGATGCCGTTCGGATTCTCCTCGACCCGGACCGTGAGGTTGTCGCCTTCTTCGATTCGGAGATCGTCTCGCATATCCTGCGGGATGGTGATCCGACCGCCGACGCCGACGTTGACGTCCCCGTAATAGAGCGTCCGGTAGATGGCCATTCAGCCTCCTGAGTTCTACAGTTTCCCGAGAACACTGAATCTATGAGGTTTTCCACATGCGGCAATGACGGAGGACCCCAGGAGGGCTCGATGAAGGCTCCGCCGCCCTGATCCGTACACGACACCGGACTCGCGCTGCCGACCCGCGATCCCCCGACTCCCACACCCGTACCCGAGAGACCCGCATGAGCGAGCACGATGTCGCCGTTCGACTCCGTGGCGTCACCAAGCGCTTCGGCAAGCACACGGCGGTGGACCATCTCGACCTGGAGATCCCCCGGGGCAGCCTCTACGGGCTCCTGGGACCCAACGGCTCGGGCAAGACGACCTCCATTCGCATGATCATGGGGATTCTCCACCCCGACGAGGGTGCCGTGGACCTGTTCGGCGGCGATCCCGAGGAGACGCGGCGCCACCACGTGGGCTATCTGCCCGAAGAGCGGGGCATCTACAAGAAGATGAAGGTGCTGGACCTGCTCACCTTCCTGGCCGAGATCCGGGGCGTGGCCCGGAGCGAGGGCCGCAAGCGCGCCGGTGCCTGGCTCGAGCGCCTGGGGCTGGGCGACACCGAGCAGAAGAGGGCCGAGGACCTGTCCAAGGGGATGCAGCAGAAGGTCCAGTTCATCGCCACGGTCCTGCACGAGCCGGACCTGCTCATCCTGGACGAGCCCTTCAGCGGGCTGGATCCCATCAACCAGGACGTGCTCGAGGAGATCATCCTGGACTTCCACGAGCGCGGCACCACCATCCTCTTCTCCACGCATCTCATGGATCAGGCCGAGCGCCTGTGCGAGCGCGTCTGCCTCATCAGCCGGGCCAAGAAGGTGCTGGACGGCGACCTGCGCGAGATCAAGAAGGCCGAGCGCAAGGGCGTGCTGGCGGTGGTCTTCGAGGGTCCGGACGCCTGGCTCGACGGCCCCGACGTGCTCAGCCGGGATCACGTGGGCGAGGCGGTGCATCTCCTGCTTTCCGACGACGCCGATCCCCAGGCGATCCTGCGCCGCGCCGTGGACGCGGGCGTGCGCATCCGGCGCTTCGAGATGGTGGAGCCCCGCTTGCACGAGATCTTCGTGCGCCATGCCGGGACGGAGGCCGCCGAGGCCGCCGGTGTGCCCCTGGAAGCCGCGGCGGCGGGAGGTGTGTCATGAGCAGCGTGGTCGGTGCGGTGATCCGCCGCGAGTATCTGCAGCGCGTGCGTTCGCGCTGGTTCGTGTTCGCCACGGTGGCGGGCCCCCTCTTCCTGCTGGGCCTGATCGTGGTGCCGGCGCTCATGCAGTCGCGGGGCCAGCAGGTGGACCGCACGCTGGCCGTGGTGGACCAGACCGGGGTGCTCTACGGGCGGCTGGCGCCCCGGCTGGAAGACGGTGGCTACACGGTGGAGCAGGCCTCGGCGGGCGACGAGGCCTCGCTGGAGCAGAGCATCCGCGACGGCGATCTGGGCGGCTACCTGGTGCTCTCCGACCAGACGCTGGCCCGGGGCCGGGCCGAGCTCCACGCCGAGAGCAGTCCCTCGGCCATCCGCATGCTCACGTTGCGGCAGGCGGTGGTGCAGAGCGCGCTGGAGGCCCGGCTCCAGGCCGACACCGACGAGGTGCGGAGCCTCCTGGCCGGCGGCGACCTGGTGCTCACCGTCCTGTCCGACAACGGTGCCCAGGACGAGGCGGGCTTCGCGCGCGCCTACATCGGGGCCTTCCTGCTCTACATGGTGATCCTCCTGTACGCGGTCTCCATCATGCGCTCGGTGCTGGAGGAAAAGACCAGCCGGGTGGTGGAGGTGGTGCTCTCCAGCATGCGGCCCTTCGACCTCATGCTGGGCAAGATCCTGGGGGTGGGCGCCGTGGGGCTGACGCAGCTCGGCATCTGGGTGGCGTCGGGCATCGTCATCGCCAGCGCCGGGGTGCCGATGCTGCTGGCGGCGCGGCCGGAGCTGGGCGAGATGTCGGACTTCGCCGCCGTGCTGCCCGGGATGAGCTACATGGTCTACTTCCTCATCTACTTCCTGGGCGGCTACTTCATCTTCTCGGGCACCTACGCCGCCGTGGGCGCCATGTGCAACTCCGAAGAGGAGACCCAGCAGGCGCAGCTCCCGGTGATGATGCTGCTCATCATCCCCATCGTCTTCGTGACGCAGATCATCAAGGAGCCCAACAGCGGCATGTCGGTGACGCTCTCGTTGATCCCCTTCTTCAGCCCGGTGCTCATGTTCGCCCGGGCGTCCATCGGCGCCGCCCCGCTCTGGCAGGTGGGGCTCAGCGTGGTGCTCATGGCGCTGACGGTGGTGGCCGTGGCCTGGGTGGCCGGACGCATCTACAAGGTGGGGATCCTCATGTCGGGCAAGCGTCCCACGCTGCCCGAGCTGGTGCGCTGGGTGCGCGAAGCGTAGGGCTCCGGCCCGGGCGCCGGTTGGACCCGGTCCGGATTCAGTCCGGCAGGCAGGAGCGCAGCAGCCCCACGAGCTGGTGGTCCTCGAAGCTCCGGGCCCGGTACAGGATCTCTTCGTACGAGGGCTCGATGAGGATGGTCGCCGTGCGCACCGTGCCGGCGCCGTCTTCCGAGTCGGCGGGCGAGAAGCACAGCAGCGCGCCGTACGAGTCCTGTCGGCGCGGATCGTCGTCGAACTCCACGTACACGTCCCAGAAGCGGCCCCCCTGGCTCACGGTGGCCAGGTGGTGTCCCTGGGAAGGAGGGCCGTGGGACTCGGCGTCGGCGGGAGGGGTGGTTTCGTCGGACATGGGCGTTCGGGCTGCGACGGGACTGAGGCGGGCTCGGGCGCCGGACGCCTGCGGCCTGCCGCCTCTACAGTAGCACGGCGCCGTCCGCGTCTCTAGTGTGACGCCCGGCGCCCGGCTACCACGCCGGGGCGCGCTGACCCCGCCATCTCACTCCTTCGGCGTGTCCTCCACCACCCGCACGGGGAAGGGATCGGTGACGCTGCCGGCGTACAGCGTCCGGTGCGGGAAGGGGATCTCGATGCCCTCCTCGTCGAAGCGCGTCTTGATCTCTTCGTGGATCGAGTTCTTGAGCTGCAGCCAGTTCTCGCGCGTGGCCCACACGGCGAACAGGAAGTCCAGCGACGACTCCCCGTAGCCCTGGAACATCACCTGCGGCTCGGGCTCCATGAGGCAGCGTGGGTTGGCGTCGGCCACCTGCAGGAGCACTTCCCGCACCCGGGCCAGGTCCTCCTTGTACGCCACGCCGACGCGCACGTCCACGCGGCGGATCGGAAAGCGCGTGATGGTGGTGACCTGGCTCTTGACGATGGTCTCGTTGGGGATGCGGATGAAGCGGTTGTCGAAGGTGCGGAGCTTCACCGAGATCATGTCGATGGAGAGGACGCGCCCCACGGTGTCGCCCACCTGGATGACGTCGTCGACGACGAAGGGCTGCTCCGCCATGAGGAAGAAGCCACTGATGACGTTGGACACCGAGGTCTGCGACGCGAAGCCCAGTGCGATGCCCAGGATGCCGGCGGCGCCCAGGAGCGGCGCCAGGCTGAAGCCCAGCTCGTTCAGCGTCGACACGATGATGATGGCCAGCCCCACGTACCAGATCAGCTTGCCGATGACGAGCCCGCGCTGCGGGTTGGACTGCTGCACCACCCAGGCCCGGATCCACTTGGACAGGAGCAGCGCCACCGGAAGCCCCACCACCAGAAAGGCCAGCGCGCGCAGGACCGAGGCGGGATCGGCGAACCGGAGGTTGTCCACCCAGCTCCCACCGTCGCCGGTGCTCGCCTGCTGCAGCGCCGCGAGAACGCCGGCCACGGCGCTCATCCGAAGAGTCCTCCCGTGAGGTGGCGCAGGCGCCGGAAGGTCCGGGCCCGGAATCCCCGGCTCATGGGCTCGGCCGGGGGCGTGATGCGTCCGGCGCCCGGCGCCTCGGTGGGCGCCCGCCCCGCCATCTCCAGGCGACTACCCTCGTCCTCGCCCAGGTAGAGCACCCGGGTCTCGTCGGCCCACAGCGCCTCGCCGTACTGGTAGAGCGACAGGAAGGCCACCCGCAGCGCGATCTTGTCCACGTGCAGGTCCTCCTCGGCCCGGTTCACGAGCTGGAGCGGGCAGATGGCCAGGTGGGGCTGGTAGAGCTCCGGCGCGATGGCGCGGCGCGCGTGCGTGCCCAGCCAGTAGCAGAGCTCGCCCTCTTCCGGGGTCCCCCACCAGGTGTCGGACAGCGCCATGCTGGGGACCCGGAGCAGCGAATGGCGCGCGCGACCCAGTCCCTCGAGGTGCAGCCACAGCGGCACGCGCACGTAGATGCGGGCATCGCCGCCGCCCAACAGCCAGAACGGCACCTCGGGCTCCACCACCAGGGGCCGGTCCGGAAAGACGGGCTCCACGGCCACCCTCTCCAGGTCGCCGGCGGCCCAGCGGGTCCAGCCCTCGTCCTCGTCGGGCACCGATCCCTCGCGGGTGACGCGGGCGCGGAGCTCCCCCTCCTGGCGGCGCAGGCGGATCTCGGTGGGACCCAGCGCTAGAACCAGGTCCTCGTGCTCGGGAAGGGCGTGGGTGCCCCAGGGATGGCCGTGTGGCATGGCGTGGCGTCGGCGTGGAATGGGGACTTCGTGCTTCAGGATGTCCCGCGGCGGGTTCCGGTGCAACGGCTGCCCCGCCCGCGGCCGTCCGCTGGTCCGCTCAGCGGAGGGCGCGCCTCAGGCCGGACAGCGCCGAGCCCATGGACGAGCGCAGGTCGGGCGGAGGCGGCCGGCCCGAGAAGCGGGCCTCCAGGTAGAGCTCCACCAGCGTCTCCGCCGCCGGGGCCGCCGCCGGCGCCCGGGTCCGGATCCGCCTCAACAGCGCCAGGGGCGCGACCTGCCCTCCCTCGACGATGCCGGCGCGGCGGGCCAGCCGCAGGGCCTTCCGGTAGGCCACGGACTCGGGACGCCGCCGGGCCCGCAGCCGCAGCCAGCGGAGGGCGGCCAGCCCCACCATGAGCGCCAGGAGTCCGAGCCAGATCCGGGTGTCGTTCATCCAGGAGCCGGGCCCCCCCAGCTCCTGGGGCCGGTCCGGAGTGAGCCAGCGCCGCAGCGTCCGGAAGGCGCTGGTCTGCTCGGTGAGCGAGTAGTCCAGGATCCACTTGCTCCAGCGGTGCTGCAGCCCGTCCAGCAGGAAGCGCCCGGGCCAGAACCAGGCGGTGGCCTCGGTGCCCGCCGTATCGCCCGAGGGGGTGGGATCGAAGGTCACCCACCCGTACTCGGGGAACCACACCTCGACCCACGAATGGGCCTCGTTCTGGGTGACGGCCAGGTAGGCCCCCACCTCGTTCCAGCGTCCCCCGAGAAAGCCGTTCACGTTGCGGGCGGTGATGCCGGCCTCGCGAAGCAGCACCACCATGGCCGTGCTGAAGTACTCGCAGTGCCCCGCCTTGCGCTCGAAGAGGAAGTAGTCGAGCGAGGTCTGCTCGGCGGTACGCGGAAGCTCGCGGGTGTAGCGGAAGCTCCGCAGGTAGCGCTCCACCGCCACCACCTTGTCGTAGCGCGTGGGCTGGTCGCGGGTCAGGGAGTCGGCCAGCGCGTGGATGCGCGCCGGAAGCTCGGGGAGCTGCAGGTAGCGGGCGCGGTCGGGACCGAATCCCCCGTCGGCGGCGCGCAGCGAGTCGGGCCGCGGACGGCCCACCACCGAGACGGCGGTGTAGGCGGGGGTGCTCGATCCCCAGTACGACAGGTCGCCCACGTTGTCCATGAGGGGACGGAGGCCCGGGCGCGTGTCCAGCTCCACCACCGGGTGCAGCGCGAACAGCACGCGCACGTCCAGCGGCGCCGCCCAGATCTCCTGGCGGATGCGCGGGCCGGGCCAGCGGTCGTCGTACCAGCGCGGGGGCGCGGCCGACGGGCGGATCCCCCGGGTGCGGTGCCAGCGCACGCCGTCGAAGCGATCGTACGAACGACCTCGCCAGTGGAAGGAGAGGAAGTCCAGCGGCCGCCCGTCGGGAAACTCCACCCGCAGCACGATCTCGGGATTGGCGTAGATGCGCGAGCCGTGCTCGCCGATGGAGATCTGGTCCGAGAACCCCGCCACGGAGCGGGCCATGCGATCGGCGCCGCCGGGTCCGGCACGGGACACCCTGGGAAACGCCAGGAAGACCACCGCGCTGGCCCCCAGGGTGACCAGCGACAACGCCAGGCTGGTGCCCACGAACGCCCGGTCCAGCTTCACCTCTCGCAGCCCGAAGCGCTCGGCCTTCCGGCGCAGCAGTCCCACGGGCACGGTCACCGACGCCAGGGCCACGAAGACCACGAAGGCCAGGGCGAAGAGCACGCCGGGGCGGTAGGCGGTGGCCGCCAGCAGGAGAGCGAACGCCAGGGCGTAGATGCGCACCTCGTTCTTCGACTCCGGCGCCCGCATGCACTCGCCGCACAGCAGCAACAGCAGCAGGTCCACCACGGGCATCACGACATCGCCGCCCAACACGAAGATGTGGACCAGCACCCGGAGCACGAGGAGGGCGGCCAGAGGGCCGAGGATCCGCTCCGCGACCCGTGCGACCCGGGCGTTGGGCGGACGCACCAGGATGGCCAGGAGCAGGACCGCGGCCAGCAGGCCGCCCACGGGCTCGAAGCCGGCGCCTCCGGAGAAGGCGGCCAGCGCGCTCAGCGCCAGCGCCACGCTCAGGCGACGGTGCGTGCGGTCCAGGCTCACGCGTCGGCCCCCGGCCGGTAGACGTCGGCGTAGGCGGCTCCGTCGCGGCCGCTCACCGAGACCAGCACGCAGGCGACACGCTCGATGGGCGGCGACGGGGGCGGCGTGCCCGGCCGGAAATCCACCCGGGCCAGCCGCTCGAGGGCGGCCTCCAGGTGGGCCGCTCCGGTGCCGGGTGGCAGGAAGCCCTCGCCGGCCACCAGGGCGAAGCGCTTGCCCTCGTCCGCCGCACGGGCGGCCAGCGCCGCGGCGATTTCCACCGTCACCTCGGCGGCCTGGCCGGGCTCGGCGCCCAGGTCCAGGCAGATCCAGAGGGTTTCCGACGCGTCGCGCTCGTACACGCGCACCACCGGCGCGTCGACGCGGGCCGAGGTGCGCCAGTGGATGTCCCGGGGCTCGTCGCCGGGCCGGTACGCCCTGAGTCCACGGTACTCGCCGCGCCCCCCGGGACCCGCGGTGGTCATGGGGGCCAGGCGCGAGCGGCGTCGGCCGCTACCGGGGAGCGGTGCCCGCACCGGACGGTCGGTGACCGGCCAGATCACCAGCTCGCCGGGGGCGCGCAGATCGCGCTCCTTGCGGAAGAGGCCGAAGGGGAAGTCGGTGGAGAGGGTGACGGCTTCCAGCGGGTACACGCCCCGGCGCTCGAAGGTGTTGACCGCGCGTACCTCGCGAGTGCCCTGCGGGGGGATGCGGTCGACGAAGGCCGAGCCGGGCAGTCCGTTCTCGCCGATCTCCAACGCCAGGGTCGAAAGGCGACGCTTCCTGTTGCGCACATGGTAGCGGATCCGGACTTCCTGGCCGGCGGCCGTGCCCCGGGGCACGCTCCGGCTCACGTGCACGTCGCGGATGGTCTGCTCCGAAAGCCAGCCGCTCACGGCCATGGCGCCCAGCATGGCGCCGAGCAGGAGATAGAGGAGGTTGTTGCCGGTGTTGATGGCGGCGAAGCCCACGGCCAGCGCGCCGGCCGTGAACACGGAGCCCGCGGTGGTGAAGCGGATGCGGCGCCAGGCCCGCATGCGGGCCCAGGCGGCGCGGAGCCGTCTCACACCGGCACCTCCACCTCGTCGAGGATGGATTCCAGGAGCGCCGCCGACTGTTCGTGGGCGTCCAGGGTGGCGGCGCCCATGCCCGCCGGCAGCAGCCGGTGGGCCAGGCAGGGAATGGCCAGATCCCGCACGTCGTCGGGGACCAGGTAGTCCCGGCCTCGCACGAGCGCGTAGGCGCGAGCCGCCCGGAAGAGCGCCACCGAGCCCCGGGGGCTCACGCCCAGGCGAAAGCCGGGGGTCTCCCGCGTGCGGCGCACGATCTCCATGACGTAATCCACCAGCGAAGGGTCGGCCGTCACCTGCTCCACCTCGTCCTGGAGGCGGAGCACCTGCTCCGAGTCGAGAATCGGACGGAGCTCGTCCAGGCCCGTGCGCGACGATGCCGAGTCCATGAGGATCCGTCGTTCTGCCTCGGCGCCGGGATAGCCGATGGTCAGGCGCAGCAGGAAGCGGTCCAGCTGGCTCTCGGGCAGGGGGTACGTGCCGTGATGCTCCAGCGGGTTCTGGGTGGCCATCACCAGGAAGGGCAGCGGCAGCTCGAAGGTCTCGTCATCGATGGTGACCGTGCCCTCCTGCATGGCCTGCAGGAGCCCGCTCTGGGTGCGGGGCGGCGCGCGGTTGATCTCGTCGGCCAGCACCACGTGGGTGAAGATGGGGCCGGGCCGCACCTCGAAGGTCGCGTCGCGGGGATTGAACACCGACACGCCCAACACGTCCGACGGCAGCAGATCGCTGGTGAACTGGATGCGCCGGAAGGAGAGGCCCAGGGTGCGGGCGAGGGCGTGGGCCAGCGTGGTCTTGCCCACGCCGGGCACGTCCTCGAAGAGTACGTGGCCCCGGGCCAGGAGGGCCGCCACCGCGAGCCGCACGACCTCGCGCTTGCCGTGGAAGACCCGCTCCACCTCGTCGACGAGGCGGTCCAGGAGCTCAAGCGACGGACGGGTTTCCTGCAGCGCGGCGGGGTCCGACATGACCCTCCCAGGTTGCGGGAATACGGGTGGACGAGGGGGGCGCGGCGAGGTCACGGAGGAGGTCGAACTATAACACCCGGAACGCTGGAAAGGGTCCTCCAGAGCGGCCTCACGACGCGTTGACACCCGGAATCGCCCCGTCTACCTTCGTTCGGCTTGCACCACGGGATCACAAGCGAGGCTCCTGCCGAGCTTGGGTGCACCTCCGTTTTGAACCCCTCGACACGGGCGTCAGGGCGCTATGAAGAACCATTGGATGATTGCGGCCGTTGCGGTCCTGGCGACGGCCGGAACGCTGGCCTTCGTCCAGAGCCAGGAGCAGGGCCAGGGCACCGACACCGGTCAGGCGGCCACCGCCGACGCCGGCTCCACGGACCCCCGGGCCCAGCCCATCCAGTTCCCGCACGACATCCACGCGGGGACCTACAACATCGACTGCCAGTACTGCCACTTCTCGGCCGAGCGCTCGGTGGATGCGGGGCTTCCTCCGGTCTACACGTGCATGGGGTGCCACACCATGATCCCGGGTACGGCCAACCCCCAGGAAGTGGACAAGCTGAAGGGCTATTTCGAGCGGGGTGAGCAGATCCCGTGGGTCCGCATCCACAAGGTCGCGGACCACGTCCACTACCCCCACATGCGGCACATCAAGGCGGGTCTCCAGTGTCAGGACTGCCACGGTCCGATCCAGGAGCAGACGGTGCTCACGGAGCCCCTCCCCCAGTGGGGCAAGGGCAAGATGGGGTGGTGCGTGAGCTGTCACGTGGAACGAAACGTCAGCCGTGACTGCACGGTCTGCCACTACTGAGACCCTGGATCAGAGCATGAGCGACGGCATCAAGAGGCGGGATTTCCTCAAGGTCCTGGGCGTCAGCAGCGCCGGGGCCGGGCTCATCGGCTGCTCCACCCAGAAGGTGGAGAAGCTCCTCCCCTACGTGGTCCCCCCGGAGGACATCACGCCGGGCGTGGCGACCTGGTACACCACGGTCTGCCAGGAATGCCCCGCCGAGTGCGGCATGTGGGTCAAGACCCGCGAGGGTCGGGTGGTCAAGGTGGAGGGCAACCCCCGTCACCCGGTGTCGCAGGGCGCCCTGTGCGCTCGGGGGCACTCCTCGCTGCAGGGCCTCTACAGCGCGGACCGCTACACGGGACCGATGATCCGCGAGAACGGCCAGCTCCGCTCCGCCACCTGGGAAGAGGCGGAAGCCCTGCTGGCCGATCGCATTCGTGGGGCCGCGGGCAACGTGCTGCTGATCTCGGGGACCATGGGGCCCTCGATGACGGATCTGGCCGACCGCTTCCTCAGCGCCGTGGGCGGCACGCGGGTGGAGTACGAGGGCCTGTCCGAGGCGCCGCTCCGTGAGGCCACGCGCATCGCCTTCGGCCGCGACGTGGTGCCGCACTACGATCTCGAGGGCGCCAACTTCGTGCTGTCCTTCGGCGCCGACTTCCTGGAGACCTGGTTGTCGCCGGTGGAGTACGGCCGGCAGTTCGCCCAGGCGTCGGGCGTGAGCGAGGAAGGTGACAAGGCCCCCTTCGTCTACGTGGGCCCCCGTCTCTCGCTCACCGGTCAGAACGCCGACGAGTGGATCCCCGTGGCCCCCGGTGCCGAAGCCGCCGTGGCCCTGGGCATGGCCTCGATCCTGGCCGCGAACGGCGCCGACGCCGGCCCCTACGCCTCGGTGCTCGCCGCCTACGATCCCGAGACCGCGGCCCGCGACGCCGGCATCTCGGTGGAGACGCTCCGCGATCTGGCCTCGCGCTTCACCGCCAACGGTCCCAGCGTGGCGCTGGGCCCGGGCGTGGCCGGACAGCACCGCAACGCCACGGCCTCGAACCTGGCGGTGCTGATTCTGAACGCCGTGGCCGGCAACGTGGGCCGCACGGTCCAACTCGCCACCACCACGGCCTCGGCCGCGTCCGCTCCCTACGGCGACATGGAGTCGGCGATCCGGTCCATGGCCGGCGGCAACGTCGGCGTGGTCATGGTGCACGGCGCCAATCCGGTGCACTCGCTGCCACCGGCGTCGGGCTTCAGCGACGCCTTCGGCGGGGTGGCCTTCAAGGTGGCCTTCGCCCACGAGCCCGACGAGACGGCCGAGATGGCGGACCTGATTCTGCCGGACCGCCACTTCCTGGAGGCGTGGGGCGACTCGCGTCCGCGGCCCGGGGTGTTCGCCGTGCGCCAGCCGGTCATGCGACCGGTGCCGCACTTCGACACCAAGCAGGTGGGCGACGTGTTCCTGTCGGTGGCGAACCGCACCGGCAATCCGTTGGGCGCCGACACCTTCTACGACCACCTGCGCACCCGCTGGCAGCAGATCCACGGCATGGCCGGCGGCGGGCAGGACTTCGAGACCTGGTGGAAGTGGGCGCTCAAGCACGGCGTGGTGACGGTGGAGGGCGCCGGCACCGACGAGGGCACCGCGCTGCGCTCGGCCGATGCGGCGCTCACCTTCGAGCGGCCGGGGCTGGACGGCGACGGGGAGTTCGCCCTCATCGTCTATCCCTCGTCGCGCTTCGGCGACGGGCGCCAGGCCAACCGGCCCTGGATGCGCGAGCTTCCGGACCCGGTGTCCAAGCTGGCCTGGCACTCCTGGGTGGAGGTCCATCCCGATGCCGCCGAGCGCCTGGGCGTCGCCAACGGCGACATCGTGCACGTCACCTCGCCCCACGGCGATCTGAACGTGCCGGTGTGGGTCTATCCGGGCATCCGGGCCGACACGGTGGCCATCGCCATGGGCAGCGGCCGCAGCACCGGACGCTGGGCCGCCGGCTTCGGTGTGAATCCCATGGTGCTGTTGCCGGCGGTGGCCGAGCAGCCCTCGGGAGGCCTGGTGCATCTGGCCACCCGCGTATCGGTGGAGCCCACCGGCGACCACATGCGCCTGGCCACCATCGCAGGGGCCGAGACCCAGCACGATCGCAACGTCGCCCCGGCGGTGGCGTTGGCGGATCTGGGCCACGAGCCCATGGCCGCCGAAGAAGGCGAAGCGGGTGAGGGCGAGGGCGAGCTGCGCCACGAGCTCCAGGCCGTGGGCGGGTTCGTTCCCGTCGAGACCGAGGGCCGGCCGCAGGACTACCCGCTACCCGGGGCCGAGTACGGTGGCTACGCCGATCCGGCCAACACCCCGCGCTGGGCCATGGCCATCGATCTGGACAAGTGCACCGGCTGCTCCGCGTGCGTGGTGGCCTGCCAGTCCGAGAACAACGTGCCGTGGGTGGGCGAGGACCAGGTGCGCATGGGCCGCGACCTCGCCTGGATCCGCATCGAGCGGTACTACGAGGACGTCAACGCCGCCGAGGCGGGCCCGGTGGACGTGCGCCACCTGCCCATGCTCTGCCAGCACTGCGGCAACGCTCCCTGCGAGCCGGTGTGCCCGGTGTTCGCGGCGTACCACACGCCCGACGGACTCAACGGCCAGGTCTACAACCGCTGCGTGGGCACGCGCTACTGCGCGAACAACTGCCCCTACAAGGTGCGCGTGTTCAACTGGTACACGTACACCGACGTGCCGGAGCCCATGAACTGGCAGTTCAACCCCGACGTCACGGTTCGCGAGAACGGGGTGATGGAAAAGTGCACGTTCTGCGTGCAGCGCATCCGCGAGGCCCAGAACCGGGCCGTGCTGGAGGATCGCGGCGTGCGCGACGGCGACGTGGTACCGGCGTGTCAGCAGAGCTGTCCCGCCGAGGCCATCGTCTTCGGCAACATCCGCGACCCGGAGTCACGGGTCGCGCAGAAGGTGCAGAACGAGAGGACCTACCGCGTGCTGGACGAGATGATCAACACCCAGCCCGCGGTGAGCTACCTGAAGAAGGTGACCTTCCACGAAGTGGCGTCGGCCGAGCATTGAGCCGGCTGACCCCGGAGGTGTGCGGCGTGACTGCTCGGAGAGAGAGCCAGGGTCGACTATGGCGACGTTGACGGAATCCCAGAGGCGGGGAGCACTGACGCACCCCGACGTCGAGCGCTATGCCGACGTCAACAACGACGTGCTCAAGGCGCTGTCCGCTCCCGGCAAGGCGTGGTGGGCGATGTTCGCCCTCCTTCTGGCGGGCGTGGGCCTGTTCTTCGTGTCCTGGGGATGGCAGATCTACCGGGGCATCGGGGTGAGTGGGCTCATGAACCCGGTGGGATGGGGGGTCTACATCACGACCTTCGTCTTCTGGGTCGGTATCGCCCACTCGGGAACGCTCATCTCGGCGATTCTCTTCCTGTTCCGGGCACCCTGGCGGCAGTCGGTCTACCGTGCCGCCGAGGCCATGACCGTGTTCGCGGTCATGACCGCCGGGCTCTTCCCGCTCATCCACGTGGGCCGGGTCTGGCACGCCTACTGGCTGATCCCGTATCCCAACGCCCGCTTCCTGTGGCCCAACTTCCGGTCACCGCTGGTGTGGGACGTGTTCGCGGTGACCACCTACTTCACCGTGTCGGCGGTCTTCTTCTACCTGGGAACGATCCCGGACATCGCCGCCGCGCGTGACGGGGCCACCGGGCTACGCAAGAAGCTCTACCAGATCGCATCGCTGGGATGGCGCGGCACGGACCGCGAATGGCACCACTTCGGCAAGGCCTACATCTTCCTCGCCGCCCTGGCCACGCCGCTGGTGCTGTCGGTGCACTCGGTGGTGTCCTGGGACTTCGCCATGGGGATCGTGCCCGGCTGGCACGCCACCATCTTCGCGCCGTACTTCGTGGCCGGCGCCATCTACTCGGGCGTGGCCATGGTCATCACCCTGGCCGTGCCCATGCGCAAGATGTTCGGCCTCGAGGCCTACCTCACGCCGAAGCACTTCGACGCGCTGGCCAAGCTCTGCCTGCTCACGTCGCTCATCGTCTTCTACTCGTACCTCACCGAGTTCTTCATGGCGTGGTACAGCGGCGAGGCGCCGGAGCGGCAGGTGTTCTGGAACCGGCTCTTCGGCAACTACTGGTGGGCGAGCTGGACCATGCTCACCTGCAACGGCTTCGTGCCCATGATGCTGTGGTTCCGGCGCATCCGGCGCTCCATCCCGGCGCTGTTCGTCATCTCGATCTTCGTCAACATCGGGATGTGGTTCGAGCGCTACGTCATCATCGTCACCTCGCTGGCCCACGAGTACGAGCCCTTCGCGTGGGGTGTCTACCGGCCCTCCATCGTGGAGATGGGCATCCTCATCGGCAGCTTCGCCTGGTTCGGGTTCTGGTTCCTGCTCTTCACCCGGCTGCTGCCGCCCGTGGCCATCGCCGAGTTGAAGGAGGTGTTGCCGGCACCCCTGCGGGGCAGGCAACACCAGGAGGCGGAGGCATAACATGAGCGGCACCACCGGCCTTCTGGCTTCGTTCGAATACCTGGACGACATCGTGGCGTCCGTGACCAGGCTGCGGAAGGAAGGGTTCCAGGACCTGACCGCGTACGCACCCTTCCCGGAGCACCACCTGGAGCACGCCATGGGCTACGATCAGAGCCCCGTGCGCGTGTTCACCCTGGTGGGGGCGCTCACGGGGACCGCCACGGGCTTCGCCTTCACCTCGTTCACCTCGGTGGACTGGCCGTTGATCACCGGGGGCAAGCCGATCCTGTCGATCCCCGCCTACGTGGTGATCGCCTTCGAGCTGACCATCCTGTTCGGCGCGCTGGCCACGGTGCTGGGGCTCTTCATCAACAGCCGCCTGCCCAAGACCAAGCCCATGGTGGTCTACGATCCCGAGTTCAGCGCGGGACGCTTCGGCATCTACGTCTCGGCCGAGGGCAAGCGTCTCGAGGAGGCCCGGGCCATCCTCGAGGAGCATCATCCCATCGAGCTCCTCGAGGACACGGAGGGCGCCCATGCGTAGCGCGCGCCTGCTCCGGGCCCTGACGATCCTGACCGTGGCCTTCAGCGCCTCGGCCTGCACCGCCCTCGACGACGCCATGGTGGCCATCTTCGGGCGCAGCATGCGCAGCCAGGCGTCGTTCGATCCCTACGAGAACACGCGCATGCCCGCCGAGGGCGCCATCTCCTTCTCGTCGGGCAACTTCCCGCCCGCACCGGGCGACGTGAACATCGGCGAGCCGCTGGAGACCGACTACACGGTGCCGGACTTCACGCAGGCCGCCACCGCGGTGCCTCCGGGCACGGCGGTGTTGCAGAACCTCCAGAATCCGGTGCCGGCCGATTCGGCCTCGTTGGCTCGTGGCCAGGTCATCTACAACCGCACCTGCATCGTCTGTCACGGGCCCGAAGGGATCGGCGCCGACGCCCTCATCGTGGACAAATGGCCGGCGCTGCAGGTCTACAACCTGGCCGGCCCCCAGGTGCAGGGCTATCCCGACGGCTACATCTACGGGATGATCCGGGTGGGCCGGGGGCTCATGCCCTCGTACGCGCACCAGATCACCCATTTCGACCGCTGGAACGTGATCAACTACGTGCGACGACTTCAGGCACAGTACAACGCAAATCAGGCCCAGGCGGCGGACAGCGCCGGCGCCGGCGGGGAGCGCTGAGCCATGGCCCAGATCCACATTCCCGACCACATCCCGGTCCGCTATCTGGACCGGAGCAAGGGCGCCAACCTGGTCTACGGGGCCATGGCGCTCGTGGGCGTGGTCGCGTTCTTCGTCGCCCGGGGCCAGGATCCCACCATGGCGTGGGTGAGCTACGTCTCCAACTGGCTCTTCTTCACGAGCGTGGCCATGGGCGCGGTGATCTTCGCCGCCGCCACCACCATCGTGAAGGCCAAGTGGAACTGGTCGGTGCGCCGCATCAGCGTGGCGTTCGGCGCCTTCCTGCCCATCGCGCTGGTGTTGCTGATACCCATGCTCCTCGGGCTGCGGGAGAACTACTTTCCGTGGATCGCCGAGATGGCCCACGATCCGGTCCTGCAGAAGAAGGCCGCGTACCTGAACGTGCCCTTCTTCGTGACCCGCAACGTGGTGGGACCGCTCCTCCTGTTCGGGCTGGGCCTCTACTTCGTCTACATGGCGGTGCGTCCCGACATGGGCCTGGTGGACGGGCCCTCGCTGGATCCGGCCCGCGCGAGCTGGCGCGACCGCATCATGTCCGGCTGGCTGGGTCAGGAGGCCGAGGAGGTGCGGAGCTCGCAGCGCATGGCCCGCCTGGCTCCCGTGCTGGTGCTGGTCTACGCCACGGTCATGAGCTTCCTGGCGTACGACTTCGTCATGAGCCTGGAGCCCCACTGGTACAGCACGCTGTTCGGGGCCTGGTTCTTCATGGGCGCGTTCTGGGGGGGGATCGCGGCCACCGCGGTCGCCGCGGTCTGGCTGCGGCGCAAGGACGGTGAGGTCTCCCGGGCCATCGGGCTGCAGCAGCGCCACGACCTGGGCAAGCTCGCCTTCGCCTTCTGCGTGTTCTGGACCTACCTGTTCTGGTCCCAGTACCTGGTGATCTGGTACGGCAAGCTTCCCTGGGAGCAGGCCTACGTGGTGCATCGGAGCGGCGCGGCCTGGGGCCCCTATTCCGCCACCGTGGTGGTGCTCTGCTTCATCATCCCCTTCGCCGGGCTGCTGGGCCGCAAGCCCAAGCTCACACCGGGCATCCTGCAGTTCTTCACCGGCGTCATCCTGTTCGGGCTCTGGAGCGAGCGCTACATGTTGGTGGCCCCCTCGCTGCTGCCGGCCTACGATCCGAAGGCCGAGGTCTTCCAGGTGCTCATCGGCGTGGGATTCCTGGGGCTGTTCCTGGCGTCGCTGCGCTGGTTCCTGACCACCTTCCCGGTGATCCAGATCTGGCAACCGCTGCAGCAGCCGGAGATGATCGAGGCCGAGCTCTCCGTGGCGCACGGGAACGTGGCGCGGCCCTCCGGCCGGGGGTAGGCAGCGCCGCCACGAGCGACCTGCTTCGACGGGCCCTGCCGGATGAACGGTGGGGCCCGTTGCGTTCTTCTTCGCTAGATTCTTCCCTCGTCCTTCGGTCGGGAGGTCTCTTGGCGGATATGCCCGCACGGCTGTCCAGGCTCTTCACCGGCGCCCTGGTGCTGGCGGCCTTGGCGCACGTGGCCCTGCTGCTCCCGCGCTTCGCGGAGCTGAGCGGCGTTCTGCCCGCGCGCTTCCAGATCGTGCTGTGGGCCGTGGCGCTGACCGTGGTGACGGCACTGGGGGCGTGCGTGTTGGCCGGCGTGCTGGTGGTGCGCTCGTGGCACCGCAGCGGCGCCCGCAGCCTGGCGCTCTTCCTGGCCTTCCTGGCCGCCGTGTGGGGATCCCTGCTGCGCTTCCTGGAGGTGTCGGTGGTGCCGGGCACGGTGAGCGTGAACGTAGCCGCCGGCGGCTGGAGCCTGGCATTGGCCAGCGCGGGCATGATCCTGGCCGCGGCCGCCTTCCTGCGCGTGTCGGTGCTCTTTCCGGCACCCCTCCGGGGAACGGATCTTCGGCCCGCCCGGCACCTGGCTTTTCTGCGGCGCGTGCGGGTGGCGCTCTTCCGTCCGTCGGTGGTCTGGGGCACGGCGCTGGTGGCGGTGGCCCTGACGCGGATCGGCGCCAGCGCCGCCGGGTGGATCGAGCCCGAACAGCGGCCGCAGTTGGCGCTGGTACTGGGCCTGGGGCCGTCCGTCGTGCTCATGCTGTTGGCGCCGCTGGCGGCCATCGGGCTCGGGGCGCGCAATCTCGTCACCGGCTATCGTCTCGCGACCCCCGGGCAGCGACGGCCGGTCCTGTGGCTGGTCGTCGGCCTGGTCACCGCCGGCTGGCTGATCCTGGTGATTCCCTCCGTGTTCGCCTTGCTGGCTGCCACGGACGTCTCGATCCCCGATCCGCTCATGGCCGTCATGGCCGCGCTCGTGCTGCTGGCGCCCACGGTGCTGGTCGTGAGCACGGCGGTCGCGGTCTTCTACGACGGCGCGGTGGACCCGGGCCTGGTGCTCCGCCGCAGCACCGTGTACGGGGCGCTGGGCGCCGGGGGATTGCTCCTGTTCGCGGGGCTCGAGAACGCGCTGTCGTCGTGGGTGGAGGCCACGCTCGGCCTGCCGGGCTTCACGGGCTCGCTCCTGGCCGGGGCGTTGGCCGCCGCCGTCATGTTCCCGTTGCGACACGTGCTGGCGCGGGCGGCCACCGCGGTGCTGCCCCGCCCCGAGTCGGCGGCGGGTGGTGCGCCAGAGGATCCGTCGTGACATTGTTCGGATCCGGTCTCGCCTGACCCTCTCGCCTGCTCTGGAGCGTCGTATGCGCCGCCTGGCCCCGATGTTCGCCGCATCGCTCCTCGTACTGGGTTGTGCCACCGGTGGTGGCCGTAGCGACGTGCCCGCCGTCCTGGAGGGCACGACCTGGCGCATCGTTCAGGTGAACGGTCAGCCCGTGCCCGCCGGGAACGACGTGAACCTGGCGCCGCACCTGCTGATCCTGTCCGCCGAGGGCAAGGTCTACGGCGCCACCGGATGCAACCGCTTCTCGGGCCCGTACCGGTCCGACGGCACGCACGTCACCTTCGGTCCGTTGGCCACCACCCGCACGACGTGCCGGGCCCCGGCGGGCCAGGCACGTGAGCGCACCATCCTCGAAGCGTTGCAGGCGGTGGACGGCTATCAGATCGAGGGTCGCTGGCTGTGGCTGTCCGAAGGCGCGGACCTGCGGATCACCGCCGAGGTGTGGCGGTGAGGAAGAGAGGGGCCCGTCGCGCCGGGGCAGGTGAGCGCCGGCGCCGTCCGTGGCGTGCTCGCGATGTGGCTGGCCGCCGCGGCTGCCGGTCTGGCCCCGCTTGCGGTACGGGCTCAGCGCCCCGACACCTTCGGACCCCGGGTGCGACCCTTCATCGCCGTGGACGAGCCGGTGGTGGCCATCCGGGGCGTGCGCCTCGTGGACGGGACCGGCGGCCCGGTGCGCGAGGGGCAGACCGTGCTCGTGGCCGACGGCCGCATCCAGGCGGTGGGCGCCGACGGCGAGGTGGCGGTGCCCGACGGCGCCCGGGTCATCGACGGCGCCGGCCGCACGCTCATGCCCGGCTTCGTCATGACCCACGAGCACCTCTTCTACGTGTCGGGCGACGGGCGCTACAACACCAACTCCTCGAGCTTTCCGCCCCTGTATCTGGCCGGCGGCGCCACCACCATCCGCACCGCCGGCAGCATGGAGCCCTACACGGACCTGAAGCTCCGGGACCTCATCGATGCCGGGCAGCGGGTCGGGCCCCGCATGGACGTCACCGGACCCTACCTGGAGGGAGAGGGGCTGCCCATCGTCTCGGTCCACGGTGCCGCCGACGCCGACGAGATCCGCGACATGGTGCGCTATTGGGCCGATGCCGGCGTCACCTCGTTCAAGGTCTACAACCTGCTGTCCAGGGACATGCTGCGCGCCGCGGTGGAGGAAGCCCACGCGCGCGGCCTCCGGGTCACGGGCCACCTGTGCTCCATCACCTACCGCGAAGCCGCCGACCTGGGCATCGATCAGCTCGAGCACGGCTTCCTGGCAGCCACGGACTGGGTGCCGGACAAGGAGCCCGACCGGTGTCCGGCGGGGGGAGCCGCCACGCAGTCGTACGCGGCGCTCGACCTGGACAGCCCCGCCTTTCGCGATCTGGTGCAGCACCTGGTGGAGCGCGGCGTGGCCATGACCTCGACGCTCACCGTCTTCGAGACCTTCACCCCCGGGCGGCCCGAGGCACCCCAGGGCGCGCTGGACGCCCTGCTACCGCAGTTGCGCGACGCCTACGTGCAGCGCTGGGAGCAGGTGCAGCAACAGGGCTCGTCGTCGCCGTGGTCCACGGTCTTCGCCAAGGGCATGGCCATGGAGAAGGCCTTCCACGACGCCGGGGGATTGCTGACCGTGGGCACCGATCCCACGGGCTACGGCGGCGTGGTGGCGGGCTACTCGAACCTGCGCGCCATCGAGCTGCTGGTGGAGGAGGGCTACGACTTCGCCGAGGCCATCCGCATCGCCACCCTCAACGGCGCCAAGGCGCTGGGGCGGGACGACGAGCTGGGCACGGTGGAGTCGGGCAAGCGCGCCGATCTGGTCCTGGTGCGCGGAAATCCCGTGACCGACGTGAGCGCCATCGAGCAGGTGGAGCTCGTCTTCAAGGACGGCGTCGGCTACGACAGCGCCAAGCTGTTCGCCTCGGTGAAGGGCACGGTGGGGCTGCGCTGAGGGGGGTGCTCCGGGCGCACCGGCGGCACCGGCGGCACCGGCGGAGCCCCGACGACCTCTGGCCCGCCGGCAACCAGACCAGGTGCGAACAGACCACTCGCGACCGGGAGTCGGGCGATTGGCCGACTTCATCACGCAATGGGAGCCGAACGGACCAAGCGCTCGGCCGGCTCGGCACCATCACCCCACGCGAGCACCGTAGGCGCGCTGAATGGGACCCGACGCCCGTGAGACCTCGACGCTCGGTCCTTTCGTCACCTCGCCGGCGGCCCGCCAGCCGCCAGCCCTACCGCCGCTCCCCCAGCACCGCGTACATGGTGATGCGCTGGCCGTCGCGGAGCACCACCACCTCCACGCGGTCGCCGGGCTTGCGGTCGCGGAGCGCGTAGGTGAAGCCGTACAGGTCGGCCACCTCCTCGCCTCCGAAGCGGATGAGGATGTCGCCGGCTTCCAGGCCTGCGCGGGCCGCGGGGCTGTCCTCGCGCACGCCGCTCAGGCGCACGCCGTAGTCCTGCGGGCTCATGTCCGGGATGCTGCCGAAGTAGGGTCCGTAGCCGCGGCCCGACGACTCGCCGGAGGCCTGAGGCTGGCCGGCGCCGGCCACCGGGGTGAGCGATGCGGCCACCCGTTCGGGGGTGCCCGCCAACCGTCCGGCCACGGCGGCGGCGAATTCGGCCACCCGCTCCAGGCCTGGGCCGTTGATGAGCTGCCAGTCGTCTTCGGGCCGGTGGTACTGGGCGTGGGTGTTGGTGAAGAAGTGCAGCACCGGAATCCCCCGACCGTAGAACGAGGAGTGGTCGGAGGGCCCGAAGCCGTCGGGCAGGAGCGAGAGCTGGAAGGGCTGGGCCTGGGCCTGGTTCACCTCGGCCACCAGCCCGTCCCACTCCTGGGCGGTGCCCATGCCGTAGACGGTGAGGGTGTTGTCCCGCAGCCGCCCCACCATGTCCATGTTGATCATGGCCACCGCCGAGTCCAGCGACACCGTGGGGTGCTCCACGTACCACGCCGAGCCCAGCAGCCCGCGCTCCTCGCCGGTGAAGGAGAGGAAGAGGACCGGCCGGCGCGGACGGGGACCCTGGCTCATGATACGGGCCGCTTCCAGGAGCGCGCCGGTGCCGGAGGCGTTGTCGTCGGCGCCGTTGTGGACCTCGTGCGAGTCCGGCGCCAGCGACCCCTCGCCACCGTGGCCCAGGTGATCGTAGTGCGCGCCGAGGACCACCACTTCGGCGGCCAGCGCCGGATCGCTGCCCGGCAACAGGGCGGCCACGTTGCGTCCCTGGGCGGTACGGGGCTCCACCACCGTCACCATGTGCACGACCTCACCGGCCCGGGCCGCCCGGCGCACGGCCTCGGCCGCATCGCCGCCCACGGCGGCCACCGGAACCCGCAGATAGGGGCGGCGCTCGGCGTCGGGCGAGGGCAGCGCCTCGCCGTCGGAGAGCAGCAGGATCACTCCCGCGGCGCCCAGGCTCTGGGCCGCGCTGGCCTTGAGGTGGGGGTCGGTGGAGAAGGTGCCCGGCGTCTCGTCGGCGCCCACCGCCTCCAGCACCACCACCTGGCCGGCGAAGCGATTCAGCGCCGCCGAGTCCACGTCCTCGCCCGAAGGCCGCTCCACGCCGGCGCCCTGATAGGTCAGGGGGCCGTCCACGTCGGCGGTGGCGGAGAATCCGAAGGGCGTCCAGCCCTTGCCCAGGACCCAGGTGTTCCCGGAGATTCCGAGGACGTTTCCGGTGCCGAGGCTGCTGCCCACGCGCACCGGGAAGGACTCGAAGTAGGTTCCGCCGTCGCCGGCGGGCTCGAGTCCGAGCGCCTGGAAGTGCGCGGCGATGTAGTCGCCAGCGCAGTGCGCCCCAGGCGAGGCGACTTCCCGACCCTCCAGGGCGTCGTCAGCCAGATAACGTACGTGGGCCATGGCCCCGGTCTCGTCCGCCGCGGGAGCCCCAGGTGCGGGACAGCTCTGGGCCGAGAGGCCCGGCACCGCCATCAGGAGTCCCCCGGCGGCCACAAGCCACGGATGACGAATCATGCGACGATCTTTCTCTGAGCTCGAACATACTTCTTCGCTCTTGTGTCTCGTTGGGATGGTTGGCTGCGGTGTCCTGCGGGGGAGGGGAAACCGCGGACCAGGCCCGCACGGCGGGCGACGAGGAAACCTCGAACCAGGCAGCGTTCACGGTGACGGCCGGGACCCCCTTCGAGGCGGATCCGCGAGAAGTGCACCTCCGTAATCTGCGTCAGCTCACCTTCGAAGGGGAGAACGCCGAGGCGTATTTCTCCAACGACGGCACCCGGCTGATCTTCCAGCGCACGCGTCCCGACGGCGGCTGCGACCAGATCTACACCATGGATCTGACCACCGGCGACACCCAGATGCTGAGCAACGGAGAGGGCCGCACGACCTGTTCCTACTACTTCCCGGGTGACCAGCGGATCCTCTACTCGTCCACCTTCATGGCGGATTCGGCGTGCCCGCCGCCGCCGGACATGTCCCGAGGCTACGTGTGGGCCGTCTATCCGGGCTACGACATCTTCACGGCCAACGCCGACGGGAGCAACATCCAGCGGCTCACCGACACCCCCGGCTACGATGCCGAGGCCACCATCTCGCCGGTGGGCGACCGCATCGTCTTCACCAGCGTGCGTGACGGCGACCTGGACCTCTACTCCATGAACCTGGACGGCAGCGACGTGCGCCGGCTCACCGACAAGCCCGGCTACGACGGCGGCGCCTTCTTCTCGCCCGACGGCTCCAGGATCGTGTGGCGCGCCGGGTATCCGAAGACGGACGAGGAGCTGGCGGACTATCGCTCCCTGCTGGCCGACGGGCTCATCCGGCCCAACGAGCTGGAGATCTGGGTGGCCGACGCCGACGGCTCCAACGCGCATCAGGTGACGAACAACGGCGCCGCCAACTTCGGCCCGTATTGGCACCCCGACGGTCACCGGATCATCTTCGCGTCGAACATGGCCGACCCCACGGGCCGAGAGTTCGATCTCTACATGATCAACGAAGACGGCACGGGGCAGGAGCAGATCACCTACGCCGCGGACTTCGACGGCTTCCCCATGTGGAGCCCCGACGGCCGTTACCTGGTGTGGGGCTCCAACCGGAATCCCTCGCATCCGGGCAACACCAACGTCTTCATCGCCGAGTGGGTGGAGTCGCCGGACACCGCGTCGTCGGGGATGTGACGGCGCGCACGCGCTGATCGCCGCCTTCGGCGGGCCGGAAGGCCGCCGGCCAGGGGCGAAGACACGGCACCCGGCCCGCCGGGCGCATCCGGCTCAGCCCGGAACGCCCAGCGGGTCGGGAAAGCGCTGGAAGAGGTCGACGAGGATCCGGTAGGTCAGTCCCCACACCACCTCGTCGTCCACCCGCAGGCAGGGAAAGCTCCTGGGGCCGCCCGGCAGGTCGATCTCCACCGTGCCCGCGGTCCCGGGGTCGCGCAGGTATCCCAGCGACACCCAGTGCACGCGGTCCACCTCGCGCGAGGCCACCCGGGCCTCGGTGTCGGCCGGGACCCCGAACACGTAGGGCGCGATGGTGAGCCGGGGGAGCCGAGGGCTGCTGGGCATCACCCGGGGCAGGCTGCCCAGGAATCCCCGTGAGCGGTCCGGTGAGAGCTTCACGGCCGTCTCCTCCATGGTCTCGCGCACGGCCGTGTCCAGCAGCGACTCGTCGGCCGCGTCACGGCGGCCGCCGGGGAGCGCCATGTGGCCGGACCAGGGATCGCGTGGGTTGTGGGCCCGCTTGATGAGCAGGAGATCCACATCGTCGTGGTGCGCACGCAGGATCACCGACACGGCGGCCTGGATGACGTCTTCGTCGGTGACGGGAGGATCGTCGGCATCGGCGGCGTAGGCCGCCAGCGCCTCTCGTACGGCGTGCAAACGTGGGTCGTTCATTCTTCAAGAATAAATCCATCCACTACCTTCGACCAACCCCGCACGGCACCGGTGAGCCGGGGTCCGGCGCCACCGACTCGCGCAGTCAGCCGCCGTTCGCCGCCACCGCGTCGCCGCGCCGCTGCAGGCGGAAGCGCACGACCTGGGCCACGTCGAAATCGTCGCGGGTCACGGCCCACACCTGGTCGCCGTCGAGGATCGGCCGCGGATAGAGGCTGAATCCCATGGGGGTGTCCACGTGGCCCAGATAGGTGCCGTCGGCCTCGAAGACGTCGAAGGCCACGGGCGCCTTCCAGCGGTCCGGCAGGGCGTCGGGATCGGTGGGGTCGTAGGTGGGATCCTCCCCCTCGATGCCGGGCATGGGCACCTGGACCCAGATGCGCCGGTCGCGGCCCACCAGGATGACCGAGAACGGAGGTTTGGTATCGGGAATCGGGGGCCCGTTCCAGCGCCAGTTGGGGTCGGTGAAGCGCATGTTGCGGGTGGCCTCGGCCTCGGCCTCGTCCTTCTCGCCGCCGGCCACCGGCACGGGGTCCGCCACGCGCTCGATGCGCAGGGGCGATCCCTCGCGCAGGAGTGAGAACGCGTACTGCGTGCTCACTCCGTGGATGAAGAAGCCGTCAGGGTGATAGGCCCACACCTCGGTGGGCGAGAACGGCACCGAGTTGATGGAGACGCTCTGGCTCTCCCCCTGCACCATGCGAGCCTCGATCTGGGGTGCTTCGTACCCCACGTCCGGTACCTCCAGGGTGTCCACGATGCTGCCGTCCACGGGGCTCATGCGCTGGAGGCCGGACCGCCATTCGCTGACGTCGGCCTGGGCGTCCATCAGCACCGGTGTCAGCAGGGTGTCGCCGGGTCCCATGTAGAGGGGCGTGGAGGTGTGGAATCCCCCGCTGATCACCGGCCAGGTGTCGATGGCCTGGCCGTCGGGCCCGAAGACCTGCAGGCGCGCGTTGCCGGGGTCGCGCACCACGAGTCGGCCGTCGGAGAGGATGGCCATGCCGCCGTCGGGCTGGCCGAACTCACCGGGACCCTCGCCGTTGCGGCCCAGGGTGGTGCGATAGGTGCCGTCGGCGTCGTAGACCCGCACGGCGGGGATCTGACCGTCCATGACGTAGATGGTCCCGTCGGGCCCCACGGCCATGGAGCGCAGGGTGCCGAACATGTAGTGCTCGTCGCCCTCCATGACGCCGATGGTCACCTCGGGCACCAGGGTGGCGCCCGCGCCCCACTCGCTCCCGGCGACGGTGCGCACCACCAGGGTGTCGGCCACCGTGTCCCGGACCACCTCCAGGGTGGATCCGGCGTCGGCGTCACCGCCGCAGCCGGCGGTCAGAACCAGGGCCAGGAACGTCGCGGGCGCCGCGAGGACGCGGGTCGCGGACGGCGTCCGCGATGGGCATCGGAGGCTCATGTCGATCGAAGCTGTGGGGGACCGAGGGTCAGACTGTTGGACGAGGCCTGTCGCGTAAACGTTGCGACAGCGACAGGGGGCACTGGTAGCCCGCGGAGAGCGCCTACACCCCGGTGCGATCGGGGCCCCAGATGAGCTTGTGGAGCTGGATCTGGAAGCGCGCGGGCAGGTGGTCTTCCAGGATCCACCCGGCGAGACCCTCCAGATCCACCGCGTCCCAGACGGGCGAGATCAGGATCGCCCGCAGCGCGCCCTCCTGCACCCGGCGGTCCAGCCCCCGGGCCCGGACGACGTTCCGGGCCCACTCGTAATCCCCCCGGTCCGCCACCACGAACTTGACCTCGTCACGCGGCGTCAGGTGGTCGAGGTTGGACCACAGGTTGCGGTCCACCTCGCCCGAGCCGGGGCACTTGAGGTCCATGATCTTGTGGACGCGCGCGTCCAGCGGCGACACGTCGAAGGCGCCGGAGGTCTCCACCAGCACGGTATAGCCCCGCTCGAGCAGCCGGTCGGCCAGCGTGAAGGCCCCCTTGTGGGCCAGCGGCTCGCCCCCGGTGATCTCCACCAGGGGTGTGCCCATGGCCGCCACCTCGGCCAGGATGGCGTCCAGCGTCATGCGCTCGCCGCCGTGGAAGGCGTAGGCCGTGTCGCACCACGAGCAGCGCAGCGGGCAGCCCGTGAGGCGCACGAAGGTGCAGGGCAGCCCCGCCCAGGTGGATTCGCCCTGGAGGGAGTGGAAGATCTCCGTGACGCGCAGGAAGGGTGCGTCCTGCGTGTCAGCGTCCGTTGCGGCCATCCTTCGCACCCGGCCACAGGAAGCCCAGCGGGGACTCCTTCACCACGCTGCCCGCGAAGAAGAGCATGTTCGCCGGGCGCTCGGCCAGCCGCCGCATCAGATAGGGATACCAGTGCTCGCCGAAGGGCACGTACACGCGCACCCGCCATCCCTCGGAAACCAGCTGTTGCTGCAGGTCGCGGCGCACACCGTAGAGCATCTGGAACTCGAAGCGATCGGGGCTGTAGCCCCGCTCCCGGGCGAAATCCAGGGTGGCGTCGATCATGCGCTCGTCGTGGGTGGCGATGCCCGGGTAGTTGCCGTCTTCCAGGAGCATCTTCATGAGCTCGACGTAGCTGGCGTCCACCTCCTGTCGGGCCTGGAAGGCCACCTCGGGCGGCTCGGCGTAGGCGCCCTTGCAGAGCCGCACCCGGGCACCGAGCTGGTTCATGCGCGCCACGTCGCCGGCCGAGCGGCGCAGGTAGGACTGGAGCACCACGCCGATGTTGCGCCAGCCCTCGCTCCACAGGGTCTCGAAGGCGTCCAGGGTACGCTGCGTGTGCTCCGAGTCCTCCATGTCGAAGCGCACGAAGCTGTCGATGGCCCTGGCCCGCTCCAGCACCTGGCCCAGGTTGTCGGCGAGGAACGCGTCGCTGATGTCCTGGCCGAGCTGCGTGAACTTGAGCGAGACGTTGGCGTCCAGGCCCTCCTTCTCGATGCGGTCCAGGATGTCCAGGTAGACCGAGGCCGCGAGCCGCGCGTTGGGCTCGTCGTGGACGGACTCACCCAGATAGTTGCCGGTTGCCGTGCACCCGGCGGCGTTGGCGTCCTTGATGGCGCCCACCAGGTCGTCCACCTTCTCGCCGGGTACGAAGCGCCGGCTCATGGCCCGGAGTGGGGTGCGGGTCACTACCGCCTTGGCGGCGCCCGACTGGGACAGGAAGATCAGGGAGTCTCTGAGGATGGCCACGGGTTCATCCGTCGTCGTTGGATTCACGGCGGATGGCCTCGTCCAGGAGCTCCTTGACCCGGAGCAGCGAGGTGTCACCCGCCTGCCGAAGGACCTCGTCGCGCCCGGTACCCTGCCAGAGGGTGGGCGTTTCCAGGTGACCGACGATGCCGACGCCCGTGGTGGCCCAGCGCGGAAAGACCAGGAACCCCTCGTACGGAGCTCTCAGGTCCGGGGTCTTCTCCACCTCGATGGACACGGTGTAGGGATGTCCGTCCGTCCCCTCGAAAGCGGGGGGACGCTCATGGATCCGGAGGTAACCACCCAGCGTGGTCTCGTCCGGATCGCCGGGGTCTGCGGGAGGGGGAGCATCGGTGTCGGTCACGGACAAGAAAGGTAACGGGGGCGCGGGCTGGACGGGACCGTCCCGTGCGGATACCGTAGCACCCCGCGTGACCGAACCCCGGACGGCGAGTGCCGTGGCCGATCCGGGGACTGCTCCCCATCCCGGACCGCCCATGCGTGCCGCGCTCTTCCACGAATTCGGTGGACCCGAGGTCCTTCGGGTCGAGGACGTTCCCACCCCCGAGCCCGGTCCCGGCGAGGTGCGCCTGGCCGTGCGGGCCGCGGCCTTCAACCACCTGGACCTGTGGGTGCGGCGCAGGCTTCCCATCGAGACCACCATGCCCCACATCGGCGGCGCCGACGTGGCCGGGGTCGTGGACGCGGTGGGTCCCGGGGTGGAGACGTCGGCCGTGGGTGCGCGGGTCGCCGTGGATCCGGCGCTGGACTACGAGTGGTACGAACGGCGGCCGCGGGGCGAGGCCTTCGACGATCCGCCCATGCGGCTCCTGGGCGAGCACACCAACGGGGGGTTTGCCGAGTACGCCATCGTGCCGGCCCGGAACCTCCTGCAGCTCCCCGATGGGGTGTCGTTCGAGACCGCGGCGGCGGCGGGGCTGGTGGCGGTGACGGCGTGGCGGGGGCTCATGGCCCGGGGCGGGCTCCGGGCGGGCGAAGACGTCCTCGTGACCGGCGCCTCGGGCGGTGTGGGCACGATGGCGGTGCAGATCGCGGCGCTGGCGGGTGCCCGGGTACACGCCGTCACCTCCGGCCCCGACAACGTGGCCCGCGTGGAGGCGCTGGGTGCGCACCACGCCTACGACCGCACGGCGGGGGATTGGGTGAGGCCGCTCAAGGAACGGACCGGGGGGCGCGGCGTGGACGTGGCGCTGGACTCGGTGGGCGCGGCGCTGTGGGAATCGGTGCTGCGCTCGCTGGCGGTGCGGGGGCGCCTGGTCAGCTACGGCGCCACCACCGGAGCCAACGGCACCACCGAGATCCGGCATCTGTTCTGGAAACAGCTCTCCATCCTGGGCACCACCATGGGTACGCCGGCCGAGTACCGCACGGTGATGCAGCTGGTCTTCCAGGGCCACTTGAAGCCCGTGGTGCACCAGGTGCTGTCGCTGGACGAGGTGCGTGCGGGACACGAGCTGCTGGAGGCGGGAGACGTGTTCGGTAAGCTGGTCGTGAAGCCCTGACAGGAGGCGCGGGATGCGGAGACGGTCGACGGCGGCGGTGACCACGGTGGCGGCGGTGCTGGCGGTGGGCGGTGTGTCGGCGTGCGGGGACGGCACGTCGGGGCAGGGCGACGAGGTCGAGCGCCGGGACTCGGCGGGCGTGGAGATCGTCACCAGCCTCGCAGAGGATCAACCGCTCACCGCGGTGTTCACGCCCGAATTCACGCTGGGCGGGAAGGAGACCGACCAGGAGTCCTTCTACCAGATCCACCGCTCCCTGGTGGGCACCGACAGCCTGGGTCACATCTACGTGCTGGACCGTCAGTCCTATCGGGTCGTGGCCTTCGACGACACGGGCAGCTTCCTGTGGAGCGCAGGAGGGCAGGGCGAAGGGCCCGGTGAGCTGTCCTTTCCCGGGGGGATGGCGGTGTCGCCGGGTGGAGAGAGCGTGGTGATGGACCTGAGCAAGGTCGCCCTGCAGCGCTTCGCCGGCGGCGAGTTCGTGGGGGAGTGGCCGCTTCCGTTCCGGGTCACCGGCGGCGAGGTGATGTGGGACGGCGACGGCCTGGTCCTGCTCCGCAGCGAGCTGCAGGCGGAGGGGCAGCAGCGCTCGCTCTTCCGCATCTCCGAGAGTGGGGATTCGGTGCGGCTCTTCTCGGTGCAGGGCTCGCCGGGCCGGGCGGTGGAATTCAAGAGCTGTGGGATCTCCATCAACGGCATGCCGCCGATCTTCGAGCCCGGTACGCCGTGGGTGGCCGGCGGTGGGGCGCTGTACGTGGCGCCCGACGCCCGTTACGCCATCCGGGTCTACCGGGACGGCGGCGTGGTGCGCCGCATCGAGCGGGGGCTCGAGCCCCGGCCTGCCACCGCGGAGCTGGCGCTGGCCAGCGTCGGCGAGGGCATGCAGATCGGCACCCCCGGCGGCATGCGCACCTGTGAGCCCGACGAGGTCGTGGAGCAGCGGGGCTTCGCGCCGGTCATGCCGTGGCTCGGAACGCTGGCGGTGGCGCCCGACGGCACGCTGTGGGTGCGGCGCTTCGTGGCGGCCCAGGGCGAGGACGGGCCCATCGACCTCTTCGACGCCAGTGGGGCGTACGTGGGCACCCTGCCTGCGGACAGCCCGTTCCCCGTGGGATTCATGCCCGACGGACGCATCCTTGTGCGACAGGTGGACGAGGCTACCGAGGTGGAGCGGTTGGCGGTGGGGCGGGTGGAGATCCAGGGGGCGGAGCGATGACGGGTTGCGACACCGGGACAGTCCATTGCGACGCCGGGCCTACCCCTGGGTGGGAATCTGCCCTCACATCCCGGGCGCATCCATGGACCTGAGAGACGCCCAGGCCCGGGTCGATGCCTGGATCGGGCAGTTCGAGGAGGGCTACTGGCCGCCGCTGGTGAACCTGGCCCGACTCACCGAAGAGGTGGGCGAGCTGGCCCGCATCCTGAACCACCGCTACGGCCCCAAGACCAAGAAGCCCGACGAGCCCGAGCAGGACCTGGCGCTGGAGCTGGCCGACGTGCTCTTCGTCCTGCTGGTGCTGGCCAACGAGCAGGAGATCGACCTCCAGGACGCGCTGGAGCGGACGCTGGAGAAATACCGGCTGCGGGATTCGGAGCGCTGGGCCCGCAAGGACGAGACGCCCGACGCTCACGACCCTCCTGCCTGAGGCCTCCGTCCGAGGCCGCGTCCGCCCCGAGCTACCGCCCCACGCCCAGTCGGAATCCCACGCTCAGGATGGGCCAGTAGCGGTAGTAGCGGCTCAGGTCGTCCTGCGCCCGCGCACGCTCCTTCTCCAGCTCCTCGTCGAAGTCCGGCTCCTCGGTGATGGGGCCCTCGCCGCTGAGCTCCAGCGTGGGCTCCCCGGTGAACGCCACGGCCAGGTCCAGGAAGAACCCGCTGCCGGCCGCGGTCACCCGCCCGAACCCGATCCCCAGGAAGGGCGCCGTGCCGCGGCTGTCCAACGATCCCTTCAGGGTGCCGTCGGCAGCGAAGGTGGCGTCACCGACCTGGTCGCCCGCCTTCACGTCGGCCTTCATGCGGATGGGATCGGAGCGCTTCAGGAATCCCCCCATGACGCGGAGCGGCCCGGCCAACGACACGTCGAGCTGCGCCGTGAGAAAACGGCCCGGCGGATCGATGGTGTATTCGGTGTCGTTGAGCGTGCCGTGGTAATCGAAGGGCAGGAAACCGATTCCGGCGCGGAAGACGGTGCGCGGCGACATGGGAATGGCCACATCGGCTCCGAGCCCGGTGGTTCCGGCCTTGAAGACGAGGCGCGACCCCTGGGCGGCCACCGGCGAGGCCGCGAGCAGGGGGAGGAGGGCGACGGTGAGGAGATGTGGGCGCACGGGCGCTCCCATGAGGCGAGACGGGGATGGTTTCCTGAACGCTACACCGGGTGGGGCCGGCGGGAGAAGCTCCTTCGTCCAGGCGGCCGTCAGCGCCCGAAGGCCGCCAGCACCTCGACGGCCTGGTCGATCTCGTCTTCGGTGTTGTAGACGTGGGGGCTGATGCGCACGTGTCCGGGCCGGTGATCGACGATGATGCCCTGGCTCGCCAGGTGCGTCACCGCACCCGCGGGATCGTCGTGGGCCACCATGACGATGGCCGAGCGCCGCGCTTCGTCGTCGGCGGTACGCAGCTCGAAGCCGGCCCCCCGCGCGCGCTCTACCAGGCATCGGGTCAACGCACGGTTGCGGGCGAATACCGCATCCCATCCCACCTCCTCCAGCAGCTCCTGACCGCCCAGCGCCGTGTGGACCGTGGGGAGCGCCGGGGTGCCCAGCTCGAAGCGGCGGGCGTCGTCGCGGAAGCGGAATCCCTCCAGCTCGAAGCCGAACTGGCCCTGGGTGGCGAACCAGCTCGTGATGCGGGGCTGAAGCTCGGGGATGCGATCGCCCCGCACGTACAGGTACGCCAGGCCAGGCCCGCCGCACAGCCACTTGAGGGGTCCCGAGGTGTAGGCGTCGACGCCGGCCGTGGCCACGTCCACCGGGATCTGTCCGGCGGCCTGGTAGCCGTCGATGACGCAGTAGGCACCGGCGCGGTGGGCGATGGCGGCCAACCGACCGATGTCCTGCACGTAGCCGGTGGAGAAGAAGACGTGCGAGGTGGCCACGAAGAGGGTGCGCTCGTCCACCGCCGCCTCGAACTGCTCGGGGTCGATGCCGATCCCGTCGGCGCTCCGGAGCACCACCAGCTCCATCTCGGGCTTCACCGCCCACTGGTAGGCCAGGGTGGGGAAGTCCAGCTCGGTACAGACGACCCGGTTGCGCCCGCCGGGCTCGACGGACTCGGCCAGCACCGAGAGCGCCGCCGAGGTCGAGGGCAGGAGCGCCACCTCGTCGGTGCCCGCCCCGTGCAGCGCGGCCACCCGACCTCGCAGCAGGTCCAGCCGCGCGAGCCAGTCCTCGTACCAGGCCGAGGCGCCCATGGCGTGCCAGCGCTCGCGGAAGTCGTCCAGATACTGCTCCGCCCGGTCCGAGAGGGCGCCCAGCGAGCACGAATTCAGGTAGACGGAGCGCCCCAGGATGGGGTAGTGGGCCCGGAGGGCGTCGACGTCCAGGAGCGGACCGGCGCTTGCGGCCATGGCTGGCGTTCCCGCGGATGTGGGGTGAGAATCGACACCGGTGAACCGGGACCCGGAGGGTGGCTCGGGCAACCCCGGGGCTCCGTGGCTCACCAAACCCTCTCGAAGCCACCGCGTTCCCATCGGCAGACGCTCCCCCCAGCCAGGCGCATACACCATGGCCCCATCTCGTCGACGCCTCGCCCTGGGCGCCACCCTCGTCGTCCTCGCCCTGACCGTGGCCTGCGCCGGAAATGAGTCCGTCGCGTCGGGTCCTGCCTCGGGCATGGACACGCCGGATCACCCGCTCACGCTCGCGCCGACGCCGGTCTACCGCATCGGGGGGATGGAGGCGCCGGAGTGGGCCGGGTTCGGCCGCATCTCGGGGGTGGCTTTCGACCCCCGGGGCAACCTCTACATCCTGGACGCGCAGACCAGCGTCATCACCGTGGTGGCGCCGGACGGGAGCTTCCTGCGCACCATCGGCACGCCGGGCCAGGGGCCCGGAGAGCTGGCGTCGCCCGTCTCCTTCGCGCTCACCACCGGGGGCGAGGTGGCGGTCCTCGACGTGGGCCATCAGGGCTTCGTGGTCTACGACACCACGGGCGCGTACCTGCGCAACGTGCGCCTGAGCTTTCAGGAACTGGGCGTGCCCGGGCGGCCCCTCCTGCCCATGCCCGACGGCAGTCTGCTGGCGCCGATCACGGGGCGCATCGTCATACCGGGCCAGGACGAGGGCGCCGACACCCTGCCCCCGGCCCGTCCGCTGGTCCGGGTTTCGCTGGACGGCGAGACACCGGCCGCCACCTTCTACCGGGCCTTCAACCTGCCGCCCACCGACGACGCGCCGGGATCGCTGGGCGGGAGCATCACGGTTCGTATCCCCCGGGATCGCGCCTTCGAGCCCCCGCTGGCGCTGGCGGCGCTGGGCGACGGGCGCGTCGCCGTGGCCGATTCGTTCGGCTATCGCATCAAGCTCCTGGACGGAAGCGGAGCCGAGGTGGAGACGCTGGAGCGGCCCGTGCAGCCCACGCCCGTCACCGACGCCATCCAGGACCAGGAGCGTGAGCGGCGCCTCGCCGAGGTGGAGGCCGGCGACGGCCCCCGCTTCATGATCAGCACCAGCGACGGTGGAGGGGGCGAGGTGGATCCGGAGATGGCGAAGGAGTTCATGCGTGGCCGGCTCGAGAGCATGGTCTTCGCCCCGGCGATTCCGGTCATCGAAGCGATCGCGGCCGACAGCCAGGGGCGGATCTGGGTCCAGCGGAGCTCGGGGGTGCCGGGCGAGGACGGTCCCACGGACCTCGTCACGGCCGACGGCCGCTACCTGGGCACGCTGCCTCCCGACGGCCTCCGCATTCCCGACGCCTTCGGGCCGGACGGGCTCACGGCCCGCATCGAGACCGACGAGCTGGACGTGCCCACGGTGGTGGTGGAGCGGTTGCCGGCCGGCGGCGACTGAGGGGCGACCGGGGGCGCGGTCGAAGGGGTGTCGGGGGACGTCCGCCGCCGGCACCCGGCCTGTCCTGACGGGTACGGGCGGCCATGACCACCCCGCTGCTGCTGGCGCTGCCCTGGCTCCTGTTCGGGGTGGCCTTCGTGCTCCTGGTCCGGCTGCCTTGGCCGCTGCCGCCGGCTCGTGGTGAGGCCGCGGAGGACGGTGCGCTTCCGCTGGTCTCGGTGGTGGTTCCCGCCCGCAACGAATCCCACAACATCGTGCGGGTGCTCGAATCGCTCACGCGCGCCCGCTATCCGGATTTCGAGATCCTGGTGGTGGACGACCGCAGCGAGGACGACACGGCGGATCTCGCTCGCGGGCTGCCCCCGGGCAACGCCCGCCGCCTGGCGGTGCTCGACGGCCGGGAGCTGCCCGAAGGCTGGCTGGGAAAACCCTGGGCGTGCCATCAGGGAGCGTCGGAGGCCGAGGGAGACCTCCTGCTCTTCACCGACGCCGACACGGTACACGGGCCCGACCTTCTGACCCGCGCCGTGGCGGGTATGGCCGACGACGAGGCCGACCTCCTGACCGTGGTGGGCCGTCAGATCCTGGGGTCGTTCTGGGAGCGGTTGGTCCAGCCTCAGGTCTTCGTGAGCATGCTGCTCCGCTACCCGGATCGTCGGCGACCGCTGCCACGGGAGCGCTGGCGGGGCGCCATCGCCAACGGCCAGTTCCTGCTCTTCCGGCGCGAGGCCTACGAGGCGGTGGGCGGACACGAGGCGGTGCGCGGAGCGGTGGCCGAGGATCTCAAGCTGGCGCAGCGCGTCGTGGGCGCGGGCATGTGCCTCAGCCTGCGGAGGGCCGAGGACGATCTGGGCACCCGCATGTATCGGTCGCTGGGTGAGCTGGTGGCCGGTTGGTCCAAGAACCTCCTCCTCGGTGGGCTCGACACGCTGCCGCCGGGTCTCCTGCGCGCCGTGACGCCCGTTGCCATGCTCTTCGGGGGATTGGCGTTCTGGGTGGCGCCGCCCGTGCTGCTGGCGGCGGCTCTGGCCGGCTGGGGGCCGGCGGGGCTCCTGCCCTGGGCCGCCACCGCCACCGGCGTGAGCATGGCGTTCTGGGCCGGGATCACCTGGCGCTTCGGGGCCTCGCCCCTCTACGGGACGCTCTACCCGCTGGGTCACCTGGTGCTGGCGGTCATCGTGGCCCGCGCCTGGATGCGCGGGTCGCGCGTGGAGTGGAAGGGCCGCAGCTACCGGGTGGGCGCGTCGGACGCGGACGGAGCGGCCCCCCACGCCTCGCCCGTCCTTGCCAACGCCCTGGAGCGCTGGCCGGAGCTGGCGAGCCGATTCGCCCGGGGTGCCCCCATGGTCTTTCTGGACTTCGACGGCACCCTCGCGCCCATCGTGGAGGACCCGGACGAGGCCCGCCCCGGCGCCGCCATGCTGAACGTTCTCCGTCGGCTCGCCGCCCGGGTGCCCACCGCCGTCGTCAGCGGCAGGGAGCGGTCGGACGTGGCGGCCCGGGTCGGAGTGGAGGGCGTGGTCTACGCCGGCAGCCACGGGTTCGACATCGATGGCCTCGCGCCGGGCGACGGACCCTCGCTGCAGGTGGGGGGAGGCCGGATCGAGCCGCTCATCGCCCGCACGGCCGAGACGCTGCGCACCGCGACCGCGGCGATTTCCGGGGTGCGCGTGGAGGACAAGGGTTGGGCGGTGGCGGTCCACTACCGCCAGGTCGACCCGGCGCGGGTGCCCGAGGTGGAGGCGGCTGTGAGAGCGGCCGCGGCCGGGAGCGACGAGCTCCGCATGACCGAGGGCAAGAAGGTCTTCGAGGTGCGGCCGACGGTGGACTGGGACAAGGGCCGGGCGGTGCGCTGGCTCCTGGATGCCGTCGAGCCCGGAGATCGGCCCCGGATCCCCCTCTACATCGGCGACGACGTCACCGACGAGGACGCGTTTCTCGCCCTCGGCGACTCGGGCGTGGGCATCGTCGTGCTTCGAGATCCGCGGCCCACGGCTGCTCGGTACTCGCTGCGGGATCCCGGCGAGGTGCGGGCGTTCCTGGAGCGGCTCGCCGAGCTGGTGGAGGAGGGCGGGTAGCCACACCGCGGCGGGGGCGTGTCGGGGTGGCGCGCCCTTTCCCGTTCGAGGATCGTAGGACCGCTGTCGCCCCCCACCAGACGCATCCAGCCCCCAGCCACGCCATCCATGCCGCATTCATCCGTCCGCCGCGCCATCAAGCTGTGCTTCTTCTCGCTCCTCGCTGCCGGCCTCGCCACCTGTGGAGGCGACTCGGGCACGGGTCCCGACGGCGGTGGTGATGGCGGGGGCGGTGGGGGCGGCGGAGGTGGTGGGGGCGGCGTGGCTTCGGTCACCGTGTCACCGAGCTCGGCCAGCGTCGAGGTGGGGGAGCAGGTCCAATTGAACGCCACGGCCCGCGATGCATCAGGAGGCACGGTCTCGGGCACGGTCACGTGGTCCGTAGCGCCGACGTCGGTGGCGTCGGTCTCCACGAGCGGTCTGGTGACGGGCCTCACCGCCGGCGAGGCCACCGTGACCGCGACCGTGCAGGGCGTGTCGGGAACCGCGGCCCTGGAGGTGCAGTCGGCGCCCCTGTCGGGGACGGCCGAGACCGTGGCCTCCGTGGAGGAGGTCATCGGCGACGTGCTTCCGCCCGCCGGCACGCCCCTGGAGCAGCGCAATCTCCTGGACGAGGTGCTGGCCGTAGCCGACGGCATCCGTGCGCTGCCCGGGGTGGACACCGTCATCGTGCTGGAGTCCGAGCTCTCGGTGGAGACGCTCATGGACAGCGGGGTCATGCACCTCTTCATCAACAGTCGGCCCGAGGGCTCGGAGAGCTTCGGCGCGTCGCCGAGCGCTGCGCCGGGCCCCGGAGAGAGCGAAACCCTCACGGCAGCACCCGTCGCTCCGCCGGTCGCCGCGGCGCCGGCCCGGGTGGACGGACCTCCCGGCTCCAAGCGCGCCGTGGTCACCGCGTTCGACGGCGGGGCCGAGATGGCGTCCAAGGTGCGGCAGATGCTGGCCAACGCCGGCTACGACATCCTCTCCCTGGGCACGTCGTTGGACGACTACCGCAACTACAAGAATCTGGGCGTGCTGCACCTGGACACCCACGGGGTGGCCTACAAGCGCCTCAGCCGCAAGGAGGACGGCTCGTTGGACGAGAGCGATGCCTTCGGCCTCATGAGCTCCACCACCGCCGGCTCCGACCTGAGCGCCTACAGGGACGAGCTCCTCGACGGCTCGTTGGTGATCTCCACCGCGCAGGACCAGAACGGCCAGGTCCAGACCAAGTTCGCCATCACGGAGAACTTCATCGCCAAATACTGGACCTTCGATCAGGGCGTCGTGCTCCTGCACGCCTGTTATGGCGGCGCGGGTCCCATGCCCGCCTCCAAAAACGGAGGGGACATCGTGGACCCCAGCATTCTGCGGCTCACCATGCTCGGTGCCGGCGCCAGGATCGTGGTGGCCTTCGACAACCTCACCTGGTGGTCCTACGCCGAGCCCAGCGTGCTCTACTTCTTCGACCGCATCCTGGGTGCGAACCAGTACGAGAAGGAGGATCCGCCGCTCCGGCCCTTCGACATCCAGAAGGTCCACCAGGCCATGCAGGAAGAGGGGCTGCTCCAGTTCACGCGGCCCAGCATGAGCGTGCTGGGCATCGGCTTCGGGGGCAACGAGGTCAACGTGGTCTTCGACGACGTGGGAGATCGCGCGACGCTGGCCCCCAGCATCCGCTACATGGACGTGGTGGACGACGTGGCCGAAGGCACGGGCAAACTCACCCTCCAGGGGCTCTTCGGTGATGAGCAGGGTACCGTCGAGGTCGAGGGCTCGTCGGTGTCCATCGACAGCTGGTCCAACGAGACCATCGAGGCGCGCGTCCCCTTCGAGGGCACAGGGTCGGCGGGGGCGGTGGTGGTCAAGAAGCCGGGCGCGGTGAAAAGCAACGAGACGCCGCTCACCGAATGGCGGGGCACGGTCACGGTCACCACCGAAGCCCTGGGCAGCCTGAAGGCGACCGCCACCATGGAGATCCGCTTCCGCGCCGACGTGCATGCGTTCCGCGACGACATCACCGACGACCCGCGTTTCCGCGAGGTGCCCGTGTACGTGAACCCGGCCTCCACCGGCACCAGCGTGGGATCGGGCACCTACACCGCGCCCAGCGGAGCCACCGAGACCTGGTACGGCTCCTACGACATGCAGATGATCCCCAAAGCGGAGGTGGACCAGGGGATCTTTCCGCTGACCAGCTCGGCCATGGGGGGAAGCGTGCGCCTGGACCCCGACGCCGGGAAGGCCGAGATCTGCCTCGCGGTCTGGGGGCAGGTCGGAATCCGCGTCACGACGTCGCAGGGCACCCAGGAGTCCACGGGCTTCCCGGCGCTGATCTTCCCGGATCTGGCCGACCGCATGAAGGGCCTGCTGGGATGCTTCGACGCCGATCTCGACGACGACACCTTCGTCATCGACAGCGGCGACCGCAGCGCCACGAACGAGGACGTCGAGTTCAAGCTGAAGTGGACCGAATTCTACCCGTACTCCGCGCCTGACGACGACACGGCGGGTGAGGTGCCACCGGGTCGGGCTCGGCGGCTCGGGCCTCGCCGTCTCGGCGGCGCCAGGTACGCCCGCACCCAGGCGTGCACGTCGTACTCGCGCACCCGGTCCTGCATGCGCTGAAGCCGCGCCCGCTGCTCATCGGCGGGCATGGTCGCGGCCTGGTGGATGGCCTCAGCGACGGCCTCGATGTCGTTGGGATTCACCTCGATGGCGCCGGTGGACAGCTCCTCGGCGGCGCCGGCGAAGGTGCTGAGGACCAGCACGCCCCGCCCGTCGACGCTGGCGGCGACGAACTCCTTGGCGACCAGGTTCATGCCGTCGTTCAGCGGCGTCACGAGCGCCACGTCCGCGGCACGGTAGAGCGCCAGCAGGTCACGTCGCTCCAGCGAGTCGAAGCGGTAGACGATGGGCACCCAGGCGCCTCGGGTGAAGCGGCCGTTGATGCGGCCCACCGTCTCCTCGATCTCGGACTTCATGCGCTCGTACTCGGGAATGCTCTCCCGGCTCGGGCACCACGAGCTGCACGAGGGTGATGCGCTCCCGGAGGTCGGGGAAGCGCTCCAGCGCCCGCTCCATGCCGGCCAGCCGCTCCGGAATCCCCTTGGTGTAGTCGAGGCGGTCCACGCCGATGAGGATGCGATTGCCGCCGAACTCCTCGCGGAACCGCCTCGCCCGATGCGCCACCGTCTCCTGGAGGGCCCCGCCGTGGAAGACCTGCCAGTCCACCGAGATGGGGAACACGCCGACTCGGGTGCGGCGCCCGGAAGGACCGATCACGGACTCCTCGTCCGGCGCCGTGACGTCGTCGCCCAGAAGCTCCAGGCAGTCGAAGAAGTTCTGCCGGTCGCGATTGGTCTGGAATCCCAACAAGTCGTAATCCAGCAGGGAGCGCAGCACCTCGTCGGCCCAGGGCAGGTGTCCGAAGATGTCCCGAGGCGGAAAGGGGATGTGATGGAAGTAGCCGCAGCGCTTGTCGAAGCCCTCGGCGCGCAGGTACTCGGCCACGGCCATGAGGTGGTAGTCGTGGACCCAGACGAGGCGGCTGTTCGAGCTCGCGGAGAGGATGGCTTCGGCGAACTTCTGGTTGACCCGGCGATACACGCGCCAGTAGCGCGGCTCGAAGCGGCAGCGGCCCGGGAAGCCGTGGCACAGCGGCCACAGAATCTCGTTGGAGAATCCCAGGTAGAAGTCCGACCGCTCCTCTTCCGTGAGCGCCACCGGCTCTACTCGGTACGGTTCGTCGGCGCAGATGTCCCGCACCAGTGCCTCGACATCGTCGACCTCCTCCGCGAGGACACCGGGCCACCCCACCCACACGCCGCCCTCCTTGGCGAGTACGGGCCCCAGGGCGGTAACCAATCCCCCGCTTCCCGGTTCTCGAACCCAGGTGCCGTCGGGTTGCCGTTCCAGCGTGAGAGGAAGACGGTTGGAGGCGACCAGCAGGCCGCCGTCAGTGAGCGAGCTCATAGAATCCTCCGAGGATCGCTCCGTACATCGCGTGGGTGACGAGGATGACGAAAGGAGTGCGCCGCCCGTAGTTGAGGGCCAGCAGGCCCGGTGGCTGGAGCCAGCGGGTGGGCGTGGGCCCCTGCTGTGGATAGGCCATGCGGGGGTGCACGTAAGGCAGTACCGGGATCAGGACGGTGAGCACCAGGAAGGCGTGACCCACCCCGCCCAGCGCGCCGATCCACCAATTGGCTCTTCCCGATCGACTCGAAGGCGAGACACGTAGACGAGTCCGAAGGCGAGGCCGCTGAGCACGTGGATGACGAGGCCCGCCACAGCCGCCCGGGAGCGGTCGGCGCTCCATGCGGTTCCCAGGATGAAGGTCAGGCTCATGCGTGAGAGTCCGATACCCTGCGCGGTGCGCATGCCTCCCACCATGACCAGCGAGGCGACGCTGCCCCAGACCAGATAGCTGACGACGTTCATGCACCCCTCCGGGCCTCGTCGCCGGTGGGAGCCTCCTCGTGGCCCCACGGTTCCGCGGTGCCGCTCCCGGGCTGGCAGGCCGCCAGGGTCAGCGCCGCGTTGATGAGCCCGATGTGGGCGAAGCCCTGGGGGAAGTTCCCCAGAAAGCGCAGGGTCTTCGGATCGGTCTCCTCGGCGAAGAGCCCCACGTCGTTTGCTCGCTCCAGGATGTCTTGGAACCGGCGGCGGGCGGCTGCCAGATTGCCCGCCAGCGCCTCGCACTCCACGACCCAGAAGGCGCACAGGTCGAAGGCCCCCTCCTTGCCCGGCAGGTCGTCGAAGTCGAGGGTGTAGCGAGCGAACAGCCCGTGTCCCCGGTCCAGGGCGGTCACGATGTGGTCGAAGGTTCGCCGGAAGCGCTCGTCGGAGGCCTGCACGTAACCGGTGGCGGGCATGCGCAGCAGCGCCGAGTCCACCATGTCGTCGTCGTCGTAGACCGCCACGTAGTGGCCCGGCTCGCCGGAGGCGCCCCGGGTCTCGATCTCGTCCCGGATGGCCCGCATGTTCTCCCGGAACTCCTCCACCGGCATGTCCTCGATCCAGCCCAACTCGTGCATGTGCACCAGCCGGTCCAGTGCGGTCCAGCACATGACCTTCGAGTAGACGTGGTGCCGCCTCGGTCCCCGGATCTCCCAGATCCCTTCGTCGGGCTCGCGCCAGATCCTGCAGATCTCCTCACCGACGCCGACCAGGAAGTGCAGGTGGGCCTCGTCCAGGCGCCCTCCCCGGAGCGCGTGCTCGTAGGCCGCCGCCACCACCTCGCCGTAGACGTCGAGCTGAAGCTGCGAGTGTGCGCCGTTGCCCACGCGCACCGGGCTGGAGCCCTCGTACCCCTCCAGATGCTCGAGACTGCGTTCCGCGAGATCGGAATGCCCGTGGATGTCGTAGAGCGCGCGCAGCTTGGGGGCCGTGAGACGCGTGGCGTAGAGAACCCAGTTGTGGAACGCCGCCGCCTCTTCCGAGAACCCGAGCTCGTGGAGGGCGCGCACGGTCCACGACGCATCCCGGAGCCAGCAATAGCGGTAGTCCCAGTTGCGCTCGCCGCCCACCACTTCCGGGAGCGACGTCGTCACCGCCGCCACCACCGCTCCCGAGGGGGCGTAGGTGAGGAGCTTCAGGGTGAGCGCGCTGCGTAGCACCATGTCGCGGTAAGGCCCGTCGTAGCGCATGTGCGCCGACCAGTCCCGCCACCAGTCGCGCGTAGTCTCCAGGCGGGCCTCGGCCCACTCGCCGAGCGGCAGGATCAGGGCGGGTTCGCCCTTCTGGTAGGTGAGCGAGAAGTAGCGGACGTCTCCCTCTTGCAGGAGGATCGTCTCGCTGGCGGTTCGCCCGTCCTCCTCCACCTGCAGCGGCACGTCGGCGTGGAGCACCAGCGAGCCGGCGTCCCACTGGCACCAGAGTCCCAGCTTGTCCCGGTCGTCCAGGGGCACCTGTCGCTCGCCGTACCCAGGCCGGGGACGGTAGTCGATCTCCAGCGCCATCTCGCCCCGGGTGCATTCCACCCGCCGGAGCAGATGGTGATACGGCCGGGGCGCACCGTGTGTCTCGTGCTCCGGGCCCACCGGCATGCAGTCCGTGAGGATCACCTCGCCGCGTTCTTGCGCGAAGGTGGTCTCCAGGACCGCGGTGCCGTCCTCGTAGCGGCGGTGGGCAGAGAAGGCCCCGGCGGGACGGATCTGAAAGCAGCCGCCGTGGCGGTGGTCGAGGAGCGATCCGAAGACGGAGGGGGAATCGAAGCGCGGCAGGCACAACCAGTCGATGGTGCCTTCCCGGTCCACCAGGGCCGCCGTTCGACAGTCCCCGATGATCGCGTGGTCTTCGATAGGAGGATATTCACGGGTCATGTCCAGCACTCGCTCATCGAATCGTTCGCCATCCAGGCGCTCCTTCTCCTCGGTCCCGGTCCACGTACCGGCCGGGCCTCGATCGACGTCTTCTCCCACGTAGTGTTCCCTCTGTCGGGCAAAAGATCCCCGGCCGCCGCCACCGATCGATAAACTCAACCTCGCGAGCCCGCCGCCGCCAGTGCCACCGCTACCGCCGCCCAGAGCGTGCTCGTTCAGCTCCAGCTGGGGCTCTCGCTCCGGAGCGGTCGTCGAAGGTGCCCGTGCGCGCCATGGTCGCCGGGCACCGGCTCGAACAGGTTGCTCGGGCGGTCCGCGTCGCACCGGATCCGTCGTCGATCTGCTGGCCTCTCCCACGTGTCGTCCGCCAGGTACTCGTCCATGTATGCCGGCGCCACCTTCTGGCCCCAGATGGTCTTCACCGAACGGCATCCCCACCCTCAAGCTCGCGCCGCCGGTGCTTCGACGCCCACACGATCCCCTCCGCCGCCACCTCCGGCTGGATAGATCGGGGGCACGGGCTGGGGGTGGTTGGGCAGCTTCGTCCTGCACCAGTTGAACTGCGGCGTGTTCAGCCCGGGGAGTTGCACCATGGTGATGTGCACCCGGCTCCCGTCGTGGATCAGCTCGGAGCGGAGCGAGTCGGTCATGGCCCGGATCGCGTGCTTCGCCCCGCAGTAGGGCGCCTGCAGGGGGATGGCCCGGTAGGCCAGGGCCGAGCCCACCTGACGATCACGCCGCCGTCGCGGGGCAGGAAGCGCCTCAGCGCCGCCATCGTCCCGTACACCGTGCCGAGGTAGGTGACCTCCGTGGTCGCGTCGGTATTCGTCCGGGCTCGATGTCCTTCAGCGGCGCGAACACCGTGGTCATCGCGTTGTTCACCCAGACGTCGATGGGCCCCAGCTCCTCCTCGATGCGCGCCGCGGCGGCCTCGACCTGATCGGGCGTCCGCGACGTCGGTGGGGATCGTGAGGCAGCGGCGTCCCGAGCGCCTCCACGTCCTCCCTCGCGTCCCACGCAGCCCGTCCTCGCCCCGCGCCAGGATCGCCACGTCGTCGCCGTTGGCGGCGAAGGCCCTGCACCGTGGCCCGGCCCACCCCGGCTGTGCCACCCGTGACCACCACCACGCGTCCCGTCCTCTTCAGTCCGTTGTCACCGATCATCGATTCCTCCTCCAGCTTCGCTTCATCGGGTTCCCATGGCCTGCGGGTAGGCCCGTCGGGGCCGGCCGACCTCCTCGGTCATGCCGTGCTCGTTCCATGGCTCGCCATACCACCTCTGCCAGGTTGAGCGGGCGCACACCTTCGATGGTTCTGCTCGATCTGCGTCCGGCAGCTGAAGCCGTCGGTGACCACCATCGCGCCGTCTTCGCGGTCGCGTACCGCGGGCAGGAGCACCCGCTCCGCGCACGCCTGGCTCACATCGAAGTGGTCGCGCTCGAAGCCGAAGGGGCCGGCCATCCCGCAGCATCCGGACTCGGGCACGCTCGGCCTCGATCCCCAGCCGGTCCAGGACCCGGCGGTCGGCGTCGAAGTCCAGCACGGCCCTCTGGTGGCAGTGGCCGTGTAGCAGGGCGGTGCCGCCCAGGCGCGGGAGATCGACGTCGGCCGCGTAGCGATCGAGGAACTCCCCGAAGAGCCAGGTCTGGCGGGACATCCGCCTGGCCACCGTGGTCCTCCGGGAAGAGCTGCGACGCAGCTCGTCGCGGAAGGCGGCCACGCAGCTCGGCTCGACGCCGACGACGGGGACGCCCATCGACGATGTCGTCGTGGAGCTCCTCCATCGTCTGCCGCAGCAGCTTCTTCGCCCTTCCCAGGAAGCCGAAGTCGTAGAGGGGGCGGCCGCAGCACAGGGACGGCGCCGGGGACCGACCACGCTGATATCCGAGGGCCTGCAGCACCCGCACCGCGGCGATGGCGGGCTCGGGGTGCAGGTAGTTCTTGAAGGTGTCGGCCCAGAAGAGGACCTTCGGGCCGTCGGGGTTCGCGCCCTGCGAGCTCGGAGAAGAAGAGGTCCTTGAAGGTCCGCTCCGCGAAGGTCGGCATGGTGCGGCGGGGATGCACGTCCGCCGCCCACTTCGCGAGCCGCGAGAAGGGGGCGCGTCCGCCCGAGCCAGTTCACCAGGCGGGGCGCGTGAGAGGCCAAACGCGACCACCAGTAGATCCCCCCGAAGGCATAGTGCGAGCGCGGGGTCGGAGGCGACCTTCGTAATGGTGCGCCATGAACTCGGCCTTGTACGTGGCCATGTCGACGTTCACGGGGCAGTCGCCCTTGCATCCCTTGCACGCCAGGCACAGGTCGAGGGCCTCCCGGGCCTCCTCGCTCCTCCAGCCGTCGCGTGACGACTTCGCCCGCGCATCATCTCGTTCAGGATGCGCGCCGTCCCCGGGTGGCGTGCCGCTCCTCATGGGTGGCCATGTAGCTGGGACACATGGTCCCGCCGCCGTGACGGCGACACTTCCCCACGCCCACGCACCGGAGCGTGGCCCGCGGCGAAGCTGCCGTGGTCGTCCGGGAAGGCGAACCACGTGTCCGCGTTCTCTTCGGGCTCCCAGTCCGGCACCGACCCGCAGGTTCTCGTCGGGGAGCCAGGCGTCGACGACCTTCCCGGGGTTCATCCTACCACTCGGGGTCCCATAGGCGCTTGAACGTCCGGAAGGCCTCCGTCGAGGCTCGGCCCGTACATCTTCGACAGCAGCGCCGCCGCGGGCCTGCCCGTCGCCGTGCTCGCCGGAGAGGGAGCCTCCGTAGCGCACGTCACCAGGTCCGGCGGCGTCCCTCAGGAAGTGCATGAACTGCGCGGATGCCGCGGCTGGTGGTCGAGCTGCGAAGTCGATGCGGGTGTGCAGCAGGCCCTGGCCGAAGTGGCCGTAGAAGGAGCAGTCGTAGCCGTGGTCGTCCAGTAGGCGCCGGAAGTCCCGCAGATAGTCGCCCGAGCCGTTCGGGCGGCACCGCCGAGTCCTCCCAACCCGGCCAGGTGTCGCGCGCATGCCCGGGACGAAGGCCGTCGCGCCCAGGCCCGACTCGCGCACCTCCCAGACCTTCGCTTCGGCCTCGGGGTCGTCGTAGAGCTTCACCGCCACGGGACGCGTCGCGGTCCTCGCGAAGGCGTCGCGGAATTCCTGGGCGCGCGCGCTCGGCCTCCTCGCGATCTGTCGCCGCCGAACTCCACCAGCAGGTAGGCGCTGCCCTCCGGCAGCAGCCCGCAGGTCCTCGACGTTGAGGCCCTTTGCGCTTCATGTAGTCGATCAGCCGCTCGTCGATCGCCTCCAGCCCGATGGGCTCGCAGCTCCATGATCGTCGGGCACGTCCTCCGCGGCCTCGTAGACGTCCCGGTAGCCCACCAGCACCAGGGCGTCGGCGGCGGGCTTGGGGATCAGGTGCAGCTCCGCTTCCAGGACCATCAGCGCAGCGTGCACTCGCTGCCCACCAGCGCCCGGGCCACGTTGAAGCCGTTCTCCGGCAGCAGCTCGTCCAGGTTGTAGCCGCTCACCCGCCGCGGGATGTCCGGGATAGCGCGCGCGGATCTCCTCTGCGTGGTCGCTCACGCAGCTCGCGCAGTCCGCGGTAGATCTCCGCCCGGCGTCCGCCGGCCTCCTGGATGCGCCCGGTAGCCTCGTCGTCGGTCGGCCCGGTCCAGAAGCGCGCGCCGTCGTAGGTGAGGACCTCGAGGCGCGAGACGTTGTCCGAGGTGCGCGGGCCGTGGTGCCAGTGCGCCATGGACCGAGTGGATGCCGCACGAGTTGTTGCCGATCATTCCGCCGAGGGTGCAGCGGTCGTGCGTCGCCGGGTCGGGCCCGAAGGTCAGCCCGTGCTTCGGCGGCCGCCTCGCGCAGGTCGTCCAGCACGCAGCCCGGCTGCACCCGGGCGATGCGGCGCTCCGGGTCGATCTCCAGGACCCGGTTCATGTAGCGGCGTGAAATCCAGCACCACCGCCACGTTGCAGCACTGGCCCGCCAGGCTCGTGCCGCCTCCGCGGCCGAGGATCGGGCGCCCCGTGCTCGCGGCACATGCGCCACCGTGCGCTCCACGTCCTCCTTGCTCCGGGGCAGCACCACCCCCATCGGTGGCTGGCGGTAGTTGGAGGCATCGGTGGCTGTACGCCGCCCGATGACCTGCGTCGAAGCGGACGTCTCCCTCCAGCGGCTCCGTCAGCGCCGAGGCCAGGCGCCGCGCGTCCGCGGTCTCGCCGCTGAAGCCTCGCGGCCCTGCGACGGGCAGCACGACCGCCCTCGATCTCGATCCGCCCTCTCCTCGCTCCTCGGCATCATGTGACACGGTAGTCCTCTGCATCCGATCGTTTGAAGGTCAGGCCATGCCCGGGCCGATCGCGGCGGGGGCGCAGCATGCCGTCCTCGGGCCGAGGCGCTCCGTCGAAGAGCAGGGACTCGATGCGCGCGTGGTCGTGGAAGTACTCGACGTGGATAGCGCGGTGGACGGCGCACATGGCCGGTGTGTGGAGGCCGGCGCCGTGTGGGCGGACAGCGGGACGCAGTGGGCGTCGCACAGCGCGGCGACCCGCAGGAACGGCGGTGTAGCCGCCGCAGCGGTCCGACGTCCGCCTGCAGCGACGTCGACCGCGCCGCGCCTCCAGCAGCGCGCGGAAGTCGAACAGGTCCCACCGTACTCCCCGGCCGCGATGTGCCATGCCCGGCGGGGCCCTGGTCGCGGAGCAGCCGCAGGCCCTTCATGGTCGTCCGAGGAGACCGGCTCCTCCATCCACGTGACGCCCCACTCCTCGCGGAAGCTGACGGTCGCAGGCCAGGGCCTGCTTGCGGTCGTAGCGCGCCGTTGGCGTCCACGAAGAGCGCCACGTCGTCGCCCATGGCTTCGCGGGCGGCCGCCACCCGCTCGGGGTCGGCAGTCGGGGTCGCGCCCCACCTTCATCTTCACATGCGCGAAGCCCTGCTTCGGCCCAGCCGGCCAGTTGCGTCCGGAGCCGGTCGAGCGGAGTACGAGGTGAATCCCCCGCTTCCGTAGGCCGGGATCGCCTGCGCGCAGCGCCCCGAAGAGGTCCACCAGCGGGACGCCCAGGAGGCGGGCCTTCAGATCCCACAGCGCGATGTCCACCGCCGCGATGGCCGACGACGCGACCCCCGGTCGACCCAGGTTGCGGACCTGCGTGCCACATGCGATGCCAGGCCGCCCGCGGCGCCAGCGCGTCCTCGCCCGCCAACGCCGGCGCCAGCGTGCTGCTCGACGAGCCTGGCGGCGGCCGGCGATGGTGTAGGCGAAGCCGAGCCCGGTCTCGTCGCCGGCCCGGGCGTGGACCACCACCAGGCCCGTGGCGTCCCAGGTCAGCGTGCCGTCCGACTCCGGGGCGTCGGTGGGAACCGAGTACGCCCTCGGTCTCCACCGCCGGCACCGGGAGATGGTCGGGGGAGCCCACGGCGCCGTCCTCAGCTGCTCGCGGAACGAGGGTCTCGACCATCTCCTTGACCCTCTGCTTCGATCACGCCCCGCCGGTGCGGGTCGCCCTCCAGCATGGAGCGGGCGAACTTGCGCGCCTGTTCGAAGCTGATGTGGGGCGGCAGCGGCGGGACGTTCGGGTCGGTCTCGCACGTCGAGCACGGTGGGCCGGTCGGCGGAGAGCGCCGCGTCCCACGCGCCGGCCCAGCGCCTCCGGGTCCTCGACGCGGATGCCCTTGAGGCCGAGCCGCTCGGCGTAGTCGCGCGTAGCGGAAGCCCGGGGACGTTCTGGGACGCCTCGAACTCGGGGTCGCCCTCCATGACGCGCTGCTCCCAGGTCACCTGGTTCAGGTCGCTGGTTGTTGAGCACGCACATCGATCAGGCGCGGGATCCTCCCAGTCGCTTCCAGTACTTGGCGATGGTGATCAGGCCGTTGATGCCGTTCATCTGCATCGCGCCGTCGCCGACCAGGGCGATCGCCGGGCCGGTCGGGATGGGCGAACTTGGCCGCGATGACGTAGGGCACGCCCGGACCCATGGTGGCGAGGTTGCCCGAGAGCGACGCCATCATGCCCGGCCGCACCTTCAGGTCGCGCATGTACCAGTTGGCCGCCGAGCCCGAGTCCGACGCCAGGATGCACGTCGTCGGGCAAGGCGCGGCGAGAGCTCCCAGAAGACCCGCTGCGGGTTGATCGGGATCGGCGTCGTTCATGGCGCGCGCCTCGAGCAGCTGTCCACCACTCGGCCACGTCCTCCTCGATCGTCCTCGCGCCAGCGGCGGTCCGCCTTGCGGTCCAGGTGGGGCATCAGCGCGCGCAACGTCTCCTGCGCGTCGCCCGACCAGGTTGCACCTCGGTCGGGTAGCGGATGCCGAGCATGCGGGGGCTCGATGTCGATCTGGACGCCGCGCGCCTGGCCTTCGGGCGGGCAGGAACTCCGAGTACGGGAAGCTCGTGCCGACCATGAGGAGCGTGTCGCAGTCCTGCATGAGGTTCCAGGACGGCTTGGTGCCCAGCAGGCCGATGCGCGCCGGTGCAGTAGGGCAGGTCGTCGTCGAGGACCGCCTTGCCGAGCATGGCCTTGGCCACGCCGGCGCCCAGCAGGTCGGCGACCTCCATCACCTCCTCGCGTGGCGCCGAGCGCGCCCTGGCCCGACCAGCATCGCGACCCGCTCGCCCTCGTTGAGGACGTCGGCGGCGCGCTCGCAGGTCGCTCGTCGTGCGGGACCACGCGCGGCGGCCGTGTAGCCGACGCCGGAGTGCACCGTGCCGTGCGCGCGGGGCGGGCTCCTCGGTGGTCGATGCTCCTGGACGTCGTTGGGGAAGATGATGCAGGTGACGTCGCGCTCGGCCTTCGCGATGCGCACGGCGCGGTCCACCAGGTGCCGCGTCTGCTCCGGCGTCGTGGCCATGTGGCACGTAGTGGTGCGCCACGTCCTTGAACAGGGAGATCGAGGTCCACCTCCTGCTGGTAGTCGCCGCCCAGCGCGGCGCGCGCCTGCTGGCCGACGATGGCCACCACCGGCTGGTGGTCCATCTTGGCGTCGTAGAGGCCGTTCAGCAGGTGGATGGCGCCGGGCCCGGAGGTGGCGAGGCAGACGCCCACCTCGCCGGTGAACTTGGCGTGGGCGCAGGCCATGAAGGCGGCCAGCTCCTCGTGCCGGGCCTGGACGAACTCGACCTCGTCCTCGGCGCGGTTGAGGGCGCCCATGATCCCGTTGATGCCGTCGCCCGGGATAGCCGAAGATGCGGGTCGACGCCCCACTCGCGGAGGCGGTGCACGAGATAGTCGGCGACGGTCTGGCTCATGGGTCCTCCTCCGGCGTCAGGCTGGATCGTCATTCGTGATAGGCGATCGTCGTCAGGAGCGCGTTCTCCGCCTGCCGCGAGTCCAGCCGCGTGTGCTGCACCACGACGGGCACGTCGGACTCGATCACGCTGGCGTAGTCGGTCCCCCGCGGGATCGGCTCCGGGTCGTCGAGGTCGTTGAAGCGGACGTGGCGGGTGCGCCGGGGCGGGACCGTGACGCGATACGGGCCCGACGGGCTCGCGGTCGCGCGAAGTAGACCGTGATGTCGCACGTGGGCGTCCCGATCCGAGGTGTTGAGGAGGCACGCCGGTCTCGTGGCTCGTCATCGCGGGCTCGGGACCCGTGCTCTCCTCGGGGATGTAGCCCTCGGCGATGGCCCACCTGCTGCTCCAATTGCCTCCATCTTTTCCTCCTCTATCGGGGATGCGAACCATCCCGCGGTCCCCAGTTCCTCTAGAGCAAGACACGTTCCGTGCGGTCCGGGGTCGGGTTGACTACCCTTCACGCGCGGCGGGCCGCGTCACCGGGTGTCGCCGCGGTGGCATTTCCTTCATCCGGGAGGCTCCACCCGTGTCCAGCGTCGTCGGCAGTCGCCTGGCTGCGCCCCGGCGCGTGTCCGCCCTGCGCCGTGCGGTGCAACGGGTGAGTGCGGTGCGCTACCACTTCCTGGCGCTGCTGCGCGAGTTCCGGGTCTCGATCTGGGGATTCGTGCTCGTGACGGCGATCGGGGGGTTGGTCTACGGCGAGCTGCACCGGTTGGCCGGCGGCGCCGCGATCCCGCTGTTCGACCGCCCCTACGTCATCGTGCAGCTCATGCTGCTGGAGGCCCCGGAAGACGTGCCGTCGGCGTGGTACCTGGCGCTGTTCTGGTACCTCATGCCCGTGACGTTCATCGTGCTGGTGGGCCTGGGCGCGGCGGACTTTCTCGATCTGTTCTTCAACCGCGACGACAACCGCGACCGCTGGGGGGAGGCCCTGGCCATGACCTATCGCAATCACGCCATCGTCTTCGGCGCCGGGCACGTGGGCCTGCGTGTGGTGAGGGACCTGCGGGACATGGGACTGCCGGTGGTGGTGGTGGACCACAGTCCCAACGAAGAAGTGCAGGAGGTGCTGGAGAGCTTGAACGTGCCCGTGGTTATGGGGGATGGCCGCCGGGCGATCACGCTCGAGCGCGCCGGTCTGCCCCATGCGGAGGTGTTCGTGGCGTGCACCGGCGACGACCGCGTGAACCTCGAGACCGTCATGAAGGTGCGGGAGCTGAACGGTCAGGTGCGGGTGGTGGCCCGGGTGTGGGACCGGGCCATCGGCGATCAGATGCAGCGCTTCGGCATGGTGGACACGGTCATGAGCGCCGCCGACCTGTCGGCCCCCGCCTTCGCCGGGGCCGCGCTGGGTATCGAGATCACCCAGACGCTGGAGATCGGCGGCGAGGAGTACTCGACCATCCGGCTCACGGTCGGGGAGCGCTCGTTCCTGGCTGGGGCAGCGGTGGGCGACCTGGAGCGTGACAACACCATGGAAATCGTCCTGGTGTGCCGGCACGGCAGCGTCACCGTGGACCCCGAGCCCGACGAGCGCGTGGCGGCGGGCGACGAGCTCGTGATCTTCGCGCAGCACGAGCGCATTCTCGACGTGGTGGCCCGCAACCGGAGGGGTCGGGCGGCGTGACGGACGAAGGTGCGGCGCGGCGGCGGGTGCTGGCGCGAAGGCTCGCGGACGACCTGAAGGAGGAGGCCCGGCGGCGCGGGTTCTCGCTTGCCGGCATCGCGCGGCCGGACGCGTCGAGGCACGGGGCGTTCTTCCGCCGCTGGCTGGCCGAGGGTCGCCACGGCGACATGGACTACCTCGCCCGCCCCGAGGCGGTGGCTCGCCGCGAGGATCTGCGCGGCACCTTCGAGGACGTCCGTTCGGTGCTGGTGGTGGCCCACGAGTACTTCCAGGAGGACGCACCCGGAGTCCCGGGGGATCCCGGGGTGGGCGTCATCGCCCGCTACGCGCGCGGACGGGACTACCACAAGGTGGTGAAGAAGAAGCTGTTCGGATTGCTGCGGTGGCTGGAGGGAGAAGTGGGGGCGCGTGCTGGTGGAGACGAGCGGGTCGGCGGGCCGCCGGGCGGCGGCGCGGATGGCGCGGGTGGTGGTGCGCGGAGAGAGGGCGCCGAGGCGCCCGCCGCAGTCGCGGGCCGCGCCTACGTCGACACCGGCCCGATTCTCGAGCGGGACTTGGCACAGCGCGCCGGCCTCGGCTGGTTCGGCCGGAACACCATGCTCATCCATCCCCGGCGAGGCTCGTGGTTCTTCCTGGGCGTGCTGCTGCTGGATGTGGAGTTGCCCCCCGACGAGCCCTTCGAGGCGGACCACTGCGGCTCGTGCCGGGCGTGCCTCGACGCCTGCCCCACGGGCGCGCTCCTGGGACGCGACGAGGACGGCGCGCCGGTCATGGACGCAACCCGGTGCATCTCCTACCTGACCATCGAGCACCGTGGCGCGATTCCCGAAGAGCTCCGCCCCCTCATGGGGAACCGGGTGTTCGGCTGCGACATCTGCCAGGAGGTGTGTCCGTTTACCCGTAAGTTCTCAACCCCCTCCTCCGAGCCCGCATACTCTGCCCGATCGCCAGGACAACCACCGTTCGGCGTGGAGCCCGCTCCCGTCGGACGTCTGGTACCCCGGCACCTCCTCGCCGTCGCTGATCGACCTGCTGACGACCGCTCTCGACGAGTCCTCCTGGGGATCGTTCTCCCGCGGCTCCGCCATCCGACGTGCAGGACGCTCCGGGTTCGCCCGCAACGTCTGCGTGGCACTCGGCAACTGGGGCTTGGACGCGGCGGTTCCCGTGCTGGCGTCGGCGCTACAAGACCCTGATCCATTGGTTCGCGGGCACGCCGCCGGGGCGCTTGCGGTGCATCGACTCGGCAGACGCCGCCGACGTGCTGTCGGCGGCGTCGGAATCAGAAGACGACGCGTTCGTCCGGGGCGAACTCGAGTCGGCCTTGGAGAGGCGGTTACCGAGCCCGAAGTAGCGGGAGGCGTTCGGGTCACTTCGGAGCGTCACGATGGCCGTCTTTTCGTTGGCCTTCTTCATCCCTTCGATCGGCTCCACGACGATCTGGACGTCCAGGACCCACCAGTCGAGTAGGAGCCTACGCTCATCGAGCCCGACCTTGTCCCACGTCTCGGCAAGGTTGCGCGTCTCGTCGATGACCTTCGATAGGCGGTCCCAGGCCACCTCTTCGGGAGCGTCGGAACTCGTGCGCCTTCTCGACCTCTGATCGGGCGGCGTTGAGCTTCTGCTGGGTCGCCTCGCAGTTCGTCGAGGGGCGCGTCCTCATCGATCTCCCTCTCCTGAAGACGAGCCAACCTCCGGCTTTGGCTCCGATGCTGGGTCTCCAGGTCTTCAACCTTCTGCTCAGCCGCCTTCACCGCGGCGGCGGCGCCCTGCTCGAACTGCTCCTTCTCCAGGATCAGCGCCCGGATCTCCTCTTCGTAGCCTACAGACGTCCGCTCACGGAGAATGAGGTCCTTGACCGCCCCTTCGAGCTCGTCCGCGAGTACAGTCCACCCGCGGCACTCGTGCTCCACATAGGCGTCGTAGATCTCGGGGTGATGGACCTTGTGGGGTTTCGGGTGGACGTATGTGCATGCACTCCCCTGCTTCTTTCCGTTACGTCCGCCGTGGTACTCGATCCCGCAGTGGGCGCATGCGGGCCGCAGGAGGAAGGTCCCCTTCGACGTGCGCTTCTTGTCCCGGGGCTGTGACTTCCGCCGCTCCGCCTCCTGCACGACCTTCTCGAACAGTGCGCGATCGACCAGCGCATCCCACTTGGCGGGGGCCACTGTACGTTGCCATCCGCGTCTCGGACCTTCACCTCGCCGATCAGGTGCCGGTTCGTGAGGAAGTTCCGGATGTGTCGGTGTCCCAAGGCGCCGCCCTGAGGACCGCGCAAGCCGACGTCGTAGAGGTCCTCGCCGATGCCTTTGTACGAGGCGCCCGCCAGGAACGACTCCGCGGACGGCCTCCAATGCGGTAGGATGTCCGGGTCCTCAACCAGGATCGTCCCCCCGCCACCCGGCTTCGACTTCTCGCCAGGCTCGAGAATTCGGTCCTCAAGGGTGTCCTTGCGTTTCGTCCCCCACGGAGCCTGGCCGTTCACCCACCAACCCTTCTCGCCCTCGCTACGCCGACCGCGGGTGGCGTTTTCCGAGAGGTCCTTGGAGTACACCGCCGCGGCGTAGGCATAGACAGCGATGTTCAACACGTCCCCCAGGGGATGGTTCACCCGGGGACCTTGAGGAAGTGGAGGTGCCACTCCGGGTTCTGGAACTCGTTGTACATGGCCATGAACTTCATGATGTCCGGCTGGCCGTTCACGTCCAGGCTACGCCCGAACCGGTGGGGTGCCCACCATTCCACTCTGCCGGGCTCCCCGACAGGGCGAGGATTGGACCGACAGAAGTCGAGCACGTCCTGGAAGGAGGGACGATCGAAGCTGGTTCCGCTCCGGCTCTCCTTCCACCACCAGACCGGGTCGATCGCCCCCCATTCGGCTGTCATGTCGTCGTTCTGCTGATCATGCGAGAACTTCTGTTTCTCATCCTCGCGCGAGCTCTTCCGTGTGACACGAATCCGATCGGGAAGAACCCCACCAGGGGCTTGACCGTGAGAACACCTCCGCGTCTGTCGATGAACTCCGATTCGAGTTCGATAGTGCCGCGAACCCGCTCCCTCACCACCACCTGCAGACCGCTGACATGCGTCAGCGTGAGGGACCAGAGCCTCGGCTCGCTCTGACCGCTCCAGCGAATCGGGGAGGCCTCGACGCCAGGCTCCAGCTCTACCTCGAAGACCGAATCCCCGTGCAGGTCGGGCTTCCTTTCCTCGACGATGATGACGTTCTTCTTGCTCATGGATCTGAGGGGTCTGTGTTCGTGTGAGTGTGTGCCCTTCGTAGTTGCGATCCCGCCCCACCGGCGGGCACTCCCCCTTCGTCACCCGATCGGGCGTACCCGACCCTTGGCCTTCACACGGCTCTGCGCCCGCTTCGCGGCACTCAGCGCTCCGAGGGGCACGGCCCGCCCAGCCTTGAACGGCAGATCACCAAGGCGCACGCGGGGGCGCCCTTCGATCCCCATGTTGGCCAGTTCCCCCGCGTCCAGGAGGCGACGCAGGTGCGAATAGCTGTATCCGCTGATCCGAGCTGCCTGCTTCAAAGTCAGTTCCTCGTCGAGCTGGGTCCTGAGGAGTGCGTCCAACTCTCCGGCGTGGGTCTCGCAGAGCGCAGCGAGACGGCCATCTGCGTAGCGGCTGCTGAGATTATCGGCCTCCTGGCGCCAGTCCTTCGCGATGGCATTCAGAGCTTGCGACATTGCGCGTCTCCCGGTCTTCGATTCGTGTGGGATCGCCTTTCCCGGAGGCGGGCTGGTCTGTTGGATGCCACTGTACCGGTGGTGAGGGGATTCACGGATTCGAGTTGGAGCGGCCACCGCGCCAGGGAAGGGATAGCGTCGTTGGAGGAAGGCCCTTTCGACAACACGTGAACGCGGATGCCTACACCGGCCGGCCGGCCGGCGCTATCCGCCCGCAAGGGTTGCAGACTGCGACGGGGTCAGGTGCGGCAACTATGCACCACCTCCATTCAGGCGGGCTGACGTGATGTGAGGCGCGGTCGGGGAACGTCGTCGTCAAGGCTTGGTGCTCACCAACACGATACATGCCCCCTTGCCGGGCAGGCGGTGGGTCATCCGGTGGCGGTGCCGCCTCCCGGAGGCCAGATTGAGAAGGGTGAATCTCGCCGCCAGAGACATGGAATACGCATAACATTATACGCACGAAATCATGAACCTGTTGGTGGATGCGATCCCGCGCCTTTGCCGCTCAAAGGAAGACGTGGTCGTGTTCTTCCGCAGCGCGGGGGTCGCGTGGCGAGACCTTCAGGATCTTCAGGCACGCATCGATCAGAAACGCAACGAGATCAACAAGTTCGAGATTGCTCGAAACGTCATGACGCGCCTGAACGAGCATGGTGACGCCGGCCTGCGGGGACGGAGGGAGGTATTGAAGCGAGTCGTCGAGTTCGAGGACTTCTCGACATGCTGGACAGACGATCAACTGAAGGCGAAGGGTCTCGTGGCGGAGATCCAACGCGTGGTGAACGTGAAAGACAGCTCCACGCGCATGAAACAGGAGCGGCAGCAGGAACGCGCTGCACACCGCGCGAAGGTAGAGGCACGGGTGGAGGCAGCAGAGACGCGGCGGAGAGAGCGGCAGGAGATACGCGATCGGCTCTTCGGGCTCTTCGGGCAAAATGAAACGCAGAATCGCGGACGGGCCTTGGAGGCGGTGATGAATGACCTCTTCAAGTCGTTCGGGATTGGTGTGCGGGAGAGCTTTACCAGAACGGGTGACGGTGGCGCCGGAGTGATGGAGCAGATCGACGGAGTGATCGAACTCGATGGAGACCTCTACCTCGTGGAGATGAAGTGGCTCTCGACAGCGGTCGACGTAACGGATGTCTCGCGGCACATGGTTCGCGTGTTCAACAGGGGAAACGCGCGAGGGCTCTTCATATCGGCCAACGAGTTCTCACGCGCCGCTCTGGATACGTGCGAGGAGGCCCTTGGGAAGAACGTCGTAACGCTCTGCCTCCTAAAAAAAAAAAAAAAAAAAAAAAAAAAAAAAAAAAAAAAAACCTACCTTTTGCGCCAGAAGGTCAGGCGGCGGTATTGGACAAGACGCCGTTCCACCGGGTCCACTCCCGGGCCATATCGTCGGTGAGCGTCTGCTGACGAGGCCGCTTACATCCTACCATCAAAGCGGCCGGGCCAGAATCGAGGGCCAGGATATATTCCCCTTTGATCCCGAACCATTTTACTCGCGCGTACGGCACACGACGGCACACCGGTCCCACCAGAAGATTCGGACTCCTCGACGATGAGCACAGCTCGCCACATCATCGCTCTGCTGCGGAGCCACATCGAGGGGTATGATGCACAGTTCATGGCCGTGGCCATGCAAGCCGCCGCTCATGAGGCTCGTCGGGGTCACTCCAAGATCGCACAGGAGCTTCGTGAGCTCATCGACGAAGCGAAGGCGAAGCGGTCAGCCGTCGAGCGCAAGGGCGCGATTCCGCTCACGCCGCCTCAGGGCGACATCGCGAACCTGCTCTCGGTCATCTACCCGGACCTTCGGCTCGGCAACATGGTCTTGACCGATGAGGTCGCCCTTCGGCTCAAACGGGTTCTGAATGAGCAGAAGCAACAGTTGAAGCTTCGCTCCCACGGGCTTATGCCACGGAGAAAGCTGTTGCTGGTAGGCCCCTCCGGGTCGGGCAAGACGATGACGGCGGCAGCCCTCGCCGGCGAATTGAAACTCCCTCTCTTCACAATCCGGTTGGAGGGTGTCCTGACGAAGTTCCTGGGAGAGACTGCCGCCAAGTTCCGGCTCGTGTTCGACGCCATGGCACAGACGCGAGGCGTCTACTTCTTCGACGAGTTCGACGCTATCGGCTCCCGGCGGTCCGCCGGCAACGATGTCGGAGAAATACGCCTAGTACTCAACTCATTCCTGCAGTTCCTCGAACAGGACGAATCCGAAGGGCTTGTCATCGCAGCGACGAACCATCTGGAACTACTCGATCCCGCTCTGTTTCGCAGGTTCGACGATGTGATCGAATACTCTCTGCCAGGTGCGGAAGTGGCCATCGGGATTATGCATGCGCGGCTTGCGACGTTCGATACGAGCGCCGTCGACTGGGAGACAGTTGCTGGCGCCGCCTCCGGAATGAGCCAAGCCGATGTCGCCCGAGCCGCGGACGAGGCAGCGAAGACGGCGATTCTCGAGCGGAAGCCCCAGATCGACCTCGATACCCTCCTTTCTGCGATCGCAGAACGAAAATCCTCACACCGGTGACGATCGGCTGACGTGCTTGTGTACCCTCGCGACCTTCCGCATTTCTACCGCGAAGGCGGCGGCGAACCTGCTCCGTACACCCGCCCGCCCGGCCCACCCATAGAGCACCCCCCGAACCCCGCTCGGAATCGTGAGGCGCACGCTCGTGCGCTCGAGACTGCACTGCGAGAGGCGTTCGCCGAGGGGGACGTGGTTCTCGAGAACCGTAGGACGGAGTTCGCGAACGACGAACTCGGATACTACTTGGAAGTCAGGTTGCCGTCGGGTGAGGAAGCGGTCCTGCAGAGCTTGGAACACCGGGTCCGAAATATCGAACTCCTGTCGGCGCGAGCGGACGAAGAACAGGACCAGCTTGTCGCGACGCTGTTCGTGCCTCAGGACTCTGGAGACCGGATCATCCGCAAGGTAGAGGCATACCGAACCAGAGAGGACAGCCGTAGCGGACGCCCAAGGAACGAGCGGCTCGTTACGCGGATGGAAACGGCTCGACTGGCCGAGCTTCGCTCCATCTACGTGGGGGATCAGGAATCATTCCCACCGCCTCATCAGGAAGCGTGGTGGGAAGTCTGGCTCCGGAGTGGGCGCCGAGACGTCTTCCTCGCGGCAGCCGGAACTCTGGAGATCACGGTTCGGCCCCACTTCCTCACGTTTCCAGGTCGCGAGGTGGTGTTGGCTCTGGCGACGCCAGAGCGGCTATCTGCGCTCATGCATGAGTCGCTTGCCTTCGCTGAGGTCAGGCTCGCGGGCGATGTCCCGACGTTCTTTCTGGACCTCCCCGCACGCGAGCAAGCCGCGTGGGCCGAGGACCTGCGGGAGCGCCTCGGTCCGGTCGAATCCGAAACAGCTGTGACGGTGCTCGACAGCGGGGCGAATCGTGAGCATCCGCTCCTCGAAGATATTCTGGCGGCCGCCGACCAACACACGGTCGAACCGGGTTGGGGCGTGGCCGATGACGCAGCGCGATGGCGCGGACACGGCACGGGCATGGCCGGTCTCGCTGCGTTCGGTGATCTCACGGGGGTGCTTGCTGGGGCTGGCGCCGTCCGCCGAACGCATCGCCTCGAGGCCGTCAAGATCCTCCCTCCATCTGGCCAGAACCCGCCGGAACTCTACGGTGCGATCACGCAGGAGGGTGTTGCACGCGCCGAGGCTCAGGCCCCGCATAGACGCCGCGTTGTCTGTCTTGCCACGACCGAAACGGCGAACGACGGGGGTACGCCGTCTTCGTGGTCGGCGGCACTGGATCAAATGGCCTTCGGAGGTGACGGAGAGCCGCGGCGGCTTATCGTCGTCGCCGCCGGTAACCTGCACGAGGACCAGATCACGCCGGCCGGCTACCTTGACGCGAACGACATCGCGGGCATCCAGAGCCCCGCCCAAGCGTGGAACGCTCTCACCGTGGGGGCGTTCACTGAACGGGTCAACATCGTGGACCCGGCCGTCCAGCACGCAACCCCATTGGCCGACGCGGGAGACCTGTGCCCGACGAGTCGCACTGCCGTCCCGTGGGACAGGTCATGGCCGAGCAAGCCGGACGTTGTCCTTGAAGGTGGCAACCTCATCGTGAACGGTCGGCATGCCGTCTCACACGATGACCTGAGCCTGCTGACAACCAACAACCAGCTCGCGCTCGCGCTGTATCGCCCCTTCGGGGCCACGAGCGCGGCCTCCGCGCTTGCGGCGCAGCTCGCGGGCCACCTGACGGCCGAGCTTCCAAATGCATGGCCGGAAACTATCCGGGCGCTCATTGTGCACTCGGCCGAGTGGACACCAGCCATGTTACGGCGCGCCGGAGCCAGGTCGCGTGCGGACGTGCGCACCCTGAGGCTGCTCGACAAGCAGACGCTGCTCAGGCGCTTCGGGTATGGCGTGCCGAGTCTCGAAAGGGCGCTCTACAGCGCCAGGAATGACCTCACCCTCGTGGCGCAAGATGAACTTCGCCCGTATGAGCGGAACGGCGCAGCCGCGCGTACGCGAGAGATGCACATTCATCCGCTGCCGTGGCCGCAAGACCTCATGCTCGACCTCGGGGAGGTCGAGGTAGAAATGCGCGTCACGCTCAGCTACTTCATCGAACCAAGGCCCGGTGACAGGGGCTGGAAGCGACGGTATCAGTATGCTTCGCACGGCCTCAGGTTCGAGGCTAAGCATCCGCTCGAGACGGACGACGAGTTCCGGGCTCGATTGAGTGGAGCTGAGCGGTCGGATGACGTCGACGTGGTACGTCCGGCAGATTCGGACCGCTGGGACCTCCACACGCGCGTCAGGAACTCCGGCTCAATCCACTCGGACGTCTGGCGAGGGACCGCAGCCGACCTGGCTCACCGAAACGCCATTGGCATTTACCCCGTTGGCGGATGGTGGAAGGACGACGTGGCCATGGACCGCTACCACCTCCCCGCCCGGTACTCGCTCGTCGTGAGCATCCGCGCTCCCGAGGAGGAGATCGACCTATACACTGCTGTTGAAGCCGAGATAGAAGCGCAGGTGCGATCCGCCGCCCAGGTAGAGATCGAATCGCGACTGCCGTGACTGGATGGGCCTACCCTGACTGGCTGACCGGCGGCGGCAAACCCACACGGAAGTGATCGGCCAGCTCAACCGGCCCCGAGGTGGAGGTAAGGCCCATGGGGCCGATCACGATCTTCGACAAGTCAGCGTTCCAGGCTCTCTCTGCGAGGGAGCACGTGGTGGTGTTCCAGCATCTGTACCCGAACATCACGCCAGTGCTCGTCTACGAGGTGCTGGGAGACCTCACGAAGGATGTGGCAGCCGGCAAACGGCCCGCCGATGCGGTCGCCACGCTCGCAAGGAAGTTCGGTGGGAGTGGAGGGCCCGTGAACGCCCCGTATCGGGAACTCGCCCGCGTCGATCTCCTGGGCGGAGTGGTTCCCATGACGGGGCAGATCCTTCCCGACAACTTCTTCCAGAGCAGCTCAGGTGGCGTCCACATCGACTTGTCGCCGCTCAACGAGGCGATCCTCCGCTGGTCGCAGGGGCAGTTCACGGAATCAGAGGCTGAGATGTCGGCGTACTGGCGGCGGCTCACTGCGCTCGGCCTCCGTCGCGTCTCTTTCGCGGTACCTGAACGAGAACCGTGTCGTTCTCCCCCGTCCAGACTCTGAATCTCGAATCGTTCTGATCGCGGATGACCTGCTGGCGGTGACGGCGCTTCAGGACGTGTGGTTCGAGTGGGCCCTCCAGACCCTGATAACTCGCGAGCCTGAACGGGTACAAGCAAGACGGCAATGGCAGGCCTCTGGTTTCACCTACGCTCAGGAGTACGCCCCGTACGCTGCCCATTGCATTCGGTGCCTGCTCTCACTCGCGATCGCCGTACGTCACCGGTTCCTTTCTGATCGAGCTACCCACCTCATCGACCTGCAGTACCTCTTCTACATGCCCTTTGCCCATGTGCTCGCTTCCGACGACCGAGTTCACCGCCTTCTTGCTCCGCAACTGACCGGAGCGGAGCAGTCCTTCGTCACCGGTCAGGATCTGAAGGCAGGCCTTCGGGCGACAGCCGAAGACTGGGAACAGCTCGACGATGATGCGAGAACGCGACGCTCCTTCGCGCTTGGATCCTATCCGGTGCCGGTTGACCCGCCTGTACTCTACGACCTGTGGCGGAAACACATGCGTCCATGGCTGGGGGATCAGCCCTCCGGGAATCTCGTCATCCGACTGAGTGAAGAGGAAGCAGCCCTGGCAATGCAGGAAGCCCGAGAACTCCTTCTTCACGAATGAGCGTCAGGATCAGCATTCGCCCGATCCCTGTTTGAATCGCCCGTACTCAGCGAAATCCCGTAACGCGGAAGTGGGCAATCCTCCCAGGAGGTGTGTCCGTTCAACGTGCGCTTCGCGGAGGTGAGCGCGGAGCCGGGGTATGCGGCGCGGGGGGCGGGGGAGCTGCCCTTCTGGGTGGAGGGGTTCCCGGCGGAGGAGCGTTTCAGCTGAAACGCGCGATGGTAGAGGCCGGGCCGATCCCGGGCTGACCGAAGAGAATCTTTCAGTTGAAACGTCGGGTGTCGGTAATCCCCCGCATCCGGGGACTTATGCGCCGTCGCTGGTGGAGCTGATGCGGATGACCCGCGAGGACTGGGACGCGTTCTCGCGTGGCTCGGCGATTCGGCGGGCGGGCTACGCCGGGTTCAAGCGCAACGTCGCGGTGGCCATGGGGAACTGGCTGGCTTCGGTGGACGAGCCGCCGGAGGAGGCGGTGGAGGTGTTGCGGGAGGCGCTGGAGGATCCGGAGTCTCTGGTGCGGGAGCATGTGGCGTGGGCTTTGGGGCGCGCGTAACAGGACGGGTGGGTCCACGTCCTCCCGGAGCTCCACGAAGCAGTGCTGCATGCTGTGTGGGGGGCAGGTGCGGGATCCGCACAGCCTGGACCTCCTGCGGTCCACATCGGTCATGGCGTCGGTAGGGTCGACGGGGGAGGGGTCGAGGTGCCCAGCAACTGGTCCAGCCGGGCCAGCACGGCCTCGGTGGCGTCGCGGGCCTCATCCAGATCCTGGCGCACGAAGAAGTTCCGGAGGGCCAATTGCCGAAGCAGTGCGTCCATCCTCGGGCTTCCGAGCGTGGCGCCCGCGGGGCGCTGGGGCGCGGCGGCGGGCACGCCGGGCCAGTTCACGGAATCCAGGGGGTACGCATAGCCCGCGTCGACCAGAGCCGGCCACAGGACCGCGCTGATGAGATCCACGAAACGCACCTGCTCGTTCCGCGCGTCCTGGGTCTCGGCGCGCCACTGGGCCAGGAGCGTCCGCAACTCCGGGTCGCGCAGGAGGTCCATCTGCCCCGACGACTCCAGTTGGTCCAGCGTGGCCGTGTAGGGGTCCAGGGAGTTCCCAGTGAAGAGGCCCCCGAGCGTAGGCCGGGAGAGCGTGTCCCCGGACGTCTCCGGAGCGGCGACGATGGCCAACACCGTTACGAACGCCTCGGCGGTGCCTTCGACGGCGGAGAGTTGTGTCCGTACCTCCTCCCGATTCTTGAGGAAGTCCGCCCGGAGACCCTCCAGGGCCACCCGCTCCTCCCCCCGTGCCTGCCAGGCGTCCCACCCCCGGTCGAGGGTGAACGCCAGCAGGATGGAGAACACGATGACGGCGATCTCCGCGGCGTAGGCACGTAGACTGCGGGGCTGTCGGCTCGGCCCGTCACTCATGGCGGTTCATCGCGGCTGGGGGGCAGGGAGGAGTCCGCCGCGCAATCTGGACGCCTCTTCTCCGATCCGCCACGTCGCACCCGGGGCAGCGGGGGGGAAGAACCTCCCCGCCGCGACCTACCGGTTCGCCTCCTGGATCAAGTGCCTGGTCCGCTCGAACCAGTTCCAGCTCACGACGAGATTGTTGCGACCGGCTTCGCCTCGCAGCATCAGGAACCTCTGGTCGTCGGGCGCGACATCGTACTGCTGCGAAGCAGGGTCCGACCAGAAGGGGGTGGCATCGAAGAGCACGTCGTGATCCAACGTCTGCAGCTCTCGGTCGCCCGCCTCCACCTGTACCGCCACCATGCGTCCCTCATCGTCCCGATAGAAGATCTCCCGACCGGAGTGGGCCCAGCGCGGCTCGGTCCCTCCGTCGAGCGAGATCTGCTGGAGGCCGTCGTCGACCTCGGGGAAGGGGCGCACGTAGACCTCGTGCTGCCCGGTCCGGTCGGACTGGTAGAGGAGCCACCTTCCGTCCGGCGACAGGGACGGGGCCTGCTCGGTGGCGTCGGTGGCCACCAGCTCGATGGGCTCGGTGGTGCCCGCCCGGAGCGCGAAGATGTCCCGGCTCGGGCGGGCCGGCACACCGACCCGGAAGACCATCCAGGCGCCGTCCCGGCTCCACGCCCCGTCTCCGATGCCCACGTCGGGCACGATGATGCGGGCATCACCACTTCCATCGGCCCGCCGGGCCACGAGGTTCCCTTCGAGGAACGACCCGCTGGGGTCCTCGAAGTAGTAGACTTCCTGGTCGTCCGGGCTCCAGAAGGGACGGGTGCTGATCGGCTCGTCGAAGGCGATTCGCCGGAGAGGTCCTCCCTGCAGATCCTGTATGAAGAGCTCCAGGTCGTTCTGGCCCGCTCCTCCGCTGGACGCCGCGAGACGGGTGCCGTCGTGTGACAGAGCGAGCGAGGACACGGAGATCACGGGCGAGACGCGCCACTCGGTCGCGATGGTGGTGACGTTTCCCAACCGATCGACCCACACCGGATGAGTCACGCTCTCCTCGCGTTGCCCGGCCATGCCGTAGATCAGGTCGCCAGACTGGCTCACGCGAAACAGCAACCCGCCGAAGAGGGGGCCGACGGAGACGAGCCCGGTGGCCACCGTGACCGGCTTGCCCGCTACATCCAGGGTCTCAGGGTCGATCGGGACGGCCTCGAGGCCGTCCTGCGATGCGGCGGCGAAGAGGAGGACGCCGTCTCTCACGACACCTCCGGCTCCGTCGGCGAGCGTCTTCATCTCCCCCGAAGCGAGCGAAAGGGCCCGGACCGTTTCGTCCCCCCCTCCGCGGGAGAACTCGGTGAAGATCACGACGTCGCGCCCGGGCAACACGTCGGTGGGAGCTCGGACCACGCCGTCGTCCGTGACCGGTGTCACCCGTTCCACCGCCCCGCCCTCGATGGGTACGCGGCTGATCCCGAGCTCGGCGTTGACGAAGTAGATGTGCTCGTCCCCCCAGACGGGTCGCGCCTGGGCGCCCTCGGCCAGGACCCGTACCGGCCCGCCCTCGAGAGATACGACCTTCAACGGTCCGAGGGATATCTGTGTGAACGCGACTTCGTCGCTCGTCCGCGAAATGGCCATACGGCGCGCGTCTCGCGTACCGGGCAGCAGCCTCGCCGCCTGCTCCGTCACGTTCCGGACGTAGATCGAGGCGACGCCCCTCTGGTCGCTGCCGTTGTACGCAATCCAGCGGCCGTCGTCGGACACTTCGGCGATATTCAAGCTGGTCCGGGGCGCGCCGATCCCGAGGGTCAGCTCCTGGGTCAACACCCGCGTGGGACCTCGTGATTCCGACAGCCGGGTGAAAGCCCCCACCGCTACCGCGGTCGTAGCCACCGAGAGGGCGAGAGCGCCGGCGGTGACGAGTCGAAGACGACGCGAGGGATGCCCAGCGGTCGCCTCAGGATCCTCGCCATAGCGGAAGGAAGGATCGGCCAGCGCCTCCCGGAACGCCTTCGCGGAAGGGAAGCGGTCGGCGGGGACCCGCTCGAGGGCGCGACGGATCGCTGCGTCCACGTTTCGCGGCACCGCGGACCGCACCTCGAGGATCGAGGGTGGTCCCCCCGTGATGATCTTGGCCAGGACGGCCTGGGCGGTGCCGCCCGTGAAGGGTGGCTCGCCGGCGAGGAGCTCGTAGAGGACGCACGCCAGGGCGTAGATGTCGCTGGCGGCGCTCACCGGGGCGTCGCCCATGGCCTGTTCGGGGCTCATGTAGTACGGCGTGCCGACGCTGAGACCGGTCTCGGTCAGGCGTGCGCCTCCGGCGCTCCCCACGGCGAGCGCGATCCCGAAGTCGGCGACCACGGGCCGACCGTCCTGGATGAGGATGTTGGCCGGCTTGATGTCGCGGTGGACCACATCTCGGCGGTGAGCGTGGCCCAGGGCTTCTGCCACGTCCGAGACGTGTCGGACTGCCTCCTCCACCGGGAGCTGCCCCTCCCGATCCAGCCGTTCTCGGAGCGACTCACCCTCGATATACGGCATGACGTAATAGAGGAAACCGTCGGCCTCGCCCGAATCGAACAGCGGGAGGATGTGGGGATGTTGCAGGTTCGCCGTGGTTTCGATCTCGGCCAGGAACCGCTCTGCTCCCACCACGGCGGCGAGCTCGGGCTTGAGCACCTTGAGGGCGACCGAGCGCTTGTGCTTGAGGTCCTGGGCGAGATAGACCGTGGCCATACCGCCCTCGCCGAGCTCGCGCTCGATGCGGTAGCGGTCGGAGAGGGCGAGGTTGAGACGGGTAATGGGGTCAGACATCCGAGAAGAATGAGAGACCCGACCCCGATCGTGCCAGGACTTCAGGTCGTCCCGGTTCCACAATATGGTCGTGCCCGGCGTGGGGTTCGCAGCCAGAGATGGAAGTGGGGAAGGGCGAAGGCTGCGAAGGCCATGACTATCCTGTCGTTTGCAGCCGCGGAGGGTGCGGCGGGAGTCGCGGGCGGCGGACACCATGATAATCCTGGGATTCGCCGCCATCGGGTGGTGGCCCGACGGTTGGCGGCTGCGAAGACCATGTTCGCACTGGCGGCTGTGACGGCCAGGTCCGCCTTCCGGCCATGGTTGATCATGTGTCTTCGTCCCCGTCGAGCCAGAAGAGATCGTCCACCCTCACATCGAAGACGCGGGCGATCTTCATGGCCAATCCGAGCGAGGGACTGTAGCGCTCCTTTTCCAGCATCACGATGGTTTGCCGTGAACAACCGGCGGCATCGGCCAGCTCCTGCTGCGTCATCTCGTTGCGCTCGAAGCGATGTCGACGGATGTCGTTTCTGAGCTGATCGGTGTCCATCTCACCCCTTCCGGTACCCCATGAGCACCCCCGCTGGCAGCCCGAGCGCGTTCACCGTCACACACGACCAGAAGACGAGCTGGAGCCAGACCAGGGGTACCGCTCCGGTGGCCGAAAAGTGCTCGGTGAGAAGGACCGTCCAAGCAGCCAGCACGAGGATAGTGGTAACCGACTGCACGGCCGGGGCGCGCTCGAGGATCGCGCGGTCCCGTTCATCCAGTACGATACCGCCCGCAGGCGCCCGGCCGCGTCTTGCGACCCACCACGCTCCGCCGCCGGCGGCAAGGAGGGACACCAGGATGAGCCCGTACAGTGTGAAGCGAAGGCCTGCGTCTTCTGTTGCTCGCTCCAGACCGAACACGGCGAGCATGAGCGCGACGGCAAGGACCGGTGTCCCCGCCAGAAACAGGCTCCAGCGGGCCGCCCGTTGAAGGTGCGTAGACGGCGGCTTCCCGCCGTCGGAGAAGTCGGGAACGCGGGACATCACGGAGCGGGCGACGATCCAGAGTATCAGGCTGCCCGCCACCAGCGCTCCCACCGACCAGAGGATGCTGCTCATGGCGTTCTCCAGTTGAGGTTGGTCCAAACGAATAGTAAGATATTTACGACTAGATGTCCAAAATATATTACATTGTTGTTCGCAGCCGCGGGGGGAGCGCTGGAGGTCTCGGGCGGCGGACACCATGATAATCCTGGCGTTCGCAGCCCTCGGGTAGTGGTCCGAGTGTTGAAGGCTGCGAAGACCACGTCCGCCTGGCGGCTGTGACGGCCATGTTCGCACTTCGGCCGCAGTCCTTATCCCGGCCGACCGAGAAGCGACTCGTGTCTCACCTGCCCCTCGCGTCGGTCGGATCTCTGCGTCTCACGGGCCCCGCGCGCCACGGTCCCTGGCAGGCGGGACTTCAGCGCGTCGGCGTCCTGGCACCGAGAGCCAGACACAGCTGTGCGAGCACCTTGTCGGGTTCCGTCTTGAGCTGTCGTGGGGTGAAGCGCAGGACCATGATCCCCCGGGCTGCGAGAGCGGCGCCGCGGCCGCGATCGTCTTCGAAGGCCGGCCGCTGGCGGTGGAAAGCGTAGCCGTCGATCTCCACGGCCAGCCGGTAGTCCGGAAACAGCAGATCCACCTCCATGCCGTGGATCCTGGCGTTGGCCCTGGGCCGCGGGACGCCCGCCCTGCGCAGCCTCTTCAGGAGCAGGCGCTCCGGTGGCGAGCGGGTGAGCGCCGGTTCCGCGATGTCGTCGAGGAGGGCCTGTAGCCTTCCGCGGCCTGGTCGGCGGGGATGCCGGTCGGCGATGGCCCGGACCCGATCGAGGGTGACCAGATCCCGCCGCTCGGCCCGCGCCAGGGCGCGCTCGAGGTCGTAGGGCCCGAGACAGGAGGCGAGGTCCAGGATCGTCCGCGGCCCAGCGGCGACGACCAGCCCGTGCCGGCGCTCGACCTCGTCGTCGGGCAGCCGTCCGACGCGGTGGAGCCGGACACCGGAGCGCGGACCGCGCAGGCTGCGGGGGCCGGAGACATCGATGGGCTGCTCGGGCCGGGGCTCGGGAATGATGCCCAGGATGCCGGCTGCCGTCCTGTGGGTGAGCACGGCATCTTCGCCACACGCCAGCAGCGCGGCGGCTTCCGCCTGGTACTGCGGCGTCGTCGGTCCGGTGCGGTAGACACCTCGGTGCAGGGCTCGAAGGACCCCCTTCCGGAGCCGATACTCTACGGCACCTCGCGACAGCCCCGCCTCACGCAGCTGCTTGCGGGCGACCACGCCATGCTGCCGCGCGGCGATCTCCAGGATCCGGACGTCCGGGTGGATGGCACTCACACCGGAGAATCATCGGCTCTCCAGGGCGAAGCCATGGCGGGATGCGACATGGGGAACCGCCCGAGCCCGCAGCGTGGCCGCGGCGACTCGGACGCGCCGGCTCGGCAGCGGCGCTGCCCCCTTCGGGTATCGGCCGGCGGAGTCGCTCGCAGAGCCACCGCCGCGGCCGTCCTCGGCACGGCTGCCCGAACGGGCGTCTTCCTCGAGACGATGCGGGCGTGACCGTGCCTTGACGCTCCCCGAGGGTCCCGCGAGCTTCAAGAGCGGCAATCGATCCGGCAAGGTCCGGATGCCAGAAAGGAAACGAACCTGGGCGCTGATGCCCGGGTTTTTTTTTGTTTCTCCCTGGCCCGCACACGAGGCCCCCGGGCCCGGGAGAGTTGGAGATGCAGGACGCGATGATCGAGCGGCCCCGCGGTATCAACGCCCTGCGCGTCGACCCGGCGCGCTGCCCGGGATCGGTGAGCGGCGCCGACAGGCTGCCTTCGCCGGGTGAGCGGGTCCTGACCCACGAAGGGACGGCCGTGGTGGTGCGCCACCTCGGCCGGACGGGCTCGGGCGGGCGCCTGCTCGAGCTGTCGATGGACGACGGGCGCAAGGCACCGTTCTTCGCATCTGCGGCCAACATCCGGGTATCCCCCCTCGGGAGCAGCCCGATTTCCCCTGTGATGTGGGACGTGCCATGAACGATCTCGACGGCCAACTCGCTCAGTTCGCCGTCCTGGCGATCCAGACGGCAGCGGAAGAGCTCGGGATCGAGCCGCTGGCGCTGGCGCACAGGCTCGATCAGGCCGAAATCGCCCGCCTCATCCATCTGCTGAACGCCTGCCACGCCCACGTGGATCATCAGGGGCTTCGCCACAGGACCGAGGATCTCCTCCGGGCCGTGACCGATGGCCGGATGCCGGATCATCGTCCGGAAAGTGAGCTCGACTGGGCTCTCAAGGTGGCGAAGCTGCGCAGGTCCACCACGGACGGCCACCTCGATCCGGACGCGGACGAAGCAGGGTAGTGCTCCATCTTCGCCGGTCGACCGATCGACGGAGCCTTCTCACCGCACAGCGGAGCCGAGCCATGGCCAGGAAGAAGATCGACCGAAAGAACGGCGTACCGAGCCCCTACTTCTGGTCCGACGAGGACGGAAGCCCCCCGACCCGAAAAAGGGTCTACAAGGATACGAGCAGCGGCGTCAAGCGGATGCGTGGCGTCCGCTTCGACTCGGTGAAGAACCGGATCCGCCGCCGCCCGGAGCGCTGATCGCGCGCTTCATACCCTCAGTGCGTGCACCGTCCAGGCGACGCGGGCCGGAACCACACGCGTGGCTCGCGCCGGACTGGGGTGGACCTGGTAGCCGGTGATCGACGTGTCGCTACCGAAGCGGTCGATGGACCGAAGAATGCTCGAGGTCTCCGTCTCGCTCCCCGTGTGGCCGGTGATCTCGTTTCGGAGGTCGACGTCCGAGGTGGAGAAGAGGTGGGAGCGGGAGATCGTGAAGGCGTTCGGCACGTCGTTCTCCGGGGCGGGGAACCAGCGGGTCGCCGACGAGGGCGTAACGGAGTCTAACCGCGGCGAGGGCCGGCGACCATGGCCGTGGTCCCCAGGGCCGGAGCGGTGGCGTGCCGGCGCGCGGCTGCGCCATTGTGGGTTGCGCACGGCTGCGGCCGCGCACCGGGCGAAGTCCCCGGCGTCCGCTGGAGAACGGCTGCGCTCCCTTCGTGGATGCACCCTATCGCTGTCCAGGACGTGAGGCCTGCACCATGAATCGGCCCGAACAACGAGCTTTGGCCGTCATCCCCGTCGTCTTGGCCGTGGGGGCGGCGGTCGCGTGGGCGGGAAGCCAGGGGGGCGTCAGGGTGGGCCGACTGCCGGTCTTCACCGTCTGCGGGGTGCTCGCGTTCACGATCAACTGGATCGTGTTCGTGCCGTCGTATCGAGCCCGCACCGAGCGCTTCTTCGACCTCACCGGAAGCCTCACGTACGTGGCCGTCATCGTGTCTGCGCTCGTGGCGTCAGACGCGGAAGATGCCCGATCGCTCCTTCTGGGCGCGCTCGTGCTGGTCTGGGCGGTTCGGCTCGGTGCCTTCTTGTTCGCGCGCATCAACCGTGAGGGGAAGGATGCTCGCTTCGACGAAATGCGGTCCAGCTTTTCGCGTTTCCTCGCGGCATGGACCCTTCAGGGATTGTGGGTCTTCCTGACCCTGGCGTGCGCGCTGGCCGCCATTACGGGCGAGGGCGCGCAGCCTCTGGGAGTCGCTGCGGCGTTCGGTATCCTGATCTGGGCCATCGGCTTTTCCATCGAGGTCGTTGCCGACCGCCAGAAGAGACGATTCCGCGAAGAGCCGGAAAACAGAGGGCGTTTCATTCAGAGCGGCCTGTGGGCGTGGTCACGCCACCCCAACTACTTCGGAGAAATCGTGCTCTGGTTCGGTGTGGCGCTGATCGCCCTTCCTGAGCTCGAAGGCTGGCGATACGTGACGCTCGTGTCGCCGGTCTTCGTCCTTCTCCTGCTGACCCGCATCAGCGGCATCCCCCCTCTGGAAGAACGAGCCCGGATGAAGTGGGGAGACGACCCGGAATATCGAGAATATCGGGACCGGACGCCGGTGTTGGTGTTGCGACGGCCCGGCTGGAAGGGATGAGCTCTGACACGATGGAGGCCCCGGAGCGCCTCCCGGACCGGGCACCCGCTGACGGCCGCCTACGGGTTCTCGTGACGGGGGGCAGCGGCTACGTCGGCGGGCGGCTTCTGCGGCCGCTTCTGGACGCAGGCCACACGGTGCGCTGCATCTCTCGGCGCCCCCAGTTCCTCCAGGCGCGGGTGCCCGCCGGTGTCGAGGTCACAGCGGGTGACGCGCTGGATCCGCGCTCGCTGGCCGAGCCGCTCCGGGACGTCGACGCGGCCTACTACCTCATCCACTCGATGAACGCCGGTGACGACTTCCGGGAGCGGGATCGCCGGGCGGCGGAGGGGTTCGCGGCGGCGGCCCTCTCGGCAGGGGTGCGCAGGATCGTCTACCTGGGCGGGCTGGGGGAGGGCGACGGCCTGTCGTCGCACCTGGAGAGCCGTCAGGAGGTGGGAAGGATCCTGCGGGCGTCGGGCATCCCGACCCTCGAGTTTCGAGCGTCCATCATCCTCGGCTCGGGGAGCCTGTCCTTCGAGATGCTCCGGTCGCTGGTGGAGAAGCTCCCGATCATGATCACGCCGCGTTGGGTCGCGACGCGGGCGCAGCCCATCGCCATCGAAGACGTGCTCGCCTATCTGGTCGCGGCGCTGGAGGTCCCCCTCCCCGACGGTGGCCGCGTGGTGGAGGTCGGGGGGCCGGACCGGCTGTCGTATCGCGAGCTCATGCTCGAGTACGCGCGTCAGCGGGGCCTGCGCCGTTTCATGATCCCCGTTCCGGTCCTGACTCCCTGGCTCTCCAGCCTCTGGCTCGGTCTGGTGACCCCGCTCTACGCCCGGGTCGGGCGCAAGCTCATCGACAGCCTGCGCAACGAGACCGTGGTGGACTCGGACGCGGCGGGCCGGCTCTTTCCCGGGATCGCACCGCGCCCGGTCGCGGAGGCCATCGCCCGCGCCCTGGCCAACGAGGACCGCGAGCTTGCGGAGACGCGCTGGAACGACGCCTTCCCGTCGACCCCACCGGATCATCCGTACGGCGGTGCCGCGTTCGGGCTACGGAGAGTCGACTCGCGCACGGCGTCGGTGCCCGTTCCCCCAGCCCGCGCGTTCGCAGCCGTGCGGCGAATCGGCGGCGACCACGGCTACTACTACGCCGACTGGCTGTGGCGGCTGCGGGGCTTCCTCGATCTCCTCGTGGGTGGTGTCGGCTCACGCCGTGGCCGCCGCGATCCCGACCGGCTCCGCCCCGGAGACGCCGTCGACTTCTGGCGGGTCGAGGCCGTCGAGGAGGATCGACTGCTCCGCCTGCACGCCGAAATGAAGCTACCCGGTCGCGCCTGGCTTCAGTTCGAGGTCAACGCGACCGCCGAAGGGTCGAACATACGTCAGACCGCCATCTTCGACCCCGTCGGCCTTCCCGGGCTGCTGTACTGGTACGCCGTCTATCCCCTCCACGCCCTCATCTTCAAGGGCATGATCCGCGGCATCGTGGCCTGGGCGGAGCGCGTGTAGCGGACGGACAGGTTCCGTGAGCACCTGCCTGGAGAGCTTCATGCGCCGGCACCAAGCAACGCAGGACACCCCTGCCACTCTCGCCGACACTGTCGGCTCCGGGATGGCGGACGACGGGGTGTCAGACGGTAGCCGGGCGCGCGCGGCGCGGGGTTCGCAGCCAGCGACGCTGGAAGGCCGGGGGGATGGCTGCAGAGACCATGACTATCCTGGCGTTCGCAGCCACGGGGGGAGTGGCAGAGGTTCCGGGCGGCGGACACCATGATAATCCTGGCGTTCGCAGCCGACCGGTGGTGGCCTCACGGTTGATGGCTGCAAAGACCATGTCCGCCTGGCAGTGCCATGACCATGGTCGTCCACAGCCGCCAAGATCATGCCCCCCGCGGCGGTGACGATCATGCGCGCGCCGCGGCCTCTGCCCCCGTGCCTTCGACCGGGAAGCCTCGCGCGTTTCACGGGTTCCGCGCGTCTCCCGTGTCCCGCGCGCACGGGCGTCGGGTCCGGCGGTCTCGGGTCCGGCGGAACCCGGCACCTGTGCGTTCTGGTCCCGAGAGTCGCACACCGCTGTGGTGATGCCGCGCGGCGATCTCCAGGATCCGGATGTCCGGGCCTCCACCCCGGGGCGCCAGCGATCGGCGAGTCCTGCGAAGGCCTCCGGCCCGGGAGGCCTCCGACGGGCGTCACCCCGTCGCTTCTCCCGGGTCCGGCTGGAAGTAGAGCTCCCGCACCTCGACCGGTCCCGCCAGGACCCCGGCACCCTTCCGTGCCCACGCGAGCACCTCGTCCATGTCCGCCGCCTCCAGCAGCAGGAAGCCAGCGATGTGTTCCTTCGTCTCGATGTAGGGTCCGTCGGTGACGAGCACCTCGCCGTCGGGCTCCTTTCTCAGCGTCTTGGCGGCGCTGGCCGGTGACACGCCACACGCGAACTTCAGCGCGCCGGCCGCTTCCATGTCGGCATTGAGCGCGTGGATCGCCGCCGCCGTCCCCTCGCTCTCGCCCGACCGGTCGTAGTCGTCGGGGAGGTACGCCGCTACCAGATACCTTGGCATGATTCAGTCTCCTCGTTTCGTGTGAGATGCGTGCTCGACCCGCTCGAGCCGATCGCGCTGTCGTATGAGGTACGCAACCTCGGCGCGGTTGGCGGTCAGCTCGATGGCCCTGTCGTACGCGGCCCGCGACGCCTGAGTGCGTCCCAGCCGGCGCAGCAGATCGGCCCGGGTGGCGTGGTAGGCGTGATAATCGGCCAGGGCATCTCCGAGTGGCTCGACCGCAGCGAGTCCCGCGCCCGGGCCGTCCACCTCCGCGACCGCCACCGCCCGGTTGAGGGCGACGATCGGCGACGGATCCAGCGCGACCAGTTGGTCGTAGAGCGCGACGACCTGCTGCCAGTCGGTGTCGCGGACGTGCTGGGCGTCGGTGTGCACGGCGTTGATCGCCGCGAGAATCTGATATCGACCTGGCGCGACGCCCTTGGCCAGTCGCTCGCGCACCAGCGCGTGACCCTCGGCGATCAGCGACGCGTCCCACCGGCTGCGATCCTGCTCGGCGAGGGTGACCAGTTCGCCCTCTGGCGACACCCGGGTGGCGCGCCGAGCCTCGGTAAGGAGCATCAGCGCCAGCAGGCCGGCCACTTCGCCGTCGTCGGGCAGGAGCAAGCGGATCAGTCGGGTGAGCCGGATCGCCTCGCCGGTAAGGTCCTCGCGGATCGGATCCGTGTCGGCGCCGCTCGCCAGGTATCCCTCGTTGAACACCAGGAAGAGCACGGCGAGCACGCCGGAGACACGCGCCGGCAGATCCTTCGCGGGTGGCGTCCGGAAGGGGATCCGAGCCGCCCTGATCTTGGCCTTGGCCCGTGTGATCCGTTGCCCCATGGTGGTCTCGCGTACCAGAAAGGCCCGGGCGATCTCGGGAACGGTGAGACCGCCCACCAGGCGCAGCGTCAACGCCACCCGCGCCTCCATGGCCAGCGCCGGGTGACAGCAGGTGAAGATCAGACGCAGTCGCTCGTCTTCGATCACCTCGCGCGGCGCCGGCACGGGTGCGTCCGGTGCATACAGCATGTGGGCCGTCTTCTGCCTGTCGTCGCGCTTGCTCTCACGCCGGACCCAGTCGATGGCCTTGCGGATGGCGGTGGTGGTGAGCCATGCACCGGGATTGGGGGGGACGCCGTCGGCCCGCCACCGTTCCACGGCGGTTGCGAACGCTTCGGCCGCGGCATCCTCTGCGATGTCGAGATCGCCGAAGCGCCGGGCCACCGCGGCGACCACCCGCGCCCACTCGTCCCGGTGCGCCCGCGTGACCGCCTCGCCGACGTCAGGCACGCCTACTCGCTCAGGACTGGCCGGACCTCGACCCTGCGATTGCAGGCCTTCGAACCCTCGGCGGCGAGCTCGAGCGCCGCATCGAGATCGGGCGCCTCGAGGATCCAGAAGCCGGCGAGGTACTCCTTGGTTTCCACGAACGGACCGTCGGTGAAGATGGGCTCCTCACCGCGACCATCGACGACGGTGGCGGCGTCGGGCGCTGCGAGGCCGTTGGCGTAGACCCAGTGACCGTCGGCCTGGAGCCGCTCGTTGAATACGTCGATGGCCTCCATCTCGGCGGAAGTGGCGGCGCCGGTACCGTCATCGATCACGGAAACCAGGTAGTGCATCTCGGAATATCTCCTCTCGCGTGGGTGGCCGCCGGATGGGCAGCCGTTCACCCCTGCTACGAACGGGCGACGCCGGATTCGACAAAGGCACGGCCGGCGAGCGCGTTCCGGATGTCACTCCTTGCGGATCGCCTCCAGGGGATCAACCCTGGCGGCTCGCATGGCGGGACCCGCCGTCGCCCCCAGGCCGACGGTGGTCATCACAAGGAGCACGACCGCCAGGGTGCGGGGGTCGGTGGCCTGGGTCCCGTAGAGCAGTCCCTGGAGGAGTCGCGCCACTGCCAGCGAACCCAGCAAGCCAAGCACGCTGCCGGCTGCCAGAAGGCGCACTCCGTCTCCCAGAACCATCCGCAGAACCGTGCGTGCGTCCGCACCAAGGCTCATGCGGATGCCGATCTCCGCGGTACGCTCGCTCACCAGGAAGGAGAGCACGCCGGCGAGCCCCACCGCCGCGATGACGAGGGCCAGCATCCCCAGCGTCCCCACCAGGAACGTGTTGAGCCGCTCGGCGGCGATCTTCTCCTGGCGGATCTGCTCCAGCGTGGCGACCCGGAGCACCGGTTGCTCCGGCGCCATCTCGTTGATGATCCGCTGCACCTGCGGGGCCAGCGCGGACGCCTGCGCGCCGCGGATGACGAAGGCGCCCGGATAGTAGGCCAGGTCGTTCTGCGTGAGGGGCTGATAGAGCGTCGGCGGCGGGGGCTGATCCGGGCCGTCGTCACGCGTGTTGCTCACCACGCCCACGATGGTACGCCAGTCCTCCTTCATGCCGATGGCGGACAGCACCTGACCCGTCCACGTGACCCGCCTGCCCAGGGGGTCCTCATCGCCGAAGAGCCGCTCGGCCAGCGCCTGGTTTACGACGGCCACCCGGGCGCTGCCTGCCTCGTCCGTCGCGGCGAACCCCCGGCCCGCGAGGATCCGCATCCCGGCCGCGTCGAAGAACTCCGGCGTCGCCGTCCGGTACTCGGCGAGGGGGATCGGCTCGCCCGGGGCCAGCGGACGCGCTTCCGCCTTGATCTCCAGTTTGACCAGGCTGCCGCGCAGCGGGACGCTCAGCCCCACGCCCACGTCCTCGACGCCCGGGAGGGACCCGATCCGACGCGCCATCTCCTCCTGGAGGGCGACGACCTCGTCGGGCATCCGACCCTCCATCGTGACCGGAGCTTCCAGGGTGAGCGTGTTCTCCACCCGCACCCCGGGGTCCACGGCGTTGAGCGCCAGCAGCGTGCGACCCAGCAGGCCGGCTGCCGTCAGCACGGTGACGCTACCCCCCACCTGGGCGACGATGAGCCCTCGCTGCAGCCGTCGTCCGCTCCGGGTCGTGCGCGCGCCCGAGCGCGTGAGGGCCGCGCCCGTACCCTCCTGATCGCGCAGTCCCGGCGCGAAAGCGAACGCCACGGCTGCCAGGCAAGCCACCGCCGTCGTGAAGGCCAGGACCGCCGGATCCATGTGGATCTCGCTGGCGCGGGTCGTGAAGCGCTCGGCGAAGTGCACCAGCAGGCCCAGGCCCAGGTACGCGAAACCCAGCCCCAGCAGCGCGCCCACGCCGGCCAGGATTCCGCACTCCGTCAGGAGGATGCGGCGCAGTCCCGCCCGGCCGGCGCCCAGGGCCCAACGCACGGCGAACTCCCGGTCCCGGCGGAGATTGCGCGTGAGCACCAGGTTCGCCGCGTTCGCACAGGTCACCACGAGGAGGAGGCCCGCGGCGGCCATGAGCAGATAGAGCGTCGTGCGGGCTCTGGCCACCAGCGCCTCTCGTAGCGGCACGACCGTCGTCTCGTAGCCCGCTGCCGGATCGTAGTTCTCCGGATAGTCGGCGTACATCCGGTTCGTGACCTGTGCCAGCTCCCGGCGCGCCGCGTCGATGGTAGCGCCGGGCGCCAGACGCGCGAACGCGTCGTCCATGCGGTGCGAACGGCCGTGCACCATCTCCGCGCTCATGTGGTGGGGGCTCGTCACGATGTTCACGAACACGTCCGTCTCGCCTGGAAACGGGGGCGCGGGCTCGAGCACCCCGACGATGGTCGCCGAGCGGCCGTTCATCTCCACGGTGCGGCCCAGCACCGACGGGTCCTCGCCGAAGGCGCGACGCCAATATTCCCAGGTGAGGATCATGACCGGATCGGCGGTGGGGCCGGCGTCTCCCGGCCCCAGGACGCGGCCCAATACCGGGCTCAGCCCCATCACCTCGAAGTAGTTGGCGCTGACGATGCCTGTGCGCACCTCGGTCGGCGTGCCGGCGCCGAGCATGGTGAACGGCATGGCGGAGAACTCGGCGACCCCGTCCAACGCGTCGACCCCTTCGCGAAAGTCGATGATCTCCGGGACGGAGAACTTCACGTCGTCGGTCCCCGCCTTCGCCGCCGACTGTTTCAGGTAGACGATGCGGTCGCCGCCCTCGTGAGGAAGTGGTCGTAGCAGCACGCCACGGAAGACACAGAAGACCGCGGTGGTGGCGCCGATCCCCAGCGAGACCGTGAGGATGACCAGGAAGGAAAAGACAGGCGCTTTCAGCAGCGAGCGGAGGGCGTACCGCATGGGGAGGGTCGTCCGGATCGGAGGGTTCAATGGCTCGCCGAGAGGGCTCTCTCCGCGGTGGTACAGAGAGGCTCTCCAGCGAGCGGGATGTCAAGAGCCACGGGCGAGAGGAATGCTCCTCCCACTCCTGCTACGAACGGGCGGGGCTGGAATCGACAGCGGTACGGCGGCCGGCCCGACCTCCGAGGTGAGGAGGCGCCACCAATCAGGCGACGCCTGAAGCGAGGGCGGCTGGCTCCCACGCGAACCGCGAACCGCGAACCGCCGGGACAGGGCTCGCGCCGAGCGCGGGGTTTGCCGCCGGGGACGGTGCCCGGCCATGGGGGCGGCTGCAAAGACCATGACTATCCTGGCGTTTGCAGCCGCCGAGGGCGCCGCGGGGGTCCCGGGCGGCGAAGACCATGACAATCCTGGTCTTCGCAGCCATCCCCCGGCGGCCCGGCCCTCGACGGCTGCGATGACCATGTCGGGGGGGCGACGGCGATGCCCAAGGCTCGAGGGCGCATGGAGACGGCGGTCGCGGGACGAACCGGCTCCCGCCTCGACCGCCGTCCTACTACAAAGGTAGTTGACTTAGCGGGATGCCGGGCGTAGGTTCGTACTACTCATGTAGTAACAAACGCCCCAGGGGGCGCCCCTGTCGGGCCCATGCCAGGCTCGCCAGTCCAGGGTCTCCCATGCCAGGCGCACCAGCAAACCTCCCCACGAGGCCACCCACACGAGGCATCCCATGATCCTCTCCTCTCGCGAACTCGACGTCATGAACGTGCTCTGGGATCGGGGCTCGGCCACGGTCGCCGAGGTCCTGGAGCGCCTCTCCGACGAGCTGGCCTACACCACGGTCCTCACCATCCTGCAGCGCCTCGAGGACAAGGGACACGTGGAGCACGAGTCCGAGGGCAAGGCCCATCGCTACCTGCCGGTGCTGGAGCGCAGCGCGGTGCGGACCAGCACGGTGCGGCGGCTCACGCACGAGCTCTTCGGCGATTCGCCGAGGATGCTCATGGCCCACCTCCTCGGCCGGGGCGAGCTCACCCAGGAGGAGCTCGAGGAGTTGCGGGCGCTGGTGGACGAGCGCCTGAAGGAAGGAGGGGAAGAATGATCGCCGCCTGGATTCTTTACGCCCTCCTCGTGGGCTGCCTTTTGAGCGCCGGCGCGCTGGCCCTCGAGCACGTGCTGCGCGCCCACCGGCGTCCCGCACGTTGGGTGTGGACGATGGCCCTCGTTGCTTCGGTGGGGTGGCCGGTGGCGCTGTGGGCCTGGACGAATCGCCCGGCCCCGCCGTCACCGACACTCGTCCAGACGACGGCCCCGATGCCGGCGGCTCGAAGCACGCGGCCGCGCCCGACACCGGAGCCGGTGATCCTGCAGGTGGCGCCGGACTCGCCGCTCCGGAGCCTCGATCGCCCGATCCTGACGGCGTGGGCGCTGGCCACGGCCGCCCTCGGCCTCTTCCTTCTCGTCCTGGTCTTTCGCACCCGGCGACTGCGCAGAGGATGGCGCACGGCCCGGGTGGCGGGTCGGGAGGTCCTCGTCTCAGGGGGATGGGGCCCCGCCGTTGTGGGATTCCTCCGGCCGCGGGTCGTGCTCCCGGGATGGTGCGAGGAGCTGGACCCGGACAGGCTCGGCTTCGTGCTGGAGCACGAGGTGGAGCATCTGCGAGCCGGTGACCTGCGGCTCCTGCTGACCGCCGGTCTCCTCCCCATCCTGGTGCCCTGGCACCTGCCCCTGTGGTGGCAGCTCTCCCGCCTGCGCACGGCGGTGGAAGGGGACTGCGACCTGCGGGTGCTCGGGCGGCACCCCACGGGGACTCGCGCCTACATCGACCTTCTCCTGGCCATGGGGCGGCGTCCGGCCGTGCCCGCGCCCCTGGCCGCCCTCCTCTCCGAACCGTATCAGACTCTCAAGCGGAGGATCCGCATCATGACCACGCCCGGCCCGAAGCGACCCTGGCTCAGCGGCAGCCTCTTCACGGGAACCGCCGTTCTTCTGGGAATCCTCGCCTGCAACGCGCCACCCCCCACCGACGCAGGGCCCGAGAGCAGTGCCGACGCGAGCCGGACCGGGTCCAGCTCCGTCGCGGCGACCGGCGCTCCGACAGGCGACTCCTCCTATCCGGTCTTCACGCCCTATACGGTGTCGCCGCAGCCGACGAACGCCGATGAGGTGACCGGCGCCCTGGAAGCGCGCTACGCTGCCCTCTCCGAGATCTCTCGGGGGCGGGTCACCGTCTGGCTGTTCATCGGCGAGGGCGGTCGGGTACGGGATACCCGTGTCAGCCACTCCAGTGGATCCCGGGAGCTGGACCAGCTCGCCCTGAGGACGCTGGCCGACGTGACCTTCACTCCGGCGCTGAACCGCGACCAGAAGATACCCGTCTGGGTCTCGCTCCCGGTGGTCTTCGGGAGCGTTGACGGCAGCGCGTTGGACAAGCCGGCTGTTCCTTCCGGCCCGGCGCCCCGCGTGCTCGCGAGCCCGGCGTTGGACGAGGCCGCCGCAGCCGGCGAAACCGGCGTCGTCACCGGCGTGGTCCGCGACGTGACGTCCGGGCGTCCGCTGCCCAACGCCCAGGTCTACGTGCCGGGAACCGGCCGGGGCACCCTGGCCGACATCGAGGGCAGGTTCCGCATCGAAGGGGTTCCGGCGGGCGAGCGTCCGGTGGCGGTCGAGCTCATCGGCTACGCGCAGTCCGAGGTGCGCGTCGCCGTCGGACCCGAGGGCGCCACCGAGCTGGAATTCCCCATGCAGGCGACGGCCATCCCCCTGAAGCCGTTGGTCGTCGCCCGAGGTGGAGTGAAGTAGAGCCTCGCTTCGAGGCGGCGGGCGCCCCGCCCGGGGGGGCGGTTCACGAGGCGAGCGGCGCCCGCCGCCGGTCGACGTTCGGCGACCTACCGCCAGTGCGGGTTGTTGGCGCTGCCCTGGGTGGAGGTGATCGCCACCCGCCCGGACCCGTCGGGAGCCATGCGGTAGAGTTGCAGGCCGATGCTCAGGATGCCGTTGACCGTCACCAGACTCGTCCCCGCCGGCACCTCCCCGGCGAACGTCGTCGTGGCGTTGAACGCGCCTGGCGCCTCGTCACCAGAGTCGGTGACCTGGACGTTGCTCGATCCATCCACTGCCATGGCCCAGACGTCCGTCGTCGCCGGTCCGGATGACGTGGTGCAGTCGGGGCAGAGGGAGTAGTACAGCGTCGACCCGTCCGGGCTCCACAAGAGCTCGAACTTCCCGTCGTTCGGGGTGTCCGTGAGCCGCACCGCGTTCGATCCGTCCGCGTCGGCCACCCAGATGTCACCTTCCAGGTTCTCCTCCCGATAGCGGAGGAATGCGATCTTCGAGCCGTCCGGCGACCATCTCGGGTCCTGATCGTTCACGCCTGCATCGTGCCCGCCGACGATCTCGGAGAGGTCCACGCGGCCGGAGCCGTCGGCATTGAAGACGACCAGCGCACCGGAGGGTGGGCCGCTCGCCGGATCGGCCACGGCCAGGATTCGGGATCCGTCCGGCGACCAGGTGGCAGCGTTCTCCCAGACCGCCGACTGCGTGATGTTGGTCACCTCGGTCAGTTGGGGGTCCGCCACGAAGATGTCGGCGAAACGCCCGGGGCCGAAGTCGCCGAACAGGATCCTGGATCCGTCGGGCGACCACTGGGGCTGGACCTGGGTACCGTCCTCCTGGAGGTGGAACATCTCGCTCTTGTTGAGGGCCAGGACGTAGATGTCGTAGTCGGTGAAGCTCGATACGGGAGCGCTCTGGAACACCACGTGGGTGTGGCCGGGATTCCAGGCGGATCCGCTGATGGAGAGGCCGCTGTAGTCGAGGTTCACGGGGTCGTCGGTGAGACGGACCTCGGGCCCTCCGCTGGCGTCCACGACCCAGAGATCCCGCCCATCGGAGTTGCGTTCCCGCTCGAATACGATGGGATCCTCGAAGCAGACGAGCTCGAAGGTCACGTCTTTCGTGTCGCCGAACGGAACCGTCGCCGTCGCCTCGGGCAATCCCCTGGGCGCACAGTTCGCGGCCTGGCCCTGGAGGGTGATCGTGTGGGTGCCGGGCTTGAGCTGGAGGGTGACCTCGTCGTCGATGCCGAGTGCCTCCTCGACATCCCCGTCCACCGTGACCGAGTAGCCGTCGGGATCCAGGACCCGCCCCTCGGTGCTGGTCACGATGTGGAGGGAGCCGAGGTCCTCAGCGCACAACACCTCGAAGGCCACGGACGTGGTCTGATCGGCGGCGACCGTGGCGGTGGCCGGATTCGCACCGGAGACCGCACAGTTGCGGGCGAGCCCCTCCAGCGACACGCTGCGCGCTCCGACGGAGAGGTCGCTGAGGGTGAGGGAGCCGTCGACGGCGATGTTGCCCTTGAGTGCCCCGTCGATCCGGATCTGGTATCCGTCGACGTCCAGCTCGACACCGGCGGTGGTCACGGAGACCGTGACGGTGCCGGTCTTCTGTTCGGTGGGTGTCGGCTCGGTGCCGTTGTCGCCGCCGCAGGCGGCAGCGACGAGAGTCGCCGCGACGGCCATGGAGAGGGGGATACCGCGTTGGGGCAGGGCGAGGGGGCCGAACATGAGACGCGCTCCTTTGCGTGGGGCGAGGACGGAACCGGTCGTCGGGGTTGGACGATGGCTCCCATCCCCCCCGACCCGATTGAAGATCTCGCGCGAATGCGTGCGGATTTCGCGCAGGTCCAGGCATCACCCCTGATTCTGCGCGCTCACGGAGCCGCCCCCGCACGGATGGATGTCCTGAAGCGCCAGGGCAATGGCGCGTCCCCCGGGACCCTGGCATCTTCCGCGGATGCTCTCCACGCCCTCACCGCCGACCCGTTCGTGACGCCGCCACCGTCGTTCTTCGGCGAGCTCAAGCGCCGCAGGGTCGTGCGGGCGGCGATGGTCTACGTCGCCGCGGCGTTCGCGGTCCTGCAGGCGGCGGATGTCGTCTTCCCGATTCTCCAGCTTCCGGATCGCGCGCTGTCCGTCCTGCTGGCCCTCGCGGCGCTCGGCCTCCCGGTTGCTCTCGGCCTGGCGTGGGTCTTCGACCTCACCCCCGAGGGAGTCGTGCGCTCGCCCGACGGAGACGAGGAGGAGGTCGTGGCCGCCGCCGCTCCGGCCGCCTGGATCCCGGTGCGCACGGCGGTGCTCGTCGTGGTGATGCTCGCGGTCGGCGTGGGCGCGGGCTGGCTCGCGCGCTCGGCCGCTTCGGGGGGCACCTCCGGCGTCGGTGACAGGACGGTCGCGGTGGTTCCGTTGGAAAACCTGAGCACGGACCCGGACAACGCCTTCTTCGCCATCGGGGTGCAGGACGAGATCCTCACCCAGCTCGAGAAGATCTCCGACCTCCACGTCATCTCGCGTTCCTCCACCATGCGTTTTCCGCCGGGTCCGGAGCGTGCTCCGATGCGCACCCTGGGTCGGGAGCTCGGGGCGCGCTGGATCGTGGAGGGCAGTGTCGCGCGCATCGATCAGGAGGTGCGCATCAACCTCCAGCTCATCGAGAGCGCGAGCGACGCCCACGTGTGGGCCGAGGTCTACGACGGTGACCTCACCGTCCAGGGACTACTCGCGTTCCAGGCGCAGGTGGCCCGCAGGGTGGCGGCGTCGCTGAAGGCGACGATCCAGCCCGAGGAGGCGAGCCGTATCGCGTCGATTCCCACCGACGACGTGGAGGCCTACGACCTCTACCTGCGCGGCATCGATGCCTTCAGCCGCCGCCGCGAAGCGGATCTGCGTCGTGCCCTCGACCTCTTCGGAAGCGCCATCGCCATCGACTCCAGCTACGCGCTCGCGTACGCCGGTCGGGCGCTGACCTACGCGGTCCTCCCCTTCTACGCCGAGGTCTCTCCGCGTGACAGCGGGCCCCTCGGCGTCGCCGCGGCCGAGCGGGCGCTGGCCCTGGACAGCACGGTCGCGGAAGCCTACGCCGCTCTGGGCGATCTGCGCTTCCACGTGGACTACGATTTCGAGGGCGCCGAGGCCGCGCTGCGGCAGGCGATCCGGCTCAAGCCGTCTCTGGCTCAGGCGTGGGACTGGCTGTCCGAGGCGCTCGGGGCCCGCGGACAGATCGAAGAGGCGCTCGACGCCGAGCGGCGGGCGCTGGACCTCGACCCCCTGGCCCCGCGATTCAACCTGGGGTACGGCGAGCTCTTGCGGAAAAGCGGGCGGACGGCGGAGGCCGTCACCCAACTCGAGCGCGCGACGCGCCTCGACGCGACCTACCCCGCCGCGCAGGTAGCCCTCGCCACCGCCTATCTCGATGCCGGGCGTTCTCGTGACGCCGCCGACGGTTATCACCGATACGCGGAACTGGTCGGCCCTGAGGTGGGCGTGCTGGAGCGCGTGGCGCTCGCTGCCGGCGATCCCGCCAGGCGCGGTGAGGTCGTCGCCATGCTGGACCTGATCACCCAGCCCTCGTGGCGCTTGCGGACGACCGCCATCGCCGCCGCCTACGTACGTGTCGGGCAACACGACAAGGCGCTGGCATGGCTCGAACGGGCGTACGCAGAGGGCGACGTGCGACTCCCGTTCGTCTTCCACGACGTCACCTTCGCGCCGTTGCGAGACGAGCCCGCCTTCCGGGAGCTCGCCGCGAAGGTGGGTGTGACGCTGTCCGATCCGCTCCTGTAATCCGCATGCAAGGACGTAAGTCCGAGATTGGATCATGACTCCAAACGGCCGAACAGTCAGGATCGGGGGATGGCGGCCACGGCCCGCACACCGTATCGCCGCTCTCCTGATCTGGGTTGTCCTCTCCATGGCGGGGTGCGCGCACTACCACGCACGCCCCATCTCACCCGCCGAGAACCTGGAGGACTTCGAGGCCCGGCGTCTCGACGACGGCCGACTGGCTGAGTTCCTGGCGTCCAGGGGTGAGGCCGCATCCTGGCCGCCGGCGGCATGGACGCTGAACGACCTCACCCTGGCCGCGTTCTACTTCAGCCCGGCGCTGGACGTGGCTCGCGCCCGCTGGGCGGTGGCGCGGGGTGGCGTCCTCACGGCCGGCGGCCGACCGAACCCGACCCTGTCGGCGGGCACGGGCTACAACGTGACCACCTCCTCGAGCGAGGTCACCCCCTGGATTCCCGAGGTCTCGCTCGAGCTGCCCATCGAGGTCGCGGGCAAGCGCGGCATCCGTGTCGCCGCCGCCCGCCAGCGCTCGGAGGCGGCACGACTGAACCTGTTCACGGCCGCCTGGCAGGTGCGCAGCCGGGTGCGAGACGCCTTCACCGGCCTCTTCGTGGCGCGCCAGTCCGACTCTCTGTTGGCCCGTCAGCGTGAGATCCGCACGGAATCCCTCGACATTCTCGAGGCGAGACGGGCGGTCGGCGAGGCCTCGCCGACGGAGGTGACCCAGGCCAGGGTGGCGCTGGCCCAGAGTCGGGTCGCTGCCCTCGACGCCACCCAGGCCGCTGTGCGGGCTCGCAGCGCTCTGGCCGATGCCATCGGGGTGCCTCCCACCGCCCTCGATTCCGTGGCCCTGGACTTCTCGGATCTGGCAGGGGTGACCGTGAGGGTGCCGGACGTGGAAGCACGCCGCCGGGCGATGCTGCACCGCTCCGACATCCTGGCGTCGCTGGCGGAGTACGAGGCGACCCAGAAGGATCTGCAGCTCGAAGTCCGCAAGCAGTATCCCGACATCAGCCTGGGGCCCGGCTACCAGCTCGATCAGTCCGACACCAAGTGGACGCTGCTCCTCGGGCTGAGCCTGCCGCTGCTGAACCGGAATCAGGGACCCATCGCCGAAGCGGCCGCGCGGCGCGAGGAGGCGGCCTCCAGCTTCCTGGCGCTCCAGTCGCGGGTGCTCGGTGAGGTGGAGGGTGCCGTGTCCGCTGCCCGTGGGGCGGCGGCGCAGGTGCAGGCCGCGGACACCCTGTTGGAGGTCCTGGGACAGCAGGAAGCCACTGCGCAGTCCGCCTACGCCGTGGGCGAGATCTCCCGCCTGGACCTTCTGGGTCTCCAGGCCGAGGCGGTCGCCACGGCCCTGGCCAGATTGGACGCCCTCTCCCGGGCGCAAACCGCCGTCGGAGCACTGGAGGACGCGATGCAGACGCCGCTGGACATGGAGACCTGGACCCTCGATGATCCGCGGCGCGACGCCGGCTCCGCGGGAGGCGCCCGATGATCGGCCGCCGACAGCTCGTGACGCTCGTCGCCATCGTCCTGGTGGCCGTGCTCGCCATCGTGTGGCTGCGCCGCGGTGGGCCGCCCGAAGAGGAGGTGACCCCCAACGTCGCGGTGCACGTCGATACGGTCCGTACCGCTAGGCTCCGGCGCACGGTGACGGCCTACGGGACCGTGGAGCCGTCGCCGGCGGTCGATGGTGAGCCGGCGGCGGGCGCCGTGATCACGCCCTTCGTGGACGGTGTGGTCTCGCAGGTCGAAGCCGTCGAAGGACACCGCGTCGCGAAGGGAAGCGTCCTGGTCCGTCTGGACGATCGCATGGCCCGGGCGGCTTTGACGCGCGCGCGCTCGACGGCCGATGCGGCCGACAGCGCATTCCAGCGACAGGAGCTGCTGGTGGCGTCCAACGGCACGTCCCAGAGGGCGTATCTGGACGCCAAGGCGGCGCGCGATGCCGCCCAGGCGGACCTCGCCGACGCCGAGACCGGGCTGGCCTGGGTCAACCTCGCCGCGCCCCTCTCGGGCACGGTGCTTCACGTGAACGCGAAGGTGGGCCAGCACGTCGACGCGAACACGGTGCTCGCCGAGGTCGTGGACCTGGATCGCCTGGTCGTCACCGCAGGGGTCCCGGCCAGGGAGATCGGGGGCGTCTCCGTGGGTCAGCGAGTCCTGCTCGGCGTGGGTGATTCGGTGCCCGAGGGCACCGTGAAGATCCTGGGCAGAGACGTGGATCCGACGGACGGCACCTATCGCGTACAGGTCGCGGTGCCTCCGGGCTCGGGTTTCATGCCCGGCCAGTTCACGGAGATCCACATCGTCGCGGCCGAACACCCCGATGTGCTGGTCGTTCCCGAGGAGAGCGTGATCACGCGGGCGGGTGAAGGAACCTGGATCGTGGCGGTGCAGGGCGAGCGGGCGATTCACGTGCCCGTGACCGTGGGATTCCGGGACCGGGGCCTCGCCGAGGTCTCCGGCGACGGCGTGAGCGCGGGCATGGTGATCGTGACCGACGAGGCCTACGGCCTGCCCACGGATACCCAGATCCGCGTGGTGGGTGGCTGACGTGATCGGCAAGTTCGCCACCCGGCAGGCGATGTCCATCGTGTTCATCAGCATCGCGTTGTGCCTGGCGGGCGTGTACGCCGCGACCAGCATCTCATCGTCGGTCTTCCCGAAGACCGACTTCCCGCGTGTGGTCGTTCTGGTGGACAACGGGGTCATGCCCGGAGACGAGATGATGGCGCGCATCACGCGCCCCATCGAGGAGGCGATGAAGGACATCCCGGGCACGGTGACGGTGAAGTCCGCCACCGGACGGGGCTCGGCCGAGATCAACGTCTTCTTCAACTGGAAGGTGGACATGGTCCGGTCGGAGCTCTACGTGCTGAGCCGGCTGGCCCAGATCCGGAGCACCCTTCCCTCCACGGCGGTGGCCACGGTTCATCGGCTGACCTTCGCCGCCTTCCCCATCGTGGGGGTGAGCCTCACCAGCGACACCCGGGACATCACGAAGCTCTGGGAGGAAGCGCGCTACGACCTGAAGCCCCGCTTCCTCCAGATTCCCGGTGTGGCCCGCGTCGATCTCGTGGGCGGGAAGGCGCCGGAGTACCAGGTGGTGGTGGATCCACTCCTCCTGCAGAACGCGCACCTGAGCCTCGACGACGTCACCGATGCCCTGAACAGCAACAACCTGGTGGCGCCCGCGGGGATGCACGAAGAGAACCACACCCTCTACCTGACGGTGGTGGACGGTCGTGTCCACGGCATCGAGGACCTGGAGAACTTCGTGGTGACGGCGCCGGGCGAGCGACCGGTCCGCATCAGGGACTTCGCCCGGGTGCAGCGCGGTCCCGAGCCCGTCTTCAACGTGGTCACCGCCGACGGACACTCGGCGGTCCTGCTGAACGTCCGCAGCCAGCCCGACGGCAGCACCCTGAACATCGCCGACGCGCTGCGCGGCCAGATCACCCAGCTGCGCGCCGAGCTCCCTCCCGACATGAAGCTGGCGTTCTTCTACGATCAGTCGGAGATCGTGCGTTCGTCCGTGCACAGCGTGTGGGAGGCCATCCTCTTCGGCCTGGTCCTGTCGGTGGTCATCCTCTTCCTCTTCCTGAAGAGCTGGGGGACGACGCTGGTGGCCACCGCGGTCATTCCGGTGACGATCCTCATCACGCTGGTGTCCATGCGGCTCACGGGCCTGACCTTCAACCTCATGACCTTGGGGGGGATCGCGGCGGCGGTGGGGCTCGTCATCGACGACGCCATCGTCGTGGTGGAGGCGATCCACACACGGCTCATGGAAGGGCGCACGCGGGCCGAAGCGGTGGAGGCGGGCATCACCGAGATCTTCCGGCCCCTGGTGGGCTCCACGCTCACGCCGGTGGTGGTGTTCCTCCCGCTGGCGTTTCTCGACGGGATCACGGGTGTCTTCTTCCGGGCCCTGGCCCTGACCATGGTGGTGTCCCTCCTCACCTCGCTGGTCCTGGCGGCGACGCTGACGCCGTCGCTTGCCGGCTGGTTCGTCAGCCGGGGTGAGGAGATGGAGACGGGCTCGATCCACGATCAGGCGGGGCCGGTGCTGAGCCGCGTCATCGAGGTGTACGAGCGCGCGCTGCGGCCGGCGCTGCACCATCCCGGGCTGACGCTGGGAGCCTGCGGGCTGGTGCTTGTGCTGGGCATCGGGGTCTATCGCCAGCTGGACAGCGAGTTCCTGCCGCCCATGGACGAGGGCGGGTTCGTCATCGACTACTTCACCCAGCCGGGTACGAGCCTCGCCGAGACCAATCGTCAGCTTCTCCTGGCGGAGAACATCCTGGGGACCATCCCCGAGGTGGAGAGCTACTCCCGCCGCACGGGGGCGCGGCTGGCGCTGGCCATCGCCGAACCGAACACCGGCGACTTCCTGGTCAAGCTCCGCACCAACCGAAAGCGCTCCACGGACGACGTCATCTCCGAGTTGCGGAGCCGGTTCAACACCGAGATTCCCGGGGTGAGCTGGGAGTTCCCCGGGATCCTCTCGGATCTCATCGGGGATCTCATGTGGGCCCCGAGCCCCATCGAAGTGAAGCTCTACTCCACGGACCAGACGTGGCTGGAGCAGCACGGGCCCGAGGTCGCCGCGAAGCTCGAGCAGGTGCCCGGTGTGGTCGACGTCTTCGACGGCCTGACCTACACCGGGCCCACCATCAGCCTCCATACGCGTCCCGCCGACGCGCGCCGGTTCGGCCTCACGGCCGATGACGTCGCCAACGCGGCGAACACCGCCATGCTGGGACAGACGGCCTCGTCGGTGCTGGAGGGGGACCGCGTGGTCGACGTGAGGGTCAAGGTCGACTCCACGCGCCTCGAGAAGATGGCCGATGTCGAGGATCTCCCGGTGCGCACGCCCTCGGGGGCCCTCGTGAAGCTGTCCCAGGTCGTCGATGTGGTGCAGGAGCCCGGGCAGTTGGAGCTCCGGCGGGAAGACGGCCGCCAGGACATCGCGGTCACCGCGAGGCTCGAGGGGCGAGACCTGGGAAGCACCATGGCGGAGATCCGACAGGTCCTCGGCTCGGACGCGTCACTCCCGCCACGTGCCGTCGAGTACGGAGGGCTCTATCAGCAGCAGCGCGAGTCCTTCCTGAACCTGGTCTTCGTGCTCCTCATGGCTGTGACCCTGGTGTTCACCGTGCTCATGCTGGAGTTCGGCTCCTTCTACGAGCCCGTCGCCATCGTCTTCGGCGCCGTGCTGGCGTTGTTCGGCACGGTGCTGGCGCTGTGGCTCACCGGAACCTCGTTCAACGTGGTGTCGTTCCTGGGCGCCATCATCGGCATCGGTATCGTGGCCAAGAACGGGATCCTGGTCCTCGACTTCGTCAAGCATCTACGGGCGGAGGGTCTTGAGCCTCGAGGAGGCCCTCGTCCGGTCGGGCCGGCGCCGCCTGCGTCCGGTGCTCATGACCTCGCTGGCCGCCGCCCTGGGTATGCTCCCCCTGGCATGGGGCGTGGGCTCGGGCGCCGACATGCTGAGGCCCCTGGCCATCGCCGTCATCGGCGCCCTGGCGATCTCCGTGCTGCTGTCACTTCTGGCCACGCCGACGCTGTACTTCGTGCTGAAGCGCAATTCGGCGGAGTAGGGCCGCCCGGTCGGTATTCCGGGACGCTCAGACAAGAAGTCGAGACGAGGGGATAGGGCTCGGGGGGCGATCCGGTGCGAGCGTGGCAGGGTCGCCATCCCCCCTGACCCGGAGATCCTCCATGCGACGTCTCGCTCTGCTGTTGGTGGCCGCTGCTCTGCTTCTCGCGCCGAGTCCGGCCGCGGCCCAGACTGACGGCCCCCGCGTCTACGCCATGTACTTCCAGATCGACTTTCCCGACATCCCGGCGTGGATCGCGGACTACCGGCAGCACGAGGTGCCGGTCCTGGATTCGCTCGTGGCCGAAGGTACCCTGCAAGCCTACGATCTCTGGGTGCACGACACCGGTGGCGAGTACAACGTGCGCTACAACTTCGTCGCTCCGAACTGGGCGGCGCTCGGCGACTTCCAGCAGGCGCTGTACCAACGCATGGACCCGGAGGTGTGGGAGACGTGGTTCTCCATGATCCAGGAACACACCGACGAGATCTGGGCGATCAGCGATACCGACATCCCCGAAGGTGCGTCGGCGTCACCGGTGATCTACGAAGCGTCCTACCTCATCGACTACGCGAAGCAGGGGCAGTGGGAGCAGGATTGACCGGATGGTCCGCAGGCATGCCGACGACGTCTGGCGGAGGGTCGATCCGAACGGCTGACCCCTCCCGGGGCTACATGCCCGGTCCGAACACCAGCACTTTGAACGAGCCGGGCACCATGGGTGCGCGCCGCCGCCTCCCGGTGGAATCGGGAGGCGGCGCTTCGCCGAAGTCGGCCGCGGACAGGTAGATACGGTGGGTCGACGGATCCAGCGTCATCGTCCGCGCGGACCGCGCCGTCGACAGCGTCTGGATCACCCTCAACTCGTCGGGAGAGTCCTCGTGCGCGATGGTGACGGTGCCGTCGCCGCCGTTGGAGCTGAAGGCGAGCTGGGTCGCAGGATCGAAGCGCGCGGCGTCGGGCCCCTCGCCGATGGCCACCGTGTGCACCACGGTTCCGGTCTCGCTGTCCACCATCACCATGAGGCCGTTGTCGCAGACCGCGAACAGCCTGTGGTGCGCGACGTCGATGGCCAGCCCGGAGGCCGCCTCACCGGGCGCGATGGGCCAGGTGGCGACCACCTCGTGGCTCGAGGGATCGATGACCACGATCTCGTTCTGGTCCTCGATGTTGTTGTAGATGCGGCGGGCCGTGGGGTCGTAGACGGCGAACTCGGGCTTGCCCGGCAGGGGGATGGTGGCGACGACGGTGTCGGCCACCGCGTCGATGACCGTGGCCGAATGCCCGCGACCGTTGAAGGCGTAGACCTCGCGTGAGTCGGGCTCGAAGAGGATCCCGTCCGGGTTGTCGCCGGTCGGCACCCGGGCCAGGATCTGAAGCGTCGCCAGATCCACCACGGCCACCGTGTTCTCGCGGCCATTGCTGGCGAACCCACGGCCGAGGTCCGGAGCCACGGCGAAGCCATGGACGCCCGGCAGGTTGTCGATGACGCCCACCACGGAGTCGGCGTCCATGTCGATGACGACCACCCGGGTTCCGTTGCTCACATAGAGGCGCCGCGCCGCCGGATCTTCCGACAGGTAGTCCCACCCGCCCCCTTCGCCGCCGACCGCGACGGTCGCCACGGGCCCGTAGGTCGGTACCGACGTGGAGGAGGCGTCGTCCGGCGTCGTGCGGTTTCCGGACCCGCACGCGATCACTCCCAGGACCAGGGACGGAAAGAGGATTCGAGCCGTCTTCATACGTCACCTCGGTGCGAAGGCCGCGGGCGCCGGGCCGGAAGCGGCGCGGACATCCGCGCCGCAATATCGAGACTAAACCTCTCAGGGGGATTACAGGCGTCGCCACGCGGCGCTCGGCGTCCCTCCGGTCCACGGGCGTGTCGGCACCTCGCCTTGCGCCGTGATCGCCCGCGACCCCTTGTTCGGCTCAGATCCACTCCGCCCCGGAGGCGCTGCGATGTCACCGTCCAGCCCACGCGTATCCCCTGCTGTCAGCCTCGCCCTGACCGTTCTGGCCGTGCTGGCGGCTCCACTCCCCGCTCAGCAGCAGGCCCAGCCCCACCAGGACGCCCTCGGCAACATCACCTTCGCGCTCGCGGGCGATGCGATCATCACGCGCAAGCTCTCGGTGTACTCGGAGCCGGAGTTCCTGGAGATCCGCGACGTCCTGCGCGGCGCCACCGCCGCGTACGTCAACGCCGAGATGCTCTTCCTCGACTACGACGAGCCCGAGGTGATCCCGGCCTCACAGAGCGGCGGCACGTACATGCGGGCGGAGCCGGAGCTCGCCCGGGAGCTGACCTGGATGGGCATCGATCTGGTGAGCACCGCGAACAACCACTCCCTCGACTACAGCTACGGAGGGCTGCGGGCGAACCTGAAGTGGCTTCGAGAAGCGGGGCTCGTCGCTGCGGGAACCGGCGAGAACCTGGCGGCGGCGAGGGCGCCGCACTACCTGGATACGCCCGGCGGCCGGGTGGCCCTCGTGTCGGTGGCGTCGACGTTCGCGGACTTCAACCCCGCCGGGCCCCAACGCAAGGACATGCGCGGCCGGCCGGGCTGAGTCCCCTCCACGTCCGCACGACCTATACGGTTCCCGACGATCGCTTCCAGCAGCTGGTCGACCTGCGACGCGACCTGGGGTTCGGGGGGAGTGGTTCCGGCGCAAGCCGGCGCCCGCATGAGACTCTTCGGAGCGACGATTTTCCGTGGGGATTCGTACGCGACGGACTACAGCGCGGACTCGGTGGACGTCGACGCGATCACGGCCTCGGTGCGCGACGCGAAGCGGCAGGCGAACTGGGTGATCGTCTCGAGCCACACCCACCAGGGAGGCGCGAACACCGAGGCCTTCCTGGTCCAGTTCGCCCATGCGGTCATCGACGCCGGCGCAGACGTGTTCGTGGCGCACGGTCCGCACGTGCTGCGGGGCGTGGAGATCTACAAGGGGCGGCCCATCTTCTATTCGTTGGGCGACTTCCTCATGGAGAACGAGACCGTCGAGTTGCAGCCGTGGGAGAACTACGAGAGCGTGGGCCTGGGCGACGACGCGCTGCCCGGGCGAGTTCTACGACGCCCGCATCGAGCAGTCGAACGGGAGCTTTCCGGCCAGGGCCACCTATTGGGAAGCGGTGGTCGCGGCGCCGCGCTTCGAAGATGGCCGACTGACCCGAATCGACCTGCATCCCATCACGCTCGGATTCGGACTGGCCCGTCCACAACGGGGCCGGCCCCTGGCGGCGAAAGGTGAGCGGGCCCGGGACATCATCACGCGGTTGCAGGAGCTGTCCGCGCCCTTCGGGACGGAGATCGACTACGAAGACGGGCTGGGGGTGATCCGCTTCTGAGGCAGGGCGGGGATCCCCTCACAGCCGGCGAACCCGGTCCTTCAGCTCCTGGGCGAGGCGATCCCGGTCGATGTCCTGGATGGTCCGCTCCCGATACACGAAGTCGACGGCGCACGCGGCCATGGTGATTCCCGAGCTCGCCTGCGCCACGTCGTCGCACTCCTCGGGCGCCACCCCCGGGGGCCGGTTGTCGTCGGCGAGCGCGTCGAGGCAGAGGAGGAATCCGCTCTTCGGGGGCTCGATGCGCGCCTCGATCAGGAGCCAGGCCACGTACACGCGCGCAGGCAGGCTCGCCGGGAGTTCGAGATCCAGCGCCGCGGGCAGGGCTCCCTGCCGCGATCCCTCGCACTCCGAATCGAAGAGGACCCACTCGCGCAGTGCGCCTGCCACACCTGGCACGATCAGCTTCACCACTCCGCGGTTCTTGAATCCGCACCGACGTACCGGGCCGTCGCCGCTCCAGAAGTTGTCCCATTCCCAGAAGCCGTGGAGATGGGCGGTTATCCGCAGACGGTGGTTGGGTAGTGTCCTGAAACGAGGGAGGAAGGGGATGCCGAAACCGGCGACCGCACGCTCCTCCCCGCTCGGCGACATGGCGTCGATGCAGGCCGAGGCCTCGGTGACGATCGCCTTCGAGAAGATCGTTCCGCTGCCGTCGACCCGGCGATAGAGCATGCGCCCAGCCGCGAACGGGGGCACGAAGCGTTGCCCGATGGCATCGAGGGGCGGAAGCGTCGGGCAGTCGTCGGCTGTGAAGAGGTTCTCGGGATCGCAGCTCACCTCCGCGTTTCGCTCGACGTAGGTCGAATAACGTGCCAAGGCCTTCTGGCCCGACTCCGAGTGCTCCGGGAGGAGATGCTTCCGGAGCAGTGCCGGCCGCCCTCGGCGAGGGGCTGCTACGATCGCCCCCTCCAGCCGCTCAACGAACTGCTTCTCCGATGCTGTGTCGATGTCGCCGGCATCGAAGAGCTCCGGTGCGTTTCGTTGGTCTTTCGTCATCGTCCACGCTCCAGTTCCAGAGTCCCGGGTCTTCACGGTTGCGAGCGACGATCGTTGGTGCCGACGCCCCGTTGAGACATAACGGAAGTCGCGAAGGTGCGCCGACGCCCGAGAGCGTTTCGAGCCCCGTGATCCCTCCCGACCGCGGTTTGCGCGTGAGAGAATAGACGCGCTCCAGGAGGGCCACCATGTCTCGACGTCTTGCGGTCACGCTGCTTCTCCTCGTCGTCGCCTGCGGGGGGACAAGGATCCCACCACTCCGGCGATGCCCGAGACCAAGCCGGTGGCCACCGTGACGGTCGAGGCCCCGTCGACCGCTCCCCTCACCGTACCGGCCACCGAGCAGCTCGAGGCCACCCTGCGGGCCGCCGACGGCACGGTCCTTACTGGGCGCTCGCTCTCCTGGAGCACCAGCGACGAGACCGTGGCCGCCGTCGACGCATCGGGCCTGGTGACCGCGGTGGCGCGGGGCTCTGCCACGATCACCGCCACCAGCGAGGGGCAGTCGGGTGCCGTCACTCTGACCGTGTTTCCTGCGGTGCCCCCGGATCCGGACCCCGAGCTCGGACTCGAGGCCACCGACATCACCGTGGGCGTCGAGTTGCCCGGCGGCGCGGGGATCGATGCGTCGCAGCTCGTGGTGTGGTCAGCCCTCGGCCACGAGACGCCCGTCGCTCCGACGCCCTTCGTGATCCCTGCCTTCGAGGGCGGCCCTCAACTGGCCATCGTACTCGATCCGGACGGCCACCCGGTTCTGTTCGGCTTCGTGGACCCGGACGTGGACATGAACACCCTGTCGGCGCGCTCGACCGCCGAGGTCATGGCCTTCTTCGATGTCGGTGGCTTCCTCCTCCAGCAGGAGCTGATCGGTCCCATGGCGCGGGCATTGACGGAGGACGCTTCGTTGGGGCCGCTCGAGGACGCGGTCGCCGCGACGCTGAAGGCCGCGCCGCATCATCTCGACGTGGACGCCCCGGCATTGGATGCTGTTCGCTCGCAGATCGCCGCAGCGCTCCTGGCATCGGCCGACCCCGATGCGTCTCCGGACCGCGTGGTGGGGGTGAACGACCCGGGTCCCCGGAGCGGGCTGCGGGTGGATCCCGACGGTCTCAGCGATGTGGTCGTGCGCAACCAGTTCCGGCGGCGCGCGACCGCCTACGTCGACCGGACCGAGCCGGACGGCGGCCAGGTCGCGAAGGTCGACATCTCTCCGACCCGTGGCGTCACCTCGGTCTTCGGCGCGATCACCGATGTCGGTGTCGCGTGGCTGCTCGGCAAGGACGCGGGCGTGTACACGCAGGTCAATTCGAAGCCCATCGGAGTGCCACTGGTGCCGGTCGACGCTACCGAGACGAAATACGAGGTCACGGTCGTCGGACCCGGGATCTACGTCCCGGAGAGCGGCGACCTGAGCGAAGCACGTCAGACCGAGCTGCGGTCGCTGGTGCTGAAGTCCATGGTCCTGGACTTCTTCGTGCCGCTCATGACCAGCGCGATCATTCCCATGAACAAGGAGAAGATCAACGCGTTCCTGGAACGTACCGATGGCGCGAGCCAGTTGACCTCGATCATCAACGCCATCACCAGTGCTGCGCCCAAGGCCGTGGAGGCGGCGAGCAAGGGAGAGATGCGCGGAGCGCTCTACGAGCTCGACGAAGCACTCATCAAGGACGGTAACGGTCTCTTCCAGTCCACCGTCATGGAGTTCTTCGCCACGGTGGCATTCCTCGTCGGACCCGACGATCTGTCGGGATACCAGGCGTTCGAGGAAGGTAGCAAGGTGGTCGGCGAGGTGCTGGGAAAGTTCGACCTCTTCCTGCAGGCCCAGGATTGGGCGCGGCAGGCCATCGACATCCTGAGCTCGAACCAGGTCGAGGTGTTCGACGTGACCGTGGCGCCGTGGACCGTGAACCTCACCCCGGCGTCCAGCGACGTGGAGCTCGACGACTCGCTGCAGCTCGCGGTGGCGCTGCAGGATCCGCCCACCGGTGTGACCGGATTCGAGTACAAATGGGTGACGACGGGGGCCCACGGGGTCCTTCGGACCATGGCTGGCGAGACGGGCAAAGAGGTCATGAGCACGCAGCCGCAGGTGTGGTACATCGCGAACGACGGGACCACGGGTACCGATCAGGTGACGGTCACCGTATCGGCGATCCTGGGGGCCGGCGACCGGCCGGTGCTCGGCACGTCCAACGCGGCTACCGTCGATGTGAAGGAGGTGCAATACGAGATCGGCTTCGTCCCGACTGAGCAGATCGTGCGTGGGGGTGAAGCCGTCGACTTCCAGGTGACCATCGACCCGACCCCGGAGAACGGAGCCTTCTATTCCTACGGCACCAGCGGCGAGCACGGATCGATCTTCCCGGCGGCGGGGAGCCTCAGCGGCCTGAGCACGGTGACCTACACGGCGAACGTCGCCGACGAGGGCACGGACAACATCACCGTCGAGGTGTTCGGCGACGACGGCACGACCTCACTGGGCACCGCCATGGCCACCGTGATCGTCGAGCCCCCGCAGCCCCGGATGATCTCGGGCAACTGGGATTACCACCAGGAGTTCTACACCGACGAGTTCGGCAATCCCCGGGTCTGCATCGCGGCCTACATCGAGTTCCCGCTGCAGGAAGGGGCGACCACCTATGCCATGCACGCTCACAGCTTCAACGACACGGCCTACTGGGGGACCGACATCACCAGGAACTTCTCGACGCCCTTCCCACCCCCGAGCGAGAACTGCGGGGTGAGCATCGGCAGCGACGGGAGCAGCTACAAGTTCTTCCTGTCGGGTGGAGCGGGACCCGCCAGCGGCGCGGCCGGCCAGGTGAGCGCCATGGAGAGCCGGTTCTCCGGCATGGTCGTGGATGTGACCGTGTACTTCTAGCCGCTCGCCGCCCGCGCACCTCTTTCGCCGCTGCCGCTCCACCGCCCACCGGCCCTTCTCCACGATCCGCCGAGCTCGCGCCTCCGGAGTGACCGTCTCTGCCCCACACTGGGTCTTCATCGGTCGGGAGCCCGCCGGGCCCCGAAGGAACGTGACGGGAGACAGGGAGGGGAACGGTGCGGACGTTGCGATGCCATGGACTGATCGGAGCCCTGGTCGGGCTCCTGTCGGCCTGGCCCTCGGTCGGAGCCGCGCAGGTGTTGTTCGCCGACGACTTCGAGAGTGGTCTGGGTCACTGGCGCTTCCCGCTCGGGCAGGGCCAGGAGGTCGTGGAGACGGGGGATCCCACACACGGCCGTGCCCTGGCCCTCCAGATGCAGACGCTACCCGTATACGCGCTCATGGAAGGGTCGGACCAATGGGGCGACGTGCGCGTCGAGGGGCGCGTCTTCTTTCCTGAGGACGTCAACAACTACCTGTGCTTCATCTACCGCTATCAGGATGATGGCCGGCGTTCCGACTTCGGCGGCCTCTACATCAAGGGCAACGGGAGCTACGTGCGGGCGAATCCCCATTACGACACCAACGTGGGACGTACCCTGTACGAGGAGCGGCGCACGCCCCTCGACGGCTCGGCACAGATCGAGATCGGTCGCTGGATCCCCTTCGCCCTGGAGGTGGTGGGCGGCGAGGCTCATCTCTACGTGGGGGACCTGACCATGCCCCGGTTCACTCTTCCTTTCGGGGCTCCCCAGGGCCCTGGGGCGTTCGGCTTCGAGCCTCGGAGCCCAGGGGGCGCGGTATGGATCGATGACGTGGTCGTGCGTGCCATCGACGGGTTCGGGTACGACGGTCCTCCCCTCCCATCGGTGGCGTACGCGCCGGAGCGGCTGGTGACGCGCTGGGAGGTTCTGGGCCCGCTCACCACCATGGTGCGGGAGGCTGAGACCGAGCCCTTCGATCCGGAGCTGACGGTGGAGGACGACGGGCGCACCATGCGATGGCGGCCCTTCGCGACCGATCCACGGGGTGCCGTGGTGACGGCCCGGATCACCGAGCAGCGGGACTCTCGTCGGGTCGCCTATTTCCACGGCGTCGTGGACTCGCCTGTCGACGGCACCGGTCACCTGGCCATCAGCACCGTGGACGACCTGGCGCTGTGGGTGAACGGCGACTTCCTGGGGTTCGTGGGCGGCGAGGACGCGGCATGGTGGGACGTCGGGGAGAACCCGGAGCACGCCGGCGCCACCGCGTCGATTCCCCTGACAGCCGGGGAGAACCACGTCCTGATCAGGGTGGTGGGCGGCGTGTACGCGAGCGGAGGGTTCTTTCTGCGGGTGGATCCGCCCGGAGGCGTCGGAGAGGAGGCTACCCGGACACCTCCGCGTTCGGGCTCTTCCGCCCGGCCCCCCGCTGGAGCTGCGCGTACACCCCCAGGCGGTCGGTGATCTGCCAGTGGCCCGTGAAGCGTCCGTCTTCGATGTGATACACGGTCGCACCCGACATGCGGATGGCGTCGCCCGTAGCCGGAAACCCGGGGAGATCGCCGCGGTGGGTGGCGGTCCAGTGCCAGGTCATCACCACCCGGTCTCCTTCCGCCACCAGCTCCTGGATCTCGAAGCGCTGATCGGGAAAGGGAGCGCGCGAGATGCGGACGCGCTCCTGGTATCCCACCAGGTCCAGCTCCTGGCCGTCCCAGGGGTCGCCGGGGTCGTGATGGATCGTGTACCGAGGCGCGACGTAGTGCGCAGCCGCTTCGGCCCTGCCGGCGTTCCACACCTCATCGATGAACGCCCTCAGGAGTGTCTTGTTGTCTTCTTGCATGGGAATCCTCTGGGGCTGTCGCCTCGAATGCACTGAACCGGGTCGCTACGTCGGGGGGATGGCGTCGGGACCCGCTTCCGCGGGGAGATCGTGCGCCAGCGGCCGAAGCATGCGGAGCAGATGATCGCGCACGTCCGCCGGCCAACCCGCCACCTCCGCCTCCACCCCCGCCACGTCACCCCGGAAGAGCGCTCGGGACGCTTCTTCGAAGCCCAGCAGGTCGCCGCCCAGGGCGTGCATGAACCGGTACGCCGCGTCTCGTACCTGGCGCGCACGGTCGTCGCGCGCGCTCTCTCGCCGTGCCGCCTCGACCAGCTTGCGCAGCGTCGCCGAGGTGCTGCCCGGCTGACGTCCCAGCCACTCCCAGTGCCGCGGCAGCAACGACACCTCGCGCGAGACCACGCCCAGGCGTGGGCGGCCGGGCCCCGTCCTTCGCTTCCCGCCTTCCTTCGTCGTCACGGGCGCCATCCCCCCGGCCCTCTCGACCCGCGCTGCGACCTCGGCGGGCGTGCCCCGGAAGTCCACGTCCACCGGCCGCCCCGTCTCGTCGTCGAAGATGAGGACGAGACGCTCTTCGCCGTCCTCCAGCCGTTCCTTCGTCCGCCGCGCCACCTCCGCCAGCGGGCCCGTGGCGATCCTCTCGTGGCCCGCGAAGGCGGTATGGCTCCCGCGCGCGACCTGTGTGTGTTTCATCATGATCTCCCACGTACCACAAGCCTCTGGATGACTGCCGAGGAGAGATTATACCCGGGTAAAATTACGGTGTCAATATTCCCTGGGTAAAATCCCTGGAAGTGCGTCGTCGCGGGCATGCGACCGGCGTCGGGTTCGTCACCCGGCGGTCTCGTCGGAGGCATAGTCCTCGGCCTCATCGCCCCCCGGTCGCTCGCCACGGGGGCATGGACGGCGCTACACTACGACCCTCCGTACAACGCGCCCACCCCCAACCGGGTCCCTTCCGATGGAACTGACGCGAGCCTCCTTCAACCGGGCGATCGCACGCGGACCCGGCCTGCTTCTGATTGCCGCCCTGGCGGTCGGCTGCGGCGACGACGGCACCGCTCCACTGCCTCAGCCACCGACCATCGACGGCATCCGGAGTCCCGGCGAGTGGGACGGTGCCACGGAGTTTCAGCCCACCACGGAGATCGCGCCGGGCATCGGCCCTTCGACGATCCTGATCACCACCGATGGGACGAACCTCTATGTCGCTCTGGAGGTCACGGACCAGGCCGCGCCGACGGATCAGTTCGAGGTCCGCTTCGACAACGACAACGACAACCTGCTCACGGTCGGCGACGACGCCTTCGGTTTGTCGGGGTCCGGCGCGATCACCGACGGGCAGTACTCGGGCGGTAGCTACACGCTGGACGACGTATCGCAGGACGGAGAGGGCGCCGTGGGCCAGGACGGCGCCACCGCCTTCTACGAGTTCTCGCATCCTCTGAACACCGGCGACCCGGATGACCTCGCCGCAGAGGTCGGCGACATCGTGGGCATGTGCTTCCGCTACTTCAACGACGGAGCGGGCGGCTCGGGGGTGCCTGGCAGCTGTGCGCTCACGGTCACCCAGCAAGGCACGTATCTGGATGTGACGATCAAACTGCCCTGAGCCGGCGGGCAGGCCCACGCCTTGACGGGGGGCGGGTCTTCTCGTTTCTTGGAGACTCTCAAATGAGACTCTAAGGGCACAACCATGGGCGAGCTTCCTGTGCTGAAAGGCACGCTGGATCTGTTGGTTCTCAAAGCCGTGAGCGACGGAGCGAAGCACGGCTTCGAGATCACCCAGTGGATCGAGGAGCGCTCTGGCGGCTCGCTGGAGTTCGACGACTCGGGCGTGTATCAGGCCGTCTACCGGCTCGAGAAGAAGGGCATGGTCGGGGCCGACTGGGGCGTGACGGAGAACAACCGACGGGCGCGGTACTACGAGATCACCCGTCGAGGTGAAGACCATCTGCGGGCAGAGACGGACCAGCTTCTGCGGTTGCAGGACGTGATGGCCGCCATCCTCACGTCGCGTCCGAGCGGCGCCTGAGGAGGGGGCCATGGCGAAGCCCGGGCGTGGTTCCCTGCCGCGAGATCGTTGGGAGGATCTGGACGAGGAGATCCGTCTCCATCTGGAGCTCCGGGTCGAGTCTTTGAGAGCGGAGGGGCTCTCGCTGGAGGAAGCGCGCACGGAGGCGCTCCGGCGTTTCGGGGGATCCCGAAAACGGCGGGCCCTGGAGCGCGCAGCCAGGAGGCACGAGACCAGAATGCGGCTCCGGGAATGGTCGGGGGCCGCGCTCCAGGATGCGCGCTTCGCGGTTCGGAGCTTCGCGCGCACACCGGGGTTCACCGCCCTGGTGGTGCTCACACTGGCGCTGGGTATCGGGGCGAGCAGCACCATGTTCACCCTGGTGGAGTCGGTGCTGCTCCGGCCCTTGCCGTTTCGCGATCCCCATCGACTCGTCTCGATCTGGCAGGGGAGCCCCACACCCGACGGGCGCAGGCTTCTCGGCGCCTCGACCTTCCTGGCGCTCCGCGACGGCAGCCGGACGGTGGAGGACATGGCGGCGGTCGTCGGGGGTGGGTCGGAGTCTCGCGAGAACGTCGCGGGAGACGGTCCTCCTGACGAGGTCGTGCTGCGCCTCACCACGCCGAACTACTTCGATGTCCTGGGCATGCGTCCCCAGCTCGGTCGGAGCTTCGTCCAGGGCGAGGCCGCTGTCGTGCTCGGCCATCGCTTCTGGATGCGGCACTACGGGGGGGATCCCGGCGTGATCGGAACCGCGCTCACCTTCGAGACAGGAGCGGCGCCGACCATCGTCGGGGTGATGGGTCCGGAGTTCCACGACATGGACGGTGGCGCCGACGTGTGGATGCCGGCGGATGTGAGCCGCTTGCCGGCGGCGGCGTCGCTTCAGGTCATCGCCCGCTTGCGTCCCGGCGCCGGCGTGGAGGAGGCACGGGCGGAGTTGGGGGCGATCTCGCAGGGCCTTCCCGCCGATCCAGGGTCCGACGGGCGCCCCGACGTGGTCGGCCTCTCTTCACTGCGGGACACCGTGACCCGGGAAGCGCGTCCCGCGCTCCTGGCACTGCTCGGGGCCGTGGGTCTGCTGCTCCTGATCGCCTGCGCCAACGTGGCGAACCTGCTTCTGGGCCGGGGAGCGGCGCGCAGCCACGAGATCGCCATTCGCCGGTCGTTGGGTGCCGCGCGGGGCCGGGTGGTCCGACAGCTGGTCACCGAGGGTCTGGTGTTGGTCGGCGCTGCCGGCGCCCTCGGGCTGGGCCTGGCGGTCGCGGGCACTCGTGTCCTGGTTCGCATGCTCGCTTCCACCGCGGCGCTGCCGCGCCTCGACGAGGTGAGCGTGGACCTGCGGGTGGTGGGCGTGACGGCGGGGGTGTGCCTGCTGACGGGCCTCGCGTTCGGAACGCTCCCCGGCCTCGCCGGTCCGTGGGGCGGGCCGCAGCAGGCGGCCCCGACTCGGGCCGGGAGTGGACCGTCGCGGTCGGGCCTCCGCCGTACGCTGGTGGTTGCCGAGATCGCGCTCGCCCTCGTCCTCCTCACCGGGGCGGGGTTGCTGGTGCGGAGTCTGGACCGGCTGGTGTCGGTGGACATGGGCGTCCGGCCCGGAGACGTTCTCACGCTCCGGCTCACCACCGCCCGGATCGACGGGCTCTTCCGGCTGGCCTCCGAGCTTCCGGGACGGCTGGAGGCGCTCCCCGACGTGGACGCCGTGGGCGTCGCCGGACGCCTTCCGCTGACGTCACTCGAGATGCGATCTCCCGTCCAGGTCGCCGACGGGCCGCGGTCGGTGGGGCGCGCCAGGCCCGATGCCGATGTGCGCAGCGTGGCCGGTCACTACTTCCGCTCGCTGGGCATCCCCGTCGTGCGAGGTCGGGTCTTCGACGGCACGGAATCCCAGGACACGCCCACCGTCTTCGTGATCAACCAGACGTTGGCCAGCCAGCTCTATCCGGGCCAGGACCCCGTCGGCAAGCGTATCGAGTTCAGCCTCGGTAACGGTGCCCGCGCGGGCGAGGTCATCGGGGTCGTGGGAGACGTGCGGGAAAAGGGTCCGTGGACCCGGGCTTCGGCGGCGATCTACCTCCCCTTCGCACAGTTCCCGCGCCCGGCCCTGGTGGTGACACTCAAGACCGCGGGAGCTCCGACATCGCTGGTGGACGCGGCCACGGCCGTCGTCCACGAGATCGACCCGGCGCAAGCCGTCACCGAGGTCCGCACGCTGGAGGCCGTGGCGGCGGAGTATGCGGTCCGTCCCCGCATGAACCTTCTTCTGTTCGGGGGATTCGCGGGCCTGGCGCTCCTGCTGTCGGTGATCGGGCTCTATGGGGTGGTGGCCCACACGGTGACGCAACGTCGCGCGGAGCTCGGCGTGCGTATCGCACTGGGCGCCAGCCGGAGCGAGGTCGTGCGCCTGGTCGTGGGCCAGGGGATGCGCCTCGCCCTCGCCGGTGTGGCCTTGGGGTTGCTCGGCGCGCTCCTTCTGGGGCGACTCGTCTCCGGGCTGCTGTTCGGCGTGGCACCCACCGATCCGCTCACGCTGGTGGCGGTGCCGATCCTGCTGGCCTCCGTGGCGCTGTTGGCCAGCTGGCTACCGGCCCGAGCCGCTGCCCGGCTGGATCCCCAGAGCGCGTTGCGGGCGGACTAGCCGCGTGCGCGAAATCGTCCAGCATCCGGGCGATATCTTCAATCGGAGCCCGGGGGTTCCGGGCCATGTTCCTGGTGACGGCGTGGAGACCGGCTCCACGCGGCCCCCTGCACCAGGAGTGTCCCATGCGCCCCATCGTCTCTTCTTTCGCTCTGCTCGCAGCCCTGACCTTCGGCGCTTGCGAGTCCGCCACGGCTCCCGAGCCCATGGCGGCGCCACCGGGCCCGACGCTCGTGAGCGCCAACCGCAATGCCGACGTCCTCGGCGCGCCCCCCGAGGTGGTGCGGGCTGAGTTCAGCGAGGGCTTCTGCTTCTTCGTCGTGATGGACGGTGGCGCCAACGGGTACTCGGGAGCCTCGACCGCCGTCACCACGCCCTCGGGCAACACGAACTACCGCTGCGTCGGGAATCTGCTCTTCGGAGAAGGCATCTCCGGCACCATGAACCTGCGCGATGTGGTGTTCAGCTTCGATTTCTTCGCGGGCGACATGGAGCCTTGCCACGTAGTGGTCACCCCGGGCGCCAACGGCCAGGCGAGCGTCACCTGTCACATGCGCGACTGAGCGATGGGGACCGTCGAGCGCCGGTGGCCACGGACCGGCGCTCGGCGGCGACGCTCACTCCGGGCGGTCGGCCTCCGGGGGCTGGATACCGGGCTGGCGGTCGCGGTATTCCGACGGCGTGCAGTCGAACTGCTGCTTGAAGGAGCGGGAGAAGTGAGCGTGGTCGCTGAACCCCGTGAGCAGCGCGATGCGCGAGAGGTTGCCCCCGTCCTTGCGGATGAGCTCGGCCGCCCGGTGCAGGCGCATGGCCCGGATCAGCCGTCCGGGCGACTGATCGATGAGGGCTCTGAGCTTGCGGGTGAGTTGGGAGCTACTCATGTGCATGGCCGCCGCCAGGCGCTCCACCCCGAACTCCCGGTCTCCGAGGTTCTCCTCGATGGTGGTGGTCAGGCTCTCCAGGAAAGCACGATCCACCGAACCCGCCTCCACCTCCTCGGGGCGGATCCACGTCTCGCCGGCGTATTTCTCTCGCAGGATGCGGCGCAGCTCGATCAGGGAGCGCAGGCGCGTCAGCAGCACGCGCTGGCTGAACGGCTTCAGGAGATAGTCGTCGACACCTGTTTCCAACCCTTCGACCCGGCTTGCCTCGGATGCCTTGGCGGTGAGCATGACGATGGGAACGTGGCTGGTGCGAGTGTCCTCCCGAAGGCGACGTGACACCTCGTATCCATCGAGCTTCGGCATCATGACGTCGGTGAGAACGAGGTCGGGGACGGTGTCGAGGGCCAGGGCGAGCCCCGCTTCGCCGTCCGAAGCCTCCACGATCCGGTACTCGGGCTCGAGGTGATCGCGTAGAAACGTGCGCAGATCGGCGTTGTCTTCGATGATGAGGACCAGCGGGCGGTCGTCGGTCACCGCATCCTGATCCTCGCCCAGCCCCGGTTCCGCTACGGGACCTGCGACCGTGCCGGCCGGAGGCGGTTGGAAAGGCACCGCGGCATCCTCTCGCTCGTTCCCCGCCGGAGGTGCCACGGGACCGACCGGCCCGACCCGCGCCAAGGGCAGCCGGACGAGGAAGCGCGTGCCGATCCCCTCCTCGCTCGTCACGTCGATGTCCCCTTCGTGCAGGTTCACCAGTTCCCGGGTCAGGGCGAGCCCGATACCGGCTCCGGTGCCGTCCGGCCGTTCCGGGCCTTCCACGCGGTAGAAGCGCTCGAAGATCCTGGACAGGTGTTCCGGGGGGATTCCGATGCCGGTGTCCGCCACCTCCATCTCCATCAACGGCTCCGGGTCCAACGCCCGGTCCACGACGCGGAGCGTGACCCGCACCGAATCGCCGGCATGCGTGAACTTGAGCGCGTTCGAGAGCAGGTTGTCGAGGATCATCTCGAGCTTTTCCGGATCGTGCCGGACGGCGATCTCGGCGCGCTGGACGGCGAGGCTCAGTCCCACCCCGCGGGATTCGGCCAGAGACTGGAAGGATGCCACACGCAGTCTGACCAACGGGACGACATCGCGCACCTCGGCGTCGAGGGTCATGGTCCCCGCCTCGAGCTTCGACAGATCGAGGATCTGATCGACCATGTGCCCTACGCGCTCGGCGCTCCGCTCGGCCATCCGGAGGCGCTCCTCGTTCCCCGATCGCTCGGGACTGTCGAGGACGGACCGCAGCTGTCCGAGGATGAGCGTGAGGGGGGTCCGGAACTCGTGAGAAATGTTGGCGAAGAAGCGCGACTTGGCGTTGTCCAGATCCTGGAGGCGCGCGGCCTCCGCGCTCTTCACCTCCAGACTCGCGGCCAATCGGGCACGGTTCTTCACGACCGTCAGATACCAGAGGAGCAATCCCCCGAGGAGAAGCGCGTAGGCCGCGTAGGCCCAGGCGGTGTCCCACCAGGCCGCGACGATGTGGAGGTTCACGGTCGCGTCGGTGGCACTCTGAATCCCGGCTGCGCTCACGGCGCGAACCTGGAACTGGTAGTCGCCCGGCGGGAGGTGTGTGTAGGTAGCCTCTCCGAGGCCTCCAGCTTCGTGAAACGCGTCCTCCAATCCGACGAGGCGATACTGGTACCGGATGCGCTCCGGCCGGGCGTACTGGACGGCGGTGAAGCGGAACACGACGGTATTGTCGTCGTGGGCCCTCCTCAGCCGTGCATCCGGTGCCGTCGATGGAAACGCCCAGGGACCGTCGGGGGGGTGGTCGCTCGCTTCGCCGGTGTTGACCCCCGTGACGTAGACGATGGGCGGGTGGGTGTTTCCCTCCATTCGGGCGGGATCGAAGGCAATGACGTCGTCGCTGCCGCCCAGATAGATCTCTCCCGTGGAGCCCACCACGCCGGCACCCGGTTGGAAGTACCGATGCTCCGGGTCCGGAAGTGCGATGACGTGCTCTGTGCCGGATGCCGGGTCGACTTCGACGAGATCGTAGTGGGTCGTGACCCACAGACGGCCGCGCCGGTCGGCGTACACCCCCGACACGTGTCCCCCTCCCACGGATTGATCGACCGGCCGGCAGTCGCTGACGATCGGATCGAGGCGGCAGAGCCCCCCCACTTCGGCGGCGGCCCACATGGTGCCGGACGTGTCTCTGGCGATGCCGCGGACGCCGAAGACCCGCGGGCCCTGCGCCGGGTCCGAGAGGCGGTACTGCCGGGGGCCCACTTCGGAGGTGTCGATTCGGGCGAGACCGGCTGGCGTCTCCATCCAGATGTCCGACTCGGTGGTCCCAGGGCGGCCTCCGAGCAGCCTGGTGCCCTCCGACGCTCTGCCAGCGGGTGTGCCCCTGATCCTTCCGGTCGCCGGGTCGACCAGCCTCACGCCGTTGGCATCGGCGAGCCAGAGTCCGCCCGATGCGTCGATGGCCAGGCCCAACAGGAAAGGCGGGATCGACGCTCCGTCGGCGGGCTGGAACGGTCGGACCGCTGCCCCGGGCTCGATGCGGCACAGGCCGGCGCCCCAGGTGGAGACCCAGAGCGTGCCGTCCGGCGCCCGACGCAGGGCCCCCGCGTCGATCATGGGGAGCTCCTCGGCTCCCGGCCTCATGCAACGCGCTTCACGGACCTCGCCGCGGTTGCGGTCCCAGCGGAGAAGTCGTCCGCCGGCGAGCAGAGCCCACGCCACACCCGGTGACTCCTCCGCCACAGCCACGGCCAATCGGCCCGTTGGCAGGACATCGATCCGGGGCGTCCGCACGTCGACGGTCGCCAGGAGGGGTGTGTAGAACATCGGATGATATCCGGCGACCCACAGGACGTCGTCGTCGGTGAGGTAAAGCGCCTCGATGCGGCCGAGCCGTCCTCGGTCATCGAGATCCACGCCCGAGACCACTCGTCGCAGTGAGCCGTCGACAGTGTCGAGGATCGCCAGGCCGCCGTCCATGGTACCGATCCAGAGGCGCTGAAGCGGGTCCTGCAGCAGCGCCATGACGTAATCGCTCGGCAACGAAGTGACGTCGCCGGAATCATGGACTCTGTGCTCGAAGACGCCGGTTCTCGGATCCAGAAGATCGAGGCCGCCGCCCAGCGTTCCCACCCACAGGCGGCCGTCGCGTGTAGGGAGCAGCGTCTTGACGTCATCGTAGGCGAGGCTCCCCGGGTCGCCGGGATCGTGCAGCCAGCGCCGGACGCGCCCCGAGGTCGGGTCGAGTCGATTGAGCCCGTACCAGGTGCCGATCCAGATGTCCCCGTCGGGAGTCTGGGTGATGGATCGAACACGATCGTGGCTCAGGCTCTCCGGGTCGCGGGGATCGTGGAGGAAACGACGGAAGGTCCCGGTGGCGGGGTCGAACAGATTGAGACCACCGCCCTCAGACGGGCCCCAGTCCAGCGCGCCCACCCAGATCCGTCCCTGATCGTCCGCGAAGATGGTGGTGATCCAGTCGTTGCTGAGGCTGCCGGGCTCGGCCGGATCGTGGTGAAAGGCCTCGACCTCTCCCGTGGCCGGGTCCAGTCGGAACAAGCCTGCGGCCGTGCCTGCCCAGATCCTGCCGTCCCGATCGGTGGTCAGCGCGGTTACGGCGGTCCCGTTCGGGCCCAGCGGCGTCTCCCTGAACTCGTGCCCGTCGGTCCACGCGAGGCCCCGGTGTGTGCCGAGCCAGACGAACCCCGCTTTGTCCTGGGTGATGGCGTACGTCGTCGGCCCGCCGGAGTGGGCGATCCTCATCTCCAGCGGTGAGCGCGCATCCTGGGCGGCGAGGTCACCCGCGTGAGGGACCGCCACGACGAGGGTCACCAGCACAGCGGTCCACCGACCGTGCCCGACGGCGTGTCGCCGCCCCGCACGGGCGATGAACCGGCTGACGCTGGGGATCGGGACCATGGTCGATAGATGGGAGGGGTGGTCGCCCCGGTACAAGGGGGCTCGTCGGTCGCAAGATGCGCCGAAGTGGTCTCGGGCGCTTGCATGCGCGACGCGGATCGGTGTGGATTTCGCGCGCTCGGGGCGGGAGGAGTCCCGCCGCCTACCGCCCATCCGAACCGTCGGCGCCGACGCGGCATACCGCGAACATCGTTCGTCTTTGCATCACAAAGTACTTGCCCTGAAAAAGACTCGGAACTACCGTGAACGGGCTCGCCCCGGCGCGGCGCATTCGTGACAGGTCCGACGGTGGTGGGCTCGACGACCCGAGCGAGGAGGTGGGACGTGGGCAGGAGCCTGGAAGCGTGGGTAAGGGATTTCAAGCTCGCCGCGCGCAGCCTTGCGCGCGCGCCGCTGTTCACCGTCGTGATCGTGATGACGCTGGCGCTCGCCATCGGAGCGAACACCGCGATCTTCAGCGTCGTGCGCTCGGTGCTCCTGGAGCCCTTGCCGTTTCCGGACGCCGACCGGCTGGTCTACATCGGGGGCACGGCGCCCGGGACGGACCTTCCCGCCGATCTCGGCGTCCCCGACGAGCTCTACCTCGAGTACGACGAGAGCGTGCCGACCATCGAAGACCTCGGCACGTACGGCACGGGGTCGTCCACGACCCGGGCCGAGGGCCACACCGAGCAGCTCTTTCTGACCCGGGCGACGCCGTCGTTGTTCACGACTCTCGGCGCGCGGGCCGTGGTGGGTCGGCTTCCGAACGAAGACGACGACGACAGCGTGGTCGTGCTGAGCAACTGGCTGTGGCAGGACTGGTTCGGGGCCGATCCCGAGGTGGTGGGCCGGAGCTACGAATTCGCTCGCGAGACCCGCACCGTCATCGGCGTTCTCGAGCCAGGGTTCCGGTTTCCCGACGAGCGCACCGCCTTCTGGGTTCCCTGGCAGATCCGCGCCGCTCAGGTGACCCCGGGTGGGTTCGGGGCTGGCGTGGTGGCCCGCATGACCGCGGACGCGGACCGCGACGGGCTCGAAGCCCAGCTCCAACCCCTGGCTGCGCGCGTGCAGGAGCGGTTGGGTGGCCCCGCCCCCTACGCCCGGATCATGGAGCGTTTCCGCCCCATCGTGGTGCCCCTCCGCGAGCACCTGGTCGGCAGTGTCTCGACCGCGCTGTGGATCGTGCTGGGCACCGTCGCCGTCGTCTTCCTGATCGCGTGCACGAACGTGGCGAATCTGTTCACGGTCCGGGCGGAGGGTCGTCGCCGGGACTTTTCCGTGCGGCGGGCCCTGGGCGCTGGCCGCGCGGGACTCGTGCGTGCGCAGATGGCGGAGGCGTTGCTGCTGGCGGCCGCCGGGGGCCTGGTCGGGGCGCTCCTCGCCTGGGCCGGCGTTCCGCTGCTGATTCGTGCCGCGCCGGACGCCGTGGCCGGAGGCTTCCGGAGCGCGCCCATCCCCGGGCTGGCCACGGCGGGCCTCGATGGAACGGCGCTCCTCTTCACCGTGGGGATCTCGGTGGTGGCGGCGCTCGCCTTTGGGCTTCTGCCCGCGATCCGCTACTCGGGCACCGGGCTCCTCGGCAGCCTCGGGCACGCGGGGCGCGGCGTGGTCGGTCGCCGCGGGCTGGCGCGGGACGCGCTGGTGGTCGTCCAGACCGCCTCGGCCCTGGTGCTCCTGGTGGGATCGGCGCTGCTGGTGCGCAGCTTCTGGCAGCTCAGCCACGTGGATCCCGGATTCGACACCGAGGGCATCTTCACCTTCCAGATCGCACCGGACCGCGACGACCTGAGGGACCGCGCCTCGGTGTCCCGTTTCCAGTACGAGTTCATGGACCGGGTGGCGGCGCTCCCCGGCGTCGAGTCGGTGGGCTACATCACCACCCTGCCGCTGGACGAAGGCGCAGGGCAGACGACCGTCACCACCCGGGCCATGGCGGCCAGCGGCGCCGAGCCGCCGCCCATCAACAACGCCGGTGCGGGAGGCGCGTACTTTGAGACCATGGGCATCCAGCTCCTGCGTGGCCGCCTGTTCGAGCGCGTCGAGGAGCAGGAGGGCACGCCCAACGTGATCATCAGCCAGGCAGCGGCCGATCTGCTCTTCCCGGGTGAGAATCCCCTGGACCAGCAGATCCGTCCCGAGACCGGCCAGCAGTGGTTCACCATCATCGGCGTCGTCGAGGACGTCCGCATCCACGACTTCCGCGAGCCTCCGCAGCCCATGGTGTATCTGCCCGCGGTGTCCCTGTCGCCCGCGTACGTCGTGAAGTCGGCCCGGGCCGAGGGACTCGCCCCGGACGTCCGCGCCATCATCAACGAGATGATCCCCGAATCGCCCATGTACAGGGTCTTCACCATGAAGGGCCTGGTGGCCAGCACCATGGCCAGCCTGTCGTTCACCATGCTCATGCTCGGCATCGCGGCGGCGTTGGCGACCATCCTGGGTGCGGTCGGGCTCTACGCCGTTCTTTCCTATCTCGTGACGCAGCGCACGCGCGAGATCGCGGTGCGCATGGCGCTGGGCGCGGAGCCGCCGGCCCTGCGTCGCATGGTGGTGTGGCAGGGCGGCCGGGTGGCACTCGTCGGAGTGGCGGTGGGCGTGCTCGCCGCCCTGGGCGTGACACGCTTTCTCGCGAGCATGCTCTTCGGGGTCCAGGTCCTCGACGCGCCGACCTTCCTGGCCATGTCCGCCGTCATGCTGGCCGTGGCGCTCCTGGCGAGCTACCTGCCCGCACGGCGTGCGTCTTCGGTGGACCCCATGAGGTCGCTGGGGATCGAATAGCCCGGTCGCACACCCATAACGAGCCCCCACCGGGGTGACATCGGCGGGGGCTCGTGCGTCGGGAGCGCGGAACGCCTCAGGAGCGATCCCCGGAGGGGGTGAGCCACAGAAGCACCGGTGATGCCACGAAGATCGAAGACAACGTGCCCACCGTGATGCCGAAGCTCATGACGAGTGCCAGCGGTCGGATGGTCTCGCCGCCGAAGCTCGCCAGAAGGAGTGCCGCGAGCAGGGTGGTCCCCGCCGTGAGAACGGTTCTGGGCAGCGTCTCGTTGATGGATCGGTCCAGCACCTCCCGGAGTCCCTCCCGGGGCCCCGCCCGCCGGTTCTCGCGTACCCTGTCGAAGATCACGATGGTGTCGTTGAGCGAATAGCCGATCACGGTGAGGACCCCGGCCACCGTGATCAGGCTCATCTCCAGGTTGAAGATCCGCATGAAGGCCAGGGTGGCGAGGATGTCGTGGGCCGTGGTCAGCACGGCTGCGGATCCCAGGCGCCACTCGAAGCGGATCGCGAGATAGGCGAGCGTGCTCACGAAGCTGAGTCCGATCGCCGCGGCGGCCCTCTGCTGGAGCTCGTGGCCGACCTGCGGCGTGACCTCGTCGGCGCGCAGCATCTCGTGGCTGTCGGGGCCGAGGGCCGCGTCCAGGGCATCACTCACCTGCGAGCGAACTCCCTGCGCCATGGAGCCGCCGGCCCCGGCGGGAGCCGCGGTGCCGATGTCCTCGGGGCCCGTGCGGACGAGGAAATCCCGGTCGGAGCCGTAGCGCTGGATCTCCGCCGCGCCGAGGGACCGTCCGCCAGAGCGGAGCGGATCGTGGTGATGGGAACCGGCCTCTCGGTGCGGACCTGGAGCAGCGTGCCTCCGGTGAAGTCGATGCCGTAGCTCATGCCCCGCACGGCGAGCATCAGCAGGCCGGCGACGATGAAGGTGCCCGAGAGAGCGAGGACCCATCGCCGTGCGCGCATGAAGCGGTAGCGCGCCCGCGCGAGGGGCCTCACGGTCCGGTACGCGAGTCTGGCGCTTCGCCCCTTCCGCCGCAGCCAGATCAGGAAGAGGGTGCGGGTGACGAAGACCGCGGCGAACATCGAAGCACACAGGCCGATGAGCAGCGTGACCGCGAATCCCTTCACCGGATCGGTCCCCACGCGATAGAGGATCAAGGCGGTGAGGGCGGTGGTCACGTTCGAGTCGACGATGGCGCTCATGGCGTGGCGGAACCCCCGGTCCACCGCCACACGCGCCGAGCCCGAAGGCGACAGCTCCTCGCGAATCCGCTCGAAGATGAGCACGTTCGCATCCACGGCCATGCCGATGGCCAGCGCGAAGCCCGCGATGCCGGGCAGCGTCAGCGTGGAGCCCAACACGGCCAGCCCGCCCAGGGAGTAGAGGAGGTAGAGGGCGAGCGCTCCCACGGCGAGCACGCCCGAGAAGCGGTAGTAGAGGGTCATGGCCAGCACCACCACGGCCACCGCCAGCACGGACGTGCGCACGCCCGCGGCGATGGAATCGCTGCCCAGCGACGGGCCGACGGAGCGTTGGTCCACCACACGCAGTGGCGCCGGCAGCGCGCCGGCGCGAAGGGTGAGCGCCAGGTCTCCCGCTTCCTGCATCGACCGGCCCGGCAACTCGATGCGTCCGGTGGAGCCGATGCGTTCGCGGATCACCGCCGGCGCTCCCTGCACGCGACCGTCGAGGAGGATGGCGAGGTACTCGCCCACATGGCGGCCGGTGGCGTCGGCGAAGGCCTCACCGGCAGCGCGGGTCAGCTCGAACTGCACCTGCGGTGTGGACGTGAGAGGGTCGTGTGCGGAGATGGCCCCGACCAGCTTCTCGCCCGTGACTACGGCGTCGGACCCGACGACGTAGAAGGCGCGGTATGCCGTGCCCCGAAGCTGGCGTACCTCCGTCCCCCACCGGACCTCCAGGGTGGACGGCAGCAGCCTGCGGGAGCCAGTCGATGTGAGCGCGCTCTCGACCGGCTCCGCCAGGCGCTCGGGCACGAGATACTCGCCCGGCATCGCCCCGCGTACGAGTGCGCCGGTCTCACCCGTCGCCTCGGCAACCGACGCGGCGAGCCTGTCGAACCGGTCCTCGGCGTCCACCAGCCGAAATTCGAGAAACGCGGTCCGTTGGACGATTGCGCGGGCGCGCACCGGGTCGCGCTCGCCCGGCAGCTCGACGATCAACCGGCAATCCCCCGCGACCTGGATGACCGGGCTCAGGGTGCCGAACTCGTCCACGCGATTCCGTATGATCTGCGCCGCACCGCTGATGGCATCGGCGCAGTCGGCCTTCGGTGCCCTGGATCGGTCCACCTCGAGTTCCAGGTGCGTTCCCCCGCGCAGATCGAGACCGAGCTCGATGGGGACCCTGCGCGCCGTGGTCTCGACCACATGGCCGGTGTCCGGATCGTAGGCGCGTTCCGTGACCGTGCGAGGAAGGAGGGATACCACACTGCCCAGCGCGAGCAGGGCGATCAGCAGCATGCGTGATCGGATGGTCTTCATGGGTCTTCACCGTCGTAGTCCTGTCGTGAACGATGGACGAGCGTACGCGCCCCGCCGCAGTGTCGGCCGGCGCGAGATCGTTCGTCGTGTTGTCGGAGCAGGGACTACGCGGGAGGGGCTCGGGCTTCCGGGAGGGCGAGCCCGCTCGACGCCGGACCGGACGGTCCGGGGATCTGCGGCGTCAGCGCGCCGCAGGGAGGAGCGAGGGTGAGCCGTCCAGGTCTGGACGGCAGGGGTGGCGCGGCGTGCTCCCCCCGGAGGTCGTGCCCCCGGGCGTCGCTGAGGGCGAACGCAGCCGACGAGCGCAGCTCGACCTGTGGCACCGCGTGGGTGGACTCGCCACCCGGACGGAACGCCGCCACGCTCGGGCCGCTGGGCGCCCCGAGTTGCAGGACGGTGAAGCCGATCCAGGTGAGAAGCAGGCGAGCCATGGATGGATGCTAGCGGAAAGAGCGGCGCATGGTCCAGTGCGCAGGCTGGCGCCACGGCGCGCGTTCCAGTCACTTTGCGACATGCCCGACCGCCTCTCGCGCCTCTCCGATCGCAAGCTGATCCAGTGGGTCCTCGCCTACGCCGCGGCGGCCTGGCTGATCCTCCAGGGGATCGACGTGCTCGGAGGCATGTGGGACTGGTCGCCGGGGGTGGGCCGGGTGGCCTTCGCGCTCCTGGTGGCTGGGCTGGGGGTTACCGTGGTGCTTGCGTGGTTCCACGGGGAGCGGGGCCGGCAAAGGGTCTCGGCCGCCGAGACCGTCCTTCTCTCGATGTTGGTCGTTCTCGGCCTGGCCGGTGCCACCGCCGCGTGGCGCTCGCGCCCCGCACGTGACCAGGTGCCCGACGCTGCGGCCGCATCGCTGGCACCGGCATCGACGCTGGCGGTCCTTCCATTCCGGGACCTGAGCCCCGACGGCGGGAGGGACTACCTGGGCGACGGCATCGCCGAGACGCTCATCAGCGCGCTGGCGCGCATCGACGACCTCCGTGTGGTCGCGCGCACATCGGCCTTCGCCTTTCGCGATTCGGGAGACGTGCGGGAGATCGGGCGGCGGCTGGGTGCGGGATCCATCGTGGAAGGGACGGTGGCTCAGGTCGGGGGCCGCGTCCGCATCACGGCCAGCCTGGTCGACACCCGCACCGGCGAGAACCAGTGGGCCGAGCAGTTCGACGACGAGGTGGACGAGGCCGACCTGTTCGATCTGCAGGACGCCGTCGCCCGCGACATCGTGGCAGCCCTGCGCGGGCGTCTCGCGGGTGGAGAGGATGAGCGCATCGTACGCGGTGGCACGTTGAGCCCCGACGCCCAACGCGCGTTCTACCTGGGTGTGCACCACTGGACGCTTCGGACGACCGAGGACATGGAGAAGGCCACCGCGCTCTTCCAGGAGGCCATCGCCGCCGATTCGTCCTACGCAGAAGCCTGGGGTGGTCTGGCGCTGGCCTACACTCTCAGCACGCCGCAGGAGTACGCGGTTCCGGGGATCACCCGTGGAGAAGCCCTGGCACGGGCCGGAGCTGCGGCTCGGCGTGCCATCGACCTCGATCCCGAGCTTCCGTCCGCCTACACGGCCCTGGGTGACGGCGCGATGCAACGAGGTGACCTGGTCCAGAGTGAGCACTGGTTTCGGGAGGCGATTCGCTACAGTCCCGGATACGCCACCGCCCATCATTGGCTGGCCGACCTGCTCATGATGAAGCTGGACGGCGAGGGGGCCCTGGCCTCCATCGACGTGGCGGAGTCCCTGGACCCGGTCGCTCCCGCCATCCTCGTGGAGAAGGCCGAGGCGTTGATGATGCTCGGGCGATACGACGACGCGCTCGCGCAACTCGACAAGTCCATGGAGCTGCTCCCCGACGCGGAGCTGGTCCATACCTTCGCCGCCTATTTCTTCATGAGACTCGGCCTCTGGAACCGTGTCGGCCAGGCGTTCCGGCGCGTGGCCGAGATCGGGGGCGACGCGGCGGCCGGCGCCAGCGTCGAGCAGGCCCTGGCTGATCGGGGACGCCGTCGGGAGCTCCTCGAGGCGTTGGCCCAGGGGGGCGGCGACACTTCCGAGGGTGCTGCGAGCCCCTCGCGCTGGGGCCTGCCGGGCTCGGAAGGCGCGGTGGCGACCCGGCTCATGGCACGCCCGGAGCTGCGCTTCCTGGCCACGCTGGAGCTGCAGGGCATGGACGCTGCCCTGGACCTCCTGGAGGCCATGGCGCGCGGGCCGCAGGCCTCCGCGCTGTATCCGCCCATCTTTCCCGCCCTCATCGGACCGGAGGCGTTGGCCACGGAGCGCGCCCGCGAGGTCATGAGGCACGTGGTCGAGCGGGGGTAGGCTCGCCGGAGGAGGGTGGCCGGCGATTGGCCAGAATGTCGCCCACATGACCTGCCGTGAGCCCAATCCGCCCCGGATTGGGCAATAATTCGCCACGATGTCGCCCGGACGGCGCGCTTCGGGCCCCGTGGGTTGCAGTGTAGGCGATTATTCGCCACTCCGCGGCCGAGCGTCGGTTGCAGGGGCGTTGTGGGCTGCATTGTGACTTCGAGCCCTGTCCCGCGTGCACCGGGGCCGCCCGTCAAGACCTCGAAAGCCGCGTCGTAGGTGCGCCCGCCGGCCTAACCCCCCACCAATTCGAGCAGCACCAGCGACTGCACACCGAACTGGCCGCGCTCCAGGCCCACGACGTAGCCCTCCCGGAAGCGAAGTCCCTCGACGCCCGGCGGGAGTTCGACCCAGCGCAGGGAGTCGTCCGCCAGCGACCAGCGGGCCCATCGCTCGCCCTTGTCGGGGTCCAGGATCCTGGGTCCGCCCTGGCGCATCCAGATGTTGCCCTTCTCGTCACCGACGACCTTGGTCCAGGCGGACCAGTGGTCGGGGGGGACGACCTCGATGGGCGCGTCTTCGGCGCCGGGCTCCGTGTTCCAGCGGCGGTACAACCAGGCGATGGCGGCTTCACGATCCCTATTTGTGAGGGGGTGAGCCGTACCGGGCAGCTTCTTGGTGCGAAGGAGGGTCAGGCCGTCTGGACCAATCTGGTAGATGGTGCCGCTGGAGGCTGAACCGTCTACGCGCACCACCAGGGAGTCCCCCATCACCCAAACTCCGCCGTCGGGGCCGAGGTTGCTGAAGCCGCTCGTGCTGATGTGAAGGGAGTCGCTCAACTTCCTCCGGAATCGAAGGGGATTTCCATCATAGGTGGCGACCGTATCGACCTGGTCGATGCTGTTCCAGGCCAGGAGATGGTGCCAACTCAGGGACTGGCTCGGATGACTCCTGTCGATGAGCGCCGTGACGCCGATAGACCATCCGAAACGCGCGGGCCAGAGCTTCTCTGTCCAGTAGACAGCACCACCCTGAAAGCGCGACGCCAACAGGCTGCTGGTCCGCGCGTGGTTGCCGGCGTCGTCGTAGACTACGACCCGTCTTATGCCCAGGTCATATACGCGAAGAGAGTCGCGGAACACCGAGGCGAAGTTGGGAAGAGCGAACTCGCCGGGCCCCTGCCCCTTGCCGCCAAGTTCCCCGAGATAGTCTCCCGCCACCGAGAACGCCCGCACGGTGGGGGCCGCGATGTCCACGGCGTAGACACGTCCGTGGAGGATCGTGGCGTCTTCGATCCGCACCCAGATGGTCTCCGGCGGGCCGTCGACCTCGCCCTTCTCCCAGAGTTTCCGGACCTGGAGGTCCTGGGCTGCAGACCGGCCGGGCGCGCCGAGCAGGCACACGAGCAGAAACCAACGCGCCATGCCTTGAAGACCTTCGTGCCTGCATACGTTCGGGGGAGAGATGCTCATGGGTGTCTGGTTCCTTCCTTCAGTCCATCACGATGACGGCGGGGCGCACCTCCGACGACTCGGCGACGGCCACGATCAGGCCTCTGCAGGAGCGAACCACCTTCTCGCGAGTCAGCACGCTCGCAACCACGGCGGCGTTCTTCACAGTGGCGACCGACCGCAGGGTTCCAGCCGGAGTCACGTCCTCATCGGCCGGGAGATCCAAGTATGCGAAGCCGCAGCGATCACTAAGCTGGCAGAAGCCCACGATCACCTCGCACTCCTCGAAGTCGAACCCGACCGATTCCGTCCTCGCACGTCTTGGTCCCCGCCACCGGTGGGGTTCACGCAGTGCTCGGGCGTGATGCAGCCCGACTGCGCGGCGGCGTGCTCGGGGATGCTGAACAGCGCCGCGACGAGCAGCGCGGTGGTCAGAAACAGCGTCTTCATGGATACCTCCTTCGTTGATAGTCTACTCGCCACCTGTGGGGGCGAGCCAGGTCCAGCGATACACGAGCATCTCTCCCCCGTCTCGCGTCGCTCGAAATCCGTAGAGTGCGTGGTCTTCAGGATCGGCGTAGAAGAACCCCATTGTGGCCTCGATCTTCGTGGTCTTGCGGACCTCGGCACTCCGCTCGTCGATGAGGAACAGCCACCGCGTTCGGGAGCGTAGGTCCGCAAGCGTCACCAACACGCCGCCGCAGTCCAGCGGGGCCAGGCCGGAGACGTAGGGCGCCGCGCTGTCGGGCCAGATGGGGTAGCGGTCGGACATGCGCAGGGGCGTCAATGCGGTGGATCGCCCATCGCCGTGGAGGCGGGAGACTTCGAACGGAAGTCGGGTGGAAATGGCGAGGGCGGCACCCGCGCCCACGGGCGCGAGCCGCCAATTACCGGTGAGTTCCCATGCCCCCGAATTTCGGAAGGCTTCGCGGTCCGCCGGCCCTGAGCGCTGGCGAGAGTTGAATCGGCGGACTGTGAAATGATCGTCGTCCCCGGTGGCGATCCACAGACTTCCGTCCGCTCCGTCCACTGCCACACTCCGTATTCCAGCCACACTGTCGAGTGCGAGCGGCGCCCATACGTCGCGGCCTGACGCGAGTCTGAACAGTGTTCGGTCGGTGTAGACGATGCTCTCGTCCCCTCCACGCGTCGCCCCGGCGTAGGCCAGCGACGGATCCAAACCCGCCAATTCCGGACCGTCGCCCACCGAGCGGATGGTACCCGACTGGTCGAGGGCGATGAAGGAGCTGTCGCCGTTCGGGATCAGCGCGACCGGCGGTGCAACGAAAGGGCCCGACACCACCCGGCTCAACTCGAGTCGCAGTCTTGCGTCTGGAGCGCATGCTTCCGCGGCACTCGACCGAGCGAAGTGGGTCCGGGCCAATGCAGCAGTCGAAAGGCCGATGATCCCCGCCGCGAGCATGAGGTTCCGCACGCCAAGGCGATGTCTACGCAGCGCCACGAGCATTACCTCCCGCCCTCCGCCCGCCCGGGCTACCCAACCACGATGCCATCAGAGGCTCCCATCCCAGCACGCGTACCGCGTCGTCCGCTGAAAGGCCGATCAGTTCCGAACGGTTCTCCTCCAGCGGACGGTCGGCGGCGGATGGCCCGGGGCCTACGTACGGAGTGGGCCGGGAACCACGGTACGCGGCTTGAAGCCTCAGGAGACCCTGCAGTAAGTGGAGGGCGTTCAACCACTCGTACGGCGTCGGGAGCCCAGCTCTACGAAAGCGATCCCGCACCGTGCGAGGTGGCGCCACTCCGCGCACGGCGCCCTTTACGGTGGTACGGGTCTCCCAAGATGCGAACGCGGACTCGACGAAAGCCGCCTCGTCCAGCGACGTTCGGCCCGTCAGGAACAGCCACCGCGCGATCCTCGGCAAGAGGGCGCTTGCGTCGGTGAGCTGCGGGATGAGGTTTTCGAGATCCTGTCCAGCAGCGAGCGCGCCCGAGCATCCGTAGTGCTCGACGCATCGGGCGATTTCGAGGGTGTCATGCGAGCTTGCCCAAGTCCCCGTCTGCACCACGATGGGCGAACCGGAGTGGAGGCATCGTAGCTTGCGAACGAGGGTCGCGAGATCTCGGCCGGTCGATCGGTAGTGAACTCTCACGACGCAGAGGGTGCCCAACCGCACCTGTGCGGCGTCCGTCGCTTGGCGAGCCACGACTCGCCACGTCTGGGGCTCGATCCACACCAGGTTGGGGGCGGGGGAAGCGGAGGGGCCCTGGGAGAGGGTCATGAGAATCCGTCGGGGCTTGAATCATCTCTGGTGGGACGACATCCATAGGTTACCCCCCCCCCTCAGTATACGCGCAACGACAAATTCCGGCAGAATCCCGCCGCCCCTTCCGCACGCGACCGGTGTCGCGCTGGACCGTCAGCGTGGTCGGACTCGCCAACTCGAATGGACGCCCGTGCGGTGGCCCGGCCTTGACGGACATATCAGCACGATACATATATGTACAACGCTGATATGAACGGAGCGAGACCATGGCCGACCCCGACGTCCTTCCCCTGAGCGCGCGCGACTGGCACGTCCTCATGGCGCTGTCGCAAGATCCCCTGCACGGGTACGGCATCATGAAGGCCGTAGAGCGCGACTCCGCCGGTAAGGTGTCGGCCGAGATCGGCTCTCTCTACCGCGTCCTGGACCGCCTGCTGGACGAAGGCCTCGTCGAAGAGGTCGAGGCGCCGGGCGACGCGCCCGCCGACACGCGAGGACGCCCGCGGCGTTACTACGGCCTGACCGCCGAGGGACGCGAGGCGTTACGAGCGGAAGCCGCTCGTCTCCAGGACGCCCTCGCCCTCGCCCGGGAGCGGCGCTTGCTGCCGGAGCAGTCCCGGTGAGGCTGGCCGAGCGCTGGTTCGACCTGTTGCTGCGGCTGTTTCCGGCCCCATTCCGCGAGCGACACGGCGACGGCATGCGCGAGACGTTTGCGCGAGCGTGGACCGAACGGCGTGGCCGGGGTTGGCTGGCGCTGGCGGCGTTCCTCGTGCGGACGACCGTCAACCTGACGGCCGCCGGCGTCCGCGAGCGCTTTTCCCGGAAGCCGGGCGCAGCGGCCGACAGGTCGATTGGCCCGGCCCGCCTCTTTTCCTGGCTCGATGTGAAGCTGGGCGCCCGCATGCTCGTGAAGCACCCGGGACTCACCCTGGTGTCGACCTTCGCGCTGGCCGTGGGGATCCCGGTGGGGCTGGCTCCGGGCCACTTCGTGGATGGGCTCACCGCGCCGCTCCCCGTTCCGGAGGGGGCGCAGATCCGTTGGCTCAAGGTGTGGAGCCGGGGGCTGGGCCAGGTGATGCACACTACGACTCGGGATTTCGAGGCGTGGAAGGGCTCCCTCACGTCGTTCGAGGAGCTCGGTGCCTTCCGCGAGACCCGCTACAACCTGGGGTCCGGCGAAGGCGTGGAGGTCGTGCGCGGCGCCGAGGTCACGGCCTCGAGCTTCGCTATCCTGGGCGTGAGCCCGCTGCTGGGGCGGACCTTCCAATCCGCCGACCAGGCGCCTGGAGCGGAGCAGGTCGCCGTGCTGGGCTACGACGTGTGGCAGAGCCGTTTCGGGGGCGACCGGGACATCGTCGGGCGGGTCGTCCGCCTGGGAGGAGAGCCGCATACGGTGGTCGGGGTGATGCCCCAGGGCTTCCTGTTTCCGAAGCACGAGAACCTGTGGACGCCGCTGCGCGCCGTCACCGGGGGTGGACCGGAATCCGTGGCGCCGGTGCGGATCTTCGGGAAACTCCGCCCTGATGTGGCCCAGGCGCAGGCCGACGCTGAGTTCACGCTGGTGGCATCGCGCTCCGCCGCTCCAGGGCCCGACTTCAGACTGAGGTACCAGGTGGAGCCCTTCGCCCTCATGGTGGCGGGTGGTCTGAACGGGAGCCTGCGCACGACCCCCGAGTTCCTGGGATTCCAGGGGCTCGCATGGCTGGTGCTCCTGGTGGCGTGCGCCAACGTCGGCATGCTGGTGTTCGCGCGCACCTCCGCCCGCGCCGACGAGCTCGCCGTGCGCACCGCTCTGGGCGCGAGCCGCACGCGTATCGTGGCGCAGGTGTTCGTCGAGTGTCTGGTACTGGCCCTCGTGGCCGCGGCTGCAGGGCTCCTGTTGATGCAGGGGATCGTCGAGGCGATGTGGCGCCTGATGCCGGCCACATGGGCCGCGGCCGCACCCTATTGGATCGACCTGGACGTACGCCCGGCGACCGCGCTGCATGCGCTGGCGCTGGCCGGGGTGAGCGCGGCGGTGGCCGGGGTCGTGCCGGCGCTGCGCTTCACCGGTCGCTCGGTACAGTCCAACATCCGACGGGCCCGGACGCGCCGGACCGGCGTCCGATTCGGAGGGCTGTCGGGGATTCTCATCGTGGCGGACGTGGCCGTGTCGGTGATAGCCGTGGCCTTGGCCATGACCGCCGTGGACCAACTCCGCCGTGCCGGCACCGCAGAGGACTCCGTGGGCATCCCCGCGGGCGAGTATCTGGCGGCGACGGTCCGCCTCTCGTCGGGCATCGGCGAGGCCCCGAGTGTGGGGAGCGCCCGCGACCGGCGAGAGCGCATGGCCGGCGCGCAGGAGGAGCTGCTCCGGCGACTTCGCGAAGCGCCGGAGGTGCGGGGCGTCGCGGTGGCCGATGCGCTGCCGAGGATGGACCACCACACCTCCCGCGTGGAGGCCGAGGACGTGGCGTCGCCCGACGACCGGCGAGGGGTGTCGAGCCGGGTCGCCCGCGTCGCCGTGGACTACTTCCAGGCGCTGGACCGGCCGGTGGTGGCCGGGCGCGACTTCGAGGTCGCGGACGTCGAAGCGGGCCATGACGTCGTGATCGTGAACACCACCTTCGTGGAGCACGTTCTGGGCGGCGAGAACCCCATCGGTCGCAGGATTCGCTTCGTGCCCTGGGGCGAAGGTGAGCCGGGGCCCTGGCAGGAGATCGTCGGGGTGGTCGGACACCTGGGGATGCGCATCGCGTCACCGCGGAACGATCAGGGCGTGTACGTGCCCGTGGCAGCCGGCGACCTGGCGACCCTCGACCTGGGGATTCATGTGGGTGGCGATCCAGCCTCGTTCTCTCCCCGGTTGAGGGAGCTCGCGGGGCAGGTGGATCCGGCGATGATCGTGTCGGTGGTGGGTCCGCTGGATGGGGTGTACGAAGGCGACTGGTATCTCATCCTGGCTGCGGGCGTGGGCGCCGGGCTACTCGTAGGCGTGCTCCTGGCCCTGGCTGCTTCGGGCATCTACGCCATCATGTCGTCGGCAGTGGCGCAGCGGACCACCGAGATCGGGATCCGAGTGGCCCTGGGCGCCGGGCGGCCCGAGATCGTCGGCGCGGTGGTCAGGAGGGCGGTGGGCCAGCTGATGCTGGGCGTGCTGCTGGGCTGCCTCCCACTGACCGTGGAGTTCTTTTCCACCGGCGACGCGGCACGATACGCCTGGGCTGCACGCGTGCTGGCAGCGTGCGTCGGCCTGCTGGTGATGGTCGGGCTCACCGCCTGCACCGGCCCCACGCTGCGTGCGCTACGTGTAGACCCCAACGAGGCGTTGAGGGCCGAGGGCTGAGGCCACCACAAGGCGCTCTTCTGCCCCGTCGGGGGGCCGCACTACCTACTGGGCCACGGCCGCGTACAGCGTGCGATACAGCACGTTGCCCTGATCTACGGCCTGGACCGCGATCTTCCCCATCCACTCGGGCAGCCGGCCCAGGTGGGCACCCTGGAGCCTGGCCAGGGCGCGGGAGGACCCATCGGCGGCCGGCGCGCCCTCGAACTCGCTCAGGAAGCCGGTCTCGATCGCCTTCTGGATCCACGGCTTCGTCTCTACGGTAGCCTTGGTCACGGCGACCTTCGTCAGTTCGCCGTCGGGGGCCAGGGTCAGTCCGACCTCCAAGGGACCGTGGCGCGTGTTCACCTGGGGGAACAGCACCACGCCGAGCACCTGACCGCCGGCGTCTCTGCCCACGTAGAACTTCACCTTCGGCTCCTTCAGCTTGAAGCCGCCGACATCCTCGATACGCTTCACGTCCTCCTTGCCGACCTCCACGGTCTTGAGGGAGTACCGATCGGCGGGTAGGCTCGCCCGGATCACGTCGGCCTGCTTCTGGAGCACGACCGTGGGCGTGATGTGGGTGGCCCCGCCCAGAATGGCGATGGCCGTGGCAGCCGAAGTCAGGATCACCGGCAGGCAGAGCTTCTTCAACGTCCAGCGCTTTGCGTCTCTCATGGTATCCTCCGTGGTCCTTCCCCTCTCGGGGGGTCTCCTATGCGGTTCGCGAATCAGGGTTCCGGGTCAGGGGCCGGCCCCCGGCGGAATACGACCTGGAGCGTTCGTCCGAGGACGAGCACGTAGACGATCGCCATGGTCCAGCCCGACGCGATGGTCAGCCACGCGAAGCCCCCGATCCCGGCCTTCATCAGCCACTGCCCGCTGAAGTCGAGCGCGCCCGAGCCGAACGCTCCGAGGACCACCAGGTCGCGAATCCACGCCGGCCAGCCGAGCCCCAGAATGATGAGCGTCTCCAGGGCCGCCATCATCGCGAACATCATGATGTGGATGTGGCTGTCCTGGATCAGAAGCTGGGTGTCGATCGTGTGTTTCATCTCGTGCATCTCACCCAGGTCGAGCGGTTGCTCCTGGCTGGTGGACTGCTCCGGCAGCTCCGTCGTATCGACGGTGACGGGCACGTAGGTCGCCGCGACGTCGTCGGGCGTGAGGCCGGAATACTGCTTCACCATGAAGAAGGCGAAGATGTAGGCGTATCCGACTACCATCAGGAAGAGGATCGCCGACAGCTTGACCGTGCGGTTCATGTCGGCCAGGTCATAGAGGCCCTTCATATCGTTTCCTCCGGGCCTCAGAACGTCGCCACCAGCTCGGCGACCCACCGAAGGCTCCAGTTGGACTCCCCGGCATCGCTCTCGAAGGCGTCGATGCTCGAGTGGTCGTAACGGATGCCGCCCCGTAGCTGGAAGCGCGGGATCCGGAGCGTCGTATGCTCCACGTTCGCGAAGATCCCCTCGCGCCCGGTGCCCACGAAGTAGACCGGCGTGAAGGTGACTGACTGGAGCGTCTGGGGATCCCCGGTGCGCGCCCCGTCCTCGTCCCGGAACGTCTCCCCACGCAGCGTGACGCCGAAGTTGCGGTCGAGTCGCCCGAACAGCGTCAGGAGGCCCCCGTACCAGCGGGCATCGCCGCCGTCGTCCATCACGCCCCGGTCACCGCCGTAGTTCGCTTCGCCGGCCACGAGAAAGTCGGGTGTCGGTTGGATCGCGTAGTCGAAGGTGAGGAGGTATCGGTTGTTTGTTTCGCCCGTCTCGCCCTCGGGGCCCCACAGACCGGCCATACCGAAACTCGCGATGTCGCTCGGCCTCACGCCCAACCGCAGCCCGACGGTCTTGCCGTGGTTCGAGTCGACGGCGTCTCCCCAGCCGTTGGCGAACCAGGCGGCGACATCGGCTTCAGGCGTCGGGGACCAGCGGCCGATCATCCCCACCATCTTGGGCGGTCGCGCCAATTCGAAGTTGTAGCTCTCGGTCGGCTGCAGATTGAGCGGCTCGTCGTCCCGCTCGAAGCCCATGGGCGAGTCGAACTTGCCGAAGCTGAGGCTGAGGTTGGTCGCGCTGGCCGGCGTGAAGTTGACGATCAGGTTGTCGATCTCGATCTCGGTGGCGACTTCTTCGTCGGGGGACTCGGGCTCCTGCAATGCCGTCGTCAGTTGGCCGAAGAACCAGATCTGGTCACTCATCTCCCGGAACAGGGCCACCGCCAGCTTACTGCCGGCGAAGGTGTTCTCGGAGGTGCGCGCGTCGAGGTCGTAGGTGCCGATGCCGAATCCGGTGATCTGCAGCGGGAACGCATCCTCTCCGGTGAGCGACTCCAACTCCTGCCCACCGAGCTCGCCCAGGTCGATGGAGGTCTCGCTCGTGCGAGTCGTATCCTGCTGCGCGGCGGTCGGGAGCGGCCAAGCGAGCGCCAGTAAAGCCGCGAGCGCTACCGCCCCGTGTGCTCGGCGGGCGTACGAGAATTGGGACATGGACATACCACTCCTGTGAGAGCAGTTCCGTTGCGTGCGACCGATCGTGTGTGATCGATCGAATTGGAATGCACCGGCGCCGCGAAGGGCCGCCGGCGTCAGGGCTCTCAGGCGCGGGGTGGGGGACCCCGAGGTGGAGACGGCAGGTCCTCGGATGGCTCTCGGAAGGCGGGTGCGGAGGCATCGAAGATGCCGGCGAGGAAGTCGACCCCCGCGTGCGGAGCGACGGTCATCGGGTTCCGATGCCGCAGATGCGCGGGCGCTCCGGGCTGCGATGCATCGTCGGGGTGACAGAAGGAGTGCGCGCCGCCGTGGCCGGACGTCGGATCCCGTCCTTCGGCCTGCGCCATCCGGGGCATCCCACGGGCGCCGGGCCGGGCGGCTGGCTGGGGCGATACGGCCGAGGTCATGGCGGAGGCCATGCGGCCGAAGATCAGGCAATGAACCGCGCACGGCAGCCCAGGCTGGCCGAGGCACAGGAATGCCACGACTGGCAGGGTGGCGAAGCGTCGCGTCTTGCCGTGGAGGGTCATCAGAACTTCAAGCTTGCGACGATTCTGGCGAGAGGCAAGGTCCGGTCCCGGCGCATCCGGCAACGCCTCGACATACGCGCTGTTGTCGTTTCGTAGCATAAAAAGTAGACTATTGGGGCTCGCGCCGGTCACACGTCCCCTCGCCACCCACGCGCCCATGTCGAAGCTCGGAGAGTTCGAGCTCCTGGTACTCCTGTCGATCCTCAGGCAGGCCGACGCGCCGTATGCGAACCAGGTCCGCGAGGATCTGGAGCAAAACGCAGGTCGCTCGGTGACCCGGGGTGCGCTCTACCGCACCATCGACCGCCTCACCGGCAAGGGCTATCTGGCCTGGGAGCTCGAGCCAAGCGCGACGCCCGATCGAGGAGGCCACCCGATGCGCCGCCTCATGGTCACCGAAGAGGGGCGCGTCGCCGTGCGCGAGGCCCGGGACATCCTCCTCGGCTACTTCGACGGTCTGGACCCGGCGCTGGACGAAGCCTGACGGTCTAGCAGCCCGTGCCAGGGGGGCGCACCTCGGCTGCCCGCCGCCGCGAAGCGTCGAGTTGTCTGCCGCCGCGAGTGATCCTATGATCCGCCACGAACGGCAAAACCCCTCCCGCGTGGACCGCACTCCGGTCCAGAAGCTCAACACGCGTTTGGAGGGGTTCGATGGATCTGGACTTTCGAGGCCGAGACGGTCGCCGAGGCGGTGACGGAAGGGGCGGGCAAACAGGATCGGCCGGGCGCAGACGTCACAACCCGCACACGGGCCGGGACGAGCAGGAGAGGGGCGGTGACGGCACTCCCGGTGGGGACGCCGGGAACGGGACCGATGCCGCCGATGGGGTCGACGTGGGCTTCGACCTGCTCGAGGAGGACGACGGCCTCTTCCTGACCAGCGGCGAGCACCGCTACCAGGTGACGGGCTCGGTCCACATCGACGTCTCGGGCGGAAACGGGGGCCACGGCGGAGATGGAGGCCGAGGCGGTGCCGGCGGTCAGGGCGACCCTCCTGGCCGGAGCGGGAAGGACGGGGCCGGTGGACGAGGTGGTCGTGGAGGCGACGGCGGGACCGTTCTGGTGCGATCGCAGAACCCCCACCTGTTACCGATGGTGCGTCTGTCCGCGGCCGGTGGCAGAGGCGGTCACGGAGGATCGGGGAGCCCCTACGGTTCCAGTGGAGCTTCTGGCCAGGCGGGCTCCACCACCGTTCTGGCGGAAATCGACGGCGTCCCGTACATGGATCGCGGCTGTGGCCTGAATCCCCAGACCATCACCGTCGAGGACGACGGGAGTCGGCGGAACGGCCTCTTCACCGAGGGCAGCGAGTTCACCATCACGCGCGTGCTGCTCGAAAACGAGCACGCTATCCCCATGCCGGCGCCGTTCGAGATGGCGGTCGTGGTAGAGCCCGACTCGGTGACCTTCGAGGGTGACGTCCTCCACAACGACGCCCAGGATGTCGAGGGCCGCTCCCAGGTGGAGTTCGAGACCCGATTCCGCGTTCGCGTGCCGGACGATTTCGGGATCGGCTACTTCGCCCTCGCACCGGTACCGTTCACGAAGGTCGCGGGTCAGACGGTCGTCCTCACCGATCCGGACCGGGCGGAAGAGCGCTTCGAGTTCGCCGTCAATCACCGCTATTCGGTGCACCGGGAGAACTTTCCCGAGGTGCCGGAAGAAGCCTGGGACGAGATCCTGGGTCGTTTGGAAGGGCTCACGCCTCATGAGCAATACACCGCGTCCGTCATCCTGCTGTTGCACCCCATCCTCTCGCACAAGCGGGAATACGACGACCAGGAGCGGGCTCAGGAGCACTACCACCACCTCATGGAGGCGTTGGAAGGAGAGCTCTTCAGCCTGGACATCCACGAGCGTCTTCTCGATGACCCGGACTTCCAGGACATTCCTTCGCGTTATCCGGAGTTGGGCAAGTCGCTGTCACTGGACTTCTTCCAGAGATTCGACGAGGGCGTTGTCCGGAAGCTGATCGACTGCATGTACTTCGCGGCGACCATGGGCGACCGCCTGGAGGCTCGGGACAAGCAGCACATCCGGCGGTGTGGAGAGGCGCTGCTGGGAGAGGCCGAGTGGCTCCGGAGCAACTACCCAGCGGTCTACTCGACGGGCGGCTCCAGGGTGGGGGCCAGCTCGTCGAACGCCACCCCTGCTCTGCTCTTTCCGATCCTCCCTCTCGCGGCGCTACTGGCACTGGCGATCCGTCAGGACAACACCGAGCTCCTCTCCAGTCTGGGCGTCTGGCAGCCCGGAGCGTTCTTCGGATTCCCGGTGGGGGAGCAACGCGCCGCCCTGGTCCTGCTGGTGCCCTTGTTCCTCGCGGGGGCGTGGATCGTACGGAAGCTCCTGTTCCGCAGGGCCTGCCCTCGATGTGGCAGCGTGCGCCTGGAGTCCCTGGTGGAGGAGGCCGGGGCATCGGATGGGGCGCGGGTGACTCATCGCTGCCCGGACTGCGGGGCACGGAGCTCGACGGAGCCCGAGAGCCCGATCGCGCAGCTTCATCTCGATTGCCGTACGACGGCGGGACGGCCCGGCATTCTCGACGTGATCCCCGGTGGGCGCTGGGCGCTCTGGGGGCTCAACGCCGTGGTCTTCATCCTCTTCCCCGTCCCCTGGGCCATGCTGGCCCTCATGACGTGGTTGGCGGCTTACCATCGCCAGAAGTCCTTCGGCATGGGCTTGAATCGGGCTCTGCTGACCGCGGGGGGATTCCTCATCGTCGTGGAGGTGGGCCGGGCGGTTCTCGGCTGATATCGAGGAGGAACGGGTGTGCCGCTTGGGAGGGAGGGACGGCCCCGAGTGCCGTGGGATCTCCGAGCACGTATGATGTCCCCGGCAGGATCCGATCGCACCCCGGCCCCGAGGCGACCATGTCCGCGCTCCGATGCTCCGTCCGTCCGGTCTTCACGGCCCTGGCCCTCCTCCTGGCGCCCGCCGGCGGCGTGGTCGCGCAGACCCGCGCTGCAGCGCCGACCCCCGCGCTCATCGATCACGTCGCTCCGGCCGACGTGGGCTCGGTCGACGACGGGCTCGGCTTCTACCGCTTCCCCTCGCTCCACGGCTCGACGCTGGTGTTCGAGGCCGAGGGGGATCTGTGGAGGGTGCCCCTCGAAGGGGGGATGGCGCAGCGCCTGACCACCCACCCGGGGCGCGAGAGCGCGCCCAAGATCTCACCGGACGGCTCGACGCTGGCGTTCTCGGGCAATTACGAGGGAAGCACCGACGTGTACACGATGCCCCTCTCCGGGGGGCCCACGACGCGCCGGACCTACACCTCCAACGGCGCGCTGGCCACGACCTGGATGCCCGACGGGCGTCTCGTGTTCACCACGGTCCAGTACTCCACGCTTCCCCGGCCGCAGCTCGTGGCCATGGACCTGGCCACCGAGACCCGCGACGTGATCCCCCTGTCCGAGGCCACCGAGGGCGTCTTCAACGACGACGGCTCGGCGCTGTTCTTCGCACGGCCGGCCTTTCACAACAACGTCACCAAGCGCTACACGGGTGGGACCGCCCGGGACATCTGGCGCTACGACATGTCCGGCACCGCCGAAGCGGTGGAGCTCACGGGCAGCTACGACGGCGAGAGCCACAGCCCCATGTGGTGGGACGGGCGCGTCTACTTCGTGAGCGACCGTGACGGCACCATGAACCTGTGGTCCATGACGCCCGACGGCGGTGACCTGGTTCAGCACACGCGCCACAGCGGCATGGACATCCGGGCGCCCACCATGTCCGACGGTACCATCGTCTACAACGTCGGCGCCGATCTGTGGCGCTGGGACGTGGGCACCGACACGCCGCGCCGGATCCCCATCACCCTGGCCAGCGACTTCGATCAGGTGCGGGAGAAGTGGGTGACGAACCCGGTGCAGTCGCTCCAGTCGGTGAGTCTGGATCCCAAGGGCGAGCACGTGGCCATGGTGTCCCGGGGACGGGTCTTCGTGGCGCCGGTGAAGTCGGGCCGGCTGGTGCGCGTGAGCCACGACGACGGCGTCCGCTACCGCGACGCCGCCTTCACCCCCGACGGCGAGCACGTGCTGGTGCTCTCGGATGAGTCCGGGGAGCTCGAGTTCATGGCCCTGCCCACCGACGGCGTGGGGGAGGGTGAGGCGTTGACCGACGACGGGACCATCCTGCGCTTCGGCGCCACGCCCTCGCCCGACGGCGCCTGGATCGCCTACACGGACAACAACAACGACCTGTGGGTGCGCCACGCCGACGGCTCCGAGCCTCGGGTGATCTCGGAGAACCGTGAGGGGGTGGGCGACCTGACCTGGTCGCCCGACGGCCGCTGGCTGGCCTTCCGGATGGCCAGCATGAACTCCTTCCAGCGCATCCGCCTGTGGGATTCGCAGACGGGAACGTCGGTGGACGTCACCAGCGACAGGGTGAACAGCGCCAACCCCGCCTGGTCCCGTGACGGCGAGCACCTCTTCTTCCTGAGCGACCGCAACCTGCGCTCCGCCGTGGGATCCCCCTGGGGGCCCCGCGCGCCGCAGCCGTACTTCGAAAATCCCATGGAGCTCTACGTCGTGGCGCTCAGGGCCGACGGCGACAACCCGTTCCGGCCCGACAACGAGCTCATGGCCGAGGAGGACTCGTCGAGCACCGGAGCCCCGGGAGCGGGGGGCGCCGCTTCGCGTGCCGGAAACGGCGCTCCGCCCGCGGTCACGGTCGATGCCGACGGGCTCATGGCACGCGTGTGGCGGGTGCCCGTCGAGGCCGGTACCCATGCGGCACTCCAGGCCAACGACAAGGCGCTCTTCTGGACCGACGCCAACCCCGACGGGCCCGGCCGCAAGCTCATGGCGATGACCATCGGCAACGACGACCCCGAGCCGGTGGAGGTGGCGGCGGGCATCGGCTCCTTCGAGCTGTCGGCCGATGGCAAGAAGATGCTGGTCCGACGGGGGAGCGGCCTCTTCGTGATCGACGCCCGGCCCGCCCGCGCGGACCTGTCGGACGCCGGCATCGACCTGGGCGGATGGTCCTTCGCCATCGATCCCCGCGAGGATTGGCGGCAGATCTACATCGATGCCTGGCGCCTGGAGCGGGACTACTTCTACGACCCGGGCATGCACGGCAACGACTGGGGGGCGGTGCGGGACCGCTACCTGCCCCTGGTGGACCGGGTGACGACCCGCGACGAGCTGAGCGACGTCATCGGCCAGGTGGTGGGAGAGCTGAGCGCGCTGCACACCGCCGTGCGGGGCGGCGACCTGCGCGAGGGGCCGGATGACGTCAACGTGGCGTCGCTGGGCGCCCGCACGCGGCTGGACCCGGCGGCCGGCGGCCACGTCATCGAGCACATCTACAAGAACGATCCCGACTACCCCGACGAGCGCAGCCCGCTGGCCGACCCGGCGCTGGGCATCGACGAGGGCGACGTGATCGTGGCCGTCAACGGACAGCCTACCGCGGAGGTGCCCGACGTAGGCGCCCTGCTGCGCGGCCAGGCCGGCAAGCAGGTGTTGCTGTCGGTCCGTCCCTCCGAAGGTGGCGAGCCGTTCGAGGCGGTGGCCACCGCCATGGGCAGCGACTTCGGCCTGCGCTACGCGGACTGGGAGGTCACGCGCCGCGAGCGGGTCGAGGAGGCCGGAGACGGCAAGCTGGGCTACGTGCACCTGCGCGCCATGAGCGGCGGCAACATCACCGAGTGGTACCGCCAGTTCTATCCGGTCTTCGACCGCGGGGGGCTCATCGTCGACGTACGCTCCAACAACGGCGGTAGCATCGACAGCTTCGTCCTGAGCGATCTGATCCGTGAAGCGTGGATGTACTGGAAGGGCCGCGTGGGCCAGAACACCTGGAACATGCAGTACGCCTTCCGCGGGCCATCTGGTGGTGCTGGTGGACCAGGAGACCGCCTCCGACGGCGAGGCCTTCGCCGAGGGCTTCCGGCGCCTGGGACTGGGGCCGGTGATCGGCATGCGCACCTGGGGTGGTGAGATCTGGCTGTCCAGCGTGAACACGCTCAGCGACGGGGGCCTGGCACGGGCGCCCATGACGGGTGTGTACGGCCCCGACGGCATCTGGCTGGTGGAGCAGATCGGCGTGGTGCCCGACATCGAGGTCGACAACCTTCCGCACGCGACCTTCAACGGCGAGGACGCTCAGCTCGACGCCGCGGTCGAGTACCTGCTCGGCAAGCTGGCCGAGGAGCCGGTGACGGTGCCCGATGCGCCGCCCTATCCGAACCGGGCCTTCGATTATCCGAGAAGCGACACCACGACCTCGGGTGGGGGAGGAAACGGCGGAGGCTGATCGGCGAGGCGTGGCCGGCAGATCCGCGGCGGGCAGTGCCCGGCCGTGGCGACCGTGCGGTGGAGGCCGCTATTCCGCCGCCAGCACCGTGGCGGGATCGACCTGGCCGGCACGGCGTGCGGGCATCCACATGGCGACCGTCGCCATGACGAGGACGCCGAGTCCGGCCACCAGCGCCGGGAGCGCGTCGGAAGTGGCCACGCCGAAGAGGTACGCCGCGCCGAGGCGGGTGAGGATCAGCGACACGGCCACGCCCAGGAGCACGCCCCCCACCATCACGCCCAGGTTGCGGCGCAGCACCTCGCCGGTCACGCGCCCCGGTCCGGCACCCAAGGTGAGCCGGACGCCGAACTCGCGCAGACGCGCGGTCACACCGTAGGCCACGACCCCGTAGACGCCGGTGAGCGACAGGGCGATGGCCAGCAGCGCGAACAGGAGCGCCACCGCGCCGCCCACGCGCTGAGGAGCCAGCAGGAGTCCCACCATGGTGTCGCCCGTGGCCTGATCCGCCACGACCAGCCGTGTATCCACCGCCCGCGCCAGCCCGCGCACCGAACCGAGAAGCGATTCGGCCCCGGGGCCCCGCGCCACGATGCTGATGGACGAGGAGGGCAGGACCGGGAGGAGGCCGAAGGCCGTGGGCGTGGGATCGGCATCGAATCCGTGGAAGCGGGTGTCCGCCGCCACCGCCACCACCTGAAGCTCCATCCCCATGATGACGACGTGGGATCCCACCGGGCTCTCGCCGGGCCAGTAGCGTCGAGCCATCGCTTCGGTCACCACCACGGACGGGGTACGCACCGGGGACCGCACGGCCGCGGGATCTCCGGCGACCAGCGGAATCCCCGACGCGGCGAAGAAGTCGCCTCCCACGGCGTTCACCTCCACCGTGGGTTTCCGGTCGGGCCACGCGCGGCCGACGATGTCGAAGCTCTCCTGCTCCCAGTCGCGGGTCAGCGGGGCCACGGTGGACCACGACGCGGCGTCGATGCCTGGCTGCCGGCGGATGTCGTCCAGCAGACGAGACAACGCGGACCCCGCGGAGCCGAGATCGTCGCGGAACAGCGAGGCATCGATCCGGACCACCGCCATGCGCTGCGCGTCGAAGCCCAGGTCCACGCGGAGTGCTTTCAGGATGCTCTGGCCGAAGAGCAGGGTGCCCGCCAACAGCACGACGCCGGCGGACACCTGGATTGCGGCCAGGCCCGCCCGGAGCCGTACGCTTCGGGGGCCCGCCCCACCGGATCGGTCGGAGCCAGCCATCCGCGCGGACGCACGAGAGGCCGCCAGCACCGGCGCCAGGCCGGCCACCACCACCACGGCGAGCAGGAGCGTGCCGGCCAGCGCCATGAACCGCGGATCCGGGCTCAAGCCGGCCCCGATGCGGATCCCGCCCGGGAGCGTGACCGCGCCCAGGCCCCGGAGCGCCAGGAACGAGAGGCCGGCGCCCAGCAGGCCGCCCCCGACCACCAGCAGCGCACATTCCACGAAGGCGAGGCGGGCCAGGCGCGCTCGCCCGGCCCCCAGGGCGGCGCGCACCGCCAGCTCCCGGGTCCGCCTCGTCGCACGTGCGAGGAGGAGGTTCGCCACGTTCGCCGCCGCGGCGAGAAGGGCCAGCAGAGCCATGCCGGCCAGGGCCAGGAGCAGCGGCTGCAACACCCCACCGGCCTGGTCGGCCACCCGCAGACGTGCGGGGCTGACGCCCAGATCGTCAAGGTCGCCGGCATTCTCGGGGTGCTCGGTGGCGATCCGCTGGGCGGTGACCCGGGCCTCTTGCGTGGCCGAAGCCAGCGACGCACCCGGTGCGAGGCGGCCCACCGCGGCGATCCAGCCCCACCCCCGGCTATGCACGTCGGGCGTGCGTCCCAGTGATGCCAGGGGCCAGCTCTCCACAGGAATCCAGACCGCGGGATGCGCCCACAGCCGCAATCCCACGAACCGTGCCGGAGCCACGCCCACGACCCGGAAGCTCGCGCCGTTGATGCGGACGTCCGACCCGACGATGTCGTCGCGCTCGCCCAGTTCGGTCCAGACCGCGTGGGAGAGGACCGCGACGGGAGACGCACCCTGGACCGTGTCGGTCGGCGTCAACAGGCGACCACGAGCGGGAGCCACTCCCAGCAGGTCGAAGTAGTTGCCGGACACGACCCCTGCCTGGACCGGCCTCGCGTCCGCGCCGGAGCCCAGCTCAAGGGCGACAGTTCGCATGCGGTGCGCTGCCACGCCGGTCAGGCCGCGGACACCCTGCTGGAAATCCTGGATCACGGGGTAGGGGAGCCCGGAGGGCGTGAGCTCCACGAGCTCGTCGGGCGCGCGCACGCCCTCGATGGGGTCCAGCAGCATGTGATCCGCCAGCGAGTACACCGTGGCGACACCGCCGAATCCCAGGGCCAGCGACAACGTCGCCGTGACCGTGAAGAGAGGGGAGCGCCGCAGCGCCCGCAGCGACGTCCGCACATCCAGTCGCAGGCCGATCCACCCCGTCGTCATCATCCCCTCCTCGGAAATCCCGTGTTCACGCCCGGTGCCGACGCGCACCCGGAGCGCGGTCCAGGTCAGATCCACCACGGAGCGCACCGCGAGCCGGGCCCGGCCCAGGCGCCCCCGGGAGAGCCATTCGTCCCGGAACATGGCCTGCATCCCCTCGCCGTAGGCCTCACGAAAGCGGCGAGGGAGGATGCGGAGACCGGCGCCATAGAGGCGCTCCGGCCAGTGGCCCCGCCGCTTCACGCGTCCTCGCGTGCCAGCTGCCGGACCGACGGGAGCTCCGCCAGGTGCGCGATGCGACGAGCCTCGGCGGCCAACACGCGCCGGCCCCAGTCGGTGATGTCCACGTACTGGCGACGCTCGTCGGTCTCGTCCGACGGCGGGTCGGTCCGGCGGAGCAGGTCGTCCCGTTCCAGGCGGGCGATCAGCCGGTACAATCCCCCGGGATCCATGGTGACGGCGCCGCCCGAGCGCTCGCCCATGCCCTTGTTGATGGCGTAGCCGTGGAGCGGCCCTTCCTCTTCCAGCACCAGCAGGATGAGGAACGGCTTCGGCTTCAGGGGCAGAACCGCCTCGGGGTCGCGGCTGCGTGACATGATGTGCCTCCAGTAGTGACGAAGAACATATATGTCATATGTCACTAGTTTTGGCAAGAGATGCCGTGCGAAGCCGTCGCAGGGCTGGGTCGACGCTCAGCCCGGCAGGTGCAGGCTGTCCACCAGGACCGTGAATCGGGGTTCGTCCCGGAGGAAGTCGAAGATGGGGTCGATGGTGATGTAGGGGAGGTTGGGGTCGTGTACGCGGAGCGCCTCCTCCAGATAGTGGAGGGCGGGCCCTCTGTCTCCGGCGCGCGTGTAGAGCGTGGCAATCTGCCAGCGGAGCGCCGGATCGTCTCGCTCGGCGAAGGTCTCCGCCACCGCGCGCAAAGCGCTGGTGTACCCGCCCCGAGCGTAGCCCGCGTCCAACGCGCTCACCGCGGCGCTATCCCCCCGCGTCGCGTAGTACTGGCGCCAGATCGGCATGGCTTCATCGAAGCGTCCCTGGTTGTGATACGTGGCGCGGAAGTTCGAGAGGGCGAGAGGGTTGTCCGGGGCTCGCTCGAGGGCGCGTTGGAACGCCTCCTCCGCCTCGTCGTAGCGTCGCACGAAGTTCAGAAACTGGCCATAGAGTCCGAGGACCAGCGGGTTGTAGGGGTCTTCGGCGACGGCTCGCTCCATCTCCGTCCGGGCCTCGTCTCCATGTCCGAGGTAGAGGAGGATGTGGGCGAGGTAGGCGCGCGTCGCGGAGTTGCTGGGATCGGACTCGGCAGCAGCGCGGTAGGCTTCGGCCGATGCCTCCCAGTCCCAGGCGAGCCAGGCCTGGACGGCCGCCTCTTCGGTGTGGATCCCTGGGTCGATCTTCTGCGCGCGCGCCAACGCCTCCGCACCGCGTTCGCGCGCGACGTCTCCGGCGACGAGGCCCATCTGCGCCCGGATCCCCCACATCCGGGAGAGGCCCGTCCAGGCCGCGGCGGACGTCGAGTCCGAGAGCGCGAGGGCTTGTTGGAAGTAGTCTTCGGCGTTGTCGATCCCTTCGGCTGTGAGCTTCTGCCAGTGGAAGCGGGCCTGCAGGAGAGCCTCGTAGACCCGAGGGTCCACCTCCTGGGAATCACCGAGCCGCTCCATTTCGTCGCGGCTGAGCTCCACGCCCATCGTCTCCGCCACCAGGCGGGTGGCGCGTCGGTAGAGGTTCAGGATCTCCCGGGGATCTGCCTCGAAGCGCTCGCTCCACACGATCTCTTCAGACCGTGCGTCGGCCAGTTGGAGGGTGATGGCCACCTGGCCCGGACCCTGGCTGGCGCGCCCGGTGATGACACCGTCGACATTCAGCGCGGCGGCTACGTCACGGGGTCGGAGGCCTTCGGCGGCGACACGCTCGGCGGAGCCCGTGCTGATGACCCGGATCGCCTTGGACATCTCCAGGACCAGGTCGTTGTAGGCGCCCTCGACGAAGTAGTCCGCCGTGCTTGCCGGATCCGCATTCACCAGCGGCATGACGGCGATGCGCTGCATGGCCGGCGCACGGAGCATGTCGCCGAGTCGCCAGCCGGCGAGCACCAGCAGCACGATTGCGGCGGTCGCGCCCACCCGGCGCAGGATGCGACGGCGCCACCGCCGCCGCGTCTCTGCCTCCATCGCGACCCGGGTCGTGGCGCTCCGAAGGGCTTCGATGAAGGCTTGCGCCGTGGAGAACCGATCCTCGGGATCCACCGACAGGGACCGCTCCAGGACGCGTTGCAGGGTCGACGGGATGTCCTTCCGGGCCGGGGGTAGCTCCGGGGCGGCTTCTGTGAGCTTCCTGGCCAGCACGGCCCGGGGCGTCTTTCCGAGGAACGCTTGCGTCCCGGTGAGCATCTCGTACAGCGTGCACCCGAGCGCGTAGACGTCGCAGCGTCCGTCCACCGCAGCGCCGGCGTCGGTGTACTGTTCCGGCGCCATGTATGCCAGCGTGCCCACGGACGTACCGGCCCGCGTCAAGGTCTGGCCCGCCTGGTGGGTCGCCTGGGCGATCCCGAAGTCGCACACCAGGGCGTGCTCCGCCTGGAAGAGGATGTTCTCGGGCTTGATGTCGCGATGGACCAGCCCTCGGTCGTGCGCGTACTGGAGGGCGTCGCCGACCTCGCTCGCGATGCGGAGCGCATCGTCCACCGCGATGGACCCCTCCCTGTTCAGCCGGTCGCGTAGCGACTCTCCTTCCACGAAGGGCATGACGAAATAGAGGAGGCCATCCGCGTCTCCGGAGTCGTGCAGCGGGAGGATGTTGGGGTGGTTCAGGCCCGCCACCACCTCGATCTCACGGAGAAAGCGCTCTGCTCCGACGGTGGTGGAGACCTCCGGGCGCAGTACCTTGATGGCCACCGGACGACCGTGCTTGAGGTCGTGGGCCAGGTACACGAGCGCCATCCCGCCCTCGCCCAGCATCCGGTCGAGGCGGTAGCGGTCCGACAGCGCGCTTCCGAGGCGGTCGATGATCCCCATCCTGCGACCAACTTGGGCCTGGAGACGGCCCGGGCAACAGTGAAGATCGTGGGGTCGCTGTGACGCCCTACCGCACCACGGCGGAGCCCGAGGTCACCAGGATCGCCGATGCGCCGGCCATCTCGCGGAAGTAGCGCACGAAGCGTCGGGTCTCGAAGGTGTCGTAGTCCGCCAGGTTCGTGGCCCAGCGATAGCCGATGGGCTGGAACCACAGCTCCGCGTCGACGGTGAACGGACCGTCACCGGGATTCACGGCCACCGAGTAGCGCACGCGATCACCCTCGGGCGAGAAGTCCGGGTCCCCTCGGGCCCCTCCGTGCACGAGGACGCGCTCGTCGGCGCGGGCGGCGTCGAACCCCCGCGGCAGCAGGCGGTTGTCCTTCACGAAGTGGTCGGCCGTCAGGAGCCCGGTCGTGGGCGCGCCGTCGCGGTCCACCATGATGCTCTCGTAGATCTGGACCTGATCGGGGCTGGTGATCTCGGTGTGGTGGGGCTCGAACCTGCCCGGATCGGTGTCGTTGTCGTTGCCCACCACGCGTCCGTCGGTGGCGAAGGCGCCGGACTCGAACAGCTGGCGGCCCCGGGCGTCGGTTACGGTCACGTGCAGCCACGCCCTGCGTGACGGGTAGGCCGTCGGGAACTTGTGGCCGGTGCGGTTGAGCACGTTCACCTCGGCGACCAGACGGTCCGTGTCGACGCGGGCCTGCTCCACGGTCACCGTGGCCACGGCCTCGCGGAGATGGCTCTCGGTCTCCTCGGCGGCGAGGGCCAGCTCCTGCGGCAAGGCCACCACGCCGAGCTCGCGTCGGTAGCGGTTGAGCATGCGCAGGATGAAGAAGTTCCCGCCCCGGAAGGTGTGCCGGGAGACGTTGGGGCGCGCGCGGCCCAGCACCGCCGTCACCGGCACGTCCTCCTCGACCTCGGGCATGTGGCAGTCCTGGCAGGTCGTCTCGTCGTCGTAGTACGAGCTGGCCTGCCACTCGAGAAACGGCACCTGTTCCGGGAACTGCGGACCCGAGCTTCCGTCCGCCAGGATGGAGTGCGTGAGCAGCGTGTGGCAGGTGGCGCACAGCTCGGCCGACTGGATGTGGGGGCCCTGGGTCGGGCGGAAGCCGGTGGCCGAGTGCATGATGCCCACCCCGCCGGTGTCCGGCACGAAGGGTCCGAACAGCGGCCGCCCCTCGGCGGGCATGTCCAGGGGGATGTCGAATCCGCCCACGAAGCTCTCTTCGGTGCCGAGCCCCGTGGGTCGGATCTGATGGCACGCGGCGCAGGACACCCCGTCGGCCGCCAGCAACGCCTCGGGCGAGTTGCCGGCTCCCACGGGGAGATTGGCGAACACCGCGCCCCTGCCACGCTCGGCCCGGGCGACCACGCTGGCCATGGGCATGTGGCAGCGGCTGCACTCGTTCTGGATGTCCTCCGACTGATCGGGATGGTCGGTGATCTCGCGACGCACCGCGGCCTGCCAGTAGGGGTCCCGGGCGCTGTTGGCCATCATGGTGGCGCGCCACGCGTAGCCGATGGAGACGTCCTCACCGGTCGAGGTGCGCACCCCCTTGTGGCAGGCGAGACACCGGTCGGAAGTGAGGAACGCGTCGGCCGGGGCCGGAGAGGGTCGCGGCCCGCGCCTGCGTCGACGCCGACAGAGGCGCCGCGAGGTGCAGGTGGGCCGGAGGCGCGTCGACGCGCGTTCGGGGGGATCCCGTGGCGACCAGGGTCGCACCCAGGAGCACCGAGGCCAGGGCAATGCGATGGTACATGGGTCACCATCCCTCGAAGAAGCCGCCGTCGAACCAGTCGAGCAGCAGATACGCCATCAGCCGCACGGAGCGGCCTTCGGTCTCGGTGGCGGGCACCAGCGCGCCCACGTTGAACAGCACGTGCTGCCGCCGGCTGAGCGAGATCTGGAGCTGGGGAACCACGTCGAGGGCCACCGTTCCTCCCTCGAACTCGCCTTTCCCCTGCAGCTCCACCATGGGGGTCCATGCGCGTCCGGCGCCGGCTCCCTGGGTGAAGGTGCGGCCCAGCGCGATGCGGCCGAAGCCTTCGTCCTCCCCGCCGTCATAGAGCGGCATCTCGGCGCCGGCCTGGGCCTGGATGAAGGCGTCTCCCGGCAGGATCTGCCCGAAGGACAGGAAGCCCTCGACCTTGGATCCCTCGGCGCCCAGCCCCTTGGTCTCGTCGCCCGTGGGCAGGGCCACCTCTCCGCCGACGGAGAGAATGCGTCCGGCCTCGAAGCTGTGATGGAGCGTGTGCTTGAGGCCCAGCACCAGGTCGCCGAAGCCACTCACCCAATCGGTCGCGTCGGCCGGCGCCCCCTCCACGGGCAGCTCGGCCCAGCCGTAGGGGATCACGACCTCGAACATGCTCCTCGGGCCGAAGCGCTGCTCGTACACGAAGGCGCCGGCCACCGACCCGTCTCCCTCCAGGGCCGCGTCGCCCTCGACCACCCACTCGTCTTCCGGGAACGCCTTCTCGGTGAGGAGCGCACGCGGGAGGTTGAGCTCGCCTCGCGGCCAGGCCGAGTCGGTGCACAGCGTGCGCACGTAGCCGACCACGCGCTCGATCTGCTCGTCGCTGAGGGCGTCGCCGAACGCGGGCATCATGCGGCTGAACGCGCGCGTGGGGCCACCGTTGTGCACGATGGCGATCCAATCGGCGCTGGGCTCGCGCGATGCGAAGTCGCAGTCGGTGAAATCCGGGAGGGGCTCCTCGAATCCGAGCAGCGCGCGGTCGAGCCCCCGGCCGTCGGGACCGTGGCAGTTGGCGCACGCGGCCTGGAAGAGCGCCGCGTCGGAGAGGGTATCGAGATCGTCGGGGATCTGGCCTTGCAGGCCTCCCGAGGTCCCGAGCCACAGCGCGACGAGGGCGCACGAAACAGAGAGCGCCAGGCGAGCTGGGAGACGGTTTCATGCACACCTCCGGGTGTGGCGGAGGGCAGGGAAGAGGTGGGCCCCATTCTGCGGGGGATACCAGAGGGCATGCAAGGCGTGGCGGCCACGGCCATGGCGACGTGCGCTCCTCACGGGCTGGCCGAGCGTCCCACCGCCGAGGCGCGCCGCTCCACGTCCTTGCTGCGTGGAGCGTCGATGTCCTACGATTCGAAGACGGGAGCCACTCTTGTCCGGGTCACCGGAGGGGACGGATCGTGGACAACCTGCAGGGCCAGCTGCTCATCTCCAGCGGTGGGCTGTATGATCCCAACTTCCGCCACACCGTGGTGCTCGTGGGGGAGCACGGCCTGGAGGGCGCCGTGGGTGTGGTGTTGAACCGGCCGCTGGACGCCACCGTGGACGACGTGGTTCCGAGCCTCGGCGGGCTCGTCGGCCCCGGAGAGCCTCTCTTCGAAGGAGGGCCGGTGATGCCGCAGCAGGTCGTGCTGCTCGCCGAGACCTCCCGCACCGAGCTGCTCGACGTGCCCGTGTTCGGTTCCGTGGGATTCCTCACGGGCGAGGTCCCGGATGACGTGGAATCGGCCATCCGGCGCGCCCGCGTGTTCCTGGGACACGCCGGCTGGGGCCCCGGCCAGCTGGAGGCCGAGATGGAAGAGGGATCCTGGATCCTGGAACAGGCGCGGGAGGAGGACATCTTCAGCGATGCGCCCGAGCTCCTCTGGCACCGAATCCTGGAGCGGAAGGGTCCCGAGTACCGCGCGTTGTCCCGCATGCCCTTCGATCCGTCCATGAACTGAGGCGACGAGGGAGCCCGGGCTGGTGCCGCCCTGGGTGGAGGGCGCTTCGGCCATGAGCGGGCCCCCGCCCTGGGTAGTGACGACGGCCCGGGAGACCACGGATGGCGAGCGGACGATGATCGCCGGCCCGCACCTGCCCACTATGTAGCCCACGCCAGGTGTCAAGGCGGCTCTTCACGCCCGATTGGGCAACTATCGCTCCCTGTGCGGCCCAGGCGGTACCCAGGCGCAAGGTGGGGTGCATTGTGGGCAATTATCCACTCATTCGGGGAAATCGAATGAGGACCGGCGCAGGTGGGCTACATCGTGGGTGCCTCATGACGCGCAACTCGCCGACCTGGCCGCGAAGCGCGCGTACCGTTTCACCTGCCTTCGACGCGACCGGTCGCCCCGGCGTGCACGGCCAGCGCCTGGGCCAGCTCGACCAACACCATCTCGGGCGTCTTCACGAGCCGTTTCCATGTGAAGCGTATGACACGGTAACCGGAGGCGATTAGCCTGGCGTCCCGACGTCGATCGTTCTCGAATGCCGGGCGACCGCGGTGATAGACGAAACCGTCCACTTCCACCACCAGGCGGTAATCGCGCCACAAGAAGTCGACCTCGAGGCCCCGGATCACCGCGTTGACCCTCGGAGCGGGCAATCCCCCCCGACGCAGCATGTCCAACAGTCGTGCCTCCGCTTCGGACCGCGTGAACGCCGGTGCATCGGTCATCTCGAGCAGGGATCTCAGCTTGGGTGTCCCCCGACGCGTCGGATGACGCTCGATGACGGCGCGGACATCGTCGAGCGTCACCAGCCGGTGCTGCTCCGCCCTGGCGAGAGCTCGTTCGAGGTGGTGCGGCTCCCAGACCGCGGCAACGTCCAGGAGCGTGCGGGTTGGCGTGGTGACGGGAAGACCACGATGGCGCGTGATCTCCTCGGCATCCAGACTGCGGACCCGGTGGATTCGGACGCCCTCTCGATCGCCCCGGCGCGTACGGGGGGCGATCACGTGCACGGCTGCGCCGCGGGGAGGTGGTCGCCGCAGGTCCCACAGGCCTGCTGCGGTCGCATGGCTCAGCACGGTGCCCTCGCCACAGGAGAGCACCGCGGCCATCTCCCGTTGGTACCGACCCGCGACGGGGCCGACCTGGTATACACCCCGGTGGATGGCACGCAGACGTCCGCGCTTGAGGCGATACGCGATGGCGTGTGCCGGGACCCCGGCACGAAGGAGTTGGCACCTGGTCACCAGCCCCTGTTGCGGCTGAGCGCACCTTCGAATGATGGCATCGGTATCAGCCACTGCGGTGGTGCCGAGGTTCATGGTGCATGCGGAGTGGGATCCCTTTCAGCCTCATGCGCGCGGCCGGGCACCACCATGGCGCTACGGGCCCGGAAGGTCGCCTGATCCCCCCGGTCCATTGTCGCGCACGTCCATCGGTTCGCGGCTCGTCTGCCACGTACGCGCGCGATTCGGCACGTGCGGCGCGATCTGGTCCCGCGTCAGACGTTCCCCTGGGGGGCACGCGTCTTGCCCCGTTGCGGCGGCGTAGCGGTACCATCGCCCTGGCCCGGCGGGAATCCCGCGCCTACACTGGACGAACCAACCCCTCCGTCGCCCCCCGCCCCCTCCATGCACCCCTCCGATCCCGATCCCTGGCCGCAGGTCAAGCAGCTTTTCGGACGAGCGGTCGAGCTGGATCCGGACGCCAGGCGCGCGTTCCTCGATCGTGAGACCGAAGGTGCGCCGGATCTGCGCCGGCGCGTCGAGGATCTGCTGGCGGCCGACGAGGCGGCTGGCCCCTTCCTGGAAGAGGGCGCATCCGGCGGGTTGAATCCGGATCCGGTGGCTGGGGGCGGATGGGTCGGGAGGCGCTTCGGCGCCTACGAGGTGATCGGGGAGTTGGGCCGGGGCGGCACCGGCGTCGTTCTCCTGGCCGCGCGAGCGGATGGACGCTACGACAGCCGGGTGGCGCTCAAGGTCGTGCCGGCGGCCCTGGTCCAGGGTCAGCTTCGTGAGCGCTTCCGCGCCGAGATCCGCATCCTGGCGGAGTTGGACCATCCGCACATCGCGCGGCTGCTGGATGCCGGCGAGACGCCGGAGGGCCTGGCCTACCTGGTCATGGAGCTGGTGGACGGTCCCAGGATCGACGTCTTCGCGGACCAGCGATTCCTGGATCTGCGGGCGCGTCTCGAGCTGTTCCAGTCGGTCCTGGATGGCGTCCGGTACGCACACGCGCATGGTGTGATCCACCGGGACTTCAAGCCCTCCAACATCCTGGTCACCTCGAAGGGTGTGCCCAAGCTCGTGGACTTCGGGATCGCCAAGCTCCTCGGAGGGGGGGACGGCGGCGGCCTGACCCATCTGTCCATGCGCATGATGACTCCGGAGTACGCCAGTCCAGAGCAGGCGAAGGGTGCGGCCGTGGATGCGCGCTCCGACATCTACTCTCTCGGCGTCGTCCTCTACCGACTTCTCACGGGCAGGGCGCCCTACGCCCTCGATCCCACGGAGCCCCGGGCCGCCGAGCGCGTGATCTGCGAGCAACCGCCGACTCGGCCCAGTGCGGCGGTGACCACGGAATCATCCACGGAAACCGAGGCCGACACCGGCCCGACGAGCCCGACGCTCACGGCGAGTCAGCGATGCACCACGCCGGGACGGCTGAGCCGAGCCCTGCGCGGCGATCTGGATGCCATCGTTCTCCAGGCTCTCGCGAAGGACCCGGCCCACCGCTATCAGAGCGTGCACGAGTTCGAGGCGGATGTGGGTCGCTTCCTCGAGGGACGTCCGGTCCAGGCGAGAAGTCCGGGCCCGGCGCAGCGGACCGTTCGCTTCGTCGCGCGCCACCGCGTAGCCTCGGTGATCGTGGCCGTGGGACTCGCCGTGGCCTCGGCACTGGGATGGCAGGCCCGCGAGGCCCGCATCCAGCGGCGAGCGGCCGAAGCCAGCAGCGCCGAGCTCACCGGACTGGTGAGCTCCGTGCTCACGACGCTGAACACCGACGCCTCCGGCCAGGACCAGGGGCCCACGGCACGTCGTGTGGCCGCGGTGGAGGCGGCCGTAGCGTCATTGCAGGACCTCACGGAGCGCGTGCCGGGGCATCCCACGCCGGAGCTCCTCAGCGCCCTGGCGAGAGCGTACCAGGAGGTGGGTACCCTGCAGGGCCATCCGCTGTCGCCCAACATCGGCGACGTGGAGGCCGCCAAGGCGAGCCTGCAGCGGTCGCTGGATCTCTGGACCACGGTGGTGGCCCAGGCTCCCGATCCCTCCGAAGCTCGCATGGCCACCGTGGGTGTCCGTGTCCTGCTGGCGGACATCTTCCGTAATGCCGCCGACCGCTCCAGAAGCTCCGAGCTGCTCCGCACCGCGCGCGGTACCGTGGATTCGCTGTCGGCGGAGCTCGAGCCGAGCCTGTCGCTGCTGCAACGACGGGCCATGGTCTACGAGCGCCTCTCCTGGCAGGCGGACGCCGACGGCGATTTCGGGCAGGCGGCGAGGGACGTGGCCGAGCTCACGGAAGCGACGGCGGGGATGGTGGCGCTCACTCCCGAGGGAGCGGGGCGCCTGAACGCCCTTCAGAGCGAAGTGCTCTCGCTCCAGCATCAATCGTATCTGCGCGACAAGGCCGCCCACTTCGACGAAGCCATCGAGATCCAGCAGCGGGCGGTGCGACTGGCCGACTCCCTGGCCGCGCTGCCGGAGGCCACGCAACGGACCCGGGGCATCCACGCCGAGACGTTGGCGCAGCTCGGCTGGCGCTTCAACGATGCCGACCGGCCCGACGAGGCGGAGGCTGCGTTCACCGGCGCGCTGGCGATCAGTGCCGCGATCCGTCGCGAGGATCCCAGGAACCGCGCCGCCGTCACGTCGCATGCCAGCTATCTGGAGGGTCGCGGCCAGGCCCGCATCCGAGGAGAGCACTGGAGTGCCGCCATCGCCGATCACCGGGAAGCGGTGGCGTTGCTCGAGCCGCTCCGCGCCGGGTTGCCGGTGGCGTACTTCTACCTCGTGCAGACCCACCGCGAGCTGGGCGAATCCCTCACCCGGCTCGGACGCTACGACGAGGCGGAGCGTGAGTACGACGAGTCCCTCGACATGGCGGAATCCCTCTTTCGCGCGGACACCACCAACGCCTTCACCCGCAAGGTTCTGGCGCTCAGCTACTTCAGTCACGCCCTCAGCTACCGACTGCGGGCCGAGGCCACCGGTGACCAGTCGGTGTGCGGCCCGGCGAACGAGGCGGAGGCACTGGGCACGGAGCAGTGGGGATGGCTCCGCGAGCACGGACAGGTGTTCCCCGGCGAGGAGACCATCTGGTCCGATTTCGAGTCCATGATGCCTGTCGGCGCCTGCTCGACGGATTGAGGATCGCTCGCCATGCCTGCCGCCTCCCGCGAAGTCACGCTCATCCTCGAAGCCATCAACCACGGCGACCGTGAGGCGCGTGAGCGCCTGGCTCCCCTCATCTACGGCGAGCTGCACGGCCTCGCCGAGGGCTACATGCGCCGGGAGCGTGGTGGTCACACGCTGCAGCCCACGGCCCTGGTGAACGAAGCCTGGATCAAGCTCGCCGACCAGAGCCGGGTGGAATGGAAGGGGCGGGCGCACTTCTTCGGCATCGCGGCCCAGGCCATGCGCCGGATCCTGGTGGACCATCACCGCCGCCGCGCGGCTGCTCGCCGTGGCTCCGGACGCGCGGTGACGCTCCTGGAAGACAGCACCAGGACCTTCCGGGATCCCCTGGACTTCGTCGCCCTCGACGAGGCCCTCGACGAGCTCGCCGACGTGGACGAGCGTGCCGCCCGCATCGTCGAGCTGCGCTTCTTCGGGGGACTCAGCGTGGAGGAGACGGCCGAGGTTCTGGACGTTTCCACCCCTACGGTGAAGCGCGACTGGCGCATGGCCCGAGCCTGGCTCTACCGGCGCCTGGACGTACGACGCGACTGAGGGGATGATCCCTCGGGGGACGGAATTGCGCGTGTTCTCATGACGCCATTCCCCTCCCACCCGGAGTTTTCATGTTCCAGTCGCCAGCCGCCCGCTACGGGTGGGTCCTGTGCGCGCTCCTGACCGTCTCGGTTCTCACCGCGTGCGGCAGCGACAGCGGGACCGAGCCCGAACCGCCGGTGAGCGTCAGCGTCTCACCCGCCAGCGCCACGGTCGGCGCCGCCGAGAGCCAGACCCTCACGGCCAGCGTCTCCAACAGCTCCGACACGGGCGTCACCTGGCAGGCTTCGGGCGGAAGCGTGTCCGGCTCCGGGAGCTCGGTGACCTGGACGGCGCCGGCCGAGGGGGGATCCTACACGGTCACGGCCACCAGCACGGCGGATCCCACCAAGAGCGGGTCGGCCACCATCACCGTCACGCCGGTGCAGGTCACGCTGTCGCCGACCTCGGCCACGCTGCTCCGTAGTGAGCCGACCCGCTTCACCGCATCGGTGAGCGGCACGACCGTGTCCAGCGAGGTTTCCTGGAGCGCCTCCTGCGGCGACCTGACCTCCGATGGATCCGAGGCCGACTACCAGGCGCCGCTCGAGGCCGGCACCTGCGACGTGACCGCCACCAGCACGCTGGACCAGACCGCGTCGGCCACCGTCGCGGTCGCCGTGCGGTCGGCGTCGCTCGTGACCACCAACGACGATTCGGACGACGGCGCGTGTACGTGGGACCACTGCTCGATCCGCGAGGCGATCGCCGCCGCCAACGCCGATCCGGATGCGGACACGCTCTACCTCGGTGCCGGGGCCGTGGCCGCCGCGCCGGGTGGGGCCGCGCGCGTCGCCGGACCCGCCGCGGTCATCCAGCCCGAGAGCTCGCTCCCGACCATCACGTCGAGCGTGGCCATCATCGGTGAGGGGTCGGAGGTCACCGAGCTCGACATGGGTGCGTCGGCGGGGATCTCAGGCGGGCGTTCGACGTCTCGGGCTCGGAGGGGAGCACGGTGGTGACCCTGAGCGGAATGACCGTGCGCAACGCGGTGGCACAGGGAGGCCCGGCGATCTTCGTGCGCGACGGCGCCGAAGTCCACACGCAGGACGTGGCGCTCCTGGACAACGCGTCCATCGGCGGTGAGGGGGGTGCGGTGGTCATCGTGGGCGAGGGTTCGTCGGCGATCTTCGAGGACACCTGGGTCGAGGACAACCAGTCGGTGGACAACGGCTGGCCGGGCGGGGGGATCAGCGTGGTAGGAGGAGGCTCGCTGCAGATGACGGGCGGAGCGATCCGCGGCAACACGACCGGAGCCTGGGGTGGGGCGATCCGCGGCATCGACATCGGAATGATCGAGCTGAACGGCACCGAGGTCAGCGGGAATCAGGTACTGGCCGGAGGCGCTGGAGGCGGCGCACTCTTCGTCGAAAATCCCGGCGGTACGGGTGGTGGCGTCACGCTCACCGACGTCACGCTCTCGAACAACACCTCCAACGGGAGCCTGGGTGGGGGTGGAGCCCTCTTCCGGGACCATGTCCAGGTCACCATCTCGGGCTCCACCTTCGCCGACAATCTGACGGCGGGGTCCACCGGGGGCGGCGCCCTGAGGCTGAGCAACGACGTCACGCTCATGGTGACCGGCTCCGCACTCACCGGGAACAGCGCCTTCCAGGGCGGGGGGGTGCTGGCGGGAGACGTGGCCCTGTCCTTCGAGGACACGGAGGTGAGCGGCAACGACGCGGGTGAGCGCGGCGGCGGCCTGTTCTTCTACGGAGCCGCGACGGCCACGGTCACCGGCGGCTCCATCCGCGAGAATACGGCGGGGACGCTGGGCGGGGCGGGGATCTGGCTCCAGAACAGCGCCAATCTGCAACTGGACGGCACGGTCATCGCTGCCAATCTGGTGACGGCCGACGCGGCGGGCGGAGGCTTCTGGATCGGCAACGACGCCGTGCTCGAGGGCACCGGCGTGGAGATTCGCGACAACGTCGCGCCCGCGGCCGGGGCCGGCTACTTCAACGGCACCGCGGCGAGCCGGGTGTCGCTCACCAACTCCACCGTGGACGGCAATCAGGGCACGGACTACTCCGGCGGCGGGCTCTTCGCCGACGGAGCGGGCGCCCTGGCGCTCACCAACACGACGGTATCGAACAACAGCGCGCCCAACGGCTCCGGTGGCGGCGTGTTCGCCAACGGCACCGTGATGCTCGACGTATCCGAAAGCCGGATTCTCGACAACATGGCCGGCGTCGCCGGCGGAGGACTCTGGGTCCGGGGCACCACCACCCTGGACGGCACCCTGGTCATGGGCAACCAGACCGGGACCAACGGCGGCGCGCTCTCGGCGGGCGGGACCACCACCATCACGGCGTCCACCATGGCGGCGAACACCGCCGGCATGCGGGGTGGCGCCATCTTCTTCGTGGAGACGACGGGTGAACCCCTCCGCATGAGCAACTCGACGCTGTCGGGCAACTCGGGCGCTCTGGGGGGTGCACTGGGTTCGTATGGAAGCGCCGAGCTCACGCACGTGACCATCGTCGGCAACCAGGCGAGCGACGCCGGAGGTGGCATCCACCTGCGGCAGATCACGCCCGACCGCACCATCACGCTCGTCAATACGCTGCTCGCCTCCAACACGGGCCCGGCGGCCGCCGAGAACTGCGCCATCGACGAGACCGACGGCGGCACCATCGCTTCCGGCGGCGGCAATCTGTCCGACGACGCCACCTGCGAGGCGCTCACCGAAGAGAGCGATCAGAACGACACCGAGGCCGGTGTCGATCCCGAGCTCAAGGACAACGGCGGCCCCACGCCGACGCACGCGCTGCTCGAAGGGAGTGCGGCCATCGATGCCGGTGTGGACGCGGGCTTGGATACCGACCAGCGCGGATTCGCCCGTGACGAATCCCCCGATGTCGGCGCCGTGGAGGCGGGAGCGGAGGGGTAGCATGGGGTTGGGCGGGGCGCCGGGGGGCGCCCTTCCATGTTGCTCCTCCCTCCATCACGGCTTCAGCAGCCGCCCCCCCGAGACGTAGATCAGGACGTGATGCACCACCGAGACCGCGGCCAGCACCCATGCCAGGAGGTGCTGGCCGCTGGCGTAGAACGCCACCGCCGCGAGCCCGGAAACGACGAGCTCCTGGGCGAGGCGAAGAGGCTCCGCCCAACGTCCAGCCTGTCGGAAATCCACGGCGCCCCAGAAGCCGAATCCCAACACGGGCGCGGCCACGGCCAGCAGGATGCGACTCCAGGGTGCGCCGGCGCTCTGGTATCCCCAGTACCCCAGGGCGCACACGATACCGGTCTCCATGAGGGCCCGGAGGCCGAGGTTGATGCGCTGGAGGGTCGTCATGGCGAGAAGCGTCCTGCCAGGTGGTTGCCGTAGACCACGAAGAGCGCACTCCCGATCAGTGCGGCGTAGCCCAGCCGGTACATCGCGCGGTCCCGGGCCGAGATCGGTCGGGACAGGTCGACCAGGGCCAGATCTCCCACCACCCCCAGAGCGACCACGTTGGTCATGTCGATGCCGAAGTGGAGGATGACCGGCACCCAGATCGAGCCGCTGGCGAGATAGCTCCACCCCAACACGAGGCCGCCGAGCAGCCAACTCACGACCTGTGGGCGAGTGACGCGATTGGTGGGGAAGTGGATCAAGGTGAAGATCAGCGTGCTGGCCACGATCACGGTTGGGGCGCCGTACGTCAGCAGGTTGAGGGTGACGTAGCCCCGGTAGAGCACCTCTTCTTGCAGCGCCACCGCGAGCAGGACACCGGCGACGGCGAGGAGTCCCCGGGCGTGGTGGCGCGACAGGGCGCGAGGCTGGACCTGCACCAGGCGGAGGCGTCGCAGCACCATGAGGAACAGGCCCGCGCTCGCCGGCGTAAGTACCGCGGCCGCCATGCTGAAGAGGAGGTCGCGATGCCCGAAGCCCAGCCCGAGCGACGAGAGGGGGCGCCCGTCCACCAGCGCGAGAAACGCCAGCGTTGCCGCGAGAACGAGCACGTTGCCGGCCGCACCGACGATCAGGGGAAAGGAGGAGCTCCGTGCCTCCATGTCCCGGAGGTCCGAGCCTCGCCTGCGGATGGCCGCCGACGCCAGCAGCGCCACCGTGAGATAAACGACTACCAGGACGGCTATGCGTACCCAACCCAGCGTCTTCAAGGCCCCACCCCCTACATGCGCTCTTCCGACCGGTCCGTCGCGGGGGGTGGCGTCGGGGTCAACGCCGACACCTGGGCGTAGGTGTCGTCGTCGAGGTCGATGTCCAGCGCGGTGAGCGTCGATTCGAGCTGGTCGAGATTGCGTGCCCCGATGATGGGCGCGGTGACCGCCGGGTGCTTGGCCACCCAGGCCACGGCCAGTGCCGCCGGGTGCCAGCCGTGCTCCCGGGCCAGCGCGGCGAAGGAGCGTGCCACCTGGAAGTTGGCGTCTTCACCATAGCGCTTCTGGTACATCTCGCTGGTGTGCAGCCGCCCGTCCACCGAGAGGTCCTTGTCTCCGTACTTGCCGGTGAGCACGCCGCCGGCCATGGGGCTGTAGGGTGTCACCGCGAGACCTTCTTCCTGCGCCAGCGGCAGGATCTCCACCTCGGCCTGGCGCTTGAGCAGGTTGTACATGGGCTGCACGCAGCGGAACGCGGCCAGCCCCAGCCGCGCCGACGTGCCCAGCGCGCGGGCGATCTGCCACGCCGCGAAGTTGCTCACCGCCGGATAGCGGACCTTGCCGTCGCGCACCAGGTCGTCCAGGGCGCGCAGCGCGTCCTCGACGGGGGTGTTCTCGTCGAAGCGATGAAGGAAGTAGAGGTCCAGGTAGTCGGTGCCCAGGCGCTTCAGGCTCCCCTCCACCTGATGCATGATGGCGGCCCGTGAGTAGCCCCGGGCCCGGGGTCCCTCGCCCATGGTGAAATACACCTTGGACGTCAGGACCACCTGGTCGCGCTCGTGTGCCAGGAGCTTGCCCAGGATGCGCTCCGAGTCGCCACCGGCGTACACGTTGGCGCAGTCGAAGAAGTCGATGCCGGCCTCGCGGCAGCGGGCGTATACCTCGGCGCTGGTCGCTTCGTCGGACTCGCGGCCGAAGGTCATGGTGCCGAAGCAGAGCTCGGATACCTGGATGCCGGTGGTGCCCAGGGGGACCCGACGCATCGTCACACCCCCAGGATGCGCTTGGTGAGCGCCGGGACCTCGCCCAGGAGCCGGCCGATCATGGCCAACTGCCCGCCGTGGTAGTACTCGTGGGCCACGCCGTGCTCGAACCAGGCCAGGCGGGTGCCGGGCTTGCCGTCGAAGCGGTTGACGTGCTGGAGCATGTGTAGCTCGCCGGCCTCGCGGAAGGCGGCGTCCAGCTCGGCGTGCGTGTCCTCGAGGAGGCGCACCAACCGCTCCTTGTTGCCGCCCCGGGGCAGGTCGCCGGCGTGTTCGGCGATGAGCTCCGGATGGGGCGCGCGCGTGAAGTCTCCGTCCGCGCGGAGCAGCTCCTTCATGAGGAGCCCCGACTCCAGGATGTGCTCGACGAGCTCCGCCACGGAGCGCGAGCCTTCGGCCCAGCGCCAGTCGAAGCGGTCCGCCGGCAGGTTCTCCACCTCGGCGATGACACCGCGCCGGACGCCTTCCCAGCCCTCCAGGGCCTCTTCGAGAATGGTGGAATAACCCGGATCGGACATGGCAGGCTCCTGACGGAATGGAAGGGTCGTACGCAACAGTATCCGCGACTCCCTCATTGGTGCCGCAGCGGTGAAAGCCGGTCCGCGGGTCGCACGGCACCCGGGGGCACGAAGCTGTCGGCGGCGGCCGCCTGGCCTCAGGGCACGTCCATGCGCCGGAGCCGGCGGACGGACAGCCAGACGAACAGGGCGCAGATCACCACGGGTGCGGCGGCCGCCACGCCGAGGCTCACGTGGGGATCGGTGACGAAGCGCCGGGGATCCAGCCCGTGCATGAGGGCGATGGAGTAGTGGCGGATGCTCAACAGGCGGATCCCGGACACGTAGCCCGAGAAGAATCCCTCCCACAGCACGATGTAGGAGAGCCCGATGCCGATGGCCTGACGAGTCGCCAGGCCCAGCCAGACGAAGGCCGAGGCGTACATGAGGAGTCCGGCCAGCGCCGCGATGGTCACAGCCCTCACAGCCGTCATGTCGTGGTTGAAGGCCAGGTAGCTGGTGAGGAATGCGCTGCCCACGATGAAGGGCGCGGCCACCGCCGCGGTGGCCGCGAACTTGGGCACGACGATCTGCCAGCGGGGGATCGGGGCCAGCGTCAGGTTGGCCAGCGTGCGGTCCTCGAGTTCGTTGCCGAAGGCCACGGTGCCGATGGCGACGACGATGAGCGGCGCGATGGAGCCGGCGAGCATGGTGCTCAGGACGATGACCTCGAACTCGCCCACGAAGGGGGTGGCCGCCGACCGCACCACCAGCGCCGTGAAGATCACCGGGAGCGCGGCGAGCACGGTCATGATGGCGAGCCGCCAGCGGCCCGTGAGCTGGCGCAGCGTGAGTCGGAAGACGGGACCCATGTCAGCGCTCCACCAGATATCCGAAGACGCTTTCCAGCGAGTCGTCCAGGGGCTCCACCCGGCGCAGGCCGATGCCGGCGTCGCGGGCGAGCTTCGGGAGCTCCATCTGTAGCTCCCGCACCTTGCGGCTCAGCACGATGATGGCGCCATCGGGGTCGACGTTGACCGCGTCCACGGACTCGAGGCGGACCACGGCCGCCGCCAGCTCCCTGGGCGCGTCCGCGACCACCCGCACGTGGTAGGGTCGCTTGTCCAGTGCGGCACGGATGGCACGGAATCCCCCCGAAGCGGCGAGCTTGCCGTTGATGATCAGGAGCACGGTGTCGGCGATCTGCTCCACCTCTTCGAGGATGTGCGAGGACAGTACGATGGTGCGACCCTCGGCGGCGAAGCGGCGCAGGAGGCTCTGGAAGTGGACCCGTTGGCGGGGATCGGCGCCGTTCAGCGGCTCGTCGAGGATGAGCACCTCGGGGTCGTGGACGATGGTGGCCGCGAGGCGGATGCGTTGCTTCATCCCCCGGGAATAGGTGCCCATGGGCAGCTCCGCGGCGGCTGCCAGATCCACCAGACCGATGGCTCGCTCCGCGGCCGCGCCCGGATCGTCCACCTGGCGCAGGTTCGCCATCATGCGCACGAAGTCGCGGCCCTTCATGAAGGGGTAGACGGTTTCGTGCTCGGACATGACGCCGATGCGGCGGTAGAGCGGCGGATTGTCGCGCACCGGCTGTCCGAACATGGTGATGGAGCCGTCGGATACCTCCGCGAGGCCGGTCATCATGCGGAGCAGCGTCGTCTTGCCCGCGCCGTTGGGGCCCAGGAGGCCCGTGATCCCCGGCTCGACGGCGAAGGAGACGTCGCTCACCGCCACCACGCTCCCGAACCAGCGGGACACGGCCTCCACCCGGATCACCGCGGATCCGCTCACGGGTTCAACCGCCGATAGCGCGCCCACAGCACGCCTCCCGGGACCACCACCCAGAGCAGGTACCAGCCCACCAGGATCCAGGCCGACAGCTCCCGCGCCGGAGCCACGCTGGTGATGGCGCTCACGTCGTCGAAGACCAGGTCGTTCACGTAGACGGGGATGTTGCTGAGGTTGAAGAGCGAGAGCCAGCGGGCGGCGGTGGGGGCCGTGTCGGCGAGCTCGGCGGCCATCCCCGCCGTGAACGGGGTGGTGATCACGAACAGCCCGACCATGAAGACCGAGGCGTACGCTCTCCGGGTCGTGAATCCCGCCACCAGCATGGCCAGGGTCGTGGTGTACGCCGCCAGCGCGGCGCCTGCCAGAAGGATCCGCGGCACGTCCAGCCAGTTCGCCTGCACGTAGGCCACCGGATCCGGATTTCCCATGATCCTGCCCACCAGGAGCACGAACTGGGGAGCCCAGGCGACGCCGCACGAGACCGCCAGAAACGCGAGCCACCGGGCCACGATGTAGTCCGACCCCGTCAGGGGGCGCACCAGATACAGGTTGATGACGCCCCGCCGCCGATCGGGACAGAGCAACTCCGGAGCCACCACCGCTGCGAACACGAAGAAGAAGATGGACGCCGCGCCGTAGAAGTCGGAGTGCGACGGGAGCTGATCCACCGCGTCGGGTCCGGCCAACCGCAACACGGCGCCGGCCACCAGCGCCATGATGAAGCCGATGGCCATGAGCAGGAGAATGAAGGTCCACGGCAGGACCTTGGCCCGGATGCCGCGTCCCAGGCCCAGTGATGTGCGCACCCCGTCCTTGAAGATGGCGAGGCGGGCCCGGCCACGTCCTTCGCGGGGCCCCCTGTAGCTCTGGTAGCCGATGTCGAAGACGGTTCCGGCCGCGCCGCCCACCGGCTCGGCGGTGGACGCACTTTCCTGCGGCCGCGCGCTCACGGGGCGTCCTCCGGGGCGTCGTCTTCCGGTCGCGCGAACAGCTCGGCCAGAGCCCGGCGGCGCGGCGCCATCCTGCGGAGCGGAGCGCCGACGGCCACCACCGCGTCGCGTACCAGGTCGTAGACCGAGGCGTCGGTGCCGTCCACCTGGAGTCCGCTACCGTCGACCCGCACCGCCACGCCACGCTCCTCGAGCGCGGCCACCACCGCCTCGCGATGGGCGTCCACTTCGATGAAGACGCTCTCGGTCTCGGTGGTGAAATGGCTCACCTCACCCGACTGCACCAGGCGGCCGGCCTGGAGCACGAGGATGCGGTCACACGTGCGCTCCACGTCGGCCATGAGGTGCGAGGAGAGGAGGATGCTGATGCCGAACTCGCGGTGGGTCTTCCGAACCAGTTCCAGCATCTCCTCCCGGCCCGCCGGATCCAGGCCCGCCGTGGGCTCGTCCAGGAAGATCATGCGGGGGTCGTGGACCAGCGCCTGGGCGAGCTTCACCCGTTGCTTCATGCCCGTGGAATAGCCCCGCATGGGTCGGTACCGTTCTTCGAAGAGGCCGGCGTGGCGCAGGGTGTCCGCGGCGCGGGTGCGAGCCTGAGACGGCGGCAGACCGCTCACCTCGGCCATGTGGGTCAGGAATTCGGCCGCGCTCACGCTGCTGGGCAGACAGTCGTGCTCCGGCATGTAGCCCAGCCTCGAGCGCACCGCCACGCTCCGGGTGGCGTCCTCTCCGAGAACGTGGGCGGAGCCGGAGGTCGGGGGCAGCAGGCCCAGGAAGATCTTGATGGCCGTGCTCTTGCCGGCGCCGTTCTCGCCCAGGATGCCGGTGATGCCGTCGAAGATCCCGAAGCTGACCCCGTCCAGCGCCACGACATTGCCGTAGTGCTTGGTGAGATTCTCGGCGACGACCAGTGGTTCCACGGGACTACGCTCCGGGTCGGGAGCAGGCCTCGTCGTAGCCGAGGCGGCAAGCCCGCCGGAACAGGCTGGCGGCGCGGTAGGGGCTCCGCTCGACGCCGGTACCGCTGGCGTAGAGGGTGCCGAGGCGATCACAGCTCACGGCAACCGGAGGTGGGCCTTCGTCGCGCACCACGGCGCCGTCGCAGGCCTTCCGGTAAAGCTCCACGGCGCGGTCCCAGTCCTGGGCGAGACCCGTGCCGGCGGCCAGTTGCTCGGCCAGATCGAAGCACCCGAGCATGTCGTCCGCGCAGGCCTGCTCGAAGAGTGTCGCGGCATGCGCGGGATCCATCTCCACGCCGGCTCCGGCGGCGAAGGCCTCGCCGAGGCGGGTGCATCCACGGGCCGAGCCCCCGTCACACGCCTGCTGGAAGAGCGCCGCCGCCCTGCTGGAGTCCCGCGGAACGCCGGCCCCGTCCCGGTACGACACGCCCAGGCGCGCGCAGCCGTCCGCGCCGCCCGCCTCGCAGGCCCGACGGTAGAGCAGCGCGGCGTGTTCGAGATCCTGGAGGGGCCCGGTGGTGGTGGAGTCGGGCGGCACCGTGTCGGGCTCGGCGTACATGTCGCCCAACTCGGTGCAGCCCGCGGGGGCGCCACTGTCGCAGCCCCTGAGGAGCAGGGTCGCGGCGACCGCCGAATCCAGCGTCACGCCTCGGTTGTCGGCATCGTCGTGTACGTGCATGCGCGCCAGGCGCACGCACCCCTCGCCCTGACCGCCGTCACAGGCGCGCTGGTACAGCTGCGACGCGCGACGCCAATCCCGCAGAACGTGCTCACCCTGAGCCACCACGTGTCCCAGTTGGCTGCAGGCAGCGGCATCGCCGCTCTCGCAGGCCGCGTCGAGCTCGCGAGCCTCGCGGGCGCCGGGGTTGCACGCGGTCACCAACGCCGTGGTCAGGACGAGGAGGAGCGGAGCCGTTCTCGATGGGTGCATGGGATTCACGAACGGCGCTCTCCGGGGGGCACGTGGCAGGTGGCAGGGCCACCCGGCACCATGACGACACGCACCCTTACGAGGCTCGGCAGGTCCAGGATTCCAACGCGCCGGTCCGCAACCCGGTCGGCGCGCGGACCCACCACGGTGAAGTCTCGGGTATATGCGCGCCGTCGAGTCACGCGGTCAACCTTCTCGGTTGGGCCTCCGCCGGGACCTCGCTAGATTCCGGTCATGATGCGACTCCAGCGACCCATCGAAGCCCGCCCGGGCATCTTCGCGCCACCCAATCCGCGCCTGGACTGACCCGGCGGGAACGGGCGTCACGCCCGGTGCCAACACGACTTCCGCAGCCGGGCAGCGCGCGGTAATCACCCTTCGCTTCGATAGCAGCACCTTCTGTGGCCCGGAGTTCATCATGCCCGAGATCAAAGTCGCCGCCGATCAGGTCTTTCCGATCCTCAAGGACAACATTCTGGTCGACGGCTTCCACGTCGTCATCGACCTCGAAGCCTCGCACGGGTCCACCATCGTGGACGCGCTGGAAGGAAAGGAGTACCTGGACTGTTACGGGTACTTCGCCACGCTACCGGTGGGCCACAACCACCCCAAGATGAACGACGAGGGCTTCCGGAAGTCGCTCATGACGGCGGCGCTGTCCAACCCGGCCAACAGCGACATCTACTCGCGCCAGTACGCGGCCTTCGTGAAGACCTTCCGCGAGCTCGCCGTGCCGGCCGAGTTCCGGTACCTGTTCTTCGTGGCCGGCGGCGCCCTGGCCGTGGAGAACGCCATGAAGGCGGCCTTCGACTGGAAGGCGCAGAAGAATCGGGCCGCGGGCATCGAGGGTGGAGCCGACAAGATCCTCCATTTCACCGACGCCTTCCACGGACGAAGCGGATACACGCTCTCCGTGACGAACACCGATCCCACCAAGACCCGGGATTTTCCGAAGTTCGACTGGCCTCGGGTCTCGAGTCCCTACCTGACCTTCCCCGTCGACGAGGACGAGGCGGCGGCCAGGGAGGCGCGCACCTTCGAGGAGATCGAGGCGGCCTTCGCCGCGGATCCCCACGGCATCGCCGGCATCCTCATCGAGCCCATCCAGTGTGAGGGTGGCGATCATCACTTCCGGCCCGAGTTCTTCCGCCGGCTGCGGGAGTACGCCGACCGCTACGAGGCGCTGCTCATCTTCGACGAGGTCCAGACGGGGCTCGGAGGCACCGGCGCCATGTGGGCCTACGAGCACACCGGGATCACGCCCGACCTCATCGCTTTCGGCAAGAAGACGCAGGTGTGCGGCGTCATGAGCACGCGGCGCATCGACGAGGTGGAGAAGAACGTCTTCCACGTCTCCAGCCGCATCAACTCCACCTGGGGCGGCAATCTCGTGGACATGGTCCGCTGCGCGCGCTACCTGCAGATCATCGACGAGGACGGTTTGGTGGAGAACGCGGCCCGGGTGGGCGCGCTGCTCAAGGAGGGATTGCATGCGCTGGCGAAGGATTTCCCCGTCGTAACCAACGTGCGTGGCGAGGGACTCCTGATCGCCATGGATCTGCCCGACGGTGAGCTGCGTGGAAAGGTCAAGCAGGGCTGTTGGGACCGGGGTCTGGCGGTGCTCGTGTGCGGTCCCAGGTCCATCCGCTTCCGGCCGCCGCTGGTCTTCACCGAAGACGAGGCCCGCCGGACCCTGTCCGTGCTCCGGGAGGTGCTGGAGGAGGTGGCGTAGCGGCCCTCAGCGCGCTCCGGCGTCGGCCGGGGTCCGCTCCCGCGGCAGCACGAGGTTGGCGAGGACGCCGACCACACCGGCCAGACCGATGCCGGACAGCGCGGCGCCCCCGGCGTCCAGGGACATCCCCCCGACGCCCGTGACCAGGATCACGGCCACCACCGTCAGATTGCGCGGCGCGGTGAGCTCCGCGCCGGCGCGGACCAGGATCTGGATGCCCACCACGGTGATGGCGCCGAAGAGCAGGATGAGAATGCCCCCCATCACGGGTGTCGGCACGGTCTGGAGCAGGGCGCCCAGCTTGCCGACGAAGGCGAGCACCACGGCGGTGACGGCGGCCCAGGTCATGATGGCCGGGTTGAAGGCGCCGGTGACGGCCACCGCGCCGGTGACCTCCGAGTAGGTCGTGTTGGGCGGTCCGCCCAGGAGCGCGGCGAGGCTGGTGGCGAGTCCGTCGCCCAGCAGCGTGCGGTGGATGCCCGGGTCCTTCAGGTAATCCCGGCCGGTGACGGAGCCGATGGTGATGACGTCGCCGAAATGCTCGATGGCGGGCGCCAGCGCCACCGGGACCATGAAGAGCACCGCGTCCCATCGGAAGGTGGGAAAGGTGAACGAAGGCACCGCCAGCCAAGGGGCGCTCGCCACCGGCGAGAAGTCCACCAGCCCCAGAGGAAGCGCGACCAGATAGCCCACCGCGAGGCCGGTGAGAATCGGCACCAGCCGCAGCCATTCGCGTCCCCGGATCGCGGCGAACACGGTGACGGCCAGGGCGAGGGTCGCCAGCGCCAGCGCGGCGGCCGTCGGCACGAGCTGCGACGCGCCGTCCCCCGTGCGCCCCATGGCCATGTTCACGGCGGTGGGCGCCAGGATCAGGCCGATCACCATGATCACCGGCCCCGTCACCACGGGCGGGAGCAGGCGGTGGAGCAGCTGGACCCCGAAGACCCGGGCCAGGCCGGCCAGGACGACGTAGACGCCGCCCGCCGCCACCAGCCCGCCCAGCGTCGCTTCCATGCCGTAGGCCTCCACCCCCGCCACGATGGGCGCGACGAAGGCGAAGGACGAGGCCAGGAACACCGGCACCTTACCCCGCGTGACGGCCTGGAACAGGAGGGTGCCCAGTCCGGCGGTGCACAGGGCCACGTTGGGATCGAGGCCCGTGAGCAGGGGCACGAGGACCAGCGCCCCGAACGCCACGAACAGCATCTGGGCACCGAGCAGGGCCTGCCCGGGCCGGAGGTGATAGTCCGGCGAGTGGAGGTCGTCGAGCATGCGCGTCGTCGTGGGCATGAGGGGCCGGCCCGGCGTGCGGAAGACCGGCTGTCGTCCGGCGGTGCGGCGCGAAGATGTGGCCCGGGTCGCGTGGGTCACAAGGCATGCGCGTCTCGGTCTGGCGGTGGAGAACGTGCTCGCGCACCCGAATGGACCGCGCCATCTTGGCCCCATGAGCAATCCCCCCGGGACCCCTGGGCGCCTGGTCGAGGCCCTGGCCGGCCGCTACGTCGTCGAGCGTGAGCTCGGGGCGGGTGGAATGGCCACGGTCTATCTGGCCCACGACGTACGGCACAATCGCAAGGTCGCCCTGAAGGTACTTCGCCCCGAGCTGGCGGCCGCGCTGGGGCAGGACCGCTTCTTCCGCGAGATCGAGATCGCCGCGGGGCTCAGCCATCCGCACATCCTCCCACTCTATGACAGCGGGAGGGCGGGTGTCGGGACCGACGGGGACACCAACACGCCGGCCGAGTTCCTCTTCTACGTCATGCCCTACGTGGAGGGCGAGTCGTTGCGGGACCGACTCCAGCGCGAGAAGCAGCTCCCGCTGGACGACGCCATGCGCCTGGCGCGCGAGGTAGCCGACGCCCTCTCCTACGCCCACTCGAGAGGGGTGATCCATCGCGACATCAAGCCCGAGAACATCATGCTGCAGAGTGGGCACGCGGTGGTGGCCGATTTCGGAATCGCCCGGGCGGTGGACGCGGCCGGGGGGGACCGCCTGACCGCGACCGGCGTGGTAGTGGGCACGCCCGCGTACATGAGCCCCGAGCAGGCGGGTGGCCAGGGAGATCTGGACGGGCGTAGCGACCTCTATGCCCTGGCGTGCGTGCTTTACGAGATGCTCGCGGGCGAGCCTCCCTTCAGCGGGCCCACCACGGCCAGCATCGTTCACCAGCACCTGACGGCGGAGCCCCGGCCCATCACCCAGCTCCGGCCGGCGGTGCCCGCCGAGATCGCGGGCGTGCTGCAGCGAGCGCTGGCCAAGAACCCCGCAGATCGGTTCAACCCGGTGGCTCAGTTCGCCGATGCGTTGGCGGACCGTGCGGGTCCGAGGGCACCCGAGCGGGAGCGCCGGGCGCGCTGGCTGGTGCCGGCGCTCGCCGTGGCGCTGCTGGGGGCGTCGACCGCGGTCGCGGTGCTCGTCCTCGGGCGCGAGCCAGCGCCGCTGGTGCTCGGCGCCACCACCCAGATCACCCTGGATCCGGGGCTCGAAGTCGATGCGGCCATGTCACCGGACGGCTCCATGGTGGCCTACGCGGCAGGCCCGCCCACGGCCATGCAGATCTACGTGCGCCAGGTGAGCGGTGGGCGCACGGTGCCGCTGACGGACGACCCCGGCATGACCCACCGCTGGCCGCGTTGGTCCGCCGATGGCAGCCGCGTGATGTACGAGTCGGCCGACGGCGCCATCTCCGAGGTCCCGGCGCTGGGCGGCCCCGCACGGGTTCTCGCCCGATTCGTCACCGACTCCGTGTCACCGGACCAGTTCCTTCCCATCCTGGGCTTCGACCTCTCTCCCGATGGCCGGACGCTGGCGTACGTCGTGTCGTGGCCCACCGGGGCGATCTATCTGCAGGACGTGGGGGGCGGTCCGCCGACCCTGCTCACCACCATCGACCAGGCGCACTCGCCGGCATGGTCGCCCGACGGCTCGCACCTCGCCGTGGTGGTGGCGAATCCGATCTTCGTGTTCGGCACCCGCGACTTCGCCAACCAGGGCCCGTCCGGGATCGCCGTGGTGAGCGTCGACGACGGCACGTTCACGCGAATTGCCGAGCGCACCGCCACCAACATGTCACCCATCTGGAGCCGGGACGGCGCGTCGCTGCTGTGGGTGTCGGACCGCGAGGGATCGCGCGACGTGTATCGGGTACAGGTCACCCGCTCCGGCGAGCCGCGGGGGATCCCGGAGCGGGTGACCACGGGCCTCGACGTCTTCTCGTTGTCGTTGAGCGACGACGGCACGCGGCTGGCCTACGCCGCACTGACCACCTCGTCCAACGTGTGGGCCATCGACATCCCCCCTGACGGCGAAGGGCCCGTATCCGGTCGAGGAGCCGAGCCCGTCACCCAGGGCAACCAGACGGTGGAGACGGCGAATGTGAGTCCCGACGGCGAATGGCTTGCCTTCGACTCGGATCGGGGGGGCAACTACGACATCTGGCGCATGCCCGTGAGGGGCGGCGAGGCGATCCAACTCACCACGGATCCGGGCGACGATTTTTCCCCGGCGTGGGCGCCGGACGGCCGTCGGCTCGTCTTCCACTCCCTGAGGAACGGCACCCGCGACCTCTTCACGATCGATGCCGACGGCACGGAAGAAACGCTGCGCACCGAAGGCGGCACGGAGGACGTGGACGCGCACTGGTCCGGAGACGGCACCGCGCTGGTCTACGAGCAGTTCACCCCGCAACGAAACGTCCTCCGGGTCCTGTCGCTGGCCGACGGCGCGAGCCGCGACCTGTGGCGGGCCGAATACGCACGCTGGTCGCCCACCGGTGACCAGATTGCCGCCATCGCTCCGGACGGGCTGCGCGTGGGATCGGCACAGGGTGGGCCGAGCCGCCTGCTGGTTCCCCGTTCCGGGTCGACCATGGGCCCACACCTGTGCGAGTGGTCCCCCGATGGGCGCACGCTCTACTACCTGGACCGGGAGCCATCGGGCTGGTCCATCCGCTCCGTGCCGCCCGTGGGCGGTGCTCCCCGGGTTCTGGTGACGTTCGAGGATACGGCGGATCAGCCGGTGCGCTACGGATTCTCCACCGACGGTCGCCGCTTCTATCTCACCCTGGGCCGGCGCGAGAGCGACATCTGGGTCGCCGAGGTGAACGACTGACCCGCCACCCTCGCAGAAGAGGATGGCGGGTCGAAGGGAGGTCCCGGGTGGAGCTCAGCCGGGCGGTGGTCCGAAGGCCGGATTGGTCAGGAACTCTTCGTCCGTGAGGGTCCTGAGGAAAGCGATCAGGTCGGCCCGCTCCTCGGCGGTCAGCCCCAGTCCGGTGCCCCCGTCGTTCAGATGCACGCCCAACGTCGCGTCCAGATTCGTGGAGCGCTTGATATCGCCGGCGTAGTGACCGAGCACCTCTTCCAGCGTGCTGAAGCGGCCGTCGTGCATGTAGGGCGCCGTGCGGGCCACGTTGCGGAGCGTCGGCGTCTTGAACTTGCCCCGGTCGAAGTCGGCTTCCGTGACCTCGGCCCGCCCCTGATCCACGGGCTCCACGTCCAGACCGATGTCGTGGAAGTCTCCGTCGGTGAGCAGGGGGCCCGCGTGACAGTGCGAGCACTCGGCCCTCTCGTCGAAGAAGAGGGCCTCACCTCGTGCCTCCGCCTCCGTGAACTGGACCTCTCCCCGGAGCTTGCGGTCGTAGCGCGAGTTCGCCGACACGAAGGTGCGCTCGAACTGGGCGATGGCCATGACCACCCGATCCTGGGTCACGTCCGACGAGCCGAAGGCCGCCGTGAACAGGGGAGGATACGTGGGATCGGCGGCGATGCGCGCCTCCACCTCCGACCACTCGGAGGCCATCTCCACCGGATTCACCACCGGGTCGCGGGCCTGGTCTTCCAGGCTTCCCCGGCGCCCGTCCCAGAACTGGAACTGCTGCCAGCCCGGGTTCACCACCACCTGCGCGTTCCGGGTCCCCGGATCGCCGTGAATCCCCAGGCTCACCGCCGTGGTGTCGCCAAAGGCCCGCCCCTGCTGATGGCAGCTCGCGCACGACTGCGTGCCGTCACCGGACAGAATCGGGTCGTGGAAGAGGCGGCGTCCCAGCGCCACGCCCTGGACCGTCGTCGGGTTGTCCGGAAAGGGGGGCATGGGCGGGAGGCCCAGGACGTCGATGACCAGGGGATCGGGTGCCGGCGGCTGCTCCGGTCCCGACGCGTCATCGCCGCCGGCGCACGCCGCCACGGCGAGGAACGCCGCCAGGGACATGGGGTCTCGCACCCTCATCGTCAGTTCACCGAGGCGATCGACCAGACACTGGCCCCGTTGGCCTTCAGCGCGGTCTGGGCGGTCTGATTGCCCATGATCAGGCCGTAGTCGTTGAAGTCCCACATGTTCGGGTTCACGTACCACTCGTTGACGTCCATCTGCACGTGGATCGTCACGGTCGCGCCGTCGGAGAGGTCGAGTGCCGCGGGCAGGGTGAGCGAGACGGGGAAGGAGAAGTCGTTGCCGCCGGAGGGGCCGGTGTGGGTGGTGAAGTTTCCGGTGCCGCCGCCCTCCATGGCGAAGGTGCCCTCGTTGCGCATGTAGTGGTAGCCGCCGCCCATCATCGCGGGCCACGCCATGCCGGCGTTGTCCAGATCGGGAAAGGCGCCGGCGGTGTTGTCGCTGCCCGCGATCCCGTGTGTGAACTGGAGACTGGTGTAGGTGCCTGCCGGCACGTCGGTCATGGTGAGGGTCGCCGTGGTTCCGTCGCTGGCGTCGCGGTAGTGCACGCCGTCGAACGAGGCGCTGCCGCCACTGCCCTGCAAGGTGAAGTCCGACATCGTGTACTCGAGCTTCGTCACCGAGTACTCGTTGCCGGCGGCGTTGGTGTACGTGCCGGTGTTCATCTGGAGGGGCGTTCCGGCCACCACGTGATCGAACTGGAGGATCACGGTGCCGACGCCACTGCCGTCGGGACCGGTGGCGTCGTCGTCGGAGCAGGCCAGGGCGGCCGTGCTCATGAGGATTGCGGCGAAGGTCCGGGTAGTTCGGGAGGATCTCATGGCGGGTACGTCCGGGGTCGGGGGGCGGTATCGGGCGTCGAAGGGTGCAGGAATCCCCAGGGGCTCGGTTCGGAGTCGTTTCGCGGCGTAGGTGGGTGTCGCGATTCGAGGTCCCGGACAGCCGGAACATCGACGCTGTCTCGGGGCGCGTCAGGAGATCTCGAGGATGCCTGGCGGGCGATCCTCAGCCCGCGTCTCTACCAAGATGCATCTCGGGCCGGGGGTTACACAAGTTTTCTTCAGAATCGTCCATCGGATCGCAGAAGCACCGCACCGTGGCGATATTGCCACGGTGTAGCGGAAGCTCCCGAAGACGGGGTCGATACCGATCTTCGAGACTCCATCCGGCCCCGTCACCCCGGGCGGGCGGGCCCGCTACCGGATCGGCAGGAACGTCATGGAGCGGAAGTTGAGCAGGTAGCCCGCGAAGCCGGCCAGGGCGTCGAGTCCCAGGCGGCAGTCGCGCGGCTGCTCACCGCCGGACGTCACCGATTCGGTGTAGACCGCCACGCTGTGCAAGGTGACGGCGGTGTCGCCCAGAGCGACCCGGAGATCGGGGATCACGAAGGCGGGGATCCTCCGCTCGCCACCGGCGCCGGCGGTGCGGATGGTGTCGGCGTGCCCTTCGGCCTCGGCCCACGGGCGATAGCGTTCGTAGAAGGGCAGGTGCAGGCTGGTCCGGTTGGCACCGGTGTCGAAGTCGCAGATCGCCGGTCGTTGGGCAGCCTCGATCTCGATGAGAGGTGTGAGGTAGTCCAGCGCCAGATTGTGGGGCTCCCGCGCCGGCACCTCTCCGGGAACGCGCAGCACGTCGGATCCCACGTACTGCACCTCCCCCAGGGCATCGATGACGGGGAAGCCGATGATGCCGGGAATCCGGAAGTCGGGTCCGAAAGTGAGCATCTCGTCCGGGACGACGAGGAACACGACGTTCTCCAGCTCGATGTTTCCCAACCGGACGCGAGGTGCCACGGCGAGGTCGGCGGTGACCTCGGATCCGGTGGAGGTGCCCACGGCCAGGTCGGTCTTCCGAATCTGGAGGCCCAGAGCCTCGGCCTCGGAGCGCATCATGGCGGAAAGGTTGGCGCCGGTGTCCAGGACGTAGCCGCGACCCGTCGAGTCCCCCACCTGAACCGGCACGCGCGTGTCCGGAAGGCGATGGATCTCCGAAGTGCTTCTCGACGCCACTCGTTGCGGCGGCGCATCCACCAGGACCGCCGCCGCGCGGGCTTCGTTCTCCACATCCCGCCGCACCACTGAATCCACCGCCGGAAGGGCCAGGAGCGCCTCGGCCGCCGTGGAAGCCGCCGCGTACTCACCGAGTCGCATGTGGTTGCGGAAGCGCAGCCGGTAGGCCTGCACCCGGAGAGTGTCGACGAGAGCGGTTGCGTCGCCGAGAGACTCCAGTGCGCGATTGGAGGCGGTGGGATCGTTGAAGGCATTGGCTGCGACGGCGCGCAGGAACGTCAAGCGGGGCACGTCCATCGTGGGGATGGTGTCCAGCGCCGCGCGTAGATCGAAGAAATCGCCGCGTCCGTACAGAGCCATCAGGTCCGGGATGGCCGCCTCCACGGCCATCCTGTCATCGACGGAAGGCCCTCCACAAGCGAACATCCCGAGAACCGCGACCATCGGCGTGGCCGTGGCCGTCCACCTCGTCTCTCGTCTCATCCGCCACCTCCCGAAACGCCGCGATTGCTGTCTGTTGTTGTAATTTATAGGATAATTTCAACGCCATGCACGCCGCAAGCGCCGGGATGCGGCGACGGTCGGGCCTGCTGCCGCCGGATGGCGCGAGGCCGGCCGTGGCGAACGACGCCCCCTCCCACCGCCTGAGCGATCATGGACGAACTGCTGGTGAAGGACCCCGAGCAGATCCGCCTCCTGGGATCCACGGTCCGCCAGGACATCGTCGACCACCTCGACTTCGCGGGACCCTCGACGGTGCCGGAGCTGGCGGCCGCGCTGGGATGCCCGACGGATACGCTCTACTATCACCTGAATCTCCTTCTGGAGGCCGGACTCCTGGTGCGGCACGACCGTGAAAACGATCGCCGGATGGTGGTCGATCTGCCCGCCTCGTCGGTGGAGGTCCGGTATCACCGGGACGACCGGCCCGCGGTGGAGGCCATCGTGAGCGCGGTGGCCACCCTGCTGAGGAGCGCGGAGCGGCGCTTCGCGGGTGCCCTCGACGACGACGAGCTTCCGCTCGAGCTCGAAGGGCCGCGGAGAAACCACTGGGCGTCGCGCGTTCGCGGGCGCCTCACCGAGGCCGAGGTCGTCGAGGTCAACCAGGCGATTCGGGCCATCCACGGCATCTTTCGGCGCAGTCGCTCTCGCCCTGATCCCCTGGAAGGGAGGATGCACGAGGTGACGGTGGTGCTGAGCCCGCTGCCCGAGGGCCCCACAGATCGTCGCCGGGTGGAAGGATGAAGTGGACGGTCCCGACCCGGCTTGCTCGTGACCGGACCTGCAGCGCAGGTTGACCCCTCAGGCTGCGGCTCCGGACGCGGGATGGAGGTCCTCGACTCCGGCCCGCGGCCCCGTGTGGCGGGCTTTCTCCAGAGGGTGCCGATCATGGCTGCGCACGATCCGACCACGAAGCCGTCCGACCTGAACCGTCGCGACTTCCTGAAGGTGAGCGGGCTGGGGGCGGCGGCCCTGGCTTCGGGGACCGCCGCGGGGTGTTCGACACCCGACGACGGCGTGCGCGCCTCCTCGCGCGCCGGCGACGACCAGCCCTGGATGGACGAGACCTTCGAGCTCGAGGAGGTCCCCATCGCGGACCTCCTGGCGGGCATGGAGTCGGGCCGCTGGACGTCGCGCGCCATCACGGAGCTCTACCTCGGGCGCATCGAGGCGCTGGACCGACAGGGGCCGCGCCTCCGCGCCGTGATCGAGACGAATCCCGAGGCCATGGACCTCGCCGAGCAACTCGACCGGGAGCGTCAGGCGGGAAACCTGCGGGGGCCGCTTCACGGGATTCCCATTCTGGTGAAGGACAACATCGACACCGCCGATGGCATGGTGACGGCGGCGGGATCGCTGGCTCTGGCCGGGCACTTCGCCGCGCGGGATTCGTTCGTGGCCGAGCGACTGCGGGCCGCCGGCGCGATCATCCTGGGCAAGGCGAACCTCTCCGAGTGGGCCAACTATCGGTCCACGAGATCCTCGTCGGGGTGGTCGGGCCGCGGGGGTCAGTGTGGCAATCCGTACGCGGTGGACCGGAATCCGTGCGGCTCCTCGTCCGGCTCGGGCGCGGCGGCATCGGCCAACTTCTGCGCCGCCGCCATCGGCACGGAGACCAACGGCTCGGTGGTCTGTCCGTCGTCCATCAACGGAGTGGTGGGGATCAAGCCGACGGTGGGGTTGGTGAGCCGTGCCGGGATCATCCCCATCGCCCACAGCCAGGACACCGCCGGGCCCATGGCCCGCGCGGTGCGCGATGCGGCCACGGTGCTGGGTGCGCTGGTGGGTGTCGATCCCCGAGACGAGGCGACCGCTGCGGCCCGTGGGAACAGCTTCAGCGACTACACGCAGTTCCTGGACGCGGAAGGCCTCCGGGGTGCTCGCATCGGGGTGGAGCGGAGCTTCTTCGGCAACGACGACCGCGTAGATGCTCTCATGGAAGATGCGCTCCGGGTGATGTCCGAGGCCGGCGCCACCATCATGGATCCGGCCAACCTGACGACGCGCCGTGAGATGGGGCGTCCGTCGAGCACGGTGCTCCGTTACGAGTTCAAAGCCGACCTGAACGCGTATCTCGCCGACCTGCCCCCGGATTTCCGGGTGCATTCCCTGGCCGACCTGATCGCCTTCAACGAGGAGCACGCCAGCGAGGAGATGCCGTTCTTCGGCCAGGAGATCTTCCTGCGCTCGGAAGCGGCGGGGCCCCTCACCGATCCGGAGTACCTGGAGGCGTTGGCGGCCATGCACAGGTACTCCCGCGACGAGGGCATCGACGCCCTCATGGCCGAGCATTCTCTGGACGCCATCGTGGCACCTACGACGCGTCCGGCCTGGCTCACCGACCTGGTGAACATGGGCGGATCCAGCGGAGGGAGCTCGGGACCCGCCGCCATCGCGGGCTATCCCAGCATCACCGTGCCCAACGGCTATGTCATGGGATTGCCGGTGGGGATCCTCTTCTTCGGGCGGGCCTGGAGCGAGCCCACCCTGCTCCGCCTCGCCTACGCCTACGAGCAGGCGACTCATCACCGCCGGGCGCCCCGGCTGCCGCTGTCGCTGGATCTGCGGAACGCGGTGGAGTAGCGGGCCGACGGAGTGCAGACCGGACCGCGAGGGCGAGCGGTCCGGCCCCCGGAGCATACCAGTTTGTGCGGAGCATCCCCACGCGACGCGGGGAGCATGTCCTACGGCTCGATGCGCGCGCGCGGCCGTACCTTGCCTGTGATGGCATAGCCGTAGGTAAGCTTGGCGGGTGCCTGTTCCGGTCGACAGGCCAGCGGTCGCTGCCGGGCACCGCTGTGGAGGAGGTGGACGATGCCGCGACGCGCGCTGCTGAAGCTCGCAGCATTCCTGGTGGTCCTTCTGGGAGGGCCGTCCTGTCGCGCACAGACGAGCGCTTCGTCCGGGGCCGTGGCGGCCGACGTCTCCGTCCAGAACCTGAGCGCATTCGCCAGGCTCTACGGGTACGTGCGCTGGTTCCATCCCAGCGACGAGGCGGCGGCCACGGATTGGGGTCGTTTCGCGGTGTACGGTGCCCGGAGGACCGCGGCTGCCCGCACGCCCGGTGAGCTCGCCACGATCCTGAGGGAGCTCTTCCATCCCATCGCGCCCGCGATTCGGATCTACCGCACGGGCGACACACCGGAGCAGCCTTCGCTGGTCCCGCCGGACACGATGGGCTTCGACATCGTGGCATGGCAGCACGAGGGCGTCCAGCTCGCGCCCCAGGGGCAGTACCGGAGCATCCGGCTGAATCGCCCGGAGCCCGGCGTGGAGCCGGAGGGGCAGGTCTACGCGCAGGTGGACGCCGAAACGGTACGGGGAAAGCGGCTGCGCCTGATGGCCGAGGCACGCATGCAGGCGGAGGGTCCGGCTCGGCTGCACCTGGCCATGGTGATCGGACGGGAGTCGGGCCGGGGGTTCTCCGATCTCATGCAGGATCGACCCATCACGTCACCGGAGTGGTCCAGCTACGAGATCGTCGGGCCGGCGGCCGACGACGCCACCACCATCACGCTGGCCGCCGTGCTGGTGGGCGTGGGCGAAGCCCGGGTGCGTGCACCTCCGCCTGCAGGTGGAGACCGATGACGGGTGGCGCGACGTCGCAGGGCTGGACACCGGCTTCGCCTCCCTGCCGCCGGAGCCCTCGACCGTGGCGGACGGCGGCTGGAGCATGGGGAGCCGTGGTGGAGAGCATCGGATCGAGGTCGTTCGCGACGAGGGGAGCGGACCGACGCTGGTGCTGGCGCTGGACCGACAGGCGGTCGCCGAGCCGCTGTTCGCCGAGCATCCCGACGTGGGCGAGGCGACGGACGCCTCGCTCGGCCGAGGCCTCAGGGCCTGGGTCCCCCTGGCCCTGTACGGCGACGCCGACAGCACCTATCCCTCTGCCTCCGGAGCCGCCCTACGACGTCTGCGCGCGGCACTGGACTCCGTCGACTCGGGTGCGGTGGACGCATCGGAGGCCGCGGTGCGCTTCGCGGACCTCCTGATCACCTGGAACGTGATCCAGCACTTCTATCCGTACTTCGACGTGGTGGACGTGGATTGGGACGCGGCGCTCACCGGGGCGCTGCTCGAGGCGCGACGGGATACGGGGGCGTTGGACTTCCACGGCACGCTCACGCGCATGCTCGAGCCGCTGGACGATGCTCACGCGGACGTATTCCATCCGCTGTTCCGGGCCTGGCGAGGGATTCCCGTGACGGTGGATTGGATCCAGGACCGCGTCGTGGTGACGTCCAGCGAAGATTCCACGACCGCGCGTCCCGGCGACGTGATCCTCTCCATCGACGGCCAGTCGGCGAACGACTGGCTCCAGGACGCCATGATGGAGGTGTCCGGCTCGGACGGTTGGAAGCACCATCGCGCCCTGACACATCCGTTCAGGGGCTTCGCGCGCGGCGACCCGGGCACCGAGGTCCGTTTGCGGGTCGATCGAGGCGGCGAGTCGGTGACGACGTCCCGCGTCCGCGATGCCGACGGCTCGCCGCGAGCCTTCCGGCCGGCGGACTTCAGCGAATTGGTCCCGGGGGTCGTCTACGTGGACCTCACAAGGACCCGCATGGTCGACATCGAGTCTCGCATCGACGAGCTCGCCACGGCCCGCGGCGTCGTCTTCGACCTGAGAGGCTATCCCACGGACAACGATGTCCGTGAGATTCTGGGGCATCTGAGCGCCGACACGCTGCGCTCCGAGTACTGGGACGTGCCCCGGATCATTCGTCCGGACCGGGAGGGGCTCGTCGGTTGGCGCTCGGGAGCATGGGCGATCGCACCCAGGGGGCCGCGGCTCACCGGCGAAGTCGCGTTTCTCAGCGATGCCCGTGCCGTGAGCTTTCCGGAGGGGATCCTGGGCCTGGTCGAGGCCTACGGACTCGGCGCCATCGTGGGACGCCCCACCGCGGGCGTGACGGGGAACGTGAATCCCTTCGATCTCCCGGGTGGGTACACGGTGAGCTGGACCGGCATGCGTTACTTGAAGCCGGACGGCTCCCGGCATCAGGGCATCGGCGTGCTTCCCACCGTCCCGGTGAGGCGCACGGTCGCGGCCGCCAGGCAGGGTCGGGACGAAGATCTGGAGGCCGCGGTACGATGGATCGAGGAGAGGGTGGCGGCCTCGGCGCAGGGCGGTCCCGGGCGCTGATCTCGCCCGCGGAGGGCGCACGGCCTACTTTCGCCTCCGCGCACTCGTCCCCCGACTTCCCGGATCCACATCATGACTCGAACGCGAATCGTCACATCGCCTTCGCTATCCGCCGCTGCCCTGGTCGCCCTGCTGGCGGCTCCCGGCGTGCTTCCTGCTCAGCAAATGGCCTCCGGAGGCCTCGTTCTCGACTCCGCGGTGCTGAGCAACTTCCAGTGGCGCAACATCGGACCCGATCGCGGCGGGCGCTCCATCGCGGCCACCGGGGTGCGCGGCCAGCCCGATGTCGCCTATTTCGGGGCCGTCGGTGGTGGGCTCTGGAAGACCACCGACGGCGGCGAGAACTGGTTCCCCGTCACGGATCATCAGGTCACCAGCGCCTCGGTGGGTGCGGTGGCGGTGAGCGAGACCGACCCCAACATCGTCTTCATCGGCATGGGCGAGTCGGCGATCCGGGGCAACATCATGCCCGGTGACGGCATCTACAAATCCACGGACGCCGGAGAGACCTGGACCCACGTGGGATTCCGCGACGTGGACGCGATCTCGAAGATCCGCATCCATCCCACGAATCCCGACATCGTGTTCGCGGCGGTCTTCGGCGAGTACGGCGTGTCGAGCCCCGAGCGGGGCGTCTTCAAGAGCACCGACGGCGGCGACACCTGGCGCAAGGTGCTCTTCCGGAACGACAGCACCGGCGCCGTGGACATCTCCATCGACCGCAACAACCCCGATGTCGTGTACGCCGCGCTGTGGCAGGCCTACCGCACCGAGTACAAGATGTCCAGCGGGGGCGTGGGGAGCGGGCTCTTCAAGAGCACCGACGGCGGCGAGACCTGGCAGGAGCTCACCCGCAATCCCGGACTTCCGGCCGAAGGACTGGTGGGCCGCATCGGCGTCTCGGTGTCCAGGGCCAACTCCGACCGCGTGTACGCGTTGGTGGAGAACGACGAGGGGGGACTCTTCAAGAGCGACGACGCCGGCGCCACCTGGGAGCGGATGAACGACAGCCGCAACATCCGCCAGCGCTCCTTCTACTACACCAACGTCTTCGCCGATCCGATGGACCAGGACGTGGTCTACATGGAGAACACGTCGCTCTACCGCTCCGAAGACGCCGGTGAGACCATGCGCTCGATCCGGGGCACGCACGGCGACTTCCACGACCTGTGGATCGATCCCGACGACCCGGCCCACCTCGTGGTGGCCAACGACGGGGGTGGTGCGGTCTCCACCGACACCGCCGCCAGTTGGACCGACCAGGACTTTCCCACGGCCCAGTTCTACCACGTCATCACCACGACCAAGATCCCCTACGACGTGTGTGGCGCGCAGCAGGACAACAGCACCCTGTGCCTGCCGTACGACTGGAATCTCGGCGGTGGACGGGGCTTCGGCGGGGGCGGTGGTGGCGGTGATGATGACAACGGGTACCGGGAGGTCACCGCCGGTGCCATGAACCAGGCCTACGCCGTGGGCGGAGGTGAGCCGGGCTACATCGCGCCGGATCCCAACGACTTCCAGCTCTTCTTCTCCGGCGACAACAACGGCGGCTACATCGACAAGTACGATCACGCCCTGGGCACGCACCGCGAGGTGAATCCCTATCCGTGGTTTTATTCGGGCGAGCCTTCCGAGGACATCCGCGAGCGCTGGCAGTGGACGTTCCCCATCATCTTCTCGCCGGTGGATCACCAGACGCTCTACACGTCGTCGCAGCGCCTGTGGTCGTCCAAGGACGGTGGTAGGACGTGGACCGCGCTCAGCGGTGACCTCACGCGTCACGATCCCAGCACCATGGGCCCCTCGGGCGGTCCCATCACGCATGACATGAACGGCCCCGAGGTGTACGCCGTGATCTTCTCGGTGGCCCCGGGCAAGCGGAACATGAACGTGATCTGGACCGGGTCCGACGACGGCCTGATCCACGTGACCCGCGACGGCGGCCAGACCTGGACCGACGTGACCCCTCCCGACATGCCCGACTTCGGGCGCGTCAGCCAGATCGATGCGTCGAGCTTCAGCGACGGCGCCGCCTACGTCGCGGTCAAGCGCCCGCTGCTCGACGATCAGGCGCCCTACATCTACCGGACCCACGACTACGGTCAGACCTGGGAGAAGACCGTGTCGGGTATCCGTCCGGACGCCTACGTGCACGCGGTGCGTGAAGACCCGAACCGACAGGGGCTCCTGTACGCGGCCACGCAGCACGGCGTGTACATCTCGTACGACGACGGGGACTCGTGGCAGGATCTCACCAACAACATGCCGGACCTGCCGGTGGTGGACCTGGTGGTGGAGAAGAACGAGCTCGTCATCGCCAGCCACGGCCGGGGCTTCTGGGTCCTGGACGACATCGCCCCGTTGCGGCAGGCCATGGCGCAGATCGCCACCGCCGACGTGACGCTCTTCGATCCCCCCGTTGCGGTCCGCTCCGGGCCGGACGTCACGATCTCCTGGTGGATGAAGGACGCCGCCGAGAGCGCCAAGCTCGAGATCGTCGACTCGACCGGCGCCGTGCTGCGCACCTTCGTGCCCGACACCACGACGCCGGACTCGGCGCAGGGCGGGGGAGGCCCGCGGCGCTTCGGCGGCGGCGGACCCTGGCTCTCCAACGAGGCCGGGCTCAACACGCTGCGCTGGAATCTGGAAGGCGAATCCTGGAAGAGCTTTCCGGGGATGATCTTCTGGGGAGCGCGGCCCATGGGCCCCACGGCGCCTCCGGGTCGCTACACCGTGCGCCTCACCGCGGACGGCGAGACGGTGACCGCGCCGCTCATGGTCGAGGGGAATCCCTGGATCCCCGAGGTGACGGACGCGGACATGCGCGCGCAGTACGAGTTCTCGCGCATGGTCCGGGACCGGGTGAACGACGCCAACGAAGCCGTCATCGCCATTCGGCGCGTGAAGGCGCAGCTCGACAACCGCCTCGAGGAGTCCGACGACGGACGCCTGCACTCGGCGGGAGACGCGCTCGACAAGAACGCGTCGGCGGTGGAGGCCGACATCTATCAGGTGAAGAACCAGAGCGGACAGGACCCGCTCAACTTCCCGATCCGGGTCAACAACCGTCTGGCCAACCTCATGGCCATGGCCGAGCGTGGTGACGGCCGGCCCAACAACAACATGCCCGAGATCTTCCGCATCATGAGCAATCGCCTCGAGGGCTACCTCGATCGCCTGCAGGAGATCTGGAACAGTGATCTGGCCGACGTGAATCGCGAGTTGGAGCGGCTGAACCTGCCGGCCATCGATCCCCAGTGCGACAAGCCGGAGGGTTGCCGGCTGGTGATGTAGTTCCGACCTGGCTCGCCCCGCTTCCTGGAGGGGGCCCCGGCGCATTTCGTGCCCGGGCTCCCCCCGCGCCCGGGGCTCCCCCGCGGCGTCGGCGAGCCGACCCCCCCCTGGACGCGGAGCGCGCACGACCCATGGCCGATTCAGAGGCACGCAGGGACGCATGGAGGAAGATCGGGCTCTACCTGGCGCTCACCTTCACCTTCAGCGCCGTCTTCTACACGCTCATCATCCGCGCCGGGGACCTTGGCGCTGCCGGCGGCTGGTACGTGCTGCTGCTCATGTGGTCGCCGGGTACGGCCGCGATCCTCACACGACTGATCCTCCAGGGGAATCTCCGGGGGATGGGGTGGCGGTGGGGGAAGACCCGATGGCAGGTGCTGGCCTATCTGCTGCCGATCGGGTACGCGTCGGTGGCCTATCTCGCCGTCTGGTACACGGGCCTGGGGAGCCCGTCGGGGCCGCGTCCCGGGAGCGTGTGGCAGTTCGTGTTGGTGGGATCCCTCTTCAGCATCCGGTCGGCCACCGGCGAGGAGATCGGCTGGCGTGGGCTGTTGGTCCCGGAGCTGGCTCGGGTGACGAGCTTCACCGGCACGGCGGTGATCAGCGGGCTCATCTGGGCCTCCTGGCACGTTCCCCTGATCGTGTTCGCCAACTACAACGGCGGCACGCCGTGGTGGTATTCCACGCTCTGCTTCGTGGTGCTGGTCGTGGGGATCAGCGTTCCGCTGGCATGGCTGCGGCTGAAGTCGGGAAGCCTGTGGACCGGAGCCCTCCTGCACGCGAGCCACAATCTCTACATCCAGGGCTACTTCGACCCCGCCACCGTCGACACCGGCCCCACGAAATGGGTCATCGGGGAGTTCGGCGCCGCGCTGGCCATCGTGGCGGTGGCGGTGGCCGTGATCTTCTGGCGGCTTCGGGGTCGATTGGGGATGGGGAATGCGACCGATGGCGCTCGTGGCGCGGTGGCCGCGGGTGCGGCGGGAGGGGGTGGGGCGGGCACCTAGTCTGCGGGCGAGGGCAAGGGTGGGTCCGGTGTGGGCCAGGGTGCGCGTGCGGGCGGCGAGAGGGCGAGAGTGGCCGGGCGTGCGTGCGCGGCCGATTCGCCCATTGGGTCGCCCGGGGGCGGCGGGTCAGGGTTCGAACGCGGCGGGCGGATTCGACCGATTCGCCCATGGGATCGCCCGGGGACGGCGGGTAGCTTCTCGGCCGGGTGGGGAGGAAGCCGGTGAGGACGAGGCCCCGTGGCTTGTCGTTGCCGTCAATGGAGCAAGCGAGGCTTGTGCCGGCCTCCATGCGGTCCTGACCGGACATAGTGCCGTCGGTCCTGATAGCGACCCACCCCTCCGGACTTCCTGCAGCCCAGACGGGGATAATTGCCGTGAATCCTACGAGTCGCACGAGCCGACCCGGTCCTCGCAGGGTTGACGGCACTGGCCGCCAGGATGCGGTGCGAGCGGAGCTTCCAGGCCGCGACGCCCGCGACCCATTCCGCATCATCACCGCCCTCGCGGAAGGTCAGCACGGGGTGGTCACGCGGACCCAGCTGCTCCGGGCCGGTGTGGCGAGCCACCGCATCGACTACCGTGTGCAGCGTGGCCGCCTGACCCCCCTGTACCGCGGGGTCTACCAGGTCGGGCCCGTGGCGGGACGGTACGCCGGGGAGATGGCGGCCGTGCTGGCGTGCGGACCGACCGCGGCGCTGAGTCACCGCAGCGCCGCCGTCCTGTGGGCCATGCTCACGGACGCCGGTCGCGGGTCCCCGCTGGACGTGAGCATTCGGCGCGGCTGCCGCGCCCCCGGTCCAGGTGTCCGCGTCCACAGGATGACGACGCTCAACGACGACGAGACCACGATGAAGTCCAGGATCCCCCTGACGACCCCCGCCCGGACGCTGATCGATTTGGCGGGTGTCGCGAGCCCGAAGCAATTGGAGCGGGCGCTGGCGAACGCCAAGCGGGGCGGCCTTCTGGAGCAAGCTCGCCTGGAGGAGCTGCTGGGCCGCCACGCGCATCGCCCCGGGGCGCCGTTGTTGCGCGAGCTCCTGCAGCCGGCATTCTCACCCGCCTTCACCCGGTCCGAGGCCGAGGCACGCTTTCTCGGGCTGGTGCGGAAGGCTCGCGTCCCGCCGCCGCAGGTCAACGCGCGCGTCGAAGGCATGGAAGTCGACTTCTTCTGGCGAGGCGCCGGACTCGTGGTCGAGGTCGACGGATACGACTACCACTCGTCTCCCGAGGCCTTCGAGCGGGACCGCGACCGGGACATGCGGCTGACCGCCGCCGGTCTGCGAGTGATGCGCGTGACCTGGAAGCACCTGACGGTGGAGCGGGAGGAGTTGCTTGTCCGGCTCGGCCAGGCATTGGCCGGGATGCGCGCGCTCAGGATTGGCGACGGTCGTTCGCGGTGAAGGCGCACTGGCGTCGAGGGCGACGTGCGGTTGGCGCGACTGGGAGGTCGGCATGGCCGGAGCACCCGCCATCCGCGAGAAGTCGGGGAATCCTGGCGACGACCCACCAGAGGCGGGAGACGGCTGCCGTCAAGCGAGCAAGGCGGCCCTCTTCCCGGGACCTTGCTCGATTCGCGGCGATGGTTGCCGTGAATCCAGCGCCGGAGAGGGGGTCAGGGCTCGCGTGAGGCCCACGCCGCGATAATTGCCGCGAACCCTGCGAGCGTCGTCACATTGCGGGCGGTTGCTTGATTGACAGCAGCCTCGCCGGCCGTGCCCGCCACCATCACCGTGCCCGCCACCATCACCGTGCCAGCGACCATGGCCGTGCCCGCGACCATGACCGTGCCCGCGACCGCGCCGCCACCGCCATCGGCCGCCGCGACCGGCATCGCGACCGCCACCGGCCGCCGCACCCGCCACGCCCCCGCCCGCCGCCACCATGCCGATCACCGTGGCCGTCACCAGTGCTGCACGCGCGACCGCCCTCCCCCCGCCCGTTTCGCAACTCTCTGACACCCGCGAGCGTCTGATCTCGTACGGGATCGCACGGACCACGCGAATCCAGTCCAACTTGAACCGCCGCAATTCCGATGACTCCGAGAACGACGATCCTCCGGGAGCTCTCCAGGTCTCGCCAGAACGGGAACGGGTCGGGCTTCACCCGCCCTTCCGACATCGCGGGTTTCGACAGGCATCCGGAGAAGTACCAGAAGGCCGTGAACCAGCTTCTGTCGGACCGCCTCGTGGAAGGGCAGAAAGACGAGGAGGGCCGCATGGCCATCGCCATCAACCCGCACCGTGCGGACGACGTGCGCAAAGAGCTGCGTCCGGTGTGGGCGCGGCCGATCACGTGGGTCGTGCTCATCCTGCTGGCGGTGGCGGCGGGGGTGGGCTTCACCGTCTGACGGCCGACGCCGCGGCCGCATGCGGGCCTCGCGCCGATCGAGGCGAAGACCGTCGCCGGCGTCGGTCCGCCGTCTGAAGGGAAATCCCGGGAGAAGGAGCCGGGCGCCCGTGTGCGCGAGGTGACCCCCTCTGGCGCCGCGCGCGGGGCCGGCCCCACGTTTCTCCCATGAAGACTCCACGCGTTGTCTCGGTTGCCCTCCCCCTGACATTTCTGCTGGCCGCGACGGCCTGCGCCCAGACTCGGACCGACACCGATACCGGCGAGCAATTCGTGCGGGCGAACTACGTCAAGCACGAATATGAGATCCCCATGCGTGACGGTGTGAAGCTCTTCACCATCGTCTACACGCCCCGGGACGCCTCGCCGGACCGCACGTATCCCATGGTGATGCAGCGGACCTGCTACTCGGTGGCCCCTTACGGCGCCGACGCCTATCCGGCCATCGTCGGGCCCGATCCGTACATGATGCGCGACAAGTACATCTTCGTGTACCAGGACGTGCGGGGCCGTTACATGTCCGAGGGCACCTGGGTCAACGTGCGCCCCTTCATCGCCGACTCCATCAAAGCGCAGGACCCCACAGCGGTGGACGAGGCCTCCGACACCTACGACACCATCGAGTGGCTGCTCGACAACGTGGATTACAACAACGGTCGGGTCGGGCAGTGGGGGATCTCCTACCCCGGCTTCTTCACCACCATGGGGGCCCTGTCGGGCCACCCGGCTCTGGTGGCGGCCTCTCCACAGGCGCCGGTGACGAACTTCTACTTCGAGGACTTCCATCACAACGGCGCGCTCACGCAGGGCTACTTCTACACGTATCCCCTGTTCGGCATCCAGCACCCCGAGCCCACCAGCGAGGCCTGGTGGGCACCCTCCATGGTGCAGGACGGTCTGCCCGACGACTACGACTTCCAACTCGCGCTGGGGCCGCTGCGCAACACGACCGAGCGCTACTACCAGGACAACTTCTTCTGGCAGGAGATCGTCCAGCATCCGGACTACGACGCCTTCTGGCAGGCGCGCGCCGTGGGCCCGCACCTGCGTGGTGACATGCCCGCGATGCTGACGGTGGGGGGATGGTTCGATGCCGAGGATCTCTACGGACCCCTCAAGGTCTACAAGACCATCGAGTCCCACGACCCGCAGAACTTCAACGCCATCGTGGAGGGTCCCTTTCGCCACGGCGGATGGTCGCGCCGGGGGATCACGCACACCGTTCACGGCGACATCTACTTCGGGGATTCCCTGGAGGTGAAGTTCCAGCGCGACGTCGAGGCGCAGTTCTTCCGCCACTTCCTCAAGGAGGGTGGGGAGGGGCCCGTGGGGATTCCCGAGGCGCTCATGTTCGACACCGGTGCCAAGGTGTGGCGCTCCTTCGATGGGTGGCCGGCGCGGGACGCCACCACGCGGTCGCTCTACCTCAACGCCGACGAAGCGTTGTCCTTCGATCCCCCCTCCACCGGGAGCGCCTTCTCGGAGTACGTGAGCGATCCCGCGAGTCCGGTTCCCAGCCGCTGTGAGATCCCCACGATCCAGGGTCTCACCATGTACCAGTACATGAGTGACGACCAGCGCTGCTTCGACGACAACCGCGGCGTGGTGACGTTCCGGACCCCGCCGTTGGAGAGTGCCGTCACGTTGGGTGGCGAGATCACGGCCCGCCTCTTCGTGAGCACCTCCACCACGGCATCGGACTACGTGGTCAAACTCATCGACGTCTATCCCATGGACGAAGCCGACAGCCCGTTCCGGCCGGACAGCACCGAGCACTACGGGGGCTACCAGCAGCTGGTGCGTGGCGAGATCATGCGTGGGCGCTACCGCAACGGCTTCGACCGACCCGAGCCCTTCGTGCCGAACCGGGTGACCGAGGTGACGTTCCCGCTCCAGGACGTGCTGCACACGTTCGGGGCGGGCCACCGCATCATGGTCCAGGTCCAGAGCACCTGGTTCCCGGCCTTCGACCGCAATCCCCAGACGTACGTGCCGAACATCTACGAGGCCGACGCCGGCGACTTCGTGGTCGCCATCGAGCGGGTCTATCACACGCCCGACCAGGCCAGTCGCCTGGAGGTGCAGGTGCTGCCGGCCGGAGGAGGCTTGCCCTGAGCATCGTCGGCGCGGCCCCTCAGCGTGGCGGTTCCGGCACCGGGCACGCCACCGTCGTCATCCCCCCTCGCCATTGCCGTTGTCGTCTTCCTGCCCATCCAGGATTGCCCGGATCCGCTCCACGTCGTGTGCACTGAGCCCCTGGGACTCCACCAGATGGTCCACGTGGCCGTTCCGCTCCAGGAGCAGGAGAACCGAGAGGACGCTGGTGTAGGCCAACTCCTCGTCGAGACCGTCGCGCACTGCTCCACTCGCAGGACGGTCTGGGTGCGCTCCAGTATCCGGGGGTGACTGGAGGTTTCAGGCGGCCGCGCAGACTGCTGCGGCGCCATCGCATGATCATGTGAGTGGCTCCATCTTGCGGTCGCACGTTGTCCTTCCCGAACGTATCCGGAGTTCGTTGTCGATCCTCCCGTTCGCGAGGTCGCAGGTGGTCCCCCTCTCGGGCCTCAGCCGTCTCACACGCCCGCTCCTGCTGGTGGCGGCAGTGTGGGTCGAGGTCGCGTACCTGGCGGCCTACCCCGACCCGCTCTCGGGCCAGGACCGATTCATGCGCACATTCGCGCAGGAAAACGGTCTGAAGGCGCCGCCCGTGTGGGCGCTGGTTCAGGATAGTCTGGGGTTCATCTGGATCGGCGCCGAGGGCGGACTGTATCGCTTCGACGGCAGCGAAATCCGACCCTGGGCTCCTCAGGAGATCGGCATCCCGGTACGGGACCTGGCGGTTTCGGTGGAGGGTCGCGTGGCCGCCGTGGACGGCGAGGGCCGACTGTACGAGGTGACCGGCAGCGGCGTGCGAGCGGTGCCCATGCCCTGGCCCCCGAGCGAGCAGGAGGTGCGGGCCGACGGCTCCCTGGCCTGGAGCAACGAGGGGACGCTGTGGATGCTGTATGGGGACATGGTCGTCTATCGGTCGTCAAACGGCTGGGATTCCCTGGCGCCGGAAGCCTTCGGCGGTGAGATCCCCCGCCTCGTGGCACCCACCCGATTCGGTGGCGCCCTCGTGGCCACGTGGGAAGGACTGTGGCGGGTACGGTCGGACTCGGCGCCGGAGCGCCTCTTCGAGGGTGCCGTCATCACCGACGCCGTGGAGCCCGAGGCCGGCCGAATCCTGATCCTCGTCAACGTCACGTCGCTCCGGTCCCCGCGGGTCGTCGAGGTGTCGGAGACCGGTGAGCGGGAACTCCTTCCGGACCCCGGTCCGTTGTGGGAATCTCGTGCCATCGGACTCGTCGAGCGGCGCGGCACGGTCTGGGTGGCGGTGGACCGCTTTCTCGCCGCCCTGCGGCCGGGAGGAGAGCTGGAGGTCATGGGGACAGCGCAGGGACTGGAGTCGGGCGGACCCCTGCTCGTGGACCGCGAGGGAAGCCTCTGGCTGGGCTCCTATATCGGGCTCCACCAGTACCCGGAGCCGGACACGTGGCTTCTCTCCGAGCGGGAGGGGTTGAGTTCGCGGCACACCCGTTTCCTGGCCCGCAGCGAGAACACGCTGTGGGTCATGACCTGGGGCCGACCGAATACCATTCGCCGGGAGGAGGAGGGATGGCGGGTCGACGGCCCCACCTGGGAGAGCCGGTCGAGGATCTGTACGGAACAGGATGGGACGGCGTGGACGGCGACCGACGACGGATTGATCCTGGAGATTCACGGTACGGCCGTGACGCCGAGAGCCGACCTGCCGGCGGGGCAGGTAGACGGATGCACGCAGGGTCGGGACGGTGGCATGTGGCTGGGCACACCTACTCAGGTGATCTACGTTCACGGTCGACGGGAAGGCCAGCGCGTCTTCCCGCAACCCATGCCCGGTTCGCAGGATCCGCACATGGCGCTGCTTCAGGACAGCCACGACCGGCTGTGGCTCCGCGCCGGCCTCTGGCTGTGTCACGCGCAAGGCGCCGCGCTCCTCGCCCAGCGCGACTCCGCGTGGTCGTGCGCGCACGGGCCAGGCTCCGCGAAACTCACGAGCATGGTCGAACTCCCGGACGGGCGTCTGTGGGCGTCAGCGGATCAGTCGGGTTTGTACGCCTTCGATGGCCAGCGGTGGACGCCCGTGCTCATCGATGGGTTCCCGACGCGCACCGTGTTCAAGGTCGTGCCCTCGCGGCGGGGTGGCATATGGATCGTCGGTGCCGGAGTTCTCCGGGCTCGGCCCTCAGGGGAGAGCGGCGTGGAGGTGCTGGAGGAGCTTTCGGCATGGCAGGGAGTGCCCCCAGGCGGTGCGAGCGATCTGGTGGAGAGCGAGGACGGCGACATCTGGCTCGCCACGAACCGGGGGGTGGCGCGCGTTCCAGTCGCAGCTCGGTTCGACACCCCACCCGTTCCGCCTGTCGCGCTGGTGGACGGACGCGTCGACGGTCAACCGTTCCCACTGGACCGGTCCCTGATCCTCCCCCACGAACGGAACCGCCTTGAATTACGCTTTGCCGCGCTCTCCTTCCGCGATCGGACCGGCCTGCGACAGGAGGTTCGTCTGGGGCCGGATCGGCCCTGGTCCGAGTCCGGTAGCGCGCCGTTCTATCGCTGGGTCGACCTGCCGGCCGGGAGCTACCAGGTGGAGTACCGCGCGTCGCACGATGGCGTCGTCTGGTCGTCGACCGCGGCGCGATTCTCGTTCATCGTGCAGCCGCCGTGGTATGGCACATGGTGGTTCATTGGACTGATGAGCCTCACAGTCACGGGTGTGGCCATGCTCATCTACCGCGCTCGGGTGGGGTACCTCCTGGGCCTCGAGCGACAGCGCACCCGCATCGCCATGGATCTGCACGATCAGGTCGGCTCGGGCCTGGCGAGCGTGGGGATCCTTTCGGGCGTCATCGCGGAAGGCGATCTGAGAGGCGAGGAGCGCCGGCGGACAGCCCGGGAGATCGCCGACGTGGCGGAGGAGCTGGGGCATAGTCTGTCGGACATCGTCTGGTCGCTGGACCCCCGCACCGCCACCCTGGAGGAACTCGCCACGCGCTTGGCCGAGCACGGGGAACGCCTCTTCGCCGACGGGGCGCTCTTCCAGGCGCGCTTTCCCGACGAGTGGCCTTCCGTGCGTTCAGAGGTCGCGGTCCGGCGGAACGTGCTCCTCATCGGGCTCGAGGCGTTGCACAACGCCGCCCGGCACTCCGGCGCCCGACATGTGGACCTGTCGTTCTTGCCGAGCGGTCGTCAGGCCTGGGAGCTCACGGTGCGCGACGACGGCGCCGGTCTGACGACGGAGGCGTACGACAGCGCCGTCCCGAACCGCGGCCATGGACTCGACGGCATGGCTCGCCGCGCGGAGGAAATCGCGGCCACGTTGACGGTGACCGGTGACCGCGCCCACGGTACCACGGTGACGGTCCGCTTCCATCCCGAGGGTGGTCCGGACGTCGGCCTGGTCCGCCGCCTTCTCGCCAGCGCCCGTGGCTTGACTCGCATGATCATGCGAGCGCCCCACGCCCGCTGAAGGGTCAGATTGCGACGCATGTCGCCGCCAACCGAGACACCCGTCCGTGTCGTCACCATCGAGGACGACGCGCGCTATCGCGCCAGTCTCGAGAAGCTGCTTGACCATGCCACGAGCTTCACCATTGCGGGGTCGTTTCCGGATCCCGCCGCGGCCCTGGCCACGATCGCCCGCGCCCAGAGGACCGGCGCAGACCACGCGGTTCCTGATCTGGTGCTCATGGACCTGGAGCTGCCGGGCATGACCGGAATCGAATGCACTCGCCGGATCAAGACCATATTGCCCGAGGTCGCCGTCGTGGTCCTGACCGTGTTCGAGGATCGGGCCCGGCTGGTGGAGGCGATCTCGGCGGGCGCGGACGGCTACCTGCTGAAGCGGGTGCCCGCCCAGGACCTGTTGGCGCAGCTCCGCTCGGTGATGGCTGGGGGATCGCCCCTGTCTGCGGGCGTCGCTCGCACCGTGCTGGAGATCGTGCGGCAGCTTGGGCCCGCGGCCGCTGGCTCGCCGGACGAAGTCGAGCTCACGCCCCGCGAGCGAGAGGTCCTGTCATGCCTGGTCCAGGGGATGAGCTACAAGGCCGTGGCCCGCGTTCTCGACATCAGCATCGACACCGTGCGGTCCCATATCAGGGCCGTCTACCGGAAGCTTCAGGTGAACAACGTGGCCGAGGCCGTGGGGCGCGCGCTGCGCGAGAGGCTCGTGTAGGAGCCTGCTGACCCGATCCAGGGTGGAGTCGCAGGCCACCGACGTGAAGCCCACGGTGGTGAGAAACCATCGCGGAGCTACGGCCCCCTTCTGGTCTCGGCGAAGGTGTCGCAGCGGTCCACGCTGCCGCTCGTGATCCCCACGCGCAGCCACCGCTGCCGCTCGGCCGAGGTGCCGTGGGTGAAGGACTCGGGAGCGACTTCGCGTCCGGCGCGGGACTGGAGTCGGTCGTCGCCGATGGCGGCGGCAGCGGCCAGGCCCTCGTCCACGTCGCCCTCCTCCAGGACGTGCGCCCGGGCATTCGCGTGGTAGGCCCAGACGCCGGCATAGCAATCGGCCTGGAGCTCGGTGAGGACCTGTAGCCGGTTGGCCTCGGCCTGACTTCCCGCCCGGTCCTGCAGGCGGCGCACGCGATCGAAGGTGCCCGTGAGGTTCTGCACGTGGTGCCCCACCTCGTGGCCGATGACGTAGGCCTGGGCGAAATCGCCCGGACCGCCCATGGCGGCCAGCTCGGCGAAGAATCCCGTGTCCAGGTAGAGCTTCTCGTCACCGGGACAGTAGAAGGGACCGGTGGCGGCGCTGCTGAGACCGCACGCCGACTGCACGGCGTCGGTGAAGAGCACCATGGTGGGAGGCCGATACCGTGCGCCGGCCTCGGCGAAGATCTCGCTCCACACGTCCTCGGTCATCCCCAGGACCGCGCTCAGGAAACGGCCCGTCTCGTCCTGGGGGGGTCCTGCGGGCTCTTCAGGGACGGCGGCCCCGCCTCCGGTGCCCTCCAGGACTTGCAGCACCTGGCTGGGGTCTCCTCCGAGGAGCATCACCGCGACCAGGATCACCAGGCCCGCTCCGCCGATCTTCACGCCGCCGGCGACGCGCCGTCCGCGTCGATCCTCGACGTTTCCACTCTGCCTGCTCTGGCGCCAGCGCATGCGCCCTCCCGGCCGTCGGTGCGTCTCCGGGGACCCGTGGGCGGATCCCGTCGTCGATTCTGGGACGATACGGCCCGGTGCGGTTCCCGGACAGGTGCGGCGGGCGCCCCCGCGACGGCCCGCCCGACCTGCTACATTACGTGGCCCGCTGGCGGCTCCCTCTCACGCCACGAATCGAGCCCTCACAACAGCGAACTCCATGCGCAAGTCACCGCCCATCATCTATACCTGGACCGACGAAGCGCCGGCCCTTGCCACGCACGCCTTCCTCCCCGTGATCCGCGCCTTCGCCGGGGCCACCGGTGTCCCGGTGGAGACCCGGGACATCTCCCTGGCCGGCCGTATCCTGGCGGCCTTTCCGGACCAACTCACCGAGGCGCAGAAGGTCCCCGACGACCTGGCCGAGCTGGGACGGCTCGTCGACACCCCCGAGGCCAACGTCATCAAGCTGCCCAACATCAGCGCGTCGGTGCCGCAGCTGAAGGCGTGCATCGCCGAGCTCCGGTCCAGGGGATTCGCCCTCCCCGACTATCCGGAGGAACCGTCTACCGACGAGGAGCGCGCGATCCAGACCCGCTACGACAAGGTGAAGGGGAGCGCGGTGAATCCGGTGCTCAGGCAGGGCAACTCGGATCGGCGCGCGCCCCGGGCCGTGAAGGAGTTCGCGCGCAAGCACCCGCCGCGCATGCAACCCTGGCCCGAGGACTCCCAGACCCACGTGTCCACCATGGCCCAGGGGGATTTTCGCCACAACGAGGAGTCCATCACCCTCACGGAGGCCACCACCGCCACCATCGAGCACGTGGCCACCGACGGCACCGTCACGGTCCTGAAGGAGTCCTTGCCCCTCCAGGAGGGTGAGGTCCTCGACGCCACCTGGATGAGCAAGCAGGCGTTGGTGGAGTTCCTGCGGGAGCAGGTACGCGACGCGAAGGACCGCGGGGTGCTGTTCTCCATCCACCTCAAGGCCACCATGATGAAGGTTTCGGATCCCATCATCTTCGGCCATGCGGTACGCGTCTATTTCGAGGACGTTTTCCGGAAGCACCAGGCGGTCTTCGACGAGCTCGGCATCGATCCCAACAACGGCATGGGCGACCTGCTGGTCAGGATCCAGGAGCTCCCCGACGACCAGCGCGAAGCCATCGAGGCCGACATCCGCGCAGCGTACGAGGCCGGACCGGCGTTGGCCATGGTGGACTCGGACCGGGGCATCACCAACCTGCACGTGCCCAGCGACATCATCATCGACGCTTCCATGCCGCCCATGATCCGGGACTCGGGCCGCATGTGGAACGCCCGGGGCGAGCTGCAGGACTGCAAGGCGGTGATCCCCGACTCCAGCTACGCCGGCATCTACGACGCCGTGGTGCGCGACTGCCAGGCCCACGGCCAGTTCGATCCGTCCACCATGGGCAGCGTGTCCAACGTCGGGCTCATGGCCCAGAAGGCCGAGGAGTACGGATCGCACGACAAGACCTTCGAGATGGCCTCGGACGGGGTGGTCCGGGTCGTGGACGCCCGGGGTCACACGCTCTTCGAGCAGCCGGTGGGCGAGGGCGACATCTGGCGGGCGTGCCAGGCCAAGGACGAGCCCATCCGCGACTGGGTTCGCCTGGCGGTCGAGCGGGCGCGCGCCACGGGTGCGCCGGCCGTGTTCTGGCTCGATCGCGATCGGGCCCACGACGCGGAGCTCATCCGCAAGGTGGAGGCCTATCTGCCCGAGCACGACCTCGAGGGCCTCCACATCGAGATCCTGGCCCCGCTGGAAGCCATGGAGTTCTCGCTGGAGCGCATCCGGCGGGGTGAGGACACCATCTCGGTCACGGGAAACGTGCTGCGCGACTTTCTCACCGACCTCTTTCCGATTCTGGAGATCGGCACCAGCGCTCGCATGCTCTCCATCGTGCCGCTGCTGAAGGGGGGCGGGCTCTTCGAGACCGGCGCCGGTGGCTCGGCACCGAAGCACGTGCAGCAGTTCCAGAAGGAAGGCCACCTGCGCTGGGATTCGCTGGGCGAGTACCTGGCGTTGGCGGCATCGCTCGAGCATCTGGGCGACAAGTTCGACAACGTCGGCGCGCGCACCCTGGCGGCAGCGTTGGACGAGGCCACGGCACGGTACCTGGACAACGCGCGCTCGCCCTCGCGCAGGGTTCACGAGATCGACAACCGTGGGAGTACCTTCTACCTGACCCTCTACTGGGCCCGGGCACTGGCGGAGCAGGACGCCGACGTCGCCCTGGCCGAGCACTTCGAGCCGGTGGCCGACGCGTTGGTAGAGGCCGAGGACGTCATCATGGGCGAGCTGGACGCCGCCCAGGGCGAGCCCCAGGACCTGGGCGGGTACTACCTGCCGGAGCAGTCTCGCGCCTCCGCGGCCATGCGACCCAGCGCGACCTTCAACCGGATCCTGGACTCGATCTGACGCCGGCGCGCCGCCGGGGGAGCCCGTTCGGGCCGCCCCCGGCGGTGTGACCGCCTGATCTCCATGGCCGATCTCGCCCGACAACTCGAACGGAGCCGTCTGCCTACCAGGCTCGCCTATCTGGGGCTCCTCCTGTTGGCGACGCTGTCGTCCATGCGTCTGGACCTCAGTCTGGGCAGCGTGGCGGGATTGCGGCGCATGCTGCACCCGTCGTTCTCGCCGCGGGACGTGATCGACGGCGCCCGCAACGTCGCGCTGTTCGCCGGGTGGGGGCTGGTGTGGATGGTCACCGCGCCCGCCGGCCGGAGTGCGGTCGCCCTTCGCAACGCGGTGCTGTCGGGCGCGCTCATCAGCACCTTCGTCGAGGTCGCCCAGCTGTTCTCGCCGACGCGGACGGCCAGCGTGCTGGACGTGGTGAGCAACACACTGGGAGCACTGGTGGGCGCGCTGGGACTGGTCGCTCTGGTGGTGCTCGCCGCGCGGCGCCGGGGCGGGCGGTCCTTCGTGGGGATTCCCGCGCTGGCTTTCGCCGCGAGCTACGGGATCTCGTGCGCCGGCGAGGCGTTCACGCCGCTCTTCCGCCAGGAGCTCCGGCCCAATGTGTGGGGTGGTCCCCTCGGGCGCTTCCGTGTCGTCTGGTCCATGTTCGAGTGGAGCTCGCTCACGCGCATCCCCTTCACCGACGTGCTGCTGTTCGCCCCGGCCGGCGCGTTCGCGGTGGCGGCGCTGGCCGAGACGGGCTGGAGCTACCGTCGGAGCGCGGGTGCCGTCGCGCTGGGTGGTGCCGGACTGGCCGTCCTGGTGGAATTCCTCCACGGCTTTCTGGGCTTGCCGCTGGAGCTGGGCGCGGTGGTGGCACACGCGGGCGGCGTCGCCGCGGGCGGCGCCCTGGCGGCGTGGGGCCTGCCGAGGGCGACCAGACGACTACGGGGGTCCCAGCGGCCGGTGTGGCTCCTGGCGATCTACGCGCCCGTCCTGCTGCTGTGGGCGCTGCGACCGTACACGCCCGAGACGTCATGGGCCGCAGTCGTGGGCAAGCTCACCGACAAGTGGTGGATTCCGCTGCGGTTCCTGGGAGCGCGGGTGGATATGTTCAGCGTGGTGGACGTGGTGTCGCCCTTCTTCTTGTATCTGCCGCTGGGAGCTCTGCTGGCCGTCTGGCCGCTGAGGCGCCGCGGATTCCTGGGGCTGTTCTGGCCCGGGGTCTACCTGGCGGCGGCAACCGAGCTGAGCCAGGTGCTGGTGGCGGGGCGCTTGTTGGATTCCACCGATCTGCTGGTGCAGGCCGCCGGGGTGGTGGTGGGGTGGGCGGTGGCACGGCGGGCGGGGTTCCATCCGTACGGCTCGGTGCTGGCGGAGCGGAGCGGGTGACTGCCGCCCGAAGGTACCCCGAGGCCCGTGAGGCCAGCGCTCGGGCGACGGTTCAGGGCCCCCCCGCCGCCTCCAGAATCGCTCGGTAGTCCGTCACCTGCGTGGCGAGGCCCTTGGCGTCCAGGGTCCGGATCAGGGACTCGAGCATCGATTTCACGGTCTGATCGCTCCCGAGCCCCTCGTAGCTGGACAGCCCTTCCAGACTCCACTGGAACAGTTGGTCCGCAGCCTCGGCGCGCCCGGTGAGCGCCGCCGCTGATCCGAGCCACCCCCGGTAGACGTTGGTCCAGCTGTGGCGCGCGCCCATCTGCTCGATGGCCATGTCCACGGCCTCGGACAGCGGAGAAAGCGCGTCGGCGGGGCGGTCGTTCGTGACCAGCGCCGCGCCGAGATTCATGAGTGCCGACGCCGTCTGCCAGTGGCCGTCGGGCCAGCGCTCACGCGCGGCGTCCACGCGAGCGCGGTAGACGGCCAGGCTCTCGTCCCAACGGCCCTGGGCGCTCAAGGTCCCGGCGAGGTTGCCCGCGAGCATGAGCGAGGTCGGGTGGCCGGGTCCGAGCACGGCGGCGTCGAGGTCCATGGCTTCGCGGTAGAGCGAGGCCGCTCCGGCGAGGTCTCCCTGTCGGCGCCGCAAGACCGCGAGGTTGTTGAGGACGGTGGCCAGCGCCACCGGGTCCCTGGGCTCCATGGCTCGGCGGCGCGCGGCGACGGAGCGGTAGAGCCGCTCGGAGCCTTCCAGATCTCCCTTGCGCCGAAGGAGCCCCGCCAGCGTCGTCTGCGCGTTGAGAGATACGGTCTCGTCGCGGGCGTCGGTCGCCGTCAGTAGATCCAGGCCCGCCTGCAGCTCCGTCTCGGCCGAATCGGGCTGCTCCATCATCACGAAGGTCGCCCCGAGTCCCAGGCGTGCCAGGCCCAGGGTCGCGCTGTCGGCCGACTCCAGAGCATGACGAATCGCCGCACCATAGGTCTCACGCGCGTCCCGATACGCCCGCGCCATGCGCTGCGCGTCGGCCAGGAGCAGCATGCTCGCGGCCAACCCCGGGCGTCCCTCGATGGAATCCCGACGCAGAACGGTGGCCTCCTGAAGGAGCTCGGTTGCGCGGTCGTACGATCCGAGGTTGGTGTACACCTGCCCCAGCGCCTCCAGCAGCGCGACCCGGACCGCCGGCTGGTCCGCGAGCTCGACGTCCACACGAGCGGCGCCCCGCTCGAGAAGGGCGCGGGCCGTGACCGTGTCTCCCAACTGCTCCCGGGGGTCGCTGCCCTTGAAGAGCCCCACCAGGAACGCGGTGACCTGGCGCGAGGTCTCGGCTTCACGGCTCGCGGCGGCGGCCGCCGCCTCGGCACGGTTGCGCTCGGCCACCACCGCCCGGCGCTGCAGGCCCAGGCCGACGGCGGAGCCCGTGACCACCAGGAACAGCGCAGCGGCGGCACCCACCGACACCCGATGGCGGCGCGCGAACTTGCGGGCCCGATAGAGGATGAGGTCGCCCCGTACCGTAACCGCCGCGCCGGAGAGATAGCGCTCCAGGTCGTCGCGCAGCGCGGCCGCCGACCCGTAGCGGTCTTCGGGTCGGCTGCGGAGTCCATGGAGCAGGATGGCGTCCAGATCACCGTCCAACGTGCGCCGCAGCGCCGCCGCCGTCGTGCTCCGTGCCTTGAAGACGGAGTCGCCGACCTCCGCTGTGGCCTCCGGCTCGGACAGACGCCGGACGGCTTCGGACGGAGCCGTGGGCTCGGCTCCCCGGATCACCCGTTCCAGGACCGAGTCTGGGCCGCGGCGGGAGTAGGGAAGCACGCCCGTGAGAAGCTGGAAGAGGAGCACCGTCAGGGCGTAGACATCGCTCTGCGTCGTCATGGGCTCGCCCAGGAGCTGCTCGGGGGCCGCGTACTCGGGTGTGACGAAACGGGCCCCGGGCCGTGTCAGCGCCTCGGCCTCCTCTCGGTCCGCCAACAGCTTGGCGATCCCGAAGTCCAGGAGCTTCACCCGGCCCTCGTCGGTCACGAGGATGTTGCTGGGCTTGAGGTCCCGGTGGATGACCATGTGGCGGTGGGCGTACTCCACGGCGTCGGCCGTGGCGATCACCAGCCGGATGCGCTCATCGATGGTCAGGCCCCGCCCGTCGGCGTATCGGTCGATGGGGATTCCCTCGACGTGCTCCATCACCAGGTAGGGCCGCCCGTCGTCGGTGACGCCCCCGTCGATCATCTGGGCGATGCCCGGGTGGTTGAGAGACGCCAGGATCTGGCGCTCGAGCCTGAAGCGGTGGCGGATGTCGGGCGCGTCGAGGGAGCGGTGGAGCACCTTGACGGCGACCTGTCGCTCGAAGACGCCGTCCGCGCGCTCTGCGAGATAGACCACGCCCATTCCACCGGTTCCCAGGATTCCCACCAGGCGATAGGGGCCCACGGTGGCCCCGAGCAGGGCGTCGGCGTGCTCCTCCCGGCCGTCGCCCCCCAGAGCGGCGCCGAGGAGAGCGGGGCCCGGCGGGTCGGGGCCGCCTTCGCGGCGCGCGGCCCCGACCAGGGTTCGGAGAATCCGAAGCAGCTCGGGATCGTCGGCGCACGCCCTCGTCAGGAAGGCGTCGCGCTCCTCGACTGGCCGCTCGAGCGCCTGCTCGAGAAGGCCATCGATCTCATCCCATCGGTTCCAGAGGGATTCGCGATCCACGGGCTCGACGGGCCGCTGGGGGAGGGTCCGTGGCGGGGGCCGGCCGTCACCCACGCCATCCACACGTCACAAGCTACCGAGCGAGTCGCTTCGCGGCGAGAAATGGAAGCCAGTACCTTGATCTACCATGAGCCAGGAAGCCAGCGAGATCACCCGCCTCGTATCGCGGTGGAGCGAGGGAGAGGAGGAGGCCTTCGACCGCCTCATCGAGCTCGTCTATGACGACCTTCGCCAGATGGCGCACCGGCACCTGGCTCGCGTAGGTCGTGACGAGATCCTGGATACGACCGTCCTGGTCCACGAAGCCTACGTCAAACTGGCGGGCCTCGACTCGTGGAGTCGCCGCGGCAAGGCGCAGTTCTTCGCCTTCTGCTCGAAGGCCATGCGCCGGATCCTCATCGACTTCGCCCGAAAACGTCACGCGGAGAAGCGTGGCGGCACGCGGGTGCAGGTCCCGCTCGACGAGAACACCGCCGCCGTGGACGCGGACATCGCCGACATCCTGGCCGTCGAGGACGCGCTCCTGAAGCTCGAGGCCAAGAGCCAGCGCATGTCCCGCATCGTCGAGTGCCGGTATTTCGGGGGGATGACCGTGCCCGAGACCGCGGCCGCCCTGGGCACGTCTTCTCGCACCGTGGAGCGCGAATGGGCGCGGGCCCGGGCGTATCTGTTGCACGCCCTCGCGTACCAGGGAGAGGAGTCGGCGAGAGACACGCCGGGTTCCTGAGCGGAGGCGTCCTCCCACGTCGGAGCTGGGCCGGCAGCACGCGCGCCCGGCCCCGCACGCCGCGGCGCGACGCGACCGATGGGCCGCGCCGCGCCCGCGCGATTCAGTGCGACACCGTCGCCGGCTGCTTGGTGGAGGTGATGAAGTTGGTGATGTCCTGCTTGAGCTTGCGGGCCGAGGCCTGGTTCAGATAGGCCATGTGCCCGCTCTCGTAGTAGGTGAACTCCACCCGGTCCTTGTAGGTCTGGTCGAAGCCCATGTGGCGGAAGGTGTACTCCGCGTTGGCGAAGGGCGTGGCCATGTCGTAGTAGCCGGATCCCACCATCACCCGCAGATAGGGGTCCTTGGCCATGGCCAGCCGCAGCGACTCCACCGTGTTCGGGTAGCCCCCGTAGCCGGCGCCGCCGTAGTCCCAGCGACCGGTGTGCCCGCCCATGTAGTACTGCAGGTCGGTGCGGAAGCCCAGGTCGTTGTGCAGGTATTGCATGAAGGCCGCCATGAACGCGCTCGACGGCGCCACGTCGGACGGGTCGTAGTCCTGGCGCTGGCTGGCCGCGTTGCCGTTGATGCCGATCATGCGACTGTCGTAGCGGCCCACCGTCTCCCGCTGGTCCCGGAGCAGCTCGGTGCGGTACGTCCCGGCGTCGATGCGGAGGTTGGTGTTGAGGATGAACTCCTCCGATACGCCGGTGAGCCGGGCGAGCTTCTGGGCCACCGCCCGTCGTTCCGCCGTCGTCAGCGCGTTGCCCGCGGCCAGCGCGGTCATGTAGTCCCCGAAGGCGTAGTCCCGGGACTGCTGCACGACGTCTTCCAGGCTCTCGCTCTGAAGGTCGGCCGGGAGCTTCTTGTGGTACCAGGCCGTGGCGGTGTACGTCGGCAGATAGTTGGAGTAGCCGATGTCGTTGGTCGGCGACGGCGCGATGTAACCGAGGTCCAGCACGGTGCCCAGGAGCATGATGCCGTTCAGCTCGATGCCTTCGCCGTCCTGCAGCTCGCTGGCGAGGCCGGCCGAGCGGAAGGTGCCGTAGCTCTCGCCGAACAGGTACTTGGGCGAGGCCCAGCGATCGTACTTGTCCAGATAATCGCGGATGAACTCGGCGAACATGGCGATGTCGTTGCGCTGGCCCGTGTAGTCCGAGGCCGGCACGCCCTCGCCGGGCCGCGAATAGCCGGTCATCATGGCGTCCACCTGGACCAGATCGGTCACGTCCAGAGGCGAGTTGGGGTTGTCCACCAGGGCATAGGGCGGCGCCGGCTGCGAGCCCTCGGGCCCCATCTCCGGGTGCTTGGGGCTCATGATGCCCATGTCCAGCCAGATGGACGCCGACCCCGGACCCCCGTTGAAGAAGAAGGTCACCGGGCGGTCGGCGGCGTCCTCCCCATCGCGCGTGTAGGCGATGTAGAAGACCGTGGCCCGGGGCTCTCCGTCGGGTCCGTGCAGGACCATGGTCCCGGTGTTGGCCGTATAGGCGATCTGCTCGCCGCCGATGTTGGCGGTGTGGTGGGTGGTGGAGACGTTCTCCTTCGCCGCTACGCCCTCGGACTGCCCTCCGCCCCCGCCACCCTGCGGTGGGCGTTGGGCTGCGGCCGGGACGGCCACGAGGAACGACGTCGCGATGCTCAACGTCAGCATCCGTGCACGCTTCATGACATCTCTCCAGACTCGAGACTCGATGGACTCAGGACCTCGGGGAGGGATCCTGTCCGGATCGAGCGAGTCGAAGAGGGCAGGCCTTCTGCCGCAGGGGTCCACCACTCTTGTCGCCTGAGGCGGTCCGAGTGTTGGCGAGCGGGGTGAGGTGACCCGGCGCGCTCCACGTCAGCGCGCTCCGGCCACGCCACCCCGCTTGCCCTCGAAGCGACGGGCGCGACGGTGGACTCAGCCCAGGATCCGGTCCACCTCGGCGGTGAGCTCGTCGAGTTGCTGACGGAGCGTCTCGTAGCGCTCCAGCGCGTCGCGGCCGACCTTCTGGTCCGTGCGGATCGTCATGCCCCGCAGATAGTTGATCTGGTCCTGCAGACCGGGTTTGCTGTAACGGACCTCCGGCGTCATCAACTGGTCCACCACCGGCGCCAGGCGCTCCCGCATCGAGGCGTCACCCTGATCCAGGGCCTGTTGCACCCGACGTACCAGCGCCTGCACCTCCTGAGACATGGCGTTCATGCGGCGGTTGTGCTGATACTGCTCGCGCAGGTCCGCCACGGTCACGCCGCCGTCAGCGACCCGGGGGTCGATGAGGACGTCGAAGGGCTGTTCCTGGATGGACCCGTTCACGGTGAGGCGGGCGGTGTAGCGTCCGGGTGGCACCGGAAGCCCGTCCTCGTCTCGCACGTTCCACACCAGACGGTTGAAGCCGACATCGGTGGTGACCGTGGGCGGCGGTGGACCGCGACGGCCGAAGCCGCCGAAACGGCCGCCCTGGCTGGGCGCGCGATCCTCGCTGCTGTAGGAGTTCACCGTGTTGCCCGACCCGTCGAGGATGTCGACGGTGACCTCGCCGGAGGGCGCGCCAGGCAGATAGTAGTTGATCATCGGGCCCAGGAGCTGCGGCGCCGTGGCGGTCCGGTAGCCGTCACGCGGCGCGTACAGGTGGGCCTCGGCCACGCTCGTCCGTGGCGTGATCTGGTGAAGCGGCGACAGGTCGTCCAGCATCCAGATGGCGCGGCCCTGGGTGGCGACGATCAGGTCCTCGCCGTGGACCTGGATGTCGTTGATGGGAACCCTGGGCAGGTTGAGCTGCAGCGGCTGCCAGTGTCCGCCGTTGTCGAACGACACGTACAGCCCGAACTCGGTGCCGGCGTAGAGGAGGCCCTCCCGATCCGGATCCTCGCGTACCACGCGCGTCGGCGTGTCTCCGGGGATTCCGTTGTCGCCCGGGGTCAGGAGTGTCCAGCTCTCTCCGTAGTCGTCGGTGCGGTAGATGTAGGGGGCGTAATCGCCGAGCAGGTAGCGGTACACGGCGTAGTAGGCAGATCCCCGGCGGTGGGGAGACACGTCGATGAACGCTACTCGTCCGCCCTCGGGCAGGTCCGGCGGCGTGACGTCGGTCCAGGTGACCCCGTCGTCACGGGTGACGTGGAAGGGGCCGTCGTTGGCGCCCGTCCAGATGACCCCTGCCTGATGCGGGGACTCGGCGATGGCGTAGAGCGTGCTGTAGAACTCCTCGCCCGTGACGTCGCGGGTGATGGGCTCACCGCTCACGCCCTGACAGCAGGGGTCGTTGGCCGTCAGGTCCGGTGAGATCGTCTCCCAGGTCACGCCCATGTCACTGGTGCGGTGCAGGTACTGCGACCCGTAATAGAGGACGTCGGGATCGTGGGGTGACGTCTCCATGGGCGAGACGCGCTGGAAGCGGTAGATCAGGTCGCGGGCGGGATTCCCGTAGAGGGACTGTCCGCCCACCCAGTACTGCTTGGCCTGGCCGGTCTCCAGGTCCAGGACCTCGTACTGACCCTTGCACGAGCCGTACACGATGTTGGGCTTGTCCGGGTGCGGTACCACGGGTCCGGTCTCACAACCGGGACCACTCCACCAGTCCACGTTGCGCTCGCCGCCGTCGGCCACGCTGGAGATGATGTGCGTGCCGTCGTCCTGCTGCGCGCCGTAGAGCCGGAAGGGGAAGTGCTGGTCGATGTGGATCCCATAGATCTCCGACGTGGGCTGGTTGTATTGGGTCGACCAGGTCTCGCCGCCGTCGAAGGAGACGTTGGCCCCACCGTCGTTGGACTGGATCATGATCCGGTTGTCGTTGGGATTGATCCAGATGTCGTGATTGTCGCCGTGGGGAGTCGGGAACCGGTTCAGGGTGCGGCCGCCGTCCGTGGACTTGAAGAAGCTCTCCGCGCCCGCGTAGACGATGTCGGCGTCGGTGGGGTCCGCCCCCAGCGTCGTGTAGTAGAAGGGCCGCTGGACGATGGCGCCGTCATCGTTGACCATGGTCCAACTTTCGCCGGCGTCGTCGGAGCGGTAGAGCCCGCCGCCCGGCTTGGCCTCGATGAGGGCGTAGATGCGATTCGGATTCGCGGCCGTCACCGCCAGATTGCCCTTGCCGATGAGGTCCTGGGGGAGGCCGTTGTCGATGTGCTCGAAGTGCTCACCCCCGTCGGTACTCTTGAAGAAGCCGCCCTCGTGCGACCCGCTGATGATGGTCCAGGGCTTTCGCTCGATGCGGCTCATCCAGGCGTAGACCACGTCGGGATTGCCGGGCTGGATCTCCACGTCCATGGCGCCCGTGCTGTCCGAGATGAAGAGCAGGTTTCGCCAGGTCTGTCCGCCGTCGGTGGTCTTGTAGATCCCGCGCTGGGCCGAGGGCTTGAAGGCGTCGCCCACCGCCGCGACCCAGACCGTGTTCGGGTCACTCGGATGGATCCGGACGGCGCCGATCTGGCCCACGTCACGGAGTCCCGCGAAGGACCAGGTTTCGCCTCCGTCGGTGGTCTTGTACACGCCACGCCCGGTGGAGACGTTGCTGCGGAGCCCGTCGGACCCGGTGCCGTAGTAGATGACGTTCGGATCGGTGTCGGCCACGGCCACGGATCCGCTCGAGCCCAACGGTACCTGGCCGTCGGTGATGGGCTCCCAGCTCTCGCCTCCGTCCGTCGTGCGGAAGAGGCCGCCCGACGCGACGCCCATGTAGAAGGTGCGGGCCTGGGAGGGTACCCCGGTCACCGTCGTGACCCGACCACCCTGCATTGGGCCCACCAGGCGGTAGCTCATGCCCTGCAGGAGGGCGGGGTCCACCTCGGACATCATGGGCGCGTTCTGGCCGGCGGCCACGGCGGGCGCCGCCAGCAGGCTCGCGGTGACGAAGGCGCTGAGGATCTTCCTGTGCATGGGACGCTACTCCGGACGGTCTAGGACGGAGGGTCGGGACGTGGTGGTGGTCTGAGAAGGGAACCAGGGAGGGATGCCCGTCGCAAGTGTCTGGTCTCGTGCAGGCTCCTTCTCGGGCTCCGGCCCGGGCGTGGGAGTCTACCGGAGGCCGCGCAGGTACTCGATGAGCACGGATCGCTGTTCGGCGTCCGGAAGTCCTCCGAACTCCATGCGTGTGCCGGGAGCAAACGACTGTGGATTCCGCAGGAAGGCACTCAGGCGCTCCTCGGTCCAGCGGCCGCCCAATCGCTGCAGAGCGGCCGAATAGGGGTAGCCGGTACGAGTGGCGACGGGCCGGTTGAGGATCCCCGTCAGGTCGGGACCCAGAGATCCGGCTCCGGAAGGATCGTCGTGGCAACCCGCGCACAGGCCGTAGAGGAACTCGCCGTCGGCGACGGGATCGGCGGCGGTGAGTAGGATCAGGTCGCCGGTGTCGGCCCAGATCACGATATCTCCGGACACGCCCTGCGCCAGGTCCCGCACACGCCGGTTCACACGAATGGGCTCCGCGAACAGGACCCGCTCGTTCTCGAGACGCACTCGGTAGAGGCTCTCGGCGCGGAGCGAGGACACCAGGAGGTCGCCCTCCCATTCGGGAAAGGGCCCGGGACCGACCTCGATGACCTGCGAAATGCCGATCGATGGAACGAAGGCGTAGCGGGGCTCGGTGAACGGTCCGTGGTCGCGCCGCCCCATGGCGGGTGGCCAATAATCCAGCTCGTAGTCCGTACCGTAGCTTACCAGGGGCCACCCGTAGTTTGCGCCCTCCTCCACCAGGTTGATCTCGTCGCCACCCTCGGGCCCGTGCTCGGTGAGCCAGATCCGGCCGGTACGATCAACCGTGAGCCCCTGGGGGTTGCGGTGACCCGTGCTGAAGACGCGGGAAGTGCCATCGGACCCGACGGCGATGACCTTGCCGTAGTCCGCGTCCGGATCCTGCGGCAGGTCGGGCGAACCCAGCCCGTCGTAGCCCATGTCGCCCACGCTCAGCAGGATGTCGCCGTTGCCCAACAGCGCGAGCCGTCCGCCGGTGCGGATATCGTCCAGAGGTGGCCCCATGGGAATGCAGGGGCTCGTCTCGAAGAGCGTCGTCCATGACCCGGCGCCTCCACGGAGGGCTTCCAGTGAGAGGCTCGAGACGCGGATCGTGTAGCACGCCTGGTCGATGTTCCAATACTGGTGCGCAACCAGAAGTCGGGCCTGCGGCGGTGCGGTGTCCACCAGGAGGTCTGTGGCTCGCAACCTGGGGGCAGTTGATGGGTCCGGCTGGGTCGCGAGATAGGCCTCGCGATTCAAGGGAGAGGGCAGTGAGATCTCTGCGACGCGCACGGAATCCCCCGGGGCATCGGGAGACACCCGGTAGAAACGCCCCCCTCCCGTCAGGACCAGGAAGCCGTCCTCGAAGGCTGCGATGGCTCCACCGTCCACCTGGGGAGGAGGCACGACACCGTTGAGTTGAATGGCCTTGACCACGTGGTTGGAGGTGGCGATGAGACGCGGCGGCTCGTCGGCCAGCCGATCCGCGCTGCCGAGCTGGGGCCCGAGGAGGAGAAAGGCGAGCAGACCCGCGGACGCAGCAGCGGTCGGCGCGGCCGGATGGCGGGCGATCATGGTCTGCAACACCGCGAAGCCGATCGCCAGGCCGGTCGTGAGGGCCACCAACACACGGGACACCTGAATGTCGGGGTTGCTCTCGAGAGCGAGGTAGGCCAGGCCGAAGCAGACCAGGCCGACAGGGATCGCCGCGATCGCGCGCACGCTCCTTCGGCGGATGAAGCTCACGGAAAGAGCGAGAGCCAGATATGCCGCCACCATGGCAACGACCTGCGTCGTCAGCGGTGCCGGAAGGTCCCAGAAGGCTTGCCCGAATCGGAGTTGGCCCGGGACTGTTGCCACGGCGAGGACGGACACCATGTGCCAGACGATCCGCGCACCTGGTGGGCTGGCATGCGGACTCGTGTTCAGGGGTGATCCGGTATTGGCGGGATCGTTCAAGGCTCGCTCCCCGTTGAGGGCGGTCTGTATCCGAGTGCCGTGGGCCGAGGGCCCAACCGCCAGGATACGCGCGATCGCGCGGCGGAGCCAAGTCAGCGACTTGACAAACAAATTTGTCATACCTAGAATCGCTATGAGGACTCTGGAGGATATCGCCGTAGAGATCTGCATGGATGCTCCCGTCACACTCCCCGAGCTGCACGTGCTGCGCGACCCTGCGGGTGCCGCGTTGCTCATGGATCCCGAGCGCCGCGGGCTGGTGGAGGAGCTTCGCCGGCGCCCGGACTCGGCCGCTGGACTCGCTCGTCGGCTGGGGGAGAAACGTCAGCGGCTCAACTACCACTTGCGTGCGCTGGAGGAGGCGGGCGTCCTGGAGCCGGTTCCACATGAGGGTATGCGGCGCGGTCGGGAGAAGGTCTTCCGGGTGTCTGCCCGGCACTTCGTCGTGGATCCTGCGACCCTCGGCTCGCTTTCCGCGGGCCTCGAGCCCTCGGGGGATTCGCTGTCCGCCTCTTACGTGGTTGCGCTCGCTTCGCGAGTCATCCAGGAGGTCGTATCGCTCCAGGAGCGAGCTCATGCGGAAGGGGTCCGTCTCGCGACGGGGAGTCTGGACGTCACCGTGAGTCTGGCCACACCCGACGAGTTCCGGAGCTTCCTGTCGGAGCTCAGCCAGACTGTGGCCGGTGTCGTGGCTCGATACCATCAGCCCGGGCCGGACAGTCGGGCGTTCCGCGTTGTGACCGCGGTGCACCAGAAGGATGAGGACGCCGCGAATTCGCTTGCTCACCCCGAACCAGGGACATGACCATGGCTGCCCGAGACCGAGGCAACCATACCGGGAAGGTGACCGGAACGCGCAACGCTACTGGTGAAGTCACCATCAATGCACCTCCGGAGCGGGTCTGGCGAGCGCTCACCGAGGCTCGCGAGTTGGAGCGCTGGTTCCCGTTGGAGGCCAGCGTGGAGCCGGGCGAGGGCGGCGTCATGCGACTCTCCTGGAAGAACGAGTTCGTTGGAGAGCTCCGGATCCTGGCCTGGGATCCCCCGGTCCATCTGCGCACCGGCTGGGCGTTCCATGCCCACGACCACGACGTCCTTCAGGTGACGGATTACCATCTGACCGGGCGAGGCGGCACGACGCGCCTTCGGGTCGTCACCTCGGGATTCCCCGACGACGCCTCCTGGGATGCGTGGGTGGAGGGGACGGTCCGCGGATGGAGTTTCGAGCTTCGTTCGCTCAAGCACTACCTGGAGCGGTTCCCTGGGATGGACCGCGACGTCGTCTACCTGCGTCGCAGATCGAACCTCCCGTCCGAAGAGGTGTGGGCCCGTCTTTTTCCGGCCGGAGCCGCCGGGCTGTCGGGGGTCGACGGCGACGTATTCGATCGGGTTCCGGGTGTGCAGCATGCCGTGGTGACCAACGAGCCGGAAGGAGGGCTCCTGCGCGTGAGCCTCGAGCCGGCGGCTATGGGATCCCCACAGAGGGACCTCACAGTGTGGCTCTCGGTCTGGGATGCCGACGCGAGCGCGATTTCGAAGCTGACGGACCGGTGGCGCCGGGAGCTCCACCGCCTGCTTCCCGAGGGCGAGGGTCTGTAGCCGGGAGGCGCCCGGAGTCGCACGCGGACTCCCGGGCCCTCACCTGTGCCTTGTCGTGATCCCCCGGGACTTGCATCATGGCGCCGGATCAATCCCTTCCGCTCCGGCACGCTCCTGGAGTCCTCATGCGCCGCATCCTCGGGTCCATCACCGTTGCCTTCGCAGCGTTCGCCTGCGTTTTCGTTCCCTCGGCCTCGGCCGCCGCTCAGGCCACGGCCACACCACCGGCCCCGGCCACCGCGGCCTCGTCGGACTCGACGCCGCGTGTCCTCAACGTCGACGACTACGGGCGCTGGAAGCGCATCACGGGCACGGGGCTGTCGGCGGACGGCGCCTGGATGACCTACGCCTACAGTCCCAACGACGGCGAGGACACGCTTTTCGTGCGGGCCCTGGACTCGGACCGGACCTACACGATCCCGCGGGGCTCGCAGCCGACGTTCTCCGGGGATTCCCGTTGGGTGGGCTACTACGTGAGTCCGCCGGAAGGGAACGGTCGGGGCGCGCGTCGCGGCGGGGGCGCGCCGGCACCGGGCGGACGGGGTGGCGCCGGAGGTGGGAGTGGCGCCCAGCGTCGCTTCGAGCTGCGCGATCTGGCCAGCGGCGAGACCTGGGAGGCGCCCAACCCGCAGGCGTTCGCCTTCTCCGACGATTCGAAGTACCTGGCCATCCACCTGGCCAAGGCATCACGGGCCGATACGACCCGCGACGGCTCGGACCTGCTGGTGAGAGAGCTGGCCACGGGCGTGACGCGCAACATCGGCAACGTGGGCCAGTACGCCTTCGACGATGCGGGGGGCCTGCTGGCCTACACCGTGGATGCCGCGGACCAGCTCGGCAATGGCGTCTATCTGGTGGACATGGCGACCGGAACGACCCGCGCGCTGGACGTGGCAGCAGCCGACTTCGACGGGCTGGCCTGGAGCGACGAGGGTGATGCGCTCGCCGCCCTGCGCGGCCACGAGGTCGAGGGCATGAAGCAGAAGGCCAACGTGCTGCTGGCGTGGACGGGGCTGGGCGCGAGCGGTGGCAAGAAGACCGTGTACGATCCGACCGAAGCCAGCGATTTCCCGGACGGGTACGTGCTCAGCGAGTACTCGACGCCGGAGTGGAGCCCGGATCGTTCGCGGCTGTTCGTGGGGATCAAGCAGCAGGAGGAGAAGCTTCCGGAGAGCGACGATCCCGCGGCCAACGTGGACATCTGGCACTGGAAGGACGCGGAGGTCCAATCGGTGCAGATCGTGCGGCTCCAGCGGGAGCTCAGGGCCACCCTGTCCGCTGCCGTGCTGGTGCCTTCGGGGCGCTTCGTGCAACTGGCGGACAGCGCCATGACCAGCGTACAGACCGTGGCCGACGGCTCGTGGGGCGTGGGCCGCAACGACACGACCTATCGGGGTGAGGTGGCCTGGGGCGGGAGCCACGCCGACTACTACCGCGTGAACACGACCAGCGGGGAACGCTCGCTCATCGCGCGCGAGCTGTGGCGCACCATGGGCACGTCACCGGACAGCCGCTGGTTCCTCTATCTGCAGGACGGGCACATCCAGGCCTACGACGCCCGCTCCGGGACCAGCCACCAGGTGGACGGCGGCATGGACTTCGTGAACACCGACGACGATCACGACTACGAGCGGCCCATCTGGGGCCTGGCAGGGTGGTCGAGCGACGGCCGATCGGTGTTGGTCTACGACAAGTACGACGTGTGGCGCCTTCCGCTGGAGGGCGATGGCGCGCCACAGAATCTCACGAAGGGGGTGGGCGCCGAGCAGGAGATCCAACTGCGCGTGGTTCGGCTCGACCTCGCTGGAGGCGGACGAGGCGGCTTCGGCCGTTTCGGGGGTGGTGGCCGCTCCGACGACCACGGGATCGACCTGTCGAAGCCCCTGACCCTGTCGGCCTACGGCGTGTGGACCAAGAAGTCGGGCTACTGGAGGCTCGAGCCCGGCAAGTCGCCGACGCCCCTGATCTACGACGACAAGATGATCGGGCAGGTGTCCAAGGCCGACGACGCGGACCGGGTGATCTTCACGGAGCAGACCTTCCAGGAGTTCCCGGACTACTGGACCAGCGACACCTCCTTCCGGAATCCGGTGAAGGTGACCGACGCCGACCCGTTCCTCTCGGAGTACGCGTGGGGCAAGAAGGTCCTCATCGACTACACCAACAGCAAGGGACAGCGCCTTCAGGGCACCCTCACGCTTCCGGCGGGCTACGAGCCGGGCAAGCGCTATCCCATGCTCGTGTACTTCTACGAGATCATGTCGGACACCGAGCACGAGTTCTCCATGCCCAGGTTCGACGACCGACCCCAGATGTCCACCTATGCGAGCAACGGCTATCTCGTCCTCCAGCCCGACGTGGTCTACGAGATCGGCAAGCCCGGCTCTTCGGCGCTGGACTGCGTGACCAGCGCTGTTCAGAAGGTCATCGACCTGGGCTACGCGGACCCCGAGCACATCGGGCTCCAGGGGCACAGTTGGGGCGGATACCAGTCGTCGTACATCCTCACCCAGACCGACATGTTCGCGGCCATCGTGACCGGAGCTCCTCCGACCAACCTCATCAGCTTCTACGACGAGCTCTATCCCGGCAGCGGCACGGTGCAACAGGGGATCACGGAGGTGGGGCAGGTGCGCATGGGCGAGAACGTGACGCCGTGGAACAGCACCGACCTGTACGAGGATCAGTCGGCCCTCTACAACGTGCCCAACATCACCACGCCCTTCATGATCCTGCACGGGACTGCCGACAACGCGGTGGACTGGCACCAGGGGCTGGAGCTGTACAACGCGGCCCGGCGCAACGGCAAGCAGGTCATCCTGCTGTCCTATCCCGATGAGCCGCACCACCTGTCGCGCAAGCCGAACCAGATCGACTTCCAGATCCGCATGAAGCAGTTCTTCGACCACTACCTCATGGGTGCTCCGGAGCCGGACTGGATGCGGTACGGGGTGCCGCAGGTGCACAAAGGAGGCCCCATCCGGTAGTCCGGCGGAGGGCGTCCGGTCGGCCGTCGCCGCCCTGACCGCGGGCTCCCGGGGGCGGGCCGAGCCGGGTCGCTCAGTCCGCCCGCAGGGCCACCGCCGGTGACGTTCTGGCGGCACGTCGCGCGGGGACCAGGCTCGCCAGCGTGGCCACGGCAAGGAAGGCCACCGACACCGCGGCCAGCGTCAGGGGATCCGTGGGCCTGATCCCGTAGAGCAGCGAGCTCATGACGCCCCCCAGGGCCAGAGCTCCCACGAGTCCCAGGACCACGCCGGCCCCCGCCAGCTTCAGGCCCTGCGTGAGGAAGATCCGCCTCACCATCCCCGGATCGGCCCCCAGGGCGAAACGCACGCCCATCTCGGCCGTACGCTGCGTGGCGACGTAGGAGAGCATGCCGTAGATACCCACCGAGCCCAGGAAGAGGGCGATGACCGCCGCCAGGATCAGGAGATACATGGTGAAGGTCGTGCGGCTCAACGAGGCGCCCACGATGTCCTGCATGGAACGCAGGTTGGTGATGGGCAGATCGGGATCCATGGCCTCGACGGTGGAGCGGATGCCCGGCACCAGCGCCTCGGGATCCCCATCCGTGCGGACCACCATCATGAGAGGCCGCACGCCGCCTCCCACGGAGTCCAGCATGGGCTTGTAGATGAACTGCTCGGGCGGCGCGTCCAGCCCCGTGTCGTGAACATCACCCACGACGCCCACCGAGCGTGCCGGCGCGCTGGACGGGGTCAGGCGTTTCCCGAGCCCGCTCTCATCGGGCCAGTATTGGCGCTTGAGTGACGCGCTGATGAGCAGGGTGCCCATGCGGGCATTGTGGTCGTCAGGCGTGAATTCACGGCCCTCCACCACGGGGATCCCCATGGTGCGGAAGTAACCCGGGGTCACGCGCCGTACGCTGAACACCGGCGGGAATTCACCCTCGGGTGTGGGAAAGTCCTCGATGCTCGTGGCGAGGATCGCGCCTCCCCCCGTGAGCGGGAGCGCATCGATCCCTGCGGCGGAGGAGACGCCGGGGATCTCCTCCAGGCGCTGGATGAGCTGATCGTAGAAGCGTGCCGTCGCTTCGGCGTCCGGATACTTGGACGGGGGCGGCGACAGACGGAAGGTCATGAGCCCTGGGGCATCGAAGCCGGGATCGACGGAACGAAGCTGTTGAAAGCTCCGCACCATCAGTCCCGAGCCCACGAGCAGGATGAGGGCCAGCGCCACCTGACCCACCACCAGGATGTTTCGGGTCCGGTTACGCTCCTTGCCCACGGTTGAGCCTCGACCGCCGTCGTTGAGGGTGCGCATGGCCTTGATGGATCCCGACCGGATCCCGGGAATGGTCCCGAAGAGGATCCCTGCCACCAGGGAGATGACCGCGGTATAAGCCAGCACGGTGCCGTTGATGCCGATGGCGTCGAGCCTGGGAATGCTCGCGGGCCCCGCCGCCACCAGCGCCCGCGTGCCCACCCAAGCCAGGAAGATCCCCGCGATGCCGCCGGCGACCGCCAGCAGGACGCTCTCCGCCATCACGTAGCGCGCCAGTCGCCCGCGGCCCGAGCCCAGGGCCATGCGCACCGCGTTCTCGCGGGTGCGCGCCTCGGCCCTGACCATGAGCAGATTCGCGACGTTGCTGCACGCGATGAGGAGCACGAAGCCCACGGTTCCCAGGAGGATGAGCAGGGGCCGCCGCGAGTCTCCCACGATCTGTTCCCGGAGGCCACGCACGAAGGCCTTGCCGCTGAAGACTCCCGTGAGCCATTGCGGGCCGTACCCCGCCTCGTCGAAGCGCTTGATGAGGCTTTCGGCGTCGGTGACTGCCGCTTCCGGCGTAATGCCGTCCGCAAGGCGCCCGATGGCGAAGAGGTGGTGTCCGCCGAAGTTCTCGCTGGCGGGATTCAGGTGCAGCGGAAGCCACACGTCGGTCTCGGGCGTCGGGAAGTCGTATCCCGCCGGCATGATGCCGATGACCTCCCGGGGGGCGCCGTTCAGTTCGATGGAGGTTCCGATGATGGCGGGGTCGCGGCCGTATCGCGTTTCCCACAGCCCGTCGCTGATGAGCACCACCCACGAAGCGTCGGGTACGTCCTCCTCAGCCGTGGGCAGGCGACCCCGTTGGGGCACGGTGCCCAGGGCCTCGTACGCGCTCAACGACATGCCGGCGACGTTCACCTGCAGCGGCGGACCGTCGGCGGTCAGCGGCCACTGGGTGTTGCCGGCCTGGTAGGCACCGAACTTGTCGTAGACGTGGTTATTGTTGACGAAATGCCAATAGCCGCGGTCGGAGAAGGGCAGCTCTCCGGTCCCCACCTGCGGTAGCGCCCCCAGGGTCACGTACACGAGCCGGTCGGCATTCGGATACGGGAGTGGGCGCAGCAGGACCCCGTCCACCACCGAGAAGATCGCCGTGTTCGCCCCGATGGCCAGCGCCAGGGTGGCGACGGCCACGACGGTGAAGAGGCGGTTCTTCAGCAGCACGCGGGTGGCGACCTGCAGGTCCTTGAACAGCGCGTTCATGAGCTCGTTCCCGGAGGTGGGGGGCGAACGGAGTGGCCCACTATGTCGGGCTCGCTGGCAACCACGCCAGCTTCTTGATCGTGCACCTTGCGCCGCGCCCCCGCTTGTGCGGCTCCCCGGCGAGGACGCAGCTTCGCGCACCGGATCGCGCAGGGGTACGTCGAGCGAGAGGCACCACGAATGAGAATCGAGAGCGCCACGCGGAAGATGAGAATACTCGGGCCACGGCTGCTTTTCCTCGCCTCGTTCTTCATCGCGGCTGCAGGGCCGGGGGCCGTTGCCGCGGCTGCCCAGACCGCAGCCACCGGGCTCGACCGGCCCATTCCGGAGTGGCTCGTCCTGGGCACCTGGGCCATAGTGGACGGCCCGGATCGCGTGAGCCACGCCTACCTCCCGGACGAGGCCGCCGTGGCTCCCCATCCGGGCCAGGCCGTGGGCGACCGCTCGTGGGTGCGGGCGGAAGCCGACACCGACCACTTCGGACGTCTGGATCTCCTGCCGGTCCTGGAGGGCATCTCGCCCGTGGCGAACGCCGCGGCGTATGCTTTCGCCTGGGTGACCAGCCCCGACGATCGCACGGTCACTCTCGCCTTCGAGTCCGACGACGACCTCCGAGTCTGGGTGAACGGCACGTTGGTGGTGGACCACGAGGTCGCGCGTGGCGTGGGGAGCGGTACCGATACCGCGACGGTACGGCTCGCCGCGGGTGCGAATCGGCTGCTGCTCAAGGTGGTGAACCGCGGAGGCGGGTTCGGGCTCGGCGGTCGCGTCCTGGCCGGGAGCCAGGACCCGGTGGCCGACCTGGGGCTCACGGCGGAGCGGCCATCCGCGGTGGCCGTGGCCGGCGCCCCCGCACCGGCGCTGACGCTGTCCATGCCCGCCTTCTCGGGCACGGCCGTCCTGGATGCCGGGGCCGGGACCGTGGAGGTGCCGGTGACGCTGGGGGCCCGCCGCTGGGGGGGTCTCGACGGCGAGGCCACGGTGCAGATCGGCGGTCAGACGGCGACGCTGCCGCCGGCCCCCGACGGGCAGAAGGCCGACGTGGAGCTGGCGACGGACTGGTCCGAGCTGGTGCAGGCGGCGAAGGCCGGCGGGCAGGTCCACGCACGCGCCGGCGGAAGGAGCTATGAGCGGCCGCTCAACGCCGGCGCGGTGCTGGCCACGCTGGGTCGGCCCCTGGAGGTCCGGGGGTGGCAGTGGCGGGACCAGGCGGGCGAGTGGGATTCGCTGCCCGCGGCGGACGCCTACGGGATCGACGCGACCGTGAGGCGCCGGCTCGAAGAACTGTCCTTCCACAGCCGCGTCCCGGATGTGCTCGGCGACCTCCACCTGGATATGGACGCGGCCGAGTTTCCCGAGGGCACGACCTTCGCCGTGAACGGCGCGCCGCGCGTCCGCGACGCTCGCGGACGGGTTCCGCTGTGCGGCCCGTGCGCGGCCGGCGACAGCCTTCGCGTGGCGGTCCGGCCTGCCGGCCCGGAATGGTGGAATCCTCCCCGACTGGTGGTGTCCGACGCCGGCTGGTTCGAGATGGAGGAGGGCGCGCGTTGGGCTCGCTTCTTTCTCGGGGACGATGCGGCCACCGTGCCGGGCGTACGGGTGGCCATGGAGCTGCTGGCGGCCAGCGACGATCCCCACAAGGGGGCCTACCGCGCGCTGGTCGAACAGTGGATGGCGCGGCTGGAGCCCGCCGTGCAGGCCATGGCCGCCGACTCGGTGGACCTGGTGGGCAATTCCCACATCGATGCCGCCTGGCTCTGGCGCTGGCCCGAGACGATCGACGTGGTTCGCAACACCTGGCGGTCGGCGACCAAGCTTCTGGCCAAGTATCCCGAGGCGACCTTCGCCGGATCCGCGGCCCAGTACTACGTCTGGCTGGAGTCCTACGAACCCGAGCTCCTGGAGCGCATCCAGAGGTTGGCGAAGGAAGGACGCTGGGCCCCGGTGGGCGGCTGGTGGGTGGAGCCCGACGTGAACCTGCCGTCGGGTGAAGCGCTGGTGCGGCAGGGACTGTACGGGCAGCGCACCTTCCTGCGGCTCTTCGGCGCTACGGCCCGGGTGGCGTGGATCCCCGACACCTTCGGCTACGCCTGGACGCTGCCCCAGATCTTCCGGAAGTCGGGATTCGACTACTTCGTCACGCAGAAGCTCCGCTGGAACGACACCGACGAGTGGAGCGCCGACCGGAACCTCTTCTGGTGGCAGGGACGGGACGGCACCCGCATCCTCACGTACATCCCGTACGGGTATTCGCACCACCTGGAGCCGGACCGTCTGGGCGAGCAGTGGATCGCCAGTCGGGACAGCACCGCCGGTGGCCGCATGCTGGTCCTCTACGGCGTGGGCGATCACGGAGGTGGCCCCACCATGGAGATGATGGACCGGCGGCGGGCGTTGGCGCGGGTGCCGACCTATCCGACGCTGACGGGCACCCTCCCCGAGCCGGCACTTCAGCGGATGGAAGCGGAGGGCGGCTCCTCGGCTCCAGTCATCGATGACGAGCTCTATCTCGAGTATCACCGCGGCGTCTATACCAGCCAGGCGGATGAGAAGGCCTGGAACCGCCGCATGGAGAACCTGCTGGTCACGGCCGAGGCGCTGGCGACCCACGCAGCGTCACTGCCCGTGGACGACGACACCTGGTACAACTACCCCGGCGGTGCGCTCACGCAGGCGTGGGAGCGTACGCTCTTCAACCAGTTCCACGACATCCTGCCGGGCTCCGGCATCGGCGACATCTATCGGGACGCCGCGGCAGACTACCGGGACGCGCAGCGCCTGGCCGAGCTTGCGCTGGAGCGGGCGGCGGAGCGCATCGCGTCGGGGCTCGACACCCGGCCACCCGGTGACGGCACCCGTCCGCTCCTGGTGCTCAATCCTTCGGGCCATGCGCGTTCGGGCCAGGTGGCGGTCCCGTGGGACGGCGCATCGGCACGGGTCACCGATGGCGCCGGCCGGCCCCTACCCTCGGTGGTCCGGGACGGCAGGCTCCGCTTCGAGGTCGACGACGTCCCCGCCACCGGGGGCCGGGTGGTCTTCGCCGAGGATGTGGATGGGCAGGCCCCTGCGGCGGCGTCCCCGGCATCCCCCGAGATCGGAGCGCCGGCCGTCCTCGAGACCGACCACCTTCTCGTGGAGGTGGACCGGAGCACCGGTGAGTTGAGCCGGGTGGTGGACAAGGATCGCGGCCGTGAGGTCCTCATGCCGGGGGGTGGCGGGAATCGGCTGGCCACCATGGAGGATCGGCCCCTCCAGTGGGACGCCTGGAACATCGACAGCGTCGACGGTCCCTGGACGCCGGTGGCCGACACGGTCCGGGTCGGCGCGGTCACCGAGGACGCGTTGGGCGTCCAGGTGGAGGTGCACCGCGCCGACGCCCACGGCTCGTACGACCAGCGCATCCGCATTCCCCGGGGCTCGACCCGTGTGGAGTTCGAGACCACGGCCGACTGGCACACCGATCACCACCTTCTGAAGGCGTCCTTCCCGCTGGCCGTGCACGCGGACAGCGTGTGGGCCGAGATCCCCTATGGTGCCATCGGACGGCCGGCGGTCCCCACCACCGTCAAGGACAGCGCCCGCTACGAAGTGGCCATGCAGCGTTGGGTCGACGCCAGCGCCGGCGGGTGGGGCGTGAGTCTGGTAAACGACTCCAAGTACGGATACGACGTGCGGGGCGACACGGTGCGCCTCACCCTGCTGAAGGCCGCCACGTATCCCGACACGGCAGCAGACCAGGGGACGCACCGTTTCCGCTACGCCCTGGTGGTCCACGACGGCGATTGGCGCTCCGGAGCCACGGAGGCCGCAGCCGAGGATCTCAACAAGCCCCTCGTGGCGTTCGAGGTTCCGCGTCACGACGGCAACGCCAGGGCGCGGGGCTTCGCGGCGGTGGAGGGCGCCGAGCTCGGCGCATTGAAGATGGCCGAAGAGGGTAACGCCTACGTGGTCCGATTGGTGGAGCGCCACGGAGCGGCCTCCACGGCGCGCCTGACGCTGCCCTGGCCCTTCGAATGGCAGGACGCCGACCTTCTCGAACGGCCCCAGGGTGCATGGACCGCGGCGGATGGCGCCACGGCAGAACTGACCCTGAGCCCCTGGGAGATCCGGACGCTCCTCATTCGCAGGCGGTGAGCCGGTTACACGAAGCTCTTCGACCAGGGCTCGTACGTGATGATCGGATCCGAGAACATGGAGGGCTCGTCGGTCGTCCTCACCCCCGGGTGGTCGGGGAAAGGCGAGACGCTCTGCTCGAAGCGGAACACGTTGTTGGGGTCGTACTTGTTCTTCACGAACAGCAGGCTGTTGTAGTACTCGCCCCAGTAGATGTAGCGGAAGTCGGCCATCCCCCGCTGGAAGCTGGTGCCCTCCTGCCAGAAGCTGTCCAGGTAGATGTCCATGTAGGTGTCGCGGTGGATGAAGGCCGAATCCTTCGCCGCGACGGCGTTGATGGCGCCATGCGGTCCACGTACCCGCAGTCCTTGATCTCGCAGGTCTTCTCGACGTCGGTCCCGGTCATGGGGTTCCGGGACCCGGGCGCCCCACCGTCACCAACCGGTCGTAGAAGGTCGTGTCCGTGGATGGCCAGCCCGGCTTGTCCGGATCTTCGTAGAAGTGCTGGAGATGGTCCCGGAGGAAGGAGGTGAACACGGGCCCGTTCACATGCGCCGCGAAGGCCCGGGCGTCCTCGTACACCTCCAGGAAGACCACCTCCATCTGCTGAACAGGCTCGATGTGAGGCGGCGGAGGGTGTCTCGGATGGTTGCCTGCGTCCAGGGGTGGCCGCGCCGGGAGGTTCACGAGGTACATCCACGTGCCCGGCTCCTGGGCGGCTACCTCCCGCCCCAGCTCCTCCAGGGCAGACGCCAGTACCGCTGGACAGCCGCTACGGAGCTTCCAGCGCGACACCAACGTGATCACGGTGTCCTCAGCAACGTTGGGGGGGCTTCCGCGAGGCCCGATGCCGCGGACTCAACTTCGAATTCCAATAATAACGTGCGTCACAAGATGGATGGTGGGGGGCGGCCGTGCGAGTCTCTTCCACGCTACCTCGCCGCCGAGGGCATCGGGTGCAGGCCAGGGATCCACCGCGTCACTCCCTTGACGCCGATGGGGGCGGCCCGTATCACCGGGGTCTATGAGCACGCCTTCAAGCGGGACGGAACGGTCGCGCGCGCAAGCCAGACGATCGGGCGCGGATGCGCACCCGGCTGGCGACGCGCGTGTTCGGGGGTCGTCCGTGGATCCGCGCGTCGCCTCCGCGGTCATTCGCGTCTTCGCGTGGACGGTGGGGATCGCCGGCATCGTGTGGGGATCCATCTACCTCGCCCTGGGGATCGTGGGTGCGGCCCTGCTCCCGTACGGATTCTCGGTGGCGTCGATGCTGAACGCGCTGGCGTTTCGCAGACATCGCCGGCTGTCGCTGTTCGGGGCGGTAGAGATTGGCCTCATTCTGGTCGTTCCCGCCGCCCTGAGCATCTACCTGGGCGGGTTGATGGCATCCGGTATCGTGGCGCTGTGGTCGCTTCTGGCGCCCATTGCCGCGCTTCTCGTCCTGGGGCCGGAGTGGGCAGCGACGACACTCCTCGCCTTCATCGTCGCCATCGCCGTCACCGTTTGGGTGGGCGGCCTTCCGTTCCGGCATCCGGTGTTGCCGCCGCTGGCGCTGGACGTGTTCTCCTTCCTCAACGTGGCGGCCGTGTCGCTGGTGGCGTATTGGGCGACGCATCGTTTCGTGGTCGTGAACCGGCGGCTGGCTCGGGAGCAGGAGCGCCTGCGCGAGGTGGAACGCGCCTATCTGGAGCAGGAAGCCCTGCTGCGCCAGCAGGAGCGGTTGGTGACGCTGGGACAGCTCAGCGCCGGAGTGGCGCACGAACTGAACAATCCCGCGGCGGCGGCGGCTCGAGCCACCGGCCACCTCACGCAGGTCATCGACCGTTTGGTGGAGGACGGCATCGCGCTCCTCCGTTTCGGAATCAGCCCCGAGGGTCTCGAGTGGGTGCGCTCCAACGCCGGCGCGGCCGACGAGGTCGATGCCCTGGAGCGAGGAGACCGGGAAGAGCGCGTGGCGCGCTGGTTGGAGATGGGCGCCGTGGAGGACGCCTGGGAGCTGGCCAGCGACCTGGCCGCCCTGGGGTTCGACGCCGAGGCGTTGGACGCGGCGGCCGAGCGGTACAGACGACGACAGATCACCGCGGCGCTTCGGTGGATCGCCGACGTGGCACGAGCTCGAAACCTCCTGGGCGACGTGCGCACGAGCGCGGGCAGGATCTCCCAGATCGTGGGCGCGCTCAAGGGGTACTCCCACATGGACCGGGCCGAGGTCGGCGAGGTGGATATCGAGGGCGGTCTGGACGACACCCTTGTCATCCTGCGCAACAAGTTGTCCGGCATCGAAGTAGTGCGCGACAGGGCGCCGTCGCTTCCGGGCATCCTCGGATTCCCGGGTGAGCTCAACCAGGTCTGGACCAACCTGATCGCCAATGCCGCCGAGGCCATGAACGGGTCGGGAACCCTCACCATTCGCACATGGACCGGGGGAGACCATATCCTGGTGACCATTGCCGACGACGGTCCGGGCATCCCTCCGGAGATCCTGGACCGCGTATTCGATCCCTTCGTGACCACCAAGCAACCCGGCGAGGGGACCGGTCTCGGTCTCAATATTTCCTATCAGATCGTGGTGGACCGCCACGAAGGGGCGATGTTCGTGGAATCCGAGCCGGGACGTACGGTCTTCACCGTGCGCCTGCCCGTACAGCAACAATCTGGGGAGGAGGCTTCGTGACCGAGCGCCCGAACATCCTGGTCGTGGACGACGATCCCGAGGTCCTCGGCGCCGTGCAACGTGATCTGCGCAGTCAGTATTCCTCGCGCTATCGGGTCGTGCCCGCACGCTCCGGCGCCGAGGCGCTGGACCTGCTGAATCGAGTGGCGCTGCGCGGGGAGCAGGTGGCGCTGGTCGTGGCCGATCAGCGCATGCCCGGCATGGAAGGGACCGAGCTTCTCGCCCGCGTGGGCGAGGCGTTCGTAGGTACCCGCCGCGTGCTCCTCACGGCGTACGCCGACACGCAGGCCGCCATCGACGCCATCAATCGGGCGCGGGTGGACTACTACATCTTGAAGCCGTGGGATCCCCCCGAGGAGAAGCTCTACCCCGTCCTGGACGACCTCCTGGACGATTGGCAGTCGGCCGGTCGTCGGCCCCGCGAGATCGGGCTGCGGCTGGTGGGGGATCGCTGGTCGGTGGAGTCCCACCGCCTGCGGGAGTTCCTGGCACGAAATCAGGTGCCGTTCCGCTGGCTCGAGGTGGGGCGGAGCCCGGAAGCGATGCAGCTCGTCGAGGCTGCGGAAGACGCCCGTCTGCCCCTGGTGGTTCTGGAGGACGGCAGCGTGCTGGCGTGCCCGTCTCCCGACATGGTGGCCGAAGCGGTGGGCATGCAACCGAAGGCCGACGCCGAGTTCTACGACCTGGTCGTGGTCGGCGCGGGTCCTGCCGGCCTCGCTGCCGCCGTCTACGGCGCCTCCGAGGGTCTGAACACGGCCGTGGTGGAGGCCGAGGCGCCGGGTGGTCAGGCCGGCACCAGCTCCCGGATCGAGAACTACCTGGGATTTCCACAGGGGGTGAGCGGATCCGATCTGGCCCGGCGTGCGCTCACCCAGGCCCGACGCTTCGGAGCCCACTTCATCACCCCCCGTCGCGTGGTGGGCCTGGACCGGGACGATCCCTACCGCGTGGTGCGCCTGGACGACGGCCAGCTCCTGCGCTGCTCCGCGGTGATCGTTGCCACGGGAGTCCAGTACCGGGAGCTCGGCGCGCCCGGTATGGAGGAGCTGGTGGGCCGGGGCGTCTATTACGGATCCACCGTGTCCGAGGCCGCCCGGCTGGAGGGCGAGCGCGTCGTGGTGGTGGGGGGCGCCAACTCGGCGGGTCAGGCGGCGGTCCACCTGGCTCGCTTCGCCGAGGAGGTTCTCCTGGTGGTGCGATCCGACAGCCTCTACAAGCGCATGTCCAGCTACCTGGTGGAGCAGGTGAAGAACACCGAGGGCATTCGCGTGATGCTGGAGACGAAGGTGGAGGCGGTGCGCGGCACGGAGCGCCTCGCCAGCGTCACCCTGAGCACGCCGGCCGGTCAGGCCGAAGTGGATGCCGCGGCGATGTTCGTCTTCATCGGCGCTCGGCCACGCACCGACTGGCTCAAGGGCGTGGTCATTCGCGACGAGGGTGGCTTCGTGTGCGCGGGCTCCGATCTGGCCGCCAGCGGCCACTGGAGCCTGGAGCGCGATCCCATGCTGCTGGAGACCAGCATGCCGGGGGTGTTCGCCGTGGGCGACGTACGGTCGGAGTCGGTGAAGCGGGTGGCCTCGGCGGTGGGTGAAGGCTCGGTGGCGGTCCACCTGGTCCACGCCTACCTGGCATCGGGCTGATGGCTCGTTCCCCCCGCCGTCGCCCCCCTCTTCTGGGAGAGTTGAAGCGCAGGCAGGTGCTCAAGGTGGGCGCCACCTACGCTGTCGTGGCGTTCGTGGTGCTTCAGGTCGTGGATCTGCTCGTGGAGCCCCTCCACCTCCCCGAGGTGACCATGACCGTGGTCATCGTCTTGATGGCGGCGGGCTTTCCGGTGGCCGTCGCCATGGCATGGGCTTTCGAGCTCACCGACGAGGGTCTCGTGTCGGACGAACGGGCGCGGGTCTCGCGGGAGGCCTCGCACCCGGCCGAGGTAGCGGCCGCTGCCGAGGCCGTGGAGCCCGCCCCCGAGCGATCCATCGCGGTGCTCCCGTTCACGAATCTCACCGGTGACGCGGACAACGAATACTTCTCGGACGGGGTCACGGAGGAGATCATCAACGTCCTGTCACGCATCCACGAGCTCCAGGTGATCTCGCGCACCTCGGTGATGCGGTTCCGGACGACGGATCGCTCGGTGGGAGACATCGCCAGGGAGCTCGGGGTGCGCAACGTGCTCGAGGGGAGCGTGCGACGTGCCGGCGAACGGGTGCGGATCTCCGCGCAGCTCATCGATGCGGCCAACGACCGCCATCTGTGGGCGGAGCGCTACGACCGGCATCTCGAGGACATCTTCGCCATCCAGTCCGACGTGGCGCGGCGCATCGCTGCCGCGCTGGCCGCCGAGCTGTCGCCGCAGGAGAACGACCGTCTGGATCGCCGGCCCACCGACGACGTAGAGGCCTGGGAGCTCTACCTGAAGGGCCGGCACCTCTGGAATCGCCGCACCGAGGAGAGTCTGCGCAGGAGCCTCGACTACTTCGACGACGCCCTGGCACGGGATCCGGAGTTCGCGCTGGCTCAGGCCGGGAAGGCCGACACGTGGTTCATCCTCGGCCTGTACGGGCTCCAGGCGCCGAGCGAGGTCATGCCCTCGGCGAGGAACGCCGCCCGCCGGGCGCTGGAGCTGGATTCGCAGGTGGTGGAGGCGTTGACGGCGCTGGCGGCCGTGCGCGGTCTCTACGACTGGGACTGGGCGGGCGCTGAACGGGATTTCGGGCGGGCGCTCGAAGTGCAACCGACCCACGCGCAGACCCATCAGTGGCTGGCGACCCATCTGCTCACACCGCTCCGACGCTTCGAAGAAGCCAGACGCGCACTGGCCGAGGCGGCGGCGCTGGACCCGCTGTCGCCCGTCGTGGCCGCATCTCGTGGCATCATCTCGCTCTACGCCGGCGAGACGCCGCGCGCCATCGAGGAGCTGTCGCACGCCGCCGAGCTCTATCCGGAGTTCGGCCTGGCCCGCTTCTTCCTGGGCATGGCTTATCAGGAAACGGGGGATTCCGGGCGGGCGCAAGAAGTCCTGGAGCAAGCGCTGGAGCTCACCAACCGGAGCAGCGAGGTCCTCGCCGCCCTGGCCCATGCTCAGGCCCTCGCCTCGGGCCAGCGGCCTCCAGCAGCCGACGAGCTGGAGCGTCGAGCCGCGGACCACTACGTCTCTCCCGCGCTCGTCGCGCAGGTGAAGCTCGGCATGGGCGATCACGAGGCCGCCCTCGATCTGCTCGAAGCCGCGGCCGACGAGCGCTCCCTGGACCTGGTCTGGTTGGGTGTACGCCCGGTGTACGCTCCCCTGCGGTCGTCGCCCCGCTTCCGGGCGCTACTGGACCGGGTGGGGTTGGGCGGAGGCTAGCCTACCCCCAGGATGCGCGCCGCGTTGCCGCCCAGGATGGCGGCCTCGTCGGCCGCGGCCAGGCCCAGGCTGCGGATCGAAGCGAGCATCTTCGGGATGCTCCCGATCATGTGGGGGTAGTCGCTACCCGCCAGCAGGTGGTCGGCGCCGGCGAACTCGATGGCCAGGCGCAGGGCGGCGGGGTCGAAGTTGACCGTGTCGAGGTAGAATTCCCGCAGGTACTCCGTGGGCGGGCGGTCGATGTTGGCGCGGCAGGCGGCGAAGGCCTCGAAGCCCCGGTCCAGGCGCTCGGCGAGATAGGGGATCGCGCCCCCGAGGTGGCCGAGGGCCCAGGTGATCCCCGGGTGACGCTCCGGAACCCCGGCGTAGACCAGGTGCGCCGCGGCCAGCGTGGTGTCGGTGAGGAATCCCACCAGGGGCATGAGCCAGTACTCGGTCATGGCCTCCACGCCCACGGGATGGATCGGGTGGATGTAGAGGACCGCGCCCAACCGGTCCGCGGTCTGCCACAAAGGCTCGTAGCGGGGGTCCGCCAGCGGGATCCCGTTCACGTTGCTGAAGAGCATGGCCCCGGGAAGATCCAGCTCGCTCATGGCGCGCTCCAGCTCCTCCACGCTGGCTGCCGGATCGTTGAGCGGCAGGGTCGCCAGGGCCAGGTAGGGGCCCTTCTTGCGGACGAGCCCGGCAAAGGCGTCGTTCACCTGACGGGCCAGCTTCACCGCCAGCTCGGGTTCCTCGAAGTGTGTGCCGGGTGAGGTGAAGGTGAGCACCTGGCGGTCCACGCCGTGCTCCCGCAGCACCGACGCGCGGTAGGCGGGGTCTCGGTGCCCGGGCACCGCCACGTTGTAGTCCCCGGGATAATGAAGCACGGGATTGCCGGCCGCGTCCTCTTCGTAGCGGACGTTCGACGGACCTCGCTTGACCGCGTCCAGATAGGCGCCGGGATAGAAGTGGTTGTGGAAATCGATGATCATTCGGCGCTCCGGCTCGGTGAAGGGGCGGGCTTCGGCCACAACATGTAGACCGGTAGGCCCGCGGCGACGATGAGGAGTCCCGTGACGCTCTCCGTGGGGGCGGCGCGGAGGTGATTGGCCACCACCAGGAAACTGATGGCCACGAAGAGGGCCGTGGACCAGGGGTATCCCCACATGCGGTAGGAGGGCGAGTACCCGCCCCGGCGCCGCAGCACGAAGAGTCCGGCCGCCATCAGCCCGAAGAAGATCCACTCCGTGTAGATGACGCGGGTGAAGAGACCGCGGTACGTTCCCGTCGCCGCCAGCACGCTGGCCCACACCGCTTGCAGCGCCACGGCCCGGTGCGGCGTGCGAAAGCGTGGATGCACGTCACCCAACCATCGGAAGAGAAGTCCGTCACGGGCCATGGACAGATAGACACGCGGTCCGACGAGCACGATTCCGCTGAGCGCACCGAAGGAGGAGAAGACCACGAGGCCCGAGATGGCCGCGGCGCCCCGGGGACCGACCAGGCGCTCCGCGGCGTCTGCGGCGACCCGGGTCGAGCTCGCCACCGTATCCAGCGGCAGGACGTACAGGTAGGCGGCATTGAGGGCCATGTAACAGGCGGTGACCGTGAGCGTTCCCCACAGCAGGGCTCGGGGGATGGTGCGCCGCGCGTCTTCCGTCTCTCCCGCGCTGTACGTCACCATGTGCCATCCGCCGAAGGCGAACAGCCCTGCCGCCACGGCCATGGCGAAGTCCTGGAGGGTCACTCCGGCGGCGGCGTCGCTCGCCGGCACGAAATGGCCGCTGACCCGGCCTCCCAACGCGAAGGCCAGGACCGTGATGACGATCACGGCCCCGACCTTGGCCACGGTGAAGGCGGTCTGGAGCCGGCTCCCGGCCCGCACGCCCACGTAGTTGACGGCCGACAGGGCGAGGATGGCCCCGACCGCGACCAGGCGGGTTCCCAGCGTGCCCAGAGGAGTGAAGAACCCGACGTAGCGCGCGAACACCACGGCGATGGCCGCGATGATGCCGGAGTGCATGCTCCAGAACATGGCCCAGCCCCACAGGAATCCCAGCGGGCGTCCCCAGGTCTCACGGAGGAAGACGTAGACACCGCCCGTGGCGGGGAAGGCCGACGCGAGCTCGGCGCACGCCAGGGCGCCGAAGAGGGTGAGAAGGCCGGCCGACACCCACACCCCGAAGATGCCGGCCAGCGACGGGACCTGGCCCGTGATCTCCGAGGGCTGCACGAAGATCGAGGCGCCGATGATGGTGCCCACCACCATGGACGTGGCGTGCACGGTCCGGATGGAGCGGCGCAGCTCGGGTGCGTTACCCGGAGTCGTCGTCATGACGGCGCTCGGCTCTCGGCTGGGGGATTCGTGCCGCGCCCGCGGCCTGCCGCCGCGGCGCCGGCGGGAAATGACTGGCGTCGCTCTCGCGCCGCAAGCGGTGCCTGGGATCCTGTCGTGACTTCGCGGTATCCCTACATTGCCATCTCGCGCTCAACCCTCCAGGAGGACTCGATCCATGCAGGCTCTCGATATCCGCGGTGCGGCTGGCCTTGCCCTCATCGCGGGGGCGCTCTCCGTCGGAGCCGTGCGCACCGCCCAGGCGCAGATCACGCCGGCCGAATACGCGGCCCGGCGGGATTCCCTGGCGGCTCGGGTGGGTGACGGGGTAGTGGTCGCCTTCGGGGCCCCGACCCCGATCACGGATCGCGGTCCATTCTTCCAGCTCCCGGCGTTTCACTATCTGACCGGGCTCGACGAGCCCGACGCAGCCTTCGTCATGGTCGTCCATGGGGGCAACGGAGAGTCCACGCTCTTCCTGACGCCGGTGGACCCCCGCAGGGCCTTCTACTACGGTCGGCGGCCAGATTCCACGACCGTCCAGGACAGCCTCGGCGTAGGAGGTCGCTCCTTCGCCGCGCTCCGTCCCGTCCTCGATTCACTGGCGGATTCGGGGCTGCCCTTCTTCGCCCTGGCCGACTTCCAGGCCGCCGACTTCGCCGCCGAGGATTCCCTGACCCGGGGCCAGTCCTTCGTGCGCCGCCTCCGAGAGCGCCACTCCGACCTCACCGTGGAGGATGCCCACCCCCTCGTGGACGCCCTGCGAGCCCGAAAGAGTCCCGCGGAGATCGAGCTGCTGGAGAAGGCCGCGCACATCAGCTCCGAGGGCCACCTGGCCGCCATGCGGGTGCCCGACCCACGCCACGAGTACGAGCTGCGGGCGGCCCTGGAGAGCACCTTCACCCGCCTGGGTGCCGAGCGCGTCGCCTACGGCTCCATCGTCGGTGCCGGCCCGAACGGCACCCAGCTCCACTACATGGAGGACATGGCCGAGGCACGCCCCGGCGACCTGGTGGTCATGGACGCGGGGGCCGAGTACCGGGGCTACGCCGCGGACATCACGCGTACCATTCCGGTGAGCGGGACCTTCACGCAGGAGCAGCGAGCGATCTACCAGCTCGTGCGCGACGCCCAGGCCGCCGCCGAGAGGAATTCGGGGCCCGGTCTGTCGCAGGCTGCGGCGCAGGACTCGTCGGTGGTGGTGCGCGCCCGTGGTCTGGCGGAGCTGGGCCTCGTGGAGTCGGCCGATGCCATGTTCGATCCGCCGTGGGCCGCCGACTGCCAGCGGCAGCCGAGCTCGTGCTTGCAGGCCAACCTGTGGACGATCCACGGCATCAGCCACGGCATCGGCCTCGAGGTGCACGATCCGGCCCAGTACTACGGCCGCGACGGCACGTACCGCGTGGGCGACGTCTTCACCATCGAGCCCGGCATCTACATCGCCACGGCCTCGCTGAACGCACTCCCGGACACCCCGCGCAACCGGAGATTCATCGCGGCGGTGCGCGATGCGGTGGCGCGCTACGAGAACACCGGCGTCCGGATCGAAGACGACTACGTGGTCACACCCACGGGGCTCCGCCGCATCAGCACGGCTCCCCGGGACATCGACGAGATCGAGGCGCTCATGCGCCGACCCGTGGGCTGAGCCGGCACGGCCACGGCATTCGTGGGGTCGGGCCCTACTCGGGCCGCTCGCCCCGGATCGTCACGCGATATCCCGAGCGCGTCTGGGGAAAGTAGTCCCAGACCGCGAAGTGCTGGGTGCAGCGGTTGTCCCAGAATGCCATGGAGTGGCGTTCCCAGCGGAAGCGGCACTGGAAGACCGGATTGCGCACGTGCTGGAAGAGGAAAGCCAGGATGGCGTCGCTCTCGGCCGTGGGCAGGCCGACGATCCGCGTGGTGAACATGGAGTTCACGAACAGGCACCGTCGGCCGGTGACGGGATGGGTGCGAACCACGGGGTGCTCGGCGCTGGGATAGCTCCGGCCACCGTCGTCCCGACCCAGGATGGCGTTCACCTGCCGGTAGTAGGGCCCGCCGTCGTGGATCGCCGTGAGGCCGTCCAGGAATCCCCGCATCCGCTCCGACAACGCCTCGTACGCCGCGTACATGTTGGCGAAGAGCGTGTCGCCGCCGCTTTCGGGCAGCTCGAAGAGGTGGAGGATGGATCCCATGGGCGGCTGCTCGGCGCACGACACGTCGGAGTGCCACATCTCTCCGGCGACCCGCCTGGAGCTGGCGTCGGCGTGGATGATCATGACCTCCGGGTGCCCCTCGAGCCCGGGGTCGTTGGGATGCACGTCCAGCGTGCCGAAGTGTGCACCCAACGCCTTGTGGGCCTCGATGGAGATGTCCTGATCGCGGAAGAAGACCACCAGATGCCGGGCCAGCGCATCCCGGATGAGCTCCAGTCCGGCGTCGTCGAGATCGTCCAGGTCGATCCCGAGGATCTCCGCGCCGATCGTGGGGGTCAGGGCGCGGATCAGCGGTCGCTCCATGGCCAATTCCTCGCTGGAAGGTGTGGGGCCCAGGGTACGAAACCGGGGGCAAGGTAGATCGGGGCTCCGCCGATGAGAAAGTGGGGCCCGGCACGCCGCTCCCTGGTCGCGCCCTCGCTGCGGTCTGTCGCGCACGGACCGCCAGGCCTTGTATAGTGGGGATCCTCGCCCACGTGGATCCCCGAGAGAGGAGGAGACGCCATGGCTCGCCCGAATCGCCTTCCCTTCATCCTGAGCGTTGCCGTGGTGTGCGCCTTCGCCGTGGCGGCCGTGTCACCGCTGCAGGCCCAGCGAGGCTCCGGGCCGCTCAATGATGCGGCGCAGCTCGATCGCGACGGCGCCACCGAGCAGGCGCTGGCCATCTATCAGTCCGTGCTGGACACGGTCTCGGACCCGGCGGACCGGGCCCAGGTGCAGCGTGCCATGGCCATGTCGTACGCCTTCGCCGGCGACTGCGCCAACACCATCCGCTACGAGCAGATGGTCATCGACTACTGGCGCACGCAGGAGGAGGCCGATCCCCAGAACGCCTTCTATCAGGAAGGCGAGATGGCCGACGAAGGAGCGCGCGTGTGCGTGGACGTGGGGGACCTGGATACGGCGGAGGAGTGGTATCGTCGTGGCCACGAGCTGGGCCTGAAGGAGCCCGAGCCACGCACGCATCCCGCGTCGTTGTGGGACTACCGCCTGGCCCACGCCCTGGGACGGATCGCGGCCCGCCGGGGGGATGCCGAAGAAGCGCAGCGCCAGATCGCAGCCGCCCGGGCGGCGCTGGACGGCGATCCGGAGATGGCGGCGCAGCAGGAGCGCTTCTTCCCGTACCTCACGGGCTACGTGGCGCTCTTCACAGGCGACCTGGAGAAGGCCGAGGCCGACCTGACCACCACCGTGGAGATGCGCGGCAACCAGAACGATCCGTTCATGAACACGCTGCTGGCCATGACCTGGGAGCGCATGGGACGGACGGACGAGGCCAACGAGCTCTACCGCAAGGCCTACGACATGGCCCGGGCGCACAATCCCCCGGCGGCGTTCGTGCGTCGCTTCGTCAGGGAGAAGCTGGGTCTGTAGCCGTCAGTCCCAGCTGCTCGGCCATGAAGGTCAGCCCGCGGGCCATGCTCTCCACGCGCATGCTCGTGGGCTGACCGCGGCCGGCGGCGTGGCCTCCCATCTCGTCGTAGAAGAGGATCACCGGTAGCCCGGAGCTCGTGGCGGCCTGCAGGCGCGCGGTCATGCGCCGGGCCTGCAGCGGTGGCACCCGGGTGTCCAGATCGCCGGTGGAGAGCATGACCGCCGGGTAGTCCACGCCGTCCCGCACCGCCTGATAGGGCGAGTAGGTGCGGATGGCTTCGAACTGGTCCGCGTTGCGGGCGTCTCCGTACTCCAAGAGGGCGGGCATGTTGTTGCGGTCCTGGAAATCCCAGAAGCGGATCATGTCCAGATCGGGAAACCCGCACAGCACGGCCCGGAAGAGGTCGGGCCGCAGGGTCAGGGCGGCGCCCACCAACAGGCCTCCGTTGCTGGCTCCGGAGATCCCCAGGTGGTCCGGGTCGGTGTAGCCCTCGGCGATCAGGTGCTCGGCGGCGGCGATGAAGTCGGCGAAGACGTTGGGCTTGTTCTCCAGCATGCCCGCCCGGTGCCATTCCTCGCCGTATTCGTTGCCGCCCCGGAGCGTCGCGACGGCGTAGACCCCACCCATCTCCACCCAGGCCGCGGCGTTGGCGGAGAAGCCGGGCTTGATGGCGACGTTGAACCCGCCATAGCCGTTCAGGATGGTGGGATTGGTGCCGTCGAGCACCAGACCCCGGCGGTGCATGACGTACATGGGGGCCCGCGTGCCGTCGGCCGAGGTGAAGAAGGTTTTCGTGACCATGACTCCCGCGGTGTCGAAGGGGACCTCGGAAGAGTCGGTGAGCGTGCGCGTGCCGTCGGCGAGATCGAGGGTCCAGGTGCGTGAAGGGCGGAGATATCCGCTGACGGTGAGCTCGGCCTGTCCGTCGTCGGCTCCACGGATGGTCACGCTCGAGTTGTCCGGTACCTCGATGTCACCTGCGGGCGTCCCGTCGGTCTCGAAGACGCGGATGCGGTCCGCCACGTCGTGGAGGTAGGTGGCGTAGATGCGGTCACCGATGAAGGTGTAGCCTTCGAGCAGGTCGTCGGCCTCGGGAATCAGCTCGGTCCACGACGCCGGGTCGGACTGTTCGGGGTCCGCCACCATGAGGCGGTAGTTGGAGGCGTTCCAATCGGTGAGGACGTACAGGCGCCCCTGGCGGTAGCGGACCTGAAAGTGCGCCGGGATTCCCGCGACCAGCGGTCGGATGGAGCCGCCCGATGCGCGCGTCCTGGATGAACCAGTCGGCCCGCGCCCAGCCGAAGTTGACGTTGTAGAGGCGCCAGCGGCCATCCGGCGTGTCGTTCATGCCGACGAAGGTGGTCGGGGGATAGCCCTCGCCCCAGACCAACTCGTCGTCGGCCGGGCCGGCGCCCAGCGCATGGTGACGGATCCGCGGACCCTGGTATCGGTCCCGGTGGACGTAGGTGTAGCCCTGGCCGTCGTCGTCCCATTCCAATCCCCCGTACAGCGCGTCGGGGAGGCTGTCGGGCAGGTCCTGGCCGGTGAGCAGGTCACGCACGTGCACCGCGATCTCGTCGGCGCCGCCCTGGCGCACGGTGTACATCATGTAGCGGCCGTCCGGAGAGAAATCGCCCATGGAAACCGTGACCCGGTAGTCCGGGTCGAAGTCCGCGGGATCCAGTACCACCTCGTAGTCCCCGTCCACGGAGGGTTCGTCGAGCGCGGCGCCGTCCTGGGTCGGTCGGCGGTAGACCCGGCCCATCTCCTCACCTTCGCGGACCATGGAGAAGTACTCGTAGTCGCCGGCGCGGCGGGCGGTGCCCACGTCGTCGCGATCCACCAGCTCGCGCAGGCGGGCACGGAGGCGCTCCCGCAGCGCCGGCTCGCCCACGATCTGCTCCGCGTAGGTGTTCTGGGCCGCGATCCAGGCGCGGGTTTCCGGAGCGTCCTGGTCCTCGAGCCACCGATAATCGTCGGCGAACGCCACGCCGTGCAGCGTATCCACCACCGTCGCCACTCGGGACTCGGGCGGTGGGGGATAGGCGGGAGCGCAGGCGCTGAGGCAGACGGCGGCGGCGACGAGACGGCGAACGGCGATCTTCATCCTGCCCTCCGGACGGGGTATCCACAGGGCTCCCAAAGAACCGGGCCACCGAGGCCGACGCAAGCGCGCCATCGTCGATCTACCACAGTCACTTGACACTGGTCAATCGACACTCTATCCTGGCTGACCATGAAACCTCTCGAGCATCTTCCGTTGAGTCCGCGCGACTTCCTCATCCTTCTGGCATTGGTGGAGGGTCCCTTGCACGGGTACGGCATCCTGGGTGCCGTTCGAGACCGTGTGGGCGACGAGGTGGGACTCGACCCGGCGAATCTCTATCGGTCGCTGAAGCGCCTGCGGCGCGACGGAATCGTGGACGAGGCGGATCGGCCCCAGGACCCCGACGCTCCCCTCGAGCAGCGGCGCTACTTCGAGCTCACGGAGCTGGGGCGGGCCGTGGTCGCGGCCGAAGCGGCTCGCCTGGCCCGGCTCACGGCGGTGGCCCGGGAGGCGCACCTGATCCAGGAAGGCGAGGCGGTGTTGGGATGACCCGCCTGGCGGCGTGGGTCTACCGAGCCCTCCTCCTGCTGCTGCCCCGGAGCTTCCGGAGGGAGCACGGCGAGGAGAGCGTGGCGCTCTTTCGACGCACCGTGCGTGACGCACGTGCACGCGGTGGATCCGCCGCCGCGCTGGGCGTGGCGTGGCGAGGATGGATCGGGGTGCTCAGGGGAGCCGTGGAGGAGTGGTGGGGGCGGGGGGGCGGCATGGGGATGGGGAACGCGGTCCGGCAGGCAGTTCGCTCGGTGGTGCGCGATCGGGGCGTCAACGCCGGGGTGGTGGGGCTGTTGGCGCTGGGTCTGGGGGCTACGCTCACCGTGCTGTCCGTGGTGGACGGCGTGCTGTTGCGTCGTCTTCCGTATCCTCAGCCGGACCGGCTGGCCGTGGTGCAGGACGGCGCGCACAGTTGGCCCGACTTCCAGGACTGGACCCGGACGGTGCCGGCCTTCGAGACTCTGGCCGCAGCCTCCGGACAGACCTTCACCCTGACCGACGACGTGCCCCGGGACATCGAAGGGGCGCGCGTGAGTGAGCATCTTCTGGAGCTCCTGGGCGCGCGGGCGGAGCGGGGGCGCCTGCCGTCCGGCGCTGAATACCGCGAAGGCCGGAGGGTGGCGGTCGTCGGCCACGACGCCTGGGAGCGGCGCTGGGGCGCCGATCCCGACCTGGTGGGCTCGACGGTGTCCGTGGACGGTGCGCCGGTGGAGGTCGTGGGGATTCTGGCGCCGGACTTCCAGGCGCCCGTCGCGCTGACGGGGGGTGGCGTGGAGCTGTGGGTACCGGTGGATCCCACGGATCCCGACCTGACCCGCCACGACCGCAGCTTCAACGTGGTGGGTCGGCTGGCGCCCGGGGCGAGCCTCGACGACGCGGCCGCACAACTGCTGGAGCGCGCCCGGGACTTCGCGCGGGAGTTCCCCGATACCTACGCCGAAGACGACGGCTCACCTCGGCGCACTTTTTCACCGGAGACGCTGGCGGAGGCCACCAACGGTGATGCCCGGGGGCCGCTCCTGGTGCTCCTGGCGGGGGCGACGCTCCTGCTGCTGGTGGCTTGCGGCAATGCGGGCAGCTTGCTGCTGGCCCGGGGTGAGGCCCGCCAGGGCGAGTTCGCGGCGCGGCGGGCGTTGGGAGGGGGCCACACGGCCATCGTGGCCCAGCTTCTCGCGGAGGCGGTGCTGCTGGCGCTGGGCGGAGGGCTGCTGGGGCTGGTGCTGGCCGTGCTGGGCGTGGACGCCGTGAAGGCGCTCGAGCCGGGGCGCCTGCCGGGGATGGACCATGTGGCCTTGAACCTGCCGATGGCCGGGGTCGGGCTCGCCATGGCGATGGTCACCGGGGTGGTGGCGGGCCTGGTGCCGGCCTGGCGTGGAGCGCGGGTCGCACCGGCATCGCTTCTGCGCCGAGCGCAGGCCGGAAGTCGCGGGCGCACCCGCGCGATGGGAGGCCGCTGGCTGGTGGTCGGCGAAGCGGCCATGGCCTCGTTGCTGCTCGTCGGCTCCCTCGCGGTGATCCGTGGTCTCACCGGCCTCATGTCGCTGGATCCCGGATTCGTGCCCGAGAACGCCTACGCCGTGGGCATCAATGTCGGGCGCGATGCCACGGAAGACGAACGCGCCGTGAACGCCGCGCGTGTTCGCGACCGGCTCGCTGCGCTGCCGGGGGTGTCGGTGGTGGGGGCCGGGCTCACCGTGCCCTTCCAGATCAGCGGAGGCAACCGCTGCTGCTGGCTCGGCGAGCTCGTCGACCGCGACCGGGAGATCGACCGCGCCTGGGTCGATCCGGTGGTGCCCGGCTACTTCGGGGCGTTGGGCATCGACTTCGTGGCGGGCGGTGGTTTCGGCGCCGGGGACCGCTCCGACGGTGTCGTGCCCATCGTGCTGAACGAAACCGCCGCGGAGCAGCTCTTCCCGGACGGAGACGCGGTGGACCGTCCGCTACGCTTCGCATCCATCGATCTGCGCGTGGTGGGTGTCATCGCCGATGTGCACCATTGGGGGGCCGATCAGCCCGTGGAGCCGGAATTCTACCTTCCGTACGCCCCCCGGGGCGCGTGGGCGTCGGGGCTGACCTTCGTGCTGCGCGCGGCCGCGCCACCCGCCATGGAAGTGGTGCGATCGGCGGTGGCGGAAGTGGCGCCCCGTGCCGTGGTGGACGACCTGCGGCCCATGACGGACGTGATGGGGGAATCCTGGGCGCGGTTCCGGTTCTTCGCCCTCGTTCTGGCCTTCTTCGCGGCCGCTGCGCTGGTGCTGGCGTGCGCGGGGCTGGCGGGAACCTTGCTGTACGAGGCCCGGTTGAGGCATCACGAGATGGGTGTTCGCATGGCGCTGGGAGCGCCCGTCGGACGACTCGTGGGTCGCGTGCTCGCGGGCACCTTCGCCACCGTCGGAGCCGGTGCGGCGCTGGGCCTGCTCGTCTACTGGCCGCTGCATCGGTACCTGGACAGCGTGCTGCCCGGGGTGGACCCCGCCGATCCCCTCGCCCTGGCGGCGTTCGCCGGGCTTCTCCTGGTCACGGCCGTGGCTGCGGCATGGGCTCCCGCTCGGCTGGTGCGGGCGACGGAGCCGACCCGCGCCCTTCGCTGAGGCCCTCGCGCCTGGCCCCCGCCGCGATGGCGGCCGCCACACGCTGCGCGTCTCGACCCACGCCGTGGATCATGCTCGACGACAGCGCATGCAGGAAGTGGAGTCCCACGAAGTAGAGCCCGGGTTGTTCGGGCACGACGCCGCTTTCCTGACGGGGATCCTCGCCCTCGAAGACCGGGAGGTCGATCCAGTCGAACCCCGGCCGGTAGCCGGTGCACCAGATGACGTTGGCCACGTCCAGGACCCTGCCGTCGTCCAGCATGGGCTTCCCGTCTTCGACGCTCCGCACGCGTGGCCCGCGCTTGACGCCCTGTCGCTTCAGATCGCGCATCTTCACCCGGATGAGGGGTCCCCCCTTGTGGAGCACCTTCTTGCGCATGGCGCGGCCCATGGGAGTGCGGACCGTGAGCACACGATGGAAGAGCACGCGCAGGACCAGCTTGACCATCCCGGCCCGCCCCACCCAGCCGGCGACGCGGAAAGGAAGCTCCCCGGTGTTCCGCCCCGACATCCAGACCTCGTGAAGCGGCGCCAGCTCGCGTGCGATCTCGGAAGCCGAGTTGCCGGCACCCACCAGGAGCACTGGACCCTCGGCGAGCTGCCCGGGATTGCGATACGCGGCGGAATGCAACTGCACGATGTCGGGGTCGAGCTCCCGGGCGAAGTCGGGGGTCCGGGGCTCCTGATAGTTCGCCATCGCCACCACGACGTTGTCCGCCTTCCAGGATTCCTCGCCGGCCTCCACCAGGAAGTGATCCCCCCGCCGTGAGAGGCGTTCCACCCTGACGCCGGTCTGCACGGGGAGCCTGAAGCGCGACGCGTACGCCTCCAGGTAGTCCGCCATCTCGTCCTTGGTCGGGAAATGGAAGGGTGGGGCAGGGAACGGCATCCCATCGAGACCGTCGAACCGTGCGGGGGTGAACAGCCGGAGGGAATCCCAACGCTCCCGCCACGCATCGCCGATCCGGTCGCGGCCGTCGAGGATCAGGAAGGGGCGGTCGAGCCTCGACAGATGGTATCCCACCGAGAGTCCGGCCTGTCCCGCGCCGATCACCAGCGTCTCGATTCGTTGGGGTGGGTCGTACATGCTGCCTCCTCGCGCTGCCGATGTGCGCCTGCGGTTCTGCTCGGTCCGCTGCCGCAGGTCCACGTCTACGCTACGAAGGCTCTCCCGGCCGCCGCTTCGGGCGAATCACCCATTTTTCGGAACGTGCGGCGCATGGGTCGTTCTATGTAGACGGCTCCAGGAGGCCGTGCTCGTACGCGTAGGCCGTGGCGGCGGTGCGCGAGGAAACGTCCAACTTCGTGAAGATGTTGGCGAGGTGGCGCGCGACGGTCTTCTCGCTGATGCTCAGCTCCTGGCCGATGGCGCGGTTGGTCCGCCCCGTCGCCACGAGGGAGAGGACCTCGAGCTCCCGCGATGTGAGGCCGTGACGGGGGGCAGGTCGTCGCTGCCGGGTGAGCGCGTCGAGTCGGGCGAGATCGGGCGTGGCGCCCAGTCGCTCGAAGGTCGCTCGGGCCGCCTCCATCTCCATTGCGGCCGTGTCCTGATCGCCCATCTCCAGGCAAGCCCGACCCAGCAGCACCCGGGTGCGCGCTGCCTCGTAGGGCGCGTTGATGGAGCGCCACGCCTTCCAGGCGCGGCGCAGAGGTGCCAAGGCACCGTCGGCGTCGCCGGCCCGCAGCGCGATGGCACCCTCCATCTGCAGCACCGTGGCACCCACCAGTCCCGGCGCGCACGCGTCGGCGATCCCGACGGAGCTCGTCCTGAACGGTTCGGGCCTCCGCGATCTCGCCGGCGTCGAGCAGGATCTCGATGGCGGCCGGCAGGAGCGCCACACGCCGCCGCGGCTCGCGCGTTCCTGCCAACGCACGCCGGATGGCGGCCAGGGCCGACTCGTCGTCGCCCTGGGCCAGCCGCAGGAGCGCCAGCCCCGGCTGAGGCTCCCGACCTTCGAGGCTGGCCGCCTTGTAGGCTTCCTCCGCGGCGGCGAACGCGCCGCGCAGGCGATGGATCTCCCCCTGCTGGTAGAGGGCAGATCCCGCGGATGCGGGCTCCGAGCCCTTGGCGAACCGGTCCGAGGCGCGCCTGGCCTCGTTCATGGCATCGCGCCACTCGCCGCGCAGGCGGAGGATCTCGGCCCGGTAGACCCGGCACTCGCCCGTGTACGCGACCATGTCCGGCTGAGCTTCGCACCATTCGCTGAGGGCCGCGGTCCACTCGTGAGCGCGTCCCAGCGCCTGGACTTCCCGGCATGCGCCGATCACGCTGCAGTAGACGAGGCCGGTGGTCTGTGGCGAGAGCTCACCGGTGGACACGTCCACCATGGCCTCGTCCAGCAGCGCCAGGCCCTCGTCGATCCGGGCCTGCCGCAGGCGTGCACGACCCTGGAGGTGCAGAGCCAGCGCGACCAGATCCGCTTCGCCGAAACGTCGTCCGATGTCGCAGCGCCTGCGCCGCGATGGTCGCCGAGTCCTCGTAGGCGCCCTCCACGAAGCGCCGATATCCGGCGGGAATGAGAAGGTAGCCGCGCTCCGGATGTTCGCCCCCGAACTCGTCCAGCAGACGTCCCGCTCGGCCGAACCAGCCGCTGGCCTGGGCGATGTCGCCGCGATTGGCGAGGTGGAATCCGAGCCAGAAGGCGCAGCGGGCGGCCGCGGGGCCGTCCTCCTCCAGCAGGCATGCCTTGTAGGCCTCCTGCGCGGTGTCGACGAACTCCTCGGCGAGACCGAGCAGGTACGCGGTGAGCGCGAGGCGCCAGAGGTCGGCGGGCGCCAGCGGACCGGCGTCGTGCGCTGCCCGCAGGGCGTCGTGGGCGAGCTCCCACGATCGCTGTTCGAAGGCGCGTCGGCCCCGATCCAGATGGACGGAGTTGGATGCCACGGGACGCCCGGGTGAGAGGGATGCTGCCGTGCGGCTCCGCGAGCGCCAATGTAAGGGAAGGATGCGCCGCGAGTCACCCGGGCGTCGGAATGGTTCAGCGCTTCCGCACCCCGCGTCCACTTCCGGGCCGGGTGCGCTGCTCCGCCAGGAGCCGGTCGAAGCGGACGACGCCCTCGTCCAACACCCCGTCCGCCAGGAGGGGGATGGCGCCGGGCCCGTCGACGCCCACGAGCTCGAAGGCTCCTGGGGTGTCGCCCTTCAGGGCGAGCGTTCCCACGAAGCGCACGACGCCGCGGGGCGTGCACACCAGGACCCGTAGCGCGGTCTCGTCGTCCGAGGGTTCGGTGAGGACGAGGAAGCGGATCTCCCAGCTCTCGTCTTCGAGGGTGTGGCGCTCGGTGATCACCGCCGCCACGGTTCGGGAGTCCCGCAAGGCCTGGGCACCACCCTGCGAGATTCCCTCTCGCAGCAGGAGCACCATCTCTCGGTCCCCGCACGTCAGGGCCAGGCCCCCCTCCGGGCTCAGCCCGGCCGCCGGGATCGCCTGACGCGCCCCGTCCAGAGCGGCCTCGAGGCGCTTGCCGCGCGCCTTCGCGACCTCGACGGGCTGGGCTCGCCGTTCATCGGCCGGCCGCCAGGTGCGTCGCGGCGGCATCGGCACACCGTTCCCCCGGGCGCCGGTCAGGTAGGTCAACAGTTGCGACGTCCACTGCGCGGATCGAGCGACGTCTCCCGTCTTGCGGTCGCGGAAGCCACGCACCGCCTTCAACTCCTCGTCGCCGCCCACCCGGGCCAGCGCCGCGATCACGTCCTGCTTCACCAGCGGGTCGCGGACCGAGAGCGCTTCCCGAAGCAGGGTCGTGGCCTCGGGCGCGTCCATGCGGGCCAACTCGTGGGCGGCCACCTTACGGAGGCCCGGAGGCTCATCGTCGTTCATGAGCAGTCGCGCGAAGTCGTCGGTCTTTTCGGGATAGGCCTTGCGGGCGAGCAGCCCCAGGGCCAGCGGACGGGGCAGGCGATCCGAGCCCTGGAACACGGCGGAACGGAGCTCCTCGAGCTCGTAGGCTTCCGCGTGCAGAAAGTCACCGCCACCGTGGGTCGGCTTCCGTGTCATCATCAGCATCCCCCTCGGACCAGGCAGTGGTCGCGCATGTCACTTCCCTGGCCACTGGTGAGGTTCACCGAATTGCGCGTACTGCTGGCCTTGCCACTCTGGCACATCAGATTGCTCGGGCTCCCATTCTTGTGTTCGAGGCCCAGGTAGTGGCCCAGCTCGTGGGCGAAGGTGCGCGCCGTCTGCTCACTACCCCACAGCCCGGCGGTGGACCCGTTCATCCCCTTGTCGTCCTTGTCCTCGCAGGGGCCGTCGATGGCCGACCGGCCCAGGATGATTCCTCCGTCGCTGGGGATGTTCATGTTGTGGGGGATGAACATGTCGATGCCGTCGTTGGCGACGGTCCAGCTGTCGGTGATGTCTTCCAGATCGCCCTTGGACGTGGGTGTGTCCAGCCCCCCCGCATCGGCGGTATCCACACCCCAATGCTGGATTCGACCCACACCCAACGACACCTGGCTCCAGATCGTCCTCAGACGGTAGATGGCGTAGTCCACCTGGATGTCGTCGCTGTCCGTGAACTGATCGACGCCGACGGCGATGACGTTGAGGTGGTGATGGCGTCCGCCCAGGCGTTGGAGTTGGGTCTTGAGCGAGACCTGGGTGGCAGCCCCGGTGGGATCGGGGGGCACCTGTCGCCGGAAGAACCCGAAGAGGTCTCCGAGAACGGAGAGGTCTCCGGAGAGCCCCATGCAGGCGGCCAGGCTACGAATCGATGCCATGTCTCCGGCTCCTATTGGAGAGCGACCAGGACCGGCACCAGGCCACGCCCACGCTCCAGGCGGCCGAGCGCCTTCCCGATGACGGCACCGAAGGCCCTCAGGGGATCGGCGGCGCGCATGGCGTGGCCGGGGGTGTCCGAAGTCGTGAGAAGGTCGCCCACACCGATGGGTCCGTAAGCGGCGTCCACCCAGCAGAAGACCTTGCCGGTGAGGGCGATGGGACGTCGTCCCGGAGGTGCGGTGTCGGACCGTCCGTTCGCGCCCTGGCCGGGTTTCCGGTCGAGGATCAGTCCGGGGCGGTAGCCCCCGGCTCCCGAGATCACGCCTGCCACCCGCCGATCGTAGGCGTGGGCGCTGGGCTCCAGGCGCCCGTCGTCGTTGATGACCAGGACCGTTCCGTCTTCGGCCGCGTCGGGCGTGTCGACCTCGAAGTCCTCGGCACAGTCGGCGCCCAGGAGCTTGATGTCTCCGGAGTTGCCGTCCAGGTGGATACGCACGTCTCCGTCGTTGTCCCGGACCCGGATGTCGCCCTCGTTCCCGGCCGCGCCGACGTCGAGAAGCGCGTAGTTGGCGTCGAATCGGAAGACGTCCCGTCCATCACCGTCCCGGATGATCAGGTCCCCCTCGTTCCCGTCGGCCCCGAGATAGAGAGCGGCATGGCTGGAGTCGAAGTGGAAGACCTGTCTGCCTCCACCGTCGCGCACGATGAGATCGCCCTCGTTGCCGGTCTGGCCCAGGTAGAGGGCCGCCCGGTTGGAATCGAAACGGAAGACGTCCCGGCCTCCTCCGTCCTGGATGATGAGGTCGCCTTCGTTGCCCTGACACCCGATGTAGAGCGCGGCGTGGACGGCATCGAAGTGGAGCACGTTGCGGAGCGTTCGGCCGATCCGGCGGCGAACCCACAGGTTGCCGGTGTTGCCGTCCACCTGGAAGGCATAGTCTCCGTTGCCGTTCCGGACCACGATGTCGCCTTCGTTCCCCTCCGCGCCCACGTACAGGGCCGACGAAGAGGCATCGAAACGGAGGACCGTTCGTCCGGCCTGATCCCGTATCAGCAGGTCGCCTTCGCAGTCCTGTGCCCCCAGGGTGAGGGCGGCGGAGCTGGCATCGAAGCGGAGAGCCTCGCGGTTGGCGCCCCCGACCATGCGGTAGATGACCACGTCTCCTTCGGTGCCGTCCACGAGGACCACCGGATCGCCGCTCGGCGAGAGCACCTCCACCGTTCCCGTCGACCCGTCCACTCGAACTCGCTCGTTGCCCGCGCCGTCGCTAGCCACCAGGAGCCCGTCCTGGCCGGAGCCGCCAGCGACCACATCGCCGGTCTCCCCGTCGAGAACGATGGTCGGGTTGTTCGCACTGTCCTGGATCTCCACCAGGCCTTTGTGATTGGGCATGCCTCGCCTCGCTCCGAGAAGGAACCGGATGGGTCGCTCGTCCCCAATGCAACTGGTGCGAGGCCGTCTCACACGCGTCTCAGAGGCGTCTCACGCAGCGAGGGGATGCCGCGCCTCGCGAAGCCGATGGCGCTACTGGTTCCGGAGGGATCCCGTGCGGCCGCTCTCGCCCCGGACCTCGGTCATGGGCTCCCCGAGTGCGTCGGTCTCGGGGATTCCGCTATCGGCCGCCGCCGCCTCCGGGCGCCCGCACCGGCGGCGCCGGGCGTGAGGGCAGCTCCTTGGGGTTTTCCTGGATCATGCGCAGGATCTCCTGGACCGCGCGCTCGAGCTGGGGATCCCGCCCCTCGAGCACCGAGGCGGGGTCGTTGTCGACCTCGATGTCCGGCTCCACGCCGTGGCCTTCGATGACCCACTGTCCGTCGACGCTGACGAAGCCGAATTCGGGCACGTTCACCGTGCCACCGTCGATGAGGGGACCGTGGCTCGTGATCCCGGTGACGCCGCCCCAGGAGCGCTTGCCGATGAGGGGGCCGAGGCCGGCCTGTTTGAACATGGCCGGGAAGATGTCGCCGTCGGAGGCCGAGGTCTCGTTGAGCAGGGTCACCAACGAGCCGTAGAAGACCGGGCCCCGGGGGTACGTGCTGGGGTAGTCGCTGTTGCGTGAGTAGCCGGCGGCCAGGAGCGTGCGGCTCAGGCGCTCGATGAGCATGGAGGAGACGTTGCCGCCTCCGTTGCCCCGGTCGTCGATGATGAGCCCTTCCTTCCGCACCTGCGGGTAATACCACTTGATGAACTCGCTCAAACCGTCGGCCCCCATGTCGGGGACGTGGAGATATCCGATCCGACCGTCGGTCATCTCATCGACCCTGCGCCGGTTGGCGTCCACCCATGCCTTGTAGACCAGCTTGGTCTCGCTCGAGACAGGATCGTACGTCACCTGGCGGGCGCCCTCCGTGGTGGGGCGGTCGTTGAGCGACAGGGTTACGGCATGGCCGCCCTTGTACTGCAGCAGGTCGTACGGGTTGTCCGAGGCGGTGAGCTCCCGTCCGTCGATGGCCAGGACATAGTCGCCGACATGGGCGTCCACCCCCACCTGGGTGAGGGGCGAGCGGTACGTGGGCTCGGCGTTGTCGCCCTCGAAGATCTTGGCGATGCGATAGCGTCCAGTGGCGGAATCGAGTTCGAAACGGGCGCCGGGTAGCGCGACGTCGGGTCGGTCCGGGATCTCGTAGTCACCGCCGGCGATGTAGGTGTGGGAGTTGCTCAGCTCGGCGATCATCTCGTTGAGGATGTAGTCCAGGTCCGAGCGGTGGCCGACGTACTGAAGCAACGGTTCGTACCGGTCGCGAATGGCCTGCCAGTCGTAGCCGTTCATGTTCGGCACGTAGAAGAAGTCCCGGAACCGGCGCCACACCTCGTCGAAGATCTCCGCCCACTCCTGCCGCGGATCGATCTCCGCCTGCAGGCCGTCGGTGGACACGCTCTGCGTGGAGCTGGCACCGGGCCTGGGATCGAGGAGCCGGAACGCTCCTCCCTGGATGACCAGGAGCTTGCTCCCGTCCGGTGACACGGTGTAGCCCGCCGCGCCTGCCGCGAGGGTCGTGGCCTTGCGGTCCTTCAGGTTGAAGATCATCAGGTCGGGCTGCTGGCCCGACGAGCGGCCGTAGAAAAACGGGCCGGTCTTCATGTACAGCAGGTTGCCCTTCACGGCGTTGAGGCCGCTGTAGTTGTCCGGGGTGACCGGTACGCGGATGATGCGCGCGCCGATGCCGTCGAAGTCGATGTTGACGTGGGCCTGGCCCGAATCCTGGGCTTCCGCCTGGTCGCCTTCGGTGGCTGTGGCGCCACCGCTGGCCTGATCGTCTTGGTTCGCCTCGTCGCTCCGGGGCGGGAAGAGCGCCGGCGCATCGGTGTTCAGGGCGAGGGCGAAGATGCCGGTGGTGCGGTCCGTGGCGTAGTCCCACTCCAGGGTGCTGACCTGCGGTGCGTACTCCCGGTCGCTCAGGAAGAAGAGGTAGTGGCCCTCGGTCCCGAACACGGGCTCGTACGAATTGGAGAGCGGGTCGGTCACTGCATGCAGCGAGCCGTCCTCGACGTTCCACACGTACACCGAGCGGAATCCGCTGGGATGAGAGAGGCTGAAGGTCAGCCAGCGGCTATCCGGTGACCACGTCTGGTCGCTCACGCTCCCCGCCGAGTCCCGGGCCACCTGCGTCAGCCGGTGGTTGGCCACCTCCAGTGACCAGAGCCGACCGTCCTTGTCCGAGAACGCCAGACGGGAGCCGTCGGGCGACCAGGTGGGGGTGTAGCGCATCATGGATCCGTCGGTGGTCAGGCGTTCCGGCTCCCCACTCCCGTCCTGGTCGATGAGGTAGAGCTCCTCCTCGCCGCTCATGTCCGAGATGAAGGCGATCTTGCTGCCATCGGGAGACCAGCGGGCGCCTTTGTCGTGTGCCGACGAGCTGTGGGTCAGGTTGCGTGTCGGCCCGTACTCCTGAGGGGCCGTGAAGATATCGCCACGAGCCACGAAGACTGCCCGTTTCCCGTCCGGGCTCAGCCCTGCATCCTCGATGTAGCCTGCGAGCGCCTCGTGATGGGGCCGGGCTGCCAGCTGGTCATCGGGGACCGTGATCTCCAGGGTCCGGTCCGCGCCGGAGCCCGTGTCCAGCACGTGCAGCGCACCCCCCAGCTCGTAGACGATCCGGCCGTTCTCGTCGGCGCTGGGCCAACGCACGTCCCAGGTGGTCTCGTGCGTGAGTTGCTGCAGGTCGCTGCCGTCGGTGGCCACCGAGTAGAGGTTGAGCTTGTCGTCGCGATCGGAGGCGAAGTAGATGCGGTCCCCGATCCACATGGGGTCGCGGTCGGTGCGAACGTTGTTGGTGATGTTGCGCGCATCGTGGGTGGCCAGGTCGAACACCCACAGGTCCTCCGCCCATCCACCCTGATAGCGCTTCCAGGCGCGAAAATCCCGGAAGAGCGGCGAGTAGACGATGCGCCGGCCGTCGGGGGACAGGTCGCCGGCTCCCGATTGGGGCATGGGTAGCGACGTGGGCAGTCCACCGTCGGCGGGCACCGTGTACAGACGGTTGTCGCCCAGGTCCCAGCCGTCGCGCAGCGTGCGGAAGAGGACCGCGGTGCCGTCGGGGGTCCACCCGTACACCTGGTTGTCGTAGCCCCAGCGGGGAGGAAGCGGACCCTGCGCCGGGTAGAAGGTGAGTTGCCGGGGCTCGCCGCCGCTGGCGGGAATCACGTAGACCTGCTCGTCGCCGTCGTACTGGCCCGTGAAGGCGATCCAGCGACCGTCGGGCGAGAACCTGGCGAACAGCTCCAGTCCCGGATGCGCGGTGAGGCGGGTGGCCGTGCCCCCGTCGGCCGACGCGGTCCACAGGTCGCCGGCGTAGGTGAACACGACGCGGTCGCCGTGGATGTCGGGGAAGCGCAGGAGCTTCGTCTGGGCCGCGGCGGGCGCCGCGGAGAGCAGGGTAGCCAGCGCCAGCAGGTATAGTACGATGCTCGCCCTCGAACGGGACGGAAGCATGATCCTCTCCTTGACGGTCGAAACCGGTGTAGCGGGCTCGGCCGCCGCCGCGTCCGGAGGCCGAAGCCGCGGGGCCGACCGGTAAGGTCCCGAACGCTATCTGAAATACGCTCGGAGGTCCATGACTCGCAGGGCCGGAGCGCCTGGCCTTTCGCGACGATCTCTTCGACCAGTGGCGGGGTCTGGAGCCGGTGGCGGAGGCTGCGCCTGCGTCAGCGCGTCACCCGGGCTCTGGCGCTCAACACCTGAGTGGTCGAAGCGCGCAGCCGCCCCTCCTGCCCGGGCTGTTGTCCGCCGACGGACAGGATCACGTCACCCTGGAGCACGACGCTGCGGCCCTGGGGATCGACCACGCCGAGCACCGACCGGTCCAGCGCGAAGCCGACGGTTCGGGTGTCTCCCGGCGCGAGATGGACGCGGCGGAAGCCCCTGAGCTCCCGAACCGGTACGCGGAAGGGCGCGTCGGGATGCTCCACGTAGAGCTGTACGACCTCGTCGGCGGCGCGGTTGCCGGAATTCGTGACGTCCACCCACAGCGTGTCGGACGGGTTGCCGGAAAGAGTGTCGGGAACCCGCAGCCCCGAATAGCCGAACGTCGTGTAGCTGAGCCCGTAGCCGAACGGGTAGAGCGGCTCGCCCCGGAAGTACCGATACGTGCGACCATCCATGGAGTAGTCGGCGAAGTCTGGGAGATCCTCCACGGATCGGTACAGGGTCACCGGTAGCCGGCCTGCCGGTACCGCATCGCCGAAGAGAACGTCGGCGATGGCCCGGCCTCCGGCCTCACCCGGGTACCACGCCTGCAGGATCGCATCGACGTTCTCCGCCGCCCACGGCACGGCCAGCGCGCTTCCCGAGGCCAACACCAGCACGGTGGGCTTGCCCAACGTCACTACGTCGCGGAGCAGCTCCTCCTGAGGGGCCGGCAACGACAGCGTGGTCCGGTCTCCGCCCTGAAAGCCCGGCACGCCCACGTCGTTCTCCTCACCCTCCAGGTTCGGGGACAGGCCCAGCACCAGGACGACCCGGTCCGCGGCACGCACGGCCGCCAGCGCCTCCGCGCGCCTGTCCCGGTCGAGCCGGGTCCATTCCAGATGGGCCTCGGGATTGGGACCCGAGTTCCGGTACTCGATGCGGAGGCGATACGACATGCCCGCTTCGAGGTGCGCGTCGAAAGACCGCGTGGGGGGCACGAAGCGGTCCTGGAACTCGAGCCTGAGCGTGTCCTGGAACCACATCCGGGCGCCGGTCATCGCCGTCAGGCCGATCCGATAGTCTCCCGACTCGGGTGGGGTGAGGAATCCGGCCCAGCGAACCGAGAACGTATCGGCCAGGAGACCGCTGACGGGCGTGTCGTCGAGCCAGGTGAAGTCCACCACGGAGTCCAGGCGGGTGAGATGGGGACCGCTGTCGAAGGCGGCACCTGCGAAGTACTCGCCCCGGAGTCCGCCGCCGGGGCCACTGGCGGGTGTGAGCGCGCTGGACGGGATCGTGGTGAGCCGCGGCACTCCCCGGGCGAGCTCGCTCCCTTCCGCGAAGAGCACCCGCCCGCCTGCGGCTTCTGCACGGGCGCGGATGGCGTCCACGGGATAACTCGGCGACCGCGGCGTCCCGTTGTACTCGCTGACCAGCACGTCGTAGGCCCGGGCGTCGGGTCCCAGCACGGCGACGGTACCGGGATCGCCCTCGAAGGGGAGCACTCCGTCGTTCTTGAGGAGCACCAGGGACTTGCGCGCCGCCTCCAGCGCCAGGGCGCCATGGCGAGGCCCGGCCACGACATCGTAGGGGATCGTGTCCCAGGGCAGGGCGCCGGGCTCCTGGAAGAGGCCCAGACGGAGCCGGGCCTCCATGAGGCGCACCACGGCCCGATCCACCGCGCCCTCGTCCACGAGCCCGCTCCGGACCGCGTCGACGAGCTTCGGATAGGAATCCCCACAGTTCAGATCCGTGCCCGCCCTGAGCGCCAGCGCCGCGGCCTCCACCTGCGTTCGCGTGAAGCCGTGGGTCTTGTAGAAGTCGTTCAGCGCCCAGCAATCGCTCACCACGTAGCCCCGGAAGCCCCAGCGATCTCGCAGGATGTCTCCCAGCAGGGCATCGTTCGCGCAGTCCGGCAGACCCCGGAAGGCGCTGTAGGCGCACATGACCGACGCCACCCCGGCTTCCTGCACCGTGGCCTGGAACGCCGGCAGGTAGGTGGCCCACAGGTCCTGCTCACTGGGCTCCATGTTCATCTCGTGCCGCTCGGGCTCGGGCCCGTTGTGCACGGCGTAGTGCTTCGCCGTGGCCAGGGTCTCGAGCCAGCGCGGGTCGTCCCCCTGCAGGCCGCGCACGAAGGCCACGCCCATGCGCGCGGTGAGGAAGGGGTCCTCGCCGAAGGTCTCCTGGCCGCGCCCCCAGCGGGGATCCCGGAAGATGTTGATGTTGGGGGTGAAGAAGGTGAGCCCCTGGTTGATGTCCCGAAGCCCCCGGCTCACGAACGCGGCGTGTTTCGCGCGAGCTTCGTCGGCGGTGGCACGCGCGACGGCGAGGACCAGGGAGTCGTCGAAGGTCGCCGCCAGTCCGATGGCCTGCGGAAAGACCGTGGCCTTGCCGGCCCGGGCCACGCCGTGGAGCGCCTCGCTCCACCAGTTGTAGGCGGGGATTTCCAGACGGGCGATCGCCGGCGCGTCATAGCGGGTCTGGGAGACCTTCTCCTCGAGGGTCATGCGTCCCACCAGATCCCGTGCGCGTGCCTCCACCGGCAGCGAGAGGTTCCGGTAGGCCGGAGGTGCGCCGGCGGGCGTCCCCCCGGGCCGTACCGTCTGGGCGTCTGCGGGAGCGGGAGTGCGTGGCGACGTGCAGCCCACAGCGCTGGCCAGACCGAGGAGTGCGACGATGAGGGCGCGATTCATGGGCTCTCCCGGAGTGCGTGGGCCACGCCCCGCATCCTGGCCCGTCCCGCCGTGAGCCGCAACGTCACCGACCGCATACGAGCGCCTACGCTTCCGTCAGAACCTCCACGGGGCGCGTACGCGCGGCTCGCAGCGCCGGGATGGAGCATGCCGCCAGGCCCACGGCACCGATGATCAGCACGCCGGTCGCGTAGGCGAGAGGGTCGTAGAGCCCCACCCCGTACAACAGCGCCTCCATGCTCCGGACCGCGAACAGGGCCACGGCACCACCGGCGACGATCCCCACGAGCAGGGGCCTCAGTCCTCCGCGCACGACCTCCACCACCACATCGCGGCCGCTGGCTCCCACCGCCATGCGAATCCCCATCTCGCGCCGCCGGCGCGACACGCCGAAGGAGACGACGCCGTACACGCCCACGGCGCACAGTGCCAGTGCCAGGACGGCGAAGAGCGTGAGCAGGAGCGCGAAGAAGCGCGGACGGGCGAGCTCGCGGCTCAGGACCGCCGACGCGGTGGTGAGCTCGGTGATGGGCTGGTCGGGGTCCTGAGTCCGGACCAGGTCGCGCACGCCTCGGAGCACGCCCTCGACTCCGTCCGACGTGCGCAGGACGAAGGCGGCGCCGCGGCGTGGGTTCAAGTGCTCGGGCACATAGAAGGTCGGCGGAACTTCGTCCACCAGGCTCTGCTGGCGGAGATCGTCCACGACGCCCACCACTTCCAGCGGCTCCTCGAGGCCGATGTCCACGTAGCGTCCGACCGCCGGCCCCGACCCGAAGGCGGCGCGGGCGAGGGTCCGGTTCACGACCACCACGGAGCGCCCGTCCCGATCGTCGATCGCCGAGAACGTGCCGCCCTCGAGGAAGGGAACGTCCAGGGTGGCGAAGATTCCCGAGCTCACCTGCAGCAGTGAGCCCTCGAGCCCGTCTTCAGGGCTCTGCGGATCGTCCGGCACCCTCCAGCGCATCGCTTCGCCCTCTCCACGGAAGGGGAAGCGCCGGATGGAGGCCGCGCTCGCCACACCGGGAAGGGCCTGGAGGCCCTCGAGCGTCGCGTCGTAACGCGCCAGGTAGGCCGGTCGGTCCGGGTATCGGGACGAGGGGAAGTTGATGGCGGCCACCACGAGCCCCTCCGGATCGAAGCCGGGATCCACCCGGCCCAGCGCCGCCAGGCTGCGGGCGAGGAGCCCTGCGCCCACGAGGAGGACCACCGCCAGGGCGACCTGCGATGCCACCAGTGCGCCACCCCCCCGACCCGTGGCGCGCTGCCCACCCTCGCGGAGCGCCAGGGAGAGGTCGGTGCCCCCGGCCCGGAGGCCCGGAATCAGGGCGAAGGCGAATCCCGCCGCCAGCGAAACCAGCAGCGCGAAGCCCCCGACCGTCCAGTCGAGCCCCACCTCGCCGGCCCGGGGGAGCGTTTGGGCGCTCCGGGCCATGAGCAGGTCGGTGCCCCAGACCGCCAGGGCCAGACCCAACGCTCCCCCGACCACCGCGAGCACGAGGTTCTCCGTCAGGACCCCCATCACGCGCTGCCGCCGGCTGGCGCCGAGGGCGCTGCGCACGGCCATGTCGGGCGCCCTGCGGGTCTCCCTCACCAGGGCGAGGTTGGCCAGGTTCGCGCACATGATGAGGAGGATGACGGCCCCGGCCGCCATGAGGAGCCTCAGAGCCCCCGCGACATCGCCCACCAGGCCCTCACGGAGGGGGCGCACCGTGGCCCCTGGCACGCGCTCGTTGGAGTCGGGATAGGTCGCGGCGAGGTCGGCGGCGATGCTCGACAGCTCGCCCCTGGCATCGTCCAGCGTCACGCCCGGAGCCAGGCGTGCGATGGCCTGAAGCAGGCGCACACCCCGGATCTGGAGTGGGATCGATGACGCCGGGATGGTGGACAGGAGCACCCACACGTCGACGTCCGGATCGGGGAACGCCACTTCGGGCGGCATCACCCCCACGACCCGGTAGCTCCCGCCCGACAGCTCCAACGTGCGGCCGACCGCCGAGGGGTCGCTGCCGAAGCGGCGCTGCCAGAATCCGTGGCTCACCACCACCACGCGGTTGTCCCCGTCGTCGTCGGCCGGGCGGAAGGTCCGGCCCAACTGCGGCTCGGTGCCGAGCGCCGTGAAGAACCCCGGCGTCACGAAGGCCGTGGGCACCTCGACGGCGTCGGCGCCACCGGTGAGGATCAGGTCTGACGGCAGCGTGGTGTAGCCCCCCATGGCCGCCAGTGTCCGCGAGCGCTCCTCCCAGTCCTGCACGTCCGGGAGCGAGAACGGCACGTAGAGTACCCCGCGATCCGGGTCCGCCGGAAAGACCTCCACGAGGCGGTCCGGGTGGGGATAGGGCAGGGGAGCCAGCACGACGCCGTGGAGAACGTCGAACATGGCCGTGCTCGCGCCGATCCCCAGCGCCAGCGTCAGGAGCACCGGGACCGAGTATCCCGGGCGCCTCAGCAGTCCCCGGACCGACAACCGCAGATCGTGTAGCCAGCTTTCCCACCGCATCACCCCACCTCCCGATTCACCGTTCGCGGTCTCCATGAGCGCAGCGTGCCACTCCAGGACCGCATCCCGGAGACACACGATGGTTTCCCGTGTCACGTACCACCCCAGCGCACCCGGGCCCCGTCGGTGCGCATCCCTGGCCTGGTCACGCAGCAGGCGTGAGAGCTCGCCCCCGACGGCGGTGCGAAAGCCCGGCGGGTAGAGCGCCACCAGCCCCCGGAGCCAGAGACCCGCCAGACGCAGGATCACCCGGCGCCCGAGGCACGGGCTCGAGCGAGGCGGACGAGGCGTTCCTCTCCGGCCAACTGAACGATGCGGAGCGCCTCCGCCTCCAGGATCTCCCGGCCCAGCCTCGTAAGGCGATAGTACCGGCGCCGCTCGTCGTCCAACTCCGGGTCGGGCCGTTCGTCGGCCTCCGCCAGGAGCCCGTCTTCCTCCATGCGCTTGAGCTTCCGGTAGAACGGCGAGGGAGAGAGGGTGAGCCCACCCTCGGTCGCGCGCTCGATCTCCTTCAGGATCGCGTAGCCATGGCGTTCCCGGTCCTCCAGCGCCAGCAGGATCTGGAAGACGTCGGGATTCAGGGGAAGTCGCTCGGAGACCGTCTCGTTATTGACCATGAGTCATGATTAGTGACAAATGGTCAATAGTCAAGGGACACGGGTTCGTGCCGGGTCGGAGCGGCCCCGCTCCGGTGCCCGGCTTGCCCCGGCGAAATCCTCCGTGCTATTGTGTCGTATTATATGCAATCATAGCATATGAGGCGCCATGACCGACTCCGACATCCTCTCGCCCCACCGTTTCCACATCCTCACCGCCCTGGCCGGACGCGACCTGCACGGGTCGGGGATCGTGCGAGACGTGCAGAAGCAGACGAACGGTGCCCTGCACCTGTGGCCGGCGACGCTGTACGGCACGCTGGACGCGCTGGCGGACGAAGGATGGATCGAGGAGCTCGAAGGTGGCGAGCGGCCGGCGGGCGTGAGCGAGCGTCGACGCTACTACCGGATCACGCCTGCGGGTCGGAAGGCACTGGCCGACGAGGCGCGACGACTGGCGGCGATCGCGGGCACCGCCCGCCGGCGGCTGGGCGAGGCCTGATGGGCCGGACAGGGCGGGCGCCCGCCGTGTGGCGACTGGCGGCCCGGGTCCTGCCCCGGGAGTTCCGGCGGCGCCACGCCGACGAGATGGCGGCGCTGCTGGCAGACGAGCTCCAGGGGGCGGGCCCGGTGACCCGCGCGCGAATTCTCACGGGAGCGACCCTGGACGTGCTGCGTCGGGGGCTGGCGCTGCGCGCCGCGGGGCTGCGCCGAACGTGGACGAGGGGAGGGTGGACGATGACGGGTGGGCTCTGGCAGGATCTGGTTTTCGGCGTGCGGGCGCTGGCTCGGCGTCCGGGCTTCACGTTGGTGGCCGTGCTCACGTTGGCGCTGGGAATCGGGGCCAACACCACGATCTTCTCGGTGGTGAACGGCGTATTGCTCAGGCCGCTGCCGTACCGTGCCGCCGACCGCATCGGGCTCCTCTGGCACGAGTTCGGAGACGGCGCCCAGAACCTGCCGGCGCTCCACCCGCTGGACCTCTACGACTACCGCGCCCGCAGTCAGGTCTTCGAGGATTTCACCCTGGCGTCGGGCCGGGAGTGGATTCTGGGCGGGGCCGACGATCCCGAGGTCGTCGACGTGGGTGCCGTGGAGGCCGGCTTCTTCGACTTCTTCGGCGTCGCGCCGGTGCTGGGTCGCACCTTCACGGCCCAGGAGGACCAGCCCGGTGCCGCCTGGGTGGTGATCCTGAGCCACCGCATCTGGGAGCGGCGCTTCGGCGCCGATCCGTCCATCATCGGGCGGCTGATTCCGGTCGCGGGGACCAGCATGGAGGTGGTGGGCGTGCTGCCGGAGGGCTTCCACCTCCAGCTCCCGGCCGAGGCGTTTCTGCTGCGCGACGCGGAGATCTGGACGCCGCTGCGGATCGACCCGGCCCGGCTCCAGGCCCGTAACTTCACGGCCTTCACCGGGTTCGGGAGGATCCGCCAGGGCGCGACCTTCGAACAGGCTCAGGACGAGCTCGACGCCATGGCCGCGCAGCTCCGGGCCGAGAACCCCGTGCACGCCGCGTCGAAGCTCGAGGCCCGGGTGGTGCCCCTCCTCGACGACGTGGTGAAGGGGGCGCGCCAGACGCTCATGCTCCTCTTCGGTGCCGTGGGATTCGTGCTCCTGATCGCGTGCGCGAACGTGGCCAATCTCGTCACGGTCCGGGGTCAGGTACGGTCGGCCGAGCTGGATCTACGGGCGGCGCTCGGCGCCGGGCGGTGGGGGCTCGTGCGTCTGGTGCTGGTGGAGAGCGCCTTGCTCGCGGGCCTGGGAGCCGTGTTCGGCGTGGCGCTGTCCGCCGGGGGACTGGAGCTGCTGGCACGCCTGGGCGCGGGCAGCGTGCCGAGGCTGGAGAACGTAGGCATCGATCTGCGGGTCCTGGGCTTCGCGGTGGCGGCTGCGGCGACGAGCGCCCTGGTGTTCGGGCTGGTGCCGGGACTGCGCGCTGCCCGTCGTGACCCGGGAGGGACGCTGCACGGGTTCTCGCGGGGCGGGGAGGACCGTGCCAGCCGTCGTCTCAGGAATGGGTTGGTGGTCGCCGAGATCGCCGCCAGTCTGGTGCTCCTGGTGGGCACCGCGCTCATGGTCCAGAGCTTCCGGGAGCTGACGCGCGTGGATCCGGGCTACGCCCTGGACGGCCGATTGACCTTCAGGCTCTCGCTGCCCATCGCCGCCTTCCCCGACGGGGAAGCCCGGGATGCCTTCCGGCGGGAGCTCGGCGACGCGCTCGAGGCGCTGCCTTCGGTCTTGGGAGTTGCGGAGGTGGATCAACTCCCCCTCACGGGCTCGGGTTCCCTCCAGCCGTACGCCTACGACGAGGAGACCGCGTCCAACTGGGAGAGCGTCACGGCCGACCAGCGCTTCATCTCGCCGGGCTTCTTCGACGCCATGGGCGCGCGCCTGATGGCGGGACGAGACTTCACCACGGCCGACGCAAGAGCGGGAGGTCGCATCATCATCGACGACCGGCTGGCGCGGACGGCATTCGGCGACCTCGACCCCGTGGGCCGGCGCCTGCAGGTGAATTCCGACGACTTCCCCGAGAACATCCGCTACGCGCAGGTCGTGGGCGTGGTGGAGCACCTGCGCCTCCACGACCTGTCCAGGGCCGTGCTCACCCAGATCTACTTCCCGCTCTCGGGGTCCGCGCGCTTCAGCGTCGTGGTGCGGTCCTCGGGCGATCCTGCCGCGTTGGCCCCCTCCGTGCGCGCCGTCGTGAAGCGGCTCGCCCCCGGGACGCCCATCGAGGACCTGGTCACCCTGCGCGACCTGGCCCGGGAATCGCTGGCTCCGACGCGGCTCGCCCTGACGCTCATGACCTTCTTCGGCGTGGCCGCCCTCGTGCTGGCGTCGGTGGGGATCTACGGCGTGCTGTCCTTCGTGGTGAGCCGCCGGGTGCGGGAGATCGGGGTGCGCATGGCGCTGGGGCAGGCGCCCGGTGACGTGCGCCGCCACGTGCTGGGGCAGGGACTCCGCCTCGTGCTCCTCGCCGTCACCCTCGGTCTCCTGGCCGCCGCCGCGCTCAGCGGCGTGACCCGGGGACTCCTCTTCGGCGTGGATCCCCTGGATCCGTGGATCTACGCGGCGACCGCCGGGCTCCTGGCGTCGGTGGCCATGGCGGCGTGCTGGCTTCCCGCCGCGCGGGCGACCCGCATCGATCCGGCCACCGCGCTGAGGGAGTAGACGGCGCCGCGGCGTGTCTCAGCCCTCCTGGCCCGAGTCGGCGGCGGCCACCCTTCCCAGGGCGGCCCAGTCCGAGTCGCTCCATCCGCGGGCGGCGCCGGAGAGCAGTCGGTCGTGCACGGCGCTGGCGAAGGGCATGGGCACCTGGTTGTCGTCTGCGGCGCGCAGGGCGAAGCGCACGTCCTTGAGTCCGTGGCGCAGCGCGAAGCCCGCCGGTTCGTACTCCTGCCTGGCGATCATCCCTCCGTACCCCTGGTAGATGGGAGACGCGAACAGGCCCTGCGCCATGGTCTGGTGGAAGAGCTCCACGTCGACGCCGTAGGAGCGCACCAGGGTGTAGGCCTCGGCCATGGCCTCGATGGCGGAGGCGAGCATGAAGTTGCCGGTGAGCTTCACCACGTTGGCCTTCTCCGGCTCGGAGCCCACCTCGATGACGGCCTGGCCGAGCACGTCGAAGGCCGGGCGGCAGGCGTCGATGGCAGCGGGCCGTCCGGCGGCCACGATGCGGAGTGCGGCGCTCGCGGCCATGTCGGGCCGGCCGAAGACCGGCGCCGCGACGTACCGTTGCTCGCGCTCACCGTGGGCTTGAGCCAGGTGGCGGGAGTACTCGACGCTGATGGTGCTCATGGATGCGTGCACGGCTCCCTCTCGCATGCTCGCGGCCGCTCCTTCGTCGCCGAACATCACCGCCTCCACCGCGTCGTCGCCGGACAGCATGGTCAGCACGAGGTCGGCGCCCTCGGCGGCCGCCTCGGGAGAATCGGCCACCTGCGCCCCCGCCACGTCCTCGGCCTTGGCCCGCGTGCGGTTCCAGACCACCAGGTCGTGGTCCGAGCGGGCGAGATTGCGGGCCATGGGGAGGCCCATGCTCCCGAGTCCGAGAAATGCGACGCGCATCGATCCTCCCGTGGATGGGTTCGGGGTCTGCGAGGTGCCCTCCCGCTCCGAGCGGTAGGCTCGCGGGCGTACACCGACGGCTCCCGTACGCTCCGCGTGTCGCCCGTCTCCGCTTGGCTCACCGGGACCGTACGCGTACTGTCGAGCATGATCATGCGATCCCTGGCCTTGTCCGCCACTCTGGTGCTGGTCGTGGGCGCCGCCGCCTCGTCCTGCGGCGTCTCGGCGCGCTGCGGCACCCCCGGCGCCGCCCGCCCTGCGGTGGAGCCCCGAGCACCCGCGTCAGGGCCAGCTCTTCGTGGTGCGCGTGGAGCTCGCTGACGGATCGGAGGCGGCGACGGTGGCGGGCCGGGTGGCCGGTGAGGAGCTCCATTTCGTCCGCACCGCCGACGGGGCCTGGGAGAGCCTGGCGCCCGTGCCTGTCGACGCCACGGGCAGCCTGGCGGTAACGGTGACGGTGACCTCGGCGGGGGTCGGGGAGCAGCGGGCCGAGGCCGATGTTCCCGTGGCCACGGGGACCTTCACCCACGAGAAGCTCACGGTGGCCCCGGAGTTCGGCTCGCCGCTGGACTCGGCGGCAGCCGCTCGGCTGGCCCGTGACCAGGCCAAGGCTGCGGAGGTATCACGGCAGGCGCACCGGACGCCCCGGCTGTGGACCGATGACGTCAGGTTGCCCCGCAACGCCCGGGTCACCAGCGAGTTCGGCGGCGGGCGCGAGTTCAACGGCCAGATCTCGAGCCGCCACATGGGCCTCGACCTGGACGGCGATCCCGGCGACACGGTGCGTGCGGCGACTCGCGGCGTGGTGGCGCTGGTGGATTCGTTCCTGCTTGCGGGCAACATCGTCTACCTCAACCACGGCGGCGGGCTCCTCAGCGGTTACTTCCACCTGAGCAAGCAGCTCGTGGCCGTGGGCGATACGGTGCAGGCAGGGACACCCATCGGGCTGGTGGGTGCCACCGGACGGGTGACCGGTCCCCACCTCCACTGGGTCGTGCGCTACGGGCGCACCAGCGTGGACCCGGCGAGCCTGGTGACCATGCCCGAGCGATGGAAGGCGCTCTCGCGTGAGGCCGGGTCAGGGGGCTGAGGGCGGCTCATCGCGTGAGGGGTCGGCGTCGGGGGGATCGTAGGGCTCCATGTGGATCAGGACCGACGACACCTGGGGCTCGGCGGCCATGATGGCGGTCTTCACCTTGCCACTCAGGATGTGCGCGTCCTCCAGCGACATCTCGGGATGGGTCTGCACATGCAGCGTCACCCGGTAGACCAGCCCCGACTTCCTCACCGCCGTCTTCTCGATGTCCAGCACGTCGGGCACGCCCCGGGCGGCATCCTCCAGCCGCCGCACCACGGCTTCGGCGGGAATCCGGTCCATGAGGTCGTGGACGGCAGGCCGCAGCAGCTTGACGCCGTTGTAGGCGATGACCAGGGAGGCGGCCAGCGCTCCCCAGTCGTCGGCCTGCTCCCAGCCCGGTCCGCCGATGAGGGCGATGGAGATCCCGACGAAGGCCGCGGCCGAGGTGAGGGCGTCACTCAGGTGATGGCCCGCGTCGGCCTGCACCGCCGTGCTGCCGATGCCGACGCCCACCGCGTGAACCCTCTTCGACAGAAGCCATTTCACGAGCATCACCGCGACCAGGACCGCCAGGGTCCAGGGGGCCGGCGCGTGATGGGGCGTGCGGATCTCCCCGATGGATTCGACGGAGATGGCCACCGCCGCGCCCAACAACATGAGCGACACCGCCGACGCCGCGAGGGACTCTGCTTTCCCATAGCCGAAGGGGTACAGCTCGTCGGCATCCCGGCGCGCGACCTGCAGCCCGCCCCAGACGATCAGCGACGAGAAGATGTCCGCCGTGGACTCCACCGCGTCGGCGATGAGGGCGTAGCTGTTGCCCAGCAGGCCGGCCAGAAACTTCGTGATGGCCAGCAGCGTGTTGACCAGCAGGCCGGCCTGGGCCGAGCGAATGCCGCGGTGGAAGGTTTCGTCCAAGGGAGTCGATCCGGTCGTGGGGCGTCGCCGGCTCCGGCTGGAAGCTAGCACCCTCGAGGCGGCGTGCGAAGCGGGTCGCGCGGTCACGCTGCATTGAGGGTCGAAGCTCTCTCCCGGACTCGGTGAAACTACGGATGCCTCGCCAGTAGAATCCCCAATTGTGGCGTTCTCGCGGAGTCACAAGCTTGAAAGGTCGACGCATCCGTGAACCTGGGAGGCCGCATCGTGGTGACCCGCTTGAGGCGACTTCGCCAATCCCCCCTCATCCGGAGGTTGGTGCGGGAGGTCGACCTTCGCCCGGCGTCACTCGTCCTGCCGCTGTTCGTCACCGAGGTGGAAGCCGAGCCCACCGAGATCCCATCCATGCCCGGCGTACTGCGCTGGCCGGTGGATCGGCTCGCCGGAGATCGCGACCGAGGCCGGAGAAGCGGGCGATCGGGGCCATGCTCCTCTTCGGCATCCCCGCCGAGAAGGACGCCGCGGGCTCCCAGGCGTCGGCGGAGGACGGCATCGTCCAGCGGGCGGTCCGCGAGCTCCGGGAGCGAGGGCTTCGACGGCGTCATCATCACCGACGTCTGCCTCTGCGAGTACACGGAGCACGGGCACTGCGGGCTCGCTCGACGACGGGGGCGCGTCCTCAACGACGCCGACGCTCGAGCGGCTGGCCGAGACCGCCGTGTCGCACGCGCGGCGCCGGCGCCGACATCGTCGCCCCCTCGGCGATGATGGACGGGCAGGTCGGGGCCATCCGCGCGGCGCTCGACGAGGAGGGCTTCGCGCACATCGCCCATCCTGTCCTACTCGGCCAAGTACGCGTCGTCCTTCTACGGCCCCTTCCGCGACGCCGCCGACGGCGCGCCGCGCTTCGGGGACCGGCGCAGCCACCAGATGGATCCGGCGCAACGGCGGGAGGCCATGCTGGAGCACGCCGTCGACATGGAGGAAGGCGCCGACATGCTGATGGTGAAGCCCGGGCTGGCCTACCTGGACATCGTCCGGCGGACGCGCGAGGCCTTCCCGGACCATCCCCTGGCCGCGTACAACGTGAGCGGCGAGTACAGCATGGTGAAGGCCGCCGCCGCAGCGGGCTGGATCGACGAGCGCGCCGTGGTGCTGGAGACGCTCACCGCGTTCCGGCGCGCCGGAGCCGACCTGGTCATCACCTATCACGCGCTGGACGCCGCGCGCTGGCTCGGCGAAGACCGCGAGAAGGACGCAGCATGACGAGAACGCGGACGACCAGCCGGTCATCCTCGGACACTTCGCCACGTACCGCTTCACGCCGCGCTTCTGGGCAGCTCGACGCCCGAGGAGCGCCGCGAGCGGGCCCGACGCTGGTTCGAGGGTATGCGCGACGCGGCCGAGGTAGCGCAGCTCTACCTGCATCCAGGGGCTCGAGATCGGAGCGCGGACGTCCTGGTGTGGTGCTCGGTGCGGATCGTCCGGACGCCGGCGCCGCCGGACGCTTCTTCACCGCCCGGGCCGGCCGCCGAGAACGCCGCACCGGACATCCTGCGAGCCGGTGCACGTCGCTGTGGGGGCATGACCCGCCCGTCCGAGTACAGCCGGAGCGCGAATCCGCCCAGGAGATCGACCCGTTCGCGCCGGAGCGCGCGCCCTACCTGGTGATGTATCCCTTCACCAAGACCGCCGACTGGTACCTGCTCGGGCGCGAGACGCGGCAGGGCATGATGAACGAGCACATCCGGATCGGGAAGCAGTACCGGGAGATCACGCAGCTCCTGCTCTACTCGTTCGGGCTGCAGGACCAGGAGTTCGTGGTGGTCTACGAGACCGACGACCTGTCGCTCTTCTCCCGCCTCGTCTACGAGCTCCGGGACACCGAGGCCCGCCGCTACACAAGGCGCGACACGCCCCTCCACACCGGAGTCCGGCTGGACCTGGACGCGTGGCTCGAGACCCTGGGCTGAGTCACGCGATCGCACATGGAGCTCTTCCTCCTCGGCACCAGCCACAGCACGGCGTCCACGCCCCTGCGGGAGCGCATGCATGTGGATCCGGACCGGCTCCTCACCGTCCTGGGTCGTATGACGCGGAAAGGCCACCTCGCCGAGGGCGCGGCCCTGGTGACGTGCGGTCGTTTCGAGGTGTACGGCGTGGCCGACGAGCCCGAGAGCGTGCGGGCGGTCCTGGGGCGGTTCACGTCCCGGGAGACGGGGTTGCCCGTCCGGGAGCTCGCGCGTCACTCGTACTTTCGCACGGGTGCCGAAGCGGTGGCGGATCATCTGTTCGCGGTGGCGGCGGGCCTGGATTCGGTCGTGCAGGGCGAGGCCCAGATCCTGGGTCAGGTGAGGGATATGCTTCCCGAGCCCGATGCGGCCGACACCCTGGGGCCCGTCCTGCATCGACTCATCGAGATGGCCGTGTCCACGGGCAAGCGTGTACGAACGGAGACGGAGATCGGTCGGGGCGCCGCTTCCATCGCCAGCGCCGCCCTGGACCTCGTTCGAAGGCGCGGCGGGACCCTGGAGGATCGCAGGGCCGTGGTCGTGGGTGCCGGAGACACGGCCGGGCTGGTCGCACGGCTCCTGGTGAAGGCGGGCGTCTCCCGGCTGCGCATCGTCAACCGTACCCCCGAGCGAGCCCGGCAGCTCGTACGTGAGCTCGGCACGGGCACATCGCACGCGCTCGCCGAGCTCCCGCGGCTCCTGCGGGACACGGACCTGCTGGTGGGCGCCGCCGCATCGCCGGACTACCTGGTAGACTGCGACACGGCGTCCGCTTGGCAGGCCGCCGCACCCGCACGTCGGTACGTCGTGGATCTTTCCCATCCGCGCGTGATCGATCCTCGGCTCGCACAGTTCGTGGGCGTCGAGGTGCTCGACCTGCAGGCGGTTCACGAGCGCGTTGCGGCCGTTCGGCAGACCAGGGCGGCACAGGTTCCAGTGGCCAGAGCCGTCGTCGCCGAGGAGGTCGATCGCTTCGTGCGTTGGGCCCGAGCCCGCGCCGCAGCTCCGGTAGTACGAGCCGTGAGTGAGCGCGTGCTCGAGCAGGCACGAGAGGCGGCTCGCCGTCACGCCCGGGGCCTGGAGCCCGAGCAGCGCGAGACCCTGCAGCGCTTCGCGCGGTCGTTGGCGCGGACGCTCCTGCACGAGCCCACGCGTGCGCTCAGAGAAGCCGACGTCCGGACGGTGGAAGGTCGGGGTGTGCTCCGGGCCGCCGAGGCTCTCTTCGGCGTCGCCTCGGACGGAGAGCCCGTGATTCTCGGCACGGAGCGGGCGTCGTGAGCCGGATCCGTCTCGGCACGCGGGGCTCCCGTCTGGCGCTGGTGCAGGCACGTCAGGTCCGGACGCGTCTCCTGGACGCGAATCCGGGGCTCGGAGTCGAGATCGTGGAGATCACGACCTCAGGCGATCGCATCGTGGACCTGCCCCTGGGACCAAACGTGGGCCAGTCCTTCTTCACGAAGGAGATCGAAGATGCCCTCCTGACCGATCGGGTGGACATCGCCGTCCACTCCTGCAAGGATCTGGCAACGGTGTTTCCGCCTGGCCTCGGGTTGGGGGCGGTCCTTGCGCGAGAAGACCCTCGCGACGTCCTGGTCGGCAGCGCCGGCGTGGGCTTCGCCGATCTCCCCGGCGGCAGCCGGATCGGCACAGCCAGCGTACGCCGCAAGAGCTTCCTGGGGCTCGCCCGTCCCGACCTCGTGCTGGAAGACCTGCGAGGGAACGTGCCGACGAGGCTGAAGGCGGTGGACGAGGGCCGCGTCGATGCCGCCGTGCTCGCGGCGGCCGGACTGCTGCGACTGGGGATGGGGGCGCGAATCACCGAGTTCCGCTCCCGACGTCCTGCCCCATCTGCGAAGATCAGCGCCAGTACGTGCGCGCCGGGGCGGCCAGCGCTGGACCACCGTGGACGCGCTTCGGAGACGCGGAGCGAGCGTGTCTGCGCAGACTGGGCGCGGGCTGTCAGGCCCCGGTGGGCTGTATCGCATCGGTACGGCCGAGGGCTCACGCTCCGCACCTCCGTGATCACGCCGGGTGACGGCTGACCGGGAAACGTCCGGCTCCGTCACGGAGGCCGATGCCGTCGGCGAGCGCTGCGCCGAAGTCATCCTCCGGGAGTTTGGGGTGACCACGCTGCTGGAGGCCGGAGACTGGACGGGGCCGTCACCGCAGCGCTGCTTGGGCCCGTGAGCCGACTGGCTGGTCGGGTCGTGGTCGTTACGCGTAACGGCGATCCCAACGACCCTCTCGTGGTGGGGCTCCGGGCCCAGGGGGCCGAGGTTCGCCTCTGGCCCCCCCCCCCCCCCCCCCCCCCCCCCCCCCCCCCCCCCCCCCCCCCCCCCCCCCCCCCCCCCCCCCCCCCCCCCCCCCCCCCCCCCCCCCCCCCCCCCCCCCCCCCCCCCCCCCCCCCCCCCCCCCCCCCCCCCCCCCCCCCCCCCCCCCCCCCCCCCCCCCCCCCCCCCCCCCCCCCCCCCCCCCCCCCCCCCCCCCCCCCCCCCCCCCCCCCCCCCCCCCCCCCCCCCCCCCCCCCCCCCCCCCCCCCCCCCCCCCCCCCCCCCCCCCCCCCCCCCCCCCCCCCCCCCCCCCCCCCCCCCCCCCCCCCCCCCCCCCCCCCCCCCCCCCCCCCCCCCCCCCCCCCCCCCCCCCCCCCCCCCCCCCCCCCCCCCCCCCCCCCCCCCCCCCCCCCCCCCCCCCCCCCCCCCCCCCCCCCCCCCCCCCCCCCCCCCCCCCCCCCCCCCCCCCCCCCCCCCCCCCCCCCCCCCCCCCCCCCCCCCCCCCCCCCCCCCCCCCCCCCCCCCCCCCCCCCCCCCCCCCCCCCCCCCCCCCCCCCCCCCCCCCCCCCCCCCCCCCCCCCCCCCCCCCCCCCCCCCCCCCCCCACCACCACCGCCTCGAAGAGCTCAGGAGCCAAGGTCATCCCCGGTGGAGTCAACAGCCCCGTGCGCGCCTTCAAAGGCGTGGGGGGGACCCCGCTTCATCCGTTCCGCCGGCGGCGCGTTCCTGTACGACGTGGACGGCAACCGCTACCTCGACTACGTGGGCTCCTGGGGCGTGATGCTCCTCGGCCACGCCCACCCCGCGGTGTCGCGGGCGCTCCTCGACGCCGTGGAGGCCGGCACGTCGTACGGAGCCCCCACGGAAGGCGAGGTGCTCCTCGCGGAGACGCTCGTCGCCCGGGTGCCCGGCCTCGAGGTGGTTCGCCTCGTGAGCTCGGGCACCGAAGCCACCATGAGCGCGCTCCGCCTGGCGCGGGCGGCCACAGGTCGCGACCGGGTCGTGAAGTTCCGGGGCGGGTACCACGGGCACGCGGACAGCTTCCTGGTGGAGGCCGGCTCGGGCGCGGCCACCCTGGGTACGCCGTCCAGCCCCGGCGTGACGGCCGGAGCGGCCTCGGACACACTGGTGGCGGACTACAACGATCTCGCCGGGGTGGAGGCCCTCTTCAGCGCGCACCGGGGGAGATCGCGGCCGTCTTCGTCGAGCCCGTCGCGGGCAACATGGGGTGCATCCCTCCCGTCGACGGCTTCCTCGCAGGCCTCCGGGCCCTGTGCCACGAGCACGGTGCGCTCCTGGTCTTCGACGAAGTCATGACGGGCTTCCGCGTCGGCCCCCAGGGAGCACAGGGACGCTACGGAATCACGCCGGACCTCACGACCCTCGGCAAGGTCATCGGCGGAGGCCTTCCGGTGGGTGCGTACGGGGGCAGGGCCGACCTCATGCGCCAGATCGCCCCCGACGGTCCCGTCTACCAGGCGGGCACGCTCTCGGGCAACCCGCTGGCCGTGGCGGCAGGCCTGGCGACGCTCCGATACATCGACGAGGAGTCGGGCCGTGTACGAGCACCTGGAAGCCCTCGGCAGGGCCTTCGACGAGGGCTTCTCGGACCTGGGCCGTCGGCTCGGAATCCCGCTGCGGTGGAACCGTGTGGGTGGCATGGGGTCGCTCTTCTTCTCCGAGACACCGGTGATCGACTGGCCCTCGGCCTCGGCGGCGAGCCGGGAGCGGTTCACGGCCCTCTTCCATGGGCTTCTGAACCGGGGCATCCACCTGCCGCCCAGCCCCTTCGAGGCGTGGTTCTGGTCGTTCGCGCACACCCCCGAGGACGTCGAGCGTACCCTGGACGCCGCCGAGGACGTCATGACGGAAGAAGATTTCCCCGATGCCTGAGCCCAAGACGCTCTTCGAGCAGGCCTGTCGGGGGATCCGTGGACCGCGCCCACCCGTCTGGATCATGCGGCAGGCGGGGCGATACCTGCCGGAGTACCGCAAGCTGCGCGAGCACGTCGACTTCCTCACCGCCACCAAGACCCCCGACGTCGCGGCACGCATCACGCTCCAACCCGTGGAGCGCTTCCCGTTGGACGCCGCCATCCTCTTCAGCGACATCATGACGCCCCTGGAGGGAATGGGAGTGGGCCTGGACTTCGCGCCGGGGCCGGTCCTGGACCGGCCCATCCGCTCCGCAAGCGACGTGGAAGCTCTCCGGGCGCTCGTGCCCGAAGAGAGCGCGGGCTTCGTCATGGAGGCGCTGCGCCTGGTGCGGGCCGAGCTCCGTCGCGACGCCGCCCTCATCGGCTTCGCCGGGGCGCCCTTCACGCTCTTCTGTTATCTCGTCGAAGGGAGCGGATCCAAGGACTTCGCCACGGCTCGTGCCTTCCTGCACGCCGAGCCGGAGACCGCCAACCGCCTGCTGCGCCTCCTCGGAACGTCCATGGCGGCCTATCTCGTCGCCCAGGCGAGGGCGGGCGCCGACGCCCTCATGCTCTTCGACTCCTGGGCGGGACTCCTCGGCCCGCAGAGCTACCGCCGCCACGTTCTCCCGGTTCTGAAGGACACCGTCGCGGCCATCCGTGCGCAGGTGGACCGTCCGGTCATCTACTTCGCGAATGCCGGCGCGACCCTGCTCTCCGATGTGCGGGAGCTCGACGCCGACGTGGTGGGCATCGACTGGACGCTCCCCCTGTCCAGGGCCGTGCAGGATCTGGGCGAAGATGTGGTGGTCCAGGGCAATCTCGACCCGGCGGCGCTGTTCGCTCCCCGCAGCGAGCTGGCCGCCGCCGTGGACGACGTGCTGAAGGAAGGCTCCGGCGCCGCCGCCCACGTGTTCAACCTGGGACACGGAATCCACCGCACGACGGATCCCGACCAGGTGGCCTTCCTGGTCGACCGCGTACACGAACAGTCGCTTCGCAAAGCGGGTTGACCCCACCTCCACGAGGCCCTGCGCACCCACCCCACCGGAGCCCGTGACGTGTCCATCGGAGTCCTGATCCTGAATTTCGGTGAGCCCGACGAGGCGACCCTCGAGAAGGCGCGCCCCTACCTGGAGAGGATCTTCCTCCAGAACGCGAGCCTGGAAGGCCACGCCGACGCGGCGGCGGTCTCGCGCGCCCGGCAGCTCGCGGCGGACAGGGCACCCGGTCTGGTAAGCGACTACGCCGCCATCGGAGGCTCACCCCTCAACGGCCAGGCCGATGCCCAGGCCCACGCACTGGAGACGGAGCTGCGGTCACGGGGTCGAGACGCGCGCGTCTACTCCGCCTTCCAGTTCACCGAGCCCTCCATCCAGGAGAAGGTGGCGGAGGCCAGAGCCGACGGCGTCGACACGCTGGTGGCGCTTCCGGTCTATCCCATGTGCGGGCATTCCACGACCGCCGCCGCGCTCCGTGACGTGCGCGCGGCCCTCGATGAGGTCGGGTGGACGCCGCGCTTCGTCGGGATCGCAGGCTGGCATCACCACCCCGCCTATCGGAGCATGCTCGTCGAGCACCTGAGGTCCTTCCTGGCGAGCGGCGGCCTCGACCTGAGCGATCCGGACACGCTCCTGTACTTCTCCGTCCACGGCACACCGGTGCGCTACCTGTCCGACGGGAACAGGTACGATCGCTACGTCTACGAGCACTGCCGTGACATCGCCCACGCACTGCGCGCCGACCGATACGAGGTCGGCTTCCAGAATCACACCAACCGCCGCATCCGATGGACACAGCCTGACAACGACGACGCCGTTCGCCGTCGCCCGGAACGGCGGCTCGTGGTGGTGCCGATCTCGTTCATGCACGAGCAATCCGAAACGCTGGCGGAGCTCGATCACGAACTCGGAGCCTTCGTCGAGAGCCTCGGCAAGGAGATGCACCGCGTCCCCGTGCCGCACGACGATCCACGCTTTCCGCGCTTCCTGGCGGACCTGGTGAGCCAGGCGATGGCCGAGGACCCGACGCGTCCCGGGGTACTTTCCGCGTGCCGCTGTTGCCCACTGGACGACACGTGGTGCACCAACGGGGCGCGAGACCTGCCCCCGCCCGTACGTCACCCCCGCGAGCCGGGCGAGCACCGCGCAGAAGCATGATCGCCGTCGTGGGGGGAGGGATCACCGGGCTCGTTCTGGGATGGGAGCTGAGTCGCCGGCAGGTGGACTTCGTGGTCCTGGAGGCTTCCGACCGGCCCGGCGGTGTCATCCGGAGCGCACGCGTCGAGGATCGCGTGCTGGAGTGGGGACCGCAACGTACACGCCTGACGTCCGGACTCCGCGATCTGGTGGAGGATCTCGAGCTGGAGGGAGAGGCGCTCATCGCACCCTCCGGGCTGGGCCTGTTCGTGTACCGGAAGAAGCGCTTACGGCGCGTTCCGTTCTCGGCGGGCGACTTCCTGCGCTCGGACATCGTGAGCCCCATGGCGAAGCTGCGCCTCGCCCTCGAGCCCCTCACCTCCGGTGCCGATCCCGGGGAACGCGTAGCCCGCTACTTCACGCGGAAGGTCGGACGGGAGATCTACGAGACGCTCGTAGCGCCCCTCTACGGAGGCCTCTACGGCTCCGATCCCGCGGACATGGTGGTCGGGCTGTCACTGGGACACGTGCTGACGCGAGTTCGGTATTCGCCGGAGTCTCGTGCTTCCTCTGTTGCGGCGCGGCGGGCGCATCGTGCCCCCGCCGGCCCTGTCGTTCCGGGAGGGCATGCAGACCCTGCCGAACGCCCTCGCGCGATCTCTGGGTGAGGCGTGCGTCTCGGTGCGCCCGTGCGAGGCCCGCGAGCGGAGCGCACGGGCGGGTGCCTCGAGGTCGATGGCGGCCTCTGGACGCCGAGCAGGTGGTGTTCACCGCTCCGGCGCCGGCCGTGGCGACCCTGCTGGATTCCGTCGCGCCGGACGCCGCCGGCGCGCTTCGGTCCCTCCACTACAACCCGCTGGCGGTGGTGCATCTCGACGCCGAGACGGACCTCGAGGGACTCGGCTTTCAGGTCGCCTTCACGGAGCACCTCGCGCTCCGGGGCGTCACGTACAACCACTCCATGTTCGGCCGACGGAACGTGTACACGGCATACCTGGGCGGCGCCGCCCGGAAGTCGTCGAACTGCCCGACACCGAGCTGGCCCGCCTCGCGGTCGATGAGTTCCGGACCTGCACCGGGTACGACGCGCGGCCCCTCGCCGTCGAGCGCGAGGTCATGCCCGCCTGGGACGGGTCCTGGGGCGCCCTGCAGGGCTGGGCCTCCCAAGCGGCTTCACGTCGCGGCGAACTGGATGGGCGGCCCGGGATTCCCGGGCGGCTGGCGGAGGCGCGACGGACTGCGGAGCGCCTGGCGGGGGCTCGGCCCGGGGGTCCGCGGGTTCCTGAGCCCGGGGCGAGGTTCCATGCGAACCTGGTCCGGCGGGTCACGACGCGCCGCCCGACGACGTTGGCCGGCGCTTCCTGGTGGACCGACTCTGGCCGCGGGAGTGAGCAGGGAAGGCGAGCGAGCGAGGCGTAGCTCGGCTACGTCGCACCGAACGACGTCCGCAGCGCTGGTACGACCGGGACCCGGAGCGCTGGGACGAACTACTCCGGCGATACCACGCCGAGTTGGATGGCGATCCCGACGGCCTCGTGACGCTTCTCGACGCCGTCAGGGAAGGGCCGGCGACGCTCGTATACGCAGCCCGCGACACCGAGCGCAACAACGCGGTGCCTTGCGGCGCTACCTGCTGAAGCGCCTGCGACGGCACGGGTGGCGCCGTTCTCACGTCGCCCTCCCTCCATGGATCGAGGCGCTATCCCCCGATCAAGAGCCCTCGCTGGCGAAGTACGGATCCACCGGCTCGGCCTCACCGGCCTCCACCATCCGCTGGTACCGCTTCGGGATGTGGGCGCAGAAGGGCTCGGCCTCCAGGGGATCGCCGGTGACCGCGTAGGCCCGCGCCCGGCTCCCCCCGCACACGCGCAGGTACTCGCAGACCGCGCACTTGCCCTTGAGAGCTGACCGGTCGCGGAGCTGCCGGAAGAGCGGAGCGTTGCGGTAGATGTCCACCAGGTCGTGGGTGCGGACGTTGCCCGCCGACATGGGGAGGAAGCCCGACGGGAAGATGTCGCCCGACGTGGCTCACGAACATGAAGCCGTCGCCGTCGTTCACGCCCCGGGCCCGGCCGATGCCGTCGCTCAGGGAGTGGGCCGACACCGTCGGTGAGCACGTCCGACGCCTCCGTCCCGCATCCCTTCTCGCCGCTCCGCGACCTTCCGCTGGAGCACCACGCGCGAGTATTGGGGCGCGGCCGTGGCCTTGATGTCGAACGGCACCTCTTGGCAGTCGTAGAGCTCGTTGAACACGCGCTCGAAAGCCTCTGCGCCGGCCACGTCCTCCGGGCGCGCGCGCCCCATGGGGATCGAGGAAGAAGACCTCCCAGAAGACGATCCCGAGCTCCGAGAGCAGCTCGGCCATCACGCGGAAGTCGTTCACGTTGTGGCGGGCGACGACCGTGTTCACCTGGGTGGACATGCCGATCTCCCGGGCGGTGCGCAGGATCCGGAGTCCGTGGTCGAACGAACCCTGCACCTGCGGAACTCGTCGTGGACCGCCGACGTCGGAGCCGTCCAGGCTCACCGCCAGCCGGGCCATCCCGGCCTCGTGGAGCTCGCGCAGCTTCTCCTCGGAGCACAGCGGCGTGGTGGCCGGCGTGATGGCCATGCGCAGTCCCAGCTCGGTGCCGTAGCGGGTCAGCTCCACGATGTCGGGCCGCTTCAGCGCGTCACCGCCGGAGAAGACGAAGATGATGGGGCCGAAGCGCCGCACGTCCTCCAGTAGCTTCTTTGCCTCGGCCGTGGTCAGCTCGTCGGGTGGCGGCAGCGGCTGGGCCTCGGCCCGACAGTGCTTGCACGCCAGGTCACAGGCCTGGGTGGTCTCCCAGATGACCAGGAAGGGCGCCTGGTCGAAGTCGAGCGTCATCCCGAGGGGACCCGTCCTGGAGGAGGAGTGGCCGTGGGGATGACCAGGGGGACGTCCGTGACGCATGTCGACCTCGGGGGTTCGGGGCGCTTCGTTCGATTCGCAGCCGTCTGGTAGCGTAAGCCTAAGCCATCGCCGGGGGCGCAGGCTGTGGGACGCGGCTGGAGATCCGTGTCGGGATGTGCCCCGGCGGTGGTCCGTAGAAGCCCGTACCGGGAACGGGAGAGGGAACTGGAAGGAAAGCCCAGTTTATCCTTCGTTTACCGTTTTCTCTGGTGGAGTGGGACTCATGGTGGCACCGGACTGGCTCGAGCGACTCGCGGGCGATACTCGTCTGCAGGTGATGCAGCTCCTCCAACGCGGCGATCGCACGATTCAGGAGGTGGCCGAGGAGGTGGGAGTGACACCCAACGCCATCCGTGGACACATGGCTGCGCTGGAGCGGGACGGGTTGGTCCTCCAAACCGGCGTCCGCCGGGATACCGGAGGAAAGCCGGCGGCCACCTACTCCGTCACCCAGGAGGCCGACGAGCTCTTTCCCAAAGCGTACGCCTTCGTTCTGGAGCGTCTCATGGACGCCGTCGAGACGAGGCTGGGGTCGTCGGGACTCCGCGAGCTCCTGGACGACGTGGGCGTCGAGGCGGCCACCCCAGGGTCGGGAAGCCCCGAGGCACGCGTCACCCAGGCGGCGGCCGCACTGCGGGCGCTGGGCGGAAGCGTGGAGGTTCGCCACCGGGACGGAATGTGGACCCTTCGTGGCTCCGCATGTCCACTCTCCGCCGTGACGCGCCAGGATGCGCGGGCCTGCGGCCTGGTGGAGGCCCTGGTTCGTGAGACCACTGGAGGGCGTGTGCGCGAGGTCTGTGAGCGGGGACGGCGAGCGCAGTGCGCGTTCGAGGTCACGTTTGCGGACGCGCAGGACGCGTAGGTCCGGGCGCAGTCCCAGGGAGGTCTCACGTAGCGCCGACAAGGGCCGAGGATTTCACAGTAACACAAGAAACTCATTGACAAACTATGTTAACCTCATTCTTTTTCTTCTCGACTCAGGCGACACCGCCCATCTCGAACCCAGGAGGACCGAGGATGACCACGCTCTTCGCCACCGTCGTGCTTCTCTCGATATTCCCCATCACCGATGCGGCGCCCATGCCGGTCCGACTGAGCGATGCCGAGATCGCGCACATCGCCGTGACCGCGAACCGGTTGGACATCACGGCGGCCGAACAGGCTCTGGAACGCTCCGAAAACCAGGCCGTGCGGCAGTTCGCGGAAACGATGGTTCGGGACCATCAGGCCGTCATCGATCAGGCCGCTGCCCTCGCCGGCCGCCTCGGTGTCGAGCCCGTGGACAACGACACGAGCCGGGGCCTGGCCAAGGGAGCGCAAGCGACCCGTCAGAGGTTGGCACGGCTGGAAGGTGCCGCATTCGACCGGGCATACATGGAGAACGAGGTCAGCTATCACGAGGCGGTGATCGCCACCGTGGCGGACACGCTCGTACCGGCCACCTCCAACGACGAGTTGCGAGAGCTCCTGGAGGGAGTGCTGCCGGCGCTGCGGGCCCATCTGGAGCAGGCGCGGGGCGTTCTCGCCGCGCTTCCCAACGGCTGAGCTCGCATGCGCAGCGCTCGCTTCCTGTTCGCGATCCCGTACGTTCTCGCATGCGGTGGGCCGGGGCCACCGCGCACGCCGGTGACGCGCAGCGTGGAGATCCGGGGGATGGCCTTCAGGCCGGCGGAAATCCGGGTGCTTCCGGGCGATACCGTGGAGTGGACCAATGACGACGTGATCCCGCACACCGTCACGGCCGCCGATTCTGCCTGGACCTCACCCCGTCTGGATCCGGGCCGACATTGGCGGTGGATTGCGGGGAGTCCCGGTTCCAGGGCGTACCTGTGTTCGTTTCACCCGACGATGCGAGGTCGGGTCATCGTCGAGACTCCGGTTCCGGAATGACCCGCCGGAGGCGCTCGCCCCCCGGGGGGACGTACAGAAGAGCCGCGTGACGCTCGTCGGCAGTGCCTCGGCGGCCGACGCCTGCACGTAGCCGATCCCTCCGGACGTGCGATCCAGGTAGAGGAGCACGGCGGCCTCCGAGGCCACCGTGGGCGGAGGGCGGGTCCCGTGGAAGTAGCGGTCGTTCCAGTAGGGCACCATCTCCTGCACGGTCTCGCCGAAGATCGCGCGCGAGAACCGGTCCCGGACCGGCGAGGCCGCCGGTAGGTTCACCGGATGCGCCGCACTGCCGTCGGGCCAGAAGCGCTGGCGGACGAGGAAGAGCCGCCGGACGAGCTCCTCCGTCACGTGATCCGCCTCCACACCCTCGGGCAGGTGCGCCACCACGCACACCGGCTCCGGCGCCTCCTGGGCCCGGGGGGTGGGGCGCGCCCCCGCCCCGCTCAGAAGAGCGACGAGAAGGACAGGAACCATCCGTCCGGGATCCGGGTCGAGGGTCGCTTCGAGAACTGGCGGCCGAACTTCATCACGAAATGGGGACCTGCCCGAACGGTGAGTCCGGCGTATCCCACGTGCACGGTGGTGCCGTCTACGGGGGTGTAGGTCTCGGCCCGTCCGACGGCCCATACCGGACCTCGTACGCGTACGGCGCCCTGGCCGAAGATCCCGCGCTCGGTGGGCTCTCCGTCGACCGATGGGATCCAGGCGCCTTCCGCGGTGAGCTCCACGTTCGGTCGGATCCAGCGGAGGTCGGCGCCGAACAGGGCCCGGGGCTCCTCTTCCTCCTCCCACTCGTCCGTCTCCTGCGTTGCGAGTCGGGGGATGGTCGGCGCGGGGAAGACGACGACGGCGGCCCGCTCGCCGGTGAGCTCGGTGTCCGGGTCGCGGGGCTGCGAGCGTCGGATGCGCGCCGCGCTCAGGCCCAGCGTCAGCCCACGATGGGCTTCGACGGCCACCCGAGCTCCAAGGGCCTGGGCGAACCCACTCTCCTCCTCGTCGTAGAAGCGCCGGTCCCAGGACGCGGACGGTGCCCAGAACAGGGCATAGCCCGCGTCGTGCCCCGCCACCGAGCCCTCGCCCGCGAGCAGCAGTCCGGTGAGGCTCTTCGCGAAGGGACGATAGGTGGTCAGTGGGCGCGTGGGCGTCCACGTGAGAGGCTCGGCGTGCCGCTCGTTCCACTGACCGACAGGGGTGAGGAAGCGTCCGACCCGCACCCGCAGCAGATCGCTGGCCGAGTACTCCAGGTAGAGGCGCACGGGGTCCAGCCGCCGATCGGACTCACGTCCGGTCCAGGTCTCGGTGGTGCGCTTGGCCATGTCCAGCTCGACCAGATAGCTTGCCCTGGGGGAAAGCTGCCCCCAGGCCATGAGGGCGGCCACGAGCTCGCTGACATCGACATTCTCGACCCCTTCCGGATGTTCGGGCCGGGTGACGGTGAGCCCGGCGTAGCCCCCGAACTGGAAGAAGTCGGTCCCCACCACCGGCGGCGCCGGAAGCTGGGCCCGGGCGGGCGCCGCGGCACCCGACAGGGCACCCAGGGCCAACGCCACGGTCAGGGCCCGTCGAACCAAACGCCCGAGGGCGGGGAAGAGCGAGAAGCTTCGGTGCAACGGTCGGAATCCTCTCAGGGTGCAGGACGCGCGGTCGGGCTGCTGCCCGGGTCGTTGGCCGGACGTCTCGCCCTCCTGTTGGCTGCGTTCATGGTCCTGGCCACGGTGGCGGTCGTCCTGCGCGAATATGGCGCCGGCGAGGAGCGCCTGGTAGCCGAGACCGACGCGACCCTGTCCGTCGAGGCCACCGTGGCGGCGGATCGTCTCGAAGGCGCGCTGGCCGAGCGGAGCCGTCTCGTGGACCTGTGGGCCACCCTGGAAACCTCCCAGGACCTGGCCGTGGACGACGTCGACAAGCGGGTGTCGCAGTCGCTGGCCGACCTGGCCGACGCGCTGGGGAACGGCACCCGAGCGGTGGCCGCGCGCAACGGCACGATCCTGTCGGCGTCCGATCCGGCGCGTCTGGGCGGAGAGGGGCCGCCGCTTCCCGCCGACGTGCAGGATGCGATCGTGGCGGCGGTACCCGGGATTCGTCTCGTGCCCGGCGACGGGGGATCGGTGATCTCCTCCGCCGACGTGCATTCCGCCGTGGACGAGAGCGTCCTGGGGCGCATCGTGGTGTGGACTCCGCTCCGTCCCTTCCTCACGTCCGCGATCCCCCTGGAGCTGGCCACCACGCGGCTCACCCTCGACGACGGGACCCTGCTCGCCCGGGGCGAGGGATTGGACGGACCCGACGACGCCTACATCTGGGCGAGTCACACAGGACGCACCGTCGCGGGACCGATGGTGGTGTCGGTGGGCCGCGCCCGGGCGGAGGTGACCCGCGCGTTGCATCAGGCGGGTCGTCAACTCGCTACGTTGGCGTTGCTCTTCCTGGTGCTGGCGCTGCCGGCCGCACTGCTCGTGACCCGGAGCGCGACGCTCTCGCTGGCCCGTCTCACCCGGGCTGCTCGGGATCTGGACCCGCGACATCCCGAACCCATCCCCGCGGCCTCGTCGTGGGCTCCGTCGGAGGTACGGGTTCTCGCCGAGGCCATCTCCAGCATGGTCACCCGTCTCGAGGAGGCCCGCACCGAGCTGGCCCGGGCCGAGTCGCTGGCGGCGGTGGGCATGCTCACCAAGAGCCTGGCCCACGAGATCCGGACGCCGCTGGCCGTGCTGCGCGCCGGCACGGAGATTCTGGCTCGCGCACCGGGTGCCGGATCGCGAGAGCGTGAGGTGAGCGAGATGCTCGAGGCCGAAGTGGAACGGCTCGCCCGCCTGGTGGACGACCTCCTGGTCTTCGGTCGACAGTCCGCGCCGGTGCTCCAGCAGACGGACCTGCGCGACGTCGCCCGGGGCGCCATCGAGGCGCTGGACGCCGAGGCCGTGGAGAAGGGCGTGGATCTCCGACTCGAGGGCGAGTCGGCTCCGTTGGAGGCCGATCCGGACCTTCTGCGACAGGTGGTCGTCAATCTCGTCACCAACGCGACCCGGGCCTGCGCCGCTGGGGGGCACGTGGTGGTGCGTACGAATACCCATGGGAGTCTGGCGGTGATGGAGGTGGAGGATGACGGGGAGGGCATTCCCGCCGACATGCTGGAGGAGATCTGGAAGCCATTGATCACGACGCATCGGGCCGGGAACGGGCTGGGCCTTCCCATCGTGCGGCAGTTGGTCGAGGCTCATGGGGGGCGGATCGAGGTGGAGAGCACACCGGGCGAGGGCACGTGCATGCGTGTGACCCTCCCCATTGCAGGTCCGGAGCAGCGATGAGTGAAAGGGTCCTCGTCGTCGACGACGAGCCGCACATCCGACGCATCGTGGAGATGGCGTTGGGGGACCGGGGCTACGACGTGCTCACGGCTTCGACCGCGGAGGACGCCGCCGAGCTCCTGTCCGAGCAGTCGGTGGATGTGGTGGTCACGGACCTTCAGCTGCCGGGACGTTCCGGGATGGAGCTTCTCGCCGATCTCCGGACCCGACGTCCGGGGACGCCTGTGATCCTCATCACGGCGTTCGGCACCGTCGAGACCGCGGTGGAGGCCATCAAGGCCGGCGCCTACGACTACGTGCTCAAGCCCTTCAGCGTGGACGAGCTCGAGTCGCTGGTGGCCGGTGCGTTGGAAGCCCGACCGGGAGGCCGCGCGGCTGCCGCGACGGACACGTCGGACGCGGCGGGCGTCGTGGCCGAGAGCCCTGCCATGCGGGAGGTCCTCTCGCTGGTGGGACAGGTCGCCGACGCTCCCACCACGGTGCTGGTCACGGGAGAGACCGGGGTCGGCAAGGAAGTGGTGGCTCGCCTGCTCCACCAGCGGTCCGCCCGGCGCGATCATCCGTTCGTGGCCGTGAACTGTGCCGCGATACCCGGCGAGCTCCTGGAGGCCGAGCTGTTCGGGGCCCAGCGAGGCGCCTATACGGGCGCCGTCAAGGATCGCCCGGGCAAGTTCGAGGTGGCCGACGGTGGTACGCTCTTTCTCGACGAGATCGGTGACATGCCCTCGACCCTTCAGCCCAAGCTGCTGCGGGTCCTCCAGGAGGGCGTCGTGGAGCGTCTGGGATCGAACACGCCCCGGAAGGTCGACGTGCGCGTCGTCGCTGCGACGCATGAGGATCTCGCCCAGGCGGTGCGCGAAGGACGCTTCCGCGAGGACCTCTACTACCGCATCAACGTCTTCCCCATCCACATCCCCCCGCTCCGCGAGCGGCCCACCGACGTCGAAGCGCTGGCTCGTACGATGTTGGCGGAGTTCGCCGAGCGCCTGGGCGTGCGAGCCCGCCTCTCGCCCGCGGCGCTGGAGCGCCTGAAGAGCCATGCCTGGCCCGGGAACGTGCGTGAGCTGAAGAACGTTCTGGAGCGGTCCGTGCTGATGTCGGAGGACGGGGACGTCCAGGACGTGAGCCTCCCGGCAGTTGAGGCGTCGTCGCCGCCAGAGTCGGCGGGCGGTGTGGAGCCCCTGGGCGAGGTGGTTGCCCGGGCCGAGCGCGACGCCATTCGCGCCGCGCTGGAGCGCACCGGCGACAACAAGGCTCAGGCCGCGCGCCTGCTCGGTATCAGCGTGCGCACGCTTTTCTACAAGATCGAGAAGCTCGGGATCTAGCCTGGAGCTCACGCACCGGTGATGTGCACGGTGTTGGCGCCCATGTCGTACTGGGCCGCGTATTCGTACAGGTTCGAGGTGGGCTGGCCGCCGGTCCAGTGGCCGTCGGACGCGAAACGCGCGCCGTGGTTCGGGCACACGAAAGCCGAGCCCGTCCACTGCACGGTGCTCCCCTGGTGCGGGCACACCAGCGAGAAGGCGGCGAACGTCCCCGAGCCCATGTTCACCAGAGCCACCGGGGTGGAGGTCCCGTTGATGCGCGCTACGCCGCCTGCCTGGTCGAGGGCCGGGTAGTCGTCGAGGTTCACCACGACGTCGAGATTGCGGTCCGGTCCGGTGATGCCGCCGATTCCGTTGCAGGCGCCTGCCAGCACGGCGACGACGCTCAGGAGCGTGCTTTGAGTCAGGAAGTCTCGTCGTTCCATGGATCTCAGCTCAACTTCACGGCGGCCGACGCCCATCCCTGCGGGTCGTCGTCGCTGTGGTAGACGGTGGTGGGGTCGACGACCACCTCACTGCCGTCCAGGGAGATCCCCAGGCGGTCCATGTTCCGGGTGGCGCGTCCCTTCTCGTACACCCCGGTGGGGCTGTACTCCGAGTGGTGCTTCGTGCAGCGGAAGATGCCGTCGTCCTCGCGCCAGCGGAGCAACGAGCGTTGGTGCGGGCACGACAGGGCGAAGGCCGCGACAAGGCCCTGATAGCGGACCAGGATGACTTCGTTGTCCCGGTCGACGGTCACGCCATCGTCCGAGGGCACGGGGTAGCGGAGCGCCCCGCCGGTGAATCGGGCCCGGGTCCAGCGCACCGGGGCGGCCGCGGCCCCCTTGGGGACCAGCGCGGCGAGGGCGGCCAGCGCCGCGGTGCCGAAGCCGATGCGGAAGAACTCGCGCCTGCCGACGCAGGTCTCGCATTCCTCGCACTCGGGCTCGTCGGGTGTCGTCAACGTGGTCAGCTTCATCTCGCTCATGGGACTTCGATCTATGCGTACATGGTGATGGCGACGCCGCCCAGAAGGGCCAGCGCCCACAGGCCCCCGCTCCGCAGCGCGGCACGGCGCAGACCCCGGTAGGCGGTCTCGCTCTCGGGGTCGTCCAGCAGCACCTCGCCCCAGTGCTTCAGGTACCACCCGTTGCCGAGCAGGAGGAGCACCGAGACCATCTTGGCCCAGTAGATCCAGGAGGTCAGGAAGATCCGGGGATCAGACAGCGTGAGGGCGATGCCGCTGGCGAAGACCAGGACCAGCCCGCCGATGACGGCGGCGTGGGACGCGTGGATCTCCCGGGCCAGGTTGTCCCGGTGCGGCCAGCCGTTGGCGCTGCGCATGACGGCGCGGTCCATGGTGAAGGCGATACCACCTGCGGCGACCATGCCGCCCAGGTGGAGGAACATCACGACCGTCTCCATGGCACCGGAGTCGGCGTAGAAATCGGACCACCAGGACGTGGCGGACGCGATCCAGTCCAGCAAGGCGTGCATCAGTCCTTCCTGAAGGGGGGGAGCATGATCACGTAGCCCAGGAGGGCCGTGGCCATGGAGGCCAGCGCCACGTCCCGGTGGGTCCTGTTGTTCGCGAGTCCGCGGCCCTCGTTCTCCTTGGCGAGCATGCCGGTGGCGACGAAGCCCGCGTCGGCCAACAGCATGAGCGCCGAGTGGAGAGTGCGGCGGTTCTTCTCCGCGGGATCCTTGCGCGCCTCGATGGCGTTGAGCCCTCCGGTAATGGTGTTCACCACGAAGAGCCCGCCCACGCCCGCGGCGAGGGCGCCGTGGATGCTGCGCAGCCGGTCCGTGCCCTCACCGTTCATGAGCTTCTGGCCCACGATGTACTGGCTCACGAAGAGCGGCACCGTGAGGTAGCTGGCCCACTTGTGGATGGTGAGTCGCGTGAAGTACGCGTCGCTGTACTCGATGAGCTGCGGCTCTTCGTCGGGCCGGGAGGCGAGGGGCGAAGTGATCTGAGAGGCGAGCGAGACCGGCCGAGCCGCCATGGTCAGGGGGGCGGCCCGAGGCTGCAGCACGGCCGCCGGCGACAGAACCGGCGGCGCCAGCGTATCGGGTGGGGTCGCGCTCCCCGCGGGGAGGGTCAGCGAGGCGAGGAGTGCGAGGGTGCTCAGCATTCGGGTGGCTCTCCGAGTCGGTGGCCGTTTCAAGGGGGTCACGGCCTGGAGAGGAGCAAGGGGCACGCCACAGATGGCGTGCTCTCGTTACCTCAAGCGTGCCAACGTCTTGGGCGTCTTGGCGGCGATCAGGACGACCAGATGACCGTGCAAGAATCTGCACGGTCGTGCGAAGACTTGCGCGGCAATGCGACCTGCACCCGAGGAGGCGGCTGGCGCCCTGCTGTCCTCACGCCGTGCTGGATCGAGCGGAGGAGACGCAACGACAACGGTCGCGCCGCGATCCTCGGCGAATCAGGTGTGGCCGTCCTCCTTTACGCTACACTTGCGTATCGTAATCCACGCTGCTACGATTGAATACGCAACGTAGCTGTATCGTAATGGAGCCGAACATGATTGCCCGAGAAGACTCGACCGACGGGACCCGTGGGCCGGGCCGACCGAGAAGCACCAGCGCCGACCGCGCCCTCCTGGACGCGGTGCTCGACCTGCTGGCCGAAGGAGGCTTCGGACGCCTGACCATGGAGGCCATCGCGGCCAGGGCGGAGGTAGGCAAGACCACACTCTATCGGCGCTGGCGCTCGCCTGCCGAGGTGGTGGCCGCGGCGGTGGAGGACTTCGTCACGGACATCCGCGTGCCGGACACCGGAAAGGTCGCCGAGGACCTGTTGATCCTCATGCGCCAGGCCGTGGAGGTCTACCGGGGGCGCCCGGGCCGCGTGCTGCCGGGCTTGATCGCCGCCATGGCCGAGAGCGACGCGGTGGCGCAGGCCGTCCGCGACGGTTTCCTGAGAGAGCGCCGTGCGGCACTCGCCACGGTCCTCGAGCGGGGCGTGACCCGAGGCGAGCTCCGGCCCGGGACCGACTTCGAGTTGGCGCTCGACGTCCTCGGCGGCCCGCTCTTCTACCGCATCCTGGTCACAGGGGGACCCCTGGACGACCAGCTGGCCCAGGGAATCGTCGACACCATGCTGCGCGGCCTGGCAACCGCCGCGGACTCGAAGGAGGACTCATGAAGATCCATGCCATCCAGACCGGAACCGTTCAGGTGCGCGAGCGGCAGCGCTCGGGGGTGGGGCAGGGCCTCGGACGCTTCGCCAACACCCTCATGGACCGGACGTGGACCGAGCCGCTTCCCATCCTGGCCTGGGCCATCGAACATGCCGAGGGCGTCATCGTCGTGGACACCGGCGAGACGGCCCTGGCCGCCCGCCCGGGGTACTTTCCGCGCTGGCACCCCTACTTCCGGGTGGGTTTGCGCGAGCAGGTTCGGCCCGATCAGGAGCTGGGGCCCGCCCTGCGGCGACTGGGGATCGGCCCGACCGACGTACGCTGGACGGTCATGACCCATCTTCACACCGATCACGCCGGGGGATTGCACCACGTCGGCTCGTCCGAGGTATTGGTGTCGGCCCAGGAGCTGAGCGACGCCACGGGACTACCCGGACGGTTGCGCGGATACCTGCCGCACCGGTGGCCTCGGGATCTCGAGCCCAGCCGCGTCGGCTTCACGGGTGATCCGTGGGGGCCGTTCCCGGCCAGCGTGCCCGTGACCCGGGCCGGTGACGTCCGTCTCGTGCCCACGCCGGGACACACCCGCGGCCACCTGTCGGTCGTCGTCGACCGGGGCGATCACCTCGTCTTCCTGGCGGGCGATACCTCCTATACCGAGACCCATCTGCGAGAGGGGACCGTAGATGGGGTGTCCTCGTTGGGCGGAGGCGCGGGGGCCGCGGCGCTGACCCTGGCGCGTATCCGCCGGCTGGGTCGCACGCGCCCGATGGTCTACCTGCCCTCGCACGACCCCGGGTCGGCGACGCGCCTCCAGCGACGCATCACCTTCGTCGAGGCCCGGACCTCCGAGGACTCGGAAGCCAGTCCGGCCCCTCCCCGCACCTGGGGAGGAGCCGGTGCGGCCTCTCGCCTGCGGGTCAGCCTGCGATGACCACCTCGCAGCTCACAGGGCCGTCCACCTCGCTTCGACCCCTCGCGGATGGCCTGCCCGCCGCGCGTGTAGACGCCTTCCCCGATCCACCCCATCTTTCTTCTGTCATGACCGCAATCTCCGGCGTCGTTCGCATGCTTCCGGTTCTCGCCCCCGTGGTGGGTGGGGCGGCCGTGATCGCGTGGCGCGTGCAGGAGACCCGCAAACCGGTGACGGCCAGGAAGATCATCGTCCCGCCACTGGGGATGAGCACGGGCTTCGCCATGTTCGTCATGCCCGCCATGCGGGTGCCTTGGACATGGGCGCTGACCGCGTTCCTGCTGGGTGCGCTGGTGCTGGCCTACCCGCTGATCCGCACCTCGTCGTTGGAGCGGGAGGGCGAGGTGGTGATGATGCGGCGCTCCAACGGCTTTCTCTTGATCCTGCTGGGCCTGCTGGCGCTGCGCCTGGCGCTCCACGACTACGTGGGACACCTGCTGTCGACCCGTCAGACCGCCGCGGTCTTCTTCATCCTCGCCTTCGGCATGATCCTGCGCTGGCGCGTGGGCATGTACCGGCGCTTCCGCCGGCTCCAGGAGGAGTAGCGGAGGTCGCGCACCTTCCCGGCAGCCACCCGTCTCCCCGACGGCCGACGGGATTCTCCCGACTGGTCCGAGGGCCGGCGCCGGCCTAGTATGCGCCCCTGTTCCATCCGCACTTCGGTCCCATCCGGGGGGAAGGTCCGGCCATGAAGAAGCTCCTGCTCGTCCTCGCCGTCGCGGCCGCCGCGTGCGCGCCCCAGGACGCTCCTGACAACAGCTCCAACGCCGATGTCCAGCGCTGGGAGCAGCGCGCCCAGAACGTCACCATCGTCCGCGACGACTGGGGCATCGCCCACGTCTACGGCGACACCGACGCCGATGCGGTCTTCGGCGTCATCTACGCCCAGGCCGAAGACGATTTCAACCGGGTAGAGGTGAACTATCTGAACGCCATGGGGCGGCTGGCCGAGGCCGAGGGCGAGGGCGAGATCTACCGCGATCTCCGCATGAAGCTCTTCATCGATCCCGACTCGATGCGGGCCATGTACGCCCGCAGCCCGGACTGGCTCAAGGCTCTCATGGACGCGTGGGCCGACGGGCTCAACTACTACCTGCACGAGAATCCCCAGGTCACGCCCAAGGTCATCACGCACTTCGAGCCGTGGATGGCGCTCACCTTCAGCGAAGGAAGCATCGGCGGCGACATCGAGCGGGTGTCGCTCCGGGGCCTGGAGGAGTTCTACGGGGATGCCGATGCGAGCCAGGGGGATGAGATGTCGGCGGCGGACGATGCGCGCTTCCGCGAGCCCTCGGGCTCCAACGGCTTCGCCATCGCGCCGGCCAACACCACCGACGGGCACGCACTCCTGCTCATCAATCCCCACACCTCCTTCTTCTTCCGCTCCGAGCTGCACGCCATCAGCAACGAGGGACTCGACGCCTACGGCGCCGTGACCTGGGGCCAGTTCTTCATCTATCAGGGATTCAACGAGCACGCCGGCTGGATGCACACCTCCAGCGGGGTCGACAACATCGACGAGTACGCCGAGACGGTGACCGAGAAGGACGGCGGCTACGTCTACGCATACGGCGACGAGGAGCGGCCGGTCACCGAAGAGCACATCACCGTGCCCTACCGCACCGACTCGGGGATGGCCGAAAAGGAGTTCACCGTCTACCGGACGCACCACGGGCCGGTGGTGCGGGCCGCCGACGGCAAGTGGATCACCGTGCGCCTCATGCAGGAGCCCTTGAAGGCGCTGGAGCAGTCCTACATCCGGACCAAGGCGCAGAACTATCAGGAGTTCCGCCAGAGCATGGAGCTCCACACCAACTCCTCCAACAACACCGTGTTCGCCGACGCCGACGGCAACATCGCCTACTTCCACTCCAACTTCATCCCCCGGCGCGACACGAGCTTCGACTGGTCGCGGCCGGTGGACGGGAGCAACCCCGCGACGGAGTGGGGGGACGTGCTCTCCATCGACGAGACGCCCGGGGTGCTGAATCCCCCCAACGGCTGGATCCAGAACACCAACAACTGGCCCTTCTCGGTCTCGGGAGAGTACAGCCCGAAGCAGGCCGACTTTCCGAGCTACGTGGAGACGGGTGGTGAGAATCCCCGGGGCATCCACGCCATGCGCGTGCTGGAGGGCAAGCACGACTTCACTGTCGAGTCGCTGCGTGATGCGGCCTTCGACAGCTACCTGACGGCCTTCGAGGACCTGGTGCCGGCGCTGGTCGCGGACTGGGACGCGCTCCCCCAATCGGATCCCATGAAGGGCCGCCTGGTCGAACAGATTGCCCTGCTCCGGGACTGGGATCTGCGCTGGGGCGTGGAGTCGCTGCCCACCTCGCTGGCCGTTTTCTGGGGCACCGACCTGCTACAGCGCGTGGGGCGTGAGGCCCGCCAGGCCGGCATGGACATGTATGCGTACGCGGCGAGCGACGCAGCCTCGCAGCAGCGCCTGGACGCGCTGGCGGCGGCCTCGGACAAGCTCACCGAGGATTTCGGCGACTGGCGCACCCCCTGGGGCGACATCAACCGCTTCCAGCGCCTCACCGGCGACATCGTGCAGCCCTTCAACGACGACGCGCCCAGCATTCCCGTGGGCTTCACCTCGTCGCGCTGGGGCTCGCTGGCCTCGTTCGGCGCCCGGGCGTATCCCGGCACCAAGAAGTGGTACGGCACCAGCGGCAACAGCTTCGTCGCGGTGGTGGAGTTCGGGGACAGTGTACGGGCCATCGCCATCACCGCCGGGGGCGAGAGCGGCGACCCCGCCTCACCCCACTTCAACGACGAGGCGGAGCGCTACGCCACCGGCGACCTGCGCCCGGTCTACTACTACCGCCCGCAGCTCGAAGGGCACACCGAGCGGGAGTACCATCCGGGAGGGTGATCGCTGCCAGGCGGCAGCCCGCGGCGTGATCTCCGGCGACCACGGGCTGCCGCCCAGCCCGACGGCTCAGCGCGCGTAGTTGAAGAAGGGCAGCACGCGGAAGGACTGCTTGTTGCGGGCGATGTTGATGAGCCCGACCTGAAGTCCGTGCAGTTCGTTGGCGATGTTGAGCAGTCCGATGGCCAGCCCCGACTGACGGCCGTCGATGTCGTGGTACGCGCTGATGGACACGCCCCGGATGGTGCCGCCGTCCTCCACCTTCAGGAAGGCCGGCGCGATCATCAGTCCGCTCAGGTCGATGCCCCCGATTCCGAACCCGGCGATGGCGACGCCGCTGATCTCGGGAGCGCCGATCCCCATGCCGGCCAACGTCACTCCACTGAGCTCACCACCGGCGCCCACGCCCATGCCGGCCAGCGTCAGCCCGATGACGTCGGTGCCGGCGCCCACGCCGACGCCGCCCAGGGTGATGCCCCGGACGGTTCCCTTGGCGCCCACGCCCACGCCGCCGACGGTGAGTCCGGTGACGTCTCCGCCCAGACCGATCCCGATGCCGCCCACCGCGATCCCCTGGAGGTTGCCCGAGCCGCCGGCTCCCACGCCCCCGATGGCGATGCCGCGGATGTTGCCGCCGACCCCCAGGCCCACGCCGCCGATCATGATGCCGTCCAGATCGCCGCCGCCGCCGATGCCCATGCCGGCGACGGCGATGCCCTGGATCCTCTTGCCCGCCCCGAACCCCAGCGGAGCCAGGCCGATGCCCGAGAAGTCCCGGTCCACACCGATGCCCAGGCCCACGGCGATGCCGGAGATCTCGGCCGCGCCGGTGAGGGGCAGCCCCAGAGCCAGTCCGCGCACGACTCCGTCGGCTTCGTCATACGGGTTCCACAGGGTGGCGTTGATGCCGCGCACCCGCTCCAGGTGCCGGTCGCGGAAATTGAGACGGATGCCGTCGAGACGGGGCACGTCGCCGATGCCCAGACCCACGTCACCGATGGCGAGCTTGAGGCCCCCGCCCTGGCCGGCGGCGGGGGAGGGGAGAGCGAATAGCAGGAGGGTGACGAGGAGGGTGAGAAGGCGCGAGCGCACGGCGCAGACTCTCCGTTGGAGTGAATGCCTGTCACACCCTGTGGTACGTGTGCGCGTCGGGCCGAGTTTCCGACCTCCGACGTTACGCGTTCCGGTCCCGCCTCAGCCGCATCAGCCCCTCCTGAGCCACCGACGCCACCAGCGTGCCGTCGCGGGTGAAGTAGGTGCCGCGTGCGAAGCCGCGTCCGCCCGCGGCCACCGGGCCTTCCACGTCGTACAGGAGCCACTCGTCGGCCCGGAAGGAGCGGTGGAACCAGATGGAGTGGTCCAGGCTCGCCACCATGACCCGGGGGTCGCGGAAGCTCATGCCGTGGGGGCGGAGCGCGGTGACGATGAGGCCGTAGTCGGAGGCGTAGGACAATACCGCCCGGTGTTGCAGCTCCTGATTGCCCAGCCTGCCTCGGGCCCGCACCCAGAGCCGGCGCCGGGGCTCCCGAGGCGAGGTGTCGAAGGGGCTCTCGCCGCCCACGACGCGGATGTCCAGCGGACGTTCCTGGGTGAGCACGTCGCGGAGCTCCTCGGGGATGCGGTCCGCGCCGGCCCGGATGAGGTCCAGCTCCGAGGGGAGCTCTTCGGGCGGAGGCACGTCGGGCATCTCGGTCTGGTGCTCCAGGCCCTCCTCGTGGCGGTGGAACGATGCCGACAGGTTGAAGATGGCGCGTCCGTGCTGGATGGCCGTCACCCGCCGGGTGGTGAAGGATCCGCCGTCGCGCAGCCGGTCCACGAAGTAGACCACGGGCACGGACAGGTCGCCGGGCAGGATGAAGTAGCCGTGCATGGAATGCACCGGCCGGTCCTCGCCCACCGTGCGCTGGGCGGCCACCAGCGCCTGGGCCAGGACCTGGCCACCGTAGACCCGATCGGTGCCGATGTCGCGGTTCTTGCCCCGGTAGATGTTGTGCTCGATGGGCTCCAGGTCGAGCAGGTCGATGAGGTCGTCGGCATCGAAGGGCATGGCAGGTCGATCGAATCGTGGTCAGCGGGTGCGCCCGAAAGGCGAGCGCCCGGGCTCTCTGGACTACTCCCCGGGGCCGCCGCTGTGCCGCTCTCGCCGCCGGCAGACGCGTGGTCTTGCCCGAGGCGGCCGGGACCTGCAGCATGGCCCGGTGCCCACCGCCTTCCGAGAGGGATTTCATGCGTCGCCAGCATCACCATACCGCCGACCTGCTCCGGCTCCTGGCCGTCCTCCTGCTCCTGCCTGCCGCGGCCCACGCGCAGGAGAAGCGCCCGCTCACCCTGGCCGACTACGGCCCCTGGAGCCGCATCAACCGGGTCTCGTTGTCGCCGGACGGCGCCTGGATGGCGTATACGGTCCAGCCCAACGACGGCGACGCCACGCTCCGGGTGAAGTCGCTGGACGGGGACGCCGTCTACGAGGGTGTGAACGGCTCCGACGCGGCGTTCTCCGACGACGGGCGCTGGGTGGGCTTCCTGACGGCGCCCCCGGAGGAGGAGGCCGACAAGCTTCGGCAGCAGCGCAAGCCCGTGCCCCACACCTTCCATCTGGTGGACCTGCGGAGCGGCGACGAGCAGACGGATCCCGGGGTGGCATCGTTCGCCTTCTCCGACGGCGGTCGCTTCCTGGCGATCCTCCGCGAGCGGGCCGACCGTGAGGCCGAGCACACCGGCGCCGACCTCCTGCTCCGGGACCTGCAGGCCGGCACGGTGCTGTCACTGGGCAACGTTTCCGAGTACGCCTTCGACGAATCGGGCGCGACGCTGGGCTACCTGGTCGATGCCCAGGCCGAGGCGGGCAACGGCCTCTACGTCGTCAACGCCGCCGAGGGCCGCATCCGTCCGCTGAGCACGGGCCAGGCGCGCTTCTCCGACCTCACCTGGAGCGAGGCCGGGCGCCGACGTGGCCGCCCTGCGCGGCGAGACGCCCGACAGCATGGCGCAGCGCGCCAACGTGCTGGTGGTGGCCCGGGGCGTGGACGGCGCCAGCCCGTCGGTGACCACCTGGGATCCGGCCACCGACGATGTCTTCCCCGAGGGATTCGTCCTCTCGGAGCTGGCCAACACGCGCTGGACGAAGGACGGCGCGCGCCTGGTGGTGGGCATCAAGGAGCAGGAGCCCGAAGCGCCCGAGGCCGAGAACGGCGACGAGCAGGCCAACGTGGACGTCTGGCACTGGCACGACGACCGCGTGCAGTCGGTGCAGATGCGCCAGGCACCCGGCGACCGCCGCTTCACCTACACCGCGGTCTACAACCTCGACGGCGGCCGCTTCGTGCGCCTGGCCACCGAAGACATGCCCCGGGTCGACCTCACCGACGACGGCCGCTGGGCCATCGGCCGTCGCGACGCGCCCTACCGCTCCATCGTCGACGTGGAGGACGGGCGGGCCGACCTGGTGCGTATCGATCCCGGCACCGGCGAGCAGCGCGTCATGGCGGAGGCCGTGCGCCGGCCCATGGGCAGCTCGCCCGACGGCCGGTGGCTCCTCTACAGCCGCGATGGAGCGGTGCACGCCGTCGACCTGCAATCCCTCGAAGATCAGAACCTGTCGGAGCGTACGGGCATCGACTTCTCCAACGCCGAATACGATCTCATGGGCGAGCAGCCCGCGTATCCGGTGGGCGGCTGGACCGAAGACGGCGACGCACTGCTGTACTCGCAGTACGACGTGTGGGCGGTGCCGCTGGCCGGTGGCGAGGCCCGGAGCGTCACCGGCGGCATGGGCGGCCGGGAGCAGATCCGCTTCCGGCTGGAGCGCCTGGACCGGGACGCCGACTGGACCGACCCCGACGGCGCCATGCTGTCGGCCTACGGCGAGTGGACCAAGAAGTCCGGCTACTTACCGGGCGCGCCCGGGCGGGGATCCCGAGGCGCTCCTCTTCGGCGACGAGATGATCGGCGGTCTCATCAAGGCCGAGAACGCCGACCGGGTTGTCTTCACGCGTCAGACCTTCCAGCAGTTCCCCGACTACTGGGTGAGCGACGGCCGGCTCCGCAGTCCCCGCCAGGTCACCGACGCCAATCCGCAGCTCGCGGACTTCGCGTGGGGGCGCCGTGTGCTCGTGGACTACACCGATCAGCGCGGCAACGACCTGCAGGCCACGCTGGCCCTGCCGGCGGGCTACCAGGAGGGTCGGCGCTATCCCATGGTCATCTACTTCTACGAGAAGATGAGCCAGCGCCACCACGAGTTCAGCCAGCCCGTGTACGACGACCGGCCCCACATGTCCACCTACGCCAGCAACGGCTACCTGGTGCTCATGCCCGACATCGTCTACGACGACGGCTATCCGGGCAGCTCGGCGCTGGACGACGTCACGGCGGCGGCGCAGAAGGTCATCGACCTGGGCTACGCCGATCCCGACCACATCGGCCTGCAGGGCCACTCCTGGGGAGGCTACGAGACCTCGTTCATCCTCACCCAGACCGACATGTTCGCGTGCATCGTCACCGGAGCTCCGCTCACGGACCTCATGAGCATGAACAACATCCTCTACAAGCAGTCGGGCTCGGTGAACGGGCCCATCCTGCAGTGGAGCCAGGGCCGCATGGGCGACACGCCCTGGGACGACCCGGAGCGCTGGCGCAGCCAATCCCCCATCGAGCACGTGAAGAACATCACGACGCCCTTCCTGATCCTGCAGGGCACCGCCGACGGCGCGGTGGACTGGAACCAGGGGCTCGAGCTCTACACGGCGGCCCGGCGCATGGGCAAGACGGTGATCCTGCTCTCGTATCCAGACGAGCCGCACCACCTGTCGAAAGAGGCCAACCAGAAGGACTTCCAGATCCGCATGAAGCAGTTCTTCGACCACTACCTCATGGACGCGCCGGCCCCGGCGTGGATGGAAGGCGGCGTGCCCTTCCTGGACAAGGGCAAGGCGCCGCCGGCGCCGGTGGTGTCAGCGGACGGTGGCGTAACCCCCGGGCACCCCGCGGGGTGAGAACACCACCTGCCAGAGCTGGATGGTGCGGGCCCGGAAGGCGCCGGCCAGCGACAGCAGGTAGTAGCGCCACATGCGGCGGAAGCGCTCGTCGTACCCCTTGAGGCGGTCCCAGGCCGCCTCGATGTTGCCGTGCCAGGCCATGAGCGTCTTGTCGTAGTCGGCGCCGAAATTGTGCCAGTCCTCGATGGTGAAGAGGCCCTCGGCCGCCTTCCCCATCTGCGCGATCGACGGAATCATCCCGTTGGGGAAGATGTACTTGTCGAACCAGGCCTCGGACTCCTTCACCGAGACGTCGTTGCCGAAGGTCTGCAGCACGAACAGCCCGTCGTCGGCGATCACCCGGCGCACGCTCTCCATGTAGGGCCGGTAGTTGCGCCAGCCCACGGCCTCGAACATGCCGATGGACGCCACGTGGTCGAAGTGGCCCTCGACGTCGCGGTAGTCCTGGATGCGGATCTCCACGGGCAGCCCGGCGGTTTCCTGACGGGCGTACTTCGTCTGCTCTTCCGAGACGCTGATGCCCACCACCTCGGCGCCGTATTCCTCGGCGGCGTAGCGGGCGAAGGAGCCGAAGCCGCAGCCGATGTCCAGCACCCGGTCTCCCGGCTCCAGCCCCAGCTTGCGGCACACCAGGTCCATCTTGGCCACCTGGGCGTCGGCCAGGTTGTCGGCGTCCTTCCAGTAGGCGCAGGTGTAGACCATGCGCGGATCCAGCATGGCCTGGAAGAGGTCGTTGCCCCGGTCGTAGTGCTCCTGGGCGACGATGGCCGCGCGCCGGTGGGATTGCCGGTTGAAGATGCGGCTGGTGATCGCCAGCAGGAGCGTGCGCCAGTCTCCTCGCAGGGCCTTGTCGAGTCCTGCCCGGCACACGCGGCAGAAGAACTGGTCCAGCCGCTTCACGTCCCACCACCCGTCCATGTAGGACTCGCCCAGCGCCAGGGAGCCCCCGGCGAGGACGCGGCGGAAGAACCTGTCGTCGTGGACCTGGAGGTCCCAGGGCTCGTCGCCGTCGATGGCGACCTCGGCCCTGGCCAGGAATCGTTGGGCGGCGCTGCGCGCCCGGTCGTGCGAGGACATGGGCACCATTCTAGGAAAGACGGGCCGGTGGCGCTTCCCCCCGGGGGATATCGGACGGCCCCCGCCGCGGCAGAATCGGGGCCGCCGATCCGTCTCGGGAGTGACCCGCGTCCTCCAACAACGCCGAGACCGACATGAACCTTCGTCGTGCACGATTCTCCGCCGCTGCGCTGGCCGCCATCGTGACCGCCGGTGCCTGCGGCGATGCCACGGGGCCTTCTCGTTCCCGAGACTTCACCCTGAGCGCCCGCAATCTCATCACCCAGGTCGGGACCGAGTCGACCTACGTGCCCGAATTCCGGGTCACCGCCGGATCCGAGGTGTCCGACGGTGAGGTGCAGGAGATCCAGGGGATCGCCGTGAGCTGGCCCGACGGCTCGACCCGCACGACGGCGGACGCCGAGTTCGATCAGATCAGCGGAGGGTGGGTGGCTACCGTTGTCGATGAGGCTCACCCTGAAGAGCTCACCCCCGGCGACTACCGGTTGGAACTCACCTATGACGTCAACGACAAGGTCTTCATCACCGCTCCGCTTCAGATTCCCGGGCTCCTCCCGGTGACGGGCCTCTCCACGACCGCGGATGCCTTGGAGGTGACGCTTGCCTGGACCGCGCCTCCCCAGGCCCACACCTGGCGCACGGAGCTCTACCGGGTGGTGGAGCAACCAGGACCCGATCTCCTCGAATACGTCGACGACGGTCCGACCGGGCAGAGCGACGGCGCTTCGGGGCAGTTCAACATCTCCTTTTCGCTCACCGACATCGAGGCCGGAAAGGGCTTCGTCGTCAAGCTCATCCTCGAGAACGCCACCAACGTGCGCACGGTGGAGGCCACTGGGACGCGTCCGGAGTGAGTTGAAGGCCCGGCGAGTGAGCTGGCGCGGCTGTCGGGAATCCCCTACCTCAACGCCATGACCTCAGCCCAGCTCCTCGACGACGGTACCGAGCCCGCGACCTCGGACCAGCTTCTGTCGCGGCTGGAGGCCATGGGCATCGAGGCCGCGACCCACGAGCACGACCCGGTCTACACGGTGGAGGAGGCCCAGGCGCTCAAGGGCGACCTGCCCGGGGCCCACACCAAGAACCTCTTCCTGAGAGACAAGAAGGGGCGCATGTGGCTGGTGGTGGCGCTCCACGACCGGGAGGTCGACCTGAAGGCGCTGGCCGATGCGCTGGGGGCGTCGGGACGTCTCTCCTTCGGGAGCGAAGGCCGCCTGATGCGCTACCTGGGCCTCACTCCCGGGGCGGTGTCACCCTTCGCGGTGATCAACGATCACGGCCGCAGGGTGCAGGTGGCGCTGGACCGGGGCCTCCGGGACTACGACCTCTGGAACGCCCATCCGCTGGACAACGCCCGCACCACGGCCATCGCCCGCGCCGACATGCTCCGCTTTCTCGCGGTCATGGACCATCCGGCAATCTGGGTGGCTCTGTGAGTGGCGCGCCCAGGAGCGCCACCAGCCGCTCGTGCACTTCGCGCAGGCGGGCGTCTTCGGAGCGGCGCCGCCAGCGGTAGAAGAACCGGGGTGGGACCAGCGCCAGCGCGCCGGCGGCGGGCAGACCCAACGGCCCCAGGAAGGAGGCCAGCACCGCCGACGAGGCGGCGAAGGTCACGCCCCCGACCCCGGCCACCGAGACCAGCATGCCGTCGCGGAAGTTGCCCATGACCCGGATGCGCACCCCCTCCTTGGCCGGCATGAGCGAGACGTAGCGCGCGCCGAGAGCATCCTTGGCCTCCCACTCCAGCGAGCCGAACTCGCTGCCCACCCTCCCGTGCCGACCCATGACCGCGCGGATCACGGCCAGGATCTCCGAGTGGTCCAGCTCCTCCACGGAGATGCCCTCGAGGGTGGTCTGGAACTGGATGGTGGTGGGGATGCCCACGTAGAGATTGGGGGATGCCGGCGTGGGCTCGACCAGGCTCGCTGCCGCCAGCTCGATGCGCGCCGGCTCGATGCCGACCTCGGCCGCGATCTCCTTGATCTGGTCCAGCGACAGCCCGCCGCCGTCCACCTCGAGTTGCTGGGCCTCGCGCCGGGGCTCCAGCGCCTTCTGGAGGATCAGGCCGACTTCCTGGTCGTTGTATCTACGGCTCACGCGGACCCCTGGACAACGGACTCGATGGTGGCCCTCACGATAACACTTCGCGGGCGGCACGCCCCCGGAGGATTTCTCCCGACTGGCAGAACCGGCGGCGACGCGCCATGGTCCGTGGGTGGTGGCCCGTGGCGGGCTGCCGCGGGATCCACGCTGTTCGCGCTCTACCCGTCGAGGTTCCCATGATCCGCACCGTCTTGTCCCGCAATTCCCGCCGGCGCGCCTCTGCGGCGCTGGCTTCGATCTCGTGTACGGTTCTGGCACTGCTCTCCTTCGTGGCGCCGCCGCGGGTGGCGGCCCAGGAAGCGGACTCGGCCAGCGCCGACCTGTTTCGTGCCGCTGTTTCCGGCCTCCGTTTCCGCAACCTGGGCGGCGCCTTCATGAGCGGTCGCGTGGTGGAGGTGGCCACGGATCCCACCGATGCCTCCACCTGGTACGTTGCGACGGCCTCGGGCGGCGTGTGGAAGACGGGCAACGCAGGGGTGACCTTCCGTCCCGTCTTCGATCACTACGGGTCCTATTCCATCGGCACCGTGGCCGTGGACCCCTCGAACCCGTCCACCGTGTGGGTGGGGACCGGCGAGAACAACTCCCAGCGCTCGGTGGCCTACGGCGACGGCATCTACAAGTCGCTGGACGGCGGAGGATCCTTCGAGAAGATGGGTCTGGAGAGCTCGGAGCACATCGCCCGCATCCTGGTGGATCCCACGAATTCCGACCGCGTCTTCGTGGCGGCCCAGGGTCCGCTGTGGAGCGCCGGGGGCGAGCGAGGCGTCTACCGCACCACCGACGGCGGCGAGTCGTGGGATCAGGTGCTGGCCATCGACGAGAACACCGGCGCCACGGACCTGCTCATGGATCCCCGGGATCCAGACGTGCTGTACGCCGCATCGTATCAGCGCCGCCGGCACGTGTGGACGCTCATCGACGGCGGCCCGGGCTCCGGGGTGTGGAAGAGCACCGATGGTGGCGACACCTGGCGCAAGATCGAGAAGGGACTGCCGGGCGGTGACAAGGGCCGCATCGGCCTGGCGCTGGCGCCATCGGATCCCGACGTCGTCTACGCCATCATCGAGCTGTCCGGAGGCGAGGGGGGATTCTACCGCTCCGACGACGGCGGCGAGAGCTGGTCCAGGCAGAGCGACTACGTGTCGGGCAGCCCGCAGTACTACAACGAGATCTACGTCGACCGCGAGGATCCGGACCGCATCTACGCGCTGGACACCAACATCATGACGTCGGAGGACGGCGGACGGAGCTTCCATCCGTTCGGCGAAGCCGACAAGCACGTGGACAACCACGCCTTCTGGCAGGACCCCGACGACCCGGAGCACATGCTGTTCGGGTGCGACGGCGGACTCTACGAGACCTTCGACCGCGGCCGCACCTACCGCTTCTTCCCCAACCTGCCGCTGGCCCAGTACTACAAGACCGCGGTCAGCAACGACGAGCCCTTCTACTACGTGTACGGGGGCACCCAGGACAACGCCTCGCACGGGGTGCCGAGCCAGACCACCAACACCCACGGCATCCGCAACTCGGACTGGTTCACCACCGTCTTCGGCGACGGCTTCGGCCAGGCCGTGGATCCCTCGAATCCGAACATCGTCTACTCGGAGTGGCAGTACGGCGGCCTGATCCGCTTCGATCGTCTCACCGGCGAGCAGGTGGACATCAAGCCCCAGGAGGCGGCCGATGGCCCCCCGCTGCGCTGGAACTGGGACTCGCCGATCCTCATCTCGCCCCACAATCCCCAGCGCCTCTATTTCGGCGCTCAGATGCTCTTCAGAAGCGACGACCGGGGCGACACCTGGACGGCCATTTCGCCGGACCTCACCCGTCAGCTCGATCGCAACGCGCTGGAGGTCATGGACCGGGTGTGGAGCGTCGACGCGGTGGCCAAGAACGTGTCCACCTCGGTGTTCGGCAATCTGACCACGGTGAGCGAGTCGCCGCTCCAGGCCGACCTGCTCTACGCGGGCACCGACGACGGGCTGGTGCAGGTGAGTGAGGACGGTGGCGGGAATTGGCGTGAGATATCGAGCTTTCCCGGCGTGCCCGAGCGCACATACGTGAACGACATCGAGGCATCCAAGCACGACGCCAACACCGTCTACGCCGCCTTCAACAACCACAAGATGGGTGACTTCAAGCCCTATCTGCTGGTCAGCAGGGACCGCGGCCGGAGCTGGAGCTCCATCACGGGTGATCTGCCGGAGCGCGGATCCATCTACACAGTGCTCCAGGACACCGAGGATCCCCAGCTCCTCTTCGTGGGCACCGAGTTCGGCATCTGGGTGACCCGCGACGAGGGGCAGCACTGGGTGAAGTTCGGCGGAGGCCTGCCCACCATCGCCGTGCGGGATCTGGTGATCCAGACCCGCGAGAACGACCTCGTGGCAGCCTCGTTCGGACGGGGCTTCTGGATCCTGGACGACTACACGCCGCTGCGGGCGGCGGCGGAGCAGCCCTCGTCGGAGGCCGCGGCCCGCATCTTCCCGGTCGAGACCGCCCGGGCGTTCATCGAGGACACCCCCCTGGGCGTGCCCGGCCAGGCCTTCCAGGGTGCCGACTTCCACACCGATGCCAACCCGCCGTTCGGCGCCACCTTCACCTACTGGCTCGAGGACGGCCTGCAGACGAGGCGGGCCGAGCGGCGCGCCGAGGAGCGCCGGCTGGAGCGGGCGGGCGAGGATACGCCGTACCCGACGTGGGAGGAACTCAAGGCCGAGGACCGGGAGGAGGCGCCGGCCATCGTCCTCACCGTGCGGGACACCGACGGCAACGTGGTGCGCCGCGTCACCGGACCCACCTCGAGCGGGATGCACCGGGTGAACTGGGACCTGCGCTACCCGGGCTACACGCCGGTGAGCGCCAACTCCCGCTCCGACGGGCAGGGTCCCATGGTGGTGCCGGGACGCTTCACCGTGGAGCTCGCCAGCATGGTGGACGGCGAGTTCCACCCGCTGGTGGATCCCGTGCCCTTCCAGGTTGAGGCGCTGGGGATGCACACGCTGCCGGTCCAGGACCGGGCCGCGACGCTGGCCTTCAGTCAGCGGGCGGGCGAGCTGCAGCGGCAGGTCATGGGTGCCATGAGCGCGTTGGGTGAGGCCATGGAGAGCGTGACGGCCATGAAGAACGCGGCGCTCCGCGATCCCGCCGGCACACCGGAGCTCCGGGAGCAGGCCCGGGCGCTTGAGCTCCGCCTCACCGACCTGCGCGAGGCGCTCGCGGGCGACCCGACCCGGGCACGCCGACAGGAGCCCGCCATGCCGGGCATCATCTCACGCATCCAGACGGTGCTGGGCGGGGTCCTGAGCACGACCTACGGGCCGACGGCCACGCACCGGGAGCAGCTGGACATCGCGGAGGCGGCCTTCGCCGACGTGGAGCCCGGGTTGCGCCAGGCCGTGGAGGAGGAAGTGCCGGCGCTGGAGGCGCGCATGGACGCGCTGGGAATCCGTTGGACGACCGGCCGGGGCGTGCCCGGCAGCTGACGCTCGTCCAGGCGGTGGATACGGCTCGGGGGCCGCGGCGTTGGTACGCGTCCGCGGCCCCCGGCTCGTTACTCCTGAGCGGTCTCCCGCCGAACCACCGGGGCCACCTCGTTTCCCAGCAGCTCGATGGCCCGCATGACGCGGTCGTGGGGCATGGGGCCCACGGTGAGCTGGATCAGGAAGCGCTGGTGGCCGAAGAGCTCGTGCTGATAGAGGATCTTGTCGATGATCTCCTGCGGGCCGCCCACGAAGAGGGCGCCCGAGAGCCGGGCCTCGGCGTCGAACTGCGCCCGGGTGGTGGGCGGCCAGCCCCGCTCCCGGCCGATGCGGCTCATGGTCTCGGCGAAGGGCGGAAAAGCGATATCGGCCGCCTCTGCCGCATCGTCGGCGATGAAGCCGTGGGAGTTGATGCTGAGCGGCAGCGTCGCCGGATCGTGGCCGGCCCGCTCCGCCGCCTCGCGGTAGAGCTCCACCATGGGCTTGAAGCGGGCCGGTGCGCCGCCGATGATGGCCAGCGCCATGGGGAGCCCCAGCGTGCCCGCTCGTACCACCGATCCCGGACTGCCGCCCACCGCGATCCACACCGGTAGCGGATCCTGTACGGGCCGCGGAAACACCGGTCGGTCGTCGATGGCCGGCCGGTGCTTGCCGCTCCACGTGACACGCTCGTGGCTGCGGAGCTCCAGGAGCAGCTCCAGCTTCTCGGCGAAGAGCTCGTCGTAGTCGTCCAGGTCCTGCCCGAAGAGCGGGAAGGACTCGATGAACGAACCCCGGCCCGCCATGATCTCGGCCCGGCCGCCGGAGATCAGGTCCAGGGTGGCGAAATCCTGGAAGACCCGGACGGGGTCGTCCGAGCTCAATACCGATACCGCGCTGGTGAGCCGGATGCGGTGCGTGCGCGCGGCGCCGGCCGCCAGGACCACGGCCGGCGCCGACACCGCGTAGTCGGGCCGGTGGTGCTCGCCCACGCCGAACACGTCGAGCCCCACCTGATCGGCGAGCTCGATCTCCTCCAGCAGGTCCCGCATCCGCTCACGGACCCCGAGCTGTCGTCCCGTTTCCGGGTCGACCCGGGTCTCCGCGAAGGTGTAGATGCCGATCTCCATGACGTGACAAGCTACCGGAGATCGGCCGCGGCGCGAAGGGGATCAGCCGCCGCCGTTCCCCGCCGACCACGGCGGCACGACCTTCAGCGAGCGGGCGTAGGCGATGAGCTGGCCCAGGTGCTCGTGCTGGTCCGCCAGGAACAGGTTGAAGAGCCCGGCCACCGTGCGCTCCTGGCCGAACACCATGAGCTTGCCGGTGGCCAGCTTGGCCTCCGAATCGGCCAACACCTTTTTCTGGTAGGCGTAGGAGGCGTGCAGGTGCCGGATCACGTCGGCCTTGCTGGTCACCTTCTCCAGGTTGCCGGGGATCTCCCGGCCGGTGCCCATGTTCAGGTCCGCCGGGGGGCCGGCGCCCAGCGTTGCGGGCATGTAGAAGTAGTTCTCGCTGGTGACGTGCATGAAGGCTTCGCTCACCGAGCGGACTCCCTCCATGGGCCGCCACCCGTACTGCTCCTCGGGAATGGCCTCGGCCAGGGCCACCAGCTTTTCCTCCACGGTGGCCATGTCGGAGAGGTACTCGGCGGTGAGGTCGGCGGGGGTGGCGTTCTGTGCGGCCAGGGGTGAGGCCAGCGCCGCGACGAGAACGGCGGTCAGTCCGGTGCGCTTCATGGAAGGGTCCTCCGAGAGGGGAGACTGCACGTCCGGCTGGTCCATGTACGATGGCGATCTGGCGCCCGTGACACGCGGCGTCAACCCTGGCCGTTGCGCGTAGGGTGCCCTAGCATCCGATGCATGACCTCCAGCCCGCCCCCCCAGCGACGGCGCCGTCAGCCCTCGGGTACTGCCCTGCTGTTCGGCATCCTCGCGCTGGCCACACCCGTGGTCTTCGGGGCGCGCCTGCTCAACGGTGACGGGGACCTTCCCCGGCATCTCGTGCTCGGACGCTACATCCTCGGGCACGGGGTGGTGTTCGCCGATGTCTTCTCGCACACCCTTCCGGGCGAGCCCTTCCGGGCCTACGAGTGGCTCAGCGAGGTGATCCTGTGGCTCACGGAGCGCGTGGGTGGCCTGGCCGCCGTGGCCGTGCTCGCGGCGCTGTTGATCGCCACCTCCATCGCATTGGTCATGCGCTACCTCCGTCCCCGGGTCGAGCCGGCGGTGGCGGTTCCGGTGGCCTTCCTGGCGGCGGTGTTCACGGGACCGCACTGGATCGCGCGTCCCCACCTGTTCTCGTTCCTGTGCCTGTCGTTGCTTCTGGGCATCGTCACCCGCCCGCCGGACTGGAAGCGCCACCTGGCGCTGGGCGTGCTCTTCGCTCTATGGGCCAACCTGCATCCGGGGTTCTTCTACGGCGTCGCCATCCTGGGGGCCTATCTGCTCGGCGACATGCTGGATCACCGCAGGGCGGCGCGGATCCGGGGAGACGTGTTGTCGGGCCTGGTCGCCGTCGGCGCCACGCTCCTCAACCCCATGGGATGGGGACTCCACCGGGAGATCCTAAGACACCTGGGCGACACCGGCGCGCTGGGGCTGATCCAGGAGTTCCAGCCGCCGAGCCTTCGCTCCGGATACGGGCTGCTCTTCTTCGCCGTGGTGTCGGGTGTGGTGGTCCTGCTGATCGCCCGGCGCCGCCGGCCGCCGTGGGCGGTGGCGCTGCCTCTGGCGGCGGCGGTGGTCGCGGGGGTGACGGCCCAGCGAAACATCACCCTCTTCGGACTCTTCGCGCTGCCCCTGGCCGTGTCGGTGGCGGCCGAGCCCCTGCGACGTTGGCGTTGGGCGCCGGTGGAGCGCGCGCGGCGGACCATGGAGGAGGACGATGCCCGGGCCGTCACCGCACCCTGGATCGTCGGCGCCGTGCTGGTGCTGACGGGGCTGGTCGTGACCTCTGGAAGGCTGGGGCCCGTGCAGATCGTCCCCGACGCCTTCTCGCGCCGGGCCTTTCCGGTGGAGGCCGTAGCGCGGGCCCGCGAGGCCGGTCTCGAGGACCGGCGCATGTTCAACGCGTACCTCTGGGGTGGCTACGTCCTGTGGGCCTGGCCCGGCGAGCGCATCTACATCGACGGCATGGCCAACTTCTTCGGGGCGTCGCTCATGGCCGAATACACGTCGGTGATGCTCGCCGAGCCCGGGTGGGAGACGGCGTTGGAGCGCCGCGGCATCGACATGCTGCTGGTGCCTCCGGCCGCACCGCTGGCGCGCGCTGCCGAGCAGTCGGGGCACTGGGAGCGCTGGTACGCCGACGACACGGCGGTGATCCTGCTCGAGCGACGGGCGGTGGGGACGGACGACGGGCTCAGCCGACCTCGCCCTCCCGCTGCAGGAGCACCACGCCCGACATCCGGCGGGCCTCTTCGCGCCGGCGCTGGGACGAGAAGCGGCTGAGGAAGCGCCACAGCCAGGCCCCCCGCATCTCGCGCTTCAGGCGCTGCGACTCGTCCCACATGGAGCGATACTCGGCCTCGCGCCAGCCGAAGCGCGCGAAGAAGCCGGTGCCCTCGGCGGGCGCGAACCGGAACTCGGCGCCCCCGGCCGACGTGGTCTTGCCCATCCAGCGGAGCATCATCTTCAGGAGGCGGGGATTGGCCAGATCGATGATCCACGAGTGGAAGCCCTTCTCTGCCGCCAGGTCGCTGGCCAGCTCTCCTACCGATTCCGGCTCGAGGTAGAGCAGGAGCCCCTCGGTCAACACCAGGGTCGAGCGGCTGTTCTCGGCCAGGCGGGCGAAGAGCTCCCGCCGCGGCTCGCGCTCCCTGAGATCGATGCGCACGCCCTCGTAGTCGCAGCGGGGGGTCTCGTCGCGGAGGGCGTCGAGCTTGTAGTCCAGGATGCCCGGGAGGTCCGCATCCACCCAGCGCAGCGACTCCGGCAGATCCAGGCGCCAGGGCCGGGCGTCGAGCCCCGCCGCCAGGTTGAGCACCAGTTCCACCTTCGCCTCGCCGAGCACCCGCATCAGGATCTCGTCGAAGAGCGCGGTGCGCACGATCATGGACCAGGCGATGGATCGTCCGCGCTTGATTCCCTCGACGATCTCTTCGCCCCGCGCGCCCGCCAGGCGCCGGGCGAAAGGATCCCGGAAGATGGCGTCGGGCCGCTCGGTTTCCATGGCCCGGTACACTGCCACCCAGCGGGCGGTGTCCGAGATGTGCTCGATGGGCATGGGCTCTCCAGAAACGGACTGCTGGCTCAGTTCCCCGTGTGGATCAAGATCGCTCCGGCGACATGGCCCGTTCCGAACCGGTTCGTCGCCCGGCGGCTGTCCAGGTACTCGATGGACTGGATGTAGTTGGTGGACACGTTGCGGAGCGCGTCCCGGTTGCCCATGCGCGTGCCGTCCAGATAGACCACGAGATCCGTGTCCTGGGTGAAGCTCGTGTTGCCACGCTTGCGCAGCCAGGTGGGGCGCAGCTTCTGGATCAGGTCGTAGGCCGACGAGGGCCCGGCCTCTTCGATCTCGGCTCGCGTGATGAGGTCGGGGTTGGGTCTGGACGCCCGCGGTGTGCCTGGCGATGCGCAGGCAGCCATTGTCAGGACGAGCAGGGCGGTGAAGGCCGGCTTCCTCACATTCGCCTCCGGAATCGGGAACCTGTGTTCGGGAGGGCCGATCCCAACCATGTTAGGCGCATTTCACCCGGATGCCAACGGCCGGACCCGCCGCCCCTTTGCCCCGGGGCCCGGCTTTCGTCAGGTTTCTCGCGGGATGCGCGGCGCACTGACCGCGCACGGGTCTCGCTCAGGGGGAATGCATGTTCGTCGCTCTGGTCATGATTCGCTGCCAACCCGAGAAGGTCCCTCATGCTGCTCGCAGCATCGCGGGATTCGAGGGGGTGGCCGAGGTGTACTCCGTCACGGGCGAATGGGACCTCGTCGCCATGGTGCGGGTCGCCGAGTGGGACGAAATCGCCGAGGTGGTGACGGAGAAGATCACCGCGGTGGAAGGGCTCGAGCGCACGGAGACGCACGTGGCGTTCCGGATCCTCTCGAAAGAGGATCTGGACGCGGCCTACGCGGGCTTCGAATAGGCGTCCGCCATGACGACCCTCACGTCGAAGCAGCGCGCCCACCTGCGCTCGCTCGCCCAACGGCTGAAGCCGGTCTTCCAGGTGGGCGGCGACGGTGTGACCGCGGCCGTGCTCCGTAGCGTGGAGGAGGCCTTCAACACCCGGGAGCTTGTGAAGCTCAAGGTCCTGATGGGGGCTCCCGTGGACGTGGACGAGGCGGCCGATGCCATCCGGGACAGCCTCGAAGACGTGCACGTGGTGCAGACCATCGGTCGCACCATGGTGCTCTACCGCCCGTTCCCCGACGAGCCCGAGATCTCCCTGCCTCGCTAGAGAATCACCCGCACTCCCCCCAGCTCCGAGATGCGATGGGGGAAGCGGTCGCCCGGCGTGCCGATGAACATGAGGTTCTTGGGTACCCGGTAGCGCCGCGACAGACTCTCGATGATGGCGGGTCCGAAGGTGCCCTTCACCGCCACGAAGTCGATGCGTAGCTCGGGATAGAGGTGGTCGATCTCCGAGAGCTGCTCCGCCAGGTGCGCGGGGATGTCCTTCTCGTTCTCGAACACGTGCACCACGCGCATTCGGTTCGTCTGTTCGTTGGTCCGCACGTAGAGCGCCGCGCGATTCAGGATGGCGGCGTCGTCGCCCTTGGTGAAGTAGATGACGCCCATGCGGTTGATCTCGTCCAGCTTGCCGGTGACGAATCCCCGCACCCGCTCGTTGACGTCTCGCACGCGCTCCACCACGGCGCTCGACGCGCCGAGAATCCCCCGCAGGAGCTCCCGTCTGATGAACATGAGCGCCACGGCCAGCGCCGCCACCACGAAGTAGATGGAGAAGACCTCCACGTTGTGCGGGTTGAGCTGGACGTTGCCGATGATGCCGGCCAGCACCGCGGCCAGGGCGAACACCACGCCCGGCCAGCTCGCGCGTACCGCCCGGGGCAGGCGAGCCCGGCGGCGCTTGAGCAGCATGTTGCCGATGGCGAAGAGCGCCATGACGCTCAGGAACGAGAGCGTGTAGACGCCGGCCAACGTCGAGATGTCGCCCCGGGTCACGAAGAGGATGGAGGTGCACAGGGCGAAGAAGCCGAGAATGATCCAGTGGTTCGTGCCTCGCCAGCGGTTCTCCCGTAGCAGGATCTGGGGCAGGCATTGATCCAGGCTCATGCGGCGGACGAGGCCGGTGACGCCGACGAAGCTGGTGAGCACGGCACCCGACAGGACCAGGACCGCGTCGAGGCTCACCCAGCGGCCGAGCCAGGGCGACACCGACTGGGTGCCCATCTGTGCCAGCAGATCCGGGGGCACCGAGCGGATCTCCTGCAACGGTAGTAGCCCGAGCGAGAGCAGGCTGATCAGCGGATTGAAGATGGCCACCGCCACCCACATGTTGCGCAACGTCTTGGGAAAAACGCCCCGTTCCTGCTCCTCGATGAAATTCGCTGAGCTCTCGAAGCCGCTGATCCCCAGCATACCCGCTGCGAACCCGAGAAAGAGCGCGGACCCCAGGCCCCGGGGATCGGGCATGGTCCAGTTCGCCATGAGGAGCGACGGGTCGCGGACGACCCGGATGCTCGCCGCAACGGCCAGCACGGTGAGCGTCAGGATGTGGATGACGAAGATGCCCAGCGCCACCATCGCCGATTCGCTGACGCCCATGATGTTCAGGAACGCGAAGATCCCCAGCACCCCCACGGTCGCCGCGATCACGGGGAGCCCGGGCGCGAGATTGTGGGCGTAGTGCATCGCCTCGCTGGAGCTGATCACGGCCGTGGCGATGTAGGACAGCAGCGTGAGTACGGCCGCGGCCGCGGCGAGACGCTTGTTGGTGGTGTTGAGCAGCACCGTGTACGTGCCGCCGTTCAGTGGCAGCGCGCTTCCGACCTCGGCGTAGATGCGTCGGTAGAGGAAGAGGACGCCGGCCACGATGACGAGCACGACCGGCGCCAGCGCACCGGCCTGGGCAGCGCACAGCGCGGAAACGTACAGGACGCTGGAGGTGATGTCGTTGCCGCAGATGGCGGTGGCGCGCCATTGGCCCAGCAGGTGTTTGTGCGGCTGGTCGAGGTGCGTGAACTGCTCCGGGGGAGTCGGGGCCAGGTCGGTGACCCGCTCCGCCTTGCCCCACCCGGCGAACTCCCAGTGTTCGCCGGCGGCTCCGGTACTGGTTTCGCTCATGCCCGACCTCTGTTGAGATGCCCGCGCGGGTCCAGCGGATCTCAGGGTGGCTCGAATCCGCCCACGCGGCCACGACTATAGGTCTACGGCGCACGAAGGGGAACTGCGGCGGTCCAGCGCGCGGGGAACGGGGCGGGGATGCGCGGTGTTCAAGACCCTCCCGCGATTGCGGCGCCTTCCAGTGCCGGATCCGTCCTTTTCGTCCCCTCGTCCGCAGACCATGCCTTCCTTGCCACGACTCGCCTTCGGTCTTGCAGCGGCTGCCGTTCTGGCAGCGGCCGGGCCCCTCGCCGGCCAGTCGAACGATGGTAGGGGAGCGGACAGCGCCATGAGCTCCAGCACGCCGTTGCCTCCCCGCCATGGGATGTATCATCCGTATCGGCCCGGCGAACGCCTGGAGTACGATGCCCACGTGGGTTTCCTGGGTAACGTGGGCGAGGGGATCCTGGAGGTGCGGGCGGACTCGGTGCGGGGCACGCCGGTCTACAACGTGCGTCTGGAGCTGCACGCCTCGGCCCTGTTCGGATCCGTGACCGTAGACGACGTGCTCCAGTCGTGGCTGGACCCCGCCACCATGAGGGCGTTGCGGTTCCAGAAGGACCAGGACGAACCCAAGACCCATACACACCAGGTCTACGAGTTCTATCCCGACGAGGGCGAGTGGCGCCGCACCGACGAGGAGGGCGCGGGGGAGTCGGGACCACTACCCTCGGCGAACCCGCTGGACGACATCTCCTTCGTCTACTACGTGCGGGCGTTGCCCCTGGAAGTCGGAAACCGTTACGTCCTGAAGGACTACTTCCGCGAGAATGGGAATCCCCTGGTTCTGGACGTGGTCCGGAAACAGACGGTTCGGGTTCCGGCCGGCCAGTTCGAGACCATCGTCGTTCGCCCCACGATCCAGACCACGGGTCTCTTCGGACAGGGTGGCGAAGCGGAGCTTTTCTTCACCGACGACTCGCTGCACCTGCTCGTGATGCTCAAGTCCAGGCTCCCGGTGCTGCGGACCCTGGAGTTTCGCCTGCGGTCGTTCGACCTGGGCTACTGACCCGACCGGGGTCCCGCACCCGGCCGCCTGCGATCAGACGCCGGCGGCCCTTTCCAGGACGGCTGTGTCCGTGGCCGACACCACCGCCGCCTCGGCCTCGCGGAGAGCTTCGCGCACGGCTTCGCCGGTCTCGGCGTTGTCCACCATCGACCGGATGCGCGGCCCCCGAGCCAGCACCTCGCCCGGATCGAAGACGTAGCGCAACACGTCACCCGCACCGGCCAGCGCCGTGACGACCGCGGTGCGCACGTCGACAGGACCGTCGCCGAAGATCGCCTGGCGAACGCGCTCGACCACGGATTCCTTCGTTTCGGGGTCCAGGTCCACGTAGACGCTGCGCAGGAAGATGAGCCTGGCACGGCCCGGGTGCTCGTCCACGACGCCCTTTCGGCACAGCTGGCGCGTGACGCGCAGGTGGAGCTCTTCGTCTTCGGCGAAACGTCCGATCCAGCGACGTGGGCTCGCACGGCGGGTTCCGTCCCGGAGTTGCTCCAGGGCTTCGTCCAGGACCGGATCCCCCGTGGGCTCCTCGCGAATCACCGTCACCAGGGGACCGCTCGAGCCGGCCTTGAGCTCCACGTAACCCTCCAGCACGAGCTGCGCCAGGATCCCTCCGGCGACGGCGTACTGGTATTGGGTGGTCTCCAGGAGCGAGCCGTCCCGGCGCGTGAGGACGAGGAGCATGATCTGTTCGTGGAGCGCCAAGTCGCTGAGGGCCATCATCTTCCCGGGAAGGAGGGACAGAGATACCAACCCTCTCTCATACCACGCAGTCGTCCGAGTGTTCAAAAGCGCCCCACGGACCCGACCCCCGCGCCTGACGGGACGCTGGCAGGTCAAGGCCCGGAGCCCTAGCATGAAGCCAGGGACGACCCGCCGGTCCCGGTCGCGCCGCCATCCCCCTCCCATGGCGGTTTCGGATCCGCGTACCCTTCAAGGAGGGCGCATGAAACGCCTCGTCATCACCTCGGTCCTCCTGTGCGCAGCCGTGGGCCCGTTGGCCCGCCCGGCCGCCGCCCAGGAGGACGTCCAGAGCCTCCTCGAGGCCAACGCGATCATCGAGCAGAAGGTCATGGTCCCCATGCGGGACGGAGTCCGCCTGGCCACGGACATCTACCGGCCGAAGACCGACCAGCCGGTGCCCATCATCTTCTCCCGCACCCCCTACAACTTCAATTCTTGGCGGGACGGGGAATTCAACCCGCGCACGTACCGTGCGGCCTGGGAGGCCGTGAGCCGTGGGTACGCCTACGTGGTCCAGAACGAGCGTGGGCGCTTCTTCTCCGAGGGGGAATGGGACATCCTGGGACCGCCCCGCACCGACGGGTACGACGCCTTCGCCTGGATGGCGGCGCAGCCGTGGTCCAACGGCAAGGTGGGCACGCTGGGGTGCTCCTCCACGGCCGAGTGGCAGATGGGCGTGGCCTCGTTGAACGCGCCGGCGCACACGACGCTGGTGGCCGAGGGATTCGGGGCCGGCGTGGGCCGCATCGGCGACTGGTACGAGCAGGGCAACTGGTACCGGGGTGGCGCCGAGCAGATGCTCTTCTTCGCGTGGCTCTACGGGAACCAGAACAACCAGCGTCCCATGTTCCCTTCGGACATCAGCCGTGAGGACATGGTACGGTTGTCGCGCTACTTCGACCTGGCGCCGGAGATGCCGCCGGTGGACTGGGCCGAGGGACTGAAACACCTGCCCCTGGTGGACATCATGAAGAACGTCCAGGGGCCCAAGGGCATCTTCGAGGACATGATCAAGCGCACGCCCGACGACCCGGCCTGGTACGAGGGCGGCCTGTATCACGACGACATGCCCTTCGACAAGCCCGCCCTCTGGTTCATGTCGTGGTACGACGTGTCGACGGGGCCGAACCTGGCGCTCTACAACCACGTCCGCGCCAACGCTACCGACGCCGAGGTCCGGGACAGCCAGTACGCCATCATCGCCCCGACGCTCCACTGCTCCTACACGCGCGCCACCGAGAACACCGTGGTGGGGGAGCGCAGCGTGGGCGACGCCCGTTGGGATTACGACGCCCTCGTGTACGGCTGGTTCGACCATTGGCTCAAGGGGCAGGACAACGGCCTGCTGGATACGCTGCCCAGGGTCCGGTACTACACCATGGGCTCGAACCGCTGGCAGAGCGCTGACAGCTGGCCTCCGAAGAACGCCGAGATGGTGACGTACTATCTGAGCTCCGGAGGCAACGCCAACACGCTCAACGGGGATGGCGTGCTCACGACCACCCGCCCCGGCGCGGACGACCCCGACGCCTTCGTCTACGACCCGTTCAACCCGGTGCCGTCGCATGGCGGAAACGTATGCTGCACCGGCAACGCCGTGGTCGGGGGTGCCATGGACCAGCGGGCCATGGAGGAGCGCGAGGACATCCTCGTCTACACGACGGATCCGCTGGCCGAGGGCGTGGAGGTCACGGGCACCATCGGCCTGACCCTGTACGTGTCCACCGACGTGAAGGACACCGACTTCACGGTGAAGCTCATCGACGTCTATCCCGACGGCACGGCCTACAATCTGGACGAGACCATCCAACGGGCCCGCTACCGGGACGGGTACGACAAGCAGGTCTTCATGGAGCCGGGCGAGGTCTACGAGATCGAGCTGGGCCCCCTGTCCACCAGCAACTTCTTCGCGCCGGGCCACCGCATCCGCATCGAGGTCTCCAGCAGCAACTTCCCGCGCTTCACGCGCAACCTGAACACGGGTGGAAGGAACTGGGACGAGACCGAGGGAGTGGTCGCGCACAGCCGGATCCACCACTCGCGTGAGCACCCGTCGCAGATTCGTTTGCCCATCGTGCGTCGGGCGGCGTCGCAGCCGCATCCGTGATCGGATAGACGAAGGGGTGGGCGTCTCAGCGGACGCCCACCCCGTGCGACTCGCGCCGAACGGCCAGCCGTGCCCGTACGACTCCCAAGCTCCCCCGGCTGACCGTCGACGCGGAGGGTCACCACCAGGCCCAGCGCTCGGCAGCGCGTTCCGCGGCGCCGCTCCGGGGCTTCGGCCTGTCAGACCCTCGTCTGCTCCGGCGTTACGAGCAGGCGCTGGTGTCCACACTCACGAAGGCCACGGGCTCGCTGTCGGGGCCGGTCTCGGTGGTGACGTCGTTCTGGCCGGGGTCGTACACACCCCAGGCGGCGTCCGGATACACGTAGTCGACGATGAAGCGCAGGTCGCCGAGGTTGGAGCCGGCCGGGAGCTCCAGCGTCAGGGTCCCGCTCCAGGCATCGGCGATGACGGAGGCTCGGTAGGAGAGGAGATCACCGTCCTGCAGGTGGAACTCGACCCAGGGATCGGCGTCGGCAGGATCGCCCACGCCGGAGGTGCCCAGGGTATACGACACGTCCACGTCGACCTGCGTCACCGTCTCCTCCGTGCGGTTCTTCCCCTTGCCGGAGCGCACGGTGGTAGTGGAGCAGCGGGCCGGCGCAGCGGACATGGCCGAGACGTAGACCTGGCTCGGTGCCGCGGCGCCCTTGAAGCGGGCGAAGGTGGAGGTGGTCGCCCCGTCGTGCAGGCCGGTGTCGTTGGAGCCGATCACCGAGTAGGGGGTCATGCTCTCCGTCTGCGTGCCACCGTCGTCCCACTGCCAGACGAGGCGGAGGGCGTAGGCGTCGGCGCCATTGCCGTCCAGATCCTGATAGGGGTGGTCGAAGAAGGTGGCCGGCCGGTAGTCGTCGATGGCGGGGTCGTAGTCGGCGAAGGTGCCGTCGAAGGGGATGTCCACGTGGACCCGTCCGTCACCGAGAGCCTCGGGCGGCTGGTCGGGTGCGAAGCCGCGGTGGAAGAACTCGTAGTGCGTGTCGAACGGGGGATCGTCGTCCCGCACGCCGTTCTGGAAGTGGTCGAAGACCGAGTTGAACGAGATGACGGTCGCCGGCCCGTCCACCACCACGTGGACGTAGTCCTGGCCGCCGGCCCCCTCGTAGACGAAGAACTCGTCCAGGGTGGGCGCGGTGACCGACCCGCCGGGCTTGCCGTGGTCGCCCTTGGACCGGGCCAGCTCTGGGCTGACGACGGATGCGGCGTCGGGGCCTTCGCAGCCTGCGAGCGTGGCGAGGACGAGGGGCAGCAGGACGAGCAGGGGACGACGCATGGATGAGCCTCCGCGGCGGGACCGAACGGTGAAGGTCGCCCATGTTCGCGCGCGGGCGTCAAACACGCGTCAAACACCCGCTCTCCTCTTGCCCGGCCCCGCCTCTGCCTCTATCCTCGCCCCCTTCGTGGAACCCTGGCCGTGGGGGCGAATGCATGCCGGTCTCGTACGACAACTCCAAGATCGTCTACCAGGGGATCAAGGCGGCTGGCATTCGCTCGATCTCGGCGCTTCCCGAGACCTGGCTGGGCCTCCTGCTGCAGCGGGCCGAGGACGATCCGGACATGGATCTGATCCAGGTGGCCAAGGAGGAAGAGGCCATCGGGGTGGCGGCGGGGGCCTGGTTCGCCGGTGAGCCCCACGCGCTCCTCATGCAGAACCACGGCTTTTTGGCGGCCATCAACGGCATCGTGTCGCTGGCGGAGCTCTACAGCGTGCCTCTGTGCATGCTCATCGCGCTGCGGGGTCACTGGGGGGAGCCCTATCCCTGGCACACGCGGGGCGGCATCGTCACCGAAGAGGTGCTCAGGGCGCTCTCCATCCCCTTCGCCTACGCCCGGGACCCGGCCGAGGTGGGCCGACAGATCCGCGAGGCCCACACCTTCTCGCAGAGCTCGTTGTCGCCGGTGGCGCTGCTCCTGACCCGCGACCTCATGGAGGACTGACGTGGAACGCGCCCAGTGCCTCGAGGTCCTCTATCCGGAGCTGGAAGACCGGCTCGTGGTCACCATCATGGGGGCCTGCGCCCAGGAGCTCTACGACCTGGGCGACCGGGACAATTTCTTCTATCTGCAGCACGCCATGGGTCTGGCGTCGTCCATCGGCCTCGGGCTGGCGCGTCATCTGCCCCACGAGCGCGTCTTCGTCCTGGACGGCGACGGCTCGGTGCTCATGAACCTGGGTACCCTGGCTACGCTGGCGCGCTACCGGCCACCCAACCTCATCCACGTCGTGTTCGACAACGGCAGCCTGCTGTCCACCGGTGGCTTCGACTCGCAAACCGCTTCCGGTGTCACGGACCTGGCCGCGATAGCCCGGGGAGCCGGTATCGAGCACGTGGCCGACGTGGCCACGCCGCTGGAGTTCGGCGAGGCCGCTCTGGAGGCGCTGGAGCGCGAGGCCCTCAGCGTCATCGTCGCCCGCGTGCGCGCCACCGGGCCCGACCACTACGGCATGGACCTGCATCTGCCCGAGAACGCCTTCCGCTTCCGGCGCTGTATCCAGGAGCGCAAGCAAGCCCACGCGCGGGGCTGAGCCCCCAGAATCCGATCCCCGAGGACCACCACATGGCTTCGCTCGACCAGCTCGTCTCCGATCTCGCCGCCGGCCGCATCCGGGTCGTGGATCTGACCCAACCTCTGGGACCGGGCACGCCGGTCATCGGATTGCCCGACATCTTCGCGCAGTCCCCGGGACTCACCGTGGAGGAGATCAGCCGCTACGACGATCGAGGCCCGGGCTGGTACTGGAACACGTTGCGCCTGGGGGAGCACACCGGCACCCATTTCGACGCGCCGGTGCACTGGGTGACGGGCAAGGATCTGCCCGACAACCGCTGCGACACGATCCCCCCGGAGCGGTTCGTGGGCCCCGCGTGCGTCATCGACGTCTCCGCGGAGGTCGCCGACGACCCGGACTTCCTGCTGACGCCCGCGCGCATCGAGGCGTGGGAGGCCGACCACGGCCGCATTCCCGCCGATTCCTGGGTCCTGGTGCGGAGCGACTGGAGCAAGCGCATGGATCCGGACGACTTCCTGAACGTGGCCGACGACGGCCCGCACTCGCCGGGTATGCGCAAGGACGCCACCGAGCTCCTCATCGATCGTGACGTGCTCGGGGTCGGGGTGGAGACCATCGGCACCGACGCCGGTCAGGCCGGGGGCTTCGACCCGCCGTTTCCGAACCACACCCTCATGCACGGGGCCGGCAGGTTCGGGCTCGCGAGCCTAACGAACCTGGATCAGCTACCGGCGAAGGGGGCCGTGGTGGTCGCGGCGCCGCTCAAGATCGTCGATGGAAGCGGCAGCCCGTTGCGGGTATTGGCGCTGGTGCCCGCCGGCGCCTGAACGCGAGAAACCCCTCCGCCCCCGGCGTAGGCCGGAGGGGGAGGGGTCGCGAGATTCTGCAGCTGACGGTTCCTACCGTGCTGCCATCCCGTTCGCGCCCGCCGGAAGCGACACACCCGGCAGCTCGGTGAGCCCACCATGGGAGTCGATCTCGAAGACGGCGATACCGGGCACACCCGCCGCCAGCACGTAGAGGTACCGGCCGCCGGACGAGAAGGCGGCGTCCAGAGGCGTGCTGCCGGCTCCTGAGTCGCCCGTGACACCATCGGCGTCCAGCAGGCTCAAGCTGCCGTCATGGCCGATGCTAACGCCGGAGATCGTGCCGCTGCCGCCGTTCGTCGTGTACGCGAAGCGGCTGTTGTTCGAGATGGCGATCCAGCATGCCGCGGTCTCGGTCGTGGCGAGCGCATCGGTGATCAGGCTCAGCGAACCGTCCCAACCCACGTCGTACGACGACACGCTGCTGGCGTCGGCAGCGCCACCGGCGGCTTCACTGACGATGAGGTGTCCATCGCGATCGAAGGCGAAGCCGAAGGGCGTGGGTGCGGCGGAGGCGAACCAAGTGGGCCCGGAGGCCATGCCGTCGGAGTCCACGGTGTAGGTAGTGATCAGATTCGTGCCCTTCTCGGTGACCGCCAACACGTGCCCGTCGGGCGAGAAGCTCACCTGAGCCGGTCCGACGTAGTCGTCGCTCAGCGGCCGCGACGAGCCTGCCATGGGCTCCAACGATCCGTCGTTCCCCAGCCACAGCGCGCTGATGTTGTTGGGCCCGCCGTCTCCCGCGTCGCGCGCCGCATTCAGCACGTAGACCAGGTTGCCGTGAATGGTGAGACTGACGGGCCGATCACCGCCGGACGGGGCCATGTCGGCCCACTGCAGGCCGCTGTGGGTCACCCGGAACGACGTGATGGAGTTGGAGCCCGCGTTCACCACCAGGAGGAGCCGGCCGTTGTTCGTCAGCGCCAACGCGCCCTGGTTGCCCAGGCCGTCGCCCGTGCCGTCTCCGCCGGTGGCCACCGGCGAGGCGGCCGTGAGTGAGCCGTCTGCGGCCCGGTTGTAGACCAGCACGTGGTTGCCGTCCGCCTCGTTGGACTGCAGGTAGACGGCCCCCGTGCGGATGGACGGGGAGCCGCCGGCGGGCGAGGCCGCGGTGACCACGTCCGGCGACGTGACGGTAGCGGGATCCGTGGCGTCGTTGCAGGCCACCGCGGCGACCGCGGTCAACGCCAGAAGAGGTACGGTCTTCCAATGCCTCATGAGATGTCCTCCGTCTGATGACAGTGTGCGGAACCGAGCCCCGAGAGAGGGGTGTGGGGGGTTCCCAGCGGAGCCATAAGAGTGCAATGTGCGGGCCGACGACCCCCCGGTCGGTGCTCTGGGGCGACAACTCGCGATGTGTCAACGGCTTGGGGCTGCCGAACGGCTGTGCCCGACCCGTCCTGCGTCTGTTTCACGGAACGTTCGGCACCCCTGGCGGAACGTCTCGTGAAACGGCGCGTGCCGCGCGAGGGCGGAGGCGCCGCTCAACCTGAGCCGCGAGTTGCCGCGGCAAGGCATCCCGGACATATTGACTATGTCCAGAACGGCCCTCCCCGATTCCGCCCTGGTGCGAGGATTCCAGGCTGTGGCCGACCTGACGCGCATCGAGATCGTGCGCCTGCTCACCGGTGGCGAGCGCTGTGTCTGTGAGCTTCAAGAGCAGCTCGGCGCCCCCCAGTCGCGACTTTCCTTCCATCTGAAGAAGCTCAAGGACGCCGGTATCGTGCGCGACCGCCGCCAGGGTCGGTGGGTGCACTACTCCCTCGAGCCCGAAGTCCTCGAGGAAATGGGCGACGCCACGGGTGAGGCTCCGCCGGCGGAGGCCGGATGGCGCGAAGGGCCCTGCTGCGAATAGGCACCGACCGGCCTGGGCACGGGGTCTTTCACCGCTATCGATCCAACCGGGAGAGGAGCGTCTCGCCGATCGTCCTGAAGTGCATCTCCGCGTCGGGCATCAGGGGGATGGCGATCTCGAGCAGGCGATCTCCCACCAGGATGAGCGACGGGAGCATGGAGCTGTAGTAGGCGGCGTCGCCGAGCCCAGCCACCGGACCGGGCCGGATGATGGAATCGACGTTCACGCCCGGCGTCGCCATGACCGAGGGTGCCACGCCGTTGGCCGCCTGCCAGCTCCGCCACTCTTCCCTGCCGTTCTCCCAATAGACGGTGAGCTCCATGAAGGGAAAGTCGTCTTCCGGCGTCGTGTAGTGGCAGGAGCTCCACGTGGCGCCGGCATCGGGCACGCCCACCACCTCCACGTCGCCCCCGTAGAACGCGGCGACCTCTCGGGAGGTCATGAGCTCGCATGCATCGCGTGGGGCCGCGGCCCTGCCGGACGGAGCCACATCGGCCGCGTCTGGCTCGGTCTCCGGTGCCTGGCCTGGGCGATCGGCGTCCGGGCTCCGTCCACAGGCGGCGACGAGGACGAGGACGGCGAGGGCGGTGGCGGTGCGGATCGGCGACAAGGTGCTCATGGGTTTCTCCGGGCTGCCAGGCCTGCGATGCGGGTGCGGTCCCACGAACGTCCCCGCCCGGAATCCGGGAGTGGGGCAGGGAGGGCGTCCGCGCCGACGCGCGCGAGCTCCACCCGACGATTGCGGGCCCGCCCTTCCAGGGTCTCGTTGGACTCGCGGGGACGGGTCTCCCCGAACCCCCGGGCTTCCAGCCGGTCCACGGCCGCCGGGACACGGGCTGCGAGGGCCGCCACCACTGCGGCGGCGCGACGCTCGGAGAGATCCAGGTTGTCCTCCGGGCGGCCCACGTCGTCGGTGTGGCCCTCCACACGCAGCCGCCAGTCGGGATGTCGCTCCAGGAGGGCTGCCACCTCGTCCAACACGGCGTCCGATTCGGGCTGGAGCTCGTCGCTGGCGAACTCGAAGTAGACGCCGAAGAGTTCGGCGGACTCCCGTGAGGCCAGCGCGCTCTCCAGCTCCGTGGCCACGGCCGCGGGCGCGGGCAGGTCGATGCGGACCGCTTGAAGGCGCATGCTCGTCGTATGGGCGCGGAGTGTGAGGGGATTGCTCGAATCGTCCAGGAACCAGAACTCCACCGGGAACGGGCTCAGGAGTCCCTGAAGGGTGCCGCGGGCGTGGATGGCGGGCAGCCAGACCCGGCTGCCGTTGAGGAGGACGGGAACGGCCTGCGGCGGGCCTTCCACCCGCTGAAGCTGGCCGCGGAGGGGAACGGGATCTCCGCCGAATGCGGCCCCCATCAGGCTCGCGAACATATCGGCGTCTCCCGTCAACTCGAACTCCGGCTGATCCCCGCGCCTGAGCGCGTCCAGCACCGCGGTGGACACGCCCAGAGCCGTCTGGCCGGGATACGAGGACTCGTCGTCCTGGCCGAAGATCATGCGATAGCCCCGGGCTTCACGAAGGTCTTCGCGTGACACCCGCCGCCATTGCTCCAACCGGGGCAGCGCCGGGTCGTCGCTCCGGGTGCGGTAGTGGATGAGCACCGACGACTCGTCGGCCTCGCGCACCTGCTTCATGGACTCGTAGTCGCCCCGGGGTTCGGCGACGGCCGTCACGACGGTGAGGCCCTCGGTCAGGGGGATGGCGTCAGGCGCCGCCTCTTCCCAGCCCGCCGGCGGCTGCTCCAGTGGCCACGGCTCCAGGGGCGTCTCGTCTCCGGACACTGCATCGGCGAGCTGATCGAGGCCGGCGAGGAGTCCGTCGAGCCCGGTCCCGGTGGTGGGTGCTGGAGACGCTTCAGCGGGGGCCGGCGACGCGACCGGATCGGCCACCCCCGGAGCGCCGGCAGGCACCTCGTCCGACGAAGCTCGCGCCTCCGAGCCGTCGCGTCCGCATGCACCGCAGGCGATGACCTGGGCGAGGAGCATCAGGGTGAGGGTGGTGTGTCGCGGCATGGGGGCCTCCGGAAGGTAGCAGGCGGGACCTCGGGGTTCGGGGCGTGTGCCGCCGGTCCCGATCATCCAGACGCAGGGTGCGACGGCGGGGGGCCAGGGTGCCCTGTCCCCTCATCGCCCGGAGTTCCGTCTGGGTGGGTGATGACGGCGGTTGGAACTCCGCCGCCCGCCGCACCCCCACAGGAGGACCGCATGCTGGAGAGCATACGACGGCGGTGGCTCGTCTGCGCGATCGTCCCCATGGCGCTGTGCGTCGCTTCCCCGCAGGCCCGAGCCCAGGACCCCGCGGGGGAAGACGTGCCCTCCTTCGACCCCACGGACCCGGCACCGGACGTCACGGTGCTGGACCGCCGGCCGGATCCGGCGTTGCCCGGGGGCGAGGTGGCCATCCGTCACGGGCAGGTCGACAGCGCGGGGCTCAAGCTACGCCTCGGGAACCTGAGCGTTCTCCAGCCCACGGTCATCACGGTGCTGTCCGCCGCCGGCGACGACGTCCGCGTGGATCTCATGGCCGACGGATGGACGGACCCGCTTCGGTCGGGGGCGACGGGCCCCGACGGCGCAGTCACCTTCGAGCTCCGGACCGAGGGTGTGGTGAACATCCGTGTGCGGGGTCCAGGACCTACCCCCGTCGCCTTCGGACTCGTGGCCTGGGTGGGTGACGAGGTCACCCCCGACCTCGCCGACGACGTGATCCTCACGCCCGAGGAGTTTCGCGCGACCCGGGCGTCGCTGGAGCCGGCCTCTGGCGTGGCGTCGTCGGAGGGAGCGTCGGGCCGAGGGGCCTCCGTCCCCTTCGTCGTGCTCGCTGCTTTCCTGGCGGGTGGCCTCCTGGTCCTGGCTACCGTGCTCCTGGTGCGGAGGAACGTCTCATGATTCGTCGCGTGCTCCTCCTGGCGGGCCTGTGCGCCCTGTTCCACCTGCCGGCGTCCGCCCAGTCCTCGCTGGCGCCCGGACTGGACGATTGGTCCGCCCTGAAGAAGATGTGGGACAACAGCAAGAAGGCCTACGATCCCATCAAGAAGTCCTTCGACGGCGGCAAGAAGATCTTCGACTGGATGGATCCGTTCTCTCCGAAGGACGCGGGGTACGATCCCGACCCCTCTCCGCCGGGAATGCCCCAACTGCCCTCCCGCTGCAAGGGGTCGGCCGAGTGCCAGGCGTGTTTCGAGCAACCCTACGCCGATCTACAGCGGGTCCGCCTCCGGTTCGAAGCGCTCAGGCGCATCTACTCCTCGAGCCAGGACATGATCAAGGAGGCCATCGCCTTCGGCGACGCGATTGCGGGCGTCCACCCTGTTGCGGGCCTCGCCTGGATGCGCGAGCGCACGAAGATCCAGACGTCCCAGAAGGGGGTACAGGCTGCCTACGACGACAAGTACGCGGAGTTGGTGGGCACGCTCGAAGCCGCGCTGAAGGGGATCGCCGCCTGCGAGGCGCAGATCTTCGGCGAGGATGCCTGGTTCGACCGATACGGTTTCATCTACTACCAGTTCATGGCCGACCGGTACCGCCGATCGGACTGAGCTGGTGCTACGTTGTCCAACGTCAACGAACGGAGAGATTCCATGCGATCGTTCTCACGCGCACCCACGCTCGTCAGCGTCGCCCTCTGCGCGCCGATCTTCACCCTGGCCTGCGGGGGGGGCGGAGACTCCGAAGGGGGGAGCCGGGTGGCCGAATCGCTCACGCGCATCGACGCGTGCTCCCTCCTCACGCCGGCCGAGGTGGGAGACGCCATCGGCGTCCCGGTGGCCGAGCCCACGCGGCGGGAAGCGGACGGTGGCTACGCCCCCGAGGGCGTGCCCAGGAGCCTGGTGACGATCTGCATCTATGACGGTGGATGGCCCAATGCGGTGAACCTCACCGTCCGACAGAGCGGCTCGTGGGGCCCGCCCACGACCTCCGCCGCCCTCGCCGCGCGCCTGAACGAGGACCTGGACGACGCCGACCCGGACATGGCGAGCCTCGTCGAGGGCGGACGCTGGAGTGCGCTGTCGCTGGACGGCCATGCCGCCGCGTTGCGTGATGCCGGCGAAGGTGGCTGGACCGCCACGGTCGAGAAGGACGCCCAGGACGCCGTGGTGGTGCTCCTGAACGGACCGACGCGGGAGGCCGTGGCGACGCTGGCCGGGATCGTCATGTCCCGGTTGCGGTGAGGCCGGTGGCACCAGGTCCGGACTACCGCCCGTCGGCGGGCCGCTCAGGGGCCCCGAGTCGGGCCAGCTCCGCGGCCGCGCGCAGCGCGTCGGCGTCGTCCGGTCCCCTCTGCTCCAGGTAGCTGTCCCGAGCCTCCGAGAGGAGGGGCCGGGCCTCGGCGGTGCTGCCCGCATGGGCCAGGGCAACGCCCAGCCACAGGCGGGCCTCGGCGATGCGCAGGTCGTCCTCTACGAAGGTGGCCTCGCGGATGTCCAGCCCGTCACGCAGGATGTCGATCGCGTCACCGGGACGCCCCTCCTCCACCAACACGCGCCCCAGGCGCACCTCGGCGTCGGCACGGCGCCAGTGCCCCGGCACCGTGGATTCGCGGAGCACGACGAGCCCCGCCCTGTACAGGGAGTCCGCCTCCGAAAGGCGCCCTCGGGCACGCCGGGCGTCCCCCACGTTGAGGAGACTGGCGCCCACGTCTTCGTGCATCTCGCCCCGGATCCGCCTTCGCAGGGCCAGGGCTTCTTCCAGGTCCCGTTCTCCCTGGACCGGATCGCCGGCCTTCATCCGCATGACGCCCAGGTTGTTGAGGGCGGTGGCGTAGTTCGCGTGTTCCGGCCCCAGGCTCTCCTTCCACAGCCGCACCACTTCCACCTGGGCAGCAGCGGCCCCGGCGTAGTCGCCCATGCGGTAGCGAAGCGTGGCGAGGTTGTTCAGCGTTGCGGCCACGTCCGGATGGTCCTCTCCGAGAAGCCGCCGCCTCATGGCCAACGCTTCGCGATAGAGGCTGTCTGCCTCGTGGAAGCGCCCCTGCTGGTCGGCGTACAGGGCGATCTGGTCCAGGGCGCGGGCGATGTCCGGGTGCTCGCTGCCGTAGATTTCCCGGCGGATCGCCAGCGCCTTCCGGTGGAGTGCTTCGGCGCCGGCCAGGTCGCCCAGACTGCCCACGGGCGCGGCCAGGTTGGCGTAGCTCGCGGCCACCAGCGGGTGGCGCTCCCCGTAGGCGGCCAGGCGAATGCGCAGCGCGTCGCGCAGCAACGGCTCGGCTTCCTCGGGATTCCCGGCTCCGTCCAGGGCGAGCCCCAGGTTGTTGAGGTCCGTGGCCACCCGCGGAGCGGCGGGGCCCAATGCCCGACGGTCTATGGCCAGCGCGCGGCGATGGAGCGCCACGGCGCTGTCCAGGCGCCCCGCGACGCTCTGCAGAACTCCCAGGTTCCCCAGCGCCTCGGCGCGGAGCGTGTCCGGAGAGCCGATCCGGTCGCGAAGCTCGAGGCTCCGCCGCAGCACGTCCTCCGCCTCCTGGTAGCGCCCTTCGTCGATGGCCACCGTGCCCAGGGCGCCCAACGCCCGCGCGGTCCGCTCGTCGTCGCCCAGCGAGCTCTGGGCGAGTTCGACCGCCTCTCGCAGCAGCGTGTCCGCCCGCTCCAGCAGGCCGAGCTTCTGGTAGAGGAGACCCAGCGTGGTGAAGATGTCCGCGCGGATCTCCGGGCCCGCGCCGGTGCCGAGCGACCGGACGCGCGCGGCACCTCGGTCCAGGAGCTCGCGGGCGTCGGGAATGACGCCGGCATTCTGCTCGGGGTCGGCGGCGTCGAAGAGGCTGAAGAGGAAGTCGCTCACCTCGCGCGTGCGCCTGGCCTCGAGGCGCGTGGCCCGGGCCTGCCAGGCCGTCGACGCCAGGCCCGCTACCAGGGCCACGGCCACGGTCAGGGCGGCGGCCACTCCGGTTCTGTGCCGGCGCACGTAGCGGCCGAGGCGGTAGGTCAGGGTGTCGGGCCGTGCCGACACCGGGCGCTGCGCCAGATACCGTTCTAGATCGTCGGCGAGGGCCTCGACCGACGGATAGCGCCGCTCCGGCTGCCGTCGGAGCGCCTTGGCCACGATCGTATCCAGATCCCCCCGGAGCGACCGCCGGAGGTGAACCTCGTCGGCGGGCACCGCGCGGCTCATGATGGGTGGATCCTCGCGGGTCGATTGCAGCATCTGCTCCCAGGACCCGAGATCGCCCTCGAAGGGCCGGCGCCGCGCCAGCAACTCGTAGAGGACCGCCCCCAGCGAGTAGACGTCGGTCGCCGTGGTGGCGGTTCCGCCGCGGAGTTGTTCCGGAGCGGCGTACTGCGGCGTGAGCAGGAGCATCCCCGTGCGAGTCGCCGCATCGTCGGGATCCCCGGCGTCCGCTTCCAGCAGATGGGCGATTCCGAAGTCCAGCAGGTGGGGCCGGCCGCCGGCATCCACGAGCACGTTGGAGGGCTTCAGGTCGCGGTGGACCACCAGGTTCCGGTGGGCGTACTGCACCGCGTCGCAGATTTCCAACATGAGCCGGATGCGGGCTTCCAGATCGGCATCCGTGGCCTCCGCCCATTCCAGGAGGGGTCGGCCTTCCACCAACTCCATGGCGAGATAGGGGTGGCCCTCGTCGGTGAGGCCCCCGTCCAGGAGCCGGGAGATCCCAGGGTGTTGTAGGCGCGCCAGGATCTGCCGCTCCCGGAGGAAGCGCCGCTCGAGGTCCCCGGCCAGCGGACCTCCGCTCACGACCTTGAGCGCCACCTGCTGCTGGTAGGCCCCGTCGGCGCGCTCGGCACGGTAGACGGTGCCCATCCCACCCCGTCCCAGCACGTCCAGGACGCGGAAGGGGCCGACCCGTGTATCGGGGGGTAGCGGGACGGTGGCTGGAAGATCACCCGTCGACGGGGCGCCGGCCAGGAGCAGGCCCGCGGCCTCCAGCGGAGAGGTGTCCAGGAGCCCCGGCCCCGCGCGGTCCGCGGCCAGGAGCGCCTCGACCCGTTCTACGAGCCCTCCTTCGCCCGCGCAGGCCACACGCACGAACGCGTCGCGCTGGTCGGCCGGACGATCCAGCGCCTCCTGGAAGATGGCCTCGATCCTCGACCAGGTGGCGGAGTCCAGGGGTCGGTCGGTCATGTGAGGGCCTGATGGAGAAAGGCCCGGGCCAATCGCCAATCGCGCTTCACCGTGCGCTCCGACGTCTCCATGGCCTCCGCGGTCTCTTCCACCGTGAGGCCCGCGAAGAACCGCAACTCGACCACGCGCGCGAGACGGGGATTCATGCCCTCCAGACGTGAGAGCGCCTCTTCGAGGGCCAGGATCTCGTCGGCCTGCGTATCGGCGCCGATCTCGGCGGCGTCGAGATCCAGCACGGGTCCGCCCCCACCCCGCTTCCCGGCGGCACGCCGGCGGGCGGCGTCCACGAGAATCTGACGCATGGCCCGTGCGGCCACGCGAAAGAAGTGTCGCCGATCCTCCCAGTCCGGGTTTCCGGCGCCTGCGAGCTTCAGATAGGCTTCGTGGACCAGCGCCGTCGTGTTGAGCGTGGGGGTGGCGGGGCCGTCTCGCCGCTGAAAATGGGCCCGCCGATACAGCTCCTCGTAGACCAGCCGGAAGAGGGGCTCGAACGAGCTCCGGTCCCCGCCGCGAATGGCGGCCAGCAGCTGGGTGACATCCGGAGGTCCGGACATGGCGCCGGGGGATTGGGGGAGGGCCTCACATCGACGATAGAGGACCGCTCTTCCCGTGCGCAACCGTGACCGCCCCTCCCGCGGTCCGCTCCGGCCCGGTAAGCTGTACGTCATGATCGAGCTGGCGAAGCACCGGGCCACCCGGTACGTGCAGCCTCTTCGGGAGGGCGGATCGCTGCCGGCGGTCGTGGACACCGACGACGGCCTCTACGTCGCGAAGTTCCGCGGTGCGGGCCAGGGTGCCAAGGCCCTCGTCGCCGAGCTGGTGGTGGGACTGCTCGCCCGGGAGCTCGGCCTCCCGGTCCCCGACCTGGCGCTCATCGAGGTGGCGCCGGCCTTCGGGCGCCAGGAGCCCGATCCCGAGATCCAGGACATTTTGCGGGCCAGCCACGGAATCAACGTGGCCATGCGCTATCTCGACGGTGCCTTCAACTACGACGAGATGGCGGCCGGTGAGCTGGTATCGGCGGAGCTCGCGGCAGATCTGGTGTGGTTCGATGCATACGTCACCAACCCCGACCGCACGCACCGCAACCCCAATCTGCTGGTCTGGGAGCGGCGTGCCTGGCTCATCGATCACGGCGCCGCCCTGTACGCCCACCACGACTGGAGCCGCGTGGACGACGCGAGGACCACGACGCCCTTCGCGCTGATCCGCGATCACGTGCTCCTGGCCCGCGCCGGAGACCTCGGCGACGCCGACCGTCGCATGAGCGCGCGCCTGACCCCCGAGCTGCTCACCGACGTGCTCCAGGCCGTGCCCGACGATCTCCTCCTGGACCGACCCGAGGTGGATCCGTTCACCACCGGCGACGAGGCCCGTGCCCGCTACCGGCGCTACCTCCTCACTCGCCTCGGCGCCCGGCGCGCGTTCGTGGAGGAAGCCGCCGCCGCCAAGCAGCGCCGAGCGGACAGCCCTCCCACTCGGCTGCAGGCCCGGCGATGAGCTCCGAGGGCTCGGTCGCCTACGCCTTCGCCGTGCTGCGCGCGGTGCCGCACGTTCATCTCGGCGCGTTCACCAACGTCGGGGTCGTGCTCCACGCCCGCACCCGCGAGTACCTCGGGATCCGCGTTCTGGACGATGCTGCCGAGTTGCGGCGTCGCGTGCCCGAGACCGATGTGGAGCTGCTCCAGCGCTATCTGCTGTCGGCGCGGGCGGTCTGCCAGGGTGACGCCGAAGCGGGACCGGTGGCGCTGGCGCCGCCCTCGGAGCGTTTCCACTGGATCACGTCACCCCGATCGGACGTGCTGCAGTGCTCGCCGGTGCACGAGGGCGTCTGTGACCATCCGGCCGTCGAGCTCGATCGTCTCTTCGAGTCCTTCGTCCGGCCGCCTTGACCCTCGGACTCGCTCACCCTCAACTGCAACGGCAACCGCTCGACCCTCCGGAGGCGCTCGAACCGTGATCAGATTTCTGCTTCTGGCCGGGTTGGCCCTGGGTCAGCCCGCCGACACATTGCCCGTTCCCCACGCCTACCAACAGGCGCTGGCCGCCGGCACCCGGGCCCGCACCGGAGCCCCGGGCCCGAGATATTGGCAGCAGAGGGTGGCATACGCGATCCGCGCGGGCCTGGATCCGGTGGCCGCGCTCCTGCGCGGCGAGGAGAGCGTTCGCTACACGAACAACTCGCCGGACACCCTGAACCAGATCGTGCTCAACCTGGGCCAGAACGTGTTCGCGCCGGGCAACGTGAGGAATCGCACGGTTCCCATCACCGGAGGCATCACGCTGGAGCGGGTCGTGTTGGGTGGAAACGTCGTGGAGGTGTCCGCACCGACCGGCCGCTCTCTGCCCACGGTGCTGAGCCTGCCGCTGGCCCGTCCGTTGGCTCCCGGCGCCACCGTCGAGCTCCAGGCCACGTGGTCCTTCACCGTGCCGGAAGGGACGTTTCGCATGGGTCGGGTGGGCCACGAGGTGTTCTTCCTCGGGCAGTGGTACCCGCAGATCGCGGTCTACGACGACCTTGTGGGCTGGGTGCGGGACCCCTACATGGGCGACGGCGAATTCTATCTCGAGTACGGGGACTTCGACGTGGAGGTGACGGTGCCCGAGGGATGGCTGGTGGGCGCGTCGGGCGAGCTGCAGAACGCATCTCAGGTGCTCCGTCCCGAGGCCATGGCGCGGCTCAACGACGCCTCTACCGACAGCATCGTGCACGTGGTGTCCACCGAAGACCGGGATGCGGGCCGCTCCACCCGCGACGGGGGTGACGACGGCTTGCTCACCTGGCACTTCACGGCGCGCAACGTGCGCGATTTCGCCTGGGGCGCCTCGGACGAGTACGTCTGGGACGCCACCATGGCCGACTACTCGGATGGACCCCAGGTGCGGCGGCATCCCCTGATCCAGACGCTGTACCGGCCCGATCAGTCGAACTGGAGCCAGTCGGCGGAGTTCGCGCGCCACGCCATCGAGAGCCATTCCACCTGGTTCCCGTACCCGTATCCCCAGGCCACGGTGAACGAAGGGGTGATCGGCGGGGGGATGGAGTATCCCATGATCACCATCATCGGCGGAGGCCGGACGCCCGCCTCGCTCTACAGCGTGATTGCCCACGAGCTGGGGCACATGTGGTGGCCCATGGTGGTGGGGTCCAACGAGAAGGCGCACGCGTGGATGGACGAGGGCCTCGCCTCCTTCGCCGAGAACCTGTCGAGCCAGGAGCTCTTCGGAACCGACGGTGGGCTCAACGACATGAACGGCTACGTTCGCCTGGCGGGGTCGGACCGTGAGACGCCCAGCATGCGGCATGCGGATCTCTACGGCCCCTTCGGCAATCGGGGGATGGCCTCCTACGGCAAGCCGGCGTCGGTCATGCGCGCCCTGCGCGCGGTGCTGGGTCAGGAGATCTTCGATCGCGCGCTGCGGGAGTACACCCGCCGCTGGGCGTTCAAGCACCCCGACCCCCTGGACCTCTTCTGGACCTTCGAGGATGTCAGCGGTGAGGATCTGGACTGGTTCTTCTATCCGTGGATGTACACCACCCGGGTGCTGGACCAGGCGGTGGCCGAGGTGCGCCCGGGTTCGGAGGAATCGACCATCGTGCTCGAGGACCGGGGTTCGATCCCCATGCCGGTCCTCCTCCTGGTCGAGACCGCCGACGGCACCCTGCAGCGGCTGCGTCAGGACGTGGACGCCTGGCAGGACCACCGTATCCAGCTCACCGTCGACGGTGAGGTGACCTCGGTGGTCATCGATCCCGACCGATTCATGCCCGACGTGAATCGGGACGACAACCGGTGGGGTGGTGACTGACGGGTCCCGCTCCGGCGGGATGCACCGGTCTTGAGCTCGCTGCCGGGGCTCGGCGGCCGCGTACCGGTCGGGCGCCGCATGCTGGTGCACGACCGGGCCCGCTTCGGGCTCACCGTGGCCGGGGTGGGCATGACGGTGGGTCTCGTTCTCTTCCTCTTCACCGTCTACCAGGGCGCTCTGCTGGAGGGCAACGGTTACGTGGCGGCCCGGCCCGTGGACGCATGGGTCATGCACCGGAACTCCACCAACCTGGTGCGCAGTGTCTCGTACATGCAGGAGGAGATGGCGGAGGGGCTGCGGACCATTCCCGGGGTCGGTCGGGTGGATCCCCTTCTGCGGGTCATCGCCAGCACGCGCATCCGGGGTCGCCGGGCCACCTTCTTCATCCTGGGGATCGATCCGCGGGCCGACGCCACGCGTCCCACCGTGGTGGCGGGCCAGCCGACGCCGGAGCCGGGCACGCTGCTCGTGGACCGTGCGCTGGCGGCTCGCTACGGCCTCACCATGGGCGACTCCATCGAGGTCCAGGGCCTGACCTTCCGCGTCGGAGGTCTCACCTCCGGCACCAACGCTCTGGTCACCCAGTTCGCCTTCGCCACGCTCCCTGACGCGCAGCGGCTCCTGGGCTTCGAGGGCATCGTCAGCTACCTGCTGGTGCAGGCCACGTCCGGGACCACGGCGCGCACGGTCACCGACACGCTGCGAGCTCGTTTCGACGAGCTCAACACCTTCACGCAGGCCGAGTTCAGCGCGAACAACGTGGCCGAGATGCGCACCGGCGTGCTGCCGCTGCTCTGGACGCTGACCGTGTTCGGGGTCGTGGTGGGCGGAGTGATCCTGTCACTGCTGCTGTACGGTGGGGTTCTGGAACGCCGCGAGGACTACGCGCTCCTGAAGGCGGTGGGTGCCGGGTCACGCTGGGTGGACGGCCTCGTCCTGCGCCAGGCCTTCTTCACCGTCGTGTGCGGGCTGGGCGCCGGTGTCCTCGTGTATGCATGCGCCGCCCTGGTGGCCCGGAGCGTCATGCCCGAGATCGCCTTCGCGGCCGGGCCGTGGACGGTGCCGGCGACGGTTCTGGGAGCGCTGGTGCTGGGGATGCTGGCGGCGTGGTTGCCACTCTGGAAGCTCCGGCGGGTCTATCCGGGCGAGGTGTTCCGCCCGTGAGCGGCCGTGTCGAGCCCGCCGTGGAGGCCCGGTCCCTGGCCCGCCGTTTCCAGGGCCCTCGCGGGGTGGTCGTCCATGCGGTGACGGGTGTCGATCTGGAGCTGATGCCCGGCGAAGTGACGCTGGTCCTGGGGCCCAGTGGCAGCGGCAAGACCACGCTCCTGTCCATGCTGGGGTGCGTGCTGCCGCCGTCGGAGGGAACGCTGCGCGTCGCGGGACGTGACGTGCGGGAGCTACCGGCCGCCGCGCTGCCGGCGTTCCGGCTGCGGCACGTGGGCTTCGTCTTTCAGACCTCCCGTCTGTTGGAGGCTCTGAGCGCCGCCGAGAACGTGGAGCTTCCGCTGAACCTGGCGGGCGCGCGGCGACCGGCATCGCGCCGTCGGGCGCTGGCGCTCCTCGAGGAGCTGGACATGGGGGGTCGCGAGGACTTCGGCCCCCGCCTGCTGAGCGCCGGTGAGCGGCAGCGCGTGGCCGTGGCGCGGGCATTGGCGCTGGAGCCGTCGGTCCTGCTGGCCGACGAGCCCACGGGCAACCTCGACTCCGAACAAGGGGGCGTGGTGATGGACCTCCTGTGCGGGGCGGCCCTGCGCCGCGACGCCGCCCTGTTGGTGGTGAGCCACGACGAGCGTCTCGTCCGGCGGGCGGACCGGGCGCTGCGGCTGGCGGACGGGCGGTTCGTCGACACGGGTTGAGGGGTCGGGGCCACCGCCGGAGGCGACACGGTTGTCTGGCGCGGGCGGAGAGGCTCAACTTGGAACGAGACGAGTCTTCGTGTCCCTCCCCACAGGATACCGGAATGATCCGCTCCCGGGCTTTCCGCGCGCTTGCCGGCCTGCTCACGCTCCTCGCTCCGCTCGTCCTCGTGCAGGCGTGCGGGGGAGACGACGGGTCTCCGTCGGGACCCGAGGGGCCGGAAGACACGGTGGGACCCGACGGCGGTACGCTCTCCTTTCAGAACGGCGGGGTCGTGCTGGTGTTCCCGGCCGGCGCCGTGTCGTCGGACCTGACGGTGACCGTGCAGCTGGGTGGGGGCCCCGCCGACGATTTCCTGGTCGGTGGCTCGGATCGTGATCTGGGGCCCGACGGCACCCAGTTCTCGCAGCCCGTGGGTCTCACCCTGGGCTATGATCCCGGCCAGTTGCCGGCGGGCGTGCGCGAGCAGGAGCTGGGGCTCTATAAGGCCGTGAGCGGTGGCTGGGAAGAGGTGCAGGGCAGCACCGTCGACGCCGGCAGCAATACCGTGAGCGGGTCCATCAACAGCTTCAGCGTCTACGGCGTGCTGGGGCCGCACGTGGCGGGCGTGGACGTGACCCCGGCCGAGCTCGCCGTCGACCTGGGAGCGACCGGTCAGCTCACCGCGCACCCGAAGTCGGCGGACGGCCTGGAACTGCTCGACCGCGAAGTGACCTGGAGCAGCGGCGACGAAGCGGTGGCCACCGTGGATGCCGACGGCCTGGTCACCGGCCAGGGCGAAGGCGCCACCACGGTGACGGCCACCAGCGAGGGGGCGCAGGGCAGCAGCACCGTCACGGTGCGGATCCCGGTGGCCTCGGTGACCGTCGATCCCGCCGAGGCGCAGATCGGCGTCGGCGGCAGCGTCGCCCTCACGGCCACGCCCCGCGACGCGAACGGCGATGCCCTGGAGCGGGACGTTGGTTGGGCGAGCTCCGACGACGCGGTGGCCACCGTGGACGACGAGGGCCTGGTGACGGGCATGGCCGAAGGATCCGCCACCGTCACGGCGACCTCGGAGGGTGTGGAGGGCACCGCGGCCATCACCGTCCAGAACACCGTCGCTTCCGTGGTGGTCACGACCCCGGTGCTGGGCGTCGTGTCCGGGGGGACGGTCCAGATGTCCGGCAAGGCGCTGGACGCGGGCGACAACGAGCTCCAGGGCGAGACGCTCGCGTGGAGCAGCTCCGACGAGAGCGTGGCCACGGTGGACGGAGACGGGCTGGTGACCACGCTGGCGCCGGGGGCGGTGACCATCACGGCCAGCGTCGACGGCATCGAGGGCACGGCCGACCTCACCTCCACCATCGACTGGACCCAGTGGGCCGGAACGTGGGCCGGGAGCTGGACCAATACGACCTATGCGTCCACGGGCGCGATCAACGCCACGCTGACCATCGACGTCGACAATCTGAAGGCCACGCTGATCCTGGACGTGGACGGGTTCGTGTTCGGCACGTCGGATCCGCCGCCCATGACCATCGTGGGCACCCTGAAGGCCGAGACGATGATGGTGGACTACACCTCACCCTCGCACGGACCGGTGCAGTTCGACCTGGCGCCGGGCTCGTTCGACCTGTCCAGCGTGTCCGTACCCACCAGCGGCATCGATGCCTGGGACTACTCGGGGACCAACAGCGCCAGCAGCCACACGGCCGACTTCACCGTCTACTTCACCGGCGGCGGGACCGCCGTGGGGACCGTGACGGTCACGAAGCAGTAGGAATCGCTCACGGGTGCGGCGGAGGCACGACGCCCGCCGCGCGATAAAGATCCTCCGACCGGTAGAGACGCCCGGCGCGCACCACCCACTCCGTCCGTCGCAGGTCACGGATGTGTTCGGCGGGACGGCCGTCGACGATGACGAGATCCGCGATCTTGCCCGCGGTCACGCTTCCGTAGTCCGCGGCCTCGCCCATGACGGTGGCCGGGATCAGGGTCGCGATGCGCAGCACCTCGGGGGCGGGGATGCCGGCGTGCTCGTACAGCTCCAACTCGACGAGGAGCTGGGTGCCGCTGGCCGCGTCGGTGCCCGGGACCAGCGTGACCCCCTCCTCGAAGAGGCGTCGGAGCAGCCGTTCATAGGCGTGGGCGGAGGGCGGCCCCTGGCCGTCCAGCATCCCCCATCCTTCCCAGATGGCGAAGGTGCCGTCCACCACCGTGCCGTGGTCCTTCAGGAACTCGAGCAGGCCGTTCATGGCGGGACCGTCGACATCGAAATCCCCCGCCACCGCCGACGCCACTCCCGAGTAGGGACGCATGGTGGGCACGAACAGCGAGTCGGGAAAGAAGGTGGAGAAGAGGAACGCCGCGTGGTTCACCTCGTCGTAGCCGAGCTCCACGGCGGCCTCGAGGCTGAGCCCGCGGGGGATGTGTCCGCTCAGCCGCATGCCCCGGCGGTGCGCTTCCCGGGAGATGGTGGGCACGAGGTCCGGGTGGATGAGGTTGTAGAGCTTGATCTGTCGGTAGCCCAGCGAGTCGTAGCGCGCCACCCAGCGCAGCGCCTCGGCCTCGTCCCGCACCAGCACCTCGGTGGGGCCCGCCCAGGCTCCGGGACCCTCCATGAAGCCGGCCAGGAGCATGCGGGGCGAGGCGATGGTGCCCTGGTCGGCGCGCCGGCGGTGGGAGAGTGCCACGTCCAGGTCCGAGGCCATGTCCCGGGCGCTGGTGACGCCCGCAGCGAGCTTGGTCACCATGCCGACGGTCTGGCTGCCGAAGTTCAGGTGCACGTGCATGTCCCACAGTCCCGGCAGCACGGTGCGGCCGCGGGCGTCCACCACGGTGGCGTCGGCGGGCGCCTGGTAGTCCGAGGCCGGGACCACGCGGGTGATGCGGTCGTCCTCGACCACCACCGTCATGTCGGGCAGGACCGTGCCGCTCTCGCTGTCGAACACGTCGCCGCCGGCGATCACCAGCTGCCCCGCCACGGGTTGCCGAACGGCCTGCTCCAGCTCCTGGGCGCGGACCTCGCGCACCCGGGTCTCCATGGCCCGGAGCGCCGGGAGCAGCGCCTGTCTGCCCTCCAGCACGGTGATGAACCAGCCGGCGTCGGTGGCCACCAGACGCCCTTCGGAGTCCAGCCACACCCCCCATTCGTCGGTCCAGCGCCCCTGGGCCTCCGAGCCCGTGGTCTCTCGTACCAGCACGAAGCGGAGGCGCCCGTCGTCGCCCCCTGCCAGCGCCGTGTCGGCCGCCACCCATGCCTGGGCCTCTCCCGACGGAAGCAGGGGAGCTCGGCCGTCGGGATGCCGTAGCAGCGACCTGGCCAGCGCCGCCCGATCGAAGGGAGTGTCGCCGCCGAGGTCGTAGAGCGCTCCGTTCTTCGGCCGAGGCCGAGTCGGCGCGCCCGTTGCGGGTCCACCGCACCCGGTCGCCCTCCACCACGAAGCGTTCGTCGGGATCTCGGGCCTGGCCGTCGGCGTCCACGACGGCGGACGCCGCGCCGGCGACGCCCCCGTCGGGGGCCATGTGGTAGAGGACCTCGCGGCGCGTGCCCCGGTTGCGGTCCCGGTAGATGTAGCGGACGTGGACGGTGTCGGCCTGGCGCACCACGATCATGTCGCCGGCGTGGCGCCCGTGGTTCAGCACCTCGTAGGCCGTGGTGTCGGGCGTGGAGCCCAGCGTCAGGGAGGCGGCAACGGAGAAGGCGAAGATCAACACGGCGGCACGGGGGGAGCGAGGGACGAGGACGCGGTCAGGGAGCCTGGCTGCTGGGATCGACGGTGCACCGTGGCTAACCTGGTGATACCGGGGTCGGCGGCGTTCGCAGCGTAACCCAGGCCGTCGCCGCGAGGATGAGTCCTCCCCCGGCCAGGATGCGCGGGCCCGGAACCTCCCCCAGGAGGAGGGCGGCCAGGAGGATCCCGTAGAGAGGCTCCAGCGTCGTGACGATGCTGGCGGTGCGGGCCTCGACGGTACGCAGTCCCCGGATGAAGAGGCTGTGGGCCAGCGCCGTGAACACCGTGCCCAGCAGCACCAGCAGGACCAGGTCCCGGGGGGAGGGCGAGGGGTGAATCCAGACCAGGGTCGGCACCAACAGGACGGCAGCCACCAGATCCTGATGAAAGGCCACCACGAGGCTGGACCGGCGCTGTACCAGGCGGCGGTTGACGATGCTCAGAAACGCGAAGGACAGGCCGGAGCCGACGCCCCACAGCGCCCCCCGGGTGGCGGCCGCGGCCAGATCGAAGCGAGGCACCACCAGCGCCACGCCGGCGAAGGTCACGAGCGCCGCGGCGGCGTCGCGCCAACGGAAGTCGTCTCCGCCCAGGCGCGGCTCCAGAAACGCGGTGAAGATCGGGAAGGTGGCGAAGGTGAGGAGGCCCACGGCCACCGTGGAGAGCTGGATCGCCCGGAAGAAGGCCACCCAATGGAGCGTCAGGAGCGCCCCGGGCACGAACAGGCGCAGGGCCTCGCGCCGGCTGTCGGGGAGAAGAGGCGTCCCCCTGAATCCCAGGAGGAGTCCGAGAGAGAGGGACGCGAAGATCACCCGGCCCAGGACCAGGGTCACGGCCGGCAGGGGCACGAGCTTGCCGAAGAGCCCGGCCGCGCCGAACAGGAGCACGGCCAGGTGCAGGGCGGTCATCCCCAGGGATACGGCCCGGGCATGGCCACCCCGTGGGCCTCGAACAGAAGCTCGATCATGCGCTGCCAGGACTCCCAGCTCGTGGTGCGGGAATAGACGGAGTTCGTCTTGTGGGCGATCACCATGTCCACGGCGGGAAGCACGGTGATCCACTGCCCGATGGCGCCGCGCGCCGTGTAGGCGCCCTCGAAGGGGCCCACCGCGCGGGGGCCGTCCCACACCCACCACATGTAGCCGTATCCGAAGTAGCCGTCGCGCCGGCTGAGCGGATGCATCTCCTCGAGAGGCGTGAAGACGCCGGTGATGCGGTGGATCCAATCCCCTGACACGATCTGATCGCCGTTCCACTCCCCTTCGCGCAGCATGAGGTAGCCGATGCGGGCCATGTCGCGCGTGGACAGCCAGAAGTGGTAGGCGGGATTCCGGGAGATCTCCAGGTTCCCGCTCTTGTGCTGGGCGCTGCGGTCCCAGTCCTGGAACTGCAGGGGGCCGGCGAGCTGCTCACCGAGCTCGTCGTAGATGTCTCGTCCGGTGGCGAGCTCGAAGGCGGCACCGGCGGCGTTGAAATCCCAGTTGTTGTAGAGCATGTAGGTGCCCGGCTCCTGGGATCCCCGCTCGGGGGCGGAGGCGAGATCGTCGCCTCCGTTGGAGGCCGCGTGATAGACCCCCGAGCGCGCGGTGACGAGGTCGTGGATCGTGGCGCGCTTCTCTACGTCCAGAAGGCCACCCACGTCGTCCATCCCCATGTCCGCCAGGGTGGCGTCCAGGTCGATGGTGCCGTTCTCCACCCATTTGCCGTACAGCATGGACAGGATGCTCTTCCGCACCGAGGCCAGATAGCTGAGCTCTTCGATGTCGCCGTAGGTGAAGACGACCCGCCCCCGGTCCACCACCACGAGCCCGGTGGTGTTGGCGCTGTCCCGGATGAACTCGAAGGTCCGACGCAGGTCCTCGGGCGACCAGCCGTAGTCGCGCAGGCCGTCGCGGTCGACGCGCTCCCAGGTGGTGCCGGGGTAGACGGCCTCGGTGGCGGATTGCGCCTGGACCGCGCCCGCGGCGAGCAGCGCGAAGAGGAGGGTGGTGACGGCGAGGCGGCAGCGGCGCATGGATGAGGCTCCGGGTGGGTGGTTGCCGATGCTCGCCAACCTACGGGGGCCACGCCCCACGGTCCACGCCGTGGGGCTGGCGCCGGCTCAGCCGGCGGTCTGCCGGATCCAGTCGGCGATGTCGTGGATCACCTTACCGGAGACGTGCTTGCGCTCGGTGGCGTACTCGGTGGGCGTGGCCATGCCCTCTCCGGGGGTGAAGAGGTGGCTCAGGCTCGGATAGCTCAGGAACGTCGTGTTGGCTCTCCCCTTCAGCCCGTTCTGCCACAGCTGGAAGTCCTCGCCCATGGTGACCTGGTAGTCCCGTCCGCCCTGCAGGAGCAGTGCCGGCGTGTCGATGGCCGCCAGGGTGCCCACCGGGTCCCGGGCCTCCAACTCGCGAACGTACGAGACCGGAGCGCCCATGATGGAGGCGGTGTCGTCGAGCTGCCCGGCGTCGTAGCGGTCCAGGGTGGCGAGAATGTCGTCGATCTGCTGCTGGGCCTGGGCCGAGCCGTTCTCGGGCAGGCCCCTCAGATAGTCGAGTTGCGCGCGGACGATCTCGGTGAAGGGCCGGGCCGAGCCCGCCATGATCACGATGCCCGCGAGGCGGTGGTCGCGGCGTGCGATCTCCGGTGCCATGGTGCCGCCCAGGGAGTGTCCCAGAACGAAGATGGCCCGGGGATTCACCTCGCGGTGGGCACGCAGGACGTCGATGCCGGACAGGGCGTCCTGGATCACCTCCGCATCGAGATTGACGTCACCCTCGGCGGCCATGCGGCTGCCGTAGGCATGGGTGCGCTTCTCGTAGCGCAACACGGCGATCCCGTCTGAAGCCAGGCCCCAGGCGAGATCCTTGAACACCTTGTTCGGGCCGATGGTCTCGTCCTGGTCCTGGGGTCCCGAGCCGTGGACCAGCACGATGCCCGGCACCGGGCCTTCGCCCACCGGCAGGGTGAGGGTGCCGTCCAGAAGCCAGGGCTCGCGCCCGACCTTCACGTCGCTCTCCACGAAGGCGTTCGGATCGGCATAGGCGGGCGCCGTCCACTCCGGTATTTCGGCGCCACCGCCGCCCTCCGGTGGGCGGATGAAGAACCCCCCCACCTTCATGTCGTCGTCCAGGACCACTCGCACCGTGTACGCGCCGTTGGCGAAGGTGGCGGCCAGGTCGGCGATCTCGTAGCCGGACGATTGGCTGCGGCTGCCCGGCGCGAGCTCCTGAAGCTCGCCGAACTGCGCCGAGAGCTGGGACCACAGTTCCTGGAGCTGCGTCGAACCCAGGCGATCCTGAAGGCTGGGAGCCACCAACGACGCGGCGGAATCGAACTGCTCGGCCTTCAGCAGCTCGACCCAGTGGATGGCGGCCTCGTTGACGGGATCCGGCTCCTGGGCCCCGAGTCCGGTGGGGATGCCCAGCGCGGCGACGAGAGTCATGGCGGCGAGCGGCGGACCGGCGGACAGACGTGGCATGCGGTGCTCCTGGCGAGAGACGAGCCCGGGCGACGAGAAACGAGACGACCCCACCAAATTACGTGCAAGGAGTGGACATCCTTCAACGGCGCCCCGGTCGGTGCTACCGTCAAGATACACGATCGACCCTCCTGCTCATCGACGACGCCCGGGCGGCGTCGTTCCGGAGGTTTGATCGCATGACCATTCCACGGCGAGCCGAGGCCTGGGCGCCGGTCCGTCTCTTCGTCCTCGCTGGCTTCGCGATCCTGGCTACCGCGACCGGCGCCGGCGCGCAGGCCCTGTCCTCGTCCGACGGCGGCAGCGCCACGTCGGCCGGATCGAGTCGCTGGTTTCCCGATCGAGCGCTCATACCCGATCTCTTCGGGCCCCGGGATCCGGCGGTGAAGGCGCAGTTCCTGCACGTCTTCGAGGACCCTTCCGCGTACCACGAGGGTCCGGCGGGCGAGGTGGCGCTGGGGAGCGCGCTTCCGGTCCTCCGGCTCGCCGGTTCCGACGATGACCACGCCACCGTGCTCGGTCTGGAAGCCGGGGTGTTCGCGCGCTTCACCCTCAAGATCCTGCAGCGGGAGCTGGTGGCGACGGACTGGGTCTTCGCCGTGCCGCTCATCCGGCATATCGGCCCCCACTGGATCCGGGTGGGCTTCTTTCACACCAGCAGCCACCTCGGCGACGAATACGCCAATCGCTTCGACACCGCGGGGGCCAATGTATCGAGGGACGCCGCCGAGGTCGTGGCCCACGTTCGGGTGACCTCGGCGTTCGCCGCCTACGCGGGGAGCCGCTACGCCTACAACGTGCATCCGTGGACTACCCTGCCCTGGTCCGTCCGCGTCGGGGCCGAGCTGGTACCGCCCGAGAGCGGATACGAGATCTCCCGGTTCCATCTGGTCGTCGACGCCGAGCTGGACCAGAACTGGGGCTGGGCGCCTCGCGTGGCGGCCCAGCTCGGGTTCTGGCTGCCCCCGGTCGGGGGGCGCCGGAGGATCCGCACCAACCTCGAGCTCCTCACGGGGCCGTCGCCTCTGGGCCAGTTCCAGGGGAGACACACGACCCAGTTGGGGTTCGGCTTCGCGGCCTGGCCCTGAGGGGATGCCCCCCTACTGCTGTGTCTCTGCCAGCGCCGCCCGGACGCGCGTCGGGGTCATGGGCAGCTCGTACATCCGGGCACCCACGGCATCGTGGATGGCGTTGGCCACCACGGCGCCCACGGTGGTCACCGAGGGCTCGCCGCCGCCCTGGGGGCCCAGCTCGGGGCTCGGCACCAGGACGACCTCGACCTCGGGCAGCCAGGAGAAGCGCGGAATGCTGTAGGAGTCGAAGTTCTCGTCGAAGATGGCGCCGCGATCGAAGCGCACCTCCTCGCGCAGTGTGTATCCCAGGCCCTGGATCAGTCCCCCCTCGGCCTGCATGAGGGCGCCCTCGGGGTTGATGATCTCGCCCATGTCCTGGGCGCACACGATGCGCTCGACCCGCACGTCGCCCCGGTCCCGGTCGACCCGCACCCGTGCCATGGTGGCCACGTAGGTGCCGGCGTCGGCCCCGAGGGCGATGCCGATGCCTCGGCCCGACGGCGCCGGCGTCCACTCCTCACCGAAGGCCTCGGCGGCCGCGCGGATAACGCGCTTCATGCGCTCGTCGTTGAGGTTCGCCAGCCGGAACGAGACCGGATCCATGCCGGCGGCCGCGGCCATGACGTCGATCTGCGACTCCATGGCGAAGTGATTGACGTTGGCGCCGGGGCCACGCCACGCGCCGACGGCCAGCGGGTGATAGCGGGGTCCGTCGCCGCCCCACCCGCCCTGCGACGTCACGCGGTGGTTGGGCAGGTGGTAGACCGGGCTGGAGCCCCGGTCGCCGCCGTGCATGTTGGCGTAGTCCCAGAAGGTGACACGCCCCTGGTCGTCGATGCCCGACGCCACGCGCACGATGGTGGCGGGCCGGAAGGTGTCGTAGAAGAACTCCTCGCGGCGGCTCCACAGGACCTGGACCGGTCGCTGGACCTTCATGGCGAGCCGCGCGGCCTCCTGGGCCTGGCGGTTGGCGGTCTTGCCTCCGAATCCCCCGCCCACGAAGGGCGTGATGACGTGCACCCGGTCCTCGGCCAGGGACAGCGACCGTGCGATGTTCTGCTTCAGGGGGAAGGGGTTCTGGGTGGAGGCCCATACGGTGATGCGGTCGCCCTCGGGCTGCGCCACCGCGGCATGCGGCTCCATGGGAGCATGCGCCACGTACTGGGCGCGGAAGGTGGACTCCACGCTCCGGGCCGCGGCCTCCCGGCCATGGCCGAGGTCGCCGGCCTCCGTCACCACGCGGGCGTCGGGGAGGTTGGCGAGCAGGTGCTCGAAGATGGTGCTGTTGTCCACGCCGGATTCCGGCTCTTCCCACTGCGCGCGGATGGCGGTCACGGCGTCTTCCGCCACGTCGGGACGTTCATGCAGGACGGCGACCATGTCTCCTTCCCGCACGACCATGGCGCCTTCGACGGCCTCGGCCCGACTCACGTCCACGTCGACGAGACGAGCGCCGTGGGCCGGGGGCCGCAGGAGCTTGGCGAACAACATGCCGGGCAGGCGGATGTCGCCGGAGTACTCGGCGCGCCCGGTGACCTTCATGGCGGCATCGATACGCGCCGTGGGCACGCCACACACCGTGTAGTCGTCGGCGTCGTCCAGCGGCGCGTTGCCGGGGACCTCGCGCTCGATGCGCTGGCCCTGCGCGAGCTCGGCGTAGGTCACCGAGGTGGCGGGGTGGTCGGAGTCGAACACCGTGCCGTCGCGGGTGCCCAGGCGGGCCACCGGCACGTCCAGGCGCTCGCTGGCCAGCTCCTTGAGAACGGCCTTGGCCTCGGCGGCGGCCCGGCGCATGGGCGGCCCGAAGAAGCGTGTGCTCATGGATCCGAAGGTGCCCATGTCCCACGGACACAGATCGGTGTCACCCAGCACGGGATCGATGGCAGAGAGGGGCACGTCGAGCTCTTCGGCCAGCATCTGGGGCAGCGATGTGTAGATCCCCTGACCCATCTCGATCTTGCCGGTGAACAGCGAGATGCGGCCGTCTTCGCCGATGCGCAGGTAGGAGTTCAGGTCGGTGGGATAGCCCGGGACCTGCATGGTCCGGCGCGCCAGGATGTCGGTGATGTCCACCGTGAAGAGCACGATGATCCCCGACCCTGTGATCTTCAGGAAGTTGCGGCGTGAGGTGCTCATGGCGCGTCTCCCTGCATCGCCTCGGCGGCCTGACGCACCGCCCGGATGATGCGGTTGTAGGTCCCGCACCGGCACAGGTTGGATTCCAGCCCCGCGGCGATGTCCTCGTCCGTCGGATCGGGATTGCGCTGCAGCAGCCCCACGGCGCGCATGATCATGCCCGGCGTGCAGAAGCCGCATTGCAGGGCGCCGTGGTCGGCGAACGCCTGCTGGACCGGATGGAGGTCGTCGGGGCCGGCCAACCCCTCGATGGTGACGACTTCACGGTCCTGAACGGAGCTCACCGGGGTGCGGCATGCGTAGATCGGTCGTCCTTCGAGGAGGACCGTGCAGGCTCCGCACTCCCGCTCACCGCACCCGTACTTGGTGCCGGTGAGCCCGAGATCGGCGCGCAGCACCCAGAGGAGGGGCCTGCGTGGCTCCACGTCGATCTCGGTGGGCTCGCCGTTCAGGAGGAACTGGATGACACGCTTCATCTCTCCCCCTGTGTCTGGCAAACCTCACACCATGGACACTCGGGACCGACGGGGGGTTGGGCAAGAGTCGCGTGGCCGCGACGCATCCGCCCCCTCGGGCGCCGGATCGGCGACGAGGGGGCGGATGAGCGCCAAGCGCCGGGCCGCTACAGGTGCCCGTCGTCGGTGACCGTGGCGTCCTTCTTCTTCGGCGGCACCGCCAGATCGTCGTAGTTCATGATGGCGTTGAAGAGCATGTTGAACTCTCCGTGGTTCTGCCACCGATAGACCGGGTTGGTGGAGTAGAGAAGCACCCGGCCCTGGCCCACCGGCACGTCGACGATGGCCGGGCGGTCCTTGATCTGCGACGCGCCCCGCATGAGGCCGCTCAGCACCGCGTCGTCGCCCCCGACGTACTTCATCAGGACCTCGTCGTCCTCCTTGTCGCGGGGGACCTGAAGCTGGGGGCCGTTGGTGTACTTGATGGGCAGCGTCGTGTTGGTGTAGCCGTAGAACAGAGGGTGCTCCGGTCGGGTCACTTCGGCCTCCACCACCGGCCGCGGCGCGTAGAAGCCGCCGGAAGTGCGCGACGCGTTGATGTCGCGCGTGATGCCCAGGTCCGGCGCGAAGGTGCTGGCGTTGCCCAGGGACATGAGCACGCCGCCCGCCTCCACGAACTTCTGGATCTCCAGGACGCCGTCGAGCCCCATGCCGCCGGTGATGTCCTCCGACGAGCCGTACATGCCCAGGTTCTGGAAGCGGTCGGTCCTGGTATAGGCCAACGGCCCGTTGTCCGGCGAAATGCCCACCACGAAGCTCTTGCCGTCGCGTCCCTGGCTCGGCATGACGATGACGTCGTAGTCACGGCGGAGATCCCCCTGCTTCACCCGTTCCTTGTAGATCAGGTCGTAGGGGATCTCGAACTGGTCGAAGGCGTAGCGCACCCAGCCCACGTCCTGGGTGCTGCTCCAGGTGGTGAACATGGCGATGCGGGGCAGGTCCAGGGCGTGCGTGGCCACGTCGGGCGCGTCCTCCAGCCCCACGGCGGTCAGCCCCAGCTCCTCCACCGCTTGGCGGATGCGGTCCGCATCGCCGGAGGCGGGAATCAGGAACGACCCGGCGGGCATGTCGGTGCCGTCGGCATCGAAGGCGGCCTCGGCGGCCTGGACGTCCAGGTCCCGCAGGCGGTAGCGCAGCGTGATCATGTTCGTGGACCCCAGGTGCGCCACCGCGAAGAACGCGGGGCTGCTTTCGCCGGTGACGGTACCCTGGAGCGCCACCCGGTCCACCGGCGTCACGTCCACATCCAGGATGGCCTCGTCGTCCACCGGCACCACCTCGGTGTTCAGCAACAGACCCATGGTCCAGCCGCTGTCGTCGTAGGTGCGCAGATCGCCGTCAGGGAAGTCCTGCCGCTCCAGGAGGATCTTGGCGAGGCGCCCGTACGGTTGATTGCGCTTCACGATGTAGGAGCCGGCGGGGTAGGTGCTGTCGCCCACCTCCACCTCGCGCCGTGCGCGCCCGACCTCGATCCCCTGCGTGCGCAACAGGTTCACCATGAGCGCCACCCGGGTCATGTCGCGCTGGCCCGCGGGCACGACGAAGCCGTGAGGCGTCTCGTTTTCGCCGTCCTGGATGGAGTGCAGCGACTTCTTGTAGAAGTTCTCCAGCACCACTTTGGGGAACTCGGAGGTGAGCTGCAGCCCCAGGAGCACGCCGGTTTCGGAGTAGTTGGTGTTGTTGCGCATGGACCAGACCACCTTCTCGTAGGGCGGCACCGGACGATACCACTCTCGCGAGGTGTCGCCGCCGCCCCGGGACAGGTCGCGCTCCATGGTGGTGGCGCCCCCGTTCCCGAAGATCTCGTACATGCGCATCATGCCGTTGTGGTTGTACGCCATGGCCCCCAGGTAGCCGGGCGACCAGGCGTCCATGAAGCCGTGGGTCCACACGCCCGGCATCCCGTACTTGATCATCTGCGCCATCTCGAAGTTGGCGTACCAGGGCAGCTCGCCGAACAGGATCGGGTCGAAGTCGGGATTCTGCGGCGCCTGCCCGCTGTAGTCGTACATGAAGGGGATGGACTCGTGCAGCTCGTGCATGATGGGCGGGTGCCAGTCCAGGTACCAATCCAGCAGCGTCTGCATGGTCATCTGCGAATAGTTGATGTCGCGGTTGTTGTCATGCAGCACGTACTTGCCCCAGTAGGGCGGGCCGCCCGGACGCTCGTTCTCGTCGTCGACGTCGACCAGGTATCGGTAATACCAGTCCACGTAGCGGTCCCGGCCGTCGGGCTCCGCCACCGGGGTGATGGACACGATCACGTTGTCGCGGATGGTCCGGATGAGGGGGGAGTCCTCGGTGGCCAGGCGGTAGGCCAGCTCCATGAGCATCTCGGGTGGCCCGGTCTCTCCGCTGTGGAGTCCCCCCATGACGTGGTAGAGCGGCTTGGCGTCGGCGATGACCTGGTCCGCCTCGGCCTCGCTGAGCCCCCGCGGGTCCGCCAGCTTGGCCAGGTCCGCCTTGTAGCGATCCAGGTCGGCGATGGACTCCTCCGAGCCCACGAACACCACCACGGCCTCGCGCCCCTCGTCGGTGGAGCCCACCGGCATGATCTTCACCCGCGGCGAGGCATCGGCCAGGGCCCGGTAGTATGCCAGGATGTCGCTGTAGTAGGTGAGCTTCTTCGGGGCGCCGATGTGGTATCCCAGGACGTCCTTGGGCGAGGGCACGCCCTCCACCACCGGCAGGTGATCCACCAGCGGGCTGATGAACTCCGGCTTGGTGGTCCACTCGGCCACCGCCTTCGCGAAGTCGTCGTCCTGCCGCTGATTCGGGTCCCGGGTCTCGAGAGCCGCTTGTTGCGCGACGAGGGGCGAGGCGAGCGCGAGGCCGAGGGCCGCGACGGCAGACCAGCGTCGCAGGAGATGTCGACGGAGGGGGGAGGCAGCCATGGCGCGCCAGCTCCTTGGGGTTCGGGATGAAGGAGAGGGCACGGTAGAGCCGGCCGGTCGCCGGGGCAAGGCGGAAGAGCGCTCAGCCTCCCGGGAGATCCACCGTCGTCGCCCCGCCCGCGTCCGGCAGCTCGATGAGCGTGTCGGACGCGCTCGCCATGCGGACCCTGACGCGCTGGACGAAGGGGGGGAGCGACACGCCGAAATCGCGCCGCACGGGCGAGGGGTCGCGGATCTCCACCGAGCCCGGCCGAAGCAGGAGCTCGGCCTCGGGGCCGGGAGCCCGCACGGTCACCAACGAATCGTCGGTGCGCGTGAAGAGCAGCCGGCGGGGGCCGGCTTCCATGGTGAAGACGATGCTGATCTCGGGCCCCGTGGGCCGGAAGGAAGTGGCGTCTCTCGAAACCGGCGCAGGAGAGCTGACCGTCGGAGTCTCCGGCGCGCGGAGTCCGAGCCTGGAGAGGAGCCATCCCCGCGCGGGCCCTGCCGCCACGGCCGCTGCCAGCACGACGCTGGCCGCCACGGCCCAGCCCCTCACGGACGACGCGCGCCGTCGGGGACGCAGGTCGTAGGCGGATCGTGGAGGCGGCGAGGTATCGTGCCGCTGCAGCCAGGCGGTGACCGCCTCGGAGCGGGCGCGGAGGCGTCGCACGCGCTCATCGCAGGTGGCGCACGTACGCAGGTGGCCCTCGACACGGAGGCGTTCCTCGACGTCCATGGCATCGTCGAGAAAGGCGATGAGGCCTGCGTCATCCGGACACTGTTCCCGAGGCCGAACGGTCATGGAGCCTCCTCGAGTGGTCCCATGGCCCGGGCGAGCTTGTCCAGAGCCCGGGCCAGGAGGGTGCCCACGGAGCCCGTGGTGGTCTCGAGAGCTTCCGCGATCTCCCGGTGCTTGAAGCCTTCTTCGCGCATGAGCAGGGCCCGCCTCTCCCGCTCGCGAAGCTCGGAGAGCGCGGTGGCGAGACGCGCACGATCCTCGGCGCGCTCGACACGGTCCGACGGGTCCGCCGAGGGTGCCGGTGTCGGCACGTGCCGGGGACGGGTCTCCAGGATGCGCGCGTGCGTCGCTTCCTGACGCCGGACGTCTCGCACCACGTTCATGCCGGTCGTGAAGAGCCAGGAGCGTACGGCCGCGGGGCGCACGGAGCGCTGCTCCTGGAGGCGGACGAAGGTCTCCTGGACCGCATCCTTGGCCAGGTGAGGGTCGCCACATGCCCGCGCCAGGTAGCGGAAGAGGGCGTCGTGGTGGGTGCGGAAGACATGCTCGACATCCATGCGGGAGGGATCAGAAACGCACCTGGAGGGCGATAGAGGGTGTGGGCCGGGTCAGCCCGGGCGAGAAGCGGCCCTGGCCCGACTCACAGATGATCGAGATGAGCGTGACGCCCGTGCAGGTCGTTGCCTTGTATGCCGCGGTGTTGTCGCGGCCGAGGGTGTTACGAAGGGAGGTCACGAGATCGAAGGCCACGGGGCCGAGGGTGTGGGTCCAGGCCATGGAGAGATCCAGGGAAGCATAGGAAGGGGCGTCCGAATGGCCGTTGGGCCGGCTTTCCCCGCCGGCGCACTGGCTCTCGTCCGAATTGCACGTGCTCGGGTCCCTGAGTCTCAGAGGCCACCCAGACTCGGCCGTGAGCTCGGCGCCGAGCGTCAGCCCCACGGGCAGACGACCGGAGGCGTGCAGGTCGACGGAGTGGGTCCGTTGAGCCGGCGATGCCCAGGTCGGCGTATCGGGCCCGGAGAAGTGGGACCGGCCCAGAGAGTAGCCGCCCTCGACGGCCACGGCCTCGCCGGTCCAGCTCAGACCGAGCTCGACGCCCTGCCCCCGCTCGCTGCCTGTGGCTGGATCCTCCACGGGCGTGGTCTGCTGACCGGCGCCCGAACCGGAGATCCCGGCCATCCATACTCCGTCCGTGTGTCGGGTCCAGCCCGTGAGATGGGCCTGCACTCCCCACGGAAGCAGCGCCGCCGCCCCGAGCGTGCTGGTTCGCGACGTCAAGGGTGGGCGGTCCTCTCCGGCCAGGATCCAGACGTGTCCCACGCCGAGGGAGGGGCCGAGCGAGACCCCGGCAGGGGCGAGTGGGTACTCGAACTGTCGGCTCACGCCGGTGGCGGCCTCCACGGACAGCCACCGCAGGGGAGCCCAACGTGCTCGAACGCTCGGCCGAACCCCGCCGCCCTTCAGACGCATCCTGCTCTCCGTGAGGTCGAAGCTGGCGCCCCCGGCGAGATCGACCCGGCCCAGGTGGAACTGTGCCTGAGTCCACGCGACCCCGCGTCGCAACTCGGCGGTGGTGGCCACACCCGGGGCCAGATGGTCCTCGGCTTCGGGACCCTGCTGCGACAGCCGGTCCACGAGCCGCCGATAGCCTACGGCCCATTCCAGGCGATCGTCGGGACTCCCTCCGGCGACCTCCAGTCGCGCCATGGTATGCCCCAAACGGGTGACCAGCAGACCGAGCGACGGAAGCCCGTCGGGCCCCTTGAAGGAAGCCCACGGAAGCGGACGCGTCTTCACCGCGTAGCGCACCCCACCGAGGCGTGCCGAGACTCGCAGATTTCCGAGCGACTGCCGGACGCCGACCCATCCCATGGCGTTTCCCCAGGTACCGGCGGACGAGGACACCAGGCCCGGGATGTCGCCACGGATCCGGTCCTGCTCCCGGAGCCCGCCGGCCTCGAGGAGCGTGCGGTCGCCCAGTCGCGCATCGAAGCGCGCAGTGAGATCCGAGAAGCGGTAGTCGATGGAGCCGTCCGCCGGCTCGCCCGTGAAGACCGTGGGGGGATGCACGACGTCCCACCAGGAACGCCGCCCGGTAACCGACACACCGATGCGGTCGTCCATCCAGCGGTCTTCGGCGTGGACCCTGGCGGCCATGGACGACAGCCCTGCAGAGAGGCTCCGGTTCCGGCGTGCTGCTCGGGTCGTGAGCTCCAGCGTGCCCGCGGCCCCCTCTGCTGCCGAAGGGGGGCGGACGCCCGGCAGGAGCGTCACCTGGCCGAGTCCGTCGGCGGTCAGACCGGCCGCGACGCCTCCGAGGTGGAGTGGGTCGTACAGGGGCAGGCCGTCCAGGACGATCCTGGTGAGCCCCCACGGCGCGTCACGAGTCCAGAGCGTGGCGGAGAAGTCGCCACGACCGGAGACTCCGGGAAGGCGCTGAAGCGCCCGGAACACGTCGGGTTCGCCCAGCGTGCCGATGCCAGGCAGGCTGTCGGGATCCAGCACGCGAGCATCGAGGGTGTAGTCGGCGGAACGCGAGGTCTCGCGCCACTCGTCCCCGGGGACGTCGGGCCTCGATGATGCCGTACCCATCCCCGCAGGAAGGGCGTGGCGTCGGGCCAGATACGTGATCTCGATGGGATCCAGGGCCACCGGTTCGACTTCGAGGCCCACGCTCCGCCGGACCTTCCAGGCGGCGGGGAGATCGATCCAGACCACGGCGGTCCGGTATCCCAATCCCGTCACCTCCACCCGGTACCGGCCGGGCTCCACGGCCCTGAAGCCATAGCTGCCGTGGCGGTCGGTGAGAACCCTGCGCGGTGCGGCGTCCCGTGTCGCGTCATCCGACCCTGCCGACAGCGAATCGGGTGACAGGGTCACGGTGGCCCCGGCGACCGGGCGATCGGTGGCCGCCTCCACCACGGAGCCGCGCACGGAGCCCTGCGCGCGAGACTGAGCGGTCACGCCGGGCGCGACACCCAGGAGTGCCACCAGGGCGGCTCCCAGGCTCGTCAGGGCCCGCAGATGACGTTCTCGCACAGGCTGTTCTCCGGCATCGGGTCCAGATCCTGCTCGCTTCAGCATACGGTACGACCGTATAGAGGTGACGAGCCAGCCGACGGTTTTCTGCCGGACCCCCGGCTCGTGACAGAATCCGTGACCTGCACACGTCTCCTTCTCGAACGATCAAGGCGCCCGGTGCGGCGCCCTGCGAAGGAATCGAGAGCGGGAAGGTGAGGCATGCACAGGACTGCGATCGGGGTGGGACTTCTGGGTTTGTTGGTGGCGGCATGCTCCGACGACCCGGCCACGGTGACCGCGCCTCCTCCGCCGGCGTTCAGTGCCGCGGCGGCGACAGAGGTCGAGGCCATGGTGTCGACGAGTCTCGCACCGGTGTGGCGCGCATCGCATGGTGCGGTCCCCGGAGCGGCGCTCTCCACTGCCGCCGATGCCCATACCTCGTCGTGGCGGAACTGGGGGATGCTCGACGCCGGTGCGGAGCCGCGGATGCCCCTGAACCTGGATCCGGACTATCGCTTCAACCTCACTGAAATCCCGTGGACCGAGCTCCACCGCGCACTGGCCTCCGCGCGCGATGTTCTCAAGGCCATCGACGAAGGGGTGACCCTGGGTGACTCCGAGGTCGACACCCGACGGGCAGTGGCCTTCGCCAAGCTGGTCCAGGGCATGGCCCTCGGTGAGCTCGCCGAGCTCTTCTCGGCTGCATTCGTGCTGGACGAACACGTCAGCCCGTCGTCGATCTCGTTGTCACCGTACCCCGAGGTGCGCGCCGCCGCCATGGCCAAGCTGGCCGAGGCCGTGGAGGTCGCCGATAGCGGCGAAGGATTCGTGATTCCTGCGGCCTGGGTCGGGTTCGATCAGGACTGGGACCGGGACATGTTCGTGCGGATGGCCCACTCCTACCGAGCCAGGATCGCGATCTCGGTGGCCCGTAACCCGCAGGAGCGGGCCCTGGTGGATTGGGCGGCGGTGCTCGATGACCTCGATCAGGGAATCGCCCGCGACTGGGCCGGCTACTACGACGGGGACTACGACTCCAACTGGGCCTGGGGCATGGACAAGCTCTGGGCCGGCGTGCAGCCGGACTGGGCCAGGCTGGACTACCGCACCATCGGACCCGCCGACGCCAGCGGCGCATGGGAGACCTGGATCAATGCAACGCCGGCGGACCGACGCCCCTTTCTCATCGATACCGATGATCGGCGCATCACCGGAGCGGCGCCGGATCAGGACGGGCTCTACGTCCGTTACGAAGCCTCGTCCATCTTCCGGCCCGAGCGGGGGATGGACCATTTCTCCTTCTACGCCGATGCACGATTCGCTCCGCTCCTGGAGGCCGAAGGCGTCGGCCGGTACGTCGACTTTCCCGTGAAGGAGCTGGACTTCATTCGAGCCGAGGCCTTCTTCCGCCTCGGTGATCGCGCCTCTGCCATGCAGATCGTGAACGCGTCTCGGGCGCGAGGCGATCTGCCACCGCTGTCCACGCCGGGTGGGGCTGTGCCCGGGGGAGCGCGCTGCGTGCCCCAGCGCGCGGACGGCACCTGTGGAGGCCTGTGGGAGGCGTTCAAGTACGAGAAGCGCATCGAGCTTTACCACTACGGTCCCTTCACCGAATATCTCGACGACCGGGGGTGGGGCGATCTGGTGCCAGGGACGTTCCGGGAGTTTCCGGCTTTCAGCAGCAGTCTCGAGCCCCTCTTCATCGAGTTGTACGGGAGTGACGCGCTTCCGGATCAGGTGTCCGCGTCGGTGCTCCGCGACAGAAGGGCGGCCTACGACGCCTTCGACCAGGCCCGGGCACGGAATCCCGGTGATGTCGCCGGAAACTGACCGTTCCACCCGGCGGTGGTGTGGAATCGGTCAAAGCCAATGTCGGACGTGTCACCTTCGGGCGGTAGCGGGTGACGGCGGGTTGCACAACATTCCAGCCCTCTCCCCTGTCTCTCCCTTCAGTGCCCCTCACTCGGCACTCCCTTCTCCAACCGCGCGGCAATCCATGAACCGGATCCACGTCGACGTTCTTCCGGCTGGTCCTTCTCGTCCTGGCGCTGGGGGGCACGGCGCTGCCGCTGGCGGCACAGTCCCGCACCACGGCGGCGGTGCGGGGCACGGTGACGAACCAGGCGGGCGAGCCGCTGTCGGCGGCGGTGGTGACGCTGCGCCAGGAGGAGACAGGAGCGCTCAAGCGGGTGGCCACCAACGCCGAGGGCCGCTACCTGATCCTGCAACTCCAACCCGGCGGGCCGTACACGCTGCTGGTGCAGAGTCTGGGCTACGCCGACGCGACGCTGGAGGACATCCACCTGCAGGTGGGCGACGTGGTCACGCTGGACGTGCGCATGCAGGAGCAGGCCATCGAGGTGGAAGGGATCGACGTGACGGCGGAGCGGGCGGAGATCTTCAACCCGAGCCAGGTGGGTCCGGCGACGCGCATGGACGAGCGGGTGGTGGAGTCGGTGCCGATCCTGTCCCGGAACCTGATGGAGCTGGCGGTGCTGTCGCCGCTGGTGAAGACCACCGAGGGCGGGGGCTTCTCGGTGGCGGGTCAGAACGATCGCTACAACTCGATCCTGATCGACGGGGTGGCGAGCAAGGACGTGTTCGGGCTGACGGCGGGCGGCGTGCCTGGGGGGCAGGCGGGGGCCAAGCTGATCCCGCTGGACGCGGTGGCCCAGTACGAGGTGCTGGTGGCGCCCTTCGACGTGCGGCTGTCGGGGTTCACGGGCGGGGTGATGAACGCGGTGACCAAGACGGGCACCAACCAGTGGAACGCGCGGGCGTTCGGCGCCTACCGGGCCGAAGCGCTCATCGGCGACCTGAGCCTGCCCACGGGGCCGGTGGAGGCCTCGGGGGTGGACCGCACGCTGCTGGGGCTGTCGGTGGGCGGGCCCATCATCCAGGACCGGGCACACCTCTTCGTGTCGGGCGAGTTCGAGCGGCGCAAGCAGCCGCCCACGGGCTACAACCTGCTGCGTGACGACCCACAACTGGTGCGGCTGTCGCCCGAAGCGGTGGGCGACTTCTCCGACGAGCTGGCGAACCAGTTCGGGCTGGATGCGGGGATCGCCGGGCCGTATCCGCTGAAGCAGGAGCTGGCCAACGTGTTCGGCCGGGTGGACTGGACGCTGGCCAACGGGCAGCGCATGACGGTGCGCAACGTGTTCGCGTACGCGTCGAACGACGAGAGCCCGAACCGGTTCGCCTTCGAGCCGTACGGGCTGTCGTCCAACGCGGTGCATCGGAAGGGGCTCAACAACACGACCTCGTTCCAGCTCTTCTCGGACCTGGGCGACCGGGGCGCCAACGAGCTCAACGTCTCCATCCAACGCAGCGTGGACGAGTCCACCCCGGCGGTGACCTGGCCACAGGTGGAAGCCGACCTCATCAGCAGCGTCGACGGGTCGGGCTTTCAGCGAGGCGTGCGGGTGGGCTCGCAGTTCTACGCCCAGAACAACGATCTGCGCCAGACCAACATCCAGTTCACCAACACGCTGTCGCTGAACAAGGATCCCGACGAGGGCACCGGCACCGGGAGCGTGTACACGCTGGGGCTGACCGGCGCCTACTACGGCATCAGCCACCGCTACGTGCCCGGCGAGACGGGGAGCTACTTCTTCGCCAGCATGAACGACGTCCGCAACAACGCCCCGCAGCGCTACGAGCGCACGCTCCTGGCCGACGGGGCGGATCCGACCACGAACTTCTCGGTGCTCCAGTGGGGGGCGTTCCTGCAGGACCAGATCGATGCCGGCAAGGGGCTCACCATGCGCTTCGGGCTCCGCATCGATGTGCCCTACGTGCTGGATCATCCCGACGAGAACTTCCAGGTCACCGACCTGTTCGGCTACAAGACCAGTCACCTGCCCACGGGCCAGTTCCTCATCTCGCCCCGCTGGGGCTTCAACTGGCAGAGCGAGGGCGAGCGCACGACCCAGGTGCGGGGCGGGCTGGGCATGTTCGTGGGTCAGTTCCCCTTCGTGTGGCTCTCCAACGCGTTCCAGTACGACGGCATGAGCCACATCACCATGACCTGCACCGGCCGCGTCACCGACGACCCGCTCTCGGGCAACACGGTGCCGCCCTTCGACCCCTTCAATCCCCCCGACACGTGCTACGCCGGGGAGCCGAATCTGCTGCGCACGGTGACGGTGTTCGATCCCGAGTTCAAGTATCCCCAGGACCTGAAATTCTCGGTGGTGGTGGATCAGGAATTCAGCTCGCGCATCAGCGGCTCGTTGGGCTTTCTCTTCAACCGGGCCATCAACCAGATCGTGCTGCAGGAGCTGAACCTGGGCGATCCGGCGGGGAACCAGGGACCGCTGAACGGCTACGGCGGCTTCGAGCGCAAGCGCTACGGCCGGCAGGCGACGAAGGGCTGGGTTCCCACCTGGGACCACCCGGAGTTCGCTCACGTGCTGCTGGCGACGAACGAGAGCGAGGACTGGGGCTTTTCGATCACGGCCGAGCTTCGGGGGCAGCTCACCGACCGGCTGGGCTTCCAGACCGGTTATTCCTACGCCCGCTCCTACGACAAGATGAGCCTGGTGTCCACCGACATGGTGGCCAACTACGGCCTCACGCCCACGCGGACGGACCCCAACCGCACCGAGCTCACCACCTCGAACTTCGACCGGCCGCACAAGCTGGTGCTGTCGGTCTACGGCGCGCCCTTCCCGGGGCTCGACGACACCCAGATCTCGCTGCTCTACACCGGCCAGTCGGGGCTGCCCTTCTCGTACGTGTACTACGGCGACATCAACGGCGACGGCTACCCCGGCCAGGGCCCCGCCTTCGACCGCACCAACGACCTCATCTACGTGCCCGACGACCCCAGCGAGTTGCCCGCCAGCTTCGCCACCACGGGACTCTTGAGCAAGGCGCTCAAGAGCGACGCGTGCCTGGCGGCGTCGCGAGGCGAGATCATCCCCCGCAACTCGTGCCGCTCGCCCTGGCAGAACCGCCTCGACGTGCGTCTGTCGCAGATCACGCACGTGCGCGGCGCCGAGGTCCGTCTCGAAGCCGACATGATCAACTTCCTCAACCTCCTCAACGCCGACTGGGGCAAGGTGGAGTCGGTCAAGGCGAACACCAGCCTGCTCGAGCCGGTGGGCCGGAGAGAGGGGACCGGCGAGTTGATCTCGGCCTGGGCGGGCCCCTCACTTCCGGCGAAGGACGCAGGCGGTCAGGTGAACCCCACGGAGCCCTGGGCCGTGGTGTCGCCCGATTCGCAGTGGCAGATGCAGTTCGGGCTGCGGATCACCTTCGGCGGGAACCGCTGACGACCCGCAGCCCGTCCAGGGCCGCGGCCCGGCCTGTTCAGCTGCCGCCCATGCTCACCACCGGCCAGGCGTCGTTGTTCGACACCACGTCGGGATAGAGGTCGTCGGGGTCCAGCCGAGCGCCCACCACGGTGTGATCCGGCACGTCCAGCGTGTAGTGGTCTCCCGTGGCCCAGATCTCCACGGGAAGATGACGAACGTCGCGGGTGCCGTCGTCGTAGGTGAGCTCCAGGATCACCGGCATCACCAGCTCGTTCCTGTTCGAGAGGGCTACGTGTGAGCCCGAAGCGTCGGTCGTGACGCCGTCCACGGCCTGGTCCAGGGTGCCCGTGCCGAAGAACCAGCCGCGCCAGAACCAGTCGAGATCCGCTCCCGACACGTCCTCCATGGTGCGGAAGAAGTCCTGGGGCTTGGGATGCTTGAAGGCCCAGCGGCGGATGTACTCGCGGAAGGCCGCGTCGAAGCGGTCCCTGCCCAGGATGTCCTCACGCAGCATCACCAACCCGTACCCGGGCTTGCGGTAGGCGAGGAATCCCAGGCCGTTCCGGCGCAGCTCGTCGGGATAGGTCATGATGGGCTGGTCCGCCAACGGAGACCTCTGCTGCGCCACGATGTAGGGCGCCTGTGTGCGGAGCGACGACAGCGCTGCGTCGCCGTAGTAGTCCAGGTTGGAATAGTGGTTGATGAAGGTGTTGAAGCCCTCGTCCATCCACGCCCAGCGTCGCTCGTCGCTGCCCACGATCATGGGGAACCACGAGTGGCCGAGCTCGTGGTCCGTCACGCTGAACAGCCCGGCGTCGCGGGAGTCGACGCTGCAGAAGACGATCATGGGGTACTCCATCCCGCCCACGACGCCGGCGACGTTGATGGCCACCGGGTAGGGGTAGCGGTACCACTGCGTCGAGTAGTAGGAGATGGTGTGGCGGGCGTACTGGGCCGCCATCTCCCAGCCCGGCTCCTTCGGTGTGCCCAACCCTTCTCGGGGGTAGGCGGACATGATCAGGACGTCTTCCCAGGAGGTCGCGTCCCAGATGAACGCCCGCGACGCTCCCCAGGAGACGTCGCGCACGTTGTCTGCGTGGAACCGCCAGGTCAGGGGCCCGTCTCCGGGAGGTCGGATCGCGTCGCTGCGCACCTCGTCGGGCGACACCACCGCCACGGTCTCCGCGGTGCCGCGGGCCCGATCCAGCCGCCTGCGCTGCTCCGTGGTGAGCACCTCGTCGGGATTCTCGAGCTCACCGGTGGCCACCACGATCACGTCGTGGGGCACGGTGATGGCCACGTCGAAGCTGCCGTATTCCAGGTAGAACTCGCCCTGGCCCTGGTAGGGCATCGGATTCCAGCCGTGCACGTCGTCGTACACGTACATGCGTGGGTACCACTGGGCGACCTCGTAGACCCAGCCGTCCTGACCGTGGTAGCGGCCCGTGCGGTCGGCCCCGTACTCCGGTATCACGAAGCTCCAGCCAATATCGAGGTCCACGGTGCCCCCGTGTGGCGGCAGCGGAGAGGGCAGGTCCACCCGCATGCGCGTGTCGGCCACCATGGGCGACGCGCTCGAGGTCCGGCCCGCCAGCGTCACCTGCACGTGGTCGATCCGGTCCCCTCCATCGGCGAAGGCCCCGCGCCAGCGGTTCCCGCTGTTGACGAGCGCGCCCATGCTCCCGGGCTTGAAGAGATTCTGATCGAGCTGCAGCCACAGAAACCGGAGGGAGTCGGGCGAGTTGTTGGTGTAGTGGATGGTCTCCGAACCCGTGACCCTGTGCGCCACGGTGTCGAGACTGGCCGTGATCCGGTAATCGGCCCGGTTCTGCCAGTACTCGGCTCCCGGGGCGCCGCCGCCGGTCCTCATGGCGTTGGCGGCCGGCAGGTCGAGGGGGGCGAAGATCTCCTGATTCGTCGGGGGAAGTGCGGTCTGCGCCTGCAGCGGGAGAGCGATGAGCACGCCGGCCAGCACGAAGAACGAGGTGCGCATGTCTGTCGGTCCTTTCCTGGAAGTCCTGGGAGCCCTGGCGGGACGGAGAGTCTCGGAGCCGCGCCCGGCCGACTCCCGGCGGCACGCCTTGCCGTCGGCTGTTCGACACCTCATGGGCGCCGCGGGTCCCTGCCGGGCCGCGGGGCGGCGAAGTCGCGACTCGCGGTGGGGTCGGGCGGACGTGTATCCTCCAGGGACCATCCCTCCCTCCTGGACGAAGACATGTTTCTCGGTCACTACGCCGTCGCACTGGGCTCGAAACGGGCGGCGCCCAGGACCTCGCTGGGCACGCTGGTGTTGGCCGCACAGCTCGCCGACGAGGTCTGGCCGGTGCTCCTCCTTCTCGGTATCGAGCGCGTCCGCATCGAGCCCGGACTCATGGCGGCGAGTCCACTGGATTTCGTGCACTATCCCTTTACCCACAGCCTGCTCTTCGCCGTGCTGTGGGGACTCCTGTTGGGGCTCGTCTACCTGGGCATCCGGCGAGATCGGCGTGGCGCGCTCGTGGTGGGGTCGGTGGTCGTGAGTCACTGGTTCCTGGATGTGATCGTGCATCGCCCGGATCTGCCCTTGTGGCCCGGATCCGGTATGCGCGTCGGGCTGGGGCTCTGGAACTCCATGGCCGCGACGCTGGTGCTGGAAGGAGGGTTCTTCGCCCTGGGCGTGTGGCTCTACGCGCGGACCACGCGCGCCGTGGACGGCGTGGGCCGCTGGGGATTCGTGGCCATGGTCGCGTTCCTGGCGGTCGCCTATCTGGCGGCGGGGCTGGGGCCGCCCCCTCCCGACGTCCGGACGCTGGCCGTGAGCGGCCTCGCGCTCTGGATCTTCGTGCCCTGGAGCTACTGGGTGGACCGGCACCGCGAACTGCGCTGACCGGTCCACCCAGGGAGCCCTATCGCTTCAGCGAAGCGGCTCCGAAGAGAGGCTCGAGGCCGGTGAGGCCGGAAGGCGCGGCTCGTTGATGTACTCGTAGTCCACGGGTCCGGTCAGCGTCCGGAGCCAGGTGACGATGGACGCCACCTGAGTCTCGTTCAGCTCCCGGCCGGTCTGATGCCACGCCATGAGGCGGACCGCGTCTTCCAGACGCTGGACCGAGCCGTCGTGGAAGTAGGGCCACGTCTCTTCGACGTTCCGGAGTGACGGGACCTTGAAGACCATGCGGTCGGCGGGATCGCCCGTCACCTGGAAACGACCTGCGTCGTCCAGGCGGAACCAGGGATTCACCAGTCCGGCCTTCTGGTAGAACGCGCCACCCACGTAAGGACCTGTGTGGCATTGCGCGCATCCCGTCTCGACGAAGGCATCGAAGCCCGACACTTCTTCGGGGCTCAAGGCCGCGACGTCTCCCTCCAGATAGCGATCCCAGCGAGAGGGGGTCACCAGACCGCGCTCGAAGGCGGCGATCGCTCGTCCCACGTTTTCGAAGGTCAGGGGCGCGGCGTCGTCGGGGAACGCCGTGTGGAAGGCGTCCACGTAGCCGGGGATCCCCTGGAGCACCGCCAGCACGGACGGGCCATCGGCCATCCCCATCTCGACGGGGTTCAGCACCGGGCCGAGGGCCTGCGCTTCCACGTCGGGCGCACGACCGTCCCAGAACTGCGCGACGTGGCCTGCGGCGTTGTAGACGGTGGGCTCGTTGCGGCCGCCGGGCAGGGCGTCGTGGCCCACCCCCGTGGCGCGGTGGCTGGTGCCGTAGTCGTGGAGCGGATGACAGACGTAGCAGGAGATGTCACCGCTGCTGGAAAGGCGAGTGTCGTAGTAGAGCATGCGCCCCAGATCCACCTTCGCCGGCGTCATCGGGTTGCTCTCCGACGGCATGGCTTCGGGCAGGGGTTGGAACGCCTGCAGGGCCGCGGCCCGGGTGGCAGGCACGGCGTCGGTGGCAGACTGGCGGGCGGACTCACCTCCGCAGGCCTGCATGAGCAGGAGTCCACCCATCGTAGCGACCCATCGCGTGATTCTCATCGTTCGTTCCGGCTTCTCGGAACCTGAGCGTTGCGCCCGGTGGATTGTCCATCCGGGTGGGAGGCTCGACATTTCGGCGGGCTCGCCAGGTATCGAACCGGCCACCCTTGAACCTCCGATCCGGGCAGGGCAGAGGCCATCCGGCATGGGACAGGGGTGGGGGCGCACGCAACTCCGGCAAATGACAGAGGTCCGATGGACGCGGAGTCACGTCGAGGGCTGAGAGTCGCCCTCGCGTCGTTGTTGCTGGTCTTCGTCGCAGCCGGCGGCGTGAATCTCGTGCTGGATTCGCCGGAGCGGTGGCTCTCGCTGCACGTGATGCTGGACCTCCTGACCTACGTCGTCGCCCTCGCCATGGCCGTGGTGGTGTGGATGGGCTGGTGGAAGGCGGAGCACGAGGTGGCCAGGGTCCGTGAGTCCCTCGAGGAGCGCCGCGCGGAGCGGGACGAGTGGCGTGCCAGTGCCCGTCGAGCGTTGCAGGGTCTGGCCGAGGCCATCGACCGCCAGTTCGATACGTGGGGCCTGACCCCCACGGAGCGCGAGGTCGCCCTGCACCTGCTCAAGGGCAAGAGTCACAAGGCCATCGCCCGTGAGACGGACCGTTCGGAGCGCACGGTGCGGCAGCACTCGGTGATGGTGTATCAGAAGGCGGGTTTGTCGGGTCGGGCCGAGCTGGCGGCCTACTTTCTGGAAGACCTCATGTTGCCCGGGGGCGGCGACGCCATCGACCGGGCCGCCTCGGCGGACTGAGGGCGGCCGGGCACGCTCAACCCGGCCACAGGAGCAGAAGCGCCAGCCCCCCGGCGAGGCCCAGCCCGAACACGCCCAGGATTCGCGAGCGGAGCCGTCGGTGGCCCAGCGCCACCACGATTCCGCCTTTGAACACCAGGTTGGAGAGCGCGCCGACCTGGATGACCTTCCAGCCGAGCGTCGGCTCCAGGCCGCCACTCTTCATGAGCTGGGCGGTGGACAGCGTGATGGCGTCCACGTCGGTGAGCCCCGACAGCGCGGCCACCACGAAGAGTCCGCCACGCCCCAGGTTTTCGCGCGCTAGAGCCACGCCGAGGAGCACGGCGGCGTAGAGGAGCGCGAAAACGATGGCGGCCATGAGGTCCGACGGTGGTCCACGGTCCCTCACCTCCTCTTCTTCCCCGCCTCGCGTCGTGGCCAGCAGCACCACGGACAGCAGCGCCATCAGCGCCAACATGGCGCCGAGGGGTCCAGCCGTCTGGCGGAAGTGCCCGGGCGCCACCAGCGCGACCTCGACCAGGACCCGCCCGAAGACCACCGCCGACGCCAGGGTGATGACCAGCGTCGCGGCGGGACTCCGCCGGGGCCGATCCACGGTGCGGCGCGCGTAGCTGACGGTGGTGGCGGTACTGGAGATGAGGCCGCCGAGCAGTCCGCTCGCCAGCGACCCCGTGCGGTCCCCGAAGATCTTCGAAGCCACGTACCCGGCGGTGCTGATGCTCACGATCAGCACCACCATGAGCCAGATGCGGAAGGGGTTCAGGACCTGGAAGGGGCCCATGTCCCGGTCGGGCAGCAGAGGCAGGATGACCAGCGCCACCAGCACGAGGCGGATGATGGCGGCGAAGTCGTCCTTGCCGATGCGCTCGGTGAAGGTGTGCAGGGGAACCTTCCAGTGGAGCAGCACGGCCACGCTCCCCCCGAGCACGATGGCCGGGACCACGTAGCCCAGGGGGATGGCCGCGCCCACCAGGAACATCACCAGTGCCGCGACCTCCGTCGTGATGCCCGTGTCTGGCGACGGCGTTCGTTGGCGGGCGAAGTTGGCCACCGCGATGAGCGCGGCGAGCCCGGCTCCGCCGGCGGCCACGATCCATCCCCCGAACGAGACGGCCAGCGTCGATGCCAGGGTGCCCAGGACCGTGATCAGGGCGAAGGTGCGAATGCCGGCGACTTCGTCCACGGCCCATTCGCGTTCCAGCCCGACCAGCAGGCCGAGTCCGAGGGCGAGCCCGAGTTGGGCCAGCAGTGAGAGCTCCATGCCTCAGATTAGCCAGTTGGCCAGGAAGGCGCCTCCGTAGGCCAGTCCGAGCATGTAGAGGAACTGCAGGGTCGGCCATCGCCAGCCCGCGGTCTCGCGTTTCATCACCGCCACGGTGGACATGCACTGCAGGGCGAACGCGAAGAAGACCAGCAGGGCCACGGCGCTGCCCAGGTCCATGTGCTGCTTCAGCGCCGCCTGGAGCTGGATGGATCCCTCGTCGGCGTTCTCGACGCCGTAGATGGTGCCCAGCGTGCCGACGATGACCTCGCGGGCCGAGAGCGAGGACACCAACCCCACACCGATGCGCCAGTCGAAGCCCAGCGGACGGATCGCCGGCTCGATGACCTTGCCCATCTGGCCGAGCACGCTGTCGCCGATGGGTGGCGCCTGCCCCTGGCGGAGCGGGAGCTGGGTGAGGGCCCACAGCACGACGGTGACGGCCAGGATGATCCGACCGGCGCGGCGCAGGAAGATGCGGCTCCGATCCAGGAGTCGCAGCGCCAGCGACTTGAGCGAGGGAACCCGATACGGCGGCAGCTCCATGAGAAACGACGACCGTTGCCCGCGTAGCAACGTTCGCTTCAGGAGGAACGCCGTGACCACCGCCGCGAGAGCGCCGAGGAGGTAGAGGCCCAGAAGCGTGGCTGCCCGCGTGCCCATGACGGGCCCCAGGAGCTTCTTCTCGGGGATGAAGGCGGCGATGAGCAGGGCGTACACCGGAAGGCGCGCCGAGCAGGTCATGAAGGGGGCCACGAAGATGGTGGCCAAGCGGTCCCTCTCGTTCTCCACTGTCCTGGCGGACAGGATGGCGGGTACGGCGCAGGCGTAGGCGGACAGCAGGGGCAGGAAGGCCCGTCCCTGGAGCCCCACCCGGTACATGAGCCGATCGGCGATGACCGCGGCGCGCGCCATGTAGCCCGAATCTTCCAGAACCCCGAGGAAGAGGAAGAGGATCAGGATCTGCGGAAGGAACACGAGCACCGAGCCCACCCCGGTCCAGACGCCGTCGATGAGGAGGGAGCGGAACCAGGTGTCGGGCAGGCGGGTGGCCACCCACTGTCCCGACGAGGTGATGAGGAAGTCCAGCCCGTCCATGAGGGGGACCGCCCAGGTGAAGATGGACTGGAAGACCAGCACCACCACCGCAAGGAAGACGAGTGGGCCGAAGACACGATGCAGGAAGACGGAATCGAGACGGTCCGTCAGGCGCGACGGTCCGGGCGGAGCGAAATCCGCCTTGCGGCCCACCTCCCGGATGCGTCGCCTGCGGTCCGCGAACACGTCGACGACCGGCAGCTTGACGCTCCGGGAGACGTTGGCGACGGTCCGCGGCGGCCGTTCCGGCCGTGGTCCGTGGTCGGCGGCCCGCGCCAGGAACGCGCGGATTCCGTCCAGCCCCTCGCCGGCCCGGGCGTTGGAGCGGACGACCTCGACGCCGAGCTCCTGCGCCAGCGCGGAATCGTTGACCCGGCCGCCACGACGCTCGAGCTCGTCGGACATGTTGAGGACCAACATGGTGGGCAGGTCCAGCTCGAGAATGGGCTCCACCAGCATGAGCTGCGACTCGAGCCGCGTGGAGTCCACGATCAGGACCAGGGCGTCGGGCGCGCGCAGCCCGGGAGCCCGGCCTTCCAGCACGTCGCGGGTCACGCGCTCGTCCAGGGTACGGGCCGAAAAGCCGTTCACGCCGGGGAGGTCCACCAACTCGACGAACCTGCCGTCGTCGAGGCGCGCCTGGCCGACGTGCTTTTCGACGGTGACGCCGGGGTAGTTGGCGACCTTCTGGCGGAGGCCCGTGAGCTGGTTGAAGAGCGTGGACTTGCCCGAGTTGGGCGGACCCACCAGCGCCACCAGCGGCGGCTCGCCTCGTGATGGAGCCTGGACGGTCGTCAGGGATTCCCTGTGGCTACCGGCCAGGGGAGGGGTGGACACCGCCGGTCGGGATCAGTCGGAGGCGCGGCCCGGCTGCTTCACGCACAGGCAGCAGGCGGTCTCACGCCGAAGCGCCAGGAGCGAGCCTTCCACCATGACGATGGGGTCACCCGCCGGCGACATGCGGACGGGGCACAGCTGACAGCCCGGGAGGATTCCTCGCTCCAGGAGCGGCTCCACTTCGTCCGCCGGCAGATCGATGCGTACGAGCTCGACCACCTCGCGCAGCGCGATGTCGTCCAGGAATCGCTCCGGCTCCCGTGCGACATCAGGCGCGGTGGCCTGGGTCTCGATCATCTGAAGCGGAAGTGCCAAGGGCTCGGTTCCTCGAGGTCTCCGGGGGCGTCGAGGCCACGCCGGAGGTGGCTGAGAATGAAAGCGAGTCTCAACCAAGATAGGGGACGTGAGGTCGGAGGGGAATAGCGGATGCTGCGGGGAAGTCGCTGAACCGGCGGTGGGGAGAATCCCCTCTGGACGCAACGCGGGCCAGCCCGGATTGTCCGGACTGGCCCGTGAAGATGGCTGGGAGCGGGCTCCCAGACGGCGGAAAGTCCGCCCGCTCGGTCAGCCGAGGCGGGTGACGTTCTCAGCCGCGGGGCCCTTCTGGCCCTGCACGACGTCGAACTCGACCTTCTCGCCTTCGTTCAGGGACTTGAAGCCCGAGCCCTGAATGGCGGAGTGGTGGACGAAGCAGTCCTTACCGCCGTCCTCGGGCGTGATGAAGCCAAAGCCCTTCTGATCGTTGAACCACTTCACGGTTCCGGTGGTGCGCATACCAGACTCCTGGTGCTTGTGACGATGACCGGGTCTGGACTAGTCCTCACCAACGGATCATCAGTCGAACTCGGGCGGATTCCGCGCCCGCTCGGTGTTGCGGTGTTAGAAAAAAGAGGACCGGACATACTGCGTCCAGGTCCTCTGTACACTGGATCCGGGGCCTCTCCCGGCACGTGCTCGCAACGTCGCTATGATGGCGTCGACAAGCTTCGCCGTCAAGACCCCTGATGACTCGCGGGGGGTCGAGGCGAGGGATTTCGCCGAGACCGATCCACGGAACACGCTTGAGCCTGAGCCTCGGGGGATGTAGTGTCGCTAGGACGGAGGCGCCTTCGTGCCCCCGCCGATGTGGGAGGGAATGCTTCCCGCATCCAACTCCTCCACACCCCACGCGGGAGATGATCGGATGACGAAGGACGAGTTCGCGGAGAAGCTGGCGAAGAAGACCGACCTCTCGAAGGCGAAGGCGAAGGATGTGATCGACGCCATCTTCTCCACCGAGCCCCGCGAGGGGATCATTGCCGTCGAGCTCGATGCCGGTCGCGACTTCACCATCACCGGCTTCGGCACGTTCGGCACGCGGCATCGCAAGGCTCGCGAGGGGCGCAACCCCCGCACCGGGAAGTCCATCACGATCCCGGCCATGACGGTTCCGACCTTCCGCGCCGGTCGTGGGCTGAAGGACCGCGTCCGCGACTGAATCGGTTGACCCCGGGCGGTCGCACGACCGCGGCCGCCCGGGCATTCGTCGTTCTGGAGGTCCCGCGGCAGGCCCGGCTTCTACGGGCTGCAGTCCTCCAGCAGCGATTTCACGCCCGGGTGGTACGGCATCAGCCGCGCCGCCTTTCTCGCGTGATCACACCTCCCGCGCTCCGCCAGGAGCAACTGCAGCCTGTGCTCGCCGGGGGCCAGGCGCGCCGCGCGCAGCAAGGTGCCGGTATCGCGACCCTCGGCCGTGGTGGCGATCGCCAGGGTGTGCAGCCCCGCGACAACCGTCAGCGCCGCCGCGATCACGATGGGGATCCAGCGCAGCCACGAGCGCCGGTCCTCATGACCGGCGGCGCTCTCACGACCCGTGGCCAGAGAGCCCGCCGTGACCGCGACCATGTAGGTGGGCGCCGCCAGCAGGAGCACCGCGTCGAAGGCTCCCGTGACCAACGTGGCCGCCAGTAGACCGGCGAGGGCCGCGCCGGCGTGCTCCTCCTCGGCGGTGGCGCCGGTCAGCGCTGCGCGTGCGCCCTGAAGGAAGAGGATGAGCCCGGCCCCCAGGAGCAGCACCGTCGCCAGCGCTCCCCGCTCGGTGAGGAAGGCCACCCAGTCGCTGCTCGGCCACGGGTTCGTGGGGATGGCGAGGTGCCCGGCGAACGACGGGTCGCCGTCTTCCGTCACCCGGGGGTAGTGCACGAACCAGTTCCCGGGCCCCACACCGAGCACGGGCGCGTCCGCCACCAGTTCCAGGGAATTCCCGTACTGGATGATCCGCCCGCGCCCGGACCCCTCCCGGAAGTCCACGATACGGCTCAGCGTGCCCGCGTAGGGCGTTTCGGAATTCCACTGGAGTCGGTTCGGCAGCGCCACGGCCACGCCGGCCGCCACCACCAGCGTCAGCACGGTTACGGCGGTCCTTCCCGGGCGCCACCAGGGTGCGTCGTCGCCCGAGGCGTGTGCACGGTGACGCCGACGGACACCCAGGACCAGGGCGACGGCCGTGACGCCCAGGCCGGCGGCGGTTCCCAGCCAGGCGCCCCTGGAGCGGGTGAGCACCACGGCCGCCACCAGCACCGCGAGGCCGCCGAGGGTCAGGAGCCGCCAACCTCGTCCTCTGACGCCGACGGCGAGTGCCAGAAGAGGAGGAGCACCCAGGGCCGCGAAGTGGGCGAGGAAATTGCGATTCCCGAAGGTCCCGCCCGGTGGCCGCGCCTCGGCCAGCAGGGTCCACTGGAGTCCGTACGCCTGGGCCACACCCAGGCCCGCCCCCAGCACCACCGCGCTCAGGACGCCGGCGAGCACGAAGCGGCGAGCTTCGGCGGGTAGCCGGCGAGCCGTCAGGAAGAGGATCATCCCCGAGAAGGAGATCCCCCAGGCTTCCAGAGCGAGCCACCGGTTGACCGCCGCCAGCGCCGAGAGGGCGCCCAACGCGACGAACGCTACCAGGAGAACCGCCACCGGCTCCCGGCTGCCGAGACGCAGACGGCTCGGGACGATCAGGAGAAGGGCCAGTGCCGTCAGGTGAAGGTCGAGGGACTTGGGCTCCAGATACCGCTCGAGGTCGAAGACCTGCGAGTCGACGCCGGCCAGCACGACGGCGAAGGCCCCGGCGACCAGGATCAGCGCAGGGACGACGGAAGCGCGCCAGGGCATGGCCGCTCGGCCGTTGTGGGAGACTCGTCGGTCCATCAGGGATCAGGTGGAGGTGGGAACCCGTCTGCTGTGGGTCCTGGCGACGTACCCCGATTGAAGGAGAGCCGTTCGCCGGCTCCGACCCTCTCGGCCCGGCAGGAGGCATCATGCGACGCCACGCGTGGATAGAACCCCAGGGGACGGCGATGGGCCCGGGCGGCCACACGGTCGCTCCGGGCCCATCACCTCGTCGTCGTCACCGGGGATGGCGCTCCCGGCTCAGTTGCTCGAGTCCGGCTCCAGGATTGCCACCAGGCGGCGGCCTTCGATGGTGTTCGATCGATGCTCGACGCGGGCAACGTCGTCGGTGGCTTCGATCATGCGGTCCAGGGTCGCCACGCCGACTTCGGGCCGCCGCAACTCGCGCCCCCGAAAGCGCAGGACCACCCGCACCAGATTGCCTTCCTCGAGAAAACGGCGAGCCCGCTTGAGCTTCACTTCGAAATCGTGATCGTCGGTCCGGGGTCGCAGCTGCACCTCCTTGACCTCCTGGTGCGTCTGGTTCTTCCGGGCCTCGCGGGCCTTCTTCTGTTGTTCGTACCGGTACTTGCCCCAGTCCATCAGCTTCACCACCGGCGGCCGCGCCTGAGCCGCCACCTCGACCATGTCGAGGCCCGCCGCATCGGCCCGCTCCCGAGCCTGGTCCAGCGAAACGATGCCCACCTGTTCTCCGTCGGCTCCGATCAGTCGAACAGGGCTGATACGGATCTGGTCGTTGACGCGTGGATCGGAAATCTCGGTTCCTCCTGTGCAGGGATTGCTGCCGGCTCTGCCGGCATTCGCTACCCCTTACCCCAGAGTTGCGGAGGGGTCCCATCGCCCGGACCCGGTGGCGGTGGGGCCCCGTTGATCAGGAACGTGGTCGTCGTTAGCTTCTGAATTCGTTAAAACTGACTGGTCAGTTAGTTACTGGAGCCATGACGACCCCCGTTGAAGAGCCTCGCTGGCGGCGACAGCCGGATCAGCGGCCTGGGCAGATCATGGACGCGGCGCTGTCGGTCTTCTCGGCCCACGGGCTGGAGGCGGCCCGCGTCGAGGACATCGCGGAACGTGCCGGCGTGTCCAAGGCCACGGTCTACCTCTACTTCCCCAGCAAGGTCGAGCTCTTTCGCGAGATGATCCTCGCGAGGATCGCGGGCCTCATGGGTGCGGCCGCCGACATCCCCGACGAGGGGACGAACGCGGAGCGCCTGGAGGCGTTCGTGTCGGGATACTGGCGGCAGCTCCGTTCCGCCGAGTTCGATGCCGTGTATCGCTTGGCGCTCGCGGAGGTGAACGCCTTTCCCGAGCTGATACGGGAGTACGCCCGCGAAGTCCGTGTGCCGCTCGCGGAGGTCGCCCAACCCCTCCTCCGAGAGGGGGTGCGCGCGGGGGAGTTCAGCGAAGGGGATGCGGTGGTGAGGGCTCGCATGCTGTTGGCGCTGCTCATCAAACACGCGGTGTGGAGCGCCCGACGCGAGCTCATCTCGGACCTCGGATCACGAACCGACGACGAAGTGCTGCAAGAGATCATGGACTTCTACTTCACTGCCCTGGGGACCGTGCCCCCGTCGCGGAGGACCGAATGACCGGGCGAGTTACCACAATGGGCCTCGTGTGCTTCGTGGTCGGTGCCACCCCAGGCCCGCTTCGGGCCCAGGCGGCGGGCGCCGGCGACACCCTCAGGCTGACGCTGGCCGATGCGGTCTCCATGGCCGCCCAGCGCAGCGCGGGCGTGGAGGAAGCCCAGTTGGCCACCTCGGGGGCATCGTCCCGGGTGGTGCAGGAGCGGGCGTCGCTGCTGCCGGACCTCTCGGTCACGGCACAACGTCTGGGGCGCACCTTCAACACGGCGAGCTTCGGGCTGGAATTCCCCGCTCCCGAGGGCCAGCCTCCGCTCTTCGATCCGCGGGGAGAAGTGGTGGGCCCCGTGCAGACCGTGGACGCCCGGGGAACCCTGCAGCAGACCCTCTTCGACTGGAGCGCTGTCGAGCGGGTGAAGGGAGCGCGGGCTTCGCTGGCCGCGAGTCGCGAGCGCGAGTCCCAGGCCGAAGAGACGGCGGCCGTGGGCGCCGCCCTTTCGTACGTGCAGGACCTGCGGGCGCAGGCACGCCTGGAAGCGGCCGACGAGGGCGTGACGCTGGCCGCCGAGCTGGTGGACATCGCCACCGACGTCCTGGACGCCGGCGTCGGAGTGCGGCTCGACGTGACCCGTGCCCAGGCCCAACTGGCCGGCATGCAGGCACAGCGCATCACCGCGCAGGCCGACGCTCGCAAGGCTCGCCTGGCGCTCCTGAGAGCCCTCGACCTGCCCCTGGACGCCGGAATCACGCTGGCGGACTCGCTCCCGGGCGCCATCCCCGATACGGCGGCGATTCCACCGGTGGATCGCACCGTGGAGTCGGCGCTCGCCAACCGGGCGGAGGTGCGGGTGTTGGACCAGGAGCTCCACGCCGCACGCCTGGAGAGCGCCGCGATCCGGGCGGAGCGGCTGCCACGCCTGTCCTTGGTGGCCGACGACGGCTTCTTCGGTGGCAGCTACGACCGCATGCTGAACACCTACACCTGGGCCATCCAGGCCACGGTGCCCCTGTTCGACGGCTTCGACCGGAGCGCGCGCCAGCAGGAAAAACACGCCGAGATCTCGACCTGGGAGGCCCGCCGGCGCGACATCCACGAGCAGGTCGCGTTCGAGGTGCGTTCCGCACGGCTCGAGCTCACCGCCGCGGCCCAGCGCATCGGAGCGGCCCGGGCCCGCCTGGACCTGGCCCAGGCCGAGTACGATCAGGCACGGGAGAGGTTCCAGGCCGGTGTGGCGGGCAACGCCGACGTGGTGAGCGCCGCCCTCCGACTGAACGAGGCCCGCACGGCCGAGGTGGACGCCCGAGCCGCGTACGAGTCCGCGCGGGTGACGTTGGCGGCCGCGTCGGGCGAGGCCCGGCAAATCCACTGAGCCGAACGGCGAGACGCAGGAACCTACGGAGAACCTGGAATGAGCAAGGACGATACGACGCCCTCCACGCGATCCCCCCGCAAGGTGGCCATCCTGACGGTGGCCGGGTTGGCCTTCGTGGCACTCGCGGGTTGGGGCTTCACGAAGTGGCGCTACCACGAGACGCACGAATCCACCGACGATGCGTTCGTGGGCGGTCACATGGTGCCGGTGCTGGCCCGGGTCGGGGGCACGGTCCTCGACGTGGCGGTCACGGAAAACCAGCACGTGGAGCGCGGGGACCTGCTGGTGTCTCTCGAGCCGGACGAGCTGTCCCAGCAACTGGCCCAGGCGCAGGCGGAGCTGGCTGCGGCCGAGGCGACGGCGGGCACGGACCAGATGCCGGGGCAGGCTCAGGCCCGGGTCGAGCAGGCCCGGGGCGAAGCCGCGGCGTTGAAGGCGCAGCTGGCCGCCGCCGGGGCCGACGCCACGAAGGCCCATCGCGATCTCGAGAGGGCCGAGACCCTCGCCGGCAAGGAGATCATCTCCCAGCAGCAACGCGATGCGGCTCAGGCCGCCGATGAAGCGGCGGCGGCTCGCGTGCGCGCCCTGGAAGAGCAACAGACCGCCGCCCAGGCGGCCATCCGTACGGCGCGGGCAGGTCTGGACGAGGCGCGTGCCAGACTCGCCGCGGCCCGGTCCCGCGTGGAGCAGGCGACGCTGCGCCTGTCCTGGACCCGGATCGTGGCCCCCGCTTCGGGCACGGTCTCGAAACGCTCCGTGGAGCCTGGCCAGCTTCTCCAGCCCGGCCAACCCCTCCTCACCGTGGTCGCCGACGAGGGCGTTCACGTGACGGCGAACTTCAAGGAGACGCAGCTCGCGGCCATCCGGACCGGCGCGCTCGTCACCCTCGAGGTGGACGCCTACGACGGGTGTGAGGCCGAGGGCACCGTGGAGAGCATCGGCGGCGCCACCGGCTCACAGTTCGCGCTCATTCCCGCCGACAACGCGACGGGGAACTTCACGAAGATCGTTCAGCGCGTGCCCGTGCGCATCGAGGTGACGCGCGGCTGCGGCGAGGATCGCCCTCTGCGGCCCGGCATGTCCGTCTACGCCCACGTCGCCACGAAGTGAGGCCGGCTTGAGCTCGTCTGGACCGACGGTGGAGGACCCTGACGTCTCCGAGATGCGCGCCCACAAATGGGTGATCGCGGGAACCGTGCTCACCGGGACCATCATGGCGGTGCTGGACACCAGCATCGTCAACGTCGCTCTGCCGTCCATGACCGGGAACCTGGGCGTGAACGTGGAGTCGATCACCTGGGTCGTGACCGGCTACATCCTGGCCCAGGTGATCGTGATGCCCATCACGGCGCTGCTGTCGGCGCGCTTCGGCCGCAAGAACTTCTACCTGTTCAGCCTGGTCCTCTTCACCCTCACGTCCATGGCGTGCGGGCTGTCGCGCACGCTGCCCCTGATCGTCCTCTTCCGCGTCCTGCAGGGGTTCGGCGCCGGCGTGGTCATGACCGTGTCCCAGGCCATTCTCCGGGAGTCGTTCCCACCGGAGGAACAGGCCATGGCCATGGGCCTCTACGGGATGGGAGTGGTGGTGGCGCCCGCCATCGGTCCGACGCTGGGGGGATGGCTCACCGACAACTACTCCTGGCCCTGGGTCTTCTACGTCAACCTCCCAGTGGGCATCATCAGCGTGCTTCTGGTGACCCGCTACATCGAGGATCCGTCGTACCTGGAGCGCCACAAGGGGCGCATCGACTGGCCGGGGTTGGCGCTCCTCGCCGTGGGCCTGGGCGCGCTGCAGCTCATGCTGGAGCAGGGGGAGCGCAACGATTGGTTCTCGTCGGGCTTCGTCACCATGCTGGCGGTCGTGGCGGCAGCCGGCCTGCTGGCGTTCATCGTGCAGGAGATCACCTCCGAGCGCCCTGCCGTGAACCTGCGCATCCTCAAGGACCAGTCGTTCACCTCCGCCACCGCCATCGGTGGAATCCTGGGGATGGGGCTCTACGGGAGCCTCTTCCTGCTTCCGCTGTTCCTGCAGAATCAGCTCGGCTACTCGGCGATGCTCTCCGGAGAGGCGCTGATCCCCCGCAGCCTCGCCATGGCGGTCGTCATGCCCATCGGGGGCCGGATCTACAACCGGGTCGGGCCCAAGCTGCTGGTGGGCTCGGGCCTGGCGGTGTCGGCGTATTCCTTCTGGGCGTTGGCCCAGCTCACGCCACAGGTCGGGTTCTGGGACATCTTCTTTCCTCAGATGTGGCAGGGCGTGGGCTTCGCGCTGATCTTCGTGGCCCTGTCCACGGCGGCGCTGGCTACGATCCCGCGTCCGCAGATGACCCAGGCCACGGGGCTCTACAACGTGGTGCGGCAGGTCTTCGGCAGCGTGGGGATCGCGCTGTCGGCCACCGCCCTGACGCGCGCCATCGCTCGCAACCACACCATACTGGGGCAGCAACACACCATGTTCGACGCCCCCACGCGCCACTTCGTCGGGGCTGTCACCCGCGGGATGGTGGAGAGGGGCGCCGACCCCGGTACGGCCCACCTGTTGGCCCTGCGGATCCTGGACCTCTCGGTTCTCAGACAGGCGGCGGTTCTGGCCTACGATCACGTGTTCGGGCTGATCACCTTCCTCTTCCTCCTCTCCATGCCTCTGGTCCTCTTCATGAAGAGCTCCAGGGCCGACGTGGAGGTGGAGGTCGTGGTCGAGTAGGGTCCGGCAGCCGGAATGGCACCACGGGCTGCCAGCTAACATCGGGCCCCTGCGACCTGTCTACTCCGACGCGCGACATCGCCACGATGACGTGCATGACCTTTTTCGTCGGAGTGAGTCCCATGAAAGCTCGTGCCTTCTTCGGCGGCGCCATGATGCTGGCGCTGGTATCCGCCGCTCCCCTCACGGCCCAGCAGCGCGGCGGTATGCGTGGGCAGGGCCCCATGGCCATGTCACCCGTGGCCTTTCTCCTCGATCAGGCCGACAGCCTGAACCTGACGGCCGATCAGACGACGAAGGCCATGGCGCTCAAGGACTCCCTGGATGCCGCCAACGCACCGCACGTGAAGGAGCTCGAGGATCTGCGCGCGTCCGGTGGGGGTGGGGGGGGATTCCAGCAGATGCGTCCCGTCATGGAGAAGATCCGGACCAACAACGACGCCTATCTCGACAAGGTCATGGCGCTTCTCCAGCCCGAGCAGCAGACGGTGGCGAAGCGCATCCTGGATCGGATGCCCCAGCGCCGGCGCGGTGGCGGAGGGCGCTGACGGGCTGGAGCGTCGAGGGCCCACCTAATGATTCGGCGGGGCCGCCTGTCACCCTGATAGACGATGCTCGAGAACCGTGCCCGGCGTGACCGGTCATGAGTCCCATGCCCTCATCCAGGGGGAGTTGTGAGCGAGGTTGAAAAGGTCGTGGCCGAGGTTCCGGTCATTCGAACGGAAGGGATCGTGAAGGACTACGTGCTGGGTGCGGAGACGGTGCACGCGGTGCGGGGGGTGGATCTGCTGATCGGGCGGGGCGAGTTCGTGGCGGTGATGGGTCCGTCGGGATCGGGCAAGAGCACGTTCATGAACATCCTGGGGTGCCTGGATACGCCCACGGCGGGGAAGTACTGGCTGAACGGGCAGTTGGTGAGTGAGCTGAGGGACGACGACCTGGCGCGGGTGCGGAACCAGCTGATCGGGTTCGTCTTCCAGACCTTCAACCTTCTGCCGCGGGCGACGTGCCTGCACAACGTGGAGCTTCCGCTGATCTACGCGGGAATGAACGCGAAGGAGCGTCGGCGGCGGGCGGCGGAGAAGCTGGAGCTGGTGGGCCTCGGTGACCGGATGGAGCACAAGCCACCGGAGATCAGCGGCGGCCAGCGGCAGCGGGTGGCGGTGGCGCGGGCGCTGGTGAACGAGCCGGCGCTGCTGCTGGCCGACGAGCCGACGGGCAATCTGGATTCGGCGACCTCCGCCGAGATCATGGGGGTGTTGAGGGACCTGAACGACGAAGGACAGACCATCGTGCTGGTGACGCACGAGCACGACATCGCCGAATACGCCAAGCGGCAGGTCCACCTGCGCGACGGCGTCATCGAGAGTGATTTCACCACGGAGACCGCGGGAGCGATCCGATGATCATCTACAAGCGCTGGGCCCGGATCGCCGCGGCCCTGAGCATTTTTGCCGCCGCCTGCACCACCGGCGAGGCCGAGCCTGCCATCCGCTTCGAGACGACCCAGCCCACGCAGGGCGACCTGCGGATCACGGCGGAGGCGACGGGGACGGTGGAGCCGATCCGGCGGGTGGAAGTGAAGTCGAAGGCGTCGGGCGAGATCCTGAAGCTGCACGTGGACGTGGGCGATGAAGTCCAGCCGGGCACGCTGCTGGCGGAGGTGGATCCGCGCGACGTGCAGAACGCCTTCGACCAGGCCAAGGCCGACCTGGAGGTGGCGAAGTCGCGGGCGGCGATCTCGAAGCAGCAGCTGGAGCGTCAGAAGGAGCTGCTGGCGGCGGGCGTGATCACGCAGCAGGAGCTGGAGTCGGCGACGCTGGACGAAGCCAACTCGCAGGCGTCGCTGGTGAAGGCGCAGACGAACTTCGATCTGGCGCAGCTGCGCATGAACGACGTGACGATCCGGGCCCCGCTGGCGGGGACGATCCTGGAGCGGAACGTGGAGGAGGGGACGGTCATCCAGTCGGCGTCGCAGAACGTGAGCGGTGGCTCGGTGCTGTTCGTGATGGCCACGCTGGAAGCGATGCAGGTGCGCACGCTGGTGGACGAGACGGACATGGGTGAGCTGCGGGCGGGGATGCCGGCGACGGTGACGGTGGAGGCCTACCCGGACCGGACCTTCCAGGGTGCGGTGGAGAAGATCGAGCCCCAGGCCGTGGTGCAGCAGAACGTGACCATGTTCCCGGTCATCGTGTCGCTGGACAACCGCAACGGGCTGCTGAAGCCGGGCATGAACGCCGAGGTGGAGGTTCTCATCAACCAGGCCACCGGTGTGATGCTCGTGCCCAACAACGCCATCGTGAACATGCAGGACGTGGGCCCGGCCGCCCTGGCCCTGGGCCTCGATCCCGACAACATCGACATGACGGCGCTGCGACAGCCGGCGACGCCTACATCGACGGCGGCCGGCGACAGCGCGGCCCAGCCGGAGGCGCAGGCGCGTCCCGACTTCCAGGCGCTGAGAGCCAAGGTCCAGAGCGGTGAGATCTCGCAGGACTCGCTGCGGGCCATGATGAGCCGCTTCCGCGGACAGGGCGGACAGCGCGGCCAGGGTGGATCCGCCCGCGGCGCGGCGGCGTCCGATCCCATGGCCCCCCGCGCGGCGGTGGTGTTCGTGGTGAACGCCCAGGGTCTGCCGGAGCCGCGTAGGATCACGATCGCGCTCAACGATTGGGACAACACGCAGGTGGTGGCAGGGCTGAACGGTGACGAGCGGCTGGCGGTCATCGGAGCGGCACAGCTCCAGGCCCAGCAGCAGGAATTCCTGAACCGGATGCGTGAGCGCTCCGGGGGCAGCCCGTTCGGTGGCGGTGGCCCCGGCGGCGGCCGCATGCGCTGATCTGGCGAGGAGAGATCTACGATGTTCATGATCAAGGAGATCATCGCGGTGGCGCTGGCGGCCATTCGGGCCAACGCGCTCCGGTCCTTCCTGACCACGCTGGGCATCATCATCGGCGTGGGTGCGGTCATCGCCATGGTGGCGCTGGGCGAAGGCGCCCAGCAGAGCGTGAATCAGCAGATCCAGCGCATGGGCACCAACGTGCTCACCATCCGTCCCGGACAGCAGATGTTCGGGGGCGTGCGCCGGGACGCGACCCAGCGCCTGAGCGTGGAAGACGCAGCCGCGCTCAAGAGCCAGACCGGGGGTCTGCTGACCATCGCGCCCGAGGTGAGCTCGCGGGGTCAGTTGAGCTATTCCCGCTACAACTCCAACAACCAGGTGGTGGGCACCTGGCCCGAGTACTTCGACATCTACGACCACACCCTCATCGCCGGGCGTTATTTCAACGAAGGCGAAGTGCAGGGCCGGCGGCGGGTGGCGGTGCTCGGATACAGCGTGCCGGAGCAGCTGAGCACGCCGGTGCCGTTGCTCCTCGGCAAGACGATCCAGATCAGCGGACAGCCCTTCGAGGTGATCGGAGTGCTGGCGGAGAAGGGCGAGGCGGCGTGGCTCAGGCCCGACGAGCAGGTGTTCATCCCCATCAGCACGGCGCAGTACCGGCTCTTCGGCGGACGGGAGCGGCTGAGCTCGATCTACGCGGCCACGGCGGATCCGGACCAGCTGGACCAGGCGTACGGGGAGATCGATCGGGTGCTGCGGCGAGAGCACCGCATCCGGCCGGGCGAGGAGGCGGACTACAGCATCCGCAACTCCGCCGACCTGCTCACGACCTTCAGCGAAACCCAGAAGACCTTCGGGTATCTGTTGGCGGGCATCGCTGGCGTGAGCCTGTTGGTGGGTGGCATCGGCATCATGAACATCATGCTGGTGAGCGTCACCGAGCGAACCCGGGAGATCGGCATCCGGAAATCCCTCGGTGCCACCAAGAAGGCCATCCTCTTCCAGTTCCTCATCGAGGCGCTGGTGCTGTGCATGTTCGGTGGCGCGGTGGGCGTGCTCATGGGCTGGGGGAGCGCCCGCAGCATCACGCACTTCGCGAGCTGGGAGACGGCCGTGTCCGCGAACGCGGTGATCACGGCGCTGGCGTTCTCGGTCGGAATCGGGCTCTTCTTCGGAATCTGGCCGGCCCAGAGAGCGGCCAAGCTGGACCCCATCGACGCACTGCGCTACGAATGAAGACGTTTCCGGGGTCTGACGCAGCTTTCACACCGGGTCGGTGGTGGAGGAAGAACGCTACGAATCCGAGACGGACGCGGACCTCGTCGTACGCGCCCGTGCTGGTGACAGGGATGCCTTCGAACGGCTGGTTCGGCGGCACCTCCGGGTGGCCCACGCGGTGGCGTGGCGCCAACTCCGGGACGATGACGCTGCCGACGACGTATCCCAGGACGCCTTCCTGGTGGCGCTCCAGCGCCTCGACGAGTGCCGCCAGCCGGAACGCTTCCGGGCATGGCTTCTCACCATCGTCCGGAACCGGGCGCACAACTACAGGGCTCGCGAGGCGGTGCGAGCCACGGCACAGCTGGACGATCTGCCCGCCCTCGCCGGCGGCGAGGACCCGAGCCGGCGGGTCGAAGACGCGGAGTTCGCGGAAACGCTGGAGCAGGCGCTGCAGGGCCTGACCGAACTGCAGAGGAACGTGTTCGTGCTGTACGACATGGAGGGTCTCGATCACGCGGAGGTCGCGGAGAGCCTGGGCATCTCCAGGAGCTCGTCCCGCTTCAATCTGCACGTGGCCCGGCGGGCGCTCCGGGAGCGACTCTCGGAGTTCCCGATGGCATGGAGGCGATGATGGACACACGCGAAGACCGACGGGGTCCCCTGGACCCACTGACTGCTCCCGGACGGTGGGAGACGACGGTGGCGTCCATCGTGGCGAGCGCCGGCGACGAGTTGGAGCGGCGCGCCCGGGAGCGCACGCTCCTCGGCAACCTGTTGGCATGGTCCCGGCCCGCGCTGTCGGCGGCCGCCACGGTCGCGATTCTCCTGTCGGCGTCGCTTGCGCTCCTGAGTATCGGTGGTGGCGGCGAGGCGGTGGCGTCGGAAGCGCCCCTGGCCAGCGCGCTGGTACCCGAGGAAGTGGCGGCCTGGCTCGTGGCGGGATACCAACCCACCGTGACCGAAGTCGTGGTGGCCATGGAGGAGGCGGTCCGGTGAAGATGGACAGCCGTCTGGCGGCGGCGGGCGTGATGCTGACCCTCTTTCTCGTGGGTGGCGTGACCGGCGGCGTGGCCGTCCACCTGGTGGAGGCGCGGGCCGAGCGCGCCGCGTGGGAAGCGCGCCGGGAACGAGCTCGGGAGCATGACGACCGCAATCGCCGGCCCGGTGACCCGCGGTCGTTCGCGAGCTCCCGGGTCATGGACCGGCTCACGGAGCGCCTCGCGCTGACGCCCCCGCAGCAGGACTCCGTCGAGGCGATCCTGGACCGTCAGCGGAGCGCCGCCAACGCGGTGTTCCGGGAGATGGGCCCCCGGCTCAAGGCCATGGTCGACTCGACCAACGCACGCATCCGGGTGTTGCTGGATGCCGAGCAGCAGGTGCGATTCGACGAGCTCCTGCAGGAGGACCGGGGCGTCCTCGGCCGGCCGCAGTCAGCGCAATCCGATTCGACGGGTCGACGGCGCTGATCGTGCGCCACCGCGCGGACGCGGGATGCGCCTGGCATCCTCGTTCGCGGCTTGCTTCCTCCGGCCGGGGCGCCGAACCTTCTCGGTGACCCGGCCCCCCACTTCCAGGTGCTCGTCTTGCCCTTCCGTGCGCGAATCGGCGTCGGCTTCATCCTGATCCTGACGACTGCTCCCGTGCAGGCGTGCGCGTGGGATCAGGGCGAGGAACGCACTGCGACCGAGGTCACGGTCGCCGTTGCCGCGAACGTGGCCACCGCCCAGGAAGCGCTCACGCGTCGCTTCACCGAGACCACCGGAATTCCGGTGCGCACCAGCGTGGGCTCCACCGGACAGCTCTACGCCCAGATCCTCGGTGGAGCCCCGTTTCAGGTGTTTCTGTCCGCCGACCAGGAGCGACCCCGGCTGTTGGAGGAAGGGGGCCGTGCGGTGGAGGGCTCGCGGTTCACCTACGCTGCCGGACGAATGGCCCTGTACGCGCCGGGCAACGCACCCCTTCCCGATCCACCCTGGTCCCTGCTGCGGCGGGCTGGGACCCGGATCGCCGTGGCGGACCCCAAGACGGCGCCCTATGGTACGGCAGCGCGAGCCACGCTGGCTCGGCTGGGCCTCCTGGACGCGGTGGGAGATCGGCTCGTGGTGGGGGAGAACGTCGGTCAGACATTCCGCTTCGTGGACTCGGGAGCCGCCGAGGTCGGTTTCGTGGCACTCTCGCAGGTCATGGAGCGTGCGCCCGGAACGTACCGGGTGATCCCGGACAGCCTGCACCCGCCCCTGCGGCAGGACGCGGTCCTGCTGCGAGCGGGGGCCGACTCGCCGCAGGCCCGGGCCTTTCTGGATTATCTCCGTGGACCGGAGGCCGCCACCATCCTGCGGCGCTTCGGCTACCGGGCTCCCGTGCCCGACCGGGCGGTGTCCACTCCATGACCCGAGGCGACTGGATGGCCGTCCGCGTCACCCTGGAGCTGGCGACGGCGTCCACGGTGCTGCTCCTCCTCCTGGGCGCGCCCCTGGCGTGGTGGCTCGCCCGGACCCGGTCGAGCTTTCGGCCCGCCGTGGAGGCCGTCACCGCGCTGCCGCTGGTACTTCCACCGACGGTGCTCGGGTTCTATCTGCTGGTGATCCTCGGGCCCAGCGGGCCGGTGGGCGCCCTGTGGGAGGGGATGGGAGGCGATCGCCTCGTCTTCTCGTTCCAGGGACTGCTGGTGGGATCGGTCCTCTATTCGCTGCCCTTCGTCGTGCAGCCGCTGCAGAACGCCTTCGGGGCCATCGGCGACGGTCCCATCGAGGCCGCGGCCACCCTGGGCGCGTCCCCGCTGGACCGCTTCATCACGGTGGTGCTTCCGCTGGCCAGCCCCGGCTTTCTCACAGCGGCCACCCTGGCCTTTGCCCACACCGTGGGGGAGTTCGGCGTGGTGCTGATGATCGGGGGCAACATCCCTGGCCGCACCCAGGTGGTGTCCACCGCCATCTACAACCACGTGGAGGCGCTGGAATACGGGTCCGCGCACCTGCTCTCGGCCGGCATGCTCCTGTTCTCGTTCGCGGTCCTTCTGACGGTGTACTCCCTGGGTCGCCGCTTCGAGACGCCTCGGCTGTGATCGGCTGGCTCGGGGAACGGGCGCCGGAGGCCGTGCGCAACGAGCCCCCCGAGGGGAGGGTCCTGGTGGGTCGACTGCGCGCCCACCGCGGGGGCTTCTCGGTGGGGGCCGAGCTGCAGGTGCCCGCCGGCATCACGGCGCTGTTCGGGCGCTCGGGCTCGGGCAAGACGACCCTGCTGCGTGCGCTGGCCGGTCTCGAGCCGCGGGTCGAGGGCAAGCTCAACGTGGGCAGCGAGGTCTGGCTGGACACCGAGGGTGGCGTGGACCTTCCCGCGCATCGGAGGGCCGTGGGGTACGTCTTTCAGGAGGCCAACCTGCTCCCGCACCGGACGGTGAAGGGCAACCTCGAGTTCGGACGACGCCGGTCGTCGGGTGCCGGGCCCGGTTGGGACGACGTCATCGCCTGGCTCGGCCTCGAACCGCTTCTGGGGCGGCGCCCGGCGAGCCTGTCCGGCGGTGAGCGGCAGCGCGTCGCGCTCGCCCGTGCCCTGGTGCGTCGCCCGCGGGTGCTGCTGCTGGACGAGCCGTTGTCGGCGCTGGACGAGGTGGCCCGGCGTGAGATCATGCCCTATCTCGAGCGCCTGCCTCAGCGGTACACGGTACCCATCGTCTTCGTGACCCACGTGCTGGACGAGGTGGTTCGTCTGGCCACGCGAGTCATCTGGCTGGACCAGGGACGCGTGCTGGCCCAGGGAGCGCTGGGCGAGGTGCTGGCCCGCCACGATTTCTCCCGCTGGCGCGGCGAGGACGCGGGCGTGGTGGTGGAGGCCGAAGTGCGGGGGCACGACGATACCGACCATCTCACCGAGCTCGCCGGACCGTGGGGGACGCTGTGGGTCCGTCGTCTCGACCAGCTCCCCGGCACCAGGGTGCGGATGCGCATCCTGGCCCGGGACGTGAGCCTGGCGCTGGAGCCCGAACTGGCATCGACACTGCTGAACCAGTTCCGCGTGCAGGTCCGTGACCTCGAAGCCTTCGCGCAGGGTGAGGTGCTGGTGCGACTGGGATCCGGTGACGGCCCCGACGTTCTGGCGCGAATCACCCGTCGTTCGGTCGCCCGCCTCGGGCTGCACAAGGGCCAGAAGGTCCAGGCGCGTGTGAAGGCCGTGGCTCTCCTCGGCGACTGAACCCACCTGGGGGGCTTGACCCGGGGGCCCCGCTCGGGAAGATTAGACCAATCGGTCTAACCGTTTAGTCCGACCGGAAGGTACGACGTGGCACGACCCCGGTTCGAAAACCTCGAAGTCGAGCGTCAGGAGCAGATCCTCGCGGCCGCCGCGGAGGAATTCGAGCTCCGTGGCTTCGCAGGTGCCTCGGTGAACCGCATCCTCGAGAGCGCGGGCCTGAGCAAGGGTGTCCTCTACTACTATTTCGAGGACAAGGCGGATCTGTTCGCCACCACCCTGGAACAGGCCTTTCTGCGCTTCCTGGAAGCCATCGGTCTCCCGGGTCAGGGCCAGGGCGCCATGCAGGAGTGGCTCGAGGGGATGGAGGCAGCGGACTTCTGGGAGCATCTGCGCGCCATGGGCCGCGACCACATCCACCTCTTGCGCAGCGATGCCTGGTTCGTGCGTCTCGCCCGCCGCTATCACCGACTGCGCGCCGAGCCCGAGGCTCGCGGCGCCAGCGAAGGCGTCATGGACCTCTTTCGAGGCATGGGGCGGGCCTTCGTGGATCGCGGTCAGGCGTTGGGGCTGATCCGCACCGACGCACCCAGAGATCTCCTCGTGGAGTGCTTCGTGGCCGTCGACGAAGCCACCGACCGATGGTTGGTGGAGCGGGCCGACGAGCTGGATGACGAGGAGTTGATGCGCCTGCGAGACCTGACCGTGGACCTGTTGCGCGACCTTCTGGACGCGAACCATCAGGGATGGGGGAATTGACCATGAAGGTGAGGCGAGGATTCGTCACGGTGCTGTGCGCCCTGGTGGTCGCCGCGCCTGCCGCAGGGAGGCTCGCCGCCCAGGATCTCCCGGACGTGGACAGCGTCCTGGACCATCTGGACGACCTCTATCGCGCCCAGTCGTCGCACGCCGTCATGACCATGACGGTGGTGCGCGAGCGGGGCACGCGTGAGCTCACGCTGGAGAGCTGGTCGCGGGGCCTCGACGACGCCCTGGTGGTGATCCGGGCACCGGCGCGGGAAGCCGGCACCGCCACTCTCATGACCGACGACGGGCTCTGGAACTACGCACCCCGGGCCGACCGGCTCATCCGCATTCCCTCGGGGCTGCTGTCGGAGAGCTGGATGGGGAGCCACTTCACCAACGACGACCTTTTGCGGGAGACGTCGTACCGGGAGGACTACGAGGCCGCGCCGTCGTGGGTGGAGGAGAACGGGCAGCGCCTTCTCAGGCTCACGCTGACTCCCCGACCCGAGGCACCGGTCGTCTACACGAAGCTGGAGTTCTTCCTCACCGCCGACGATTGGGTGCCCCTGCGGGCCGACTACTACGACGGCGACGACATCGTCCGAACCATGCGCTACGACGACGTGCAGGCGGTGTCGGGACGGAGGCTCCCCATGCACCTGGTCCTGGTGCCTTCCGACGCCCCGGACGAGCGCACCGAGATCACCTATACGGAGATGGAGTTGGACCTCCACGTCGATCCGGAGCTTTTCACCAGGCGTGGCCTTCGGCGGGTGGCCCGGGGCTGACGATGGCTCGGAAAGCGAGAGCCCGGACCGCGAGTGTGGGTCTGGCCGTGAGGCTCGGTGTGCGCAACCTGTCCCGCCACCGGTGGCGCACGGCCCTGACGCTGGCCGGGATCGCATTGTCGGTGGGGTTGATGGTCTGGTCCCTGGGCTTCATCGAAGGGTGGCTCGCGGAGATGGTCCGTGGGGCCACGGCGGTGGACACGGGCCAGCTCCAGGTGCAGACCGTGGGCTGGGCCGAGAAGCCCAGGCCCTACGAGGCGCTGGACGTGGATGCGGCACTTCTGGCGAAGATCGACAGCGTCCCCGGCGTCGAAGCAGCCTCGCCGCGGGTACAGCTCTACGGGTTGATCGGGCATGAACGGCGCTCGCAAGTGGCGCGCATCGTCGGTGTGGACCCCGACCTGGAAGCCCGGGCCACGCCCTTGCCCGACGCCGTCACCGAGGGTCGCTGGCTGACGGAGGCGGCCGCGCCCCTGGGGGAGCCCCGGGAGGTGGTGCTGGGTGAAGGTCTGGCGCGCCAGTTGGAGGTGGGTCCCGGGGCGGAGCTGGTGGTTTTCGCTGAGGCCGCGGACGGATCGCTGGGGAACGACCTCCTGCAGGTCGTGGGCATCGTGCGCACCGGCAACTCGGCGGTGGATCGGGGCGATGTCTATCTGAACCTGGACGACGCCCGCTACCTGGCGGCCCTGGACGGGAAGGCCAACGCCATTCTCGTGAAGACGGGGGAGCGCACCGAGGCTCCCCGGGTGGCATCGAGCGTGGCTGCAGCCCTGGGCGCCGTCCGCGACACCACCGGGGTCGCCGAGGATCGTGTGGTCGTCCGCACGTGGCAGGAAATCCTCCCCAGCCTGAGCCAGGTTCTCGCCGTGAGTCGCCAGAGCTACTGGTCCATGTATCTGCTCATCTACCTCGTGGCCGCGGTGGGTATCCTCAATACGCAGCGCATGAGTGCGCTGGAACGCAGGCGGGAGTTCGGAATGCTGGTGGCGATCGGCATGCGGCCGCGACGGCTGTTCCGAACGCTGCTGACCGAGGCGGCCGTGTTGGGCCTGGCGGGCGCCGTCCTGGGCGCAGTCCTGGGTGCCGGGGTGACGTGGTACCACCAGACGGCCGGGCTGAATCTGGCGTTGTTCACCGACCAGGACTCGTTCACCTGGATGGGCGTCGCTTTCTCGGACCGGCTCTACGCCCAGCTCAGCGTCGGGGCCGTGGCGCAGCCGGTAATCGTCATGCTGGTCGTGGCCGTGGCGAGTGGTCTGTGGCCGGCCTGGACGGCGGCGCGCCTCGATCCGGCGCGCACGTTGGCGGGGAGGACCTGATGCTCTGGCGGATGGCGTGGCGCAACCTGTGGCGGCACCGGGGCCGAACCTTGATCCTGGCATCGGCCATCATCTTGAGCTACGCGCTCCTGCTGGCGTCCATGGGCCTCGGTGACGACGAGCATCGCCAGATGCTGGACGCGGCGGTGGAGGGTGCGGGCGGCGAGGTCCTGGTGCACGCTCGGGGGTACTGGGAACGCCGCACCGGTGACCTCCTCATCAACGATGCGTCTTCGGTGGTGGAGACGCTGTCGGCGGTGCCGGAGATCCGCGCTGCGCTACCGCGCGTGCTGGTGAATGGACTCCTGTCCACCGCGCGCGGCAACCGCCCGGTTCAACTCATGGGGGTGGATCCCGTTCGCGAGGTAGCCCTGCGCGACATCTCCGAGCACGTCGTCGAGGGCAGCCGGCTCGAGGACGCCACGGTGCGCTCACCGGTGCTGCTGGGCCGGCCGGTGGCCAAGGAGCTCGAAGTGAAGCCGGGGGACCGCATCGTGCTGACGGCTTCCGGACCGGACGGGGAGCTCGCGCGGGCGCTTTTTCACGTGGCTGGCATCATCCAGTCCGGGAGAGCGGATCTGGACGAGACGGTCGCCTACACGACCATCGATGCGGCCCGCGAGGCGCTGGGGATCGGCGATCAATTGACCCAGGTGGGGCTACTCACGCGCTCCGGCGTGGATGTTGACGCCGCCAGGGCCGCAGTCCTGCAGGCGCTCGGTGAGCGTGCCCGCGAGCTCGAGGTTCTCACCTGGCGGACGGCGCTCCCGGAGATGGTGGGCTTCATCCAGATCGACAACGCGTTTCTGTACGTCTACGGCGTCATCATCTATCTCGTCGTGATCTTCGCCATCGCCAACACTTTCCTGGTGGCGGTCATGGAGCGCATTCGTGAGCTGGGGCTCTTGAACGCCCTGGGGCTCCGGGGGTCCCGGATCGCGCGTCTGATCCTGGCGGAGACCACGCTGTTGACCGGCGGCTCCATGATCGTCGGCCTGGTCCTGGCGCTGGGGATCCACCTGGCGCTGGCGCGCTGGGGTGTGCCCGTAGCCCTCTTCGGCGTCGACAACATGGATCTCTCGGGCGTGGACATCTCCAACATGGTCATGCGCAGCGAGATCGTACCGTTCAAGTGGCTGGTGGCCAGCGGACTCGTGGCGGTCTCCACGGTTGCGAGCGCGGTCTACCCGGCCTTGCGGGCTGCCCGTCTGGCCCCGGCCGAAGCCATGCGATTCTACGAGTAGGAGGCACGCGATGGAGGAGCCCATGGAGTCCGGCGCCGGAGCGACAGCGCCCGTGCTCGACCCGGACGATCTCATCGTCGCCGAGGGGGTCACCAAGGTCTTCCAGCAGGGCGAGCTGGAGGTGCACGCCCTTCGCGGCGTGGACCTGGAGCTCCACAACGGCGAGTTCGCCGCCGTGGCAGGCCCGTCGGGGTGCGGCAAGACCACGCTCCTCAACCTCATCGGGGCCCTGGACCATCCCACGTCCGGCCGGGTGCTGATCGCCGGCACCGACGTGTCGACGCTGGGCAAGGGACCGGCGGCCGATTTCCGCCTGGACCACGTCGGCTTCATCTTCCAGGCCTACAACCTCGTGCCCGTGCTGACGGCGTACGAGAACGCCGAGTTCACCCTGTTGCTCCGGGGGATGCCCGCCGCTGCCCGCCGTGAGCGGGTGGTGCCGCTCCTGGAGCAGGTGGGCATCGCCGAGATGATGGACCGGCGCCCCCACGAGCTCTCGGGGGGACAGCAGCAGCGGGTGGCGGTGGTGCGCGCGCTGGCCACCAAGCCCCGCATCGTCCTGGCCGACGAGCCCACGGCCAACCTGGACTCTGCCGCCTCCGGCGCGCTGCTGGACCTCATGCTGGAGCTCAACAAGGAGCTCGGCACGACCTTTCTGTTCGCGACCCACGACCGCTTCGTTCTCGAGCGAGCGCGGCGGGTCATCCGCATGCTGGACGGCAGGGTTTCGGAAGATCCCGGGCCGCCATGAAGAACACCCGTCTGGGCATCCCCGTCGCATCGCCCGTGCTCGCGCTCGGGGTGGCACTGGGATGGGCGCTTCTCCCCACCGACCTCGCGGCGCAGATCGAGCTCGTGCACGGGGAGCGCTTCAGCCTGGATCTCACGGGCTACGTGCGCACGCTGACGGCGATCCACGACCCCGCGTTCCCCACGGGCTCCGGGTCCGGTCTGGCGGGGATCCACGGCGCCGTCACCCGCCTGAAGTGGACCGCGTCGTTCGGCGATGCCGCCGTGCTGGAGGTGCACGACCGCATCCTGGCGACGCTCACCACGGAGGGCACCAGCGCCGTGGCGGGCTTCGGTGTGAGCGCCACACCGGGGCGAGCGTTGGACCTGTCGAGCACCTGGGTGGACGAGGAGCGACTGGGCGTCGTGCACGACGTGGACCGGCTCGCCGTCACGGTTCCCGTGGGAGCGGCCGACGTCACCCTCGGTCGGCAGGCCGTCTCCTGGGGCACGTCGTCGCTCTTTCCGGTGGCCGAGGTGTGGGCCGCCTTCAGCCCGTTCGAGCTCGACACCGAGGAGCGTCCGGGCGTGGACGCCGTGCGGGTGCTCGCCTACCCCGCGCGAGGAATCGAGCTGGATGCGGTGGCGGCGGATCGCGGAGGCAGCGACGCCCTTTCGGCCGGAGTTCGAGCCACCTGGAGCCTGGCGCAGGCGGAGGTGTGGGCCGGAGCCGGCAAGTTCTGGAACGAGGCCATGGTGCTCGGCGGCCTGACCCTCCTCGGCGACCAGACGAAGCTCAGGGCCGAAGCCGCGCTGCCGCGGGACCTGGACCGGGACGAGACGTTGGACCCCCGGGTCACGCTGGGCGTGGATCGCATCGGCGCCCGGCTCCTCCTTTCCGGCGAGCTCCACTTCAACGGGCCAGGGGCTCGCGATCCGGCCACGTACGTGACGCAGCTCCTGTCGTCGACGCTGGCCCGGGGTGAGAGCTACTACCTGGGGCGCTGGTACGCCGGCGGGGTGGCCTCGTGGACCGTCGACGCCGAGAGCCGCCTCAACGTCACCGGTAGCGTGCTGCTCAACCTGGACGACGGCAGCGCGGCGGTGTCACCGACGGCCACCTACGACCTGGGCCAGAGCGCCCGCGTGAGCGTTGGCGGGGTGATGGGGCTGGGAGACCCGCCGCTTGCGCAGGCTGCGTCGCCGCTGCCGCGCTTGCGGAGCGAGTTCGGGACGTATGGCGACCTGGGGTACCTGCGGGTGTCGCTCTACTTCTGAGCCGCTTCGGCGGGCGGGGTTGAATCCTGCGGCCGGCCGACGTATCCGTAAGCGCATCATCCCCCCAATTCTGGAGGCATTCACAATGCTCCGCCATCTCGTCGTCGTGGCGAGTGTCACCGCCCTCGCCGCCGCGTGCGCATCCGCGCCGGCCGACCCCAACGCACCGCAGGCGTGCGTCGTCGTGGACAACTCCAGCGGCGGAGGCGCCCTGGGCCGGGTCTACCTGGTCGAGGCGTCGGGCATCAGCGGCGTGCGCACCATGAGTCAGCGGGATCTGCGCACCGAGCTGCAGCGGCGCCGGCGCATCCGCATCGGACAGGTGGGCACCGGTCGGAGCCAGCGATTCTGCACGCAGAATCTCACGCTGCCAGGGACCTATCTCGTGTCCATCGAGGAGCCCAGCGCCGATCGCATGGACCCGGCGGCCCGCCAGACACAGCCACCGGTCCGGGCCTCCGAGACCTTCCGGCTCGAGGCGTGGGACGAGGTCACCTATCACGTGAGCCAGGACCGGATCACCTGCCAGCCCGAGGCCGGGCGCGGCGGCGGCGATTGTTGACCGGCGGTCGGCCCCTGCCCGTGCGGTTTCGGCGAGAGTCTGGCGCGGAAGCTGCGTATCTGTTATTCTACGACTGTGGATCGCCCCCCCTGATCTTCAACCTTCTTGGGAGGGGTGTGTGATGAGGATTCGGACGATGTTCGGTGCGGTGATGGCGTGTGGAGGATTGCTGGTGGCCGGGTGTGCCAGCGCGTCCGGGGGAGGGCAGGAAGCACAGCAGGTCGACGATCCCAATGCGCCTCAGGCCTGCGTGATCATCAACAACCGGCAGGGTGGCGGGCCCGCGGAGCGCGTCTTCCTCCTGACCAGCACGCGCGAGCGCATGCGCATCGGGAACGTCCCCATGGGCCGTGAGGAGCGCTACTGCTTCCGGCGCACCGTCATCAGCGGTGAGTACCAGATCCTGGTCGAGCGCCCGAGCTCGGACCGGTTGGATCCGGCGGACGGCACCGCGGGCTACATGTCCGGCCAGGGCAGCTACAACAACCAGGTGAAGCCCCAGCGCTCACAGGTCTTCACGCTGAAGGCCGGCTGGGTGGTGTCGTGGGACGCGCGCCTGAACCAGATCAAGCTCCTGAGCTCCGACGGCGCCGGCGGACCCTGAAGCGGGGGCGTCGGACACGAGGTCGAACGCCTCCCGGGCAGCCGCCCGGGGGGCGTTGACACGTGGGGACGGTTCGCGGACCTTCGGACATCATCCCCGGGGGGCTCCGGCCGGTGGGTCGGGATCCAGTGAAATTCCCGGCCGATGCAGCCAAGAGATGCCATGTCCGACCGCGACCTGCCCATCGTTCCCGACGCCGACGCTCCCCGCAATGGAACCGGCTCCCCGCCGGCGAGCTCGCGTTCCGACCTCCCGCGGCAGTCCTGGGAAGGCGACTACGGCACGCACTTTCCCAACTCGCGCAAGGTCTTCGTGGAGGGGCGGCACGGGATCCGGGTTCCCATGCGCGAGATCACCCTGTCCGGCGGTGAGCTTCCGCTCAGGGTCTACGACACCAGCGGCCCCCGTCACGCCGATCCCCACGCAGGCCTTCCCCGACTCCGGGAGGAGTGGATCCGCGCCCGGGGCGACGTGGAAGAGGCTGGACCCCACCGGCTCCCGGAGCTGGCTCGGGATCCCCGGCACGGGACCGCCGAGATCCCGGCAGGGCTCAACCACGTGGTGCTTCGCGGCGGCGGCGGCCCGGTCACCCAGATGCACTACGCGCGCCGGGGCGAGATCACGCCGGAGATGGAGTTCATCGCCCTGCGGGAGGGTGTGGATGCGGACTTGGTCCGGAGCGAGGTGGCGCGGGGCCGTGCCATCATCCCGGCCAACGTCAACCATCCCGAGATCGAGCCCATGATCATCGGGCGTGCCTTCAAGGTGAAGATCAACGCCAACATCGGGAACTCCGCCGTGTCGTCGTCCATCGAGGAGGAGGTGGACAAGCTGCGCTGGGCCACGCTGTGGGGCGCCGACACGGTCATGGACCTGTCCACGGGCAAGAACATCCATCAGACCCGTCAGTGGATCCTGAGGAACAGCCCGGTGCCCATCGGCACGGTGCCCATCTACCAGGCGCTGGAGAAGGTGGAAGGTGTGCCCGAGGAGCTCACCTGGGAGATCTACCGGGATACGCTCGTCGAGCAGGCCGAGCAGGGGGTGGATTACTTCACCGTGCACGCGGGGGTGCTGCTCCGCTACGTGCCGCTGACGGCGAATCGGGTGACCGGCATCGTGTCGCGGGGCGGATCGATCATCGCCAAGTGGTGCCTGGCCCACCACAGGGAATCCTTCCTCTACACGCACTTCCGCGAGATCTGCGAGATCATGGCCGCCTACGACGTCTCCTTCTCGCTGGGAGACGGCCTCAGGCCCGGGGCTATCGCCGACGCCAACGACGAGGCGCAGTTCGCGGAGCTGAAGACCCAGGGCGAGCTGACCCGCATCGCCTGGGAGTACGACGTGCAGGTGATGAACGAAGGTCCGGGTCACGTGCCCATGCACATGATCCGCGAGAACATGGAGAAGCAGCTGGAGTGGTGCGACGAGGCGCCCTTCTACACCCTCGGGCCCCTGACCACCGACGTGGCGCCCGGGTACGACCACATCACCAGCGCCATCGGCGCCGCACAGATCGGCTGGTACGGTACGGCCATGCTCTGCTACGTGACTCCGAAGGAGCACCTCGGGCTGCCGGATCGAGACGACGTCAAGCAGGGGGTGATCACCTACCGCATCGCCGCCCACGCCGCCGACGTGGCGAAGGGCCATCCGCGGGCACAGGAGTGGGACGACGCGCTCTCCAGGGCGCGTTTCGAGTTCCGCTGGGAGGACCAGTTCAATCTGGCGCTGGATCCCGAGACGGCGCGGGCGTACCACGACGAGACCCTGCCCGCCGAGGGTGCCAAGGTCGCGCACTTCTGCTCCATGTGCGGGCCGAAGTTCTGCAGTATGAAGATCACGCAGGACATCCGCGACTACGCGGCGGCCAAGGGCCTGGACTCCGCGGCCGCCATTGACCAGGGCATGGCCGAGAAGGCCGACGAGTTCCGCGAATCCGGTGCGGAGATCTACGTGCCCGAGCCGGCGGGGGACTGAGCTGAGACGCGGGGCGCCGACGCCCAGCGTCCCCTACCGTTTGACGCAGGTGGCCTGACCCTCCAGGGCGGTGAAGTTGGCCTCGACGTGGACGTGGAGTTGCCGAGGGTCGGGGACGGTGGGCAGCGTGTATTCACCGTCGGTGTAGAGGTCGCCCACAAAGGTGCCCCAGACCAGGTCGGGCGAGGGATGCTGCAGCAGCGTGAGCGTGGCCGACGACTTGCCTGGGATGAGCTCGAATGGAATGCGGTCGCCCCCGGCGACGGCGCCCACGGTGGCTCTGAGGTCGCTGATCTGGGCCGAGCGCGTGACTTTTCCTTCCTTGTCGGTGGACTCGGTGACCACCCCGCTCAGGCCCAGCGCGAACTGACCGTTGAGCATGCCGGCGACCTGGCGCAGGACGTCCTGGTTTTTCTCGTCTCCGAACCCGAAGAGCTCCACCCCGGGATCGGCGGACGACGACACCGTGTCGAACTCCTGATCCACTTTGAGGTCCCGCAGCGACAGGGCGAAGTTGTCGGTCCCGCCCATCTCCCGCTGCAGGAAGGCGGCGAAGCTGTCCTCTCCTTCCGAATCGGTGGTGATTCCCAATTGGCCGAGGGCCCGCAGCATCTCCTTGTCCACGAGGACGCCGTCGACGGCGAAGTTGTAGTAGGCCACGTCGCCGTAGAAGGCGCCGTTGACGTCTCCCGACACCCGCGCCCACATGGAGCAGTACCGCGGCACGCGGCGAAGGAGGATCCTCAGGTCGAAGTCGTGGTCCTTCTCGTACGCCATCACGTCTTCCGGCGTGGCGCCCCGCACGAAGTAATGGAGACCGATCTCATGGGCGTCGGGGTCGTAGAGGAGCGCGCGGTAGAGCGTTCCCACGCGATTCGGCGCCTGGGGGGACTCCTCCTCGGCGATGCCCAACTCGTATCCGCCCGGGACATCGTCATTCGTCGTCTCGCGCAGCTTGATGATCACCTCGATGGGCCCCGAGCCGGACACGGTGACGGGCAGTCCGTAGCGGAAGTAACCGTCGCCGGTGGGGGCACCGAGGGTCCCGCCGCGTTTGCGTCCCAGGCGCGCGTCTAGATCGATGCCCGGCGACTGGAGCCAGCCGATGAAGCCCGTGATCGTGCAGTCCCACCGATCCTGGCTGTCGGGGAGCTCGAGGTCTCCCGACACGGGACACTCCTGGGCTGCCACCGACGATACGGATGCCGCGGCCATGCAGACCAGGAACAGGATCGATAGGGAGGATCTCGCTGTGGAGTGGCGCATCGTAACTCCTTCGGGGCGACTCACTGGGCTCCGGGCCACCGCATCCTCCAGGTGGCCGTCACCCTTCAAGACGGAGTGAGACGGCGTTTGCCGCCATCGTGCCCCGCGACGAAATGGGACCTGGACCCCGATTCCCATGGAAGGCCTTTCCCTCTCGCGCTTATCCTTCGTACTATGGAGAACCTGCAATCACCGCGGAGGCGTCTCCGCAACGAGGTACGATGCGCCGCTCCACGATCCTGCTCGCCACGCTGCTCGTCGCAGGCGTCGCGGGCGCGAAGCCGCTATGCGGCCAGGCCGTTCAGGGGACTGCTTCCGCGTCCCGTTTCAGCTACGACTTCCAGCGCCAGTTGGCTGATCGCCTCGCTGTCGAGCCGGCGACCCCCAACGAGTCGCCCCACTGGCACCACCGTGTTCTGAGTGCGCTCGGATCCGCCGCCCTGGGTGCCGGCGTCGGCTACTTCGCGTCACAGCTCGTACGCGGGGACTGGAGCGAGGGGCCGGGCCGGGGCGAGCCTGTGAACCGCTCCATGTGGGCTGCGGTGGGCGGAGGCGTGGGCGCCACCCTGGGCTTCTCCTTCCCCATCTTCGGACGCGGCAGCTCGGACGCGGCGGAGTCCATCCGGGACAACCGCCGTTCGGTGCTCACCCGCGCCGAGATATCCGAGCACGTGCTGTCCAACGCCTATCAGGCCATCGAGCTCCTCAGGCCCGAATGGCTGAGGCAGCGTCCGCCGGACGTCTGGGGGCAACTCTCGGCGGCGACAGCCGTCGTCTATCTGGACGATCAGCGACTCGGACCGCTCTCCACGCTTCGAGATATCAGCGTGAACGACATCGAGTCGATTCGCCTCGTCAGCGTGGCCGAGGCCACGAACCGCTGGGGCACCGGTCATAACCAGGGCGTCATCCAGATCACTACCCGGGACTAGCACGACCAGACGTCGGTGGGCGTGCGCTGGCGAAAGCCCCCGCCCGCGTCCGGCGGCGCGCTGCGGCACCGGCGCGGTACCGCTCCATTCCGGGTAACCGCGGTTGCGCCCCGGCGTAAAGGGTGAATGCAGACCCTCGTTGCTGGAGAACGGATGATGAACGCTCGCCGATTGGCTTCGCTGACCCTGTTTTCGCTTCTGGCGAGCAGCGCATGCGCCACCGGCCACACGGACCCGAAGAACCGGAACGGAGTGGACTTCGAGAAGGGGGCCATCGTGCTCACCGGGATGGCGCTCCAGGACGGGTCCGGACCCCTTCTGGACACCATGTCGGGCAAGGTCCCGAACTTCCACGTGCGCCACATCACCGGGCAGTGCCCGGAGATCTCGCTCCGCAACAACGTGAGCTTCATGAGCGTCGTGAATCCACACGTGTACGTGGACGGCACCCGCACTACCGACACCTGCATCCTGGAGTCCCTCCGGGCCACGGACGTCGAGCGGGTCGAGGTGTATCCCCAGGGATTCACCACCCGTCCCGGCTACGGAACGCACGCCCACGGACTGATCCTGGTCTTCATGCGTAGCTGAGGCGACACGCGCCTGCGGCCCGAACGCCGACGCCCCCCGGGTCGAAACCCGGGGGGCGCGGTGTTTCAGGAGGTGCGGTGGACGGACGTCAGTTGGCGTCCCACCACACCGGTGTCACCAGATCCAGACCGCCGCCCTGGCGCGATACGGCTGCGTCCAGGTTGGACTTGTTGAGCGACTGCTCCAGATCCGGATAGATGAAGCGCACCGGAATCCGGCTGAGCGCCAGATCCGGGCCCATGGCGAGATCCGGAACGCCGGTGCGGCGCCAGTTGGCCCACGCCTCGCTTCCGTTCATGTACAGGCCGATCCACTCCTGTAGCTGGATCTGCTTCATCCCCGTGGCCGCGTTGTACATGACGTCCGGATTGGACAGGTAGGCGTCGATGTCGGCCTGGCTCGGGGCATTGGCGGGCGACCACGCGTCGTACTCGTGCATGTTGGCGCGGATTCCAGCCTCGTAGAGCTCTGCCGGGTCCGCCGAGATCCATCCTCGCCGCGCAGCTTCCGCCTCCAGGAAGAGAACCTCGGAGTAGGTCATGATCGCCGTCGGGGTGGCGGCGCCGTCGGCGCGCCAGAAGTTGCCGATGCGCGAATACCACGCCAGCGACAGGGGCGGCGTCTCGATGCCGTTCCCCAGTCCCCGATACTCGCCGTCCTCGGCGGCGGGCTCGGCGTAGAGCGCGAGCCGCGGGTCGTTCAGGGCTTTCAGCGTGTCCACCATGGTGGCGCTGATGCCGTGGTCGTCACGGCCCTGCCAGTTCTCGAAGAGCGGGTTCCGGTAGGGAGACCCGGGCCACTCGAGCATGGCGTTGTCGTCGTTGCTCTGGAATCCACCGGCGCTGTACGCTGCCGCGAAGGCAGCCTGTGCCGCGCTGGGATCCGCCTCCGACATGCGCATGGCCAGCCGCATGCGAAGCGAGTTGGCGAAGCGGCGCCACTTCTCGAAATCGTTCCCGTAGAGGAGATCACCCGAGCCGAAGCCCGAGCCCCCCGCTGACAGCATGGAAGAGGCGTCGGTCAGCTTGGAGAGCATGCCCATGTAGACGGTCTGCTGCGCGTCGTACGCGGGCGTCGTGTTGCCGTCCGCCGCCTGCAGCGCCTGGGCGTACGGAATGTCTCCCCACAGGTCGGTGACGATGTGGAAGATCCAGGTCTGCCAGATGGTACCGACGGCCTCGATGTTGGCCTTGCCGGACTCCTGGCCCTTGTCGATGACGATCTGGATGTCCTGGAGGGGGCCGGCGTAGTAGCCGTCCCAATACCCCTGCATCCTGGAGGCGCGCACCTGTCCGCGCTCTTCGTCCGGGTACTGGATCTCCACCGCGTGCTGGGGCCAGATGGCGGTGTGCGACAACATCTGTCCCGCACCGAACGTGCTGCCCACGGCCGACTGGATGGCCTGGGGAAGGAGGAACTCGGCGCCCACGTCGGTGGGCGCGTTGGGGTCGATGTTCGCTTCGGTCAATCCCTGGTCACAGGCGGCGAGCGCCAGAGCCAGACCGACCGCGAGCGAAGCTCGGAAGATTCTCTGTCTATTCATGATGTCTCTCCCTTCTGTCACGGCCGGATCGAGAAGGACAGGCCCAGGCTGCGCGCCGTGGGGAACTGCCCGAACTCGATACCCTGCACGTTGCTGGCGTCGAACGCGGTCTCCGGATCGATGTTCTTGATCTTCGACCAGAGGTACAGGTTGCGTCCGATGAGAGAGACGGATCCACCGGAGAAGCCCATGCGGCTCATGAAGCTCCGGGGAATCTCGTAGCCCAGCCGGATCTCGCGCAGCTTGATGTAGCTGGCGTCGCTGATGCCGGCTTCCTGGTTGCCGTAGTTTCCGTGGAAGTAGTCGCGGGGGCACACGCTGACGTCGTCCACGCCGTCTCCGTTGATGGAGCCGTCGGGAAGCACGCCGTCCACGACGATCCCGGGATCGCAGAAGTCGTCTTCACGGCCACGCAGGGTGGACTCCAGCACACCCGAGTATTCGCCGAACCAGTTGGTCACGGAGAAGACGTCGCCGCCTCTCTGGCCGTCGACGAGGACGCTCAGGTCGAAGGGGCCGTAGCTGAAGCGGTTCTGGATGCCGCCGACCCAGTCCGGATTGTAATTGCCCAGGATCCGCCGCTCCGAGTCGATCTTCGGGCGACCGCTCTCCGACAGCATGATCCGGCCCTGGTCGTCGCGCAGGTAACCGTTGCCGAAGAACGCGCCGTAGGGCTCACCCTTACGGGCCTCGATGTTGAGGCTCCAGTAGCTGCCCAGGACCAGCGTCTCCAGGTCGCCGTACAGCCGCTTCACTTCGGAGTTGTTCTTGCTCCAGTTCAGCGTCATGTCCCAGCGGAATCCGTCTTCCATCCGCACGGGGGTCGCCGACAGCAGGAGCTCCCAGCCCCAGTTGTCTACCTCACCGGCGTTGAGCACCTGGCTCGTGTAGCCGCTGGTCGAGGAGATCTGGACGCCAAGGATCTGGTCCTTGGTCGTGCTGTGGTAGCGGGTCAGCACGAAGCCGAGGCGTTCGTCGAAGAAGCCGAGGTCCGTCCCGACCTCCCAGGCCGTGGTCTGCTCGGGCTTCAGGTTGATGTTGGGAAGTCCGTTGGGAACGCTGAACATGGGCGCGGTACCGCCCCATGCGGTGTTGGCGTTGTAGACTGACGTGAGCTGGTAGGGGCCGGTGTCGTTACCGACGCGTGTCCAGCTCGCCCGGACCTTGCCCGAGCTCAGGAAGTCGTTCTGAAGCCCCAGCGCGTCGCTGAACACGAACGCGCTGGACACCGAGGGATAGAAATACGAGTTGTTGCCCTCGGGCAGGGTGGACGACCAGTCGTTGCGGCCGGTGACGTCCACGTTCAGGTACCCGCGGTAGTTCAGCGTGGCGGACCCGTACAGGCTCCGCACCTTCTTGAGCGACGAGTAGTCCGAGGGGCTGGGCGAGGTGGCGGCGTTGTCGATGGTGTAGATGCCGGGCGCCGTCAGGGCGCTCACGCTCACGCCGGACGTCTCGTAGGTGTTCTTGCGGTAGTTTCCACCCGCCGTCACGTCCAGCGACAGATCGCTGGTGAGCTGCCGGGTCGCCGTGAGCAGGAGGTCGGCGTTGGTCTCCGAGCGGTAGATCTCCGACTCGTTGAAGCCGCCGTCACCGGCGTCGTCGAGGCTGTTGAAGGCGATGACGTTCTTGCGGTGCTCGCGGTACCAGTCACGGCCGACCTTACCCGTGAGGGTGATCCAGTCGTTGAGCTCGTAGCCGGCCTGGACGTGGCCCAGGAGGCGATCCCGCTGGTCCCCGTTCGAGTTCACGTACTGCTCCCAGAACGGGTTGTTGTGGTAGTTGTAGTTCCAGTTGTACTGGGCGCCATCGGTGCACGGCGTGGGCTCGTTGCCGGTGCAGCGGTAGTGGCGCAGTGCATTCATGTCCACCTGGCGTCCGAACCAGATGAAGCTCTGCATGGGGTTGTCTTCGTCGTAGCCCGTGCCGATGCGGTCGTTGGCGTCCTGACTCATGTAGTTGAGCGACGCTTCGGTGTTGAGCCTCTCGGTGACCGAGGCGCCGCCCTTAAGGGCCACGCTCTTGCGGCCGATGTTGAACCCCGGAGCCATGGACTGCACGTCGGCGTTGGACAGCGACAGGCGCACGTTGGCGTTCTCGGTCGCCCGCGCGACGGACACGTTGGTGTTCCAGGTGCTCCCGGTCCGGAAGTAGTTGCGGACGTTGTCGGGATGCGGCACGAACGGCTGCTGCGGGCCCGTGAACTGGTCGATGAGCCGTCCGTCCATCTTCGGACCCCAGCTCTCGTCCACGTAGTCCCAGGTGCCACCACCCTGACCGTCCACCCATTGGAACTCGCCGTTGACGCCCTGCCCGTACACGTTCTGATAGCTCGGGAGCCGGAGCGGCTCTTCGAAGGTGAGGCTCGAGGTGGCCGTGATGCCGAGGCCGCTGGAGCCCGTGCCGGAGCCGGACTTGGTGGTGATGACGATGGCGCCGTTGGAGGCGCGCGAGCCGTACAGGGCAGCCGCGTTGGGCCCCTTCAGCACGCTGACGGAGGCGATGTTGGCAGGATCGATGTCCTGAACCGCGTTGCCGTAGTCGATACCTCCGTACCCGCCGTTGCGGGGTGCGGAGTTGTCGACGGGCACGCCGTCCACGATGAACAGCGGCTGGTTGTTGCCCGTGATGGAGCTCGCCCCGCGGATGACGATGCGGGCCGAGCCTCCCGTGGGTCCGGCATCGGTGATGTGGACCCCCGCCACCTCGCCTTGCAGCGAGTTGACCAGGTTGAGCTCGGGCACCTTGGCCAGCTCGTCCCCCTGCACGTCCTGCACGGAATAGCCCAGGCTGCGCTTCTCGCGTTGCACACCCAGGGCCGTGACCACGATGCCTTCCAGGCCGATGGCCTGCTGCTCCATGGTCACCTGGATGTTGTCCGTGATCGGGACCTCGAGGGTCTTGAACCCGATGGAGGTGAAGACCAGGCTATCGGCGTCGGCCGGGACCCGGAAGGTGAAGTTGCCCTCGCCATCGGTGAGCGTGCCTACCGTAGTTCCCTTCACGGAAACCTGGACCCCGGCGAGGGGTTGGAGATTCTCCGCGGCGGTAACGTGGCCGGTGACGGTGCGCATCTCCTGCGCGTGCAGGAAGGTCGGCACCGCCAACAGGGCGGCGAGGAGGAGTGCTCCTCCATACGTGGGACGCTTCATGTGTCCTCCTTGACCGGTGAAAGTCGACTGCCCCGGACTCCGGTCGAGTCCGGGCTCATCCCCGGTCCGGAAGGAGAGACCTACACGGCCCCCCTCCCGGCGGGGATGATCCACACTCCGGGCCCCTTGCGCTGAACCCCCACACGGAACGGTGCCCGACAGGGGTGGCGAAGGGTTCGGAGCCTTATGTGGTGTTTCCCGCATCTGGGGGGGAGATGGGGAAAGACTTTCGAGGTGGACGGCGATCCGGATTCGGATCTGCCGGTGCCCCCTCGTCGGGGGGCGGAGGACACGAAGAGCCAGGGCACAGAAGGACGACCCGGTTCCGGTGGAAGCGCGCCGTGGACCACCCCCTGCCACCCCGCTTCATCCACCCACGTCGGCTCCGGCACCGTCGCCGAAGCACTCCCTCTGATGAGACTGGACCTTCCTCGCACGACTCGCTCCTTGGGTGAGGATCCCATAGCCGAGCCGACTCTCGTGCTTCACGAGCGTATCACCGAGATCACGTCAACGCAACGTAGTCGCATATCCGCATGCATGCGTGCGGGATCAGGCGAGGACGATCCGGGCGTCGTGCGCACGCCCCGTTTGTGGTTGCCGGAGGGGGGCCGCGCCGGCCATCTTCGAGCGGGCCGGGTGGGGGTCGAGAGGTGTCAGGAGCAGGTCCAGCGACCTGTCGAAGAGGAGATCGACGATGAAGATGCGGGCCGTAGCAGGACGTTGGGGAAGTGGGGCGCGTCTGGTGTTCGTCATGCTCGGTGCAGTCCAGGTCACAGGACTGCAGGCTCAGGCCACGGGCGCCGTCACCGCCCAGGACTACGCCCGAGCCGAGCGCTACATGGGCTACAACACCAACGCGCTCGTCTTCGGTGCCAGCGTTCGGCCGCGCTGGTTGGACGACGGACGCTTCTGGTACGCCAACGACGTGCCGGGCGGCGAGGAGATGGTGCTCGTGGACCCTGGGGCCCGCCGCCGCCAGCGCGCCTTCGATCACCAGGGCATGGCTCGCGCCCTGTCCACGGCATCCGGCGAGGCCTTCGAGGCGTTGGGATTGCCGCTGGGCACGGCAGCCCTGTCGCCGGATGCGGGCCGGGTGATGTTCGTCGTCCAGGGGCGCCGCTACCTCTGCGACATCGAGGCGCCCCGGTGCGCGGCGGCCGACGAGGGTGGCGGCGCCGATCGCCGGTCCGCCGCTCCGCAGGTGGTCTCACCCGATGGCACCAAAGCCGTGTTCATCCGCGACTGGAACCTCTGGCTGCGTGACCTCCGCACCGGCGAGGAGCGTCCGCTCACGACCGACGGCGAAGAGAACTACGGCTACGCCACCGACAACGCCGGATGGCGCAAGTCGGACCGCCCGGTGGTGTTGTGGAGCCCCGACTCGCGCAGGATCGCCACCTTCCAACAGGACCAGCGGGGCACGGGAGAGATGTATCTGGTCAGCACGCGGGTCGGCCACCCGGAGCTCCAGGCGTGGAAGTATCCACTGCCGGGAGACAGCGTGGTCACCATGATCGAGCGCGTGATCATCGACCTGGACGGGCCCAGGGTCGTGCGCCTGCAGATGCCTCCGGACCAGCACCGCTCTACGCTCTGCGACGACATCATCTGTGGAGGAAGCTGGGATGACGTGACCTGGAGCGATGACGCCACGGAGCTCGCCTTCGCGTCCAGCTCCAGGGACCACAAGGAGGTACATCTTCGGGTGGCGGATGCCGCCACCGGTGCAGTGCGTGACGTGCTCGACGAACGGGTCGAGACCTTCTACGAGTCCGGCAACGGGGCGGTGAACAACAAGGTGCTGTTCGACTCCGACGAGGTGATCTGGTTCTCGGAGCGCAGCGACTGGGGGCAGCTCTACCTCTACGATCTGCAGTCCGGCGCCCTGAAGCACGCCATCACCGGCGGCCAGGGCAACGTCACCCGGGTGCTGCGCGTGGACGCGGACACCAGAACGATCTGGTTCGAGGGCGTGGGTCGGGAAGCGGGGCGCAATCCCTACTACCGTCATCTCTACCGGGTCGGCTTCGACGGCGGCGAGGCCACGCTCCTCACGCCAGAGAACGGTGACCATTCGGTGGATCTGTCCCCCGATGGCCGGTACTTCGTGGATTCCTGGTCACAGCCCGACGTTCCCCCGGTGACCGCGTTGCGTGACATGCGCACCGGGGAGCGCGTTCTCGAGCCTCGAGGAGGCGGACGTGTCCCGCCTGCTGGCGACGGGCTGGAAGCCCCCGGAGCAGATCACGGTGAAGGCCCGCGACGGCCAGACCGACCTCTACGGCCTCATGTACACCCCCACGGAGCTCGACTCCACGGCAAGCTATCCCATCATCAACCACATCTATCCGGGGCCGCAGACGGGGAGCGTCCGTGGACGAAGCTTCAGCGCCGCCCGCGGCGACGCGCAGGCATTGGCGGAGCTGGGGTTCGTCGTGGTCGAAATCGACGGCATGGGCACCCCCTGGCGCTCCAAGTCCTTCCACGCCGCCTATTACGGCGACATGGGCGACAACACGCTCCCCGATCAGGTCGCCGGCATGCGGGAGCTCGCCGGGCGCTATCCCTGGATCGACCTCGAGCGTGCGGGGATCTACGGCCACTCCGGAGGGGGCTTCGCCACCGCCGACGCCATGTTCCGCTATCCCGACTTCTTCAAGGTGGGGATCAGCGAGGCCGGCAATCACGACAACCGGGTCTACGAGGACGACTGGGGCGAGAAGTGGCAGGGGCTTCTGGAGAGACGTCCCGACGGCTCCACCAACTACGACGACCAGGCCAACCAACTCGTGGCCGCAAACCTGAAGGGCAAGCTCCTGCTCGCCCACGGAACGACCGACGACAACGTGCCACCGTACAACACCATGTTGGTGGTCGACGCGCTCATCGAGGCCAACAAGGATTTCGACCTGCTCATGCTGCCCAACCGCAGACACGGGTTCGGAAGCGAGGACTACATGGTGCGGCGGCGCTGGGACTACTTCGTGAGGTACCTGCTGGACGCCGAGCCGCCGAAGGAGTACGAGATGCGCGCCGCCACGCGCGGTGGAACCCGTGGGATGTAGCGGCGCGTCGGCGGCCAGAGGCTAGATCTTGTCCAGGATCCAGCCCAGGACGAGCTTCACGACGCGCTTGAGGATGGTGAGCATCGGGTTCTCCCCTCGGTAGGTAGGTCTTCTCTGCCCGTCCTACGGGAAGGGGGGGTGCGGGGTTTCCGGGCTTCCCTCTCCCGTCTTTCTCAAGGAAGAAGGCCAGAGGTCACGGGGCAAGGGTGTCCGATGGGGTCGGGGCGCGAGGGCCGGCGTGAAACGGTGTGCTTGCGGCGCGCCGATCGCGGAAGCTAATTGACGGTAGGAACCGCTGTCTTTCAGGCCCTCCCGCCACCGCCACTCCCGGGAGCGGGCCCGTTGGGTGCCCGTCCGGGTGAGGAGGAAGCATGCGGACCATCCGTCGGCCGTCTGTCCGATCTACCGCGCTGTCGGGTGCTGCCGCGCTGGCGCTCCTGCTGACGTGGGCCTGTGCCGGGGGACCCGGCCCCGGTAACGCCACGCAGAATTTCATGCGCGGTCACTTCGAAGCCGCATCTCGCATCCAGATGGCGATCCTGCGTGGCGACCTCCAGGCCGCGCGTCCCGCCGCGGAGGCCATATGGGCCGTCGACCGCTTGCCGGACATGGGGCTGGAATCCATCGCCTACGTCCGGGCCGTGCAGGATCGGGCCCGCGAGATCCGTGACGCCGGCATCTACGGTGAGGCTGCCGTGGCCACGGGCCGTCTGGCCGCCGCGTGCGGCGCGTGTCACGTCGCGTTCGACGGGGGACCGCGGATCAGCTACCAGCAGCCACCCCCGGAAGGCGAGGGATTCGGCCGACACATGGTGCGGCACGTGTGGGCTGCGGACAGGCTGTGGGAAGGCCTGTTGGCTCCGTCGGACGAGGCCTGGAGGTTGGGAGCCGAGTTGATGGCCGAGGACGACATGGCGACGACCCGGCTGTCGAGTGCGGCCGAGCGACACGCCGTCCGTCTGAGGGAGCTCGCCCGCGAGGCCGTAGAGACCTCGGACCCCGAAGCCAGGGGCGTGCTGTACGGTCGGATCCTCTCCACGTGCGGAGCGTGCCACGCCGAGGCTCCCGGCAGCTGATCCTGGGATGTGATCAGCGGCCCAGGCGCAGGGAGCCCTTCCACCAGTCCGCCTCCGCTTCGGAGCGCGGGCCGAGTTGTCCGCGCACCGAGGCCAACAGGGCCGCGGGATCGTAGACGCGGCCCGAGCGGATGACGGTCCGCACCCGCCGGGTGGCGGTGATGTCGGCGAGGGGATCCCCCTCCACCACCACCAGGTCCGCGTATTTGCCGGGCTCGACGGTGCCCAGTACGCCGTCCAGTCCCAGCGCGTGCGCCGCGTTGGTGGTGGCGGCCCGAAGGACCACGGCGGGCTCGATACCCGCCTGGACCAGGGCCTGCATCTCCCGGTGTACTCCGAATCCGGAGAAGAATTCGCCCCAGCTCGGGTGGTCGGTTCCCACAGTGAGGAGAGGCGCGCCGCCGTCCTCCACGAACGCCTTCACCGTGCGGTGCTTGACCCGGTAGATGCGGCCGAACTGGTCGAGAGGACGTCGGGGGAGCCGGGCCTCCACCACCTCGCGGGCGTACGGGGTGAGGAGACCCCTCTCGTCGTACCAGTACCCGTAGACGGCGGGCTCTTTGTCGGCGAAGTAGTCGTAGGCCGTAAGCGTGGCGTCGAAGTAGACGTGGTGGTCGATGAACCGGCGTACCTCCTCGTCGATCAGCCGACGCGTGTCGGGGTCGTCCAGGTCCAGCGCCTCCAGTGAGGCGTACGCCGAGCGGTCCGCGGGCATGACGTCGCCGCCCAGGAAATGCTCCACCCGATCGATCCCCATGAGGATGGCGTCTCGGGGATTCACCGTGGCGCGGAAGCCCGAGCCCAGATGTCCGGTGACGGTCAGCCCGTGAAAGTGCGCCCTCTCCACGAGCGCCTCCAGTTGATCCGGCTGGATTCCCTTGGCCTTGAAGCCCCGCACGCCGCGGCCGGCCCAGTAGTCCACCTCCGCTCGGATGGAGTCGGGTGTCATGGCGTCGGCGTCCCAACCGGGGCGCGCGCTGCCGAAGTAGGGCCCCGACCGGTGGATGCGCGGTCCCGGCCGGGTGCCGGCGTCGATAGCGGCCACGGCCTCGTCGAAGGCCGGCGGGTCCACCTCGCCTGCGGGAAAGGTGGAGGTGACCCCGTTGGCCAGGAAGATCACCGGATTGACCACCGTCTCGTCGACGCGACCCTCGCCGAAGAGATCCACGGCGTAGTGAGCGTGGAGGTCGAAGAGCCCGGGGAGAACCGTGGAGCCGTCGGGGACGCGCACCACGCGCACCCCTTCGGGCGCCCCGGCGGCGGACACCCCCAGCGCCATGATGGTCCCGTTGCGTACCAGGATCCCGGGGTTCGCGCGAGCGGCGTCCGCCGTGCCGTCGAAGAGGCGTCCACCGACTACCAGGAGATCACCCTGGCGAAGCTCGGCTGTCGTCTGGCCCACCGCCGGCGAAAATCCCGACGTCAGCAGGAGGAGCAGGGTGGCCGGCACCGTCAGGGAGCGGCTGGCGCGGGCCGCGTTCATCGTGCCACCCGCAGGTGCGTGATTCGCCCGCCGGGCCCCACGGCCCAGCCGGCTTCGGGCGAAGCGAACTCCACGGCCCAGTAGGTGAGGGTATCGGCCGAGGCCCAGGTGCGGCCTCCATCGCGGGACCAGTCCATGCCACCGGGGCCCACGGCCACCAGCGTGGGAGCGTCCAGCCCGCGCACCCAGGCCGCGCCGTAGACGGGCCCGCTCATCACCAGGGGCCCGCCGGGCTCGAAGAGCGGCGACTCCGGAGGGCTGACCGCCACGCGCTCACCCTGCACCTCGCCACCGATGACGCCGCCCAGCGCGAACCCCCGGCCGTCGGGCAGGAAGCCGACCGTGGTCGCTCCGGCCGACGGGCCCGCGGCCAGAGGGAGATCCTGCACCGACCAGGTGTCCCCGGCGTCGTGGCTGGTGAGGAGTCTCGGATGCGAGCCCGCACCGGTAGCGACCCAATAGCTCGCGTCCAGCTCGGCGGCGACGCAGGAGCCGCTGGCGGCAAAGCCGCCCTCGCCGTCGAGGGCCTCGGGGAGCGCGTCTGCGGCGACGCGACTCCAGCTGCGCCCCCCGTCGTTGGTGCGCAGGAGATAGAGCTGTCCGTCGGTGGAGTCGCCGTAGACGAGCCCGAGGTTGCCGTCCAGGAACGCCATGCAGTCCAGGAAGCCGTCGGGGTGGTCCATGACGAACGTCTCGCTCCAGGTCGTGCCGCCATCGTCGGTGCGCAAGATGCGGGAGAGGCTTCCGGTGCCGGCGCTCATGAGGACCGCCGTCATGGAATCCACGGCCGCCACGTCGCGGAACTGGAGGGAATCCGCACCAGGCACGACACCCACGGTCCAGGTGGAGCCGCCGTCGGTGGAGCGCGCCCAGGTGCCCGCATGGCCGCTCACCCACACCACGCGCTCGTCCACGGGGCTCACCGCCTGCAGGAGGGCGTCGGTGGCCGCCTGCTGAGGCTCGAGCACCAGCGCCCAGCCCGCAGGATCGGAGCCGCCGTCGCCGTCGTCCGGGCGGTCCGCCGTGGCCGGGCCGCACGCCGTGAGGGCGAGGATAAAGATGGGGGCGAGGGCAGAACGGGGTCGGGCCATGAAGGTCTCCGTCGACGAGAGCAGGAGGAGAATGGAGCGCCCACGGGCGCCCGGTGCAACCGTACCGGGGGTGGGCCTGTCCAAGAGCGATGGACGGGAATAGGTTTACATCAAATCCATTTGACGGAAATCCCTGTGGAGCAGGACTGGCGCCATGAGCACGACCGACGTAGCCGAGCACCTACCGCTGGCCAACCTTCCGCTGCACGTCCTGGTGGCGCTGGCGGAGGGGGAGCGTCACGGATGGGCGGTGATCAAGCGCATCGAGGAGCTCACCGAAGGGCATCACAGTCCCAGTTCCGGCTCCCTCTACCTGGCCATGACCCGCCTCGAAGAGCGGGGCCTCATCGAGGACGCCCCGGCCCCGGAGGGCGAGACCGATCCCCGGCGCAGGTACTACCGCCTCACCCGTCTCGGTAGCGAAGTGCTCGAGGCGGAAGTCGGTCGCCTGTCCGGACTCGTGAACGTGGCTCGGGCCGCGGGAGTGGCAGGGCAACCGTGAGCCTCGCCAGACTCCTCTTTCGCCTTTCTCTGCTCCTGCTCCCTGGTTGGCTGCGCCACCGGGCCGCGGAGGAGATGATGGCCGTCTACGAAGCTCGCCAGGCCGAAGCCCGTGGCGCGATCGGAGCGGGCGCGCGGCTTCGGCATCGAGCTCGGTGGAGTGCTTTCGACCGCCCTCCGTGCGCGTTTCGGGGGGGCTCCCAGCCATGCATATCGACCCCTGTGGAGAGACTCCATGGACACCTTGGCCAAGGACCTTCGTTACGCCGTGCGAGCCCTGCTCCGGCGCCCCACCACGGCGATCCTGGCCATCGTGACGCTGGGCCTGGGCATCGCCGCCAGCACCGGGATGTTCAGCGTGGTGGACGCGGTGCTTCTGCGTCCCCTGCCGTTTCCGCAGCCGGACCGGATCGTGTCGGTCTACCCTACGAACCCCTCGCTGCGAGGGCATCCGACGCTGGGCGACGCCGCCGACCGCGGCACCTTCTCCTATCCCGAGTTCCGTGACGTGCGAGACGCCGGCGACGGCGTGCTGGAGAGCGTCGCGATCCTCGGGTACGGCACCGTGATCCTCGACCACGACGACGGTCCGGCGGAGCGCGTCAGGATCGGAGCCACCTCGGCCGCCCTCTTCCGCGACGTCATGCCCGTGCAACCGCTGCTGGGCCGCGTCTTCTCGGAGAGCGAGAACGAGATGCCGGGCCGGGTCCTGCTCACACGGGACTTCTGGGAGCGGAGCTTCGGAGGGGATCCGTCGGTGGTCGGATCCACCCTCGACCTGGGCGGGCCGACAGAGGTGATCGGCGTCCTCCCGGGTTGGTTCCAGGTGGCCGGGTACGAGGCGGTGGAGGCGTGGGCCATGATGAAGCCCGGCGAGAACCGGGGAAATCACAGCTTCAGGGCTGTGGCGCGCCTGGCCGAGGGCGTGACGCCGGATCGGGCCCAGGCGGCCCTCACCGCGAGCTTGCAGGCCGCGGCGCCACCCGGCGAGGGGCACGAGCACGCCATCCGCGTCTACCCGCGCCTGGTGGATCAGACGCACACGGTGCGTGGCCCGCTCCTGCTCCTGGCGGTGGCGTCGGGCGTGCTCCTCCTGGTGGCGTGCGTCAGCGTCGCGGTCCTCTTGCTGGGCACCGCCATCGACCGTGACCAGGAGTTGGCCGTGCGCGGTGCGTTGGGCGCCGGCCGGGGACGGCTGATCCAGCAGTTGCTCACCGAGAGCCTGGTGCTGGCCGGTGCCGGTGCGCTCCTCGGCATCGCCCTTACCAGTACCGTGCGCGATGTCCTGCTGGGGCTGGCGCCCGCCGGTGTCCCGCGCATGGCCCAGGCCACCATCGATGGGCGCACGCTCCTCTTCGCCGTGGGCGTGGGCCTGGTGTGTGGCATGCTGTTCGGGTTGGCTCCGGCGCTCCTCTCGTCCCGGCGCAATCTGGCCGCCTCCATGACGGGTTCCCGCGGGAGCACCCACGCGGGCCGGACGAGGCTCCAGGGCGTTCTCGTGGCCGCCGAGCTGGCCCTCGCCACGGTGTTGCTGGTGGGTGCGGGGCTCCTGGGGCGCACCGTGCTGGCCCTCGACGGAGTGGACACCGGCTTCGCCCTGGACCGCCTGTTGACGGTTCGTGTGGCGGTACCCCTCGATCGCATGCTGCAGGGCATCGAGGATCCGGATGCCCTGTCGGCGGGCGCCATGGCCACCTACGACGCCATTCTCGAGAGCGTGAAGGCGGTACCCGGCGTGCGTGACGCGGCCTGGACCTCGGTGCTTCCGCTGAGCGGGGACCGAGGGAACAACGACATCCACCCCGAGGGATACGAGGGCGATCCCATCATCGCGGAGCGACGCTTCGTGTCGGGGAACTACTTCGACGTCACCGGGATCCCGATCCTGGAGGGCCGGGCCTTCACTGCGGACGACGATCGAGCCGGCGTCGCCGGGACCATGATCGTCTCCGAGGGTGTGGCGCGGGCCGTGTGGCCCAACGAATCGGCCGTGGGCAAGCGCGTGGGCTACTGGGGCCGCGAGACGACGGTGGTGGGCGTGGCGGCCTCGGTTCGCGACGAAGGGCTGGGGCAGGGAACGGAGTTCGCCTACTACGTGCCGCGCCGACAGGCAGACTACGCGTCGGGAAGCATGATGGTACGGACGGAGGTGGAACCGGCGTCGCTCGTGTCCGCGGTGCGAGAGGCCGTCTGGAGCGTGGATCGTGGTATCGCCGTGCCCGGCATCCGGCCGTTCCGCGAGCAGTTCAGCGCTCAGTTGGAGAGCCAGCGCTTCCGGGCGCGTCTGGTGGCGTTCTTCTCCGGATTGGCGGCGCTCTTCGCCCTCATGGGCGTCTACGGCGTGACGGCGCGAAGCGTGGCGGCGCGCACCCGGGAGATGGGGATTCGCATGGCGCTGGGAGCCGAGCGCGGCCAGGTCCTGGGTCTCGTTCTGCGGCAGGCCGCGCGGCTGGCCGTGTACGGCGGCGTGAGCGGGTTGGTCGCCGGCTTCCTGGCCACGCGGGCCATCGAGGGATACCTGTGGGGCGTGCAGCGTACCGATGCGCTGACACTGACGGGAACGGCGCTGGCGGTGGCCGCGGCGTCCATCGTCGCAGCGCTGGCGCCGGGCCGACGTGCCTCGCGGATCGCTCCGACGGAGGCGCTACGCGCCGAATAGGAGAGCTGCACCGCCCGCGGTGGGGGGGAACGGTCCCCCGCTCGGTCGGTAGAAGGGCCCCGTGAACACCCGCCCCCTGCTCGTTCTGGCCGCTTTCCTGGCGCTGGCCGGCTGCACGCCCTCGTCGGGTGCGGAGTCGCGGCCGGCGACCACCGCCGTGCGCGTCTCGCCCGCCGTGGCCAAGCCCGACGTGGTGCTGGAGGATCAGGCGGGCGAACCCTGGAGCCTGCGCGCCGAGACCCGGGGCAAGATCACCCTCCTCTTCTTCGGCTACACGAACTGCCCCGACGTCTGCCCGGTACACATGGCCAACCTGGCCGCGGTGCTGCGCAGGCTTCCCATCGAGGTGACCCGGCAGATCCAGACGGTGTTCGTGACCACCGATCCGGATCGGGACACGCCGGAGCGCCTGAAGGAGTGGCTCGGCGCCCTCCATCCGTCGTTCGTGGGACTTCGGGGCACCCCCGCCGAGGTGCACGGCGCTGGAGCAAGCGGTGGGTGTGCCCGTGTCGGTGGTGGACACGGCCACCGCCACGGCCGACGGCGGCTACTTCGTGGGTCATGCGGCTCAGCTCCTGGCCTTCGGCAAGGACGACACGGCGCGCGTCGCCTACCCGTGGGGTACTCGCCAGCGCGACTGGTTGCGGGACCTGCCCCTCCTGGTACGCGGTGACGATCCACTGATGCCGGACCAACGGTGAACGTGCAGTGGTGGTGTGCCGCCCAGGGGGTGGCGTGGAGCTGGACGTGGCGTCCTTATGTCGGGGTCTGGCTGTTCGTGGCCCTGCTGGGCGTGGCGTACGCTCGCCTGCTGCGCCGCGCCGCGCGCTCCGGCGACACTGCGCAGGAGACCTTCTCTCCGGCGGGGCGAGCGGGCTTCGCCGTGGCCGGCATCCTGCTTCTGTGGGCTGCCCTGGATTGGCCCATCGGCACGCTGGGCGCGGGCTATCTGGCGAGCGTCCACATGGTCCAGTTCCTCCTCATCGCCATCGCGTCGCCACCGCTCCTTCTGCTGGGCGTGCCGCGCTCGGCCTGGAGACGGTTGCTCCAGGTGCCGGCGTTCCGGGCCGTTGCGCGGGTCATGGGCTACCCCCTGGCGAGCATGGCCTTCTTCGCCACGGTCATGGGCTTCACGCACTGGCCTCCCATGGTGGACGGGCTCATGGCAGGCCAGCTCGGCAGCTTCGTGCTGGACATGCTCTGGCTCGTGTCGGGGTTGGTCTTCTGGTGGCCGGTGACCGTGGCGCTGCCGGAGCGCTCCTGGTTGTCGGAGCCCTTCCAGATGGGCTACCTGATCGCGGCGACGTTGGTGAATACCGGGGTCTTCGCCTACCTGACCTTCGCCGAGCTTCCGGTCTACGCGACCTTCGAGCTGGCCCCGCCGGTGGGGGGGCTGACCACCCAGGAGGATCAGCGTCTCGCCGGGCTTCTCATGAAAGTCGGGGGTGCGGTGGTCCTGTGGACGGCCATCAGCATCCTGTTCTTTCGCTGGTACCAGCGCAGCGAGCGGGAGTCCTCCACGGGAACCGTGGCGGCCTCGATCCTGCTGGCGCTCTTCCTGTCGTCGTGTGGCGGAGGCGGACTGGGGGTCCACGACGCGGTCATCTCGGAGCCGGTGACCGGCGAGCGCGCGGCGCTCTATCTCACAGTGGAGAACGGAGGCGCCGCCGACGTCCTGCAGGGACTGGAGGTGGAGGGCGTGGGCCGGGCCACGCTGCACCACACCGAGACCAGCGGGGGCATGATGCGTATGCGTCCCGCGACCGGCGGACTGGAGGTTCCGGAGCACGGGCGACTCCTGCTCCGTCCCGGTGGCGATCACGCGATGCTCGAGGACCTGACGCGGACCGTGGCCCCTGGAGACAGCCTCGAAGTCACCCTGCACTTCCGTGACGGTGGTGTGCGCCGAGTCACCGCGAGCGTGGTGCCCCTGACCGAGCTGGACGAGGTGCTGGACGGGCGCTGATCCGGCGCAGACGAAGCGCCTCCGGGGCGTGGGGCCCCAGGTGCCGGTCCACGATTTCCATGCCTCGGTCCACCAACTCGGCGCCCCGGGCCGTGTCTCCGGCCAGGCGGGTGGCCATGCCCTGACCGACCAGCGCCGCTCCCCGCTTCCAGTGTGTCGGCGGGAGCCGTTGAAACTCCGCCGAGGCGGACCGGAAGGCGTCGGCGGCCCCGACGGCGTCGTCCGCGGCCAGCCGAGCCTCGCCCAGGGCCAGCGCGATCACGCCCAACTCGGGATGTGGTGAGGGGCGGCGCGACCTGCGCAGCGAGTCTTCCACGGCGAGCGCACGCAGGGCCTCGGTGGGCGCACCGCCGGTGCGGAGCCTGAAAAGGGCCTGGTCCCGGCGCGCGGACAGCACGTAGCGATGGTCGTCACTCAGGAGGCTGGCGAGCATTCGCACGGCGGCGTCGATGTCCCTTTCCGCCGCCGCGCGCTCGTCCCGGTGCACCGCCAGGACCGCCCGCTGCTGCAGCGCCAGAGCCCGGTAGACGCTGGGCTCGTCGGACAGCCGCCACCCCATGGCCAGCGCGGAGTCCAAGGCGACACCAGCCAGGGAGTCGCGTCCGGCTTCGCGCGCGTCGGAAGCCAGGCGCAGAAGGGTGTAGACGATGCCCGGATGATCCTCGCCGCGACGCAGGCGACGCTTGCTCGCCAGCGCCGAATCACGCATGGCGAGCCCTGCGTCGTAGTGGCCCAGCTCGATCTCCACCGCCGCGAGCGCTTCACGAATGCTGATGGTCTGGGTGTGATCCTCTCCCAGGACCGCCCGCGCCCGGTCCAGGCCCTCGGCGAGCACCTCCCGGGCCTCGTCGAAGCGGCCGAGTTGGAGAAGCTCCGCGCCCCAATCGTCCATGGACTCGAGGGTCTCGGGGTGGTCTGGTCCGTAGAGCCTCATGCGGTGGTCCAACGCCGTACGGAGAAGCGGCTCGGCTTCTTCCAGCTCCTCTCGCACGCGACGGAGCATGCCCAGGTTTGCCATGGCCGCGGCCGCGGCGGGATCGGGCCGGCCGCCGTCCCGCGCTTCGGCGATGAGCTCATCGAAGAAGGCCTCGGCGTCGTCGAAGCGTCCGGCGTCGTGGAGCGCCGAGGCCAGACCCATGAGCGTCCGGGCCACGACGGGGCTGCGATCCCCCAGCGCCGCGCGCTGAACCGGGAGGGCTTCCTGGAAGGCGCTCACGGCCTCGTCGTGGCGACCCTGATTGCGGAGTTCCCAGGCCATGGCCGACAGCACGCGTGCCCGCAGGGTGTCGCCGCTGCCCGGGCCGCCCAGGTCGGGAAGTTCCAGCGCCGCCCGGGAGAGACGGACGGCTTCGTCCATTCGGCCGCGCTCCGCCACCACCTCGGCGAGGGCGGCCAGCGCCGCCGCGTGGGCACGGGAGCCGGGTTCGCCGGTGGCGCGCAGGTCCACCACCCGCCGGGCCAGCTCCTCGGCCCGCGGCAGGATCCCCAGGTTGAGATACACCCTGGCCACCTCGGCCATGAGGGTCGCCTGCAACTCGGGTTGGTCCCGAAGCTCCGACTCGACCCGGGTCGTTCCCTCGTCCAGGAGCTGCCGTGCCGTGACCGTGTCCCCCAGTGCCCGCGCGGGGTCCGACAGGCGGAACAGGTCGGTGACCAGCGCGGTGACCTGGCGGGCACGGTCCGCTTCGCTCTCGGCGCGCAGCGCCTCGGCACGAGCGCGGCGGGCTTGCCAGACCGTGGCGCCCGTCCCGGCGAGAATCGCCAGAGCCCCGATCCCTGCCGCCGCCACCGCCACGCGATGCCGTCGAACGAACTTGGAGGTGCGATAGAGCCAGCTCTCGGGCCGGGCCTGCACCGGCCATCCTCCCAGGTGTCGGCGCAGATCCTCTGCCAGGGCTGCGGCCGACGTGTAGCGGCGCTCGGGCTCGTGGGCCAGAGCGCGCAGGAGGATCACATCCAGGTCGCCGGCCAGGCGACGGCTCAGACGACGGGGTGTCGTGGTCCGGGCCGCGGCCCGCTGCGAGGCCGGCCCCGCCGCGTCCCGCTCGTCTCCTCGGGCGAGCACGCTGGGCCTGGTCGGAGGGCGGCCTGCGAGCTGCCGGTCCAGCTCGGCAGGGGTGTGGCCCTCGGTGTCGTAGGGGCGAGCGCCGACCAGGAGCTCGTAGAGCAGCACGCCCAGCGAATAGACGTCGGACAGGGTGGTGACGGGCTTCCGGCGGAGCTGCTCGGGGCTGGCGTAGGCCGGAGTCACCCACGCGCCGGTGCGGGTGTGTCCCTCGTCGCTCTGTTCGTCCAGGAGCTTGGCCACGCCGAAGTCCAGGAGCTTGGGGCGGCCCGCGCTGGTCACCAGGATGTTCGACGGCTTGAGATCCCGGTGGATGACGAGCTGCTGATGCGCGTAGTGGACGGCGTCGCACACGTCGAGGAAGAGCGCGATGCGCCGATCCACGTCCAGGCGCCTGCCCTCGCACCAGGTGAGGATGTCCTCGCCCTTCACGTATTCCATGGCGAGGAAGGGCTGCCCGCTCTCGGTTACGCCACCGTCGATGAGGCGCGCGATCCCGGGATGCTCCAGGCGGGCGAGGATCCTGCGCTCCGCCTTGAGACGGGCCTCGAGGTCCGCGTGCGGAAAGGCGGGGAGGAGCTTGAGCGCCACCGTCTGCGTGAACCCTTGCGCCTCGCGGACCGCCAGCAGCACGACGCCCATCCCCCCTTCTCCCAGCGGTCGCACGATGCGGTAGCTGCCGATGCGCTCCGGGTACCGCCGGCTCCCGGGGCGCGCGCTCGCGGACAGGGGCACCGGGCCCTCGTCGTGGGCGCGGAGGAGCGAGGTGACCTCGCGCAGGAGGCCCGGGTCGTCGCCACACCGTTCCTCCACGAAGGCGGATCGCTCTGCGACGGGACGCTCCAGCGCTTCGAGAAAGAGCTCCTGCACACGGGCCCAGCGGCCCGGGGTCGAGTCGGCGCTCATCGACCGCCGAGCTCGCGGTTGAGCCAGGCGCGCGCCACCGTCCAATCCCGCTTCACCGTCGCCTGGGAGATGTCGAGCGCCGCGGCGGTCTCGTCCACGCCCATCCCCGCGAAGAATCGGCATTCCACCACGCGCGCCTGTCGTTGGTCGAGCGCGGCGAGCCGATCCAGTGCCTCGTCCAGCGCCAGCAGATCCGCCGGCCGGTCACGGGCGGCCACCACCACGTCGTCGATGGGGACGTGCTCCGCTCCGGATCCGCGCTTGTCCGCCTTCTTCATGCGCGCGTAGCTGATGAGGATGCGCCGCATGGCCTGTCCCGCAGCGCCGAAGAAGTGGGCGCGCCCCTCCCAGGTGATGCGGTCCAGTTGCACGAGCCGGAGATAGGCCTCGTGCACCAGCGCCGTGGCGTTGAGCGTGTGATCCCGGCGCTCGCGCCGGAGCTCGCGTTGGGCCAGCCCCTTGAGATGGTCGTAGACCGCGGGCAACAGCCGGTCCAGGGCCGCCTGGTCGCCGCCGGCCAGCTCCGAGAGAGCCCGGGTGATCTCTTCCTGATCCGACATGGTGGCGACCTCCGGCGCATGTGGGACCTGCCAGCCGAAATAACCACCCCCGTCGCCGGTTCGCCAGGCTGGCATGGTCTCGCACCTCGGTGCGGACGGCCTCGGCGGGCCGTGAGCCCTTCCCGGCGAATCTCGCGCCTCTCTCTCCTGAACGGTTGGACCCGAAACGACCACACGAGAAAGAGAGACACGACCATGACCCAATGGAAACCCGACCCCAGCTTCTATCCCTCGCCGCGGGAGGCCATGCAGGCCCCCGTCGAGGAAGTGGCCTACGTGGCCATGCTCAACCCCGCCCACGAGCGACCCGACGCCATGGGCGTGGTGGATGTCGGCGAGGGGTCGCCCACCTTCGGCCAGCTCATCGGCCAGGTCGACATGACGGGCATCGGTGACGAGCTCCACCACTTCGGCTGGAACGCCTGCAGCTCGTGTCTGTCCCCGTACGCGCCGCACGCCCACGTGGAGCGGCGCTACCTGGTGGTGCCCGGCATCCACAGCTCCCGTATCCACATCCTGGATGCCGGCGATGCCCGCAATCCCCGGGTGGTGAAGGTGGTGGAGGCCGAGGAGATCGCCGCCAGGACCGGCTACGCGGCGCCCCACACGGTGCACTGCGGCCCGGACGGCATCTACGTCAACGCCCTGGGCGCCGTGGACGGCGACGGCCCTGGCGGGATCTTCACGCTGGACCCGGAGACCTTCGAGGTCGCTGGGACGCTGGGAGCGGGAGCGCGGCCCCCAGTACCTGTCGTACGACTTCTTCTGGCACCTGGGACACGACACCATGATCACCAGCGAGTGGGGCACGCCGAACATGGTGACCGAGGGACTCGAACCCCGAGCTCCTGCTCGGCGCGCGATACGGCCACGCGCTCCACGTGTGGGATCTCCGCAAGAAGTCCCACAAGCAGGTCCTGGACCTGGGTGAGCAGCACCAGATGGTCCTGGAGCTGAGGCCCGCGCACGATCCCCGTCGGGCCTACGGCTTCGCCGGCGTCGTGGTCTCGCTGGAGGACCTGTCGGCCTCGGTCTTCCTCTGGCATCTGGACGAAGAGTCCGGCGAGTGGCGGGCCCGCAAGGTCATCGAGATCCCGGCCGAGCCCGCGGATCCCGAGCTGCTACCGCCGCTCCTGAAGGGGTTCGGCGCCGTTCCTCCGCTGGTGACCGATCTCAATCTCTCCGTGGACGACAGCACGCTGTACGTCTCGTGTTGGGGCACCGGCGAGCTGCGCCGCTACGACGTGCGCGATCCCTTCGCTCCGGTCTTCACGGGCTCCATCCGCATCGGCGGCATCGTGGGGCGGAGCGAGCACCCGGCGGCGCCGGGCGAGGCGCTCAACGGCGGGCCGCAGATGGTGGAGATCAGCCGCGACGGGCGGCGGGTCTACTTCACGAACTCCCTGTATTCGCCGTGGGACGAGCAATTCTATCCCGACGGCATCCGCAGCTGGATGGTGAAGGCCGACGTGGCCGAGGACGGGAGCATGGAGCTCGACCCGGCGTTCTTCGTGCGATGCCCGACGGGATGCGCGCCCACCAGGTCCGGCTGCAGGGCGGCGACGCCTCGTCGGACTCCTACTGCTATCCGTCGTGAGCGCCGTGGACGCGCACCTGTGGCCCTGGATGACCCTGCTCTTTCTGGGGCGTCTTCACGGAATCAACCCGGGCATGGGATGGCTCTTCGCCGTCGCTCTGGGCCTGCAGGGAGGGGAGGGTCGCGCCGTCTGGCGCGCCCTTCCGCCCCTGGCCCTGGGGCACGCCTGCGCCATCGGGACGGTGGCGGCCCTGGCCCTGCTGGTCGGGGTGGTCGTCCCGCCGGCGGCGTTGAAGTGGGCCGTGGCCGTGCTGCTGCTGTCCATGGGCGGCTACCGGCTCCTCCGTGCCCGTCATCCTCGCTACGGTGGGATGAAAGTCGGCGCCAGGGACCTCACCGTGTGGTCCTTCCTCATGGCGAGCGCCCACGGGGCGGGGCTCATGGTCCTGCCGGTGCTGCTGGGGATGGCCTCGGCGGGGAACGACGCGGCGATGCGGATGCCGGCGATGGGTGCGGGAGGTGCCACGGTCCACGGCGCTCACGGAGCGTTGCTGGCCGGCGTGTCCGCAGGGCAGGCCATGGGTCTCATGGCGACCGCGGTCCACACTGCGGGCTATCTGCTGGTGACGGCGCTGGTGGCGCTGCTGGTCTATCACCGCTTCGGCGTGCGTCTGCTCCGCACCCACTGGATCAACCTGGACCTCATCTGGGCGCTGGCCCTGGTGCTCACGGCGCTGGCCACGCCGCTCCTGTGACAAACGGATCCGAATCACCCCCGAGGAGGGAAGCGATCATGCGATTGAGTGCGAGTGGGGCCGTTCTGGTAGAGACGGCGAGGGCGCGCATCCTGGCGGCGCTGGAGATAGCCGGACCCATGACGATGAGCGAGCTGCCGCGACGGTGGCCGGTGACACGACCACTGGTGCGCCATCTGGTGGAGACCATGGTGGAGGAAGGCGAGGTGGAGCGCGTCGAGGGCACGGCCATTCCCGGCCACCCCGATCTCCGGATCACCGCCCTGGGCCGCGCCAGGTTGCGGGCGGTCAGCGTGGCCGCCGACTGAGGGCCGCGTCCCGCAACACCTCTTCCCAGGCCGAGATCATGGCCTCCATGCCGAAGCGCTCGCGGCCGCGGCGGCTCGCCGCCCGGCCGCGGGCCTTCAGGAGCTCCGGGTCGTCCAGCATGTGGCGGACGGCCTGCACGATGTCGTCCACGCTCCAGCCCTCGGTGACGATGCCGGGCGCAGGGGTGCCGTCGCCCGCGGCGAGGGCCTGGGGAGCTCCGCTCACCGGGGTTGACACCACCGGCACGCCCGCGGCCAGGGCCTCGAGCATGGCATTGGCGAGGCCCTCTCGGTCCGACGTGACGAGGAGGAGGTCCAGGGCGGCCAGGAAGCGGCCCACGTCGTCGACGTGGCCCAGGAAGCGCACGTCCGCAGCGGCGGCGCGAGCCCGTTCTTCGAGAGCGGTGCGCAGGGGTCCGTCTCCGGCCACGAGACCGCTGACGGGCGCGGGCAGGCGCGCCACCGCGTCCACGAAACGGTCCAGGCGCTTCTGCTCCACCAGCCGCGCCAGTGATCCGACCACCACCGCGTCCGGCGACACGCCCAGCGTGCTACGGGCCAGGTCGCGGCCCGGCGACGGAGGAACGTCGACGCCCTTGGGTACGAGGGCCAGGATTCCTGGATCCAGGCCGGGCACGGCGTCCAGCCAGCCTCGACGCACGTCCTCGCTGCTCACCACCACGCGGTCGATCCAGCGCCGCGCCAGGAAGCGGTACTTGGCGTTGCGGGGCAGGTCGGTGGCCAGCCCGATGCGGACCACGACGGGCACTCCCGCCAGGCGCGCGCCCACGGTCAGGTGCAGAAGCTTGCGAAAGGTGCCCACCAGGAGAACGTCGGCGCGGAAGTCACGCAGTGCGCGAGCCACGCGCAGGCCGTGATGCAGCGCCACGTCTCCTCCCACGTGCAGAGGCGCCGTGTCGAGCCCGAAGTCCCGGGCGCGCTCCGCCACCAGGTCGCGGGCGCAGAAGAAGCGGACCCGGTGCCCCCGGGTCTGGAGGCCTGCCAGGAGCCGCGAAACGGCGATTTCGCCCCCACCCCATTCCGGAGCGCCGTTGTGGGCTGCGATGCGGAGGGTCACGGCGGCTCCCGGGTGCATGATTGGCGAGGGTGCTGATGGATGGCGCACGGCACGGGCCGGGGCAAGCCCTTCCCGCCGCCGGTTGCCCTGCGGACACGCAGCCGCTATTTCGCCGGCTCGGACCGGTCATTCGCACGGAGGAACGGCATGCCCCGCACGCCACAGGAGCTCAGCGACGACGAGCTCGACGCCCACATTCTCGCCCGCCTGGAGCTGCTGGGAGTGGACCTGACGGTCCTTCCGGAAGACGATTCCGATGCTCCCGCCGACCAGCGACGCATCCTGGCGTCGGCGCGGCGGTTCCTGCGATCCACGCCGGGCACGATCTCGTCGTTCGTCATGGACGTCCAGGACGTACCTCCGCTCCTGTATCCCGGAGAATGGTCGGGTCGCACCGGAGAGACGCCGTGAGCCGCGAGGGCCGGGGGGGCGTGCCGGCGCCTCCCACCGACGAGCGGGTGGACCGGCGGGACTTTCTCCGGCGCATGACCGCCATCACGGCTGCCGCTTCGACCGGTGGGCTCGCCTCGCTCGGCACCCCCACGGGCGCTGCCGCACTGGAGATGGCGCCGGCGCCCCCCGTGCGGATTCCCCGGATCGGCCGCGTGCAGGTCACCGACCCGGCCAACCTCACCGTGGCCGAGGCCGCCGCGCTCATCCGCGACGGGAGCCTCTCGCCCCTGGAGCTGGTGGACGCCTACCTCGCGCGCATCGAGGCGCTGGATCCGGTGGTGCTGGCCTTCAACACCGTGCTGGCCGAGCAGGCCCGGGAGGTAGCCCGGGCCATGGAGGGCCGGCGCGGCCGTGGGGCGCTGTGGGGCGTGCCCCTGGCCCTCAAGGACAACTACTTCACCGCCGGCGTCCGCACCACCGCGAACTCCTACATCTTCGAGGATTTCGTGCCGGAGAGCGACGCCGCCGCCTGGAGCCGGCTCCGAGCCCAGGGCGCCGTCCTCCTCGGCAAGACGCAGATGGGTCCGCTGGCCACGTCACGCGCCACCACGCCCGACGGAGACAACACCACGCTCAACGCCTGGGCACCCCACGACCCTTCGGTGTCACCGGGTGGCTCGTCGAGCGGCTCGGCGACCTCGGTGGCGTTGCGGATGGCCGCGGTGGCCACCGGCACCCAGACCGGGGGCTCCATCACCAATCCCTCGGGAGAGCAGGGTCTCACCGGATTCAAGCCCACCATGGGCCGGGTGTCGCTGCGGGGCATCATCCCCCTGACCTACACCCGGGACCATCCCGGACCCCTCGCCCGGGATGCCATGGACGCCGCCCTCATGCTCCAGGTGATGGCGGGGCCCGATCCCGCCGATCCGCGCACGCTGGGGTTGCCCCCGGTGGCCGACTACGTGGACGCCGCCACGCCCTTCGAGCGTAGCGGCCGGCCGGCCCTGCGCTGGCCCACGCGCATCGGCGTCATCCCGGGCTACCTGGACGAGCCGGAGATGCCGCAGGGCCGGGGGGGCGGGGAAGGGGAGATGAGCCAGGAGCGCCGGCAGCGCTTCGAGGCCGCCATGGGCCGGCGGCGCACGGAGGTGGCGGCCCGGCGGAGCATGCTGGACACGTTCCGGGAGCTCGGCGCCGAGGTGGTGGAGGTTCCCCTGCCCGAAGACTGGGAGACCCTCACCGGCGGCGATTTCAACAACGTGCGCCTGCCGGAACGGGCCGAGCCCTTCCTGGAGGTCCTCAAGCGCGACGTGCGGCTGTTCGGAGTGTCGTTGTCGCCGTGGATCAACGGGCTGCTGCTGCCGGGCACCGAGTATCTGCGGGGCCAGCGCGCCAAGCTGCTCCTACTCAGGCGCGTGCTGGACGACCTGTTCGCGCGCTGCGACGTGGTGGTGCAGACGTCGCCGGTGCCCTTCGACATCATCGGGCTGCCGCTGGTGGCGTTCCCCACCGGCTTCCACGACACGCCCGACGGACCCCTGCCCGTGGGCGCGGTCTTCGGAGGCCGGCCGTACGCCGAGGACCGGCTCCTGTCGTTGGTGGCGGCCTATCAGTCCGTGACCGAATGGCACCGCGCCCGGCCCGCGGACCCGGTGGCGGTGGACGCGGGCGGGGGCGTGCGTCGGCCCTTGCCCCCGGCCGACCGTGGCCGTACCGGGGTGCAGGAGGTCATGGACGAGGGCGAGTGACGGCGAACCCGGCGCCGGGCTACCCGTCCCGGTCTTCCCGCGCCCTCGTCGGCACACCGATCCCGAGGCCACCGCCTGCAAGCACCGGCCCGTGGGTCCTTTCCAGCCCGCTCGCCGGCGGTCTATCATGCGAGCGGTGAGCCGATCCCCCTTCTGACCACACCCACGAGCCCCGGAGGCGCAGCGTGCCGCACGCGGAATCGTCCCACGGGTCGCCTCTCGGCGTGGGCCTGCTCGGGTGTGGCTGGATCGCTGAGATCGCCCACCTGCCGACGCTGGAGCAGTCGGAGGCAGCGCGCCTGGTGGCCATCGCGGACCTGGACCCCGCACGTCGCGCCGCCATGGTGGCCCGCTTCCCCGCCGTGGGCGTCTACGAATCCATCGAAGGGCTGCTCTCGGATCCCGACGTGGACGCCGTCCTGGTGGCGTTGCCGTCGGGCGCGCACCGCCAGGCGGCATGCCAGGCCTTCGCCGCGGGCAAGCACGTCTACGTGGAGAAGCCCCTGGCGGCCTCGGTGGTGGATGGTCAGGCCATCGTCGAGGCCTGGCGCCGTGCCGGCACCACCGGGGGCACGGGCTACAACTTCCGCAGGAATCCCATCTTCGTCGATGCGAGACGCCGGCTCGCGGAGGGTGAGATCGGTGGCCTGGTGGGCATCCAGTCGCGGTTCCTGTGGGCCGCCGACGAGCTGGAGGGATGGCGCGCCTCCACCGAGACCGGGGGTGGCGTGCTTCTGGACCTCGCCTCTCACCACGTGGATCTGGTGGCGGCCCTCGGCGACGACCCGGTGGCTCGCGTGCGCTGCACGGTCCGGTCGCTTCGGACCTCCGAGGATTCCGCCTCGCTGGAGGTGTTGACCGAAGGCGGTGTGCCCGCCCAGATCCTGGTCTCCTTCGCGGCGGGGGCGCAGGCGAACGAGCTCACGCTGGTGGGGCGGGGCGGGGTGCTCGAGGTCGACCTGCTGGACGCGCTGCCCAGAGAGGTCAGGCGGCCCCCCGAGCCCCTGGAGCGCTTCCGCCGAGGCCTGAGGGCCCTGCAGGAGCTGGACCCTCGTCGCTTGCTGCGCTCCCCGGGCTACGAGCCGTCGTTCGGTGCGGCGCTGGAGGCCTTCTGCGAGGCCGCTGCCTCGGGGCGGGAATTCAGACCGGACCCCCTTGATGGTCTCACGGCTCTGAGGGTGGTCGAGGCGGCCCGCCGCTCGGCGGCGGCGGGTGGAGAACCCGTGTCGGTGACGGTGGAGTCTACCCGCGAGCCGGGGGGCTCGTGACCGGTGCGCCAGCGGTCCGGCGTGTTCTCCTGGTCCACGACTACGCCGGGCTCGAGGGTGGGGCGGAGTTCCTGGTGCAGGATCTGCGCAAGGCGCTGCGCGCCAGGGGAGTCGATGCGCGGCTGGTGGCCGGAGATCTGGGGCAGGGATCCCGCGCGGACGAGACGTTCGCCGCCGGCACCGGTCCCGCCAGGGCACTTCGGGAAGTGATGAACCCGTCGATGATCCGTACCGTGCGTCGCACGCTGCGGGCGTTCCGGCCCGAGGTCGTGCAGCTCGGCATGATCCAGACCCAGGTGTCGCCCTGGATCCTCCCGTTGGTGGGTCACCTTCCCGTGGTGTGGATGCCCAACACCTATCGGCCCGTGTGCCCCAGCGGATCGAAGCTCCTTCCCGACGGACGGACCTGTGACCAGCCCGCGGGCATGGGCTGCCGAAGCGCGGGCTGTTTCAGCCTCAAGGGCATCGTACCGCGACTGATCCAACTCCGGCTCCTGCACCGCTGGCGCGCCGCCGTCGACCGCCTCGTGGCGCCGAGTCGGGCGTTCGCCGGCATCCTGGAGGCAGGGGGTTGGCCGGTGGACGCCGTCATTCCCCACGCCGTGGCCGAAGTCGAGTGCCGGGCCGACCCGGGACCGACGCCGGTGGTGGGGTATGCGGGACGTCTGGCTCCGGAGAAGGGTGTGGAGACGCTGCTGCGAGCGTTCGTACCGGTGAGGGAGCGCCTCCCCGGCGCCGAGCTGTGGATCCTCGGCGACGGCCCGCAGCGTGGCCGCCTCGAGGAGCTGGCTCGGGCGCTTCACCCCGAGGGAGCGGTGACATTCACCGGGCACCTCGCCCGTACGAACGTCCAGCGGCGCCTCTCCCGGGCGTGGCTGCAGGCGGTACCCTCGGTGTGGCCCGAGCCCTTCGGCCTCGTCACGGTCGAAGCCATGCTTCGGGGCACCCCGGTGGTCGCCAGCGCGGTGGGAGCGCAGCCCGAGATCGTGCGCGACGGGGACACGGGCGTGCTCGTGCCTCCGGCCCGCGCCGATCTCCTCGGAGAGGCTCTTACGTCGCTGCTCACCGATCCCGACCGACTCCGTGCCATGGGCCGCCGGGGGCGCGAGCGAGCCCTGTCGTGCTACACGATGGCCACGATGACGGATGCGTTCCTCGATCTCTACGGCACCCTCGTCGACGCTCCCTGCCCAACCGGAAGAAGCTGATGCCCGAGACCTCTCCGCGCCTGTCCGTCGTGGCGGTGACACGAGACACCTTCCGGACGCTCCGTCCGCTCGTGGCCGCCCTGGAGGAACAGACCATCGCGTCGAGCATCGAGCTGGTCGTGGTCGCGCCCAGCGCCGACGCCGGGGCGCCGGGGGCTGGCGACGTGAGCGCCCTCCACTCCTGCCGGGTCGTGGAAGCGGGACCCATCGAAGTTCGAGGCGCGGCGGCTGCGCTGGGCGTGGACGTGGCGACTGCACCTATCGTGGCGTTGAGCGAGAACCACTGCTTTCCCGATCCCGATTGGGCGCAGAAGGTCCTGGACGCGCACGACGGCCCGTGGGTCGGCGTGGGTCCGGCGGTCCTCAACGCCAACCCCGAGACCCTGCTGAGCGTTGCCCTCATGGCGGCGGGCTACGGACCCTTCCATCCTTCCATGCCTGCCGAGGCCCGCGAGGAGCTGCCCCTGCACAACAGCTCCTATCGCAAGGACGTCCTCCAGGACTTCGGCGAGGATCTCGGCCGTGTGCTCGCCGATGAGCGCCTCCTTCAGGGTGCGTTGCGGCAGCGAGGCCTGGAGCTGCGCTTCGATCCTCGACCCCGCAAGCGGCACATCAACGAAGCCACCTGGTTCCTGTTTCGTGGCCTGGCCTACTCCAGCGGGAGGCGGTACGGAGGGTATCGCGCGAGCGACTGGGGGTTGCCGAAGCGCCTGGCGTACGCCGCGGCGGCGCCCCTGCTCACCATCCCCATCACGGCGAACCTCATGGGCAAGACCGCCCCCGGCGAGCTGAAGGAACGGGGTGTGCGCTTGTGGGCCACCATCTGGGGCTGGGCCGCCCTCCACGCGCTCGGCGAAGCCGTGTCCTATGTGGCCGGCGCGCGGGCGAGCTTTCCCTTCGTGGAGGACGAGGAGTTCTTTATCCGTGAACGTCTGGGGGGGCGTGCTCTCGGCGATGCCAGGATCGCTGCCCTCGTGGCCCGGCTGGACACGCCATGAGCGAGCCCCGGCTCACCACGGTGCTGGCGCTCAGGAGCGGGCTGCCCGAGGGCCGCCCGGTCCTCGCCAACCTCGCCGATCAGACGGTCGCGGAGTCCATGGAGGTGATCGTGGTGCTGGCCCGAGGTCACGGCGCCCAGCCGCCGCCACCGGAAGTCGGCGGCTTCCACTCCTTTCGAGTCATCGAAGTCGACCGCGTCGAGAATCGGGGCACGGCGGCGGCGCAGGGCGTGCTCCAGGCGCGCGCCCCCTTCGTGGGCACCTCCGAGAACCACGCCTTTCCGGAAGCCGACGCCCTGGAGCGTATTCTGGAGTGCTTCGACGACCCGGTGGCGGGTGTGGCGCCGGTCATGCGCTCGGCGAACCCCGAGACTGCGCGCAGCCTGGCCATGTACCTCGTGGCCTACGGACACGCGGGAGCCCCGGGAAACGCCGAGCCGCGGGACTCGCTTCCCTACCACAACGCGGTCTACCGCACCGATCTCCTGCAGGCTTTCGGCGACGAGCTGCCCGACCTCATGGGCGCCGAGTGGCGGCTCCAGGCCGCACTCCGGGCCGCCGGCCACGAGCTCAGGCTCTGTCCCGGGGCGGTGAACTGGCACGTGAACGAGTCGCGCTGGTCGCGGAGCGTGAAAGACCCCTTCGTTCTGGGGCTCCTCTTCGGGCAACGACGCAGCAGGGAATGGCCGCGCGGGCGTCGTTGGGCCTACGCGCTCGCGGCGCCGGCCATCGCCCTCATGCGCCTCGGGAACCTCCGCCGTCTCGGACGGCAGCTGCTCGATACACGGGAACGGCTCGGGCGGATCACGCCCATGCTCGCGCTCACGAGCGTGATGGGTGGGTTGGGGGAGGCGGCCGGCTACCTCTGGCCCCACATGCCTCCCACCGACGACTTCGAGGAGCACGAGTTTCACATCCGCGGGCGCCTGGCCGGCGTGCCTCCCGACGCGGAGTGGTTGGGTGACCGGCTGGCTCTCTTGCCGGAGGACACCCTTTGAGGCAGGACTGGCCCAGTGTCTCCGTGGTCATTCCCACCTTCGGCCGGCAGGAGGCGCTCCACGCGTGCCTGCGTGCACTGGCGGGGCTGGACTATCCCCGTGAAAGGCTCGAGATCGTCGTGGTCGACGACGGCAGTCCGATGCCGGTGGAACCACCCCGCGACGAGCACTGCCGCGAGCTGGCCGTGCGTGTGATTCGGCAGGGCAATCGCGGCCCCGCATGCGCGCGCAACCTGGGGGCCGAGCGCGCCTCAGGGCAGATCCTGGCGTTCACCGACGACGATTGTGCGCCCCGGGCGGGCTGGCTCAAGACGTTGGTCGCCGCGCTGGACGCGGAGCCCCGCGCGTTGGTGGGAGGGATTACCCGCAACGCCCTGGGGGAGAATCTCTTCGCCGAAGCGAGCCAGGAGCTGGTGGGATTCCTCTACGGCTATTTTCCCGAAGCAGATGCACTGCTGCCGTTCTTCACGTCGAACAACATCGCCATGAGCCGGGAGCTCTTCCGGGGCCTGGGGGGCTTCGACGAGAGCTTTCGCTTCAGCGCCGCCGAAGACCGGGATCTGTCGGAGCGCTGGGCTGCGCAGGTGGGTCCGCTCCGATTCGTGCCGGAGGCCGTTCTCGATCACAGGCACCACATGGGCCCCGGCCGATTCCTGCGCCAGCATCATCTCTACGGCAGGGGCGCCGTCCATCTGGCGCGTCGCCGTCAGTCGCGTGGCCAGCCCATTCCGCGTCCCGAGCCCATCTCCTTCTACATTCGGATGCTCAGGCATCCGTTCAAGCGCCACGGTAGGATGCGGGGCCTGGCGCTCGCCGCCCTCGTCGCCGTGGCGCAGCTCGCGAACCTCACGGGGATCGCCCGCGAGATTCTACGACCTTCCGTCCCCGTGCCCGGCGGGGACAGGCTCTCGGCCTGACACGGTGTTGGTCGAACCCCCGACGGTTCCCGGGCCGGGAGGCTGACCGCATGGCACGGATCTCCCGCGACGAGGCGGCGGTGGCGCTGGCGCTGGCCGAGCTCGAGGCGGCGCCGCCGCAGGGCGCCGTGCTCGTCGTCGAGGATCCACAGGACGATCTGGCCCAGGCCGTGCGAAGGGGCGGCGGCGCCGTCGAGTCGTGGCACCGCCGTGCGGGTCCGGGTCGCATCGGCGCACCCTGGCCACCCCCGGGTCCGTTCGAACTGGCCGCCATCCGCCTGCCGAAGGCCAAGGACGAGATGGAGATGGCCCTGCACGCGGCGGCCTCCGTCGTGCGGCCCGGCGGTCGGATCTGGCTCTACGGCGCCAAGGACGAGGGGATCCGATCCGCGGCACGTCGAGTTGAGCCGCTGCTGGGTCGGGTGGCCACGCTGGCCGTGGGCGGCCATGCCCGTCTGCTCGAGGCCCGGCGTCCCGAGGTGGTTCCTGACCTCCGGGACGCCCTCCGGGACTGGCGCGGGGTCTTCGAGCTGGACACGCCGTGGGGCCGCGCCAGGTGGGTCTCGTATCCGGGGGCGTTCGCCCACGGCCGCCTCGACGCGGGCACGGCCCTCCTCCTGCGGAATCTGCCCCCGCTGCGCGATGACGCTCGCGTCCTGGACTACGGTGCCGGTACGGGCATCCTGGCCGCGGGTGTTCTGCATGCGTCGCCGGCGAGCGAGGTGGTCCTGCTGGAACCCGACGCGGTGGCCGCCGAGGCCGCGCGCGAGAACGTACCCGCGGGCACGGTGGTGGTGGGAGCGGGATGGGCCGACGCCCCGGCGGGACGTTTCGATGCCATCGTCTCCAATCCCCCCTATCACCAGGGAAAGCGGGAGACGCTGGCGGAGGTCGAGGCGTTGGTGGCCGGGAGCCGCGCGGCCCTGGCCGGCCGGGGCGTGCTCCGCTTCGTGGTCCAGCGGCGGCTACCGGTGGAGGCGCTTCTGGCGTCGGACTTCCGGCGTGTGGAGGTGGTGGCCGACGAGGGACCGTACCGGGTCTGGGAAGCGGCCGTGCAACACTGACCGGGGATGGGGGGTCCAGGGAGGGTGAAGTAGCCTTCCCGCCTTCTCGCCGGCAGTACCCTCATGCTTTCCCCACGCCGCTTGCGCGTCCGCCCCGGCGTTCGATCCCCGGTTCTCGCCCGCATGCTCCCGCCCGCCGTCACGCTCGTCACGGTGGCCGCCTGCCATTCCGGGCCTCCCACCTACGCCGCTGACGTGGCCACCGTGCTGGACGAGAACTGCGCGTCCTGTCATCGGCCCGAGGGCCCGGCGCCCTTCGCGCTGCTGACCTATCAGGACGCCGCCGCCGTCGCGGAGCAGGTGGCGGCCGCGGTGTCGGAGCGCCGCATGCCACCCTGGTTGCCCTCGCACGTGGGACCGGCCTTCGCGGCTGAGCGGCGCCTGTCCGACGACCAGATCGCGACGCTGGTGGCCTGGGCCGAGGCCGGGGCGCCCCGGGGCGATTCCACCACGGAACCCGCGCCTCCGAGCTGGCCCAGTGGCTGGGCGTTGGGGGAGCCGGATCTGGTGCTGACCATGAACGACACGTTTCCGGTTCCCGCGGGAGGGCGCGACCTGTTCCGCAACTTCGTGCTCCCCGTCACCTCCGACCGGCCGCGCTGGGTGCGGGCGGTTGAGCTGCGCCCGGACAATCCACGGGTGGTCCACCACGCCACCATGCGCGTGGACGACACGCCCTCGTCGCGCCTGGCCGATGCCCAGGACTCGCTCCCGGGGTTCGACGAGATGTTCTCGCGCACGGAGGCACGCCTTCCGGGGGGCTTCTTCCTGGGATGGACGCCCGGCAGGGTCCCGCGGCCCTTCCCGGACGGCATGGGATGGCAGCTGCAGCCCGGCTCGGACTTCATCGTCCAGTTCCATCTGCGTCCCACGGGTCAGCCGGAACTGGTGTCGGCCAGGGTGGGACTCTACTTCACGGACCAGCCGCCGGAACAGACTCCGCTCATCGTTCGCCTGGGCGGGCAGACCATGGACATACCACCCGGCGACTCGGCCTACGCCGTGGACGACTCCATCGTGCTGCCGGTGGACGTCCACGCCGTGGGCGCCTATCCGCATGCGCACTACCTGGGCCGGCACCTCACGGTCACGGCGCGCCCCCCGGGCGGTGACGCCTTCTCGCTCATGACGATCCCCGAGTGGGACTTCAACTGGCAGGACGCCTACCGATACCAGGAGCCGGTGGCGTTACCGGCGGGCACACGCCTCGACCTGCGCTGGACGTTCGACAACTCCGCAGGGAATCCCCACAATCCGAGCCACCCGCCCGTGCGGGTGGTGTACGGCCCCACGTCCAGCGATGAGATGGCGGAGTTCTGGCTGCAGGTCGTGCCCGACGACCCCGCGGATCTGCCGGGTCTGGCCGGCGTGCTGGCGGAAAAGGACATCCACGACAAGGTGCAGGGGTGGGAGCATCTGGTCGCGTTGGATTCCATGGACGCCGATGCGCACTACGGCCTGGGCACCGTGGACCAGGCCCGGGGCGAGCCCTACGCCGCCGCCCGCCACTACGAGCGAGCCATCGAGGCGCGCCCGGATTTCGCCCAGGCCCACTACAACCTGGGCCTGCTCCTGGAGGACCAGAGCCGGCCCGACGAGGCCTTCCGCCATTACCGGTTGGCCACCGAGGCCCTGCCGGATTTCGCGCCTGCATGGAGCGCCCTGGGCCGCATGCAGGCGAGCCGCGGAGATCTGACGGGCGCGAGGCGCAGCCTGGCGCGCGCGGTTGAGGCCGACTCCTCCTCGGCCGAGGCGCTCAACAACCTGGGCAGCGTCCTCAAGGACCTGGACCTGCCGGCCCAGGCGGAGCCGCGTTTCCGACAGGCGTTGGAGGTCCGGGACAGCTTTCCCGAGGCGTACTTCAACCTGGCGCTGACGCTCGTCCAGCTCGGCAGGGCGGAAGAGGCTCTCCGGGAGCTGAACGCGGGCCTCGCGCAGGACGGTGGCAACGTGCAGGCGGCGTTGGCCGTGGCCTGGTCGCTGGCTACCGATCCGGATCCGGCGGTGCGGAGGCCCGAGATCGCGGGCGGATTGGCCGACCAGATCCGGGCCAGCACGGGACTGGCTCCCTCCGTGGCCGACGTGCAGGCCGCCGCCTATGCCGCGGCTGGGCGTTTCGACCGGGCCGTGGCGCTGGCGGAGGAGGGACTCCAGGCTGCGCGGGAGGCTGGGAACGGGACCCTCGCCGGAGCGATGGAGGGGCGCTTGGCGCTCTACCGTGCGGGCCGCCCCTACGTTTCCAGCCGCTGAGGGCTGGAACGACTCGCTGGAACGCGACGCGGCCCGGAGGCGGTACTCGCCCCCGGGCCGCTGACGGTTCGGTTCGTCGCAGGGCAGATCCCGTCAGGCCGTGGCCTCCGCCTGGGATCCGGCGACCTTGGGCGCCCCGCGGCGCATGCCGCCTACGTTGTACCGGTAGCCGACCCAGATGAGGATCAGGCCGATGAACTCCATCACGTAGAGCACCTCGGTGTGCCCGAAGCGGGTGGCCATCCCCCCGATGCCCGGCAACAGGGCTCCCACCGTGATGTAGATGTTGCCCAGCACCCGGTGTCGTGCGCTGGCGTCGCCGCGGAACTTCCACGCCGACCAGGCCGCCCCGCCCACCAGGAAGATGAAGGCGTAGGTGTTGATGAACGGGCTGAAGAGCCGCGCCTGCTGCCAGAGCATGACGCGCCCGGTCAGGTGGTGCGCCTCCACGAGCTCGTACTGGATCGGGCTCAGGAAGACGACCACCGTCGCGATGGCGACAGCGGTGATGAGTCCGGCCGCCATGCGGTCGGCCACCTTGCGCGAGAAGAGCAGATAGACCGTCCCCTGCGCCAGGGGAGCCCCGCCCAGGAGCGCACCGGAGACGTACCAGCTCCGGAACACCCACACGTTCCAGCCGAACAGCGTCGTCCAGGATTCGGTGAAGGTTCCCACGCCGTAGAGGGCGATGCCGGCGGCCCACCAGAGCAGATGAGGGCCGGACTTCCTCTGGCGCCAGCGGCGGAAGACCACCGGCGCGAAGAGGAAGGCGACGATCGTGGTGGCGATGGGGATGAACTGCACCGGGTCGCGCATCAGAAACTCACTTCGTAGGTCAGGGTCAGGTTCCGCTTCGGCTCCGGCCGGAAGAAGCTGGCATTGGAGGCCTCGGCGTAGAGCTGGTCGGTGAGGTTGGTGAGCGCGAGGTTGATGCGGTGCAGCGTGTTGTCCGTGCGGAAGAGCTGCACGCCGGCACGCACATCCTGGACCGTGAAGGCCGGGAGCGTCGCACCGATGGGGTTCTCCACCAGAGCCACGTCCTTGCGCTCACCGTTGTGGCGGATGTCCCACTGCGCCCACAAGCGGTTGGAGGGCGAATCCCACCGCAGCGTGCCCGTCACCTTGCTGGAGAAGGTCTCTCCCACCGGGTTGTCGGGATCCAGGGCGTTCTTGGAGTCCAGCTTGGTGTAGGATCCGGCCGCGGTGAAGCCCGCGCCCAGCCGTACGTCGCTGGACACCTCGACACCACGGTAGATGAGCTCCTCGACGTTGACGTTGGTGTACGCCGGCGTGCCGTCGATCTCCTCGCCCGTGGGCGCCACGCGGATGCCGTCGTTGATCTTGTTCCGGAAGGCGAACACCTCCAGGCCCACCGGTCCACGGCGCATGCGCACCCCCAGGTCGACGTTGAGGCTCGTCTCGGGCTTGAGGTCCGGGTTGCGGACCTGGTAGCCCGACCCCTCGGGCGTCGGGCCCTCGAAGAAGCGCTCGATGAGGTTGGGCGAGCGGAAGGCCCGGCCCACGGACCCCACCAGGCCCACGCCGTCGGTGATCTGGTAGAGCGCGTTCAGCGCGGCGACGGCGGTGCCGTCCGTCTGCGAGGTCGGGGACAGATCCTCGAGCCCCGGCGTCCGATAGGTTTCGGCCTTCACGTACTGGTAGCGGCCACCCGCCGTCAGCGACAGCCGGTCGCCGACGTCGACCTCACCCTGCAGGAAGGTGCCGACGCTCAGGAACGAAGCCGTGGGGATCTGCGGGCGGTCCGACACGTCCGGCATGGGCGGTCCGAAGCCGATCACCGTGCTGGTGCTCTTGTCCGTGCCGTCGGCCCTGTCCCGCACCAGGTCCATCCCGTAGGTGAGGAGCAGGCCCGGCACCGCCAGCTTACGGGCCTCGGCGCGCATGCCGTAGGTGCGGATGTCCGTGGTGTTCTCCTGGACCACGGAGACGCCGGCGCCGGGAGGCGTGCCGGGGCCGAAGGGCTGGAACAGGTCGAAGTTGAGGGCGCGCTCGTTGTCCTGCCCGTAGGCGATCACCTCGAAGCGGTCGGCCAGCGCCGAGCCCATGGCCTCGGCGCGGTAGCCGAAGGTGAGCTTGTCCCAACGCTGGTTCGGATAGGTGATGTCGATGCTGGGCTGATCCGGGGCGTAGTCCGCCGGGTCCACGCTGCCGAAGCCCGCGTCGTCGGCCTTGTAGTATTCGAACTTGCCGAAAACGTGCTGGTCGGGGGTGAGATCCCAGCCCAGACGCAGGTCGCCGGAGCGGTCCTTCACGCCGGTGTCGTGGACCACCGTGGCGTCGTTCAGCGTGATGGCGCCGAAGGTCCCGGCCGGGGCCTCGTAGGGATCGGCGTTGCGGATGGTCCCGCCGGCTTCGAGGCTCAAGCGACCGAAGCGACCGTAGGCGCGGGCGCTACCGCGGGTCTGGTCCTCCACCGATCCGTACCGGAAGGAGCCCGTGCCGTGCAGGCCGTCCTGCTCCGGCGTGCGCGTGATGATGTTCACCACCCCGCCGATGGCGTCGGAGCCGTACAGCACCGAGGCGGGGCCACGGACGATCTCCACCCGCTCCACGCCGGTGACGTCCACCAGGGCCGGCAGCTCGCCGAAGTCCTGCTGGCGCCGCGAGTTGTTGAGACGCAACCCGTCCTCCAGCAGGAGAATGCGCTGACCGCGCTGACCGCGGATGGCCGGCCGCCCCTGGTTCACTCCCACGCCGGTGACTTCGAGTCCGGGCAGGTTGCGGAAGAGATCCGAGACCGTGTTGGGGGCCTCTTCGCGCACCTGCACGCGTCCGACGACCGCCACGGGTCTCGGGGTGCGCGAGACTTCCCGGGGGCCCCGGGTCGCGGTGACGAGAATGGGGTCGATATCGAAGACGAGGGTGTCTCCCTTGGCGCGCGTGGTGTCGTTGACCTGCGCACCGACCAGAGCCGGGCAGAGTGCCGCGACGGCGGAGAGGAAGATCCCGTGCCGGATGGATCGCGGGAGATTCATCGGTTCCTGGGGTTGGTGTGGATGCAGTGCCCGTTCGTCCGGGCCCCCAGAGAAACCTTAAGGTGCGCGATATCGCGCGTAAGTCGGGAGTGTACCCAATTCGCCCTCCGTAGATCTACGGAGTCTCGTCGGGCTGTTCGGCCAGTCCGCTCTCCAGCACGAAGCGCGTCAGGCCCGCCACCGAGCGGATGCGGAGCTTGGACATCACGCGCTCGCGGTGCGTCTCCACCGTGCGATGGCTGATGCCGAAATCCTCGGCGATCTCCTTGCTCGTGCGCCCACGTGAGACCTCGAGCAGGACCTCCCGCTCGCGGGGGGTGAGCTGGTCCAGGCGGGTGCGCCGCTGCTCCTGCTCGAGCTCCGCCCGGAGCGCCACCGAGAGCTGGTGGGTCACACGCTCGCTCAGATACTCCTTGCCCGCGTGGGCGGCCTGGACGGCGCTCCGCAGCTCCGCTGGCCCGGCGTCCTTGAGCACGTACCCGTCGGCTCCCGCCCGCACCGCCTCGAGCACGTACTCCGGGTTGTCGTGCATGCTGAGAATGAGGATGCCCATGCCGTCTTCCCGCTCGCGCAACAGGCGGGTCACCTCGAGGCCGGTGAGGCCCGGCATGGTGACGTCCAGCACCACCACGTCGGGCGCGTGCTCCTCGACCAGGGCCAGCACCTCCTCGCCGTCGGCCGCCTCCGCCACCACCTGGAGGTTCGGCATACGCTCCAGCACGTGCCGGATTCCCTCGCGCACGATGGCGTGGTCGTCGGCCACCACCACACGGATCGTCTCGTCACTCATCCCTCACCCTCCTCGTTCGCCGGAATCCAGATCTCCATGCGCGCTCCTCCCAGGTCGGCTTGCCCCAGGGTCATGAATCCGCCCACGGCCATGACTCGCTCGCGAATGCCTGCCAGACCGGACTGCCGCTTTCCGCTGCCGTCCACGAGACCCTGAGGATACCCGAGACCGTCGTCGTCCACCCGGAGCCCGATCCCTCGGTCCCGCACCTCGACACCGACCTCGACCTGGCTGGCGTTGCCGTGGCGCACCGCGTTCGCCAGACCTTCCTGCACCGCCCTGTAGAGGGCGAGCTCGGCCTCGGGCTGCACCGGCGGCAGCTGCGTCGGCGCCCGGAACGAGACGTCCAGGGTCGAGTCCTCGCCCCCGCCCAGATCGCGGGACAGCGCGCGCAGCGCGGGCAGGAGTCCGAGGTCGTCGAGGGCGACGGGGCGGAGATTGCGGGTGACGCTGCGGATGGTACGGATGCCTTCGCCCAGCAGGCTGCGGGCGCGGTCCAGCGAGGCCGCCAGCTCCGGCGAGCCCTGTTCCTGGAGGACGCCCAGCTGGAGGCTCACGGCCGCCAGCACCTGGGCGGTCTCGTCGTGAAGCTCGCGCGAGATGCGCTTGCGCTCCTCCTCGTGGCGGCGCAACAGCTGGGCCTGCAGCCGCTCCAGGTCGGCGGTCCGGTCGGCCAGGCGCCGGGTGAGGTCGGCGTTCTCCAGCGCCGCGCCGACCTGCTGGCCGAGCGCAACCAGGAACGGTGTGTCGAGCGCCGTGAACGGATCGCGCGCTTCGCCCACCACGACCAGGGCGCCCGCCACCGCCTCGCCCTTCAGGACCGGAAGCGCCGCCAGGTAGGCGTGTCCCCCCAGGTCCGGACCCGCGGGGCCACCGTGCACGCCCGAGGCGACCTGGGGCGCTCCGGAGCCCACCACCCGCCGCAGCACCTCGCGCACACCGCTGGGCGGAGGCGCTGAGATCCATGGTGCGCAGTCTCCCGCCGCGGCGACGGCCGGACCGTCCACCGGCTTGCCCAGGAACAGCGCGCTCCCCCGCACGGCACGCAGCGTGAGCGCCCGGTCCAGCAGCGCCACCGGAAGGTTCTCGGTGCGGCTCCGGGGTTGGAGCTCCGCCGACAGGGTGGACAGGGCCCGCAATCCCTCGTCCAGATCCTCCTGGACCAGGAGCAGGATGCCGGTGCCCAGCGCCAGCTCGAAGAGGAGGTCCAGGTAGTATCCCCAGGGATTCCAGACGCCCCGGGCGCGCAGGAAGGGGTAGTCCAGGTGGTGCACGGCCCACAGGAAGACCGCCACCGCCACCAGGCGGGCCGCCGCGGAGCCGGTCTCCCGGTGATAGCGGATGAAGGCCCAGCCCATGGCCGCTGTGGCGGCGCTCAGGAAGAGCACCGCGGGCCCGGCCGCCAGGAAGAAGTTGTCGAGCCGGTAGATGGCGACGTAGGACCACAGCGGCGGAAAGAGGATGTAGAGCCCGTAGGCCCGCCGCCACGGCAGGCGCCGCCAGAACACCAGCGCCGCCCACAGGAAGGCCAATGCGGTCCACCCGGTGAACACCTGGTGCCAGTAGAGCCACGCCGACGCCTCGGTGTGCATGAAGGAGATGATGGCGCCCATGCGCAGCGCGTAGACCATCCAGGCCAGCGCCCAGGCCTGGAAGTAGGGCTTGCCGTAGCGGCGGTAGAGGTAGGCGCACATCCCCGCCAGGGCGACGGTGATGGTGGCCTGCAGATAGGCGGCTGCCAGCTCCGAGAGCGCGGCCGCGGGTACAGAGAGATCCATGTGCAGAAGAAAACGCCCCGGCCCGGGGGGAGCAACGCGGGGTCCGGCGCGTCGTATCAGATGCGCGAACGGCGGGCCCCCCTCAGATTGTCATTCCTGCCCCAGTCCGCTCGGCCCTCTACCCTCTCCTCAGGAGCGAACGACGTGCGTACCACGGTGAATGGCGGCGTGACCGCCCTGGCCGCTGCCCTGGTGCTGGCGGCGCCGGTCAAGGCCCAGATTCCGGACACCTTCGAGAACCTGCAGGTGCTTCCGAAAGACATCGCCCGCAACGAGCTCACGGCGGTCATGAGGGGATTCTCCTTCGCCACCGGCTACCGGTGCAGCAACTGCCACGTAGGCGAGGAGGGACAGCCGTTCTCCACCTACGATTTCGCCTCCGACGACAAGGCCCTCAAGCGGAAGGCTCGCCAGATGCTCAAGATGGTGCAGGCCATCAACGGCGAGTACCTGAGCGCGCTCCCCGAGCGGCGTGAGCCCAACGTGGCCGTGACCTGTTCCACCTGCCACGGGGGGGTGTCGCGGCCCGAGCCCATCGAGTCCGTGTTGGAGCGCACGGCGCTGGAGGACGGTGCCGATGCCGCCCAGGCACGCTACAAGGAGCTCCGCGAGCGCTACTTCGGTGGTCGTGCCTACGACTTCGGCGTTCGCCCGCTGCTGGAGACCGGGACGTCGTTGGCCCGTGGCGACCATGTGCCCGAGGCCATGGCCGTCATGGATCTGGCGCTGGAGTTCTATCCCGACTCGCCCCAGGCCTGGTTCGCCACGGGTCAGCTCCGGGAGGCCGCGGGCGACACCGAGGGGGCGCTGGCAGCCTACCGAAAGACGCTGGAGCTGGATCCCCAGAACCGCGGTGCCCAGCGCCGCCTGGAGGCACTGGGCGGCGGGGCCTGATCCGAGCGGACGGCGTTATCCCGCCGGGACCGGCGCTCCCAGCGTCACACCCGCGGGTGCCACCCGGCAGCGCCGCCCCAGGATGCGGACGCCGGCCGCGCGCGCATCCTCCAGGGCCTGTGCGAACACGGGGTCGATGTCCGGCGCTGCGTGGATCCGCCGGGCGTCGTCTCGCTGGAGTACGAACAGGACGGTGGCCTGCCAACCGGGCCGGCCGGCGAGGTCCGTGAGCTCGCTCACGTGCCGCGCGCCCCGGGCGGTGACCGCGTCGGGAAAGCGGGCCACGCCGTCCTCGACCAGGGTCACGCTCTTCACCTCGAGCGCCATCCTGTCACCGGTCTCGTGCGCCAGCAGGAAGTCGAAACGCGAGCGACCGTGGGTCCACTCCCGCCGGACGAGCTGCCAGCCCGCGAGCTCGTCGAGCGCTCCGGCTTCCAGCGCGCGGGCCACGAGCCGGTTGGGCAGCGTCGTGTCGAGAGAGACCCATCCGCCCTGCGGCGCCTCCACCAGCACGGCGCTCCAGCGGGTGCGGCGGGCGGCCTTGCGGGCCGGTCGCAGGAGCAGGTGAGCACCCGGCAGCAGGAGCTCCTCGAGGCGACCGGGATCGGCCATGTGGGCTTCTACCGGCTCCCCTGCGGGCCCGCCCTTGTCGTCGTCCAGGGTGACGCGCAGGACGAAGCGGTTCGGTCGGGCGACGAAGCGGGCGCGGACCAGAGGTCCCGGAATGGCGACCGAGATCGCCTCCCCCTCCGGGACCCCAGCCCTCAACGCCCCGCCCGCATGACCGTCTCGGCCATCCCCAGATTGGCCCGTGCGGGATCGGCGGCGGTGACCCGGAGCGTGTACTCGCCGGGGTCCAGGCTCGTGGGCACGGAGAGCGTGCCCTCGTAGGTGCTGGTCTCGCCGGCGTACGCGAGTGTCCCGGCCGCCACGGGCGCGCCGCCCCGGACGAGCTCGGCGCGAATCGTGTAGCGGTCCGAGTCCCACCTGCCCCCGGGCTCCGTGGGGCATCCGCACAGCATGGTGATGCGCGCTCGGATCGTCAGCGGCTGGCCTTGCCGGAGCTCGGCGCCGTCGTCGGGCCCGAGGATCTCCACCGTGAAGCCGTGGAGGACCAGCACCAGACCCTCGCCGACCACGTCCTCTCCAGGCAGCAGCAGGAGGGTCGTGGTGGCGCGCTGTGTCGCGTGCGGCGTGCCGAGCGGTCCTTCGGCCACGATCTCCACGGGCGTCGGGCCGGTGAGGGAGAGCGTGGTCTCCCACCCCGCCGTGCCCTCCACGTCGAACACCGTGTCGCCCCGAGCCCGGGCGCCCATGATGCGCCCGGTATCACCGGTGGACCCTTCCTGGACGCCCTCGGCCAGGACCTCACCCGTGCCGGCCTCCAGTACGGTGATGCGTGCGCCACCCACGCCGGAGCCGATCACCTTGGCGTCGTTGGCCACGGCGCGCACGAGCAGTCGGGTCGGCACGGCCTCCTGCGCGCGCAGGGCCGAAGGGACCAGGCCAGCTGCCGCGACGGCCGCGAGCGTGAGGGAGAGGTGAAACCGGGTGGGGTTCCGTCGGTAGTACATGGCGAGTCTGCCGGGGTGCGAACGGGCGGATGGGGGAGGGACGAGCGCTCTCCTGCGGGTACCGGCGCCACGGTGCCGGGTTCCCGACTCCATTGCCCGAACGCTCCCGACGACCGCATGGTTCGTGGGGGCTCCGCCCACGCGGCGCCTTCCTGGACCCCGACACCACCCGACACTTGACGGCAATCCCACAGACCACCTCGACTGCCTGCGTCGGCCCGACCTCCACCAGGTGGGGTCCGGTGCGGCTGGTCCTGCTCGCGCTCGGGCTCGCGCTCGGTCTGGCCCCGCGGGCGCCAGGCCCGGCCCGGCCCGCGACGGGGGGGATCGAACACGCGACGGGAGGCGAGGTCCACGCCGTGCGTCGGCCGGCGTCGGAGCCTGGGCTCATGGCCGGCGCCGGAGAGGCGCTCGAGGCCACGGGCCTGCGCGAGCGGGGCCCGGTCCCGGACGACGGGGACCTCTCGGCCGCGGCCCTCCGGGCGCCTCGCCACACGGGCGCGGGGGCGTACCGTCCACGTCGCTCGTCGCTGCCGCCGCCGAGGCTGTCCGGGCTCTCGGCCGGTCTCTTCCTGCCTCACCGCTCCACCGCGCCTCCGGGGCGGGGTTGACGTTCCGCTGCCGCCGGCACCGACCGCGCGGCGCGCACTCCACTGGCTCGTGCCACCACGGCGCGACCGTCGTCATCCCCGAGGCCCTTGGAGGCCGACATGTTCAGCAAGATCCCTCACGACCCCGCGTCGGATTTCATCTACGTGCTCGTGCTGGTGTCCATCTTCTTCATCTGGAAGGCCGGCCGTTCGAAGCCGGATTCCGGCGAGGAGAAGCGCTGAGGGAACGCCCGCGCCTTCCGGCGCCGCTTGCCTTCGGCGGGGGGTCGGCCGGATCGTGGGTCTTCACCGGGGTCCGTCACGCGGTGTGGCGGACCCCGGCCGCTTGCGGGCTGCACGGGGAGTGGACATGCGCATCGGGATCGATCTGGGTGGGACGAAGATCGAGGGGATCGCCCTCGCGGAGTCGGGTGCGGAGGCGGTTCGCCTGCGGATCCCCACGCCCCGCGGCGACTATCCGGCGACGCTGGAGGCCATCGCCGGGCTCGTGGCCGAGCTGGAGGACCGGACCGGCCAGCGGGGCCCGGTGGGTGTGGGCATCCCCGGGGCCCTGTCGCCGCGGACCGGGCTGGTGAAGAACGCCAACTCCACCTGGATGATCGGACGGCCCTTCGATGAGGATCTGGCCGCCGCCCTGCAACGGCCGGTCCGGGTCACGAACGATGCGAACTGCTTCGCCCTGTCGGAGGCCACCGACGGCGCGGCCGCCGGTGCGGGCTGCGTCTTCGGGGTGATCCTGGGCACCGGCGTGGGTGGCGGGATCGTCCTGGACGGCCACTGTCTGGAAGGCGCGAGCAGGATCGCGGGAGAGTGGGGACACAACCCCCTGCCCGCGCCCACCGACGACGAGCGTCCGGGCCTGCCCTGCTACTGCGGCAGGAGCGGGTGTGTAGAGACCTTTCTCTCGGGCCCCGGGATGGCCGCCGATCACGAGCGCGCCACGGGCCGGACCCTGAGCGCTCCCGAGATCGCCGAGGCGGCATCGGTGGGCGACCCGGGCGCAGGAGCCACGCTGGATCGTTACGTCGACCGTCTGGCCCGGGCCCTCGGCGTGGTGGTCAACATCCTGGATCCGGACGTGGTGGTGCTGGGAGGGGGTGTCTCCAACCTGGCGGGGCTGCCCGAGCGCGTTCAGGAGGCGCTTCCTCCGTACGTCTTCTCCGACGAGGTCGCGGTGCGGGTGGTCCGCCACCGCCACGGCGACGCATCGGGCGTGCGGGGCGCCGCCTGGCTGTGGCCCCGCGGGGGCCAGGGGTGATCACGCTCGATCAGGGAGGGCGCGCGGCGGACCGCCTCCGACGCCTCGCCGTGCCGACGTCGCTGGCGGAGACGGTCCAGGAGGCCTGGGTCCTGCGTGGACAGGGGGGAGGGGCCGGCCGGCGCTGGCGGGTGGTAGCCGACGCCCACCCTCACGTCATTCTCCATCGCATGCGCGACGGACGCACCCGATTGGTGGCGGTGGGTGCCCGTTCCCGCTTCGTGGACGTGGATCAGGCGAGTCGTGCCTTCACCGTCGGCGTCCGCCTGACCCCCGGTGCCCTTCCGTTGCTCGTGCGGCTGCCCGCCGCCGAGCTCACGGACCGGGGTGCCCGTCTGGAGGAGCTGCTGGGAGCTTCGGGCCGCGCCCTCGCACGCCGCCTGGAGGACGAGGGGGATCCCGTGCGGGTGGGAAGCGTGCTCATGGACTTCCTGGAGCGGCGGCTCGCCGGCACGGCACCGGACTGGCGGGTGCGGGGGCTGATGGCGGCCCTCGCCGAGGCACCGGGGTCCAGGGTGGGAGAGGTGTGCCGCCGGTTGGGCGTGTCGCCCCGCACGCTCCGCGCGGTGGCCCGGGCGGACATCGGGTTGGCTCCCAAGACCGTGCAGCGCATCCGCAGGCTGCTGACCACGCTGCAGGCTCTGCGGGGCGCGCCCCCCGGGAACGGCGTGGAGGTGGCCCTGGGCACGGGCTATGCCGATCAGGCCCACCTCATCCGCGAGTGCCGCGGCCTCCTGGGCGAGACCCCGCGGCGCTTCCTGGCCCGGCGGCTCGCCGATTCCTTCAATACGCGCGCGGGTGGGGCGTGATAGCGTTGGGAGCGTGATGTCGGATCGGCCACGAACGCTGAAGGAGGCCCGCAGATGTGGATGGGTGCGATGCAGGGAATGCTGGCACTGACTGTGGTGCTTGGGGGTGGCTGGTCGGGGAGTGACTCGCCCAGGGCCGGGGGCTCTCTGGTGGCGGAGACCGCGCGCTTCGCCTTCCACAGCGACCCGTGGATCAACCTCCACCACTTTCTCTATCAGTGGTCGCGCGCCGATCAGGGGCTCGGACGGGGGCGTCAGGCGGTGGACGTGCCCGAGCGAGCCGATCTGCGCGACCTGGACCCGGCCGATCGGGAGGCCTGGCTGGCGGCGTTGAGCTTCTACCGCGAGCACGTCGCGCCCCGGGACCATTTCGACGATGCCATGCTGGAGCTCAAGACCGGCCTGACACGGCTCGATGGCGACCCCTCGGCACGTCCTCCCGATGACATCCCGGGTGTCGCCGAGGCGCTGGCCACCGCCATGCCCGTCTACCTCCAGCACTGGTGGCCCGACCACGACGCCGCCAATCGGCGCTGGATCTCCGGGGCGGCGCCCCTGGTCCGCGCCCACGAAGAGGCGTGGGTGCGCCTGGCGGAGCGCAGCTACGGGGGCACCTGGTCGGACGGACGGGTGAGGGTGGATGCGTCGGCCTACGCCAACTGGGCCGGTGGCTACACCTCCAACGGGCCCATCCACACCGTCGTCTGGTCCACCGATCCCGGCAACCAGGGACTCCGGGCCATGGAGCTCGTGTTCCACGAGTCGTCCCACACGCGCTCGTTACAGGGGGCCTCACGCGAGGCCATCGCCGCTTCTGCCCAGCGGGCCGGAATCGCGGCCAACCCCAACCTCTACCACGCCCTGATCTTCTATACCGCGGGGTATTTCACGCGCGGGGTCGCGAAAGAGTCCGGCGACTCCAGCTACGATCCGTACGCGGTGGCGGAGGGCCTCACGGGCTTCCGGGGCTGGGAGGGACTCTGGGACGCCCTGGACGCGGAATGGCCCGCCGTCCTCCGTGGCGAGCGCGAGCGGCAGGACGCCATGGATGCGGTGCTCCGCCGGCTCGCGGCTCGCGAGAGTGGCTCGCCCCCGGCTACTCCGTCCTGAGCGATGCGGCGGGATCGACGCGGGCGGCCCGGCGTGCCGGCAGGAACGAGGCCAGGGCGGCCACCCCCACGAGCAGCCCCACCACCGCCGACAGGGTGAGCGGGTCCACCGGCGCGACGCCGAAGAGGAGCGCCCGCAGGAGCTGCCCCGTGAGGAGCGCGCCCAGGACACCCACCGCGGCGCCGGCGACGGTGATTCCCAGGGACTCCCGCAGGACCATCGTCGCCACACCGCCGGCGCGGGCACCCAGCGCCATGCGGATCCCGATCTCGTTGCGTCGCCGGCTCACGGTGTAGGTCACCACGCCGTAGAGACCCACCGCGCCCAATGTGAGCGCCAGCCCGGCCGACAGGGCCATGAGAACCATGGTGAAGGTCGTGCGAGCCATGGAGCGGGCCACGACCCGACCGAGAGGGCGGGCGCCGGTCACCGGCACGTCGGCATCCAGGGTGTGGATCGCGCCGCGGACATCCTCCATGAGGCCCGCTGCACCGCGGGTAGGTGCCCGAACCACCAGTGTCTGGTAGCGGACGGGGCCCCACTGGGACTCGCCCTGGATGGCCCGGAGGGGGAAGTAGGCGACCCCTGGTGCCGGCTGCGTGAGCCCCTGTTCCCGAACGTCGTCCACGATTCCCACCACGTGGTGGAACGGAGGCTCCGCACCGTAGATGCGAATGCCGCGCCCCATGGCGCCGTCGGGCCAGTAGGCGTCGGCGAGCTTGCGTCCCAGCACCGCCGCCCCGGTCCTGAGGGCGTCGTCGCGAGCGTCGTACGTCCGTCCCTCCTGGACCTCGATTCCCATGGCCTCGAAGTAGCCGTCGGTGACGAAGTGGGTTGGTGGGCAGGACGGGGGCTCTCCCTCGGTGGGCAATCCCCCCTCCACCGCCACTGCGTAGCAATTCACCGCTCCGGTCATGGGCAGGCCGCTGGTGAGGCCCGCGGCTTCGACCCCGGGCATCTCGCGCAGGCGGGTCAGGAGATCGCGGTCGAAGGCGTACACCTCGTCCTGTCCGGGGTAGTTCCACGCCGGCACCACCAGGTCCACCGCTACCGCGCCGTCCGGCCGGAAGCCCGGATCCACGGCTCGGAGCTCCAGTGCGCTGCGCACCATGAGGCCCGCAGCTGAGAGGAGGACGACCGCGAGGGCCATCTGGCCGGCCACCAACGTCCCGCGCAGCGCGTTGCCTTCGCGACCGGAGCTACCTCGTGCGCCGTCGCCCAGGGCCGCGGCCGGGGCCGTCCGGCCGTGACGGATCAGAGGAAAGAGCCCCAGCACCAGCCCCGCGACCAGCGCCACACCCAGGGTGAAGAGCAGCGTGCGGCCGTCCACGACCACCGACTGTGTCCGGGGAAGCGAGTCGGGTGCCAGCGCGCGGAGGGCCCGGATGGCGCCATAGGCCAATGCCAGCCCCGCAGCGCCTGCGGCCGCCGTGGTCAGCAGACTCTCCACCATGAAATGACGCGCGAGCTCGCGACGTGACGCACCCATGGCCCGGCGCACCGCCACCTCGCGGGCGCGACTCTCGGTGCGCACCAGGTAGAGGTTCGCCACATTGGCGCAGGCCAGGAGGAGGAGCACGCCCACCGCGCCCAGGAGCAACCAGAGCGGGCGCCGGGAGTCTCCCAGGATGACGTCCCCCAGCCGACGCACGTCGGCCGTGAAGCCGAAGTCCTTCATGAACTTCTCCGAATAGGCATTCGGAAACCGCTCCGGGAGCTCCCGGGTGAGCCGGACCATCTCGTCCCGCGCGGCGTCCACGCTGACGCCGGGGGCCAGTCGGCCCAGGGTCGCCACGTAGTGCGAGTTGACCGCCCGAGCAGAGGGATCGAGTTGCCAGTCCATCCACAGGTCCACGGGCAGCTCACCGATGGCCAGCCCCGGCGGCGCGACGCCCACCACCGCCACCTCCTGCCCGTCGACCTCGAGGGTCGGATCCCACCACGCCGGGGTCACCTCCGAAGCGGCGCTCCCAGAGTGCGTGGCCCAACACCGCTGCCGCCGGCGTACCGGGTGCGTCGTCATTGGCTGTCAGGAGAGGCGCCCGCGCTCGGCCTTGGCGCCAAGGACGTCGAAGAGCTAAGCCGTGACCAGGGCGCCCGACATGCGCTCGGCCTGCGTCCCCGCCGGTCAGGGTGAAGCCCGACCCGTAGTAGGCGCCGATCTCTTCGAAGCTCCTGGCCCGTTGCGCGAAATGGAAGTATCCGGCCACGGAGAGCTTCCATCGGCCCTGTGCAGGCATTCCGGGGACCGGATGGGTGAGCTCGACCACGCGCTCGGCGTCGGGATAGGGCAGGGGACGGAGCAGGACGTGGTCCACGACGGTGAACATGGCGGCACTGGCGCCGATGCCCAGTGCCAACGTGAGACTCGCGATGACCGTGAAGCCCGGTGCCCGCCAGAGACTTCGCGCGGACTGGAGCAGCGTGCGTCCCATCGTCGTCATCCTCCTCTCTCCAGGGGCCGGTGGCCCGTCCAGATGATGCATCGATCGTGCGTCGCGCATGGCGCCCAACAGGAGCGACGCTCTCCTGCCCACCGTGCCGCCCTCTTCGGTGACGGCGTTGGCCAGCTCGGCCGCCCATTCCCGCTGCCACCGCGACCGGTGGCGCCGTGGGGCCAGGTAGGCGGCCAGCCGGAGAAACAGGCATCAGGTATGGCGGCAGTGGCGTCCATTCGGGTCAGCCCGCCCCTCCGGCGTCGGACGCGAACAGGCGGCCCTGGTCCATGACGCGCTGTCTCGCCGCCTCCAGTGCGCCCCTCCCTCGGGCGTCAGCTGGTAATAGCGTCGGGCCGGTCGTCGGTCGCTGTGCGCCTCGTCTTCGTCCTCCCAGGCCGAGCGGGCCAGACCCTGTCCTTCGAGCCGGCGCAAGATCGGATAGACCGTGCCGCTGGGAAGATCCGTGATCCGCATGATCTCGAACCCGTAGCGATGGCCCAGGCTGAGCGCCTGCAGGACGAGCGTGGCGGTGTAGCCGGGGGTGTCGGCAGCGGCAGGCGTCATGAGTGGTTCGGTGTATAGGTGTCTACATAGCTATCGGGCATCTACATAGCTACAGACTTGGCGGAAGTCAAGCGCTCGTCCCAGTCCGGTGGCTAGCCCCGAAGGCGGGAGGCGGCGCTCGGATACCTCCCTTGTATTCCTAGGGGAAACCCGCTAGAGTCTACCCTCGTATCGCTAGGGGAGTGGGGAAGCGAGGACTGCCTGTGCGGAGAGCCGAATCGTGACCGACAGCCTGAATCTCCTGAAGGGAACCGTGGATCTGTTGATCCTGAAGGCTCTCGAGGGAGATCCGAAACACGGCTACGCCGTGGCCGAGTGGATCGAGACCGTCACCGAGGGCACGCTCCTCATGGAGGAGGGCACGCTCTATCCAGCCCTTCATCGCCTGGAGCGCAAGCGTCTCATAGCCTCGCAATGGGGCGTGTCGGACAACAACCGCCGGGCCAAGTTCTACCGGCTCACCGCTTCGGGCCTCGAGCGCCTGGAGAACGAGACCGAGGACTGGTCTCGATACGCCCGGGCCATCGGGCTGGCCCTCGACTCCGGCACGGGGTCGGCATGAGCGGGCCAGGCCGTGGATTGCCCTCCGACCCGGGTCGGGACGGGGATGCCGAGGTGGACGACGAGATCCGGTTCCATCTCGAGCGCAAGGTTCAGGCGCTGGTCGCGAAGGGCCTCTCCCTCGAAGAGGCCCGGCGCGAGGCGGAACGGCGGTTCGGAGACGTGGAGCGGGTTCGTGCCCGCATGCAGCGCGAAACCAGGAGGAGACGGATGAACGGGCGGATGCGGGAATGGTTGGACGCAGCGTGGCTCGATACCCGATATGCGTGGCGGCAGGTGGTCCGTGCGCCGGTGTTCGCGTGCGTGGTGGCGTTGACCATCGCCCTGGGGATCGGGGCCAACACGGCCATCTTCTCGGTGGTGGACCACATCCTTCTGCGACCCCTGCCGTATCCGCAGCCCGAGAAGCTCGTCGCGCTGTGGAGCGACGTCAGCCGTAGAGGCGGCCCTTCGGACGAGTGGCTGTCCTGGGCCAATTTTGCCGACGTGCGCGACCAGGTGCCGGCGGTGGAGGCCGGTGCGGCGTGGGGGGGATTCAACCCGACGCTCACCGGCAGGGGCGAGCCCCGGGCGATCCAGGCCGCTGGCGTCAGCCACGGCATGTTCTCGCAGGTCTTGAAGGTGAAGCCCGCGCTGGGCAGGGGATTCACGGCCGAGGAGGACACGCCGGGCGGGCCGAACGTGGCCATGGTGAGCGACGGCTTCTGGCGCGACGCCCTGGGCGCGGATCCCGGGGCCGTGGGCTCCAGCATCCTGCTGAACGACGTGCCCTACGAGGTCATCGGGGTCATGCCGCCGGACTTCGTGCCGCCCTTCGTGCCCGATGCACAGGTGTGGACGCTCTTTCAGGTGGATCCGGCGCAACAGGCCGGACGCCGTGGCGGCTTCAGCTTCCACGGCATTCTACGCCTCGCGCCCGATGCCGGGCTGGATCTGGCCCGTGCCCAGGCTTCGGATCTCGGCCGACGGCTCGAGGAGCAATACCCCGAGTCCAACACCGACATGGGCTTCACCCTGCGCTCGCTTCAGGACGATCTCGTGCAGAGCGCCAGCAAGGGACTGTGGGTCGTCATGGGGGCCGTGGGCCTCCTCCTGCTGGTGGCGTGCGTGAACGTCGCCAACCTCTTGCTGTCCCGGGCGTCGTCCCGCACGGGTGAGCTCTCCATCCGGGCCGCCGTGGGCGCGGGCCGCCGGCGCATCGTCGGCCAGCTCCTGGTGGAGAGTCTCATCCTCGCCGGGGCCGGAGGGGCCCTGGGCATCGCCCTGGGCGTCTTGGGGACCCGTGGACTGGTGGCACTGGCGCCCCAGGGCACGCCCCGGATCGAAAGCGTGACCGTGGACGCTCCGGTTCTTCTGTTCTCGGCGCTGCTGACGGTCCTGGCCGGCATCGCGTTCGGGCTCGCGCCGGCTCTCCGGGCGGCCCGGTCCGATCTGCAGTCCACGCTCCGTGAGGGAGGCCGTGACCGGCACGGGGGACGCAAGGGGATGCGGGTCCGCAATGCCCTGGTGGCGGCCCAGGTGGCGGTGGCTCTGGTCGTGCTGGTGGGCGCGGGGCTGCTGGTGCGCAGCTTCCAGAACCTGCGCACCGTGGATCTGGGCTACCAGCCCCGGGGCGTGCTGACCTTCTTCCTGAACCTGCCGGTGTCGCGCTACGAGGACGGCGATGCGCTGCGGAACTTCATGGCCGAGGCGGAACCGCGCCTGCAGGCCCTTCCCGGCGTGCAGTCGGTCGGCACGGTGGCCGCGCTGCCGCTGGCCGGTTTCGATGGCGACGCCTCCTTCAACATCGAGGGCCGTCCGCTGCCCCAGCCGGGCCGCGAAGACGCCGCCTGGGTGCGTCAGGTGACGCCCGGCTATCTGGACGCCATGTCGCTTCGCCTCGTGAGCGGGCGCTTCGTCGAGCGCTCCGACGTGTCAGCGACGCCCCGGGTCCTGGTGGTCAACGAGACGCTTGCGCAGCAGCACTTCCCGGACGAGAACCCCATCGGCCAGCGCCTCAACTTCGGCGATCCGGCCGAGCCCGACTGGTGGGAGATCGTCGGCGTGGTCGGCGATATCCGCCACTTCGGCTTGCGCGAGGACCGCCGCGACGCGGTCTACCTCCCGTTCCAGCAGGTGCCGACCCGCTCCACCTTCTTCACGCTGAAGGTGGCCGACGGCCGGGACCCGCTGGCCGTGGTGCCGGAGGTCCGGCGGGTCCTGGCCGACATGGACCCGTCCCTCGCCGCCCAGCAGGTCCAATCCATGGCGGAGCGGGTGTCGACGGCCCTCGATCCCGACCGCTTCCTCGCCCTGTTGCTGACGCTCTTCGCCGGCGTGACCCTCTTCCTGGCGGTGGTGGGGCTCTACGGCGTCATTTCCTACTCGGTGACCGCGCGTCTGCGGGAGATGGGCGTGCGCTTGGCTCTGGGTGCCGAGGCGGGTCGCATCGGGCGTCTGGTGGTGGGACACTCGCTCACCCTGGCCATCATCGGGGTGCTGTCGGGCGCCGTCCTCGCGGGCGTGGGCGCGCCGGCCCTCCGATCGCTTCTGTACGGCGTCGGAGTTTCGGATCCCGCGACCTTCGTCGTGGGATCGCTGGTGCTCCTGGTCGTCGCGGTCGTGGCGGCGGCGGTGCCTGCCTGGCGCGCGGCGCGGGTGGACCCGGTGACGGTGCTGCGCAGCGAATAGCCCCGCCGGCGGCTCCCGCCCCCGGGCGGGCTCAGCCGCCTCCGCTGCGCTTCTTGAGCAGGCGGTCCAGCCCGTGGATGCGCACCTTGATCAGGTCGTCGCCGGTGAGCCCTTCGAACCCGGCCTCGTGTAGCTCGTCCACCAGCTCCGGCGTGACGCCGTGGATCCGGAAGGCCACGGCCTGCTCCAGGTCCTCCGGGGGTACGCCGGCCTCGCGCATGCTGTCGATGAACTCCGGGGTCACCCGGTGGATCTTGAGCGCGATCAGCTCGTCGGCGTCGGGCGTGCCGAATCCCCATCCGGCCACCGCGCGTGCGAACTCGCCGGTGACGCCGTGGATCCGGAACGAGACGACGTCGTCGGCGTCCAGGCTCTGGCCGCCCAGGGCACGGGCCTCCTGAACGAAGTCCCGCGTGACGCCGTGAATCCGGAACGATATCAGCTCGTCGGCGCCCAACTCACCCAACCCCCAGGAGCGCGCGTCGCGCACGAAGTCCGGGGTGACGCCGTGGATGCGGAAGGCGATGAACTGGTCCAGGTCACCGTCGAGCCCCAGCGCCCGCAACTCGTCCACCCAGGTGCTGTCCACCTGGAAGATCGATGCCGCCAGCACGTCGTCGAAGTCGAGGCCGCTGAAGCCTTCAGCCCGAAGCTGCGCCACCGACCCCGGCCTCACGTCGTGGAGGGCCGCGGCCAGATAAGCGTCGGCGTCCGGCACCGGCACGCCCGCATCGGCCATGGCCTGGGCATACGCCGCGTTGGCCTGGAAGGTGTAGCTCCCCTCGCCACGTCCGTTCCAGAGTGTGCCGTCCAACGCCAGCCGCCCGGCGTCCCGACTCAGATCCAGGTGCACGTTGCCGTCGGGATCGGCGCTGGCGACCAACTGGTCCACATCCCGCTGCGGCAGGCTCATGGTGCTCCGGTGGGTGTCGCTCTCCCGCAGCTGGATCCAGGGACGCTCGGTGTCCGGCTTCCAACGCGCCGTCCACGAGCCGTCCAGCCTGGGTGGCGAGGCCTGCGCGCCCACGGTGCCGTGGGGTGCGCCCGCGAGCAGAGCCATGCCCAGCAGGCCCGTCACCATCCTCTCCAACGTCGTCCTCGTCATCGCGTCGTCCTCGTTCGGGTCCCGTCGTCGCAGGGGGTCCGTCGTGCACTTGGATGACGCGCCCGGCTCGGAAGTTTGAAACCGCCTCGTTCCAACCTCCGTAAGACCCCTGGGAGTCTTATGCATAGGATCTTTCAACCTGGGCGAGACATGAGCGGATCGCTGGAGCTTCTGAGGGGGACGTTGGACGTGCTCATCCTCAAGACCCTGAGCTGGGGGCCTCTGCACGGGTACGGCGTGTCCAAGGCCATCCGGGCGGCCACGGACGAGGCGCTCCAGGTGGAGGAGGGGGCGCTCTATCCGGCGCTGCGGCGCTTGGAGAAGCGGGGGCTCGTGGCCGCGGACTGGGGCGTCACCGAGACCGGCCGCGACGCCAAGTTCTACGAGCTCACGGCTGCCGGTGAGGGGACGCTGGAGGCGGAGGTGAAGAGCTGGTCGCGCTATGTGGACGCCATGTCGCGGGTCCTGTTCGCCGAGGGTCCCCTGGGATGAACGGGGGCCGACCCGGCCGTCGCTCGCTGCACGGAGGGCGTCCCAACGTGGGCGAGCTACCGCTGGAAGAGGACGTGGAGCGCGAGGTCCAGGCCCACCTGGAGCTGCTGGTGGACGATCTCGTGGCGGAGGGATGGGAACCGGCGGCGGCCCTGGAAGAGGCCCGCCGACGCTTTGGTGACGTGAACGTGGTCCGGAAGGAGTGCGAGACCATCACCCGGTCACGGGACCGGGGGCTCCGGCGGGCCCATCGAGTGGAGGGGATGATGCAGGATCTGAGATACGCGCTGCGGAATCTGGTGCGGAGCCCAGGGTTCACCCTGGTGGCCCTGGTCACGCTGGCGCTGGGTGTCGGCGCGAACACGGCGATCTTCAGCGTGGTGAACGGCGTGCTCCTGCGCCCGCTTTCGTACAGCGATCCCGGACGGATCGTGTGGGTGGCCGAACGCAACAACCGTGGCGGCACCATGGCCGTGGCGTGGCCCAACTATCGCGACTGGCACGAACAGAGCACGAGCTTCGTGGGGTTGGCGGCCGTGGGCACGGGCACGACCACGGTGGTGGGTGGAGCCGAACCGGTCCGCGCAGGATTCACCAACGTGACCCGCGACTTCTGGACCGTCTTTCCGGTGCGCCCGCTCGCGGGCCGGCTCACCAACGAGAACGACCACGTACAGGGAGCTCAGCCTGCCGTGGTGGTGGCTCGCAGCTTCGCCGAGGACGTCCTGGGCGGGCTGGACGCGGTAGGCACGGTCATCGAGGCCGGGGGTGTGCGGGCCGAGGTCGTCGGGGTGATTCCCGACGACGGCGCCTATCCGGCCGGCAACGAGGTGTGGGCGCCGCTGGAGCTCTTCCCGCACGGCGAGAGCCGCACCGCGCACAACTGGTGGGTGGTGGGGCGGCTGCGGGACGGGGTCACGCTGGAGCAGGCCGATGAGGAGCTGGACGCCCTCACCTTGCGCATCGTCGCCACCTCGCCCGACGACGATCCCGACTACCTGGCCACGGGCGTGAACATGGCGAGCCTTCAGGACCGGGTGGTGGGCGATGCGCGCACGCCCCTGCTGATCCTGCTGGGGGCCGCCGCCTTCGTGCTCCTGGTGGCGTGCACGAACCTGGCCAGCACGCTCCTGGCCCGTGGCACGATTCGTTCGCGGGAGCTCGCCGTGCGCTCGTCGCTGGGCGCTCCGCGAGGTCGGCTGGTCCGTCAGCTCCTCACCGAGAGCGTGGTCCTGGCCGTGCTCGGGGCCCTGGCTGGACTGGGGGTCGCCTGGCTCGGACTCGGCGTGATCCGTCGGCTGGGCGTGGGATCGCTGCCCCGTCTCGATCAGGTCGGCGTGGACGGTGTGGTGCTGGGCTTCACGGGGCTGATCGCCGTGGCCACGGCTCTCCTGTTCGGGCTGTTTCCCGCGCTGCGTCTCACCGACGGCGATCAGGCGGAGGTGCTGCGCACCGAGGGCCGGGGAAGCGCTGGGGGCAAGGGCCGCGTGTGGAGCGTCCTGGTGGGAACCGAGGTGGCCCTGGCGCTGATCCTGCTCGTGGGCTCGGGCCTGCTCATCCGGAGCTTCGTCCAGCTCACCTCGCAGGAGCGGGGGTTCGACGAGAGCGACGTGGTGGTGACGGCGGCCAATCTCAGCGCCACCCGCTATCCCGACCTCGAGGACATCCGGGGCTTCTTCGACGACTTCCTGGCGCGCGCTTCGGCGCTGCCCGGTGTCTCGGCGGTGGGGGTGAGCAGCTCGCTCCCCGTGCAGGGATACGCGGCGTCGGGACGGCTGGAGTTGGACGGGGATCCCGAGAAGTTCGCCGACGGCATCTACGTCACCACCAGCCCGGGCACCTTCGAGGCGCTGGACATTCCGTTGGTCCGCGGCCGCATGTTCGATGACCGGGACCGGGAGGGCGCTCCGGACGTCGCCATCGTCAACCAGGCCTTCGCCGACGAGTTCTGGCCCGGCGAGGATCCCATCGGCCACACGGTCACCGGTGGTGGGATGGACAACTTCTGGGACGCCGATCCGCCGCGCTTCGCCACCGTCGTGGGTGTGGTGGGCGACGTGCGCTATCGTGACCTGACCCGAGGACCCGAGCCCACGGTCTACTTCGCCTACGGCCAGCGGCCTTTCCGCCTGCAGTACCAGGCGTCGGTGGTGGCGGAATCGGCCACCGGCGATCCGGCGGCCGTGGCTCCGCTCCTCCGCCAGGCACTTCGTAGCGCCGATCCCAACCTGGCCATCGAGGTGCGGTACCTGAGCGCGCAGGTGAGCGACTCGCTGGCGCAGCGTCGCTTCATCCTGATGGTGCTCGGCATCTTCGCGGGCGTGGCGTTGATCCTGGCCGGTGTCGGCATCTACGGCGTCGTCTCGTACGCCGTGGCGCGCCGGACCCGGGAGATGGGTATTCGCCTGTCGCTGGGGGCCGCGCCGGCGACCGTGCAGCGCCTGGTCATGGCCGGTGCGCTCCGCACCGTGGCGGTGGGGCTGGTGGTGGGGGTGGCCGGAGGTCTGGTTCTCGTGCGGCTCATGCAGGGCCTCCTCTTCGGCGTTAGCTCCACCGACCCCACCACCTTTGTCGTGGTGGTGGCGGTGCTGCTGGGCACCGCGATCCTGGCCACCTGGATTCCGGCCCGACGCAGCACGCGCATCGATCCCATGATCACCATGCGGGCCGAGTGAGGTCCGGCCCGTGGACCGTTGGACGGATTGGAACAGTAGGACAGGGGAAGTCAGTGCGTTATCCGTACAACCCCCCGAGGGGGATAGAACCATGCGTACGATGAAGACCTTCCCGATGATTGGACTCCCGTTCCTCGCACTGATGCTGGCCGGTTGCGCCAGCACCGGCGGCGCCCGCCTGCAGCCGGACCAGGCCCTGTTCAGGGTCGAAAACGACTATCAGGACGCCTTCGCGGCCGTGTCGCTGGAGACGGTGGACGGTGACTTCGTTCCCCTGGGCCGCGTGCGCCCCGACGGGGTACACGATTTCGCCTTCCAGCTTCCCGAGGGCGTCCATCAGTACAGGCTGGTGGCCAGGATTCCCGACACCCTGGAGGGCAGCGACGAGATCGATTCCCGCCTCTTCACCCTCCACCGGGGCGAGCGGGTGGAATGGTACATCGACCAGGACCAGCTGAGCCTGAAAGGCTGACGTCCAGCAGGCTCGCCTTCGGGGGTCGCCGGCCGAGCGCCGGCGGCCCCCGTTTCATTGGACGACGACCGCCCGGTGGGCTGCTAGCAGGTCGCTGAAGAAGGGGAGCACCCCGCGACAATGCTCCGCATTGTTACCGGAGCGCCACGGCCCCTCAACCTAGGCGAAGCGACGAAGGCATAGCCATAGCTACGTCGAGGAGCTTCAACGACGGAGGAGGGGCCGTGCCGCCCCAACCCACTGCCGTCCAAGTTCATAGGCCACATACGGATGGGCGCATGGCGGTTCCGCGACAAGCGCTGCGCGCTTGTTGACCGATCCATCGTCTCTCCTCCTTGCGGCACCGCCGTAGCGCGTGCTACGACTCGTCGTCGTTCCTTGCCTGAACGCGCGAAAGCGCCATGCGCGCGGGGTACTCCCCTTCTTCAGCGACCTGCTACGGCGTGAACCAGTAGTTCACCTTGAGCAGGAAGACGTCGTCGGGCCGCGTGTCGAAGAGCGCCTGTCGATCGCGGGCGAAGTCGAATTCGCCCAGGCCCGGCTCGCCGGTGCGGTAGTCGGACCGGGTCTGTTGCCAGGCGAGGTAGAGGGTCGAGCCGGAACGCCATTCCCAGCGCAACACCGCGTTCCCGCGCAGCGACCGATAGTTGAAGTCCCGGTCCGGGGCGGTGCCCTGGTAGGGGACGAAGTCGTACCTGCGGGGTGCGGCCAGCTCGGCCACCTCACCGTAGTCGCCCGAAGACAGGAAGGGCTGCGCGTACATTTCCAGCGACAACTCGGGCGTGAAGGTGACGTTGAGGCGGGTCTCCAGCGAGAGCGTCGTCTGGCGGAGCGGCGCGAACAGGTAGTGTGCGCCGTAGGTGTCGGTGGCGGCAGCGTCCTGCACCGTGCCCACGTACTGGGCGTCTGTGTGCGACCGGGACAGGCTGGGACCCACGCTGAGGTTCCAGCGGTCCGAGGCCTTCACCCCCAGGTTCAGCCCCAGCGTGGTCGTCCACCCGTCGTAGTCGTCCCTCTGCAGGTAGAGGCTCCCCCCCACCGTGACCGGCTTGCGACCGTCGGACCCCAGGGCCAGGTAGCCGGTCCAGTTCGCGGGCCGCTCCATGAGGGGGCCGCCCCGGGTGGAGCGATCGTCCAGCGAGCGGAGTTGACGCTGCAGGAGGAAGTGTCCACCCCAGAAGTCCAGGTGGCGGAAGTTCCCGCTCACTGACCACACGGCCATGATCCGTTGCCAGTCGTAGTTGTGCTCGTAGCGGCCACGCAGGGTGAGCGCGTAGTTCCGGAAGAAGTCGCCGGGCTGGTTCTGCAGCCAGGTGAGGGAGCCCTGGACGTCGCGGCGGTCGGTGCGCGTCTGGAAGCCCAGGTCGTTCACCTCGAACTCGGGAGAGGTGGCGGCCACGGCGAGCTCGCCGCGCACGTGCTCGCCACCCTGCCGCTCGACCGCCGCCCCCACCGAGTAGCCCGTCAGCGATGTGGCGCTGGAGTCCACGGCCAGGTGCTCCGCGTCGGGTCGCTGGAAGAAGTGGTTGCCGGCGCGCTGCACCCGCACCAGCGCGTCGGGCTGGCCCCGGATGTGGCTCAACGCCGCCGAGCCGCGTACCACCCATCCCCGGTCCGCCGATTCGTGTCGGAAGTCGACTCCGCCGGCGTAGGCGCCGGAGCGAAGGGCGCTCTCCACCGCGGGCGTGTCCAGCTCGCGGCTGGCGGCCGTGACCATGGCGCCGATGGACGAGCGGCCCTGGCGCATGTCGCGGCGGACGCGGGCCACCAGGTAGTTGGCCAGCGGCTCCACCACCGCCCGGTCCACCTCGCCGTCCGACGTGCGGTAACGCGCTTCCTCCCGGGCCGTCACGGCCTCGATGACGCCCAGCGACCACCCCGACGCCGTCTTTCCGGAGAACTTGGCGGCGCCCAGGATGTTGGTGACGTCGGGCACGTCGGCGAAGGGCGTGGGAGGCTGGAGCTGCGGCGCGCGCCCGATCCGCCGTGAGTAGAAGAGCTGCCCCCCGCTGGTGTTGCGCCCGAAGTCGAAGATCTCGCTCCCCTCGATGAAGAAGGGACGCTTCTCGTCGAAGCGCGTCTCGTAGACGGTGAGGTTCACCACCGCGGGGTCGACCTCCACCTGCCCGAAGTCGGGATTGATGGAGGCGTTGAGCGTCAGGTCCGAGGTCACCCGGAAGCGCAGGTCGAGGCCTCCGGCCACCGATCCCTCCCGATTCGTGCGGAACGGGTTCAGTCCCGGATCGACGAACTCGCCCCGCGTGAGCACGTACGGCAGGAGCTCCAGACGCTGGCCCGGCTCGATGTCGCGGATGCCCTCCAGATGGCCGTAGGTGGGAATGCCGCCGGGCTCACTCTTGGGGGTGAAGGAGCTCACCGCGTACTCCCGCTTGCGGCCGATGACGCGTTCGAGCTGGATGCCCCAGAGTTGGGCCGCCCCGTCGCTGAAGCGGAGCTGGCTGAAGGGGATCCGGTACTCGGCGCTCCAGCCCCGGTCGTCCCGGGAGGTGGCCACGTCCCAGACCGGATCCCAGGAGAGGTCGTCCGCTTCGCCGCCGGAGCCGGTGACGGACTTGACCGCGTCCCGCCGCACGCCGGCGGGATTGACGTCGAAGGAGAAGGCTGTGCGGTGGTCGTGATAGGAGTCGATGACGACGCCGAACCAGTCCGAATCCAGCAGGGCCATGTCCCGCCGGCCCAGCCGTGAGCGGACCTCACCCGAATCCCATGCACGCACGCCGATGTAGAGTGCCTCCGTGTCGTAGAGGATGCGGACCTCGGTGCGCTCGGAGACCGGCTGGCCCTCGTAGGGATCCACCTGCGTGAAGTGGTCCACCACCGGCGCATCGTCCCAGGCGGCCTCGTCCAGGAGTCCGTCCAGGTGCACCGGCGCCGAGGTCGGCACCGCCTGGGCCACCGGGCGGGTCTCCGACGAGCGGTCCGGTGTCTGAGCCACCAGCGGCCTCGCCCACAGCGCTGTCACCACTCCCATCCACACCCACGTCGTTCGCCGCATGACCTCAACCCCTCACGAGTCGCTTGTATTGGATCCGGTGCGGCTGGTCCGCGCCTTCGCCCAGCCGGCGCTTCTTGTCGTCCTCGTACTCCTGGAAGTTGCCCGGGAACCAGGCGACCCGGCTGTCTCCCTCGAAGGCGAGGATGTGGGTGGCGATCCGGTCCAGGAACCAGCGGTCGTGGCTCACCACCAGCACGCATCCGGCGAAGCGCAGCAGCGCGTCCTCCAGCGCCCGCAGGGTGTCCACGTCCAGATCGTTGGTGGGCTCGTCCAGGAGCAGGACGTTGCCGCCTTCCTTGAGAAGCTTGGCCAGGTGCAGGCGGTTGCGCTCACCGCCCGACAGCACGCCCACCTTCTTCTGCTGATCCGCACCGCGGAAGTTGAACCAGGAAAGATAGGCGCGGGCGTTGATCTCGGCGCGTCCGAAGGTGAGAACGTCGGCGCCGCCCGTGACCTCTTCGAAGACGCTCTTGTCCCCGTCCAGAGCGGCGCGGCTCTGATCCACGTACGCGAGCTGCACCGTGTCGCCGACCTCCAGCGTGCCGCCGTCGGGCTGCTCCTGACCGGTGATGAGACGGAAGAGCGTGGTCTTGCCGGCTCCGTTGGCGCCGATGATCCCCACGATGGCGCCCGCGGGGACGTCGAAGGAGAGGTCTTCGACCAGGAGTCGATCCCCGAAGCCCTTGCGCACCTCGTCGGCACGGATGACCACGTTGCCCAGGCGCGGTCCCTTGGGGATGAGGATCTCCGCCGTGCGCACCTGCTCGCGCTCGTCGGCGGCCAGGAGCTCTTCGTAGGCGTTCAGGCGCGCCCTGCCCTTGGACTGCCGCGCCCGCGGCGCCATGCGCGCCCACTCCAGCTCCCGCTCCAGCGTCTTCTGGCGCGCGGACTCCTGCTTCTCCTCCTGCCGGAGCCGTTCGCGCTTCTGCTCGAGCCAGGAGCTGTAGTTGCCCTGCCACGGAATCCCCTGGCCCCGGTCGAGCTCCAGGATCCACTGGGCCACGTTGTCCAGGAAGTAGCGGTCGTGGGTGATGGCCACGATGGTCCCCTCGAAGTCGGACAGGTGGCGCTCCAGCCACTGCACCGATTCGGCGTCCAGATGATTGGTGGGCTCGTCCAGGAGGAGCATGTCCGGCTCCTCCAGGAGCACGCGGCACAGGGCCACGCGCCGCCGTTCACCGCCCGACAGCGTGGTGACGTCGGTGTCGCCGGGTGGCAGGCGGAGCGCGTCCATGGCGATGTCGAGCTTCCGGTCCAGGTCCCAGGCGCCGGCTGCGTCGATGCGGTCCTGGAGCTTCGCCTGCTCGTCGAGGAGCGCGTTCATGTCCTCGTCGTCGGCGACGTCGCCGAAGGCCAGATTCACCTCTTCGAAGCGGCGCAGGAGGTCGCGCACGTCCTTCACCGCCAGCTCCACGTTGCCCTTCACGTCCAGGCTCGCATCCAGCTCCGGCTCCTGCGGCAGGTAGCCGATGCGGGTGCCCTTCATGGCCCACGCCTCACCCTGGAAGTCCGTGTCGACACCGGCCATGATGCGCAGCAGCGAGCTCTTGCCCGCCCCGTTGGGGCCCACGACGCCGATCTTGGCGCCGGGAAAGAAGGACAGGTTGATGCCCTTGAGGATCTCCCGCCGGGGCGGGACGATCTTCGACAGGCGATGCATGTGGTAGATGAACTTCTGTTCGGCCATGGAGAACGGTCCAGGTGTAATGTCGAGCCGCGGAGCGCGGAATCTAATGGAAAGGGCGGGTGCCTGAAGCACCGTGGCGGCGTCCGCGGCGACGTCTCGCTCACGACGCCGTCGCAACGCTTGCGCTGGGTGTGGCATCGAACCCATAAAGGACGGTGTCGACCCTCGGCCCCCATGGGGCGAGGGCATGTCGTGTCGTGGACCGGGGCGACCGGGAGGGGGGATCATGTGGAACCGACAGGTGCGGGAAGACGCCAGAAGCCTGGCCATCATCTCAGGCTCGGCGATGGTGGCGGTGCTACTGACGGCGGGCGCGGGGTTCGCCTATCTGAGATCGAAGCCGCCGCGCGTGGTGCGGGAGGTGAGGGTGGCGCCCATGATCCGGGTGGCGCCGGTGAGGGTGAAGGTGACGCCGTCGGTGAAGGTCGTGCCCGGATCGGGAATCAATCGCCTCTACGGCGAGGTGGTCACCGTCGACGGTGACCGGCTCACGGGCTTCATTCGTTGGGACAAGAACGAAGGGAGCTGGGCCGACATCCTGGATGCCACCAAGGTGGAAGGCTCCGGGTCGGGGTCGAGCTCGGGCATCCGCTTCGGGCACGTCCTGCGCATCGAGCCCCTGGGCTCGGAGCGGGCGCGCATCACGCTGCGCAACGGTGAGGAGGTGGAGCTGCGGGGCCAGTCCACGGACCTGGGCTCGGCGGTACGCGGGATCCGCGTGGACGGCGAGGACGGACGTTCTGGCGAGGTGCGTTGGCACAGCCTGGCATCGGTGGAGTTCAAGGCGCCGCCATCCGGCACCAGGCCTCCCAACGCCAGGCTCTGGGGCACGCTCACCACCCGGTCCGGCATGGAGTTCACCGGATACGTGACCTGGGACGTGGACGAGATCTACAATTCCGACATCCTCGACGGTGAGGAGAACGGCGTGGACCGTGACGTCACCTTCGGCGATATCCAGTCCATCGAGCGTTATTCGTCCAGTGCCGCCCGGGTCCTGCTCCGCAACGGGCGGGAGATGATCCTCCGGGGCACCAACGACGTGGACGACAGCAACAACGGGATCGCGGTCTCGGACCCCGCCCTGGGCCAGGTGCTGGTGGACTGGCGGGAGTTCGCCTCCGTGAGCTTCTCGGAGCCTCCCGAGGAGATCCCCTACGGCCGCTTCGGTGACGAAGGGCCCATCCGGGGAACCGTGACCACCGTGGACGGCCGCGAATACCAGGGGCCGGTGGTCTGGGACGCCGACGAGAGCTTCACCTGGGAGCTCCTGGACGGCGATGCCGGCGGCGCCGACTTCGCGGTGGAGTTCGGCAACATCGCTCGCATCATTCGCCGCGGCGCCGGGGTTACCGTGGAGCTTCGTGACGGCCGGTCCTTCGACCTGACGGGCTCCAACGACGTCACCAGCGGGAACCGCGGCATCTTCGTGTGGTCCGACGGCTCGGCGCACCGCGTTTCGTGGCCGGAGTTCGAGGAACTGCGGCTGGAGCCGTAACCGACGCGGCCGAGGGTGGGACCGGCGGGCGCGCACGCGTGAGCGTCGGCACCGGGACAGGGCAGGGGGGTACGGGTCATCGACTCGGCCCCCCTCCCTCATTTCGGGCCATCGACAACCCGGGAGCGATCATGAACGAAGCGGTGCTCGACGCCCTGAACGACCAGATCCGGATGGAGTTGTCGTCCGGCTACGTCTACCTGAGCATGGCGGCCCAGTTCGAGGCCGACAATTACGAAGGATTCGCCCAGTGGATGCGGCTCCAGGCCAGCGAAGAGTTGGCCCACGCCATGCGCCTCTTCGACTACGTGAATCAACGTGGGGGGCGGGTCCTGCTGCAGGCCGTGGGCAAGCCGCCGTCGGATTTCGGCCGTCCGCGGGATGCCTTCGAGAAGGCGCTGGAGCACGAGCAGGCGGTTACCGCGTCCATCCATCGCCTGTACGCTCTGGCCCAGCAGCACAGCGATCTCGCCACCATGCGGGCGCTGGACTGGTTCGTGACCGAGCAGGTGGAGGAAGAGGAGAGCGCGCAGCGCGCCGTGGACCTTCTCACCCGCGCCGGCGACAACGACGCCGCGCTTCTCATGCTGGACCGGCAGTTCGGCCAGCGGAGTGGCGAGGGGTAGCCGCCGCCCTTCGACACCGTTCTACCGCCGCGTGTACAGCACCCGGAATTTGAGCATGGCGACGAGTTGGCAGCTCTCGCATTCGTCCGCCAGGTCGCCGGGGCGCACCTCGTCGACCGCTACCTCGAAGCCCAGCTCGCGGTAGAGCGCCGCGGCTTCGTCCGCCCGGGTGCCCTCGGTCACGAAGCGGCGCTCCCAGCCTGCGGCCAGACGTGCGGGATCGGACTGGATGCTACCCGCCATGCGGGCCTTCCAGGCCTCCAGCTCGGCGAGATGGGCCAGCCGGTCTCGTGCGTCGTCGTCCATGGGCGTGTCGTGTCGGGGGCTACGCTTCGACGGCGCCCAGGGCGTCCCGGCCGCCCAGGCGCGCCAGTCGACGCTGTCCGAGCAGCGCCGCACCCAGTGCCGCGGTGAACTGCACCAGATCGCCGTCCGGCACGTTGACCTCGGCATCCAGCTCCCGGCGGATCACGTCCGCCATGGTGCGGAAGCGAAGGATGCCGCCGATGAGCGTGAATTCGGGCTCCATGCGCACGCGCTTCATGAGCTGCATCGAGCGCCCGACCAGCGAGACGATGGCGCCGTGCATGATGTCGGCCGGCGCGGCGCCCTGGGAGAGGTGGTTGATGACCTCGGACTCGGCGAAGACCGCGCACACGCCGGAGATGGGCACCACGTCTTTCGAGGTCGCCACCAACGGCCCGATCTCTTCGGTGCTGAAGCCCATGTAGCGGGCGGTCTTCTCCAGGAAGGCGCCGGTGCCGGCGGCGCACTTGTCGTTGAGCCGGAACGAGCGGACCTTGGCGCCCTCGCCCAGGCGAGTGGCTTTCATGGTCTGGCCACCCACGTCCAGGATGGTCCGGGTGTTCGGGAAGAGCGCCGCGGCTCCCCGGGCCGCGGCGGTGAGGTCCGTGACCTCCACGTCGGCGATGTCCGTCTGGTGCCGTCCGAAGCCGGTGGTGACGGTGTAGGCGATGTCCGAACGCACGAGGCCCGCTTCGGCCAGCGCGGAACCCAGCGTCTCCGAGGCCACCTCGGCCAGGCGGAAGCCGGTGGGCCGGATCGCCATGCCCACGATGGCGCTGTTTTCGTCCGCCAGGACCGCCTTGGTGTAGGTCGAGCCCACGTCGATGCCCGCCGTGTACGTGCTCATTCCGCCTCCGTGGTTGTCCGCGCGGGAGACCGGGCCCCCAGCACGTGATCCAGCGCGAACAGCGCCGCGCCCAGCGCACCCATGTAGTGGGAGTCCTCGCTGACGTTGAGCGTCAGGCCCAGGCGCTCCTCCAGCGACGCCACCATGGCCGTGTTGCGGGCGACCCCGCCGGTGAAGGTGACGGCCTCCTGGACACCCACGCGGCGGAGCAGCCCGGCCGAGCGGGCGGCGATGGACTTGTGCACGCCCAGGAGGATGTCCTCGATCTTCTTGCCCTTGCCCAGCCAGGACAGGACCTCGGACTCGGCGAACACCGTGCAGGTGGTGCTGATCTTCACCGGCTTCTCGCCACGGAGCGCCGTGGGTCCCAGGTCGTCCAGGGGGATGCTCAACGCGCTGGACGCCGCCCCCAGGAAGCGGCCGGTGCCCGCGGCGCACTTGTCGTTCATGCAGAAGTCCAGGATCTCGCCCCGCTCCGAGACGCTGATGGCCTTGGTGTCCTGCCCCCCCATGTCCACCACCGTCCGGGTACCGGGGAACATGTGCACCGCGCCCCGGCCGTGGCAGCTGATCTCGGTGACCTGCGTGTTGCCGAAGGTCACCTTGTAGCGGCCGTAGCCGGTACCCACCACGAACTCCACCTCCTCTTCGGTGAGGTTGCCGGACTCCAGCGCCGTGCTGAAGGCGTTCTCCGCCGCCCGGATCACGTTGGCGCCGGTCTCGACCAGCGCCCGGGCCACGATGGTCCCGGCCTCGTCGACGATCACCGCCTTGGTCTGCGTGGATCCCACGTCCACGCCCGCTGCGTATGCCATGAGGGTCTCCTTATGCGAGAGGGCCGCCCGACGCGGCCGCTTGCTGCTTGCGTGCGGCCAGGCCCTCGAAGAAGGCGTCGATGCGGTTCTTGAGCTGGGCTTCGGACACCACGCGCCGATCCATCATGTCCGACTCGATGAAGAGGCTCGGGACGTCGCGGCGCTCCATGACGGCCCGGCGGTTGTCCGCCAGGCCCGTGGACACCGTGCGGCAGCTCTTGATGGGATGATAGACGATGCCGTCCACGTCGAAGTCGTCCACCATCTTCAGCAGGGCGTCGGTCTGGAAGAACATGCTGTCCATGGCCGAGCGCACCCCGCGCAGCAGTCCTTCCGCCAGGGACTCCAGCGGTCGCTCCAGGTCGTACTGGAAGCCGTCGTTGGCGCCTCCGGACGCGAACTGCAGGTAGGTGGAGGTGACGAAGGTGCCGCCCCACTCGCTGAAGAGCTCGCCGAAGCGCCGGAAGATCGGATAGCAGGGCACCCCGACGAACGTCAGCCGGTGCTCCTCTTCGGTGAGCGTGCCGATGCCGTGGGCTCGCTTGTACTCCATCTCCTCGACGAGGTCGTCGAAGTAGGCCGCGCCCTCGGGCGTCCCCCTGAGACAGTTGGAGACTCCCAGATAGATGGTGCCGTCGGTGAGGGCGTTGAAGAGGGCCGGGCGTGACTGGTTCAGCTCCAGCACGCGCTTCCACCCGCGGCTCATGGTGTTGGCGTGCCCCAGCGTCTCGCGCAGGCGGTCGATGTCGAAGGCCACGCCGCTGCGCTCCTCCAGCACCGGGATCAGCTCGCGGAGCTGTCCCAGCACGTAGCGCAGGTCGTTGTCCCAGGCGGGATCGGCGGCGCCCATGGCGTCGCCGGCCGCGCGGGTGCCCGGCACGTCGATGGTGATGGTGGGCACCTCGTACATGCGCTCCCAGATCTCGGCCCACTTGATGTAGGTGTTGCACGCGTTGGTGTAGACGGCGAGCGCGGGCTTCGGAACGCGGCCCATGGGGAGCGTGCCTCCCCGGAGCTGCGTTGCCACGTCGGCCTTCACGTAGCCGCAGATGTCCGGCGAGTAGCCGTAGTCCTCGGCCTCGTTCAGATACTCGTGGGCCACGTGCCGCACGGCGGTCTGCAGAGAGTTGATCTCCGGGAAGACCACGGGGAGGTCGAAGCAACGCAGCAGCTCCGCCAGGCTCCCCATGACGAACACGTAGGCGGCTCCCCGCCCTTCTTCGGCGGCCCGCGTCAGATCCGCGAACCAGTCGCTGAAGAGGCGGGCACCTTCCTTGTTGCCGCGGCCCACCGGGCTCGCGGTGGCTCCTCGATCCACCATGGTCGTCTCCTCAGGCAGGTCGCTAATCGAACATCAGGTTCTCGACGAACGTCTCGAGCTGGATCTCCAGGTGGTCGAAGCTGGTCATGTTCTCTTCGAACTCGCTGACGAAGTAGGGCACGTTCGCCTTGTCCAGACGGCGCGTGTACGTGACCTGCTCCTCCAGCCCCGGCTCGCACATCTTGGCGGCGGTGACGATGGCCGCATCGGCGCGGGCCTCGCGGATCCGCGCCATGAGCATCTCCTCCTTCGGCTTGCGATCGTCGTGCTGCACCGGGCTGTAGCTGCTCTGGTCCAGGTAGGCCCGGGCCAGAGCGAGCAGGGGGTCCCCGTCGGTGGGCACGTCGTCGAGGATCCAGCGCAGACCGATGAGCAGGTCGTCGTCCACCACGTAGCAGGAGCGGGCGACGGCGCGGATCAGATCCAGCGGCGGCTGCTCGCAGAACCCGCCCTCCATGACCACGCGGATGCGGTCCAGCTTGCGCGTCTGGCGCTCGCGCACCATGGGCAGCACGGTCCGCAGGATCTCGTTGTGCTCCTCCCGGAGCAGGAGCCCCCCGATGGCCGTGAGCACGTAGGCCTCGTCCGCCGCGATCAGCCACGGGGTCTCGCGCTTGATGACGTAGAGCTCGCGGAGGAGGGCCCGGTTCTCGTTGTAGACCTCGATGGACGCTCGCAGGCTCTCGTCGCCGACCCGGTGGCCGGCGAGCTCCTCGACCTCGGCCAGAAGCCGCGCGTACTCGCCCTTCAGATAGTCGGGGGCGTGGACCGACGTGGCGTGCTGTGGCAGATAGAGGATCTCGCAGCGGTAGTCGGCGTTGCGGCCCCAGACTCCGGCCAGGTTGCGGGCCGCGTCGCAGATGGGATGCGTCACGAACAGATCGAGGCGCACCCGGTTGCTCAGGGCCAGCTCCAGCGAGGTCTTGATGATGGAACAGAGGTACGAGCCGAAGCGGGAGTCGGACTGCAGCGGCTCCACCGGCGCGCCGCGCACCCTGAAGGGGAGCAGGCCGGCGGCATGTACGATCTCTTCCGGGAAGTAGACCTGGAAGTGACCCACGACCTTGCCGCCGTCGTCTCGCCAGCGACGCACCGTGGGAAAATCCGTGTCCTCCAGGAGCTCGCGGCAGGCGGCCAGCAGACCGTCCAGGGAGTGGCCTCGCCACGAGGGGAACAGCTCGGTCACGGTCATCGGTCGCTCCATTGGGGCCGGCGCTTTTCCACGAAGGCGTGGAGGCCTTCGAGGGCGTCGTGCGTGTTCATGAGGTCGGTGAGGTAGATGGCTTCCGCCTGCCCGAGCGCGGCGTCGATGCTGCCACCTTCAGCCGCGCGTAGCGCCGCCTTGGCGGCCCGGAGCGCCGCCCCGCTGTTCCGGGCCACGCGGCGCGCGAGCTCGATGGCGGTGGCGTCCACCCGGTCCGTGGGGACGACCTGGTGGACCAGGCCGGCCCGGACCGCGCTGGCCGCGTCCACGGTCCCTCCGGTGAAGAGCAGCTCGGCGGCCATCCCCGCGGGGATGCGGCCGGGAAGCAGGGCGCACGCCGCGGGGGGGAAGACGCCCAGACGGATCTCCGGCACGCCGAAGACGGCCGCCTCGCCGGCCACCACCATGTCGGCGGCCAGGATCAGCTCGAAGCCTCCCCCCAGACAACGCCCGCGCACCGCGGCCACAACGGGCAGCGGGAAGTCGCGCACGGCCTGGATCGTGGCGGTGAACTCGGGGATGAGCGTCTCGTGGTCCGGGGGAAGGTGCTCCTGGACCGAGGCGCCGGCGGAGAAGTTCTCGCCGTCGGCCCCTACGATGAGCGCGCGGACACCGGACTCCCGGGCCAGGCGGCCCACGTGGTCCCGGATGCGGACCAGGGTCTTACGGGTCAGGATGTTCAGGGGAGGGTCGTGGAGGGTCAGGCGCGCCACGGCGCCGTCCATCGACACCTGCACAGACATGGTTGGCTCTCCTCCCGCCTCCACAGGCGGGCACATCAGATGTACTGTCCCCCGTCCACGCGCACGATCTGGCCCGTGACGTGGCGGGCGCCGTCCGAGGCGAGGAAGGCCACGACCTCCGCCACGTCTTCGGGGTCCGCCACCCGGCCGAGCACGGTCTCCTGCATGGCTGCCGTGACGAAGGCCGGGTCGAGGCCCCGGGTCATTTCGGTGCGCACGAGCCCCGGCGCCACGGCGTTCACCGTGACGCCGGCCGGCCCCAGCTCCCGGGCCAGGGTCTTGGTCAGGCCCACCACGCCTGCCTTGGAGGCGGCGTAGTTCGCCTGACCGAACTTGCCTCTCAGTCCGTTGATGGAGGTGATGGTGACGATGCGTCCCCCGCGCCCGCGGGTGCGCATGAGGCGACCGGCCGCACGGGCGTAGGCGAACGTCCCCTTCAGATTCACGTCGATCACCTCGTCCCACTCCTCCTCACTCATGCGCCACGAGGTCCGGTCCCGGGCGACGCCGGCGCTGCACACCAGCACGTCCAGGCTCCCGAGCTCCTCCACCACCCGGGCGACGGCTTCGTCCGCCGCGTCCAGGTCCCGCACGTCTGCCGCCAGCGCCAGCCCCTGGCGGCCGAGGCCGGTGATGTGGTTGAGCACGCTCTCGGTCTCCGGGCCGGTCTCGCGGTCCAGCACGGCAACGTCACACCCCTCCCGGGCGAGGGTCCGGGCCACGGCGGCCCCGATGCCCCGGCGAGCGCCGGTGACCAGTGCAACCTTTCCGTCGAGTCCCAGATCCACGGTCGCGACTCCTTGCGGTTCCGGCGCGCCGTCACACGCCGGCGGGCACGCCGTCTTCGGCGCGCTCGCGGTATTGAGGGGAGATGGCGCGCAGCAGCTCGTCGTTCCACGGATGCCCCTGGGCCAGCAGCTGGCGCAGCTTGATGAAGTCCACCTCGCGATCTCCCTTGGGCCCCTCGTTGAACGCCCGGAAGCCGGCCCGAGCCTCGGTCATCATGTTGAGCGCCAGCCACTCCCGGTTGGTGACGCTGTTCACGTCCCACAGCCACTGCTTGTGCTTGCGCAGGCTGTTCACGGTCTTCGAGGTGCAGTCCGGCATCAGCAGCAGGAGCTTCGTGCACAGTGCCTCCACGGCCTCGTCCAGGAGGCTCAGGTCGGACTCGGCCCGGGCGAGGGTCTCCTTGGCGGTGGCGCGGTCGGCGCCGGTCTTGAAGTCGCCGTAGACGAGGTTGCCCATCTCGTCCAGCATGCGGTCCGTCACCACCATGGGATTCGGGATCCAGCGGCCGTCCAGCTTCAGCGCCGGCACGATCTGGTTCAACAGGCCGTAGTGCATGGCCTTGTGTGCGCTCCAGGTCTCGCACAGCACCCCGCTTTCCATGGCGCGGGCGAAGCCCACGTAGAGCGGCAGGAAGTCGGTGGAACCGCCGTCGGGCGCCGAGCCGTGCTTCGGACCCGCCTGGCCGAAGCGTGCCGTGTCGGCCGCGATGCTGAAGTCGCAGGCCATGCCGATCTCCTGGCCGCCCCCGATGCGCATGCCGTTTACCCGATTGACGACCGGCTTGTCGCAGCGCAGGATGGCGTCGATCATGTCGTTGAAGAGCCGCATGTACTGCTTGTATTCCTGGGGATTGCCGGCGTAGTACTCGGCGTACTCCCTGGTATTGCCGCCCGTGCAGAAGGCACGGTCCCCGGTGGCGGTGAAGACGCACGCCACCACCCGCCGATCCATGCTGGCCTGGCGGAAGGCCAGGATGATCTCCTTCACGGCGTCGGTGGTGTAGCTGTTCAACTGCTCCGCGTTGTCCAGGACGATCCAGGCGTTGAACAGGCCGTCCACGGCATTGCCCGAGGGATCACGGGCCGGTCGCAGCTCGTAGCGGATCTCCGAGAAGTCCCTGTCCGGGACCAGGGTGTGGCTCTTCAGCATGGTTCGTAGTCCTCCTGAGCGATGGGTCATGCCTCGGGCACGAGGATGGCCCGTCGCCGGATCGCGTGTGCGGCCACCTGCTGGAGCACCTGATCTCCCTGCTCCAGCGGATGGATCTCGACGAAGGGACGGAGGGTGATGCGGCCGTTGGTGATGAGCTCCAGCGCCGCGGGATACAGCTCGGGGAGGCAACCCCAGGAGCCCTGCGCCGTGGCATCGAAGGCCATGAGGTTGCTGAGACGGAAGGTGCCGCGGTCCAGGGTGAATCCCACCACCATCAGGACGGCGGCGTGGGTGAGCAGGCCGAAGGCCGTCTCCTGTCCACGGACGTTGCCCGAGCACTCGAAGATCTTCCAGGAATGGGACGGCGCACCCCACTCGCGGGCCGCGGCGCCCACGGTCTTCTTGAGCTCCCGGGGATCCATCTCCGAGGGATCGAGGCCCATGCGCATGCCGTGACCTTCCAGCGCCAGGAGGCGATGGGAGTCCACGTCCAGCGCGATGACATGCGCCCCGAACGCCGCGGCGATCTGCACGCAGTAGGTGCCGACCCCGCCGGCGCCCACGACGATGGCCAGGTCTCCTGCCTGCAGCCCGCTCCGGACCACCGCCTGGTAGGGTGTGGTGACGGCATCGGCCACCACCGACAGCTCGGCCAGGTCGTAGCCGCCGCGGTCGTCCACCAGACACAGGCTGGACCCCGGCACCCGGACCCGGTCCGCGAATCCCCCGTCCATGTCGTTGCCCGGCATCTTCTGCGACCGGCACACGTTGCCTCGCCCGCTCCGGCAGAGGTCGCAACGACCGCAGGGAATCACTGCCGGGACGATGACCTCGCACCCGAGCAGTCCCTCGTGTCCGTGGTCCGCCTCCACGACGGTGCCGCTGATCTCGTGGCCCAGGGTGAGGGGGAGGGCGTGGCGCGTGGGCACCCCGTCCTGCCAGAAGCCGATGTCGGTGTGACAGACACCACACCCGGCCACCTGCACGACCACGTCTCCGTCCTCGGCCACGGGCTCCGGGACATCCCGAAGCTCCAGCGGGGCCTCCGGTCCAACCAACTGCAATGCGCGCATCCCATCTCCCTCCGAGATGGCGGCGCGGGTGGTGCCTGCGCGGTGCGGGGCCGGCGTGTCAGCCGGTGCGATTCAGCGTGTCAGCCCCCGCAGAAGGTAATCCGCGAACTGGCTCCCCAGCTCGGCAGCGCGCATGCGCCCGCCGGGCCGGTACCACCGCGCGATCCAGTTGATGGAGCCGAGCATGGCGAACACCACGACCTTGGGGTCGACCTCACGAAAGACACCCGATCGCGTGCCTTCCGCGATGAGCGTTCGAAGGAGGTGCTCGTAACGATCTCGGCCCGCGATGATCTGCTTGCGCCGCTCGGGAGGGAGGGAGGGGACCTCGAAGGCCAGCGGCGAGCCCTCGAGGGTATCCGTCATGATCCGGACGTGCTCACGGATCAGGAATGCCAGGCGTTCTTCCGGAGCGGTGTGCTCCGCCGACGTCTCGATGAGTCGGTCCAGTTCCGCCAGCGACTCCTGGTGGCAGGCGAAGAGGATGGAGTCCTTGTCGGGAAAGTAGTGGTAGAGGGCGGTCTTCTGGATCTCGAGGCGCGCGGCGATGTCGTCCAGTGTCGTGGCGTGGTAGCCGTTCTCGCGCACCGCCTCCAGTGCGGCGTGGAGAATCTCCGCGCGCCGCCGCTCCCGCTTGGAGCGGACGTGGGATGAGACCTCGGAGGTGACCGCTGACGATGAGGACACCGTGTAGCCCTCGCGTGTGTTTGAATCTGGATTCAATACTTGAACACGAGTTCAAATTACGCAAGGGTCAGAAGCTCACGCGCAGCCCCACCACCGCCGACAGCACGTCGCTGGCGTCGTGGTCCAGGGGGAGCCGGAGGTAGAGCTTCGGCCTGGTCCTGGTGTCCGGCAGCCCGGCGGCGAGCGTGACGTGATGCAGCGTGCGATCGCTGAGGCTGCCCTCGCCGCTGGATACCGTGGCAATTCCGGACAGCTCCACTTCGAGCTCGGCGTCGCCGGCTCGCGTGCTGCCGAATCCGGCGTAGCGGGCGAGGACGTCGGTGTTGCCTTCGCTGAGGCCCAGCGATGCGCCGATGCGCGCGCCGATGCGGGCACCGGAGTCCAGCGTACGAACCGGAAGCACGAGTGCGTTGAGCGTGGTGAGGTCCGGCGTGTAGTTCTCCACGTGCTCCAGGTCGGCGAACAGCGCCACAAACGTCGCGTAGTCGTCCTCGCCGAACTCGTGGGACAGGGGGAGCGTCACCGAGAGCTCGCCCCGCGTGCCGTCCGCGTCTCCCATGAGCAACCCGATCCGGGGATTGGAGGTGGTCTGACTGGAGGGGTAGTCCGGAAGCGTCGCGTGGGCCAGGCCGAGCGATCCGAAGAGCCAGACCCGGCCCTGGACAGGCACGGTCACGTTGGCCGTGAGCACGGAGGTGGTGAAGCCGAGCTTGTCGCTCCCTTCGAGGTAGGGTTTCGCGAGATCCAGCGTGACACGGGCCCCCTCGCCCAGGACCGGGGCCCGCACCTGAGCCCCGACGGGCAGGGCGACGCCCAGGCCGACGGCGAGGGTGGTGAGCAGTGTGAGCGTGCTCGTGCGCGACATGATTCTCTCCTGATTCGGCGGGTGCCGCGCCTCCGGCCTTCGCGCGGAGGTCGGGACAGGGCCGTGACGGCCCGCGGTTCACCCGTACGGATCAAGGTTGAGGGATCGAGGCCCTCCGCCGTGTACGTACGGATGCGTAGAAGCGCGAAGCGACTACGTAGACGTGGATCAGCCCAGCGCTTCCACCGCGTGCTCGAGGACGATGCCCCGTTCGGCGAGGTGGGCCCGCACGGCGTTGAAGCAGTCGGCGTCACGGCCGACGATTTCCGGCGGGGCCATGCCGGGCCGGCTCCACGCTCCGCTGGCGACCAGACGCGCCATTCCGGTGCAGGTGTAGCCGGTGGTGCGGGCCATGGAGCTGGTGTCGGTGTCGGGATCGTAGCGGTCCAGGAGCTGGAAGACGTGCCGCTCCCGGCGGCCGTCCCGGACGCCCTCCGCCTCCATGAGCATGACGGTGAGCTCGTCCTCGCCCTGGTCGAGGTGCCAGGCCTCGAAGAGGAGGCGTTCCGTGACGTCCCGGGGGCGGACCTCCGCGCCCCCCACCCTCAGGGGCTCGGTGTCGAAGAAGCCGGCATCCCTGAGCGCCGCCATTCGTTCGGCGTGTCCGGGGTAGCGGAGCGTCTTCTCCGACAGCTCCGGAATGGACGAGGTGTGGAGCAGCGTACGCAGGCCGTCGGTGTTGAAGGCCTCCAGCGTGCCCACTCCCGGCACGTCCACGCGCTCCACCTCGGAGAGTGCCGGGAGGACGATCTCGCGGCCCTCGCGCCGCAAGCGGGCCGGGCGGGTGTACTCTTCGATGACGTCGGCCGGCGAGAACGGCGCCTTGTACTCCCAGGGCCAGTGCCGCTCCACCGGGAGGCCGCCCACCATGCAGCGGAATCGGTGCACCTCGTCCAGGGTCGCTTCCAGGTGGCCCACGACCAGGTTCGAGAGCCCGGGCGCCACGCCACAGTCCACCAGCGCGGGCACGCCGGCGGAGCGGGCCGGCGCGTCCAGCTCCCGGGCGTCTTCCGGAAAGAAGGAGATGTCCACGAGGGGTCGGCCTGCCGCCAGCACCGCACGTGCCGTGGCCAGCCCCATCCAGCCCGGCACCGCGCCCACCACCACATCGCCCGAGGCGGCCGTGTCGCGCACGACGTCCGGGCGCGACAGGTCGGCTTGCACGCCCGCGATTCCCGGCACCGCTCCCAGGGCGTCCACCACCGCCGGATCCACGTCGGCCACCGTCACGCGGGCGTCGGGCTCGGCGGCCAGGTCACGCGCGATGGCGGCGCCCACGCGCCCGCCTCCCAGTACCACGTAGTGCACGAAAGGGCTCCTTTGGAGGCTTGTCAGCGGATCGAGCGGTATCAACGCACGTCCAGCGCGGACCGGAAGGTTCGAGACCACCGGGCCAGGGACGACTGAAGGTAACGGGAAGGCTCGGCGGCGCTGCGGCTGATGGGGCCCTGGCTACCGGGCGCCACCTCCACGTGCACCAGGGTGGGGCCGGCACCGCGGAGGATCTCGGGCAGCGTGGCCTGATAGGCCTCCGCGTCGTCGAAGCGATAGACCCGCGCGAATCCCGCGGCCCGGGCCATGGCCGCGTAGTCCACGCGTCCCCGTCCGGCCACCGCCTGGTGCCCGGTGATCTCGAAGCTGCCGTTGTCCACCACGAACAGGACGAAGTTGTCGGCGTCCTCGCCCGCCGCGGTGGCCAGCGTGCCCAGCGTCATGAGCATGCTGCCGTCCCCGTTGAGGCAGATCACGCGGCGGTCCGGCCGCGCCAGGGCGACCCCGAGGGCCAGGTCCGCCGCGTGGCCCATGGCCGAATCGGCCGACGCGAAGTCCAGGTCGTGGTCCGAGAGCAGCCCCCAGGGCCGCGTCACGCTCATGGTGGTGACCACCACCTCGTCGGTGCGCAGGCGGGCCAGAGGCCCGAGAAGCTGGTCGGTGGTGAGCACGATCAGTCCAGGCCGCTGGTGACCAGGAGAGCCACGGGCCGGCTCTCGGCCCGCGCCTGGCGGGTGACCTCGAGCAGCCCTTCACCGGCTTCGCTGCCCGCGACCCGCCGATACGGAATCCCCCAGGCATCGAGCGTGCGCTCCGCCAGCAGCGCCGCAGAATCCACGTCCGGACGGGTGAGGAGCTCCGGTGTGAGCGCTTCGTCGGTCTCGAGCCCGGCCCGTGCCAGCTTGGCGTACCCCCGGCCCGTGACCAGCAGCGGCAGGGGCGCGCCCATGCGCACGGCGGTGCCCCGCAGCGCGTCGCCCGATTCCATGAGGCCCGTGCTCTGCAGCACCACCAGAGGCCGGGCGCCTCCCAGCCACAGGCCCGAGGCCAGGGCGATGCCCTCGCCCTCACGGCTCACGGTGACGAGACGGGGCCCCGGCCCGGTGGCGCTGGCGAGCGCATGGAAGAGTGGGCCCGACGTGTTGTCCGGGATGCCGACCACATGGGTGATCTCCAGCGTCTCCAGCGCCCGGAGGGCGTGCTCGAGCGAAGCCGTCACACTGTGGCTCCCGCGCGCCGCGCCACGAGCCATCCCGCGACCACGAGGCCCGCGAGCATCAGCCCGCCGCCCACCGCCAACTCGGGCTGGGTACCCACCAGGATGGCCAGGATGAGCACGTACAGGAGCACCGTGAGGGCCGGCAACCACGGGTGCAGCGGCACGCGGAACGGCCGGGCCAGCTCGGGGTGGCGTCGACGCAGCCTGAAGTACCCGAGCAGCACCATGGTGTCCACCGAGATCGCCACCATCATCATGAAGCGGATCAGGAACTCGATGGATCCGCTGAGCGCCAGCGCCAGGATGACGGCGGTGATGAAGTAGAGGGCCGGCGCGGGGGTACCGCGTCGGCTGACCCGGGTGAACGCCCGGGGCGCCAGCCGGTCCCGGGCCAGCCCGAAGGCCACCCGGGGCAGTCCCAGGAAGTTGACGTTGGCGCTGCTGATGAGAATGAGGAGGCTCGCCACCAACACCACGGTCCCCGCCGAGTCGCCGAACACCGCGGCGGTGGCGTCCTGGGCCACCAGCGCCGAGCCGGCCATCTGCGCCGGCGTCAACGCCGCCAGGAAGGACACGTTCATGAGCAGGTACAGCAGCGCCACCACCAGCGCTCCCCCGACCAGCACCCGGGGTAGCACCCGCTCCGGATCGCGAATCTCTTCGGACATCTTGGCGGCGTCTTCCCAGCCGTAATACGCGAAGGACACCGACTGATAGGCGAGGGCGAAGCCCAGCAGCGTCGGTCCCGCCACGGCTGCCTCCACCCCGCTGAAGCTCGCCGTGCCCCCGCCGGCCAGCCCGGCGGCCGCCACCGCCAGGATCACCAGGATCTTGATGGCGGTGGTCACGTTCTGGAAGCGCGTTCCCACCTTGAGCCCGCCCAGGTGCAGCGCCGCGAACCCCAGGACCACCGCCGCGGCGAGGAGGCGCACCGAGCCCCGGTCCAGGAGGAGGACGAGGTATTCCGCGATGACGACGGCCTTGGCGGCGCCGGAGAATCCCCGGGTGACCAGGAGCTCGGACCAGCCGGCCACGAACCCCATGGTGGGACCCCAGGCCTCCCGGGCGTACACGTACTTGCCGCCGGCCCTGGGGAGGGCCGCCGCCATCTCGGCGAGCACCAGGGTGCTGAGTGCCGCCACCACGCCGCCCAGCACCCACACCCCCAGGATGAGCCATGGGCCGGGCAGGTACCCGGCGATGAGCCCCGGCGTGCGCAGGATTCCCACGCCGATGACGATGCCGACCGTCACCGCGAGGCCGTCCTTGATGCCCAGCTGGCGCGTGAGTCCCCGCGCGGGCGCGCCTGCGGCGATGGGAGACCCGGTCGTGCTCACGGCGCCTCGCCTTCGGGCGCTTGCCCCGAGGGCTCCGCAACGTGCACCACGGCTTCACCCTGATAGACGAGGGGATTGATGCGCCGACCCACCACGATACCGGCGGTGCGGGCCCGCACGGGTCGCCCTTCGTCGCCGAAGGTGTCGGCGATGACGCCGAGCCGGCGTCCCCGGGCCACCTCCTCGCCCAGCCCCACGTCCAGGCGCAGGATGCCGCTCCGGCCCGCGCGCACCCAGTGGGTCCGGTACACCTCCACCGTCGCGGGAGCGTCGTCGGCATCGGAGGCGGGCAGCATACCCAGCGCCTGCAGCACCCTCAGCGTTCCGGCGACCCCCGTGCTGATGGCCGACTCGGTGAATCGGCGCGCCTCGCCGCCTTCGTAGAGGATCACCCGAGCCCCGGCCTTGGACGCGGCCTTGCGCAACGCTCCGTCGGGGGGCCGGCCGTGGATGCTCACCGGAGCTCCGAAGGCCAGGGCGAGGGCGCGCGTCTGGTCGTCGGTGAGGTCGCAGCGGACCTGCGGGAGGTTGTCCCGATCGTCGGAGCCACAGTGGAAATCCAATCCCACCGAGCAGCGGGCCACGACCTCCTTCATGAACAGATGCGCGAGGCGGGCAGCCATGGATCCGCGCTGCGAGCCGGGAAACGACCGGTTCAGGTCGCGGCGGTCCGGCAGGTAGCGGGTCTCGGCCACGACGCCGAACACGTTGACGACGGGCACGGCCAGCACGGTTCCGGCCAGGGCGTGGGTGCGCACGTTCTCGAGCACGCGACGGATGATCTCGACGCCGTCCAACTCGTCGCCGTGGACGGCACCGCTCATCCAGATGGTGGGGCCCGGCCGTGCGCCGTGGATCACCTCGACGGGAAGATGGAGCCACGCGCCCGTGGTGAGGCGGGCCACCGGCAGGTCGATCCGGGTCCTGGTGCCCGGGTCCACCGTGGTGTCGCCCACGGTGAGCGCCGCCGGGGCGAGGTCACTCTTCGGCGTCATCGCTCTTCGCCGCGCCGCGCCTCCGAGGGCGGCGTTTGCGGCCGTCGGGGGCCGCGTGCTCGTGCTCGTCTCCCAGGGCTGCGTGGCTTTCGATGTACTCGATGATCTCACCGGCTACGTCCACGCCGGTGGCGGTCTCGATGCCCTCCAGCCCGGGAGACGAGTTCACCTCCATGACCACGGGCCCGCGCTTCGAGCGCAGCATGTCCACTCCGGCTACGGTGAGCCCCAGGATGCGGGCGGCGCGGATGGCGGTGTTGCGCTCCTTGGGGGTCAGCTTGACCGGGTCGGCGCTCCCCCCGAGGTGGAGGTTGGAGCGGAACTCCCCCGGAGCCGCATGCCGCTCCATGGACGCCACCACGCGCCCGCCCACGACCAACGCCCGCAGGTCGGAGCCGCTGGCCTCCTTGATGTACTCCTGGACCAGGATGTTGGCGTCGAGCTGCTGGAAGGCGCCGATGACCGACTCGGCCGCCTTGCCGGTCTCCGCGAGCACCACGCCCTTGCCCTGGGTCCCTTCCAGGAGCTTGATGATCAGCGGCGCACCGCCCACCAGCCCGATGATCCCGGCGACGTCGCGGGGCGAGCGGGCGAATCCCGTGACCGGCAGGCCGATGCCCTCGCGCGACAAGAGCTGCAGCGAACGCAGCTTGTCCCGGGAGCGGGCGATGGCCTGGGATTCGGCGACGGAGAAGACACCCATCATCTCGAACTGCCGGGCCACAGCCATGCCGTAGAAGGTGATGGAGGCGCCGATGCGCGGGATGATGGCGTCGAAGTGCAGCTCCGCGCCCCGGTACATGACCCTCGGCTGCTTGGCCGAGATGTTCATGTAGCAGCGCAGCGGGTTGACGATGCGAACCTCGTGTCCGCGCTCGACTGCTGCGTCGCGGAGTCTGCCGGTGGAGTAGAGCGATTCCCGGCGCGAGAGGATGCCGATTCTCATGGGGAGGGAGGGGAGGAGGCGAGGAAGGAGGCTCCCGGATCCACCATGAAGCGCCGACGAAGCGCCTGGCGGCCCAGCAGCATGCGGAAGCCCATGGCGTCACGTCGGGTCAGCGTGATCTCGATGGGATGGCGCCGTCCGCCGACGTCCAGCTCGGTGACGATCACCCAGCGTAGCGACTCCTGACCCGACGAGCTGCGGACCTTGCGCTGGTCGAAGAGCTCCGCCTCGGCCTCTACCGTGGTCCGGGTGTTCTTCTGGATCGGATGCACCCGGAAGCGCACCATGGAGCGCCCTTTCCTGCGAAAGCGCCGGATGTCGTAGGCGTGGAGCGACGAGGATCGGGCCCCCGTGTCGATCTTCGCCTTGATCCGGGGGATCCCCAGGTCGGGCAGCGCCACCCATTCGCGCCATCCCACGAGGACGAGCTTGCTGGAGCGTGCGGATGGGGAGCGCTTGGGCGTCACGGGCGGGCATGGAAGAGGGAAGGGGAGCGAACGCCCCTGAGTATGCCGCAAGACCCGCCGGACAGGCTACCCATCCGTCGGCTCCAGCCGGCGAAGTCCGAAGCCGGTCCGCCGGTACAGGGCGGCGAGGAGGAGTGAGAAGAACGGCCCGCCGTAGCAGAACACCGCCCAGGGCGCGTAGCGGATGGTGGGCACGCCCAGGGTGGTCGCCATGAAGACCGCGGAGACGGTCCAGGGCATGAGGGGCTCCGTGATGGTGACCGAGTCCTCGAGGGAGCGGGACAGGTTCACCGCGGCCAGCCCCCGCTCCCGGTACGCGCCACGGAACAGCCCGCCCACAACCAGCGAGGTCACGCCCCCGTGGCTGGTCAGGGCGATCATGGTGGCGCCGGCGGTCATGGTGGCGGCGATGAGTCCGAAGACGGAGCGCACCCTCTCCAGGAGGCGGGCGATGAGGAGGTCCAGCGATCCCGAGGCGTCCATGGCTCCGGCCAGCAGGAAGGCCGAGATCACCACGATGAGCGTCGGGGCCATTCCGTAGAGCCCTCCCCGCTCCACCAGCGTCAGGAAGTCGGGGCCCAGGGCCGAGGGATCGGCGCCGGTCGCCGCCACCATGTCGGCCTGGAAGCCGCCCACCGCGGCCACTACCGCCTCCTGGACGCCGAAGCCCTGCAGCGCCACGCCGATGATCATGGCCACCACCGACGAGAGCGCGATGGCCAGCGCCGCCGGCACCCGGCGCACGATGCTCCACACCACGATGGCCGGTGGAATGAGCACGATCCAGCTCAGCCGGTAGACGCTGTCGATGTCTCCCAGCAGGGCGCGCGCGCCCCCGGTGCCCGCTCCGGTGCCGCCGGCGGTCAGGCGTGCCTCCAGCGTGTACACCACCAGGCACACCGTGAAGGAGGGCACGGCGGTGTAGAGCATGTGGCGGATGTGGGCGTACAGCTCCGCATCGGCGCCGATGGCGGCGATGTTCGTCGAGTCGGACAGGGGCGACATCTTGTCGCCGAAGTAGGCGCCGGACACCACGGCCCCGGCGGTGGCGGCCACGGGCGCGCCCAGGGCCGCCGCCGTACCCATGAGCGCCACGCCGATGGTGCCCGCCGATCCCCACGACGTGCCGGTGAAGAGCGACATGGTGGCGGTGGCCAGGAAAGCGGTCAGCACCAGGTAGCGGGGGCTCACCAGCCGTACGCCCCAGTAGACCATGTAGGGGATCGTTCCCGACAGGATCCAGCTGGCGATGAGCATGCCGATGACCAGCAGGATGAGGATGGCCGGGAGCACTTCGCCCAGCTTGTCGCCGGTGGCACGCTGGATGGCGTCCCACCCGGCGCCGTGCCGGGCCGCGATCCAGCCTGCCACCGCCGCCGAGCACAGCAGCACCGCCACCAGCAGCTCGCCGGACGGCTCCAGGAACAGGACCCCGGCCACGAACAGGGCCACCATGGTGAGGATGGGGAGGAGCGCCTCTCCCACGGTGAGGGTGCGCCGGGGCTCGGTCACGACATCCCGGCCAGTGCAGAGTCCAGATCCGCGATCAGCGTGTCGGCCCCCTCCAGCCCCACCGAGAGACGCACCAGTCCCCGGGGGATTCCCACGGCGTCGAGGCGTGCGCCGTTGTCCGGGCGGGCCGGGGAGATGACCAGGCTCTCCACGCCGCCCCAGCTCACGCCGATGCGGAAGACGCCGAGCCCGTCGATGAAGCGCCGCACGCTCTCGAAGTCGTCCCGCTCCAGCTCGAGGCTGAACACCCCCGTGTAGCCAGAGAGGTGGCGCTCCACCACCTCGCGGTCATGGGCGAAGGCCGGGTGGTGCACGCGGCGCACCGCCGGGTGTTCGCGGAGGAAGGACGCCACGGCCAGGCCGTCGGCTTCGTGCTGCCGCAGGCGCGCGGGGAGGGTGCGCATCCCCCGCAGCAGGAGCCATGCGTCGAAGGGCGCCAGGACGCCTCCGCCCAGCAGGAAGGCCCTGTAGAAGATCTGACGCATGCGCTCGCGATCGGTGACCACCGCGCCCGCCACCAGGTCGCTGTGCCCACCCAGGTACTTGGTGGCCGTGTGCATGGAGATGTCCATGCCCAGCTCCAGCGGCTTCTGCAGGAGCGGCGTGGCCCAGGTGTTGTCGATGCCGGTGGTGATGCCACGACCGCGGGCCAGCGCCACCAGCGCCTCCAGGTCCAGCACCCCGAAGAGCATGGTGCCGGGGCTCTCGACCCAGATGAGCTTCGTCTGGGGCCGGCAGGTCCGGGCGACCTCGTCCAGGTCCAGGGTGCGGCACACGTCGTGCTCGATGCCGAAACGGCGCAGGTGGCGCGCGAGCTGGAGCGTGGGCCCGTAGATGTGGTTCGCGAAGACGATGTGATCACCGGCCTCCAGCAGGCCCATGAAGACGGCGCTGATGGCGGCCATGCCCGACGCGAAGGCCTTGCAGGACTCCCCCCGCTCCAGGCGGGCGAGCTTCGATTCCAGGGCCTCCACCGTGGGGTTCTGGCCCCGGGAGTAGACGTGGGTGGTGTCCTCTGAAGCCAACCCGTCCATGAGCGACTGGAAGTCGGGGAAGGCGAAAAGCGAGGTCTGGACGATGGGGGTGGAGACCGGAGCCTCGCCCGCCGGGCCCGCCGGGCCGTCGTCCGCCACGCACAGCTCGATGTCTCCTGGATCGATACGCATCCGGGCAAGCTCCGCCCCCGTGTGGGGTGGCGTCAAGCTCGGAACATCCGTTTCTCGCCCAGGGTCGTCGTTCGGCATCCTTTGCCGGACGAGGCACGCCGGTGCCGCTTTCTGGCGAGGGCGCCACGTTGCCGCGCTGCAACGCCGATTGTTGCACGTGGCGGCGTGCCGCGGTCCGCCGCGCGTCGCCCGGAGACGGCGGAGATCTTGCTGGTCCCGTGCCTCGCTGTGGAGACGCTCATTCTTCCGGAGGCCTACCATGCGGCTGGTCGGTGCCCTTCTCGCTACGATTCTCCTCGTGGGCTGTCACGAGGGTGTGAACCCGACGGTCCCTGACGGGGCGTCGGACGTGAGGGTCGCCACGCCGTCGCGTGGAGACCTCCTGTCGCCGGTCTCGGCCCGGCCCGCGCAAGGCCCGGTGTCGGCGGGCCCCCGGCTCCTGCGGGCGTCGGTGGTGGCTTCGTCCGGAAGCGTGGTGTACGACGCGGTCCCCGATCCGCTCCCGGGCTCCTATCCGAGCGTGGGATTCCAGGCGACCGGCACCGCCGAGTGGGGAGACGACGTGCTCCTCACCGCAGGCGGCACGCTGCGCTCGGTCACCGTGGGCATGTCCTCGTGGGCGTGCGAGAACGACGACACCCGCGCTCCGGACGAGGCCTGCGTGACCACGGCGGGCGCCACCTTTTCGCATCCGGTCACCGTGAACCTGTACGCCGTGGACCGCAGCGGATCGGCCCCCGCGGTGGGGGCGCTGCTCGCCACGCGCACGGAGACCTTCGCGATTCCCTTCCGGCCGAGTTGGGACTCCGCCTGTTATCCACCGGCCTTCGACTATCCCTTCGGCGGCCAGTGGTACGACCCGGTGCTGGGCGCCTGCGTGAGCGGGTTGGCCCTCACCCTCACCTTCGACTTCTCGGGCTCCGCCGTGCAGTTGCCCGACGAGGTGATCTTCGGCATCGCCTTCGACACGGAGACCTACGGCGCCTCACCCGTGGGGGTGCCGGGCCCGTACAACGCGCTCAACGTGGGTGTCGCCAACTACGGGACTTCACCTCCGCCCAGCGTCGGCTCGGACGCCGAGAGCGACTACACGTTCTGGAATACCGCCCTCGGCAACTGGTACTGCGACGGTGGCACCGGTGGCGTGGGCGTGTTCCGGCGAGACGGATGCTGGGACGGGATCACGCCCGTCGTCCGCATCGAGGTGGGGGGTGACGACGAGGGTCCCCTCACGCGAGACGTGACGGTGTCGCCGGAAGCCGTTCAGGTGGGAACCAGCGTGGACGTGTCGGCCATCGCCGACGACGCGGGCACCGGCGGCTCGGCCATCGCGGGAGCCGAGGTGCAGCTCGTGGCGGGGCCCGACTTCGTACTCGACGACGGCGCCTGGATGGACGCGACCGCCGCGGACGGCGCCTTCGACGCCGTATCCGAGGCCGTGGAGGCCACGATCACGCCGTCCGCACCCGGAACCTACCAGCTCTGCGTCCGCAGCACCGACGGCGGCGGGAACACCGGAGAGCCCGCGTGTGTGCCGCTTGCGGCCTTCGACCCCGCCGCCGGTTTCATGACGGGCCACGGATGGATCGAGAGCGACGCCGGCGGGCCCGCGGCGCGCATGCGCTTCGGTTTCGAGGCCCGCTACAAGAAGAACGCGAACGCCCCCAAGGGCAGCGCCGAGCTGGTGGCGCGCGCCCGGGGCCTGACCTTCGAGAGCACCGAGCTGTCCTGGATGGTCGTGGATGCGGACGCCGGGGTGCTCGCGGGCCTGGGCACCGTGAACGGTGAGCCGGGCTACCGCTTCACGCTGTGGGCCGGCGACGGCGACGGGGCCGGCGGACGGGACACCTTCCGCATGCGCATCGAGACCCTGTCCGACGGTGCCGTGGTCTTCGACACGGAGGCGCCCGAGCCCATCGCGGCCGGTGCCATCCAGGTGCACGATTGACGGGCGACCCCACGGCCTCCCGTTCGGAGTCCGGAGGGCGCGGCGTGGCGTGAGACGTCGGAATGGCGTACCGATACGGTGATTGCTGCCGTCCGTATCGTGTCCGATCAACCATTTCGCGAAGCCATGTCCGCGTCCTCCAACTCCCCGTCCAGAGGCCATGCCCGCCTTGGCCGCCGTCGCTTCCTGTCCGTGCTGGGGCTCTCGGCCCTGGCGTGGCCCCGGGCCGTGGAAGCCCTGGCGCTCCGCCTCGAGCCCGGTGGGGCCGCGGACGACGAGGACTTCTGGCGCATCGTGCGCTCGCAGTTCCTGATTCCCGACGACCGCATCTATCTGAACAACGGCACCCTGGGCCCGCCGCCCCGGGTCGTGGTCGACGCCGTGGCAGAGCACGCGCGCCGCGTCGCCATGACCTATCCGCCGGGCGTGGACTGGGACGACCTCGAGGGCGCCATGGCGGCGTTGTTGGGCGGAGACCCGGAAGGCTTCGTCTTTCCGCGCAACACGACGGAGGCCATGAGCTTCGTGGCCAACGGGCTGGACCTGCCCGAAGGCTCCGAGGTGGTCATCACCGACCACGAGCACATCGGTGGCAAGTCGGCGTGGGAGGTGGTGACCAAGCGGCGGGGCGCCGAGCTCCGGCGTGCCGTGCTCCCGGTGCCGGCGCCCTCGTCCGAGGCGCTCCTGGAGGCGGTGTGGGGCGCGGTCACGCCCGCCACGGCCGTCGTGGAGGCCTCACACGTCACCTTCACCAACGGGACCACCCTCCCGGTGGCGGAGCTGGCCCGACGGTGCGCGGAGCGTGGAATCGTCTTCGCCATCGACGGCGCGCATCCGCCGGGCATGCTCCATCTGGACCTCGATCGGATCGGCGGCGACTTCTACGCGTCGAGCCCCCACAAGTGGCTGCTGGCGCCCCAGGGCACGGGCATGCTCTACCTCGCCGAGCGCTGGCGGACCGAGCTGTGGCCTACCCTGGCCTCCGGCGGCTGGGACGACCTGGATATCGGTGCGCAGCGCCTCAACCACATGGGTACCTTCGACGAGTCCCGCCTGGCCGGGCTGCTCGCGGCGGTGGAGTTCCAGAGGGCGTTGGGCGCCGATCGTATCGAGGCCCGGGTGCGCTGGCTGCGTCAGAGGCTCAGGGCCTCGCTGGAGCAGATCCCGGGGCTGGAGCTGGTCACTCCCGCCGACGAGGCGCTGTCCTCGGCCATGCTGTCGTTCCACATCGAGGGCGTGGACTCCCTGGCGCTGCAGGCGCACCTGTCACGCACGGCGAAGGTGCGCACCCGGGTGATCAGCGAATACGACTTCGGCTGGATGCGGCTCTCGACCCACATCTACAATGCGCCCGCAGAGCTGGACCGGGTCGCGGAGATGCTGGACGAGGTGGCGCGGAGGGGGATTCCGGCCTGACGGCGCCCCCCCGTGACGGATGTCGTCAGCGGCGCACCCGCACCCTGAGCGTGCCGAAGGTGTGCGCCCTGTCCTGGCCCTCGAACTCGCGCGTGCTGCGGGTGACGGCGAACTCGAGGCCTACGTCGCTCCAACCCGCGCTGACCTGGAGCCGGGCCCGGCCCAGCAGGGGTTCCTTGGCGACGGACACGCTCTTGCGCCATGTCGAGCCGTCCAGGAACAGGTCCCGCAACACCCACTCGCCCTCGACGCCGAGCTCCACCATCAGGTAGGCCCGACGCGGAGAGGGTCCGGCCCAGGCCAGACCGGGAGGGGCGTCCACCCCCAGCCGCGCGGACAGGCCGACTTCGGCGGCGGTCCGGACCGTGCCCGCCGTGGCGGTCCAGTGGGGCTCGAGGGCCGCCGACACGGTCCGGTCCGGATCGAGCGCGGGCCACAGGCGGGTGCTCCGGTAGGACACCGCGAAGGCCGGCTCGAAGGGAATCTGGTACTCCCATCCCGTGGGCTTCGCCTTGTCGAGCCAGCGATGGAAGGCCAGGTGCGCGCTCCGGGCCAGCGACGGCGGACCGGTGACGCCGAGCTGGACGCCGATCCGGGTCGTGCCTCCCGACGTGAACCGTTCACTGGCCAATTCACCGTACAGCCATCCCGCGTAGGGGCGGTCGGGCGGCAGCCGGTAGCCGTCGTCCAGGTACCCGGGAAGCCCGTACGTGAAGAGGCGCTCGGGCGTGTAGATCTCCTGACCCAGCCGGAGGCGTGTGACCACGCACGCCGTCGCCGACGAGTCCGTGCCACACGCCGGGTCCCCACCCTGTCCCAGGATGCCCGGGGCGCGCCACGCCAGGACCGCCTCCAGATGCGTGCCGTGGGTGTAGAACCAGTCCGTGCGCTGATCCGGGGGGACCCAGAAGTCGAAGCCGTCGTTGTCGAAGGCCAGCGAGATGGAGCGAAGGCCCTGGCCCCGGAGCCCGCACGGCGTCAGCGAGACGGCGAGCGCGATCATCAGCGCGCGCGCCGACCATGTACCCTGTGTACCCTGCCGGAGGCTTCCGGCCTTCCTCGTCACTGCCTCTCTCCCGCGTCTCCATGGGCTCGTCGTCGACCGAGGCCGGCGTGCCGGACGGGAGCGGGCGGGAGTGGCCCGCCCGCTCCGTCCTGAAGACTTACGCGTCGTGCGTAGCGGCGTTGCTGCGGATGGCTTCGGCGGCGAAGGCCGCGAGTCCCTCGGCCCGCTCCTCGAAATACGCCTGGAAGCGTCCGTCGGCCGTGTACATGTCGGCGAGCCCCGCGTGCATGGCATGGGAACACGGGTAGAACCAGCGACTGATGTGGCGGCGGTGCTGCTCGGCCAACTCCGTGGCCGCCGCGCCAGTGGGCTTCTCGCCGGCCTCCATGACTTCGGCCAGCCCGGCCATGATCTCTTCGCTCTCGGCCTTGATGCGCGCCCAGTCGTCCTTGGTGTAGCTCCGCGTGCGCCGGAAGGATTCCTTGAACGCCTCCGTGTCTCCCCAGCGCTCCCGGGCCTCCTCCCGGTACTCCGCGGCGTCGAAGTCCTCGAACCCGTCGAAGAGCTCTGTCGCGTCCATCTCTCGTCCCTCCTTCAGTGCGTCCAGGGCGTTGTCCACGGCTCGCATCACGGCGGCGGTCTTGCGCACGCGCTCGCCCAATAGCTCCCGCTGGGCTTCCAGCGCCCGCCGGCGGTCGAAGGCCGGATCGTCGAGGAGTCGGGCGATGGCCTCCAGTCCGAACCCCAACTCCCGGAACAGGAGGATCTGGTGGAGGCGTCTCAGGTCCTCGTCCCGGTAGAGACGGTACCCGGCATCGGTACGATCCGAGGGCTCAAGGAGCCCGATCTGATCGTAGTGGTGCAGGGTGCGGACCGTGACGCCCGCCATGCCGGCCACTTCGCTCACCGTGTAGCTCGTCGTGCTCATGGCGGGGAGGATAAAGCCTCACGTTACGTGAGGGTCAAGGGGCTATTCCACGGAGGGATGGTACGGCACCTCGATCACCTCGTAGCCGCGCGCTCTCATGCGTGCCCATTCGGCGGCGCGTGCGCGGCCGGCCTCGGCCACGGTGGCGGCGCGGCGCACCTCGACGGTGCGGGCCGCGGGGGCGGAGCCCACGAACCAGCGCTCGAGTGTTCTGCGGTAGGACTCCACGTAGGCGTCGAAATGGTCCGGGACGCCCTCGTAGACGGAATCGGACACCAGCCAGTAGGCGCCGGTGGGGTGGGCGGCGTCGAGGGTGCAGCCCTCGCACTGCCCTTCGAGATAGAAGTACTCGGGTGGGGCCGTGCCGCTGGGCCGGGGCGACGGCGCTCGGACCCTGGCGGGGAGCACCCACAGCGCCGGGAGCAGGCCCAGCGCGGTCAGCAGGCGGTGGGCCGGCCGCGTCACGCTTGTGGCAGGTCGTCGGCGTCCATCTCGAAGTGCGCCACCGGACCCTGGAAGGCCCCCAGCCACTCCTGGATGTACCAGATGCCCTCGAGCTCGGCCTTGTACACGGCGCCCACGCTGCGGGCGAACTCGTCCAACGACAACCCGTCCTCGAAGCGGCGGGCGCTCACCTGGAAGGAGGTGGGGCAGGTGAGCGGGCCGGACATGCCCGAGAGCTGGAACTCGAGCTCGAGGAAGTTGAGCGTGCGCCGAAAGCCGAACAGGAAAGCTCGCTTGTCTTCCGGGATCAGGCTCTCGAAGCCTTCGAGGTGGCCCGGCGAGATGCTGACCACCGACGCGACGATGACGGCTTCGGCCGAACCGCGCAGGCCGGCGACGAGCATGCGGTGCCCACTGCCCACGGGGTACTCGAAGTCGAGATGCCAGCGGGTCATGGGATCGTCCTGCTCCACGGGCGTGCAGCCCAGGGCCTCCAGCCACTGCTCGACGCGGGTTCGAAGATCTTCGGCCACGATGGGAACGCGTTGCGGGGAGTACGGGACAGCGAATCCTGAACCTGTCCGAGGGCTGCGGCGGGGGCAAGGCCAGGCGCTGCTCGGCGCGCCTTCTCCAACGCCCTTGCCCCTTCGGGTGTCTCCCGCAATGTCTGAGGGCGTGCCCAAGCAACGTCCTCGAGTGCCCTCCCCGACGCGCTTATGGACCTCCTCGACTTCCACCCGGAGGCGGGTATGATCGTTCGCCCTGAGCGGCGCGGCCTCGCACGAGCCCGCTGGTCTGTCACGCTCCTTCTTCTCGCGGTGCTGCCGTCGTTCGCGCAGCCCGTCGTGGCCCAGCAGGACAACGGCTGGGACGCCCGCGAGATCCTGGCCGCCAAGCAGTACGTGCAGCCACCGTCCGCCATCACCGAGGCGGTGCTGGCGCCCCGGTACCTGAACGTCACACTCAGCGACGTGAGTCCCGATCGGACCCGCTTCCTCAACGAGGTGGGTGACGGACCGGTGACCATGGACGTCTTCTCGAAGCCGTTCCACGAGCTGGGCGGGCTGTTCGTGGACTTCAAGGCGAATCGGAGCCGCACGTTGACGATCCGGAACAACGTGGGGATCGAGGTGATCTCCGCCGCCGACGGGTCCAAGGTGCGCGTGTCGGTCCCCGACGGAGCTCGGGTGTCCGACGCGGAGTGGTCGCCCGACGGGTCCCAGATCGCCTTCTACGCCCACTTCGACGACGCCACGCACATCTTCGTGGCGGACCCGGCGACGGGACGTTCGCGCCAACTCACCCGGCGCCCGGTCCTGGCCACGCTGGCCACCGGCTTCCAGTGGACCGCCGACGGGAAGGCCATCGGTGTCGTGCTCGTGCCGGAGAACCGTCCGGCCATGCCGGCGAAGCCCGTCGGCTCCCACGGGGCCGCAGGTCAAGATGACCGAAGACGGCGACAACATGCTGCGTACCTACGCCAGCCTGATGGCCACACCCTACGACGAGGCGCTGCTGGAGTGGGACGTCACGGGTCAGCTCGCCTACGTCGAGCTGGACGGGCGCCGGGTGCACCAGGTTGGCGCCCCCACCATGGTCCGGGATTTCGACTTCTCTCCCGACGGCCGCTACGTGCGGGTGACCCGCATGATCAAGCCCTTCAGCTATCTCGTTCCCGTGAGCAGCTTCGGGCGGGTCGAGGAGATCTGGGATGCTCAGGGAAGCGTGTTGGCGGTCCTGGACACCACCGAGTTGAACACCGGGATCCGGGACGACGATCAGGGCTCGGCCCGGAACGGCAACGACAGCGGACGCCGGCAGCTCGCGTGGCGTCCCGACGGGCAGGGTCTGACGTTCCTGCAGCAGGAGCCCGCCCCGGACAGCGCTGGGGCGGACGCTCCAGCAGACCGGGGAGCCGCCGGACAGGAGGGCGGCCAGGCCCGTTCGCGCCGCAAGGACCGCGTCATGCAGTGGCTGCCGCCCTTCGACAGCACCAGCCTGAACGTGGTCTACGAGAGCGACACCCGCATGACCAGCCACAACTTCTCGCCGGACATGCAGATGCTGTTCCTGAGCGAGCGGCAGGGCACGCGCGTGCATCAATACGCCGTCTCCCTGGCTGATCCGGACACCCGGCACACGCTGGCGCGCTACGACTCCGACGACTTCTACGCGAACCCGGGCAGCCTGGTCATGACCGACGGGAGCGTCCCGGGCGGTGGCCGGTTCCGCTTCTTCGGGGGAGGCGGAGGCGAGGCCAGCACGGTGCAGCTCTCGGCCGACGGACAGAGCGTCTACCTCGCCGGAACCGCGTACGACGAGGATCCCATGGCGACGGGTCCGAGGCCCTTCCTGGATCAGGTGAACATCCAGACCGGCGACAAGGAGCGCATCTTCGAAGCCGACAACGACGGCGTCTACGAGCGCCTCACCGCGATCCTGGACATCGACGCCCGTTCGTTCGTCCTGACCCACGAGAGTCCCACCGAGGTGGAGCAGTCCTACCGCCTGGACGGGGGCACCCGCACGCAGCTCACGCAGAACGTGGACTACACGCCCGATCTCACCGCAGCGCGCGTGGAGCGGTTCGTGGTGGAGCGGCCCGACGGCTTCCGCTTCCGCGTCACCGTGACGCTGCCTCCGGACTACCGCGAGGGCACGCGTCTGCCGGCCATGTTCTGGTTCTACCCTCGTGAGTACGAGGGCCAGGAGGACTACGACGAGGGCGCGCGCACCTTCAACAAGAACTCGTTCCCGAGCTTCGGCACCCGCAGCATGGAGTATCTCGTGCGGCTGGGCTACGCCGTGGTCGAGCCCGACGCGCCCATCGTGGGCAAGGCGGGCCAGATGAACAACAACTACGAGCACGACCTGCGCAACAACCTGGCCGCCGTCATCGACGAGCTGGACGAGCGGGGCCTCATCGACCGCCAGCGGCTCGGCATCGGTGGGCACTCCTACGGCGCCTTCAGCACGGCGAACGCCATGGTCCACACGCCCTTCTTCAAGGCGGGCATCGCCGGCGACGGCAACTACAACCGGACCTTCACGCCCCTCTCGTTCCAGAACGAGCGCCGCATCCTGTGGGATGCCCGGGACGTGTACCTGCGCATGTCACCCTTCCTGTACGCCAACGAGCTCACGGGTGCGTTGCTCATGTACCACGGGCTGGGCGATCAGAACGTGGGCACGGATCCGGACCACACGCCCCGCATGTTCCACGCCCTCAACGGCCTGGGCAAGGACGCGGCCATGTACCTCTATCCCTACGAGGATCACGGCCCGGCCACGAAGGAGACGCTCCTGGACCTGTGGGCGCGGTGGACGGCGTGGCTGGAGGTCTACCTCCAGGCTCCCGATACCGATGCGAGGATCACCACCGACATGCAGGACGGCGGGCTGTAGACCGCCGGTCGTCGACGTCGGACGAGGGCGGGGTGCCGAGGTGGCGCCCCGCCCTCTTCCGTATCGGGAGAGATGCTACAGATAACGGCCCACGGCCATGGCCAGCACCGCGACCGTCAGGAGCATGGTCACGGCGTGCAGCCCCGTGGCCATGCGCTTCTGCAGGCTCGCCAGCTCGCCGGCCAGCGCCTGTTGCTCGGCCGGGTCGGTGGCCTGGGCGAGCCGCCCTCCCACCGCGCCGGCCTTGAGCGCCGTGGGCCGCATGACGAATACGCCCACGAAGAGCGCGATCACGGCGACCAGCCCGCCGGTGCTCAGGGTGATTCCCGTCGGTGAGCCCATCCACTCCGGCGAGAACCCGCCGGACACCATCCACATGAGGCCGATGCCCGCGAGCACCGTCAGGAGGGCGATCACCGGCATGGCCGTCAGGTATCCGCGCTTGGCGAGCGCCTGCATCACCTGCCCGCCCTCGGGACCCATCCGCTTCACCGCCGGTTGCAGGAAGCCCATCATGAAGAAGATCGTGCCGGCCCAGAAGACACCGAAGAAGATGTGGATGACGCGCAGCGCGATGAGGAGGGTGGCGTTCATGTCTTCGCCTGGAGAAGAGGGTTGAGGCGGCCTGCTACGGAACGATCCCGCGACCGAGTCTAGCGATGAGGACCGCGGCTCGGCGCGTCTGTTCCCGCAGGGTGGGAAGGTCGATCCACTCGTCCACCGTGTGGTCGTTTCCCCCGCCGGGGCCCAGACCGTCGATGGCCATGTCCACGAGGCCCGCCACGAAGGAGACGTCGGCGGCGCCCGCGTTCCTGGGATCCACCGCCGTCACCGGGCCGTAGCCCGTGTCGCGACTCACCTGATCGAAGATGGCCAGAAGGCGTTGATTGCCGGCCGTGGGCGCCATGGGCGGATAGCCGTCGTCGAAGGTGAGCTCCGACGAGGTCCCGGGTAGGCTCTGGCGGGCGACGAAGGCCATCTTGGCCCGCGCGGTGCTCAGTTGCTCCAGCGACAGGGTGCGCAGGTCGCCGGTCACCACGGCGTGCTCCGCCACCACGTTGCTCTTGCCGAACGCCGATCCCCCGCTCTGGAAAGCGTCGTAGTCCACCGACGTCCCCCCCAGCACGACGCCTGGGTTGAAGGTCAGATACGGCTCGCCCGCCAGCTCCTCGTAGAAGCCCGACAGGACGCGGGCGGCCTCGTACACGGCGCCGGACCCCACCTCGGGCTGGAAGAGCTGCGAGGAATGCGCCGGTGTGCCGGTGACGTCGAGCCGCCAGCCGGTGGATCCCCGGCGAGCCACCACCGCCGTCTTCGGGTTGCTGTCGCCGTTCTCGAAGGCCAATGCGATGTCCGCGGCCTCGCCGGCTTCCAGAAGCGCCGCCCGCGCCAGGCTCAGCGGACTGCCGCTCCGCTCCTCGTCGCCGGTCATGACCACGGTGATGGTCAGGGCGTCCAGGAGATCTGCGGCCTCCAGGGCGCGCAGCGCCTCGACGATGACCACGTCGCCGCCCTTCATGTCGACGACGCCGGGGCCGGTGGCGCTGGAATCCGGGCCCGTCTCGAAGGTCTGGAAGGGGCTGTCGGGCTCGAACACCGTGTCGAGGTGCCCGATGAGCAGCAGGTGGGGCCCCGATCCGTTGCCGACGTGGCGCGCCACCAGGTGGCCGGCCCGTTCGAAGGCCGCACCGTCGAGCCACTCGGTCTCGAAGCCGAGGCTGTCCAGCTGGGCGCGGAAGAAGTCGCCGACCCGGCGCACCCCGTCGAAGTTCATGGTTCCGCTGTTGATGTTCACGACGCGCGTCAACAGGGTGATGGCCGCGTCGGCCCGGGCGTCGACCGCGGCGACCACCGCCTGCTCTTCACGGGAGAGGCCCTGTTGCGCGCGCAACGACGCGGGTGCGGTCGTGGCGAGGAGGGCGGCGAGGCCGAGGGCAGACGCGAGCGTGGTGGATGGCAGCATGTGTCAGGCGGGTTGAGCGTCGTCTTGCCAATCGTTGGGATCCGGCGCGTCCCAGCGCTTCTGGTCCTTGGCGCGGCCGATGGCCCGCCGACGGAGCGCGTGCCGGACCCGGAGCCAGGTCACCCACACCACCAGGACGACGCAGATCACCTGGCTGAGCTTCTCCGGGTCGATGAGGTTCAGCGGCCGATCCTGGAGCTTCGGGTCCAGCACGATGCCGTGCAGATAGAAGAGAAGGGCCGACGCGTAGGCCGCGTAGTGTATCGCCTTCCAGCTCTTGCGACCCATGCGCCGCCTGAGGTAGGAGGTGGCCACCACGACCGTCAGGAGGTAGAGACCCAGCGCACCCAGCACGTTGAAGGTCGGCTGCTGGGGCGCTTGCGAGGGCCAGATCACGTCTCTCCACACCCACCCCGCGGTGTCGGACAGCGGGAGGATGGCCACGTGGCCCACGCACAGCGCCAGCGCGATGTAGCCCGTCCAGTTGTGGACCGTGAAGTAGTTGATGCGGCGGTGGGGCCACTGCTTGAGTGGGTTGTAGCGCATGGAGAGCAGCAGGCCCAGCAGAAGGTTCAGGGTCAACAGCCATACGGCGAAGAGGCCCAGTTGGGCGGAGACGGCGACGACGGTCATGAGCATCGGGGGAGGGGGAGGGCTCCGGGAGCGAGCCAAGCTAGACGCGCGTCGCGGGCCGACGCAAATGGATGCATGCGGCGGTGGCCGGGGGGATGTTGCGCCCCGCCCGACGGCTGCCGACGTTGGACCTTCCTGTCGGGATCCCCTGCGGAGGAACCATGAGAATCGCACCTGCCGGAAGCTTGCTCCTGATGACGGCCCTCGTCGCACCGCCCGCCGCCCTCGCCCAGCAGACCACGGCGGATGGTCGCGGCGAGGCCGCCGAGGTCCAGCCCACGCATGTCGTCACGCATCACTCGGCCCGCATCGGCGGCCGCTCGGTGGAATACGACGCCACGCTGGGGAGCGTCATCCTGCGCGACGACGACGGCAAGCCCACCGCCGAGGTCTACTACACGGCGTACACCCGGAGCGGGGTGACCGACATGGACCACCGGCCGCTCACCTTCGCCTACAACGGCGGGCCCGGCTCCTCGTCGGTGTGGCTGCACATGGGCGCGTTGGGTCCCAAGCGGGTGGCCACGCCCGACACCATGCACGTGCCGCCGCCGCCCTACGACCTGGTGGACAACCAGTACAGCATCCTGGATGTCACCGACCTGGTGATGATCGATCCGGTGGGCACGGGGCTCAGCCGTCCGCTGGGCGACGCGGAGGGGCGTGACTTCTGGGGCGTGGACGAGGACGCCTCGTCGCTGGCCCAGTTCGTGACCCGCTTCCTGAGCGAGAACGACCGCTGGAACTCGCCACGCTATCTGCTGGGAGAGAGCTACGGAACCACCCGCTCCGCGGCGCTGGGAGCCGTGCTGCAAGGCCGCTCCAACGTGGACCTGAACGGCATCATCCTGGTGTCGGCGGTGCTGGACTTCCAGACCATCACCTTCAACCCCGGTAACGACATTCCGTACTTCCTGTACCTGCCCTCGTACACGGCCGTGGCGTTCTATCACCACGCTCTCCCCGATCAGCCGGCCCAGCTGCAGCCGCTCCTGGACGAGGTGGAGCACTTCGCCGTGACCGAATACGCCGATGCCCTGCTCCAGGGCGACAAGCTCACGGGCCAGGCGCGGCAGGAGGTGCTTCAGAAGCTCCACCGCTACACGGGGCTCAGCGTCGATTATCTGGACGCCGCCGACCTGCGGGTGGACAACAGCCAGTTCGAGAAGGAGCTCATGCGCGAAACCGGGGTCGTGCTGGGCCGGCTCGACGCTCGCTTCACCGGCTTCACCGAAGACGGCGTGGGCGAGCGGGCCGACTTCGACCCTCAGAGCGCGTCGGTGAGCTCGGCGTACGCGTCCTCCTGGAACCGCTACCTGCGCGACGAGCTGGGGTACGAGGGAACGAGGGATTACCGGATCAGCGGCAACGTGAATCCCTGGAACTGGCAACACGGTCAGCAGCGCGGCTGGCCGGGTCACACCAACGTCGCGGTCGATCTGGCTGGCGCCATGCGCCAGAATCCCACGTTGCACGTCATGCTCAACAGCGGCCTCCACGACCTGGCCACCCCCTACTTCGCCGCCGACTACACCATGGACCACCTGGGCCTTCCCCCCGAGCTCCGGGGCAACGTGGAGCGGGTCGAGTACGAGGCGGGCCACATGATGTACCTCTACGAGCCGGCGCTGGCGCGCTTCAAGACCGAGGTCGCGGGCTTCATCCAGCGCACGTCGGACGGGGGCGGCTCCGTGACGGCGGCGAACTGATCGTGGGCCCGGTCCGGTCGAGGGGGAGGAGGACGGTCCTGGCCGCATTGGGGCTGGCGGCGGCGTGCGCCGCGGCCCTGGGGACTCCGGCGGGCCTCGCCGCCCAGCAGGGGCGCGGCTTCACCCATGCCGACACGCTCCGCGGTACCAACGGGCCCGGACGGGCCTGGTGGGACGTGACCTTCTACGACCTCCACGTGCGCGTGTCGCCCGGGGACAGCACGATCCGCGGCTGGAACGGGATCACCTACCGCGTGACCGGGCCCACCCGGGAAATGCAGATCGACCTGCAGGAGCCGCTGGAGGTGGACAGCATCGTCCAGGACGGGGCCCGCCTGGACTACCGGCGTGACGGCAACGCCTTCTTCGTCACCCTGGCCGCGCCGCAGCCGGTGGGGGCCGAGAAGACCGTGACGGTCCACTACCACGGCCGGCCCGTGGTGGCGATCCGTCCGCCCTGGGACGGCGGCTACATCTGGCAGACCGACAGCCTGGGCAACGCCTGGGTCTCCACCGCCAACGAGGGCCTGGGGGCCAGTGTGTGGTGGCCCGACAAGGACATCGGCTCGGAGGAGCCCGACAGTCAACGCATCGCCATCACGGTGCCCGATCCCATGGTGGACGTCTCCAACGGGCGGCTCAGGAGCACGCGGCCCAACAGCGACGGCACCACGACCTACGAGTGGTTCGTCACCGAGCCCATCAACAACTACAGCGTGTCGGTGAACGCCGGCACCTACGCCCACTGGAGCGAGGAATACCAGGGCGAGGCCGGGACCCTGACGCTGGACTTCTGGCCCCTGGCCTACCATCTGGACGCGGCCAAGCGGCAGTGGGCCCAGGTCAAGCCCATGCTCGCCTGCTTCGAGCACTGGTTCGGGCCGTACCCCTGGTACGCGGACGGCTACAAGCTCCTGGAGGCACCGCACCTGGGGATGGAGCATCAGAGCGCGGTGGCGTACGGGAACGGCTATCAGAACGGCTACCGCGGCCGGGACCTGTCGTCGACGGGTGAGGGGCTGAAGTGGGACTTCATCATCGTGCACGAGAGCGCGCACGAGTGGTGGGGCAACAACATCAGCATGAAGGACGCAGCGGACATGTGGATCCACGAGTCCTTCGCCAACTACGCCGAGAACCTCTACACCGAGTGTCTCACGGGCAGCAAGGAGGCCGGCGCGCGCTACGTCATCGGCACCCGGGCCCTGATCCGGAACGACCGTCCCATCATCGGCACCTACGGGGTGAACCACGAAGGCTCCGGCGACATGTACTACAAGGGCGGCAACATGCTGCACACCATCCGCCAGCTCGTGGACGACGACGAGGCCTGGCGGGGGATCCTCAGGGGGCTGAACGCGACCTTCCGTCACCAGACCGTCACCAGCGCGCAGGTCGAGGACTACATCAGCCAGCACGCCGGCATGGACCTGAGCGGGGTCTTCGACGAGTACCTGCGCACCACCATGGTGCCGGTGCTGGAATACCGCTTCGACGGGTCCACGCTGGAGTACCGGTGGACCGATGTCGTGTCGGGGTTCGCCATGCCCGTGCGGGTCACGCTGGCCCCGGGCGAGTACGATTGGATCCACCCCACCGAGGCGTGGCAGCGCGTCGAGACGTCACTCTCCGACCCGTCCGACTTCGAGGTGGACCCGAACTTCTACGTGGAGAGCCGGTCGGCTCCATGATCGGGAGGTCGCCCATGTGCTTGATCGAGGGTTCTCCGGGACTCACGCGCCGTGACTTCCTGCGCGTGACCGCCGCCGGCTCGGCGCTCCTGCTGGCGCCCGGCGGCGCGGCGGCACTCGAACGCGTGGGTGCCGATGGCCATCGCGCCGCGGGGCCGTTTCTGGATGCCGCGCTGGCGGCGGATCGCTGGATCCGGGCCTACCGGCGCGAAACGAGCGCCGGCGTGACCTGGCCGGTGGTCCCCGCTGCCGGCGAGGACGAGGACCTGAGCCTCTATCACGGGACGCCAGGAGTTCTGCTCTTCCTGCTGGAGGTGCACGCGGCTACCGGGAGTCCCGAGGCGCTGACCGATGCCGTGGCCGGAGCCGACCACCTGCTGGCGCGCACCGATGCGTCGCCGGCGCTGGACGCGGGCCTCTACACCGGACTCTCGGGAATCGCCTTCTGCCTGGAGGCGGTGCATCGCGCCAGCGGCGAGGCGCGCTTCCGCGAAGGGGCCGTGCGCTGCACGGACCGGGTCGTCGCGGCGGCCCGCCCGCACCGGGGCGGCCTCGCGTGGGCTCTCGGGCAGCCTCGATCAGGCGTCGTCGGACATCATCTCGGGCGCCGCGGGCATCGGCCTGACGCTCCTGTGGGCCCACGACGCGCTGGACCATCCCGACGCACTCGAAGCGGCGGCGGGTGCGGGACGTCGCCTGGTGGGTCTGGGCGAGGAGGCGCCGGGCGGGCTGCGCTGGCTGGTCTCTCTCGGATATCCCCGCAACTATCCGAACTTCTCGCACGGCACGGCCGGTGTGGCCTACTTCCTGGCGCGGCTGCACGCCGCCACGGGCGAGGCCGAGCCACTGGAGGCGGCGGTGCGGGGCGCGCACTACCTCGAGGCCGTGGGGCGCTGCGACGAGGACGGGTGCGCGGTCTTCCATCACGAGCCGGGCGGCGAGGATCTCTACTATCTGTCCTGGTGCCACGGACCCGTCGGCACGGCACGGCTCTTCGAGGCGCTGGCGCGGGCGACGGGGGATTCCCGGTGGAGAGGGTGGATTCCCCGGGGCGCCGCCGCGATCCAGGCCTACGGCGTGCCCGAGCGCCGCTCCCCGGGCTACTGGAACAACGTGAGCCAGTGCTGCGGCGATGCCGGCGTGGGCGAGTTCTTCCTGGCGCTGGAAGAGGCCGCCGGCGACGACAGCCACGGCGCCTACGCCGAGCGTGTGGGCCGCTGGCTCCTGGACCAGTCCTCCGAGGACGCCGGCGGCCGGCGCTGGGTGCAGGCCGAGAACCGGGTGTCGCCCGATGAGGTGGCGGCGCAGACCGGCCGCATGCAGGGGGCGGCCGGTGTCGGCACCTTCCTCCTGCACCTGGACGGCCGACGCGCCGGACGGAGGCCGACCGTGGTGCTTCCCGATTCGCCCTGGTGGGGATGAGGGATCGCCGCCTGGACATTGGACGGAAGGTTGGCGCCGCAAGAACGAGTACATCTGGGTGACGAGGTAGGCCCCGTCTTCCGACGCGTGGCCGGCGGCCCGCAGCGATGATCCCCACTCGCCTCGTATGACGTAATCCCCTCGTGCGGACGGAGATCTCACGAGATGGAGCGCGGCATGCGGACCGGTCGATGGAAGGTCTTGCTGGCGGGATTGGTGTTGGCGGGCTGCGGGGGAGACGGGTCGGGCCCACCCACGGGTCCGGACCCGGATCCCGACCCGGACCCGACACCTCGGGTGACGACGGTGACCGTGTCGCCGTCGAGCTTCGCGCTGGATTACGGCGAGACGGTGCAGCTCGCGGCGAGCGTGCGGGACCAGAACGGCCAGGCCATGACGGGCCAGACGTTGGCGTGGTCGTCCAGCGACGAGTCGGTCGCCGCGGTCTCCTCCGACGGTCTGGTCACGGGGACGGGGGGCGGGGCCGCGACCATCACGGCGACGGTCGCGAGCCGTTCGGGCAGCGCCTCGGGCACGGTGACGGCGTTCCGGCTGGAGAGCAACGCCATGGTGGTGGACTCCACCGAGCTGGCTCTCCTGAGCGACCGACTGGAGCTGGACCGGGGAATCTACCGGTTCCAGTATCTGGGGAGCGGCGATCCGCCGGCCATCGCTGTGGGCGACGTCATCGTGGGTGCCCAGGGTCTGGGCTTCCTGCGCACGGTGACGGCGGCATCGGTGGCGGGGGCCGAGCTCACCCTGGAGACGGAGCCGGCGACGCTGGACGATCTCATCGACACCGGCAACCTGAGCTTCACGGTGGACCTCTTCGGCCTGGGCGGTGGAGCCGCCCCGGCCCCGGCCGGTCCGGCGCCCTGGCTGGAGCCTGCATCGGGCGATGTCCGTATCGCCTACGGTCCGCTGTGGACGACGCCGCTGCCCGCCGGGGTGACGCTCAGCGGGCTGGGCGTGGACTTCAGCGGGTTCGACATCTGCAAGTACTTCAAGGAGAAGGACCCCGCGAACAAGTGCCCGAGCATCATCGACGAGTTCAAGATCCCCAACGGGCGCTTCAGCTTCTCACCCTCGCTGGACTTCGGCAGCACCTGGGGTGAGAACGACGAGCTGAAGGAGTTTCACGGGATCGCCACCGGGACCGTCAAGACGGACCTGGCGGTGTCGTTGGGTGCGAAGCTGTCCACATCGCTGACCCGCGAGGCGACGCTCTTCGAAGTGGGGCGGATCGTCTACGTCCAGGTAGGGGCGGTCCCGATCATCGTCTACGCCGAGATGGAGGTGAAGGGGAAGTTCGAGGCCAACGCGACGCTGAAGGGGAAGCTCCAGGCGGGGATCGAGACCTCGCACTCGGTGAGCGTGGGCGCGCGCTGGGACGAAACGCAGGGATGGCAGGGCGTCCTGGACGCCAACGGCTCGTTCACGCCCAAGCAGCCGAGCATCAGCGACAGCACGGCGGTGGTGTCCATCACCCTCGACGCGAAGGTGAGCCTGACCCCGGACCTGAACCTGAAGTTCTACGGGATCGCCGGCCCCCTGGTGGGGCTGGGGCCGTGGGCGAAGGCCAGCCTGACGGCGTCCAGCACCGATTGCGGCTTCGACTCGTCGGCAGGTCTGGACGCCAAGATCGGGATCTCCCTGGCGGACTTCCTCACGCCCAAGGGTGGCGACTACTCGAAGACCAAGACGCTGGCCACGCTGCAGGGGGCGCAGTGGAAGTGTCCCATCGGGGACCTGGACGTAGTGGTCCAGACCACGGGCGGCGACCTGGACCCGAACGGCTACGAGCTGGAGCTGGACGGCGCAGCGCAGGGCACGATCGGCACCAACGCCACCCGCCCGTTCCGGAGCGTGCGGCTGGGAAGCCGGAAGGTGAGCGTCAGGGGCATCGCCGACAACTGCTCGGTGCAGGGCGCGAACCCGCAGACCGCCACCATCCAGGTGGGGATGCTCAGCACCCTGACCTTCCAGGTGGAGTGCCAGGGGAGCGGAGGCGCGGGCACGGCGGGCACGTTGGAGGTAAGCACGTCGAGCCAGGGCGACCCCGGCGACCCCGATGGCTACCAGGTGACGGTGGCGAGTCGGTCCAAGGCCATCGATCCCACCGGCTCGGTCACCTTCTCGGCGTTGGCGCCGGGAGCGGTCAGCGTGGCGCTGGCGGCGCTGGAGCCGAACTGCAGCGTGAACGGCGACAACCCGGTGCAGACCGACATCGTGGCCGACTCGACCACCACGGTGGCCTTCGCGGTGACCTGCATCGGCGGCCAGCTCGAGGTGACCACCAACACCTCGGGCCCCTTCCCGGTGGGTGCGACGCTGAGCTTCTCGGTGGACGGCCAGGACATGGGCCCAATCGACGCCAACGCCAGCCAGTCGCTGACGGTGGACGCCGGCGACCGCACCGTGGAGCTCACCAGCGTGCCGGCGGAGTGCAGCGTGGCGGCGCCCAATCCCATGACGGTGTCGGTGCCCGATGGCGGCACCGGCACGGCCAGCTTCAGCCTGTCGTGCCAGGGTGGTGATCTGGACGTCACCATCGACACCCGGGGCGACAACGGTGGCCAGGCCACCTACCGGGTCGTGCTGGACGGCAACGACATCCGCACCGTCCAGGCCCAGGGCGGCAGCACCACCTTCCCGGGGGTCGGCGCGGGTCAGCACACCCTGGAGCTGCTGGACGTGCCCGAAGAGTGCCTGCTCCAGGGCATGAATCCGCGATCGGTCACCACGCCGACCACGGAGGCTCTCGTCGTCGACTGCGGGGCTGGGCCGGGACGCATCCTGTACCACGACGCGGACCGCTGGCTCTGGGTCATGAACCCGGACGGCACCAACCCTGTTCGAGTGCCGGGTCGCTCCCCGGCGGCGCGCTGGTCACCGGACGGCACCCACTACGCCGGATATTCCGTCAATACGTGCAACGCGAAAGCAGGGATCGCGGTCTGGGACACCGACACGGGGGCGTGCCAATTGGTGGTGGAGGACAAGTCGGGTAGTGGGCTGGTTCTGGATCACCCCTCGTGGGGTCCGGGGCCGTCGCAGTTGACCCTCGGCCTGTACTCGCCAGACGTCGAGCCCATGCTCCCCTTCGCCATCGACATCGACACCGGCGCCCGCACCCTGCTGTTCGATCCTCTGGCCGCCGACTCCATCGGGGGATTCACCGGCACCGACTGGTCCAGCGACCGGACCAAGTTGGTCTTCGCGGGCCACAGCTACCGGGGCGAGAATCGCCCCTACCTCTACCTGTTCGACGGGAGCGGCGTGGTGCGTCTGACCGCCGCCTTCCCCGATGCCCTCAGTCCGCGCTTCTCGCCCGATGGCCTCCGCATCGCCTACCTCCATCGGCGAGGCGACGGCTTCACGGATGTCGTGGTCGCAGACGCTGCAGGAGGCACGCTCGCCGTGGTGTCCGCCGATCTGGGAATGAACGACATCTGGACGGGCAACGTCGGCGCCACCTGGTCCCCCGACGGCACACAACTCCTGTTCGGGGCGTCCAAGCTCTATCCCGATGGTTCGCGGTGGAGCGGCCTGTGGATCGTGAATGCGGACGGCACCGACCTCCGCCAGTTCCGCGAGGGCGCATTCGCCCCCGACTGGATCGGTCCGGGTTGAGGAGATCCCAACCGCGGGGGACATGACGGTATCTGACTGAGGGTGATCCCTCTCTCACGACAGGTGCCCCATGCCCCTCGCATCGCACGTGAAACACACCGTCCGCGGCCTCCTGCGCCGGCCCGGCTTTTCCGTCCTGGTCATCGCCACCCTCGGACTCGGCATCGGAGGCGCCGTGGCGGTGTTCACCCTGGTGCACGCGGTGTTGCTGGAGTCGCTGCCGTTTCCGGAGGCCGATCGGTTGGTGAGCGTCGGCGTCCGCGATGCGCAGACGGGCTTCCTCGTCTCCATGTCGGTGCCCAACTACCACGACTGGAGCCAGCGCAACCGGGCCTTCTCGTCCATGGGCGCCCTGGCGGGATGGGGCTTCGTCCGTCCCACCGAGCAGGGCGCGGAGCGTGTGGACGGGGCCCTGGTCATCGGGGACTTCTTCGGCACCCTGGGCATGGAGCCGGCGCTGGGCCGCCTCTTCACCGGCGAAGAGACCGAGCGCGGCGCCGAGCCGGTGGCGGTGCTGGGATACGGATTCTGGCAGCGAGCCTACGGCGGCGATCCCGAGGTGCTGGGCCGCACCCTCACCCTCGACGGGCGCCCGTACGCCATCGCCGGCGTGCTGCCCGAGGGGGTGGGATTCCCCCGGCCCGACATCGAGGCCTACGTGCCCATGGGTGTGCTGGCCGACCAGCTACCCTGGGACACCCGGGGCGATTCCTTCGGCACCGGCGCCCTCGCCCGGCTTGCACCCGGATCCACTGTCGCGGCGGCCCAGCGCGACATGAAGCGGGTCACCGACGAGGTGGATGCCCTCGAGGGCCGGCCCTTCTCCGAAGCGGTCGTCGAGCCCCTGGCGGACCGCTTCCTCGCCGACGTGCAGGTCGGGCTGTGGGTGCTCCTGGCCGGTGCCGGAGTGCTCCTTCTGATCGCGTGCGCCAACGTGGCCAACCTCATGCTGGCCCGGGGTGAGGGCCGGCACCGCGAGTTGGCCGTGCGAGCCGCCCTGGGTGCCGGACGAGGCTCGGCGGTGCGGTTGCTCCTGGGCGAGAACGTGGCGCTCACCGTGGTGGGCGGCACCCTGGGTCTCGCATTGGCGGCGGTGATGGTACGGGCGCTGCCCCGGGCGTTGCCGGTCCAGATTCCGGCGCTGGTGGCGGGCCGGATCTCTCTGGACGGCTCCGTGCTGGTGTTCGTGGCGGTCGTCGTGGTGGCGAGCGCCCTGTTGGCGGGCCTCGTGCCGGCCCGCAGGGCGGCTCGGGCGGCGGGCAGGGACGATCTGCGCCAGGGCGCCCGCACCATGGGCGGCCGGCACGGTGATCGGCTGCGCGACGGGCTCGTGGTCGCACAGGTGACGCTGTCCCTGGTCCTTCTGGTGGGCGCCGGCCTGCTGGTGCGGAGCTTCCGCGAGCTCGCGGGGGTGGACAAGGGGTTCGTCTCCCAGGGCGTGCTCACCGCCGGTGTCAGCATCCCCCGGGGCACGTTCCCGGATCGGGCATCGTGGCTCTCCTTCTACGACGGTGTCCGGGAGGAGCTGGCGGCAGAGCCCGGTGTGGAGGTGGCCGCCGCCAGCCTCCTCCTGCCGCTCTCCAACCGCTCCTGGGAGTTGCGGGTGCTTCCCGACAACGTGCCCTACGATCCCGACAGCGGCGAGTCGGTGCTCTACGACATCGTCTCCACGGACTACTTCCGGGCCATGGGGATTCCGCTTCTGTCGGGGCGCGCCTTCGGGCCCGAGGACCAACCCGACGGTCCGCTCGTGGCGATCATCGACGAGCGCATGGCGGAGCTGTACTGGCCGGGTGAGAACCCCGTCGGCCGAAAGATCAGTTTCGAACGGAATCGTCCTGCGGCGGGCGGCGAGCCCGAGCCGGTGTGGCGGACCGTGGTGGGCGTGGTACCCAACGTGCGGCACTACGAGCTCGGTGCGCCCTCACGCATCCAGGTCTACGTGCCCGTCCATCAGTCTCGAGCCAACTGGGGCGTGGCGCTGAGTCTCGTCCTGAAGACGCGAGGCGCTCCGTTCTCCACCGACGTGATCCGCCGCGCCGTGGCGGCGCGGGAGCCCGGGGTGCCGGTGATCCGCGTGCGCACGCTGCAGTCCTACGTGGACGACGCGCTGAGCTCCAGCAGGGCGCTGGGTGCGCTCTCCATCGTGTTCGGGAGCGTCGCGGCCCTCATGGCTGCGCTCGGGGTCTTCGGCGTGCTGTCCCTGATGGTCGGTCGGCGGCGCTCCGAGATCGGGCTGCGCATGGCGGTGGGGGCGAGCCCCGCGCAGGTGCGGAGGATGATCGCCCGCCGGGGGATGGCGCTCACCGCCTGGGGAACCGTTCTGGGGCTGGGTGCGGCCTTCGCCGCCTCTCGCGCCCTCGGCTCCCTCCTCTTCCAGGTGCGACCGGCGGATCCGGCCGTCTACGGAGCGGTGATCCTCTTCATGGCGATGCTGGCGCTCGCTGCCAGCCTGCTGCCGGCGTTCAGGGCGTCACGCACCGATCCCGCCCGCATTCTGGAGGAGGGCGGCTGACCCGGGGGAGCTATCCCAGCGTCCGCCGGCGGGCCCGGATGAGGGAGAGGAGCGTCTGGGTCCTTTTCTCCAACGCCTCCTCGAAGCGCTCCACCGAGAGCTTGTCGCCGTCGAGCTCCAACTCGAAGGGCTCGGGCTCCTCGCCGCGCATGTCAGCGAGCTTGTCCCGGGCGTCCTCGGCCTTGCCCAGCGCGAACAGTGCTTTCTGCAGCCACGACGATTCGTTCTGGATCAGCCGGATCTCTCTTCGTTTGCGCCGTCGGTCGTCGTTCACCCTTCACCTCTCGAGACTGAAACATCCCACCTTTCTCCTGATTCTGCCGGAGAGGCGGGTGTGAGGGCAACCGATGACGAGAGAAGGGAAGGACAGCGTGCCGGTCAGCGCCGGCGGAAGACCCCGGTCTTCTCGACCACCACGGGAAATCCGTCCACGGAACGCGGCGCGGCGCGGGCCGCCTCGTCGGTGCTGACGTAGACCTTGAGGCAAGGCTTGCCGCCTTGCTCGCCGATGGCCGTTCCCGAGACGCCGTCCCGATCGATGACCTGGTCCGTCAGCTTACGGTGGGCCGCGTTGAGGGCGTCGCTCACGAGCCGCCTCCGTCGATGGTGACGTCGAAGCGCGCCAGCACCGCGTCGATGGGATTGGCGATCGTGCTGTTGGCGCTGCCGGCGAACAACAGCCCCACGGGCCGGCGGTCACCGGCCAGAACGCCGTCGGTGACGATGAGTGAGCCCGAATCGCCACCGGCGCTGAAGCCATCGCCGGTGACGACGATCTGGTTGGTGAAGCGGGCCGTGCCCGTCCGGTAGCTCACGTTGATGGTGGCGTTGAGGCCCGTCACCCGACCCCGGGTGTGGCCGGTGGTGCGTCCGTACTTCTGGACCTTCAGCCCGATGCGGGCCTCGGCCGTGGTGGACCGGGGAGCTCCGTACCCGCCTTCCGGCGTCTCGACGCCGAGGTCCTCCGGCGTGGTGGCCGCCAGCGCCGCGTCGATGGCGTTCGCCGGACACAGACCCATGCTGCAGAAGCGGATGGGCTCGTAGTCGTAGAGCGTGCCCACCACGTCGTCGGGCGCCCGCCCGCCGTCGGCCACGCCCGGCTGAAGGAGGGGATCGCCGGTGCGCCCGCCGTTGTTGGCGGCGTAGACGTGATTGTTGCTGAGGCCGAAGACGCGGGTCCCGTTCGTGACCCTGGCGCCGATGGTGCCGGCCGTGACGTCGGGATGGCCCGTGCTGACCCCGATGGGTACGGGACGGGGGAAACCGCGCTTGGGGTCCACGCCCCCGTCTCGGGCCGCGGTCGCGGGGAGCTCACCGAGCGCCACGATGGGCCCGGTCACCTCGAGTTGCACGGGCACGCCCGCCACGTTGGCGGGCAGGGTCGCGACGCCCGCGGCCGTGAGGTAGACCTTCACCACGGCGCCGCCGTGGGGGCCCAGTCCCACAGCGGTTCCAACCACCCCGGGCATGGTCAGCCAGTCGTCGGTCACCCGAGCCTGCGCGGCCATGGCTGCGTCCAGGGATACGGGCCCCGGCGCGTGCAGGGGGCTCAGGCCTCCGGTCAGGAGGTCGGCCACCAGCGCCAGGACCAGCCCGACGGGCGAACGGAGGATACGCGAGAGTCTCACGCTCTCCTCTACGCCGATTCGGCGCGCAGGGTTTCCCCGAGGCCGGATCTCACTCGGCCCGCATGGCGTCCAGAGGGTCCACCCGACTGGCGCGGCGCGCCGGTCCCAGCGTCGCCACCAGAGTGACCGCCACGAGCGTGAGCGTCGCCGCGGCGAGAGTCAGGGGATCTCCGGGCTCGACGCCGTAGAGCAGGCTCGCCGTGAACCCGCGCAAGGCGATCACCGCCAGCAGGCCCAGCGCCACGCCCAGCCCCGCGAGCCGCAGCCCGGAGCGCAGAACCTGGCGGGCCACCCGGCCGCGGTCGGCGCCCAGGGCCATGCGCACCCCGATCTCGCGCGTCCGTTGCACGACGGCGAAGGAGACGACGCCGTACAGCCCGGTCACCGCCAGCACCAGTGCCAGCGCGCTGAAGATCCCCACCAGGATGGCGGACACCTGGTAGCGGGCCGTCACCTCTTCGAATACCGCGTCCAGGGTGGTCACCGTTCCGAAGGCCAGGGTGGGGTCCAGCTCCCGGAGTGCGGCCTCCGCGGCCGGAACCACGGACGCCGGCGGGCCCGAGGTCCGGACCAGGAAGGCCACCTGCGACTGGTAGAGCTGCTGTACCGAGCCCCAGAGCTGCGGCGTCGGTTCCTCGTCCAGCTCGTAGTAGGTGGCGTTGGCCGCGACGCCGACGACGGTGAAATCCCTGTCGTCGCTGAGCGGGAGGGTCCGCCCCACAGGGTCTTCGCCAGGCCACAGGTCGTTGGCCAGCTTTTCGTTGATCACGACGGCCGGCGTGCTGCCCTCCACGTCTTCGCTGCCCAAGGGTCGCCCGCGCACCATGGGCATGCCCATCAAATGGAAGTAGCCAGGCGACACCACGTTGTAGCCGGTGAAGGCCTGGCCTTCCGGCGTGTTGGGGCGGGCCCCCGGAGGCGGCGTGAAGTCGCCGCTCCAATCCCCCTGGAACGGAATCATGCGCGAGGTCGTGACCTCCTCGACCCCAGGGAGCGCGGCCAGCCGCTCCAGCGCGCTGGAGATGAAGGCTCGCCCCTCGGGCGGCTCGTAGCCACGCGCTCGCAGGTCGACCTGAAGAGCGAGGCGATGGTCGGTCTCGAAACCCAGATCCTTGGTGTGCGCGGTCCAGAAGCTGCGTCCGAAGAGGATCGCGCCCGCCACCAGCGTGAGCGAGAGCGCCACCTGGCCCACCACCAGCGCGTCGCGGACACGGCTCTGTCCGCCCGCCACCCGGGAGCCGTGGATGGTGGCCGCCGCCCCACGTGCGCCGCGCAACGCCGGCACCAGGCCTACGCCCATGGCCGTGACCAGCGAGAGTGCGACCGCCGCGGCCAGCACCCGCGCGTCGGGCCTGAAGCTGCCGACGAAGGACAGGGGGAGCAGCGACGCCGCGAGGTCCGAGAGCGTCCAGGCCAGCGCCACGCCCACAGCGCCGCCCGCGAGCCCCAGGACCAGCGCCTCGGTGAGGAGCTGCCGCAGGAGGCGACTCCGACCGGCGCCCATGGCGGTGCGAATGCCCAGCTCCCGGCTGCGCGTGGACGCGCGGGACAGCAGGAGCACGGCCACGTTGGCCATGGCCACCACGAGAACGATGGCCACCACCGCCAGCAGGAGTCCCGACAGCGTCGTCAGCATGGAGCTCTGGCTGGGACGGTACAGGTAGTCCCGAGTGACCAGCACACCTTCCTCGTCGGGGCGCCCGGGATAGGTGAGGGATGCCGACAGCGCCTGAAGGTTCGCGTCTGCCGCCTCGAAGGTCACGCCGGGCGCGAGCCGACCCACGAGGGAGAGCCAGTTGCTCCGTTGGTTCGGGAGCCGCTCCCACCACGAGGTGTACGCCGCCCGGGTCAGCGTCCCGAACATGGCCAGCGGCACCCAGGCGTCGGGGACCTGATCCACGGGGCTCAGGCCCTGGAAGTCCGGCGGCGCGACGCCCACCACGGTGAACGGATGTCCGTTGAGGGTGATGCTCCGACCCACGACGGTGGGATCCGCTCCCAGCGCGTTTCGCCAGAAGCCGTGGCTCAGGAGGGCCACGGGGTGGGTGCCGGGGTCCGCGTTCTCTTCGGGAAGGAAGGTCCGGCCCAGCTCCGGCTCCACGCCCAACAGGCCGAAGTAGTTGGCGGAAACGAAGCGCGTCTCGAGTTGGCCGGCGTCGTCGGCGGTGGTGGACCAGGACACGGTCACGTTTCCGCTGAACGCTGCCAGGGCCGCCAGCGTCGTGGCGTTGTCACGGTAGTACGCAAAGTCGGCGTTCTGCATGGACCCACCGCCCTCACCGGGTGCCCACGAGCGATAGATCCTCAGCAAGCGGTGAGGCTCCACGACTTCGGGTGGGCGCCAGAAGAAGATGCGGTTCACCAACGTGAGCACGGTGGTGGGGGCGCCAATGCCCAGCCCCAGCACGAGGATCGCCGTGAAGGCGAAGCCCGGCCGGCGGGCCAGCGTTCTCACGGCGAAGCGCAGGTCCAGCCCGAGATCCCGTCCCATCGTCCCTCCTCCCATCGTCGTGTCGAGGCTCGATCTGCTCGGCTCCTGAGCCCGTGCGGCGTCGGTCCCGTGTCGGCCCAGGAGCCGCCAACGGAGCAACGACGCGGTCTCCCGCCACAGATAGCGGCGCGCCGAGGCCGGGCCCTTCCGCCTCCAGCGGGCCCGGTATCCTTCTTCCAGATCGCCGAGGCCGTCCTCCCGGCGATCGCTGGGGAGGATCGCGGCGAGCAGCCGGCGCAGGAGCCGGGGGAGCTCCGGCTCCTGGCGGGTCATCCGGCGCCTCCCGACCCGACCCACAGCAGCTCCCGCACTCTGCGGCTCTCCCGGAGGGCCTCCTCGCCTTCGGTGGTGACGGCGTAATGGCGCTTGGCTCTACCGCCCCGGACCGCGGTGGGCTCGCCCATCCAGGAGTCCGCCAGACCCTTCCGCTGTGCCCGGTCCAGGGCCGAGTAGATGGAGCCCAGCGTGACGTCTCGGGATGCCTCGTCGGAGAGGACCTCCTGGATGGCACTTCCGTGGGCCGCGTCGCCGAGCTGTCGCACGCACAGCAGGACCAGCTCTTCGAACTCGCCCAGGCGCTCTCCCTTCACTCCACACCCCCGATCCCGGTGATTTCTAAGACATACGTGAATGTAATAGATATCTTCCGTGTCAGTCTCGGGCAAGACGCTTCCGGCGAGGAGGCCCAGCGAGAAAATCCTTGGCATTTTGGATGTGACCGTATTACTTCTGCCTTCACGTGTGGCCCCGGAACGGGTTCCGCGGGCCGTGCCACCCCCCAGCTGGCCGACATAAACTTGATCGCTCCCTCCCCGTTCGCCGCGCCGCGTGCGCGGCGAGTGCTTTTGATCGCCCTGCTCCTCGGCAGTAGCGTCTCCTCCCTGTCGGCTCAAGCCGACTCCCTTGCGACGCCGGCCTACCGGTTGGATGAGCTCGTGGTGGTCGTGGATCACTTCGCGACACCGCTCCGGGAATCGGTGGCCGCTACCAGCCTGCTCACCCGGGGTGATCTCCTGGGGCGTCCGGCGCGTACGCTTCCGGATGTGCTGCGGTCGATTCCCGGTCTGGTCTTCGTGGAGCGCGACGGCTCCGGGAAGCTGCCCATGGCGGTGGCCCGGGGCTTCTTCGGTGGTGGCGAGACGTCGTACGTGCTCCTGACCATCGACGGTGTCCCGGTCAACGACGATCGCACCGGGCTGGTGGAGTGGACACAGATCCCCCTGTCGGAAATTCAGCGCATCGAGGTTCTCCGGGGATCGGCATCGGTGGCCTACGGCGACGCCGCCCTCGGCGCGGTGGTGAACGTGGTCACCCGGGGAGCCGATGCTCCGGAGAGCAGCGAGGCGGCCGTGACCCTGGGCTCGTGGGGCGGGTTGGGACTCCAGGGCGCCGTCGCCCGGAGCCTGGGGGCGGGCCGGCTGCGGGCCTCGGTGGACGTGGACCGGGAGGACGGATACCGGGCGCACTCCGAGTCGAGCCGCGGCAGCGGGACGCTGTCGTTCCGCCGGGACGCCGCCGACGGACGCCGTGCGCTCTTCGGGCGGTTCTCCTTCAGCCGCATCGCGAACCAGGAGCCTGGCCCGCTGACGCCGGATGCACTGGCCGAGGATCCGCTCCAGAGCGCCTCGCCGTTCGCCGCCGACGAGCGCACGCGCACAGCTGCCCGTCTCGACGGCGGCGGCCGGCGCGTGTTCGACGACGGAAGCCACCTGGACGCTGCGGTGAGCCTGCGTCACTTCGACCAGGATCGCACCCGGACGATCCTGCTGGCGCCGGCCTTCGGCGATACGCAACAGCAGGACGACGGCAGCAACAGCGCGTGGGGCCGTCTCGACTGGGCGACCCCCGTCGCCGCTGGTGAGGTCCGGGTGGGTGGTGAGGCGGAGCTCGCCAGCTACCGGAGCCGGTATCACGATCCGGAGACGGGCGCGCTCCTCACCGAGGGTGACGGACATCGTACCAAGCTGGCGCTCCACGCCCAGGCCGTTCAGGACCTCGGATCGCGCCTGCGCCTCGACGCCGGCGTGCGCTTCGACCTGGTGCGGCCGACGCAGGACGGCGAGACCGGCGCGTCGCCTTCCTTCGACCAGTGGTCGCCGCGTCTGGGGCTCAACCTGGCGTATTCCACGCACCCAGGGGCTCGGGGCAACGCGTTCGCGACGTGGACGCGGGCCTTCAAGGCGCCCACGCTGGATCAGCTCTACGACGTGCGGGAGATCCCCACCGGCCAGCCCGGCCAGACGGTGAACCTGTCCAACCCGGCGCTGAAGCCCCAGCGCTCCACGTCCGTCGAGCTGGGCGTCTATCAGCGCATCCCCCTGGGGACTCCCGGCCGCTTCGCGGAGCTGTCCGCTACGGTCTATCGCCAGGAGCTGGACGACGAGATCGACTTCGATCTGCAGACCTTCCGCTACGGCAACATCCAGCAGAGCCGTCACACCGGATTCGAGGGCTCGCTCCGTGCCGTGCTGTCGCCGAGTGCTGGAGGTGACCCATGCCGCCACCTACACCCGCGCCACCTTCCGGGCATCGGAGTACGAGGGCAATCAGCTCAAGAACATCCCCGAGACGTCGTTCGTGACGTCGGCCCGTCTGGGGCTGGCCCGGGATCTGGCTCTGACCCTCACGCACCGGTTCATCGGAGACACGTACCTGGACGACGAGAACACCGCCACGGTGGAAGGAGCCAGCCTGCTGGACGCCGCGCTTCGCTGGACCGTGGGGCGGGTCGACGCCACGGCGTCCATCCGAAACGCCTTCGATCACCAGTACGAGAGTTGGGGCTACCTGCTCTTCGATCCCTTCCAGCAGACCAACGTGCGCATGATGCATCCGGGCGCGGGGCGGTCGCTCTCCATCGCGCTCACGGTGCACGGAGGATGACGATGCGCGCCCTGTGTGTGGTGTCCGCCGGCCTGCTCCTGGGATCGTTGAGCGGCTGCAAGCTGCGCCGGGGCCGACAACCTGTCCGAGGCCGAAGCGCGGCTGGAGGAGCGAGGGGTCGAGGTCTACCACGAGCAGCACTGCGGTACCTGCCACACGCTGACCCGGGCCGGCACCGGCGGTGCGTTCGCGCCGTCTCACGACGGGGTGGCCACGCATGCGGAGGCACGGATCCACGATCCGAACTACCACGGTCAAGCGGTCTCGGCGACCGACTACATCCGCGAGAGCATCCAGAATCCCGGCGCCTACAAGGTTCCGGGCTACGAGCACACCCGGTTCACCATGCCGGCCTACACCGGGCTGTCGCCCGAGGACCTGGATGCGCTGGTATTCATGTTGTCTCGCGAGCACGAGGAGGATTGACGCAGGGGGCCTGGGACGCGGTGGGGCCGGAGCCTGCGGGCGTCCGGAGCGGGGCGGTGGCCCATGGAGGCATACGATACGCCACTCTGTTCCACAGGAGCGAAGCATGAGCAAGCGAATGTCCCAGTTGGTCTGTTCGGCAGTGGTTCTCACCTTCGGAGTCGCCGCCTGCGGAGGCGGGGGAGACGCCGGAGAGGAAGGGGGCGGCGACATGGCCATGGCCGCCGACACACCCTCGGTGGTGGCCACCGGGCTCAACGGCCCCATGGGTGTCATGGTCGACGACGCCGGCAACGTGTGGGTGGTGGACAGCGGTCTGGGCGGGAACGACTCCATCGTCACGCCCTCCATCGAGGACGGCACGCCCACGAAGATGGGCTGGGGTGAGACCGCGCGCCTGGTGCGCGTGACGCCCGACGGCACGCAGGCCGACATGGGCAACCTCCCCTCGCTCGGATTCGCCGATGGGCCGGAGGGCGCCAACCGCATCGTGATGCTCGACGGCCAGCTCTACGTGAGCAGCATGGGATGGAGCGACGGCAGCTCCGTGGACCGACTCCCCCATTTCGCCGCGGTTCTGCGCTACGACGACGGCCAGTTCACCGAGGTGGGCAACACCTGGGACCTGGAGAAGTCGCAGAACCCGGAGGGTGCGCTGGTGGAGAGCCACACCTACGGTCTTACCGCGGGGCCCGACGGCATGCTCTGGATCGCCGATGCGGCGGGCAACGACCTCCTCACCATGGATCCCTCCACCGGTGAGGTCACCCTCAAGGCCGTGTTCGGGCCGTATCCGGGCCCGATCCCCAATCCCAACCGCGGGAACGCCATGGAGATCGAGGCGGTGCCCACGGGGGTGGTCTTCCTCAATGGCAACACCTACGTGTCGCTCCTCACCGGCGTGCCCTTCCTGCCGGGGCTGAGCCGGGTGGTGCAGGTGAACACCGACGACGGAACCTACGAGGACTACGCCACCGGGTTGACCATGCTCACCGATCTCAAGGCGGCCCCGGACGGCAACATGTACGCCGTGTCCATGGGCGTCTTCGGTGAGGAGGGACCGCAACCCAATTCCGGCGCGCTCATGCGCATCATGCCGGGGGACAGCACGTCGGTGGCGGTGCTGTCGGGGCTTTCCCTGCCCACGGCGGTGTCGTTCAATGCCGCGGGGGATGCCTACATTACGATCAACGGCGTGGGTGCACCGGGTTCGGGCGAGGTCGTGAAGTACCCGGGCATCGCCGCACCGGGCATGTAACCCACCCGAGCCACGCCGGATCTCCGGCCGCAACGGGCCCCGCGGGCGAGCTGCCCCGCGGGGCCCGTTGTCGTGCGGGTCGGGTTATGATGGAGCATGATCGAACTCGGAGGCGGAGGCGACGTGAAGCCGGCGCTGGTCACGGGCAGCACGGGGTTGCTGGGATCCCATCTGTGCGAGGTCCTTCACCGAGAGGGTTGTCCGGTGCGGGCGTTGGTGCGGGACGAGGCGGGCGCGCGGCTGGTGACGGAGTTGGGCGCGGTGCCCGTGCGGAGAGACGTGACCGATCCGGCGTCGCTCACGGAGGCCGCCGCCGGGTGCGCCCAGATCTTCCACGCCGCCGGTGCCATCGGTGCGGACACGGATGTGGAGGCCTTCCGCGCCGTGAACGTACGCGGGACCGCGCACGTGGTGGAGGCCGCCCGCGTGGCCGGTGCCCGACTCGTGCACGTGAGCTCCACCGCGGTGTTCGGGCAGCAGCGCTGGGATCTGGCGCCGGTGGACGAAGACACGCCTGTGCCCGAGCTGCCGGTCCACGACGGCTACGGACGCTCCAAGCAGGAGGCCGAGGCCGTCGTGCTGGAGGCGTGCGCCCGGGGCCGGGTGTGGGCGGCCGTCGTGCGCCCTCCCGTCATGTACGGTCGCCGGGACCGGCAGTTCGCGCCCCGGGTCGGACCGGTCCTCGAGCGGGGCCTGTTTCCGCTCTTCGGGGGCGGACAGACCACGCTCAGTCTGGTGCACGCTCGCTCGGTGGCGGAAGGAGCGGTCCTGGCGGGGGGCGCGGATCGACCGGCTGGGCGCGTCTACCACCTCACCGAGGATGTTCCCATCACCGTCGAAGAGTTGGTGCGCTGGGCCGGCGAGGGATTGGGGCGCCGGATCTGGGCGCCGCGGCTTCCGCGGGCGCTGGGTGCCGCGGCGCTGGGGGCCCTGGCGGTGGGGCTGCGGCTGACCGGGCGGGGTGAGGTCGCTCGCTACGCCGGGGCGACGCTGGACGTGCTCACGCGCGGCAACCCCTTCGCGTGCCGGCGGGCGCGGGAGGAGCTGGGATGGATGCCGACCACGCGTCCCGCGGTGGGTGTGCCGGACGCGTTTCGTTGGTGGTTGGAGAACCGCAGACGAGAGGATGGCGCGTAATACGCAGATCAGATGCTCAACGCACTACTGGATCGACTCGAATCCAGGCGGGGGGCTGAGGGAGCCGCGTTCGCCAGGTGCTCGGGTCGTCGGCATCCGCCCAACGGCTCGGAGTAGCCCGGCGTGCCGGTGTACGGTGTCAGAGGCAGGCCCACATTCACACGTGCGGGCCCGACGGCGTCGGGGCGCACCGCGACATCCACGCGCACCGTGTAGTAGCAGCGATGCTCCAGCGTGAGCTCGTGGGAGCCGTCGGGAACGTCCATCAGCACAGCGATGCTGGCCAGGAGCGCTCTCATCACGTCGATCTCCTCGTTCCGGGGAGTCCCCGAGGGCCTGGCAGCCAGAATACTACAACGGGCTGCCAGGGGACAGCTTACGCGTACTGGCCACTGGAGGCCTCCTGGACGACGATTGGCCAATTCGACTCGCTGAGCGAGTTGAATCCGTAGAAGCACGGCCGGCGGCTTCAGCGACCTGTCGAGATCGACTCGCTCAGCGAGTTGAATCGACGAACTGTTGCTGACGACCTCTCGAGTTACACCGGGGCGACGTCGCACCCCCCAACAACGCAGGGCGATGCGGGCGGCACCATGGACCGATTGGGCGCCGGGAAGCGACTCGCCCGAACGTAAGGGCCCGGGACGGCCGTGCCCTCATGCTCTTATGTCGTCATCATGCGCGCTGCGGGGTCTCGACAACAAGAGCGGTGCTTCGTCACTCTCGGTGCGACACGAACTTCTGCGCTACTACTCCCGGATCGGGTCGCTCAGCGGCAGGGCGCGTTCGGATCCACCGTCACGTCCACCACCGGCCGGTGATCCATGTTGCCGAGCTCGGCCACCAGGTCGACGGCCAGCGTGGCGACTCTCGCCAGGTCCTGGAAGTGGATGAGGTCCGCCTCGTCGGTGATCTGGTGATAGTCCGGGTGTTCGCCCCGTGACATGGCCATGGCCGGAATCCCCATGCGTGCGTAGCTGTAGTGATCGGCTCGGCAGTAGTAGTGCAGGGGGTGGTTCGGATCGCTGAAGGAGTAGTCGGGCACGAAGGGCCGGGTCTGACGGGCATTCACCCGCTCGAAGACGTCGCCGAGCTCGGTGGACAGGCGCCGCGCGCCGATCACCTCCAGGTACGTCGGGCCGCCGTCGGGGAGATCGGTGGCGTTGCCGCGCCCGATCATGTCCATGTCCACTTCGGCCACGATGGAGTCCAGCGGCACCGTCGGATGGTCGGTGAACCACTCCGATCCCAGGAGTCCCCGTTCCTCCGCGGCGTGCGACACGATCAGGACCGAGCGGCGTGGAGGCGCCTCGGACAGGACCCGGGCGGCCTCGAGGAGCGCCACCGTGCCGGTGCCGTCGTCGTCGGCACCGTTGAAGACCGAGTCTCGCACGTCTGGCCGCTCGGCAGCGAGGCTGTCGCGAAGCTCGTGGATGCGTGTGGATTCGGCCGCCGTCGGAGCGCGAGCGGGAGAGTCGGCGCCCAGCGGGCGCAGCACGTGGTTGTAGGCGTATACGGAATCGTGATCCACGGCCGTGGAGGTGAGGCCAATGTGGTCATGGTGCGCCGACATGCTCACGTACGTCTCGCGGAGCTGGGGATCCGTACCGCGCACCACCGCCACCACGTTCCGGACGGGATAGTCCAGGGAATCCACGCGCGTGGCCACCGCGCCGCCCAGCGCGGGGCCCCGCTGCCCGGCGGTGAGGGACGCCGGGTCGCCGCCCAGTAGCCGCCGGGCTGCACCCTCCGACGCCAGAATGACGGGCCGCTGGCGTGGATCGGGGCTGTTGTCGGTGGTGACGGAGCCCTGGAGGAACTGCTCCCGGATGTCGGCAGGAAACAGGTCGAGCGCCACGAGCACGAAACCGGCCGCGCCCGCCGTGCGGTCGTTGGCCATGGTGGCCTGCAGGGTGGCGGGGAGTGAGTTGGGGTCGACTCCCTCCGGCGGAAACACCACCATGAGCGCGCCTTCCAACGCCGCGGCCGAGGGCCACGTGGAGGGATCTCCCGCGACCCCGCCGTAGACGGCGCGTCTCCCGGTGGCGTCCCAGTGATCGATGCCCGCAACGAGGAGGGCTTCCGTGGCGACCTCCAGCGGCGTCCCGTCCACGGTGAGCCGCACCGCGGGGTCCACGTGGACATGCACGAACGGAATGGTCTGGAAGAAGCTGCCGTTCTCTCCGGCGGGCTCCAGCCCGAGTTGCCGGAAGCGCGCCGCCACGTACTCGGTGGCCAGATAGTCGCCGCGGGATCCGGTGTCGCGCCCGCCCATGGAGTCTGCGGCGATGGTGAAGAGGTCAGCGCGTAGGGTCTCCACCGCGATGGGGGATCGCGCCTGCTGGGCGGAAAGGCCCGGCGCGACCAGCGCGGGCAGGAGCGTCGCGAGGCACGTGGCGAGGCGACCGGCTGCGATCACGGCGTGTTCTCCTGAACGAGAGGGCTCGGGGCGGGCCGGATCCCGCCTCCGGAAAGTCACCGCGGGGCCACGCTGCGCAAGGGGAAGCCAGCCGTCAGCGGCGGCCCACCACGTAGCGCAGCCCGATCCCTCCGTTGACACGGAGTGTGGTCTCGGGGGTCAGGTCGAGGATGGGGGCCACCTCGAGGAAGACCTCGAAGGGGCCCGCGTCGGGATAGAGGAATCCCACCGGCACGCGGGGGCCGATGCGGACGTCGTCGGCGAACTTCGCCCGGGCGCCCAGACCGACGTACCACACCAGGCCCGTCTCCATGTTGCCGAAGCGCAGGACCTTGTCGGCGCTCAGGTGCAGGGCGCCGTCGTCTCGAAAGGACCAGGCGGCATGAGCCTGCACCGTGCCCACGCGCACGGACACGCCGGTGGGCTCACCCACGATCATGCCCACCGACGACTGTGCCGCGACGGAGCCGGGGATCGCCGTGGCCACGGCGAACAGTGCCCACAGGCGAGCCCGTGTCACCGTTGGCCTCCGCCGCCGTTGCCGTTCCCCCGGGCCAGGGCTCGGTAGTACTCCTCGACCAGCTTCCGGAACCCCGGCGGAACGTCGTCGCTGCCCCGCAATGCCGCCCGCCCGGTGTCTTCACCTTCCACCTGACGGCGCAGGCTGAACTCCAGGCGGCCCAGGCTCTCCGTGAGCTGGCCGCGCAGGGCGGCGATCTGCGGCAGGTCGCCGTAGGTTTCGTCGACCTGGAGCTGCCGCAGGGCGTCCAGGGCCCGGTCCAGGTCCTGCGTGTCCTGCCCCTGTTGGCGCAGGGCGTCACGAAGTGCCTGTGCATCCGCGTAGCGCTGCTGGAACTCGCGGCGGAACTGTCGGATCTCCTCGTCCGTGTAGGGTCGAGGGGAGCCTCGGGTGGCACCACCATTGAAGGACCCGCCCAGGACGTCGGCGTTGCCGCCGCGCCCCTGTTGGCCGCCCTGCTGCTGCCCACCTTGTTGCCCACCCTGGCCCTGCTGCTGGCCGCCTTGCTGACCCTGTTGCTGGCCGCCTTGCTGCCCCTGTTGCTGGCCACCCTGCTGCCCCTGCTGCTGGCTGCCCTGCTGTCCCTGTTGCTGGCCGCCCTGTTGACCCTGCTGCTGGCCGCCTTGACCCTGCTGCTGCTCACCCTGCTCACCGGGACGATCCCCGAGCCGGCGCTGGCCTGCCGCGCCCCCTTCCGCCAAGGAGTCGCGCTCTTCACCGCGGTCCCTGTTCTGCATGCGCTCGTTGAGGGACTCCACGCCCTGGACCAGGTCCTGGGCGCGGTCCAGCGCCTCTTCCATGCCCTGGGCGTCCGCCAGGCCCTGAGCCACCTTGGCGGCGTTCTCCACCTTCTTCCGCAACGCCTCCAGATCTTCTTCCAGGCCCCGCTCGAACACCCGCGCCAGCTCCTTTTCACGCTGCTCCACCACGCCTCGTGAGTAGAGGATCTTGGCGGTGAGGTTGCCCTCCTCGATGGCGTTGGCGGCGTCGTCGATGGCCCGCGCCGCTTCCGGATCCTCCTGGCGGGCGTCTGCAGACAACCGTTTCATGTCACGCTGCAGCGAGCCCACCTCTTCAGCCATGCTGGTCTTGCGTTCCTTCAGGCGCTCGACCACCTCGGTGCGGGCGGACGGATCCTCGGGCATGTCCTCCACGGCCCTGGAGATCTCCGCCTGCTCCTGCTGCAGTCGCTCCACCCGGTCCAGCGCGTTCTGGGCGTCTTCGGTCACGCGGTTCTCCCGCGCCCGCTGCAGGCGCCGCTGCGCGTCCTGGAGCCGGTCCAGGGCCCGCGCCGATTCGGCCACCCCGGCGTTGCCGCCCCGGGCGGCGGCGTTGCGCATGGCCTGTGCGGCCTCCTGCAGCCGGCGCGCGGCTTCGTCGAGCTGCTGGTCGCCGTTCTGGCGCGCCAGCCGCTGGAGCTGCCGGGCGGCCTCCTCCGCCTGGTCGGCGAGCTCACGCTGACCGGCCGCCGACTGCCCGCCGGACGACGTTTGACCCTGCTGGGCCCGCGCCCGCTGCCGCTCGCCTTCGGCCTGCTGGCGGCGGGCGAGCTCGTCCAGCTTCTCCAGCACTTCGTCCACCTCGGCGTTGGCCTGCTGGCGCTCGCCCCGCTGCACCGTCTCGTACTGGTTCTCGAGCTTGTCGAGCTCGAGCTCGAAGAGGTCTGCCAGGTCCTCGGCGTTGGCTTGATTGCCGCCGCCCCCACCCCCGCCGCCGCTCTGCTGCTGATTGGTCACGTAGCGCTCGTAGGTCTCCTCGGCCTTCTGCAGCACGCGCAGTGCCTGCTGTTCGGGAGAGAGCGCGTCCCGGGTCTTGCCGTCGCGCAGATCCGCCTCGGCCGTCTCCATGGCCTCCATGGCCTCGGGCAGCATCTCCGCGATCTCCTTGAACTGGTCTTCGGCCTCGGCCAGACCCCGGTTCGTCATGCGCTCCACCAGCGTGGAGACCTGCTCGCGCACCCGCCCCTGGGCCAGCGCGACGCTCACCGTGCTCTCGCCGAATTCCTCGTCGCTGTAGCGGTCGCGATCACGGTTGAGATTGAAGGTGGCGGCGATGACCTGCCGCTGCAGCTGGCTCAACTCGGCCTGGTTGCCGGCGCCCGCGCCCTGGCCGCCCTGCGGCGGACCGCCCTGCTGTTCGCCTTCCTTGAAGTCCCGACCGAAGGGCTGGACGTTCACGAAATAGATGTCGCTCACCGCCTCAGTGGCTCTGCCCTGCCGATCCCTGGCCACACCGTAGTAGCTCACGACATCGCCGGGCTCCACCTCGAACTCCTCCAGATAGAGCGTGTGTCCCGCGGTCACCTCGGTGAGCGGCCGGCCACCGGCGTGCAGCGCGACCGTGTCCTCGGCCTCGCCGTTCACGGAGTAGACCAGGAGGAGCTGGTCCACGCCGTAGTCGTCGTCGGCCTGCGCCTCGAGGTAGACCTCTTCGATGGGGCTGGCCGGGCTGTCGCGACCGGGGGTCGTGAATCGCACCGCCGGGGGCGCGTCGCTCAGCAGGTCGATGGTGTATTGCGGCGAGGCCTCCACGAAGGTGCCGTCGGCCATGGCCAGGTCCACCTGGTAGTAGCCCTCTTCCTGGACCTTCAGCGTCCCCGTCAGGCTGCCGTCGGGCTGCGCCTCGAGAGGAACGTATTCGCCCTCGCCCACCTGAGGCGACCCGCCGGCGTGGCCAGCGTCGGCGTGATCCTCACCCGCACCTCGGTGCCGGGAAGCGCCGCCACGTCGCCCGCGTCCTCCACCACCCTGGGCTCCATGCCGGTATAGGCGGGATAGTGATACTCGTGCTGCATGCGGTCGACGTAGGGCAGGTCCGCGACGTCGATGTGGAAGGTTCCGGAGCGGATGCCGTCGGACTCCACGAAGTAGTCGGTGGCGTCGTCCAGATCGAGGAGCATGACCTCGAACGCGCCGTCCGCACCGGGGATCATGGACATGCGGCGGTAGGGCTCCCCTTCGCCGCTACGCGTGAAGAGCGCAACCTCTTCCGAGGCGAACCCCACCAGGCTCGCCTGCACGAACTGGTCCGATCCTCTCGCCACCGTGATGTCGCCGGGCGAGACGTCGATGGAGTACGGATTCACCTCGGCGGCCGAGCGGTTCGGCATGAGGGCCGACACACCCGTGCGGATGCTCACCGGGCCGAACAGGAGGAGGGCCAGCAGCACCAGGGTGACCCCCGCCAGGGCGCCGCTGGCGCGGTAGAGGCCCTGCTGCTCGATGCGACGCCCCTCGTCGACGGAGCGAGCCCGTTCCACGGCCCGGGCCACCAACCGGTCCAGAAGCGCTTCGGAGGCCAGCGCGTCGCCGCGCTCGCGGGCCCGACTCGCTTCCACCGCACCCATGATGGCGGCCTCGAGGGTGGGCTCGTGCTCCTCCAGGTACAGCGCCACCTGCTCGTCACCCACCCGCTTGAGGAGGGGCCGGACCAGGAACCACGCGGCGAGTGCCAGCACGGAGCCCCACACCACCCAGCGCAGCGTGGTGACGGCCACCGGCGAGAAGCGGGCCCATTCGAGCCCCCACGCGGACGCGACGAAGGCCACCAGGGTGGCGCCCAGCACGATGGCGGCCCCCCGGAGCACGAGGTGCAGACGCCAGCGGCGTCGCACACGGTGGAGGATCCCCCGCAGCGTGTCGTGTCTCATCCCGTCATCCCGTGGCTTCTGCATGCGTCCGTGTCCTCCCTGTCCCTCGGGACAGGCGGTTCGACAGTACCGTCTCCGCGGCCAACAAGACGAAGGCCGCGCCCAGCAGCCAGCGCCAGAGCGACTGGCGCTTTTCCCGATCCTCCCGCCTCAGCTCCTGCGCCCGGGCTCCATCGCCGGGTCCCGCGCCCGGACGACCGGTGCCGTTTCCAAGGATGGCGGCTTCCACCTCCTGGGGATCCAGCGGCTCCAGCTCGGCCTCCGCCGGATCCACGTTCACCGCCACCGACACGGGCCGCATGTCCGAGCGGCCCGGAGGGCGGATCTGATAGAACCCCTGCTCCTCGAGCTCGAGGAAACGGGGCTCGTCTCCCACCGGCAGTGGCCGGCTGTCGCCCGAGGGGGTCAGCACCACCCGTTCCTCTGCGGCGGCCAGCGCTTCGGTGACCTCGCCCAGGCCCGCCGTCTCCATGGCGCGGGCATCGCTCACGTCCAGGACCTGCCCGGCGGTGAACGCGTCCAGCACGTCGGTGCGGCCCGATGCGTACCGGACGAGCTGATGCACGAACGGTAGATACACCGGTTGCAGCGCCAGGTCCGTCCAGAATGCATCCAGGGTGGACGCCCACACCAGGACCCGGCCCTCGCCGGGGCGACGCTCGGCCAGCGCCGGCGAGCCGTCGTCGAAGCGCGCGAGCAGCGTCACCGTGGTGTCCGCCTGGGGGACCTGCCACGAGCGGGCGCGGAAGAAGCGCGCCGCGGAGAAATCCCCCCGCCGGGGTCCGCGGAAGATCTCGAACACGGGGTGGTCGTAGTCCAGGTAGCCCAGTCGCCCACCCCGTCCCTCCTCGCGGTCCTGCGCCGCTCCCAGCGTGCCCGGGAAGAGGTCGTCGGCCTCGTCGGGCCAGCGGCCGCGATCGCCGGCCACCAGGAGCAGGCCCCCGCCGCCCTCGACGAAACGGCGCAGCCGCGTGCCCTCGGATCCGGTGGGGAAGGGGCGGTCGTTCAGCACTACGACCTGGTAGCCCTCCAGCGCGTCCTGGCCGGGAACGCCGCCCTGGCTGACCCGCACCTGAAAGGCCTGGTCGCCGGAGATGCGCAGCGCGCCGGCCAGGTACAGGCTGGCGTCCGGGCCCCGTCCCGGCGCATCCAGGACCAGCACCGCCGTGGCCCGGCCGGGGCTCAGCACGAAGTGGCGGGCGTTGTCCTGGGGCAGCTCGTCGTCGTCGACGCGCACGGTGCCCATGGTGTGCCGGTCCGCCAGCGTGAACGGCTGAAAGCTGACGGGCACGGCGCCGGAAGCGGGCAGCGTCACGCTGCGGGCCTGGAGCTCACGGCCGTCCACCTCCAGGTGCGCCGTCACCTCCAGCGGCGCATCGCCACCCACCCGGGTGACGCGGGCAGTGGGAGTGATGCGCTCCCGGCCCTGGAAGAGGTCCCGGGCCAGCGTCACCTCGGCGACGGCGGTGTTGGCCGGCGGCGGTCCGCCCAGGGGAACCGTACGCACCTCGGTGCCGGCGGGCAGGTCGACCCCCTCCTCGCCCGTCCACCCCGAGCGCTGCAGGTCGCTGACCAGCACCAGCTCCCGTCCGGGCAGCTCGGACTCCTCCAGGATGGTCTGCGCCAGCTTGAGCGCCGGACCGTAGCGCGTGGCCCGGTCGCTCACCGTCACCGTGTCCAACACCGCCCGGATGCGGGAGGCTTCCCCCGCCGAGCGCACGGCGGCCGCGGCGCCCTGATCGAAGAGCACCAGGCTCACCCGGTCCAGGGGGCCCAGCTCGGCCGCGGCCTGCCCTGCCGCGTCCAGCGCCCGCTGCCAGTGGTCCCCCACGCTCATGGAGTACGAACGGTCGAGCAGGATGACACGCTCCGTCGGGCCGGTGGCGGCCACGCCTTCGGCCACCTCGTCCTGGAAGAAGGGCCGGGCGAAGGCCAGCACCAGGAGCACCACCGCCAACGCGCGCAGCGCCAGAAGGAACCAGTGGTGGATGCGCCGCCGGCTCTCGGCACGGTACGGCACCCGTTCCAGGAACATGAGCGACGGAAAGCGCTCCACCTTCGCCCGCTGCTTGCGGGTGAGGTGGATGACGATGGGGATGACGATGGCCGCCAATCCGACCAGGAACGCCGGGACCAGGAAGGCGAGTGGCATGGCGCGTCACCTCACCCGGGCCCGCCGCTCCCGGATCGTGAGATACCGGAAGAGGGCGTGGTCCAGCGGTTGGGAGGTGTCCAGCATGAGGTAGTCCATGCGCTCGCCCCCGATGCGTTCCTTGAGCTCCTCGATGTGCGCGCTGACCATCTCGCGGTACCCCTGGCGCAGGCGCTTGGGGATCACCGGGAGCTGCTCGCCGGTCTCCATGTCCTGGAAGCTCGCCGGGTCCTCGAAGGGAAGCTCCAGCTCCGCGGGGTCCAGGACGTGGAAGACCAGCACATCGTGGCCCCGACCGCGCAGGAGGCGGAGCGACTCCATGACCCGGTCGGGCTCCTCGTAGAAGTCGCTGACGACCAGGACCATCCCCCGCCGGCCCAAGCGCTCGGCGGCGGTGAGCATGGAGGCGTACAGGTCGCCGGGCTCGCCGGCCTCGGCCCGGTCCAGCGTGACCAGCGCCAGCTCGAGGTTCTTGGCGGAAGGGGGCACCCATTGCCGGATGCGGCCGTCGAAGGTGGCGAGGCCCACCCGGTCGCGTTGCTGCCTGGAGAAGTAGAGCAGGCAGGCAGCGAGGTAGCGGGCGTAGTCCAGCTTCGTGATCTCTCCGCTGCCGTAGTCCATGGAGGCGGACACGTCCACCAGCGCCGCGATGTTGGCGTTGGTCTCCGCCTCGTACTGCTTGACGTAGTGCCGGTCCGTGCGCGCGTACAGGCGCCAGTCCAGGTGACGCGTGTCGTCGCCGGGCACGTACGGCCGGTGCTCGGCGAAGTCCATGCTCAGCCCCAGATAGGGGGCCCGGTGGAGGCCGTTCAGGAAGCCGTCCACCACGGTCCGGGCCAGGAGCTCGAGGTTGTCGATCCGGGCCAGGACCCTGGGGTCCAGGAACTGGGCACCGGGGATGCCGGCGCGGGCACGGGTGTGGCTCACGGCGTCACATTCCCGACGACGGCGTGGGGACCTGCTCCAGGAGATTGTCGATCATCTCGGTGGAGCTCCGACCCTCGGACTCGGCGTGGAAGTTGGTGAGGATGCGGTGTCGGAGCACGGGATGCGCCAGCGCTCGCACGTCGTCGAAGGACGGCGTGTAGCGGCCCCGCGTCAGCGCCCGTGCCTTTCCTCCCAGCACCAGATACTGGGCGGCGCGCACGCTGGCGCCGTACGCGATCCACTTCTTCACGAACTCCAGACCGCCTCCGTCGCGTGACGGCCGGCTGGCCCGCACCAGGCTGACGGCGTAACGCAGCACCGGGTCCGGAACCGGAATGCGCCGCACCAGCTCCTGGAAGGCCATGAGGTCGGCGCCGGTGACCGCGTGCTTGAAGTCCGGGTTCTGGATGCCCGTCGTCGTCCGCACCACCTCCAGCTCTTCCTCTTCCGAGAGGTGGTCCATGCCGATCTCGAACATGAACCGGTCGAGCTGGGCCTCCGGGAGGGGATAGGTACCCTCCAGCTCGATGGGATTCTGGGTGGCGAAGACGTAGAAGGGCTCGTCCAGGTCGTAGGTCGTGCCCTGCACCGTGACCCGGTGCTCCTGCATGGCCTCCAGCAGCGCCGCCTGCGTCTTCGGTGGCGTGCGGTTGATTTCGTCGGCCAGCACGATGTTGGCGAACACCGGTCCCCGCTCGAACACCATGTGACGACGGCCGGTGGCCGGATCCTCCTGGATCAGGTCCGTGCCGGTGATGTCCGACGGCATGAGGTCCGGGGTGAACTGGATGCGCGAGAAGGTCAGGTCCAGGACGTCGGCCACGGTGCGAATGAGCAGGGTCTTGGCCAACCCCGGCACGCCCACGAGCAGGGAGTTGCCGCCCACGAAGAGGGTAAGGAGGACCTGGTCGACCACGTCGTCCTGTCCCACGATGCGTTTGCGGATCTCGCCCAGGATCGCCTCCCGGCCGGCCTTCATGCGGTCGGCCAGTGCGACCTCGTCCTCGCCCTCGAGACGGGCGGGATCCATCACGTCCTCCGTCAAAGCTTCACCCCTTGCTGATGTGATTGCGTCGCGTCGCTGCGCGCTTCGAGAGCGCGCCACGGCCGGGCGTCAGTGGGTCATGGCGTACACCAGATAGTTGACCCCGAACTTGTAGGCCTCGTTGGAGAGGTCGATGGGATAGTATCCGACGTCGGAGAACTCCCAGTACTCGGCGATGTCGTTGTTGTAGTTCAGGATGGCCATCAGCCGCTTCGTGGGATCGTTGTCTTCGAAGACCCCGACGTAGACGGGCACGTCGCGGCGGTCGTAGGGCGGCAGCAGCGAGTGCGGATCGTCGATGCGGAAGAAGGAGTTGAAGATCTCGTGGTCGTCGGGGACCTCGAGCAGCTTCACGCCGGGCAGCGCCTGCTGCAGGATGGCCTGGATCTGGTAGATGTCCCGGCCGCGGAAGTCGTCCACGATCAGGAATCCCCCCTTCTGCAGGTACTCTCCCAGCGCATCGATCTCGGCCTGGCCGGGATTCCAGTACCCCACCTCCACCACGTAGATGATGGGGTACTTGAAGACCTCCGGATCGTCCATGCGCAGGATGCGGCTACCGTCCATGAACGGATCGATGAGGGTGGTCTCCGCGATGATCTTGGCGAAGTTGGTCTCGGCCCTGGGATAGTCGTGGTGCCAGGGATCCTCCCGGCGCCTGCCGAAGCCCCTCATGCCGCTGCCGCCACCCACCGTGTAGCGGATGCGCACGAAGGTGAAGCGCCCGTCGTAGGGCACCTCGGGATATTCCTGGGGCGAGGCCGACGACGACGCGAAGCGGGCCCGGGGGACCGGCGGCGCCGGCAGGACTCCGGTGGCCCTCGCCACACCGGCGGCGGCCACGACCAGCCCGGCGGTCAGGAGCACGGTGGGGGCCCTCACGAGCCACCTCCCCGCAACTCCAGGAGCAGGTCCAGGGCGGGCTCGAAGCCCGGCGCCACCTCCAGCGCCCTGAGCACCTGCGTGCGTGCCTCGTCGCGGTCGCCGGCGTCACGGAGCGCCAGGGCCAGGCGGTAGTGGGCGTCGGCGGCGTCTACCGGCTTCAGCGCCAGGATGGCCCGTCGCTCCCGCACCGCCCCCTGCCGGTCTCCGGCCTCCGCCATCAGCTCCGCCAGGCGGCCGTGCACGTCCATGTCGTACGGATAGATCTCCACCGCCCGCGCCAGCGCCCGGCGCTCGCCCGCCGGATCGCCCAGCTCCCGTCTGAGGCCGGCTTCGGCCAGGTGCACGTCGTAGAGGTTCTCGCCCAGCTCGCCCATGGCCTGGAGCGCGTCGGCGGCCTCCTCCTTGTCGCCGCGCGCGTTGTACATGCGGGCCAGGTAGAGGAGCGGGCCGTCGGGCCCTCCGTACTCGGGGAAGAGCTCCAGCGCCGTACGCAGGTGCTCTTCGGCCTCGTCCCACTGCTCGTCGGCCGCCAGCGCCCGGCCCAGCGCGAGCTGGGCGCTGAAGTCTCCGGGTCGCTGGCGCACGGACCGCCGCAGGTCGTCCAGCGACGGCGCGGCCGGGTTCGCCGGACCCACCTGACCGAACATGCCCGACAAGGGCGAGCCGGTTTCGGCGGTGGCCCTGAGCGCCCCGCGGAAGCGCTCGCGCACGTAGTCGTCGAAGGTGTCGTCCAGCTCGTCGGGCGACATGCCCAGGACCGAGCGCGTGAGCTCGGCGGTGGACTCCTCCCGCCCGTAACCCTGCAGGAAGGCGCGCACGGCCTGGAAGCCGTGGGTCTCTTCCATCCAGTCGAAGACCAGCGAGGCCTCGTAGTAGGCCAGTGGCACCTGCCCGGGGAAGGTGGGACGTACGAAGGCCTCGTTGAGGTGGCTCACCGGAGGCATGCGTCCGGACTGGTAGGCCTGCAGGAAGGCCACGCTGGCCCCGAAGCCCCAGTAGGCGTGGGCGACCCGCTGCTCGCGCATGGCCAGGCCCTCGCTGAACCAGCGCGGCACGTTGTGGTCCGTCATGGCCAGGTGGAAGGCGTGGGCCAGCTCGTGCCAGAGGGTGCTCTGCCAGTTGAAGTCGCCGGGCTCCCGGGCCGAGGGCGAGTCCATGACCAGGGTGCTGCCGAAGCTCACGCCCAGGGCGCCCAACCCCACGAGTCCCAGCGTGCGCACCGAGAAATCCGCGTGGCGCGGGAAGATCTCCAGGCGGATGGGCGTCGGGGGTTCGGCGCCGTAGCGCGCCCGCAGCGCGGCGTAGGCCTCTTCGGCGAGGGTCGTGGCGTAGGTGGCCAGGATGTCCGCTTCGTCCTTCCGCATCACCAGGTGGAAGTGGGGCGTGGTGACGGTCGTGTAGTCCTGGAAGGTGTCCAGCAGGTCCAGGGTGTTCTTGTACCAGGGGTTGTAGGGATCCCCCTGGAACGCCTTCTCCAGGTCGCGGCGGCCCTGCTCGATCTCGCCGGTGCGGAGCCGGTTCATGCCCAGCAGGCCCCAGCCCTCCCAGGACAGCGAGTCCCGCCGCACGGCCTCGCGGGCCAGCGACACGGCGTCGGCGTACTTGCGGTGGTCCACGGCGAGCTCGCCCACGGTGACGAAGAGGTCCGCGTACGCCGGATTCAGCGCCAGCGCCCGGTCCCGCACCCGGGCGTACGCCGCCTCGTCACCGCGCAGGTGCTCGGTGGCTGCCAGGACGGAGAGTGCCTGCAGGCTGTTGGGATTCGTCTCCAGCGCCGCTTCGGCGGCGTTCCGGGCCTCGTCGTACTCCTCCGCCTTCAGGTGCAGCCGCGCCAGGAAGGTCAGGGCGCCCGGGTGACGGGGATTGACGTCCAGCGCCTTCTCCACCGTCTCCAGCGCGCGCCCGTCGCCGTCGAAGTCCAGGGCCCGGGCCTCGCCCAGGAGCGCGTCGGGATTCTCCGGGTCGGTCTCCAGCACCTGCCGGTACGCGTCGTGGGCTTCGGTGGAGTTGTACTTGGCCAGGAAGAGATCGCCGATGGCTAGCGGCACGCGCGGGTCGCCGGGATCGGCGGCCGCGGCCTCGTCCAACGCCTTGAGCGCGTCCTGGAAGAGCACCGAGCTCCGGCGGCCCAGGTGGGCCACCGCCAGCCCCACGGCCAGCAGGTCCGTGGCCGACAGCTGGCCGCCTCCGTTGTAGAGGTCGATGAAGCCGTCGTAGACGCGGGCGGCCTCGTCGCCGTGGCCGCGCAGGTCCTGGATCTCCCCGAGGCGGAGCTGCGCCAGCGACCGGGCCGGAGCGCGGCTCTGCACTGCCCGCCGGAAGGAGGCCTCGGCGTCGTCCCAGCGGCCCACGTCCAGGAGGAGCTCGCCGCGCTGCACCTCCAGCGCCGGATCGGGAGCCGGCCCGGTATCGCCGCCCAGGAGGGCCAGGGCGTCCTGGTAGCGGCCGCTCCGGGCCAGCTCGCGGGCCCGTGCTCCCGGCGAGGCGTCGTCCTGGGCCGCGGCGGGGGCCGTGGCGGCCAGGGTGGCGGCCAGCACCCACAGGGTCGTCCGGGCCGCCATGGGCGAACGGCTCACGGCCCACCTCCCTCGCGGGCCCGGATCTCCCGGTTCTTGAGCGCCAGGTCCACCAGGATCGCTTCGAGCCGGCGGTCGTACTCCTCGGGGTCGATGTCGTCGCGGTGGCGGCGCAGCTCGGCCACCTGCTGTTCGAGCGAGTCCCGCTCCTCGTAGAGCCGGGCCAGCGCCGAGTCCGCGGGCACGGGCCGGCCCTCGGTAGCCGGGGCGCCGTCCGCCACCACGCCCCGCGCGCCGGGTCGGCCCAGCACGAAGGCGGCAGCCAGCGCTCCCTCCGGAGAGTCCACGGTGGGCTCTTCCGTGCCCTCGCCATCGCCGTCGCCGTCCAGCACGGCGTGCTCGGTGAGGAGCACGTTGTCCTCCTCGTACTGCCGGGCCGTCTCGCCTCGGGCGTACGTGAAGGCTTCCAGGAGCGAGACCGAGCCGTTCTTGTCCAGGTCGGCGGCGTCGTCTTCGAAGGCCGCCGCGAAGAACTGGCCGAAGCGGGTCTCGTTGCGCTCGCGCCCGGTCTTGGTGGCGGCGATGATCGTGCGTCCCGGGCCACCCAGCACCTGCACCCAGGGCCCGCTGGCGCTGGTGGTGTTGACCACCGCGACGTCCGCCACCGTGAGCCCGCCGAGCATGACGCCCAGCTCCTTGGCCGACAGGTCCGGGCCCGGGAGGTTGAAGAGGGCCTCCTCGCCCCGGTAGGTGCCGTGACCCAGGAGCACGATCAGTACCCGGTCCTGCGCGCCGGCCCGGGTCGCGATCCCCTGGAGCGCCGCATCGATGTTGTCGCGGGTGGAGCGGGCCGAGACCGCCGGGTCCATGGAGGGATCCTCGGCGAGCACCACCACGTTGGCCTCCGGGAGCCCGTAGGTGTCCACGGCGGCGCTTCTCAGGGTGAGCGCCCAGTTCAGGAACTGCTCCCGGTACTCCTGGCCCCCGCCCAGTCCGGCCACCACCAGCAGATGGGTCTGCTGCGCGGCGGCGGCGCTCGGGAGCAGGAGCGCCACAATCGCCAGCGCGAGTGGGACGGTGCTACGGAGCCTCCTCATACCAGCCCCCGCATGCGCCGGTATCCCCACTCGGCGCCGATGAGCCCCAGCAGGAGGAGGAAGACGACGGGCATGTCCCACAGGTCCCGCTCCTCGGTGAGGGTCACGCCCGCACCGGTGTAGCGGAGGTCCTCGGGCAGCCGGTCCACGGTGGCCGGCGTGTAGTAGCGACCTCCGGTCTCGTCGGCGAGCCGTCGCAGGGAATTGGCGCGGAGCCCCGCATCGAAGTACTCGATGTCGCTGGAGGCCACCCGCAGGTGGACCTCGCCGCTCCCCAGGGGCTCGTCCTGGCGGGTGGCGGTGACGGTGGCGGTCCAGGCGCCGGCGCTGCCGGGGCGGACCTGGGCCGCGTACTCGCCGTCGGTGTCGATGGTCCAGGTCAGCGGCACCCGCAGGGTGTCGCCGGCGGACGAGGTCATCATGGCCTCGACCTGGGCGTCGTTCACCTCGACGTAGCTGGAGTCCAACACCGTGGCGGTGATCACCACGGGCTCGCCGGGCTCCACGGCTTCGCGGTCGGCCCTCACCTCCACCGGATCCGGCACGCCTTCCACCAGCCAGCGCAGGAGCTGCTGCCACAGCACCTCGTGGCTCTGGTCCTCCAGCGGCACGTCGGCGTGCATCTGCCAGAGCCAGGAGTCCTGCACCGGCAGCGCCAACGCCTTGCCGCGCCCGTACCGCTGATGGGCCAGGACCACGCGTTCCTCGCCGTCGGGGGTGTCCCCCACCAGGAGCGAGGTGGCTCCGGGCTTCACGCGCACGATGCGGTTCAGGGTCGTGAGAGGCGGCAGGGCCTCCCAGGCCTCCAGCGGCGTCTCTTCGTCGGTGCGGAGCTGCGAAGCGGGGTGGGACAGGCCCGCCGGCGTGGGTCGCACCTTGACCTCGGTGAAGGCCGCGCGCGGGTTCGAGGCGGGCTCTTCCAGATAGACGGGCAGCACCTCCGCCAACGCGGTGCCTTCGTACCCGCCCTCGGCGAAGGACATGCGGCCACCCAGCGCCAACAATCCGCCCCCGCGCTGCGACACGAAATCGGCCAGCATCTGGAGCTGATCGTGCGTGAAGTAGCTGGCCTCGACGCTGCCCAGAATCAGTCCGCGGTAGCGGAAGAGCTCCTCCCGGGTCTGCGGGAAGCCGCCGGCCAGCTCGTCGCCGTCGTCCACGTCCAGGCGCAGGTACTTGTCCTGGGCGGTCCGTTCCAGGACCACCACCTGGACGTTGGGATCGTCGGCGATGGCGCGGCGGATGAACTTCACCTCGTAGCTGGGCTCGCCCTGGAAGTAGAGGATCTTCTCGCGGCGCTCGCGCACCTCCAGCCCCACCTCGCGCGCGTTGTTCTGGGCCACCTCCTCGCCGTCCTGGACGGGAACCCGGAAGCGGAGCGTGCGTGCGCCGGCCTGATCGAGGGCGAAGCGGATCCGTGCCGTGGTGGGTTCGTCGTCGTCACCCAGGGTGAGGGTGTCCTCGGCGAGGATGCGGCCACCGTCCTCCACCATGACCGGGACCCGGCGTCCCCCGAATCCCTTGTGCGTGACCAGCACGTCCACCACCAGCGCCGAGCCCTGCAGGACCGAGCGCGGCAGCTCCACCGGGCCCACCTGGATGTCGGGGCTCAGCGCCTCCGCGCCCAGTCCCACCGTGTAGACGGGAATCGACGCGGCCTGCAGCGGTACCAGCGCCTCGGCCAGCGGCCGCCCACCGTTGTCGGCGCCGTCGGTGAGCACCACGAGCCCGGACAGCGGCACGCTGGAGAGCTCCTCGCGGGCCCGGTCCAGCGCGCTCGCCAGATCGGTGCGCGTGCCGTCGAAGTTCAACACGTCGGTGGACGGAATGCGCCCGGCGTCTCCGGCGAAGCGGAAGTAGCGCAGCGCGAAGCGCTCGGACAACGCGTCGACCAGCGGGGATCCCTCGGGCCCGAAGCGCTCGGCCACGAAATCCCCCCTCGGCCGGCCGTCGGCGTCGGGGAGCGTCATGGAGCGGGAGTCGTCGACCACGATCCCCACGAAATTGCGCTGCGGGACCACCGAGCTCAGGACCAGCGTCGGCTGCAGCAGGCAGAAGGTGAGCAGCCCCAACGCGGCCAGGCGCAGGGTGGCCAGCACCGTGCGGTCCCCCGGCGAGGCCTTGCCGCTGGTGGCTCCGTAGGTGACCACCGCCGCCACGGCCACCACCGCCGCCGCCAGCACCACCAGGGCCAGCGACCAGGGCGTGGCGAAGACCACGTCCCCCTGCTGGAAGAGGACGGGCCGGTACTTGAAGAGGAGCTCGAACAGCCGTTCTACCACGTTGTTTCCCGCGTCGGTGTCATGCCGTGCTCAGGTCTTCGTGTCGCGCTCAGTGACTCATGCCGTAGATGATCATGTTGACGCCCATCTGGTACGCGAAGGTGGAGTACTTGAGCGGATAGTAGGGGTTCTCCGCCCACTCCCAGGCGTCGCCCAGATCCGTGTTCCAGTTGATGACCACCATCAGGCGTCCGTGGTCGTCGAAGATCCCCCTCACGTGGGGCACGACACCGTCCTGTTCCCAGGTGTGACTGCCCCGCATGCCGTTGTTGACGTTGGGGACCTGCATGATCTCCTTGATGTCGTAGAAGGCTTCGAAAAGCGGGTGATCCAGGGGGATGTCCACGATGGGACGCCCCGGCAGCACGCGGGAGATCTCCCGCTCGAAGTTCGCCCACTCGTACGTGCCCCAGAAATCGTCGATGACCAGGAAGCCGCCGGCGTTCAGGTAATCCCGGAGCCCGTGAACCTCGGACTGGGTCATGTTCATGTGACCCACCTCGAGGGTGTAGAGGAACGGAAAGCGGCGGAGATCCGGGTCGTCCAGCGCTACCGCGTGCTCGTTGGGGAAGAGGTCCAGGTTGGTGAGGCGCTGCACCACCACCAGGAACTGGCGGTCGGCCTTGGGATAGTCGGTGGCCCAGCTCTGGCAGCGGCGGCCCCAGCGGCGGCGAGTTGAAGCCGCCGCCACCGCCGCTGGAGTAGATGGCGCGCGTGAAGAAGAACTCCCGGAACTCGGGGCGGGGATCGGTCTGCGCGGGTTGGCAGGCCGGCCGCGGGGGAGGCCAGGGCCTCGTCCAGGAAGCGCTGCGGACGGGGCGTAGAAGCCTGGCGTGACGGCGTGTGCAGGGGAGTCGCCGGCACCGTCGGCGGGCGCAGCGCTCCCCCACGCCGGAGCGTGGAGGGACGAGCCGGCCAGGGCCACCCCGGTCAGGGACACCGCGGCCAGCGCGACGAACGACGAGACAAAGGGCCGCATCTGGGCTCCGTGGAGGGCGCTCGCGGACGTCCCGATCGATCCGGACGGGCCTGCTCGCGAGGCAGCCCTCCGGATGCACGGTGGGGTGAATGCTCTCTACGTCGGCGCTGTGCAAAGGTTCCTGCTTCGAGGACAGACGGAGGGGCCGTGGTGTTAGCCGGGAGCCGACGCCGGATCGCCCACGATGCAGCCCACGTCGTTGTGTTTCGCGCCTGGTCCCACCTGATTGCACGATTATTCGCTGCAATGCAGCCCGCCGAGCCTCGGCGCGTTGCCTGGGCGACCTTGTGGGCAATAATTCCCCAGTCGGGTAGCTTGGACCGTATCCGGGCTGCACCTGGGCTGCATCGTGGTAGGCGGGGCGTCGCTGCTGGGTGCCGGCCTCGGCATGCTTCCGGCGGTGAACCCAGTGCGCCGCGATCCGTAGGGATGGACGCACCGAGGAACGTCACGACGCATTCGACCTCCCCCTCCCGGGAGTCTCCATGATAGAAGCCACACGGAAGGTCGCATTCCGCGACTTCGCCATCTTCCTGCTCAAGCTGGTGGTGGACGGGTTCAAGGACCTCGTCCTCATCAACGTCGCGGCCGTAGCCATGCTGGCGGACCTGGTGTCCGGCGGGGGCAAGCGACCCCGTCTGTTCTACTCGGTGCTGCTCGCCAGCGAGCGCTTCGACCTGTGGCTGAACCTGCACGGACCCATCGAGCGCCTCGAGGCCGGGACGGTGCTGGACGACGATGGGCTCTTCGGCGCGTCCGAAGCCGGCAGCGACACCCTCCTGGGCAAGCTGGAACAGATGGTTCGCGGCGGCGACGAGCCCCGCGGGCGCTCCGGCAAGGACGACGAGGAGCCGGGTGCGGCGGACGCGCGCACCGACCAGGACGAACCGTCCCGCTAGGCTGCGCCTGGCCCCATCGCGCCGGCCCACCACGGGGCCCCCACACCCCATCCCCTCTCCGCTGTAGGGGTTCTCCCCACCGCGTACCGCCCTCTTCTCCCGACGGCGCCCCCCCTCCTCCCGTGCACAATTTGTTTCACGGGTCGCAAACGGGCCCGTACCGTTCCTTTCGCGCTGGAGAGGGCGGCCAAATGGCCATCAAACTCGAGACCGTGGGCTCGGCCGAAAAGGCCGGGGCCCCGGCCGGTTCTCCCCGCGTCCTCGAGACGCGGGACCACTCCGTCGAGATCGTCTCCGATTCCGGCGAGGGCGCTCAGAAGTGCGGACAGATCTTCGGAGCCGTGGCCGCCAAGATGGGCAACGGCGTCTGGACCGTGGAGATCATCCCCGCCGAGGTGGAGCCACCTCCCCGGAGCATCGCAGGCGCCTCGGGTATCCGCATCCGCCTGGGCGACCGGCCCGTCACCAACTGGGGTGACGAGACCAACCTGGTGGTGGCGTTCAACGAGCAGGTGCTCCTGGGCCGCCACCGCCTGCACGCGCTCGCCGAGGGTGCCACGATCCTCCTCGAAGACATGTGGGCCACGCACCCGGATCCCAGGATCCAGGAGCAGTGGAACGCCGCCATGGAGGAGCTCACGGAGGCCGGGTACAACATCGTGCCCGTGCCCATGGAGGAGATCTGCCTCACCGAGGTGGAGAACGCCCGCAAGGGCAAGAACATGTTCGCCCTGGGCCTTCTCACCTGGATCTTCGACCGTGACGTCGAGCGGGTGAAGGAGCAGATCTCCCACACCTTCCGCAAGAAGAGCCAGAAGATCGTCGACAAGAACTTCCGGCTCCTGGAGCTGGGGGTGGAGTGGGCGAAGGAACACATCGACTTCCGCGTGCGCGTGCCCACCATGGAGACCGATCAGGATCTGGTCGTCATGAACGGCAACGAGGCCATCGCCCTGGGGGCCGTGGCCGCGGGGATGGACCTGGCGGCGATGTACCCCATCACGCCGGCCACCTCGGTCTCGCACCACCTGGGCGAGGTCTTCGACACCTTCGGGGGTATCCTGCACCAGGCCGAAGACGAGATCGCCGCGGCCGGCGTGGCCATCGGCGCCTCCTACTCGGGCAAGGTGGCCTTCACCATCACCTCCGGACCCGGCCTGGCCCTCAAGACCGAGTTCCTCGGCCTCGCGGTCATGACCGAGACGCCGCTGGTGCTGGTGGACGTGCAGCGGGGCGGGCCCAGCACCGGGCTCCCCACCAAGGTGGAGCAGTCGGACCTGCTGGCGGCCCTCTACGGGCAGCCCGGCGACGCGCCCAAGATCGTGCTGGCGCCGGCCACCATCGAGGAGTGCTTCCACGCCATGGTCACGGCCCGCCGCCTGGCGGAGATCTTCCGCACCGTGGTCATGGTGCTCTCCGATGCCAACCTGGCCACCGGCGTGGCACCGTTCCCCCGCCCGAAGCTCGACGAGTCGTGGCAGGCAGGCCCGCCGGATCAGTCTCCCGTGGGTGAGGGCTCACAGCCCTATCAGTGGGATCCTCGCACGGGCATCAGCGACCGCTTCATCCCGGGGCGCCCCGGTGGCATGCACACCGTCACCGGCCTGGCCCACGACGAGCGCAGCAAGGTCGCCTACGACTCGGAGAGCAATCAGCGCGCCTCGGACATGCGCAGCCGCAAGCTGGCGGCGCTGCAGAGCGCGCTTCTGCCGCCGGAGATCAACGGCGACGACAGCGGTGACCTGCTGGTGGTGGGATGGGGCAGCACCCGCGGCGCCATCGAAGAGGCGGTGGATCGGGCACGGCAGGAGGGCCTCGGCGTCTCCTCGTGTCACATCAGTTTCCTGTCGCCGCTTCCGCCGGGGCTCAAGGACCTCTTCAGCCGCTTCCGGAAGGTCATGACGGTGGAGATCAACTACTCGGATCGGAAGGACGATCCCTTCATCACCGACGAGAACCGCCGCCGCGGTCAGCTGGCCTGGCTGCTGCGCGCGCAGACGCTGGTGGACGTGGACTGCTGGACGCGCGTGCTGGGCGAGCCCCTTCGGCCCAGCGCCATCGTGAAGGCCATCCGGGAGAATCTCCCTGGAGGTGACGCATGAGTGCCGAGCTCGAGCTTCTGGGAGGGGGCGGATGCTCCCTCTTCGACCTGGCCCACGAGGTGGATGACCGCCACTTCGAGATGGGTGACTACGAAGGCCCGGTGGCCCGTTGGTGCTCGGGTTGCGGCGACCATTCGGTCCTGACCGCCGCTCGGCGGCTCCTGGCCGAGGAACAGCTCAAGCCCGAGACCACGCTGTTCGTGTCGGGCATCGGCTGCTCCAGCCGCTTCCCGCACTACATGAAGACCTACGGGTTCCACGGGATCCACGGGCGGGCGCTCCCGGTCTCCACCGGGATCAAGCTGGCCCGTCCCGACCTGACGGTCTTCGTGGTCATGGGCGACGGCGACTGCGTGTCCATCGGGGCCGCGCACTGGATCCACGCCATCCGCTACAACGTGGACATGGTGGCGCTCCTGCTGGACAACAACATCTACGGGCTCACCAAGAAGCAGACCTCGCCCACCACGCCCCAGGGCTACAAGTCCAACACCCAGCCGCGGGGCAGCTACCTGCCGCCCATGAACCCGCTGGAGGCCACGCTGGGCGTCACCAACGCCTCGTTCGTGGCCCAGACGGCCGAGTGGGTGCCTGCCCACCTGTTCGCCACGCTGAAGGCGGCGTACAAGCATCGGGGATTCTCCTTCGTGCGCATCCTGCAGCGCTGCCCCCACTTCACACCGGACATCTACGGTGAGGTGGTGAAGAACCCGGGCCAGGTGGAGCTGCTGGTCCACGACGACGGGATCCAGGCACCGGAGCTCGACAAGCTCTTCGAGCACAAGCGTCCCCACGATCCCAGGGACATCGACGAGGCCCGGGAGCTGGCCGAGGACATGAGCCAGATCCGGCTGGGCCTCTTCTTCCGCGACGAGTCGCGTCCCCGGTACGAGGAGACGCGGCACCTGCCGCATCACACGGCGGCGGACAAGATCCGTCTGCTCGATCAGGAGTTCGATCGCTATGCCGTCTGACGCCCACACCCAGACCGCCCTGGAGGCCCTGGAAGGCCCCCGCAACGCCTTCCTGTCCGCCGTGGCGGCCGCCGACGAAGAGGTTCGCGCCTACCGCGGCCGGCGTGCGGGGACATCCGATCCCGGCGCTGCGCTGGGATCCGAGCTCGGGCTGTTCGCCCAGGGGCGCGTCGATCCGTCGCGTCTGGCGGGGCTCATGGCGGTGGCCGAGGCTCCGGACCCCCTTACGGACCGTCTCATGGGCGTGGCCCACGACCTGTTCGCCGAGGTGACCGCCGGGGCCGCGGACGCCTTCCAGGTCCAGGTGCCCCCGGGAGGCGACGTCCGTGACGCGGTGCGCGACGCACTCGCCGCGCTGGGTCGTGCCTTCGGCGTCGCCCACGCGGTGGAGAAGGCCCGTTCGCACCGGTACGATCCCGATACCGACCACACCCTCCTGCACGAGCATCCCTTCCATCGCTGGACCGCCCGGGAGCGTCGTCTGGCGCCGCCCCTGGTGGTGTCGGTGAGGGGTGAGGACCTGCGGCCGGCGGGGCTGGCCGAGTTCCTGACGGGCTCCGTGAAGATCGTGCTGCTGGTGGACGGCCGGGTGGCGTCGGCTCCCCTCGCCCGGTTGATCTCGTCGGAGGTCTTCGTGGCCCAGACCACGGATCCGGCGGTGCTGAAGGCGCTGGCGGCCCACGACGGCCCGGGCGTCGTCATGCCTGGGCGGACGAGAACGCCGGCGCCGTCTCCTTCGTGCACGACCCGGCCTCGGGACGGCGCACCTGGGAGCGAGTGCACGCCGCCGGTGGCGTGGAGGCCCTGGGGCGCGTGCTGAGCGACCTCGAGAACGCGCGGGGCGGCCCCGCCGACGGCGCGGGCGATCTCCGGCACCTGTTGGAGCTGGCCACCGCGCCGGGCATCGAGCCCGCCACCAACGGCGCCCAGAGCGGGCCCGCGGCCGAGGACCCGGCGGATCGCCTGGCCGCGTGGCTGCTCGCCCGCACCGACCTCAAGGGAATCTGAGGAGGCGACCGTGCTCGCACCCTCCGCCATCGTCGGCTCCGCCGCCATCCTGGGCGGGGTGGGCGTCACCTTCGGCGCGCTCATCGCCCTGGCGAACGCGCGCCTGAGGGTCGAGGAGGATCCCCGGCTCGACGAGCTCTCCGACCTGCTGCCCGGGGCCAACTGCGGGGCATGCGGCTTCGCCGGGTGCCGCGCCTTCGCCGAGGCCGCCCTGGGCGGCACGGTAGCGCCCGCCGGATGCACGGTCATGGGCGCCGCCGAGATCGACGACGTGGCGAGCTTGCTGGGCGTGGACGCCGGCGAGGCCCAGAAGCGGGTGGCCCGATTGCTGTGCGCCGGCGGCTCCGACGTGGCGCTGCGCAAGGCCGACTACGTGGGGATCGAGAGCTGCGCCGCGGCCGTGGCGGTGGGTGGCGGCGGCAAGGCCTGCTCCTGGGGCTGCGTGGGTTTCGCCGACTGCGCCGTGGCCTGCGACTTCGACGCCATCATCATGAGCCCGTTCGGGCTGCCGGTGGTGGACCTCGAGCTGTGCACGGCATGTGGCGACTGCGTCGATGCCTGCCCCCTGGATCTCTTCACCATCCTTCCCGCCGACGCCCACCTGCTGGTGCAGTGCAAGAACCTGCTGGAGGGCGACGCCGCCGAAGGCGTGTGCAGCGTGGCGTGCAACGGATGCACCCGCTGCGTGTCCGACGCCGCGACGGGCCTGGTCTCCATGGAGCACGGGCTCGCCGTGGTGAACTACGACCTCATCGAACTCGAGAACCCGAAGGCCGTGGAGCGGTGCCCCACCGGGGCCATCGTCTGGGTGGAGGGACAACAGTTCCCCGCCCTCCGCATCCCGGCCGGGAGTGAAGTGGCATGAGCACGAAGACCACCCCCCGGTACCCCGGGATCCCCTCCGCCACGGATGGCAGCGAGGCGGTGGTCCACGCCGAAACGCTCGCCAGCGAGGCCGCCGGCGCCTATCCCATCACGCCCTCGACGCAGATGGGCGAGGGTTGGGCACAGGCCGTGGCATCCGGCAAGCGCAACGTGTTCGGGCGACGTCTGATCTTCTTCGAGCCCGAGGGCGAGCACGCGGCAGCGGGTGTGACGGCGGGCATGAGCATGACCGGCCTGAGGAGCACGAACTTCTCCAGTGGCCAGGGCATCGCCTACATGCACGAGTCGCTGTACGCGGCGGCGGGCAAGCGGCTGCCCTACGTGCTTGAACGTGGCCGCCCGCGCCATGACCAAGCACGCCCTCAACGTCCACGCCGGCCACGACGACTACCATGCCGTCGACGACACGGGCTTCTTTCAGCTGTTCGCCAAGAACGTCCAGGAGATCGCCGATCTCACGCTCGTGGCGCACCGCATCGCCGAGCTGTCGCTGACGCCCGGGCTCAGCGCCCAGGACGGCTTCCTCACCAGCCACGTCATCGAAGACGTGCTGCTGCCGGAGCCGGAGCTGATTCGCGAGTACCTGGGCGACCCCTCGGACATGATCGACAGCCCGACCCCGGCGCAGCGGCTGGTGTTCGGTGACCAGCGCCGGCGCGTTCCGGAGCTGTTCAACCTGGACTATCCGGCCATGCTGGGCGTGGTCCAGAACCAGGACGCCTACGCCCAGGGCGTGGCGGCGCAGCGGCCCTTCTACTTCGATCACCTGAAGGACCTCTCGGATCAGGCGTTCCGCGAGTACACGGAGCTGACGGGCCGCGAGTACGGCCGCGTTCAGGGGTACCGCCTGGACGACGCCGACTGGGTGTTGGTGGGGATGGGCACGGTGGTGCCCAACGCCGAGGCCGTGGCCGACCACCTGCGCCGCACGCGCAACCTGAAGGTGGGCGTGCTCAACGTGACCATGTTCCGGCCCTTCCCGGCGGACCTGGTGGCGAGCGTGCTGGCCGGAAAGAAGGGCGTCACGGTCCTCGAGCGCGTCGACCAGCCCCTGGCGGTGGATCCGCCCCTGCTCCGGGAGATCCGGGCCGCCATGGCCCAGGCCGTGGAGAACGGCCGGGCACGCGGGAACGGCAAGAAGCGCTTCGGGCGCGGCCAGGACAACGGCGCGGGCCCGCAGCCCTTCCCGGGGCTGCCGGCCATCACGGCGGACCAGGTGCCCGACTTCTACGCCGCGGGCTTCGGCTTCGGTAGCCGTGACCTGCAGCCCGGCGACCTCATCTCCGCCGTGGACAACATGCTGGAAGAGGGACCCCACCGCCGGCACTTCTACCTGGGCATCGAGTTCATCCGCAAGAACACGCGGCTGCCCAAGCTCCAGATCTGGCAGGACCAGCTTCTGGAGGCGTATCCCGACATCGGTGAGCGGGCGTTGATCTCGGCCGGGGACTTCAACCTCCTGCCCGAGGACGCGGTCTCGCTCCGCATGCACTCGGTGGGTGGCTGGGGCGCCATCACCACCGGCAAGAACCTGGCGCTCACGGCCTTCGAGCTCTTCGGCATGCACGTGAAGGCCAACCCGAAGTACGGCTCCGAGAAGAAGGGCCAGCCCACGACCTTCTACGCGGTGCTGAGCCACGAGCCGGTGCGGCCCAACGCCGAGCTCAAGCACGTCAACGTGGTGCTGTCGCCCGACCCCAACGTCTTCAAGCACTCCAACCCCCTGGCCGGGCTGGCCCGGGGTGGGGTCTTCGTGATCCAGGGTGACCGACCGGCAGAGGAGATCTGGGCGTCGTTTCCCGAGTACATTCGCCGGGACGCCCGCGAGCGGGACATCCAGGTCTACGCGCTGGACGGCTTCGGCATCGCCAACGACGAGGCCACCGACGCCGAGCTGCGCTACCGCATGCAGGGCGCCGCCTTCATGGGCGCCTTCTTCCGCGCGGCGCCCATGCTGGAGCGGGAGGGGATGAGCGAAGAGCGCCTCTTCGATGGCATCGAGACCCAGCTCCGCAAGAAGTTCGGCAAGAAGGGCGAACAGGTGGTGCAGGACAACCTGCGGGTGATCCGCCGGGGCTTCGACGAGCTCGTGCGGATCCCGACCGATCTGGCGGCCGAGGGCGAGGAGGTGGGTGACGCGCCCGCGGGCCGCATGCCCAAGGTCATGGACGTGCCCGCCGAGGCCGGTCTGGCCGAGCCCGGGTCGCTTCTTCGAGCAGGTGTGCGCCGTGTGCGCGGTGGGCCAGGACGGCATCGCCGATCCCTTCGCCGCCATCAGCGCCATCCCCGCCGCCAGCAGCGCGGTGCGGGACATGACCAACATCCGCTTCGAGGTGCCCGACTTCATCGCCGACAAGTGCACCGGCTGCAGCCAGTGCTGGGTGCAGTGCCCCGACGCCGCGATTCCCGGGCTGGTGGTGTCGGTGGAGGACCTCCTGGACACAGGCCATCGTGGCCGCGTCCAACGGCACCTCGCCGGACCGCGTGAAACAGATCGTCAAGCACATCGCCCGGGAGAGCCGCAAGGTCCTGGACGGTGTGCCGTTCCACACCTTCGCCGAGACCGTGTCCGCCGCGTACGAGAACGTGGCCGACAAGCTGGGCTGGGATCCGGACCGCCGGGCGCAGCTCGACCACGAGTGGGCCGGGGTCTACTCGGTGCTCGCCGACTTCCCGGTGGCGAAGACCACGCCCTTCTACGACGTGCCCGAGCGCAAGGAGAAGGGCAGCGGTGGGCTGCTGGCCATCACCATCAACCCCGAGGCCTGCAAGGGCTGCAACATCTGCGTCGAGGTCTGCCCCGAGAACGCCCTGGTGACGGTGCGGCAGGACGAGGACATCGTCGAGCGGCTGCGCCGCAACTGGGACTTCTGGGAGGCGCTTCCCGATACCGCCGACCGCTACGTCAACGTCAGCGATCTGGACGAGGGTATCGGGGTGCTGTCGTCGCTCCTCCTCAAGAAGGAGAACTACCGGTCCATGGCCGGAGGCGACGGCGCCTGCATGGGATGCGGCGAGAAGACCGCCGTGCACCTGGTGACCAGCACCATCGAGGCCGTCATGCAGTCCGCGGGTGAAGGGCCTCGTCACCCGACTCGACTGGCTGATCCAGGAGCTCGATCACCGGGTGCGCGAAGCGGTAGCCGAGCACACCGACGTGGACGCGGCCTCCGCCGGAACGGTGGACGTGGCCCTCCCCGACGACGTGCGCGACCGGATGGCGCTCCTCAACCGCACCCGCGAGCGCCTGCAGGATCTGCGCTGGCGCTACGAGCGCGGACCCAGCGGACGCGGCCGGGCCCCGGTGGGTATCACCAACTCCACCGGGTGCTCGTCGGTGTGGGGCAGCACCTATCCGTACAACCCCTATCCCTTCCCCTGGGTGAACCACCTCTTCCAGGACGCGCCCTCCATCGCCATCGGCATCTTCGAGGGCCACATGCGCAAGATGGTGGACGCCTTCACCGAGGTGCGCCGGGCCGAGAAGCTGGCCGACGGCAGCTACGACGCCGAGCGCGACGAGGCGCTGCTGGACGACCTGGACTGGAAGGGCCTCACCGATGAGGAGTTCAAGCTGTGCCCGCCCATCCTGAGCATCGGGGGCGACGGCGCCATGCTGGACATCGGCTTCCAGAACCTCTCGCGGCTCATGGCCAGCGGAAAGCCCATCCGGGTGCTGGTCCTGGACACCCAGGTGTATTCCAACACCGGTGGGCAGGCCTGCACGTCGGGCTTCACCGGCCAGATCGCCGACATGAGCGCCTGGGGCAAGGCGCAGCACGGCAAGCAGGAGGTGCGCAAGGAGCTGGGCTACATCGCCATGGCGCACCGGGGCGTGTTCGTGCACCAGTCCTCGCAGGCTCTGGCGTCGCACCTGATGGAAGGCGTCATCAAGGGCCTCAACTCCCGCCGGCCGGCGGTCTTCAACATCTACACGCCCTGTCCGGTGGAGCACGGCCTCGCCGACGACTGGGCGCCGCAGGCGGCCAAGCTGGCGCTGGAGAGCCGGGCCTTCCCCTTCATGACCTACGACCCGGATGCCGGCCGCGACCTGGCCGACTGCCTGACGCTGGACGGCAACCCGGCGCTGGACGACACCTGGCCCACCTACGTGCTCACCTACAAGAACGAGGACGGGGCGGACCAGACCATGGAGCTCCCCCTCACCACCGCGGACTGGGCCTACACCGAGACCCGGTTCCGCAAGCACTTCGCGCTGGCCGAGGCCGACGACGAGGACCTGGTCCTCTTCCACGAGATGGTGGAGATGTCGCCCGAGGAGCGCGCGGGCAAGCGCCCCTTCATCTGGGCGTTGGACGCCGAGGGCAAGCGCACGCGGGTGGTGGTCTCCAACGAGATGATCCTGCTGGCCGAGGAGCGCCTCCTCTTCTGGCATCAGCTCCGCGAGCTGGCCGGGTTGGACGTGCCGGAGAGCGTGCAGGACACGCTGGCCGGGGTCCACGAGTCCCGCTTCGAGCAGCAGATCGCTGATCTGCGCGCCGAGTACGAGCGCAAGCTGGGCGAGTTGCGCTCCACCTTCCCGGCCGCGGTGGCGCGGCGCATGGCCCAGGGCCTCCTGAAGCACGGCGGCGGCCGCAAGACGGTGGACCAGCTCCTGGAGCAGGCTTTCGCCACGCCGCTGGCCCCCATCACCGCCGACGAGGTCGGCGGGCTGGACGTGGGTGCCGCCCAGGCGAACGGCGGCGGCAACGGTGCTGCTGCGGCGCCGGTCGAGGCCGCCCCGGCGGCCGCCGAGCCCGAGGGTGCGGTGGCCGTGGCGGATGCGCCGGCCGAGACCGAGCCCGCAGCGGCAGAGGACGAGGACGACGGCTTCGCCCTCGAGCCCTACATCGACACCGCCATGTGCACGTCGTGCAACGAGTGCACGAACCTGAACGGGCAGATGTTCGCCTACAACGAGAACAAGCAGGCCTACATCAAGGACCCGAAAGCCGGCACCTTCGCCCAGCTCGTGCAGGCGGCCGAGAAGTGCCCCGCGGCCATCATCCATCCCGGCGACCCGCTCAACCCCAAGGAGAAGGATCTGGAGAAGTGGGTGAAGCGGGCCGAGAAGTTCAACTGACGAGCGCACAGGAGAATCGAGCGTGTCCCTGTCGCTGCAGGCGTTGCTGACCGGAGGCTTCCGCCACGGGGTGCATCCCCCGGATCACAAGGAAGCATCGGCCCAGGTGCCGATCCGGCGCATGCCCTTCCCGGACGAGGTGGTGCTGCCCCTGCGGCAGCACACCGGGGCGCCGTCGCGCCTGCTGGTGGCGCCGGGTGACCGGGTCGAGCGGGGCGACAAGATAGGCGAGGCCCAGGGCTACGTCTCGGTGCCCATCCACGCCTCGGCGTCGGGCACCGTGAAGGCGGTGGACTGGTGGCCGCACCCCGACGGCAGCCAGGCCGAAGCGGTGCGCATCGAGGTCGATGCGCGCTCGCCGCAGATCCCGCGGGCGCGCATGGTGCCCCACTGGGAGGGGCTCACTGCCGACGAGGTGCGGGCCGCGGTGCAGAACGCCGGCGTCGTGGGCCTGGGAGGCGCCGCCTTCCCGACCCACGTGAAGCTGAAGGCGCCGGAGGGCGTGAACATCGAGCTGCTGCTGGTGAACGGAGCCGAGTGCGAGCCCTATCTCACCTCGGACCACCGGGTGATGGTGGAATATCCGGAGCGGGTCCACTTCGGCATCCGCATCATGATGCAGTGCCTCGGGGTGTCGAAGGCGGTCATCGGCGTGGAGCTCAACAAGCCCGACGCCGTGGAGCGACTGCGCGCCACCATCCCCCCGGACCTGGACATCACGGTGCACCCGCTGCGGGTGAAGTATCCGCAGGGCGCCGAGAAGATGCTCATCAAGGCCGTCACGGGCCGCGAGGTGCCATCGGGCAAGCTTCCCGCGCATGTGGGCACGGTGGTGCAGAACGTGGGCTCCATCGCCGCCATCGCCGAGGTCTTCGAGACGGGACTCCCGCTCATCGAGCGTATCGTCACCGTCTCCGGGCCCGGCATCCGCAAGCCGTCGAACCTGATCGTGCCCGTGGGCACCAGGCTCCGCGACGTGCTCGAGTTCTGCGGAGGTCTCACCGACGACGCCCGCGAGGTGCTGGTGGGTGGCCCCATGATGGGCATGCCCCAGGCCGACCTGGACGCCCCGGTGCTCAAGGGCACCAGCGGCATCGTGGTCCTCACCGACGCCGAGGCCAAGCCGCGGCAGGTGCACCCGTGCATCTCATGCGGCCACTGCCTGGACGCCTGTCCGGTCTTCCTGAACCCCACCACCCTGGGCAAGCTGGCCCAGGCGGGCCGCTATCAGGAGATGGTGGGGGACTACAACCTCATGGACTGCATGCTGTGCGGGTCCTGCTCGTACGTGTGCCCGTCCAACATCCCGCTGTCGCAGATGTTCGCCCTGGCCAAAGGCGCCGTGCGTCGCGAGCAGCAGCGCGAGCGCGACAAGGCCGCCGCCGAAGCGGCCGAGGCTCCGGCCGGGGGAGGCAAGGCCGCATGAACGCTGCGGAGACCCGCCTGGAGCTGGTGGCCTCGCCCCACCTGAAGGCGCCGGACAGCACGCCTCGCATCATGTGGACGGTGGTGGCCACGCTGGTGCCCGTCATCGCGGCGGCCACCTGGTTCTTCGGGGTGAGCGCGCTCCTGGTCATCGCCGCCGCGACGCTGGGCGCCCTTGTCACGGAACGGGTCTTCGGCAAAGGGGGATCGCTGGCCGACGGCTCCGCCGCCATCACGGGGCTCCTGCTGGGGCTGACGCTGCCTCCGGGGATCCCCCTGTGGATGGCCTTCCTGGGCGGCATGTTCGGGATCGGCTTCGGCAAGCTCATCTTCGGAGGGCTGGGACAGAACATCTTCAACCCGGCGCTCCTGGCCCGGGCCTTCCTGCAGGCCGCGTTTCCCGAGGCGCTCACCACCTGGCCCACCCCGGGCCAGCCCTGGGCCCATCTCGTGGGCGACAACTTCGCCCTGCCGCTCATGGGCTCCAGCGTGGACGCCGTCACCAGCGCCACGCCCCTGGGGCTCATGAAGTTCGAGCACGCGGGCACACCCGTACGCGATCTGCTCATGGGGAGCACCGGAGGCTCCCTGGGCGAGACCGCAGCCGTCCTCATCCTGCTGGGCGGCGCATACCTGGCCTACAAGAACTATCTGAACTGGCGTATCCCGGTGAGTATCCTGGCCGTCGTGGCACTCCTCTCCAGCGCGTTGCACGCCATCGATCCGGCCATCCCGGGTGCGCCTTTCATGCTGTTCTCCGGGGGGCTCATGCTCGGAGCCGTCTACATGGCCACCGACATGGTGACCTCTCCCGTGACGAACAGGGGCGCCTGGGTTTTCGGCGCCGGCATCGGAGCCCTCGTGGTGGTCATCCGACTGTGGGGTGGCCTCCCCGAGGGCGTGATGTACGCCGTCCTCCTCATGAACGCGCTGGTGCCGTTCATCGACCGGGCCACCAGGCCCAGGGTCTTCGGCACCCGTGAAGAGGTGGCGACGTGAGCGAGCACAAGCTTCCCATGGCCAGCGACAGCGCGGGCACGACCGCCGCCGCCGACGGCACGTCGATGGGCGGTGGCCCGCCGCCGCCGCCGGAGCGCCCCCGGGCGTCGTCGGCGCGCCTGATCGCGACCCTGGCGCTGGCCGGCGCCATCGCCGGGTTCTTCATCGTCCTCGTCTACCAGTGGAGTCAGCCCCGCATCGAAGCGCACCGCGCCCAGGTGCTCGCGGAGGCCGTCCAGGAGGTCCTCGACGGGCCCAGCGCCACCCAGACCTTCTTCCTCGTGGACGGCCACTTCACCGACAGCCCGCCAGCCAGCGTCGACACCGCCTCGGTGGATCGGGTCTACGTGGGCTACGACGAGGCCGGCGGCCCCGTGGGCGTGGCGGTCTCGGCGGCGGAGGCCGGGTTCCAGGACATCATCGACCTGCTCTTCGGCTACGATCCCGACAGCGGAGAGGTGCTGGGTATGAAGGTCCTGGAGAGCAAGGAGACCCCGGGGCTGGGCGACAAGATCACCCGTGACTCGGCCTTCATCGGCGAGTTCCGAGACGTGGAGGCGCCGCTGAAGGGCGTGAAGGAGGCCCGCAAGACCGGCGCCGACGACGAGGTGGTCATGATCACCGGGGCCACCATCTCGTCGCGCGCCGTCATCGACATCATCAACCACCGGCTCGAGGCGGTCCGGGATCCCCTGAAGGATCTGTGGGCCTCCGGCGTGCCGGCACCCCGCGCGGCGTCGGCTTCCCCGGCGACGGGCGCTGGCAGCAACGGAGGCGAGCGATGAGTCCCCGGGTGACCACTGCCCAGGAGGATCTCCTCCGGGGCATCTGGAAGGAGAACCCCGTGCTGGTGCAGCTCCTGGGCCTGTGCCCGACGCTGGCCGTGACCAACACGGTGGAGAACAGCATCGCCATGGGGCTGGCGACCTTCTTCGTGCTCGTGGGATCCAGCATCCTGGTCTCGCTCTTCAAGCGCTGGATCCCCAACGAGGTGCGGATCTCGGCCTACATCCTCATCATCGCCACCTTCGTCACCATGGCGGACCTGATCCTGGCGGCGGTGGTGCCGGACATCCACAAGGCGCTGGGCGCCTTCATCGCCCTCATCGTGGTGAACTGCATGATCCTGGGGCGTCAGGAAGCGTTCGCCTCCAAGAGGCCCGTGGGCCGGGCGATCCTCGATGCGGTGGGCACCGGGGTGGGCTTCATCATCGCCCTCCTGCTCATGGGGACCATTCGCGAGGTACTGGGCAACGGCTCCTTCCTGGGGATTCCCCTCTTCGGTCCGAGCTACGAGCCCTGGGTGGTCATGATCCTGCCGCCGGGAGGCTTCTTCACCCTGGGGATCCTCCTGCTGGTGTTCGCGTGGTGGAAGGGACGCCGGCGCGTGCCCGTTCGTCCCCGCCAGTGGCCGCACGGCGTGACCACCAACGTCGAGACCGCCGAAGCGGTCAGGAGGGCCTGACATGGGCGAGCTGATGTGGATCCTGGTCTCGGCCATGCTGGTGAACAACTTCACCCTGGTCCTGTTCCTGGGCCTGTGCCCCTTCCTGGGGGTGTCGGCCAAGGTCGGCACCGCGCTGCGCATGGGCATGGCCAACATCTTCGTGCTGGTGATCACGTCGATGGTGGCGTCGCTCCTGAACGCCTACGTGCTCCCCTATGCGCCCTACCTGCGGCTGATCTCGTTCATCGTGGTCATCGCCTCGCTGGTGCAGATCGTGGAGATGGCCATCAAGAAGCTGAGCCCCACCCTGTTCCGGGAGCTGGGCATCTTCTTGCCGCTCATCACCACCAACTGCGCGATCCTGGGACTGGCCATCTTCCAGACCAACCGCGGCTACGGCTTCCTGGAGGGCCTCTTCTTCGCCGTGGGCGCCGGCCTGGGACTGACCCTGGCCCTGGTCCTGATGGCTTCCATCCGGGAGCGCATCGAGTTGGCCGACGTGCCTGCGCTGGCCCGCAACATGGGGCTGGTCCTGATCCTCGCCGGGAGCCTGTCGCTGGCCTTCATGGGCTTCGCCGGGCTCTTCACCTCGGGCTGAGGAGGAACCAGCATGGCCACGGTTTTCGCCATCGCCGGGCTCGCGGCCTTGTTCGCTCTGTTCGGGCTCCTGCCTGCCCAGCACCGCTGCGACGGATGCAGCGGCGAATGCACCTCCTGCACCCTCGACGGGGAGGACTCATGAGTCCCATCGATGCCCATCTCGCCTATTGCTCTGCCTGCGACCGTCAGGTGCGGGTGGCGGTGAATCCCAAGGTGATCCTGGAAGGGCGCACCCCGACCGAAGACGACCTGGTGTGCCTGGAGCACGGGGACACCTGCACGGGCGATCTGTGCCCGCTCTTCAACGTGCCCACCGAGGAGATGAAGGCCCGCTACGGCAGCCTGCTGGACAGGGCGCGTGAGCGCCTGGGAGGTGTGAAGTGACCACCGAGCCCACCACGACCACGGCGTATTGCCCGGGGTGCAACCACCAGGTGCGCCTCACGGTCACGACGCCCCACGGCCACGCCCAGGCCAATCTCCCCGACGGCTCGCAGGTGGTGTGTCTGGACTTCGGCGAGGGCTGCTCCGAGGGCACCTGTCCGCTGACCGGACGCCCGGGAATCGTCATGGGCGTGCGGCTGGCGCGCGCCCACGTGGACCACGAGTGGAAGACCGTGAAGGCCCAGTGCGAGGGCTGCGGTTTCGTGGCCGAGCTGGAGGTGCTGGATGCGCGTTACGCCATCTGTCCCCTCTGCGACACCACCAACAGCTACGTGGTGATCCAGACCGGCGACGAGGGGATCATCGCGGTCACGGGCGGCGCCAACAGCTGACCGCGGTGACGTGACTCGCGCCGGCGGGCACCCGGCGCGGGTGCCTCGGCCCGTCCTGTGCGGGCTACCTGCGCGGTAGGGGGCCCCTGGCGTGCACGCGGGTGGCCGCGCATCCTCTTCGGCGCATTCATCTCCACGTCGACCATCCCGGAGGCTGTCGTGCCCCTTCACGGCTCCGCCGCGAGCAGCGTCTCGCGGCGGCATATCCGTCTCGCTCCGCCTGCCCTCGCCCTCGTCGCCCTCCTCGTCCTCGCCGCTCCTCCCGTTCCCCTGGTCGCTCAGGACCGTCCCGTCGTGCGCGCCGTGCGTGTCCAGGGCGCCATCGACCTGGACGGAGCCCTCACGGAGTCGGTCTGGCAGGGACCGCCCGGCGCCGCCGACTTCGTGCAGGCCGAGCCCATGGAAGGGGCGGCGGCCACCCAGGACACGCGGGTGTGGGTCGCCTACGACGAGGAGAACCTGTACGTGGCGGCCCGCCTGGTGGAGGAGGATCCCCGTGGGCTGGTGGTGAACAGCATCCGCAAGGACTTCACCGAGTCGGAGCAGGACGACTTCGAGGTCATCCTCGACACCTTTCACGATCGCCGGAACGGGTACCAGTTCCTGACCAATCCCGAGGGCGCCCGGGCCGACCGGCAGGTGGCCAACGAAGGGCGGGAGATCAACACGAGCTGGGACGCGCCCTGGAGCGTGCGCACGCAGCGTACCGCGTTCGGGTGGACGCTGGAGATGGCCATCCCCTTCCACGCGCTGCGCTTCGACGAGGCCGAAGGCGCCTGGGGGATCAACTTCAGCCGGCGCATCCGGCGCAACAACGAGATCGACTACTGGGCGCCGATTCCCCGGTCGTACAACATCGCCCGACTGTCGCTGGCCGGCGATCTGGAGGGGCTGCCCACCCGCTCGCCGGGTCGGGATCTTCGCATCAAGCCCTACCTCCTGGGCGGCGCGGTGCGGGAGACGGGGGTGACGGGCTACGACCGTCAGAGCGAGGTGGGCGTGGACGCCAAGGCGGGTCTTCTGGGGAGCTTCACCCTGGATCTGACCGCCAACCCGGACTTCGCCCAGGTCGAAGCCGACGTCCAGCAGGTGAACCTGACCCAGTTCAGCCAGTTCTTTCCGGAGAAGCGTGAGTTCTTCCTGGAGAACTCGGGACTCTTCTACGTGGGAGACGCGGCCCGCAACAACCGCGTGAACCTCACCCCCACGCCCGACGAAGACCTGCTGCTCTTCTTCAGCCGGAGCATCGGACTCACCCCCGACGGGCAGGCCGTGCCCATCCAGGCCGGCGCGCGCCTCACGGGCACCGCCCGGGGCCTCAATGTGGGCGCCATCGCCATGCGCACCGACAATCTCGGCGAGCGCCCCGGCGACGACTTCATGGTCCTGCGCCTGCGACAGAACGTCCTCGACGGCAGCGACGTGGGCGGCATCTTCATGACGCGCGACGCGGTGGGCGGTGGGGACGACTACAACCGGGTGTACGGGGTGGACTCCAACATCCGCTTCTTCGGGCAGCTCGACTGGAGCTCGTACCTGATCCGCACCGAGAGCCCCGGCGTCTCCGACGGCCAGTACGCGTGGCGCACCTCGCTCAACCGCGAAGGCAACTTCCAGCACATCAAGCTCGGGGTCATGCAGCTCGGCGAGAACTTCAACGACGAGTTGGGCTACTACCGGCGCACCGGCGTGCGCAAGTGGTTCATGGACTGGGGGTTCCGGCCGCGCTCCGAAGCGCTCAGGCGCCACGGGATCCGGGAGATGCACCCCCACCTCGTGTGGAACTACTACGAGGACCTGGACGGCCGTATCGTCGCCAAGAAGCTCCACTCCGGCTACACCTTCTTTCTCAACAACGGGGGCTACTGGGAGCTGTCGGTGAACCCGTCCTACCAGCGCATCGCGGAGCCCTTCCAGATCTCGCGCGACATCGACGCCATCCCGCCAGGCGGGTACGCCTGGACCGAATATCAACTGCGTGGCAGCACCGACCCCAGCGCCCGCGTGGCCTTCGACTTCACCGGCATCCTCGGGGGGCTGTGGAGCGGCACGCAGAAGACCGTGCGCGTGAATGCGACCCTCCGGCCCTCCTACCACTTCGAATCGCAGCTCGGGGTCCAGCGCACCTCGGCGCAGCTCGACGTGCCCGACGCCGATTTCGTGAAGACCTTCTGGACCGGGCGCGCCAACTACTCCTTCAACACCAACATGTTCGTGGATGCGCTGGTGCAGTTCGATCCGGGGCGCCACCTGATGAACACCAACGTGCGCTTCAACTTCATCCACCATCCGTTGAGCGATCTGTTCGTGGTCTTCAACGAGCAGCGCTTCACCACCGGTGACGGGACGCCTCCGGGGCGGGGGCTGATCGTGAAGGTGACCCAGATGGTGTCCTTCTGAGCGAGCCGGCACACCACGCGCCGGGGGGCGGATTCACCGATCCCTGGGACGACGGGGTCGAGGTCGATCGGGGGCTCCGGGATCTGCTGCGCTGGGTGTGGCAACGGCGCACGACGACGCTGCCGGCGGATCCTTCTCCCGAACGGATTCCCCGGGGGACTCCGGCCGTGGCGCGGCCCCGGGCCGGGCTCGACGAGGTCCGGGCCACCTGGGTGGGCCACGCCACCTTCCTCCTGCAGGTGGGACCCTGGAACCTGCTCACCGACCCGATCTTCTCGCGGCGGGCCACGCCGGTTCCAGGGACCGGTCCGGCGCGTTTCACGCCGCCGGGGCTCGTGGTGGACGACCTGCCTCCGCTGGACGCCGTCCTCCTGACCCACGACCACTTCGACCACCTGGACCGTCCCTCGGTCCTGGCGCTCCGGGATCGCTACGGGCCCGAGCTCACCTGGATCACGCCGCTGGGCTACCGGGGTTGGTTCGCCCGCCTCGGCATCCATGGGGTGCGGGAGCTGGACTGGTGGGAAGCCGTGACGCTCCAGGGGCCGGATGGCGCCGTCACGGTGACCGCCGCGCCGGCCCGGCACTGGACCCGACGGCGCTGGCGCGTGAACCGGCGGCTGTGGGCATCGTGGGCGGTGCGTACCGAGGGCGGCCGCGCCGTCTACTTCGGCGGCGACTCCGGCTTCTTTCCCGGGTATCCGGAGATCGGCCGGCGCCTGGGACCCTTCGAGCTCGTCATCATGCCCGTGGGGGCGTACGAGCCCCGTTGGTTCATGCGCGGGGCCCACATGAACCCCGAAGAAGCGGTGCGTGCCTACCAGGAGATGGGAGGGCAGGGAGTCTTCGTCGGGATGCACTGGGGCACCTTCCGCCTCACCGACGAGGACCCGCTGGAGCCGCCGAAGACGTACCCGCGCCGCGTGGACCGGGGCGGAGTTGCCCGAGGGGCGCTTGGCCCTGCCCGGTATCGGAGGCACGGTGCGGGTCGGTGCCGGCGGAGATGCGCTGGTTTGATCGGTGGGTCGACCGGGCCCCGATCCGCAGGCCCGCGGATCGGCGGCGCCGGCGCCGGTGTACCCCGAACCATGGTGCGCTTTGCCGATCCCCCCGATCCCCTGAGCCGGGACTTCCCGCTGGGCGACGGCGTGGCCGACAGCCTGGCCCACGCCTCGTGTCCCTACTGCGGCGAGTCCGTGGAGATCGTGGTGGATCCGGGAGGCGGCGCGCGCCAGGAGTACGTGGAGGACTGCCCCGTGTGCTGCCGGCCCTGGCGGGTCACGGTGCGGTACTCGGGCGGCGAGCCCGTCGTGGAGCTCCGTACCGAGGACGACGGGTAGGATTGCGGCGCGCGTCCGGCGGTCAGTCGCCGGCGCTCTCCACCGTCACCGACTCCATCACCACCTCGTCCACCGGCCGATCGGAGCGGTCCGTATCCACCTTGCCGATGGCCTGCACCACGTCCATCCCCCCGACGACCTTGCCGAAGATGGCGTGCTTGCCGTCGAGCCAGGGCGTGGGCGCCAGCGTGATGAAGAACTGGGAGCCGCCGGTGTTGGGGCCGGCGTTGGCCATGGACAGGACACCGGCCCGGTCGTGGGCGAGCCCCGGTCCGAACTCGTCGGGAATCTGGTAGCCCGGCCCGCCGCGGCCCGTGCCGGTGGGGTCGCCGCCCTGGATCATGAAGCCGTCGATGACCCGGTGAAAGACGACGCCGTCGTAGAAGCCCTTGTCGGCGAGCTCGACGAAGTTGCCGGTGGTCTTCGGGGCCGCGTCTTCGAAGAGCTCGACCGTGACGGTCCCGTGATTGGTCTCGATGGTGACGTGGCGATTTGCCATGGTTCCGGATGGGTGTGGGGAGAGGCGGGAGGCTCGGGGACAGAGAAGCTACCCCGCGTCGCGAGTCCGGTCGAGGGGGGCGGCCCGTGGCGCGGCGGCAAACGCCGGCCTACAATCGGCGGTCGGAACCCTCGCAGCGTCGCCCACCCGAGAGACCATGCGCCAGATCGTGCCCCGCATTCGTCGGCTTCTTCCGTTCCTGACCGTCTCGACCCTCGCGCTGTCCGGCTGTCGGGGGACGCTCCAGGTCACCCCCAACGACGCCGGCACGGTGCTGGCCCACCAGGCGCTCGAGGCTCCGGATCCGGCCGACCCGGGGCCGTTCGCCGTGGAGACGCTCTACTACGGCAGCGGCACCGACAAGAACCGGGCCGTCTACCGCGACTCGGTGACGCTCACCACCGAGTCCGTCGACGGCTCCAAGCTGGTGGACCTGGGCCGGTCGGCGAAGGAGCGCAACGAGTACTGGGGATTCACGCCCAAGGAGATGCCCCTCAACGCCCGGGTGTGGTATCCGCGGGGTGACGGCCCCTTCCCGCTGGTGCTGGTGGTGCACGGCAACCACGACATGAAGGACTTCTCGGATCCGGGCTACGACTACCTGGGCAACCTGCTGGCCAGCCGCGGCTTCATCCTGGCCTCGGTGGACATGAACTTCATCAACGGGGGGATTCGAGGCGAGAACGACGCCCGGGGCTGGCTGCTCCTCGAAGCACCTTCAGGAGTGGAAGCGATTCAACGCCATGGAGGACAGCCCGTTCCAGGGCAAGGTCGACATGTCCCGGATCGCCGTGATGGGCCATTCGCGGGGGGGCGAGGCGGCGCCCATCGCCGCGGCCTTCAACCGCCTGTCCCGCTATCCCGACGATGCCTCGCTGACCTTCGATTTCGGCTTCGACATCCGCGCGGTGGTGTCCATCGCCCCCGTCGACGGCCAGTACCTGCCCACGGGGCGCTCCATGCCCCTGGAGAACGTGAGCTACCTGGTCTTCCACGGCTCCCACGACGGCGACGTCAGCAGCTTCCACGGGCTGCGCATCTGGGACCGGCTGCGCTTCACCGACGGCGGGTACCACTTCAAGTCCGCCATCTACATGTACCGGGCGAACCACGGCCAGTGGAACACGGTCTGGAACAACCACGACAACGGTCCGCGCAGCGCCCGCATCCTGGACCTGCGCTACCTGGTTCCTCCCCAGGATCAGCGGCGCTTCGCCGAGCTCTACATCACGGCCTTCCTGGAGGCCAATCTGCACGACGACAAGCGCTGGCTACCCATGTTCCGGGACCACCGCGTCATCGGGCAGTGGCTGCCCAAGACCATGTACGTGACGCGCTTCATGGACAGCTCGTTCAAGCCGCTGGCCACCTTCGAGGAAGACGTGGACGTCACCACCGGCAGCACGGACGGGGTGCGCCTCATGGGCGACAGCCTGGCCACCTGGAAGGAGGAGCAGCTCGAGCTGCGCTCACGCAACCGGAACAACACGTCGGCGTCGCAGGACAACCAGGCCGTCCGGCTGGCGTGGAACAACCGTCTGGCCGGCGCCGACACGACGCGTATGGGGCCCCCGGCCCGGTTCTCGGCCGAGCTCCCGCCGGGGTTGGCGCAACGCTGGGCGCTGGACGGTTCCTCCTCGGTGCAGCTGTCGCTGGCGGCTACGCAGGGGATGCCCGGGCCGCGCCGGCCTCCGGAGGGAGACGCGGAACGCGGAGGCCGCTCGGGCGGTGGAGGCCGCGGGCGCTCGTCCGGCGGTGACGACGACAAGCCGCCGGTGGATCTCTCTGTGGAGCTGGAGGACGGCGCGGGACGCACGGCCGAGGTGGCGTTGAGCCGCTACGGGCCCGTACGGCGTCCGCTGGAGATCCACACCCTGCGCCGCAAGGACCAGGAGGCCAGTGCCCAGCACTGGGAGATGGTGCTCCAGACCTACGTGATCCCGCTCTCGGACTTCGAGGCACTGGAGGGGCGGCTCGACCTGTCGCACATCCGGGCCGTGCGCCTGGTGTTCGACCGGGCCACCGCCGGCGAGGTGGTCATGGACGAGCTCGGCTTCTCGAATCTGGATCCGGCGTTCTGGTCGGCGCGCGTGAACGGGGCGCCGCGCCCGTAGCGGAGCCTTCGCTCAGCGCCACCCCACCGTGAAGCGGTGGATGCCCTTGCTACCGTCGGTGGGCTGGAAGGCGTACTCGAGCACCAGGTCGTCGCCCCAGTAGGAGCCGCCGAAGGTCACCGGGCTGGCTTCGCCCTCGGGCACGTTGCGGACTCCGATGCGCGCCACGAACGTGCGTCCGATCACCGGCCAGTAGCCCAGCTCGATGCCGCCGCCGTAGAGCACCTCGCCGTCGGCCCGTCGGGTGACGGCCCCGGCGGCTCCCACGTCCAACGGACCCAGGGGCCTTCCGTACGCCCCCCATCCCAGCGTGACCTCCGTGGGCAGATCCACGTCGACGCCGCCGATCGTCTGCTGGTCTCCCAGGTTGCGCACCGCCAGCCCCGCCCATCCCGGCCCGAGCGAGCGGGCCACGCCCACGTCGCCGGCCAGCGACTGGGTGCGGGCGCCGCCGAAGCGCTGATCGATGAGCTTGCCGGCCACCCCTACGCGGAAGCCGAACAGGTCTCGGCCGTAGGCGAGCGTCGCCACCATCTCACCCGCGCCCGGGCTGCCGTCCTCCATGACGGGCTCCAGCCCGCCGCCTCGCGCGCCCGGGCCGTCGGGCGCGCCGTATTCCAGGGTCTGGAGGCCGACCGCGACCCCGCCCCCGTACCACGGCGTGGCTGCGGAGACCGTATAGGAACGGGCCCCCTTGCCCAGCCAGTAGATCCCCATGCCGAACCCCTGGGCGCGGCTCGCGACGGCGGGATTGTAGAAGACGGCGTCGCTGTCGCTCCCGTCCAGTTGGAACGCGTGACCGAGGGCGAGGGCCCGACTGCTGCCGGACAGCTCCACCACGGCGGGCTCACGCCCGGGCGTCTGCGCGACGAGGGGTGCCGCGGAAGCCGCCACACACAGCGACCAGACGGCGACGAAGGGGGCACGGGTCATGATCACTCCACTGGCATCGGTTTCGGGGGTCGGGGCAAGCTGGTCGTCGAGACACGGCGGGGCAACACCAGGGGACGCGCGCCCCTCACCCCCGGGGACGGCGCGGGCGGTCCACGACCAGGCTCCCGCCGCAGCCCCCGCACACGTACCAGACGCGGCGGCGCACGTAGGAGACCCCTGCGCGCGGCGGCACCTGCCGCGCCTCCAGGGGGGTCGCGCACCGGGGACAGACCGCGGGCTGGCCCGCGTCCAGGTTCTCGCGCAAGCGGCGCTCTTCCTCGCGCGAGTACCGAGCATGCGATGTGGGAGTCATCTCTGGACCTTGGCCCTCGGGTTCGGGTAGATTCGCGCGCCCCCCGATGGGGATGCCCGGTCCACTCTCAGCAGGTTCATGCTGCACCTCCTTCTGGCGCTTGTCACGGCGACCCAGCCGGTCGCCGCCCTCGATACCATCACCGGCGTGCCCGGTGTGGACGGTCTTTCCTATGCCGGCTCGGCAGGGGAGCTGGAGATCGCGACCCCGCATCTCGACGGCGACGCCGTCCACATCGACGGCGCCCTCGACGAGGCCGTCTGGGACTCGGCCGCCGTCCTGCGCTCGTTCACCCAGTACGATCCGGTGGAAGGCGCGCCGGCCTCGCAGAAGACCGAGGCCCTCGTGTTCATCTCGCGCGACGCCGTCTACTTCGGCGTCCGTGCCTACGATGACCGGCCCGAGGGAGTGCGCGCCACCCTGGCAGAGCGGGACAACGTGTCGCGCAACGACGACTACGTGCGCCTGGTGCTGGACACCTTCGACGACCAGCGGCGCGCCTACGTATTCACCGTGAACCCTCTCGGCGTGCAGCAGGACGGCCTGTGGGTGGAGGGGGGCGGTGGACGACGCGGCGGGGGATTCGGGGATCCCATCGACGACAACCCGGACTTCATCTGGGAGAGCGGTGGGCAGATCCAGCCGTGGGGATGGTCGGTGGAGGTACGCATCCCCTTCAAGAGCCTGCGCTTCCGGCAGCTGCCGGTGCAGCGATGGGGCATCAACGTGCTCCGGCGCATCCAGCGCAACGGCTACCAGCAGTCCTGGGCGCCCATCACCGCGAACATCTCCAACAAGCTCGCCCAGACCGGTGCCCTGGAGGGGCTGCAGGACCTGAAGACCGGGCTCTTTCTCGAGGTGAACCCGGTGGTCACGGCCCGCCGGGTCGGCGCGCTGGACGAGGAGTCCGGCCAACTCAGCCACGACGACCCCACCGGTGACTTCGGCCTCAACCTCACCTACGGGCTCACCTCCAACCTGACGCTGGACGGCACCTACAACCCCGACTTCTCGCAGGTCGAGGCCGATGCCGGCCAGATCGTGGTCAACGAGCGCTTCGCCGTCTTCTTTCCCGAGAAGAGGCCGTTCTTTCTCGAAGGCACCGAGATCTTCTCGCTGCCGCGCCAGCTCATCTACACGCGGTCGGTGGTGAACCCCGTGGCCGGGGCGAAGATCACCGGCAAGGTGGGCTCCTTCAACCTGGGCTACCTCGGGGCGGTGGACGAGGTGAGCGACGCCGACGATCAGGTGGTCAACCTGATGCGTCTGCGGCGCGACTTCGGTGGCAGCTCCACGGCGGGGCTCCTCTTCACGGACCGCACTGGTGGGGGCGCGTACAACCGGGTCGGGGGACTCGATACGCGGCTGGTCTTCGCCCAGCGCAACACGCTGTCGCTGCTGGGGGCCTACAGCTTCACGGGTGAGCCCGACGCCACCGACGCCCGTGAAGGGTCGTTCCTGTACGCGAAGCTGGAGCGGTCCGGGCGCGGCTTCTCGTACGAGGCCGAGCTGGAGGATTCCCAGGACGACTTCGAGGCGGGCAGCGGGTTCATCCGCCGCACCGGGGTGGCCCAACTCCACTCCACCCTGCGTTACAACCTGTACGGACCCAGCGGTGCCCTGCTGGAGCGGGTCGGTCCCTACGCGGAATTCCAGGGGGTCTGGCAGCATCCCGACTTCTGGAGCGCCGGACGCCTGCAGGAGCGCCAACTCCAGGCTGGCGTCTCACTGTCGCTGCGCGGCAACATCTCGGCGTTTCTCAGCTACACGCGCGACCGCTTCCGCTTCTTGCCCTCGGACTACGAGGGGCTGTTCGTCGATCCCGTCGACCAGGGCACGGATCCGGCGGCCTTCCGCCCCGATCCGGCCCTCTTCTCGGGGATGGACGGCGTGAGCCTGCACGGCTTCTTCAGCCCCTGGGAGCGCGTGCGGGGCAGCCTCCAGCTCGACGTCAAGGAGCAGCCCATCTTCGACCGCACGTTGGACGTGCCGGTGCAGCCCGCCACGTCCTGGTCCGGAAACCTGAGCCTCACGCTCCTGCCCACCCGCTCGCTCCGGGCCGAGGTGGGGGTGCGCCACGAGACGCTCCGCCGGAAGGGCAGCGGCGAGATCTTCTCCAACGCGACCATTCCCCGCATCCGTGCCCAGTATCAATTCTCGCGCTCGCTGTTCGTGCGCTGGATCATGGAATACGCGGCCCAGGAGCGGCAGGAGCTGGTGGACCCGGTGACGGGTCGCAGGCTGCTCGGCTGCGAGGACGGGGCGTGCGAGGTGCGTGCGGGCTCCGACGCGAACGACATGCACGCAGAGGCACTGTTGTCCTACGAGCCCTCGCCGGGCACGGTGTTCTTCCTGGGATGGACGCGCGACTGGGACGACCCCAGGGCCTTCGGCTTCCGGGATCTGCAGCCCCAGGCCGACGGCATCTTCGTCAAGGCGAGCTATCGGTTCCGCTACTGATCGCGGGGCGTTGTTGATTTATCGCCACTCTCAGGGCTAGAGTAAGGGCTCGCGGGGTGAGGGGGTCACCCCGGAGACGAACCAGTAGAGGTCAAGTGGCGAAGGAAGCGATCGAAATCGAAGGAACCGTCAGCGAGGTCCTGCCCAACGCGACCTTCCGCGTCGAGTTGGAGAACGGACACGAAGTGCTGGCCTATCTGTCGGGCAAGATGCGGCAGAACTACATCCGGGTGCTGGAAGGCGACCGGGTGAAGGTCGAGCTGTCCCCGTACGACCTGAGCAAGGGTCGGGTCACGTACCGGTACAAGTGACCGCCTGAGTTTCCAGCCCGCGTACAAGCGGGCCCCTCGGACCATGGGTCCGCCCCCCTCCCCATATCATCGTGCGACAGTGCGCCGGCGCTCCGCGTCGGCCGGGTTTCCGTCTGCTCCGCACCCGACATGTCGCAGCTCCAAGCGCCTCCGCCCCTGCTGGGCCGCAGTCCGTCCCTGCGGCGGGTCCGTGCCTTCATCGAACGCGCCGCCGGTGTGGACGCGCCGGTGCTGGTCCAGGGCGAGACCGGGACCGGCAAGGGTCACGTCGCTCGCCTGATCCACGCGGGCAGCCCGCGGGCGGGCGGACCTTTCGTGTCGCTGAACTGCGCCGGCATCCCCGACACCCTCTTCGAGAGTGAGCTCTTCGGGCACGTCCGGGGCGCCTTCACCGGGGCCGACCGGCCGCGTGAGGGGCTCATGGCCGCCGCCGACGGCGGGACGCTCTTCCTGGACGAGGTGGGCGACATGCCCCTCAGGCAACAGGCCAAGCTCCTGGTGGCCGTCGAGGAACGCTGGGTGCGGCCGGTGGGATCCACCGAGCGGCGCGCGCTCGACCTGCGCCTGGTGTCCGCCACCTGCCGGACGCTGGCCGAGGAGCTCGAGCGCGGGGGATTCCGCTCCGATCTGTATCACCGGATCGCGCTCCTGCGCGTGACGCTCCCACCGCTGCGAGAGCGGACGGAGGACGTCCTGCCGCTGGCGCGCCGGTTCCTGCGCCGCGCGGTCATGCGTCACGGCACCGGGGACCGGACCTTCACGACGGCCGCGCGCGAGCTCCTGGAGACCCACGCCTGGCCCGGAAACGTCCGGCAGCTCGCCCACGCGGTGGAGGCGGCGGCGATCCTGGCCCCGTCGGCGGCCATCGACGTGCCGGTGCTGACCCGGGTCCTGGAGAGCGGTGCGGCGCCCTAGAAGGGCGTTGAAGGAGTGGGGTGCGGCCGCGGGTGCAAGCCCCCCTGAGTCGCCCGCCCCCGGGCCGGATCAGTCGGCGCGGCCCGGACGGCGACGCACGCGCAGCCACCCGCCCGTCAGACCCAGAGCGGCCCACACGCCCCAGAAGACCACGAGGTGGACCACCGCGGCCGGCTCGACCGGGGGCGCCGAGGCCACCGCGCCCGCCGGCGCCAACGAGAGGAGCGGGTCCAGGGGAAAGGCCAGCGCCAGGGCCCGGCCGCGCGGCACGGCCGGCCAGCCCGCGGTCACGCCGACCAACGCGAAGGTCCACGGAAACACGTACAGGCTGGCCAGGAGCGTATCGAGGCGCTCGGTGAGGCCGGAACAGCCGAAGCCCACGGCGGCGACCAGGAGAGCCAGCGCCGCCAGGGTCGGGGCGCCGCGGAGCAGGCCGCGACTGGCCGCGGGATCGAGGGGCAGGAGCGCCAGCGCGGCGGCAAGCACCACCGTCAGGACGACAACGCCCAACGCCAGCGTGCGCAGGGCCAGCTCCGACCGCAGCCAGCGGCCCGGCGATCCGCTGATGCCCATCCAGAGCGCGGCGCGGCCGGAGCGGACCTCGCCACCCACGGCGCCCGCCATGATGCCAAAGCCCAGGACGACGACCGCCGCCATCACGGGCGCGCCGGGCTTCGGGACCCCGGTCCGGGTGCCACCGCCCATCAGGCTCACAGCCACGGATCCGCCCACGCCGGTGAGCCCGGCCGCCATGGCCAGGCGGCGGTGCGCCATGAGGTGAAACGCCAGCGCGTCCACCAGCCCGGCCAGCCAGGCGGTCATCCGGCCCGGGCCCGCTCGAGGAGGACGTCCTCCAGTCGCTCCGCGTCCAGCGGCGCCCGCAGGTCGGCGCGCACGCGGCCGGCCGCCAGGACCAGCACCCGCTGGGCCACGCGGGCCACGTCGGCGAGCTCGTGCGAAGAGACGACCACCAGCACGCCGCGGCGGGCCTCGGCCCGCACCACCCTCCGGAGCGTCGCTCGCGACGCCGGATCGATGCCTCGCCAGGGCTCGTCCAGAAGCAGGACCGGAGGACGCGCCAGCAGCGTGAAGGCCAGTGCCGCCCGCCGGCCCATCCCGCTGGAGAGCTCTCCCATCTCGCGATCCAGCGCGTCGGTCAGGTCCGTGTCGCGCGCCGCAGCCCGGACCGCGTCGTCCCGGAGCGACGGAGGCAGGCCGGCGAGGAAGGTCCCGTAGCGCAGAAAGCGCCGCAGCGTCGGCCGCCGGGGCAGCTCGAGCTGTTCGGGCAGATGGCCGATCCGGTAGCCCGAACGTGCGCCGCCGGGCGCCGGCCGCTCGACCCGGCCGGTCCAGGGCCGGAGGCTACCCAGCGCCAACCGGAGCACCGTGGTCTTGCCGGCGCCGTTGGGGCCCACCAGCGCCGTCACTTCGCCGGGCCGGATGCGGAGATACAGCTCGGCCACCGCCGGTTGCCGCCGGAGACGCCTGCGATAGCCGGCGCTGACACCACGGAAGGTCAGCATCACGCCCCTCCGGTGGACGACGGCAGGGGGACGGTCCACACGCGAACGCCCGCCATTTCCTGGCGCAACAGAAGCAGGCCCCGGGGGCCGGGCTCGACCCGGACACCCTCCTCCGCCTGGAGATCCAGACTGGCGTCGGCGGACGACAGGACCCAGCGGGCCGTGCCGTCGCCTCTGGGTCGGCGCACGGCCAGTCGCTCGTCCAACGCCCGGACCGCCACGAACGGCGGGAAGTGCTCCGGCACCTGGACCCGCAGCCCCAACGCCCGGCCCCGGGCCGGCATGGCCGCCTCGAGGGCGTCGCGGAGGGAATCGGGGATGGCCGCCGCCGTCCAGGCCGGCGGACAGATCGACAGCGGCCCCGACCTCGACGCCCGGCGCAGACAGGGCGCGCGGGTGGTGCCCAGGTAGACGCCCGGGCCCGATACGGCCAGCACGGGCCGCAGGAAGGGATCGGCGACGCGCATCGGTCCCAGGGTGGCCGTGTCCAGCACCGTCGCCCCGCCGTCGGGCCTGATGCGGAGCAGCTCCAACAGCATCCGGTTCGGGGTCAGGCACCGACGCAGCACCAGCCAGCCACGGCCGTCCGCGGCCAGGTCGTCCGCCAGCGCGGTGGCGCACCCGCGCACCGGGAGCGTCACCCGCTCCCCGCCGGAGGCGCCCAGGATGTCGAGATGGAGCGCCGCTTTGTCCAGCACCGCCACCTCGTCGCCCCGGAGCGCGACCTCGGCCGGACCGGCCAGCTCACCGGGTCCCCGACCGGCGCGGCCACGTCCAGGGCCCACGCGCCCCAGCGAATCCACGGTGACCACGCGCGCGCCGGGTCCGTCGAGCACGGCCCATCCTTCCGGACCGACGGCTACGTCGGTGATGCGGAAGATCTCCGGCAGGAGGGTGCCCGGGTCGTTGTCGGCGGGCGCCACCACCAGGCGCGCGAGTCGGCCCGCCGGTCGGGGGCGCGCCTCCCCCGGCTCGGCGCTCGTGGGCGGATCCACCGACCGGCTTCGGAGAAGCTCCGGCAGAGAGAGTGCGCCCAGGGCCGCGGCGCAAGCCACGGCGATGAGCAGAGCCCGGGCGGAAAGGCGTGTCGAGGCCATGGAGACGCTCCTGGCTGGGAGGGTGTGGTATCGCAACGTCCGGCCCCGACCGGGGTGGGGCCATGGCGGAATGGGACACCCGGCCGGAGCGCCGCCCGACCGGGTGTCCCCGCCGACGCAGGTCGGTCCGCCGAGACCTCAGACCGGGGTGACCAGATCCACCGCCTCCCCGAACATCCCCAGCGTGCATGCCAGGATGTCCACCTGCACCCCCAGCTCGCAGGCGGCACGCTCGATGAAGGAGCCACTGTCCTCCACGCAGTCGTAGTAGGACTCGTAGGCCCAGTAGAGGCACTGGCCGTACTTCTCGGTGAAGGTGCAGGGACGGGTGTCGCCGTCGTCGGTGAGGAACTCGCATTCCTGGGCGTAGACCTGGGTCGCCAGCGGACCCAGGCCCAGGAAGGTCACGAGGGACAGGAGCGGGACGATGCGGCGCAGGACGGGGAAACGGAGCATGGGAGCCTCCTCTCAGGAGCCCGTGGTCCCGGCCGGCGAACCCGGCCGGGCCTCGCGCGGAGGGAGGGCGGAACAGCCGGGTCGGGACGGAAGGGCCTGTGAGGTACGGCGCCCTCCGCTGAACCCTCGCCCGCCGGATTCGAGTCGGTGGGGGAGGGCCGCGGAGTCGATCCCCTGGATCTACAAGGGCCGTGCCGAACCGGACCGGACGGGCGGTGGAAGGGCGCGACCGGACCGGGGTCCCCCGGCGCCGAAACCGGAGAGCCGCCCACCACGTAGGGAGGAGCGGAATCGATGCTCAACCGGAGGCGAGGATGAGGACGTTCGGTGCGATGTTGTTCGGCGGTGTGGCCGGGATCGTGATCCTGAAGCTGCTGGCCGCCCTGCTGTTCCCCTTCCTGGGATTCATGATGGGGCTCTTCGGCATGGCCATGAAGATCCTGATCTTCGGCGCCATCGCCTACTTCGTCTACACGCTCATCCGCGGACGGCGGAAGCGCGAGGCCGACGCGGCCTGATGTGAGATCGGGTCAGGCTCCCACGTGGGTGCGGAGCCGCTCGATCTGCTCGCGGGTTCCCAGGACGATGAGCTCGTCGCCCGGGTCCAGGCGCGTATCCGCCACCGGATTGAAGACGAAGCGTCCGTCACGCTGTCCGTCCGCCTCCTTGCGCATGGCGATGACGATGAGGCCCGTTCCCTGGGGAATCTGCGCTTCCGCGAGCGTCTTGCCCGCGACCGGGCTGCGCTCGTCGATGGCCGTCTGCTCCATGCGTAGCGCGAGCTCCGACGAGCGTGTGGCGATGTCCAGGAAGGACACCACCGAGGGGCGCAGGAGGACCGAGGCCATGCGGATCGCGCCGCTCACGTTGGGGCTCACCACGTGGGTGGCGCCCGCCCGGTAGAGCTTGTCCATGGTCTCCTCTTCGTAGGCCCGGGCGACGATGGTCAGGTCCGGTTTCAGATCGCGCGCCGACAGGCACACGAACAGGTTGTCGGTGTCGGCGCTCAGGCACGCCACCAATCCTCGCGCGTGCTCCAGTCCGGCCTGCAGCAGCGTGTCGTCGTGGGTGGCGTCCCCTTCCACCACCAGGGCGTGCTCGTGCTGGCCCCGCAGTCCCTCCACCCGTTCGGGGCTGCGCTCGATGGCCACCCAGGGCGCCTTCATGGCCTCCAGCTCCTGGAGGACCTGGCGTCCGGTGCGGCCCGCGCCACACACGATGACATGGTCCTTGAGCTCCGCGATTTCCCGGGTCATGCGACGTCTCCGGAAGACGTGGGTGAGATCGAGCTCTACGATGAAGCTGGTGATCAGGGCGAACCACAGACCCATCCACGTGAGTCCGCCGATGAGCACGACCATGGTGAAGGTGCGTCCCACGTGGCTCAGGGGGTGCACCTCGGAATAGCCCACGGCGGTGAGCGTGATCACCGTCATGTAGAGGGAGTCCCCGAGTCCCCAACCCTCGAGCACCATGTAGCCCAGCGTGCCCAGAACCACGAGCACGCCGAGGATGCCCAGGGCGACGATGAAGCGACGAAAGAAGAGGCTCATGGAGCGGGCCGGACGGGTCGGGGGTGCCGAAAACGGGGGTCCATCCACCGAGAAGCTAGGCAGAATGCGGGTTTTCGGCCACCTGGCGTCTTGACGGTCGCTGAAGTGGGCCGTACCCTACAGACAGCTTGCTCGCAGGGGTGCAGAATTGCCAGGAATCAAGCGGCATTTCGCCCATTCTTCCCATCTCAGAGGAGAGACTCGATGAACAAGTCCGAGCTCGTGGACGCACTCGCAGACAAGACCGGAATGACCAAGGCGGACGCCGGTCGTGCCGTGGACGCCATGTTCGGAACGGACGACGGTGTTCTCGCTACCGCCATGAAGAAGGGCGATCGGGTTCAGATCACGGGCTTCGGGACCTTCGAGGCCAAGCGGCGCAAGGCTCGCACCGGCCGCAATCCCCGCACCGGTGAGACGATCCAGATCCCGGCCTCCAACACCCCGAGCTTCCGGGCCGGGAAGGGGCTCAAGGACGCGGTCAACTAGCGTCCCATCGCCACGACGGCGACAAGAGGGCCGCCCCCGTCACGGGGTGCGGCCCTCTTCTGTTCCGGGGGATTGCCGGGTGTGCGGGAGGCTCAGCCGCGGCGCGGGCCTCCGCGTCCGGCGGGCCGCCGGGACCCACCCCCCGACGGCCGCCCGCTTCCCCGCGCGCGCTCATTCCGGTCCAGGTCCACGCGCACGCTGCGTCCCTTGACCGTGGTTCCGTTGAGCGCCTTGATCACCCGGTCGGCGACGGCCGCCTCCACCTCGACCAGCGAGAAGGACTCGCGCAGGTCGATGCGGCCGATCTGCTTGCCCTCGATTCCCGACTCACCGGTGATGGCGCCCACCAGGTCTCCCGGGCCGATGCCGTCGCGCTGACCCAGGCTGACGAAGAGGCGGACGGTGGCCGTCACCGCGGCGCTCGGCGCGCCGACGGAGCTCGTGGCCACCGCACCGTCCGCCGGGGCCGCTGCCGGCAGCCCGCGGGCGCGGAGCAGCCCCAGCGCCGCCGCGGCCACGCGGCTCGCGCCGTGGCGTTGGATCAAGGGCTCCAGGACCACCTGATACGCGTCCACGTCCAGGGCGTCCTCGGCGAGGCTCTGCTCGATGCCGTCCAGGACGGCCCGGAGCCCCGATCCCCGTGTCTGCCGTGGTGCGGACGTGGCTTCCCGCACGGTGAGGGTGTAGCCCGTGCGGCGGGCCACGTCGCGCAGGTGGGGAAGCTCCCTGGGCTCGGCCAGCACGAGCCCGCCGCGCCCCCCGCCGTGGCGACGGTCCAGCGCATCGGGATCGAAGGGCACGTCGACGCTCACGGCGAGGACACCGTCTCCGGCCTCGTCCATGGCCGCCCGGCCCTCCATGTCCTCCACCGCGAGCCAGACCGGGAGGTCGGCCTGGCCGGGAGGTCCGGCGTGGAAGCCGTGGAGCGCCAGGTGGTCACCGAGATCGGCCGCGGCGTCGTCGCTGCGGACGAAGAGCACCACGTGGCGCGCCTCGCCGGCCAGCACCTCGGCGCACAGCTCGGTGACCACCGCCTCGCGAGCGGCGCCCACCACGCGCACCTGGACGTCTCCCCGGCGCGGGCCGTCGTCGGCCCGGGTCTGCGCGGCCCGGGGAGGCACGTGCACGGCGCGCTTGGCGTGGCGCTCGGCCAGGTCCTCCACCTCCGGCGTGAGGGGGAGCGACACGAACACCCGTTGGGCGTCGGCATCCAATCCCTCCAGGATCGTCTCCACGGCCTCGAGGTCGTCGGTGACCTGCAGGTTCGCGCCGCCGTCCAGCACGAAGGCGGCGATGCCTTCCAGCGACAGCCGCCCGTCGTGGAGCCAGGCCAGGGCGTCGGCGGGCGTGGTGACCAGCACCGACGCCCGCTCGGGCAGCGCCCACGGGCCCTGGGCGGCGGCGACCCGGTGCCCCATGGCCTGGGCCAGGCGGCCCGTCGACTCCGCCAGCGCCGAGGCCCGCTCACCCGTGGGGGTGAGGACGAGCACGGCGGGCGACGTGACGTCCGGCTCGATGCGCGCCAGGAGGGGCGCGATCAGCGCCACCAGGATCCCGGCACCCGGTCCCGCGCACGCCACCAGGTTGTTCTCGCGCAGAACCACCGGGATCACCGAGGCCTGGAAGCTCGTCGGCCGCTCGATGCCTTCAGCCGCCAGGGCTTCCACCAACTCCGGCGGAAGATTCAGCTCTTCGAAGGAGTCCATGGCTCAGCCCGGCTCGCCCGACCCGGGACCACCCTGGTCGCCGGGTTCGTAGGGGAGCCGATTCAGGAAGCGTTGGATCTCGTAGTCCATGCGCGACGTCCGCAGCCGATCCGTCTGCGCGACGACGTCCGTATAGGGTCCGTGTCGGTGCGCCGACAACGTCACCGTGCCTTCGCGCCCCGAATAGGTCGCATTGTGGTCGGAGCCCTTGGAGCGGCTCAGCCCCAGGATGTCCGGGAGCACCTTCTCGGCCTCCGCCATGACCTCGGCGGGTGCGCGTGCCGTCTTTCTCTGATAGCCAGCCATCGTTCGTTCCTCACTCAGCGATCCCGTCCGAGAAAGGCCCGGATCGCGTCATCGTCATGGATCCCCTCCAGGATCCGCTCGCCCACGACCAGCGTGGGTACGCCCCGGACGCCCGCGTCCGTTGCGCGCGCCCGAAGCTCCGCCACCGTGCCCGCATGACGGTCCACGTCCAACACCGCCTTGGTGGCGGTCAGCTCCAGACCCGCCGCCGTGGCGAGCTCCATCAGGACGTCCACCCGTCCGATGTCGTCGCCCTCCTCGTGGAAGCGGCGGAACAGCGCCCGGTGCAGCTCGCGTCCGGCATCCTTCTCACCCGCCTGCAGCACCAGCTCGTGGGCCTTGCGGGTCCACGGCACGAGCCCCGGCGGGCGCACCTCGCGCCCTTCCGCGCGTAGCAACGCCGCCATGGCCCTCCAGTACTCCACCCAGGCGTCCCGGGTCGGGTCCAGCAGCGGCTCGGGAGGCGGCCGCAGCTCGAACGGGACGCGCTCCACCGACGGGTCCGCCCCGGCGGTGATGCGCTCCACCCGGAGATCCATCAGGTAGGAGCCCGGATCGACGTAGTCGAAATACAGGCGGGGCCGGGCGTCCAACATGGGGCGAAATGTGTCCGTATCGTCGGGCGGGGGCAACGGCTCGCCGCCTTGATCGCGGCCCCCGGCGGGCCGATATTGCCGCACTCCGGGCTGGCCCGTGCACACCGGAGCCCCTCCCGCTCCGATCTCGTCGCGGCCCGGCCCCGCGCTCCTCGATGGCATGTCCCGGCAGGAACCCACATGGATCTCAGCCCCAACGTCGCCAGCCTCAAGCCCTCCGCCACCATCGCGGTGAGCTCGCTCGCCAAGCGCCTCGTGGCCGAAGGCCGCGACGTCATCGACCTGAGCGCCGGTGAGCCGGACTTCGACACGCCCGGCTGGATCTCCGACGCCGCCATCCAGGGGATCCGCGAGGGCCGCACCCGCTACACGCCGTCGGCGGGCATGCCGGAGCTGCGGCGCGCCATCGCCCGTCACCTCTCGCACCGCGCCGGACGCGAGATCGACTGGACGGGCGTGGTCGTGTCGTCGGGGGCCAAACAGGCGCTCTTCAACGCCTGTTTCAGCCTCTTCGGTCCGGGCGACGAGGTCCTGATCGGCGCACCCTACTGGACCAGCTATCCGGAGATCGTGGGATTGGCCCGCGCCAAGGCCGTGGCCGTGGCGGGATCCGAGTCCCGGGACTTTCGCCTGACCCCCGACGACCTGGAGCGGGTGGCCACCGAGCGCACCCGCGGGCTCATCTACAGCTCTCCGGGAAATCCCACCGGCGGCGTCTACTCGCTGGACGAGCTGCAGGCGCTGGCGGAGTGGGCCCGGGATCACCAGGTCTGGCTGTTGGCCGACGAGATCTACCGCAACATCAACTTCGGCGAGGGTCAGGCGCCGGGGCTGCTGGAGCTCCCCCTGGGCTCGCTGGGGCCCCACGTGCTCATCGACGGGGCGTCAAAGAGCTACGCCATGACGGGATGGCGCATCGGCTTCTCGCTCACCGATCCGGAGCTGGCCAAGGCGCTCACCGCGCTGCAGAGCCACACCACCTCCAACGCCGCCACCCCGTCGCAGGTGGCCGCCCTGGCGGCCTACACCGACGAGGGTCGCACCGCCGAGGACGTGTCGCGCATGCGGGCCGCCTTCCAGCGGCGCCGGGACCTGGTCACGCGGCTCTTCGACGAACGGCTGCCGGCGTTCCCCTACCTGCGCCCCGACGGCGCCTTCTATCTCTTCTTCCGGGTGGACGGAGCGTTCCAGGAAGGGCGCGCCTCGGCGGCGGAGTTCTGCTCCTGGGTGCTGGAGGAGGCCGGGGTGGCGCTGGTGCCCGGCGAGGCCTTCGGCGCTCCACGCTACGTGCGACTCAGCTACGCCACCTCGGACCACCTGCTGGAGCAGGCGGTGGACCGTATGGCGACCCTGCTGGCGCGCTGACCCGGGCCCGCTACACCCATGCCGCGACCCGGCGCGCCGCCTCCAGGCTGGATCCGACGTAGCCGCCGCCGAACAGGTTCACGTGCACCAGCAGGTAGTAGAGCTGGTAGAGTGCCCGGCGCACTTCGGCATAGCCCGCACCCAGCGGCCACGCCTCCCGGTAGGCGGGCAGGAAGTCCGGCGGGAACCCGCCGAACAGCTCGCTCATGGCCAGATCCACCTCCCGGTGGCCGTGGTAGCTGGCGGGATCCACGAGCACGGGCGGCCCGTCGGGCCCCGGGTGGACGTTGCCTCCCCAGAGATCGCCGTGCAGGAGTGAGGCGGGCTCTCCGGAGCTCCCGGTGACCGGTTCCAGCACGCGTTCCACGGCGTCCAGCGCGTCGTCCAGCGTCCGTCCGGCGCCGCCGGTGAAATAGCCGGCGTCGTGGGCACGCCGCAGCTGGGGCTCCAGGCGCGCGTCGCGCCAGAAGTCGGGCCAGGACAGGTCCGGGGGATTCGCCTGCGGGAGGGGTCCGATCAGGTTGTCCTCGGGCCAGCCCGGCTGATCCGCAACCTCGCGATGCAGCGCCGCCAGGCCCCGGCCGAGACTTCGCCCGTAGCGAGGGCCGGGCTTCGACGGCGGCAGGTACTCCAGCGCCAGCCATCCCGGTGCGCTCGGCGTCGGGATCGCCGTCGGCGTCGTACCAGCCCAGGACCCGGGGGATGCGGAGGAGCCCGGAGGATGCCGACCGCCCCGCGTAACCGCTCCAGGCTCCGGGCCTCGCAGCCGAAGCCCGCGGCCGCCATCCCCCGATTCCACTTGAGGAAGAGCGGGCCTCGTGACGTGTCGAGGCGCACCGCCCGGTGGATCGAGCCTCCGCCCAGGGCGTGGGCGCTCCGGATCTCCAAGGGGCCGTCCCCCGACTCCGCGAGGGCATCCTCCACCGCACGCCGCAGCGCCTTCGGCAGCACGCCCGCCTACTCCGCGATGTCGTCCAGCAACGCTTCGGCGGAGCGGCGGATCATGTCGAAGACGGTGTCGAAGCCGCGGGGCCCGCCGTAGTAGGGATCGGGCACGTCGCCGTCGCCGGGCTCGGGGTCGTGATCCCGGAGCAGGAGGAGCGTGGCCCGGGCGGTCTCCGGGTTCGCCAGGCGCTCCAGGTCGCGCACATTGTCCCGGTCCATGGCCACCACGTAGTCGAACTCGGCCAGGTCACCGGGGCGCACCTGCCGGGCCCGCTGGCCGTCCAGGTCGATGCCGTTGCGGGCCGCGACCTCGCGGGAGCGCGGATCGGGGCCCTCGCCCACGTGCCAGGCGCCGGTGCCGGCGGAGTCGATGCGGAAGCGCTCCCCCAGGCCCCGTTCCCGCACCAGGTGCCGGAAGATCCCCTCGGCCAGGGGAGAGCGGCAGATGTTGCCGAGGCAGACGAAGAGCACGCCCGTCGTGGGGCCGTTGGCAGGGTCGGTCATGGCCCCGATGGTAACCACGGGGCGCGCCCGGTGTACAGGCGGGCGCCCGTGCTCCGTCTGTGACGATTGCCGCGGTGGACATACCTTTACGGGCTGAAGATCACATGCCAGGAGGCGACCGAGCCGTGCCCGATACCGAACCGAACAAGACCTTCGACGACCTGGGGCTCTCCGAGGCGGCGCGCGCCGCCGTGGAGGCCATGGGCTGGACCATACCCACGCCCATCCAGTGGAAGGCCATCCCCCCCGTCATGGAGGGGAAGGACGTGGTGGGCATCGCCCAGACCGGGACGGGCAAGACCGGCGCCTTCATGTTGCCGACGCTGGAGCGCATCCGGGCCGGCGGCGGGCTGCAGGCGCTGATCCTGGCGCCCACTCGCGAGCTGGCGCAGCAGGTGGCCGAGGACACCGAGGCCATGGCCAAGGGCACCTCCATCCGGGTGGCGGCCATCTACGGGGGCGTGAAGTACGGCCCGCAGAACGAGGCGCTCCGTGAGGGCTACGAGGTCATCGCCGCGACGCCGGGCCGCTTCATCGATCAGATGCGCCGGGGCAACGCCGACCTCTCCAACGTGCGCTTCTTCATCCTCGACGAGGCGGACCGCATGCTGGACATGGGCTTCCGTCCGCAGATCGAAGACGTCATGCGTGGTGTGCCCCGGAAGCGCCAGACCATGCTCTTCAGCGCCACCATGCCCCACGGGGTGCACGACCTGGCGCTCCGCATCACCGACGAGGCCATCTGGGTGGAGGCGGCCCCGTCGGGCACCACCGCCAGCGGCATCGACGAGGTGGTCTACTCGGTCAAGCCCGAGAAGAAGCCCGACCTGCTCCTGCACCTGCTCCAGAATCCCGGGTGGGACCAGGTGCTGGTCTTCAGCCGCACCAAGGCCGGCGCTGACGTGCTGGAGGCCCGCCTCGAGCGCGAGGGGATCCGCACCGACGTCATGCACTCGGACCGGGCCATGCGCGAGCGCACCGGGGCGTTGGACCGCTTCGCCACCGGTAAGGTGCGCGTCCTGGTGGCCACCGACATCGCCCAGCGAGGCCTGGACGTCGAGGGGATCAGCCACGTGGTGAACTACGACGTACCGCTGGATCCCGAGGACTACGTCCACCGCGTGGGTCGCACGGGCCGCGCCGGCGCGCTGGGCACCGCCGTCACCCTCGTCACCGCCGGCGACCTGGGCCACCTGAAGAGCCTGGAGAACCACCTGGGGCGGAAGCTCCCGCGCGAGCACCTCGCCGAGTTCGACTATGCCGGGGCCCCCCAGGCGGACACCAGCTCCGCCAGCACCCGGGGCCGCCATTCCCGCTCGCCCCGGGGCCTGGGCGCTCGCCGGGGCGAGGAGCTCTCTCCCGAGGAGCTGGCCGAGCTTCTCAAGTTCGACTGATCTTCCGAGACCGCGCATGATCATCCGACGTTACGGGAACACCGTGCAGAGTGTGGCCATGAACTTCGACTCCAAGGCCCTCAACGAGATCGGCTTCCGCCGGGACCACGACTGGTCGCTGGAGTGGGTGGCCTTCGAGGACGGCTGGGAGCGGGTGGACGGCTACGAGCTCGCCACCGAGGCCGAGGGCTTCGTCCACGACGAGGCCGAGCAGGCGCTCCTCGACCGCCTTGAGAGCCGCGTGCGCGAGCTGGAGGATTCGCTGGGATCGGACGAGGTGCTCCTGGTGGAAAGCGAGTCGGGCAAGGACTACCCGAAGACGCGCCAGGTCCAGCGCAACGTGGTGGTGGAGGGTGAGAACCGCCTCCATTTCCAGATCCGCATGGATCCCCCGTTGAAGCTGGGCCGCTACCGCCGTCGCCCGTGAGCATCCGGCGTGTCCGTCTGCCGCTGCTGGTCGTCGCGGCGGCCGCGCTCGTGGGCGGATGCACCTTCGAGCGCCGGGCCGAAGCCGACTCGGGTGACCTTCCCGGTATGGGGGCCGAGGGCGGCGACGAAGCACCTTCGGCCGAGGCGCTGGCCGAGGATTCGCTGATGGTGGTGGTGGACGCCTTTCACCAGGCTCTGGCTGCCGGCGACGCGTCGCGCGTGGCCTCGTTGATCGGGCCCGACGCCCTGCTGGTGGATCAGGAAGAGGGCGTCCTGTGGTCGGCGCAGGGCACGGGCCCGCTGCCCTCGTCCATGGAGGCGGGGGACGTGGCGCCCAACGGACTCCGCTGGGAGCGCATCGGCACCCGTGTGGACCGGATGGACGACGTGCGTCTGGTCATGCTCCGCTACCGGGCCGCCATCACCGGCGAGTCCGTGCCTTGGTGGGGCGTGGAGACGCTGGTGCTGCAACCGGACGCCGCCGGGAGCTGGCGCATCCACTACATGCACCGCTCCCGCGGCCCCGGCGGGAGCTGACCCCGTGGCGCCCTCCCGCGCACCGGACGCCGTGGCCTCCCTCCCGGTGCAGCCGGCCGACGTGGACGCGGCCCGCGAACGCATCGCGGACGACATCGTTCACACCCCCTCGCCCCGGGCCCTGGGGTTCCGGGACCTGGTGGACTGCCGGCTCCACTTCAAGCTGGAGAACCTGCAGCGCACCGGCTCGTTCAAGGACCGGGGATCGCTGAACCGGCTCCTGCACCTGGACGACGACGAGCGCCGGCGCGGCGTGGTCACCGCCAGCGCGGGTAATCACGCCCAGGCGCTGGCCTATCACGCCAACCGCCTGGGGATTCCCTGCACGGTGGTCATGCCCGAGACCGCACCGATCATCAAGGTCACCAACACCCGGGGATTCGGCGCCCGGGTGCTTCAGAAGGGCACGGTCCTGGACGACGCCGCCGAAGAGGCGTGGCGGCTGGAGGCCGACGAGGGCCTGATCATGGTGTCGGCCTTCGACGATCCCCACGTGATCGCGGGGCAGGGTACCATCGGCCTGGAGATCCTGGAGCAGGTGCCCGACGCGGCGGTGGTGGTGGTCCCGGTGGGAGGTGGGGGGATGATCTCGGGGATCGCCCTGGCCATGAAGGCGCACCGGCCGGAGCTCCGTGTGGTGGGGGTGGAGGCCCAGGCCGCGCCCTCGGCGCGGGCGTCGCGCGACGCCGGCGAGATCGTGAAGATCCAGAGCTCCCACACCCTGGCCGACGGCATCGCCACCAAGCGCGTGGGCGAGCTGACCTTTCCCATGATCGAAGCGCTGGTGGACGACCTGGTGGTGGTCACCGAAGAGGAGATCGCCAGCGCCATCCTGGTGCTGCTCGAGCGTCAGAAGACGGTGGTGGAGGGGGCCGCCGCCGTGGCGCTGGCCGCCATGACCACCGGACGGGTGCCCGTGAAGCCCACGGAGACCGCGGTGCTGGTGCTCTCCGGCGGCAACATCGACGTCAACATCGTCTCGCGCATCATCGACCGCGGGCTCCTGGCCGACGGCCGCCTGGTTCGCCTCAGGGTGAAGGTCCCGGACCGACCCGGGTCGCTGGCGCGCGTCACGAAGATCGTGGCCGGGCTCGGCGCCAACGTGCTGGAGACCACCCATCGCCGGGGCTTCGCCGACATCTCGGTGGGCGACGTGGAGATCGTCTTCACTCTGGAGACCCGGGGCCAGGAGCACCTGGTGGAGATCGTCGGCATCCTGGAGAGCGAGGGCGTGCAGGCAACCTTGTGAATCCTTCCGACGTCCCATCCGTAGGGTGGTGAGAAGCGGACGGGGTCCGCTGCCGGCGGGATCGAGCCCAGGCCTGCCGGTGCGAGGAGGGGCGGAACGGAAGGACGACGATGGCACTCTTGCGATACACCAGCGGGCGATTCAGCCGGCGGAACGTGGATTTCACATACTCCCAGTGCGCGCGCCGGCGCCCGGCCGTTTCCGAGCGGCTGGTGCGGACGCCCAGGGAGGCGCAGGTCCGGTCGGGGTTCTCCTCAGGGGAGCGTGCGGAAGCGCGGCGATAGCGTTTGGCGGTGAGGTGCCAGCAGGAGGCCCCGACCTCCTTTGCGGCCCGGTGAGCTCAGGCTCGCCGGGCCGTCGCCGTTTTCAGGGAGGCGTCGCGTGGGGGATTTCCCGACAGGCGCCTTACCCCTTCCCCCCACGACCAAGGGGGCTGCGCCCGACAGCATCCGGACTGGCCAACCGGTATCATGGTGCAGCGTCAGAGCGGACGGAGTCCCCGCCCGACGCCGAAGGGGCCTCGCGGAAAAGGCTCCGACACAAAGGGCTCTGGAGCGGTCCCGGGGACGCCAGTCTGGTGAAGGGAGGGTCCCAGGCCAACTGAACCGGGCCGCTCCTCCTCTCGCGGGGGAGGCTGGGAGACCAGCCTTCCCCGCAAGTGTTTTCAGGGGGAGCGAGGAAAAGCTTGGCCTGCCAACGCTCGTCTCCCATTTTCGAGAGTATGGGAACGCATCGAGGGTCCGGACGACGAGGGGGAGCGGGCGTGGCGGCTGCCGGCCTGCTGCTGCTCTCCGTATCCGGGTGCACCCTGGTGGGATACCCCTCGGGTCACGGTGACACGGCGCCTTCGCCGGCGGGAATCCCCGCAGCTCCGGTGGGAGGTCCCTCCGACGCCGGCCGCACCTACGAGGTCTTCGGGGTCCGGTACCAGGTCATGGATCAGGCCGACGGCTACCGTGAGCGGGGCATCGCGTCCTGGTACGGCGAGGAGTTCGCGGGCCGCCCCACCTCCAGCGGTGAGATCTTCGACCCCGACCGTCCCAGCGCCGCCCACCGCACCCTCCCCCTGAACACCTGGGTGGAGGTCACCAACCTGGACAACGGCCGCCAACTCACGGTGCGGATCAACGACCGGGGTCCCTTCGCGCGCACCGACGAGCGCATCATCGACCTCTCCTACGCCGCCGCCCGCCAGCTCGGGGTGGTGGGTCCCGGGACCGCCCGGGTCGAGGTGCGGGCGCTCAGCGACCGGGAGGTCGCGCAGGCGGCGAGACGCTGACGGGGGCCGATCAGCCGCCAGGACCCAGCGGGATCGGATTGTAGAACAGCCGGGGCGGGACCGGGTTGTCGAGCAGCACGGGAGACGTCGGATCACCGATGGTAGTGGACGATTCGTCGGGATCCGCTCCGCTCACCAACAGCGAGAGCAGGCGGGCTCGGTTGAACTCGCTGTTGCCGGCCCCGACACCGGTGGCGGTGACCAGGAGGCGATAGGTGCCGGGAGCCCTGAAACCGGAGAGCACCGCGGTATAGGTCCCGTCGTTCGCGCTCCCATCAGCGCCCGAACCGTCATCGAGAAGGCGGTATGCCGTGCAGTAGCCCCCGTACAGGCGCACCCGGGCCTGCACCTCCGCGCCCCGGACCGGCCCGCCCAACTCCTCCACGCGCACGACGAGCGTCACGGGCTCATCGACGACCGGGCTCTCCTCCTCGATCCCCACATCCACGCGCAGCGTGGGGTGGATCTCCCGGTCCTCCAGGGACTCTTGAAGCTGCTGCTCGATGGCCTCGGGATCGGGACAGGCGAAGCGACTCCGGAAATCCGCGATCAGTTGCGCCGCCCCCTCCAGCAGGGGTTGCGCCTCGGTAGAGGTGAGCAGTGCGTCGTGGACGAGTCCCCCGACCTGAATCCGGAACGAGCGCACCTGCATGAGCCCCAGGTCGAGGCGGAGGTCCTGGATGAACCGATCCGCATTTTGCAGATGATTCCCAAGGGCTCCCGCCTGTCCACTCGTCAACGCGCCGGCCTGCTCGAGCGTCCCCACCTCTCCGATCAACGCAAGGAGGAGCTTGGTGGACTCTCCCTGAAAAGCCGCGAGGAGGGCGCTGGCCTCGCCGGAAGAGGTGGATGCCGCCGTGAGGACGGTGCCCATCTGGGTGTCGCCGTCGGCCGCCAGAGCGTGGGAAAGGGCGCCTTCACGTCCAACCACAGCGGGGGCGACGCCGCCGTCGCAAGCGTCGTGGCGAGAGTGACTGCCACGAGCCCGAGAGTCGAGGCGACTCGCTTCGAGACCCGTCTGGACCATCGCATCATGGGCCATCCACTCAGGGGAGGGGCAGGAGTTCGAACGCGCTCACGGTGCAAAGCGAAGGTAGGAGGCGTTCGGGCGGGCAAGCGGCCGTCCGTCCCTAGCCCCGCTTCGTCCAGATCACCAGGGCGCACATCGGGTGCCCGTGGTATTGAACTCCGGAGGGAGCGAGGCGGCGCCGGAGTAGACCTCGATCGCTTCGATGCCGATGGTGGGAATGTGCAGAAATTCCGCGAGCTGCGGCGGGCTACCCGAGACGTCATCCCACGGATTGAAGACCTCCACGCCATCGATGAAGATCGAGGCCTTGCACCCCCGGATGAAGACGCGCTCGTTGAACTGATCACTGGTGCTGAATTTCCGCACGTTGACCGAGGGCAGGGAGTAGAGCGCGGTATTCAGGGGCGGGTAGCTCCTTGCCTCCAGCTCCTCGGCCAGCATGAAGTGTCCACCAAGGCCGCGGGCCATGCGCACGCGGAGCCCCTTCAGGCGGTTGAACTCGGCCCGGCTGGTGGCGGTGATGCCCTCGAGTTCCAGCGCCCGCGGTCGTAGCGTGAGCTCCATGCGGTAGCTGCTTCCGGCCGCCAGCAGCAGCGGAGTGCTCTCGTCGCCGTACGCCAGGTGCCGGACGGTGAGCGATTCGGCCAGCGGCGGCACCTCGTCCAGCGCCACGTAGCCGTTGACGTCGGAGATCCCACGCGCCGTGTCGGCGGGAGCGGCGATGGCCACCTCGGCGCCCTCCACTCCGCGGCCGGTCTCGGCGTCGACGATGTGGGCCAGCACGCGGGCGGGCCCGCCCCCCGGGCCGGCGTCGCCCTCGCGCCGGGTCTCGATGGCGAGTGCGTCCAGCGGCTCCAGCGGAAGCAGCAGCCCGCCGGCGTTGGCAGCCGGGAGGGTGAGGCGGATCCCGTCGGAGGCTCGGTAGCCCGGTTTGCTCGCGACGATCCGGTAGCGTCCCGGCGCCGCCTCGAAGTGGAAGATCCCCACGTGGTCGGACGCGACCAGCGCCACCGTGTCCGATCCCGCGGCGGTGACGAGGGCCACGGGGACGTTGGACAGCGCCGAGCGCCTGGCGGAGTCGAAGACGATGCCGCGGACGGGGACGGTCTGGGCGAGGCTCGGCCTGACCAGGGCGAGGCCCATGAGGCTCGCGACCATTGCTCTCCGACCGAAGTCGGAGAGTCGGCGCCAGACCCAGCGGAAGGTCATCGCTGGACCGATCTGAAGTAGCACGGCTGTGGCTGCGACATTGTCAGTGGGGCGGAGTGGCACGAGGCGGCATCCAACTGGTAGAGGGGCTCCCGATGCCCGGACCTCCACGCGGCATCGGGAGCCACCCTCCCTCCTCCCTCAGAACTACGTCGGATCCGCGAGGAGACTTTCAACCCTCTGAACCAGTTCGGCCCCCAGATAGGCTTGGGCGATCACGGCGCCATGGCAGTCCGTGACAAGCACCTGTCCGGATTCTCGCTTGAACTGGAGGTGGGCGCGTGCGGTCTCTCCTGCGGTGCGGACCGCGAACCAGTCCCCGACCTTCACAGAAGCGACCATCTCCTTCAGAGCCTGGACATCCTCGGCCGGGTTACATTCCGAGTGCCACTCTTCGCACGACCACACCGTCACTCGACAGTCGGCGTGGTAGCCTTCCCTGAGGAGTCCGTTCCCATCCTCATCCACCTCGTGTTCACCTTCGATGCATACCGAGGACGGCGGGTAGTCGCAGTACCCACACTGCGAGCTTCCTCCTTGCTGCCCTACCACATGCTTGGGCAGCACCGCGAAGACGGCTCCGAGCGCTCCGAACAGCAGCATGAACTTCAGTGAGCTTCCCACGTCTATCCTCCTTCGCTTGGGGTGAGGATGAAGCGCCACAACTCCGCGATGGGCACGCCGGAAGGGTCCAAGCGAGTCGTGGCGAGATGCGAGGCAGATGCCGAAACCACCACCTCGTCGAGTCGTCGTTGGGCAATCGACTCGCCGTTGGGCAGAAAGACCTCCACCATCGTGTCGAACAGCTTCTGGCGTGGCGGTCGGGTGCGTCGATCCAACTCGACCCCCGGTGTCAGGTGGACGCCTGACCACGCCTCCTTCCAGTTCATGTCGGGGATGAGCGTGAACACCCACAGGCGCGCCTCTTCGTCCGTGGAGACGGCGACGACAAAGGACGATGGCGGGTAGTCCGGCGTGCCTTGGCCACGTCCCGCGATGTTGCCGAGCCAGTCTCGATCCGGCGCGAAGGACGCATCGAGCGATCCATTCGTGTCCCAGTGTTCGAACAGATATTGATTCCCCCGTGCTGCCCAGACCCACATGCTCGTGGGGTCCAGCGCCAACAGAAGCCGATCTCGTTCAAGCGATCGGTCCGACGAACCTCCGAAGGACCGAATCACCGATGCATGACTGCCAGACAGATTGAGGACATGAAGCGGCTGTATGATCCCCGCGGCGTCCTGGTCGTATAAGCCCGTCGCGACAACGAGCCCCGAGGTGAGGGGGACCACCTGTCCAGTGGGCCCGGGGAGTCGCACGGTGCGTGCGATCGAAAGGCTGGAGTCCAACACGGCGACGCGGAGGTTGCCGACATCCAGGACTCCAAGGGAGTCAGGAGCAATGGGAAAGACCTGCAGAGGACGCAGCAGTTCCCGGGGCCCTTGCCCCGACGGAGCCAGATCCCGCAGATACGACCCTGCCGTATCGAATACGAGTATCCGTCGCGCTCCATTCGGCGTTACGAAGACGTAGGGCCCAATCACGGAAACGCCCAGGGCAAGATCGTCGAGATACCCATCCGCGTCTTCGCCGACTGAGAGGACGCGCTTGACCGAGATCGAGCAGGGTGGGCAGCGTCTCGGATCGTCGCCCGTGAATGCGGGAGGATGGCCTGTTGGGATGCTCTCCAGACCTAGACTCAGACCGAGGGTGAGCATTGCCATGGACCGGATCGTCACGTCCCCACCCTCCCTATTCTCGCCCGGATGCTTCAGGCGTCCCCTACGGATGCGTATGAGCAGTATCGGTCAGGATGTCGGAGGCCGCACGGACCGATTCGTGGCTTGCGGTCCGAACCGTGTCTCCTTGGTGTGCGCACGGTCTCTGTCGCCGGAAGCTAGGCTGAATCGATCCAAAGCACTGGATTCAACAGGTCGAGGAGTCGCCGGTCTATGTCCTCAATCGGAGTGGTGGCGAGTTCCTGGATGGGGGCGCCCAGGCTCGTACGAACGAAACGCCTGAGGCTGCGGGCGGAGCGGTATCCCAATCGTGTCGCAAGTGTGCTGCTATCATACCCAAAGGCCTCGATGTTCAAATGGATCCAGCGTATCGTGCTGATCCGGGCGATCAATCCGAGGTCCAACCCTAGCCTGCATGATTGCCGAGCGAGGTTTGACCGATCCATCCCCAGGATATCCGCCAAGCCTGAGCAGGAGCGGGGTGGCGGCTGTTCCAGCAGCGAGTCTGCAACGCGCAAGAGGTGCCTCAGCGCGACAGCGACGCTTCCCGGAAGACCTGGATTGAGCTTCCAAAACTGGAGTTGAGACGTCCTCCGCATGACCTGCAAGAATGAGCGGAGCCGGTCCGCCTCTTGGGGGAGGGTGAAAACGTCGTAGAGCGGCCATTGCCTCACATGCCGCAGTTGGATGGGCCGGGCCCAGCTCAACATCAGAATCATTCGCCCCGGAGCCGCGAACCGGGCCACGAGACGCCTCAGCGGTGGCCAGGTAAGATCATCGGTGGCGATCAGGCATGCCCGGGCATCCTCCGGAAACCGCTCGACCCGAACCCAGTCGAGGTGCTCTGGCAGGCTCCGCAGGACTGCGCCTACCTGCTCTTGGATCCAGCGGGGTTCCTGACCCAAGATGAGCACGGGAAGGACGGCCACAGCGCTTCCTCCGGTCCATGGAGCGGTCCGTGATGCTCATAAGCTACCCCCCCCCCGCCTCGCATCCGCAATGGCTTGGGAGCTACATGGCACAGGGGGAGGCAGTGGCGGGCGTTTGTGGCATCGGCTCCCCAGCTCGGGGTGGTGGGTCCCGGGACCGCCCGGGTCGAGGTGCGGGCGCTCAGCGACCGGGAGGTCGCGCAGGCGGCGAGACGCTGACGGGGGGGCGGCGAGCGCCCTCAGCCCCGCTTGGTCCAGATCACCAGGGCGCATCGGGTGCCGATGGTATTGAACTCCGGAGGGAGCGAGGCGGCGCCGGAGTAGACCTCGATCGCCTCGATGCCGATGGTGGGAATGTGCAGAAACTCCGCGAGCTTTGGCGGGCTGCCCGAGACGTCATCCGCACGGATTGAAGACCTCCACGCCGTCGATGAAGATCGAGGCCTTGCACCCCCGGATGAAGACGCGCTCGTTGAACTGATCCCTGGTGCTGAATTTCCGCACGTTGACCGAGGGCAGGGAGTAGAGCGCGGTATTCAGGGGCGGGTAGCTCCTTGCCTCCAGCTCCTCGGCCAGCATGAAGTGTCCACCAAGGCCGCGGGCCATGCGCACGCGGAGCCCCTTCAGGCGGTTGAACTCGGCCCGGCTGGTGGCGGTGATGCCCTCGAGTTCCAGCGCCCGCGGTCGTAGCGTGAGCTCCATGCGGTAGCTGCTTCCGGCCGCCAGCAGCAGCGGAGTGCTCTCGTCGCCGTACGCCAGGTGCCGGACGGTGAGCGATTCGGCCAGCGGCGGCACCTCGTCCAGCGCCACGTAGCCGTTGACGTCGGAGATCCCACGCGCCGTGTCGGCGGGAGCGGCGATGGCCACCTCGGCGCCCTCCACTCCGCGGCCGGTCTCGGCGTCGACGATGTGGGCCAGCACGCGGGCGGGCCCGCCCCCCGGGCCGGCGTCGCCCTCGCGCCGGGTCTCGATGGCGAGTGCGTCCAGCGGCTCCAGCGGAAGCAGCAGCCCGCCGGCGTTGGCAGCCGGGAGGGTGAGCGTGATCCCGTCGGAGGCCCGATAGCCCGGCTTGCTGGCGACGATCCGGTAGCGTCCCGGTGCCGCCTCGAAGTGGAAGATCCCCACGTGGTCGGACGCGACCAGCGCCACCGTGTCCGATCCGGCGGCGGTGACGAGAGCCACGGGGACGTTGGGTAGCGCCGAGCGCCTGGCGGGGTCGAAGACGATGCCGCGAACGGGGACGGTCTGGGCGAGGCTCGGTCGGGCCGCGGCCAGGCCCATCAGGCTCGCGAGGATTGCTCCCCGACCGAAGCCCGAGAGCCGGCGCCAGACCGAGCGGAAGGTCATCGCTGGACCGATCTGAAGGTGACCTGCGACCATTGCGGCTCCTTCAAGCCGTGGAGGACGGCCGATGCTTGTAAGCTCCCCCCCCCCGCGCTCGAAGCGCAAGGGCTCAGGCCCACCGCCCGTGGGCGAGCCCGCTGTTGCATGGGTCGCTACGTACCACTATGATGGTATCTAACGCCTATAAGTACCACTATAGCGGACACTAAACGATGAGTAGCCGAAAGCCGAATCTACCGATCAAGGTCAAGAGAGCACTGCAGAAGCTTGGTGCAGACATCCGCGATGCCCGAAAACGGCGCAAGATCCCCGTGCGGGTGATGGCTGAACGGGCGCTGATGTCGCCGACGACTCTAGCCAGGGTCGAGAAGGGAGATCCTGGCACGGCTATCGGATTCTATGCGGCTGTTCTGTTTGTGCTGGATTTGTCCCATCGGATCGGTGAGATCGTCGATGCATCAACCGACGAACTCGGCCTCAGCCTGGAGGCGGAAGAACTGCCTGAGCGGATCCGATGGCCACAGCGTTCCACCAATGCGTCGTCGTCGGACGATCCATCGTGAGCGCCCCGGACGCGCTCGTCCACACGGAACTCGACGGGGTCACCTACCTGGTCGGGCACCTTTGGATCAGGGAAAGCCGCAGAGGTACCTTCGGCGCCACCTTCCAATACGCGGATGCTTGGCTGGAGAAGAAGGATGCCTTCGCCGTAGACCCGCTCCTGCCACTCGTTTCGCCCGGTCCATTTCACAAGGAGAGGCTGTTCGGGGCGATCGCCGATTCTGCACCCGACCGATGGGGCAAGACTCTCATGGCACGAGCCGAACGCTCATGGGCGAGGCGGGAGGATCGTGCCCCGAGGCACCTCCGGGAGATCGACTACGTCCTCGGTGTCTCTGACGTGGCCAGGCAGGGGGCCCTACGGTTCTCCCGTATTGATCGCGAGGTGTTCTTGGCGGAATCCTCCGAGGCCGCAGTCCCGCCAGTGGTGGATCTCCCCAAACTGCTGGCGGCCGCGCAAGGATTCCTGGACGACCCTGACAACGAGGAGGATCTGCGAATCCTCTTGGCGCCAGGGTCATCGTTGGGGGGAGCCCGTCCCAAGGCTTCGGTCAAGGACCGTGAGGGACATCTCTCCATCGCAAAGTTCCCGAAGAAGGATGATCTCTACTCCGTCGGAGCCTGGGAACATCTCGCTCTCACCATGGCACAGGATGCCGGAATCAGGGTGGCGGAGTCAGCTCTCCTGTCCATAGAGGATCAGGACATCGTTCTCCTCACCCGATTTGACCGAGATGGCGAGCGGCGAATCCCCTTTCTTTCAGCGATGAGTCTATTGGACGGGGTAGACCGAGAGCCCCGCAGTTACCTGGAGATCGCTGAAGTCATCCGCCGGTTTGGCGCGCAGGCGAGGGCGGATCTGTCAGAGCTTTGGAGACGGATGGTGTTCAACATCCTGGTATCGAACACCGATGACCACCTGAGAAATCACGGATTCCTTTATGCCGGCCGTGGCGGGTGGACGCTTTCACCAGCCTATGATCTGAATCCAGTTCCGGTTGAAGTGAAGCCTCGGTTCCTCTCGACGGCGATAGGAGAAGACCCGAATGACACGAGCGCCTCGCTGCGGCTCGCCCTGGAGGTTGGCGAATACTTCGACCTGTCCGAAGACGAAGCGCGCGCTACGGCAGTTCAGGTCGCTCACGTAACGGAACAATGGGCGGAACGCGCCGAGCGCCTGGGCATCCGAGGCGCTGACATCGACCTCATGTCTTCAGCATTCGACCACGATGATCTCGCCCTTGCCCTGTCCTTTGGGTAGTCCACCTCGGTTGCATGAATGGTGGAGATACACCATTTTTCCACCATGGCACTGAATATCAAGAACCCCGAGGTGGAGCGCCTGGTGGACGAGGTCGCAGCCGTCACCGGGGAGTCCAAGACCGAGGCGGTCCGGGTCGCGCTTCTGGAGCGACGGGCTCGGCTCCGCATGAGAGTCACCGCAGACGCCCGGGCGCGTCGCGTCCAGCGGTTCCTCGAAGGGGAAGTCTGGGCGGTCGTTCCCGCCGACCAGTTGGGCCGGCCTCCGGCCAAGAGCGAGCGGGAGGCCATCCTGGGCTACGGTCCGGAGGGCGCGTGATCGTCGACAGCTCGGCACTGCTGTCCGTGCTCTTCCGGGAGGAGGGGTACGAGGAGATCCTGAAGTGCCTGCTGGACGATCCCGGTCCAGCCGTCGGTGCGCCGACGCTCGCCGAGACGGGCATCGTCCTCGAGGCCCGCCTCGGCCCGTCGGCGCGGGGCCTCCTCGAGCGGTTCCTCGACGAGGTGGGGATGCAGGAGATCCCCTTTGGCGAGCTCCACTGGAGAGAAGCCGTGGATGCCTATCGCCGGTACGGGAAGGGGCGGCATCCGGCCTCGCTGAACTTCGGCGACTGCATGACCTACGCTGTGGCGGCGCTGGCGGGAGAGCCGCTCCTCTTCGTGGGTGACGATTTTTCCCGGACTGATGTGAGCGACGCCCGGCCGTCGTCCGGGTAGAGGGGAGATGGGCCTGCCCCCGTGAATCGCCTCGTTCACCGGGGCCCCGAACCGCCTCCGCCCAACGTTCCCCGGGCCAGATCCGCTTCCGCCGCCAGCCGGCCGAAGCCCGGCCAGTTGGGGTCGGCGGCGATGCGCCGGAGCAGGAGCAGCGCCCGCTCGCTGTCGCCGTCCAGGAGCTCGTCCAGCGCCGGCCCGTAGGCCCGGGTCTCGAAGCGCCCTTCCGGCGGCTCCGGAACGACGAGGTCCTCGGCAGAGCGCACGCCCTTGTGCGCCAGCAGTGCCTCGTGGTAGGCGGTGTTCTCCGTGACCTGCATGTCCGGCGTGATGTCGTCCAGGAGGTCCATGGCGTCGTCACGGCGGCCCGCCCGCCGGAGCGCCCGGTAGGTCCATTCGGTGATGGCCACCTTGGCCTCGTCGTCGTGGGCGATGGCCATGCAGGTCTGCTGTCCGGCCAGCGCCTCCGAGTCCTCGCGGGCCCGGGCGTCGGGGTCGGCGGCCAGGTCCAGGCAACGCTGATAGGCGTCGACGGCCTGGCCGAAGCGCCCCAGCAGGTAGTAGGCCAGCCCCAGGTGGTAGGCCACGTCGAAGTTGTAGGGCGCCAGCTCCCGGGCCCGCTCCAGGTCCCGGGCGGCATCTTCGAAGCGCCGGGTCGACAGGAAGCGGTGGCCGCGGAAGCGCCACGGGCGCCAATCCTCCGGCGCGATCTGGAGCGCGCGCGTGTACAGGAGGATGGCCTCGTCGTAGCGGAAGCTGTTCCGACGCTCGCGGGCGGCTGCGATGAGGGCGTCCACGTCACCGGGAGTCGCCAGCAGCGCGCTGTCCACCCGTGCCAGCGCGGCGGGATCGGGGTCGGGGCGCGGGTAGAGCTTCTCGCCCGAGAGCGAGGTGGCCACCGGGGGGCGCCGGGCGCGCGCGCGCAGGAACACCTGGATGCCCTGAGGCCCGCCGTTCCAGAAGGTCAGCCGCACGCGGCCGTCGTCCAGGGCGTCCACGGTGGCGGGGATGTCGCTGGCCGTGAGGTACCAGCCCTGGGGCAGCACCACCTGGTTCATGGAGCGCCCGAAGTTGCGGTCCCACACCAGCTCGTCGCCAACCCGGAGGTAGCGGCCCGGGTCGGTGTAGGTCTCGTGGATGCGCAGCCGGGCCGTGGTGCCTTCCGTCACCTCGGGGTAGTGGATGAGCACCACCTCGGTGGAGGCGTCCACCTGATCGGGCCGCATGACGCCGGCGGCCACGACCTCGTCGCCCTCGAGCGTCTCCACCGCCAGCTCCTCGCCGGTATCCAGCAGGTAGGCCCGGGGGTCGGCGGCGGCGCTCCCGGCGCGCACCACGTTGACGTAGCGGTCCTGACCGGGGCGGCTCTCGGTGTAGTCGTGATAGAGGGTGAAGGCGTGGGACTCGGGCTGCTCCAGGTAGTAGACGATTTCCCGGCTGAGCGCCGCCCGCTCGTCGAAGGTGCGATCGGTCCTGGCGTAGCTGCCGTCGTAGCCTCCGCCCTCGTCCGGCGCGGAGACCGGCCGCTCCGGCGCCGGCCTCTCCGGCACGGCGTTGGCGGCCAGCGCGCGGGCGGCGGCCGGGGGCAGGGGCCGGGCCCGCACCAGGTAGCGGAGCGACAGACCCGACGAGTTCAGGAAGCTCACCCGGATGCGGCCGTCGGCCTCGGTGTCCACCTGTGACGGTACGTTCACCGACACCAGCTCGTAGCCCGCCGGGAGCACCACCGTGTTCCGGGGCACGCCCAGCGTGCGGTCGAAGACGATCTCCGAGCCGTCGGTGAAGTAGCTCTCGCGGTCCACGTAGGTCTTGTCGATGTGGACCCGTGCCTCGCCCCCGGTGGCCACGGGCCGGGGCAGCGTCACCTGGATGTAGCGGGAGCCGTCGGCGGCCCGGGGGATTCCCTGGGTGCGCGCCACGTCCGCATCCACCACCTGCCACTCCAGCGGCTGCCCCGTGGCGGGATCCGTGACCGCGTGCACGACCTCGTCGGCGCCCTCGCGGATCCCGTTCAGGTAGACCGTGGCGCCCGGCGTGGTGGCGGTGATGTCGTACAGGATGTGGAAGGCACCGGAGCCGGGCTCCTGGAGCTCGTAGCGCGTGTAGCCGTCGGCGGAGGTCTGGCGGGGCGCGGCCTGGGCGGACAGGCAAGCCGGCGCGATCGCCAGGAGCAGGGAGAGGGTCAGGGCGGTGGGCATGCGGCGGATCATGGCACGTCCTGGCGTGAGAGAGGCGGGCGCACCGGTAGGATACGGTCCCGAAGGCCCCGCCGCACCGTGCCTCGGCGGCGCATTCCCTCCTTTCGTCTTCGCGGGTCAGGGACCTGGTTCGATGCGGAAGCGCACGACGTACGTCTCGTCGAGCTCTCCTGCAGCCGTGGCCCAGAGCTGGAGGCCGCGGCTGACCCGGGGACGGGTGTCCGGGGGCAGGACCAGGGTCCCCAGGAACCGTCCATCAGCTTCGATCACGTCGTACGTGGTGGGCTCACGCCAGGTGAACGGCGGACGGTCCGGCGACGGATGCATCCGGTCGGGTCCCTCGGCGGCCGCCACGTATCGGCGCACCCAATAGCGGCCGTCGTCGTCCACGAAGAAATCGTGGAAGGCCGGCTTCCACTCGGGTACCTCACCAAACCGCCGTCCGGACATCCTGCTGAAGAACTCCACCCAGCGCTCCCACTGCTTCCGCTCCTCCCCAGCCACCGGGATCGCCCGATACGGACGCTCGATTCTCAGCATCCGTCCGTCTCGCATCGGTCGCAGGAGGGCATAGACGTCGTTGCGAGCCGCGACGCGGTAGCCATGGGGGCTGATGGTCGCCTCGGTGCGGACCGTAAAGGGACGCAACTGCCCTTCACGGGCGGAAAGAGCGAAAGCCGGTCCTTCGGGACTCTCCGCGGGCACGGGAATGGCGCCGCGTATCTCTCCCTCGGCGTCGAGGACGAGCCACGACACACCGGAACTTCCACCCCCCGATGCGTCGGCGGGGCCAGCTTCGGCATTGCCCTTCACGTAGAAGGTCCCGGTGGTGTCGACCTGAAAGGCATCTCCGGTGTGGAGACCGCTGGCCACCCGGAAGGAGCGAAGGAACGCTCCGGCCTCGTCGAAGACCGAGACCCGTGCGTTGGCCGGATCCCACACGGCGAACCCCCCCGGGTGCGGGCGGACGCCGAGCAGGGTCTGGTACTCACCAGGCCCTTCGCCCTTGCGGCCGGCGTCGCCCAGGTACACGCCTTCGGGCGAATAGAGCCGCAACACCGGCACCTGGATGTCCGCGATGACGACGTTCCCGCCAGGCGTGACGGCGATCGAGCCTACCGAGCCGAACATCTCCTCGTCGGCACCCTGAAGTGCGCCGAGCCGAACCTCCTCCACGAGGCGAGGGGCGGATCCCCAGGCTGGTGACCCGGCGGCCTCGACGACGACGGTGTCCTGCGTGGCCGCTGACGCAGGCGACGGGAGCACGGCCGGGAGCACGAGCCACGCAGCGACCATCGGGGCCGTTCCAGATCGGAGCACGGGTCAGCCTCCCTCAGCCGGCCCGACGCGGAAGCGCACCAGGCGCACGCCCCTGCCGTCATCGTCCGGCAGCCGGCCCCAGACCTGGTCCCCGTCGGCCGCGATCAGCGTCAGCCGCCGGTCGGCCTCCAACGTGCGCAGGGCCTCGCCGTGCCCGTCCAGCACCTCCCAGCGCACACGTCCCGTGCGTGCGTCCGGCCACCGCAGCCAGGTCGTGCCGTCGTAGCCCACCATGAGGGCCGTGATCGCCGGGTGGAACGGCGGCCGGTACACCATCTCTTGCAGGAGCGTCTCCCGACCCTCTGCCGGGCCCGGAAAGGCGGCGACCGCTCCCGGACGTCGCGCCAGCTCCGCCACCGTGCTGTCGAAGGCCTCGTCCGTCATCCGCACCATCATCGCTCGCCGCTCCGTGTGGAACAGCGTGTCTCCGTCGAGGCCGATCCGGGTCACCCGGTAGACCGTCATCCAGGCCGCCATCTGGTGCTCCCGCTGCACGATGGTCACATGCGTCCCGTCCGGCGACACCTGGTAGAGTGGGTGGTCGCCGAAGGGCTGCGTGCCGAGCACCGGCTGCGAACCCAGCACCACGTCCACCGGTGCCGCGCCCGGACGCAGCACCTCCAGGACGTGGTCCAACGCCCACTCGTCGTTCAGCACCATGAGGATCCGCCCCGGGGGATCCTCCGGCGGGAGCGGCGGCGTCGGCGGATCCGGCGCCGGATAGGTCCACAGCCACCGCCCACCCGCCACGGGAACCGGCACCGGAAGGTCCATGGCCAGGGGCGACGACGGCAGCGGCCGATCGGGCACGACCCACGGCGGGTCCGCCGGCGCGCCCATGGCCTCCCGCACTACCGGCGGGCCGGTCGGCGGCACGAGGCTCAGTCGCGTCCGCGACGCGTCGGACACCCAGAGCGTGTCGCTCCGCCACCCTACGCGTATGCTGCACGGCGCGGCGTCCGGGCGTCGGTCCGTGGGGATCGAGCGGCGCGGGTGCCCGTCCGGGTCCAGCACCTCGACCTGCGACTCGTCACCCGACACCGCTGCCACCTCGCCCCGTTTGGACACCGCTACCGCTTCCGGACACTCCGGCAGCGGGGGCAACGAGACGGTCGACGCCTCCACGAGAGCGACCGGCTGCCCTTCGGGGATGGCGGGGTCGGGCAGAGCGCGGAGTCGGTCCCAGAATCGGTGTTTGAGCACCTTGTACACCCCGCAGGGCCAGGCATCGTGCCTCAGGCGCGGATCCGCGATGTACTTCCGGTCGAGCCCCAGGCGGGCACCGTACGCTGACGGCGAGCCGGCCCAGAGGTTCGCGCGTTCATAGCGGCGAATCACATCGCGGTCGAGGAGATGGTAGTCCTTGACCACGACGCTGTCGATCATCAGGAACACGCAGTGCTCTCTACCGCGCCCCGGCCACACCAACCCGCTATTCGTCACCCAGTATGCGCCGAACTTGAAATTCGGCTCTTCCCGCGCCGCTCCGGCCGTCACACCCTCGAGCTCGAAGGGCGCGCCGCTGAGTGGGATCCGGAGCTCGTGTGAAACGGTCTCCGACCCGACGGAGACCGTGCGTGGCTGATAGCCCAGCGCCTGGACCTCGAGCGTCCAGGGCGGGTCGCCATCCAGCGTCAGCTCGAAACGGCCCTCTGCATCGGTGGTGACGCTCACCATGCCGACTGCGCCCTCGTACGCCACCGCCGCCTGCTGGACGGGTGCGCCCGTGATGGAGTCCAGCACCACCCCCTGAATGCTCTGGGCGCATAGAGGGGCGACACCGGCCGGCAGGAGCGCCAGCAGGCCGACGGCGAGCCTGGTGAGGCCCTTGGGAGAACGATGGGCACTCACGGCTCAGTTGCGGCGCACCGCATACCGGACCACCCGTACACCCTCGTCCGTCCGCACCACGGCCCACACGCCACCGGAGTACGGAGCGAGGTGCTGGACGCGCCGGTCCAACTCCAGTGTCGCGCTGAGGTGGCCCTCGCGATCAAAGACATCCCACAACACGGTCGCCTCCCACCTATCCTCGCGCCGCACCCAGGTGGAGCCATCGGCGCCCTGGACCACGTCCGTTGCCGGCGGGTGATAGGCGGGAAGGTACAACGCCTCGTGCACTTTGTCCCGCATCGCCAGGGCGTTCAGCCCGCTCCGTTGGATGCTCGGCATGGATACGTAGTACTCGACTACGGCGTCCACCGTCGGCTTCCTGACCTCCATCGGCTCAATGCGCCGCACGGTACGGAACACGGTGTCGCCCCGGAGGTTCGTGCGGGTCAGGGAATACGACGACGGTGCCTCGCCAGGTGTGTCGCCCCCGCGGTCGAGAAGCGTGACCGAACGGCCGTCGGGTGCGAAAGCGAAGAGCGTCTGCGAGCTAAAGGGTTGTCCTGACGCGCTGACACCGGTGGAGTCCGTCAGCCGGATCTCCACGCGGGCTGGGCTCGGAGCGAGGATCATGATCGGCGTGACCGCTCCCCACGCGCTATCGACGCTCACCCATTCCTCGACGAACCGGTCGCTGCCGGGAGACTCCGCCGACCGCCGGACCGAGATCCAGCCGCCAGCCGCAGTCGGTATCGGAATCCTCATGTGGATCTTCGGCAGGATACCGGCAAGGTCGCGATGCACACGGTGTGCTTCACCCAGCGGAGGGAAGAACGTCACCTGGTATAGGCCCCGGTCTGCCACCCAGAGCGTGTCGCCGAGCCATCCCACCATGGAGACCCTCTGGAACTCACCGGGGCTCCCGGCGCCTCCTCCCACTCGTAAGACTAGCTCGCCCTCAGGCGAGAAGACGTCAACAGTTTGCTCCCAAGGCACAGCTACGGCGACCCGGCCGTCCGGAGCGGCCGCGAGAGTCGAAGGGATCTCAGAGAATTGCGAATCAATGACCACAATGCGTTGAAGATGTGCGTCGGAGACCTGGGCCGGGAGCAACTGGGGTGCCCCGACTCCAACCATGATTACGAGGCAACACCGAACGGATGTCAAAGTGTTCAATTTCATCGGGCTCGCTTTGGGTCAGCAGGCATCGGCCTTCGACAGAGGGGTTCGACCAAGACTGACGCGGAGCCGAGGATCGGGGCGACGGGCGGCCAGGCGTCAGATGATCAGCGTCTGAGTGCGCTGCTTGAGTTGCCGGCGCACAAGCTCACCATACACGCGGCCGGTGATGAGTCCTTTGCAGGTACGTTCGTTGATGTGGGCTGTCTCCGAGAACCCGTATGGCTCCATCGCAAGATCCGCGAGCGATGGGGATGGTGCCTCCTCCGCAGGCAGAACGAACGTTCCGTCGGCACGGATGGTGAGCGCCGCGAGCTGTTGGTCCTCGGGATCCGGGCCCCAGCAGACTTGAGTGCCGAACGCGCAATTGGGCGGGTCATAATGAACCTCGCACTCGGTGTACCCGAAGCCCTCCCAACCCTGTGCCACACAGGAGACCTCGGTCCAGTTTTCGTCGTCGCAGCCGAAGCAGCTCTGAGCCGACGCGGGTCGAGGGGACACCGCCAGCGCCCCCAGCATGAGTGTGATGGCGAGCATCAGCATGAGTCTCCTGGTAGATCCTCCGTTGAGGTTGATGATTGCCCCGATCCTCCGCTCCAACGCCAGCGATAGAACACCACCTTTGGCGTTCCTGTGTCGACGAGGCCCAGGAGCGCGTTTTGTTCTGGCACCGCTGCCATGAACCCGATCGACACGGGCACCATCGCGCTCCGAAGCACCTCGTAGGTCTCGTCTAGTGTGATCATCATTCGTCCGTCGCTGCCGAGGTGGCTCAACTGGTAGAGGTATCCATCGTCGAGTGGCACGAGAGGCAGCGCGACGGTGTTCTCCGGCTCAAGACCTTCTGAGGCGAGGATGCTGCGAATCGTCTCGCCATTCATGGCCAGACCTACCTCCGGAATCTGGTCGCGCAGCTCGACTCGCCAGACTGCATAGGGGTCGTCCATGTCCTGAACGAAGGCTGAGCCCTCACCGGGTACGAGTCGGAGCTGCCGGTTCCACCCACCATGCGGCGGTGCCAGCGCCCTTAGACCCGTGCCCGGTTGCCACACCACGAGGCGTGGCATCACGTCGTGCCCGACCTTCTCGTGGATCAGCCAGCCGTCGCCCAGCGGGACAGCCTGTACGACCTCGCCTTCGAGCGGGAGTCTCACGGTAATGCGTGTGTCGCCGCTGCCGGCGACATCCACGATGTCGCCGGCTGAGTCGATCACCTCATAGCTTGCGGATTCTCGGCCCACCCTCGCTCCCCGCACCGGAACGCGCTCGCCAAGCACGAAGACGCGGCGCTGCCTGCCCTCAGTGACGTCGAGCAATCCAGAGGGGCCCCAAACGATGGCGTGGCCCGCCCCGATAAGAAGGCCGCTCAGGACGGTGAAGCCTGGCGGGAGCGATGCCCGTCCGACTTCCTCGAGTTCGAGTCGTCGGTCAGGTGCCTGGGCGGAAGCGCTGCCAAATGGCAGCGTCAATGCGACAGCGACCCAGATGGAAGGACCGCTCTTCAGCCAAGACCGACGGGAAGCATGGGGCTTCGTCAACATTGCCATCAGGTACCCGAGACGAGGAGGGCCTTCTGAAGGGGACCCACCGCGGTTGGTCGTTGTGGTACCGCTCGCCACACATGCTCGAACCTGAGCCGATCCTCGGCGGGTGCGTGGCCAACCCCTTCATTAGATCAAGACGCCCGAGGCCCCACGAACCCCCAAGCGCCCTCTCAACTCACCTCGTCGTACTGACGCAACGCGACCCTCATCTCGCGTAGTGCTCTGCCCAAGTGATTCTCGAAGGTCTTTGACGCGACGCCCATCGCCGTCGCTCCCTTCTCTGTTGAGAGGCCCTGATGCCTGCTCAGGAGGTATGCTTCCCGCGGTCGCGGTGGCAGGCCGTCGAGGGCCGCGTCAATCCTGGCGGCCAACTCCGCAGCGGAGAGGCGCTCCGCCGGCGTTGGACCTCGAGAGCGCCAGGTCATGCGGTGGCTGGCGACGTCGCGCTGGAGTCGCAGCCGGTTTCGCCGATTGCGAACCTCATCGCGGCATCGGTTTCGAACCGCGCGTTCCAGGTAGGACTCGAGATCGGTAGACCGTCCAAGGTCGGGACACCGGTCCAGAACGCGCGCGAAGACATCAGACACCGCGTCGGACGCATCGTCGGCGTCTCCGAGCATGCTTCGGGCGATCGCGGTGAGCCGACAGTGCTGTTTGCGCCACGCCAGGGCCACGTCGGAGAATGTGGGGTGGGCCTTCATGGCGCCCCCCCCCCGCGCTTGCCGTTGTGGCCGCCAGAGCCATCCACGACCCCGCAAGAACATCCGCGCCCGGTAGGTCCGTCCCACAGGGTGGTGGCCGATATGGCTTGCCGGTTACACCGTCCGATCGATCGAGCGGACCTTGAGGGCACCCCCGCACAACGGTCTGCCAGATACGCCCAGTGCACACAGCCCTCCCCACTCCTAAGGAGCGTACTCAGCGGGGACTGGAAAGCTACGAATACGCCACTGCGGACCTCCTGTCAAGAGTGGCGTGTGCCAGAAAGCCGGGAATCGGAGCGCGGCGCGCGCAGTGTACCCGAATATGCCAATCGGCGGCGATTTCTTGACGTTTGGTCAATTCGGCACCCAGAAGGTGCCGAAGTCGCCCATACGTGCTGGGCACCACTTACACTTGTCCTGAGTTGGCACCCTGACGGTGCCAACTCGTCCACTCCTTGTCAGCTCGCGCATGAGTGGAACGTTGGCGGCGCTCCTCCGATGCGACCGCCACCGCAGACTCCTCAGCCCCCCTCAGCCGGCTCGACGCGGAAGCGCACCAATCGCACGCCCCCGCCGTCGCGGTCCTCGTCCGGCAGCCGGCCCCAGACCTGGTCCCCGTCGGCCGCGATCAGCTTCAGCCGCCGGTCGGCCTCGAACGTGCGCAGGGCCTCACCGTGCTCGTCCAGCACCTCCCAGCGCACACGTCCCGTGCGTGCGTCCGGCCACCGCAGCCAGGTCGTGCCGTCGTAGCCCACCATGAGCGCCGTGATCGCCGGGTGGAACGGCGGCCGGTATACCATCTCTTGCAGGAGCGTCTCCCGACCCTCTGCCGGGCCCGGAAAGGCGGCGACCGCTCCCGGACGTCGCGCCAGCTCCGCCACCGTGCTGTCGAAGGCCTCGTCCGTCATCCGCACCATCATCGCTCGCCGCTCCGTGTGGAACAGCGTGTCTCCGTCGAGGCCGATCCGGGTCACCCGGTAGACCGTCATCCAGGCCGCCATCTGGTGCTCACGCTGCACGATGGTCACGTGCGTCCCGTCCGGCGACACCTGGTACAGCGGTTCGTCGCCGAAGGGCTGCGTCCCGAGCACCGGCTGCGGACCCAGCACCACGTCCACCGGTGCCGCGCCCGGACGCAGGACCTCCAGCACGTGGTCCAACGCCCACTCGTCGTTCAGCACCATGAGGATCCGCCCCGGGGGGTCCTCCGGCGGAATCGGCGGCGTCGGCGGATCCGGCGCCGGATACGTCCACAGCCACCGCCCACCCGCCAGGGGAACCGGCACCGGAAGGTCCATGGCCAGGGGCGAGGACGGCAGCGGCCGATCGGGCACGACCCACGGCGGGTCCGCCGGCGCGCCCATGGCCTCCCGCACTACCGGCGGGCCGGTCGGCGGCACGAGGCTCAGTCGCGTCCGCGACGCGTCGGACACCCAGAGCGTGTCGCTCCGCCACCCTACGCGGAGACTACAGGCTGCGGCGTCGGGCCGTCGACTCGAAGCAACGGAACGGCGCGGGTGCCCGTCCGGGCCCAGCACCTCGACCTGGGACTCGTCGCCCGACACCGCTGCCACCTCGCCCTGGCTGGACACCGCTACCGCTTCTGGACACCACGGCAGTGGAGGCAGCGAGACGGTCGACTCCTCCACGAGAGCGACCGGCTGCCCCTCGGGGATGGCGGGGTCGGGCAGAGCGCGGAGCCGGTCCCAGAATCGGTGTCTCAGCACCTTGACCACGCCACAAGGCCAGGCATCGTGGCGCAGGCGCGGATCCGCGATGTACTTCCGGTCGTCGAGCACCTGGACTGCGCCGTATGCTGACGGTGGCCCGGCCCAGAGGTTCGCGCGTTCATAACTGCGAATCAAATCGCGGTCGAGAAGATGGTAATCCTTGACCACGACGCTGTCGATCATCACGAATGCGCAGCGCTCCCGACCGTGGCCCGCCCATACCAACCCGCGGTTCGTCACCCATAGTCCGCGGAACTTGAAATTCGGCTCTTCCCGCGCCGCTCCGGCCTCCACACCCTCGAGCTCCAGCGGTGCGCCGCTCAGGAGGATGGGGACTTCTCGCGAGACGGTCTCCGGCCCCACGGACACCGTGCGCGACTGATAGCCCAGCCCCTGGACCTCGAGCGTCCAGGGCGGCTCACCATCCAGCGTCAGCTCGAAACGGCCCTCTGCATCGGTGGTGACGCTCACCATGCCGACTGCGCCCTCGTACGCTACCGCCGCCTGCTGGACGGGTGCACCCGTGATGGAGTCCAGCACCACCCCGTGAATGCGCTGGGCGGATAGAGGGGCGCCAGCGGCCGGCAGGAGCGCCAGCAAGGCGACGGCGAGCCTGGTGAGGTCCTTGGCCTTGGGAGAACGATGGGCACTCACGGGTCAGTCGCGGCGTCCACAGGCGAGAGGCTGAAAAGCCACGATTGTGCGATTGCGGATGATCTGTCAAGCCGCAATCCCAGGTGTACGAGCCCCGCCGCACCGTGCCTCGGCGGCGCGACTCTTCTATATTCCGCAGGCTCGCCGCCCGCTCGCCTGGTGCGATGCGGTGCGGCGATATCCGCGACCCCCCATCACGTCCTCGCAGGCCGACGACTGGAGCGGGGCGGCCCCGCCGCCGCGCGCCGCAGGCCTGCGCACGGAGGCGACCTCAGGTGAGACGAATCCTGGTGACGGGAGCCGGCGGTCAGATCGGCTCCGAGCTCGTCCCGGCGCTCCGGGCGCGCTACGGCACCGACAAGGTCCTGGCCACCGATATCCGAAACCCCGGCCCCGAGCTCCTGGAGGCCGGTCCGTTCCAGCTCCTCGATGCCACCGATCCCCAGGGCGTGGGCGCCGCGGCCGTTCGCTTCCACGCCGACACCATCTACCACCTGGCCGCCATCCTGTCGGCGGTGGGCGAGAGGGATCCGCGCCTGGCCTACCAGGTGAACATGGGCGGGTTGCACGCGGTGCTCGAGGTGGCCCGGGATCAGGGCTGCAGTGTGTTCGTGCCGAGCTCCATCGCCGCCTTCGGGCCGAGCACCCCGCCGGATCCCACGCCCCAGGACACCATCCAGCGCCCCACCAGCATGTACGGCGTGACGAAGGTGGCCGGGGAGCTGCTGTGCGACTACTACCACACCCGCTACGGGGTCGACGTGCGCGGGGTGCGCTACCCGGGCATCATCAGCCACGGTGCCCCTCCCGGTGGTGGCACCACCGACTGGGCGGTGGACATCTACTACCACGCCGTGCGCGAGGGGCGCTACACCTGCTTCCTGGCCGCCGATGCCCAGCTCGACATGATGTACATGCCCGACGCGCTGCGGGCCGCCATGGAGGTCATGGAGGCGGATCCCGAGCGCCTGGTGCACCGCAACGCCTTCAACATCACGGCCATGCAGCTCGCGCCCGCGGGCCTCGCCGAGGTCATCGTCCGCCACGTGCCGGGCTTCGAGATCGAGTACGACGTGGATCCCGTGCGCCAGGCCATCGCCGCGTCCTGGCCCCGGCGCATCGACGACAGCTGCGCCCGCGAGGAATGGGGCTGGGCGCCGGAGTACGACGTGGAGCGAATGACCGAGGACATGCTCACCAACCTGCGCGTGAAGCTCGAGGCCGCCGATTGAGCACCCCGAGCGCATCCGTCCCCGACCCGAACACGATCATCTGAAGGAGCGTGAAGTCATGCCGCTGAATCGCTTGAGCCCGGTGCTCGATGCCCACGTCGCCGGTCTGGAAGAGGCCGGGACCGCCAAGGGCGTGGAAGCCGTCGTCACCCGCGTTGTCCCGGCCCACGGAAGCCGCGGCCCGCGCTTCCTGCTCGAAGGGCAGGGAGATCGCGAGTTCATCCGCATGAACTCCAACTCGTATCTGGGGATGGGGCTTCGGCCCGAGGTCATGGAGGCCGAAGAAGAGGGCACCCGGGCCTACGGGGCCGGTCCCGGCGCGGTGCGCTTCATCAGCGGCACCTACGACGTGCACACCGAGCTGGAAGCCCGCCTGGCCGACTTTCACGGGCGCGAGGCGGCCATGGTCTTCTCGTCCGCCTACGCCACGGTGGTCTCCACCATCGTGCCGCTGGTGACGTCGGGCACGGTGCTCATCAGCGACGAGCTGAACCACAACTGCATCATCAACGCCATGCGCCTGGCGCGCCCCATGGACAAGGAGGTCTATCCCCACCTGGACATGGACGCGCTGGAACGGGCGCTGGACCGCCACGCCGGCGAGGCCGAGCGTGCGGTGGTGGTCACCGACGGCATCTTCTCCATGCGGGGCGACCACGCGCCGCTGGACGAGATCGCCGCGCTGTGCCGCCGCTACGACGCCCAGTACGCCGAGGGCGTGGTGCTGGTGGTGGACGACTCCCACGGGGTGGGGGCGTTCGGCCGCACCGGGCGGGGCACCGAAGAATACACCGGGGCCGAGGGCGTCGACCTGCTGGTGGGCACGCTGGGCAAGGCCTTCGGCGTGAACGGCGGCTACGTGGCCTCCAACCCCTCGGTGGTGCGCTTCCTCCGGGAATCGTCGCCCATGTACATCTACTCCAACCCCATCACGCCCGGCGAGGCCCGGGCGGCGATGCGGAGCGTGGAGATCGTGGATTCCCCCGAGGGCGTGGCGCTGCTGGAGCGCCTGCGGGGGCTGACCAAGCGGTTCGAAGAGGGACTGGGACGCGTGGGGATCGAGACCATCCCCGGCGAGCACCCGGTGGTGCCCCTCATGATCCGCGACACCCGCCGCACCCGCGACATGGTGCGGTATCTGTTCGAGAACGGCGTGCTGGTCACGGGCCTGGCCTTCCCGGTGGTACCACGGGGCGACGAGGAGATCCGGGCTCAGGTCAACGCCGACCACACCGAAGACGACATCGATCACGTGCTGGAGCTGTTGGCCGCCTACGAGGGCTGACCCCGCAGCGCGACCGTCTCCACACCGCAAAGGACCACAGCATGAAGAGTGATATCGAGATTGCCCAGGGGGCGACCCTGAAGCCCATCCAGGAGATCGCCGCGCGCGTCGGCCTCGACGCCGCGGACATCGTGCCCTTCGGCCACTACAAGGCCAAGGTGCCCCTGGATGTGGCGCAGGAGAAGGGGGGCAAGCGTGGCCGGCTGGTTCTGGTCACAGGCGTCAATCCCACCGCCGCCGGCGAGGGCAAGTCCACGGTGGCCGTGGGGCTGGCCGACGCCATGACGCTGCGGGAGCGCAATCCCGTGCTGTGCCTGCGGGAGCCGTCGCTGGGCCCGGTCTTCGGCATCAAGGGCGGCGCCGCCGGGGGCGGCTGGTCACAGGTCGTGCCCATGGAGGAGATCAACCTGCATTTCACGGGGGATCTCCATGCCATCACCTCGGCCCACGCGCTGCTGTCGGCCATGCTGGACAACCACATGTACCGGCCCAACTCGCTGAATCTGGATCCCACCCAGATCACCTGGCCCCGGGCCGTGGACATGAACGACCGGGCGCTCCGCTCCGTGGTGGTGGGGCTGGGAGGTCGCACCGGCGGCGTGCCCCGGCAAGACAACTTCGTCATCACGGCGGCCTCGGAGATCATGGCGATCTTCTGCCTGGCCGACGGCCTCGACGACCTGAACGCCCGGCTGGAGCGCATCATCGTGGGCTACTCCAAGGACGGTGAGGCCGTGCGGGCCAAGGGCCTCGAGGCCACCGGCGCCATGACCGTGCTGCTCAAGGACGCGGTCAATCCCAACCTGGTGCAGACACTGGGCGGCACGCCGGCCTTCGTGCACGGCGGACCCTTCGCCAACATCGCCCACGGCTGCAACTCGCTCTCGGCCACCCGCGCCGGCCTGTCGCTGGGCGACGTGGTGGTCACCGAGGCGGGCTTCGGCGCCGACCTGGGCGCCGAGAAGTTCTTCGACATCAAGTGCCGCTTTGGCGATCTGGAGCCCGGTGCGGCGGTGATCGTGGCCACGGTGCGGGCGCTCAAGATGAACGGCGGCGTCGCCAAGGACGCCCTGGGCCCCGAGAACGTGGACGCCGTCAAGCGGGGCTTCGCGAACCTGAAGGCGCACATCGAGAACGTGCGCAAGTTCGGGGTGCCACCGGTGGTGGCGCTGAACCGCTTCGCCAGCGATTCGGAAGCCGAGGTGCAGGCGGTGCTGGACGGCTGCCGCGAGATGGGCGCGGCGGCCGTGGAGGCCGATCCCTGGGGTGGTGGCGGCGAGGGCTGCCTGGAGCTGGCCGATGCCGTGCAGGACATCCTGGACTCCGGCGAGGCCGACTACCGCCCGCTCTACGGCGTCGATGCCCCGTTGGTCGACAAAATCGACACCGTGGCCCGGGAGATCTACGGCGCCGACGGGGTCGACTACCTGCCGGCGGCGGAGAAGCAGATCGCCCGCCTGGAGCAGATCGGGCTCCGGGACGTGCCGGTGTGCATCGCCAAGACCCAGTACTCCTTCTCGGACAATCCCGCGCTCCTGGGCCGGCCCACCGGCTTCCGCATCACGGTGCGCGACGTCACGCCGTCGGCGGGCGCCGGCTTCGTGGTCGTGAAGACCGGCGACGTCATGACCATGCCCGGGCTGGCCGCCAAGCCGGCCGCGGCGAACATGGGCGTGGTGGACGGGCAGGTGGTCGGGCTCTTCTGACGGCGAGCGCGGTGCCGTGACGTGAGGCGGGCTCCGGGGGCTTCCCGGGGCCCGCCGTCGTTCCGGGATTCAGCGCCGCAGCCGCGGAATGAAGCGGGGCACGTGGCGGGCGTAGTCCACGTACGCCTGGCCGAAGCGCTCCCGCAGCTCGCGCTCCTCCACCACCGTGATGCCCGCCAGGGCCACCAGCATCACGCCCGTGATCCAGTACAGAGAGCGGTAGTTCGCCACCAGGGCGAGCCCCACCAGTCCGATGGCGACGGCGACGTAGCGGGGATGCCGGATCCGGCTGTAGACCCCCTCCTGCAGCAGTACCCCCTCCTCGCCCTCGGACAGCTCGGGCACGCCGGCCAGGATGCGGCGCGTCAGATGCCGGCGGCTCGCCTGGTCCAGGACGATGCTCATCCCCCACAGGGCCAGTCCGCCTACCAGCAACGGCACTGAGAAGCCCAGGTCCCCGAAGACGAGCCGGCGACGGTGGTACACGAGGATCGCGATCATCACCACGGAGCCCACCCCCATGATCCAGATGGTCGTGCGTGCCCCCAGGCGCCGCCAGAAGCCGGCGAAGGGATGCACCACGTACCACCACAGGATGGCCGGCGGGAAGGTGGCGACGAGGAAGACGGCGATGACGTAGCGCATGCGCGAGCTCGGCTGCGGGTGCTTGCCGCCCCACGGGGCGACGGGTGAAGTTGGCCATCCCGGAAACGATCCGCCACGAGGAGAGGAGACATGTCCAGGATACGCGCCCTGGGAATCGCCGCCGGCGCCGTGCTCGCGCTGGCCGCCGCCCGCCCGCTCGCGGCGCAGGAGGTCGGCCCGGCAAACGGGAGCCTCGTGGTGGTGGGCGGCAACCTGCACGATCCCGAGATCATCCAGCGCTTCATCGATCTGGCCGGCGGGCCCGACGCGCCCATCGTCCTGATCCCCACGGCCGGGGGCGGCGACGACGCCGACTACGATCAGTTCTGCTCGTGTGCGCGCTTCCTGAAGGACGCCGGCGCCACAGACGTCACCGTGCTCCACTCCTACGACCCCGAGGTGGCCAACACCGAGGCCTTCGTGGAGCCCCTCACCCGGGCCCGGGGCGTCTGGTTCGGGGGCGGACGCCAGTGGCGCCTGGTGGATGCCTACGCCGGCACCCGCACCGAGCGGGCGATCCGGGCGGTGCTGGACCGGGGCGGGGTCATCGGCGGGTCGTCGGCGGGGGCGTCGATCCAGGGCTCCTACCTGGCCCGGGGCGACACCGAGACCAATACGGTGATCATGGGCGATCACGAAGTCGGCTTCGGGTATCTCCGGGGCACGGCCATCGATCAGCACCTGCTGGTGCGCAACCGCCACTTCGACATGGTGAGCCTCGTCGAAGCCCACCCCGACCTGCTGGGGATCGGTCTGGACGAGAACACCGCCATCGTGGTGCAGGGCGACCGAGCTCAGGTCATGGGCCAGGGCTATGTGGCCATCTACGACCACGGCGCGCAGATGGAGAACGGCGGGCGCTTCTATTTTCTCATGCCCGGCGACCGCTTCGACCTGGCGTCCAGAGAGGCCTCCCGGCCGGGCACCACCTTTCGCCCGCTGGGCGTGGTGGAGAAGAAACCCTGGGACGGTGCCGCGCCGGCAGGCGTCGAGGCCGCCGATCCTGTCGGCTCGTCGCCGTCGCCGATCCGGAGTCCCCAGGAACACCCGCTGGGCCCGGCCACGCCTGGCCCGGTCATCGAGCCTTGGGGCGCCGTGTACGACGTGGAAGGGCTGGAGCTGCCGGCCCCCACCGACATGGACTACCGGGTCCTCTTCGAGATCGCGAACACGCCCGAGGCCGACGCGGGGGTGAACCCGGAGCTGAACACGGTGGCGCGCTTCCTCAACATGCACGCCCGGGCCGGCGTGGCCCTGGACCGCATGCACGTGGCGGTGGTGATGCACGGCCCGGCGGGCCGGAACCTGCTGGCGGACGCCCCCTACCGGGCCCGCTATCAGCACGACAATCCCAACTCCGGGCTGGTGCAGGCGCTCCTGGGCGCGGGCGTGGAGTTCTATCTGTGCGGTCAGACCGCCATGTCCCGGGGATTGCCGGGCGACGAGCTGATCCCGGGGGTGACGCTTGCGCTGTCGGCCATGACGGCGCGCGCGGTGCTGCAGGCCCGCGGCTACCGGACGGTGAACTGATGCACAGGGCGCGTCGGGCGGCGGGCGGGCTACCGGCGTCGCTGGCGCCGTTGGCATTGGCGCTCGCGGTGGCGGGCTGCGGCGGGGAGGGGTCCAATCCCCCTGCGGAAGCCGGCGATCAAGCCCCCGCCGAGGCCGCGGCTCCCGTGGCCGACAGCCTGGATCCCCTGGCCAGCGGCGACATCGTGCGGGTCACCGGCGTCGCGGTCATCGGCCAGGACCGCCGGGACTTCCAGGCGTGCGCCGGCGGTCCGGAGTACTGGCTCGACGGGCCGGCGGTCCAGGAGCTCATGGAGCTGCACGAGCAGCTCACGCCGGGCCAGGAGCCCTTCGAGTCGGTCTTCGTGGACATGCTGGCCGCCGGCGGTCCCCCGCCCGGGACCGGACCCGGCGCCTCGCTGGCGGGCACGGTGGACGTGCTCGAGCTGCGCCGCGTCGCCTACCTGGGATGGAGCTGCGACGAGGATGACGACGACCTGGTGGCCGAGGCCAGCGGCAACGAGCCCTTCTGGCACCTGGAGGTGCGGGGCGGCAGCGCCGTGCTCACCACCCCCGAGGGCAGCCCCCGGACCTTCAGCACGCAGGGGCTCCGGCCTTCGCCCGAGGGATGGATGATCGAGGGTGCTTCCGACGCGGGCCAGACCCTCACCCTGACCCTGGCCATCGGTGGCTGCCAGGACTCCATGAGCGGCAACTGGACCCACCTGCAGGCGACGCTGGCGCTGGACGACGAGCGCCTCCAGGGCTGTGGCTTCCTGGGACCCGCCGGCGAGGGCTGAGGGCTCCGGCTCACTCGTCGCGCAGCACCTCGCCGGGGTCGAGGCGGGTCGCCCGGCGGGCCGGCACGACGATGGCGGCCAACGCGGTGGCCCCCAGGAGCGCGGCGGCGGCCAGCAGAGCCGACAGGTCGCGGGGTGAGGTCTCGTAGAGCACCCTGGCCAGCACGCCCCCGGCGGCCAGCACGCCGGCGACGCCGGCAAGGCCGCCGACGAGCACCGGGACCATCGTCGAGCGCACGGCTTCACCCAGGACCCGTTCCGGTGACGCTCCCAGCGCCTGCCGCAGCCCGAATTCCGAGCGCCGGCGGTTCACGTGGAAGGCCGTGACCCCGTATACCCCCACCGCCCCCAGCACCAGGGCGGTGACGCCGAAGCCCGCCAGCAGGATCGCCAGGAAGCGGGCCCGGGCCAGGTTGTCGCCCACGACCCGGGACATGGGGCGCATGTCGGAGACGGGGATGCGGGGGTCCACGTCCCAGGTGGCGTCGCGCAGCGCGGCGAGCGCGGCCGCGGGATCCACGTCGCCCTCGGTGCGCGCCACCATGAACAGCCCGATGGAGCCCCAGGCGTACTGCGGCTCGGGAATGTAGAGCTCGGCCTGCGGCGCACGCTCGAGCCCGAATTGCCGGACCGATCCCACCACGCCCACCACCCGCAGCGCTGGTGAGCTCGGTGACGGGGTGTGGAACTCCTTGCCGAGGGGATCCTGGCCGGGCCAGAAACGGTCGGCCAGCGCCTGGTTGACGACGGTCACCGGCGCGGCGTCCGCGTTGTCGCCGGCCTCGGGCAGCCGGCCCTGCAGGAGGGGCACGCCCAGCGCCTCCAGGTAGCCTGGGGTGACGACCCGGAACGCCACCGAAGGCGGGCTCGCTCCCTCAGCCAGCGGTGCGTCGTCGAAGTAGAGGGGGAAGCCCCAGTTGCTGTCGGTGAGCGGGAGGAGTTGGATGCCCCCGACCCGGGTGACGCCGGGCACCGCCTCCAGCCGCTCCGTGAGCCGTCGGTAATAGCTCGCGTGGGCCTCGACGTCGCTGTAGCGATCGGCCGGCGGGCTGACCCGGAAGGTGAGCAGCCCGTCCACGGGGAAGCCGGGGTCCTGGTCGCTCAGGGTCCGGAGGCTCCGCAGCGTGAGCGAGGCTCCGGCCGCGAGGATGAGCGCCAGCGCCATCTGGACCGCCACCAGCCAGCGCGCCAGGCCTCCGCTACCGTGGCGGGCGCCGCTGCGCGTGCCGGTGGCGAGGCCCTCGGTGGCCGACACCCGCGAGGCTCGATACGCCGGCAGCCCGCCGAACAGCACCATGGCGCCTCCGGTGATGGCCAGGGCGAAGGCCAGCACCGGCCCGTTCAGGTGGATGGACTCAGAGCGGGGGAGGAGTTCCGGGGCGGTGCGCACCAGCAAGGCCACCGCCACCTTCGCGAACAGGATGCCGCCGGCCACGCCGAGGACGCCCATCAGCACCGCTTCGGAGAACACCCGGGCGGCGATCTGGCCCCGATTCGCGCCAAGCGCGCGCTGGACGGCCACATCCTTCTGGCGAGCGTGGCCCCGTGCCAGCAGGAGGTTCGCTACGTTGGCGCACGCCAGGAGCAGGACCAGACCCACCGCACCGAGCACGAGCCACAGGATGGGGGCCACGTCGCCGGTCTCCAGCGTCCGCACCGGAGGCACCGTGACGGTGCGCACGTCGTCCTGATCCAGGACGGTGGGGACCTCCTTCTGAAGGCGTACGGCCAGCGCCTGGAGCTGCTCCCGAGCCTGCTCGGGCGTAGCGCCGGGCGCCAGGCGCGCCACCCGGTAGTTCACGAACCAGGTGTCGTCTTCAGCGACGCCGGCGCCGGGTTTCAGCTCGATGGTGGTCCACGCCTGCGGAGAGCCCCGGACCGGGCGGAAATCCTCGCCCATGACGCCGATCACGGTGCGCCGGTCGTGATCGGCTCCGGCCAGGTCGATGGTCTTGCCCACGATGTCCGGATCGGCGCCGAAGCGGCGCACCCAGAGCCCGTAGCTGAGCACCGCCACGTCGCCCCGGCCCGACTCCTCCTCTTCGGGGCGGAAAGTGCGGCCGAGGAGAGGGGGCACGCCGAGCACGTCGAAGTGATTGGCGGTGACGCGGGCCACCGACAGCTCCTCGGGATCGCCGTCGCCTACCAGGGTGAAGCTCCACGACGAGATGCCCGATACGTCGTCGAAGGCGTCGATGTCGTCGGCCATGCGGTGGACCATGGCGGCGTTGGCGTTCACCTCGGGCCACGGAGTCACCAGGCGGTCCGCGTCGGCGTAGGGCAGGGGCGCCAGGAGCACGGCGCGCACGGCGCTGAAGACCGCGGTGGCTCCCCCGATGGCCAGCGTCAACGTGGTCACGGCCGCTAGGGCGAAGCCCGGCGCGCTCCGGAGGCCGCGCACGGCCAGTCGCACGTCCCTCGTCCATCCCGTCATCGTCCATCCTCCCTGGGTTCGTCCGCTGCGGCCGCGCAGGGCCACGGCCTGCGCGACGAGATCGGCGCACGCCGCGGCCACCACGCGCAGGCGGGCCGCGACCCCCTTCGTTTCCGCCAGCCGGTGCCGCAGGTCGGCTTGCATCTCCGGGCCGAAGCGGCGCCGAAGCTCCGACGGCAGCAGGCGAAGGAGCACGCGGTACAACAGCATCAAGCCCGCTCGTCCGTGAGGTTCACTGCCGCATCCATGCGCCACGCGTGTAGGCAGGGCGCCAGCGAGCCCAGCGCGAGGATGGTGATCATCACGGCCGCGGCGGCCAGGTACGGGCCGGCGTCGCGCGGCTCCACGCCGTACAGGAAGAGGCGGCTGCCCAGCCATCCCCCGGCGATCCAGGTGGCGAGGCCACCCGCCACCGCTCCTGCCAGCCCGACGGCCACGGAGCGTCCCATGAGGGAGGATACCAGCCGGCCCGGCGGGCAGCCCAGCGCCTTGCGGATGCCGATCTCCCGGCGCAGGCGCCGCACCCGGTATGCCAGCACCGAGAAGGTGCCGAGGGCGCTCAGGAGCAGTCCGGCGCCGGCGAGCACCCCCAGCAGCGTGAGCTGGAAGCGGGGCACCACCGTGGTGTGGGCCGCCACCGCGCTCAGCGATTCGACTGCCGTCACCGGCACGCGGGGATCCACGCTCCGGATGGCCGCCCGCAGGTCGGCCTCCGAGGGCAGCGGCGCCGAGCCCCTCAGCAGCACCAGATTCACGGTCCGGTCCGGGGTCTGCGAGAACGAGGTGAAGACCTCGGGCTGTGCCCGGTTGCCGGGCCCGAAGAAGCGGGCGTCCGCCACTACGCCCACCACCGAGAAGGTCCGCGGCGCGCCGTCGATCTCCAGCTCCAGCGTGCGGCCGACGGGCTCGGACCCGTCGGGCCACAGGGCCCTGGCGGCACTCTCGTTCACCACCGCCACCGTCGGTGCGCCCGCCACGTCGCCGGTCTCGAGACCACGGCCGCGGACCAGCGGCATCTCCATCAGCGCCAGATAGCCCGGCGATGCGGCCCGGTGATGGGCCATGCGCGGGCGAGCGTCGGGAGCGGCCTCCGCCGTGGCCACCGGCACGTAGGCGCTCACGCCCGACAGGGGCAGGAAGTCCACGAGCGCCGAGCTCGGCTGCCCCGGCAGCGCGGCAGCGGCGGCAAGGAGTCGACGGCCGAAGTCCCGAACCCGGTCGGGATCGGAATACAGGCGCGCCGGAAGCGACACCTCCACCGCCACCCGGTCCCGTACGGCGAAGCCCGGATGGGTGGGCCGCACGGCCACGAAGGTGCGAAGCAACAGGACCGCCCCCACAACCAGGCCGGTGGCGAAGGCGGCCTCGGCTACGACCAGTCCGTTCATCCAGCGCCCGGCGCGACGCCCGTCGTGGTCCAGCCCCGGGCGCAGACGGGCCTCGCCCCGCCTGGCCTGCACCAGTGCCGGCAGCAGTCCGGTGAGCGTGGTCGCCAGCAGCACGCCGCCGAGAGTGGCCAGCGGAGCGCGCAGCCCCGGGTCCGCGTTCAGCACCGACGGGATGAAGCCCGGCGTGGCCTGAAGGAGGAGGCGGCGCACGGGGCCGGCCAGCGCCAGTCCCAGCGCTCCTCCGGCCACGGCGAGCAGGGCGCCTTCGGCGACGATCTGTCCCGTGATGCGGCCACGGCCGGCGCCCAGGGCCTGACGCACGGCGAGCTCGGGCTGGCGCTCCACGTCACGGGCCAGGGCCAGCGAGCCCACGTTGGCCGCGGCGATCATGAGGACCAGGCCGCCCGCGGCCAGGAGCACCCACAGGGGGCCGCGCAGCTCCTCGCGGAGCGTGTCCGCAAGCAGGTGGACCGTCACCCGCCGGCCCTGGGGCGCCGAAGCCTCCAGCGCCGCCCGGGCCGGCTCCAGCGCCGCGCCCGGCGCCAGCCGCACCAGCGCCGGCACCGGTCCGGCGGCGAGCTCCCCGGTCAGCGGCCGGATGACGTCGCGCCCCTGATAGCGGAAGAAGGTGAAGTCGTCGGGAACGATCCCCACCACCTGGCGGTCCACGCCGTCCAGCTCCAACGACTGCGCCTGCAGCGGGGCCTCGCCGTACACGGACCGCCACAGGCGCCGGGTGACCATCACCACCGGCGCGCCGCCCCGCCACTCGTCGTCGGCGAAGGAGCGTCCCTCCTCGACGGGCAGCGCCACCAGGTCGGCGAAGGCCCGGTCCACCGCCAACACGCCCGCCTCCCGGGCCCCGTCGGGCGCCGCCACCACCGTCTGGTCGAGACTCCAGGCCGCGGCCTTCTCCACTCCCGGCAGCCGTGCCGGCCACGCCGCCACCTGGTCGGCGTTGCTGGCGGCGCCGTTGACGAGGGCCAGCCGGTCGGCCGCAGGATACGGCAGGGGTCGCAGCAATGCACCGTCCAGAACGGTGAACGCCACCAGGGTGAGGGCCAGCGCCAGTCCCAGGGTCCCCACGGATCCCACCGCGAGCAGGGGGCGCCGGAGCAGGGAGCGCAGCGCGTGGCGGAGCGTGACGCGGGCCGCGTCCAGCGCCGATGCGTGCTGGCCCAGGGCCCGTGCCCGGAGCCCCACGGTCGTGCGGACCACGTCCAGGGCCGCGGCAGCGAAGCGGAGCGCCTGCCGCCCGCGGCCTACCGAAGGATCGGCGAGGCGCGCCCGCACATCCCTCTCCATCTCCTCGCCGAACCGCGTGCGCAGATCCCCCGGAAGAAGGCGGAGCAGGAGTCGATACAACCGGATCATCAGGTCGAGCCCAGCAGGTCCCGGGCGCGGGCATCCGCCACCAGCTCGTCGAGGCGGCGGGCTTCGGCGCGGGCCACCTCCCGGCCCCGGGCGGTGATCCGCACGTAGGTGCGCCGTGGGTCGGGATCGGTCTCGCCGGGCGGTGCCTCGGTCTCCTCGATCCAGCCCCGGGTCAGCAGGTCGCGGATGCGCCGATAGAGGTTGGCCGGATAGATGCGCATGCGCCCTTCTTCGCGGGCCTCGATAGCCTTCACGATCCGGTACCCGTGACTGGGTCCGTCCACCAGGCTGAGGAGGATGCGGAACTCGAGGGGGTGCAGCGGCAGGGTGTCATCCACGATGGACTCCTTTTGGTGTCAAACCGACACTAATGTCATTTTGCCACCACCGCAAGACCGGCCCGACAGGCGGCGGGGGAGTTCTCCCGACATCGCGCAGACGCTCCGTTTCGCATGGTTGGGACGGATTGTTTCAGCGTGACGACCGGAAGTCCCAGGAATCCCGAGGGGGTCCATGGACGGCGCCGTTCCATCGCAGACGCTCACCCCGGAGCCGGGCTGGCGCCCGGATCCCGACAGCCTCGAGCTGCTGGGTGACCTGGCCGACCTGGCCTGGTTCCAGGTGGACGGGAGCCGGAACGTGGTGGCGGTGAGCCCCGCCATGGAGCGTCTCACCGGATTCTATGCCGACGAGGTGCTGGGCCGGCCCTGCATCCACCTCAACAGATGCGAGGAGTGCCTGAGGGGTTGCGGAGTGTTCAGCCGCGGCCTGGTGCGTGACCAGCGCTTGACCCTGTACCGGGTGGACGGAACGCCGGTGAACGTGGTGAAGTCGGCGGTGGCGTTGACCGACGTGGACGGCGAGCCCGACGGCGCCCTGGAGATCGTGCGCCCCCTGCGCACGGGCGATCCCGTGGTGGCGCCCTGTCCTGAAGGCACCGGGGGCGGCGAGGCGACCCGCATCGCGCGGGCGTTGGCCGAAACGCGCTACAATCGGACCCGCGCGGCACGCCGGCTCGGGATGAGCCGGACCACGCTGTGGCGGAAGATGCGGGAGTACGGCTTGTGAGTCCCCCCGAGGCCGCGCGCCCGCGCGACCCGACGCTGGAGGCGACGATGACCATTGCAGAGGTGATGGACCTGACCCCCGACGAGCAGATCGCCCATCTGGCCCGCCGGGTGGCCCGACTCGAGCGCACGCTGGAGCAGTGCGCCTCGCGCGGCTACGTGTGCATGGAGCAGCCGGTACTCAGCGGCGCGCAGACCTCCTATACGCCGGACGACATCCTGCGCTCGCTGCGGCGCCTGTAGGACCTTGTAGCATCAGACCTCGGCGCGCGCGTCGGCCCGCCCCCCGCCGGCGCGCGCGCTGCCCTGGCCTGGCCGCTCAACCTCCCGAGCGGATCTCCACGTAGCGCTGCATGCGCGCCACTTCGCCCTCGTCCACGTACTTGCCGATCTCGCGCTGGAACTGCTCCATGGCGGTGTAGGGCCGGTACTCCTTGAACTCCCGCAGCATGCGGCTGCCCACGCCCGGGATCGACAGGATGTCCTCGTCGGTGGCGGAGTTGAGGTCCACGGGCACGAAGACGTATTGGGCCAGCCGGGCCACCTCTTCATCGTCCACGTACTTGCCGATCTCTCGGTTGAACTCGGCCAGGTGCGCGTAGGGACGGTACTCCTCGAACTCGCGCGCCATGCGGTCGCCCACGCCGGGCACCAGCAGGATCTCCTCGCGGCTGGTGTCGTTCAGGTCGATGGGGAGGAAGAGGCGCTCGTACAACGCGCTGCGGTCGCCCTCACCGAGCTTTCCGTTGAGGAACTGGTGGAAGGCGAGCATGCCCAGATGCGGGCGCGCATCGACGATGGCCTGGGCCGTGGCGGCGTCGAGACCGGGCAGGGCCGCCATCTCCTCGGCGCTGGCCAGATTCGGATTCAGCACGCCGTCGCGATTGGCGCCCACCTGGGCGGCGGCGGTGCGCGGCAGCACCAGCAGCGCGGCCAAGGCGGCGAGGGCCAGGGGCCTGAGAGAGGCTCGGAGGGTCATGAGGCTGCTCCTGGATCACGGGGAGAGGGACGATCGGAGGTCAGACGCGGGTGGCGGTACGTGAGCATGAGGCCCACCAACCCGATGAAACTCAGGGCGCCCGGCGCCAGCGCGGGCGTGGCGCCGGTCAGGGTACGGGACAGAAGATCGAACCCGGACAGCGTCGGCCGCATCTCGAGCTCGAACTCGCGATTTCCGTGATAGTGGCGTTGGATGCCCACGGCGCCCGCCAGCACGTAGATCACCATGAGCCAGCGGAGCGCGCGCACGTTCCAGCGGCGCGCCCGGAACACCGCCAGCGGCACCACCACCAGCCCGAGGCCCAGCAGGACCAGGGGCACGAATTGCCAGGCCTCCTCCCAGTGCTCCAGGAGGGTCAGCTCTGCGCTGGTGCCCAGGACCCCGATCAGGAGGATGCCGCCGAGGAGTCGGCGAAAGCGCCGGGTCAGGGGATCGGGCTCGGCGGGGGTGGAGGTCATGTCACACGTCGCTGGTCATGATGAAGATGGGCTGCCGCATGAACGTCCTGTAGCTGGGCCGCAGGCGGTCCACGTTGTAGTGGTGATGGATGTCCACGAGCTTCTTGCGACCGGTCACCACGTCGACGGGTACGTTGTCGTAGACCCCGTTGCGCACGCAAACCAGCCGGCCCGACGTGCCCGACAGAATCAGGTCCAGCGCCAGGTTTCCGTAGGCCATGGGCACGATGGAGTCCAGGGCGTCGGGATCTCCCGAGCGGACCAGATAGCCCAGGCGCTGGTTGACCACGTTGACCCGGCGGCCGTCGTTGAACTTCGGGGACAGCGCCTTGAGCGCATCGGCCACCTTGTCGCCGATGCCCCCGAGCTTGCGGTGCCCGAACTGGTCGGTGTCCGCCTTCTCGAAGGTCATCTCCTCTTCGTGCTTCATGGTGGCGCCTTCGGACACGAGGACGACCGAATAGCGGGAAGGGTGGCGCTTGCGGTCGTGGACCAGGAGCTCGGTGAGGCGTTCGATGTCGAAGGGGTGCTCCGGGATCACGCAGCGGTCGGCGGCGCCGGCCATGGTGGGCAGCAAGGCGGTGAAGCCCGCGTAGCGTCCGAACACCTCGATGACCAGAAAGCGCTCGTGCGATCCCGCCGTCGTCCGCAGCCGGTGCGTGAGCTCGATGGTCCGCGTGACGCACGTGCTGAAGCCGATGCAGTAGTCGGTGCCGGGCACGTCGTTGTCCATGGTCTTGGGGATCGCCACCACCTTGACGCCCTCCTCGTGCAGGCGCTTGCCGTAGGAGAGGGTGTCGTCGCCCCCGATGGGGATGAGGGTGTCGATTCCCAGGAACTCGAGGTTGTGGAGCACGTGGGGGGTGACGTCGTTGATCTCGTCGGTGTAGTGGTCCCGGAGGTGCGGGGGAACCACCGGCTTCGGGAGATGGCTGGGGCGTGTGCGTGACGTGTGCAGAAAGGTCCCGCCGGTGCGTCCGGCCCGGTTCACGATCTCGGCGGTGAGCTCCTGCACGTTGGCCGAGTTGTCGGCGTCGCGCTCGGGCACCAGGTCGACCAGCCCCGCCCATCCCCGGCGGATGCCCACGACGCGGTAGCCCTCCCGGAGCGCCCGGATGGTGATGGCGCGGATCGCCGGATTGAGTCCGGGGACGTCGCCGCCCCCGGTGAGAATGCCGATACATCCCTTGGTAGCCATGGAATATCCTTCTTGCCTGCGTGCTTCGTTCCTGCGCCCCTCGGAGGACCCGGAATCGCGAGCCGATGTTCCGCGCCTGTCCTCAACGCTCGCGGCCTGCCAGGTTACCCTGACCTGTGTACGTCCCCCCGGACCCGGGGGGCTGGTTCCACCTCTCCGAATCCACCATGCGACGACTCTCTGTGCTCTGGACCGGGCTGGCCTGCGCCGCCCTCGGACTCTCCGGCTGCTCGATCTTCCAGTCTCCGGCCCCTGCGGGCATGCCCATGCCGGCCAATCAGGGGGCCGGCCCCGGTGGCCCCGGCGGACCCGGTGGGCCCGCCGCGCGGCGGCCCGGCACGAATCAGGGCGGGGTGAAGCCCTACTCGGAGGTGGTCACGGACGAGGCGGAAGACCCGGGACGGGCTCTTCCGCACCCACCGGGTCGAGGGCAAGCTCCTCTTCGAGATTCCCCGCTCCGAGCTGGGCAAGGAGATGATCCTGCTGTCGCGGGCGGTGGAGTCGACGCTCCAGGATCCCGGCGGCTTCTTCGGCGGAGGAGCCTCGCTGGTGGTGCAGTGGGACCGGGTCGACGACGCGGTGGTCCTCAGGGAGAAGCGTTATGACCTGGTCGCCGACTCCAGCGACGCCATCTGGGGCCAGGTCCGGGGATTCCGCAACGGCGCCGTGCTGGGCAAGTATCCCATCGAGGCCTACAGTCCCACGGACAGCGCGCTGGTCATCGACGTCACCGACCTCTTCCTGACCTACAACCGCGAGATCGGGGCCCTGCAGGGCACCCAGAAGAACGAGAGCTGGTTCGACCACGTGGCCGCCTTTCCGCGCAACGTGGAGGTGGAGGCGACCCAGACCGGCAACGCCCGCGCACCGGGCGTGCCCCCCAGCTCGCCCCCGTCGGCCCAGACCGTGCGCATGCACTGGAGCCTGCTGGCGCTGCCCGACGATCCCATGCGGGTACGCTGGCACGACGACCGCGTGGGCTTCAACTCGAGCCGCTACTACGACTTCTCGCTCCCGGTACACGCCGCCAAGCGGGTGCGCTTCATCCACCGCTTCCGGCTGGAGCCGTCGGACACGGCGGCCTTCCGCCGGGGCGAGCTGGTGGAGCCGGTGGAGCCCATCGTCTACTGGATCGACTCCGCCACGCCGGACTGGATCAAGCCGTGGCTCAAGTCGGGCATCGAGGCGTGGAACACCGCCTTCGAGGAGGCGGGCTTCAAGAACGCCATCCGGGCCGAGTACGCGCCGGCCGACGATCCCGACTGGTCGCTCTACGACGCCCGGCACTCGGTGGTGTACTGGCGGCCGTCCACCGTGGCCAACGCCACCGGCGGACAGATCGTCGACCCCCGCACGGGAGAGATCCTGAAGGGGGAGGTCAACATGTACCACAACATCATGACGCTGCAGCGGGACTGGTACTTCGTGCAGGCCAGCCCCCTCGACGCCCGGGCGCGGAGCCTGCCCATGCCCGATTCCCTCATGGGCCAGTTGGTGGAGTACGTGGTGACCCACGAGATCGGCCACTCCATCGGCTTTCCGCACAACATGAAGGCCAGCGCCATGTACCCGGCGGATTCCATCCGCTCGCGAGACTTCCTGGAGCGCATGGGCGGTCACGTGGCGACGCTCATGGACTACTCGCGCTTCAACTACGTCGCGCAGCCCGAGGACTCCATTCCGGTGGGGCTGCTGATCCCCCACATCGGTCCCTACGACAAGTTCGCGGTGAAGTGGGGATACCGGCCCATCCTGGAGCGCGGCCACGCCCGACGACGAGAAGCCCACCCTGGACCGATGGGCGCGGGCGCAGGACACGGTGCCGTGGCTCCGCTTCTCCACGCCCGACGCCCCCAACGACCCCGAGAACCAGACCGAGGCGGTGGGCGATGCCGATGCGGTGAAGTCCACCACGCTGGCGCTCGAGAACCTGCAGCGGGTCATGGACTCCGTGCTGGGCGTGGCCGAGAAGCCCGGTCAGGACTACGAGCGTCCTGCAGGAGCTCTACGGCGAGGCGGTGACCCAGTGGGGTCGCTACATGCGCCACGTGGCGGCGCTCATCGGGGGCGCCATCACGCAGGAGAAGTACGGCACCGGGCCCCGCTTCACGCCGGTGGCCGAGGCTCGTCAGCGTGAGGCCATGGACTTCCTGTTGGCCAACGCCTTCCATCCGCCGGAGATGTTCCTGGATCGGGACATCCTGTGGCGCATCGAGGCCGAGGGGGCGGTGGATCGCATCCGCTCGGCACAGTCCGGCCTCCTGCGCACGCTCCTGTCACCGCGCAAGCTGAACACCCTCGTCGAGTACGGGGCACTCACCGGCGGGGACACCTACACGCTGGCCGACTTCATGGATCAGCTCCGGGAGGGCGTGTGGGGCGAGCTGGACGACGACGGCCGGGTGGCCATCGACATCTACCGCCGCAACCTGCAGCGGGCCTATCTGGAGACGGTGGACGGCGAGCTCAATCCCTCGGAGGCCCAGTTGGATCAGGAAGCCCGCCTGCCGGCCCAGTTCCAGCGGCCGCCGCGCTGGGGGAGCGACGTACGGGCGCTGCTGCGCGACGAGCTGCGGCGCATCGACCAGCAGGCCCAGCAGGCTCAGGGCCGGGCCGCCGATGCCCTGACGCGGGTGCACCTCCAGGACGTGCGCACCGAGATCCAGCGCATTCTGGACCCGGGGAGCTGACGGTCGGAGGGCATTGGAGAGACAACTCGGCGGCTGGGACCGATTGCGCGTCTCAGCCGCCGAGGTCGTCCCGTGACGTCACCTGGCGAACGTCTCCAGGATGAAGTGCGCCACCGCGTCCACGTCCTTGGCCTTGAGGCCTTCGAGGCCCCAGTGCGGCATCCCTTCGGTGGTTCCGATCGAGATCTGGCGCCGCAAACCCGCCAGGTCGTTCTTGAACTTCCAGTCGGGATCGTGGAAGGACGGTGGGCGGAGCGTGTCGCCCTGCATGACGAAGCCGCCGTCCCCGTAGCCCTGGGGGCCGTGGCACTTCTTGCAGGAGTAGTTGAAGACGACGCTGCCGCGGACCACGGCGTCGGCCGGCTTCTCCCAGGTGACGGTGTCGAAGGCCGCGGCATCGAACTGCGCCATGGCGGTCTGGACCGTGTCCGCCGCGCTCGGAGCCTGCTGGACTTCGGCGTCCTCCCCACCTCCGCAGGCGGCGAGGGCCACCACGGCCGTCGCCAGCAGGATCGAGGCATGAGCACGCATGGATACCTCCGTTCCGTTGACGAGTGGTTCTCCCCCACTCTGATCCCAAGATACGCCGCGTCCGACAAGGGGTCGCCGTGGGGAATTGCCCGCGATCTCCGACCCCGGAGTTTCCCCGGCGCGCGCAGGGGGCCATTTTGCGGCATACGTCCCGCACCGACCCGAGGAATCGCCGTGTCCCACCCTGACGATCAAGTCCCGCGCATTCCCCCGCCGCGACCTCCTGAAGCTGGGCGCCCTGGGCGCCGGAGTCGCCGCCGTGGGAGGCCTCGCCTCCTGCCGGACCGAGCCGGACCCCACAGCGTCCGGCGCGCCCTCCACCACCCCGCCCGCCGGGCTCGCGGCGTCGGCGCCTGCGGAGCCCTTCCGGGTGGCCCCGTTGGAGACCGTGCGCATCGGCTTCGTGGGGGTGGGTCTTCAGGGGGGATCCCATGTGCGCAACTTCCTGGGGATCGACGGCGTGGAGATCGTCTCGCTGTGTGACATCGACGCGGCCCGCAACCGAGGAGGTGGCGAGCTGGGTGGAGGCCGACGGTCGCCCGCGTCCGACCCTGTACGGGCGCGACGAGACCGACTTCGTGCGCATGTGCGAGACCGAGGACGTGGACCTGGTGTTCACGGCCACCCCCTGGGAGTGGCACGTGCCCGTGTGCGTCGCCGCCATGGAGAACGGCAAGCACGCCGCCACCGAGGTTCCCGCGGCCTACACCCTGGAGGACTGCTGGAAGCTGGTGGAGACCGCCGAGGCCCGGCAGAAGCACTGCGTCATGATGGAGAACTGCAACTACGACCGTCCGGAGATGATGGCCTTCCACATGGCGCGCCTCGGACTGCTGGGCGAGATCCTGCACGGCGAATGCGGATACCTGCACGACCTGCGCGCCATCAAGTTCGAGGACGCCCACGAGGGGCTCTGGCGGCGAGCCCACTCCATCGCCCGCAACGGGAATCTCTATCCCACCCACGGGCTGGGGCCGGTGGCCAACGTCATGGACATCAACCGCGGCGACCGCTTCGCCTATCTGGTCTCCATGAGCACGCCGGCACGGGGCCTGCAACAGTGGGCGGAGGAGCACTATCCGCCCGACGATCCGAAGCGCCAGGAGCAGTACGCATGCGGCGACGTGAACACGAGCCTGATCAAGACGGCCAACGGCCGCACCATCAAGGTGTCCTTCGACACCAACCTCCCGCGTCCGTACTCCCGCATCCACATGGTGCAGGGGACGCGCGGCCTCTTTCACGGCTACCCGCATCGCGTGCACATCGAGGGGCGCAGCCCGGCGCATCAGTGGGAGGAGTGGACCGAGTATCTCGACGAGTTCGACCACCCCCTGTGGAAGGACCTGGAGGAGCGCTCCCAGGGCGCCGGCCACGGCGGCATGGACTACATCGAGGACTACCGGCTGGTGAAGTGCCTGCGCGAAGGGCTGCCCACGGACATGAACGTCTACGATGCGGCGGCCATCAGCGCCGTGGGCCCGCTCTCCGAATGGTCGGTGGCCCACGGCTCCCGGCCTGCCGAGTTCCCGGACTTCACGCGGGGCCGCTGGCAGAGCTGGCCGAAGCTCGGCCTCGTGCGCGCTTGAGCCGGAGCGTGCCATGAACGACGCCGTGGCGCTCACCACGGCGTTCGAGACGCGCTTCGGATCCGCGCCCGAACTGGTGGCGCGGGCGCCGGGGCGGGTGAACCTGATCGGGGAGCACGTGGACTATTTCGATCTCCCCGTGCTGCCCATGGCCCTGACCCGCTCGATCCAGGTGGCGTTCCGCCCGCGGACCGACCGCCTGGTGCACGTGGCGAACCTCGACCCGGCCTGGGAGGAACGGACGTTCGCCCTGGGTCCCGAGCCCACGCGTGACCGTCCGGGGGACTGGGGAAACTACCTGAAGGCCGCCGCGCGTGGTGGCCGCGCGCTTCGGCGCGCAGGTGGGAATGGAGGCGATGGTGGCCTCGGACCTGCCGCCCGCGGCGGGGCTGAGCAGCTCCTCGGCGCTGGTGGTGGGCACGGCGCTGGCGCTTCTGCGGGCCAGCGGACGGAGTCCCGATGCGCTGGCGCTGGCCGAGGAGCTCGCTCGCGGAGAGCAGTTCGTGGGGACCCGGGGCGGGGGCATGGACCAGGCGGTGAGCCTGGGCGGCCGGGCGGGGCACGCCCTGCGCATCGAGTTCAGCCCGCTGCGCTGGACCCCCGTGCCGCTGCCCGCGGACTGGCGCGTGGTGGTGGCCCACTCAGGGGTGCGGGCGGAGAAGTCCGGGCCGGCGCAGCACGCCTACAACGAGCGCCGCCGCGCCGGCGAGGCCGCCCTGGCGGCGGTCTCGGCGGTGTTGGGCCGGCGGGGCGCGTCCTATCCGGAGCTGCTGGTGGTGGCGCCGGAAGGGGTGCTGTTGGAGACGGCCGCGCGGGTTCTCGAGCCCCGGTTGGCGGCGTGCTTTCGCCACGTTGTCACCGAGACCCAGCGGGTGGTGGCCGCCGAGGATCTCCTGCTGGCCGGCGACCTCACCGGATTCGGAGGGCTCCTCACGCTGTCGCACGTCTCGCTGCGAGACGACTACCGCGTGAGCCATCCCCGCCTGGATGCCCTGGTGGACGCGGCGCTGGACGCCGGTGCCGAGGGCGCCCGCCTCACCGGGGCGGGGTTCGGAGGATGCATGCTCGCGGTGTGCGAGTCGGCCGTGGCCGAGGTCGTCGCGGAGACCCTGCGCGCCGAGCTCATCGACGCTGGTGTGCCGCCCCGGGACGCGCTGGTCTTCCAGGCCGACGCCGGCCCCGGCGCCGCCGTGACCGCCGCCCCGGACACCTGAGCGGAGACCTCCTCAGCGTAGCCCCACCCGTGGCAGGAGGCGCATCACCCCAACGGCCGCCACGGCTGCCACCACCCCCAGCGCGGCGGCCATGGCGCCGCGGCCGTAGAGCAGGTAGCCCGTGGCGAAGAGGGCGGCGTAGACCGCGAGGCATCCCAGGAACCACGCGCCCGCGGCAGCGGCCAGGCTCTCGCCCTCGGTGGGCTCGACCTCGCCCACCACGGCCCGCCATCCGGGCCCCTGCGGCCGGATGTGCTCGTAGAAGGTCCGCAACGTCGCCCTGTTCGCCGGCGGCGTCAGGAAGGTCACCAGCATCCAGCCGGCGGTGGTCACGGCCACGCCCAGGACCAGCTGGGCCGACGAATCCATGGGCGCGAAGCCGAGACGGACGTGGATCCACTGGAAGTAGACGGCCACCAGGAACGAGATGACCATGGCCGAGATCTCGCTCCAGGCGTTGATGCGCCACCAGAACCAGCGCAACAGGAAGACCAGCCCCGTGCCGGCACCGATCTGCAGGAGGATCTGGAAGGCCTGCAGGGCATTCTGCAGCCACAGCGCCACCAGGCCCATGAGCACCGTGAGGCCCACGGTGGTGAGGCGGGCGACCATGACGTAGTGACGATCGCCGGCCTCGGGCGCGATGAAGCGGCGATAGACGTCCTGGACCACGTACGACGCACCCCAGTTGAGGTGCGTGGAGATGGTGGACATGTACGCGGCGGCCAGCGAGGCCGCCACGAGTCCCAGCAACCCCGCCGGCAGAAAGACGAGCATGGCCGGATACGCCAGGTCGTGCCCGAGGATGGCCGGATCCAGGCCCGGGAAGGCGCTCTGGATGGACTGCAGCGTCGGGTAGACCAGGATCGATGCCAGCGCCACCAGGATCCACGGCCAGGGCCTGAGGGCGTAGTGGGCCACGTTGAACCACAGGACCGATTTGAGGGCGTGGGATTCGTCGCGGGCCGCCAGCATGCGCTGCGCCGCGTAGCCCCCGCCACCGGGCTCGGCCCCGGGGTACCAGGTGCTCCACCACTGCACCGCGACGGGTACGATGAACACCGCCAGCGCCGAGCGCGGGTCGCCGAAATCCGGCAGGAACGACAGGCGGCCCTCCAGCGCCGGGTTGGACATGAGGGCGTGCAGCCCACCCACCTCGGGGAGGTTCACCGCCACCACCGCCGCCGCCACCGAGCCCGTCATGGCCAGCACGAACAGGAGCACGTCGGTGGCCACCACGCCCCAGAGCCCGGAGGTGGCGGAGTACACCAGCGTCACCGCACCCGCCACAAGAACCACCGTGTAGCGGTCTACCCCCAGCAGCACCCCTCCGATCTTGATGGCCGCCAGGGTGACGGTGGCCATGATCATCACGTTGAAGAAGACGCCCAGATAGACGGCCCGGAAGCCTCGAAGGAAGGCGGCGGGGCCCCCGGAATAGCGAAGCTCGTAGAACTCCATGTCGGTGATCACGCCCGAGCGCCGCCACAGCTTGGCGTAGAAGAACACCGTCATCATGCCGGTGATGCAGAAGGCCCACCACACCCAGTTCCCGGCCACACCCCCGTTGCGGACGATGTCCGTCACCAGGTTCGGGGTATCGGTGGAGAAGGTGGTGGCCACCAGCGAGGTGCCCAGGACCCACCAGGGCAGGCGCCGGCCGGCCAGGAAGTACTCGGTGGTGTCTTCGCCGGCCCTGCGGGTGAAGAAGAGGCCTACCGCCAGCACGATGACGCCGTAGAGCGCCATCACCCACCAGTCCAGCGCCGTCAGCTGCATGGTGTCACTCCGAATCCGGTGAGGGGAGGGCCCGGGCCAGGGGTGTCGGATAGGTACCGTCGGCGTGCAGGGCGGCGAGGCGGGCCCGCACCACGTCGCGGTCCGGCGCGAAGGTGATCCCGAACCAACGCCGGCCTTCGGGCAGCGCCTCCAGGGTGAGCCGGCCGTCCGCGACCAGGGCGTCCAGGGCGCTGCTCAGCGGGAACTCGGCGTCGACCTCCGCGCCGTGGACCTCGAGGAAGCGGCGGAAGTCCCGGGCCAGCGCCTCCAGCGCCGCCGCGGGCAGCCCCCACAGATTCATGGAGGCCCGCGCGTCCGGGGCCACCTCCAGCGTCCGTCCGGCCACCGTGCGGCCCACCAGACGGCCTCCTCGACGGGGGTCCGCGCGCACGTCCAGCACCTCCGTCACCCCGGTCACCCGGTTCCCGGAGACGTTCACCACCCCCCGCGACACGCCCCCGTGACGCGAGAGCGTGTCGGCCATGCGCCAGGTCACCAGGACGCCCTCGTCGGGGCCCGTTCGTGGCAGCGCCTCGGCCAGGGCCACCAGTGCTTCCGGTCCGTACCAGTCGTCGGCGTTGGCCACCCCGAAAGGGCCCGTCAACAGCGGCGCCGCCGCCAGCAGCGCCTGGGCGGTCCCCCACGGTCGTGTGCGTCCGGCGGGCACCGCGTGGCCCGCCGGCAGGGCGTCGAGCCGCTGATGCACCCACGCGAGGGGCAGCCCCGGTGCCAGGACCGTCTCCAGATGGTCCCGCAGGCCGGACTCGAGCTCCGGGCTCTCCGGGTTGGTGACCAGGACGACGCGACTGAACCCGGCCCTGAGGGCGTCCACCACGGTGTAGGCCACCAGCGACTCGCCGCCCGGTCCCACGGGCTCGAGCTGCTTGGGGCGGCCGAAGCGGGTGGAGAGCCCCGCCGCCAGCAGCACGAGCTCCGGTGCGCTCAAGGACGCGCTCCACCCGCTCCCGTGCTCAGGAGCCAGCCGGACGGATCTGTGCGCGCTCCGCCGGGCGGGGTGACGGACAGCTCGAGGGCGAGGCCGCCTCCGGCCTGGAAGTAGAGCAGCGACAGCCGGTGGAGGCCGGCCTGTAGCGCCACCTGGCCGGTGCGCTCCTGCGCGCCGTGCGGCCCGTCGTTGTCCACGACCACCTCGTCGTCGACCCGTAGCGCCGAGCCGTCGTCGGAGGTGACATGGAAGGTGTAGATGCCGTCGTCGGGGACCCGGATCCATCCCGTGTAGCGCACACCGAAGGGCGCGTCGTTCGGGAGTCCCTCCGGCACCGCGACCCGGCCCGTGGTGCCGGAGGCCAGTGGCGGTCCGTCGGCGAGCTCGTCCACGCTCTCGACCCCTTCGGCCGCCACCGCCTGCCAGCGGAGGCCCGGCGTGAGTCCCCCGGGGTCGGGGCTGGCCGGACGCAGCTCGGCGGTGCGCAGGTGGACGGCCCGCACCGGGCCGAGGCGCCCGTCGGGCAGGAGTACCCGCCCCGTGACCGTGAGCCCGTCGGCGGGGATCGCGACCTCGCGCGCGCCTCGCCACGGCGCGGTGGAGGTGTCGGGCTCCGAGCCGTCCAGCGTCACCAGCACGCGGCCGCCCCGGACGAGGCTTCGGGGAGCCAGCCGGATCCTCTCGCCCAGCACGAGACGGGTGGTGACGCCCGACTGGGCCGGAGGAGCGTCGGACGCCCCGCCCAGCCCCACCGGCTCGGGGATGCGGAAATCCACCCCGTGGGCGCCGAGCCAGGCCAGAGGGCCGGACACGCGGGCCCGGAATCCCTCGAGATCGCGGCTGTCGCGGGGAGACCACAAGACCTCGCTCAGCGCCAGCAGCCTCGGAAAGAGCATGTACTCCACGTGGCTGCCGCTGGCCATGTACTCGGTCCACATGTTGCCCTGCGCGCCCAGGACGTGACGTGTCTCGTCGCCGGTGAGCTCGGCGGGCACGGGCTCCCAGGCGTAGACCTCCTCCAGGGGCGTGTAGCCGCCGATGGCCAGCGGCTCGTGCTCGGGGTCGCCCTGATAGTGGTCCAGGTAGGCGACGGGATTGGGGGTCATGATGACGTCGTGCCCCTGCCGGGCCGCCTCGATTCCGCCGGCCTCGCCTCGCCAGGACATGACGGTGGCCTGGGGCGCCAGCCCGCCCTCCAGGATCTCGTCCCATCCCACCAGACGACGGCCGTGGTCCCGCAGGTAGCCCTCGATGCGACGCACGAACCAGCTCTGCAGCTCCGCCTCGTCGGCCAGCCCTTCGCGGCGCATGACCTCCTGCGCCAGCGGGCTGGCTTCCCACGCGGCCTTGGGAGCCTCGTCGCCGCCGATGTGGATGTACTCCGACGGAAAGAGCTCCATCACCTCGTCGAGTACGTTCTCCAGGAAGCGGAAGGTGACCTCCGAGGGGCAGAAGATCTCCGGGAAGACACCCCACGTCGTGGCCACCGTGAAGGGACCGGGGGTGCACGCCAGCTCGGGATAGGCCGCCAGCGCGGCCCGCGCGTGCCCCGGCATCTCGATCTCGGGAATCACCGTGATCCCCCGCTGGGCGGCGTACGCCACCACCCGCCGTATCTCGGCCTGCGTGTAGTAGCCGCCATAGGACACGCCGTCGTAGGTGTCCGAGCGACCCGCGCGCCCCACCAGCGTCTGCTTCCGGAAGCCGCCGACCCGGGTGAGGCGGGGGTAGCGTCGGATCTCGATGCGCCAGCCCTGATCGTCGGTGAGGTGCCAGTGAAAGGTGTTGAGCTTGTAGCGGGCGAGCAGGTCGACGTAGCGGAGCACGAACTCCACCGGGAAGTAGTGCCGCGCCACGTCGAGGTGGACTCCCCGGTAGGAGAAGCGCGGGGCGTCGTCGATGGAGACCGCGGGCACGCGGCGGGTGCCGTCGTCGAGCTGGTCGAGGGTGCGCAGGCCCTCGAGCACGCCCGGCACCGCCTCGGCTTCCAGGAGGGCGCCCTCGCGGGTGACCCGTAGCGCATAGGCCTCGCTCCAGCGTCCCGGACGGGTCGGGGTCAGGCCGAGCCCCGTCACGTCGGGAGTGCCGCCCGTGAGGCGCACGCGGACGTCGCCGGGCCGGGCGTCGTCGGGCTCCCGGAACGGCAGCGGGAGCGCGGTGCGCACCCGCATCCCGGCCACCACGGTGCGCGCCGCATCCCGGAGCTCCGGGGTATCCGGGTCCAGGACCACGCCGGTGGACACCGTGAGCGCCAACGCGCCCTCACCCCGTTCCAGGTGAGCGGGCAAGGGCACCAGGGGCAGGGCCGCCGGGGCCGGAGACACCGCCGCCGGGGTAGGTGGCTGCCGGCGGAGAGCCGCAGGCGAGCAGGGCGGTCACCGCGGCCGCGGCCAGGAGCCGGGTTGCGAGGGCTCTCCGGCGGGGGTGGTCCCCACGAACGCGCAGAACGACCTTCAGGACATGCATCGGATGCGCACCTTCCTGGCTCGAATGCTGGCGTTCGTCAGCGCGGCCCTGTCCACCTGGCTCTGGATCCGGCTGGCCTTCTTTCCTCCAGCGGGTCCGGGAGGCCTGGCCGACATGGGCAGCGGCGGCCCCCCTGCGTGGGTGGCGGCGGCGCTCTTCACCGGCGTGGCGTGGTCCGGGGCGGTGGCGACCTTTCGCCACGCTCCCCTGGTCACGGTCATCGTGGGCTTCATCTCGCTGGTGCCGGTGGGGCTGGTCTTCGTGGGGGCGCCCGGCGCCTTCCGGCTTCTGAGCGTGGCGCCCCTCATGATGCTCGGGGCCGGCCTGCTGCTCTTCGGAGTCCCCGCGGGCAATCCCGACCCTCCTGCGTAGCGTCGTACTCCGCGGTCCCTCACGCGAACAGCCCCGGCTGGCCGCCGGTGTGCCAGAAGACGACCCGGTCGCCGGCGGGGAAACGCCCTTCACGGATCCACCGCACCATGCCGGCGGCGGCCTTGCTGGTGTAGACCGGATCCAGGATCTCCCCCTCGCTGCGAGCCAGCAGCTCCATGGCTTCGCGCGACGCCTCGGTGGGGATGGCGTAGCCCTCGCCGACCTCGTCGTCGGTGGCGTCCAGGCGCGCCTCCATGCGCTCCAGCAACCCGCCGGGTACGCCGAGCCGGTTGAGGGCACCGGCGGCGAGGTCCCTGGCTCGGTCGAGAAGGTCGGCGCGGGGCGTGTCCGCGCTCACCGCCACCAGGTTGAGGTCCGTCCGCTCCAGGAGCGCGAATCCCGCCAGCAGACCCGCCAGGGTGCCCGCCGACGAGCTGGCCAGGAAGACGTGGACGGAGCGGTCCGACTGGGGCGGGAGCTGGTCGTGAAGCTCCAGCGCCGCCGCCAGGTATCCCAACGCGCCGTCGGGGGTGGATGCGCCCAGCGGGATCACCAGGGCGCGTCCGCCGGCCTCGGCGATCTCCGCGGCGGCCTCGGCCATGGCGGGGGCTCGTTCCGTCCTGGAGGAGACGGTGCGGAGGTGGGCTCCGAGTAGCCGGTGCAGGAGCGCATTCCCCGTGGGTGGGTCCGGTGCCACGCCATTGACGACCAGGACGCACCCCAGGCCCATGCGCGCGGCGGCGGCGGCCGTGACGCGGGCGTGGTTCGACTGCGGTCCGCCGGTGGTGATGAGATGGGTGACGTCGGTCAGCCGGTGGGGGGCCAGCTCGTACTCCAGCTTGCGTACCTTGTTGCCCCCCAGGGCGAACCCGGTCTCCCCGTCCAGCTTGAGGAGGAGGTCGGGCGTCTCCGGCCCCAGCGCCGCCCGCAGGCGGGGGGCGCGTCGGAGGGTCGTGGGGAGCGATGCCAGCCGCGTGCGTGGGAGCGCCCGGATGCGCTCGCGCAGATCGTCCAGGTCCATGAGATTCAGGAGGTGGAGTCAATGACGAAGAGCAGACCGAAGAGGCGGTGATGGTAACCATGCCGGGCCCTCCGCGCACCGGCGGCGCGGGTGCGACGCTGCTGGCGCTCCTCGTCCTGGGAGCACCGGCCGCGGCCCAGGCGCCCGGCGCTGTGGAGGGCGTGGTGACCGATGGAGAGGCTCCCGTGTTCGCCGCGGCGGTCAGCGTGATGCACCAGGCCCGCGCCGTGGCCACCGTGGAGACGGACTCCGTCGGTGCCTTCGCCGTGCAGGGGCTTGCCGCCGGCCGGTACACCGTGCGTGTGCAGCGCCTGGGATTCGCGGAGCTGTCACGCCTGGTGACCGTTCGCGCCGGCGAGACGACGCGCGTGGAGCTCGTGCTCCAGCAGGCGCCGGTGGCGCTGGAAGGCGTGCGCGTGGAGGCCGAGCGCAGCCGCGAGAGGACCCGCTTCGAAGAGGAAGCGGGCGTCACCGCGAGGGAGCTGTCCAGCGAGGAGCTCAAGCTGGTCCCCGGGGTCGCCGAGGCGGACCCGTTGCGCGCGGTGGAGGTGCTTCCGGGCGTGGTGTCGACCTCCGACTTCTCGTCGACCTTCCACGTGCGCGGAGGCTCGCAGGACCAGAATCTCATCCTGCTCGACGGCGTGCCCATCGTCAGCCCCTTCCACCTGGGCGGACTGTTCTCGGTGTTCAACGCCGACATGGTGGAGCGGGTCGAGCTGCAGTCCGGCGGTTTCCCGGCGCGCTACGGCGGCAGGGTCTCGTCGGTGCTGGAGGTGACGGCGGATCCCGGGCCCGGCCACCTGGCCGTGGACGGAGGCGTGTCCCTGCTGGCGGCGCGCGTCTCGGTGGCGGGCGGCGCCTCGGCGGGGGTGCGGGACGCGCTGGGGCTGAGCAGCCTCCGCTGGCGCGTGTCCGGCCGCCGCTCGTACTTCGACCAGATCCTGCGGCCCTTTTTCGACTTTCCCTATCATCTCGCCGATCTGCAGGGCGTGCTCGACGCGGGCCTGGGGGAGCGCGACCACCTGCGCGTCACGGCCTACACCGGGGCCGACGTGCTGGACCTGACCCGCCTGGACGACGAGGACTTCCCGCTGCGACTCGACTGGGATTGGGGGAACGACGCCGTGGGCCTCAGTTGGGAACGCGACCTGGCGCGCGGCACGTGGTCCACCTCGGCGGCGTGGACGCGTTTCGCCACGGGCCTGGTCTTTCCGGATTTCGACGACACGGAGTTCCGGAGCGCCCTCACCCAGGGCCGCGTGGCCACCGACGTCGAGGTGGAGGCGCTGGCCTGGCTCGAGCTCGGAGGCGGGATCCAGCTGGAGCATCTCGGTTACGACAACCTCGCCCGCACCGGCGGCACGGACTTCAGTCGGGGAAGGGGGACCGGCGACCTCGTGGGGGCCTATCTGCAGGCGAACTGGGGCTGGCCCGGACGGTGGTTGATGGAGACCGGCCTGCGCCTGGACCACTGGAGTCCCGACCGGGGCGAGACCGTGTCCGAGGCGCAGCCGCGCCTGGCGGCCAAGTGGTTCTTCGGCGATGCCGACTGGGCCGTGAAGGCGTCGGTGGGTCGCTACGCGCAGTTCATGCACTCGCTACGGGACGAGGAGCTTCCCCTGGGGCTCGACGTGTGGATCCTGGCCGGCGCCCGCGCGCCCCACGTGGTCTCGGACCAGTACCAGGTGGGTGTCGAGACGTACGCCGTCGAGGATTGGACCTTCGCCCTCGAGGCGTACCTGCGCCGCTTCGACGGGGTGGTGTCGGTCAACGGTGGTGACGATCCGAACACGGAGCTGGACGACGTTCTCCGCGGCCGGGGCACGTCGTGGGGTGCCGATCTCCTGGTGCGTCGCTCGGGTCACGACGTCAGCGGCTGGCTCGCCCTGTCCTTCCTCAAGGCCACGCGGACCTTCCCGGATCCACTGGCCCCGGATCCGGTGCCGCCCGAGGTGACCTATGCGCCGATCTTCGATCGACGATTGGACGTGGACCTGGTGCTCCGCTTTCCCTTCCCCGGCGGTTGGGAGGCCGGCACGCGGCTGAACGTGGGCACCGGGGTTCCGTACACGCGCCCGGTCGCGAGCTACGCGGCCTACCAGCCCCGCTTCCTGCGGGGTGGCGGACGCTTCTCCTGGACCGGTGAGGAGGACGACCAGGGCGGGTACGCCGTGCTCCTCGGCGATCGCAACGGATCCCGGTATCCCACCTACCACCGGCTGGACCTCACGCTCCGCAAGACCTTCGAATACGGATGGGGCGTGCTGACGCCGCACCTGGATCTGCTCAATCTCTACAACCGCAGGAACGTGCTCTTCTACTTCTACGAGCTCGACGAGGACCCGCCGCGGCGGGCCGGCATCTCCATGTTCCCCCTCCTGCCGACCCTGGGGGTCGAGGTGCGCTTCCGATGAGCCGGCGCCGGGCGATGACGTTGCTGCCTGCGCTCGCCGCGCTCGCGGCCGCCGTGGGATGCGAGCTTCAGGAGATCACCGTGGCCGAGGTGGAGGACGTGGTGGTGGTGGAGGGCCTGGTGCAGCTGGGATCGCCGGTGGGCGTCGGGGGCACGGTCACCGTGCTCCTGCATCGTACCGTGGGATACCAGGCTCGGGGGGTTCCCAACTCCCGGGTGCGCATCGGCTTTCCCGACGGGTCGGAGGTGGGCCTCATGGAGCGCTCCGTGAACGAATGTGTCGTCACCGGCCCGGATGCCGGGCAAGGCACCTGCTACCTGCTGCTGTCGCCCGATCTGGAGCCGGGCATGCGCCTGGAGCTCACCGTGGACACGCCCGAGGGCGAGCACATGGAAGCGGCGACGGTGGTGCCGGACTCCATCACGATGATCGCCCCCGGTCCAGGCGTCGCGGCCTGCGTGCTGGAACGCCCGCAGCACCCTGGAGTTGCGTTGGACCTCGTCACCCGGGGCCTGGGCGTACCTGTCGGAGACGGAGATCTTCGGACTCCGCGACGCCCTGGGCCCCGAGATCACCGTGGACGAGGAGCCGCTCTATCTGCTGGGCCTCTCGGTGTCCGCCGCCGACACCACGGTGGTGTTCCCGGCGGAGTTCGGGATCTTCGACCGCGCCGATCTGGACCGGGACCTGGCCGTGTACCTGCAGGAGGGACTCGCGCCTGGGACCGCGGCGACGACCAGCGTGGCGGCGGTGGACCGCAACTACGTGAACTGGGTGCGGGGCGGCAACTTCAATCCGTCCGGGACGGTGCGCGTGCCCAGCGTGCGGGGTGACGGCACCGGCTTCTTCGGGTCGGCCTTCGTGCGGACCTTCCGCCTTCTGGTGAACCCCGGTCCCGTCGGGCTACCCTACGACGCGCCCCCGTGCCAGTGAGCCCGGTCCTACCCTTCATTCCGACCATGCCATGACCATTCGCGCCGCGGTGATGACCGCCCCCGGGGAGCCCCTGGAGATCTGGAGCCTTCCGGACCCCGACCTGGAGGAGGGTGCCGTGCTCCTGGAGGTGACGGCCTCGGAGGTGTGCGGCACCGACGTGCATCTGCACCACGGCCGCCTGGCCGGCGTACCGTACCCCATCGTTCCGGGGCATGTGAGCGTCGGCCGCATCGTCGAGGCGCGGGGGGTCACGCGCGACGCGCTGGGCGAGCCGCTGGCGCCGGGCGACCTGGTGACCTTCCTGGACGTGCACGAGGTCTGTGGGGACTGCTACCACTGCCTGGTGTCCGACCAGCCCAACCGGTGTCCCCACCGGAAGGTGTACGGCATCACCTACTCGGCACACGACGGGCCCCTGGGCGGCTGGGCCGAGCGGCTCTACCTGAAGCCCGGAGTGCGCATCCTGAAGCTCACCGGCGGACTCACCTCCGACGACGTCATCGGCGGGGGATGCGGGCTCTTCACCGGGTTCGCGGCGGTGGAGAGGAGCGGGCTGGCCATGGGGGACACGGTGGTCGTGCAGGGCGCAGGGCCGGTAGGGCTCGCAGCCGCGGCGTTCGCCAATCTGCGGGGGGCGGGCCGCGTGTTCCTCATCGGCGCGCCGGCGTCGCGCCTGGCTCTGGCCCGGCGGCTGGGCGTGGACCGGACCTTCGACCTCTCGGAGACGAGCGCAGAAGAGCGCGCGGCCTTGGTGATGGAGGCCACCGGAGGACGGGGCGCCGACGTGGCGCTGGAGGCCAGCGGCAATCCGGCGGCGGTCACCGAGGCCACGGGGTTGCTGCGCGACGGCGGCACCTACGTGGTGGCGGGACACTACACCGACGCCGGTACGGTACCCTTCAATCCCCACACCCAGCTCAATCGCAAGCACCTGGACATCCGGGGACAGTGGGGCACCCGCTTCCGGCACCTGGTGCGCGCGTTGGCGGTCTTCGCCCGCCACCGTGAGCGGCTCCCGTTCCGGGACGTCATCGGCCGGCGCTACGGCCTGGACGGGGCCAACGAGGCCCTGGCCGACGTGGAGGCCCTGGCCGTCACCAAGGCCATCATCGAGCCGGGGCGGGACGAGGCGTCGGCCGGCTAGTCGCTACGCCCTCTCGTCCAGCACCCGGCGCACCGTCACGGCCAGTTCCTCTGCCGTGAAGGGCTTGCCCAGGAACGGCATCTCCCGCTCGAAGACTCCGTGCCGCACCACCGCGTCGTCGGTGTAGCCCGACACGAAGAGCACCTTGAGCGCCGGGCGCTCGGCCTGGAGGCGCTCCGCCAGCTCGTTGCCGCCCATGCCGGGCATGACGACGTCGCTGACCAACAGGTGGATCGGGCCAGGGTGGGCGCGCGCGGCGACCAACGCGGCGCGGCCCGAGTCGGCAGTGAGGACCGTGTAGCCCTCTCCTTCGAGGATGCGGCGGGCCAGGGCCTGCACCCGGGGCTCGTCCTCGGCGACCAGGATGGTCTCGGTGCCCTCCGTGTCGCCGACGGGCTCCGTCTCGGCTTCCCGCTCCGGACCATCGTCCTGGACCAGGGGCAGATAGATCGTGAAGGTGGCGCCCTCGTCCAGCGCGCTCTCCACGTCGATGTAGCCACCGCTCTGCTTGACGATCCCGTAGGTCATGGCCAGACCGAGCCCGGTGCCCTTGCCGGGCTCCTTGGTGGTGAAGAAGGGCTCGAAGATGAGCGCCATGGTGTCGGGTTCCATGCCGTGGCCGGTGTCGGCGATGCGGATCGCCACGTGGGGACCGCTCACGCTGCCCAGGTGGTTCTCGACGAAGTCGTCGTCCAGATCGCGGTCGAAGGTGGCGACGGCCAGCTCGCCGCCCGTGGGCATGGCGTCGCGGGCGTTCACCACCAGGTTCAGCAGAATCTGCTCCATCTGGGCCGGGTCCGCGCGCACCAGCCCCAGCTCCTGGGCCTGCTCGAAGCGGAGGCGGATGTCCTCGCCCAGGATCCGTCCCAGGATCCCCTTCATGTCGTCCACCACCCGGTTGAGATCCAGCACGCGCGGCTGCAGCACGTTGCGGCGGCTGAACGCCAGGAGTTGACCGGTGAGGGCCGCGGCTCGCTCTCCTGCGGCCCGGATGTCCTCCAGGTCGGAGCGGAGCGGATCGTCGGGGTCGAGCTCGCCGAGCAGGAGGTCGGTGTGTCCGCGAATGACGGTGACGAGGTTGTTGAAATCGTGGGCGATGCCTCCGGCCAGCCTTCCCACCGACTCGATGCGCTGGGCCTGCTGCAGCTGTTGCTCGAGGCGCCTACGCTCGGAGATGTCCTCCACCAGGAGGATGCCCACGACCGGATCGTCGGCGTGCGCTCCGAAGATGTTGAGCCGAACCGGAACCGTACCGCCGTCCCTGCGCAGCAGACGGGTTTCCCGGGTCCAGCCTTCCTCCAGGTTCTGGGCCAGTGACGGAAGTCGTCGGGCCACCTGCTCCCTGTCCGGCTCGTCCAGCAGCTCGAGGAGGGACGTGGCGGGCACCCCGTCGGTCCATCCCAGGAGGGCTCGCAACGCCGAGTTGGCCTCCAGGAGCCTGGCGTCGGCTCCCAGGAGTGCCATGCCCACCGCCGAGGACTCGAAGATGGCCCGGTAGCGGCCGCTGCTTCGGCGCAACGTCTCCTCCGTCTCGCGACGGGCGGTGATGTCCGTGACGACCCCCGCGATGCGCTCGACCGGCGCTCCGTCGTCCACGGGACGTAAGGGGAAGGCCCGGGACCGCACCCAGCGGACGCTTCCGTCGGCGTTGGATCACCCTGAAGGACTCGTCGAAGGTGCCGTCCGCCTGTCGCCACAGGTTCGAGCGGACCCGGTCGCGGTCCATGGGGTGCACGGCGTCCAGCAGGCTCCAGGGGTTGCCCACGAGCTCGGCCCGTGAGACACCGCAGATCTCCACCAGTCCTTCCGAGACGTACTCCAGCCGTCCCGAGCGGGCATCGGCGACGAAGAAACCGTCGGTCACCGAATCCAGGAGACGGCGCACGAGGTCGACCTCGTGGGTGGCGGCCACCGTCGCCGGGATCCTCCCGCACCGCCTCCCGCATCGTGACCATGGCACCCGGGGGGTCGTCGTCTACGGCCGACACCAGGACCCGACAGCGGCCCCCGCAGCCCCGCTGTCCGGACAACTCCAGAGAGAGCTCGGTCCGTTCGTCGTCCCGGGCCAGCGCGGCACGCACGGCCCGGGCCAGGGCATGGGCGCCGGGGTCGCTGGAACGCTCCAGCGCGGCGGGCAGGTCGTCACCCACCGCCAGCGACCGGCCGGCCAGCGCTGCGATGGGCGAGGACGGCGAGGTCCAGGCCCGGTTGGAAATCCGGATCCGCCCGGCGCGATCCACGACGCACGAGGGGTCGGGAAGGCCGCGCCAGGCGGCCAGCGCGAGCGCCGCGTCGGTCACGGATCCGCCAGAATGGAAGCCATCTTGGTCACCAACATGTCCACGGCTACGCGATTGAATCCCCCTTCGGGTACGATGAGGTCCGCATAACGCTTGCTGGGCTCCACGAACTCGAGATGCATGGGCCGCACCGTGGCCTCGTATTGGCGGATGACGGAATCGACGGTCCGCCCCCGTTCTTCGACGTCCCGGCGCAGGCGTCGGATCAGTCGGATGTCGGCGTCGGTGTCCACGTACACCCGTATGTCCATGCGGTCCCGCAGCTCCGGATCGGCGAGGACCAGGATGCCGTCCACGATCACGACCCGGGTGGCCCGGACGGTCTCGGTCTCCGGCCGCCGCGTGTGCGTCTTGAAGTCGTAGATGGGCACGGCCACGTCACGGCCGGTGAGGAGCGCGTCCAGATGCTCGACCAGGAGGTCGCTCTCCAGCGCGTCGGGGTGGTCGAAGTTGATGGCCGCGCGCTCCTCTTGGGGAAGGTGGCCGTAGTCGCGGTAGTAGGCGTCCTGATACACGATGCTGACCGCTTCCGGCGCCACGCCCCGCACGATCTCCCGCACCACCGTGCTCTTGCCGGACCCGCTTCCACCGGCGACTCCGATGACCAGGGGGCGGCTCACGCGGCGCCGGGATCCGCCGGCGACACGAAGATCAGTCGAGCGAGCTCCGCACCGACGACCTCCATGCGATCCTCCCCGTCTCCTACCTGCAGGGTGAACGGGCCGCCGAAGGGTTGGCGATCGTGGATACGCACGCGCACGCCGGGCAGAAGCCCCCGGGACTCGAGGAACCGCAGACGGGCGGCGTCCTTGTCCTGGACGGCCCGGATCACGAGGCGGTCCCCTGCCGAGCCCTCGGCCAGGGTGGAGAAGTCCGTGGCCTCGAGCTCGCCGGTGGCGGTGGGGATCGGCGCCCCGTGGGGATCGTGGCTGGGGTCGTCGAGCGCCGCGGCCATGGCCTCGATCAAGCGGTCGGAGGCCGCGTGCTCGAGCCGTTCCGCCTCGTCGTGCACGTCGTCCCAGGCATAGCCCAGGCGTTCGGTGAGATACGTTTCCAGGATCCGGTGTCTCCGGAGGATCCGAAGCGCCTCACGAGAGCCCGCGGCGGTGAGGCGGACGCCCCTGTACGGCAGATGCTCCAGGAGATCCGTCTCGGCCAGTCGCTTGATCATGCCCGTCACCGACGACGGCGCCACCTCCAGCGCACCGGCGAGCGCGCTGGTAGAGGCCGGCTCTCCGCGCTCGTTGATGGCGAAGATGGCCTTCAGGTAGTCCTCGACCGAGGGCGAATACCGCTTGGGAGTCGACGTCATCGGTAGCGGGGGCCAGAGGTGCTCCTCCCGGGCGTCGGGAGCCGACCGCGGCCGCACTCCTCGACTCGGACGGGCTCCCCAGTCCGCGAAATCTAACAGCCGGGCGGGAGTGGCGCCGGGGGGAATCGTTGGAACCCCTTCGGTCCGGCGGAGGGTAGTACCTGGCACGAGGCCGGCGATGGGGCGGCCTGCTCACCCGGGAGTCGACCATGATGGACGACAGCTCGCAGGGGGTCCGGGTCGATGTCCGTCCTACCTTCTCGCTGGCGCGCTCCGAGCCCGGCGAGGGGACGTTCGTCTTCTCGTATCGGGTCGAGGTGGAGAACCACGGAGGCGGGCCGGTCCAGCTCCTCTTCCGGCACTGGCGCATCCACGATGCGGCGGGTGACGACGTGGAGGTGGACGGCGAGGGCGTGGTCGGCGAGCAGCCCATCCTGCTTCCGGGCGAGGCACACGCCTACTCCAGCTTCTGCGTGCTACGCTCTCCCGTGGGATTCATGGAGGGCTACTACACCTTCCAGAGCTCCGACGGGGCCCGCTTCCGCGTGGCCATTCCTCGATTCGCCCTCCAGGCGCCCCTGCCTCCCCTCGATGACGAGGACCGTCCCCACGTCATGAACTGACGGCGTGCCGGTCCGTGCTCCGCGCCGGAGCCCGGCAACGGCCCCAACCCCCACCGAGGTCCACATGCCTGGCTCCCGTCGTTACTTCTCCCGCGGGCTCCTCGTCGCACTGCTGCTGGTGCCGGCGCCCGCCTCGGCCCAATTCCGGGTCATCCCGCAGGTCGGGCTGTACGCGGCGGCCACCGAGCTGCCGTCTGCCGGCGACGCCGTGTCGTTCGGAAAGCGCGAGTCGTCGCTGGCCTACGGAGGGGCCCTCGAACTGGGTCCGGGCCTCCGCTTCACGGTCCTGCACGCCACCGACTCCGAAGTGCCCGTGTCCGGTGTGGGCTGCAGCGCCTGCGCTCGCAGCACCGTGACCGCGGCTACCGCCGCGCTCGTCATCCGTCCCCTGCCGACGCTGGTCTTCGTGCAACCCCTGGTGCTGCTGGGCGCCGGCGTGAAGCGCTACGACTTCACCAGGGAGGATCTGTCCGACGAGGGCGCCCGGGCGATCCTCAGCGATGCCAACGACATCACGGGCCACCTGGGTCTCGGACTGGAGCTGGGCCTCGGCGTGGTGCGGGGCCGCCTCGAGCTCCAGGATCTCGTCAGCCGTTTCGATGCGCCCGATGTCGAGGCGTCGTTCCAGCACGACCTCTTCGTCACATTCGGGGTGGTCGTCGGTGGGTGATCCCCGGGGGAGGCCTTGGTAGCGCGTCGGCTCAGCCGCTAAATTACTGCGTTTGCCGCCCTACCATTCCCGAAGGACAAGGGGGTTTCGTGGACGATTCCGTGGCCGTGGACGCGAAGCGCATCCTTCTTCGTTACGGGGCGCCCATCGCGGTCCTGGACCGGGTTCCCGAGATGAAACGGATCGAGTTCGCCCGTGAAATCGCCCGGACCTCGCTTCCCGACCGTGAGAATTCGCTGCAGAAGCTTCTCGTGGCCGAGGGATTCATGGACGAGTCCGAGATGAAGGTCCGTAAGCCCAAGAAGTCCAGGAAGTCCAGATAGCGCTGCCGACCTGCTAGCGCGCCTCCACCGCGAGGCTGCGCTCCGTGTCCAGCGGAAGTTGGAGCCGGATACGCGTGTAGCCGGGCGCGGCGTCGGTGATGTCCACGTCGGCCGCCGCGCCGTCGACCTCGACGCGGTCCACGCCATCGACGGCGATCAGGGGTTCCAGCACCAGCATCAGGGGGACGGCCCCCGCGGTAGGACGAAAGCGCCACAGGTGTCCGGACCCGCTGCGCCGGTACTCCAGGTCGAGCACCGAATCCCCCACCCTCAGTCCCTCCAGGGCGAAGCCGGTCCAGGACCCGGGCAGCGCCGGCGCCAGTCGCAGTCGGCCCACCGGCGCGTCCGGGCGTGCGCCCAGCAGCCCGGTGACCAGCGCCCACATCGCCAGGGCAGGCAGCGTGGCGTCCAGGGGCGGTCCGTCGGCCAGGAGCGCCGACAGCGCGGGCCGCAGGAGCCGGAATCCCCCGTGGGCATCGCCCCAGGCATAGTGCGCCCGCGCCAGGAGAAGCGCCTCGGCCGGACTCTCCGCCTTCGCCCAGCTCCAGGGCGCCGTCGTCGGGGCCGGCCCTCCCGCCCCGGGATCTCCGAGGACCGCCGCCACCAGCCCCGAGGCCGGCGACGGCGACGACACCGTGGGGAGCCGGACGCCTCGTCCCGCGCTCGGGGACGGGGACGGGGGAGCGGTCAGGGCCCGCGCCCTCAAGGTGCCAGCGTCGCCGGTCCACGCCATCCAGTGCGCGGCGGCGGCGATCTCGGTGGGGGTGTCGCAGCCCTGGTCCAGTAGCGCACGGGCTACGTCGTGCTCGCCGGCCGCCAGGGCACCCATCACGGCCCACCCCCGACGCGCCGAAGGCATCAGCAGCTCGGCGAGCTCCGGTGCTCCCCCGGGCGCGGGACCTTCGGAGGGCGGGGCCTCGGGCCCCACCGCCGCCCTGAGGGCGGCTCGGCTCCAGGCCACCGTCCGGTCCAGTTCCGCGACGCCGGTGGTCAGGCGGATCCCCGGTGCGTCGCGCAGCTCCACCTCGAGCCGACGGCGGTGGGCCTCCAGCGCGGCCAACGAAGCCAGGGAGGGCAGGGCGCCGGTCCCGTCCACGGCGGCCACCAGCAGTGTGAGCGGCTCGTCCTCGGGCACCGCCAGCTCGACCCGGGCTCGCCGGATCACGCCCTCTTCCGTCACCTGCCACGGGCCCGCGGGACTCAGCGCCAGCAGACAGCCGGCGTCGTCTCCCTCGCCGCCGGCCACCCGCAGGATGCCCGCCTCGGCGTTCCAGCGGCTTCCACCCCCGGGGGTACCCGGCAGCTGGACCTCGAGACGTGCGCTCCAGGGGCCCGACCCGGAACGCGCGGTCCATTGAACCGCGAAGCCCGGGAGCGCCGCGGGCACCAGGACGAGCTCCTGCAGCGAGGCCCCGTGGGCCGGCAGCTCCCGGCGGAGGAAGCGGGGTGCCAGCACCACGTTGGCACCGGGGCCCTTCTCCAGCGTCACCGGTCCGGTGAGAAGCTGCCCGTCGCCCTGGCTGGCGGTGATCCCTCGCGTGTCGATGCCGGTGACCACCGCCCGGCGCCCGGCGAGCCGGAACGGACGTCCCCGGGCCGGCGCCGCGTGCGACAGGGACGGATCGTCGCTCTGGAGTGCCTCTGGCGTGGGCGCCGGGCCGGGGGGCAGGGCGAGGCTGGTAGTGCGGCTCATGACGACGTGACCTCGAGCGTCCGGAGGCGGTTCAGCGCCGCGGCGAGCTCGAAGCGGCGAAAGGCCGCCAGGTCGCCGGGGCGCCGGCGGTCCAGCACGTCGAGCCCCTCGGCCTCGACCCGGGCCATCACCCCGTCGAGGATGTCCGGCAGGGAACGGCGGCCGTCCATGAGCTCCCGGCGCGCCAGGACCAGCGCCTCGGACACGGCCCGCGCCTGGCTCCAGCTCACGAGCTGTTCCACCGCGGTCAGGTCCAGGGTCTCGTCTCCGAAGAGGATCTCGTCGGGGTCCCGGACCTTCACGCTGACGTCGCGGCGCCCCCGGCTGGGGTCCACCGAGGCCGGCAGCGGCACGCGCCGAGGCCGAGGGGCCAGGGGCGCGCGGGCCTCGTGGCGTCGGCCCGTCGGGTGCTCCTCGGCCACGCGCCGCGCGGCCGAGGTGGCGTCGTGGGGCCGGTAGTCCCGCATGAGGATCACGGTCTCGGCCACGTCCAGATAGTCGCCGCTGCCGCCCAGGACGAGCACCGAGCTCACGCCTTCGCCGTCCGCCAGCTCCCGGATGCGGTCCACGAACGGGGTGATGGGTTCGGCCTCGGCGGGTACCAGCGCCTGCATGCGCCGGTCCCGGATCATGAAGTTCGTGGCGGCCGTGTCTTCGTCCACCAGCAGCACGCGGGCGCCGGCCTCCAGCGCCTCCACCAGGCCGGCGGCCTGACTGGTGGATCCCGACGCGTTGGGGGTGGTGAAGCGATGCGTGTCCTCGCCTCCCGGCAGGCCGTCGATGAAGCCCGAGATGTCCACGCCTGCCACCGAGCGTCCGTCTTCGGCCCGTACCTTCACGGACGCGGCGTCCGCCACCACCCGCTCGCGGCCATCGCCCGGTGCATGGTTGTAGACGCCCCGCTCCAGCGCCCGCAGCAGGGTGCTCTTGCCGTGGAATCCTCCCCCGACGATCAGCGTCACCCCCCGGGGGATGCCCATGCCGGTGACGAGTCCCGAGTTGGGGGTCTCCAGGCCGACCCTCAGCGACTGCGGGGCCTCGAACGAGACCACCGACGGCCCCTCCAGCGGCCGGTCGTCCACCCCGCTCCGACGCGGCAGACGGGCGCCCTCGGCCACGAAGCCCACCAGGTCCCGGTCCCGGAGCGAGGCGCGCAGGGCGTCGGCGTCCTCGTTCACCTCGGCGGCGTGGCGCAGCGACTCGGGGTCGTGGACCGGCGCCGGAAGCGTGTCGCGGACCAGCGCGGCCACGGTCCGACCCAGCAGCGTGGCGGCCTTGTGCCCCAGAACCCTGCGTCCGCGGGCCGGGAGCCCAACCCGGAAGCGGGCCTCGACGCACCCGTCGGCATCCACCCGCACGGCGGTCTGCGGGATCACGAGCTGTCCCGGGTCCTCCATGACGACGACCCCGCTCTTGCCACTGCCCAGATGCGACGACGCCTCCCGGGCCGCGGCCGCGAAGGCACGGGCGAGACAGGCCGCGACGCCGGTCCTGCGCGCGGGGCTGGAGAGGAGCGAGGGCGGGAGCGCCGCCACCTCGGCGGCCAGGTGGGCAGAGACGCGAGACGGCGAGGCGAAGGGATCGCCCTGCACGTGGTCCACCGACAGCACGAAATCGCCCAGATCCCACCGGCCCCCGATGGCCTTGTAGGCCTTGTAGCCCCGCCCGTCGATGTCGTGGAGCAGTTCGGTCAGCTCTTCGGCCGAGCGCATGGGCGCCTCCGCGCGTTCGTGATCAATCGGAGCGGACCGGCGTACACCGCCTGCCTCGCCCGGTTCGCCGACGCGGTTGCCCGGGGGAGCGCCCCGGCGCACGTTGGCTGCCCCGTGCCGAGGGTGCGCGGCGACCGTCCAACGGCTAGCAAGATAGAGGTGCACGTGACCCATCCAGACCACCACCTCTCGATCACCGTCTCGAAGCGTGTCCCCAGGGGCGCCTCGAAGCGCGTCTCGGGGCGGACCCCGTGCGCGCTGCTTGCCGCGATTCTGCTCTCCGCCTGCGCTGGCACCCCCGTCCGGGCACAAGACACGGGCGCGCCTCAAACGGGCGTGCGACGGTACTTCGACGTCCTCGTTCGGCACGGTCGGGTCCTGGACGGCGACGGCAACCCATGGTTCCGGGCGGATGTCGGGATCCTGGGGGACCGCATCGCGGCGGTCGGCGACCTGTCCGAGGCCATCGCGCAGCGCACCATCGACGCCACCGGCCTCTACGTGGCGCCGGGCTTCATCGACACGCATTCCCACGCTGGCGGCGGGCTTGCGACGCCGGGCCTCAGCCATGCGCAGCCCCTTCTCGCCCAGGGTGTCACGACCATCTTCGCCAATCCCGACGGCGGCGGCCCGGTGGACCTGGCAGAGCAGCGGTCACGACTTCTGGCCGACAGCCTCGGGGTGAACGTGGCCCAGTTCGTGTCCCACGGCTCCATCCGCCGAGAGGTGATGGGAATGGAGGACCGGCTGGCCACGGACGCGGAGCTGGAGCGCATGAGAGCGTTGGTCCGCCAGGGCATGAAGGACGGTGCCTGGGGATTGTCGAGCGGACCGTTCTACGCGCCCGGGAGCTACAGCGACACCCGCGAGCTGGTAGAGCTGGCGAGGGTGGTGGCAGAGTACGGAGGCGCCTACCAGAGCCACGTCCGCGACGAGTCCGACTACACGATCGGTGTGGTGGCAGCCGTGGAAGAGGTCGTCACCGTGGCCCGGGAGGCTGGGATTCCCGCAGTGTGGACGCACGCCAAGGCGTTGGGGCCGCCCGTGTGGGGCTACTCGCTCGCCTTGGTGCACCGCCTGCGGCAGGCACGGGAGGAGGGCATCGAGGTCTATGCCGACCAGTATCCCTATCTGGCTTCGGCCACCGGACTCACGGCGGCTCTCCTTCCGCGCTGGGCGGAGGCTGGCGGACGGGATTCGTTGCTGGCGCGGCTCGGCCGACCCGCGGACCGGACACGCATTCGAGCCGCCATTGTGGAGAACCTGGCTCGGCGGGGAGGGGCCGACCGAATCCAGTTCCGTCGCTTCCGCGAGGATCCCTCCATCGAGGGGCGCACCCTGGACGATCTCGCGCGTGAGCGCGCTCGGGATCCCAGCGACACGGCGCTCGACCTCTTCGAGCAGGGCAGCCCCAGCATCGTGTCGTTCAACATGAACGCCGACGACCTCAGGACCATCATGGTCCAGCCCTTCACCATGACCGCGTCGGACGGGGACCTGGTGCCGTGGGGCGAGGGGGTGCCCCACCCCCGCTCCTATGCCACCTTCACCCGCAAGCTCGAGACCTACGTGGTGGACCAGGGCGTTGTCACGCTGGAGGAAGCGATACGGTCCATGACGTCGCTCCCGGCCCGCGTCTACCGCATGCCGGACCGGGGCGAGATCCGTCCGGGTGCCGCCGCGGATCTGGTGGTCTTCGACCTGGAGCGCGTGCACACCGACGCCACCTTCACGGATCCCCACCAACTGGCGGAAGGCATGGTGCATGTGTTGGTGAACGGCCAGGCCGCGATCTCGGGGGGCCACTTCACGAACACTCTGGCGGGGCGCGTGCTGACCAGACGGTGAGCGACGCGGCTGCGCTTTTCGACCGGCCGCCGATCCTCTACCGTTAACGCGGCATGGCCGAGCATACTCACCGCCGACCGACGGAGACGACTGGAATGGGCGCTGTTCGCGACTTCTTGGACAAGCACTATCTGCACTTCAACGCCCGGGAGACGGTGGCGGCGGCCCGGGCCTGGGAAGAGCACCTGGACGCGGGCGGCAAGATGCTGGTGTCGCTGGCCGGTGCCATGTCCACGGGAGAGCTGGGCATCATTCTCGCGCGCATGATCCGAGAGGGTAAGGTGCACGCCATCTCGTGCACCGGAGCGAACCTCGAGGAGGACGTCTTCAACCTCCTGGCCCACGACGAGTACGAGATCATCCAGGATTGGCGGGCCCTGTCCGCGGCCGACGAGGTGGCCCTCTACGACCGGGGCATGAACCGGGTGACCGACACCTGTATTCCCGAAGACGTCATGCGTCATCTGGAATCGCGGCTGCTGGAGCGGTGGAAGGGCGCGTGCGAGCGTGGGGAGCGCAAGTTCCCCTACCAGTATCTCTTCGACGTGCTGCGCAGTGGAGAGTTGGAGGAGCACTACCAGGTGCCCGTGGCCCACTCCTGGATGGTGGCGGCGGCCGACAAGGGGATCCCCGTCTACTCGCCGGGCTGGGAGGACTCCACCACGGGCAACATGTTCGCCGCCAACGTGGTCACCGGTAAGGTCCCGCACCATCAGTGCGTGAAATCCGGCACCGAGCAGTTCGCCGACCTGATCGGCTGGTACAAGGCCAACCACGGCGCCGGTCGCGTGCCCTCCGTGGGATTCTTCCAGGTGGGCGGTGGCATCGCCGGCGACTTCGCCATCTGCGCGGTGCCCTCCATCATCCAGGACATGCAGGAAGACGTGCCCTTCTGGGGCTACTTCGCGCAGATCACCGACGCCGTCACCTCGTACGGTGGCTACTCCGGCGCCCCGCCGAACGAGAAGATCACCTGGGGCAAGCTCGACGACGGCACGCCGCGCTTCTTCATCAACTCCGACGCCATGATCGTGGCGCCGCTCATCTTCGGGTACGTCCTGGGCGACTAGCAGGCCCCGAGGCCTCACATCTCGGGGCCGTCTCTGGTTACGTTAAAAGGCTGTACTGACTGCGGGAAATATCGGCGGCCCTTCCGGACGTTCCGTGGACCCGCGCGCACATGGCTGACGTAACAGGGACATCATGTCCATTCGCAATATCGCCATCATCGCCCACGTCGATCACGGCAAGACCACCCTGGTGGACCAGATGTTCCGCCAGGCCGGCGTCTTTCGTGAGAACCAGGCCGTGGAGGAGCGGATCATGGACTCCAATCCCCTGGAGAAGGAACGGGGGATCACGATCCTGGCCAAGAACACCGCGGTGACCTGGGGTGACACCAAGATCAACATCGTGGACACGCCCGGCCACGCCGACTTCGGCGGCGAGGTGGAGCGCATTCTGCGCATGGTGGACGGGGTGGTCCTGCTGGTGGATGCCGCCGAAGGTCCCATGCCGCAGACCCGCTTCGTCACCCGCAAGGCGCTGGAGCTGGGCCTCCTGCCGTTGGTGGTCATCAACAAGGTGGACCGGGCCGACGCCCGGGTCGATCAGGTGCACGACGAGGTGCTGGAGCTCTTCTTCGATCTGGAGGCCACGGACGCAGCAGCTCGACGCACCCTTCCTGTACGCGTCGGGCCGCGAGGGATGGGCGTCGAGCGATCACGATGCGCGCGGGGGCGACCTGACGCCGCTGTTCGAGACCATCGTCTCGTATTTCCCGGAGCCGTCGGTGGATCCCGACGGTCCCTTCCAGATGTTGGTGTCGACGCTGGACTACTCCTCCTACGTGGGCCGCATCGCCATCGGCCGCATCGAGCGCGGGCGGGTGCGCGTCGGCGAGCAGGTCTCGCTCCTGCCGCTGGGCGAGGCGGGCCTGCTCGACGAGGACGCCGTGGCCGAGGACGCCCGCGTCATGAAGCTCTACACCTTCCAGGGCCTGGACCGCATCGACGTGGACGAAGCGTCGGCGGGCGACATCGTCGCGCTGGCGGGTCTCGAGGGCGTGGAGATCGGCAAGACGGTGACGGACCCGGAGCATCGCGAGCGGCTGCGCGGCATCGCGGTGGAGGAGCCCACCCTTTCGGTGGACTTCACCGTCAACAACTCCCCCTTCGCCGGACAGGCGGGGAAGTACGTGACCACGCGGCAGGTGCGGGAGCGGCTCACGAAGGAGCTCGAGCGCAACGTGGCGCTGCGGGTGGAGGACACCGAGCAGCCGGACACCTTCACCGTTCACGGCCGCGGCGAGCTGCACCTGACCATCCTCATGGAGACCATGCGCCGCGAGGGCTACGAGTTCCAGGTATCGAGGCCGCGCGTCATCACCCGCACCGGATCCGACGGCCAGGTCGTGGAGCCCTACGAGGAAGCCGTGATCGAGGTGCCCTCGGACATGGTGGGGACCGTCATCGAGAAGATGGGGCCCCGCAGGGCCGAGATGGTGGAGATGAAGCCCATGGATTCCGGGGCCACGAGGCTTCGGTTCAAGGTTCCGGCCCGGGGTCTGTTCGGATACCGGTCCGAGTTCATGACCGACACGCGGGGCGAGGGGATCCTCCACCACACCTTTGCCGAGTGGGGTCCGTGGGCCGGCAACCTGCGCGGTCGCTCACGGGGCGTGCTGGTGGCCGACCGGCCCGGGCAGGCGGTGGGGTACGCCCTCTTCAACCTCCAGGAGCGCTCGACGCTGTTCGTGAGTCCGGGCGATCCGGTCTACGCCGGCATGATCGTGGGCGAGAACGTCCGTCAGGACGACATGGACGTGAACGTGACCAAGGAGAAGAAGCTCACGAACATGCGCACCACGGCGTCCGACGAGAACATCAAGCTGGAGCCGCCGCGGAGGCTCACCCTGGAGCTGGCGCTGGAGTTCATCGAAGACGACGAGCTGATCGAGATCACGCCCGACGGGATCCGGCTTCGCAAGCGCATCCTGGATGCCAACCAGCGGCGCAAGGCGGAGCGGCGCCAGGCTCAGGGCTGAGGAGACCCGGGCTCGGGCTTCCCCCTCCGTCAGCCTTCGTCGTCGGGCTCGATTTCGAGCTCGAGGGTGTCGCTGTCGAAGATCTTGTGGCCCGGCCGGGGAGTGTGGCCGGGAACCTCGGGCTCCTCCACCTCCAGCTCCACGCTGTCCAGGTTCAGGAGGTCGCTCGGCGTCCTCGCCGCCGGCGTCGTCCCCGCTGGCGGCCTGTGCTCGTTCGGCTTCCTCGGCCTGCCGGGCCGGGGTGATGAGGCGGCCGTGCTCGTCGAACTCGCCTTCCGAGTACATGGTGGGCCACACGGCCTCGAACTCGGCGTCCTTCTCGCTCTTGGCCTCGAGGATGCTCGACAGGGTATCCAGGAACTGTCGTGGATCCCAGGGCTTCTGGAGGATCGCCAGAGCCCCGTAGTCCTGCGCCAGGTCCAACTGGTCGGCGTTGATCCCGGACGCGGCGATGACCTTCACGTGCGGGTCCTTCTCCCGGAGCTGCTGAATGAGTCGCAGCCCGTTGAGGCGGGGCATGGCGAGGTCGGTCACCACCACGTCGACATCGTCGTGGTCGAAGACGCGCAGGGCCGTCTCGCCGTCGCCGGCATAGAGGACGCGATGGCCGCGAGGCTCGAGGATCTCGCGAGCGAAGTACCGCTCCATTTCGTCGTCGTCCACGAAGAGGATCGTGGCCATGAAGGGACCCCCGTAGCGCGCGGGACTTGAGTGTTGCTCCTGACCGTACGTTGCCGGGCTCGTCGCCGGCGGGCAAGGTCCGTCAGTCGCGGAGCGCGTGCATGCGTGGAAAGTGGATCTGGAGTCTGAACGCGCTGGGTTCCCCGTGGACCTCCAAGTGGGCAGGAAGCAGGGCCGCCACCTCCCTCAGGCGGTCCAGGTCCGGCGCCGCGTAGGGCGCGGCGGCCGCGGCGGCGCCCTCCACCTCGCCAGGCGCCAGCAGGTCAAGGAGCAGGCCGCCGTCGGGGTGGCTGTCGGCCCGGATGCCGAGGCGCCGTCCCCGCGCGAGAGCTTGTGCGCCCCCCGCGGCCAGTGCCATGAGCAGGACCCGGCCCAGCAGGCTCCACACGGCCACCACGCGGGGCGAGGTGACCAGCTCGAGGCGCACGTCCAACATTTCCATGCCGCGGTGGCGCCGGTGCAGCTCCAGGAACGCCGGCAGAAGCTCGGCTACGTCGAGGGGCTCCGGCTCGGGGTCGGGGTCGCCGACCAGCAGCGACACCAGCTTCACGGAGGCTTCGAGACGGGAGATCTCCTCTTCCAGGAAGGGCACCACGCCCCCCACCTCGTCGCCCAGCGTGAGGAGCTGGATCATGCCACCCAGCGAGGTGACCCTACCGTTGAGGTCGTGCACGATCCCGGCCAGGAGCCGGTCCGCCACCAGGGGCCATCCGGCGCGCGCGAGCGCCTCGGCCGCCGACGGTGCGGACTCGCCGGCACGGATCGTCGAGTCGTCAGCCATGGTCACGACCGGTCGGCCACGGGGAATCGAGGGGGATCATGCACAGGCGTGCCATGTCTCTCGTTGAAACGGGGCGCGTACGCTCTGCACGAAGATAATGCATCGGTCGCGGATCTGCGCCCGACCTCGGCGCGGGTCGGGTCGCGGTGTGGACGCCACGCCTCCGGTGCTCCACCTTAGGCGGGTCCCGGCTTTGCCGACTCCCATCATGCCGTTCCCGTGCCGCTCGTCCACCGCGACCTCGTTCCCGAAAACACGCATCCCCTGAACCTGCTCGAGGTGCCCGAGGGCGCCGACCCTGCGGTGCAGGTGACCCGACCACCTCTCTTCGAGGTGTACATGCGCATGGCCGAGGAGCTGGCCAAGCGGAGCACGTGCGCTCGCCTGCAGGTGGGGACGGTGCTCACCGACGCCCACCTCGAGAACGTGGTGGCCATCGGCTACAACGGGAACGCCCGCGGGTTTCCGAACCGCTGTGACTCACCGGAGCCGGGCCGCTGCGGCTGCATCCACTCCGAGCAGAACGCGCTGGTGAAGGCCCCGGGACGTCTGCGCGACAAGGTGGCGTTCGTGACCGCAAGCCCGTGCGCCATGTGTGCCAAGCTCATGGTTCAGGCCAACGTCTCGCACGTCTTCTACCGCGAAGCCTACCGGAGTCGGGCGGGCGTGGAGATCCTGGAGCGGGCGGGGGTGGTGCCCGTGCACTACGTGCGTTGGCAGGAGGCGTGGCGATGAGTGATCTGGAACCGGGCAGGTTCTTCCTGCCCGGACCCACCGAGGTGTGTGCCGAGGTGCTCGAGGCCCAGGTACGTCCGCTCATGGGGCATCGGGGACGGGAGGTGCAGGAGCTGGTTGCTGGCCTGCAGGTGGGGATGCGTGACGTGTTCCGGACGGCTCGTCCGGTTCTCCTGTCCACCTCGTCGGCCACCGGACTCATGGAGGCCGCGGTACGCAACGGGGTGAGGCGCAGGGTGCTCAGCCTGGTGAACGGCGCGTTCAGCGCACGCTTCGCCGACATCGCCGAGGCCTGCGGCCGCGAAGTCGAGCGCCTGGAGGTGCCCTGGGGCGAGGCGCACGACCCGGCGGCGCTGGCGGAACGCCTGGCTTCGGCCGACGTGGACGCGGTGACGGTGGTCCACTCCGAGACCTCGACCGGCGTGCTGAATCCGCTGGCGGAGCTGGCGGCGGTCGTGGCCGAACGGCCCGACACGCTTCTGCTGGTGGACTCGGTCACGGGGGTGGGAGGGGCGCCGATGCTCGCCGACGATTGGCGCCTGGATTTCGTGCTGACAGGATCCCAGAAGGCCCTCGCGCTGCCTCCGGGACTCGCCTTCGCTGTGGCCTCGGAGGCCATGGTGGACCGGGCCGCCACGCTTCCCGACCGGGGACTCTACTTCGACCTGGTCAAGTTCATGGCGGAGCTGGCGCGCAACCAGACGCCCACCACGCCGGCGCTCACGCTCCTGTACGCGTTGGAGACCCAACTGCGGCGTATCGCCGACGAGACCATGGAAGGCCGCTGGGCGCGGCACGCGGCCATGGCCGAGCGCTGCGAGAGCTGGGTGGAAGAGATGCGCGCGTCGGGCCGCGCCGACATCGAAATCCTCGCACCGGCGGGCCGGCGCTCGCCCACGGTGACCTGCCTGCGCCTCGCCGCGGGCCGGAGGGGCCCCGACGTGGTGGCCGCCGTTCGGGAGCGGGGCTGGGTGATCGGCGGTGGCTACGGCAAGCTGAAGGAGGACACGGTGCGCATCGGGCACATGGGTGATCACACCGTCCAGGAGCTGGACGGGCTGTTGGCGGTTCTGAGCGAGGTGCTGTCGTCGTGACCTGGCGCGTGCTGGTGACGGACAAGGTGTCGGAAGGGGGACTGGCTCCCCTGTTGGAGGACGAGCGCTTCGAGGTGGTCCGTCAGGACGACTCGGGCGATCCGGCGTTCGCTGAAGCCCTGGCCACGGCGCATGCCCTGATCGTCCGGAGTGCCACCACCGTGGACCGGGCCGTCTTGGAGGCGGCGCCGACGCTGCGCGCGGTGGGCCGGGCCGGCGTGGGCGTGGACAACATCGACGTCGACGCCGCCACCGAGCGGGGCGTGGCCGTATTGAACGCACCGGCCGGGAATACCGTGTCGGCGGCGGAGCTCACGCTGGCGCTCCTGCTGGCCGCGGTGCGCCGTGTGGCCGAGGCCGACCGGTCCATCCGGGCCGGCGAATGGGCCCGCAGCCGCTTCAAGGGGACCGAGCTGCGTGACAAGACGCTGGGCCTGGTCGGAGCCGGGCGCATCGGCCGGGAGGTGGCCCGGCGCGCGCGGGCCTTCGAGATGCAGGTGCTGGTCCACGATCCCTATCTGCCGGAGGACCGGGTACGGGGGATGGACGCCGAGCCGGTGGGACTGGACGAGGTCTTCGCCCGGGCCGACGTGGTCAGCCTGCACGTCCCCCTGACCGACGACACCCGGGGGCTGGTGGATGCGCGGCGCCTGGCTTCGCTTCGCGCCGGCGGCTACCTGGTCAACGCCTCGCGCGGGGGTGTCGTGGACGAGGCGGCGCTGGCCCGGGCGCTCCACTCCGGACACCTGGCGGGCGCCGCGCTGGACGTGTACGACGAGGAGCCGCTGGCAGAGGACAGCCCCCTGCGCGACGCGCCCCACCTCGTGCTGACTCCGCACCTGGGCGCGTCCACCGCCGAGGCCCAGGAACGGGTCGCGAGCGAGATCGCCCGAGGTGTTCGCGCTGCCCTGGCCCAGGGAGATCTCTCCAGCGCGCTCAACGCGCCGTCGGTGGGAGGCGAGGAGATGAAGCGCCTGGCCTCGCTTCTCGACCTGGGCCGGCGCCTGGGTCGGTTGGGGGCGGCGCTGGCGCCCGGCGGCATCCAGGGCGTGGGCGTGGCCCATGCCGGGAGTGACGACGCCAGCCGCATGCTGACCCGCTACGTGCTCATGGGGCTGCTGGAGCCCGCGGTGGGCCGGGCCAACGTCAACCTCGTCAATGCCCAGGTGCTGGCGAAGGCTCGCGGGGTCACGGTGTCCACCCACCGCAAGCCCAACGGGAGCGCCTACGGCGAGGTGGTGGAGGTGACGCTGACGGCCGAGCACGGAGCGGTGGGCCTGGCCGGCGCGCTCCTCGGCGGGCAGCACCCCCGGCTGGTGAAGCTCGACGGATTCGACGTGAACGTGGCACCGGCGGGGACGATTCTCGTGCTCCACAATCGTGACGTGCCCGGCGTCATCGGCCGAGTCGGCACGCTCCTGGGTGACCTGGGGCTGAACATCGCGGAATACCATCAGGCGCGTCGCGACGAGGGCGGCGAGGCGCTGGCGGTGGTGGTGGTGGACGGCCCCGTGGCGCCCGAGGTGACCCGGAGCCTGCAGGAGGTCCCGGAGGTTCACTCCGCCCGGGCCGTGACGCTGGACTGATGGCCGTGCGAGGGGATCCGGACCCCGCCGAACGCTATCGGGCGGTCGCCGCGGCCCATGGCGCCGAGGCCCATGCGTTGGAGCTGCGGGCCCGGCGCCTGTCGGTCCTGCGCCTGGCCTCCTTCCTGGGGGGTGTCCTGCCGCTCCTGCTGGCCGCGGAGCTGCCCGGACCCGCCGGGGCGTGGCGGGGGGCGGGCCTGGCCATCCTGGCCCTTTTCGCCGTTCTGGTGATCCGCCACCGGCACCTGCGCGACACGCTGACGCGGGCGATCACCGGTCGCGACCTGGCGCTCCACGGTGCGGCCCGGGTCGAGCGCCGCTGGCGCGACCTGCCCACCCCGGTGGTCGAGCCGGCGGCGGCGGGCGAGGACCACCCCTACGCCCGAGATCTGGACGTCTTCGGGGCCGCGTCGCTCAGGAGTCTGTTGGGGCCGGTCTTCACCCCCATGGGTCATCGGACGCTGGACGGGTGGCTCCTGGCTCCCGGCCCCGCGGACGGGGTCGAGGCGCGCCAGGAGGCCGCGCGCGAGCTGGTCGGAGAGGCCAACCTGCGGGAGTCGGTAGCCGTGGAAGGCGCCCTGCTCGATCCGGTGGCGCCGGGGGTGCTGGACGGGTTCCTGGACTGGCTGGAGGAGCCCCGGGTGGTGGGGGGCACCCGCTTGGCGCTCCTGCGTTGGGCCATGCCGCTGGCGACCGCGGTCGCCGTGGCGCTGAACCTGGCCGGCCTCGCCCCGCCGGGATACTGGGTGGCCATGCTGGTGGCGCAGGCGGTTGTGGCGTGGCGGGCGGCTCCCCGAATCCACGCCTTCTTCGGACGCGCCTCGTCGGGCGTGCCGGGCCTACGTCGCTACCATCGCATCCTGGTTCACTGGGAGGGCCTGGAGGCGGACGCGCCGCGTCTGGCCGCCCTGGTCGCGGCCCTTCACGGCGGGGGTGACGCACCCGCGTCGAGCCGACTGCGGCGCCTGGAGGGACTCCTGGACGCCGCCGATGCCCGCTTCTCCAGCATGCTGCACGGGGTGGTGGCCACGGTGCTGCTGTGGGATGTGCACGTGGCCGCGCGGCTGGAAGCATGGCGGGCCGCCGAGGGGGCCCATGTGCCGGCGTGGCTCGACGCCCTGGGGGAGTTGGAGGCGCTGTCGGCGCTGGCGACCCTGGCCGCGGACCACCCTGGCTGGGCGTGGCCCACCTGCGTCGACACCGAGCCCCCGGTTCTGCGCGCCGTGGCGCTGGGCCATCCTCTCCTCACCGACGAGCGCTGCGTGCGCAACGACGTGGAGGTGGGGCCGCCCGGGACGGTGCTCCTGGTGACGGGCTCCAACATGTCCGGAAAGAGCACCCTGCTGCGCTCCATGGGAGCGGCGGTGGTCCTGGGGCGCGCCGGGGGCCCGGTCTGCGCCGAGTCGCTGCTGCTGCCGCCGCTCCGGATCTTCACCTCCATGCAGGTGCGTGACTCCCTCGAAGAGGGCGTCTCGCTCTTCATGGCGGAACTGGAACGGCTTCGTGGACTGTTGGACGCCGCCCCACCGCGAGACGCCACGGACGAGGCACCCCTTCTCTACCTCGTCGACGAGGTGCTTCACGGCACCAACTCCGAGGAGCGCCGGATCGCGGGTCGCCGCCTGATCCGGCACCTTCTGCGGCGCCGCGCCGTGGGAGCGGTCACGACCCACGACCTCGAACTGCACCGGGATCCCGAGGTGGAGGCGTCCGCCGTGCTGGTGCACTTCCGCGAATCGGTGGCGGAGCGTGCCGGGGGCGAGCGGGGGCTGGACTTCGACTACCGGCTGCGCCCGGGCCTGGCCACCACCCGCAACGCCCTGTTGCTGGCCGAGCGCGTGGGGCTCACGGAACCCACGGAGCCGCTACCCGAGCCACCCGCCGGCTGAAGGTCTGCTAGCGGATCACCCCGTAGCGCCGCAGCACCTCCACCGTCTCGGCGATGGGGAGCGCGTCGGCCGTGTGGCCCATGCCCGTCACCGTGGTCGCCTTGAGCAGCGAGTTGTAGATGGCCTCTTCGGTGGCTTCTACCGTGGCCTCGAAGATGCCCGACATGTCGTCGTTGCCCACCTCGCTGGCCGCCGGGGCCGCCTGGCCGGGTGCACGCCGCACGCCCTCGGCGGTGGAGAAGGCGATCACGTAGTCCCCCGAGCCGTTGCCGGCGAAGGACCCGGTGCGGGCCAGCCCCATGATGGCGCGGCGGGCCACGCGCTCCAGGTTGCGGTCCGAGAGGGGCGCATCGGTGGCCACCACCATCATGATGGAGCCCTGTCCGGTGTCCTCGGCGCTCCTGAGCACGTCGCCGTCGTCGTCGGGCGCCCCGCCCGCGCCCTCGACGGCGCCCTGGAAGGAGTAGCGACCCAGCTCGCGGCCCACGGGAGCGCCGGCCATGGAGAGGATCCCTCCGAAGTTGGTCTGTACGAGCACCCCGACCGTCCATCCGCCGAGGCTCTCGGGCAGCACTCGACTGCTGGTGCCGATGCCCCCCTTCCAGCCGAAGGCCCGCGTGCCGGTACCCGCACCCACCGACCCCTCCTCCACGGGTCCGGTGGTGGCGGACTCCACGGCGTGGCGCACGTGCTCCGGGGTGATGGGGCGGGACCGGATGTCGTTCAGCCCACCGTCGTTGGTTTCACCCACGACCACGTTGAGCGAGCGCACGTTCTCCATCCCCGGCCGCTCCAGCATCCAGCCCACCAGCGCGTCGGCGGCCTTCCACACGCACAGCGTGCAGGTGAGCAGGACGGGGGATTCGATCTCGCCCAGCTCGCGCACCTGGGTCACCCCGAGGAGCTTGCCGAAGCCGTTGCCCACGTGGATGGCCGCCGGGACCCGGCTCTGGTAGACGTTGCCCGCATGGGGCAGGATCGCCGTCACTCCGGTGCGCACGCGGTCGCCCTCGCGCACCGTCGTCTGGCCCACCTCCACACCCTCCACGTCGGTGATGGCGTTCCAGCGTCCGGGCTGGAAGATCCCCACCTCGATCCCCAGATCGCGCGCCCGCGGGCGCGCGCCCCGCGGCGCGGCTTGTGCGGCGGCGAGGCCGGGCAGGGCGAGTGCGAGGACGAGCACGAGGGCAGCGGCTTGGGACATGGGAGACTCCCTGCTGTCAGACGCGTACGGTGTCGAGAAGGAGGAAGCCCAGGAGGACGGGCTGGTAGAGGATGGAGGCCAGGAAGACGTGGCGGGCCCGGGGCAGGGACATGTCGTTGGCGGCGTACAGGCAGGCGCCCAGCATGCCCACACCCAGCACCACGGCGCCCCCGCCGTAGATCCAGCCGGCCATGCCCAGGAGGGTGGGGGCCAGGCTCAGGAAGAGGAGCGAGATGGAGTGGTACACCATGTGGCGCCCGATGCGGCGTCCGTCGGGGTCGGTGGGCGGGGACAGGAAGAACCCCACGCGCCGGTAGTCGTCCTTGAGGAGCCAGGCCAGGGCCAGCACGTGGGGGAGCTGCCACAGGAAGAAGATCCCGAACAGCACCCATCCCCCCAGCGAGAGCCCTCCGGTGGCGGCACTCCACCCGATCAGGGCCGGAAGCGCTCCGGGCACGGCGCCCACCAGCGTCGCGAGGTAGGAGCGTCGCTTCAGGGGGGTGTAGAGGAGGATGTAGGCCGCAGCGGACAGCGCCGTGATGAGGGCGGGCAGCCATCCCAGCGTCGCGAGCAGCCATCCCACGCCCAGCACCAGGAGGGTGTTGCCGAAGGTCAGCGCACGCCCCGGCAACACGCGGCCCGACGGGATCGGACGCCGCCGGGTCCGCTTCATGCGCGCGTCCAGGTCGCGCTCCACGTACTGGTTCAGCGCCAGCGCGCCCCCGGTCGCGAGGGCCGTGCCGAGCATGGTCTGCAGGACCGGAACCAGCTCGGGGCGCCCCCCCGCGGCAACGTAGAAGCTCGTTCCCGCCGTGATCGTCACGAACCCTGCGATGCCGGGCTTGGTGAGCTCGTAATACGGGCGCAGGGGCCCGGACGGACGCGGGGCCGGCGGCTCTGAGGGCTCGGGAGGGGCGAGGTGCTCGGTGGATCCGGACATGGCGCACCTAAACTCTCACCCCCGTGGGGCAGAAACAATCGGCCGCTCCCGCCAGTACTACTAGGCGCAACCATGGATACGCAGATTCAGGAACCGCTGAGCAACGAAGAACGCCGCCGCCGCGAGCGGAAGGTGTGGCGTAGTGCGTTCCTGGTGGCGCTGGCGATCCACCTCGCGGTGCTGCTTCTATGGCGCACCCGGGGCCCTCTCCTGTCGCCCTTCGCCGCCGCGGGCCCCCGCTCGGGCGACGACCGGGCCGCCGCCGGATCCATGCAGGCCATCAACGTAGCCACGCGGCCCTCGCTCCCCATCGTGCCGCCCCCGGTTCCCCTGCCCACCATCGACAACATCGAGCCCATCGAGTTCGACGAGGACGTGCGCCTGGAGGACACCGGACTCAAGGGATTCGGCGAGGGGTTCGACGGGCCGGGCCTGGAGAACGGCACGGGCCAGGGTGACGGGGGGACGTCGGATCAGGGGCTCTACCGCATGGTTCCTCCCCAGCCGCGTGGCATGATCGCCCCGGACTTCGCCGAGGCCTTGAGGGGCCACGACGTGCAGGTGTGGGTGTTCGTGGACGCCACCGGCCGGGTGGTGCCCGACTCCACGCGCCTCGAGCCTCCCACGAAGGACCGGGACCTCAACAAGCGCCTCATTCGCGACGCTGCCGAGTGGGTGTTCAAGCCCGCCGTGCAGGGCGGCAAACCCATCGCCGCCTGGTTCCCCTACAAGATCAGCATCGGGGGCGAGCCGGACTGATCTCCGGTCCGATTCCAACCTTCGCGCCGCTGCGGTCATCTATTATCGTGACGCGAGTAGTTGCGTAGCGATAACAGCCCTCTCCAGCGGAGCGATTCCATGCCCAGGCCCGATCCCCAGGACTTCCTTCCACTCCGGCCCGTGGAGCTCCAGGTGCTGGCGGGCCTCTCGCGTGGTCCCCGGCACGGCTACGCCCTGCTGCAGGAGGCGCGCGACCGTGGCGAGGGAGGTGCGGTGCCGGGCCTCGCCACCCTCTACCGGGCGCTGCTGCGTCTGGAGGGCGAGGCGCTCATCGAGCGGGCTCCCGACCCGGCTGCCGAGGAGGACGAGCGGCGCCGGACCTACGTGCTGACGCTCCAGGGACGCGCCGTGCTCGATGCCGAGGTCGAGCGGCTGACGGCCCTGCTGGACGTGGCCCGGTCCCCCGCGGGAGGTGGCTCGTGAGCTGGGCGGAGCGCGTCTACGGCCTGCTCTTGCGTTGCGCCCCTCGGCGCTATCGGGAGGAGGTGGGGGACCAGCTGCGCGCGGGGTTCGCCCAGGTCCTGCGAGACGCCCCGTCGCCGGGTGCACGAGCGTGGGTGGCGATGCGGGAGACGCTGGATCTCGCCCGCAACCTTCCGGGGATGTGGTGGGACGAGAGACGCTGGCAGGGTGGCATGGGACAGGACGTGCGACTCGCCTTGCGGGGCATCCGCTCCAGGCCCGGGTTCGCCGGGGTGGTGGTGCTCCTGCTCGCTCTGGGGATCGGGGCCAACGCCGGCGTGTTCAGCGTCGTGCACGGCATCCTGCTCGAGGCGCTGCCGTATCCCGATGACGGCGAGCTGGTCTACATGTACGAGAGCGCCGCCGGCGGCGAGACCAGATCGGTCTCCTATCCCAACTACCAGGACTGGCGGGCGCGGAGCCACGTCTTCCGCGACCTGGGTGCCCGTACCGGGTGGTCGTTCACCCTCACCGGTGACGGGGACGCCGAGGAGCTGTCCGTGCGACTCGTGTCGGCGAACCTGGCCCGTGTGCTCGGTGTCGAGCCCGCGCTGGGGCGGTTCTTCACGGCGCAGGAGGAAGCTCGGGAGGAGCACGTCGTTCTGCTGAGCGGAGAGCTCTGGACCCGCCGGTTCGGCGGCGACCCCTCGGTGGTGGGGCGGACCATCACCCTGGACGCGGAGCCCTGGACCGTGATCGGCGTGCTGCCGCCGGGCCAGGAGTTCCCCCTGGACGATGCCCAGGTGGTCGCGCCGCTGACCACGCTGACGGCGAACGATCGGGCCTCGCGCTCCTCGCACCCGGGGATCAGCGTGATCGGACGCCTGAGGGACGGCGAGAGCCTCGAGTCGGCCCAGGCGGATATGGACGCCGTGGCGGCGGAGCTGGCCCGGGACTACCCCGACGCCAACCAGGACGCCGGGGTCGTGGTGCGATCGCTGCGCGAGCGGTTTCTGGGCGCTGCGCGACCCACGCTTCTCCTGCTCGCGGGCGCGGTGGCGCTGGTCCTGATCATCGCGTGCGCCAACGTCGCCAACCTGCTTCTCGCCCGGGCCGCGGCTCGCGGCCGGGAGGCGGCCGTGCGCACCGCGCTGGGAGCGGGTCGTGCGCGGGTGGTGCGGCACTTCCTGGTGGAAGCGCTGGTGCTCTCGCTGGTCGGGGGGATGGGGGGCGTGGGCCTGGCGTACGGCCTGGTGTGGGCGTTCCGGCTGCTGGGAGCGGGCTATCTGCCACGGGTGTCGAGGATCGAGGTCGACGGCGCCGTGCTGCTGTTCACGGTCGCGGTGTCGGGGCTGGTGGCGCTGATCGTGGGACTGGTGCCCGCGCTTCGGCTCGCGGCGGGTGACCCCGCCCGGGAGCTTCGTTCCGGTGGTCGGGGGGATGGCGGGGGACGGCGCGGCAGGCTGCGCCAGGGGTTGGTGGCAGTGGAGGTCGCGCTGTCCTTCGTGCTCCTGCTGGGAGGGGCACTCATGGTGAGGAGCATGGGCAACCTCCTGGGCGCGGACACGGGCCTGGACACCGACGGCGTGCTGACGATGTACGTCCCGCTCCCCCGTGCCGGATACCCGACGGTCGAGGATCGGGCGCGCTTCTACGACGAGGTGCTGGCGGGCGTGCGAGACCTGCCCGGGGTGGTGTCCGCCGGCGCCGGCGATCCGTTGCCCCTCACCGGATACAACCGGCAGTGGCATCTGTCCGGCGAAGGGCTCGAAACCGTGGGTTCCGAGGGCCTGCGCACCGATCAGTCCAGCGTGACACCCGGGTACTTCGCCAGCATGGGTATCCCGGTGATCACCGGCAGGGCGTTCGACCGGGACGACGGCCCCGACGACCCGGTGGCCGTCATCGACCAGACGTTGGCCGAGCGCTTGTGGCCCGGCGAGAGCGCCCTGGGCCGGACCGTGCGGTTCACCGGAGACGGACCGCGCGTGCGTGTCGTGGGGGTGGTGGGGCACGTGCACCACTACGGCGTGCGCATCGAGGGGCGGGGACAGATCTACCTGCCGCACCACCTGCGGGTTTTCGGCCTCAGCCTCGTGATCCGGGCGCCGGGGGCGGTGACGTCACTGCTGCCTCGGGTGCGTCGTATCGTCGCTGACGTGGATCCCGACGTTCCCCTGGATCGCGTGCGCACCATGGAGAGCTACCGACGGGAGAGCCTTGCCGCCGAGCTCCTGGCCACGCGCGTGCTGGGCGGGTTCGGGATCGCGGCTCTCGTCCTGGCTGTCTTCGGACTCTACGGGGTGGTCTCGTACACCGTGAGCCAGCGGACCAGGGAGATCGGCATCCGCATGGCCATGGGCGCTCGCCTGGGCGGGGTGGTCGCGTCCATCACGCGCTGGGGACTCGCCATGGCGGCCGTGGGGGTGCTCCTGGGCGTGGGCGCCGCCGTGTTGGCCACGCCCGTGCTGCGCTCCCTCCTCTTCGGGGTGGGTCCCCAGGACCCCCTGGCCATGGGCCTCATCGCGGGCGTGCTGCTGGGCGTGTCGGCGCTGGCCGCGCTGATCCCCGCGCTGCGGGCCGGGCGGGTCGATCCGGCCCGCACGCTGCGGGAGTGAGGCCCCCGGGTCAGAAGCCCCCGCCGCCCCCGCCTCCCGAGCCCCCGCCGGAGCTGCCCCCGCCCCCGGAGCCCGACGGGGACGACGAGAAGGTCGACGAGGCCTGGTGCGACATGGAGCTCAGGCGAGACGTGAAGTCGTGGGTGTGGAAGCCGTGGGCCGGATTGGAGCCCACGTACCAGGTGGGGGGCTCCGTGTAGATGTCTTCGAACGCCTCGGCCCAGCGCTCCTCCACCTGAAAGGCCATGGCGTAGGGCAGGAAGCGCTCGAAGTCCTTCGGTGACTTGATCATGCGCCGGTAGCGGGGCTCTTCGACCTTCTTCAGGAACTCCTTGAAGCCCAGGGCCGCCTCCCGGGTGCGAGCGCCCTTCTTCGTGCGTGCCGGCATGAAGACTCCGACCACCAGGATCGCCAGAGCCGAGCCGAGGAATCCCCCGAGAAGGAAGGCCGGGTGGGCCAGGAAGATGGGGGATTTCTGGAGCAGGGCGAAGCCGCCGACGCCGGCCATGGCCGTGACGATCGCCAGGGCCGTGTAGCGGCCCTTCACCTTGTCGGGACGCTCCAGGTAGTGGCCTGCGCTCACCAGCCGATCGTAGATGGCGTCCCGGATGCCGCTCAACGACTTGTAGAACTTCTCGGCCAGGTCGGAGAGCTCGATCCTCTCCGGCGGTTGCTCACCGTCGCTTGGCTCGTCCAGGTCTTCCAGGGCCTGTTCGGGATTCAGGCGGCTCGCCAGGAGCTTCATCACGAACTTGCCAACCCCGATCTCCCGCACCTTGTTCTCCGCGGGGGTCGATCCGAAGAGGGCGGTCAGAAACCGCCGCTCGTGGAGCTTCAACTCGCTCCATTCCGAGCGCGGCTTGACCCGTTCGAAGGCGTAGTCCCGGTCGGTCTTGAGGCCGAAGAAGTGCTTTTCGACCTCCTCCTCGATGCGGATGTAGCCGCGCACGGCCAGGTCGACCAGCATCGACGTGATGTCGTGGATCTCCGCCCGGTGGTCCACCAACGTACCCACCTCCGCAGGGCTCAGGCCCTCCGGCGGCTCGTACTGGACGACGATGGCCCGTGCCCTGGGATCCCGACCCCGGCGCATCCACAGCCGCACCATGAGCAGGATCGCGAGAATGGGAAGGATCGCGGGCCAGAACAGGTGGATCTCTTCCGCGGTGGTGGCGAACGAGGACGGCCGCGCGACGGCGCCCGGTGGCCACGACACGGAGAAGGTGAGCCCCGAGCCGGCCGACAGGGCGTTGCGCGTGACGGCTTCGGCGCGGTTCCCGTCGGTGGTGACGTCGGCGTCCCGGGCCGTCGAACCCTCGGGGCCCGTGTAGGCGTAGGCCTCCGAGACCGACGTGCCCTCCGGAAGCGTGACCGTGACCGAGGCCCGGTCGATGGGGATCTCCCAGGCGTTGCCGGTGACGTTCCAGTAGAGCTCGTCGTGGACGCCGCCGGGGTCGCTCTCCGACTCGAAGAAGCGGATGGCGTTGTCCACGCGGTAGTGGAGGACCACCGTCCGCGTGGCGTCCTCGGCCCCGGGCACCCAGATCTGGAAGCGGCGTGTCCACGAGTCCGGCGACGAGCGGTCCACCCGCAGGTCGTTGCCCTCGCCGTCGGTGATGGAGAGCATCTCCACGTCGAGCCGACGGGGCATCCCCCTGGCGGTGTGGTGCTGCAGCGAGAGGTTCCTGAAGATGCCGTTCCAGGACCCGGTGAAGCGGGGCCGCAGCGTCTCGGTGACGTCGATGTCGCCGTTGGCTTCGACGGTGACGTCGGCGTGGAAGCTCGCCAGCTGCAGGGTGCGGCCCTGGCCCGCGGCGGAGGCGGGAAGGCCTCCCAGCAGGAGGAGTGAGAGGAGGAGTGGGAGGATCATGGGTCGACTCTCATTCGCCTGCCTTGCGGAGGATCAGCTTGTGTGCCCGCAGACGCAACGCGTTGATGCGGATGAAGCCGCGGGCGTCCTCCTGGTCGTAGCCGCCGGCCACGTCCATGGAGGAGAGCTCGCGATCGTAGAGGGCGCTGGTGGATTCCCGCCCCTGGATGACCACGTTGCCCTTGTAGAGCTCGAGGCGGACCCGACCGTCGATGAGATGCTCCGATTGGCTGAAGGCGGCCTGGATGAAGTCCATCTCCGGCGAGAACCAGAAGCCGTTGTAGATGATCTCTGCGAAGCGTGGTGACAGCATGTCCCTCAGCCGCAGGACCTCGCGGTCCATGGCCACGCCTTCGAGGTCCCGGAGGGCGTGGTGGAGGATGGTACCGCCAGGGGTCTCGTACACACCTCGGGACTTGATGCCTACGAACCGGTTCTCGACCATATCAACGCGACCGATACCGTGCATGCCGCCAAGCTCGTTCAGATAGAGGAAGAGCTCCAGCGGGTTGGTGTGCACGGTTCCGTCGTCGGTGTTCTCCACCCGCACCGGGTCGGCATCCTTGAAGTGGATGGACAGATGCGTGGGTTCGTCGGGCGCGTCCGCGAGGGAGCGCGTGAGCCGGAACATGTCCTCCGGCGGCGTCTGATCCGGGTCTTCCAGGAGTCCGGCCTCGTACGACCGGTGCATGAGGTTCTCGTCGCTGGAGTACGGCTTCTCCGCCGTGGCTTCCACCGGCAGGTCGTGCTCCCGGGCGAAGGCCAGCAGGTCGCTCCGGCCCTGGAAGCGCTCCAGGAACGCCTTCTCCTTCCAGGGTGAGATGACCTCGAGTCCGGGCGCCAGCGCCGCGTAGGCGAGCTCGAAGCGGACCTGATCGTTGCCCTTGCCCGTTGCGCCGTGGGCCAGCGCCGTCGCGCCTTCCTGCAGGGCGAGCTCGACCTGCCGGCGCGCGATCACCGGTCGCGCCAACGAGGTGCCCAGCAGGTACCGGTTCTCGTAGATGGCGTTGCCGGCGATGGCCGGGAAGATGAAGTCGGTGACGAACTCCCGCCGCAGGTCCTCGACGAAGACCTTGGACGCCCCCGTCTCGCGGGCGCGTCTCGCCACGTCGTCGAAGTCCTCCTTCTGACCGACGTTGGCGACGTACGCGACGACCTCGAATCCGCGCTGCAGCAGGACTTTCAGAATGCAGGCGGTATCGAGTCCGCCGCTGTATGCGAGAACGACCTTCTTCGCTGACAAGAGCCTCTCCTCGTGGCTGTCCCAGGGCTACCGAGCGCTAAGGATGCAAGGAAGAGAGGCGTTTCGCACTCAATCGGGGCGGAGCACCCGCTCGATGGAGAGCCTGCCGGCCCGCCACGCCGGGATCCAGGCTGCCGCCAGCGTGACCGTCAGGACGGTGCCTACGACGCCCGTCCACACGGCTGGATCGGCCACGGTGACGCCAAACACCACCCGTCGCAGGAGCCCCGCGGCCAGCGCCGCCAGCGCCACCCCGGCGGTGAGGCCGGTGAGCGTCAGGCGCAGTCCCCGGGCCAGCACCGAACGCCGGATCCGGCCGGCCGTGGCGCCCACCGCCATACGGATTCCCAGATCGCGGGTACGGCGCCCGACCTCCCAGGCGACGACCCCGTAGAGCCCCAGGGTCGCGGCCAACAGCCCGAGCACGGCGTAGGCGCCCAGGAGGGCCAGGCCGAAGCGGGTCGGCGCGAGTTGTCGGTCGAGGTACTGGGAGAGGGTGCGGGTGTCGTGGATGGCCAGCCGGGGCTCGACGCGCAGGAGGGCGGCCCGCACCGCCGGCGCGAGCTCGGCGGGATCGCCGGCGGCCCGCACCACCAGCGTGACGTCGCGCGACGCCTCCTGGCGATAGGGTACGTACACGGCCTCACCACCCGGTACCGCCAGGTCGTGCTGACGCACCGTCTCCACCACGCCCACGACCCGAGCCTCCACGGCCTCGCCGTCGAGGGGGATGCCGATCACCCGCCCCACCGCCGAGCCTTCCGGCGCGAGACGACGCGCCAGCGTGCGGTCCACCACCACGACGCGCTGTCGTTCGCTCAGGTCCTCCTCGGGCGTGAAGGTGCGGCCCTCGAGGAGGCGGGTGCCCACGGCGCGGAAGTACCCTGAGGTGACGGTACGGAAGTCCGCGCGCCGGGTGGTCCACTGCGACGGCGCCTCGCCGGGCCGGCCCCAGGGCTGACTCCAACGCCGGCCCGAGAGGGGGAGTCCGCCGGTGACCCCGACCTGGCGCACGCCGGGGAGCGCCCGCGCCGCGTCCTCCAGGGAGCGGATGAGTCGGGCGCGCTCGGCAGGACCGGAATAGGCTCCCGCCACCCGCACCGAGAGGTCCAGCGCCAGCGCTCCCTCGACCTCGATGCCGGGATCCACCTCGCCCAGGGCCCGCGCGGTGCGGAAGAGGAGACCCGCGCCCAGCACCAGTACCACGGACACCGCCACCTGGGCGACGACCAGCGCTTCGCGGACCCGCCCTCGCGAGGCCCGCGAGCGTGCCAGGGCCCCCCGGACGTCGGCGCCGGCGGTGATCAGGCGCGCATGCAGGGCCGCCGTCGCGCTGAAGACGAGGACTGCCGCGGCGGTGCCACCCAGCACGAACGCCAGCGAAGGCGCGGTGGTGTCGAGATCGAACGCGGTGGTTCCCGGGGGCACCAGACGCGTCAGGGCCGCGCCGCTCCAGCCGGCCACCAGCAGGGCGATCACGCCGCCCCCCAGGACCACCAGCACGTTTTCGGTCACCAGGGTGCGGGTGAGACGCCAGCGGCCGGCTCCCAGGGCGGAGCGCAGCGCCAACTCCGGTCCCCGGCTCAGGCCCCGGGCCAGGATCAGCGTGGCGAGGCCGAGGCAGGCCACGAGGAAGACGCCGACGGCGCCGGCCAGCAGGGCGTGCATGAGGCCCCGTACGTGCGCGGTGGCGTCGGCATGGAGCGGCCTCGCCACCAGGCCGAAGCCGGCCTCGGCGTAGCTCGGGACTTCGGCGCGCAGCTCCGTCGCGATCCGGTCCACGTCGGCCTGGGCCCGGGCCAGGGTGGCGCCCGGGGCGAGCCGGGCGATGACGGCGCCGGTGTTGTCCGAGTCCTGATCCACGAAGCGGCCGACGGGGCGCTCGAAGTCGGACAGGGGGATGCGGATCGGCACCCACACGTCCACGCCGGGCGTGATTCCCGACCCGGGGGGGAGCTCGAGCCGGAAGTCCGGCGGCGCCACGCCCAGCACCGTCACCGGTCGATCGTTGAGGAGCACCGTGCGCCCGGCCAGGTCGGGATCGGCACCGAAGACCGCGCGCCACACCCGGTCCGACAGGATCACCGCCGGCGGGCCGTCGCCCGGCACCTCGTCTTCGGGGGCGGAGCGGCCCAGTGCCATGGACACCCCGAGCACGCCGAAGAAGTCGCGCGTCACCCCCGCCATGAGGGCGTGGACGGGCGAGGCGTCGGCTTCGGGCGCGGCCAGGGTGGCGTCGGTGGTGCGCGTGGTGAAGGCCGTCGCCGTCAGAGAGGCGGCCCGCTGCTCCACCACCGCCGCATCCGGGGCGGGGACCGTCATGGGCTCGCCGCGATCGCTGAGGGTCCGCCACACGAAGATCAGACGATCCGGCTCGCCGTACGGGGGATCCCGGAGCAGCACCCGTTGGACGAGCCCGAAGACGGCGCCGTTGGCACCCAGCCCCAGTGCGAGGGTCAGCATCGCCACCAGCGTGAATCCCGGACTCCTGACGAGCCCGCGAATCGCGATCCGGATCTCCGTCGTCCACCCCATCGTCGTCCACCTCGTCCGCATGACGTCCACCGTCGCGCCCACCCGCATGCCCAATCCCGCCCGGAGCAGGCCCAGCCACTCCCCGGCGAGCACCCTCAGCCAGACAGCCGTGCCGGCGCGGCCGGCCTCGTGGAGCTGGTCCTTCACGGCCTGGCGTAGCGACGCTCCGTCGCGCCTCCGGATCCTGGAGGGAAACGCCAGCAGCGCCAGACCCAGCGCCCCGTCGACCCAGCGGTGAAGGCGCGTGCTCACGCCGTGCCCGAAGCCACGATTCCCTTGCTGCGGGCGAGGATCAGCAACTCCGCCAGCCGCTCGGCCTCGGCGGTGGCTACCTGGAGCCCGAGCGCGGTCAGCCGGTAGTACTTGCGCCGTGGATCGTCGGGGTCGTCGGGTCCGGTGGTCTCCCGCACCAGACCCTGGTCCTGGAGACGGGCCAGCGCGGCGTACACGGTGCCGGTGCGCAGGGCCTCGCGACCGGTGCGGGCGCGGAGATCCTTGAGGAGGGCGTATCCGTGCAGCTCCTCGTCCTTCAACGCCACGAGGATGGAGAAGGCGAGATCCGTCAGGGGCAGCAGCGTGTCAGGGTCCATGAGCGGCTTGATGTACTCCTGAAAGGTATACTCATCACGAGTATACAGGAGCCCGCCGGGCGCGCAAGGGAAGGATCGGCCTCAGCCGCCTTCGTTGACCAGCGGTGGAGGGGATGGCGCCAGCCCCGCGGCGTTGGCGGTGCGCCGTGCGCCGCGCGAGAGCAGGGTCGCCACGGCCATGTACGCCGTGGTGTTCAGGAGCGTCATGAAGACGTCGGGGATGGTCTTGACGGCTTCGATGATGACCACGCCCTCCACCGGAATCCCCGCGGCGATGTAGGCGGGTAGCGTCTTGAATCCCCCGCCACCCCTGGGGACGCCCAGGACCGCGAAGCTCAGGAGGATCACGAGAAGCACGAAGCCCGCCTTCTGCCCCATGGTCAGCGGGACGGCGTACACCTGGGCCAGGAAGACGAACTTGAAGACCGAGGACACCCCCTGGCTGGGCTTGAACGTGGACGCCGCCAGCGGAAGCACGAAGCCCGTGCTGCTGCGGGGCAGCCGGAGGTGGTCTTCGCCTCCCTCCACCAACGCCGGGAGCGAAGCCAGCGAGGACTGGGTCGTGAGCGCCACCATCTGACCCGGCGCCACGCCGCGGGCGAAGGTCCGCACCGGCGTGCGGCCCGCGATGGCCACCAGGGGATACATGAGGCCGGTCATGAGGAGACAGAGGGCGGATACGAGGATGATGTAGGCGCCGAGCACGCCGGCCGCGCCGAAGCCCGTGTCCACGGCCAGCCCCAGGATGATGGCGAAGATCGCCACGGGCGTCCCCAGCAGGATCCAGCTGATGAGCTGCATCATGGCGGCGGCGGCGGCCCGGAAGACGTCGCCCAGCAGGCGGCGCGGCGCGTCGGGCAGCCGGGTCACGGCCAGGGCGAAGAGCACCGTGAAGACCACCACCGGCAGGATGTCGCCGTTCACCGCGGCGGCGAACGGGTTTCTGGGGACGAGGCCCACCAGCCAGTCTCCCAGCGAGAGCGGCGCACCGGCGCTCGCCGCGGCTTCGGCGGCCGCCTGGGCCACCCCGCTGCGGGCCTGGAGCACGGCCACCGTGCCCTCGGGGAAGTGGAAGGGCACGAGGAGCGTGGGCGTCACCAGGACCGTGGTGGTGCCGATGAGGGCGAGCATGGTGACGAACAGCGCCAGAGCTCGCCCCCCGAGCCCTCCGATCACCTCGGCGTCGGCGGTGCCGATGGACGCCAGCAGCTGGGTGATCACCAACGGGATCACGCACATGCGAATGGCGTTGATCCACAGGGATCCCAGCGGCTCCACCGCGTGGCTCAACGGCGCGGCCCAGGGCAGCCATCCGAGGTTGCCCATGACGCCGAGCAGGAGGCCTCCCCCGAGGCCAGCGAGGCACCACGCGGTGAGGCTCGCCGGGACCCGCGGGGCCGCCACCTTCGTCGGATTCAGCCGACCGTCGTCCATGTACGCGCCCTGTGGCTCGTGTGCGACATGTGCCGCGCCGGCGTGGCACCCCACGGTGCGGCGCCGGGCGCGCCAGAACGCTACGAGCGGCGCACATCGCGGCGCCGTCCGGGGTCTGGCCGTCCCGAGAGACGGGCGAGATGCGACGAAACTTGCACCTTTCGAGCCAGGGGCCGAAAGTGCCGCGTGTCGACGGGAGTGCCGGAGGCCGATTTCTTGCTCCCATCCCGGTCGGGCATCCCAAGTGAACCTCGTTCGCGGTGCACCCTCCATGGACCAGAGGACGACCTCCGTCGGCCGCTTCGTGCCGGCTCCGGCGCGCCGCGCCGCCGCACCGGTCCATCGAGGCCGGTCCGGAGAGGTCGATTTCGTGTTGGTGGGCCGTGGCGAGCGGCGGGGGCGCGAGGTGGCGCCCGATACGCTCTTCCAGGAGGTGGGAGCGTCGGGCACGGAGGCGCTCGGTGACGTCTTCGGCGCCTGGGGCATGGAGGTCTCGCGGGCGGGTTCGGGTGAGGTGACGTTGGTCCAGTGTCCCCTGGGCCAGCGGCCTCTCTATTGGACCGGCGAGTCCCGCGACGCCGGCGAGCCGGCGTGGGGCACCGAGCTCGCCGGGCTCCTGCCGAGGCTCGGCCGGCGGGTGTTCGACGACGCGGCGCTTCGGGAGATGCTGGTCTATCGTTGGTGCGCAGGAGCGAGGACCCTCGTCCAGGGGATCGGACAGCTCCTGCCGGGGACCGCGCTGACCTGGCGTTCCGGTGGATCCCAGGGCGCCTCCGTGGTACACGATCCGCGCTATGAGCCCGGTTCCGAGGAGACCGTGGAGGGCCTGGCCGACGAGCTCGTGGCCGCCCTGGAGGCGAGCCTCGACGTGGCCCTGTCGGGCGCTGCCCGGCCGGCGATCCTCCTGAGCGGAGGTGTGGACTCGGCGCTTCTCGCGGCGCTGGCCCAGCGTATCCGCCCGGATCTCCTGGCGGTGACACCCACATGGCCTCCGGAGCTGTGGGACGATCCCGAGCTGCCCCGCGCGCGCCAGGCCGCCGAGCACCTGGGGATCCAGCACCGGATCCTGGAGCTCTCGGGCGACGAGGTGCTGGCGGCCGCCTCCGACGTCACGCGCCTGCTGGAGGCTCCGCCGAAGGACCACTGGTTCCTCGCCGTCGTGGCCACCCTGCACCGTCTCCGCGACGATGCCGACGTCGTCGTGCACGGCGCCGCGGCCGACATGCTGCTGGGGGGGAGGAGCCGGATGCGGATCGCCAGGGCACTGGGGCGCGCCCGATGGCAGCGGTGGGTCCCGGGCGCGGTTCGGCGTGCCCTGGCCGCACCGCTTCCCCTGGACCGGAGTCATCTGGGCGACCTGAGGGCGATGCTGCTGGAGGACCCCGTCCGAGGCCTCTTCCAGATGGGGCGGGTGGAGCTGGATCGCGGGCTCTACCACCGCTACCGCCACGTCTTCGGGGACGGCGAGCCGGCGCCGGAGTTGGAGGAGCGCTTCCGCTCCCCCGATGGGGACGTCTACGAGAGTCGGCTGCGCATGTCGTTGTACACCTGGGCCCGCATGCACACGCAGGAGGTTACGCGGGCGGCGGACGACGTGGGATTGCGGCCGGTGTTTCCCTTCGTCGATCCGGCGGTCCTGGAGCTGGCGTTCCGCCTTCCGCCTCACCGGGTGTACGACGACGAGGGCGTGCGCAAGCCTGTGGTGCGGGCGGCGCACGCGCGCTTCTATCCCCGGGACTGGGGTCACTGGCCGAAGCTGGGATTCCCCACACCCACCGTCGAATGGCACCGGGGGTGCCTCGCCGGTTGGCTCGAAGAGCGCTTGGGCCCGGACAGCGTGGGCCGCAGGCTCTTCGGGAGAGGCCTGGACGAATTCCAGGTCGAGCGGGACCTGGAGCATCGCCTGGCGCTGGCGTGCCTCGAGGACTTCTCGCGCCGCTTCGGGGTGTCGCTGGCGGAATAGGGCGCCGCAGGTGCTTCAGCGGCCCGGGGTCACCCGCCACTCTTCGATGGACGGCACGTCGTATTCGTCGAGCACCACGCCGTAGAGGCGCCAGCCGGTGCCGGCGCCCTCGGTGGTAGCCGAGCCGGGCATCACGACCTTGGCGTCCAGCGCCGCCGGCAGCTTGACGGTGCCGAGAGGCTCGAGCTCGGCGTCCAGCACGTCCCAGCGGATGGAGTCCGCCTGCGCCTTCTCGCGGCGCAGCCAGACGGTGCCGTCGGTGGCTGCGAGCGCCGCGGTGACCGGGGGGCGGTAGGCGGGCCAGGCGATCTGGTCGCGCAGGGCCTGCGTCGCCCGCTCCAGCGTGATGTGATGGACGTCGGCGTACCAGGAGGCCTTGGACTCGGCGATGCTGTCCCTTTCTGCTTCGCTGAGGCTCGCCGGTGTGAAGTCCTGATCGCCGTACCGCACCGTGTCGCCGGTGAGCGCGACGCGGTCTACGCGATAAATGGGTGACCCGTCCACCGTGGCCGGTGCCCGCTCGACGAGGACGATGAAGGACCCGTCCGGAGGGATGGCGCTCAGAGGATTGGAGGGCAGCGGATCAGGCACGGCGGGTGTCGGGGTGCCGAAGTCGACCTCGGAGAACTGCCCCTTCAGGGGGAGGACCGCCAGAGTGTCGAGGATGTCACCGGTCCGGGAGAGGCGGAACCATCGCTGGGTGGGTATCTCCCCGGAGGCCACGGCCGAGGTCGGCGTCGGTGCGAACCCCATGACACTCCCGTCCGCCAGGAGAAAGAAGGGCAGGATCCCGAACCACGGATTGTCGTCGGTCTGGACATGGAAACTGACCCGCCCCGCGAAGCTCAATCCGGGATCGAAGAGGTTGGCGCCGAGCTGGAAGTCGTAGACCACCAACGTGTCGCCGGTCCAGGTCAGGTTCCCGGGAGCCTGAAACTCGCCCGGCCCCTGGCCCGCGCGTCCGAGGACCCGCTCGAAGGTGCCGTCCGGCGCGAAGACCATGACGTGCTGGAGGGTCGGTTCGGACGCGTAGACGCGGCCGTCCGAAGACACGTCCACATCGAAGACGTTCGACAGGACGCCGGGGCCTTCGGCGTCCCCGAAGGTCTGGACGCGGACGGCGTGGAGCGCGGGCTGGCTCCGTGGCTCCGGCGCGGGCTCGGCGCAGGCGGTGGCCAGCAGCGACAGGAGCGGGACGACGGCGATGCGGCGCATGGAGCTTCCTCGTCGTAGGGGAGCGTGGCTGGCAGCCCTGTTCGCAGAAGCTTACGCGCCAGCACCGATGTCGTTGCGGGAACGCGAGCGATGCCCTGCGGCTGGGTCGGGCCGTCGGTGTCGCGGTGACGGGGAAAGACGATGACGCGCCGAACATCGAAGTCGTCGTGGTGCGCCCCCAGCACGCGATCGCCGGTAACGGCCAGGACGCGGAAGCGGGCCGGCATCAAGACCGTCCCCAGGGGCTCGCCGGAGCCCGAAATCACCTGTCCGGAGAAGCGCTGCTCGGTTCGGGTCCGGCATCGGTGCCATCATGGGGCCAAGAGCCCATGTCGCGACATACGAGCGGGTCGCGCGAGGTTGTCAGCACGGGGGCGTGCGCGGTCGCGTGCGGATGCACCGATGATGATTCGCCGGCCGGCTCCGAGGGCTGCCGGGTGCGGAGTTGGTGGAGGCGTCATACACCCGGGGCGTTTCAGGTGAAACGCATGAATGGGACGGGGGGATGTCTGGATGGGCGGGCGGGGCTCCGGTCGCGTTTCGCGGTCCCTGAATCCGTCCCATCGCGCCATGCCGATGTCTCACCTCGCGCGGTAGCTTTCGGGTGTGGTTTCGGGTTGTGTTCGGTTCGTGGGCCTCGTTCTGGGGCTCTTCTCGAGGCGCAGGTGGCGGTGGTCATGGTGCGGTGGGCAGATGCAGGGGGTGCGTGGAGTCGGGATACGCGGGCGCGGTGGTGCGTGCGCGAGGCGGCCGTCGAGGACGGCTACGAGGGTGGGCCCGAAGATGCCGCCGTGGGCGCGCCCGCGGCGCCTCCCGACCCTGTCGATCCGTTCGACGACGCCGACGCCCTGGAGGAGCTGGGCGACGAGATCGCCACGCTGGCGGCCCACATCCACGCCGCCACCCAGCGCATGCTGGCCCTGATCGCCGACTTCGACCGCCGTCGCGGCTGGGAGCTGGGCGGTCACCGCTCCTGCGCCCACTGGCTCGCGGCCCGCATCGGCATCGATCTGAGCACGGCCCGTGAGAAGGTGCGCGCAGCCCGGGTCCTGGCCGGGCTGCCTGCGACCCGCGCCGCCATGGGCCGAGGCGAGCTGTCCTTCTCCCAGGTGCGGGCGCTCACGCGCGTGGCCACGCCCGAAAACGAGACCGATCTACTGGAGCTGGCCCGCGGGGCCACCACGGCGCAGCTGGAGCGGCTGGTCCGGGGCTGGAAGCGGGGCTCTGGGCGTGACGAGGCCGCGTTCGAGGCCTGGCGGTACGAGAACCGCAGGGTCTCGGTCTTCCCCGACGAGGACGGCATCTACCAGGTGCGGGGTGAGCTGACGCCGGAGCTGGGCGCGCTGCTCATGCGGGCGCTGGACGCGGCCAGCGACGCCCTGGTCCGGGAGCACGGGGTGCCGAAGCTCGACACCGACGCCGAGCGCCGGAAGGACGCGGCCCAGCGGCGGGCCGATGCCCTGGGTCTGCTGGCGGAGCGGGCGCTCGGGGTCGGCTTCGGCGACGAGAACGCGCCGGTCAGCGGCGCCCGGGCCGAGCGCTATCAGGTGGTGCTCCACGTGGAGCCCGAGACGCTCCGGGCCGACGCCCACGAGTCCGGCCGCTCCGAGCTGGACGACGGCACCCGCGTTTCAGCTGAAACGTCGCGGCGACTGGCGTGCGATGCCGGGCGGGTCGACATGACCCACGAGCCCGAAACCGGACAGATCCTGAACGTGGGCCGGAAGACCCGCACCATCCCCCCGGCGCTGCGCCGGGCGCTGGAGGCCCGCGACCGCGGGTGCCGCTTTCCCGGCTGTGGGCTCCGCTACACCGACGCCCATCACATCGTGCACTGGGCCGACGGCGGCGAGACCTCGCTGGGCAACTGCCTCCTGCTCTGCTACTTCCATCACCGACTCGTGCACGAGGGCGGCTGGAGCATGGAGTGGACCGGCCCGGGACAGGCCCTCTTCCGGGATCCGCTGGGCGGGATCCACTACGACGGCGGCTGGCAGCCGCCGGAGCTGGGCCCGGAGCCCGTCGCCGCCCTCGTGGCCGCCAACCGCCGCCAGGGCGCCGATCCCGACGGCTGGACCGCCGCCACCCGCTGGACGCGCGAGCGTGACATCCCGCGCCGCGTCCTCTTCAAGGCCACCGAGGCCGCACTCGACGCCCTGGGACCCTGACTCGGCTCAGCCCCCGCTCACCGCGGGCAGGATCATCACCTCGCTGTGCTCCCGCACCGGAGCGTCCAGCCCGCCACACCAGCGGATATCCTCACCGTCGACGAACACGTTGACGTGGGGGCGCAACTCGAACCGCTCGGTGACGATTCGGTCGTAGAGCCCTGGGTGGCTGGCGCGCAGAGCCTCGAAAGCGCCGGCCACCGTGGCGACCGGGCTACCCAGCTCCAGCGCCCCTCGTCCGCGGTTGAGTTCCTGGAGCTGTGACGGAAGCACGAGGCGAACGCTCATACCACGGTTGCTGCCTTCACGCACACGACGGGGGGGAGGCCCTCCCGGACAAGCATCCAGGAGTCGCCCGAATCGGCTGAAGCGAACACCTTGCCGCTGCGGGTGCCGAAGTAGATGCCTGCGTCTTCCGCATCGTCGGCGTCCATGCCATCCCTGAGGACGGTCTCGTAGGCGCCATCCTGCGGGAGTCCCCTGGTCAGCGGCTCCCAGGAGGCTCCCGCGTCGCGCGTACGGTAGACGCGCAGCTTGGCCTCGGGTGTGCAGCGGAAGGCGTCAGCCTCCAGGGGTACGATGTACGCGGTGTCCGGGTCATGCGGGTGCACCACCATGGGGAAACCGAAGTCCGACGGCACGCCGTTGGCGATGTCGTGCCAGGACTCGCCCCAGTCATCGCTCCGATAGAGGCCCCAGTGGTTCTGGAGGTAGAGGCGCTCGGGGCGGGACGGATGGTGGGCGACCTTGTGCACACATTGCCCGAACTCCGGATGCTTGTCGGGCAGGAACTCCGCGCGCACGCCGTGGTTGCGCGGCCTCCAGGTGGCTCCTCCGTCGTCCGTGCGGTACACGCCCCCGGTGGAGAAGGCGACCAGGATGCGCTCGGGGTCGGCTGGGTCCGGCAGGATCGTGTGCAGGCAGAGGCCACCGTTTCCGGGCGTCCACTTGGGTCGGTGCTCGTGCTCCAGGAATCCCTGGACGGGAGCCCAGGTCGCTCCGTTGTCTTTGCTCTCGAACAGGCAGGTGGGTTCGACACCGAGATAGAGCCGGTCCGGATCGTCGTCCCGTCCCGGCCGGATCTGCCAGACACGCTTGAGCGCGAGGCCCGAGCTCTCGGGGAACTTCACCGGCCGCTCGTCCTTGTCGGACCACGAGCGGCCACCATTGTCGGAACGCCGCAGCGTGGCTCCGAAGAAGGGGTTGGACGGAGAAGCCCACAGCGTCTTCCGGCCTGCCCGCTGGTCGAAGGCCAGCGCATAGACCTCCTCGCCGGGAAAGTGGGGGCCGTCGACGTCCCAACGACGCCGATCGGCGTCGGAGCGGAGCAGGAAGGCACCCTTGGTGGTGCCCACGAGAACCAGGGTGTCACCGGATTGCAGGTCGAGACCGGCCGGGGAATCGGGCATGGCTACTCCTATTCGGCCCGTTGGGAGGGAGGCCCGGATGGCCAATGTCCAGAAAAGATGGCGAAGCCCCCCCGCCGAGCGCCATGGTGTCATGCGGGGTCGCCGTTGGCACCGGCGTTGCATCTCTATTTCGCGGCACTCAGAAGCACACCCCAGTTGGAGGGACGCGACATGCCCATGCTCGACCGAGGAGACGAATTTCCCACGGTGCGAGCTGCCGCTGTGGGCGGGAAGCCCATGACGCTCCCCGACGATGTAGAGGGAGTGTGGGCGGTGCTCATCTTCTACCGCGGACACTGGTGACCACACTGTCGCCGGCAGTTGGCCGGCTTCAATGAGCGCCTGGAGGATTTCGACCGGGAGGCCGTGCAGATCGTGGCATTGTCGTCGGAGGACGAAGACGGCGCACGCGAGATGAAGGAGGGGCAGAAACTGGGGTTTCCCGTCCTCTACGGGCTCGACGTGGAGGCGATGCACGACCGCCTCGGGCTCTTCGTTCACGAGAACGAGAAATCGTATCTACAGCCCGCCCAGTTCATCCTCGATCCGGCTGGAGAGGTGCGGTTCTCGAGCTATTCGAATGGCGCGGTCGGGCGACTTTCCGCAGAGGACGCGCTGAGCCAAGTGACCTCGATGAAAAGCTAGGAGGAATCATGCACCTGGGCCCGGTGGAGTGGGGCCGCATCTTCATCCCCCAGACGCCGCTTCTCGAGATCTTCGTGCGCGTGTCGGCGGTCTACTTGTTGCTCCTGCTGGCACTGCGCATGGTCTCCAGGCGACAACTCGGCCACCTGGCCATCTCCGACCTCCTGCTGTTGGTGCTCCTCGCGAGCTCCGTGCGCCTGGGCCTCACCGGGCACGATCCCAGCGTGGGCACCGCCGCCATCGCGGGCGGGACCCTGCTCTTCTGGGAGTGGTTGATCGACCAGGTCGCGTATCGCATTCCGGCTTCACGGGCCCTCCTCCGCAAACGAGCGCTGCCCGTCATCCAGCACGGAGAGATCGTCCGCGAGAACGCGCGCAAAGAGCTTCTCACAGAAGACGAAATCATGGAGGAGCTACGCAAGCAGGGCCTCAACTCGATCCAGGACTGCATGGCCGCCTATGTCGAGCCGGATGGTCGGTTGAGCATCATCCCGGCCGATCACCCGTAACCACGGGGAGCCGCTCCGGGAGCCCCGAACAGGTCCGGCCACCGGCTCCGCACGCTTATCGAGGTGCGCGAGCCGCGGGAAGCGTTCATTTTCATGACCTTCCGCTCGTTCCACCTCACGGAGGATCATCCTTGGACGTCTTTGCCGCCATCGAGAATCGACGTTCCATCAAGCACTTCACCGACCGTCCCGTGTCCCGCGACGAGATCGAGCGGCTCCTCGAGAGTGTGACGCTGGCCCCGAACCACCGCATGACCCAGCCGTGGCGCTTCTACGTCCTCGGCCCCCGGGCTCGGCGGGCGTGGGGTGAAGCGTTGGGGGCCCGCAAGGCGAAGAAGGTCGAGGACCCCGACGCGGCGCACGCCGTGCGGGAAAAGGTCGCCGGGGACTACGAGGCGCTGCCGGCGCTGGTCGCTGTGGCCATGCCCCTGGACGACAACCCCGAGATCCGCGAAGAGGACTACGCGGCCATCTTCATGGGCCTCGAGAATCTGGCGCTGGCGGCCGAGGCCATGGGACTGGGGACGCACATCAAGTCCGGGGCGGTCATGGATGATCCCGCAGCGAGGGCCGCGGTGCGCGTTCCCGACGGCCAGCGCATCGTGGCGCTGATCCAGATCGGCGAACCCGTGGACACGCCGGATCCCAAGCCCCGCTCGAGCGCCCGTGACCTGACGACCTGGCGCGACTGACGAGGAGCGCCGCCCATGCTCAACTACATCTGGACGGGGCTCATCGTGTCGGCCCTGGTCTTCGCCATGGTGTTCGACGTGGGTGACCTGGCCCACGACACCTACCGCAACGGCCAGCCCCTGCCCGTGGAGCTCACCTTCCCGCAGGGGTACGAGCCCGGAGCGCGCCGCGTTCCCGCTCGCATCCGGATCGCCCCCGGCACGTACCGGGACTTCTACGGAACCGACGAGCGTCCGGCGGACACGACGTACGACGGCTACCTGGTGCAGACCCGTGAAGGCCGTCAGCTCCGCTTCGACGCCGGCGCCGATCTGCCGGAGCCACTCGCCACGATCCGGGGCGTCTCCAGCTCCCGGGACGACGAGCTCCAGGGCACCCTGACCGATTTCACGCCGCCTGCGGCCACTGCCGGTCCGGGCGCCGCTGCTGGTGCGGCCGTGCGCTTCGAGCCCGTGCGCTTCGTCAAACTCAATGCCATCGCCGCCGGAGCCCTCGATTCGGCCGAGACCGCGGCGCAGATCGCCCTGGGCCTCATCGGCGTGCTGGCCCTCTTTCTGGGGATTCTCAAGATCGCCGAGGAAGCGGGTGTCATCTATGCGCTGGTGCGGGTCGTGCGCCCCGTGCTGCGTCCCCTGTTTCCGGAGATCCCCCCGGACCACCCGGCGCTGGGCATGATCGCCCTCAACCTGACCGCCAACATCTTCGGCCTCGGCAACGCCGCCACGCCCTTTGGCATCAAGGCCATGGAGGAGCTCCAGACGCTGAATCCCAGCGAGGATACGGCCACCAACTCCATGGTCATGCTCCTGGCCGTCAACACCGCCAGCGTGCAACTCGTACCGCCGGTTCTGCTGCTGGCGCTCATGGGGCTCCAGATCAACCAGCTCATCTTCGCCATCATCATCACCACCGGGCTGTCGTTGGTCATCGCCATCGTCGCCACCAAGCTCTTCGGGCGCCTGCCAGGCGTCCGCGCCTCCGACCCCAATCGGACACCGCCGCCGGGCCCGTCCTCGCCCGCCGCCGGCCCGTCGGACTGAGGAGGCGCCATGGACACCGTGCGCGAGACCATCGGCCTCCTGTCCTACTTCGTCATCCCGCTGATCCTGGTGCTCTTTCCCCTGTACGGGCTCTACAAGCGGGTGCCGGTCTACGAGACCTTCGTCGAAGGTGCCAAGGAGGGATTCGAGGTCGCCATCCGCATCATCCCGTACCTGGTGGCCATCCTCATGGCCATCGGCATGTTCAGGGCCAGCGGGGCCATGGACTTCCTGGCGGAGCTGCTGCGGCCCGTGCTGGGTGCCATCGGCTTCCCGCCGGAAGTGCTCCCCATGGCCATCATCCGGCCCCTGACGGGCTCGGGCTCGGCGGCCATCGTGGCCGACATGATCCACCAGTACGGCGAGGATTCCATCCTGGTGAAGATGGCGGCCGTCATGTTCGGGTCCACGGAGACCACCTTCTACGTGCTGGCGGTCTACTTCGGGGCGGTGAGCATCAAGAAGACCCGCCACGCCGTACCCGCCGGGCTCACGGCGGACCTGGCCGCCATGATCATCGCCGTGTGGACCGTGCGCCTGCTCTTCGGCTGAGGCTACCCCCCGCCGAGCTGCGCCTTGAGCTCCTCCAGTCGCCGCCGCTGCTCGGGGGTGGGCGGATACAGCGATCCCTGCACCGAACCCGAGCCGTTGAAGTCTCCCGCCAGGCTCGACGTGCCGAAGTAGACGCGGCGCAGCGCGCCCGAGGCTCCCGGCTGGCTCATGCGCTCCCACGCCTCCCGCTGGAGATGGAGCAGCTCGACCAGGAAGCGCTCCCGGTCACGGTACTGCGCGGCGGTGAGCCGCGGCTTTCCCGGATCCCCCCTCACCTCGACGGTTCGCGTCGAGGTCGCCCCGCCGGCCTCCAGCGTGACCGTGTAGGTTCCCGGCGAGACCCAGGGTCCCACCGGCGACAGCGGCCGCGGCGGCCGCGGCAGGGCCCGGGCCTGCGGCCGGTTCGGGTCGTCGGGCTGCGACGGCGGCGGCTCGTGGCGCAGGTCCCACGTCACCCGGTGGATCGTGCCGGCGCTCCCGGGGCCTTCGAGGGTGCGCACAACCGCACCGTCTTCGTTCCGCACCGTGAGCGTCGCCGACGGAGCGGCCCGGCCCAGGGTGTAGTCCAACACCGCGCCTTCCGGGGGATTTTCGCCGGCCCAGAAGTCCTGTCCCCGGTAGGAATAGTCCTCCCAGTACTGCCAGATGTGCGCGGGTCGGAGCGAGAACAGGTGGGCCGCTTCAGCGGCGACCTCGGGGGTCCACTCGGCCAGCGATGAAGCGTCTTCCAGGATGTAGATGCCCCGACCGTGGGTGGCCACGACCGCGTCGTGGACCCTCGGCTGAACCTCGACCTCCATGTAGAGCGTGGCCGGCAGATCCGCCCCCAGCGGGTACCAGGTCTCGCCCCGGTCCGGCGAGAAGTAGAGCGCGTGCTCGGTTCCCAGGAAGACGGCTCCGGCCCGGTCCGGGTGCTCGCCGATGAAGCGCACGGAGCCGTCCTCGGGCAGCCCCGCCGCCAGCGAGGTCCAGGTCGCGCCGAAGTCGTCGGTCCGGTAGGCGTAGGGTCGGAAGTCACCGCGGCGGTGGTCGTCGACGGCCACGTACGCCACGCCCGGCCCGGCCCGCGACGGTCCGATGCGGCTGACGTAGGCCCCGTCGGGCATGCCCGGCAGGTTGGCGGCCACGTTGGTCCACGTGTCGCCGCCGTCGCGGCTCACCTGCAGGTTGCCGTCATCGCTGCCCGCCCACAGCACCGTCGGGTCCACGGGCGACTCGGCCACGGCGCTCAGCGCGCTGAAGTCGCTCTGCCCGTCATTCTTGGACAGCATGGGCTCCGAGCCCCGCACGCCCATGATGGTGAGGGTGTCCCGGTCGATGGCCCGGGTCAGGTCCTCGGTGCCCGTCCAGGTGGTGCCGTGGTCCCGGGTGATCATGAGCCGCTGGGCCCCGTAGTAGTACGTGCCGGGCCTCACCTTCGACGCCGCCCCCGGCGTCATCCACTCCCAGCGCAGCTCGGGCTCGCCCGGTGCCGCCACGGGATGGATGTCCCGGCGGTCCCCGTTGTAGGCGTCCACCAGGGTGAGGTCGCCCTGCACGGCGTTGCTGTACACGTAGCGCGGACCGTCCACGTCCACGTCGTGCTCCAGGCCGTCGTTGAAGCCGATCTCGCGCCAGTCGCCGGGGGCGATGCCCAGGTAGTGACGCGTGGCGCTGGGCACCTCCCACGAGTGGTTGTCCTGCATCCCCCCGTAGATCCAGTAGGGTGAGCGGTCGTCGAGCCCGAGGCCGTAGAACTGCCCGATGGGGATGTTCTCGTAGGGCACGTACGTCTCGCCCCGATCGTGGGTCTGGTAGAGCCCGCCGTCGCCGGCCAGGTAGAAGTGGCGGGAGTCGTTGGGGTCGATCCACATGGCGTGGTAGTCGCCCTTGAGGCCCACGTCGTAGGTGGGCTCGGTGGGCATGGTGCGCCAGGTGGCGCCGGCGTCCTCGCTGGAATAGAACCAGCGCGTCAGCAGGTAGAGCCGCCGGTCGTTGGTGGGATCCACGTACAACCCGCTGTAGTACGCGGGCCGGGAGTTCATGTCGCTCATCTGCTCCCAGTGGTCGCCGCCGTCGGTGGTCCGGTAGATGCCTCCGGCGTCGTCGTGCTCGATCACCGCGTAGGCCAGCCCCGCGGTGTGGGCCGAGGTCGCCAGGCCGATCCGGCCCTCGTCGCCCTCGGGCAGCCCCTCGGTGAGGCGCTCCCAGCTCTGGCCGCCGTCGGTGCTCCGGAAGATGCCGCTGCCGGGCCCTCCGCCGTTGAAGCCCCAGGGCTGGCGGAGCCGCTGGTAGGCGGCGGCGTACACGGTGTTGGCGTCGCCGCCGTCCCGGGCCATGTCCACGATGCCCGTGACATCGTCGACGTAGAGCACCTTCTGCCAGGTGCGCCCGCCGTCGGTGGTGCGGTACACGCCCCGGTCCTCGGAGGGTGCCCACAGGTTACCCAGCGCGCCCACCAGGGCCACGTCGGGATCCGAGGGGTCCACCAGGATGCGGCCGATGGCCCGGGTATTCTCCAGCCCCAGATGCGTCCAGGTCCCGCCGCCGTCGATGCTGCGGTAGACCCCGTTCCCCCAGGAGCTGCTCTGGCGGTTGTTCTGCTCGCCGGTGCCGGCCCACACCACGGCGGGGTCCGACGGGGCCACCGCCACCACGCCGAAGGTGCCGGTGGATTGACCGTCGAAGACCGGGTCCCAGGTCGTGCCCCGGTTCGTGGACTTCCACAGCCCTCCCGTGGCGCTGGCCACCCAGATCGTGCCGGGGTCGTCGGCCAGCGCCTGAACGTCGTGGATGCGGCCTCCGGTGACGGCGGGGCCGATGGAACGGAAGGTCAGCTCGGCGAAGGGATTGGGTCGCTGGGCGGTCGCACTCCCGGCGCAGAGGGCCAACGAGGCCAACGAGGCCACCGGGAGTAGCGACCGAAGGGTGAGGCGGCAGTGAAGGAGCGGTCGAGACATCGTTCAGACGGGTCCGGGCACGAGATGGAGGCGCTTCCGCTTCTCCCCCATCTTGGGCCCCGCACCCGGCGGAAGCCAGCCGCCGCCACTCAATCCCGCGCCAGCACCCTCGCCGGATCCATGCGCAGAGTCGTACGGGCCGGGCCCTGCGCCGCCAGCAACACCGTGGCGCACAGGATCCCCACGGCCGCCAGAAGCGATATCGGCTCGAAGGGCGCCACGCCGTATACCAACCCGCGTAGCAACCCCGAGGTGAGGTAGGCGCCGCCGGCCCCCAGGAGCAGTCCCCCGACCAGTGCCGTCGCCGTCTCGCCCAGCACCGTCCCCAGCACCTCGCCCGACGACGCGCCCAGCGCCACCCTCACGGCGAGCTCCCGCCGGCGGGACGTGGCGGCGTAGGAGACGGCCGAATACAGCCCCAGTGCGGTGATGAGCAGCGACAGCACCGCGAATCCCAGCACCAGCCGCGCCGTGAACCGCACGCGGCTCGTGGCGTCGGCCAACAGATCGTTCATCGACTGGATGTTCTCCAGCGGCACGTCCGGGTCCATGTCGGCCAGGCTGGCGCGGATCGCCGGCACCGCATCGGTCGGCGCCATGCCGTCCGCCACCCGCACCACCAGGCGCGAGGTGGACAGCGAGGTGTAGCCGCCCTGCGCGACGTGCACGTACATCTCGGGCCGAGCGGGGTTCGACCAGGTCGGTGCGCTTCACGTCCGGGACGACCCCGACGACGCGTAGCCAGGGATACGGCGCTTCTGCGGCTCCGCCCAGCTTCATGCGGGCCCCCACCGCCTTGCCGCCCGGAAACTGGTCGGCGAGGGATTGGCTCACCACCACCACGGGCTCCGTGTCGTGCCGGTCGGCCCGCGTGAATTCGCGTCCCTGCAGCAGCGGGATGCCCATGCTCTCGAAGTAGCCCTCGCTGACGACGGTGTAGTCCACGATGGCCAGGTCGTCGAAGGGCTCCTGGCCCTCCACCCAGTACACGCTGGCCTCCTGGCCGCCGCCGAAGGGGAGGGGATGGACGAAGGAGGCGGCCATGATTCCGGGCTGCGCCTCGAGGCGTTCGAGCAGAGCCCGCTGGAATTGCGGCACGGGTGGGTCGGCTCCCTCGGCCGGCTGTGCTCGCTGCACAGCCCGCGTTCGCGCCTCGTCGGGGTAGCTCGCCTCCGGAAGGGTGATCTCGGCGGTGAGCACCGGACCCGGGTCGAAGCCGGGATCCACGGAAAGCAGCCCCAGCACGCTCCTCACCATCACCACCGACCCCGAGAGAAGGACCAACGTGGCAGCGAGCTCCACGGTGATGAGAGCCAGCCCCGTGCGGCGGGTGCCCCGGGACCCCGCATCACGACTGCCGCGCAGGACGTCACCGAGCCTCCAGCGGCGCACGCGAGCCACCGACCCCAGCGCCAGGCACCCCGCTCCCGCCAGCGAGACGGCCAGCGCCAGCGCCATCAAGGGCAGGGGGATGTGGAGCTGATCCACGCCCGGCATGCTCGCGGGCGCCGCGTCACGCACCACGGCCGCCAGACTCGCCGCGAGGCCCACGCCGATCACGGCGGTCACGGAGCCGAGCAGCAGACTCTCCGCGGCGATGAGCGCCGCGACCCCCCGGCGTCCAGAGCCCAGGGCCATGCGCACCGCGAGCTCGCCGGCCCGGGCCTCGCCACGGGCCACACCCACACCGGTCACGTTCCCCATGGCCACCAGGAGGACCAGGGTCGCCGCCACCAGGAGGAGAGTCACCGCCGGCCGGATGGGGCCCGTGGCCTGCTCTCGCAGCGGCACCGCCCGCAGGTTGTAGGGCAGCTCCTGTCCGTTCAGGCGATCGGCCAACGATGCCGCGAAGGCCCGGAGTGCGGCCTTCATGTCGCCCTCGAACGCAGCCAGCGTGGCGCCGGGGCGCAGTCTCGCCACGACGCCCATGTCACCGGGACCTCGCTCCGGGAGCACGTAGGGCACCCAGATGTCGGGGTGGCGGGGCAGGCGCACGGTTGCGGGCAGGTCCTCCCGCCGGGGAAAGTCGAAGCCCTCGGGCATCACGCCCACCACGGCGAACGGCTCCCCGTTGAGCTGCAGCGCGGTGCCGAGCAGCTCGGGATCCGCCCCCAACTCCTGCCAGAGGCTCCACGAGATCACGGCCACCCGCTCCTCACCGGTCGTCACGTCCCGGAAGCCCGGTCCGAGCATCGGACGAACCCCCGCCACCCGGAACAGGCCGGGCGTCGTGCGCAAGCCGTCCAGTCGACGAGGCCGCCCGTGGCCGGTCAGGTTGAAGTAGTCCGACTTGAAGCCCGCCACGGCTTCCGCCGCGTCGGCGTTCAGCGTCTGCGCGACCTGCAGGCCGGCGAGGGGCTGCTCCCTCTGCCCCTCGGGAAGCGCCTCGTAATATCCGAAGACCGAGACCACCCGCGACGCGTCCGAGACCCCGCCGTCACCCAGGAAGACCGTGTTCGCCACGGCGACGGTGAGCGTGTGGACCGCCACGGCGATGGACAGGGTCGCCACGACGAGCGCGGTGGCTCCCGGGGTGGCGCGGAGCGAGCGGAAGGCGTGACGCAGATGAAGCGTGACCGACTCGGCCAGGGAGTGGCTCGAGGGCGACGGCTTTCCCGCGGCGATGGCCAGCATCTCCCGGCGGATGCCTTCCTGATTTCCGAAGCGCTCGCGGGCGCGGCGGAGGGCCTCCTCGGGGGCCAGCCCTTCTTTGCGGAGGCGCTCGGCGTCCAGCTCGATGTGGGTCCGGATGTCCTCGTCCACCTCGCGCGTGATCCGACCTCGTCCCAGGCGGCTGCGGAGCCACCACACGAGACTGCGCAACGGGCTCATGGCGCGTACCCCCGTACCACCCGGCCCACCGCCTTCACGAACCGGTCCCACCCCGCGACCTCGTCGGCGAGCTTCGCCCGGCCCGCGGCGGTGAGGGCGTAGACCTTCACACGCCGGCCGGTCTCCGAGGTCCCCTTGGCAGAGCCCACCAGCCCCGCGCGCTCGAGGCGGTAGAGCGCGGGGTACAGCGATCCCTGCTCCACCTTGAGCTCGTCTCGCGAGAGCTGCTCGATGCGCCGGGCGATGGCGTAGCCGTGCAGCGCCTCGTCATCCAGGATGCGCAGAACGAGGAGATCGAGTGTGCCGGGGAGGAGATCCATGGAGGGACGGCTCTCGGAATAGGTAGACTGTCTAACGTTAGTCTGTCTACCTATTCCGGAGAGCGCAAGAGCGGCGTCACCCGGTGCGCCCGGTCAGGTCACGAGCGTCGCCTCCAGCGTGATGTCGGCGTTGAGCACCTTGCTCACCGGGCAGCCCTTCTTGGCGTCAGCGGCGGCCTTGGCGAAGCCCTCACGATCGGCGCCGGGCACTTCCGCCCGGGTGGTGAGGTGCACCGCCGTGATGGAGAATCCGTCGTCGCCCTTCTCGAGGGTGACCACCGCCTCGGTGTCGATGCGCTTCGGATCGAAGCCGGCCTTCTGGAGGCCGCCGGAGAGGGCCATGGAGAAACACCCGGCGTGCGCCGCCGCGATGAGCTCCTCGGGGTTCGTGCCCCGATCGCTCTCGAACCGCATGCCGAAGGTGTAGGGGACCCCGGACAGGGCGCCGCTATCCGACGAAACCTGCCCACGTCCCTCGCGAAGAGTGCCTTCCCAGATCGCTGAGCCTTTGCGCTTCATGGTGCCTCGTGTCGTTGGCGTTCGGAGGATTCTCGGTCCTGCTCCTCGGTCAACCCGCGAGGCGTCACGATGTGCCCGCTATTCGTAGCGAAGCGCCTGCATGGGATCCACGCGTGAGGCTCGCCGCGCCGGCAGATATCCCGCTCCCAGGGCCACCACGGTGAGGATGAGGGTCACCGCCACGATCACCCAGGGGTCCGAGCCCTCCAGGCCGAAGAGGAGTGCCCGTGCCGCCCTCCCCAGCGCCAGGCCGGCGCCGAGACCCAGGACCCCACCCACCACGAGCATGCGCGTCACCTGCCGAAGCACCATTCCCCGCACCCGCTCCGAGCCCGCGCCCAGTGCCATGCGCAGCCCGATCTCACGCGTGCGCTGGGCCACGGTGTACGCCAGGACGCCGTAGAGACCCACGGCCGCCAGCAGTGTGGCGAGCACGGCGAAGGCCGTGGACAGCGAGCTGATCATGCGATCCGAGTAGACGTTCTCCCGGACCTGCGCGTCCAGCGTCTTGAGGTCCTCCACGGGCAGGTTCGGGTCCAGCCGTCCGATCACCTCGGGAATCGCCCGCATCACCTGGGTCGGGTCGAGCGAGGTTCGCAGGTAGAAATACAGAAAGCCGACGCCCGGGTCCTGGCGGTAGGGGACGAAGAAGACGGGGGGATCCGCCTCCTTCACGTCGTTGTACTTCGCGTCCTGCACGACGCCGACGATCTGGATGTCCAACTGCTCGGGGTCGGACGAGCGATCCCGGGACATCCGTTTTCCCACCGCTTGCCGCGGGTCGAGTCCGAACTTGCGCGCGAATGCCTCGTTGACGATGGCCACCGGGGGCGCGTTGCCGCCGTCGCGCTCGTCGAACTCCCGCCCGCCGAGCAACGGCATGCCCAGGGTGCTGAAGTAGTGTGGGCCCACCTCGTTGTACTGCGAGCTCTGGTCCACGTCGGGACCGCCCTCGAATCCCTCCACCGAGACGCTGTTGCTCCACGAGCTGCCGCCGAGCACGGGGACCGTGGCAGCGGTCACGCCGCCGACGCCGGGGATCGCGCTCAACTCGCTTTCCGCCCTCTGGAAGAGCGACATGCTTTCTTCCGCCTCGTAGCCGTTCAACACGGGCGAGACGCCGAAGACCAACGTATGGCGCGTGTCGAGCCCCAGATCCACCCGGCTGAGGTTGACGAGGCTCCGGATGAAGAGCCCTGCGGCCACCAGGAGGGTCATGGACAGCGCGATCTGGGCCGTCACGAGGCTCGTGCGGAAGCGGGCGGCGGCACGTGCGCCCGACGGCTGACCCGAGCTGCCTTTCAGGGTCGTGACCAGGTCAGCGCGGGTCGCGTGCAGCGTGGGAAAGAGGCCGAAGAGGATCCCCGTGCCCAGCACCAGGGCGCCCGTGAACAAGAGCAGGGAAGGCCGGATGCGGAGCGTCAGGCCGCCGAGCTGCTCCGCCGGCATCATGGACCCGATGGCGGCGAGGGTCCAGTGGGCCACCAGCAGGCTCGCGACGCCCCCCAGGAGCGCCAGGGCCAGCGATTCGGAGAGGAGCTGGCCGACGAGTCGGCCGCGGCCGGCGCCCAGCGAGCTCCGGATCGCCATCTCCTGGGTTCGGGCGGCCCCGCGGGCCAGGAGCAGGTTCGCGATGTTGGCGCAGGCGATGAGCAGGACCACGCCCGTGATGGCCAGGAGGAGCGTGAGAGGCGTGCGCGCATCCGCCGCCAGGGAGCTCTGGCCACGGGATCCCGATTCGAGCAGGATGTCCTTGTCGCGGAAGCGGGCCAGGGTGGTCTCGCTCATGCCTTCCTGCAGCGGCACCTCGACCTCGTCGATGATGCCGTGGTAGAGGTTGTTCACCTCTTCCGAAGCCCGCTGCATCGATATCCCCGGCTTCAGACGCGCGAACACGTAGGCCCAGTACGCGCGTCGGTTCTCGAACGTATCTCCGAAGAGCGGTTCCAACTCGGTGCGCATGGTCAGGGGCACGAAGACGTCGGGGTCCAGACCCAGGGTGGTTCCGGTGAAGCCGCGCGCCGCGACGCCCACCACGGTCATGGAGATCCCGTTCACCACCATGCTTCGATCGAGCACGCCCGGGTCGCTCCCCAACTTGCTTTCCCAGTAGTCGTGCGAGAGGACCACGACGCGCTGTTCCCCCGGGTTGCGGTCGTCGCCGCGGTCGAACAGCCGGCCCAGCGCCGGGCGCACGCCCAGGACCGGGAAATAGGATCCCGACACCAGGAGCCCGGTCGCGCTCAGCGTGCGCCCCTCGAACGACAGGTTGGCGGAGAAGCGCCGGTGGGCCGCCACCCCGCTGAAGGGTCCTTCGGCCCGCTGCAGGTCGCGGAACATCGGGTAGCTGAAGACGTCCTCGCAGCTTCCCGCTTGCGTGCAGGACTGCGACCCGGGCTTGGGCCCCGGCGCGGACAGGTTCACCAGCCGGTCCGGCTCCCGGACCGGAAGCGACCGCAGCAGCATCTGGTCGAAGAGCGAATAGATGGCGGTGTTGGCGCCGATCCCCAACGCCAGGGAGAGCACCGCCACCGCGGTGATGAACGGCGTCTTCACCAGGGTGCGGATCGCCAGCTTCAACCTGAGCATGAACCCCTCTCGTCGTTCGGAGCGTCGACACTGCCTGGTGAGACAGGGGGAGCGCCGACGCCGTTGCAGCACATGCGAACGCCCCGGCCGACGGTCGCATGACAGCGACGGCGGCCGGGGCGTCGACGCGGCGCGAGACGCGCTAGCGGGTCCAGCGCAGGTAGAGCTGGATCGGGAAGCTCGACGCCTTGGAGAACTCGTTCAGAAGGCTGGACTCCTGGACGAACTCGGCCGTCCGGTCCTTGTCCGTGAAGGTGACGTAGGCCTGACCGATCACGCCCAGCTCCATGCCGTCGCTGATCTGGCGCCCGACCGACAGACCCCCGCTCACCGAGAAGAAGGTGTCGAGGAAGTCGTCGTTGCGGCTCTGGAAGAGCTTGGTGTCGTAGGTGGTTCCGCCGGCACCCCCGCGCAACCGCACCCGCCACATGGACTCCGCGTCGCCCATGACGTCGAGCTCGAGGCCGGCGTGATAGTGCCAGAGATACGCCTTCGGCATGATGACGCCGTCGGCGAGCTCGCGCTCGCTGAGCAACTCCAGGTCGCCGTCGACGCGGAACGCCAAGCGATCGCCGAGCTGGTACGCGCCACCTACGCCGACGCTCGCGCCGGGCTTGCTGACTTCGTTCAGGTCGCCGGCGGGGATGGCGCCGCCCGCCCGGAGGTCGAAGTCCAGCTTCGACTGGGCCGCTGCCGGGGTCGCGGCCGCGGCCACCAGGACCAGCGCGAGCAGCGCGCTCCGGGAGGCAGTGACGTTCGTCCATCCCTTCAGGAACATCGACATGGGTGTTCGCTCCATTGGCGTGATGAGTCCAGCACGAGTTTCGATCGGCCACAAACGTGTGGCCGTTGGGCCACAATCGCCAGGGAGCGCGCCTACTCTTCTCTCAGCGTCGTCGCCGGATCCACACGCGCCGCCCGTCGAGCCGGGAGCCAGCTCGCCACCACGGCCACGCCGGCGAGGGCCACCGAGACCACCCCGTAGGTGGGGAAGTCGAGGGGCCGCACACCGTAGAGCAGTGAGGCCATGAGGCGCGTCAGGCCGAAGGCAGCCATGAGGCCGATGCCCACGCCCGCGGCCACCAGGACCATGCCCTGGCCCACCACCATCCTGGCCACCGCGCCCCGCTCGGCACCCAACGCCATGCGCACGCCGATTTCGCGCGTGCGCTGGCTGACGGCGTAGGAGATGACGCCGTAGATGCCCACCGCGCCCAGGAGGAGCGCCACCAGGGCGGCGATCCCCAGCATCACCAGCGTGAAGGAGGTGCGGGCCATGGACCGCCGCACCAGCTCGGCCTGGGTACGGATCTGTGCCAGGGGCACGCTGGTGGTCACCTGGCGGACCGCCTGGCGAGCCGACGGGAGCAGCGTCGCCATGACCCCGGGACGCGCGTGCAGCACGAACACCATGCTCCGCCGCAGCTCGTAGCCCTGGCCGTAGAGTTCGGTCTGGTACATGGGCCAGTACATGACCGCCTCGGGGTCGTGGTCCAGCCCGTCCATGTGGACGTTCCCCACCACGCCGACGATCTCCTGCCAGACCGGAGCTTCGTCGTTGATGTTGATGGTGCTCACCCGCTTTCCGAGGGCGGCCCGGGGCTCGCCCCAGTACTCGCGGGCGAAGTTCTCGGACACGACCACCCTGGGCCGGCCCTCCCGGATGTCGTCCCACGTCAGGTCCCGGCCCGCGACCACCGGAATGTCCATTGCGGCGAAGTATCCCGGGAGCACCCAGTCGAAGCGACGGATGGGCGGGATCTCTCCCTCGGGTGTCGGATGGTCCTCGACGTAGACGGCGTCGTTGGAGTCCGAGCCGCCCATGGGGACGGCGCTGGCGCTGCCCACAGCCTCGACCCCCGGGATCGCCTCGAGGTTTCGGAGCATCTGCTCGTAGGCCGCCACCGTTTCATCCTCGTCGGGCATGACGGCCTGGGGCACGCTCACCCGGAAGGTGAAGCGGTCGTCGGAATCGAAGCCCGGATCCACTCCGCGGAGAGCCTGAAAGGAGCGGATCATGAGCCCCGAGCCCACGAGGAGCACCAGGGCCAGCGCCATCTGGGCCACCACCAGGGTGTTGCGGGCCCGGTGACGCTCCTTGCCCTGCGCCGAGCCCCGGCCCCCCTCCTTGAGCGACGTGACCATGTCTGGACGGCCGTAGCGCAGCAGCGCGAATCCCCCGAACAACAGTCCGGCCAGCACCGAGATCGCCAGGGTGAAGGTGAGCACCAGCGGGCCGAGGGTGATCTGATCGATTCGCGGCAGGCCCGCCGGGGCCCGCGACAGCAGGAACTCCAGTCCGACCCAGGCCAGGCCCACCCCCCCGAGTCCGCCCACGAGCCCCAGCAGTACGCTCTCCGTGAGGAACTGTCCGGCGATGTCACCCCGGCCGGCGCCCAGCGCGGTGCGCACCGCCACGTCCCGTTGGTTCGATTCGGCACGGACCAGGAAGAGATTGGCCACGTTGGCACAGGCGATCAGGAGCACCATGGCCACCGTTCCCAGCAGCACCCACAGCACCGGGCGCACGTCGCCCACCATGTCGTCCTTGAGCGGGTGTACGATGGGTGCGAAGCGCGCCTGCTCGAGCATGGACAGTGACACCGGTCCGGGATAGCGCTCCGCCGCCACCGGGATCAGGCGTTCCATCTCCGCAGCCACCTGGTCGGGGGTCACCCCGGGCTTCATGCGGGCGATTCCCTGGTAGGAGAAATTGCCCATGAAGACCTCGGCGGGATCGAGGCGCGCCGGGAAGAGGAAGGCCGGATCCCGATCCATGAAGTGGAAGCCCTCCGGCAGCACGCCGATGATCTCCCACGGGCGCCCGTCCACCTGGAGCGTCTGGCCGATGGCGTCGGACGAAGCCCCGAAGGCCCGCTCCCAGTAGGCGTGACTCAGCATCACCGTGCGCGGTGCCTCCGCCTGGTCGTCGTCGGCGGTGAAACGGCGACCCAGGGCGGCATCGACGTCGAGGACGGGAAGGAAGCCGTCGGTGACCATGAGCGACTCCACCTGCTCGGGCTCCGCCTGGCCCGTGACCTGCGCCGTCCGGCTGGACCAGAGCGCCACGTCGTCCAGGCGCTGGGAGTCTTCGCGGAAGGTCAGGTAGGTGGCCGGGGACTGGGGCACGATGTCGAAGTTCAGCCCCGGGGCCGTGAACCACAGGCCCAGCAACTCGTCGCTGTCCCGGAAGGGGAGGGGCTTCAAGAGCACGCCGTCTACGACGCTGAAGATGGCCGTGTTGGCACCGATCCCCACCGCCAGGGTGACCACGGCGGTGACGGCGAAGAGGGGAGCCCGAACGAGCCTGCGGACGGCGACGGTCAGATGGCTCTTGAGACGATCCATGGAGGCTTCCTTTGTGGGTGACATCCGCAGGAGCCTACGGGATGCGGACGGTCGGGGTTTCTCGCGCGGCGCCGCCCGTTATACTCGACCCATGCACTACCACCTCATCGGAATCGCCGGCACGGCCATGGGCTCGCTGGCGGGCCTCCTCAAGGCGAAGGGACACCGGGTCACGGGCTCGGACGAGGGTGTGTATCCGCCCATGTCGACCATGCTGGACGAGCTCGGGATCGCCTACGCGCATTCCTTCGATCCGGTGAACCTGGACCCGGCGCCGGATCGGGTTGTGGTGGGGAACGCCATCAGCCGGGGAAACCCGGAGCTCGAAGCCGTGCTCGACCGCCGCCTGCGCTACGTCTCCGCCGCCGCCACCATCCGTGACGAGCTCCTGTGGGGCAGGCACGTGCTTGCCGTGGCAGGTACCCACGGCAAGACGACGACGGCCTCGATGCTCGCCTGGATCCTGGAGTGTGCGGGGCTCGAGCCGTCGTTCCTGATCGGGGGCGTGGCAGAGAACTTCGGCGCGTCGTTCCGCCTCACGGACTCGGAGCTCTTCGTCATCGAAGCCGACGAGTACGACACGGCGTACTTCGACAAGGGACCCAAGATGTGGCACTACCTGCCCACCACGGCGGTGGTGACCAACGTGGAATTCGACCACGCCGACATCTTCCGCGACGAGATCGCCTACCGGTTCGCCTTCGAACGCTTCGTGAACCTGGTGCCGGGGTCCGGGACGCTGGTGCTGGGCTCGGACGGAGACGCGGCGCGCGACCTGGGGGCACTCTCCTTCGCGCCGGTGCATCCCTTCGGGCTGGCCGACGACTCCGCCGATCGCGCCGGTTGGTGGGCCGCCGACGTGGAGCAGGGACCTGCCGGCACCACGTTCACCCTCTGGCACGACCGTGAGCGCCTGGGCCGCTTCGAGTCTCCGCTCGGCGGCACCTTCAACGTGCGCAACGCTCTGGCAGCCATGGCGGCGGCGCGAGCCGCCGGTGCGCCCGCCGAGGCGCTACGTGAGGGGCTCCGGAGTTTTCGCAGTGTGCGACGTCGCATGGAGGTCCGGGGAGAGGTCCGGGGCGTCACCGTCATCGATGATTTCGCCCACCATCCCACGGCGGTGCGGGAGACGGTCGACGCCGTGCGGAAGCGGTATCCGGGTCGGCGTGTGGTGGCGATCTTCGAGCCCAGGAGCTACACCGCCCAGCGCCGGGAATCCCAGGACCCCTTTCGCGACGCGCTGGCCACCGCCGACCGCGTGATCCTGGCCGGGCTCTTCCACCCGGAGCGCTACGACGACGACACGGGCATGGATCCCGAGGCGCTGGTGGCGGAGGTACGCGCCGCCGGGGCCGAGGCCGACTACATCCCGGACGTCGGACGCATCGTCAGCGACGTGGCGGCGGCGGCGCGGGAGGGCGACGTGGTGCTGATCATGTCCAACGGGGGCTTCGGGGGGATTCACGACCGCCTGCTGGAGGCGTTGGATGGATAGGGCCGAGTCCGAAGCGAGCCAGCAGACCCCCGGCCGTCGCTCGACATTCAGGCGCCATCCCGTGGGATGGCTGCTCGGCCTCGGCCTCGGCCTGGTCGTGGTGGCGTTGGCCTTCAGGGTCGCGCTTCCGGCCACGGTCACGGGTGTCGCTCCGGAGACGCGCGACGTGGTGCGCACGCTCGTTCTGGTGGGGCGCGTGCGGCCGCCCTCCAGGGCGGGGGTGGGCGCCTCCATTGCGGGTACGGTGCGGCGCGTGCTGGTCCGGGAGGGAGACCGCGTGGAGGCGGGCGAGCTCCTGGTGACCCTGGATGACCGGGAGGCGCGCGCCGGTGTCGCCCAGGCCGAGGCGGCTCTGGCCGAGGCCATCGCCCAGACCCGTGCCGCCGTCGAGCAGGCCGACAACGAGGTCCGGCAGGCCGAGCGGGATCTGGCGAGAATCCGGGCGGTGGTGGCCGCCGGCGGTCTGACGCAGCAGCGCCTGGAGCAGGCCGAGCAGAGGGCCGCCGATGCCCGCAGCCGCCTGCAGGCGGCGCAGGCGCGTACCGAGCCCGGAGGCAACGCGACGGTGGAGCGGGCGCGCGCAGGACTCGATGCCGCCCGAGCGCGTCTGGCGCTGACCCGCGTAGGAGCTCCCGCCGCCGGCGTGGTCCTGACCCGCGACGTCGAACCGGGCCAGGCGGTCCAGCCCGGCTCCGCCCTCCTCGACCTCGCGCTGGACGGTCCCACCGAGCTCGTGGTCTTTCCTTCGGAGGAGAATCTGGGCCAGTTGCGCGCGGGGGCCACCGCCACGGCGTCCGCCGACGCGTACCCCGACTCGACCTTCATCGCCCACGTCTCGCTGATCGCACCATCGGTGGATCCGGCCCAGGGCACCGTGGAGGTCCGCCTCTCCGTCGGCGATCCGCCGGCCTATCTGCGTCCGGAGATGACCGTCTCGGTGAACATCGAGGCGGGTCGCAGCACGGGGGCCACGGTCCTCCCCGAGGCCGCCGTGCGCGGGTTGGGAACCGACTCGCCCTGGGTGGCGGTCGCGCGCGACGGCAGACTGGCGCGCCGGCCGGTGGCGATCGGGCTCAGAGCGGAGCGCTGGGTCGAGATCGTGTCCGGTCTCGACGGAGGAGACCTGGTGGTGCCTCCGGAGGACTCTCCCGGTCTGGGCGAGCGCGTCCGGGTGCGTCGGCCTCAGGAGGAGTGACGTGCCCTTCGAGCTCTTCGTCGCCCTTCGCTATCTGAGGGACGGCCGACTCCAGACCTGGCTCATCCTGGCCGGGGTGGGCGTCGGCGTCGGCGTCATCATCTTCCTGTCGGCCCTGATCAACGGTCTTCAGCAGAGCCTGATCGACCGGACCCTCGGCAGTCAGGCCCACGTGGTCGTGCGCGCTCCCGAGGAGATGCCACGGGTCCTGGAGCGGTCCGATGAGGCGCTGCAGTCCACGGTGGTTCAACGGCCACCTCAGCGCGTGCGCTCCATCGTGGAGTGGCAGCGCGTCGCGGGTCTCCTGCGCCGCACGCCCGATGTCATCGCGGTGGCGCCCACGGTGGCAGGGCCCGCCATGGCGGTCCGGGGGCCCGGCTCCACCTCGGTGACGGTGCGGGGCGTCGACATCGAGAGCTACGAGCCCATCGTGGACCTGCGGGGACGCGTCGTCGAGGGCACCTTCGACCTCACCGGCTTCAAGGCCGTGGTGGGCATGGAGCTGGCGCGGGAGCTGGGACTGGTCGTGGGTGGTCGAGTGCGCCTCGAAGCGGCCGGAGAGCGGGGCGGTGTCTACACGGTGGCCGGCATCTTCGACCTGGGCAGCAAGGATCTCAACGAGCGATGGGTCTTCGTTTCGCTGCGCGGGGCCCAGACCATGTTCGATCTGGAGGGAGGGGTCTCCACGCTGGAGGTGAAGGGCACCCGGATCTTCCAGGCCGAGGCCCTGGCGGCACGCATCCGGGACCGCACCGGTCTGGATGCGGACAGCTGGATGACGCGCAACGGTGACCTGCTGGTGGGTCTCCGGTCACAGAACCAGTCCAGCATCATGATTCAGGTATTCGTGATCCTGGCGGTGGCGCTGGGCATCGCCAGCGTTCTCGCGGTTTCGGTCGTCCAGAAGTCCCGGGAGATCGGAATTCTCAAGGCCACGGGGACGCGTACCCGCTCGGTGACCCGCATCTTTCTCTTCCAGGGAGCGATTCTGGGGGCTGCCGGCTCCCTGGTCGGGATCGCCATCGGCTCCATCCTGGCCCTCTTCTTCGCGAGTCTGGCGACGAACCCGGACGGATCGCCGAGGTTTCCCGTGGATCTGAACGTGGTCCTGTTCGTGCGCTCCTCGGCCGTGGCGCTGTTCGTGGGGCTTCTGGCGGCCCTGCTTCCGGCACGGCGGGCCGCACACATGGACCCCGCCAGCGTGATCCGGAATGGCTGACGGACCGGCGCTGCTCCGCACCGAAGCTCTCACGAAGACGTACGGAGACCGGGTCCGCACCCTGGTCCTCCGGGGGATCGATCTGGAGCTCGAAGCGGGGGAATTCTGCGCACTCACGGGACCGTCAGGGTCCGGGAAGACCACACTCCTCAATCTGGTGGGGCTCCTGGACCGTCCCAGCGGCGGCCGCATCCTCTTTCAGGGGCGCGACGTGGGTCTCCTCGACGACGAGGCGCGCACCGCGCTGCGGGCCACGTCGCTGGGATTCGTCTTCCAGTTCCATCACCTCCTGTCGGCGTTCACCGCCACCGAGAACGTCATGATGCCGCTCCTCGCCCGGCGCGGCCGGCGAGAATCCTGGATGCGCGACCGGGCCCAGGAGCTTCTCGGCGAGGTCGGCCTGTCGGACCGTGTCGGGTACAGGGTCACGGACCTGTCCGGTGGAGAGCAGCAGCGGGTTGCGGTGGCGCGCGCCCTGGTGATGGAGCCGCTGCTGATCCTCGCCGACGAGCCCACGGGAAACCTGGATACCCAGGCCGGGGAGCGGGTTCTGAAGCTCATGCGCTCGTTCAACGAGCGTCGCGGCACGGCGTTTCTCATCGTCACCCACGAGCAGCACGTGGCAGAGCGCTGCGACCGGGTGATCCACATGGTGGATGGACGGGTGGACTCGGACACACGCGCCGCGCTCGGCACCGAGCCCGGGCGCTGAGCCCCCGTGCCTCACCGGGGCATCCTCGCCATCTTCCGGAACCGCCGCGGGCTCTCGCACCCGCGCCTGCTCATCGCCGCTCCTCGCCGCCCATGTTCGACATCCTCCTGAGCCCCGCCGTCTGGGCGAGCCTCTTCGGCGTCACGCTGATCCAGGTCGCCCTCGGCGCCGACAATCTCATCATCATCACCATCATCGCCCAGAAACTCCCGCAACACGACCGCACCAGGGCGGTGCGCTGGGGTCTGGTGCTGGCCATGCTCTTCCGAATCGCGCTCCTGGCGGTGGTGAGCCTCATCCTCCGCATCGCCACCCAAAGCCTCGTGGACTTCGACCTGAACGTCGCGGGCATCGACCTGTCGGGCGACGTGAACGGCAAGGCGCTGGTGCTGTGGGGCGGCGGCATCTTCCTCCTGTGGAAAGCAGTGCACGATCTGCGCGTGAAGCTCAAGGGCGTGGACTCGGAGGTCGAGGCCGCGGCGCGCTTCCGCGATGTCGTGACGCTCATCGTGGGCATGAACCTGCTCTTCTCGGTGGATTCGATCCTGACGGTGGTGGGGATGACGGATCATCTCTTCGTCATGGCGGGATCGGTGGTGGTGTCGGTGGTGGTCATGATGATCTTCGCGGCGCCGCTGGCCCGCTTTCTCACCTCCAACCCCGAGTTCGAGATCCTGGGCCTCTTCGTGCTCCTGCTCATCGGTTTCGTGCTCTTCCTGGAGGGAGGGCACACGGCCGAGCTCGAGGTCAACGGCTCGGCCTTCCCCTACATCCCCCAGTGGATCGTCGTCTTCATGCTGCTGCTCATGTTCAGCGTCGACCTCTATCAGAACTGGTGGGAGCGCAAGCGGGTGAGTGAGCCGGTGACGCTGCACCACCGCAGGAAGTAGCTCACAGACCGAGGGCCACACCGCCGCGGCGCGGGTCCGCCACCCCGGTCAGCCCGCCTCCGGGCTCCACCAGGATCGCCTGCACGTCGCCGGAGTGCTCGCTCCGCTCCAGCACCCGGTGACCCAGCCCGCGCAGCCCGTGCAACACCTCGGGAGCGAGGCCCCCGGGCTCGACGTGGAGCAGGTCCGGGAGGTGCTGATGGTGCACCCTGGGCGCGAATACCGCGTCGCGGAGCGTCATGCCGTGGTCCACGACGTTGGAGACCACCTGGAAGACGGTGGTGATGATGGTGGAGCCGCCCGGCGTGCCCACTACCATGCGCAGCTCCCCGTCCGGATCCAGGACCAGGGTGGGGGTCATGGCCGACAGCATGCGCTTGCCCGGCTCGATGGCGTTGGCCTCACCCTGGACGAGCCCGAAGTGGTTCGGGGTGCCGGGTCTGGCCGTGAAATCGTCCATCTCGTTGTTGAGGAGGACGCCGGTGCCCGGGACCACCGTCTTGCTGCCGTACCAGGTGTTCAGCGTGGTGGTGAGCGAGACGGCCATCCCTTCTGCGTCCACGACGGACACGTGGGTGGTGTGCCGCGCCCGGTGCCGCTCGAAGGCGGCGACGCCGGGAGCGACTTCGGCCGATGGCGTGGCGGCCTCGGGGCGGATGTCGCGGGCCCGCCAGCGACCGTAGTCGACCGACAGCAGCGTCTCCAGGGGGATGTCCGCGAAGTCGGAGTCGGCGAGGTAGTGGTTGCGATCGGCGAAGGCGCGCCGCCAGACCTCGGCCAGCAGGTGCACGTGTCCGACGCCGTGCCAGGGCAGGGCCCCGGGGGCGCTGTCGGCCAGGAGGTTGCAGATGAGCGCCAACGTCACGCCCCCGGACGAGGACAGGGGCATGGAGGCCAGGACGTGATCGCGGTAGCGGACGCGCACCGGCTCCCGCCACCGGGGGCGGTATGCCCTCAGGTCGTCCCGGGTGATGATTCCGCCCCCCCGCTCCATCTCGGCGGCGATGGCGTCGGCGGTCTCGCCCCGGTAGAAGCCGTCCGGCCCCTGGTCGCGGATGCGCTCCAGCGTGCGGGCCAGGTCCGGCTGACGGAAGACGTCTCCCCGGCGGGGAGGGACGCCGCCGGGCAGGAAGATGCGCCGGCTCTCGGGAAAACGGCCGAGCCCGGCGACGATATGGGGTGGGAAGGAGCGGGTGAGGCGGTCCCGCACCTCGAAGCCCCGCGCCAGGCCGACGGCGGGCTCCACCAGCGAGCTCCACGGCCGGCGGCCGAAGCGGCGGTGCGCGTCCCAGAGCCCTCGCACCGATCCGGGCACGGCGGCGGCCAGCGGTCCCACCTGGGCGGCTTCGGTGAGCTCTCCTTCGGCGTCCAGGTACATGTCCTTCGTCGCCGCGGCAGGTGCCGTGCCCCGGTAGTCCAGCGCCGCGATCTCGCCTCCTGGCGTACGCACCACCAGGAAGCCGCTCCCTCCGACGTTGCCCGCTTCGGGGTTCACCACCGCGAGGGCGAAGGAGACGGCCACGGCGGCGTCCACCGCGTTGCCACCGGCCGCCAGCACGTCCACACCGACCCGGCTCGCGTATGCGTCGGTGCTCGCCACCACCGCGCGGTACGTCGGGGCAGGGGCGGGCGAGGGACGAAACGGCCAGGCATCGGGCCAGGGAAAGGTGCGGGCTCGGAGACATGGGCGACCTGTGTCGACTCCGGATGGGCTCACTCGCGCCGCCGGATGCGGCGGGCGATAATGCCAACATGACGAAACCTTCTGGCGCCATGCGACCCCGGGCCCTGGGGCCGGGGGCCCGGGTGGCGCTCGTGGCGCCCGCCGGCCCCGTGGAGGCCGAACGCATCGAAGCCTCCACGGCGCGCTGCCGGGCGCTGGGACTTGAGCCCGTCGTCTTCCCGTCGGCAGGCGCCCGTCACGGCTACCTGGCCGGGACCGACGGTCAGCGTCTCGCCGACCTCCAGGCCGCCTTCGACGATCCGGCCATCGACGCGGTGTGGGCGCTGCGCGGGGGGTACGGATCGCTGCGCATCGTCGAGTCCCTGGATCTCAGTCGCCAGCGCCGTGCCCCCATCCCCTTCATCGGATTCAGCGACAACACGTCGCTGCACGCGCGTCACGCCGGGCTGGGCGTGGTCTCGTTCCACGGTCCGCATCCGGGCCGGGATTTCCCCCCCGAGACGGAAGCGGCCTTTCGCCGTGTGCTCTTCCGGACCGATGCGCCCGGCACGCTGCCCAGGCGTCCCGGGGACCCGGAGCCGGCCACGCTGGTTCCCGGTCGCGTGGAGGCGCCCCTGGTCGGTGGCAATCTGGCCATGCTGGCGGCCATGTGCGGGACGCCCCTGTCGCTGGGGGCCCGTGGGGCCATCCTGGCGCTGGAAGACGTGGGCGAGCCGGCCTACAAGGTGGATCGCATGCTGCTCCAGCTCGAGCGGGCGGGCGTCCTGGCCGGCGTCGCCGGCCTGGCGCTGGGGCGCTTCACCGACGCGCCCGACGACGCGCGCTATCCGGTGCGGGGCGTGCTCGACGAGGTGGCGAGGCGCCTGGGCGTGCCGGCGGTGGTGGACCTCCCCTTCGGCCACGTCGAGCACAACTGGACGCTGCCGCTGGGCGCGCGGGCCCTTCTGGACGCTGACGCCGCGTCGCTGATCCTGACCGAATCCGGGGTGGGATCCGGATAGAGAGCCCCTCAGGCGCGCTCAGCGGCGTGGCGGCCGCCGGCTCCGTACATGCCGTCGTAGTAGCTCCGGTATTCCCCGGTCTTCACGCGCTGCCACCAGTCGGTGTGCTCCCGGTACCAGTCCACGGTGGCCCGCAGTCCCTCCTCGAAATCGACGCCCGCCTCCCAGCCCAGCTCCTCGTGGGCCCGGGTGGAGTCCACCGCGTAGCGCCGGTCGTGGCCCGGGCGATCGTCCACGAATCGGACCAGCTCCTCGGGCGCGTCGACGATGGCCATGATGGCCCGGACCACCTGCAGGTTCGTGCGCTCCGCGTCGCCACCGAAGTTGTAGATTCCACCCGCTTCGCCCCGGGTGAGCGCCAGCGTCAGCCCGCGGCAATGATCGCGCACGTGGATCCAGTCGCGGACGTTCAGCCCGTCCCCGTACACCGGTAGCGCGCGGCCCTCCATGGCGTTCGTGATCATCAGGGGGATCAGTTTCTCCGGAAACTGAAAAGGGCCGAAGTTGTTGGAGCAGCGCGTCACGACCACGTCCATGCCGTGGGTGGTGTGATACGACAGCGCCAGCAGATCGGCGGCGGCCTTGGTCGCCGAATAGGGCGAGCGCGGTGACAGCGGCGTGGTCTCGGTGAAGCGGGGGGCGCCGGGATCGGGCTCCGCCGGATCGTGCCACGGCAGCTCCCCGTAGACCTCGTCGGTGGACACCTGGACGAAGCGCGGCACGCCGGCCTCCAGCGCCGCCGCCAGCAGCGTCTGCGTGCCCAGCACGTTGGTGCGCACGAAGGGCGCCGCCGACGTCACCGAGCGGTCGACGTGGCTTTCGGCCGCGAGGTTGAGCACGGCGTCCACGTCGCGCATCAGGTCCCGCACCAGATCGGGGTCGCAGACGTCGCCTCGCACGAAGTGGTGCCGGGGGTCGTCCATGACCGGTCCCAGGTTCTCCGGATTCCCGGCGTAGGTGAGCAGGTCGAGGTTCACGACCTCCACGGCGTCGTCTTCCTCCAGGAGGAAGCGGACGAGGTTGGAGCCGATGAAGCCGGCGCCACCGGTGACGAGGAGCTTCACGGGCCCTCCTGTTCGGTCGTCGGATACACGAAAGGTGTGTCGAACTCCCGGAGACGCGGCAGCGCCCGGTCTCGATCGGACATGACGAGCCCGCGCCGCCGGGGCCAGTCCACGCCGACGTCCGGATCGTCCCAGCGCACTCCGCCCTCGGCCTCGGGCACGTACGGCGCCGTGACCTTGTAGAGAACGTGCGTGTCGGGTTCCAGGGTGCAGAACGCGTGGGCGAACCCACGGGGCACCAGTACCTGGTTCCACCGTTCCTCGGAGATCTCCACGGCGGCCCAGCGTCCGAAGGTGGGCGAGCCGGCGCGCAGATCCAGGACCACGTCCAGGATCGCGCCACGGACCACCCGGACCAGTTTCGCCTGATCGTGGGGTGGAGCCTGGAAGTGGAAGCCCCTGAGCGTCCACGGAGTCGCCGACACCGAATGATTGTCCTGGATGAAGTCCAGCTCCACGCCGAGCGATCGAAGTCGGGAGACCGAGAACGTCTCGGAGAAGAACCCGCGCCCGTCCCGGTATCGCCTGGGCTCGAGCACCATCACCCCCGGTAGCGCGGCCTCCCTCACGTCGAGTCCCTCGACCCCGCCAACAACACCGTCGGAGACCGCCATCAGTCCGCCGCCACCGAGGCGTCCACCGCGCGCTCCGAGCGGAGCACCGGATTGCCCTCGTCCTCGGCCACCAGTCGTGTGGCGCGATACAGCGAGCGGATGGTGCCGGCGTCGGTCCACCATCCTTCCAGCACGTGATGGTGAAGTTCGCCCCATCCCAGGTAGCGATTGTTCACGTCGGTGATCTCCAGCTCTCCCCGCTCCGACGGCGCCAGCGTGCGAATGATGTCGAAGACACGCGAGTCGTAGATGTAGCATCCCGTCACCGCCAGTCGGCTGGGCGGACGCGACGGCTTCTCGACGATTTCGACGATGCGGTCGCCGTCGAGGCGCGCCACGCCGAAGCGTTCGGGGTCCTCCACCTCCTTCAGCAGGATCATGCCGCCGCCCTTGTGGCGTTCGTAGGCGCGGATCGCCGGCGCGATGGGATCCTGGAAGACGTTGTCTCCGAGGATCACCACGATGGGCTCGCCGTCGGCGAAGTGCTCGGCCAGACCCAGCGCCTCGGCGATGCCGCCTTCCCCTTCCTGGTACGTGTAGTCCATGTGGCGGAGACCGAAGCAGGCGCCGTTGCCCAGGAGCCTCAAGAAATCGCCGGCACCGTCTCCGCCCGTGACCACGAGGATCCGCTCCACCCCGGCGTGCACCAGCTGCTGGATGGGATAGTAGACCATGGGTCGGTCGTAGACCGGCAGCAGGTGCTTGTTGGTGACCCGGGTCATGGGGTGCAGCCGTGTGCCCAGGCCTCCGGCCAGGATAACGCCTTTCATGGGGAACCTCTCGGGTCGGTGCGGTCGTTCGGCTCGTCCAGATAGCGTTCCAACGAGCGGGTCCAATCGGGAAGAGGCCGTCCCAGCACGGCCTCGGTGTCGGCCAGGTCCAGAACCGAGTAGGAGGGGCGTGGAGCGGGGGCGCCGTAGTCCTCGGCCGAGACCGGAACCAGCGTCGCGGGCGTGCCGGCCAGACGGGTCACAGCCTCGGCCAGCTCGAACCAGCTCGCCGTGCCCGCATCGCAGGCGTGCAGCGTCCCCGACGCCCCGCGGTCCAGCAGGTCGAGCACGGTTTCGGCCAGGGTGGCGGACCAGGTGGGCCGGCCCCGTTGATCCGCGACCACCCGCAGCTCCCGCCCGCGGGCGGCGAGGCCGCGAACGGTGTCGACGAAGTTCGGTCCCCCGTCACCGTAGAGCCAGCTCGTGCGCACGATCAGATGATGTTCTGCGTCCGCGGACCGGCGTACCTCCTCCTCTCCAGCCAGCTTCGAGGCCCCGTACACGCTCAGCGGTGCGGTGGGGGCGTGGGGTCTGTACGGGGTCCGGGCAGCGCCATCGAACACGTAGTCGGTACTGGGATACACGACGCGCGCACCCACGGCATCGGCGGCGTCCACTACGTTGCGCGTGCCGTCACGGTTCACGGCCGTCGCCTCGTCGGGCTCCGATTCGGCGCGGTCCACGGCCGTGTAGGCCGCGCAGTGCACCACCACGTCGGGTCGGTGCGCTATCATCGTCCAGGTGCAGGCCTCGCCATCGGTCACGTCCAGGACGTCTCGAGTGGCGGCCACCACCGTGTGTCTGCGGCGGCTGGCTTCACGCACCACCGCGCGGCCCAAGAGGCCGGCGGCGCCGGTGACCAGGACCTTCATGCGTGCAGGGCTCCCGAGGGCTGAAAGGGGTGACTCGAATCGATGCACGTCCTGTGAAACGATGAAGCACATCGACTCGTCTTCGCCACGAACTCGTTTCCAGAAGGCTCTTGCCGAGGAGCGCGTAGCGACCCTAGCGTTGAGGTTCGGAGGCCATGTGCCTCCGGCACCGCAGGCCGGTCTCTCGGCGCTCGTGAGGGAACGGCTGCAGGAGCGGTGCCACCGGCTCGCCCGGTCGGCAGCGGCGCCCAAGGCGCCGGCCCATCGGTGGCAGCGTAGGGGAGGATGTCTCCCCAGCCGGTCCCACCCCCGAGCGATCCCGAACGACAGCCTCAGCGGAGTCCACCGCCGTCACTCGTGTCCCGAGAGCGGTGGCGTCCCGGTCATGCCGTCGCGAGCCGCGGTGGCACATGGCTTGCGCCCGCTGAGGTGCCTCGTGGGACCGAAGCAGGGGAGGAGACGTTGTCGATCAGGTTGGCGAGCCGGACATGGCGGTAGCCGTCATGGGGGCCCCGGCGCAGGGCGACGCCCGCCCACGGGCCCACGGCAAGTTCATCTACGTCGGAGGGCGGAAGCTCCTCGTTCGGGGGGTCACCTACGGCACCTTCCGGCCCGGACGCTTCGGGGAGCCGTTCCCTGAGCCGGCGACGGTCGCCTCGGACTTCGACGCCATGGTCCGCGCGGGCTTCAACGCGGTGCGCACCTACACCGTGCCGCCGGAGTGGCTCCTGGACCAAGCGGCCGAGGCAGGGCTCCGGCTCCTGGTGGGGATTCCCTGGGAGCAGCACGTCTCCTTCCTGGACGAGCCGGGACTGGGGCGTACCATCCAGGCCCGCATCCGTGACGGGGTGCTCCGCTGCCGCGGGCATCAGGCGGTCCTGGCGTACGCCGTGGGGAACGAGGTGCCGGCGCCCATCGTGCGCTGGTCCGGCCGCCGCAGGGTGGAGCGTCACATCCACATGCTGTTCGAAGCGGCGAAGGAGGTCGACCCGGAAGCGCTGGTCACCTACGCCAACTACCCGTCCACGGAATACCTGGACCTTCCGTTCCTGGATTTCCTGTCCTTCAACGTCTATCTGGAATCGACGCCCCGACTGAGCGCGTATCTGGCCCGCCTTCAGAACCTGGCGGCGGATCGTCCCCTGCTGGTGGCGGAGCTCGGCCTGGACAGCCGGCGCAACGGGCTCTCCGAGCAGGCTCGCATCCTGTCGAGTCACCTGAGAGCCGTGGAGACGGCGGGGTGTGCCGGTTCGTTCGCCTTCGCTTGGACCGACGAGTGGCACCGCGGTGGCCGCGACGTGGAGGACTGGGAGTTCGGCCTGACGCGACGGGATCGGAGCCCCAAGCCCGCGCTGCACGCGGTGAGTCGCACGTTCGCGGAGCCGGATCCGCTGGAGGGTGTGGACTGGCCGCGGATCTCCGTGGTCGTGTGCGCCTACGATGCTGCCGACACGCTGGATGCCTGCCTCCGGGGGATCGCGCGCCTGGACTATCCGGACTTCGAGGTCATCGTCGTCGACGACGGTTCCAGCGACGACACGGCGTCCATCGCCGTCCGCCACCCCGTGCGGCTCATCCGAACGCGCAACCGAGGGCTCAGCCGCGCGCGCAACACCGGCATCCAGGAGGCCCGCGGTGACATCGTGGCGTTCATCGACGCCGACGCCTGGCCGGATCCCGACTGGCTGACCCACCTGGCGCGCACCTTCGAGTCGTCGGACGTGGTCGGTGTGGGCGGACCCAACATCCCCCCGCCCGGGCAGGACATGGTGGGCGCGTGTGTGGCCAACGCCCCGGGCGGCCCCATCCACGTGCTGAGGACGGATCGCGAGGCGGAGCACATTCCAGGGTGCAACATGGCCTTTCGGCGTTCGGCGCTCCTGGAGCTCGGCGGCTTCGACCCGCGTTTCCGGGTCGCGGGCGACGACGTGGATCTGTGCTGGCGCATCGAAGCGCGGGGGTGGCGCATCGGCTTCAATCCCGGCGCCGTGGTGTGGCACCAGCCCAGGGGCACCGTGCGAGGTTACTGGCGGCAGCAGTGCGGGTACGGCGCAGCCGAGGCCCTGCTGGAGGCCAAGTGGCCCGAGAAATACAACGTCGTCGGTCACGTGACCTGGGGCGGCCGCGTGTACGGGCAGGGCCCGCTCGTGCTTCCGTTCAAGCGAGCGAGGGTCTACGGCGGCACCTGGGGGCAGGCTCCCTTCCAGCACCGCGAGGATCCGGGACCCAGCCTGTTGTGGCAGGCCGCCGCCATGCCCGAATGGTATCTGGTTCTCGCGGTGCTGGCGGTCCTGTCGGTCATCGGGCTCTCCTGGCCGCCGCTGTTGGCAGCGGCACCCCTCCTCGTCGTCGGCGCGGGCACCACGGTTGTGCGGGCCTGGGTGGGGGCCTCGCGAGCGCGCTTCCAACGCCCGTTCCCCGACGCCCGGGATGAGATCCGCCACCGGCGGCTGACGGCACTTCTTCACCTGATGCAGCCCCTGGCCCGTCTCAAGGGTCGTTGGCTGCGTGGGCTCGTGCCGTGGCGTGCCCGGGCGCGGACGACGCGCTTCCTGTGGCCCCGTGCCATGCGGCTCAGATTCTGGCGTGACGACGGGGTGGCGTTGCCGCGTCTTCTGGCTCAGGTGGAGCGGACCCTCACCGATTGGGGGTGCGTGGTGCGCCGCGACGACGGTTGGGATCGCTGGGACCTGGAGGTGGAGGGCGGCGCCATGGGCGCCGTCCGCTTGCGGAGCTGTGCCGAGTGGCACGAGCAGGGCCAACAGGTGTTGCGCTTCGCGCTGGAGCCACGTCTCAGGGGCGTGACCTGGGCGTTGGTCGTGTTGGGCGGGGGGCTGGGACTATGGGGGCTGGCCGATGGCGCCACCGGAGTCGCGGTCCTGCTCGGTGGAACCGCCCTGGTCGGCGCGGTGCGCGCGATCTGGGAGACCGGGACCGCCGCCGCCGCCCTGAGCGCGGCCGTCCACGGGGCCGTGGACGACGTGCTCGCCGATCCCGCCGAAGCGGACGCGCGACCGTCGGGAGAGGAGCCGACGCCCGCGGCTCCCGTCCAGCGCCGCACCTGGCTACAGGCAGCGGGCTGACATGCGCTATCTGCCTCGCGTACTGGTCTACCTGAAGCCCTACTGGGTGTCTGCCGCCATCACGGTGACCATCACGGTCGCCCTTTCGCTCATGGCGCTCGTGCAGCCCTGGCCGCTGAAGATCCTCTTCGACAGCGTGCTGAGCACGCATCCTCTCCCGGGCCCCCTCCAGCCGGTTCTCGGGCCCCTGGCCGACGACCGTGTGCTTCTCATGATCGCCGTTGTGGCCGGGGGATTCGGGCTCACGCTGGTGGGAAACGGGCTCAAGGTCGTGAACAGCTACGTGGAGACCCGCCTTTCGCAGGGCATGGTCCTGGACCTGCGTAGCGACCTGTTCCGCCACGCCCAACGGCTGTCACTCGCATACCACGATCGCAAGCGGTCGGGCACCCTCATCTACGCCATCAACTTCCAGGCGAACTCGGCGGCGGGCCTGGTCATGGCGATCCTCCCCATGGTCCAGAGCGCGCTGACGTTGGTGGGGATGTTCTGGATCACCTACACCATCGACCCCCTGCTGGCGCTCCTATCCCTCACGGTCGTGCCCTTCCTCTACCTGGCCGTGGGGAACTACGTGTCGCGGATCCAACCCCGCCTGCGCGAGGTGCGGAACATGGAGGGGGAGTCCCTCTCCATCATCCACGAGGCCGTGTCCATGATCCGGGTGATCCTCGCCTTTGGGCGGGAGGATCACGAGTACCGGCGCTTCAGGGACCAGGGCGAACGTGCAGTGACGGCCCGCGTGGGCGTGACCGTGCGTCAGACCGCGTTCTCTCTCGTGGTCAACACCGCCACCGCCGCGGGCACGGCGTTGGTGCTGGGCGTCGGGGTCTACCAGATCCTCCAGGGTCGGCTCACCGGCGGTGATCTTCTGGTGGTCCTCAGCTACATCGCCTCCATCTACAAGCCTCTGGAGACCATCACCAGCACGGTGGGCTCTCTGCAGGAGCGTTTCATCGCCCTGGAGATGGCCTTCGAGCTGCTGGACACGGAGCCCCAGATCCGATCGCTCCCCGGGGCCACCGTCCTGGATCGGGTGGAAGGTGGCATCGCCTTCGAAGACGTCGCCTTCACGTACGACGGGCGTGATCACACGCTGCGGGGAGTGTCCTTCCACGTGGCGCCCGGCGAGGTGGTCGGTATCGTGGGGCCCACCGGCGCGGGCAAGAGCACCCTGGTGAGCCTCCTGCCGCGCTTCTACGACCCGGGGGCCGGGCGCGTGCTGCTCGACGGCGTCGACCTGCGGGAACTCGAGGTGGAGTCCCTCAGGGCCCAGATCAGCATCGTGCTGCAGGATTCGCTGCTCTTCTCCGGGACCATCGCCGAGAACATCCGTTACGGGCGGCTGGACGCGGATATGGACGCGGTGGAGGCTGCGGCGCGGGCGGCCAACGCCCACGACTTCATCGTGGCGCTCCCCGACGGCTACGACACGGACATCGGCGAGAAGGGCGTAGGGCTGTCCGGCGGTGAGCGCCAACGCATCGCGGTGGCCCGGGCGTTCCTCAAGGACGCCCCCATCCTGATCCTCGACGAGCCCACGTCGTCCATCGACTCCCGCACCGAGGGCGTCATCCTCGACGCGTTGGACCGGCTCATGGTGGGCCGCACCACCTTCATGATCGCCCACCGCCTGTCCACTATCCGCAATCCCGACCGCATCCTGGTCGTGGACGAGGGTCGCATCGTGGAGCAGGGTCTGCCCGAGGAGCTGCTGGCCCGCGACGGGCTCTTCCGGCGGCTGTGGGAGGCGCAGACCGCCGGCCCAGCCGAGAACGGTGACGATGGCCCGCGGGCGGAGGCCACGCCGCTGCTGCGCGTTTCGGGCCAGGGGGGCGCATGAACCGCCGTGGCGGCCGGCGGATCGTTCTTCTGGGGATGATCACCAAGATGCCCGTGCCCGGGGTGCTGTGGCAGACGCTGCACTACCTGGTGGGCTTTCGGCGCCTGGGCTGGGACGTGCTGTACGTGGAGGCCCACGCGCGCACGCCCTCCATGTTCACACGCCGCGACGGAGATCCCGGATCCCGCCGGGCCGCGGCGTTCCTGCGCCGCCTCCTGGAACCATTCGATCTGGGCGATGCCTGGGCCTACCACGCGCTGCACGACGACGGCGCGTGCTACGGCATGAGCCTGGACCGACTCCTGGAGGCGTATCGGACTGCCGACCTCCTGCTCAACCTGCACGGCGGCACCCGGCCCCGGCCCGAGCACGCCGCCACCGACCGGCTGGTGTTCCTCGGCACCGATCCCGTGCAGCTGGAGATCGAGCTCTGGCAGGATCGCCAGGAGACGCACGAGTTCCTCGAGGCGCACCGGGCATGGCTCACCTTCGGCGAGAACTACGGGGGAGCCGACTGCGGGCTCCCCGTCTCGGATCGCTTCGAGCTGCGTCCGACCCGCCAGCCGGTGGTGCTGGACTTCTGGGAGCCCACGGCAGAGGTGGGATCGGCCTACACGACGGTGGCGAATTGGCACCAGCCGTTCCGTGAGATCCGCTACCGACACGAGACCTACCACTGGAGCAAGGACCGGGAGTTCAGGAAGTTCCTGGATCTTCCCGGGCGCTGCGGGCGCGAGTTCGAGCTGGCGCTCAGCAGCTTCAAGCCCGCGGATCGCGCGCTGCTGGAGTCCCACGGCTGGCGTGTGCGGGAGGCGTCGGAATTCTCGCTGGAGCTCGAGCCCTACCGCGAGTACCTGCGCGGGTCCAGGGGTGAATTCACCGTGGCCAAGGACCAGAACGTGCGCCTGCGTAGCGGCTGGTTCAGCGACCGCAGCGCCACCTATCTGGCCGCTGGCAGGCCCGTGGTCACCCAGGAGACCGGCTTCAGCCATGTCCTGCCCACGGGCCAGGGGCTCTTCGGCTTCCAGGACATGGACGACATCCTGTCGGCGCTGGAGGTCATCGAATCGGACCACGCGGCAGCGTCCCGGGCCGCCCACGAGGTGGCACGGGCGTGCTTCGACTACCGTGTGGTGCTGCCGCGGCTCCTGGCCGACGTGGGGGTCGAGGGACCGGGCCGCTCGCATCCGTCGCCGGCCCCCGAGCTCGGTGGCCTGCCGCCCGTCCCCCTGGACCTGGCCATCGAGCCACGCTCCCGGCGACCGCTGCGGCTGGACGGCGCCACCGAGCGGTTGCTGCTGGACCGACCGCTGCCGGCCGTCGGCGCGATGCCCGCGTTGCGTGGCGACCCGGCGGCGACCACACGAAACGGTGCCTCGGTGACACCGTCGGCCAGCGTGGTGGTGGTCACCTGGGACAACCTGGCCCTGACTCGTCTCTGTCTCGAGAGCCTTCTCGAGCACGGGGCCGACGTGCCCTTCGAAGTCGTGGTGGTGGACAACGGATCCAGCGACGGCACGCCGGGCTACCTGCGGGCGTTGGCGGCGCACGACCGGCGGGTGAGGCCGATCCTGAATCCCGCCAACGAGGGGTTCGCTCGCGCTTGCAACGTCGGCGCCGCGGCGGCCCTCGGCGACGTGCTGGTCTTCCTCAACAACGACACGGCCGTCGCTCCGGGTTGGCTCGACGGTCTCCTCGTCCACCTGCGCGACGACGAGGTGGGGGCCGTGAACCCGGTGACCAACCGCATCGGCACCGAGGCGGAGGTGGCCGACCGGCCGGACACCTACGGCGAGTACCTCAGGCTGGCACGCCGGCGCCGGGTGGAGCGGGTGGGTGAGGCACGAGAGGCGGCCATGCTCGCCCTCTTCTGTCTGGCGCTGCGCCGGGAGACATGGCGACGCGTGGGCCCCCTGGACGAGGAGTTCGGCCGGGGGCTCTTCGAAGACGACGACTACTCCCGCCGCCTGACCTCGGCGGGCTACCGTCTGCTGTGCGCCGAGGACGTGCTGGTCCACCATCTGGGCGAGGCCTCGTTCGGCGAGTTGGTGGCCGACGGAAGCTACGGCCGGCTCTTCGAGGCGAACCGCCGCCGCTTCGAAGCCAAGTGGGGGTGCACCTGGACGCGGGAGCGCCGGGGTCCCGACGCTCGTTACCGGAGGCTGGTGGAGCGCGTGCGGGAGACCGTCGAGCAGCGCCTCCCGTCGGGGTCCACTGTGGCGGTGGTCAGTCGGGGCGACGAGGAGCTCGTGCGGCTGTCCGGCCGGACCGGCTGGCACTTCCCGAACCGTGGCGACGGCGTGTGGGCCGGCTTCTACCCGGGTACCGATGCCGAAGCCGTCTCTCATCTGCGGGCGCTCCGCCGCCGGGGTGCCGACTACCTCCTGCTGCCCGAGCCCGCCTTCTGGTGGCTGGACCACTACGACGGGCTTCGGGTCCACCTGGACCGCGAGGGAGAGGAGATCATGCGTACCGAGGATCTTCGTCTGTTTCGTCTGAACGGCCGGGATCCGGCTCCGGAGCCGCGCCCGGTGCTCATCATCGGCTCGCCCCGCTCCGGCACCAGCGTGCTCACCTGGGCGCTGGGACAGCACCCGAACCTCTACCCCCTCGAGGAGACCGTGTGGTTCGGGCGCCTCCACAAGGGACTGCGAGAGGCGTTCGAGCTGGGCACGTCTCGCGACGAGCGCTCCCAGATCAGCGCACAGGGCATCGATCGCGACACCTTCATGCGCTCCTTCGGCCGCACGGTGGACGGCCTGGTCCTGGCGCACCGGGATTGGCCCGAGCGACGGGTGGCCCAGGACAATGTCTTCGCCCGGGCCCGTTCTCCCGACGATCCCAAGTCTCGCTGGGTCGACGGCACTCCGGAGAACTCCTTCTTCGTCGACGGTCTCGCCGAGCTGTTCCCCGAGGCTCGCTTCATCCATCTCCTGCGGGAGCCGGCGCCGGTGGTCCGTTCCTTGCGAGCCTTCCATCACATCGGCGGCCGGCCGCACACCGCCACCGAGGCGTGGGTGCGCTGGGTCCGTCACGTGAGGGCGTGCCTTCAGGCCGAGGAGACACTGGGGCCGGCGCGCATCCTGCGGGTGCTGCACCGGGACCTGGTGTCCTCGCCCGCCTCCGTGGTGAGGAGTTGCCTGGAGTTCGTCGGCGAACCGTGGTCGGAGGACTGCCTCCTTCCGCTGCGCCGGAGGATCAACAGCTCCGGATCGAGGCCGGAGCCACCGGGCCACGACCTGCCGGATCCGGAGGTCGTCGCCGAAGCCGAAGCCCTGGAGGCCGAGCTGTTCGGCGCTCTGTCCTGCATCAACCCCACGCCCGAGCGAGGGCCGAAATGACGACGTCCGAAGACGCCCTGGGACAGGTGCTCGACGAGCTCCGTCACATCCGCCGCGACACGGCACGCAGCGAAGAGGAGCTCTGGGACGCCGTGGACGAGATTCGGCAGATGCTGCGGCACTCCGACGGCGGGCTCGGAGCGGAAACGGAATCGCGCGACAACAGTGACTCCCATCGACTGACGCCGTCGGAATACCGTCGCCTCAAGCGCAGACTGCGACGTTTCGCGGCAGAGGCACTGCCCGAGGGCGCGCAGGTGGCCGTCCTGACCCGGGGTGACGAGCAACTCCTGGACCTGCCGGGAGTCGTCGCCGGGCACTACCCGCGAGACCCAGCGGGAGGATACGCCGGCTTCTATCCGGCCGACGGCACCGCCGCGGTGGCGAATCTCGAGTGGGCCAGAGCCAACGGGGCCGACTACCTGCTCTTTCCCGCCACGGCCACGTGGTGGCTCGAGGCGTTTCCCAGGCTGGCTCGGCACCTGCGGCGCCGCTACCGGGTCGTGGCGCGGGAAGACGACGTGGGCGTCGTGTACGGATTGGCCGAGACCGGCGCGGATGGGGTGGGGCACGGGGAGCCACTGGCCGATCTCCTGGACGCCTGGGAGGGCCACCTGGGGCGCGCGCCCGCGCTCCTGGACTGGGGCACGGGCCGGGAGCTCGCCTCTCGCCTGCCCGGCCGCAGCGTGTTCTCTCCTCCCTCCGACGATCGGTCCCTGCCCTATCTGGACGCCAGCGTCGATGTGGTGGCCCTGAGCGGGGAGGATCCCCGACGCATGGCGGAGGCAAGGCGGGTCGCCGCCCACACCGTGGTGCGCTTCCCGGAGTCGTGGACTGGGAACGGCGATGGACTGGAGATCACCCCCGGGATCGAGCACGTGGACGGTCCGCCGCCCACGCTCCCTTCGGTCTCGGTCATCATCCCCACGTACAACGGGATCGCGCACCTGGCGCCGTGCGTTCGGGGCCTCGCCTCTACCCTCTCGCGGGACTTCAACGGCGAGGTGCTGATCGTGGACGACGGTTCGGGGCCCGAGACCACCGCGGGGCTCGAGCGCCTGGAAGCCCGCCATCCCTGGCTGCGCGTGGTGCGCAGCGCCCGCAACGGAGGCTTCATCGCCTCGTGCAACCGGGGTGCCCGCGAAGCCCAGGGCGAGTACCTGGTCTTCCTCAACGACGACACGGTGCCCCTTCCCGGGTGGCTCGGCGCGCTGCTCAGGACCTTCGTGGGGCGGTGCGACGCCGGGGCGGTGGGCGGACGGCTGGTCTATCCCGACGGGAGCCTCCAGGAGGCGGGGGGCATCATCTACCGCGACGGGTCCGGAGCCAACTTCGGCCGGGGCGACTACCAGGTGGACGCCTCGGTCTACCGCCACCTGCGCCGGGTGGACTACTGCTCCGGTGCGCTGCTCGCCACGCCACGCAGCCTCTTCAACGAGCTCGGCGGGTTCGACCGGCGCTACCGGCCCGCCTACTACGAGGACACCGACTACTGCTTCCAGGTAAGGGCCGAGGGCCTGGGGGTCTACTACCAGCCGGAGGCCACGGTGGTGCACACCGAGGGCGCCACTTCGGGCACCGACACCGGGAGTGGGGTCAAGCGGCACCAGCTCCGTAATCAGAAGACCTTCCGCCAGAAATGGGCGCACGTGCTGGAGGGATTCCCGGAGCCGCCGGCCAGCTACGACGGCCGCACCTGGGCGCGCCTGGCGCTGGCGGGGAGGACCTCGTGACGACCGCAGCGAGCTCGACACGCCGCGTGCTCGTGTGCGCGCCGCTGCCACCCGAGTACGACCGCGAGAGTGGCTCCAGGAGGATCTATCACCTGATCGAGTTCTTTCTCGAGGCGGGGTGGACCGTGTGCTTCGTGTGTGAGAACGCCCCCGACGACTCGCGTCACGTTGCGCATCTGCGTCAACGGGGGGTCCTCACCCACGTCGGGTTCGACGGGCAGGCCGCGGACCTCATCGCGGCGGGAGGATTCCAGGTCGCGATCTTCGCCTTCTGGTATCTGGCGGACCGCTACGCCGATCTGGTGCGTCGCCTGTCGCCGGAGACGCGCATCGTCGTCGAGACCGTGGACCTCCACTGGCTGCGCAACGCCCGCCGGCTCCTGGGTGCGGCGAACGGTGGCGCCGGCCGGCTCGATGCCGCCTACGGCAGCGAGCTGGTCGATGAGCTCAACGCCTACGCCGGCGCCGACGGCGTCCTCACCGTGTCGGCCAAGGAAGCCGGCCTGGTGAACGATATCGCCGGCGATCCGGGCCTGGCCCACCCGGTGCCGGACAGCGACGACGTGCCCCCTTCCGAGCTTTCCTTCGAGGAGCGCCGGGGCGTGCTCTTCGTCGGGAACTTCCGCCATCCTCCCAATGTGGACGCCGTGGCGTATCTGTGCCGCGACATCCTCCCTCTCGTGCCGAGTTCGCTGTTGCGTGAGCATCCGCTCACGATCGTGGGCAACGGGCTCGACGGACGCGTGCGCGAGGTGGCCGAAGAGCTGGAGCACGTGCGCCTGGTGGGATGGGTGCCGTCGCTGGTGCCCTACCTCCACCGTGCGCGGCTCTCCGTGATCCCCCTTCGCTACGGAGCCGGCACCAAGCGCAAGCTGATGCAGGCCCTGCTGGCCCGCACGCCCAGCGTCGCCACGCCGGTGGGCGTCGAAGGCATGGACGTTCGAGACGGAGAGCACCTGTTGGTCGCATCCGACGCCGAGGCCTTCGCCCGGGCCGTCGAGCGTGTGATCGGAGACCGCGAACTGTGGGAAGCGTTGGCCTCGAAGGGTCGTCGTCGCATGCTGAGGGCCCACGGGCACCGTGCGTCGCGGGCGCGGCTACAGGAGGCCGTCGGGCGCATTCTGGACCGGCCGGCAAAGGCCCGGCTCGCGTGGCGTGACGTCGGGAACGACCTGCCGGCGAGCCGGGTCCTGCATGGCGTCCAGGAGGCCGTGGCTGCGGCCCTTCCCGAGACCGCGTCGGTGTTGGTGGTGAGCAAGGGCGATCCGGAGCTGGTCCGGCTCCCCAAGCGCACGGGTCGCCATTTTCCCCAGAGCGAGGACGGGCGTTGGGCGGGCTATCACCCCAGGGACAGCCGCGACGCCATCGAGCACCTCGAGCGCCTCCGGCCCCTGGCGGACTACCTGCTGGTGCCTGCGCCGAGCTTCTGGTGGATGGAGTACTACCGGGGCTTCGCCAGCCATCTGGACGAAGCGCACGAGCGCGTCTGGTCCGACGAGACGTGCCTCATCTACCGCCTTGGCCGCAACGGAGGCACGCCCGGGCGCGAGGTGGCTTCCAGCGCCGGGGCGCCGGGCCGACGTCGGCAAGGCGCGCGCTCCGGCGATCGCCTGCGGCCCAATCACAGGACCGGACGCACCGACCGGCTCGGCCGGGGCGTGACGCGATGAGGGGCTCCGTCGTCGTGGCGGGCGGCCTGGCCCGCCGCTCGGACCGGGGCGGGCACACCTGGGCGCTCCTGCAGTGGGTACTCGGTTTCAGGTACGCCGGGTGGGAGGTCCTCTTCCTGGATCGGCTGGAGCCCGGTCCCGAGGTGCGCGGCACACTCGCGGTACGGCGCTTCGTGGACATCCTGGAGGGCTTCGGACTCGGGGACTCCTATTCGCTGGACCTGGGCCCGGACGAGGAGCCGGTGGGCCTCGGACGCACCGCCGTCCGGGAGCGTCTCGCCGCGTCGGACTTCCTGCTCAACGTCATGGGGTATCTGGAGGACGAGGACCTCCTCGGCCGGGCCCGGCGACGGGTGTTCCTGGACATCGACCCCGGCTTCGGGCAGATGTGGAAGGCGCTGGGCCTGTGCGACCTCTTCGTCGGCCACGACGCCTTCCTGACCGTCGGGGGCAACGTGGGTCGGCCGTCGTGTCGCATTCCCGACTGCGGGCTGCGCTGGATTCCCACGCTGCCCCCGGTGGTCATGGACCTGTGGCGCCCGACGCCCGATGCCGGCACCCGCTTCACCAGCGTGGGCTCGTGGCGCGGGCCCTGGGACCCGGTGGTGTACGAGGGCACCACCTACGGCCTGCGGGTCCACGAATTTCGGCGGTTCGCCACGCTTCCGAGACAGAGTGGCCTCTCCTTCGAAGTCGCCCTGGACATCGGCGAGCCGGACGATCGGGACGCCTTCAGGCTGCTTCAGGGCGGCTGGCACCTGGAATCCCCCGAGCGCGTGGCGTCCACGCCCGACGACTACCGTGACTATGTGCGTCTGTCTCGCGCCGAGTTCACGGTGGCCAAGGGCATGTACGTGCAGACCGGGAGCGGATGGTTCAGTGACCGGACCGCCTGTTATCTGGCCGCCGGCCGCCCGGCGGTGGTGCAGGATACGGGGCTGGCAGGCTGGCTGGACACCGGTCTGGGCCTCCTGACCTACACCGGCATGGACGAAGCGGTGGATGCGGTGCGGACCGTGGACGCCGACTGGAGTCGCCACGCCCGGGCCGCGCGCGATTGGGCGGCGCGCCATCTGGACGCGAACCGCGTCGTCACGCGGGTCGCCGAAGCCGTCACCACGGAGGCGTCGGCATGAAGATCGTCGTGGCGGGAGCGCTGGCGAACAAGCCGTCCTACGGCGGAGAGGCATGGGTCCGGCTGGCGTGGGTCCGTGGACTGCGGTCCCTGGGCGCAGAGGTGCTCTTCGTCGAGGAGCTCGATCCGGCCGTCACGGGCGTGGGCGATGATCCGGCCGCTCTCTCCTCGAGTCCCCACGTCGCCTTCTTCGACGCCGTGTCCCGGCGGTGGGGGCTCGCCGAAGGGGCGAGCCTGATCACTCCGCAAGGCGAGCACCTCGCCGGACTGCCCCTGGGCGCGGTAATGGACTTCGCCGCCGGGGCCGACCTGTTGGTGAACATCAGCGGACACCTGTCCTACCGCCCCGTGTTCCGAGGAGTGCGCCGCCGGGCCTACGTGGACCTCGATCCGGGGTTCACCCAATACTGGCACGCCGCCGGTGAGACGGGACTGCGCCTCCATCAGCACGAGGTGCACTTCACCGTGGGGGAGAACGTGGGGACGCCGGGGTGTCCCATCCCCACCAGCGGCATCCGTTGGCTCCCGCTACGCCAACCGGTGGTTCTGGAGGACTGGCCGGCCGTCGAGCCCCCGGAGCAGCTGCGCTTCACGACGCTGGCCAGTTGGCGTGGGTCCTACGGGCCCGTTGAAGCGGACGGACACGTCTTCGGACTCAAGGTCCACGAGTTTCGACGCTTCGCTCGGCTGGCCGAAGAGGTGGGTGTTCTCGTCGAGGTGGCGCTGGACATCCACCCCGACGACGACCGGGACAGGCGCATGTTGCAGGGGCACGGCTGGAAGCTCGTCGATCCCAAGAGAGTGGCGGCGACCCCCGAGGAATTCCGGGACTACGTGCGCGGCTCCGGGGCGGAGTTGTCTGTGGCGCAAGGGATCTACGTGGATACCCGCAGCGGGTGGTTCAGCGACCGTTCCGCCCGTTACCTGGCCACCGGGCGCCCGGTGGTGGTGCAGGACACGGGCTTCGGCCGCCGCATCCCCGTGGGCGAGGGGCTCCTGTCCTTCCAGGACGTGCGCAGCGCCGCGCGCGCAGCCGAAGACGTGGTGCGCGACTACGAGCGCCACCGGATGGCGGCTCGCCACATCGCCCAGGAGTACTTCGACGCGCGCAAGGTGCTGAGCGGGTTCCTCGAGCGGGCCCTCGTCACCGGCACGCACGCCGCGCCGGCGGCACCCTCCGGAGCCGGCGGCGACGTGCACTCCGGAAACGGTGCTCCGTCCCATGACCCCAAGGGGCCGGAGCAGGCCCGGCGCGCGCCCGGCAACGGCACCGTCTCGGGCCGTCGCAGGGTGATCGTGAGTGGCATGGTCGCCGGTGTGCCCGGACAGGGCGGGGCGACCTGGGCGGTGCTCCAGTACGTCCTGGGCCTGCTGCGCATGGGCCACGACGTTCACCTGGTGGAGGAGCTCGGCACGGACCGGATCCGCCCCCCTGGCGCTCGCCTGGAGCGGTCCGAGAACGCCCGGTACTTCCGACGACTGGTGCAGCGCTTCGGGCTCGAAGGCCGGGCCACGCTCCTTCTCGAGAACAGCCGCCAGACCGTCGGGCTCTCCTGTGCGGACCTGGAGCGCGTCGCCGACCGGGCCGAGCTGTTGCTGAACCTGTCGGGCGTCCTGTCGCCGAGGCTGGCGAGTCGGATTCCGGTGCGCGCCTACGTGGACCTCGACCCTGCCTTCACCCAACTCTGGCAGGACGTCGAAGGCGTCGACATGGGTCTGGACGGCCACACCCACTTCGTCACCGTGGGCCTGGCACTGGGCACTTCGGCGTGCTCGGTGCCGACCCTGGGACGGCAGTGGATCCGGACGGCTCCTCCGGTCGTGCTGGAGGAGTGGCCGGCGGCCCGGGCGCAGCCCGCACGGGATGCGTGGACCACGGTGGCCAACTGGCGTGGATACGGGTCCATCCGCTGGAATGGGAGCACGCTGGGCCAGAAAGCCCATGCCTTCCGCCGTCTGGTCGACCTGCCGCGTGAGAGCGGCGACCGGTTCGAGCTCGCCCTGTCCATCCACCCCGAGGAGACGAAGGATCTCAGGGCACTGCGGGAGAACCGCTGGTCCCTGGTGGACCCGGGGCGGGTCGCGGGGGATCCGGTCCGCTATCGGCGCTTCGTACAGGGCTCGGCGGCCGAGCTCGGTGTGGCCAAGACGGGCTACGTCCAGTCGCGGTCCGGGTGGTTCAGCGACCGGAGCGCCTGCTATCTGGCCTCGGGCCGGCCCGTGCTCGCGCAGGACACGGGGTTCTCGGACCATCTGCCCACGGGCTGGGGCCTGGTACCCTTCACCTCGCTGGAGGAGGCCGTGGACGGCGTCCACAGGGTGCGGGCCGACTACGAGCGCCACGCCCGTGCCGCCCGGGGCGTCGCCGAAGAGCACCTGGCGGCGGACCGTGTGCTGGAGAGGCTCATGGGCGAGCTGGGCGGATGAGCGGCGAGCGCCGGCCCGACCCGATTCGGGGCGTCATGAGCGATGCCGAGGCGTTGGAGCGCGCCCTGGACGGGATCGTGGCGAAAGTGCGCACGGGCGCCCGGGTCCATCGCGTGGACCGGCGACCAGTGGCCCGGGCTTCGAGCTGGTGGATCGAGGAGCTCGTGGTGACCCTGGACGACGGCCGCACGTTGCAGGTGATCTTCAAGAACCTGGCGCGGGAAGTGCCGGGGAGCCTGGCCCTGCGAGCCAAGCCCTCGAGGATCCTGGATCCGGGCCGCGAGCCCTGGGTCTATCGCACCATCCTGCAGCCGCGCGCCCTGGGTGCCCCCCGCTGCCTGGGTATCGTCTCGGATCGCGCCCGGGGTCGCCACTGGCTCTTTCTGGAGCCCGTGCACGGAGAGCCTCTCGCCGAGGTGGGGGATCACGGGGCCTGGAGGGAGGCGGCCCGGTGGCTGGCTCGCTTCCACGCCCACATGGCGCGCCTGCCGGCCGTCGGAGGGCCCCTCATCGCCCACGATCGGCGCTTCCACCGGTGGTGGTTTCGGAGGGCGGTGCAGCTGGCCAGAGGCGGCACGCAGGTCGATGGGCCCCTGGCGGCCGTGGCCCGCGAGCGTCTCGAAGCCCTGGCCGAGATCGCCGACGCGCACCGTGCCGCCGCCGAGTCCGTCCTGGAGCTCGATCCCGTCTTCGTCCACGGCGAGTTCTATCCCTCCAACGTCCTCGTGGAAGGGGAGGGGGGATGCATCCGGCCCGTGGACTGGGAGATGGCCGGCTTCGGGCCCAGGCTCCTGGATCTGGCCGCGCTCACCGCCGGTGAGCTCGGCGCCGAGGCGCGCGCCGATCTGGTGGAAGCATATCGCGCCGAGGCCCGAGCCGCGGGCATGACCTGGCGTTCCAGGATCGGGTTCTACCGCGAGCTCACCATGTGCCGGCTGTTGCAGGCGGTGCAGTGGCTCGGCTGGGCGAAGGATTGGACTCCGCCGCGTGAACACCAGAACGACTGGCTGCTGGAGGCCCGACGATGTGCACACGAGCTGGCAGCGTGACGATGGCGATCCGGAGACGGTTCCTGGGTGTCCTGTCCTGGGTCGCCGTGGGCGTGCTCGGTGTGTCCTCGCCGGCCCAGGCCGCTGTGCAGGAGTCGGGATCGGTCGACGGCGTGGCTCCTGCGAAGGAGATGACCGTCCTGCGGGTCCAGGTGGGCAGCATCGCCGTGGACGGGAGGCTGGATGAAGAGGCATGGAGTCGGGCGGAGTTCCGCGACGACTTCCGTCAGAAGGGCAAGGACCGGAGCTTCGCACCGCGCGTCGAGACCTCCGTGGCCTTCGCCTATGACGGCGAGGCCCTCTACGTGGGAGCTCGCATGCTCTCCGATCGGGACGGGGGGCCCCGGCAGGTGCTCGCCGGGCGCGACGAGGCCGGCAACACCGAGCGCATCCTCGTCTCCCTGGACACGTACCGCGACCGGCGCACGGCCTTCACCTTCGGCGTGACGGTGGGGGGAGTGCGCGTCGACTACGTGGACGCCCGCGACAACGAGGGCTGGCGCGACGACTCCTGGAACCCGGTGTGGGACGCCCGGGTGACCCACGACGACCAGGGGTGGACGGCCGAGATGCGCATCCCCTTCAGCCAGCTCCGCTTCTCGCCCGGTGATCAGCAACTGTGGGGCTTGAACGTCCGGCGCTGGAACCCGGCGACCTTCCTCAACCTGTACTGGGTCGCCGTGCCGTACGAGGAGACCGGGTGGGTGTCGCGTTTCGGCGCCCTTCGCGGGTTGCGCGACATCCGGACCGGGTCCCGGATCGAGCTGGTCCCCTACCTCCTGGAACGGGGCACACGTCTCGATCCGGCGGACGGGGTGGCGGGTACCACGGACCACAGCACGCGGCTCGGCGGCGACATGAAGGCGGGTCTGGGGCCCAACCTGACGCTGGAGGCCACGGTCAATCCGGACTTCGGACAGGTCGAGGCCGACCCCGCGAGGGTGAACCTCACCGCCTTCGAAACCTTCTTTCCCGAGCGCAGGCCCTTCTTCACCGAGGGCCGCGAGCTGTTCCGCACCCGAGGCCCCAACTACTTCTATTCGCGCCGTATCGGCTCCGTGCCGAATGTGGGTGGTCAGGGTGTCTTCGAAGAAGTGGAGTCGGCGCGCATCATCGGCGGGGCCAAGCTCACGGGACGGATGCCCGACGGGCTGTCGGTGGGTGCCCTGAGCGCGCTGACGGGCCAGGAGTCCGTTCCTGAGCCTGGCGCGGGCGCCCGCAGCGAGGTCGCTCCCAGCACGCTCTTCGCGGTGGGGCGCGTGCAGCAGGAGCTCGGACCGTCGGGTTCCGCGATCGGACTCATGGCCACCGGCGTCGAGCGCTTTCTCGCCGATGGCGGCGGGCTGCAGCAGCTGATCCCCCGGCGTGCCCTCGCCGGCGGAGCCGACTTCGTGCTCCGGGCCGCCGACGGTCGCTATGAAGTGACCGGCTTCCTGGGCGGCAGTCGAGTTACGGGAAGCGCCGACGCCATGACCCGGCTCCAGCTGTCCTCCACCCACTTCTTCCAACGGCCGGACCAGGATCACGTCCGGCTGGATTCCACCCGTACCGACCTGTCGGGCTGGGCAGCCGGATTCACGGCGGGCCGCGTGGGCGGTGGGGAGTGGCGCTGGGACCTCCAGGCCACGGCATCGTCGCCCGGATTCGACATCCGTGATGCCGGCAGTCAGACCCGGGCCGACCGCATCGAGGCCCGCGTCGGGGTCCGCAAGGACATCCGGGACTCCCGGGGCCTGCTCCGGAACCACGGCATGGGCCTGGGCTTCACCGGCGGTTGGAACTTCGCGGGACTGCGCCGTCAGGCGTCACCGTCAGCGTTCTTCTCAGCCACCTGGGCCAACCTGTGGACGACCTATCTCGAGGCGGGGATGAACCTGCGCGCCCTCTCCGACGATCTCACTCGTGGAGGCCCGCTCATGGGCACGGCCCGCTCCTGGTGGGTCGACGCCGAGATGGGAAGCGCCCACACCGGGGGATTCTGGTGGAGCCTGCAGGCCGACGGGTTCCTGGACGAGTTCCACGGATGGAGCTCGGGCCTCAGCGGAGGCGTGACGGTCCAGAGCGGGCGTCGTGTGGAGCTCTCGCTGTTGGCGGGGGGATCACTGGGCGACGACTCCCGGCTCTTTCTCGCCGCGGTCGACGGAGGCCCCGAAGCCACCTTCGGCACGCGCTACGTCTTCTCGAGGATGGAACGGAAGGAGTACTTCCTCCAGGGTCGAAGCCGCATCGCCTTCGCGCCCGACGCGGTCCTGACCCTGTACGCCGAGCCCTTCATCTCCACGGGAGGAGTCCACGAGCCCGGCGAGCTGGTGGCGCCCCGCTCGCGCCGGCTCCGGCTCTACGGCGAGGGCTCGTCCACGCTGACGCGCCTGGACGACGGGGCATGGGAGGTCAGCGACGGGGATGCGGTTTTCAGACTGGAGAACTACGATTTCTGGGTGCGGTCCTTCCGCGCCACGGCGGTCTTCCGGTGGGAATGGAGGCGGGGAAGCTCGCTCTTCCTCATCTGGCAGAAGAACCGCTGGCGCTTCGGCGACCGCATGGAGGGCGTCGGCACCGACGCCTTCCTGGACGCTCTCCGGGATCCGGGCCAGGACATTCTGGTGGCCAAGGTCAGCGTGCTACTCACCCCGGGGTGAGTCGTTCCAGGACGAACCTGCAGAGCGGTCGTCGGTAGTCCATGCAGGTGGAAGTTCGTCGCGGGGGGCGACCACCCCCCGCCATTGTCGCAGGAGTCCATGACATGAGCCGCACCCTCCAACGCCATACGCTCCGGCTCCTTCGGGCCCGCGCCGCGCCCCTCGCGGCCATCGCCACCTTCATGCTGGTCTGTCCTCCGGCGGCGGAGGCGTCCGCCGTGCGGCTCGTGCAGGCCGATTCGCTCGAGGAGCTGGCCGCACAGGCGATCCGCTCGGTCGTCCTCATCGATGCCGTGACCCCGTCGGGGAGCCGACAGGGAAGTGGATTCCTGGTGGACTCTTCCGGCCGGATCATCACGAACAACCACGTCATCCGCGATGCGCGCTCGGTACGCTTGAAGCTGGCCTCGGGCGATGTCTACGACGCCGCCACCGTGCTCGCTGTCGACGAGCGTCGGGACATCGCGGTGTTGCAGATCCCCGGGTTCGATCTTCCGGCCCTCCCCATGGGCAATTCCGACTCGGTTCGCATCGGGAGTCCGGTGGTGCTGATCGGCAGCCCGCTGGGGCTCGAGAACACGGTAACCACCGGGATCATCAGCGGCCGAAGGCAGGAGCCGGAAGGCTTCCAGCTTCTGCAGATCAGTGCGCCGGCATCGCAGGGCTCCAGCGGTGGGCCGGTCATGTCGCTGAGCGGAGAGGTAGTGGGGATCGCCTCGTCACAGATGCAGGCAGGCCAGAATCTGAACTTCGCGGTGCCCATCAACTACGCCCGGGGCCTGCTCGCGCACATCGGCGGAACGCCCGTGGCGGTGCTGAGCCCCACCGCCAACGACGATCAGCCCGATGCTCCCCGGGCGTCGACTGCGCGGAGCTCGGTGAATCGGGGCCTTCGCTTCGACCTCCAGGGCTTCGGAGGCTACCAGGCCGAGATGAGCGTGCACGTGGGCGCCGACCGCTGGCGTCGCACGCGCATCACCTACCGGATCATCGAGACCGTGGGCTCGGAGGAGCCCCGCGTCGAGCGCTACATGGAGAGCGAGACCACGCGACGGACCGAGCCATTCGGCACCGAGCAGACGGTGAAGCGGGAACGCAGTCGCACCCTTTCCCACCTCGACGGTCTGGTGCCCATCTCGGCGCGGGGCGAGACGGCGTGGTGGACCGGCGATACCTGGAAGAGCGCCGACTACGACCTCAGCTTCGAGGACGGCCGCGTGCGCGGCATCATCAGGGATACGGCCGGACCTGCCCGGGAGCTCGACCGGGAGCTGCCCGAGGGCGTGGTGGCTCGCGGCATGCGCAACCTGGCCTTCGCCACCCTGGCCGCCGACAGCCTCGTGGGCCGGAGCGTGGAATTGGTGACCTTCGACCCGCGCACGGGCGAGCTGGTGCACGACCGCTTCGACGTCATGGGCGCCGAGACGATCCAGATCGCCGGAGACGACTACGACGCGCTCCGGGTGAACGTGGCCAGCGGCCTGTCCAACACCGTGTCCTACTTCCGGGTTGGACGCCCCCGGGTGCTTTTGCGCCAGCGCAACGAGAGCGACGAGGGCGGCGTCGAGGAGATCACGGGGCTGCAATTTCTCGAGCGTGGGCGGTAGCGCGGCTTTCCCGGCAGCGGCTGGCACGCCGATTGCAATCCTCCAGGGCAGTCGTCGGGCTTCTCCGGCGACGGACGGTTCATGCAGTACCGCTGGAGGTGTACCATGCGTAAGTCCCTCTCGAATGCGCTCCTGCCCGCCCTGGTGCTGGCGCTTCCTTTCGCCGCGTCACCCCAGGCCCTCACGGCCCAGGAGCAGGCCGAGCCCCAGCAGTGCACCGCCGAGGTGCTCCCGCTGGAGGTCGCCGCCGGTCAGCCGGCTGTGCGAGTGGCGTTCACCCTGTCGGAGGACGTCGGAACCATCAGCGCCATCCAGGCGCCCGAGGACACCGGCATCCTGATCGCGGCGCCCGAGGATCTGCCGAGGCAGGACATGGCCAATCCGGACACGCCGCCGAAGCCCATCGAGATGTCGCGAGAGGATGCCAACGTGGCGGTTCTCTGGCTCAACACCAACGCCGCCGTTCCGGGAACCCATGAGGTGAGCCTCACCGGCGAGAACGGGTCCTGCGTGGCGCATCTCACCGTCACCGGCGACGGCTCCTTCTGACCGCTGGATCGCAACGCCTTCGTCCCCCGCCGGCCTCGCCGGCGGGGGATTCTTGCATTCGGGGTGGGTCGAATCACCCCAGGGGCTTGTCCGAAACGACGCAAGCCACCGGGTCGGACCACTACTTCTTGGCCTTGTTCACGTGGAACCGCTCCGAACACACCTCGGCGAAGGTGAAGCCGTTCACTGTGCCTGTGGCGCACAACAGATAGCCACCGGGCTTGTTGGCCGCCGGCGGGTCGGCGCCCAGGTCGCCGAAAACCGCGATGCCCCGGTCCTCGTCGGTGACCGAGACGACGTCGCCGGTGAGGAAGGCTCCGGCGGGCTCACCCTTGTTGTTCTTGATGGACAGGGTGACTTCCACCTTTTCGATGGGCGTGCCACCGCCGGACCTGGCGCGCACCTGGATGTCGCCGACGGACTCGCCTTCGACGGCGCGGCTGTCGGGACCCGACACGAACTCCAGGAAGCCGTCCGTGGCGGCGCCCACTGGCGCGAAGCGGGAGAAATCCAGCGGCGTTCCGCCCACGGCCACGATCCTGCGCTCGGCGAAGGCCGGCGGCGGCGGGGACAGGAGGAGGCTCCGGAGGCCCGCCAGGGCCGATCCCACCACCGACGCGCTCTGGATGCTGGCCGAGGCCGGCATGGAGAAGCCACCGCAGAATCCCGGGCTGTAGTCTTCCAGGAGCACGGACTCCCTCTGGATGCGAGGCTCCAGCGGCGGCAGCGACGGGTCGTCGTTCGGGTGTGGCAGCGTGGTCTCATACTTCAGGCACAGGCCCACGTGGAGTCCCCCGTCGACGAACTTCCCGACGATGGGATATCGCTTGATGTTGGCCTGCACGTCTCCGAGGCTCTGATCCAGGATGGTGGTCGGGTTCTGCATCAGCGGTCCGCCGTAGAGGAGGAGCGGATCGGCACCGGTCACGGTTTCCCAATCGCCCTGGACCTCGATTCCCCACAGTCCTTGATTCTGCTTTCCGTCGAAGTCGACGAAGCTGATCGGGCCTCTGGCGATCGCCGGGGTCGATCCCCCGTAGCGCACCGCGAAGATCCCTTGTGGGCCCAGCGCGGCCAGGAAGTCCAGGCCGCTCTCCTCACCGGCTCCCGGAGCGCACAGATCCTCGATGCAATCGAGAATGCCATTTACGAAGTCGGCGCCGATCCCGGGGTCACCGCCCTTTCCGTTCTGCAGCACGTCCTCCAGGACGTCGAGGATGCCCCAGGCGAGCGAAGCGGTGGCGGGCTGGTTTCCGTTCGCGCAGGCGCTGGAGAGGTGGTCCAGCCGGTTGAGCACCGTCGTCTCGTCGTCGCCCGAGAAATAGCTCTGGGCGTTGCTTGTGACGTCTCCCAGGTTCGTGCAGGTGCCGGGCGCGAACGTCGGAGACCGGGAGGGCGCCGGCACGGCTTCAGTGAGTGGCTGGGAGGAATCCGAGCAGCTCCACGCCACGACTACGGCGAGGCCGGCCGCAAGTGTGAAGGGGAGGGTCTTGCTGTGCATGGGGGTCTCCAACGGGGATGGAAGCGCGTCGCCGTGCGTTTCAGCGCGCGCCCAATAGTGAGCGAAAGGCGGGGAAGTCCGCCAGATCCGCGAGGTACCAGGGCACTTCCTTCTGCTCCACGGCGTCGCGGTAGGAATCACGCAGGCCCGGGTTCGCCGCCAGGTAGAGGCCCATGAGGCGTGTGGCCTCGTCGTAGTCGCCCAGCCAGGTCCGGACGAAGGCCTCGAAGTAGCTGACCTCCCGGATCGGGTCCTCTTCCGCCGGCACGCGCCCGTTCAGCGCCACGGCGCGGGCCGAGTCCGGCTGATTGGCCCGGGCCAGGGCCATGGCAACGTACATCATGCCCTTGTGCCGGTTCACCTCGCGGACCTGAGGCGGGCTCAGCTCTGCGAACTCGGCCAGCCTCTGCCACGCCTCGTCGATATCCGGGGTGCGCTCGGGCAAGCCCTGCAGCATGAGGCGGCACTGGTGAAAGCGGTAGTCGTCGGGAAAGCGCCGCAGCCCTTCGTTGCAGTATCGCTCCGCTTCCACGGCGTCGTTCAGGTCCCAGGAGGCGCTCACCAGGCGCCAGAGCGTCAGATTGGCGTTCTCCAGGAACGGGTCCGCTTCGTACGCGCTCTCCGCGGCCAGCTTGGCCTGCGCCACCTCTCCCTTGTTGAGGAGCAGGTGGCTGAGCGACGTATACGCCGATGCGCGATTACGGTCGTGCAGCGTCGCGGCCCGGAAGCCCGCTTCCGCTTCCTGGAAGAGCCGCTGCGATTCTTCCGCGCCTCCTGCCAGGTTGAGGAGGTAGCGCCAGTACTGGAGCGTCGCCTTCAGGTCCAGCGCTCCGGCGTTGGTGGAGTCCATGGCCAGGGCCTGCTCGGCGTGACCCAGACCGGCGTCGATCCAGCGTTGATACTGGGAGCGGTCCAGGCCTCCCAGCCGCGCCTGCTGGTAGGCGAGCCACCCGCGGCGTACCACGGGTTCGATCCACGAAGGATCCGTGGCCTCGGCCTGGGCCAGCGTGGAATCGGCGCGCGTGTAGGCCCGCGCCGCGCCTTGCAGGTCATTGGACGTGGTGAGCTCCTTGGCCTCGCGCTCCGCATTGGCCGCTTGCTGCACCAGTTCCCAGGCTCCCGGAACATTGGTCCCGGCGCGCAGCCGAACGTCACCGACCTCGACGCCGATCTGCTGACGCAGGAAGAGCGCCACGGTCTTCGCCAGGGTATCGGTGAGCTCGAAGATCTCCGTGCGTGGCCTCTGCAGGCGGGTCGTCGCGTATTGTTTGCCGGTGGCCGCGTTGGTGACGTTGACGTCTACCTGCACGCGGTCGCCGGCCTGGGCGACGGTGCCCCCCACAAGCGTTCCCACCTCGAGGGTCTTGCCGATGCTGTCCGGTGGGGCCGTCGAGTTCCGGAAGAGCTGGGAGCCGTTCTTGGACACGACGTGGATGCCCTCGACGGCGCTCAGCTCGTCGATGAGGCCCTCGGTGAGACCCGAGGCCAGGAAGTCGGCGTCGCCGCCTCCGCGGGCGTCGAAGTAGAGGACGGCCACGTGGCTCGGGTCCTGCCAAGGTTCCAGTTCGGCCGTCGCTCCCGTGGTGGGCTCCATCCCGCTGCGTGCCACGGACACGGTCACGGCCACGGCGAAGACGCCTACCCCCGCCAGCAGCCATTTCTCGATGGTGGGCATGACCTGCTTGCCCTTGGCGCCATGGAACCAGGAGACGATGACGGCGCCGGGCAGGCCGGACAGGAACAGCGCGAAGGCGGCACGCCACACCCAACCGGGCACGACGCCGTTCTCACGGAGCTGGTCCACCGCCTCCAGCGCCGCCCAACCCGCCGCGCAATAGGCCACGAAGTAGCGGGCGACATGGCGTTCCAGGAGGTCCTTGAACAGCTTCACGCGCGGCGGCTTCCGAGGCGGGGCGAGGGACGCGGATGGCGCTCGATGTCGCAGCGCCTGAAGGGATCCGCGAGGCGCTCACACACACGAGGGCTGGTGCAGGACGAGAATCTTGCTCCGAAAACCCTTCGAAATGCAAGTGCTGTGGTCCCGCGTATTCCCTGGAACCCCGCCGGCGGACGGCCGCCGGCGGGACGTCAGTGCCGGATGCGGAAGCCCGCCACGACGTTGGTCTCGCCGTCTTCGCGCGCCGCGACCAGGAATGCCGAGCGGCCCTGATCCTCGTCGCTGGCCCAGACCGACGCCTGGTCTTCACGGCCGTTTCGGCTCGCCGATTGGCGCACCACGTCGAAGCCACGGTCCCGCAGTTCTCGAGCCCAGGAAGCCACGATGGTCCGGGGCTCGTCGCCGGACGTCCACGTCACGGCACCGGCGGTGCCGTCGCCCGAGCGGGCGGAGAACACGGGGCGTGGCGCCGAAGGCATGGATCCCGTCCTGGGGAGCCACGCCGGCACGTCCACGGGCTCGGCGCCGTCGCCGGCACCCAGCCGCACCACGTCTCCGTCGCTGCTGCGGATCACGAGGTGGGCACCGTCGCCCTGACGCACCAGGTCGAATCGGACACGCTCTCCGTCGGCGTTCACCACCAGCGAGCCACCGTTCTCGTCACCGCGCAGCTGCACCGAGACGTCGCGTCCGTCGCGGTCCTGGATGCGGAGGTCACCGCGGACGAGATCCTGGAAGTCGAAGCTGGCGGTCTCGCCCGAGCGCGCGTCCCGCAGGGTCGCCACCCTACCGCCGTTCGCCCGGTCCACCGACTCCAGCGCCGGGTCCAGGCGCGCCAGCATGTCGGCCACGGTCACCGCGGGGCTGGCCCTCCAGGCCTCCTGCAGGTCCGCCATGCGGTGCTTGACGAAGATCGCGCCGGCGACTCCGACGCCGACCATGATCAGTGCCGAAGTGGCGAGTCCCACTCCGATCCAGCCCATGAGTCCCATGCCCGAACGGGTCCGCCCGGTCATCGCGCGTTCGTATTCGTCGTACACGGTACGTCCTCCTGCGGGTGGCTTCCGAGCCCTCGTCTTCTTCTTACGGAAGGGGCGGGCGGATTGTTTTATCCACCTGTCGAGATGCGGACTCGACGACGGGGGGTAGCGGATCGCTACCGCGGAAGCCGCTCCGGCATGTCCGCCACCACGTAGGCCACCACCGCCATGGCCGCCACGCAGCGGGCCACCTCGTCGGGGTCGAGCTTGTCCAGCGTGTCGCCCTCGGTGTGGTGGTACCAGAAGTACTTCGTGCCATCCACCTGGAGGCCCATGCCCGGCACCCCCTCGCGCATGATGGGGCCGATGTCGGCCTCACCCCCGCCGCGGGTCATGGTGCCGGCGCCGATGGGCTCCAGCATGCGGCCGATGGCCTGGATGACCGCCCAGGCATCGTCGGAGCCGGTGAAGCCGAAGCCCTGGGGGCTGAACACGCCACCGTCGGACTCCATGGCGAGCACGTGGTCGTCGAGCTCGTCCATGTGCTGATCCCGGTAGCCGTTGCCGCCCCGGAGTCCGTTCTCCTCGTTGGTCCACAGGACCACCCGCAGCGTGCGCCGCGGGGTCAGGCCCAGCTCCTTGATGAGGCGCACGGCCTCCCAGGCCGCCACCGCGCCGCCGCCGTCGTCCATGGCTCCCTGGCCCACGTCCCAGGAGTCGATGTGGCCGCCGAGCACGACCACCTGCTCCGGGTGCTCGCTCCCCACCAGCTCCGCCACCACGTTGCGTGACGGGGCGTCGGGCTGGGTCTCGGCCTCCATCTTCAGGAGCACCTCCACCCGCTGACCCCGGTCGCTCATGCGCTGGATGCGGTCGGCGTCCTCCATGGTGATGGCGGCGTGGGGGATCTTGCGGACCCCATCCTCGTAGCTCATGCCGCCGGTGTGTGGCGTCTGGATGCCGAAGGGGCCCACCGAGCGGATCAGGCTCGCCACGGCGCCGGCCCGGGCCGCGGCCACGGCGCCGCCGGTGCGGTACTGCACCGTCTCGCCGTAGTTGGTGAAGGGCACGTTGAAGAGCACGATGCGGCCGCGGGCCTCGTCGGCCCGGGCTTCGAGCTCGTCGTACGAACCCACCACCATGACCTCGGCGCGGATGCCGCCGGCGGGCGTGCCGATGCTCCCTCCCAGGCCCAACATGGGCATGCGGCGGGCATAGGGCGTGATCAGCTCCAGCGATTCGTCTCCCCGCACCCAATGAGGCACCATGACGCCCTCGCCGTGGACGTTCTGGAGCCCGTCGGCCTTCATCTCCTCCAGGATCCAGTCGATGGCACGCTCCAGGTTCACCGTGCCGGAGAAGCGAGGTCCGAACCCGTCCACCAGCTCGCCGAGCCGCCCGTAGGCATCGTGGCTGCCCGTGGCCGCCTCGATGATGCGCTGCACATCGGCGCGGTACGACGACAGGTCCGGAGTCTGGGCCGCCGCCGTGCTCGCGGTGGCGAGGAGGGCGGTGGCCACCGAAGCGGCCGCGACGAAGCGCTTGCAGACCTTCATGACGACTCCCCTCAGACGAAGTACACCAACAGCACGGCACACAGGAGGATCACCGCCCACAGTGCCATGCTCCCGGCGGGCCAGGTTCGGGCCAGGATGCCCTGCGGGCCGTGGGAACGATGAATGTTCTCGATGCTCCGCGTGAGCGGCCGCATGAACAGGCGCTTGAAGCCATTCCAGAGGCGCGTGCCCACGCGCAGCGAGAAGGTCCAGGCGGCAGGGAGCGCCTTCCGGTACACCCAGTCGCTGTTGAGGTTGATGGCCGCCAGCTCCGCGGGATAGAGCTTGTACCAGTTGAGCACCGCGAAGGCCAGGCCCGCCCACAGCAGGAGCTGCAGCGTGGTGATCACGTGCGTGGCGGTGTAGGGCGCGTAGTCGACGGCGTACGGCAGAATGTGGTACAGGGGCGCCGGGTACACGCCGATGCCGATGCACAGGAAGGCGGCGATCCCCATGGCCAGCAGCATGTTCAGCGGCGCCTCCTTCACCCGGATCCCCGAGTCGTGCCCGAAGAAGGTGAAGTAGGGGATCTTGATGCCCGAGTGCTCCACTACGCCAGCCGACGCCAGCAACAGCAGGAAGTAGTAGAGCCGGTAGTGGTTCTCGGCGGTGGCCGAGATGATCATGGACTTGCTGACGAAGCCGCTGAACAGCGGGAACGCCGAGATGGAGGCGGCCCCCACGATGCAGAAGACCGCCGTCAGCGGCATGGACTTGTAGAGCCCACCCAGCTCCGAGCCCTTGATGGTGCCGGTGCGGTAGAGCACGGCGCCCATGGACATGAAGAGGAGCGCCTTGTAGATGATGTGCGCGAAGGCGTGGGCCGCGGTCCCGTTCAGGGACAGCTCCGTGCCGATGCCGATCCCCACCACCATGAAGCCCAGCTGGTTGTTCAGACTGAAGGCCAGCACCCGCCGGAAGTCGTTTTCGATGACGGCGAAGAAAATGGGGAACACGGTCATGATGGTGCCGATGGGCACCAGGATCTCCGTTCCGGCGAAGCCCCGAGCCAGCGCGTAGATGGCCAGCTTGGTGGTGAAGGCGCTGAGCCACACCGTGCCCGATACCGTGGCCTCCGGGTAGGCGTCCTGCAGCCAGTTGTGCAGCAGGGGGAAGGCCGCCTTGATGCCGAAGGCCAGGAAGATCAGGGTGCCGCCGGCGGCTTCCAGGCCCAGATGGCCGAACGCCAGGGAGTCGGTGGCCGCCACGTGCACCAGCGCGCCGGCCAGCAGCAGCACCCCCGAGCCCACCTGGATCACCAGGTAACGCATCCCCGCCCGGTACGAGCGCTCCTTGCGCCGAGCCCAGATGAGGAAGACCGAGGTGAAGGAGGTGGCTTCCCAGAAGACGAACAGCGAGATCAGATCGCCGCTGAACACCGCGGCGATGGCGGCGCCCGCGTACATGAGGCCGGCCACGTGCTCGCCGGACTTCTTCACCTTGAGAGCGAAGAGCACGCTGATGAAGGCAGCCAGGTGGAAGACGTAGCCCCACACCATGGCAAGCCGATCCACGCGGATCGGCGTGAGCTCGTAGTCGAAGAAGCGGATGTGGTAGGGCTCGCCCTGGGGCATCATCAGGAGCTGGCCCAGGCTGAGCACCGGCAGCAACAGCATGTACGCCGCCCGCACCCTCCCCTTCATGAGGGGCACCAGGAGGGATCCCAGGATGAGGATCGCGCCCGGCGGAAGCATGGTGAGCAGCGGGCTACTCGTCATAGTAGTCCTCGTCGCGCATCACCACTTTCCTCAGGAGCTTCCCGGCGAAGACCAGCCCCGCGAATCCCACGAACCCGAAGGCCGCGTGGAAGGCGAAGAACTCCTCGCTGGGGTAGTGGGCGTGTTTCGTGTAGAAGAGATCCAGCAGCGCCACCACGATGCAGACCACCCACAGGCCGATGTAGACCTTGCGGACGTTGGCCGGGTCGTCGAGCCAGTAGCGTTTCTCGTTCTCCACGCCTCTACCCTCCCACGATGGGGCTCAGGAGCCGGTACAGGTCATCGGCCAGGAAGAAGAGCACGACGGTGCCCGCCGCCGTGATGCAGATCGGCACCAGCATGAAGAGCGGAGCCTCGTGGATGCCGTCCTCCGCGTCGCCGTCCGGTGGGCTCAGGAAGAAGGCCCGTGCCACGATGGGCATGAGGTAGCCGATGCTCAGCAGCGAACTGATCATGAGCACGGCCACCAGGATCGGCTGGTGCGCCTGCACGGCGCCCAGGGCCAGAAACCACTTGCTCCACGAGCCGCCCATGGGCGGCAGGCCGATGATGCTCAGCGATGCGATGAAGAAGGCGAACATGGTCACCGGCATGCGTCGCCCCAGGCCGTCCAGCTCGCTAACCTTCGTCTTGTGGGCCGCCACCATGATGGCGCCGGCACAGAAGAACAGCGTGATCTTGCCGAAGGCGTGCATGGCGATGTGCATGGCGCCGCCCATGACCCCCGAGGCGTTGGCCAGCGCCGCTCCCAGGATGATGTAGGAGAGCTGGCTGATGGTGGAGTAGGCCAGCCGCGCCTTCAGGTTGTCCTTCAGGATGGCGCTCACCGAGGCCGCGATGATGGTGAACGCCGCGGCGTACATGAGCCAGACGTTCATTCCGGAGCTGGTGAGGAGCTCCAGCCCGAAGACGTAGACCACCACCTTGGTGATGGCGAACACACCGGCCTTCACCACGGCCACCGCGTGCAGCAGGGCGCTCACCGGCGTGGGCGCCACCATGGCCGCCGGCAGCCAGCGGTGCATGGGCATGAGCGCCGCCTTGCCGATGCCGAAGGCGAACAGCCCCAGCAGCAGCCCCACGTGCCAGCCCTGGACGTGTCCGGTGAGGATGCCGCCGGGCCGGAACTCCAGGGTGCCCGCGGCCAGCCAGGTCCACACGATGGCCAGCAGCAGGAGACCGATGGAGGTGCTCAGCAGGATGCCCAGATACACCCGGCCCGCGGCCCGCGCCTCCTCGTTCTGGTGGTGCGTCACCAGAGGGTACGTGGAGAGCGTCAGCACCTCGTAGGCGGCGAACAGCGTGAACAGGTTCGCCGCGAAGGCCACCGCCATGGCCGCCGAGATGGCCACCGCGAAGAAGGTGTAGAAGCGGGTCTGGTTGATTTCGTGATGCCCGCGCATGTAGCCGATGGCGTACGCGGTGGTGACGATCCACAGTCCCGAGGCCACCAGGGCGAAGAGGAGCCCCAGGGGCTCCACCTCGAAGGCCAGGGACAAGCCAGGCATCACCTGAAGCACGTCGACCCGGGGCCGTGCTCCCCCGGAGACCACCGGAATCAGCGTCACCACCACGCCGAACAGGAGTCCCCCGGTGAGGAGGCTCGCCGCCTCCCGCACGTTGGGAGCGCGTCCCAGCCGGGACACCAGCAGCCCGCCCGCCAGGGGCAGGACGAGGGCCAGGACGATGGCCGTCTCCGGGCTCACGGGGCGAGTCCCAGCAGCGAGCGCGCGGCGGCACTGGCCACGCTGGCCGTGAAGGTCGTGGTGATGCCGAAGTAGATGGTGGCCCCGGCCAGGATCACCATGGGGACGAGCATCACGAGCGGGGCTTCCCGGACACCTTCACGTCCTTCCCTGGGAGGTTCGAAGTAGGCCACCTCCACCACGCGCCACACGTAGACCAGGGCGATGAGCGAGCTGATCAGGATGATGACCGCCACCCACCACAGCCCCTGCTCCAGGGCGGCCGCCACCAGGTACCACTTGGAGATGAAGCCCACGGTCATGGGCACGCCGATGAGACTCAGGCCACTGACCACGAAGGCCGCCATGGTCACGGGCATCTTCCGCCCGAGGCCGCGCAGGTCGTCGATGTGCACCGACCCCACCCGCAGCGCGATGGCTCCCATGCACATGAAGAGGGCGCCCTTCATGAGGCCGTGGTTGAACAGGTGGACGATGCCGCCGGTGAGGCCCGTGACCGAGGCCAGGCTCACGCCCAGCACCATGTAGCCGATCTGGGCCACCGACGAATAGGCCAGCATGCGCTTGATGTTGTTCTGGAAGACCGCCACCAGCGACGCACTCACGATCCCCACCAGCGCCAGCGGCATGAGCACGTACGCCAACGGCATCTGGTGGAAGGAGAAGTCGATGCCGAAGACGGTCAGGAAGACCCGGATCAGGACGTAGACCGAGACCTTGGTGGAGGTCGCCGCGATGAAGGCGGTGACCACGGAGGGTGCGTAGGCGTAGGCGTTGGGCAGCCACAGGTGTAGCGGAAAGAGGGCGATCTTGAGGCTGATGCCCACGGTCAGGAAGCCGAAGGCGGCGATCACGGCCCGGGTCTGCTCCACGTCGGCCAGACGCGCGTGCATGTCGGCCATGTTGAGCGTGCCCGTCATGGCGTAGAGCAGGCCGATGCCGATGAGGATGAAGGTCGCCCCGATGGTTCCCATGATCAGGTAGGCGTACGCTCCAGGCAGCGCGCGCCGATCGGTGCCCATGCTGATGAGCACGTACGAGGACAGCGCCGAGATCTCCAGGAACACGAAGACGTTGAAGAGATCGCCGGTGATGGTGATGCCCAGCAGCCCCGTCAGGCACAGCAGGTACATGGAGTGGAACATGCTGTACGCGCGGTACCGGATCTCCACCGAGACGCTGGGCGGAGAATAGGTCAGCACCAGGGCGCCGATCCCCGACACCAGGACCAGCACGAACGCGTTGAGCGTGTCCACCCGGTATTCGATGCCCCACGGCGGGGCCCAACCGCCCAGGTGGTACGAGATGGGGCCCGTGGCCAGCACCGTGGACAACAGCTTCAGCGAGATGAAGAACGCCACCCAGGTGACGGCGATGGCGAAGCCGGTCACCAACTGGCGCCGCGGCAGGAGGAGGCACAGCGGTGCCGCCACCAGCGGAACCACGATCTGGAGGACCGGGAGGTTGGCCTCGATCACGGCTCTTCGTCCTGTCGGGCGATGTCGTCGGCTTCCAGCGTTCCGTATTCCTCGTAGATGCGCACCGTGAGGCTGAGGCCCACCGCCGTCGTGGCCACACCCACGACGATGGCGGTGAGAATCAGGACGCTGGGGAGGGGGTTGGTGTAGACCTCGATGCCCTCCTTGAGGATGGGCGCCGTGCCTCCGGCCACCTTGCCGAAGGAGATGTAGAGCAGGAAGACCGAGGTCTGGAAGATGTTCAGGCCGATGATCTTCTTCACCAGGTTGTCGCGGGCCACCACGATGTAGAAGCCGGTCATCATCAGGACGATGACGATCCAGTAGTTGTAGTGGCCCAGGATCTCCAGGAGCTCCGGGTGCCGCGTGGCGAATTCGGAGAAGGTCATTTGCCCCTGAGCAGATCCACGAAGGAATAGAAGATCGCGATCATCACAGACGCGACGCCCAGGCCCACACCGAGCTCGACCAGCATGATCCCCAGGTGCTGCCCGTGCACCGGATCGTGGCTCAGCTGGTTGTAATCGAGGAAGTTCCCGCCCATGAACATGGCCGCGTAGCCCACGCCGGCGTACGTGAGGAGGCCGATGGCGGCCAGCACGCGGACCACCCGGGGCGGCACGGCCCGCTCGGCTTCCGCCACCCGGAAGATGAGCGTGTAGAGGACCACGGCCGAGGCGAAGATGACGCCCGCCTGGAATCCCCCGCCGGGCGAGTAGTCCCCGTGGAACTGCACGTACAGGGCGTACAGCAGGATGTAGGGGATCATGAGCTTGGTCATGACCCTGGGGACCAGGAGGTGGTTCACGACTCGTCCTCCTCGTCTTCCTCGTCTACGTCGGGCGGTGGCGGCTCCTCGGGCGCGGCCTCGCCGCGCACGTCCCAGCCCCGGGTGGGCTCGGGAGGCGGCGTGGGCTCGGGCACGGGGACCTGGGTGAAGTCGCTCGGCTCCACCGTCCCCTCGGCGTCCTCCGCGCTGCGGTCCTGCTGCCACGACAGCACCCGCCGGGCGCCGCCCAGGATGATGATCACGCCGAGCCCGGCGGTGAAGATCACCGTGGTCTCGCCCAGGGTGTCGTAGCCCCGATACGAAGCGAGCACGGCGGTGACCACGTTCGGTACCTCGATCTCTTCGGGAGAATCCTCGAGATAACGCGGGGCGACGTGGTGGTGGATGGGTGCGTCGGGGTCACCGATGATGGGCAGATCCAGCGTGCCGTAGACCAGGACCGCACCGGTGAAGATCGCCACCGCCAGCGGCAGCGCCGCGACGTGCTCGGTGCGGTGCTCCCGATTGGTGGTGAGGGCCAGGGCGCTCAGCATGAGGACCGTGGAGATCCCCGCGCCCACCGCCGCTTCGGTGAAGGCCACGTCGGGGGCGTCCAGCACCAGCATCCATCCGGCGCTGAGCAGGCTGTAGATGCCGGTGAGCATGGCCGACACGAAGACGCCCCGCACCCGGGCCACGGTGATGGCGGTACCGGCCAGCATGGCCAGGAGCACGAAGATGATGAGCAGGCTCACGGCTCACCTCCGGCATCGCTCTCCGTCCTGGGCTTCAGCCCGCGGGTGTACGCGCCGTTGAGCAGGGCGTGGGCCGCGGTGGGGCTGGTCAACAGCAGGAAGTAGAGGATGAGAAGCAGCTTGATGGTGTTGGGCGACCACCCGGCCTGGAAGGTCAGGCCGATGAGGATCGAACCGGCACCCAGCGTGTCGGTGATGCCCGAGGCGTGTGCGCGCGAGTAGAAGCCGGGCATGCGCAGGAGTCCGAGTCCGCCGATGAGGCAGAACACCGATCCCACGGCCAGGAAGAGCCAGCTCAGCGCGTCCAGTGCCCAGGCCATCCTCAGTCCCGTCCCGGCTCGTGGAAGTTGCCGTACAGGAAGTACCGCAGGATGGCGAAGGTGCCGATGAAGTTCAGGAGCGCGTAGAGCAGCGCCAGGTCCAGGAAGTCGGGCCGGCCGTTGAAGAAGCCCAGCACCGCGATGAAGAGCACCGTCACGGTGCCGAAGGAGTTGACCGCGAGGATGCGGTCGTAGACGGTGGGTCCGCGCCAGGCCCGGGTCAGGGCCAGGAGCATGGTACCCAGGATCGCCAGGAGGGCCATGGTGAACACGTCAGTTGCCCTCCAGCGCGCTGACCCGGCGATCCATCTCACCGGTCTCCAGGCCGTCGGCGGCGCCCTTCGTGAGGGCGTGCACCAGGATCGTGCTCTCCTCCTCGTCCACGTCCACGCTGATGGTGCCCGGCGTGAGCGTGATGGAGTTGGCGTAGACCACCTTGCCCAGCGCCGTGCGTTGGCTGGCCGGAACCCGGATCATGCGCGGCGAGATCGGGACCTTCGGGTCCAGGATCAGCTTGGCCACGTCCAGGTTCGCCTTGACGACTTCCCAGAGCAGCCAGGGCACGTAGAGGATCGTGCGGATGTTCACCAGATCCACCTGATTGGCCTCATCGTCCACGACCTTCATGCGGTGGACGACGAACAGGACCAGGAGGACCGAGGCAGCGCCGAGAGAGAGGAGGAGTGGCGTGAAGTAGAAGGACCACAAGACCCAGGCCGCCCCCAGGAGCAGGGCCAAGCCGAGATATCCCCTCACGGGTCCTCCTTCGCAGGCGTCAGCGTTGTGGCGGGGTGAGTCGGGGCGCGGTCCCCCGGAGAAAAGCGCCGCCTATATTGAAACCGACCCCCGCCGTTTATCAAGTGGCGGGGGTCGGTGGCTGAGCGATCTCGCGCACGCCGTGCGCCGGAGGGCGTCAGTCGGCCCTGAGCGCCTCCATGGGGTCGAGTCTCGTAGCCCGGCGCGCCGGGATCCAGGCGGCCAGCCCCGCCACCAGCAGTAGCGCGGCGACGCCTCCCACGAAGGCCGTGGGGTCCGATGGCGCCACGTCGTACAGCAGGCTCCGGAGGAGACGAGTGGCCGCCCAGGCGCCCAGCCCTCCCAGGGCCGCCCCCGCCAACGCCAGCGTCAGCCCCTTACGCATGACCAGACCCACCACCTGCCCCGGTTCGGCGCCGAGGGCGACCCGCAACCCGAGCTCCCGGGTCCGGCGGCTGACCGCGTAGGCCACCACCGCCCAGACGCCGGTGCACGCCATGATCAGGGCCAGCGCGGCGAACACCGCGAGCAGACCACCCAGGGAGCGCGTCTCCGCCGACGCTCCCGCCTCGACCTGATCCAGCGTCTCGACGCTGGCCAGGGGCACGTCGGGATCGATCTCGGCCAGCGCCGCTCGGGCGGCCGGCACAGCCGCCATGGGCTCGCCGCGGGTCCGCAGGAAGAAGGTCCCGTAGCCGTCCTCCTGTCGATGGCTGATGAAGGCCTCGGGCATGATGCCGTTCTCCGGGCGGTCGAAGAGAACGTCGCCCACGATGCCCACGACCTGGGCGTAGCTGCCCTCGTCGGAGGTGAGCTCGGTGCCCATGGCGACGCGGCGGCCCAGCGCGCCGCCATCGGGAAAGAGCTGACGGGCGGCCTCCTGGCTCAACACGATCACCGGGGGCGAGTCGCGCTGATCCTGTGGGCCGAAGTCGCGCCCCTCCAGGACCGGAATGCCCAGCGTCGAGAAGAAGCCGTCGCTCACGTAGTGCACGCCGATGGCCGGCCGCGACCCCTCGGGCCAGCTCCGGTCCCCGGCTTCACGCACGCCCGTGATCATGCAGTGGCCGGACACCGGCGCCACGCAGCCCATGGCCGCGCTCTCCACCCCGGGAATCCCCCGCAGCCGATTCAGGTAGTCCTCGTAGAAACCCGCGCGATCGTCGGCCCAGCGACTGGTGCTGGGCAGGCTCACGTCGAAGGTCACCAGGTTCCCGGGCGTGTAGCCCCGGTCCACGGCGTTGAGCTGCCCCAGCGAGCGGAGCAGCAGGCCCGCGCCCACGAGAAGGACCAGGGCCAGCGCCATCTCGCCGGCGACGAGGGCGCTCCGCACGTCCCACGTGCTGCGACCTCCCACGGCCCCTGCCGCACCTTCGCGTAGAGCCCGCCCGGGGCGCACCCGCAGCGCCGACAGGGCGGGCACGGCCCCGAACAGGATCCCGGCGGCCAGCGCCAGAGCACCGGTGAAGGCCAGCACCCACCCATCGACCCGAATCCGGTCCAGATCGGCGAAGCGCAGATTCCAACCCCCGTCCAGGAAGCGCGCCGGCCAGGCGGCCACCAGCGCGTCGGTGCCGAAGCGCGCCACCAGCATGGCCGCGGCTCCTCCGAGGGCGGCCAGCAGGACGCTCTCGGTCAGCAATGTGCGCGCGACCCGCCAGCGCCCCGCACCCAAGGCGACGCGTACGGCCGTTTCGCGCACGCGGGCACTGGCCCGGGCCACCAGCAGGCCGGCGAGGTTGCCGCACGCAACCAGAAGGAGGAGGGCCGCGGCGGCGCTCAACACGAGCAAGGAACGGCGCGCCTGTGGATTGACGCGCGCTTCCATGAGCGATTCGGCGTTGCCTCCCCGGATCACGGTTGGATCGGAATCGGGGTAGGTCTCGGCGATGGTGCGGCCGATGGCGTGCATCTGCTCGTCCATGGCCGTGGCCGTCGCGCCGGGCCGGAGCCGGCCGATGGCCAGCAGCCAGTGGGCCTGCGCTCCCCTGACGAGGATGGGGGTGATGAGCTGCGCACCGGTGTGAATGGGCGCCCACATGCGGGCCTGTCCGGTGAGGCCCCGGAAGCCGGCGGGCGCCACGCCGATCACGGTGGCGGCGCGCCCGTTGAGGGTCACGGAGCGGCCCACGACCCCGGGGTCCGCGCCGAAGCGATCCTGCCAGATCCCGTGCGAGAGCAGCACGGTGGGCGGTGCGCCGTCCACGTCGTCCGAGGCCGCGAAATCCCGTCCCAGCATCGGCGTGATCCCCAGCACGTCCAGGTAGTCCGGCGTCACCAGCTCCGTCGTGACCACCGTGGCGTCGCCCTGGCCCGTGAGGGTCAGGGTGCGCCGGGCGTAGGCGGCCACCGGGTCGGCCAGCCGGCCCTCGGTCTCCGCCATCACGCGATACTTCGGATAGGACCAGATGAAGCTCCGGGCCGGGCCGGGGTCCGTGGTGGACGAGTCCGTGAGGTTCAACACCACGAGGCGCTGGGGGTCCGGGAAGGGGGGCGGCGCCAGCAGCGTGGCCTTCACCGCGCTGAAGATGGCCGCATTGGCGCCGATGCCCAGCGCCAGCACCAGGATCGCCGCCCCGGTGAATCCCGGGGACCGGCGCAGCGTCCGTCCCGCCAGCTTCAGATCGGCAAGCCACTCCGCCAAGCGCCGCATGCCTCCTCCCGTGTTCGAGGTGCGCGGGACGTCGCCCGGGCCTCCTCGCGTTCGTTCCTCGAGTCCGTTGACCACCGCATCGGCGATGGCCCGTAGTGCGTATCGCAGTGCCGCCCCTCGGCCACCTCGCGCCCGGTGCTCCCGGTAGCCGGCCCGGAACGCCTCCCGCATCTGCGCGCCCATGGAGTGCCGGATCCAGCGCGGATAGCATCGGGTCGCCAGGGCGAAGAGACCCTCGACGAGCCGGCCGGGCCCTGTCACGGACGCTCCGGCGCCAGGTTCTCGCGTTCCGCGACCTCCAGAAGTCGCCGCAGCCTCGCCGATTCGGCCCGGGCCACCGCGCGCCCCAGCGGCGTGACCCGGTAGTAGCGCCGGCGGGGGTCGGCGTCGCTCTCCGGCGGGTGCTCGAGCTCCGTCAGCAGGCCCCGGGTGAGCATGCGCGCCACCGTGGCGTAGAGCGTGCCCGGCAGGAGCGCCTCGCGGCCGCCGGTCTTGTCGTCCAGCGACTGCATCATGGCGTAGCCGTGCAGCGCCCGGTCCCCCAGCGCCAGCAGCACGTGGTACTCGGGGGTGGTCAGCGGCAGGAACGAGTCGGGATCGGCAGTCATGGCGTGGAGCGTCCGAAGGCGGAGAGCGCAGATATCATGATGCTCATTATAGTGGACGTCATGGGATCCGAAAGCGTTGCACCGGCCGGGCCGGGCGGCGTCCCGACGCGGTGGCACGGGTCGCGCCGGACTCGCCCGGTTCCTACCTTCAGACGATCCTCACGCGCTCTCCCGGCGCTCCTCCTCCGCCAACTTCCGGCCAGCATGAACCAGGTGAGCCGCGGCAAGCGCATCCTGTGGGTGGACGACGAGGTGGAGCTCCTGCGCCCCCACGTTCTCTTCCTGCAGGCACGGGGCTATCACGTCGACGCCATCTCCAACGGCGACGACGCTCTGGCACTTCTGCGCGAGAATCCCTACGACCTGGTGCTCCTGGACGAGCAGATGCCGGGCCGGCGGGGGCTGGAGGTGCTGGAGGCGCTCCGTCGCGAGGACCCCCACGCCCGGGTGGTGATGGTCACCAAGTCGGAAGAAGACCGGACCATGACCGAGGCCATCGGACGCCGGGTGGACGACTACCTGGTCAAGCCGACCTCGCCCCGCCAGGTGCTGAGCGTGGTCACGCGCATCCTCGAGGGCTCCACCATCCGGCAGCAGCAGGTGGCCCAGGACTTCGCCGCGCGCTTCTCGCGCCTCTCGGTGAAGCGCCACGAGGCCCACAGCGCCCAGGACTACGCCGATCTCTTCCAGGAGCTCGTGGACTGGCACATTCGCCTGGAACAGGCCGGCGAAGAGGGGCTCCTGGACAGCATCCTGGCCATGATGGTGGACCTGCGCAGGGACTTCGGGCAGTGGATGGTGAAGACCTATCCGCGCTGGATGCGCTCGGCCGACGGCCGCCCGGATCTGTCCGTGGACCTGGTGAAGCGTCACCTGGTGCCGCTGCTGGGCCACGAGCCGGTCTTCTTCGTGGTGCTGGACTGCATGCGGCTGGACCAGTGGCGGGTGATCGCGCCGCTGCTGGCCCCCTTCTTCGAGATCGAGGAGTCGCTGCACTACTCGATCCTGCCCACCGCGACCCCCTACGCCCGCAACGCCATCTTCAGCGGTCAGTTCCCCGACGAGATCGCCCGTGCCCGGCCCGAGTGGTGGGATCAGTCCGACGACGAGGGCTCGCTCAACGCTTTCGAGGACGAGCTCCTGGCGGAGCAGCTCCGGCGTCTGACGGGGCGTGACGTCCCCATCCACTACGACAAGATCTTCACCGATCGTGAGGCGGAGCAGGTACGCGCGCGCATCCGCTCGGCGCTGCGCACGCCGGGCTCCGTGGTGGCGCTGGTCTTCAACTTCGTGGACCTCATGACCCACGGCCGCTCCGAGTCCCCCATCCTCATGGAGGTGGCCAAGGACGAGGCGGCGCTTCGCGACCTCACCCGGTCCTGGTTCGAACGCTCCACTGCCTTCCAGGTGCTCAAGGAGGCCGCGGCGGGGGGACACCGGGTGGTCCTCACCACGGACCACGGATCCATCCTGTGCCAGCACCCCACCACGGTGTTTGCCCGCCGTGACGCCACCTCCAACCTGCGCTACAAGTTCGGGGTCGACCTGAGGGCGGAGGTGCCCGACGACGTGTTCAGCACGCGCGACCAGGGGGACATCCGCTTCCCCTCCGGCCGCCTGGGCACCACGTACCTGTTGGCGCTGGACGATCACTTCTTCGTCTATCCCACGAAGCTCCGGGAGTACCAGGCCAAGTACAAGAACTCCTTCCTGCACGGGGGCATTTCACCCGAGGAGATGGTCGTCCCTGTGGCCCGCCTCACCCCCAGGCCGCGCTGAGCGGCGGACCGGAAGGGCCCCCGCCGGCGGGCAAGGGGGGTCCCGGTCGGCGGGCTGACGCCATGCGCCGCTTCCCCGTTCTCCCATCCATGCTGGCCGGGCTCCTCGCGGCCTCGTCGGCGTGCACCGGGGCTCCCCCCGGCGAGCTGCCGCTGGTGGATGTCCCGGCGTCGGGCCGGGTCGCGGCCCCCCCGGGGCGACCCGTGGCCATGTTCATCTCCGGCGACGGCGACTGGGCGGGCGCCGACCGGGTCGTGGCGGACAGTCTGGCGGCGGCGGGGATCCCGGTCGTGGGACTGCGCGCGCGCACCTACCTCACCTCGGCGCCTCGCGATCCGGAGGGTCTGGCGGCCGACGTGACGCGTGTGCTTCGCGAGCACCTGGCCGGCGGTGACCACGAGCGGGTGATCCTGATCGGATATTCGCGGGGCGCCGACCTGATGCCCTTTGCGGTGACCCGGCTTCCCACAGACCTTCGGGAGCGGGTGGAGCTCGTGGCGCTGCTCGGGCCCACGGCCAACGCGAGCTTCACCTTCCACTGGGTGGATCTCGTGCGGAACGTGCACCGGGATTCCGATCGGCCGGTCATGCCCGAGTTGGAGAAGATGAGGGATCTGAGGGTTGTGTGCGTCTATGGTGAGGACGAGTCCCAAGCGCTGTGTCCCCACGCGCCTCCTGGCCTGATGGAGGCGGTGGAGCGTCCGGGCGGACATCGCATCGCCGACCCGGCCGGGGTGGCGAGGATCATCCTCGAGCGGGTGGCGGAGGTCCCGTGAGGCCCGAAGAAGGCGTGGAGGGGCCCGGTGACGCTGGAGCCACCCACGCGGGTTGGCGCCGGTGGATGGCGCCGCTCCTGGCGGTGGCCCTCCTCGTCGGCGCCTTCGTCGTGCTGCAGAGGGAGCTGGGCGCGCACGCCCTGGCCGAGGTCATGGAGGAGCTGGAGGCGCTGGCGCCCTACCGCGTGGGACTGGCCCTCCTCTTCACGGCGGCCAGCTACGCCATCCTCACGAGTTACGACGCGCTGGCGTTGCGCTATGTCACCGCCGACGTGCCCTATCGGCAGGCCGCCTTCGCCTCCTTCCTCGGATACGCCTTCAGCAACGCGCTGGGGTTCCCGTTACTCACGGGGGCCCCCATCCGCTATCGCCTGTACGCCTCCTGGGGCGTCGAGGCCGGTGCGTTCGCGCGCATCGTCGCCTTCTACTCCGGGACCTTCTGGCTGGGCTTCGTGGTGGTGGGTGGCATGGCGTTCAGCCTGGAGCCCCTGCCGTTGCCGGGCACCGGGCACGGTCTCACGACCCTTCCGCTGGGCGTTCTGCTGTTGATTCTGGCCGGGGGATACCTGGTCGCCGCGGCCCGGGTCCGCCGTCCGCTGCGCCTGGGACGCTGGAGCGTCACCCTGCCCCGACCGGGGCTGGCGGTAAAGCAGGTGCTGGCGGGCCTCGCCGACTGGACCGTGGCCGCCGCCGTCCTCTACGTGCTTCTGCCCTCGGACCACGGCCTGTCCTTTCCCCTCTTCCTGAGCGCGTTCCTCCTGGCGCAGATCGTGGGCTTCATCAGCCACGTTCCCGGAGGACTGGGGGTGTTCGAGGCGGTCCTGCTCGTGGTACTCCCGGATCGGGTGGCCGACGACGCGCTGGTGGCCTCGCTCCTGGTCTACCGGGCCGTCTACTACCTCCTGCCCCTGCTGCTGGCCACGCTCATGCTGGGGGTCTACGAGCTGTGGGTGAGGCGTGGTGTGGTGGGCCGCACCATGGGGCGCGTCGGCGAAGGGGTCTCGGGCGTGGTGCCTCTGGCGCTGTCCGCGGCCGTCTTCATCGCGGGAGCGCTGCTGCTCGTCACCGGCTCGCTCCCGCTGCCGGCCGCTCGCCTCAGCTGGCTCGCCGAGGCGGTCCCGCTCCCGGTCCTGGAGGTCTCCCACTTTCTCGGCAGCGTGGTGGGAGCGGGACTCCTGGTCCTGGCCTGGGGCCTGGCTCGCCGGCTCGACGGGGCCTATCACCTGACGCTCATGCTGCTGGGCGTGGGGCTGGTCCTCACCGTGACCCGGGGGGGGATCGGTATCTCGGCGCTGACGCAGCTCCTGGTGTTGACGGCGCTCCTGCCCTCGCACCGGGAGTTCTTCCGGTCCTCGTCACTCACCGCCGAGCCCTTCAGCCCGGGCTGGGCCATGGGGATCGTAGCCACGCTCCTGGCCGCCCTCTGGATCGGGTTCTTCGCCTTCCGGAACGTGGGCTACACCCACGACGTCTGGTGGCGCTTCGCGGCCAGCGCCGACGCGCCGCGGTTTCTCCGGGGGGCGGTGGGGGCTTCTCTCGTGCTCCTCCTCTTCGGCGCGACGCGGCTCCTGCGGCCTTCGGTGCCGCCGGAAGCCGAGCCGCGGGGCGTGATTCCCGACGCCGTCGTGGAGCTGGTGGCCCGGTCGCCCCGCTCCTACGCCAATCTGGCCCTTCTGGGTGACAAGGCCTTCTTCCTCGATCCCGGGCGCCGGGGGTTCGTCATGTTCGGCGTCGAGGGTCGCAGCTGGGTGTCCATGGGCGATCCCGTGGGCGAGGACGGCGCGCTTCCCGATCTCGTGTGGGAGTTCCGGAGCATGGCCCTCCGCCACGGAGGCTGGCCGGTCTTCTATCAGGCGCATCCGCGTCATCTGGGCCTCTACGCCGACGCAGGCCTCCGGCTCCTGAAGCTCGGTGAGGAAGCCCTGGTGCCCCTGGCCGAGTTCGGCCTCGAGGGGGGATCCCGCAGCGGGCTGCGGCGCACGGTGCGCAAGGTGGAGCAGGAGGGCGGCCGCTTCTCGGTGCTGCCCGCCACCGAGGTCGGTCCCCACCTTCCCAGGCTTCGCGAGATCTCCGACGCCTGGCTGGCGGACAAGGGCGCCCGCGAGAAGGCCTTCAGCCTGGGTGCCTTTTCCGAGGACTACCTGCGACGGCTGCCCGTCGCCCTGGTGTCCGTCGAGGAGCGGCCGGTGGCCTTCGCCAATCTGTTTCCGGCGGCTCCCGGCCAGGAGCTCTCCGTGGACCTCATGCGCTACGATCCCGCCACGGCCCCACGGAGCTGCATGGAGTACATGTTCGTCCAGCTCATGCTGTGGGGTCGGCAGCAGGGCTACGCCACCTTCAATCTGGGGATGGCTCCCCTGTCGGGTCTGGAAGACAGGCCCATGGCGCCCCGTTGGGACCGCCTGGGCGCGGCGGTGTTCCGCTACGGGGAGCACTTCTACAACTTCCAGGGGTTGCGGGCCTACAAGGAGAAGTTCGATCCCCGCTGGGAGGGACGGTATCTGGCCGCGCCGGGCGGGTTGGCCCTGCCCACCGTCCTCACCAACATCTCCACGCTCGTGGCGGGGGGATTGCGTGCGGCCCTCCTGCCCTGATCGTCGCACCCGGAGACTGCTTGAAGCTCTACGGCCGTATCCTGCGCTATCTCGGTCCCCACCTGCCGGTCTTTCTGGCATCGGTGGTGGCTACGGTCGCCTTCGCGTCGCTGGACGCCTTCTCGTACGTGCTGCTCATCCCCTTCGTGTCCGCCCTCTTCAACGGCGGCTCGACCAGCACGCTGCCCGGCGGGGGCGCAGGCGGGGCGAGCCTCATGGACCGCTTCCTGGACGCCACCGTCTACAAGGTGGTCGATCTGTCCGGCAATCCCCTGGACGCGGTTCAGGGGATCATCCTCATGATCGTGGTGGTCTTCGCCCTCAAGAACGTCTTCGACTTCGCCCGCGCCTATCTGGTGGCCCGGGTGGAGCAGGGTGTGACCCGGGACCTCCGCGATCAGGTCTACGACCACCTCCTGGACCTGGACCTGGCCTTCTTCGGCCGCACCCGCATGGGCCAGATCGTGTCGCGGCTGACCCACGACGTGGAGCAGCTGCGCACGCTCCTCACCAAGGAGCTGGCCAAGATCCTGTCGTCGGTGTTCGAGTTCGCCGCGGCGGTGACCTTCATGGTCGCCGTGTCGTGGAAGCTCACGCTGGCGGCCTTCGTCGTGATTCCCGGGACCATGGCCATCTGGGGTCCGCTGGTGAAGCGGCTGCGGCGGGGCGACCGGCGGGTCCTCAACCTCGCGGGCGAGGTGAACGCGCACATCCAGGAGACGCTGTCGGGCATCCGGCTGGTGAAGTCGTCGGGCGCCGAGGACATGGAGCGAGGCCGCTTCCACGGGCTCACCGGTGACTATTTCCGGACCTTCGTCCGCACCGAGCGCCTGAGGGCGCTGGCCGCGCCCCTCACCGAGATGTTGGCGGCGGTGGGCACGGTGGTGATCCTCTGGTACGGCGCCCGCCTGGTGCTGGTGGACCAGGTCCTGAGCAGCGCCGCCTTCGTGGGCTTCCTGGGGCTCAGCCTCAAGCTCTACGCGCCCGTGAAGTACGTGGCCAAGTTCCCGGCGCTGGTGCAGCCGGGGCTGGTGGGGGCGGAACGGGTCTTCGAGTTCCTGGACGCGCCGGTGGAGATCCGCGACCGGGAGCACGCCCGGTCCTTTCCCGGCCTGGAGGAGGAGATCCGATTCGAGGACGTCTCCTTCTCCTACCGTCCCGGCGAGCCGGTCCTCGCCGGGGTGGACCTCACGGTGCCGCGGGGAAGCGTGGTGGCGCTCGTGGGGCCTTCGGGCGCGGGCAAGACCACCATGGTGGATCTCCTGGGGCGCTTCTACGAGGTGAGCGAGGGCCGGATCACCGTCGACGGCGTGGACATCCGGGACATCGCCATCGCATCGCTGCGGGCCGCGCTGGGCATCGTTTCGCAGGAGACGGTCCTCTTCCACGACACCGTGCGCGCCAACATCGCCTACGGCCGGCCCGACGCCGACGCCGACGCGGTGGAGCGCGCCGCCCGGGCCGCCAACGCCCACGGGTTCATCTCGGCGCTGCCCGCCGGCTACGACACCGTCGTGGGCGAGCGCGGCACCGAGCTTTCCGGCGGACAGCGCCAGCGCATCGCCATCGCCCGGGCGCTGCTGCGCGACCCGCCGATCCTCATCTTCGACGAGGCCACCAGCGCGCTGGACACCGAGTCCGAGCGCCTGGTCCAGGACGCCATCGAGCGCCTTCTCCAGGGACGCACCGTGTTCGTGATCGCCCACCGACTGTCCACCATCCAACGGGCCGACCAGATCGTGGTGCTGGACGACGGTCACATCGTGGAGCGGGGGCGCCACGAGACTCTGCTGGCCGAGGCCGGCGTCTACCGACGGCTCTACGAGCTCCAGTTCGAGGAACGGTCCTGAAGCCCCCCACCCTGCGGCACCGGCTGGAGTACGCCGGCTTCCGGCTCCTGCGTGGCACGCTGCGACTGCTCCCCGAGTCGGTCGCCCTGGGCTTCGGGGCCCTGCTCGGGTGGAAGGCCGGGGTCGTGCTCAGGATCCGCCGCGCCGTGGTGGACGACAACCTGGCCGCGGCGTTTCCGGACCGGTCGCCGGGGTGGCGTCGTCGGGTGGCCCGGGCCAGCTACCGGCATCTGGGGCGCGAGGCGGTGGCCACCTTCCGCCTGGGCGGTGGAGACCGGGAGCGGGTGGAGCGCGTGACCCGGGTGGAGGGGCTGGATGCGCTGCGCCGATCTCTCGACCAAGCCGGGGGCGCCATCGTGGTCACCGGCCACCTGGGAAACTGGGAGATCGGCGGCGCCGCGCTGGCGGTACGGGGCATTCCCGTCGACGCGGTGGCGTTGGTGCAGGGGAACCGCCTCTTCGATCAGGACCTGGTGGAGGCCCGGGCCCGCCTGGGCATGCGGGTCGTGGCACGGGGTGCCGCGCCACGCGAAGTGCTGCGCTCGCTCCACGCCGGGCGCGTGGCCGCCCTGGTGGCCGACCAGAACGCCCGGGCCGCCGGCGTCTTCGTGGAGTTCTTCGGCCGCCTGGCGTCCACCTATCGCGGGCCGGCGCTCTTCGCGCTGCGCACCGGGGCCCCCCTCTTCCTGGGCATCGCGCTCCGCGTGGACGGCGAGCGTCATCAGTACCGCGTCGTCCTGGAAGAGGTGGCCATCACGCCCACCGGAGACCTGGAGCGAGACGTGGAGGCCCTCACGGCCGCCCACACCCGGGCCCTGGAGCGCTGGGTGCGATCGGCTCCCGAACAGTACTTCTGGCAGCACAAGCGCTGGAAGACGCGCCCGCCCCCCGCCGCACCGGCGGGCGCGTAGGCTTCGCACCCGGTCCGGGCCAGGAACCGGGGGCTGGCCTTCTCCGTATATATCGAAGTAGGCCGGCCCGCGCCTCCACGTCCGGCGTCCCGTCCCCGAACGTCAGCGAACCCCGTGATCTATATCTGTCTTCCCGTCCACGACGAGGCATCCACTCTGGGGCCGGTCCTGTGGAAGCTGCGCAAGGTCCTGACGGACCCGGAGTTCCAGCGCGACTTCCACGTCCTGGTTCTGGACGACGCCTCCGGTGACGACACGCCGGAGGTCCTGGGGCGCTACCGCGACCACCTTCCCCTCACCGTAATCCGGTCCGAGCAGCGGCTGGGATACGGCCGGGCCGTCGACCGGCTCCTGCGGGAGGCGGTGCGGGTGGCGCCCTATCCGAAGCGAGACGCCGCCGTGGTGCTGCAGGCCGACTTCTCCGAAGACCCCGGCCATGTCGTGGACCTCGTCAAGACGCTGGAGGGTGGGGCGGACATCGTCGCTGGTGCCCACGAGCGGCCCGGCGTCGGCGACCACCGCTCTCTGCACTGGGCGCACCGGCTGGCGCCGTGGGTTCTGGGACGCACCCACGGAGGTGCCCCGGTGGCCGATCCCCTGTGCGGGTTCCGGGCCTACCGCATCGTGGTTCTCAAGAAGGCGCTTCGTGAAGACGAGGCGCTGTGTGCGTCGCCGGAGCCCTGGGCCGCCAGCCTGGAGCTGCTGGGTAGCGTGGCGCGGCACGCCCGCCGCATCGAGGATGTGGAGCTGGGGCTGCGCTACCCCCTGCACGCGCGCACCTCGCGCTTCAAGGCCTTCCGGACGCTGCGCGCGCTTCTGGGGCTGCGGAGCCGGCGTCTCTGGGACGCGGAAGACGGGGAGGCGGCATGACCCGGACGACCCTGCTGGCGATCCTGCTGACCCTCGCCGGCCACGGCGTGGCGGGGGCCCAGGAGATGCAGCGAGTCCAGCTGCCCACGGACGTGAAGCCCACCGCTCCGCCCACCATGCCCTTCGAGGTCGGCGAGCGTCTGACGTATCAGGTGAAGCTGGGCGTCTTCAGCGTGGGTGAAGGCCACATGACGGTTCACGGCGTCGAGGACATCCGCGGCCTGCCCACGTACCACGTGAGCATGGACCTGGACGGGAGCGCGTTCTTCGGGGCCGTGCAGGTTCACGATCGCCTCCATTCCTGGATGGACGTGCGCACCCTGGCGTCGCGTCAGTTCGTGCAGGACATCCACGAGGTCAAGTACAAGAGCCTGCGCGAATACGCGATCTATCCCGAAGAGAAGCGCTGGGAGCGGACCGACGAGGAAGACAACGACGGGGTCAGCCCCGGAGACGCCCCCCGGGACGAGATCGCCTTCGTCTATTTCGTGCGCACGCTTCCCCTGGAGGTCGGCAAGACCTACACCTTCGACTCCTATTTCAAGGAAGAGGGCAATCCCGTGGTGGTGAAGGTCCTGCGGCGCGAAGAGAAGGAAGTCCCGGCCGGGAAGTTCCAGTGCATCGTGGTGCAGCCCATCATCAAGACCACCGGGCTCTTCGGCGAGGGTGGCAAGGCCGAGCTCTACTTCACGGACGACGCCGAGCGCCGCCTCGTCTACATGCGCTCCGAGGTTCCTCTGGTCGGGTCCATCTCGCTGCACCTCAAGAAGGTGGAAGAGGGCTACACGCCGGGCGCTTGAGGGCTATCTTGTGCCATGTCGATCAGCATGCGCACGCTCCGCCTGCGGGCGGTCTGGCTCCTCATCGTTCCCTTCCTGTGGTTCGCGCGGCCGACCCCGGCCGCCTTCACCGTGGGAGTCGGATTGGCGGTCCTGGGCCTCCTGATCCGGGCGGCGTCCGCCGGGCACATCCACAAGGACAAGGCCCTCACCACCACCGGACCCTACGCCCGCACCCGTAACCCCCTCTATCTCGGGACCCTGTTCCTGGGTCTGGGGGTCACGGTCGCCGGGGGGCGCTGGCTCTTCGTGGGTCTCTTCCTGGTCTTCTTCGTGGTAGTCTACGGACGCACCATGCGTGGCGAGGCCAAGCTGCTGGAGGAGCTCTTCGGCGACGCGTACCGTCACTATGCGAGACACGTCCCGCTCCTGCTTCCGCGCCTGACCCGGTACCGCGCACCGGGGGCCGACGGTGGCGCGGGCTTCTCGCTGGCGCGCTACCGGCGCAACCGGGAGTACGAGGCGCTGCTGGGAGCCGTGGCGGGATTCGCCTTCCTGGCGGTGCGCATGTATCTGCCCTGGTGAGGGGCTACAGGTATCGTTCCGTGGCGAGTTGCACCTTGTCGAGCACCGCTTCGACGGTGACGCGCTTCATCCCGTCCCGGTATTCCGGCGACACGGGATAGGCTTCTCCGGGAAAGGCGGCGTAGCCGTCCACCACCAGGTCCTGAAAGCGGCGCCAGGGGCCCGTGCGTTTCGGGTTCGTGTAGCCGTAGAGCCCCACCACCGGGGTCTCCAGCGCCCGGGCGATGTGCAACGGGCCGGTGTCGGGGCTGATGACCAGGGCACTGCCGTCCACGATCCACACCAGCCGGCGCAGATCGTTGCCGAGCGTGTCCACCACGGTGGTGGCGCGCGTGAGGGCGAGAATGCGATCGGCCAGCTCGCGCTCCACCGGAGAGGGCCCTCCCACCAGCACGGGGCGGAGTCCGAAGTCACTCTCCAGGGCCTCGAGGACCCTGGCGTAGCCCTCCGGGCTCCAGTTCTTCGCCCGCTTCGACGTGCCCACCACCACCGCGCACACCGGCCGTCCCATCTCGTCCAGGAACCGGCGCTGGGCCATGCGCTCGTCGGGGGTGAGTCGGATATCCCACGTCACCGGGTGCGGGTTCACGCCCAGGTGCTCCAGGAACTCGAGGTACTGGTCCTGCACGTGATGCTGGCCGTGGAAGGGGATGCGCTCGTTGGTGAAGAGCCAGTTCAGATCGCGGGCGCGCTCGCGGTCGAAGCCCAGCTTCACCCGGGCCGGCGCCAGTCCCGTGAGGATGCCGGCCTTGAAGTAGACCTGCAGTGCCAGGAGCAGGTCGAAGGGCCGCTGCGGATACTGCTGGGCCAGGTCCCGGAATCCCTCCCACGCGTCCAGACCGCGCCGGCGCCGGAAGAGCAGGAAGCGATCGATGGCGGGGTGACCCCGCACGAGCAGGTGGGGGACGGGCTGGATGACCCAGGTGATGCGGGTCTCCGGCCAATGGCGCTTGAGGGCGTTGGCCACCGGCAGCACGTGGACCGCATCGCCGATGGCGCTCAGCATCATGATGCAGATCTCCCGGGGCGGCCCTTCGGGAAAGACTCGCTCCTCGACGCTCACGGCTGCTCCGGGCTGATGTCCAGGCCACGCGCCAGGGCCTGCCACTCCTGCTCGCGCAGGAAGCGGTCGGTCCGGCGCTCGAACTTGCGCAGCGAGCGTTCGAGCCTCGCCCCCATGCCCCCCGCATCCACGGACCCCCGACGGTGCACGGTGGCGCGGTCCAGGTCCAGAGCCAGCATCCGCGGTGCCTCGTCTCCCAGTTGCACGAGCACGTTCTTGGCGTTGAAATCGCGGTGGCGCACTCCTGCCGCCGCGAGCCGGACCGCGAGTTGCCCGGCACCCTCCAGGCAGGCGGCGCGCAGCGCCGGATCGGTTCCGTCCGGTCGGCCATCGTCGCCTCCGAAGAGCATCTCCGCCAGGTCCAGCGAGTCCGGAACGTATTCGCTCACGAGGTCGGCCCGGTAGAAGAGTCCCCCCGGATAGACGACGCCGGCGATGATCTTGGGCGTGGCCACCCCGCGACCCCGGGCGACCTGGCTCGCGCGGGTTTCCAGCAGCGGCCGCGGCGTGCCCTGACGGAGGTAGCGGTCGTCCAGAAGCGACGCGATCCATCCGCCGCGGCGATAGCGCCGGATGACCCAGCGCCCGCCGTCCGGCGCCGGGACCGCGTGCACGGTGCTGCGGCCGTGGAGCTCCAGCGCGTCGTCGGCGTGGGCACCGGCGCGCGCCAGGCTCCCCCAGCGCGTCAGGGCCGAGGTGATCCATTCCACGGCCTCGGCGCGCGCGAATCCCCTGGCGCCCACCGCGCGGACCTCCCGGAAGCCATCCGGCGGGATCACGGGTACCGCCTCCGGGCGAGGGCGACCTTGTCCATCACCTGGTCCACGGGGATGTCGTCCATGCGTCCGTGCCTGGGGGCGTACGCCGAGGGGTCCGGAGCGTCGCCCGCCTCGGTGTAGGCATCGACCATCAGCTCGTGATAGCGGCGCCAGGGCCCCACCCGCCAGGGGTTGGTGTGGCCGAACAGCCCCACCACCGGGGTCTCCAGCGCGTGGGCGATGTGGAGGGGCCCGGTGTCGGGGCTCACCAGGACGTCGACGCCGTCCACCATCCACATCATGGCCCGCACCGAATCTCCCAGGCCGTTCTCGACCGGGACGCCGGACTCACGGACGATGCGCTCGGCCACCCGGGCCTCCACCGGTGAGGGGCCGCCGATCAGGAGCGGCGTGAGCCCCGCTTCGTCGTGCAGGCGGCGCACCAGCTCCGGATAGCGGGCCGCCGGCCAGTCCTTCGAAGGGTTGGCGGTGGCCAGGACCACACCCGCCACCGGGCGTCCCGGGCGACGGAGCGACTCGAAGAAGGCGTCGCGCGCGCGGCGCTCCTGGTCGGAGAAGGTGATGCGCCACTCCACCGGGGCGTCGGGATCGAGGCCCAGGGGCTCGCGGAACCGCAGGAAGAGATCCTGCGTGTGGCACCAGGGGGTCTCCGCCAGGTGATGCGTGTTGAAGAAGCGCACGCCGTCACGGGTCTTGGAGGGAGGGAGGCCGAGGCGCACGGACGCTCCGGTGGCCAGGGCCGGGAAGACCCCTTTGACGTAGCGCATGAGGTTGAGGGTCAGGTCGCAGCTCCGGCCGCGAAAGGCCTCGAACACGGCCATGACGCCCCGGAGCCCCTCGTCTTTGCGGAAGACCACCACCCGGTCGACGTCGGGATGGTGCAGGACCACCTGTGCCGGCGCGGGTTCGGCGATCCACACGACCTCACGCCCGGGATCCTCTCGCTTGAGGTCGCGGGCCAGAGGCAGCCCGTGGACCACGTCACCGATGCCGGTGAGGAGCACGATGCCCACCCTTCGGCTGCGCCGGGGGTGGAGGAGACCCGCTGGCGTCACGCGCCGCCCGGCCCGGCGTCGCCGGAGTCCCGGGACTCGTCGGGCGTCTCCCACAGATAGAGGATGGGGCCGTCGTGCCACTCCCCCTTCACCCGGATCCGGAAGCGATATTCACCCGGGTCGGCGAAGACCACGTCCTCGAGGGGCTGAATGTAGTACGTGCGCGCACGAGGTCCCCTGGGCTCGGTGGCGACGACCTCCGTGTAGCCGTCCCCGCGCAGACTGGGCTTTCCCGAAGGCCCGGCCAGCTCGACCGTGAAGTTGAAGCGCCCCTGTTCGCCGTGGGTCCACTCCAGGATGGCCACCAGCGTGAGGTCGTGCTTGGCCGGAAAGCCCGGGGCGTAGAGGTCCAGGTACTGCCCACGAACGTGCAGGCGTCCCTCGCGATCCTGATGGGCTTCGTCGCATACGAGCGAGAGTAGGATCTTCATGGGATGTCGCGGGGGCGAGGGGAGCGGATGCGTGCGATGTGGTCAGTCCGGGGGTGCGCCCCAACCGCCGCCACCGGGCGAGCGGATGCTGACCACCTCGCCGGCGCGGGCGTCAAAGGTAACCTTGGCGGGCAGGGATTTCTCCTCTCCACCCACGATGTGCACGTTCCGACCCGGTGCGCCGTCTTCGCCTCCGGCTCGCCCGGCGGGTCCGGTGCGTCGGCGCTCGCTCAGGAGCGTCACCTGTCCGTCGGTGAGGAGGCGCAGGTCGCGTCGGAGCCCGTCGCCGCCCCGGTGCAGGCCGGCGCCTCCCGAGCCGTGGCGCAGGGCATAGCGGACGATCCGGAAGGGATAGGCGTGCTCCAACGCCTCCACCGGTGTGTTGAGCGAGTTGGACATGTGGCTGTGCACGCCCGAGAGGCCCGGTCCCGACGGTCCCGCCCCCATGCCGCCACCCACCGTCTCGTAGTAGGCGAACGGCGCCCCGCTACGGGGATCGATGCCGCCCACGGTGGTGTTGTTCATGGTCCCCTGGGACAGGGCGGGCATGCGGTCCGGGAGCGCCTCGCCGAACGCCAGCAGGAGCACGTCGGTGATGCGCTGGCTGGTCTCCACGTTGCCGGCGGCCACCGAGGCCGGGGGCGCGGCGTTCACCACGGAACGCTCGGGGAGCACCAGCTGCACGTGCTGGAGCGAGCCGCCACCGGCGGGGAGGGCGACCCCCAGGAGGTCCTCCACCACGCACCGGAGCACGTAGCGGGTCGCAGACGCCGTGATGGCTGCCACCGCGTTGACGCCTCCCGGCACCTGGGGCGACGAGCCCGAGAAGTCCACCGTCACCCGGCCGCCGTCCACGGTCAGCGCCACGGTGATGGGGATGGGGCCGGTGCCGAAGCCGTCGTCCTCCAGGGCATCGGCGCCGGTGTAGCGGCCGTCGGGAATGCGCTCCAGCCCGGCGGCCATGAGGCGGTCCGCGTAGGCGATGAGCTCGTCCATGGCGTTGCGCACGGCAAGGGCCCCACGGCGGCGGACCATCTCCAGGAGGCGGACGCGGCCCGCGTGCAGCGCCGCCATCTGGGCGTCGAGGTCACCCGCGCGCTCCTCGGGGGTGCGCACATTGGCCAGGATCAGGCGCCAGGCATCGTCGTCCCGCTCTCCGGCCCTTTCCAGGCGGATCGGAGGGATCCGCAGACCTTCCTGGACGATCTCCCGCGCCAGGGGCATGGAGCCGGGCGTCATGCCGCCCACATCCGAATGATGGGCCCGGGCGGCGACGTAGCCGAGCAGGGCGTCCGGACCGCCGCGGCCCTCCTCGTACACCGGCGCGACCGCGGTGATGTCCGGCAGGTGGGTGCCACCCCGGAACGGGTCGTTGAGGAGGGCGACGTCGCCGGGCGCGAGCGTGCCCAGAACCTCGAGCGCCGCCTCCACGCTCATGGGCATGGCGCCGAGGTGCACCGGCATGTGATCGCCCAGGGCCACCGGCCGTCCTCGTGCGTCGAAGAGGGCGCAGGAATAGTCCCGGCGTTCCTTGATGTTGGGGGAGAAGGCGGAGCGGCGCAGCGCTGCGCCCATCTCCTCCGCGAGGGCGGCGAAGAGATGACGAAAGACCTCCAGGGTGACGGCCTGGGGGTGATGGCTGTCCGGCGTTGGGGGCATGATGGAGTCCGCTTGGCCGTTGGTGACGGCTACGTTATAATCCCGGGCTGAAGCATGTACCAATGCGCTACGGGTGGTGAAGGGTAGTCTCCACCCGCGCCGATACAGGGAGGTGCCTCGTGCCCAAAGAAAAACTGCTGGATCGGGCTCGTGACGAGCTCTTCAGCCATATCAACCGATGTGGGGTGCTGCAGGCCTCCCCCGAGGACCAGAAGGTCTGGATGGACGAGACGATCGACTACGTCGCCGAACGCTATCCAGATCTCACCGACACCGATCTGGAAGGCCTCTATCAGGTGGGAATGCGTTTCTGCCAGCCGGCCATTCCGCACGGCGCCGAGAATACCGCCAAGTCCAAGGATGGCGCAAACGCCGCCTGAGGCTTGCGAGCGATCCTCGAGCCGCGCCGCGCGCGGCCACAGGGGAGGACAGAACGGGGCGGGGACTCACACGGGTCCCGCCCCGTTTCGCGTGTGGGAACCCGGGTCGCGGAGGGGCGGTGGCGGCCCTGAGGGTCGGAGCATATACTTCGGCGCCGATCTGGCGCCGCCGGGACCGGCGCCATTCAATTTTCCGTCGAGGCGGCTCATGGCACCAGGCTGGCACACCCAGGCTCCCGTACCCTCCGACGGCATCCCTCTGGGCAAGGGCGGCAAGGCGTCCAAGGAGCTTCTCCGCCAGTACTACGCGGGCAATCGTCTGCCCTCGCCCATGGGGGGGTTCCTGGAGCTCCTGCGTGTCCGTCCGGAAGACGACGGCTCCGGGGTGGCGCTCTTCGAATGCTCGGCGTCGTCGCTCCGGTTCAGCCTGGCCGTGCCCAAGGCGACCCGCACCGAGCGACAGAAGGTGAAGGAGCAGCAGCAGGCCGGCGACGACCCGGACTGTCCGCGCCACGTGGATCCCCCACGTCGCCTGCAGCGCGTCGGAGGATACCTGATCTGCACGGCCTGTGGAGTCCGCTACGGGCGGCCGGTGTGAGGGTCGGCCCCCGGGTCGCCGAAGGCGCCCGTTCGAGCCTGGTCCGCGCCCGGACCGTCCATTAGACTTAGGCCGGGTCTGAACCGCGGTCCAACCTGCCAGGAGGCATGCTCCATGCCGGACCGATTCCTCAGTTCCGAGGAATACGACGAACAGGCACACCGGCTCTACAACGACGGCGACTACGACGGGGCCCTCGAGATGCTCAAGGAGGGCCTTTCTCTTTATCCCAACGCCGTCGAGCTCTACGTGGGAATGGGATACGCCCGCCTCGCCCGGGAGGAGTTCGCCTGGGCACGGCACGCCTTCGAGCGGGCACTCGTGCTGGACCCCGGGCACGAGGACGCCATGGTGGGCATGGGCGAGACCCTCCTGCGCTTCGGTGAGCGCGAGCCCGCCCTGACCCTCTTCCGTCAGGTGGAGGCCATGGGCTACGACGAGGACGAAGAGCTCCTCCTCACCATGGGCCGGGCGCTGTACAGGGAAGGGCTCTATGCCGAATCCCGGGATCTGTTCGCGCGGGCGGCGGCCGTGCGGCCGGACAGCGCCGAGTCCGCGGCGTCGCTGGGATACGCGCTGCATCGGCTGGGCGACGAAGTGGGCGCCGGTCGCCAGATTCGTCGCGCCCTCAGGCTCGACCCCGATCTCCACGAGGCTCGCATCTATCTCGGCCACCTCCTGTACGATCGCGGTGATTGGGAGGGGGCGCTGCGCGAGTTCGAGCGCGTGCCGCCCGTCGAGCACTGGGATGCCCTCGCGGTCTGGCGCATCATGGAGCTGAAGCGGGCCCTCTGGCAGATGGAGGCCGGAGATGCGCGCCTGACGCCATGGGAGGCTCGGCTGCGGGAGTTGGAGATCCTGGACGATCCCATCGATCGGCTCCTGGCGGAAATCGAGGCCGCGGCGGGCGGTGGACGCCCTCACGAGCCCCCCGATCCGAGCCAGCTCGAGCTCTTCGGCGCTGGCACGGGCGACCACTCCGTGCATCGCGTGCGCCAGCACGACGGCCAGGCCTTCCGGGGAACCTGGCTCCAGATCGTACGCCAGATGCGTGACCAGGCCGGGTTCAACCACGAGACGCTGGTCCAGTTCATGCGTCGCATGGCCGAGCGCTGGCACGAGCAGAGCGGTACGCGGATCCCCTTCCAGGATCCCGAGGTGTTCCTGCGGGCTGCCGTCGCTGCACGGCTGCTGACCCTCGAAGACGACCTCCTTCGCCCCTGATTCCCTTCCGGTCATGACTTCCACCGACAGCCCTCTCCTCCGCTTCCATCGCCTCCTGGTCGAATCACTCCGACGCCGGGATCCCAAGGCCGTCGAAGAGCCCTTCACCGTGGCCGAGATCTATCAGAACCTGGTCCCGTATCGTACGTACCGGGACCGTCTCGGCCTCGACATGAACGGTGACTACGAGCACGTCCTCCTTCGTCTGCTGGTGGGTGAAGGCGAGCTCGTGCGGCTGGAGTCGGACGCCGCCATCGAAGAGATCCGGGAAGAGCTCGAGTCCTCGAATCCCAACACCGGGGTGTACCGTGACTATGCCGCAGCCGACGTCCGCCTGGTGCCCGACCGGATTCCCGACGAACTCGAGCTGGATCTGCCCGAACGGTCCGCGGAAGACGGCGGGGGTGATCCGGTGACCGCCTCGGCGGGCGACGGGGCCGAGGGCGGAGGCGGCGACGTGGGAGAGGTGGTCCAGGGAGGAGGCGCCGTGGTCACCGGGGCCGGAGACTGCCGCTGGTGTGGCGAGGCGCTGCCGGAGCGCTCCAATCTGCGCTTCTGCCCCTACTGCGGCACCGATATCCGGACGCGGCCGTGCCCGTCGTGTGGAGAGACCCTGGACCCGGATTGGCGCTTCTGCGTCGCCTGTGGCGAGGAGGTCGGGGAAGGCTGACGTGGCGGCGGGATGCGACCGCCGGGCGCGCCCTGGGTCCCAGGCGGTCCTGTGCGCGCTGCTGTGCGTGCTCGCCGCCTCCTGCGACGCCCCGCCGGAGCTGCAGCCGGACCGGGTCCTGCGGGACTCCCTCGGCCTCACCTCTCGCGACCGGGTGCACACCGTCAGTCTCCAGGCTCGGGAGGGCCGTGAGGCCGTCCAGCCGAGGATCACGACGGTACGGGTGGGCGACCGGATCAGCTTCCGGGTGGACGACGGCCTCGTTCACCTCGTCCGCTTCCCGGGGGATTCCCTGTCCGCCGACGCCCGGCGCTGGCTGGAGGCGGGACGTCAACTCGCAAGCCCCCCGCTGCTGGCACGGGGTGCACGGTGGGTGGTGGACTTCCACGACGCCCCCCCGGGCCGCTACCCCTTCGTCATGGAGGGCAACGGAGACCCCGGGAACGGCGCGGTCGTCGTCGAGGAGCCACGAGGGTTCTTTCGATGACGCGTGCAGGTAGCGCCGCCGTCCGTGCCGGCTCTATTATCCCGAGGCCCGTCCACTTCAGAGCGCCACGCTTCGCGCATCCGGTGGATCCCGCTCACGCCACGCCCTCCCATCACCATGACCCGGATTGCGGTCCTCTCAGGGGATGGCGTCGCCATCACGGACCACGGGGACGGGCGTCGGCCGAAGAGCACGATGCCGAGTGATCGATCACCACCCGCGGGGTGAGGCATGACCGAACGACCAAACCTGGGCCAGATCCTCATGGGACTGGGTCGGATCGACGAGAGCGACGTGGATCGGGCGCTGGAGCACCAACGCAAGACGGGGGGCTACTTCGGCGAAGCGCTCCTGGCTCTGGGGCTCGTGTCGAAGGAAGAACTGGAATGGGGGCTCGCCTCGCAGTTCGACCTCCCCTACATCTTTCCCGACGCCGACTCCATCGATCCCGATGCGGCCGCGCTGGTCACGCCGGAGTGGGCGCTGGCCCACCTCACCATGCCGATCCTGCGGACTGCCGACGCGCTCACCGTGGTGGTGGATTCGCCCATTCGAACGCAGGCCGTGGAGGAGCTCTCGGCGCGCACCGACCGGCGTATCGAGCTCGCGCTGGCATCCGGGGAGCGCATCCGCGAGTTGATCCAACAGGTGTACACCCGCGTGCACGCGGGAGACGTTGCCCGTCGGCCGGCTCCCGTCACCCTGGGGGCGGGTCTGGGGATGGCGCTGGAGGCGGCCGCGACCCGCTTCGGCATCTCGGTGCGCCAGCACCGTGCCTGGTTCTGGTATCACGATGCCGGCACGGCCCGCCGCCATCGCCTGGAGGGCAACTGGGAAGCCGACCTGGACCGCGCGGTGTCGCCTCCTCCGTCCTCGCAGCTGTCGGGTGATCGTGCGCGCTACCGCGGAAGCCTCAATCGCGAGGGTATCGTCACCCCCGTGGAAGTGGAGTTCCTGTCCGGCCCCGGCGGGCGGGAGTATCTGTTCCGGCCCATGGAGGAGCGCAGCCTCCTGCACGATCGTTTTCCGCCTCCCCCGCCTGCGCTCCTCGGCGAGATTCGGTTGCTCGCGCGCTCCGGGTCCGCGCGCTTCGCCGTGGTGGCTCCAGACGACATCGGCCCGGACATCCTGTGTCATCTGCCTGCCCTTCTACTGGATCCGTCGTGGCGGAGCGTGCACCTGGGCTCGGCCACCGCGCCGCCGCGTGACGATGTGCTCCAGGTCCGTCTGCCGTCCGAGGACCAGGGCCGTGCCGAGGTGCTCGAGGGGTTGCGCGACTTCGGCTTCGACGTGGTCACCGTGGATCTATCGGAGACCGGAGTCGGCCTGACGGACGCGGTGGCGGACGTAGCCGGCGTCGTCTTCGCGCGCTGGCCGGACGGCGCCGACCGGCGCCTCGCCCACGAGGCCGGCATACGGTGGGAACTGGAGATCCGGCCGCTGGGCGCTGCATCGTTGGAATGGTCCCTCGCGCCTCTGCGTGCGTAACTTCGATATGACTGGTTCCCCCGCGATACGGGACGCCTGATGGCCCAGATCGATCAATTCCTCAAAGTCCTGGTCCAGCACAACGGCTCGGATCTCCACCTGACCACCGGGTCGCCTCCGGTCATGCGGGTGCACGGGCACATCCAGCGCATCAAGTTCCGCGAGCTGACGCCCAAGGACATGGAGACGTTGGTCTACGAGATCATGGACGAGGAGTGGCGTATCCGCTTCCTCGACACGCAGGATTTCGACTTCGCCTACGAGATCGAGGGCCTGGCGCGTTTTCGCGTGAACGTGTTCTGGCAGCGTAAGGGCCTGGGGGCGGTCTTCAGGACGATCCCTTCGGAGATCCTCACCGCCGACGACCTGGGCCTCCCGGACCCGGTGCGCAAGTTCTGCATGATGACCAAGGGGCTCGTCCTGGTCACCGGACCCACGGGTTCGGGCAAGTCCACGACGCTGGCGGCCATGGTCGACCTCATCAACGAGACCCGGGCGGAGCACATCCTCACCATCGAGGATCCCATCGAGTTCACCCACCCCAACAAGAAGTGCCTCGTGAACCAGCGCGAGGTGGGGACCAACACCAAGAGCTTCTCCAACGCGCTGCGGGCCGCTCTCCGTGAGGATCCCGACGTCATCCTGGTGGGGGAGATGCGCGACAAGGAGACCATCGAGCTCGGCATCACCGCGGCGGAGACGGGGCACCTGGTCTTCGGCACGCTCCACACCAACTCCGCCCCCAAGACCGTCGACCGCATCATCGACGTCTTTCCGGCGGATCAGCAGGAGCAGATCCGGGCCATGGTGGCGGAATCGCTCAAGGGCGTGATCTCGCAGGTGCTGCTGCGCAAGAAGGACGGCAGCGGGCGCACCGCGGCGCTGGAGATCATGGTGGGCACGTCGGCCATCTCGAACCTGATCCGGGAGAACAAGGTCTTCCAGATCCCGTCCATCATCCAGACGGGCAAGAAGGACGGCATGCAGCTCCTGGATCAGCACATCCTGGAATACCTGATGGCCGGGGTCATCGACCCCACCGAGGCCTACATGCGCGCCAACAACAAGCAGGCCTTCCGCCAGCATCTGAAGGAGCCCCCGCCGGCCGCGGAATTCGTGTGACGGGGTCATGATCCCCTTCCGGCACCGTCTCGCCGTCCTCCTGTGCGCCGGAGCGGCGGTGCTTCCCCTGGTGGGCTGTGCCGACTCCGGCGGATCCCCGGCGGATCTCAGCGGGGACTGGGACTACTACCGCATGCTGGGAGGGGAGCCCAGCGGAGGGTTCGAGGCGCGTCGCCGCTTCGGATTCGCCCACCTGGTCCCCGGCGATGCGGACGCGAGCTGGTTGAAGCGGAGAACCGGGGAGACCCTGGCGAGCATCCTCGGGTTGGAAGTGCGCGGAGACTCGCTCCACCTGACCCTCGCCGGGGACGCCGCGATTCGAGCGGCCCTTGCCGGCGACACCCTGACGGGCCGCCGATATCAGAACGGCGAGGCGGTGGAGCGCGTGTGGCTGGTGCGCCGGGACTCGCCCGCGGCCTTCGAGAGCGTCCATCCGCTCTGGCGGGGGCCCGTTTCCGATTCGGCCTTCGCCGTGACCATCGATTCCGCCGTCCCCATGAAGGCCCGCGACGGCACGGTGCTCATGAACTTCGTCGCTCGCCCGGTGGGCGAAGGGCCCTTCGGCGTCGTGATGGAGCGCACCCCGTATCTGCGCACCGATACGGCGGCGGGCGTCTTCTGGGCGTCGCGCGGCTACATCTACGTCAAGCAGGACGTGCGTGGCCGCGGTGGGTCGGGGGGCGTGCTCGACATGAACGCGGGCCAGGAGCAGGACGGCTACGACGCCGTGGAATGGGCGGGGTCGCTGCCCGGAAGCAATGGCCGGGTGGGCATGATCGGACGCTCCAATCCCGGTCTGTACGCCTGGTACGCCGCCATCGCCGCGCCTCCGCACCTGGCCGCCATCGCCCCTCAGGTGGCCACCGCCGACCCGGTGCGGCTGGTGCCCTACATCGACATGGTCTTCTCCCCGACCATCATCCCGTGGCTCTGCCTGACCGCGGTCCGGGAGACGCTCTCGGACATGAGCAACCTGGACCTGGTTCCCGCCTTCCGGCACCTGCCGGTGATCGAGAGCGCCGAGGAGGCCGGGTGTCCCAGGCCCGGGTTCTGGGACGACTGGTTCGACCATCAGCGCCAGGACGCCTACTGGCTGGGGCTGGGCATCGAGAACCGATTGGACCGCGTGCAGGTTCCGGTCCTGGGAATCGCGGGCTGGTACGACGATGCCCGGGGCACGATCCGGAACTTCCAGGGCCTGGACACCATCCCCGGCCATCCCTTTCAGCGCATCGTCATGGACGCGGGTGCCCATAAAGGCCTGGACTACGTGAACGGGGATTTCGGACCCGAGGCCCGCATCGATCCCCGCGCGCTTCAACTCCGCTGGTTCGACCACTACCTCAAGGGTGTGGACAACGGGGTGGAGGCCGAGCCCCCGGTGGACATCTTCGTCATGGGCGACGACCGTTGGCGCAAGGAGGACGGCTGGCCGCTGGCGCGTACCCGCTGGACGGACTTCTACCTGCACTCGGGCGGGTCGGCCAACACTGCCGGGGGCGACGGACGCCTGGACACCGTCCCCCCCGTCGGCGAGCCCGCGGACACCTTCAGCTACGACCCCGCCGACCCCACGCCGTATCTCGTGGATGCCAGGGAGCTCGAGCTGAGCATCAACGAGGACTACGCCCGCGTGGACGCGGAGCGGCGAGACATGCTCGTCTTCACCTCGGCCGTCCTCGATGAGCCCATGGAGATCACCGGACCCATGTCCGCCACGCTGTGGGCCGTCACCGACGCCCGTGACACCGACTGGCACGTCATGCTCCTGGACGTGCATCCCGACGGGCGGGCGCTCAGGATCCAGGACGGGATCGTGCGCGCCCGCTTCCGGAACGGGTTCGGCCGACCCGAGCTTCCGGAGCCGGGCCGGGCCTATCGCTACGACATCGATCTCTGGTTCACGTCGCTGGTTCTGCCCCCGGGACATCGGCTCCGCGTCACCGTGGAGTCGGCGGCGTTTCCCAAGTACGACCGCAACCTGAACACCGGGGGAGACAACGAGCGGGACACGACCTGGGTGGTGGCCCGTCAGCGCATCCTGCACGACGCCGAGCATCCTTCGCACGTCACGCTGCCGTTGATTCCCCGCTGAGCGACCCGGTAGCGGTGGTCCCTGCCCGCGCATCCTGGGTAGATTAGGGGGAGAGCGGGCGGGCATCACAGGAGAGGTCGAATGGCGACGCAGGGTCAGAGTCGGGACATCGTGTTCCTGTCGGGGAAGCGCACGGGCTTCGGGAGCTTCGGCGGGTCGCTCAAGGGATTGTCGGCCACGGATCTGGGCGTGATCAGCAGCGAAGGGGCGCTGGAGGCCGCCGGCGTCGGGCCCGAGCAGGTGGATCACACCTTCTTCGGCAACGCGCTCCAGACCTCGTCCGACGCCATCTACCTCGCTCGCCACGTGGCGCTCCGCTGTGGCGTGCCGCAGGAACGGCCTGCGCTGACCGTCAATCGGCTGTGCGGGTCCGGCTTCGAGGCCATCGTGCAGGGCGCCAAGGAGATCCTCCTGGATGGTGCCCGCTGCGTGCTCACCGGCGGCACCGAATCCATGAGCCAGGCGCCGCACGTGGTGCGGGGGGCTCGTTGGGGCGAGCTCAGGCTGGGCGAGGCCGGGCCGTATTTCGAGGACCTGTTGTGGCAGGCGCTGTTGGACTCGCAGTGCGGCCTCACCATGGCCCAGACCGCCGAGGAGCTCGCCGAGCGCTACGGCGTGACCCGGGCCGAGGCCGACGAGGTGGCCTACCGTTCCCAGCAGCGGGCCAGGCGAGCCTGGGAGGAAGGGCGCTTCGACCAGGAGATCGTTCCCGTGACCGTGAAGACGCGCAAGGGTCCGGCCACCTACGCCCGCGACGAGCACATGCGGCCCGACACCACGCCGGAAACACTGGCCGGGCTGCGCCCGTATTTTCGCGAAGACGGCCTGGTCACCGCGGGCAACGCCAGCGGCATCGGCGACGGGTCCGCCAGCGCGGTGCTGGCCGACGCCGCCTGGGCGGAGGAGCACGGGCTCACGCCCCTGGGGCGCCTCGTCTCGTGGGCCTTCGTCGGGGTGGATCCCCGCATCATGGGCATCGGACCCGCGCCCGCCATTCGGCAGGCGCTCGACATCGCCGGACTCGAGCTCGACGACATGGACCTGGTGGAGGTGAACGAGGCCTTCGCGCCCCAGTACGTGGCGGTGGAGAAGGAGCTCGGGCTGGATCCCGAGAAGACCAACGTGGACGGCGGCGCCATCGCCCTCACGCATCCTCTGGCGGCGTCGGGTGCGCGCATCACCGTGCACCTGCTGCACGAGCTGCGCCGCCGGGGTGGTCGCTACGCCGTCGGCTCGGCGTGCATCGGCGGGGGCCAGGGCGGCGCCGTGGTGGTGGAGGTCCTCTGAGAGGTGTTTGACCCGTGACCAACGAACGGCAACCGGGGAGTAGCCTGACCCGCACACAGTTCGACGAGGTGATCCGTCGTGCCTCCGAGCTGGCCGCGCGCGAGGCGGAGCAGGGAGAGGGGGATCTCGGTGAGGGGGAGGTCTACCGGATCGCCCGTGAGGTCGGCCTCCCCGAGCGCTACGTGAGACAGGCCCTGGCCGAGGTGCGCGCCGGCGCGGCCCCCGACGGCAAGATTCTCGATCGGCTCCTGGGGCCCGAGCTGGTGCACGCCTCCCGCGTCGTCGACGGGACCACCGACGAGCTGTCCGCTCAGCTGGACGACTTCATGGTGGCGGGGCGACTCCTGCAGCGGGTGCGCCGATCTCCCACCTTCCTGCAGTACCGGCCGGCGGTGGACTGGATCTCGCAGCTGGCACGGGCGGCCAGCGCGACCTCCAAGAAGTACTTCGTGGCCTCCGCCCGCTCGGTGGAGGTGACGCTGGAGCCGGTGGATCCGGGCCGCACCATGGTGGAGTTCGTCGTGGACCCGGGCATCCGGGGCGACTACGTGGGGGGCATGGCCTTCGGCGGAGGGCTGGCGGCAGCGGCCGGTGGGGTGGGGGTGGGGTTCCTCGTATCCATGGTCGCTCCCGTGGCGCTGGGTGTCGCCTCGGGAGGGGTCGTGGCGGGATTGGTCGGCTGGCTGGCGGTGCGCCTGGCAGGCCGGGGGCACCGCCGCAAGTTCCTGGACGTGCACGCCGAGGTCGAGGGCGTGCTGGACCGGCTGGAGACCGGCGAGGTTCTGGAGCCTCCCCCTGCCTCCTGGCGCCGCTGGGCCGAGCGCCAGTTCCACGGTGCGCGCCGGCTGCTTCTCAACCTGGACGACGACGATGAGGGCCCCCGGCCTGCCGGAGGCTCACGGTGACGACGGAGTCGAGCATGAAGATCGACAAGGTGGGCGTCGTGGGGTGTGGGCTCATGGGGAGCGGGATCGCCGAGGTCATCGCCCGTGCCGGGTATCCGGTGCGGGTGAGAGAGGTCGACGATGGCTCGTTGGCGTCGGGACGTGCCCGTGTCGAGGCGTCGCTCGCGCGAGGCGTGGAGCGGGAGAAGCTGACGCGCGATGACCGGGATGCGGCTCTGGGCCGCATGAGCTTCACCACCGAGCTGCCGGAGCTCGCGGACTGCGACCTGGTGATCGAGGCGGTGGTGGAGGATCCGGAGGTCAAGCACCAGGTGTTCGGCACGCTGGACGGTGTCTGCGGAGAGCACACGGTGTTCGCGTCCAACACCAGTTCCCTCCCCATCACCGACATGGCGGCCCGCACCTCGCGGCCCGATCGCTTCGTCGGGCTCCACTTCTTCAACCCGGTGCCGGTGATGACGCTGGTGGAGGTGGTGCGAACCATCGCCACCTCCGAGGCGACCCTCGGCGGGGTGCTGGCGTTCGCCCGCTCGCTGGGCAAGGAGCCCGTGATGGCGCAGGACCGGTCGGGCTTTCTGGTGAACCTCCTCCTGGTGCCGTACATGCTCGACGCCATCCGCCAACTCGAGCGGGGCGTCGGCACGTTGGAGGACATCGACAAGGCCATGGTGTTGGGCTGCGGACACCCCATGGGGCCCTTCCGGCTGTGTGATTTCGTGGGCGTGGACACGCTCCTGCGTATCTCGGAGATCATGTTCGACGAGTACCGGGAGCCCCGCTACGCACCGCCGCCGCTCCTGCGACGCATGGTGGCGTTGGGAAGGTACGGGCGGAAGAGCGGCGAGGGGTTCTACGACTGGTCCGGCGACGAGCCCGTTCCCCTTCCGGTCTGAGCCCGATCCGTCCACAACCCCTGGCCGGAACGGTGCCCGAGTCGCAATACTAGCAGGTCGCTGAAGAAGGGGAGTACCCCGCGCGCATGGCGCTTTCGCGCGTTCAGGCAAGGAGCGACGACGAGTCGTAGCAGCGCTACGGCGAGGAGGAGAGACGATGGATCAACCGCGGAACCGCCATGCGCCCATCCGTATGTGGCCTATGAACTTGGACGGCAGTGGGTTGGGGCGGCACGGCCCCTCCTCCGTCGTTGAAGCTCCTCGACGTAGCTATGGCTATGCCTTCGTCGCTTCGCCTAGGTTGAGGGGCCGTGGCGCTCCCAACGCGGGGTGCTCCCCTTCTTCAGCGACCTACTAGAGCATGATCGTCATTCTTCGTTCCGATCCCGGCCTGCGAGCCGCTGTGCGCCTGGCGGCTTCGCCCGAAGAGGACGTTCTGGCGGACGCCGACGAGGTCGAGCTCGCGTTGCACCTCGGGTTCCCGCGGGTGGCGGTGACCACGGAGAAAGTTCGCAGGGCGGTACAGGACGGGAGCGGGCGGTCGGTGCCCATCCTGACGATCTCGGAGCGTGAGTCCGCGATCTGGAGGGACGGCTGGAAGACGGACGGCCTGCCCCGGTCCTGGCCGGCCTATCTGGCGACCCGGCTCCAGCCCGGGCTTCGGCAGCAGGGTGGGCGCCTCTGGCTCGACACGGCGCTGCGGGATCTGGATCGCATCGCCGGGCGCCCCCTGCCGTCGGCGCTGCGCGGGCTGGGGCGCCGTGCCATGGCGCTACCCCATCGATACGGTGATCTGGGCGCACTGGAACGCCTCACGGGACTGTCGGCGGGAGCCCTGAAGGCCCGCTTCCGTCGCCGTTCCCTGGAATCCCCCTTTTCCTACCTGCGCTGGTTCCGGGCCCTGAGCGTGGCTCACGTGCTCCGCGGGCGTGGCTTCACCACCTTGCGCGCCGCCCAGCGGCTGGGGTGGGTGACCAGCGCGAACCTGTGTCGGTATCTGAGCTCCACGATCGGCTCCACCCCCACCGAGCTCCGCATGCCCGGGGGATGGGAACGGCTCCTGATCCGCTTCGTATCGGAGCTGTGCGCGCCCGAGGCCCTGGAGGCCTGGGATTCCCTCGACAGCCTGTTCCTCCGGCGGCGCTCCGCCTGAAACGAAAAGAGCCCCTCCCGCTGGGAAGGGCTCCTTTCTTCCGTCCGAGGACGAGTGTCCCGGACCGTCGGTCAGCGCCGGGTGTTTCGCCGCTGACGCCGACGCTCGCGCCGGATGGCCGCTTCTCTCTTCCGCTTCCGCTGCGCGCTGGGCTTCTCGTAATAGCGCCGCTTGCGAAGCTCGGAGTAGAGGCCGGAGCGCTGAACCTTCCGCTTGAAACGGCGGAGGGCCCGCTCGAGACTCTCGTTATCCTGGATGGTGACTTCCAAGAGAATCACTCTCCTCGGTTGAACCAACTAAAGCGACAAAGCTCTGAAAGCTAGCCCTCGCGGGGGCGACCAGTCAACCTGGAAGGAGCGCGGGGCATGGGGTCGGGACCGCGCCCGTGCGGATCACGGCAGAGTCACCTTGAGCACCAGGGTGACGGCGACCCCGAGGAAGAGGAAGAAGCTCTGGGCGGCAGCCCGGCTCCGGTCCCCGTGGCGGTGGATCTCGGGGATCAGGTCGGCGGCGGCGATGTAAAGGAAGCTCCCTGCTGTCACGGGCAACAACATGGCGGAGAAGCCGCTGACGGAGCCCCCCACCAGGAGGGCCGCCACCGTGCCCACCACCGCGGCCAGCGCCGACAGGAAGTTGAGCACCAGGGCGCGCCGGACGGAGAGGCCGCCGTGGACCAGAACCGCGAAATCTCCGATCTCCTGGGGGATCTCGTGCAGGACGATGGCCAAGGTCGTCGCGAATCCCGCGGCGGGGTCCACCAGGTACGCGGCACCGATGGCCATCCCGTCGATGAGGTTGTGCACCCCGTCGCCCACCAGGTTCATCACCACGACCGGGTGGGGATCCGGACAGTTCTCCTCCAGCCCGTGACCCGAGCGGTGGCCTTCGCCCCGGGGGTCCGCCGGACCGACGTCGGGGCCGTGGTGATGGAACCACAGGTAGCGCTCGAGGACGAAGAACCCGAGGAACCCGACCAGGAACAGCAGGGGCAGCCGCAGGCCCGGCCCCAGCGCTTCCATGCCCTCGGGGAGGAGGTGCAGGACCGCGCTCCCCACGAGCACCCCCGCCGCCAGGCTCACCAGGAGCGGGAGGCGGTGCTGCAGGACCTCGGTGTTGCGCGAGAGCGTCAGGAGCCCGGCCAGCGACAGCAGGCTGACCAGGGCGACGCTGACGAGGGCGAGGAGCGTAGGGTTCACGATACAGCCGGCCGAAGGACGCGAGCGAGCCGAAAAGCATAACACGCACCGCGGGGTGACGCGACGGGCCGCGACACCGTACCATGACCCCCGTGGAGGCCGCGTGCCGCACCCCGAATCCCCGGACGAGAGCCCATGAATCGTGACGAGATGCTGCAACGCCTGGAGCGGAGAACGGAGCCGTGGGACGTGGCAGTCATCGGCGGGGGAGCCACCGGCGTCGGCGTGGCGGTGGACGCCGCGGCCCGGGGCTACGACGTGGTCCTCCTGGAGGCGAGCGATTTCGGCAAGGGCACGTCGTCGCGAAGCACCAAGCTTGTGCATGGTGGCGTCCGATACCTTCGGCAGGGCAACATCCCCCTGGTCATGGAGGCGCTCAGGGAGCGCGGGATCCTGCGGGGCAATGCTCCGCACCTCGTCCACGACCTGGCCTTCGTGGTGCCCAACTACGACTGGTGGGAGGCGCCGTTCTACGGCATCGGGCTCAAGGTCTACGATGCCCTGGCCGGCAAGTACGGCTTCGGGCCATCGCGCCTGCTGTCGCGCGAGGAGACACTGGAGCGGCTTCCCACCATCGAGCCTGACGGGCTCCGCGGCGGCGTCGTCTACCACGACGGCCAATTCGACGATGCCCGCCTGCTGATCCACCTCGCGCGCACCGCTGCCGAACACGGCGGGACGCTGGTGAACTACGCCCGCGTGGACGCCCTTCTCCGGGACGCCGACGGATTCGTCACCGGTGTGCGCGCCACAGACCTGGAGCGAGGGGCGGAGCTCGAGGTGGAGGCTCGCGTGGTCGTGAACGCCACCGGCGTGTTCGCCGACTCGATTCGGCGCATGGACGATCCCGACGCGTCCTCCATGATCCGCCCGAGCCAAGGTATCCACCTGGTGCTGGACCGGACGTTCCTGCCCGGCGATTCGGCCATCATGGTGCCCAGGACCGACGACGGCCGGGTGCTGTTCGCGGTGCCCTGGCACGACCGCGTGCTGGTGGGGACCACCGACACGCCGATGGACGACGTTTCGCTGGAACCCCGTCCCCTGGACGAAGAGGTGGCCTTCGTGCTCCGGCACGCCGCCCGCTACCTGACCCGGGACCCGGACCCCGCCGAGGTGCTGTGCGCCTTCGCCGGGCTGCGCCCACTGGTGGCCGCCGGAGGTGAGGGCGACGACACCGCTGCCCTGTCCCGTGATCACACCCTGCAGATCTCGTCGTCGGGACTCGTGACCATCACCGGAGGCAAGTGGACCACCTATCGGCGCATGGCCGAGGACACCGTGGATCACGCGGCGACGCTGGCGGGCCTGGAGCCCGTGCCGTGTCCGACCAAGGACCTGCCGATCCATGGCCACTGGCCTGAGGAGCCCTCGGACGGCGCGTTGGCCGTGCACGGGTCGGACGCGCCCGAGGTGCGCCGTCTGGCCATGTCTCAGGAGGGACTGGGCGACGTGTTGCATCCGCGGTTGCCCGCGCTGCGTGCCGAGGTCGTGTGGGCGGCGCGTCACGAGATGGCACGCACGCTGGACGACGTCCTGTCACGGCGCACCCGTTCGCTGCTTCTCGACGCGCGGGCCGCCATGGAGGCCGCGCCCGTCGCTGCCGAGCTCATGGCAGGGGAGCTGGGCCGCGACGCCGACTGGGAGTCGGCCCAGGTGGAGGAGTTCCGTGCCCTGGCGGCGGGCTACCTCGTGAGCTGAGGCTCGGCGTGGGGGCGGTGGCCGTCGCTCAGGGCAGCCGCCCTTCGCGGTGCAGCGTGTGCGCGTAGATGTGGTAGCGCTCCGCGTGCTCGAGATAGTCGCGCACCCAGACCTCGAAGGGCGGGAGCGGGAGCCGCTCCTCGATGAACTCCACCACCAGCATGGCGAGCTGGAGCCGATCGCGGGCGGCGAAGTCGATACGCTCGCCTTCGAGCACGTGCGCGACCGCGCCTTCGAACTCCTCGGGACGCACCAGGGCGATGAAGTGCGCGACCTGGTCGAGCCGATACGACGCGTACAGCGATCTCAACTCGTCGAGATCGGACGCTTCGCCCACGCCGCCTTCGGCCGGTCCGTCGGGCATGCGAGAGTGTTCCGCCAGAAGCTCCCGGAACCAGCGGCGGAGGAACGGGGAGTCGTCGTCGGCCCGCGAACGCACGTGCAGGGCCGAGTCCAGCAGGGCACGAAGCAGGGGGCGCCCCAGTCCGCGCGCCTTCACCTGGATCTCCGCCTCGGACGGCTCGACGAAGATGTCGGTGGTACGCACCTGATGGCCGTCGCCGTGCCCGCCGGACGGGCGGAACGCGAAATGCCCCCGCCAGGCGCCGTCGCCATCGGGATAGCTCACCAGGAAGCAGGCCCATCGTTGGCCCTCGCGATCCAGGAAGCCGACGGAGCGGCGGCGGATGCGGTGCTCCGGCACCGGTGGCGCGGAGCGATCGGGGGTGGGCGTGACCATATCCGGCAAGGTGATCGGCTTCTGCGGCGGTGGCAACCTGGAGGCTGGCGGGTCCCCGCCGGGAGATCCCGACCCTGGCGATTGGCATCGCCGCGGACGTGGGAATGCGCGGTTCCGGGCCCGCTGCAGCGAATCTTCTTGCGGGGGTCGTAAACAGTTGGTTATCGTAGCGCAGACGGGGTAGACGACCCGTCGCATCAGGCCCGGACGATGCGGGTGGCACCGCGTCTGCCGGGCCTGCGTCGCCCCTTCGTGGGGCGGGAGAAAATTACAAGAAAAGCGTGGTGGTGCCTCGGCGTCGCCACCCCTGAAAAAAACGCGGGAGCTCCGGCTGGCACCGGAACTCCCGCGCGGCACGGGCTGGCGAGCCCGTTTCCATTCGATTGACTATCGAAGAGGATACAAGGCTCGTCGAGCGGGTGTCAAGGTCGGCGTGTACCCTCCGACGATCCTGACGCATGCTCTCCCCGTGACGCGCACGCGCGAATCCACGGGGAATACGACATGCACACGAGCCTCAACCTCGACAGTCGACCGGAAGCCATGGCCGACGTGCCCGGCGTCTGCGAGTTGCCGCTGACCCGCGCCGTGGTCCAGTACCGCGACGTGCACGAAGTGGACGTGCCCGGGGGCCGCATCCAGGACATCGGTGTGGCATTGGTCCTCGAGGGCCGTTACGCCTCGTCGGCCGAAGTGGTGGACCTCGGCAGCGCCGACGTGAAGCTCCTGGACCTGAGTGGCGAGCTCGTGGTGCTCGACTGGGTGTACGAGCCGACGCTCGAGCACGTGGCCGAGCTGGTGCGCGCCGCCGCCAGCGGCCGGGATCGGGGCGACCTGTCGCGCTTCTGCTTTCGTCTGGCACTCTCGGTCCTGGAGCGCGTGGGCTTCGGTCCGCTCACCCGCCCCTCGCTGCTCCGCCTGGGATTCCGGGACGTGTGTCGCGATCTCGACCTGAACGACGGCACGGCAGTCCGTATCTCGGTCGCCCCCGGGCGCCTGGTGAGGGCCCACCTGGACTACGACGACAACGCCCTCCTCCTCCGCACACCCACGGCCGCGCCGGATCACACGCTGGAGGATGCCCTGAGCGAGGTGTTCCCGGGCACCGACCTTCGTCGGCTGGTGCCGGCGTCGCCGGCGGCCGCCGGCGGGTACCAGGTCCGGTTCCCGCTGCCCCTCACCATGGAGGAGCTGCGTGAGGAGTTGGGACGGGTGCGCGCGGGGCTGGCGGGCCTGCTGGCGCGCTTCGAGCCGGAACGCTTCCAGGCCGTGGACGGTGTGGTCGCAACCTTCGGCAAGCGAGAGACGCTGGCCCGCCTCAGGGACCGACTTCCGGCCGCCAGGACCGTGCGCGTGGCTCCCGTGGTGTCCGAGATGGGGACGGTGCACTGATGGCCACCGAGCTCGGCGCCGGTGGAGCCCGGTACGCCCACATCCCCCGACAGGGACCCGCGGAGAGTCACCCGGCCACAGAAGCCCTGCGCGCGCGCTACGAGGCGTATCGCCAACGCCAGGGACGGGACCTGCTCGCCATTGTGCCCAGGGAGGGCGTGCGCGCCCTGGTGCGCCAGTTCCGGGCCGGACAGGGGGAGGCCGTGCGGGGAGAGCCGACGCTTGAACAGCTCGCCGCCCACTGCGCCGAGCTTCTGCCGCTGCCCCCCTTCGGAGCGTGGCTCGAGGACTTCCACCTCAATCGGGGCGCCTATCTGGTGGATGTGGAGCCGCCGCTGGCCGAAGGGCCCGCGGTACCGGGTGGTGAGCCCGTCACCGTGGACGTGCGGACCTTCGTCGTGGCGTCGGCGGAATGGGTCGCCGCCCTGTGCGTCCATCCGGTGGAGGAGGGATGGCGCGGCGCCATCCAGTTCCATCGCCCGCCCGAGCGCGACTCCGTGCGCACCGCCGACATCTTCCGGGAAGAGCATCTGACCCCGGTCCGCGAGCGTTTCCGCAGCTTCGATGAAGCCACGCTGCGCGCCTTCCTCCGCTCGGCGCTGCCGTAGGTCCGCGCCTCGCCCGGCGCCGATCGGCGCTCGACCGCGGTTACGCGGCGCGCTCCAATTATTTGCAAAATTCGCGCGACGGATCCGGGGTCATTTCTCGATGCCTTGATCTCGGAACATCCCGGAATCAAAGCACATCCTCCAAAAAAAGTTCAAAAAATCGCGCTCTCGCGCAGCCGAGGGAACGCTTGAATTCGGCGAAACGGCCATAATCGTAAGTGTTTGCTGGACAGGGACTTACGTATTCTATTCGGCTCAGCCTTGTTGCCTGGACGAGCCTTGCGCCCCGGAAAGAAGCGCCCTATTCTTCGTTCCCGCAGCCAGCAGAGTGGGCTGTGCGAGTGCCGCCCGGGCCGGGATCCGGCGGCGGCGCGGGACATCTGCCAGTTATCAACTTTTCAACAATTCCTTTCGGAGTCGGCGCATGTGGGAGACCTGTTCCGTGCAACTGAACGTTCGTCTGCCCCGAGACATCGCGGCCGAGGCCGAAGAGGTTCAGAAGAGCGACCCGGAGTTCCTGAGCCGGGTGGTGCTGTACGGACTCACGCGCCGATCCATCTATCGTCACCTGCGCGAGCGGCGTGACGATACCGGCTCCGAAGCCACGGCGTCGCCGCTGGCCACCTGAAGCCCGAACGTCGCAAGTCGCTACCCGCGAAGGGCTCCGGGCAACCCCCGGGGATCGTGTCCGCCCTTGCGCAGGTGCGCGACCCGCGACATCCATAGGTTGGTTCTCGGCCGGGTGCGGCATTGCGGATGCGCGCAGTCGGCTCCTGTGGCGGGACTGACCCATCGAGCTTCCGGGGGCACCGCGTGAACGGCGCCGATCCGCCCAAGCCCCGCGACCCGAGTCGTGAGGAGACGGAGGGAATCCTCCGGGCGAAGTACCTGGACTACTGTTCGGCCCAACTCGCCGATCTGCTGTTGTATCTCACGCCGGACGAAATCTACCTCGTTGCCCAGAAGGCCGCCCGTGAAGGGGGTGGTGTGGGCGACGTTTCATACATGGGCATGATGCAGGTGGCCACGGAGTGGCTCTCGGCGCGAGTCGTGCTTCCGCCCTTCGAGGTGTGGGTCGAGGACTACCGGGCTCATCCCGATCTCTACGACACCTATCTCATGGGCTTGTGGGAGGAGGACGTCGACAATCCCGGAGGTTGAGCGTATGAAGCGAGTCCTGAAGTGGTTGGTCGTGGGCGTGGGTGTGCTGGTGCTCGTGTTGGTGGTGGCGGTGGGGGGCGTGTACGCGCTGAGCGCACGCAAACTGTCGAAGTCGTTCGATGTGGAGGTGCGGGTTCCGCCGATCCCCACGGACCCCGAATCCCTCGCCGAAGGCAAGCGTCTGACGGTGGCGTTCGGGTGCACCGAATGTCATGGGCCGGACCTGAGCGGCCAGGTGCTGATCGACGCGGCGCCCATGGGACACATCGTGGCACCCAACCTGACGCCTGGGCAGGGCGGCGTCGGTGCCACCAACGCGCCGGAGGACTGGTTCCGGGCGCTACGACACGGGATCGGGCACGACGGCCGACTGCTCGTCATCATGCCCTCGTCGGAGTACGCCAGGCTCGGGGACGGTGACCTGGGCCGCATCGTAGCCTACCTGCAGACGCTGCCACCCGTCGACCACGACCTCGGGCCACGCACCCTGGGTCCGGTGGCGCGCATGATCATCACGAGCGGGGGACTCGTCGAGGCGAACCGCATCGATCACCACGCATCGCCGGTCGAAGCGCCCGCCCGAGGCGCCACCCGCGAATACGGGGCCTACCTCGCCACGTTGTGCGCCGGTTGCCACGGCGAGGAGCTCAACGGGGGCGTCGAGATTCAGCCGGGCGCACCTCGCTCGGCCAACCTCACGCCCAATCCCGACGAGGGGCTGGGGAACTGGGCCTTCGAGGACTTCAAGCGTGCACTCACGGAAGGACGCCGGCCCGACGGCACCCAGCTGTCGGACGTCATGCCGTGGCGCTCCACGCGTTCCATGGAAGACGACGAGCTCCAGGCGGTGTGGCTCTTCCTGCGTTCGCTGCCCCCGCGTCCCACGGGGGGCGAGGGCTGACCCGCCACGACCCCGCAGTGTGCGAAACCCCGCCGCGTCACGATTCGGACGCGGCGGGGTTTCGTTTCTTCGAAGTGAGCCTCAGAAGGGCAGGTCGTCGTCCGGCTCGGAGAGCGAGCCGCCGCCCTGTCCGCCGCCCTGGCCACCCCCACCGAATCCACCCGAGCGGCCGCCACCGTAGCTGCCACCCGGATCGCCGCCTCCCATGTCGCCTCCGCCGCCGGAGCCGAGCATGATCATCTCGTTGATGACGATGTCGGTCCAGTAGCGCGTGTTGCCGGAGTCGTCCTGCGTCTGGGAGTACTCGATCCGTCCCTCGACGTAGAGGCGGTCGCCCTTCTTGACGTACTGCTCGACGATGTCCGCGAGCCGACCGAAGAAGGTGAGGCGATGCCACTCGGTCTTCTCCTGCTGCTGGCCGGTCCGGTCCTGGAAGCTCCGGTTGGTGGCCAGGGACACCTTGGCGACGCGGGACCCTCCGGACGTGGCCCGGATCTCGGGGTCGCTGCCGACGTTGCCGATGAGCGTGACCTTGTTCAGGGACCGGCTCATTGCGCTGGGACTCCTTGCTCTGCGAGGGATGCACGGGCGCCAAAGGTAAGGGGTCGGACCGGCTTTTTCCATTGCCGTGTGGGACGTCCACCCTCTACGTTCCCCGCTCCGGGTCCGACCCCGCGTCCGGCCCTTCCGTGTGGCCTTTCCATCGACCGAATCCGATGAGCGATCTGAACTACATCCGGGTGGACTGGGACGGTGACCTCGCCGTCGTCACCGTGGACCGGCAGGAGAAGATGAACGCCCTGAACGCCGAGGTCATCGGCGAGCTCGGCCAGGTGTTCGAGGAGCTTCGCGGCGACGACGACGTGCGCGGCGTCATCGTCACGGGCGCCGGCGAGAAGGCGTTCGTCGCGGGCGCGGACATCGGCGAGCTGGCGGTGATGACGCCCCAGTCCGGCGTCTCCGTCAGCCGCGCGGGCCAGGCGGTGTACCTGGCCATCGAGCGTTTTCCCAAGCCGGTGCTGGCCGCGGTGGGCGGTTACGCGCTGGGGGGCGGATGCGAGCTGGCGCTGGCCTGCCACATGCGCATCGCCAGCGAGAACGCCCGCTTCGGCCTCCCCGAGGTCGGGCTGGGCATCATTCCCGGCTACGGCGGGACCATCCGCCTGGCCCGACTCGTGGGCCTGGGCCGCGCGGTGGAGATGACGCTCACCGGCGACATGGTGGACGCCGCGCGAGCCGAAGCCATGGGGCTCGTCACCGCGGTGGTCCCCCGCGCCGAGTTGCTGGAGCGTGCCAAGGCGTCCCTCCGCCGGGTGACCAAGAATGGTCCGGTGGCGGTGCGCATGGCGCTGGAGTCCATCTATCGCGCCATGGACAGCTCGACCCGCGAAGCGCTGGACTTCGAGTCCGCCCTCTTCGGCCTGCTCGCCTCCACCGACGACATGAAGGAGGGGATGACGGCGTTCCTGGAGAAGCGGAAGCCGGAGTTCGGCGGCGGCTGACCCCTGGTCGAGGTCCGCGTCGACGGGCCTCAGTCCTCGTAGGTGCGCGTCGTCCCGCGAAGCTGAACGTAGTTCTGCTTCAGGTTCCATTCCACGAGGTCGCCTTCCGAGAGCGTGAACTCGTGGGAGTAGAGGTCGCGCTGACCCAGGGGCTCGGCCATGAGGCGGTAGGTGCCGCTGATGTACGCGCGTTGGACCGTGAAGGAGCGGGACTCGTTCAGGTTCACCGTGCCCAGGCGCTGGCGCACGCCATCGGGAGTCAGCAGGTGCACGGTCATGGAGCTCAGCGTCGAGCTCTTGTTGTTGACGACGATGGTGACCGCGTTGGCTTGCCGATCCCCGGGATAGCGGGCGGTGGTGGCGCACGAGGGCAGACTTGCGGCGAACAACACCGCCGCAGCCAGGCGAAGGGTCTTCGAGAGGGGCATTCCGGGTCTCCCTGGGAGTCGCGGGTCCGGCCGGATGCTCCCCCCGGCCGCCAGCGCGATCATGGCTCCGGGTATGAATACGCCGATGGGCCTCCGAAGGTGTCAGTCCGGGCTGAGCCGTCTGCCGATGGATGGCCCCGAAATCGTTGCGGCGTCTGGCATTTCAGCCCCTCGGCCGGGGTGGTCCCGGACCTCCGGATGTGGTAGTTTTCTCCATGCCCATTGGAGTCCCTCCCGACGCGCGCGCGTGCGCCTGAGACAGCTGTCCCTCCGGCACTTCCGCAACCTGGGCGTCCAGGAGGTGACCGTACCCCCCGAAGGTGCGGCCCTGGTGGGTGAGAACGCCCAGGGGAAGACCAATCTCCTCGAGGCCATCTACTATCTCGAGACCTTCCGGTCCTTCCGCGGAGCGCGGGACGATCAGCTCGTGGCCTTCGGCGAAGAGGCGTTTCGGATCGTGGCCGGGCTGGAGGACGAGGAGTGCGCGCCCCGACCCACGCTGACGGCGGCCTTCCAGCGCAGCGGAAGGCGGAAGAAGGTCACCGTGGAGGGGCGCGAGCCCGAACGCCTGTCCGACGCTCTGGGCCGATTGGCCGCGGTCGTGTTCTCACCTGCCGACGTGTCGCTCATCAACGAGGGACCGGCGGAGCGGAGGCGCTTCCTCGACATCGTTCTCTCGCTCAATGCGGAGGGCTATCTGGGCGCGCTCCAGGAATACAGGCACATCCTGTCGCAGCGGAACGCGGCTCTGAAGGAGGATCAGTCGGCTGACATGGTTGGCTTGTGGGACGACGGTCTGGTCCGCGCCGGTGCACGCGTCATGTACGAGCGGGCCCGCTGGATCGAGGGTTGGGGGGACGCCTTCACGGCGTTCTACGTGGAGGTGTCCGGGGGCCAGGGCGCCGTGCAGAGCTACAAGCCCAGCGTGCGTCTCGACGGAGAGACGACGCTGGAGGGGATGGCCACGGCCTTCGGCGAGGCGCTGGCCGACTCGGCGGGGCGAGAGCGGCGCCTGGGTACCACGGTCGTGGGCCCGCACCGCGACGAGCTCTCCATCTCGTTGGAGGGGGAGCGGGATCTCGAGGTTCGAGAGTTCGGGTCCGGCGGGCAGCGGCGCACGGCGGCGCTGGCGCTCCGGCTCACCGAAGCTCGCACCATTCGTGAGGCCCGGGGCCAGGAGCCATTGGTGCTGCTGGACGATGTCTTCGCCGAGCTGGACCAGGGGCGGGGGGAGCGCATCCTGGCGCTGATCGAGCGTGAGGAGACCGGACAGGTCATCCTCACGGCGCCCAAGGAGAGCGACGTGCGCCTACGGAAAGACGTGCTGCCGCGCTGGCACATCGCCGGTGGCAGGATCCAGACGTGACGGGCTCGAGGGGTCCCACGCGGGTGGGTGACCTGCTCGGCGACTTCCTCGACAAGAAGGGGATGCGCCGCCAGGTCGAGCGGGCCTCGGTGTTGGAGGAGTGGGCCGCCAGGGTAGGGGAGCGCATCGCCGGGGTGACCCGGCCCCGCTCCGTGGCCGAGGCCACGCTGTTCGTGGAGGTGCGCTCCAGCGCCTGGCTGATGGAGCTGAACATGATCAAGGGGGAGATCCTCTCACGGCTCAACGAGGGCCACGAGGACGCTCCCCTGGAGAAGCTGGTTTTCGTGCTGTCGGAGGAAGGATAGGGCACGGCCCCTTCCCCGGAACCCCATCCCTGAGAGGGGACGTACATGGCGGACGACAAGAAGAGGAAGAAGGGCGAGTACACCGCGGGGCAGATCCAGGTGCTCAAGGGCCTGGAGGCCGTACGCAAACGCCCGGGGATGTACATCGGCTCGACCTCGGCGCGCGGGCTCCACCACCTGGTCTACGAGGTGGTGGACAACGCCATCGACGAGGCCATGGCCGGGTATTGCACCGAGGTGACGGTGACCATCCACCAGGGCGATGCCGTCACCGTGGACGACGACGGGCGCGGCATCCCGGTGGACATCCATCCCACCGAGAAGGTGCCCGGCGTCGAGTTGGCCATGACCACGCTGCACGCCGGCGGAAAGTTCGACAAGGACACCTACAAGGTCTCCGGCGGACTGCACGGCGTGGGCGTGAGCGTGGTGAACGCCCTGTCCGACTGGCTCGAGGTGGAGGTGCGACGCGACGGGCGTCACTACCACCAGCGCTTCGAGCGGGGCATCAAGGCCACGGAGCTCGAGGACCTGGGCAAGGCGAAGGGCACGGGCACGCGGGTGAGCTTCCACCCCGATCCCCAGATCTTCACCGAGACCACGTACAACCACGAGACGCTGGCCAACCGGCTCCGGGAGCTCGCCTTCCTCAACAAGGGCCTGAAGATCATCCTTCTCGACGAGCGGCCCGACGAGCCGGTGCGGGACGAATACCGCTACGAGGGTGGCCTCGCGGAATACGTGGAGTTCCTGCGCGGCACCCGCAAGCCGCTGCACGAGAAGTCCATCTACTTCGAGGCGGAGAAGCCCGAGGCCGAGATCGAGCTGGCCATGCAATACGACGAGGGCTTCAGCGAGAACACGCACACCTTCGTCAACAACATCAACACCCACGAGGGTGGCACCCACCTCACCGGCTTCAAGGCTGCGCTGACCCGGACCATCAACGACTACGCCCGCAGGAACAACATCTTCAAGAAGGACGAGAGTCTCTCGGGCGACGACGTGCGCGAGGGACTCACCTGCGTGCTGAGCGTGAAGGTCATGGAGCCCCAGTTCGAGGGGCAGACCAAGACCAAGCTGGGCAACAGCGAGGTGCGGGGCGCCGTGGAAGCCGCGGTGAACGAGCACCTGTCCATCTTCCTGGACGAGAATCCCCGGGCCGCCAAGTCCATCATCGAGAAGTCGCTACAGGCAGCCCGCGCCCGCGAGGCCGCCCGCAAGGCCCGGGATCTGGCCCGCAAGAAGAGCGCGCTGGAGGGCGGCGTGCTGCCCGGCAAGCTCGCGGACTGCTCCCTGAACGAGCCCTCCATGTGCGAGCTCTACCTGGTGGAGGGCGACTCGGCCGGGGGGTCGGCCAAGATGGGCCGCGACAGGCAGTACCAGGCCATCCTCCCCCTCAAGGGAAAGATCCTGAACACCGAGCGCGCCCGCATCGACAAGATTCTGTCCAACGACGAGATCCGGGCCATGATCACCGCCATCGGCTGCGGCATCCGTGACGACTTCGACCTCAAGTCGGCGCGCTATCACAAGGTGATTGTGATGACCGACGCCGACGTGGACGGCGCTCACATCCGCACCCTGCTGCTGACCTTCTTCTTCCGGCAGATGCCCGAGCTCATCGAGGCCGGCTACATCTACATCGCGCAGCCGCCGCTGTACCGGGTGCAGAAGGGTAAGCAGGAGCTCTACGCCTACACCGAAGACGAGCGCAACGAATACGTGAAGCGTTTCGGTGGCAAGGACGGCGAGAGCCGCGGCATCAGCATCCAGCGCTACAAGGGTCTCGGCGAGATGAACCCGGACCAGCTCTGGAAGACCACCATGGATCCCGACTCGCGCACGCTCATGCGGGTACAGATCGAGGACGGCGCCATCGCCTCGCAGCTCTTCGATCGCCTCATGGGCGACGACGTGGAGCCCCGCCGCGAGTTCATCGAGAAGAACGCCAAGTTCGTGAAGAACCTGGACGTGTGAGGTCGGGCGCGTCTACTCGCTGGCCAGCGTGGTCACGGAGTCGGTACGGGCAGCGGTGCGGGCCGGTAGCCACGCGGCGACGATCGCCACCGTGGCCATCAGCGCGGCGGCTCCGAGATAGGATGCGGGGTCGAGCGCGGCGATTCCGAAGAGGTGGCTCTCCAGGAGCCTGGAGAGACCGTACGCGCCCACCAGGCCCAGCGCCGTGCCGACGAGGACAGGGAACAGGGCCGATCGAAGGGCCAGCTTCGAGATCCTGGCCCGGTCGGCCCCCAACGCCATGCGAATGGCGAATTCCCGCCGCCTTCCAGCCACAGTGAAGGCGATGACTCCGTAGAGGCCCACGCCCGCCAGCAGCAACGCGAGGGTGGAGAAGACCCCGAGGAGACGGGAGAGGACCCGTTGTTCCGAGAAGTCCTCCTCGACGCGTGAGCGTAGCAGTTGAAGCTGCGGAATGGGGAACGCTGGGGCGAGCGCCGCGATGGCACGCTGGAGCCGCTCGGCTGCGCCGGCTCCACTGTCGGTCACCCGGATCAGGGCGGTGACGGGATCGGTCTGATCGGGAGGGTAGGGCAGGAAGAGGGCTTCATCGGGGGGTGACGCGAGATCTATCAAGCGGACGTCACCCACGACCCCGATGATGCGGGCCTCGTGAAGATCTCTGCCCCCGATCCACAGTGCGCGTCCGACCACATCGGTCCCGCCGAACAGGCGATTCGCCAGCTTGGACGTGACCACGACGGACGTGTGGGTCGCGGATGCCGATTCACCGGCCCGGAACAGGCGGCCGCGCACCGCCGCGACCCCGAGCAGATCGAACCAACCGGGCGTCACCCAGTGGGTGCCGAGCCAGGCGGGCGCTTCGTCCGCGTCGGGTGATGTCGTGACTCGACTGGAGAGGGCGCCTTCATAGGGGCCGTAGAACGACTGCAGCGCTACGCCCGAGACACCCGGCACGTCGGCCAGGCCATCCAGGAGTCGGCGGTGGAATGCGCGCAGGGCGTCACCTTCCAGGCTCTCGGTTCCCATATCGATCGAGGCCACGTAGACACCGGCCATGTCCAAGCCGGGATCCACGTCGAAGAGGTTTCTGACGGTGCGGAGCAGAAGGATACTCCCGATGAGTAGACTCAGAGAGAGTCCGATCTGGAGCGCCGACATGGCGTGTCTCAGCCGATCGTGGCGGCGCGTGGCCTGAGGTGCGACGTCTCGTAGGCCGGCCTCCGGCTTGAAGCGCGCTTCGACCATCGCCGGCACGATCCCCGACAGCAGCGCCGTCACCACGATCGAGCCGCCGGCAAAGATCACCACGCTCCAATCCAATGCGAGTCCCTCGAATCCCGGGAATCCCCAGAGACTCTCTCCCTGGATCGCGCGGCCGATCAACCACGCCACGCCGAACCCGACCACGACGCCCGACGTGGCCAACAGGAGGCTCCTTACGAGCGCTCCTCGCACGATGCGCGACTTCGATGCCCCCAACGCCCTCCGCACCGCGATTTCCCCGCTTGATCTGGATGCGCGTACCAGGAGCAGGTTCGTCACGTTGGCGCAGGTGATGAGAAGGATCAGAAGCCCCGCCACCGAGAACACCGTGAGTGCCGGCAGGACGTAGGAGCGACGACCGACCGGGATGGTCACGCCGGGATGAACCACCGCCTTCAGAGTCGACAGGTACGTCGCCTGGTCCGGCTGGACCTGGGCAAGACCCTGGAGAATCGCGTTCACTTCGGATGCGACCGCATCGGTGCTCGCGCCGTCGGCGGCCCTCACCACGAAATCCTGATTCAGTCGATTGCTCTCGAGCCAGAGTCGCTCGATGGGATAGTTCGTCAGCAGCGAGAATGCCGACCGCGGCACCCAAAGGTCTACGCCCCAGCTCCGATCCGTGCCACGGAATCCTTCCGCCGCGACTCCCAGGACCGTGAGCGTCTTCCCGTTCGCTTCGAAGTGCCGACCGACGACGTCCGGGTCCCGGGCGAACAGATCGTCCCAGAGGCTTTCGCTGATGACGGCGCGCGTCGGGTCCGAGCCCGGGCCCGTCTCCGATGCCGCGAGCAGACGTCCCACGCGCGGTCGCACCTCCAGTAGCTCGAAGTAGTCGCCGAACACGGTGTAGGAGCGCCTGTTCAGGGGCCGGCCGCCATCGGCCGAGAGATGGACCTGGAGGTAGTCGAATGTGGCGAGGCCGCTCAGGGTGCCCGCCGCCTCCCGCACCGCTCGAGCGAGGGGAATGGAGACCCCCTCCTGGCCACGGTCAGGCGTGGCGAATTCCAGGAAGGCAGCGGTCCCCGCGTCGTGGACACCCGGCGGTGGTCGCAACAGAAGCTGATCCACCATGCCGAACACGGTGGCGGCGCCGCCCACGCCGATGCCCAGCGTGAGCGAGACGGCCGCCACGAGTCCGGGGCGTCGCCGTATGTCGCGGGCGGCGTGGCGGAGGTCGGTGACGAACTCCTCCGTGTGGCGCGTCCGGGAGCGCCACGCGTCTCGCGCCGGCCGCCGCGCTCTCCTTCCCAGGCGAGCCAGGACGGAGGCTCCGAGCGCCCTGATGTACCGCCGGTCGGCGGCCGCCCTTCCGTGACGTTCCGTCCAGGTACGATGCAGCTCCTCGAGGTCGCCGACGATGAACTCCCGGCTGTCGTCGGGCAGGAGGCGCTCCGCCACCCAGCGCGTCAGTCCGCGGCACACGGAGAGCAGCGTCCGGCGGGGGCGCGGATCCGGACCGCGCGTCATGTCGCCCCCTCAGCGATGGCGTCCAGGTTCGGCAACGCATCTTCGGCGATCCTCCGGATTCCCGAGTACCAGTCGCGCAGCTCCCGGGCGCCCTCCGGAAGAAGGCGGTATTCCTTCCGTCGTCGGCCGCCCCGCTCGGGCGTCGAGTCACCGATCCACGACTCGACGAACCCCTTGCTCTCGAGCCTGTCCAGGACGGTGTAGAGGGCGCCGGGCGCGACGACACGGTCGACGCGCTCTTCGATCTCCCGTGAGATGGAGGCGCCGTGGGCCTGTCCTTCGAGGCGGGCGAGCGCAAAGAGGACGACCTGCTCGAGTTCGCCGAGGGCCATGACCTGCCTCCGTCGGGGTGACCTGGGCTACGATCACTACATTGTATGTTTCGAGGATGGAGATCGCAATCGACGTGCCGGTACGTCCGGCTCGACCGAAATGAACGGTCGCAAGCGACGTACCTTATCCGCAGTGGACCCGGTCTCGGTCCGGTTCCAGACGTGGATGCGACCCGCCGACCAGCTCGTGAAGCGGTCGCCTGCCAGGCAAGCAATGCTCACCTCACGGTTCTTTCGAGCCCGTCGGATCTCCCCGTCCCGCGCCGGGGCCGCCCTTCTCCTCACCGCCCTCGCCCTCGCTTGCGGGGGAGACGCGTCGTCGCCTCCGGTCCCCACCGAGGTGAGAGTGCTGTCGGGTGACGGGCAGCAGGCCACGGTGGGGACGGCCCTGCCGGCGCCGGTCACGGTGTGGGTGACCGACGAGGAGGGAGGAGGCGTGCCGGGAGTCGTGGTGAGCTGGTCGGTTCCGACCGGTGGAGGGGACTTCTCGCCCGCATCGACCGAGACCGGCAGCGACGGACGGGCCTCGGCCACCTGGACGCTCGGCACGGCGGCCGGCGAGGTGGCCGCGACCGTGAGCGTCTCCGGCGTGCCTCCGGCAACCGTCAGGGCCACGGCGGTCGGCGGAGCGCCGGAAGAGATGGTGGCGCTCTCGGGTGACGGCCAGCACGCCGAGGCGGGTGAGCCGTTGCCCGAGCCGCTGAGCGTGCGCGTCGAGGACCACTGGGGGAATCCGGTGGCGGGCGCCCAGGTGGAGTGGGCGGCGGGCGCCGGCACCCTGCAAGGCGCGAACGACATCACCGGCGCCGACGGCGTGGCCTCGGCCACCTGGAGCATGGGTCGAGAGGCGGGCGCTGCCGAGGCGACGGCTCGCGTGGCGGGTGGGTCGGTGGGCGAGGTTCATTTTTCCGCGGTGGCCGATCCCACTACGCTCGATCTGACGGTGGCCAATGCCTATCTGGTGCAGGGTGTCCAGCGCTGGAACGGAGACGTGCCACTGGTGGCGGGGCGAGACGGGTTGCTGAGGGTGTTCGTCGAGGCGAGCCGCGCCACCGGCCAACGCCCGGACGTGCGAGTGACATTGCGCGACGCCGGGGGTGCGGTCCTGGTGGACCAGATCCTCGCTCCGTCGCCGGACTTCGTTCCTGGACCCGGAGTGAGCGAGTCCTCCCCCGGCTCCTACAACCTGAAGATGCAGGGTCGGTGGGTGGCGCCCGGTCTCCGCGTGGAGGTGAAGGTCGATCCCGAGGACGAGATCGGGGAGACCGACGAGGGCGACAACGACTTTCCCGGTGGAGGTGCGGTCATGTCGCCGGTGGTGGAGGAGGTCGCGCCGTTCAAGGTCACCTTCGTGCCGATCCTGGTGAACGGGGCGGTGGGGGCCATCGACAACCCGGAGCTCATGCTCTGGTACGTGGAGAGCATGTACCCGCTGGACGAGATCGACGGCGATGTGAGGGGGGAGCCGCTGGACCTCAGCGAGTACGACCTCCGCCAGTCCGAAGATTTCCCGCCCATCGTCGCCAGCGTGCTGGCGGCCAGGGTGGCCGACGGATCCCAGCGTTACTACTACGGCGTCCTGCCCTCCGTGGAGAACGCGGCGTGGAGCGGATGGGGGATGGTGGGCGGGCCCGCGGCGGTGGGGGTGGAAACGGAATCCCTTCTGGTGGCCCATGAACTGGGCCACACGTGGGGGCGTCGTCATCCTCCGTGCGGCACAGCCGAAGGTGTGGACGAAGACTACCCGTACGCCGACGCGGCGACCGGCATCTACGGCTTCGACATCAAGAACTCCAGCATTCCGCTTCCGGACCGCACGGACATCATGGCCTACACGTACTGTGGCGACCGCTTCTGGATCAGCGACTACACGTACGAAGGCGTGCTGGCGTTCCGGGCCGCCGAGGCGGAGGCCGCGACGCTCGCCTCTCGTCAGCCGACGGAATCGCTGATCGTGTGGGGTCGGGCGGAGGGCGACTCGTTGGTGTTGGAGCCGGCGTTCAGGGCGGTGGTGCCCCCCTCGCTCCCGGCCGAGGCGGGGCCGTACCGGCTCCAGGGCGTGGACGATACCGGCGCCAGCGTCTTCGACCTGAGTTTCCGGCCGACGCCTGTGGCCGACGTCGGCGACGGAGCGGCCGTGTTCGCCTTCGCAGTACCGGTAGATCCGGGGCGAGCACTGGCAGCACTTCGACTCGGCGACGGGGTCCGGACCACCGAGATAAGGGCCCCCGCTGCAGCGACGCCTTCAGCGGTCGCCGTGGAGCGTCTACCCGGGGAGCGCGTCCGGCTGCGCTGGGACCCGGCGCACAACCCGCTCGTCGTGGTGAGAGACGCGGCCAACGGCCATGTGGTTGCGTTCGCGCGGGGCGGCGACGCGGTTCTGCACGCTCCCATGGGGCGCGCGTTGGAGCTGGTGCCCTCCACCGGGGTGGACGGCCGGATCGCAGAGCCTATCCGTCGCTGAGGATCGGCTCGGCCGCCCCGGTGGCACGAGGCCGAGCCTCAGGCCGTGGCTTGCCCGTCGCCGGTCACCGGCGCGTTCTCGTAGAAGAGGTGCAGGTCGCGCTGCGGATAGGGGATGTTGCAGCCAGCCGCTTCCAGCTCCTCCTTGAGCGCCTTGGTCAGATCGCGCTTGGCGCCCCAGTAGTCGGGCGTGGCCACCCAGGGCCGCACCACGATGTCCACCGACGACGCACCCAGATTGTCCACCGCCACCAGCCGCTCTGGCTCGGCGAGGACACGGTCGTCGGCGTCCAGGACCTCGTGGATGGTGCGGATGGCGACGTCCAGGTCGTCGTCGTAACCCACGCCCATGACCAGGTCCACGCGCCGGGTGTCGTTGGTGGTGTAGTTCTTGATGATCTCGCCTGAGATCTTCGAGTTGGGCACCACGATGCTAACGTTGTCCGGCGTGGCCAGTGTCGACAGGAAGACGCCGATCTCCTTGACCGTGCCGCTCACGCCGCCGGCCTCCACGAAATCGCCGACGCGGAACGGCCGGAAGGTGAGGAGCATGACGCCCGACGAGAAATTCGAGAGCGTGCCCTGGAAGGCCAGAGCCACGGCCAGGCCGGCGGCACCCAGCACCGCCACCGCCGACGTCGTGGGAATCCCCAGGACCTGCAGCGCCGACAGGATGACGAAGGCGAGTAGCCCGGCGTAGATCAGGTTGGCCAGGAACGGGACCAGGGTCTCGTCCATCCTCGCCCGGCGCAGGCCCTTGGCCGAGAGCCCGCGCAGCCAGCCGGCGAGGATGCGGCCCACGACAACGATGGCGAGGGCACCCAGGACCTTGAGGCCCCACGTGGCCAACAGTCCCTGAACGGTGGAGACGAGTGCGGGAAGGTCCAACGAATCCATGTCGTTCGCTCCCTGAAGGTGAACGTCGGGGGCGGCCGCGCCGCCCCGCGTCGGCGGACACCCTTGTCCCCCGCACCCGGCGCGGCGTTCCGGCGTCCTGCCATCAGGATCCCAGCAGATCCTCCAGCGTGACGACCCACAAGAGGTTGTGGCGCGCCGCGCGCCGCAGGAGCTGATCGGTGGCGCCGTCGGGCGCGATCACGATGCGTATCCGGGCTTCCCGCCCGAAGCCGTACCGCGTCTCGCGAATGGCCGCCAGGAGTCGCTCGTCGTCTTCGGGGCGTGCCGTGCGGCCCCAGACGCACGCGCCGTAGACCGGGGCGCCGTTTCGCAGCGTGCCGGCCACCGGCACCTCGTAGTCCGTGCCCCAGAGGGCACCGGCCTCCCGGGCCCTGGCGGGGAGCACGGTATCGCCCCGCTCGAGGAGGAAGCGACGCACCGCCCTTGGAATGACGCGTCCAGCGTGGCGCTCCAGGCATTCCCGGACCCGCTGCCGCCAGACGTCACCCGGAGCCCGGCGGTGAAGGGCCCCGAGCTCGCCCAGCACGCAGCCGAACCAGAAGCCGAGAAACGGGTCGGGGATCTCGTAGCGGCGGCTGCGGGAGCGGGGACCGGCGTCGAGGGAGCGCTCGGTGCGGATGAGGTCCGCATCGTCGAGCGTGGCCAGGTAGGGCGCCAGCTGGTTGCCGGACTGGAAGTCCTGCACGCTCGTCAGGATCTCCCCCCAGTCCCGAGCACCCCGGCCCAGCGCCCGGAGGATGCCGGCGTAGCGCTCGGGTTTCTGTACGTGACGAGCCAACGTCTCCAGCCCCTCGCGATGGAGGGGGCCGTCGGGGTCCAGCAGGAGCCGCTGCACGTTGCTGGCGAGTTGCAGCGAGGGATCCACGTGCCTGAGCCGCGAGGGGCGGCCCCCGAACGCTGCCCACCCGAGTAGACGGTCGCGGACGGGCCAGGCGGACAGGTGCCCGGCGACGGCTCCCAGTTCCAGGTCTTCGAGCTCCAGATCCAGCGCCGGTGCCTCGGCCAACGGCCCCTCGGGCCCCACCAGGTGGTCCAGGGCGTCGCGGTCGGACGACGTCAGGATCACGAAGGCGGGGAGTCCGTGAGCGCGGAGCCCCCGCCAGAAGTCGGTCAGCGCTTCGGCGAGGCCACCGCCAGCGCGCACGAGGTGCTCCACGTCGTCCAGGACCAGGATGCAGGGCTCCCGGGTGCGCTCCACGCGCTCACCCACACCGTCGAGGAGCGCGCGCCATTCCGGAGGATCCCCTTCCACGTCGGGACCCACCACCTCGGCTTCCACCAGCGTGCCGAGAACCACCTGGCGCAGGACCGCGTCCGGGAGGGGCACGCCCTGGACCCAGGCGACCCGGCGTCGGGGCAGCGCGGCCCTGATCAGGGTGGAGCGGCCCACGCCGGTGGCGCCGCGAATCACCACCAGGACCGGCCCCGCGTTGTCCAGGACATCCGCCAGGAGCTTCTGCTCCAGCGAGCGTCCGATGAGTTTTCGTGTTATCATAAAGAAAATAAATTAGGCTAATACAAATTATGCAATAATCACGGCGAAGCGCCTTGAAGGGCCCGATGTGACGCGGCATCTTGGGACCGTCGCCCGTACCCCCGTCCCGTTCGGAGCCCTGCCATGACCCGCGTCGTGACCCCCCGGAGATTCGACAGCCTGGCGGCCGTGAAGCAGTCGCCCGCCGGCACCAACGGCAAGAAGAAGAAGGTGAGCCTCGAAGAGGTGTTCGGCGAGAACACCTTCAACCTGGCCCAGATGCAGGCCCGGCTGCCCCGGCCCGCCTACAAGGCTCTCCTGCGGACCATCGAGGGTGGCACCGAGCTGGACCCGACCGTGGCCGACGCGGTGGCTGTGGCCATGAAGGACTGGGCGCTGGAGAAGGGCGCCACGCACTTCACCCACTGGTTCCAGCCGCTCACGGGACTCACCGCCGAGAAGCACGACTCCTTCCTGGCGCCCACGGGCGACGGACGGGCCATCACCGAGTTCAGCGGGCTCGAGCTCGTGCAGGGCGAGCCCGATGCCTCCTCGTTCCCGTCCGGCGGACTGCGCGCCACCTTCGAGGCCCGGGGCTACACGGCCTGGGATCCGACGTCGCCCGCCTTCCTCATGGAGGGGGCCGGCGGCGCGTACCTGGCCATCCCCACGGCCTTCGCCTCGTGGACCGGCGAGGCCCTGGACCAGAAGACGCCGCTGCTGCGGTCCATCCAGGCGCTCAACGATCAGGCCATGCGTGCGTTGGCATTGTTCGAGACGCCGGCGCGGGTGGTGCGGGCCACCCTGGGGCCCGAGCAGGAGTTCTTCCTGGTCGACGAGGAGTTCGTCTACCGGCGGCCCGACCTGGTGACCACGGGCCGCACCCTGTTCGGCGCCAAGCCGCCCCGGGGCCAGGAGCTCGAGGACCACTACTTCGGCTCCATTCCCGATCGGGTGCTGGATTGCATGAACGAGGTGGAGCTGGAGCTCTACCGACTGGGCGTGCCGGTGAAGACCCGCCACAACGAGGTCGCGCCGGCTCAGTACGAGATGGCGCCCATCTACGAGGACTCCAACATCGCCGCCGACCATCAGCAGCTCACCATGAGCACGCTGCGGCGCGTCGCCCGCAAGTACGGGCTGGTGTGCCTCCTGCACGAGAAGCCGTTCGCCGGTGTGAACGGGAGCGGCAAGCACCTCAACTGGTCGTTCGGCACCGAGAGCCAGAACCTGCTGGAGCCCGGTGAGACCCCGCACGACAACATGCAATTCCTCTTCTTCTGCTCGGCGGTCCTGCGTGCCGTGGAGCGGCATCAGGACCTGCTCAGGGCGTCCATCGCTTTCGCCGGCAACGACCATCGCCTGGGCGCCAACGAGGCGCCGCCCTCGATCATCTCGGTCTTCCTGGGGGATCAGCTCACCGACGTCTTCGAGCAAATCGAGAACGTGGGGAGCGCCAGCGGGAGCAAGGCCGGCGGCCTGCTGGGGCTCGGGGTCAAGACGCTGCCCCATCTGCCGCGCCACGCGGGCGACCGTAACCGCACCTCGCCCTTCGCCTTCACGGGCAACAAGTTCGAGTTCCGCGCGCTGGGCTCGAGCCAGAGCATCTCCATGCCGGCCACGGTCCTCAACACCATCGTCGCCGAGGCCATCGACGAGATGGTCACGGAGCTCGAGGGTGCGTGCGAGCGGGGCGAGGAGCTGGGAGACGCTCTCCGGGAGCTCCTGGGTCGCGAGGTCAAGGGGTTCAAGCGGGTCATCTTCAACGGCGACGGCTATTCGCCGGAGTGGGTGGAGGAGGCGGAGCGCCGCGGGCTGCTCAACCAGCGCACGACGCTGGACGCGCTTCCGTCGCTGGTGGACGCCAAGAACGCCGAGCTCTTCGAGACCTACGGCGTGCTGTCGCGCCGGGAGCTCGAGAGCCGACACGAGATCCTCCTGGAGCAGTACTTCAAGACCATCAACATCGAGGGCGAGACCGCGGCCGACATGGCGCGCACCATGATCCTGCCGGCAGCGACCCGCTACCTGTCGGAGCTGCTCACCACGCTGGACCGGGGCGACCGGCTCGGCGTGAAGAGCGCGGGCCTCGAGGAGACGGCCAGAGAGCTGGCGGGCCTCATCGACGAGCTGCGGGAGACGCTGGACGTCCTGGTGGAGCAGAACGCCGAGCTCGGCGGTGACGAACTGGATTCCAAGGCGCGGCACATGCGGGACCACATCGTTCCGGCCATGAGCGCGGTGCGGGCGGTGGTGGATCGCCTGGAGAAGGTGATCCCCGACGACCTGTGGCCCATCCCCACCTACCGGGACATGCTGTTCGTGAAGTGACGACGCGGCGGTAGGCGCCGCCGGCAGACGCCGGCGACTCCCGGCCCCGGCATGCCCTCCGCGGGTGTGCCGGGGCCGGTCGGTTTCTCATCGCAACCTTTCGCTGGAGCGTGGCGTCCAATACCGTGACGCGTTCCCCTCAAGCTTCGACAGGTCACTCGTGAGGTGCATGCCATGACGCGGGCGGATCTCCTTCAGGGCACGCTGGAGCTGCTCATTCTGAAGGTGCTGTCGCTGGACGAGCCCATGCACGGCTGGGGTGTGTCACAGCGCATCCGGGACATGTCCAGCGAGGTGCTCCAGGTGAACCAGGGCTCGCTCTATCCCGCGCTCCACCGGCTGGAGCACCGCGGCTGGATCCGGTCCGAGTGGGGATCCTCGGAAAACAACCGGCGCGCCAAGTTCTATCGCCTCACGGCGCTGGGTCGCGCCCAATTGGGCGAGGAACGGGCGCAGTGGGATCTGTTCAGCGGCGCCGTGGAGGCCATCCTCCAGGCCCGTCGCGCATGAGGGTCCTGCTCAGGGCTCGCCGACCGCCTGCGGGCGGTGACGCTCCGGCTCCGATCGCTGGCGCGGCGGGACCGGGTGGAGGAGGAGTTGGACGAAGAGGTGCGTTTCCACATCGAGATGGAGACGGAGCGCCTGCTGCGCCGGGGCGTGCCGCCGCAGGAGGCTCGCCGGCGTGCCCTGGTGGCGTTCGGCGGCGTCGAGCGATTCAAGGAACAGTCCCGCGAAGCCCGCGGAACGAGACATCTGGAGGTCACCGTGCAGGACGTCCGTTACGCCCTTCGTGCCCTGAGAAAGAACCCCCTGTTCACGGTGGTCGCCGTCCTCACCCTGGCCCTGGGCATCGGCGGGGTGACGGCCATTTTCTCCGTGGTGCGCGCCGTGCTTCTGGAGCCGCTGCCGTTCAAGGACCCGGACCAGCTCGCGCTGCTGTGGACCCACAACCCGGAAGAGGGGCAGGACCGCTACTTCGTCTCGCCCCAGGACTTCGGCGACTGGCGGGAGCAGGCCACGACCTTCTCGGGCATGTCCGCCTACTGGCCCACCACCGGAACGCTCACCGGGGTCGACGAGGTGGCGCAGCAGATCACACAGGTCTTCACCACGGAGAACTACTTCGACGTGCTCGGCGTGCCGCCTCTGCTCGGGCGCACCTTCGGCGCCGGTGACGGCCCGGGGTCCACCCAGGTCGTGATTCTGAGCGAGGCGTTGTGGCGCAGCTCCTTCGGGGCCGATCCAGCGGTGGTGGGACGCGACATCACCATCGACGGGTCCAACTTCCAGGTGGTCGGCGTCGTGGCGGACCGTCAGCGCTGGCCCGCCGAGGCGGACCTGTGGATCAACATGAACTGGCCCATGACCATCCAGGGCAGGATCGCGCGCTGGATGAGCGTCGTGGGACGCCTGGAGCCCGGGGCCGGGGTGGAGCGCGCCCGGGCTGACATGGCGGCGGTGGCCACGCGGCTGGGCGAGATCCACGAGGAGGACCGCGGCTGGGGCGTGGCGGTGGAGGGCCTGGCGGACACGGTGGTCGGCAGCACCAGGAGCGCGCTGTGGATCCTGCTGGCATCCACCGCCTTCATCCTACTGATCGCCTGCGCCAATGTCGCCAACCTGCTCCTGTCCCGGGCCGAGGTCCGGGCCCGCGAGGTCGCGGTGCGTCAGGCCTTCGGTGCCGGACGCCGGCGCATCGCCCGCCAGCTTCTCACCGAGAGCCTGGTGCTGGCCACGCTGGGTGGTGTGGCGGGCCTGGGCCTGGCCTGGGCGGGGATCGCCGCGCTGCGCCGTATCGCGCCGGCCGGACTGCCCCGGGTGGACGAGGTGGGTCTGAACGGGGGGATCCTGCTGGCGGTGGTCGGAGCGACGCTCCTCACCGGCCTCCTCTTCGGTCTGGCGCCCGTGGTGCGCATCCTGGGCCCCGGCAGTTTTTCGGCGCTCCGGGAGGGTGCCCGGGGCACACGGGGCGTGCGTGGCATCCGACTCCAGAACGCCTTCGTGGTGGCGCAGCTCGCGCTGGCCGTGATCCTGGTCGTGGGTGCCGGTCTCCTGGTGAGGAGCTTCATGCAGCTCCGGGCGGTGGATACGGGATTCCGGGCCGACGGATTGCTGACGCTGCAGCTGGACGTGAGCCAGGGGGCCGCCGAGGAGGACCAGGGGGTCATCGACTTCTACGACCGCTATCTGGCGCGTGTGCGTGAGATTCCCGGCGTGCGCTCCGCGGCGGCGGTGTCGACCCTGCCGCTGGGCGAGGGGCTCGACTACTCGCAACCCTTCTCCATCGTGGACGACCCCACGCAGCCGGGTCAGGAGCGGCGCGCTTTCTTCCGGCATGCCAGTCCCGAGGTCTTCGAGACGTTGGGCACACCGTTGGACGAGGGCCGCACCCTGCAAGCGGCCGATCGCCTGGACGCGCCGGGAGCGGTGGTCGTGAACGAGGCCATGGCGCGGCGGTTCTTTCCCGGCGAGGACCCGGTGGGGCACCGCCTTGCCGGGCTCGCGTACCGCTGGGGACCGCTGGGGGCGGTCCTCATGAGCGAGGCCGAGATCGTGGGCGTGGTGAAGGACATGCCCTACGAGGGAATCCGGACACCCGCGCAGCCGGCCTTCTACTTCAGCTTCCGGCAGGGTCCCATGCGGAGAATGACCGTGCTGCTCCGCACCGACGGGGACCCGCTGACCCTGGTCGACGGCGCTCGGGCGGCACTTGCGGAGGTGAATCCGCAGGTGGCCATGAGCCGCGTGCGTGCCATGCACGACGTGGTGGGCGACGCCATGGCGCGGGACCGATTCAGCACGCTGCTGCTGGTGGCGTTCGGGGTGATGGCCCTCGTCCTGGCCGCCGTGGGGGTCTACGGCGTCCTGGCGTACGCCGTGGCGCAGCGCAGCTCCGAGCTCGGCATACGCATGGCCTTGGGCGCCTCGGCGGCGGATGTTCGGCGGATGGTGCTCCGCGAGGGGGGCGCCGTGGCGGGCCTGGGCCTCCTGCTGGGGCTCGCAGCCGCCCTGCTGTTGGCCGGCTTCCTGTCCAGCCAGCTCTACGGCGTCGGTCCCCGGGATCCCGTGGTCTACGGGATCGTGACCAGTGTCCTCGCCGCGGTGGCGGTGGTGGCCAGCCTCGTCCCGGCGCTTCGGGCCACTCGCGTGGATCCGGTGACGGCCATGCGGGGCGAGTGAATCAGGAAGCCACGTGGTGCAGGGCGAACGCCGCACCCTGCGGATCCAGACACTGGGTGATCGAGTCGCCGCCGGGGACGTCCATCGGACCGTGGAGCACCTGACCGCCCCCATTCCGCACGGCCTCCATCGCCGCGTCCATATCGGGGACTCTCACGTAGAGGAGCCAGTTGGGCACGGGAATCTGGGGCGGCTTGTCGAACATGGCCCCCACGGGGTGAGCACCCCGGTTGAAGATCTGGTACGTGCCCATCTCGCCCATGTCCATGGCCTCGCCCTTCTGCCAGTCGAAGAGGGCGGCGTAGAAACGCCACGCCTGCTCCCAGTCGCTGGTGGCAAGCTCGTGCCAGGAGAACTCGCCCGGACCGGCGACGCCGTCGTGACCCGGGGCCTCGCCGGCGGGCTCGTACAGGGCGAACATGGCTCCCTGCGGATCCCGCATGCCGGCGAACCGTCCCACGCCGGGCAGGCTCCGGGGTCCCCACACGAGCTCGGCGCCAGTCGCCCGGGCCTCCTGCAGCGAGGCGTCGAAGTCGGGCGTCGACACGTAGGCGATCCAGTGCGGCGGCACGCCAGCCGCCGCGGCTTCCCCGGGAAGCTCCATGAGGCCGCCCAGGGCCGTGGGGCCGTTCTTCCACAACGTGTAGGGTGGGTCGCTCCCCTGCCACTCCTCGGTGCCCCAACCCGCCACTGCCGCGTAGAAGTCATCGGCCGCGCCCGGATCCGTGGTCATCAACTCGTACCAGCAGAATCGCCCTCGGGGAATGCTCGTCATGGGTCACACCTCCTCCGCTCGTCTTCCGACTTCGTCTCGCCGTCGACCGTGCCGGCCAAGATAGCCCCGCCCCTGGTCGCAGGCATCAATCCTGGACGGCATCCCTCCGGAGGCGCTCGGCGACCCGCGCCAGAAGCTCCTCCGCATCGAAGGGCTTCAGCAGCAGATCGACCTCGGGAATGGCGCTCCCGGAGCGCGCGTCCTGGTCCCGGTCGCCGCCGGTGTAGCCGGACATGTAGAGGACGGGGAGGTTCGGGGCCCTGGCTCGGAGCTCGGCGGCGAGCGCGCGCCCGTCCATCTCGGGCATGACCACGTCGGTGAGCACCAGGTCTACCTCGCCGTCGAGTCGTTCGAAGGCCTGGAGCGCTTCTCGACCGTGGCGCGCCTCCACGACCTCGTACCCCGCCGAGCGGAGCCGCCGAGCGATCAACGAGCGCACCTGTTGCTGGTCTTCGGCCAGGAGCACGAGACCCGTGCCCGCCGGGAGGGCCCGGGTCGGTGCGGGGTCGTCGTCGACCACGGCCGCTTGGGAAGCCACGGGCAGGTAGACCGTGAAGGTGCTGCCACGGCCGGGCTCCGACTCCACCGTGACGAAGCCCTTGGCCTGCTTCACGATGCCGTAGACGGTGGCCAGGCCCAGACCGGTGCCGCGGCCGCGTTCCTTGGTGGTGAAGAAGGGTTCGAAGACGTGGGCCCGCACCTCGTCGGCCATCCCCACGCCCTCGTCGGACACGGCGATGGTGGCCCACCGGCCCGCCGGCACCGCTTCGGGCTCCCGGACCCGGGGCTGGCGGAGGTCCACCGTGGCGGAGGCGATGCGGATCGCCCCGCCCGACTCGCCCAGGGCGTCACGGGCGTTCAGGGCGAGGTTCACCAGCACCTGCTCGAGCTGATTGCGGTCGACCCGCACGGTCCCGGCGTCGGGATCGGGCGACGTGTCCAGCACCACACCTTCGCCCAGTACCCTCTCCAGGAGTCGACCGGAGGCGCGCACCACCTCGTTCACGGTCACGATCTCGGGTCGCCAGCTGCTCTTCCGGCTGAACGCCAGGAGCTGATGGGTCAGCGAGCGGCCCCGCACGGCCGCGTCCACGATCTCCGTGACGTCCTCGCGTGAACGGGAGTCGGGTTCCATCTGTTCGAGGAGGAACTCCCCGTACCCGAGAATCGCGGTGAGGAGGTTGTTGAAGTCGTGGGCCATGCCCCCGGCCAGGCGTCCCACCGCCTCCATCTTCTGGGCGTGGCGGAGCTGTTCCTGACTCTGCCGGAGCGCCTCCTCCGTGGTACGGTGCCGGGTGATGTCTTCGCTGGTCACCACCGCCGAACGGATCGTGCCTTCGCGGTCGCGGATGGGGGCCGCGTTCACCCGCCACCATTGCTGGCGCTCCGGGTCCAGCGGATCGGGAGACCAGAACTCCTCGCCGCGTACGATCTCCCCTTCGAGCGCGCGGGACAGGGGCCAATCGCCAGCCGCCAGGGGGCTGCCGTCGGGCCAATAGGCCTCCCACCGGCCGTAGTCCGCCGCGGTGTGGGCCGACAGGTCGCTGCCCTGGGTCATGGCCTCCATCTCGTGATTCCACAGGACCACCTCGCCGGACGGTGCCTCCGCCAGCACCACACCCACGGGGAGCTGTTGCAGCAGCGTCGTGAGTCGTGCCTGCTGCTGCTCCAACTCGCGCATGAGGCGCAGTTGCTCCTGCTCCGATTCGATGCGCTGCTGCTCCCTGTCCTTGCGCTCGCTGATGTCCACGAGGGTGCCCACGGCCCGCAGCGCACGACCCTCGGCGTCACGCTCCACCACGCGCCCGCGGTCGAGGACCCAGACCCAGCCACCCGAGCGGTGGCGAAGGCGGTGCTCCGACTCGAACAGGGGCGTGTCTCCCCTCAGGTGAGCCTGGAAACACGCCAGCACCTCGTCCCGCTCGTCGGGATGGATCCGGTTCTCCCAGTCCGTGATCCGCCCCTCCAGCTCGGAGGTGTCGTACCCCAGCGCCTGCGCCATCAGGGGACTCCGCTTGACCTCGCCGCTCGCCACGTCGTAGTCCCAGACCCCGGCCTGCGACCCTTCCAGCGCCAGCGCCAGTCGCTCACGCTCCAACTGCAGGCTCCGGCGGCCGCGGTGGGTCTCGACGACGAGCACCGCCACCGAAGTGGCCTGTCGGATGACCTCCTTCTCGTGGTCGCCGGGAAGTCCCGGACTCGCGCGGTAGAGGGCGAACGTGCCCAGGCAGGTGCCGTCGGGCTGCAGAAGCGGAGAGGACCAACACGCTTTCAGGCCGTGGGCCAGGGCCACCGGCCCCCAATGGTTCCACAGCGGGTCGGTCTCGATGTTCTCGGTGTAGATGACGCTTCGTCGGGCGATGGCCGTGCCGCATGAGCCGGCGCCTTCTTCGGGCCGGGCGCCGTCCACAGCGTCCACGAAGCTCCGCGGAAGGCTCGGGGCCGCCCCGTGGAAGACTTCGGTGCCGTCGTTGTTGAGGAGGAGGATGGACACCACGACGTCGTCGAGTCTGTCCTCCACGCTGCGGGCGAGCCGGTCCAGGACCTCGTCGGTATCCGCGTCGCGAGCCAGCAGCTCCAGGATGTCCTTCTGGGATTGCGCCCAGCGCTGGGAGCGATCCAGGGCATCGGTTTCGGCGCGCAGTCGCAGCTCGGCCCCGGCAGCGGTGGCCAGGTCCTCGAGGAGAGCGTGCTCCTCGGGAGTCCAGTCATGGGCCCCTCGATGGGCTACGGACAGGGACCCCAGCCAGCTGTCGTCGCGGCCGCGGATCGGTGCCGTGGCCCGGGTCGAGACACCCAGAGCGCCGGCGACGGACTCCTCGTCCTCGAAGCCGTCGGGCGGCTCGAGGGGCGGGATTCCCCGTACGCTTGCGAGTTGGAGGCCGCCGTCCTGGAGGAGTGTCAGATAGGCGATGGGGGTGCCGAGCACCTCGCAGGCGAGACGGGCGACACGCCCGAGAGAGGCTTCGAAGACGGGCGCGGGATTCCGGGTGGAGCCGGAGCCCGAGCTGGCATGAGGAGGGTTCGGCATCCCATCAACTTGGCGTCCTCGTCTCGGTCGTGTACAGACCCTTTTTCGTGAGGACGCCGGATCAACGACCCAGCAGCATGCGGATGCGACGTCCGTTCGGGTGATGCTCCGCCACCACCATGGTCGCCACGAGCAGAGGGACGGCCAGAAGGACCCCCGCGGGGCCCCAGAGGAGGCCGAGGACCAGGACTCCCACGACGATGGCCAGCGGGTTGAGCCTGAGACGGCGGCCGAGGATGGCCGGCGTCACCAACGTGCCTTCGATTCCCGTGAGCATGGCGTAGGCCAGCGCCGGCAAGAAGCCAGTGGCCCCCTCCAGGGTGGTGAGTCCAGCCAGGGCCACGATGGACACGCCGGTGATGGCGCCGAGGTAGGGCACGAAATTCAGGATTCCGGCCATGACGCCCCAGAGCGCCGGGCTGGGCATGCCCAGCACCCAGCAGGCAGCGCCGACGGCGGCTCCCAACACCGTGTTGATCACCGCGACGGTGCCGAAGTGCCGGCTCAGACGTCGCCGCACACCCCGGGCCGCCCGCGTGGCCCGGCGCCGTTGTTCCGTGGTGGCGAACATGCGTACCAGCTTGCGGAACAGGACCGGTCGCATCGCCAGCAGGAAAAAGGTGAGGACCGTGACGATGACCCCCGAGGTGAGAGTGCTCCAGGTGCCGCCGAGGAGGCGCGACGACAGCGTCGGCGAGCCCGCCACCTCCACGGTCCGGGTCGCGTCTTCCTCCCCGGGCCTGGTGAGCTTCTCCACCTGGTCGGCGGCCTGCGCCATTTGAGCCATGGGTTGTTGGAGCTCGCGCAGCCGGTCCCGGGCCTGCGCCAGGGCGGAGGGCGCCCGGTCCACCCAGCGCATGGCCGGGCCGGAGACCTGCCAGACCGTGACGCCGACCGCACCGAGAAGTCCGGCCACCACCAGGAAGGCGGCCAGCGTCCTGGGCAGCCTCATGCGCTCGAGCCATTTCATGGGAGGCACCAACAGGAGCGCGAGCACCGCCGCGATGCTGACCGGAATCAGCACGGGCCGCCCCAGATACGCCAGCGCCCCGACCACGAGGGTCGCCTCGAGCATTCGGAGGGCGCTTCCGCCCGTGCGGAGAGCCGTCAAGGCGTGGTCTCCGGACGGATGGAATCCGGAGGAACTCCGACATCGTGGGCCAGGGCGTGGAGTGCCTGGTCGAGCGCGACCAGCCCGTGCGCGAACGCCAGCCGCGCCGAGTCGGACGCGGCCAGGGAGCGTCCGGGCGCCATGATGACGGCGATCTCGCTCTCGGCGTGGAGCTCCGCGAGCTCGCCCGTCAGCTCGGCCCATACCTCCCGGGACCCTTCCGGAAACGTGAGGTCGGGATTCCGGACACGAGCGTCGATGTGGCGGAGCAGCGTCGCCACTCCATCGAGGGCCGATGCCGCTGCCTGCTCGAAGCGATCGGGGTCGGTCAGTTCGCCGAAGCGCGCCGTGGCGACGACGCGCTCGAGGGAATCGAGCTCCGCGGAGACTCGGTCCGTGGTCCGCTTGCGCTCGGCCACGGACAGGGTGTCCAGGCTGGTCAGTACTCCGTCGAGGCTATCGGCCTCGAAGGTCCAGGGAGTCGAGATGAAGACTGTCCAGTCCACTCCGCAACTGGGCCAGGCGCGCCACGAGCTCCTGGCGAATCGTATCGTCCGCTGGGGTTCCCGGACGCGGAGTGATCGCCCTGGCCGCCGCCGCATGCGGTCAGCGTCAACACGAGAAGCAGGGTGCCTCGCGCCACGTCGCTCATGGGTCCTCCGGCCTCGGGGCTCACATCGCATCCGTCCCGAAGTGCGAAGCAAGGCCGGTGCCAGGACGTGCGAGGGGCCGGCCCGGAGATCTCCGGACCGGCCCCTCGTCCAGACGCGAACCGGGCGATCGTAAGATCCGTTCCCGGCGAGTCGGTCTCAGCCGGTGGCGCCCCCACGATGTCGAACGGGTCGGTCGTTGGGCTGCGCCGCCAGGTCGACCTCGTACTCCTCGCCGTCCACCACGAGGCGCGCGTACTGGGTGCCGTCGAAGGTGATGGTCACCGTTCGGTCGCGGGTTTCGTCACCGTTGGGGCCGTTGCCAATCGTCACGACCAGGTGCCGGGTGATGGTTCCCGACAGCGGCCAGGGTTGAGCGTTCCGGTCCACGGCCCGCACGACGTCGCTGATGGTGGCGGTGCCCTCCATGGAGAAGGTCCGCGTGCCCAGGTCGTCGATCACGCGCGTGGAGCTGTGGGACTCCGTGCCGGTGCCGTTGAAGGTGCGGGTGGTCTCCGTGCCGGCGAGCCCTGTCACCCACATGTCGCGGCTGCGCGAGAGGCTGGCTTCGAAGCCGTCGCGGGAGATCGCGCCTTCCATGGACATGGTGTAGTGGATGGAGGCGGTGAGGAGGGCGTCGTAGTCGTCCTGCTCGTTGTCCTGGGCATCGAAGAAGGCCACCGAGCGCTCACGGACCAGGTTGTCCCGGACGCCCATGCCCATGCCTGCCGGACCACCGCGCATTCCCGGGGCCGCGAACGCCCCCACGGGCATCATGTCGTTCATGGCGGTGAGGTCTTCGAGGGCGGCGTCGGCCGCGACCACGGCCACGGCGGCGTCGAGCTGCTCGGTGAAGTTTTCGGGGGCGGTCACGGTGCCCCCGTTGTCACACGCGGCCACGGCGAGCAGCGCGCCCAGGGCCAGGGTTGGTGCGCGTAGGCGGTTCATGGGAGACTCTCCTTTACAACGTGTCGGGCGCGATGGGGGAGGGCGTCCATCGGATTCTTGATCGTCAGACGACCCGGCCTTGTGGATCGTTAAAACGCCGCATGCATCAATCTACAATACTACGAGCCCGGAGACGCGGGGACCCGCGTCCTGCTGGATCGCATGCCGCCCCTCGGGCCCCGCATTCCCACGCGGCCTCGCCCACGCCTCATACCCGGCGTGTCCCCGGCCAGCGTCCAGACGTAGGCGCCGACCTTGGCGAGCAGCTCGGGCGGGAGGGGTTGCGCCGGCATCAACCCGAAGCGCTGCACCGCATGCGCCGGCAGGATGGACCGTGCCGCGTCGGGCTGCCGCACGTAGGAAACCACGTGCTCCACCGCCTCCGCGCGCGTGGCGTAGGTAGCACGCAGGTGCATCGAGACCATGCGCATGGGCGGCGCGAGCCTGGGCGGTGGATCCGTCGTGTGGCACTGGGCGCAGATGTCCCGGAAGAGGGCGGCTCCCTGCTCGAGGTCGTCCGCCGCTGGTCCCTGCGTCGCCGTGGCCATCTGGCTCGTTGCCGGCGCGGAGTGCGAGGGCTCCGGTGTCTGGGACGGGGCCGCGGTACCGCCTGCGCACGCCGCAGCGAACGAGGCCAGCGCCAGGGCCGCTGCGCGGCTCGTCTTGTTCATGGGATGCCTCCCTTCAGGACCGGAGGGAGGGGTCCGGCGGTTGTGTACGAATCCTCGTGGATGGGATGTCCTGGGACCCGGCGTCGTTAAGTTCGGCCGACGTCTCACCCGCCCGTGGATGCCGACGACAGTACCGAGTATCCGATGCCGTCGGGCCCATCGCCCGCGGGCAGGTACCCCACCACCGTTCGCTCCAGGATATCCACCACGGCGATCCGGTCCTGTCCCGAGAGCGACAGGAAGAGATGGCGGCCGTCGGGATGCAGGGCGAGGCCCTGGGGAGAGGCCCCGGCGAAATCCACGCGGCCCAGTTCCTGGTAGCTGTCCCCGTCGAAGAAGCGCAGGCTCTCGCCGCCGAGGTCGGGGACGATGATCTGCTCCACCCCGGGAGTGAGGAAGATCCGGTACGGCCAGCCGAAGCCGCCGGCGATCTCGCGCCGTCGGCCGTCGTCCGTGCGGATCTCGCTCACGGTGCCCTCGGCGTTGCTCCCGGCGAACACCCGGTCGCCGTCGGGCGTGACGTTGATGGCCTCCGGCTCCGGGGCCGTCTCGAAGGTCGCGATGCGGGCGCCGCGGGCCCGGCTGAGCTCGGAGACCGTTCCGTCGGCGATGTTGCCCGTGAACAGGCGGCGTCCGTCGCTGGTGACCGCCACCATGTGGGAGCCTCCGGCCTCGGTGGGGATCTCCTGGACGATCTCGCCCTCGGCCACGCGGACCACCAGAACCGCACGGTTGGTCTCCGAGGTGACCGCCACCAGCGAGTCGCCCGGCAGGAAGACGAGTCCGTGCGGGCGCCGATAGGAGCCCAGATCGATGGTGCGCGCCACCCTCGCGGCGTGGACGTCGAGGACCGTCAGGGTGTGGCCGCCGGTGCGGCCGCCGTAGTCCGACACCACCGCGATGCGGCCGTCGCTCGATACGATCAGCTCGTGGGGTCCGTCTCCGGTGGGAGCGGTGGCCACGACCCGGCCGCTGGCCAGGTCGATGAAGCTCGCCGTGGCTTCCTGCTTGTTGACCACCACCACCGTGCCGCGGAGACCCTCCGGCGCCTGCGCTGCCGTCGGGGCCTGGAGCAGTGCTGTCCCGGCCAGCAGTCCCGTCGCACCGATCTTCGCCCTTCGCCACGTCGTGCCCATAGCACCCTCCTGCGGGGTTGTCGGGAAGCAATCGGTACACGACGACCGCGCGCGGCGCAATGGTCCTTCGACGGCCGAAAGTCGCCCGAAGGCATTGCGCTCTCGTGCGTCGAAGCGGGAGTTGGCTCGGCCCCGTGAAACGGACCCAGCGGCCGAGCGAAGCGACTGGCCGCGCCTCCTTCCCCCCCGAGGAGATCCGCATGTACGGTACCGACCCCGTCCGGCGGTGCTGGCCCGGCATCGTCCTTGTGGCGGCATACGGATGTGCCGTCGCGCCCACCGATTCCATGGGTGCGAGGACCCGCACCTATTACGTGGCCGCGGACCCGGTAGCCTGGGACTACACGCCTCAGGGCCGCGACGAGATCAGCGAAGAGGAGTTCGCCAATGCGGGCGACCGCGTCGCGGATGGCCTGCCTCTCTACGTCAACGTCCGCACCGACGAAGGCGCACCCGTGCGGGGCATCGGTCACGTGTACCACAAGGTTCTCTACCGAGAATACACGGACTCCACCTTCTCCGAGCTGAAGCCGCGGAGTCCCGATTGGGAGCATCTGGGCTTCCTGGGGCCGCTGCTCCGCGCCCAGGTGGGGGACACCATTCGCGTCGTGTTCCGGAACCACGCCGATCGCCCGTACAGCATGCATCCCCACGGGGTCTTCTACGACAAGGCGTCGGAGGGCACGCCCTATCAGGACGGTACGTGGGGTGACGACAAGATGGACGACGGGGTGGCGCCTGGCGCCACCTGGGTCTATACGTGGCCCGTACCCGAGCGGGCGGGCCCCGGTCCCGGTGATCCCAGCTCGGTGATGTGGATGTACCATTCGCACGTTCACGAGCATCAGGACATCAACACCGGGCTCATGGGCCCGATCGTCGTCACCGCGCGCGGCATGGCGAGAGAAGACGGCAGCCCCCGTGACGTGGACCGGGAGTTCGTCGTGAGCTTCGAGGACCTCGAAGAGGGCTCGAGCTGGCTCCTGGACGAGAACATCGCCGCGTACATTCCCGACATGACAGTGGAGGAGGTCAAGGCTCAGCCAGGGTACGGGACCACGAACATCACCCCGAACATCAATGGGTACATGTACGGGAACGGACCCATGCTGACGATGTACCAGGGAGAGACCGTTCGCTGGTACGTCATGTCGGGGACGAATGACTTCGACTTCCACACGCCCCACTGGCACGGCCAGACGGCGTTGGTGAACCACATGCGCATGGACATCGTGAGCGTCGATCCCATGATGATGCTCACGGCCGACATGGCCCCGGACAATCCGGGCACCTGGCTCTTCCACTGTCACGTAGCCGGCCATTTCGTGCTCGGCATGTCCACGCGTTTCACCGTACGACCGGCATCGGAGCGCCCCGACCCGCAGGGCGCACAGTGAAACCCCATCCGACTCGAGGCTCCATGAAGTGCATCCTCCCGACCCTGGCCCTTCTCCTGGCGTGTCCCGTGGCCGTGGCTGCCCAGCAGGCCGAGCCGATTCCCGCCGAGGTCCAGATCGCGCTCGCGATCCAGGCCGCACCCCCGGATCACCGTGACGACGCCACGGTCCAGGGCTACGACGCGTCCGGGAACTTCGTCGTCCTGCGCGAGGGCACCGGCGACATGATCTGCATGGCCCCCAATCCGGCGGCGGAGCGCTTCGAGGTATCGTGCCACGCGGCCAGCCTGGAGCCGTTCTTCGCCAGGGGGCGCGAGCTCAGCGCCCAGGGGATCGAGGGGCAGGAGCGCATCAGCACGCGCTGGAAGGAATTCGAGGCGGGCACGCTGCCCATCCCCTACGGGACCGTGAACTACATCATGACCGGGAGCGGCTTCGACCCGGCCACCCACGAGATCCAGGATCCCTTCACGCGCTGGGTCATCTACACGCCCAACGCGACGCCCGAGTCCACGGGCCTGTCGATCCAGGCCACCTCGGGTGCTCCCTGGCTCATGTTTCCGGGCACGGCGGGTGCGCACATCATGATCGTTCCACCCCGGGGAGGCTGACCCCGGGGTCCACCTCGCACGGGAGGCCCCGTCATGCGCGTCGGATTCCGGAACCTCTTCGCCTTCGCCGTCGAGGCGCTGCTGCTTGCCGCGCTGCGCCCAGCCGTCGCCTTCGGACAGGAGTTTCCCCCGTCGGCCGAGCTGGACTCGCTGGCCGCGGCTGCTCAGGCTGCGCCCCTCTTCGCCAGCGACGCCCCGCTTCGAATCACGCTGGTGGCGGACATGAAGACGCTGGTGGACGAGCGCCCGGACAGCGCGCAGCTCGAGGGCGTTCTCCGCTTCGGCGACCCGGGGGGCGGGCCGGCGGAGGTCCCGGTCAAGGTGCGCACGCGCGGCAATTTCCGCCGCGACAAGCGCAACTGCAGCTTTCCGCCCATCCGCCTCAACGTGCCCAAGAAGGCCGTGGAGGGCACGGTCCTGGACGGCCAGGACAAGCTGAAATTGGTGAGTCCCTGCCGCGCGGGCCGCGACAACTACCAGCAACTCGTCTACGAAGAGTATCTCATCTACAGGACCCTCCTGCTCCTGACTCCGGTGGGATTCAGGGTGCGTATGCTGGACATCACCTTCGAGGACAGCTCCGGTGAGGAGGATCCCCTCACCGCGCACAGCTTCGTCATCGAAGACGACGATCAGATGGCGATTCGCAACCGGGGCGTGGTCTCGGAGTGGGAGCAGTTCCACCCTGCCAACATGGACGGGAACCAGGCCTCGCTGGTGGCGCTCTTCCAGTACATGATCGGGAACACGGACTGGTCGGCGCCCCTGTTCCACAACATGGTCATGATTCGCACCGTCGAGGGCAGCTACATGGTGGTGCCGTACGACTTCGATTTCTCGGGCATGGTCGACGCGCCGTACGCGGCCCCGGACCCCTCGCTACCCATCCGCGACGTGCGGGACCGGATCTACCGGGGCTTCTGCCGCCCCGACGTGGATCAGCAGGCCCTCATCGAGCTCTTCCGCTCGCGCCGCCCTGCCATCACCCAGCTGTGGCAGGGCTACGAGCTGCTGGACGAGGGTCGCCGGAGCCGGGCTCTGGACTACCTGGAGACCTTCTACCGGGTTCTGGACAGCCCGGCGCGGTACCGGGTGGAGATCGAACGAGCCTGTCGGCGCATGCCTTCGTAGGACGTCACTCAGTCCCAGGACATCCGAAACCCATGCAGGAAGAACTGACCCTGCTCGCCGTTGTCGCCCATCCCGACGACGAGTCGTTGGGATTGGGGGGCACCATCGCGCGCTATTCGGCGGAGGGCGTGGCTGTGCACGTGCTTACGGCCACGGCCGGAGACGCGGGACGGCACGGTGAGGGGCCTCACCCGGGCAAGGAGGGTCTGGCTCGCATCCGGGAGGCCGAGCTGCGAGCGGCCGCCACCCGGCTCGGCGCTCGCAGCGTCGAGGTGCTCGGCTACCCCGACGGAAAGCTGGACGAGGTGGACCCGGCCGACGCTCTCGCCCGCATCGTCGAGGTGGTCCGCAGGGTCCGACCCCAGGTGGTGGTCACCTTCGGACCTGACGGTGCCTACGGTCACCCGGACCACATCGCCGTCTCGCAGCTCGCGACCGCGGCCCTGGTGCGTGCGCCCGACCCGGGGTGCCTGGTGGCGGGTCGTCCGCACGCCGTCTCCAAGTTCTACTACATCGCGTGGGACCGCACGGACTGGGACATCTATCAGTCGGCCTTCAAGAAGCTGACCAGCACCGTCGACGGCGTGGAGCGGCAGGCGGTGCCGTGGCCGGAATGGGAGATCACCACCCGGGTGGACGCCGCCGAGTTCTGGCGGGTGGTGTGGCAGGCCGTCCAGTGCCACCAGACCCAGATGAGCCAGTACGGTCCGCTCAGGGAATTGGACGAATCGCAACATCGGGCCCTGTGGGGCTCGCAGGCGTTCTACCGGGTCTTCAGCCTGGTGAACGGCGGACGACGTCGAGAGACGGACCTCTTCGAAGGTCTCCGTCACCCCCCCCGCACCGAGGAGACCGGATGAGCGACCAACGGCGAGATGGGCAGAATCTGCGGAGCGAGAGGGTGGGCCCACACGTGCCGGTGGGCATGGCACCGGAGACCTTCCGGCGGGCAGGCCACGCGCTGGTCGACCGCATCGCCCGGCTCCTGGAGGAGCTGCCCGAGCGGGCGGTGACGTCGGGTGAGACGCCGGAGCAGATCCGGGCGGCGCTGGGCGCCGATGCCACCCTGCCCGAGGTCGGGGCGGATCCCGAAGTGGTGGTGGAGGAGGCGGCCGAGCTCCTCATGGAGCACTCGCTCTACAACGGGCATCCCCGGTTCTTCGGCTACATCACCGCGTCTCCCACGCCCATCGGCATGCTGGCGGACCTGTTGGCCGCGGCGGTGAACCCCAACACCGGTGGATGGACCCTGTCGCCCATGGCCAGCGAGATCGAGGGCCAGGCCGTGCGCTGGATGGCCGAGCTCATCGGCTACCCCACGACCTGCGGAGGGCTGCTGGTGAGCGGGGGCAACATGGCCAATTTCGTGGGATTCCTCGCCGCCCGCGCCCACGCCGGGCGGTCCTGGAACGTGCGCGAGACCGGGCTGCGGGCGTCGGGGGGATCTCCCTTCGTGGCCTACGTGTCCGCCGAGACCCACACCTGGATCCAGAAAGCCGCGGACCTCTTCGGGCTGGGCACCGATCAGGTGCGCTGGATCCCCACCGATTCAGGCCTGCGCATGGACGTGGGCGCGTTGCGCGAGGCCCTGGCCAGGGATCGCGCGTCGGGCCTCGCGCCCATGATCGTGGTGGGCACCGCCGGCTCGGTGATGTCCGGCGCGGTGGATCCCCTGGAGGAGCTGGCGGCGCTGTGTCGGGACGAAGGGATCTGGTTCCACGTGGACGGCGCCTACGGTGGGTTCGGCGCCGCCTCGTCGGAAGCGCCGCCGGAGCTCCGCGCCGGGATCGCCGTGGCGGACTCGGTGGCCGTGGACCCGCACAAGTGGCTGTACGCGCCGCTGGAGGCGGGCTGCGCGCTGGTGCGGGACGCCGACGCCCTGCGCGACGCCTTCGCCTACCATCCCCCGTACTACTACTTCGGCGAGGAAGCCACCAACTACGTCGATTTCGGCCTGCAGAACTCCCGGGGATTCCGGGCGCTGAAGGTGTGGATGGCGCTCCGGCAGGCAGGTCGCGCGGGCTACGAGCGCATGATCAGCGACGACATCCGGCTGGCGAGGCATCTCCACGCGCTGTGCGAGCGCGCATCCGGAGATCGAAGCCGTGACCGAAGGCCTCAGCATCTCCGTCTTCCGCTATGTACCCGGGGATCTGTGGGAGGGCCTGGGAACCGACGCTGTCGAGGAGTATCTGAACGAGCTCAATCAGGCCGTCCAGGACCGGCTCGAGCGGGGTGGCGAGGCCTTCGTGTCCAACGCCGTCATCGGAGGCCGCTACTGCCTGCGCGCCTGCATCGTCAACTTCAACACCACGCGTGCCGATGTGGAGGCGATTCCGGGCATCGTGGCCCGTCTGGGCAGGGAGATCCACGCCGAGCGTCGGGCGACCTCCTGACGCCGAGGCGCCGGCCGCACCGACGTCTCAGGGGCGCGCCAGAACACGGCGGCAGCTCGGCACCAGGAAGAGGTTGCCGCCCAGCCGTCCACCGACGAAGGCCGACGATGGCCGCGGTGACACCCACGAGATCGAGACCCCACCCGAACACGGCGAAGATGAGCACGATGCCCGTCACCTCCGTGAGGGTCGCGCCGGTGATGGGCCGGGTGCGGCGGCCCTGGACCAGGATGGCCCGCTGCAGCGACAGCACCACCGACAGCGCCGGCAGCGGCGCCAGGATGCGCGCGGGAATCAGCGCGTAGGAGGTGAGGTCGGGCGTGAGCCCCGACACCGTCTCGAACCACACCCCGGCCAGGGGCGTGAAGGCCACCAGCGCCAGCCCCGCCGACGTCGCCAGGGCGAGGACGAGGCCGAAGGTCGCGACCTCGCGCAGGTGCTCGTTGCGCCGACCCAGGAGCGCGATGGCGGCCTCCTGAAAGCTCAGGCCGAACGAGCGGAAGATGAAGCTCAGGGCGTTGACCACGGGGAAGACCGCCAGCGACTCCAGCGGTGCCCGGGCGCGCCCCATGAAGAAGGTGAGCGCCGGCTGCACCGTGAGCCCGATCATGGAGGTGAGGGCCAGAGGGATGTAGAAGTGGAGGATCCCCCGGTAGCTGTCCCCGTCGCCGGGCTCGCGATCTCCGTGCTGCCGGCGCAGGGACCGCACCGTGCCCAGGGTCATCAGCCGCGCGGCCACGGCCTCGGAGACCACGCCCGCGGACAGGGCGCCGCCGGCCACCCACGCGCCGGGCATGGACGTGAGCGTGGCGAGGGCCAGCGCCGTGGAGCTCATCACGGTCAGCCGGATCACGGTTCCCGCGGCGACCCATCGCGTGCGCCCGCTCCGGATCAGGAGCCCCTGCAGGAAGCGCCGGATGCCGATGGCCGCCGGCCACGGCAGGAGCAGGAGAAGCGCGCCGTGGGTGATCTCCGCCACCCGGGGCGGCAGGTCGATGATGCGCACCATGACCAGTTCGTGCACCGGCGGCAGGACCAGGAGCACCAGGAGTGAGGTCGCCAGGCCGCTGATGACCCAGGTGAAGTTCCTGAGCCTGTAGTAGGTGTCGGCGTCCTCCGCCAGGGCCGTGGAGGCGCTCATGAGCATGATGACCGGCGCCTCGGTGAGGATGCCGAAGGCGAACGCCACCCCGTACGCGGCGAGGTTGAAGGTGGGGTCCGCCAGGCGCGCGATGACCGCGGCCAGGAACGGTCCTTCCACCGACATCATCAGCCAGGTGGCGGCCAGGGGTGCCCAGAAGGCGACGATGGAGCGTTGCGTGTGGCGCTGCAGGGGCCGAGGGGGGTGCAGGAGACGTGGGGGTGACCCGCGTGGGCTGATCGGGGTCGGCAAGCTAAGGCGAGGCGGGGTCTTCCGCACCGGCGCCCCGTCGCTATGATGTCGATGGCGGCCGTCCCTTTCCCGAATCCCCCGGAGCCCGCATGAGCCGACCGGCCCAGTCCTTCGCGAACCACGCGCGCATGGTGCCGCTCTACCACTACGTCACCTCGCCGCTGATCCTCGTCCTCATGGGGTGGCAGGTCTACCGCCTCGTGGACGGCCCGTCGCTGGATCGTCTCTTCACGCTGCTTCTGCTCTTGGCGCTCGCGCTGACCGCGTACTTCGCGCGCACGTTCGCCCTGGGCGTGCAGGACCGTCTCATCCGCCTGGAAGAGCGCCTCCGCCTCGACCTGATCCTGCCCGACGACCTGCGGTCCAGGATTCCGGAGCTTTCCGTGCGCCAGCTCATCGCGCTCCGCTTCGCGTCGGACGAGGAGCTGCCCGAGCTGGCACGCCGGGTACTCGACGAGGGCATCCAGGATTCGAAAGCGATCAAGCGCGCCGTGCGCGCGTGGCGAGCGGACCACCAGAGGATCTGACGACCCCCGGCCCGGAGGTGTCCTCGCGAGAGGACACCAGCGCGGCTCCGGCGGGCCTTGTGGCGTCGGACGGTGACGGCCAAATGCCAGAAGAGACGCGGGAATCCGGGCCTGGCAACCCGATCCGGCACGGTTCGTGAGCGTGGGTGGGGTGACGAACCCCATTGCCGGGAGGTCCCATGAAAGCCACGTCCGTGATCCTCGCATCGCTGTTGATCCTTGCGTCGCACGCGCCGGCCGCCGCCCAGGGCCGGCGCGGGAACGGACCTCCGTTCTGTCGCTCCGGCGCCGGACACCCGACGCACGGATGGGCCTGGTGCGTGCAGAAGGGTTGGGCGCCCCGGCCCGCTCCGGCGCCGGTGTCGCTCTGGCGTCGCGTCGTCTGGCACGACGTGGTCTTCCGGCGGGAGGCATGCTGTGCCGCCGGCTACCGCGACGCCGGGCTGGTCGCGCTGCTCGGGGGCCGGGTGCTGGAGCGTCTGTTGGTCGCCGGTCACGCCCCCGCACGCGGAGCGCTCGAGGGCCGCTGGGTGGCGGCGGGACGTGCACTGTCCCTGGAGGTTCGGGTAGGCGGGCGTCCGCTGGCCCGGCTCACCGACGTGAATCGTGACGGCAGGGTGGATCGGGTGTTGGTGCGAGCGCTGCGCTGAGGCCGACGGGAGGTCGGGGTCGGGCCCCGCGTTTGACACCCCGACCTTCTCCGTTCGACTATGGCCGTGCCCTCCGCCCCCCACCGGACGAGGACCGGCCCATGCACGTTCGTAGCCTCACCCTTCGACCGCTCGCCACCGTCGCGTTCTTCCTCCTGGCCCTGAGCCCCTTGCGGGCCGCCGGCCAACAGATGGAGGACGCACCGACGGTCCATCCCACCGACGATCCGATCCTGTCGCCCTTCCGATGGCGCTCCATCGGGCCCGCGGGGCAAGGGGGGCGGGTGGACGACATCGCAGCCGTGCGGGGTGATCCGCGCACGTTCTTCGTGGGCTTCGCCACCGGCGGTCTCTGGAAGACCACCAACCAGGGCGTGACCTTCCACCCGGTGTTCGACACCCACGGCACCCACTCGGTGGGCGACGTGGCCATCGCGCCCTCCGATCCGTCGCGGGTCTACGTGGGCACGGGCGAGTCCAACAACCGGCAGAGCTCCTCCTTCGGTGGAGGGATGTACCGGTCCGACGACGGCGGCGAGACCTTCACTAACGTGGGGCTCGACGCGACGCAGTCCATCGCCCGCGTGCTGGTGCACCCCACCAATCCCGATGTGGTCTGGGTCGCCGCCAACGGGCACCTCTTCGGCCCCAACCCCGAGCGGGGCGTCTTCAAGAGCAGCGACGGCGGACGCTCGTGGACGAAGGTCCTGTACGTGGACGAGAACACCGGTGCCACGGACCTGGTCATGAGTCCGGACGATCCCGATGTGCTCTTCGCCGCCACCTACCAGCGTCGGCGCACCGCCTGCTGCTTCGTGGGCGGTGGTCCGGGTAGCGGGCTGTGGCGCTCCGACGACGGGGGCGACACCTGGAGCCCCGTCAGCGGGAACGGCCTGCCCGAGGGCACCATGGGCCGGATCTCCCTGGCGGTGACGCCGGCAGCCCCGGCCATGGTCTACGCCCAGATCGAGGCTGGCCGCCGACGATGCCGAGCCCCTGTCCGACGCCGAGCGCGAGGAGTGGGAGCGGCTGGACGACGCCGACTCGCTCCCGCCCGACCCGCACTACTCGGGCATCTGGCGCTCCGACGACGGCGGCGCCACCTGGGAGTTTCGCGGCAACGAGAACGGCCGCCCCATGTATTTCAGCCAGATGCGGATCTCACCGAGCGATCCCGACCTGGTCTACGTGGTCGATCAGAACGTGCACAAGTCCCGGGACGGCGGCGTGACCTTCGAGCAGCTCGAGGGCTACGGTCACGTGGATCAGCACGCCTTCTGGGTCGACCCCGACGATCACGACCACCTCATGATCGGCAACGACGGCTCGGTGGACGTGAGCTGGGATCAGGGGGAGAACTGGGAATCCCTGCGCAGCTGGGCCGTGGGGCAGCCCTATCACGCGTCGGTGGACATGCGGCGCCCCTACTACGTGTGCACCGGCCTCCAGGACAACGGGAGCTGGTGCGGACCGAGCTCGGTGCGGAGCGGGCCCATCCTGGCCCAGGACTGGTACCGGGTGGGCGGTGGCGACGGGTTCTACTCGGCGGTGGATCCCACGGACTACACGGTGGTGTACGCCGAGTCCCAGAACGGCAACGTCCGGAGGCTGAATCTGCGCACCGGCGAGTCGCAGAGCATCCGCCCGAGCCCGCCGGACGAGGACGATCCGGAGACCAACATCGTGCCCGCTCCGCCCGCCGGCACGCAGGTGCGCTGGAACTGGAACACGCCCTTCATGCTCTCGCCCCACAACCCCAGCACGATCTACGTGGGCGGCAATCACCTCTTCCGCTCCACCGATCGGGGTGAGACGTGGACCATGAGCCCGGATCTCACCAAGGATGTCGATCGAGACGCCGTGGAGATCATGGGCTACCCGAACTCGCTGCCGCGTTGTGACCAGGACGTGCGCGGCACCCGTTGCATCCTGTCGCGCAACGACGGGGTCAGCCGCTACAGCACCATCACCACGATCTCCGAGTCGCCCATCGTTCCGGGTCTCCTGTGGGTGGGCACCGACGACGGCAACATCCAGGTGAGCCGTGACGGCGGAGCGACCTGGGCCGAAGTGGGCGCCAACGTGCCCGGCGGCACGCGCCAGTACTACGTGTCGCGGGTGGAGGCGTCGCACGTGGACCCCGGCACCGCCTATGCGTCGCTGGACGGACACCGCAGCGACGATCTGACACCGTTCGTGTTCGTGACCCGGGACTACGGGCGCAGCTGGACCTCCCTCGCCTCCGATCTTCCGGCGACGGGCAACGTGCACACCGTGCGCCAGGATCCGCGCAATCCCCGGCTGCTGTACCTGGGGACCGAGTTCGGGTTCTTCGTTTCTCGCGACGAGGGTGGCCACTGGCAGCGCTTCATGCCCGGCCTGCCCACGGTTCGGGTCGACGACGTCCTGGTGCATCCCCGCGACGACGATCTCGTGCTCGCCACCCATGGCAGGAGCGTGTGGATCATGGACGACGTCACGGCGCTCCAGGAGCTCACCGATTCGGTGCGGTCCGCGGGCACGCACCTCTTCCATCCCCGTGACGCGGTGCTGTGGAACAACGACATCACGCAGTCGCGCTCGGTCACCGGAAACAAGAACTGGGAGGGCGAGAACGCGCCGGAGGGTACCGCCATCCACTACTATCTGCCGCAGGCTGCTTCGGGCGACGTGTCCCTGACCGTCTCCGATCCGATCACGGGTGAGGTGTTCCGGCATCTGGACGCCAGCGGGCGCGCGGGCCTCAACCGGGTGCGCTGGGACCTGCGCGGCGATCCGCCGCAGCGGGGCCAGGGGCAGGGAGGTGGCGGATTCGGCCGCAACCGGGCGCCGACCGCCGATCCGGGCGTCTACCGGGTCACGCTGTCGGCGAACGGCCGTGAGCTGTCGACCACCGTCACGGTCCTCGAGGACCGGTGGATGGGCATACGGTAGCCCGGCTCGCGGCGCTGGCCGCCGTGATCCTGGTGCTGGTCGCCGGGATCACGGCGGTGGTCGTGGCGCGCCGCACGCCGCGGGCGGACCGGGACTGGGCGGTGGACCAGGCCCGGCCGGCCCGCATCGTCTTCGGTGACGGTGAGGTGCGCATCGAGAATCTGCGGGATTTCCGCCATCGTCCCGGGGGCGAGTTCACGGTGGCCTACCGGGAGGAGACCGTGAAGCTGGCGGACGTGCGCCGCGTCTGGTTCGTGCTGGCGCCGTTCGCGTCCCGGTTCCGTGGCCTGGCGCACAGCCTCCTCAGCTTCGAGCTGACCGGCGACCGCTTCATCGCGATCTCGGTGGAGGCTCGCCGGGAGCGAGGCGAGGAGTACTCGCTCATCGGGGGGATGCTGCGGCGCTTCGAAGTCACCTACGTGGTCGCCACCGAGCAGGACATCATCGGACTCAGGGCGGTGCGCGGAGACCGGCTCTTTCTCTATCCGTCCCGCGCGACGCCGGAGCAGGCGCAGGCCTTGTTCGTCGACATGCTCAACCGAGCCGAGGCCGTGCGCGTACACCCGGAGTTCTACAATACCTTCTTCGACAACTGCACCACGAATCTGCGCACCCACGTCAACCGCGTGCTCGAGGATCCGCTTCCCTGGGGATGGGGCGTGGTGCTCCCCGGGTACTCCGACCGCCTCGCCCTGGAGCACGGCATTCTGGACACCGAGCTGCCGCTGGAGGAAGCGCGCCGGCATTTCCGCGTGGACGAGCGGGCCCGGGCCGCGCTCGCCCAGGGCGACGGGGCCTTCGGCCGCCTCATCCGGGAAGGACTGTAGGCCTCTCGGGGGCGCGTCGGCGTGCCGCCCCTGGAACACGGGGGCCCGTCGCCGGTTTCATCCGATGTGGATGACCTGGCCGAGGACCCGCCCGAATCCCGACGTCCCACCGAGGACGCCGACGAGCGCACACGCTGGCTGCGCTGGGGGCCGTACCTTCCGGCGCGCCAGTGGGGAACGGTCCGGGAGGACTACTCCGCGGACGGATCGGCGTGGAGCTACCTCCCTCACGACCACGCTCGCAGCCGGGCGTATCGCTGGGGTGAAGACGGGCTGCTGGGGCTGTGTGACCGGGATTGTGTGCTCTGCTTCGGCCTGGCGCTCTGGAACGGCCGCGACCCCATCCTCAAGGAGCGCCTCTTCGGGCTCACCGAGCAGGAGGGCAACCACGGCGAGGACGTCAAGGAGTGCTACTACTACCTCGACGCGACGCCGGGCTACGCCTACCTGAAGGCGCTCTACCGCTATCCCCAGGCCGCGTTTCCCTATCAGGCGCTCGTGGAGGGGAATGGGCGCCGGGGCCTCGCCGACCGCGAGTTGGAGCTCCTCGACACGGGGATCTTCGACGGCAATCGCTTCTTCGATGTGACGGTGGAGTACGCCAAGGCCTCGCCCGACGACATCCTGGTGCGCGTCACTGCGCGCAACCAGGGGCCTCGGCGCGAGACGCTCCACGTGCTGCCCATGCTCTGGTTCCGCAACACGTGGGCGTGGGGTCGGGAGGGCGAGACGGGCTACTGGGCCAAGCCTGCCATCCGGCTGGCGGGGTCCGGGCACATGGTGGCCGACCACCCGGCGCTGGGACGCTACCACCTGCACGGAGACCGTGGGCCCGGCGGAGCTCCGGCCGCTCTCTTCACCGACAACGAGACCAATGCGCGGCGGCTGTTCGGGGCCGCGAACGGCTCGCCGTGGGTGAAGGACGCCTTTCACGACCACCTGATCGAGGGGCGTGCCGATGCCGTGAATCCCGACCTCGAAGGCACCCGGGCGGCGTTCCACCACTCCCTGGACATCGGGGCGGGCGCCGAGGTGCAGCTCCGGCTTCGGCTCTGCGCCGATGCCGTCGCGCCCCCCGAGCCCTTCGGCGACGGGTTCGACGAGGTCGTGCGCCGCCGCGTGGCCGAGGCCGATCGCGAGCACGCCCATCGCACCCCTGCCGCGGCCACACACGACGAGGCGCGAGTGGCCCGCCAGGCCCGGGCCGGCCTGCTCTGGTCCACCCGCTTCTACCACTACGTGGTTCGAGAATGGCTCGACGGTGATCCCGCCCAGCCGTCGCCGCCCCCCGGTCGGGGCGCGGTCCGCAATGGGGAGTGGCGGCATCTGTACAACCGCGGCGTCGTCTCCGTGCCGGACACCTGGGAGTATCCCTGGTACGCCGCCTGGGATCTGGCCTTCCAGAGCCTCCTCCACGCCTCGTTGGACGCGGACTTCGCCCGGTCGCAGCTCCTGCTGCTCCTGGGCGAATCCTACATGCACCCCAGCGGCCAGATTCCCGCCTACGAGTACGCCCTGGGCGACGTGAACCCGCCGGTCCACGCGTGGGCCTGCTGGAGGGCCTACAAGATGACCGGGCCTCGCGGGGGTCGGGACCGGGCCTTCCTGGCCCGTGCCTTCCAGAAGCTCCTGCTGGACTTCACATGGTGGGTGAATCGCAAGGACCCCGACGGCCAGAACCTGTTTGCCGGCGGCTTCCTCGGTCTGGACAACATCGGGGTCTTCAACCGGTCCCGTCCGTTACCCGGCGGTGGGCGGCTCGAACAGGCCGACGGCACCGCGTGGATGGCCTTCTACTGCCTCACCATGTTCGCCATGGCCGTGGAGCTGGCCGACGGTGATCCGGTCTACGAGGACATGGCGTCCAGGTTCTTCGAGCACTTCCTGGCCATCGGCGAGGCCATCAACACCCTGGGCGGCAGCGGGCTCTGGGACGAGGAGGACGGTTTCTACTACGACCGACTCTACGTGGACGGTCGTGAGATTCCCATGCGAGTGCGTTCGCTGGTGGGGCTCCTGCCCATGGTGGCCTGCCACGTGATGGACGAGGAGGTCGTGGCCCGGCTGTCCGACTTCTCGGCTCGCAGGGAGTGGCTGCTGCGGGTGAGGCCCGAGCTGGCGGAGCGCATCACCTGTCTGGCCCGCGGCGGACCCCGCTCGTCACCGCGACGCCTGCTGGCGGTTCCCACGCGTGGCCGCCTGGAGCGCATCCTGTCCCGCCTTCTCGACGAGGACGAGTTCCTCTCTCCGTACGGGATCCGGTCGCTGTCCAGAGCCCACGCCGAGGATCCCTTCGTCCTGGAACTGGGTGGCGAGGAGCATCGTGTCGCCTACGAGCCGGGAGAATCCACCTCGCACCTCTTCGGCGGAAACTCCAACTGGCGCGGGCCCGTGTGGTTTCCGGTCAACTACCTGATCATCGAGGCCCTGGAGCGCTACCACCACTTCTACGGTGACGACCTGGAGGTCGAGTGCCCCACGGGCTCGGGGAAGCGCATGACCCTGGATGCCGTGGCCGGCGAGCTCAATCGCCGACTGACACGGCTGTTCGTTCCGGACTCCGACGGGCGGCGGCCGAGCCACGGCGACGAGCTGCGCTACCGCGACGATCCCCTGTGGCGTGATCTGGTGCTCTTCTACGAGCACTTCCACGGCGACACCGGACGCGGCCTCGGTGCGAGCCATCAGACCGGTTGGACCGCCCTGGTGCTGCGGTGCCTGGAGGACGTGGCCCGGCGACGCGACTCGAAGCCGGCGGCCGACGCATGAAGCCCGACACCCGTGTGCTCGACTCCGATCGGGTCTTCGTCGACGAGGCGGTCCGGGAGATCGTCGACGCCATGGAGCAGGCGTGGGAGAAGCGTGGCGCGTGCCATCTGGCACTGGCCGGAGGCACCACCCCGCGGCCCGTCTACCGTGCCCTGGCTCGGTCGCCTCGCCTTCAGGCCGCGGACTGGTCCCGGGTGCACGTCTATTTCGGAGACGAGCGCTGCGTCCCCCCCGCGGATGGCGACAGCAATTTCGGTATGGCGCGGGCCACGCTCCTGGACCGGGTACCGGTCCCGCCGGAGCAGGTGCACCGCATGCGTGGCGAGGACCCCGACCGGCGCCGGGCGGCTCGGGCCTACGAGGCTGCGCTTCCGGAGCGGTTGGATCTGCTCATCCTCGGCGTGGGGCCCGACGGCCACACCGCTTCGCTCTTTCCGGGGGGTGCGGCGCTGTCCGAGACGACCCGGCTGGTGCTGCCGGCGGACGCGCCCTTCGAGCCGCGCGCCCGTCTCACCGTGACGCCCCCCGTGATCGAGACCGCCCGCCGGGTTCTCGTTCTGGTCCGGGGGGCGAGCAAGGCGGTGGCGGTGCGGGCTGCGCTCGCTCCCCAGGGCGACGTTGCGGAAACACCGGCGCGCTTGGCACGGCGAGGCATCTGGATCGTCGACGCTGCCGCCGCGAGCGGCCTCGCCGGAGGGGACCCGTGAGAGTCCTGGCCGGAGACATCGGCGGCACGCACGCACGTCTCGCGCTGGTGGAGGGGGCCGATGGCGCGGGTCCCCGGATCCTGGAACGAGCGAGCTACGCCAGCGCCGAGGCCGATGGTCTCGAAGCCCTGGTGGCGCGCTTCCTCCGCGAGACCGGCGGAGCGGCGCAAGCGGCGTGCTTCGGCATCGCCTGTCGCATCCGCGAAGGGGAGTGCCGGGCGCCGAATCTGCCCTGGGGCGTGAAGGTGGAGGGATTGGCCCAGCGCCTCGGGCTGCCCGGGGCCCGCATCATCAACGATTTCGAGGCGGTGGGATACGCGGTCGAGCATCTGGGGCCCGGCGACCTGACGACGTTGCAGGAGGGCGCGTCTTCGCCTGCGGCTCCCCGGGCCCTCATCGGTCCCGGCACCGGGCTCGGCGAGGGCTTCGTCGTCCGCCGGAACGAGCGCTGGATCCCCGTCCACTCCGAGGGAGGGCACGTGAGCTTCGGCCCCCGCAACGAGCTCGAGGATCGCGTGTTGGCGTGGCTGCGCGCGTCGCATCCCCACGTGTCCTACGAGCGCATCGTCTCCGGACCGGGACTCGGCCACGTCTATCGGGCGTTGGTCGCGCTGGAATGGGCTTCGGAGCGGGACGCGGTACGCCGGGAGATGTCCTCGGACGACCCGGCGGCGGTCATCTCGCGGCACGGGTTGGCCGACGACGACCCGCTCTGTCGAAAGACGCTGGAGATCTTCGTGGGCAGCCTGGGTTCCCAGGCGGGCAACCTCGTGCTCACCGTGCTGGCCACCGGGGGCGTCTACCTCGCGGGAGGCATCGTGCCGCGGCTGGCCGACCATCTGGTGGAACTGGGCTTTCTCGAGGCCTTTCGAACCAAGGGGCGCCTCTCCGAGATGCTGGAGCGCACCCCCGTCCACGTCATCATGAACGCCGACGTCGGGCTGTTGGGCGCGGCGGTCGCGGCGCTGAACCCACAGGGATGACCATGCAGCTGACCCACATCTTCTTCGACGTCGGTGGCGTGTTGGGGACCAACGGCTGGGACCACGTGTCCCGGGCGGATGCGGTGGAGACCTTCGACCTCGATGCCGAGGTGTACGACGAGCTCCACCGCGAGGCTGTGGGGTCCTTCGAGCAAGGGGAGATGACGCTGGACGAGTACCTGGACGCCACCGTGTTCCACCGCCCCCGGGACTTTTCCCGGGAGGACTTCTGGCGCTTCATGATGGGGCGGAGCCGTCCCCACGAAGAGACCATCGCGCTGGCCCGGCGGCTGGCGCGCTCGGGGGACTACCGCCTCATGACGCTCAACAACGAGTCCGCGGAGCTCAACGAGCACCGCATTCGCGCCTTCGGGCTGCGACCGGTGTTCGAGGCGTTCTTCAGCTCCTGCTTCCTGGGCGTGACCAAGCCGGCCCGGCGCATCTACGAGATGGCGCTGGCAGTGGCGCAGGCGGAGCCGGCCGCCACGCTCTTCATCGACGACCGTGACCAGAACCTGGTGCCCGCCCGCAGGCTCGGCATGCGCACCATTCACTATACAGGGCCCGAAGCACTCGCGGACGCTCTCCTCGAGGAGGGGGTGCGCTGGTCCGGGGCCCGGGAGAGATGACGATGGATCGAGAGACGAAGCGCCTGGCCATGATCGGGTTGGGGCGCATGGGTGGAAACATGGTGCGCCGGCTGCGAGGCGACGGCCACGACCTGGTGGTCTGGGACCGCGATCCCGACGCCGTGCGCGCGTTGGCCGACGAAGGGGCCGAGCCCGCCGACGATCTCGCCGACCTGTGCCGGCGCCTGCCGTCACCTCGGATCATCTGGGTGATGGTGCCCGCCGGGGATCCCGTCGATGCCACGCTGAACGCCCTGGAGGCACATCTCGAGGCAGGCGACATCGTGATCGATGGCGGAAACTCCAACTTCCACGACACCCTCCGGCGTGGTGAATCCCTGAAGAAGAGCGGCGTACACTACCTCGATGCCGGCACCAGCGGAGGGGTCTGGGGGCTGAAGATAGGGTATTGCCTCATGGTGGGCGGACCCGACGAGGCGGTGGCCGAGGTCGAACCGGTCTTCCGGTCCCTCGCCCCCGAAGACGGCTACGCCCACGTCGGGCCCACCGGCGCGGGCCACTATGTGAAGATGGTGCACAACGGTATCGAGTACGGGGTGCTGCAGGCCTACGCGGAAGGCTACGAGATCCTCCACGCCTCGGACCGCTTCGACGTGGACCTGCATCAGGTCGCCGCGGTCTGGAACCGGGGCAGCGTCATCCGCTCCTGGATCAACGAGCTGGCCGAGGACGCGTTCGAGAAGGACGGTGGCCTCACCGACATCCGGGGCTGGGTCGCCGATTCGGGCGAGGGCCGATGGACGGTGCAGGAGGCCATCGACCTGGACGTGCCGGCCCCGGTCATCACGCTGGCGCTGCAGGCGCGTTTCCGCTCGCGCCAGGAAGAGTCCTTCGCGGCCAAGGTCATCGCCGCGCTCCGTCACGAGTTCGGCGGACACGCGGTGAAGAAGGCATGAGCGAGCAGCTTCGGGTCCCGGTCCACCTCGGCGACGACGGGGCCCCGACCCCACGACCGCCGCGCACGGGAGAGGCCTGCACCATGGTCATCTTCGGCGCCAGCGGCGACCTGACCCACCGCAAGCTCATGCCGGCGCTGTTCCACCTGCACCGTGACGGGCTTCTCGATCCGGGCTTCGCGGTGCTGGGGGTCGGGCGGGACGAGGGTAGCGACGAGTCGCTTCGTCAGGACATGAAGGCCACGCTGACCGAGTCGGCCGAGGTGAACGGCCCTGGCGAGCTGGACGAGGACGCCTGGCAGGCTTTCGCGCCGCGAATCGGATACGTCTCGGGCGATCTGGCGGATCCGGGCCTCTTCGAGCGGCTGGAGCAGCGTCTCGCCGAGGTGGAGGGAGATCGGGCCGAGCCCGGAGGTCGCCTGTTCTACCTGGCCGTCCCTCCCAGCGTCTACGAGACGGCCATCGAGGGGCTCGCCTCCAGCGGCATCGCTCCCAGACATGAGAGCGCCGACGAGCGGCCCTGGGTGCGGATCATCATCGAGAAGCCGTTCGGGCGCAGCCTCGACACGGCGCGGGCTCTCAACCGGGTCGTGAAGAAGCGGTTCGCGGAGCACCAGATCTACCGCATCGATCACTATCTGGGAAAGGAAACCGTCCAGAATCTGCTGGTGCTGCGCTTCGCGAATTCCATCTTCGAGCCGGTGTGGAACCGCACCCACATCCAGCACGTGCAGATCACCGCGGCCGAGCAGGTCGGCGTGGGGCATCGCGCCGGGTATTACGAGGAGGCGGGGGTGGTGCGGGACATGTTTCAGAACCACCTCATGCAGCTCCTCTCGCTCACCGCCATGGAGCCGCCCTCGGCGTTTCGCGCCGATGCGGTGCGGGACGAGAAAGCGAAGGTGCTCGAGGCCATCCGCCCGGTGGATGCCGCAGATCTGAGCGCCTGGGCGGTGCGCGGTCAGTACGGCCCCGGGACCGTCGACGGGGACGCCGTGCCCGGCTACCGGCACGAGGACGGGGTCGAGCCCGACTCGGCCACGCCCACCTGGGCCGCCATGCGGCTGATGATCGACAACTGGCGCTGGAACGGGGTGCCGTTCTTCCTGCGCTCCGGAAAACGCATGGCGCGCCGGGACACCGAGATCGCCATCCGGTTTCGCCGTCCGCCTCACCTCGTGTTTCCCGACGCCGAGGACGGCATGGCGCTGAACACGCTGGTGATCCAGGTGCAGCCCGACGACGGCATCTCGCTGTGCTTCAACCTCAAGGTTCCCGGCGCGGGCCTGCACATGACCTCGGCGACCATGAACTTCACCTACGCGGAGGCCTTCGGCGCAGCGGAGCACTCCGCCTATGAGACGCTTCTGTTGGACGCCATGGTGGGCGACGCCACCCTCTTCACTCGAGACGACGGGGTCGAGGAGGCCTGGAGAGTCGTGGATCCGGTGATCCAGGCGTGGGCGTCGGAGCGCCCGACCGACTTCCCCAACTACGCTGCGGGCAGCGAGGGGCCGGCGGCCGGCGACGAGCTGCTGAAGCGCGCCGGGGCCCGGTGGCGCGCCCTCGGACAACAGGGTCGTTGACCCGCAGCGTGCACCGGGTCCATATAGAGACCGATGGACCGTAGGGGAAGGCCTGCTGGCTCGTGGAGGTGGCTTTCCTCAACTCCACGGGGAGGCCGTCATGAAGCGGTTCTTGGGCGTGGGTGCGATCCTGGCTCTGGTGTCTCTCCTCGCGCCGTCTCCGGGCGCGGCCCAGTATCTCTACTTCGGGGGAGGCGCGACCTTCCCCACCGGTGACTACGGCGACTACGCCGACACCGGCTGGTTGGGGGTGGCCGCGTTGCTGGTCAGTGTCGGTGACTCGGGAGCCTGGTGGCAGGTCGAGGGCTTCTTCGGACAGAATAACCACAACGACGTGGAAGGCGACAAGACCAACCCGCTGGGCGCCATGGTCGGGGCCGGGATGCGCTTCCATGACGCGGGTACAGCGGGCCTGTACGCCTTCGGCCAGGCCGGTCTGCTCGTGCACAGATACAGCTCCGACACGGAGGATTCGGAGAGCGACACCAAGTTGGGGTACGGTCTGGGCGCCGGACTGGATTTTCCGCTGAGCGGCGTCCTGGGTTGGGTGGAGGGTCGCTTCATGGGCTCGGAATACACCAAGTTCTTCGGCATCGTCGCCGGCGTGTCCATCGACCTGAAGCGCGGCGACGGCATGTGATCCTCCCGCGCTCTGGTGGGTAGGGATGGGGAGGGCCGTCTCGTGGCCCTCCCCTTTCGCAACACACAGTCGCCAAGCAGCCGGGGCCACATATGTCGCGAGCCTTCGTCAACGAGGATGCCGGGCGGGAGCCGGAGCCGCGCTACTCGCTGCCCGAGCGCGACTCTCCGTACTACGACGAAGCCGCGGCCTGGGCGCTGATCCAGGGCGCGGACGCCGGCAACACGCGCAGCGCGGAGCTGGCCACCGGCTACCGCTGGGGGGAGCCGCGCCTGAAGGACCACGTGGAGGGCATTCTCGAGCGCGCGGCCGAGGAGGACAACCTCCGCGTCGAGCAGCTCGCGCGGCGCTATCTACGCGCTGTCCGCCGCGGATGACTCCGACGGAGCGCCGAGACCCCTACCCCGGCCAGTACCGCCCACAGCAGCGAGGCCTCACGCGGATCCGGTGATCCGGGGATCAGTGAGGGCACCGCCGCCAGGAGTGCCACCGTCATGCCGGCCCGGACCCTTGCAGCATGGAGCGGGTCGCCGGTGGCGTCGGCCACGGCCCGCACCTCGCTGGTGCGGACGAGCGCCCGCAGGAAGAGGAGCGTCACCACGACCAGCCCACCCCCGATCGCCGTGCTCGGAAAGTCCAGATGTGGGTGTGCCGCGGGCACCGCAGCCGCGTAGACCGCCGCGACCGCGATGCAGGTCAGGGCCAGGACGCGGTGCCGAGTGGGCCCGGGGGGCGCGAGCCGTGCATCCAACCCGAAGGCGAGCCCGCCCACCACGGCCACCGTGGGCGCCTTCAAGACCACCATGCACGCCAGGGTCAGGGCCAGCACCGCGGCCGAGTCCTTGCGCCGAGCCGGGGGCCCCACCGTGCGGTTCACCAGCCGCACCTGGAGCAGGGTGGTGAACAGGAGCCACAGGCTGGCCACCGGCACCAGGGCTTGCGCCGCGAGCCCGAGGGCCATGGCGACGAAGGCGGCCGCCTGGTCGTCGGGCGCCAGCTCCCGGGCCAGGGCCCATCCACCCAGCGCGGTGGCGGCGGTCACCAATCCTCGCACTCCCGCGCCGAGAACGGCGGAACCCTGGGCGAGCGCCAGCACGGTGGCGAGCACTCCCACGGTGGGCATGACGATGAGGATCGCCCGGTTCGTCGGCCACGACGGGTCGAGCGGGCGGCCCAGCGTCGACCACGGGCCGGCGGGGCGTGAAGATGTCATGACGTCAGCGGAAGAAAAGGCTTGACCGGGCGGGAGAAGAGGGAATAGCGTTGATATAACTGCAAAGGGCAAACCATCGGTAACGGTGGGACGCAAAGCCAGGGGTCCGCACGTGTGCGGATTGCCCAGCTGCCAGGAAGAGAGGTCGAGCCTGACGAGGCCGCCTCTCCGGCTGCCCGGCGCATGTATGTGTGCCGGGTAATTTTTGTTCGCCGGTCCGTCGCGGGTTCCCCGTGGCGGGCCGGCGAAGCCGCCCGGCGTGCGCGTCTCCTGCCCGTTGCGGGACCTAGACCGACAGCGACAGGCTCAACGGAGAACAGGAGACATGAAGGCCGTCATCCGACGCATTCGCCGGCTCGTGGAGATCCGGGCGTGGATCTCCCGCATGGCGCGCACCGATCTGATGCAGTGGTAGGGGTTTTTCCCCCTTGCAGGGGGGCCGCCTCGTGATGAGACTTCGGTAGCCCACACGTCGTCGGGTCCACGCAGGTTCCGAACGCGCGGGCTTCCACGAGGGAGGTCCCATGAACGGCCTGCGCCTCGGTTCGGTGCTGGGCTTCGAGATCCGGGTGGACTATTCCTGGTTCATCATCTTCTTTCTCATCCTGTGGTCGTTCTCCGCAGGCGTGTTCCCCCAGGCCGTGCCCGGCCTGGCTCCTTCCAGCTACCTGGCCATGGGCGCCGTGGGCGCTCTGCTCTTCTTCGCGTCACTTCTGGCGCACGAGCTCTCGCATTCGGTGGTGGCTCGTAGCAAGGGCGTGCCGGTGGACGGGATCACGCTCTTCATCTTCGGGGGGATGGCGCACACGCGTCGCGAGGCCGAGACGCCTGGCGACGAGCTGCTCATCGCGGGGGTCGGACCCCTGGCCAGTCTCGTCCTCGGCGTCCTGTTCGCGGCGATCTGGTGGGTCGGCACCATGCTGTCGCTGCCCGCGCCGGTGGCGGCGGTGGCGCGTTACCTGGCGTTCGTCAACGTGATCCTGGCGCTCTTCAACCTCCTGCCCGGGTTCCCGCTGGACGGGGGACGGGTGTTCAGGGCCCTGGCCTGGCGTGCCACGGGCGATCGGGCCAAGGCGACCCGCTGGGCCTCGGTGGGGGGGCAGTGGTTGGGCTACGGGCTCATTGCCCTGGGGATCCTGCAGGCCCTGGGTGGTGCGGCCCTCGGTGGCCTGTGGCTGGTCTTCATCGGATGGTTCCTCAGGACCGCGGCCGTCTTCTCCTTCAAGCAGGATGTGCTCCGCGGCATGCTCGAGGGCGTTCCCGCGCACGACCTCATGACGCCTGACCCCAACACGGTGCCGCCGGACCTCGACCTGGCCGATCTGGTGCACGAGCATGTGCTTCGCCAGCGACATCACGGCTTTCCGGTGACCGAGTACGGCGAGCTCGTCGGTCTCGTGACGCTGGAGCAGGTCAAACAGACGCCTCGTGATCGATGGCACCAGACGCGTGTCCGTGACGTCATGCTCACGGGTTCCGAGGTCACCGTCGATCCCGACGAGTCCATGAGCCGCGTGCTGGAGCAACTCGGCGGCGAGGGTCCGGGGCGGGTCGTCGTGGCGCGGGGCACACGGGTCCTGGGGATCATCTCCAACAGCGACGTGGCGCGCTGGGTGCAGCGAGAGCAGGAGCTCGGCGAGCTGCGCGCCGGTTGAGACGTCAGTCGGATCCCGTGGAGTCGTTGGAGCCGTCGTCGGACTCGCCGTGCCGCGCCCAGGCGGCGCGCACCAGGGCGGCTCCAGGACCGGAGAGACGCTGCTTGGCGGCTTCGGCATCCACCAGCAGGGACAGGACGGCACGGAAGAGTGCGAGATCACCTTCGCACGCCTGGGCCAGAAAGGCCTGACGCCCATGGGGTGGTTGCTCCAGGGCGCGTGCGAAGAGCCCGTCGACCTCGTCCCATCGATCCCAGGTGGGATCATTCCGGTGATTCACGCCGCGCTCCCGGGCGCGGTCGTCAGGGTGACCCGCTGACGTCGGCTCCGGGGGCGCCCCCTTCGGCGCCGGCCTCGCCCTCCTCCTCGTCGGTGCGAAGCATCCGGTAGAGGTAGGCACGGGCGCGCACCCAGTCCCGCTCCACGGTGCGGGTGGAGAGGTCCAACGCCTCCGCCGTCTCCGGGACCGTGAGGCCACCGAAGAACCGGCATTCGACGATCTGTGCCAGGCGCTCGTCGTGCCTGGCCAGAGTCTCCAGCGCCTGATCAACCGCCAGAACCTCGGCGATCTCCGCGTCGAGAGAAGCCACCTGATCCGTGAGCGGCACCCGGACACGATCGCCGCCGCGCTTGGCCGCCTGCTGGCGACGGGCGTAGTCGATGAGGATCCGCCGCATCGCCTTGGAGCAGAAGGCGAAGAAGTGGGCACGGGTGGCCCAGGCGCCTTCGTCGACGCCGGCCAGCCGCATGTAGACTTCGTGGACCAGGGCCGTGGTCTGGAGCGTCTGGTCACCGCGGCTCCGGCGCAGGTGCCGATGGGCGATGACGCGCAGGTCGTCGTAGGCGAGCTCGATGAGCCCGTCCAGCGCCGACTCGTCTCCTTCGCTCCACTGCTGAACCAGGCGGGTGATCTCACCCCGGGCGTCGTCCATGGGCCAAGATTCGAGCGAGACAGCCTTCGCGCGGTCCGGACGGAGCCAGATCGGGGGAGCGTCCGGTCGACACGCCGACGGCGGATCCGCCGGGAGACTCAACATAGGCGACATGGGCTGGATTGGCGAAGGACCCTCGCGGGCACTCGCCTGATCAAACGCAAAAGGGAGGGGGATGCCGTCACCCCCTCCCTTTCGCGCGTGCCGAGCTGCCCCTGGACAGGCCGGCGATCGCCCCGGCCGGAGCGGCGGGCCGCTAAGGCTGGTCCGTCGTCGCCTCGCCGTCCATGAGCCAGTAGGTGAACCACTGTCTCAGACGTCCCAGCCGGTCCACCAGGAGCCAGGGCTCGCCGGTGCGAGACAGGTCGTGCGTGGACCGCGGATAGCGCACGAACTCGGCGGGCACCCCCTGCTTGCGGAGTGCCACGAACCACTCTTCCGCGCCCGTCATGGGCGTCCGGTGGTCCTCTTCGGACTGAACCAGGAGGGTCGGGGTGTCGACGTTGGCCACGTGGGTCGCCGGCGACAGCTCACGGTAGAGCTCGGGATTGTCCCAGGGCTTGCCGTAGAACTCGAACTCGGTGAGCCCCTGGGCGTCGGACGAGCCGTACCAGGAGAACCAGTCGCTGATCATACGGTCCGTCTGTGCAGCCTTGAAGCGATGGGTCTTCGTGGTGATCCAGGCAGTCATGAATCCGCCGTAGCTGCCGCCGGTCACCCCGAGCCGCTCGGCGTCCACGTCTGGACGCTGGATGGCGATGTCGACGGCCTTCATCAGGTCTTCGTAGTCCTCCATCCCCCAACGCCCCCGGGTGGAGTACGTGAAGTCGGCTCCGTATCCGCTCGAGCCGCGGGGATTGGTGTAGAGCACGAACATCCCCGCGCCGGTGATGTTGTGGAACTCGTCGAACCACCCTTCGCCGTACGCCGAGTGGGGTCCGCCGTGGATGTAGAGAACGAGCGGGTACTTCTTGCCTTCTTCGTAGCCGTACGGGTACTGGAGCCAGGCCTCGATCTCCAGTCCACCCACCGACTGGTAGGTGAAGCGCTCCGCTTCGGGCCAGGCGATCTCGGCGTTGAGGTCGTCGTTGAATCCCGTGAGCTGCCGCTCGCCGCTGCCGTCGATGGCGGCGATGTAGAGCTCGGTGGGCCGATTCACCGACGTGGCGACGAAGGCCACCTTCGTGTAATCGGCGTCGTACGTGAAGCCGTTGATCCGACGCCGACCTCCGATGACCTCGGTGATGGTGCCGTCGTCGGGATCGACGTTGAACAGGGCCGTGCGCCCACCGATGGAGGCGCTCATGGCGATGGAGCCGTTGGGCATCCAATCCACCCCCGAGGGCTCGTACTGCCAGTCTCCCAGGATGTTGCGCGGCTCGCCGCCATCGGCCGCCACCACCCAGATCCGGTTGGACGTGGTGCGCTGGAGGCTCGACACGAAGGCGATGCGTCGGGAGTCGGGAGACCAGACCAGCCGCCCCTCGCTGCCGTTCTGGTGGGTCAGACGTCGAGCTTCGCCGCCCGCCGCCGGCATCACGAAGATGTCGGCGTCGTTGCGCGGCGCTTCGTCGCGTCCGGCGTCGTAGGGCAGCTCGGAAAGAGAGTCCCGCTCGGCCTGGATGACCGAGTCGGTGCGCAGCTCGGGGTCGGCCACGAAGGCGATCCAGCGGCCATCGGGTGACACCGTCGCGCTCCGATGCGAATAGGGCGTGTCGGTGATCATGCGCCTGGTGGTGGTGTCGCCGGGCTCCTGCACCCAGATCTGGGCCGCTTCCCAGGTGCGCGGCTCGCCGGGATTCGCCACGAAGCCGCGGCCGTTTCTCACGAAGCCCGTCTCCACGAAGTGGCGTCCGTCGAATCGGCGCGCGTCGAGGGGCTCGGTGACGGCGCCCCACGGGGGCCGGGCCACCGCCGGCATGCGCGCGAAGGGATCGGAGCCCCGGTCTTCGGCCGCGTCCTCGCCCTCGTCCTGAGCCGCCTGGGTGAATACCACCGTGGAGCCGTCGGCGGTCAAGGATCCCGCGGGCCAACCTTCGATCTGCGATGCTTCGCCGGTGGCGGGACGGTCCATGCGCAGGGCCCACGTGCCCCCCGATCCGCCCTCGCGCCGGGAGCTGAAGAAGAGGTAGCTGCCGTCCGGCGACCAGCGCGGGTTCGAGCTCTCCGTGCCCGGCGACGTCAAGCGCACCGGCTCTCCGCCGTCGCTGGCCACCATCCAGACCTCGGCGTGGCGGGCGTTCTGCGCCTCCCGCACCGTGGTGACGGTGAACGCCACCCAACGGCCGTCGGGAGACATGGCCGGAGACGAGACGTTGGTGAGCTTGTACCAGTCCTCGGGGGTGAACGCACGACCCCCGTCAGAACCAGAAGTGGATTGGGCCGCCAGCGGCGCGGTCAGCAGCGCGCACACCAGCGCGGTGAGGATGGGGCTACGCATGGCCGGAGCTCCGGTGCGTGGAACGAGAGGGTCGCGAGGGACCGCGACAATAGCCGGCGCCGGCGGAGGGCGTCAACGGCACCCCTGCACCGATGCGTCCGCCCCCCGTCAGCTACCTGGGCGGGGCGCGGGGAGAGCGACCCGCAGGAGCTCGGCACGGTCGGTGACGAAGTAGAGCCACCCGCGGGCGGGATCGGCGGCGAATTTCACGGCGCCCCTGACCTGAGGCACGTCCAGGCGTCGCGTCTTGTCGCCCGCGGGAGCCAGTCGCAGCTCGGTGGCTGGCCCGGTGGCCGACGATCCCAGGAGCATCCAGAGCGCCCCCTCCACCTCGTGGGCGTCCAGGACGTAGCGAAGCTCGGCGAGACGGCGGGGCGGCAGGGCCGCGTTGGTATCGACGAAGCGCTGGAAGATGTCCGGCATCTCGGGCTGGTCGAGCACCGTGGACCACAGGAGCGCACCGAGCGTGTCGTAGCGCTCCACGCTCCCGCGGCCAGGGTTCACGAGCCAGATTCCGTCGCGCCCCGGAAGCGCCCGGGCGTGGTTGAGCAGCTCGACGGGCACCTCGCCCCGTGCGATGGTGCGACGCATGGCCTCGAAGTCCAGCGCTTGCGGTGGGCCGGCGGGCGCGCCCACCTCGACGGGATCGGCGTCGGCGTGCAGGAAGACCCGCGCCATCATCGAGTCCCGCCCTCCGGTGGAGAGCGCCAACGCCCTGCCGTTGGCGCCCATGGTCGGCGGATACGTGAACGCGCTCCTGGGCAGCTCCCGGTTCTCGACGAAGGAGCCGTCCGTCCGGAAGAGGATCAGCTGATTGCGATTGCGATCCACCACGAAGAGCGTATCGCCCGCCGTTCCCATGGCCGAGGGAAAGCGGAGCTCGCCGGGTCCGTCGCCTTCCTGCCCCAGCGACCAGGGTGGGGCGTCCGGCTGCACGACATGCACGGTGTGCAGAGCCCGATCGCTGGCGTAGAGCGTGCCATCTGGGGCGGACAGGAGCTCCACCACCTGACCCAGGACGCCGGACTCGCTGGTGATGAGGGTGTCCGTTGGCCCCGTGAGGGTGCGGTGGGCCGCTCGAGTCGTGTCCGCCCGGTCACACCCGCCGGCCGCGAGGGCGAGAATCGTGGCGGCGCCGGTGGGCAGCGCGCGCGGGTGGCACATGCGGTGGCTCCGGACGAGTGACGAAGGCGGCCTTCGGAAGACCGACTTCAATCGTGGGCCCGGAGGCCGCGACGCGGGAATGGCTGGATGGGACGATCAGGTCCCTCCGCTGACCTCCGCGGTCAGGCTGACGCCGTCGAAGGCCGTGTAGCCGAGCAGGACCACCGTCCACGTGCCCTCGGCGGGGGCGTCGGGCGTGCAACTCTCCTCGTTTCCTTCGTTGCCCGCCACGCACTCCAGGTCTCCGAACTGGGTCAGTGCCAGGGGGAACACCGGTGTGGCGAACATGTCCGCGTCGCCGGTGCCGCCGGTCAGGGTGAGAGTGAGCTCGGCGCTGGCGGGGACATCGACGTGGAAGTAGAGGAGGTCGTTGCCGTCGGCCGAAAGGTCCGTGGCGGCCGTGCCCGGGGTGAGCCCCACCGACGGGAGCACCTGGGCGTCCAGCTCGACCTCGGTGTAGTCCTCGTAGCCCAGCACGATGGCGTGCCAGGTGCCGGGCGAGGGATCCCGGATCGCGCACATCTCCAGGTTGTCCAGGACGTTGGGTCCACCCACCGAGGCGCAATCCACGTTCTCGAGGTCAGGCCGCTCGCCGAAGCGGATGCCCAGGTCCGCGTCACCGGTGCCGCCCTGCATGCGGAACTGCAGGATGCGATCCGCGCCGCCCTCGGGAACCTCGAAGGTGAAGAAGCGCTGACTCCGGGACGGACCTTCGAGGCCCGTGACCGGCACGCCGTCGGTGAGTGCGTCGGGGGTCAGGTCCACGCTGACCTGGGCTGTGGCCGTGGCCGATCCCGCCGTGACGGTGATCGTCGCCGTGCCGTTGCCGAGGCCGGTCACCATCCCCGAGCCGTCGACGGAGGCCACTGCCTCGTCGCTGGTGGCGAAGGTCAACGTGGGGTCGGTGATGGTGGCACCGTCCTGGTCCAGTACCGTGACCGTGAGCTGCACCGACTGCACCGGCTGGTCGAAGCTGAGCGTCGCGTTGGAGATCTGGACGGTCGTGGGGACCTGGTTCTCTGGACCGGTTCCGTCTTCGCCGCCGCAGGCGGACAGCGCCGCCGACAGGAGAAGGGCGGCCAGGGATCGCGTGACGGGGAGAGTTCGCATGGGGGCCTCGGTGGTGGCTTCTCGGCAACATGGCGCGGTGGGACCAGATACGACAGAGGCCCGCGGATATTCCTGCATCGCCTTGCTCGTCGATACCCGTGCGCGGCAGTTTGACGGGGGATTCCCACTCTCTCCAGGACGTTCCCGAATGAGCGAAGGCGCCGATCGGCCGCGCCTGTACGATGACGACGAGGTCAGTCGTCTTCTGAAGCGCGCCACGGAGATCCAGGCCCGGGAGGGCGTGGGGCCCACCCGCGCCTCGGGCTTCTCGCTGGCCGAGCTGGAGGAAATCGCCGCCGAGGCCGGCATCGCTCCGGTGTATCTACGACAGGCCGCCGCCGAGCTGGAGGGCGCCGGGCCGCGGGGCGGATGGACCTGGGCCACGGGAGAGCCCGTTGGCATCCTGCTGGAGCGGGTCGTGCCGGTGGACCTGCCGGCCACGGCCTTCGAGCAGGTGATGGTCGAGATCCAGAACGACGCGGCCACGCAGGGGCAGGCCAGCCTGGTCGGGCGGACGCTCACCGTTCAGTCCGACGCCCCCAACCGGAGCAGCACCCTCCGCATCCTGGTGACGTCGCGCAACGGCCAGACCCGCATCCGCATCGAGGAGCGTCTGCACCAGCTCGCCGGGGGGCTCTTCGGCGGGATCATCGCGGGGGTCGGCGGTGGCCTGGGGGTCGGAGCCGGCGTCGGCCTCGGCGCGGGCGTGCTGGGCTCGGCGCTGTTCGCGGTGGCGGTGCCGGTCGGCGTGATCGGCGCCAGCTTCTTCCTCGCCCGCGGCATCTTCTCGAGCATCGCGCGTCGCCGCCAGCGGGTGCTCGCCGATCTCATGGAGCGACTGGTTCACACCGTGGAGGCCGCGGGGACCGCGCCGCCGGAGGGTCGCCTCACCGACGGCGGAGAGTCCCCGTGACGGGGCTCAGAAGTGGAGCCCGACCCGCCAGACCACCTGGTCGTCGGGAGCGTTGACGAACTCGTAGCGGCCCTCGACGTAGGCCTTCAGGGCCAGCAACGAGACCTGGACGCCCAATCCCAGAGCGAGCCCCGAGGTGCCCGTGGCCTCGGCGTCGTCGCCGGTGTCGAAGTGACGATAGACGACGCCGCCGGTGGCGTAGGGATGGACCACGGGGAAGGGCAGGGCCAGGTTGGCGTCCAGCGATCCCCCCCAGAAGGAGCAGTCGCCGGCGTCACCGCAGTCGGGGAACAGGTAGTCGGCCGCGGCCAGCACGCTCACCGGCAACACGGGCACGTCGAGCCCCAGCTGGACTCCGCCGCCCCAGGACCCCCCGCCGAACTCGTTGGCTCGCGTGGCGTGCACGCCCCAGACCACCTGACCGGCGAGGGGGGTGGCGGGCAGGAGGCACGCCAGGACGAGCAGGGGAACGGCGGTGCGCGCGCGGGATCGCATGTGCAGACTCCGGAACAAGGGATCGGGACACCCCTCACGTTCCAACAAAGAGCGTGCCGCGCCGGCACGGGGGCAACCCCGGTGACCCGCGTCAGGGCTCGCGCAGGACGCCCGCCGGGTCCACGCGCGCCGCACGCCACGCCGGGATCAGGCAGGCCAGCAGCCCCGTGAGGAAGAGGAGACCCACCACCAGGAACTGGACGCGCGCGTCGAGGTGGGCGCCGCCGGCCAGGCTGCGGAGCTCGGTGCGGCCGGGAATCTGAGCCACCATGATCCGACCCAGGAAGCCCGTGAGGACGAAGGCTCCCGCCACGCCGACCATCAATCCCGCGGCCAGCAGGCGTCCGCCTTCGGCCAACACCTGGAGCACGACCCGCCCCCGGCCCGCGCCCAGCGCTCTGCGTACCCCCATCTCGCGGGCCCTCAGGCTCACGGAGTACGAGATCAGGCCGTACACGCCCAGCCCCGCGAGGACGAGGCCGGCCAGGCCGAACAGGCCCACGGCAGACGCGCCGAGGCGTTCAGAGGCCATGTCCTCGCCCACCAGCTCGTCCATGGAGGCCAGCCGCTCGATGGGCTGGTCCGGATCCACGGCCCAGATGGCCTCGCGGATGCGGGCGGGCAGGCCACCCGCTCCCGACGACGTGCGCACGACCAGGTAGGCGCGCTCGTCGCGCGTGATGCCGAAGGGCAGGTACCAGGTCTCGGCCAGCTCCCACTCTTCGCGCATGTCGTCGACCACGCCCACCACCTGCATCCAGGCGGACTCCTGTTCGACGGTGCCCAGGCGCACGCGGCGGCCCAGGGGGCTCTCGCCGGGCCAGTAGGCGTCGGCGGCCGAGCGATTGAGGATCACCTCGCCGGGACGCGCGTCGCGAAGCTCGACCGTGGTGAATCCGCGACCCTCCACGAGGCGGGCGCCCATGGTCTCCAGGTAGTCGGCGTCCACGCCGCGGTAGTTGGCCAGCACCAGGCTTCCGGCTTCCGATGCCGGCCCGTCCTCCGTCACGACCGGTGTGGTGGTGGAGCCGTCCGTCACCGGCAGATGGCTCGTGTAGCCCACCTCCTCCACACCGGGCAGCGCCTCGACCCGGCGCACGATGTCGTCCAGGAAGCGCACGCGTGCGGGGGGGTCCTCGAAGCGGCTGGAGGGCAGCACCAGGGTGGCCGTGATCCGGCCGGAGGGGTCGTAGCCGGGATCGCTGGCACGCAGGCGCAGGAAGTCGCCGACGAGCACACCGGCGCCGGCCAACAGCACCACCGAGAGCGCCACCTCGGCCACCACCAACGCGCCGCGCAGGCGCCCCGAGGTGTCCCCTCCGGCCCCACGGGCGCTTCCGAGACTGGCCGCCGGCTCCGCGCGGGCGCCCCGCAGCGCGGGAAGCAGAGCCACGAGCAGCGCGGTGCCCACGGTGGCCACGCCCGTGAACGTCAGTGCGCGCCAGTCGAGACGCAGGTCCCGAAAGAACGATCCCAGGCTGGCGTCGGGGCGGATGCTCAACGCCGCCATGGGATCCAACAGCAGCCACGCCGCGAGGATCCCCAGCCCGCCCCCCAGGATCGCCAGCACCAGGCTCTCGATCAGCACGAGTCGCACCTGGTCGCCCCGGGTCGCCCCCAGGGCGTTGCGCAGCGCCGTCTCGCGCTGGCGGGAGATGCTCCGGACCAGGAGGAGGTTCGCCACGTTGGCGCAGGCGATGAGGAGGAGGAATCCCACCGCTCCCAGGAGGATCAGGCCGAGTCGGGGCTGATTCCCCAGGAGGTCGTCGCGCTCGGGGATGGCCAACAGCCGGATGCGGGCGTGGGAGTCGGGATAGGTCTCGGCCGCGCGACGGCTCAGGTCGTCCAGGGCGGCCTGCGTGCTGGCCAGCGTCTCCCCGTCGCGGAGGCGCGCGGCGACGTTGGGCCCATGCCTGGCGTCGGCCGGATCGAAGGTGTCCGGCACCCACACCTGGGCCCCGTAGGGGAAGTCGAAGTAGCGGGGCATGACGCCGACCACCGTGTAGGGCTGGTCGTTGAGCGTAATACGGCGTCCCACGACCTCCGGTGATCCTCCGTAACGGCGTTGCCAGAGTCCGAATCCCACGAGGGCGACGCGGGACTCGGCCCCGGCGGCCTGCTCGCCGGTGGTGAAGCCCCTGCCCAGGAGCGGCTCCATCTCCAGGGTGCGCAGCCAATCCCTCGACACCCCGATGCCCACGAGGGACGCCGGATCGCCGTCGCCGGTCAGGTTGAAGAGGTGATAGCGTTGCGCCGTCACCGACTCGAAGATCCCGCTCTCACGCATGATCTGGTAGGAGCGGGGTGAGGAGTTGTAGGGCCAGCGCTGTCCATCGGGCCGCTCCGTGGCGTCGCGCATGCGCACGAGGCGGTCCCCGTGACCGAAGGGAAGGGGCCGGAAGACGAGGGCGTCCACCAGGGAATAGATGGCGGTGTTGGCGCCGATGCCCGCGGCCAGCGTCAGCACGATGACCACCGGGAGGGCCGGCCGCCTGAGCAGGCCGCGCAGCACCAGCTTGAGGTCCCAGAGCGCCCGGTCGCGCCACTCCCGCAGGCGGTGGATGCGTCGGTGTCGCTCCGCCCGGTCGCCGAGCTGGCGGCGTGTGGACTCCAGGTCTCCGAATTCGGCCATGGCCTGGCGACGGGCCTGGTCCGGGTCCAACCCTTCGGCGACCAGGTCCCGGGTCCTCATCTCGAGATGGAAGCCCAGCTCGTCGTCGACGTCGCGCCGCGGATCCTCCACGTCCCCTCCCATTGCCCGCTACCCGGTTTCCAACACCCGCCGAATCGCGTCGGCGAAGGCGTGCCAGGTCTTCTTCTCGCCCAGGAGCGCCTGACGGCCGTCCTCGGTCAGAGCATAGAACTTCGCCCGGTGTCCGGACTCCGCGCGTCCCCAGGTCGCCTCGATCCAGCCCCGCTCTTCCATGCGGTGCAGCGCCTTGTAGAGGGCCGCGTCTTCCAGGGTCAGCACGCCGTCGGTGCGTGCTCGCACCCAGCGGGAGATGGCGTAGCCGTGCCGGGATTCACCCTGCAGGGCCCTCAGCACCAGCAGGTCCAGTGATCCCTGGAGGAGATCCTGGGGTCTTCGGGAAGTGGTCATGGCCGAATTTGCCTCACCAGGTGAGGAAATTCAAGAGGAGCCCGGTGGATCCGCTGCGGATCAGCCGTCGGCCTGCTGAAGCCGCGCCTCGAGCTCCTCGCGCCTCGATCGGCTCACCCGGACCCGGGTGCCGTCGGCCAGAACCGCCAGGGCGTCACCGTGGGAAAGGGGGCGCACCTCACGGACCTCGGCGAGGTTCACCAACGCCGAGCGATGGACCCGCAGGAAGCCGCGGTCGGCCAGTCGCTCCTCCAGCGCGGTCAGCGACGCCCTCACCAGATGCTCCCGTTCCGGCGTGTGGAGCACCACGTAGGGGCCCGAAGCCTCGATCCAGCGCAGCTCGTGGTGGGGGAGCACCAACGTGGTGCCTCCGTCCTGGAGCACGACCCGGTGGCCGGGGAGCAGGGTGCCGGCCTCGGCCACCGGCGTCCCCAGCCGGCCCAGAGGCAGCAGGCGCTGCTCCTCGACGCCACGCCGGCGCTGCCTCACCTGCGCCTCGGCGCGGCCGAGAGCCTGACGGAAGCGCTCGTCGGTGAAGGGTTTCAGCAGGTAATCGATGGCCCGGACCTCGAAGGCCTCCAGGGCGTGCTCTTCGTGGGCGGTGACGAAGACCACGATGGGCAGATCGGCCTCGCTGTCGGGCTCCAGCCGCCGGAGCACCTCGAATCCGTCGATCCGGGGCATGCGCACGTCCAGGAGCAGAATGTCCGGATCGGTCTCGCGAATGCGATCCACGGCTTCCTCGCCCCAACACTCGCCCAGGATCTCCACCTCGGGTTGCCGGGTGAGCAGATCCCGGAGCGTTCGCCGCGCCGGGGCCTCGTCCTCCACGATGAGGACTCCGAAGGTCTCGCCGCCTCCGCTCATGGCCGGACCGGCAGGGTCAACGTGACCCGGGTCAGGCCGTCGGTGACCGACGTCTCGAGGCCCGCAGTCGCCCCGTAATGGCGACTCAGACGCCCGCGCAGGTTGGCCAGTCCGATCCCCTCGCTCTCGTCGGGCTGGGGCCAGCCGTCGGCACACCCTCCCGAATCCTCCACGGTCAGGATCACGGCGCCGGGCGTCGCCTGTCCGCGTATCGCCACCGTCCCCGTGCCGTGGTCGAGATCCAGCCCGTGGCGAATGGCGTTCTCCACCAGGGGTTGCAGCAGAAACGGTGGCACTCTGGCGGCGCCGAGCTCCGGGGGGACGTCCACGTCCACCTCGAGCCGGTCGCCGAAGCGCCGGCGCTGGATGGCGAGATACCGGTCCAGGAAATCCAGCTCCTCTTCCAGGGTGACCTCGTCCTCGCGGGCGTAGCCGAGCGAGCGGCGCAGCAGATCGCTGAGCGCGACCAGGGTGTCCACGGCGCCGTCGCGGTCGCCGGAGCGCACCAGCCCGCCTGCCGTGTGCAGGGCGTTGAACAGGAAGTGGGGCTGGAGCTGGTCCCTCAGGACGCGAAGCTGGGCCTGTGCCAGGTCCCGGCTCAGGCGCTGGCTGCGCACGAACTCGGTCATGAGACGCGCGGCTCCCAGGATGAAGCCGTACACGACCCAGGCCGAAGGCAGCCGGTAGGCGATGCGGCTCAGATAGAGGCCGCCGAACGAGGTCCCCGCGGCGGCGGGATCGACCAGGGCGGTGAGCGCGGCCAGCGGCGCGTTCAGCGCCAGGAACCATCCGGTGGCCAGGGCGAGATGGAGCACCAGGCGTCGGGCCCACCCGATCCCCTGGAAGCGCGTGCGCCGGTCCAGGGACACGGCGACGGGCACCACCGCCGCCCAGGCCGCCCACTCCACCGCCTTGCTGGCGAAGAGGGCGGACAGGTCCGCCTGGAATCCCGACTGCCGCCAGTTCACCCAGAGCTGGAAGGCCGATGCCAACGCCACCACCAGCCCGACCACGGTGGAGGTCCACCACTGCCGGAATGGGCTGTCGAGCCAACCGCGAACCGTGGTCTCCAACCGAGTGGTCTGCATGGCTCGAAGATGGCCGTCAACCGCTGCTGCGTCGATATCGACCGTCGAATCCCACGTTCCAGGTGGCCCCTCCGTCTTCCGACACCTCCTGGAGCTGACGGATCGAGCCGTCGGGCTGGGGCGTCCACGTGACCCGCAGAACGCGCACGTGGCCGTCGGATCCCAGACGCTCCCCGCGCATCTGCATGCTGGTGCCGTCGAAGGCCCCCCGCAGTCGCAGGAGGGATCCGCGATTGTCCACCCAGGTCTGGTTCCAGGTGCGCGACGGCGCGTCGTAGATGTTCAGGCTGGTGCCGGACACCTGTCCGGACTCCCAGTGCTCCTGCACCGCGCATCCGTCGAGGATGCGCTCGACGCGGCTGCGCCCCACCTCGGCGCCGTCGGGATCGTACACGGTCCAGCTGCCGAGCCAGAAGTCGAAGGCGCGAAACGTCTCGTCCTGGCAGCGAGGCGCGAACGTCTCCTGCGCCGAGAGGTGGGTGGGAGCCAACGCCAGGGCGGTGCCCAGGGCGACGAGGGCGGCCAAGCGGCGGAGTCCGCGGGCCCTGGCGTCGCGGACGGGTTCGGAGAGGCGATGCATGACGGTCTCCTCGGGGAGGGGTGTGACCGGGCCCGGCCGGCGGGAGACCGGACCCGGCACGGAGTTCAACGCACGGTGATGTTGCCCTGCTCGATGGGCCCCACGCCGCCCGGCGTGGCATCGTCACACCACTGCTGCGGTCCCTCGGGCATGTTCAGGTAGAACGCGGTGGAGCTGATCTCGTCGGCCGGCGCGTCGGGGCCGGTGCCGTTGTCCACCAGCTCGATGGCCACACCGGTGATCTGTGCCACGATCTCCGGAGGGTAGGGGAGCAGCGCCCGGTCCACCGTGCCTCCCACGAAGGCGCGATTGCCCACCACGTTCACGCAGGTGACCGTTCCGTGCACCGCGATGGCGTTGGGGCCGATGACCAGGTTGTACTGGCCGGACGCGGAGCCGTCGGCGTGGCCGACGGCCGAGATGGTGAAGCGGCGCAGCGAACCTGGATCCTCGGGATCGAGGCGCCGGTGTCCGCTGCCCGTTACCGACATCACCGCGTCGGAGCGGGCTTCGGCGCGGACCGTGGTGGGCCCGGCCTCGGCCTGGGGCGAGGTGGGTGCGCTGTCGCAGGCCGCGAACGATCCGGCGGCCAGGGCCAACGTGCAGACCAGGAAACGTCGCATGTAGTGCCTCCTCGTGAGATGGTGCCGGCCACGCGGGGCCGGCTCATGGATGCACATGGAGGCTGCGTCACCCCGGGCAGGGGCGGTAACCCCCTGGTCCTGGCTCGGTATCGAGGGCGAACGAGCCGGCCGCTCGGGGGTGCCAACTGGAGAAGGCACCGCCAGCGACCGGCGGGACCGAGCGACTCGAGCGGAGGAAGTGCGTAGGCGATGAAGGTATTTCTGACAGGCGGAACCGGGTTCATCGGTCAGGCCGTGGGCGAGGCACTGGCCGAGGCGGGGCACGAAGTCTCGGCGCTCGCGCACCACGAGCGTGCGGAGCGGGCGTTCTCGACCCGAGGGTGGGAGGTGGTGCCCGGCGATCTGCGAGAGCCCGGGGCGTGGGTCCCCACCGCGGCGGGCTGCGACGCCGTGATCCACGCGGGGAACGTCGGGGGCCGCGAGGCCGGGTCGGTGGATTCACGCGTATCGCGCGCGCTGTTGGGTGCGCTGGCAGGCAGCGGGCGCCGCTTCGTCTACACGGGGGGCATCTGGGTGCTGGGCTCGGGTGAGTTCGACGAGGACGTCGATCTCCGTCGCTGCCGCCCGGCCGCGAAGTCGGTGTGGCGGCAGACGCTGGTCCCCGAGATTCTGGCATCGGCGGCGCAGGGGACGACGCCGGTGGTGGTCCGGCCCGGCATCGTGTACGGCCGGGGTGGCGGAATTCCCGGTGAGTTGGCGCGGGCGGAGATTCCCGTGGTGGCGGACGGATCACAGCAGTGGCCGCTGGTGGGCCTCCACGATCTCGCCGACCTGTACGTGCGCGCCCTGGAGGTGGGGGCGGGCACCGTGCTGCACGCCGTGTCGTCGCATGCGAGCATGGCCGAGGTCGCCCGGAAAGTATGGGAGGAGGCGGGCTCGCCGGGCTCCCCGCGGGCGCTCTCCCTGGAGGAGGCTCGGCGCGAGCTCGGCGACTACGCCGATGCCCTGGCGCTGGATCAGATCGTGCACTCCGGGAAGACTCGCGCTGTCACCGGGTGGACCCCCGCCGAGTCCCTGCACCTCGGGTAGCCGGGCCGGTGAACGCCCGGAGGACGGTGCGCGCCGGCGTCGGGCCGTCCGGCCCGTGCCGCCCAGGGACCGGTCGGTGGCGTGCTGCCGCGGCTCGTGACGGCGAGGTGTCGGGTCCCGGCGGTCCGTGTCGAGCTTCGATTCTCTCCCCGCACACCGGAGGCTGGCCGACATGATCGTGGTTCTGGCGATGCTCGCGTCGCTGCAGGCTCCGCCCGCCGACACGGTGCCGGACCTCGCAGGCTGGTACGTGGACGGCGGCGGTGCGCGCATTCTGGTCTCTCCGGCGCCCCACGAGGGTTGGCGGCACCTGGACTTCGATACGGCCGACTTCGGCGCCCTGGCGGTGGGTGGCCCGGGCGGCGCGCGGGTCGAGGTCGGAAGCGCGCCCGGGCGCGTCGCGCTTTCGTTCCCGGACGGACGTCGGTGGACGGCGGATCCCGATCCCCCCTATGCGCTTCGGGAGATCTCGATCCCCTCGGATGACGTGGCGTTGGCCGGGCTCCTGCTCTTGCCCGCGCACCCCGCCGGTCTGGGGGCCGTGATCCTCCAGGGCTCCGGGGACAGTGACCGGGACAACGTCTGGGCGTACACCTTCGCGCACACCCTCGCCGCGGCCGGCGTCGCCGTGCTCTTTCCGGACAAGCGGGGCTCGGGCGCGTCGGGCGGCGACTGGCGCACCGTGGGATTCGATGCGCTGGCGCGCGACGCCGTCGCCGAAGCGCGGGTGTTGGCCCACGAGACGGGACTGCCGCCGAACCGGATCGGTTGGGTGGGACTGAGCCAGGGAGGCTGGATCGCGCCACTGGCGGCGCGCATCGCCGGCGGCGGTGCCTTCGTGGTGAGCATGTCCAGCGCCGCGGTGCCCGTTTTCGATCAGATCCGCCACGAGATCCGACGCACGCTGGAGGCCGATGGCGTCGCGGAGGCCGGGGTCGGTGACGCGCTCCGGCTCCAGAGGGTCCTGGAACGCCATGCCCTGGGCGAGAGCAGCTGGCAGGAATTCCTGGTTGCGCGCGAGGCGGCCTCGGCAGGGCCTGCGGCGGACTTCGCCCAGGCCATGCCCGCCGAGGAGACGGACTGGCGATGGGCCTGGTGGGCCCGCACCGGCACCTTCGATCCCCTGGATTCGTGGCTACGCGCGGGCCTGCCGACGCTCGTGGTCTACGGTGCGGAGGACGAACAGGACAACGTGCCGGTGGCTCGCAGCGTCGAGCGCCTGCGGACCCTGCAGGCACGGCCCGGCAGTCCCGTCGTGTCTGTCACGGTGGTGCCGGGTGTGGGACACGCCCTGGTGGATCCCGACCGTGGTTGGGTGTCGAGGAGCGTGCTGGCGGAGCTGGTGGCGTGGGTGCTTCAGCCCGCGCCCGGCGCGGGGCTCAGCCCGGGCAGGTGACGCGCAGGAGGTTTCCCTGCCTCCCGCGCGCCGTCTCCGAGGTCAGCAGGACCGCATCCGGGGTCTCGAAGGCCACCGCTTCGCCCTGCGGCTCGAGATCGCCCAGATAGCACGAGCTCAGCACCGTCGCGGGCGTCCCGCTCAGTGGCCAGGCGAAGAAGAAGATCTCCGAATACGTGCGCACGGCCAGGCGGTCGCCGTCGGGGCTGAAGCCCGCACCGGTGACGACGCGGCCCAGGATCCAGCTCGGAGCGATGGGCAGTACCGTGCCTTCGGGCAGGGTCACCGTCGAGTCAGCCGCGACGGCCGCACGCACGGCTTCCGGGTCGAGGCGGTAGAGCCGGATGTCGGGGGTGCGTCCCTTGGTGACCACCACCAGATCCCCGGCCGCGCTCACCGCCAGGGCCTCGGCGTCGTGGGTGGTGTCGGGATAGCTGTAACGGAGCCGCCCGACCAGCGGTGCGACCCCGTCCCCGCCGGCGGGATCGGGCTCCCGGACCACGTAGACCGTGACCACGTCCCGCGTGCGAACGTTGTCACCGATGTCGCCCAGATAGACGCAAGGATCCGATGGCGCACCGGGGCAGGGTCCCAGGTCAAGGGCCTCCCAGTCCACGGCCTGGGCTCCCACGACGTCGAAGGTGGCTCGCACCCGACCCGACATGTCCATGGCGTAGAAGCGGGGCTCGTCGCCTGAGTCGTTCTGGGTCCACAGGATACCCGGGTGCGCCCGACTCACGGCCAGGCCGGAGCTCTCTCGCAGCCGGGCGTCCAGTGGGGCCAGCGTGTCCACCGTCGCAGCGGCCCGGCTCGAACGCTCTTGCGCGTAGTCCCGGAGCGAGCGGGCCTCCAGCCACCCGTCGACGGCGAGCCAGAGGAGGATGGCCGCCCCGGCCACCGCGAGCAGTCCCAGGAGTCTGCTTCGGGTCATGATGCGCTCAGGGTTCGGTGGATCGGGGCCTCAGGAACCACAGCCGCTTCGCCGCCACGGGCCGCCCGGTGAGGCGCTCCAGCGCATCCGCGTACAGATCGAGCTGGCGGTGATAGCGCGCGACCCGCGCTTCCAGCTCGGGATCGTCTCCGCGATCGGTCTTGTAGTCTACCACCGTCCATCCGTCGGGGGAGGTGAAGGCCAGGTCGATCACGCCTTCCAGAAAGGATCCGTCCTCCATCTCCAGCGCGAAAGGATGCTCGGCGAGGCGGAGTCCCGCTTCGCCGGCGGCCTCGGCCTGCTCCCACAGCTCCGACGCTCGCACCGCATCCACGAGGGCGAGGAGCGTGGCCAGCTCGGTGGGCTCCCCGTCCCGGGCCGGGCGGTCCTGCTCCAGCAGCGCGGTGCGGGCCGCGGCGGCCAGCGCCTCACCCTCGACGCCGCGGGCCGCGGCCTCCAGCACCGCATGGACGGCGCTGCCCCACTCGAAGCCGCCCGGCCCCGAGCTGTCGGCTTCGGCGAGGTCGTAGGTGAGGCCGGTCTCGTCGACGCCGAGCGACTCTGCCGAGGGGGCCTCGGCGTCGGCGGCGAGGGTGGCCGCGTCGTCGTGGTGGACCCGCCCCGTGACCGTGTCGAAGGCATAGCCCGGCGCCGCCGCGGCTTCGCGGCGCGCCCTGATGAAGTCCACGCGCCGGCCGATTTCGGCGGCGGTGGTGTGCAGGCGGTCGCGGGGGGGTGGCGGCTCGGCCTCGAGCTCGAGGGCGTGGCCGTTCTGGTCGAGCCAGGCGTGAAAGGCACACCAGGGCGACCTGGGCGCGCGCTTCGGATCGCCGCACCGCGTCACCACCAACTCGTCGCAGGCTCGCGTCGCCGCCACGTACAGCAGGCGGGTCTCTTCGGCGTCCGCGAAGCGCTGCTCCGCCTCTTCCTTGTCGGGCCAGGAGAGAGGCTGGGCCAGCGCGTGGAAGCTGTTCCAGGCCCCGGGCTCACCCACGCGAAGCCATCCCCTCACGCCTCCGGCCGGGTCGCGCTCCACCAGGAGACGGGTGTCGAAGCCCCCGGGCTCGTAGGGATCGGCGAGGACCACCACGGCGCCTTCGAGTCCCTTGGCTTTGTGGAGATTCATCAAGCGGATGGCCTGTGGCCGCTCCGGTTCCAGCGGCGCCTCCGACTCTTCTTCGGCCAGCGCGGTCTGCAGCGCTTCCAGGGCGCCGACCAGCGAGGTGTCTCCGTCGAGACCCGCGCCGCGCACCGCATCCAGCGCGAAGGCGAGGGCCCCGGCGCGGATCTGACCCAGCTCTCCCGCGGCGGCCCAGGGAAGCAGTCCCAGCTCGTCCACGATCTCGGCCACCACCACGTCCGAGGCCTCGGCCTGCGCCCTCCGCCACCAGCGGTGCAGGGTGCCCAGCGCCGCCTCCACGGGAGCCTCCCGGCTGGCCGCCCCGTAGTCGTCGGCGGTCCGGGGCGGAACCTGGCGGAAGTCGAAAGCGCCGCCCGGGTGACCCAGCGTGCGCTGGCGCTCCTCCTGGCGCCGGAGGAGCTGTTCGAGGTCGAGTCCGAAGAAGAGGCCTGTCAGGGCCGCGACCGTGAGCACCACGTCGTCGGGATCGGAGAGGGCCCTGAGCACCGCTTCGAGCTCGGCCAGCTCCTCCTCGATCCCCACGCCTGCCCCGGAGACCTCGACCGGGAGGTTCCGGGCCTCCAGGGCCCTGGCATAGGTGTCCAGAGCGCGCTTGGTCCGGGTGAGCAACAGGAAATCGCCGGGCGTGCGCTCCCCGTCGTCGACGCGCCGGGCGATCCAGCGGGCCAGGGCCGTGGCCTCGGTATCCCGCTCGGGCTTCTCACGCCCGCGACCGCTGACGTCGGGGTCCTGGCAGGGTGGAATGTCGTAGACGTACACACCCCCGCCCTGGTGGGCGTCGGTGCGCTGGGGCTCCAGCGGGGCGAAGGGAGCCTGCTGGGGCGTGGGGTCGGCGGGGAATCGGTCGGGGTCCGCGAAGACGTCGTTCACCAGCGCGCCCACCGGCGCCAGGGACCGGAAGTTGGCGGTCAGGCGGACGACGGCTCCGAAGCCGCCCGAGGCGGGGTCGAACCGCTCGCGCACCTGCTGGTACAGGGCGATGTCGGCTCGCCGAAAGCGGTAGATGCTCTGCTTGGGATCCCCCACCACGAAGAGCGCGCCAGGCCGGGGAACGCTGCGGCGCCAATCGCCCTCGTCGCCCTCGTCGGGGTCGGAGGCGAGCAGGAAGAGCACCTCGGCTTGCAAGGGGTCCGTGTCCTGGAACTCGTCCACCAGCAGGTAGCGGTAGCGCGTACCCAGGTCCCGGCGCGCCTGGGGCGAGCGCCGCAGGAGATCGGCCGTGAGGGCCAGCAGGTCGTGGAACGAGAGTTGGCCGGTCCGCTTGCGGAAGCGCGCGAAATCGCGGGCGGCCCGCTGTGCGAAGCCGAGACAGACCGGGTAACAGTGGGCCAACCAGCGCCGCACGAGGCGGTCCGCACGACCGCCCTCCGCGGCCCAGGCACGGAAGTCGTCGCGCAGGTCCTTGATCGGCCCCTGGTCCTTCCGCTCCGGGAACCAACGGCTGAGCGTGACCTTGTCGGCCTTGGCCAGGACGAGGCGGATCGCCTCCATGACCACGCGCTCGTCGTCCCAGTCCATGGCGCGGCGATAGAACCAGGCGGTCTTCAGGGACTGCTGGAGCTCTCCCCACCCGCGGTCCGGCTCCTGGTCGGGGAAGATCCCGTCCGCCCGATCCATGAGCTCGTCGAGCTCCCTGCGCACCGCCAGGATCTCCGAGGGGTCCGGGCGCGCTTCGGTCGGTGCGGGGAAGTCCACGTCGGAGTATTCGGTCAGCTGCGCGAAGGTGTGCTGGAGCTGGTCCGGGCGGATGCCGAGCTCGTCCAGCGCATCGAGCACCGGATCCCCGTCGGCGGCGAGGCGTTCCAGCCAGACGTTCCACCACCTGGTGGCGAGCCCCAGGGACTGTTGGGCCGTGAGCTCTCCGAAGGCGGGGTCCAGGCCGGCCTCGAGGGGTCGCTCCCTCAGGAGGCGTGCGCAGAAGGCGTGGATGGTTCCCATGAACGCCCGGTCCACCGATCCCAACGAAGCCTCCAGGCGCGCCCGCTGAGGGCTGTCCGCCTCGGCCTTGCGGCGCGCCTTCTCCAACGCCCCCTGGAAGCGCTCTCTCAACTCGCCGGCGGCCTTGCGCGTGAAGGTGACTGCCGCGACCTGCTCCACCTCGACGCCGTGGTCGCCGACCAGCGCCACCATGCGGTCCACGAGCGCGGTGGTCTTGCCGGACCCCGCTCCTGCTTCCACCAGGATATTGGTGTCCAGAGCCGTCCGGATCCGGTCCCGGGCACGTTGGTCGGGCAGGGAGAGATTCATGGCCGCAACCTACCCGGCGGCGGAGACCGCGTCGAGGGCGGTGAACGAGATCGTTGACCCACGCGCGGCGCCGACGATAATTGAAAATATCTTCAACCCAGTCTGGCCCCATGTCCGGGCCGGGCGTGACCCCAGAGGATGGTGAGGACCCATGAGGAAGTCCGTGTGGTTGCTTGCGGTATTGAGCGCGACGGCCGTGTCCGTGGCGCCGGTGAGTGCACAGATGATGGGTGGGCGATCCATGCAGATCGGCGTGAAGGGCGGACTGAACTTCTCCAAGCCCAGCGTGGAAAATCCCGAGGCCGACGTCAGCACGCGCACCGCCGCCGGCGGGGGCGTGTTCCTGAGCATTCCCATCGGTGGCATCTACCTTCAGCCCGAGCTGCTCTACTCGCAGAAGGGGGCGAAGGTGACCGCCGGTGACGGTTCGGACGTCGATCTGACGCTCAAGATGGACTACATCGAGATTCCCGTGCTCCTGCGCGTCCCGCTGGGGTCCGGCTCTTCGGTATCGCCCTACCTGCTGGGTGGCGGAGCCGTGTCGTTCGAAGCTTCGTGCAAGTTCTCGGGCGAATCCGGGGGTATTTCCATCGACGTGGACTGCGACGGGAACGACTACGAGCTGGAGTTGCAACGCAAGAGCACCGACTTCAGCGCCGTGGTCGGTGCGGGGGTTGCGATCCCCGCGGGTTCGGGCGCGGTGATTCTCGAGGGCCGCTACACGCTCGGACTCGCCGATCTCAACGATTCGGGTGATTCCAACGACAGCTTCAAGAACCGCGCCGGCTCCGTCTTCGTCGGCTATTCCTTCACCGTCGGGAACTGAGCGGCGGCCCGCCACGCCGCTCCTTCGGCCGCGTCGCCCTTCGGGGTGGCGCGGCCGATTCTGTTACCACCAGCCGACGCGTCCTCCGATCAGGAGCGCCGCCAACACGAGCAGGTTCACGGGCACCCCGATCCTGGCTTCGGGAAGGGACAGCAGGCTCATGCCCAGCGACGCCACGGCGGTCCAGGTGGCGGCGCCGGTCCACCAGGGCTGCTGGGTGAAGGCGCCCACGGCCGAGGCCACGAACGCCACCGCCAGCACGAGCCAGACGAGCCCCACGACACGGATTCCCACGTCACCCACGTCGAGGCGTCCCGCCAGGAGCGTGGTCTTGTAGGTGAGCTCGTCACCGTGGGCGAGGCCCCACGGGACCGCGAAGCCCACGAGGTGGGCTACCCCGTGGAGCGCCATGAGAAGCGCCAGCGCGGTACGGATCACGGGCGCCCCCTACTCCTCCGGCGTGCAGTACGCGATCACGTCTTCCAGCAGCCCCACGGCGTCGTCCATGGCGCCCTCCTCGATGGCCTCGCCGGCCCGTTCGAAGAGGCTGCGGACCTCGTCGAGCTCGGGCTGGGGGATGCCTGCCAGGTCGAATTCGTGTCCCCAGCGCTGGCTGCCGATCTCGGCGCCCACGGCCTCGGGCTCGGTGGCGAGCCGCTCGACGTACTCCGCCGCCTTCTCCCTGAAGCGGGCCGCCACCGTCACGCCGGGGAACGAGACGCGCCAGTCCTCTTTGAGCTCCATCGCACCCTCCGGGTGGTCTCGGGGATTCCACGCTCCGATCCTCCTTCCAAAGCTACCGGAGGTGGGGGTCCGTGGCGAGGGAGCGAAGGCTCGGAAATCGCCGTCGCGTGGCGTCGGCGGGCGCCGGGGCCTTATGCTGGAGCGTCGCCTTCTCGTGCGCTCGCTTCCGGAGGATCCACATGTCGCCCATGACACGTCCGTTGGCCGGACCCAACCTCACCTTCGATCTGGCTTCGCAGATCGAGGAGCTGCGGGGCGACGAAGGCTACCTGCGCGGCGGCCGCACCGGGCGCACGCTGGTGAAGTCCGGTGCGCTACGACTGACGCTGGTGGTCCTGGCGGACGACGTGGAGATCGGAACCCATCAGGCCGAGAGCCCCATGACCCTCCAGGTGGTCGAGGGCCGCCTGAGCTACCGCGTGGGCGAGGAGCGCTTCGAGATGGGGCGTGGAGAGGTCCTGTTCTTCGGGCCCGGACATGCGCAGGACATCCGCACGCTCCAGGACACGGCGCTCCTGCTCACCATCACCGGCGCCGACGCCGACGCCGGCTGACGCGGCCCCTCATTCGGTGGTCAGCGACGCCACCACGTCGGTCCGGAGCGCACGGATGGCGGGTGGGGCCGCGGCGAGGGCTGCGACGCCCAGCAGGACCGAAGCCGTGACCAGCATGGAGGTCGGATCGCCGGGCGCGATCCCGTAGAGCAGGTCCCGGAGGAGCCGCCCCAGCGGCACCGCGGCGGCCAGTCCCAGGCCGATTCCCACGCCGGCGGGCACCAGGCCGGTACGCACAGCGTACCCGAAGATCTGAGTGGGCCGCGCACCCAGGGCCTTGCGGATGCCCAGCTCCCGGGTGCGGCGGGTCACCGCCCGCGCCAGCAGGGCGTAGATCCCGCATGCGGCCAGCGTCGTGGCCAGACCGGCGAACACGCCGAGGAGCGCGAGAAAGAAGCGCTCGCGGTCGATGGTTCCGCCATAGGCCTTCCGCAGAGGGAGGAGGCGCTCGATGGGCTGCACAGGGTCCACCTGCCAGATGGCTCGTCGCACGGGCTCCACCAGCGCCCTGGGCTCCCGGCCGTCGGTGCGGATCAGGAAGGTGCGATAGGCGTCGGACTCCTCCCGATCCAGGGGCACCCAGATCTCGCCTCCGGCGCCCCAGTTGTCCCGCAGGCTTCCCTGGACCGTCGGCTCCACCACTCCCACCACAGTCTGCCAGGGGGAGCGGGGTGCGATGCGCAGGCTCCGGCCCAGGGGCGAGCCGTCGGGCCACAGCTGGCGAGCCAGCGTCCGGTTGACGATGACGGTGGTGCGCGGGTCGTCGGCGTCGGTGAAGTCGCGCCCCTCCAGGAGCTTCACGCCGGTGGTCCGCAGAAAGCCCGGCACGATCTCGCCGATGGGCAGGAAGTCGTACTGGGGAGCGGACACCCCCAGCGTCGCCGTTGGCCGGCCCGGCGTCTCCAGCTCCGGGCGGAACCTGAAGCTGGTGGAGGGGAAAGGCGTGTCGGTGAGCGTCACGGCCTCCACCCCGGGGATCCGCTCCAGCGCCTGCCGGAACTCGTCGAAGAGAGCTACGGCCACGGTCGTGTGATCGCCGGCGTCCACATCGTCGGTGCTCGTCGGCATCATGCCCGTGGGGATGCGTAGGCTCGCCAGGAGCAGCCTGTCGTCGTCGAAGCCGGTGTCCACGTGGGTCAGGCGCAGCACGCTGTTGGCCACCAGCGCAGAGCCGGCGAGGAGAAGCACCGCCAGCGCCATCTGGCCGGCGATGATGGTCTGTTGCAGCGCGAGGCCCCGGCGGGTGGGTGTCGCCTGGCGCGCGTTGGTGAGCGCTTCGTTGGGCTCGCCTCCGCGTCGGGTCCAGGTCAACAGGGTCACGGCCGGCGCCACCACCAGCGCCGCCCCCAGGGCGAAGAAGAGCCCGGTGGGCCAGATCCCCAGGGGCCGCCCCCACGTGACGATACCGAGCTGGTCCGGCACCATGGGCAGGAGGGCGCGCAGCACCAGCGTCGCGACGCCGAGCCCGGCGGCGCTGCCCACCAGCGCCAGGGCGAGGTTCTCGAGGAGCAGCTCGGTGGCCAGGCGACGCCGGCCCGCGCCCAGGGCCTCGCGCACGGCGAGCTCCCGTCGGCGATCCAGCGACTGGGACAACCCGAGCCCCACCACGTTGGCCACGGCGATGAGGAGCACCATGAGCACGGCGCCCATGAGGAGGGCCAGCGTGCGCCGCGTGCGCTCCGGCGTCAGGAAGAAGCCCATGTCGTGGACTTCGGGCAGGTAGCCCGGGGTGGCCCCGGCTTCGACCAGAGCCTCCTCTCGTGGGCGCAAGGCGGCGTTCGCGGCGTCCAGGTCGAGGCCCGGCCGGAGTCGCGCCACCACGTCGAGTCCCGGCATCAGGGGCGACCCCGGCGTCCTGCTCAGCGCTGCCGGCGTGGCGGCCACCGGCAGCCAGACCTCGGTATCCTGGCTCGGGAAGGCGAAGCCCCGCGGCAGCACCCCGACGACCGTGGTCCTCCGTCGATTCAACTCGATGGTGCGTCCCACGAGCTTCGGATCCGCGCCGTACCGGCGTGCCCACAGGTCCCAGCCCAGGATCGCGTAGTCCTGGTCTCCGGGCCGGCCCTCCGGGTCCACGAACCCACGGCCCACGATCGGGTGCGCGCCCAGGAGCTCCGCCAGACCGGGCGTCACGACGGCGGTGGTCACCTGCTCGGGTGGGCCGTCGTCCGTGATCACCCGGGTGGTGCGCTGGAACCCCTCGACCCGCTCGAAGACGTCGCTCAAGCCCCGCCAGGCGAGGAAGGAGGCGTTGTCGGTGCCCGGGATGGAGTTGCCGTTCTCGAGCCGGAGGTTCCAGACGTTCACGATGCGGTCCGGCTCGGGAAACGGGGCGTCGGCGAGCACCGTGTCGGTGACGGCGAACATGGCCGTGCTCGCCCCTACCCCGAGCGCCAGCGTCGCCACCACGGCGAAGGCGTGCGTGGGCCGGCGCACGAGGCGGCGCGCGAGCTGCGGCGCACCGAAGACCAGCGAGGAGGCGGCGGCGAGGCGACCACCGATCCCCGACGTCAGCACGTCGGTCACCTCGCGTGCGACCAGGGCCCACAGCGCCAGCCGGCCACGGCCTCGAGCGCGCAGGGCCAACTGCCGGAAGGTGCGGAGCATGTCGGGGCCCGAGTCCCGGCGCAGCGCCGGTGGCAGCGCGCGGAGCGCCAGTCGGTAGATCGTCGTGGCCCACCTCATCCCACCACCCTCACCGTCAGCTCGGCCAGCGCCTGCACCCGCGCCGCCTCGTTCCGGAGCACCGCGAGGCCCTCGGGCGTGAGACGGTAGTGGATGCGCCGCTCGTCTTCGGGGTCGTCCACGTCGGCGGTCTCGATCAGTCCGCGCTCGCTCAGGCGACGGAGCGCGGTGTAGAGCGTGCCGGTCTTGAGGACCAGACGGCCGTCGGTCCACTCTTCCACGCGCAGGATGATGCCGTATCCGTGCAGCGGGCCGTCGGCCAGCGACAGCAGGATGTGGACGACGGGCTCGGAGAGGGCGGAGGCTCCGGATCGGGGCATGGGTCACACCGGCACGGGACGAAGGTCACCAACGACGCCCCATGAATAAGTAGTACCGTGATGTATCGCAATACTACTTAGTCCGGCCGCTCCTCCCAGCTCCGGACGGCGTCCAACTCCCGGTAGGCGGGCGCCCCGGCCTCGCGTTGGGCTTCGCCCCACTGCGCCGGCGGGGAGTCGCGCCGGCCAAAACGCCCCTCCGTGACGCGGCAGATGGCCTTGTAGTCGCAGAAGGCGCAGTCCTCGACGGTGTCCGTGGGCACGAAATGGCCCTGGGCCGCGCCGTCGAGGAGTCGGTCCACGAGGGCGGCCCCTCCCGTGAGCTCGCGGCGCTGGAAGCGTCGGATCTCGCCTTCGCCCTTTCGCGTGGGAAAGTGGTACTCCATGGCCTCCACGGGGCGTGCCTTCAAGGCCTCCACGGCGAGGGTGTACAGGACGTGCTGAAGCCGTCGGCCACCGTTGTAGACGCCGGTGCTTCTCGCCCAGTGTCGCCCGAAGCTCCCCGTCTTGTAGTCCACGATGCGGAGGTGCGAGCCGTCGGCGCCGGCGGCGTCGACGCGGTCCACGGCGCCGCGCAGGCGCACGGTGCCTCCGGCCAGCTCCAGCAAGACGGGTGGCTCGCCGCCTTCGAACCCGAACTGGAGCTCCAGGTCTTCCCACGCCGGGGGATGGAGCCGCAGGTGGTCGGCGAAGCAGCGCACGTCGACCTCCAGGGCCGCGAGCTCCCGTTGGAACACCGCCTCGCTGGGTGGGGGCAGCTCCTGGCGGAGGGTGCGCGCGTCGCCGTGCAGGATGCGGTGGCCGAGCTCCACGAAGGCGGAGTCCTCCACCGCGATCCCGTCCTCGCGGGCGGCGCGGAGCGTCGTCTCGAAGACGCCGTGCAGGAGGCTGCCCCGCCGGAGCGGGTCCAGCCAGGCGTCGGGCCGGTAGTCGGGGTCGTCGAGGGGCTGGAGGTGCAGGACGTAGCGGTGGAAGTATCGCAGCGGGCACGCCCCCAGTGCCTCCAGGCGCGAGGCCGACAGGATCGTCTCGGGCACCTGTCGGGGATCCAGCGACGTCCGCCGCCCCACCACACCCTGATGCGCTCCGGGCTCGTCGCCGTCCCATGCGCGTCGGGCGGCGATGCCCGCGTCCAGGCGAGGGAAGGCGTCGCGCACCACCCGGGTCCCCTCGAGGAGGTGGTCGCTCCCGCTGAGCGCCTCGAGCCAGACGTCCTCGCGGTCCAGGGGTGAGCCGGAGCGCGGCAAGCGGCTGGCGGGAGTGCCGAGATGCCCGCGCAGCGCGTCGAAGCCGGCCTGCGGGTCGCCGGAGGCGAGTCGGTACGCCTGGAGGAGGACCGGAGAGGGAGCCAGCACCCGTGCTTCGGCCGCGTCCCACGCCGGGTAGCTCATCACCACCTCTCCCCGCACACGTGCCAGGAGGGCCGCCAGCTGGAACTGCCGTTCCTCCAGTCGGTCCGCCGAGGTGGGCAGGTCGCCCGAGAGCCGTCGCCGCTCCCGGTCCAGCAGGAGGGGGTCCTGGGTGCCTCCACCCGGGAACCTCCCCGCGTCCAGGCCCACCAGGAAGGTGAGGGGCCGACCGCTCAGACCCCCGTGCTCCAGGTCCGTCAGGTGCACGCTGCCACCGTCGGAGAGCCACGGCGCCTTGCCCTCGGCCCGGGGCGCCGGCACGCGCAGCTCCAGATGTTCCTGCACCGTGGCCACCGCTGCCCCGAAGGGCACCGGTCGGGTGAGCGTCGCCCGGATGCGGTCCAGGACGCGGAGGAGACGGTCGCGGGCGGTGTCGTCGACGGATCCCGACCGGGTGGGCACCAGGCGCAGGAAGCGGGCCAGGCCGCCGGCCACCTCCGCCGGAGCCACCGGTCTGGGGTGGAGCTCCAGGCGTCGGGGGACGTCGGCGGGCGTGTGGCGCAGGATGTAGCGGAGGAGCGCCTGGACGCCCTCGAGGTTCGCGCGCATACGCTCCAGACGTGCCGCGTGCTCCTCGGGCGATTCGTCGCGGCGGGGCTCGGGGGGGCGGCTCTCGAGGCGCTCCAGGGCCGCGTCGAGGATCTGGGCGTACCGCTCGCGACCCCATCCCACCCGCAAGCGCCGAAGGGTGCGGGCCAGCGCCCGCGGGTTCAGATGGCGGTGGGCACCCGGTGCCCTCAGATCGTCGTTCTCCAGCAACCGTCGGATCTCCGCTGCCGGAAAGTCGTCGGAGATCCAGCGCAGGTAGGAGGCCACCGCGCGCCCCGGCCGTGTGCGCTCCACCGGGAGTCCCACGGCGAAGGTGACGGGAATGCCGAGACGGGTGGCCAGGGCGTGCAGCGCCGGCCCGTACACGCCGGGGTCCGGGGTCACGATCTCCACATCCTCGAAGGGCGTGGACGAGCCGAGCGCGCGGCGAAGCACCTCCCGGATCTCCTCCTGGATGCCGGCGGCCCGGAACAGGGTGATGGAGGCCGGTGCCGGTCCCGTCGGGGCGTCGGCGCCGTCGAAGAGGGGCAGACCCGAGGTATCCGTGTCGTCCGGCGGAGACTCCGTCACCCGGGGCGCGGCCTCCGGATCGCAGAGAAACGACCGCGGCGTCCGGACTCGGCCGGCGTGCCAGAGCAGGGCGGCCGGCGCCTCCAGGCCCATCACCGGATCGGTGGTGAGCACCCGTGCTCCCCGGTCGAGCAGTGCCCGGAGAAAGCGACCCGACGCGCCGCGCATGGACAGGCCGGGCCAGAGGTGGACGCTGTCGGCCCCCAGGGGTGCCCCGGCCTCCAGCGCCTCGGCGGCCAACCTCAGCACCTGCCCCACGTCGGCGACCCCTCGTTCGGCGGAGCGGGCCGCCAGCCCCTCGAGCACCGAGGCGAGCAGGTCCTGCTTCGCCCGATCGGCGAAGGGCTCGCGCCGGATGCGCGCCGGCTCGACGCCGGCGATGCGCAGGGCCGCCACCGCGCTGCGCACGGCCCGCCGGAAGCCCATCCCCCCGGCCAACTCCCGGTAGGGTGCTCCGGCGCCGGACGCCATGGCATCGTCCAGCGTCTCGTCCACCAGCGCCTCTTCCTCGAACTCGTCCATGACCCGGAGCCCCGCCCGGGCCAGCGCCGGAGTCGCGATCTGGAGGGCGAAGGGTCGAGGCGTCTCCACCACGAAGCCGCTCCACCCTCCGCGCATCCGGGCCAGCGTGCGCAACAGCTCCCGGCCCGCACCCCGCGCCGGCGCCAGGATCACCTTGCGCGCCAGGGGATGGCGGGAGGCGATCTCGTCCAGATGGCGGACGAGGTGCGGTGCGTCGTCGGGCACGGCGCGGAAGACGGGTCGGGGCACGGGCACGTCGGCAAAGGTGATGCAGGAGCCTGGAAGCTACGACGGCCGCTCGCACGCCGCGACCGGGTCCGCGGTTCCCATGCTGGCCCGCCGGCGTCCGAACACCGAAGTTGGAGCCCGGCGCATCTCTTCGGCGAGCGCCCCGTCACCGCATCCACTGGCCATTGCCGCGAGCGAGCCGCATGACCGCCCAGCACCCTCCGCAGGAACGCTTCCGGAAGACCTTCCTGCTGGCGTTCACCCTGGGGATGTCCCTCCTCTTCCTGGCCATGATCCGCCAGTTCCTGCTGGCGGTGCTTCTGGCGGCGATCTTCTCCGGGATGGCCAGCCCCCTGTATGCCTCGTTGCTTCGGCGCATGGGGGGCCGCAAGGCGTGGGCGTCGGTGACGACGATCCTCATCATTCTGCTGGTCGTGGGGATTCCCCTGCTGGCGTTCGTTGGACTCGTGGCGAGTCAGGCCGTGGAGGTGTCGCAAGCGGCGGGGCCGTGGATCGAGAAGCAGATCAGCGCCGCGGGGGGGTGGGATCAGCGGTTGCAGGAGATCCCACTGCTGGATCGGCTGCCGGGGCTTCGCGCGCTCATCCCCACCGGCGAGGAGATCGGAGCGAAGGTGGCCCAGGCGGCGTCCGGCACCGGCAGCTTCCTGGTCCGGAGCCTGGCCGACGTCACCCGGGGCACGCTGGGCTTCTTTCTGCAGCTCTTCATCGTCCTCTACGCCATGTTCTTCTTTCTGGTGGACGGCCGGAGGATCCTGGACCGCATCCTCTACTATGTGCCGCTGTCTCCCGCCGACGAGGAACGACTGCTGGACAAGTTCGTCTCGGTGACGCGGGCCACCCTCAAGGGGTCGCTCCTCATCGGCATCATCCAGGGCGGGCTGGCGGGCGTGGCCTTCTGGGTGGCCGGTGTGCCCGGTGCCGCCTTCTGGGGCACCGTCACCATGGTGGTCTCCATCATTCCCGCCATCGGGGCCGGCCTGGTGTGGGCTCCCATGGTGGTCTACCTCCTGGTGACCGGCCACGTCGGCGCCGGCATCGGGCTCGTGGCGTGGAGTCTGTTGGTGGTGAGCACCATCGACAATTTCCTGAGACCGCGCCTGGTCGGCCGCGACACGCGCATGTCCGATCTGCTCATCCTGTTGAGCACGCTGGGCGGCTTGGTTCTATTCGGTGCGGTGGGATTCATCGTCGGACCCATCGTGGCTGCGTTGTTCGTCACAGTCTGGCATCTGTACGGGGAGGCGTTCCGGGACTGGCTTCCGGGGCAGCCCCCGGCTTCGGAGGAAGCTACATGAGGACCCGAGCATTGGTTGCGCTGGCCGCTGCGGCCGGCATGGCACTTCTCCCGGTGGCGTGCGCGCCGGGATCCTCGCCCACGCCCACGCCGGCGCCTGCCGGTGGCTCCATGATGGAGAGCTCCGGGATGGCCATGGCCGCCTCGAGCGGAGGCGAGATGGCGGCCCCGCCGGAGCGGGCGGTGCAGCGGGACATCCGCATGACCGACATGATCCAGAGGGCCATGGCGGCGGGCACGAGGGACTCCACAGGACGTCCCGGTCCGAACTACTGGCAGACCTGGATGGACTACACCATCGACGCCCGGCTCGACGTGCCCACCTCCACGGTCTCGGGCCGTGAGACCGCGGTGGTGCACAACAACGGTCCCGATCCCATGCAGGGGCTGGTGCTCCGGCTGGACCAGAACATCTTCCGGCCCAATGTGCCCCGCCTGGAGACGGTCACCGAGATCACCGACGGCATGGAGCTCACCCGACTGGCCGTCAACGGCCAGGAAGTGGATCTGGCCAACACCGGGATTCGCCGCCGGCGCAACGCTCCGGCGCCCACGGCCCCCATCGCCAGTGACGTCACCCAGACCTCGGTCCAGGTGCTCCTGCCCACCCCGGTCGCCCCCGGCGCCTCGGCCACGGTGGAGGCCGAGTGGAGTTTCCGCGTGCCCCGGGCCGACAACGTGCGCGGGCTGCGCATGGGCCGCTGGGCCGATTCCCTGTATCAGGTCGCTCAGTGGTATCCCCGGGTGGCCATGTACGACGACCTCCGTCAGGGGGGATGGGATCTGGATCCGTATCTGGGGCCGTCGGAGTTCTACAACAACTTCGGACGCTTCGACGTGCGCATCGACGTGCCCGCGGGGTGGATCGTGGGATCCACCGGTGTGCTGCAGAACGCCGACGAGGTGCTCACCGCCGACGCGCGCCAGCGTCTGGCGCAGGTGACGCCGGGGACCACCACCAACATCGTCAGTGCCCAGGAGCGCGGACCGGGGCGCTCCACCGCCGACGGGGATCGTCTGGTCTGGCACTTCGTGGCCGACACCGTGGGTGACGTGGCGTGGGCCACCTCGAACCAGTTCGTGTGGGATGCGACCGAGGCCACGGTTCCCGGACGGGATCCGGTACCGGTGAACGTCCTGTACCTGCCGGGCAACAGTGAGCGCTACGCCCGGGGCCCGGAGGTGGCCCGTCACGCGCTGGGCTTCTACTCGCGTCTGTGGATGCCCTACACCTTCCCGCAACTCACCATCGTGGACGGTCCGGAAGGGGGCATGGAGTACCCCATGTTCATCATGTCCAGCGTGGGGGCGGCGGACCACGAGATCGGGCATCAGTGGTGGCCGATGATGGTGGGGACCAACGAGACCTGGTACGGCTTCATGGACGAGGGCTTCAATCAGTACATGAACATCCTGTCCGACGCCGACGCCGACGGCGAAGCGCCGCGCCTCGACGGGCTGGGGCAGCGCTATGGAACCATCAGCGGCGACGAGCGCGAAGCTCCGCTCATGTGGGACGCCAACTACGGTGGGCCCATGTATTCGTTCCAGGCCTACAGCAAGGCACCCCTGATGCTCTCCATGCTGGGGGGCATCGTGGGTGACAGCGCCGTGTGGCGGGCCATGAGCGGGTACGCCGAGGCCTGGCGCTTCAAGCATCCCTCCCCGTGGGACTACGCCTTCTACATGAGCAACGCCCTGGACCGGGACCTGGGCTGGTTCTGGTACTACTGGCTCTTCACCACCGATGCGGTGGACGGCTCCATCCAGAACGTCTCCACCCAGGGGGCTCGCACCACGGTCACCGTGCGTCAGGACGGTGACATGCCCTCACCCGTGGTGCTCCAGGTCCGCTTCGCGGCCACCGGGCCGGCCATCCGGCCCATGGACAACGCCGACATGGTCGACGCCCGCACCGCCATCGTCACCTACCCGGTGGACGTCTGGTTCGACGGGTCGCGGACCTTCGACGCGGTCCTGGACTTCGGAGGGCGGTCCGTGGAGTCGGTGACGCTGGACCCCCACGGGCGCTTCCCCGACGGCGACCCCTCGGACAACGTGTGGCCGCGGGGGGCCGGCGGCGACTGAGGTCCGCTAGACGCGGCCGCGGCCGCGGGTGAGGACGCCCACCGCCAGCGCGAAGAGGAAGCTTCCCACCACGGCCCACACCACCGGGAACGGCTCCCCGCCCACGTCCACGACGAGGAGGGCGGGGAAGCCGAACTCGGTGGCGAGCCACGTTCCGAGCCAGGCTCCCAGTAGCCCCACGACCATGGAGGTGAGACACCCGCCCAGCGAGTAGCCGGCGATGGACTGTCCGATGGCGCCGCACACGGCGGCCACGAGAAGCAGGATGAGCAGGCTCGTGAGGGTCATGGTCGTCTCCTCTGTCGGGCCGATGTGGTGGCGCGGGAATCGCGCCAGATCCCTGACTCGCATAGCCGCAGGAATCGAGCCATCGTCGTGATTGACGCCAGTATGCCACACACGCCTCTTCCTGCACAGCCTCTTGCCCGTCCGGAGCCGCTCCATGCGCTTTCTCACCGACCCCGCCACCGTGACCATGGGGGTGGTGTCGTGGTACACGCTGGGATTCCTGGCCCTGGTTGGGCCCCTGGTGGGCCTGCGCGCCCATCGGCGGCTCGCGCGGGGTGGGGGAGAAGCACCGCTCATGGAACGCAGGCGCGCCTACGTGGGGGCGCTGCTCTGGCTGTGGGTGCTCCTGGTCCTGTCGTGGGCGGCGGCCCGCGAGAGTGGCATGCACCTGTTTCCGGCCTGGACGCCGGGGCTCCTGGACGTGGCCGTGGGACTGGGGTCCCTGGCACTGGGGTTGCTCACGCTGATCCCACGGCTGACACCCAGGACCGGGCGCGAGCGGGTTCGCCGCATCGCGCCCCGCACCCGGGGTGAGCACGCCTTCTTCTACCTGCTGTGTCTCGGTGCCGGGTTCGGCGAGGAGGTGGTCTATCGCGGGGTGCTCTTCACCCTCCTGGCGGCGCTGACCGGGAGCTGGTGGGCCGCTGCGCTGCTGGCCGCGTCCATCTTCGGAGCCGTCCACCTGTATCAGGGTCCCCGCAGCGCCCTGGTGGCCGGGCTCTACGGTCTCCGTGACCACCTGGTCGTGGGCATCACCGGTACGCTGTGGATCGCCATCGCGGTGCACGTCGTCCACGATGCCCTGGTGGGCACCGTGGTAGGGCGGCGCGCCCGCCGCCAAGAGGGCACGCCGCCCGAACTGCCCGGACAGCTGGACGCCCTGGGCCAGAAGATGGCGGCCCGGGGCGTGAACATCGATCCGGACCTCCTGAACGAAGCGCGCAGACATCTGCCGGAGCGGCCGGGGCGCTGACCGGCGAGCCGCGGTGGGGCGTTCCCCACCGCGGATGCCGTGTGCGTCAGACGGCAGCGGGCTGGGCGGCGCTCCAGTCCGCGCTCTTCGCCCACGCCGCGAACGACGTGGGTCGGATGCCGAACTCCCGGGCATTCCCTTCGATGTCGGCGTCGTAGCCCACCTCTTCGAACCACGCCAGCATCGCGGCGAAGTCCTCGCTGGCCTTCCTCACCTCGTCCAGAGGTACCTGGAAATGGGTGATCCGGCGCCCGAGGACGTCCGACAGGATGCGGGCCGCCTCCACGGGGGTCAGGGAGTCTCCGGCGAAGTCGATGGCACGCCCGGAGAGCTCGTCCGCCCGCTCGAAGGCCATGAGCCCGTACCGGCCGATGTCGTCCACCGCCACCATCTGTAGCGGCGTGTCGGGCGAGATGCCCAGGGCGAGATGGCCGTCGGCGATGGCCGGGGCGAACCAGGGAGACGTCAGGTTCTCCATGAAGAAGACCGGCCGCAGGATGACCCACGACGGGAAGTCCAGCGAGCGGACCACGTCCTCGACGCGCGCCTTGTTGTCGAAGTGCGGAATGCCGGTCTCGCGGTGCGCGCTCCCCACGGAGGCGTACACGTAGTGGCGCACCCCGCTCTCCCGAGCCAGCCGCGCCATGCGCTTGCCCTGGGCCTCCTCGCGCTCGACGCCGGCCTCCCAGGTGTTCTGGAGGGCGAAGACACCCCAGACCCCGTCCAATGCGGCACGGAGGGACTCGGGATCGTCCAGGTCGCCACGCACGACGGTAGCTCCCAGATCGGCGAGGGCCCTGGCTGCCTCCCCGTCCGGGTGACGAGTCATGGCCCGGACCGGATGGCCTTCGGCGAGCAATGCGCGCGCCACGGCTCCGCCCTGCTGACCTGTGGCTCCGGTAACGAGAATCGTATCCATCGGGGACCCCCCTTTCTTCAGGTGTTGCAACATGTGACGTTGAACAGTAATTGAAGATTGAAAGACTGTCCAGGGGGGGGAGAGCGGGACGTGAGCACCCTCATCGCGAGAGCGGGTGCAACCTTTCGCGCGATGGTGCTGTCTCGTATAAACAGAATGTCTATAGACGCGCCGTGAACGACTGGAGATCTCAGCTCATGCCTCGAGACGACGACCCGCAGGACTTCCTCCCCATGAAGCCCGACGCCTTCATGATCCTGACCGTGGTGGCGGCGGGTGAGCGCCACGGCTACGCCATCATGCAGGAAGCGGAGCGCATCTCCGGGGGCACGCTCACGCTGCAGCCCGGCGCCCTCTACAGGCGGCTCAAGTGGATGCTGGAGGAGGGCCTGCTGGAGGAGCTGGACGAGCGTCCCACCGACGTGGAGGGACACGACGAGCGCCGCCGCTACTACCGGGTGACGCCCTTCGGACGGCGCGTGGCGGATGCCGAGGCGCGCCGCATGGCCCGCGCCGTGGACGCGGCCCGCGACGCGGGCCTCGCCGGCGGCGGAGGGCCGCGATGAGCTGGGCGGAGAGGCTGTACCGACTGGCGCTGCACCTGTACCCGGCCCGGTTCCGCCGCAGGTTCGGCGACGACATGGTCCGGGCCTTCCGGGACGGGACCCGGGGCGCGCTCCGGCGAGGAGGCCGCACCGGTGTGGCCGTCTTCTGGCTGCGCTGTGGCCTGGACCTGTGCCGTGAAGCGGTGGCGGAGCGCTGGTTCGCGGGAACGGAGCGCGAGAGCGCACACCACATCGAACAGGGAGGTGGGGGGATGGAGAGCTGGTGGATGGATCTACGATACGCGCTGCGCGGGCTGCGCCGGCGTCCCGCGCTGACCGTGGGCGCCATCGTGACGCTGGCGCTGGGGGTGGGGGCGAACACGGCCATCTTCAGCGTGGTGAACGGGGTGCTCCTGCGTCCTTTCGACATGCCGGAGGCGGAGCGCCTGGTGGTGGCGCAGGACCGCTCGAGCCAGGGGGGTGGCCCCTTCCGGACCACGGGAGGCGTGTTCCGCGACTGGCGCGAGGGAAATCGAACGTTCCAGGACATGGCCCTTCTGGGTGGCTGGAGCTTCAACCTCACCGAGGCGGGGCTCGATCCCGAGCGCGTCAATGGTGTTCAGGTGACGGCGTCGTACTTCGACGTGGTGGGCGTGCTCCCGGCGCTCGGCCGCGTCTTCCGACCCGAAGAGAGCCAGGGCCGGCATCGCGTGGTGATCCTCAGTGACGCGCTCTGGAGGGAGCGCTACGGCGCGGATCCCGATATCGTCGGGCGTGGCATCGTGGCCGACGGCGAGCGCTGGGAGGTGGTGGGCGTCATGCCGCCGGTCGCGCTGCCGGTGACGCTGAACGGGCTGGGCCTGGCGCCCGGCGACCGGGAACGGATGGCCTGGGTGCCTCTGGATCTGGAGCCCGGGTGGGCGTCTGGATACCAGTCCCACGTGTTCGTGGCCCTGGGCCGCTTGCAGCCTGGCGTGTCACTGGAAGCCGCCTCCGAGGACCTCGCCGCCCTGACCCGGGCGGTGTCGGAGAGCCACCCCGAGACCTACACCGGCATCACCTCGGACGTGGCGCCGCTGCGCACCGTGGTGCTGGGGGATGCCCGGCGCGACCTCCTCATACTCCTGGGGGCCGTGGGCCTGGTCCTTCTGGTGGCGTGCGCGAACCTGGCCAACCTCCTGCTGGCGCGCACCCTGGACCGCAGTCGGGAGATGGCGGTGCGCGCCGCGGTGGGCGCCGGCGCGGGTCGGCTGGTGCGCCTCGGTCTCCTGGAGGCCGTCCTGCTGGGGCTCGCCGGCGGCGTCGGGGGGCTGGTGCTGGCGTCGGGAGGACTCGACGTGCTGCTTGCCATGCTGCCCGAGGATCTGCCCCGGCAGTCGTCCATCGGGGTGGACGGCCATGTGCTGCTCTTCACCCTGGGCGTGGCGCTGGTCGCCGGCGTGGTGGTGGGGCTGCTGCCGGCGCTGCGCGGGGCCCGGCCGCGCATGACCGAGGCCTTGAAGGCCGGGGGCCGGGGAACCGCCGGCAGCGGCGGTGGACGTACGGCTCGCGTCCTGGTGGCGGGGCAGCTCGCGCTCGCGTGCACGCTCCTGGTGGGGGCCGGCCTCCTGGTGCGGAGCTTCCTCGCGGTGCGGGCCGTGGACCTGGGCGCCCGCACCCGGGACCTGCTGTCGGTGGAGCTGTTGCTGCCGTCACAGGGCTACGGCGACCGGCTGGAAACCAGCGACTTCCTGCACAGGCTGGAGGCGGCGGTGGAGGCCCTGCCCGGGGTGACCTCGGCCTCGGTGGCGTACGACACGCCGTTGAGCGCGAGCTGGACCGAGACCTTCACGGTGACGGACAGGCCTGCCCCGGAACCGGGGCAGAAGCCGGGGGCCTACTTCCGGCCCGTGTCGCCGGGGTACTTCGAAGCGCTGGGGATTCCTCTTCTGCGGGGTCGCGCCTTCACCGAAGACGACGGGCCCGACGCCCCGGGCGTGGTGGTGGTCAACCAGGACTTCGTGGACGACAACTTCGCCGGCGAAGACCCTCTCGGACGCCGGATTCGCATGACCACCATGCAGGGAATGTGGGACGCCTCCGCACCCGCGGAGTGGGAGATCGTCGGGGTCGTGGGCGATGTCCGCTTCGCGGGTCTGCGGGCGGACGCACCCGATGCCTTCTACTTCTCGCAGCGGCAGGCCCCGACCACCTTCCTGCATCTGCTGGTGGCCACGCGGGTGCCGCCGCGGAGCGTGCTGGCGGGGGTCCGCGCGACCATCGCCGGACTGGATTCCAGCCTGCCCCTGTCGGCCGTCACGACCCTGGACGAGGAGTACGCCCGGGCGACGGCCCAGGACCGCTTCAACGCGCTCCTGCTGCTGGCCTTCGCGGTGACGGCCCTCCTGGTGGCCGCGGCCGGAATCTACGGCGTGATGTCCTACGCCGTGGCGCGGCGCCGGGCGGAGATGGGCGTGCGCCTGGCGTTGGGCGCGGGTCCCGGCCGCGTACGTCGGCTGCTTCTGGGAGAGGGGCTACGGATGGCGGGCACGGGGCTGTTGGCGGGCCTGGCGGGCGCGGTGCTGGCGGGGCGGCTGCTGTCGGGCCTCCTCTTCGGCGTCTCGGCCTGGGATCCCACGGTCATGGGAGGCGTGTTCGCGATTCTGCTGTCCGCAGCGGTGCTGTCGGCGTGGCTACCGGCCCTGCGGGCCGCCCGCACCGACCCTGCCGTGGCTCTGCGGGAGGAATGATCGGCGCGCAGGCGGTCACAGGCGGGCCACACGCAGCGCGAAGGGCCAGCTCGCGGTGCGCACGCGCTCGAGGCCGCCCCAGGCCCGTTCCAGGCGGGGGCGAAAGGTGTCCAGCGGATCCTCGCCGGTGGCCTTTCTGTAGGCCGACATGGACGACCAGGTGCCCAGATAGCCGAGGAAGTCTTCTCCGCTGAGCTGCTGCTCCATGGCGAAGCCGGGCGCGGCGATCTCGTCCTCGAAGGGGAAGGGCAGCGAACGGTAGCCGTCGGTCACGGTGTGGCGGTCCCGCGGCCACCAGGTGCCCAGGATGTCGTCGTGGAGCTCGTCGGCCAGCCGGTCCACCTCGGGCGTGATCCTGCACAGCGCGTAGGACCAGAGCGCGAGCACGCCGCCGGGTCGGGCCACCTGGCGTGCCTGCCCGTAGAAGCGCTCCACGTCGAACCAGTGCGTGGCCTGGCCCACCGTGATGAGATCGGCGATGCCCTCGCGCAGGCAGGCGGCCTCCGCCGTGCACGCCACCCGACGATACGACCCGGGCTCGGCGGCGCGGAGCTGGGCGGCGCTGCCATCGGAGGCCACCACGGTCCTGAAGTGCGGCGTGAGGCCTCGGGCCACCTGGCCGTTTCCGCTGGCGCAGTCCCAGGCGAGGTCGCGCCGGGGGGCCACCTCCGCCAGCCAGGCGTACAGGGCCTCGGGATAGGTGGGTCGGTAGCGGGCGTAGTCCCGGGCGACACCGGAGAAGTGGTCCTTGAATCCCGCCGTGCCGGCCTCCACTCGCCGGGGCACTTTACATGCCCTGATCCTGCGCGCTGTCGGCGGGCAGCTCCTGCAGGATCACGGTGTCGAGGTTGAGGAGCGGCACCAGGACGCGGCGGCGCTGGGCGTCGAAGCCGATGTCGGCCGGCGACTCCACGTCGTCGAGCACCCGGGTGACCGAGCCCGAGGGCGTGACCATGTGCACCGCCCGGTCACCCCAGCTCGAGAAGAGGAATCCCCCGTCTTCCATGAAGACGATGCCGTCGAGCTGGCGCCCTTCCCGGCCCGGGAGCACGGTCTGCGTCGAGCCGTCGGGTGCCAACTGATAGATCTCGCCGCTCCCGTAGGTCACCACCAGCCCGCGCCCCCCGTGAAAGGCGATGCCGTTGGGATTGCCCAGCTCGCGTCCCTTGGAGAAGGTGGCGTAGCGACCGTCGGGCTGGAAGCGATAGACGGCGTCGCTCCCGGAGGCCGTCATGCCGCCTTCGCCGGCCTTCATGCCCATGTCGGTCACGTAGAGGACGTTGTTGTGGTCCACCGCGATGTCGTTGAGGAAGGTGGCGTTGGCGAGGCACAGCGAGCCCGCCGGCGCGCCGGTGGTCCGCACGAAGTACCGGACGCAGTCGATGTCGGCCACGTACAGCGTATCGCCCAGGATGGCCATCCCCTTGGGTGCGTTGAGCGTGACGCCCGAGCCGCTCCCGTCGATCCACTTGAGGGTCTCGATGTGCCCGTCCGGCGTGACCCGGCTGATGAAGCCGTTGTCGTCCTTGTCCAGTGGGTTCCCGTTGATGTTGGAGACCAGGTAGACGTCGGCCGCGGCGTCGTGCAGCACCGACTCCGGTGCAGAGAAGCCCGTGATCTCGATGTGCTCGAGGCTCGGGTCGCTAGCGGTCGCCGGCGCGCGGTCGTCGCCGGATTCGCCGCCGGAGCAGGCCGCGATGAAGAGGAGGGCGGAGAGGAGAGTGAGGGTACGCATGGGCTGGCCTTCCAGCGGTGAACGGAAGTGGGAACAGCACCTGACCATGGGGTTCGGGCGCGCCCTTTCGCAAGCCGGGGCCGTGGTGCCTTCCTCGGCCCGCCCTCGCGGCCTATGTTGGCGCCGCCGGTGCGCCGCCGCGCCGGGCCACCACTCGTTCCAGGTCCTCAGGATTCGCGCCATGACGCTCGCCCCTCGCTTCACCGCGGCCCTCCTCTCGCTCACCTTGATCCTCGTCCCCGCGGGGGCTTCCGCGCAGGACGCGCCTCCCCAGCCCCCGGAGCGGTGGCGGGGTGTCGCCAGGGACCTCCTGCGGGAGCTGGTGGAGATCAACACCGACGCTCCCAGCGGGAGCACGACGGCGGCCGCCGAGGCGATGGCGGCCCACGCCAGGGCAGCCGGCTTTCCCGAAGAGGACATCTTTCTGGGGGGATCGGCGCCGCTGCGTGGCAACCTCGTGGTGCGCTATCGCGGGCGGGATCCCTCGTTGGAGCCCCTGCTCCTGCTGGCCCACATCGACGTGGTGCCAGCGGATCCCGCGGACTGGAACCTGGATCCCTTCACCTTCGTGGAGCAGGACGGGTGGTACTACGGGCGAGGCACCACCGACGACAAGGACGAGGCGGCCATCCACCTGGCCAACCTCATCCGGCTCAAGGAAGAGGGCTGGGTGCCCGACCGCGACATCATCGTGGCGCTCACCGCCGACGAGGAGGGCGGCGGCAACAACGGGGTGTCGTGGCTGCTGGCGAACCACCGCGACCTCATCGACGCGGGCTTCGCGCTGAACGAAGGCGGGGGCGGCTCGTGGCAGGACGGTCGCCGGCTGTCCAACAACGTCCAGGCCAGCGAGAAGATGTACCTGTCGTTCACCTTCGAAGCGACGAACCCCGGCGGGCACAGCTCACTGCCGGTTCGCAAGAACGCCATCTACGATCTCTCGCAGGCGCTCCTGGCGGTGGCCGACCACGCGTTCCCGGTGCGGCTCAACGAGGTGACCCGCGCCTACTTCGGGCGCACCGCCGAGATCGTCGGAGGTCGGGACGGCGACGCCATGGAGCGGATCCTGGCGGACCCGGGTGACGAGCGGGCGGCGGCCGTGCTGTCCGAGCAGCCGGGCTACAACAGTCGCCTGCGCACCACCTGCGTCGCCACCATGCTCGAGGGTGGTCACGCGCCCAATGCGCTGCCGCAGCGGGCGACGGCCACGGTCAACTGCCGCCTGCTGCCCGACGAGGACCCGGAGTTGGTGCACACGCGCCTGCAGGAGCTGGCGGGATCCGAAGTGACGGTGACCCCGCAGGGGAGGGCCCGACCGAGCCCGCCGTCGCCCCTCACCCCCGAGCTCATGGACGCGGTGGAGGAGGTCACCGGCGAGATGTGGCCGGGTGTCCCGGTGGTACCCGTGATGCTCACCGGTGCCACGGATGGACTCATGCTACGCAACGCGGGTATACCCACGTACGGCGTGAGCGGGCTCTTCGGCGACGTGGACGACGTGCGTGCCCACGGGCAGGACGAGCGCATCCGGGTGGACTGGTTCCACGAGGGGCAGGAGTTCCTCTACCGCCTCACCAAGCGACTCACCAGGGGCGGAGTGAGCTGAATGATCTCGAAGACGGCGGGATACGCGCTGAACGCGGTCCTCTACATCGCGTTGCAGGGCGAGGAGGACGAGAGCGTGTCCGCGGCCGCAGTGGCCGAGGCACTGGACGTGCCGGCCAACTACCTGTCCAAGATCCTGAGGGACCTGGCACGCGCCGGCGTGCTGCTCTCGGACCGCGGACGGAGCGGAGGCTTCAGGCTGGCCCGCGACGCGAGCTCGATCCGACTGCTGGACGTGGTGGAGCCCTTCGACGGCCTCGACGAGCGGCGCCGCTGCCTGCTGGGCAGGGGCGCCTGCTCCGAGGTGGGGTCCTGCCCGGCCCACAGGGCCTGGAAGGAGGCCAGCGCGCCGGTGATCCGGTTCTTCGAGCGGCGCACACTGGCCGATCTCATGGCGGCCTGAGCCTCGTTCGGGACAGGACCTTCGCGCCGACGCCGTTCGCGGTGGCCAGCCCGGGGGTCAGTTCCCGCCGAAGAGGACCGACGGACCCTGCTCGAAGACCACGTCCACCGGGATGCCCTCGTCGGCCAGCCGGTCGAGATCGGTCTGGAGCTGGGGAGGCACCACGCCCTTCTCGGTGAGAAGCTGGTCCACACCGGCGTAGTCGCCGTCGCCCTGGAGCGTCAGGAGGAGGTCGCTCAGACCGTCGACGGCCTGGCCCATGCGGTCCATGTCGACCCGGTAGGTGCCCGTGGCCTCGTCGCGGGTGAACGCTCCCTGCTCCTCGAAGTAGCTGAAGCGGACCATGTTGGCGCGGCCGTGGGCGTCGGCGGCCCCGAAGCGCACCGAGCGGAAGATCCCGGCCAGGAAGGTGACGTAGTAGTCCTCGAGCGTGCCCTGGGTGATCTCGCCCTGGTCCAGGAGCTGGGTCACCATCCACAGACCCAGGACGTCGGCCTTGCCCTCCTCCATGGCCGAGGCGTGCTCGCGCAGCGCCGTACGCACCGTTCCGCGGCCGTTGATGGTGTTCTTCACGCCGAGGCCGTGCGCCACCTCGTGGAACATGGTGTTGGCGAAGAAGGCATCGAAGGTGACGTGCTGGCGCTGGTCTTCGGCGATGAGCTCGTCGGCGATGGGCACCATGATCTTGTCGAACTTGGCCCGCATGGCGTTCTCGAGCTGCAAGCGCCGCGTGCCCCTGGCGAGCTGGACCTCCTCGTCGTTGGGCAGGTTGATGGCGATGGTCTTGGCGCCGGAGTTGGCGTCACCGGCGTAGTAGACCACGTCGTAGGCGTTCAGGTCGGAGTCTGTGCCCGGGGTCTCCTGCTTGTAGGCCTCGTCCACCGGAAGTGCCCGCTGTAGATCGGGCAGCAGGGCGGCGAAGCGTTGCAGGCGGGCGCTCCAGTCCATGTCCTTGATGAGCACGAAGCCCTCGTGCGCCGCCTTGTAGCCGTAGCGCTGGTCTTCGTAGGTCTCGATGGGACCGATGACCACGTCCACCGCGTTGTTCTTCATGTCCATCCAGGCCAGGTCGCTTTCCTGGTAGTCGTCGGTCAGCAGCGCCTCGGCCCGGAGCTGCAGGTAGCGCTTGAGGCCCGGGTCCGTGGCCACCTGGGCCGCGGCCTTCAGATGGTTGGCGGCCGTGGCATGCTGGTCGGAGAAGGCGATGTGGTACGGTACCGGCACCAGCGCCCCGTTCCCGGAGCGCCGCACCAGGGTGTAGAGGCTCCGCAGGGTCGAGTCCTGCGCAGCGGCGGCGTCGAACTCCTCGTCCGTCATGTCCTCGGGATAGAAGCGCGCGCCGGCGGGCTTGGGGCCCACCCCCTCCAGGAAGGGCTCGTTGTCGGCCAGCCGATCCCACGGCCCGTAGTTGATCTCCAGGTACCGGCGCAGCCACTGGTCGTCGCCCGCACGGGCCAGGAGGGCGCTCTTGTCGCCCCAGGCCTCGTGCCAGAAGACGTCGTCCATGGGCTCCACGGCCTGGATCAGGTGGCGAACCACCTCCTGATCCCCGTCGGAGAGCTTGCTCAGGTCGGCGGTGAGTCGGACGGTGGCGTACTGCTCCACCTTGTCCTGGAAGGTCGACTCCATGGGGGTCTCCGTGGGTTCCGGGGCCTCCCGGCAACCGGCGGCCACAGCCGCCAGAAAGGCGGCAGCGGCGAGCGTGCGCATGCGGTTCATGACGGATCGTCCGCGGTGTTGGTGAATCCTCGGCAGCAACGAAAGATAATCGGGTGCGGGCCGTGGCAGTATTCTGGCGCCTACGGCTTGAGCAACACCCCCCGTCGGTTGCGCCCGTCCATGATGGCCTCCAGGGGATCGGCGAACCGGATCAGGCGCACGCATCCCCGCACTTCGTCCGGTTCCTGGGCCATGAGCCAGTCCCAGTCCACGTGGCCCTCACCGGCGTCGGCGTTGACGGTGAAATAGCCGACGTTGAGCGACACCAGGTTCTGGAAGAAGTGGGTGCCCTGCGACGGCGTCACCCGGATGTCCCGGAGCCCCGCCTCCACGATGACCCGGGCTCCGGCGATGTCCTCCCATCGTACGGGGATCCCCAGCCAGGGCTGGCTCGACCCCCAGCGTCCGACCCCCACCAGCGCGTACGGACGTCCCTCGCGGGTGAGGCGGGCGTTGAACTGCCCCACGGCCTCCGCGCAGGCGGCGCTGCGGGCCCGCTGGAAGGCGGCGGGGTCCACCACGACGATGTCACGGATCTCCCGCGTGTGGCCGTGGCCCAGGACCGCCGGGCTCTCGCACAGGATGCGCTCCGGCTCCACATCCGGCATGGACACCTCGTCGTCCTGCGTCGCCGACAGCGGACGGAGTTGCAGGAATCCCACTTCCGGGGTGCCGCCGTCGGCGGGGTTCAGGTCCACCGCGAATTCGATCTCCACGGGCAGGCGGGTCCCCGCCATCCCCACGATGAGGAGCTCGCGCACCACGGCGGGCAGGGGAAAGACCCGATGCTTGAGGATGGGGGCGAAGGTCACGAGCCGGGTGCCAGGTCGTCCCAGGCCGTCGTAGACCGCCTGGTTCTGCTCCGAATAGGTGGACGCCACCGGTGCCAGCGTGTCGTCGGCCTCGGCCACCTTGAGGGGGAGCCGGACCAGCGGACCGTCGTCGGCCCAGCCACCGGGGGGAGGCTCGCTGCCGAGACGCATGGCCCAGAAGGTGCGCTGGGTGGCGTCCAGCATGCCCTCCAGGGTGGAGAGCTCCATGACGTGCTCTGGATACGGTGGGGCGAAGCGCAGGCAGGGCTCGCCCTCGGCCACGGTCTTGCCGAGCCCGAGGGCCACGGCGCAGATGCCGTCTTCCACCCGCGCGGGAGGCGACGGGTAGTAGTTCCGGGAGCGGGCCACGCCCGAGATGTGCGGATAGAAGTGTTGTCCGTGCCTGCCGCCCACCAGCCGTTGGATGACCACCGCCATGGCCTCCTCCTCCAGGCGGTAGGGCGTGGCGTCGAGGAAGGCCCGGGCCCGGCGCGAGAAGGTCGACGCGTAGACCCGCTTGACCGCCTCCTCGAGCTGCAGTCGCCGGGTCCTGGGATCCGGATCGTCGTTGGGCAGCAACCAGGTCCGATAGACGCCGGCGAAGGAATGCCGGGGAGAGTCCTCCAGCAGACTCGAGGAGCGCACCGCCAGAGGGCGGTCCACGACGGCCACCACCCGGGCCAGCGCCTCGCGCACGTCGGCGGGGAGCGGCGTGGCCAGGATGCGGTGCCGGGTCTCGTCTTCGTCCTCCGACTGCAGCGCCATCTCGCGCAGCTCGGTGTCCTCGAAGAAGCGCTCGAACACGCCGGTGCCCAGCACCACCGCCGGAGGCACCGCCACGCGCAGGCCCGTGAAGTGGTCGGCCAGGCGCACCTCGTCCAGGAGGCGCGACGCGAAGGCCAGACCACGCCCCTTGCCGCCCAGCGAGCCCCCACCGATCTGGACGATGCCCTCCTCACCGTCGAAGAGGTCGGCGCGGAACGGCGCCACCGTACCCCGGTTCCGCTCCCGCCGGTAGTCGTCGATGGAGCGGATCAGCTCCTGGCGCAGGTCCTCCGTGGAGGCGAAATCCTCCAGGCGTCGGGGCTGGAGCTTTCCGGCCAGCCCGAATTCCGCACGCGCTCGCAGCCAGCGCGAGAAGTCGTTGCGCACGGCGTGGTACGCCAGCGACTCGGCAGGGACCTCTCGCAGCTCCTGCACCAGCGTCTTCAGGTCGCTGGCCCGGGCGATCTCCTCACCCTCGGCATCGCGGAAGACGAAGTCCCCGAAGAAGAGGTGCTCGGTGAGCGTGCGTCGGAGCTGCAGGAGGAAGTCCGGCGCGCCCTTCAGGAGGAAGCCCGCCCCCAGGCGCCGCGCCACGGCCTGGTTCTCGGGATTCGACGACTGCAGCACCACCGGCACGTCGGGCTGGAGCGCCCGGATGGCGCCGGTGAGGTCGATGCCCGCGGTGGGAGACAGCTCGTCGCCTCGCGGGAACTCGATGTCGGCGATGACGCCCATCACCAGATCCCGGTACTCGGTGAAGTCGGCGAAGGCGTCCTCGAAGGTGGTGGACAGGAGGATCTTGGGCCGGGCGCGCAGCCTGAGGTAGCGTTGCAGACGGTTGCCGGCCTCGGCCAGCACCGACTGACTCAGGTTCAGGACCTCCGAGTAGACGACGGGCAGGAACGAGGAGTAGTAGCGGACGCTGTCCTCCACGACCAGGAAGACCGGCACCCCGATGCGGGTGTCGTGCTCCGCGTTGAGGCGATCCTCCACGCTCTTGACGATGGCCAGGAGGATGCGGCCGTCGCCCTGCCACAGGAAGGCGCCGGCCAGATGGTCCGAGACGGTGGATGTCTGGAAGGTGCGGAGCTCGCGGTCCGTGTACGCGAGCACCACCACCGGCACCCCCAGGCCCTCGGCGTCCACGGCGGCAGCCAGCGCCGCCGCGTCCATGTCGCCCACGTGGGGACTCGTGACCACCAGGTCCACGCGGGGGCGGTCCCGGCGCAGCACGTCCAGCGCCTCGCGCCCCGAGGACACGCGCATGAGGTCCGGCGGCTGGCGGAGGCTGGTCTCCAGGAACTCGCCCAGGACGCGTTCGTGGAGGTGCCCGTCCTCCGCCAGGATGAAGGACTCGTAGAGCGACGACACGAACAGCACGCGGCGCACCTGCTCGGGACACAGGTCCCGATAGCCGCCGGTACGGCCGCCGTAACGCTCCGAGAAATGAAAGAAGCTCTTCATGCCCCCGGACTCCCCGGGGGCCACCGGCCCGTTCCGTCTATACGACCCCCTGATCCAGCATGGCGTCGGCGACCTTGATGAAGCCGCCGATGTTGGCGCCGTTCACGTAGTTGCCCGGTGTGCCGAAGGCCTCGGCCGTCTGGACGCAGGTGGCGTGGATGTCCTTCATGATCCCGTGCAGGCGCCGGTCCACCTCCTCGCGGGACCAGCTCAGCCGCATGCTGTTCTGGCTCATCTCCAGCCCCGACACCGCCACCCCGCCGGCGTTGGCGGCCTTGCCCGGGCCGTACAGGATGCCCGCGTCCACGAACGTCTCCACGCCCTCTGCCACCGTGGGCATGTTGGCGCCCTCGGCCACCACGTACACGCCGTTCTTCAGCAGGTTGTCGGCGTCGTTGGCGTTGATCTCGTTCTGCGTGGCGCTGGGGAAGGCGCAGTCGGCGTCGTGGTCCCACAGGGGATTCGCGCCCGCCGTGGGATCGGACGCCGTGTAGACCGCGTCGGGATACTCGTCCACGTACTCCTGGATGCGCCCCCGGCGCTCGTTCTTGAGCTCCATGACCCAGGTGAGCTTGTCCCGGTCGATGCCGGCCTCGTCGTAGATGTAGCCCGTGGAGTCGGAGAGCGTCACGACCCGCGCTCCGAGGTCGATGAGCTTCTCGGTGGTGTATTGCGCCACGTTCCCGCTTCCCGACACCAGGCAGATCTTGCCCTCGAGGGTCTCGTCGCGGGTGCCCAGCATCTCCGCGGCGAAGTAGACCGCGCCGTAGCCCGTGGCCTCGGGTCGAATCAACGAGCCGCCCCAGTTGAGGCCCTTGCCCGTGAGGACGCCGGAGAAGCGGTTCGCCAGGCGCTTGTACTGGCCGAACAGGTAGCCGATCTCGCGGCCACCCACGCCGATGTCGCCGGCGGGCACGTCGGTGTCGGGTCCGATGTGGCGGAAGAGCTCCGTCATGAAGCTCTGGCAGAAGCGCATCACCTCACCGTCGCTCTTGCCTTTGGGATCGAAGTCCGATCCGCCCTTGCCGCCACCCATGGGAAGCGTGGTGAGGGCGTTCTTGAAGACCTGTTCGAAGGCCAGGAACTTGAGAATTCCCAGGGTCACCGAGGGATGGAAGCGCAGTCCGCCCTTGTAGGGGCCGATGGCGCTGTTCATCTCTACCCTGAAACCCCGGTTGACCTGCACCTCTCCCTGGTCGTCCACCCAGGGCACGCGGAACAGGATCACCCTTTCGGGCTCCACGATCCGCTCGATGACCTTGGAGGTGCGATATTCGGGACGCCGGTCCAGGACGAGCTCCAGAGACTCGATGACCTCCTGGACGGCCTGATGGAATTCGGGTTCCGCAGGATTCTTGCCGCGCACGTCGTCCAGCAGCGCGTGCAACTGTGCGTTCATAGACGGGGTCTCGAAATTGAGTGGCGGGAAGGTCGCAACCCACCCTAGGGGTAGCCGCGCCCGGACGCCAGTCGGGAGCCGCACGGCCCCGTCGGTGGGGAGATTCCCTTCCGGAGCCGACCGGCGGGTTGGCCCCTGGCTGCGCAGGAGCGCATCATGGTGCCCGACGGGTCGTCTCCACCGCCGCCCCACTTCTTCAACAACCCTTGCAGACGTGTCGGAAACCGCCGCAGTGACGCGTGACGCCGCCGCCATCCTTCGAGCTTGTCTGCGGGCCGTGGATCCGGCGCGCAGAGTGGCCGAGGCGCTGGCCGACGAGCCGGAGCTGGAGCGCTGGGCCGGTGATCTGGCACGCCAGGGCGCTCCGCCCGAGGCCGCCGGGTCGGCCCCCGGGGCCGGGCGCACCCTGCTCATCGCCGTGGGGAAGGCGGCGCTGGGGATGACGCGGGGTGCTCTCGGAGTCCTCGGCGACGCAATCGGCGAGGGTGTGGTGCTGGTTCCGGCGGTCGGGGACCGGCCGTCACGCCCCGACTGGCTGCCGCCGGGCCTGGAGCTCCATGCCGGAGGACACCCCCTTCCCGACGCGTCCGGGCTGGAGGCGGCTCGCAGAATCGAGTCGCTGGCTCGGGGAGCCGGCGCAGGCGACCGTGTGCTGGTCCTTCTTTCGGGGGGCGGCTCGGCGCTCCTCACCTCGCCGGCTCCGGGGCTCGTCCTGGAGGATCTCCGCGAGACCACCGACCTCCTGTTGAAGGCGGGGCTCCCCATCGAGGCGCTCAATTGCGTGCGCAAGCATCTCGAACGGCTCAAGGGTGGCGGCCTCGCCCGTCTGGCGGCGCCGGCCCGCGTCCTGGGGCTCATCCTGTCCGACGTGCCCGGCGACTCGCCCGAAGTGGTAGCGTCCGGACCCCTCTCTCCCGACGGCACGAGCTACCGGGACGCTGAGATCCTGCTCCGCAGAGACGGGGTCTGGGACGGACTGCCCGACGCGGTGAGGGCGCATCTCTCACGGGGGCGGAAGGGAGAGCTCGACGACACGCCGGGACCCGGCGACCCCGCATTCGCGAACGTGCGTCTGCGGGTGGTGGCGGGGGGTGAGCGGGCGGTGCTCGGGGCGCGCCGGGAGGCGGAGGCGAAGGGATACCGCACCCACGTGCTCACGCTGGAGCTCCGGGGGGAGGCCCGGCGGGCGGGACGGGGCCTGGCCCGGGTGGGGCGAGCGGTACGCGACGGCGTGGGGCCGGTGTCGACGCCGGCGTGCCTGCTGGCAGCGGGCGAGACCACGGTGCGCGTGGTGGGCGACGGTCGGGGGGGGCGCAATCAGGAGGTCGCGCTGGCCGCGGCGCTGGCCCTCGAGGGGACGGAGGGGATCGTGGTGGGGTCGTTGGGCACGGACGGAGTCGACGGACCCACCGATGCGGCCGGAGGGCTGGTGGATGGAGCTACCGTCTCCCGGGGGCGTGCCGCCGGGCAGGACCCGGAGGCGGCGTTGGCGCACAACGACGCCTACACCTTTCTCGACGCCGCGGGAGCCCTCCTGCGCACCGGGCCCACGGGCACCAACGTCGCCGACGTCATGGTGGTGGTCATCGGAGCGGCAGACAGTCGGGATCGCTCGTGAGCACCGCCCGGATCTGAACCTCCACGATGTCTCCCGGATCCACCTGCATGGACCGGGTGACGCAGGCCGGTCCGGCCAGGAGGTCGATCTCGATCCGCAGCGGCACCGTGAAGCGCCAGGGGATCCGGAAGCTCTTGTCCGTCTTCCCGGTCACGATCCCCAGGCGGATGCGCTCGCCGCCCTTGAGGGCGTGCAGCGTGGCGTCCGCGAAATTGTGGTTCTTCACCTGGATCTCGACCTGGTCGGCCTCCCCGCCGTCGGGCATGCGTTCCGGTCCCCGGTTGAGGGCGCAACCGGTGAGACCCAGCGCCAGGACGGCGACCAGCGACATTCGAGACACCCGTACCTCCAGAGGCGGTTCGACGAATTCTGGATACCCCGCCGGCCCGGCACCGGGTCCGGTCGCCCCGCGTTGACGGCGACGCGGGACGCTGTCATTATTACGATCATCTGAGTAGATGGCCGGAATACTCCGCGAGGACCATCCCATGAGCCGCCGCACCGACGAGGACCCGACGCCCCTGACCCCCCTCACCATGGCGCTCCTGCTGGCGCTGGCCGAGGACGACCTGCACGGATACGCCCTGCTGCAGGAGGTGGAGCGCCAGTCCGAGGGATTCCTGCGGCCGGGCACGGGGACGCTGTACGCGGCGCTGGAGCGATTGGAGGACGAGGGCCTGATCCGGCGCTCACCGGATCTGCCGGCGCCGGGCGAGGACCAGCGCCGACGCTACTTCCGCATCACCGACGCGGGACGCGACGCGGTGCGTGCCGAGTCCGCCCGCATGCTGCGTACCCTGCGGGCCGCGGCGGCGCGCGACCTCGTGCCCGGCGGCCTGCGTGGGGCGCTGGAGGAAGGGTCGTGATGCTCCACCGGCTGCTTCGGCTCCTGCTGCCCGCCTCGTTTCGCCGCCGCCACGGCGTCGCCATGGAGGCCACCTTTCGCGAGCGTCTGCAACGGGCGGGATCGCCGCTCGGCCGTGTCGCCCTGTGGCTGGGCGAAGGGCGTGACGTGGTCTCGACCGCCCTTCGCCTGCGGTGGTCCCGGGCGCGGCGAGGGGGCGTGGACGACCTGAGAGCGGCCGTGCGCTCGCTACGGCGGGCTCCCGGCACAACCGTCACCGCCGTCGTGACGCTCGGGCTGGGGATCGGCGCCGCCACCGCCCTGTTCAGCGCCCTGGACCGGGTGATGCTCAGGCCGGTGGATCTGCCACAAGCGGATCGGCTCGTGAACGTCTGGCGCCGGATGGGGCCCTCCCTCCGTACCAGCCCCGACCTGGATGCCCGGGAGTCGCTGCGTGACGCCGACGGTCTCTTCGACGCGTTGGTGGCCTTCTCGCAGCAGCCCATGATCCTGTCGGGCCGCGGAGAGCCCGAGTCCGTCGCCGCCGTCTGGGTGGACCCGGGGTTCGTGGACATCGTGGGCGTCGCCCCACTTCGGGGCAGACTCCTCCAGCCCGACGACGAGGGGCGGCACGTGGTGGTGCTTTCCGAGGGGCTCTGGCACCGCCTGGGCGCGGGTGACGTGGTGGGTAGCACGCTGCGTCTGGACGGTGAGCCCTGGACCGTGGTGGGGGTGGCGCCTCGCACGCTTCACTTCCCGAGTCCCAGCGCCCAGCCCACCGATGTGTGGGTGCCCATGGCGCGAAACGGTTCGCTGGGAATCAGCCTGATCCTGGGGCGTCTCGCGCCGGGAACGACGCTGTCCGTGGCCCGGGAACGGCTGGCGGGCATCAACCAGGCCCGCTCCGAAGCCGGCGCGCAGGGCGAGCTGGAGATCGTTCCGGCCGGGGAGTTGGAGACGCGCTCGCTCCGGGGACCCATGACCATCCTCATGGCCGCCGTGGCCCTCCTTCTGGCCATGGCCTGCGCCAGCGTGGCCGGGCTGCTCCTGGCGCGCTCCGAGGCTCGCAGCAGCGAGGCGGCCGTACGTGCGGCGCTGGGTGCCTCGCGGGGTCGCCTCGCCCGCCAACAGCTCATGGAGAGCGTCGTGCTCGCCAGCCTGGCGGCCGCGCTGGGCCTGGGCCTCGCCCGTCTGGCCGTGGCGGTCCTGCCGCGGGTGCGGCCAGACGCGCTGACCCTGCTGGACGGTCTCGTCCTGAACGGGCGGGTTCTGGCCTTCGCCATCCTGGCCACCGCGACGTCGTTGCTGGTGTTCGGTCTGGTGCCGTCGCTGCGGGTAGGGCGAGGGCGGGTGGGCGAGCTTGTCGGTGGCGGGCGGCACTCCGCCTCGGCGGGGGTGGCCCGCGCGCGACGGGTGCTGGTCACGGTGGAGGTGGCCCTCTCGTTCGTGCTGCTGGTGGCCGCGGTCAAGGTCACCACCACCCTCCTCGATGCGCAGTCCCGCGACGTCGGCTTCCAGGATCGGGGCCTGGTGGCCGTGCAGTACCGGCTTCCGGATTGGCGCTTCTCCACGGAGGACGAACTCGCCGCGGCCAATCGGGCGATCCAGGCCCGTGTGGAGGCGCTCGGGGCGGTGGAGAGCGCGGTGATCGCCAGTGGGGTGCCGCCTTCGGTGGGGATCTACTTCGGTCATCCCCAGGCCGAGGGCGGGCCCGAGCCGGATCCCTCGACGCCGCGTGAGGTCCTCTTCGGTGCATCGGTGGGTCCCGGCTACGTGGAGACGCTTCGCCTGCCGGTGCTCCGAGGGCGGGGCTTTCAGGAGGAGGACCGCGACGCCGGCGAGCAGCTCTGGCTGATGGGCGAGTCGACGGCGCGCCGCTACTTCCCGCCGGACGGTGACGCCGTGGGCCGGGGCTTTCGCATGGGATCCGACGCCCCCTGGGGCACGGTGGTGGGCGTGGTGGGCGACGTGCTGGCGTGGGGAGGGCTGAACGCGCCGGACTACGGCCAGATCTACGAGGTCGGTCAGGCGGCGTCGGGACGAACCCTGCTCGTCCGGGGCTCGGGCGACCTCGACGCGCTGGTGTCCGAGATCCGAGCCGCGATCCGCTCCGTCGATGCGGAGCTCCCGGTGGTGAAGGTCGACCGGGTCGAGGACCTCTTTTCGGCCGCGCTGGCCCGGGAGCGTCTGACCGCGCTGCTGTTGACCTGCTTCGCCGCGGCCGCGGCCCTGTTGGCCGTGGTGGGGCTCTACGGCGTGGTGGCGCAGGTGGCCCGCGTCCGACGTCGGGAGTTCGGAATCCGGCTGTCCCTCGGCGCCCGCCCAGCCACCCTCTACCGCTGGGTTATGTACGGGAGCGCACGAACCGTGGTGGTCGGCATGGTGGCGGGCGTGGTCCTGGCGTGGCTGGGCATCCGGTCGCTGGCCAGTCAGGTTCCGGGGCTGGACGCGGGCGACCCGCGGGCCTACGCCCTGGCCGCCGTCCTCCTGGGGCTGGCCGCGGTCTCGGCGACGAGCCTGCCGGCACGCGCCGCCGCCCGCTCCGATCCGGCGCAGGTGCTCCGCGACGAGTGAGCGCCTGGAGGCGCCCCCGGGGCGCTCACTCGGTGCGCAGCGTGCGGGCCGGGTCCAGCCGCGTCGCTCTGCGCGCGGGGAGCGCCGTGGCCAGGAGCGCCACGGCCACCAGGCCGGCGCCCACCGCCGCGTAGGTGACGGGATCCGTGGCGGGCACCCCGTAGAGGAAAGCCGACACGAATCGACTCGCCAGCAGCGCCGCCGGAAGGCCCAGCGCCAGCCCGCCCACGGCCAGGACGGCTCCCTGTCGGAGCACCATGGCGCGCACGCGCGCGGGCTCCGCACCCAGCGCCATGCGTACGCCCAGCTCCCGGCTGCGCGACGCCACCGTGTAGGCCACCACGCCGTAGAGGCCGACGCCGGCCAGGACCAGCGTGATCACCGCGAAGGTCGACAGGAGGCCCATGAGGAAGCGCCGCCGGGCCTCGGACGCTGCCACCAGAGCCGACAGGGGCTCGAGGCTCTCGGGTGGGATGCTCCCGTCCAGGTTGCTCAGCAGCCGGTGCACCGCCGGGATCGACGGAGGGGCCGGCGCCGCCAGCACCAGGGTGAGGCGGAGAGGGTCCGCGAAGGGCAGGTCCACCGGCGGAAAGTACATCATGGCGTCGGGCTCCCGCGCCAGGGAACGGTTGTGCACGTCGGCCGCCACGCCCACGACCTCGCGCCAGACGGTGTGGTCCACGTTGACGTTGATGCGACGTCCCAGGGGATTCTCGTCGGGCCAGAGCTCCTGGGCCAGCGAGGCGCTCACGATCACCGGCGCCGTGCCGTCGACGTCTTCCCACCGGAAGTCGCGCCCCTGCAGAAGCGGGATCCCCATGGTGGAGAAATAGCCCGGCCCCACCAGATCGTAGTCCGCGATGCGCACGCCGGCGTCGGGCTGGCCTTCCACGGTGAATCCCCAGTTGCTGCCGCTGCGCAGCGGCAGGTCCTGGGCCATCGCCGCCGTTCCCACGCCGGGCAGCGCCGCCGCCTCGGAGGTGAGCTGGCGAGCGAAGGCGGCCACCGATTCGTCGTCCGGGTAGCCCGAACGGGAAAGGACCAGGTCCATGGTCCAGCGTCCGGAGGCCTGGAAGCCTGGATCGACGTTGCCGAGCCTCGCCAGCGAGCGCACCATCAGGCCGGCCCCCACCAGGAGCAGGGCGGTCACGCCGACCTGCGCCACCACCAGCCCGCTACGCAAGCCGGAGCGGGCGGTCGAGCCCCGCAAGCCGGATGCGCCCCGCCGCCGCCGGAGCCTGAGCAGCGCCGGCGCCACGCCGAAGAGGAGTCCCGTGGCCAGCCCCAACGCCAGCGTGAACGCCAGCACCGTGGGGCTGAGCGGGATGTGGGCGGGCAGCCCCAGCTCGGCGGGCACCAGGGGGCGGAGCAGCGTGAGCGTGAGTTGGCCGATTCCCAGGCCCAGCAGCCCTCCCAGAGTGCCGAGCACCAGGCTCTCCGTGGCGAGTTGACGCGCCAGGCGCAGGCGTCCCGCTCCCAACGCCGCGCGCACGGCCATCTCCTGGTGACGCCCCTCGTTTCGCACCAGCAGGAGGTTCGCCAGGTTGGCGCACGCGACCATCAGGACCAGGAGCACCGCGCCCGCGAGGAGGAGCAGTCCCTGGCGGATGCCGGACACGAGCCAGTCCCGGTATCCCACCAGGCGGAGCCCCTGCTCCTCGCCGGCGGCATCGGGAAAGCGCGTGCGGATGCGCGCTGCCACGGGCTGCAGCGCCACCTCGGCCGTGCGCAGCGATTGGCCCGGTTCGAGGAGCCCCACCACCACGCGATTGTTGTTCACTGCCCGGGCGGGGTCGGCCAGCACCGCGGGGTCCAGGGCCAGGGGCATCCAGGCGTCGGCGTCGGCGAAGAACCGGAAATCGTCCGGGAGAACGCCGACCACCGCGCGGGGACGTCCGTCCACCAGCACCGTGCTGCCCACCACGCCGGGGTCCCGGGCGAAGCGTCGGGTCCACAATCCCTCGGAGATGACCACGGCGTCGTCGGAGCCCGGGGCGTCGTCGTCGGGCCCCAGCACCCGGCCCAGGAGCGGCGCCACCCGCACGGCCTGGAAGAACCCGCCCGAGACCCGCATGGCCTGGACACGCTCCGGGCGATCCTCGCCCCCGACGTTGACGGTGGCCGGCGACAGGGAGGCCGACGCCCGGAACGGGGCCTCGGCGTCCGCGATGACGGCGAAGAAGGGGTCCGACAGCCCCACGAACCGCGTGCCCGGGCGCGGTGAGTTCTCCACCAGAACCACACGGTCGCCGTCGGAAAAGGGCAGGGGGGCCAGCAGGACCGGATGCAGGATGGAGAAGAGCGCGGACCCGGCGCCGATTCCCACACCCAGCGTCAGGAGCGCCACCGCCGCGAACCCCGGATTGCGTCGCAGGCCCCGAAGCGCATGGCGAATGTCGGCGAGCACCTCGTCCAGTCGTGTCCTCATTCCCGTCCTCCCCGTCTCGTCCGCACCGCGGGAGCGCAGCGAGCGCCACCACAACGCCGGAACGTTGGTTGCCAGGTCCCACGCCGTCCGGAGCGCGAGCTTCGCCACGGCCGCGGCCCCCCGTTGCCGAGCCGATTCCAGCGCGCGCTGGAAGACCTCCTCCATGGGATCCCCGTACCGCCTCCGGTAGGCGGGCGGGTAGAGCGTCAGGAGGAGTCGATACGCCCGTACCCAGCGCGGCGTCATCCCTCCTCCAGATGCCGGAGGGCCTCCCCTTCCGGGAGGAGCGCTCGCAGCCGGCGGGTCTCCGCCGCCACCACCGACCGCCCCAGGCGGGTGAGCCCGTAGTAGCGTCGGCGCGGATCCGGACTCTCCTCGTCCCGCGGCGCCTCCATCTCTTCGAGGATGCCGTCGCTCTCGAGGCGGGAGAGGTGCCGGTACAGCGATCCCGGATCCAGCGAGATCGCGCCCCCGGAGGTCTCCTCCACGGCCAGCATGAGGGCGTAGCCGTGGCGAGGACCCTCGCCCAGGGCCAGCAGGAGCGCCAGCACCCTCGGGTTCAGGGGCAGATGATCGTGCGCGTTCATGGACGGCTCGTAATTCGACGATGCGAGATGCCTATAGGCGAATGACATGTAGTGGGATGCCGCGAGCGCCGCAAAGGTTTGCTCGCGGTGGTCGGCCCCTGGCACGGTCCGCCCCGCCGTCCCATCATGCCCCCCTCTCTGGATCACACTCATCGGAGCGCAGGCCATGCGTCGCATCCCGGTTCTCGCCGTCGTCGTCACGACACTCCTCGCCTTCACGCCGCAACAGCAGGAAGCTCCTCCGCTGTGGGGCTTCGCCGCCGCGTCGGCGCGGGCACAGCGGGAGATGGAGGCCCGCTACGACGGCATGCTCCGCCCCGACGACCTGCGGGGATGGATGCGCGAGCTCACCGACAAGCCCTTCTACGTGGGCTCGCCCGGTGACGAGGAGAACGCCGAGTTCCTGGCCGGGCTGTTCAGGTCGTGGGGCTTCGAGACGCGGGTGGAGACCTATCAGGTGCTCTTCCCCCTGCCCACCACGCGGCTCCTGGAGATGACGGCCCCGGTCCGCTTCACGGCGTCGCTGGCGGAGCCGGTCCTCGACGAGGACGGGACCTCGGGTGTCGCCGGACGTCTGCCGACCTACAACGCCTACTCGGCCGACGGCGACGTCGAGGGCGAGCTGGTCTACGTCAACTACGGCATCCCCGACGACTACGAGGAGCTCGCGCGGCGCGGCATCGACGTGGCGGGCAAGATCGTGATCGCGCGCTACGGGGGATCGTGGCGCGGCATCAAGCCCAAGGTGGCGGCGGAGCACGGCGCCATCGGTTGCATCCTCTACTCGGATCCCCGCGACGACGGCTACTTCCAGGGCGACGTCTACCCCGAGGGCGCCTACCGCATGTCCGAGGGCGTGCAGCGGGGCTCGGTGGAGGACATGCCCCAGTACCCGGGCGATCCGCTCACGCCGGGCGTGGCCGCCACCGAAGACGCCGAGCGCTACACCGTGGAGGAGTCGCCGGTGATCATGAAGATCCCGGTGTTGCCCATCTCCTACGCCGACGCCCAGCCGCTCCTGGAGCAGCTCGAGGGGCCGGTGGCGCCGGCTTCGTGGCGGGGCGCCCTGCCCATCACCTACCACGTGGGTCCCGGGCCGGCCCGGGTGCACCTGCAGCTGGCCTTCGACTGGAGCCTCAAGCCGGCCCGGGACATCATCGCCGTGCTGCCCGGGACCGACCTCCCCGACGAGTGGGTTGTGCGGGGCAACCACCGCGACGGCTGGGCCATGGGAGCGGGGGATCCCATCTCGGGGCTGGTCGGGTTGCTGGCCGAGGCGCGGGCCGTGGGTGAGCTGGCGCAGGCCGGTGTGCGTCCGCGGCGCACCATCGTGTACGCCGCCTGGGACGCCGAGGAGCCGGGCCTGCTGGGCTCGACGGAATGGGTCGAAGACCACGCCGACGAGCTGCGGGCCAAGGCGGTGGCCTACATCAACTCCGACGGCAACTCCCGCGGCTTTCTGGGGATCGGGGGCTCGCACATCCTCGAGCGGTTCGCCAACCAGCTCGGCGTCGGGGTGCCGGATCCCCAGACCGACGTCACCGTCGACGAGCGCCGGCGGGCGCGGGCCGCGGTGGGCGGCGAGGCCGATGCCCTCACCCGCACCGACCTGACCATCTCGCCCCTGGGGTCCGGCTCGGACTACACGCCCTTCCTCCAGCACCTGGGGATTCCCTCGCTGAACATCGGCTTCGGTGGCGAGGGCGGTGGTGGGTCCTACCACTCACAGTTCGACTCCTTCGATCACTTCGTCCGCTTCGGCGATCCCACCTTCGAGTACGGCGTCGCCCTGGCGAAGGTGGCGGGCCGGGCGACGCTCCGGCTGGCCAACGCCGACGTGATCCCGTACCGCTTCACGAACTTCGCGGACCGGGTGTCTGAGTACGCCGACGAGGTGCAGGAGCTGGCGGACCACATGCGCACCGAGACCGCCACGCGCAATCGGCTCCTGGATGCGGGCGCCTACACCGTGACCGCCGATCCCACCGAGACCTGGTTCCCGCCGGAGCGCCAGGCGGCCGTACCGTATCTCAACTTTGCACCCGTCGAGAACGCCCAGGCCTCGTTGCAGGAGGCCGCGAAGGCGTACGACCAGGCCCTGGCGGCGGCGTTGGCCGGCGGAGGGCTGACCGCCGGCCGGCAGCAGCGCCTGAACGGCATGCTGCTCCAGGCCGAGCGTCTCATGACCCGCGAAGGGGGGCTGCCGCGGCGACCCTGGTTCCGGCACATGATCTACGCGCCGGGCTTCTACACGGGCTACGGGGTGAAGACACTGCCGGGCATCCGCGAGGGCATCGAGGAGCGCCATTTCGACGAGGTGGCCACCTATGTGGACGAGGTCGCTGCCGCCCTGGACCGGGTCACGGCGCTGGTGCGCCGGGCCACGGGGGTGGTGAAGGGCTCGTGACCCCGAGCCGCCGCGATTTCCTGCGCACGGGGGGCGCCTGCGCGGCCCACCTCGCGCTGGTCACGGCGGGGTTGGGACCCGGCGCCCGCCGTCTGTTCGCATCCGTGCGCGCGCCGGTGGCCAGCGAGCCCTGGGGAAGCCTGGAACCGGTGGCGGACGGCGTGTGGGCGCTGGTGTCGACGCCGCTGGAGGACCGCACGACGCTGTGCAACGGCGGCATCGTCGCCGGTCGCGCGGGGGTGGTCGTCATCGAGGCCTTCGCCTCGCCGGAGGGTGCCGCGTGGATGGCGCGCCGCGCCCGGGAGCTCACGGGGCGGTGGCCCGACCAGGTGGTGGTCACGCACTACCATGGGGACCACACCGGCGGTCTGGCGGGCTTTGCGCGCGACGAGGGGGAGCCGGAGCTGTGGGCCACCGAAGACACCCGAGACCGGACCGACACCACCGCCGCCGCCGGCGACACGGGGCCCGACGCACCCCTTCGGCAGGCCCTCGCGCGGGTGGAGCTCCTGCCGGGCGACGCGCCCTCGGCGCTGGATCTGGGAGGGCGCACCCTCGCGCTGACGCCCATGGCCGGCCACACCGCCAGCGACGTGGCGCTCTCGCTGGAGGATCCGGCGGTGGTCTTCTGCGGTGACCTGGTATGGAACGGGATGTTCCCCAACTACGTGGACGCCCGTCCCTCCACCCTGTCGGCCTCGGTGGCGAGACTCTTCCGCGAGGCTCCCGACACGGTCTACGTGCCGGGGCACGGAACCCTGGCGGACCGGGCCGGCATGACGCGCTACGTGGGCTTTCTGGATCATGTGGAGGCGGTGGCCCGTCGAGCGCACCAGCAGGGCCAGACGGCCGAGGAGGCCGCCACGGACTTCACCGTGCCGACCTCGCTGGGAGAGTGGTTCCAGTTCAGTGCCGACTATCCGCGCCGAGCGCTGGACGCCTGGCTGAGGGAGCTGTCGGGCGGAGCCTGAATACACCGACACCCCGGGGGCGGAAAGCCACCCGGGGTGCGGCGCGCGAGGTGCGAGAAGGCCGAGCGCGGCCTCAGACCAACTCGACGACCTCGACGTTGTTCATTCCCGCGACGATCAGCGAGAGCCGCCGGACGCAGCGGTGCTGGTGGTGGTCACGGTGGCGTCGTCGTCGGACACCACGGGCCGGGCCATGTCGGCGTCGGCCTGCTCGATGACCATCACCACGCGGCGATTGGCCATGCCGGTCTCACCGGGGCCCATGGCTCCGGCATCCACCAGGCGGCTGGTGTCCTCGCCGTAGCTCACGGTGCGGATCTGGTCACCCATCATCCGGCCCTGGTCCACCAGGACCGCCTTGACTGCATCGGCGCGGCGCTGGCCGAGCTTCTTGTTGTAGGCGGCACTTCCGGCTGGATCGGTGAAGCCCTCGACGGTGATGACCGCGCCGGGGTAGTTCTTCTGGACCACCGAGGCGAAGCGGTTCAGGACCTCGTAGTCCTGCTGACGCACCGTGGCTTCGTCGAATCCGAAGTGGACGGGTGCAGCGAAACGGAGCGCTGTCTCGAGACGCTGCACCGTGGCGTCGAACTCCTGGCCCAGCTGGTCCAGCTCGCTCTCGAGCCGGTCCATCCGGGTCTGGAGCGAGTTGATGGACGATTCATTGGCGGCGATTCGCGTCTCCAGTGCCTGGTCGCCCGAAGCGATTTCGGCGCGGAGATTGTCCATCTCCGCCTGGAATTCGTCTTGTTTCACGTGCGCGCAGCCGGTCGCCATGGCCGCCAGGGCCAGGGCCGTAGTGATCCGGATGGCACCCTTGGGCAGGTGGCTCATCTCTGCATCTCCCGTGCTTGGGGGGGCTGCTGAGCCCCGGAGTGAATGACTGCCGTTTCCTTCATGCAGGATGGATGCCAGCGCCGTCGTCCAGGATCGTTCTGACCTCCGCGCGCAGCTCGTCCGGCGTGAAGGGTTTGGCCAGGAAGGCCGTGCGCCGGCCGTTCTCGTTCAGCTTGAGATCGGCCTGGTCCGTGTACCCCGAGATGAAGAGGACACGGATGCCCGTGCGGGCCCGGGAGAGGCGCTCCGCCAGTTCCGGGCCCCGCATTCCGGGCATGACCACGTCGGTGACCAGGAGATGTATGGGGCCGTCGTGGTCTCGCGCCCTCGCCAGCGCCGTCGGTCCGTCTTCTGCTTCGAGGACTTCGTAGCCTGCCCTGGACAGCGTCGCCGTGAGGATGCGCCGCACCGGATCCTCGTCCTCGGCCACCAGGATCGTCTCCGGACCGCCCCACGTGGTCGGGCGCGAGGCATCGCCAGCGACCTCCGCCTGTGCGGTCGGGGCACCCGCTTCCATGCTCGCCGCCGTCGGCAGCCAGATCTCGAACCGCGTGCCCTTGGCCGGCCAGGAGTAGACCCGCACGTGTCCGCCGCTCTGCACCGTGATGCCGTACACGGTGGAAAGTCCCAGACCGGTCCCCTTGCCTGGTGGCTTCGTGGTGTAGAAGGGCTCGAAGACACGCTGGCGGGTCTCCTCGTCCATGCCGTGGCCGGTGTCGGTGACCACGAGCACCGCATAGTCGCCCGGCTCGGCGTCCACCCGCCTCCTGGCCGCGTCTTCGGACAGATGGCGCATCTCGGTGGCGATGGTGATGCGCCCCCCTTCGGGCATGGCGTCCCGGGCGTTGGTGCACAGGTTCAGGAGGATCTGCTCTACCTGTCCGGGGTCGGCCTGGATCGGGCCCACGGGCTGGAGGTCGGTGATCAGTTCCACTTCCTCGCCCACCAGCCGTTTCAGCACCAGATCCACGCCCTGCACCACCTGTACCAGGTCCAGCGCCTGGGGCCTCGCCACCTGTCGTCGGCTGAAGGCGAGCAGCTGGGCCGTGAGATCGGCGGCGCGACGCGACGATCCCATGATGGCCTCGGCGTGATCGCGCATGGCGCTGTCGGCGGGGAGCTCGGTGAGCAGGAGCTCGGCCTGGCCGGAGATGACCGTGAGCCGGTTGTTGAAGTCGTGAGCCACGCCGCCGGCTAGCCGGCCGACCGCCTCGAGCTTCTGGGCCTGCCTGAGCTGCTGTTCGAGCGTGCGCCGCTCCGTCAGGTCCTCGGCGATGACCTCGAAGGCCTGCTGGCCGTCGGGCAGACGGATCACGCTCCAGTTGAGGCGTACCGGAAAGGTGCTGCCGTCGGCACGGCGCCACTCGACCTCGGCGCTGGTACGCCGGCCCCCCAGGGCGTCCTCGACGAGCCGTGAGCGGTCGGCGGGACGTGCGTACAGATCCCGCATGTTGCGGGCCATGACCTTGGCCACCGACTCTTCGCCGAGCATGTGGGCCAGAGCCGGATTGGTTTCCCGTATGTGGCCCTCGGGCGTGGAGATGAAGATGCCGAAGATGGCGTTGTTGAGGATGGATTGGTACCGGTGACGGATGCTGCGCTCGGCCTCCAGCGCCCGAGCCCGGTCCTCGAGCGTGCGGTTGAACTGTGCCGCGACCTCGGCCACCTCGGGGGGGCCGCCCACGGGAACCGAATCGGTGCGCCCCAGCGCGGCAGACCGCGTCGCGGCCTGGAGATCGTCCAGGGCACCGGTGATGCTGGACTGCAGACGCGTGGCCAGGAAGAGGAGCAGCGCCAGGAGCACCAGGAGCAGGATCACCTTGGGACGGGCCCGCCGCAGGGCCGCGGCGCGCACGTCGCGAAGCGGCACGCCCGCGTACACGCGCCACTCGTAGCCCGGCAGGTTGCGGAAGGCCCAGAAGCGGACCACGCCGTTTCCGTCGGTGGCCACGTTGGTGCCCTGGGCCACGGCGGCCTGAGCGTCGGAGCTGCCCGACGACGGAAGCTTCCGTCCCACCCACTCTTCGGCGTCCTCGGAGCGGGAGATGACCGTGCCGTCGTACTGGGCCAGCGTGATGACGCCCCCCGCCGCCACGTTCGAGCTCGACACGAGGTCGCGGAACCGGACCAGCGTGTTCGCGGACAACCCGACCCACCCGATGATGCCGCCGTCGTCGCCGTGGATGGGATAGGCGAACACCACCACCGGCACGCGGGACAGCCGTCCCATCTGCGGGGCCCCGATGACGAACCCGTCATGGCCCCGTGCCCGGTCCCACCACGGCGCACCCTCGGCCGTGGAATTGGGTTCGGAGGGGGGAAGGGCCGAACACAGCAACCGGCCCTGCCCGTCGACCACGAAGACGTTGGTGTACTGGTGCAGGATCTGGTTGGCCTCGCGCATGAACGAGGCACACGTGGTCGGATCCATGGCGCGGATGAGGGGTCGCGACGCGAGAGCGGCCGCGGTTCGCTCGGTGTCGCTGACGTACTGGCGGATGCCGGAGGCCGCCAGTTCCACCACCTCCTGCAGGCGCCCCTCCTCGTCCTGCCTCGCCAACTGATAGTCGGAATACACAGCGTAGCCCGCGGTGGCCGCGGCCAGCACCGCGGCCCCGATGAGCAGCAGGGCGATCTGCGTACGGATGGACGTGGAGTGCCTCACCCTTCTATTCTACCTCCATGGCAAGTCCCGAGCATCTGTCGCGCCTCCGCGAAGGAGTGGAGGCCTGGAACCGGTGGCGCTCCTCCCAGGAGCTGTCGGAGGTCGATCTGCGTGGTGCGGACCTGTCGGGTCTGGACCTGCGTGACGTCGACCTCTGGTATGCCAAGCTCCAGGGCGCCGACCTCAAGTCCACGAACCTGTCCGGGGCGATCCTGGACCGGGCCGATCTGTCCTTCGCCGACCTCACGCACGCGTCGCTCTACCGCGCACGGCTGAAGGGTGCAGTCGTCGAGGGCGCCCAGCTCCGGGGGGCCGCCTTCGTCGAGGCCGACCTGACGCTGGCCCGCCTGCTCCGCTGTGACCTGGACGGTACCATCCTGGTCGGGGCGACCCTCATGGGGGCCAACTTCTTCGGGAGCGACGTCGACAAGGCATACGGTCTCGATCCGAATGGCGGGTGGTACCAGGAAGAAGCGCCTGGCACCGACCCGGATCCGGGCTCCGGAGGCAGCTCCATGCGGGGCGGCATCCGGCGCACCTCGGGCGCCTGACCGGGTCTGTCGGCAGCGCTCTCTCGTTCATCCATCCCTCGATCCTCGTTCCCGTCCACACCTGTCATGGACACCAAGCGGCCAACCATTCCCGAGGCGGAAGAGATCCTCGGCGGCTACTTCCCGGTGCTCGATCACGGCTTCGTGGCCCTCGTGGACTACATGGGCTCGGACGAGAGCGTGGAGCGCGCCGCCCGGGTAAGCTACGGGTACGGCACGCGCAAGCGAAGCCAGACGCGCGGGCTGGTCCGTTATCTGCGTCGCCATCGGCACACGACGCCCAGCGAGATGGTGGAGCTGAAGTTCCACTGCGCCATGCCCATGTTCGTGGCGCGGCAATGGGTCCGCCACCGGACGGCGAACATCAATGAGTACAGCGCCCGCTACTCGCTCATGCCGCTTCTGTTCTACACGCCCGCCGAGGGGGACTTCGCCTTCCAGAGCCCCACCAACAACCAGGGCAGGGGCGAGCCCGCACCCTCCGAGGTATACCACCGGGCCGTGGCCCGCTGGGAGGAGCTGCGCCAGAGGGCCGGCGACACCTACGGATGGCTGCTGGAGGAGGACGTGGCCCGGGAGCTGGCGCGCATCGACCTTCCGCTTTCCACCTATACCCAGTGGTACTGGAAGATCGACCTCCACAACCTGCTCCATTTCCTCACGCTGCGGGTGGATCCCCACGCGCAGCTCGAGATCCGTGCCTTCGCCAGGGTCATGGCCGGCATGGTCAAGCGCGTGGCTCCCCTCAGCTACGAGGCGTGGGTCGACTACGACCTCGAAGGGCGGAGTTTCACGCGCGGCGAGCGGCGGGCGCTGGCACGGCTGATGGAAGCCGACGAGGACGGTGTCCGCGCCAGGGAGGGGGCGGCACTGAGCAGGGCGCAGCTCGCCGAGTTCGGCTTGTCGGGTCGGGAGATCCGGGAGCTGACCGAGAAGCTCGCCGCCCCGGGCCACCCCGACTTCGAGCTCGATCTCGGCCGCATGCGGTCGGCCGACGCGGTGGCCACCGAGATGCAGCAGGCGGTGCCCGATCCCGAGACCTGACGGGCGTCCGTGCCTCAGGCGTCTTTCTTGCCACTCGCCAGCGCCGCGCGGATGGCGCTTCGCAGGTCGTCCCGGGTGAAGGGCTTCTGCAGGAAAGAGGCGCCCTCGAGCGGAATGCCGCCTGCCTCGCCCGAGAACCCGGACATGAAGACCACGGGCACCCGGATGTGGGCCTCGCGGAGGGCCTTCTGTAGCTCGGGCCCCGTCATGTCCGGCATCATCACGTCGGAGAGCACGAGGTCCACGGCCGTCGCGTCCAGGACTGACAGCGCCTCCCGGCCACCGCCGGCTCCCAGGACCTCGTGTCCGAACTGCTCCAGCGTCTTCACGGCGACCCGGCGCACGGAATCCTCGTCCTCCACGACCAGGATGCGCAGCCGTCGGTCCTGGCCTGGGGATTCGGTATCCGGGGGCGCCTCCTCCGCAGGGGAGCGGGGCCCTCGCTCGCCCGCGGGCACCGCGGGCAGATAGAGAAGGAAACAGGCCCCCTGACCCGGTTCGCTGGTGACACGGATGTGGCCGCCGGCCTGGGTCGTGACCCCGTACACGGTGGCCAACCCCAACCCGGTGCCCTTGCCGGTCTCCTTGGTCGTGTAGAAGGGTTCGAAGAGGTGGGCCCGGACGTCGGCGTCCATGCCCGTTCCGGTATCGGTGACACGCAGGACGGCGTACGACCCTTCACGGGCGACACCGGCCAGGGATTCGTCTGCGTCGGGGAGGACCGCCGCACCGGTCTCGACGACCAGGCGCCCGCCGTCGGGCATGGCGTCCCGGGCGTTGACCGCGAGGTTCACCAGAACCTGCTCCAGATGGGTGGGGTCCATGCGCACGCTCGGGGGGGCGGCGTCGAGCTGGAGCTCCAGGGTGACGTCAGGGCCCACCAGACGTCGAAGCAGTCCCTCGGCGTCACGGATCACCTCGTTCAGGTCCAGCACCTCGACTCGCAGCGGCTGCTTGCGACCGAAGGCGAGCAGCTGACGGGTGAGGCTCTCGGCGCGGGCGGCGGCCTGATCGATTTCGTCCAGGTCTTCGCGGATGTGTGAGCTCGCCGGCAATGCTTCCTGCACGAGCTGCACGTGGCCCCGTACCGCCATGAGGATGTTGTTGAAGTCGTGGGCGACGCCTCCGGCGAGACGGCCCACCGCTTCGAGTTTGCTGGACTGCACCAGCGCCTCTTCCAGGAGGCGGCGCTCGGTGACGTCCTGGACCGCCCCGACCCACTGGGTGATGGCGCCGTCTCCGTCCCGGACGGCGAAGGTCCGATTCCTCACCCAGCGAACCTCGCCGTCGGGCCGGAGCACCCGGTACTCGTGGTCGCCTTCGCGTGTCCCCGCGGCACGGGCGATGTCACGATCCTCCGGGTGGACCGTGGCGAGCCACCCGTCCTCGCGGTCCAACACGTCGTCGGGATGGCGATGCCAGATCTTGCGGAAGCCGGGGCTCAGGTAGACGGTGCGGGCCTCGGCCACGTCCCAGATCCAGAAGACTTCGTCGATGGTCTCTGCCAGAAGGCGGAAGCGGCGGTCCCGGGCCTCGATGGCCTGACGCGCAGCGGCACTCTCGGCCTCGCGCACCTCCTGCAGTCGCTGGGCCATGGCATCGAAGGTCGCCGCGAGGACGCCCACCTCGTCTTCACCGCGGAGTCCGGTGCGCGCGGTGAAGTCGCCCTGTCCCAACCGCCGTGCCGTCGCGACCACCGGCGACAGGCGTCGGAAGAGCACGAACTCCAACACGGTCCACAGGCCCCCGAGCATGATGAGGCCCCCGGCCAGGAGTCCCAGCGCGCTGACCCTGGTTCCCGGAAGCAGCGCGCTCCTGATCCGCAGCGGGTCGTATCCCACGGCCGCCATGGCTGCGGGCCCGGGAAGACCGGTCGTGATCCGACTCAGCGCGAACGTGCGCGTGACGCCCGCGGGATCGTCGGCGGTGAGCACGGTGTCGCGTCCGGCCCGGGCCGCGGCGACCAGCGGATCGGACGCCCGCCGCCCCCGGCAGTCCGGCAGTACCGGCCTGCACAGCAGGAGCGTTCCGTCGGGACCCAGGACCAGGTAATCCAACTCGAGCTCCTTCTCGATGGAGCGCTCGATGCTGGCGATATCGGCCAACGAGATGCCACCCACCACGACCCAGCGGACCACGCCGGTGGAGTCGGCCACGGGGTACGCGAGGCTCGCCCGGGAAACCGAATCATCGGGTGAAACATGGTAGTCGGCGCCCGAGGGTTGGCCGGTGCGCACCGCCCGCACGAAATACGGAGATCGGGTGAGATCGTAGGCCGGACCCGGCGGATAGCGGCAGACTTCCGTGCCGTCGGCTCGGTAGACCGCCAGGGCGGTGAAGAACTCCTTGTACGACACCACGTCCGCCAGCGCGCTCTCGCACAGGTGGGCACGCGCGCGGGGCGTGCGGGCAAGGTCGCCCAACAGGTGGAAGAGGCCACGGGCGTCCGCCACCGCCTCCCGGTGCTCCCGGGCCGCCAGAGCCGCCAGCTCCTCCACCGTGCGACGGCGATCCCGTTCCGTGGTGTCGACCAGCCGCGTCCAGGCCACCGCGAGGGCCGTCAGGACGGGAATCACCGCCAGCACCGCTACCAGGATGAGGCGGCCACGGAGCGAAAGCCGGAGACGTCGACCCATGCTGAAGGCTAGTGCCGGCGCACGGCCCGGACCAGGGTCGTCACGCCACCCACACCGCCTTGGCGTTGACGAATTCCCGAATGCCCAGGGGCGACAGCTCTCGTCCGTGACCGCTCTCCTTCACGCCGCCGAAGGGGAGCCTGGGGTCCGAGCGCACGTACGCGTTCACGAAGCACGCGCCGGCGTCCAGTCGTCGCCGGGCCAGGGCCTCACCGTGGGCACTGTCCGCCGTGAAGACGGCCGCACCCAGTCCGTAGGAGGTGTCGTTGGCGATCCTCAGCGCATCCTCTTCGTCCCGGGCCTCGAGCACCGCGGCCACCGGGCCGAAGAGCTCCTCCTCGTACGCGGGCATGCCGGGCCCGACGTCGGCGAGCACCGTGGCCGGGTACCAGGCACCGGGACCGGCGGGGACCACACCTCCCAGGAGCAGCCGTGCGCCGGCCTCCACGCTGCCCCTCACCTGGGCGTGCAGCTGGTCGCGCAGGTCCGTGCGGGCCATGGGGCCCACCGTCGTCTCCTCGTCCAGAGGCGGGCCCACCACCGCCTCTCGCATGCGGGCCACCACCGCCTCGGTGAAGGCGTCGTAGACCTCCCGCACCGCGATGAAGCGCTTCGCGGCGATACAGCTCTGGCCCGAGTTGATCAGTCTGGACGCCACGCAGGTCCGGGCCGCGGCCTCGACATCGGCGTCGGCGAGCACGACGTACGGATCACTGCCACCGAGCTCCAGCACCGTCTTCTTGAGGGCGCAGCCCGCGCGAGCGGCCACGGCCCGTCCCGCGCGGACGCTGCCCGTGAGGGTGACGGCCCTCACCCGGGGGTCGTCGATGACGCCCGGCACGTCGTCGGTCTCCAGGAAGAGGTTCCGGAAGACGTTCTCCGGAAAACCCGCCTCTCGGAAGACGTCCTCGATGGCCAGCGCGCATCCCGGCACGTTGGGGGCGTGCTTCAGCAGTCCCGCGTTGCCGGCCATGAGGTTGGGGGCGGCGAAGCGGAAGACCTGCCAGAAAGGGAAGTTCCAGGGCATGATCGCCAGGATCACGCCCAGGGGCTCGTAGCTCCAGTAGCTGGTGCTGGCGTCGGTGTCCGCGGCGACCGGCTGGAGGAAGTCCTCGGCGTGCTCGGCGTAGTAGTCGCACACCCAGGCGCATTTCTCGGCCTCGCCCACGCCCTGGGCCAGAGGCTTCCCCATTTCGCGCGCCATCAGGCGACCCCATTCCGGCGCCCGCTGGCGCAGGATGTCTGCCGCCGCGCGCATGCTCTCGGCGCGGTCCCCAAAGGGCACCTCGCGCCAGGCCAGCGCCGCGTCGTGGGTGGCTCCCACGATGGCCGAGGCCCCGGCCGGTGAGAGGCTGTCGAAGGAGTCGAGCGTGGACCCGTCGGTGGGGTCGACGGTGCGGAACGGCACGGGATCCTCCCTGCGTTCATGGACCAGCGGAGACGAGCGCGGGCCGGCGCCGCATCCGGCGCCGGCCCGTCCCTGTACCCCCGCTCCAGCCGGCGTTCCTCAGTCGCTGGTCAGCGCCCGCACCGGGTCCATGCGGCTCGCACGCCGGGCCGGAATCCAGCTCGCGGCGAAGGCCACCGCCAGCAGAATCGTGGTTACCGCCCCCAGCGTCGTGGGATCGCTGCCCGACACCTGGAAGAGGATCTGGCTCATGCCGCGACCTGCCAGGGCCGCCAAGGCCAGGCCGGCTACCGTGCCGGCGGCCACCGGAAGAAGCGCCTGGCCCACGACCAGACGTCGCACCCTTCCGGACTCGGCTCCCAGCGCCATACGCAGGCCGATCTCCCGGGTCCGTTCGGAGACCGCGTAGCTCACCACCGCGTAGATGCCCACCGCCGCCAGCACCAGGGCGATGGCTGCGAAGATGGCGAGGAAGGCGGCGGTGGCCCGTCGAGACGCGTTGGAGGCGGCAAAGCGCTCGCGGGCCGTGGCGATGGCGTAGATGGGCTGGTCGGCGTCCAGCTCCTGAACGGTCCGACGCACGGCCGGGAGCAGAGCCCGCGGGTCCTGCGTCGTCCGCACCAGAAGGAAGAGCTGGTTGGTCCCCTGGCCGATCTGCTCCTGCGCCGCGTACACCTCCGGCTCGGGGGGTTGGTCCAGACCCCGGTTGCGCACGTCCGCGGCCACGCCCACCACCTCGAACCAGGGGCCCTGGGCATCGGCTTCGCCGAGCCTGAGCCGCTGGCCCAGGGGATCCCGGCCCGGAAAGAGCAAGCGGGCGGCGCTCTCGTTCACCACGGCCACCGGCAGGCCGCCGGGACCGTCGCCGGCGTTGAAGCCACGGCCCCGCACGACGGGAATCCCGAGTGCATCGAAGTAGCCGTGGGTCACGATGGTCGCCAGCGCTCGCGGTGAGCTGCCGTCGGGGCGGGGCGGAGCGCCCTCCACGCTGAAGTTCCGGCGCGAGAAGGCCACGCCGGGATACTGGAGTCCTGCCGCGGCGGCCCGCACGCCGGGGAGTCCCTCGACCCGCTGGCTCAGGTCCTGGAAGAACGCCTGGATCTCCTCGGGTGAGTACTTCTGGGGGGGCACCGTCAGACGCATGGTCAGCACGTGGTCGGCGTCGAAGCCCGGATCCACGCGGTTGAGACGGAGCAGGGTGTTGACCAGCAGTCCGCCGCCGGCCAGGAGCACCAGGGCCAGCGCCACTTCCACGGCCACGAAGACGCGTTGTAGCGCCTGCCGGGAGCGGGAGCCGGTGGCGCCGCCGCCCTCGGCGCGAAGCGTGGTGCCGGCGCGACCACGCAGCGACTGGATCGCCGGAGCCAGGCCGAAGAGGACTCCGGCCGCCACGCTCACCAAAGCGGTGAAGGCCAGGACCGTGCGGTCGATCCGGATGTCGCCCGGCACCGGCAGCCCGAGGCCACCGATGAAGGCCTGGAGGCCGCGGGTACCGGCCACCGCGAGCCCGAGCCCAAGGATTCCCCCGCCCAGGGAGAGCAGGACGCTCTCCGTGAGGAGCTGGCGCAGGATGCGGGTGCGGCCCGCGCCCAACGCCGTGCGCACGGCCATCTCCCGGCGCCGGGTCTGAGCCCGGGCCAGGAGCATGTTGGCGACATTGGTGCACACCAGGAGGAGGAGGAATCCCACGGCCCCCATGAGGATCAGTCCCGCGGGCTTCATCGTGGCCACGTTGATGTCGGTCCAGGTGCGGGCTTCCAGGCGCCAGTCCCGGTACTCCGGATTGTCGGCCACCCAGGCACCCTCCACCTGGGAGGCGATCCCCTGGAGCTCGGCATTGACCCCGGCGAGGGTGGCGCCCTCGCGAATGCGGCCCAGGATCTCGAATTGTCGCCGACCCCTCGGATACTCGGACGGGGGCACCGACATGATGGTCCACAGGTCGGCGCCGTAGAAGAGGACGCCCGGGGGCGCGATGCCGACCACCGTGTGGGGCTCTCCGTTCACGCTGAGTGTAGAGCCGACGAGCGTGCTGTCGCCGCCGAAGCGCTCCCGCCAGATGCGGTGGCTCAGCACCGCCGACCTGGCGCCGGTGCGGATCTCCTCGTCGGTGAAGCCACGGCCCAGGAAGGCGCTCATCCGCAGCGTGCGCAGGGCGTCGCCCCACCAGAACGCCGAGAACACGTTCTGGGGCGGTCCGTCACCCATGATCTGGCGGTTACCGAGATCGAAGGCGATGACGTCTTCGAGGGTCCCGGCCTGATCGCGCACGTCCTCCCACTCGGCGGGAGAGGCGTTCTCGAAGAAGCTCAACTCCTGTCCGTTGTGCGGGTAGGCGGTGCCGACGCCGACGATGCGGTCGGGCTCGGGGAAGGGGAACGGATGCAGGATCATCCCGTTGACCGCCGAGAAGATCACCGTGTTCGCTCCGATGCCCAGCGCCAGCGTGAGGGCCACGACTGCGGCGAACAGCGGTCGGCGCACCACGGCCCGAAGCGCGTAACGTACGTCCTTCAGGAACCCGTCCATGCCATCTCCTCCCCATATGTGGGCGGCGCTCGTGGTCCGCCTGGTCAGATTGGGCTTCACCGAGCCGAGGGCCTGGCGCCAGTACCAGCGCCGGGCGGATGCCGTGCCGGCGCGCTCGGCCCGTTGGGTGAACTCTTCCTCCAGGTCGCCGAGCATGGACTCACGCCGGTGTCGCGGGGCGGTGCGGGCGACGATCCAGCGTGCGAGCGCCGGGATCCCTGGGGTGCGGCGGCTCATGCTTCGCCTGGCCTCAGGTCGACGCCGTCCCACAGTGCCTCGATCATCTCGCGAGACTGGGTGAGCGCTTCACGGCCCGGCGCGGTGAGCTCGAAGTGACGCCGCGCGCGCCCGCCTCGTCGGCCCGTGGGCTCGCCCTCCCAGGAGCGCAGCAGGCCCTTGTCCTCGAGGCGGTCCAGGGTGGCGTAGACCGCACCGACGGTCGCCTCGCGCCCGGTGCGTGCCTCGATCTCCTGCCGGATCGTCACGCCGTAGCCCTCCTCGAGACGGGCCACCGCCAGCAGGACGACCTGCTCGAACTCTCCCAGGTAGTCACCCTTCGCCATCGTGCACTCCTCGACGTGATCTCGATGGTAAATCTTCTACAAAACAGAACAAATGGCCACGAAAACATCCCCCACCCGTCTCTGGACGAGATGGGGGACGTTCGTGTTTCAGTCGGCTTCGGATGTCACCCGGCGTCGGGCTGCACGATCCGGTACCGCACCACGGACTGCACGTCGAGCTCGTCGCGCTGGATGCCCCAGAACGCGTCCCCGTCCACCCGCAGGGGCATGAACTTCGGCGGAAGCGTCACCACGCCCAGGTAGCGGCCCTCGGCGTCGAAGACCTCCCACTCCCGGGATCCGATGTCCTGGAGGTCGAAGTTGCCGGCGTCGGCGAGCTCCTGGGCGGTGTGCAGCCGCTCCACCCATATCGTGCTCTCCGGGCCCACCACGATCTGGGCCATGGCGGGATACTGGTCGGCGAACTCGGCGCCCTGGAGCACCTGCTGCACGGCGGCCGCGGGCAGGCCCTGATCCGCCATGGCCTTGCGGATGGCGTCCAGCATACGCTGCTTGTCCCCGTCGGTCACGGGCTTGGGCTCGTGGGCCTTCTCGATGATCCGCACCAGGGTGCCCGAGGCGTCGCGGACCTCGATGCGATAGGCGGAGTTCCGGGCGGTGATCAGCATGCCGTCGTCCCCGGCGTCCCATACCGGCTCCGACTCGAAGAAGCGGAACTGCGCGCCGCCCTGAGAGAGGCGTACGCTCTCGCCGGGAGGCAGCACGGCGAGGGTGTCGGGGGTGTCCTCGCCCACGGAAACGATGGGATCACCGGTAGGCGCCTCGTCGGTGGTGAGTCCCGAGATGGAGCGGAACTGGGCCACGATACGGCCTCCCTGCAGCTCGTCCCAACGGATCGGGACCCCCTTGGCGATGTCCAGCGGCGTCGGTGCCAGTGGCTCGCCGTCCAGCGTGAAGCGGGCGACACGCGAGTTGAGGATGTCGGGCACCCGGATCTCGTTACCCGTGACGAACAGCCCGACCACCTGCCGCGCCATCTCCCCGGGGCCGCTGCCCTGCCGGCCCATGGTGCGCAGGAGGCCGCCGTCGGGGTCGAACACCTTCACCTCGCTGGCCTGGGCGTCGAGCACGTAGACGTCGCCCTGCTGGTCCACGTCGATTCCGGTCACCTGGCCGAACTGGCTCTCGGTAGGGGCGTCCATGCCCCCCACGCGGTACTCCTCGGTGACGGTCCACTCCTCGCCCGGCGCCCACAGGCCCTCGGGGGGATTGGCGACGAGGGTGACGCCCGCCGAATCCGTCATGGTGCCGGCCCAGCCCGTGCCTCCTTCGCCGCACGCCACCAGGAAGAAGGAGGTCAGTGCCAGGCAGCTCCACCGCTTGCCGTTCGTCATGTCGAGATCTCGCTCAAGAAGGTCGCGGGGAATGATATCGCTTCAGCTACGAACCGGGACGGGCTTGTCTTCACACGCGTCTGTGGAGACCTGGAATCCGGGCCGACGGTAACCGGGAGACAGCATGGGGGCCGCGCTCCTGGAAAGGGGTGGCGGCTCGCCGTGTGACACCCGATACTCGCTTTCCATGCAGATCGCCTACGTCGACGGTCCTCGCCTGCGCCGCTCGTTGGTCGCCGCCTGCGAATATACGCAACGGCACCGTGGCGAGCTGAACCGCATCAACGTCTTCCCGGTGCCCGACGGGGACACCGGCACCAACCTCGCGCTGACGCTGCGCGCCGTCGCCGACCACCTCAGGCGCAATCGGGATCGCACCGTGTCGGCCGTGGCCCGGGAGGCTGCCCAGGCGGCCGTGCTGGGCGCGCGGGGCAACTGCGGCATGATGCTCTCCCACTTCATGCTGGGCTTCGCCCGCTCCCTTCCGGATCAGGCCCGGGTGTCCGCGGCCGAGTTCAGCGCGGCCCTCGAGGCCGGCGTGGAGCACCTCCACGAAGCGCTGGAACGGCCCGTCGAGGGCACGATCCTCACCGTGATGCGCGATGCCGCCAGCGCCGCGTCCTCGTCGAGCGTCGGGGATTTCGTCCCGTTGATGCAGCACGTGGTGGAGCGGGCCCGCGCCTCCCTGGCCCGCACGCCGGAGCTCCTGCCGGTGCTGAAGAAGGCCGGTGTGGTGGATGCCGGCGCCAAGGGCTTCGTGTCGCTGCTCGAGGGGGTCCTGCTCTTCATTCACGGGGATCCGCTGGTGGCCGTCGACGATGCGGACGGGGCGTCCATGGCGGCGGCGGACGTGGACTATCCGGAGCAGGCCGAGCGCTTCCGCTACTGTACCGAGGCGCTGGTGCGCGGGCACGCCCTGCCGGAGCAGTCGGTGGTGAAGCGTCATCTGCGGGGCATGGGGGATTCGCTCATCGTCATCCGGGCGGGCGAGGTGCTCAAGGTCCACGTCCACACGGACGAGCCCGACCAGGTGTTCGCCTATCTGCAACGCCTGGGCACACTCGCCACCCACAAGGCCGAGGACATGCGGGCACAGCACCGGGCCGTGGAGCGCGCCTCGGCCCCTGGAGCGCACGTGCGCCTGGCGCGTCGGCCCGTGACGGTGGTGACGGACTCGGCCGCCGACCTGCCCGAAGAGGTGGTGCGGGCGCACGGGATCCACGTCACACCCCTCCTTCTCATCTCGGGCGACCGCACCTATCGGGACGGCGTCGACCTCAGCGCCGACGAGTTCCACGCCCGTCTCGCGACCGGAGCCGAGGACCTCCCCACGACCTCGCAGCCCGCTCCCGCGGACTTCCTGGAGACCTTCTCCCGGGCTGCCGAGGACGGCGAGGCCATCGTGGGAGTGCTGCTCGGCTCGTCCCTGTCGGGAACGTTCGCCTCGGGTGCGGCGGCGGCGCGGCGCTTCCACGGCGTGCCCGTACAGTTGATGGACTCGCTGGGTGCGTCACTCCTGCAGGGCCTCCTCGTGCTGCGGGCCGCCGAGCTCGCGGAGCTGGCCACGCCGCCGGCCGAGATCGTGCGGTCGCTGGAGCGGATCCGCTCCCGTTCCGGCATCCTCTTCACCGTGGACACCTTCGACCGGCTGCTGGCTTCGGGAAGGGTAGGCCGTGGCCGCGCCCTGCTGGGCTCCGTGCTCAACGTCAAGCCGATCCTGGGCTTGACCCCGCAGGGCTCGGTGGTTCCTGTGGGGAGGGCGATCGGGAGGCGGCGAGTCCGGGACGTATTACTGGACGCGCTCGCACAACGGATCCCCCGTGATGCCCGGGTACGGTTCGGGGTGGTCCATGTGGGGTGTCCCGAGATCCTGCGCCCGGTCACGAGCGCGCTCGCCGACCGTTTCGGGCCTGCCGAGACCCTCACGGCACCGGCCACCCCGGTGATCGCGACCCACCTGGGGGTCGGCGCGTGGGGCGTCGCCTACCTGGTGGAGGACTGAGCCCCTTTCCGGGGAGCCGGCTCCCCAGAGGTTGACATGAGCGTCGATTTCCGCTTCGCCGTCGTACTGGCGTACGGGCTCGAGGCGCTCATGGCGTCCGTCCTCGCTGCCAGCCTCCTCTACGGGGCCGTCCATCGGCGCGTGGTTCTGCGCCTGTGGGGATGGGGCTGGACGGCCCTGGGCCTCGGCCTGGCCGCATCGGGCGCCGGACTGTACGCGCTCCTCACCGGGCTGCCCGCCACGTCGCCGCTCAGGATCGTCTCGAGCGCCGTCAATCTGGCGGGTCACGCCTCGTTCCTGGCCCTGGTCTCCTTCGGGGCGAGCGTCATGCTGGGCGGCCGCACCCCGAAAGCGCGCAGCGTGATCGCGACGGTGACGATCATCGCGGTGGCCGGGGTGGCCGCCGCGTTGGCCTCCGTCCCCTTGTCCGGCCCGGAGCGAGCGCTGATCCGGGTTCGCCTCTCCGAGCTCATGGCCGCGGCCGCCGGCATCGTGGCGGCGTGGGCGGTGATGCGGGAGCGCACGGTGGGCGCGGGCCGTGCCCGCTCGCTCCTGGCCGGCGCCCTGGGTCTGTGGGCCGTGGAACTGGTCGTCCTGGGACTCGTCCGTGGCGACGGAGCCTGGCTCGTCGGCCTTCCCTTCGTGTCGGCGGGCACGCTCTTCCTGGTCGTGGTGGCCGTGGTGGCGTGGTTCCTGGAGCAGGAGGCGGCCCGGGCCCGCCAGGCCACGCAGGTGCTGGAGGAGACCGATCAGCGCCTGCGCCGCCGGCTGGAGGGAGAGGAGCTCCTCCAGGACGTCAGCACGCGGCTGGTAGGCATCGATGCCGCCTCCGCCGACGCCGCGTCTCAGGTGGCACTGGCGCGCATGGCCGGCTTCGTGGGCGCGCGCTCCGCTTTCCTGGTCGAGGTGGGTGCAGGGGGGCCCCGCGTGTGGGCGGCGTGGCGTGGCGGCGACGACCTCACCCCGGCAGAGGCGGACGACGTCGTCGGGGACCTGGCGTACCGCGTGCCTCGTCCCCTCCAGGAGGGGAATCCCCTTGAACGAGCCGGCGACGGCGACACCCGTGACCTGCTGGTGCCCTGTCGGATCGCGGGGGGGCTGGCCGGGGTCCTGGGGTTCAGGGGAGTTTCCCTGGAAGGGTCCGATGCCGCCGTGGAAGAGAGCTGGTACGGGCTGGCCGGTGGCCTTCTGGCGGGTCTGCTGGCCCGGGTCCGTGTGGAACGTGACAGCGCGGCGGTGCGCGTGCGGCTACAGGCCGCTTTCCGGGCGTTTCCCGATGCGGTGAGCATCACGCGAGCGTCGGACGGCGCGCTCCTGGAGGTCAACCGCGGCTTCGAGGAGGTCACCGGGTGGACCCGGGGAGAAGTCGTCGGCCGGAGCACCGCCGCACTCGGCATCTGGGCCCTGCCCGAGCAACGGGAGGCCCTGGTGGCCGAGCTGGCTCGGGAGGGGAGGGTGCGCGACCGTCCCTGCGACTTCCGCATGCGGGACGGGAGGACACGGAGATTTCTGGTGTCGGCCGAGGCAATCCAGGTGGAGGGCGAGGCGTGCCTGTTGGCCGTGTCGAGGGACCGAACCGAGGTGCTGCAGCTCGAGGAGGAGTTGCGACGCGCCCAGCGACTCGAAGCCATCGGCCGTCTGGCCGGGGGTGTGGCCCACGACTTCAACAACCTGCTCACCGTGGTGGGAGGCTACGCCGAGGGCATCGTGCAGGATCCGGCCCTTCCGGGCGAGACGCGCGAGGCGGCAGAGGAGATCGTGCGCGCCCACCGACGTGGTCGCGACCTCACCCGGCGGCTCCTCTCGTTCGCGCGGCGGCAGACGCTGACACCGGAGCGCGTCGAGGTGGACGCCGTGATCAGGGACGTGTCCACCATGATGGGTCGGCTCCTGCCGCCCAGGGTGCGCTTGGAGCTGGCCCTGGGGGCTGCCGGCGCGTTCACGCGCGTTGAGAAGGCCCAGTTGGAGCAGGCGCTGGTGAACCTGGCGGTGAATGCCCGGGACGCCATGCCCGACGGAGGCCGGGTCCGGATCGCCACGCGCCGTACACGGCTGGACCGGACCGAGCTCGTGGCCGGGACACCGGTGCCCGCCGGTCGCTGGATCGTCTTGACCGTCCAGGACGAAGGGACGGGGATCTCCGAGACCCACATGGCGTCCATCTTCGACCCGTTCTTCACCACCAAAGACGTGGGGCGAGGTAGCGGCCTCGGGCTGTCCACCGTCTACGGGGTGGTGCAGCAGGCCGGAGGGCACATCGCGGTGGAGAGCGAGGGGGGTGTGGGCACGACCTTCCGGCTCTTCCTGCCACAGGCGGCCCGGGACGCCCCGGGCGCCGAGGCTGGCGGGCCCGAGGCCGACGTGGCAGCTCAGGATCGGGCAGGCGAGGCATCGGGCCAGACCATCCTGCTCGTGGAGGACGAGCCGGCGCTCCGAGCCCTCTTCCGTCGCGTGCTCGAGAACGCGGGGTTCCGGGTCGCCACCGCGGCGGACGCCGGCGAGGCCCTGGCGTGGATGGATGAGCACGCCGGTCCCGTGGACCTGCTCCTCACGGACGTGGTGCTCCCGGGCCGCGACGGCAGAAGCGTGGCCCGGGCCTTCCGCGAGGCCCACCCGCAGGGGGCGGTGCTCTTCATGACCGGCTACTACGACGAGGGCCGCGGGGGCCTCGGATCGCCGGACGCGGACGTGCTCCGCAAGCCCTTTACTTCGGCGGAGTTGACCGCGAAGGTGCGAAACAGCCTCGAGAAGTGATCCGGCGATGCGCCGGCTCGACGCATGACAGCACGGAGAATCCCACATGGGCGTGGTTAGCATTTGGGCCGCCCTGGCGGCAACGGTGGTGTCGCCGCCGCAGGAGGCCCCGCGGGCCTGGCAGCAGGGGGTGGAGTACCGCATCGAGGCCCGGTTGGACGAGGAGCCGGGCGTGTTGGAGGGTCGTGGACGCATCCGCTACAGGAACGACTCTCCCGACACCCTCACCACCTTCTATCTGCACCTGTACCTGAACGCCTTTCGCCCCAACTCGGCGTGGGCTCGTCGTGACCTGGAGTTCGGGATCCGCACCTTCCAGGACCTGTCTTCCGAGGACCAGGGCTTCGAGCGCATCCGCGAGTTGACCGTGGACGAACGGCCGGTGCGCCTGCGCTACCCCAACGCGCCGGACTCCACCGTGGTGGCCATGGATCTGCCGCAACCCCTGGAGCCCGGCCGCTCCCTCACCATCGACGTGCGTTGGGATTCCCGGCCGTCCACGGTACCTCGTCGCCAGGGGCGGCGCGGACGGCATTTCGACTTCGCCCAGTGGTATCCCCGGGTGGCGGTCTACGACGACGAGGGGTGGCGGCCCCATCCGCTGGTGCGCTCCGGCGAGTTCTACAGCGAGTTCGCGACCTTCGACGTGACGCTGGACCTGGCCGAGGACCAGGTCATGGGCGCCACCGGCGTCCCCGTCGAGGGCGAGCCCGGGTGGGCCCGGGCCGCCGTGCCCGGCACGGGCCCCATCGACTACCAGCGGGCGTGGTACGGCACCCAGGACGGGCCGCCCTGCGTGGAGCGGGGGGGCGAGCGCGTGTGTGGCACCTACCCCGCGCGCCGGCTCCGCCCCGCCGAGGCGTTGGACCTCCTGGGACCGGAGCCCGCCGCGGGCCGCAAGCGGGTCCGGTGGTACGCCGAGAACGTGCATCATTTCGCGTGGTCCACCAGCCCCGACTACATCTACGAACAAGGAGCGTTCGACGGCGCCGTCATCCGTGTGCTCTACCGGCCCGGCGACGAGGGGCAGTGGGGAGGGGGACAGGCGGTGCGCCGCACGGCGGTGGCGCTCCAGTGGCTGGATTCCATCTTCGGCCCCTATCCCTATCCGCAGGTGACGAACCTGCATCGTCTGGAGGGCGGTGGAACCGAGTTTCCCATGATGGTCATGAACGGCTCCGCGTCGCAGGGGCTGATCCTGCACGAGGTGGGGCACATCTACGCCTTCGGCATCCTCGCCAACAACGAGTGGTACGAGGGATGGCTGGACGAGGGCATGACCTCGTTCCAGACCGCGTGGTTCAATGAGCGGGCGGGGGGTGGGCCGGGCCAGTGGGTCGGGAGTCGGGCCTCGACGATCCTGAACGATGTCACCGGCGTGTCGGAGCCGGTGGTCCTGCGTGCCGAGGACTACGCCGAGCACGGCGTCTACAACGCCATGATCTACACCAAGGGCTCCGTGATCCTGTGGATGCTCCGGGAGCTCGTGGGCGACGACACCATGGTCCGCATCCTCCGGACCTGGTACCAGCGCTACCAGTTCAGACACGTGGATTCCCAGGCCTTCCAGGAGGTCGCCGAGGAGGTGTCGGGCCGCGACCTGGACTGGTTCTTCGGCCAGTGGCTCCACGCGGTGGGGGTGGTGGACTACGCGTTGGACGACGTCCATGTGGACGGGGCGCCCGAAGAGTGGGTCACGCGCCTGCGCCTGCGGCGCCTGGGCGATGTGCGCATGCCGGTGCCCGTGCGCGTCTCGGGCCGCGGCGGCGAGGTCCTGGACACGGTCCTGGACGGCAACGCGCTGGCGAGCCGGAGCGTGCTGCGGACCACCTTCGAGCCCGACGTCATCCGCCTGGATCCCCGGGGCACCATCCTGGACTGGAATCCCTCCAACGACGCCTGGGGGCGGGGCGTGAGCCTCCCGGCCTACGACTTCCAGCTCGACGATCCGACCCGGCCGTTGCCGCTCCGCCTGGACCGGGTTCCGGTGGGGATCTTCCCGCTGGCATGGGTCAACGATGCCGGGGGATGGGTGGCGGGTGTCCAGATGCGGCAGTCGTTGCTGGGACTCAGCACGAGCGTGGTGCGCCTGGGGCTCCCGGCCATCCCCCTCGGGGATCGCGGTGACACGGGCCGCGGGTGGGACGCCGGCAGCCTGTACCTGCGGTCGCAGGGCCCCGTTCTCGGGGACCGACCCCGTCCAGGCCTCGGGTTCGAGGCTTTCGCCGGCGAGGGTCGCTATCTCCTGTCGGCCTCGGCGGAGAAGGATCTGCGGGCGCATCCGCTGTCCGGCTCGGACCGGGCCGTGCGGATCTTCGCGACGGTGGCCGGCGTCGACGACCCGGCCTATCTGGTGCCGGGCCGCTGGACCCCGGCGCGAAAGGTCTCCGGCGAGATGGGGTTCGGGGGGCGCCTGCGGGCGGACCTCCTGGGCCTGGCGTGGAACCTGGACGCCACCGGCGCGGGTGGCTTCGACACCGGCGACCACCGTTGGCTGCGGGGCACCGTGCGAGCCGACGGTGACCGGCCGCTGGGTGCCGGGTGGACCCTGAGGTCCCACCTGTTCGCGGGTGGTGCCGTGGGGGCCGACCAAGCCGAGGCCGACACGCGCTGGAACGGTGACCGGGTACCGGCGGAGCGCCGCTTCTTCCTGTCGTCGGCGGATCCCTGGAGTACCGTGGGGAATCCGTGGATCCGGTCCGCCGGCTCGGCGCTGGACGACCGGGGCTGGGTCGCCGGTGGTGGTGTCCTGCGAGGGTTCGATCCCACGGTCTCACTGGCCTGGCTCGTGTCGGCCGACCTGGAGGTGGCCGCGCCCGGGCTCGCCCTGGGCGGTCCCCGGGGACTCCGGCTCAGGCCCCTGGCGTTCGGAGGGATCGGTACCGGGGCTCAGCCCGGCCTACCGCTGCTCCTGCCATTGGCGCCGGGCACCGACGACAGCGTAGAGGACCGGCTGCCGGCCAGGACCCTCCTGTGGTCCGCGGGAGTGGGCCTGGAGTTGGCGCGTCCCGGCTCGCCGTTCCGGCTGCGCGTGGACGTTCCGGTCCTGATCTCGCACCCGGAGCTGGCGGTGGACGCACGCGAAAATCGGGCAGGCTTCAGGGTTCAGGTGGGCTTCGCAGGCTGGTAGGCTTCGCGGCCCGCCCGGCCCCGGCGCGTCAGGAGGCGTCTCGCAGCGTGTTGCGGCCCTGGACCAACCAGTCGAAGGTCGCCCGCTGAGCCGCGCTCAGCTCCGGGGGCAGCCCCACCAGGATGGCGCGCATGCGACGACTGTCGGGCAGGTGCAGGATCAGGTGGTCCCGGCGAGACGGCGCCTCGTAGGCCGAGGCCCTGCCGGTGGGATCGACCGTGAGCGTGCGTCCCGGAGCGACGAGCTCGGCCAGGACCCGGCCGTACTCGGTCCAGGCCGCCAGCGGATCGGCTCCTTCCTCGACGATGGCGGGCAGGAGGCGGTCCCGGTAGTGCGTCACGGCGCGCTCGTAGGCTTCGCGACTCTGCTCCCTGAGCTCCTTGAGCCGGGCGCGGTAGAACTCGCGAGGATCCCGGGCGCCCGTCTCTTCCAGCGCTTTCTCAAGGAGTGCGTCGGCGCCGCTCTGGGGCGAATCGGACACGGCGGTCATCCTCGACCGTACGCATGAGGGAAGATCATCGCCTGACGATGAGGATCGCGACCACGTCGGTCAACCGGGAGTTGTCCGCCACCCCCGGGGCCACGTACGTTCCGCGGTCCCTCCACCGTCCCCCCCTGCCGGAGGCGACCATGCTCGAACCCTTCACCAACTCCGACCCCGGTCTTCGCGCACAGCAGCGGTTCCTGGAGGTCTCGTGGGAGATGTTCGGGGAGCTCAGCCGGGCGCTGGCGCTCCGCGTGGCGCGTGACTACGACCCCGAGATCGTGGTGGGCATCGCGCGTACGGGCGTCATTCCGGGCGCGGTCGTGGCGTCCATCCTCCGCCAGGAGTTCCATTCGATCCTGGTGAGCCGGAAGGAGGGCGTGGGCAGGGTGCGGGAGAGACCCGAGGTGCTGTCGGCCGCGCCGGCCAGGCTCGAGGGGAAGCGTGTCCTGCTGGTGGACGAGGTGACCACGTCCGGCGACACGTTGCGGTTGGCGCTGGCCGCGGTGCGCGACGTGGGCCCCGCGGAGGTGCGGACGGCCACGAGCTTCGTACGCCCCGGTGGCTATCGGCCCGACTACTACGCTTTGGAGACCGACGAGACGGTCATCTTCCCGTGGGACCGCAAGGTCTTCCAGGAGGGCCGACTGGTGGTGAACCCTCGCTACCAGGCCGTGCTGGACGAGTAGCCCGGGCGTCGCTGAGCGGTCACGCGCCCTGGGCCATGGCGTCCATGAACTCCCGGTTCGTGCGCGTGCGCTCCATGCGCGCCAGCAGGAACTCGATCGCCTCGGTCGGAGGCATGTCACCGAGGAAGTTCCGCAGCAGATAGACGCGGTTCAGCTCGGTCTCGGTGAGGAGGAGCTCCTCCTTGCGGGTGCCCGACTTGTTCAGGTCGATGGCCGGGAAGATCCGCCGGTCGGCAATCTGTCGGTCCAGCACCAGCTCCATGTTGCCGGTGCCCTTGAACTCCTCGAAGATCACCTCGTCCATGCGGCTCCCGGTGTCGATGAGCGCCGTGGCCACGATGGTGAGGGACCCGCCGCCGTCGATCTTGCGGGCCGCGCCGAAGAACTTCTTGGGTTTCTCGAGGGCGTTGGCGTCGACTCCCCCGGAGAGGATCTTTCCGGAGTGCGGCGCCACCGTGTTGTAGGCCCGCGCCAGGCGCGTGATGGAGTCCAGCAGGATGACCACGTCGCGCCCGTATTCCACCAGGCGCTTGGCCTTTTCCAGCACCATCTCCGCGACCTGCGTATGGCGCTCGGCCGGCTCGTCGAAGGTCGACGAGATCACCTCGGCGGCCACGTGCTGCTGCATGTCCGTGACCTCTTCGGGTCGCTCGTCGATGAGGAGCACGATCAGGTGCACTTCGGGGTGATTGGCCACGACGGCGTTGGCCATCTTCTGCAGGAGTACGGTTTTGCCCGCCTTGGGAGGAGAGACGATGAGCCCTCGTTGCCCCTTCCCGATGGGCGCGATCAGGTCCATGACGCGCATGGACAGATCGGGATCGTCTTCGGTCTCGAGCCGGAGCCGCTCGTCCGGATAGCGAGGGCGGAGCTGCTCGAAGGCCTGCCGGACCGGAGCCTGGTCCGGGGGAACCTGGTTGATGGTCTGGACCCGCAGGAGGGCCAGGTACCGCTCGCCGTCCTTCGGGGGTCGCACGTGACCCACGATGGTGTCGCCGGTGCGCAGGTCGAAGCGCTTGATCTGCGAAGGACTGACGTAGATGTCGTCGGGCCCGTAGAGGTAGTTCCAGGCCTGGGAGCGAAGAAAGCCGTATCCTTCGGGCAGGATCTCCAGCACGCCCTCGGCCCGCAACGCCACGTCACCTTCGAGCAGGCTCTGTTCGATCTTGAAGGTGAGGTCTTGCTTGCGGAGGCCCGTGTAGTTCGGGATGTTGAGCTGCTCCGCCATCTCGTGCAGCTGGCCCACGGTCTTGGCCTTGAGTTCCGCGATGTCCACGTGAGAACTCCTGCGGGGCCGGGGAGTTGCCGGGAGAGGAGGGAAGCGGTCCGTGCGAGGACCGGGCGTCACGTCGGGCGGGACCGACGTATGGTGTTGCCGAATCCCGGGCGGGATCTTGGAAGAAACGCGAAACGACGCGACAATCCTGAGGGAACGGCTCGATCATAACCCCCACTCCGGAGAGGGTCAAGAATAATCCCGACGCCTGGATGGCGTTGGCGCGTGACGTGCGGACAGGCACGGCCCGCGGCGCTCTGCTCGTGCGTGCGCGTCTGCACGAGGGCCTGCGCGCCGACTCCCCCGAGGTTCGGTCCGCGCTGGATCAGTGGCCGGGATCCTCCTGGCTCCACGAAGACGAGGACGGGCTGGACCTGGTCCTCCTGCGTGAGGCCGGCGGTGCTCCGACGCGGTGGTGGCTCCACGTGCTCCTCTTCGCGGCCACCCTGGTCACCTGCCTGGCCGCCGGAGCGCTCATGGCCGGGGTCGATCCCTTCGATGCGCGGCCCCTCTACGTCGGCCCGGTGGCCCTGCCCGTGCCCAGGGGATTTCATGCGGAGCTCCTGCTGCGCGGCGCCCCCTTCGCCCTCCCGTTCCTGGCCGTCCTCCTGGCGCACGAGATGGGTCACTACCTGGTGGCGCGACGGCACGGGGTGCCGGTCTCGCCGCCGTACTTCCTCCCGGTTCCGCCCTATCTGTCCCTGATCGGAACGCTGGGGGCCTTCATCCGGATCCGCGGCCCCATGGTGCGAAGGGACGTGCTTCTCGACGTGGGCGTGGCGGGGCCGGTGGCCAGCTTCGTGCTCTCGGTTCCGCTCTTCGCCTGGGGCCTCCGGCATTCGCTGCCCGGCCCGGGGTGGGGGAACCCGTGGACGCCGTTCCTGGTGCGTTTCGCCGGAGAGCCCGTATGGCTGGGCACCGGGCCCCTCACCCGCGTCATGGCCGACCTGCTGGCGCCGGGCTCCCCGCACGCGCCCCTCCTGCTGCATCCGGTTGCGCTGGCCGGGTGGTTGGGATTCTTCGTCACCGCGCTCAACATGCTTCCGTTGGGTCAACTCGACGGAGGCCACGTCGCCTATGCCCTGTTCGGTGAGCGTCAGGGACGTGTCGGTGTCCCGGTCCTGTTGGCGCTCCTGGCGCTGGGATGGCTCTGGTGGGGCTGGTGGGTGTGGGCGCTGTTGGCGTGGGGTGTGAACCGGGGAAGGATGAAGCATCCGCCGGTCCTGCAGGATCCGCCTGCCCCGGGACGGTGGCGACGGAGGATCGGCTGGGCGGCGATCATCGTCTTTTTTCTCACCTTTGTCCCGGTGCCGCTGGCTCTCTGACTCTGCGGCTTTTCGCGACCCGGCATCGGTGGAAATCCCCCGTGATGTAGACACATTCTCAGTTGTGCCACATCAGGAAACTTGACATTTCCCGAGCGATGGAAAGACATTTGTTCAAGGTGAATTTTGCGTAAATTGGCCCGCCACGTGGAGGTCGTGATGGCGCGGCACAACCGCGACGGGTCCGGCGTCGATCAACGCGGACACCAGTACGACATTAGCTATCAGCCGGACTGGCTCCGGTTCGTGAAGGTGACACGCACCCTGGAATCGGGGCGGCAGAGCACCAAGACCCTGTTCAAGAATCCCCTGGACCGCCGCGAAGCCGAGCCGGGAGATCGCGTCCGCACCCGCATCGTGTCGGTCGAGCAGGGATTGGACGTGGAAGTCGCGGTCATCGATCCAGGGTCCAGCACCACCCGGTTCCGACTGGCGTGCCGGGTGCCGTCTCCGGAGGGTGGAGAGGAGGAGGTGGAGTTCACGGTGGAGGGGGCGTTGCCCGTCCACCACCGCTGACCCGGCGCTCGAGCACCCCGCGCTCCCGGTGGCATTCTGGACGGATCCGCCGGTGGGCGCCGGTGTAGCCTCGCACGACCCCTCCACCCCGGGGCCCGGGGAGTCTCGGCCCCATCCCTCGACGACCTGATAGGTGCGGCCATGAAGCGCGTGCTCCTCGGATCGGCCGGATACGTCGGACGCCTCGCCCTGGGCGTGGTGGGCTCGGTGGGGCGTGGCGGCTATCTGGCCCTGGGTGCGGCGCGAGCACTTCGCAAGCTGGACATCTGGCTCCCTCTGTTCGTGCCCCAGATGGCCACCGTCGGGGTCGCCTCTGTGCCCATCGCGCTCTTCATCGCCACCTTCACGGGCATCGTGCTGGCCATCCAGGCCTCCTACACCTTCACCGGCACCGTGCCGCTGTACTTCGTGGGCGCCCTCGTGGGCAAGACCATCCTTCTGGAGCTGGGCCCGGTCCTGACCGGGCTGTCCCTGTCGGGCAGGGTCGGGGCCAACATCGCCGCCGAGCTCGGTACCATGCGTGTCACCGAGCAGATCGATGCCCTGGAGTCGCTGGCCTACGATCCCGTGGCGTACCTGGTGGTGCCGCGGGTCCTGGCGGGTCTGGTCATGTTCCCGGTGGTGGTGGCGCTGGCCATGGCCATGGGCATCGTGGCGGGATGGGCCACCTCGCTGTCGCTCCTGGATCTGTCGACACCCGAGTTCGTGCGGGGACTGCGCCTCTTCTTCCGCCCGTTCGACGTGGAGTTCGCCCTCATCAAGGCTGCCAGCTTCGGCCTCACCGTCACGGGTCTGGGGGCCTTCTTCGGCTTCACCTGCACCGGCGGTGCCCAGGGTGTGGGTCGTGCCACCACGCGCGCGGTGGTGGTGTCGAGCATGGTGATCCTGGTGCTGGACGCCTTCTGGGCGGCGGCACTCCTGTGAGCATCCGCATCCGCGGCCTCGAGAAGGCCTTCGACGGCCAGGTCGTCCTGGACGGGTTCGACCTCGAGGTGGAGGAGGGTGAGGTCGTGTCCGTCATCGGCTCGTCGGGCTCGGGCAAGTCCACGACGCTCAAGTCCATCATCCGTTTGGTGCAGCCCGATGCGGGAGAGGTGTGGGTGGACGACGAGGAGGTCGGCGGGCTCGCCACCGACGCGCTCTACGAGCTGCGCCGCAAGGTGGGCTACGTCTTCCAGTTCGCGGCGCTGTTCGACTCCATGACCATCGGCGAAAACGTGGCCATGGGCCTGCGCCGCATTCCCGACATGTCCGACGCCGACATTCGCGAGCGGGTGCGGGAATCGCTCGAGCTCGTGGACCTGGAGGGTGTGGAGGAGCGTTATCCCATCGAGCTGTCGGGTGGAATGAAGAAGCGGGCGGGGGTGGCGCGTGCCGTCGCCCTGAGGCCACGCTACCTGCTCTACGACGAGCCGACCACGGGCCTGGACCCGGTCACGGTGACGGTCATCGACCGGCTCGTGCTGCGCATGCGCGACGAGCTCGGCGTCACCAGTCTCGTCATCACCCACGATCTCGACAGCGCGTATCGTATCTCGGACAGGATCGCCATGCTGTACAAGGGACGGGTGCGCGCCGTCGGCACGCCCCGGGAGATTCAGGACTCGGACGATCCGGTGGTCCAGGGTTTCATCGAGGGAAAGCCGGAGCTCTGGGAGGAGGCGACGTGAATCGAGGCAAAGAAGTGCTGGTGGGAGCCGTGATCCTGGCAGGGATCGCCGTGACGGCGGTGGGCACCCTCTGGCTCAAGGGGATCAACTTCGGCCGGCCGGCCGTTCCCATCGACGTGCTGGTCCAGGACGTGGGCCAGCTGCGGGAGGGCAACGCGGTCAAGTTCCGTGGCGTGCAGATCGGCCGCGTGGAGTCGTTCGAGGTGGTGCCCGACGGTGAGGCGGTGCGCATCCGACTGCGCCTCGAGAACGACATGGAGCTGCCCACCGACGCCGTCGCCATCGTGGCGCCGGAGTCCCTGTTCGGGGAGTGGCAGACCGAGATCGTGTCTCGCGCCCGTTTTCCCACCTTCGACTACTTCGTCGTGCCCTCACGCTTGAAGGAGGAGGGCGTGCGGGTGGTGGGTGGCTTCGCCATTCCGGACATCTCCCGCCTCACCGCCACGGCGAACGAGATCAGCCAGAACCTCGCCGTGCTCACCAATCGCGTCGACCGCGCGTTCAACGACTCCACGGCCGACAACTTCCGCCAGGCCATCGACAACATCCAGCAGGTCAGCGAGAATCTGCGTGATCTGGTGGGCCAGCAGGCGTCGACCTTCGCCAACGTGAGCGCCCAGGTGGAGCGGGCGGCCACCGAGATCGGCGGGGCCGCCGAAGTGGGGCGCTCGGCGCTGCAGCACGCCGACCGCATCCTGGCGTCGGGCGAGGTGGATTCCATCCTGGTGAACGTGCGCACCGCCACGGGCACGCTGTCCAGCATTGCCGGGCAGGTGGCCCAGTCCACCGACGAGTTCGACCAGACCCTGCGCCGCGCGGATTCGGCCTTCGCGCGTATCGACCGCTTGACGGCGAGGGTGAGCCGGGGCGAGGGTGCCATCGGTCAGCTGTTCGCCGACACGGTGCTGGTGAGTCGTGCCGGCGCCGTCCTGCGGCAGTTGGACCTGTTGCTGGCCGACCTGCGAGAGAATCCGAAGCGCTACGTGCGCCTGTCCATCTTCTGACGCCGATTCCGGATGAGTGGCCTCCCCCATGCGACCTCGTGCCTCGGGAGCGGGCACGCGTGAGCCGGGCTCGCATCGAGCGCAGCGCCGGGGGAGTGGTGGTGCGCCGCATCGCCGGCGAAGTGCATGTTCTCCTGATCCGTGACCCCTACCGAAACTGGGGCCTCCCCAAGGGCCACCTGGAGAAAGGGGAGGCCGCCGCCGACGCGGCGCTTCGCGAGGTCCAGGAAGAGACGGGGCTGGAGGCCCTGGTCCTGGGGCCGGAGTTGGAGACCATCGACTGGTATTTCCGCCTGCAGGGCCGCCTCGTCCACAAGTTCTGCGCGTTCTTCCTCATGTCGTCGAACGACGGCGAGCCCGTTCCGGAAGTGGCCGAGGGGATCACCGATTGCCTGTGGCTCCCGCTGTCGGACGCGATGGAGCGGATCAGCTACGACAACGCTCGCGGCGTGCTCACGCGGGTGTCCGACCTGCTGGGCGACGGCGACGAGGCGCCGGTCCCCCTCTGAGGTTCCCGCTCGCAGGTCCCGGGCGTTGCCACTCGCCCCGGGCCGGTTAGACTTCACCCCATGACTGATATCAAGGACGTGACCATCATCGGCGGGGGCCCCACGGGCCTGTTTGCCGCCTTCTACGCAGGCATGCGCGGTATGACCACGCGCATCGTCGATTCTCTTCCCGAGCTGGGCGGTCAGCTCACGGCGCTGTACCCGGAGAAGTACATCTTCGACGTGGGCGGATTCCCCAAGATCCTGGCCAAGGACCTGGCGCGTGGCCTCACGGAGCAGGCCATGCAGTTCGATCCCGAGGTCGTCCTGGACGAAGAAGTGCGAGAGGTGGAGCGGGCCGACGACCACTTCGTGCTGCGGGCCCGCGGGGGGGCGTATCCCACTCGTGCCCTGGTGGTCGCCGGGGGCAAGGGAGCCTTCGAGCCCCGCCATCTGGACGTGCCGGGATACCGGGAGCATCTGCACCGTGGCGTGAACTACGCCGTCAAGAATCCGGAGGATTTCCGCGACAAGCGGGTCCTCATCGTGGGTGGGGGCGATTCGGCCCTGGACTGGGCCCTCATCCTCAAGGCCCACTGCAGCCGGGTGGTCCTCGTGCATCGCCGCGAGGGCTTTCGCGCCCACGAGGCCTCGGTCACGCAGATGGATGCAGCGTGCGCCGCGGGTGAGATGGAGCTCCTCACCTACCACGAGGTGCGCGAGATCCACGGGAATGGAACCGTGGAGTCGGTGACCGTATTCGACAACAGGACCGACGAGGAGACGGTGTTGGAGGTCGACGCGGTCCTGACCTTCCTGGGCTTCAAGCCCGATCTGGGCCCCATCAAGCGTTGGGGGCTCGAGCTCAACAAGAACCGGCTCGTGGTGGATCAGCTCATGGAGACCAACGTGCCGGGGATCTACGCCGCCGGCGACATCGTGGACTACGAGGGCAAGCTGGACCTCATCGCCACCGGTTTCGCGGAGGCCTGCATCGCGGTGAACAACGCGGTGCATTTCGTGAACCCCGATGCGCGCGTGAACCCCGGCCACTCCACCAGCCTCGCGGTATTCAAGGACAAGTGACGCGCCCGCCCCGCGGCGGACGCTCTGGAGGACGAACATGTCGGACGTCATGAGAGAGAAGGTCGTCATCGTGGGCTCGGGCCCCGCGGGATGGACCGCGGCGCTGTACGCCGCGCGCGCCAATCTCGACCCCGTGGTCTTCGAGGGCGCCGGGAGTCGCACCATGATCCCGGGTGGGCAGCTCATGTTCACCACGGACGTGGAGAACTATCCGGGCTTCCCCGACGGCGTGACGGGGCCCGAGATGATGATGGCGTTCCGGCAACAGGCGGAGCGCTTCGGCACCCGCATCTTCACCGAGGACATCGAGCGGGTGGACTTCTCCGTCTATCCCCGGCGGCTCTATTCCAGCACCGGCAAGGAGATCGAGGCAGACGCGGTCATCGTGGCCACCGGAGCCAACGCCAAGTGGATCGGCGTCCCCGGCGAGGAGCGCCTGGCCCGTACCGGTGGCGGGGTGTCGGCGTGCGCGGTGTGCGATGGCGCTCTGCCCTTCTATCGGAACAAGACGCTGGCCGTGGTGGGTGGAGGTGACACCGCCATGGAGGAGGCTCTCTACCTCACCAGCTTCGCCGCGGAGGTGGTGGTCATCCATCGCCGCGACGAGCTGCGCGCGTCGCCCATCATGGCCGAGCGCGCGCTGGCGTCGCCGAAGATCCGCGTGTTGTGGGACACCGTGGTCACGGAGGTGCTCGGTGACGAGGAGATCCGTGGGCTGCGCATCCGCAACGTGAAGACCGGCCGGGAAGAGGAGATGTCGGTGGGGGGGCTGTTCGTGGCCATCGGTCACCAGCCCAACACCGAGTTCCTCGACGGCCAGATCGAGCTCAAGGAGAACGGGTACGTGCGTCCGGCCGAGAGCTGGCGCACGGCCACGTCGGTGCCGGGCGTGTTCGCCGCGGGCGACGTGATGGACGACTACTACCGGCAGGCCGTGACGGCGGCGGGCAGCGGATGCATGGCGGCTCTGGAAGCCGAGCGCTGGCTCGCCCACGGGGGCATGGATCTGGAGGCTCCGGAAGCGGCGGCGGCCTCCGCCGGATGAGGTGGGGCGAGGCGTCAGCCGTTCAGCCGGCGCCCTCCGTCCACCACCACGACCTCTCCGGTGATGAAGGGTGAGGCGGTGAGGAAGAGTACGGTGCGGACCACGTCCTGCGGTGTGCCCAGCTCCCCGACCAGCGTGCGCTCCTTCTCCCGCTCCCGCTGGGCGTCGTCGAACTCCTCCGGCGGCAGGACCGTGCCCGGCGCGATGCCGTTGACCCGCACGTGCGGGGCCAGGACCCGCGCCAGAATCCGCGTGAGGTGGAGCAGGCCGGCCTTGGAGACCGCATGGTGGGGGTAGTCGACCCACGGCTGGAAGGCCGACAGATCCAGGATGTTCACCACCGAGCCCCGGGCCTCGCGCAGGAGCGTGGCCGCCGCCTTCACCAGCAGGAACGGCCCCTTGAGGTTCAGCGCCATCACCCGATCCCACTCCGCTTCGTCCACGTCCAGGAGTGGACGCGACTCGAACGAGGCTGCGCTGTTCACCAGTAGATCCAGCCTCCCGTAGGCCTCGGCGGCGGCCCGGACCACCGCTTCCGCCCCCTCGCTGCCTGCTAGGTCGCCCTGCACCGCCACCGCGCGGCGCCCCAGCGCCTCCACCTCCCGGCACACTTCTCGCGCCGGCGCGGCGGAGGCGTGGTAGTGGACCACCACGTCGTAGCCGGCATCGGCCAGCCCCAGGGTGATGGCGCGGCCCACCCGAACGGCTCCCCCGGTGACCAGCGCGACTCGCCGCAAATCAGGACTCCCGTGTCGTGGAATGGGCGCCGGAGCCCCGGAACTGCCTGGCCCCGACGGGGTTGCGTACCGACGGACTGCGTCGGCGTTCCCGACGCGGCCCCCTCAGTGTACGATCCGACGATCAGGAGTGCGATGCACCATGACCAGCACCGGAGCGACAGAGCTGAAAGGACGCGTGGCGGTGGTGACCGGCGGCTCGGAGGGAATCGGGCGGGCCGTCGTCGAGACCCTGGCCGGCGCCGGCATCTCGGTGGCGCTCACCTCGCGGGATCGGAGCCGCGCCGAGGACGCGGCGGGCCAGGCCGGAGGTGAGCAGGGCGGCGGCGTGGCGGGCTTCGCCTGCGATGTCCGCGATCCCGACTCCTGCCGCGACCTCGTCGATGCCACGGTGGATCGCTTCGGACGGCTGGATATCCTGGTGAACAATGCCGGCATCGGCATCTTCAAGCCCTTTCAGGAGATGTCCGCCGAGGACTGGCTCGCCCAGGTGGAGACCAACCTCCACGGCGTCTTCCACATGTCCAAGGCCGCCCTCCCCCACCTCACGAAGGCCGGCGCCGGTGGAGAAGGGGACGCCTGGATCGTCAACATCGGGTCGCTGGCGAGCCGCAACAGCTTCGGTGGAGGGTCGGGGTACAATGCCAGCAAGTTCGGGCTCCTGGGCATGACCGAGGCCATGATGATCGACTTGCGCTACGAGGGTATCCGCACCGCCATCATCATGCCGGGCAGCGTGGACACCTCGTTCGGTACCCACGACGGTGGCCGGACGTGGGCCCTGGCCGCCGACGACGTGGGGCGTGCGGTGCTCCACCTTCTGACCTATCCCACGGGCGCCCTGGTGAGCCGCGTGGAGATGCGCCCGACCAGGCCTCCGAGGCGCTGACGCTGGATGGGCACGCGACCGTCGCACCGTCACCGGGGCGGCGGCTCGATCGTTCCCACTTCGACAGCGCTCGTCCCTCGCAGGGAGGATTCCGTGTCACGTCATGCCCTCGCCGCGGCCGCCGTGGCCGCGCTCTCGATCCTCGCAAGCGCCTGTGGCGATGCCACCGGCCCCGGCTCGGAGCCCATCGACGAGCTTCCCCGACCGCTGACCGCGGCCGAGAGCGAGCTCCTGGCGCGTTCCAACGGCTTCGGCCTCGAGCTCTTGCGCCGCGTGGTGGCCAGCGACGGGCGACCCAACGTGGTGCTCTCGCCCCTGAGCGCTTCCATGGCGCTGGGCATGACCCTCAACGGCGCGGCCGGGGAGACCTTCACCGCCATGCGCGCGGCCCTGGGCTTCGAGGGTCTGTCGCAGGAGGAGATCAACACCTCGTACCGGGGGCTCATCGATCTCTTGCGCGGGCTCGATCCCGAAGTGGACTTCCGCATCGCCAACGCGCTGTGGGCCAACGAGGACTTCGTCTTTCACGACAGCTTCTTCGAGACGGTGGGTGGCGCCTTCGACGCGGAAGCCGAATCCGCCGACTTCGGCGACCCCCAGACGCTGGTGGACATCAACGACTGGGTCGACGAGCACACCGGGGGCTACATCCCCCGGATCCTGGACGACCTCGACCAGGATCAGGTGATGGTGCTGCTGAACGCCATCTACTTCGACGGCCGTTGGACGGAGCGCTTCGATCCGGACGACACCCGCCAGCAGGCCTTCCATCGGGCCGACGGCTCCACGGTGAGCGTCGACATGATGTCGTTGCAGAATGCCGACATCGGGCTCGGTGACGGCCCCGGCTATCAGGCCGCCGAGTTGCCGTACGGCGGTGGGGCGTACGCCATGCTCGTGGTGGTGCCGAACGATCCGGCCACTGCGGCGGACTTCGCGGCGGGGCTGGACGAGGCCAGATGGTCCGAGGTTCTGGGCTCGCTCCACACTACGGAGGTCGACGAGCTGGCGCTGCCGCGCTTCGAGCTCACGTTCGACACGTATCTGAACGACGCGCTGCGGGACATGGGAATGGGCGTGGCGTTCACGGGCCAGGCGGACTTCACCGGCATGTCACCCGCGGGTGATCGGCTCTGCATCGACTTCGTGCGCCAGAAGACCTTCATCGAGGTGGACGAGGCGGGCACCCGTGCGGCGGCTGCCACCGCCGTGGGCACCAGAGTGACGTCGTTCCTCGGGCTGATCGTGGACCGACCCTTCGTCTTCGCCCTCCGTGAGCGGCTGTCGGGCACGATCCTCTTTCTCGGGCTCGTCGGAGACCCTACGGCGGACAGCCCGCCGCCGGAACCGAGTCAGTCCACCTGCGGCTGAGTCGCCGGGTGTAGACGGTCCGGGTCAGAGCCCCAGGGCGACGCCTGCCGACAGGATCGTGGCCGACAGCGCCCAGCCGGCGGCCACGTCACCGGGGTAGTGCACCCCGAGATAGCAGCGGGAGACGCCCACCAGCACGCCGAGCGCCAGGACCGCCGCGCCTACGGGAACGGGCAGCGCCAGCGCCAGGGGCAGCGCCATGGACATGCCGGCCGTGGCGTGGCCGCTGGGGAAGCTGAAGCGGTCGGGCACCCCCACCAGCCATCCGATCCCCACGGGCAGCCGGGGCCGCTCGCGGGTGAAGACGCGCTTGAGCACCTCCACGGCGGCGTGACCGAGGGCCAGCGTCCACGCCGCGCGCACGCCTGCGGACTGCAGGCCGGGCAGGGCGCCGAAAGCCACCGTCAGCGTCATGGCGACGGCCACCGGCCAGTCGGCGAGCCGGGTCACCGCGCGCATGAACGCGTCGAGCCGCGGGTGTCGCCGGTCGACGACCAGCTGCAGGAGCCGCTCGTCGAAGGCTCCCAGGCGCAGAATCCATGTGGTCATGTATCACCTCCCGCCGGGGGGGCGGAGCGGTGAGCGCCCCGCTCGCGTCCAGTCTACCCCAGGGCCAGCGGGGTTCGGTGACGGTTCTGTAACGATGCGGTGTCCATCTCGAGGACGGCGGTGGTCAGGCCTCGTCGGGAAGCTCTACCTTGTCGGACCATGAGCACAACCCATGGGTTCGTGGAGGAGCCCGAGCTCGACGCCCTGGTCCGCCGCACCGAGGGCGTCCAGCCCTGGAGGCGGGCGCTCCACGCCTGCTTCGGACTCCTGGTGGCCTTCCTGCCGCCGGCTCTGGGTCTGGACCGTCGGGTGACCGTGACGGGGCTGGCGGTGGCGGCTCTCGTGGCGCTGCTGGCCGATGGGGTGCGCCTGAGGTCTCGCCGGTTGAACACGGTCTTCTTTCGCGTTTTTTCCTCGCTCGCTTCGCCCCGCGAGGCCGGCCACGTCGCTTCGTCCACCTGGTTCGTCGTGGGCGCGCTGGGCACCTGGTCCGCGTTCTCCGCCACCGTGGCGACCCCGGCCCTCACCGTGCTGGCGCTGGCCGATCCGGCGGCCAGCGTGGTGGGCCGGACGCGCGGCCGCACGAGACTGGGCAAGGGGAGCGTGCTGGGCACCGCCACCTTCATCGGGGTCGCGCTCCTGGTGCTGTGGCCGCAGGTGGGTCTGGGGGCGGCGGCGCTGGCCGCGCTCGCCGCCGCCGCGGTGGAGGTGCTCCCGTTGGGCCTCGACGACAACCTCACCGTGCCGCTGGCCTGCGGTGCCGTCCTCTGGTGGCTGAGCATCGCGGCGGCGTGAGACCGTATGCGGGTCCGCCCTCGCTCCGCCTTTACCCCGGTCGCCGGGCGCGGCACTTTCAGGAGTCCGACCCTCCGTGACTTCACGCAATAAGGTCGTCGAATCATGAGCGACTATCGCATCGAGAAGGACTCGCTGGGCGAAGTGAAGGTCCCGGCCGACGCGCTCTACGCCGCCCAGACCCAGCGGGCGTTCGAGAACTTCCCCATCAGCGGCCAGCGCTTCGGCCGGCGCTTCATCCAGGCGCTGGGCCTGATCAAGAGGTCCGCCGCAGAAACCAACCGGGAGTTGGGGCTCGTGGACGAGGCGGTGGCCGAGGCCATCGTGGCCGCGGCCGGCGAGGTCGCCGACGGGCGCTGGGACGACCAGTTCGTGCTGGACATCTACCAGACCGGGTCCGGCACCTCCACGAACATGAACGCCAACGAGGTGATCGCGCACCGAGCCACCGAGCTGCTGGAGGGTGACGGCACGGTCCATCCCAACGATCACGTGAACTTCGGCCAGTCCTCCAACGACGTGATCCCCACGGCCATGCACGTGTCCGCTCGGGTCGCCGTCCAGGAGGAGCTGGTGCCCGCTCTCGAGGCCCTGGCCAGGGCGTTGGAGGCCAAGGCCGCCGCCTTCGACGGCATCGTCAAGTCGGGGCGCACGCACCTCATGGATGCCACCCCGGTGCGGCTCGGCCAGGAGTTCGGAGGCTATGCCCAGCAGGTACGCCGGGGGATGGCGCGGGTGCGGCGCGCCGGAGAGGAGCTGGAGGAGCTGGCGCTGGGGGGCACCGCCACCGGGACCGGCATCAACACGCACCCGCGCTTCGCGGCCAAGACCATCGCCCGGCTCGCGCAGGCCACGGGCATGCACTTCCACGAGGCGGAGAACCACTTCGAGGCCCAGGCCGCGAAGGACGCGGTGGTCAGCGCCTCGGGCGCGCTCAACGCCCTGGCCACGGGGCTCATGAAGATCGCCGACGACGTGCGCTGGCTCTCGTCGGGGCCCACTTCGGGGATCTCGGAGATCCGGCTGCCCGCCGTGCAGCCCGGAAGCTCCATCATGCCGGGCAAAGTGAATCCGGTGATGAGCGAGGCGCTCATGATGGTGTGCGCCCGGGTCATGGGAAACCACACCACCATCACCGTGGCCGGCCAGCGCGGGAACTTCGAGCTCAACGTCATGATGCCGGTGATGGCGCAGGCGCTCCTCGAGTCGATCCACCTGCTGGCCGGCGCCTGTCAGGCGTTCACCGACCGCTGCGTGGTGGGTATCACCGCCAACGAGGAGCGCTGCCGCGACCTGCTGGAAAAGAACCCCTCCATCGCCACGGCGCTGAACCCCTTCATCGGCTACGACAAGGCGTCGGAGGTGGCCAAGCAGGCGGCCAGGGAGGGGCGTTCGGTGCGGGACGTGGTCAAGGAGCGGGGGCTGCTCCCTCCCGAGAAGCTCGACGAGGCTCTCGACGTGCGTGGCATGACGGAGCCGGGGCTGCCGGAATGACGGGACGGGCCCGTGGGCATGGCCCCCGGACCCGTCTCCAGTAGCGATTCAGGGGGGCGGACCGGCTCACTCGAGACCGGTCCGCCCCTCCCATCCCCCTCGAGCCTGAACGATCAGGCGGTCTTGAGGTCCAGGGCCGGAGCGTCTCGCTCCGCCGGCACTCCGCCCGGGGGAATGACCCGGGTGACGCGTTCGTCCAGATAGAGGGGATAGCTGCGGTCCCCGTACCGGAGGACCTGGATGAGCATGGGGCTCCGGCCCTCGGGGGGCGGCGGCACGGGTTCCGTGATGCTGCGCCAGACCCGGTCGGCGAGGTTCATGCGCTCCTGGACCGAGTCCGCCCACATGGCCAGGCGCAGATGCCGGCGGTTCGACTCGGAAAGCGGTCGAACGACGCGCCGGTGGCCCGGGAAGCTGTGGGACAGAAGGAAGGCCACGGCCTCGGACTCCACGGCCGGCTCGACCCTGGATTCGAAGGCCCCCGGAGTCTTGACACGGCGTCGATCGCGAAGATCGATGAAGCCGTCAGCGCAGAGACGGAACGATGGGCGCATCGGGGGGTCCTCCGGCGTTCGTGTGGCCTGGGGGTTGGGGCTGCTCTGTGATCCGCTTTTCGGATCGGGACCTGCTCACCCCTCAAGACGCGTGCCGGCTGACCGCCCCCGGGTTTGGCCGCATTCCCGGGGGCTTTCCGGGCCGCGGCCGGCAATCTCGTACCACGGCCGGCAATATTTGCCGACTCGAATGACCTCCTTTCGGGCAGGATGCCAGTGACGAATTCTCCACCGGACGCCGCGATCCCTTCTGCTCCGGCAGACGAGCTCGGTGCCCACGTGTCTGCCGCCGGGGGTGTGGACCGCGCTCCGGGCCGGGCGCGGGACATCGACGCGGTCGTGCTCCAGCTCTTCACCAAGCAGCCCAACCGCTGGGCCGAGCCACGGCTCGGCGACGACATGGTGGAGCGTTTTGCGGCCGAGCGTGCACGCCAGCGCATGGTGGTGTGCGGCAGCCACGACTCCTACCTGATCAACCTGGCGAGCCCCGACCCCGTCCTGTGGCGCCGGTCGCTGGCCAGCTTCCAGGCCGAGCTCCATCGATGCGCCAGGCTGGAGCTCGATTTCCTGGTCACCCATCCGGGCAACGCCACCGACGGTGACCACGCATCGGGTCTCGCGCGCAATGCGGAGGGCGTGGAACGGGCGCTGGAGGCGGTTCCCGGCGCCGCCCGGGTGCTGCTGGAGCTCACGGCCGGCTCGGGGACCAGCGTGGGCGGACGCTTCCAGGATCTGGCGACCATCCTCGCGGGCGTGCGCGAGCCCCTGCGTGCTCGCGTGGGCGTGTGCGTCGACACCTGTCACGCCTACGCCGCCGGCTACGACCTCGTGGACGACTGGGAGGGCGTGTGGATGGCCTTCCAGGACCACCTGCCGCTGGAGAGCGTGGGGCTCTTCCACCTCAACGACTCGGTGCATCCGCTGGGGTCGCGCAGGGACCGCCACGCCGGCATCGGACAGGGAACGCTGGGTGAGGCTCCCTTCAGGCGTCTGATGACGGACCCGCGTTTCGCCACCGTCCCCAAGGTCCTGGAAACGCCCAAGGGCGACGACCCGGTGGCCGCGGATCTGGGGAACCTGAGGCTGTTGCGGAGCTTCCGGACCGGGTGAGCCGGGCCCGCCCGCCGCGTCGATGCGGGCGGGCGGGCACCATGGTCGCCGCAGTCGCGTTCGTCAGATCTCGAAGCCCCGCACCGTCAGGCCCCGGCGGTCGCCTTCCTTGAGCACCACGCCGAAGCGCTTGCGGAAGAGGAGCGCCACCAGGAGCACGAATCCGAAGGCGCACACGATGACCGGTCCGGTGGTCAGGTCCATGCTGAACGACACCGCCAGTCCCAGGAAGACCGCCACCGTGCCGGTGGCGAAGGCCATGAGGATGGCCGCCCGGAAGGTGCGCACGTAGAAGAAGGCCACCACCGCCGGGATGACCAGCGAGCTGAACACCATGAGCACGCCGGCGATCTGCACGGCCGCCGTGATCACGATCCCGAAGGTGGCGTAGAAGATGAAATCCCACAGGTGGATGTGGCGCTCCTGCTCCGGGTGGAAGGAGATGGCCAGGAACTTCCGCCTGAGGAAGAAGTGGAACAGTCCCACGGCTGCGTAGAGCGCGGCGATCTTGAACACCGTGGGCCAGGTCACCCAGATGAGCGATCCCGTGAGCGTCTCCTGCAGGTGCTCGGCGCCCTCGGCGGTGAAGCTCGACACCAGGATCACCGCGGCCGACGCCACCACGTAGGTGATGCCGATGAGGGCCTCCTGGGGAACGGGGGAGTCCTCGAGGCGCGTCCACGAGAAGATGAGCGCGCCCAGAAGGGTGAAGCCGAAGCTCCAGACGTAGGCCGAGGCCGAGCCCGGCTGAGATCCCAGGAGAAAGGCCACCGTGCCGCCCAGCGCCGCGATCTGGGCCAGGGCGAGGTCCACGAAGATCACTTCCCGCTGGATGACGTGGAGCCCGAAGTACGCGTGGATCAACAGGATGACCATGGACGCGCACAACGGGGTGATCATGAGCTGGAGCATGGGACGGTCCGTGTCAGCGGGTCAGGAGGTGCCGGCGAACGCCGTGGTCAGGCCATCGACCCAGTGGTCCACCAACGAGAAGTAGTCGGGGGTGTTCACGCTGCCGCCGGGCTCCATGGGCACGATGACCGCCGTCGCGCCGCCGCGGTCCGCCACGGTTTCCACCTTGTTCCGGCTGAAGTACGACGCGGCCAGGATGACCTTGATGTTCTGCGCCTGCATCAGCTCGATGAGTCGCGCCACGTGGCGTGGTGTCGGGGGGATGCCCGGCTTGGCCTCCACGTACTCGGTGCAGGTGAGGTCGAAGCGCTCCTGCAGGTAGGCCCAGTTCTTGTGGTAGCAGATCATGTGACGGCCCCGATAGGGCGCCATCTTGCCGAGCCAGCCACCCAGCTCCTGCGACAGCGGATGGCCTTCGTACTGTTGGCCGTCGAGGAAGCTGTGCAGGTTGCCCGCCAGCGCCAGCTGCTCCAGCGTCTCGCCGCCGATGAGCTCCACGAGACGGTCGCCGAAGGTGGCCCGGTAGATCCGATCCTGGAAACGCGCCAGGCCGTCGTTCCAGGTCTGGGAGCGATCGGGGGCCACCCGGTTGAGGCCGGTGGTGATGTTGCGCGCCACCTGGAGGGCGCGCAGCGGGTCGGTGTGGACGTGGGGATTGCCGTAGATGTGCACGTCTCCCTGGCTGCGGTCCACCGCCGAGGGCACGTCCAGCAACTTGATTCCCGTGTACGCGGTGACGTAGCCCGGGCCGCCTTCGATGACCTTGCTGTTGCCCGCCTTGTCCAGGAGCGAAGGAGCCCACAGCTCCAGGTCCAGTCCGGTGGTGATGAACATGTCGGCCCTGCGCAGCTCCAGCGCGAAGCTGGGCTTCGGCCGCACGAAATGGGGATCCTCGTCGGGGTCGGCGATGGAGGTCACCTCCACCTCGTTGCCGCCGATCTCCTTGACGATGCTTCCGTAGACCGGAAGGGTGGCCACCACCCGCACCGGCGCGAAGCGCGCGGGCCCGTCGCCGTCGGGGTGCGTGTCGGCCCGGGCCGGACCAGCGCTCAGCGCGCCGATCATCAAGGCCAGACCTGTGACGAGATGCGTTTTCATGATGTCGTCTCCGTGACTGGGACGGCCCGCCGTGGGGCCCTCCAGGGGGTCAGTAGTTCTCGTGCTTGTGGGGGCCCATGGCGAAGGTCACCTGCATGACGAGCTTGCCGGTGTCTTCGCCGAAGGAGCGGCGCAGGAAGTCGTATTCGGCGCGCACGCGGACGAACTCGCTCTGCCACCAGGTGAGCGTGGGCGAGACCAGCGATGCGGTCTGGTCCGGGTCGTCCGGATTCTCGACCCAGTCGTAGCGTCCGCCCACCAGCCAGCTCGGCGACAGGCGCATCTCGGCCATGCTCCAGACGCCCTTGGCGCTGCGCGCGTTCACGGTCGCCGACGACGGATCCTTGACCATGACGCCACCGCGGAAGGTGAAGTCGCGGTAGCGGCTGCGGTTCGGAGGCCTCCAGGTGAAGGCCATCTCCGCCCCGTAGAGATTCTGGTCCATGAGGGCGTCGCCGGACTCCCGGGTGCCGTTGATCCAGGAGAGGCCCACATCCAGATCGGTGGCGTCGGTGAGCTGCCAGAAGCCGTTGACGTGTCCCAGGACCGACAGCCCGTGGTTGTCCCCGAAGAGGGCCGCGTTCTCGGACCGGGTCACCTCGAGCCAGGTCTCGTACGTCCCGCCCCCGTGCACCGGGACCAGCCAGTAAAGCGACGCTCCCGTCTGGGTGAGAGACTCCTCACCGAGGAAGGCCAGATGGGGGAGCGAGCGGGTCTGGAAGGGCAGCGCGTGGCCGTGCCAGCGGTTGAGGGTGCCGAAGCGCTGGAAGAAGCGTCCCAGGGTGAGGCTGGTTCCGCCGGGCAGGTTCACCCACTGCACGTAGCCCTCCTCCACGGCGGTGCCGCCCTCCTCCTCGCCTCCGTCATCGGTGGCGAAGGGGACCAGCTCACCGCCTGGGCGGTGGTTGCTCACGAAGATCTTGGCCCGGGAGTAGGGGTCCAGCGAGGCCTGGAAGGAAAACTCGAACTCCCGCGCGATGAAGTTGTCGGCGTTGGTGTCGTCCTTGTCGGCCTGGACGAGAAAATCACCGGTGGCGCTGATCTCGGGATTCAGCGCCTGAAGCGAGCGCTGGCGCCCGACGAAGGTCTGGCCTCCCTGGGCGCTGGTGGTGGTGTCGGGGGCGGCGCCCGCGGCGGCCGCGGCACGGGCCGCGGCGCGGAGTTGCTCGGCGGCGCTCTGGGCCGCCTCCTCCTGACCGGTGGCCTGGAGCCGGCGGACGAGGGCCTCGAGGCTGTCGACCCGGGCCTGGAGGCGGGCCAGGCGGGCGGCCACCGAATCGGCAGCCTGCTGTTGGGCTGCCCCGGGGGTGGGGAACGTCGTGATGACGGCGAGCACCACCACGGTGCCCGCGAGCCATCTCTGGGGAACGCGCATGCGTAGACCTCCACATCTCGGTTCTGGGTTCAGCGCGTGCAGGGCCCCCATGGGCCTGCACGGCGACCGCCCGTCCGCGGATCGGCGAGACGGCGGCGCATGGAGCTGGGTTCAGAGCGAGAAGGGAGGGGCCCGGGAGCGGGTGAGCGGGTGGAGGATGCGGCCGGGAATCTCGGCCCAGCGCGCCTCGCGCAGGCCTTCCACCTGGGTCTCGGGAAGCGGCCTTGGACGGCTCGCCGGGAGGAGCGTGCGCAGGACCCCGCCCAGGATGCACAGGCGGTGGTCGTGGCCCTGGATGCAGTGCGCCGGGTCGTGCTTGGCCTCCAGCACGGGCCCACCACGCCAATCCCTGCTCTCCATGAGGGGCAGGGCCACGGTGAGGGCCAGAAGGACCGCCGTCAGGGGAATCCCCAACCAGCGGGCCAGGTTGTAGCGCATGTGGTCCATGAACGACCAGGCTAGGGGCGCGCCGGGCGAAATGTCAACGCCGGGAGCGGACACGACGTCCTGGCTACCCCTGAAATCCGTGGGGGATCGCTTTACCCGCCCCCCTGCCCCCCGGTATATTGGAGTGCGTACCGGAGGGCCATCATTATTGAGCCAACACAAGAGAAGCCGGGACTGACTCCCGAGATGGACGTCACGCCTCGATGAAGGAAGACGGAAGTTGCGGGGAGGTCACCATCAATACTGCCCGGGCTTCAATAAAACCCCTCCGGTGCGTTTCGGGGCCGGCGCCACCCGTCAGGGAGCGCCGGCCCCGTTTCTCGTGCTGGTGAGGACGGGATTTGCCCGCGGGGCTCGAGAGGCGCACGTTGCTTCCGTTCCGGCGCCGCCCTCCCGGGACGGCGCGCTGGCGAATCCCCGCACGGAGCCGAGTCATGCGTATTCCCCGACGGCTTCTCTTGGTCCTGACCCTCACTCCGGCGTTCTTCTCGCCCCCGCCGGTCCTGGCGCAGGATGCCCGGGACCCCATGTCCACGGCGTTGGCCCAACTGGAGTGGCGTCCCCTGGGGCCCACCAACATGGGCGGCCGGGTGAGCGCCATCGAAGGGGTGGCGGGCGACCCGCGCACCTTCTACGTGGGAGGTGCCGACGGCGGCGTGTTCCGGACCCGCAACGGGGGCACGACCTTCGAGGCCCTCTTCACGGACCAGCCGGTCTACTCCGTGGGGGCGCTGGCCGTGGCACCCTCCGATCCCAACGTGATCTGGCTCGGGAGCGGCGAGGGGGATCCCCGCAACTCCTCCTCCTACGGCAACGGGGTGTACCGATCCACCGACGGTGGGGACACCTGGAGCTATCTCGGCCTGGACGGGACCGAGCGCATCAAGCGTATCCGCGTGCATCCGGACGATCCGGATGTCGCGTGGGTGTGCGCCCTGGGCCGCGCCTGGGGACCCAACCCGGAACGCGGGGTCTTCCGCACGACCGACGCCGGGGCGACCTGGGACAAGGTCCTGTACGTGGACGAGGACACCGGCTGCAGCGACCTGGACCTCGAAGCCTCCAACCCGCGCGTCCTGTACGCGGGCATGTGGACCTTCCGGCGCCGGCCCTGGCGCTTCGACGACGGTGGCGGCGAGACCGCCCTGTGGCGTAGCAGCGACGGGGGGGAGACCTGGCAGTCGCTGGCCCATCGGCCGGGGATGCCCACCGAGCCCATGGCCCGCATCGGCGTGGCGGTGGCCCAGAGTGCGCCGGAAACGGTCTACCTCATCTCCGAGACGCGCACCCAGGGTCAGCTGTGGCGCTCCGACGACCGGGGTCAGAGTTGGCGCACGGTGAACGACTCCAGGGACATCAACTTCCGCCCGTTCTACTATTCGGATCTGAGGGTGGACCCCACCAACCCCGAGGTGCTGATCACCCTGTCCGGGGGCTTGTCGAAGTCCACGGACGGCGGACGCACCTTTCAGCGCATCGCCCGCGACGTGCACGGCGATCATCAGTCGTTCTGGATCGATCCCCAGGATTCACAGCGCTACCTCTCGGGGAGTGACGGGGGATTCCAGGTGTCGCTGGACGGAGGGGAGACCTTCGACATCCTGAACACCGTGACGCTGTCCCAGTTCTACCAGATCGACGTCGACGACCGGGATCCGTACTGGGTGTGCGGCGGGCTGCAGGACAACGGCAACTGGTGCGGTCCCTCCAACTCGCTGCACAGCGAAGGGATCCTGAAGGACGATTGGTTCAACCTTTCCGGCGGCGACGGCTTCTACAGCCAGTCGGTGCCCGGCATGCCGTGGCTGGTCTACACCAACTCCCAGGGCGGCAACATCGCCCTGGTGGACACCCGCACCGGAGCCGCGCGGCGCATCCATCCGTACCCGAAGATCGTGGGGTCGGCGGGAGACGCCATGGTGAACCACGAGTACCGCTTCAACTGGAACGCGCCCATCCACATCTCGCCCCACGATCCCGCCACCGTGTACTTCGGCGGCAACGTGGTCTTCCGGAGCACCGACTTCGGCCAGTCCTGGGACGTGATCAGCCCGGACCTCACCACCGACGACCCGGAGAAGCAGCTGGATTCCGGCGGGGAGATCTATCTCGACAACACGGCGGCCGAGTTCCACACCACCATCCTGACCATCGAGGAGTCGCCGGTGGAGGCCGGCGTCATCTGGACGGGAAGCGACGACGGGCTGGTGCACGTGACCCGCGACGGCGGCGAGAGCTGGACCGACGTCACCGACAACCTGAAGCGCGCCGGCCTGCGCGATGAAGCGTGGATCGCCAAGGTGGACGCGTCGAATTTCGAGGGTGGGCGGGCCTACATCGCCGTCGACAATCACCAGATGGACGACTTCGCGCCCAGCGCCTTCGTCACCGACGACTACGGCGCGACCTGGCGGAGCCTGGCGGAGGGATTGCCCCAGGACGACTACGTGAAGGTGATCCGCGAGGACCTCACCGACCCGGACATCCTCTACGTGGGAATGGAGAGGGGGCTCCAGGTCTCCTTCGACCGGGGTTCGAGCTGGCACGACCTGCGAGGCGCCGATCTGCCTCCGGTCTCGGTGCGCGACATCCAGATGCAGCCGGACTACGACGATCTGGTGCTGGGCACCCACGGCCGGGGCGCGTACGTCCTGGACGACGCCAGGGTGCTGCAGGATCTGCCCCGTGCGCTGGACGAGGCTCCCTATCTCTTTCCGGTCCGGCGGGCGACCCGGTGGGAGATGGCCGGAACCGACGCCAACCAGGGCCAGCGCGCGTACGCGGCGCCGAACCCGGACTACGGCGCCATGGTGAACTTCTACCTGGCGTCGGTCCCCGACGGCGGGCTGCGGGTCGAAGTCCGCGACGGGGCCGGTGACACCGTTCGTACGCTCCCGGTGCGCGAGCCCAGGGTGGGGCTCAACCGGGTCACCTGGGACCTGCGCTACGACGATCCGGCCGGCGGACAGGGCGGCGGCGGTGGGTTCTTCGGGGGCGGTGGACCCACGGCGGTTCCGGGCACGTACACGGTGGCGCTGGTGGGGCCGGGCTGGGAGAAGTCCCGGTCGGTGGAGGTGCGCGGGGATCCCAGGGTGGAGATGACCGCCGCGGACTACCGCGCGCAGTTCGAGGCGGTGACGTCGCTGGGCGAGCTCGCGGGACAGGTGGACGGCGCCGTCGGCGTGGCCGAGAGCGTGCTCCAGCAGCTCGACGCCCTCGACGAGACGCTCCGCGACGAGCCCGGGGCGCTGCCGGGCGCCGCGGATCTACGCGACGACGTGGCGCGGGCCCGGGCCGAAATGGCGCAGGTGACCGATTCGCTGCTGCGCAGGCCCCCGCCCAACATGGGGTACCGGCAACGTCCCCGGGTGCGCGAGGAGGTTCGCTCGCTGACGCGCTCCATCTCGGGGGTGGAGGCGCCGCCCACCGACCCGCAGATGCTGCGGCTGCGGGAGGTCCACACCGAAGCCCAGGAGGCCATCGATGCCGTCTGGCAGGTGTGGAACACCACCATTCGTCAGCTCAACGAAAGGCTCGGCCCCGACGGTCCGCGCATCATCGTCGACGAGTCCAAGATCCGGGTGCGGCTGGTGTCCTGAGGCGCCGTCGTCACCACCGTGCGCGGTCCGGAGCCGGCGTCCCCGTGGGGGCGCCGGCTCCTCCGCTTCGGGCGGGACCGATTTGCAGCAGGGTGGGTAAGCATGCAGCCGGTCGGGGGCGGGGTATCTTCTCGCCGTCCGGCGCGTCCGCTACGGCCTTCCAGGAGTGGAGCAGCATGCCCCGAGTCAGGGTCACCCGCCGAGTCCATTTCAGCGCGGCACACCGCCTCTTTCGTCCCGACTGGTCCGACGAGCGCAACGCCGACGTCTTCGGTGCCTGCTCCAACCCCAACTGGCACGGCCACAACTACGAGCTCGACGTCACGGTGTCCGGCGACGTGGACGACGAGACCGGATACGTGCTGGACCTGAAGGCGCTCAAGGAGCTCGTCCAGGAGCAGGTGGTGGACGACGTGGACCACCGCAACCTCAACCTCGAGGTGCCCTGGATGGGAGGCCGTATTCCCACCACCGAGAACCTGGTCGTGGCCGTGTGGGAGCGCCTGGTGGATCGCATGCCGGACGGGGTCGCCCTGGAGCGCTTGCTGCTGTGGGAGACGCCCCGCAACTACGTGGAATACTCCGGGGAGTGAGCTCCCCGTCGGTAGAGGAGATAGAGGTGCCCGAAACGACGACGAACAAAGGAACGACGGCCCACGGTGCCGGCTCGACCCGCCCGGACCTCTCCGGCGTGGCCTTCACCGACCTCGTGGCCGAGATGATCCGCCGTCTGGGTGACGATCCGGAGCGCGAGGGGATGGTCAAGACTCCGGAGCGCGTGGAGAAGGCCATGCGCTTTCTCACGCACGGCTACGAGTCGTCGCCGGAGAGGGTCATCGGCGATGCGCTCTTCGAAGAGCATCACCACAACATGGTGCTCGTGAAGGACATCGAGATGTACTCGCTGTGCGAGCACCATCTGCTGCCCTTCTTCGGCAAGGTGCACGTCGCCTACATCCCCGACGGCCAGATCATGGGGCTCTCGAAGACCGCCCGGCTGGTGGAGGTGTTCAGCCGCCGCTTCCAGGTCCAGGAGCGTCTCACCGAGCAGATCGCCCAGGCCCTGTGGGACATCATCCAGCCGCAGGGGGTGGGCGTGGTGGTGGAGGCCTACCATCTGTGCATGATGATGCGAGGCGTGCAGAAGCAGAACTCCAAGACCATCACGTCGGCCATGCGGGGCGCCTTCCTCGAGGATCCCCGGACCCGGGACGAGTTCCTGCGGCTCTCCATGGCCACGCATCACCCCCTGTCGTGAGACACGCGTGCGCGGACCGGAGAAGCAGCCGGTGGAGCTGAGCGGCGGGACGGTGCTGGTCACCGGCGGGAGCCGGGGGATCGGCGAAGCGGTGGTCCGTCGGTTGGCCGAGGGTGGGGCGCGCGTTCACGTGCTGTGCCGCGACCCGGCCCCGGTCGAGGACCTCGCCACGAGCTCGGGGGGTGCGCCATGGCCCGCGGACCTCACCGACGACGCCGAGGTGTGGGCGGCCGTGGAGGGCCTGCAGGAGCAGCTCGGTGGTCCGCCCGACGCGATCGTCAACGCCGCGGGCGCCTTCTCCCTGGCTCCCTTCGCCGAGACCTCGGTGGCCGACTTCGATCGCCAGATCGCCGTGAACCTCAGAGGGAGCTTCCTGGTCGTGCGGACGCTGCTGCCGGCCCTCCTGGAACGGAACCGTGGGCGGATCGTGAATCTGGGGTCGGTGGCGGGCCGGCGCGCCCTGCCCGGCAATGCCGCCTATGCCGCCTCCAAGTTCGGGCTCCGCGGCCTCCACGAGGTCCTGGTGGAGGAGCTTCGCGGAACCGGCGTCGGTGCGACGCTCATCGAGCCCGCCGCCACCGACACGCCGCTGTGGGACGCCGTGGATGCCGCGCGGGTCCCGGGCCTTCCGGACCGTGACGCCATGCTCCGGCCCGACGACGTGGCCGACGCCGTCGAGTTCGTGCTCACGCGCCCCCTCCACGTGCGCATCCCCCTTCTGCAGATCGAGCGAGGGTAGTCCTTCATGTACACCGTCAGTGTTCAGGCCCACTACGACGCCGCCCACTTCCTGCGCCACTACAAGGGCAAGTGCGAGCGTCTGCACGGTCACCGCTACGTGGTGGAGGCGGCGCTCCAGGCCGAGGAGCTGGACGAGTCCGGCATCGCCTACGACTTCGTGGACCTGAAGCGGGAGCTCAGGGCGCTGGCCGAAGAGCTGGACCACTACAACCTGAACGATCTTCCGGCGTTCGAGTCCGTGGAGACCAGCGCCGAAAACCAGGCTCGCTGGTTCTTCGACGAGCTCAAGAAGCGCCTGCCCCCGACGTTGGCCGACGGTCTCCTGTACACCCGCGTCTGGGAGACGCCCATGCAGTGGGCGCAGTACAGCGAACGCCCGGTGACGGTACCCGCCCACCGGGCGCCCTCCATGCAGGAAGGGGCCTGACACGGCGTGCACATCCTCCTCACGGACCGCCTCACCTGCCCCCGCTGCGGCCCCCGTTTCGGCCTGATCCTGCTGGCCGACCGCATGGAGGAGCGCCGGGTGCTGGAGGGAGCGCTGGGGTGCCCGAACTGTCGTGACCGCTTCCCGGTCCGTGAGGGGTTCGGCGACCTGCGCGCCCCGCCGCGCGCGGCGCTGGAGCCGGAGGTGGCAGCCGATCCCGCTCCCGTCGGGGCCGACACCGTCGCCGCGGTGGCGGCGGCGCTGGGGGCGGCCGAGGGCGCCGGGGTCACCGTCCTGGTGGGCGAGGCGGTCGGTGTGGCCCTGCCGCTCAGCAAGGCGCTGGCCGAGGTGGAGCTGGTGGCCCTGGACGCACGCACGCGAGCCTGGCCGGAGGCTCCCCGTATCAACCGCATGACCGCCGCTCCGGGCCTGCCCTTCTTCGACGGCGTGATCCGCGGCGTGGTCCTCCACGGCGGGCCGCCCGACGAGGTCCTTGCCGAGGCGGCCCGCATCCTGGCCCCCCGCCACCGCGTGGTGGTGCTCGATCCCGAGCCCGATCTCGCGGACCGGTTGGCCGCGGTGGGTCTGCCCGAGACGGTGGCGGGCCCGGGGATCCTGGTGGCGGCACGCTGAACGCCCCTGCGTTGCCGCGCTTACGAGGCCCCGGTTAGGTTGATGCCACCCCCGACCCGGGGCTCGCCCGGGTCCGGACCGCTCCTCCCACGCCACGGATCCCCCCGCGCCCATGTCCTGGTGGAACAAGCTCTTCGGAAGCTCGGGCGACCAGCACCGAGTGGATTACTACGAGGAGGGGCTGGAGCTCCTCACGGACGGCAAGTTCCACGAGGCGCTGACGTCGTTCCGGTTGGCTCTCAAGGAGTCCCCCGGGGATCCGGTGGTGCTTCAGCAGATCGCCATCGCCTACACCCGTATCGGCATGACCGAAGAGGCCGCCAAGACCTATCGGCACGTCCTGCGGAGCGATCCCGACGCGCCGGGCGCGCACTACGGCCTCGCCTTCCTCTATCTGCACGGAGGTGAGCAGGAGCAGGCCGTGCGTCATCTGAGGGCGTTCCTGGCCCACGCGCCCCGGGACCCGGCGGCGGGCGAGCACGTGGAGCACGCCCGCGCGACATTGGCGGAGATCACCGGCGAGGGCGGCGCGCCGGCCGGTGCCGAAGACGAGGAGGAGGGCTCCCTTGGCATCTAAGCGGGTCCTGCTCCGGTGGACCGGCGAGGGCGAGCAGTTCCGTGGCGGACCCGAGGGTGGTCCCAGCGTTCTGTTGGACGGGAAAGGCGGCGCCGCACCGTCTCCCATGGACTTCCTGCTCATCTCCCTGGCCGGGTGCATGGGGATCGACGTGGTGCTGATCCTCCAGAAGGCCCGCGTGCCGGTGGAGGAGCTGGAGGTGGTGGTGGACGGCGACCGCCCCGATACGTCGCCGCGCCGGTACACCGCGCTGCGGCTGGAGTATCGCGTGCGGGGTCCCGGCGAGGAGCACCAGACGCGTCTGGAGCGGGCCGTGGCGCTGTCTCGTGACAAGTACTGCAGCGTTCTCCACACGCTGCGAACCGACCTGGACGTGGAGATCCGGATCCGTCGCATGTGATCGGACCGGCCCTCCGTGCCGACGGGAGACCTCCATGGAAAAGCGCACCTACGTGGCCAACGAGGTCGAGGTCCCCCGTGGAACGCTGTGCGGTCTGTTTCTGGACGCCGTGGACCGCTTCCAGGACGCGCCTGCCTTCCGCTACTTCGTGGACCAGGGCGAGCAGACCCGCGACATCTCGTATGCCGAGGCCCTGATCCGGGCCCGCGAAGTGGCCCACGGCCTCACGACCCTGGGCATCTCACCCGGTGATCGGGTCGCCATCCTGTCGGAGAACCGTCCGGAGTGGTCGCTGGCGGATTACGCCTGCCTGCTGTCCGGTGTGATCGACGTGCCCGTCTACAGCACGCTGATTCCCGAGCAGGTCGCCTACATGTTGCGGGATTCCGGAGCCCGCCTCGTCTTCGCATCCACCCGCGGCGAGGTCGAGAAGGCCCGCAAGGCGGCGGACCTGGTCGATCAGGACGTGACCCTGGTGGGCTTCGACGACGATACCGACGGCGTGGCCGACCTGACCTGGAAGGAGCTTGTGGCCCGCGGACGCGAGGCGGTGGGCTCGGGGCCCATGGAGGCCTTTCGTGCCCGGGCCGGCGAGATCCAGCCCGGCGACGTGGCCACGATTCTCTATACCTCCGGGACCACCGGTGACCCCAAGGGCGTCATGCTGACCCACGACAACCTGCACGCCAACGTGTGGCAGGCGGGCCAGGCGCTGAGCGTGAGTCCGGCCGACGTCACGCTCTCCTTCCTGCCGCTGAGCCACGTGCTCCAGCGCATGGTGGACTACCTGCTGCTCTCCCGGGGCTGCACCGTCGCCTACGGACACGACATCCACACGGTGGCCGAAGACCTGCTGGTGATCCGGCCCACCATCGTCGTGTCCGTGCCCCGCCTGTACGAGAAGGTCTACGCCCGGGTCAGGGAAGTGGGCGGCGTGAAGGCCTGGATCGTGGCATGGGCGCGTCGCGTGGCGGATCGCTGGGCCGAGGCCCGCCTCGGCGGCCGGGAGCCGTCGGCGCTGGTACGGGCGCAGTACGCGCTGGCCGACCGCATCGTTTTCCGCCAGATTCGTGAGGGCGTGGGAGGCCGCATCCGGTTCTTCGTCAGCGGCGGCGCCCCGCTGTCGCCGGCCATCAACCGCTTCTTCTATTCGGTGGGACTGGTCATCCTCGAGGGCTACGGCCTCACGGAGACCAGCCCGGTCACCAACGTGAACCGTGAGGAGCACGTTCACATCGGGACCGTGGGACCCGTGGTCGCCGGAACGGAGATCCGCATTGCGGAGGACGGCGAGATCCTGGTGCGGGGACCCCAGGTCATGAAGGGCTATTTCAACCGTCCGGAACAGACGGACAAGGTCATCGACGACGAGGGTTGGTTCCATACCGGTGACGTGGGCGAGATCGCCGAAGACGGCTGCCTGTGCATCACCGACCGCAAGAAGGACCTGATCGTCACGGCGGGTGGGAAGAACATCGCGCCGCAGCCCATCGAGAATCGCCTCCTTTCCAATACCTACGTGGACCAGGTGGTGATGGTGGGAGACAAGCGCAAGTTCCCGGCGCTCCTGGTGGTGCCGGAGTTCGGGGCGCTGGAGAGCTGGGCGAAGGGGCAGGGGATCGTCGCTTCCGATCGGCACGCGCTTCTCCACGAGCCCAGGGTCCAGGCCCTCATGGAGCACGAGATCATGGACCATCTCGGCCCCCTTTCGGGGTACGAGCGGCCCAAGAAGCTCGCGCTCCTGACCGAGGAGTTCACCATCGAGAATGGTACGCTCACCCCCACGCAGAAGGTGAAGCGCAGGGTGGTGCAGGAGCGCTTCGAACGTCTCATCGACCGTTTCTACGAGCCCCGCAACGAGGCTCGCACGGTCCTGGTGGAACGCGACTGACACGACGCATGCTGCTCGCCCTTAGAGACGGGCCGGTGGAGGAGTGGACGCAGGATGAAGGGCCCTCACGGAGACGGATTCGGCGATCAGGCCGAATTGCTGGGAAACGGATCGGGAGGCTCGGGCACGCCGGGCGACGGAGCTTCGCCGCGCGAGGCCCGGTCGCCTCGCGATCCGCCCGAGCCTGCGGGCGAGGCGTCGCCATCCCCGCCGCCGCCCCCGGAGCCGCGGACCCCGCCGCGCGCCGGCCCGGCCGATGCGGCCCTGGAGCGGGCCGAGTCGCTGGTGGCCCGTGGCTCGCACGACCGGGCCCGCCAGGCGTTGGACGAAGCCCTCCGCCTGGAGATGGAGAATCCCGTCGTGGTGGCCCGGGTGGCGTCGTTGCTGGGTGCCATGGGCCGCTTCGACGACGCGGAGCGGGAGCTGCGGCGTGCGCAACGCCTGCAGCCGGAGTCGGTGGAGGTGCGCGCGGCGCTGGGCATGGTCCTCTTCCGGCGCGGGCTGTACGCCGAGGCCGAGGTCGAGCTGCGCAAGGTCTGCTTCGACGAGCCGCAGCACGCCGACGCGCACTTCTACCGCGGAGAGGCGTTGAATCGCCTGGGCCGGGTGGAGGAGGCCATGGAGGTGCTCCACGAGGCTGCCCGCCTTCGTCCTGACGACCCCCGGCCGTACCACACGCTGGGGATCCTGTTCGACCGGCAGCATCTACCGCAGCAGGCGGCCCGCATGTACCGGCGCGCACGGGAGCTGTCCGGGCGATGACGGTGGTGCGTGTCCAGGTTGGGGAACTGCACGACGCCGGCGTCGACGTGGTGGTCCGCGCGGCCCGTACCGACGGCGCGTCCATCACGCCGGCAGGCCGTAGGCTGGAGCTGGCCGCCGGTCCTTCGGTGGCCCGGCAGCTCGGATCCCTGGGCGAGATTCCCCTGGGCGGCGCGGTGCTCACGCCGGGTGGATCGCTGCCGGTGCCGTACCTCCTGCACTTCGTGGTGCAATCGTCGGAGGAGCCCGTGAGCCGCGCCAGCGTGCGCCGGGCCCTGGAGCAGGGGCTGGCCCGGGCGGCCGACTGGGGGCTGCGCAGCCTGGCGCTCCCCCCGCTGGGCGTGGGCGCCGGCGCTCTGGAGGCCGAAGAGGCGGCGCGTCTGCTGGCCGAGGTGCTGGCGACACACCCCGCCACCGGTGAAGGAGGCCTGGACGAGGTGGTGGTCGTGGTGGAGAACGACTACGAGCGCGACATCTTCGATCGGGCGCTCGCACCCCTGCGCCCTTCGGACTGACCTTTGGAGTCCGCCGGGCGCCGTCGCAGGGTCCTGGGCACGGCCGTGGTGGCGGTGTGGCTGGTGGTGCTGAGCCTGCACGCCCGGCGCGAGTACGGGCGGCCTGCCACCGCGCGTCTGGCCGAAGCGGCGCTCACCCTGGATCCCGGCGTCACCTTCTACACGCTGCGCATGGGTGAGCGGGCGGTGGGGCAGGCCACCTCGTCGTTGGACACGGTAGACGGGGGATTCCAGCTCGAGGATCGCATGATCCTGGAGCTGCCGGCGTTGGGCCGGACGGGCAACGCCGTGGTGCGCACGCGGGTGGAGCTGGACTCGGCGCTGCGCATGGACCGCTTCCAGTTCTCCCTCGATTCCGACGTGGGCCGCTTCCAGGCCGACGGTGACGTACGGGGCGACACGCTCCTGGAGGTGCACCTCGGTAGCGCGCCCGACGCCGAGACGCTGAGCTTCCGCATGGCTTCGCCACCGGTGTTCTCGGCCGTGGTCCCCATCCGGGTGGCTCTGGGTGAGGGGCTGGAGGTGGGCAAGCGGCTCCGGCTTCCCGTGTTCGACCCTTCGACGCTGTCCACGCGCACGGTGGAGGTGCGGGTTCTCGAGCACGACACGCTGGCCATTCCCGACAGCGTGGTCATGGGAGACGATGGCCGCTGGAGCACCGCGGGATGGGATTCCGTGCCGGCGTGGCGCATCGCCGAGGTGTTCGGTGGCGTCTCCATGGAGAGCTGGATCGACGGGGACGGCCGCGTTCTGCGCGCCACGTCGCCGCTGGGATTCTCCATGGAGCGCACCGAGTTCGAGCTGGCTCGTCAGGCGTTGGAGGACAGCCGCACGCAGGGCGCGGCGGCGGTGGACGACGACGTGATCCTGGCCACCGCCATCCAGAGCGACGTGCCGCTGGACGACGTGGAGAGCCGTGGGGAGCTCCGCTTCGTCCTGAAGGGGGTGGAGCTGGCCGGCTTCGATCTCGACGGGGGTCGCCAGCGGCTCCACGGCGACACCCTCGTGGTGCGACGCGAAGGCTGGGACGCGTTGGAGGCGGGCTACACGCTGCCGTACAAGCGCATGGATCTGAGAGAGGCGCTGGAGCCGGAGCCGTTGATCCAGAGCGACGACCCCCGGATCATCGAGGTCGCCCGGGCCATGACGCACCGGCGCTACCGGGGCACGGACGATCCCCGCCGGGCGGCGGAGATGCTGACGAACGGCGTGTACGACCGGCTGAAGAAGGAGATCACCTTCTCGGTGCCCAGCGCGCTGCAGGTGCTGGCGTCGGGCCAGGGCGACTGCAACGAGCACACGGTCCTGTACGTGGCTCTGGCCCGGGCCCTGGGCCTGCCGGCCCGCACCGCCGTGGGACTGGTCTACGTGGACGGCGCCTTCTACTACCATGCCTGGCCGGAGGTGTGGCTGGGCCGCTGGGTCGCGGTGGATCCCACCTTCGGTCAGGCGCCCGCCGATGCCGCCCACATCCGCTTCCTGGTGGGTGGCCTGGCGGAGCAGGTGGAGCTCCTCCGCCTCATCGGGCGGCTGGACATCGACGTCGTGGATCCGGAGGCCCCCCGGTGAGCGCCATGCTGCGGATGGAAGGACTCACCAAGCGCTACGGCTCCTTCACCGCGGTGGACGGCCTGGATCTGGAGGTACCCCGGGGCGAGATCTTCGGCTTCCTCGGCCCCAACGGAGCCGGCAAGACCACCACGATCCGCATGGTGGCCGGGGTCCTCCAGCCCAGCGCCGGCCGGGTCCTGGTGGACGGCGTGGACCTGCAGCGGAGTCCCCGCGAAGCCAAGCGCCGGGTGGGCTACATCCCGGATCGACCGTTCCTCTACGAGAAGCTCACCGGAGCCGAGTTCCTGCGCTTCGTGGCGGGTTTGTGGGGTGAAGGGGGGGCCGCCGTGGAGGCGCGGGCCGATCGGCTGCTCGGGCTCTTCAGCCTCGCCGACTGGAAGGACGAGCTGGTGGAGAGCTACTCGCACGGGATGCGCCAGAAGCTCCTCATCACCTCGGCGCTCCTGCATCGGCCGGCCCTGGTGGTCGTGGACGAGCCCATGGTGGGCTTGGACCCTCGCGCCGCCCGCATCCTCAAAGAGCTGTTGAGGACCTTCGCCGACGACGGCGGCTCGGTCTTCCTCTCCACCCACACCCTCGAGGTGGCCGAGGCGCTCTGCGACCGCATCGCGATCCTGTCGGCGGGCCGCGTGCGGGCGCTGGGAACCATGGACGAGCTCCGCGAAGAAGCCCGGCTCGGAGCGGCTCACCTGGAGGAGATCTTCCTCAAGGTCACCGGGGGAGGGGCCGTGGCCGACGTGGTGTCGGCGCTGCGGGACGGCGACACGTGAGCGGGGGCAGCGCCGGAACGGCCGGCGTCGCCACCCTGCTGGGGCCCAAGTGGCGCACGCGCCGCAACAAGCTCAGGGGCGGTGAGGGTCGCCTCTTCAAGGGCCTGCTGCTGGGGTTCGTGGGCCTTCTCTTCTGGGGATTCGTCTTCGCCGTCATCACCCGCATGCTCCTCTACTTCCGGGGCACGCAGGGCATCGGCGACCTGCTGGCGGGCAAGCTGCTGGGCATCGCCTTTCTCACCTTCCTGGGCATCCTGCTCCTCTCCAACGTCATCACCGCCCTCAGCACCTTCTTCCTCGCCGACGATCTCGAGCTGCTCATGGCGGCACCGGTGGGGGGTGCCGAGCTCTACGGGGCGCGCCTGGCCGAGACGGTGGCGGACTCGTCGTGGATGGTGGCCCTCATGGCGATTCCCCTGCTGGCGGCGTACGGGTTCGTGTACGCGGCCGGAGCGGGGTTCTATCTGGTGGCGCTGGTGGCCACCGCCGCCTTCCTGGTACTCCCGGCCGTGGTGGGAGCGGCGTTCACCCTCCTGTTGGTCAACGTGTTCCCGGCCCGCCGCACCCGGGACTTGCTGGCGCTCATCGCCCTCTTGTCGGCGGCCGGTGTGGTGGCGCTGTTCCGCTTCCTCCGTCCCGAGCGGCTGGTGCGGCCCGAGGAGTTCCGCAGCCTGGTGGACTTCGTCGGAGTGCTGCGCACGCCGACCTCGCCCTGGCTCCCCAGCCAATGGGTGACCGACACCCTCATGGGCTGGCTGAACGGCGTCTTCGATCCCTTCCCCCTCGTCCTGCTGGTGAGCACGGCGGCCGCCTTCGTGGTCCTCGGGGCCACGCTGCACGGGCGCTTCCACGCCCCGGGCTTCACCCGGGCCCAGGAGGGTGCCGAGCGTCGCCACGGGCGCCGGCGCGCCCGCGGACTGGAGGTCCTGCTGTCCCGGCTGGCCCCCGCCACCCGCCAGCTCGTCCAGAAAGAGGTCCGCGTCTTCTTCCGGGACACGACCCAGTGGTCCCAGCTCATCCTGCTGGCGGTCCTGGTGGTGGTGTACGTCTACAACATCCAGCAGCTGCCCCTCTACACCGGGGAGCAGCTCTCCTTCTTTCTCATCAACCTGGTGGCGTTCCTGAACCTGGGGCTGGCGGGCTTCGTGGTGGCCGCCATCGCGGCCCGCTTCGTCTTTCCGGCCATGTCGCTGGAGGGGCGCATGATGTGGCTGCTGCGCTCCTCGCCCACGCGCATCGAGTCCGTGTTCTGGTCCAAGTACTGGGTGGGGACGCTCCCGTTGCTGTGCATCGCGCTTCCCCTCATCGTGGTCACGAACCTGTTCATGCGCGCCTCGCCGTTCATTCTCGGGGCCACCACCGTGACCATGGTGTTCATGACCCTCGCCCTGACGGCGCTGGCCCTGGGGTTCGGCGCGCTCTATCCCAACTACGAGACGGAGAACGTCGCCGAGATCCCCACCTCGTTCGGGGGCCTGCTCTTCATGATGGCCGCCGTGCTCTACCTGGGGGCCGTGGTCGCGCTCGAAGCGTGGCCGGTATGGCTCTTCCTGCGCGGGCGCCTGCGGGGAGGGGGGCCGGGCTGGCTGCCCGTGGCCGCCGGATTCGCCGGGGCCGCGCTGGTTACGGGCGGCGCCATCTGGCTTCCGCTGCGGGCCGGAATCCGGCGTATCCGGGCGCTTCCCGCCCCGTGACCTGTTAGATTCGACCCATCCAGCCGCGGCCGATCACGCCCTTCAGCTTCGCACGAGGTGGCCATGCTCGAGGCCCTGAAATCGTTCTTCCGCTCCTCCATGATGCCCGAGGAGGAGCCGGAGCCCGAGAGCCGAGACCGCGAGGTACGCCTGGCCGCGTGCGCGCTCCTGCTGGAGCTCGCGCATGTGGACGACGACTTCTCCGACGACGAGCGGCGCCACATCAGGGGCGCCATTCGCCGCCACTTCGGGCTCGGCCGGGAACAGGTGGACGAGCTGCTGCGCTACGCGGAGCGAGCGCGCCAGACGGCCACGGACCTCTTCCAGTTCACCAACCTCATCCGCGAGAACTACTCGCTGGGCCAGAAGATGGTGCTGGTGGAAGTCATGTGGGGGCTCGTCTACTCCGACGGCAAGCTGTCCAACCGTGAGGACTACCTCATGCGCAAGGTGAGCCATCTGCTGGGGCTCAAGATGGCCTACCTGTCGGAGGCGCGGAAACGCTACGAGCAGACCCACTTGCCGCGGGACGGCGCACCGCCGGTGGACTGACGCCGGCGCGGTCGCTACAATACGGCGCTTCAACGAAAACCCCTTCTCGAGGTGACGAGCGATGCGCAATCTGGTCCCCGGTGGCTACCTCTTCATCCACCTCGTCTTCTGGACTGTCGTGGGCATGGTGGCCGTGGGCACCAACATCGTCGCCATCATGCTTTCGGTGGGTGTGGGCATTCTGGCCATGGAGTCGTTCAAGAAGCGTTAGCGGCTCGCCGAGCCCCGGCTCGAAGCCATGGGGGCGGCCGTCGGGAGGGAACCCGGCGGCCGCCCCGGTTTTTCATGAGACATGCTCATCAAGATCATCCTCGGCGTGCTGGCTCTGGCACTGGGTATCTGGCTCGGGCTCCCTGGCCGCTACACCCAGACCACCGACGACCTCAATCGCGCCATGGAGCGCGGCGGCGCCCGCCGCAACACGGTCAAGCGGCACTTCACGCCCCTGGACTGGTTCCGGAAGGAAGAACGGGGCTCGGAGCGTCGGCGCCAACGGCACCACTTCCGCACCGCCGCGCCGGAGTCGCCTCCGGACGACTGACGGGGTGATCCGGTTTCGTCAGGGCAGCAGGGCGTTCACCAGCACCAGCACCACCCCGACGAACGCCCCCAGCACGTACCCCAGGTGGACGATGAGGCGCAGCTCACGGTCCGTGACCCGTCGCACCAGCTCTTCCATGCGCGGCGTGGGGAAGTCCATCACCTTTTCCTCCACGCGGCGCGCCACGTCCAGGCGTTGAATGACGTCGGGGACCTGGGTCTGGAGCCAGTCCCACAGCACCGGTCCCAGCCCTTCCTCGATGCGTCGGGGTGCCTGGTCCGGGAGCCAGCTCGACGGCCTGCCGATGGGTCGGGTCATGAGCGCTTCAGCGCCTCGGCGAGCCACCTCGGCGTAGAGGCGTGAGGCTCCCTCGCTGCGGGCAGCGGTCACCAGCCATCCGGCGATGCGTTCGGGGGGGAGGCGCTCGAAGACGTCGCCCCAGGTGTGGCCCCCGGCCTTCTCCAGACCCGATCGCATCTTGGCGACCAGGAAGGTGCGGGTCTGTGGGTCCCGCGCCATGTTGATGATCCAGCCGGCCAGCGTGTCGCGGGCTTCCACCACCGCGGCGGAGTCCGGCTCGCCCAGCACCGACTGCACCGGGCGACGCAGGAAGTCCACGATGGCCTCGTTCACGCCCCGGGCCATGGCCTCCTGAACGGCGGGTTCCCGCAGGATCTCCGAGAGGCGCTCGGCTCCTTCGGCCTCGATGGTGTCGAGAACCCGCTCCAGCGTCTCGTCGTTGACCACGAGTCGAGCCACCACCCGCTGGTGGAACTTCAGGTCCCCCAGGAAGCGGTGGAAGAGCTCGCGCAGGCCGCTTTCGAAGCGCGATCGCGCGGCGGGGTCCTCCAGGAGTGAGCCCAGGCGCTCGATGGCCAGGGGCAGGTAGCCCTTGATGGCGTGCTCCAGCGAGCCCACCAGCCCGAGCGGGAGGATCTCCTCGAAGGTGCGATCGGGTCCGAGCAGCCGGTGGCTGACCCGGTGCAGGTAGTCGTCCAGCGCCTGGCGGAAGTCGTCGCTCTCCACCGCCGACGCCAGCCAGGACTCCACCGCCTCGGTGAGGACCGCCTCACGCTCCGCCCCGAGAAGGTTGGCGACCGGCTCGTCGGCCACCGCCGACACGATCTCGTTGGCCCGCCGCCCCACCGCCTGCTCGAAGCGCTCCGACTCCAGATAGCCCTGGAGTCGCACCAGGCTGTGGTCCAGGACATCGGCCACCAGGCCCTCCACCTCCGGTAGCACGGCCGGTGGCAGGAGCTCGCGGACGGATCCCCTCTCGTGGTTCAGGATCTCGTCCAGGAATGCCGCCAGACGCTCGTCGAACGCACTCCGGAACTCGGTCTGGGCGAAGATCCTGGTCAGGTCGTCGGCCGTGAGCAGTCGGTTGCCCACGGTGCGCCCGATGGCCGCCGCCAGGCGCGCCTGGTTCTTGGGTACCGCGCCCTGGAGCCACCCGGGACGCCAGCGCCCGATGCGCGGAGGCTCGTAGGGGTGGAAGAGCATCCAGATGGCGATGGTGTTGGTGAGACCCCCGGCGAGGGCGCCGAAGACGATCGTCACCAGGGCGCGCACGAGTTCGTCGGACACGGCTTTCTCAGCGCTGGGTGTGTCGAAACAGGCCCCGGACAGGATAGTCCGACCCTTCCAGGGTCAGGCTGCCCGAAACCTCGAACAGGGCATCCACGGGGAGCAGCGGGCCTTCGCCTTCGCCGGTCTCCAGGTGGGCGGTGACCACGTCGAGCCGGCCCTGCACGCTGGGGCTCTCTTCCTGGAGAGTCCAGGCCACGGGCACGTCGCGCCGCGCCCGCTCGAAGGCGCGCACATCGGCCCACGCCACCTCCAGCTGCGGGAAGCTCAGCTCCCGGAAGTCCAGACGAGCCCAGCCCTCGTAGAGATTCTCCCCGTCCTCCGGCGTGGCGTGCAGCACGAGCTGCAGGGAATCCCCCGAGACCAGCAAGGCCCAGTCGCCCGGCGGGGGTCGGTCGGACTCTCCGCCCCGGCTCAGGTCGAGGACCACGCCGCTCGAGCGACGACCGCCCAGGAGGAGGCCCCCCTCCAGGATCCGGAAGACCTCCCCCTGGCGCCCCGTCCATTCCACCAGGGGCTCGTCCAGGGCGACCTCCAACTCCCGGGGGGCCGCATCGAAGATCAGGCGTTCCAGCGCTTCGTCGGGTCCCACTACGAGATGCAGGGGGCCCACGGGCAGGATGCGCCACGGAACGCGGGTCGGAGGCGTGGACCAGTGCTGGTCCAGGAACGGTTCCCAGGCCCCGCCCCTGAGCAGCCAGGCGCGCGCGGTGCGGTCCACGCCATCGGGCCCGGTGGTGGCCTCCAGCAGCCACGGAACCAGAAGCGTGGTGTCCCGCGCAGTGGTGAGGAAGACCACGTCGCGCTCGAAGCTGCGCACGATCGCCGGCGCAACCGGTGCCGAGTCGGCCACGGAGTCGGTGGCGGCCTCGGGCGGAGCGGGCTCGCCGCTACAGGCCAGGGCCGCCCACAGGGTCAGCACCGACGGAAGCCACGCGGCGCGGGTTCGAAGGCGAGCGATCATGGCCGGGAAGGTAACACCCTGCTCGACTCTTCATTTCCCGGACGGAGCATCTCTCCGGGCCGGGTCCCCAGCGCTCGGTCCAGCGCCGCACAGAACCCGCGCAGGCGTCGCCGCCCCGCACCCAGGCTCAGCGCGCCGGACACCGGAACGGACTCCAGGTCCAGCCGGGTCTGGGCATCGGGGTCCAGGGTGACGTGCAGTCGGATGCGATCCGTTCCCGGCGGCAGCCGTCTGGGCGCCTCGGCGACGATGACGCCCGTGCCGTCGTCGGCTTCCGTCACCGTCCACCCGCCGGCGCCGGTTCCCCTCGACGCCAGCGCCAGCGCCTCCCGCCACACCCGATCGAAGGGGATGGCGTAGGTCCGGCCCACGAGCCGGTGCGAAGGGCGGCCGGATGCGCTGTCAGCCACCCAGCCGATAGGTGATGGTGACGGTGGCCGACACCTCCTGCTCACCGGCCTCGGTGGGCGTCGCCATCTGGGCAGCCTCCATGGCGCGGAACATCTGCGGCTGGGGCGTGGGCATCTCCGCCGAGCTCTGCACCTGCAGCGGCGCGCCCAGCGGCACGCCCAGCGATTCGGCGAGGACGCGGGCCTCGTCACGGGCCTTGGCCGTGGCCTGGCGAAGCGCCTCCAGGCGCGCGTCCCTGGTGTCCGAGGCGTAGAACGACAGCCCGGCGATGCGGTTGGCGCCGGCTCCCACCGCCGCATCCAGGATGCGGCCCACGTCGTCGACGCGGTTCACGGTCACTTCGACATGGTTGACGGCCCGGTAGGCCACGATGGTGGGCTCGCCGCCCTGATCCCGGGGGGGCTGTCGGTACACGGGCGACAGTCCGTACCCGCTGGTCTCCAGCGTGCCGGCGCCGCCCAGCGCCTGCCGCACCGCGCTCAGCGCCTGGTCCATGGCGGCGGCGTTGTCGGCCACCGCCTGGCCTGCGGTGGCCGCCTCGCGCTCGACGGCGAAGCGAATGCGGGCGCGGTCCGCCGCCACGCTCACCGAGGCCGTACCGGTCACCACCACGGTGCCGGTGTCGGCGGTCGCGGCCCCCGCGGGGGCCAGCGGGGCGACACGGGGCTCGGGCGTGGCGGCGCGGGCGGGTGCGCATCCCGCCATCAGTAGCGCCAGCGGCAGGAGCGAGAACCAGCGAGAAGTGCGGGACATGACAAGACTCCGTGATCGTTGGTGGCTCGTGGCGGACGCGTTGCCCGGCCGTGACAGCCCCGGTTAAGGTTCAGACGCCCCCGTCGCGGCCGTCCGGCGCGACGGAGCCCGCAGTCATCCAGGACCCCCATACGGAAGATCCATGAAGGCCATCATCCCCCTGGCGGGGCGCGGGACGCGCCTTCGTCCGCTGACCTATCATACTCCGAAACCCCTCGTCAGGGTCGGCGGCCGGCCGGTGTTGAGCTACCTGCTGGACGACGTCCTGGCCCTGGGGGTCGAGGAGATCGTCTTCGTGGTGGGATACCTGCAAGACGTGATCCGGGATTTCATCGCGTCCGAGTATCCCGCGCTCAAGCCGCACTTCGTGGTCCAGGAGACCATGGACGGAACCGCGGGAGCCGTGAAGCTCGCGGAGCCATGGGCCGACGACGAGCTCATGATCCTCTTCGCCGACACGCTCTTCGACGCGGATCTGTCCCTCGCACAGCGTCTCGACCAGGGCGACGCGGGGATCCTGTGGGCCATGGAGGTCGAGGACTACCAGCGCTTCGGCGTCATCGTCACCCGGCCCGACGGGACCATGGAGCGCATCGTCGAGAAGCCGCGAGAGCCCATCTCGAAGCTGGCGAACATCGGCGTCTACTACATTCGCGACTACGGCCTGCTCTTCGAAGGCATCAATCACACCCTGGAGGGCGAGCCCGGCAAGGGTGGCGAGTTCTACCTGACCGATGCCTTCCAGTACATGGTCGACCAGGGCGCCCGCCTGCTCACCGCGCCGGTGGCGGGCTGGTACGACTGCGGCAAGCCCGAGACGCTCCTGGAGACGAATGCCCACCTGCTGGCCACCAGCCGGGGCGGGGTCTCGTCGGGCGCCACGATCGAGGGTGCCGAGATCCACGAGCCCGTGCGCATCGAGCAGGGTGCGGTGGTTCGCGGAGGCTCGGTGGGGCCCGGCGTCACCGTGGAGCGTGGCGCCGTGCTGGAGGACGCCGTCGTGCGCGACTCCATCATCGGCGCCCGGGCCCACCTGGAAGGGGTGAGCCTCCGGGACAGCCTGGTGGGGGCGCACGCGCATGTGAGCGGCGTGCGGGGCTCGGTGCGGATCGCCGATCACTCGGTGGTCGATCACGAGGGCTGACCCGGCGGGCGCCCTCAGCCCGGCCGGCCGTCGGCCAACAGGAGCGTGAGGAGGGCGCGGACGATGCCGTCGGGACCCCGCACGTTGCGGTACCACTCCCCCGGCGTGTGGGTTAGGCCCGCCTCGCCCCCGGCGCCCATGGTCACCGCCGGGATCCCCAGCGCCATGGGGATGTTGGCGTCGGTGGAGGAGACCGCGAGCTCCGGGGCCGCGCCCAGTGCACGGGTCGCGGCGGCGGCGCTGCGCACCAGGTGGGTCTCCTGCGGCGTGTAGCCGGCTGGTCGGTTTCCGGTGACCTCCACCGAGAGCTCCAATGCCCGGCCGCGAGCGCCCACCGGGTCCTCGGCCGCGACCACCTCGCCGAGAGCCTCGCGCGCCTGCCGGTCGAGCTCGGCGAGGACGTCCTGATCCTCGCTGCGGATCTCGAAGTCGATCCAGGCCTCTCGCGGGATGGCGTTGATGCTGGTCCCACCGGTCCATCGGGCGACGGACAACGTGGCCGCGGGCTTGGTGGGAAGGGGGATGGACGTGAGCGCCGTGACGGCACGCCCCAGGGCGTGGATCGGGTTCGGTGTCCCCCAGTCCACCCACGAATGGCCGCCGGGGCCGCGCACCCGGGCACGATATCGCAGCGATCCCAGGCCCGCGTTCACGATGCGGCGCAGGCCGGCGCCGTCCAGCGAGACGAAACCCCGGCACCCAGAGCCCGCGGCACCTTCCGTGGAGAAGAGGTGCCGCACACCGCGTAGGTCACCCGCTCCCTCCTCGCCCACCGTCGCCACCACCAGGAGGCGGTGCCCGAGGCTCCATCCCCCTGCCGACAGGGCCCGGGAGAGCGCCAGGATCGCCGCCAGCCCGCGCCCGTCGTCGCTGATCCCGGGACCGCACAGCCGTCCGTCCCGCTCCCGCACCGTCACCGGCGTTCCCCCGGGGAAAACGGTGTCCAGGTGGGCAGCCACCACCAGCGTGTGAGCCGCGTCCGGGGCGGACGCGGCGTGTGCGGCCACCACGTTGCCTTCGGCGTCCACGGCCACGTCGGTCAACCCCGAGCGCACCATGAGCTCCGCCATGCGAGCGGCCCGCTCGCCCTCGCCGAAGGGGGGCGCCGCGATCTCGGTGAGCTCGCGCTGTTCGCTCAGGGTGCGCCCATCGTCGCGCTCCAGCAGAGCACGGGCGGCACGCATCCCCCGGCCGCGCATGAGGCGTTTGGCGCGGGCGTCCAACGATGCGTCGGCCGGGGCGGCGGTGGGTCCGTCGGACGGGGGTTTCGAGAGTTCTCCGGGCATGAAAGGAGTCTCGCCGGAGGCCGTGTCGAACGTCAATGCGCGGCGGAGGGCGCTCGGAGCGTGCGGATCGGGCCGGGAACGACTTTACCCGCTTGTTACCGGAGTCGGTCTCGGTCGTTACCGCACGCGCCTAGGCTTGAAGGGACTTCCGAAGCCCCTCTCGATTCGAGAACGCCGGGACTGGACACCATGCCGCGATACCTTCGTGCCTGGCCGCTGGCCGCACTGTTGACGCTCCTGCTCGCGACGGGACTCCGCGCCCAATCCAGGGGGCGGGTCATCGGCCGTGTCCTGGACGCGTCGTCCGCGAAACCCATCTCGGGAGCGCAGGTCTACATCGAGGGTGGCACGGGCGCGGTGTCGGACCTCAACGGTCGCTACGTGCTCAACGACGTTCCCGTGGGGGTCGTGAGCCTCTCGGTGCAGAGCCTGGGCTACGGCACCAAGACCATCACCGACGTGGCCGTGACCGCGAACCAGGTCGTGGCCCTGGACGTCACGCTCTCGGAGCAGGCGCTGGAGCTCGGGGGCATCACCGTGTCCGCCGAGCGGGAGCGGGGCAGCAACGCCTACCTCATGGATCAGCGGCGCACGTCCGATGCCATGGTGGAGGCCGTGGGCGCGACGGAGATCGCGAAGCGTCCCGACTCCGACGCGGCCGACGTGGCGCAGCGGCTCACGGGCGTCACGGTGAGCGACGGCAAGTACGTCTTCGTGCGGGGCCTGGGAGAGCGCTACTCGCAGACGACACTCAACGGCTCGTCGCTTCCCAGCCCCGAGCCCGAGCGGGAGGTCGTGCCGCTGGACCTGTTCCCGTCGGGATTCCTCGAGAGCCTGGAGACCCAGAAGTCCTACACCCCCGATCTGCCTGCCGACTTCTCCGGCGGCTCGGTGAAGATCCGGACCAGGGACTTCCCCGACCGCTTCACCCTGCGCGTGGGGGTCGGGACCAGCGTCAACTCCAGGAGCCAGTTCCAGGACGGCTTCCTGTGGTACGCCGGGGGCCATCGGGACTTCCTCGGCTTCGACGACGGCACCCGGGCCCAGCCCGACATCGTCAAACGGCTCATGGGCGACATCACCTCGGGTGAGCGGCTGCCGGCCGATCCCGCCGAGCGCATCGCCATCGGCCAGGCGCTTCAGAGCCTGGGCCAGGGCTTCACGCCCCGGACCGAGAGCACGCCCATGAACCGGTCGTTCAACCTCTCGGTGGGCGGCCGCAACGACGTGTTCGACGAGGGGGAGCTCGGCTACTTCGTCGCGGGCACGTACAGCGACGACTACGCCATCCACGACGACGAAGTGGAGCGCAAGTGGGACGTGTCGTCGTTCAACGAGGAGTTGTATCCGGACGGCAACCCCACGGCCAACGTGGATTACGCCTTCCAGCGCGGCAGCCGCACCATCGCGTGGGGCACCATCGGCAACGTCACCTTCAAGCCCGATCCCGGGCAGAAGCTGAGCCTGCGCACCGCGGTGAACCTCAACACCGAGGACGAGGCCCGCACCTACGAGGGCCTGAACAGCGAGGACATCGGCGGTGAGGTGAGGTCGGACCGCCTGCGCTTCGTGTCGCGCCTCATGCTGTGGAGCCAGCTCTCGGGCGAGCACCGGCTCTTCGGAGACTCCCGTCTGGAGTGGCGCGCCACAGCCGCCCGGGCCAACCGTGACGAGCCCATGCTGCGGGAGGCCGTCTACCTCGACTACAACGGCGCCTTCAAGCTCCACAACATCGGTGAGTCGGGCCGCTACTTCTGGAGCACGCTCACCGACGACGACCTCAGCGGCGCGCTGGACTGGACCTTCCCCTTCCAGCTCGCCGGTCGGGACGCCTCGGTGAAGTTCGGCGGCGAATACCGCACCCGCAGCCGGGAGTTCGCGGCGCGCCGGCTCAACTGGAAGTTCCTCGGTGGGGTGATCGTCAATCTGGACGAAGCTCTGGACACGGCGCGCATCGTGGCCAACGCCCGCAACCGCGGTGAGCTCTCCATCGACGAGGTGGTGGAGCCCGGAGACCTGTACGATGCCCGGGACGACAGGCGGGCCGGCTACCTGCTCATGGACCTGCCCGTCACCAAGCGACTGCAGGCCATCGTCGGAGCCCGGGTCGAGCAGTACAAGCTCCAACTCCACTCCCGGGGTGACACGCTGGCGCGCATGGACCAGACCGACCTGGCGCCCTCGCTGAACCTGGTCTACTCCCTCTGCGGATCAGGTCAAGCTGCGCGGCGCGGTGAGCCGCACGCTGGACCGCCCCGAGTTCCGCGAGCTGGCGCCCTTCCAGTTCACCGAGGCCACCAGCCTCAGGCAGCTGTACGGCAACGAGAACCTGGTCCCGGCCGAGATCGTCAGCACCGACCTGCGCATGGACTGGTTCCTGCGGCCCGGCGAGATGATCTCGGTCGGGGGATTCTACAAGACGCTCACGGACCCCATCGAGCAGGTGTTCGTGGCCGCCGCCTCCGCCGCCTACTCGTTCCAGAACGCCAGAGACGCCCGCATCTTCGGCCTGGAGCTGGACACGCAGCTCGGCCTGGACCGGATCAGCCCGGCCCTGAGCAACTACTCGGCGCAGCTCAACTACTCCTGGATCGACTCGAAGGTGCACGTCCGCCAGGGCGTGTCCGGCTTCGAGCCCACCAACCTCACCCGGCCCCTGGAAGGCCAGGCACCCTACGTCCTCAACGTGGGGCTGAACTACGCGGACCCCGCCGGCTTCCAGGCCGGCGTGTTCCTGAATCGCTTCGGGGCGCGTCTGACCGCCGCCGGCGGGCTGGGCATCCCGGACATCTACGAGCAGCCCCGGAACGCCCTGGACGCTTCGGTGGGCTTCCCGCTGCCCGGGGGCGCGTCGGCCAGGATCAAGGCCACGAACCTGCTCGACGCCGACTACCGCTTCGAGCAGACCGCCAACGACATCACCCTCGTGCAACGCCGCTACGCGGTCGGACGGACCTTCTCCGTCGGCCTCTCGTGGGAGTTCTGACTCCCGCCCTGCTGAACCCGTATCCACCTGGAGCAACGACCATCATGAAGTGGACGAGACTGCTGACCCTCCTGGCCATCGTCGCCCTCGCCTCGTTCGGCCTCTCGGCGTGCAGCGACGACAACGGCACCGAGCCGACGGTCGACACGCCGGATGCGCCCACCAGCGTCACCATGACGATCAACGGCACCACCATCACCGTGAGCTGGTCCGGTGGCAGTGGCGCGAACAGCTTCCGGGTGGTTCTGACGGCTCCCGGCGAGGCCGACCGCACGCAGAGCACCACGGACGCTTCGACCACCAGCATCGATTTCTCCGGCCTCACCGAGGGCCAGACCTACACGGCCCAGGTGTTCGCGGAGAACAGCGCCGGCGAGGCGGCCTCCACGGCCAGGACGGCCAAGATCCCCGAGGCGCCCGCGACGTTCGTGGAGATCACCACCGACGTCCTCAACAACACCACCTGGACCAAGGACAAGGTCTGGGTCCTGACGCAGCCCATCTTCGTGGGCGTGGACTGCGGCGCCGACGGCCAGGACCCCGACTGCGCACCGGCCACGCTGACCATCGAGCCTGGCACGACGGTGGTGGGCAAGACCGACCTGCCCCAGGGCGTGCGTGGCGCGTATCTCGTCATCAACCGCGGCTCCAGGATCATCGCCGACGCCAACGCTCAGCGCAGCGACAAGAACGCGCGGCCGAACCCCGAAGACGTCATCGTCTTCACCTCGGACAAGCCGCGCGGTGAGCGGGACCGCGGGGACTGGGGCGGCCTGGTCATCAACGGCCGCGCCAGCACCAACGCCGGGAACGAGGCCGAGGGCGAGGGTGACTCGGGCTTCTACGGCGGCAACGACGACAACGACAGCTCGGGCATCCTGCGCGGTGTGCGCATCGAGTTCGCCGGCGACCGCGTGACGCCCACCGACGAGCTCAACGGCCTCGCGCCCCAGGGCGTGGGCGCCGGCACCACCATCGACTACGTGCAGATCCACTACAACGTGGACGATGGCACCGAGCCCTTCGGCGGCACGGTCAGCATGACGCACATCGTGTCCACCGGCATCGGCGACGACACCTTCGACGGCACCGACGGCTACCGGGGCTTCATGCAGTTCCTGATCGGCCAGCAGCGCGGCGACGACGGCGACAAGGGTTTCGAGATCTCCAACGACGGTGAGAAGGCCGACCGCACGCCGCGCTCCACGGCGGTGCTGGCCAACGCCACCATGATCGGCGGCAACGAGATCGTGCAGAGTGGCGAGATCGGCGGTGCCAAGGGGACCCACGGCGTCCAGTTCCGTGAGGCGTCGCACTACCGTCTCTACAACTCGATCCTGCGGGACTTCGGCGGCGCCGGGTTCTGCGTGGAGCATCCGGCGACGGCGGCCAACGCCGACAACCGCCTGGCCGGTGAGACCGATCCGCAGACGACGCTCTCGCTGGAGGGTGTGATCCTGTGGAACAACGGCGCGGCCGACGACAGCGACCTGAACTTCCAGGACTGCTCAGGCTACACGCTGGCGCAGAACAAGGCGTTCTTCATGCACGCCGGCTTCAGCAACATGCTGGTCGATCCCATGCTGCGGGCGGGCTACAACAAGATCGGCTCACAGTCCGATCCCGCCGGACATCATCGCCACGGCGGTGCCTGACGGGTACACGGCGGTGGACGTGAGCGCCATTCCCATGGACGGCACCAACCTGGTGGCTCCCACCGACGGACGGGTGCTGGTCAAGACCGACTATCCCGGAGCGGTGGCGCCCGGTACGGCGCTGGAGGACGCCTGGTACTACGGATGGACCGTCTGGTCCGTGGACGGCAGCGACTCCCGGCCGAACCAGAGCGGGAACTGATCCGGTGGCGGCCCTTCTGCCCTCGCGGTTCCGATTCCCTCGTCCCATCTTGAGGCGGGGCGGGACTTCCCCTCTCTGGCTCGCGCTGGCTGTGCCCTTGTTGTTCGCGGGCTGCGCGGATGCGGTGGCGCGCCCGCCGTTGGCCGGCGCGGAGCGCTCGGAGAAGGCGCTGATCCAGTCGGTGTTGGATGCCGTGGCGGCCCGGGACGAGGACGCGTTGGCGTCGCTGCTGGTGAGTCGCGACGAGTACGAGCACCTTCTGTGGCCGGAGATGCCGGACGGGAAGTACACGCCCTTCGACTTCGTGTGGAGCCTCGCGGAGGTGAACAACCGCAAGGGGTTGGCCCAACTCCTGGAGGAGTACGGCGGCCTCGAGCTCGAGTTCGTTTCCATCCGGTACGAGGAGGACCCCGAGGTCTACGACAGTTTCACGCTCCGTCCCGGCGCCCGGGTGGTGGTCCGGCGCGAGGACACGGGCCAGGAAGGGGTGCTCCCCAGCTTCGACGTCCTGGTGGAGTACGGCGGCGCGTGGAAGTTGATGAACTACGACGAGCTGTGATCATGAGCTCGCTACGCACGCTGCGGCCGGAGGGTCGAGTTGGACGAGAAGGACCTCATCTACGACTGGAACACCGTATCGGGGACCTTCGATTGGTCCACGGTGAAATCGGTGGAGCTGGACGACGAGACGCTCAGGGACGGGCTCCAGAATCCCTCGGTGACCGATCCTCCCATCGGGGACAAGATCCGTCTGCTCCACCTCATGGAGGAGTTGGGGATCCACTCCGCGGCGTTGGGGCTGCCCGGCGCCGGACCCCGAGCGGTGGAGGCCGTCACGGCGCTGGCCCGGGAGATCGCGGAGCAGAAGCTCGACATCGAGGCCAACTGCGCGGCCCGCACGGTGGTGGCCGACGTGCGGCCCATCGCCGAGATCTCCCAGCAGGTGGGGCTGCCCATCGAGGCGTGCACCTTCATCGGCAGCTCGCCCATCCGCCAGTACGCCGAGGACTGGACGCTGGACCGGATGGTGGCGGCGGCGGAGCGGGCCGTGACCTTCGCGGTGAGCGAAGGGCTCCCGGTCATGATGGTCACCGAGGACACGGTGCGGGCGCGCCCCGAGACGCTCAAGGCGCTCTACGGCCGGGCCATCGAGTGGGGCGCGCGCCGGGTGTGCATCGCCGACACCGTGGGCCACGCGACCCCCGACGGCGCCCGTGCGGTGGTGCGCTTCGTCCTGGACGAGATCGTGCGTCCGTCGGGCGAGGACGTGAAGGTGGACTGGCACGGGCACCGGGACCGGGGGCTGGGTCTGGCCAACGCTCTGGCGGCGCTCCAGGCCGGGGCGACGCGCCTGCACGGGTGCGCCCTGGGGATCGGCGAGCGCGTGGGCAACACCGAGATGGATCTCCTGCTCGTGAACCTGGCGCTTCTCGGTCTCCACGACGGCGACCTGCGGGCGCTGCCCGAGTACTGCGAGCTGACTGCACGGGCGTGCAAGGTGCCGCTGGCGCACAACTACCCCGCGGTCGGACGCGACGCTTTCCGCACCGGGACCGGGGTCCACGCGGCGGCCATCGCCAAGGCGGAGCACAAGGGCGACGCCTGGCTGGCGGACCGGGTCTATTCGGGCATCCCAGCCTCCATGATCGGGCGACATCAGGAGATCGAGATCAGCCCCATGTCGGGGTTGTCCAACGTGAAGTACTGGCTGCGGCACAGGGGGTACGACGCCGAGGACGAGGCGCTCTGCCACAAGCTCTTCGAGGCCGCCAAGCACACGGACCACACCCTTACGGAGGAGGAGCTCGAGGCGCTGGTGCGCGGAGACTGATCCCCGGTGCCCCGGCGCCGGGCAGTGCTCCGGCGCCGGTGCGAGCGGGCCAGACCTCATGAGCACTGCCGTGCTGAGGAGCATCATGGAAGCTGCCCCCCGCGCCGACGCCGCACCCCGGGTCCTGGTGGTGGAGGACGAGCCCGACATCGCGGCGCTCATCGCCTATCAGCTCACCCGCGAGGGATTCCGGGTCGAGACCTCCAGCAACGGTCCCGACGCGCTCAAGGCGGTCCATCGGGAGATTCCCGACCTGGTGGTCCTGGACCGGATGCTGCCGGGGCTTTCGGGCGACGAGGTCCTGAAGAGCCTGAAGCAGGAGTCGGCCACCCGGTCCATTCCGGTGCTGGTGCTGACGGCGAAGCGGGAGCAGGAGGATCGCATCGCCGGCCTGGAGCTGGGTGCCGACGACTACCTCACCAAGCCGTTCTCGCCCCGCGAGCTCGTGCTGCGCTGTCAGGCCATCCTGCGGCGCATGCAGGAGCCGGGCGCGGCCGGCGGCGGCCGGGTTCTGAAGGTGGGGGAGCTCCGGATCGACGTGAGCGCGCATCAGGCCACCCTCGGCGGTGAGGAGCTCAACCTGACGCCCACCGAGTTCCGTCTGTTGCAGGCGCTCATGGAGCGCCGCGGCCGCACCCAGAGTCGCAGGCAGCTCCTGGAGAAGGCATGGGACGTCGGGTCGGACATCTCCGACCGCATCCAGACGCGCACGGTGGACATGCACGTCCGGCGTCTGCGTGCCAAGTTGGGTGACGTCGGTGACTGGGTGGAGACCGTCCGGGGCTTCGGATATCGCTTGCGGGTTCCGGACGGGGACGCCTAGCGCGCCGCTTGTTCCTGAACATGTCCGAGCCGGCGGGGCCCATGCGGGTTCGCATCCATCATCCCCTGTTCGCAGGCTTCCTGGGCGTCGTGGCCCTGGTGGTGATCCTCGTGGTGTCGTTCGTGGGGACCGGCCTCAGGCGGGAACTGGTGGGCATGACCCAGGAAGACGTCCGCCGGGAACTGGAGCTGGCGCGTCTCCTGGTGGAGGCCGCGCCTCCGGCCGCCGACGCCGATTCCCTGGCGGGGGCGATCACGGCGCGCATCGGCCACCGGGTCACCTTCATCGCCCGCGACGGCACCGTGTTGGGCGACTCCGACGTGCGCGCCTCGGGGCTGGGCGAGATGGAGAATCACGCCACGCGGCCCGAGGTGGTCGAGGCGTTGCGGGGCGGCACGGGATTCGCCGAGCGCCTGAGCGCCACCCGGGGCATCCGCTTCGTCTACGGGGCCATGCCGTCGGAGCTGGGCACGGTTCCCATCGTGCTGCGCATCGCCGCGCCCCTGGACGAGGTGCGGGCCACCCTGGGCCGGAGCCTGCGGGCGGTGGCGGTCGCCGGGCTGCTGGCCATGCTCGTGGCGCTGCTGGCGGCGTACGGCGTGAGCCGGGCGCTGACGCACCCTCTGGTGATCCTGTCGGATCGGGCTCGGGATCTGGCTCAGGGGGACTTCTCTCGCCGGGTGCCCCGCAGCACCCGCGTGGAGGAGATGGACGAGCTGGCCCAGGCCTTCAACCGCCTCGCCGACGAGCTCCAGGCCCGCCTGCGGGAGCTCGGCCGGGAGCGGGACGAGATGCAGGCGCTCATCGACTGCATGGCCGAGGGCGTCGTCGCCCTCACCGACGATGCCCGGGTGCTGCGCACGAACCGAGCGGCGCGCGAGCTCCTCGGGCTCCCCGACGTCACGGATTTCGCGCCGGTAGGCACCATCGTGCGCCAGCCGGAGCTCCGGGATCTCCTGGAGGAATCGGTGGTCCAGCCCGTGAGCGCCCGGGAGGTCGTCCTGGATCAGCGCCACCTCATCGTGTCCAGCCGCCTCCTGGATCAGGGGGGCGCGGTGACCACCTTCTTGGACGTTTCGGAGATCCGCCGCCTGGAGCAGGTCAGGAGGGATTTCGTCGCCAACGCCTCGCACGAGCTCAAGACGCCGCTCACCTCGATCCGGGGCTTCGCCGAGACGCTGCTGGACGACGAGCCGCCGCCCGATCTCAAGCGCGAGTTCCTGGATTCCATCCGCCTGAACACGGTGCGCCTGCAGAGATTGGTGGACGACCTCCTGGATCTGTCCCGGCTCGAGTCCGGCGGGTGGTCCGCGCGCCGGGAGGCCGTGGATCTGGCAGTGGTCGCGGAACGGGTCTGGGAGGATCTGGACGCCGGCGGCCCGGAGCGGGGGTTGGAGTTCCGCGTGGAGGGCGACGGCGTGGCCCTGGCCGACGAGCAGGGCGTGGAGCAGGTGCTTCGCAACCTCCTGGACAACGCCCGTCGTTACACGTCGGACGGTGGCACGGTGGTGGTCCGCATCGGGGAGGGCCCGGGGGATACGGGCCCCCGGCGGTGGTCCGTGGAGGTGGAGGACACGGGGCTGGGGATCCCGTCGCGCTCACTCCCGAGGATCTTCGAGCGCTTCTACCGGGCGGACAACTCCCGGGCCCGCGACGTGGGCGGCACGGGGCTCGGTCTGGCCATCGTACGCCATCTCGTCCAGGCCATGGGCGGTGAAGTGTGGGCCCGGAGCGAGCTGGGGCAGGGGACGGTCATGGGATTCTCGGTGCCGGCGTTCAGAGGAACCGGCTCCGGCTCCGGGTCCGTTCCCACGGACGACGACGAAGTGGATGGTCTGTAACGAGACGGTCGCGGTCTTTACGTCGTTGTTACACGAACGTCACGAAAGTGCGTGGTGGCCGCCCTATGCTTCGGGGCACACGTCACCCCATTGGAGGAACGCATGAAGAAGTCTCTTCGCGTGTTGGCGCCCCTGACCGTCGGCCTGGTGTTTGCGGCCTGCGGAGGCGGCGAGAGCGGAAGCGCCTCGGACGGGCTCACCGGCCGGGTGGAGATCGACGGCTCCAGCACCGTCTATCCCATCTCCGTCGCGGTAGGTGAGGAGTTCCAGATCGCCAACCCCGACGTCCGTGTCACCGTGGGCTTCTCGGGTACCGGAGGCGGCTTCAAGCGCTTCTGCAACGGCGAGACGGACATCTCGGACGCCTCCCGGCCGATCCGCGACTCCGAGAAGGAGGCTTGCGCAGCCGCCGGAATCGAGTACGTGGAGGTCCCCGTGGCCTGGGACGGCCTGTCGGTGGTCGTGAATCCCGAGAACGATTTCGTACAGTGCCTCACCGTCGACGAGCTCAAGCGCATCTGGGAGCCGAACAGCACCGTCACGACCTGGCGAGACGTGCGTCCGGAGTTCCCGGCCGAGGAGATCGGCCTCTACGGACCGGGGACGGACTCGGGCACGTTCGACTACTTCACCGAGACCATCGTGGGTGAAGCGAAGTCCAGCCGGGCCGACTACCAGGCGTCGGAAGACGACAACATCCTGGTTCAGGGCGTTGCGGGCGACCAGTACGCCCTGGGCTACTTCGGCTACGCCTACTTCGTGGAGAACCCCGGCCGGCTGAAGCTGCTGGGAGTAGATGGCGGATCGGGTTGTGTGAAGCCCAGTGACGCGACCATCGCCGACGGCACCTATGCCCCTCTTTCCCGCCCGCTCTTCATCTACGTGAAGAAGGCCGCCATGCAGCGCCCCGAGGTCAGGGCCTACGTGGACTTCCTGCTGGCCGCACGCGGCGGAGCTGGTCCCCTCCACGGGCTACCATCCGCTGGACGCGGCCCGCTACAACGAGCTGAAGGCCCAGTTCGACGCCGAAAGCTGACTCCGGACGGACCGTGGCGAACGCATCGGGACCCGCCAGGGCGTCGGGCGCAGGACCCGGCCCCCTGGCGTTGGGCCACAACCGGACGCGTGACCTCCAGGAGCGCGTGATCGGGATGGCTCCTGTTCGCGTGCGCCGGGGTGTCCACGCTGGTTACGCTGGGAATCGTCGCGGTTCTCCTCACGCGAGACCGTGGCGTTCTTTCGCGAGGTCTCCCTTCGCTGACTTCCTCACCGACACCCGTTGGACGCCCATCTTCCAGGAGCAGCATTTCGGCATCGCGCCGCTCCTGACCGGCTCGCTGCTGGTGGCGGTGGGGGCCGCGGTCATCGCGCTGCCGGTGGGGCTTCTGACCGCCATCTTCCTGAGCGAGTACGCCCCGGGCCGGGTGCGCACGGTGCTCAAGCCGGTGCTGGAGATCCTGGCGGGAATCCCCACGGTGGTGTACGGCTACTTCGCGCTGACCTTCGTCACGCCGTTGCTGCGGTCCGTTCTGCCCGGAACCGACGTCTTCAACGCGGCCTCGGCCAGCATCGTGGTTGGGATCATGATCATCCCCATGGTGTCGTCGCTCTCCGAAGACGCCCTACGGGCGGTGCCCGACGTCGCTCCGTGAGGGCGCCTACGGCGCTGGGCGCCACCAAGCTGGAGGTCTCCACGCGGGTTGTGGTGCCCGGGGCCCTCTCGGGGGTCTTCGCCTCGTTCATCCTGGCCATCTCCCGGGCCATCGGCGAGACCATGGCCGTAACCATCGCCGCCGGCAACCTGCCGAACCTGACGCTGAATCCGCTGCGAGTCCATCCAGACCATGACGGCCTACATCGTCCAGGTGAGCCTGGGCGACACGCCGCAGGGGACGCATCGTCTACCAGACCCTGTTCGCCGTGGGCATGACGCTCTTCCTCATCACGCTGGCCATGAACGTCCTGAGCCAGTGGGTCCTCTCTCGCTTCCGGGAGGAGTACGAATGAGCGCGGTGCCGACACGCTGGGGCAGGCGGCCCCGCCGGGATCGCGTGCGCCGGGTGAAAGGGGTGCTCTTCGCCGTGATGTGCGGCCTGGCCACCCTGGTGGGCGTGGTGGCCCTGGTCGTGCTCCTGGCCGACGTGGCGCACGATGGGCTCCGCATGGCTGGACGCACAGTTCCTCACCAGCTTCGCCTCGCGCTTTCCCGGAGCGGGCGGGGGTCAAGGCCGCCCTCGTCGGGACCGATCTGGATCCTGACGCTGACGGCGCTGTTCTCGCTTTCCCGTCTGGCCGTGGCGCGCGGCCATCTACCTCGAGGAGTACGCGCCCCGCAACTGGGTCACCCGGGTCATCCAGACCAACATCGCCAACCTGGCGGGCGTGCCGTCCATCGTGTACGGCATCCTGGGGCTGGCGGTCTTCGTGCGGGCGCTGGGCTTCCAGCGGAGCATCCTCTCGGGGGCGCTCACCCTGTCGCTGTTGATCCTGCCGGTCATCATCATGGCCGCCCAGGAGGCCATCCGGGCCGTGCCCGACTCCATCCGGCAGGCGGCGTACGGGCTCGGGGCCACGCGCTGGCAGGTGGTGCGCCACCAGGTGCTCCCCATGGCGCTGCCCGGGATCCTGACGGGGACCATCCTGGCGCTGTCCCGAGCGGTGGGTGAGACCGCTCCCCTGATCATGGTGGGCGCCGTGGGCTTCCTCGCCTTCACGCCCAGGGAGCGTCATGGACCCCTTCACGGTGCTTCCGCTCCAGATCTACACCTGGGTCTCCAGGCCCCAGGCCGAGTTCCGCGACCTGGCCGCGGCGGGAATCCTGGTCCTGCTGGCCGTTCTCCTGTCCATGAACGCGGTGGCGATCCTGCTTCGCAACCGCTACGAGCAGCGTCGATAGATGCCCACCATCCACGCCATCGATACCGGGGGCCGCGCGCCGGCCCTGGAAGCTCGCGACCTTTCGGTCTACTACGGCGACAAGCAGGCCGTGAAGGACATCAGCCTGGTGGTGCCGGCGAACCAGGTGGTCGCGCTCATCGGACCGTCGGGCTGCGGCAAGAGCACCCTGCTGCGCTGCTTCAACCGCATGAACGATCTGGTGGAGTCGGCGCGCATCGACGGGCGAGGTCCTCTTCCACGGGCAGAACCTGTACGACGCGGGCGTCGATCCGGTGGAGGTGCGACGCCGCATCGGGATGGTGTTCCAGAAGCCCAACCCTTTTCCCAAGTCCATCTACGACAACACCGCCTTCGGCCCCCGGGTCAACGGCTTCGAGGGCGATCTGGACGAAATCGTGGAGGCGTCGCTGCGCCAGGCCGCGCTCTGGGACGAGGTGAGTGACCGCCTGGGCGACTCGGCCTACGCCCTCTCCGGAGGTCAGCAGCAGCGGCTGTGCATCGCCCGCACCCTGGCGGTGAAGCCCGAGGTCGTGCTCATGGACGAGCCCGCGTCCGCCCTGGACCCCATCGCGACCCAGCGCATCGAGGAGCTCATCTACGAGTTGAAGAAGGACTACACCATCGTGATCGTTACCCATAGCATGCAGCAGGCCGCCCGATGTCGAGCGACTACACGGCGTTCCTCTACATGGGCGAGCTCATCGAGTACGGCCCTACGGACACCATCTTCACGAATCCGCGCGAAGAGCGTACCGAGGCCTACGTGACGGGACGGTTCGGATGATGGCAGAGCAACAGCCCCGGCCTCGCCGGCACTTTCAGGGAGAGCTGGACGCCCTCCAGGACCGGTTGGTGGAGATGGCGGGCCTGGTCGAGGAGATCGTGGCGGATGCCACCACCGCGGCCATGACCCGCGACGGCGGCGCCGCGGATTCCATCACCGCGCGCGACGACCGGGTGGACGAGCTGGAGATCGAGATCGACGAGCGTGCGCTGGAGCTCCTGGCGCTCCAGCAGCCCATGGCCAAGGACCTGCGCCTGATCATGAGCACGCTCAAGGTCTCCAACGACCTGGAGCGGGTGGGGGACCACGGCGTGAACATCGCCAAGGCGGCCCGCCGCCTCTCGGGCATGTCTGCGCTCCCCGAGGTCCCCGAGATCGAGGAGATGGTGGAGATCGCTCGCGGCATGCTCTCCGACGCGCTGGCGTCGTACGTCTCGCGCAACGCGGGCACGGCGCGCATGGTGTGCACCCGTGACGACCGGGTCGACAACCTGCGTCGCTCCCTCTTCCGGATCCTGGTGACCCACATGCTGGAGGACCCGCGCCGCATCAGCCCGGCGCTGGAACTCCTCCTGGTTTCCCAGAACATCGAGCGCATCGCCGACCTGTCCACCAACATCGCCGAGGACGTGGTCTTCCTGGTGGAAGGGCGCACCATCAAGCACCACGCCGAGGCGCGGGGGGCCGGCGAGCAGGCGGACGAGAAGGACGAGGAGGCCTGAACCCGTCGTTGCGAACGGTGGGGTCGTTCGCGTATCCTGGCCCGATGTCCGACCTCATTCCAGACCCTCGCGCGAGCGTCTCCCGTGAGGAGCGCCAGCGGAGCGAGCCGAGCCTCTCCACCGCCCCCGCGCCCGACATGGGCGACGCCGTGGAGCAGCTCATCGAGGAGGTCGCGGTTCCCCACCCGCAGTCCCAGGGGCTGATGGGCACCGAGGAGCTGCGGGGCAGGGTGGCGATCGTCACCGGTGGCTCCAGCGGGATCGGCCGGGCGGTGGCCATCGAGTTGGCGCGCGCCGGGCTCGACATCGCCTTCAACTACCTGGACGACGGGGCCGCGTCCCGGGCGGAGGCGCAGCAGGCGGCCCGGGAGCTGCGCGAGCTCGAGGTCCGGGTCCACTGCCGCTCGTGCGATGTCCGCGACCCCGACGATGTGCGGGCGTTCGTGGCCGGGGCGGTGGAGGAGCTGGGCGGGGTGCACGTGCTCATCAACAACGCCGGCATCGGCGTGGACCGGGCGCTCTGGCACATGAGCGACGACGAGTGGGAAGCGGTCTTGCGCACCAACCTCGACGGCGCGTTCTACGCCCTGAGGGCCGTGGCGCCTCACATGCGAGCCCAGGAGTGGGGCAAGGTGGTCAACATCTCGTCGGTGCACGGCATCCGGAGCGAGTTCGGGTTGGCCAACTACACGGCGAGCAAGGCAGGGCTCATCGGGCTGACGGTGAGCGCCGCCGTGGAGCTCGGACCCCGCAACATCAACGTCAACGCCGTGGCCCCGGGCTACATCCGCACCACCCGCCTCACCGACCGCGTGCCCGCCGAGATCCTGGACCGGGCCCGGGAGAAGAGCGTCCTCGGGCGCCTGGGGGATCCCCGTGACGTGGCGGCGGTGGTGGTCTTCCTGTGTTCCGAGGCGGCGCGCCACATCACCGGCGCCGTGATCCCGGTGGACGGGGGATACCTTTTGTGAAGGTCGATCCCGAGGGGAGCCCTGCAGCGCACCCGCATCCCGAGCGGATGCGAATTCTCCAGAATTTTGCCCGGGCCGTCGATCGTCTCAACGACGGGCTGGGGCGCGCCCTGCGTTGGTTGGCCCTGGTCATGGTCCTCATGGGGGCCTACAACGCCGTGGCGCGCTACCTCACGCGCTACGCGGGGGTATCGCTGAGCTCCAACGCCCTGAACGAGCTCCAGTGGTACCTCTTCAGCCTCATCTTCCTGATGGGCGCGGCGTACGGCCTCAAGCACGACGTGCACGTGCGCGTGGACGTCCTGTACCAGAGGCTGACGGCCCGCGGGCGGGCCTGGATCGACCTGTTGGGAAGCGTGTTCTTCCTGATCCCGTTCTGCACGGTGATGCTGGTGGTGGCCTGGCCCACCGTCATGGACTCCTGGGCCGTCCGGGAGACCTCGCCGGATCCGGGAGGGCTGCCCCGGTATCCCATCAAGGCCGTGATCCTGGTATGCTTCGCGCTGCTGCTGCTGCAGGCGTTGGCGCACATCGTTCGCCAGCTCGAGGTGCTGCGGGGGATCGCCGTGCCCGACGCTGGTGAGGAGTCCGAGGCCGAACTGCATCGGGGACAGGCCTGATGAGTGCCGGCGAGCTGTGGGGACCCGCCATGTTCCTGGCGGCGCTGTGCTTCATTTTCACGGGCTTCCCCGTGGCCTTCTCGTTGGCGGGCACGGCGCTGCTGTTCGCGCTGCTGGGCTCCGTCTTCGGACACTTCGATCTGGTGCTCCTGAACGCGTTGCCACAGCGCACCTTCGGGACCATGTCCAACTACACGCTCCTGGCCGTGCCCTTCTTCATCTTCATGGGCACGGTGCTGGAGAAGTCCAGGCTGGCGGAGCAACTCCTGGAGACCATCGGCGTGTTGTTCGGCCGCTTCCGGGGTGGGCTGGCGCTGGGGGTGATCTTCGTGGGCGCATTGCTGGCCGCTGCCACGGGCGTGGTGGGAGCGTCGGTGACGGCCATGGGGCTCATCTCGCTGCCGGTCATGCTCCGCAACGGCTACAAGCCGGATTTCTCGTGCGGGGTGATCGCCGCGTCGGGCACGCTGGGCCAGATCATTCCTCCGAGCATCGTCCTCATCGTGCTGGGGGATCAGCTCGGCGTGAGCGTGGGTGACCTCTTCCGCGCGGCCCTGATTCCCGGGCTGGCCCTCACGGGACTCTACGCGGTCTACGCGGCGGCGCTGGCGTGGCTGCGGCCCAAGGTGGCCCCGGCGCTCCCCCCCGAGGCGCGGACCGATTCCGGCATGGACCTCTTCCGGAGGGTCATGGGCTCCATGGTGCCGCCGCTGGCGCTCATCGTGGTGGTGCTGGGCAGCATCTTCGCCGGCGTGGCCACGCCCACCGAGGCCGGGGCCCTGGGCGCCGTGGGCGCCATGGTCCTGGCGGCGCTGAACCGGAGCCTGGACATGGACACGCTTCGGGCCGCCATGGAGGGGACCAGCCGGCTCACCATCATGGTCATCTTCCTCCTCATCGGCTCCACGGCCTTCACGCTGGTTTTCCGCGGGCTCGACGGAGATCTGTGGATCGCCGACACGCTCTCGGGACTCCCGGGAGGCTGGATCGGGTTCTTGCTGGTGGTGAACCTGGTGGTCTTCATCCTGGGCTTCTTCATCGACTTCTTCGAGATCGCCTTCATCATCGTGCCGCTCATCGTGCTGCCGGCGCAGCAGCTCGGTCTCGACCTCGTGTGGCTGGGCATCGTGCTGGCCATCAATCTGCAGACGTCGTTCCTCACGCCTCCCTTCGGCTTCTCACTCTTCTACCTGCGTGGTGTGACGCCCAAGGAGATCCCGACCACGCGCATCTACGCCGGGGCGGCCCCGTTCATCGCGCTGCAGCTCGTGGTGCTGGCGGCGGTAATGCTCATGGCGAGGCCCGCATGAGCGCGGCGGATCAGGGAGTGGTGTGGAAGGACGGGCACGGTGCGTTGCGTGAGCACCCTGCCTTCGGTCCGCTGGTGGAGCGCGTCGGCCCGGTGACCGTGTCGTTGTCCGAAGAGGCTCCCTTCGAGTACCTGGTGCGCGGCATCGTGTACCAGCAGCTCGCGGGAGCCGCCGCGCGGACCATTCACGGCCGGGTGCTGGAGGCCCTCGGCGGCGAGGTCACGCCGGCACGGGTGCACAGCACCGGCGACGACGCCCTGCGGGGTGCGGGTCTGTCGCGACCGAAGCTCGCCGCCATCCGGGACCTGGCCTCCAGGGCTGGATCCGGCGAGGTCGATGTCACCCTGGAGGCGCTGCAGAGGCTCGACGACGAGGAGGTCGTCTCGCATCTGACCCGGGTCCGGGGGATCGGCCCGTGGACGGCGCAGATGTTCCTCATGTTCCGGCTGCACCGGCCCGACGTGTGGCCTACGCTGGATCTGGGCGTTCGGTCGGGGTGGGCCCGCATTTTCGGCCTGGACGAGGCGCCCAGCGCGAAGGAGCTGCACCCGCTGGGCGAGGAATTCCGCCCGTGGAGGAGTGCCGCGGCGTGGTATTGCTGGCGAGCGCTGGAGATCGAGCTGCCCGAAGGGGCTTGATCAGACGGTCTCGTCGGCGTCGGGCACCGCGACGCCACGTGCCGCCCGCGGCAGATAGACGGTGAAGGTCGTGCCCACCCCGGGCTCGCTCCGTACGGTGACGTGACCCCCGGCCTGGCGCACCGCGCCGTACACCGACGCCAGCCCGAGTCCCGTGCCCTTTCCAGGCGCCTTGGTGGTGTAGAACGGATCGAAGATCCTGGGCAGCGCCTCGGGCATGATCCCCTCGCCCTCGTCCTCCACCTCCAGCACACCGAACGACCCGTGCTCCAGGACCCCGTCGAGCCCCTCGGTGAGCTCGCGTACACCGGTGCGTAGCGTGAGCTTGCCGCCCTCCGGCATGGCATCGCGGGCGTTCACCGCCAGGTTGACGAGGATCTGCGTGAGCTGCGAGGGGTCGACCAGGACGATGACGGGCCGGTCGCTCGCCTCCTGCACCAGGTGGATGTTCGCTCCCAGCAGTCGGCTCAACATGGTCGAAGCCACGCCCACCTCGACCTCCAGGTCCAGGGGTTCGGGACGCACCGGTCGCCTGCGGCTGAAGGCCAGAAGCTGCGCCGTGAGTCGGCTGGCGCGCTCGGCCGCCTGGGAGATCTCGTTGAGGCCCTCCTGAAGCTCGGCGTCGGGGTGATCGAGCCGCAGCAGCGTCGTCTCTCCCAGGATCACCTGCATGAGGTTGTTGAAGTCGTGAGCGATACCACCGGCGAGTTGTCCCGCGGCCTCGAGGCGGCGTGCGTGGTCGAGCTGCTCCTCGAGCTCCTTGGCCCGGGTGATGTCGGCGACGGCGCCATGCACGGACTGCCGCTCCGGATCCACCCGACCCGCGTCGTGACGCCAGTGGACCGACCCGTCCGGGAGCTGGATTCGGTACTCGACGTCGAAATCCGCGCCGGAGGTTCGGGTCCGCTGCTCCGCTTCGCGGAAGCGGCAACGGTCCTCGGGGTGCACGCGCTCGGCCACCGCCTCGAAGGCGACCTCGCCGGTCTCGGAGTCACTCTCGAGTCCGTCCATGCTTCCTGGAAAGTGCCGGACCGTGTCGCGCGCCAGGCTCCACTCCCAGGTGGTGACGCCTCCGGCCTTCAGCGCCATGGCCAGGCGATCGTCCTGGGCCCGCAGCGAAGCCAGGGCCTCCTGAAGCTCGTGGTTGGCCCGGGCGAGCTGGTCGGTGCGCAGCGTCACCGCTTCTTCGAGTCGCCGTCGGCGGTCGGCGCGCTGGAAGACCGTGAATCCGATCAGGATCAGGGCCAGGATGCCCGCACCCTCCGCAAGGTGGAGCGCGCCCTGCCCTTCGAGACCCGCAGAGACCGGGGCCGGTGTGGACAGGTGCCAGCTCTCACCCGCCACCGGGATGTCGGCCGCCACGCTCTCGCGGCCTGGAAAGCTGTCCGCACCGGCGATCACGCGGCCGGCGGCGTCCCGGAGTCGAAAGACGAAGCCTGCCGGTGCATCGGGCCCCAGCCCAGCCCCGTCCAGCAATGGCTCCAGGTCCAGCACCGCGGTGGCCAGCCGCACATGACCCTCACGGGGGGCGGCGCGCCTGCGCATGACCACGCCAGGCCCACCCTGCAGGAGCTCCGGGGTGGGCGTCGTGACGAGACTGTCGCCCCCCTCTGCCCGCTCCAGGTCGGCCACCACGCGAGGGTCGGGGTGCTCGCGGAGGTTCGCTCCCAGCATGGACCGATCGTCGCCAGGGGCGTAGGAGCGGACGATGACCCCGTCCTCCACGACCTGGAGCGCGCGGATGCCGGGCGCGGTGCCGTACAGGGTGCTGGCCACCACGTCGAATCCCTGCAGGGACTGGCCCGATGTCGTGGCCAGCCAGGCCCTCAGCCCTTCGACCAGGGTGATGCGCTGGGCCAGGGCGATGGACAGGGCGCGCGCCTGGGTCTGGAGGCGCTGTGCCACGGCCATGCGGCCGCGTGCCAGGGCTTCGGCACGGTAGGAGCGGTCGAGGGCGACCCCGGCGGAGCCCAGCAGGACCACCACCAGCGTCGCCGTGAGCCACGGCGGCACGCGCGGTCTGCCGGGGGTCGCGCTCATTCCTGGATGTGGAGGTTCGACGGGATCTGGGCGAAGGCGAAGCGCGCGTAGTGCTGCTCGTTGCCGGCGAAGTACGGAAAGACCCGTTCGCGGAACGCCTTCCAGGAATCGTAGACCCGCTTGAAGGTCGCGTCGGACGCGGCCTGCTCCTCCAGATAGGCGTTGCTCTCGCGCCAGGCGGCCTGGAGGATCTCGTCGGAGAAGGCGCGCAGCTGCACGCCGTGGTCGTTCACCAGCCTGAGCAGGGCCAGGGGATTCTCGGCATCGTACCTGGCGAGCATGTCCTCGTTGGACTCGCGGCACGCCGTGTTCAGCAGCTCCTGGTAGGCCGCCGGGATCTCGTCCCACGCCGCCTTGGAGATCTGCAGGGTCGCCGAGAGGCCCGGCTCCCACCACCCGGGCAGGTAGTAGTTGGGGGCGATCTGATAGAACCCCAGCTTCTCGTCGTCGTACGGCCCGACCCACTCGGTGGCGTCGATGGCGCCGCGCTCCAGCGCCGGGTAGATCTCCGGTCCGCCCAGGACCTGAACCGAGGTACCCAGGCGGCTCATGATCTCGCCACCGATCCCCGGAATGCGCATGCGCAGACCCTGGAGGTCGGCGAGGGAGTTCACCGGCCTGCGGAACCAGCCCCCCATCTGGGCGCCGGTGTTGCCACAGGGCAGCGGCACGATGCCGAAGTCGGCGTAGACGTCGGTGAGCAGCTCCAGTCCGCCGCCGTAGTGGAGCCAGGCGGTCTGCTGCCGGGCGGTGAAGCCGAAGGGCACCGTGGAGTCGAAGGCCAGCGCGGGGCTCTTGCCGATGTAGTAGTAGCCGCCGGTCAGCCCCGCCTGTACGGTCCCCTGCTGCACGGCGTCCATGACCTGGAGGGCAGGGACCAGCTCGTTGGCAGCGTAGACGCGTATCCGGAAGCGACCGCCGGTGAGGGCCTGCACGCGCGTTGCCAGCCGTTCTGCCGCCCCGTGCAGGATGTCCAGGCTCGGAGGGAAGCTCGTGGCCAGACGCCAGCTCACCTCCGGACCCTGGACCGCCGCCTCCGCCGTCGCCACGGCCGGTCCACCTCCCGAGGAGTCGCAGGCTGCCAGAAGGGTCGCGCCGGTGGCACCTGCTGCGGCCTTCTTCAGGAAGTCGCGACGATCCACTCGCTCCATGCCGTCCTCGCTGTCGGGGGGTCCGGGACCCGCACCCGTTGCGCGGGCGATCCCGGCAATGAAGTAATGCCGGGTCCCCCCTCCGGCAAATCAGGAGCCCCCATGGCTGCGCAGGACTACATTCTCCGACTGATCGAAACCATGGGACGAGTCCTCCAGGAGATCCTGCGGGGTCTGCGCTCCGGAGAGCTGAGTCCGTCGGAGGCCGCCGAGAAGGTGCGGGCCTCGGCCCGGGACGTGGGACTGGATCTGGACGTGCTCACCGGGGTGGACCTGGACACCATGGTGCGCCTGGTCTCGCCCGGAGGTGAGCCGGAGGTGGGCCGATGCTGGATCGCCGCCGAGCTCCTGTCCGCCGAGGCCTATCGCGCCGACCTGGAGGACGACCCCGTCACGACCGCCGACCGCGCCGAGCGGGCGCTGCGCCTCTACGCGCTGCTTGATCCGTCGCTCGTGGCGCGAGGCTTTCCGGAGACCGCCGAGCGCGTCGCCGAGCTGCGCGCCCTGCTGGCCGGTCCGGAAGTCGGCGAGTAGCTTCAGCCTCCCGTACCACACCCCCCGTAGGAGCATTGGTATGACCGTGTCCCCCGACCCCACGTCGCGCCGGACCGCGGGCCGCGTCGCCCGCCGCACCCTTTTGACCCTGGGCTTCGCCCTGGCCGCCCCGGCGCTGGCGGCGCCTTCGCTGGCCCAGGAACCGGTGCAGGTCGGGAGCGAGCCAGGCCAGACCCTCCGGTCTCGCGGGGGCATGGTGGTCTCGGAATACCCGCTGGCGTCCAGGGCGGGCGCCGAGGTCCTGGCTGCCGGCGGCAACGCCGTCGACGCCGCCATCGCCACGGGGTTCGCCCTGGCGGTCACGCATCCGTCCGCGGGCAACATCGGGGGCGGGGGCTTCATGGTGATCCGCTTTCCCGACGGAACTTCGACGGCGCTGGACTTTCGGGAGAAGGCCCCGCTGGCGGCGTCGCCGACCATGTTTCTGGACGACGACGGGGAGTACTCGTCGCGGATCCACCACAACAGCTATCTGTCGGTGGGTGTGCCCGGCACCGTCGCGGGGTTCGACAAGGTCCACCGTCTCTACGGACGCATGAACTGGGAGCGGCTGGTCTACCCCTCGGTGGCCCTGGCGGAAGACGGCTTCCCCCTTTCGGAGAACCTGGCTCGCAGCCTCACCTCGTTCGCCCAGCGGACTTCGTCGGACGCCAGCCGTGAGGCCTTCGGCAAGGCCGGGGGCGAGCCCTGGGCCGTGGGCGACACCTTCCGGCAGCCCGCGCTGGGCACCACCCTGGAGCGCATCATGCGCAACCGCCGGGACGGTTTCTACCGGGGTGAGACGGCGCGACTCCTTGTGGAGGAGATGCAGCGGGGAGGGGGGATCATCACGCAGGAGGACCTGGAGCGCTACCAGGCTCAGGAGCGCCAACCGATCCAGGGCACCTACCGGGGCTACGACATCATTTCCATGCCTCCGCCCAGCAGCGGCGGCGTGGCCATCGTGGAGATGCTCAACATCCTCGAGGGCTACGACATCGAGAGCATGGGTCACAACACGGCGCGCAACATCCACGTCCTGGCCGAAGCCATGCGGCGGGCGTTCCGCGACCGGGCCGAGTACATGGCCGACGTGGACAAGGTGGACGTGCCGGTGCATCGCCTCGTGTCGAAGGCGCATGCGGCGGAGCTGCGCGACGGCATCGAGCCGCGCAAGGCGACCCCGTCCGCGCCCTCGGACATCGTCCAGAGTCACGAGAGCCCGCAGACCACGCACTACTCGGTGGTGGACGCCGACGGCATGGCGGTGTCGGTCACCTACACGCTGGAGCAGGGCTACGGATCGGGGATCACCGTGGCGGGCGGTGGATTCCTGCTGAACAACGAGATGGGTGATTTCAACGCCGGGCCCGGCATCACCACGGAGTCGGGCCTCATCGGCACGCCCCCGAACCTGGCCCGCCCCGAGCAGCGCATGCTGTCGAGTATGTCACCCTCGATCCTGGCCAGGGACGGCGAGCTGGTGGCCGTGGTGGGCAGCCCAGGGGGGCGCACCATCATCAACACGGTGTTCCAGGTGATCGTGAACCTCATCGACCACCACATGCCGCTCCCCGAAGCGGTGGCCGCGGGCCGCATCCACCACCAGTGGCTGCCCGACCGCATCGTGGCCGAGGAGGGCATCCTGAGCGACGCCACGGTGGAATCCCTGGAGGCCATGGGGCACACCGTGGTGTCTCGGGGCCACCAGGGTCTCGCGCATTCGATTTTCATCGACCCGTCCACGGGCGAGCGCATCGGCCAGCCCGATCCCCGGAACCCCGACGCGGCGGCTGCCGGCACCGGGGGCTGAGAGGGGCGGCTCAGTCCTCCACGTACGTGAGCCAGCCGTGGGGGTCGTCGGCCTCGCCCTTCACCAGCTGCAGGAAGGCCTTCTGCAGCCGTAGCGTCACGGGTCCGGCACGCCCCGCCCCGACCTCGATGCGGTCCACGCTGCGGATGGGCGTGACCTCCGACGCCGTGCCGGTGAAGAAGAGCTCGTCGGCCACGTAGAGTGACTCCCGGGGCACGTGCTGCTCGCGCACAGGGATGCCCATGTCCCGGGCCATGACCAGGATCGCGTCACGGGTGATTCCGGCCAGCGACGTCCCGTCCAGGAAGGGCGTGATGAGGGTGCCGTCCCGGACCAGGAAGAGGTTCTGGCCCGAGCCCTCGCTCACCAGCCCGTCCGGGCCCAGCGCGATTCCCTCCACGTAACCGTCGGCCAGCGCCTGCATCTTGATGAGCTGGGCGTTGACGTAGTGGCCCGCGGCCTTGGCCGACACGGGAAAGGTGTTGGGCGCTGCCCGGGTCCAGGAGCTGGTACACACGTCCACACCGCGCTCCAGGGCGTCGGGACCCAGGTAGGTGCCCCAGGGCCAGGCGGCGACGTAGCTCTCCACCGGCGACGCGGCGGGGTTGAGCCCCGCGGAGCCGTATCCCCGGATGACCGTGGGTCGGATGTAGCAGTCCCGGAGACCGTTCTTGCGCACGGTGGCGCGGCACGCCTCCTCCAGGTCGGCCCGCGAATGCTGCGGAGGCATCCGGTAGATGGTGCAGGAATCGAACAGGCGCCGGATGTGGGTATCCAGCCGGAAGATGGCGGGCCCCCGTGGCGTGTCGTAGGCCCTGATCCCCTCGAAGACCGACGAGCCGAACTGCACGGCGAGGCTCAACAGGTGGACGCGCGTCTCTTCCCAGGCGAGGAACTCGCCGTCCTTCCAGATCCAATCGGATGCGGTGATGCCAGTGGACACGGATGATTCTCGTCTGAAGTGAAGTCAGAGCAGCGACCGGATCCAACCGCCGTCGACGGCAATGGACTGGCCGGTGATGTAGGCGGCCCGTTCGGACGCCAGGAAGGCCACGAGGGCAGCCAGTTCTTCGGGTTCGCCCAGGCGGCCCGCGGGGACCTGGTCGGTCCAGCGGCGGTAGACCTCGTCCAGGTCCTGGCCCCGCTCCTGAACCCCCGTGGCGGCCTGGCTCGTGGCCAGGTTGACCAGCCTGTTGGTCCGGGTGTAGCCGGGCATGACCGTGTTCACGGTGATGCCCTGGCTCGCCACCTCGTTGGCCAGGGTGCGCGCCAGGCCGGTCACGCCCGCCCTCAGCGCGTTGGACAGCACCAGGCCGTCCACCGGCTGCTTCACGGCGATGGAGGTGATGGGGATGATCCGGCCCCAGCGGCGCTCCCTCATGCCCGGCAGCACGCGCCGGACCAGATGAAGGACGCTCTCCAGCAGGAGGGCCGTGGCGCGGTGCCACGCCTCCATGTCGTGCTCCTCGAACGCGCCGGCGGGCGGGCCCCCGGTGTTGGTGACGAGCACGTCGACGCGCCCGAAGGCCTCACGGGCGGCGTCCACCACGCGGGCGCACCCGTCTTCGGTGGACAGGTCGGCCGCCACGGGGATCACCCGGCGGCCCGTCTCGTCCTCGATGGCCTCGGCAGCCCGGATGATGGACTCTTCGGTGCGGGAGCAGACGACCACGTCGCACCCCTCCCGCGCGAGCTCGATGGCGCAGGCCCGCCCCAGCCCCGACGACGCACCCCCGACGAGGGCGACGCGGTCGCGCAGACCCAGCTCCACGTCAGCCGTCCTCGCGGTCGGCGCGGAAGTAGGTGTCGGTGCCGTCGAGCCAGTCGGCCCTGGGGGGATGGAAGACGTCCAGGTCCAGCGTGTCCTCGATGGCTTCGGCCTTGTGGGGCACGTTGGCCGGGATATGCAGGACCTCGCCGGCACGCACCACGACCTCGCGCTCCAGGTCGTCACCGAGCCAGAAATGGAGCGCTCCCTCGAGGATGTAGGTGAACTGTTCGTTCACGTGCTGGTGCTTGGGCACCACTGCACCCTCGTCCAGGAAGACCTGCGCCATCATCATGCCGTCGCCGTTGACGATGCGCCGCCGGATGCCGGGAACGACCTCCTCCCACTCCAGCTCGGACCAGGGTACGTGACGGGCGGAGGCGGACATGGGGCGACCTTCCTGAAGCGGTGACGTGAGGCGAGCCCCGCCAATGGGCGCCGTGGCCGGCGCCGTGTCAACCCGCGCGGGACTCGCCGGCCCACGACTCCTACTCGCTCCGGAGGGATCGCACCGCGTCTACGCGGGTGGCGCGTCGGGCCGGTATCCAGGCCGCAACCGTGGAGGCGACCAGGAGGGTTACCGCGGCCAGTCCGAGCATGGTGGGGCTGGTGGCCTCGACGCCGTAGAGCAGGCCGCGGATTCCGCGCCCGAGCAGGAGGGCCAGACCCAGCCCGGCCACCAGGCCCAGCGTCGTGAGGATCAGCCCCCGCCGGAGGATCATGCGCACGAGGCTCTCCGGACGGGCGCCCAGCGCCATGCGAATGCCCATCTCGCGCACGCGCTGCGAGACGCCGTACGCGATGAGCCCGTAGAGCCCGGTCAGCGACAGCAGGAGCGCCAGCGCCGCGAACGTGCCCACCAGGAGTCCGATGGTGCGCGTCTCGCCCAGCGAGCCGGCCATGAGGCCGTAGACGTCGGTGGCGCCGCTGACGGGAAGGCCGGGGTCGAGGCCGGCGACGGCCTGCCGGAAGGGGCGGACCAGGGCGCGGGGATCCCCCGGAGTGCGCAACAGCGCCACCACCTGCTGGCCGTAGGCCTGGGACAGCGGCCGGTAGACCCCAGGCAGCGCTTGCCCCCGCAAGGAGCGCTCGTGCACGTCGCCCACGACGCCGACCACGCGCAGGGGCACCTCGCCGGTCAGCTGCTTGCCCACGGGATCCTCTCCGGGCCAGAACCTGCGCGCCAGCGCCTCGTTGATCACCGCCACCGGCTCGGTTTCCTGGCGGGGCTCCCGCAGGGTGCGGCCACGGACCAGGGGGATCCCCATGGTCTCGAAGTAGTCGGCGCCCACGAAGGTCTCCTCCGCCTCGATCTCCACGGACGGGTCGCCCGGACGGTCCAGGGGTGCTCGTGTGGCCCGCGAGAACGGCCCCAGGAAGGGTGCCCTCGATGCCACGGTGAAGGCCTCGACGCCCGGGAGCGCCAGGGACGCCTGCTCCAGGCGCTGGTAGAAGTCCAGGGCCTGGGGTCGATCGTACCGGCCCGTGAGGTCCAGATTGAGCGCGCCCACCATGAGCCCCCGGGGCTCGAAGCCGGGATCCGCGTGGTTCGCGTTCAGGATGCTGCGACCGAGGAGCGCCGCGGAGGCCAGCAGCCCCAGCGACACCGCCAGCTGGCCCACCACCAGCAGGTCCCGGCCGCGGGTCCTCCCGGTCGAGCCGGTGGTGCCGCCGTCGCGGAGTGCCGCGGCCAGGCTCCGCCTCGTGAGCATGACGGCAGGACCGGCCCCGAAGAGCACGCCGGCGACCAGTCCCAGGGCGATCAGGACCGCGGCCACCCGCCCGTCGGGCCGGAGGGTGGCGGACAGCGTGTAGGGGACGAACGACGGCAGGAATCCCCCGGCGAGCCAGACCAGGGGAGCGGCCACCGCCGCGGCCAGCAGCGACAACACCAGGCTCTCCGTCCCCACCTGTCCCACCAGCCGTCCGCGTCCTGCGCCCAGCGCCCGCCGCACGCCCATCTCGCTGGCCCGGGTGGTGGCGCGGGCGACGAACAGGTTGGCCACGTTGGCGCAGGAGAGGAGGAGCACCAGCCCCGCGATCACCATGAGAAGCAGGCTGATCCGATTGGCCTCCGCCCGCTCCGAGGGGCTCAGCCCCACACCGGGAGCCAGCAGGATCTGGATGCCCTCGTTGACCGGATCCGCCTCGCGGAGCCGGGTCGATGCCACCTGCACGGCGGCCCGGGCCTGCTCCATGGACACCCCGTCGGCCAGGCGTCCCGTGACCTGGATCCAGGACCAGCCCCAGCGATCGAAGGGGAGATTCCCGCGCATGGGCTCGTGCATGGTGGCGGGCACGAACAACTGGGGCGGAGAGCCCACGGTCTCCACGCCGCGGAATCCCCGGGGCGTCACGCCCAGGACCTGGTACCCCTGGCCGCCCATGCGCAGCGTGCGTCCCACCACCGCCGGATCGCCGCCGAAACGCTCCTGCCACAGGTCCCAGGAGAGTACCACCACGGGGTGCGCACCGGGAGTGATGTCGTCGGCGGGCCCCAGCAGTCGCCCCGCGACCGGCTCCACGCCCAGCACCTGGAAGTAGTTGCCGGTGACCAGGTCACCCAGGACGGTGCGGGCTTCGGCGCCCTCGCCGATGAGGAAGCCGGCGGCGCTGTACCCGGCCACGCCGTCGAAGACGCGCCCGGAGCGCCGGATCTCCTGGAGCGCGGGCCAGGACCAGTTGTCCCAGCGTGGGTCGTCTTCGTACGAACGGGCGATCTGAACCAGACGGTCCGGTGCTTCCACCCCTGCCGGATCGCGCAGCACCAGGCCGTTGACCAGCGAGAAGATGGAGGCGTTCACCCCGATCCCCAGCGCCAGCGTCAGCACCGCCACCGCGGCGAATCCGGGGCTCCGGCGCAACATCCGCAGCGCGAACCTGAGATCCTGGATCACCCGTTCCATGCTCCACTCCTCCTTCCGCATCCACAGGGCGTGGGGGATCGCCCCCACGACGAACCCCACCGGCGTGGGATAGCGACCCGGGTTGCCGAAGCGGCGTACGCGCTCCAGCGCCTCCATCTCGCCACGCCATTCCTCGAGCCAGTCCCGGCGATGGCGCCGAGGCACCACCAGGGCGAGGACCCGCAGCAGGCCGCGGGCCGCGCGCCAGCTCCTCACCCGGTCTCTCCCGCCCGCCGGGGATCGAGCTGCAGGGCCGTCTCGCGGATCCTGGCGATGCCCCGCGCCAGCGCGTCGGTGCCGTCGGCCGTGAGCTCGTAGTAGCGGCGTCGCGGTCGCCCCTCTTCGCCGGCCAGCGCTGCGTCTTCCCAGCGAGACCGGAGCAGTCCGCTCCGCTGCAGGCGCCCCAGCGTCGGGTAGACGGTGCCCGACGGGAGCCCGGTGCGGGCCACGATCTCGAGTCCGTACGCGTCGCCGTCGCGGACGGCTGCCAGGATGCGCAGCGACGAAACTCCCAGGGGTCGGGGCATGAAGGGTTCTCGGTGACCGGGGATTGAGTAGAAGTGTAAGATAGGTCGCTGCAAGGTGAGACGCGATGGGGCCCGCGAGGGTTGCACGGGGTCGAAACGAGGCCGGGGCGCCTGGTGTAGGACGATCTCGGTGCAACCATGAGCAAGGGGGTCGCGTGACGGAGCCGAAGAAGAAGGACAAGTCGGACCGGGAGTGGCGGGAGCAGCTCTCGGAGCAGGAATACCGGATCCTCAGGGACAAGGGGACCGAGCGGGCGTTCACCGGGCGTTACTGGAATAGCAAGGAGTCCGGCGTCTATCGCTGCCGCGGGTGTGGCACCCCGCTGTTTTCGTCGGAGACGAAGTACGACTCCGGCACCGGATGGCCCTCCTTCTACGCGCCCATGAGCGAGGAAGCGGTGGCCACGGAAGAGGACCGGAGTTACGCCATGCACCGCACCGAGGTGCTGTGCGCGGCGTGTGGCGGCCACCTCGGGCATCTGTTTCCCGACGGACCCCAGCCCACCGGGCTCCGCTACTGCCTGAACTCCGCGGCCCTGGAGTTGGACAAAGAGCCCGGATAGGTTCATGGGCTTCACAACACCCGATACCCGGGATTTCCATGTCGTCCACATTCGCGCGTTCTGGACTTCGCACGGCGGCGGTCGTCGCCGTCGTGGCGTCGTGGGCCTGTGCGTCGACGAGGCCGCCGGCCCCCGGTGAGACCCGAGGCGCCGTGCCGGATCTGGCGGGGCAGCCGGTCATGGTCCTGCCGGTGCAGATCAACCAGGGCGTGGCCGGCGATCCCGATGCGGAGCTCGCCTTCACCCTGAGGAGCCACGCGCCGAACGTGGGGTGGATCCTTCCGGATTCGATCCGGAGCGCCCTCAGGGCGTCGCCCGCGCTGGAGGCGCCGCTGACCGGACTTCCGGTGGAGGTCTTTCTGCGCACCGAGGTCCAGCGAATGGGAGACCCGGTCTACGGCGTGCTGCGTCGGCTCGGGGCGCTCACCGGGGCCGACCTCGCGGTTCTCCCCGTGGCGGCGCTGGCAGTGCCGCCCTCGGCCGACGGCGGCGGTGAGGTGCAGATCTCGGTGGCCCTCATGGACGTCCGCACCGGACGCGTGCTGTGGTACGGCGTGGAGGCCGGCGCCGGCGGCGGAGCCGATCCCGGCGCGCTGGCAGGTGCCATGGACGCCCTGGGCCGCTGGTTCGCCCCGCGGCGGGCGGGGGCGATGCCGGAGGCGGGCCGGTGACCCGCGTCGTGCGGGCGCCGGGCACGCTGGCGCGCTCGGGCGTCGTTGACGCTGGTGGCGGCCATGGGCCTGGCCGGCTGCCGGGGCGGGACCGGGGATCTGGCCCTGCCCGACGCCGACCAGGTCGAGGCGGCCTACACCTCCGAGTGGGCGCTGGACACCGACATGAACGGCAACGTCGCCGAGGTGACGGTCTATCAGCCCGCGGACCAGCTCCGACGTGGCGGCACCCTGTGGGCCAAGGTCGGCCCCTACATCTTCCTGTTCAGCGATCCCACGCGGCAGCTCTTCACCGACTTCGGCGGCCTGGCCGCGGTGCGGGTCATCATCCGGGAACCCTCGGGGACCGAGGTGGCACGCGCGACGCTGGAGCGCCAGGAGCTCAATGCCATCACGTGGAAGCGCGCGCTCAACATCGCCGGGCGCGCGCGTCGTGACGGCTCCGAACGGCCCTCCCTCCTTGAAGACCTCGTCGAGTGGGGAGAGGACCACACCGACTTCGAATACAACGAACGCTTCTTCCGCTGAGGCGCGGCGGGAGCGAGAAAGGACAGCCCGTATGGCGACCACCATCACGGTCATCCCCGGGGACGGCATCGGCCCCGAGGTCACCGAGGCCACGCTCCGCATTCTCGCAGCCGCCGGAGCGGACCTGGAATTCGACGAGCAGCTGGGGGGCGTGACCGCGTTGGAGCAGGTGGGGACGCCGCTCCCCGACGCGACCCTGGACTCCGTGCGCCGCACGCGCCTCGCGCTCAAGGGCCCCCTGACCACGCCGTCGGGCTCGGGTTTCCGCAGCATCAACGTGGCCATCCGCCAGGAATTCGACCTCTACGCCAACGTGCGGCCGGCTCGCACCGTGGTTCCCGGAGGCCGCTACGACGACATCGACCTGGTGCTCATCCGCGAGAACACCGAGGGACTGTACGTCGGCGTGGAGCATTACATCGGCATGGGTGGGGATTCCCGGGCCGCCGCCGAGTCGGTCATGATCGTGACCCGCTTCGGTACCGAGCGCATCGTACGCTACGCCTTCGAGTACGCCCGCACCCACGGTCGCAGGAAGGTGACCGTGGCCCACAAGGCGAACATCCTGAAGTACACCCAGGGCCTGATTCTCGATGTGGCCCGCGAGGTGGCGGCGGACTACCCCGACATCGAGTTCGAGGACCGCATCATCGACGCCACGGCCATGTGGATGGTGCTCGACCCGTACCGGTTCGACGTGCTGGTCATGGAGAACATGTTCGGCGACATCCTCTCCGATCTGATGGCGGGCCTCATCGGGGGGCTCGGTTTCGCGCCGGCTGGCAATATCGGTGAGGACGTGGCCATGTTCGAGGCGGTACACGGCTCGGCGCCGGACATCGCGGGGCAGGGGATCGCGAATCCCACCGGGCTGCTGCTGTCCGCATGCATGATGCTGGATCATCTCGAGGCGTTCGACGTGGCGGACCGCATCCGGGGCGCGGTGGACACCGTGGTCCGGGCCGGTGAGGTACGCACGCGCGACATGGGAGGCTCCGCGAGCACCGCGGAATACACGGATGCGGTGATCCGGGCACTGGAGCACGCCGTTGGCTGAACGAGAGGTGTCGTGGCGGGACCGGTTCGGTGAAGAGGTGACCTGCGTCCGTTGCCTGGAGGTGCGGGACACGGCGCAGGTGGATCGCCTGCTCTGGTGCCGGGACTGCCGCGAGCGTGCGCGAGCGCGCGCGGGATGGATCGGTTGGCTGGCCGGAGTCGGGGCGGCCCTTCTGCTCGCTGCCTGGATCTGGCTCGTGGTCCACCCGTCGAATCTGGTGGTGGGGGGATGGATCGCCACCGTGGTGGCCATGGCGTGGATCGGCTCCAAGGTCGCCCGTGAGCTGACCTACGGCGTCATGCGCTTCAAGAATCGTCGGGCGGCGGAGGCCGCCCCCCCGACGCTGTCCGACGCATCGTGAGCGACGGGCCCGATCCGGCCCGGACACTGGCGGGCATCCGGGTGGTGGAGGTCGCCCAGAACCTCGCGGGTCCCTGGTGTGCCCGTATCCTGGCGGGACTGGGCGCCGGGGTCGTGAAGGTGGAGCCGCCGGAGGGCGACGCCGCCCGCGCCTGGGGTCCGCCTTTCCAGAGCGGCCAGGGCACCATCTTCGCCCTGGCGAACCCCGACAAGCGGGTCGTGCGCCTGGACCTGACCGACGCGCGCGGCATGGAGGCGCTCCGCCGCCTGGTGGCCGAGGCCGACGTGCTCGTACAGTCGCTCCGGCCCGGTGCGCTGGACGATCTCGGGCTGGGATGGCACGCGGCCCGCGCGCTCAACCCGCGCCTGATCTACGCCTCGGTTCTGGCGTACGGCGAAGAGGGTCCGTTGGCCACGCTCCCCGGATACGAGCCCCTCATGCAGGCCCACGGGGGTATCATGTGGTGCACCGGCGAGCCCGGGCGCGAGCCCGTGCGCGTGGGGACCTCGGTGGTGGACATGAGCACCGGGATGTGGACGGCGCTCGCGGTGCTGGCGGCCCTCCGGGAGCGGGAGCGCACCGGACGGGGCTCGCGGGTGAGCGCCTCGCTCTTCGACACCGCGCTGGCGCTGAGCGGGTACCATCTGCTGGGAGCGCTGGGCGGCGCTGTCGCCGGCCGTCACGGGACCGAGCTTCCCCTGATCTGTCCCTACGGTGCCTTCCCGACCCGAGACGCGCCGGTCATGGTGGCCGTGGGGAGCGACGCGCTGTTTCAGCGCCTGTGCCGGGCGCTGGCGCTCGACGAGGCCTCGGGTGACCCACGCTTCGCCCACAATCCCGACCGTGTCGCGCATCGTGCGGAGCTCAACGAGGCGGTGGCCGCGCGCACGGCGGAGCTCTCGTCGTCGGAGCTCCTCGACCGGCTGCGCGAGGCCGGAGTGCCGTGCGCGCCGATCCTGGATATGCCGGGGGTGCTGGCGGAGCCGCAGACCGATGCTGCCGGCATGCTGACGCAGGCGGAGGACGAGGTGGGCCGGGCCCGCGCCACGGTAGCGCTTCCCCTCCGCTTCGACGGCCGACGCCCCGGTGTGCGCCATCCCTCGGCCGAGCCCGGAGCCCACACCGAGGCCGTGCTCCGGGAGCTGGGCTACGACGACGACGCCATCGCCGAGCTCCGGCGGGACGGGGTCCTCGGACCTCCTGCCGAGGACCACCTTGTCAGCCGCTCGCGGAAGGGCGAGCCTTGAGCCACAACCACGTCATACCGACTCGCGGGACCCCTGCTTCGAGGACATCATGAGCACCTTCGAGGGCATCGATTTCTACGACATGGACTCGCTCCTGGACGAAGAGGAGCGGATGATCCGCGACACTGTCCGGCAATGGGTCGAGGACCGTGTCATGCCGGTCATCGGCGACGCCTACATCGAGCACCGTTTTCCCACGGAGCTGATTCCCGAGCTCGGCGAGCTGGGGATGCTGGGCGCGAATCTGCCCGAAACGTACGGCTGCGCGGGGCTGAACAACGTGGCCTACGGGCTGATCATGCAGGAGCTGGAGCGGGGGGATTCCGGGCTGCGCTCCTTCGCCTCCGTGCAGGGAGCGCTGGTCATGTATCCCATCTTCAGCTTCGGGAGCGAGGAGCACCGGAGCGAGTGGCTTCCGCTGCTGGCCAGTGGGGAGAAGATCGGCTGCTTCGGCCTCACCGAGCCCGACTACGGCTCCAACCCGGGCGGGATGATCACCACCGCCAAGAAGGTGGACGGTGGCTGGGTGCTCAACGGCACCAAGATGTGGATCACCAACGGCTCCATGGCCGACGTGGCGGTGGTGTGGGCGCAGACCGGCGACATCGGTGACCCCAGGGGGATTCGCGGGTTCGTGGTGCCCACCGACACGCCCGGATTCGCGGCCCGCGATCAGAAGGGCAAGCTGTCGCTGCTCGCGTCCGACACCAGCGAGCTGCACATGGAAGACGTGGAGGTGCCCGACTCGGCGCTCATGCCCGGAAGCGACGGCGGCCTCAAGCACCCGCTCATGTGCCTCACCCAGGCCCGTTACGGGATCGCGTGGGGTGCCGTGGGCGCCGCCATGGCGTGCTTCGACGAAGCGAGGAGCTACGCCGTTGAGCGGGTCATGTTCGGCGAGCCCATCGGCGCCAAGCAGATCCAGCAGGTGCGTCTGGCCGAGATGCTCACGGGGATCACCCAGGCGCAGCTCCTCGTGCTCCAGCTTGGCCGCCTGAAGGACCGGGGCACCATGACGCCGCAGCAGGTGTCGCTGGCCAAGCGCGCCAACGTGGACATGGCCTGCGAGGTCGCGCGCGAAGCGCGGCGGCTGCTGGGCGCCAACGGGATCCTGGTGGAATACCACTCCATGCGGCACATGGCCAACCTGGAGTCGGTCTACACCTACGAGGGGACGCACGACATCCACTCCCTGGTGCTGGGCCAGGCGGTCACGGGCCTGGCCGCGTTCTGACGATGGGGCTCCGGGGGGCGGGTCTGCTGCTGTGCCTCTGCGCGCTGGCACCGGTCGCGTGCATGGGCGGGAGCCGGGTCACGCCGGACGTGCGGCTGGATCCCGTCGAGGCCAGACCTCCGGGGGCCGGCCCTCTGGCGAGCGTGGCCTTCATGGCGGGATGCTGGCGGGGCACCAGCAGCGACGGACGCACCGTCATCGATGAGCGCTGGACGCCGCCGGAAGCCGGCATGATGCTGGGGACCACCCGGTACTTCCGCGATGGCCGCGCCGTGGACTTCGAGTTTTCGGCGCTGCGAGCCACGCCCGAGGGCCCGGCTCTTCTGCCACACCCGAAGGGGCGGGCGTCCGAAGACCTTTTCGTGCTCCGGGCGGCCGGCCGGGGATGGGCGAGCTTCGAGGCACCGCAGCACGAGTATCCGAAGCGGATCCGCTACGAGCGCTCCCGGTCGGGGCTGACGGTGACGGTGGACGGCGGGAGTGACGATCCCTCGCCGCGCCGGTGGCGGCTGCAAGCCGGCTCCTGCACCGCTGCCTCCGGCGGGTAGGTCGTGCGCCCGAAGCCCACAACCGTCCGGTGTGTCGCAACGCGATGCGGCATTCGGGGTCGTGTAGGGGAATCCCCTTCACAGAACGGTTACGAATCCCGACGCCAAAACGGTCCGCCCTCCCTTGCATCCGTAGATCTACGGAGGCGATACTAGAAGCACCCTCCCAACGGGTCCTCTGACCCGTTCTAGCGAAGCAACTAACAGTCACCCGAATGGCCCGGATGAAGCCGGGTGGGGGCGACAAGAGATGAGACCAGGAATCATGAGGGCTGCGTGCGGCTCCCTCGCGCTGGTCCTGGGCGTCCTGGCCGCAACGTCCTGCACCGATGAGAAGATTGTCTTCCGTGATCGCGAACTGTTCACGGATCCTCTCCCGGCGGCCCAGGGAATGCTCGGGTACAGCGATGTGGATCAGGGGCTGACGACCTGTGGCAACTGCCACGTCAGCCCGCAGGCCCAGTGGGCCACCACGGCGCACGCCGGTGCGTGGGAAGGCCTGCAGGCCAGCGGGCACGCCTCCGCCGTGTGCGAGGGCTGCCATACGGTCAACGAGCTGGGTAACTCGGTCACCGATGCGGCCGGCTACAACGCCACCGGGGAGGATCGCTATCACGACGTCCAGTGTGAGAGCTGTCATGGTCCGGGCCTGACCCACGTGGAGAATCCCACGACCCAGACGGTGCCGCTGGCGCCGTTGTCGGTGGGGCTCGACCTGACGACCGGCTGCGGTGAGTGCCACCAGGGCTCCCACCACCCGTTCGTCGAGGAGTGGGGCCAGTCGCTGCACGCCGAGGTCAACAGCCACGCGGCGGACAACGAAGAGTGCCAGTCCTGCCACACGGGCGAGGGCGCGTTGGCCGCTTGGGGAATCAACGATCCGTATCTGGAGAAGCAGGCGGCCGAGGCCGGGGATCACCTCCCCATCACCTGCGGTGTCTGCCACGATCCGCACGGGTCGCCGAACACGGCGCAGCTCCGGTTCCCCATCACCGTTGCGAGCGTCGAAGAGAACCTGTGCATGAAGTGCCATCACAAGCGTGGACAGCCGGATCCGACGTCCTCGCGTGGTCCCCATTCGCCGCAGGGTCCCCTGCTGGTGGGTGAGGGCGGCTGGTGGCCTCCCATGCTCGAGATCCCGGCGGGCGGCGTCATCGCCACGCACGGGTCCGAGGCCAACCCCGAGCTGTGCGCCGGCTGTCACGTGAATGCCTTCGACGTCACGGATGCCGACGGGGTCTTCATCCAGGGCGTCGCGGGACACCTGTTCGAAGCCACGCCTTGCCTCGACGAGAACGGCGTGCCGGTGCCCGGTGGCAATTGCGAGGAGACCGACAAGGCCTTCGGTGCCTGCACCGCCTCTGGCTGCCACGGCAGTGAGGCTGCGGCCCGCAGCGCGCTCTTCACAGCTCACGTGCGCCTGAACGACCTGGCGGACGAGCTGGAAGCGCTGGTGGACCAGGTGCCCGCGTCCGAGTTCAGCACCACGGACAACCGGTACACCACGGGCGAGGGTGCGAAGTTCAACGTGGAGCTGGCGCGGATGAGCGGTACTGCCGCCCACAACCCCTTCCTGACGGAAGCGCTGCTCATCGGCAGCATCCGCCAGGTCAAGGCGGACTACGGCCTGGCCGCGGTCTCGCCCAGCCTGAGCCTCCAGCGCCAGTTGGTCGGCGCGACGCAGTGACGGACAGCCACGACACGGTAATCACGTGAACGGGTTGATAAGCCGGGCGGTCCACCGCATGCGCGGATGGGCCGCCCGGCGACCTGTTTGGGTCCTGTCCGCGGTCGCCCTGCTGGGGGCGGCAGGTGTGGGCTCGGGCGGCTACTACGCCTACCAGACGTACGACTGGGTACAGCACGACAACGACTTCTGCCTGTCGTGCCACCTCATGCAGCAGCCCTATCAGCTGTTCGCCCAGAGCGCGCACCGGGGCCTGGGATGCAAGGCGTGCCACCATCCGACCTTCGCGGCCCGCAGCCAGATGGCGCTCACGCAGATCATCGAGCAGCCGGACTCGCTGGCGACACACGCCGAGGTGCCCAACGAGAAGTGCGCGTCCTGCCACATCGAGGGAGATCCCGAGAAGTGGGAGGTGATCGCCAACACCGCGGGGCATCGGGTCCACCTGGAATCCGACGATCCGTCGCTTCAGGGACTCCAGTGCGTGCAGTGCCACTCCACGTCACTGCATCAGTTTGCTGCCACCGACGAGACCTGCGCGCAGTCCGGCTGTCATACGGACGTCAAGATCCAGCTGGGCAAGATGGGCAATTTCACAATCCACTGTGTGGCGTGTCATTCGTTCAACGCCCCGGTGGAGGCGCAGACCAGCGTCACGCAGGCCCGGGCCGTACTGGCGCCGACGAGCAACGAATGCCTGTCGTGTCACGTCATGCGAACATTGGTGGACATCCCGCCTGACGAGCCGCACCGGGCGGTGTGCTCCACATGCCACAACCCCCATACGCAGACCACGCCGCATCAGGCGGTGGAGACCTGCGCGCAGTCCGGGTGCCACGACAACGTCGAGACACTGAGCCCGTTCCATCGCGGGCTCAACCACCGCGACGTCGAGGACTGCACGACCTGCCACAAGGCGCACACCTTCCGCGTGCAGGGCGACGACTGCCTCGCCTGCCACCAGGACATCTTCCAGCGGCGTGAGCCCGGAGCAGGGGATTCGGCGTCGGCGACACCGGGGCGCACCGCGTCGGCGGCGCCGGTGGCGGTGCCTGCGGCGGTTCCCATGTCGGATCCGGTGCCGGGGGTGCGCTTCGCGACGTTGGACCTGACGATCCCTCCGGGACTCTATCGACACGGCGCCCGGAGCAGTGGCGACGTCGCCGTGCGAGAGAGCCCTGCCCAGGCGACCCCGGGCCGCAGGCAGGTGGTCTTCCAGCACGCCGACCACCGCACCGTGGCCTGTACCGAATGTCACTCGTCGTCGGATCGACACGGGGCGGTCAAGCTCCAGGGCATCCAGGACTGCCGGAGCTGCCACCACCAGGGTCCGACCTCGAACCAGTGCCAGAACTGCCACGTGCCGGGCTCGCTCAACGGCACGGCGCTCTCCATCGACAAGGAGATGGACCTGAGCGTGGCTCCCCAACCGATCATGCGGGAGCTGCCGTTCGACCACGGGAACCACCAGCGGGTGGAGTGCTCGACCTGCCACGGCAGCGGTCTGCAACGTCCGGTGGACCAGACCGCGTGCAACAGTTGTCACGAGGATCACCATCAGGCGACGGCGCAGTGCACCTCGTGCCACGTGCAGCCGCCTGCATCCGCCCATACCGCCACCGCACACGTGGGCTGTACCGGCAGCGCGTGTCACGTCACTCCGCCCTTCCAGGGCGTGCCCCGGCAGCGGAACGCCTGCCTCGTGTGCCACCAGGCACAGCAGGATCACCAGCCAGGGCGGGAGTGCGTCGTCTGCCACGTGCTGCCCGACGTCCCTGGAGGGACGAAACCATGACGTCCGCCCGGCCCGTCCGTTCGGCGGTCCTGGCCCTCGCAACCCTCCTCGCATGCGCCGGCTCCCTCGCGGGGCAGGGCGTGCGTGGATGGGCCAGCACCACGGTGCGCTATTTCGAGTTGCGGCCCATCATGGCCGACACGGCCCAGCCCGAGGAGATCGTTCAGGGTCCCGACGGTGTGTTTCGCGTGGACGGCCGGGCCGTCCAGTGCGACGCCACCTCACCGTGCGTCTTCTATCGGCCCGATGCGGTGCAGGGCGCCTGGCTCGGATCACAGGACGTGGGCTTCACGGCCTGGGGACTGGGGATGCAGGGTCTCAGCTTCACGGGCCTGGTCCGGGGGCGCGATCAGCTCTCCGGCGACCTGACCTGGCCGCTGTCCGACGACCGCTTCGACGTCCTGGTCGGCTACGCGCAGCTTCAACGGGGCCGCCTGCGGCTGCGGGCCGGACGGCAGGAGACGCCGTCGGGGCTGGGCTTCAGCGGCTTCGACGGTGGCGCGGTGCGTTGGGACGAGCCGACCTGGTGGGTGGAGGCCTACGGAGGCCGTAGCCTGGCCAGGGGTCTCAGCGAGACCCGCCGGGAGGCCCTCCGGGGCATCGAGGACTTCGTGCCCGATCAGGAGGCGTATCTGTGGGGCGGCGCGGCGGGCTTCCGCCTCGGCGCCACCTCCATGGCGGCCCGCTACCAGCGCGAGATCATCGCCGACCGATCCGGGCTGGTGGGCGAACGTGCGTCGCTCGACATGGCCTCGGTGCTGCCGTGGGCGGTGCGCGTCCGGGGCTCGGTGGACTACGACGTGCCCTTCGACCGGGTGGGCAAGGCTCACCTGACGCTGCAGCGGGCCTTCTGGTCGGGACGTTTGCTCACCGAGGTGGAGGCGCGGCGCTACGTGCCGTACTTCGAGCTGTCGACCGTATGGGGCTTCTTCAGCCCGGTGCCGTATCACGAGGGCCGCATCCGCGTGAGCGCAGGCCTGTCCCGGGGCACCGGCGTGCAACTCGCCTTCGCGCGTCGCAGCTACGGGGATCCCTCCACGACCTCGGTCTTCCGACCGCTGGAGGACACCGGCTGGCAGGGCGAGGCCACGGGATTCTGGGGCGCGTCGGATGCCGTGCGCCTGGAGGCTTCGTACCGGATCGACTGGGGGGCCTCGGCCTTCCTGCAGTCGGTGGATGCCGCGGTCCGGTACCAGCCCTTCTCCTCGCTCAGCCTGCGCCTCACCGGGACCAGCTTCCAGCAGTTCGAGGCCTTCCGGGTCGGAGACGGCCGGGCCGTGGGCGGAGGGCTCGACGGCACCTGGGAGGTGTCGCCGCGGGTGAGCCTGAACGGCGGATTCCTGGTCCTCCGTCAGGACGCCGGACGGGACGCGCCCGACGATGTCTGGAATCAGAACCGGAGCTGGTTCGGGCTCCGGTACGCATTCGGTGAGGACCCGGGCCTCCGCCGGAGGGCACGATGAAACGCCTCGTCTCTCGCCTGATCATGATGCTGGCGCTGGCGCTGCCGGCGGTCGCGGTGGTGCACGAGCCCGTGGCGGCCCAGCAGACGGGTGCGCAGCAGACGGCCCGTCGCAGGGGATTCCCCCACCAGCGCCACCAGGGCCTGTTCCCCCTGTGCACGGGATGTCACACGGGGATCCCCACCGGTGACTCGGCTCGCTTTCTGCCGAGCCCGGACCTCTGTCAGAACTGCCACAACGGCGAAGACCAGAGGCGCGTGAGCTGGACGCCTCCGGAGCGGCAGGTGCCGTTCCTGCGCTTCGACCATCCGGCCCACGCGAGTCGGGCAGCCCGGGAAGGGCGGGATGTCCAGTGCGCTTCGTGCCACGTGGCGGAGGGTGGTCCGACCATGGCGGTGGTGTCGCTGTCGCCGGACCGGTGTTTCACCTGCCACGGCAGGGATCCCCAGTCGCACATGACGGCGGCCACCAACTGCACGATGTGCCATCGGGCTGTGGCCACCACGTCGGTGGGAGAGGGGCTGCTGGGTGCGGTCCCCAAGCCCGCCGATCACGAGGCCCGGGACTTCCTGGCGACGCACGGGCCGACCTCGCCGCGGGAGATCAACCGCTGTGCGACCTGCCACACCCAGGAGAAGTGCGCCTCCTGTCACGTGGATCCGTCACTGGACGCAATCCAGGCCATGCCCGAAGCCCCTGCCGATTGGACGCTCCCGGCCATGGCTGCGCATTATCCGAGGCCGGCGAGCCACCGCGCCGACGATTGGGAGCAGACCCACGGCCGGCCGGTGCCCACGGCGGCGCAGTGCTCCACCTGCCATACCAGGGACGACTGCGCGGCGTGTCACATCGCGCCGCTGCCCGAGCCTGCGAACTCACTGCCGCCGCGGCCCGAGGGGCGTGCGGGCGGGCAGGAGCGTTCCCAGGAACGTCCTCAGGAGCGGCAGCAGGTGCATGCGCCGGGCGTGGGCTTGCGAGACCGGCTCCCGGGATCGCACCAGAGCCCGTTCTTCCTGGCGGCGCACCCGACCGTGGCGGCGGCCCAGCCCGCGACCTGCTCGGGGTGCCACACGGAGAGCTACTGTGCGGCGTGTCACAACGCGCCCAGGGCTCCGGGGTATCATCCCCCCGACTTCGCCATGCGCCATGCCGCCGCGGCGGGAAGCGCCTCCATGGAGTGCACCAACTGCCACAACACCCAGGCCTTCTGTCGCCAGTGCCACCTGGAGGCGGGGTTCGGAGCGAGCGGCCGGCTGGGCTCGGGGTACCACGACGCAGAGCCCGTGTGGCTCCTGCGACATGGACAGGCCGCCAGGCAGGGGCTCGAGCAGTGCGCGTCGTGCCATACGCAGAAGGAGTGTCTGCAGTGCCACAGCCAGACCGGAGCCTTCAAGGTGAACCCGCACGGGCCGGACTTCGATCCCGAGCGGGCCCGGCAGCGCAATCCATGGATCTGCAGCGCCTGTCACATCGGATTCCAGGGGGGCACGTGAGCCGTCGACTCGAGCTGGTCGTGGTAGCCTTTACGATGCTGGGTGTGGGTAGCCTCGGCGCTTGCCGGCCCGACGATCAGCGGACCGATTCGGTGAATCCCGAGACTGCGGGCCGGACCGGGCTGAGCGACGCCACAGTCGCGCAGCTCGACTCCGGCAACAGTGCCTACAGTGACCACTCCTACGAGGCGGCGCTGCGCCACTACGTGAGGGTCACGGAGATGGCGCCGGATCAGCCTACCGGGTGGTTCGGCATCTACATGGCCCAGCACGCGCTAGGCAACATCCCGGCCGCGGACTCCGCCTTGGAGCGAGCCCAGGACCTGGCGCCGGGCGCGTCGCTGATTCGCCCGCCGACAGACTCCGCCGGGGGATCGAGCCCATGAGCAAGCGGCCCCTTGCGGTTGTGGGCCTCCTGGTTCTGAGTGTGTCGGTGGCCTCGTGCAAGGAGCACGAGTTCGAGCCGCCCGACCGGGAAGCACAGATCGCGCAGGCGGATTCGCTCTACGGGCAGTTGCACTTCGACACCATCACGTGGGCTTCCGATTCCCTCAAGGCCATCGACGGGAACGTGGTCTATTCCACGCAGTGCCGGACCTGCCACGGTCCTCTGGGCCACGGAGGGACCGAGTACGCCCGCAGACGGGAGCTCGATCCGCCTTCGTTGGTAGAGCCCGATTGGCCGCTTGCCGACCAGCCCGACTCGGTGCGCCACCACATCTTCGTCGGACACGTCGCCGGCATGCCCACGTGGGGCGTCGCGGGCATCACCCCACGCGAAATCGATGCCGTGACGTACTACCTGCTCAACGTCCTGCGCCCGGATGTGTTGAGCGGTGCAGCGGCGGACACCGCGGGCGGATGAGCGAGGCCTTCCAGGACCTCTATCCAGCCGACACCGCACACTGTTACGGCTGCGGACGGCTGAATCCGGAGGGTCATCAACTCCGGAGCTTCTGGGACGGCGACCAGACCATCGCGCGGTTCACGCCTGCGGCGCATCACACAGCGATCCCCGGGTACGTGTACGGCGGACTCATCGCGTCACTCATCGACTGCCACGGCACCGGGACTGCGGCCGCGGTGGGGGCGCGAGCACAAGGCTACCGGCTCGGTGAGGAGCCGGCTCCAGCAGGCGCGGAGTTTCCACGCTACGTTACCGCATCCCTTCAGGTCGATTTCGTGGCACCGACCCCGCTGGGGCCCGAGCTGATTGTCCGCGGCATGGTCGCGGACGCCGGCGAGGAGAAGGGGAACCGCAAGGTCGTGGTCGCCATCACCGTGGAGGCCGAGGGCAAGGTGACGGCCCGGGGTCGTGTGGTCGCGGTGCGGATGCCGGCCTCGTTCATCGAGGGGCCGTAGCCGAGTCAGGGTCCCAGGGCGTCGAGTGCGGCCTCGGTGGCCTTGAAGAGGACGCGGCGCGGGATGTCACGCTCGCGCGTCCAGCGGGTGGCGGCGGTCCAGCCGTCGGGATCGGCGCCCTGGCGGCGGTTGGCGGCCACGAGGGCGGCGACGGGCTCCGGGCCCAGCTCCGGCGGCTGCCAGCCGCCGTCGTAGTGGATCCCGCCCAGCGGATCCCGGAAGAGGGCCTGTCCCGGGCCGGTCCACTCCATGCTCCAGCCGCCCTCGTGCACGAGTCGGTGATGGAAGTAGCAGAGCAGGAGGCAGTTGCCCAGCGAGGTCTCGCCGCCGTCGGCCCAGTGCACGATGTGATGGGCGTCGGTGTAGCGGAGCCCACAGCCGGGAAAGCGGCACCCGCGGTCGCGGGCCTCCAGCGCCCGGCGCAGCGCCGGGGGGATGGTGCGGGTCTTTCGGCCCACGTTCAGGATCTGTCCGGTTTCGGGCTCGTGGGTCATGTCGACCCGCCCGGCGTCGCACGCCAGTCGCCGCGACGTTTCAGCTGAAACGCGGGTGCCGTCGTCCAGCTCGGAGCGGCCGGACTCGTGGGCGTCGGCCCGGAGCGTCTCGGGCTCCACGTGGAGCACCACCTGATAGCGCTCGGCCCGGGCGCCGCTCACCGGCGCGTTCTCGTCGCCGAAGCCCGCCCCCAGCGCCCGCTCCGCCAGCAGGCCCAGGGCATCGGCCCGCCGCTGGGCCGCGTCCTTCCGGCGCTCGGCGTCGGTGTCGAGCTTCGGCACCCCGTGCTCCCGGACCAGGGCGTCGCTGGCCGCGTCCAGCGCCCGCATGAGCAGCGCGCCCAGCTCCGGCGTCAGCTCACCCCGCACCTGGTAGATGCCGTCCTCGTCGGGGAAGACCGAGACCCTGCGGTTCTCGTAGCGCCAGGCCTCGAACGTGGCCTCGTCACGCCCAGAGCCCCGCTTCCAGCCCCGGACCAGCCGCTCCAGCTGCGCCGTGGTGGCCCCGCGGGCCAGCTCCAGTAGATCGGTCTCGTTTTCGGGCGTGGCCACGCGCGTGAGCGCCCGCACCTGGGAGAAGGACAGCTCGCCTCGGCCCATGGCGGCGCGGGTCGCAGGCAGCCCGGCCAGGACCCGGGCTGCGCGCACCTTCTCGCGGGCCGTGCTCAGATCGATGCCGATGCGGGCCGCGAGCCAGTGGGCGCAGGAGCGGTGACCGCCCAGCTCCCAGCCGCGGCGGCGGTCGAAGTCGGCGATCAGGGCCAGCATGCGCTGGGTGGCGGCGTGGATGTGGGCCGCCAGCGTGGCGATCTCGTCGCCCAGCTCCTCCAGGGCGTCGGCGTCGTCGAACGGATCGACAGGGTCGGGAGGCGCCGCGGGCGCGCCCACGGCGGCATCTTCGGCCCCACCCTCGTAGCCGTCCTCGACGGCCGCCTCGCGCACGCACCACCGCGCCCGCGTATCCCGACTCCACGCACCCCCTGCATCTGCCCACCGCACCATGACCACCGCCACCTGCGCCTCGAGAAGAGCCCCACGACGAGGCCCACGAACCGAACACAACCCGAAACCGCACCCGAAAGCTACCGCGCGAGGTGAGACATCGGCATGGCGCGATGGGACGGATTCAGGGACCGCGAAACGCGACCGGAGCCCCGCCCGCCCATCCAGACATCCCCCCGTCCCATTCATGCGTTTCACCTGAAACGCACCGGAGGATTCCGGGGCAGAGGACGGCATCTCGCCAACACCGCCGGCAGCCTGGCGGAAGCCTCTGCGCGGCGGCGAAGCCCCTCAGATCTGGCCTGCCGCCTCCACCGGGGGCTCCTCACCGGGATTGATGTAGAGGTCCTCCATCATTCCGTGCTGCTTCTCGTACAGCCGCCGGTAGAGACCGCCGTGGGCGATCAGTTCCGCGTGCGTGCCGCGCTCGACGATCTCTCCATCGTCCAGGGCCAGGATCTGATCCGCGCTCCGGATCGTGGAGAGTCGATGCGCGATGACGAAGGTCGTGCGTCCTCGCCGGAGCGCGCGCAACCCGTCCTGGATCAGCGCTTCGGCCTCGCTGTCCAGGCTCGACGTGGCCTCGTCGAGGATCAGGATGCGGGGGTCGGCCACGATGGCGCGAGCGATCCCCACCCGCTGCCGCTGACCGCCCGACAGCCGCACGCCGCGTTCGCCTACCACCGTGTCGTAGCCGTGATCGAAGCGCTGGATGAACTCGTCGCAGTGCGCGATGCGCGCGGCGGCCCGGATCTCTTCGTCGCTGGCCGCCGGGTTGGCGAAGGCGATGTTCTCCCGGATGGTCCCGTCGAAGAGGAAGTTGTCCTGCATCACCACGCCGAGCTCGTGGCGGTACTCACGGAGACGGAGATCGGCCAGGTCCCGGCCGTCCAACAGCACACGGCCGGACTTCGGCCGATGGAAGGCCATCACGAGTCCAATGAGCGTGCTCTTGCCCGAGCCCGATGGGCCCACCAGAGCCGTCGTGGTTCCCGCCGGCGCATGGAACGAGATGCCCTTGAGCACCGGCGTGTCGGGCTTGTACTCGAACCACACGTCCTCGAACGCCACCTCGCCACGGAGATCGGCGACGGGTGAGCGGCGCTCGTCCTCGTCGTCTTCGGTGCGGACCGCCCGCAGCTCGTGGATCCTGTCCAATCCCGCGAACGCCTCGCTGATCTGCGTCGAGATCGACGAGATCTGCACCAGCGGGGCCACCATCACGCCCACGTACAGGACGTAGCTGAACAGCTCACCCGTGGTCATGGTGCCCGCCAGGATCGCGCGGCCTCCCACCAGGAGGATCATGACGCCGATGCCACCTACGATCACCGTGGAGATGGCACCGACGAGCGAGGTCCCCGTGATGGTGGAGGCGATGTTGCGGAAAAGCCGGTCCACGCCTTCTCCGAATACCGCTGCCTCGCGCTCCTCCGCTACGTAGGTCTTCACCAGCCGAACGCCACCCAGCGACTCGTTCAACCGCCCCGTGACCTCGGCGTTGATTTCGCCTCGCTTCCGGAAGATGGGTCGGAGCTTCTTGAAGGCGATGGACATGGACGCGGCAAATGCCAGGAGCAGAGCCACGGTGCCCAGCGTCAGCGTCAGGTTGAGCGACAGCAGGATCCCGAAGGCGATGACGGCCGTCAGCAATCCCCCCACGAGCTGCACCAGGCCCGTGCCCACCAGGTTCCGGATCCCCTCGGGATCCGTCATGATGCGCGAGATGAGCACCCCCGTCTTGGTCTGGTCGAAGTAGGCGACCGGCAGGCGAAGGACGTGCTCCTGGACCTCCTTGCGCATCTTGGCGATGGCGCCCTGCGCCGCGACGCTCACCACCTGGCTCAGACTGAACGAGGTCACGGCCTGCACGAGGGCGGCCCCCGCCGCCAGGAAGACCAGCGGCATCAGCAACTCGGCCCGGCCGCCCTGGATGACGTCGTCGATGAGGAAGCGAGGCATGGCGGGAATCACCAACCCTGCCAACCGGTTGATGACCATGAGCACCAGCCCCAGGGCCAGCGTGCGACGGTGCTCACGGACCAGATGAGAGGCCTCGGCGCGGACGTTCTGGAAGTCCACCTTCGGACGCTTGGCAGGTTTGTCGGGCATTCGCCAAGCTAGACAACCCACGCGCGTGGCGGAATGCCTCGACCGCAGGCGTTGACACGGGCGGCGATCGGGATATCGTTTAGGGCTCCGGACCCCAGGTCCGGCACGCGCCGCTAGCTCAACTGGCAGAGCAACTGACTCTTAATCAGTAGGTTCGGGGTTCGAGTCCCTGGCGGCGCACTGGCGGAAGTCCTTACGGCACAAGGGCTTCCGCTTTTGTTGTTCCGGGGACTGGGCTCGTGGGTGAGGTCCATGTCTCAGTTTCCGTATCAGGTTCGTTGCAATTCTACGCTTGGCGGAGTGCCTTGCCGCCGGCGGCGACAGCCTCCATCGATTCCCAGTCCGCGCGCTGGTAGATGTCCCGAAGGACCTGAGTCCCCTTCCAGCCGCCGACGTGGGCGACGTCCCGCACCGACATGTCCTTCCGCTTCGTTGCCCATCGCCGGCGGAGGCTATGCCAGCCCATCCAGGACCGGTGCTTGAGGCCCGCTGCCTTCTCACATCGTCGCCACCAGTGCGAGGCCAGGCTACTGTCGATGTGGCCTTTCGATTTCGGGGCGGGGAAGAGGTAGCCGTCCCCGATGACTCCCTGGCGACTGGTGAGGGCGTCCATCTCCGCGCGAGCTCGGGCCGATACAGGTGTGGTCCAGTCCCTGCCCAGCTTGTCGGAGTCTGCCCGCCAGAGGATGGCGCCGTGGCTTCCTCGCTCAGGCATCCAGTCGGACGCGCGGAGCGCCAGGACGGCACCGAGCCGGCGCCCTGTTTCACCAACCAGTACGAGCATCGAACGCAGAAGTGGATGCACGTGGTCCGCGGCCGCGACCATGGCCTCGAAGCAGTCGTCGTCCATAATCGGTCGCCGCGGGTTGGGCTGTGTGGGCACCTCAAGCCCCCGACTTGGGTCGGCATCGAGGAGGAATGCTCCGCGCGACGTGCGGTACGTCGAGCCGAAGCGGCACACCTGTCGAAGGGTCTTCAGGGTCTTGGCGACCGTTCGAGGTCCGACGCTCCGTCGCGCTTCAGGGTCTGGCACCCGATGTCCTCGGGCATCGATCTCGCCGCTCTGCCGTTGGCGCGCGAGTGCGTTCCATTCGCGCGGGCCGAGGTTGCCGACCTCGAACGTAGGACCCAAGAAACGCTCGATCAGCTCCAGCTCGACTTCCACCGCACCACGGTGCCGGCCCCCCATGTCCTGGAGTTCCTCGCGCCGGAAGTGGCGCAGTAGGGTCCCCAAGGTGGTCGCGTGTTCGAGTTCCTCGCCTTGGAGTAGCCGGTTCGAGAGGCGAGCGGCGTCGGCCTTCGCTCGGTCGACGGCATGGGGAAGGAGGCTGCCCTCGGCGTCCCTCACGGGGTAGTCCAGGGTGGCCGTGACGTATCGGCCCTTCTCGCTGTCGAACTTCTTGAGTCGCACGTTGGAGCCCAAGGTGCGTTCCTCGATCGTCACTCGTGCCCCGTAGGGGCCAACCTTGTACCGCCACCGCTTTGACTTGCTCATGGCGCCCCTCCCGTTCCTCGTTCGAGTATTTCACGGATGCGACGCCGTTCGCCGGCGACCTTCGCGAGGGCGCCAGCCTGCTCGCGCTCCCACTCGGCCAGGGCGTCGGCAAGCGCCTCAGCCACTTCCACGGAAGCACCGAGCCGCCCACCCATGATCTTCACGATCGTGACATGGGGGATGCCCGCTCTCCGGGAGAGCTCGCGGTAGGAAGCCGGCATGCTCTCGACGGCGTCCCGCACGGCCTCAGTCAATTCGGCATCGCGTACCATGTGTACCAGAATGGAATATATGAGGAGGATTCGCAATCTCCCTATCACTGGCGGAGAGCGGTGAGCATCCTTGCGATGCCGCCGGACTCGCCGCCAGAGGGTTTCCGGGGTAGGTCTCGACGATGGATTCGGATATGACCTTCGCTGCCCTTCGGACGCAGGTCTGGGATCTGGCCAGTTCGGACGAGTTCCCGAAGGTAATCCGGGGAGTAGCCTGACTCACTGGCCGCTTCCGCGATCGTGAGCTCCTCCATCTCCCAAGCTCGGACGGCTTCTTCCACTTCCGCAGCATGTCGCTCGTTGAGGTCCGCCATCTCCACGTTTCCGTAGAGGCGAAGGACCTGAGCGTCGGCCCGCCAGCGCTCGCCTAGCTCCGCGAGGGGATTCATCAGTCCTGGCGTGATCCAACCAGGCTCGGGAGAGCCATGGGGAGAGGGGGTGGTCCGGTCACCCACCTCAGATTATCCCGTTCGCGGCTGGAGGCCGACTGACATGCAGGGAGGAGAAATCCTGCATGCTCCGGACACCGCTCGTGGGCCCCACTGCTCGTCATTCTCGGGTCCGGCTCAGGCCGAGACACGTGTTCGTCAGAGACCATGCGAGCCTCTCAACGACTCCCTCCGGAAAGGCTCGGCCGGTCCCTGCTCTGGCACAGGGCCACCTGACACCTCGCGCGTGCTCCACCACCTCTCTGGTAGCGGCGTCCACCGTGAGGACGAGTTCGCCCACGCGCTCGGAGCCGCGGATCTCAAGGCCGCTGACCCAGCCAGGTAACCTCCGGGGGCGTCGTTCGAAGAGCAGGCGGAGACTCACGACGCCGTCCCCGGCTCTCGCATCCTCGAATCCCAGGAAGCCCGCCGATGGGATCTCGAGGCGGAAGCATGCCAGACGAAGGGACGATCCGGTCCTATACCGTGGCTTGGCTTCCCGGACCCGGGCATCGAGTCCCAACGTGCGGATCTCAGCCCCCACGGTGTGAAAACCGCCCCGGAGATCTCTCACGACATCGCCTGCGAGGTCTCGAGAAGCCCATGTCTGCGCTCTGAGGTCCATCGGGCCAGGATTCTGCTCTCGGGTATGCATCAGCCGCTTCCAAGGGTGCGCTTGGCGTTGACCTGTCTGTCGTAGAACCGCCGATCGATCTGATCCATCACCGCGTTTCCGACGGCATTGCCGTAGCTTGCCGCGCTCTGTTGGTCCGTGATCGGTGCGGACGTCACCGGCACCTGCACGCCCCCGAGTGAGATGTTGGAACTGCTCGACGTGGGAATGGGGGCCGCACCCGCCAGCGCGGAACCCAACAGCGTCGTCAGCAGGGCGTTCCGCTCCACGGCCAGCACATCGAGACGCTCCAGACGGCTCACCATCGTGGTGTTCAACGCCAGCAGCCGGCCGGCCTGGGCCTCCGTGATCTGCACGCTGCGCACGTAACTCTGCGTCTCAGCGCTGTCCTTGGCCTGCTGGTCGAGGTTGTCCAGAAGCCCGTCCAGCGAGTCCAGCAGCTTCAGGATCTCGCCCGGCGTCAGGTCGCTACCGAAGATCGCGCGGATCTGATCCGTGATGCCCTCCCGGGCCAAGGTCCCCGTGAGCTCGGCCAGGAAATCGCTGGCCGCCTTGCGCCCCTCGGCGCTCGAGAGATCGAAGCCCGCGAGCGCCTCCTTCAGCGCGTCGGGGATCGCCTGCACCTCATCGAGGAAGAGCTGCAGCGCCTGGGTGGCGTCCCCGATGTCCAGCTGGTCCTTCAGCAGGTTGAAGAACTCGATCTGGGCCTCCAACGAGTCGCCGAACGTGCCGAACCCCGCGGAGGCCGCGTCCACGAACTCCTGCAGCCGCTCGAAGAAGCGCTGCAGCGCACCCAGGTTCGACTGATCGATCTCGCCGAACTGCTTGAAGAAGTCGGTCCCGAACGCCTTGTCGAGTTGGAGCAGGGCCCCGCCCGTCTGGCGGTTGAAGTTGCCGTTCTCATCGAACAGGAAGCGTCGGAGCGTCTCCTTGATGTCACCGCCCTTCAGTGGCTCGAGCACCGACTGCAGCAGATCGATCGAGCTGACCGGCACATTCTCGCCGCGCTGGATCTGGTCGGCGAGATCATTGATCGCCGAGCGCAGCCGCTCCGTGGCCTCGATCTCCTGCTGCCGCAGCCGGTCCCGCTCGGGATCCGGACCAAACGCGCTGTTGAGAAGCGAGAACACGGAGCCCGCGGTCTGCGAGAGAGTCCAGAATCTGAACCTGCGCGTGGGTGCCCGGATCCGAGCGCAATCTTGATCCAACTTGGAGAGGAGGGACCCGTGAGCGATAAGGGCAGTGGGATCACCGTCGGTGAGCTCATCGAGGGCTTGAAGATCCACGATCCGGCGGCGCTGATCACGTTTGGCGGCCTCCACTTCAGCCGGATCAAGCATCGGGGCCGCAATCCCCACACCGGCGACGAGCTGGTACAGATCGAGTTCGTGGAACAGGTCTACCGGGATCTCTCCGGGGAGTTGATCGCAGAGGACGTATTCTAACCAAGGGGTGTACGGAAATGAGCAAGGGACAGGACCGCACGATCTACAAGGGCGATGACGGGAAATGGCGGAACAAGCGGAATGATGCTGAGCGCGCTTCGAGCGTCCATGACACGCAGAAGGCCGCTCAGGATGCCGCGCGCGAGATGTTGAAGCGCCAGGGCGGGGGAGAACTCACCACGAAAGGCGTCGACGGGAAGATTCGCGACAAGGACACGGTCGCTCCCGGCAACGACCCGCGCCGGACGAAGGGATAGGACAGGGGCAACCGTGCGCTTGCACACGAAGAACGGAAAGCCTCTCCGCGTGTCGGGGAAGACGGTCTACAGCCGGTCGGGCAAGCCGGTCGGACGCATCAAGAGGGACCGGGTCTTCGGACCTGACGGCCGGTACGTGGGCACGATCGTTGGCGATCGGTTGGTCTACCGATCGACGCACAGCGCCTCGATCGGATCGCCGTTCTCAGCGGCGCACCGCGCGGGTTCAGGACAGGCGAATCGCGGGGCGTCCGGGATCTGGGGCGAGGAGCCCAACATTCCCGATTGACCGCTCATGCTACTCACGGCCGAAGATCACCAGGGCGGCGAGTACGGCTCCGGCGATGAGCAGGCCGTTGGGCTTGCTCCCCCGGACGCCCTGAGCCAGTTGCGTCCTGCTAGAGTGCGGGTCGGCTGGACGCCGTCCCATCCAGCCATCCCCAAGCGACAGCGGCCGCCCCATCTTCGGGGCGGCCGTTCTCGTTTCCAGGGGGTTCAAATAGACGTCGACGTATGTGGCCCGTGGCGCTACTCAGGCGGAGGAAGCGCTAGGCCGCGGGGCAGTGCCGATGGTCGAAGTCCCGCGAACCCAACAGGCGGCGCAGCGCTGGACGTAGCCACCTCTCTTGAAGAGGTGATCGCATCGCCCCTACTCGAGGGTGGTGACGAGTGCGATCAAGGCTTCGGGATGCTGAGACACTTTCGCCGCTGACGTGCTCACGTGGCGGCGCAGCAACTCGTTGTGGTGAAGCTGCCTGAAGCATCGATAAGTGGCTGAGACCCAGAGCCGGGGACCGTCTGCACATCCGGTCGGATCCGGTGTGGTGCCAAGCCTCGTGAGGATGGAGCAAAAGAACAACGCTTCCCCTAGGGCCCTCAAGAGATCGCCCGACCGCTGTGAGAACATCCATGTCAGGTGCCAGAGGAGTGGTTGGAGTTGTTCTCGGCCCTTGCTGTGGTCGAGCCTAGCAACTCCCTCCTCGGTTGCAGTGTGGAGCCAGGCGGCTAGCAGTTCGTCGGAACTGAGCGACTCCAAGTGTTCAAGAGCCTCGTGCAGGAATGCGCGGCCCAAGGTTCTCAGTGCTTCTAGGTCGTGGGGGCTGCCCCCCGTGGAAGAGGAGAGGTCGTCCACGATCAGGACCAGTGTCTGTACTAGGCCCTCAGGAGTGGAGCACGCGATCCTCTGCAGGAGAAGCGAGATCTGTGAGAGCGACCCTTCAGACCCGTCGCCCCGGAGTTCCATTGGGCTGCGGAGCATGAGTCGTACGGCTTCCGGACAGGCCGGAGTCAGCCATGCCGAGGCCAGTTCTCCTCGTGTCACTCGGCTCCGCGGGAATTCCTTGCATACGGTTGGGAGGGTCGCCGCCGAGAAGTCGCGCTGGAGCTCGCAGAGGCCATCGTTAAGCTGAAAGTGACAGGCACCATCCGCCCGACGCTTGAGAACGGTCAGCGGACGACGGCTCGGTTTGGTCGGCCCAACGCGCGCGAAGTCCCTCTCTGGCCGTCGCGTCGCAGACGAGACCCGAGCAATTTCGCGCCGGGTGACATTGACATCCCAGGAATGGCAGCAGTTGTCCTCACACTCTGAGCCGATGCAACAGAAACTCCAGTAGCTGACTGGAGCGACGGGCTCGTTCATCGCGAGCCAAATCGAACGCTGAGTCGGACCGCCGAAGTTTCATCCGACGCCAGGTTCCATCGTGATGCCAGAAGATCCCCATCGGCAGTGCGTCCCCAAACCCAATACTCGTCAGGTGACACCTTCGTAGCTTGGAGGTTGCCATCCGAGTCGTAGTATCGCCATAGGGTCCTCCCTCGCTCTTCGTAGGTGATACTGTTCAGCAAGCCTCCGTGGATCACATTGAGGCCCCGCGATTGGTCGAAGAACCAGCGTGGGCGTATGTGACGGACGCCATCCACGATCGTTTCCGTGGTGAAGTTGTCCACGATCGGCGCCAATAGATCGACCTCCTGGTCAACGACCCGCGGGGCCTGGCTTCCTTCCCCGTAGGCGACGACTTCGAAAGGGGCCGCCTGGCTATAGAACAGTCTACCGTCTTCGCCGATCGCGAGTGGTCCACCGGTGACTTGTAGACTGTTCTCGTAGTTGTCCGGGCTCGCCACCTTGGGAACCGGCAGGTCTCCGAATCCTTCGATCCATCGGCCCTCGCCATCAAAGCGATGGATAGCATATGCCTTGGAATAGATCCCGCCACTGATGAGGAAGGTGTCGTCTGCGTCCGCCACGAACCCCTTAACATTGAAAGGTTGGACCTCGAGCAGGATCCGCTTCGCGAACGTGCCGTCTGGGCGGAAGAGCTCAATCGAACTCCTCACAATATCTAGCACGGCCATCATCCCGGCGGCCGTCGTGGTAATGCGTGTAGGGCTGAGGAATTCCCCAGGGCCTTCGCCGGAGCCACCAATACGACGCAGGACCTCGCCATTCTTGTCGAGAAGCCACACCGCTCCAGAGTCTGAAATCCAGATCTCGCCGGTAGGGCTCTCGGCCATGCCGTTCACGTTCACGAAGGGTTCGTCTTTCGGCCCGAGGGTCTCCCATCGTTCCTGGATTGAAAGCGTATGCTCTTGAGCCGCCAGGCATTGAGGAAGCCCGACAACACACATGCTCGCGACAACGAGGATTGATCCGCCCCTCAAAGAGTTCAACATCCCTGCCTCTCCCGTTGAGAAGATTTTCGTGCTGGAAGTCAGATCGACCCCTGGGGGGGTATGCGGCCCGATTCTATTGCTCGAGAAGTTGGGCGGAGACTCGACCCCAACTGAGGTTGCGTTGGAACGGCCCAGTATCGACAAGTTGCAGCTCACCGGGGGCGGCCTCTCTCGCAACGGCGATCAGTTCATGGTCGCAGGAGTACGACGCGAACAGCCCATCATCGACCCCAACGAGTCGGATGAAACCCCCGTTGCGGGTACGCATCTCTCGGCGCTCGACATTTGGATTGAAGTAGAGCGTCACGGCGCCGCAATCCTCCCCGGTGTATTCACAGGGGAAGTTGGTGCAGTTTGTGTTTCGCCCGACAGGCGGATCGAACCAGCTGCAGTGGTTGTAGTCCATACACTTGGCGCACTTCTCTGCCGCGGCTGTGGTACTACTACGAGGCGAGGGAAGTGCCGCGAGCGTCATTAGAGCAGTGACGGCGGCAAGTCCGACACCAGCTACGCGAGACGTCTTCATGGTGACAAACCTCCGGTGTGTGGGTGATGAACGCACATACGCCCCCCAGGAGACGCAAGGTGAAGAAACCTGTGATGGGGTATCGGCAGAGGTTGCCAGGAGATGCCTACCAAGTCACGTCGATTCGGTAGGCTAGTCATCCCCCCCTCCCCACTAGATCCACACAGAGTTGAACTTGATCACTGACCAACCGTCCTGGGGGGGACGATAGACAACCTACGCGTAGGCCGAGTCGCAGTCAAGGAGAATTTTTGCTGACGCGGTGCGGGTCGACCGCGGAAGATTCGGAGGGCTAGCCAGTTCGCGGCTAGGGAGAACGCGCGGCTGGATTCCAACCCGCCCCAGCCCCCTCCGATCCAGGCCAGCCAACTCGCCGGCGGATCCGAGGACCCGAGCGGCGTCCCCGTACCAGGCAGCGGCCCGGTCGGGCACCTCCCGGACCTTCATCCGTGCCATCCGAGTGGCGATACTTGAGGAGGCAAGTCGCTGAACATTGGTGAGCCCTGATGCCGGCTCGCGCTGTGCAATGGGGGACGAGTGACCACCTATCGCGAAGCCAGAATCTGTGGCGACAAGCGCAAGACCGAGGCGGCCCTGCGGGCCCCGTTCGATGAGTCGGGTGCATGGGAGCACCTGCTCGACCCTCCCGTGGACCCGATGGTGGAGAGTATCCGCTATCTTCGGAGGGATCGTGAGGGGGAGCGACACATTCGTCTCTGGCTCGCCTGGAGCGACGAGGATTCCGGATGGTACGTCTGCAACGCTGTGCCGGTGGCGCCCTCTCCCCCGAGAATCTCGGTCGAGGAATACAACCGTGTGGTCAATGACTTTGTGAAGGTCGTCCTTCGCCCCCGATGTCCCGACGGATGTGACCTAATCCTTGGGCACGGGAAGCTCGGTGTTGTGCAGCCCCGCGGGCTTTAGCACGGATCCGAGTTGGCCACGGCGTCAACGGAGAAGGAGCAGCTGCCCCTGACAGGGCACATGGTCGTCGGAATCGATGTTCTCGGGCCTGAGAAAGCGTGCCGCGAGTTCGGCCCAAGCGCTGCTGTCGTCGCGCAGAGGCAGCAACCCCTGTTCTGGAGCCGTCTGCATCACCAGCGTGACCCCGTGAGCTTCCTGGATCGCGTCGGCCTCGACGCCTATCGGACCGTCCGCACCGTTGATCACGAGCTGGAGCCGCTGCGGGAGGCGCCGATATCGAAGTACATGTGCGAGCGTCCTGCGGGATTCCTGGTGCAACACCTCGTTGGCGCTCTGCCCCTCGATATCGGGAAGCTGGTGGCGGGCGATGTCATGGGCTGGTCGACAGGTCACGGATGATGCAGTCGCACGTCTCATGGTGCCGCCTTCGCTGGAGGCTCGTCCCTTGCACTGCTAACACTGAAAGTGTAGCGTCCTGGGGCACAGAACTCAACACCGAGAGTGTATCAATGGGTGACTACACGAAGAGCGCGCTCCGTCTTCTGCACTTGCCGCTTGAGGAGATCGCTGAGGGCGTCGGTGTCGGCTACGACACCGTGAAGGGGTGGAGCTCGGGACGATCGGATCCGAGTCTCGAGAATCGAGCTGCACTCGCCACGTTCATGAGGCACCATGCCGAGGAAGTCGCCAGAGTGGCCGAGGAGATGACAACTCTGGGTCCGAGGGTCACGGGCCCTTAGATCAGACCTGCCGGTGGTTCCACCTCTTACCGGATAATCCACGTCGGCCTCGGCGGACGAATGACACGCTCCCACGTCTCGGTGTCGATCATCATCCCTCCGATCAGGGCGTAGCGTCCCGCTGGGCTCAGGGTGGCACCAAACCCCAAGAGGGCCGCGTCGGCGAGATCCGGGGACCGGCCGAGGCTCCGTCGGACCTCTCCCTTCTTCCCAATGACGATCCGCCCCTTGGGATCGTAGTCGTACTTGAAGGCCGAGAGCTCGGCGAGTAGCCCCTCGTGATCCGGCAGCCCGATACTACCGGCCTCCAGGGCCTCCCTGAATCTCCACGCGAGCTCCGCCTTCTGGTTCACGAATAGCTCGGGCTGGGACGCTGCACGGGCCACGTTCACGTCCTCAACCGGGTGACCGAGTTGCCGCAGGCGGTCCACGAGCCCGGCCCCGATTCCAATGCCGTCGACTCGCACACGTGAGGCCGAGTGCTCGCGAATCCGAGCCGAGATCCAGGACGCGGTCTCCATGATGTCCATCCCCTGCCTGCTCTCGAGCTCCACGAGCTGGCGACCACGCCACACCGCGAGCCCCGTACGATCGGGCCCGAACCGCGCAGGGTCCACACCGAGGAAGACGGCCGGCTGAGTATCCTTCTCGGGTTGGAACGTCCGGTCGACGGCTGCCTCAAGGAGGCCGAGCCGGTAGAGGACGCCCTCCTCGTCTTCGGGGAATTCACCGAGCACTCGGGCGACGTAGATCGGCGAGTCCTCGCCCCATTCCTCGCGACGCTGCTCCACCCAGGCTTCGGAGACGAGTGAACTGTCCGATGCGGGCAGATGGTGGAGACGCCACGCGTGCCGAGCATCGGCAAAGATTCGGTGAAAGATCCCGGTGGGGGCCCCGGGTGTCGAGCTCACCAGGAGGCGGTTGCCACTTTCACCGGTCAGAGCGCCCTGGAGCGCGTCGTAGACAGCATCGGGAATTCCCTTGGTCTCATCCAAGATCAGCAGCACACCGCCCTCGGCGTGGAACCCCTCTATTCGGTGGGGCTCGGTGGCCGGCAGTCCGATCACGCCCCACTCGTCACCGTGTCCATCGACGGTCACCCGATTGCTCATCACCTGGAGAGGAAGGGCCACGGGTGCCCGCTGCACCCACTTCCGGATTTCGGCGAACAGCACGGCCCGCACCTGCCTCGAGAACTCCGGGGCCACGACAACTACCCGACTGTACGGGCGTGTGAGGGTCCACCAGAGCGCCGCCCAGGCATCCAGGGTGGACTTCCCGATCCCATGCCCACTTCGGACCGCCACGCGGTCGTGGCCGACGAGGTCTTCGAGGATGGTCCACTGATACGCCTCGCCCGTGCTCCGTCGGGTGGCGCTTTCGGCTCCGAGCACCTCCCGGGCGAAGAGAACCGGGTTCTCGCGATAGCGACCGAACTGGTCGATCACGTCCGCCCGGACTTCCAGGTCCTGGAGCTCTCGGCGGATCTTCCGGACGTAGGTGTCGAGATTCCGGAGCCTCATCCGGTCCCTCTCTCGGCGGGATCCCGCTGATCTTCCCAGCGGGTACGGGCGAGGATCCACGAAGCCAGGAGCCGGTCGACGGCCGCATTGACCGACCCCCGGTTTTCCGGCGTGTCGTCGTGCTCGAACACCCACACCGCATCGAAGAAGGCATCGACGGAGTCGCGAACCAGGCTCCACAACAGGGGCCACGTGACCAGCTCGGTCGGGGTTTCTCGGGCAATGAGCTCACCGACACGGAGGACGATATGCCGCGCCGTTTCTGGCCTTTCTGCGGTTTCGAGTCTGCTCGACATGTGACTCCTGGCCGTGCCACGCCCATTAGCCGGAGGATACGTGAGGGTGGCTCCCCAGGTCCAAGGGCTATAGAATGAAGAACGCGCCCAGCGTCTTCGTCGCTTTTCCGGTGGCGAAGCATGAAGGTCCCGGGATCGCGCCGATCCGTGGCATGATCGGCGGCCGTGCCGGGGCCTTCTTGATTTGGGGCCGCCTTCGCTGAGCCCCCGCGGGTTCCTCTCGTGCCCGCTCGTCGCGCGCGCTCCTCCGGACCGGGTCGTCAGGTGGGACGTTGCCCGGATTTGTCGATTGCGCCTTGTGCGACGACCATCCCGTGTGTTGTACGCCGGGGGACCGGATCCTCCAGCTGGCGGCCACGGTGTCAGAATCCGCCACCGTGACTGGCCTATCCCAGCGCCCGCAACTCCTGGCGGCTCGCGACCTCTCGCTTCAGCCGCTCAACTTCGGATCTCAGGTCTTCAACGACTTCCATCGTCAGGCGCTCGCCCTCCACCCGCACCCAAGCTTCCACGGCCTGGATGCCGGCGCGGGCCGGTCGGTCCTGAAGATGCCCGACGACAACCGCCCGCCCGATCTCTTCGAGCCACCTCTGAGCGTCGTCGTGCGTCCGCAGGGGCCCGAGAACCTCGGGATCCACTCCCTTGGGCTTCTGGGACGCCAAGGCGCCTCTCATCGCGAGCTCACGCATCCTGGCGTCCCCGCCGGGACGATGTGCTGCGCAGTAGCCGTCTGTGCCCACGATCGGGGAGGCACATTGTTCACCGGACGCGTTCGTCCCGGCGCACTGCCGCTTCTTGGTGGTCATGCGGCCCCCTCGCGCCTGCCGCGAAACGGTCGAACCTGATACGAGATCTGGCACGGACGATCGCGGAGTGCGTGGGAAGTGCCCGTAATGCTTGGCATTCGCACCATGGGCCATCTGACTACTAGGCCGATGCGGCCTCCGAACACCCCTTCCGAGGCGCGCCCCGCCGCCTCCCGCTCGGAGAGCTCGAGGTGCGAGCGGCAGGCCTGGGCAGCCGAAACTTCAGGTTGTCCAGGTGTGTCAGGTTCTGTGTCAGGTTGTTTGCTGGATTCCCCCGTATCGGTGGATTCAGGAACCCGGGAGCTTCCAGCCAGAACCGGCGCGGGATATGGGATTTCCCCGCACTTGGGGGGACTCTGGGCCCGACTCTTAATCAGTAGGTTCGGGGTTCGAGTCCCTGGCGGCGCACTCTTCGATTACGGCTCTCCGGAGGTTGCTCCGGGGGGCCGTTCTTCATGGGAGCCAGATGTGAGGGCCTCTTCGAGGTCATCGAGATCGCCACGGATCACGGCGAGATGTTCCGGGATGTCCAGGCGCAGCTTCACCTCGCGCGGAATGACCCGGTCCGGTGCCACCGCTTCGCCTCTCTTCTCGATCCACGAGTCCACGACCTGGCTGTTGTCGTCGACCGCATCGACCAGCGAGAAGTCCAGGCTGGGGAAGCCCGGCGCCGGATAGAACTCCTGTCCCGTGACGAAGACGATGCGCCCTGATCCGAGGTCGAAGGCCCAGCAGGCTCCCTCGTCCTCGTACTCCTCGAACTCCGCGTATCGTGTGGAGACGATGTCCCACACCCGGGCTCTGCCCCGGGCCGCCGCCGTCTCCATCCGCCGAGCCCATGAGGACGCGTGACCCAGGTCCCGCCGGATATCGCGCCACACCCAGGCCACGATCCCTCCGCCCACGACCGTCCAGAAGAGGGTGACGACGGGCCAGGGTGCGTCCGACGCCACCAGGGTGGCCAGCCACAGCGCGGCGATCACCGCCGCTCCGAGAGCAACGGCCTTGGGTCCCCCGGCGGCGCGCTGACGGAGGTCGCGCGCCTTGGCTCGGAGCAGACGTTGCTCGGCGGGCGTGAAGTCCCGCTCGTGCGGATCGAGGGATTCGGAAGCGGAGGTCATGATGGCAGGTGACTCAGGCTCCTCCCAACCCCGCGACCGCCTGTCGTCCGGCCTCCGCGACCCGCGCTCGCGCATTGCGGATCAACTCCATCACCGCGGCCGACGAACCACCGACCTGAACCTCGCTGGTATGGGCCAGAGCGCCGTCGTACCAGCTCGCCCACGCTTCCAGGATGCGGCGCTGCTCCGCGGGATCCCCGCCCTCCGGCCACTGCGGCGCGGCTCAGCGCCTCCTCCCGTGAGAGGCGGTCCAGGGCGGCGTTCTCCGTCTCGCCGCACCACGAACGACGCGACGTCCTCGTCGGCCGAGGCGAGGGTCATCCCCGAGACGGCGGCGCACACCCCCACGTTCTTCAGGGTCACGGGCGACACCATCCCGACGCGGTCGCCGTCGGTGTGGTAGTAGACGTCGGTGAAGTGCCAGAAGAGGACCCCGGGGACTCCGGCCTGGAGGAAGGGGACGTGGTCGCTTCCGCCTTCGAAGGGGTTCGTCCGCACGACCCAGCCGTTGTCCGCGCCCTGGTCCAGGCAACGGTTGAGGACGAAGTCGTTGAAGTAGTGCGGGGTGAGCTGGTCCACTGTCATGGGACTCCCGCCCCACTCCGTGTGATGGTCGTCGCCCCGCGTCCACACCGCCGACGGGTCCGGCATCTTCTCGATGAGGAAGGTGCCTCCGGTCTTGTCGGTGTCCTCGCCCACCATGTCCAGGCTGAGCCCCCACCGCACGCCCTGCGCGCGCACGGAGTCCTCCTGGAGATAACGGCGGGTGGAGGAGATCTCGTCGCCCCAGATCATGGTGATGGTGCGTGCGGGCGTGAACGACGCCCGAGCGCACGCCAGCGGCCAGCGTGCGGGCGACCTCCGAGAGGTCGGCGACGCCCGTGGCGTTGTCGTTGGCGCCGGGCTCCTGCACGTGGGCGCTGTACACGAACCGTTCGTCCGGCTCGCGGGTGCCCCGGACCTCCGCCACCAGCGTCAGCTCCTCCGATGGATAGACGCGAGTCTCGACGCGAACGCGTGCCCGCACCGGACCCGCGCGCAAGGCGTCGCGCAGTGACTCTCGCGCCGCGTACGAGAGCAGCAGTCCCCACGAGCGCGCCACCGAGTCCTGGGGGATCGAGGAGAAGGAGATGACGTGCGGGTGCTCTTCCGGGTGATTGAACGCCGGGATCCGGTACGCCAGGACACCCAGGGCGCCCCGCTTCTGCACGGCCTCCGCGAAGAGCCGCCCGACGGACGTCTCGCCGAAGACGATCTTCCCCGCCACGTCCTTGCCCTCGAAGCCCGCCTCGTCGCCCGCGCCCACGTCCACCACCTCGGCCTCGACGCCCTCCGGTCGGCGTCGAATAGGAGTTGATGGCCACCAGGTTCCGGTTCGTGGCCCAGGAGAGCAGCGGCGTCGTCGGCCCCACCCAGCGTGAGCGTGGCGGAGACGGGCTCCCACGTGGGCCGTTCGAGCGGGCGGTGCTCCAGCCGATAGGTCAGGGCACCACCGGCAGTCCCGGCGTCGGTGCTCCCTTCCTCGACGTAGCCCGCCTCCTCCAGCGCCGCGACCACGCGCTCCAGCGAAGCATCGAACCCGTGGTTCCCGGGCAGGCGGAACCAGTGATCCATGAACGCCACCACGTCCTTGGCGCGCTCGCCGGAGATCGTCTCCCGAGCCAGGCGCTGGTAGGCCGCCATGGCCGGCGGTGGGTCGGATCGAGCCGCCGCGCTCTGGGCCGCGGCACGCCGCGGCGGCGAAAGGGCACAGGCAGTGGCCACCAGGCTGACGATGAGGAAGGTACGCATGACCGGATGCTACAGGGCGGTTCGGCTTTGTGCAAAGCTCCGACGAACCGCTTGACAAACGCCCAATGCATCGTAATATAAAGATATAGCAATATTACTATGATACGGAGCGCCGGGCTTTCCCGTGCCTCGGAAGGGGCCGCGCTCCCGCCACCCGTCTCGAGAATGTCATCCGAGCAGGAGGATACGACGTGGACATGGAGATCACTTTTCCGGGTGGACTCGGGGTGGACGCTCACCTGGGACCCCTGACCGTGCACACCGACCAGGACGGTTCGGCCCCGGCTCCGTTCGGGTTGTTCCTGGCGTCCATCGGCACCTGCGCCGGCATCTACGTGCTGAGCTTCTGCAAGCACCGGGGCCTGTCCACCGAGGGAGTTCGAGTGGTCCAACGGGTGCATGCCAACCCCGTAACCCACATGGTCACGTCGGTGGATCTGGACATCGTGGTCCCGCCCGACTTTCCCGAGCGCTATCACGCCGCCCTCGTCCGCGCCGCCGATCAGTGCGCCGTGAAGAAGCACCTGGAGCAGCCGCCCACGTTCAACGTGCAAACCCGGGTGGAGCAGCCGACGATCTCTCCCCGCATGTGAGGCTGATGAGGGGCCGAGGGCGGGTGGTCGAGAAATCGACGGTCTCGTTGCGCGTCGCCCGCCTCGGTCCCCAGGTTGGCGGGACATCCACCCCCTACGAGAATCCCGCCATGAAGCTCGGACCCTCCCTGCTCGTCGCCGTGGCCCTCCTGCCCCTCGACGCGCCCCACGCCGCTGCGCAGATCCGCGCCAGCGAGCCGTCCACGCTCTACCAGACGATCGACGGCACCGAGTTCCGCGTCGAGTACTACCGTCCCCGCATGCGGGGTCGGGACAAGGTCTTTGGCGACGGGGGCATCGTGTGGGAGCACGTGTGGACACCCGGGGCCAACTACGGCACCAAGATCTCCTTCCAGAAGCCCATCGAATTCGCGGGTACCTCTATCCCCGCTGGGACCTACTCGCTGTGGTTCCGCACCGATGAGCACTTCGTCCCCACCGAGCTCTTCTTCGAGCCGGACACGCTGATCTTCCACACCATGGGACCGCCCCCGGCAGACGATCAGATCGTCATTCCGGCGACGGTGGAGGAGGCCCCGTTCCGGGAACTCCTGACCTGGGACTTCGAGGACATCCGCAACGACGGCGGGACTCTGGCGCTGCGCTGGGGCACGAGCCGCGTCGCCTTCGACGTGAAGGTGGAGCCCAGCATGCGCATCGCCGCGACCGATGACGAGGCGGCTCCGGTGCTCGGGACCTTCGATGTGAAGATGACGGGACCCGACGGCCAGCCGGGTCCCCCCTTCACGATGCGTTTCTTCCGGACGGACGACGGCATCCTGCACGCCGACTGGGAGGGACTCCCGCCGGGGCCGGACCCGCAGATGAGCGAGTGGCTCAACGGCCTGGACATGTGGCTCCTGCCCGTGGACGGCGTCGACGGTTGGTTCCTGCCGGGCGAGGCGTACGACGGGGAGCTCTGGGAGACGTGGGAAGGCTCGTTCTTCGAGTTCGAGGCTGCACAGGATGGCCAGCATCCGGCCTTCGTCGTCCGGGACCCCGACGACAACGTCATGGCTCGCGGCACGCGGCAGAGCGGGAGCGAGTAGGGTGGCAGGAACGTGAGGCATCGGCGGACGGCCCTTCTGCCCCTCGGCTTCTGGCTGCTCGCGGGCCAGGTGGGGGCCCGACCCTCACCCGGCTCGGCCCTTCACATTCCCGCCGACACCGGCGCCGTGGTCTACGTCGACGGCTACGGAGTGTCGCACATCTTCGGGCCCACGGACCGCAGCGTGGTGTTCGCGTCGGCCTGGGTGGAAGCCGAGGCGGACTGGCCCCTGGTGGACGAGAATTTCACGCGCTCCGTGGGGCGAGCCGCGGAGTTCCTGGGCCCGGAGGCGCTGGGCGACGACTATCTGGCGCGCGCCCTCGAGATTCCGCGCCTCTCGCGGGAGGAATACGAGGCGGCGTCTCCCCGCATGCGGGGACTGCTCGAGGCCTATGCCGACGGCTTCAACGCCTGGCTCGCGGCGCACCCCGACGAGGGCCGTTGGCTGGACCACGTGGAGCCCTGGTATCCCCTGGCGCTGCTCCGCTTCAAATATCACGAGCTCGAGTTCCTCGGCTACGCCGGCTTCCGCAGGTCCATGTTGCAGGCGCTCGTGGAGCGTGGCTGGCCCGTGGGCGCCGCCTCACCGGCCGTGACCCGCTCCGGGGATGGGCACTCGTCGGAGCCCGAGGCGGCCACGGGATATTCCGCCGGGTCCATCCTCCGCTACGCCGAAGCCCCCCGCGGACCCACCGGCGAGCGGCCGCTGGGCTCCAACGAGTGGGCGCTGGCTCCGTCCCGCACCGCCAGCGGCCACGCCATGCTGCTGGTGAATCCCCATCAGTCCTTCTTCGGGGTGCAGCGCTACTTCGAGCTCCACCTCCACAGCGACGAGGGATTGGTCTTCAGCGGCCTCACGCGCTTCGGCTTCGTGCTGCCGTACATGGGCAACAACGAGCGCCTGGGCTGGGCGTTCACCGACAACTATGCCGACATCGGAGACCTGTACGTCGAGCACTTCGACGATGCGTCGAGCCCGCTCACCTACCGCTACGGGGGTGATCGCCGCCAGGCCGCCACCTGGACCGAACAGGTGCAGGTGAGCACCGAAGGCGGGGTGGAGGAGCGCACGCTGCGCTTCTGGAAGACACACCACGGCCCGGTGGTCGGATTGGACGCGGCGGGCCGCCCTCTGGCGGCCAGGCTCGCCAGGCTCGAGGAGGGTGGTTGGGCCGATCAGCTCGACGCCATGATCGGCGCGTCCTCGCTGGCCGAGTTCCGGAGCGCCGTCTCCCGGCTCGCCATCCCGTACATGAACCTCATGTACGCCGACGCTGACGGGAACATCTGGTACCTCTACAACTCGGCGGTGCCCAGGCGTGACCCGTCGCTGGACTGGGCCGACCCCGTGGACGGCGCCGATCCGGGCACCGAGTGGCAGGGCTACCACGCGCTGGACGAGCTGCCGCAGGTCCTGAATCCCGAGTCGGGCTTCCTGCTCAACACCAACTCCGCGCCCATGGTGGCCACCGCGCCCGCTCCCTTCGCCAGGTCCGACTTTCCTCCCTACATGATCGGCGGCGAGACCGACAATCCCCGAGCTCGCAGCAGCCTGCGTGCGCTCCGGGCCATGCGTGGGGTCACCCTCGACCACTTCGCCCGGGCCGTGTGGGACACGCACCTGTCCATGGCCGATACCCTGGTCCCGGTGCTCGAATCCCAGTGGAGGGAGCTACAAGCGGTCGTCGGGGAGGCCGACCGTCCGGATCTGGAGGTGGCCATGCCCAGGCTCCTGGCCTGGGACCGCGAGGCCCGCATCGAGTCCGTGGAGACCACCTGGTTCGAGCTCGCGCTGCAGGCGCGCGCCGAGCGCTCGCCATCGGAAGCGGTCGGTGGCTGGCCCGAGCTGACGGCTCTGGCCCGAACGTTGAGGGCGCTCCGCGAGCGGTGGGGCACCATCGAGGTCCCCTGGGGCCAGGTGAACCGATTGCAGCGTCCCCCCGACGACGATCCGGCCTCGTTCAGCGACGCCCTGCCCAGTCTGTCCGTGGGTGGCGCCAACGGCGCCGTGTTCGCCTTCTACACGACGAATGCGGGCGGAGCGCCATCGGGCCTGGCGGATCGCCGCTACGGCGTGGCCGGCAACTCCATGCTGAAAGTCGTCGAGTTCGGGCCCGAGCCCAGCGCGCGCTCGGTCTCCGTGTTCGGTCAGAGCGCGGACTCCGCCTCATCCCACTTCTTCGATCAGGCGCCGCTGTACGCCCAGCGCATGTTCAAGCCGGCGTGGTTCACGCGGGCCGAGGTGGAGGCTCACGCCGTGAAGAGCTACCGGCCGGGAGGCGACGGCGGCTGACCGGGGCTCAGCGGACGTTCCACTCCGCCGAAGGCAGCTCGTACAGTGGATGCACGAGCCCCGTGCCCTCGAAGAGCTCATCCCGGATGTGCCGGAATCCCAGCTTCTCCAGGACCCGCCTCGATGCGTGGTTCTCCGGGTGATGTCCCGCGAGCAGCGCCTGCAGGCGGAGCTCCTCGAAGGCGTAGGTGATGACGGCTCGACACGCCTCGGTGGCGAGGCCCCGGCCCCAGAAGGCCGGCCGCAGGTGGATTCCCATTTCGCGGCGATCGTGGGATTCCCCGTAGGGCTTGAGTCCCGCGCAGCCCACGAAATCCCCCGACTCCCGCACAAAGGCGGGCCAGTACTGGATGCCCAGGGCTCGCCGGCGGTCCAGTTCTCCCTGCAGGCGGCTGGCGACCTCCTCTCGCGTCAGCCGTTCGCGGGCATCGAAGAGCGCGGTCACCCGGGGATCCCCCCACAGACTCACGGCGAGATCGAGGTCGTCGTCCCTCCACTCGCTGAATCCTAGCCGGGGGCTCGTCAGGAAATAGCTCCGCTGCGCCATCCGCCTCTCGCTGGCTCCAGGGTTGCTCGGTGGCCCACCCACCTCGCATGTTGCCCTCCACGGGCGCGGTCCGACGCCCAACCTCTTGTGCCCGGCCCCCACGAACAACGATCTCAAGCGGCTCGTTCGAGCCCGCATGGCCAAGACCGGCGAGTCGTTGCCATGGAGCGCGCCAGGAAGGCGTGGGCGGCGCGTCTCGATGCCCTGCAGGATCGGCTGGCCGGATCCGGTGGTGGAACTCCACGAGGCTGACCGACGTTTAACATCGGCGCCCCGCACCCTCGAGGTATGCTGGAGCCATGGTACGATCCGCCGCATCCCTCATGTTGATCCTCACGGCCTCCACGGTCGCGGCGACCACGGGATCCACCCCGTCGTCGCCCGGCTTGGACGTCGGAGGCCCAGGCGTGATGCCGGTCCGGCCCCACGCCGTCCCCTGGCGGGCGCTCCCCTTCTTCTACGACCTGTACACGTTTCGCGGAGATGGTGGGAGCACGACGGTGGTCGCCTCGTTCGCGGTGCCTGTGGGGCGTCTGAACCGGGAGAAGGTCGACGGGGACTACCGCTACCGGTTCAACGTGTCCCTGGTGCTGGCCGACACGGCGTTCGGCGGCGTGTCACGCACCGACGACTCGGTCTTCGTCGCCCGTGACCGGCCGTTGGACGACGATCACCTCCTGCACACCTACATCGAGACCGAGGCCCGGCCGTCGTCCACCACGGTGCAGCGGGTCATCATGATCGACGCGCCCAATCCGGGCACCGGTCAGCTCTACACGCATCCGTTCGTGATTCCCGACTACAGCGGCAGCCGGCTGATGCTCAGCGACATCGCGCTGGGTCTGCCCGGGGGCGTAGACGGCTGGAGGCGGGGGGATGCCACGCTGGCGCTCCTGCCCAGCAACGACTTTCCCAGCGGTACCTTCGACGTGTTCTACGAGGTGTACAACCTCCCGAAGGACCACCGCTACACCACCGAGGTCTCGTTCGCGCCCATCGACGCAGCCGGTCGTCCGCGCGCCCACGAGCGGGTGGTGCGCGTGAGCTTCACGGGCCAGGCCGCCTCCGACGCCGGGGGACTGCTCAGGGAGCTGCGGCGCGTGGACGCGCCCCTGGACGAGGGGTACTACCGTCTGGTCGTGAGGGTCACCGACGCGGAAGACGGCCGCGAAGCGACGCGGACGCGGGTCCTGCGCGTGAGGGACTGGAAGGAGGGTGCCACCATGGTGGCGGCCTGTCCGGTCCTGCCCGGCGCCTCTTGCCGGACCGTGGCGTCCCGTCCTTGAGGCGTCGGCGTTCTTCGTTCGTCGCGGCGATACGAGGGACGCGAAGCACGTTGGTCCCGGTCCTGTGGCGCCATGCGCCGCTCCTGGTGATCGTCGTCCTCTTCGACCTGTATCTGCGCTGGACGTTCGGCCCGGTCGCGCGTCCCCTGGTGGTCACGGGAGCACTGGTCCTGGGCATGGTGGCGGCCTTCGCCGGGGCCGACGCCATCCTCGCCCGGCACGGTCGGGGCGTCGGGCTGGCCGAGCCGGAGCGCCTGGCGTCCAGCGCCGTGGGCGGGATCGCCATGGCCCACATGTTCGCCATCTTCCTGGCGCTCAAGCCGCGGCTCTTCATGGGGCGCCCCTATCGGTGGGACGTGGCGCTGCATCGCTGGGACGTGACCCTTCACGGAGGGGAGCCTGGCCTGGCGCTCATGCACCTTCCGGACGTCGCCTTGCGGGCGCTGGACGCGTCGTATCTCCTCTGGTATCCCGTGCTCAGCCTCGGCATCGCCGTGGCGGTGTTCGGTCGTCCGGGAAGGGTGCGCGGTCGCTTCCTGTTGTCCATCGCCCTTCTGTGGGTCCTCGGGGGGACGATCCTGGCGACCCTCTTTTCATCGGCCGGGCCCGTGTACTTTCGGTCCGTCACCGGCCAACCCGATCCCTTCGGTCCTCTCATCCAGCACATGGACGCCCTGGGTCTCACGGCCCGACGGCTTCAGACGGAGCTCTGGCGCGCCCAGGCGTCGGGCACGGTGCTCACGGGTGGCGGCGTCTCGGCCATGCCGTCGATTCACGTGGGCGCCATGTTCCTGATCGCCATCGGGGCCGCCCGCACGCGGCTCTGGCTGGGCGCCGTGGCGGGCACGTACGCAGCCATGGTCTTTCTCGGATCGGTGGCGCTGGGGTGGCACTACGCAGTGGATGGCTACGTCGTGGGCCTGCTGGTGGTCGCGATCTGGTGGGTCGCCGGCCTGGTCGTTCGTGCGACGGAACGGAGCGGGGCGCGCCGGGGGCTAGTAGAGCCGGTGCACCGAGCCCAGACGCAGTGATACGATCCAGTCGCCGGCACCGGTGCCGAGGCTGAGTGCCATGCGGCGGTCGTCGAGCACGCCCTCGAGCTCCACGCCCCACGCTCCCCGCCATCCCGAATCGCCCGCGACGCTCCCCCACGCCCGGGCCGCGTCCGCGAACAGGCCGATGCCCGCCCGCACCGGGCCCAGACGGCGGAGGAAGGTGTGCTCCAGCGAGGCCTGCACGAGCCGTGGTCCGAACACCGGCCCGTCGATCCTGCCGTCGCGCACCAGCCGGACGCCACGCAACAGGGGGCTTCGCACGACCCCGAGGCCGGCCCCGTCCCAGAGCATGCGTGGACTTCCCGTCGCTGGCCCAGGTACCCCGGACGCCCAGGCGCCATTCGCGCCCTGATCGCGGCAGGCGCGCATCGAGCCCGAAGCGGCCCCTCGCGGCGTGCACGGCGCCGGTCCACGCATCGGCGGAGAGCTCCGAGCCGAGGCGACCGGGCGTGACGACGTGACGCAACGAGCCTCCGGCCGTGACGCTGCGGCCCCGGTCATCCCAACGTTCCAGCCCCAGTCGCCCCTCGACCCGGTCCGCGGGCCCGATCCACTCGCCCAGCGAGGCGACGCCACGGATGCGCTCCTCGGCGCCGGCCTCCACGCCGTCCAGGCCGAAGCGCTGGCGTTCCCAGGCCAGCGTGACCGCGGCAATGCCGGGCAGGGGCGGTGCAGGGCCCGTCACGGTGAGGTTGGCGGCCGCGTCGGCCGCGAGCCATTGGCCGGACAGCCGCCAGCGCTCGCTGCCCGACAGAAAAGGACCCGCGCTCACGGAGGCGCGTTCGTCGATCACCGCTCCCACCAGCTCGGCCCCGATCCTCGAAGTCGACGGCCAGCGTCCGGCCTCGGCGACGTAGCCCCGGACCTCGACGGTGCCGTCCACGAGCGGTTGGTAGTCGAGGCGGGACGACACGATCCCCGGCACGGCGGAGAGGCGGCGGCGTCCGGTCGCCAGATCGCGGGCACGCAGCGTGTCTCCGTGCCGGAGGGGCAGCCGCCCCGCCACCGCCCGCCATCGCAGATGCTCCAGCCCGTCGAGCACCACGAGGTCGACGCGGGGCTCACCCAGACGGTTCCACGCGTCCAGCGCCGCGTCGTGGCGGCCCTCTCGGAAGCGGGCCGTGGCGATGAGCTGCCAGCTGAGATCGCGAAGCGGGCCGCTGGGAGAACGGGTGAGCTGGGCCCGCGCTTCGGCTTCGGCCAGGTCTTGGTGCCCGGCGCGCAGCGCCGCCAGGGCGTTCAACAGCGGGCCGGGCTCCAGTTCGTTGGACGCCGCGTGGGCCACCGCAGGTCCGGCTGAGGCCGTCGGGAGGGATCCCGTGTCCGGCTGGACGACCAGCGTCCAGAAGTCCGTGGCTCGGGCCTGGGATGCGAGGCGCTCGATGGCGATCCGGCGCCGGGGGCCCAGCAGCGGGTCGTGCACCAGCGCCGTGCCCCCGTTCCAGCCGACGAGCACCACGTAGTGGAGGCGCTCGTTGCCGGTGCTCAGCAGGAGGATCGGGGGCGAACCCCGGTCCAGGGCCTCGAGCGCAGCGGTCAGGCTTCCGCGGCGGACCCGAGCCTGGTAGCCCCGGGCGCGAAGGGCATGCGCCAGGTCGTCGGTGCGGATGCCACCCTCGGTAGGGCGGACCAGCGTTTCGAAGTCCTCGGCGTAGACCCCGCGAGCTCCGTAGAAACGCTCGACCATGGCGGCGGCGGCGCCCCCGCAGAGCAGGGGACCCTGTGTGAGGTACGGTACGTCGAGCTCGACCTCCGATGCCGTATCGGCGAGGGGCGAGTCGATGGGCGGTCGAGCCACGGCCGGCCCGGGCGTCGACCCTCCGATCAGGAGCGCCGCCGCCAGGGCCATGGTGGCCGGCGAGGTGGTCACGCCACGACGATCAGGATGATGATCAACAGGACGATGATGATCGTGGTGGAGGTGATGACGAAGGTGTCACCACCCGCCATGGGCGCCTCGTTGGCGTTCCTGACGCGAGACGCCAGGTCCGCAGCGTCGGCATCGTTCAGCGTGGCCACACGGTCCTGCAGCGCGTGCAGGTCGATCCCCATGTCCGCGGCCACGTCGCGAACCCGGTCGTTGGCGAGAAAGCGCTGCACCTCGGCGCGATCGTGATCGGCCGCGGTGGGCGAGGCTGCCAGCTCCCGGAGTTCAGCCCTGACCTGTGCCTCCTGGTGGGCTCGATTCGTGGTGGTCTGCGCGGCGGCCGGAATGGCCAGGACACCGGTGAGCAGCACGGCGGCTGCGAGGCTACCCGTGGTCTTCATCGGACGTTCTCCTCTTCTCATTGCGTTCGTCGTTGCGACGATGAGAGAGGCAAGGGCCGTACCAGATCGGCCGAAGAGACGACGAAGCTCCGCTTGGCTATCCGGTGCTCTGCATAGCCGCCGCGATGCCGTTCACGCTCAGGAAGAGCGCGTCCCGTAGCGCCTCGTCGGGCTCTCCATCGGCTGCGCGGGCCAGCAGCTCCCGCTGCAGGAGGTTGAGCACGTCGGTGTACGGGTTGCGGAGGCGGATGGACTTCTGGATCACGGGCGTGTGCTGCAGCAGCTCGTCCTCGCCCGAGACGACCAGGAGGTGACCTTCGGCCCGCTGGAAATCCTCACGCAGGGTCCCGAGAAAGGTCGATGGGCCGCCGGACCCGAGTCGGGTATCGTACAGCGCCGTGACGCCGAGCCGCGCGCGCGCCATTTCCCGCAGCGCGTTGTCCACCACCGCTTTCAGGAACGGCCAGGTGCGGTAGAGCTTCCGGAGCTCGTCCAGGAGGGCGGGTTCGTGGGCCAGGCGCTGGTCCAGCGCCGTCCCGATCCCGAACCAACCCGGTGCGATGGCACGGACCTGGGTCCACGCGAACACCCAGGGGATCGCCCTCAGATCCCCGAAGGCCAGCTCCGAGGCCTCGTCGTCGCCCGCGGAGCCTCGCGCCGCGGGCCGTGAGCCCATGGGAAGCCGGCTGATGTATCGGATGGGCGTCGTGCGGAGATACCACGGCCAGAAGTCCGGGTCCTGGATGAGCGCTCGGTAGGCCTCCATGGATCGCTGGGCCAGGACCTCCATCCGCCGTGCGCAGTCCTCGTCCGGGGCAGCTGCCGGCGCGCCGGCCGGGCCTTGTGCGTCTTGTCGGTCGGCTTCGGCCGTGGCCTGCACCACGGCCCCGACCATCTGCTCCAGATGCCGCCGAGCGATATCGGCGAGTCCGTAGCGGAAGGTGATGACCTCACCCTGCTCGGTGAAGCGGATGCGGCCGTTGTGGACCGAGGGCGGCATGGCCAGCACGGCGCGATTGGCACGGCCGCCTCCCCGGCCCACGGTGCCTCCGCGCCCGTGGAAGAGGCGCAGGTCGATCCCATGGCTGTGGGCCGAGCGGCCCAGGGCGTCCTGCGCCTTGTGGAGGGCCCAGTTGGCGGCCCAGTAGCCGCCGTCCTTGTTGCTGTCCGAATACCCGAGCATCACCTCCTGGACGCCGCCCCGCGCCTCCAGTTGACGCCGGTAGAAGGGGTCGGCGTAGAGGCGTTCCATGCGCTCGGCCGCGGCCTCCAGGTCCTCGACCGTCTCGAAGAGGGGCACGAAGTCCAGCGGGCAGCGGATGCGTTCGTTCTCCACCCCCAGGAGCCCGGTTTCCCGTGCCAGATACATGGGCTCCAGCAGGTCACTCACGCTGTGCGTCATGCTCACGATCCAGCTTCCCACCGCCAGCGGCTCCCGCTCCACGGCGTCGCGCACGACCCGGAGCGCCTCCAGCAGGTCGGCCACGATTCCTGGCAGCTCGTCCTCGCCGGCGACGGGCTCGCCGCGCTCGGCGGCGTGGGGGGCACCGGCCCGTGACATCGCTCCGGTCAGGACCCGCACCCGTTCGGCCTCGTCCAGCGACATGTAGTCGTCGTGGAGGCCTGCCCGGCGGAGCACGGCGGCCACGGCCTGCTCGTGCACGGCACTGTGCTGGCGCACGTCGAGGGTGGCCAGGTGGAAGCCGAAGGTGGCCACCAGCGTCCGGAGCCGCTTCAGCCGTCCGTGGCGGGCCACCGGTTGCAATCCCACCTCGTCGAGGGCCGCCGCCAGCTCCGACAGGTCGTGCGAGAACGCCGCGCTGTCGTAGGTGGCGTCGCCGTCGTGCGTGAGAAGTCGGGCGAGCCGGATGTCCAGCATGGCGACCGCCTGCCGGAACGGAGTGTCCGCGTGCTCGGTGCGCAACGTGCTCGCATCGGCGTCCGGCAGCGCTGCCAGCCCCCGCTCCAGGAGCGCGGTCAGGCGGGGCGGCATGCCAACCTGGCGTCGCGACACGCTGAGCTCGGTTCCGAGTGCCGCCAGCTCGCCCCGGTACCGCTCCAGGACCCGTGAGCGCTGTGTGCGGATGGTGGCCCGCGTCACCTGTGCGGTGACGTTGGGGTTGCCGTCCCTGTCGCTCCCGATCCACGAACGGTATCGCAGGAAGGGCGGGATCTCGATGGAGTCGCCCCAGCAGCGCTCCACGGTGCGTGCCATGTCGTCGTAGAGAGCGGGGACGGCATCCCAGATGGTGCCCAGGAGGAAATAGAGGCCTTGCTCCACCTCGTCTTCCACCTGCGGCCGCTCGGTCCGGATCTCGTCGGTGGCGAGGAGGAGCGCGATGAGGTTGTAGATGGCGTCCAGGATCCGGTCCCTCTCCACCGGCGGCGGGTCGTCGCGGCGCAACGAGAGAAGGAGATCCGCCAGCTCCCGCTGCTTCTCGAGGACAGCCGCCGGACGTGCCTCCGTGGGGTGCGCGGTCAGCGTCGGCTGAATGTCCAGGCGGGCGAGCAGCCTCTGGAGGTCGTCGAAAGAGGTGCCATCGCGGTGAAGGCGCTCCAGGATCTCTCCCACCGACTCGGGGCGGGGCCCGGAGCGGGACCGCTCCCGGTTGATGCGCACGATTTCCTGCTTCTCGGCCTGGTTCACCAGGTGGAAGAAGGAGGTGAAGGCCCGCAGCAGTGGCACGATCTCGTCGAGCTCGAGCTCGCCCACCAGGGCGGTGGCCTGGCGCAGCCCCTCGGGGTCGCCTGTCCGGGCCGATTCGCGACACAAGCGCCTGAGCCGCTCCACCCGCTCCAGCCCCTCGTCGCCGTAGCGCTGGCGAACGGCCTCTCCCAGCATCGCCCCCAGAAGGTTGACCTGCTCGCTCAGGGGACGGGAGATCCCGGTCCCTTCCGCTTCGATGTCCAGACCCTTCCAGCGACTCATGGGCGCTCCGGCTGACGACTGTGGAGCCTTCACGGTAACTGGAACGGCCCTTGCGTTTCCAGGGGATGACACTCGACGCCAACGACTTCTCGACGCGACAAGATAGATGAACCGAACTGCAACGCTCGCCGCCATCACCGTCGTCTGCATCGCCGTGCTCTGGGCCGTCGCCACCATGGGCCCATGGTCGTTCTTCGGCGGTGGAGGGATGCGTGATCCGGCTGTGCGCCGCAGCGCGCAGACGTTGCTCGCGTCGTCACCCGAGCGGCGGACCCTTGGCCCACGTCGAGGAGTTACGGGACTTCTACGCTGATTCGGCAGGACCCGTGCTCTGGGTCCGGGGCGACGGATTGAGCTCGCGGGGGCGCCGGCTCGACGAGGCCTTCGACGCCGCGACGTCCGAAGGGCTGGACCCGGCGAACTTCCGCACCGAGGCCGTGATCCAGGCCGTCAGGGAGCTCGGCGAACGCGACTCGCCGGAAACTTCCGCCCGGGCGGAGGTGCTCCTGTCCGACGCCTACCTGCGTCTGGCCGACGCCCTGGCCCGGGGGTGGACGGATCCCGCCGACGCGGGACTGGATTGGGAGATCCGGCCCGACTCGGTGCCGTGGCGAAGCCTGCTGGACAGCGTGGCCCAGGGCGTCGATCCCCAGCGCGTTCTCGAGGGCCTGCGACCGACCTTTCCCTGGTACGGCCAACTCCGCGATGCGCTGGCGGCGTACCGCGAGCAGGAGCGTGCCGGGGGCTGGCCGTCCGTGCCGCCGGGGCCGGTTCTCCAGAACGGGGATTCGAGCCCCCGCGTGGCCGCCGTCCGAGCCAGGCTGCGGGCTGGCATGGACCCGGAGGTCGCGGAGCTCGCCGAGGGCGGGAACCGGTCACCGGAGCGGTTCGACGCCGATCTCGCCGCCGCGGTGGCCCGCTTCCAGCGCCGCTACGGCATCCCGGCGGACAGCGTCGTGGGGGAGACGACCGTATCCACCATGAACATCTCCGCGTCCGAGCGGGTCGCCGACCTCGAGCTCAACCTCGATCGCATGCGTCGCATGCCTCGGAGCCTGGGGGATCGTGCCATCCTCGTGAACGTCGCGGGATTCGAGCTGGAGGTTCTCGAACACGACCGCCCGGTCATGGAGATGGGGGTGGTGGTCGGACAGCCGGACAAGCGGACCAACATCTTCCAGGACACCTTGCAGTACCTGGTGGTGAACCCGTACTGGCACGTGCCGGAGTCCATCGAGCGCGAGGAGATCCTCCCGGCGCTGCGTCGTGACGCCGCGTATCTCGATGACCGGCGCCTGGAACTGGTGGACGAGGGCGACGCCTTCGGGCCTGCGCGCTCGCCAGAGGACATCGACTGGGTCTCGGTGGACACCGCGTCGTTCCCCTACGATTTCCGCCAGAAGCCGGGGCCGACGAACGCGCTCGGGATCGTGAAGTTCATGCTGCCCAACACACACGACATCTATCTGCACGACACCCCGGCGGACCACCTCTTCGCCAGGGACTTCCGTGCCTTCAGCCACGGGTGTATTCGCGTCGAGGAGCCGCAGAAGCTCGCCCGGTACGTGCTCCGGAACGCCTCGGACACGCCGCCTGGCCGTTTGGACGAGTTGGTGCGCCAGGGCGAGCGTACCCGCCTCGATCTGGACCAGCCCATCCCGGTCTACATCGCGTACTTCACCGCCTGGGTCGGGAAGGACGGGATGGTCCGATTCTACCCGGACGTGTACGACCGGGACCGGGCGCTACGCCTGGCCGAAGCGCGGCGCGGATCACCTACACGCCGCTCCTCGGGTCGATGAGCTTCAAGGAGGTCTTCTGCTGCCGGGTCCACCTCCCTCCAACGCAGAACCCGGGGCCCGAACCGTCACGGGGGGCTGGCCCGCTCCGTGCATCGGCACTAGGCTGAAGAAGCGCGGCCAAACAGCCCACCCTCTACGGAGACCCTCTCATGTCCCGCATGCGCACCCGTGTGTTCCCCCTCCTCCTGCTCGTGCTCCTGGCGGTATCGGCCTCGTGCTCCAGCGACGATTCCAGTGGGCCGAACGACGACCAGGACGCGATCCTGGGCACCTGGCATGCGACGGGGTTCACCGCCAACGGCGTCGACTTCGTCGCCCTCGGCATGGATCTCACCATTACGCTGGCCGACACCGGCATGTACACGATCAGCGTCACGGACGATCAGGTCGGCGTCTGCGGTGATACCACCACCGACTGTGAGAACAACGGGGCCTTCACGTACACGTCGAGCCAGGTGACCATCGATGCGGGTTCCGCCGACTCCACCACCTTCAGCTACAGCATCAGCGGTTCCAACATGACCTGGACCGGGAGCATCGACAGCACGCCGGTGACGATCCAGATGAGTCGGGTGAGTTAGCCTTACCGGAGCCGCCCCCGCCGCCTCGGATGCGGCTGTCGGCAGAATGCGCGCTGCTGGACCGTCCCTTCGACGGAGCCGCCCCACCGCGGGGCGCGTACTGACTCCGACGCAGGACGGATGGATGGCGAAGCGATACGGCGCGCGCATGGCCGGCCTACTGGTGGCGGTGGGGGCCGCCCTTCTCGGGGCGTGCTCGGGCGGGACCGGTCCCGAGAAGGTGGCCGCCCTCGACATCGTCCAGGATTCACTCCACCTCGGCGTGGGGAGCAGCGGTCCTCTCGAACTCCGTATCCTGGGCCCCGGTGGAGAGTCGCTGGACGACCGCCTGTCACGGGTGGAGTGGGAAAGCGACGACACGCAGGTGACCACCGTCGAGCGGACCGCGACCGGTGCGGAGGTCACGGCCACCGGGGTCGGATCGGCGGTGGTGCGGGCCCACCTCGCGGATCTCTCGGTACCGGTGCCGGTCTACGTCCACCCCGCGGGCCTCGCCAGCATCGCCATCGACCCGCCTTCTTTCGATCTGGTGGGCTCGCAGACGGCGGTGGCCAGGGCCGTTCTGCGCGACGACGTCGGCGACGAGCTTTCTCCCGAGGGATTCAGGATCTCCTGGAAGATCGGCAACGCACGTGTGGCGTCGATCCGCTCTGCCACGAACACCGAGCCCGAAGTGGTCCTGGGGGTCGTCTTCCAGGGGGATACCGAGCTGACGCTGATCGTCGGCGATCGGACCGCCGTCGCGCCGGTCACGGCCAGTCAGTCGAACTAGCCGGTCCTGCTAGGAAACGTCGATCTCCCGCGAGTGGACGTCGTCGCTGGCCACCCGCCAGCCGCCCTTGCCGTCGGGGACGACACGCCACCAGTAGACGGCGATCCTGGTCGTTTCGTCACGCCATCCCAGGACCTGGTCCCAGGGCACGATCACGGTCTGCCCGGGCGCCACGTGGGGGCAGTCGGGGTCGCTGCACATGGTGATGGCCGTGGGTCCGACCCACTGGGCCAGTACCTCGATGTCGATGGCCTCGTAGAAGAGATCCACGCTGGACGAATTCGTGATCTCCAGCCCCTGATCCACGGAGACGATGCCGAACTGGTCGTCGGGCACCCCCGTGGCGTCGGCGCACCCCGCGATGGCCAGGAGCACGGCTGCGACGGACAACAAACGCTTCATCTCTCCTCCCCTCGTCGATCGTCAGCAATCACCCATGGAGAGAACGATCGTGGGGCCGCCGTCGTGACGGTCGGAGCTCAGCGCCGGCCGGGCAGGCGCGGGCTGGCGGGATACACGGGGAGCCCCTCGGGCACCAGCTCGCCGGTGACCTCGCGGTAGAGCACCGCCCGCAGGCGCACGAGGATCGAATCGCCGGCCGGCGTGCCGGCGAGGTTGGGCCCCTGGGCGGGGTCCTGGCCCACGTCGTAGAGCTCGTCGGTGCCGTCGCCGTTGTGGATGTACTGGTAGGGCATGTCGACGATGGAGTGCATCTCCGGCGTCTGCCCCAGCGAAATCGGAGTCCCCGGCTGCTCGACGTAGCCCCGGGTCAGATGGGCGATGGCCGGAGAGCGGGGCACCGGCGGCGCGTCCTCGTCGGTCGCGCGCCACAGCGGTGCCAGCGACGTGCCGGGCAGCGCCGCCACCGAACCGGACAGATCGAGGATCGTGGCGGGAACGTCGCGCAGGCTCACCGTCTCGTCGATACGCACTCCGGCGGGCACGCGTCCCGGCCAGGCGATGACCAGGGGCACGTGTAAAGTGGGCAGGTACAGGCTGTTGTTGTGCTCGAAGAGTCCGCGCTCGCCGAGCTGCTCACCGTGATCCGAGAGGACCACGACGACCGTGTTCTGCAGCTCGCCCCGTGCGTCCAGTTCCCGGAAGAGGCGTCCCATGGCGGCGTCGGCACGTCGGATGGCCGCCTCGTAGGACAGGGTGTGCAGCGCTACACGCCGGCCGGGCATGGTCCACTTGTCGGCGACCCAGGCGTCGTTGCCCACGGCGATGCCGCCCAGGTGCTTGAAGTCGTTCCATTCGCGCCACGACAGCAGGGTGTCGGGAGGGGAATGGGGTTCGTGGGCGTCGTAGTAGTTCAGGAAGGCGAACCAGGGACGGCCGGGGTGGTCTTCCTTCTCGTCGGCGAGCCAGGACAGGAACGCCCGATTGACGTCGCCCCCGTGCTTCCGGTTCAGCAATTCGTGAACGCCCACCAGCCAGCGCAAGCGAGTGCTGTAGGCCAGCGCCCGGCCCACCGAGGTGCTCAGGATCAGCTCGCCCCATCCCGGCACGTAGTCCTCGTAGTGGGCGAAGCCCCGGCTCAGCCCACGCATGCTGGAGGCGTTCAGCATGTTGCCCACGAACCCGCCGGTGGCGTAGCCGTCCGACGCCAGCGCCTCGGCCAGCGTGGGGAACTCGTCGCCCAGGGGAGCCTCCCAACCGGCGTGCACCTGGAAGGGCCACATCCCGGTGAAGAGCGTCGCGTGAGAGGGGAAGGTCCACGGTGAGGCACTCATGGCTTCGTCGAACACCACACCGCGCTGGGCCAGGCTGTCCAGGTGTGGCGCCGTCGTTCGCCGTCCGCCGTACAGCTCGAGGCTCGACGCCCGCACCGTGTCCAGGATGAGCAGGAGGATGTTGGGGGCGCCGGCCTCGGGCTCGGGCAGCGCCGCCATGCGGGCCTCCTCTCCGGCCGCCGTGCGCCAGCGTACCCCGAGCCCCAGCAGGAGCACCACCAGCGCCAGCGCCGGCGCGGCGCGGGGCACCACGCGGGTGAGCCAGCGACCCACGCGCCCGTCGGCCGTGCGGGCCACCTGGACGCCCACCCCGGTGGCGAGCACCAGGACCGCCAGGTCGTAGAGGGACTCGATGATGAGGCCCAGGCACAGTACGCCCAGCCCCACGAAGACGCCCAGTGCCACCCTGCGGCCGGTGAGGGTGGGGCGGCGGCGGCCGGCCAGCACGAGCAGCAATCCCACCAGAAGGAAGAGGAGGGTGTCGCCCACCGGGGTCATCCACACGAACTGAGGGCTCATGCGAATACGGATCCCCAACTCCACGGCCAGCGCCAATGGAGCCGTCTCCAGAAGGCCCACGGCCAGGCCGAATCCCAGGGCCATTCTGAGCAGCGCCAGCGGCGACAGCCGCTCCGGCGGGGGAGGGGAGGACGACGGCATCGCCGGAGCCCTCAGGCGATGTAGCCCAGGCCCGTGAGCCGTTCCCGGATCACGGCCTCGTCTTCGTCGGACGGGCCCTCCGGGCTCTGCGCCCGGGGAAGTGAGCCCACCAGCGACCGACCCTGCATGGAGCCCGGCACGTCGTAGCCCGCGAGCTCGAGCAGCGTGGGGGCGACGTCCAGGAGGCGGGCGCCCTCCATCTCGCCGGCGGGCGCCAGGCCCGGGGCGGCCAGGATGAACGCCCCGTACTGGGCGTGGTTGCAGTCGTCGGGCCCCGTGTCGTTCTCCTCCACGTGGACGCCGGGATACCCGACCCCGCCCACGGCCCGCCAGGCCAGATCGCCGAAGTGGACGATGAGGTCCGGCGCCACGCCCCGCACGTCGCGGTAGATCTCCTGCGGGCGAAAGACCCGGGTGCCCAGGGGCCGGCCTTCCGGATCGGTTGTGGCCTCCAGTCGCGCCGCCAGATCGTCCCGCGCCGCTTCGTAGTCCTCGGGCTCGATGACGCCCTCGGGCTCGCGCCCCCGCACGTTCATGAAGACGCGGGCGTAGTACCCCCCGCTGCTCCAGGCACGGGTGCGTGACCAGTCCACCTCGAGCTGATCCAGCGGTGTGACACGCTCGGGGTACGCCGCCAGCGCCAGATCACCCTCTCGCACCAGCCACTCGTTGACGCAGAATCCCCCGTCCAGCGCGCGGGCGCCGTGGTCCGAGACCACCAGCACGGCGGTGTCGTCGTCCAGGAGCTCCAGCACCGAGCCCAGCTCCCGGTCGAGCATGCGGTAGTAGTCCCGGATGACGTTCCGGTACGGGCTGTCCGGGTCGTGCTTGCGGTGCGCGGGATCGTGGTGCTTCCAGAAGCCGTGGTGTACACGGTCCAGGCCGATCTCCACGAACTGGAAGTAGTCCCAGGGTTCGGTGACCATGAGATCACGGATCACCTCGAAGTGCCGTTCCGTCATCTCGAAGATGTCCGCACGGAGGCGGTCCTTGTCGTCCGTGCGGAAGTCCTTCACGTCCACCGGGTAGTCGCCCACCAGTTCGCGGATGCGGTCCGAGAGCTCGGGCGGGTGCGTGAAGACGTCCCGGCTGGAGTCCGGCGTCAGGAAACAACCGACGCTGAGGCCGTTCACCCGTCGAGGGGGATAGGACGGCGGCACCCCGATCAGGATCGAACGGCCACCCTGGCGGGCCACCTGGTCCCAGACGGTGAGCGCGTCGAAGGAGCGGCTGTTGACCGTGCCCATACCCTCGTAGGAGTGGTCGGCGCGGTTGCGGAAGCCGTACACGCCCAGCGACCCGGGATCCTGGCTGGTGGCCATGCACATCCAGGCCGGCACCGTGATCGGCGGAACCACGCTCTCGAGGCGGCCGTACGTGCCCGCCTCCATGAGACGGCGCAGGTTGGGGAGGTCCAGGGCCCGGTCATCGAGCAGGATCTCCGGCGCGGCGCAGTCGAGGCCCATCACCAGGATCTTCACGGCAACAACGATCGTCCTTCCATGGCCGGCGCGGCGGGAACGCCCAGGGCATCCAGAAGCGTGGGCGCCACGTCGGTCAGGTGGGGGCTGTTCTCGTCGAACGGTCGGTTCATGAACAGGACACCGGGCACGAGCGCGGGGTCCATCACGTGGTCCCCGGACCAGCGGCGCACATTGTCCTCGAAGGATGCCGTCGGCACTGCGCCCAGCGCCGTCGCAGCGGACACGCGGTAGCCGGTGGCGCACCCCACGACCACGTCGGGCGCCGTGTCCAGGTGGGGTCCACGGTAGAGGTCGTCCCGCGAGGCGGCGCTCCGGATCGCTTCCCGACCGGTGTCCTGGTCCCGGAGGCCCGTCAGCTGCTCCGCCAACGCCCGGCGAAGCGCGGGGGCTTCGTCGGGATCCACGATGCCCCGGGACTCCCGGCCGCGGAGGTTCAGGTAGATGCCCGCCAGTCCCACGGCGTAGGCGCGGGTACGGTCCCAGTCTACCGCCCTCAGCATTTCGCCGGCGTCCGCCCCGGGCCCGACCCCGGTCTTCAGGACCAGGAGACCCTGTTCATGGAGCCACCGGTTCAGGTGCACTTCGCGCCGGAAGGTCCCGAAGCCGTGGTCGCTCAGCACCACCAGCAGCGTGTGGTCGTCGACGGCGTCCATCACCTCGCCGACGATACGGTCGCAGGCGTGGTAGTGCTCCCGGATGACGTCGGCGAGGCCCGCGTCGAAGCCATGGGCCCCGTTGGCCGGATGATCCGGCTCCAGAAATCGCCAGAACATGTGCTGAAGACGGTCCGGCGTGTCGAAGACGCAGAAGAGGAGTCCCTCCTGGAATCGCTCCAGCTCGTAGCGGAGCATGGCCCGTCGCTCGTCCAGGACGTCGCCGCACTGCGCCAGGAACTCTTCCTCGGTGAAGCGTCCGTTGTTGAGGCCGCCGTGATCCTCCGCCATGCCCAGCGTGTGAAACGGGCCCAGGGCGTCCTCCAACTCCTTGGCGTAGTCCCAGGGATGGCTGATGGGGAAGGGGGGCGCGGCCGGGTCGAAGTTCACGGGGCTGGCGTAGAGGAGGACGTGCGGCCGGGTCCGGACGAGGAGAAATCGGACCTGCCCCCGCACCGACTGGAGCGCGCCCATCCGGAAGCGCAGGCCCACCCAGGGGCTCCACTGTCCCGGCGCGAGCGCCGGCACCGCCTCCTGTCCCGCCAGGAGGATCCTGACGCCACCGTCGTCGCCGCGTTGGACCCCCAGCTCCAGGCGCGCGTCCTCTCCATCGGGCCGCAGGGGGCCTACGAGGTGCGCACGCAGCATGCCGTCACGACCCTCCTGCAGCGGCAGGATCCGCTCGCCTTCGCCGGGTCGCAGATCCGGTTCGGTGGTGTACACGGTCGACGTGCCGAAGCCGCCGCGCAGGTCCGTGACGCCCACTCCGGCGAGCATGCGCCCGTAGACCCGCTCCGGGGGGTACGTGCACGGGTGGCGGATCACCGTCGCCGGCACCCCGGCCTCGCTGGCTACCGCCCACAGCGCGTCGCCCCCCCGCCGATTCACCGCCTTCGGAGGGAGGAAGGCGTTCTTCCGCTCGTAGCCGTGGAGGGCGATCTCGGGGCGGTAGGTGCGGGGATCCCGGGTCAGGAAGTCGTAGATTCCGTGACCGCCGGGATTGGTGCCCACCGCCACCGACGACCAGGCTACAGGGGTCTGCGCGGGGGCCGTGGTCCGGATGCGTGCGTACCCACCGGTCTCGCGCAGGCGGGCGAGATTCGGCAGCTCGCCGGCCGCGAGCAGGGGTTCGGCGATGGGGGGGGCGAAGCCGTCGAGGCCGACGGCCAGGACCCGATTCACCCCACCCGCCTCTTGGCCGGGCGCTTCCGCCGCTGCGGTCCGGCCGCGGTCGGAGGCATGTCGAGGCTGCCAGGGTCGCGCCCGAAGAGGCCGGCGACACGGTGAGCGACGGCCTTGACCCAGCCGACGACTCGCCGCCAGAACATCAGCAGACCGCCCAGCAAAGCGGCGGCGGCCGATGCCAGCGGCATCATGACCTCGGGTCCGAAATAGAGTAGAGCCATGCGAGGGCGGGGTGGCGGGAGTGTGGGTGCTCGGACGCGCCGTCGCGTCTTACGGGCGTCGTATGCTTCAGGGGCGATTTGTTTACGGGGACACCTTTGCCTCCGGATGTGTTAGGCTCGGGAGCCCGGATGCGGGTGGGGATTCCCCCTACACGGAACGTCCGCAGAACCCCGATAGGTCGGAAGTGGCGGTTGGGCACAGACTTGAAGGTGGATAGAAGCATCCCCGACCCTCCCCTGTCGCGACGGTCCCTGTCCGCCCGGATCCGCCGATGCTCCTCAGCACGCGAATCGCCCTCTCGGCCGGTGTCCTGGCCCTCGTCGGGGTGGCGGCGCTCTCCACGATCCAGATCCGCTCGGAGCGCCGCCACCTGCAGGACGAGGTGATCGTGGGCTCCGAGAGCCTGGCCGAGACCATCGGGCTCAGCATCAAGCAGGACATGCGCGCCAACCGGCAGGAGGGTGTGCGCGAGATGCTGGAGTCCGTGGGCCAGCACGCCGGGATCGAGCGCGTGCGCATCTACAACAAGGAAGGCGAGATCACGCACTCCTCGGACTCCACCGAGGTGGGGACCGTGGTGGACAAGCGGGCGGAGGCGTGCGTGACCTGCCACTACGGTCCGTCGCCCAACGCGCACCTGAATCCCGAGGACCGCTCCCGCGTCTTCACCAATCCCGACGGGAGCCGGGTGCTGAGCACCATTCAGGTCATCCGCAACGAAGCCGGGTGCTCCGGCGCCCGCTGCCACGCCTCGCCCGCGCAACAGAGCGTGCTCGGGGTACTGGACGTGACCATGTCGCTGGAACCGGCCGAGGCCCGCCTGCTGGACGCCACCCGCAGCGCGTTCCTGACCTCGCTGCTGGCGGTTCTGATGATCTCCGCCGGGCTCTTCTTCCTCATCTCACACCGGGTGCGACGGCCCATCAACCGCATGATCGCCGCCACCCGCCGGGTCGCCAGCGGCGACTTTCGACATCCGGTCTCGGGTGGAGCCACCGGCGAGATCGGGTTCCTGGTGAGCTCCTTCAACGACATGGTGGCGAGCCTGAGCAGCTCCAGCCAGCACATCGAGGACTGGGTGGAGACGCTGGAACAGAACGTTGCGGAGAAGGCGTCGCAGCTCCGGGCCGCCCAGTACCAGGTGGTGCAGGCGGAGAAGCTGTCGTCCGTGGGATTGGTGGCGGCGGGCATCGCCCACGAGCTCAACAGCCCCCTCATGGCCATCATCACCTACGCGCACCTGGTCCACGACACGCTCCCCTCGGAGTCCCAGGCCCGGGACGACGTGCAGATGATCGTGCGTGAGGCGAACCGCTGCGCCGCCATCATCCGCCAGCTCCTGGACTTCTCCCGCAAGCAGGACGAGCTGCCGGAGCCGGAGCCCTCCAGTGTACAGCGGGCATTGCAGAAGGCGGTGGAGCTCCTCAAGATCGAGCTGCAGAACGCCGGTGTGGAGCTGAGAACGTCGATCCCCGACGACCTGCCCATGGTGGAAGCCAACGAGGTCCAACTCCAACAGGTGTTCGTGAACCTCATGATGAACGCCATCCACGCCATGCCCGACGGCGGAAGGCTCACGGTGAAGGCCGATATTGCCAGCCGGGGGGACTACGCCAACGTCAAGCTTCCCCCGCACCACGGAACCTCGCTGGTGCGGATCCGCGTCCGGGACACCGGGACGGGCATCGCTCCCGAAGACCTGGGCCGTATCTTCGATCCCTTCTTCACCACCAAGCCCGTGGGCCAGGGGTCGGGACTGGGGCTGTCGGTGTCCATGGGGCTGGTCCGGCGTTACCGCGGGGCCATTCTCGCCTCCAGCGACGGGAGGTCCGGTGCGGAGTTCACCGTGCTGTTGCCCGTTCCCGCTCTCTCCATGATCTCGGCTGCATCATGACCGACGAACGCACCTGGACCGAGCCGCCTCGCGTCCTCGCCGTGGACGACGAGGAGGTCGTCTGCGAGAGCATCCGCCGGGTGCTCTCGGCGGAGGGCTACGACGTCACCACCACCACCTCGGCCCGCGAGGGCCTGGACAAGATCCGCAGGGAGACCTTCGACCTGCTGTTGGTGGACATCAAGATGCCCGAGCTGGACGGCATCGAGCTGCTGCGCGCGACGCGCGATGCGTCGCCCGAGACCGAGGTGGTGATCATCACCGGCTACGCCACCATCGAGACGGCGGTGGAGGCCATCAAGCTCGGCGCCTTCGACTACCTGCAGAAGCCGGTCAGCCCACCGCAGCTCCTGGTGTCCGTGGCCCGGGCGCTGGAGCGACGGCATCTGTTGGACCTGACCCGCCGGCTGCGCTCCGAGCTCGAGACGCGCTACCGCATCGGCAACGTCATCTGCTCGTCGCCGCCCATGCGCAAGGTCATGCAGCTCGTGGCCAAGGTCGCGCCCACCAACAGCACGGTCCTCATCACCGGCGAGACCGGCACGGGCAAGGAGCTCATCGCCCGGGCCATCCACTACAACAGCCCCCGCAAGGACCACCCCCTGGTGGTGGCGGACTGCGCCTCGCTGAGCGAGTCGTTGCTGGAGTCGGAGCTCTTCGGACACGTGCGCGGTGCGTTCACCGGCGCCGTGAAGGATCGCAAGGGGTTGGCCGAGACCGCCCGGGGCGGCACGCTCTTCCTGGACGAGATCAGCTCGCTGTCGCCCCAGATCCAGGGAAGCCTGCTCCGGCTCATCCAGGAGCGGGAGATCCGCCCCGTGGGCTCGGACAAAGCGGTCCCGGTGGACGTGCGCCTCATCGCCGCCACCAACGTGGACCTGCAGGGGCTGGTGGAGGAGGGCGCCTTCCGCGACGACCTCTACTATCGACTCAGCGTCTTCACCATCCAGCTGCCCCCGCTCCGGGAGCGTACCGAGGAGATTCCCCTGCTGGCGCATCACTTCATGAAGCGCTACGCCGAGGAGTTCGAGAAGCGCATCGACGGGATCACGCCCCGGGCCATGACGGCGCTGGAGGTCCACGACTGGCCCGGCAACGTGCGGGAGCTCGAGCACGTCATCGAGCGCGCCGTGCTGGTGGCCGACGACCACGTCATCGACATCGACGACGTGCCCACCGTCGTGGGCGAGGTGCCCACCGAGGAGTGGAACGACGTCCCCGACGACGCACGCACGCTGGCGCTGCGCAAGAAGGAGCTCAGGGCCGAGTCGGTGGAGCGGCTGGAGAAGCTCTTCGTGCTCAAGGCGCTCAGGAAGGCTCGCTGGAACGTGTCCCGCGCCGCGCGCGAGGTGGACATGCAGCGCCCCAACCTGCACGCCCTCATGCGCAAACACGGGATCACCACTCCCGGAGGTGCCGACCAGGACGACGCCGACGAGGCGGAGGCGGGGTCCTGACCCTGGTCTTGCCCCCGCTCCGGGGGCGTGTGTGGCGCGTATACGCCCTCCCCCAGCGGCACCGATCTCCCTAAGTAACTGTCCCACAACGATTTGATCCCTTGCGGGCCGCGACCTCCGCTCACCGGCGGGGGTCGAGCTGTATATGCGCCGCATACACCTGACGCTTTCCGGCCGCCACCGCGTGTCGCGGGCCTGGGCCGTAAATAGCTCGTGCACAAGAAGTTACGGCGATAACGCAAATCTCGTGATTTACGGCACACCGCTTGCCCTTGTTCGTGGTCGAGTACACGGAAGCGAGTCCCGACAGGGTGGCGGTCGACCACCCCCGGGGCCGAAGGAGGGTGGCAACGTGTTGGTGGCAGAATCCGGATCGACGGTCCTGCTCTCGGACACCGAAGGAGCCGCGACGCTGGCGGCGGGTCTCGCCGGCGACGACGCGCATTTCTCCTGGCACACCAGCCTCGAGGAACTCCTGAGGGAGCAGTCGCTCTCCTCCGTTTCCGTGTTGGTGCTCGACCTCCGACCCGTGCCCCGGGGCAGCATGCTGGCCGTGGTGGCCCGCATGGCGCTGGAGTACCCGGAGCTGCAGAAGGTCGTCGTCGTGGAAGGTCCCCTCCCCCTTCCCGTGCTGGAGTATCTCATCTCCTGCGGCGTCGACCTGGTGCGATCGGAAGGTGACGACGAAGAGCTGGACCGGCTGGTCGACGCCGTGCGCCGCGTTCAAGCGCGGTCTCTGTGGGCCACCACACCAGCCAGTTGAGATGGAGCAGGAAACCATGCAGGACAGGCCGTTCGTTCCCGGAAGGAGGGACATCATGAAGGCGAACACGAGGGTGATGTTGGTCGACGACGAGGCGGGGGTCCGCGACAGCTGGGACCGGTTCCTGACCGGGCGCGGCTACGAGGTCACCACCGCCGTCGACGGAGAGAGCGCCATCTCCGAGCTCAGGCGCAATCCCGCGGACATCGTGATCTCCGATCTGCGCATGCCCACGGTGGACGGACTTCAGCTTCTCGAGTGGGTGCACGACGAGCAGCCGGAGACGCCGTTCGTACTGGTCACCGGCTACGGCGACGCGAGCGTGGAGGACCGGGCCAAGGAGCTGGGCGCGTTCGATTTCCTCAACAAGCCCATCGGTCCGGACACGCTGGCCAACGTGATCACGGCGGCGCTGCATCTCGGGTTGCTGGAAGGCGAGGAGAAGATCCAGGGTGAGGTGGCGGCGGCCACGCCCGAGGCCGCGGCTGCGGTACTGGACGAAGCAACGGAGGTGGAGCGGGAGCTGGCGACGCTCCTCGAGGCGGTGGAGGTGGAGGAGCAGAGCCGGGGCGGCGTGCTGGGTGCGCTGGAGACCGTGGGTGGACTCATCGCCGCGCCGATCCTGGGGCTGGCGTTCGTGATCTTCCTGCCCGTCATCGGCGTCGGCGCGCTCTTCTGGGTGATGGGTGAGACCGTCTGGGGCGCCATCGCCCGGGCCGAGTGACCTGCCGCACTACGGAGACGATCATGCGTTCCACCATTGCCGGGCCGGCATGGATCACGGGGCTGATGGCTTTGAGCCTGGCCGCGTCGCCCATGCCGGCACCGGCCCAGACAGCGAAGCCCGGAGACGAGGCGCAGGTCTGCCAGTCTTGCCATCCGAGCGTGGACATCCGCGCCCGGCGGGCTTCGCTCCACGGGGACACGGTGTCGTGTCTGTCGTGTCACCACGTGGGTTTCACCAACGACCCCGAGCAGGCCCAGGCGCGCAGGCTGGACGCGTGCGTGAGCTGCCACGAGGACGTTCATCCGGCACACCCGGACGTGGGTGGTGACGCGCCGGTGTGCACGTCGTGTCACTCGATCCATGGTTCGGGTACGGACCATGGCGCGGTGGCGGATGACGACTTCCTCCTCAAGACCGACGGATGCCAGCAGTGCCACGAGACCGTGGACCACACGCATCCGGGCCAGTTGGAGGACGGCCCCGCCTGCGTGCAGTGCCACACCGGACACCCCGATCCGAGCGCGCCGGGCCTCGTGCCCGCGGCCTCGCCGGCGGCGAGCTGCGGCTCGTGCCACGAGGACGCCCACCCCCTGCACATGCAGGGTGAGGACAGCGAGGCCTCGTGCTCGCAGTGCCACGCCATCCACGACGGACCGGCGCTGGCGCCTCCGGAGGTGCAGGAGCAGGCGTGCCTCCAGTGCCACGAGGACCACGAGGCGGTGACGCCGGCCCACGTGAACGCAGAGGACGGTCCCACCTGCACGCAGTGCCACGCCTTCGCGACGGACCCGGGCTTTCCGGAGGCCGAGACGGCGGTGGCCCAGCGCTGCGGGACCTGCCACGAAGAGGAGCTGGCGCAGTACCGTGAGGGGGGACACGCCGACGGCCTGGCCGCGGTGGATCCCAACCCGGATCTGCCCACCTGCGTGACCTGCCACCAGGCCCATGGGCCCGAGGCCGGCGACGTGGGAGCCATCCCCGTGCAGGAGACCACCCGCTGCCTCCAGTGCCATTCGGAGGCGTCGTTGGTGGAGAAGTACGACCTGCCCAGAGGGATGGGCGTGACGTGGAAGGACGACTTCCACGGCGCCACGGTGAGCTTCCTGAAGGGTCACGGTGACGACGGGCTTCAGCCCGACGTGCTGGTCTGCTCCGACTGCCACGGTGCCCACGCGGTGGGATGGCACGGCACCATGGCCGACGTGAGCGCGGTGTGTCAGGGCTGCCACGAGAAGGCCGACGCGAAGTTCGCCGGTGCCTGGCTCGGGCACACGCCGCCCGGACCCCGCAATCAGATCGTCATCTGGGGTCTGAGATCCTTCTACTACGTGATGATCCCCTTCGTACTCTTCGGGCTGCTGTTGAACATCCTCTTCGACGTGCAGCACCAGCGTCGGACCGGAGCGCGGCTCCTGGCCTCCGAGGGAGCGCAGAAGATCCGCGCCTTCTTCGCCCGCCGTCGTCACGAAGGAGAACGGCATCCCATGGTGCCCAGGTTCAACATCATGGAGCGGGTGGAGCACATGGGCGCCGCGTCCACCTTCATCCTGCTCATCGTCACGGGGCTACCGCAGACGCGGCCCGACTCCCCGCTGGCCCACTGGCTCATCCAGCTCTGGGGTGGCATCGGACCCACGCGCATCGTGCACCGGGTGACCGGCGTGGTCTTCGTCGGGCTCCTGGCCATGCACCTGAGCCGGGGTATCGCGGGCGCCATCAAGCGGAGGAAGCTGCCCGAGATCATGTTCCGGAAACAGGACTTCCACACGGCGCTGGGCACCCTGAAGCACGCGCTGAAGGGCGGGCCCAAGCCCAAGTCCGGCAAGTTCGACTTCCGCGAGAAGTTCGAGTACTGGGGACTCTTCCTGGGCGGAACGCTCATGACCGTCACCGGCGTCATCCTCCTCTTCCCGGAGGCGGCGTCGACGGTGCTGCCGGGCATCTTCCTGGCAGCGGCGCGAGTGGCCCACGGCCTGGAGGCCACCTTCGCGGTGCTGGTGGTGATCCTGTGGCACTCCTACGGCGTGATGCTCAGGCCGGAGGTGTTCCCCCTGGACACCACCATGTTCACGGGCAAGATCAGCCTGGAACGGCTCAAGGAAGAGCACGAGCTGGAGTACGACGAGCTCTTCCCCGGCGGCGCCGAGCCCACGCCTTCGAGCTAGGCGCGGCCGCATCACCGGGACCGCGGCGTTCCGGCGCCGCGGCTCCGGGAACGAACGGGCCCGTCCCCACGCTGGTCGTGGGGGCGGGCCTTCGCCGTGTAGGAAGCGGCGCGATTGTCAGAGATTGCAAGGCGTGTTTTCCGGACCACGACTACGTGACGCTGGAACCGCTGGACGTACGCGAATACGCCGTCTCGGATCCTCGGGGCTTTCTGAGCCAGTATCACCGAGCGACGATCCTGGACGAGGTGCAGAGGGCGCCGCAGTTGTTCAGCTACCTTCAGGAAGACCTGGATCGGGACGCGACCCCGGGTCGCTTCATCCTGACGGGCTCGCAGCACTTCGGCCTCTCCGATGCGATCAGCCAGTCGCTGGCTGGACGCGTGGCCCTCCTCCACCTGCTGCCCATGAGCCTGGACGAGCTCCGCGGATTCTCGGCTCCGCACGACGACCTGTGGCCGACGGTGTGGACCGGGGGGTACCCGAGGATCCATGACCGGAACCTGACTGCGGATCGCTGGCTTGCGGACTACGAGGCGACCTACGTGGAGCGGGATGTGCGCCAGGTCTTGAACGTGTCCGACCTCCACGCCTTCGCCACCTTTCTGCGGCTGGCGGCCGGTCGCACGGCGCAGGAGCTCCACCTATCCGCCCTGGCCGGCGACGTGGGAGTGTCCCACCCGACGATTCGATCCTGGATCTCCGTGTTGGAGGCCAGCTTCATCGTCTTCACGGCACCGCCCTGGTTTCGCAACACGCGCAAGCGGGCCGTGAAGGCACCCAAGATGCACTTCGTGGACTCTGGCCTCGCGTGCCACCTCCTGGGGATTCGAAGCCCGGACCAGCTACGTACCCATCCATTGCGCGGCGCGATCTTCGAGAGCTGGGTGGCGTCCGAGATCCTGAAGGCGCGCGTACATCGGGGGTTGGCCTCGGGCCTGCACCACCTTCGGGAGACGAGAGGTCTGGAGGTGGATCTGGTGGTCGAGGCCGGCGACGGGATCATGGGGGTGGAGGTCAAGTCGGGGGCCACGGTGGCTTCGGACTTCCTGAGGAGTCTGCGCATGTTCCGGGAAGCGCTGGTCGCCAAAGCGGATGTGGCGGAGCCGGCGCTGCGTCTGGTCTACGGTGGCGAGACCTCTCAGCACAGGGACGGCGTCGATGTCGTCCCGTGGACAGAGCTTCCCGACCGCGACTGGACCTGACCCTCTGGAACCCACGCCTCCCGCCGGTGCTGTATCTTCTAGCAGGTCGCTGAAGAAGGGGAGTACCCCGCGCGCATGGCGCTTTCGCGCGTTCAGGCAAGGAAAGACGACGAGTCGTAGCAGCGCTACGGCGAGGAGGAGAGACGATGGATCAACCGCGGAACCGCCATGCGCCCGTCAACATGCACTCTATGAACCTGGCAGGTGGTGGGTTGGGGCGGCACGGCCCCTCCTCCGTCGTTGAAGCGCCTCGACGTAGCTTTGGCTATGCCTTCGTCACTTCGCCTAGGATGAGGGGCCGTGGCGCTCCCAACGCGGGGTGCTCCCCTTCTTCAGCGACCTGCTAGCGGGAATCCCCCGAAACCGAACATCGAGGTGACATCTCATGACCGACCAGGACACCAATCGCCAACGGCTGCTCGAGCGTCTGGAGAAGGAGCGGGACGAGCTCAAGGTCAAGCTGGGACTGGCGAAGCTCGAGGCCCGCGAGGAGTGGCAGGAGCTGGAGGAGAAGCTTCAGAAGCTGCGCGGGCGTCTCAAGGTGCTCGGCGGCGAGGCGAAGGACGCGTCCGGCGACGTGGGCGCGGCCTTCGACCTCGTGGCCGAGGAGATCAAGGAGGGCTTCGGGAGGATCAAGAAGCTCTTCTGACGGGCGGCTTATCCTCCGATCCGCAGCACGTCTCTGTGGAAGGACCCGGACATCTCTTCGTAGAGCCACGGGTCGTTGGGCCGGTAGTGGCAGTACGAGCACAGGCCCATGCGGGGCTGGGGGCCGAGGTTCGGTGGCGCGGGCGTGTCCACGCCGGCCAGCCGATAGGCCTCGCTCACCCGTTGGGTCGCCTCGGTGAGCAGCTCGTGGGCCAGAGGCAGGTTGTGCACCGCGCCCCCGTCCCGCACCAGGTCCACCATGCGGGTCGCGGCCGCCAGCTCGCCGGCCACCGTGTCCGACGCGTTGCCCAGCCTGCGCCGGGCGGTGGAGACGAATTGGTCGGTGCGACCGAGGCGATCCGACGAGCCCTGCCGCCACCAGCGCAGCACGGTGGCGTACTCGGGCCGGTGGCAGCCTACGCAGTCCTGTGACACGCTCTGCACCAGCGTCGCCGGGTCGGTGTCGCCGGGCGTTCCGTGGCACGACCGGCAGGTGAGGCCGTCCATGAACTTCTCGCTCGGTGCGGGGCCCGGCAGGTCGGGGACGAGTCCCAGAACCATGCGCTGCTCCGCCTGGTGCGCGCTGCCGTGGCAGGCGTCACAGGTGGCGGGGTCGGGGAAATCAGCGGCCAGCTCCAGGTCGTGCTCGCGCGCGTGGCAGTCCGTGCACTGCAGATCCACGCTGGAGGTCATGGCCTGGATGCGGTGCGTGCCCCCGTCGTGGCAGGCGGTGCACGCCGATCCCGTGTGGGTCTGGTGCAGATCCTCGCCGATCCCGCCCGCCACCGCGGCGTCCAGATCCGTGTGGCAGCTCGAGCAGCGGGTCACCGAGACCTCGACCGGAGGGCGCGTCACGTCGTAATGGCAGCGCACGCATCCCCCCTCGACCCACGGAAGACCCTGGTGTGGCACCTCCACGCCCTGGCTGGTGAAGCCCACGTGCGAGGGCGCCTGATGGCAGGTGCGGCACTCGCCGCCGCCCCCGGTGGCCTGCTGATTCAGGTGGCACAGCGAACACGCGTCGACGTTGGCCACCAGCGGCTCGTTGCCGGCGTCGTGGGTGTGGCAGCCGGCGCAGGCGGTGGCGACGATGGTGCTGTCGCCGCCGTGGCCCCGGTGCTGGAACTCCACGGACGACAGCTTCACCTCGCGGGGGCCGCCGTCGGTGTGGCAGCCCGACGCGGTGCAGGCCTGGGCGGGCACGGCAGCCTCGCCCACCTGGGCCAGCGGGCCGTCGTGGCAGGTGGAGCACGACACGTCGGCGTGGGGGTCGCCGTCGGCGCGGGCGGTGCGCTGGAGCGCCGGCTCGGCACACCCGGCGGCGGCGAGAGCGGAGAGGGCGGCCAGGAACAGCCCGGCGCGGCCCGCCCGCCCGGCGGTCAGCAGAACGAAACGGCCCATAGGATCAACCCGATGCAGACGACGCCGATGGTCAGGGCGATGAAGCCCAGCGTGGCGCCGATGATGGACTGGCGGTGGGTGGGAGCGGGGGCGAGCGCGTCGGCGCGAGGCTCGACGGAAAGCTCGGCGTCCCGGGGCATGCCCTCGAGGACGATGGGGTGCTCCTCCTCCATGTACTCGACGGTGGCGCGGCCGTGGAACATGACCGCGTCCAGCGGGAACTTCTCCGGCCGCAGGTGCACGTGGAAGAAGTGCACGGTGAAGATGAAGCCGGCGGCCAGCAACGCCTCGTCGGCGTGGACCACGGTGGCGATGTTGAAGAGCCAGCCCGGGAGCCAGCGCGCGAAGAACTCGGGGAACCAGAGCATGAGCCCCGACCCACCGATGATGGCCACGCCCCAGAACACGGCGAAGTAGTCGAACTTCTCCATGTACGAGTAGCGGCCGAAGCGCGGGCGCGGCCCGAGGCCCAGATACCAGCGGAACTGCTGGATCATGTCCAGCGCGTCCCGGGGCTGAGGCACCAGCGAGTCGGGCCCCCACAGGAGCGCCCGCCGGTTCTTCGCCCGGTAGAGCTTCAGCGCCAGGAAGATCACGTGCGAGCCGAAGTAGGCGAAGGTGATGCCCGCTCCGATGCGGTGCAGGATGCCCGCCATCTCCACCCCGCCCAGGAGTCGCATGAGCGGCGCCGACCATACGGCGCAGCTGAAGCGGAGCGGCAGCCCGGTCAGGACCAGGAGCAGGAAGGAGACGATCACCATCCCGTGCGTGATCCGGTGGAAGAGAATGAAGCGCCACACGTAGGGGCCCTCGCCCCGCTGGGCGGAGTCCATGGGTATGACTTCACTCGCGGGAGGAGCTCCCCCGGGGCGGCCGCGCCGGCGGCGGCATCGGGCGTGCCGGAGTCCGTCACGGCGCACCTCCTGAGCTGGTGGGCTTGTCGCGGGGTGCCCGGAAGCGGTCCAGGGCCAGCCGGCCACCCCACATGAAGGAATGGAGACCGAAGAAGGCGAAGACGCCGATGAGGAGCGCCGCCATGAGGCGGTACGTCCAGTAGACCGCCGGGTAGTTCTCGCGGTCGTTGTGATCGGCGTGGGGTTGGAACTCGACGAAGCTGGCACTGGACTGCTCGTGGCAGGTCCCGCAGGTCTGGACCAGGTTCGCTTCGTTCACGGTAGAGCGTGCATCGTCTTTCGGATACACGCCGTGGGCGCTGTGACAGTCGGCGCAGGTGGCCACGAGCTCGGAGCCCAGGGCCGACGCCTGCCCGTGATAGGACAGGTCGAAGCTCTCCACGTACGGCTCGTGACAGGTGCCGCACACCGCGGCCTGATCCATGGCCGGGGCGTCCTTGCCGGAGCCGTGGGTGTCGTGGCCTCCGTGGCACGTGGTGCAAGCCGGTGGGGCTTCCTCGGTGCCCAGCGCCAACGCCGACAGCCCCATGGAGCCTTCTTCGCGCATGCGGGTCCCGTGGATGTCGGCGTCGTAGAGCGCGGCCTGATCCTCGTGGCAGGCCCCGCAGGTCGAGGGCTGAGCATCGGGCGCAACCAGGGACTCGGGGGCGTCCACGTCACGGATCTCGTGGCTTCCGTGGCAGGAGACGCAGGCCACGGAGTCCGCGTGGGGACTCGTGGGCGGTGGGACCGCGGTCTCGTGGCACGAGGCGCAGCGGGCCATCATGCGCTGCATGGGAGCTCCTTCGTGGAGCGCCTCCCTGGGCGCGACGTCGTGCGTACCGTGGCAGACGGAGCACTCCGCCGCCACCGTGTCGTCCTCGTCCACGCGCGCGTGCACGCCAGCGCTCCAGACCTCGGCCGCGTCCTCGTGACACGATGCGCAGGTGGCGGTAGTGGCGTTGTCGGGATGCGGCCAGCGCCGGAAGCCCTGGTGACAGTTCGTGCAGCTCTGTCCGCCGTGGGCCGAGGCCGCGACCTGGCCTTCGGTGACCAGCAGCGCCTCCGCCTCGCCGAGGCGGTCCACGTGCTGACGCAGGAACTCGAGCTCGCCGTGACAGAGGGTGCAGTCGAGGCCCGAACCGCGGGCGGGAACGACCTGGGGTGCCTGGGCGGCGGGAGAGGCCACCGGGGCTACCAGGAGCAGGGTCAGGAGTGCGGCAACGCTCATGGCTCTACCAATCCGTCATTCCGAATTTGTGCAGCCGATTGCGGATCTGGTGTCGGCTCAGTCCCAGCAGCCGGCCCGCCTCGGTACGGTTTCCTTCGGCTCGCCGCAGCGCCTCGCTGAGGAGCCGGCGTTCCAGTTCTTCGAGGTCGACACCCTCGGGTCCCAGCTCGATCTCGCCGTCCCCGCCGGAGTCCACGTCGGGCGTGCGCACCTCGGGGGGGAGCACCTCCGGGAGGAGCACCTCGTCGTCGGTGAGGAGCACCGCCCGCTCCACCACGTTGCGCAGCTCACGGACGTTTCCGGGCCAGGCGTAGTGCTCCATGAGCTCCAGCGCCTGCGGAGCCACCTCGCGCACACGCTTGCCGAACTCCCGGTTGAAGGTGTCCACGAAGGACAGCACCAGGGGTCGCACGTCGCCTCGTCGGTGCCGGAGCGGGGGCAGGGTAACGGGAAGGACGCGGAGCCGGTAGTAGAGGTCCTCCCGGAAGCGCCCCTCCTCCACTTCCCGGGCCAGGTCGCGGTTGGTGGCGGCGATGATACGCGTATCCACGGTGAGGTCCACCGTGCCCCCCACCCGACGGAAGCTCCGGTCCTCCAGGAAGCGCAGCAGCTTGCCCTGCAGGCCCAGTGACAGCTCGCCGATCTCGTCCAGGAACAAGGTGCCGCCTGCCGCCACCTCCACCAGCCCTCGCTTCAGCGTGCGAGCGTCCGTGAAGGCGCCCTTTTCGTGGCCGAAGAGCTCCGATTCCATGAGGGACTCGGCCAGGGCCGAGCAGGTGACGTTGACGAAGGGTCCCTTGGCTCGGGGGCTCAGGTCGTGGAGGGTGTGGGCCACCATGCCCTTTCCGGTGCCCGTCTCGCCCAGGAGCAGCACCGTCGAAGTGTCCGCCGACGCCACCCGGCGCACGAGATCCAGCACTTCCTTCATGGCCGGACTCGAGCCCACGATGGTGCTGCCGAGGCTGCTCCGCTCCCGCATGGCCCGCACCTCGCGCCTGAGGCGCGTGCGCTCGAGCACGTGGCGCAGCGTGGTGTCCAGGCGGTCCGGCGTGAAGGGCTTCTCCAGGAAGTCCTCGGCGCCCAGCTTGAGCGCTTCCACCGCCGAGGTGACGGTGCCGTGGGCGGTCATCATGATGCACGGCACCGCGCCGTCCTGGGTCAGCTCCTCCAGAAGCTCGGTGCCCTCGCCGTCGGGGAGCTTCACGTCCAGCAGCGCCACGTCGGGTGTGGAGCGCCCGATGAACTCACGGGCCTCGGACAGCCGGGACGCCTTGTCCACCCGGTAGCCCCGGCGCGTCAGGCGCTCGGCCAGGACGTCGCGGATCAGAGCGTCGTCGTCGAGGACGAGAATGCGCTCTTCGGACATGGATCCTCCTCTCCGCCGGCACCGGGGGTCGTCGGCAGAAAGATGGTGATGGTGGTCCCCTGGCCGGGATGGCTGTCCACACAGATGTCGCCGCCGTGGGCCACGACCATGCGGGCCACCAGCGGCAGGCCCAGTCCGGTGCCCAGGGGCTTGGTGGAGTAGAACGGTCGGAAGGCGCGCTCGATCTCGCGGGGGTCCAGCCCCACGCCGGTGTCGGACACGGTGACGGCGATGCGCCCGTGTTCCGTGGCGCGTACGGTCAGCGTGAGCGTACCTCCTTCGGGCATGGCCTCCAGGGCGTTCACCATGAGGTTGGCGAAGGCCTGACGGAGCCGGCGCTCGTCGCCCCGCACCGTGGGGATGTCGGGGTCGTAGCGGCGCACCACCTGGATCCGGCCGGCGCCGGGCTGGCCAGCGAACTCCAGGAGCGCCTCGTCCAGGGTCTCGGGGATCGACACCGCCGTGTCCTGGAGGTCCACGGGGCGCGCCAGCGTGAAGAGGTCCTGCATCGTGTCGGCCAACAGCACCAATTGCTGATTCACCGCCGCCATGACCTCGCGGCCTCCCGTCTCCAGCTGGTACTCCTGCTGCAACATGTCCAGCGCCGAGCGGATGGAGGCCAGCGGGCGCTTGAACTCGTGGGCCATCTCGGCCGCGAGCTGGCCCACCTCGGCGAGTCCTTCGCGCTCCTGGGCCCGGGCCACGACCTCGCGCTCCTGCTCCAGCAGCCGCTCGAGGGATTGCTCGATGCCCCGTACCTCGTCGCGCCGGCTCTCGTTCTGGCCGGTGCGCGCCGCCAGGGCGCCCTCGACCCGGTGCAGCGGCGTCACCACCTCCCTCTCCAACATGGCGCCGATGATGAGGCCCAGTGCCAGGAGAGAGCCCACGACCAATCCCAGGCCCAGGCGGGCGCCCCGGCGCATGGCGGCGCGCAGAGGGACCACGGAGAAGGCCAATTCGAGGAGCGAGGCGCCGGGCGAGGTCAGTGGCAGGAAGACCCGGACCGTGGCGCCATCGGGGTCGGGATGCACCACGCCTTCGCGGGGGAGACCGCCGGCGTCGGGGATCCAGACCGAGGCGTCGCGACGGCCCTCTTCGCCGGGAGTGGCGGAGTAGAGGATGCGGCCATCGCTCGCGTAGACCCGTGCGGAGACGATGGGGGCCTGGTCGTGGAGATCCAGCAGATAGCGGCGGACGGTGGCTTCCCGACCCAGGCGGAACGCGGACTCCAGGGTGCTGCGGGTGGCGGTGGCGGCCAGGACGGCCTGCTGCTCGGCGGCCGACAGCGCCTCTTCTTCCCAGTAGCGGAAGGAGAGATACGTGGCCGCGCCGAGCACGACCGCCGTACCGCCGACGACCGTGAGCACGACCTTGCTGCGCAAAGGCAGCGAGCGAAGCCGGGCGAACCTGAACACGTGGGCCTCTCGGGCCGGTGTGGACGCTCCGGATCGCGTGGGGAGGGGCACGAAACCCGTACGATGAATTCTCACCGGAAAGCCGCGTGGGTCAAGGGATTCTCAGGGCTTGTGAGCGAAAGTGCGCACGGGACACGCACTTGCAGTGAGCGAAACAGCGCGGTGAGCGCCAGCGCTCACACCAGAACGGCCGCAGGGCCGTGGGACGGTGCGTCCCACGGCCCCCGCGGAGAAGCGTTGCTCCACCCTTTCGGCCCCGATGTCAGATGAAGAGGAGGAGGGCCAGGGCGGCGGTGACGTCGGCCACCAGGGCGGCCGTCAGACCGCGCGTCCAGAAGACCGCTCCGAAGACCAGGGCGGGCAGGAGGATGGCGGCGCCGATGAAGGTCACGGCGGCCAGCGTCGAGGGGAATCCGGCGGCGACCACACCCGGCAGGTAGAGAAGGACCTGGGCCACGGCCACTCCGGTGACGGCCAGGACGGCGGCCTCTTCGGCCTGCACGCGGCGCCAACGGAGGATCACCCAGGCCAGCCCGGTGAGGAGCACCAGCCGCAGCAGGACCTCGTTGACCACGGCCTGGGCCACCGCCACCACCGAGCCACCCACGCCACCGGCGACCAGGCCGGCTGCCGGGCCGGCGAAGGGGACCGCCAGCAGGCCGACCACCACGCCCACCAGGAGCCCGACACCGATGTCGGCCAGGGTGGTGCGATCGGCGACGCGCGCCGTCGCCCGTGCCCGACCGGGGAGCTGCTTCACCAGGCGCAGCGCCAGCGTCACCAGCGGGCCGGCGACCCAGATGGCCACCAGGGCGGCCAGCAGCACGGCGCCGACGTCGGTCACGCGCAGCCGCAGCAGCCACAGCGTGGGCCGGTCGGCCAGGAACACCATGAGAAGCGAGGCGAAGCTGGCGGCCACCAGCGCCGTGCCCAGCTCACGCTCCGGCCAGCGGGCGTAGGCGTAGCGCAGCGCACGGAAGCCGTGGAAGGCGGCGGTGAGGACCATGACCGCACCCACGGCCCAGGCGCCTCCCACCAGGATCTTGGGCCCCAGACGGCCGAGATAGCCCGCCACCATGGACATGGCGATCCACACCGTGGCCAGCCAGGCGACGGCGGCTCCGGGCACGCCGTAGAGGGCCGAGCGACCCAGGGCGTGGAGCGCCTCATTGCGGCTCACGTCGGACGGGCGCCCCAGGATGCCCAGCACGCTGCCGTGCAGGGCCCCGAGCAGGGCGCCGATGACGAAGAGGCCGGTAGAAGTGACGAGGATGCCGTGTCCGCTCAGCCGTCCGGCCAGCGTCATCACGGCGACGAGCACGCCGCCCAGAAGGAGGCCACCCGCCATGGTCCAGCTTACCGCGACCCGACCGGTGAGCCCGATGCTCCTCAGGAGCAGCGGGGTCTCGGTGGGTTGTTCGGTCCGGAAAGTCGTCTCGGTGATCATCTTGTCCTCCGCGTGAGGGATCCCGTCGTGGGGTCCGTTCTGGCCTCATGGAAGTACAAGGGCGATGCCAGATCGGCGCGGAATGCTACAAGACGATGTGGGATATGGAGTTAAGGTATGTGATCAGGCTCGGCTGCGGCGCCGTCCACACCCCGGAGCGAGCGATATCGCGCGGTCTCGTGAGCGGCTTCGCTCGGGGGGGTGCCGGCCGTCGAAGGGGTCCTCACTCCACCGGCATCTCCTGCATGAGCCCGAACAGGTGCCCGTCCGGGTCCCGGTAGAAGCCCATGTGCAGCTCGTGCCGGTCGTCGCGGTGCACCACGTGCGGCTCGGAGACCACCGACACCCCCTGAGACCCCAGATGCGCGTGGGCCCCGGCCAGGTCGCGGGTGCGGTAGTAGAGCAGGGGAGGGTACACGGCTTCGTCTCCCTCGGGCCGCGAGAACATGATTCGCACGCCGCCTCCGTCGAAGAAGGCCAGTCCCGGTGCCTGGAACAGGAACGGCAGCCCCAGCACGTCCCGATAGAACGTCAGCGAGCGTTCCACGTCGTCCACCGGCACCGCGATCTGGCCGACGCCTTCGAGTTGCGCACCCGCGGTCATGCCACTCCTCCTTCATCGAGTTGACGAATTTAGTTAGCCCGGCTAAATAAATGCCATGGGCCACTCCACATCGCAAGAGCCTGGCGGGGAGCGAGACGTCGACGCCATCGCCGACCGCCTGCACTCGGCGGCGATCCACCTGCTGCGCGCCCTGCGGGTCGAGGACTCCGCGTCGGGGCTCACGGCGCCCCGGTTGTCGGCGCTGTCGGTGGTGGTCTTCGGTGGACCGCTGCGCATCACCGCCCTCGCCGCGGCCGAGCAGGTCACGGCGGCCACCATGTCCCGGCTGGTGAAGGGACTCGAGGCCGACGGCCTGGTGCGGCGCGAGCAGGACCCCTCCGACGGCCGCGCGTGGCTGCTGCACGCCACGGACGAGGGCGAGCGCGTGTTGCACGAGGGCAGGCTGCGGCGCCTGCGGGCGCTGCGCGAAGTCCTGAGCGGCCGATCGCGCGCCGAGGTGGAGATGCTGGCCCACGCGGCCCCGCTTCTGGAGGCCCTGTCCCGGGAGATCATCGCAGCCCACGGGCCGCCGGACCCGGACGTGTAGTCCCGACGACGCCGCGGCGATAGGTTGCTGCCATGATCTCATCGACCTTTCCGCGGATCGGCGCCGTCCTGGCCGCCGCCCTGCTCCTGACGCCCTCTACGGGGCTGCCCACGGGCACGCCGCGCCGGGCCCTGCAGGGCCGCCTCGAAGAGGCCCGGGTGCCGGGTCCGTCGCTCCGGGGCAACCTGCTGCGCGAAGACGCCGTGCGGCCCGCCCTCGTCTACCTTCCGCCCTCCTACGACGAGGACGAGGACCGGCGCTTTCCCGTCGTCTACCTGCTGCACGCCTTCGGGGCGGGGCCCGCGAGCTGGCTGGGCGCCGACGGCTACGAGGGCATGAACCTGGCGCTCACCCTGGATTCGCTGGTGGATCGGGGTGAGATCGACGAGTTCATCGTGGTCATGCCCGACGCGCGCACGCGGTACGGCGGAAGCTGGTACGCCAACTCCTCGGCCACGGGCCGCTGGACCGACTTCATCGCCCGCGACCTGGTCGCCTGGGTGGACCGTGCGTATCGGACCGTGCCCGAGCCCTGGGCGCGGGGGCTGGCGGGACAGTCCATGGGGGGCTACGGCACCTTGCGGGTGGCCATGTGGTATCCGGGCGTCTTCGGGGCCGCCATGGCGCTCTCTCCCGTGAACCTGGTGAGCACCAACCCCTTCGGCATCCCCGGCATGGAAGCGGCGCTGGCGGTCACGGATCCCGACGCGCTGGATCTGGCGGGGCCGGTGGAGCGGGTGCTGTGGGCCAAGGCCGCCGCCTTCGCTCCCGATCCCACGCGACCGCCCTTCTACGCGCGCCTGCCCTGGGTGCGCGAGGGCGATCATCTGGCCCGGGATCCCGAAATCTGGCCCCTGTGGGAGGCCAGCGCCCTGGTGAACCAGCTCGATGCCCGGGCGGCGGCGCTCCGCGAGCTGCCCTTGGTCATCGAGGTGGGGCGCAACGATCCCCTGGTCACCGAAGCCCAGGGCTTCAGCGAAGCACTCCGCGCCCACGACGTGCCCCACGCCCTCCACGAGTTCGGCGGAGGGCACGTGCGCGGCGTGCGGGAGCGCTTCGAGGAGTCGGTCTTCCAGTTCTTTTCGGAGAACCTCTCCGACAGCATCGGCGCCGGTCCGGGGCCCGGGTGAGAGCGGGAGGTCTCGTCTTCCCGGCCCTGCGCTGGTCGCCGGACCGGGGCTACGGCCTGGACGATCCCGCGCTGGACAGGCTCCTGGAGTCGGGTGTCGGGGGATTCCTCTTCTTCGGGGGCGACGCGGAGGCGGCGGCGGACACGGTCCGTGAGCTGCGAGAGCGCGCGGGCCGCCCACTCCTCTTCGGCGCAGACCTCGAGCGGGGCGCCGGCCAGCAGTTCCGGGGAGCCACCCCGCTGCCGCCCGCCCTGGCGCTGGCTGGTCTCGGTCCCGAGGTGGTGCGCGAGGCCGCGGCCGTCACCGCCCGCGAGGCCCGCGCCATGGGCGTGGATTGGCTGTACGCGCCCGTGGCCGACGTGGCGGTGGAGCCCGACAATCCCATCGTGGGCACGCGGGCGTTGGGCCGGACCGCGGCCGAGGCGACCCGGGGGGTGAGCGCCTGGATCGCCGGGGCGGCCGGCGAGGGCGCCCTCACGTGCGCGAAGCACTTTCCCGGGCACGGCCGCACGCTGGAGGACTCCCACGCCACGCTCCCCACCGTGCACGCCACGGCAGCCGAGCTGGACGCGGAGCTGGAGCCCTTCCGGGCCGCCCTCGCCGCCGGTGTGCCCTCGGTCATGACCGCCCACGTGGCCTATCCGGCGCTGGATCCTTCGGGCCGGCCAGCGACTCGCTCCCGGGTGATCATCACGGGGCTGCTCCGTGAGCGCCTGGGCTTCCAGGGCGTGGTGGCCAGCGACGCCCTCATCATGCAGGGGGTGGGGGACTCGCTGGAGACCGCGGTGGTGGAGGCGGTGGGGGCAGGTGTGGACGCGCTCCTCTACCCGCCGGATCCGGTGGAGGCAGCCCGCGCTCTGGAGCGGGCCGTGGGGCGGGGTGAGCTTCTCGACGATGCGGTGGACGCCGCGCTGGCGCGGGTGGCGGATCTGACGTCGGCGGCGGGGGATGGCCGTGAGCCCACGCGGGATCCGGCCTCGCGTCCCGCCGGGTGGGGCCGCGTCGAAGACCTGGATCGCGCCCGCGCCTGGGCCCGAGCCTGCGTGCGCGTGCCCGAAGGCTGGCCCGACCTCACCCCCCGCGCGGCGCTGGCCGTGGTGGACGACGACCTGGGAGGCCCCTGGCCCCCGCCGGTCGCGGGACGCCTTCCTCGAGGCGCTGGGCCCTGCGGGGATCGAGGTGGACGACGAGGCGGATCGGCTCCTGATCGCGGTCTTCGCCGAGCCCCGGGGCTGGAAGGGACGCGCCGCGCTCTCCGAGGCGGCCCGCGCCCGGGTTGCCACGCTCGTGGCCGAGGCGCGCACGCGTGGCCGGCCCGTGGGCGTCGTGCTGTTCGGCGATCCCCTGCGGCGGGTCGACATCCCCGACGGGGTGCCGGTGACGGTGGCGTGGGGTGGGGAGCCCCTCATGCAGGAGGCCGCCGCCTCGCTGCTGGCCGGCCGCCGGTGAGGCGCCCGTGCTGACCCGCCTCGACCTGTGGGTGGTGGCGATCTACCTGATCGCCACCCTGGCCGTGGGCGTGGCGCTGGCCCGACGCGCATCGGGCAGCATGGTGGACTTCTTCGTGGGCGGCCGCACCCTGCCCTGGTGGCTGGCCGGGACCTCCATGGCCGCCACCACCTTCTCCATCGACACCCCGCTCTACGTGGCGGGCGTGGTGGGGAGCCGGGGCATCGCCGGCAACTGGGAATGGTGGAGCTTCGCGGTGGCCCACATGGTGCTCCTCTACGTCTTCGCCCGCCTGTGGCGCCGCGCCGAGGTGGTCACCGACAACGAGATGAGCGAGCTGCGCTACGGAGGGCGTCCCGCGGCGGTGCTCCGGGCCGTGAAGGCCTTCCTGTTCGCCGTGGTGCTGGGAGCCATCGCCCTGGGGTTGGCCATGCTGGCCATGGTCAAGGTGGTGGACGCGCTGGGCGTCCTGCCGGCGTTGGGCATCCAGGCCCAGGGCTCCGACGCCCGCCTGTGGATCGTGATGGGCGTGAGCGTCTTCGTGCTGATCTACGCCGGGGTGGCGGGGCTCTGGGGCGTGGTCGTGACCGACTTCCTCCAGTTCGTTCTGGGGATGCTGGGGGCGGTGGTGGTGGCGTGGGCCGCCGTGGGGCACGTGGGGGGACTGGGGGCGCTGGTGGAGCAGGCCCGCGCCGTCGGCGGCGTGGATCTGCTGGCCTTCACCCCGCTGGAATGGCGTGGGGGATTCCGCATCGCCTGGGCCGCCGGCGCCGGCATCAGCGCGTCGACCTTCCTGGCGTACGTGGGACTCCAGTGGTGGTCCTTCCGCCGCTCCGACGGGGGCGGCGAGTTCGTGCAGCGGCTGGCTTCGGTGCGCAGCGAGGACGACGCCGAGCGCGCGGCCTGGCTCTTCAACCTGCTGCACTACGTGGTGCGCACCTGGCCCTGGGTGCTGGTGGCGCTGGCCGCGGTGGTCCTCTATCCGGACCTGTCCGACCGGGAGCTGGGGTATCCCCGACTCATGCTGGACTTCCTCTCTCCCGGCGTGCTGGGCCTGGTGGTGGCGTCGCTGGTGGCGGCCTTCATGAGCACGGTGTCCACCACCATCAACTGGAGCGCCTCGTACCTCACCAGCGACATCTACGCACGCTTCCTGAGGCCCGAGGCGGGCTCCGCCGAGCTGGTGCTGGCGGGCCGGGTGGCGTCGGTCGTGGTCACCGCCCTGGGCGCCCTGGCCGCCTTCAACAGCGAGAACGTCACCACGCTGTTCCGTCTCATCATCGCCGTGGGCACGGGCCCGGGGCTGGTGCTGATCCTGCGCTGGTTCTGGTGGCGCATCAACGCCTGGGCCGAGCTCGCGGCCATGCTGGCGGGCTTCGCGGTGGGGCTGGCCACCTCGGTGGTGCCGGTGCTGCAGATCTCCGACTTCGGCCTCCGGCTCCTGGTCACCTCGGGGGTCTCGGTGGCGATCTGGCTCCCGGTCATGCTGCTGACGGCGCCGGAGACCGAGGAGCGCCTGGAGGCGTTCTACCGCAAGGTGCGGCCGGCCGGGCCCGGCTGGCGCCGCCAGCGCGCGGCGACCGGTCTGGCGCCGGACCATTCGCTGGGCCGCGACGCCCTGCGCGTGCTGGCGGGGCTGGCGGTGCTGCATGGGGGCCATGTTCGCCGTGGGGGCCGCGCTCCTGCAGCGGCCCGCGACGGCGGGGGTGCTGGCCGCCGTCATGGTCGGGGGCTGGCTCGCGTTGCGCGCGCTCAAGCGGTGGGACGCCCGGACGGAGGGGGCGTGAGCGTCCTGCGGCGCCGGGGGACCGCGCTCCTGGCCGTGGTCGCCTTGACGCTGGCCTTCGCGGCGTCCGGAGTCGTCGCGCAGGAGACGCGGCCGGCGGGGCCTCCGGGCACGCTGACCGTCACCGTCACCGACCGCACCGGCGGCCGGCCGGTGCCCACGGCGGAGGTCGCCGTGGTGGGGACCCGGCTCGCCGCGCTCACCGACGGCCAGGGCCGAGCCCGCCTCGAGGCGGTGCCCGGCGGGCCGCAGCGGGTGCGCGTTCGCGCCCTGGGCTACGAGGAGGCGCGCGTGGACGTCGTGGTGCGGGCCGGCGCCGCCACCCCGCTGGCCGTCGAGCTACAGTCCCAGGCCATCGCCCTGGACCGGCTCGTGGTGACCGCCACCGGGCGGCGCCGTACGCGCCAGGTGGCCACCGAGGTCGCCCGCATCGACGTGGCCACCGTCATGGAGACGGCCCCGGTGACCACCATGTCGGAGCTCCTGACCGGCCGCGCCGGCGGCGTCACGGTGCTGCCGGGCTCGGGCACGGTGGGCACGGGCGCCCGCATCCGGCTCCGGGGCTCCAGCTCCATCTCGCTGGGCAACGACCCCGTGATCTTCCTGGACGGGGTCCGGCTGGAGAGCTCGGTGGAGTCGGGCTCCATCGACGTGGGGGGCCAGGTGCCGTCGCGCCTCGACGACCTGGCTCCCGAGGACATCGAGTCGGTGGAGATGGTCAAGGGGCCTTCGGCGTCCACGCTCTACGGCACCGACGCCGCCAACGGCGTGGTGCGCATCACCACGCGACGTGGCGAGCCGGGGCGCACGCGCCTGACGGCCTGGCTCGAGGCCGGACTCGCCCAGGACGTCCACGACTACCCGGCCAACTACAGCGCCCGCACGGCCGACGGTCGCCTGTGCTTCACCTTCCAGGCCGTGGCCGGCGCGTGCGATCAGGCGGAGCTGGAGATGTTCAGCCCGCTGCGGGATCCCCGGACCACGCCCTTCCAGACCGGATGGCGGCAACAGTACGGCGTGTCCGTGTCCGGCGGCTCGGACCGGCTCACCTACTACCTGTCCGGTGCCTGGGAGAGCCAGGACGGCGTGTACCGGCTGCCCGACTTCGAGCGGGATCGCCTGCGGACCGAGCTGGGCGGCGACCTGTACGCCCAGCTCCCGGCCTCGCAGTTCGATCCCAACCGGCTGGACCGTCTCTCGCTCCGGGCCAACTTCGGCGGGCGCGTGTGGGACTGGCTCGACGCCCGGGTGAGCGCCGGCGTCATCTCGTCCGACCTGCGCCTTCCGCAGAACGACAACAACGTCCTGGGCATCCTGCCGTCGGGCATGCTGGGCTACGCCTCGCCGGACCGGGGCGCCGCCCACGGCTACGGCCTGTTCGCGCCGGCCGACGTGTTCGCCCTGGCCGTGTCGCAGGAGCTGGACCGCGTCGTCGCCGGCGTGCAGCTCGACGGCCGGCCCCTCGACTGGCTGGAGCTCCGGGGCTCGCTGGGGCTGGACGTGGCCACCCGCACCGACATCCAGGACGTGCCCCGGGACCGGGTCTTCTACGGCCCCGTCTTTCCGGTGGGGCTCCGGGACGTGAACACGGCCCGCATCCACGGCTACACGGTGGACCTGGCCGCCAGCGCGCGCCGCGCGCTCACCCAGCGCCTCACCACCCGCACCACGGTGGGCAGCCAGTTCTACCTGGACCGCTTCAACCGGGCCGACGCCCACGGCGAGGACATCCCCACCGGCGCGCATTCGGTGGCGGCCGCCAGCGTGACCAAGGCCTCGGAGACCACCAGCGAGAGCCGCACCCTGGGGCTCTACCTCGAGGAGGAGCTGGCGCTGGACGACCGGCTCTTCGTCACCGCCGGGCTCCGGGCCGACGACAACAGCGCCTTCGGCGCCGACTTCGACGTCATCGTCTACCCGAAGCTGGGCGTGTCGTGGGTGCTCGGCGAGGCGCCCTTCATGCCGCGCTGGGATCCCCTGTCGGCATTGCGGCTGCGGGCCGCCTGGGGCCGCTCCGGCGCCCAGCCCGGCCCCACCGACGCGCTCCGCTTCTACCAGCCGGTGGCCGTGACCGCCGACGGCGTGGACCGCTCCGGCGTCACCTTCGGCTCGCTGGGCAACGCCGACTTGAGGCCCGAACGCTCGTCGGAGGTGGAGGTGGGCTTCGATGCCGGCTTCCTGGACGACCGCCTGGGGCTCCGCTTCACCTGGTACCGCAAGACCACCACGGACCTCCTCCTCCGGCAGCCCATCCCCCCGTCGGCGGGTGCGGGCGCGAGCCGCTTCGTGAACCTGGGCGAGGTGCTGAACCGCGGCGTGGAGGCGGGCCTCGACGCTCGCGTGCTCGAGCTCCCCTGGCTGCGCTGGCAGGTCGGGGTGCAGGCCTGGGCCAACCACAACGAGCTCCTGAAGCTGGGCACGCTGCCCGGCGGGGATCCCATGCCGCCGCTGAAGCAGGGGACGCAGTGGTTCGTGGAGGGCTATCCCCTGGGGGGATACTGGGCCAAGCCCATCACCTACCGGGACGCCGACGGCGACGGCCGCATCGTGGCCTCGGAGCTCACCGTGGGGGTGACCGAGACCTATCAGGGAAGCGCGCTTCCGGACCGGGACCTGAGTGTCACCAGCGCGCTGTCGCTCCCCTGGGGGCTGTCGGTGCACGCGTTGGCCGAGTACCGGGGCGGCTACCGGCTGCGCAACCAGGGCGAGGCGTTCCGCTGCCAGAACGGGATCTGCCGCGGGCTCAACGATCCCGAGGCGCCGCTGCTGGAGCAGGCGCGGGCGCTCACCCAGACCGTGCTGCCCTCGAGCTTCCAGAGCCAGTCGCTCTTCATGGAAGACGCCTCGTTCTGGAAGCTCCGGGAGCTGAGCGCGACCGCGCGGCTGCCGGGCTCGTGGGCCGCCCGCCTCGGCGCCGACGCCGCCAGCGTCACCCTGGCCGGCCGCAACCTCCTCACCTTCACCGGCTACACGGGGCTGGATCCCGAGGTGAACCAGTTCGGCCAGGCCAACTTCCTGTCCCGGGACTTCATGACGCAGCCTCCCACGCGCACGTGGTCGCTGCGGGTGCGGGTGGAGTTCTGAGCGCCGTGCGCCGCGCCGCAGGCCTCGTCGTCGCGCTCACCCTGCCGCTGGCGCTGGCCGCCTGCGACCTGGGTGGCCTCCTGGACGTGTCCGATCCCGACGTGGTCACGCCCGGCGACCTCTCCGGGGCCTCGGGCCTGGCCACGCTGCGGGCCGGGGCGCTGGGGGATTTCGCCCTGGCGCTGGCCGGCGACGGCGGCAGCACCGAGGGGCAGATCCTGCTTTCGGGGCTACTGGCCGACGAGTTCGTGCACTCGGGCACCTTCCTGGCCCGGGCCGAGGTGGACCGCCGGGGGGTGCGCGAGGACAACGAGGTGGGGACCACCGTGTTCTCCAACCTCCAGCGGGCGCGGCAATCGTTGGAGGGCGCCGCAGGGGCGCTGGCCGCGGCGCACGAGGGCGACACCGACCCTCGCGTGGCCGAGATGTGGGCGCTGGCGGGCTACACCTACGTCATGTTCGGCGAGAACTACTGCTCCGGCGTGCCCTATTCCGACGTGGTGGGGGGCACCGTTCTGTTCGGGCACCCCACCACTACCGACGAGACGTTCCAGCGGGCCGAAGCCCGCTTCGACGATGCGCTGGCGGCCACCGCCGGAGACGAGGGCGCCGAGTACCTTGCGCGCCTGGGCAAGGGGAGGGCGCTGCTGGATCGAGGACGCTGGGCCGAAGCCGGGGCGGCCGTGGCCGGCGTGCCCACGGACTTCCGCTATCTCGTCTACTACTCCACCAACACGGTGCGTCAGGAGAACGGGGTCTACGACTTCAACGTGGTCTACGAGCGCTGGTCGCTGGCGGACGACGAGGGCGGACGCGGGCTGCCGTACCGCAGCGCCGAGGATCCCCGCGTGCCATGGACCCGGGATCCCTCCGGCGACCTGGGCTTCGACTTCTTCACGCCCCAGTACGACCTCCTCAAGTACCCGGCGCGCGATGCCCCCATCGCGCTGGCGGAGGGCGCCGAGGCCCGCCTCATCCAGGCCGAGGCCGCCCTCCACGCCGGCGATGCGGCGACCATGATGTCCCTTCTGAACGAGGTACGGGAGCGCTACGATCTGCCGCCCCTGGCCGATCCCGGCGACGACCCGGCCCGTGTGGATCTGCTCTTCCGGGAGCGGGCCTTCACCCTGGTCGCGTCGTCGCACCGCCTGGGCGATCTGCGTCGGCTGGTACGCCAGTACGGCCGCGCGCCCGACGACGTCTTCCCGTCGGGCCCTTACTACAAGGGCGGCGCCTACGGCCCCGACACCGACCTGCCCGTCCCCTTCCAGGAGCGGAACAACCCGTACTTCACGGGCTGCCTGGATCGGAATCCGTGAGGGCGCGCGCTACCCCCTCGGCCAAACGTTGTCCGCCGGATCGCGGTCCGGGAAGCGCCCCCGGGGATCGAGGGTGACCTGCTCGGCGGCGCGTCCGCCGAAGTCGAGCACCGCGTCGTACGTGCGGTCGCCGTCGAGCCAGACGTCCACGGGGAAGGTCACGTCGTAGGTGAGCTCGTCGATGCGCACGGCGTTCGCTGGTGGACGGATCTCGGGACCCGACGGCATCAGGCGCACCCGGAGCACCACCGGCGAGGGCATCGCGCCGTCCTGGCGGACCGTCACGGTCGTGCGCCCGCCGGAGCTCGACACGTTCTGGATGGAGCCGTCCACGGACTCGGTGGTGAAGAGCCAGTAGTACCAGAACCACCCGAGGTCGCGCCCGAGGGAGCGCTGCATCGAGAACATCCAATCCCACGGCGAGGGGTGCTTGAAGCGCCATTCCTCGGCGTACTCCTTCTGCGCTCGCCACACCGCCGCTGTCGCCCACGATGCCGCCCAGCATCGACAGCATGAGCGGCGTCTTGCTGTAGGTCTGGAAGGAGTACATGGAGCCGGCGTAGTTGGCCTGCCACATCAGGGGCGGCTCGAGCTCGTTGCCGCTGATCTGCCCGTAGCGCTGGCCGAGTCCGTCCAGGTTCGGCGCCTCGCCCGCCGCATCGGCATCCGAGAGGATGTTCATGTACTGGTTGAAGCCCTCGTCCATCCACCCGTAGCGGGTCTCGTCGTTCGCCACCGTCATGGGCCACCACGAGTGCGCGGCCTCGTGATCCGCCGCTCCCTGGTTGGACATGATGACCATGGGGTACTCCATCCCGCTGTCGGGGCCGTCCAGCAGCGTCAGCTTGGGAAAGGCGTACGGGATGTAGAGCCTCGAGTAGAACTCCAGCGCGTGGCGGGCGTTCGCCGCCGCGTTCTCGTACAGGCGCGCCCGTCCGGGCAGGTAGAGCATGTGGATGGGCACCGGCCCCTTTCCGGGGATGGTGGCGCGCGTCGCTTCCCACACGAAGTGCTTCGCCGTTCCCCAGGCGAAGTCGTTCACCGTGTCCGCCACGAAATGCCAGGTGAGACGGTCGCCCGGCTGCGGTTGCCCTGCCGGGCCCCTCCTCGTCCTCTGCCACGATGGTGCGGGTCGTCGTCGGACTCCAGGACGTGGCTGAGACGCTCCCGCGCCGTCGGCGGTGAGCACCTCTTCGGGATTCTGGAGCACGCCCGTGGCGCCGACCAGCCATCCGCCGGGCACCGTCAGACGCACGTCGAAGCGGCCGAAGTCGTGGTAGAACTCCGCAGGACCGAGGTAGGGCTCGGTGTCCCAGCCGTTCAGGTCGTCGAAGGTCGCCACCCGTGGGAACCACTGGGTCGCCTGGTAGAGCGAGTCGGCCCAGCGTGCGGTCATGCGGTGTCCACGCCCGCCTTCGCCGCCGGCCATCTTGAAGTGCCACGCCACCTCGAGCGTGGCCGTCGCCCCAGGCGCGATCGGCTGCGGCAGGAGGACGGTGGCCGACGGTCTGCGTGCCCCCCACGAGCGTGGGGCGGGACACGGCGGGCGGCGCGCCTCGGCGGCCGCGGATCGAGCCGGGCTCGGGCTCCAGGTCCACCGCCTCTCCGTCCACGCTCATCCGTGTCAGGACCATGCCGTCGGTGATCTCGGCGGGGGCCGAGGGCGCTGCACGGGGCGACTCGGCTCGGAAGATGTTCTGGTCCAGGCGCAGGACGATGGACGTCATCTCCTGATCGCTCCCGTTGTGGACCGTGACCGTCTCCGTACCGCTGAGGACCGACGTGGACGGGTCGAGGCGCGGCGTCGATGGAGTAGTCCACTCGGGTCTGCCAGTAGGCGCGACCCGGGCGCGCCCGTGGAGTCCCGCGTGCCCGCTGCGAAGGCCCGCTGGATCATGTCCGTCATGGGGATGGTGCGCCGGATGGCGCGGGTGTCCTGGGCCGAGGCGGTTGCGGGCAGCGAGGCCGCGAAGGCCAGCACCGTCGTGAGGGCGAAGGCATGGAGACGGCGGACGTTCATGGAAGAATCCTGGGTTTTCGGCAACGGAGTGCGCCGGCAGATGCCAGATATATCACGTTGGGACCCACGGGACGAGGGGTCGCGCGACGTAACCAATGCATGGTAGATTCGCAGACCTCCGGCATCCTCGTCGAGTGAGGGGAGATGACCACCACAGCGAAGCGATTCTCATGGCCGGTGCGGTTGCTGTACACCGTGATCGTGTCACTCGTGCTGGGTCTGGCAGCCGGCCTCGTCCCGGGATGGGGCGGCATCTGGAAGGCGGTCCTGATCGGAGGGCTCATCACGTTCGTCTGGTGGGAGTGGAAGGGGAGGTCGTTGTACGGGTAGGCGTGGAACTCGCCCGCCCTCCCGCCGTATTCTTCAGGTCGGCGTGCGAGTGAGGATCGCCGGTGCACGGGCTCGCCCGGGGTGCCGGAGGAAAGTCCGAGCTCCGCAGGGCAGGGTGCCGGGTAACGCCCGGGCGCCGCGAGGCGACGGAAAGTGCCACAGAGAGCAGACCGCCGATGGCCGCCCTTCGGGACGGCACAGGCAAGGGTGAAAGGGTGCGGTAAGAGCGCACCGGGCCGCTGGTGACAGGGGCCGCATGGTAAACCCCACCCGGAGCAAGGCCGCGTAGGGGACGAGGAGCTGCCCGCTCCGATGGAGTCCCGGGTAGGCTGCACGAGGCGTCCCGCGAGGGGCGTCCCAGAGACATGATCCTCCTCCGCCTCCGGGCGGAGACAGAACTCGGCTTATTCGCACGCCGACCGCGGCGCCCGCCCCTCACGGCGGGCGCCGCTCTTCACGTACGGGCTTGACCCGTCGCCTCGATCCCCGAGATTAAACGGCTCACCCCACGCGCCCGTAGCTCAGCTGGATAGAGCGTCGGCCTCCGGAGCCGAAGGTCACAGGTTCGAATCCTGTCGGGCGCATGACGACACGCGAAGCTCCGCCGGTCCGCCGGCGGAGCTTTCGTATACCGGCCCCGGCCCCGATCTTGGCCTCGTCCACCGAGCCCACGTCGGGAGATCCAGCATGCTTCGAAGCCGCCGCCTCCACGTCTCGGCCTGCGCGGCCGCCGTCCTCGCGCTGGCGGCCTGCGGCCCGGGCCCGCAGCCCATCCCGGTGGTGGAAGCCACCATCGCGCAGGTGCAGGACGCCATCCGGAGCGGGCGCACCACCTGCCGCATGGTGGTCCAGGCCCACCTGGACCGCATCGCCGCGCTAGGACGACAGCACGGTGAACGCCATCACCGTGGTGAATCCCCGGGCCCTGGAGCGGGCCGACAGCATCGACGCCGCGGTGGCCGCCGGCGACTCGCTGGGCCCCCTCTTCTGCGTGCCCATGCTGGTGAAGGACAACTTCGACACCCACGACATGGTGACCACGGGCGGCTCCATCGCGCTCCGGGACAACGTCCCGCCGGACGACGCCTTCATGGTGCGCAGGATCCGCGAGGCCGGCGCCATCGTCGTCGCCAAGACCAACATGGCCGAGTGGGCCTTCAGCCCGCGCCAGACGGTGAGCTCGTCCTTCGACACCACCGCCAACGCCTACGCGCTGGACCGGGTCCCGGCGGGCTCCAGCGGCGGGACCGCCTCGGGCGTCGCCGCCAGCTTCGGGCTCATCGGCCTGGGCAGCGACACGGGCAACTCCATCCGGGGTCCGTCGTCGCACCTGGCGCTGGTGGGCATCCGTTCCACCCTGGGACTCACCAGCCGCGACGGCGTCATCCCCCTGTCCTTCGACCGCGACGTGGCCGGGCCCATGGGACGCACCGTGGAAGACGTGGCCCGGGTCTTCGACGTGGTGGCGGGCTACGATCCCGCCGATCCCTACACCGAGCACGGCCGCGGGCGTCAGTGAGGCGGACTACACCGCCTTCCTGGATCCGCCGGGGATTGCGAGGGCGCCCGCATCGGCGTGCTGCGGGCGCTGGACCCGCGCCGAGGACGCCGACACCGCGGTGATGCGGGTCTTCGAGGCCGCGGTGGCGGACCTGGAGCGTCTCGGCGCCGAGGTCGTGGACCCCTTCGAGTTCGACGTGGCGGCGGAGCTGGAGCGGCCCAACATGTTCTGCCGGCGCTTCCGCTACGACATGGCGCAGTATCTGGCCTCGCTGGGCGACGAGGCCCCGATTCACGACGTGGCCGAGGTGCTCGAGACCGGACAGTACTCGCCCTACGTCGAGGGAGGCCTGCGCTCCTTCGCACGCTATCCCGCCGACGTGCCCCCGGGCGAGTGGGACCCGCCCTGTCCCGACTACTTCGACAATCCGGGGCGACAGGCGTACCTGAACGATCTGGTGGCGGCCATGGACTCGGCCGGTGTCGACGCCCTGGTCTATCCCACCTGGCTGAACCCGCCGGCCCACCTCGACCGGGCGCGGCAGGAGTACCGGGGCGACAACAGCCAGGACGTGGCGCCGGCCACCGGCATGCCCGCCATCACGGTGCCCATGGGCTTCAGCTACGGCACGCTGCCCGCGGGACTCCAGATCCTGGCACGCCCGTACGCCGAGGGGCTCCTCCTCCGGCTGGCCTTCGCCTACGAGCAGGGCACGCACCACCGCATCCCCCCCGTGGGCTTTCCCGAGCTGCCGGTGGACGGAGGGTCGTAGGGCTTCAGTCCGAGCCCGGCCCCCCGCCCGCGGCCACTCCGAAGCGGACGCGCAGCGCCTGCACGCCGTCGGGATGGCCGATGATGGTCAGGCGGTCCTCCTCGCACAGGATCGTGCCGCCCCGGGGCACCACGAAGTCGCCCGAGCGCCGGATGAGCGCCACCAGCGTGCCTTCGGGCATGGCCAGCTCGCTCATGGCGTGGCCGATGAGCCCCGACGAAGGAGTCCCCCGCAGGAGCCGGAGCGCCAGCATGCGCTCGTCCCGGAGCACCACCTCCTTGAGCTCCTGGGGATGGGTGGCGGCCAGCCAGGCGTCCATGAAGTCGTCGTCGTCCACGCGTCCGGCGATCTGGGCCAGGATGCGCAGATGGCGCCCCGGCTGCTCCTCGGAGCTCACCAGGCAGAAGACGGCGTGCACCGGCTCCGTGCCTGACCGCCCCAGGCCGTCCATGGCCACGTCCAGGTCGATGCCCTCCGCGCCGCGGATCAGCGCCAGCGCCGGCTCCGCCAGCCCTGGTATGCGCACATGCGGCAGGGCGGCGCCGTGCGAGACCGGCGTCATGCCCACCGCCGTGCCTTTCAGGAATCCCTCCTCCAGCGTCTCTGCATCGAGACCCAGACGGGCTCCGAGCCCTACCGATGCCCGCCGCAGCACCTCGGTGAAGCGAGCGCGCTCGGACAGGTCGATGACCAGGGCGTCGGCGATCACCTCGTCGAAGGGATCCGCCGAACGTAGCCCCTTCTCCTTGAGGATGCCCCGCAGCTCCCGGTCCAGCCCCTCGTCTCGCTGCCGGCCCAGCCGCTCGAAGACGTGGTAGATGGCTCCTTCGCGGCTCACGCGGGCCCGGGCGTAGTAGGTGTACCACATGGCGCCGAAGGTGATGAGCAGCCCGCTGAACAGTGACGCCAGCCAGCCCATCTCCATGATCATCCACACGGGAGTGACGATGCCCACGATCTGGATCCACGGATAGAAGGGCGAGCGGAACCCCGGATCGTACGACGGGATGCGGCTCTCGCGCATGACGATGACGGCCAGGCAGTTGAGGCCGAAGGTCACCAGCATGAACGCCCCGGCCAGCTTGGCGATCTTCGTCGGATCCAGGACGAGCACCAGGGCGAGGATCACTGCCACGGTGAGCGCGATGGAGAGGTGCGGCGTGCCTCGCCCACTGATGCGCGCGAGCCGTGCGGGCAGGAGGCTGTCCCGGCTCATGGCCAGCGGGTAGCGTGACGCCGACAGGATGCCGGCGTTGGCCACCGACGAGAAGGCGAGCACCGCGGCCGCCACCATGAGCATCCCACCCCAGGGGCCCACTAGGGTGCGGGCCACGGTGGCCACCGGCGTCAGGTCACCCCCGTTCCGGGCCAGCGTCTCCACGCCCACGACGCCCACCATGACGGCGGTCCCGACCACGTAGATGAGGAGCACCGAGCCGAAGGCCAGGAAGAGCCCCAGCGGGATGTTGCGCTCCGGGTTGCGCACTTCTTCGGCGATGCTGGCCACCTTGGTGAGGCCCATGAAGCTCACGATCACCAGGCCGGTGGCCTCCACCAGGCCCGCGGGACCCGCCGCGAACAGGTGCGCGAACTGTTCGGCCCGCACCTGCGTCAGTCCGAGGCCGATGAACCAGGCCAGAAGCACCAGGAGCGCCACCAGGAGCCCCGCCTGGAAGGCGCTGCTCTTCTTGGCGCCCAGCGCGTTGATGGCTCCGAAGAGCACGGCAAAGCCGGCCGCCACGGGCCCCATCTCGAGCTCGGGCAGGACCAGACCCAGATACGCCCCGACCCCGACCAGGGCGAAGGCGGCCTTGAGCATCAGCGAGATCCAGGTGCCGAAGCCTGCGATGCTCCCCATGAGCGGGCCCATGGCCCGATCGATGAAGTAGTAGACACCCCCGGCCCGGGGCATGGCGGTGGCCAGCTCGGTCTTGCTGAGGAATCCGGGAAAGAGCAGGAGCGCGGCCAACAGGTAGGCCAGGGGCAGGGCCGCACCGGCCGCCGCGGCCGCGAGCCCCGGCAGCAGGAAGAACCCGGAGCTCAGGGTGGCTCCGGCCCCCACTGCGTAGACGTCGAAGAGCCCCAGCACCTTCTGAAGGGGGACGCGGGGGCTGCGAACCGAGGTGGACACGCGCGTTCTCCGGGTTGGCTTCGGGCCCGGGCTCATCCCTGTGCCGCGCGATACGACGGGGCCCCATGGCAATTCACGGCTTCGCGGCGCGATCCGCAAGCCAATGGCCCGTGTCCTGCGCCTGCACATCGTATGCCGTTCGCTTGCCTCGCAGGGGGAGGACGAGCAGCTTGCTCGCGGCCCCACAGCTTCCAATCCACCTCATCAGGTGCCCTACGATGGCGTCAGGCCGACCCCGTTCCGTGGCCGAGGAGATCCGTCAGCGAGTCCCTCTCAGCCGCGGCCAGGAGGCCATGGTCGCGCTGCTCAAGACCGCCGACGACATTCGTCACTACTTCGCCCATCGTCTGGCGCCGGACGGGATCACGCTCCAGCAGTACAACGTTCTCCGGATCCTGCGCGGCGCCGGGCCCGACGGCCTCCCGACCCTGGACATCGGCGAGCGCATGGTGGAGCGGCATCCCGGCGTCACCCGCCTCGTGGATCGTCTCATCCGCAAGAGCCTCGTGGGCCGCCGGCGTGGCGTCGAGGACCGCAGGCAGGTGTTCTGCTTCATCACCTCCGAGGGGCTCGAGCTGCTCACCCGCCTCGACGAGGAGTTCGAGGCCGGGGACCGGCTGATGCAGAACGTCCTTTCCGGCGGCGATCTCGACGCGCTGATCGGGCTTCTGGACCGTGTGCGCGAGGGATTCCGCGAGGCGGACCAGGGGGCGAATTAGGCGACCCCGTGCCGACAAAGAGCCCTTTTCGTCGGAACAATGCTTGACTAGACAAGTAGTACATCATGAACGATTTCGGGCCGTGAGGCCGACTTCGTCCTCAGGACACGGGAGACCCCATGAGCACTGCCACAGGCACGCTCGCGGAACTGGAGAAGGATCTGAATCAAGCGATCATGGACGGTGACGCCCTGGAGGCGTTCGACGACTTCTACGCCGAAGACGTGGTGATGCAGGAGGGCTCCGACGAGCCCTTCATCGGCAAGGAGCGGAATCGCCGACGGGAACAGGAGTTCTTCAGCAACGTGAGTGAGGTCCGGAACCTGAAGGTGACGGACTGGGCGGTGGGCGACGGCGTGACCATGTCCACCTGGCACTTCGACATCACCCACGAGGAGTGGGGCGAGCAGACCTTCGATCAGGTCGCGGTCCGCCACTGGCGCGACGGCAAGGTGGTGAAGGAGCGCTTCTTCAAAGCCTGAGGAAGCGTCGCCGCACCGGATGGCCGATCCCGCCCTTCGATCGCCCGGGAGTCCTGTCGAACGTTGTGGTGAAACAGTTTGGGCGTTCCGGCAGTAGATAATCATGAACGGGTGATCGGCGGCGGGACTTCCGCCGGTTGGGACGACGAGGAGGAGCCATGACCATGGAAGACAGGATCCGGTTCTTGCTCCGGGCCGCGACCCGGGCCGAGGGAGAGGGTGACCGCAGGGTCGCCTCCACGCTTCGCCGCATGGCGCGTGAAGCGCTTCCCCTGGATTCGGGCACGGGCCACCTCGATTCGGCCGCGCTCGGGAGTTCGTCCGAGTAGCCGCGTCACCCGCTTCGTGTGGATGAGACGAGCCCTGCCGATTGCGTCCGGCAGGGCTCGATCCATATTTGGGCGCCATGCCCCTCCACGAGACGCCCCGCTTTCCTCCCGGCTTCCGGTGTGCCGCCACGCATTGTGGCATCAAAGCCACCGGTGACGATCTCGCCCTTTTCGCCTCCGACACGCCGTGTCAGGCGGCAGCGGTCTTCACCCGAAACCAGGTCCCGGGCGCCCCCATCGTGGTGGGACGAGAGCTCCTGGCCGCCGGCCGCCTGCAGGCGGTGGTCGTGAACTCCCGGGTGAGCAACGTGGGCACCGGTCGGGAAGGCGTGGAACGGGCGCGTCAGATGGGCAGGGCCGCGGCGCAGGAGCTCGGCGTGGACCCGGAGCTGGTGCTCATGAGCTCCACGGGTGTCATCGGGGTGCCCCTTCCCATCGAGCGCATCGAGGCGGGGCTCGGGGGATTGTCGGCGCGGCTCCAGGACGATCCGCTGGTGGGGGCTCGGGGGATCATGACCACCGACACCCATCCCAAGGCCCTCTCCACGACCGTGCGGGGCGACGACGGCGACGTCGTGCTGACCATCGTGGCCAAGGGCTCGGGGATGATCGCTCCGGACATGGCCACCATGCTGGCCTACGTCTTCACCGACGCGGCGCTGGATGCCCGGGCGTTGGACGAGATGCTCCGCCGCGTCGTGGACCAGACCTTCAACTGCCTGTCGGTGGACTCGGACACGAGCACGTCCGACACCTGCGCCATCCTGGCCAGCGGGACGGCGGGTGCCGTCGATGCCGCCCGGTTCGAGTCGGCGCTGCTGGAGCTGTGCACTGCCATGACCGAGGTGCTGGCGCGGGACGGCGAGGGCGCCACGCGTCTGCTCCGCGTCCGTGTGGCCGGCGCGGTGGACGGAGAACAGGCGCGGCTCATCGGTCGATCGCTGGTGAACTCCCCGCTCATCAAGACCATGGTGCACGGGGGTGATCCCAACGTGGGCCGGATTCTCATGGCCGTGGGCAAGTGCGTGACCTGCACGGTGGACGTGGACCGGCTGGTGGCGCGCATCGGTGGCGTGGAAGTATTCGGAGACGGCTTGCGGCGCGCCTTCGACGAAGCCGAGGTCCGGCAGATCCTGCTCGATGACCCGGTGGAGCTCAGTGTGGACCTGGGTCTGGGGAGCGGCGCAGCACGCCTGTGGGGCTGCGATCTCTCACAAGGCTACATCGACGAGAACGCGGCGTACTACTCGTCCTGACGGCTCCCCTGCGGGGGGGCGCCTGTACCTCGCCCTCGACCGCCTTTAGATTTTCCAGGCTACGGCACATCCGGGAGAGGCCCGGGTAAGGATTCCGTCGAAATCAGACGGCTTTCCAACCTGTCGAGACCGCAACGCCACCGAACAGGATACCATTATGAAGCGCATCGCCCCTCTGGGCATGGCTCTGCTGCTGGGACTCGCCGCATGCGGCGGTTCCGAGTCCGCAGACAACGCCCCCGCCATGGAAGAGTCCGCCGCCGCCGAACAGCCGGCCGAGCAGGAGGCCATGTCCGGCGAGATGACCCAGCCCGACTGGTTCCAGGCCGACGGCCAGAACGTGACGCTGGAGATCGTCGCCGGGAAGACCAACAAGGGCAACTACTGGAACTTCAACGGCTACCAGCACGGCGAGGTCACCATCACCGTGCCGGTGGGCGCCAACGTGACGATCCATTTCCACAACAACGATCCCAACATGGCGCACTCGCTGGGGATCGTGAACGGGTTCAGCACGCCGCCCGCCAGCATCGAGCCGACCCCGGTCTTCGATGGTGCCATCACGGCGGATCCCACGTCGATGACCGATGCCACGCTGCCCGGTGAGGACGAGACGGTGACCTTCACCGCTGCGACTGCCGGTCAGTACGCCATGGTCTGCTTCATTCCGGGGCACGCCGTGAGCGGGATGTGGCTGCACTTCAACGTGTCCGCCGACGGGGAGGCTGGCGTCACCGGCGCCATGTGATCCCTGACCCGTATCGGACGCCGCGGGCGCCGCTCCTCCGGGGGCGGCGCCCGTTTCGTGTCATGGGGGGCGGTGCTACTCCTCCTCGACCAGTGTGGGGCCGCGCAGGCGGACCGGCCGTCCGCTCACCCGATGCGCTCTCAGATTGAGCATCTCCACGAAGACCGAGAAAGCCATGGCGAAGTAGATGTAGCCCTTGCTGATGTGTTGCCCGAGACCCTCGGCGACCAGCGTCATTCCGATGAGCAAGAGAAAGCTGAGTGCCAGCATCCTCACCGTGGGATGGTCCGATGACGAAGCGGCTCACCGGTCCCGCCGCCAGCATCATGAATCCGGTGGCCACCACTACCGCGGTCACCATGACGCCCAGGTCGTCGGCCATGCCTACGGCGGTGATTACCGAGTCCAGCGAGAAGATCATGTCCAGAAGCGCGATCTGGAGGATCACCCCCGCCAGGCCCGCACCGGCTCCCACCTGGTCTCCGTGCACCTCGCCCTCGAGCCTGCCGTGGATCTCACGGGTCGACTTGGTCAGCAGGAAGACGCCGCCGAAGATGAGGATCAGGTCGCGCCACGAGAGCTCACGCCCGCCCACCTCCAGGATCGTCCGCGTGAGGCCCATCACCCAGGCGATGGAGAACAGCAGCGCTACCCGCGTGAGCATGGCCATGGCCAGTCCCACGTTGCGCGCCACGGCACGCCGATCCGTGCGGGCCTTCTCCGAGAGGATGGAGATGAAGACGATGTTGTCGATCCCCAGCACCAGCTCGAGCACGGTGAGCGTGGCCAGGGCGATCCAGGCGTCGGGTCGGGCGATCCAGTCCATGGGAGTCCGGCTGGAGGTGACGATGCGGGAAGGGAGACGATAAGCTAGCAGCCCACAGGGGACGCTCACACGCGAGGTACGGGATGACGACACACGGGTATTCGGGAACTCCCTTACCGAAGAAGCTGGGGATCCGCGAGGGACACCGCCTCGCCGTGCTCTTCGATCCGGGCTCCCTCGCCGAGCTCGTCGCGCCTTTGCCCACCGGCGTCACCGTGGTGGCGGATCCGGCGGAGCCCGGGTCTCCGCTCCGGGGCACGGACGACGCCTTCGACGTCGTGCTGTGCGCGGTGCCCGAGACCGCCTGTCTGGCCCCGCACTTCGACCACGCACAGAGGCTGCTCGCCTGGACCGGAGGTCTCTGGATCTGCTGGCCCAAGAAGTCGTCGTCTCTCTGGAAGGATCTCGACGGAGGCGTGGTTCGCAGCCACGGACTGGCCGCGGGCCTGGTGGACAACAAGGTCTGCGCCGTCGACGAGGACTGGTCGGGGCTGCGCTTCGTTCATCGCCGCGAAGACCGGCCATAGGCACGGCTCGCCGCCGGCCCCGGCTCGGTTCAAACCTCCTGTGGGCTCCCGGCATCCAAGGGGTCGAAGTCCGGACGCCCTCAGAGTGAGCCGATGGGAGCCCTTGCAGAGCCTTCCCCAGCCATGAACGCGTCACCCGTGGACCCCGTGGACGCCGCTCTCGAGCGGGCCCGGGCGGGAGACGACCGCGCCTACGAGGAGGTGTATCGTGCGCACGTGGACCGCATCTACGCCCTCTGCCTGCGCATGACCTCGGATCCGCGCGAGGCCGAGGAGCGCACGCAGGATGTCTTCGTCAAGGCGTGGCAGAATCTGGCCCAGTTCCGCGGGGACAGCCGCTTCTCCACCTGGCTTCACCGGCTCGCCGTGAACGTCGTGCTCCAGGCCCGCCGCAGCGCCGGCCGCCGCCGCAACCGCGAGCACACGGCACCGGACCTCGAGCGATACGGACACGAAGCGGTCCGGGCCATGCCGGGCACGCGCGTCGACCTGGAGCGCGCCATTGCGGGATTGCCGCAGGGGGCGCGCACCATGCTCGTGCTGCGCGACGTGCAGGGGTATCGCTACCGCGAGATCGCGGATCTCACCGGCGTGGCGCTGGGGACGGTGAAGGCACAGATCCACCGGGCCCGGAGCCTGGTGCAGGAGGCGTTGGACCGATGATGCGACACCCGAAGACCGTGACGTTTCACGACTACCTGGACGACGAGCTCTCCGGCGACGAGCGGACGACCGTGGAGGCCCATGTCGTGGCCTGCGCTCCCTGCCGTGAGCGGCTCGCCAGACTGGCCGAGGTACGCACGGGACTCGATGCGCTGCCACGGGTCGGCCGCCCGGGTCACGACCTGTGGCCCGGCATCCGCCAGCGAATCGCCGACGGGCCCGACGTGGTCGCGCTCCCGGTGACCCCGGTACGACAGGCCGCGGTCCTGCCCGGTGACGACCGCGACGTGGGAGCGCCCGCGAAGGGTGCGGTCCTGTGGCGGCGGAGGGTGTCGATGCCGCTGCCTCTGGCGCTGGCGGCGGGACTCGTACTGGCCTTCGTGTCGGGGGCGCTCACCTGGCAGGCCGTCCGCCCGGTGACTCCAGGCCCGGCCGCGGCCGTGCTGACAGCTCCGGACGCCGCGCCGCTTCGGGGGCGCCAGGCGGCGACCGGCGCGTACGACGAGGCCATCGCCGATCTGGAAGCCTTCCTGGCACGCGGCCGCGGGCGCCTGGATCCGGTGACGGTTCAGACGTTGGAGGAGAGCCTGGCCACCATCGATGCGGCCATCGCCGATGCGCGTGCGGCCCTGGCTTCCGATCCCGGCAGCACGCTTCTCCAGGACATGCTCCTGACCCAGCAACGCACCAAGTACCGTGTTCTGAGCCGGGCTACGGCCCAGCTCGTTCCTCGCACATGACCCCGTCGGGCCGGCTCGGACCCTGACGTTCAAGGAGATTCAATGTCCATCCTTCTCAGCGCAGCCGTCGCCCTGAGCCTCGCTGTCCAGACCGACACCATCGTCCCCGTGCAGGGGGCGACGAGGCTGAGCGTCGAGGCGCCCGGAGGCTCCATCGTCGTGTCCACGTGGGACCGGAGCGAAATCCGCATCCAGGCGGACCATTCGTCGCGGACCTACGTGAGCATCGATCGTCACGGAGAACGCCTGGACGTGGAGGCCGAGGCCCGCATGGGGCCCGCGACCATCGTCGACTACGTCATCACCGTGCCCGCGTCCATGGACCTGGATCTGGAAGGGATGTGGACGCGCATCGAGGTGCGCGGCTCCCAGGGCGAGGTGTCGGCGGAGACCAATCAGGGCGACGTGCTCATCGTCGGCGGGCGGGGCATGGTCTCGGCCAGCTCCACCAACGGCGAGATCCGCATCCAGGACTCCGAAGCCTCGGTGCACGTGGAGGCCGTGGCCGGAACGGTACGCATCATCAACGTGAGCGGCGACATCGCCGCCGAGTCCGTTGGGGGGGACGTCGTCTTCGACGGCGTGCGCTCCCGAAAGGTGGAGGCCGGTACCGTGGGGGGTCGAATCCTCTACGACGGCACGGTGCAGCCCGGAGGGAGCTATCTCTTCGGGACCCACGGGGGCCCTCTGGCCATGCGCATCCCCGAGGGTGCCGGTGCCGAGGTGTCGGTGGCCACGATCCGCGGCAGCGTGCGGGCCACGGTGCCCGGTGCGCCGGCCCGCTTTCCCCGGGGCCAGCGGACCCGCTTCCAGGTGGGCAACGGCGGCGCCACCGTGGAATTGGAGACCTTCAGCGGGAGCATTCTCATCACCCGCGACCCCATCTCGATGGACCGGCCCGGGAACGACGCTCTGGACGGCGAGCAGGGCCACCTGCAACTTTTCGACCGCGAACTTCGTCTCAATCATTGACGAGGTGTTGCGGACGACTGGAACCCCGGGACGGAGAGCCCCATGAGTGAGAAGCCCCTGATCCATCTGCGCGACCTGTCGAAGGTCTTCTACACGGAAGAGGTGGAGACGCACGCGCTGTCGGGGATCAACCTGGACGTCGCCAGCGGGGAGTTCGTGTCCATCGCGGGCCCGTCGGGGTGCGGCAAGACGACCATGCTGTCGATTCTGGGGCTCCTGGACAGCCCGACGGGTGGCAAGTACCTGCTCGACGGGGAGCCGGTGGAGAATCTGAGCGCGGGCCAGCGGGCCAAGATCCGCAACCAGGCCATCGGGTTCATCTTCCAGGCGTTCAACCTGATCGGTGACCTGACGGTGTACGAGAACGTGGAGCTGCCGCTGACGTATCGGGGCATGCCGGGCTCGGAGCGGAAGGAGCGGGTGCAGGCGGCGCTGGAGCGGGTGGGGATGGCGCACCGGATGGGGCACTACCCGAGCCAGCTGTCGGGTGGTCAGCAGCAGCGGGTGGCGGTGGCGCGGGCCATCGTGGGCAAGCCGCTGATCCTGCTGGCCGACGAGCCGACGGGTAACCTGGACTCGAAGAACGGTAACGCGGTGATGGATCTGCTGCGGGAGCTGCACGACGAGGGCGCGACCATCTGCATGGTGACGCACGATCCGCGCTACGCGCACGTGGCGGAGCGCCAGGTGCACCTGTTCGACGGCCAGGTGGTGAGCGAGGACGACGCCAAGCGCTCGCACGAGCTCGAAGAGGCCGGCTTCGACATGACCAGCTGAGACTCCCCACGTCCCGCGGGGTCTCTCCGCGGGCGACGGGCTCCGACGGCCCGGGCGGCTCGACCGCCCGGGCCGTCGTGCGTGTGGGCTACCGGGCGCATCCCGCCTGGCCCCGGGCCGGGCGGGTCCGTATCATGCGGCGACCCGACCGCAAACACCTGCCGGAGCGCTTCATGGTCTCGCGCCTGACCGCCCTGTCTCTCGCCCTCGCAATCGCTGCGCCCGTGGCGGCACAGACCCGCCTCGACGCCAACACGCTGCCCACGCGGGCCGAGGCCACCGACTTCATCGAAACCAGCCGTTACGACGATGTGATGGCCTTCCTGGAGCGCGTGGCGGCCGCGGATTCCCGCATGCACCTCACGACCATGGGATACACCATGGAGGGTCGGGCCATTCCTCTCTTGGTGGTGGGCGCTCCGGACGCATCACCCGAGGCGGTGCGAGCCACGGGAAAGCTCCGGGTCTACCTGCAGGGTGGCATCCACTCGGGCGAAGTCCCGGGCAAGGAAGCCCTCCTCATGCTCATGCGGGCCATGGCCAACGGGACGGCCACCGACTGGACCGACGACCTGGTGCTGCTGGTCACGCCCCTCTACAACGCCGACGGTGGTGAGCGGGTGCTGCTGACCAATCGCCCGCGGCAGAACGGGCCCCTGGCGGGCATGGGGCAGCGTCCCAACGCCCAGGGATTGGATCTCAACCGCGACCACATGAAGCTGGACTCGCCCGAGGCCAGGTCGCTGGCGGCCATGATGACGGCCTACGATCCCCAGGTATCCGTGGACCTGCACACCACCAACGGCTCGTACCACGCGTACCAGATCACCTACTCGCCGCCGCTCCATCCCGGCACCGACGCGGCGTTGGTGGGCCTGCTGCGTGACGAGGCCCTGCCGCGCATGACCCGGCGCATCCACGACAAGGACGGCTGGAACTTCTACTACTACGGTAATGCGCGACCCACGCCGAACGGCGAGATGGGCTGGTACACCTTCGACCACCGCCCCCGCTTCAACAACAACTACATCGGGCTGCGCAACCGGGTGGCGATCCTCAGCGAGGCCTACGCCTACCTGACCTTCGAGGAGCGGGTGCGCGTCACCTACCGGTTCGTCGAGGAGATCCTGGACTGGGCCCGCGACGATGCAGACCGCATCCGCCAGGTCGAGACCGCCGCCGACCGCTCCGTCGTGGGGCAGGTGCTGCCGACCCGCGCCACCTTCGAGGCCGCCGACACCATGAGCACCATCCTCATGGGCGAGGTGGAGCGCCTGAAGAACCCGTGGTCCGGCGAGGTGATCCTGAACCGGTTGGACGTGGAGACGCCCACGCCCATGCGGGAGTACGGGACCTTCGCCGCCACGGACAGCGAGACCGTGCCCGCGCGCTACTTCGTGCCTGAAGAGCTGACGCCCGCGCTGGATCGGCTCGAGGCCCATGGCATCGCCACCACCCGCCTGGAATCCCCCCGGACCCTGACGCTTCAGGTGTTCCGCATCGATTCCACCGCCGTTTCGGAGCGCGCCTTCCAGGGACACAACGAGCGGGAGCTGTTCGGCGAGTGGGTGTCGGAGGAACGCACCCTCCCGGCGGGCACCACGGTGGTGGACGCCTCGCAGCCCCTGGGCCGGCTGGCCTTCTACCTCCTGGAGCCGCGGGCCGACGACGGTCTGGTGGATTGGGCCCTCCTGGACCGGTGGCTGGACGGCGGAGAGTATCCCGTCACCCGGGAGCCGGCCGGGGGCTGATCGGAGTTCGGCCGGCGGCCTTGGCCGCACACCTCCTGCACCCTATTCTGCGGTATGGGCACGTACGTCCGGGTCGCGGTGCCAGGGAAGGGCGGGGCGTGGCGAGTCGCCGCGTCGGTGATCCTGTGCTGTCTGTGGGCGGCGCCGCTCCCGGCCCAGATCCTCAGCGGGCGGGTGGTCGAGGAGGGTGCCGGCACGCCGGTCCAGGGCGCCCTGGTGGAGTTGATACGGGCTGACTCCTCGCGCGTCACCGCCGTGCTCTCCCGTGTCGATGGACGCTACGCCATTCGACTGCCCATCGGCGAACAGGTCCGCCTTCGGGTGATTCGCATCGGCTACGCCACCTGGGTGTCGGAGCCCATGGGTGCGCGGGCGGCGGCCCGTGGTCCGCTGGACGTGGACCTGCGCGTGGAGGCCGTGGCGCTGGATCCTCTCGTGGCCACCGGTGAGGGACGCTGTCAGGTGGATCCCAGGCGCGGCGAAGAGACCGCCCGCCTCTGGGTTCAGGCGCGCAAGGCGCTGGAGGTCACGGCGCTCATCCACCGGGAGGGCCTCCTTCGCCTGGAAGCCGCCCGCTACGAGCGCTGGCTCGACCCTGAGCGCACCAGCGTGTACGAGGAGCGCCTGCGCCAGGGCGATCTCGACAGGCCCTTCCGCAGTCTGCCCGCCGATTCCCTGTCCCGGGTCGGTTTCGTCCAGCCCGAGGGAGACGGCTTCGTCTACTACATGCCGGACCCCGAGGTGGCGCTGTCCGATGTGTTCCTCGACGGCCACTGCTTCGGGGTGGTGGGCCGCCAGGGGCCGGACGGGCCCTGGGTGGGGCTGGCGTTCCAGCCCGTGTCCGGGGCGTCGCTTCCAGACGTGACGGGGACGCTCTGGCTCCACGCGGCGTCGGGAGAACTGCGCTCGCTGGAGTACCACTACGTGAACCTCGACCCGGAAGAGGCCGAGGAGGTCGCTCGGGGACGCGCGGATTTCGAGCTTCTCCCCAACGGGGCGTGGGTGGTGCGACGCTGGCTCATCTCTATGCCGCTCATGGAACGTCGCAGCCGCATCTTCGGGCTCTTCCACCACGCCGAGGTGACGGGGATCCGCGAGGAGGGAGGCGAGGTCATCCAGGCCTACTCCGATGCGGGTGAGCCGCTGACCCGTCCCGGCGGTGGGCGCCTGGAGGGGCGGGTCGTCGACGGCGATTCGGGGGAGCCCCTGGCAGGGGCGGTGGTGCATCTGTCCGGCACGCCGCGCGTGACCACCAGCGCCGCCGACGGCTCCTTCGCCTTCGAGGGGCTCTACCCCGGTGCCTATCTGGTGACCTTCACGCACGCGTTGCTGGACACCCTGGGCGCCTACCCGGCGGCGGAGGACGCCCGGGTCCCCCTCGAGTCCGACTCCCTACGCGTCTTCTCGCCACCGCGGGTGGACGTGTGGCGCCGGGTGTGCTCGGGCGTGAGGCCCACCTCGCGCACCGGCACGCTGTCCGGTCGTGTGTTCGACGCCCAGGGCGAGCCGCTGGACGGCGTCGAAGTGGAGCTCCTGATCAATATCGGTGGTAGGGAGGCACCCGCGCGCGCCACCACCGACGCGCGGGGACGGTACCGCTTCTGCGGGGTGCCCGCCGGCGTCGAGCATTCCGTCGCGGCACACGTGGAGGGCGTGTCGTCGCAGCCGGTCACCTTTTCGGTGGAGCCCCGCGCCTTCCGGTTGGTGGACTTCCGCGTCGGCAGCGGCCGTCACTGAGCGTTCCGACTCCGGCATGACCGGAGCGCCACCGCCCCGAGTCCTCGCAAATCGATCTCCGGGTTGGTCCTGAAACCCGTCGGCATGTATACTCGTCGGTATATATATTCAACCGTATTTCGTAGAGGTCGCTCATGGCGGACACCCTCGATCAGGGACTCAAGCCCCACTGGTTCCAGATCCTCCTGGCCCTGGCCGGAGAGGCGCTGCACGGCACGGCCATCATGGAAGAGGTGCTGGAGCGCACCGACGGGGAGATGCACCTGTGGCCGGGCACGCTGTACGGCTCCCTGCGCGACCTTGCCGAGAGCGGGTTGATCGGTGAGACCGAAGCCCCCGACAACGCGCCGTCCGAGGGTGGCAAGCGCCGCTTCTACGCCATCACGCCGAGGGGCCGTGAGGCCCTGGCCGCAGAGGCGGAGCGGTTGGCGGAATGGGCCCAGGTCGCCCGCGCCCGCAATCGGTCCGCAGGGATGGAGCCGGCGTGAGACGGGCTCCGTGGCCGTATCGCGCCCTCCTGCTGAGGCTCTTTCCGCCAGCGTTTCGCCGGCGATTCGGGGCCGAGATGGAGGACACCTTCGTCGGGCATCTGGGCGCAGCCCGGCAGCGGGGTGCCTGGGCGGTCGCCAGGGTGTGGCTGCGGGCGTCGTGGGATGCCGCACGCTCGGGCCTGCGGGAACGTGGACTGAGGGACGCGTGGGACGGCAATTCGAACCAAAGGGGAGGCGAGGGGATGCGCAGCGTTCTGAGCGATCTTCGATACGCGCTGCGGGCGTTGGCTCGCAGGCCGGTGCTCACCGTCGCGGCGGCCGGGACGCTCGCGCTGGGGATCGGGGCCAACACGGCGATCTTCAGCATTGTGAACGGGCTGCTCTTTCGCCCGCTGCCCTACGCCGACGCCGATCGGCTCGTCCAGGTCTGGGCGGAGCAGCCGGAGCGCGGTTGGAGCCACACGGACGTGAATCTGGCCGACGCCTGGGACTGGCGGGCCCGGGCCGGTGTCTTCCAGGACCTGGCCGTGTACGGCTCCACCCGGCCGGTGCTCACCGGGGGCGACCACCCGGAACAGCTCGCCGGCGTGGTGACGACGCCGGGATTCCTCGGCATTCTCGGGGTGCGGCCCGCGCTGGGGCGCGATTTCGTCGAGTCCGACGCCGGGCCCGACGCACCGTCCGTGGTGATCCTGACCGATGGATTCTGGCAGCGCCGCTTCGGCGGCGATCCCGACGTGCTGGGGTCCGAGATCGTGCTGAACGAGCAGCCGCGCACGGTGGTGGGCATCCTGCCCAGGGATTTCAGGTTCATGGACTCTCCCATGGACGTGCTGGCGCCGCTGACCGAGGATCCCAGCACGGCATCCCGTAGTGATCACAACATGGAGGCCGTGGCGCGTCTGCGGGACGGCGTGGACCTGGGCGCCGCCCGCCGCGCCGTGAACGAGGTGGCCCGGGCCCTGCAGGCGGAGCACCCGGACACCAACGACGGGTGGGTGGCCTCGGTCATCCCGTTGCGCGACGAGATCCTGGGCCCGGTGGCGAAGCAGGCCAGCCTGGTCCTCAGCGCGGCCGTGGGCTTCCTGCTCCTGATGGCATGCGTGAACGTGGCCAATCTCCTGCTTGCCCGGGCCGACAGCCGGCAGGGCGAGATGGCGGTGCGCACGGCGCTGGGTGCCGGACGGGGGCGACTCGTGCGTCAGATGCTCACCGAGAGCGCCGTGCTGTCGCTCGTCGGTGGCATCTCGGGGATGGCTCTGGCGGAGTGGGGACGGCGCTACATCGTGGCCGGACTGCCCGCCAATCTCCCCCCGAGCCTCAGCTTCGAGATGGACTGGCGCGTGCTCGCCTTCGCGCTCACGGTGACGCTGGGATCCGCTCTGGCCTTCGGACTGGTGCCGGCCCTCCGCACCGCCCAACCCGCTGGCGACCTGCGCCAGGGCCGGCGCGTCGCCGGCGGAGGACGCGCCGGCGGGACGCTGGTCGTGGTACAGACCGCCCTGGCGGCGGTGCTGCTGGTGGCGGGGATCGTGATGGCTCGTAGCATCGTGGGCATGCAGAGCCAGGACTTCGGGTGGGCACCCGACGGCGTGGTGTACATGCGCGTGACCCCGCCGCAATCGCGCTACGAATCCAGCGAGGAGCTCGACGCCCTCTACCGGGACCTCGACGCCCGCCTGGAGGCGTTGCCCGGCGTGACCGCCGCGGGCGAGATCCAGTCGGCGCCGCTGCAGGGCTCCAACTGGGCGACCACGGTGCAGGTGCCCGGCGGCGGAGACCGCCAGGCCGAAGAGGAGCTTCCCGCTCGCCTGAGTTACGTGTCGGACACGTACTTCCGCACCATGGGCCTGGAGGTGCGCTCCGGTCGTGGGCTCGAGAGCAGCGATGCCGCGGACGACGCGGCGGTGGTGGTGAACGAGGCCTTCCAGCGTCGTTACCTGCCCGTGCGCGATCCCGTGGGCGCCAGCCTGGTGCTCTCCGACGGCTCCAGCGTGTCCGTGGTAGGCGTGGTGCAGGACCACGTGGAGCGCGGCGTGGACCGGCCGTTCGAGCCCTCCCTCTACCGGCCCATGAGGGGGAGCGGCGTGCGCGTGCGGACGGTGGTGGTGAAGGCAGCCACCGATGCGGCCGCGGTGATTCCCTCGCTTCAGGAGGCGGTGTGGGCGGTGGACCGCGACATCCCGGTCTCCGACGTGCGCACCCTGGACGACTGGATCGTGGAGCGTGTCGGGGGATTCCGGATCATCGCCGAGCTCATGGGCGCCTTCGGCGTGCTGTCGCTGGTTCTGGGTGCGGTGGGTATCTGGGGTGTGACCGCATACGCCGTGGGGCGGCGGACGCACGAGATCGGCGTACGCATGGCCATGGGCGCGGATCGCGGCAGCGTCCTGCGCATGGTGGTGGGGCAGGGTGCACGCCGCGTGATCCTGGGGCTGGTGCTGGGCCTGGCCCTGGCTGTGCCGGCGGTGGGTGCCCTCCGCACGCTGGCCGTCGGTGTCGATCCCCGGGATCCGGCGGTGTTCGCTCTGGTGATGGCGGTCCTGGCGGGGGTGAGCTTCCTGGCGAGCTGGTTGCCTGCGCGACGCGCCAGCGGCGTGGATCCGGTACGGGCGTTGTCCGTGGACTGATCCCCCCGCGACCCGAGGGCGGGGGTGGAGGCGGGCGCGATGGCCGGTGAGGCAGTACCTTGCTGCGTCGTACCCTCCGCACCCCGAACCCCCGCACCACGATGCACACCAAGATCTCGGCCGGCGTCCTCTGTGCCGGCGTGCTCCTGACCGCCTGCGGTCCCGACGCTCCCCAACCCGTGCCCCCCGTGCCGGAGGCGGACGCCTCCACCGCCGCTGCCACCATCACCGGAGACGAGCTCAAGGGCCGCATCGGCGTGCTCGCCGCCGACTCCATGCGTGGTCGCAACACGCCCAGTCCCGAGTTGGACGAGGTGGCGGCCTGGATCGCCGAGCAGTTCCGGGACTGGGGACTCCAGCCCGGAGCGGGCCAGGAGTACATCCAGCGCTATCCGGTCCAGACGGTGGCGTTCGATCCCGAGGGCTCTTCGGCGCGCATCGGCGACGGCGCGCTCGCCGTCGGGACCGAGGTCCTCCCCCTGGGCAGCGCCAGCGCGGTGGACGTGCAGGGGCCGCTGGTGGTCCTCACCGGCACCGGGCCCGTTCCCGATTCCCTGACGCAGGGCCTGGAAGGCAAGCAGGTCCTGGTTCTGGGCACGCCCGACGGAGGCGGGCGCCGTGGAGGCGCCGGGCAGTTCACGGACACGGGCGTCACGGCCATCTGGACCCTGGACACGCGTGACGACCAGGCCTGGCAGTCCATGGCGGATCGCGCGACCCGCTCACGTACGATCCGTCCCAGCGACGGCGGCGGCGCGGTCATCCTGAGCGTGCGCGAGCCCGCCGCCCGTCGGGTCCTGGCCGCCGCCGGGCTCGACGTCGATGCCCTGATGGGTGCCGCGGACCAGCCGCTGGCCCTGCACGAGACCGATGTCCAGGCCTCGGCGAGCCTCGCCGTCCAGGTGCTGGACGACACCAGCGCCCCCAACGTCGTGGCCATTCTCCCGGGCAGCGATCCTACGCTCAGCGGGGAATACGTGATCTACAGCGCGCACATGGACCACGTGGGCGTGGGACGCCCCGACGAGTCCGGAGACTCCATCTACAACGGCGCCGACGACGATGCCTCGGGAACGGCCACCGTCATGGAGATCGCCGAAGCCATGGCCTCGCTCCCGCGGGCGCCCCGTCGCTCCATGGTGTTCCTGCTGGTGAGCGGCGAGGAGAAGGGGCTGTGGGGCAGCAGCTACTTCGCCGAGCACCCCACCGTGCCCCTGGACAGCGTGGCCGCCGATCTGAACGCCGACATGGTGGGGCGCAACTGGCCCGACACCATCGTGGCCATCGGCAAGGAGCACTCGGACCTGGGTGAGACGCTGGAGCGGGTGAACGCGGCGCACCCCGAGATCGGAATGACCGCCATCGACGATCGCTGGCCGGAGCAGAACTTCTACCGCCGTTCCGACCACTTCAACTTCGCGCGCAAGGGCGTGCCCATCCTCTTCTTCTTCAACGGCACGCACGAGGACTATCACCGCCCCAGCGACGAGGTGGACAAGATCGACGGCGAAAAGGCCGCGCGCATCGGCCGGCTGCTGTTCTATCTGGGCCTCGACGTGGCGGATCGGGACCAGCGGCCGCAGTGGAATCCCCAGTCGTACCAGGAGATCGTCGAGGGGAACTGACGGAGCCCAAGCGTGACGCCCACCACCGGGTTCGCCGGGGTCCTCCAGGGTTGGCGGGGGCGGGGGGTCGTGATCCGTCACGATCCCCCCACCGGGGCCTGGATCTTCGTCGCGCTCCACGACGACACCCTGGGCCAGCCGGTGGGCGGGACGCGCATGAAGGTTTACGGGCGGCCGGAGGACGGGCTGCTGGACGCCATGCGGCTCGCCGAGGGCATGACCCGCAAGTGGGCCGTGCTGGACCTACCGTTCGGCGGCGGCAAGGCCGTGATCGCGCTGAGTCGCCCGTTGGCGGGCCAGGAGGAGCGTCGACAGTTGCTGGCCCGCTACGGCGCGCTGCTGGACACGCTCCAGGGTGCGTTCGGAACCGGTGAGGACCTGGGAACCACGCCCGAAGACATGGCCTTTCTGGCTTCGGTGAGCCGGCAGGTGGTGGGTCCCGGCGCGGCTCCCCCCGATCCGGGGCCGTATACCGCGCTCGGCGTGCTCGCCGGGATCAAGGCCGCGCTGGGCCACGCCTTCCGGGATCCCGTGGTTCGGGGGCGCCGCATCCTCGTCCAGGGTGTGGGTGACGTGGGACGACGCCTGGCTGAGCTGCTGGCCCGCGAGGGCGCCGAGGTTCTGGTGGCCGATGTGGACGAGGCGCGGGCGGCGGCGGTGGCGGCAGAGCTCGCCGGCACCGTCGTATCGCCGTCGGAGGCCTTGCGCACGCCCTGCGAGGTGCTGGCGCCCTGTGCCGTCGGGGGCGTGCTCGACGCAGGATCCATCCCTTCGCTCCGCTGCAGGATCGTCGCGGGCTCGGCGAACAATCAGCTCGGTGGGCCCGCCGACGCCGAGGCACTGCGCGCGCGGGGCATCCTGTACGCGCCCGATTACGTCATCAACGGCGGGGGAGCGCTCGCGTTGGGCCGCATGTCGCTGGGCGAGCCCGACGGTCCCGGGCTGCGCAGACGCCTCGAAGGGATCGGCGACGTGCTCACGGAGATCTTCCGGGAGGCTCGGGAGCGGGACGTCTCACCCCTGGATGCGGCCGAGGAGAGGGTGAGCCGCATCCTGGCCCGGGGCCCCGCTTCGGGGTAGGCTGCGAATCGCGGCCCGAGGGGACCCTTTGGCACGGTTGGTGTAGGAACGGATTCCCGAGAGTACGGACGTCTCTTCGGACGGAGGATCCCCATGCATCGCCACCCATTGCCTGTCCTGGTCCTGGGATTTCTGGCCCTGCTGCCATTCCGGGCCTCGGCCCAGGCCGGAGGATTGGACGCCTACTACCGGGCGGCGGGCGAGCATTTCGGGGTGACCGCGGGCGAGGTGCAGATCCTGTCCGACTGGAACCTGCCGCCGGAAGAGGTGCCGGTGGTGCTCTTCGTGGCCCGCCGCGGCGGTGTCTCCGCCGATGCGGTGGCGGCTCTGCGGCGATCGGGCAAGAGCTGGGCGGATCTGGGCTCGCGCTACGGCGTGCACGCCGGGATGCTCCACGTGGAGCTCGACGGCGCCGCCGATCTGGGACCCCTCGCCCACGCCTACGACGAGTACCGCCAGCAGCCCAGCTCGGCCTGGCCGGGCATCCGGCTCGATGACCCGGAGATCGTGGCCTTGGTGAACCTGCGCTTCCTGATGGAAGCGCTGCGACGCTCGCCCGAGGAAGTGTTGGCGGCCATGGTCCGCGCGGGCTCCGCGCCGGACGCCTATCGACTGCTGGTACGAGGAGGCTGAGCGGCGCCCTCGTCGCGGCAGGTTCCTTGACGGACGAGTCCGGGGCATCGATTCTGCCCATTCGCTGACCACAGCCCGGCTTCCGTCTCCTCTGGCCCCATCCCATGTCCTCGGCTCCCCGCTTCATCCCCCTGTCGGGCTACTCGCGCGTGTCCGATGACGAGATGGTGGCGCGGGCCCGGACGTTCCTGGCCGGGATCCGTCGTCGCCGCACCGTGCGGGACTTCTCGGACCGGCCGGTGCCCCGCGAGGTCATCGAGGCCTGTCTGGAGGCGGCGGGCACCGCACCCAACGGTGCCAACCGGCAGCCCTGGCACTTCGTGGCGGTGGCCGATCCGGCGATCAAGCGGCGGATTCGCGAGGCCGCCGAAGAAGAGGAGCGCGCGTTCTACCGCGAGCGGGCGCCGGACGACTGGCTCGAGGCGCTGGCTCCCCTGGGTACCGACGAGCACAAGCCCTTCCTGGACGTGGCTCCATGGCTCATCGCCGTCTTCGCGCAGAGCTACGAGGTCCTGCCCGGTGGGGAGCGGCGCAAGAACTACTACGTGACCGAGTCGGTGGGGATCGCCACCGGGCTGTTGGTCACCGCGCTCCACGAGGCCGGCCTCGCCACCCTCACCCACACGCCCTCCCCCATGGGCTTCCTGAACCGCATTCTGAAGCGTCCGGACCACGAGCGGCCCTTCCTGCTCCTGGTCGTGGGGCATCCGGCGGACGACGCCACCGTGCCCGATATCACGAAGAAGTCTCTCGCCGAGATCGCCACGTTTCTCTAGCAGGTCGCCGAGCATGGGTGTTGACCTCGTTCCCGAACGCAACCCGGAGGCCGTACGCGCCTTCACCCGGGCGCTGCTGCGCGACCTGCAGGCGCTGGAGCAGATGCTGGAGCAGGGCCGCATCGAGGCGGGCGTGCGCCGTTTCGGCGCCGAGCAGGAGATGTTCCTGGTCAACCGGGGCTGGCGACCCGCGCGCTCGGCGGTGGAGGTGCTCGAGCGCCTCGGTGACCCGTTCACCACCGAGCTCGCCCGCTTCAACCTCGAGGTCAACCTCCCGCCCATGATGCTCGAGGGCGACGCCTTCCGGCGGCTCGAGCAGCACATGAACGAGCTGGTGGCCCGCGCCCGGGAAGCCGCGGCGGCCGAGGGCTCACAGGTCGTGCTCACCGGCATCCTCCCGACCCTGTCCAAGTCCGACCTCACGCTGGACAACATCACGCCTCGGCCCCGGTATTACGCGCTCAACGAGGCGTTGACCCGGATGAGGGGCGGCACGGCGTACCGGCTCCGCATCGAGGGCACCGACGAGCTGCACGTGGAGCACGATTCGGTCATGCTGGAGGCGTGCAACACCAGTTGCCAGGTCCACCTGCAGGTGTCGGCGGAGGAATTCGCGGGGCTGTACAACGTGGCCCAGGCGGTCACGGCGCCGGTGCTGGCCGCAGCCGTCAACTCGCCGCTCCTCTTCGGGAAGCGCCTGTGGGCGGAGACGCGCATCGCCCTCTTCCAGCAGTCCCTGGACACCCGCAGCGCCACCCTCCACATGCGAGAGCTGTCGCCCAGGGTCCGTTTCGGGGACCAGTGGGTGGACCAGTCCGTCGTCGAGCTCTTCCAGGAGGACATCGCGCGCTTCAGGGTGCTGCTGGCGAGCCACGTGGACGAGGATCCGCTGGAGCTCCTGGCCCGGGGAGAGGTGCCTCGCCTGCAGGCGCTGCAGCTCCACAACAGCACCGTCTACCGGTGGAACCGGCCCTGCTACGGCATCAGCGAAGGGCATCCCCACCTGCGCATCGAGTGCCGGGCGTTGGGCTCCGGGCCCACGGTGCTGGACGAGGTGGCCAACGCCGCCTTCTGGATCGGCTCGGTGGTGGGCGCCGCGAACGAATACGGCGACATTCGCGAGGTCATGGAGTTCGACGACGCCAAGGGCAATTTCATCGCCGCGGCGAAGCTCGGGCTCAAGGCCGCGCTGAACTGGGTGGGCGGGGAGACGGTCTCGGCCCCGCGTCTCATCCTGGATACGCTCCTGCCGCTGGCCCGCCGGGGGCTGGAGGGCTACGGCATCGTCGACGAGGACATCGACCGCTACCTGGGCGTGATCCAGGCCCGGGTGGAGTCCGGACAGACCGGTTCCCGCTGGATCCTGCAATCGCTCCACCGCATGAAGGATCAGGGCACGCTGGCCGAGCGCCTGGCGGCGGTCACCGCGAGCACGGTCCGCCTGCAGGTGGAGGGTCGGCCGGTGCACGAGTGGCCCCCGGCGATCCTGCGCGAGGCGGGGGGATGGAAGCAGAACTATCTGCGGGTGGAGCAGTACATGACCACCTACCTCTTCACGGTCCACGAGGACGAGCTCGTGGAGCTGGTGGCCTTCCTCATGGACCGCAAGCAGATCCGGCACGTGCTGGTCGAGGACGACGATCACCGCCTGGTGGGCATCGTCTCGTACCGGTCGGTGCTGCGCCTCATCGCCCAGGCCGGCACCGGCACCTATCTGGACCGGCCGGTGAAGACCATCATGGAGCGTGATCCGGTGACCGTGCAGCCCCACACCCCGACCCTGGACGCCATCCGTCTCATGCGCGAGGAGAAGGTGTCCTGCCTGCCGGTGGTGAAGGAGGGACGGCTGGTGGGAATCGTCAGTGAACGTGACTTCATGCCCATCGCCTACGAGCTCCTGGAGGAGCGTTTGAGGGAAGAGGAATAGGGGTCGCGGTGCTGGAAACCGAGCAACGCGCGCTGGCGGATCTGGGCGAGGGGGGTGGACCGACGCTCCTGGTGGTGGGGGGGCTTCACGGAAACGAGCCCGCGGGCGTGGAAGCCGCGGTCCGCGTGGCCGCGTCGCTGCGGGCACGACGCGACCGGCTTCGAGGGCGCGTGGTGCTCCTGACCGGCAACCGCCAGGCGCTGGCCGTGGGCCGACGCTACCTGGGGCGCGACCTGAACCGCGCCTGGACCGAGGACATCGTCGCGGGCCTCCGGGACGGCGTGCCTGGAGGCGAGGTGCCCGAGGACCGGGAGCAGCGGGAGCTCCTGACCCGGATCACCACCCTGCTCGAGAGCGCCAAGGGTCCCATCTACCTCCTGGACCTCCACACCACGTCCGGCGGGGGCGGCGCCTTCTCCACCGCTGCGGACACCCTGGAGAATCGCAGCCTGGCGCTCACGCTGCCGGTGCCTCTCGTGCTGGGTCTCGAGGAGCTGGTGGAGGGTACCCTCCACGATTTCGTCGGTCGCCGTGGCTGCATCTCGCTGGCGTTCGAGGCGGGTCAGCACGAAGAGCCGCTGGCGGTGGATCGAGCCGAAGCGGCGATCTGGATCATGCTCACTGCCACCGGCATCCTGCCGGAGGCCGCGGTGCCGGAACTGCCCCCCGCGCGCAAGCTGCTGGCGCGGGAGGGCAGGGAAGGGCCGAGGGTCTTGGAGATGCGCTATCGGCATCCCCTGAGCCCCGGCGATGGATTCCGCATGCAGCCCGACTACCACAACTTCCAGCGCGTTCAGCGGGGCGAGGTCCTGGCCCACGACCAGGACGGCCCCATCAGGGCACCGGAGTCGGGTCGCATCCTCATGCCCCTGTACCAGGTGCAGGGAGACGACGGCTTCTTCGTGGTCCGGGAGTTCCGCCCGTTCTGGCTGAACGTGTCGCAGGCCATGCGGCGCCTGGGCCTCGCCCGCGTCGTGCACTGGCTTCCGGGGATCCGTCGGCACCCCTCCCGGCCCGGTGCTCTGGTGGTGAACCGGCGGGTGGCCCGGTGGTACGCGCTCCAGATCCTCCATCTGCTGGGGTACCGTCGCCACGAAGAGGACGGTGACTGGCTGGTGGTACTGCGGCAGCGCGTGAGCGAGCCCCGCGGCGACGGGAGCCGGTGAGGATGTGCGGACGCTACACCCTGGCCGCGGACACCGATGAGCTCATCGAGGTCTTCGATCCGGCGCACGTGGCCTTCGACCGCTGGGAGCCCCGGTACAATCTGGCGCCCACCCAGGACGCTCCGGTGGTGATCCTGGGCAACGAGAACGAGCGGCGACTGGGGCTCATGCGCTGGGGGCTGGTGCCCGCGTGGGCCGACGACCTCTCCATCGGCAATCGCCTCATCAACGCGCGCAGCGAGACCGCGGCCTCGAAGCCCGCCTTTCGCGACGCCTTCGCCGAGCGGCGCTGTCTGGTGCCCGCCGACGGGTTCTACGAGTGGCGCCGCCTGGACGACGCCTCGGGGTCGCGGAAGATCCCGTACTGGATCCACCAGCCCGATCGCCGACCCTTCGCCTTCGCCGGTCTGTGGGAGCGCTGGCGGCCCCGCCAGGGCGGGGATCCCGTGGTGACCTTCACGCTTCTCACGACCCGTCCGAGCCGCTGGATGTCCAGGCTCCACGACCGCATGCCCGTAATCCTCCCCGACGACGAGGCGTGCCGGTCGTGGCTGCGGCCCGACGCCGGTCTCGAGGAGTTGGGCGATCTGCTGCGGCCGGCGCCGGAGGACCTGTTGGAGGCGTGGCCGGTGGCGACCACGGTGAACCGTCCGGCGAACGAGGGGCCGGAGCTCATCGAGCCCGTGGACGGACCGCCGGTGTGAGCCGGCGGCCCGCCAGGAGAGGTCGGCTCGTTACTGCGCCTCGTCCGCCGAGGGCCCGTACATGCCAGGCACGGGCACGTCGAGCAGGCGCAGGTAGACGGTGAGCTGCGCGCGATGGTGGATCATGTGGCTCATGACGAAGGACCGGAACACCGCGCCCCGAGGGAGGCTGAACCAGACCTGATCTCCGCTCTTCAGCGTCCACGTCACCTGCATGTCCTCACCGCTGGCGGCTTCCAGGATCGGCCGCGCCTCCTTCACCGCCGTATCGAAAGCCGCCAGGATCTCCTCGCGACTCTCGGGGGATTGGCGGTCCCACGGCTCGTCCAGGTCAAGCTCGGTGGTGGTCAGGGTCACCGACGTCCAGGTCGGGAGGTTGGCCACGTGGGAGGCCAGCTCCAGCAGGCTGTAGGACTTCTCGTGGGGCTTGAAGGACAGCTTTTCGTCGGGTACCCGCTCCAGCGCCTTGCGCGTGTTGGCCATCTCCTGATCGAACTCGGCGAGCAGCTCCGCTCCTGACGTCATCCTCATCCTCCTCCTCGTGCGAGAACGTTGTGGGTAGGGGCGAATAAAAACCGAAAACGCGCGCAACGCAAGGGTGTCGTCGCAGCGATGCTCTCAGTTGGCGCCGACGGTACGCCCCTGGGCCCACCGACGGAGCGCGTCGATGGGCTCCGCCATGGTCACGGACAGGGGGCGCGTGCGGGCGATCTCGGCCTCCAGCATCGAGCCGGAGAGCGTGCCGTGGTCGGCGAAGGCATCGTACAGCGCCGACACCACCACCTGCTCGATCTCGGAGCCGCTGAAGCCCTCGCTGGCGGCGGCCAGCTCCGCCAGCGGAAAGGCCGAGGGGTCCTGATCCCGGGCGGCCAGGTGGATCCGGAAGATCTCCTTGCGGGTGGCGGAGTCCGGAAGGTCCACGAAGAACACCTCGTCGAAGCGACCCTTGCGGAGAAACTCCGGGGGCAACCGTTGGACCTCGTTGGCGGTGGCCACCACGAAGACGTCGCCCTTCCGCTCCTGGAGCCACGAGAGAAAGGTGCCCAGGATGCGCTGCGACACGCCGCCGTCTTCGGTGCCGCCGGCCGCGAACGCCTTCTCCAGCTCGTCGATCCACAGGATCACCGGGGCCATGGCTTCGGCGGTGTGCATGGCGCGCTTGAAGTTCCGCTCGCTCTCGCCGATGTACTTGTTGTAGAGAGCCGCGGGATCGAGGCGCAGCAGGGGGATCTGCCACTCGGCCGCCACGGCCTTGGCCGACAGGCTCTTGCCACAGCCGGGCACGCCCAGCAGGAGCACGCCCCGCGGAAAGGGCAGGCCGGCCTCGCGCGCTCGTGCGGGATGGCGCACCACCTCCGTGCGCGCGGCGAGCCAGCCCTTGAAGCCCGTCAGGTCCGCCACGTCGGCCAGCGAGGCTTCCACCGGGTAGTACTCCAGCAGCCCGTCACGCTCGACGATGCGCCGCTTCGCTTCGACGGCGTTGGCGATGTCGCCGGCGTCCAGCGACCCGTCCTCGACGATGGAGCGCGTCAGCACCTTGCCGGCCTCGGTGAGGGTGAGTCCCGAGAGCTGGCGGAGGAGCTGTGCGGTCTCCTCGCGGGACAGGCTGACCTTCACGTCCTGGCGCTGCGAGACGTCGCGCACGACCTGGCCCAGCAGCGCCCGGAGCTCGTCGGTCGAAGGGCCCGGGAGTCGCACGGTGGTGCTCAGACCCTCGAGTGACTCCGGCAGCGCCAGGGCTCCACCGGTCATCACCATGGCGCCCACTCGGCCTTCCATGGCCCGGGCCGCGTCTCGCACCAGGGCCGCGATCAGCTCGCCACGAAGCGCCTCTCCGCTGACGCCCTGGAAGTGGTAGAGCGCATCGATGTCGGCGTGCACGACATGGGTGAGCGCCTGTTCCAGGTGCTCGGTCTCATACACCGGCGAGGGCATGTCACGCCGGAGCAATCCCCGTGAGCGGGTCCAGGTGAGGAAGGGGATCTCCAGGCGGTTCGCCACCAGCTCCAGGAGGGTGGCGGCGCGCGCCTCGTCTCGCGCCTCGAGCTGCACCAGCCCGTGGCCCGAGCGGAGGAGGAGCTCCAGATCCCGGAGAACGTCGCTGGGGCCCATGTCCGGTGCTCCTCAGGACGCTTTGGGAAGGCGGTCGAGCGCCTCCTCGAAGGGACGGTCGAAATGCACGTCCACCTGCGGGAAGGCGATGGTGATGCCCGCATCGGCGAGGGCGTTCCAGACGCCGTGCATGAGGTCCGAGCGGCGCCGGGGCGCCCGCCACGGGTCCGCGATCCAGACCGACACGTCGAAGTTCACCGACGACGAGGCGAAGTCGGTGAGGAGCACGACGGGATCGTAGGTGCCCAGCCGCCACTCCAGTCCATCGGCCATCTCCCGGAGCACGTCCATGACCTGCTTCATGTCGGATCCGTAGGCCACGCCCACCGCGGCCCGGATCCGGATGATCGAGTCCTGGAGCGTGTAGTTGGTGACCGCGGTGCTCACCAGTGTGCTGTTGGGGATGATGATTTCCTCGTCGTCCCGGTTGCGGCCGATGGTGGTGCGGATTCCCATGCGCTGCACCCGGATGACCTCGCCGTTGACCTCCAGGATGTCACCGGGCTTGATGGAGCGCTCGATGAGGAGGATGACGCCGGAGACGAAGTTCTCCGACAGCGTCTGCAGCGCGAAGCCGATCCCCACGGCGAACACGGCGCCGGCGGCGAACAGGGCGGAGAGGTTGATGCCGATCTGCGAGAGCCCTGTCAGGAGCCCCACCGCCATGATCGCGTAGTGGAGAATCCGGGTCGTCACCGCCACGGTCCCGGGATCGTCCACCCCGCGCCGGTCCAGGACGCCCTGCAACCCGCGGCGGATGAGCCTCGACACGATCCAGGTGAGCATGAGGATGCCCACGAAGATCACCAGGTCGAGGACGCTTACCGCCTGGCCCCCGATGTGGAATTCGTACTGCAGGATCCGGTCGGCGACGGAGAGGATCTCGGACCAGTTCACGAAGGCCTCCAGCGGGATGTTCGAACGTCAACGAGAGCGTGGCGGGCCACGACGCGGGAACCCCGCAAGGTGGGTGGGAGAGCGTCAGCGGAGCAAGCTGCGGAGCACCGCGGAGGGTCTCTTTGTATCAATGTAGTTGACACAAGAGCGCAGCATCGTCATGTTCCAAGAAGACTGGTACAAGATTGAGGGGGGCTCGATGAAGTACAACTTCACGGACCGTGTGCGGCTGTCGCTGGCGCGGGCGAGAGAGGAGGCCGTGCGCTTCCGGCACGACTACGTGGGAACTGAGCACATGCTGCTCGGGCTGCTGGATGCCGGCGGCGTGGGTAACGAGGTGCTGGACCGGCTGGGTGTGGACCCCGAGGAGGTGCGCAAGCGGGTCGCGGCCGCGGTTCGGCGCGGTTCAGCCGGCCCGGCCCTGGGCGAGCTTCCCTACACGTCGCGGGCCAAGAAGGTGTTGGAGCTGGCCATGGCCGCCGCCCGGGAGCTCGATCAGGCACACGTAGGCACGGAGCACATTCTCCTGGGACTCCTGCGAGAAGAGAAGGGCATCGCGGCCAACGTGCTGCGGACGCTCGGTGTGACGCCGGAGGCTGCCCGCAGCCTGACGCTCGAGCTGCGCGGGGTCGCGGGCGCCGAGCCGCCACGGGGCCGCTTCCGCGTTCGCATCGACGACACCTCGTCCGAGTCCATCTACGAGCAGATCGTCTCCCGCGTGCGGGAGGGCGTCGCCACCGGCGCGCTGACACCCGGCGAGCGCCTGCCGCCGGTGCGGCGCCTGGCCGACGAGCTGGACATCGCCCCCGGGACGGTGGCCCGGGCCTACACCGAGCTCGAGCGCCTGGGCGTGGTGGTCACCGAGGGCGCCCGGGGTACCCGGGTGGCCGAGCCCGGCCGGAGCGATGCCTCGCGCTCGGAGCGTCGGGAGGCGCTGGAGGGCCTGCTCCGGCCCGTGGCGGTGGCCGCCTTCCACATGGGTGCCACCGCGGCCGAGCTGCGTCGGGCGCTGGAGGCCGCCATGGAAGGGATCATGGGCGAAGAGGGGGGGACGGCGTAGGTCGCCGGCCCCCACCGCGGGAAGCTACCGCGCTTCCTGCATGACCGGTCCCGCCTCGGCCGAGCCCCGCTGGTCCGCGGTGATGACCTGTCCGGGGAGCGCCCAGGTGAGCTCGCCCTCGTCCACCACGAACTGGCCGCCCACCATGACGTAGCGGATGCCCGCCGGATACTGGTGCGGCTCGAAGAAGGTGGCGCGGTCTTCCAGCTCGTCCAGGTCGAAGACCGTGACGTCGGCCACGAAGCCCTCCCGGATCAGACCCCGGTCCCGGAGTCCCATGAGCAGGGCGGGCAGCGAGGTCATGGAGCGCACGGCGTTCTCCACGGACAGCACGCCCCGATCCCGGGCGTACCAGGCGATCTTGCGCGGGAAGGTGCCGTAGTAGCGCGGATGTACCGAGCCGCCGTCGTCGGGGTGGGCGAGCCCGCCGTCCGACGCCGTGGCCACCCAGGGCCGGGCGGCGTAGGCCTCCACGTCGTCCTCGGACATGGAGAACCCCCGCATGCGGCCACCACCCGGGCGCTGGGGATCGCCCCGGAGCTGGAGCTGGATGGCGGTCTCCACCGGGTCCAGCTCCCAGCGCTCGGCCACCTCCGCCAGCGACAGGCCCACCAACGACGTGTCGGGATACTCGAAGACCACCACCCGTCCGGCCCCGCCCCGGCGGCGGATCTCGTGGGTGATGTCCTGGCGGACCTCGGCGGCGGTGACCGGGTCCGCCAGCTTCTCGCGCAGCACCTCGGCGGGCGGGCGGCGGTCCTCGCGCCGCCGGTCGCCAGGATCGCGCAGCGCCCAGTCGGGCACCAGCACCGTGTTGCCGTCGGTGCCGCTGGTGGGGTAGGGATACTGGTCCGCCCACACCCGCACGCCCTCGGCGCGGGCCGACTCGATGAGCTGGATGGCGGCGTGGCTGGAGCCCCAGTAGTGGGCACCCTTGGCCTTGATGTGCGAGGCCACCACCTTCGCGCCGGAGTGGCGACCGATCTCGATGGTCTCCATGACCGCGTCCAGGAGCGTGGGGGCGCCGGGGTCGTCCTGGCTGGGCCAGTACCACATGGGATCGGCGCCCTCGCTGCGCTCGTGGCTGATGTAGACCCCGTCGAAGGGGACCAGCTCTTCGGCCAGCGCCGCCACCTCGTCGGTGGTGCTCCAGCGGCCGGGGACGTACTCGAGCCCGGCGCTCAGGCCCACCGCGCCCTCTTCCAGCCCCTGCCGCACCAGCGCCTGCATCCGGCGGATCTCGTCGTCGGTGGCCGGCCGCTGATAGTCGTCGCCCATGACCTGACGACGCACCTCTCCGTGTCCCACCATGAGCATGACGTTGCCCCCGGTGCCCTGCTCGCGCAGCAGGTCCCGCTGCCCGGAGATGGGCCAGGGCGAGCGCCCGTCCTGGTTCACCACCACCGTGGTTACGCCCTGGGCCACGATGTTGGGCATGGCCTTGCGGCGCAGCGAGTCGGTGCGGATGGTGGCGCCGCCGATGCGGGCGCTGCCGTCGTCGGCGTGCGAGTGCATGTCGATGAACCCCGGCGCCACCACCAGACCGTGCGCATCGATGGTCCGCTCCGCCGTGGCGCCCGCCAGACGTCCCACCGCCACGATGCGCCCGTCACGGATGCCCACGTCGGCCTGGAACCAGGGATTGCCGGTCCCGTCCATGACGTGACCGCCGGCGAGGAGCACATCGTAGTGCGTGCCGGCCTGGGCCGCCGCCGGGCCGGCCAGGGCCAACGACGCGGTGAGGGCGAGGAATGCGCGGCGGATCATGTGGGGCTCCGCGGATGGAGGTGGTGGATGCGACGACGATGGTAGGCGGCACGGCGACCGCCGGGCAAGGCGGCTCCGTGGTCTCCCCCACCTTGGGGTCGACGCCGGCTTCCGACATATTCCCGGGGTCCCGGCCCTTCCACCCCCCTCGGACAGGCCAGAAGCATGAGCAGCGTGGTCCTTCCCGAAGATCAGGTCGACCGTTCCCCCGGCCGTGGCCGCATCGTGTTGCTGGTCATGGACGGGCTGGGCGGCCTGCCGCACCCCGACACCGGCGCCACCGAGTTGGAAACGGCGCGCACGCCCAACCTGGACGCGCTGGCGTCACGTGCGTCGTTGGGCATGATGGAGCCCGTGGCGCCGGGCATCACCCCGGGGAGCGGGCCGGGCCATCTGTCGCTGTTCGGCTACGATCCGACCCGCTGGGTCATCGGCCGGGGGGCGCTCAGCGCCCTGGGCGTGGGGCTGGAGCTGGCGCCCGGTGACATCGCGGCGCGGCTGAACCTGGCCACCTTCGACGACGAGGGCCACGTGGCCGACCGGCGGGCGGGGCGGCCCTCCGACGACGAGGCCCGCCGGGTGGTGGAGAAGATCCGCGCTGCGCTGGAGGCACCGGCCGGTACCGAGGTCGAGTTGGTGCCGGAGAAGGAGCACCGCGTCGTGCTGCGCATCCGGGGCGACGGACTGGACGCGGACCTCACCGACACCGATCCCCTGGAGACGGGGGTGCCCGATCTGCCCTGCGCCGCCACCGAGCCGGGCTCGGAGCACGCCGCCGAGGTCGTCCGTGCCATCCTGGCTCAGGTGCGGGACATCCTGGCCGACGAGCCGGTCATGAACGGCTTCCTCGCCCGGGGGTTCGCCCGCTACGAGCACATCCCCTCCATCCTGGACCGCTTCGGGCTCGAGGGCGTGGCCATGGCCAAGTACCCCATGTACCGGGGTGTGGCGCGCATGGTGGGCATGACCGTCGACGGCGTCCCTTCGAGCAACGCGGAGACCGCGGCGCTGCTGGAAGGGCACTGGGGCGGCTACGACTTCTATTTCCTCCACTTCAAGGATACCGACACCCGCGGCCACGACGGGGATTTCCAGGGCAAGGTGGCCGCCATCGAAGAGGTGGACGCGCTGCTGCCGCGCGTCACCGCGCTGGAGCCCGACGTGCTCATGGTCACCGGCGACCACTCGACGCCCGCCACCTACCGCGAACACTCCTGGCACCACGTGCCCACCCTGGTGGCCTCGGGCTGGGCGCGGCCCACCGCGGCCACGTTCGGTGAGTCGGCGTGCCGCGGGGGAGATCTGGGTGTCATCCACGGCACCCACCTCATGCCCCTCGCCCTGGCGCACGCGGGGCGGCTGGTGAAGTACGGCGCGTAGCGGGGGATGTCCATGAGCGACGATACGAGCGGAAACGGGATGGACGCTCGCCATGCCGCCGGGCTGGAGGCCCTCCTCGAAGAGGCCCACCGGCTGGGTGACGACGGCGACTTCGACGGCATGGCCACGGTCCTGCGCGAGGGGCTGGAGTCGTTTCCCGGGGATCCCTTCGTGTTGTGCTGGCTCGGGGTCGCCGAGCGTGAGCTGGGCCTCGACGGCATCGCCTACGAGCGTTTCAAGCAGTGCGTGGCGGCCGATCCGGAGGATCCCTTTCTGCTGGCGACTGCGGGTACGGCGCTGGCCAACTTCGACGACCCCGACGCCGAGACCGCCCTGAGGGCCGCGGCGCTTCTCGGGCCCGACGTGGCCCTGGCCCGCTGGATGTACGGCGCCTATCTGACGCGCGAGGGGATGGTGCAGGAGGGGCTGAGGGAGCTGGAAGCCGCGCGGGAGCTGGAGCCCGACGACGCGGTGGTGGCGTACGAGCTCGGCGTCGGCCACATCCTGCACGACGACCTGGGGCGCGGGCTCGCCGAGCTGGCCCGTGCCGCCGAGCTCGACCCCGAAGACGGGTGGAGCCGCGTGGTGCTGGGATTGGCCCTCCTGGAAGACGGCCGGGCCGAAGAGGCCGCCGCGGAGCTGGAGGCCGGTGCCCGGCTGCGCGACGAGGACACCGAGGCCCAGCTTCTGGCGGCCCTGGCGCTGGGCGCCGTGGAGCACGAGACCGAGGCGTGGGAGATGCTGGAGCGGGGCCGCTTCGTGGCCGAGGGCACCGATCGGCTCCTGGCAGAAGGCGTGGAGGAGCGCATCACCGAGGGCGCCGATGCCTGCGCGCGCTTCCTGAAGAGCCAATTCGCTCCCTCGGCCTTCCGCGAGCGGCTGTACACCCGGCCCTGAGCGGGCTCCGGAGAGGCGCCCCACCACGACATCGGACGAAACCGCGAGGAGAACGTTGAGCACATCGAGCCGCAAGCACCACGATCTGGGCTTCGCGCTGCACCGCCGCACGCTGGACAACGGGCTGCGGGTCGTGGCGGCGCCCGATCCCTCGCTTCCGGTGGTGGCGGTGAACCTCTGGTACGCCGTCGGCTCGCGGAACGAGCGTCCGGGTCGCACGGGCTTCGCCCACCTGTTCGAGCACATGATGTTCCAGGGCTCGGAGCACGTTCCCAAGAACGGGCACTTCGAGCTGGTGGAGCGGGCCGGTGGGTCTCTGAACGCCACCACCTGGTTCGACCGCACCAACTATTTCGAGACGCTGCCCTCGCATCACCTGGAACTGGCGCTGTGGCTCGAGTCGGACCGCATGGGCTACATGGTGCAGGCCATGACCCAGGACAAGCTCGACAACCAGCGTGACGTGGTGAAGAACGAGAAGCGCCAACGCTACGACAACCAGCCCTACGGGGACTGGGACGAGCACCTCCAGAAGCTGGCCTGGCCCGAGGATCACCCGTATCACCACACGGTCATCGGCTCCATGGAGGATCTGGACGCGGCGTCGCTGGAGGACGTCTCGGACTTCTTCCGCACCTACTACGCGCCCAACAACGCCGTGCTCACGGTGGCCGGCGACGCCGAGCCCGAACGGGTCTTCGAGCTGGCCGAGCGCTGGTTCGGAACGCTGCCCGGGGGCGAGGAGCCCCCGCCCGTGCCCGGACGCACCTCGGTGCCCGCCGTGCTCGGCGACACCCGCCGGACCGTGTTGGAGCGGGACGTGCCGCTGCCCCGGGTGCTCGTGGGTCTGCGCATTCCGCCGTTCACCGACGACCGCTTCGACGCGGCGGACCTGGCGGCGCAGATCCTGGGCCAGGGACGGGGCTCCCGCCTGTACCGGGTCCTGGTGCGGGAGAAGCGCCTCGCCCGCGACGTGTCCTGCTTCGCGTTTCCCCTGGTCACCGGCGGGTCCACGCTGCTCGTGTGGCTCACCGGCTACCCGGACGGGGATCCGGCGGAGCTCGAGGCCGCCGCCGGCGAAGAGCTGGAGGCGCTCGCCGGGGTGGGCGACGACGAGGTGGAGCGGGCGCGCACGCTGGCCGAGGCCCGGGAGGTGCGGGGCATGGAGCATCTCGATCACCGGGCCGACCTGGTGTCCATGTACACGACGCTCTTCGACGATCCGGAACGAATGAACTCGACCCTGGCCCGGATCCGCGCGGTGGAGACTGCCGATGTGCGCCGCTTCGCCGCCGACTTCCTGGGGCCCGACAACCGGGCCGTGGTCACCTACGTACCGGAGGAGGACCAGTGAGCGCCGCACTCGATCGCACCCGGGCTCCGGCACCCGGAGCGCTCCGGCCCTTCCACGTGCCCCCCGCCGAGTTGCGCACCCTGGACAACGGGCTGCCGGTGCGGATGGTGTCGTTGCCTCGCCTGCCCGTGGTGACCGCGGCGCTGGTGCTTCCCGCCGGCGAAGCGGCGCTGTCGGCGGACCGGGCCGGGCTCGCCGTGCTCACCGCCAACGCCCTGGAAGGCGGCACCCGCAAGCGCAGCGGCACGGCCCTGGCCGAGGCCCTGGAGGCGGTGGGGGCCGACGTCTCGGTCCACGCCAACTGGGACGCCACCGTCGCCTACCTGTCCTGTCTCGCCGACCACTTCGCCGAAGGTCTGGACCTGCTGGCGGAGATGGTGCTGGCGCCGGCGTTCCCGGAGGGCGAAGTGGAGCGTGCCCGGGATCAGGCGCTGGCGCGCATCCGTCAGCGGGCGAAGGACCCCTCCGCCCTCGCCGGCGACAAGGCCGCCGAGCTCTTCTACGCCGAAGGCGAGCCGTACGGCCGGCCCTCGGGCGGCACCGAGGCCTCGATCGCGCCCCGTACCGCCGCGGAGCTGGCGGACTACGCCCGGGCGTACTACCGGCCGTCGGGCGGCGGCCTGGTGGTGGCCGGTGACGTGGAGCACGGCGAGGTCGAAGCGTGGGCCCGGAGCGTATTCGCCGGGTGGGAGGGCGCCCCGCCGGTCGAGCCCGGGGTCGCCGGCAGGCCCCGGTTCCGGGAACGTACCGTGCACGTCATCCATCGGCCCGGCTCGGTCCAGAGTGAGCTCCGTATCGGACATCCCGCCGTGTCGCGGTCCACGCCGGACTATCCGGCACTGGTGGTGGCCAACGCCATCCTGGGCGGGACCTTCACCAGTCGCCTCAACCTGAACCTGCGTGAGACCCGGGGCTTCACCTACGGCGTCCGCTCCGGGTTCGCCTTCCGGCGGGGCCCCGGCCCCTTCTCGGTGCGCACCGCCGTGGACACCGGCGTCACCGCCGACGCGGTTCGCGAGGCCGTGGGCGAGGTGGAGCGCTACGTGCTCGACGGCCCGTCCGAAGCCGAGGTGGACGCGGCCCGCGACTACGTGGCCGGTGTCTTCCCGCTGCGTCTCGAGACCACCGAGCAGATCGCCGGGCGCGTGGCCGAGCTGGTCGTGCACCGGCTGCCGGAAGACGCCTGGACGCGCTACCGCGACGAGATCCGGGCCGTCACGCCCGCCGCCGCCACCGCCGCCCTTCGCCGGCACGTGCGGCCTTCGGAGCTCACCATCGTCGTCGTGGGCGACGCCGATCAGGTGCGCGAGCCCCTGGAATCCCTGGAGCTCGGTCCGGTCCACGTCCACGATGCGTGACGGGTCCTGCAACCCTCTTCGCCCCTCACCGTATCCCACCTCAGGAACGGCACGTGTGTCGTTTCGTTCAACTCGGTCGTCTCATGATTGAACCGTCTGGGGCCGGTCTTCTGGAATCCCGTCCCGTGTTCGAGGGCAGGATCGTCAAGCTGAGCCTGGACACCGTGCGCTTTCCGGACGGTTCCACGGGTGAGTTGGAGATGATCCGGCATCCCGGCGCGTCGGCGGTGCTGCCGTTCGTGACCAGTCCTCGGGATCCGGATCCCGAGGTGCTCCTCCTGCGCCAGTACCGGTACGCGGCGGGGGGTGAGCTCTACGAGGTGCCGGCGGGACTCCCGTTGGGTCCCGACGAGAGTTGGGACGCGTGCGCCCACCGCGAGTTGGAGGAGGAGACGGGTCGGCGGGCAGGGCGGCTGGAGCCCTTGACCCGGATCTTCACGACCCCGGGGTTCACCGACGAGATGATCCGGCTCTACGCCGGCTGGGAGCTGCAGGAGGGCGAGACGAACCTGGACGCCGACGAGTTCGTCGAGGTGGTGCGCATGCCCTTCTCGCAGGCTGTGGAGATGGTACGGGACGGTCGCATCGTGGACTGCAAGAGCGTGGCGACGATTCTCTACGCGGCTTGCTTCCTGGTGGATGAGGCGGTCGACGGCGGAGGGTGACGCCGGGCCGTCGGGGGCGTGTCCCGATGGCGTCGCAGGGCGTCCCTCAGAGTGGACAGTGACGGGGAACATGCCCGGCGTTCCGTGCGTTTGGTGGTTGGCACGGAGGGTGCATCCCCTACGAGATGCCGGCAGGCAGGACCACGGGCCCGACGCCGGCGGGCCGACGAGAGCAACGGAGAGGTGAAACCATGGGTGCCAAGGCAATTCGACGGGCACGGGCGGAGACCCCCCAACGGCGGGGCGATGCGTCGCAGCACCGCAGTCACCTCCAGGAACTCAACGACAGCGAGGTGGTGCAGGCCTTTCTCGACGGCGATGAGCGCGCCTTCGGCGAGCTGGTGCGGCGCTACGACAACCGCCTGATCAACTTCGTGTATCGCACGGTGGGCGACCGGGAGCGGGCGCAGGATCTCGTACAGGAGACCTTCGTTCGCGTGTACCGGCACCTGGAGCGCTTCGATCAGTCCAAGAAGTTCTCCACCTGGATCTACACCATCGCCAGCAACCTGGCGAAGAACGAGCTGCGCAACCGCTCCAGGAATCCCCTGGTGCTGTTCCAGGCCATCAAGCAGAACTGGGACGCCGACCACCGTCCGCTGGAGTGGGAGGACACCCACTACAAGCCGGACGATCTCTTCCGCAAGCGCCATCTGAAGGAGAAGGTGGAAGAGGCGGTGGCCCAGCTTCCGGAGCACCACAGGATCGTGTTCGTGCTCCGGGAGCTGGAGGGCAAGACCTACGAGGAGATCTCGGACATCACCGGCGTCAATCTGGGCACCGTGAAGAGCCGCTTGAACCGGGCGAGGAACAACTTCGCGCAGATCATCGCCCCCATGATCGACTGACCTGGGCCGGGACGGCGACCAAGTCGGTGGGGCCCCGGGCGTTCGGCGTCCGGGGCCCCGCGTGTGTCGGACGGGAACCCCCCGGGGGGAACTCTGTACCACTCTCTGGATCATCGTACCCGACCGACGGAGTGGGAGCGGCATGACCTGCTCGGAGTTCATCGAGGGATTCTCCGATTACATCGACGGCATCGCCGAGTCCGATGTGATGGAGGCTGCGCGCGCGCATCGCCGTGGGTGTGCTCGGTGTCGCCGGTACGAGGAAGTGTACCTCAGGGGCCGTGAGCTGCTGAGGGCCACCACGGATCTGGAGGTGGGCGAAGCATTCGAGGAACGCCTCCAGCACCGCCTCTTCCACGTGGACGACGAGCGGGCGTTGGCCCGCTCCAGGTCGTCCTCCACCTCGGCGGCCTTCCTGCTGGGCGTGGCGGCGCTGCTCATGCTGGCCGCCTGGTCGCCGACCCTGCTCGACGAGCCCCAGGTCCAGCTCTCGCCCATCGTGGTGACACGCCCCGCGCCCCGGCCCCTGGGGCTGCGCGTGCAGTTGCCCTCGCTGCTGCCCTCGTCTTCGCCCGCCGCGCTGGAGCTCAGCGGCGAGGATCTCTGGCGTCAGCCCAGCGCGCTCCTCTTCGAGTACGCCCCGGTTCGCGGCCGTTACCGGCAGGGTGGCATGCTGATCCGCACCGGCCTCCAATAGGCCGACCCCTCCAAGCGTGACGGATCCCTTCGTGCGGGCCCTGGAGCGCCACGGACACGGTGGTGTCTTCTTCCTGCACGGCGAGGACGCGTTCCGCCGGGATCAGGCCGCCCGCACCCTCGTCGAAGCGCATCTGGATCCGGCCACCCAGGACTTCAACCTCGACGTCCTGCGTGGCGGCGATCTGGAGGTGGATCACCTGGCGTCGATCCTGGCCACGCCGCCCATGATGGCGGAGTGGCGGGTCGTTCAGGTGAAGGACACGGAGCAGTTGTCGTCGTCGTCCCGATTCCGGGATCTGCTGCTGGCCACCGCCGAGTCACCTCCTCCGGGGCTCGCCCTGGTCCTGGTGTCGGGACCCACCACCTCGGCCAGGTTCTGGAAGGAGCTCAAGAAGATCGCGCGCGCCGCGGAATTCGGACCGGTGTCCGACGACGAGGTGCCGATCTGGCTCATGGAGCGGGCGCGTAGCGTGCTGGGCGTGGAGATGGAGGAGGACGCGGCCCGGGCCCTCGGTGCCGCCGTGGGCACCGACCTGGGGGTGCTGGCGCGGGAGCTCGACAAGCTGGCGGACTACGTCGAGGAGGGTCGGTCCATCACGCGCGCCGACGTGGAGGCCGCGGGCACCCGGCTGCCGAAGCAGGACCGCTGGCAGTGGTTCGATCTGGTCGGCGAGCGGCGCTTCGTCGAGGCCATGGAGGCGCTTCCGGTGCTCCTGGGGCAGGGGGAGTCGGGTGTGGGGCTCGTGATCGGGCTCACCAGCCAGCTCCTCCGGCTGGGCGTGGGCCGCACCTTGGGGGCCGAGGCACTCTCCGAAGCCCTGCCCGGGAACCTCCGCTGGCTGGCGCGCCGCAAGATCCTGCCCCAGGCCCGCCGTTGGCCGCCGGACGAAATCGAGGCCGCCGTCTCGGGTCTGCGCAGGGCGGACCGTCTGCTCAAGTCCAGCGGGGGCTCCGACGAAGCCGTCGTGGAGGAGTGGCTGCTGGGGCTGATGGCCCGGGCCGGAGCCGCGGCGTGACCCGTGTCCTGCGGGCCTGCCTGATCCTGGCGATCCTGGCCCTCCTGACGCCCGCGACCGTACGCGCCCAGTCCCTGGAGCACGTGGAGACGCTGGTGGCTCAGGGCCGTGTCCAGGACGCCCGCGCCGAGCTCCTCTCCTGGTGGGACGGTGAGTCGGCCCGGGCGTCCCGCGACCAGCTCCAGCGAGGCATCTGGCTGCGCGGCGTCCTCACGCTGGATCCCGGCCAGGCGGCGCTGGACTACACCCGCCTGGTGGTGGAATTCCCGGGCGGGCCCTTCACGGCCCGGGCGCTCCAACGGCTGGCCATGGCCGCCGACCTGTCCGGGGACTCGGTGCGCGCGGCCCGCCACTACCGCGTTCTGGAACGGGACTATCCGGGAAGCCCGCTCCGGGCCGAAGCCCAGCGTTGGCTCGAAGCCCACCCCGCGGCCGCCGCCGCGCCGCCCCGCACCAGCGCGCGCGAGCCCGAGCCGGAGCCCGAGCCCGAGGATGCGTCGGCCCGCGGTGACTACACCGTCCAGCTCGGCGCTTTTTCGCAGCAGGCGAGGGCCGGGGCCCTGGCCGAGCAGGCCCGGGCGGCGGGGTTCGAGCCCCGCCTGGCGAAGGTGCCGGGTTCCGGGCTGATCCGGGTCAGGCTCGGGCGCTTCCCCGACGCCGCGGCGGCGAAGGAGCTCTACGACCGCGTGCGCGCCGCGGGTCTGGACGCCGCCATCGTGCCCGGCGCGGAGCGGGAATCCTCCGTGGGCGGCTGAGCCGACCGCCCGGGCGGGTCGCGTCCGGTCACAGGGCGTCGAGAACCCGCTCCATTCTCGCGCGTACGTCGTGGGCCAGCGGCTCGATGTCGTCTCGCCCGGAGATGGAGAGCTGTAGCAGCGGATCCAGGATCGCCACCACCGTCTCGCCGGGATCGTCCCCGGCGTAGACCACCACGTTGCACGGCAGGAGCAGGCCGATGTCCAGCTCCTCGCTGAGCGCGCGGTGAGCCAGCGGCGGGTTGCAGGCTCCCAGAATCCTGTAGGGGCGAAAGTCGACGTCCAGCTTCTGCTTCATGGTGCTCTTCACGTCGATCTCGGTGAGGACCCCGAACCCCTCTTCTTTGAGGGCTGCCCGCACCTTCGGCTCCACCTCGTCGAGGGTGCCTGCCACCGTCTTCTTCATGCCGTAGGCGAGCTCTGTGGCCGCCATGATGCCTCCTGGTCCCGGCGATTGGGGAGGGTCGCCGACGTGTGAAAGATCGCCGGGAGGTGAGCTGGCGAAAAGGGTGGGCGGCGCGCTCCACGATGCGCAGCCGGCCCCCGGTGATTATCCTGGTTGCCGCGTGGGACGCCCGGATCGGACGACACCGCTCGGGCTCCCGGACACGGTCTTTCCGGAGGTGGTTGTGCGCGTACGCTCTTGGCTTGCGGTGGCGATGGTGGCGGGATCCTTCCACGGAGGTCTCAGCGCCCAGGGGCAGGAGGCCGCCGGTGACGGGGATCTCTTCCAGGCCCAGGACGTCTTCGGCCTGGAGTACGCGTCGGACCCGCGCATCTCGCCCGACGGGGGGCGGGTCGTCTACGTGCGCAACTTCTTCGACATCATGACCGACCGGCACCGCTCCAATCTCTGGATGGTGGCCGCCGACGGCAGCACGCACCGGGCGCTCACCACCGGGGGAGAGAACGACGGCTCGCCGCGCTGGTCGCCCGACGGCAGCCGGCTTCTGTACGTCTCGACCCGCGACGGGAGCACGCAGCTGTGGGTCCGCTGGCTCGACACGGGCCAGGAGGCGCGCCTCACCACGCTGACGCGGGGTCCGGGGTCGCTGAGCTGGTCTCCCGACGGCCGCTGGATCGCCTTCACCCAGTTCGTGCCGGTCCACGAGCCCACGGGGCTGGACGTGCAGCTTCCCGACATGCCCGAGGGAGCCGAGTGGACGCCGGCTCCGCGGGTGGTCGACGACATCGCCTACCGTGCCGATGGACAGGGCTATCTGGAGGACGGCTACACCCACGTGTTCGTGGTGCCGGCCGAGGGAGGCACGCCCCGGGACCTCACCCCGGGGCCCTACGACGTGGGCAGCCCGGCGTGGACGCCCGACGGCTCCGCGCTCATCGTTTCGTCCAACCATCGCGACGACCGTGAGCTGGAGGCTCAGGACAGTGAGCTGTGGGAGCTCAGCGTGGCCGACGGCACCCTCACCCGGCTCACGGACCGCTACGGCCCCGACGGCTCGCCCGCCGTCTCCCCGGACGGCAGACTGATCGCCTACACGGGCTACGACGACCATCTGCAGGGCTACCAGGTGACCCGGCTGTACATCATGAACCGCGACGGCAGCGGCGGGCACGAGGTGGCGGCCTCGCTGGACCGGGACGTGGGTGGGCTCACCTGGGCCGCCGACGGGCAGGGCCTCTACTTCCAGTACGACGACGAAGGCGACACCCGCATCGGCTACGTCACGCTGGGGGGCGACGTCGCCGAGCTGGCCGACGGCCTGGGAGGCACCTCGTACGGGCGGCCCTACGGGGGCGGCTCCTTCACGGTGGCGCGCAACGGCACCTTCGCCTACACGCGCACCTCTCCGTCCCGTCCCGCCGACGTGGCCGTGGGGCGGCGCGGTGGGCAGGTGCGCACCGTGACGGACCTGAACGAGGATCTCCTGGCCCACAAGAAGCTGGGGCAGGTGGAGGAGCTGTGGTGGGAGTCCTCCTACGACGGGCGCCGCGTGCAGGGGTGGCTCGTCACGCCGCCGGGGTTCGACCCCTCCCGGAGCTACCCGCTGGTGCTGGAAATCCACGGGGGGCCGTTCTCCAACTACGGCCCGCGCTTCGCCGCCGAGATCCAGCTCTACGCGGCGGCCGGCAACCTGGTCCTGTACACCAATCCCCGGGGGAGCACCTCGTACGGCGAGGAGTTCGGCAACCTCATCCACCACGCCTATCCGGGGCACGACTATGAGGACCTGATGTCCGGTGTGGACGCGGTGATCGACCGGGGCATCGTGGACACCGACCACCTGTACGTCACCGGCGGAAGCGGTGGCGGCGTGCTCACCGCCTGGATCGTGGGCAAGACGGACCGCTTCCGCGCCGCCGTCGTGCAGAAGCCCGTCATCAACTGGTCCAGCTTCGTCCTGCACGCCGACGGCATCCCCTTCTTCGCCCGCTACTGGTTCGGCGCCAAGCCGTGGGAGGACCCGGAGCAGTACTGGAGCCGCTCGCCCCTGTCGCTGGCCGGCAACGTGACCACGCCCACCATGCTCATCGACGGCGAGCAGGACTACCGGACTCCCATCTCCGAGACCGAGCAGTACTACGCGGCCATGAAGCTCCAGGGGGTGCCCACCATGATGGTCCGCATCGCACAGTCGGGGCACAACATCTCGGCCCGGCCCAGCAACATGATCCGGAAGGTGGCCTACGTGCTGGCCTGGTTCCGGCGCTGGGCCGACGCCGACGCCCCCGTGTCGGACCGCTGACGGCGGAGGGGGGTTCGCCGGTGCGCTCGGTTGATCGGGCACCCCGGCCGGGATAACCTTCGACCCTCCCACCCCGGACTCCCCTGACCGCCCCCGGATGGCTGCCAGCGACGACACACCCCTGATGCAGCAGTGGCGCGAGGTGAAGGACCGCCACCGCGACGCCCTGGTGTTCTTCCGGGTCGGGGATTTCTACGAGCTCTTCTACGGGGACGCCGAAGAGGGCTCCCGGCTGCTGGGGCTCACCCTGACCTCGCGCAACAACGGCGCCGCGGCCCGCGTGCCCCTGGCCGGCATCCCGGTGAAGGCGCTGGACGAATACCTGGCGCGCCTGGTGAAGGCGGGACGGCGGGTGGCCATCTGCGAGCAGGTGGAGGATCCCGCCGAAGCCAAGGGGATCGTGCGTCGTGAGGTGGTGGAGACGGTGACGCCGGGCACCGTGCTCCACGAGACGCTGCTTCCGGAGCGCCGCAACAGCTACCTGGTGGCGCTGTCTCCGCCGGATCCGTCGGGGGCGCGGGGCGTGGCGGCGCTGGACCTTTCCACCGGCGAGCTCACGGTGCAGCTCGTGGAGCCCGGCGACCTGGCCGGCGAGCTGGGCCGCCTGGAGCCGTCGGAGCTCCTGCTGCCCCGCACGCTCGAGGACGATCCGGCCCTGACGGCGCTCGCCGCGCCTTCGTCGGGCGGTCCCGCCCGCACCTGGCGAGACGACTGGGTCTTCGATGCGGAGTTGGCCCGGGACGAGCTGCGGCGGCGCTTCAGGGTGGAGTCGCTGGAGGGCTTCGGCTTCGGCCAGGACGACGGCGCCCTGATCCGGGCCGCCGGAGCGCTCGTGACCTACGTGCAGGAGATCCGCCCGGGTGGAGCGGCGCACCTGCAGGCGCCGCGCATCCTACGGACCGGGGCCGCCATGGTCCTGGACGAGATGACCCGCCGCAACCTGGAGCTGGTGGAGCCGCTGCGGGCCGGCGAGGAGGGCGCGACCCTCCTGGCCGTGCTCGACGACGCGGTCACGGCCATGGGAGGCCGGCTCCTGCGTCGCTGGGTCCTGCGGCCCCTGGTGGAGCCCGAAGCGATCTGGCGCCGGCAGGAGGCGGTGGCGGAGCTGGTGGAGCGGGCCGACGTGCGCCGGGCGCTCCGGGAGCGACTTGGCCGGATCACCGACCTGGAGCGCATCGCCGGCCGGGTGGGCACGGGCCGCGTGGGGCCCCGTGACCTGCGGGGTCTGGGACGGTCGCTGGCTCAGCTCCCCGACGTGTGTGACGTGCTGGACGCTGCCGAGGCGCCACTTCTCGGCGAGCTCGTCGGCGAGCTGGATCTGCTGGAAGACGTCACCGACCTCATGGATCGCGCCATCGCCGAGGATCCGCCGGCCAACCTCCAGGACGGCGGGGTGATCCGCGACGGCTACGACGAGGAGCTGGACGACCTGCGGGACACCCGCGACGGCGCGGTGGACTTCATCGCCCGTCTTCAGGCTCGGGAACGGGAAAGCACGGGCATCAGCTCGCTCAAGGTCGGCTTCAACAAGGTCTTCGGCTACTACCTGGAGATCACCAAGGCCAACCTGGACCGGGTGCCCGGCGATTACGTGCGCAAGCAGACCCTGGCCAACGCCGAGCGCTACTTCACCCCCGAGCTCAAGGAGTGGGAGGAGAAGGTGTTCGGGGCCGAGGACCGCATCGCACAGCTCGAGGCGCGCCTGTTCGGCGAGCTGCGGGAGGCGGTGGGTCGCCAGGTGCCTCGCATCCAGGACACGGCGGCCCGTCTGGCCTCGCTCGACGTTCTGGGCACCCTGGCCGAGGTGGCTGAACGCCGGAGCTACGTCCGCCCACAGGTGCACACGGGCTTCGAGCTCGGGATCCGTGCGGGTCGCCACCCGGTGGTGGAGACCATGATGCCCCGCGAGGAGTTCATTCCCAACGACGTGACGCTGGACCGGGACGGCTTCATCGTCGTTCTCACCGGTCCCAACATGGCGGGCAAGAGCACCGTCCTGCGTCAGGTGGGACTGATCCAACTGCTGGCGCAGATGGGAGGCTTCGTGCCCGCCGACGAGGCCCGCTTGCCGGTGGCGGACCGCATCTTCACGCGCGTGGGCGCCTCGGACAACCTGGCGCGGGGGCAGTCCACCTTCATGGTCGAGATGCACGAGACCGCCGCCATCCTCCACGGCGCCACCGAGGACAGCCTGGTCCTCCTGGACGAAATCGGGCGCGGCACGAGCACCTACGACGGCGTCTCCATCGCCTGGGCCGTCACCGAGCACCTCCACGAGCTCGTGGGCTGCAAGACGGTCTTCGCCACCCACTATCACGAGCTGACCCAGCTCGGCGACCTGCTCCCCGGCGTGCGCAACCTCAACGTGGCGGTGAAGGAGGTGGGCGAGGACATCGTCTTCCTGCGCCGCCTCGAGCAGGGTGGCGCCGACCGCTCCTACGGAATCCAGGTGGCGCGCCTGGCCGGGGTGCCCGGCGGCGTCATCGCGCGCGCCCGGGAACTTCTCGCCGAGTTGGAGGGAACACATTCCGGGGGTGGCGAGGGTCTGGGGCGTCACGGGCGGCACCGCCCGGCCTCGGAGCCGCCTCCCGATCAGCTCTCCTTCTTTCACGGACCCGTGCCGGAGCATCCGGTGGTGGCCCACCTGCGCGATCTGGACGTGAATCGACTGACCCCGTTGGAAGCGATGAACCTCCTGGCCCGGCTCGCGAGCGAGGCCGGAGGGGACGACCCGTCATGATGGATTTTCCCGACCTGCGTCGCATCTGGATCCTCGCGCCCGTCGTGCTGGGCTCGGCGTGCGCGGGCGATCAGCAGATCGAGCGGCCGACCCCCCTCTACGGCGAGGTCCCCATCGAGTATCCCGTGGAGCTCTGGGACCAGGACGTGGAGGGTGAGACGCTGCTCCGGGTCCGTGTCACCGACACCGGTCGGGTGGACAGCGTCGAGGTCCTCGACCCCAGCGGCCATTCGGCCTTCGACTCCGCCGCCATCGCAGGCGCGCGGGAGCTCAGGTTCCAGCCGGCGAGGCGCAACGGCAAGCGCATCGAGGTCTGGGCCGAGGTCCCCGTCCACTTCTCCAAGCGTCCACGCCCCGGGGGCGAGCATGAGTGAGCGCCATCGCCGGCCCTACGACGACATTCTCCAGGTGGTCGGATGGACCCCCCTCGTCCGCCTGAACCGGGTCACCGACGGCTGCCCGACGCCGGTCTACGGGAAGTGCGAGTTCATGAACCCGGGCGGCTCGGTGAAGGACCGTATCGGCCTGTCCATGATCGAGGCCGCCGAGCGCGAGGGCACGTTGCGTCCAGGAGGCACCGTCGTGGAGGGCACCAGCGGGAACACCGGTCTGGCCCTGGCCATGGTGGCGGCCATGCGCGGCTACCGGTGCATCTTCACCATGCCGGACAAGATGAGCTCGGAGAAGGTCAAGCTCCTCAGAGCGTTCGGTGCCGAGGTCGTCATCACGCCGACGGCGGTGCCACCGGATCATCCCGAAAACTACGTGATGAAGGCCAAGGCCATCGCCCGCAGTACGCCTGGCGCGGTCCTCGCCAACCAGTTCTACAACGAAGCCAATCCCGACGCCCACTACCGGAGCACCGGGCCCGAGTTGTGGGAGCAGAGCGGCGGACGCATCAGCCACTTCCTGGCCGGCGCGGGAACCGGAGGCACCATCACCGGAACCGGGCGCTTCCTCAAGGAGCAGAATGCGGAGGTCCAGATCGTCGGCGTCGATCCCGAAGGCTCCATGATCGGGCCCTGGTTCAACACCGGCGAAGAGATCGAGGGACATCCCTACAAGGTCGAGGGCCTGGGCAACGACAAGATCCCGGGCACCCTGGACCTGGACGTCGTGGACCGTTACGTGACGGTCTCCGACGGCGACAGCTTTCGCATGGCGCGCCGCCTCACCCGCGAAGAGGGACTCTTCGTGGGAGGATCCGCCGGGCTCATCACCCACGCGGCCGTGGAGCTGGCCCGGGAGCTGGACGACCCCGACGCCTTCGTCGTGTCGGTCCTGTGTGACTGGGGCGAGCACTATCTCAGCAAGTGCTTCGACGACGAGTGGATGCGCGAGAACGGATTCCTGGAGCGCCCCAGGCGCCGCACGGCCGCCGACGTCCTGGCGGCCAAGGAAGACGCCCCGGCTCTCATGACCGTCTCGCCCACCACGGCGGTGCAGATGGCGCTGTCCACCATGACCACGCACGGCGTGTCCCAGCTCCCGGTGGTGCTGGACGGAGAGTGCGTGGGATCGGTGCGCGAGGCCGAGCTCATGGCGGCCGTCCTGGAGGATCCGGGTCTGTTGGACCGGTCGGTGGAGGGTGCCATGGATACCCCCTTCCCGGTGGTGGACGCCCTCACGGACGCGGAGGAGGTCAGCCGTCTGCTGCGGCAGAATCCCGCCGTGCTCGTGCGGCGGGACGGGTCGCTGGACGACATCGTCACCCGCTACGACGTGGTGCGCGACCTGACCCAGAGCCGGGTGTGAAGATCGCGGTCCTCATGGGGGGGACCTCCGACGAGCGCGAGGTCTCCCTGTCTTCCGGCGCGCAGGTGGCGGCGGCGCTCCGCCAGGCGGGCCACGACGTGGTGGCGGTGGATACGGTGCGGGGCCTCCTGTCCCGGGACGACGAAGCCCGCCTGCTGGAATCCGGCGTGCGCGCGGCGCCGCCCCTCGACGAGGAGCTCCGCGACCTGGACGAGAGCCACACCGTGGCCCTGACCCGGGATCCCGATCTGCGCGACGTGGACGTCTACTTCCTGGCGCTCCACGGCGGAACGGGAGAAGACGGCACCCTGCAGGCGCTCCTGGACGCCGCCGGCGTGACCTACACCGGGAGCGACCGGCTCGGCTGTTCGCTGGCCATGGACAAGGAGGTCACCAAGCGGCTCCTCCGGGACGCCGGCGTTCCGACCCCGGACTGGCTGGCCGGAGAGCACAGCGCCGACGAGGTGGAGGCGGCCCTCGGCCTTCCCGTGATCGTGAAGGCGGCGGGCGGGGGCTCGTCGCTCCGCCTCCATCTGGCGCATGACCGGGCGGAGCTGGAAGCGGCGGTGGAGGCGGCCTCGCGCTTCGGCGATCTGCCCGTGTGGGAGCGCTACGTTCCGGGGCGTGAGCTGACGGTGGGGGTCGTGGGCGACCAGGCCTTGCCCGTGGGCGAGATCATTCCCGAGCACGAGATCTTCGACTACGCGTGCAAGTACCAGCCGGGCATGGCCCAGGAGATCTTTCCCGCCGATCTGCCCGACGACACGGCACGACACGTGCAAGAGCTCGCGGTGCGCGTGCACCGGGCCCTCCGACTCCGGGATTTCTCCCGTGTGGACTTCATCCTGGACGACGACGGGACCGCGTGGTGCCTGGAGGCCAACGCGCTGCCGGGAATGACCGCCAACAGCCTGCTGCCCAAGGCGGCCCGAGCCATGGGCGTGTCGTTTCCCGAGCTCTGCCACCGGATCGCTCGTCTGGCCGCGGCCCGGAACCCGGACCGCGGGACGGGGGTTTGAGACCTCCCCGGGGGGGCCGATTTGACATGGCCCCGGGACCGGGGCGTAGGCTAGTATAGGTGGTGGGGCAGGGTCGGACCCTCAACGGCGGGAACATGGCGTACCAGAGCCGGAGCTTCGGATTCAGCTACTCGCTCACCCCGGTGGTGAAGCGACTCCTCGTGGCCAACGGGATCGTCTTCCTGCTGACCCTCCTGGCCGGCCAGGGGCTCGTCAACGAGTGGTTCGCGCTCCAGCCCCAGCGGATCCTCACCCGGCCGTGGGGCGTGTTCACCTACATGTTCGTGCATGCCGGCTTCATGCACCTGTTCGTGAACATGTTGGTGCTCTTCTTCTTCGGGCCTCCGCTCGAGGCGCGTTGGGGCGGGAGGGAGTTCTTCCGGTTCTACGTGGTGGCCGGCCTGGGAGGCGCGGTCCTGAGTCTCCTGCTCGCTCCGGTGTGGGTCGTGGGCGCGTCGGCTGCGTGCTTCGGACTCATGCTCGGCCTTCGCCATGAACTGGCCCGACGCCCCCATCTACATCTGGGGCATCTTTCCGGTGAAGGCGAAGTGGCTCGTGGCCTTCTTCTTTCTCATGACCCTCTTCGGCGCCTTCGGCGCGCCCGGCGGACCCACCGCCCACTTCGCCCATCTGGGCGGTCTGCTGGCCGCCTTCATCTACCTGAAGGCCGATTGGCGTACCTCGCGGGCGCTGGAGCGGCTGAAGAAGGTGGCCCCGAAGGCGCCCCGCCGGCTGGCCATCGTGCCCCGTGACGAGGCCGACGAGACGGCCGAGGACGCGTCGTCCAAACAGCAGCGCACGGGGTGGAGCAACGTCGAGGAGCGTCGCCTCCTGGACGAGGTCGATCGGGTGCTGGACAAGATCTCCGCCCACGGCATGAGCTCCCTCACCAGAGACGAACGCCGCCTCCTCGACGAGGTTTCCCGGCGGCGACGGTTGAACTGACGCCCAGCCCGCGGCTCTGACACTCTCGCATGACCCCCTCACTGGGCCTTGACGGCCTCAGAATATTAGAATATTACTATCTTCTAATGTTACGATCCTTCAGGGGACCGCCCATGTCACCGCGCGCATCGAAAACACCCGACGATCGTTTCGAGTCCACGGCGAGGATGCTCCGCTGCCTGGGCCATCCCGGTGCGCCTGCGCATCATCGATCTGCTGGAGCGCACCGGCGAGGCGACGGTGACGGAGATCCACGAGGCGTTGGCGCTGGAACAGGCCCTGTGCTCGCAGCACCTGAACCTCATGCGTGACAAGGGCGTGCTCGCCCGGCGCAGGGAGGGCGTCCACGTCTACTACAGGCTGGGCGACCCCCGATCCCTGAAGGTGCTGTCGTGCCTTCGGGGCGACGCCGGTTGAGGGCCCTCACACCGTGACGCTCCGCATCCCCGCAATCCACGCGTCCTCACGCGATACGAGCCATGACCCGATCTCTTCGACTGCTCTTGCCGCTGCTCCTGCTGGGAGCGCCGCCCGCGGCGTCGGCCCAGGCGCCCCAGCGGGTGCCCATCACCCTGGCCGAGGCCGAGGCCCAGGCGCTGGCCGGAAACCCCTCGCTACGCGCGGCCAGAGAGGACGCACGCGCCGCGGATCGGGCAGCGGACGCCGCGGGGGCCTTCCGCTGGCCCGGGGTCCAGGCCAACGCCGGCGCCATGCGAACCGACGATCCCGTGGCCGTCTTCGGTGCCAAGCTGCGGCAGGAGCGCTTCGGCGCCCAGGATCTGGACATCGACGCGTTGAACGACCCCGACCCCGTGTCCGACTGGACCGCCGGCCTGGGAGCGCGCTGGGAGGTGGGCGCGCCGGCACGCTGGGCGGGATTGGACGCGGCTCGTGGAGACGCCAGGGCTGCCGGGGCCGCGGCCGACCGCACCGCCGAGGCCACCCGCTACCGGGCGCGGCTCCTCTACCTCGGAGCGGTGCGCGCCCGAGGCCAGGTGGGTGCCGCTCAGGCCGCCCTGGAGGCGGCTGAAGCGACCCGGGACCGCACGGGCCGGCGGCGCGACGAGGGCATGGCCACCGACGCCGACGTCCTCCAGGCCGAAGCTGCCCGCGCCGATACCGAAGCCAGGCTGGCGCGCGCCGGAGCCGCCGTGGCGGACGCGCTGGACGCCCTGGGGGCTCAGCTGGGTTGGCCCGTGGACCGGGTTCCCGAGCCTGTGGACTCGCTGCCGACCATGTCCGACGACCTGTCGGCCTTGCCCGCGGACCCCGGGTCCCGGGCGGATGTGCGCGCCGCGGCGGCTGCCGCCGACGCTGCCCGCGCCCGGGCCCGCTCGGCGACGCTGTCCCGGCTGCCCACGGTGGCGGGGTTCGCCCAGTTGGGCAGCCACGCGCCGGGCTTCCTCGACGATCCCTCGGCCAACTGGACCGTGGGTGTGGAGGTCTCGGTGCCCCTCTTCACCGGCTTCGGTCTCAGCGCCGGGGCCGACGCCGCGGGTGCCCAGGCCCGCGCCGCGGAGGCGCGTCACGAGGCGCAGCTCCGCGCCGCACAGGTCCAGCTCGCGTCGGCGCGTCGGGGCCTCGAATCGGCGCACGACGCGGTGGCCAGCGCCCGGGTGGCCGACGATGCGGCCCGGGAGGCCGCACGGCTCCTGCGCAGCCGGTACGACGAGGGCATGACGACCCTCTCGGACCTCCTCCAGGCCGAGGCACAGGCCGCGCGTCTGCGAGCGGCTCGCGTGGACGCCGAGGCGCAGCTCCTCATGGCCCGGGCGACGCTCGATTTCGCTCTGGGCGACCACAACGACGATACGAACACCACCCGCGAGGGAGACCGACGATGAAGCACATCTGGATCGTGGCGAGCGCCGCCCTCGTGGCGGCCTGCGGGGGCGACGAGCCCCGTCCGGAGACGGGGCCGGTGGAGCCGGTGGCCGTGACGGTCACCGAGGCCTGGACGGCGCCGGCCGCGGCCCGCTACGCCGCGCGCGTTGAATCCGGCCAGAGCGCCGACGTGGCGACCCGCGCCAGCGGCACGCTCACCGGCGTGGACGTGGACGTGGGGGACCGTGTGCGTGCGGGCCAGGTGGTGGCGCACCTGGACGCCAGCGACGTGCAGGCCCGTATCGAGGGCGCCCGGGCGGCCGCGGAACTGGCGGAGCGCACCCTGGGGCGCGTGCAGCGATTGGCCGCCGACGGCGCGGCGTCGCAGCAGGAGCTGGACGAGATGAGCGCCCGGGCCTCCTCCGCCCGCGCAGCGGTGCAGGAAGCCGAAGCGCAGGCGGCGTACGTGGAGGTCAGGGCGCCCTTCGACGGGGTGGTCACCGCGCGCATGGCCGATCCCGGCGACCTGGCGGTGCCGGGGCGCGCGGTGCTGCGCATCGCCGGCACCGGCGCCCTCAAGGTGGCGGCGGACCTGCCCTCGGACCTGTCGGGATCGGTGCGCCCGGGCCAGGCGGTCGCGGTTCGCACCGCCGCAGGCGACAGGGTGCCGGCGACCGTGACCCGTGTGGTGCCGACGCTCGATCCCACCACCCGTCGCTTCCGGGTGGAAGCCTCACCCTCGGGTTCGGGGCTCAGGGCCGGGCAGGTGGTAAGCCTCGAGCTGGACGACGTGGGCTCCGGGAGCCAGTGGATTCCCGCCGATGCCGTGGTACGGCGCGGGCAGCTGCAAGGAGTCTACGTCGTGGAGGCCGACACCCTGCGCCTGCGCTGGCTGCGCCTCGGGCGATCCCTCGACGAGGTCGTGGAGGTCCTCGCCGGGCCCCCCGGAACGCTCACGGTGGTGCGGCGTCCGGCGGACACCCTCCGTGACGGCCAGCCCGTGTCCCGGACGACCTCCGAGGCGCCCCCGACCGCGGCCGGCCCGGCCGCGTCGGAGACGGAGGCCGCCCGATGAAGAGCAATCTCGCCGGACGGCTCGCCGCCGTCTTTCTCGACTCCAAGCTCACACCGCTCCTCATGGCGGGCGCCCTGGGGGTAGGCGCCTGGACGCTGGCTACGATGCCGTCCGAAGAGGAGCCCCAGATCATCGTGCCTCTGGCGGATCTCTACGTTCCGTATCCCGGCGCCGTGCCCGCCGAGGTCGAGAATCGGGTGCTCATCCCCCTGGAGAACATCCTCTCGGGGATCGAGGGCGTGGAGTACGTCTACAGCCACGCGGAGCCGGGCTTCGGCCTGGTGACGGTGCGCTACGAGGTGGGCCGGGACATGGAGGAGAGCCTGGTTCGCCTCTACAGCACGCTCATGAAGTACGCCGACCGCATGCCCCCGGGCGTGACCATGCCGTTGGTGAAGACCGTGACCATCGACGACGTGCCCTTCTTCACGGCCACCCTGCGAAGTCCCGATCGCGACCCCTCCGAGCTGCGCAGCCTGGCCGACGAGGTGCGGGTCGAGCTGGAGTCGCTTCCCGACGTGCGTGACGTGACCGTGGTGGGTGGCCAGCCCCGGGAGATCCGGGTGGAGCTGCTGCCCGACGCCATGGCGGGCCGGGGTGTGGATCCCGGATTGGTGGTCCAGCGCCTGCAGGCCGCTGGCGTGCGGGCCGATGCCGGCACCTTCACCCGCGACGGGAAGGTGCTGCGCGTGGTGGCGGGACCCTTCCTGTCCAGCGCCGACGACGTGGCCCGGGTGGTGCTGGACGTGCGCGACGGCGCCCTGGTCCAGGTGGGTGACGTGGCCCGCATCGTGGACGGGCCCGCCGAGGTGGACACGTATACCTTCAACACCGACGCGTCCGGTGTCTGGGAGCCCTTCGCGGTGCTGGCCGCGTCCAAGCGACCCGGTGCCGACGCCACCGAAGTCGGCCGCGCTCTGGAGGCGCGCCTCGACGGGCTGCACGGGCAGGTGATTCCCGACGACGTGCAGGTGCAGGTGACCCGCAACTACGGCGAGACCGCGCGGGAGAAGGTGACGACGCTCAAGGAGCACCTCTTCATGGCGGTGCTCGCGGTGGGGCTGGTGGTGGCGCTGACCATGGGTTGGCGCAGCGCGGTGGTGGTCATGATGGCCGTGCCCGTCACCTTCGCCCTCACGCTCTTCGTCTATCAGGTCTTCGGCTACACGCTGAACCGCGTGACGCTCTTCGCCCTCATCTTCGTCACCGGCATCGTCATCGACGACTCCATCATCGTGGCGGAGAACATGGAGCGTCACTTCGCCATGCGGGACCGCCCCCTACGGGCCGCGGCCCGCGCCGCGGTGGACGAGGTGGGCAATCCCACGATCCTGGCCACGCTGACCGTGATCGCGGCGGTCCTGCCCATGCTCTTCGTGTCGGGCCTCATGGGGCCCTACATGAGTCCCATGCCCATCGGCGCCACCGTGGCCATGCTCTTCAGCCTGGGCGTGGCCCTCATGATCACGCCGTGGTTGGCGTTCCGCCTCCTCAAGGGGGCCCATGCCGGCGAGGGCGAGGCCTACGTCCTGGAGAAGACCCGCATCTACCGCGTCTACCGGCGCATCATGGGGCCGCTCCTCGAGCATCCGCGACGGCTGTGGGGCGCCCTGGCGGTGGTGTCCGTCCTCCTGGTCGGGGCCGGGGCGATGTTCCTGACCCGCACCGTGCGCATGAAGATGCTTCCCTTCGACGACAAGAACGAGATCCAGGTAATCCTGGATCTGCCGGAGGGAACACCGCTGGAGACCACGCTGGCCGTGGCCCAGGACATGGCGCGGGCCGCGACCACCTTGCCCGAAGTGGCCGACATCCAGCTCTACGCGGGCACCGCGGCGCCCTTCAACTTCAACGGCATGATCCGTCACTACTACCTGCGGCAGGGGCCGACGGTGGCGGATCTCCAGGTGAATCTGGTGCCGAAGCAGGAGCGCAGCGCCCGCAGCCACGACGTGGCCTTGGCGCTGCGCCCCCTGGTGGACGCCGCCGCCGCGCGCCACCAGGTGGACGCCCGCATCAAGGTGGCGGAGGTGCCACCCGGTCCTCCGGTGCTCTCCACCCTGGTGGCGGAGGTGTACGCGCCCTCGTCCGACCAGCGCGAGACGGTGGCCAGGGCCGTCATGCAGCGCTTCCGTGACCACCCGTCGGTGGTGGACGTGGACTGGTCGCTCACCGCACCCCAGACCGAGCTCCGCTTCGCCGTCGATCCGGAGCGGGCGGCGCTGTCCGGCGTGGAGAAGGCATCGGTGGTCCAGGCTCTGGCGGTGGGCGTGGGGGGGCAGGTCGTGGCCCAGCTGGACGCCCCGCAGGCGCGCACGCCGGTGCCGGTGCGCGTGCGCCTGGCCGAGGAGGCGCGCTCGGGCGACGACCGTCTGAGCGGCCTCCAGGTCCTGTCGCGGACCGGCGCCCTGGTGCCGGTCTCGGAGGTCGTGGATCGCGACGAAGCGCGGGTTCCGCAGGTCATCGACCGCAAGAACGGGGAGCGCGTGGTCTACGTCACGGCCGAGGTCGCGGGTGGCGCGGAGAGCCCCGTGTATGCCATTCTTGATCTCAAGGACGAGCTGGCCCACCTCCCCGAAGCGGGAGGCTCCCTCCCCGAGCTCTACACGGCCCAGCCGGCGTCCGTGGAGACGCCGGTGCTGAAGTGGGATGGAGAGTGGCAGATCACCTACGAGGTCTTCCGGGACCTGGGCATCGCGTTCGCCGGTGCCCTGGTGCTCATCTACGTGCTGATCGTGGCGTGGTTCGGGTCGTTCTCGACGCCCCTGGTCATGATGGCGGCCATCCCGCTGACGCTGGTGGGGATCGCGCCGGGTCACTGGATCTTCGACGCCTTCTTCACCGCCACCTCCATGATCGGCATGATCGCCCTGGCGGGCATCATGGTGCGCAACGGTATCCTCCTCATCGACTACCTGGAAGCGCGGCTCGATCAGGACGTGCCGCTGAAGCAGGCAGTGCTGGAGGCCGGCGCCGTGCGGACCCGACCCATCGCCCTGACGGCGGGGACGGTGGTGATCGGGGCCATCGTCATCCTGTTCGACCCCATCTTCCAGGGACTGGCCGTCGCCCTCATCACCGGCGCGCTGGCCTCCACCCTCCTCACCCTGGTGGTGGTACCCGGCATCTACTTTCTCATGCGGCGGCGCTGGCCCCGCGTGCCTTCCAGTGACGACGAGCCCGTCGCGAGCTGGACAGGCTCCTAAGGAGATCATCATGAAGCTGCTACTGCTTCTCTATCTGGAAGACGACGACGTGCGCGTGGCGCACCTCCTTCACGAGCACGGGGTGCTGGCCTGGAGCCGAATGCCGCTGGAGGGGCACGGTGCCGGGCTCGCCGGCTGGTACGGCGCCGTGTCGCCCTACCGGTCGCGCATGGCGTTCACCCTGGTCCCCGAGGACCGGGCCGCGGCCCTCATGGACGCGGTGGAGACCCTGGACGGGTTGGCCGACCCGCGCCACCCGGTCCACGCGGTTCAACTCGACATCGAGCGCACCGTGGACTCCCGGTCCCCGGACGAAGACGCGCCCGAGAATCAGCACTCGGAGAACGAAACATGACCATGGAAGCCAAGATCCGGATGATTGCCGGGACCTTCATCCTGGCCAGTCTCGCGCTGGGGCACTGGGTCAGTCCCTGGTGGTACCTGTTCACCGCCTTCGTGGGCCTGAACCTGATCCAGTCCTCGTTCACGCGCTGGTGCCTCATGGAAGACATCCTGCGGGCCACGGGAATCCACAAGGACCGCATGACCCCGGCCAACGGCGGATAACCCGAAGGCGGTGTGCCTCGAAGGTGAAGGAGGGGCGGCGGGCGGATCTCCTGCCCGCTGCCACTGTATTTCAGGGGGTGAACCCGCCACCTTCAGAGGGTCCTGGCGCACGGGGCGCCGGGACCCGGAATCCGAGAGACCGAACCCTATGATCCGCTCCCTCGCCCATATCGTCGGCGGCCGCTCGCGGCGCGCCCTGCTTCCCCTTCTGGTCGCTGCCCTGTCCTGCGGCGGCAGCCCGGAGCCCGCGCCACCGCCGGCACCCCGGCCCGCACCGGCCGAGCCCGCGCAGAGCGCCACTCCTCCCGAGACCGTCCGCACCGACGAGTCACCGGGAGGCGTGGTCGAGGCTCCCATGCAGCTCTACGGTGTGGACCTGGACACGGTGCACGCCGGGCGCTTCGACCAGGGCAAGATGTGGACCTTCGAGTATCCGCCCACGCAGTATTTCGCCGACACCTACGGCTTCGAGCCCGACAGCGCCTGGTTCGCCCACGCGCGGCTGGGCGCGCTCCGCATCGAGGGTTGCTCGGCGTCGTTCGTCTCGCCCCACGGGCTGCTGCTCACCAACCACCACTGCGCCCGCGAGTTCGCCACGGCCTCGGCCGAGGAGGGCGAGGACGTGCTGGACAACGGCTTCTACGCCCACAGCCTCGACGAAGAGCGGCCGGTGGAGGACTTCCACGCCGACCAGCTCATCGCCATCGTCGACGTCACCGCCGAGGTGGAGTCCAAGGTGGGCGACAAGACCGGTCAGGACCGGGCCCAGGCGCTCCAGAGCGCCACCGACGACATCCAGAACCGCCTGGCCGAGGCGCGGGGCGGGGAGGACGCCGGCATCCAGGTCGAGGTCATCAGCCTCTACAACGGCGGCCTCTATTCGGCGTACGTCTTCAAGCGCTACACCAACGCCAAGCTGGTCATGGTGCCCGAGCTCCAGATCGGCTTCTACGGCGGGGATCCGGACAACTTCACGTATCCTCGCTACAACCTCGATTTCTCCTTCTTCCGCATCTACGGTGACGACGGCCAGCCGCTGGACACGCCGAACTACTTTCCCTTCGATCCCGACGGCGTGTCGCAGGGTGAGCCCATCTTCATCGTCGGCAATCCGGGCTCCACGTCCCGACTCCAGACGGTGGCGGAGCTCGAATTCCGGCGCGATGTGGGCGACAAGGGCGTGCTGGAGTTTCTCAAGAGCCGGGCGGAGGTCTTCCAGGAGTTCATCGACGCCTTCCCCGATGAAGCCGAGCGCTACGACCTGCGCAACACCCTCTTCGGGCTGCGCAATTCCGAGAAGGCCTATCAGGGCCAGCTCGAGGGGCTCCGCGACCCGGTGATCCTGGCCCGGCGGCGCGACACCGACGAGCAGTTCCGGGAGGCGATCCAGGCGGATCCGGCGCTGGCCCAACAGTACGGCGGGCTCATGGACGAGATGGCGCAGATCCAGCAACAGAAGCGCGCCCTGGGTCCCGGATTCGACGCGTTCCTCGCCCTCACCAGTGGCGATTACGCATCGGCCACCCTCTATCGGGCCCTGCTGGCCTTCCAGATCGTCAATGCGCGCCAGAACGGTGCCCCCGAGTCGGCCACGGCGGGCCTCATGGACCAGCTCGAAGCGGTGAAGAACCAGCCCGACGTGCTGGATCAGCTCCTCATCGAGGCCCGCATCCAGGACTTCATCGACGCCTACGGTGAAGACGCCAACTGGGTCCGCAACATTCTGCGCGGGCGCACGCCCGAAGGCGCCGCCGCCGCGATTCACGACCAGTCGGTCCTGTCCGATTCGGCGTCGGCCGTCGAGGCGGTGCGCCGCGGCACCCTCGACGTGAACGATGCCGCCATTCGCCTGGTGGGCTTCTACGTGCCCACGTTCGCGCGCTTCCAGCAGGGGATCTCCGGGCTGACCCAGAGGGAGACGGAGGTCGCGGCCAAGCTGGGTCGCGCGCGCTTCGAGGTGTACGGCACCGACCTGCCGCCCGACGCCACCTTCTCGTTGCGCATCGCCGACGGTGTCGTGAAGGGATACCCGTACAACGGGACCGAGGCGCCCATCGTGACCACCTTCTACGGCATGTACGACCGCCACTTCTCGTTCCAGCACATGTACGGAGACGACGAGGACTCGCCCTGGGCCCTGCCGCCGCGCTGGGCCACCCCGCCCGAGGGACTGGATCTGTCCACGCCCCTCGATTTCGTGTCCACCGCGGACATCATCGGCGGCAACTCGGGCTCACCGGTCCTGAGCAAGGACCTGAAGCTCGTGGGCCTGGTCTTCGACGGTAACATCGAGAGCCTGCCCGGAGACTACATCTATCTGCCGGAGTTGAACCGTTCGGTGGCCGTGGATTCCCGTGGGATCCTGGCCGCCCTCGACACCGCCTACGACATGGATCGCCTGGTGGCGGAGGTGGTGGACGGAACGCTCTACTCCACCGAAGCGGAGGCGGACCGGGCCCGCCGCTGAGCGGGCCGTGACCGAAGTCCAAACGGGGATCGGAGCGCACTCCGGTCCCCGTTTCACATGCTTGACCATGTCGTCACCGGGCCTCTATCCTACCGGCCCCTCCCCCCGGTGATCCCTGAAACCAGCACGCATTGAGCGATAGGAGGTTGCATGGCGTCGGCGAAGGAATATTCCACGGAGGCAATCCGGAATGTGGCTGTCCTGGGCCACGGCGGTTCGGGCAAGACGAGCCTCGTGGACGCACTGTGTTTCGTGGCGGGAACGTCGCGGCGCCACGGGAGCGTGGACGAGGGACAGGCCCTCACCATGCACGCACCCGAAGAGATCTCCCGTGGGATTTCCATCCAGCTCACGCCGGCGTACGCCGAGTGGGAGGGCACCAAGATCAACCTGCTGGACACGCCGGGATACCTGGACTTCACCGGTGAGACGCTGTCCGCCGTGCGGGTGGCCGACGCCGGACTCGTCGTCGTGGCCTCCACGTCGGGCGTCGAGGTGGGAACGGAGAAGGTGTGGGAATACTGCGAGGCGCGCGCTCTGCCTCGCATGATCTTCGTGTCCATGATGGACAAGGAGAACGCCGACTTCGAGAGCGTCTACCAGGACATCAAGGCGCGCCTCACCGAGAAGGTGATCCCGGTGGAGATCCCCATCGGCCAGGGCCCCGACTTCCACGGCATCATCAACCTCTTCAGCGAGCGGGCTCACCTGTACAAGGCGGGCTCCAAGGCCGGGGAGTACGAGGAGGGTGACATCCCGGAGGAGCTCCAGGGCCGATTCGACGAATGGGAGACCGAGCTTCAGGAGACGCTGGCCACCACCGACGAGACCCTGCTCGAGCACTACCTCGAGGGTGGGCACATCTCCCGCGAGGAGGCCGTGGAAGCCATGGCGAGGGGCATGGCCCGGGGAGAGTTCGTGCCGTTGTTTTGCGGCTCGGCCATCAACACCTACGGCATGCGCGCGCTCCTCAAGAAGATGGTGGAGCTGTTTCCGAGCCCGGCCGAGGCCGGCGGCGAGACCGCCCGGCGCGTGGGGCTCGAGGAGACGCTGGAGCTGCACTGCGAGGACGGCGGTCCTCTGGCGGCCCTGGTCTTCAAGACCACCACGGAGCCCCACGTGGGCGAGCTCTCGTATTTCCGCATCTTCTCCGGATCGGTGACCAACGGCGCCGAGGTCGTGAACGCGTCGGCCAACGCCACGGAAAAGCTCAACCACCTGTCGATTCCGCTGGGAAAGGACCGCCACGAGGTCAATCGCCTCCACGCCGGTGACATCGGTGTCGTGGCCAAGCTCCGCCACACCCACACCAACGACACGCTGTGCTCGTCGTCCCGGCCCCTGGCCCTCGAGGGAATCCAGTTCCCCCGGCCCGACATTTCCGTGGCTATCAAGGGCAGCACGCGCAACGACGACGACAAGCTGGGCGAGGTGCTGCCCAAGCTCCACGAGGAGGATCCCACCTTCCACGCGGACTTCCACCCCGAGCTGCACCAGACCATCGCCCGGGGGCTGGGCGAGCAGCACCTCGACGTGCAGATCGAGCGCCTCAAGCGTAAGTACAACGTCTCGGTGGAGACGGAGCAGCCGCGCATCGCGTACCGGGAGACCATCACGGCCAGCGCCGAGGGACAGGGACGCTACAAGAAGCAGACGGGCGGCCGGGGCCAGTTCGGCGACTGCTGGGTTCGCCTCAAGCCGCTGCCCCGGGGCAGCGGGTACGAGTTCCAGGACTCCATCAAGGGGGGCGTGATTCCCGGCAAGTACGTGCCCTCGGTGGATCGGGGGATTCAGGAGGCTGCCGAGCGTGGACTGATCGCCGGGTATCCGGTGGTCGACTTCGCGGCGGAGGTCTACGACGGGTCCTACCACTCCGTGGACTCCTCGGACATCGCCTTCAAGGTGGCGGGGTCCATGGCCTTCCAGAAGGTGGCGAACCAGGCGCGCCCCAAGATCCTGGAGCCCATCATGGAGGTGGAGATCACCACCCCCGAGGAGTTCATGGGCGACGTCATGGGCGACATCAACCAGCGTCGTGGCCGGGTCCTGGGCATGGACTCGCAGGACGGACGCGCCACCATCAAGGCCCAGGTCCCGGAGGCGGAACTGTACCGCTATGCCGCCGCGCTGCGCTCCATGACGCAGGGGCGTGCACACCACGCCAGGCGCTTCATGGGCTACGAGTACGTGCCCGATCACGAGGCGTCGAAGATCGTCGCGGCCCGACAGGACGAGGAGTCCCAGGAGCACTGACCGGCGCCGGGCGCCGGACGGGGCTGAAAGGTGCGGGGCCTCGTACGCGTACGGACGATGTGCTACAGTTGTAGAACATCCTGTCCGGAGCCCTTCATGCCCCTTCTGTCGCCTCGCCGGCGTCTACTGGCCGCTCTGAGCGCCGTCCTGGTCGCCGCGTGCGGTGGACCCCGACCGCCCCAGACACCCACGCCCGCGGGGGGTACCATGGACCGGTGCCCGCCGCCCCTCCTGCTGCGGGACGGCCAGGTGCGGCCCGTGCGGGTGCGCCTGGAGAATCCCACCTCGGACACGCTCACGGTCTTCCTGGACCGGTGCTTCCACCACACCCGCGTCGCCCGGATCGCGCCCGGACAGTGGGTGCAGGCCCCGCTGCCTCACCAGCTCGTGGCGTTTCCGGAAGGACTGCGCTTCCACGCCTTCGACGCCACCGGAGATGGATACGTGGGCACCTGGGTGGCGCCGGTGCGGAAGGAGCCCATCCTGCGGCTGACGTTGGCCTCCGCCCAGGCGGTTCCCGACTCGCTGTTGACCCACTTCGCGCTGCGGGCGGGTCAGGCGCGTGTCGGGAACTTCGCCGTATCCGACGACGAGGAACCAGGCGTCGGCTATGCGGCGGTCTTCGCTCGTGACACGCCCGCCATTCTGAGCTGGGCGTGTGGTCAAAGCGGCCGCCGCTACCTGACGCTGGGCACGGGGGCCAGTCTCGGGGGAGACCATGTGGCGGTTCGCCTGCGACTGGACGGTGGTGCCTGGAGCGACGGGGTGTGGGGAGTGTCGTCGGGCCCGTCCGACGCCGCGGTGGTGCCGGACGCGGATCTCGAGCGTCTCACCGTGGCCGCCCTCGGCGCTCGGCGGCTCGAGGTCATCCTGCGCCCCACGGCCGGCGCCCCACAGGCCCATGTCTTCGACCTGGACGGGCTGGACGAGGCGCTGGCCGGAAAACCCTGCTTCTCGGGGCTTCTCGACTCCGGCGGTGGCGATTGATCCTTCCCCCGCCCGAGAGGTAAGTTATGGACCCCGCAGGAATCCAAGGGCGTGTTTTCGGGAGGTTCGAGCCGTGGCCGGCCACAGCAAATGGGCTCAGATCAAGCGCAAGAAGGCGGTGAACGACGCCAAGCGCGGTGCGCACTTCACCAAGCTGATCCGTGAGATCACGGTCGCGGCCCGACAGGGCGGCGGCAATCCCGACTTCAATCCACGCCTGCGCCTCGCCGTGGACACGGCCAAGGCCGCCAACATGCCCGCCGACAACATCGACCGGGCCATCAAGAAGGGCACCGGCGAGCTCGAGGGTGTCAATTACGAAGAGGTCACCTACGAGGGGTACGGGCCCGGCGGCGTCGCCCTCTTCATCGAGACGCTCACCGACAACGCGAACCGTACGGTGGCCGACATCCGACACGCGCTGGGGCGCCACGACGGTAGCCTGGGCACCACGGGCTCGGTGGCGTGGCAGTTCGACCGCAAGGGCCAGATCTACGTGGACGCGGGGCGCTACCACGAAGACGCCGTTCTGGAGGCGGCGCTCCTGGCCGGCGCCGAAGACGTGAAGCGCGAGGACGACGAGTTCGTGGTCACCACCGACGTGACCTCCTTCCACGAGGTCCAGGACGGCCTCAGGGAGGGCGGGGTGGAGTTTTCCGAGGCCGAGCTCTCCATGATCCCCCAGAACGAAGTCGCCATCGCCGGAAAGGACGCCGAGAAGCTGCTCCGGCTCCTGGACGCTCTGGACGAGCTGGACGACGTCCAGAATGTCCATTCCAACGCCGACATCGACGAGGCGGTACTGGCCGAAGCCTCGTAGGGGCGGCCGAATCCATGACCGCCAGCGGCAGAGGGGGCCGGCCGTGACCGACGCCGACGACGGGGTCCGCATCGTCCTGGGCGTCGATCCCGGGACGGCGGTCACCGGCTACGGCGTGGTGCGGCGGGACCGCGACGGCTCGGTCCGCCTCGTGGAGTGCGGCGTGATCCGCACCAGCGCCGGCCACCCCCTGGCCCGCCGCATCCGCGAGGTCTACGAGGGCGTGGACGGTGTCATGGAGCGCCACCGGCCGAACGCGGTGGCGGTGGAGGACGTCTTCCAGGGCAAGAACGCCCGCAGTGCGCTCACGCTGGGACACGCCCGGGGCGCCATCCTGCTGGCGGTGAGCCTGCGTGAGATCCCCCTGGCCGAATACACGGCACCCGAGGTGAAGAAGGCGGTGGTCGGCACCGGCCGCGCCACCAAGGACCAGGTGGCCTACATGGTCCAGCAGCAGCTGCGCCTGAAGGATCCGCCCGCGCCCCATGACGCCGCCGACGGGGTGGCGGTCGCGCTCTGCCACTGCATGGCGGGCCCCTGGGCACGCTTCTGAGCGCGCGGACCCCTCGGCGACTGTCGGAACGCCACCGCGGGCTGCTATGTTGAAGCCGAACAGATCCCAAAGCTCCACGGACGCCCGCCGCCCATGATCTCTCGCCTGAAAGGCACGCTCGTCGCCCGCGCCCCGGACCGGGTGGAGATCGAGACCGGTGGCGGCGTCGTGTACGAGGTGGACGTTCCTCTTACGGTCTTCCAGCGGCTACCGCCGGCCGGCGCCTCGCTGGAGCTGCGAGTCCTGCAGGTGGTGCGCGAGGACTCGGTGGCGCTCTACGGCTTTCTGGAGGCCCATGAGCGCGAGTTGTTCCGGCGCTTGCTCGGCGCCACCGGTGTCGGGGCCAAGCTGGCCGTTTCTCTCCTGAGCACGTACACCGCGCACCGCCTGGCCCGTGCGTTGGTGGAGAAGGACGTCAACGCCCTCAAGCAGGTGAGCGGGGTGGGCAAGAAGACCGCCGAGCGTATCGCCCTGGAGCTGGCGGACAAGGTGACGGACCTGGCCGTGGGCGGTGGTGGGGCCGACGCGCCGGCGACACCGGGCAGCCAGGAGGCGGTGGCGGCGCTGGTGGCGCTGGGCTACACCTTCACCGATGCCGACGCCGCCGTGCGTGCCGTTGTGGCCGACGGCGGCGCGGACTCGGCTGACGACCTCATCCGCAAGGCGCTCTCGAAGCGAGGCTAGGAGCCGCCCCCCGCCCATGACCGACCGCACCGAGATCACCACTCCCGAGGCCCTGGCGGACGAGGACCGGGCGGAGACCTCGCTTCGCCCCCAGCGCCTCAGCGAGTTCATCGGCCAGGAGCGGGTGCGCGAGGCACTCTCCATCGCCATCCAGGCGGCCAAGCAGCGGCGGGATCCCCTGGATCACGTCCTCTTCCACGGCCCTCCCGGGCTGGGCAAGACCACCCTGGCCGCCCTCATGGCCCGCGAGCTCGGGGTGAACATCAAGACCACCTCGGGGCCCGTGCTGGAGAAGCCCGCGGACCTGGTCGGGATCCTCACGAACCAGCGACCTCGCGACATCCTCTTCATCGACGAGATCCACCGGCTGCGGCCCATCATCGAGGAGTTTCTCTACCCGGCCATGGAGGACTGGCACGTGGACATCCGCCTGTCCGACGGACCCCGCGCCCAGACCATGACCATGAAGATCGAGCCCTTCACGCTCATCGGCGCCACAACCCGCTTCGGGCTGCTCACCGCACCCATGCGCGCCCGCTTCGGCATCGTGCAGAGGCTGAACTTCTATCCTCCCGAGGAGCTGGCCACCATCGTGCGGCGCTCGGCGGAGATCCTCGAGGTGGAGACGACCCCGGAGGGTGCCGACGAGCTGGCGCGTCGCGCTCGGGGCACGCCCCGGGTCGCCAACCGCCTCCTGCGGCGCGTGCGCGACTACGCCCAGGTGCGGGCCGACGGTGTCATCGATCAGGAGGTGGCCCAGAGCGCCCTGGAGCTTCTCGACGTCGACGAGTACGGGCTGGACGAGATGGACGCCCGGGTGCTCAAGACGCTCATCGAGAAGTTCGAGGGAGGGCCGGTGGGCCTGAACTCCCTGGCCGTGGCCATGGGTGAGGACTCCATGACGCTGGAGGAGGTCTACGAGCCCTTCCTCATCCAGGAGGGCTTCCTCATGCGCACCCCGCGGGGTCGCGTGGCCACCGCGCGCGCCTTCCGGCGCTTCGGCTACACGCCTCCCCCGGGGCTCTCCCAGGCCCAGGCCTCGTTCTTCGACGATCCCGACGCGTGACGGGGGTGCGGGCCACCGCCGACGGATCCGCCGTCTCGGACTACGACTACGAGCTGCCCCCGGACCGCATCGCGCGCTACCCGGCGGAGCGCCGGGACCGGAGCCGGCTGCTGGTGCTGCCACGAGGTGGCGGACCTGTCGGCCATCTGCATTTCGACGACCTTCCGGGCCTCATGCGTCCCGGCGATCTCCTGGTGGTGAACGAGAGCCGGGTGCTGCCGGCGCGCCTGCTGGGTCGCAAGCCCACGGGGGCACCCGCCGAGGTCCTCCTGGTCCGCCCGCTACCCCAGGGCGAGGCCGCCGGGACCGACCGGCGAGGCGCGCTGGAGGGCGCCGGCTCGGCCCGCCTGTGGGAGGCGCTGGTGCGCCCGGGGGGCAAGCTCAAGCCCGGTCGGCAGGTGGAGGTGGGGCCCGACCTGGTGGTGGAGATCCTGGACTCGGCGCCGGGAGGCGGGCGGGTCGTGCGCCTGGTGACGGACCTGGCCGTCACCGAAGCCCTGGACCGGTACGGTCACATGCCGCTCCCTCCGTACCTGGGTCGCGAGGACGAGGCCGCGGACCGGGAGCGCTACCAGACCGTGTACGCCCGGGTGCCGGGCTCGGTGGCGGCGCCGACGGCAGGACTGCACTTCACCCCGGAGCTGTTGCGTGCCCTCGAAGACCTGGGCGTCCGGCGCACCGCCGTCACCCTCCACGTGGGCATCGGGACGTTTCGTCCGGTGGAGGTGGACGATCCGGCCGAGCACGACATGCACGCCGAGCTGTACCACGTGCCCGAGGCCGCGGCAGCGGCCGTGGCGGCGGCCCGGGAGCGCGGAGGGCGCGTCTGGGCCGTGGGCACCACCGTGGTGCGTACGCTGGAGACGGCGGCCGACGGCCGGGGGGGCGTGCGTGCGGGCGCGGGCTCGTCGGATCTCTTCATCCGGCCACCCTACCGGTTCCAGGTGGTGGACGCCCTGGTGACCAACTTCCACCTGCCGCGCTCCACGCTCCTCATGCTGGTGGCGGCGTTCGCGGGGTACCGCCCGGTCATGGAGGCCTACGCCCGGGCCGTCGCGGAGGGCTACCGCTTCTACTCGTACGGGGACGCCATGGCCCTCGTGTGACGCTCTGGCCCGCATCCTGCAGGAAATACATGTGACGGGGCCGGGCCCCGGGCTTCGGCTCCATCCATGCCGCGTTCCGCAGGAGTTCTCGCATGACTCCCTCCCCAGGGGTCCGTTTGAGGCTCGTCGGGGGCCTGGAGTTCGCTCTGGCCCTGGGCGTGGCGGCGTGCGGCCCGGGAAGGGAAGACGCTGGCGCGGTCCAGGCCGCCGCCGTGGCGGCGGGAACGGTGTTCGCGCGGGCCCCCTCCATCCGTGAGCTGGACCGGGCCCGGGTACGCCTGCCGGTGCTGGGAGACTCGGCGGTCACGCTGTTGGCAGGTGTCTCGGACGACCCGGAGCGCAGACGATACGTGCTGCGCGTGGGTGGGTTCGATGCCGAAGGCGACTTCGACGGCGACGGACGCAGGGAGCGGGCGGTGCTGGTCACCGCCAACACCGGCGGGAGCGGTGTCTTCGTGCACGTCGTGGCCTACGGATCCGGCTCCCTGGGCGCCGAGCAGGAAGCCGTCCTGGAGCTGGGCGACCGCGTCCAGCTCAACCGCTTCGAGGCCGAGGGCGACACGCTCCTCCTGGACGTGACCGAGCACGGGCCCGACGATCCCCTGTGCTGCCCCACGCGGCGCACCACGCGGCGCTACCGCATCGCCGACCACCACTGGCAGGAGCTGGTCAGCGCCAACTGAACCGCGCCGGGGTGGAGCGCGGGGCGGGGATTGCTACATTCCAGCCCCATGTTCCGGTACCGACTCCATGCTCAGGACGGCGCGGCCCGCGCCGGCACCTTCACCACGCCCCATGGCGACGTGGACACGCCCGCGTTCATGCCCGTGGGCACGCTGGGCGCCGTCAAGCACGTCTCACCCCAGGAGCTCGAGGCGCTGGGCGCCTCCATGATCCTGGCGAATACCTACCACCTCTACCTCAGGCCCGGCCACGAGCTGGTGCGTGAGTTGGGGGGACTCCACGCCTTCATGCGCTGGGACGGGCCCATCCTCACCGACTCCGGGGGATTCCAGGTCTTCTCGCTGGCGCGTATCAACGAGGTGCGTGACGACGGCGTCGAGTTCCAGAGCCACATCGACGGCTCCCGCCACCTCTTCACTCCGGAATCGGTCATGGAGGTCGAGCGCGCGCTGGGCGCTGACGTCATCATGGCCTTCGACGAGTGCCCGCCCGGGGGCTCCGACCGGGCCACCGCCCAGCGGGCCAACGAGCGCACGCTGCGCTGGCTGGGGCGTTGCCAGGCCCACCTGGGGGAGCTCCGTCGCCGATCGCAGGGTCCCGAGCAGAGTCTCTTCCCCGTCCTTCAGGGAAACGTCTACGACGACCTGAGACGGGACCACGCCCGCCAGGCGCAGGCCATGGGCGACTGGGACGGATTCGGCATTGGTGGATTGAGCGTCGGAGAGGACAAGGCCGACATGTGGCGGGTTCTGGAACTCCTTCACCAGGAGCTGCCCGCCGATCGGCCGCGCTACCTGATGGGGGTGGGGTATCCCGACGACCTGCTGGAGGCCATGGCGCGGGGGTGCGACCTGTTCGACTGCGTGGCGCCGACCCGAAACGCCCGGCACGGCACGGCCTGGACCCTGGCGGACGGTCAGGTGAACCTGAAGGCCGCTCGATTCAAGCGGGACACGCGCCCGCTGGATCCGGGGTGCGACTGCTATGCGTGCCAGCGTTTCGACCGGGCGTACATCCGCCACCTGGTGGCGGCGGGAGAGCATTTTTCCCATCGTCTGGTATCCCTCCACAACCTGCGCTTCCTGGTACGTCTGGCCGAAGAAGCCCGCGACAGGATCCGGGCTGGCGAGTACCATGCCTGGAGCTCCCAGTGGCTGGAACGGTACCGGAGCGCCGGGGTCTGATAACGACTGCCACGACCACAGTTCATTTCCGGGAGACGGAACGTGATCCACGCGCTTCTCATGGCGCCCCGTGAGGGGGGAAACCCCGCCCTCATCTTCGGGCTGCAGATGGTGGCGATCTTCGTCATCTTCTACTGGCTTCTGATCCGGCCGCAGCGGAAGGAGCAGCAGCGGCACAAGGAGATGCTCGAGGCCATCAAGAAGGGAGACGAGATCATCACCAACGGCGGAGTCATCGGCACGGTGGTGCACGCCGACGCCGACCGCCTCACGATCCGCACGGGCGAGAACACGCGCCTCGTGATTCAGCGGGCGCGCGTGGCCCAGCTGGTGGATCCCGCCGGAAAGAGCGGCGACGAGGGCTGAGCCATGGCGTTGCGTGACATCGTCATCCTCGGAGACCCCATCCTGCGCACCGCCGCCGAGCCCGTGACGGCGTTCGACGCCGAGCTGCAGGCGCTGGTACGGGACATGTTCGAGACCATGTACCACGCCGAGGGCATCGGGTTGGCCGCGCCACAGGTCGGTATTTCGGCCCGGGTGCTGGTGGTGGACGTGCGTGACGAGGAGAACGAAGCCGCCGGCCGTCTGGCGTTGGTGAACCCCGAGGTCGTGGTCGCCAGTCGAGAGACGGACAAGGCCTCGGAAGGGTGCCTCTCCATCCCCGGCCTGGAAGACGTGGTCGAGCGCCCCGTCACCGTCACGGTCCGGGGCTTCGATCCCCAGGGCAACGAGATTTCCATCGAGGCTGAAGAGCTCCTGTCGCGTGCCCTGCAGCACGAGATCGACCACCTGGACGGCGTGCTCTTCCTGGACCGGGTGAGCGCGCTCAAGCGAAAGATGCTGCTGAAGAAGTGGCGCAAGCTCCAGGAGGAGGCCGCGACGGGATGAGGGTCCTGTTCTGGGGAACGCCATGGTTCGCCGTGCCCACGCTGCGGGCCCTCGCCGAAGAGGGCCACGACGTGGTCGCCGTGGTCACCCAGCCGGATCGGCCGGCGGGGCGGGGGCGCAAGCTGCAGCCGTCTCCCGTGAAGGAGGTGGCGCGGGCGGAGGGGATGCTGGTGCTGGACCCAGACCGCCCCCGGGGTCAGGACTTCACGGAGCGCGTGCGTGCGCTCGCTCCGGAGATCTCCGTGGTCGTGGCGTACGGTCACATCCTGTCCCGGGAGATCCTGGACCTTCCGGAGCGGGGCTCCATCAACGTCCATGCGTCGCTCCTGCCGGCGCTGCGGGGTGCCGCGCCGGTGCACTGGGCCATCGCCCGGGGCCACGACCGCACCGGAGTGACCGTCATGCGCATGGTGGAGGCCATGGACGCGGGGCCCGTCCTGCTCCAGGTGGAGGAGCCCATCGGCCCCTCCGAGACCTCCACCGAGCTCAGCACGCGCCTCTCCGAGGTCGGCGCCCAGGCGCTCATCGAGACGCTGGCCCTCCTGGAGGTCGACGCCGTGGAGGAGCGGGAGCAGGACCACGACCGGGCCACCTACGCGCCCAAGGTGGACCGCCAGACGGCCCGGGTGGACTGGCGGCGTTCCCCACCGGAGCTGGTCGACCACATCCGGGCCATGGACGAGATTCCCGGAGCGTGGAGCACCCTGGGTGGGGATCCCGTGAAGCTCTTCCGGCCGCAGTCCACGCCCCACGACGGTGAGGAGCCGCCGGGAACGGCCGCCGATGCCGCGCCGGGGACCGTGGTGGACGCCGAGCCGGGCAGCAGCCGTGGACTCGGGGTCGCCTGCGGAGGCGGAACGGTGTGGATCGCCGAGGTCCAGCCTCCGGGCAAGCGCCGCATGGGCGCCGACGACTGGCTGCGGGGCAGGGGAGCGCAGACGGGTCAGAGCTTCGAGTGAGGGCCACGTGGAGACGCCGCGGCTGCACCTGATCACCGACGACCGGGTCCTGGCGGACCCCGGATTCCTGGACCGTGCCCGGCCGGTGCTGGAGGCCGGCCGCGACAGGATCGCGTTCCATCTCCGTGGCCCCCACCAGTCCGGCCGCCACCTCTTCGAGCTCGCCGGAGGCCTGCTGGAGGTGGCGCGCGCTACGGGTGGGGTGGTGGTCGTCAACGATCGCGTGGACGTCGCCGGTGCCACGGGCGCTCCCGCCGTGCAGCTCGGACGTCGGTCCCTGTCCGCCGCCGCAGCCCGGCGGATCCTGGGTGGCGACGTCGCCATGGGCGCGTCGGTTCACGGCCCCGCCGAAGCGATCGAGGCCGCTGGAGCCGACTGGTTGATCGTCGGCAGCCTGTTCGCGTCTCCGTCGCACCCGGACCGCGCAGGAGCGGGTCCCGCCCTGTTGACCGCCGTGCGGGCGGTCAGCCGCCTGCCCCTGGTTGCCATCGGGGGGATCACGCCCGAGCGGGTGGCGCGCGTGTGCTCGGCCGGTGCTCACGGCGTGGCGGTCCTGTCCGGCGTGTGGGGGAGTGCGGATCCGGCCGGCGCCACCGAGCTGTACCTGGAGCGTCTGAAGGCCGCGCCGCCGGCCGGCGCAACGAGAGTGGAGGCGAACAGCCATGCATGACCAGGACACGTCGGACATTCGCGTGCGTGTGAACGGCCGGGAGCGCGACGTTCCCCGGGGCGCCTCGGTGCGGGACCTTCTCGAGTCGCTGGCGCTCAGGCCGGAGCTGGTGGTGGTCGAGCGCAACCGGGAGATCCTCGACCGTGGCCGGTACGCTGACGTGAGGGTGGAGGAAGGCGATACCCTGGAACTCGTGCACTTCGTGGGCGGCGGCTGAGCCGCTCGCGTGAACCCTGGCTCAACGCTTCGGCGTCGGGCCGACCCTGGAGAAGTAGAATGAGCGATGCCGTCGCCGCACCCGCGGCCACGTCCGACACCCCGCTGGTCATCGGCGGGCGAGAGTTCACGTCCCGGCTCATCGTGGGTACCGGGAAGTACGCCACCAACGTCGTCATGATCGACGCGATCCGCGCCAGCGGTGCCGAGATGGTCACCGTGGCGGTGCGTCGGGTGGATCTGGACCGGAGCAACGAGGAAGGGATCCTGCACCATCTGGATCCCGACGAGTTCTTCCTGCTCCCCAATACGGCCGGCTGCTACAACGCCGACGATGCGGTGCGCTACGCCCGTCTGGGCCGGGCCGCCGGGTTCACGGACTTCATCAAGCTGGAGGTGATCGGCGATCAGGACACGCTGCTCCCCGACGTGGAGGCCACGCTGGCCGCCGCACGCACGCTGGCCGGGGAGGGTTTCAAGGTCATGGCGTACACCAACGACGACCTGGTCACGGCCCTGAAGCTGGAGGACGCCGGGTGCGTGGCGGTCATGCCTCTGGCGAGCCCCATCGGCTCGGGGCTCGGCGTCGTGAATCCCTACTTCATCCGGGAGATCAAGCGACGCCTCGAGGTCCCGGTCATCGTGGATGCCGGCGTGGGCACGGCCTCGGACGCCTGCGTTACCATGGAGCAGGGCGTGGACGGAATTCTCATGAACACGGCGTTGGCGGCGGCCGAGGATCCCGTGGTCATGGCCACCGCCATGCGTCACGGCGTGCTGGCGGGCCGGCTCGCCTACCTCGCCGGGCGCATGCCGGCTCGCGAGATCGCGGTGCCGTCTTCGCCGACGAAGGGGATGCTGGACTGACGGTCCGTCCATGGCGCTGACGCCCGCCCGGCGCGCGGCGGGCGAGGTGCTCGCCGCGGTGGCCCGCGGCCGAAGGCTCGACCTGGCGCTGGACGCCGCCGTTGCCGGACTCGACCTGCGGCGGCGCCGCTTCGTCCACGAGCTCACCTATGGCACCATCCGCCTGCGCGGGCGCCTCGATCACCTGCTGGCGCAGCGCGTGGACCGGGGGTTGGCGTCGCTGCGCCCAGCCGTCCTCGACGTGCTGCGCCTGGGGGCGTACCAGGTCCTCTACATGGACGGCGTTCCCACGTACGCAGCGGTGTCCCAGGCCGTCAGTCACGTGCGTGCGGTGGGCGAGAGCCGCGCGGCGGGATTGGTCAACGCGGTGCTGCGGAACGTGGCGAAGGCCGGTGACGCGGTGGCCCTGTTTCCCGGTTTCGAGAGCGATCCCGCGGCCTTCCTGTCCACGTGGGGCTCCCACCCCCGGTGGCTGGTGGAGCGGTGGCTCGGCCGCTGGCCCCCGGGTGAGGTTCGCGCGCTGGTGGAGGCCGACAACCAGGTGCCACCGCTCACCCTCGTCCCCCTGGCCGACGACACGCCGGCGGCCGTGAGGGCGATTCGCGCCGTGGGTGGGGCTGCCGAGCCGCTGGGCCGGGGTTCGCCGGCGCTACGGGTCGAGGGCCTGTCGCCCACCGAGGCGCTGGCGGCGGTGTCGGGGATCATCCAGGACCCCGGCGCCGCCCTCGTGGCTCGATTCGCGGCGGCGTTCCACGCGGAACGGGTGGCCGACCTGTGTGCGGCTCCGGGGGGCAAGGCCCTGTATCTGGCCCGGTCCGCTGCCTATGTTGTGGCCGTCGATCCCTCGTCTGCGCGCCTGACCCTTCTCGAGGAGAACGTGCGCCGTACGGGGTCGAAGGTGGGTGTCGTGCGGGGGCGGGCCGAACAGCCGCCCCTGGCTCGCGCCGATCTGGTTCTCGTGGATGCTCCGTGCTCCGGCACGGGCACGCTCCGGCGTCATCCCGATGCGCGCTGGCGGCTGGGCCCCGGGGATCCGCTCCGACTGAAGAAGGTGCAGGCACGACTTCTGCACGGAGCTAGCGCGATCGTGCCTCCGGGGGGTGTTCTGGTGTACAGCACCTGCACCCTGGAGCCGGAGGAGAACCAGGAGGTGGTGGACGAGTTCCGGATCGCACATCCGGACTTCCGTCCCGTGGCCCCCGAGGGGCTGGACCTTCCGGACATGGATGACGACGGTCGGTTGCTCGTCCTCCCGCAGCGCACCGGGTTCGACGGCGCCTTTGCCGTCGCGTTCCGGCGCGAGGAGCGGACGGCCGCGCACCCCGCCAAGGACGGACGCGATGCAGCTGGGTAGCTCACTGAGGCGCAGGCGAAGCCAGGCGCGGCCCGGAACGGGGCGCGCACCGCGCTCCGAGGCGGACAGGGACCCCGGAGGGGACCCTGGTCGCTTCGCGCTGCTCGTGGTCCTGGTCTCGGTGGTGGCGCTGGGCTTCGGGTATCTGGGCGCCACGCACGTGCTCTTTCCGGCGCCCGCGCCGCCCCCGGACCTGGTCAAGGTGCCCGACGTCCGGGGGGAGCTCCTGGCCGAGGCCCGGGCGTCGTTCGAGGACGCGGGTCTCCAGGTGGCCGAGGTGGAGGAGCTCCGTCATCCGCAGGCCGATTCGGGCAGCGTGGTGGGCCAGGCCCCCCTGCCGGGCCAGCTCGCCTCGCGCGGCGACTCCGTTCGCCTCACGGTGAGCCTGGGGCCCGAGCGGCGCCGGGTACCCGAGGTGACCGGCCTACGGGCCGACCGGGCGCTCACCGTGCTCGAGTCCACCGGGCTCCTGGTGCAGGTCGATTCGGTCGAGGACAACCACCCCCGCGGCCGCATCATCCAGGTCGCGCCGGAGGAGGGCACCGAGGTCACCCTTCCCGGATCGGTCACGGTCACGGTGAGCCTGGGGCCGCCCGAGGTCGAGGTGCCCGCCCTCCTGGGCCTGTCCGAGGCCGAAGCCCGGGATTCGCTGGACGCGCTCGGCCTCACCGTGTCCGACGTGGAGGAGGTCTTCCGCTTCGGCCGCGACCAGGGTCGGGTCGTGGGACAGGAGCCGCCGGCCGGGACCCGGCTCGAGCGCGGCGACTCGGTGCGGCTCACGGTGGGCCGCAGGGGCGGCTGAGAGGCCGTCCACAGAGGAACAATCACCCCGTCCGGTCGTACGAACGGGCAATGAATACGCGGTTCATCGAGGATTGAAATGGCGCGCAGCTCTTCCAGGAAGAGACCGTCCCGGCTCCCCTACGTCGGGGCACTCATCGTCATGGGGCTGGTGGTGGTGGCGGCATGGATGGGACGGGACAACTATCGCCCTGTCATCGCGGGTGCCGAGGCGCCGGAGTTCACGGCGGCCACCATGGACGGCACGCCGGTGTCGCTGGACGACTACCGGGGCAAGGTCGTGCTCCTCAACATCTGGGCCACCTGGTGTGGTCCCTGCCGCGAGGAGATGCCGTCCATGCAGCGGCTCCGCGAGGAGCTCGACGACCCGGACTTCAAGGTCGTGGCCGTGAGTGTGGATGCCGACCGTGGGGTCCTGGGCTATCTCGGGCGCCCCGGCGGCGACGTGCAGAAGTTCGTCGACGACCTGGGGCTCACCTTCGAGATCCTGCGGGATCCCTCGGGCGACGTCGGCGAGATCTACCAGACGACAGGCCTTCCGGAGACCTTTCTCATCGGGCGGGACGGGGTCATCTACCGCAAGGTCACGGGAGGGACGCTCTGGGATGCGCCCGAATACCAGGAGATGGTCCGGCGCCTCCTGGACTCCTGAGGGGCGGCGGACGTGAGCGCGCTCCCCCCGTCCCTGACGACCAACTGGACGCTCAAGCTGTCGGCCTTCGGGCTGGCGGTGTTTCTGTGGGCCGTGGTGCGGGCCGAGCCCGCGGAACGCGAAGTGCTGTCCTCGGTTCCCGTCCGGGTACAGGTCGGTGACCTGGACTGGACGCTGTCCTCTCCTCCCGATCCCGCCGAGGTCCAGGTGCGCTTCGCCGGGCCGGCTCGCGAGATCATCCGCCTGAACCGGGAAGGCGCCTCGGTACGGGTCCCCATCGAGAGCGTGGCGGGGCCTGACAGCACCCTGCAGCTTCGACGCGACTGGGTCATCGCCGAGGGAGCCACCGGCCTGGTGGTGCAGGACATCGTGCCCGGGTCCGTGCGCCTGGAGTTCGAGAGGACGAGCCAACTCGCGCTCCCCCTGTCCATCCGCACCCAGGGCCGCCTGCCCCGGGGCTACGCCCTGGCATCCCGCATCGGGCTCACCCCCGCCGTGGTGCGTGTGCGCGGACCGTCCCGGGTGGTGGACGAGCTCGACTCCATCCCCCTCATGCCCCTGGACCTGTCGTCGGTCACCGCCTCCGGCATCGTGGAGGTGCCCGTGGACACCGCGGGCCTGTCGGGGTTGATCCTGTCGCCGACCACCGCGCAGCTCGGGCTGCGCATCGAGCCCGCGGCGGAGCGGTTGCTGCCCGCCGTGCCGGTGGAGGTCGAGGGTCCGGCGGCGGCCGCCCTCGAGGTGGTGCCGTCGTCGCTGCCCCTGACGGTGCGGGGTGCCCAGGGACGTCTCGACGCCGCGAATCTCGACTCGATCCGCCTGGAGGTACCCGCCGAGCGCGTGCAGGACGTCGTTCCTGGGGAGTCCCGCCGGGTGGCCGTGCGCGTGCGTGGCCTGCCGGCGCTGCTGGATGCGGAGCCGGCCGCCGATTCGGTGACGGTGCGGCGGCCGCGGGCTTCGGAAGAAGGGCCTGTGGCCACACCCGACTCGCTGGGGGGACGGTGAGCGGACCGGTGATCCTGGGCCTCGAGACGAGCTGCGACGAGACGTCTGCGGCGGTGCTGGGTGGAGACATGGCTGTCGAGGGCCACGTGATCCTCTCCCAGGACGTTCATCGCGTGTACGGCGGCGTGGTGCCGGAGCTGGCCGCCCGGCATCACCTGCAACGGGTGGATGCCGTGGTGGACGCCGCTCTGGACCAGGCGGGTCGCCGGCTCGCCGACATGGACGCCCTGGCCGTGACCGCCGGCCCCGGGCTCATCGGCGCGCTCCTGGTCGGGGTGGGATGGGCCAAGGCGGCGGCCTTCGCCCTGGATCGGCCGCTGGTGGCGGTGCACCACATGGAAGCCCACCTGTTCGGTCCCTCGCTGGAGGATCCCGACGCCGAACCCCCGTTCGTCGCGCTGTTGGTGTCGGGGGGACACACCCTGCTGCTGCACGCGCCGGAGTGGGGCCGCTACCTTCTGTTCGGCGAGACCCGGGACGACGCCGCCGGCGAGGCCTTCGACAAGGTGGCCAAGATGCTGGGCCTTCCGTATCCGGGCGGTCCGGCGGTGGACCGCCTGGCGGAGACCGGCGATCCCGAGGCCTTCGACTTCCCTCGTCCCATGCTCCGCGACGGCTACGACTTCTCGTTCAGCGGATTGAAGACCGCGGTCCTTGAGACGGTCAAGGATCTCGAGGCGTCCGGAGCCCTGGGCCAACGCCGGGCCGACGTGGCGGCCTCGTTCCAGGCGGCCGCCGTGCAGGTGCTGGTGGAGAAGACCATGCGTGCGGTGGATGCCACCGGCTGCCGGCGGGTGCTGCTGGCGGGCGGCGTGAGCGCCAACCGCCGTCTCCGGCGCGTCATGGCCGACACCCTGGGACCGGACGGCAGGGTGCTGCAGGCTTCGCCCAGGCTGTCGCTGGACAACGGCGCCATGGTCGCCCGGGCGGCTCGCTTCCGCCTGGACCGGGGAGAGCGGGCCGACGCCCGCATGACCGCCTCCGCCGGGCTGCCCTTTCCGGGGCTTCGGCGCCCACACGATCCGAGTGATCCTCTGACGCCTTCGGGAGACTGACGGCATGCATCCGATCCTGTTCCACTTCCCCGAGTGGCTCCCGGTCCTTGGTGGCGCGCCCGTCACCACCTTCGGGGTGATGATGTTCCTGGCGTTCGTCACCGCCGGCGTGGTGCTCCGCAAGGAGCTGGAACGCATGGGCTACGACGGCGACAAGGCGTGGGACTTCGTTTTCATGGCCGTGGTCGGCGGCATCGTGGGAGCCAAGCTCTACTACGTGTTCCTGAACTACGATCGTCTCACCACCGAAGGACTCTCCTTCGTGTTCTCCCGGGGTGGCATGGTCTGGTACGGGGGATTCCTGGGTGCGACGGCCCTGGTGGTGTGGGAGGCGCGACGCTCTCCCATTCCCCTGGGGCGCGTGGCCGACGGCGTCGGCCCTTCGCTGGCGCTGGCGTACGCCGTGGGCCGCATCGGCTGCTTCCTGGTGGGGGACGATTGGGGCCGGCCCACGGGCTCGTGGGTGGGGATCCGGTTCCCTCAGGGCTCGCCTCCCACCACGGTGGACGTCATCGAGCGACAGTTCGGCATCACCGTGGATCCGGCGCTGGTGGAGAAGTTCGGCCAGGTCGTCCCCGTGCATCCCACGCAGCTCTACGAGGTCGGGCTCTCCACCCTGATCTTCCTGGTGCTCTGGCGTCTGAGGAAGCACGACCACTCCCCGGGCTGGCTCTTCATGCTCTGGCTCGCCCTGGCGGGCTGCGAGCGTTTCCTGGTGGAGTTCTTCCGGGCCAAGGACGACCGCTTCTTCGGCCTCCTGACCCTGGCCCAACTGATCAGCCTGGCGCTGGTCGCGGTGGGGATCTGGGGGATGTCCCGCCTGTCCGGGCCCGCCCGCGCCGAGCGCCAACGCGCCGCGGCCGGCGCCTGACGTCGGAGATCCCGTGCTCACCCTGCTCCACGCCTCGGACATCCACTTCGGCAAGGCGTATCGCGCCGATGTGGGAGAGGCGTTCCTGAGCGCGGCCTTCGAGGCGGGCCCGGACGCAGTGGTGATTTCCGGCGACCTCACGCAGCGCGCCAAGGAGCGCGAGTTCCGTGACGCGGCCGCCTTCCTGAAGCGGCTGCCCGAGGTGCCCCTGGTCGTGGTTCCGGGCAATCACGACGTTCCGCTGTACCGGGTCTTCGAGCGTATCTTCGCGCCGCATCGCAACTACCGGCGCTGGATTCGCGACGAGCTCGACACCGTGACCTCGCTCCCCGGCGCCACCATCGTGGCGCTGGATTCCACCGCTCCGCACACGGCCATCGTCAACGGGCGCATCCGCCCCCACCAGGTGGAGTTCGCGCGCAGGGCCTTCGCCGAGGCCCCGGAAGGCGACGTGCGCATCGTGGTGGCCCACCATCACTTCGCGCCGGCCCCGGACTACGAGGGAGACCGCTTCATGCCCGGCGCCAAGCGCGTTCTGGACCAGCTGACGCGCATGGGGGTCGAGGTCATCCTCGGCGGACACCTGCACCGGGCCTACATCGGGAACTCGCTGGACGTCTATCCCGGCGAGAACCGCGCCCGCGGAGTGATCATCGTGCAGAGCGGCACCACCACGTCGGGGCGGGGCCGAGCTCGCGAGCGAGCGCGCAACTCCTTCAACGTGGTGCACGTCGGCCAGCACGCGGTCGAGGTGACGCACCACATGTACTTCGAGGATCTGGGAGCTTTCGCACCCTTCAGCATCCACGCCTTCCCCCGCCGGGACCAGCGCTGGTTCCCTGATGGCAGCCTGGGTGAGGGGTTGGCGCGCGCCCAGGATCGGGAGGCGTTTTCGTGAGCGACCCGGCCTGGATCCGTCGTGAGCCCGACGCCCGCGACAACGTGCTGGCCGGGCTCACGGCCCTGGGGCTCGCAGCCGTGGTGGGCGCATCGGCCTTCTACCTGGGTCGCCTCCTGCTCTCCCGGGAGCCGCTCCGCCTGGAGCCACCCGAAGTGCCCGACGCGCCCCGCCGGTCGGGCCTGGAGCCGGGCACGTGAGGCCCGGCCGCCGGCTCGCCGGACTCGCCGGCGTCGTGGCGGCCCTCCTCGTTCTGGGCACGCCGCCCGTCGCGGGCCAATCCAACCGTCTCGAGATCCGTTCCCTCACCTTCGAGGGAAACTCGGTGATGCCCGACGACTCGCTCAAGCGGGCCATCGTCAACCGCCAGACCGAGTGCAAGGCCACGGTCTTCAAGCTGCTCCTCTTCTGTCCGCTGGGTGCCGACTGGGCCATCGATCACAACTACCTTCAGCCTCGCGAGCTTCCCCTCGACGCCCTCCGCCTCCAGGTCTACTACATGGAGCGGGGCTACCGGGACATGGCGGTGGACACCGTCGTCACGCGGGGCGACCGCTTCGTGGACATCACCTTTCGCATCGACGAGGGTGTGCCCGTGCGGGTGGACTCCCTGGAGGTGCTCCTCACCGACGAGCTTCCGGACTCGTCGGCGCTGGAGGATCTGCCGTTGGAGGTGGGGGATCCCCTGTCGGGCATCCTCCTGGACGAAGCCCGGGACACGATCCAGAGCCGTCTGCGCAACACGGGCTACGCCTGGGCCGACGTCCTGGTGAACTACACCATCCCCAGCGAGAGTCACGACGCCACGGTGACCCTCGACGTGGCCCCCGGTCCGCTGTCGCGTTTCGGGGAGATCTCGGTCGCGGGCAACGAGATCCTGGAGGCCGAGTCGGTCCGCCGCATGTTGCCGTTCCGCCAGGGATCCGTCTACCGGAGGTCGCAGGTCCTGGAGGGCCAGCGCAACCTCTACAACCTGGATATCATCCAGAGCGCCCAGGTCGAGGAAACCCGCCCCGAGGCCGGGCAGGACACCGTCATTCCCATCCACGTGACGGTGGCCGAGGGCGATCTGCACCGTGTGCGCGCCGGGTTGGGCTGGACCACCGCCGACTGCCTGACCGCCGAAGCGCGTTGGGCCAGCCGGGACTTCTACGGCGGCGCGCGGCGCCTGGAGGCCAGGGCGCGCATGTCCAATCTCTTCGCTCCCCAGCTCCACCAGACCGCGTGTCCGCTGGCGGGCTCGGGCACCTTCGCGGAGCTCAACGGCAGGGTTTCGCTGGCGCTCACCCAGCCCTGGATCTTCTCGCCGCGCAACTCGCTCACGGCCACCGCCTACGTGGAACGGCAGAGCCTGCCCGACGTCTTCGTGCGCGAAGCCCTGGGTTTCAACCTCAGCCTGCGGCGTAGCATCGGGCGGCGCGCCTCGCTCACCCTCTCCTACCAGCCCGAGCTGGCCAGACTGTCGGCGGCGGAGATCTTCTTCTGCGCCAGCTTCCTGGCCTGTCAGGAGCAGGACATCCGCATCTTCCAGCAAGCCAATTGGTTGGCTCCGCTGGGGCTGAACGCCGCTCGCGATCGTCGCAACAGCGTGCTCAACCCGACCCGGGGCTACCTGGCGGTGGTGGACCTGGAACACGCGGCGTCCTACACCGGGTCGAATTTCGAGTACTCGCGCATCGTGGGCGAGATCACCGGCTATCGACCGTTCGCCAACGTGGTGCTGGCGGGGCGCCTGCGCTCGGGAATCGTGGGCCGGGGGCGCTTTCTCGAGCTCAAGGGAAAGGCCTCGGAGGACCTGGTCCACCCCCAGAAGCGTTTCTACGCAGGAGGCGCCAACAGCGTGCGCGGCTTTCCGGAGAACCGCCTGGGTCCCCGGGTGCTCACCACCGACGTGGCCGACCTCCTGAGCGTGCCTCCCGCCGGTAGCCAGGCGGCGTGCCAGCCGGAGCAGATCGTCGACGACAGCTGCGATCCGACGATTCCCGACGGCGAGTTCTCGCCGCGGGCCGTGGGCGGCAACGTGGTGATCGAAGGAAACATGGAGGTTCGATTCCCCCTGCCGTCGGGCTTCCAGGGGGTCACGTTCCTGGATTTTGGTCAGGTGTGGAAGGCCCGCCAGCAGGTGCGTCTTTCGGACCTGGAATTCTCGCCCGGCGTGGGGGTTCGCTACTTCAGCCCCATCGGCCCGATCCGGGTCGATCTCGGCTACCGGTTCCGCGGAGGGCAGGAGCTCAACGTCGCCACCTCGCTGATCCGGCCCTTCGATCCGCAGACCGACAACGAGTCGGACCGCATCCAGGTGGTCACGGCCTCCGGTGACCGCCAGCCCATCGACTGGGTGAGAACGGACCAGATCACCTTCCTGTCCCGGACCGCCACCTACGGGGCCAGCCCCGCGTTCTCCCTGTCCCGGCTGCAGCTCCACATCTCCATCGGGCAGGCGTTCTGACCATGACCAAGGGTCGGGGCATCCGCCTGAAGGCGCGCTGGCGCCTGGCGCGAGCCACGGTGCGGAGCGTCCTGTGGCTGCTGGCGGCCCTCGTCCTGGGCGTGCTCTTCATCCTGCGCACCGGGCTCGGCCATCGGGTGATCCTGGCCTGGGCGCTGGATCAGGCGCGGACCCGGGTGGCGGGGAGTATCGAGGTGGAGGCGATCCGATCGGCCAACGTGCTGCGCGGAGCCCGACTCATCGGCGTGCGCCTGGTGACGCCCGAGGGCGAGCCGCTCCTGTCGGCCGACTCGCTGGAGGCATCGTACGGACTCCTGGGGCTCATCCGCGGACGCCTGGAGTTCGACGACGTGCGGCTCTTCAATCCCCGCCTTCTGCTGGCGCGCTTTCCAGGACAGGACGAGGGCACGGTTCAGCGCTGGATCGGGCCGCGCATCGGGGGGGAGGCGGCCCGGCGCCGACCCTCACCTTCCGCGGCGTGCAGGTCCGGGACGGAGCGGTCACGCTGGTGTCCCCCCTGGCGGAGGGCGACACGTCGGGCGTGCTGCGTTGGGAGCCCGCGGAGAACGGCGTCGTCCGACGCATGGACGTGGACTCGCTGGAGGTACGCGCTCCCCGGGTCGTGGTGGGTGGTCCCGATGCGACGCTGGAGGCCAGCCTGGGGCGCCTCGACGCCCGGGCGCGCATTCTCCGTGAGCCCCTGGTGCTGGAGGGTCTCGCCGCGCGGGTGCGCCTGGCCTCCGACACCCTGGCGGTGGAGCTCTCCGGTGGGCGCGTGGACTCCACCCCGTTGGCCGGCACGGCGTCGGTGATCTTTCCCGATTCCGGCTCTGTCGGCTATCACGCGGAGTTGGCCCTCGAGGACGTCGATCTGGCCCACTTCCGCTGGTTGGCCTCGTCACTTCCGCCCCTCACCGGCGATGCCCGGGTCACGGGAGACGGTGGCCCCGGAGGCAGTGCGTGGCGCGTGACGGAGCTGGATTCCCGGCTGGAAGGCGGGCGGGTCACCGGCGAGGGTGGCGTGGAGTTCGGCGGCGGCAGCGACCTGCGTTTGCAAGGAGTCTCGCTGCGCCTCACCGACGTGGATCTGGATGCGTTGAACCCGTACCTGTCCGATACCCTGCCGGTGCGCGGCCGTGCTTCGGGAACCGTGCGACTCTCGGGTCCGCTGAACGCGCTCCAGGCCTCCGGGCACCTGGCCCTCGACACCGAGGGCTACCGCCCCACCGAGGTGGAGTATGGCGGCACCGTGGCGCTCACCGGTGCCTCGGCGCCGTCGCTCCAGGAGTTCACCGCCACCCTCGAGCCCATGGACTGGCGTCTGATCTCGGCGTGGATCCCATCGGCACGCCTCGAGGGCGCGGGTCGGGCGCAGGTGCGCGCCACGGGCTGGCTGGAGTCGGGACTCCGTTTCGACGCCGATCTGTTGCACCGTCCGGGGAGTGCGCCACCGTCGCACATCCTGGCCAGTGGCAGCCTCCGCCGGGTGGGTGACGCCTTCACCATGGACATTCAGGGCGATCTGTCGCCCCTGTCTCTGGACGCGGTCAAGACCAGCTATCCCGACCTCCCCCTGGGCGGCGAGGTGTCCGGCTCGTTGCGTGCCCGCGGCCAGCTCCAGGACCTGGAGGTGCACGCCCAGGTGGACACGGAGCTCGGGCGCCTCGACCTGGGTGGCCGGCTCGACCTCCGCAACCCCGGGGCTTCGTATCAGCTCGAGGGCACCGTGGCCGACTTCAGGGCCTCGGCCCTGGTGCCCTCGCTGCCCGAGCCCTCGACCTTCACCGGTCACGTGCGGGTGGACGGGACGGGACGCGATCGCAGCACCATGCGCGCCAACGCCGAGATGGACTTCGGGGCGTCGCGGTTGGGCGGACTCGAGGTCGACACCCTGCGCCTCGGCGCCCGCATCGCCCAGGGGGTGCTGACGCTGGACACCCTCACCGCCCGCGTGGGCGGCTTCGACCTGGACGCCGGGGGCACCCTGGCCGTGGACACGGTGCAACCGGCGGGCGAGGTGCGGGTGCGCTTCGCCACCGAGTCCCTGGAGGGGATCCGTCCTGTGTTCATGGGGGACACCGTGATCGCCCGGGACACCCTGACCGGATTGCAGCCCGACCTGCTGGAGCTCGCGGGCATCGATCCGGACACGCTGCCCACCACCGAGGAGGTGACGGTGGACGGCCGGGTACAGGGCGAGTTCACCCTCCGGGGCAGCGTGAACGACTTCTCGGCTCAGGGCCGGGCGACTCTCCAGCAGGTGCGCTACGGGCGCTCCTTCCTCGAGGGCGCGGAGGTACGGGTCGACGCCGAGGGCCTGCCGGGTCTCGCCGGCCGGCTGCGCCTGGAGGTGACGGCCGATTCCGCCGATGTCCTGCAACGGAGCTTCGCTTCCGCCCGGGCCGAGGTGGACTACACCCGCCCGCGGGGCCAGGCGGTGGTGGCGCTGGTCCGCAACGACGCCGAGGACTACCGAGCGCGCACGCGATTCGAGTTGGACTCGCTGGGCGGTACCGTGGACGTGGACGAGCTCGGGCTCCGCTTCGATTCGCTCGACTACCGGCTGGCGGAGCCGGCGCACCTGTCGTGGAACGACTCCGCGTTCGTGGTGCGCGATTTCGAGCTGGTCCGGCCCGGCCCCGACTCGGTCCACATCCGGGCCGACGGGCGGCTCCCGCGGCGCGGCCCGGCCGACTTCACGCTGGACGCCCGTGGCGTGCGCCTGGAGCGCCTGGCCCAGCTCATCCAGCGTGAGGACGTGGACGTGGCGGGCCGCGTGGACCTTCAGGTTCGTGTGGAGGGCACCGCGGCGGACCCTCGCATCCACACCACCTTCTCGGGCAGGGACGTGCGGGCGATCACCGTGGACCTGACCCGTGTGACCGGTGAGATGAGCTACCAGGATCGGTCCGCGGACCTCAAGCTCGAGGCCTGGCGCGACGAGCTGCAGGTGCTGGATCTGCAGGGGCAGCTTCCGGTGGACCTGGCCTTCCGCGGGGTGGAGGACCGGACGCCGGACCGGCCCATGGACCTGGACCTGCGGGCCGACTCCCTGCCCGCGGTCTTCGCCCTGGCCCTCCTGGAGGATCTGGACGACGTGCAGGGCACCCTGTCCGGGAATCTGCGCTTCCAGGGCACCGTGGAGGACCCCAGGCCTTCGGGAACCATGAGCCTGAGGGGAGGTGCCTGGACGGTGGGTGCGCTGGGGGTCCGGCAGTCAGAGGTGAGCGGCACCTTCGAGGTGCAGCCCGACAGCCGGGTGCGCGTGCAGGTCACCGGGAGGGCAGGGGGCACCGTGCGGGTGAACGGCACCGTGAACCTCTCTCCCCTGACGGACCCCGGACTGGACCTCACCATGGATTTCGATCGCTTCCAGGCCGTGGACCGGCGCGACGTCGCGGGCACGGTGAGCGGCCAGATCCAACTCACCCAGAGCTACCTGAAGCCGCTGGTGCGGGGCCAACTGCAGGTGGACCAGGCCGACATCTACCTGGAAGAGTTCCAGCGCAGCTTCGGTGTCGTGGACCTGTCGGATCCGCGGTTCTTCGCGTACGTGGACACCTCGTCGATCCGCGGCAGGCCGCTGCTGGCGCGGACCCGCAACCCGTTCATGGACAGCTTGCGCGTGAATGTGGACCTGGCCGTGGAGCGGGACACCTGGCTGCGCTCGCCGCAGATGAACGTGGAGATGCAGGGCGATCTCATCGTGGTCTACGACCGCCCACGCCAGGACCTGGTCATGATCGGCGAGCTGCAGGCGGTGCGGGGCCAGTACACCTTCCTGAATCGGACCTTCGACGTGCGCTCCGGCACCGTGGAGTTCGTGGGTACCCCCGGCATCAACCCCAACCTGGACATCGAGGCGGTGGCTCGGGTGCGGCGGCGTGACGGGGAGCCTCTGGACATCACGGCGAACCTCACGGGCACGCTGGTGGACCCCCGCGTGAGCCTGTCCACCACCGAGAGCGGCGTCGCCCAGTCCGATCTCATCAGCTACCTGGTCTTCGGGCGTGCCAGCTCCGAGGTGACCACGGCGCTGTCCAGCGGCGGCTCCGGCAGCTCCGGGGGAGGACTCCTGAGCGGCTTCGGGGGTCAGATCGGACAGCTCGGCCTCGGATCCCTGGCCAACAGCCTGGGCGCGCTGGCGCAGGGTACCGGGTACTTCGACTACCTGTCGATCTCGCAGGCGGCCGAGTCGAACCTGGCTCAGGGGGGATTGGCCAACTCGGTGGCCAACACGCAGGTGGAGGTGGGCCGCTACTTCTTCGGCGGCGACTACTTCGCGGCTCTGGTGCTCCGGCCCCTCTCGGACCTGGGCCCGTCGGGGAGCCTCCTGGGCGGCTTCCGGGTCGAGTGGCAGGCGAGCGACCAGTACCATCTCGAGGTCTTCGCCGAGGACCGCTTCCTGAGGAGTGGCAGCTTCGGCTTCCAGGAGCTGGGGCTGCGCAGCTCCCTCATCTACGGACTCTCGTTCTTCCGCGAGTGGGGCTACTGAGCTCGGCCCCGTCGCGCGACCGCCGACGCGGCACCCTAAGCGTTCACGCCAACGCCGGTCTCCGCACCAGGAGCGGCAGATGGGTGTTGTGCAGGACCTTGAGCGCTACGCTGCCCAGGAGCGCGCGGCTCACGCCGGCGCGTCCGTGGGTGGCAATGGCGATGAGGTCCGCTTCCACCTCGCGGGCCACGCGGCAGATGGCGTCGGCCGGCTTGCCGGACGAGGTGACGAGGATGTCGCACTCGACCCCCGAGTCCTCCAGCCGTTGAGCCGCGCGCCTCAGATAGCGCTCGCCGTCCGCGAAGCGGGCACGGGTGCGGAGTCCCGAGCGGACCACGTTGACGAGCGTGATGCGAGCGCCCATGGCCTGCGCCAGGTCGACGGCCGGGTCCAGGATGGATTCGGCCAGAGCGGAACCGTCCAGCGGCACCAGGATATGCCGGACTTCGGTGGGTTCCGGCCGGGGATCGTCGGGATCCCAGCGCAGCGCGAGCACGGGCACCGTGGTGTCCTGGATGAGCGACTCCGCCACGCTGCCCAACCACGCCCGGGAGACGCCCTCGCGTGCATGGGTGGTGAGGATGACGGCGTCCGCCTCGGTCACCTTGAGATGGTCGACCAGGCGGTGGGCGATGTCGCCCTCCAGAACGATGCCGTCCACGGGCACGGGCGCCTCGCGAGAGAAGCGCTGCACCATCTCCTTGACGTACGAGCGCTCCTCGTCCAATCGGATCCCCTCGTACTCCCCCATGTCCACGCCCTCGTAGTGGAACTGCGTGTTGGAGAGCAGTCCGTCGGGTGGGTTGGAGACATGGACGCGGGTCAGGTGTACCGACGCGCCGGTGGCTTTCGCGATGCCCTCGGCGAGCGGCAACGCATGCTCGCTGAAACGGGTCCCGTCGAGGGGTACGAGGAGGGAGTGGAACATGACGTGTCCTCCGTCGGCCTGTGCGTGATGGTCGAACTCTCGGGATCGGCCCACATGAAAGATCGCGGGGCACACCGGTCCAGGATGTCGGGGCCGGACCGTGTCCCGGTGTGGGGAGAATCCCCCGCCTACAACCCTGCGTTGAGCGCCATTACGTCTTCGGCTACTATTCGGGACTATGCCTCGAGATACCCTCGTCGTCCGCGGTGCCCGCGAGCACAACCTCCGGGACATCGACGTCCACCTGCCCCGCGAGAAGCTCATCGTCGTCACCGGGCTCTCGGGGTCCGGAAAGAGCTCCCTGGCGTTCGACACCATCTACGCCGAGGGCCAGCGGCGCTACGTGGAGTCGCTGTCGGCGTACGCGCGGCAGTTCCTGGGCCTCATGGAGAAGCCCGACGTGGACAGCATCGAGGGGCTGTCGCCGGCGATCTCCATCGAGCAGAAGACCGTCAGCAAGAACCCCCGCTCCACGGTGGGCACGGTCACCGAGGTCTACGACTACCTGCGGCTCCTGTGGGCCCGGGTGGGGATTCCCCACTGCCCGAGCTGCGGCCGCCCGGTGCTGCGGCAGTCGGCGACACAGATCGTGGACCGGCTCCTGGAGCTCGAAGACGGGTCCCGCATCGAGGTGTTGGCGCCGCTGGTGCGCGGACGGAAGGGGGAGTTCAGGGAGCTCTTCGAGCGGGCGGTCAAGGACGGCTTCGTGCGTGCGCGGGTCGACGGTGACACCATCGAACTGGTGGATCCGCCCAAGCTGAACCGCTACGAGAACCACGACATCGCCATCGTCGTGGATCGCCTGACCGTAAAGCGCGACGACCGCTCGCGGCTCGCCGATTCCGTGGAGACCGCGCTGCGGGCCGCCGACGGCATCGTGGAGGTGGTCGAGCACCGCGGTCGGGGCGCCGACGGCCGCATCGAGCACCTCTTCAGCGAGCACTACGCGTGCCCGTCGTGCGGCACCCAGCTTCCCGAGCTGGAGCCCCGCCAGTTCTCCTTCAACTCCCCCTACGGCGCCTGTCCCGACTGCGATGGGCTGGGAACCCGCAAGGAGGTGAACCCCCAGCTCCTCCTCGCCGATCACTCCATCTCGATCCTCGAGGGCGTCATCCTGCCCTGGGGCGAGCCCGGCGGCCACCTGCGCCGATCGGTGCTGCCGGGGCTGTCCGAGGCGTACGAGTTCGACCTGAACACCCCCTGGGGGGATCTGCGAGAGGACGTGCAGGAGGCGATCCTGTACGGCTCGGGCAACATGAAGATCCGCTTCCCGTACCAGTCGGGCTCGGGCAAGCTCAAGGGCCACTACGAGGACATCTGGGAGGGCGTGGTGGCCAACGTCCAGCGCCGCTACGCCGAGACCAAGTCCGACGCCGTGCGCTCGCAGCTCGAAGACTACATGTCCACGCTGCCCTGCCACGCCTGCCACGGCTCTCGCCTGCGGCCCGAGTCCCGGGCGGTGACGGTGGACGGCCGGTCGTTGGGGGATGTGGTGGAGCTCTCCATCGACGAGGCTCTGGAGGTCTTCCATGGCTTGAAGCCCGGAGGGGCGGAGCTACCCGAGGAGATCGCCGGACCCATCCTCAAGGAAGTCCGGGAGCGTCTCGGCTTCCTGGTGAACGTGGGGCTCGGCTACATCTCGCTGGGGCGGGCCGCCGGCACCCTGTCCGGCGGCGAGGCCCAGCGCATCCGCCTGGCCACCCAGATCGGCAGTCGGCTGGTGGGCGTGCTCTACATCCTTGACGAGCCCTCCATCGGGCTGCACCAGCGCGACAACGAGCGGCTGTTGGGCACGCTGCGGGCGCTCCGGGACCTGGGCAACACCGTGGTGGTGGTGGAGCACGACGAGGACACCATCCGGGCCGCCGACTGGGTCGTGGACCTCGGACCCGGCGCCGGACGACACGGCGGTGAGGTGGTGGCCGAGGGACCGCTGGAGACGGTACTGGCCGAGTCGCGCTCCCTGACGGCGGCCTATCTGCGGGGTGAGCGGCGCATCGAGATTCCCGACGAGCGGCGCGAGGTGGATCTGGAGCGCGTGCTGCGCGTGCGCGGCGCCCGGGGCAACAACCTCCAGGATCTGGACGTGGAGTTCCCGCTGGGCGCCTTCGTGTGCGTCACCGGAGTGAGCGGCTCGGGCAAGTCCACCCTGGTGAACGAGACGCTCTACGCCGCGCTGGCCCGTCATTTCTACCGGAGCAAGATGGCGCCGGCGCCCCACGCGGGCATCGACGGGCTGGAGCTGGTGGACAAGGTCATCGAGGTGGATCAGTCGCCCATCGGTCGCACGCCGCGCTCCAACCCGGCCACCTACACAGGCGTCTTCACCCCCATCCGCGACCTGTTCGCTTCGCTCCCCGAGTCGCAGATGCGTGGCTACCAGCCGGGCCGCTTCTCCTTCAACGTGAAGGGGGGCCGCTGCGAGGCGTGCTCCGGTGACGGGCTCGTGAAGATCGAGATGCACTTCCTGCCCGACGTCTACGTGCCCTGCGACGTGTGCGGCGGCAAGCGCTACAACCGCGAGACGCTGGACGTGCACTACAAGGGCAGGAACATCGCCGACGTGCTGGACATGACCGTCGAGGAGGCGCTGGAGTTCTTCGACGCGGTGCCCAGGATCAAGGGCAAGCTGCAGACCATGCACGACGTGGGGCTCGACTACATCCACCTCGGGCAGTCGGCCACCACCCTGTCCGGCGGAGAGGCGCAGCGGGTGAAGCTGGCCACCGAGCTCGCCAAGCGGCAGACGGGAAACACGCTCTACATCCTGGACGAGCCCACCACCGGTCTGCACTTCGAAGACGTCAAGGTCCTCCTGGACGTGCTGCATCGCCTGGTCGATCTGGGCAACACCGTGGTGGTCATCGAGCACAACCTGCAGGTGGTGAAGACTGCCGACTGGATCATCGATCTCGGCCCCGAGGGAGGCGCCGGGGGCGGGTGCGTGGTCGTGGAGGGCCCGCCCTCGAAGGTCGTGGAGCACGGTGACTCGTACACCGGCCGCTACCTCGGGCCGCTGCTGGATTGAAGGGACGCGCAGGCCCGTGCGTAACCATCCCGAAAACCGCCTGTCGAGACGGTCGCGCCTTCCCCCGTGGCTGTATTACCTTTCGAGGCCACGGACGGGGTGCCTGCCTGCATCCCGCCGAGGGAAACCCCGTCAGGCCGGAGGCCGTACGGAGTGGGGCACGAAGCGCCCCGCGTGCCGCGGCGGCGGCCACCCCCCTGTCACTGGAGTCTGGTTCATGGTCACCCGTGAGGATCTCGAAAGCTTCCTCATCCGCATGGATGTGGAGTACGAGGAGGTGGAAGAGGGGATGTTCCTTGTGCTGACCCGCAACGGCGGGCTTCCGCTGGTCATCAATTACGCACCCCCCCTCCTGGTGCTGCGCATGAAGGTCATGGACCTCACGGAGGGCGCGGGGAATCTCGAGCTGTACCGCATGCTGCTCGAGTTGAATGCCACCGACGTCGTTCACGGGGCCTACGGGCTCGAAGACGGCGAGGTCGTCCTCAGCGACACACTGGAGCTGGAAACCCTGGACTTCCAGGAGATCCAGGCGTCGGTGGAGAGCATTCAGCTCGCGGCGTCCGGTCACATGGAGCGTATCCGGTCCCTGGCCGGCGCGCCCGCGGAGGGCTGATTCATGGGAATCTTCCAGAAGCTGTCGACCCTGCTCAAGTCCAACATCAACGATCTGATCAGCCGGGCCGAGAACCCGGAGAAGATGCTGAATCAGATCATCCTGGACATGCGGGATCAGTTGGCGAAGGCCAAGCGCGAAGTCGCCGCTGCCATCGCCGACGAGCGCAAGCTGCGCGGGCAGCTCGACGACGAGGCCAAGCAGGCCCGCGATTGGGAGCACCGGGCCATGCTGGCGGTCAAGGAGGGTCGTGACGACCTGGCCAAGCAGGCCCTCGTGCGCCAGCAGGAGCACGCCGAACGGGCCGGGGCCCTGGAACAGACCTGGCGCGCCCAGGCCCAGGAGACCGAGAAGCTCAAGGCTTCGCTCCGCCAGCTCAACGAGAAGATCGAGGAGGCCAAGCGCAAGCGGAACCTCCTCATCGCCAAGCAGAAGCGTGCCCAGGCTTCGCGGCGCATCCACGAGACCATGTCCGGTCTGTCGGACACCTCCGCCTTCGAGGCCTTCAATCGCATGGCCGAGAAGATCGAGGAGTCGGAGCGGCGCAACCTGGCGGCGGCCGAGGTCAACGAGGCGCTCACCGGCGATACGCTGGAGACCCAGTTCATGCGTCTCGAGTCCGGCGGCGGCGATGCCGACGTCGAAGGTCGCCTGGCGGCGCTGAAGCAGCAGATGGGCCTGCTGTCCGGTGGCAAGGCGGAGAAGCCCAAGCAGCTCGGCGCCGGTGAAGACGACGAGGACGAGGGTGGCGCGCCGGCCGAGGCGAAGTCGGCCGACGACGCCGTGGAGGCCGACGTGGAGGCGGTGGAAGAGGACGGCGAGACCTCGCCGGGCAACGAGGGCGTCGCCGAGGCGGAGCTCCTGGAGCAATTCAAGGACCTGGAGAAGAACACCCAGGCATGAGCACGGTCTTCCTGAACGGCCGTTATCTGCCTCGCGAGGAAGCCCTGGTCCCGGTCGAGGACCGGGGCTTTCTCTTCGGCGACGGCGTCTACGAGGTCACCCCCGCCTACCGCGGGCGCTTCTTTCTCGCCGACCGGCATCGGGCGCGGCTCGAGCGGGGACTGGCGGCGCTACGACTCACGGCCGACCTGTCGGACCTGGACGCCGTCCACCGACGGCTCCTGGCCGAGAACGGCCTGGAGGGGTCCGAGGTGGCGTACGTCTACGTCCAGATCACCCGGGGCGTCGCGCCCCGCACGCACGCGTTTCCGAAAGAGCCGGTGGCGCCCACGGTCTACGCCTTCGCCAACGAGTACCGCCGGCCTCCGCGGGTCCGCTGGGACGAGGGATTCCACGCCGTCACGGTGCCGGACCGGCGCTGGGCGCGGGTGGACATCAAGACCATCGCGCTTCTGCCCAACGTGCTGGCGCAGCAGGCCGCGGTGGACGCCGGCGTCGACGACGCGCTCTTCGTGCGGGACGGCGTGGCGCTGGAAGGCGCCCACAACAACTTCTTCGCCGTCTTCGGCGACACGGTGGTGACCCATCCCGCCAGCAACGTGATCCTGCACGGGATCACCCGCGGCTATCTCCTCGAGATGGCTGGGGAACTGGGGCTCCGGGTGGAGGAGCGCCCCATCCAGGTGGAGGAGCTGGCCCGGGCCGACGAGGCCTTCTTCACCGGCACCACCACCGAGGTCAGGCCGACCGTCACGATCGATGGGCGCCCGGTGGGGGATGGGCGAGTGGGCCCGGTGAGCCAGCGGCTCTTCGACGCCTTCCTGGAGCGGGTGGAGCGCTTCGCCAGCGGGGCTCCCGCGACCGTTTCGGGCTGATGCGCACGGGCGGGGCGCTCCGGTGCCTCGCACGCCCGGGTGCGGGAGCGCTCGGGCCCTTCCGGCTGGCCCGCATCCTGGCGGTTGCCGCCGCCCTGACCCTGGCCGGGTGCATCCACGGCCTCGGGCCCGACGACTTCGCCCGGGGGACGGTGTCCGTGCCCGATGCGGTCCACGGTGGCGGCTCCGTGACCCTCACCTACCTCGGGGTCGGGGGATGGCTCCTGGACACGGGACGATCGCGGATCCTGGCGGCGCCGCTCTTCTCCAACCCGAGCCTGCTCCGGACCGGGCTCCGTGCCATCGCCACAGACACCGCGGCCGTGGAACGGGCGCTGGACCTGCTGAAGGTCCCGGACCTCTCGGACGTGTCGGCGATCCTGGTGGGCCACGCCCACTACGACCACCTCATGGACGTGCCCTACCTCGCCACCCGGCACGCGCGCCGCGCGGTCATCCTGGGCAACACCACCACCCGCTACACCCTGGCGCCCTTCGCCGAGCGTGGCCTGGACACGACGCGGGTGCTGGACGTGTCCGACTCGGCCGCCACCGTGGAGCGCATGGGACACTGGGTGCGGGTGGCGCCCGACGTTCGCGTGCTCCCGCTGGTCTCGGACCACGCCCCGCACTTCCAGGGGATCACCCTCTACAGCGGAGTGCGCCGGCGGCCCATGCCTCGGGTGCCCGAGGGCGCCGACGAGTGGCTCGAGGGCGAGACGCTGGCGTACCTGGTGGACGTTCTGGGGCCCGACGGCGGCGTGCGGGCGCGCATCTACTACCAGGACGCGGTGGCCCGGGAGCCCTTCGGCTTCATCCCGCCCGAGCTGGCGCCCGTGGACGTGGCCATCGTGGTGCCCGCCACCTACGCCGAGGTCGACTGGCAGCCCGAGGCCATCGTGGAGAACACCGGGGCCCGGCACGTGCTCCTGGGGCACTGGGAGAGCTTCTTCGAGCCGGTGAGCACCGATCCCGAGCCGGTGCTGTTCACGCTGCTGCCGGACTTCGTGGCCCGGCTGCGGCGCGCCCTGGGCGGCGACGACAGCCGTTGGGACCTGCCGGTGCCGGGCGCGCGCTTCGTGCTGCGGGCCGGGGAAGGCGGTTAGAAGTCCGCCCCGACCGCTCCACACAGCCAGCGCACGAAGGGGGCCCCAACCCGGCAGCGCTCCGCGAAGGACTCCACGAAACCCCGGCCTGTGACCTCGTCTTCCGACAGAGGGGCTGCGGCGATGAAGTCCTTGCGCTTGATGTCGTCGATCAGGGGATGGTCGTGGTCGAAGCCCACGGGTCCCCGGACCAGGCTCTCGCCGCCCAACTCGAAGGTCCCGGTGAACCCGTCGTCGCGCACCACGGAGGTCCAACCGTCGGGGTCGTCGACGATGGCCTGGCGGATCGCCGTGAGCGTGTCACGGTCGGGATGCCAGAGACCCATCCCCACGAAGCAGCCCCCGCGGAGGCTGGCCGGCTCGTCGTCGCCCGACGCCTCGGCTGCGTCTCGCGTCGGCTCCAGGTGCAGGTAGAAGCCCGGGGCGTGCACGTCGTCGCCCCCGGCGTGCCGGAACTGGATGCCCGCGTGCTCCTTGTACGGATCGCCCCCGGGCCGGAAGCGCAGGTTGGCGTGGATGCGGAAGAGCGAGCCTCCGCGAACCCTGGGCTCGGCGCGAAAATGCGCGCTGATGTCACGCAGGTGGGGGCGGAAGGCCAGCACGAAGGCCTTGCTCGGCTCGAGGACGTCCTCCTCGTAGCGGTCGCGGTTGGCCTCGAACCACTCTTTGCGGTTGTTGCGGCGAAGCTCGCGGAAGAACTGGAAGAAGGCCGGTGCGAAGGGGGAGGGTTGGGGCACGGCTACCTCACGTGGCAGTCGGCGCAGGCCGTCAATACCTGGCCCAGCGCCTGGGTACGCTCGCTGTGCGTCCGGGCCTGCTCCGCCGCCCGAACCGCGGCATCCAGCGCCGGCGGCAGCTCCGTGCGGCCCTCGGGGACCACGCTCCGGTCGCGCAGGGTGCGGACGCCGGCTGCCCAGGACGAATCGGACGGTCCCACCACCCCTTCCCAGAGGCGGTTGAAGCCCCAGCTCTGGACCACCGCGTGGCGCCGCCGGCTCGACGCTTCGGGGACGTCTCCCAGCACGAAGCTCGCGCCCACGTTCGCGTCGGAGGCGACGTGGCAGTCACCACAGTCCCCGGCGACGGCGGCTGTCTCCACCGTGATGGTGTGCAGATCGGTGGCCCCGGCCAGGCCTTCCGCCCGCTGCCGCAGGTCGAAGATGCGTGGGCGGGTCTGTGCGGGAATGCCGTCGACGGCCCCCCGTCGGGCGAGCTCCAGCGCCGCGGCCTGCACACCGGGCACGTCGCCGGTCAGCGCGGCGGCTCGCAGATCGGTGGTCACCTTGAACTGATCGTGCATCTCCTGGATGGCGCTACGGCTCCCCACGGTCAGGCACGACGCGACCGCGAGGAGCGTCAGCGCCGTAGCGCTACGACCGGCAAACGTCTTCATCGTCCCGACTCCCCGGAGGGCGGAGGGCTACCCTCCATCCGTGATCCGGAAAGGCTCGCCGCTGGCGGGCCACGGTGGGGCCCTAAGCAGCGCCGGGCCCCATCCAAGTCTACCAGGATGTGGCGCTGCCGGGGAGTCGTCGTGGGCGCTTGCGCGTGAGCCGCGGCGCTGCTCATGGGCTGTCGTCAGGGATAGAGCAGATAGGCGCGCCGGAGCTCGCGGAACGCCGCGAGCTGCGATGCCCAGCCGGCCGTGAGCACGGCCACGTCGTCGCCGGCGTCGATCCCCAGCCTGAGGGCGTCGGTGCCGGCCAGACGGTCGAAGTGCTCCTCACGCCATTCCCAGCGGTCGCCAGCCAGTCGGCGCGCCTCCACCAGCGTCGCCACCGCGGCCACCGTGGGGTCGTACGTGGTGGGGTCGGTGGCGACGAAGCGCACCCCGGCCACCTCCTGTCCCCCGAACTTCCCGTCGCTGGGGTCGACGGGCGTGAAGCGCACCGGTTCGAAGCGTACGCCGGGGAGCGCCCTGGCGTTCAGGGCGGCGGCCAGCGCTTCGCCGTCCAACCAGGGCGCGCCGATCTGCTGGAAGGCGCGGTCGGTGCCTCGCCCCACCGAGAGTCCCGTGCCCTCGAAGAGACAGGTGCCCGGGTAGTGGAGCGCGCTCTCCACGGAGGGCATGTTGGGCGACGGTGCCACCCACGGCAGCCCCGTGGCGTCGAACGACATGTCCCTGCGCCAGCCGCTGGCCGGCATGACGTGGAGCTCCACCTCGATTCCGAACTCCCCCACCAGCATGCGGGCCAGCTCCCCGGGCGTGAGGCCGTGGCGCATGGGCACCGGGTAGAGCCCGACGAAGGTGGCGTACGCCGGATCCAGGACGTTGCCCTGCACCAGATCGCCGCCGATGGGGTCGGGGCGGTCCAGGACCACGAAGGGGATGCCCGCCCGGCCCGCCGCCTCCATGGCCAGGCTCATGGTCCACACGTAGGTGTAGTAGCGCGTGCCGATGTCCTGGATGTCGAAGAGGAGGATGTCCAGATCCTGCAGATCCGCGGGCTCGGGGCTCCGGGTGCCTCCGTAGAGCGAGTGTATGGGCAGACCGGTGCCCGGGTCGGTTCCGCCCTCCACCGCCTCTCCCTCGTCGGCGGTGCCCCGGATGCCGTGCTCCGGACCGAAGAGGGCTACCAGATCGACCCCGGGCCGGCGGTAGAGCAGGTCGATGGTGCTCACCGTGCCCGAGTCGGTCTCGACGATCCCCGTCTGGTTCGTGATGAGGCCCACCCTGCGTCCCCGCACCAGCGCGAGGGAGTCCTCCACCAGGACCCGGGCACCCACGCGTACGGGCGGCGTAGAAGCCCGGAGCGTGCCAGCGGACTCATCGGTGGGTCGGCCGTCGGCTGCCGGGGCCGAGCAGGCGGCCGAAACGGTCCACACCAGGGCCAGGAGAGCGGATTGTGGCGTTCGTGACAATGCCATACGTTGCCCGGGTTCCGGGGGATCGGTCCCGTCCGCCTGACGTCAGGACGTGGGAGGCGTCAACATCGGGGCCCCTCCGAACGTCGTCAACGCAGGGGAGCGGTGCGGCTCTCCGAGAGCCCGTCCTTCCACCCGTGGTCCCTTCCGGCCCGATGCTCCGCCACCTTCGTCCACACCGCCTGGCCCTGGCCTGCCTGCTGGCGGCCGCCACCGCCTGCTCCTCGGCGCCTCCGGCGGCGGGGCCGTCACAGCCCGAGCCCGCCCAGGAGCCCCGGGTCCCCCAGCCGGAGCAGCAGGCGCCTCCATCGGTCACCGAGCTGGTGCGACCCGACTCGGTGCCGGACACCCGCGACTGGGTCGAGCGCACGCTGGACTCCCTGACGCTGCGCCAGAAGATCGGCCAGATGATCATGCCGGTGGTGCTGGGGGATTACGCGCCCGAGGGAACGCCGGGCCACGACCGCATCGTGCGCATGATCCAGGAGGACGGCATCGGGGGCGTCATCATCTCCGTGGGCTCTCCCACCGACGTGGCGGTGAAGCTCAACGACTTCCAGGAGCACTCGCGGGTGCCGCTGCTGGTGGGCGCCGATCTGGAGACCGGTGCGGGCTTCCGCCTCAAGGGTGCGGTGCACCTTCCCACCAACATCGCCCTCGGCGGCGCCACCGACTTCCCGAGCCTCATGGCCCTGGGAGCCACGCGCGATGCGGGGCTGGCCTACGAGATGGGCCGCATCACCGCCCAGGAGGCCCGGGCCGTGGGCATCCACATCCCGTTCGCGCCGGTGCTGGACGTGAACTCCAACCCGGACAATCCGGTCATCAACACCCGGTCCTTCGGCGAGGATCCCGAGATGGTGGCGTCGCTGGGCGCGGCCTTCGTACGGGGGGTGCAGGAGCACGGCGCCATCGCCACGGCCAAGCACTTTCCCGGCCACGGCGACACGGGAACCGATTCGCATCTGGGGCTCCCCACCATCACCTCGTCCCGGGCCCGCCTGGACTCGGTGGAGCTGGTGCCTTTCGAGAGAGCCATCCAGGCCGGGGTGGGCGCCATCATGACCGCGCACATCACGGTCCCGGCGCTGAACGGCGGCAACGGCGACCCCTCCACCCTGTCTCCGCTGGTGCTCCACGACCTGCTCCGGGAGCAGCTCGGCTTTCACGGCCTGGTGGTCACCGACGCCATGGACATGGGCGCCATCGACCGGGGCTACGACCGCGACGAGGCGGCGGCGCTGGCCGTGGAAGCCGGCGCCGACATCATCCTGCAGCCCCCCGACGTGTCAGTGGCGATCCGGGGTATCCTGGACGCCGTGTGCTCGGGCCGCATCCCCGAGGCGCGCATCGACCAGTCGGTGCGCCACATCCTGGAGGTGAAGCAGGAGCTGGGATTGGCCAGCCGACGCACGGTGCCCATCGAGGAGATCCCCCGCATCGTGGGGATCCCGGAGCACACGGAGGTGGCCGCCGAGGTGGCCCGGCGCTCCATGACGCTGCTGCGCAACGGGCGCGACCTGCTGCCGCTCCTGGGCACCCGCACGGCCCGTGTGCTGTCCGTGAGCTACCGGCGTACCAACGACCTGCTGGCCGGCCGCTACTTCAATGCGGGCCTGCGGTCCCACTACCCCCGACTGAACACGGTGGAGGTGACGCGCGACACCCGGAAGCCGGTCTACGACGGGCTGCTCCGTCAGGCGCGGGCCTCGAACCTCGTGGTCGTGTCGCTCTACGTCACCGCCGTGTCGTACGCCGGCTCGGTGGCATTGCCCGAAGAGGCCGCGGACTTCATCAAGGGTCTGGAGCGCCAGGGCACGCCCTACATCGTCATCTCCTTCGGCAGTCCCTACCTGGCCACCGAGTTCCCCGACGTCGAGGCCTACATGCTGGCGTGGAGCGGGTCGGAGGCGAGCCAGCGGGCCGCGGCCCAGGCGCTCTTCGGGGACTTCTCGCTCACCGGGCGCACCCCCACCGCCATCCCCCCGCTCTTCGAGGTGGGAGCCGGCATCCAGCTTCCGGCGAAGTCGGATGCCCGGCGCTGAGGCGCGCGGCCGGGCGGCGGCCGTGGCGCTGCTGGTGGCGTTGACGTCCACCGCGTGCGGGGGTGCCGCCGCCGGTGCTCCGGGACCGGGTGGAGACACGGTGGATCCCGCCACCGTGGGCATGAGCGCCGACACGCTGGCCGCCCTGGATGCGACGCTGCTGGCGGCCATCGCCGACTCGGCCACGCCCGGCGCCGCCCTGGCGGTGGGTCGCCACGGACGGCTGGTGCGCCTGCGGGGATACGGCCGTCTGGACTACGGCGGCGACGCGCCGGTCACGCCCACCACGCTCTACGACCTGGCTTCGCTCACCAAGGTCATCGGCACCACCACCGCGGTCATGATCCTCCTGGACGAGGGCCGGCTGTCGCTGGACGACCGCGTGGTGAAGTACCTGCCGGGCTGGGATCGGGGGGATCCCCGCAAGTCCCGGGTCACCGTGCGGCAGCTCCTCCTGCACCGGGCCGGCTTCATCCCGTTCCGACGCTGGTTCTTCGACATCCGGGGCAAGGACGCGTACCGGGACGCCATCTACGACGAGCCGCTCCAGACCGATCCCGGTACCGAGACGGCGTATTCGGACATCGGCGTCATGAGCGTCGGGCTGGTGGTGGAGGCCATCGCGGGCCAGACGCTGGACGCCTTCCTGGAGGACCGGGTGTTCGCTCCCCTGGGGATGCGCGACACGGAGTTCCTGCCCGACGCCTCGCTCCTGCCCCGCATCGCACCCACCGAGGTCGACACCCTCTGGCGCCACGAACACGTGCACGGCCGGGTGCACGACGAGAACGCCGACGCCATGGGCGGGGTCGCCGGGCACGCGGGCCTCTTCAGCACGGCCACCGACCTGGCGGTCTTCGCCGACATGATGCTCCACGGCGGCGAGGCCCCGGCGTGCGATCCCTCCGACGATGCCGGCGTGCCCTGTCCGGTGGCGCGCCCGGAGCCGGTGCGCATCGTCGCCGATTCCACCGTGGCGCTCTTCACCCGGCGCTACGACGAGGCGTCGAGCCGGGCGCTGGGCTGGGACACGCCGGGCGGCCGCTCGTCGGCCGGCGACTACTTCACCGCACGGGCCTTCGGCCACACCGGCTTCACCGGCACCTCGATCTGGATGGATCCGGAGCTCGACCTCTTCGTGGTGCTTCTCACCAACCGCGTGGATCCCACCCGGGCCAACCAGAAGCACATCCCCCTCAGGCGGGCGGTGCACGACCGGGCGGCCCGGGCCATCACGGACCGGCCCGTCCCTCGCCGCACTCCGTGACTCCCGCACCCTTCCACAGAAAGGACGTCCCCGCGTGACGGGACTGGACTGGGCCGTCGTGGCCCTCTACTTCGCTTTCGCCGCCGTGGTGGGCTTCGCCCTGTCGCGGCGGGCCGGCCGCTCCATCTCCGACTATTTCGTGGGCGGACGCTCGCTGCCGTGGTGGCTGGCGGGTACCTCCATGGTGGCCACCACCTTCGCCGCCGACACCCCGCTGGCGGTCTCCGAGATGGTGTCCAAGCACGGGGTGGCGGGCAACTGGCTGTGGTGGAACCTGGTCATGAGCGGGATCCTCACGGTGTTCTTCTACGCCCGTCTGTGGCGCCGCGCCGGGGTGCTCACCGACGCCGAGTTCACCGAGATCCGCTACGGAGGCAAGCCCGCCGCCTTCCTCAGGGGCTTCCGGGCGGCCTACCTGGCCCTGCCCATCAACCTCATCATCATGGGGTGGGTGAACCTGGCCATGGTGGAGATCATCGCCACGGCGCTGGACGTGAACCGCATCGCGGCGCTCCTGGTGTGCTTCACGCTGGCGGCGGGCTACTCGGTCATGTCGGGGCTCTGGGGCGTGGTGGTCACCGACTTCTTCCAGTTCCTGTTGGCCATGGGCGGTGCCCTGCTTCTCGCGGTCTTCGCCGTGGATGCGGTGGGGGGGATGGACGCGTTGCAGCGCGGACTGGCCGACGTGTACGGCTCCACCGAAGCAGCCACGGCCTTCCTGCCCGCCACCGGCGCCGCCTGGATGCCGGGCCTCACCCTGGCGGTCTACCTGGGCGTGAACTGGTGGGCGGCGTGGTATCCCGGTGCCGAGCCCGGCGGCGGTGGCTACGTGGCGCAGCGCATCTTCGCCACCCGGAGCGAGCGTGACGGCGTGCTGGCCACCCTCTGGTTCAACATCGCCCACTACGCGGTGCGGCCCTGGCCCTGGATCCTGGTGGCGTTGTGCGTGCCGCTTCTCTATCCGGGGCTGGACAATCCCCGGGCAGGCTACGTGCGCACGGTCATGGACCTGCTGCCGCCGGGGCTCACCGGCCTGGTGCTGGCGGGCTTCGCGGCGGCGTACATGTCCACCATCTCCACGCAGCTCAACTGGGGCGCCAGCTACCTGGTGAACGATCTGTACGCCCGCTTCGTCCGGCGGCACGCGGAGCAGCGGGAGCTGGTCCGGGTGAGCCGGCTGGCCACCGTCTTTCTCATGGCCGCCTCGCTGGTGGTGACGGCGTTCCTGGGATCCATCGAGGGCGCCTGGCGCTTTCTCATGGCCCTGGGGGCCGGCACGGGACTGGTGCTCATCCTGCGCTGGTACTGGTGGCGCATCAACGCGTGGTCCGAGATCTCGGCCATGGTGGCCTCCTTGGTGCTCAGCCTGTGGCTCTGGTTCGGCGCCGGGCTGGACCCCGACGATCCGGTTCAGTGGGCGTGGATCATGCTGGCCACGGTGGCCGGCTCCACCGTGGTGTGGCTGGTCGTCACCTTCGCCACCAGCCCCGAGCCCGACCATCTGCTCAGGCGCTTCTACCTGCGCGTGCGTCCCGGCGGACGGGGGTGGGGGCACGTGGCGGCGAGCCTGGGCCTGGCCGGTGAGCCCGTGGACGGCGGCCCGCTGAACTGGACGAACTGGCTGGCCGGGGTGGTGGCGGTGTACGCGACGCTGTTCGGGGTGGGGAAGTGGATCTTCGGTGCCCACTGGGCGGCGGCGGGCTTGCTCGCCCTGGCGTTGGCGTGCTTCATATGGATCGGAGGCCACCTGCGCCCGTCCAGACAGGCCATCGATCCCAGGCGGGCGCCGGTGCCCGCCCACGGCGAAGAGCCGTGAGGAGTCGCAGCCAGAGCCGCCACCCCATCACGCACCGGGCCCGAGCCGAGGAGCGCGCATGACGATCACGGGAGCCGATCTGGTCGTGCTGGTGGCCTATCTGGCCGGGGTCACCGCCTGGGGCGCGTGGCTGGGACGCGGCCAGCGCGGCGCCACCGACTACTTCCTGGGCAGCCGCGACCTGCCCTGGTGGGCGGTGCTCCTGTCGGTGGTGGCCACCGAGACCAGCACGCTCACCTTCCTGTCGATTCCCGGGGTGGCCTACCTGGGCGCCCTCACCTTCCTGCAGCTCACCGTGGGCTATCTGCTGGGGCGCACGGTGGTGGCGGTGGTGCTCCTGCCGGCCTACTACCGGGGCGAGCTGTCCACCGCCTACCAGCTCCTGGAAGGACGCTTCGGCCCGGGCACGCGCCGCTTCACCTCGGGGATCTTCATGGTGACGCGGCTCCTGGCCGACTCGGTGCGCCTGTTCGCCACCGCGATCCCGCTGGCCCTGCTCACCGGTTGGCCCTATCCGGCGTCCATCGCCGTCATCGGCGGTCTCACGCTGGTCTACACGTATTTCGGGGGAATCCGGGCCGTGGTGTGGGTGGACGCGGTGCAGATGGGGCTCTACCTGCTGGGCGCGGTGGTGGCGGCGGTGGCGCTCCAGGGGCTGGTGCCCGGAGGCTGGGGCGGGATCCTGGTGAGTGCCGGCCAGGCCGGGAAGCTCCAGGTGCTGGACCTCTCCTTCGATCCCGGCACCGCCTACACGCTGTGGGCCGGACTGGCGGGCGGTGCCTTTCTCTCCATGGCGTCGCACGGCACCGATCAGCTCATCGTGCAGCGCCTGCTCACCTGCCGGGATCTGCGCTCGGCCCAGCGGGCGCTGGTGGGATCGGGCTTCGCCGTCATCGGCCAGTTCCTGATCTTCCTGCTGTTGGGACTGGGACTGTGGGCCTTCTACGGCGGGCGCACCTTCGAGCGTCCGGACGAGATCTTCGCCCTCTTCATCGTGGAGCAGCTCCCCGCGGGCGTGACGGGGCTGCTGGTGGCGGGCGTGCTGGCCGCCGCCATGTCGTCGCTGTCGTCGTCCATCAACTCGCTGGCGTCGGCATCGGCCTTCGACTTCTGGGCCCCTCTGAGCGGCGCCGGCGGCGACGAGGCCCGCGTGCTGGCCGCCGGCCGACGCTTCACCCTGTTGTGGGCGCTCCTGCTGGTGGGCGGCGCCATCGTCTTCATCCCCCTGAGTCAGGGCTCGGCGGCGGTGGAGGTGGCGCTGGCCATCGCCTCGCTGGTCTACGGCGGACTCCTGGGCGCGTTCGCCCTGGGCGTGCTGTCGCTGCGGGCCGATGCCCGCTCGGTGCGCCTGGGCATGGCGGTGGGGATCGGCTCGGTGACGCTTCTGTGGATCTTCGCGCGGGCGGCCGTGGCGTGGCCCTGGTACGCGCTCATCGGCAGCGTGCTCACGGTGGTGGTGGGGCATCTCGCGGGGCGCGGCCGGGTGCGGCCCGCCCCGGCGGGCCCGGAGCGTTGACGGATGGCGATCTTCGTGGGGGTGGACGGGGGCGCCACGCGCCTGCGGGCGCTGGTGGTGGACGGCGCGGGTACGGCGCTGGGCGCGGCAGAGGGTCCGGGTGCGCTGGCGGACGCCCGCGGACCTGAAGCCGCAGCTCGGGCCGTGAGCGCGGTGGTGAACGAGGCGCTGGCCGGTGCCGGGCTGGGCGTTCCGGCAGACGCCCTGTGGGCCGGGCTCGCCGGCGCCGGCCGCGAGGACGCGCGCTCAGCGGTGGAAGAGGCGTTGCGCGGGGCGCGCGGTGGCCCGCCGGGTGCGGGTGGGCACCGACGCAGAGGCCGCGCTGGAGGACGCCTTCGGCGAGGGTCCGGGGATTCTGCTGCTGGCGGGAACCGGCTCCATGGCGCTGGGGCGGACGGCCGTCGGCGACACGGCGCGGGTCGGCGGATGGGGCGCCGTGCTTCGGAGACGAGGGAAGCGGCTACGCGCTGGGCGTGGAGGCGCTCCGCCGCATCGCGCACGCTGCCGACGGGCGGGGGCCCGCCACCGCCATCACGCCGTCGGTGCTGCGGCATCTGGGCCTGGCAGAGCCCACCGATCTCGTGACCTGGTCGGGTGGGGCGGCGAAGGCGGACATCGCCGGGCTGGCGCCGCTGGTGGCCGCGGCGGCGGCACGGGGCGACGAGGTCGCCGGCCGGCTGGTGGGCGCCGCGGTGGAAGCGTTGGTGGCGCACGTCCATGCGCTGGCGCGCCGGAAGCCGGCGTTGGCCGATGCGCCCGTGGCGTTGGCCGGCGGGCTCGTGGAGCCCGGGGGCCCGCTGCGCGCGGCCGTGGTGGCTTCGCTCCGCGAAGACGGACTGGGGGTGAACGGTCGCGCGGGTGGACGCGGCCCGGGGCGCCGCGCTTCTGGCCCGGCGGCTGGGTGACGGCGAGGTGCGAGCAGAGCGGCGTAGCTAAGCTAGCGCCGGCGCAGCCGGGCTCCGCTACACCGGGTCCAGCGCCTGGCGCAACCGGGCCTCTACCTTCCAGGGGATGTCGGCGTCCCGCTTCCAGGTAGCCGACGGCGTGTTCCATTCGGGGTCGACTCCGTTCCGGCGGTTCTCGTCCAGGAGGCGTGCGACGGCACCCGGCTCCAGCCTGGAGAGCGGCGCGCAGTCGGGGAGTGGCCAGCCGCTGCGGTCATGGAACTGGAACGAAGGGGCACCGGGCTGGTCGGAACGCATGCGCACCGTGAAGCCGCCCTCGTGGACGCAGCGGTGGTGATGGGGGCAGAGCAGGACGAGGTTGGACAGGCAGGTCGGGCCGCCCAGGCTCCAGGGGATGATGTGGTGGCCGTCGGCGAACCTCAGGCCGCACCCTGGAAAGCGGCAGCCGCCGTCGCGGACCTCCAGAGCACGGCGGATGGCCGGTGGAATGGTCCGCGTCTTCCGGCCCACATCCAGGACCGAGCCGTCAGGGCCGCGGGTGACCTTCACGACCGCGGCGTCGCAGCAGAGCCTGCGAGACGTTTCCGCGGAAACGCGCGTGCCGTCCTCGAGGTGGGAGCGGGCACCGCTCGCATCCGGCGAGTCGTCGGGCTCGTCTTCGCCGGTCAGCGTGTCCATGTCGACGTGCAGCACGACCTGGTAGCGCTCGGCCTTGGTGCCGGAGATGGGCGCGTCGCGCGGGGTTGTGTCGGCGTCCTGGACGGCGCCGCCCATGCTCTCCGGGTCCGCGTCGTCCGGGCCGTCTGCGTCCTCCACTCGGCGCCCGAAGCCCATTGCCATGGCCCGTTCGCACAGGAGCCCCGCGGCGTCGGCCCGCCGCTGCCGGGGGCTGATCTCTTCGGCACGTGGGCCGCGCGTGCCGCCGACCGGAGCCCAATCCTCGCCGTCGCGGAACAGGGCGTCGCCGGCGGCGTCCAGGGCTCGCATGAGCAACGCTCCCACCTCCGGGTCCAGCTTCCCGCGCACCACGTACATCCCCTCTCCGTCGGGAGCGACGGACAGGTAGCGCGAACGATGGCGCCGGCGCTCGAGCTCGGTCTCGTCGAGCCCGCTCAGGACACCCCAGCCTCGCACGATCTTCTCGAGGCTCGCCGCGGTGACCTGCTTGGCGACGTCCACGAGCTCGGCCTCGGCGTCGGGCTTCTCGGGATCGCTCAGATCGTCGACCAGTCGCGTGATGGCCCGGACCTTGGAGAAGCTCAGCTCACCGCGGGACATGGCGTCGGAGGTGAGGGGCAGCTTCTCGAGCGCTCGGGCCGCCCTCACCTTCTCCCGGGCCGCACCCCTGGCGATCCCGGTGCGGAAGTGGAGCCACTCGGCGCAGTTGCGGTGACCGGCCCGCTTCCAGCCGCCGCGCTTGTCGAACTCCGCGACCAGGAGCAGAAGCCGGTGTTCGGCCGCATGGATGTGACTGGCCAGAACGACGATCTCGTCTTCCAGCGCCTCGAGAGCGTCGGCGTCACCATGGACATCGACATCGGCATCCACGCCCGGGCCGTCGTCCGGGCCCCGCTCACGAACCACGAGGTGGAGATGCGCGCGCCTGGGCGCGGGGAGCGGGCTGACATCCCCCGCGTGCCCTGCACCCGTGTCGACATCACCGTAGGCCGGACGAACAGCGGTGGAGATCCCGGAACCCATGAAACGCCCCCATGACAGAGTCTAACCACAAGAAGTACAATGACTTCTGTAATATAACCATGGGATTTCGGGGCCTCCCGAAGGGGTCCAGGACGGTCGCGGTCGCCGCCAGAGGCCGCATGAGTCCCGGAAGGCGGACCGGACACGCCAGAGGCCCGTCCAGGCGTGCCTCCGGAGACTCGCGTCCCGGGGTCCGGACGTCTCCGCGGAAACGCCCCCAAATCCGTCAAGGGGCGGATGGGACTCCGGCATGCTTCGGCGGGAACGCGAGCGACGAAGCACCGGGCGTCGCGTCCGCTGGTCGCGGCTGGACTCGCTAACGCAGCGCCTCTTCCAGCGCGGTGGCGGCGTCGGTGCGCTCGTCCCGGTACTTGACGATGACCGGCGCATAGAGCTGCAAGCCCCGGCTTCGTGCCCATGGCCCCCCGGCCGGACGGCTTCCCGGCACCACCACCGCCCCCTCGGGAATGGTCAGGGGCGCGCCCGGCGCCGCCCGGTACTGGGTCTCTCGTGCCAGGTCGAAGACGGTGGTGGAGGCCGTGAGCTGAACGCCCGGGGCCAGCACGGCCCGGCGGCCCACCAGGGTGCCCTCGAACACGCCACAGTTCCCGCCGATCATGGCGTCGTCTTCCACGATGACGGGCCGGAGTCCCACGGGCTCGAGCACGCCGCCGAGCTGGGCGCCGGCCGACAGGTGCACCCGGGCGCCCACCTGGGCACACGAACCCACCAGGGCGTGGGAGTCCACCATGGCACCCTCGCCCACCCACGCGCCCACGTTCACGTAGGCCGGCGGCATGAGCACCACACCCCGGCCCAGGTGGGCCCCGGCCCGCACCGAGCTGCCCCCGGGCACGATGCGCACGCCCTCGGCGGGTCCGTCGGTGGTCCTCAGGGGGAGCGTGTCCCGGTCCGACCAGCGGAACGTCGAGCCCTCGAAGGCCGCGTTGTCGGCTTGCTGGAACGGGCTGAACTCCCGCGTCTCACCCACGCGAAAGGCCAGCAGGATGCCCTGCTTCACCCAGGGCACCGCATGCCATTGGCCCTCGACCTTCTCGGCGGCCCGGATCTCACCGCGCGCCAGGGCGTCCAGGAGCAGCGCCACCGCGCGTCGGGCCCGTTCCGGATCGGGGCTCTCGCCCGACAGCGCCTCGATCTCGTCCCGGAGGCTCCGCACCTCCACCGGACTCACGGCAGCACCTCCGCCTCGTGCAACGCGTGCTCGAGGCGCGTGCGACCGCCGGCGCTCATGGGCACCAGCGGCAGCCGGAAGTGCGCCTCGCCCCGGCCCATGATCTCCAGCGCCGTCTTCACCGGGATCGGGTTGGTCTCGATGAAGTTCGCCCGCATGAGCGGGAGGAGTTGCCCGTGCAGGTGCCGAGCCTCGTCCATGCGGCCTTCAACGAGCGCTTCGCACAGCCGCGCCATCCCCCGGGGAGCCTCGTTGGCCGCCACCGAGATGATGCCGTCGGCGCCCAGCGCCATGAGGGGCAGGGTGAGCTCGTCGTCGCCGGACAGCACCGTGAAGCCCTCGGGGCGTCGGGCGAGGATCGTCATGACCTGACTCACGTCGCCCGAGGCTTCCTTCACACCCACCACGCCGGGCACCTCGGCCGCGATGCGCAGCAGCACGTCCGGGGTGACGTTGAGCGCGGTGCGGCCCGGGACGTTGTAGACCACCACCGGACGGTGGCACGCCTCCGCAACGGCCCGGTAGTGAGCCACGAGCCCGTCGGGGGTGGGCTTGTTGTAGTAGGGTGTCACGGTGAGGACGCCGTCGGCGCCTGCGCGCACCGCTTCCCGGGCCAGCGCGGCCACCACTGCGGTGTCGTTGCCCCCGGCGCCCGCCAGCACCGGCACCCGTCCGCCGGCGACCTCCACGCAGCGCCGGATGACCGCGGCCTGCTCGTCGGGGGTCATGGTGGCGCTTTCGCCGGTGGTGCCGCAGGGCACCAGCATGTGCACGCCCTCGTCCAGCATCCACTCCACGTGCAGAGCGAAGGCGTCCAGGTCCACCGAGCCGTCGGCCTTCATGGGAGTGACCAGCGCCGGTCCGGCGCCCCGGAAAGCGGTTCCGTCCATGGGATCCCTGGAGCTGAGAATCAGGATGTGGTCGTCGGGCGGCGTCCGCTCACAGGCCGAAGCGGTCGGCCAGGAACGCCTCCAGAGTGAACACCCCGGAGCGTCCGCGGATCCATCGCGCGGCCTCGAGGGCGCCCCGGGCGAACCCGCCGCGGCCCCGGGCGTCGTGCCGGAGCTCGATGCGGTCGTCGGGGCCCTCGATGCCCACCACGTGCGTGCCCGGGACCTCGCCGGCCCGGGTCACGGAAACCCACAGCGTCTCCGGGTCGGGAAGCCCCTCGGGCGGCCCTTCCTGCCAGCGCGCCTTGCGCCGGTTGGCGTCGACCACGGTCTCCGCCAGAACCCGGGCGGTGCCCGAAGGATGGTCCAGCTTGTGGCGGTGGTGGGTCTCGTGGAGGTAGATGTCGTATTCCTCCAGCGCGTCCAGGCGGGTGGCGGCCTCGGTGACCAGTTGCCGGAACAGGGCCACGCCGAGGGAGAAGTTGGGGGAATAGACCAGGCCCGATCCCTGGGCCTCCACCGCCTCGCGCACCTCCGGGAGCCGGTCGTACCAGCCGGTGGTGCCGCACACGGCGTCCACCCCCAGCTCCGCCAGGCGAAGCAGATTGTCGGGTGCCGCCGCGGGTACGCTGAACTCCACCGCCACCTCGGCGCCTTCCAGGGTACCCGGCGTCAGGGCGCCGTCCTGGTCCAGGCGTGCCACCACCTCGTCTCCCGCCGCCAGCGCGGCGCGCTCCACCTCGCGGCCCATGCGGCCGTATCCCACCAACGCGATCCTCACGAAGCCTCCTCGGGGTTGTCGCCCTCGGCTCGCAGCTCGATGAGCGTGAGATGCAGGCGCCGCACGAGGGCGGCGGCCTGGTCCTGATCCACCACGAAGCTGAGGCTCACGTCGGAGGCCTGCGAGATGAGGTGGACCGGCGTCCGCTCCACTGCCCAGAAGACCAGGGCGTTCACCCCGGGCTGCTCCAGGAGCCCGTGGCCCACCACGGTCACGGTGGCCAGGCCCGTGTGGACCTCCACCTCGGCGAAGCGCTCCAACTCCCGGGCCACGTCGCCGATCTCTTCGGTGGCGTCCAGCGTGAAGGCCGTGGAGGTGTGCGAGGTGGCCACCAGGTCCACCGGCAGGCGGTGCCGGGCCAGGATCTCGAAGACCCGGGCCAGGAAGCCGTAGGGCATGGCCCGCGGGTGCGAACGCACCTGGATGAGCGCCACGCCGGGCTTGAAGGCCACGGCGGCGATGCCCGGCGGGCCCCAGCGCTCGCGCAGGATCAGCGTGCCGCCCCGCGCGGGCTCGAAGGTGTTGCGGATGCGAACCGCGAGGCCCCGGGACACCGCGTGCTTGGCGGCGCCGGGGTGCAGCACCTTCGCTCCGAAATACGCCAGCTCCACCGCTTCCTCGAAGCCCAGCACGTCCATGATGTGCGGCGCGTCCACCGCCCGGGGATCGCCGGTGAGGATGCCGTCCACGTCGGTCCAGATGTGGACGGTCTCGGCGCCGAGTGCCGCGCCCAGCAGCGTGGCGGTCAGATCCGAGCCGCCTCGTCCCAGCGTGGTGGTGCGGCCATCGCCGGTGGCGCCCACGAAGCCCTGGACCACCGGCACCGCACCGCCGTCCAGCACCGGCACCAGGTGCGCCTCCGCCAGCTCGGCGATGGCGTCCTCGTCCGGGATCGCGTGACCGAAGGAGGCGTCGGTGCGCACCACGGTGCGCGCGTCCACGACCCGGGCGTCGCGCCCGGCGCGCCGGATGGCCTCGGCCACGAGTTCGACCGACAGGTCCTCGCCCACCGCCCGCACCCGATCCTCCAACTCGCCGTCGGGCAGCGCCGCGGTGGCCGGGTCCTCGAGAGTGGCCAGGGCGCGGTCGAGCTGATCCTGCAGGCGGCGCGTAGCGTCGGCGTCGCCGTCGGTCAGCGCACGGACCACGGCGCGGTGCCGAGCGCGCAGGGCGTCCATGGGCCCGGCGATGTCGTCGTCGTTCCGGAGGCTCTCCACCAGAGACGACAGCGTGTCGGTGATGCCGCCCAGCGCCGACACCACCACGACCGTCGGCCGCGTCTCGGCGACCACCAGCGAGGCCACATGCCGGATGCGGTCGGCGTCGGCCACGGAGGTGCCGCCGAACTTGTAGACCAGCGGCCGCGTCCGGGCGGCTGGCACGGCCCCCTCGGCTCGTGCCGTCACGCGTGCTCCGGTGGTCCGGCGACGCCCGGCACCCGGCCCCGGACCGTGGCCAGCTCGGCGTTCAGCAGCGCGGCGCCGGCCGCCCCCCGGAGCAGGTTGTGGGACAGCACTACGAAGCGCACGTGGCCCACGGGGCAGGGGCGCACCCGGCCCACGGTCACGGTCATGCCCGCGCCCCGGTCCCGATCCACCCGGGGCTGTGGGCGGTCCGGCTCCTCCAGCACGTCGATGGGCCGCACGGGCGCCGTGGGCAGGCCGAGTCCCTCCAGGGGGCTCCGGTAGTCGCGGAGCGCCTCCACCACCTCGTCCGGACTCGCCGGTGGCCGCGTGAAGCGGGCCGACAGCGTCTCCAGGTGTCCGTGCAGGACCGGGACGCGCGTGCAGGTGGCGCTCACGGCCACCTCCGCTTCCGTCACGATCCCGTCCACCAGCGTCCCGAGAATGCGCCGTGGCTCCGCGGCCAGCTTGTCCTCCTCGCCGGCGATGAAGGGGAGCACGTTGTCCACGAGGTCGGCTGCCGCCGGACCCGGTCGTCCGGCACCCGAGATGGCCTGCAGGGTGGTCACGGTGAGGGATTCGATCCCGAAGGCGTCGTGCAGCGGCTTGAGCGCCACCACCAGCCCCGCCACCGAGCAGTTGGGATTGGTGACGATGCCACCAGGCCAGCGCTCCCGCTGCCGGTCCAGGAGCGCCAGGTGGTCCGGGTTGACGTCGGGCACCAGCAGGGGCACGTCGGGGTCGGTGCGGAAGGCCGAGGCGTTGCTCACCACCAGGTGGCCCGCGCCGGCGAGACGGGGTTCGGCTTCCCGGGCCGCGCCCGCGGGAAGGGCGGACAGGAGGAGGGGTGCCCGAAACGGGCCGTCCAGCGACTGCAGCCGCAGCTCCGCCAGCTCCGGGGGCAGGGGACCCACCTCCGGTGCCATCCGGTCTCCCAGCCGGTCACCCTCGGAGCGGTCCGAGGCGGCGGCCTCCACCAGTCGGAACCACGGGTGATGGGCCAGGAGGGCCACCAACCGTTCTCCCACGGTGCCGGTGGCCCCCAGCACTCCCACCGGGATCTTCTCGCTTTGCGTCACCGTCACCTCCGTCCCTGCACTACGCCGACGCGCTGCGGCGCGATGCTTGGTCCCATGCTCTTGCCCCAGCCCCAGGGGTTGGAGCGGAGCCCGAATATAGCGCGGATCAATGGGCAAGTGGACTCGACCCCGCGAAGGGCGCGGTCGGTCGCCGGGCGTGGGGCAATGGCAATGAGCCCTGATGAGATCGCAGCGCAGCCGGGTGAACCTTGACGACCGGGCGAGATCGGATGCATGTATGCGTGGCGGGTACGCTTCGTGTCTTTCTCTCGCGCCGTGTCGATTCGCTCTGATTCCCCAGGGTCCTTTGCGTCCTTCGTGAGGCAGTGGAGGCATGTCCTTGTCTCCGACGCCCGTGGAGTCCTGGGTGATTGCCCCTTGGTGGATGACGTGGTCCAGACCGTGTTCATGAAGATGTTTGACGACGGAGCGTGGAGAGAACTCGAGACTCCTCGGGCCTATTGCCGACGGGCGGCTAGGCGCGAAGCTCTGCGAGCCCTGGAGTCTCGTCGACGAGGGAGACCCCTGACGGAAATCGAAGAACACGCCCGATCGACATTGCTGGGACCAGACGACCTGGTGATTCGCATGGATGACCAGGCCCGTCTGCTGGCTTGTCTCCGCCGACTTCCCGAGCGATGCGCGCTCGTCATGACGCTCAGCCTCGTGGAGGGCCTGACTCACCGGGAGATTGCCGACCGTTTGGGAATCAGCCGGGCGCCGTGGAGAAGCAGGTTGCCCGGGGAAGGACGTACCTTCGCCGGTTAATGACGATCGACGCGGAGGGCAACCTCCTCTGGCTGTCCTCAATTGAGGACGGGGGGGGGTGAGGGCGCTCATCGGTCTTTCTCTATGGAGCGTCCAGCCTTCCCATTCTCAAAACGATCCTCGGGAGGTCGCAATGGCGACATGTCTCAGTTTCTCAACTCGAACCCTCCGTCAAGTCGCTCTCGCTGCGCGGCGGCCGCTCGCGATTCTCGCGATACTGATGGCCGCCGTCACGGTTCAGGCCTGTACCGACCGCGGTCGCCGGTCACTCCCCAGAAGGCGAATTCTCCTGTCGTTGATCAGCCCTCGGCACCTGCAAGGTCAGATGGCGCCGCAAGATAGGGGCACCCGTTACGATGCGCCGTGGTGGTACATGACAGACGAGACTCGCCACCGCCATCGAGGGCGCCGGTGGTCGAGTAACCATCGGATTCGAGAACTCGGGCATGAGAGGTGGTGTCGACGCGCGGGGGCACTCTACGACTTCATCGGCTTCGGTGGCCGCGGCAAGGCTTTCGTACGGGATCTGGATATGAGGTTCGATGGGAGTTCAGGCTGATTCCCGCAGTCTCTGCCACGATCCCCACCAACCGAATCAGCGAACTCGTGCCTCTAATTCGCCAACCCAAGGGTCGACTACATCGAGCCCGTCCAGCTGGACGGCGAGCCAGTCAGGACACTACGTGGAATGTGGAGCGAGTGAATGCGCCTGATGCTTGGAGCGACGGGACAGGCAGCGGCGTCGATCTCCTCATCATCGATAGCGGCATCGATGACAATCATTCCGATTTGGATGTGCAGTTATCCAAGGATGCGATGAGACGAATGGCCAAGTGAATGGTGAAGACCACGGCACCCTTGTGGCGGGTCGCAGCAGCACTGAACAACACCGGTGACGTGATCGGGGGTTCCTACTCAGTGGATCTCTGGTCGTCGAAGGATGGTGATGCTACGCCCTCCTCGGACTATACCGCATGCGGCGTCGAGTTCGGGCGAACCAACGATGTCGACGTCATCAACATCAGCACCGGATACGCGAGCTCACCGACGGCTCTCTTCGATCAAGTCGCCGCCGCATGGGACGAGGGCATCGTGATCGTCTCCGCTGTCGGCAACGATACGTCGAGCGTTCGATACCCGGCCGCGTATGGCGATGTCATCGGTGTCACAGCTACAAACACGAGCGATGTCAGGCCTGTCTGGCCAACTACGGCACAGGCGTAGAGTTGTCGGCGCCTGGGACGAGCATCAGGACGACCGACTTGGGTGGTGGTACGGACATCGTGGCCGGAACCTCGTTTTCCTCTTCGATTGTCGCCGCGGCAGCGGCGGTTACTCAAGGAGGCCCATCCGAGCTGGTCAAATTGGTACATTCGCCAGGCCTTGCGGGGCAGCGCAGAGTATCTTGGTTCAGCCACGTACTACGGGTATGGCATGCTGGACATCGATGCTGCCGTGGACTACTCGCCCATGGACTCGCTGACCGTGGGCATCCAGGACCAACGGAGATCAAGCCGGGCGCAACGTGTACCTGGTTCGCAAGCACCAATGGAACGTCTCCGTACACGTACTCGTGGTACAACAATGGAGGTTCAGGCGGAACGGGAAGCGGTCGAGCTTCACGACTACCAAAGGCGCCGGCAACCAAACGGACCACTTTACGATCCTGCTTCAAGTGGAGGACGCCGTTGGCGTGACAGGCTCACACCAAATTACCGTATATGAAGACTCCGGTGCCGACATCTGTGCCAGCTAGGGATGTGTGACGTGACACTGCGCAGGGGAATGCCGCCGCGTTCCCCTGCGCAGTCCGTCGTCAGGACCTTCATGCCTTCGAGGCCCTCGGCATTCGGTGAGGATAGCAGACGCCCGTTTGGGACCGTTTCCTGGTGGCGCCGGAGTGCCTATCTCAAAGTTGTGTCCCGTGCCTAGTCATGTCGACGTTGGCTGCGATTCCTTTTTTTCCCTAGTGCGAGACCTTCGCTATGTTGATCTCGTCGTGTTCCACGCATGCGCCCGTCTACCGAGCACGTGTACTGTTTGCCATGCCGAGCATCTAGAAGCGCGCTCCAATTCCGATTCTCGCGCAGGCGACGCCGTGCCCCCTACTGTACTCGTCCTAGTCTCTCGTAGATGATCCAGTTGTCAGTCTGTCAGCGCGAACCTTCTCCGGCCTCGATTCCGGTGGCGAGCATACTGCTGTAAGGAACTCCACAGCGAGCTCTTCCTCATCTCCGTTGTCTGAGTATTTCTCTCCTCTTCCCGTGATACGCCTCTTCTCTTCTAGAACCTCTCAACGGCAGCACGCCCAGCCACATGTGCGCGCTTGACGAAACTGTCCTAGCGTATTGCTGGGAACAACTTTCTCAGCATCGGTGCGGAGTCAGCGACATCCTACACCCACGTTAGCCCGTGCAGGCGATCTCCAGTTTCTCGTGCTTGCCATCTAGCCTCTCCTCATGTGCGCTGTATTCCTCGTCCAACTTGTATCGGCGCGCTCGTACCCTCCTTGAAATGACCTTCCTCACCGGTTGCGTCGCAACAGCGCTCTACACCCTCGTGCGAGCATAGCCTCCTTGTACTCCGCTCCCATCATCCCTGTGCGCATCAACATCAGCGTTACCTCGTCATACCTAACCCCACTTCTTCGTAGCGTCTCTCAACCACTATCGACAGATCAGCGCCACTGCACTCTGTTACCCTTACCACTCGTTCTGCTATCCTCATTCCACTCATTCTCCAAGGTTCTCTCTTGCCTGTGCATCCAACATCTCTTCTCCCATCCACCACCCTCCTCACCACCTCCTCTACCTCTACTCTCACTCACCATACCAACTCTTACCCTTCCTCCACACTCATCCAATACTCCCACTTCCCATCTACCCCTCTAACCCTCCACCTCTCATCCACCCATCTTCCCTCCCCATCCTCCTCTCAACCCTACACACCATCACACTCATCACTTCCCATCCCACACACACCATCCCCCCCCCCTCCCCCCCCCCCCCTCTCTCCCCCCGTTCTTCCACCTCCGGTCCCCGCGAATCCGCCGACTGACCGCGGCGCGCGGCGCGCCAGCGGCATGGTCACAGAATATAGTGGAGCCGCTCGGGCACATTCAGGGCATCCCCCGGAGACGCCGGCCCTTGACTGGCCGCCCTCAGAGCAACAATATCGAGCAACGTAGTATCGCGCGGCGATATTGTTTCACGCCTACCGAATCGGAGTCCCTCGTGGCCGACGACGTCCTCCCTCCCGCCGAATTCCGGGTCCTGCTGGCACTTCTCGACGGCGCCAAGCACGGGCACGGCATCAAGCTCGACGTGCGCGAGCGCACCGCCGGGCGCGTGGACATGGGCCCGGGCACGCTGTACGGGGCCATCAAGCGGCTCGCGACGCGGGGATGGATCCGTGAGGTCGCCCCGCCGACGGGAGCATCGGACGACGATCGCCGGCGCTACTACGCCATCACGACGCTCGGGCGTGACGCGGCCAGTGAAGAAGCAGCGCGCATGGACGAGCTCCTGGCCATCGCGCGCGACAAGGCGCTGCGGCCGGCGGGGGGCGCGTGACGTTCTACCGCCTCCTGTTGCGGCTGCTCCTTCCGGGACGCTTCCGGCGGGAGTGGGGGGACGCCATGGCCGACGAGGCGCGCTTGCAGATGGACGAGGCCCGCCGCCTGGGCTCGGGCGCCACCCTTCGGACGGCGGGGCGACTCGGACTCGACGCGCTGCGCGCGGGTGTGCGGGAGTGGTGGGCGGTCATACGGTCCAGCAGCGGAGGAGGGGTCATGGGGGGTTGGGCGCAGGATCTGAGACACGGGGCGCGGGGACTCCGGCGAGCCCCGGCGTACACCCTGGCGGCGGTGGCGACGCTGGCCGTGGCCGTGGGCGTGAACGCCGTCGTGTTCGCACTGGTGGACTCGGTGCTCCTCAAGGCGCTTCCGTATCACGAGCCCGAGCGCCTGGTGTCGCTCTGGGGTCGCGAGAACTGGAGCGTGCGCATGGTGGACCTGGCCCGCGAGGAGCTCCGCAGCGTGGACGCCGTCGCCGGGTACGGGGGGCTCCTCCTCACGTTGAGCGAAGGGGGTGAGCCCACCGAGATCTTCGCGGCCCACGTGACCACGAACCTGCACGAGATCCTGGGGGTGCGCCCTCTGCTCGGGCGTGGACTGGTGGCAGCCGACGCCGAGCCCGGGGCGCCTCCGGTGGCGCTCCTGTCCTACCGTGTCTGGAGCGAGCGCTTCGGCGCCGACCCCGGGATCCTGGGGCGGAGCGTCGCGCTGGGTGGGGAAGGGGCCGCCCGGCGCACCGTGGTGGGCGTCATGCCCGCGGGCTACGAGGCGCTCAACGGACGAGGCGTGGACGCCTGGGTGCCGGTCACGGTGGATCCGACCGCCGACAGCTACGGCTCGTCGTATTTCATGGAGGCGTTGGGCCGCCTGGCACCCGGCGCCACGGTGGACGAGGCCGACACCGACGTGCGCCGCTGGGCGGCGACCTACCGTGAGCGAGACCCGGGCTGGCTGTCCGAGGAGGACGTGGCCCGGGCCGACGCCGTGAGCCTGGCCGACGCGCTGGTCGCGGACCGGCGGACGCCCCTGCTGCTGGCGCTGGCCGCCGTGGCCCTGGTGCTCCTGGTGGCGTGCGCCAACGTGGCGAACCTGGTGCTGGCGCGCACCGCGTCGCGGGAGCGGGAGCTCTCGGTGCGGGCGGCGCTGGGCTCAGGCCGGGCCCGCACCGTGCGACTGATCCTGGCGGAGACGGCGTTGGTGGGGGTGGCCGGCGGTATCACGGGGCTGGGCTTGGCCCTGGGTCTGCGGGCGGGCCTGATCCGCTATCTGCCCTCGTTGTTTCCCCCGGAAGGCCTGCCGCTGGGTGTGCGGCCGATTGTCGCCACCCTCGCCGTGGCGGTGGGCGCCGCGGCGTTGGCGGGGCTGGTTCCGGCGCTGGGCGTGGCCCGCCGTGACCCGGCCGGGGCGCTCTCCGCCAGCCGGGGTGCTTCGCAGGATCGGGGCACGCTGCGCCTGCAGGGAGCCCTGGTGGCGGCTCAGCTCGCGCTGGCCACCGTCCTGGTGGCCTCCGCGGGCCTCCTGGGTCGCAGCCTCCAGCAGCTCGCTCGGGTGGACCCGGGCTTTCGCACGGCCGACGCCCTCACCTTCCGCATCAGCGCGCCGCCGGCTGCCTATCCCACCGACGCCGACGTGGTGCGTTTCTTTCAGGAGGCCCAGGCGGCGCTGGCGGCGGTCCCGGGCGTGGAGTCGGTGGGCTTCGTGTCCCGGTTGCCCATGGGCGGCGGCACCAGCCGCATCACGCTGAACCCGGCCGACCGGGAGCGACCCCCGGGCGAGCCCGCGCCTCAGGTGGATCACCGCCTGGTCACGCCCGGCTACCTCGAGACCCTGGGTGCGCGCCTGCGGGCCGGCAGGATGATCACCCCCGACGACGACCGCCCCGGCGACGTGGTGGTGGGCGTGCTCAACCAGACCGCGGCACGCCAGCTCTGGCCCGACGGTGACGCCGTGGGGAAGGTCTTCAACGGGCCCGGCGGCGTGCCCTGGCTCCGGGTCGTGGGTGTGGTGGAGGACGTTCTGGAGAGCGGCGTCGACCGGCCTCCGTTTCCGGCGCTGTACATCCTGCACCGGGATTGGCCCTGGCGGACCATGCACGCCGTGGTGCGTACCCGGGGCGAGCCCGGGGAGCGCCTCGATGCGCTCAAGGCCGCCGTGTGGTCGGTCAGCGCCAGCGTACCGGTGAGCCGGGTTCGCACCCTGGCCGACGTGGTGGAAGGGAGCTTCGCCCGCACCCGGCTCCTGGCGCTGTTGGCGGCCATCCTGGGGGGCGTGGCGCTGGTGTTGGGGCTGTTGGGCGTGTACGGCGTGGTGGCGTACGCGACGGGGCGCCGGCGCGCCGAGTTCGGAGTGCGGGTGGCCCTGGGCGCGGGGCGCGCCCGACTCCAGCGCACCGAGGTCCTGCGTGTCGGGCGCGTGCTGGCCCTGGGCATCGCCGTGGGCACCGCCGGCGCCTGGCTGGCGGGCCGCAGCCTGGGCTCGCTCCTCTTCGGTGTGACCCCCCTGGCTCCCGGCGTGCTGGTCCCGGTGGCACTCGCCCTCGGAGGCGTGGGGTTGCTGGCGGCGTGGCTGCCGGTTCGGCGGGCCACCGCGGTGGACCCGGTGGAGGCGCTCCGCCCCGACTGACCGCAGGGCTGCCGCACTGACAGCCCTGCGACCGTCCGACTGTCTGGGCGGCAGAAGTCGACGTCTCCCAAGTCGCTGGGGCCGTTCATCTTGGCAGGATCGACGCTCGCTCCTGATGGCACGCGGATTGCAACTCCCTACGGCCGGCCCCGGCCATCGTGCCACCCCGCTTCGGGGGCCACGATCCGGGATGAACGCGAACCACCAGAGAGACCCAGCAGGAGGAAGCACCATGGCCATCACGCGCTGGACCTACAGGAACCCCTGGCGTGAGCTGGACACCCTGACCAACCGCCTCGGCCAGATGTTCAACGAGGACTATCCCGTACCGTCAAACGGCGGTACCTGGATGCCCGCGGTCAACGTCGAAGAGTCCGCCGAGGAGCTCCACCTGAGCGCCGAGCTTCCTGGCATGAAGCGCGACGACATCGAGCTGGAGCTCGAGAACAACATCCTCACGATCCACGGCGAGAAGTCCGAGGAGCGCAAGGAGGGTGAGGAAGGCCGCAAGTATCACGTGTGGGAGCGGCGCTACGGCGCGTTCCAGCGCTCCTTCACCCTGCCGCGCACGGTGAATCCGGAAGAGATCCGGGCCGACTTCGAGGACGGCGTCCTCCACGTGCGCATGCCCAAGGTGCCGGAGGCCAAGAGCCGCCGCATCAGCATCGGCAGCGGCGAGGGCGTGCAGGGCTGACGCCTCCGCGGCGCCACGCGCTCACGGGCGGGTCCGGCCGGTTCGGTCGGGCCCGCCCGTCGCGTTCAGCTTCCGGACAGGAGCCGGCGCAGCCCTTCCATGAGGGGCGCTCCGTTGCCGGCCAGGACCGAGCCGCGCTCCAGCGGCAGCCCGCCACCGTCCACCCGGTCCACGCATCCGCCGGCTTCGTCCACCAGCAGGATTCCGGCGGCGAAATCCCACGGATTCAGGAACAGCTCCCAGAAGGCGTCGAAGCGGCCCTCCGCCAGATAACACAGGTCCAGCGCCGCCGAGCCGCCCCTGCGGATCCCCGAGGTGCCCGCCAGCACCCGGGCCAGCTGCTCCCCGTAACGGGTCGCCTCGTCCAGGCGCTTGAAGGGGAAGCCCGTGCCCACCAGGGCGTCGCGGAGCTCCTCGACCCGGGAGACGGAGATGCGCCGGCCGTTCTTCCACGCTCCCGAGCCCCTGGCGGCCCACCAGCGCTCGCCCGTGGTCGGGCACACCACCGCGCCCACCACCGACGCGCCCTCCACGGATAGCGCCACCGACGACGCGTACATGGGATGTCCGTGCAGGAAGTTGGTGGTCCCGTCCAGGGGATCCACGATCCAGCAGGGGCTCCCGTCCGGCGGCAGCTCGTCCACGCCGTCCCCCTCCTCTTCGGCGAGCACCGCGTGGCCGGGATACCGGCGCCGGATCTCGGCTAGCGCCGCCGCCTGGGCCTCGTCGTCGACCCGTGACACGAAGTCGGCCGCGCCCTTGCGGCGCGCCTGGTCCATCCCCACGCGCCCGGCCCAACGCAGGTGCACCGCCGCAGCGGCGTCGGCGGCCGCCAGCGCCGTGCGGAGCCGATGGGCGGACGAGTCGTCGAGTCGTGACATGGGTGCGCGAAGCAGGGGGTGGCGAAGAGGCTGGCCTCGGGGCGTAGCGCCGCTAAGTTACACGGGTTCCAACCCCCGGTACACTCGGGGAGTCCTGATCGAACTCGACACGAAACGGCCGGTTACTTCATGAGCGACGGACCTTCCGCGACCCGGAAGAAGCGCGTCTTCAGCGGCATGCAGCCCAGCGGTGAGGCCCACCTGGGCAACTACCTGGGCGCCCTCAAGCCCTGGGTGGAGATGCAGAACGAGTACGAGTGCATCTTCTGCATCGTCGACGACCATGCCATCACCGCGGGGGGGAATCCCGCGGACATGCCCCGCAACACCTTCGACCTGGCGGTGAGCTACCTGGCCGTGGGGCTGGATCCGGACAAGTGCCTCATCTTCGTCCAATCCGACGTACCGGAGCACACCGAGCTGGCGTGGCTGTTCAACGCGGTGACGCCGGTGGGCGACCTGGAGCGCATGACGCAGTACAAGGACAAGGCGTCGCGCTTCGAGTCGGTGCCGGCGGGGATTCTCAACTACCCCATTCTGCAGGCGGCCGACATCCTCCTCTACCGCGCCGATGCCGTGCCGGTGGGCGAAGACCAGCGGCAGCACCTGGAGCTCACCCGCGACATCGCCCGCAAGTGGAACGGCGCCTACGGGGAATACTTCCCGGAGCCCGAGCCCATCATCGGCAAGGCGGGCCGCATCCTGGGCCTCGACGGTGAGGCCAAGATGAGCAAGTCCGTGGGCAACACGGTGGGCATCCTGGCCGAGCCCGACGAGATCTGGGAGCGGGTGCGCACCGCCGTCACCGATCCCCAGCGCATCCGGCGCACCGATCCCGGCCGCCCGGAGGTGTGCAACGTGTTCACGCTGCACACCCACTTCTCCGACCCCGATACCATCGCCCGCGTCGACCGGGAATGCCGCTCGGCCGAGATCGGGTGTGTGGAGTGCAAGCGCTTGCTGGCCGACGGCATCGCCGCCGAGTTCGCCCCCATGCGGGAGCGGGCCGCCCACTATCGCGCCCATCCCGACGAGGTGCGACGCATCCTGGACACCGGGGCCGAGCGGGCCCGGGCCATCGCCCGGGAGACCATGACCGAGGTGCGTCGGCGCATGGGACTCGCCTGGCGAGACGCGCTGGAGTCGTGACCGTGAACGCACCGACCTCCTGAGCATGGACGCGCTGCTGCAGGGCTGGGAGCAGGCGCTGCCGGGGCTTCGCCTCGACCTCCTGCTGCGCCTGGTGGTGGCGACGGTCCTGGGCGGCCTCGTCGGCTGGGAGCGGGAGTCCAGCGGCAAGCCGGCGGGACTCCGCACCAACATCCTGATCTGCGTGGGCGCGGCGCTCCTCACCTACCTGTCCCCGCGTCTCGCCGACCTGATGCCGGGTGGGTCGGGGCCGGCCGACCCGGCCCGCATCGCCGCCCAGATCGTGTCCGGGATCGGGTTTCTGGGGGCCGGCACCATCATCCAGTCCCGGGGCTCCGTGTCGGGACTCACCACCGCCGCCACCCTCTGGGTCGTGGCGGCCATCGGCATGACCGTCGGCTCCGGGCACTACGTCGAGGCGGTGGGCACCACCGTGTTGGTGCTCCTGGTGCTGGTCCCTCTCGGGCTCCTGGAGCACCATCTGGCGCGCTCCCGCCGGGGCCGGCCGCTCCGGGTGGAGGTGGATCGCGGGGCGGGAGTGGTCCAGGAGCTCGTGGACATCCTCACCGACGAGAAGCTCCACGTCCACACCGATGCCGTGGACCTGGATGGAGACCGCTTGATCGCCTATTTCGACCTGGCGGGCAAGGAAGAGGCCTTCTTGCGCGCCCGCGAGCGCCTTCTGGAGCGGACCGACATCCGGGCGCTGCACTTCGGCTGACGCGTCCGCACGGACGCCGGGGTGACGGCGGTCGGGGATTCCCGCCCGCTCGCCGACGTTTCGCCGAACCGGGCCCGGTGCTTACCTTGAAAGAGGCAGACTGCCAGGCCCGTCTCTCCTGCTCTCGACCGGACGTTCCCAGCCATGATGGAAATCTTCAAGGCCGCCATCGAGCGCGGCGCGAGCGACATCCACATCAAGTCGGGTGACGTGGTGCGTGCCCGTATTCTGGGCCAGCTGGTGCCCATCACCCAGCAGAAGATCTCGGCGGAGCAGGTCCGGCAGCTCGCGGCGCGGCTGGTGCCGCACGAGGAGGACCGCGACAACCTGGACGCGATCCTGGACTACGACTTCTCCTGGGGCCTCACGGGGCTCGGGCGCTTCCGCGTGAACATCCTCCGCCAACGGGGATCGTTCATGATCGTCATGCGCATCATCCCCATCGAGATCCCCAACTTCATGGACCTGCGCTTGCCCGAGGTGCTGGAGGAGATCAGCGACTACGAGCGTGGCTTGATCCTGGTCACCGGCGTGACCGGCTCGGGCAAGAGCTCCACGCAGGCCGCCATGATCAACTGGATCAACCAGCGCAAGCCGGTGCACATCGTCACGCTGGAGAATCCCATCGAGTTCCTGCACCGGGACATCAAGGGCTCCATCACGCAGCGCGACATCGGCACCGACACCGCCACCTTCATGGCCGGCCTCCGGGCCGCGCTCCGCCAGGACCCCGACGTCATCCTCATCGGTGAGATGCGCGACAAGGAGACCATCGACACCGCGCTCAAGGCCGCCGAGACCGGCCACCTGGTGATCTCCACCGTGCACACCAAGAACGCGGTGCAGACGGTGTCCCGCCTGATCGCGGTCTTCGAGCCCGGCGAGCAGGAGATGATCCGGGTGCGTCTCGCCGACGCGCTGCAGGCGGTGATCAGCCAGCGGCTGATCCCCACCAAGGACGGCAAGGGCCGGGTGCCGGCGTGCGAGATCATGCGCGTCACCTCGACGATTCGCGACTGCATCCGCGACCCCGCCCGCATGGAGGAGATCTACGACCTCATCGAGGAAGGGCGCTCCCAGTACGGATCCCAGACCTTCGACCAGCATCTCATGGATCTGGTGAAGGCCGACATGGTGGACTTCAAGGTGGCCAAGGCGGCCTCGAACCGTCCCACCGACTTCGACCTCAAGATGAACACCCTGGCCGGCCGGGACACGCCCGAGCGGAGCGATGTGCCCGACCGGACCGAAGAGATGACGCGGTTCCTGCAGACATGAGCCCAACTCTGGATCTCTCCGGCGTACACATTCCCACCGTCACCCCCTTCGACGACGCGTCCGGCGAGATCGACCTGGACGCGTTCGGCTACGACCTCAGGGCCTGGCTGAAGCACCCGGTGCGTGGCGTCGTGGTGGGGGGATCCACCGGCGAGGCCGTCCTCCTGGACGAAGACGAGCGCCGCCTGCTCTGGTCGGCGGCGCGGGAGACGATCGGTGACGACCACCTGCTGATCGCCGGGACCGGGGCCGAGTCGCTCCGGGCCACGCTGCGCATGTGTCGGAGCGCGGCCGACGCCGGCGCCGATGCGGTGCTCGTGCAGCCGCCGGCCTTCTACAAGGGCGCCATGACGCCCGAGGCGCTGGTGGCCCACTACACGGCCGTCGCCGACGGCTCGCCGGTTCCGGTCGTGCTCTACCAGGTGCCTCTGCGACTGAGCACGCTGGACTTTCCCACCGGCGTGGTGGCCGAGCTGGCCCGGCATGACAACGTGATCGCCATCAAGGATTCGCGTGGCAAGCTGGAGCTCGTGGGCGAGCTGGTCGACGCGACCCGCGACAGCGACTTCCAGGTGCTGGTCGGCAACGGTGCGCTCCTGTACGCCTCGTTGGAGGCCGGTGCCGTGGGTGGCATCCTCGGTGTCGCGAACCTGGTGCCGGGCGAGTGCGCGGCCATCGTGGAGGCGGTGGGGCAGGGGCGGGGCGTGGAGGCCGGACGCCTGCAGGAGTGGGTGGCGCCGTTGCACACCGACATCATCGGAGGCATGGGCGTTCCCGGAGTGAAGCACGCCCTGGATCGGCTGGGGCTGCGCGGGGGCTATCCCCGTCCGCCGCTGCGGCCGCTGCCCGAGGCCCGGCGCGAAGTGGTGCGCGGGATTCTGGCTTCGGCGGGCCTCACCTCTGATTGACACCCTCCCGAGGTCCGCCTAGCTTCCCCCAAAGGATTCAGCGGACGGAGAGCCCTTCCCCTCGGGACGGGCTCTTTTCATGTCCGCCCACCCCGCGTTCCAGCGCCACCGAAACCAGCCGTACATTCCCGCGAGTCCCGAGAAACGCGCATGGCCGGATCCGGACAGTGCACCGTCGTCGTCGGTTGTCAGTGGGGCGACGAAGGCAAGGGCAAGATCGTCGACGTCCTCTCCGAGTCGGCCGATGTCGTGGCCCGCTACCAGGGGGGCGCCAACGCTGGGCACACCGTGCACGTGGGGGAGGACGAGTTCATCCTCCATCAGATTCCTTCGGGGATCCTGCATCCGGGCACCCGCTGCCTGCTGGGCAACGGCGTCGTGCTGGACGTCATCCAGTTCTTCGAGGAATACGACGCCCTGGCGGCCCGGGACATCGATCTCGAGGGCCGCGTGGGGGTCAGTCAGCGGGCGCACCTCCTGCTGCCGTACCACCGGGTCCTGGACCGAGCCTCCGAGGACCGGGCCAGCGAGAAGATCGGCACCACGGGGCGCGGCATCGGGCCGGCCTACGAAGACAAGGCCGGCCGCCGGGGCATCCGGGTGGCGGACCTGGCCGACGGCACGCGCCTGGAGCGCCTGGTGCGGGAGGGCACGGCGCGTGCGTTGGGCCGTCTCGAGAGCATGGGTGCCGACGGGGCGGCGGAGCTCGAGGCCGCGGTGGACCACACCCTGGGCCTGCGGGAGCGGCTGGCGGCGCTGGCCACCGACACGGGGGCCGAGGTGGTGCGGGCTCTGGACGCCGGCGAGCGGGTCCTGCTGGAAGGGGCCCAGGGCACGGCGCTGGACCTGGACCACGGAACCTATCCCTTCGTCACCTCGTCCAATACCACGGCGGCGGGTGCCGCCATCGGGGTGGGCATCGGGCCCACGCGCATCGACGACGTGGTGGGAGTGGTGAAAGCCTACACGACCCGCGTGGGCAACGGCCCGCTCCCCACCGGATTCGAGCCGGAGATGGACGCCCACATGCGGGAGCTGGGCGGCGAGTTCGGCGCCACCACCGGGCGTCCCCGACGCTGCGGCTGGTTCGATGCCGTGCTGGCTCGCTACGCCGCCCGGGTGAACGGGCTCACGGGGCTGGCGGTCACCAAGCTGGACGTCCTGGACACGCTCTCCGAGATCGGGATCGCCACCCACTACGACATTCCCCGTGTGGGGCGGACCGGGGAGTTCCCGGCGGACACCTCGGCGCTGGGCGAGGTCACGCCGGTGCTCGAGATGATGCCGGGCTGGCAGGAAGGCATCCACGACTGCCGTACGCTGGCGGATCTCCCGCGCAACGCCCGGGCCTACCTGGACCGCGTGCAGGAGCTCACGGGCACACCCATCCGTTGGGTGTCGGTAGGCACGCGCCGCAGTCAGATCATCGAGGTTTCCTGAGGGGGGTTGGGCGAGGCCATGTTCGAGGAACTCAGCAACAAGCTGGACGGCGTCCTTTCCAAGTTTCGCCAGCGAGGCGTGCTCACCGAGCCCATGATCCGCGAGGGTCTGCGCGAGGTACGGCGCGTGCTTCTCGAGGCGGACGTCAACTTCCAGGTGACGCGCGAGTTCCTGTCGCGCGTGCAGGAGCGGGCGCTGGGCGAGGACGTGGTCAAGTCCGTGTCGCCGGGCCAGCAGATCGTCAAGATCGTTCACGACGAGCTGGCCTCGCTGCTGGGCGAGGGGCGCCCGACCCTGGCCTGGACGTCGTCGCCCCCCACGGTCCTCATGGTGGTGGGCCTGCAGGGGTCGGGAAAGACCACCACCACGGCCAAGCTGGCGAAGCGCTTCCTGCGGGAGAGCCGCACACCCATGCTGGCGGCCTGCGACCTGCAGCGTCCGGCGGCCATCGAGCAGCTCCAGACCCTGGGCGAGCAGGTGGGCGTGCCGGTGCACGCCGGCACCTTCGGTGGCGATCCGGTGACTACCGCCCACGAGGCGGTGGAGGCAGCCCGGGCCCAGGGCCGTAGCGTCCTCATCCTGGACACCGCCGGCCGCCTCCAGATCGACGAGACCCTCATGGACGAGCTCCGCCGCATCAAGGCGGACGTGAATCCCCAGGAGATCCTCCTGGTGGCCGACGCCATGACCGGGCAGGAGGCGGTGCGCATCGCCCAGGGCTTCGACGAGGCGCTGGAGCTCACCGGGGTCATCCTCACCAAGATGGACGGCGACGCCCGGGGCGGCGCCGCGCTCTCCATCCGGGGCGTCACGGGCAAGCCCATCAAGTTCGTGGGCGTGGGTGAAGGGGTCGACGATCTGGACACCGCCGATCCCGAGCGTCTGGCGGGCCGCATCCTCCAGATGGGCGACGTGGTGGGGCTCGTGGAGCGGGCCCAGCGCACCATGGACATGGAGGAGCAGGAGCGCCTCCAGGAGAAGGTGCTGGGCAAGGGCCGCTTCACGCTCGAGGACTTCCTCACCGCCATGCGCCAGGTGCAGCGCATGGGGCCGCTGGAGCAACTCCTCAAGCTGATCCCCGGCGCCGGACGCCTGAAGCTGCCGGTGGGTCAGATGGACCCCAAGCGCATGAAGCACGTGGAGGCGATCATCCTCTCCATGACGCCGGCGGAGCGCCAGAATCCCAAGATCATCAACGGCTCGCGCCGCGCGCGCATCGCCAAGGGCAGCGGACGACCGGTGGCCGAGGTGAATCGCCTGCTCAAGCAGTTCGTGGAGATGCAGAAGTTCATGAAGGGGATGAAGGGCATGATGGGGGGCGGGATGTCGGGGAAGGGGGGATTCCCGGGGATGCCGTTCGGGTAGGGGAAAGCGGAGCGATGCGCCCATGAGCACGGACGCCGGGGAATCGGGGCGAGGCCCGAGCCGCGCCGCCTTCGCGTTCATCTTCATCACCGTCCTCCTGGACATGCTGGCGCTGGGCATCATCGTCCCGGTGCTTCCCAAGCTCATCATCGAGTTCGAGGGTGGCGACACCGCCAACGCCGCCCTCTACTACGGCGTCTTCGCCGCCGTGTGGGCGACCATGCAGTTCCTGTTCGCTCCCTTCATCGGCGCGCTCTCGGATCGTTTCGGACGGCGTCCCGTCATCCTGCTGTCCACCTTCGGCCTGGCCATGGACTACTTCATCATGGCCGCGGCTCCGACGCTGGAATGGCTCTTCGTCGGGCGCGTGCTGTCGGGGATCACCTCGGCGAGCTACGCCACCGCGTACGCGTACGTGGCCGACGTGGCGGTCAAGGAAAAGCGCGCGGGGCTCTACGGCATGCTGGGCGCGGCCTTCGGCGTCGGCTTCGTGCTGGGCCCCGCCGTGGGCGGGCTGCTGGGGAGCGTGGATCTGCGCCTGCCCTTCTGGGTGGCGGGCGCGCTCAGCCTGGCGGGCACGGCCTACGGCTTCTTCATCCTTCCCGAGTCCCTGCCGCCGGAACGGCGCGCGCCTCTCGACCTCAAGCGCGCCAATCCGTTGGGCTCGTTGGGATTCCTGCGCGAACACCGGTCGCTGTTCGGGCTGGCGGCGGCGGCGTTCCTGTACCGCATGGCCCACGAGTCCATGCCCTCGCTCTTCGTGCTGTACGGCGATTTCCGCTACGCGTGGACCGAGCGCACGGTGGGGCTCGTGCTGGCGGCGGTGGGGGTGGCGGCCATGATCGTTCAGGCGGGGTTGGTGGGGAAGGTGGCGGCCCGCTTCGGCGAGGACCGGGCGCTCCGGGCCGGGCTGACCTTCGGGGCGCTGGGCTTCGTCGTGTTCGCGCTGGCCCCCACGGGCCGACTCTTCGCGCTGGGGATCCCGTTCTCGGCGCTCTTCGGGCTCACCTATCCCAATCTGCAGGGACTCATGACCGGGCGCGTGGGCGACACGGAGCAGGGCCGCCTCCAGGGAGCGATCACCAGCCTCATGGGGATCGCGGGCATCATCGCTCCGCTCCTCTTCACCCGCACCTTCGCTCTTGCCATCGATGAGTGGAGCGGCCTGGGCCTGCCGGGGCTCCCCTTTCTCCTTGCGGCGGGATTCCTGCTGGTGGCGCTGGCGATCACCTGGCGGGTGCGGCGCACCTGAGCCGCCACGCCGGCGCTGCGGTCACAGCACGGCGTCCCGACGCCAGAGCAGCCACTCGGCCAGGACCAGCAGGGTCCACAGCGCCCGGGCATGGTCGGCTCGGCGTTGGAGGTGATCTTCCAGCAGCTTCAGCGCTCCCGCCGTACGCACGCCGACCTCTTCCAGCACGCCGCTGGCCAGGTGCTCTCGGGCCCAGGGCTCCAGCGGCTCACGGAGCCACGCCGCCAGCGGCACCGACAGCCCGCGCTTGCGCCGGTGCACGATGGACCGGGGCAGGTAGCGCAGCGCGTACTCCTTGAGGAAGACCTTGGTGCGCACGCCGCGCACCCGCTCCCGGGCGGGTAGGGTCGCCGCGAGCTCCATCACCCTCCGGTCCAGGAAGGGCGCCCGGGGCTCCAGCGCCCAGCCCATGGAGGCACGGTCGGCCTTGGTGAGGAGCCCCTCGGCCAGGTACGTCTCCAGGTCGTGGCGCTGAAGCACGTCCAGGAGCTCACCGGCTCCGTCGTCCGCCTCCAGCGACCCCACCGGCTCGGAGACGCCCAGGCGCCGCAGGATGTGCGGTGGCACGGTGGAGGTCCACAGCAGATGACGCTCCAGCGGGGGCATGCCGTCACCTTCGACGAAGCGCTTGAGCAGATAGGTGAGCGTCACCTTGCGGTCGCTGGGGGGTCGTCGCTCGACCAGGGCCGCGAAGCCCCGCCGGAGCGGGGCCGGCAGCCGCTGATAGGCGCGCGCCACGGCGGCGCCCAGGTACGTGGGGTACCCGCCGAAGATCTCGTCACCGCCCTCGCCTACCAGCACCATCTTCACGTCGCGGGCCGCGCCCGCCGCCAGCAGCGCGGTGGGCACCCAGGCCGGGTCCGCCAGCGGCTCACCCACCATGTGCACGAGCTGGCGGATGGTGTCGGGAAAATCGGTGGGCTCGATCCAGACCTCGTGGCTCTCCAGGCCCAGGAGCTTCGCGACTTCGGCGGCGGCGGCGCCCTCGTCGTAGGAGTCCTCGCGGAAGCGCAGCGTGTAGGCGGGAAGCGGGCGCTCGGGATGGAGATCGCGGGCCACCGCGGCCACCAGCGACGAATCGACGCCGCCGCTCAGGAAGACACCGTAGCGCGCGTCGCAGTCGGTCTGGCGCTCCACGGCCCCGCGGAAGACCTCGTCGAACGCTTCGAGGTCGCCGGGTCGCTTGGCGGCGCTTTTCACGGGCCAGCGCCAATAGCGGTGGTGGATCACGCCGTCGGGGGTGAAACGCACCACCGACCCCGGCGCGACCTTGCGCACCCTGGCGAGCGGGGTCCGGGGTGCCGGAAAGCGCCCGAAGCGCAGATAGTGGCGCAGCGCCTCCACGTCGAGATCGGCGGGCGTCTCGGGATCGGTGGCCAGCGCCGACAGCTCGGTGGCGAAGGAGACGTAGCCTTCGCCCTCGAGATAGAAGAGGGGCCGCTCGCCGGCCCGGTCGCGGGCCAGGAGCAGGGTGCGGTCCCGCGGATCCCAGACGGCCAGCGCGAACGGTCCGTCCAGCGCCTCGACGAAGGCGGGCCCGTCTTCCAGGTAGAGGGCCGGGAGGACGGTGACGTCACTCCCGTCGGGCACCTCGTATCCGGCGGCCCACAGTCGCGCCCGCAGCGAGCGATGGTTGTCGATCTCCCCGTTGCACACCACGGTGACGCCGGTGTCCGGGTCCGTCACGGGCTGCCGCTCGCCGGACGGTCCGCGGATGGCGAGCCGCGTGGCCGCCAGGACCGCGCTGCCCGCGCGGGTGGCTCCCCGGTCGTCGGGGCCGCGGTGCTCCAGCAGTCCACGCATGCGCAGCACCCGGTCCATGGTCCCGTCGTCGCCGGGGCCGGAGGTGCGCACCATCCCGCAGATTCCGCACATGTCAGGAATCCCCCGCGCCCGGGAGCAGCACACCCCACCAGCCGTGGGGCATGTCTCGCACCACACCGCCGCGGACCGCCGACAGGGAGTCCAGGGCGGCGCGTCCCTCCTTCCGGCTCAGCACCAGGACCGGACCCGGCCGGGCGTCCAGCCAGGCGTCACGCTGGGCCAGCGGCACCATCTGCGGGGGCCAGCGCTCCTGCTGCGAGAGGTAGAAGGGGATGTAGTTGCTGGTGGTCTCGTGGCCGTCGGCGGTGATGAGGATCAGGGGGCGACGGAGATAGAAGGCCAGCCCGCCGGGATAGGCCTCCAGGGTAGCCACCGGCGTGTCGGCGGAAGGCAGGACCGAGGCCACCGCCGCGGCCAGGTCGCTGGAGGAGGTGTCGCGGGCGTACTCCCGCAGGCCGCCGAACGAGACGGTGACCAGCGACAGCGGGAGGACCAGAAACGCCGCGAAGATCCAGCTCGCGCGTCGCACCCGCAGACCCACGATGGCGGCGACGGCCATGGCGCCCATGGTGGCGAGGACCGGCGGAAAGACCGCGCGGGCCCGCTCATAGTCGTTGCTGTCGATGTGGAACAGCCCCGTGAGCACGCCGGGCGCGAAGACCTCCATGGCCAGCCATCCCCCCAGCACCACGCTCATGACGGCCAGCACGACCGCCCCGTGCCGTACCACCCGGGCGGCCCTCCCCCTGGGGTCGGCCAGCGCCAGATCGAAGAGGCGCGCGGTGAGCACGCCCAGCGCCACCACGGCGGTGAGGACGTAGCCGGGCAGCTTGGACTGGGAGATGGAGAAGAAGGCCACCACCACCAGCGCCCAGGTCACCAGGAGTCGGTCTGCTCGGCTCCAGCTCGAGCGCCGCCGCCACGCCACCACCGCCGCTTCGGGAAAGAGGAGGCTCCAGGCGAAGCACACGCCCAGCAACACGGGTCCGTAGTAGTAGAAGGGCGCCGTGCGGTGGAACTCCTGGGTGGTGAAGCGCGACAGGCTCTCCCGGACCAGACCGTAGTACGGAAAGTCCGGCCGCTGCAGGCTGGCGCCGATGAACCACGGCAGGACCAGCGCCAGGAAGACCAGCAGGTTCCACGGGTGGAACAGCCGCTTGGCCACGCCCTTGCGTCCGTCCACGAAGCCGAAGGCCAACACCACCAGCGTGGGGACGATGAAGCCCACCGGGCCTTTGACCAGCGTGGCGAATCCCGCGCAGGCGGCGCCCAGCAGGTACCATCGCCTGCGGGCGGACCCCTCCTCCTCTTCGGCTCGATACGCCGCCAGGATGGCCCCGGACACGAAGAAGGCCAGGGTCATGTCGAAGATGACGATGCGCGCCAACGCCAGGAACAGGGGCATGGCGGCCACCACCGCCACCGAGAGATCCGCCGTCCGCCGCCCGTACTCGCGGCGGGCGAACGCGTAGACGAGCACGAGCAGCGCCAGGGCGAAGACGGCCGACGGCAGGCGCGCCGTCCCTTCGCTGGTGCCGAAGGCCGCGAACGACAGTCCCACGGCCTTGAAGTAGAAGGCCGGCTTGTCCATGTACGGCAGGCCGTTGTACGTGGGGATCAGCCAGCGGCCCGACGCGGCCATCTCGCGGGCTACCTCGGCGTTGCGGCCCTCGTCGGGATTCAGGAGCGGGAGTCCGCCCAACCGCCCGAAGAGCAGGACGGCGGCGAAGGCGAAAGCCAGCGCCGTGCGGGCACGGCCCGCCGACCTGGACGGACTGCCGCTCCCGCTCACTCCGACCCGGACAGGATCTTCACCGTGCCGACGAACAGGATCTCGTCGAAGGTGCGCTCCAGCGACTTGCTGGCGAAATCGTGCATGAGCGTGCCGCCGCCCCACGAGACGGTGGCGCCCTCGTCCACCTCCATGGCGTTGGTGGCCAGCCAGCGCTCCTGCCCGTCGGCGCTCACCCGGAGATAGGTGTAGCCGGCAGCGGGAATCGCCTCGACCACGGTCCCCTGACCGGCGGCGGGCGGGGCCGCGCTCGGGTCGGTGGTGGCTGTCGCGGCCCCGGCCCCGGGACTCATGTAGGCGCCGGTGAAGTACAGGTCGTCGAAGGTCCGGTCCAGCGCCTTGCTGGTGAACGAGCCCATGCCCATGACGTCGGTGAGCGCCACCGAATCGCCTTGGGCGAGCTTCGTCAGCGGCCCCGCGACCCAGATCTCACGATCGGGCAGCTGCAGGCGCGCGTAGGTGTAGCCACCCCCGTCCATGGTCTCGAGCACGACACCCGCGGGTCCCTGGGGAGCCGCGGCTGTCGGTGCAGCACCGGAGATGGGCGGATGGCCTTCGGGCAGCGCCGCGGCCTGGGAGGAGGACTGATCGTTGGAATTCCCCGAACAGCCGGCCAGAAACAGGCCGGTCAGGAGGATGACACCGCGCGCGGCGGATGGATTGGACAGGCTCATGAAACGTCCATGTCTCGAAGCTTGGGAGGGTCCTCGGACCCTTCAAGATAGCGCATCATCGGCGCTTCACGAGGGGGGCGGCGGCCCGGCCCCGTTGCGATACGCCACAGATCCTGCGGACTTCGTGGCCAGGGGCCGCGCGGCGGCTCGATCCGGCGAATGCGGATATCGCCGAATGTCGCGGCCCTCTGCCACATTCCGGGCCCGGAGCGCGTGGGAACCGTTCTTGCTTCCCATGGAATTCGAGCCATTCACCCCCACTCCCGCCCCTCCATGCCTCGTTCGCCCGTCCGCCTCTCCGAGCTGGTCGCTTCCCTGACCCGCGCGCTGGACCTCACCGAGGGCCAGCCGCAGGGTCACAGCATGCGGGCTTGTGTCATCGGCATGCGGGTGGCGGAGGCCGTGGATCTGGATCCGGAGCTCCGTACCGCCCTCTTCTACGCGCTCCTCCTGAAGGATGCCGGGTGCTCGAGCAACGCCACCCGGGTCGCCAGCGTCTTCGGCACCGACGACCACGGGCCGAAGTACGCCCTCAAGCTGTCGGACTGGCAGCGTCCGCTAAGGGCTGCGCTGTTCGCCGTACGCAACGCCGGTCGGGGCCAGGGTCCGGTGACGCGCGTGTGGCGCCTGCTCGGGCTCGCCCGTGGCAACCAGCAGGTCGCACGGGAGCTCATCCGCATCCGCTGCGAGCGGGGTGCCGGCATCGTGCGGTCGCTGGGATTCCCGCCCGAGACCGCCGAGGCCATCCGCGCGCTCGACGAGCACTGGAACGGCCGCGGCCACCCCGACGGGCTCGAGGGAGAGGCGATTCCGCTCCTGGCCCGCGTGTGCGGCCTGGCCCAGACCGCCGAGGTGTTTCATCGAGAGCACGGCCTGGACGCCATGGTGGCCATGCTGCGCCAGCGGCGCGGGCGTTGGTTCGATCCGGAGCTCACGGATCGGCTACTGGAGTTCTCGTGGGATCGGCGCTGGTGGATGCGTCTGGACGAGCCGGGCCTGGACCGCCGCGTGGCGGCGCTGGACGAGGGCCGGCGGTCCGTGGCCGTCACCGACACGGGGCTCGACGGCATCGCCCGCGCCTTCGCCGACATCATCGACGCCAAGAGCCCGTTCACCGCGCGCCACTCCGTGAACGTGGCGCGCTACGCCCGCGCCGTCGGCGGCATGCTCGGCCTCACCGCCGACGAGCTCCGGGATCTGTACCGCGCCGGGCTCCTGCACGACATCGGCAAGCTCGGCGTCTCGTCCCGGATCCTGGAGAAGCCCGGCGCCCTCACCCGGGGGGAGCACCGGGCCATGCGGCGCCATCCGGTGCACACCTGGCAGATCCTCGCCGACGTGCCCGCGTTCCGGGGCTTCGCACGCGAGGCCGCCCTGCACCACGAGCGTCTCGACGGCGAGGGCTATCCCTGGGGCTTCGGCGTGGAGCGCCTGCCGCTGGTGGCCCGCATCCTGGCGGTGGCCGATGTCTTCGAGGCCCTCACCGCGGACCGCCCCTACCGGGCGGGCATGGATCCCCGGAGCGCGTTGGAGATCCTCCGCGGCGACGCCGGCAGCGCGGTGGACCTGCGCTGCGTCCAGGCCCTGGAAGGCATCCTCGACGGTCCGCGTCTCGCGGACTGGGTGGGCGGCGACCCCACGCCGCCTCTTGCGGAACTGTTCGCGGCGCGGGACATGGTCGCTGATCCCGCGGCCTGAGGGCGGGGGGGGGGCGCTACCGACGCCGCCCAGCGCTGTCGGCCAGGGCCCTGGCCATGGTGCCGTAGCCCAACGCGTCCAACCGGTCGATCCGGGCCGCTGCCGCCCCGTCGCGCCCGAGCTCCAGATCCACGAGCCCCTGGAGGAAGATGGACTCCGCACCGTCGGGGTGAAGGCTCCTGGCCCGCTGGATCATGGAGTCCGCCTGATCCACCCTCCCCAGAGCCAGTAGCATACTGGCATAGGCCGTGAGAAAACGCGGATGGTCCGGGTAGATGTCGAAGGCCTGCCGCCAGAAGACGAGGCTCCCCGTCGAATCCCCCGCCTCGGCCACGCGCTCGGCGTGGAACCACTGGGCGCGGAAATCCTCGGGGTGTTGGCGGAAGGACGTCTCGATCACGGTGGCGCTGTCCTTCCACACCGGGGTCCGCAGGACCGTCCGCAGCGCGAAGGCGCAGAGGACGACGCCGAGTGCGGCGGCGGCGGGGCGGACCCACTTCGAGACGCTACGGTGTCTTGCCAGCGCCCGCGCCCCGAACCCGATCCAGAACGCGAGCGCCACGGACGGCAGGTAGAGCGTACGTTCAGCCAGCAGTGTGCCCACGGGCACCACCAGATTGGATACGAGGAGAATCGTCACCAGAAACCATGACGCGCCCAGCCCCGCGGCGGGCCACCAGCGGGGCGTCACGGCCAGAACCACGGTGATGGCGAGGATGGCGGCACCCGCCAGTGACCGGGCAGTGAGGGTGCTCGCCGGCACCAGGAAGTCCGGATCGTACATGGCCGACAGGTGGAGAGGCGCGAACAGGAGCCTCGCGTAGTGCGGCCACACGGTGAGGGCGGTCGAAAGTCGGGTGACCGGATCCTCCAGGAAGCGCATCGTGAAGGTCACATCGCCGGTGAGGGCGCCCAGCACCACGGTGCGCAGCGCCAGGTAGACGGCGGTCGTCGCCGCCAGGAGGATGGCCAGGCGCGCCACGGACCGGAGGTAGCCGGGCCGGCGCACCCGCCCCTGGGCGAGGTCCAGCACGAGCAGGAGCGCCGGAAACACGATGGCGCTCTCCTTGGCCAGGAGGCCGGCAGCGAAGAGGAGCGCGATGACGCGTCGGTGTCCGGCCGGCTCCTCCCCGCCCAGGGGCCGGCCCGCATGAATGCTCGCTCCCGCCAGCAGGAGGCATGCCGACATCAGTTCGGACTGGCCCACGACGTTGGCTACCGCCTCGACATGGACCGGATGCACCGCGAACAGGAGTGTGCCGGCCAGCGCGTAGCGCCAGTCCACGAAGCGCGAGACCAACCGGAAGACCAGCGCCGTCGCCACGCCATGGAGAAGAAGGCTCACGGCGTGGAATACCAGGGCGCTTCCGTCGCCCAACGCCCACTGAACCGCGAACAGCAGGATCGTCAGCGGGCGGTAGAGTCCCAACGTGCGTCCGTCGGCACCCGGCCAGTAGGGCGTGAAGAGGATGCGGAGCGGGTGGATTCCCCCGCTGACCGCCGGGTTGTCGACGATGACGGGGACGTCGTCGTATGCGAACCCGTTGGCCAGGGCATTGGCGTAGACCAGGATCGCCAGGCCAGCGGCGATCATCGCGGCGATTACCCGCGGGTCCCGCAGCCACCCACGCGGCGTCGAATCGGCGGTCTCGAGCATCCCCCATGAAGGAACTCCGCGCGGGGTCGTGTCAACCCCGGCGGCGAGGGGCTGTTGCGTCGTGCCCCTTCCTTGTGCAAAGGGCCCATAGGGAATACGTTACTGGGCTCTGCGTTTCGGGGCTGGACAACACCGTCCCGCCCTCCGAGAAGTCCGCTCGGATACCGCCGCGCTCCAGGGGGAGGGCCGGATCCGGGCACAACCTTGTGACGAGATGGCTGTCAGGATTCGACTGAAGCGGATGGGCCGTAAGAAGCAGCCCCACTATCGTGTGGTCGTGGCGGATTCCGCCTCGCCGCGTGACGGACGGTTCGTGGAGAGCCTGGGGTACTACAAGCCCCTGTCCTCGCCGGCGCGCCTCGTGCTGAATCTGGAGCGCGTGGACTACTGGATCGAGCAGGGCGCGTCCCCGTCCCATACCGTGAGGAACCTCATCTCCCGGGCCCGTAGCGGCGGTGACAACACCGTCGCCGTCGGCGAGCCGGACCTCGAGGCCGAGCGCAAGAAGGCGCAGGAGGCTCTGGCCGCCAAGCGGGCTGCCGAGAAGAAGGCGGCCGCGGACGAGGCCAAGGCCCAGGCCGAAGCCGAGGCGCAGGCCAAGGCGGAAGCCGAAGCGGCCGCCGCCGCTGAAGCTGCCGAGGCCGAAGCGGAGGCCGCGGAAGAAGCGGACGCTGAAGGCGCCGAGTCGGACGAGGCCGAGGCCACTGCCGAAGCCGAGCCCGCCGAGGTGGCCGAAGCCGCCGACGAGCCCGAGGCCGAAGCCGAGCCCGCCGAAGAAGCCGAAGCGGCCGAGGAGCCCGAGGCAGAAGCCGAAGAAGCCGCGGCCGACGAGGCCGAGGAAGAGGCCGGCGACGCCGAGGACGACGAGGAGAGCAAGTCGGAGTAACCTCCGGCGGAGGGATGATGGCCCGAGAGGCACCGTCCCACCTGGTGGTCGGGCAGATTCGCAAGCCCCACGGCATCCAGGGCGAGGTCTTCGTTCTGCCCCTCACGGATCACCCCGAGAGCGTGTTCGCTCCCGGGGTGGTTCTGCTTGGGGCCGACGCCAGCGGGCGTGCTCCGGATCCCTCGGCGCCGCCGCTGCGTGTCGACGAGGTGCGGCCCTTCCGCCGGGGCTTCCTGGTGCTGTTCGGCGGCATGCGCGACCGGAACGACGCCGAGCGCCTCCGGGACCTCTACCTGATGTTGGCCACCGACGACCTGGAGCCGCTGGCCGACGACGAGGTCTTCTATCACGAGCTCCTCGGCATGAGGGTCGAGACCGTGGCCGGTGAAGAGGTGGGAGACGTCCGCGAGGTCTACGAGGTACGCCCCTCGGACCTGCTGGAGGTGCGCACACGACGGGGGTCCGTGCTGATTCCGTTCACGCGCGAGGTGGTGGTGGAGGTGGATCGCGCCGCCGCCCGCCTGGTGGTGGACCCGCCGGAGGGGCTTCTCGATCTCTGAACGTCGGCGACGCCGGCGCCCGGGACAGCGGAGGACGTCATGCGCATCAACATCGTCACCATCTTCCCGGACTTCTTCGCGGGCCCACTCTCGCTGAGCATCCCGAAGCGAGCGGCCGACGCGGGGCTGGTGAGCTACCGCGTGCTGGATCTGCGGGACTTCACCCACGACCGGCATCGCACCGTGGACGACCTCCCCTACGGCGGGGGCGCGGGCATGGTCATGAAGCCGGAGCCCTTCTTCGAGGCGGTGGACGCGCTGTCGCCGGCGGGACCCGTCGTGCTGCTGTCGGCACGTGGGCGGCCGTTCCGCCACGCCGACGCCGTGCGCTTCGCCGTGGAGGACGAGCTCACCCTCCTGTGCGGGCACTACAAGGACGTGGATCAGCGGGTGGCCGACCACCTGGCCACCGAGGAGATCTCGCTGGGCGACTTCGTCCTGTCCGGCGGCGAGATCGGTGCGCTGGCGGTCACCGATGCGGTGGTGCGGCTCCTGCCCGGCGCCCTGGGGGACCATGACGCGGCGGCCACCGACTCGTTCTACGATCAGGGCGTCCTGAGCGCGCCCTCGTACACCAGGCCGCCGGAGTACCGGGGCTTCGAGGTGCCCGAGGTGCTGCGCAGCGGAGACCACGCCCGCATCGAGGCGTGGCGCCGGGCCGAAGCAGACCGCGTGACTCGCCAGCGGCGGCCAGATCTGCTCCGCGGGGGGCGGTCCGCGGGGGACTGAGTCCGCGTGCCACGTGGCTTCTGCAGGGCTTCACCCGGACCCCAGCGGAAGTTATAATACTCGTCTGACTGGAATCCGGCCGTCCGGCCGTTCAGGAGAAGGGATCATGGCAGACCTGCTGCAGGAACTCGAAAAGGAGCAGCTCCGGGACGATCTCCCGGACTTCGCCCCGGGCGATACCGTCCGCGTCCTCTACCGTGTGCGCGAGGGCGAGAAGGAGCGTATCCAGGCCTTCGAGGGCGTCTGCATCGGCCGACGCGGCGGCGGGCTCAACGAGACCTTCATGGTCCGCAAGATCTCCAGTGGCATCGGCGTCGAGCGCGTGTTCCCCCTGCACGTTCCCACCATCAAGGACATCGAGGTGGTGCGGCGTGGTCGGGTTCGTCGGGCCAAGCTCTACTACCTGCGCCAGCTCCGCGGCAAGGCGGCCCGCATCCCGGAGAAGCGCGTCTGACGCGAGCCGGCCATGCCGGACCAGGACGACACTTCACGGCTCCAGAATCCCCTCGACTACGAGCGCGGATTCTGGAGCCGCGACGTTCGATGGGTAGCTGGCGTGGACGAGGTGGGCCGGGGACCCCTGGCGGGACCGGTGGTGGCCTGCGCCGTGGTCCTCCCGCCCGACGTGCTCGTCGAGGGCGCCACGGACTCCAAGCTCCTGGACGCGCCCACCCGTGAAGCCCTGGACCTGGCGATCCGCCGCGCGGCCGCAGGTGTCGCCCTCGGGGCCGCCTCGGTGCGGGAGATCGACCGGCTGAACATCCTCGGGGCCACCACGCTGGCCATGCGCCGGGCCCTGGCCGCGCTGCCCATGCGCCCCGAGCACGTGGTGGTGGACGGCCTGCCGGTGAAGCACCTGCGCTGGAAGCACGAGGCGGTCGTCGGAGGCGATGCGCTGGTCCACTCGGTGGCCTGCGCCTCCATCGTGGCCAAGGTGCTCAGGGACCGGCTCATGCGCCGCCTGGCGGCACGCTACCCCGGCTTCGGCTGGGAAACCAACGCCGGCTACGGCACGCTGGCTCACCGGCAGGCGCTGGACGAGCTGGGCCCTACGCCTCACCACCGCCTCACCTTCCTGGGACTCCAGTTCGAGCTGGAGCTCTGACGGGGTGCAGCCGGCCCTCCGCCGGCGTCGTGCTCGCGCTAACGCGGAGGATTGTCCTGCCAGCTCCCGTACATGGGGTTGGGCAGCACGAACCAGCGCACCCCGAACGACGCCAGCGCCACCGGATCGCCGTCCCGGAGCGCCTGCTCACCTCCGGGAAAGTCCCGGATGTTGTCGCCCACCCACGCCACCACGTCGAGGGCGGGCAGCGAGGACGAGGCCGTGCCGTCCTGCACCGCCCGGAAGCGCGCCTCCTTGCGCTCGACCCCCGGGGGCCGGCACAGGACCAGATCGGCCTCCACCCGCTGCGCCACCAGGTTCTCCCGCGTGGCGTCGCAGAGCGCGTCGTCACGGTTGGTCACCAGCACCACGCGCCCGCCCCGGCTGCGCACGCCGTCGATGAAGCGCTTGGCCCCCGGTAGCGCCGGCGCCGACGCCTCGTGGACCCAGGCGTTCCAGCTGTCAGGGGTGTAGGTCACGCCCTGGCGCCAGAGGCGCGCCTCGTACTCCGAGTTGTCCAGCACCGTCTCGTCCACGTCCAGGATCACCGCCCAGGTCCCGGGGCTGCGATCGGCCGTCGCCGCCGCCACCCGCTCGCCGGCCCAGCGGTAGACCTCCTCGAAGATGGCCCGATGCTCGGCCGCGGTCCGGACCCAGTGGACCTCCGGTGGAGGCGGTCCCACCGGCGCCGGCGTCTGCGGGGAGCCCGAGGCGCAGGCCTGGAGAGCCAGGAGGGCGAGGAAAGGGACGGCGAACCGAGAGGTCGATGGGGAGGTGCGCATGATGTGGGATTCGGAGGCGGATCAGTCGGAGGGCGAGCGCCACGCCTCGAGCCCGTCGCGAGCCGACTCGAGATCGAAAAGACGGTAGTCGCAGGTGAGCTCCTCGCCGGCGGCGATGTCGTGCTTGGCGATGGTGTAGGGCCCCTCGACGTCGTCGCAGTTGGGATCGAAGGAGTGGTTCATGAACTTGGCGTTGTCCCCGCACAGGACCAAGGTGCCGTCGGGCTCTTCGTAGCAGTACGCCCGCAGCTTCGAGCGCAGAGGCTCGGGCACGTCGCGGAAGCTGTCGGGGGGCAGTCGCAGGTCCACCTCTTCGGTGAACTCCCAGAGGACCGTGCCGCCGCGGATGGCCTCGGACGTGAAGACTCCGACGCCGTGGGCGTGGCTGGGCCGCACGATGGTGGGGACGAGGAACATGGAGACCAGGGGGGTCGAGGGTCGTGGGGACCGGGTCGTGCCCGGCCCCTCGATCCTTGAATCTACTCCCGGCCTGCCCGCCCGGAAGGGCTATTCGTTGCGGAGCGCCTCCACGGGATCCACCCGCGCTGCCCGCCGGGCCGGGAGCCAGCACGACAGCAGCGCCACCACGGTCAGGAGCACGGCCACGGTGACATGGGTGGCCGGATCGGAGGGCTTCACGCCGTAGAGCAGGCTCGCCAGCACCCGACCGGAAGCCAGGGCGCCCCCGATTCCCAGCACGATGCCCAGGGCCGTCATGCGGATCCCCTGACGCAGCACGAGGCGGCTCACGTCGCCCTGCCGGGCTCCCAGCGCCAGACGCACGCCCATCTCCCGGGTGCGTTGCGTCACGACGTAGCTCATGACCCCGTAGATGCCCACCGCCCCCAGGAGCACGGCCACGCCTCCGAAGAGGAGGATCAGCGACATGTTGAGCTTCCGGCGTCCACCCGCGGCCTGGGTGATGACGTCGCTCATGAGACGTACGTTGAAGACCGGAAGGGCCGGGTCCAGGCGCCGCACCTGCTCCCGAACGAGGGGTGTCAGTTCCAGGGGATTCCCGTTCGCCCGCACCAGGACCGCCAGTGAGGGAACCATCCAGGGCCCCCCGAAAGGCAGATAGAAGCCCGGCGGTGGTGCCCGGGTGGGTCCCATGTCGTGCATGTCCTCGGCCACGCCGATGATCTCGGGCTTCATGTTCCCCCACGATACCACGTCCAGCGTCTTGCCCACCGGATCCTGGTCGGGGAAGAGCTGGCGGCCGAGCTCCCGGGTGATCACCACTCCCATGAAGTCCTCACGCTGGTCCGCGGGCGCGAAGCCGCGCCCGCTCACCAGGGGAATCCCCGCTGCCTCGAAGAAGCCCGGATTGACGGTGCGGATCTCGACGAAGTGGGCCATCACGTCGGGATTCTCGCCCGACGCCACATCGGTGAGGTTGGTGCCCCCGTCGGTGGGAAGGCGGTTCGTCAGTCCCACCGCCTCCACGCCCGGGAGCGACGCCAGACCGTTGGTCAGGTTCGTGTAGAAATCCACGATGGTCGGCCGCTCGCTGTAGGCCGCCGACGGGGGCGAGAGCTGGAAGCTCAGGATCTGCTCGGGCCGCTCCAGCCCCACGTCCACCGAGGCCACGGCCCAGAAGCTCCGGAGCAGCAGCCCGGCCCCCGCGACCAGGGTCACGGCCAGCGCCACCTCTGCGACCACCAGCGCCCGCCGCAGACCGGTGACGGCCCCCGCGGCACCGCGGCCGCCTTCGCGCAGCCCGTCGTAGATGTCTCGCATGCGCGTGCGCAGCGCCGGGAGGAGCCCCACGGCCACCCCGGTCACCAGCGACGCGCCCAGGCCGAACAGGATCGCGACGCCGGACAGGCTCACCGTGCTGCCCCGGGGGAGCGAGCCGGCGTACAGACCGAGCAGCAGGTGCACGCCCCAGTAGGCTCCCACCAGTCCCACGATCCCGCCCGCGATCCCCAGGATCACGCTCTCCGACAGGAAGAGCGAGATCAGCCGGCCGCGCCCGGCGCCCAACGCTCCGCGCACCGCGATTTCGCGGCCCCGCACCTCGGCCCGGGCCAGGAGCAGGTTGGCGACGTTCACGCACGCGATGAGGAGCACCAGGAGCGCGGCGCCTGCCAGCATGAGCACTTGCCGCCGACCCTCCCGGCCGATCATGAGCTCCTTCAGGGGGATGGCGTCGACGGTCCAGTCCTTGTTCGCTCCCGGGTACTCCTGCTCCAGGCGGGCGAAGATGCCCTTGAGCTCGGCGTCGGCGGCCTCCACCGTGGCGCCCGGTGCCATGCGGGCGATGGCGTTGTAGCTCCTCGAGCCCCGGCTGAGGTTGGCCTCGTCCCACTGGAAGAGCACGAAGGCCTGCGGGTTACCGCGCAGCTCCAGGTCGGGCGAGGCCACGCCGATGACCGTATGGGGGCGGGCGTTCAGCACGACCTGCGTGCCCAGCACGTCGGGATCGCCTCCGAAGCGGCTCTGCCACAGGTCGTAGCTCAGAATGACCACGGGCGGGGCGTCGGGCTGGTTCTCCTCCGGGGTGAAGTCGCGGCCAAGCCTCGGCGGCGTGCGCAGGACCCCGAACAACTCGGGGCTGACCACCATCCCCGAGATACGCTCCGCCTCCTCGCCGTGGGCGAAGTTGAGCGAAGAGGTGCCGTAGATGGCCAGATCCTCGAGCGTCTTGGATTCCGCCCGCAGGTCCAGGAGGTTGGGGATGGACTCGGAGTTGCCGGTCCACCCGCCCTTGCGGGCGTCGGAGAGCCACACCAGGCCGTCCGAGTCGGGGTAGGGCAGGGGCGCCAGCAGCGCGCCGTAAACCACGCTGAAGATCGCCGTGTTGGCGCCGAGCCCCAGCGCCATGGTGAGCACCGCCACCGCGGTGAAGCCCGGCCTGTGCACCAGTGAGCGCAGCGCCACCCGAAGATCCCGCAGCCATCCCTTCATCATCCCGTCTCCTCGTCGTGAGGGTGCGCCGAAGCGCCGGGCGGCATCCCGTCCCAACGCCTCGCGCGCCCGGTTCGCCAGGAAGCCCGCCGCAAGCAGGGTCGCCTGGCCCCAGTACCAGAGCCGCACCGGTCGTCCACGGTCGCGGCGAGTGTGCCAGCTTTCCTCCAGATCGCCCAGCACCGCGTCCCGCTCCTCGAGGGGGAGGCACCGCGCCAGGATGCGCCGGGCGAGGCGGGGCGGGTGAGGTATCCGGGACATGGCTGTTCAGCGCTCGTCCAGGACCGTCTGCAGCCCGTCCCACATGGAGAGCCACGCCTGGCGCGCGTCGCGCACCACCTCCATCCCCGACGGCGTGACGTCGTAGAACTTCCGCGCGCGCCCCCCCCGCTCGGGAAGCGGATCGCCGGTGCGCGACTGCACCAGCCCCTTCTTCTCCAGCCGGCGCAGCGCCACGTAGACGGCGGGCCGCAGCACGCCGCGTCCCGTGCGCCTGCGGATCTCCTCCACCACCGGCACCCCGTAGGCTTCGTCGCCCAGGTGGAGCACGGCCAGAAGGACCATCTGCTCGAACTCGCCGGCGCTGTCGTCACTCATATCGGATCGTGTCTCGGGGGATGGCGGGCAGGTCGTCGAGCACTACGATACCATGAAAGCAATGTTTTAGAAACAATGTTTATGATATAGACATCGTTGGACGGGCGAGGGTTGCAACGGCTGGGCGCGTTTCGGGGGGCGTCGCCCGACCGGGCCGCCGTCTGCGCGTGCTGTGGGTGCTCGGAGCGGTAGCGCTCGTGGCGGCCCCGCGTCAGGCGGTCCTCAGGTGGCCTTTCGCAGCCACGGACGCCCGCGGCGAGGGGCGAGGGCTGCAAAGTCCAGGATTATCCTGGCGTTCGCAGCCACGGAGGGGGCGGCGTGTGTCCAGGGCTGCAGACACCATGACAGTCATGGTGTTCGCAGCCCTCTCGTCGCGATCCGACCCTCCATGGCAGCGATCACCATCCCCCTCCACCGCGTCCGCGACACCCGAGCCGCTCCGCCGCTTCGTCACGACGCTTCTCGCCCCCATGAGGCCCACTGCCTCCGGCCCTGACGAGGCCGTACACCGTCGAGAGCGACCGGGCCGATGCCGCAACCGGACCCGGAGACCTCCTTCTCGACCGCAAGTCGGAGCCCTAGGTTATGGACTCGGAGCCGGTAGCTCAGCTGGCAGAGCAACGGACTTTTAATCCGTAGGTCGTGGGTTCGACCCCCACCCGGCTCATTGGGATTTGGCGCAAGGACTTACGCGTTTGGTGTGCTTGCGGTCACATGGCGAAATGACGGTCAAATCGTGCAGATGTCGTGCACGAAGCCTGTGCCCCTCATGCCAGGTCTTGGGTCACGGGGGCCCGGTTGGGAGACCCGGCGACGGCAATTGGGCGGGACGGTGGGTATTGCGTTGTCGGGCATCTGGGTATCTGACCAAGCCACGGCTCGAGTCACGGTGATCGACGCCGCCGGCGAGTTCCGGCGCGCTACCCGGCGTTTGAGGACCTGATTGCCACGGACGATGCCTGCGTGCTAGTTGGTACGAACCGCTTCGTTGAAGCAGAGCGACTTTGGCTGGCACTCCGTGTCCAAGGGGGAGAACCGAAGCAGTTTTGGCTCCCAACCGATTGGCGGGTGCTTTGGGCAGATGAGCATAGCGCGATCACCACGTTCGAACGGGTATGACGTGCCGCACGTCAACGTGCTCAGTGCTTCTGAGGATTTCTGCGAGGACGACCGCAACCTCGGGTTGTAATCATGCGTCAGTTCCGGCTCGCTGGTCTGGGTTTCTTCATGGGGGCTCTCGTTTCGCCAACCACGGTGAGAGGACAGGTCATTGTCGGTACCGTTTCAGAACTTGGCTCCAGCCAACCTGTCGCTGTGGCGGTGGTACAGGCGGAGTCATCGAGTGGAAGAGTTCTGCGGACGCTTACCCATCCTGACGGCAGTTTTGTGCTGCGGCTACCGAGTAGCGGCAGATGGCGCGTCCTAGCCCAGCACATTGGCTTGGCGACAGATACGACGGAATGGAGAGAGCTTTCGGAGGAAGAGGTGACGCGAGTCGATATCCGACTCCGGGCAGCGGCGGTGAGGCTTGAAGGCCTTGCGGTCAGCGTTGATTCACGTTGTGAACATCTGGATGCCGACCAAACCGGCAGCGCCGCCGTTGACCTGTGGGCCGAGGCTCAAAAAGCGCTTGAAGCGACGAGTCTTGCGGCGCAGGAGCAACGTGTGACGTTCACCAGCCGCACGTATCGACTGCAAGAAGATGAAGGTCCGGGCGGGACATCACCGGTCACGTCGTCAGTCCGTCGCGGAGTCGCGGAACATCCCTTTCGGAGTCTACCAGCAGCGCGCTTGAAGGAGGAGGGCTACGTGCGGGAAGAGGGGGATCAGGTCGTGTGGTACGGGCCGGACCTACAAGTACTCCTGTCTGATGAATTCGTGGATGATCACTGTTTCCGGCCCGTCCGGAACGGGTCGCGCCTAGGCCTAGCCTTCGAGCCAGTGATGGGCCGAGTCGTGCCCGACATTGAGGGTACCTTGTGGTTCAAGACGGGGGCGTCGGCGCTCGACGAAGTTGAATTCCAGTATACACGTGTGGCGGGGGTCGAGAAGGGTGACAATGTCGGAGGTAGGATCGTCTTTGACGTCCTGCCGGAGGGTTACGGATATGTGAGATCCTGGGAACTCCGCCTACCGAATATGGGCCTGGACGTGAGAGTTGGCCGGCGAACGGTCGTGGGACTCACTCGGATTGGCGGTGAGGCTACGAATGTGACATCGGTTCCTCCGGCGATGGAGTTTCCCTTGTCGGGCACAGGGACGGTGGAGGGGATTGTCCGATCGGCGACTGGCGATGCTGTCTCAACACGGGTGCGGCTCGACCCTGGCGGCATTGTCGGCAACACAGACTCTGAGGGCCATTTCCGTCTCACCGGCATCAAAGCAGGAGGATACCAGGTGTCGGTCGAGCACCCGCTGGCTTGGTTGGACCCGATGGGAGGGGCGTCAGGCGTGACGGTAGGCGTTTCGCCCGGCACCAACACGTCGATAGAGTTGGTGCTCGCTTCGCTGGCTTCGGTGGTTCGAAGCTCTTGCGGTGACCTCGACCCTGGCGTGGCCGCGATCGTCGGCGTCGTGTATGACAGGGAAGATGGGCGCCCGCTATCCGGTGGTGCGATTGGAGCGAATGCGATTCTCAGCCGCCCGCAGAGCGTGCGACACCCGGAGGCGACGAGACTTGAAGAGGGGTATTCATCGGAGATTTCGGAGGACGGGGTCTTCGTACTCTGTCACGTTCGGCCATTCCTACCGGTCCGCGTGTGGGTGGAATCTGTCGAAGGGAGGGACTCGTTTGATGTTCCGGCCTTGACGAGCGGGGAACTGAAGCTCGTGGAGTGGACAGTGGAGATTGGGTCCTAGCGGATGGCTCGGCTGGCTCCCTCGGGGTGCTTCCGCCCAGGACCGACTCGTGCACGCGTCGTGCATGATGCGCCAGAACCGCCACCAACGAGCCACAACTTCGCTCAAGACCGGTCTGGCGTAAGACCCTATGCCACAATGCGTAGCACACCAAGAACGAACGGCGCACAAGAGCCTGGGTCGCACTTTCAATCCGTAGGTCGTGGGTTCGACCCCCACCCGGCTCATTGAGATTTGGCGCAAGGAGGGGCTGTCACGGGCCGAGCAACGCCGCCGGCACCACACCGATGCCGTCTTTCCGCCGATACGCCTCGACACCGGTGGTCACGACGAGGGCGTCGAGCAGATCCCGTCCCACCTGCCTCTTGAGCCAGAGCAGATGCTCGACATCGTCGTCCTGGACGGTACGACCCAGCTTGACTTCGATGGCGACGATCCGGCTGTCGGCACGCTGCACGATCAAGTCGATCTCATGCCGACCGCCACGGGTCCTGAGATGTCCCAGACTCGCTTCGGCTGCCTCTGCGTAGACGCGAACGGACTGCGTCACGAGGGATTCGAAGAGGTGTCCGAGAAGCGTCCCGTCCCGCGGGATGTCTGGAATGGGCTCAGTACCCTCCAGGAGCGCCCCGGCATCGACGCCGAGGAGCCGCGCCGCGAGAGCTGGATCGGCGAGGTGATGCTTGGGCTTCTGTGTGAGTTGCGATAGGTCGTTTCTGGACGGGATCCACGCGGGCACTTCGTCGACGATCCAGAGACGTTCCAGCGTCTCGCGATACGGCCTTGTCGCGCTGTAGGACGGCTTGTCTCCTTCGCCCCCGGTGGCCGCATCTCGAATGGACTCGTAGGAGGCGGATGTCGCTGTAGCCGCAGCGAATGCGGTCATCCAACGTCGGAGCGTCCCCGGCTTCCCGAACCGACCGGCCGGCCTCCTCGAAGTCGACGTCTACAATTCGCTGAAGATAGCTGCCGAGTTGCTCTCGGAGGGGACGGCCGGTGAGCGGGCGAACATCGGGAAAGCCCGAGGAGATGATCTCGGCCGTGTAGTCGGACAAGGTCGCGCTGGTCCGCCCCTGGATATCGGGCCTCCCACCTCCGAGCAGTTGCCGCAAGCTCACGACGGGAGTCTCGACACCCCGCTCCGCCAGGGTGAGAGGTCGCATTCGTACCGTGACGATCCGCCCCGCTCCCGAGTGCGTGGGTCCCGGGCTGGGTGTGGCCGATCCCGTCAGAAGGAAGCGACCGGCCTTCGGATCATCGTCGACGGCTCGTCGTACGATGTCCCAGGATTCCGGCACGCGCTGCCACTCGTCGATGAGGATCGGAGGCTCCCCCTGAACGAGTCGCGCGGGGTCGGCCGCTACGATTTCGCGCTGTGCCGGGTCGTCGAGCCGGTAGGTCGTTTTTGCCCGCCTCAGCGCGGTTCGGGTCTTGCCGACGGCCTTGGGACCCTCCAGAGAGATCGCTGGCAGAGCCGCCTGTAGTTCGTCGAGGACGCTGTCGACGATTCGGTCGATGTAGAGCATCGCCTCTCCAGCACGTGGCAGAGTCCAGGTCATCCGTCATCGCCTGCACTTGTGCACGGCCAAAGATAGCATTTGTGCACATCGAAAGACAACATTCGTGCACGCCATAAAGTAGGTTTCGTGCGCGGAGGAGGACGCGACCCCGCCCCTACCCCGGATGCGTCCCCGCCGGCTCCACGCACTGGGGCCAGGACTCGTGCTCCAGCGCGATGCGCCAGACGCCGTCCTCGCCCAGCGTCCACACCTGGCTCCAGGTGACGGTCTCACCCTCGGACGACGTGCCTCGGGTGACCACGGTGGCCGTGGTGTGATCCAGGGCGCGCACGTTCATGATCTCGTGCTGGAACGTCACGTCGGGCTTGACCTGGTTCCAGGTGCGGGCCCGGGCTTCGTACGCGTCGAATCCGGGCGCGACCTCGGTGATGCCCACGTAGACGAAGTCCTCGGTCTGCAGATAGTGTCCGAGCAGCGCGTCGACGTCGTGGCCGTTGAGGTCCAGCGACCACTGCTCGGCTGCCGCCTGCACCACCTCCTCGATCTGTGCCTTGTCGCCGGGGCGGAGCTCGGTGACGGGTCCGTTGGCGCAGGCGGCGAGGCCCAGGAGGAGGGTGAGCAGCGCAGGGGCTCGGGACATGGGGATTCTCCGGGAGGGCCGCCCGCCTCCGGCGCGCTAGGCAGCCGGAGACGGGCGGGTTCGAGGGATTCGTCCCGCGACGCGCTACTGAGCGGCCGCGGCGGCAGCCAGGGGCTGCATCTTGGCGATGGTGTTCTGGAGGAGCGCCTTCACGTACGTGGGGTTGTGGATCCCCATGCTCCGGTCTTCCAGGACCATCTGGAAGTTGATCGCGGCGGCCGCGACGTCGGCGGGCCACGTGCCGGGCACGCGGCTGTCGCTGTCGGGCTCCACGATGCCGATGGTCCGCAGGAGGCCGCGCAGCTCGTCCATCATGCTGGCCACCTCGTCCTGCACACCGTACAGGCCGAAGTCATCCACGTTGGAGTGGCAGCCGGAGGTCATGCAGCCGGCGACGTTGTCGACTTCGTTGCCGTGATACTCGTACGACATGTTCCACGTGTGGCCTCCGGCCTGAGCACCGAAGGGCTGCGCCATGTGGCAGGTGTTGCAGCCGACGCTGGCGCCACCGTGGAAGTGAGGCCCGCCGGAGATGGTGGCGGGACCGGAGAACTCGAACGCACCGAGTCCACCCATGATCTGGGCCTGAGGCCCGTGGTGGTAGCCGTAGCGGGATGACGTGAAGGTCACGTCGGCTCCGCCGATCGTCGGCATCTCGGCAGCATCCAGGGGACGGCCCTGGTGGCACTGGGCGCACAGGTTGCCATCCCCGAAATTCACCTCACCGCCGGCCCAGAGCTGCACGGGCGCTGTGGTGGTGAGCGCGAAATCCGCGTCCGTGTACGTGGTGTGGATCTGGTGACAGGTCCGGCAATTTACCGGCGACGGATTTTCGATGTCCGCCGCGGTGACCTGGGCTCCCGTCGCCAGGCGCTCCACGAAGCCCTCGTGCGTGTGGCACGGGGCGCAATCGGTGGTGCTTCTCTCGAAGTTACCTCCAGTGAAGTGCGTCGAGCTCTGGTACTGCACCTGCCGGGCGAAGATGTCGGTATCGTCCGAGTGGCATTGGGTGCAGTCCTCGTTCGCGTTCTGTCCAGCAGGGCCAGCAGGACCCTGCGGGCCGGTGGGACCAACCTGACCTTGCGGGCCTTCCGGCCCTTCAGGTCCGGCGGGACCTTCGCATCCCACCAACAGGAACGCCAGCGTCGTCACCCCCAACAAGAGGGGCGTGCGCATCCTCAATTTTTCCTCCAGGCTGCGGTTCACACGAGCGGTGCACGGATCCAGTGGAGCCGTCACCGATGTGCGGAGGGCTGCACACGGTTCGGGCCGTGTACCCAGTGCACCCCGGAAGAGCACGTAGATCTTCGTACGGCGCGGGTGTAATCCGATGTGGGGGGCGGCCTGAGTCTCCTGTGGGACTTTTCCCCATCATGGCGCACCACCTCGCTCGCGCCCGTGCCCACCGCATCCTATCTTGCCCGCCGGCACCCACTTCGAAGCGGAGGTCGCGCTGTATGGACGAGGCGGAGATCCAGGGCGTTCTGGAGCGGCAGGTCTCCCGGCGCACCTTCATCAAGGGCGTCATCGCCGCCGGGGCCAGCGTGTCCTCGGTGGGCTATCTCTTCCGGGGATCCTCCGGAGGCCTGCTGGCGCTCACGGCGGCCCAGGGCACGGCCGAGCGGCTCGTCACCCTCACCGTCAACGGTCAGCAGCGGCGGGTCGACGTGCTCCCGCAGGAGACGCTGGCCATGACGCTCCGCTACAAGCTGGGGCTCACCGGCACCAAGCTGGGCTGTGACCGGGCCGAGTGCGGCGCCTGCACGGTGCTCCTGGACGGCGTGCCCCACTACAGCTGCTCGACCCTGACGCATCAGGTGCGCGGGCGCTCCGTCACCACCATCGAAGGGCTCGAGGATCCCGACACGGGCCGCCTGCATCCGGTTCAGCAGGCCGTGCTCGACGAGGGTGGCTTCCAGTGTGCCTTCTGCGCGCCCGGCTTCATCATGAGCATGACCGCGCTGGTGGCGTCGAATCCCGACCCCACCCGCGACGAGGCAGCCCGGGCGCTGTCCGGCAACCTCTGCCGCTGCGCCGACTACAACAAGATCCTCCGATGCGTCGAGCGCGCGGCCGAGCTGGCCCGCGCCCGGGCCTGAGGGGGCGGGAGCACGCGCCATGGCCGACAAGCTCATCGGGCAGGACATCGCACCGCCGGACCTGGTGGCCAAGATCACCGGACGGGCCCGCTATTCGGAGGACTTCCGGGCCGAGGGCATGGCCTTCGCCAAGCTCCTCCTGAGCCCCATGCCCCACGCCCGCGTGCGGAGCATCGATGCCGACGAGGCCCTGGCCATGCCCGGCGTGCTCGGCATCCTCACCGCCGACGAGGTGCCTGCGGTGGAGGCACCCGGCGAGCCCTGCCTCACCTCGGAGCCCGTCTACCAGGGAGAGCCCATTTTGGCGGTGGCCGCTGTGGACGAGACCACGGCCGCCGACGCGGTGGAGCGCATCCGCGTCGACCTGGAGCCGCTGCCCTTCGTGCTGGACCCGCTCCAGAGCCTCCGCCCCGGGGGCCCGAACGCGCGCACGCAGGGCAACGTCTACGCCGATCGCGAGCTCCAGACCCACAAGTGGACCGCCGCGGACTTCGACGCGGTGCCCGAGGGCACGCTGCCCCGGGGCGAGCCGACGCTGGAGTGGGCGCACGGCGACGTCGAGGCCGGCTTCGCTGCCGCCGACGTCATCGTGGAGGAGAGCATCCTCCACCAGTCGCTGACCCATCACCCCATGGAGCCCCGTACCACACTCGCCTACTGGCAGAACGGCAAGCTCTTCATCCACACCTCCACACAGAGCACGGCCCGCACGCGCGTGTCGCTGGCCCGGTCGCTGGACCTGGACCTCGACGACGTGGTCATGATCGCCGAGTTCTGTGGCGGCGGCTTCGGCAGCAAGATCTCCGGCAGCCCCATCATGCAGGTGCCTCCGCTCCTGTCGCGGAAGATCGGCCGACCGGTGATGATGCGGATCACCCGCTACGAGGAGAACTACATCGGCCGGGCCCGGGCGGGATTCCAGGGCTGGGTGCGCATGGGACTCCGGGCGGACGGGCGCATGACGGCGCTGGACCTCTACCTGGTGCAGGACAACGGCTCCTACGGCTCGCAGGGCGACATCTTCACCGCCGGCGACGTGGCCCACCTGGCGTATCAGCCCGAGGCCATGCGCTTCCGTGGCGTGTCGGTGTTCACCAACACGCCTCCCCGCTCGGCGCAGCGCGGCCCCGGCGGCGCGCAGATCATCTCCATGCTGGAGCCCATCGTCGACAAGGCGGCGCGGGAGCTCGACATGGACCGCCTGGCGATCCGCCTGCGCAACGCCCCGGGTCCAGATGCGCGCTTCGGCGCCCGCCTGAACCCCCTCACCAGCGTGCGCGCCAAAGAGGCGTTGCAGCTCGGCGCCGAGCTGTTCGGCTGGGAGGAGAAGAAGGCGCTCTCCGGCCAGCGGAACGGCACGCGAGTCACCGGCGTGGGCATCGGCCTGTCCCCCTTCACCGCGGGCTCCCGGGGCTACGACGGCCTGCTGATCATCCGGCCCGACGGCACGCTCCAGGTGCACCAGGGCATCGGCAACCTGGGCACCCACTCCATCGCCGACACCGCCCGCGCCGCCGCCGACGTGCTGGGCGTACCGTGGAGCGACGTGGAGGTGGTCTGGGGGGACACCAGCAAGGGCCTGCCCTGGAGCTCGGTGCAGGCCGGCAGCCAGACGACCCACGCCCACACCCGGGCCAACCACGCCGCCGGCGAGGACGCCCGCCGGAAGGTGCAGGAGATCGCCGCCCGCACCCTGGGCGGCAGCCCCGACGCCTACGTGCTCGAGGATGGTCGGGTCTTCCGCCGCGGCAGCCCGGCCACGGGCATGACCCTGGGCCAGGTGGCGGAGCGGGCCATCGCCCTGGGCGGACGCTACGACGGCCACGAGCTCCCCGAGTCCATCCACGAGGTCACGGTGGCCGCGGCGAGTGGGCTGGCCGGGCAGGGCCTCATGGGCGTGGCCCGCGACGAGTACGGGGGCGAGGGCGCGGTCTACACCTGGGTGGTAGGTTTCGCTCGGGTCGAGCTCGACGTGGAGACGGGCGTGGTCGACATCGTCGAGTACACCGGGGTCACCGACTGCGGCACCGTGGTGCATCCGAGGAGCCTGGGCGCGCAGGTCCTGGGCGGGAGCATCCAGGGCATGGGCATGGCCATGACCCAGCGCTGGGTCTTCGATCCCAAGTGGGGCGTGCCCTTCGCCAACCGCCTCTACACGGCGCGTCCGCCGGGCATCCTCGACGTGCCCCTGGACGTGTCCTGGGCGGCGGTGAACGAGCCCGATCCCTACACGCCGGTGGGCGCCAAGGGGATCGGCGAGCCGCCGGTGGGCGCCGGAGCCGCCGCCGTGGGCTGCGCCGTCGCCGACGCCATGGGCGGCCGCTACCTGTGCCGCACCCCCCTGACGCCGGACATGATCCTGGCCGAGCTGGAGGGCGTCCCGCTGCCCTTCCATCCTCTCACCCCCCACGTAGGCTAGGAGGAGCCATGGCGACCATTCGCGACATGATCCCGGCCTTCGATCTCTTCCAGCCCGCCTCGGTGGAGGCGGCGCTGGACCTGCTCGCCGAGCACGGGGAGCGAGCCTGGGTGCTGGCCGGCGGGCTGGACTCCATGGACTGGTTCAAGGACCGCATCAAGCGGCCCCGGGCGGTGGTGGACGTGGGGGCTCTGGACGAGCTCCGGGGCGTGCGTGAAACCGACGACGGGCTGGAGATCGGCGCGCTGACGCCGCTCACCGAGGTCGTGAACCATCCCCGCATCACGGCCGACTATCCGCTCCTGGCCGATGCGGCGGGGCACGTGGCCACGCCCCAGATCCGCAATCAGGGCACGCTGGGGGGCAACGTGTCGCAGGACACCCGCTGCTGGTACTACCGGAGCGGCTGGCCCTGCTACCGGGCCGGCGGCAACACCTGCTACGCCTCGGCCCCCGACGCCATGAACCGGGAGCACTGCATCCTGGGCGCCAGCCGCTGCGTCGCCGTGAACCCGTCGGACACGGCGCCGGCGCTCATCGCGCTGGACGCGCGCATGGTGGTGCGGGATCGCCGCGGCGAGCACGTCCACGAGGCGGAGGACTACTTCATCGGGCCGGCGCTGGACATCACCCGCATGACCGTGCTGGAGCCCGGCGACCTCCTCACCGCGATCCGGGTGCCCGCGGCCTGGGCCGGGGCGCAGGTCTACTTCGAGAAGGTGCGGGACCGCGGCTCGTGGGACTTCTCGCTGGTCACGGTGGCCGGTGCCTTCCGCACGTCCGGGGGGCGCATCCAGGAGGCGCGGGTGGCCGTGAACGGGGTGGCGCCCTACCCGATCCGCCTGCACCGGGTGGAGCGCCTGCTGGCCGGCGCTCCCACCGGCGAGGACACCGCCCGGGCCGCCGGTGAAGTCGCGGTGGAAGGCGCGCGGCCGCTCCGTCACAACGGCTACAAGGTGCCTCTCCTGCGCAACCTGGTGCGCCGCGCCGTGCGGAGCGCCGAGTAGTGGAGATCCTGCGCAGGGCCACGAATCCCTGGGGCCAGCAGGTGCTGGTGGGCATCGGCTGGGACCTGGTGTGGCTGGCGGTGCTGGCCTCGGCGGCCTTCGTGGTCGGCCACGCGCTCTGGATGCGCCTGCGAGGCGGCGCGGCCACGGCGGAGGCGGCGCCTGCACCTTCCGGGGGCACCACCCCGGGCGTGCCGGAGCGGGTCCAGCGGCACTCGCTGGCCGCCCGGGCCTTCCACTGGACCATGTCCGTGGCCGTGTTCGGGCTGCTCATCACCGCCTTCGTGCCGGTGCTGGGGCTCCAGTTTCCGTGGGTGCGTCTCCACTGGATGGCGGGGGTCCTGCTGTTCGCGGCGCTCGTCTACCACGTCATCCACGCCATCGGCTGGCAGGACCTGCGGTCGATCTGGATCGCGCCCCGGGAGCTGGGCCAGGGGATGCGGGAGCTCCGCCACGCCCTGGCTCCGGGCGACGAGCCGCCGCCGCGCTCGGGCAAGTATCCCTTCGACCACCGCCTCTACCACCACATGGCGGGCATCGCCACGCTGGGCGCCGTGGCCACGGGCCTGCTCATGATGGTCCGCATCGACACGCCCTTCTGGACCCGGAACCCGTACCTGCTGGCCGACACCACCTGGGGCGTGATCTACGTCGTGCACGGGCTGTCCGGCGTGGCGCTCATCGGGCTCGTGGCGGCGCACGTGTACTTCGCCGTGCGCCCCGAGAAGCGCTGGATCACCTGGTCCATGATCCGGGGATGGATCGACCGGGAGCACTATCTGGCGCACCACGACCCGGCCCGTTGGCCGGCCGCCTCCGCCCCGCCGGCACCCGGCCAGACCGGGGGCGGGGCCGCGCTGGAAGGCGCGCCCTCGGCCCGGCGCGACGAGCCCTGAGGCGGGAGCGGCGACGGTGAGCGAGACCAGTGAGGCCCTGAGGGAGCTCCGCGCCCGCATCGAGGCCGTGGAGGAGAGCTACGAGTTCTTCCTGGCCTACGCGGCGCAGGGGGTGTCCGGCGACGGTGCCTCCAAGAGCGGAGGACAGCTCCGGGACTTCCTGGCGCGCACGAGCGCCGCGCTGGACGGCATGGCCGAGGTGGCCGAGCGCCTCGTGGCCGGTGCCGGGTTGGAGCCCGAGGATGCCTGGAGGGACACGGTGGCCGTCCTGGCCCGCGACGCGGCGGCCGCCCGCGCTGCCGTCCGACTGGTGGAGGGCCGTTCCTCCATCAGCTCGCAGCTCGTGGACAACCTCAACGCCAACATCCATCTGCGCTCCCTGCTCACCGACCTCTTCCTCCTGGACGAGGCCCTGCCGCCCGCCGGCGGCTGAGATCCGCCGTGGGGCGGGCTTCCGCGCCCCTCCCGCCGTCCCGGAATCCCCCGAAACCTCGCCACCGAACGCCCCGTAGGGCCGGCATCTCCAGCAGGCCGACCTCGGCAGGGACGATGTGGCGTGGACACCTTCCTGAAGGATCTTCGATACGCGGGCCGGGGCCTGTTCAGGAACCCCGGCGTGTCGGTCATCGCGGTGCTGGCCCTGGGTCTGGGGATCGGCCTCACGGCGGTCATGTTCTCCATCGTCTACGGCGCCCTCTATCGGGGGCTCCCCTTCGACGGAGCCGAGCGCATCATGACCCTCGACGAGTCCCGTCCCGCACAGGGCTACGAGGGCATGGCCGTGTCCATCCACGACTACACCGATTGGCGGGCCCGGCAGCGTTCGTTCGAAGACCTCGGCGCCCTCTTCCAGGGCACGGTCAACGTGCGCGGCAGCGAGCGCCCCGAGCGCTACGACGGCGCCTTCATGACCGCCAACACCCTGGAAATCCTGGGTGTGCAGCCCATCCTGGGGCGCGGATTCACGCAGGACGACATGCAGCCCGGCGCGCCCATGGCCCTCCTGCTGGGCTACCGCGCCTGGCAACAGCGCTTCGGCGGGGACCGTGACGTGGTGGGCCGGAGCGTCACGGTGAACGGCGAGGCGGGGCAGGTGGTGGGCGTGCTCCCCGAGGGATTCGCCTTTCCCGAGCTGCAGGAGGTGTGGGTCCCGCTCCGCCTCGACCCGGTGGCGATTCCCCGGGGTGAGGGGCAGAGCGTGTCGGTCTTCGGCAAGCTCCGCGAGGGCGTGTCCGTCGATCAGGCCATGGTGGAGTTCTCGGGGATCGCCAGCCAGCTCGCCAGCGAGCATCCCGAGACCAACGAGGGGGTGGTAGCGCGTATTCGTCCCTACACCGAGGCCTTCATGGGCAATGAGGAGCGGGGCATCCTGCTCACCATGCTGGCCACGGTGGTCATGGTCCTGCTCATCGCCTGCGCCAACGTGGCGAACCTCCTGCTGGCGCGGGCGGCCGTGCGCACGCGCGACGTGGCCATCCGCACCGCCATGGGCGCCAGCCGGGCTCGGGTCATCGTCCAGCTCATGGGTGAGGCCGGGGTATTGGCGGCGGCGGGCGCCGTGCTGGGCACCGCGGTGGCGTGGGTGGGGATCACCCTCTTCGCGCGGGCCGTGGCGGGCACCGACCCACCCTTCTGGTTCCAGTTCACGCTGGACCTGCCCATCCTGGCGTTCGTCGTGGGGATCTCCGCGCTGGCGGCGCTGGTCAGCGGCGCGATTCCCGCGCTGCGAGCCTCGGCCACCGACGTGAACTCCGTGCTCAAGGACGAGTCCCGCGGCTCGTCGGGGCTCCACATCGGCCGACTGAGCCGCTGGCTGGTGGTGGCCGAGGTGGCCATGTCGGTGGCGCTTCTGGTCGCCTCGGGGCTGCTGGTGAAGAGCGCGGTCAGGGTGGACCGCATGGCGCTGCCCTTCCCGTCGGAGAACGTGTTCACGGCTCGCGTGGGGGTCTTCGAGGAGCGCTTCCCCGACGCTTCGGCGCGGCTGCGCTTCTGGGACGACGTGGAGGGGCGCCTGGCCGCGCTGCCCGGCGTACGGGCCGCGGGGCTCGGCACCTCGCTCCCCGGACAGGGCGCCAACAACGGCCGACTCGCCGTGGACGGCGAGAGCTACACCGAGGACCGGGATCTGCCCACCGCCCGCTGGGCGGCGGTGACCCCGGGGTACCTGGAGGCGTTCCAGGTGGAGGCCCTCCAGGGCCGCACGCTCAACCGCCTCGACGGTGCCGACGCGGCGCCGGTGGTCGTGGTGAACGAGAGCTTCGCCCGCGACCACTTTCCCGACGGCCAGGTGCTGGGGCGGCGCATCCGTCTCGGAGGCCTGGATTCCACCGATCCCTGGCGGGAGATCGTGGGCGTGGTGCCGGACCTGGGCATGGAGGGCGTGGGCGATCCCGACGACGATCCCCCGGCCGGCTTCTACCTGCCCCTGGCCCAGTACGACACCCGCTTCGTCTCGCTGGCGGCGCGGGTGGACGGCCAGCCGCTGGCGCTGACCGCGCAGGTCCGGGACGCCGTGGCCGCCGCCGATCCCGACACGCCCATCTACTGGGTCGACACGCTGCGCGGGCGCATCGACGACAACCTCTGGTTCTATCGGGTCTTCGGCACGCTGTTCGCCGCCTTCGGCGTGGCGGCGCTCTTCCTGGCTTCCGTGGGGCTCTACGGCGTGATGTCCTTCTCGGTGAGCCGGCGGGCGCCGGAGATGGGGATTCGCATGGCGCTGGGCGCCGAGGGCCGGCAGGTGCGGAGCCTGGTCATGCGTCAGGGGATGCGTCAGATCGCCCTCGGGCTCGTGCTGGGCACGGGATTGGCGGTGCTGGTGGCGCGAGGGCTGGGCATCCTGCTCTACGAGGCCAAGCCCTGGGATCCCACCACCTACCTGGGGGTGTTCGCGCTGCTGACGCTCACCGGGTTGGCGGCCACGCTGGTGCCGGCCCTGCGGGCGACCCGGGTGGCCCCGGTGGAGGCGCTCCGCAGCGAGTGAGCCGCGGTGCTCAGGTGTCGTCGTCGTGAGCCGCCGGCACGGGGCCCACGTGAAGGTGCACGCGGCGGCCGCCGCTCTCGAAGGCGAGCCGCTCGGTCAGGGGCAGCCCCACGTGGCCCAGCAGGCGGGGTGAGGCGGACAGCACCGCCATCGTCCAGCCGCCGAAGCGTCGCCGGGCGACCTGGCCCAGGCGGGCGTACAGGTCCCGGAGCGGGCCTTCGTCGCCGATGCGCGCGCCCCACGGGGGATTGGTGACCAGCCACCCACGGCCCGGGTGGCCTGCGGGAGGCCGCGCGTCGGAGACCGCCAGCCGTTCGAAGCCTACGTCGGCCGCCACGCCGGCACGGACGGCGTTGTCCGTGGCGGCCCGCACGGCGCCGGGGTCGCGGTCCGACCCCCACAGCGGAGCCGGTGCCCCGTCCCGGATGCCGGCGCCCGCCTGATCCCGGAGCGCCCGCCACGCGCTCTCGTCGTGGCCCGGCCAGTGCTGGAACGCGAACGTGCGCCGCCAGCCCGGAGGGATGGCTCGGGCCATGAGGGCGGCCTCCAGCACCAGCGTGCCCGAACCGCACAGCGGATCCACCAGGGGCGCCTCCGGGGTCCAGCCCGCCGCCATCAGGACCGCCGCCGCCAGCGATTCCCTCAGCGGAGCCTTGGCCACCGCTTCCCGGTACCCGCGGCGGTGGAGCGCCTCGCCGGAGCTGTCGGCGCTGAGCGTGAGCCGGTTCCGGACCAGGCGGGCGACGATGCGCTGGGCGGGCCCGGCCGCTGCGTCGTCGGGCTCGTCGTCGCCGCTGCCGGCCGCGCGCACTCCGGGCACCCGGGCCGCCGCACCCCGCAGGAGCCGCTCGGCCACGGCCCCGGAGTGGTAGAGGCGGGATTTGCGGCAGGTGACCCGCAGGTCGATGGCGGTGCCGGGAGCCAGCACCTGCTCCCACGACACCCGGGCCGCTTCCCGCTCGAGCTCGGCGAACGAGGCGGCCCGGAAACCGGCCAGGCGCACGAGCACGCGGGTGGCTGTGCGGAGCTCCAGGTTGAGACGCTGGAGCGCACGGGCGTCACCCTGGAGCGCGATCCCCCCGGGCTCCCGCGGACCCGGAGCGACCCCCAGCGCCTGGATCTCCCGGGCGGTGATCTCCTCCAGACCCGGCGCCGTGACGACGAAGAGCTCCAGCGTCAGCCCTTCTTCCTGTCGTCGGAGAGGAGCCCGTTGAGTACCATGCTGACGATGGAGATCACCAGGCTGCCCAGCACCGCCGTGCCGAAGCCCGAAACCGAGAGGGCGTCGGTGAGCCGTGCCGTGATCAGGAGCAGCACGGCGTTGATGACCAGGGTGAAGAGCCCGAGCGTGAGCAGCAGCAGGGGCAGCGACAGCAACATCATGACGGGTTTGAGCAGCGCGTTGACGAGACCGAACACCAGCGCCACCAGGAGCACCTGACCGAATCCGCCGGCCAGCGTGATGCCACCGATGAGGTAGGAGGCCGCGGACAGCGCCAGGGCGTTGACGAACAGCCGGATGATGAAATTGCGCACGGGTGTGATCTCCTCTGCAGTTGGATTGTCAGCGCAGGCGGCGGCTCAGTACCGGTCGGATGCCGTCTTCGCCCGCCCGCATGCACTGGTCGAGCAGGGGGCCTTCGGAGGCGGGGCACGCCTGCGCGTCCGCCTGTCCCGCCATGACCCGGATCTGGACGCTCCCGTCTCGCATCAGGAAGAGCTCGGTGAATCCCGGCCAGGAGCCGCCGACCACCATCCCCGGCGCGCCGGCCACCTCGTCCAGCTTGGAGGCGGAGCCGGTCACCACGGTCCAGCGCGGATCGCCGGGCTCGGTCCCCGCCAGCAACTGGAGAGAGTGGTCGTGTCCCGACGCCCACACCAGGGGTGGCGTTCCGCGACGGAACACGGCTCGCATGGAGTCGATGAGGGCGCCGTAGGGTCCCGACGAGGCGTCCTGGACCAGGGCGCCGCTGCGGGACAACCAGCGGCGCAGCCCGCCCAGGCTGCCGCCCGGCGGATCGGTGGAGTGCTCGCCGCCGCTCAGGAGCGGGTGGTGGGCGAAGACGCTCACCGTGCGTCCGCCGGCGCTCCCCATGGCCTCGGCCAGCGCGGCCTCGTCGGCGGGGCGCAGGGTGTCCGCGGCCACGAGCCAGGCCTGGGTGTCCAGGAAGAGCAGGCGGTGCGAGGCGCCCACGTCGAGCACGGCGGGTCCGAAGCCACCGTCGTCGGGACGCACGACGGCGGGAATCCCCGCAGCCCTCCAGCCATCCACCACGGCCACCAGATTGGAGAGGCGCGCGCGGCCTTCCTGGCCGCCCTTCTGCCCCCAGTCGTGGTTGCCCGGCACCAGGTCCAGGTGGGCCCCGCGAGCGCGGGCCTCGGGGCCGAGGACCGGCGCGAGCTGAGCGTGCAGCCGCAGGGTGTCCCGGGCGTACTCGGGCTCATCGGGCGGGCGCACGCCCTCGGGGTAGACCAGGTCACCCAGGAGCACCACCCGTACCGTGCCGCTGTCCAGGCGCGGCGCCCACGCCTCCACTTCGTCGGCGGCGCGGGCGAACACGGGGCTGCGGCCGGGGAGCGCCTCGCCGCCGTCGCCCAGGAGCACCAGTAGCGCCTCCACGCTGTCGGCCGCGGGGAGGGCGGCTTCGAGGGTCGCCGGGGGGGTGGGCGGCGCCGGGGGCGTGGAGCACGATGTCGCGACCAGGGCGCCCAGGCCCGTGGCAGCGAGCACGACCCCCGGCCCGGTGCGTCGCCGGTGGCGCCCCGAGGCCGGGCCGCGTACCCTGTCCTGTCCCACGCCCTCCTCCTCGACCATGCCCATGCGACTGTCCATCTCCATCCTCTTCGTGGTGGCGCTCTCCGCCGTGGCGCCTCTGTCCGCCCAGGATGCGCCGGCCGCGGATTCCACCGCGAAAGATCCGCTCCAGGAGAAGCTTCCCCTGGCGCCGGGCCGCACCGTGCGGACCACCGCCACCGAAGGATCCTGGATGTCGGTGGACGTCTCACCCGACGGGAGCACCCTGGTCTTCGATCTGTTGGGTGACCTGTACACCCTTCCCGTCGAAGGAGGTCGCGCCACGCAACTCACCCGGGGCATGGGTTTCGACGCCCAGCCTCGCTTCAGCCCCGACGGCCGCCACGTCGTCTTCACCTCGGACCGGGACGGCGGCGAGAACCTGTGGATCCTCTCTACCGACCTGGCCGACACGGTCCAGCTCACCCGTGGCAAGCACGACGGCTACCTCTGTCCCGAGTGGACGCCCGACGGCAATTACGTGGTGGCCACCAAGGACAGCAAGCTGCACATGTGGCACCGGGAGGGTGGTGGCGGGGTGCAGCTCATCGAGGAGCCGGGCAATCTGCGCACGGTGGGCGCGGCCTTCGGTGCCGACGACCGCTACATCTGGTTCAGCGGCCGCCTGGCCCAGGGATCAGCTCTACAACAACGGCCTGGACCTGTACCAGCTCATGGTCTACGACCGGGACACCGGAGAGCTGAGCCCGCGCTCCAACCGCTGGGGCGGGGGCATGCGCCCCACGCTGTCTCCCGACGGCCGCTGGCTGGTCTACGCCACCCGCCACATCGCTGACACCGGCCTCCGCATCCGGGACCTGTCCGACGGCTCCGAGCGCTGGCTGGCGTGGCCGGTGCAGCGCGACGACCAGGAGTCCGCCGCCACGCGCGACGTCTATCCGGGCATGACCTTCACCCCCGACTCCCGCGAGGTCATCGCCACCTACGGCGGCAAGCTGTGGCGCATCCCCGTCGATGGCTCGCGCCCCACCGAGATCCCGTTCCAGGTCGACGTGGCGCTTCCCATCGGGCCCGAGGTCGCCTTCCACTATCCGGTGGAGGACACGCCGACCTTCACCGCGAAGCAGATCCGCGACGCGGTGCCGTCGCCCGACGGCGGTCGCCTGGCCTTCACGGTGCTGAACGGCCTCTACGTCATGGACTACCCGGACGGCGAGCCGCGGCGGCTGGCGCGAGAACCCGGATCAGGTGGAGCAGCATCCGACCTGGTCGCCCGACGGCGCCTGGATCGCCTTCGCGGCCTGGCGGGACGACGAGGGCGGCTCGCTCTGGAAGGTGCGCGCCGACGGCTCGGGACAGCCCCAGCGGCTCACCTCGGCGCCGGCGCTCTACGAGGAGCCGAAGTGGTCGCCCGACGGTGCCCGCATCCTGGCGGTGCGGGGCTCCGACCGGGCCTACGAGGAGGCCATTCAGCGGGGCAACCTCACCGAGCCCACGGACCTGGTGTGGGTGCCCGCGGACGGTGGCGAGGTCACCACCATCATGCCCACGGGCAGCCTGTCCAGCTTCCACTTCACCACCGACCCCGACCGCATCTGGGCCTTCAGCAACGCCGACGGCCTGGTGTCCATGCGCTGGGACGGCACCGACCGCAAGGCGTGGGTGAAGGTGCGGGGGCGGCCCGCCTCGGGGGGATCGCAGGGCCAGAACGCCAGCGCCATCTGGATGGCGCCCCGGGGTGATCAGGCGCTGGCGCTGGTGGTGAACGACCTGTACGTGGTGACCGTGCCACGGGTGGGGGGCGAGACGCCCACCATCAGCGTGGCCGATCCGGAGCGGGCGTCGTTTCCGGCGCGCAAGCTCACCGACATCGGTGGGCAGTTCCCGGCGTGGGGCTCCGACGGGCGCACCGTGCACTGGTCCATCGGCAACGCCCACCTGGTCTACGACCTGGACGCCGCCGAGGCCTACGACGACAGCCTGGAAGCGGCGGCGAGGACCCGGGAGCAGGCCGGGGACACGGCGGCGACTCCGGCGGACAGCGCCGCCGCCGACCAGGGCTACCGGCCCGCCGAGACCCGCATCCGCATCCAGGCCCAGCGGGACATCCCCCGAGGCGTGCTCGCGCTGCGTGGCGCACGGCTGGTGACCATGCGTGGTGACGAGGTCATCGACAACGGCGACCTCGTCATCCGCGACAACCGGATCGAGGCGCTGGGACCCCGGGGCAGCGTCACGATTCCCGACGACGCCACCGTCATGGACGTCACGGGCAAGACCATCATCCCGGGCTTCGTGGACACCCACGCACATCTGAGGGCGGCGTACGGCTTCCACCGGCCGCAGCCCTGGTCCTACGCCGCCAACCTGGCCTTCGGCGTGACGACCACGCGGGATCCCCAGACCGGCACCACCGACGTGCTGTCCTACGAGGATCTGGTGCGGGCCGGGCGCATCCTGTCGCCCCGTATCTACTCCACCGGGCCCGGGGTCTTCTCCAGCGAGAACGTGCGCGACCTGGAGCACGCCACCGACGTGCTGCGCCGCTACTCGGACTACTACGACACCCACTACATCAAGATGTACGGGGCGGGCAACCGGGAGCAGCGGGAGTGGATCATCATGGCGGCCCGTGAGCTGGGCCTCATGGCCACCACCGAGGGCGGCCTCGACCTCAAGGTCAACCTCACCATGGCCCAGGACGGCTACAGCGGCACCGAGCACACGCTGCCGGGCGTTCCCCACTACGACGACATCGTGCAGCTCGTGGCGCAGTCGCGCATGGCCACCACCCCCACGCTGCTGGTGACGTACGGAGGCCCCTGGGCCGAGAACTACTTCTACAGCCACGAAGACGCCTTCGGGAACGCGAAGCTCCGCCACTTCACGCCCTTCGAAGACGTCGAACAGCGCACGCTCAGGCGTCCCGGTCCCACCGGCGCCGGCAACAACGGCTGGTTCCACGACAACCAGTACCCGTTCCCGCTCATCGCCGACTTCGTGGACCGCGTGGTGGAGGCCGGCGGCCTCGGCGGCGTGGGCAGCCACGGCCAGCTTCAGGGCCTGGGCTACCACTGGGAGCTGTGGGCGCTGGGGGCGGGGCCCGACATGACCCCCCACGAGGCGCTCCGCATCGCCACCATCGTCGGGGCCACGGCGCTGGGCCTCGAGCGCGATCTGGGCTCGCTGGAGCCGGGCAAGCTGGCGGACCTGCTGGTGCTGAACGCCAATCCCCTGGACGACCTGCGGGCCACCGTGGACATGGACGGGGTCATGATGAACGGGCGCCTCTACGACGACGATACCCTGGACGAGGTCTGGCCGCGCCGACGCACGGCGGGACCCTTCTACTGGCTGGCGGAGCCGGCCGTGCCGGCGCCGGCTGCCGGCATGGGCCGCTGACCGCCTCCAGCCTTCGAGAACGGAGTGGATGGAGCAGGACCATGAGCCGACCCAACGATGACGACCTGATCCGCCGCTGGAAGGACGAGCCGGCGCCGCTGCTGCCGCTCCTGCACGCCTTCCACGACCGCGACGGCTACCTCTCCGACGAGGCGCTCAAGGCCGTGGCCCAGGGGCTGCGCATTCCCCTGGCCGACCTGTACGGCACGGTGACCTTCTACCACCACTTCGCCCGGGAGCCGGGAGGACTGGAGCGGCCGCGGGTGTGCACCGGTCCCGTGTGCTGCATGAACGGCGCGCCCGAGCTCCTCGCCGAGCTCGACGGGGCCACCGCCATGCCGTGCAGCGGCCGCTGCGACGAGCCCGTCCCGGTCCTCAGGGGCCACCACACGCTGGTGGCGGCGCCGGGCGCCGACGGTCTGGAGAGCCGGCCGAGCCCGCTACCTCCCGCGCCGTTGGAGGGCGTGCAGGAGTGCGTCTTCCGCCACATCCGGGACGAGGGGCGCGCCACCCTGGCCGGCTACCGCCGCACCGGCGGGTACGCCGCCCTGGAGAAGGCGGTAGGCGTCATGACGCCCGAAGAGGTTCTGAGCGCGGTGGACGCCAGCGGGTTGGCGGGCCGCGGCGGCGCCGGCTTCCCCACGGGGCGCAAGTGGCGGGCCGTGCGCGACGCCGACGGGGGTCCCAAGACCGTGGTGTGCAACGCCGACGAGGGGGAGCCCGGGTGCTTCAAGGACCGGGTGCTCATGGACCACGATCCCCACGCCGTGCTCGAGGGCATGGCGCTGGCCGCGTACGCCACCGGTGCCACCCGGGGCTTCATCTACCTGAGGTACGAATACCCGGAGACCGCCGAGACGCTGGCGCGGGCCATTGCCGAAGCCGAAGAGGCGGGGTTGCTGGGCGACGGCATCCTGGGCTCGCACTTCAGCTTCACCATCCACCTGCGTCGGGGCGCCGGCGCCTACATCTGCGGCGAGGAGACCTCGCTGCTGAACTCGCTGGAAGGCAAGCATCCGTTCCCCCGGAACCGACCCCCGTACCCGGTGACCCACGGCTACGAGGGCACGCCCACGGCGGTGAACAACGTGGAGACGCTGGCGTCGGTGCCGCCCATCCTGACCGAGGGTTCCGACTGGTACCGCGGCCTGGGCCGGGGCGAGCACGCGGGCACCAAGATCATCTCGCTGTCCGGCGACGTGGCGCGCCCCGGCAACTACGAGGTCCCGGTGGGCCTGCCGCTGCAGGCGCTGCTGGAAGGCGCCGGCGGGGCGGGGGAGGGGCGCACCGTGCAGGCCGTCACCATGGCGGGGCTCTCCGGGGGATTCCTCGGTGGCGATGACCTGCGGGTGACGCTGGACGAGCCGGCGCTCCGCGAGCGAGGCTCCTTCCTGGGCGCGGGCGGCGTCATGGTCTTCGACGACACCCGTGACATGGTGGAGGTCGCCCGCTGGGCCATGGACTTCTTCGCCCACGAGTCGTGCGGCAAGTGCTTCCCGTGCCGCATCGGCACGCGCCGTCTGACCGAGCGCCTGTCGGGGACCGCCGGCCCCGCGGACCTGGAGGCCTGGCTCGACGAGGTGGCCGACATGGGCGGCACCATGAAGCGCACGTCGGCCTGCGGGCTGGGCGTGGCCGCGCCCCTGGTCACCGAGAGCCTGGTGCGCTACTTCCCGGAGCAGGTCGCGCGGCACGTGGAGGGATGAGGGCGTCGGGCATGGCGCGATCGTGAGCGATCCGGCACGATTGATGCGCCGTCTTGATACCGAGAGATCCTCCCGTCTTCAACGGGGAGCCATCCCATGAAGGAACGTCGCAGAGAGCGTTACGAGTCCCTGCTTCTGAAGGCCCGCGAACAGGCCAACCGTGACGTCCACCGGATCGAAGAAGAGGAGTCCGAGCCCCAATCCGTCTCCGGAGGGAACGTGACCCGCTTCGCCGCAGGGGCCGAGGTCGCCTCGGACATGCAGGAAGAGGAGGCCGACTTCATGCAGGCCTCGCGGCTGAGCGAGCGCGTGGCCGAGATCGACGAGGCGCTGCGCACGCTGCGCGACGATCCCGAGGCCTTCGAGACCTGCCAGCGCTGTGGGAAGAAGATCGACAAGGAGCGACTGGAGATGGTCCCCTGGTCGCGTCTGTGCGTGTCGTGCGCCCGTGAGGTCGAAGCCGAAGAATAGGCTCGCGCCTGACCACAGCCGTGGCGGACCAACGACCCGTCTCCCGTTGTACCAGGATGCCCCACCGTTCCTCGCACCGTGAGATGACCATGACCCCTCCACACCCGCTCGGCCGTCGCTTCACCGGGCCCGCCCTGCTGGCGGGCGCGCTCGTGTGCGCCCTTCCGTCTCTGGGCGCGGCGCAGTCCGCATCGGAGATCCTCGACAACGCGCTGCAGGCGTACGACCAGCGCATGGAGGGGATCGACAACTACACCGTCGTGCAGTCCGCCGAAGGCCTGGGTAGCATGGGCGGCGCCATGGGCGATGAGGGCGGCATGACGATGTATTTCGAGAAGACCATGGTGGACGGACATCCCGTCTTCCGCTCGAGCACGCCGACCGCGCCCTCCATGGACAGCATCATGAAGATGCAGGAGGAGGCCGGTGTGCGCCGGTCGCCCGCGGAGACCATGCGGCTCATGAAGGACCACGCGGCCCTGGACGGATCCGACCAGATCGACGGCCACGACTGCTGGGTCATCAAGGTGGACGACCCGGCGGCGCTGGCGTCGCTCGCGGAGGGCGCTGAGGGCGCCCTCGACATGAAGTCCATGACCATGTGCCTGGACAAGGAGAACTACGTTCCGCGGCGCATCACCATGGAGGGTGAGATGTCGGCGAGCGGCGAGCCTCGGCCGGTCACCATGACCTCGCTCCTCTCCGACTACCGCGACGTCGACGGCCTCCTCCATCCCTTCAAGACCGAGATCAGCATGTCGGGGATGGCATCCGGCTCCATGTCGCCCGAGGAGCGCGAGAAGACCCGCAAGCAGTTGGCGGAGGCCAAGGCCAAGATGGCGGACATGCCCGAAGCCCAGCGCGCCATGATGGAGAAGATGATGGGAGGTCAGCTCGAGAAGATGGAGCAGATGCTGGCCGAGGACTCCTTCACCATGAGCTTCGTGGTCCAGGAGGTGAAGGTGAACGCCGGTCCGCCGCCCCGGATGGGTGGCGAGCGGTAGCGTCGGCGGGCGGGAGCGGCGGCCCCTCGCCCCCGGGGGCCGCTTGCTCGCCTCTCCGCTGCGCGATACCCATTAGGAGACCGGGTCGGACGGTCCGGCCCCGAGTGGTTCCCGAGCAGGTGCACCATGTCCGCTGACGCCCGCAAGCCCGCGCTCTTCCTGGACGGCGAAGAAGTCCCCTTCACGCCCGGCGAGACCGTCTTCCAGGTGGCCGAGCGCCATCACAAGGAAATCCCCACTCTCTGCTACGACGATCGGCTGGAGGCTTTCGGGGGATGCCGCCTCTGCATCGTCGAGCTCGAGGGCGCGAAGAGCCCGGTGGCGTCGTGCACCACCCGCGCCGAGCCCGGCATGCGCGTGAAGACGAAGAGCGGCGCGCTGGAGATGCATCGGCGCGTGCTCCTGGAGATGGTGGCGTCGGAGCAGCGGGACCTGGACGTGGACGAGCTCAGCGGGTACGCCTCGCAGGAGCTGCGCACGCTGGTGGATCGCTACGGCGCGCGCAGCGGTCGCTTCCAGGGCGCGAAGAGCGGGCACTCACGGCCCGACGACCCGAACCCCTTCATTCTGCGGGACTACGAGAACTGCATCTCCTGCTACCGCTGCGTGCGCGTGTGCGCCGAGCAGGAGGGTGACTACGCCATCAGCGTGAAGAACCGCGGCTTCGACACGCAGATCACCGTGGAGTTCGACGGGCTGTTGAAGGACTCGGCGTGCACCTTCTGCGGCCAGTGCGTGCAGACCTGCCCCACCGGGGCGTTGGCCGACCTGAAGGCGCTGGCCAACAAGGACGTGCCCGGCGAGACCGAGACCACCCGGACCATCTGCCCGTACTGCGGCGTGGGCTGCAGCGTCGACGTCATGACCCGGGGCGACGACGTGGTGGGCATCCTGCCGGCCATGGACGGGCCCGCCAACGAGGGCGCCCTGTGCGTGAAGGGCCAGTTCGCCTTCGACTTCGTGGAACACCCCGACCGGCTGAAGACCCCGCTGGTGCGGAACGATCACGGCCAGCTCGTGCCCGCCACCTGGGACGAAGCGCTGGACAAGGCGGCGGCGGGGCTGCTGGCCGCCGTGAACGAGCACGGCCGTCACTCGCTGTACGCGGTGGCGTCGGGGCGCGCGCCCAACGAGGCCGGCTACACCATGCAGAAATTCGTGCGGGCGGGGTTGGGCACATCGTACATCGACAACTGCAGCCGTGCCTGACACGCTCCCACAGTCGCCGGTCTGGCGGCACAGATCGGGCGGGGCGCCATGTCGAACCCGCTCCCGGACATGGAGAAGCCGGACGTCATCTTCTGCATCGGCACCAACATGACCGAGTGCCACCCCGTGGCCGCCACACGCCTCAAGAAGGCGCTGGCCCGGGGGGCGAAGATGATCGTGGCGGATCCGCGCAAGATCCGGCTGGCGGAGCTGGCGGACATCTATCTGCCGCTGCGCGTGGGCTCGGATTCGGCGCTCCTGCTGGCCATCGCCCACGTCATCGCTCGCGAAGGGCTGGTGAACGACGCCTTCGTGGCCGAGCGCACCGCCGAGGGCGAAGACTTCCTGGAGCACGTGAAGGAGTTCACGCCCGAGTGGGCGGAGACCATCACCGGCGTGCCCGCCGCGGACATCGAGAAGGCCGCCCTCCTGTACGGTGGCGCCGACCGTGGCGCCATCTACTACACCCTGGGCATCACCGAGCACATCTGCGGCGTGGACAACGTCCAGAGCCTGTGCAACCTGGCGCTCATGACCGGCAACATCGGCCGTGAGGGCACGGGCGTGAACCCCATGCGCGGGCAGAACAACATCCAGGGCGCCGGCGACACCGGCGCGCTCCCCAACAACTATCCCGGCTTCCAGTCCGTCACCGATCCCGCGAACCAGGCCAAGTTCGAGAAGGCCTGGGGCACCAGGGTGGAGCTCGAGAAGGGCCCCACCAAGGTGAAGGCGCTCAACATGGCCGGTGACCAGATCCGCGCCATGCTCATCGACGGCGAGAACACGGTGGTGTCGGACCCGGACCGCGCCCACTGTGAGCACGCGCTTGAGAGCCTCGACTTCCTGGTGGTGGTGGACATCTTCCTCACCGAGACCGGCGAGCTGGCCGATGTCGTGTTCCCGGCCTCGGCGTGGGCCGAGACCGACGGCTCGTGCACCAACACCGATCGACGGGTGCAGCGGCTGCGGGCCGCGGTGCCCCCTCCGGGCGAAGCCAAGCCCGACTGGTGGATCGTGGCCCAGTTGGCCAAGCGCATGGGATTCAAGGGCTTCGATTGGAGCGGACCCGACGAGGTCTTCAACGAGCTGTGTGAGCTCAGCCCCACCTACCACGGCATCGACTGGGACAAGATCTCCGCCGGGGACCACAGCTATCAGTGGCCCGTCCCCTTCGACGGCCATCCCGGCACGCCCCGGCTCCACGAGACCGAGTTCATCAACGGGCGCGGCGTCTTCAAGATGATCCGCTACCGGGATCCGGCCGAGTCGGTGGACGAGAACTATCCCGTGTGGCTCACGACGGGCCGCCGGCTGGCGTCGTACCACACCCGTACGCAGACGGGGCGCTCCGCTGGCATCGACTACCTGCTGCCGGAAGAGGTCCTGGAGGTGCATCCCGCCGACGTGGAGGCGTGGGGTCTGGAGGACGGCGGATGGGCCCGCATGGCCAGTCGCCGGGGCGAGGTGCGGGTCCGGGTGAAGGCCACGACCAAGAGCCCCCGGGGCACCGTGTTCTCGTCGTTCGCCTTCAACGACGTGCCCATCAACGTCCTGACCGGCGCGGGCTACGACCCGGTCACCGACACCGCCGAGCTGAAGGTGTGCCCCGTGAGGGTGGAGCCGGCCGAGGCGCCGGCGCGGCGGCCGGGAGACGCGGCGGCCGACTGAAGCCGGTCGGGCGGGCAGAGGCGGCCGGCCGGGCAGAAGCGGTCGGGCCGGCAGAGGCGCTCTGCCGGGCGGGGGCGATCCGCCAGGAAGCGGCGCATGGGGACGCGTGCCGGCCAGGCATGCATCCCCGATGTCGTCTGCCGTCGCGATGCGGCTGCGTCATGCGCGGATCGGTCGGCGTGGTCCTGCGCGCACGCCGGCGCGTGATGCGAACCCTCCGGGCGTGGCTTCTCTTTCGACCGGGCGCCGGGTTCGCCTCGGTCGACGAGCCAACACCGCTTGATCGCGCCGGTGCGATCCACGTCTGCCGCGATTCGGCTCGGCCTGCGCGCCCAATCGATCCGCGCATCGTCCGTGGACTCGCCGAGGGGTATCTTTGCATCACCCGGCCGACCTCGGGCGACTGAAAGGCGCGCCGTCGTGTCGTCGGGGATGGTGCTGCGCGCGCTGGCCGTGTCGCGCCGAGTTGCCGCCGCGCTACCGCCTGGCCGCGGCCTGCTCCCGCATCTGCTGCTGCATGGCGGCCAGCTCACGCTCGTCCCGGTAGCCGGTGCGTAGCGGGTCGTTGAGGTAGGCCGTCAGGTCGTCGGCCGGCGGAAGCGCCATGGGCTCGTCGGACTCCGTGTCCGAGGGCGTGAGCGCGTCCTCGCCAGCGCCGGGAGCACCCGCCGCCAGCTCGCGGTCGAAGGCTTCCAGGTCGCGGCGGCCCTGCTCGGCGGGCTCGTCGTCGCTGGAATAGACGATGTCGCCCACCCGCCGACGCTCCAGCGCCATCTGCAGGCGGGCGTGGTGCGCCGCGGCCACCTGCCGGCGGAAGCCCGGAAAGCGGAAGCTCAGGGCGCCGTCGGCGCCAGGCTCCACGTCGCCGTCGAACTCGGCCACCAGGCGGTCCAGCGAGCCGCCCACGTCCACCTTCGCGTGGGCCTTGCCCGAGAGGACCTCGCGGACCCGGGACACGGCCTCGGGGCCGGCCAGCGGCTCGGCCTTCGATCCCCCGAGACTCACCTTCGACACCAGCCCCACCAGGATCTTGCGCACGTTACGGGCGGCGCGCTTGGCGTTCTCCCGGGCCACGCCCACCGTCCGTAGCAGGGGGACGGAGAAGAACATCGTGCTGAAGACCACCGGGATCCAGATGAGGCCGATCTCGGCGGCGGGCCCTCCCAGGCCCAGCCGCGGGAAGATGAAGAGCGGCGCGGTGGCTGCCGCCACCAGGTTGAACCCGTTGATGCCGGCGATGACGACGTTGGTGCCCACCTTGTTGCCCGTCACCGGGCGCTTGGGCTCCAGGCGGCGCCAGGCCGGAGACGGCTCGCGCTCCTGCACCTGCCCGTGGGCGCTCACCATCAGCCCAGGGAAGACGTACAGGAGGGTCCCGTCGTCGGACACCTTCACGTCGCCGTCCTGGGCGGCCATGAGCCTGGCGAGCTCCGAGTCGGCCTCGTCCAGCCCCATCCCCGTGTGCTGCACCAGCTCGGCCGCGCTCACTACGCCCCGGCGGGCGCGGATGAAGCGCATGAGGTCCCGGTCCTTCTCGGCCTGCGTGCGCACCGGCTCGTCGGGGCCGAAGACGAAGGCGAACACCTTCTTGTAGAAGGGCGGTCCCTGGGGTCGCTCGCCGCGCTTCCGCTTGCGCGCGGGCTGTCCGTAGCCTTCGCCGTAGTAGGGTCGGCGCCGCCATCCCGGCGACCAGATCCAGTACCAGAAGAGCATGTCGCCCAGAGGTAGGCCTCCTCCGCGGCGGCGCCCGCGTCCGCCCCCCAATCCCCCGGAATCTCCGTCCCGATCGGCGAACAACGCGGCCAACAGCAACGCCACGAAGATGACCAGATAGACCACCAGCATGACCACGATCCAGATCTTGAACGCCTTCTTGAAGAACGACCAGGCGCCCTGCTTGAGCCTCGTCCAGGTGGAGACCCGGCCTCGCTCCAGGAGACCGGGCTGGAAGGCGTAGACCAGATCGCCCCGCTCACCCACCTCGAGGTGGCCCTGGCGACCTTCCAGCAGTCGGCGCAGGGCCGCTTCGGACTCGGACTGCGGTAGCCCGGTTGCCGACGACACGTCACCGACCGTCGCCCGCCCCTTCAGCTTCTTGAGGGCCTTGAAGACCGGTACGTCCTGAGGCTCGAGAACCGCGGTTGCTGCGTCTGCCATGGCTGCGTCGTGCGGGGAGATGAGGGAATGGGACCTTTCGTACCCCGCTACGAGATCAGGATCCGGCGGCTTCACAGGTCGGGAAGCCTGGCGTCTTGCCGCCGCCGGGCCTCACCGGTAACCATTCCTCTCCCGTGCCCAGGAACCGGAGCCCCGAGAATCCCATGAAGCGTGTCGCCTTCGCCACTGCCGCCACCATCGCCGCACTCGTGGCCGTCCCCGCATCGCCCCTCGCCGCGCAGGACGCAGCCGCGGACCTGGTCCAGCGCGTGCTTGCCACGACCCCGCTCATCGACGGCCACAACGACCTGCCGTGGGCGATCCGCGAGTCCGAGACCGCGCCCATGGACGTCGGGGCCTACGGGCTGCGTGGGCACACCACCGGCCACACGGACATTCCCAGACTCCGGGCCGGGCACCTGGGCGGACAGTTCTGGTCGGTCTACATCCCCTGCGAGTCGGTGGAAGAGGGGGCGGCCAAGACGCAGCTCGAGCAGATCGACATCGCCAAGCGCGTGTTCGCCATGTATCCCGACGTCTTCACCGAGGCCTACACCGCCTCCGACGTGGACCGGATCTTCGGGGCCGGCCGCATCGCCTCGTTCATGGGCGATCGAGGGCGGCCACGCCATCGAGAACTCGCTGGGCGCGCTGCGCGCCTACTACGAGGACGGGGTGCGCTACATGACGCTCACCCACGGCTGCAACAACGACTGGGCGGATTCGGCCACCGACGACCCGCTCCACCACGGACTCACCGAGTTCGGCAGGGAAGTGGTGCGCGAGATGAACCGGCTGGGCATGCTGGTGGACCTGTCGCACACCTCGCCCGAGACCATGAACGACGCGCTGGACGTGGCCGAGGCGCCGGTCATCTTCTCCCACTCGTCGGCCCGGGCGCTCACCGATCACGTTCGCAACGTGCCCGATCAGGTGCTCCGGCGGCTCCCGGACAACGGGGGCGTGGTCATGGTGACCTTCGTGCCGTCGTTCGACAGTGAAGAGGTGCGCACCTGGGAGGGGCCCGAGGCCGACGCGCCCCGGGCGTCCATCGCCGACGTGGCGGACCACGTCGAGCACATCCGCGACGTGGCGGGCATCGACCACGTGGGCATCGGCGCCGACTTCGACGGCATCACCTCCACGCCGGTGGGCCTCGAAGACGTGTCCACCTATCCGGCCCTCTTCCTGGAGCTCGCCCACCGGGGCTGGAGCGAGGCGGATCTGCGCAAGCTCGCCGGCGAGAATATCCTGCGTGTGTTGCGCGAAGCCGAAGGGGTGGCGCGCCGCCTGCAGCGTGAGCGTCCGCCCTCCACTGCCACCATCGAGCAGCTCGACGGCCACGCCGCCACCTCGGACGCTGACGCCGCCGGGGTAGCCGGGGGAGCCCGGCCATGAGCCTCCGGCCCGACCGATCCGAGTACGCCGAGTACTACGACCGCTACGTCTCGCTGGTCCCCGAAGGCGACATCGCGCTGACGCTGGAGCGCCAGTTCGAGGAGAGCCGGGAGCTGCTGGACGCCGTGGACCCGGAGCGCGAGACGTATCGTTACGCGCCGGGCAAGTGGAGCGTGCGGCAGGTGGTGGGCCACGTGATCGACACCGAGCGCGTGTTCGCCGGACGGGCCCTGTGGATCGCGCGGGCGCCCCACGTGGAGCTGCCGGGCATGGAGCAGGACGACTGGGCGGCGCTCAGCAACGCGGGGGATCGCCCCCTGGGCGAGCTGCTGCAGGAGTGGGCCGCCGTGCGCGCCGACACGGTGGCGCTGGTCCTGGGGATGGACGACGACGCCCTTCGGGCCGAGGGGGTGGCGTCGGGCGTGGGCTTCACCGTGCGCAGCTTCTTCTGGGTCATCGCCGGTCACGAGCTGCACCATCGCGGGATCCTGCGGGGCGTCTACGGCGTGGGGGACGGCGGGTGAGCGCACGTGTCGTCGAGCCACGCCGCCGTGACCGGAGTCGCGAGGACGCCTGGATCCGGGAGTACCTGGGCCGCGCGCCCTGGGGTGTGCTGGCGCTGGCGACTCCCGACGGTCCTCCTCACGTGAACAGCAACCTGTTCGTCTTCGTGGAGGATCCGGACCGCATCTACGTCCACACCCACCGGACCGGCGCCATGCCCGACGCCACCGCCGAGGGCCGGGCGGTGCCGGCCGCCTTCACCGCGGCCACCATGGGCCGGCTGCTCCCGGCCGACGAGGCGCTGGAGTTCAGCGTGGAGTACTCGGGCGTGGTGGTGCGCGGCGGGTTGCGGCAGGTCGACGACGACCACGAGGCCACCGAGGCGCTGCACGCACTCCTGGACCGCTACGCGCCCCACCTGGAGCGGGGCCGCGACTACCGGCAGGTGATCCCCGCGGAGCTCGAGCGCACGGCCGTGTACCGGCTGGACGTGGAGGAGTGGAGTGGCAAGGAGAAGACGGTCGGTGCCCACGAGGGCAGCTTCCACCTGGAGCCGCTCCCGCTCCCGTTGAGGCCGCCGGAGCCCTAACTTTGCAGGGCAGCTCTCCCTCCAGATCGTCTTCCCGGAGCATGTTCGCCATGCCGCGTCGCACGTCCTTCCGCCGCACTCTCGCCGCTCTGCCGCTCCTCCGCTCCTTCTCGATCCTCGCCGTCCTCCTGCTGTCGGGCCCGGCGACGGCCGCGGCCCAACTTCCGGCCGCCCCCGAGGACCCGCGTCTGTTCGATGCTTTCCTGGCGTGGGACAAGGGGGATTACCCTGCGGCGCTCGCAGGATATCTCGACGTGCTCCAGGGCTCCGACGGCGAGCGCCTGGCGCCGGAGGTGGCGCGGCTCACGGGTGATGTGTGGGAGGTTCGGGAGTTGGCTCCCGACGGCCGCGGCTTGGCCATGTCACCCGACGGTCGTCTGGTGAGCTTCGAGGTGACGGTGGACGACAGCACCGTGACCCGGGTGGTCCAGGTGGCGGACGGCGCGCTGGTGGCGACGCTGGAGGGCCGCGGCGCAGCCTTCGGACCCGACGGCAAGCTCATCTACCTGAAGGTTCACGACACCCAGGAGCTGGAGGTGGCCCGGGCCGCCGTCGAGCGTGCCCGAGCGCAGGGCAACCGTCAGGCGATCCTGGGCGCCATGCGGGTAGCCGCCAACGCCCAGGCCAAGGCCACCGACGTCGTCATGCGGACCACGCCCACCGGAGTCGACGTGACGCTGGATCTGGGAGGGGTGGGCGAACGCCTGGTGTCTGCCGTCTGGGATCGCTTCTCCGGAGACCTCTGGGTCGCCGCCACCGGGCGGGCCGGCAACCACCTGCTCCGGTTCCACGACGGCGCCGTGGCCGAGACCGTGCCCCTGGGGCCGGTGAACGCCCGGGGGATCGTGATCCCCGCCGCGGACGGAGAGGTGCTCCTGCCGCTCTCGCCCCGGGGTATCGCCCGGGTCCGGGACGGTCAGATCCAGGGCATCCTGGAAGGGGGCGTGGAGCCCGCCGTATCGGCGGACGGCACCAAGGTGGCGTACATCGTGACGTCGCCCGAGGGTGCCGCCGCCCTCGAGGTCACGGACCTGGCGACCAACGAGAGCCACGAGCTGACCCAGACCCGCGATCCCCTCGCGAGTCCCGCGCTGTCGCCCGACGGCTCCAGGGTCGCGTTCCAGCAGCGCGTCTCCGACGACTGGGAGATCTTCGTGGCCGACGCCTCGGGCGAAGGCGAGCCCCGGGAGCTCACCTGGGAGATCCAGCACGACATCCTGCCGACCTGGGTCGACGACCACACCGTGATGGCCATGAAGGGCGAGTCTCGGGACCGGCGGGCCTTCCTCTACGACGTGGACGGTGGCGAGCCGCAGAGGCTCTTCCACAACAACACCGTCCGCACCATCGCGCCCGAGTACGAGTGGGTGGTGTCGCCCGACGGCGCCCACGTCGTCCTGGTCAGCGAGCGCGACGGCGACACCGTGTCGCCCGAGCGGGGCGTGTACGTGGTGGACCTGACCCGCCCCGTGACCCGCGACGAGGTGACCCGGCGGGTGCAACGCATGCAGGCGGCGGAGAACGACCTGCGCGAGCGGGGACGGCGCGCCTTCGAGCCCATCGCCGATCGGGTGCGCCCCGTCACCGAGGCCGTCGACGTGACCCGCATCTACCTGGCGGCGCGCGATCTCTTCGCCATGGGCTCCAAGTACATCACCCAGCCCGGCAACGCCGAGGCCATCGACTACTACGTGAAGAAGCTGCGGCAGTACGGCTACGAGCCCGAGCTGCAGTGGTTCGAGCCCCGCCCGGGTGTGCGCACGGCGAACATCGTGGCCAGGCTCCCCGGCACCCGCGACCCGGATCTGGTCTACGCCGTAAGCTCCCACTTCGACTCGGTGGAGCGTGGGCCCGGCTCCGACGACGACACCTCGGGTGCCACCGCGCTCCTGGAGACGGCCCGGGTCATGAAGGATCATCCGCAGCCGGCCACCATCGAGTTCGCGTTCTTCACAGGCGAGGAGGCGGGGCTCCTGGGCAGCCGGGAGTACGTGCGTCGGGCCGTGGAAGACGGCAAGCACATCGTGGGCGCACTCAACAACGACATGGTGGGCTTCGCCAACGACTACCGGTTGGACAACACCATCCGCTACTCGAATCCCGGCATCCGCGACATCCAGCACGCCGCCGCCATCGAGTTCAGCGACCTCATCACCTACGACGCGCTCTACTACAAGTCCACCGACGCGGCCGCCTACTACGACGCCTACGGCGATATCGTGGGCGGCATCGGCTCCTACCCGGTGCTGGGAAGTCCCTACTACCACCAGACCACGGACCGGCTCGAGACCGTGAACCAGCGCCTGGTGGCCGAGGTGGCGCGCACCACCGTGGCCACCATCATGCTGCTGGCCTCCAGCCCGTCACGCCTCCAGGAGGCGTCGGCCACCATCGTCGGCGGCGACGTCGAGGTCGGCTGGGAGCCCGCCGTGGAATCCGACGTGCGCTCCTACCGCGTGCAGTGGACCACGCCCGACGGCAAGGAGGGCGAACGCAACGTGAAGCCTCGTCGGGCGGCGAGCGCATGGGGGTCACCCTGTCGCAGCTGCCGGTGGGCACCGAGGTGCGCGTGCGTGCGGTGAACGGCGCCGGCCTGGAGGGGTGGGATTGGGCGCGGGCGGTGGTGGGGGGAGGCTGAGCAAGGGACGGTAGAGGCCCGGAAGGGCTCGAGGCCAGCCGTGCTCGGCTGCGTAAGAATTTCTTACGTTGTGCCCATGGATACCAAGCAGGAGATCGCCCGCGCCATACGCGCCGCCCGGGTGGAGCGGGGCTTCACGCAGGCCGACCTCGCTCGCGCTCTGGGCCTGCATCGGCCGGCGATCTCCGAGATCGAGGCCGGTCGGCGGTCGGTGACGAGCGAAGAGATCGTCGATCTCGCGCGCGTGCTTGCGATTCCGGTGGCCGATCTTCTCCCCTCCTCCCTGGCCCCGGAAACCGTGGCGGGTGCCCCGGTGCGTGTCGAGGACACGATCCGTCAGATGGTGCGGGTCATCGTGGAGCAGTTCGCCCCCCAGCGGGTGATTCTCTTCGGTTCGCACGGGCGTGGCACCGCGGGTCCCGATAGCGACGTCGATTTGCTGGTCGTGATAGACGTTCAGGATTCCCGGCGTCGGACCGGTGCCCGCATCGGTGCGGCCGTGCACGAGTTCGAAGTCGCCAAGGACATCATCGTTACCACCCCCGAAGCGTTCAGTCGGCGGCGGCACATCCCGGGCACGATCGAGCAGGCGGCCACGGCGGAGGGTACGGTGCTGCATGGCACCTGACGACGTGCGCCTCGAGGTGGTGCGGGGATGGATCACCAAGGCGGAGGGCGATCTCGAGGCGGCCCAACTGCTGCTGGAGGCGGGGGCGACCGGCCCGCTGGATGCCGCTGCCTTCCATGCGCAGCAGTGTGCGGAGAAATACCTGAAGGCCCTGCTGTGCTTTCGGGGCGATGACGTGCCCCGCATCCACGATATCGAAGCGCTCCTCACGCGCGCTCGTCTGTGGGGCCGACTCGAGATCGCGGTCGAGGAGAGCCGGATTCTCACGGACTACGCGACCGTGACCCGCGCCCCTGGCGACTACGAGCCGGTCACGCGCGAAGAGGCCGCGCACGCCATCGAGCTCGCGATCCGGATCCGTGCGGTCGTGCGGGGGGAGACGTCGGGTAAGTAGCGACGCATCGCGAGTCGTGTTTGGGGATCGGCGGCCTGCCCTTAGTTGGCTGCGCCGGGGGCGCTCTCGTAGAATCGGTCGCGCGACTCGTGACTTGACGGCTTACACGCATGAATGGTATCGTGCAACCCTAGCCCCCCGCTGACTGCCCGTACTGGGAGAGGGGGAGGTGTGCACTGGGCACGTTCGAAGGCTGTCGGGGGGGGTAGCCCCAGTGGTGGAGGCGCGAGACCATGATGGCTTTCGCGCCGATGCCTGGGGATGGGCGTGGTGCTGCAGCCTCACCCAGAATTACCATTGTCGCACCTCCCTACGATACTCCTCGGCTGGTCGGGCGCGTGCCGGCGGGACTCGAGCCGGGCTCGGTAGCCATCCTGCCCGTGAACCCGTCGTCTCAGGCCCGACCGCGCGTTGTGGCGCTGGTCCGGAGCCTACGTAGGGAAGATCCATGCCTCCTCATCGCGGATCGGGCGCGGGGGTATGCATCCACTACCATGCCCTTGATCACCCTTCTGGCCGAGGAAGGCGTGCGAATCTGGTTCGAGGAAGAGGTCAGCGCCACGGTGCTAAGGAGCGCCGTCGAGCGGCGTGGCGTGCGGCGAGCTGACCTCCGTGCATGGCTGAACTCACGCCTGCGCCCTCGTGGCATTTCCGAGCGATGGCGCCGCCGTTCTGGAGGCGGTTTGCGAGGAAGGGGGCGCAGCCCCACAGACGCTTTCAGAGATGCCTTCTCCGTTAGTTGGCCCTCCCGTCGGTCGCTAACTATCCTCCGAACCAGCTTGGGAACCTCGACAGCTTTGGAGGGCCTCTTCCGTGAAACAGGCCTACCGTATCCTTGCCATCGCAGCCTTGGGTTGGACTCTTCCATCCTGCGACGCATCGCCGCGCCACCCCGATCGAGTAGCGTACGACACCATCGGCACCACCGTGATCGTACGGAACGATGGTCGCGGTCTGTGGAGCGAAGCCGATCGCTGGGCTCTCGTCGAGGACTTCCGCTTGGGGAGCGGCAAAGACATATCGCAAGTCGTCTTTGGGGATCGGCGTCTTGCCCTCAGCTGGGGGCCGCAGGGTCATCTCTATGTGCTGGATGTTCAGGCAGCGGAGGTGATGCAGTTTGACCATGCCGGGCGATTCGTTCGCCGCTTCGGCGGAAGGGGGAAGGGGCCCGGAGAGTTGGCCGCGCCGGGGGCGCTCTCGTGGGACGAGCAGGACCGCTTGTGGATCCCCAACTCATTCAATGGTCGCTACACGGTATTCGACACCGCCGGGAGGCTTGTGAAGACGGTCTCTCGTCCTCTTCACGTTACGGCCCGTCAGGTCTTCGAGATGGTCCCCCTGAACTCCACGGAGTTCATGGAGGAGACCGCGGCGGGGAGGAACGTGACGTTTGTGAGCGTCGATACGGTCGGGCGTGTGGCTGATACACTCCAGAGCATCCGCAGGCCGTGGATTACCGACCACTCGTTGATCGGCAGGTCCGTCCCGATAGCGAGGGAGTATTTCCCCAGGCTCGTGTGGAGAGTGGCACGGGACGGAACCATATGGGCGGCTCACTCCGACGAAATGCGCCTGGTCCATACCGACGCCCTGGGCGACACCATACGTGTAGTCGAGAGGTCGCCAACCCGGGCGACGCTCTCCGCCGCTGAGACGCGGATGATCGAGACCGACCTCGAGAGATCCGGGGTCGACCCATCCGGGGTAGCCATCGTGAAGCCGCTCGTACAAGCCATCTATGTGCTGCCAGACGGCTACCTGTTGGTCCAGGTTGTCGAGCAGGTCGGGTCAGATAGCCGTATGATGGACGTCTTCGACCCGAAAGGACGGTACCTGGGCTCCTTTCAGAGCGAGTTCGCTCCGAACCCAACCGAAGGGATGGCCTTTCGCGGTGACACGGTGGCTGCCGTGACCCTTGGCGAAAACGATGTGCCGTTCGTCGTACGTGCAACGCTCCACAGACCCGCCTCGCGAGTCGTCCCACCACCCGCTTGAGGTGCGTGTCGGCGGTGTCTCAGCCCCCGATCCGCCCCTCCAGGTCGTCCACCTCGCCGCTCAGCGTCGCCAGCATCTCCGACAGGAACCGGTGCTGGCTGGACTGATCCGCCGAGGGTAGCGCGACCCATCCCTCCACGCTGAAGCGCAGGCGGCCCGTGCGGGAGCGCAGCTCCGAGGTCTCCCGCCGCAGGTCGCGGGCCTTGGCCAGCACGGCGGCGTCGACGCCCGAGGGATCCTCGTCCAGCGCCTCCACCATGTCCGAGGTGCGCTGCGCCAGGGCGGCTGCGTCCCGGGCCAGGGTGGACAGCTCCAACAGGGTGGTGGTCCACTCGGCGCGCGTGGCCGGATCCACGTCGATGCGCGGATCCTCCTGCACGTCGAGAGACATGGTCGCCGACGAGGCGCCGCCCGCCGTCACCTGCACCGTGTAATCCCCGGGGATCACCAGCGGGCCCGAAGGTCCTCGGCGGTCCTGGTCCGGCTCCGAGTGGCGCAGGTTCCAGACTACGCGGTTCATCCCGGCCCGATTCGTCCCATTCAGCCACGCCACCTGCTCACCGGCCCGGTCCCGGACCGTGACGCGCACCGTGTCGGCCGCGCTTCCCAGCCAGTAGTCGATGATGGCGCCGGACGGGGGATTCTCCCCGTGGAAGATCATGTCCCCGGTGTGGCCCCGCCGCGAGTCGTAGCGGATCTCCCGGGCGGGCTCCATGGAGAACAGGTGCACGGGCTCCGCCAGCACCGGCGGCGTGGCCTCCTGGAGCGCGTTGACGTTGTCCAGGATCCAGATGCCCGCGGCCGTGGGTGGCCAGCACCAGGTCGTTGTCCCGGGGATGCACGCGCAGGTCGTTGACGGCCAGCGTGGGCATGTCGCCGGTGAGCTCGGTCCAGTGCCCGCCCCGGTCCAGCGACACGAAGGCGCCGAACTCGGTCCCGAGCCAGAGGACGTCGGGATTCCGGGGATCTTCCCGCACCGTGCGCGTCACCCGCTCCGGCGGCAGGTCGCCGGCGATGCTCTGCCACGTCCGTCCGTAATCCTCGGACACGTACAGGTAGTTCGCGTAGTCGTCGTTGCGGTAGTTGGTGGCCGTCATGTAGATGCGGCCTTCCTCGACCCGCGAGGCTTCCAGGCCGTTGATCCAGGCATCGTCGGGCAGCCCCGGCACGCGGCCGCTGACCTCGCTGAAAGTGCGCCCGTCGTCGGTGGAGACCTGGATGTTGCCGTCGTCGGTTCCCACGAACAGCACGCCGGCGCGCATGGGCGACTCGGCGATGGCGGTGAGCGTCGGGTAGTAGGGAATCCCGTCGTCCAGCGACAGGGTGAACGAATCCGGCATCTCGCCCATGATGGCCAGGCGCCGGCGGTCCACGCCCGTGGTGAGATCCCCGAGCCCGGTCCAGCTCGCGCCCCGGTCGTGGCTCACGAAGAGCTGATCCAGCCCCGCGTACAGCGTGTTGGGATCGTGGGGAGAGATGATGAAGGGCGCGTCCCAGTTGCCGGGCGTCATGGCGTTCCCGAGCCGCTGCTCCGGATTGGACAGGTCGGGCCAGGTGGTCCAGTTGCGCCGCGCCCCGATGAAGCCCTCGGGCTGGTCCGGGCCGGATGTCCCGGCTCTCGCCGGTGGCCAGGTTCACCCGCTGCAGCCCCAGGTACTGCGACGAGGAGTACAGCGTGCGGTTGTCGGTGGTGTCGATCTGGTTGTTGAAGCCGTCGCCTCCGCCCCACTTCACCCAGTCCTGGTTGAGCACGCCCTCGGCCCGGTAGGTGGCGCTGGGCCCGCACCAGCTGCCGTTGTCCTGGAGCCCGCCGCAGATGTTGAAGGGCTCGGCGTTGTCCAGGCCGATGCGGTAGAACTGGCTCACCGGCAGGTCGGTGACGTAGAGCCAGGTGACGCCCCGATCCCACGAGATCCCCAATCCCCCGTCATCGGCTTTCATGACGTGCTTCGAGTCGGCGGGATCCACCCACACCAGGCGGTCGTCGCCATGGAGCGACTGCCGCGGCTGCGTGAAGGTGCGCCCCCCGTCGTCGGACCACGAGTAGCTGTTCACCATGTAGACGCGCTGATCGTCGTTGGGGTCCACCAGGATCTGCGACGCGTACATGGGCCGGGGATTCCAGTCGGACATGAAAGTCCAGCTCTCGCCCTGGTCTTCGGAGCGGTAGATCCCGGCCTCACGCTGCTCGTAGGCGGTGGAGGCGTTGAAGCGCTCCCCCTGCTCCACGCTCACGTAGACGATGCGCGGGTTCGAGCGGTACACGGAGATGCCGATGCGGCCGATGTCGCCTGTGGGGAGCCCGTTGTCCAGCCCGGCGTTGGTGAGCCTGGTCCAGGTGTCGCCGCCGTCGGTGCTCTTCCACAACGCGCTGCCCGGTCCGCCCCCGTTGAAGCCGTAGGGGCGGCGGCGGCGCTGGTACGAGGCCGCGTAGAGGATCGAGGGATTCCCGGGATCCATGGCCACGTCGACCACGCCGGTGTTCTCGTCTACGTACAGCACCCGCTCCCAGGTCGTGCCCCCGTCGCGTGAGCGGTAGAGGCCCCGTTCCTCGTTGGGCCCCCACAGGTGGCCCATGGCCGCCACGAACACGACCTCCGGATCGTTCGGATCCATGATGATCCGTCCGATGTGCTTGGAATCCCGCAGCCCCATGCTGCGCCAGGTGCGGCCGCCGTCCTCCGACTTGTAGACCCCGTCACCCCACGACGAGCTCTGGCGGCTCGCCCGCTCGCCGGTGCCCACCCACACCACCGACGTGTCCCGCTGCGACACCGCCACGTCGCCCACCGAGTGGGTGCCCTGGTCCTGGAAGACCGGCGTCCAGGTCACGCCGCCGTCCACGCTCTTCCACACGCCGCCGGTGGCGGAGGCCGCGTAGATGACCGCCGTGTTGGACTCCACCACCGCCAGGTCCACGATGCGCCCGCTCATGGTGGCCGGGCCGATGTTGCGCGGCGACAGAGCCGCCAGCTCGGGGAGGTGGGGGCGGTGGAGGCGCCGGCGGCCTGGGCTGCGAGCGCGCATGGCGCCGAGCCGGAGGCGAGGGCGAGGATGGCGGTAAGGGCGGCGGCGGCGGTGGTGGCCCGCGGGGTGCTGGACGGCATGAACGGCGCTCCGTCAGGAGGTCCGGAGGGTCGGGACGGCGAAGATGCCGGGCGACCCGGCAACCGGCAAGACATGGCCAACTCGCCGTGGGCGCCGTTGGAAGAACCATGTCGCTCCATGGAGGCGGCGCGTACCGTGCATTCAGGCGCTCTCCATGACGTTCCTACGACCGGTTCGATGAAACGCACCGTCGCGCGCATCCTCCTCGCCCTGATCGCCGTCACCGTGGTGGCGAGCCTCGCGGTGCCCGGCGCTCGGCGGCGCGTCCAGTTCGTCGCGCTGAAGGCCACGGGGCGCATTCCGGGCCTCAGTTGGGACGAGGTGGCCATGATGCTGCCGCCCAACAGCGGGTACTGGCTGGTGCCGATCGTGGAGAGTCGGAGTCCGTACGCCTCCATCGTCAATCCCTTCACCGCTCCTTCGGATCGCGCCGCGGGGCGGGCCCTCTTCGAGCAGCGCTGCCGCCAGTGTCACGGCGAGGCGGCCGGAGGCGACGAGACGGGCCCCGACCTCACCACCGCGGAGCTCCAGCACGGCGCCAGCGACTGGGCGCTCTTCCGCACCATCCGCCACGGGATCCCCGGGACCGCCATGCGGGGCACCGGCTCCTCACCGAGAGAGGTCTGGCAGTTGGCGGCCTATGTGCGGGCTCTCCGGGCCGGCATCTCCAGGGGGACGGACCGCGCGGCGGAGGTGGATGTGGATCCGGTGACCTTCGGCCGGCTCCGGGATGCGGCGGAGGATTCCACCACCTGGCTGACGTACTCCGGCTCGTACGACGCCCGACGCCACAGCCCTCTGTCGCAGGTGAACTCGGCGACGATCGAGCGGCTCCAGATCCGGTGGCTGGCGCAGCTCCCGGTCCGCGACGGAAACATCGAGGCCACGCCCCTGGTGGTGGACGGGACCATGTTCGTCACGGCGCCACCCCAGAGGGTGTTCGCGCTGGATGCCCGGACGGGAGAGCGGCGCTGGTCCTACGCCTACGGCCTGCCCCCGGATCTGCGGCTCTGCTGCGGCGGCCAGAACAGGGGACTGGCCGTGCTGGGAAGCACGCTCTTTCTCGGGACCCTGGACGCCCACCTCGTCGCCCTGGACGCTCGCACGGGCGCCGTCCTGTGGACCGTCGAGGTCGCGGACCACCGCCAGGGCTATTCCATCACCGGGGCACCGCTGGCCGTGGACGGGCGCATCATCGTCGGGGTGGCGGGCGGTGAGTTCGGGATCCGGGGATTCCTGGACGCCTACGACGCCGACACGGGGGATCGGCTCTGGCGCTTCCAGACCGTGCCGGGGCCTGGCGAGCCTGGGAACGAGACGTGGAGTGGACAGTCCTGGCAGACAGGAGGCGTCCCCACGTGGGTCACCGGCAGCTACGACCCGGATGCGGGACTCCTGATCTGGGGGACGGGGAACCCGGCGCCGGACTACCGGGGCGACGAGCGACCCGGCGACAACCTCTACTCCAACTCCATCGTCGCCCTCGATGTCGAGACCGGGCGTCTGCGGTGGTACTTCCAGGCGACGCCCCACGACGAGCACGATCGGGACGCCGTGGAGGTTCCGGTGCTGGCGGATCTCGTGATCGACGGCGAGACCCGGCCCGTAGTCCTCCAGGCGAACCGGAACGGGTTCTACTACGTGCTGGATCGTCGGACCGGCGCGTTTCTCAGGGGCCGCGCCTTCGCCCGGCAGACCTGGGCCGACGGTCTCGATGCCGATGGACGACCCCGGGCGCGGCCGGAGAGCCGTCCGAGTCCGCGGGGTACCCTGGTCTACCCCGGCGACGGTGGCGCCACCAACTGGATGTCCCCGGCCCTCGATCCCGTGCGCGGCCTGTTCTTCGTGCCGTTCCTCGAACGCGGAGGGGTGTTCGTCAAGCGCGACGCGGAGGCCCCACGGGCCGGCGAGCTCTTCGTCGGTTCCAACGGCCACGACCCGACCGACCTCCCGTCCACGACCGGAGTGCGGGCCCTCGATGCCCTCACCGGGGAGCGCCGCTGGGAGTTCACGGCCCCGGCCCGGCCGGGCGGCGGCCGCTATCGCTTCAACGGGGTGCTGTCCACCGCGGGAGGCCTGGTCTTCGGGGGAGGCGACAACCGGTTCTACGCCCTGGATGCCGCGTCGGGAACGGTGTTGTGGGGCCGCAATCTGGGGGGCTTCATCCGCGCGGCGCCCATCACGTACATGCTCGACGACCGGCAACTCGTCACCATCGCGGCCGGCAACTCCATCGTCACCTTCTCGCTGGATGGACGCTGAGGGCACCCGGCGGCGCGGAGGGGGGCAACGCGCGGGGGAGGCCTGCCGTCAACCCAGCATCCGGCGTCGATCCGGGAGCCGATGCGGGATCGACTGGAATAATCGCCGTCGGAGCCGCGGGCGCCGCTGCCCGGGGGACGGCATGCTGCTTCGACGGCAGATATCGCCGCGAACTCTGCATCCGCCTCGCGAGACGCCGCGATTGCTCGATTGACGACAATCTCGTTTTCGCGCCCCAGAGCAGCGTGTGGTTCAGGACCAGAAGCCCCGGGCGGGCCCGCGGCCGGCTCTCCGCCGCTCAGCGCTGGCGCGTGAGCCCCGGATTCAGCGCGTTGGTGACGACCACCTGGGCCGCCTGGTTAGCGCCTGCCACGTCACCCGCCTTCACGAAGACGAAGTGCCGTCCGTCGGGGTGGATGTCGAAGGAGGACGCCGAGCCCGGCGGTCGGGTGATCCGGGTAGCCACGCTCGGTCACCGGTGGCTAGTTGCCCACCCGCAGAATCTGCCGTATGTCGAATTCCCCCTCGACGGCCATGGCGTCGTCGGAGGCGCCGTCGGGACGACGGAGCGTGCCCTGGAACCTGCCGGCGGCCGCTAGAGTGCCGTCACCGTTCTCGGAGAACGCATCGACGGTGACGGTCGCCTGATTCGCTTCCCAGCGGTCGTCCGGAAAGTCGACGACGTACTCGACCGTGCCGGTCTCGAAGGTGCAGGGGCAGTCCTCGAGCGGCGTCGTAGCCGTCACCGAGATGCGGATGGAGCCGTCCGGAGACATGGTCGGCCCCACGTGCCCCCCGAGGGAGAGCGACCGCGACTCCATGCGACCGATGGTCCGTGTCTGGTACGTGCTGGTGGCATCCGCGTCACCATCCCGCTCGCGGTAGAGCGAGATCCAGGTACGGGCTTCGCCGTCGAGGGTGCCCTGGATGGTGCCCGCGTCCTGCGCGGCGTCGGGGGTCGATGTGTCTGACGACCGTGGGCTCACGTCCGTAGTCTCGGCCGTTCGCGGAGCGGACTCCACGGCGGGGGCGGCTTCCGATTCGCCCGTCTCACCGGGCGGCTGCCCGCAGCTCGGGAGACCGAGCACGACGAGGGTTGCGAGAAGGAGGTTCGGTTGCATGGTGACTCCGTCTGGAACGTGGAGTGGCTATGGTGTTCGGTAGGTCTCGTTCACTTCGAACGCGAACCCCACCAGGGAATCGCAGGAGATCGTTCCCCCCGACCACACCAGTCGCAGTTGGGCGGCGTCGATCACATAGCGGGTCCGCCGGAGCGTATCGGAGCGACCCACGTCCTCGCTGCGGACGGCGTCCGGCCCGGTGGTCCGGATCTCCAGCCGACCGCTCCCGAAGTCGAAGTCCATCCGCAGCCCCGCCGGGGACACGTTCAACCCGAGCTCCCCTCTTGCGGGAGTCCCTTCCCGCAGGAAGCCGAGGATCGGAGGCGGCGTGTCGTCGGGCACCCGGCACGTGCGCAGGATCGCCGGCGAAAGGCCCAGTTGGATCGGGAATTCGGTCGCCGTCCAGCCCCGGGGGCCCTCACCGGGTGCACGGCTCGCCGATCCGGGTCCTCCGACCACCTCGGACCCGGGCTCTCCACGGAAGTCGATGGAGGTCGATGTGGGCTCCCCCTCCCCGGTCTCCTCGTTCCCTTCGTCGCCCTCCTCGGCGGTCTGGTCGTTGCCGGGGTCCTCCGTGCTCTCGGTCCCCTCGGCGTCTCCCGCCTCATCCGAATTCCCCCCTCCAGGGAAGGGCTCGACGGTGGCCGCGCTCTCGGGCGGCTCGAGGCAGTCCGATCCGGTCGCGTCGCGCCCCAGGCGGGCTCGTCGCACGCGGTCCCGCACGACCACCATGAAGTCCGCACGGATGGTGAGGTTCGAGAGCCCCCATGGCTCCTCGCCGATGGCGTAGGTCCGCCGCCGCCACCCCGCGGCGTTCACTCGTCCGCGGACGACACCGCCCGACACCGACTCGATCTCCACGGTCCCGGCCTCGGCCCGGAACCCCTGCGGCCGTCCGTCCGAGAGAGCGCTGCCCGGACCGATGCCGAAGTCGACGACGAACTGGTTCGGCCACCGCTCGGGACGGTCGAGGTCGTCGGCCCCGTCCTGCCTGGGGGCCACCGGGTACACCCCCGGCCCGATGGGCCCCTCGTGATCCATCTGGAGGGTGACCTCGTCCCGGGTCTCCTGGTTCCGCATCCGGAACCGGAGGATGCACGGGCGGTCGAAGTCGGCTCCTTCGAAGGGGGCCGTGTACGGCATGACCTCCGCGAGGGAGAAGTCGTCGAGCTTCAGACCGACCGGAGCGTCGATCTCGGCGGGAGAAGGACCCCCGGGCTCGGTGCCGACGAGGGCGCCGGTAGACTCCAGGATGGTGAACGTGACCGGGAGATTGCGCATGCGGGCCGCCGCCCCCGGGTCGGCGCCCACGTTCGAGAGCAGGAACGGTGTGGTGGTCGTGTCGGGGACCGTGTAGGACCACGTCACCGAAGAACGATCGGTCGTGGCGTCGCCGACCACGACGGCCGTGTCGGCCCAGGTCGGCCGACCTCCCACGCTCGCGGACAGGTCGGACATGGCCCGGGCGGCCGGTCCGTCGACGGTCATCCCCACCCGGACCCCGTCCGGGAACCCCTCCACGAACACGTTCCAGCACTCCGCGGAGACGGGGTCGAGCACGTCGACCACCTCCCGCGAGATCCTGCGCGGGAAGTCTGTGGTCAGATAGACGTTGTCGCAGCCGCCGAAGACCTGATCCCGGATCCGATCGCCGTTCATCTGTGGCGCCACCGGATCATCGGGGGCCGCGGGGAGACGGAACTCCCCGTATCGCGAGATCGCGTCGACGAAGCGAGGGTACTCGTAGCGGAGGTTGGTGCCGAAGACCGCCCGGATTCCCAGGTCGAGCCAGCGAAGCTCGGACGCACAGGGTGCACTGAGCCCGACGCAGTCTCGCTCTCCCGGGTCGATACGAAGCAGACGCGCCAGGTATCCGTAGTCCACGGCCTCAGGGGGCTCGGGCCCCGGCATGGCGCCGCCCAGGGCGTATCGCTCGGCGAGGTACCGCCAGAGGGAGCTCGTGTAGTACGCGGAGATATCCGTACCCTCGCCCTGGAGGGGATGGACCTTTGGAACGGGGAGGCGGCGGGAGTAGTCCCGCAGTCCCCAGGCTTCGGTGGTGCTCGACACCTCGAGACCACGCAGCGTGCGGAGCAGGTCGGAACCCACCGCATCGGCCGAGCCTTCGGTGATCCAGGCGCCGGTGGGGAATGGGCAGGTCGCACCCACGGCCATGCTTCCCTGGACCGCGTGGAAGAGCTCGTGGCCCAGGGTTTCCATCCCGTCCGGAGTCAGGTCATCGCCGTCCAGAACCGAGCCGGCCCGAAGGAACAGCAATCCTCCGAGGAATCCGCAGATCTCCGGCACGTAGAGCCCGGCCGCCTCATCGCCGATGAGGGACGCCGGCGTCTCGGCAAGCAGGGCCACCTGGTACCGCCCCCGGGACTGGCGCAACGCCGGTGCGGGGAGGCCCCATTCCTCGAGGAGCTGCGCCGCGTCACGGAGGTAGGCCTCGATCTCCCGGCGCGTCGCCTCGGCGGGGTCGTAGACCCGGGCTCCCAGAGGGTCCAGACCGGCCGCGGCGAGCCAGTCGTCGACCGACGCGAAGGACTCGTTGAGAAAGTCGATCCAGGCTTCCCCGACCTCGGGAAACTCCCGGAGTACCCCGAGCTCCATGAGCCGCTCGGCAGACGCCACCTCGAACTCCGTCGTGGGCCAGGGCTCCTGGGCGTCTACCGAGTCCATGCCCGCAGGCAACGCACCGGTGAGCGCGAGGAGGACCCCCCGGAGTACTGTCCATTGTGGCAGTCGCATGCCGTCGCCCCGGGCTCTCGAGGTTGAAGGTGGTCTCTTCAAAGACAACGGTGAACCGATCGCGGCGCCGCCAAATCATCTCAGCACCTGAAGGATCCGGTGCCGCCCGCCGCGACCGCTGCTGCGTGCCTTCAACCCAGCACTCGGCGTCGATCGGGGAGCCGATGCGGGATCGACCCCAACCATCGCCGCGAATCCCACCGGCGCCGCCGCCCGGGGGACTGTGCGCAAGGTCGTCGGCAGATATCGCCGCGAACTCCGCATTCGCCCCATGAAACGCCGCGATTGCTCGATCGACGGCGACCGCCCCGTTTACCGGCCGCGGTCATGCTCCGAACGCCGCCCACGGTGACCGCTCCACGCCCATGGAAGCCGGTCGCCGCTGGATGGGGCGATGCCAATCCCGCGGCTCAGGAATCGAAATCGTCGGGGATGGACTGGTCGAACTCGAATTCTGGGCTCGGTGAGATCGAGGGCGGGCGCCACGCGGAGCGTGGTCGAGAGTCTGATCCAGGAGGAAGTCACCCTGAGATGGCCCCCCCGGCCGCTGCGACGGAAGGGGGGGGCGATGAGGGAGTACTTGACTCTCGGTTACGATGCGACGCATGATAGAAGCGCCCCCCAAGGGACAGGGAGGAGAGAGTGAAGGGGAATCGTGGGAGGCGGCTCGGATCCGCCACGAGCGCAGCGCTGGCCCTGATGATCCTGGCCGGGTGTCAGGACGATCTGGCACGATCGAATCCAACAACACCGGAAACGCAGACCGCCGCATCGGCCCGGCAAGGTCCACCCCAGGGACGACCGCCGACGATGGACGAGGAGTGGGCAGAGCTCGCACGGACCAGCGTGCCAGGGTTCGCGGGCGTGTTCGTTGATCACCAAGGAAACGCAGTCGTCAGCCTCGCCCGGCCAGGGGCGGAGGCAGCCGCCGAGGCATGGCTCCACGGACGAGGACCGGAGCACGCCCAGCGACCCGTACGCTTCAGGTCAGTGGAATTCGCCTTCGACCAGCTCAACGAGTGGCGCGACGAGGTGATGGCTCACGCGGGTCCGGAGCTGTCTTCTTTGACGTCGACGAGGTAAGCAACGCCGTCACCATCGGTGTGACACGTGCAGCGTATGCGGCCAGCGAGAGATCCCGCGCCGTGGGCCTAGGTATCCCTGATCGAGCTCTCAGGACCCGAGTAGTGGGACCAGGCCCACACTTCCGACAAGAACTGAATGAGGTAGCGGCGCAAGGAGGATCGGCAATACGCGCTGGGTACCCTGGATAAGACCCCGTTGCACGGTAGGTGCCACCGGCTATCTGGGCGCTACACCCGTGATCATCACCGCCAGCCACTGTTCGCCCACGAAGTTCCAAACGGATGTTGGCTTCACGATCTACCAGAAGCCGGGGGCGGGGCTGAACGTGCTGACCGTCCCGGTCGCCGAAGAAATCTATGACCCCACATATGGACAGGCAGGGTTCAATTGCCTCGTCCCACCGGGTTGGGTGACCAGTTGTAGGGCTGCAGATGCCGCTGCGTATGAATGGACGAATGATTCGGTACCGTTCACGCCCTACCTAATGGCTCAGACGCAGGGTTATCCAACCGTTCCGCCGGGGATACCAGCGGATACCTTCGGGTCGCGAGACGTCAACACTTCGACCCCGACGTTCACCGTGACTGACGCCGCCGTCAGCTATTCACAGATCTGGGTGGGAATGACGGTGAACAAGATGGGGGATCGAACGGGGTGGACTCGTGGGGAGATTCTTCAATGCTCCGACGGTACTGACCCGACCAATCAGATGGTCGACTGCAACGTGATATACAATCCTTCGAGTACCTGCTTCAACTACCGATTAGATTTGAACCCGGATCCTGCGATGGCGGGCTGATGTGGGAATGCAAGACACCGCCTGGGGCCTTACGTTGGAAGGACTTACCGGCAAGTGAGTCTCCACAACGCGAGGCACCCAGACGGTGCGCAACCATCGTATCCCTCCTCGGCCCCACGTACAAGGCGACGCAGCTCCTCTGCGACTTCGTCACAGTGCTCGGAATCTGACGGACGGGGGCGGGCTGGTGCTGATCCGGAAGCTCTGGGACCGACTCCGGTTGGGCGAGTGGATCGACCACCGAACAGCGGCGGTCCCGGGCCGCTTCCGGCCGAGCCTGATGGTCGAGGTCTGGACGGTCCTCCTCCTCTACGGGGGTGGAGTTCTGGACGACCTGCCGCTTCTGAGTTGTCGGGGAATCCGCAGTCTCTTCGGCTGGGAGCGGGTGCCGGATCCCACGACGTTCGGCCGCTGGCTCCGCCGTGCCGGCCAGGAGCTGGTGCCCCTTCTCGATCGTCTCCTGTGGAAGCTCGTCCTGAGCCGCTGGACGGCGATCGGGACGCCGAAGCGCGTCACGCTCGTCCTCGACTCGACGGTCTCGGTGCGCTAAGGCGAGAACCAGGCGGGAGCGGAGCGAGGATACAACCCGAAGAAGCCGGGCCGGCCGTCGCATCATCCGCTTCTGGCCTTCATCCAGGAGACGGGCGACTGCCTCGGTGTGCGCTGGCGGCCTGGCAGTGCACACACGGCGGCCGGAGCCGAGGAGTGGCTGGACGATCTCGTCGCACGCCTCCGGAAGCGAGGTGTCACCGATATCGCGGTCCGGCTCGACAAGGGCTTCTTCAGCCGCTCGATGGTCGCGAAGCTCTGTTCGCTGGACGTGGACTTCGTGCTCAAGATCCCTGCACATCGGTGGCTCGGCGACCATCAGCGGCCTTGGCGTCGCTCGGCCAAGGGCGAAGACGTCTTTCCGGGACAAGAGCTCTGGACCACGTCCGGCACCCTCTGGGGCGTCCGGCTCCTCTCGCTCCAGACCCGGCGGCCCCTCGCAGGAGAGGCTACCCTCGAGCTCGACACCTACGAAGTGCCCCTGAGCGCTCATGTGCTCACCAACATCGAGGGCATCCACGCCCTCACGGCCTGGCGTCGCTACAACCAGGGCGCCGTAATCGAGCAGCGGATCGCCGAGCTCGGGCAGCTCTCCGTCGGACAGACTGCCATCGACGACCTCGAAGGCAACGCCCTGCTCTGGACCCTCGGGATGCTGGCCTATCAGCTCCTCCACACGCTCCGGACAACGGCGCTCTCCGGATCCTGGCGAACGGCTCAGCCCAAGCGGCTTCGTCTCTGGCTCTTCCGTCTTCCGGCCAAGATCACCCGCCATGCTCGAAAGACCTATCTGCTGCTCCTGACCACTGAGCCAGCCCGGGCTCGTCTCCTCATCGCATTCCGACGCCTCGCAGGGATCCCCCCTCCTGCGCCAGCCTGACGGTCCCGCTCCACCCTGAATCCTCTGGCCAACCCGGCCGTCCTACCGGTATCCATATCGGACGCGACCCTGCCTCCCCCGCCTCCGAGAAGCGCGGAAATCTCGGCCTCTCCAGGCTCATCCCAGCCGCCACAGTCCAGCCCAGAGCGGCCGATCCGTTTTCAGCCCTCGATCACTCATGAATCACCCTGCGACGCAGGATCCGGGTTGAATTCCACCCGCCTGTTCTGCCAGTTCGAGGCCGCGTTGTTCAGTGATATCGGAGACAGCGGTGGACCGATCTTCCAAGAGGACTCGAAGTACCCAATCCCGGACCTTGACGGTGAGCCGGTGCAGACCGTGAAGCTCGTGGGTATCCTTTGGGGCGGCCCGACGCTGTGTGATGACTGTGAGCCGGACGACGACCCACGGTACTACGGGACAACGAGAGATGGTGACGACGACGAAAACGAACACATCACCTGGTTCTCGCCGTGGGTTGGCGTGAAGAGCGATCTGGAATCTGGCGGGAGCACCCTTGATGTGTGTCACCCCATGGGCAATCCAAACTGCTAGGTGTTCACAATGGAACGATCGCCCTGGTATTCTGAGCTGTGGAGGCTCTGGACGGTTGGACTCGTCGCGATTCTCATCCAAGGCTGCGCGGGAGCTGACATCCTAGCACCTGAAGGTGTCACGGGCCCCGGTGAGGAATTGGTCGTCACCGGGACCTACCCGGGCGGCGTACCAGACTTTTTCCAGATTGGCTTCAAGGAAGAAGGCGCGGGGCCGAGCACTCCGGATCGGATCTTCACGGTATGGAAGGACGACCTCTACCGAGTTGTGGACGGCCACCTTACCTCGGCCGAACTCTCGGACTTCGAGGTCGGCTCGCGCATCCGGATGTGGCGGGCCTACCTGGACCGGAGCAGTGAGATCCGGGCCGAAGCGGTGGTCCTTTTGGGCTCCTCGCTGTTCAGGATGGGTGAAATCGCGGTAAAGTGACGAGCCGCGGCGGGGGTCGCGGCCCGCCGCGGAGGGCTGGAGGAGCCCCGAGGACGCCGTAGCCATCCGGGCGTGGAGGGTTCGCAACGGCGCCATCGGGAGAAGGGTGCGAGGTGCGCCAGATCGGGGAGCTCTTCGAGCAGGCGCTCGGACTGGAGCGGCCGTGGCGGTTGGAGCGGACAGCGTTCGATGCGTCGGCCAGGCAGTTGGATCTGTGGGTGGATTTCGAGCGGGGCGGCACCTTCGCCTGTCCGGAGTGCGGGCGGGAGGGCTGTAAGGCGTACGACACGTCGGAGAAGCGGTGGCGGCACCTGGACTTCTTCCAGCACCGAACCTTCGTGCACGCGCGAGTGCCCCGGGTCGAGTGTCCGGAATGCGGAGTCAAGCAGGTCGAGGTGCCGTGGGCGCGTCCCGGGAGCGGCTTCACGTTCTGGTTCGAGTCCCTGGTGATGGCGCTCGTGTGCGAGATGCCGGTGAACGCGGCGGCTCGGCTGGTCGGGGAGCACGACACGCGGCTCTGGCGGATCCTGCGGCACTACGTGGCAGAGGCTCGTGCGGCCGCGGACTTCTCCGAGGTCCGCTCGGTGGGCTTCGACGAGAAGGCGAGCCGGCGGGGCCAGAACTACATCACGCTGTTCGCGGACCTGGACGAAGCGCAGTTGCTGTTCGCCACCGAGGGCCGGGACGCCAGTGTGTTCGGGCGCTTCCGGTTGGAGCTGCTTCGACATGGCGGCCGGCCCGAGCAAATCAAGGAGCTGTGCATGGACATGTTGCCGGCCTACATCCAGGGCGCGAGGCGGCAGTTCCCGGACGCCGAGATCACCTTCGACCGCTTCCACGTCCTGCGTCTGCTGAACGACGCGGTCGATGCGGTTCGGCGCGAGGAGCAGAAGGAGCGGCCGGAACTCAAGCGCACCCGCTACCTCTGGCTGAAGAACCGGGGGCGGCTGAACGCGGCCCAGCAGAAGGAGCTGGACGAACTGCTGCGACCGAGCCGGAGCCATCTGAAGACGGCGCGAGCCTACCGTCTCAAGCTCGCCCTCCAGGACTTCTGGGAGCTGCCGCCGATCCTGGCCGAGAAATTCTTGAAGCGCTGGTACTACTGGGCCATGCACAGTCGACTGGCTCCGATGATCCGCGTAGCCCGCACGATTCGGAAGCATGCGTCCGGCGTCCTTCGCTGGTTCCGCTCGCGCGTCAGCAACGGGATGCTCGAGGCCATGAACAGCCTGCTCCAGGCCGCCAAGACACGTGCCCGAGGCTACCGCACCACCGAGAACCTGATCGCCATGGCCTACCTCGTCTCGGGCAAACTCGACTTCAAGCTACCCATTTGAAACAGCGAGGAGCCTCCTTTTGAGGAAAGGACCGGCCTAGGACTGTGTTGCGGCGGCCCGGACACCTACCGGGCCGCCGCTCTCCTAGGGGCCATACTCGACCAGGGCCAGGGCGGCCTCGATCCGCTTCTTCATCCAGGTGGTGGAGTCCAGCGCGGCCACCGCGTTCCGCATGTGGACGTGGTAGGTTTCCTGCACCCGCTCTGCCCACCGCTTCTCCGCGATGGTGGGCCACGCGGGGTCCAGGTCCCGCATGACGCCGCGGAGCGTAATGAGCCTGTCCCGGCCGCCCTGCCCTTCCGTCACCAGGTCGTCCAGCGTCCTGCGGGCCTCGTCCAGCGAGCCCACCCACAGGTATTTCGGCATCCAATTGCGGCCCACGTAGGTGCCGCCTGCCGGTAGCCGGACCTTCCCGCGCCCCTCGATCACCGCGTCCGCCAGGGCCTGCTCACGGGTGGCGTAGTCCTCGGCCATCGCCACGGCCTTCTCAGCGCGTCCACCGCCGGGTAGGGGTCGTGGCCGACGCCAGGGCACCCGCCCACCAGCCAGCCCCATCCGGGATGGCGACGTGGCCGGGGAGACTGCATGCTGGTTCGTCGGCAGATATCGCCGCGAACTCCGCATTCGCCCCATGAAACGCCGCGATTGCTCGATCGACGACAATCTCGTTCGCACCCCAGAGCAGCGTGTGGGTCAGGACCAGAAGGCCCGGGCGGGCCCGCGGCCCCCTCTCCGCCGCTCAGCGCTGGCCCGTGAGCCCCGGATTCAGCGCGTTGGTGATGACCACCTGGGCCGCCTGGTTAGCGCCTGCCACGTCACCCGCCTTCACGAAGACGAAGTGCCGTCCGTCGGGGTGGATGTCGAAGGAGGCCGCCGGGTGCCCCTTGGCATACGACGCGACGTCGAACAGTTTCTCCGCCTCGCTCACCTCGAACCCATCGGCCGACGCGACGACGTCCACGGCCTCCAGGAAGGTCAGCGGGTACTGGCTGGCCCCGATCGTGGAGAGTCGGAATCCGTACGGGTCCATCGTCAATCCCTTCACCGATTCCACGGATCGTGCGGCGGGACGGGCCGTCTTCGAGCAGCGCTGCCGCCAATGTCACGGTGAGGCGGCGGGGGGCGACGAGGCGGGACCCGACCTCACCACCGCCGAGCTCCAGCACGGCGCCAGCGACTGGGCCCTCTTCCGCACGATTCGCCACGGCGTCCCGGGAACCGCCATGCGGGGCACCGGCTCGTCACCGAGAGAGGTCTGGCAGTTGGCGGCCTACGTGCGGGCTCTCCGAGCCGGCGCCGCCAGTGGACGAGGCCGGGTCGCGGAGGTGGACGTGGACCCGGTGACCTTCGATCGGCTCCGGGATGTATCGGAGGATTCCAGCGCCTGGCTGACGTATTCCGGATCCTATGACGCCCGCCGCCACAGCCCTCTGTCGCAGGTGAGCTCGGCCACGATCGAGCGGCTCCAGATCCGGTGGCGGGCGCAACTCCCGGTCCCCGGCGGCAACATCGAGACCACGCCCCTGGTGGTGGATGGGACCATGTTCGTCACCGCGCCACCGCAGAGGGTGTTCGCGCTGGACGCCCGCACGGGAGAGCGGCGCTGGTCCTACGCCTACGACCTGCCCCCGGATCTGCGGCTCTGCTGCGGCGGCCAGAACAGGGGACTGGCCGTGCTGGGGAGCACCCTCTTTCTCGGGACTCTGGACGCGCATCTCGTCGCCCTGGACGCCCGCACCGGGGCCGTCCTGTGGACCGTCGAGGTCGCGGATCACAGCGAAGGGTACTCGATCACCGGCGCGCCGCTGGCGGTGGACGGGCGGGTGATCGTCGGGATCGGGGGTGGCGAGTTCGGGGTCCGGGGATTCCTGGATGCCTACGACGCCGTCACGGGGGACAGGGTCTGGCGCTTCGAAACCGTGCCGGGGCCCGGGGAGCCGGGAAACGAAACCTGGGGTGGGGATTCCTGGAAGACGGGGGGCGCTCCCACGTGGGTCACCGGTAGCTACGACCCCGACCTGGGACTCCTGATCTGGGGGACGGGGAATCCGGCACCGGACTACCGGGGCGACGAGCGGCCCGGCGACAACCTCTACTCCAACTCCATCGTTGCCCTCGAGGTCGAGACCGGGCGGCTGCGGTGGTACTTCCAGGCGACACCCCACGACGAGCACGATCGAGACGCCGTGGAGGTTCCGGTGTTGGCGGACCTCGTCGTCGACGGCGAGACGAGGCCCGTGGTCCTTCAGGCGAACCGGAACGGGTTCTACTACGTGCTGGATCGCCGGTCCGGCGCGTTCCTGCGGGGCCGCGCCTTCGCCCGGCAGACCTGGGCCGAGGGTCTGGATGCCGACGGACGGCCCCGGGTGCGGCCGGAGAGCCGTCCGAGCCCGCGAGGTACGCTCGTCTATCCCGGCGACGGGGGCGCCACCAACTGGATGTCGCCGGCCCTCGATCCCGCGCGCGGCCTCTTCTTCGTGCCATTCCTCGAGCGCGGTGGAATCTTCGTCAAGCGCGATGCGGAGGCGCGACGAGCCGGCGAGCTCTTCGTGGGATCCAATGGCCATGACCCGACCGATCTCCCCTCGAGCACCGGGGTGCGGGCCCTCGACGCCACCACCGGGGAGCGCCGCTGGGAGTTCACGGCTCCGGCTCGGGCCAATGGTGGCCGCTATCGCTTCAACGGCGTGCTGTCCACCGCGGGAGGCCTGGTCTTCGGGGGAGGCGACAACCGGTTCTACGCCCTGGACGCCGCGTCGGGAACGGTATTGTGGAGCCGGAACCTGGGAGGCTTCATCCGCGCCGCGCCCATCACGTACATGGTCGACGACCGGCAACTCGTGACCATCGCGGCCGGCAACTCCATCGTCACCTTCTCGCTGGATGGGCGCTGAGGGCCTCTCCGCTCGTGGTCGTCAATGGCGCTTGTCCATGTTCGCACGGAGGCGTAGGTGCGGACATGGTGTTGAGGTCCGGTCATTCCACATAGTGAGACAAGAACAGGCGCCGTTATCCGTGGCCTCGGCCATCCCAACGGAGTTGGCGGCCCCGATTCCTCTGGCGCCCGCTTCGGTGATTTCCTTCTCTGGAGGCCCAGATGTCATTTCGTGCACCACGCTTTGGAGTCTGCCTCGTTATACTCTCGTCCTCGTTGTCGGCGTGCGCGGACATGGCTATGAGCCCCCAACCCGACACTCCGACAGAACCGCTGGCCACACATACGGCGCAGAGCACGACGGTTGCGGTGGATTCCGTCTGGGGAACAGACAATACCCTTCAAGTGACGGATTCCCTTGGAGATGTGTGGCGATTCGAACGGTCCGGCCCCGAGGGTGCGTGGACCGAGGCTGTCATCTACAAGAACGGAGTCCTTCAGGCAACGCTCGACTACCAATGGTCCGGAGGAATCCTGGAGGGGTTCCGTTGGAGAGACGTTGACTCCGGGTGGGTGGACACGCAGACAGACGGGGATATCATCGATACGTCAGCTGGTATGCCTAGTGGAGGAGGGTGTGTTGATCCGGAGGATCCGAAGTGTGTGACGCCTGATGGGTGGACCGTCTACTCCTTTGGCGGAGGCTGTGAAGATGAGTTCCACGACATGCAGGTCGCAGCATGGGAGGCAGCGGCGGGTGCCGGTGCGACCCTCGCGCTGCTCGCCTCACCGGGTGGTCAAATCTTTGAGCCCCCAGCTATCGTGGGTGCGGGGGTGTTGGGCGTCCGGGCAATCGTACGCGCGGGATTCTGGTTCGCGTGCAGGTACTTTTGAGCAAGAAGGAGACATGACAGCATACCTGGACGAGGACTCGAGGCGCGGAACGCTTGCCGTTGCCAGGTCGATACGAGTCGACATCACGATCCTGGTGTTGGCAGTCGTAATGGTACTCGGAGCCATCGGGAGCCTTGTCGGGGCGCGAGCCGGTCTGGTGATCGGATTTCTGCCACGCACCGTGGCGAGCTGGCTGGCAATCGCGATCTTCGCCCCCCTCGGGTTCAGAGCCGTATCCAGGCTGATGGATACCAGGCCGCGCCTCGTGATCTCCGACGATGGTATCGTGGACCGGACCGGCTTCCTCGGTGGAGAGCTGTTCATTCCGTGGGATCAGGTTCGCGATGTGCGCCCGACGCGCTCAGGGAGGATCGCGGTGGAGTTGCGGGACCCCCCTGTCGTGGAGAAGCAGGCGGGACCCTACCGCCGCTGGGCCATGCGGGTCAGTCGATGGATGCGCTACGCACCGGTGGAGATTCCTGCAATCGCCCTCGAGGCGTCGGCCAGGAACGTGGCAGCTATGCTATCGGCACGGTTGGATCAGCGTCAGGTGGAGAGTGTGCGCGAGGCCCGCCGAGAGGTGGGACGCGAGACCTCGGATCAGGCGAAAGACCTGATTGAGGACGACCTCCTCCCGCTCAGAACACGTCCAGGTCCTCGCCGTAGACGACGCGCCCGTCGAAGCCCTGCTTCACCTCGGCCACCAGCTCTTCCGGGGTGGCGCCCCAGAGCAGCGTGTGGGTGAGGACCAGCAGCCCCGGCCGAGCGCGGGCCGCCAGCTCGCCCAACTCGACGCCGGAGGTGTGGAAGGACTTGTGATAGGTCTGCCAGGCCGGGCTCCGGCCTTCGAATCCCGCCTGACTGTAGACCTCGTGCACCAGGACGTCGCAGCCGTTGCAGGCCTCCACCACGGCGTCGGTGGGCGCCGTGTCGCCGGAGACCACCACCACCCGGTCCGGCGTTTCGAAGCGGTAGCCGAAGGCCTGTGAGGCGGGCCAGGATCCGTGGCGCACGGCGAAGGCGGTGACCGTGACGCGCTCGTCCTGATAGACGACGCCCGGCGTCACGTCTCGGGCCTCCACCCGGTGGCCGTTGTCGTTGGCGGGCTCCAGGCCGTACAAGCGCATGTCGATGTCGGCGCGGTAGGCCGCCTGCAGGTGCGACATCATGTCGGTGGTCCCCTCGGGACCGATGACGGTGAGCGGCACGTCGCGCTCCAGCACCCAGGGCGTCAGCATGAGGTCCGGGAGCCCCACCGTGTGGTCCGAGTGCAGGTGGGTGAGGAAGACCGTGGCCAGCTTCGAGACCTGGAGTCCCTCCACACCCTGGGCCGCGGCGGCCGCCGCCCGCCGCACCACCCCCGGGCCCGCATCCACCAGGTAGGGCACTCCGTCCACCACGATGGCGGTGGCCGGTCCCGAGCGCTCTGGGTCGGCGTTGGGCGTGCCGGTGCCCAGGAGCACCACCTGCGTGCGGGGGGTCTGAGCCGCCGCGCGCAGGGGCGCGGACGCCCCCACCGCCAGAACGATGAACGCCACGGCGGCGACCAGGCGAGAGCTTTGCGTCATCGGGTCCTCCGGGGAATGTGCCACCGCGTCACGCGGCGACGGCAGATGGAGCCAGGGATCGCGCGCCTCACAGCAGGCTCGCTTCGCGGGCGTCCTCGCCCAACGCCGCGAGCCGCACCGCCGAGGTCCGGGCCCGCGCCGACCAGAAATCGCGCACCGTGCCCAGCGCCGGCGGCAGCGCAGAGAAGCATCTCGGCCTGACGCCCCGCCTCGGCGGCGAGCCACGCCAGCGTGGCGGGCGCGTCCTGCGACAGCAGCGCGCCCAACACCCAGCGCCGCTCCCCGCGCCGGAGCCCCAGCCCGGCGTCGCGGGCGCAGCGCTCCAGGTCGTCGCGGGTGAGCACGAAGCCCGAGCGCACCGGCGTGAGCACGGCCGCGAGAAAGGCCTCGCCCTGGCGCTTCGGCGTCGGGGTCGGGCTCGAAGGGCTCCGGCGCTTCCGTCAGGTGGACGGGCGCTCCGGGCTGCGGGCAAGCGTGCGGGCTTCTTCCGTCAGCGCCTCGCCCAGGATACGCGCCCACGCCCGATAGGCCGGCGAGCCCAGCTCCCGGGCCCGCACCAGGAACGCCGGCAGCCAGGAGAGCAGGTGCTCCCACAGCAGCGCGGCGCGGGCCCGGCGCCTGAGCGCTTGACGTGCCGGGTCCTTCTCGCCGTTCTCCTCCTCGCGCCAGCGCCGCGTACAGCCCCAGCAGCGCCCCCAGATGATCGGGCTCCACCGGCGCCTCGCGACCCACGGCGCGCCAGAATCCCCCGATCCTGACCCGCGCTTCACCTCCCAGCATGCCCTCGGCGCCGACGTACACCGAGGCGTAGGGGTAGAGCTGGAACAGGAAGAGGTCGGTGTGCTCGGCGCCCTCCGGCGCTGCGGGCAGCCCCAGCGCCCGGGCCAGCACTTCGGTGCCCGGACCGGGCTCCTCCACCAGCGCCCCCAGGGCACGGAAGAGCTCGGGCGTCATGTGTCGGCACCGCCTGGCGCGGTGTCGTCCCCCCCGCCCGGATGCTCCGGATGGTGCGGCCGCTCCGGTGCATCGGGTAGGCGATACGCCTCCCGCTCGGGGCGCACGGGCCGCAGCAGCCAGTAGGGCCGCCGCGTGCCGTCGGGCGATACCACCCCTGCCGGCCGCGCCCGCGCCAGCCATTCGCGATAGGCGGCCCTCGAGCGCGCCGCATCCACGTGGATGTCGCCGTAGCGGTCGCCGGGCGCCGCCCGGGTGACCCGCACCGCCTGATGCCAGCAGTGCATGCCCGAGATGGGATCGGGGTGCACCGCGAAGGTGAGGTTCTGATGCACCCCCACGTCGGTCCACCAGATGCGCGAGGTGTCGGGATCGTCGGACGCGAACGGCCTCACCGGTGCCCGGGTCCGGAGCCCGCGCTCGTCACCGCTCCGCTCCAGCGCCACCGCCGCCATGGCCTGCCGCTGCCCGTCACCCTCGAGCTTCCAGCGGCCCATGTGGTGGCTGCACGCCACCACGTCGGGACGGATGCCCTCGGTCACCCACGCCTTCACCACGAAGTGGCCGATGCGGGTGCTCACCCGCACCAGGTCGCCGGTACGCACACCCAGCGCCGCCGCCCGCGACGGGTGCAGCCACAGCGGGTTGGTGTGGGCGATCTCGTCCAGCCACTTGGCGTTGGCGCTCCGGGTGTGGATCTGCACCGGCACCCGGAAGGTGGAGATGAGCACGCACTCGCCGTCGTCCAGCCGGTCCCGGTGCACGTGGCTCTCGGCGTAGTCGGGGAGGGCCAGCTCGGGCCATCCCCACTCGTGCAGGGTGCGGGACCAGAACTCCAGCCGCCCCGACGGTGTCGGGAATCCCCGGCGCACCACGCCGTCCACGGCTACGCCCACCCGCCGCCGTCCCTCGGCGTCGGGATCCAGGGGAGGGAAGGGCACCACGTTGGGCGACGCCGGCTTCGGCGCCCGCGTGAAGACGCGTCCCAGGGCGTCGGTGCGCGCGTCGTCGAGCTCGGCGGCCGGCACCTCCTCCTCGTACACGGCGCCCACACCCCGGCGCACCTCGAAGGCTCCGTAGCGGCGCATGTATTCCAGCGGCGTCAGCCCCTCCGCCTGCGCCTTCTCCGGAAGACCGGGGACCGAGTGCTCGAAGATCCAGCCGTAGTACTCGTCGACGGTGAGCTTCTCGCCGGGCCGCGCCCGGGACTCCACGAAGGGGCGGATCCCCAGCGAGCCGTCGGGATCGATGCGCCAGGTGAGCTCGATCCAGAACTCGTTCTCCTCCCACACCTCGCCGGGATTCACGTCACGCGTGTCGGTAACCGTCTCGCCCAGCCGCTCGCGCGCGGCCCTGAGCACGGGCTGCCGGAAGCCGATCCACTGCCCGTCGTACTGCTCGTAGGAGTGGATGTCGTGACGCTCCGAGCCCAGCCCCATGGGGAGCACGTAGTCGGCGAAGTACGCGGTCTCGTTCCAGGTCGGCGTGAGGGCGGCATGGAGTCCCACCCGCGCCTCGTCGGTGAGCATGTCGATCCACTGGAAGCCGTCGGGATTGGTCCACACCGGGTTGTAGACCCGGGTGAAGTAGGTGTCGATGCGCGCCTCCCGCTCCCGCACCAGATGGGGCAGCAGGAAGGACATCTCCATGAGGGCCAGCGGATACTCCCGGGGCCAGGTGAGCTCGTTCCAGTGGTCCGGATGCCGCGGAGGCAGGTGGATGGGCCGCGGCACGAACTTGGTCCACGAGTTGGGGAAGGTGCCGCCGGGCGTCGCCACGGACCCCGTGAGCGCGTTGAGCAGGAAGAGCGTGCGGGCGACCTGCCATCCCCCGAGATTGCCCGCGGCGGCGCTCCGCCAGTTGTGGGTGGACAGCCGGGTGCCGGCCCCCGCCACCAGCTCCGCCACGGCGCGGATCGCATCGGCCTCGACGCCCGCCTCGGCGGCGGCGTACTCGAAGGTGAAGCGGTCGTAGAGCTCGGCCAGCACCTCTTCGAAGGCCTCGAAGGTCGCGCCCCGGTCGGGGTGCACGGCCTCCATGTACTCGGCCCAGTTCCACCAGCGGCGCACGAATTCCCGGTCGTAGCGCCGGGTGAGGATCAGGTGCCGGGCCACGGCCAGCAGCACTGCGGCCTCGGAGCCCGGATAGGTGGCCAGCCAGTGGTCGGCGTGGGTGGCGGTGTTGGAGAGCCGGGTGTCGAAGACCACCACCTTCGCGCCCCGGGCCCGGGCCTCCATGATGCGCTGGGCGTGGGGATTGAAGTAGTGGCCGGCCTCCAGGTGACTGCTCACCAGGAAGATCACCTCGGCGTGGGCGTGATCCGGGCTGGGCCGGTCGGCGCCCATCCAGAAGTGGTAGCCGGCCCGGGCCCCGCTGGAGCAGATGTTGGTGTGGGAGTTGTGGCCGTCCACTCCCCAGGCCGCCAGGGTGCGCTCGGTGAAGCCGTCCTCGCCGGGGCGGCCCACGTGATACATGATCTCGTCCTTGCGGTCCTCCACGATGGCAGCCCGGATACGGCCGGCCAGCTCGTCCAGGACCTCGTCCCAGCTCACCCGCTCCCAGCGGCCTTCGCCCCGGGCGCCCACGCGGCGCAGAGGATACAGGATGCGATCCGGGTCGGTGACCTGGTTCAGGGTGGCCGGGCCCTTGGCGCAGTTGCGGCCCCGGGATCCCGGATGCTCCGGGTTCCCCTCGAACTTCCGCACCTGGAGCGTGTCGCGGTCCACGTAGGCCAGCAGCCCGCACGCCGACTCGCAGTTGAAGCAGGTGGTGGGCACCAGCATGTAGCGGCGCTCCTCGCGCTCCGGCCAGGCCCGCGAGTCCAGCTCCACCCAGTCGTCCCAGCGCTCCTTGGGCGGGAAGGCCGCCAGGTGGATGCGGCTGGCGCCGGGATAGAAGGTCTCGCCTCGGGCCTCGGTGTCGCGGCGGGCCGCCGACACCCGGCGCTCCAGCTCGTCCAGGTCGCTGCGCGGGGTGCGTTCGTCGCTCATGGTCGCCGCTCTCCTCAGGCCAGGGGAACGCTCTGGCCCGCCTGTACGAAGGCGTGCTCGAAGAGAAAGAGGCCCGCGAGCCCCGCTACGATGCCCGCGGCGCCCAGCCACGGCGTGGCCACCGCCGCCGCCGTGAGCACCACCGAGCTCCGGAAGAGCAGCGCGTAGCGGCCGCTCGTCATCTCCCGGTGGGCCAGGCGCCCGTGGGCGGTGGCGTGCCCGATGGAGGCCTCACCGGCCACCAGCAGCAGCTGCAGGCCCGCCGCCACGGCGAACGCCGCATCCAGCCATTCCACCGCCCCGCGGGCCCCTCCAAATTCGAGGGTCGTCCCGGGGTTTCCGCCCTGCAGCGCCATCCCCCCGACCCCCCGCGCCACCAGCGCCAGCACCCCCGACCCCGCCAGGAGCGCCTGCGCCAGGAGGTGCGGCGGCAGGAGCGGGCTCTGCCACAGGTCCCGGGCCCGGGCCTGCGCCAGCAGCCAGGCCGTGTACACGCCGGTGGCGGCGGCAAGCGGCACGCCCGCCACGACCAACAGGCGCACCGCGTCGACCCGCCCCGACATCCCCAGCACCAGGTGGGCGGTGAGGAGCGTGCCGTAGGCCATGAGGATGAAGCCGCCCCGCACCAGCCAGCTCCGCCACTGGGGGCGGAAGAAGATGAGATGGAAGCGTGCCGGATGCTCCAGGTCCCAGATCAGGAGTCCCCCGGTGAGCGCCAGGAAGACCAGGCCCAGGATCGGTGTCACCCGCGTCCACAGCGCATCGGCCCAGCCCAGCACACCGAGCCCCGCGGCCAGCGCCCCGATCAGATACACGCCCGCGCTCACGGACTTGGTCCAGGTGTAGAGGCTTACCCGCGCATCCCAGGGCATGCGGTGGGGCACGTCGTAGGCCAGCACCGCCGCCGCCGAGGAGTTCGCCGGCGCGCCCGGCGCCCCCGGATGCCCGGACGGCACCTGGTGCGGCACGTCGCCCTGCTCGCTCCACATGAAGAGCCCGCCCTCGGGCCGCCGGGCCGCCAGCGGATCCAGCGTCGCCTCATGTGCGCCCCGGTAGAAGAGCTTGGGCCGGGTCTCCTTTTCGGGCCTGCGCACGCTGGTGGCCTCCTGGTGCACCAGCCGGCTCACCGCCGACAGCGGGTCGTCGAGGTCGCCCACCAGGATGGCCTCCGTGGGGCACACCACGGCGCAGGCCGGCTCCAACCCCACGTCCAGTCGGTGCGCGCAGAAGTTGCACTTCTCCGCCGAGTGATCGTCGGGATTGATGAAGATGGCGTCGTACGGGCAGGCGGCGATGCACGCCTTGCAGCCGATGCACACCGACTTGTCGAAGTCCACGATCCCGTCGGGCCGCCGGAACATGGCCGCCGTGGGGCACGCGGTGACGCAGGGCGCCGCCTCGCACTGGTTGCAGCGCGTGACCTGGAACGCTCGCCGGGCCCGGGGAAACGCGCCCACGTCGACGTATTTCACGTAGGTGCGCGTCACGGACAGCGGCACCTGGTTCTCCGAGCGGCAGGCCGTGGTGCAGGCATGACAGCCGATGCAGCGGGTCTGGTCGATGACCTTGGCCCAGCGTGGCGCCGGAGTCGCGGTGGAGGAGGGTCGGGGCATGGGGTGAGGGCGGTGGCGTTCGGGATCGGTCGCGAGGCATTGTACGTGAGCGCTCACCGCTCCGCACGCCAGCACGGGCTGCCAGGGGTCCTTGCAGGTCGGGTGCGGACCGCCGGATACTTCTCCTACGTGGGCTCTTCGATCCACCACCGGTGCGCGCCATGCTCCTCAAGCGTTTCTACGAAGACCGCCTCGCCCAGGCGAGCTACCTGGTCGCGTGCCAGGCCACCGGACAGGCCATGGTGGTGGACCCCCACCGGGACGCCGACTTCTACGTGCAGGCGGCGGGCGAAGAGGGGGTGGCCATCACCCACGTCACCGAGACCCACATCCACGCCGACTTCGCGTCGGGCAGCCGGGAGCTGGCTGCCCGCACCGGGGCCACGCTCCTCCTGTCCGACGAGGGTGGGCCCGAGTGGCGCTACGGCTTTACGCAGGAGTCCAGCGCCGTCCTGCTGAAGGACGGCGACATGTTCCCGGTGGGCAACATCCGCATCCGGGTGCTCCACACCCCCGGGCACACGCCCGAGCACATCGCCTTCCTGGTCACCGACGGCGCCGCCACCGCGGAGCCCATGGGGCTGCTCAGCGGCGACTTCGTCTTCGTCGGAGACGTGGGGCGGCCCGATCTGCTGGAGAAGGCGGCGGGTGTGGCCGGGGCCACCGAGGCGGCGGCGCGGCAGCTCTTCCAGTCGCTGCGGCGGATCGGCGACCTGCCCGACCACCTGCAGATCTGGCCCGGTCACGGCGCCGGCTCCGCCTGCGGCAAGGCGCTGGGAGCGGTGCCCACCAGCACCCTGGGCTACGAGCGCCGGGTGAGCTGGGCCTTCATGTACGACGACGAGGACGCCTTCGTGGCCGCGGTCCTGGAGGACCAGCCGGAGCCGCCCCGCTACTTCGCCACCATGAAGGCCATGAATCGCGACGGCCCGACCGTGCTCGGCCACCTGCCCCTGCCTGGCCATGTGGGGCCGGCCCGGCTCGGGCCCCTGCTCGACGACGGGGGATTGGTGGTGGACATCCGCACCAACGAGGCTTTCGCCGGCGGACACGTGGCGGGGACCATCCACATCCCCCTGAATCGCTCCTTCACCAACTGGGCGGGCTGGCTGCTCCCCTACGACCGGGCCATCCACCTCCTGGCGGAGTCGGAAGCGCAGGCCCGCGAGGCCGCCCGCGCGCTCACGCTCATCGGCCTGGACCGGGTCGAGGGCTACTTCGGACCCGAGGCGCTGGACGACGACGCGGTGCGCGAGGCGCCGTGGGTGGATGTGGCCCGGGCCAAGGCAATGCAGGACGAGGGCGCCTTCCTGCTGGACGTGCGCGCGGAGTCGGAGTGGCGGGTGGGGCACGCGCCCGGAGCGACGCGGGTGCACCTGGGCATGCTCCCCGAGGCGCTGGACGAGCTGCCCGCCGATCGGCCCATTCTCGTCATGTGCCGGACCGGCAACCGGTCTTCCATCGGCCAGTCGCTGTTGCTGGCCCGGGGGCGCACGGCGCTGAACGTGGCGGGCGGGATCGAAGCCTGGGAGCGGCGGGGCCTACCCGTGACGTCGGGCTGAGGATCGCGCAACCTTCCCGCGCACGCGGGGTTTGGAGACCTGCGACGCCATGTCGTACCTTTGTAGGAGTCTCTCCCTCCGCGTCGCTCTGCGGGAATCGCCATGCCGAGCAAACCCGAATCCGCCGAGCCGAGGGGTCTCGTCCGCTCTCTGACGGGGCTTTTCCAGGGCCGCCCACCGGAGTCCGTGCCGCTGCCGGACTCCGTTTCTGGGCGCGTGGACGAGGACGCCCTGCTCGCCAGTCTGGGCGCCTTCGTCAGGGCGTCGCCGGCCGAGCGGGAGGACCTCGGCTGGGCGCTGCTCGAAGCCGGATCCTCCGCGGGTCGCGACCCGGGTCGAGAAGTGACCCTGACCGAGGTCGTGGAGCGACTGGCCCGTCTCGAAGGCTCCGACGGCGCTGCCTCGTTGGCTCGTCAGCTCACTACGCCCAGGGTGGCGCGCCGCATTACCGACGAGCTGCGGGCGGCGTCGCGCGATGAAGCCCGCCGGGGCGAGCTCGTGGGGGTGGCCGGCCGGCTCGGCCCCACCATGGCCCGGGCGCTGGCCCTGGGGCTGGAGGAGGCCGAGGACCGCAGCCAGCGGCGCGCACTGCTCGACGCCCTGGTCCGGGTCGCGCCCCGCGCTCCGGACGTGGTGACCGACATGATCGCGGATCCCCGCTGGTTCGTGGTGCGCAACGGCGTGGCCGTGCTCGGCGAGATGGCCTCCCAGGACTCCATCGAGCCGCTCACCACCGTGCTGGCGCACCAGCATCCCCGGGTGCGCCGCGAAGCGATCATGGCGCTGGCCCGCCTCGGCAGCGAGGACGCCACGCAGCTCATCCTGGGGATGCTCGAGGATCCCGACGTCGACGTGCGCGCCGCCGCCGCCATGGCCGTGGGGGTGCTGGGGGCCCAGCGGGCGGTGCGACCCCTGCTCGACCTGCTCGAGCGAGAGGAGAACGTCGACGTGCAGGTGGAGATCCTGCGGTCGTTGGGTCAGCTCGGCGACCCCGGAGCGGTGCCCGCCATCGAGAAGCGCGCCACCTCGTCGATCTTCTCCCGCTCTCCCGTGCCGCTCCGCATCGCCGCGTTCCGGGCGTTGGGAGCCATCGGCACGCCCCACGCCAAGGCGGTGCTCGCCGAGGGACTGGAAGCCCGGGATCCCGAGGTGCGCGCCGCCGTGCGCGCCGTCGTGAGGGACCGCGCGCGCTCCTGAGCCCGGGCTCGACGCTGCGCGACCAGCTAGATCGCCCGCAGCAGCCGTCCCAGGGCCCGCACGAAGGTCACCCGTTCCCGCAGGCGCGGTCCCAGCCCGCCACCGCCGTGCTCGCCGGAATGGGCGAACAGTCCCGTCACGGTGGTGGACACCCGCGCGCGACCTTCGAGACGCTCGGCCATGCGCAGGCTCTCGGTGAAGGGGATGAGCGTGTCGGCCCGGCCGTGGAGGATGTGGACCGGTACCGGGATGGCGTCCAGCCGCGCCGCGGCGTCCACCAGGGGATCCACGCGGCGCGCGGCGGCGCCGAGGCGGGCGACCCACTCCTCGGCCCTCGGGTCGGCGGGCCTCGGATCGTCCGCCGACGGGGGCGCGAAATACCGGAACAGCTCGCCCTCGTCGGGCGACAGCGCCTCGGCCAGCTCGTCCTTGAGGGCATCGTACGAGGGATCCCACGCCTGCACGCGAGCCTCGCCCGCCCGGGCCGCGAGCCGGTGCAGCGCCCCGGTCACCGCACCGGCGTCTTCGAAGCCCGGCACGCGGGTGAGATAGTTGGCCGCCACGATCCACCGTCCGTAGGGATCGGGGCGCAGGCGCCGCATCTCGCCGCGCCACTCGTGCTCGCCGGTGATCTGGAAGCGGAGCGTGCGCTCCAGGTCGCAGTAGCCGCCGAAGCCCGCCACCACGCCGACCCGGTTCGCCACCCGGGGATCGGCGGCGGCCAGGAACGCCTGCGGCGCGCCGAAAGAGAATCCCACCAGTCCCGCCGGCGCCGGCCGCACGCCGGGAAGCGTCTCCAGCGCGTCCAGCGCGGAAAGCACCGTGGGCAGCGTGCGGTGGGGCGCGAGCCGCAGATCCACCCACTCGGGCACCTCGGGGATCAGGACCGCCGAGCCGCTGCCGGCCAACGCTCGGGCGAAACGGAGCAGGGTGGGGTGGGCTCGGCCGGGACGGGTGATCCCGTGCAGCACCACCCACGCCGGCAGCGCGGCCCGCCCGCCCATCGGCCGCAGCAGCGTGGCCGGCAGGACCCCGCCCTGCGCGGGCAGCTCGACCTCCGAGGCGCGCACGTCGGAGGGATCACGGAGCCACCCGCGGGCGTACCGGAAGGTGCGCCACAGGGCGAGGGGCATGGGCGGTAGCTGGAACGGGGATCGGGCCGGAGGGACGAGCGAGGCACGGCGCGGGCTCCCGCGGGGCGCCTCGGCACGGATTCTAGCGGCCGCCACCGTGGGCTGCCAACCGTCCGGGCGGGCAGCACGCCAGGGTGCCCCTCGCTATATTCGCGGCGCGCAGCGACGAGTCCGAACGAGGGAGAGCGACATGCGTGGAGCGTGGAGAGGAGGACTGGCCCTGCTGGGGCTGCTCGCCACCGCGGCCTGTGGTGCCGACGGCGTGACCGGCCAGGCCGTGGGGGAAGGCGACATCCAGGTGCCCGCGGGCTTCCAGATCGAGCTGTGGGCGCAGGGATTGCAGGGCGTTCGCACGCTCAAGATCGGACCCGACGGCGCCCTCTACGCGGTGCAGTCGTCGGAGGGGCGCATCGTGCGCATGAGTCCGGACGCGGACCCGCCGCAGCCTGAAACGGTGGTGGACGGGCTGCGCAGGCCCTACGGCCTCGCCTTCCACGACGGCTTCATGTACGTGGGCGAGACCAACCAGGTGGTGCGCTTCCAGGGGCCGGACTACGCCAGCGCGTCGCCCGAGGTGGTGATTCCCGACATTCCCACCGGCGGCCACTGGACCCGGGAGATCGCCTTCGGGCCCGACGGCATGCTCTATCTGTCGGTGGGCTCCTCGTGCAACATCTGCGAGGAGTCGGATGCACGGCGGGCCGCAGTGAGCCGCTACAACCCCGACGGCTCCGGCGGCGAGGTGATCGCGTCGGGCCTCCGCAACTCGGCGGGGCTGGCCTTCAATCCCGAGACCGGCGAGCTGTGGGCGAGCCAGAACGAGCGGGACCAGCTCGGCGACGACCGTCCGCCCGAGGAGATCAACATCCTGGCCGACGGTGACGACTTCGGCTGGCCCTACTGCTACGGCCAGCGCATCGCCAATCCCGAGTACCAGGACCGGACCGGGCGCTGCGACGGCACCACGCCGCCGGCGCTGGAGATGCAGGCCCACTCGGCGCCGCTGGGCATGGTCTTCTACACCGCCGATCAGTTCCCCGAGCAATACCGGGGCGACCTCTTCCTGGCCTTCCACGGCTCCTGGAATCGCTCCGTGCCCACCGGCTACAAGCTGGTGCGCGTGACCGTGGAGAACGGCCGGCCCACGGGCTACGAGGACTTCGCCACGGGCTGGCTGGGTCCGCGTCAGCGGGTGGGCGGACGCCCGGTGTATCCGGTGGTGGGCCCCGACGGCAGCCTCTTCCTCTCCGACGACGCAGCCGGGCGCATCTGGCGCATTCGCTGGACGGGCTCCGGCGCATGAGCGAGGAGAGCTACCGGCCGCCCTATCTGGCGGCGGCGCTGACGGGATTGGCGCTGCTGGCGCTGTACGCGCTGACGCTGGCGCCGTCCACGGCCATGTGGGACACCAGCGAGTACATCTCCACGGCGTACATCCTCGGGCTGCCCCACCCGCCCGGAAATCCCCTGTTCGTGTCGCTGGGACGGGTGTGGATCGTGCTGCTGGCCCCCACGGGCCTGTCGGTGGCGGTGCGCATGAACCTGTTCGCGGCCACCACCAGCGCGGCATCGGCGGCGTTGTGGTTCCTGGTGGCGCACCGGCTCCTGACCCCGGTGTTGAAGGATCGCCGGGCCGCGCTGGCCGGCGCGGCGGTGGCGGTGCTGGTGGCGGGCACCGCCTTCACCGTGTGGAACCAGTCCAACGTGAACGAGAAGGTCTACACGGTGAGCATGCTGGTCATCGCCCTGGCGAGCTGGCTGGCGCTGCGCTGGCGGGACCTCCGTGATCGCCCCGGGAGCCTCCGCTACCTGCTCCTGGCGGGCTATCTGTTGGCGCTGGGCTCCACGAACCATCTCATGTCGGTGCTGCCCTTGCCCGTGCTGGCGCTCTTCGTGCTGGGGGTGGAGCCGCGCACGCTGCTGCGGGGGCGGCTCTGGGCGCTGGGGATTCCGCTGCTGGCGCTGGGCGTGTCGCTGAACTTCTTCCTGCCCATCCGCGCCGCCGAGAATCCGGTCATCAACGAAGGCGAGCCCACCTGCGAGAGCGCCACCGGCGCCGCCGTGGCCGTCTTCACCAACGGCAAGGCGGGCTGCCCCAACCTGGCCTACAACCTGTCCAGGGCCCAGTACCAGCCCATCCCCGTGACGCAGCGCAAGGCGCCCTTCGGCGCCCAGATGCTCAACTGGTACCAGTACTTCGACTGGCAGTGGTCCCGGGGCGCCGCCCGCTCCGAGCTGCCCGGCACGCCCTCGCGCACCCTCTTCACCCTCCTCTTCGGGGTGCTGGGGCTGGCGGGGCTGTGGGCCGTGGTGCGCACGGATCGCATGGCGGCGGTCTATCTCGGGGGATTGACGTTGACCCTCACCGTGGGACTGGTCGTCTACCTGAACTTCAAGTACGGCTATTCCCTCGCCCCCGAGGTCACCGATCTCGCGCGGCACGAGGTGCGCGAGCGCGACTACTTCTTCGTGGCGGGCTTCGGACTGTGGGGCCTGCTGGCCGGCATGGGTCTCGCCTGGTGCTGGGCCGTGTTGGCCGAGCGCGTGCGCGGAGCGCGGCGCTACCTGCTGACGTCGCCCGTGCTCCTGGTGGCCTTCATCCCCCTGACCCTGAACTGGGCGTGGGCGAGCCGCGCCGGGGACTGGGCCGCGCGGGACTGGGCCTACGACCTCCTGGCCAGCGTGGAGCCCTACGGCGTCATCTTCACCAACGGCGACAACGACACCTTTCCGCTCTGGTACGTGCAGGAGGTGGAGGGCGTGCGCCGGGACGTGACGGTCATCGTCGGCGAGTACCTGCGCACGGGATGGTACCTGGCGCAGCTCCAGGACCTGACGCGTCCGGGCACGCAGCGTCCCTTCCGACCCGGCGACGCCGGGGGGATCTACCGGGCCGCCGACGTGCCCAATCAGCCCATCACCCGGCTCACCCGGGAGCAGATGGACAGCGTGGTCGGGGGCACGCTACCCACCGACCAGACCATCCCCTTCGGCAGTATCGCCCTGACCTTCCCCAAGGGGATGTACCTGGACCGGGGCCAGCGACTGGCGTTGGCCGTCATCCGCGACTCGCTGGGCGAGCGACCCATCTACTTCTCCAGCACCAGCGGGATGATGGACCAGATGGGACTCCGGCCCTTCGCGGTGCGACAGGGGATCGTCACCAAGCTGGACCTGCAGGGCCCCGAGAACAACGAGGCCTACGTGCAGGGCACCCCGTCGTACGGCGGCGAGTGGTTCGACGCCGATCGCTCCTTCCGGCTCTACCGCGACGTGTACCGCTACCGGGGACTCCGGGACCGGGACATCTGGACCGACCGCTCCACGCTCAACATCCCCTGGCACTTCTACGCACTGGCGCTGCAGCTCTCCGACATCGCCCGCGTCCAGGGGCAGCCCCAGAGCGTGGTGCAGGGCCTGGAGGAGGACGCCCAGGCCTTCGGGATCGTGGCCCAGGGCGGGTCCAGGGGGATTCCGGACACGTCGGAGTCGGGGCAGTAGGCGTCTTACGACCGACGGGCCTGCGCCGGGAGTTGCCCGGGCAGGCCCGTGAGGACGAGGGCGATGGAGAGGACGGGAGCGGCGAGGCCCGTCAGGCCCCGCGCGCACCGCGTCCCGGTCCTGGTCAGTTTCCGCCCCCCCGGGTGGTGACCAGAACCACGCCGTTGCGACCGTCGGGGCCGTACGTCGCCTCGGCCGCCGCGCCCTTGATGATCTCGACGCTCTTCACGTCCAGGTCGGCGATCATCTTGAGGCCGCCCTCCGCCCGCTTGCCGTCCACCAGGATGAGCGGCTCCAGCGAGGGCGCCCTGCGGAGGGTGCCCTGTACCGGCGCGTCGCGGTCGTCGGCTGCCAACCGCTCCCTGACCAACTCCCGCTCCCGGGCGGCCTGGGACTTGTCGTTCATCCAGTCGTTGGACTCGGCCTTGGATCGATCCGGGGTGAGCTCGACCGGGACCTCGCGGAGCTCCAGCGTGCTCTTCTCACCGCCGGGCGCCCGTCTCAATGTGCTCTTGTCGGCCGGCAGTCCCTTCACCTCGACCTCTTGCAGCGAGGCGCGCCACTTGTCGTCCTGCTGAGCCTCGAAGTGGGCCTTGGCAGACGTCAAGCCTTCCTTCGTGGTGATCCGGATGGCGTGCTCGCTCGGCCCCTTCACGATTTCCACACGGGCGATGTCGGCCGGATCGAAGCCCGGGAAGTCCGGCTGCCCGTCCACCAGCTTCCAATCGGGGACCTCCACACCGTCCACCCACAGGGTGGCTCCCGCGGGAAGGCTGGACAGGCGCATGTCGCCGGCGTCCGGAAGCGACTGGCCGATCCGCTCACCTCCTGCACCTTATAGGTGCCGCCCTCCTGTTCCGCCGTCTCCATCTCGGGCTGCACCGGGTCGGGAGCGGGGGTCTCGCAGGCCAGGGCCACCAGGACGCCGGCAAGGGCCAGCGCGCCCACGGTGCGGGCCAGTCCGATGCGCGTACGGGTCTTCATGAGGGTGAGCCTCCGTTCGAGAAACGATGCAGGTTCGATGAGGGCGGCAGCGGGGAAGGCCCCACCGCGCACGCGGCTGAGAACGGCCACGAGCATGCCGCCGTAGGCCGCCGGCGAGGCGCCGCTCGCCAGGACGCGTCGATCGCAGTCGAGCTCCACCGCCCGGCGCAGCCGGAGGAGCTGCCACCACAGCGCCGGGTTCCAGGGAGAGATCGCCACCGCCGCCAGCGCTCCTGCCAGCAGGAGCGGATCCCGGGCCCGGCCGTGCGACTGCTCGTGCCTCAGCATGAGGTCGAGGTCGTGGGGGCCGAATCCCAGCGCCCAGCGGGGCAGCACCACCCGGGGACGGCTGAGCCCGATGCACGCCGGCCCGAAGTCGGGGGCCAGGACCACCGGATCTCCTCCGACCCGGGTGCGAGGCCACCGATCCAGGCGGCGGCGCAGCCGGATGAGCGCGCCCAGCACCAGCAGCGTGCCCAGGCCGGCCGCCAATCCCCAGGCCAGCGTCAGCCATGGATTGGGTTGGGCCATGACGGTGGTGACGCGCTCCAGCGCCGCGCTCGCACGCTGGACCAGCGACGGCCCTGCGGTGGCCGTCGCTTGCGCACCACCCGCCTGTACCTCGCGAATCTGCATGGCGGAGGGCGCCGACGCGCCGCCGTCCCGGAGACCCGCCAACGCCGGACCCCACAGCGGTGCGGTCAGGGTCGCCACCATGGCGGCCACCCACACGCCCCGCGCCGGCCGGCGCCGGTGCCTGAGGGCCGCTTCCATGCCCGCGGCGGCTCCCGTGAGCAGGAGCCCCACCACCGCGGCGTACAGCAACGTCAATGCGCTCATGACCCCTCGTCCTCCTCCCCCTCGTCATCGGAGAGCTCGTCCAGGAGGGCGCGCATGCGGGCCAGCTCCGCCTGCGACGGCGGGGCCTCCGACACCAGGCGCGCCAGCGCCAACTCGGCCGAGCCGCCGAACACCGTGTCCAGCAGCCGACGGAGCGCCAGACTGCCGGCGTCGTCAGCGTCGGTCACCGGGATGTAGCGATAGGCCCGGCCTTCGGCCTCGTGCCGCACGGCACCCTTCTCCTCGAGGATCTGCAGGAGCTTGAGGACGGTGGTGTATCCCACGTCCCAGTCCAGCGCTTCGCGGACCTCGGCCACCGTGCCGGACCCGTTCCGCCACAGGACACCCATGATCCCCAGTTCGCGGTCGGTGAACTCCGTCGGATTCGTCATGTGCCGATCATACGAAAGACTTCGTAATAACGCAAGAGGGGGGATGGCCGGTGGGCGGCGGTGGCGAGCGCGCACGGCGGTGGGCCCGATTGGTCACGCACCGCCTGGCTCGGCGCCGTTTCACCCTCGCCGGGGGTTGCCGTCGGGCGCGACGCGGCGCCTTGCGGGCGGCGCTGGCACCCGCCCGCCCCCGCCGGCGCCGACCTCCGCCCGGCCAGCCTCGCCCCGCGCCGCCGCCCGCCGCCGTCACACGCCCGCGCCGGCCGTTGCCGTCAACCGCGCACGCGGCGCTCCTGAGCGCCCGCTCGCGGCCGCGGCGGCGATAATCACCGTGCCGGCCGCATGCGCCCCCCGCCCCCCGATCGCCTGCGCCGCGGAGGGCGATAATTGCCGCGAGCGCCGCACGCGCCCTGGAAATGGCGCCGCTTGCAGGGTTGACGGCGATCTTCCGACCGCCCGGCAGCCTCACCCGCCCGCGCCGCCGCCCCGCCCGCCCAGCCTGCCTCGCCCACCCGCGCCCGCCGCTCGCCCCGCCGGCCTCGCCCACCCGCGCCGCCCGCCCCGCCGGCCGTTGCCGTCAACCGCGCACGCGGCGCTCCTGAGCGCCCGCTCGCGGCCGCGACGGCGATAATCACCGGGCCGGCCGCATGCACCCTCCGCCCCCCGATCGCCTGCGCCGCGGAGGGCGATAATTGCCGCGAGCGCCGCACGCGCCCTGAAAATGGCGCCGCTTGCAGGGTTGACGGCGATCTTCCGACCGCCCCGCCGGCCGTTGCCGTCAACCACGCACGCGGCGCTCCTGAGCGCCCGCTCGCGGCCGCGACGGCGATAATCACCGTGCCGGCCGCATGCGCCCTCCGCCCCCCGATCGCCTGCGCCGCGGAGGGCGATAATTGCCGCGAACGCTGCACGCGCCCTGAAAATGGCGCCGCTTGCAGGGTTGACGGCGATCTTCCGTCCGCCCGGCAGCCTCACCCGCCCCCGCCGCCGCCTCACCCGCCCCCGCCGACCCCCACCCGGCCAGCCTCGCCCATCCACCCCGCCGCCCCGCCCGCCCGCGCCGCCGCCCCGCCCGCCCCCGCCGACCCCCACCCGGCCAGCCCCGCCCACCCGCCCCCGCCGCCCCCCGCCCGCCAGCCTCACCACCCGCCCCCAGCCCCGCCCATGGGGCACCCCCCCACACGGATCCACGCCCAACTCCCGACGGCGCTCGCCGGCCGGGCGCGCCATGATGAATGTGGGTCGAACCGTTTCCCTCCATCCGCGGAGGCCGCATGCACCGGACACGCAAGCAACTCGTCCTGGACGGCTTCATCGCCGGGCTCCTGGGCTACGCGGCGGTGGTCCTCCTCTTCGCCTTCGTGAACCTGGCATCGATGCGGGGCGTCTTCGCCACGCCCGAAGCGTTGGGGCGGGCGATCCTCGGCACCACGGACCGCGCGGCGGGCCCGGGCGGCGCCATGGCTCCCGTCCTGGCGTTCAACGGGCTGCACCTGCTGGTGTCGCTGGCGCTGGGGATGCTGGTGGCCTTCCTCGCCGAGCAGGCGGAGATCCGACCACGGGCTGGCCTACGGCCTGGTCTTCACGGCCATCGCCGTGGGCGGATTCGTGCCGATCTTCTTCGGCGCGATCACAGTGGAGGCTCTGCACGCCCTGAGCTGGAAGAGCGCCGTCGCCGGTAGCGTGGCCGGAGGTCTGGCCACCCTGGGCTACATCACCTGGCTCCACCGGGATCTGGTGCACCAGCTCTTCCAGGAGATCGAGGCCTGATCTCCGGCGCCACGCCGCGCTGACGCGGGCGTTGGCACCGGACCGAACGCGGCGCGCACAGGTTGTGGCGCGTCGCGTCGCGTCGTGCGGCGCCACGGCTCGCTGACCCGCTCAGGACCTCGCGCGGCGGACTGAGGCACTGAATCCGGTTCCACCGCACCTGCCCGGAACCCCGCCCGGTCGCCGGGGTGCAATTCGCTCATGCGCACCCCGGCCGCCGGCTCACCCTCCACGTCGTCCGACGCCCTCCCGGAGCTCTCCCGCGAGGAGATCCTTCGCTATGCGCGCCACCTGGTCCTGTCCGAAGTGGGCGAGGAGGGCCAGCGCAAGCTCAAGGCGGCGCGCATCCTCCTGGTGGGCGCCGGCGGGCTGGGCTCGCCGGCGGGTCTCTACCTGGCGGCGGCGGGCGTCGGCACCCTGGGCGTCGTCGACGCCGATGCCGTGGATGCCTCGAACCTGCAACGGCAGGTGCTGCACGGCACCTCGGACCTGGGCCGCCCCAAGGTGGAGTCGGCCCGGGAGCGCATGCTGGACCTGAATCCCCACATCGAGGTGAAGGTCCACGACACCCGGCTCACCAGCGCCAATGCGCTGGACATCCTCGTCGACTACGACCTGGTGCTGGACGGGAGCGACAACTTCCCGACGCGTTATCTGGTCAACGACGCCGGCGTCCTGAGCCGCACGCCGGTGGTGTACGGCGCCATCCTGCGGTGGGAGGGGCAGGTGTCGCTGTTCGCCACCCCCGACGGCCCCTGTTACCGCTGTCTCTTTCGGGAACCGCCGCCTCCGGGGCTGGTCCCGAACTGCGCCGAGGCCGGGGTCTTCGGGGTGCTGCCCGGGGTGGTGGGATCCATGCAGGCGCTGGAGGCGCTCAAGTACGTGCTGGGCGTGGGGGATTCCCTGGCGGGCCGCCTCCTGCTCTTCGACGCCCTGGCAGCGGCCTGGCGCGAGGTGCGCGTGCGGCCCGATCCGAAGTGCCCGGTGTGCGGAGAGCATCCCACCCAGACCGAGCTCATCGACTACGAACGCTTTTGCGGGATAACGCCCGAGATGCTGGTGGCCGAGGAGCTCGCCGGGGACTCGGCGGCGCACTCGGCCCCCGACGCGAGCCACGCCCCACCGAGCGACGCCCCATCCACCGGGACCGACCCGCTCCCCCGCAACCTGGGCGCCCGCGATCTGGCGGCGCTCCTGGAGGGCGACGCGCCTCCGCTCGTACTGGACGTGCGCGAGTCCTGGGAATGGAATGCGGGCAATCTGGCAGCGCAGGGCGCCGTGCACGTCCCCCTGGGCGAGCTCGACGCACGCCTGGACGAGCTGGATCCCGAGCAGCCCGTGGTGGTGGTGTGCCGCGTGGGAGCCCGCAGCGCCCGGGCGGCCCTGCGTCTCCGTCAGGAGGGATTTCGAGCCGTGGCCAACCTGCGCGGAGGCCTGGTGACCTGGGCCGCGCAGGTGGACCCGGATCTGGTGGTGCCTTGAGCGAGCAGGGCGTCCGTCCTCACGTGGTGGTCGTGGGCGCGGGCTTCGCGGGACTGTGGACGGCTCGCGGCCTCGCCGGCGCCCCGGTGGACGTCACCCTCATCGACCGCAACAACTACCACACCTTCTTCCCTCTCCTGTACCAGGTGGCCGCGGCCGAGTTGGGGCCCACCGACATCGCCTATCCGGTGCGCGCGATCCTGCGCCGGGCCCGCAACGTGCGCTTCCACATGACCGAGGCCACGGGCCTGGACGCCGAAGCCCGCGTGCTGGAGACCACGTCGGGCGACATCCCCTACGACTACCTGGTGGTGGCTCCCGGGAGCGTGCCCCACTTCTTCGGGGTGGAGGGGGCCGAGGAGCATGCCTTCCGCCTGCGGGTCATGGACGACGCGCTCCCGTTGCAGCGGGCCGTGCTGTCGCGCTTCGAGGCGGCGGTCTACGAGAAGGACGACGCGCGCCGCCGGAGCCTGCTCACCTTCGTCATCGTGGGCGGCGGGCCCACCGGGGTGGAATACGCCGGGGCACTGGCGGAGCTCGTGTACGGGCCGCTACAGCGGGACTATCCCACCGTGGACGCGGACGAGATCCGCATCGTGCTCGTGGAAGCCGCCGATCGTGTGTTGTCGGCCATGGACGAAGCCTCCAGCGCATACGCCGCGAAACGCCTCCGCAGCCGCCGGGTGGACGTGCGCCTGGACACCCAGGTCTCCCGCATCGGCGAGGACCAGGTGGAACTGGGCGACGGCACCACGCTGGACGCCGACACCATCGTGTGGACGGCGGGCATCCAGGGGGACCCGCTGGTCAGGGCCTGGGGATTGCCGGTGGGGAAGGGGGGCCGTGTGGCGGTGACCGCCACGCTCCAGGTGGCTGGCCACGGCGAGATCTTCGTGGCCGGAGATCTGGCCGGGGCCACCGACGGCGAGGGCGCCCTGCTGCCGCAGGTGGCGCCGGTGGCGATCCAGCAGGGCGAGCACGTGGCGCGGGCGGTGCGCGCGCTGGCCGCCGGGCGAAAGGCGCCGCCGTTCCGCTACAAGGATCCGGGGATGCTGGCGGTCATCGGTCGCAACGCCGCGGTGGCCGAGGTCTTCGGCGGACGCTTCCGGGGATTCCTGGCGTGGGTCCTGTGGGCCCTCATCCACATCGCCAAGCTCATCGGCTTCCGGAACCGCGCCCTGGTGCTGGTCAACTGGGCGTGGAACTACCTGTTCCCGAAGCGGGCCGTGCGGCTGGTGCTGCCCGAAGCCCGGGAGCGGCCCGAGGTCGGCGATCGGGTCGCGGCCGGTCCCGGGGATTCCGCCGGTCCCAGCGACTGACCCCGAGAGGTCTCCTCAGAACCTCGCCAGCTCCACGATGGCTTCGAGCACGTCGGGCACCTGGGGCAGGATGACCTCTTCGAGCTGGGGCGCGTAGGCCACCCACACGTCTTTCGATGCCACCCGGCGCACGGGACCGTCCAGCCAGGCGAACAGCTCGTCGGCGATGCGGGCCGCGATCTCGGCACCGATGCCGAAGCTGAGCCCGTCCTCGTGGACCACCACCACCTTGTTGGTCTTCTTCACCGAGCGGGCGATGGCGTCCATGTCCAGGGGGCTCAGCGTGCGCAGATCCAGGATCTCGGTGCGGATGCCGTGCTCCGCCTCGGCCTGTTTGGCGGCGTCCATGGAGCGCTTCACCAGGGCGCCGCAGGTCACCACGGTCAGGTCGGATCCCTCGCGGACCACCTTGGCCTTGCCGAAGGGGATCATGAAGTCCTTTCCCGGATAGCGCCCCTTGTTGTAGACCTGCCGGTAGAGGTGCTTGTGCTCGAGGAAGAGCACCGGGTCCTCGCAGCGGATGGCCGTGCGCAGAAGCCCGTTGGCGTCCTCGGCGGTGGAGGGCATGACCACCCGGAGTCCCGGGGTGTGGGTGAAGAGCGCGGCCCCGGTCTGCGAATGGTAGATGGCGCCGCCTTTCAGGTATCCCCCGTAGGTCGTACGCACCACCACCGGCGCGCTGTAGGTGCCGGCGGAGCGGTAGCGCATGGTGGCCAGCTCGTTCCGGAGCTGCTGCATGGCGGGCCAGATGTAGTCGAAGAACTGGACCTCCACCACGGGCTTCATGCCCCGCAGGGCCATGCCGACGGCCCGGCCCACGATGTTGGCCTCGGCCAGAGGCGAGTTGTAGACCCGGTCGCTGCCGAAGCGGCCCTGCAGCCCGTGCGTCACCTTGAAGACGCCGCCCTTGCCCTTGACCTTTTCCAGCACCTCTTCGCGTGACACGTCGGCCACGTCTTCGCCGAAGACCACGATCCGGGGATCCCGCTCCATCTCGTCGCGCAGACAGGCGTTGAGCAGGTCCACCATGGTGAGCTGGCGCTCGTCCTCGTACGCGGGCTCGGTCTCGAAGTCGGATGTCGTGGGATTCGCGTCGTCGCTGAACAGGTAACGCGCGTAGGTCTCCGGGGCGGGCTGTGGGTGACCCAGGGCCTCGTCGGCGGCGTCGGCCACCTGCTGCTTCACCTCGGCCTCCAGCGCCGTCAGCTCCTCGTCCGTGGCGGCTCCGATCTCGAGCAGCAGGGCCCGCAGCTTGCGCAGCGGATCCCGCGCCTCCTGCGCCTCCCGCTCTTCCTCGGGCCGGTACATGCGCTCGTCGTCGGACATGGAGTGCGAATAGGGCCGCGTGCAGTGCGCGTGCAGGAGGGCAGGCCCCTTCCGCGCGCGGCAGTGCGCCGCCAGCTCTCCGGCATGGCGGTACACGTCCACCACGTCGGTGCCGTCGCACTCCCGGATGAGCAGGTCCGGCATTCCGGTGAGGAGCCGCGACACGTTGCCCCCGGCCGTCTGCACCTCCACCGGCACCGAGATGGCGTACCCGTTGTCCTCCACCACGAACAACACGGGCAGCTTCAGGTTGCAGGCCGTGTTGAGCGCCTCCCAGAACTCGCCTTCCGAGGTGGTGCCGTCACCGGTGGTGCACACCACCAGCTCGTCCTCGGCGAAGCCGGTCACCCGCTCCTTCAGCTCGTCCAGGTGGAGCGCTCGCAGGCCCGCCTCCGCCGCCCCCACCGACTGCAGGAACTGCGTGCCGGTGGGCGATGAGGTGCTGGCGATGTTGTAGCGCACGTCGCCGTAGTGGGCGGGCATCTGGCGGCCGCCCGACGACGGATCGTCTTCGGCGGCCACCGCCTGCAGCAGGTGGTCCAGGGGCGTCTGGCCCACCGCCAGCGCCAGGGCCCGGTCCCGGTAGTAGAGGAAGTACCAGTCCGACGCGGGCCGGGTGTGCGCGGCGACCGCCACGCCGATGGCTTCGTGCCCGGCGCCGGAGATCTGGAAGAAGATCTTGTTCTGGCGCTTGAGGGAGATCTCCCGGTCGTCCACGAAGCGGGAGGTCACCATGGTGCGGTAGAAGCCCAGGAGTTGCTCGGCGGAGAGACCGGCGAGGTCTCGCGTCCGCGTCTGCTCGGAGGTATCGGTCGCCATGCGGTGACGCGCTGGAGGGAACGCTGTGCGGGCGCCGCGCGGCGGCGGCCCCGGAACCGGCCTAAGATAGCCGGGCTCCCGGGGCCGGCCAACCGACTACTCGGCCTTGAGCGTCTCCACCGGGTCCACGCGTCCCGCCCGTCTGGCCGGCAACCAGCTCGCCAGCGCCGCCGTGCTCAGAAGCAGCGCCGCGGCACCCGCCAGCGCCACCGGGTCCGCCGACGTCACCCCCCACAGGCGGCTCTGCAGCAGTCGGCCCACCGCCCAGGCGCCGGCCAGCCCGAAGGCCACGCCCACGGTGGCCACGGCGACGCCGCCGGTCATGACGTCACGCTCGATGCGGCCCCGCGAGGCCCCCAGTGCCAGCCGGATCCCCATTTCGCGCCGCCGCTGACCCGCCAGGTAGAGCAGGGTGCCGTACAGCCCGCCGGCCGCCAGCAGGAGCGCCATGGCGGCGAAGGTGGCGAACAGCGTCGAGTCGAAGCGGCGGCTCGAGGTCTCCCGGGCGAGCCACTCGTCCATGGAGCGCACCACCGGCACCGGCACGTCGGGGGCGACGCTCCACACGGCCTCGCGGAGCTCGCGGCCCAAGGAGGGGTCCGCCGCGCCCCGCAGGTGCACCGCCAGGTGCGCCCGATCGATGGGGAAGGGGAGCCGCTCCACCGGCACGTAGAGGCGCCGGATCCGGGTCGTGTTCGAGGCCGTAGTGGCGCACGTCGCCCACCACGCCCACGACCGTCATGGCGAAGCTGTTCATCTCCAGGGGCTGGTTGACCGCTCGCTCCGCGCTCCCCCACAGCGCCACGGCCAGCCCCTTCGACACCACCACCGGGGCCGGATCCGCCTCGGCCTCTCCCCGCGACCAGATCCTTCCCGCCTGCAACGGAATCCCCAGGGTCTCGAAGTACGCCGGCGTCACGGGATGGATCATGGGAGTCTCGGTGGCGTCGGCCTCGGCGGTGACCGTGCTCCGCCAGCAGCAGCGCCCGCCGCCGGAGGTCAGGGGCATGGTCAGGCCGAAGGTGGTGCTCTCCACCCCCGGCACCCGGGCCACCGCCTCGTCGATGCCTTCCATGGTCTGCATCCAGGCCTCGGGGGTGTCGATGCTGGTGAGGCTCAGCGGCACCGTCCACACCCGGTCGGTGCGGAAGCCCGGATCCTGCGCGTGCACCAGGAGGAAGCTCCGGAGCAACAGGCCGGCGCCGGCCATGAGCACCAGGGACAGCGCCACCTCGCCGATGACGAGCCCGCTGCGCAGGAGTCCGGTGCCTCGTCCCGCGGTGGCCGATCGCCCGGAGCCCCGAAGCTCGTCCGCGACCTCGCCCCGCACCGATCGCACCGCCGGCAGCAGCCCGAAGACCAGCGCCGTGGCCACCGAGACCGCCGCGGCGAAGGCCAGGACCCGCGGGTCCAGCATCACGCTCTCCTGCCTGGGCAGCGCATCCGGCGACAGACGCAGGAATCCCCGCAGACCCACCCAGCCCAGCACCACGCCCAGGGCTCCTCCGGCCAGGCCCACCAGCAGGCTCTCCCACAGGAGTTGGCCCATGAGCACGGCGGTCCCCGCGCCCAGCGCCCTGCGCACCGCCATCTCCCGGTGCCGGCCCAGCCCCCGGGCCAGGAAGAGCTGCGCCACGTTGGCGCACGCCACCAGGAGCAGCATCACCACGGCCCCGAGCAGGAGCCCCAACCCGGCGCGCACGCCTCGGACCGTCACCTCACCGAGCGGAGTGATGGGCAGCTCCCGGGGCTCGTCGTCACGGTTGCGGTAGTTCTCGTGCACCGGCGCCATGCGGGCCATGACCGACTGCATCTCCTGGGAGACCGCCTCCACCGAGGACCCGGGAGCCACGCGTCCCACCACGCTCAGGACCCAGGCCGTGTGCGAGGTGAGCATGTCCGACGACCAGTCCAGCGGACGCCAGAAGTCCACCTCGGATCCCACCTCGGCCTCGGGCGGCACGAAGTCGGGATTGGTGATTCCCACCACCGTCACCGGTTGCCCGTCGAGGTTGATGGTCCGTCCCACCAGGTCCGGATCGCTGTTCCAGATGCGGCGCCAGGCGTGGCCGTCGACGATGACGGTGGCATCGGGGGTCGTGAAGTCCTCTTCGGTCAGCAGCCGGCCCTGCACGGCCCGGGCGCCGAAGATGCGGAAGAAATCCCGCGACACCCGGGCGGCGCGCAGGCGCAGCGGCTCGCCCTCGCCCACCAGCGTGGCCGATTCGTCCCACGCGGCGCCCCACTCGTCCACCGTGGACATCTGCTTCATCTGGTTGAAGAGGGGTCCCGAATGGCTGCCGTTTTCCACCAGCACCAGGCGGTCCGCGTCGGGGTAGGGGAGCGGCCGCAGCAGGACGTGGTCCACGAGGGTGAAGATGGTGGTCACCGCCCCCACGCCCACGCCCACCAGCAGCACCGCGCTCCAGGTGAAGGCCGGCGCCTTGAGGAGCGCCCGCACCGAGAACCGTCCCTGCCTCCACAGCCCACGCATCGTCCCTCTCCCTCTGGAGTTCGAACGGGCGCCCACCGGAGCGCCCCACAAGGTGTTCCACCACTCGGCCGTCGCCGCCGCGGGCAGCGCCGACACGTATCGCAGCCCCAGCCGTATCCGCGTCCAGCGACCCGGCGCCCTGGCCAGCAGCTCCTCGAAGGTCCGCGCCGCCGCCTCTCCCTCTTCGCGGCGAAACGCCGGCGGAAAGAGCCACAGGAGGGCGCGGTAGAGGCGCCCGGGCAGTCACGCGTCCTCGCCCGCCAGCGCGGGACGCGCCTGCCCCAGGAGCCGTTCCAGTCGCTCCACCTCGGCGGCCAGCACCCTGCGACCGAGGCCCGTCACGGCGAAGGTGCGCCTCCGCTCGTCGTCTCCGTCGCCCTCGACCTCTTCCAGCCACTGCGCCTTGCGCATGCGCCGGAGCGTGCGGTAGAGGTTGGCGGGATCCAGGAGCACCCCCGATCGGGAACGCTCCTCCACCGCCTTGATGATGCCGTAGCCGTGGAGCGGGCCTTCGGCGAGCACGGCGAGGATCAGGAGATCACGCGGGGCCAGGGGCAGGTGTCGAGCGATGTCGTCCATGGGTGATATCTGTAAGGTGACATAGTAGTCATGTTACAGATACTAAGACGCAGCGGACGGCGAAAGGGTTTCACGGGGGATTCCGTGGCGGCCACGACACCGCGGGCCCGCGGCGGCGCCGCAGGGCGGAGCCGGATGAATCAGTCCAGCAGTCGCCCCAGGTCGTCCACGTCGGTGACCGGCGCATCGCACACGTAGCCGCGGCACACCTAGGCGGCCGGTCGGCCGTCGACGGGTCCGCGCCCCTGCAGGAGCGGCCAGGCCTCCGGTGCCGGCTCCGAGGGATCCACGCCCGACACCACACGATGGGCGTGGTAGCTCGCCAGCGTGCGCCGGAGCAGCGCCCGGGTGTCGTCGTCGCCACGCGCCCCGGCCACCACCACCTCGACGGGCGGAGTCTCGAGGCGGACGCGTTGGGTGAGGAGTCGCCCGAAGGCCGCCGGGAAGCGGGCCATGCCGGGGCGCTCGTGGTCCAGGGCGCGGCGTGCCACCTCGGCCCAACCCTCGCGGTCGAGCAGGTGCGCTGCCCGCAGCAGGAGCTCCACGGCCAGCGAGGTCCCCGAGGGCGTGGCCTGGTCCATGACCTCGCGGGGACGGACCACCAGGGGCTCGCCGCCCCGGGCGTCATCGTAGAAGACGCCGGCGTCGGCGTCCCAGTGGCGGTCGAGCATCTCGGCGCACAGGCCCGCCGCCGCCTCCAGCCAGGACGGCTCCAGCGTGGCTTCGTGCAGCGACAACAGGGCGTTGCCCAGCGCCGCCCGGTCCTCCAGGAAGGCCGGCGGGCCCGGCACCCCGTCGGTCCACACGTGGCGGAGCTCGCCGTCGGCCCGCATTACCACGCTCAGGAAACGGGCGCCCTGGCGCGCGGCTTCGAGCCAGTCGTCCCGCCCCATGGCGCCCCCGGCTTCAGCCAGCGCCCGCACGGCGAAGGCGCTCCACGAGCACAGCACCTTGGTGTCCCGGAACGGGGGCTCTCTGCGGGCCCGGGCCTCCAGCAACGTCCGCCGCGCCGGCGCCAGGGCGTCGCGCAGGTCGTCCCGGGTCATGCCCCGCGCCTCCGCCTCGGCCTCCAGGGGGCGCCTCAGGTGGAGGATGCTCCGCCCCTCGAAGTTGCCGCCGGGCTCCACGCCGTACACCCGGCACAAGAGCGCCGCCCGCTCGGCATCGTCCACCGCCTCGGACACCTGCTCCGGCGTCCACAGGTAGAAGCGCCCTTCCTCGCCCTCGGAGTCGGCGTCGCGCGCCGCGTAGAATCCCCCCTCGGGCGTCCGCAGATCGGCGAGCAGGTAGGCCAGTGTGTCCTCGGCCACCTCGCGGAAACGGAGCTCGCCGGTGACCCGCCAGGCGTCGGTGTACAGGCGGGCCAGCAGGGCGTTGTCGTACAGCATCTTCTCGAAGTGGGGCACCAGCCAGCGAGCGTCCACGGAATAGCGGTGGAAGCCGCCGCCCAGGTGGTCCCGGATCCCGCCCAGCGCCATGGCGTCCAGGGTGCGCGTGACCATGGAGACGGCCTCGCCGTCGCCGGACGAGGCACCGTACGCGAGCAGGAGCTCCAGCGTGGTGGGCTGCGGGAACTTGGGCGCGCCGCCGAAGCCTCCGCGCACGGCGTCGAAGCGCTCGCGCAGGTGGCGCACCGCGCCGGCGACCAGGGCGCCGTCGTCGCTCCCCGTCGCTCCCGCCTGCCCGCCGTCCCCCGGGACCGCGTCCAGCACCGCACGCTCCAGCGCCTCGCGCAGCGCGAGAGCACTGTCCAGCACCTGATCCCGGCGGTCCCGCCACGCCTCCGCCACCCCTGCCAGCACCTGACGGAAGGCCGGCATGCCGTGGCGCGGCTCCGGGGGAAAGTAGGTGCCGCCGTAGAAGGGCTCGCCCGCGGGGGTGAGAAAGGCCGACAGGGGCCAGCCACCGCGGCCGGTCAGGGCCTGCACGGCCTTCATGTAGATCCCGTCCAGGTCGGGCCGCTCCTCGCGGTCCACCTTCACGCACACGAACGCCTCGTTCATGAGCGCGGCGACGTCGGGGTCGGCGAAGGACTCCCGCTCCATGACGTGGCACCAGTGGCAGGCGGAGTAGCCGATGGAGAGGAACACCGGGCGGTCCTCGCGCCGGGCGCGCTCCAGCGCCTCGGGTCCCCACGGGTACCAGTCCACGGGGTTGTGGGCGTGCTGGAGCAGGTAGGGGGAGCTCTCTCCCGCGAGGCGGTTGGGCACGGCGTCGGGGGTCAGCCCCCCATCACCTCCAGCTCGTCCTCGCGGAAGTCGCGGATCTGCTCCTCGCCGTCGAGCGACACGCCGTAGCGGCCCGGACGATAGTCGTCCAGCTCGACCACGGTGCCGGCGCGGCCCAGCAGATCCTGACTCATGGGAAGGCGACCCTGGCGCACGCGGACGCGGGTGCCCTGGGGATAGACCGGTGCGTACAACGTCATGGCGGCCTCGCGGTTGGAACCCTGCGGCCCCGTGGGATCGTAGGGGTGCTGTGTCGTCGACACGATGAAGGTACGGACCCGCTGGCCCGGCCGGTACCCGTGGTCGCGCCGCGGGGCGCGCATCGGCGGTCGGTGGTACTCTCCGGTCAAGCCAGGATTGTGGCGCCGGGACGGACCGTCTTACCTTGAATCAGCGACCTATTCACGGAGCCGCCGTTTGCCCCCCATCTATCGGAAGCTTCTGGGGCTGGCCCTCAGGCGTCCGCGTCTGATTCCCGCCCTGGTGGGTACGGCCTGGGCCTTTCGCGCCAGGAACTGGTACCGGCGTCCGCCTTTTCTGCCCCTTCCACCCGCCGACTATCTGCGCTGGCGCATGGAGACGGCCTACGGTGAGCCCGACGCGCTGCCACCCGACGACGAGTTGGCGCGCTTCGTGACCTGGGCCCGGGCCATGCGCCGCAGGACCTGACTGGAGAGATCCTCATGTTCAAGCTCATCCTGTTTCTCCTGGTGGCGCTTGCGGCGGCGCTCTACTTCCCCTCGTCGCGGGCGGTGGTCACGCGCTACGCGGGGCCGGCGCTCAACCCGGCCTTCCGTCTGGCCACCAAGGCCGAGATGGAGAAGATCTCCCGGGACCTGCAGACCTACGAGCGCGAGACGCTGGGCAAGATGCCCGAGCCGCGCGAGTTCCCGCGCTGGCTGGAGGGACGCTACAACGGCGACGCCACCCGGGACTCCTGGGGCAACACCTACGTGCTGGTCCTGCGCCGCCACGCCTTCGACGTCGTCTCCTACGGGCCCGACAAGAAGCGCGGCACCGACGACGACATCGTGGAGACGCGGAATCGCCGCTGATCGGCCGTCACCTCCTCTCCCTCCACCCGCGCTCCCGGGCCCATGACCCGGCTCCCCGAGCTGGTGGCGCTGTACGGCCCCTGGGTCCTCTTCGTTCTGGCCGTGCTCGAGACGTCTTTCGTCACCGGCCTGGTCGTCCCGTCGGGCATGGCCACGGCGTTCGCCACCGTGTTGGCCCGGGCCGGTGAGCTGGGCTACGTCGAGGTGGCGCTGGCCGCGGGGCTGGGGGGATGGGCCGGCGACATGCTCGGCTACGGCATCGGGCGGCGCGGTGGCGAGCGGCTGCGCGAGGGCCGAGGCTGGGTCGCCCGCGCGCTCCGGCGCCACGACCGCCGGCTGGGGTCCTTTCTCGGGCGCCATCCCCTGTACTCCGTGACGCTGGCCCGGCTGGTGGCCTTCGTGCGCACCCTCATGCCCATGAGCAGTGGCATGGCCCGGGTGCCGGCCCGGCGCTTCGTGACCTACGACGTGCCCGGTGTGGTGCTGTGGGTGGCGCTCTACATGGGCATCGGCCTGGCGGCGGGCCGGAGCTGGGAGACCGTCAGCTCGCTGGTGGGTGTCGGCTGGGCCACCCTGTTCGCGGTGGCCGGGGCGATCCTGTGGTTGCGGGCCAGGCGCCGGGGCGAGATCCCAGGGGAGGAGGAGTCGTGCTGAAGGTGGCGCTCACGGGCAACGTGGCCTCGGGCAAGTCCTCGGTGGCGCGCATCTGGCGCGAGGCCGGTGTCCCGGTGGTGAGCGCCGACGATCTGGCGCGCGAGGCCGTGGCGCCGGGCACCCCGGGGCTGGAGCGGGTGCGCGAGGCCTTCGGCGCCGACGTGCTGGCCGCCGACGGCTCGCTGGACCGGGCCCGCATGCGCCAGCGGATCTTCGCCGACCCGGCGGAGCGCGCGCGGCTGGAAGCGATCGTCCATCCCGTGGTGTGGGACTTGCGTGACCGCTGGACCCGGGCCCGGGAGGCCGAGGGCCACGATGTGGTCGTGGCCGAGATCCCGCTTCTCTACGAGACGGGGCGGGACGCCGACTTCGACCTGGTGGTCCTCGTCGACGCCCCGGACGAGGAGCGCCTGCGCCGCTTGATGGAGGATCGGGGGTTGGACGAGGATGCGGCGCGCCGCATGATGGCGGCCCAGATGGATGCCCGGGACAAGCGCCGCCGTGCCGACCACGTCCTGGAGAACGACGCCGACCCCGACACGCTTCGGGAGCGGGCCCTGGACCTCCTCGACGAGCTCCGCGGCAGCGCCGAGGCGGCCCCCGGCGTGGCCCCGGCCGAAGCCCCGCCGGTGGGCTCCATGCGCCTGGACCTGCATCTCCACACCGCGGGCTCGTGGGATTGCCTGTCGGACCCGGTGGAGGTGCTGGAGCGAGCCGCCGTGCGCGGCGTGGAGCGCATCGCCGTCACCGACCACAACCGCCTGCACGTGGCGCGGGCGCTGGCGGAGCGCTACCCCGATCGGGTGATTCCCGGCGAGGAGGTGAAGACCGCCGAGGGCATCGACGTCATCGGTCTCTACCTCACCGAGGAGATCCCCAGGGGCACGCCGGCCCGCGAGACCTGCGCGCGCATCCGCGATCAGGGTGGGATCGCCTACCTGCCCCATCCCTACGCCCGCGGCAAGGGTGGCTCCGGGCAGTACGCGGAAACGCTGGCGCCGTTGGTGGAGGTGGTGGAGGTCTTCAACGCCCGTCTCCATCCCGGGCGGCTCAACGGACCGGCGGCCGATCTGGCGCGTCGCCACGGCCGTCTCCGGGGCGCGGGCTCCGACGCCCACACCCTGGGTGAGGTCGCGGGCGCCTGGGTCGAAGTGCCCCGGCACGCCAACACGGCCGACGCGCTGCGCGTGGCGCTGGCCTCCGGGCACGTCCATGGGCGCACCGCCTCGAATCTCGTCCACCTGGCCTCCACCTGGGCCAAGGTCCGCAGGCGCCTCTTCGGGGCACCGTCGTTTCCGGAGGGGATGACGAACCCTTCGGACGGGTAGCGGGTTTTTTCTGCAGGAGTCGATCACCAGATCGAGCTGGTCCCGCCCGCAGATGAGGAGCATTGATGAGCGCGCATTCGGTCCCGGTCCGGGACGCACCCTCCAAGCCCCGCGACGACTTCACGCCCTTCGAGGCCGTGAACTACGAGCTGGACCGGGTGGCCGAGACGCTGGACCTGGACGAGGAGATCCGCGTCTACCTGCGGACGCCGTATCGTGAGGTGACCGCGGAGATTCCGCTGCGACTGCACGATGGCTCCCTGCGCATCTTCCAGGGATTCCGGGTCCAGCACGACCAGGCCCGCGGTCCCATGAAGGGGGGGATCCGCTACCATCCCCACGTCAACCTCGACGAGGTGCGGGCGCTGGCCTCGCTCATGACGTGGAAGACGGCGGTGGTGAACGTGCCCTTCGGCGGCGCCAAGGGGGGCGTGAACTGCGATCCCACCGCCCTCACCGACGAAGACGTGGAGGCCATCACGCGCCGCTTCGTGCAGCGCATGCACACCTTCCTCGGGCCGAACCAGGACATCCCGGCTCCCGACGTGAACACCAGCCCCCGCGTCATGGCCTGGATCGTCGACGAGTACGCCAAGTTCAAGGGATGGTCCCCGGGCGTGGTCACCGGAAAGCCCGTGGAGCTCGGTGGGTCCGAGGGCCGCGTGTCGGCCACCGGCGACGGCCTGGGGATCGTGGCGGATCGCATCCTGTCGTCCCGGGGCGAGTCGCTGAAGGGCGCCACGGTGGCGCTGCAGGGGTTCGGCAACGTGGGCAGCTTCGCCGCGCGGGAGCTGGACCGCCGCGGTGCCCGGGTGGTGGCGGTCACCGACGTGAAGGGCGGCGTCTTCAACGGCGACGGCCTGGACGTGGACGGGCTCACGTCCGCCGTGGAGCACGAGGGCTCGGTGGTGGCGTACGACGGCGCCCACGAAGACCTCGACGGCGCCGACATCTTTTCCGCCGACGTCGACGTGCTGGTGCCGGCGGCGCTGGGTGGCGCCATCACCGGCGACAATGCCGGTGACGTGCGCGCCCGCTTCGTGGTGGAGGGTGCCAACGGCCCCACCACGCCGGTGGCCGACGAGATCCTGGCGAGCAAAGGAGTGGTGGTGGTGCCGGACATCCTGGCCAACGCCGGCGGCGTCACGGTCAGCTATTTCGAGTGGGTCCAGAACGCGCAGAGTTTCCGCTGGGATGCCGATCGTGTGAAGGAGGAGCTGAGCAAGGTGATGGAACGGGCGCTGGACGACGTGCTGAGGGTGGCCGACGAGCAGGGCGTCACGCTGCGCCAGGCGGCCTACATCGTGGCGGTCCGGCGCGTGTCCAAGGCCGCGCAGCTGAGAGGCCTGTGAGCTACCGAACCCCCGATCGCCGCCGCCGGGCGGTGCGCGAGGCAGCCGACGTGCTGCGGGCGTCGAGAGACGCCGTGTTGACCACCCACGTCAACGCCGACGGTGACGGCGTGGGTTCCGAGGTGGCGGTGGCGGCCTGGCTGAGGGCCAACGGCACCCGGGCGTGGATCGTGAATCCCACGCCCTTTCCGGGCAACTTCCGCTTCCTGGTGCCCGACGACGACTGGGTGCTGGACGCCGGCTCCGAAGAGGCCCGCCGCATCTGCGCGCAGGCCGGGGTCGCCGTGGTCCTGGACACCGGCGAGGTCCCGCGCATCGGTCGCGTGAAGCCCATGATCGAGCACCTCACCAGCGTGGTCGTCGACCACCACCCTCCGGGTCCCCACCCCGTGGGAGGCGTGTCGCTGCGCGATTCCACGGCCTGCGCCACCGGCGAGCTCGTCTACGACATCCTGCTGGCGACCGGCGGCCCCTGGCCCCAGGAGGCGCTGGACGGGATGTACGTCGCCATCCTCACCGACACCGGGTCGTTTCGCTTCAGCAACAGCACGCCGGAGGCGCACCGCGTGGTGGCCGATCTCATCGAGCGCGGCGTGGATCCCGAGGGGCTCCACCGCCGGGTCTACGGCGCCGCGCCCCTGCGACGGCTGCGGCTGCTGGAGGCGGCGCTGGCCACGCTGGAGGTCGACGAAGGGGTGGCCTGGATGGTGGTCCCCGGCGCCGCGTACGCCGAGCTGGAGGCGACCGGAGAGGACCTGGAGGGACTGGTGGACTATCCGCGCTCGGTGGAGGGCACCGAGGTGGCGCTCCTCTTCCGTCAGACGGCCCGGGGTACCAAGGTCTCCTTCCGGGCCAACGGCACGGTGGACGTGAATGCCCTGGCACGCGAATTTGGCGGTGGCGGGCACGTCAAAGCGTCCGGGGCCCTGGTGGAGGGCGCCCTGGACGACGTCATGCCCACCGTGGTGGCGGCCACGCGCAAGGTCGTCCGCGAACACCTGGATGCCGACGGCGTCGAGCCGGCGGGGGCGGGGCGCGCCTAGCCCGCACCGGCGCGCCCGGGCTCCTCGAGGGAGAGCAGATCACGTGACGAGACCCATGAGCGGCGGACGGCAGGACCAGGGACCCGGCGTCCCGGAGGCCCTTCCGCGCACCATCCAGGGCCTGGGACGCCGACTGCTGCCCGAGACCCTGGACCGCATCTGGATCTTCCCCCCGCTCATCCGCGGCCGAAAGGAGTGGGGCCTGGTGGCCGTGAGTCGCTTCTCCGGCGCCGAGCGCGAAGATCGGCGAGGGCTGTTCACCGCGCCCTACGTGGCCGAGCGCACCGGCAAGGGCCTGGAGATCGAGTGGCAGCTGGAGGAGCAGGGCGCGGCTCCGGACGACCGCTTTCCTCGCATGATGGACGGCGTGGTGCGCCGTGCCGGCAGCGAGCTCGGCGATCCCCGCGAGGTGGAGATCGCTGGCGAGAGCGAGCGCTTCGACGCGCTCCTGGACGAGCTGGGCCGCGAGCTCCTGGAGCCCGAGCCGGCCGACCGAGCGGCCGAGTCCGCGGCCCCGGAGAGCGCGACGCCCACGGCCGGCGTGCCACCCGCCCCCGCACCGGAGCCTCAACCCGTCACCGACCCGTGAGCACCACCGCCGAGCGCCATCCGTCGAACCGGCTCTTCGCCCGCTATCTGCGCGAGGAGGGACTCCCCGTGACGCACCAGCGGGAGGCCGTGGCCACGGTGGTCTTCGCCTCGGAGGGCCACCTGTCGGTGGAGGACATCGAGCAGGAGCTCCGCTCCACGGGCGAGCGCATCGGCAAGGCCACGATCTACCGGACCCTCGACCTGCTGGTGAAGAGCAAGCTGGTCGACGAGCACGACTTCGGCGAGGGCTTCAAGCGCTACGAGCACCGCCTGTCGCACGAGCCTGTGCACCAGCACCTCATCTGCCTGGAGTGCGGGAACGTGGACGAGTTTCGCAGTCCGGAGATTCCCGCCATCGAGGCCCGGGTCGCACGGGAGCTCGGATTCCGCCCCGCGCGCCACCGCCTGGACATCTACGGCCTCTGTCAGCGCTGCCAGGATCGCGGCGTGACGCTGCCCCAGGAAGGGTTGACCTGCCCGATCGAAACCGTCTAGCTTTCGGTCTCCGGATCGGAGGGGACCGGGTGAAGGCCGGGCGCGCTGCCCCCTTCACCCGTTTTGCGTTGGTCCGGCCCGTGTCCGCGTTGACCGGGGGCCAGGTCGCGGCCCGCGCCTCGTCCCCTCGTCGACGCTTCTGGTGGCGTCACACAGGAGGTGATCCACGGTGTTCCAGGGTGAGCAGCTCGTTCCCAAGAAGGTCTTCTTCACCACCGGTGTCGGCATCCACAAAGAGAAGCTGACCAGCTTCGAGATGGCGCTTCGAGACGCCCGCATCGCTCAGCACAACCTGGTGCGGATCTCCTCCATCTTTCCCCCCAATTGTGAGATCATCGACCGTGAGGAGGGGGTGAAGCTGCTGCGCCCGGGTCAGGTCGTCTTCTGCGTGTTGAGCGAGGCCGCCACCAACGAGCCCAGCCGCCGCGTGGGGGCGTCGGTGGGTGTGGCCATGCCCGCCAACCGGGACCACTACGGCTACATCTCGGAACACCACGCCTTCGGCCAGTCCGAGAACACCATGGGCAACTACGCCGAGGACCTGGCGGCGCAGATGCTGGCCACGGTGCTCGGGGCCGACTTCGATCCCGACGATGCCTGGGACCACCGCAAGGAGGAGTGGCGGGTGAGCGGCCTCGTGGTGAAATCCATGAACCACACCATCGTGGCCGAGGCGCCGGAAGACGGGCAGTGGGTGACGGTGGTCGCCGCCGCCGTATCCTGCGGCTGAGCCTCCATGCTCGATGACCTGACCTGGGAGCTCCCTCACACCTTCCTGGGCCTGGAGGGAGACGAGGCCGCGTTCGAGACGGCGTCGGCGGTGATCCTCCCGGTGCCGTACGAGTCCACCACCAGCTACGGTGGCGGCGCCCGGGGCGGCCCGCAGGCGATTCTCGAGGCATCGCGCTTCATCGAGCTCTACGACCAGGAGCTGAACGCCGAGGTGGGCCCGGCGCTGGGCATCCACACCCTGCCGGCGCTGGATCTGACCCGGGCCGGCGCGGGCCAGGCCATGGCCGAGCTGCGCGCCGCCCACGACCGCGTCCTGAATGCCGCCGGCGAGCGCTTCGTGCTCATGCTGGGCGGTGAGCACTCGGTGTCGTCGCCGGCGATCCTGTCGCACGCGGCGCTGTGCGAGACCCGGCTGTCGGTCCTGCAGCTCGATGCCCACGCCGACCTGCGGCCGTCCTACGAGGGCACGCCCCACTCCCACGCCTCGGCCATGGCCCGGGTGCTCGACGCCGCCGACGTGGTGGGCGTCGGCCTCAGGGCAGTGAGCGCCGAGGAGATGGAGATCGCCGGCTCCCGCGACGGGATCACGATGATCTGGGCCGACGTCATGTGGCAGGACGACGCCTGGATGGAGCGTGCCCTGGACGCGCTGGGCCCCGAGGTCTACATCACCTTCGACGTGGACTACTTCGACCCCTCGCTCATGCCGTCCACGGGCACGCCCGAGCCCGGCGGCGGCGACTGGTACCGCACGCTGCGCTTCCTCCGGCGGGTGTTCCGTGAGCGGAAGGTGGTGGGGTGCGACGTGGTGGAGTTGGCGCCCACGCCCGGTCTGCACGCGCCGGACTTCCTCGTGGCCAAGCTCGTCTACAAGCTTCTGGGGTATCGCTTCCAGGACCGCTTCTGACGGGGCGGCTCGCCTCCACGACGGGACGATCCAATGAACGAAGGTCACCGCACCCTCTCCCTCCGTGACGGAGAAGAGGTGGGGCGTGCGGTCCCGGGAGCCCGCTCTGCCTTCCCACTCGAGGCCATCGAGCGCGCCACGGGTGCCCCTCGCATCGACGGCAACGCGCTGTCGCTGCAGTTCGAGGGCTCCTCCACCTTCGAGACCTGGCTGGAGGCCATCGACCGGGCCCAGCACTTCGTCCACTTCGAGAACTACATCCTGCGCGACGACCGTGTCGGTCGGGCCTTCCGCGACGCCCTGGTGGCCAAGGCGCGTCAGGGGATTCCCGTGCGCGTGCTGTACGACTGGGTGGGGTGCTGGGCCACGCCCCGGCGCTACTGGAAGGTCTTTCGCCAGGCCGGCATCGAGGTGCGCGCCTTCAACCGCCCGCGGCTGCGTGATCCCCTGGGCGTCTTCCAGCGGGACCACCGCAAGCTCGTGTGCGTCGACGGCACCGTGGCGTACGTCGGGGGATTCTGCGTGGGCGTGGAGTGGGCCGGGGCCGGCGACGATCCCCCCTGGAGGGACACCGGCGTCGAGATCCGGGGACCCGCCGCCGCTGCCGCCACCCAGGCCTTCGAGCGCATCTGGTCCGAGATCGGCGATCCCGTGCCGGTGGACCTGCACGTCCACCCGCGCTCCGCCGAGACCGCGGGCAACACGCCGGTGTGGATCATCCAGGGCGAGCCCGGCCGGAGCCGCGTCTACCGCACGCTCCAGCTGGTGGCGGCCCACGCCAGCAACCGTCTCTGGATCACCGACCCCTACTTCGTGGCGCCCCGTCCGGTGTCCGAGTCCCTGGCGGCCGCGGCGCTGGCGGGCGTGGACGTGCGCATCCTCCTGCCGGCGCACAACAACTGGCCGTGGGTCGGAAGCATGTCCCGGGCCGGCTACCGCTTCCTCATGGAATCCGGCGTGCGCCTCTTCGAGTGGCAGGGCCCCATGATCCACGCCAAGACGGCGGTGGCCGACGGCATCTGGTGCCGGGTGGGCTCGAGCAACCTCAACGCCGCCTCGCTCCTGGGAAACTGGGAGATCGACGTGGGCGTCCTGGACGAGGGCCTGGCGGGGCAGCTCGAGGGGCTCTTCCTGGCGGACCTGGCGTCGTCGGTGGAGATCACGCTGCCCCGGGTGCGGGCACGTGAGGTGCCCGAGCCGGTGGAGGGCGAGCACCAGCCGCCCACGACGCCGTTGGAGCCCGAAGGCACGCTTCCCGAACGCCTGGAGTGGCAGCTGCGCAACCGCGCCGGCGGCAGCACGGGCTGGCGCATCGCCGACTTCGTGCGCGCCGGATCCATCTTCGGCGACGCGCTGGCGGGCCACCGCCCCCTGGGCCGCGAGGACCGCACCATCCTGGGAACGGTATCCACCATGGCGCTGGTGGCGGCGGTGCTGGTGGCGCTGATCCCGAGCTGGGCCGGCTGGGCGTTGGCCGCGGTGCTGGCCTGGGTGGGCGGCACCGGCGCGGTGCGGGCCTTCCTGGAGAAGAGGCGCGCCCGGGCCATGGACGCCCGCGATGAGCGAGCCGCCGCCCGCACCGCCGCGTTGCATGCCGGCGGCCCGCCGGAGCTGCCCGCCGGCGACGAGCCCGATGCCACCGGCACCAGCCACGAGACGGACGAGCCCGGAAGCGGCGGGCGCGATCCCCAGATCCCGAACGAGACCGAGGAAGAGAGCGCGTGACCGAGTCCCTGGGTGTGACCATCGCCCTGACCGCAGGGCTTCTTTCCTTTCTGTCGCCCTGCGTGCTGCCGCTGGTGCCCAGCTACCTGTCCTTCGTGACAGGGATGACGCTGGACGATCTGCAGGACGGCGCCGTCGACCGCCGCGCGGTGATGGTGCATTCGGCGCTGTTCGTGGCGGGCTTCACCGGGGTCTTCATGATCCTCGGCGCCACGGCGTCGTTCCTGGGCCAGTTCTTCAACCTCTACGAGGACTGGATCGCCCGCATCGGGGGCGTGCTCATCATCGTGCTGGGGCTCCATCTCATGGGCGTGTTCCGCATCGGCGCCCTCATGCGCGAGCGTCGCGTCCAGCTCGCCGACAAGCCCGCGGGCCACCTGGGCACGCTGGCCGTGGGCGCGGCCTTCGGCGCGGGCTGGACCCCGTGCATCGGCCCGGTGCTCGGCGCGATCCTGACGCTGGCCGGGACCTCCGACACCATCTGGCAGGGCATGGGCCTCCTCTTCGCCTACTCGGTGGGCCTGGCCGTGCCGTTCCTGCTGGCGGGGCTGGCGCTGGAGCGCTTCCTGGGGGCGTTCCGCCGCTTCCGGCGCTGGGTGCCGACGCTGGAGCGGGCGTCGGGCGTGCTCCTGGTGTTCCTGGGGATTCTGCTGGTGACGGGGAGCTTCACGATCCTGTCCAGCTACCTGGCCCGCTTCACGCCGGACTTCATCCTGAACCGCATCTGAGTTCGGGGGATTCCGGGCGGGCTCGTCGGGCGCCGGAGGACTCGCGCCGGTCCGTCACACGAGGGCCAGGATCTCCTCCAGCCTCCGCTCCGGCCGCCGGAGCCCCAGGTTGCTCACGTAGACGCCCCGGGCGCCGGCGTCCAGCGCGGCCCGGATGCTCCGCGCGGTGATCTCCTCCGGGCGCGCGCCGGCCTCGAACTCCCGCGTGAGCGCCGCCGCCGGCACCGGGAAGAAGTCTCCCAACCGTTCCAGCGTCCGGGGATTGGCGCTCCGGTAGTGGAAGACGCCGGCGATGCCCGGCAGGCTGCAGCCCCGGGCCGCGCACGCCTCGGTGAGCGCCGCCAGGCGGCGCGCCGAATGGTGCGACACCACCTGCGTCAGGTAGAAGCCGGCATGGAAGTCGCCCTCGGCGAGGTAGCGCGCCTGCTCCGCCGGATCCGCGTGCGGGTTGGCCCATCCCCCCAGGGTGAGCGCCGGTACGCGCTGGCGGATTCGCCCCCGGAGCAGGTAGGCGTGGGGCAGGCAGCGGGGCGGGCCGGCGTCCCGGTCTCCCCCGAGCACCACCAGGGTGCGGAGCCCCATGGAGCTGGCCCGCTCGGCGTAGAGCAGGCAGTAGTCCAGCGCGTGCTTGCAGGTCAGGAAGGGGATGACCCGCGACGGATCCGCCGCCTCGGCCAGGTTCGCCTGCAGGTGCCCCAGGTTCTCTTCTTCGCGCTGGCCCACGGCGTCGTCGGTGAGGAAGACGAAGCGGCCCGCGGCGGTGAAGCGGCGCACGGCGTGGTTCAGGTCGATCCACGCGTCCATGCTGGCGGCCGCCCCCAGCCCGGTGCGGGGCGGCCTGAGCTCCACCGTCACCACCGGCTCGGAGCCCTCCAGTGCCTCGAGCAGCGAGGCGGCGCTCACGGGAGCGCGTCGTCCAGCACCGCCAGCGCCGTGTCCATGTCGCCGTCGGGCGAGTTGACGTAGACGCCGGCCACGCCGGGCACCTGGCGCACCCGGGCCAGCACCTCCCGGGCCAGCGCGACGCCCTCGGCGCGCACGGCGCCGGGCCCCCGGGTCTCGGCGTCGTGCATGCGCTGCATCACCGCATCCGGCACCGTCACACCCGGCACTTCGTGGGCCAGGTACTCGGCGTTCCGCACCGAGGTGAAGGGCCACAGCCCCACCAGCACCGGGACCTCGTGGGGACGGGCGTCGTCCAGGAAGCGCGCCAGCACGTCCACGTCGAAGACCGGCTGGGTGACGGCGAAGTCGGCGCCGGCCTCCACCTTCCAGCGAAAGCGGGACAGCTCCCGCTCCCGATCCACCGCGCCGGGGTTCAGCGCCACACCGATGACGAAGGGCGTGGGGCCGCCGATGCCGGTGCCGCCGGGATCGAGGCCTCGGTTCAGGCCCGCCACCACGTTGGTGAGGCCGATGCTGTCGATGTCGAAGACCGCGGTGGCGTCGGGGTAGGGGCCCTGCACCGGGGGATCGCCGCTCACCAGCAGGAGGTTGCGCACGCCGGCGGCGGCGGCGCCCAGCAGGTCCGAGAGCATGCCCATCATGTTGCGGTCGCGGCAGGTGTAGTGCATGACCGGCTCCACGCCCTCGGCCAGGATCAGGGTGGCGGCGGGCAGCGCCGCCATGCGGCTCCGGCCGCGGGGGGCGTCCAGCACCGAGACGGCGGTCACCCCCCGGGCGCCGGCCTTGCGCGCCGCGGCCACCATGGCGGTGGCGTCCCATCCGCGGGGCGGGGCCAGCTCCACGGTGGCGGCGAAGCGGCCTTCGGCCAGCGCCCGTCCCAGCGCCGAGCGCTCCGCCAGCGGAAGCGGCTCGGTACCGGGCTCGCCGGCGCGCTCCCGCCGCTCCTGCACCTGCACGTGGGAGTGCCGCGGCTGCAGTCCCTGCACCACCCGGTGCACGTGGGCGATGTGCTCCGGGGTCGTGCCGCAGCATCCCCCGACGAAACGGATGCCCGCATCCACGAAGCGCCGCGCGTAGCGGGCCATGTACTCGGGGCTCGCCATGTACATCTTGCGGTCGCGGATGGTGCGGGGAAGGCCGGCGTTCGGCTGTGCCACCAGCGGGACCGCCACCACGTCGGCGGCCTCCTCCAGCACGTCCAGCAGCTCGGCGGGGCCCACCGAGCAGTTGAGTCCCACCGCGTCCGCGCCCAGGCCGGCGAGCCTCTCCAGCGCCTCGACGCCGGAGGTGCCGTAGGGCGTGCGCCCGTCCTCGCCGACGGTCATCTGGGCGAAGACGGGTCGGCCCTGGGCCGCGTCACGGGCCGCCGCCAGCGCCACCTCCATCTCGTGCACGTCGGCGAAGGTCTCCAGCAGCAGGCCGTCCACGCCCCCGTCCACCAGCGCGCGCATCTGACGCAGGAAGTGCTGGCGAGCCTCGTGCACCGAAGTGGGACCCCAGGGCTCGATGCGAACGCCCAGCGGACCCACGGCGCCCAGCACCCGGGCGCGGCCGGCGGCGGCCTCGGCTGCGAGTCGCGCCGCCGCCAGGTTGATTTCCTCGGTGCGCTGGTCCAGCCCGAAGGACGACAGCTTCACGGGATTGGCGCCGAAGGTGTTGGTCTCCAGGATCTCGGCGCCCGCCGCCACGTACTCCTCGTGGATCCCCCGCACCATCTCGGGCTCCTCCAGGACGAGGGCGTCGTAGCACACGTTGACGAAGACGCCGCGGCTGTAGAGGAGCGTGCCCATGGCGCCGTCCACCACGTGCAGACGCCCGTCCTCGAGCATGGCGCGCAGCGAGGGGAGCGCGGCAGGCTCCGGAGGCCGGCCCGGGCTCACGGCTCGTACCCCAGGTTGGGGGCCAGCCAGCGCTCGGCCTCGGCCACGCTCCATCCCTTGCGCGCGGCGTAGTCCTCCACCTGATCCCGGGCCACCCGTCCCACGCCGAAGTACGCCGCCTCGGGGTGCGCGAAGTACCACCCGCTCACCGTGGCCGTGGGAACCATGGCGCACGACTCGGTGAGCGAGAGCCCCAGCGCGTCGGCGTCCAGGATGCGGAAGAGGGTGCGCTTCTCCGTGTGGTCCGGACAGGCCGGATAGCCCGGGGCGGGCCGGATGCCCCGGTACGCCTCGGCGATGAGCCCGTCGCTGTCCAGCGCCTCGCCGGCGGCGTAGCCCCACAGCTCGGTGCGCACCCGCTCGTGCATGCGCTCCGCCAGGGCTTCGGCCAGCCGGTCCGAGAGGGAGCGGGCCAGCAGGGCGCGGTAGTCGTCGTGGGCCGCCTCGGCCTCCGCCACCAGCGCATCGAGCCCGACACCGGCGGTCACGGCGAAGGCGCCCATCCAGTCGCCGGGGCCACCGTCGGCCGGGGCCACGTAGTCGGCCAGCGACCGGAAGGGCCGCGGGCCGCTGCGGTCGTACTGCTGGCGCAGGAAGTGGAGGACGGCCAGCGGCTCGGTGCGCGCGTCGTCCTGCCAGAGCGTGACGTCGTCGGGGCCGGTGGCGTCGGCGGGCCACAATCCCACCACGGCCCGGGCCGTGAGGAGCTCCTGGGCCACGATCTCGTCCAGGAGCGCGTCGGCGTCGGCCAGCAGCTCGCGGGCGCGGGGCCCGACGGTGGGGTCGTCCAGGATGTCGGGATAGCGCCCCGAGATCTCCCAGGCCTGCAGGAAGGGCGTCCAATCGATGTAGTCCCGCAGCTCCGCCAGCGGATACGGATCGAAGACGTGCACGCCGGGCCGGGCCGGGCGCGGCGGCGTGTACGCGGCCCAGTCGGTGCGGAATCCCCGGCTGCGGGCCTGGTCGACGGGCACCAGGGCCGCCTTGTCCCGGCGCGCTCGATGCCGTTCCCGGAGCTGGTCGTACTCGGCCCGGCGCGCCTCGGTGAAGGCGCGGCGCCGCCCCGGATCCATGAGCTGACCCAGCACGCCCACCGCCCGGGAGGCGTCCTGCACGTGCACGGTCACGCCGCGCCGGTACTCGGGCTCGATCTTCACCGCGGTGTGGGTGCGCGAGGTGGTGGCGCCGCCGATGAGCAGCGGCACGTCGAAGCCCGTGCGCTCCATCTCCCGGGCCACGTGCACCATCTGGTCCAGCGAGGGCGTGATCAGCCCCGAGAGTCCCACCACCTGGGCACCTTCTTCGCGGGCCCGCTCCAGGATGCGCTCCGCCGGCACCATGACGCCCAGATCCACCACCCGGTAGCCGTTACACTGGAGCACCACGCCCACGATGTTCTTGCCGATGTCGTGCACGTCGCCCTTCACCGTGGCCAGCACCACGGTGCCCGCCGAGCTCACCTCGCCCTCGGCCTTCTCGGCCTCCAGATAGGGCACCAGATACGCCACGGCCTTCTTCATGACGCGGGCGCTCTTCACCACCTGGGGCAGGAACATGCGGCCCTCGCCGAAGAGGTCCCCCACCACGTTCATGCCGTCCATGAGGGGGCCCTCGATCACCTCCAGCGCGCGGTTCGCGGCCCGGCGCGCCTCTTCGGTGTCGGCCTCCACCCAGTCGTCGATGCCCTGGACCAGGGCGTGGGTCAGGCGCCGGCCCACCGGCAGCTCGCGCCACGACAGGTCGTCGACCCGGCGCGCCTCGGTCCCCTGCCGGGCCTCGGCGATGGCGGTGAGCCGCTCGGTGGCGTCCGGTCGCCGGCAGAAGAGCACGTCCTCCACCGCGGTGCGCAGATCCTCGGGGATCTCGTCGTAGACCGGGAGCGCGCCGGCGTTGACGATGCCCATGTCCATGCCGGCCTGGATGGCGCGGTAGAGGAAGGCCGCGTGCATGGCCTCGCGCACCGCGGGACTCCCCCGGAACGAGAAGGACAGGTTGCTCACGCCGCCGCTCACCAGCGCGTGGGGACACGCCGCCTTGATGCGCCGCACCGCCTCGATGAAGTCCATGGCGTAGCGGTCGTGCTCGGCGATGCCCGTGGCCACCGCGTACACGTTGGGGTCCAGGATGACGTCTTCCGGCGGAAACCCCAGCTCGCCCGTGAGGATGCCGTACGCCCGGGTCGCCACCGCCACGCGCCGCTCCACGGTGTCGGCCTGGCCCGCTTCGTCGAAGGCCATGACCACCGCCGCCGCGCCCAGCCTGCGTACCTCCCGGGCCTGCCGGCGGAAGGCCTCCTCCCCGTCCTTGAGCGAGAGCGAGTTCACCACGCTCCGCCCCTGCAGGCAACGGAGGCCCGCCTCCAGCACCTCCCAGCGCGACGAGTCCACCATGACCGGGATGCGGGCGATGTGGGGTTCGGCGGCCATCAGGTTGAGGAAGCGGCGCATGGCGGCCACCGAGTCCAGCAGCCCCTCGTCCATGTTCACGTCGAGGATCTGCGCGCCGCCCTCGACCTGGTCCCGGGCCACCTCCAGCGCCGTCGTGTAGTCGTCGTCGGCGATCAGGCGCCGGAAGCGGCGCGAGCCGGTGACGTTGGTGCGCTCTCCCACGTTCACGAAGAGGGATTCCGGACCGATGCGCACCGGCTCCAGACCGGACAGGCGCGTGCGTACGGGCAGGGTCGGGATGCGACGGGGCTTCACGTCGCGCACGGCGTCGGCCATGGCCCGGATGTGGGCCGGTGTGGTACCGCAACAGCCACCCACGATGTTGACGAAGCCACTGTCCGCGAAGTCGCGGGCGGCGGCCGCCATGGCCTCCGGGGTCAGGTCGTAGCCCCCGAAGGCGTTGGGGAGTCCCGCGTTGGGATGGCAGGACACGAAGCAGTCGGCCACGTCGGCGATCTCTTCCAGGTGCGGGCGGAGCTGCTCGGGACCCAGCGCGCAGTTGAGTCCCACCGAGAGCAGGCCGGTGGCGCGTGAGGGGAGGCCCGTGGGCTGCTGGGCGGCGGTGGCGGCGCCGGTGGCGGCGGCGGTGGCCGGCGGGTCGGCGGCGGTCGGTGACCCGGCCGTGGTCGCGTCGGCCGCGGTGGCGGTGGCGGTCGCGTCGCCCTCGGCGCACCACGGCGCCACGCCCCCCTCGAACGCCGCGGCCACCCCGTGCCGCACCGAGTACCAGAAGGCCTCGGGCGTCTGGCCCGTGAGCGTGCGGCCGCTGCGGTCGGTGATGGTTCCCGACACCATGACCGGCACCGCCTCGCCGCGCGCTTCCAGCTCGCGGCTCACCGCCCACAGCGCCGCCTTGGCGTTCAGCGTGTCGTAGACCGTCTCCACCATGAGCAGGTCCACGCCGCCGTCCAGCAGTCCCCGGGCCTGGACCGCGTAGGCGTCGGCCAGATCGTCGAAGGTCACCGCTCGGTAGCCCGGGTCCTGCACGTCGGGCGACAGCGAGGCCGTGCGGTTCGTGGGACCCAGCACGCCGATGGCCCAGCGCGGCCGCTCCGGCGTGCGGGCGGACCAGTCCTCCACCGCCTCGCGGGCGATGCGCGCCGCGGCCACGTTGAGCTCGTAGGCGCGCTCCTCGAGCCCGTAGTCGGCCAGCGAGACCGCCTGCGCGTTGAAGGTGTTGGTCTCCACCAGGTCGGCGCCCGCCTCCAGGTAGGCGTCGTGGATCTCGCGGATCACGTCCGGCCGGGTCAGCGACAGGACGTCGTGGGCGCCCAGGAGCGCCGCGGGATGGTCCGCCAGCGGGCCCCGGCGGTAGTCGTCTTCGGTGAGGCCGTACCCCTGGATCAGGGTGCCCATGGCGCCGTCCAGCAGCAGGATGCGCCGCTGCAGCGCGTCCAGGAGCGTGCGCATGCGCGCCGGAAGCCGGGCGGAGCCCCGGGCGGAGCCGGTGGCGGCGCCGCCGGTGCTGGCGGTAGGGCGGACCTCGGCCGAGCGGGCGGTCTCGGTGGAGCCGGCGACCTGCCCGAGGCCGCCGCCGGTGCTGGCGGCCGCCGCGATGGGAGAGGGTCTGTCATCGGGGTTCACGGAGAACCCTCCACAGCAAAGGCCTCGGGCGGGAGCGACGCGCCAAGGCCGTGGCTTTTTAGCACGTTTGCCCGGCGAGTCCAGTCACCGGGCGGGCCGCAATACGCCGCAAATCGCCCCATTCGAGTTGTAGCCTCACGGTAATGCCTGCAGGGGCCGGGAGGGAAGGGGGACGCGGGCGATGGGCGGGCGTCGGGAGCCGGCCCGGGCCGGATCGCCCGGGTCGGTGGCGTTCCCTGTGGGCTCGCGCGCCCGGGTCGTGGACCCGCCAGCCCGTGCCGCCCGTGCGTCGACCCGCGCCGAGCCGCGGCGCCGGCCCGGCGCGTGCGGCGGTGGCGCCGACCCGCGCGGCCGGCCTCAACCCGTCAACCCGCGCGGCCGGCCCGGCGCGGCGCGTGCCGTCAACCCGCGCGGCCGGCCCGGCGCGGCGCGTGCCGTCAACCCAGCAAGGACCGGTGTGTTAACCCGAACTCGTAGGTCTGACGGCATTATGTGCCGGCGCGGCCGCACGCGTCGCCCCCCCGGCCCGCGCGTGAAGACTTCACCCCAAATAGTCCGGTCAAACCGATGCCGGCCGTCCGGATAGCCTCCGATTGTCGGTTTGACGGCATCCACGGGGGCGCTTCGAGGCCGCCCCCGCCCCCGCCCCCGCCCACGGTGGCCTGTCACGCTGGGCCGGAGGCCGCCCGGCGCCCCGGCGCCCCGCCGCCCGCGGCCCCGCGCCCGCGGCCCGCGATCCCCCAACCCCGCGATCCCCCGAGGCCCGATCGCGCAGCCCGCGAACCACCCGGTGCCCGCGGCCCGCGATCCCGCCGCCCCCAGGCCCGCGATCCCCCGAACTCCCGCTACCCCCCGGCGAGCCATGCGATGAGGACGATGGCGGCCAGCAGGTCGGGACCGCGGGCCATCTGCTGCACCATCTCCACCGGGAAGAGGCCGAACGGCGTCTCCATGGCGGCGCCCCCGTAGGAGAGCGGCGGGCGGGTGGCGCCCCGGTAGGCGGCGCCGACGATGCCGGCCACCAGGACGGCGTCCAGGACGCCCGGCGGCCGTCCGGCGGTGGGACCGGTGAGCACCCACCACAGCGCCGTGCCCAGCGCCGGTAGCACCACGTGGGTCAGGCGGAGCTGGAGCTCGTTGCCGCCCAGCGAGCGGCGGAGCCCCGGCGAGCCGTCCAGGATGCGGAGTCCCGCCGCCAGCCGGCCCGCCGCCCCGTACGCCAGCAGGACGCGGGACACCACGGCCAGGGCCGGCGCCACCACGGCCACGGCGTACTGGGTCAGCGCCAGCACCGCCCACACGGCCAGGGCGCCGGGGCGTCGCATCTGCCGCCGCAGCTCGGCCTGGAGCAGGACGCCCACGCGTCCCCCGAGAGGCCGGAAGTGCCGGCTGCGCACGCGGCCCACCCGCCGCCAGCGACGCACCTCCATGATGCCCGTGAGCACCGAAGGATCCAGCCACACCGTGGCGGTGAGGGTCGCGGCCGCCACCTGCGTGCCCGCGCTCAACGCCGCCAGGTCGAGCCGGGGCAGCATCCGGAACGCCGCGACCAGGCCGCCCAGGGCCAGGGGGATTCCCGCCAGCGACATCCCTCCGGCCCAGGCACGCTCGGGCCGGGTCAGCTGCAGGCCCACCGAGTCGGCACCCACCACCGCAGCCACCAGGACGATGGCGGCGGTGAGCGTCAGGACACCGAGCATCCGAGGCCAGCCCCGCCCGGCGCGGCCGGCGTCCGTGCTCTGGGCCACGACGCACAGGGCGACCAGCGCCGCCCCCCACAGGCCGCCGGCCAGCGCGACCCGGAGCGGCGCCGGGCCGTGCAGCGCCAGGAACGCCACGATGAAGGCGAACACGGCTCCCACGGCCGCACCGCCCAGGACGAAGGCCACGAAGCGTGTCAGCAGCAGCCCCCGCCGATCGAGCGGCGTCGAGACGCCCCAGCTCTGCTCGGCCGGCGTCGCCATGAGGGGGCCCACCGCCTGCAGGCCACGCCAGGCGAGGCCCGCCCCGGCCAGCAGGAGGGCGATGCCGATCCACCACTGCTCGGCGGGCCCGGCCGGCGCCGATGCGGCCGCCGCGACGTGCCGGCGGATGACCGACACCAGCGCGGTGCCGTAGACGGCCACCAGCCAGAGGAGCATGTACAGGTCCGTGAAGACCTCGCCCCAGGGGCGGCCGTGGTGTTTGCGGCGGGCGCGGCGCAGGCGGCGGCGCCAGGCCCACGGAGACGGCACCCCGGGCAGAGCGGCTTCGCTCACGGCGCGCCCGCCCTCGGCGATCCCTCAGGAGGCGCGCCCGCCCTCGGCGATCCTTCGCTCGGCGATCCTTCAGGAGACCCTCCCTCGCTCGGCGGCGCGCGCCGGATCCCCGGGCTCTCGGCCAGCCGAGTCATCCCCCGATCTCGAAGCGCTCGTCGGCCACCCGCTCCACCAGCTCCGGGTCGTGCGACGCCATGAGAATGGCCGTTCCGTCGGCCTTCTCCTGCAGGAGGCGGCGGGCGAGCCAGTCCCGCCCGCGCACGTCGAGCCGCTGCTCGGGCTCGTCCAGCACCAGGAGGCGGCGGGGCCGCACGAAGCACGAGGCCAGCGCCAGTCGGCGGCGTTGTCCGCTGGAGAGCGTGGCGGGGAGCTGATCGCCGGCGGGGTCCAGACCCAGCTCGGTCATCACTACGGCCACGGCCGCGGTCTCGCGATTCCCGCTCCCCTCCTCGCCGTGGGCGAAGGCCAGGAGCTCCAGGTGCTCCCGTACGGACAGATCGGGAAAGAACTCCATGTCGTCCAGCGCCGCGGCCACGCCGGCGCGCACCCTCGGATCCGTCTCGTCCAGCCGCCGACCTTCCAGGAAGATCTCGCCGGCTTCGGGCCGATCGGCGCCGATGACGCACCGGAGCAGGGTGGTCTTGCCGGCCCCGTTGGGTCCCAGCAGCGCCAGGGCGTGGCCCGGCGCCACCGAGAAGCTGATTCCGTCCAGGACCACCAGGGCGCCGAAGCGCCGGGTCAGTCCCCGTACCGTGAGCGTATCCACGACGAACACGGTAACGAGTTGTGCGGCAGCGGCCCAGGTGCGCGGGAAACAAGAGTTTGCTTGACGTCGGGTCGGGCGCCGCCGTACCCAAGCCCATGCCCGCTTGAAACTCCACCGATATGTATTCCGTCGTAGGGGATATGACACCATCGACGGAGTACCTGGCGGAGTTCGAGCTGTTCGTGATGCTGGCCATCGCGCGTCCCGAGGCCGAGGCCTACGGCGCATCGATACGGCGGGAGATCGAGGAACGGGCCGGGCGCCCGGTATCCATCGGCGCCGTCTACGCCACGCTGGGACGGCTGGAGGACCGGGGCCTGCTGGAGCACGAGATCACCGACCCGTTACCGGTGCGCGGTGGACGTTCGCGCAAGGTCTACACGCTGACCGAGGCGGGCAGGGAAGCGCTCCGGACCTCCACCTCCATGCTGTCGCGCATGATGGAGGGAGTGCCGCTGGCCGGAGGTGAGGCGTGAGCCCCCGCGGACCACGCGACCCGGCGCCTCCCCGGACGTGGCGCGCCCTGCTGGCGGCGGCCGCACCGCCCGAGGATCGCCCCTACATGCTCGGCGATCTCGATGAAGAGTTCCGCGAGCGCGTGACGCGCGACGGTCGCGCCGCGGCCCGCCGCTGGTACCGAAGCCAGGTGCTCACCTCCGTGTGGCCGGCCCTGGTGCGGCGCGTGCGGCGTCGCCGCTCCCGTGCTCCCCGAGCCGCGACCGCCCCCGTGGCCGGCTCCCCCCATCCCTCCCACCGGGCGCACCCCATGGACGCGCTTCTCCAGGATCTTCGCTTCGCCGTTCGCAGCTTCCTGCGCCGTCCTGGCTTCACGCTGGTGGCGCTCCTCACGCTCACCGTGGGCATCGGCGCCACCACCGCCGTCTTCTCCATCATGAACAGCGTGCTCTTCAAACGCGTGCCCGGCGTGCCCTCCGCCGACGGCATCGTCGAGATCGCCCGCGATCATGACGGTGAGCTCGTGGACGTGTCCTACCCACTGGTCCAGGCCATGGCCGGCGGCAGCCGCACGCTGGACGAGGTGGCTGCCGTGGACTGGGCGCCGCTGGCCGTGGGCGGAGCGGATCATCCCGAAGTGCGGGCGGCCCTGGGCGTCACGGCCAGCTACTTCGACGTGTTGGGCGTGCACGCGTCGGTAGGCCGGCTCTTCGACGCCGACGAGGCCACCTTTCCTTCGGTGCGGCCTGTCGTGGTGATCAGCCAGCGGCTGCGTGAGATCCGGCTCCCCGATGCCACCATCCCCGGGGCCACGCTGGTGCTCAACGGCGTGCCGGTGACGGTCGTGGGCGTTGCCGGCGACGGCTTCCGGGGTCACGCCATTTCGCCGGTGGACGTGTTCGTGCCCCTGGGATTGCCCGTGCCGGGGCTCCACTCCCCCGAATCCCTCTCCACCGCGCGAGCGGGGGACGTGGAGGTTCTCGCGCATCTACGGCCGGGTGCTTCGGCGGAGGCGGCTGCGGAAGAGCTGAGCGCCATGGGGAGTGCCACGCTGGCGGCGGAGTTGGGCTCGGCCCCGGCGCGCTACCGCATCCAGGTGGATCCCTGGGGCCCCGTGCCCGCGATGGCTCGGGGCTACGTGGCCGCTTTCCTGTCGGCCATGCTCTTCCTGGTCTGCCTGGTGCTGGCCATGGCGTGCACGAACGTGGCGGGGATGGTGCTGTCCCGTTCGGTGGAGCGGGCCGATGAGATCGCCGTGCGCGCCGCCCTGGGCGCGGGTCGGCAGCGCATCGTGCGTCAGCTCCTCACGGAGTCCCTCGTATTGGCGGCAGCGGCCGGCGGTCTGGCCCTGGCGCTCGCCATGTGGGTCGGGCGGCTCCTCCTCGCCTTCCAGCCGCCCCTGCCACCCGGCTTCGAGCTCGCCCTGGATATGGGCCTCGACTGGCGAGTCCTGGGATTCGCCTTCGTGGCGGCGCTGGGCTCGGCGGTCGTGTTCAACCTGGCGCCGGCGCTGGGCGCTGCGCGCATCGACGTCATCGCGGCCATCCGGGGCGACGCCGGCAGCGGGCGCACCCGGACCCGCGGACGGAGCGCACTCGTCGCCGGCCAGATGGCGCTGTCGCTGGTCCTCCTGGTCACCGCGGGCCTCTTCCTGCGCACGCTCGCGGCCATGCGCGAGGTGGATCCCGGGTGGCGGGCCGAGGGCGTGTGGACCGCCGACCTGGACCTGGAGCTCACCGGCACCTCCGAAGAAGAGGGCGCGACCTTCTTCCGTGAGCTCACCGCGCGGCTGGCCAGCGCACCCGGCGTGGCCGCGGCGGGGCTGGCCCACAAGCTCCCGTTGGCCTCGAGCTCGTCCTTCGGCGAGGTGAACGTCGAGGGCGTGGACCCCCCCGCGGGCCGGTACGGCTTCGACGCCCGAACCCTGCGCATCACTCCCGGCTACCTGGCGGCGCTGGATCTCGCCCTGGTGACGGGCCGGGACTTCGGAGCCGCCGACGTGGAGGGCTCGACGCCCGTGGCGCTGGTGAACGAGACCATGGCCCGTCGCCTCTGGCCCCAGGGCGACGCCGTGGGCCGGACCTTCCATCTGGGCTCGCTGGAGGAGGGCAGGGACCTCACCGTGGTGGGCGTCGTGGAAGACGCCCGCTACCAGAGCATGTTCGAGGCGACCCCCAACGCGTATTACCTGCCCCTGGCTCAGTGGTACTACGCCCACATGCTGCTGTTCGTGCGTCCCGAGCCCGGACGTGGCGAAGAGGACGTGCGAGCGCGTGTGGCCGGAATCATCCATGATCTCGATCCCAATCTTCCGGTGGAACCCCTCGCTCCGCTGTCCCAGGAGCTGGCTCTGTACCTGGCTCCTCAGCGCATCGCGGCGTGGGTGAGCGGCGCGCTGGGTCTGCTGGCGCTCCTGCTCGGGGCCGTGGGTGTGTACGGTGTCACGGCCTACGCCGTCCGACGCCGCATCCGCGAGATCGGCGTGCGGCGAGCGCTGGGGGCCACCCGCGGCAGGGTCCTCGCGCTCATCCTGCGCCAGGGCATGGTGGCCCCACTGCTGGGCCTGTTCCTGGGGATGGCGGGCGCGCTGGTGGTGGCCCGGCTGGTATCCACCGTCGTACCCGGGGTCCGGATCGGCGACCCCGCCGCCCTGGGCGGAGCCGTCGCGCTCCTCCTCGCGGTGGCGGCCGCCGCCACCCTCGTGCCCGCCTGGCGCGCCGCCCGCGAGGACCCCGTGGAGACGTTGCGCGCGGAGTGAAGGGGCGCGCGCCGGCGGCCTGGTCGGCGATGGCGCACCCGTCGCCGGCCCAGCCGGCGAGGGCCGCCCACCCCCCTCGCCTCCCCCCATCCCCACCCGTAAACTCAACGCCACACCGCTCCCACGGGTCCTCGGGGGATGAGGACCACACCACGCGACACGCTGCACACGGACGATTCCATGAACCGATTCCGCGCGATCTCCGCTGCGACCCTGGCGCTGCTGCTCGCGGCGCCGGTGGCTGCCCAGACCACCATGCCTCCACGCCTCGACTCCACCTGGATGGAGGCCTTCGAGTGGCGCTCCATCGGGCCGGCCAACATGCTGGGCCGGGTCACGGACATCGAGGGCATTCCGAGCCCGTCGGCCACCTTCTACGTGGCGCCGGCGGCGGGTGGCGTCTGGAAGACCACCAACGACGGCACCACCTTCCGGCCCCTGTTCACCGACGAGCGGGTGGCGGCCATGGGCGACCTGGCCATCGCGCCCAGCGACACCATGCAGATCTGGGCCGGCACCGGCGAAGAGGACTCCCGCAACTCCATCTCGCCGGGACGGGGGATCTACAAGTCCACCGACGGCGGTGTGACCTGGGAGCTCAAGGGCCTGGAGGGCACCGAGCACATCGCGCGCATCGTGGTGCATCCCACCAACCCGGACATCGTGTGGGTCGCGGCGCTGGGACCCCTCTGGCGTGAGGGCGGCGACCGGGGGCTCTACAAGACCACCGACGGCGGTGACACCTGGCGGCTGGTCAAGTCCGTGAGCGACCGCGCCGGCTTCGTCGACGTGGCCATCCAGCCGGGCAACCCGAACGTGCTGCTGGCGTCGAGCTGGGAGCGCATCCGCGGTCCGTACTACCTGCAGAGCGGCGGCCCGGGCAGCGCCCTGTGGAAGAGCACCGACGGCGGCGAGAGCTGGACCGAGGTCACCGGCAACGGCTTCCCGGAGACCGAGCTCGGCCGCATCGACGTGGCCTTCGCGCCCAGCCGGCCCTCGACCGTGTACGCCGAGATCGAGGCCGCGGCGCCGGATTCCACCGCCGACGACCCGGAGCCCGAAGCCCTGTCCGGCCTCTACCGGTCCCAGGACGGCGGCACCACCTGGGAGCGGATGAACGACTTCAACAGCCGGCCGTTCTACTACAACCAGGTGCGGGTCGACCCGGCCAATCCGGACCGGGTGTACTTCTCCTCGCTCCGCTTCTCCGACGACGGCGGCAAGACCATGCGCAACGCCGCCCAGGAGGTGCACGTCGACTTCCACGCCATGTGGATCGATCCCAACGACGGCAATCACCTGGTGGTGGGCAACGACGGCGGCATCGCCATCAGCCACGATCAGGGCGGCAACTACCTGTTCCCGAACATCTTCCCCATCGGCCAGTTCTACGCCGTCAGCTACGACATGGGAAAGCCGTACCGCGTGTGCGGCGGGCTGCAGGACAACTACTCCTGGTGCGGGCCCAGCCGGAAGACCGGCGGCGCCATCACCAACCACGACTGGTTCAGCGTGAGCGGGGGCGACGGCTTCGTCACGCAGCAGGATCCCCGGGATCCCAACATCGTCTACTCGGAGTCCCAGGGCGGGAACATGGGGCGCTCGAACCTGGCCACCGGTGAGCGCACCCGGCTGGGCCGGCCCAGCTGGCAGGAGCCCTACCGCCTCCTGCAGGACTCCATCGCCATGCTGTGGCCCGACAGCACCGAGCTCATGCCGCCCGAGAGCCAGGCGCGCATCGAGGCGCTCCAGCGCCGGGCCAGCGCCGATTCGGCGGCCCTCGAGCTCCGCTACAACTGGAACACCCCGTTCTTCCTGTCGCCCCACAATCCCGACGTGCTCTACGCCGGCGCGAATCGGGTCCTCAAGTCCACGAACCGGGGCGACACCCTGGTGCCCATCTCGCCGGACCTGAGCCGGCAGGACACCATGAAGATCCGGGTCAGCACCCAGACCACGGGCGGCATCACCCCCGACGTCACCGGAGCCGAGACCTTCGCCACCATCGTCTCGCTCAACGAGTCGCCGCTGGTGCGGGGGCTGCTGTACGCCGGCACCGACGACGGCAACCTGTGGATGTCGCCGGACGACGGCGGCACCTGGAACGACATCACGGCCAACACGACCTCGTTGGTGCCCGACGGCACCTACGTGAGCCGCATCGAGCCGTCGTCGCACGTGGCGAACCGGGTGTACGTCACCTTCGACAATCACCGCCGCGGCGACTTCACACCCTACGTGCTGGTGAGCGAGGACCGGGGCTCGAGCTTCCACTCCATCGCCAGCGATCTGCCCGACGACGGGCCCGACTTCGCCCACGTGATCCGCGAGGATCCGGTGAACGCCGATCTGCTGTACCTGGGCACCGACGTGGGCGTGTACGTATCGCTGGACCGGGGGCTGTCGTGGCAGCGCTTCATGCAGGGGCTGCCCACGGTTCCGGTTCGGGACCTGAAGATCCATCCGCGCGACCACGAGCTCATCGCGGGCACCCACGGCCGCTCCATCTGGATCGTCGACGTGGCGCCGCTGCAGCAGCTCGACGCGCAGGTGCTGGCCTCCGACGTCCATCTCTTCGAGCCGTCGCCGGCCTACGACTTCGGCATGCCGCCCACGGGCGGTGAGTTCACGGCCCAGGCCTATTTCCAAGCGCCGACGCCCGGCGGCGGCGCCGAGATCCGCTACTGGCTCGGCGACGCCACCGACGACAGCGTGAAGGTCGAGATCGCCGATGCGTCGGGGAACGTCATGCAGACGCTGAACGGCTCGTCCCGGAAGGGCATGAACTCGGTGAGCTGGCAGCTGCGCACGCAGCCCGAGCGGCTGCCGCTGTCGCCCTCCGAGCGCCGCGACAGCCTCGCCATGGAGAAGCGCTTCCAGGTGGTGGCCGACTCCTTCGTGAACCTGGGCGAGGACCGCCAGGAGGTGGAGGACGTGCTCGACGGGCTCCGCCAGGGTGGCGGCGGCTTCAGCTTCCGCGGCCGTGGCGGCGGCGGAGGTGGGGGCGGCGGCTCGCAGGCCTGGGACGCGCGTCCGGCCGAGGGCCCACCGCTGGGTGGCGGCCAGGGCGGCGGTCCCGGCGGCAGGCAGGGCGGCCCCGGCGGCCAGGGCGAGCAGTCGCTGCAGCAGCGTATCAACCAGGCCGTGCGCCCGCAGACGGGTGGCCGCCGGGGCGGGTTCGGCTTCGGAGGCGGCGGGCTGTTCCCGTCGCGCTTCGGCGAGTCCGAAGAGGTGTCCCCCGGCACCTACACCGTCACGCTACGGGTCGGTGACCGCAGCTACACCACCGAGCTCACCGTGCTGGATCCCGGGACGTATGGCTCCAACCAGTAGCGCGCGCTACGGCGCGAACCAGTAGCTCACCTTGAGCATCAGCGTGTTCGACGGCCGGGTGTCGAAGAGGCCCCGGAAGTCGCCGCTGAAGCGGAAGTCCCCGGTGGGGCCCAGGGCGTCCCGGCCCTGGGCCCACACCAGATAGAGCGTCGAGCCGGGCCGGTACTCCCAGCGCAGCACCGTGTTGGAGTGGAACTGGCGCACGTTGAACTCGGGATCACGGAAGCTGTCCACGCTCCCGTCGCCGTCCACGTCGCCCCGGTAGTAGCCGTCCTCGTCCAGCGTCACGTCGACGCCGGTGAAGCGCCCCGCGTAGGTCGGCGCGTGGGGATCCGTGACCCGCTTGAAGTCCCCGTAGCTTCCGGCGCTCACGAAGGGCTGGGCGTAGACCTGCAGCGACAGCGTGGGGGTGAAGGCGTAGTCCAGGCGCGCCGTGACGCCCACCGTGGTCTGGTCCAGCCGGCCGAACAGATAGGCCGGCGCCTCGTCGGTGCCCATGCGCCGCACCCACTGACGGTCGTCCACCGCGCGGGTCCAGGATCCCCCCAGACTCAAGGTGGCGCGCCCCGAGGGCCGGAAACGCAGGCTCGGTGACAGGCCCAGCGTCCACGAGTCGCTCTCCGGCCGCACGTTCCACCAGTCGTTCAGGTTGAGCTGCACCGCCCGCCGCGAGTCGGAGTTGAGGCCGCCCCAGCCGTTCCACTGGGCCTCGCGCAGGAACGAGGGGCCGCCCCGCAGGATCCCGTTGGAGTAGCCGCGGGTGTTGTGGTTCACGCCCAGGTATCCGCTCCAGAAGTTGCGGAGCTGGAAGTTGCCGTTGACGTTGCCGCCGCTGCTGTAGCGCTCGCCCCCGTACGACCAGGAGCCGAACCCGTTGGCGTTCAGCCGCCAGCGGCGGAAGGGCCCCTGGGGCGACGACTGGTCGTAGCCCAGGTACAGGAACGAGGTGGTGAAGTCGGCCTCGCGCAGGTAGCCGGCGTCGTTGGCGTCGAAGCCCGGCGAGCGGGTCTGCACGCCGGTGCCGAAGCGCCAGTGACCGCCGGTGATCTTGTTGAAGGTGAGCATCCCCGTGTACCCGCTCAGGCTGGTGCGGGTGGGATCGTAGGTCAGGTGTGGCGCGTCGGGGCGCTGGAAGTAGCGGGCCGACGAACGCTGGGCCGCCGCGATGGCCTCTTCGGAGCCCCGGATGTTGGAGCCCAGCAGGTAGGCCTGCAGCTGATAGCGATCTCCGCCGAATCGGTGCCGCACGTCGAAGCCGGCGGTGTAGGCGCCGCTCCGGAGCCCCAGGTCGGCGGCCACGTCGGCCTCGCGGTTCACCGCGGTGCCGATGAAGCCCACCGCGGTGCGTCCCTCACGGAAGTCCCGTTGAAAGCGCGCCACCGAGTAGTTGCTGAAGGGCTCGACGGGCTCCTCGATCCGGCCCCCGCCGGCCGGCGCCACCGTGGCCTTCTCCTCGGCGGTGATGGCGTTCATGAGCCCTACCGACCAGCCCGAGGCCGTCTTTCCCGAGAGCTTCCAGGCGCCCAGGATCGTGGTGCGCGGGTCGGCGTCCACCCAGCCGCCCTGGTCGTCCACCGAGCCCTGCGGTGAGCGCCCGATGCGCCGCGAGTAGAAGAGGGATTCCACGGCGTCGTCGCCGTCGCCCAGCGCCAGCGAGAAGTTGAACAGGTTGGCGCCTTCCACGAAGAAGGGCCGCCGCTCGGGCAGGAAGGTCTCGTAGGCCGACAGGTTCACCTGGGCCGGGTCCGCCTCCACCTGCCCGAAGTCGGGGTTCAGGGTGACGTTCAGCGTCAGGTCGCTGGTGATGCCGTACTTGAGATCGGCGCCCACGGTGCCGAAGGTGGCGTTCTGCCGGTAGAAGGGATTGTCCGGATCGCCAGGCGCCCGCTCCAGGCGCGCCACCGTGTACGGCGTCATCTCCAGCCGCCGCGGCGGATGCAGATCGCGGATCCCCGTGAGCTCGCCGAAGCGCGACACGATGGCGGCGTCGCTCCGCGAGGTGGGCGCCCACAGCACCGTCTCGTCGTGGCGGGCGATCTTGCGCAGGAAGTTGATGCCCCAGGTCTGGTCGGCCGCGTCGCGGAAGCGAAGCTGCGACAGGGGGATCCGGAACTCGGCGCTCCACCCCTCCTCGTCCACCGAGGTGGCGGCGTCCCACACCGCGTCCCAGCCCGGATCCTCCTGGGTGTCGTCGAACCGGTACAGGTCCGTCTTCACCCCCACCGGATTCACCGCGAAGTGGAAGGCCGTGCGCCGGTCGAAGTAGGAGTCGACGACCACGGCCAGCTCGTCGGAGAACGACGACTGATCGCGGCGCGTGAGCTGGCCCACGATGGAGTCGGGTGCCGTGTCCCAGGCCCGGAGCGCCACGTACAGGGCGTCGTCGCCGTAGAGCACGCGGGCCTCGGTGCGCTGCGACGCCGGCGCGCCGGGATCGGGCTCGAACTGCACGAAGTCCCGGGCCACCGATGCACGCTCCCAGGCCTCGTCGTCCAGGCGTCCGTCGATCCGGGGCACCTCGGCGCCCACGCGCACGGCCTCCATGATCGGCGCGGTGGGCCGCCCGGCGTTCGGCCCTCCGCGAGCCTCCGACCCGGTCCGGCCACCGGCACGCCACCACGCCGCTACCTCCGACGCCAGTCCCGGCGGTCCCTTGTGCGTCTGCGCGGCCACGCGGCGCCGCCATCCCCACCACACCCGCCACCACCCAGCCCCACACCCCGGTCCTCATCATCTATCTTCAACTCCCGCCAGCGAACGGTCCCCTGCCTCAGCACGTTGGATACATGGAGGGGAACGGAGGTTGCGTATCCCCCTCTACGGCGGTTTCGGGGTACGCAGTTTCAGGACACGCATCATGAATCCAGGGAGTGAACCGGTGTCGCACGATCGGCAGAATACCCGCCCCGCCGCGGACGCGGGGTTCTACAAGGGACACGGGCTGGGCAACGACTATCTGGTGTTCGAGGAGGGGGACGCGTGGCCGGTTGCGCCGGCTGCCGTGGGCGCGGTCTGCCACCGCTGGGAAGGCCCCGGCGGCGACGGCGTCGTCGTCCTGCTCCGGGGCGAGGACGAGCCCTGGCGCCTGCGCATGTTCAATCCCGACGGCTCCGAGTTCGAGCGCAGCGGCAACGGGCTCCGCATCCTGGCCTCGTACCTGCACCGCACGGGCCGCGTGGCCGAAGAGCCCTTCCAGGTCCACGTGGGCGGCGACACCATCGGGATGCGCGTGCACGGCGTGGACCGGGGCGAGTACGACGTCTCGGTGCAGATGGGCCGGGCCCGCACCGGCGCCGCCGCCGTGGCGCTGGACCCCGACGCCCTGAACGAGGCCGGCCACCTGTGCCTGGACCGCACCGAGCCCCTGGACGCGGTCTTCGTGTCCGTGGGCAATCCCCACTGCGTGGTGTGGGGGGATCCCGAGGCGTTCGCGTCGCTGGAGCGGGCGGCGCTGGACCGCATCGGCCCGCGGGTGGCGCCCCACCGGGCCTTCGCCAACGGCGTCAACGTGCAGCTCGCCCGGGTGCTGGACGACCACACCCTCGAGGCGCTGGTGTGGGAACGGGGCGTGGGGCACACGGCGGCGTCGGGCACCAGCGCCTGCGCCGTGGCCGTGTCCGCCGTGGCGTCGGGGCGCATCGCGGCCGGCGCCAAGACGGTGCGCATGGAGGGGGGATCGCTGAAGGTGACGGTGCGCGAAGCGCTGGAGGTGGAGCTCCGGGGCGCGGTGCAGGCGGTGTGCGACGGCGTGCTGGACCCGGGCTTCGCGGCGCGGCTCTCAGTCCAGCGTTTAAACTGCGACCAACCTCCGACGCCGCAACCCCGGTCCCCTCAGGTCCGCACCCGGGCCATGAGCACGATCCCCGCCACCAGGAAGAGGGCGTTGGGCGCCCACGCCGCCCACTCGGGGGGAATGGCGCCGCTGGAGCCCAGGCCGCCGGCCAGCTTGAAGACCAGCAGGTAGAGGATGGTGGTGCCCAGCGAGATGCCGATGCCGTAGGCGGCGCCGCCCCGCTTGGCGCTGGTGGCCAGGGGCGCGCCGAAGAGGATCACGACGAAGGTGGCCACCGGGATCGCCAGCTTCTGCTGCTGCTTGGTCTTGAGCTTGCCCACGTTGCCGCCCGAGCGCTCGACGATGGCCACCTGTCGGTTCAGCTCGGCGTAGGTCATCTCTTCGTCGGACCGGGGCTCCTCCATGAGGTCTTCGGGCCTCTCGGTGAAGTCCGGCAGGCGCAGGGCGTCGAAGCGGAAGGTGGCCTCGCGGCCGTCGGGCCACACCCGACGCACGCTCCCGGTCTCGAAGCGCCATCCCAGCGAGTCGTAGACCGCCCGTTCGGCGTCGGCGTGGATCACCGTGGAGTCGCCGGGGCCCGCGGGGCGGTTGATGCCGATGCCGGTCATGCGGCCCTGGTTGACCTCCAGCCGCTGCACGTACAGCACCAGCCCGTCCTCGGTCTGGTAGGCGAAATTGGAGCGCCAGTCGCGCCCGGTGTTGCGCTGCTCCAGGATCTCCGCCGCCCGCCGCTTGCTCAGCGGAACCAGGTCCGTGGCGCTCACCGCCAGCCCGCCCAACAGGAATCCCAGGGTCAGGATGGGCAGGATCAGCCGGTGGAAGGACACGCCCCCGGCCTTGGCCGCCACCACCTCGCGGTGCTGCGTCATGCCGTGCACGGTGAAGACCGCGGCGATGAGCCCGGCGATGGGGAACGACCACTGGAAGTACTCGGGGATGTTGAAGAGGTACCCCCGCACCAGTTGGAGGGTGGTGAGCCCCTCGTCCAGGTAGTCGTCCAGCTTCTCGGTGAGGTCACCCAGCACGAACAGCGGCGGGGTGGCCAGGATCGACACCATGAAGAGCTTGAGGAAGGTCCCGCCGACGAAGCGGTCGAGGATCTTCATGCAGCGCTCTCCGCGGCATCGCCACCTTCGGGCAGCGCGGGGCGTCCGCGACCGAAGAGCCGGCCCACCAGCCCCTTGGTGACCCACCACAGGTCGTCCCAGCCGCCTCCGCGGGTGGTGGCGGCCTCCTTGCCCATGTTCCGCACCAGCAGGAGCCCCAGCAGGGTGAAGATGATGTTGGGGATCCACATGGTGATGGCCGGCGGCGCGAAGCCGCGGTCCGCCAGCTTCTCGCCGCCGATGAGCCCGACCCAGTAGACGGCGAAGATGGTGGAGGAGGCCGCGATCACCATCCCCAGGCCCCCGCGCGGGAAGCGGATCGCCAGCGGCACGCCCAGGAGCACGAAGACGATGCAGGCGAAGGCCAGCGTGTACTTCTTGTGGAGCTCCACCTCGTAGCGGTTCGCGCTCTGCCGGAAGGCCACGGCCCGGGTCGCGTAGGTGGCGGCGTTCACCGACGCCCGCTGGGTCACGGGATCCCGGGTCAGCGCGTTGCCCTGGCTGGGGCTGGGCCTGCGGGTCGGGGCGCCGCTCCGGTCCAGATCGGCCAGCGTGGAGTCGGTGGGCTGCTGGCCCAGGGCGATGCGCACCAGGTCCACGTTGCGGTCCCGGCTCTGCTCCTTCAGCAGGCGCAGATTGTCCCGGGCCTCGCCGGCGCGCCCGCGCAGCATGGCCAGCGTCATCTCGCGGTCCCCCCGGTCGGCGGCGTCCATGCGGCGGTTCAGCTCGTTGCCCACGCCCCGGAGCGGTACCGCCTGCCGCTCGAAGAACGCCACGCGAAAGCCGCCCGGCCGCTCCGGGTCCAGCTCCAGCGACTTGCCGTGGAAGAGCGTGAGGTAGAGGTCCGTGCGCTCGGCGTTGAAGGCCATGAAGCCGCTGTCGGCGTAGGTGGTCCGGCGGCGGGCCGGATCGCTCCCGTCCACGATGACCACGTCCTCGAGGCGGTTGCGCTGATTGTCGATGCGCGAGGCCTTGATGAAGTAGGTCTTGCCGGTCTCGCCCGTCTGCACCCGGTTCATCACCTGCTCCCGCAAGACGAAGGTGGGACTCTTGCGGTTGATGTCGAGCATGAGGTTCTTTAGGCGGTGATTGGCCTCCGGAAGGACCTGATCGTTGAAGAAGAGCATGACCCCGCCGATGAGCGTGCCCGTGAGCAGCAGGGGCACCAGCAAGCGGTGGGGCGGGATTCCTCCGGCCTTCATGGCGGTGATCTCGTTGCTTGCGGTCATCTCCGAGAAGGCGTACAGGACCGCCACCAGCACCGCCATGGGCAGGGTGAGGGCGATGGTGTGGGGAAGCGACAGCAGGAGGAACTCGCCGATGACGTTCCAGGTCAGGCCCTTGCCGGCCAGGTCCTCCATCCTGAGCGCCACGGCGTTGAGGAACAGCAACCCCGTGAGCGCCGAGAGGGCGAAGAGGAAGGGACCCAGGTGGGCCTTGATCAGATGTCGCGTGAGGATGCGCATGCCGTCGGGGCGATCCGGGGGCCGGGAAACCCCCGGCGGACTGTCGCGTACTCGGTGAGGTACGAAGGTATACCGGCGCCGCGATTCCGCTCAACCGGCCGATGCGGAAACGCGGCAACGCCTCCTACCCGCCGCAGCGCGAACCGGTCCTTCGACTGAGCCGAGGCCATGCGTCTCTTCTTCCTTTCTCTGATGGCGATTCTGGGCGTGGTCCGCCCGCCGCCGCCACAGGAAGGAGGCGCGTTCCACCCGCGGCCGGCGCCCGGGGCCCGCTTCGCCCGCGCCGACACGATTCTGCGGCCCGACCTGTTGGCGCCCCGTCCCGTGGGCCCGCCGCCCCGCTGGCCGGGCGCCGCCGGTCCGCCCCTGGTGTACCTGGGCCTGAGCCCCCGGGTGGTGGAGGCCCCCTCGTTCCAGGACCTGGTGCCCCGCGCCGCCGACCGCCTGCCCTGGCTGCGCCGGCCCACGGCGCCTCCGGTGCGTCTGGCGATTGCGGGGGGAAGGTCGGCGTTCGACGACGCCATCGTGACGGGGCTCATCGCCGCCCGCGTGGCCCGGGCGGGCGCGCCCCCGCCGACGCGGGCCTTCCTGCCGCCGGACACGGCGGGGCCGGGAGCCGGCGAGCCGCCGCCGGCGGCGGTGGGCAGCGAGGAGCTGTCGGGCCTGGTGTCGCGCTACGCCGAGCTCGGGCCTCCGGGTGCGGGGGCGCACCGAGCTCGGTGGCGACTGGACCCGCTACCGGCCCTGCGTGGACCAGTTCCAGGAGAGCTGCAATCCCACGCTCCTGCCCCAGCTCCAGCCCGACGTCAACCTGGCGGTGCAGATCCAGGGCACGGTGGCCGACCGCGTGAAGGTCGACGTGGACTACGATCAGCTCCGTGAGTTCGGCGCCACCAACACCATCTCCATCGTCTACGAGGGACAGGAAGACGACATCCTCAAGCGCTTCGAGGTGGGTGACGTCACCTTCCGGCTGCCCCGCTCCCGCTACCTGACCCAGGGCATCCCCGCCGGCAACTTCGGCTTCCAGGCCGAGGGGCAGCTCGGCCCGCTGGACTTCCGCAGCGTGTGGGCCGAGCAGAAGGGCGATCTGTCGTCGCGCGAGTTCCGCCTCACCGGCGTGGGCAACCAGCGTCGCTTCGTGCAGGAGGACACGCTGGTCCTGGACGACGCCGACTACGACCGGGGCCAGTTCTTCTTCCTCGTGGACCCCCGCCTCCTCACCGACTATCCCCACGTCGACGTGCTGGACCTGAACGCCGGCGCGGCGCCGCCCCAGGTGGTGCCGGGCATCGAGCCGGTCCAGCTCTACCGCTACGAGAACGACCCGGCGGCCCGCCAGCAGGTGGAGGGCTACATCCAGGCCGACGCCGTGGCCGAGGGCGACGGCGGGCGCGTGGTGGAGTCGGGCTGGTTCCGCTACCTGGTGCCGGGTCAGGACTACTACGTGCACCCCTCGGGGCTGTGGATCGCGCTCAGGAATCCCCTGTCTCGCGACGAGATGCTGGCGGTGACCTACGTGACCGCGGTGGGCGACACCGTGGGCACCTACAACCCCGAGCGGGTCTATACCGCCGGGGGGCGCCCCCAGCTCCGCCTGCTCAAGGCTTCGGGCGCCAACCACCAGCCGGGCCGGCCCACCTGGGAGCAGGAGATGCACCAGATCTACCGGGTGAGCGCGGCGCCCGACGTGGAGCGCAGCTCGGTGGAGGTCACCATCTCGCTGGGCGAGCCCAGCGCGGGCCGCACCTTCAAGCGGGCCACCGACGGCCGCGACGTCACCTGGCTGCAGCTCTTCGGCCTGGACCAGGAATCCCCCGTGGACCAGGTGGACCCGAGCTTCGTGTACTCGCCGGCCCAGGACCTCTTCCAGGACGCCGGCGGCGTGCAGGGCACCTTCGTGGTGTTCCCCACGCTGCACCCCTTCGCCGACCCGCCGGCCAACCCGGGGGTGGGGCTCACCGCCGCCGAGGCGGCCGAGCTGCTGGCCGACGACGCCAACCGGCGCATCTACGAGAGCGAGGACCCCTACGAGCGGGACAGCGGGGGACGCTTCCGCCTGACCATCCCCTACCGCGTGCGCAGTGAGGGCGTCATCTCGTCCTTCTCGCTGGGGGCGCTGGGCATCGTCGACGGCAGCGAGCGCGTCTACCTGGGCGACCGCGTGCTGGTGCGCGGCGTGGACTACGAGATCGACTACGACGTGGGCCAGGTCACGCTCCTGGATCCCGAGGCGCTGTTCGCCGCCAACCCCGACGCGCCGGTGCGGGCCACCTGGGAGCAGAAGCAGGTCTTCCGCCAGGCACCCACCTCGGTGTTCGGCTTCAACGCGCACCTGGGCGGCTCGGACCGGGGCAGCCTGGACCTGCTCACCCTCTACCGCTCCGAGCAGACGCTGGTGAAGCGCCCGGTGCTGGGGCTGGAGCCCGGCGCCGCGCTCCTGGGTGGGCTCAACGGCCGCGTGCGCCGCGACGTCACCTGGCTGGATCAGGTCCTGTCGGAGATCCCTGGGCTGCGGGTCGGCGAGCGCTCCTCCTTCGCCATGGACGGCGAGGTGGCGCTGTCGCTTCCCAATCCCAACACCCGGGGTGACGTCTTCCTGGACGACTTCGACGCCGGCGACGAGCGCGGCCTCTCGCTGCTGGCCTACGACTGGAACCGGGGCAGCGCGCCCACCTCGGCGGAGGGCGCCGAAGGCTCGCTGCCTTCGCCGCTGGACGCCTCCACCCTCGCCGACCTGGTGTGGCAGCACACCTGGATCGAGGAGTCGCAGGCCGGCGACAGCGTGGGGATCCACGAGGGATTCCTGCCCCGCGAGGAGATCGATCAGCAGATCCGGGTGGCGGGGACCCGCACCCGGGAGCCGGGGCTGCGCCTGACCTTCGATCCCGGCTTCGGCGGCCGCGCCTGGTCCTCCATCACCACCACCCTGAGCACCACGGGCCTCGACCTGACCAAGAGCGAGTTCATCGAGTTCTACGTGGCCGGGGGCGAGGGCACGGATCTGGTGGTGGACCTGGGCACGGTGAGCGAAGACGCCATGTTCGTCGACGAGGAGGGGCGCACCTCGGGGGTGAAGGAGTCGGGAGTGCCGTGGGGGCTGGGCCTGCTGGATCAGGAGGCGGACCCGGCCCGGGGCGAGGTGTGGGGCAACGCCGCCGACGCGCTGGGCGTGTGGGGCGAGTCGTGCCAGGCCGAGCCCGGCCGCATCTACCGGCTGGGCGACCCCCGGGCCGTGTGCACCCGGGGCAACGGCCGCAACGACACCGAGGACCTGGACGGCGACGGCAACCTGGACACCGCCGAGCGCTCGCTCCGCTACCTGATCCACCTGAGCGGCTCGTCGCCCTTCCTGGCCCGCAGCCGCTCCGAGACCGGCACCCAGTTCCGCCTCTACCGCATCCCCATCCGCTCCACGCTGGCCACGCAGGTGAACGGGCCCGTCACCGAGGCGGATCTGCGGGCCGTGCGCCACCTGCGCATCACCGTCACCGGCGGCAACCGCACCGACATCACCCTGGCCCGCATGCGCATCGTGGGCTCGCGCTGGATCAAGCGCGGCATCGAGGGCGTGCTCACCGGCATCATCGGCGACACCCTGGCCGCCGGCGGCCGGGTCGAGGTGGGTCCGGTGAGCCGGGTCACCGAGGGCGACGCCTACGCCTCGCCGCCCGGCGTGCTCGAGCAGCTCGCCGACCCCACCTCGGCGGTGGGCGGCACCGGGGTGGAGTTCAACGAGAAGTCGCTGAGCCTCAAGGTCGAGGACATCCAGCCCGGCGAGCGGGCCGAGGTCTACAGCCGCTTTCCGCAGCGGCCCCGGGACTTCCTCTCCTACCGCGAGGCCCGTCTGTGGGTGGTGGCCCGCTCCGGCGACTGGGGCGAGGAGCGCCCGGTGTCGTTCTTCCTCAAGATCGGCACCGACCCGGAGAACTTCTATCTGTACCGCACCACGCTCCGGCGCCCCTCGGACCCCGGCGGCGTGGTCCCCTCGGACTGGCTGCCCGAGGTGGTGGTGGACTTCGGCGTGCTGCAGGAGCTCCGCCGGCGCGCCGAGGAGGACCTGAACCTGAATCCCCGGGGACCCGGTGATCCGCCCCTCACCCTGTGGGCGCAGGACTCCACCTACGCGGTGGTGCTCCGGGACCGGGGGCGGGCGCCGGACCTGGCCAACGTGCGCGAGTTGGCCGTGGGCGTGTGGAACCGGGGCCCGACCCCCTTCGACGGCGAGGTGTGGATCGACGAGCTGCGCCTGTCCCGGGGGGTGCACGACGCGGGGCTGGCGGGGGTGGTGAACGCCTCGCTCAACGCCGGCGACGTGCTGCAGAACCAGCTCACCCTGTCCTCCAGGGGCGCCTTCTTCCACCAGCTCGAGCGAGGGGGCCACCTACCAGACCGACCGCCGCCTCACCTTCACCTCGCGGGCGCGGCTGGAGCGGCTGGCCCCGGCGGAGTGGGGGGTGGAGCTGCCGCTGTCGCTCACCGTGGACCGCGCCACCGTGGACCCCACCTTCCTCACCGACTCCGACGTGCGGGCCGACCGCCTGGGTGACCTGCGCGACACCGGCTCCCGGCGCACCCGCGTGTCGCTGGGCTTCCGCAAGACCACCCCCATGGCGAACCCCCTGCTGGGGGCGGTCATGGACGGGCTCGAGGGCAACGTGGCCTGGTACAAGGCGCGCTCGTCGACGGTGACCTCGCGCCTCGAGGCCAGCGGCATGGACCTGCGCCTGGGCTACGACCGGCGTCTGGAGCCCCGGGAGTTCGATCCCATCCCCGGCTTCATGGAGGGGCTCGTGCGCCTGCTCCTGCCCGAGCCCCTGGAGGACAAGGTCCTGGATTCCAGGGTGCGCTGGTCGCCGGAGCGCTTCATCGTGGGCACGTCGTTCTCGCGCCAGGACAACCGCATCTTCCGCTACCAGCGCATCATCGAGACGCCGGAGGATTCGCTGGTCACCCCCACCGAGGCGCCCCGCGAGGCGCTGGAGTCGGCGGCGGAGGTCACCTTCCGGCCCCTGGGATCGCTGACCGCCGACCTCACCTTCCTGTCCACCCGCGATCTGCTGCGCCCGGAAGACGTGGTGGCCGACCCCGACGTGCAGCAGCTCCTGGAGGACCAGCGGGCCGAGGTGGCCGGGGTGGACCTGGGCTGGGAGACCAACCGCAGCCTGCGTACCACCGTGTCCTACCGCCCGCGCGTGGTCCCCTGGCTCCGACACGACCTCACCTTCACCACCCGCTACGACAGCGACCGCAACCCGGGCTTCGTGGGCGTCATCCCCCAGCCGCTGGACAGCCTGGTCTTTCTGCAGCGGAACGCCAGCGGCGAGCGCTCGCTGCGAACCTTCGTCGCGCTTCCAGCCCGACGCGCTGGCCCAGGCGCTGGGTGGGGCGGAGGCGGGTGACGGGGGATTCCTGGGCGCCGTGCTCCGGCACCTGCGCCCCGTGTCCTGGACCTGGCAGGGAGGCCTGTTCTCGCGCTTCAACCGCGACCCCGTGGATCCGGGGCTGGGCTACCAGTTCGGCTGGACCGGGCTGGGGGGCTACCGGGTGCTGGACGGCGACACCGCCGCCACCCTCACCGACCGGAGCGCCCATCAGGTGAGCTGGGGCGTGCTGGCCGACCACCTGGGGCTGGACGCCACCTACGCCCGCACCGAGGTGGCCACGCTGGACACGCGCGCGGACCGCACCGTGCGCACCGAGACCTGGCCGGACCTGCGGGCCAGCGTCGACGGTCTGCCCGCCGGCGACGTACTCGGGGGCGCCCTGGAGCGCATCTCGTTGTCGGCCGGGATCCGGCGGGCGCGGCGGCAACTGGTCTACGGCCAGGCGGCGCAGCGGCGCCTGCTCGACGACCGCAGCGTGCCGCTGGACCTGACGCTGGCCTGGGCCGGCGGGCTGGTGACGTCGTACCGCGCCGGGTTCGAGACCGGTACCGGCGAGGACCCCACCGGCGACACCGAGCGTGAGCGCACCACCCACCGCCTGTCCGTCACCTCGTCCTTCCTGCCGCCCTTCGGGCTGGCCGCTCGCGTGAGCCGGCCCGTGCGCTTGTCGCTCCTGGCCAGCTACGTCGCCGAGCGGGAGTGCCGCGTGCCCGTGGGCCGGCCCGAGTGCGTGGCCTTCGTGGACCAGCTCAACCGCGCGCTCTCCATGACCCTGGACTCCCAGGTGCGGAGCCTCGAGGTGGGCATCCAGGCCAGCTACACCGACCGCCAGTCGTACGTGGGCCAGCGCCGGGGCTCCACCCAGTTCCAGCTCTCGGTCTTCGGACAGTTCCTGCTCGAGGCCGGCGCCATGGGGCTGCCGGGGCTGTCCGGTGCGCCCGGGCTTCCCGGCGCGCGCTGACGCGCTGACGCGGGGGCGCGCGGGCGACGGCGGGCGGAGGGGCGCAACGGGCCATGCCATCGCCCGCGGGGCGCGGCCACCGTGAGGGGTGACGCAGAGCGAGAGCGGGACCCTGGTGAAGGCCGCGCTGACGCTCCTGGTGGCCGGGCTCGTGCGCTGGGGCGTGGAGCGGGTCCACCCTGCGCCCGAACTGCCCGGCACCCGCTCGGCGCTGCCGGCGCTGGACTCGGCGGCGCGGGCGGCGGCAGACGCCGAGGCGCGGGCGGCCACCCCCCTGGCGCCGGGCGAGCGCATCGACCCCAACCGGGCCGACGAGCCCGAGCTGCAGCGGCTCCCCGGCGTGGGGCCGTCGGTTGCGCGGGCCATCGTCGCCTTCCGCACCCGAGAGGGGGGATTCGGGGGGCCCGACGACCTGACCCGGGTGCGGGGCATCGGGCCGGCCACGGTGACGCGGCTCCGGGACCGGCTGGACTTCTCGCGCCCGCCGGCCTCGGTGGCGCTGGTGCGGGACGCCGACGACGGCGCCCGGGGCTACGAGCCGCTGGTGGGACCGGCGGCGGACGAGGCGGCGGCGCCCGCCGCCGTGGACGTGAACCACGCCGACGCCGGGGCGTTGGAGGCGCTCCCGGGAATCGGGCCGGCGCTGGCCCGCCGGATCCTGGAGTCGCGGCAGCGGGACGGGCCTTTCCGCACCCCCGACGACCTGCTGCGCGTGCGGGGGATCGGGCCCGCCGTGCTGGCGCGCTTGAAGCCGCTCGTGCGCCTCGGAGGAGGATGACCGGGGCCGGCTTGCCAGGCCCGTTTTACGATGCTTGACCCGTGGCGCCGGGCCGGCCTACGTTTGAAATGACTACATCCGTTTCCCTGTTCGAGTCGGCGGGCCGTTCCCGAAGGGCGCCGGCACGGGCAGGGTGTGGGCCTTTGTCGCTTCCATCACAACCGGGCACCCCCCTTCCCACCAGAGGAAACCCGCACGGTATGGCCACCAACGTCGCCCAGGATCGACTAGGCGATCTGATCGTCCGCGAGGGACTGGTATCGGACGATCAGCTTCAGGAGGGATTCCGCGAGGCCCGCAAGGAGGGCACGCGGCTGGGTTTTGCGTTGGTGCGTCTCGGCTACGTCGCCGAAGACGCGCTGACCCGAGTCCTGGCCCGGCAGTACCGGGTGCCCGCCGTGGATCTCAACAAGGTGGAGGTGGATCCCAAGATCCTCCGCCTGGTGCCCGGCGAGGTGGCGTTCAAGCACCTGGTGCTCCCGCTGCGGCGCATGGGACGCACGCTCACGGTCGCCATGGTCAACCCCACCGACATGGGGGCCATCGACGACCTGAAGTTCATCACGCGGCTGGACATCGAGCCGGTGGTGGTGGGCGAGTACACGCTCCGACATCAGATCGAGAAGTACTACGAGAGCGCCGATCAGCGCATGGCGGACATCCTCGAGGACCTGATCGAGGAGGACGTCGAGTTCGTCGAGGACGAGGAGGAGGACGTCTCGCTGTCCGCGTTGCAGGCGGAGGTGAACCAGGCCCCGGTGGTGAAGTTCATCAACGGGCTCCTCACCGACGCGGTCATGCGAGGCGCCAGCGACGTGCACATCGAGCCCTACGAGCGCGAGGTGCGGGTGCGCTACCGCATCGACGGCACGCTCAAGGAGGTCATGAAGCCGCCCTTCAAGATGAAGGCGGCGCTCACCTCGCGCATCAAGATCCTGTCGGACCTGAACATCGCCGAGCGGCGGGTGCCGCAGGACGGCCGCATCAAGCTCAGGATCCGCAACAAGGTGGTGGACTTCCGCGTGTCCACGCTGCCGGTGATCTTCGGCGAGAAGATCGTGCTGCGCATCCTGGACAAGGGCAACCTGACCTTCGACCTGACCAAGTTCGGGTTCGAGCCCAAGGCCGAGCAGGACTTCATGTGGGCCATCTCGCGGCCCTACGGCATGGTGCTGGTCACGGGCCCCACCGGCTCGGGTAAGACCACCACCCTGTACTCGGCGCTGTCGCGGGTGAACACCGAGTCCGTCAACATCATGACGGCCGAGGACCCGGTGGAGTACAACATCCACGGCATCAACCAGGTGCTGGTGCGCACCGAGATCGGCATGAGCTTCGCCGCGGCGCTGCGCGCCTTCCTGCGTCAGGATCCCAACATCATCATGGTGGGTGAGATCCGCGACCTGGAGACGGGGAGCATCGCGCTCAAGGCCGCCCTCACCGGACACCTGGTGCTGTCCACCCTGCACACCAACGACTGCGCCTCGACGGTCACCCGCCTCATCGACATGGGCATGGAGCCCTTCAACGTGGCCTCGGCCCTCAACCTGGTGACGGCCCAGCGGCTGGTGCGGAGCATCTGCGCCAACTGCAAGGCCGAGACGACCTACGAAGAGGAGTACCTGCACGCGGCCAAGCTGCCCATGGACTGGGCGAACAAGACGACCTTCTACAAGGGCACGGGCTGCGAGCAGTGTGACGGCACCGGCTACCGGGGCCGTCAGGGCCTGTACGAGGTGATGGCCATGTCGCCGGAGCTGCGCCGGGGCATCATGGAAGAGCGGAGCACCGACGACCTCCGGGAGATCGCGCTCCGTCAGGGCATGCTCACGCTCCGCATGGACGGTCTCGTGAAGGTGGAGCGGGGGATCACCACGCTGGAAGAGATCGTCAAGGAGACGTCGGATTGACGATGCCGTACCATCCTCCCCACGTGGCCCGGAGCGTCCGGGTCCTCGAACAAGACGCCCGAGCCCGAGATCTGGCATGAGCGAACAAGCCAGTACCAGCGCGCAGAACGTGAAGGAGGAGGGAGCCCGCATCCCCGAGCTGAGTCTCCGCAACCTCTTGCAGGAGATGATCAGCCGGGGCGCGTCGGACCTGCACCTGACCGTGGGCGAGCGTCCCAAGGTGCGTGTGGACGGCGACCTGGTGAACTCCCAGTACCCGAAGGTCCTGGCGCCCGAAGGACACGCTGAACCTGACCTACTCGATCCTCACCGAGAATCAGAAGAAGCGCTTCGAGACCGAAGACGAGCTGGACTTCTCCTTCGGGGTGCAGAACCTGTCCCGCTTCCGCGGCAACGCCTTCAAGCAGCGGGGCTGCGTGGCGCTGGCCATCCGGCAGATCCCCTACGACATCCAGAGTGTGGAGAAGCTGGGGCTGCCCCCGATCATCAACAAGCTGGCCGAGCGGCCCCGGGGCCTGGTGCTGGTGACGGGCCCCACGGGCTCGGGTAAGTCGACCACGCTGGCGGCGATGCTGGACAAGATCAACAAGGAGCGGAAGTCGCACATCATCACCATCGAGGACCCGATCGAGTTCATCCACCGCCACCAGAACTCGGTGGTGAACCAGCGCGAGGTGGGTGCCGACACCAAGTCCTTCGCCGCGGCGCTCAAGTACGCGCTCCGGCAGGACCCGGACGTGATCCTGATCGGCGAGATGCGCGACCTGGAGACCATCAGCGCCGCGCTCACGATCGCCGAGACGGGCCACCTGGTGCTGGCCACGCTGCACACCAACTCCGCCGCGGAATCCGTGAACCGGATCATCGACGCTTTCCCCTCGCACCAGCAGCCGCAGGTGCGGGCCCAGCTCTCGTTCGTGCTCGAGGGCGTGGTGACCCAGACGCTGATCCCGAGGGCCAAGGGCCGGGGCCGGGTCGCCGCCTCCGAGGTGATGATGTGCACGCCGGCCATTCGCGCGGTGATCCGCGACGAGAAGATCCACCAGATCTATTCGCTCATGCAGGCCGGCAAGAAGCACGGCATGCAGACGATGAACGACTCCCTCCAGATGCTGTATCTCAAGAACGAGATCACGCTGGAGGAAGCACTCAAGCGCTCGGCCGATCCGCAGGAGCTCCTGCGGTCCGTCGGCGAGACCATGCCCTCCAGTTTAGGTTGAGGTAGGCCATGCCAACGTTCGCCTACAGCGCCCGTCCCGCCACCGGCGGGGACATCCAGTCCGGCGAGATCGAGCTTCCGACCAAGGAAGAGGTCCTTTCTTTCCTGCATCGTCAGAAGCTGATCCCGGTATCGGTCCGCGAAAAGTCACGCGAGATCAGCTTCCAGATCGGAACGGGCGTCAAGACGCGCGACATCGTGATCTTCACGCGTCAGTTCGCCACGATGATCAACTCGGGGCTCCCGCTGGTGCAGTCCCTGGACATCCTGGCCGAGCAGACGGAGAACAAGTCGCTCCGCAAGATCATCCAGGACGTGCTCTACGACGTGGAGTCGGGCCACACCCTGGCCGATGCCCTGAGCCGCCACCCGCGGGTCTTCACGGACCTGTTCGTGAACATGGTGGCCGCGGGTGAAGCCGGCGGTATCCTGGACACGATCCTTCTCCGCCTGGCCACCTTCCTGGAGAAGAACGACGCCCTGGTCCGGAAGATCAAAGGCGCCATGATCTACCCGGCGGTGATCCTGACCGTGGCCGCCTCCGCGGTGACGATCCTGCTGATCTTCGTGATCCCGACCTTCCAGGAGATGTTCAGCTCTGTGGGCGTGCCGCTGCCGCTGCCGACCCGGATCGTGATCGGGCTGTCGGCCTTCCTGACGGGGTACTGGTGGGCGGTGCTGGGAGGGGTGATGGTGACGGCCTTCGCGATCCGGCAGTTCTACCGAACGGAGGGCGGACGCTTGACGGTCGACCGGATGCTGCTGGCGATGCCGCTGATCGGGGACCTGCAGCGCAAGGCGGCCGTGGCCCGCTTCACGCGCACGCTGGGCACGCTGGTGTCGTCGGGCGTGTCGATCCTGGAAGGACTGGAGATCACGGCCAAGACGGCGGGGAACCGGGTGATCCACGATGCGGTGATGGGATCCCGGGCCAGCATTGCCGGTGGTGAGACGATCGCGGGGCCGCTCAAGGAGTCGGGGGTGTTCCCGCCGATGGTGGTCCAGATGATCAACGTGGGTGAGCAGACGGGCGGGCTCGACGAGATGCTCGAGAAGATCGCCGACTTCTACGACGAAGAGGTGGATGCGGCGGTGGCGGCCATGTTGTCGGCCATGGAGCCGATCATGATCGTGTTCCTGGGGGTGATCGTGGGCGGGATGATCGTGGCGATGTACCTGCCGATCTTCGACATGATCAATACGGTGCAGTAGTGGCTTTGTTGGCCTGACCCCCCGCTCAGGGGCCTCCCCTGCGGGGCACGCTCGCCCAACTGGGGTTTGGGAAATTCGGGGGCTCGCTAGCCGTCGCTGCGCGGCGGAAGGCGAGCCCCCGCTGCGTTCGCGGGCTGCGCCGCGACGGATTCCCCGCAGGAGAGGCCCCTGGGCGGGGGGTCGGACGGGGGGGTTGCCTGCACGGTTTGACCACCGGGATGGGCGGGGTGGGCGGTACGATCATCCCGGCACTTGGGGGGCCTTTTCCGGGCGGGTTCGTCCGGCCAGTTGGGCTGCTGGTCCACTCAGGGGATCGCTGGGCGTTGATTGCGGAGCGGTTGCCAAGTCTCCGATGTGGTGCGTGTGCAGCGCGGCTGCATCATCCCATCGCATAAGTTGCGGACGGAGCTTTCACGCGCCATTCTGGAGGGCGTGGCCGGTCGGTGCCAGTGCCAGGCGTACACTCAGGCCATGAAGCCACAGCAGGACTCGGATATGGGCAGTCAAGTGAAGCGCGACATGGGAGCGATTGCATGCGTGTTAAGCAACGTCGATAGGCACTAGGTACTGGCATGACGCGAGACCTCGTTAGCATCAAGACGCGGCAGGAATTCCGCGAGTACTTCGTCTCGACGACGTTGGCAAAGATTGACGACGCCTTTCGTGCGGAGGGATTTGAGGCTGACCTGTCTTTCGATCCGCCTGTGGGAGGACAGCGACGGTCTTTGGTCGAACAGTACTATCACGGCATCGACTGGTCCGATCCGGTCCAGGCGAACCGAGTGCTTCGCGTCTACGAGGCTGTCCTCGTGAATCTCGACATTGAGGCATCCGGGGGCGGACACAACGCCGACTGGGCTGAAGAGACAGCCGCCGTGTTGCGGCGGTGGTTGGCGCGTGATGGTTTGAAGGAGGTTGATGGGCGCCTACGCCTTCCCGGACACAGCTCTCTACGAACCGCGCTCGTGTCTATGGACGCCCCGGAACTCCGGAGGCAGATCGACCGCATGCGCGGTGCCCTAGAGCAGGACCCTAGTCTCGCCATCGGTACCGCGAAGGAACTAGTGGAGACGACCTGCAAGACAATCCTCACCGAGCGTGGAGTATCGATCGATACTAAGTGGGACGTTCCGCGACTGGTGAAGGAGACGAGAAAGGCCTGACGCTTCTTCCGGCCGACATCGACGATGCCGCCAAGGGTGCCGAGTCCATCAGACGGCTCCTCAGCAACCTCGCGACGCTAGTTAACGGCCTTGCTGAGCTTCGAAATCTGTACGGCACGGGCCATGGAAAGCACGGGAGGGCGCAAGGTGTTCATCCCCGGCACGCACGTCTTGCCGTGGGGGCGGCGACGACGCTCGCCACGTTCCTGCTTGAGACCCATGAGGCACGAGAGAGATGAGAGGGGCATGTTCGAGCGAGGAGGGATGGTGGCGGATCCTTGGTCGCTAGAGGCTCTGGTTGGTCTATACAGAGACCGCCTCAGACTCGACGAAACCAGAGGTATGGATCGGGTTGCTCCGAGCGCCTTAGATGATCGTCTGGAGGAGGAGGCAGCAACGGTCTCTCAGAAGGTCCAAGACGGCACCTATCGGTTCGGGAACTACGCCCAGGTGTTGCGAAACAAGGGACCAAGCTCGCCCGCCGCGCGAAGATCTGCATCCCAACGGCGAGGGATCGCCTGGCACTCCTCCAACTAAGGAACGCCTACATGAGGAGTTCTCCGGACATGTTGGTCGAGTCCTTCCCAACACAATGGTTCGGGAGGCCCTCACCGCCGTCACGGAGGCTGAGCCTGGCACCCATGCATGCCTTCGTTTGGACATAAAGGAGTTCTACGATTCCGTGTCTCATGAGAAGTTGATGCCCCTTGTGCGGCGGCGCCTGCCGGACTTTGAGTCTAGTTGGTCTACAGGGCGATTCGAAACCCGGCGGTGCCGCGAAGGGAGTAGACGTCTCAGGTTCCGCGTACCCGCCGGACCGCGGGAGTGCCCCAAGGCCTGTCGCATCTCCAACGTCCTCGCCGACATTTACCTTGGGGACTTGGATGAACGCATCCGGGAAGACGCGGTAGCCTACTTCCGCTTCGTCGATGATCTGCTGCTGATCGTGGGCGCGGATGCGGTGGAGACGGTCTATGAGTTCGTCTCTGGTGAGCTGGAGGATCGCGGCCTCCGTGTGCATCCGCTGGAGCCCCAAACGGCCAAGGGTGGCCGATTTGAGCTCAATGGGCTATCGGCTTCCTTGGCTACGTCTTCACCGGCGATTTGGTAACCGTGCGTGACAGCTCCGTGGATCGCTTCCTCGAGCAGATCGCAGCACGGGCAACGCGGTATCGCCGCGACCGCCAGCGATTGATCCGAGAGCACGACTGGATGACCCCGGACCTGGCCAGGCAGGTCTTCATCGATGAGTTGAACGAGCGAATCACCGGCGCGATCAGCGAGTCGCGAAGGTATGGCTGGATGTTCTACTTCTCCGCGATGACTGACGAGACCTTGCTCTTTCGGATGGACGCGGCCGTACGTTCGATGCTCCCGCGGCTCGCGGGCCTACCTACAAAGTCACTAGGTGACGTCAAGCGTCTGGCCCGCGCATTCCATGAGGTTCGCCATCGGCCTTCCGGTGCCTACGTTCACAACTACGATGTCTTTGAGACGATGGCTCAGAGGCTGGATTTCCTCGTTGAGAGAGGTCGAATCGGACCTGACGACTTCGTGAGTGAGGAACAGGTGAATGACTTGTTCGAACGTTACCGGAACCAGCAGATTGCGGATCTTGAAGCGGACATCGCATTCGTCTCCTAACCCTTAGGGATCCACTGCTCTCGCCCGGGACGGGCGAACCCCTACGCCATGGAGTAGGGCGGCTGTGATCAGAGTCTCCGTAGGAGCTTCTACCCTTCGTGCTGACGGTGAGTGCGAAGCGACCATCAGAATCATGTAGCAGTGGATCCCAACGCTCGGTGGGGGTCACGTGATCCGGCCAAAGAACCTGAAGGACGAGGGCTCAAGGGCCCGGCAACTGAGAAAGGTCTGGACAACCAAGGGGGCCCGGTTTGAAGCGTACCGCCGTCTGGCGCGTGCCGGCGTGGCGTCCCGTTGGGCGGTAACTTTCGCTTCGCTCGGACTGGTGGGCCTGTCCTTGGCAAACGCCTTCGGTCTGGTCGGTGGGTCGTTTGGAAGCTCCGGGCAGGTCGATTTTCTTGCAGCCGTCGGGGCGATCGCCATTCTTGTGGTGTCAGTTCTAGAGTATGGGAAGTCGTATGAGCTTCGGGCCGACCAACATCATCGAGCGGCGATCGAGGCTCGGACGGCTCTACGACCTTGCCAGCCTTGAGGCCGAAGCGCTCGATGTGGTGGGGTTCATTGAGGACTACAACGACATATTGAAGCGATTTCCTGAGAACCACGAGCCGGTCGACTACGGGATGTTCGCTGTGCGACAGCCTGACGACTTCAAGGTCAGTTTCGGGGGCAAGCTCCTCACCCGCCTCCGTTGGTCTGCGGCAGCACAGCGTCCATGGCTTATCCTCGGAGCGATCGTCCTCGGTGCATTCGGCGTCACTGTGTGGCTTGTGTGATTGCCCGGCGTGCCGGAGACGCATCGGCCGGCCAACGACGGTGGCTTGCCCATTCTCGTCACGGCTCCATGATCGGGAGGGCTGGGCTTGAACGCCCGGTTCGCGCCTCACTTGACTCGAGGCGTTCGGCTTCGCACCGCGCGGTGACCGGCGCAGCGCTTCGTCCGAATCGACCCACAACCATGTGGAAGGCCCTGGCGGAGCCGACGGGACTCAGCGTAACCTGCGAGTCGAACGTTTGGTTGAGGGCCGGTTCGGAAGCCCCCTCACGTTACGCGGCATGCTCGCGGGTGGGTCAGACCATGTCTTCCAGATGGGGACCTCTTGCCTTGAAGCCTTTTGAGATTCAGGTGTAGAGACGACCTTCGGCTGCGCGGCGAGATCTCATCCGCGAGGAAGCTCGTCTCGGTGCGGTCTCCAGAACCAATGCCGCGATTGAGACAGAAGTCTGACACCACCCAGCCACATATGAAGATCGATCACGAGAAAGCTAGCCAGGTGCTCAAGGAGGCCGCCCGGAGCGAAGAGCCGATTCCGGATGTATGGATCGACCTCGTTGCAAGACTCTCCAGAGCCTGCGAAAGGGCTCCGAAGACGCACATAGCGATGTTAGGGACCGCCATCCTCGCCAAAGCGACAAACCCCCGCGTCAACGTGCGGACACTCAAGGTGTCGGCTGGCGTTCCCGGAGCCTACTCCGCTCGGAGCCTCGCTCAGCACGTACTGGCCGCGATGGCACCCGCTTTGTCAATCGACTTGGGCGTTACTGGACGCGAGCCGCTGAACAACCAGCCCTACTTTGGGAAGAAGGATCTCGACGAGGCGTCGGAGAAGCTACGCGGCGACGCCGAGGTTCCATTTAAGATCATGCTGGAGGGTATCCAGCTCCTTGAGGCGGGCGATGAACGCGATGCGCGCGCAGCTCTTCGAGCATTCATCCGGGGTCGAGCACGTACGCCACCCCCGACGCTAGACGGCGACGCGATGATCAGGGTGACCCCGTCAGAACTGGCTGCGATAGTCGCGGAGTTTACAGGCGAGGATTCCGAGGGAGGGAAGCGAGCACAGGCGGTAGCTGCGGGGTTCCTTGATCAGCTCTACGGCCCGGAGCGAGTCTTGGTCGATCGAATCAACGACCCTGATCGCCGCTTCCCAGGCGACGTAGGTGTCCTGGATCCCGAGCATCCCTACTCGGTGGTGCGCGTGTACGAGGTCCGAGATAAGGTCGTCGGTGTACACGACGTCTCGCATTTCCTCGTGAAGGCCCACGAGGCCCAGGCGCGTTGGGCGGCAATGGTTGCGGTTGCGACAGGTCAGCCTCGGCTCGAACTCGGTGCTCTCGTGGACGCAGCGTTCGACCGCGGGATCTCGCTCGCCGTCTATTGCGGATGGCTCGAGTTGCTGAGCAGCGTCTTGTTCAACTCGGGGCGGCCGCCGAGACGAGTATTGGAGTCTGCCGGCCGCGACATTTACGAGCGCCTACTCGAGATCGAGGCCTCAATTGTCGGTCTGCAGAGTTGGAAAGCAATCGTCGACACGGCTGTCGGCGATTAGCTGTCCCTCAGTTCGAGAATCTCTGCGATATCGACTGAAAGGGCCCGGCAGAGCTTCGCCACGATCGCGAGGGTCGCGTTGTAGTGCTCGCGTGATCCGATGGATTCAATCGTCGCAAGGCTCAGGCCCGTTGCTTCAGCCACATCCCCGTAGCTGATTCGCCGGCCGGTCCGCGCTTCGTGGCGGTCCATGCATTCGCGTAGTCGAATGTGGATGTGCACGGTTGTATTGAGGGTACAGTGGATGGGTGGTATGATACGGTACCCGTGAAGCTCAAGCCTCAACCTACCCTGCGCAATGTCCCGATCGCTAATCTCCCTGTTCTCCGGTGCCGGTGGCCTTGACCTCGGGCTAGAGGCGGCCGGATTCGAGACTCGCGTCTGTGTCGAAATGGACAGCACCTGCGTGCGCACCCTTCGCCACAACCGGGAGTGGCCAGTGATTGACCGGGACATCCACGACGTACCGAGCGAGGCGATCCTAGAGGCCGCCGGGCTGGAGCCCGGAGAGGCCGACCTTCTTTGTGGTGGTCCGCCATGCCAGCCGTTCTCTAAGTCAGCATACTGGGCCCGAGGCGATACGAAGCGGCTCGACGACCCTCGTGCTTCCACGCTCGGGGCGTACATGCGTGTCCTCGAAGACACGTTTCCGAAGGCCTTTCTTCTTGAGAACGTCTACGGACTCACGTATGAGGGGAAGGACGAGGGAATGGTCTTCCTCAAGGATGCACTCTCTCAGATCAACGATCGGACGGGTGCAGGATACTCACTACGCTTCGAAGTGCTGAATGCCGCGGATTTCGGGGTTCCCCAAATCCGAGAGAGGGTCTTCCTGATCGGCTCAAGGGATGGCGCGGAGTTCGAGTTTCCGAGGCCACGTTTCGCAGATCCGGCGAAGAACCCGGAGCAGGTTTCAGTCTTCGACCTTGAGCCTTACCGCACAGCCTGGGATGCCTTAGGGGATCTTGATCGGCCAGCTAATGCCGAGGCGCTCGCCGTGACCGGGAAGTGGGCACCCTTGTTGCCGTCGATCCCCGAAGGGAATAACTACCTCTGGCACACGGAGAGGGGAGGCGGCACTCCAATATTCAAGTGGCGTTCTCGCTATTGGAGCATGCTTCTAAAGCTCGCGAAGAAGCGCCCCTCGTGGACGGTTCAGGCGCAGCCCGGCAGCGCGATCGGACCGTTCCATTGGGAGAATCGCCGCCTTTCAGCTCGGGAACTCTGCCGTATCCAGACTTTCCCAGATGGTTTTGAAGTACAAGGCGGAATCACAGCAATACAGCGGCAACTTGGGAATGCCGTACCGAGTGCCTTGGCCGAAGTGCTTGGCTTGGAGATCCGACGGCAGTTCTTCGGCGACACGGTTTCGTTAGAGCCCTCGCTGGTCCCCCCAAAGCGAGAGACGCCCGATCCAGAACCGGTCCAAGCGATCCCCGATGGATTCCTCGATAACATCTCCTTCGGCTCTTTTAGGAAGAAGAGCGCAGCTGAAGTTGTCGCGCCGGCCGATTAGATCTCTCGTTGCGCATTCAATTGGCGGGCGTTGAGCGCAACCCGAGAAAAGGGGCCCGCCAACGAGGGACTTCCTCAACCAGCCGTGCCGCCAGAAGGAGATCTCCTGGGACCTGGACGGAGTCGGAGAAGCACCTCGTCTCCCGGTCACTCCTTGATGACGGCGTCCGACCGTGTCTGCGCCGCGGCGGAGGCATGCGGAACCGGAGGGCCCTCCCGAAACCAGATCCCGACGAGGACCTCCCGCGTGCGGATCACGGATCCCGCAGTATCATCTAGGCCTATGGCCCCGTCCAAGTGGAGAATGCCAAGCTGCGAATACCTGGGCAAATTGGCGAGGGTAGCGAATCGACTCGGGGCGGACTCTGGAATGAAAGGCCAGCGGGGCAATGAGCCCGGCCGTCTGACACGTCACGCCACTGAACGGGCCCAAGTCTTGTTTCCGCCAGCTTCTTGACGGAGCTGTCGAACCCACGGCCTGGAGAGTCCCCACTGGACCTCGGCAAGGCAACGCCAACGTCTTCAGCCTGTTCGTGGGACCCTCGTCGCGGCTGACCACCTAGCGCTTTCTAACCGGAATCGCCCCTGCCCATCCAAGTTGGGGCGGTGCTACGATCATCTCCTGCCACCGCCCCCCCGATTTCCTCCACACAATCCCGGCCTTCATCCCCGCCCAGTCGGCTTTCGTCCACACGCCCCTCGCGACCGACGTGAGGGCCCCCCACCGTTCGCAGGACGTTCATCCTGGGATCTCGACGGGGGGAGGAAGACATGCTGGTGACGAAGGCGGGAGTGGTGGCCGTGGGCTTGGGCGGGATCCTGGTTCTCGGCTGCGGGGGGAATCCCCCGTCCGACGGGGAGCCATCGATGCCCGCAGGATCGCGCCTCCGCGGACGCCGTGATCGCTGCATCCCTGGACGCGATGGGATCGCGGGCGGCCTTGGAGGGCATCTCGGCCCTCGAGCTAACGGGCGCGCGCCAGGAGCAGCTCGTGGGCGTGGCCCTGGATCCCGAGACGCCGCCGGTGTTCGCGGTGGAGTTCACCGAGCAACGGGACGTCCGGGCGGGGCGGGCGCTTCGGGAGATGAAGGGACTCCTGCCGATGCGGCCGGACCCGATCGCGTTCACGCAGTATCTCGACGACGACCTGACGCCGGGGGAGGCGCTGGAGGAAGTGCGGCTGTCCCCGGAGCGTCTGTTGCTCGAGGCCGCGGGCGCGTCGGATGCGTGGCTGGCGCCTGACACGGTGCTGGGGGGCAGGCGGTTGCATGTCGTCGCCTGGGGCGAGCCGGAGCTGCGGTTGCTGATCGATGCGGAGACGTCGCTCCCGGCCGGGTGGACGGGCGTGCGGAGCTACTGCCGACGACCCGAACTGGGCGGTCTGGGGGGACGTGAGGACGCGCGTGGCTTGGTCCAACTGGTCCGCGGACTCCACTGGGCTCCGCTATCCGTTCACGATCAACGTCTGGCATGACGGGCATCGGGTGCGGACGATCTCGTACACGGACATCGACTGGCATGCGGACTTTCCGGCCGATTCGTTCGCGGACGTGGCGGGGCGGCGGCAGGGCTTCCTGGCCCAGCAGGACACCTCCCTGGGGAACGGGTCGCCCGCGATCACCGAGCACGGCGGAGGCGTGGTCCAGATCGGCGGCATCTACGACGTGACGCTGGTCCGGCAGCCGGACGGGGTGGTGATCATCGAAGCGCCGCATTCGGGGGGGTATTCGCAGTCGATCCTCGACGAGATCGAGCGGCGCTGGCCGGGCGCGGTTGTGAAGGGCGTCGTCGCGGCCTCGCCCGCGTGGCCGCACCTGGCGGGCGTGCGCACGTACGCGGCTCGCGGGATCCCGATCTACGCTTCGCCGCGGACGGCGCGCACGATCCGTGGCATGGTGGAGGCTCCGCACGGGCTGGCGCCCGACGCGCTCACGGAGGGGGGAAGCGCATCCGATGTGCGGGAGGTGGCCGACAGCGTGCGGATCGGCAGCCTCGTCGTCCGTCGGGCTCCGCAGCCCGGTGGCGATCGGGGGCGCGCTTCGTTGATCGTGACCTTCGACGATGTCTCGCTCGCCTATCTCGGCGACCTCTACGTCCCGGAGCGCTTCGAGCCGAACTTCTGGCGGCAGTCGCTCGCGGAAGGGTTGGCGGCCCTCGATGCGGTCGGGGCCCGGGCGGACACGATCCTTTCGTTGCATAATGAACCCACGCCGACCGACACGCTGCGTGCGAAGGTTCGGGGAATCGGGAACGACCGGTGAGGTGAGAGGAATGTGACACGGACGCGGGTGGATGGGCAGCCGGGCGTGGTCCGCCTGCTGGGGTGGAGCGTGCTGGCGCTGGGCCTCTGCGGCCTGATCGCGACGTCGCAGACGCTCCTGGCGTGGCAGGCCGGCGGCACGACTCCCGACATCACGGTGGCGACCCTCGTCGCGTTCAACCTCGCCAAGTGGGGCACGTGGCTACCGGCGGTCCTTCCGGCCCTCGTGGTCGATCATGTCCTGCGGCGCCGGAATGCCGCTCGTGGCCGCCGCATCGCGGCGCTTGTCGGGCTGGGTGCCGTGGCGATCCTGCTCCATTCGGCCGGCGTCGTGGGTGTCGACCTGCTGTTCTTCGGCGATCAGATCCAGGAGCCGGCGGGCCAGGTGCTCCTCACGCACTTCCGCACGGTGCTGCTGGTGGAGGTCATCGCCTGCTTCGGACTCCTGGCGGCCTGGTGGTCGGCCGTCAACGCATGGGAGGCCCGGAACGCGCGCGCCGAGGCGGCGGCCCTCGAAGCGAGCCTCGCCCGGGCCCAGATGCAGTCCCTCCAGGCGCGCCTGCAGCCGCACTTCCTGTTCAACGCGCTGCAGGCGGTGGCGACCGTGAACGCCCGCGATCCCGCGGCGGGGAACCGGGCACTGGTGCAACTCGCCGATCTCTACCGCAGCGTGCTGTCCACGAGTGGCCGGCAGGTGCAGCCCCTCGATGCCGAGATCGACTTCCTGCGCCGCTACACGGGCATCCAGGAGCTTCGCATGCCCGACCGCTTGCGGGTCCGCTTCGACATCGATCCCGAGGCCGGCGACGCGCTCGTCCCGCACCTGATTCTCCAGCCGCTGGTGGAGAACGCGGTGGAGCACGGGGTGTCCCCCGGGACGGGTCCGGCGGAGGTGTCGATCACGGCGTCCGTCTCCCCGGGACGTCTGCTGCTGTCCGTGCGCGACACCGGAGTGGGCCTTGCGGAACGGAGGCTCGCCCAACGGCGTCAAGGAAGGCACGGGTCTGGGCCTCACGCGGGAGCGGCTGGCGGCGCTGTACGGCAGTGAGGCCTCGCTGGAGCTCCGAGCGGCCGAGCCCGGCGTCGAGGCCCGGGTCTCGCTGCCCCTGGAGAAGATCCCGTGAAGGTCCTGATCGCCGACGACGAGCCCCTGGTGAGGGAGATGCTCCGCGAGCATCTGACCGCAGCTCGACGATGAGCTGACCATCGTCGAGGCCGCGTCCGGGGATCAGGCGCTGGAGATGATCGCGGCCCAGCGCCCGGCCGTGGTATTCCTCGACATCCGCATGCCGGGCCGGGACGGCTTCGAGGTCATCGAGGGCCTCGATACCGACCAGGTGCCGGTGACGATCTTCGTGACGGCCTACGACGAATTCGCGCTGCGCGCCTTCGACGTCGCCGCCATCGACTATCTGCTCAAGCCCTTCGAGTTCCAGCGCGTGGCCCGGGCCTGGGAGCGCGCCCTCGCCCTGGTCGAGGGGCGAGCGGGCGGGGAAGACCTCCGGTCGAGCATCCAGCGCCTGCGTGCGGCCAACGCCGATGACCGCCTCCCCCTGCGCGTCGGGAACCGCACCGTCCTGACCCCCGTCCGCGACATCGACTACATCCTGAGCGAAGGCAACTACGTCCAGGTGGTCACCGGGGGCAGGAGCCTCCTGCTGCGTGAGACGATGCGCTCCCTCCAGAAGAAGCTCGAGTCGCACGGATTCGTGCGCGTCCACCGCTCGGCTCTGGTGAACTTCGAGCGGGTGCGCGAGCTGCGCGACGACGGACCAGAGAAGTGGCTCGCGATCCTGGCCGACGGGACACGGCTGCCGGTGAGCGTCTCGGGCAAGGAGCGGATCGAGGAGTACTCGCTCTAGCCACGGCGTTGGTTGGCAACGGGCCCCTCGGCAGGCGGATCACCTGGGCCCCCGAACCAGCAAGGCACCCCATGACGCCCGACGCATCCTGTCGGCGCCGAAATGAGCCCAGGGACAAGAGGGTTGACCTCCGTGCGCGGGGGCAGTTCTCTCGGATCAGAGTCGAACTTGGCGCGGAGAGTGATCATGAGGCGTGTATCCCTGTTTGCATTGGCGCCCCTTATTGCGCTCATGGCGTTTGCGGCTCCTCAGGAGACTTCCGGGCGACGCTTTGACGAGCGGGGATACTATTGTGATGCGACACAGGCTACCGCGACCCCTACCACGATCACCTGGGCGTTCTGGGGACCCATCCCACGGAGTTTGCTCTACAGCTACAGCGAGATGATCGCGGCGATGGTGGGCGCCGCCGAAGAGTGGTCCAACCACACCGGGGTCAAGATCGAGCGATTGAGTTCGCCATCGGCATCCTCGGCCGATGTCCTGATCCGTTGGGATGTGCTGGCGTCTGAGACGGAAAACAACGCCTTCTATGAGAGGGCACAGGCGTTCGCAACGTATGCCCAACACCCCCGCTTCCCGTGCATGCCCAGAATGATCGTGCTCCAGAGCCTCGGCGAGCGGGAATACAATTCAGCCACGAAGCAGTTCGACTATCCGGGCCGCGTGTGGAGCGTCTCGGACGACGTGCCTGCGGCTGCTCTGGATGTGCAGACCACGGTCTTGCACGAATGGGGGCACGTCCTCTTCGGGCCCGGCCACGTCTGCGGAGCGATGACCTGCGTCGGCGACGTCAGCGCAGTCATGGACGCCCGGCAACCATCGGGGCTGAAGCGACGAAGGCTCACCCCGCGGGACCTCCAATGGGCCCGAGAGAACACGGGCGGATTGATCCGCGACTAACCCCATCACTCAGGGCATGTACGTCCGGGCCTGGGGTGACCATCTCATCGTCGGCTGCGCTGCGACCCCCATTCCCTCGCCCTTGCGGGCTCCACCTCCGCCCCTTAACTATGTCGATGTCCGACTGTCGGACGCCGATCTAGTTTCCGAGATCATGCATGGCGCCCCGTTCCCGACTCTTCCGCTGGCTCGTCCGCCTGTACCCTCGGGCGTATCGGGACCGCTATGGGTCCGAGATGGAGGCGTTCCACCGTGAGGCCCGGGCCTCGGGGGAGGGAGGCGTGGGCTACTGGCCGCGCCTGGTGATCGATCACTTGCGCGCGGCCGCCGCGGTGCGGCGCGGGGGAGGGGACAGGAGGATGAGGAAGCTGCTGGCGGATCTGGGAAGCGGTGCGCGGGTGCTCAGGCGCGCGCCTTCCTTCACGCTGTTCGCGGTGCTCACCCTGGCGCTGGGGGTCGGCGCCACCACGGCGGTGTTCAGCGTGCTGGACCGGGTGGTGCTCCGGCCGCTCCCGTATCCGGGCTCGGAGCGCATGGCGCGCGTCGGCATCCAGGCCCGCAACGACCCGGAGGGCGTGGGCCCGCTGAGCGACGGGCTCATGGTCCGCCTGCAGCAGGGCCTCGGGCCGGCGGAGGGGGTGGTCGCCGCCTCGCCCACGGCCAAAGTGCTCCACTTCGGAGACGGGCTCGAGCGGCACGCGGTGATGCAGGTGACCCGCGGCTTCTTCTCCTTCTTCGGCGCTCGCGCCGGGCTGGGGCGCTTTCCGGTGGATGCGGAGTACGACCCGGGTGCGGAGAAGGTGGTGGTCCTGGGCGACGGCTTCTGGCGCGACCGCTTCGGCGCGGACCCGGGCGTGGTGGGCCGCACGCTCCGGATGGGGGACGAGCCGTACACCATCATCGGCGTGCTCGCCCGGGACTTCGTGCCGCCCCCCGAACTGATCCACGACGGGGATCTCTGGGTGCCTCTTCCCATCACCGCCTCGGCGCACACACGCAGCTTCTTTCTCGTCGGCGTGACGCGGGCGCGCCCGGGACGCACCCTCGCCGAGCTCGACGCGTGGATCGACCAGGCGGTGACGGACGTGTACGGGAGCGACGGGCCGAACTTCGTCATCGGGGGGTCGGTGGCCGACTACCGTACTCAGGTGGTGGGCAAGATCGGGTCGACCCTCGACCGGGTGATGGCCGCCGTCGCGCTCCTGCTGCTCATCGCCTGCGTGAACGTGGCGAGCCTGCTCCTCACGCGAGGGGCGCAGCGCGCCCGTGAGCTCTCGGTGCGCGTCGCCCTGGGCGCCGGGCGCGGACGCCTGGTGCGCCAGCTCCTGGCCGAGAGTGGCCTCATCGCCGCCGGCGGAGGAGCCCTCGGCGCGCTCCTGGCGTGGGGCGCGGTGACGCTCTTCCGTAGCCACGCGCCGGAAGGGCTGCCTCGGCTGGTCGAGGTGGCCGTGGACGGCCGCGGCCTGGCGTTCTCCCTCGCGGTGGCGATGGGCACCGTCATCCTGTTCGGCCTCCTTCCCGCGCTGCGCAGCACGGCGGCCACGGTCCCCGGCGTGGAGACGCTCACACGGCGCGGCACGGCAAGCCGCAGCGAGGGGCGCCTGCGCGGGACGTTGGTCATCGTCGAGACCGGGCTGGCGGTGGTGCTCGCCGTGGGCTCCGCACTCCTGGCCCACGACCTGGTTCGGCTCGCCCACGAGGACCCCGGCTTCCGACCGGAGGGGTTGGCCAGCGCCCGCCTCGACCTGAAGCCCCGCTTCGGGAAGGACGAGTGGGTGGGGATGTGGCAGCGGATCATGGACGACGCGGCATCGATCCCCGGCGTTACCTCCGTTGGCGTGGCCATCCAGGCGCCGTACAGCGGCACGCGCATCAGCTCCACGTACCGCCCCGAGCCGCCGGCCGGGCAGGCTGCGGCGGCCGACGAAGAGGGCGACCTCATCACCATGCTCGTCGTGGGTGGGGACTACGTGCGCACGGTGGGCACGCGGATGGTGGAGGGCCGGGCTTTCGGACCCACCGATGACGGAACCGCCCCCGTGGCGGTGGTCAACGAGGCCTTCGTGCGCAAGTACTGGCCCGGGGAGTCGGGCCTCGGCAAGCACGTGAGGTCCGGCGGAAAGGGCATCGACGACGAGGCCAACTACGAGGTCGTGGGTGTCCTGGCGGACGTGCGCACCACGGTCGGTGAGGAGACGCCGCCGGAGATCATGGTCCCGCTCCAGGACGTGCCGTGGAGCAGCATGGACCTGATGCTCCGGACCGATGGCGACGCCGCGGCGTTGGCGCCGGCGATCCGGGCTCTGGTGCACCGCATCGATCCTGCGCTTCCCGTCACCAGCATCGCGACGGTGGAGAGCCTCGCCGCCGACGGCCGCGCCCGGGCGCGCTTCTACACCGGGCTCTTCGGCGCCTTCGCGATGATCGCGCTCCTGCTGGCCATCGTGGGCGTGTACGGCACCACGGCGTACGCCACACGGGCCCGTACCCGGGAGATCGGTATCCGCATGGCGCTGGGTGCGCGCCGCGCCAGGGTGGTGGGGGATGTGGTGGCGCGCACCGGCGCGACAGTGGGCATCGGCATCGTGCTGGGACTGGCGGGTGCGGCGCTGGCGTCCCGCGCGATGACGGACGTGCTGGCGTACGTGACGCCTCGGGACGTGGTGTCGTACGTTGCTGTGGCGGCCGTGGTGCTCGGCTCCGGCGTGTTGGCTGCATGGGTACCGGCAGAACGGGCCGCCCGCATCGACCCGGTGGATGCGCTCCGAGAGGAAGGATGAACGCATGACGACCCGGACGCTCCAGATCCTCCTCGCCCTCGCCGATGGGCCGCTGCACGGCTACGGCATCAAACAGTCCGTCGAGGAGCGCACCGAGGGGCAGGTCGTGCTGGGCTCCGGCACCCTGTACGAGGCCGTCCACCGCCTGGTGGAGCAGGGATTGATCGACGAGGTCGACGCCCCCATCGACGAGCCCGTGTCCGGAGGCCCGCCCCGGCGCTTCTACGTGCTGGCGGGCGCGGGACGGCAAGCGCTGCGCGAGGAGTTGCTGCGCCTGGACGCCGTCGTGCGCTACGCCCGTGGCCGCGACCTGCTGGGGGACGCGCCGGTCAGCTGACGACGCGGTTCGATCGCGCTCTACTCACCCCAGGCCCTGAGGAGCTCGAAAACTCTCGCTTCTAGTGGACCAGAAACGGGGTGCAGAGCACGGGCCTGGGAGCGCGCCCTCGCCCTGCTCGAGGGGCGAGCGGGCGGGGAAGACCTCCGGTCGAGCATCCAGCGCCTGCGAGCGGCCAACGCCGATGACCGCCTCCCCCTGCGCGTCGGGAACCGCACCGTCCTGACGCCCGTCCGCGACATCGACTACATCCTGAGCGAAGGCAACTACGTCCAGGTGGTCACCGGGGGCAGGAGCCTCCTGCTGCGTGAGACGATGCGCTCCCTCCAGAAGAAGCTCGAGTCGCATGGATTCGTGCGCGTCCATCGCTCGGCTCTGGTGAACTTCGAGCGGGTGCGCGAGCTGCGCGACGACGGACCGGAGAAGTGGCTCGCGATCCTGGCCGACGGGACACGGCTGCCGGTGAGCGTCTCGGGAAAGGCGCGGATCGAGAGACACTCGCTGTGATGTGACGGCGTTGGACGTTGGCTACGGGCGGCGGATTGAGAGGGGCTGCCGCTTGCGGCGTGGTAAAATGCGGACATATATTGTTATGTGTCCGCAAATCACCACAATCTGGGCGTCCGATGGAAGAGCGTACCGTTACCGAACGGGTAAGGGACTTCGTCCGCGGGAAGGGTTTGGCCCGTCCACGGGACGTCGAGGATGCAGGATTCCCTTCTTATCTCCTCTACCGCTTGCGAGACCGCGGGGAGCTCCTGGAAGTCGCTCCTGGCTTGTTCAAGCATCCAGACACGGAGTTCACGGAGAAGCACGGCTTCGCCGAGGCCTCAAAGCTTGTGCCTAGGGGCATCGTCTGTCTCCTGTCCGCACTGGCGTTTCATGAGGTGGGTACGCAGATGCCTCGCCGGATGTGGATGGCGCTCAACCGGGAGAACCGGCGAGAGCCGGATGTCTCGGATCCACCCATGGAGTTCGTCTGGTTCACGGGACCTGCGTTCGAAGAAGGTCAGGAGGTCCACGAGGTGGAGGGCGTCGAGGTCCGTGTCTATTCGATCGCGAAGACTATCGCCGACCTCTTCAAGTACCGTAAGAAGATCGGCATCGATGTCGCGCTCGAGGCTCTTCATGAGGCGTGGCGGGATCGACTCTTCACCATGGAGGAGCTCGACCGATACGCTGCTGTGTGTCGCGTGCGAACGGTGATGCGGCCGTACCTCCAGTCCCTGACGACGACCCCATGAGCCACTGGACGGAGGGGAAGACGAACCTGGCTCAGTCGGTCCTCGTGCAACTCCGGAATTTCGCTCGTGAGACCGGCGAGGACCCACAGGTCATCCAACTCCGTTACGCGACGGAGCGGCTCATGTACCGTATCTCCAGATCCGCATATGCCGATCGCTTTGTGCTCAAGGGCGCCTGGCTGTTCTTCCTCTGGGGAGACCCGCAGCGGGCGACGCGGGATGTCGACTTCGCGGGTCACTTCGCCAACTCGGAGGCCGAGGTCGGCACGATCTTCAGAGAGATCCTCGGAGCGGATGTCGACGTGGATGACGCGATCGACTTCGACCCGGACAGCCTGGAGTTCATCCAAACCCAGGAGGGGGAGAATACCGCGGCTTCGAGATCCGAGTCACGGGGCGGATGGGCGGCTCCAGACTTCGGACCAAGATCGACCTCGGCTTCGGCGATGTCGTGGCTGAAGCCCCGATCGCGGCAGAGCTGCCCGCGATCCTCGACCTGCCCCGCCCGCGAATGCTGATCTACAGCAAGGAGGCCGTGGTCGCCGAGAAGCTCGAGGCAATCGTGAAGCTCGGCAGGATCACGACGCGCTTCAAGGACTTCTTCGACATCCTGGTCCTGTCCAACGAGGAGCCTTTTGAGGGCCCGAAGCTACAGGACCAGATCGAAGCCACCTTCAGGCAACGACGGACGGAGATTCCCAGTTCGGTACCGGAGGCCTTGCAGGACGGATTCGCGGAGGAAGCCGATAGCCAGCAGCAGTGGGAGGCCTTCCGACGAAGGACCGAGGCCCGTTCGGGTCCTGACGAGTTCTCCCAGGCCGTAGCTCGAGTTCGGGAGTTCGCGCATCCGGTCTTCCAGGCTTCCGCTGCCGGCCGGACCATGAGGAAGAGCTGGAAGCCGGGTGAGGGATGGGCATGAGGGGTCGAGCATCCAGCGCCTGCGTGCGGCCAACGCCGATGACCGCCTCCCCCTGCGCGTCGGGAACCGCACCGTCCTGACGCCCGTCCGCGACATCGACTACATCCTGAGCGAAGGCAACTACGTCCAGGTGGTCACCGGGGGCAGGAGCCTCCTGCTGCGTGAGACGATGCGCTCCCTCCAGAAGAAGCTCGAGTCGCACGGATTCGTGCGCGTCCATCGCTCGGCTCTGGTGAACTTCGAGCGGGTGCGCGAGCTGCGCGACGACGGACCGGAGAAGTGGCTCGCGATCCTGGCCGACGGGACACGGCTGCCGGTGAGCGTCTCGGGCAAGGAGCGGATCGAGGAGTACTCGCTGTGAGGTGAGGGCCTTGGACGTTGGCTACGGGCGGCGGATTGAGAGCCTCTGGTACCTGGAGGCGTCGTCTGTCTCCGGTCCAACCATGGAGTTCGTCTGGTTCACGGGACCTGCGTTCGAAGAAGGTCAGGAGGTCCACGAGGTGGAGGGCGTCGAGGTCCGTGTCTACTCGATCGCGAAGACTATCGCCGACCTCTTCAAGTACCGGAAGAAGATCGGCATCGATGTCGCGCTCGAGGCCCGTTCGGGCCGCTCACTCTGCCTCGCATGGCGCGGGCCGGGTCGGTCCGGATGGCTCGCCGGGCCGGGACCCAGGTGGCCAGGAGAGAGACGCCGGAGACCACCAGGGCGGCCGTGAGCCAGGAGGTCCACCCGGTCTCGTCGATGCCCGTGAGGCCTGCCAGCCAGCTCGCCGCGACGCGCATCCCCACGAGAACGACGACGACACCCACGACGAGCCCGGTCAGGGTGGCTGCGGCCCCTCCTCGAAGGACCATCCCCCGGATCTTGCTGGCGTCGGCCCCCAGGGACATGCGTATTCCGATTTCCCGGGTTCGTTCGCCGACGGCCTGAGAGAGGACGCCGTAGAGGCCCACGGCCGACAGCGCGAGCGCCAGCAGGGTAAAGGCCGAAAGAAGCGCGGTCGTGAAGCGCTCCCTTCCCGCCGTCTCTGCGAGCATGCGGCTGGCCGTGCTGGTCTCGACCAGGGCGTCAGGCTCGACCTCGCGGATCAGGGAACGGAGCGTCGCGGGGTCTGGGGCCGCCGCGCCGGGGGCGAGGCGCAATGCCAGCGTCATCTGGTTGTACGTGGCGGCGCGAGGGAAGTAGGCTACGGCGTCGCGCTCCGTGGCGGGGAGGTAGGTGCGAATGTCGCCAGCCACGCCCACGATGGTCTGGAATTCCTCGTCCGGTGAGGTGCGGAAGCGGCGTCCCACCACCTCTTCAGGCGACGCGCCAGGGAAGAGCCGCGTGGCCAGGGTCTGGCCCACGATGATGGGGTTGGTTCCGTCTTCGGCGTCGCCCGACTCCAGGTCCCGGCCTGCCAGGAGCGGTTGTCCCAGAAGGTGCAGGATACCCGGACCGTACTGGCCGGCGCGTATGAACGCGCTCTCCTCGTCGGCGGGCTGTCCCTCCACCTGGAGCCGTCCGAAGAGGGCGCCGAGATTCGGCGGGAGCGCCGAGCCCAGCACGGCTGTCTGGACTCCTGGGAGCCGGCGGACCTTGTCGAGCATGGACCCGAAGGCGGCCTCCCTCCCCGCCGCCTCCTGGTAGCGCCAGGAGGGTAGGCTGACCGAAACCGAGAGAAGGCCCGCCGCTCGGAACCCGGGGTCCCGGGCCTGAATGTCCCGGAGCGACCCCACCACCACCCCAGCTCCGACCACCAGCGCGAAGGACAGGCCGATCTCGGCAGCGACAAACGCCCAGCGGGCGCGACGTCCATCCGAGCCATCCCTTCCGGCCCAGGAGGCGCCTCCCACGCCCGCGGCCCAGTCGCGGCGCGCGAGCCGAAGGGCGGGGAGTGCGCCGAAGAGGAGCCCCGCCGCGACCGACGCACCCAGGGCGAAGCCGAGGACCGTCGCGTTCAGGGTGAGCCCATCCAGCATCCGCATCTGGGTGGGACGGAGGGCTTCGATCGCCCGGAGCGAGATCCACGCCAACCCCGTCCCTGCCGCGCATCCGGCCAGGCCCAGCAGAAGGCTCTCCCCCAGGGCTTGGCGCAGCAACCGCCCGCGGCTGGCCCCCAACGCGGCTCGCACAGCCGTCTCCCGACGCACACGGACGGCCCGGTGCAGCAACAGGTTCGCTACGTTCACGCAGGCGATCAGGAGGAGGATCACCGCCGCGGCCATGAGGCTTCGGAGCGTGGCGGCGATACCGTCCCGCCCGAACTCGGCCACCAGCATGGCCCGGGCGGCCCACTCCGAGGGATCGTCGCCGGCCGCGCTCGCCGCTCCTTCCGCGTACGCCTCCAGGCGGGCGTCCGCTTCCGCCGTAGTGACGCCCTCTTCCAGCCGCCCCACCGTCGAGATGTTCGTCACCGCCGCCCCTGTGCCCAGGGGCGACCACACCTGTACCGGGAGGATGGCCGCGGTGGGGTCCGGGATCTCCGGCACCACGCCCACGACGGTCCACGGCTCCCCGTTCAGGGTGAGAGCGGTCCCCAGGACATCGCGCCGGGCCCCGAAACGCCGCTTCCAGAGGCCCTCGGAGATCACCGCCACCCGGGCTCCCTGGCCCGCGTGCTCGTCGTGGGTGAAGGTCCGGCCCAGAATCGGCTCGTAGCCCAGGAACCCGAACAGCCCCTCATCGGCCCGGAAGTGTCGTACCTGGACCGGGTCGCCGAGCCCGGTGAGGGTGGCACCTCCAGCTCGGTACGCGTGCAGGTCCTCGAATACGTCCTTCATCTCTCGCCACGCCTGGGCCTGTGCCAGGTGGGGCGCTAGGAAGCCGCGACCTCCGGCGGTCGACCGCCACACCGTCACCATCCGGTCGGCGCCCGCGAAGGGCAGGGGGTTCAGCACCACTCCCTCCAGCGCGCTGAAGACGGTGGTGGACGACCCCACGCCCAACGCCAGTGTCCCCGCCGCGAAGAGCGAGAAGGTCGGGTTCCTCACCAGCCCCCTGACGGCGAACCGTGCCTCATCCCATCCACCCCGTGCCCACCCGCCCAGCGTGCGCTCCATGCCCCCTCCCTTTATGCCCCGAGTCCACGTCGCTCCCGGCGTCGCGAAGTGACCCCCGCCCCGGCATCCTCAGCCTCACACCCGTCCGCGCCAGGTCCACCAGCTCCTTGGCCCAGCGCAGCGTCACGCCCCACCGCCCCCCAACCCTCCGTGCATGCTCGAGCGACCGCAGGAAGGTCTCCTCCATGGACCCTCCGTGGCTGGCCCGGAATCCCCCCGGCAGTAGCAGCGCTGCCAACAGCCGGTAGAGCCTGCTCGACTCCGGCTCCGGGGCGGGAGCCGGCCCCAGTCGGTCCCGACGGTCGGTGTCCCGTTTGCCGGGCCGCCCCGAAGACTCCGTCACGTCCGCCCCGTCGGGTCCGTGATCAACCCGGGCGGTGGCTCCTGCAGGATTCTCCGCTCCCTCGCCGCCGCCACCACCTGGAGCATCCGCTCCGCCTCCCGGCGAGCCATGGCCCAGCCCGCGGCGGTGATCCGGAAGTACTTGCGGCGCCGGTCCTCGCCCGGACCCGGTCGGTCCGGCGACTCCTCGATCATCCCGTCGTCCATGAGCCGCTGCAGGGCCGCATAGAGGCTGCCCGTTCCCGGCTTGAGGCGCCCGTCGGTCTGACGCTCCACCTCCTGCATGAGGGCGTAACCGTGGCTATCGCCTCCGGCCAGTGCCAGGAGGAGGGCCATGGTAAGGGGCGTCAGGGGAATCTCGTCGTCGGACATGGGTCGGTTCGGGCAGGGGGTCTGGCTCGAGAACTTCCGATCGTCGGAATAGTGTCGCCGGAAGCTATGTTCCGATGATCGGATTAGTCAAGGGCGGGACCCGAGAGGCCTTCTGCGAGGTATTCGAGTTCCCGAACGCGCGTGGGACCTCGGTTGGTGGAATCACGATGTCCCTACTTGCTCTCTTGCGCCCATCGCACTTGTGTATGCGCCTTTATCGCGCTAATGTATGCAAGTAGTTCGCGCTTACGTATGCATACGGTTCGAGGCCAGGTATGCATGAGGAGAGCTGGCCATGGTCGATCGACAGGGCGCACTTGCTTGGCTGGAAGCGCACGCCGAAGCGGTTCCGGTGTTCCTTGAAAGCGACATCCCGAAAGATGTCCTGCAGACTCTTCGCCGGCTCGATCTGACGATCTACATTCCCGGCGGAGTGATCGTGGTACGCTCGCCGGGAGATGACCGAGACACGGTCGTCCGCTCGCTCCTGTGGCCTATCGTTGAGCACATCACCTCCGCGTACGCGCCCGCCGTGGTCGAGCGCGACTCGGCTGTCCGCCTGCTTCTCGGGAGGACCGACCCCGGCCCTGAGATCCGTATCCGACAGACGGGCAAGACACGTTGGCGCGAGGAAATCCTCCCGGGCGTGTCCATCAGGGTCGAGAGCGGAGACGTGTCCGGTAGCGAATGGGTCGATGTGGGCGAGGCGAGCATTCCGGTGGACTCGCCGGAGACGGTGCTCCTCACGCTACCCCTGCAGTTCCTCCGGGACGGCGGAATCGAGGACGTGGCGATCTGGATGAGGTCCCTGACACTCGCGCGGCCGGCCCTGGTCGCGGCCTATCGACGACGCCCACGCCCGGTGGTTCTCAAGCGCTTGGAGCATATCGCTCGCGACGTGGGCAACGAGCGCCTGGCCGATATGATCGAAGGCGTGCTGGCAGAGGAGCAGTCGGTACGGATCGGAAGGGATCGGACCGATGTCGGGAGGGGGCTCGTGGTCCCCCAGGTCGTCGTCTCGACCGGAACGAGCCACCAGCCCTGGTTGGATCAGACTCCGGGTGGCGTTCCGACGGTCCCGGGAGGCGGTTGCGACAGCGCATCGACGAGATGGGTCGCCCGGCACAATACATCAAGCTCGCGGAACTGCTGGAGGACGCCGCTCAGGCCAAGGTGTATGACGCCTATCACTCCTCGTCCATCGAAGGGTACCGGCTGAGCCTGGACGACGTGTCCATCCTGCTGGGGGGCGGTGCTGACGATCGACGGGACATCGAGGACGTCCGCTCGAGACTCGCAGTACTCGGCTACGGGCTCGCGTTCGACACGCTGCTTCGCCGAATCAGTGACGCCGACGGAGAGGTGCCCCTCACCAGCGGGCTGGCCCTCGATCTCTACACGGACCTCTTCAAGCCCTCCGTCGAGGCCGGGATCATTCCAATCGAGGATCTCCGCGGCTGGCGAGCAGGACCCGTGTTCATCCGGGACACCCTCTATGTTCCACCGGGCGTGACCAAGGTGCCGGCGATGCTGGACCTGATCTTTCAAGGAGCTCGCGGAGATCGGGTACGATCAGGGAATGCTACGCGGTATCCTGGTGCACCTCTGGTTCGTGTGGGCGTATCCGGTCCCGGACGGAAACGGCAGGACCGCACGGTTTCTCATGAACACGGCGTTCCTGGGGGGAGGGCTTCCGTGGCTCACCATCCGGGTGGACCAGCGCGATGAGTACTTCGCGACCCTGAAGTCGGCCCAGCTCGACGAGGACTTCGCTCCGTTCGCGAGATTCATCCTCCGATCCGCGTCTCCAGCCGCCTGACGCCCCTGCGGAAGGCTACCGCGCCAGCCGTCACAGCCTAGACATGCTACACGGGGACCCAAGATCCCATCTTGATCGGTGCCCGAAGAGAGGAGCATGATCATGGCTACGAAGCTGGAGGTGGCGGGTTCGCTGCCCAGCCGCATCACACACCGGAAGAACCATGAGTCCAAGAGTCGATTCAGCGTCTCGACTGATCTCGGCGACGCCGGAGGCCGTGTATCGGGCTTTCGCGGAGCCGGGTGCGATGGAGGAGTGGATTCCCCCGAGCGACATGACGGGCGAGATGCTGCACTTCGATTTCCGTGAAGGCGGCTCCTATCACATGCGGCTCACCTATGCGAAACGGCACCTGGGACGAGGCAAGAGCTCAGAGGACTCCGATGACGTAGCGGTGCGCCTGACGAAGCTCGAAGACGCACGAAAGATCGAGCAGGAGGTGACCTTCGACAGCGAGGACCCCGCGTTCTCAGGCATCATGCGTATGAGGTGGACGTTTGAGTCCACCAAGGGCGGCACGCTCGTCACGGTCGAGGCTGAAGACGTACCCGAGGGGATTCGGCCAGAGGACCACGAGGTAGGGTTGAACGCGTCCCTGAAGAACCTGGCCGATTCGTGGAGGGCGGTCCACCGATGGGGCGCAACGGATGAGTGCACGCAGGTATGCAGGAGGTTCGCGACCCTGAAGTGCTGCCCAGGATGTCGTCAGCGCCTGTTGATGGCTTGCTGAACGGGGATCAGAAATCCCATCTTAGGCGCATGTCCGTGTGCCGCTGCTTGCCCCGCGTAACGCTGACCGCCCTCGCTCTGGGGGTCGTCGTTCCGGCGCACGCCGACGCCCAAGTCCCCGCCGACACCACCGCCGTCCAGGTCATCCGCCGCGTCACCGAGGAGCGCTGGATCCACGAGGACGCACCGCCCGAGTTCGTGCCCACCACGGAGAGAGTCGAGGCGTTCCACGCTCGCGAGATCCGGTCGCCGATGCTCCGGGATCCGGTCTGGACCGTGACGGCCGGCCTGGTCGATGCCGAGGCGTACTTCGACGAGAGCGGTCGTATCCGCTCCGTGCAGATGCGACTTCCGGCCCTGTCCTCCACGAGGTGGGACGACGCCGCGGATCGTCGCCGCAACGGCGTGTGGCGGCTGCAAGGACGGCCTGAGTTGCGGGCGGTCGCGCTGCGCCTGCCGTCGAGCCGGTTCCGCGAGCTGTGGGTGCCACTCCCCCGCGAAGACCTGGCCGCAGGAGAGCGGTGGATCGATACCCTGGCCTTCGTCGCGGAGCCGGGTGAAGGGCTGAGCGAATCGTATCGGTCGGTGCGTCGCTTCGAGGTTCTGGGCGACACCATGACCGGCGGGGGACGCGCGCTTCGGATCCGGATGGTCGAGGAGGTTCAGTACGAGGCGACTGACCTCGACGTGCTCCTGAAGAGTGTGCGGCCGGTCGACCGCACCCTCGCAGGACGCACCCGCGGCATCGCTCTCGTGGAGCCGGAGACCATGCTTCGCGTGGGCGGAGCGGACACGGCGCGTTGGGAGGGCCGCGCCGTGCTGCGCGACTCGGTGAGCGGTCCGCTCACGTCGGGGGTTCGGATGGAGCGGGTGCGCACCTGGACGCGCTATGACTCGGCGAGCTTAGAGGCACTCCAGGACTCGATGCGGGCGGCCCGCGCCCGGGCCAGCACCGGCATGCTCATGCTCCCAACCACCGACCTTCAGCGGCGTCTGCGAGCCGGTGACCCCGTGCTTGCCGACTCCCTGGTCGAGCGCTGGCGTGTCAGCCGGGACCCCGACGAGATCGCCGAGTTGCAGAGTCTGCTGCGGCGCTACGATACGAGTGGGACGCGCACGGCTGACCAGATGGACTCCCTCGCACGCGTCTTCGCTCTGGCCAGGGAGGATACCCTGACCCTGTTGAGGACGGCACGGGGGCACATTCCGTACTCGCGGCGGCTCACCGTGGCCGACGCGGAGCGGGTGCTCCCCTATCTGGAGGACCCCGGGCGTCTGTGGCGCCTGGGCGCCCCTGCCCGCTACGACTACCTCGAGCTGGCCGGCACGCTCCTGCGTTCGGGACCGATCGCGGAGCCCGACTCCACCCGCTGGGGATGCGAGCCCGCCGCGTGCCGTTTGATGATCGAGCGCGGCGCAGCCTCCTCCGAGCCTCGACTGCGCGACGCGGCGCTCGTGGGCCGATTCGCCTGGAATCCCGCTCGCTGGTTCGATTCTCTGGTCGTGCGCCAGGAGGAGGGAGCGACGTTGGTGGCCGAAGCGATTCGTTACGGTCGCGGGGTCGCGCGGAAGGGAGCGCCGGCGGTGCCTCCGGCCGGAGCGGACTGGACGGCGTGGCGGAGCTGGTGGAACGGTGGTGGTCGAGACCGAAGGCAGATCCTCCGTGCCTTACGTCTCTACGCCGCCCGCACCGGCCGAGATCCGATGGCGGAGTTGGTCGCAGGATGGCCACCAGCCGACGATTCGGCGCGGGTGGTCCTGGAAGAGATCCTGCGCGCGGCGGATGCGATCCCCGCGCGAACCGCCGACGAGCTCCGGGCCGACGTTCTCTCTGGCGACGAGGCGCGGGTGCGCAGTGCCCGTTGGGAGATCCGCCGCCGGATGGGTGAGGGCGAAGTGGTGGATCCCCAGTCGGTGGTGGCGGTGCTGGTACCGCTGGTGGATTCGATCTTCGCCGGAGGAGCCTATCCGTGGCCGGCCATACCGGGCGCCCAGTCCCTGCAGGGGATCGCGACGTCGTCGCACGGCGTGGAGGAGGTGCCGAGGTTCCTCCTGTCGGCGAACCTACCCCAGGCGGTCCTCGACGCCCCCCTCGCCGGGGTCACGGTCGTCACGCCGGAGGAGTGGCAGGCACGGGATCTGCGCGCTGGCGGGCACATCTTCGACTTCCGCGCACCCATGCGCTGGGGGCCGTTCCTCGCGCTGAGCTGGAGATGGACCGCCTACCTGCATCGCGCCGCCGACGAGGCCCCAAAGGGCTATTCCGGTGGTGGCTCGCTGATTCTGGTGCAGACCGAACGACGGGTGGAGAGTGGTGGATCTGGCCGAGTGGATCACGTGAGCGACGTCTTCCGGCTCCGCGAAGGGCTCGATGCTGTGGAGTGTGCCCCACCCTCGGCGTAGCCAGATCTCGCTTCTGCTTGCTACTCGGGCTTCGCCGTTGTTTGTCCCGCGCTGCTCTAGCTGCCCCCAAGCTGGCTAGCTCGGTCGCCATCTTGCAATTGCAATGTGCTCCTGGTATCTTGAAGGTGCATCCCGATGTCAGGAGGTACCGATGAGCACGAACACGAAATTGCCCGGGATCGACGCCGCTCGCCGCGTGTTCCGGCTGACCTTCGACGAAATTGCCACGTCGCTACGTGCGGATTCGGCGACGCTCTACCGCTGGCGCGAAGGCGCGACGCCGACGGCGACGTATCGTGACCGCCTCGAGCGACTGCAGGAGCTCATCGATGAGGTAGTGCGCAGCGTGGGGGAGGAGCGCGCTTTGGAGTGGCTCGACGCGCCGATGGGGGCGTTGGGTGACCGGACGCCGCGTGAAATGATCGTATCCGGCCGGACCGAGACAGTCCTGGGGGCGCTGCTCGGCTTCAATCACCTGCTGGGCATGTTGCGCTCGGGACAGAGGGGTGAATCCACGCGAGATTCGGACCTGACCCTGGCCCAGCGTGCGGCGCTTGCGATCCTGGACGACGAGCTGGATGAGCTGTATGCCCGGATGCAGAAGCCGGCGTTCCTTGAGGCGGCACAGCGTGCCTTCAACACGCAGCCGCGGGTGAGAATCGAGAAAGATGAGCCAGCCGCGTCCCGACCGTAGGATACCGTGAGCGGCCGGAGTCGGGGGACGATCTACGTTCTCGCCGGAACGAATGGAGCGGGGAAGAGCTCTGTGCTCGGGTCCATGCTCCGCGAGTCCGGCGCCGACTACTACAACCCGGATGAGGTCGCACGTCAGCTGCGTGCGATTCAGCCGCGCCTGTCGGTGGCCGAGGCCAACATCAAGGCCTGGAGGAAGGAGATCGACTTTCTGAAGGCCACCATCGAGGACGGTGGGACATTCGCATTCGAGACCACGCTGGGTGGACGGACGGTCTCACGAACGCTCCGCGAAGCAGCGGCGGCCGCACTCGATGTTCATATGTGGTACGTCGGTCTCGAGAGCGCCGAGCTCCACATCCAGCGCGTCAAGGAGCGGGTGGAGCGGGGCGGCCACGACATTCCGGAACGGAAGATCCGGGAGCGATACAGCAGCAGCCACCAGAACCTTATCCGCCTGATCCCCCAGTTGGCTGCGCTGAAGGTGTACGACAACAGCGCGCCGGTCGGCAAGCGGGGCGTCGTCGAGCCGAGACTGCTCCTCCACCTGGAGCGGGACCGGATCATCCACCTGACTGACGACGTCCCGGCATGGGCGCAGGGGATCGTCGCGGCCGCTCGGGCGCTCGAGTCCGACCAGTGACGCCAATCCCCCCTGCTTGACCGCCCCGTCCTCCGCCCGCATGTTTCACATTGTTAACCTTAACATTGTGAAACCACGGAGACATCGGTGGCCAAGACCGATCACCTGGGGGAGTTCGAGCAGATGGCGCTGCTCGCCGTCATGCGGCTGGGCGAGGACGCCTACGGCGCGCGCATTCAGGAGGAGCTCGATCAGACGGCGGACCGGGAAGCCTCCATCAGCGCCATCTACATCACCCTGACCCGCCTGGAGAAGAAGGGGATGGTGCGCTCGTGGATGGGGGAGCCCACCGACGAGCGCGGGGGGAGGGCGCGGCGCTACTTCTCGGTGGAGCCGGAGGGGATGGCGGCGTTGGACGAGTCGCGTCGGCGGCTCCTGTCCATGTGGGACGGGCTGGAGGGGGATCTGGAGGACGCCGCGGGTTCGGTGGCGCGCGACGGATCGTGACGGGTCCACCGCATCCGCCCCGCCTTGCGGTGTGGCTGCTCCGGCGGCTGGTTCCGGCCGAGCTCCTGGAGGCGGTGGAGGGTGATCTGCGCGAGCGCTACGCCCAGCGGCGACGCGAGACTGGACGGCTCGCCGCCGATGCCTGGATGTGGCGTCAGACCCTGTGGATTCGGCCGTTCGAGCTACGACGGGTGGCACATGTGGAAACGGGGGGAGGAGGAGCGACCATGAGCGGAGGATGGGGATCCGACCTGCGGGGCGTGCTCCGGAGCGTGCGCCACCGGCCGGCGGTGAGCCTCGCCGTGTCGGCCACGGTGGCCGTGGCGGTGGGGGTGACCACGGCGGTGTTCAGCGTGGTGAACGGGGTCCTGCTGCGGCCTCTGGACTTTCCCGAGCCCGACCGGCTGGTGGCGGCCTGGCAGACCCATCCGGAGTGGATGGGTCACCCCAGCAAGATGTTCCGCAGCTTCGCTGAGCGGATGCCGCTGTCGGTGCCGACTTTCAACGATTGGCAGGCGGCGACCACGGGCTTCGAGTCCGTGGGGATCGTAGCGCAGGACACGCGCACCTGGCAGGGTCCGGAGCGGGCGGAGACGGTGGAGGCGTTGATCCTCACGCACGGGGTATTCGACGCCCTGGAGGTGCCGGCGGCGCTGGGGCGAACCCTGGTCGCGGACGACGACCAGCCGGGAGCGCCGGGCGTCGCGGTGCTGAGTCACGGTTTCTGGCAGGAGCGCCTGGGGGGCGAGGCGGAGGTGCTCGGCACGACCCTCGACCTGGACGGCGAGCAGACCACGGTCATCGGTGTCATGCCGGCGAGCTTCGCGGTGCCGAGACACGAGAACGTCGAGATCTGGACCTCCTTGCCCGAAGACCGGAAGACCGACGTGCGCGACAACCAGTCCTTCACCGCCATCGGCCGGCTGAAGCCGGGCGCTACCGTCGCCTCACTGGAGGCTGATCTGGAGGCGCTCCAGGACCGCCTGTCCGCGTCGTACCCCGACGCGCAGAAGGACTACGGGGCCAACGTCGAAGGCCTGCTGGACTCCGAGGTGGGCGCCGTGCGCACGACGTTGTGGTTCCTGTTGGGGGCGGTGGGCTTCGTCCTGGCCATCGCCTGCGTGAACATCGCCAACATGCTGAGCGTCACGAGCCTCGGGCGCCGGCGTGAGCTCGCCGTGCGCGCGGCCCTGGGTGCCGAGCGCGGCCGACTGGTCCGGGCACTCCTGCTCGAGAGCGCGGGCCTCGCGCTCCTGGGTGGGCTGACGGGGCTCGTCCTGGCGGGCGTCGCCCTGCCGGCGCTGGTGGCTGCGCTGCCGCCGTCGCTTCCGCGGGCCGATCACGTGACCATGGATCCGGCCGTGCTCCTGTTCGGGATCCTGGTGACCACGGCGACGGCGGTGGCAGTGGGAATCCTGCCCGCGCTGCGGGCGTCGAGGGTCGATCCCGGACGCGCCATGGCCGAGGGCTCTCGGTCCGTGGCCGGCAGCGGCGGCGGACGGGCGCGCTCGATCCTGGTGGTGGCCGAGGTGGCGCTGGCCTTCTCGCTCCTGGTGGGGGCGGGACTCCTGGGCCGCAGCTACATGAACCTGTGGACCGAGGATCGGGGATTCCCCACCCAGGGGCTCGCCGTCATGTCGGTCTCTACCGACGTGTCCCTGTACGAGACGGACGAGGCGCAGACGGCGGCTCGCAAGGCCTTCGCCGACGAGTTGCGGGAACGGCTGCGCGCCCTGCCCGGCGTCCAGGTCACCGGCAGCAGCGAAGTCCCCCTCTCGGGCGCATGGTCCTACACCTCGTACGACATCGAGGGCGCGGACGGCGTGGTGAGTGAAGACGTCGACGTCCTCATCACCGCGGCCTATCCCGACTACCTCGAGGTCATGGGGATTCCCGTTCTTCGAGGCCGCGGCCTGGAGGAGCAGGATCTGGCGGGCGCACCCAGGGTGGCGGTGGTGAACCAGGCGCTGGCCGACGCCTACTGGCCCGGCCAGTCCGCCATCGGCCGCCGCGTCCGCCACAACAAGGACGAGTGGGCGACCGTGGTCGGTGTCGTGGGCAACGTCCGCCACCAGTCCCTCGAAGAACCGCCGGAGCCCAAGGTGTACGTGCCGACCGCGCAAAGCCGCCGGGAGGTATCCCAGTGGGTGCTCCGCTCCGCGGATCCCGCCGCCGCCCTGGCCAGAGCCCGGGACATCGTGACCGATCTGTCTCCCACCACGCCGGTGCGGTGGCAGATGGTCCTGGATGAGCACATCGCCCGGTCGGTGGCGCTTCCCCGGTTCCGCACCCTCTTCGTGGTGGGACTGGCGGGTCTGGCGACGATCCTGGCCCTGCTGGGCGTCTACGGCGTGGTGGCGTTCTCGGCGTCCCAGCGCACGCGCGAGGTAGCGCTACGCATGGCGCTGGGGGCGCGCCGTGGCGAGGTGGTAGGGGCCACGCTGGGCTCGGGGCTGAGGCTCTGCGGCGGGGGCCTGGTGCTCGGCTTGATCATCGCTCTGGCGGGCTCCCGCGTGCTCGAGAGCTTCCTGTACGACCTGCCGACCCTGGATCCCCTCACCTATCTGCTGGTGACCCTGGTGGTGGGTTTCGTGGGATTGCTGGCGGGCTACGTCCCGGCCCGCCGCGCCGCGCGGGTGGATCCCATGACGGTGCTCAAGAGCGAGTAGGGGTCGGCGCGGGTCCGGGGGCTGAGCGGACCAGGCCTCGAAGCCCCCTCATTCCGCCAACGCCTCCCGGGGCTCCACCTCCAGCGCTCTGCGCGTGGGCCAGGCGAAGGCCGCGAGCGCCACCGCCAGCAGCGTCGTGACGGCCAGGGCCAGGGTGACGGGATCCCAGGGCGCCACGCCGTAGGCCAGGTGCGCCAGCGTGCGGGCCAGTGCCAGGGCCAGGACGATGCCGACCCCTGTGCCGGCCAGCAGGATCGTGCCGATGTCCCGAGCCAGCGCGCCGATGATGTCCGGGGCGGCAGCCCCCAGGGCTTTGCGCACGGCGAGAGCGCGCCGCTGGCTGGCCACGGTGAACGTGACCATGCCGTAGAGGCCGATCCCGGCCAGGACCACGGCCAGCAGCGCCGAGTACGCCACCGCCAGCGCGATGACGCGAACGGACCGGAACGCGGCGCGCACCTGGGCGCCCAGGGCCAGCGTCTCCGTGACAGGCACCGCTGGATCCACGCCGCGCACGACCTGAAGTAGCTCGGGCATGCGAGTCGTGGGATCGCCCTCTACCCGAACGGCGAAGCGGGCATCGACCTGGGTGGTGTCCTGTGCGTAGGGGGTCCACACGTGGGGTCGAGCGGGCTCGGTGGCGCTGTGGAAGTGCATGTCTTCCACGACTCCCACCACGCGACGCGTCCGGCCGTCCACCACCACGCTGCGGCCCAGGACGGCGCCGTCGGGCCAGAGCTGCCGGGCCAGGGTCCGGTCCACTACGGCCACGGGCTCCGAGGTGGGCTCGTCTCCGGATCCGAACTCGCGTCCGGCGACCTGCACGTCCAGGGTTTCGAAGAAACGGGGCGCGACCTCCTTGTGACCCACGCGGAGGGCGGCCTCGGGGTCGTCGGGTGGCGCGTCCGATGACCACGTCGGCGTGGGAGAGCCGTCTCCCCACACGAACCCGACCCCGTCGGCCAACGTGACAGAACGCACGCCGGGTGTGGCCTCGAGCTGGCGGAGCACCTCGGCGGTGTAGGCCCGGGCGCGCGACGCGCTGTAGCCGATCAGCCGCGGACGTACGCGGAAGAGCGCCACGCGCGAGGGATCGAAGCCGGCACCCGCCCCGATCCCGGCTGCGCTGCGGGCCAGCAATCCCCCACCGACCAGCGCCGCCAGGGTGAGCCCGACCTGGATCGCCGCCAGGGCACCGACGAGAGGTGGGCGGCGCGTGGAGCGCGTGCCGGACTCGTGCAGGGTGCGGCTCAGGTCGGCGCGGCCGGCGCGCCAGGCCGGCGCCAGTCCGAAGACCATGCCGGTAGCCAGGGCCAGGACCACCGCGAATCCGATGACCGTGGGATCCAGGCGCAGGTCCAGCGGCATGGCGTATCCCTCGGAGTCCACCGCGTACATGGCGGCCAGGAGGCGCTGGATCCGATCGGCCACGAGAATTCCGGGTCCCGCACCGGCCAGGGCGAGCATGAGGCTCTCGGTGAGGAGCTGCCGTCGAATGCGGCTGGCGCTGGCGCCCAGCGACAGGCGCACGGCCAACTCCCCACGGCGGGCGAGCCCCGACGACAGAAGCGCGCCGGCCAGGTTGGCGCACGCCACGCCGAGAAGAAGCCCACCTGCGAGGAAGAGGAGGACGAGATTGTTGCGCCAGCCCTCTCGGCCCGCGCCGGGCATCAATCCCCCGAGAGTTGTCAGCTCCAACGTCCGGGGGGCATCGTCACCGTCTTCCGGGGTCAGGGAAGGGGACAGACTCGCCAGCTCTGCGCGCGCCTGCTCGAGGGTGGCGCCGCCGTGCAGTCGCCCCACCAGGCCCAGCGTGTCGCATCCGGGCTCGAAAGGATCACACCAGCGATAGGCCGTGCCCAGCATGGAGAGCGGCACCCACACGTCGTTGCGCCAGGTGGTCCGGACGCCGTGAAAGTACGGGGGCGCGATGCCGACCACCGTGAACACGACCCCGTTGAGGCGGATCTCCGCTCCGACGGCATCCGGTGCTCCTCCGAAGCGCTCCCGCCAGAAGGCATCGCTGATCACGGCCACGGGCGCGCCGCCCCGGAGACCTTCCTCCTCAGACGTGAACAACCGCCCGCGCGCGGGCTCCACGCCCAGCACCCGAAAGAAGTTCGACGACACGGCCGCACCGGCCACTTCACGGCCGGCGTCCGAGTCGTCGGTCAGGGGCGCCGACGAGTAGTGCGCCGCGAGTTCCGCGGACGCGCTCCTCGCCCGGAGGCGCATGTAGTCCTGGTAGGAGAAGATGCCGTCCGTGGTGCCATCGGCGCGCCGGGCGGTCACGTGGAATACGCCCTCGGCCCGAACGCCCTCGACGGGCCGGACCAACAGGGTGCGGGCCAGCGAGAAGATCGCGGCGTTGGCGCCGACCCCCAGCGCCAGAGTCACGATCGCCACCACCGAGAAGACCGGAGTCTTCCGCAGGACGCGGATGCCGTGCGACAGGTCACGGAGGAGGGAGTTCACGTGAACTGAGACGACGTGAGGGATCGGGGTGTTTACTCACCCTCTCTCTGGCTTGATGGAGGATATGTGACTAATATGGTTATATGATCATGACCATGGAGGTGTGATGTCGGAAGCGCGGGTCTCCGTCGCCACGCTCAAGGCTCACTTGAGCGAGTACCTGCGAAAGGCGAAGGCGGGTGAAGGGGTGGTCGTGACCGATCGCGGCACGCCGGTCGCCCGCTTGGGTCCGCTGGAGGGGGCGGACGCCCTCACGGGCCACACGGAGGAGTTGGCCCGGGCGGGGTTGATCCGACGGCCGGTTCGGCGGCTGGATCCCGGCTCCCTGAGTGGCTCCCGCCCCGCCGATCCCGAGGGCCGCAGTCTGGCGGCGGTCCTCGAAGAGCGCGCGGAGGGCTGGTGAGGTTCTGGGATACGTCGGCGCTCGTCCCCTTGCTCCTGGAACAGGAGCTGACCGCGAGCGTCTCCGCCCTGCTCTCGGAGGACCCGGAGATCGTCGCATGGTGGGGGACGCCCGTCGAATGCGCATCAGCCGCAGCCCGTCTCCGGCGGGAGGAGCGGCTGACCCCGCAGGAGGAGGGGCAGGTCCTCGACCTGCTCGCTCGGCTCCGCGAGTCCTGGCTCGAGATCCTGCCCTCCGAGGAGGTGCGGGATCACGCCAAGCGGCTCCTTCGCGTCCATCCTCTCAAGGCCGCCGACGCGCTGCAGCTGGCGGCCGCCCGCGTCTGGAGTCCAGGCCTCACGGGGGCGGCCTTCGTCACGTTCGATGAGCGGCTCGCACTGGCGGCTCGGTTGGAGGGCTTCCGGATCCTGCCGGGCTCGTAGCACCCCCACCCCTAGCCCGGATAGGGATCCCCCGTTATACTGGTTCGAACCAAGCATAGTCGAACTAGGGGTGAGCGGGAGCGCTGCTCGCCGCAAGCGAGGTGACTCATGGGCGGTAGCGATCTCTTCAGCGGCACCCTGGACCTGTTGATCCTCCGCACCCTGCGGGCCGGACCCAAGCACGGATACGCCATCGGCCGCGAGATCCGGGACACGTCGGATGGGGTGCTGGACGTCGAGGAAGGGGTGCTCTACCCGGCGCTCCACCGACTCAAGCGGCAGGGACTGCTGGTGTCCGAATGGGACCGGACCGACACGGGCCGGCGGGCGAAGTTCTACCGCATGACCGAGGCCGGGACCGCGCACCTGGCCACGCAGTCGGCGCGCTTCAACGAGTTGTCGGGCGCGGTGCAGGCGGTGCTGGCCGACGACGGGCGCTGACCCGCGCATGAGCCTGTGGACGCGACTCGAAGAGCCGGACGTCTCCGACGAAGTGCGCGAGGAGATCCGATTCTATCTCGAGATGCGGGCGAAGGAGTTCGAGGCGTCGGGCCTCGATCCGGCATCCGCGCGGCGCGAGGCGGTGCGTGCGTTCGGGGATCCCGATGAAATACGCAGACGCATGATGAGGGAGGCGAGGATGACGAGGTGGACGACGGCGTTCCGCGAGTGGGTGGGATCGATGGCGCAGGATCTCAGGATTGCCCTCCGGTCGTATCGGCGGGAGCCTCTGTTCACGCTGGTGGCGGTGACCACGCTGGCACTGGGGATCGGGGCCAGCACGGCGATCTTCAGCGTGGCGCGAGAGGCGCTCCTCGCCGCGCCGGCCGTTCGGGACGTGGGCGAGTTGGCCGCTGTCTACACCACGTGCCGCAACGGGACCCCCCGCTGCTCGAGCTCCTATCCGGACTTCCTCGACTACCGCGACCGCACCGACGGGATCCGGGACCTGGCCGCCACGGCGCTCATCAGCGCGTCGCTGGGGAGCGAGGATCAGGGCGCCCAGCTCCTCACGGTCCAGACGGTCACGGGCAACTTCTTCGATCTGCTGGGCCTGGTGCCGGCCGAGGGACGCCTGCTCTCGCCCGCAGACGACGAGTTCGGCGGAGGCGCACCGGTGGCGGTGCTGTCCCACGAGCTCTGGCGTACGCACTTCGCCGCCGATCCCGGGGTGGTGGGCTCGACGATCCGGCTCAACGGCCGGGCCTTCCAGGTCGTGGGCGTCGCGCCCGCCGACTTCGACGGCCTCCGCATCAACCTGCATCCGGAGCTGTGGGTCCCGATGCAATCGCGCCCGTACCTGACGGGTGGCGACGAGGACTTCACGGACCGCTTCGAGGTGCGCGGCAGTCGCTGGATCGACCTGCTGGTGGCTCGCCTGGCTCCCGGGACGTCGCCCGAGGCCGCCCGGGCGGAGCTGCTGGCACTGTCGACGCAGATGCAGGACGAGGACCCGGACGCGCGCGGTCCCCGCTCCGTGACCCTGGACCCGCTGAAGGGCTACATCCTGCCGCCCGAGCGCGAGGCCGACCTCCGTACCTTCGTGCTCCTGCTGGGCGGCACCGTGGGACTCGCGCTCCTGCTGTGCTGCGCCAACCTGGCGAACCTGCTCCTGGCCCGGGCCTCGGGTCGTCGGCGCGACGTGGGCGTGCGCCGGGCCATGGGCGCTGATCGTGGCCGCATCGTGCGGCAGCTCGCCACCGAGAGCGTGGTGCTCGCCGCCCTGGGAGGCCTCGCGGGCCTGGTCGTGGCCGACGCCCTCATGCGCGTGCTCAGCCGCTTCGATCTGCCGGGCGGGGTCCCTATCGCCTCGCTGGATCTCGGCCTCGACGGGGGCGCGCTCCTCCTGACCGGCCTCGTGACCCTGGGCACCGCGGTGCTGTTCGGCCTCGCGCCGGCGCTTCAGGGCAGCCGCACGGATCTGTCGCAGGCCCTCACGAGCGGGCGGAGCACGCGCGACGATCACCGCTCCACCCGGGCCCGCAAGGCGCTGGTGGCGGTGCAGATCGCGCTCAGCCTGGTGCTCCTGATCGGGTCGGGGCTCTTCGTGCGGACGCTGCGGGCCGGCCTGGCCACGGACCTCGGCTTCCGCCCCGAAGGCGTGGCCGCGCTGCGCTACAATCTGGATCTCGTGGGATACCAGACGGAGGATGCCTGGAGCTTCGTGCGCACCTTCGAGGATCGCCTCCGGGCGGCACCGGGCGTGGAGTCGGTGACCACTGCGACCCGGGTGCCGCTGCAGGACGGCGGCGCCCTGGGGCTCTTCTTCGACGTGAACGGCTATCAGCCGGCGCCCGACGAGGAGCTCCGGCTGGACCTGGTCGTCACCACTCCGGGATTCTCCGAGACCGTCGGTGTGCCGCTTCTGGAAGGTCGTGACTTCAATGACGGCGACGCTCAGGGCGGCGAGCGCGTGGCTCTCGTGAGTCGGGGGATGGCCGAGCGCTACTGGCCGTCCGGTGGGGCCGTGGGCGGTCTCGTCACGGTGAGCGGCACCGAGTTCCGGGTGGTGGGCGAGCTCGGCAACACGACCTGGAACGGGCTCGACGACGAGGTCACGAACTACATGTACGCGCCCCTGGCGCAGATGCCCTCCATGGCGGCGTCCAGGTTCCTGACGGTGGTCACGCGCTCGGCCTCACCGGACGCCGCGCTGGGCACCATGCGCTCGGTCCTGGGATCTCTGGACCGTGACGTATCCGCGTACTACGCCAGGACCATGGACGACATGGTGGCGGGGGTGCTCATGCCGCAGCGCATGGGCGCCGTCCTCCTGTCCGCGTTCGGCGCGCTCGCGCTCGTCCTGTCGGTGGTGGGGATCGCCGGCGTGGTCGCCTACGCCATCAGCCGCCAGCGGCGGGACATCGCCGTGCGCATGGCCCTGGGCGCGTCGGGGGATTCCATTCTCCAGAGCCAGGTCCGCTCCATGGTCCTGCCCGTGCTCGTGGGTCTCGCGGTGGGCACCGGTGCCGCCCTCTTCCTGACCCGCCTGATCCAGGGACTCCTGTACCGCGTCAGCGCCACCGATCCGCTCGTGTACGTGGTGATCGCGGTGGTGGTCGTCGCCGTATCCGCAGCCGCCATCCTCGTGCCGGCGCGCGCCGCCACGAGGTTGGATCCGGCCAGGGTGCTGGGGGCGGAGTAGGGGTCTTCAGCCAGCCGGCACTCGGCGCATTCACCCATGGGCTCGCCCAGGTGGACGGTGCAGTTTGTGGACGCCTGCACGCCTTCAGCGGATTCGGGAGTTGGGGGCGCCGCGTGGCGGGAGATCATCTTGACATCATCAACTGTGAGCATCATGATGCGGACATGCGTACCACCCTTACACTGGACCCGGATGTGGCGAAGCGGTTGGAGTCGGAGATGAAGCGCTCCGGCGAGGGCATGAAGGCCGTCGTGAACCGCGCGCTCCGTCTCGGCCTCGGGATGACCGACAAGCCCGCTACACCGGCGGCCTTCACAGTCGAACCGCACCAGTTCGGCTTTCGCCCGGGCACCGATCTCGATCGGTTGAACCAACTGGTCGACGAGCTCGAGGCCGAAGAGGTGGCGCGGAAACTCGACTCGTGATCGTTCCGGACGTCAACCTCCTCATCCACGCCTACAACGCGGACTCCCCGGTCCACGCGCCGGCTCGCGCGTGGTGGGAGCGGCTGTTGGCCGATCCGGCGCCCGTGGGGCTTCCCTGGGTGGTGGCCCTCGGCTTCATCCGGATCACGACGCATCCTCGCATCGCTGCGCATCCATTGCCAGCCGCGACGGCGTGCGGTCATGTCGAGGCGTGGCTCAGGCAGCCTCAGGTGTCCCCACTCTATCCCGGCGAGCGCCATTCGGTCATCCTCTTCGACCTCCTGCGCCGTCTCGGCACCGCCGGGAATCTCACCACGGACGCGCACCTCGCCGCCCTCGCCATCGAGCACCAGGCCGAGCTGCACTCCACCGACGCCGACTTCACCCGCTTCTCGGGGCTGCGCTGGAGGAATCCGCTGGCCGGATAGTCACCGGGGTCCTTTCTCCCGTCTCGCTGTCCAGAATCCCCCCTGCCCCATAGCTTGGTCCGCGAATCCTTCAACAGGAGCGGACCCCATGGCGAACAAGCTCGTGGCCGAGGCGATCGGAGCGTTCCTGCTGGTGCTGACGGTGGGGATGGTGGTGATGGAACCGGGTGCGGGGGCGTTGGCGCCGGTGGCGATCGGCATGGCGCTGGCGATCGGTGTGTACGCGACGGGCCACATTTCCGGTGGCCACCTCAATCCCGCCGTCACGTTGGGCGTGTACCTGCGCGGCAAGGCCACCGCCCGCGAGCTGGTGGGCTACTGGATCGCGCAGGTGGTCGCGGGTATGGTGGCCGCGATCATCGTGGTGTACCTGAAGGGAGACGTGGCTCCGATGCCCGGTGGTCTCCCCGTGGGTCCCGCGCTCCTGGCCGAGTTCCTCTTCACCTTCGCGCTGGTCTTCGTGGTGCTGAACGTGGCCACCGCCCGGGGCACCGAGGGCAACTCGTTCTACGGCTTCGCCATCGGCGGCACCGTGCTGGTGGGCGCCTTCGCGGTGGGCTCGATCTCCGGGGCCGCCTTCAATCCCGCCGTGGCCGTCGGGGTAGTGCTGATGGGCCTGGCCGCGCCAGCCGACCTGTGGATCTACCTGGTCGCCGAGCTGGCGGGCGGGGCCGCCGCCGCGTTCGTCTTCAACACCTTCGGCTTCGCGGGCGAGAAGCCCGGTGCGGTGGGCGCGGTCGAGCCGTGACTAGCGCCGCTACCGGCGCACCCGCATCCCCCGAACCGAATCCCACTGCAGGATCCGCTCGCTGCGCGGTAGCGGGGCCTCCGGTACCTCGCCGACCGCCACGCCCGAGGTCCACTCCGACGGGCAGATGGCCACGTAGCGCGCGAATCCCCCGACGCCGCCTTTGAACTTGGGGTAGCCGATCGTCACCAGGCACCCGGTCTCGGGGACCTGATCCAGGTGTGTGACGCCCTCGGCTTGAGCGTAGCCGTGGTGCATGAGCCAGTCCTCGCCCTCGAGGGTCGGCGTGGTGTCGGTGTCCAGGGGCTCGTGGCCATGGAACAGGATGTGGCGCTGCTCGTGCAGGAACTGGAGCGCCGCCAGCGACACGCCGGGGAACACCGTCTGCGTCGCCAGCGCCGGATCGGGCCAGTCCTTCGACCAGTCCGAGCGCACCATCACCACCGACCCCTCGGGGATACGGCCGTTCCGGGCTTCCCACTGTTCGATGTCCGCGACCTGGAGGTGGTAGCCTGGCTCGCTGGCCACCTGGTTCGCGATGGAGATCACCGCCAGCGGCCGCAGGGCGTAGGTGGGCGGCAGCTCGTCGATGGCGGGGTACTCGGGCGCCCAGTGGGCGGGTGGGTCGAGCTGCGTTCCGAACTGGTCCGTGCCCAACTCGTAGCGCGTCGCCTCGAATCCGTCGGCGGCGTACAGATAGGGCTCGCCGGTCTCGGGGTTGAGCGCGAGGCCGAAGGTGGATGGGGCGAAGCCGTGCCAGACGGGGATGTCGGGGGTGAGCGTGTGGGTGAGGTCGACGTAGCGAGCGTGGCGCAGCGTCTGATCCCAGAGTTGCCAGAGGCCGGGGGCGTCGGTGCCCTGAGAGGCGGAGCGTGGTGTGTCGGCGTCGGGCGTGGCGTCGGCACCTGGTCCGCAGCCGATCACCAGCAGCGCAACCGAGGAGGTGATGATGCGCCTCGCGCGAACGACGGAATTCACGGTCACTCGGCCAACCCGAGCCGCTCGCGCATTCTCCGGGGGACGGCTTCATCGAGTGGCGGATCCATGCGCCGACCATCGCGCTCGATCTGGCGGACGAGGGCCTCGACCTTCTCGCGCCCTCCCTCCTTCTTGACCGCATCCACCGGTGTCAGGCCGCCGAGGGCCGGGATCGGCTCGTGGATCCAGTCCGCATACTGCTCCGCCATGATCTCCCGGATCCGTTCCCGCACCTCCGGGATCTCGCTGAGGGACGACGTGTCCGCCTTTTCGGAGGGGTCCTCCCCGGCCTCGGAGCGTCGCGCCATCGCCGCCTCGACCGTCTCCGCGTCCGTGCCCGTGAGGCGAGCAGCCGGGTACCGGGACTCCACGAGCTCTCTCACCCTCGCCGCGCGCTCCGCCGAATTGACACTCACCACCAGCCGCTCGCCGTCGATCTCGATGTGGCCGAGGACGGTATTGTCCCAACTCCGGTGGAGGGCGTTGCCGGTTCGCTTCCAGGCGAACGACACACGGCGCACGCGTCCGTCGGCATCGATGTCGGCGGATTCCAGCAGGTCGTCGTCCGTGTCATCGAGCGCGAGGCTCTTGAGCGCGTCGAACGCTCCCTGCGCCGAAGCAATGTCGAAGGACAATCGATGGAACGCGATGGTCTCTCCGTCGGTGTTCTGAAGCTGCGGGGCCGGCGGGTTCCGTAGAGCCTCCGTGCGTCGCAGATATTCCAGTCGCACTTCGATGTCCCACTCCTTCAGCGCCTCGCGGGTGAGATGACCTCCCTCGCCGCCCATCCGCTCGCGCAGGTCGATGAGCCGGAGCTTGTCCCGCGGAGGAAGCGCATGTGGGGAACAGGCTTCCAGCAGGGTGATGCCGTGGGACGTGGCCAGTTGCCCGAAGAAGGTGTCGCCGGGCTGCAGCGTGCGTGACGCCGAGCGCTCGAGGACATCATGTTCCTCGCCCGTGAACACGTCACGGGTGTGGAATCCGCGGCCGGGATCGGTCCGCACGATCTCGTGGAAGCTGAACGGAGAGGCGAGGCATGCCTCCAGGTAGTCCCTCAGGATCGCGTCGAGCCGTCGCCCCCTGCGCTCCAGCAGGACGTGGGTGGGGCTGCGATCGTACAACGACGTGTCCCCGACGCCGGTGTCTTCCGGGTCCGGCGCCCACTGGTGGAAGAACCACGGCATGAAGACCGGCATGTGCGGCGTGTCGGGATCGAATCCCCCGTCGTCCCGCCACGCCGTGAACTCCGCCCATGCCTCGTCGACGACGCCGGGCCCGTAGACCTTGCCGACAAAGCGGAGCATGACGGTGGGGAACCCGTCCAGCGATGCGCGCAGCCGGCGCCATGTGGCGTCCTCGGCCGAGGACGGAGTCTCCGCCGCCCGGCCATGGCACCGCTTGTACTTCTTCCCGCTGCCGCAGGGGCAGGGGTCGTTTCGACCGACGTTCATGTGCGAAGATTGGCGGCGGCACGGCTGCGGCACCAGACCCCTCGCTTCACCTCAGGTCGTCCAGGATCGCCACGGACCCCGTCTCATCCTCGAAGCACTCCACCACGCGCCACAGCGCGTCCTCCAACTTCAGCTCGTCATGCAGGGGGAGGGCGCGGCGCATGTGGGGCTCGATGGCGTGCACCAGGGGGAGCAACTCGTGCAACTCGGCGGGTGGGGGGCCCATCCCCGCCACCCCGCTGTCACGAATCGCATTCAGGACGTTGATCGTGAACAGGCGGTGGCGGAGCTCCGGTGAGCGGAGCACGGCCGCCTGAAGTTGCTGTGCCAGCCAGATGTCGGCTTCCGACGGCAAGGGGAATGGGTCCTCCAGAGCATCGAAGTACTTCAGCCGGCGGGAGGCGTGACGCTCCAAAGCGCGAGCCAGCGAGATCTCGTTGGGCCTCACCTCCACCAGGGCAACCGCCCGCACCCGGCGACCGTAGAGGACATCGGCGCTCGGTGTCAGTAGCCCGTCTGGCCCCGGAATCGAGGAGACCCGCAACTCCACCGGGGCGGACTCGAATCCCCACCAGAACTCATCCACCGCGGGATCGCAGGCCGTGGTCGCGAGTGCCTTCGCGATTCTGTGGCTGGCCAGGTCGGAAATCTGCGCGGCCAGCGGCGGGAGGAGCTCGTAGGGATCCCTGTCGAACGCCTCACCGTCCAGGGCGAAGCCGCCCCAGAGACTCCCGATGGCCCGGGATACCACCCAACGGTCCAGGGTTTCCGGGGATTCGAGGATTGCCCCGAGCAACGCCTGCAGGGGCAGGAGCTCCCTCTCGGACGGAACGTCGAACATGTGCGGAAGCCATCCTGCCGCGACCCGCTTCTGGATTCGCGCCGCCTCGCGACGCTCCAGGTAGGATCGGCTCAGCGGACGCACGCGCACGTCGAAGTCGATCACGGCCCGGTATCGAAACACGTCCATCGCGTCCACGCCCTCCGGAGTCGAAGACTGGGCGGCCACATACTCGACCTCCATACTATTGGGGCCGAGGGGCTCGCAGGCAAAGCGTGAAGCGCGTGGCGTCGGCGTCGGGCGTGGCGTCGGCACCTGGTCCGCAGCCGATCACCAGCAGCGCCAGGGCGGCGGCGAGGAGGAACCGGAAACGTGCGTGGATCATCGGACCTGCTCCGTCGGCGGGATGCGTCGAAGCCTGACCTCCGCGGCTCCACGCGGCGGGTCGGAAGCGGCGGCTGGTGGGTGCCGCATTCTTGGAATTGGGAGCGGCGTCCGGCGCCCTCCTGACGGCCGCGAAGGAACATGCGCAGGCCACGGGAACGACTCTGCGTGCCCTCGTCGAAGCGGGACTCCGCGATGTCCTGGATGAGGCGGCGGAGAAGGAGAGATTCACGCTACGGGATGCCAGCGTGGATGGGCGCGGTCTTCGGCCGGACGTGCGGGAAGGTGGCTGGGAGCGCATGACCGAGTTGGTCTACGAGGGGCGCGGCGGGTGATCACCGTCGACACGAACCTCCTGGTGTATGCGCACCGGCGGGACGCAGGGTGGCACGAGGCGGCCGCCGAGGTTCTCCGGGAGCTGGCAGAGGGTACGGAGCGGTGGGCGATCCCGTGGCCCTGCATCCACGAGTTCCTGGCGATCGCGACCCACCCCGGGATCTACGACCCCCCGACAACGACCGAGGCTGCCATCGATCAGGTCGCGGCCTGGATGGAATCCCCCACCCTCGCTCTCCTGGCCGGAGGGTCGGGCTACACCGATCGGCTCGCGGACGTCCTGAAGTCGGGCAGGGTGTCCGGCGCGAAGGTGCACGACGGGCGTATCGCGGCGCTGTGCCTGTACCACGGCGTGCGGGAGCTCTGGAGCGCCGATCGGGACTTCTCACGCTTTCCGGCGCTCACCGTACGGAACCCACTTCCGGGTTGAGGGGGGGCGGCCTGCGGGTGCGATGGGGGCGGCAGGGCCGTACCCGCGCGAGCGCCGGAGCCGGGCCCGCGAATCCAGCATTCCGGGGGCGGTCCAGGCCGCGGTGCTGGGTTGACCGCCCCATGGCCTGCAAAGCCAGAATGCGAGCCGACGCCGAGCGCCAGTTCGCTGGATTGACCGGCGGGAGACCGGCGAATCCAGCACCGCGCCCGTTCAGCTTCGCGCGATGCCGACTTGACCGGCCTCGAGGCAGGCCGGGAACTGGGGGTGTCTGCCCTCCACGGAAGCCTTGGCGCTGTCACGACGTCGGTGCTGGCCGGCGCGTTGGCGGTTCTCGAGTCGGGCAATTCGGTGGCCGACCTCTCGCTGTGGCGGGCCGGCGCCTGGGGCGCCATCGGTGGCGCCGTAGCGTCGCTCCTGGTCGTGGGCGTGCTGCTCGCCATCACCGGCGGTGAAGCCCGGGAGTGCTCCGCCTCATCGCCACCGCCGCGACAGGGGGCGGAGCGCTGGGGCTCGGCGTGGTCGCGAGCGCCCGCCGGGCGGCTCGCAAGGAGCTCGAAGCCGGCGGGGACCTGAACGCACTCTCCGCACCGGACGCCTGAGGCGGACGCCGCGGGCCCTCCGCTCACACATACCCGAACAGGGGCGGGAAGGCGATCACGACGATCGCCGCCCACGCGGCGTAGACCGGCAGGTAGTTGGTCTGCCAGCGCTCCAGCGCTTCGAAGGTGCCACGTCCGCGCATGAAGCGGACGTAGAGCACGGCGGACCAGGCCAGGTTCACCAGCAGCACCATGTTCTCGCCCAGCGCCGCCACGCGATTGGGCGTGAAGCCGAACTCGGTGATGCGCGCGGCGATGGCCCATAGTGCCACCGCGTCGGCCAGCAGCGCGCTTCCCAGCAGCACGATCTGGAGCACGTCGAACATGCCGGGCGCCGAGCGGGGATCGCGGGCCGACAGCGAATAGAGCACCAGGCCCAGGACCACCACGAGCAACAGATCGAAGGCGATCAGCACGTCGCGGTCGATGTCCACGCCCCGGCCGGTCCACACCACGGTCGCCAGAAACGTCACGAGCACCGCGGCGAACAGCGGAGTGAAGAGGCGGGTGAGCACGGGCGCCATGTTCTCGATGACGCTCTGCTTGGCCTCCACCAGCCAGGACGCGATCAGGACGGCGCCGGTCGCGCCACACGGCAGCAGCCACGACTGGAAGAAGACCTCGATGTCGACCCCGATGGACTGGAAGATCATCGCCATGAAGCCGGTGAGGACGCCGCCGCCCAGGGCGATGAGCACGTAGTAGATGAAGAGCTCGCCCGAGAAGCGGATGAAGTCCATGCGGCCCTCCACCCGACCCCAGCGGCCTCCGGCGTAGGCGATCCCCACCAGGATCCAGAGCGCGATGGGCAGGTGGAGCCCGGTGAGCAGCTCGGTGTTGCCAGGATCGTGCGTCGCGGACCCGGGCACGTTGGCCTGGAAGGGATAGACGTTGGCGAAGACGGTGGCCGCCACGAACGCCACGGCCAGCCAGCGCAGCCGGCTACCGCCGAGTCCCCGCTTCCAGACGAAATAGCCGGTCAGCAGCGGCAGCACGAACAGGCTCGCGTTGCGGAAGTAGAACCCGGCGTCGGGACCCAGCGCGAGCCCGAACAGCGCCGGGATCTTGATGGTCACCGCCGCCGCCACCGCGAGACACACGGCGACGATGGCGTCGGTGGGCACGGCCTGGCGCGCTGCCGAGTCATCGGGCGACGAGACCACGAGCTGCTTCCAGAGCCGCTCCGAATGCTCGCGCGCGAACTCGCGCGACAGCTCGTCCAGCGCGCCCATGCGCTTGACGGCGACCAGGAAGGCTTCGTCCGGCGCGAGTCCGGCTTCGGTCAACGCCCCGATCTGCTCCCGCAGGTGGTCCTCCAGCTCCGCCACGTCGACGGCGTGAATCGCCTGCCGGCGCGAGAGGTACGCCCGCCACTGCTCGATCTGCTCCTCGAGCCGATCCTGATGATCCGACGACGACATGGTTCAAGCCCCCTGTGGACGCGGTTGAGGGAACCGCGGATGGCGGCTGGAAATGGCGGCCAGGAGTTGGGTCCAGATGCCCCGGAGCGTGGCGTCCACCGCTTGCCACTGCTCGCGTTCGTGGGCGAGCTGAGCCTCCCCCCCGGCCGTGATCCGGTAGTACTTCCGGCGGCGTCCGGTATCCGCCACCTCCCAGCGCGCCTCGATGTAGCCGAGCCGCTCGAGGCGGTGCAGGACCGGGTAGAGCATCCCGTCGGTCCACTCCATGTGCCCGCCCGAGAGCTCCCGCACCCGCTGCAGGATGGCATACCCGTAACTGTCTTCGACGGCCAGGATCGCCAACACCAGCGGGGTCGAGGACGCGGCGATCAGATCCTTGTTGATCTCCATCACATCACGCGTCGCACGTCACAGGGGACTCGGGTGCAGGTTGCATAGCACCATCATGCATTGCAGCTCTAGGTATGTCAACGAGTGTCGGCTCAGGCCGCTCCGGCGTGTCCATCCTGCGGACTTTCTGCTTGCAGTTAGCCGAAGTCCCGTCCTAGCTTGCCGCTACGTGGCCGGGCAGGGTGCCGGTTCTTCCTCGCATCCCTCCCGGTGCCCCCCCCAGCAGCGAGCAGGCCATGGCCGCGGATTCATGGGCAGGCTCGGAGATGGATCGTCTCCGCAGCCGACTCCAGGCTGCCCTGGGAGATCGGTACGCGTTGGAGCAGGTGCTGGGGTCGGGAGGAACGGGCACCGTCTTTGCCGCCCTGGACCGCAAGCACGACCGGCGCGTCGCGCTCAAGGTCCTGCGTCCGGAATTCAGCGCCAGCGTCGGAAGCCAGCGCTTCCTCCGTGAGATCCACATCGCGGCTGGACTGACCCACCCGCACATCGTCCCCCTCTTCGACTCGGGCGAGGCGGACGGACTCCTCTACTACGTCATGGCGCTGGTAGACGGGGAGAGCCTCCAGGATCTCCTCGACCGTGAGGGTCAGCTTCCGGTGGCGCGCGCGGTGAAGATCGCCCGCGAGGTGGCCGAGGCGCTGAGCTATGCCCACGACCGGGACATCGTCCACCGCGACGTGAAGCCCGGCAACATCCTGCTGGCGGGTGACAATGCCCTGCTGGCGGACTTCGGTGTGGCCCGGGCCGCGGTGGACACCCATGTGACGCTGACGGGCGAGGGCATCGCCATCGGCACCCCCGCCTACATGAGCCCGGAGCAGATCCTGGGCGAGGACCACATCGACGCGAGGTCCGACGTCTACTCGCTGGGCTGCGTCCTCTTCGAGATGCTCACGGGCAAGCGGCCCTTCCGCAGCAACGTGCTGGCGGGCCGGGTCATGGGCACCGTGCCGACGGTGACCGGGGTGCGCCGCGGCGTACCGTCGCAGGTCGCCCACGCGGTGGAGCGGGCGCTGGCCCCCGATCCCGCCCAACGATTCCAGGACGCCGCCGAGCTCGGCGCCGCGCTGGGTGGGGCCGGGCACGAGCGTCGGCGCACCTGGGCGGGGATCACGGCGGTGGCGTTGCTCGGCGTGGCAGCCGTGCTGGTGCTCCAGCCTCCGTGGAGAGGCGCAGCCGCGGATCTCACGGATCGTGCCGGCTCGGTGGTGGTGCTTCCCTTCCGCGACGCCACCCAGACGCCCGACGAGGTGCGCACCGTGGTGGACCTGGCCGACGAGCTCACGCGCCAGCTCAACCGCTGGGACTCCATCCGCGCGGTCCCGCAGGTGGCGCTGGCCGGCGTGACCTTCGACCTGGGCGTGCGCGGCCCGGCCCTGGAGCGCCTCGACGACGGCCTGAGTACCGCACGCGCTCTGGGGGTGGAGACCATGATCGCCCTGAACGCCCGGGTGCGGGGGGATTCGGTGTTCGTGTCCGCCACCCGCTTCGACGTCCGGGCCCAGCGCCAGGTGGGGCAACCGCTGGAATCCCAGGGTCCGAGGCATGATCCCTTCCAGGTCGCCGCCGCGATCGTGCAGGGCGTGCTGGGGCTCACGGGCTCCGTCGACGAGGTGGAGAACCTGCGGCGGCGCTCCTCCAACCCGCTGGCGCTCCAGCGCTACGGCGAGGGGCTGGACCTCATGGGCCGCTGGCGTCTGCCGGACGCGGAGCGGGCCTTCCGCCAGGCCGTGGCCCTGGATTCGACCTTCGCCATGGCGCACCACTACCTCGCCGTGGTCCTGTACTGGGAGGGTGCGGACGCCACCCGGGGTCTCTCGCAGTTGGGGCCGGAAGCCGTACGGCTCTCTCGTGCGGCGCTGCGGCATTCCGACGACCTGTCGATCCGGGAGCGCGAGCACGTGCTGGCATTCAATCGCTTCCTCGAGGGGGATTACGAGGTGGCTCGGGAGCAGTACGCCGACCTCATCGCCCGGGACTCCACCGACGTCTATGCGTGGCTGCTGGCGGGGATCGTCGAGTTCCAGGATCCCTGGCTCACCGAAGGACCCGACGGATCGCTGCGCCCCCGGGGGGATCCCAACGCGGCGGTCCGGGACTTTACCGAGACCACGCGCCTCAATCCCGGGTTCCATCTGGGGTATGGGCACCTCTTCGATATCACCGAGCTGGCGCTCTCGGCGCGCACCTTCCGGCAGGGCTTCGAGCGTCCTCGCAACGAGCTCGTTCCCGTATGGGAGTCCCGGACGGATCCGAGCTCTCTCGAGGCGTTCGGCGTCGTCTACACCGATTCACTCGTGTGGATGGACGAGGGGAGCCTTCTCGGGGCCAACGACGCGGAGCTCCAGGACGGCGCCCGGCGGCTTCTCGACCGATCGCTCCGCACGCTCCGTCGCTGGGCCGCGTATGCCCCGGACGAGCCGCGCCCCCACGCCGAGCTCGCAACCTGGACGGTGCGCCAGCGCGAGGTTCTGAGCATTCCCCAGCGTCCCGAGGTTCTGGACAGCCTGGCCCAGGCTGCACTGGATCAGGCCCAGCGTGCCCTGGCGCTGCAGACCGACACCATGCCGGATGACGCAATACAGCTGGCGAACCTGTTCCTCGCCACGGGCCAGACGGGTCGGGCCCACGAGATCCTGGGGGGCATCCTGGACGGGCGCGGGCCCGACGACGCGCTTCCCCGGGCCGCGTTGAACGTGCCGTCGTTCACGGGCGATCTCGCCATGGCCGACGACGCGCTGGAGCTCGTGACGGTCCGGAACGCCTATTGGAAGGATCCGACCACGGATCGTCTCATGGACGACGGTGGCACGGGCGCCCTCTTCGCACGTCTGGGCGTCCTGGGCGCCATGGGCGCCACGGAGCGGGTCGTGGCGCAGTTCGCCGACATGGAGACTCGCTTGTCGGCTCCATCCGACAGCCGCATGCCCCTTGCCACGCTACGGTCCATCCAGGCGCCTTCACTGGCCGCTGCGCTGGCGGAAGACCCAGCCGAGCTGAGGCGGTGGACGGCGGACGGCGACCTTCAGGATCCGATCTGGGACGCCATCGATCCCACGGCAGGTGACCGGCCGGGACGGATCCGGGCGGCGATGGCGGACACCGCTCCCGAGGTCCCCGAGCCCGAGCGCTCCTACCTCCTGGGCCACGCCGCGCTTCAGGTGAGGGAGGCGGATCTCGCGGTTCGCCTCCTCAGCCGACTCGACAGCATCCCCCTGAGTATTGGCGATCAGGATCTGGGATGGGCGCTCAAGGCCCTGTCACTGTTCCGACGAGGCGAAGCCCACGAGCTCCTCGCCGACACCGCCTCGGCATTGGGCTTCTATCAGCGGTTCGTGGACACACGCATTTCCGGCGACGAGCCCGCCCCCCTGGAGGTGCGGGCGCGGGAGCGCATCGCCGAGCTGACGTCGAGAGGTCGCTGAATCCCTCGTCGTCCTCCGTCCTGTACCTCCCGCCGGGGAGGACATTCGTGAACCCTTTCAGGAGAGTCCGATGGCTTGTGTAAGCTGCGGAAACGGGATCTGGGTCTGTGAGGTCGGAAGCCACACCCCCGACTGCATGGATTTCGAGGTGGCCCAGCGAAACTGGAATTATCAGGGGCGCCACCGGGTGCCCGCCGGCCAGGTGACGGTCTGGTGCCGGTCCGGAACCAGCGTGGTCATCTCGCAAACGCAGCCCCTACCGCTGCCCGCTCCAAAACCGCCGTGGGAGTCGGCCGGCGAGATCTGCTTCCCGGAAAACGCCGACTACGATGTCTGGCGCCAGCCCGGAGAGGGCTGCGAGCTCATGATCGCGCAGGCCTCCAACACCAACGAGGACAAGTCGTGCGAGGATTGAGGCCAAGCAGGCTCCTGGGCCCGACGCTCTCGTAGCGTTCGGGTCCAGGGGCCGGGCCGGGAGCCCGGGGCGTGGGCGGCCTCAGCCCACCGGCAACCTCACCTGGAGTGGCGGCGACGCGGGGCTACGTGCGAAGGCCCGCGATTCGACGTAGGGGGCGTGATTCATTAGGCTGGACGCTCTCGGGCCCGCCACGGCCCGCTCCACCCTCCCGGACGCGAGAAGCACGAATGAGGACATGGAAGGCGACATCCCATCCCCTGTCGCTGGTGTTGTGCGTCGCCGGTGCGGCGCTGCTCACGACGACCACGTCCGTCCGCGCTCAGGTGCCTGCCCAGGCGCGCCCCGACTCGGTGGTCACGCCCATCCTGGCGCCGCCCACGCCGCTCCCCTCCGAGGCCGCCAGCGCCGGGGACTCGCGCTTCTCGTTCCTGGTCTACGGCGACACGCGGGGCCGGCGCGACGGCTCGGCCATCCAGTACGAGCACTGGCTCATCGTGCAGTCCATGCTCGAGCACATCGACGCCATGAAGTCGGGCCCGGATCCCATCCGCTTCGTGCTCCAGAGCGGCGACGCCGTGGTGGACGGCCGCCAGGCGCAGGAATGGAACGTCAGCTTCGTGCCTCTCATCGATGAGCTCACCACCGAGGGTGACGTGCCGTACTTCCTCGCTCCCGGCAACCACGACCTGCCGGCGTCGGGCCGCGACGCCGGGCTCACGAATTTCCTGTCCGCGGTCTCGAACCTCATTCCGCCCGAGGGATCTCCGCGACGGCTGGACGGCTACCCCGTCTACTCCTTCGGCTACGGCAACACCTTCTTCCTGGCGCTGGACTCCAACATCCCGCGCGACTCCACGCAGCTCGCGTGGGCCGAGGCGCAGCTCCAGGGGCTGGACCGCGACCGCTACCAGCACGTCGTGGCCTTCTTCCATCATCCCGCGTTCTCGTCGGGTCCCCACGGCGGGCCCCGGACCGAAGCCCAGGCGCAGGGCGTGCGCGATCTGTGGATGCCCCTCTTCCGGCGCTACCACGTGGAGATGCTCTTCGCCGGCCACGAGCACCTCTTCGAGCACTGGGTCGAGCGCTACCGGGACCCCGACGGCACGGCGCGGCGCATCGACCAGATCGTGACCGGCGGGGGCGGCGCGCCCCTGTACTGGTACGTCGGCGAGCCCGACCTGCGGCAGTACCAGGCCGAGAACCGCGACGCCCAGGTCCGGGTCAGCCACCTGGTCAAGCCCGGGCTGGAGCCCGGCGGCAACCCGTACCACTACGTGATCGTCCACGTCGACGGCCCCTCGGTCTGGATGGAGGTCGTGGGTGTGGACTGGGGCCGGACCTTCCAGCCGTATCGGAGCTCGGCCACCGAGCTGGGGGATACGTTGTCGGGGGGCTGATGAACAGCATCCATACGGGGCACGTGCGATGAGGTCAGACTCAGAGCACCACGCGCCGGCGATGGGGCGTGGGCCGGGGCTCCGACTACTCCGCGCGTAACGCCTCGGCGGGGTCCGCTCGCGTGGCGCGGTGGGCCGGGCGAACGGCAGCGAGCGCGGCGACGGCAAGGAGCACGACGGCGCTTCCGCACCAGGCGATGGGATCCCAGGGGGTCACGTCGAAGAGTTGGGATCGCAGGGCTCTCGCCAGGACCCACGCCAGAGGCAGGCCAACGATCGCTCCGACACCGATCATCGCCAGCGCCTGCGCGGCGACATGTCCGACGACTCGCCGGGCTTGCGCACCGAGCGCCATGCGGACCCCGATCTCCCGTTCCCGTGTCGCCACCGCCCACTCCAGGATGCCGAAGATCGCCAGGCCGGTCATCAATACGCCGAGGGCTGCCAGGGCCGCGCCCACACCGGCCAGCGTCCGTTCCTCCGCAATGGTGCGGCGGACCCGCTCCCGGAGTGTCTGCACGTCGAACATCGGGAGGGCCGGGGCGACCTCCCGGAGCGTTCGGCGAATCGCCGGCACCAGCGCCTTCGGATCGCCGGTCGTACGCACGAGGACCGTGTAGTCGCCGGTGGCCCTCCGCTGCCCGAGCGGCTCGAACAGGATCGGAGCCGGGGCGTCCCTTGGGCTCCCTACCCGCATGTCCTCCACCACCGCGGCCACCCGGCGTTCACCACGGACGCCCCGAAGCTCCACCGCCCGGCCCAGGGGGTCCTCGTCGGGGAACAGCAGCCTCGCCATCCGACGGGAGACGACGATGCCGGGTTCCCCGGAGGCATCGCCTTCGGAGGAGCTCGTGGAGGGTAGCGGTCCCTGCCTGCTGCCCAACTCCACAGTCTCGAAGAAATCCGGCGAGACACGAAAGCTGCGAACCTGCACCGCATTGTCCCAGGGCTCGTCCGGTCGGCGGACGGTGGCCCGGGCGAACTGCAGTGCAAAGGGCGCGGGCCAGGAGAACGCGACGGCGCGTGCGCCGGGTAGCGTGGCGAGTGCCGAGTGGACCTGGGCCAGGAAGAACTGTTCGCCATCGGGGGCCCAGTCCTGTTGCAGCCCCGGCGCCACTCGGAAGGACAGCACGTCGTCGATGTTCACGCCGGGGTCCACCGCACTCAGTTTCGTCACGGTCCGGCCCATGAGGGCCGCTCCGACCGAGAGCCCCACCGACAGCGCCACCTGGACGATCACCAGCCCGCGGCGCAGCCCTTGGCGGGGAGCCCCCGCGCGCGTCTGGCTCAGGTCCCGTTCGCGAGCCGCCAACATGGACGGCGCGACGGCGGTCAGCAGCCCGGCGGCCGCCGACACCACTGCGGCAAAGAGTGCCACACGTGCGTCGAGCCGTGCGCCTTCCACGGCCGCGCCGAACTGGAGCAGCCGCAATCCCTCGATCCCGACGAGCGCGAGCTTGGTCAGCGCCAGCGCGACGGCTCCGGCCAGGCCGGCCACCAACAGTGATTCGATCACCGTGCGTTGGACGATTGCTCCGCGGCTGGCGCCGAGAGCTCGCCGAATGACGACGTCCCGCTCTCGCATCGCGGCCCGCGCCACCAGCAGGCCTCCTGCGTTGGCCACCGCGAGGAGCAGCAGGATCAACGCCCCGATCCCCAATCGCCCGAGCGCCCGGCTCAACCGCGCCTCGAGCGCCGGGGACGCGCCGACACCACCGGAGACCGTAGGCACCTGACGGTCCCCGAACATCGTCTCGCCCGGATGTGCCTCGGCGATGCGACGGGCCACCGTGGAGAGATCGAGGGCGGCTCCCGCCACGTCGGCTCCAGGCGCGAGGCGGCCCACGACCTGCCAGAGCATCTGCTCCCGCAGGTCGGGCCATCGCGAAGGAACGTACGGCGCCAGCACGCGGGTGGCGGACGGAGGCAGCCACATGCGTGTCTCGCCCGGCAGGTCGTGGCCGTGAAAGCCGTCCGGCGTGACCCCCACCACGGTGAAGGGTCGGCCGTTCACCAGGATCCTTCGGCCCACCGGATCGGCACTCGGAAACATCGCCGCGGCGAGGTCAGGCGCCAGCAGGACCACCGCGTCCACCTCGTCCGGTGCGGCCATCCGCAGCCACGAAGGTCCGACCCCGCGCCGGTGTCACGCCGAGCACGTCGAAGTAGTTCGCGGTTACAACGGCCGCCGACACCCGTCGGGGCAGGGAGGTGGTGGTGGAGACGTTGGCCTCTTCGGTGAAGAAGCCGGCCAGCCCCGCGAGGGTGTGAGCGCCTCGTCGAAGGTCGGTGAAGTCCGGGTCGGAAAGGGGATACGACACCGGGATGCCTTCGATGCGCGCGTCGTTCGCCGGGCCTACGCCGACGCGTACCAGCCGAGCGGGATCCCGAACTCCGGGCACCGGCCGCAGGAGCATCCACTCGGCGAGTGCGAAGACCGTGGTGCTCCCGGCGATCCCGAAGGCGAGCGTGAGGATGAGCACCATTGCGAGCCCCGGTCGGCGTCGCATTCCGCGCAGCGAGAGTCGGACATCCTGGAGGACGGCCAGGGGGGCGCCGGCACGATAGCCCCGACTCGGCCGCGCGCTCCTCTCCAGACGGGCGCTCACGGCCGTGGCCAGCACGTCGAAGAGGAGCACGCTCCACGCCCGGATTCGGGTGAAGGTGCCGCGCCGCCGAGCTTCGTCCATCCGTTGCCGGAAGATCTCGACGGCCTCGTTCCCGTAGCGTCGCCGGAAGCTGCGGGGCCACAGGACGAGAAGCCGGCGATAGAAGCCTTCGCCCATCATGGCGCCTTCCGCCGCATCCCGGATTCCACGGTGCTGCCGCCTCACCCGCTTCCAGACCGCGCGGAAAGGCCCAGCGAGTCTGCTTGCCGCACCAGCGCCCGCATCCGCTCGGTCTCGGCCGCGACGACGCGCCGTCCCAACGGAGTCACGCGGTAGTAGATCCTCTGTTCCTCGCGCTCATGAGCCGGCTCGACCTCGGGACGCTCCGCATCGGGCGCCGCTTCCACCAGGCCGTCCCGCTCCAACCGCCGCACGACCCGGTACAGGTTGCCCGGAGCCAGCGAAATGAGTCCGTCCGTCTGCTCCTCCAGCGCCTTCACGAGCCCGTAGCCGTGGAGGGGGCCGGTGCACAGAGCGGCCAACAGATGGTAGTCCTTGGGCTTCAGGGGGAGGTGGAATTCCACCGGGGGAGAATCATTGGACGAGGACATGCGCACCGGACCTGTCATATGATCGGAATGATTATATGATCACAGCGAGCATACCCCACGGCTACGGTGGTGTCAAGGATGTGGACCCCGCGACTCCTGACCCTCCGCGCTACCGCTCGCCCCCGCCCGGCTCTTCGCCCTGGTCCGAACTCCCCTGCGGAGCGATGAGCGTCGCCTTCTTGATGAAGGGGATCCCTTCGGTCATCCACGCCGGCTCCGGCGCGCCCTTCAGGTAGTGGTCGAAGAACTGGAAGAAGCGGATGGTGAAGTCGGTGCGGTTGCCGAGCTTGCTCAGGTGGTGGCCCTCGCCGGGATACGCCAGCAGCCACGCCGTCTTCTCGTTGAAGCGCAGCGCGTTGAAGAACTTGAGGCTCTCGTTGAACGACACCGTGGGATCGGCCGTGCCGTGCATGATGAGGATGGGCTGCGTGACCTCGTCGGCGTGGTTGAGCGCGGACTCGTCGTGGTAGACGTCGGGGATCTCCCACGGTGACGCGCCCCAGCGGCCCTGGCCGTAGACGTAGTACTGGTTGCCGTTGGCGCCCGAGCCGCCGCTGTTCTGGTACGACCAGCCCCACTCCTGGCTGAAGTCGGTGTAGAGGTCGGTGACGCCGGCGCCCTCGGCCACGGCCGCGAACAGCCGCGACTTCGTGCCGATGTACGCCGCGCCCTCACCGCCGTAGCTGTGGCCGTGGAGCCCGATGTGATCGGGGTCGGCGTAGCCCATGTCGATGATCTTGCGGGTGGCCGACTCCACCCCGTCCAACTGGTCGTCGTGGGATTCCCCGGTGTTGTAATAGATGTCGGGAATCATGACGATGTAGCCCTTGCTCACCGCCTCGATGGCCGGGCGCCCGACGCTCACCAGCAGCTCGGGCATGGGGTAGCGATTCAGGATCTGCGAATTCTTCTCGTAGAACGTCACCAGCATCGGCCGCTTCTCGCCTTGCTGGTAGTCGTCGGGGAACCAGAGCAGGCCCTGGAGCGGGTGCCCGTAGCGGTCGCTGAAGTCGAAGAGCTCGCTGTGGCCCCAGCGGTATTCGGATTGCTGGGGATTGGAGTCCGTGATCTTCTCGGCGTCGCTGAAGTCGGCACCCGACACACGCAGATCGGGGGATTCCGTGAAGGTCTGGCGCGTGAAGAGGAAGCGGTCGGCGTGGGCCGCTTTCTCCGGGGTGTCGTACATGGCGTCGTCGTAGAGCACCTCGTCGAGCGTTCCGCCCGACAGGCGGTAGAAGCCCGCCTTCTTGGTGAGCTCGCCGAAGGCCGACAGTGTCACGGGCTTCGACAGATCGTACTGGTCACCGGTGCGCACGCGCCGGCTCGCCAGGGGATCGATGGGCTCGGGCCGGACCATGCGGAGCTGGATTCGGTTCTCCAGCCCGAAGCCGTCGGTGATGTTGCGCGCGCCGGCGCTTCCGTCCAGGGGCAGCGTCCACAGGTCGTAGCGATCCTCGACGATGAGGCGGCGGCCGTCGGAGGTATAGCCGGCCACGCCCCACGGCGGCGTCGGGCCGGGATGGTCGTAGGTGGTGTCCACGAAGGCCGGCGCATCGCTGCCCAGCACCTTCATGGTTCCCGAGGCCAGGTCGTAGGCCTGGAAGGTGTCGTCCTTCCAGAACAGGTAGCTCTTGCCGTCGGGCGAGAATCCCATGGCGGACCGGCCCGTGAGCTCACCCTGGAACATGGGCGTGCGCTCGCCGGTGGCCGTGTTCACCCGGTAGAAGTCGGCCCGGGACGGCTTCCAGTCCGAGACGTAGGCGCGCTCGTCCTGACCCACGGCCCAGCGGCCGTCGGGCGAGATCTGCAGATCGCGCATGGTCGAGTCGCTGAGCGCCACGTAGGATCGGCTGCCCACGGCGAAGGCCTCGCGGTAGGTGAAGTTCCGGTCGCGCTGTGCCCGGCCCATCTGCACCGACTGGATGTAGCGATCGGCCGTGCTCCACACGTCCACGTCGGTGGTGGTGTCGGAGCTTTCCACCCGCACGGTGTCCGACGCCGGCGTCTGGGGCATGGCGCCCAGGAATACCAGGCTGCCGTCCTCACTCCAGCTCAGCGGTGCGCGCTCGCTGATCACCCATCCCTCCGGAAAACCCGTGGCGGTCGTGTCCAGCGTCACCCCCGCGAGCTTCGGGTTGGCCAGCGCCGCCCGCACGTCGGGCACCACCAGCAGCACGTTGTCCTTCTCCCGCATCTTGTCCACGTCCTGGCCCTTGAGCACCGCGATCCCGGTGCCGGCGTCGTTCCACGCCATCTGGGCATAGGAGCGCGCCTCGTTGTCCAGCGCCTGCGTGGCGCCGGTGGCCAGGTCCACCACGAACAGCCCGTTGGCGTCCTTCACGTCGGCGTCCACGGTGTAGGCCAGCATGTGGCCCGCGCGGTCGAACTCGGCGTCGCCCACGCTGCCCAGGAGCTGGCTGCGGCCGCTGCCCAGGTCGTAGAGGATGGCGTCCGAGCCGCCGCCGTTGGCTCCGCCACCACCGCCGCGGGCTCCCCCGAAGCCGCCGCCCCCGAAGCCCCGTCCGCCGCCTCCCGAGGCGCGATCCCGCACCAGCGCGAAGGTCGAGGCCTGGTTGAAGGTCACGGACCGCATGTTGTGCCACACCTGGGTTCGGCCGGTGGCCAGCTCCCGGAGCTCCACCCGGTGGAGCGTCGTGGAGCCGCCGTTGCGCCCTCCCCCGGATCCCCCGCCCTCGCCTTCGTCGCCCCCACGGCTCCGCCCGTTCCGGGCCGGCATGGAGTCCACCTGATACGCGAGCCAGCGGCCGTCGGGCGAGAACTCGCCACCCGAGGCGTTGGCGATGGCGACGTCCTCGCCGCTGTCGAGGTTGCGGATGTGCAGCTCGGGCTTCTCGTCCCGCTGCGCCACGTTGGTGAACCGGTAGACGTAGGTCGCCCACTTGCCGTCGCTGGAGATGCTCTCGTCGGAGATGGTGCGCCAGCGGGAGTAGTCTTCGGGCGTCAGCACCTTCTTGGCGGAGTCGGCGCGGGGCAGCGCCGTCTCCGGTGCCGTCGCCGGGTCGCCGGCGGACGGGCCGCGGACCTGGGCAGCGGCGAGCGGCGATGCGGCCGCCAGGACGAGGAGTGACGCGGCGAGGAAGGCAGGGCGGTGAACAGGGCGCGTGCGCGCCGTCGGTATGCGGTGCATGGCGATCATGGACACGGGTGGACGCTCGATTGATGGTGGCCATCAAGATAGGACACGAGGCGACGCTTCGCTCGTGCGGCGCCCTTCTCGCAGGTCGTTCGATTTGACGAAGAATCAGGTGGAGGATGTAGTGTATGCGCATGAAAACCGATCCCGTCCTCGCCGTGCTCGCCGCCTACCCGCGGATCTATCACGCCTGCCACCGCCGCCACCCGCGCACTCGCACCGGGCCCGACGGGGTCTCCGCGCGCGACGCGTGGATCCTGGGCCACCTGGAGCGCGAGCGCCCGGTCAGTCCCGCGCGCCTCGCCGAGCACATGGCCGTGGGGGCGTCCACCGTGTCCGAGGCGGTGAAGCGGCTCGAGCGGCTGGGCTACCTCGAGCGGAGACGCTCCGAAGAGGATGCGCGGCGCGTCGATCTCTTCCTCTCCGAGGAGGGTGCGGAGGCCATGCGAGACGCCACGGTTCTGGACGAGGAGCTGGTGAAGCGCATGCTGGCCCTGCTCGCACCCGAGGAGCGGGCGCGGGCGGTGGAGGGAATCACGCTCCTGGCCCAGGCGGCCGCCGAGCTCAACGCGAGGGAGGGGACCCGATGGGACGAGGACGACGCATGATCCGGTGGGCGCTGGGGGCCGTCGCCGGCCTCGTGGGCCTCGTGCTGGTGCTGTGGCTGGTCGGCGGCCTCCTGCCCCGGGACCACGTGGCGCGCATGACCCTCGAGGTGCGCGCCGGCGTCGACGCCGTGTGGGCCCTGGTCTCCGATTTCGCGGACACGCCGCGCTGGCGGGCGGCCGTCGCGGGTCTCGAGATGGGGGATCCCGTCGAAGGCCGGATGCGCTTCGTCGAGGTGGCCAAGCAGGGCCGCACGCCGTTCGAGGTCATGGCGCAGGAGGCTCCGTCCCGGCAGGTGGTGCGCGTCATCGACGACGGAATGCCCTTCGGCGGCACCTGGACCTGGGAGCTGGAGCCCACGGTGGGCGGCACCCGCGTGACCATCACCGAGGAGGGCTTCGTCCGCAATCCCGTCTTCCGCATCATGAGCCGGATCGCCTTCCCACCCACCGCCACCATGGACGCCTACCTCCGCGACCTGGCCCGCGAGCTGGGCGAGGACACCGAGCCGGTGGTGCTGCGAAAGCGGTAGGGTAGGGAGCCCCCCTCAGCTCGGCGGCGGCGCGATGCCCAGCGCCCGCCGCAGCAGGTTGATCTGACCCGCGTGATACGCGGCGTGCTCCACCACGCCCTGGACCTGCTCGCCGGGGATGCGCTTGAGCTCCGGGCGCTCCTGCCAGAGCTGGGCGGCGTCCAGGGCGGCGACGGTGTCTGCCAGGGCGTGGATCTGCGCCACCATCTCCTCGATGGCGCGGGACCAGGCGTCGTCGCTCACCTCGTCCACCGGCGGGAAGTTGCGCGCCATCGTCACCGCGGGGGGCTGTCCCTTCACGCGCTCGTGGACGATCTCGGCCCAGGCGCCGATGTGGAGCACCAGTTCCCAGATGGAGTGGGCGTCGGCGATGGGACGCGAGGCGGCGGCTTCAGGGTCCAGGTTCTCCACGGACTCCAACAGCGCCGGCCCGTACCAGGGCTTGCCGCCGACCACGGCGCGCAGCGCGTCGGCGAGGTAGGGACCGGGGGCGCCTTCCATGGGTGAGGGCATGTGTCTGCTCCTGGGGATGGGTTCCGTCGGGCGTCGGGCCGCGGAGCGTGCCGCGCGGCGGAGTGCGCGGCGCCTCGGAGGGCACCGCGCCTCGGAATGCACCGCGCCTTCCGCCCGCGCGTGTGACGGAACCCCGGAGCCAGGCTCGTGTGTCGCTCCGGTTCCACTGGAGCCCTCTCCAGCGACGATTCGTCGACTCAACTCGCTCAGCGAGTCGAAGTCGATCAACCATGTTTCGGGCCGACCTCCATTCGTCGATTCAACTCGCTCAGCGAGCTCTATCGACCAAACGTTCGAAAACGGTGCTCCAGTGGTACGGTTCGACTCGCGTGCGGCAGCCGTTGGGCGCTGGGCGCCGATCCGCGTCGCATCCCTCCGGCCTCTTCGCCCGGGCCGCCAGCCAGGGCGTCGCTGCCGTGCTGGCAGGCCTCACCCTGACGGCGCCCATGGACCGGGCCGGCGGCACCGGGGTTCTGTGCGGCAAGGGGCGTCCTGCTGCTCGCCACCGTCGCGGCGCTCAGGCGCGTTCCCGCCCCCCACGACAGCGTCTCGGCTCATCCAGCCCTTGAGGTGACGCGCCTTCTGTGGTAGTCCCTTATGTCCCGTCCGACATCCGCACTTCCACCCCGCCAACTGATTTGAACGTCCTCATCGTCGAGTCCGGCGCCAAGGCCAAGACGCTCCAGCGGTACCTCGGTGCCGACTGGGTCGTGGTGGCCACCGGCGGCCACATCGAAACCCTGCCCCACAACCGCAAGGCGCACGGCAAGGACGCCACCAAGGCGTTCTGGGCCAACCGGCCTGGCGAGCTCCCGGCACCGCCTTGGGTGCCCACCGACCGGGGCGAGGACGCCATTCGCAAGATCCTCGACGAAGCGGGTGCCGACGCCACCTTCTGGATCGCCACCGACCCGGACCGCGAGGGCGAGTTCATCGCCTGGGGGCTCGATCGCAAGCTGCAATCCCACGGACCCACGCATCGCGTCACCTTCCAGGAGGTGACCCGCGAGGCCGTGGAGGCTGCCCTCGAGCACCCGCGCGGCGTGGACGCCCGCATGGTGGACAGCGCGCTGGTGCGCAAATTCCTGGACCGTCTGGTGGGCTACCGGACCTCGCGCATGGCGCGCTCCATCGTGCCCGGCGGCTCGGCGTCCATGGGTCGTGTGCAGACGCCGACGCTGGGCTTCGTGGTGGAGCGCGAGCTGCAGCGTGAAGCCCACGTTCCCATCCCCTATTTCGAGGTGCACGCGGCGGCCCGGGGCATCGATCTGCAGGTGCGCTTCCACGAGCCCGACGACCCCGCCGCCTGGAAGGACGACGGCGGCCGGGTCAACCCGACGCGCACCTTCGACGGCGAGCTGGCGGAGGGAGCGCTGGCCGCCCTGACGGCGGCGGGCCGGGTGAGGGTGGAGGGGGTCAAGTCCAGCACCCGGTCCCGGCGGCCCTCGGCGCCGTTCACCACCGATGCCCTCCTGCAGGCGGCGGGATCGCGCTTCGGGTGGTCACCCCGCAAGACCTCGGTGCTGGCGTCCATGCTCTACGAGGCGGGCCACATCACCTACATCCGCACCGACTCCACGCGGCTGGCGGCGTCGGCGGTGGAGAAGGCTCGCGCCGTCGTGAAGGACGGCTTCGGTGAGGATCATCTGGGACCGGGTGCCCGCGCCGCGGCCGGCGCCGGCCCGACCCAGGATGCCCACGAGGCCATCCGCCCCACCCGGCTGGAGCTGGACGAGCCTGCCGTGGACGACGCCGACGCGCGCCGCCTGTACCGGTTGGTGCGGGCCCAGACGCTGGCGAGCCAGATGGCACCGTCGGTACGGAACGTGGTGAGCATCGATGCGTCCTGCGCCGAGCTGGACCGGCGCCTCACCGGGAGCGTCTCCTGGCGCACCTTCGACGGGTGGGAGGCGGCGTACCGCGAGTTCATGGGCGACGTGGCCGTGGCGCCGCCCGACGTGCCGCTGGAGGAAGGCGCGGTGTGGCCGCTGGATCCCGCCACCGAGGACGCCGACAATCCCCGGCTCGTCGAGGACGAGACGCGGCCGCCGCCCCGGTACCGTCCCCATACGCTCATCAAGGCCATGAAGGACGCCGGTATCGGCCGTCCCTCCACCTACAGCCGCACCCTGGACAAGCTGGAGGAGCGCAGGTACGTGGAGATGGAGGACGGTAGCCTGGCGCCCACCGAGCGGGGCAGGGCGGCCTGGCTCGACGTGGCGCCGCTGTACTCGGAACCCGGCAAAGAGAACGGCGAGGCCATGGAGCTCTTCGACACGGACTTCACCGCGCAGATGGAGGAGCGTCTGGACGCCATCGCCCGCGGTGAGCTGCCGGCCCCCGAGAGCTGGGAGCGGTGGCGCGACCAGATCCGTGAGCTGCATGACGCTGCCCGCGAGCAGAAGCAGGCGGGGTCGATCGTACCGAGTCAGATCGAGCTCCTGCAGCGGCTCCTGGCCAATGCCCCGCCAGAGGTCAAGGAGCGGCACGAGCCCGGCCTGGCGTCGCTCACCCACCGAGAGGCCACGGACCTCATCGCGAGCCTCAAGCACGACGGCATCAAGCCGGCGCCCACCGAGAAGCAGATGCACTACCTGCGGGAGCTTGCCGACGATCTGGGACTCGGCGAGGAGGATCTCCACGAGATCGCCGGTGTGCGTTCGCTGGATGACATCGTCCACAGCGACCAGGCCAGCGAGGCCATCACCGAGCTGAAGGCCGTCTACGACGAACGGCGCCCGCCCAGCAGGAAGCAGCTTCAGCTCATCCGCAGCCTGGCCGACGACCTGTCGCTCTCGGAAGCGGACGCGGCCGCGCTGGTGGACGCAGCCTCGCTGGACGAGCTCACTGGCGGCCGCGAAGGCACGGCCAGCCAGCTCATCGACCTGCTGCAGGAGCGGACGCGGGAGGCGTCGCGGGCATGACCCGGCGCCCGACGCGGGATCTCACGTCGGGCTCCATCACCCGCGCGCTGCTGGCGCTGGCCGGCCCCATCGTGGCCGCCAACCTCCTGCAGACCGTCTATCAGCTCATCGACACCTTCTGGGTCGGTCGCCTGGGGCCCGAGGCGGTGGCGGCGGTCTCGGTGAGCTTCCCCATCCTGTTCGTCATGATCGCCCTGGGCGGTGGTCTGGCCATCGCCGGCGCGATCCTGGTGGCCCAGCACTACGGTGCCGGGAATTCCGAGGCCGTGGACCACGTGTCGGCGCAGACGCTCCTGGCCGTGGGGGTCGTCTCCATCGGGCTGTCCGTCGCCGGCTACCTGCTCACCGACCCGCTCATGCGGCTGTTCGCACCGGACGCCACGGTGGGCGCCATGGCCGCCGACTACCTGCGCATCTCCTTCCTGGGGATGGTGGCGGTCTTCATCTACTTCGTCGTGCAGTCGCTCATGCGCGGGGTGGGAGACGTACGCACGCCACTGTATATCGTCGCGGGCACAGTCGCCCTCAACTTCGTCCTCGACCCCCTTCTCATCCTGGGATGGGGGCCCATCGCGCCCATGGGTGTCGGCGGTGCGGCGCTGGCCACGATCTTCACGCAATCCATCGCCGCGGTGGTCGGCGTATGGGTGCTCACCCGCGGGCGCTTCGGCATCCATCTGCACCTGCGCGATCTGTGGCCCGACGCACCTCTGATCCGGAAGATCCTGACGCTGGGGATCCCGTCGTCGCTGGAGCAGTCGGCCCGGGGGCTGGGCTTCTCGGTGATGATGCTGCTGGTCACGGGCTTCGGCACCACCGTGACCGCCGCCTACGGCATCGGTGTGCGCATCCTGGGCTTCATCATCATCCCCGCGCTGGGCCTGTCCATGGCCACCACCACCGTGGTGGGCCAGAACATCGGCGCCGGCCGACCGGAGCGCGCCATGCGCACGGCCTGGACGGGGGTGCGCATCGCGTTCCTGGGGATGTCGGTCGCGGGCGTCCTCATCTTCGTGTTCGCCCCCGCGCTCATCGCCGCCTTCGTGCCCGACGCCCCCGAGGTCCTGGCCATCGGCACCCGCTTCCTCCGCATCATCGGCCTCTTCTTCGGCTTCATCGGCGTGCAGCAGGTGCTCACCGGGGCGCTGCGCGGGGCAGGTGCCACGGGCGCGTCGCTGGTGCTCACCGTGACGCAGCTGTGGGTGTTCCTGTTTCCCACCGCGTGGATCCTCTCCAGCCGTAGCGGGCTCGCCGAGACAGGCATCTTCTGGGCCTATCCGGTCTCCAACGTCCTGGGCGCGGCGCTGGCCATGGGCTGGTTCCGGCGCGGCCGCTGGCAGCGTCCGTCGCTGGCCGCGGGCAAGGCCGATATCGAGGAGCGCGTGGCCCGGGAGGCCATCGTCGAGGAAGGGCTGGGGAGCTGACGTGGGCCTCTTCATTTGACAGAGTGCCCGACCTGTCACAAGATTGCATGCATAGTATGCATGTAACCTTTACATGAAGACCGATGGCCCCACGAAAACGCGCTCAGGTCAAGGAGCCGGTGCAGGTCTACCTGGACCCGGCCGACCGTTCGTTGTTGGACGAGACCGCCGAGCGGACAGGGCTTTCGCGGGCCGAGATCCTGAGACGGGGTCTCCGCCGGGTGGCCGGTGATCTCTTGACGGAGCACGCGCCGGGGACGGCGTTCGAAGGACTCGTCGGGGCCCTGGGTGACGATCCGTCGCTCCCCGACGACCTGGCCGAGCATCACGAGCGCTACCTCTACGGCACGGATCTCGACGATGGCGAGTCGAGCGCTCGTTGACACCGGCGCGTTGTTGGCCGTGGCGAATCCGCGCGACCAACACCACGAGGAGGCCGTGGCCATCGGTCGTCGCTTCCTGGCCACCGGGGGGCGATGGGTGGGCACGACCCTCGTGCTTGCGGAGCTTCACGGACACCTCCTCCATCGTCGCGGGCCCGAGGTGGCCCGCGAACACCTCGAACGCCTGATGGCCGATCCGGCCCACGAGTGGCTCGACGCCTCGACGGAGCTGATCGGCGAAGCCCTGGAGCGTTGGATGCGACGCTTCCGGGATCAGCACTTCTCCCTTGCCGACGCCGTGAGCTTCGAGGTCATGCGCCGCCTGGATCTGACCACGGCCTTCGCCTTCGATCACCACTTCGAGGTCGCCGGCTACCGGCGTCTGATGGCATGATCGAGGGCCTTCTCGAAGACCTGGCTTCGCAGCGGGACTACGTGGCGACGCGTGCCCCGGCCTACGCGCGCATCCTGGCGCTCCTTCCCGAGGCGCTGCCCATGGATCGTCTTGCGGAGGTGTGGGCCGAGCGTTCGTTCGGGGCCTGGTACGAGCGGCCCCTGCTCCTGTTGGCAGCGCTGCGAGCGGACGCCCTGGCCGAGGGGCCGGCGCATCCGCTGTTCGCGGCCATGGGCACCGAACCGGAGCTCGCCGTCATCACGCCCGAGGCCGTGGCCGTCGCCCTCACCCCCGATCGGCCGTTGTGGGCATCCCTGCGCCGCCGCTACGTGCAGACCAACGAGACCACGAGGGCGGCGGCGTGGTTGTGGCCGGCCCACATCCTGGCCGAGGTCGATCCGCGGGCGAGGCTGCAAATCTTCGACGTGGGCACCAGCGCGGGACTCAACCTGGTCGCCGACGCCCTCCCGCGAGTCTGGACCCGGCCCGGTGGTGAACCGGTTCAGGTGGATCCCCTGCCGGAGATCACCCTCCGTCGAGGCTACGACCTGCGCCCGCTGGACGTCACCGACGAGGACAGCGCGCGCTGGTTGCGGGCCTGCGTGTGGCCCGGGCAGGCCAGCCGGCAGCACCGCCTGGAGGCCGCCATCCGGGCGTGGCGCGCCAGTGATCCGCGTCCGGAGCTGGTGGCGGCCTCCGCGGGAGACGTGCCGGCGTTGCTCCCCACCGACGCGCCTCCACACACCCGCATGCTCGCCTTCCAGACCGTCATGCGGGACTACCTGCCCGCCGACGAGCTGCGTCGCTACGAAGAGGGGATGCGCGCATGGATCGCGGGCCACGCCCCGGGCGCGGCCCTGTGGGTCGAACTCGAGGTCACGAAGGTCGCCCGGGAAGGCGGCCCGCCCGCGGCGATCACGATCCACCTGTCCGGGGAGACCCTCCAACTCGCCTCGTGCGATCCCCATCCGTCGCTCATCGAGCCCGACCACGAGGCGGTGGGGACGCTCCGGGAGCTTCTGCGCCCTCGCTGAGGCACGCCTCCCACGGGAATCTGCACAGCAACTTCCAGGCGCGCGGCCGCCTCTCGCTCACGCCCATCGACGTGGGCACCGGTGAGGTCGGGGAGCCCATGGAGGCGAAGGTCCAGGAGCACCACCGGAGCGTCGTGACGGACCGGGTCACGCTGGTGTCGTCGCTCCAGCTCCAGATGATCCTGCCCGCCAACAAGGCCGGTGGCGGGCGCCTGCGGGCCACGCTCCAGGTAGGACCCGGCGCGTCGGACCACGGCAGCCTGTCCGTCAGCTGCGGGTCCTGATTCCGGCTCTTCCGGACCCTTGGAGGCGCTCTGACCCCTCCGTCGCCTGAGGGTGGCGGAGGGGTCGCTGCTATGCTACTCCTCCGTCAGCGTCGCCACGGCGTCCACCCGGGTGGCGCGGGCCGCCGGGATCCAGCACGCCACCACGGCCGTGGCCAGCAGCACCAGGGCGGCGGCGCCGAACACCACGGGATCCCACGGACCCACGCCCCAGAGCCGCGACCGGATCAGGCGCGTGGCCTGGGTCGAAGCCAGCAGCCCCACCGCCACGCCTGCGACGGTGAGGAGGAGACCACGGCGCAGGACCATGTGCCGGACCTGCTGCGGCCGGGCCCCCAGCGCCAGGCGGATCCCCATCTCCCGGACCCGGCTCTGGACGGCGACGGTCATCATCCCGTAGAGCCCCACCGCGGCCAGTACGAGGGCCAGCGTGGCGAAGACCGCCGTGAGGCGTGCGAGCACGCGCTCCATGGTCAGGGTGCCGGCGACGCGCCGGGTCAGGGGCTGCATGTCGTAGAAGGGCAGGGCGGGATCCAGCTCGGTGAGAAGTCGATGCAGGGTGCCGGGGTCGGGCATGCGATCCCCCTGGCCTCGCACGTACAGCGTGGCGCGGGTGGGGCTCCAGGGCACGCCCAGCGGCTGGAAGACGAGGCCGTCCTCCGCGTCCTTGACCGTGTTGACGCGGGCGTCGCCCACGATCCCCACGATCTCGCGGAGCTCGGGCTCGCGGTACCCCAGATCCACGATGCGGCCGAGGGCGTCGCCTCCGGGAAACATGCGGGCGGCCACGGCCTCGCTCACGATCACGACATCGCCCTGCTCGTCGAACAGCTCGTCACCCCGGAAGTCACGCCCCGCGATCAGCTCGATGCCCACGGCGGTGAGGAAGCCGGGGGTGATCTGGTTCGCCGCGGCCTGAACTGCGCGCTCGTCGTCCTGCGCGAGACCCTCCGGTCGCACGACGTTGCCCGCGCGGTCCCGTCCCTGGACCGGGATCCAGGACAGTCCGGCGGCCTGGACGCCCGGCAGCGCCGCGGCCCGGGTGCGGAGCTCGCGGAAGAAGGACTGCATGCGGGCGGGCTCGTAGCCCTGCGATCCCGGGTCCACCGAGGCCTCCAGCACGCCCTGGGGGCGGAACCCGAGCTCCTGGTGGTTGAGGCGGACCACCGTGTTCAGGAGCAGCCCCGCGCCCACCACCAGGGTCACCGAGATGGCGACCTGCGCCATCACCAGCACCTGGCTCGGGCCGCGCCGACTCACGCTGCGCGCACCGGACCGGAGCACGGTGCCCAGGCGCCGGCTCGCCAGCAGCGAGGGGATCACGCCGAAGACCAGCCCCGTAGCCAGGCTGAGGGCCAACGCGAAGAGGAGGACGCGGCCGTCGAGCCGGGTCCCGGTCAGCGGTGGCATGAAGGTGAGCAAGCGCTCCCCCCGAAAGAGGCGCACGGCGCCGGCGGCGAGCCCCACACCGACGACGCCGGCGATGCAGACCACGAGTCCGGCTTCGGTCACCAACAGGCGCACGATGCGGCGGTGGCCGGCGCCGATGGCCCGGCGGATGGACAGCTCGTCGGCCCGTCCTCCGATGCGGGCCAGGAGCAGGTTGGCGGCGTTGGCGCACGCCAGCAGCAGCAGGAGCCCCACCACGCCCGCCAGCACCCGGAAGATCTCGCTGAGTTGGCCACGCTGCCACGGCGTCAGGCCGATGCCCGCGCGCGTGCGGGCCACCGCCTTCGTGGGCAGGGACCCTCCCGCATCGCTTCGCAGTCCCGTGGCCACCGCCGTGAGTTGCTGGGCCGCCTGTTCCAGCGTGGCGCCCGGAGCGAGTCGTCCCACCATCTGGCTCCAGATGTTCCAGTCGCTGGACAGCACGTCGGCGGGCGCCGAGGCCAGGACCACGTCGCGGGCCTCCACCGGGATCCACAGGTCGGTGTCGCCCAGGAGCTGGACGCCGCGGAAGTCGGCCGGCGCCACCCCCACCACCGTCACCGCCGATCCGTTCACCGTCAGCGTCGACCCCACCGCCGCCGGATTCCGGCCGTACAGGGTCGCCCACAGGTGGTCGCTGATGAGCGTCACGTGGGGCTCGACCCGGTCTTCCGCGGTGAAGGTGCGGCCGGCCAACGGACGGAGTCCCAGGACGCGGGAGAAGTCGGGTGCCACGTAGGCCGCGGTCATCCGCTGCGGCCGGTCGCTGCCCGGGAGCCAGACGTTGGCCTCGGTGACCTGCGAGGCCGTGAGCCCGCTCAACGCGGGCGCCGCGCCCTGGAATGCCTCGTAGCTGGGGTGATCGAAGAAGAAGGCGCCGTCGGGTGAGCTCTCCGTGGCGATCGTCACCGTGACCAGGGAGTCCGGGGACTGCACGCCGGCGACGGTGCGAAAGAGGAGCCAGTTCGCCACGCTGAAGACCGCGGTGGCGGCACCGATGCCCAGCGCCAGGGTGAGGACCGTCACGGCCGTGAAGGCGGGTCTGCGCCGAAGCGTGCGTACGGCCCGGGACAGCTCCCGCAGGAGCTCGGGGCCTCGGGCGGCGCCCACCGGTGAGCCGCCCCGGACTCCGATGGCCAGCATCTCCCGTTCGACGCGCCGGGGATTGCCGAAACGTCCTTCGGCTTCCTCTCGTGCAGCCTCCGGGCTCATCCCCCGGGCCACGTTCTCGCGGATCCGCATCTCCATGTGGAACGCGATCTCGTCCTGGACGTCCCGCTCCGGGTCCTGACGCGGCCGGTCGTCCCGGCCCCAGTCCTCTCGTTCCTCTCCGCTCATCGTCGTCTCCCGTTCACCCCGCGCTCGATCCCGCGGCCGCCACCTTGGCCATGGCCGCGGCGAACTCCACCCAGCTCGCCTGCTCGGTCGCCAGTCGCGTCCGGCCTCGTTCCGTGAGTCGGTAGAACTTGGCCCGTCGATTGTTGTCCGACGTTCCCCAGCGGCTTTCCAGGAGCCCCTGCTTCTCCATCCGGTGCAGCGCCGGATAGAGCGAGCCCTCTTCCACGCTCAGCGCGTCGTCCGTGACGCGCTCGATCCAGCGGGCCACGCCGTATCCATGCTCGGCGCCGCCGTGCAGCGCCTTCAGGACCAGGAAGTTCAGGGTGCTCGCCGACAGCGCGACGTCGTTCGTGCCCATGGATCGTCCGGTTGCGGGGGATACCAAGCACGCTAGGGGAACATATAGCGACCTCTCCCCTAGCAGACAAGGGGAAGGGGGGATTGGGTTGCGCGCTGGTTGCCCGCTGGCGGCGAGCGTGGAAGGTTCCTGGACCATGAGCCCTTTCGCACTCGCCGGCCCGCCGGCCCGTCCGCGCCGGCACGTCCTGTTACTGGCGACGCTGTTGCTGACTTCGCTCGCCGGCTGCAGCAGCGAGCGGACCGACTCCGTCTTCGTGGCCGCCGACACCCTCCTGCCCGTGAACGGCACGCACCTGTGGGTGCATCGGGAGGGCAGGGGCGAGCCCGCCCTGGTGGTCCACGGGGGTCCGGTGCTGGACCAGACCTATCTGCGCGATCACCTGACGCCGTTGGACTCCAGCCTGGAGCTCGTCTACTTCGATCAGCGGCTCAGTGGCCGCTCCGACGGCGTGGTGGACAGCGCCTCGGTCCGCCTGGATACGCTGGTGGCCGACATCGAGGCCCTGCGTCAGGCCCTGGGGCTGGAGCGTGTGCACGTCATCGCCCACTCCTGGGGAGGGCTGCTGGCGCTCGAGTACGCCGAGAGGTATCCGGACCGTGTGCGCAGCCTGATCCTCGTCAGCCCCATGCCACCCACCACCGCGTTGTGGCAGCAGGAACAGCAAGCGCTGGCGGCGTCGCTGGAGCCCGCCGACACGGCGGGCCTGGGTGCGCTCCAGCGGGACCCGGCCTACCAGGCCCAGGAGCCGGCGGCGGTGGAGGCCGCGCTGAAGCTCTCGTTCCGGAGCCAGTTCCACGATCCGTCGCAGGTGGACGCCCTGCGCTTCCACATCGAGCCCGACTACGCGGAGCGGAGCCGCCAGTTCGGCTACATGCTGCCGGACCTTCTCGATTACGACGTCACCGGTGACCTGGAGCGGGTGCGGGTCCCCGTGCTGCTCCTGTTCGGCGCGGACGAGCCCGGGGCGCGCATCGGCGGGAAGGTGCTGGCCGAGGGGCTCCCGCAGGCGCGCCTGGTGACGATCCCCGATGCGGGCCACTTCTCGTTCGTGGAGCAGCGCGACGCCTTCTTCCAGGCGGTGCGGGGATTCCTGGCGGGCGTTGTGGGGGGCGGCTAGCGGACGAGGCGGGCAAGCTGGGCGCCAATGCCATCATCCTGGGTGACATCGAAGAGCCGGGCACCGGCGCCAAGGTGGCCCAGGCGTTCCTCGGCACGTCGGCGGATCGCCGCACGCGGGCCATCGCCATCTTCGTGCCCTCGCTGGTCGCCCCCTCCGGGGGCTGAGCTTCTCTACCGCACCACGAAGTTCACCGTGTCCGTCACCCACGGCTGCAGCGGCACGTGCAGCCCGTCGGCGATGACGGCGATGAGTCGGTGCTGGCCCGGAGCCACGTCCGTGAACACGTATTCGCTGACGCCGGTCCCCAGGTGGACGATGTGTCCCGGCTCCGACGGCACGGCGACGCCGGGCTCGCCCAGGTCGGCGTCCAGGTAGAGATGGTGGTGCCCGGTGCCGGGTGTGGTGTCACCCGCCGGCACGATCTGCACCCCACTCGCCGCCAGGCGCACCAGCACGGAATCGCCGTCGATCTCGGCGCCCTCTGTGGGCTCGAGGATGGTCACGCTGGGACCCTCGGCGGCCTCCATGGCTCCAGCGGCGGGGGCTTCGGCCTGTTCGGCCATGCCCTCCGATGCCTCGTTGTCGGCATTGCCTCCGCACGCGGCGGCGAGGAACAGGGCCAGCGTACCGGCGACGGCCAGGGAACGGGAACGTATCATGGCGTGGCTCACGGGTTGAAGGGAGGTCGAGGTGAGAGACCCTCGGACTCCTCCGCGGGTTCCAGGCGCCCCGTCGCCCGAGGCGGCCCCCGGCCGCCCGCTCACGGTTCCGCCACCACCAGTCGCGCCACCGCGAACACCCGATGGCCCGCGGTGCGGAGCGTGACCCGGTAGGTGCCCGGTGGCACGGTGCCCGACGGCGGGCGCCAACTGTCCCACACCCGGAATCCCCAGGCATGCGCCACCAGCTCGATGTTGCGGCTCTGGCGCAGCGGCACGCCGTCACGCTCCCAGTCCATGATGACCCGGGTGGGCACCGACGTGGGGGCGAAGACCTGGGCGAGCACGATGATGGGCCCCTCGACCGCGTGAGCCGGGACCGGCGAGGTGAGCGTGTCGTGGAGCGTCAGGGTCTCGCGGTCGATGGCCCCGGCGAAGGTGGCGCGCTCGAGACGGAGCGGCACCGGTGGCACGACGCTGGGCAGTCCGACGGCGATGGCCAGGAGGCCGACCGCCGTGACCCCCAGCCGGATGCGGCTACCCCGCCCGCCGGCCGATGAGCGCAGCGCCAACGGCACGCCGCCGCCCACCGCCATCAGTCCGGCCAGCGGTGTGCCGAAGCGGGGCGGCAGCCTGAAGAAGAGGGGCAAGAGGAGGTTGATGGCCGCGAAGGCCACGATGGAGAAGAAGACCAGTCCGAACACCGGCTTGGTCCGGAGCCAGCGGTCGAAGAGGAGGTCCAGACACGACAGCACGGCCAGGGCGCCCAGGAGTCCCACGAAGAGAACGTTGGGCGAGCCTACGACGGTGGAGTAGGCGTAGAAGGGCAACAAGAAGAAGAGGGTTTCCTGGTACATGATGCGCGTGACGTACGAGGTCACTTCGTGCACCAGGCCCGGCGGATGGGGCCTGCCCTTTTCGTCCTCGGGCTTTCCCACGGACCGCTGACGGCCGAAGAACATGGTGGAGGCCCAGGTGAGCCCGAGAAACACCGCCACCCACCGCACGAAGCCGTAGCGTTCGCGCGCCAGGTAGATCACCACCGTGCCGGTGCCCAACGCCCAGATGGAATGAAGCGTCCAGAAGAGCGCGCGATGACGGTGCCAGAACACGCGGGTGCGCGCCCGGAGCGAGGGACGCGCGGCGGGCTCGGCCGGTGTGGGTCCCGGCTCGTGCCGGGCCGGCGTCGGCTCGGCGACCGGGGCATCTCCCGACTCGGCCTCGTCTTCGTGGCCGGGCGGAGTCTCGGGATCGTCCGTGATTCTGCACCTCCTGTGGGTGCGGCAAGGATGGAGGCGGAATCTAAGCGGCTCGAGCCAGCAGGAAGAGGGCCGGCGAGCGCGGGCTCGGCCGAGCGGACATCCCCATCACGATGGCGCTCGCGGATGATTCGCCTCGCAACCGCCTCCCGTTCCGAGCGTAGGAACGTTCGGAGATTCGTCAGGGATTCCCGCTGAGGAGCCACCATGTCCGAGGTCCACGGTCGCATCCTGGGAGTGGGGCTCGTGGGGACCCTGGTACTCCTGTCGGCTTGCGAGGACGGAGGTGACCGCGGCCCCGCTGCCGCCATGAGCACGGGTCCAGTGCCGCCGACGGTCGTCCAGCGGGACGGCATCGAGCTCGCCAGCCTCGAATCCCTCCCCTCGCTCCTGGACGAGTCCTTTCGCTGGCGGGTCCGGACGGTCCGTCGCGTCCGCACGGTCGACGCCGGCGGTGAGCCACGGATCTTCGACCCGGCCGCTGCGGTGCCTCTGGCCGGGGACCGTCTCCTGGTGTGGGATCCGCACGCCGACCGACCCCTGGTTGTCATGGACCTGAGCGCGGACTCCGTCGTCGCGCGCTTCGGCCGAGGGGGTCAGGGGCCCGGGGAGCTCTCGGACTACGTCGCGGTGGCGGCCTCGCCGACGGGACTTCGCGTCCTCGATCCCGCGAATCGTCAGCTGCACGCCTTCGGCCTCGAGGGGACCCGGCTGGGAAGTGCGCCGTTGGATGCGCCGGCCTTGCTGCTCAAGACCATCCCGATCCTGGATGCGGACGCCTTCGTGGCGGAGATTCTCGCCCCGGAGCGGGGACCCCGCGGAACCCACGACCTCGTGCGGGTGGACGGCGTCTCCGGTGCGCTGCGCACGCTGGCGACGCTGCCCGACTGGCCTGACGACGCCCGGCCCGGCACCATCGAGAACGGCCGGCCTCTCTGGACCCTGACCGGCGAACATCTGGTGACCATGCGCTCCGACCTGCCCGTGATCCGCGTCTACACGCTGGACGGAGCGCTGCGGCGTGAGGTTCGACTCCCGTTGAGCGAACGCCAGCACACGGAGGAGGACATTCGCCGCGAGGTGGCCGACATGGGCGCGCTGGCTGCGGGCCAGCGGCCGGGACCCATGGCCATCACCAACGAGCTGTATCCGGCCGGGGACACGGTGGTCGCCATGTACCAGAGCGCGCGCTGGCGGGCGGCGGAGGACCCCGCACTGCCCGACGGCCGGGTCGTGTGGCGGCTCGTGAGCATCCACGGCGCCTACCTGGGCAGCGCCATGATGCCGGAGGGCTTCCTCTTCCTCGGCGCCGGGCACGGCACGGTGTGGGGCCGTGTGCTGGACGACGCCGGCGTGCCCTGGATCGTGGAGCTCGCCCTGACGCCCGAGGGCCGGCGCTGAGACTTCCTTGCCTTTCGGGCGCTGTCGTTCTCACCGTTGAGAGGGGCCCATGATCCTTCCCCGAGACAGGGCCGGCCCGTCGGGTCCCCGGGAGCCGGTCGCCAAGTGTCTCTCACATCCCTCCACCACGGTATCCCGTGATCACCTACGCCACCCACGGCCACTCCGGCCGTATCGAGCACCCGGATCGCATCGAAGGCACCTGGCGGGCGGGCTTCTATCTGGAGATCCGCGGCCGCGGCGGCCAACAGACGTGGGTCCACTACGCGATTCCCACGCCTCAGCCCTCCAGCGGCGACCTCTATCGCCCGCAGGCCATCGTCGTGCGCTGTCGCATGCCGGAGCGTGACGCCACTCTGGCCGCTGCCCACATCTACGACGGCGAGCACAAGATCGACGCCCACGACCGGGTGCATCACAGGCCGGGGGATTGGACCGACGTACGCTTCGACGTGTCGGGTGAGCATCCCGTACAGCATGGCGTCGGCGTATCGCTGAACCTGCAGTGGGGGCATGCCGAGCCCGGGCACGAGGGACGATTCCGCACGCAGATTTCGGCCGTGCGCTGCATCTTCACGCGCTGAGAGGCCGGCCATGCTGATCTTCGACGAGCTGCAGCCTCCCTTCGACGAGGACTGCGAGCAGGACGAGCTCGCGCCCGACTTCCGGACGCCGCCCATCGAGCTGACGCTGAACCGCTACGTTGTGAGCGGCGGCGTCGGTACGCCCACGGTCCATCACCCTCCGAGCGGGTGGCGTCTGCTGCCCGAGTTCCGCGAGCTGGCCGAGCTCCCCGTGCGCGAGATGCTCGAACGCGCCGCGGCCCGGCGATACAGGGTGGTCACCGAAGACGAGCACGACGACGTCACCGCCACGTCGGCCGACGCCATGGCGCAGCTGGCGGTGACCGGAAGGCGCGCCTACACCGAATTCTCGGTGCGCGAACCCCAGGACGACGACCTGATCGGACGCACGCGTGAGCGCCTGCGGGACGAGTTGGACGGGGAGGTGGACGGGCCGGAGCTGGAACGGAGCGTGCGCTACGTCCTGGACCTCGCCTACCGCACCGCGTGGGCGATTCGCGGTGGCCCGGCGGACCGCCGGAGTCTCCGGGGCGAGTTGGGCTGGGTGGCCACCTGCAGCGAAGCGGACTCCCCGCACCGGCCGGTCAACGTGCCCTCCGCCCGTTGGCCACAACACGACATGACGGTGACGGTGAACGGCACGACGCTCGTGTGCCGGTACTTCATCGCCGCCAGCGAGTCGGCTCCGCAGGGTTCTCGCTGGGCCGACGGCGGTCGGAGATCCGTGCCGGAAGATCCGGGTCCGTGGCTACCGGAGGAGGACCGGGTGGTGCTGTTCATCCACGGCCACGGCTCCCGCGCCGAGGAGGCGGCGGAGCTCGTTCCCTGGATTCACCGTGTGGCGGAGGAGAGAGGGGAGCGCATCGCGGTGGTGTCCATGGACCTGCCCTGCCGCGGTTACTCTTCCATGCTCGACCACGAAACCGTGGCCCCGTTTCCGAGCACCTTCGGTCACCGCGTGCCCCATCGCCCTCCGGGGCTACGCTATCCCATCCTCGAATTCTACGAGGAATTTCTGGGGGCCTTCCTCGAAGAGCTGTCGCGGCAGGTCGGGCGCCCGCTGGACGATGTCACCGTCGTGGGGGGAAGCCTCGGGGGGAACCTCTCACTGCGCCTGGACAACCCCGTCCTTCGTGGGAACCTGTCCGGAGCCACCAGGCCCCTCAATCGCTGGATTCGGCGGCATGTCGCGTGGTCACCGGCCAGCGTGTGGGCATCGTTCGGGGTTGGGAACGACTTCTTCAAGGACGAGTCCATCCGCCAGACCCGGGACAATTCGCGGGCGGCGGAGGTGCCGGAGGATCGCCGCAAGTTCTTCGACGAGGTCTTCTTCGCGAAGCCCGGAGGCGCCCTCAACGACGTCATGGAGGTGGTGACCTTCAGCGACTTCAACCTCCCCGCCCCTTCGGAGACCTGGTACAGCGACGAGTGGGGATGCAAGGCCGTGGCCATCCAGGGCGGCGTGCGGGACATCGCCGAGGTCTACTGCGAGCAGTACCGGCGCTGGCACTGGCGGGTGGCGTTCGAGCAGCTGCTGTTCAGTCACCGCGACACCGTTCCCGGCGGTAGCGGTGCGCTCTATTCCAGGATGGACCGCCCGCTGCTCCTCCTGAGCGGCAAGCACGACAGCTACGATTTCGCCCACATTTTCGACCGCAGCCGTGACATGGCGCGAGATCTTTCCGCGCTTCCGGGCCGCGGGGTGTTCCTGGAGCACACTGGACATTCGATTCACGTGGAGCGACCGCGCTTTCTGGGCACCCAGATCGTCGATTTCGTCACCGACACCCCCACCAGCCCATGAGCTGCTACTGGATCCACGGGCACGACGCCCGCATCGAGAACGAGGACGCGCTTCGCGCCACCTGGCGGGCCGGTTTCTTCGCGCGATTCGCGGGCAGGAGTGGACGTTCCGCGTGGGTCCACTACGCCGTGGGCACGCCGCTGGAGATTCTGGGCCAGACCGTGAAGCTGGAGGACGTGCAGGTCCGCTACCGCACCGGGGCCAGTGACGCCTGGATCGCCGCCGTACACGTCTACGACGGCGAGAATCGACTGGTGGCCCACGACGGGATGCTCGACGCCTCGCCGGACTGGAAGGTGAAACGCCTGCACGTGCCCGGGGAGCACGAGCTCCACCACGCGGTGGGCGTGAGCCTTCACCTCGTCTTCGGCCACCACCGCGAGGCCGAGCGGGATGATCGGGCGCACGTGGTGGAGATCGCCGGCGTGGGCGCCGGACTGAGCGATCCTACGCTGATCCGTATCGATCGACCCATACTCGGCAACGACGCGTTGTTGGGCTTGCACATCTCGCCGTGATCGACGTTCTGGCGCCGCTCGGCTTGTTGGGGCTGGTCCTCCTGGTGGTGGCCTTCGTGGTCGCTGCGCGAAAACAGCAGCGGGAGCGGGCACGACCGTTCCAGGAGCTGGCCGAGAGGCGCGGATGGCGGTATCTGGCCGAGGACGACGGGACGGCCCAATCGCTGGCGGAGGGCTTCGAAGGGTTCGCGCGCTTCCGCTACGCCTCGGGAGCCCCCCGGCTCCCGTCCAGTGTCGTGTCGGGCGAGGCCGGACGCCGCCGAATCTGTCTCTTCCTCCAGGGTACACGAACCACCGAGGGAGACGCTCGTCAGTGGACCGTGTGCATCGTGAGCGCCGGCAGTGATCTCGCCAGGCCGGATCGGTCGCGTCATCGGCCCCCGTCCCTGGGGTACGACGTGGACGTTCAGGTGCGGGGTCGCCGGCTCGCGGCCTCGCTGGCCGGGCGCAACGATGAAATCGAGAGCGTGGAGCAGCTCCAGGCGTTGGCTGAATTCACCCTGAGCCTCGCCGACGACCTGGCGGGCATGTCCGCCTGATCCAGGGCGGCGTCTTGATCCTCGCCCGCGGTGGCATTTCATTATCTGCCATTCAGCGCATGGCGCGGTATCCCGCCGCCCGCCGCACCTCTCGACGTTTCCCGGCACCAGCCCCCCGATGCTGAGAGATCTGTCACGCTCCGGCCGCATGGCCGTTCGCAAGGCGTATTGGACGACCGAAGAGTCGACGGTCGCCATCGCGCGTCGCTACGGCATCGCACCCGACGAGGTCGAGGGCCTGGCCCACTGGCGCATCTTCGCCACCGACGAGGTTCCGGACTGGGCGCGGCCGGGCAAGCCGCGCGAGGTGCGTCGGGGCTCGCTCATGGAGCTCTTCGGACTGCCGGAGGAGCCCGTACGAAAGATGCCGCCGGCCGCTCCCGGGCCCCCCGTGACGGCACAGCCCGCTCCACCTCCCGCCGACGGGGGCGAGCCGGCCTCCGACGGCTTCACCGATGCCGATGTAGTGGAGCTGCGCGCAACCTACGTCGAGGAGCCCGGCATCCTCGACTCCATCGCCGAGGCCTTCGAGATCCCCCGGGACCGGGTGATTCGCCTCCTCAAGGGCCAGGAGCGCCCCGAGGCGGGTGGGCCGATCTATCCGGATCTGGACGAGATGGCGCTGAGGCTGTGAACGACCTGGGTTTTGCGGGTCTGTCACCGAGGTTTGCAGGATCTTGACCGGAAATTGACCCCCGCCCCGTTGAGTCGGGGATCGCGCCCCGAGTAGCGTTCGGATGCGACGTCAGCGTTTGTCCATGCCGGGGGGATCCACGATGAGATCTGCAATCCTTCTCCTGACCTTTGGTGTGTCCGCCGTCTGGTCCGGTTCCTCCTCCCGGTGGACCCTGCAGGTGGACCGCAACCACTCCGAACTCGGCTTCACCGTGCCGATCATCGGCGGACTGTCCCAGGTTCGTGGCACCTTCTCCGACTACGATGTCGAGATCGCCTACGACGACGCGGACATCACGAGCTCCCACCTCGATGTCACCGTGCGGGTGGCCAGTATCGACACACACAACGACGATCGAGACGAGGACCTGCGTGGGGCGACCTTCTTCGACGTGACCCGGATGCCCGTCGCCACCTTCCGGAGCGAGCGAATCGAACGGACCGACTCCGGCTACACGGCGGAAGGGCCTCTTACGATCAAGGGGATCACCCGAAACATCGACCTCCCCTTCACCCTGACTGGCACGACGGAAGTCGAGGGACGTCCGGTGGTCGGTATCCACGCCCGCGTCGTCCTGAACCGGAAGGACTTCGACCTGGGCACGGACTGGCGGCATACGGTCATACCGAACTTCCTCGGCGACTCGGTGACCGTGGAGGTCGCCGCTGTGACGCGACCGGGAGCGCGAGAGACGGGTCCGATCGGGGGCGTCTGACGTTTGACCGACGCCGGTGCCGTGCGGCACGTTGGTCGGCATGCTGTTTCTTCCGCCCGTCGCGCGCCGACGAACAGATGCTTCGGTCATCGCCCTCGCCGATTGGAAGCCCGGTCGCCTGAAGGCCGGCGTCGAGCTTCAGTGGCGACGCAGGCCCCGGGGGATCGGCCAGATCCCCATCGAGGTCGCTGACGGCGATGCCGTCCTCGGCCGCCTCCTTCCGCAGGGGTTCCTCGGTCGCACCGTCGAGGCCTCGACCACCCGCGCTCGCTGGACCTTCGTCGCCGAGGGATGGGGCCGGAAGCGGTGCCGCGCATTCGGGGTGGAGAGCACGCGGGTGCCCATGTTCATCGGCGACAAGGTCGCCTTTCGCCGACGTCGCGTCCGCATGCCGTCCGGTGTGCTCCTGGACTGGCGACAGGCGGGGTTCCGCGGCGCCCACTACAAGCTGTCGCACCCCGGCGGGCCCGTGATCCTCACGGCCCGGAACGAGGGCGGCGCGCTCCGCTGGCGGGGAACCCTCACACTGGGAACGGCTGCTCCCGAGCTGGATGTGCTCCTGCCACCCACCATCCTGTTCGCGGTCTTCCTCGCCTTCTGTTCCTGGGAGATTCCATCCCCAGTAGGCCGACGCACGGGCCTCAGAGGTGAGCGGCGGAAGTCCCACGTCTGCCGCCGCCGGGTCGCAGCGAAGCACGAGCGTCAGGTGGCGGCCGACGATGGAGCGCTCCGGTACCGCCCCCCAACCGCCCCAGCTTGTCGGGGTTCAGCACCCGGTAGAACGCCCGCACCCGCTCGCCGTCGGTGTCGATGGTGGTGACGGCGAAGAGCCTGCCGGCGGCGAAGGTGAGCACGGCGGGCTCGCCGTTGACCCAGGCCTTCTCGTGGCGCACGCGGTCCATCCATTTGGACTGCAGTCCCAGGAGGAAGCGCACGATGCGCGACTCCCCCCGGATGACGTTGCGCGCCGCCGCAACCCGCCCCCCGCCGTCGCTGGTGAAGCTGACGTCGGGGGCGACCAGCGCGAGGAGAGCCGCTTCGTCCTGCCGTTCCAGGGCCTCGAGGAACTGGTCGACGAGACGCTCCCGAGCCTCGGTGGGGACCCCGAAGCGCGGCCGATCCCGGCGCACCCGCTCCCGGGCCCGCTGCACCATCTTCCGGCACGCCACCTCGCTCCGGTCCAGGACCCGGGCCAGGGTGCCGTAGTCCTCGCCGAACACCTCACGGAGCAGGAAGGCCGCCCGCTCTTCCGGTGCGAGGCGTTCCAGCATGACCAGGAAGGCCATGGAGAGATCCGAGGCCATCTCGGCTCTGCGGTCGGCGGGCGGAAAGGGGTCGCGGGTGAGCGGCTCGGGGAGCCAGGGGCCGTCGTAGGTCTCCCGCTCGGTGGAGGCCCGCCGCAGCCGGTCGATGGAGAGCCGGGTCACCACGGCCACCAGCCAGGCCTCGGGGGTCTGGATCTCGCCCACGATCGGCGCCATGCCAGCGCACGTAGGTCTCCTGCACGAGGTCCTCGGCGTCCTCGGCGGAGGCGAGCATGCGGTAGGCGATGCCCATGAGGCGCGGCCGGTGCCTCTCGAAGATCTCGCTGCGCTCGGATCGACTGTTCACCCTGGTCGCTCCCGTGTCGGGACGTGGTGGATGCTGTCGTCACCATCAGGGACGGGCGAGGGCCCGTCTCTGTGACCGACCACCTCGGCCGGAGTCGAATCCCCCCTCGCCGGCGCCCCCTGTCACGCGGCGTCCGCCCGTCCGTCTGAGAGGGTGGACGACAATGCCGAATCCTCCGATCCGGAGCCGAGACCCATGAAACGCATCGACTATGCTACCGCCGCCCCCGAAGCCGTGAAGGTCATGGCCGGCGTGGAGCGCTACGTTCGCCGCAGTGGCCTTCCGCACGCGCTGCTGCACCTCGTGAAGCTACGGGCATCCTACATGAACGGCTGCGCCTACTGCGTGGACATGCACACGAAGGACGCCCGGCTGGCCGGCGAGACGGAGCAACGCCTGTACGCCGTTCCCGTGTGGCGGGAGACGCCGTTCTTCTCGGCCCGGGAGCGCGCGGCGCTGGCCTGGACCGAAGCCGTCACCGAGATGGGCGAGGACGGCGTGCCCGACGTCCTCTTCGACGAGGCCAGCGCCCACTTCGACGAGGCCGAGCTCGTCGACCTCACCATGGCCGTGATCGTCATCAACGGTTGGAACCGCCTGGCGGTGACCTTCCGCACCGAGCCGGGCAGCTACGACCCCGCGACGTTTCAGCTGAAACGCAGCGACGCTCCCGGCGCCGGGAGCGCGTCCCGAGGTCCTCAGTATCCGCCGTCCTCCAGCGACACCTTGCCCGCGGAGCGTCGATAGATGAAAGCCGTGTACCCGGCCACCAGCATCATGCCCGGGATCCACCAGAACAGCGCGATCCAACGCCCGTGATGCCCACCTCCGGAGTTGAACACGGTGAGCGACAGGTTGGGGTCGTTGGTGGCCGGCAACACGATGGGATACAACCCGAACGACACCGACAGGAGCATGCCGACCAGGAACACGATCGACCCGATGAACGCCGCCCGCTCGCGGCCCGCGCGCCGCATCCAGAAGCTCGCTCCCAGCCCGCCCAGCGCCAGGATCGGGAAGGCGTAGCCCAGGGGCTGGGACTCCAGTCGTCCGGGCACGTGGGTCTGTACGCGGAAGGTGAAGGCCGTCACGACGATCACCGCCACCAGCAGGAGCGGCCACGTCCATCCGGCCACCGCCTTCGCACGCGCGCTCACGGGATCGTGCGTCTTCAGGGCCACCCACAGCGCGCCGTGGTGTGCCAGCGCGAGGAGACTCGTGACGCCCACGCTCACGGTGAACCAGTCCAGGATCCCCATGCGGTCGCCGCTCGTGGTGAAGGTCGTCCACAGGGGCGAGAAGAAATAGCCGTCGGCGGCCAGCGGCACGCCTCGCACCACGTTCCCGAGCGCCGCGCCCAGGAAGATCGTCAGCAGGAGGCTGGCAGCGCAGAAGGTCACGTCCCAGAAGGGGCGCCACACCGGGTCCTCGAGGTGATTCCGGAACTCGATGGCGATGGCACGCAGGATCAGGAGCCAGAGCACCATCATGAGCGGCAGGTAGAATCCGCTGAAGCTCGAGGCGTAGAGCTTGGGGAAGGCCAGCACCAGCGATCCCCCCGCCGCCAGCAGCCACACCTCGTTGGCATCCCACACGGGCCCGATGCTCTTGAGCACCGAACGTCGCTCGGCATCTTCGCGCGCCACCAGGAGGTAGATGGCGCCGGCTCCGAGGTCGAAGCCGTCCAGCACGACGTACATGGTGAGAAGCGCCGCGACGAGCCAGAACCAGATGGTTTCCATGTCAGGCCTCCGGTCCGTGGCTGATCTCCCGCTGCGCCAGGAAGAGGAAGAGGACCCCCAGCACGAGATAGAGGCCCATGAAGCCGATGAGGGTGAAGAGGGTGTTGCCCGGCGTCACCGTCCGCGAGTAGCCCTCGCTGGTGCGGAGCAGCCCGTAGACCACCCACGGCTGCCGCCCCAGCTCGGCCGTCATCCATCCCGTCGTGTTGGCGATGAACGGGAAGGGCGCGAGCAGCATCACGAGCCAGAGCACGGGGCGACTGTCGAAGAGCCTGCGGCGCCAGAGCAGAAGCGCCGCCAGTGCCATGACGGCGATGAAGATGGTCCCGAGTCCCACCATGATGTGATAGGCGTAGTACAGCAGGGGCACGTTGTCGGGCCACTGCTCGCGCGGAAACGCCGTCAGGCCGTCGATGCGCGCGTCCCAGCGGCGGTGCGTGAGGAAGCTGAGCACCCCGGGGAGCTCGATGGGATTGTCCAGCCGGAGCTGGTCCATGTCGGGCTGCCCGATCAGGGCCAGGGGCGCCCCCTCGTCGCCGTGGAACAGGCCTTCCATGCCGGCGAAGCTCGGTGGCTGGTGCTCGGCCACCGCCGCGGCCTGCCGGTCGCCGCTGGGAAACGCCATGAACACTGCCGCCACCAGGCCCAAGGGCACGGCGAGCCGCAGGAAGACCCGTCCGTATTCCGCCCGTGACACGTGGGCCCCGGACTCGTCCGCCGGCGACCCATCCTCCGAGGATCCGTCGCTCTCGCCCCCGTCCACCAGCACGTAGTAGGCGCCTACCGCCGCCACGACGAAGGAGCCGGTGACCACGGCACCGGCCATGGTGTGCGGATACTGCCACACGAGCCACGGATTGCCGATCAGGCCCCACAGGCTGGTCAGGACCATGTTCCCCTGGGCGTCGATCTCGAATCCCTGGGGATGCTGCATGAAGGCGTTGGTGGCCACGATGAAGAAGCCCGACACCCAGGAGCCCACGAAGACGGCCACCGCCGAGGCGAAATGCCTCCTGGGGCCCAGGCGTTTGCGCCCGAACAGGAAGAGGGCGAGGAACGAGGACTCAAGGAAGAAGGCGAACACCCCTTCCATGGCGAGGGTCTGACCGATGACCCCGCCGGTGGCTTCCGAGAACCGAGCCCAGTTGGTCCCGAACTGGAACTCCATGGGGATCCCCGTCACGACCCCCATGACGAAGGAGAGTCCGAAGATCTTCGCCCAGAAGACCGCCGCCTCGTCGTAGCGCCGGTCTCCGGTCTTCAGGCCCATCCCCTGCAGGATCACGATGAGGAGCGCCAGCCCCATGGTGAGCTGCGGAAACAGGTAGTGGTACGAGACCGTGAAGGCGAAGTGGAACCGGTGGTAGAAGAGCGCCTGGTCCATGGAGCGCCGTCCAGCGCCTGAGTCGTGGGATTGCTCGGCGGAGGGTACCGGGCCTTCAGCAACACACACTAGTCTCGCGAATCCTGCCGCGAACTCAAGGCCGGTGTGTGCTGGCCGCCCCTCCTGCGGGGCGCCGGCTTCGTCCCGCGCAGGCTGCGGTCCCCGGAGACGCCGTTGCCCCGATTCTTTGCAGGCGGCGCGCGTCGTTGCACATTTACGGTATGTCACCGCCTTCTCGTCCGTCACACGCCGCTCGTCCGTCGCCCGGCGCTCCATCGTCGCCCGGCGTGCTCGCCTTCTCGCCCGCGGGTCCGTCCGACGCACTGGCCCGCGTGGCCGAGTCCCTCGGGCTCGCCGTGGAACAGGTCGGCACCCTGGGGGCTCTGTTCGAGCGCCTGCGGGCCGATCCGTGGGTGGCCGTGGTGCTGTCGCTGGCCCGGGACCTGGTCGACGAGTCCGTGGCGCGGCGGGTCGGGGAAGAGGAGCATTGCGGGGCACTCATGCTGTCGGCGCCGGGCATCTCGCTGGAACGGGCGGTCCTCATGGAACGCGCGGGCGCCGTGGCCCTCCTGCACGAGCCGCTCCGCGAGGAGGAGTTGGCGTCCCGTCTCCAGGGCGTCCTCGCCGAAGGGCCCGAGGTCGCGCTCCCACAGATCGCCGACGACGGGGAGGGTGCGCCCACGCTGATCGGCTCCAGCCCGGGATTGTCCGAGAGCCTCCAGGTTCTCGCCCGGGTCGCGCCCACGTCGGCCACCGTGCTCATCACGGGCGAGTCGGGGACGGGCAAGGAGCTCATGGCGCGGGCCCTCCACTGGGCCAGTGATCGCGCCGACGGCCCCTTCGTGGCGGTGAACTGTGCCGCCATCCCCGAGCAGCTCCTGGAGTCGGAGCTCTTCGGGCACGAGAAGGGGGCCTTCACCGGGGCGGTGGCCCGTCGGGTGGGCCGCTTCGAACGAGCACGAGGGGGCACGCTCTTCCTGGACGAGATCGGCGACATGAGTCCCGTGTTGCAGGCCAAGGTCCTGAGAGCGCTGGAGGAGCGCACCATCGAGCGCGTGGGAGGCGAAGAAACGCTGACCGTGGATGCGCGCATCGTGGCCGCCACCAACCAGCTCCTGGACGAGCGCATCGCCGAGGGGGAGTTCCGCGAGGACCTCTACCATCGGCTGGCGGTGGTGGAGCTGGTCCTGCCGCCCCTGCGCGAGCGCAACGAGGACGTCCGCGAGCTGGCGCTGCACTTCGCGGCCCGGTTCGCGCGTCGCTACCAGCGACCCGTCCGGTCGGTCACCGTCGAAGCGCTCCGGAGGCTGCGAGCCCACCCCTGGCCGGGGAACGTGCGCGAGCTGCGCAACGTCATGGACCGGGCCGTGCTGCTGGCCAACGGCGGCACCATCCGCTCGGGGGATCTGCGTCTCGGCGCCGGTACGCCTCGCATGTCCCCGCTCCAGTCCGCGACGGGGAGCGGGTATCCGCCCACCCTGTCGCTGGAGGAGGTGGAGTCGGATCACATCCGACGCGTCCTGGACGACGTGGGCGGCCACATGGGCAATGCCGCCGCCGTGCTGGGCATCCACCGCAACACGCTGACCCGCAAGGTCCAGGACTACGGTATCGAGGCGGGTGGCTCGTGAGGCGTTGGCACGTTCCTGGTGAACCCACCCCCCGGCTGCACGGAAAGAGTGCTGGTGGCCCGTGTCGCCACGCCGGGGCCTCCGGGCCGGATCGCGCCACGCCGTGCGGCATTCCGGCCACCGGCCCGGGGGGCCGGGCGCGAGCACGCGACGTGCACCACCCGAGGCCGCACACCACCTCGGTGGGGCTCCCCCTCGCCCCTGCGACGCGATGACGCACCTGAAGTTCGATGCGCTTCGGGAGGTGCTCCCGGACCTTGAGGAGCTCCGTCCCGTTCTCGACCTGCTCCTGGCCCACTCGGAGCCGGATCCCGATCGCGTCTGGGCCGGGTCCGGGGCCCTGGACACGGTCGGACAGCGTTTCGTCGCCGGCGCGGTGTTCCGGGATTCCGCGGCGGAGCTGGTGGAGGATCAACGGCTGCACCTGGTGCGGCTCTACGGCCTGGTGGGCGAAGCGCTGGCGCGATTGGAAAAGGGCGACCGCGCCGGGGCCGCCGAGGTCTTCCTGCAAGCCGCCGCGCTGGAGGAAGCTCGAGACCGGCCTGCTCGAGCGGAGGCGTGGGCCGATGCCGCGGTGAGGGCCGTGGCGGACGGCCCCCACGGACCCACCCACGCCTTGGCGCTTCGTCGCTCCGCCCGCGCGGCCTGGCGTCGGGGCCAGCTCGACAGGGCGCGCCAGCGCTACGCTGAGGCCTGCCGGCGGGCGCGGGTGCTGGACGACCCTCGCGGCGCCGCCGAGGCGGCGGTGGGTGCAGGCAACGTTCTCGAGGAGCAGGGCCGCTGGAGCGAGGCCGAGCATTGGTACCGCGTGGCGCTGGAGATCCTGGAGGCCGGGATGGAGCCGGGGCCCGAGCGGTGGCAGGCGCTACTCAACCTCCACATCGCACTGCGCTCGCGTGGTGCCCTCGACGAGAGCCTGCCCTGGCTCGACCGGGCCGAGGAGGCCGCCCGAGAGCTGGGCGACGACGCGGCCGAGCCGTTCCTGGCCAACGCGAGGGGTCAGCTGGAGATGGGGCGGGGGCAGTTCGCCATCGCCGAGGCCCACCTGCGGCGCGCGTTGGAGGCCGCTCGTGGGGCCCGGGCCACCGTGACCATACGGCTCAATCTGGCCGAGGCGCTCCTGGCTCGGGACCGGGCCCTCGAGGCTGCCCAGTGTGTCCGTGAGGCCGAGCGGGAAGCGGTGACCGCCGGCTTGATCGGCAAGCTGCCGGAGGTCTACCGCCTGCTGGGTCGCATCGCGGCGGCGGAGGGGAATCCCGATGCCCTGGTGCTGTTCGAGAAGGCCCTCGAGATCGTGCGTCAGCGGGGGCTGCCGGCGCTGGAGGAGGCCCTGACGCTACAGGCGTATGCGGAGGCCGAGCGGCGCCGGGGCGAGGAGGACGCCGCCGCCGAGCTGGCCCGACTGGCCCGGGGGCGCTTCGAGGAGCTCGGCATCACCCACATGCGCCACGCCTGGATGGACTACCACGGCCCGGATCCCGACACGGACCCCGGAGCCCACGCCGGAGGAGAAGACGATGGAGACGCGTGAAGCTCGCGTACGGTTCGGGACACGGGGCGTCCGCTGGCGCGTCGTGGGTACGATCCTGCTGACCATGATGGCGTGGGGGTGCGGGAACCTCACCGCAGGTGGAGAGGACGGCGAGGCCGCCGTGGTCGTCTCCGGTGATGCGCCCGGCGCGCCGGCCGCCGTTCAGGGGCTTCCGTCCGCGGCCCTACCCGCCGTCCTGACTCCCGCGGCGAGGGCCGACGACGGCGGTGAGGAGCCCGACGGCGAGGTCGAGGTGGCGTTTCGGCTCTATCTGGTGGGCCCCAACGACCGGGTGGTATCGCTGTCCGACGACGAGGTGCGGGTGCGGGTCGACGTCCGGGGGCGCCAGGAGGCCGACGTGGTCCGCCGGAGCGTCCCTGCGGTCCACTACGACGCGCTCCGCATCATCTTCACCGAGATCAAGGCCGAGGTGGACTCGGGCCTCATCATCGACGGCGTCCCGGTGGTGGGCGAGGTGCGCGTGGAGCTGGAGAACGCGTCCATCACCGTGGACAAGGCTATCGACCTGGACGTGGCGGAAGGCGGCAGCGTCGAGCTCCTGGTGGACCTCAACACCGAAACCTGGCTCAGGAGCGCCGATCCCGATCTCCGGCGCGTGGCGCAGGCGATCTTCCGCGACGCGGTGACGGTGGTGGTGCGCTGACGCCCGTTTCTGGTGCCTACCCCATACATGGGTGCATGTTTTCGGGTCACACAGTTCAGCGGCGAGTGTCCCATCGGGGGCGTGACAGGGCATGAATGGCGCGGCGGGATGCGGCAATCCCGGCGCTGGCCACTCAAGGGCACATGGGTTGCCAGGGTGATGGAACGGAAGCGCGCAGGACCTCATTCCATCACTCGGAGGGAATCATGAACACCTTCACGACCTCGCGTCGGGTGCTCCCCGCTCTGGGCCTCGCGGTCCTCGCGTCGTTGGCGGCCTGCGACGCGTCCGGAGACCCCGCCGTGCCGGAGTCGGCTGCCGACGCCCCAGTGGTCGTGGCCGGGCAGCTGTTCGCCTCGCCCGCCGGCGGCCAGGCCGCCGCGGCCGCCACGACCTCCTCGCCGGAGCTGGGCGGCATCACCGTGGCGGCCGAGGGCGACGCCGCGTCCGACGTCACCGACGCCAGCGGCCGCTTCAGGCTGGAGACCCGGGCCCGGAACGGGCGCATCCGTCTGCGTTTTCGCCGGGGAGCGCTGGACGCCGACATCGACCTGCAGGGTGTCCAGGCCGGTGGCATGGTCCAGGTCGACGTGACCCTGGACGTCGACGGCGTGTCGGTGACGGCCGACACGCGGGGACATCATCACGAGTTCGCCGGCGAAGCGCGCATCCTCTCCGTCACCGGTGAGGCGCCCATGCGGATCATGCAGCTGGCGGTGGCGCGCCACGGTCGGCGCGTCCTGGTCGACGTCTTCGAGCATCGCACGGAGTTCGACCCGCGGGGCGACCTGACCACCTTCGCCGAGCTGGGTCGGGCGCTCCGCGCCGGCACCACGACGCGGGTGGAGGGCGAGGGACTGCTGCGCGCCGACGCGCTCATCCTGGCCGCGACCCTGAAGGCCGAGACCCGCGAGGACGACCACGGCGGACGCGACTGACCTGGCAGCGTCGTGGGTCCGGTAGGGAAGGGGGGGCGGGCGGAACCAGCCCGTCCCCCCTGTGCGTGACGGGTGGGCGGTGCACTCTGCGCATTGCAGACGAGTGGGTCGGGGTCACCGACGCCACGATTCCCTTGTCCCGGTCCGGCATGATCTTCTTGCCCGCGGTTCGCTCCCATGGGAGATTGGGCCCGTTCTGCCATCCCTCCCCACGGCATGGGCAAGGCGACCCCCATGGACCTCGATCAGGCGGAGCTCGACCAGCTCTTCAGCAGCACGTACGAGGAGTTGCGCCGGCTCGCCTCGTCCGTCGGCCGTGGCGACCCCAGCGAGACGCTGAATCCCACGGCGCTCGTCAACGAAGCCTATCTCAAGCTGGCGGGGTCGCTGCGCATGGCGCCCGCATCGCGGCTCCATTTCAAGCGCATCGCGGCCCGTGCCATGCGTCAGGTCCTGGTGGAGGCGGCCCGCCGCCGGAACGCCTCCAAGCGTGGGGGAGGCGTGCCGCTGGTCACGCTGGACGAGTCGTTGGACGCCGTGGTGGACGGCTCCGAGGAGCTCCTGGCGTTGGACGCCGCCCTGGCCGAGCTGTCCGAGCTCGATCCGAGACAGGCACGCATGGTGGAGTACCGGTTCTTCGGGGGATTGAGCCTGGCCGAGACCGCCGAGCTCCTGGACGTATCCGAGTCCACGCTGCTGCGGGACTGGCGAGCGGCCCGAGCCTGGCTCGCGCTGAGGCTCCGGCCCCGGGGGGGATGAGGTGAACCTGGATGCCCAGCGCTGGGTGCGCATCCAGGCCCTCTTCCATGCGGCGCTGGAGCGGCCGGAGAGCGAGCGGGCCGACTTCATCGCCGACCGCTGCGGGGCCGACCCCGAGCTGGGCGAGCAGGTCATGGCTCTGCTGGAGGAGGATGCCGGGGGGGAGTCCGTGGTGGACCAGGATCTGGCCGTCGTCGCGCGGGAAGTGCTGGACGTCCCCCTGCCCAGCCCGGTGCGGGTCGGACCGTATCGCGTCCTGCGCGTACTCGGTGAGGGCGGCATGGGGATCGTCTACCTGGCTGTGCGCGACGATCTCGGTCAACGGGTCGCCATCAAGATGCTCCGCGACGCGTCGCTGTCGCCGGCGCGGCGTGAACGCTTCGCCGCCGAGCAACGCACGCTGGCGCAGCTGTCGCATCCCGCCATCGGCCGTCTCTACGACGCGGACACCATGCCGGACGGGACGCCCTACTTCGTCATGGAATACGTGGAGGGCGAGCCGCTCACGGAGTACTGTCGGGAGCGGGACCTGTCGTTGCGGGACCGTCTCCAGCTCTTCCGTACCGTGTGCGAGGCCGCGCGCTTCGCCCACGCCGAGGCCGTGGTCCACCGCGACCTGAAGCCGTCGAACATCCTGGTGACTCCCAGCGGCGCGGTGAAGCTCCTGGACTTCGGCATCGCCAAGCAGATGGAGGAGCTCGAGGATCCCGCCGATCAGACGCGCACGGCGCTCCGCCTCATGACGCCGGCATACGCGGCGCCGGAGCTGGTGCGGGGAGATCCCGTGGGCGTCTACACGGACATCTACTCGCTGGGCGTCATCCTCTACGAGCTCCTCACCGACCGCCTGCCCTTCGACCTGTCGCGGCGGACGCCGGGCCAGATGGAAGCCATGATCCTGGACCGGGAGCCTCCCCGACCCTCGGCGCTGGCCCGCCACGAGGGGGCGCCGCACGAAGGCGTGCACCGCCTGGGCCGGGTGGGGCGCGCGGCGTGGGCGGACCTGGACGTGCTGTGCCTGACGGCCATGCACAAGGAGCCGGCCCGCCGCTACGTCACCGTCGACGCGCTGATTCGCGATCTGGACCACTTCCTGGCCGGCGAGCCCCTGGAGGCGCGTCCGGACAGCGTCGGGTACCGGGTGGGGAAGTTCGTTCGCAGACACTGGGTGACGCTGTCGGCGGCCACGGCGGCCCTGGTGGCGCTGGTGACGCTGGTGACGTTCTACACGATCCGCCTGGCGGCGGCGCGCGACGCCGCCGTGGCCGAAGCCGCCCGCACCCGCCGCATCCAGGACTTCACGTTGAGCCTCTTCGACGGCGGTGCCGACGATGCCGGGCCCGCCGACAGCCTGCGGGTGGTGACGTTGGTGGACCGCGGTGTGCGCCAGGCCAGGTTGCTGGACCGCGAGCCCGAGACCCAGGCCGAGCTCTACGGCACGCTGGGCGGGATCTATCAGAAGCTGGGCAACTTTCCGCGGGCCGACTCCCTTCTCGAGACGGCGTTGGCGCAGCGCCGTGCGCAGGGACCGGAACACCCGGACGTGGCGCGGAGCCTCGTGGACCTCGCGCTGCTGCGCGCCGACGAGGCACGCCTCGACGAGGCGGACAGCCTGGTGCGCGCGGGACTGGCGCTCGGACGGCGCGTGTTCCCGGCCGGCAGCCAGGACCTGATCCGTGCTCAGATCGCCCTCGGCCACGTCCAGAGCGAGCGGGGGGAGTACGATGCCGCCGTCCGCACGCTGGAAGAGGCCGTGGCGGCCCAGCGGCTGCTGGATCCCGACGGCCCGGACCTGTCGTCGGCACTCACGGAGCTGGCCAACACGCAGTTCAACGCCGGGGACTACGAGGCGTCGGACACCCTGAACCGCATGGTGTTGGCCATGGACCGCCGCACCTACGGCGAAGGCCATCCCTTCGTCGCCGACATCCTCATCAACCTCGGCGCGATCCAGTTTCAGCGCGGCCGCTACGACGAGGCCGAGAGGCTCTACCGCCAGGCGCTGGCCATCATCGAGCCCTACTTCGGATCGGACCACTATCAGACCGCGTCGAACCTGACCATGCTGGGTCGTGCCCTCGCCTACCAGGGCCGCACGGACGAGGCGGCGGGCCTGCTCAGGCGGAGCCTGGCGATCCAGGAGCGCGTCTACGGCCCGGTGCATCCGGCGGTGGCCTCCACGCTGAACGATCTGGCGGTGACGGCGCTTCAGGCTGACGACATCGAGACGGCGCGGGCCGACTTCCAGCGCATGCTCGCCATCTACCGTCAGGTCTACGGTGAGCACCACTACCTCATCGGCATCGCGCTGGCGAACCTGGCCAGCACGTATCTGCAGGCCGAGGACTACCGCGCCGCCGAGCCGCTCTTCCGTCAGGCCCTCGAGCAGTTCGCCGCGACGCTTCCGGCCAACAGCCTCCATGCCGGGATCGCCCGCATCAAGCTGGGCCGCGTGCTGCTACGCCAGGGCCGCTACCGCGAGGCGGAGGCCGAATCCCGGGCGGGATACGACATCGTCGCGGCCCAATCCACCCCCTCGGTGAGCTGGCTCACGTCGGCTCGCACCGACCTCGTGGAGGTCTACGAGGCTCTCGGGGAGCCGGACCAGGCCGCCCACTTCCGGGCCGAGCAGGAAGCGGCGGGCGGCTGAGATCCGCTCAGCGTCCCTTGCCGGGGGCGGTCTCGTCGGGAAGATCCCCCAGCGTCCACTCCAGGATGAGCTGGCGGAAAATCCGGGTCAGGTACCCGACCTTCTCCTGTTCCGGATGGGTGAGATGTCCGAACAGCTCTTCGTCCATCCACACGCCGCGGCACACCGGACACTGACGCACCTCGCCCTCCTGTACGGTGAGGCGCTCCAGCCCGGCGCCGCACTCCGGGCAGTGGTCGTGATGGAGCTCTCTCAGGTGCTTGCGCTCCTCGTCGTCACGCCGCGCCTCGCGCTTGCGTGCGCGCTCCATGCGCCGCTCCACCTCCTTGCGGTGGAAGTACTTGTCCTCTTCGCGACTGGCCGTGGGGTAGGGTTCGTGCGACATGAGGCCTCCGGAGCAGGGCGTGGGGATCTTCGCTCGTTCATACGCCCGGGGCGCCCGGAATGTCCCGGCCCCGACCTTGCATGCGATGGTGGAAGTGGCGTCCCGACCGTTGCCGGAACGCTGCGGCACACAGATCCCCCCAGACATGGAGAGACAGAGATGAAGACCCTCCCAATCGGCGTCGCCACTCTCCTCCTGACCGGTGCGCTCGCGGTTGCGAGTCCGGTGCGGGCTCAGGACGACAGCGGACGCCCGCTCATGGCCCAACTCACCGGTGAGGCCGAGACCCAGGGCGGTGCCCAGGGGGCCAGCGGCACGGCCACAATCCGCCTCAATCAGGGCCAGAACCAGGTGTGCTACGACCTCGAAGTGACCGGGGTGGAGTCACCCACCGCCGCCCACATCCATCGCGGCTCAGAGGGTCAGGACGGCCCACCCGTGGTAGCGCTGTCGGCGCCGGTGGGTGGCACCGCGGACGGCTGCGTCGACGCGGATGCGGAACTCATCAAGGAACTCCGGCAGAGCCCGCAGCTGTTCTACGTGAACGTGCACAACGCGGCGTTCCCGGGCGGAGCGGTACGAGGACAACTCATGAAGGGTATGTAGACCGCCGTCTCGGCCCTCGCCCCCCTGCACGGAGGGCGAGGGTCCCGGCACCCGCCAACACCAGAACGCCCGCCACCGTCAGTCCCAGACCCAACCGCTCCACCCAGGTGGGCCGGAACACGAGGCGGACGTCTTCGCTCGTGGGCACCACCAGCATGAGCGAGGGCGCGACCCACCAGGGGCCGTCCGCGCCCTCGGCCCGCCAGTTGGGGAAGTACGAGACCTTCACCAGGTGGGGGCGCCCCACCGCCGTGGTGTGGAAGCTCACCGCCTCCGGGCCCAGCGTGACGGCCGAGACCGCGCCGCCGGGCACGGAGCCCCCCGGTGTGGCGGTCTCGGATCGAGCCAGCGCCTCGTCGGCGTTGGCCACCCGGACCCACTCGGACGGCCCGTCGCGAGCCAGGAGCGGCCCCCCTTCGCGCCCGCCACCGTCGAACCAGGCGATGGCCTCCTCCATGAAGTCCCCGCTCTCGAGCACCACGGGCTCACGCGCGGCCACGGTGACCAGCTCCGCATCCGGGATGTGGAAGACGGAGGCCGTCGGCAGGTCGAGCACCTCCTCCACCCCCGGCACGGCGCGCGCTCCGGTCCTGGCTTCGGGCGAGATCGCCACGTACCAGGGCACGCCGAACAGGGCCAGGTGCCGGAACCCCCTCGCGTAGTCCGTGGGATGGGGCGTCGGCAGCACGAGCTCGCGACGCGTGGCGCGCCCGGGGCTGGTCTCGTCCCGGATACGCAGGTAGAAGGGTCCGGTCAGGCTGGACTCGATGAGCAGTCCTCCGAGCACGGCGTGGGAGGTCCAGTAGGGGAGCAGGGTGAAGGCGTGCGGGGTGCCGTAGGAGAGGAGCGCGGCATTGTCCTCCCAGTCGATCCGGCCCGGGGGCAGCTCACCCAGGGAGCGCACCAGGTCCCAGGGCGCCTCCTTGGCCTCGAACCCCGAGTAGTTCCACTGGGCCCACTCCCGGAGCGGACGGGTGTCGCGAGCCCCTTCCACCAGCGCGAACGCCACCGCCACGGCGCCGGCGCCGACCAGGCCCACCAGCGCCCGGCGGGGTGTGTGGCGATGCGTGAGCCAGGTCTCCAGCGCCACGATTCCAGCCCATCCGGCCAGCACGTGGACCGCGAGGAACCAGTAGGGCAGGACCCGGCCCGGAAACGCGCTGGACACGGGGTGCAGGTAGAAGCCCAGCGCCGCCACCATCGCCCCGGCCAGCACCGCCAGCGCCCAGGGGCGGCGCCGGGCGAGCAGCCACGCCCCCACGCCCGCCACCGGAAAGAGCGGGAGCAGCTCGAGCGGCACCACCTCGGCCAGCGACCGGGGAAAGTCCCACACGTAGTGCGGGAGGTAGGGCCAGCGGAGCAGGAAGGGCACCGTCCACCAGCCGGCCAGGGCGAACCCCAATCCCCAGGACACCAGCACGGGACGCCGCGCTCGCCGCTGCGCGAGCAGGGGTGCGCTGGCCACCACCACGGCAAAGGTCGTGATGACGTGCGACAGCGCCACCAGCGCCAGCACGATGCCGGCGAGGACCCCGCGGCTGGGTGCCCGCTCCCGGTCGGCCGCGCGCAGCACGAGCCCCAGGTAGACCAGCGACAGGGTGAACGACAGACCGTAGCTGAACTCGCCGGCCAGCGTGGAGGTGAGATTTCCGCCCAGGTGCAGGTTGCTCTGCATGAGCCCCATGGCGGCGGTGGCCACGGCCAGCAGCCCCGCCTTCCACCCGGCCAGCCCCAGTCCACGAGCGAGCGCGAGGGCGCCGAAGGGCAACAGCACGATGCCCGCGACCGACATGAGCTTCGTCGCCACCTCGAAGGAGAGGACCGTGCTCAGCAGGCCCGTGAGGAGCGCCGGCAGGGGGAAGTAGAAGTAGTAGAGCGGGTAGCCGGCGAACCACCCGTGGCTCCAGCCGTGGAGCCGTCCCGTGGGCAGGAGGCGGGTGATGGCTTCCCGGAGCGGCACCAGATGGGCGCCCAGATCGTAGCCCGTGGGAGTGGTCCGCAGGGTGAGCAGGACCGGGTTCAGGATCCAGACGAAGAAGAGGGCGAGCAGCGCGGGCAGGACCCAGGCGGCGATCCGAGCCACCCTCTGGCGGCGATCCGGCGGCGTGGAGATGGGCGACCTCGGGGTAGGGGCACACGGACGGAGCGAGTCTACCCGACCCGCAACCGGCGCGCTACCTTGGCCCGCGTCGAGCCGACCCACCGTCGCGGAGGCCACCCATCGACTCCAGCAGCGCGCAACCGGACGTCTCGCCACGGGGCGAGCCTCTGGCCAGCCTCTCGGTCGTGGTGCCGTGCCACAACGAAGAGGACAACATCGACCCGCTTCTCCAGCGCCTGCTGCCGGTACTGGAGGAGCTCGCGCCCGAGGTCGAGGTGGTCCTGGTGGACGATGGCAGCACCGACCGCACCCTGGAGCGGATCCGGGCCGCCCGACGCCATGATCCCCGCGTGCGCTTCCTGGCGTTCTCGCGGAACTTCGGGCACGAGGCCGCCAGCACCGCGGGCCTGGCCCACGCCCGGGGGCAGGCGGTGGTGCTCATGGACGCCGACCTGCAGGATCCACCGGAGGTGCTGCCGGCCATGGTGGAGCTCTGGCGCGCGGGGTACGACATCGTCTACGGCCGGCGTCGCCGCCGGGCCGGGGAGCCCGTCTTCAAACGGGCCACCAGCGCCCTCTTCTATCGGCTCATGTCCCGGCTGGTGAGCTTCCCGTTCCCCACCGACACGGGCGACTTCCGGCTCATGGCGCGCAGCGTGGTGGACGCCCTGCTCCACATGCCGGAGCGCAACCGCTTCGTGCGGGGGATGGTGGCGTGGACCGGCTTTCCCGCTACGGCGGTGGAATACGATCGTGATGCCCGCAACGCCGGCGAGACGAACTACGGCGTGTGGAGGCTCACCGTGCTGGCCGTCGATGCCGTCACGGCGTTCAGCGCCTTCCCGCTCCGTGTGGTCTCCCTGGCCGGCCTGGCGGTGACCGGGTTCAGCGTCCTCGCCATCGCCGTGGTGGTCTTCCAGAAGCTCTTTCTGGGGATTCCGATTCCGGGATACGCCTTTCTCGTGACCGGGATGTTCTTCCTGGGCGGCGTGCAGATCCTCATGCTGGGGAGCATCGGCGAGTACGTGGGACGCATCTACACCGAGACCCAGCAGCGGCCGCTCTACCTGATCCAGGCCAGCGGAGGCATGGGGGTGGACGAGGCTCCGGAGCGTGGGGATTGAGGCCGGACCTCTACCGGAACCTCGCGGACGTCGAATCCAGGCACTGGTGGTTCCGGGCACGCCGGCGCATCGTCACCGCCGTTCTGGAGGCTCGGCTCGGGGAGGCCGAACATCCCGGGGGTCGTCGTGTCCTGGACGTCGGTGCGGGCACCGGCTTCATGACCCACGCCCTCACCCGCTTCGGACGGGTGGACGCCCTGGAGTCTGCGCCCGAGGCGCTGCGGTGGTTGCGGGACGATCCGGCGTTGCGGGTGCTGGAGGGTGAGGTCGCGGACGCGGACCTGCCCGAGGCCCATTACCATGTCATCACCGCGCTGGACGTTCTGGAGCACATCTCCGACGACCGCTCCGCGCTGGCGAGCCTGGCGCGCGCGTGCGCGCCTGGCGGCCATCTGCTGGTCACGGTGCCGGCACACCCCGGCCTGTGGAGCGAGTGGGACGAGGCCAACGGCCACTGCCGCCGCTACCGCGTCGCCGACCTGGAGGCCCGGGTCGGAGAGGTGGGCTTCGACGTCGTGTTCTCGTCGCCCCTGAACGCGCTCCTGCTCCCCCTGTTCGTCCTCGACCGCAAGGTGCGGCGCCGCCTCCGGCCCGAAGGCGCCGACACGTTGCAGGTACGCGTGCCGCCGGCGCCGCTGAACCGCGTCCTGGAAGGCGTCTTCGCCCTGGAGCGCCACTGGCTGCGCCGCGGATGGCGGAATCCCGTGGGCTCCTCGCACCTCCTGCTGGGGCGCAGGCCCGGGTAGACCCGCGTCCACATGCGCTGCCGGCCCGTGTCACCTCACGGGGACACGCCTTGTCCGGCACGCGGGACTGGAGGGGCCCGGACGACGCGCTACGCGGCGTCCTCAGGGGCCGAGGCGCCTGGCACACCGCTTGCGCTGAGGCGTAGTACAGAAGGGTCCACTGGACCCGGGCGCGGCCAGCCGGGGCGCGCCTGTACGTGTCGGAGTCCGGAGGCCGCATGAATCGCCACGACGGCTCCCTGCTTCGGGGATGGCTATCGCTGCCCTGGTGCTTCCCCTGCTTCCCGCAGGTCTGGCGGCCCAGCAGGATCCCGATTTCCTGTTCCGCGAGCCCCGGGTGTCGCTTGGGGTGCGGCTCGGTTACGCCATGCCGAAGGCCGACGGTCGCATCTTCGACTTCGTGACGGATTCGCTCACGTTGAGCCGGGGTGACTTCAACACGGCCTCGTGGGGTCTGGTGCTCGGTGTCCGGGCCACGGACCGCCTCGATGTGGCCGTGAACCTCGACCTGGACCGCAGCACGACGCAGTCCGAGTTCCGCTACTGGGTCGACACCAACGATCTCCCCATCGAGCAGGAGACCACCTTCTTCCGACGGTCCTTCTCGGTGAGCGCGAAGCAGTATCTGACGGCGCCGGGCCGTGCGGTGAGCCGCTTCGCCTGGGTTCCCGCGGCCGTGGCGCCCTATGTGGGAGCGGGACTGGGCGTCATGTGGTATTCATTCGAGCAGAACGGCGATTGGGTGGACTACAACCCCCCACACGACATCTTCACCGACGACCTGCGCGCCAGCGGCAGCGCGCCCCTGGGGCAGCTGTTCGCGGGCGCCGACGTCTCGGTGGGACCGCGCTTCGTGCTCAGCGGCGAAGCGCGCTACGCCTGGAGCCGTGCCGACCTGGGCGGCGACTTCGGTAAATTCGGAAAAATCGACCTCGGTGGTTTCGCGGTCACCGCGGGACTCTCGGTTCGGTTCTGACCCGACAGGAGACAACCATGAAGAACGTGCGCGAACGCATCGCAACGACCCTCCTGACGGCGGGACTGGCCCTGGTGGCCTTTGCTCCGTCCCCGGCCCGGGCGCAGGAGCAGTTCGACGCCCGCTGGATGCCCTGGCTCGGTTGTTGGGAGTCGGATCAGGCGCCGGCCGACGAGACGCTGCTCTGCTTCCGGCCCCAGGGGGCGGGGGTGGAGCTCCTGACCATCGAGGACGGAGCGGTCTCGACGCGCGAGACGCTGCGGGCCGACGGCGTCGGACGGGCGGTGGAGGAGGAGGGATGCAGCGGAGAAGAGACCGTCGCGTTCTCGTCGGACTCCCGTCGCATCTACCTGCACTCGAATCAGGCGTGCGAAGGGGGGACGGAGCGCTCGGCCTCGGGCATCATCGCCATGATTTCCCCCGACCAGTGGCTCGACGTGAAGTCGGTCGACGTCGCCGGCGAGAAGATGGGATGGGTCCGGGGATATCGTACGGCCCCGGCGGCGCGGCTGGCGGACCTCGACCTCGGCGACCTGACCGGTGGCCGTGATCTCGCCGTGCGCTCGGCCCGCGTGTCCGCGGCCAGGGCGCCCGACGTCGAATCCGTCATCGAGGCGTCGGCCTCGGTCGACCCCGAAGCCGTGAAGACCTGGGTCGCGGAGGCCAACGAGCCCTTCGATCTGGACTCCCATCAGTTGATCCGCCTGGCCGACGGCGGCGTGTCACCGGACGTCATCGACGTCATGGTGGCGGTGACCTACCCCGACAAGTTCGACATCGGCACCGACGCCGACGTGGGCATGCGGTCGCGCTCGGGCGTGCGCCGGGGCGTGCTCGGCGTGGGTGACGACTACTACGGCACGCGCTCCCGCTACCGTGGGCTCAATCCCTTCTTCTGGGACCCCTTCTACTCGCTGTACGGCTACGGCTACAGCCCCTACGGGTACGGCTACGGCGGGTACGGCGGCTACTACGGCGGCGGCTATTACGGCGGCGGCTACTACGGCGGCTATCGACCCACGGTGGTGATCGTGGAGCCCCGCGACGACGCCGGTGGTCGGGCCATCTGGGGACGGGGCTACACCCGGAGCGGCACCAGCGGCTCCACGGGCCGAAGCGCCACGCCGCGCGGGAGCACGCCCCGGTCGACCAGTCAGGGCCAGGCCGGCAAGGCTTCCTCGAGCCCGCCGGCGTCCAGCGGGCGCAGCGGCAGCTCCACCGGTCGTACCGCCAAGCGGCGGGGCGGCGGAGGGGGCGGGCTGTAGGGTCCTGCTGACGACGAATCCGAGCGCCTGCGGGCGTTCGCTCAGGGCCGGCTCCGGAGTATCCGGGGCCGGCCCACTGTCGCCAGCAGGACCATGACCCCCAGGGAGACGAGGGCCCAGGGGTCGTCCTGGGCGAGTCGCACCACCGAGGCCAGCCCGGCCGCGGTGGCACCGCCTGCCCCCAGGGCGCTGATCCAGCGCCCCCGGACCTTCTGCCGCACCGCCAACACGTTCACGGTGGCGAAGGTGAACAGGAAGGTGAGGCTGGCGGCCGACACCAACGTGTCCAGCGACCCCACCGCCGCCAGCGCCGCGCCACCGGCGCCGATGACCAGCACCGCGTGGTCGGGGACGTGCTGGTCGTTCTCGTGGGAGAGCACGTCGGGCAGCTCCTTCCGCTGAGCCACGTCGCGCATGAGCCGGGCCGTGGCGAAAAGCGTTGCGTTGATGGCCGACGCCGTGGAGAACGCGGCGGCCACGGTCACCAGGATCATGCCCCACAGGCCCATGGCCTGCTGCCCGGCCACCGCCAGCGCGACCTCCTTCTTCTCCACCAGCGTGCCGGCCCCGACCAGCATGCTGGCCCCGAGGGTCACCACCACGTAGATGAAGATCACGGCCACCACGGCGCTCACGATGGCCCTGGGCAGGGTGCGATCCGCGTCGCGGATGTCGTCGTAGTCGTAGGTGAGGAGCTGGAATCCCTCGTACGCCATGAAGATGGCGGCGGCCCCGGTGAAGGCCGCCACGATCCCGTGAGGCTCGACGCCGGCGGTGAGCTGGTCCGGCGCCCAGCGCCAGAGGCCGAGCAGGGCCAGGCCCAGGAGCACCGCCAGCTTTCCCCATACGGTGACGATCTCCACGGCCGAGGAGTCGCCCACTCCCCGGAGGTTCACCCAGGTGAGAACCGCGATCACGGCCAGGGCGGACACTCTGGGCAGCCAGGCGCCCATGCCGAGGGCGTTGGCCAGGTAGTGGCCGAAGGTGAAGGCGTAGACGGAGATGGTGAGGACGTAGCCGGCGATGAGGACCCAGGACAGGCTTCCGGCGAAGCCCTGGTAGTCCATCTCCCTGAGGAAGGTGAACGCCCCCCCACTCTCTCCGAACTTGTGCGCGAGCCGCGCGTAGCTGTGCGCGGAGGCCAGTGCGATGAGGCCGGCCACCACGAAGGACAACCAGGCCCACCTTCCCGACACCTGGATGACGACACCCAGAACCGAGAAGATCCCGCCACCCACCATGCCGCCCACGGCCATGGACCAGGTGGCGTTGAACCCCATCTTCTCCTGCGTATCGGTGCCTATTCGTCCTCCTCACGGGGATGAGCGAGGTCAGATACCAGGCTCGTAGCCGGAAGATCCCGGGACCGGTGCTGGCGCGGCCTGTGATACGACGTAAGTTGTCGCGACTCTGCGCGTCCCCTCGGGCCTGGGCCCCGGGCCAGGAGCCAAAGCTTCTTCCCGGAGGATCGAATTGCCGGTCGAGCCGTTTCTCATCGAGCGCTTCTTCGCGCGGCACGAATTCACGACGCCGCACCTTCTCGGGGTCTCCGACTGCGAGACCCTCCGTGTGGAGGAGCTCCTCGCCCTGGAGCCCGGGGCGGACGAAGGCCTGCGGTCGCTGAGGCTGGGCTACACCGAGAGCGAGGGGTCACCGGAGCTGCGCCAGGCCATCGCCGCCACGTACACCGGGCTGAACCCCGACGACATTCTGGTCCACAACGCGGCGGTGGAGGTCCTGCTCACGGTGGCACTGGCCGTCCTCCGGACCGGGGACCACGCGGTGGTGCACCACCCGGGGTATCAGGCGCAACGCACGGCCGCCGGAATCGCCGGTGCCCGGGTGAGCCTGTGGCGTGCCCGCCCGGAGCTCGGCTGGGCGCCCGACATGGAGGAGCTGCCGCGGCTGCTGGCGCGCCCCCGCACCCGCCTGCTGGTGATCACATCCCCGCACAATCCCACGGGATTCCACTTCGATGAAGCCACCTTCCGGACGGTGCTCCGCCTGGCCGAGGCGCGCGGCGTCCTGGTGCTGGTGGACGAGGCGTACCGGGGCACCGAATACGAGGCGGGCCGCAAGCTCCCGTCGGCCGCGGAGGTGTCGCCGTGGGCCGGAGCGGTGGGCGTGATGTCCAAGGGCCTGGGCCTTCCCGGGCTTCGCCTGGGGTGGCTGGCCACGCGCAACCCCGCCCTGCGCAAGGCCGTGGCCGAAGCCAAGGACTACTCGTCCATCTGCTCGGTGGCGCCGGCCGAGTATCTGGCTGCCCTGGGGCTCCGCCACGCCGAGCAACTCCTGGATCGAAACCGCAGGTTGATCTGCCGTAACCTGGGTCTGCTGCGGTCGGTGATGAACGCTCACAGCGACCGCTTCGACTGGGTGCCACCGCAGGCGGGACCGGTGACCTTTCCGACGCTCCGCCACGAGGATCCCGACGATTTCGCTCGCAGGCTGCGGGAAGACGCCGGCGTGCTCGTGGTCCCCGGCACGGTGTTCGACGAGGAGTCGCGCCAGGTGCGCCTGGGCTTCGGGCGGGCGTCGTTTCAGCAGGGCCTGGAGCGCTTCGAGGCCTGGCTCGCATCTTGACCTGGGCCGCCCTCTTCGCCGCCGGACTGGCGGCCGGCACGCTCAACGTGATCGCCGGCGGTGGCTCCCTGCTCACGCTCCCGCTGCTCATCTTCCTGGGGCTGCCGCCCACCGTGGCCAACGGAACGAATCGGGTGGCCATCCTGGTGCAGAACGTGGGGGCGGTCTGGGGATTCCGGCGACGCAAGCTGTTGGCCGGTGCGTGGCTGCGGGATGCCATCGTACCGGTGGTGGTCGGAGCCGCCCTGGGCACCTGGGGGGCGACGAAGATGGGCGATCTCGCCTTCCAGCGCGTGCTCGCAGGCGTGATGGTGGCGGTGGCGCTCCTCATGCTCTGGCGCCCGCTGCCCGCCGGAACGGGCGCCGACGCACCGCCCACGGGCCGCGGTCGCCGCCTCGCGCTCTTGGTGGCCTGGTTCGGAGTCGGCCTCTTCGGAGGCTTCATCCAGGCCGGGGTGGGCTTCGTCCTCCTGGCCGTGGCGTCGGCGGCGGGTCTCGACCTGGTGCGGGGCAACGCCCTCAAGGTGACGTTGGTCCTGGCGTTCACGCCGATCTCGCTCGTGCTCTTCGCCCGGGCCGGTCTGGTGGATTGGCCCTTCGGGCTGGTTCTGGCCGTCGGGAATCTGCTGGGTGGCCAGATCGGGGTGCACCTGACCGCTGTCAAGGGTCAGACATGGGTCCGCAAGGTGGTGACCGTCGCCGTGATCCTGTTCGCCATCCGACTCCTGTGGACCTCGTAGGCGCGGGGCCGGGCCCGGGCCCGCGCGCGCGCCGTCGGACGGCCGTCGGCGTGGGCGCGCTCCTGCTGGTCGCGCTGCACCTGGCCGTCGCGTTCACGGAGAACGTGAACGGCGACGAGCTGGGGCTCCTGAACCGGGCGCTGGTCACGAGCTCCACCGGCGAGGTCCAGGGCGGCGGCCGGCCGGGTCTCGGCACGTTGGCGCTGGTGCCCTTCGCCCGGAACTGCGCCGATGCCGTGCGGGCCGTGGTCCAGGCCCGGCTGTTCTGGACCGTGTTCGTGGTGGGCGCCGCGGTGGCTTTCGTGATCCTCCTGCGGCAGTTCCTGCCTGCGGACCGGCACCGCTTCACGGCGATCCTCACCGCGCTGGGGCTCTGGATCCTCGCGCCGGCCTTCCTCGAGTATTCGGTACAGGTGCGCACCGACGAGGCGGCGATCTGTCTCGGACTCTGGTGCGGCGTGGCGCTGTTGGCGTCCCAGCGGCGCCGGGGCTGGGCGCTGGTGGCCGGCGCCCTGTTCGGCCTCGGCTTCCTCTTCAGCCAGAAGGCGGCCTACGTGGGCGGGCTGATGGGCGTGCTGACGCTGGGTCGCCTGGCCGTGGACCGGGACCTCGACGTGCCCCGGGAGGCGATCCGGGCCGTGCTCCTCCTTGTGGGAGCGGCCGGAGTCCTGCTCGGCTACCGCGTCGTCGCCGCCGCCGGGGGAGAGGCGCCGGCGCTGGTCGCGCTCTCGGGCAACCTGGACTCCCGCGCCTTCTACCGGAGCGTGTTCGGGTACCGCTACTTCGTGTGGATGCTGCCGACGCTCCTTCCGCAGGTGGTCGCCCTGGGGCTGGTCGCCGTCGTCTCCGTCGACTGGCTGCGCACGCGGGGACAGGACGGCGCTCGCATCGCCACGGCCTGGGGGGTCGTGGGCTTCGGCGTGGCCGTGTTCCTCTTCCACGCCACCCGCGCGCCCTACTTCTACCTGGTCGTGGGGCTCTTTCCCGCCACGGCGGGGGGGCTCGTGCTCGGTCCCGTGCTCCGTCGGCTCGAGACCCCGCGGGAGCGCTCCCTCCTGTTGGGCGTCCTCTGGGTCCCCCTGGCGGCGGTGGCGCTCTACCACGTGCCCGATCTCCTTCGAGACACCCAGCGTCCCCAACGAGAGGCGCTGGCGTTCGTGGAGCGGAACTTCTCCGCCAGCGCCCACGGGTTCCAGTCCTACTCGCTCTTCATGTGCCGCCACGACCCCGAGGCGTTCCAGTTCCTGAACTACCGGATCCTGGACGTCTATTTCGGGGGACCGGAGGGCGAGGCGAGGACCGAAGCCATGATCCGGGGATTCCGGTCCAGGCCGGTGTCCTTCCTGACCCTGCCCGCGTCGTCGCAGTTCATACCCTCCGCGCTGCGGAATTTCTGGCTCACGCACTACACGCACTACGCCCACCACATATGGGTCCCGGGCACCAGCGTCCAGGAGACCCGCTCCGGGTCGGTCGGGGGGTTCGACGCGGTGGTCCAGGGCCGCTACCGCTGGTGGCCCGAAGACACGGGGGCCCGACTCCTCGTCGACGGCGCCGCGGTGGCGCCTGGCCAGACCGTCGACCTGTCGGTGGGCTTCCACGCGCTCGGGCTTCCCGACGGCGGCGGCGGGCGCGTGATGCTCGACCTCGCCGAGCCGCCCTCCGATCCCCCCGAGCTTCCGCTCTTTCAGCCCTGGCCCTCGCCGGGCGTCGACCTCCAGGAGGCGGGCCGGGACTGACCGCGCCGCCGTCCCGGTGAAACCCTTCGGTCCTTTTGAGCGTCTACAGAAGAGTGGGATGTTCTGTAGACGGTCTAGAAGGGCTCCTGTCGTGGAGCTCCTGATGGGCCCGCACGACGAAGGGAGCGGCGAACGTGGGTGACAAGAGCGATCTGCTGCAGGGGACCCTCGACCTGCTGGTGCTCCGGGTGCTGACGCTGGAGCCCATGCACGGATGGGGCATCGGGGAGCGCATCCAGGAGATGTCGGACGACGTCTTCCAGGTCAATCAGGGGTCCCTCTATCCGGCGCTTCAGCGGATGCGTCGCAAGGGGTGGATCCGCGCCGAATGGCGGCGCACGGAGAACAACCGCAGGGCGCGCTACTACGCCCTCACCGCCGCGGGGCGTGGCGAGCTGGAGCGCGCCGTCCGGGAATGGCGGCGCAGCAGCGGTGCCGTGGAGCGCATCCTCACCTGGGCGCTGGCGGACGAGTCCCGTGCGTGAGCGGCGCAGGGAGTGGCGTCGTGTGGTGGGCCCTCCGGGAGCGCGGTCGTGAGCGGGTGGCTCCGGGGGATGGCGACGCGCCTGCGGAGTCTCGTCCTGCGCGGGCGGGAGGAAGCGGAGCTGGAAGAGGAGATCCGGTTCCACATCGAGGAAGAGACGTCGAAGCTGCTGCGGCAGGGTTGGAACGCCGAGGCGGCGCGGCGTGAAGCGTACCGGCGATTCGGAGGGGTGGAGCGGATGAAGGAGCGCACGAGAGACGAAAGGGGAACGGGCTGGGTGGACGACGTCGCGCGCGATGTCCGCTACGCCGGCCGCACGCTGCGCCGGGCACCGGGGTTCAGCCTGATGGCGGTGCTCACGCTGGCGCTGGGGATCGGCGCCACCACGGCCATGTTCAGCCTGGTGCGGGGCGTGCTGCTGCAGGGGTTGCCCTATCCGGCGTCGGGGCGGCTGATCACGGTGGCCGAGCGCACCGCCGACGGGAGCTCCACCCTGGCGTCGTACACCAACTTCGCCGACTGGCGAGAGGACTCCCCGGCGTTGGAGGCACTGGCCGCCTACACGCCGCCGTCTCCGGAGACCGTGCTGGGCCCTTCAGGAGGCGTGCGAGCCCGGGTGACGGCGGTCTCGGCCGACTTCTTCCGGGTCGTCGGCGTGGCCGCGGCGCTGGGACGGGTCACGGGGCCCGGCGAGAATCGGCCCGGGGGGCCACCCGTGGTGGTGGTGAGCCACGCGTTCTGGCGCGACGTGCTTGGGGGGCCCACGGATCTGGCCGGTGCTACCGTGGACCTCCGGGGCGAGCCCTGGAGCGTGGTGGGTGTCATGCCTGCGAGCTTCGACCTCCCCGCGGGGGCCGAGCTGTGGCTGCCCCTGGAACGCCAGGTGCCGTGGACCGTGCGTGGCAACCACGTGGTGCGGGTGGTGGGACGGATGACCGCGGGCGCAGAGCTCTCCCGTGCGCGCGCCGAACTGGAGCGGGTGCAGGCGGGGATCCACGGGCGCTATCCCGAGGTGGAGACCGTGGGTGTGCGAGTCCAGCGGCTCCAGGACGAGATGGTGGGGTCGTCACGGACACCGCTCCTCCTTCTGCTGGTCTCTGCGGGATTCCTCCTCCTGGTGGCCTGCGCCAACGTCGCCAGCGCTCTCCTGGCGCGTGGCGCGGGCCGGCGCCGCGAGTTGGCGCTGCGGGCTTCGCTGGGGGCCGGCAGGGGGCGTCTGGTGCGTCAGCTCCTGGTGGAGAGCCTGGTGCTCGCGGGCCTGGGGGCCGTGGCGGCGCTGGGGCTCGCCGCGAGCATCCTGAGGAGCACGAGGCTCCTGGCGGCGGGCGCGGTGCCACGACTGGCCGAGGTGGGCCTGGACGGGAGCGTGCTGCTCTTTACGGCGGCCACCGCCCTGGTTACGGGACTGCTGTTCGGTGTGCTGCCGGCGCTGCGCCTGACCATGGGTGACCTGGCCGCCTCGGCTCGGGGCGGCAGGGGAGGGGGCGACGAACGACGCGTCCGACGCGGGTGGCGTCTCATCATGGCCGGCGAGGTGGCCATGGCGGTCGCCCTCCTGTCGGGGGCAGGCCTCCTGGTCCGGAGCCTGGGCGCCATCCTGGACCAGGACGTGGGCTTCGATCCCGCCGGGGTCGTGACCGCGCGCCTCGACTTTCCGGGAGGCAAGTTCGCGACGGCCGCCGAGGGGGTGTCCTTTCTCGACGAGTTGACCGGCTCGCTCCGGGGCCGGCCCGGGGTGCAGGACGCGGGGCTGGGATTGCTCCTGCCCGTGCGCGGCGCCGGGCTCGCTGGGATCACCGGTCCTCCTGGACGACGGGACACGGAGCGAGGCCGTCCTCCAGTACCGGGTGGCCGACGCGGGGTACTTCCGTACCCTGGGCGTGCCGCTGGTGGAAGGCCGTTGGTTCGGCGAACAGGACGGTCCCGAGGCGCCCCACGCCGCCTTGGTGGACGAGAGCACGGCGCGGCGCCTGTGGCCCGGCGAGGACCCTCTGGGCAAGCGTTTCAACCCACGGGGCATGGACCCCTATCCCGACGAGTGGCTCACGGTGGTGGGGGTGGTGGGAGACGTGCGTGACTGGAGCCGGCCCGCGGGCGCCGACCCGACCTTCTACGTCTCGTACCGTCAGCGGCCGGCGTTCCTGGTCATCTTCGGCATGAGTCTGGTGGTGAAGGGTGACGACGCGGCGGCCCTGGCCGACCTGATGCGCACGCGGGTTCGCCAGATGGCCCCGGACGTTCCGGTCGAGACCGCTACGCTGGAGCGGCGCATCGCGAGCTCCGCCGGCGATCGGCGCTTCACCGCCTTCGTCCTCGGGGGATTCGCGCTGCTGGCGCTTCTCCTCTCCGCCGCGGGGGTGTACGGCGTGGTCGGGTACACGGTGGCGCGACGCACGCGTGAGATGGGCATCCGGCTGGCTCTGGGGGCGCGCCCGCGGCAGGTCCGCGGTGGCGTGCAGCGGGAAGCCCTGACCGTGGTGGCGGTCGGAATCCTGGTGGGACTCGCCCTGGCGGCGGTGCTCGCCCGCAGTGCGCGGAGCCTGCTCTTCGAAGTGGGGCCCGCGGATCCCTGGGCGCTGCTCGGGGGCGCGGCGCTCCTGGCCGCCGCGGCCTGGCTGGCGAGCTGGGTGCCTGCGTGGCGGGGCACGCGCCTGGATCCTGCCCGCACCCTGCGTGCGGAGTGAGGCGCCCCCTGGCAGTCGGCCCCTGGCCCGTGGCTCTGGCCGCGGCTACTGGCGCACTCCCCAGGTCGACACCGTCTCCTCGACGGCGGCGTAGACCAGGGTGGCCAGGGTGGTGCCCATGAGCAGCGGTGGCAGGTCCGGGTCGGAGGGCTCCAGGTTGCCCGGAAGCGACGACAGCGGAACCTCCAGTAGCGTGCGGGCCACGGTGAGCGCCGTCACCACCGAGCCCAGCGGCGCCGGATGGAAGCCGTCCGGTCCCCACAGGATGAGCTGCGGCTCCCGCGCCCACACCGCCCGCCACGCTTCACCGGCGGGAATGAAAACCCCGCCCACGTGCTCGGCGGCAGCCCGATAGCTCTCGCGCACGTCGTCGAAGGCGAACTCCCGGTCGCTGGAGGGCCACACCATGAGCAGCGCCGGCTCGGCGCCCACCTCGCGCGCGACCCGGGCCAGGGAATCGCTCCACTGACGCAAGTGGAGCTGGTTCTCCGGAAGCGACGAGGGGCCCTGCTGCATCACCAGGATGTCGGGGCTCAGCGCCCGGATGTCGGCGGCGATGCCGGCGCGCCAGTGGTCCTCGAGGCTGAAGTCCGGTCGGGCGATGGTCTCCACGGCCACGTCCAGGCCCGCCACGTCGGCCACCGTGGCCACCATGGCGGGCATGTCGTTGACGTACGTGAGCGAATTCCCGACGAACAGGATGCGCACGTCGGCCTCGGGCAGCGCGGGTCCGGTGGCGTGGTTGCAGGCCGGGGTGAAGGCCGCGAGCAGGAGCAGGCTGCCGCGAGGCAGGCAACGGTGATGGCGCATCATGAAACGTCTCGGGGATGCAGGTGGCGGCCAGGATGGAGCCTTCACCCTCTTCTTACGACGGCGCCGGCGCGGACCGGCGGCCCCTGGGGTGAGTCGCGCTGCCGTGAGGTGAGGGGCGCTGGACGGCGCCGGCCCGTGGAGCCGCACGACCGGGTGGACCGCACCCGCGCCCAGCGCCTACCATGGTGGCATGGCGCGTCCTGCCTCGTCCCGATCGTCCGCCGCGCTCCTGGAGCGGTGGACCCGACCCCTGGTGGTGCCCCCGGAGGGTCTGGAGCGTCTACGCACGCGCCTGCTGGTCCTGGGCTTCTGGCTCACCCTGGCCCTGCTCGAGACCGCCAAGGAATGGGCCAGCTGGCGGATGCGCGGGTCCCCCCGCACGCTGGACTCGGTGGCGCTCATCAACGTGCCGTTCTGGCTCTACTGGGCGCTGGCCACGCCGGTGGTGGTCGCGCTGGCCCGGGCCGCGCCCCTGGAGGGACCCCGGCGGGCGCGGTCCATCGCCCTGCACGTCGCGGCTTCCATCGTCGCCGCGCTCCTGCATTCGGCCACCATCGCCTTCATCGCGGTAGCCACGCTGGGGCGCGCGGGCGAGTTGACCGATCCCTCCTTCGAGGGCCAGTTCCGGGCGCTGGCGGAGGGCTACCTGGTGCTGGAGATCTTCGTCTACTGGATGATCGTCGGCACCTACTACGCGCTCCTCTACCATCGCCGTCTCCTGGAAGGACGGGTGCGCGAGGCGGAGGCGCTGGCCCGCGCCGCCCGCTCCGAGGCTTCGGCGGCCGACGCGCGCTTGCGTGCCCTGCGCATGGAGCTGGATCCCCACTTCCTCTTCAACGCCCTGAACGCCGTGTCGGGGCTGGTGCGGGGCGGCGACCGACGGCGCGCCACGGAGATGCTCGCCAGGCTCGGAGAGCTGTTCCGGATCACCTTGCGCTACGGGCGTTCCGGGCCGGTGTCGTTGGGCCGGGAGCTCGAGCTCGTAGGCCGCTACCTGGACATCGAGAAGATCCGCCTGGGTGACCGGCTGCTGGTGGAGGTCGACGCCGCACCCGACACGCTGGAGATCCGGGTGCCGCCGCTCCTCCTGCAACCGCTGGTGGAGAACGCCGTCCGTCACGGCGTCGCCGCTCAGCCGGGTCCGGTGCGGCTCAGCGTCAGCAGCCGCCGGCAGGACGGTGGCGTGTGCATCCAGATCTGCGACTCGGGTCCGGGTCCGGCGCCGGGCCATGTCGAGGGCACCGGCCTGGGTAACGTGCGGGCGCGACTGGCCGAGCAGTACGGACAGGGTGCGCGCTTTCATCTGGACGCGCCCGCCGGCGGAGGATGCCGCGCCACCGTCTGGATTCCCTCGGGGCGCGCCTCGTGACGGCGCCGACCCGCCTGCGGGCGGTCATCGTGGACGACGAGCCCCTGGCCCGGGACGCCCTCCGCGCCGGGCTCTCGGAGATGGCCGGGGTGGACGTGGTGGGCGAAGCCGCCGATGGCCCCGCCGCGGTGCGCCTGATCCGGGAGCGTGCGCCGGACGTGGCTTTCCTGGACGTGCGCATGCCCGGGCTGGACGGGTTCGGCGTCCTGGACGCGCTGGAGCCGGACGAACGCCCCGACGTGGTCTTCGTCACCGCCTTCGACGACCACGCGGTGCGGGCCTTCGAGGTGCACGCCCTGGACTACCTGGTGAAGCCCTTCGACGACCAGCGCCTGGAAGAAGCGGTCGGGCGGATCCGCGAGCGCCGGCGCCAGCGGCACGCCGGGCAACTGGCCGATCGCCTGGAAGACCTCCTCCGGGGCGGGCGCCCCTCCGGGGCCGGCGAGCCGGGACCCCCGGCCGGCGGGTGGCACACCCGCATCCAGGTGCGCGAGGACGACCGCATCCGCTTCGTGGACGTGGCCGATCTCCGTTACGTGGAGACCGACGGCAACCATCTCCTTCTCCACCTCGGCGACGAGACGGTCCGCATCCGCCACACCCTCAAGGACCTGCTGGCGGTCCTGGACCCCCGACGCTTCGTCCGCGTCCACCGCTCCACGGCCCTCAACGTGGACTACCTGGACGAGGTACAGCCGTGGTTCTCCGGAGACTACGTCGCGATCCTGAAGGGTGGTGAGGAGCTCCGGGTCAGCCGGCACTACCGGGATCACCTGCTGCGCTCGAGCTTCTGACCGCGACGGCGGGCGCGGGCCGCCACGGCGCAACGCGGCCGGCCCTACGGCAGGCCGGCTCGTCCCGGGCCGTGGAGCCGGAGGATCCCCGGCACGTACATGAACGTGTCACGGGCTTCGGCCCACGCTCGCACCGCACGATCCCGGGAGATGCCATGCTCGCGCTGGTCGCCGCCGTCCTGCTCACGCCGCGGTCCGACTCCCTGGAGGTCTTCCGCGTCGACACGCTGGCCCCGGGCGTATACGCGGCGCTGGTGCTGTCCCGGCCCGACGCCTACGCCTTCGCGAACTCGCTGGTGGTGGTGGGTGACGACGGGGCGCTGGTGGTCGATACCCAGCAGTCGCCCACCGCCGCGTCGGTGCTGGTGCGGCGCGTGCGGGCCATGACCGACGTGCCGGTGCGCTGGGTGGTGAACACGCACTGGCACGCCGACCACGTCTACGGCAACCAGTCCTGGGCCGAGGCCTATCCCGGGGCCCACTTCGTCGCGCACGAGACGACCCGCGAAGACCTGCTCACACTGGGGCGCGATCAGCTCCGGGAGCAGCTCGAGATCATCCCGCCCAGCATCCGGGAACGGGAGGGGTGGCTCGCCTCCGGTACCGGACCCGGCGGCGACTCGCTCACCGCCGAGGACCGGGAGGCGGTGTCCTACAGCCTGCGCCTGCGCAGGAGCTACCTGGAGGACCTGCGCCGGGTGCGGCAGGTGCTGCCCGACGTCACCTTCCGGGATCGCGTGACGCTGGAGCTGGGTGGGCGCCGTGTGGAGGTCATCCATCTGGGGCCGGCCCACACGCGCGGCGATGTCGTGGTGTGGCTACCGGATCTCGGAATCGTGGCCGCCGGAGACCTGGTGGAGGTGGGCACACCCTGGCTCGAAGGGGCCGACATCAGCGGGTGGGCCGATGCCCTGGAGCGTTTGAAGGCCCTCCACGCATCCGTCGTGCTCCCCGCGCACGGGGGCGTGCAGCGCGATGGGCGACTGCTGGAGGGCGATGCGGACTTCTTTCGCGACCTGGTGTCGGCGGTCCGCGAAGGCCTGGCCCGGGGGCGCTCGGACGACGAGGTGGTGAGGGGTGCGGACCTGAGCGCTTCCCGGGCCTTCTTCGGCGACATGGGGATCGACGAGGCGGCCTTCGACGAGTTCCGGGAGCAGGCGCTGCGCCAGGCATTGGCGGAGTTGCGCCCGCCCCCGGGGGGATCCCGTCAGTAGCGATAGTGCTCGGGCTTGTAGGGCCCGTCCTTCGGCACGCCGATGTACCCCGCCTGCTCATCCGTGAGCTCGGTCAGGTGGGCGCCCAGCTTGTCCAGATGGAGCCGCGCCACCTTCTCGTCGAGACGCTTGGGCAGCACGTAGACCTTGGTCTCGTACTGACCGGCGTTGCGGGCCAGCTCCACCTGAGCCATGACCTGGTTGGTGAAGCTCGCGCTCATGACGAACGACGGATGGCCGGTGGCGCATCCCAGATTGAGGAGACGCCCCTCGGCCAGGATCAACACCGAGTGCCCGTCGGGGAAGACCCATTCGTCGTACTGGGGTTTGATGTTCTCCCGGCGGATGCCCGGGATCCTCTTGAGCCCGGCCATGTCGATCTCGTTGTCGAAGTGGCCGATGTTCCCGACGATGGCCTTGTCCTTCATGGCCGACATGTGCGCGGCCGTGATGACGTCACGGTTGCCGGTGGCGGTGATGAAGATGTCCGCTTCGCCCAGCACGTCGGCCAGGCGTTTCACCTGGAAGCCCTCCATGGCCGCCTGAAGCGCGCAGATGGGGTCGATCTCGGTCACCACCACTCGAGCGCCCTGACCCTTGAGCGCCTGGGCGCAGCCCTTGCCCACCTCCCCGTAGCCGCACACCACGGCCAGCTTGCCCGAGATCATCACGTCGCTGGCCCGGTTGAGCCCGTCGATGACCGAGTGCCGACACCCGTAGATGTTGTCGAACTTCGACTTGGTCACCGAGTCGTTGACGTTGATGGCCGGGAAGAGCAGGGTGCCGTTGCGCTCCATCTCGTAGAGCCGGTGCACGCCGGTGGTGGTCTCTTCCGACACGCCCCGGATCGACTGCACCAGTCGCTGCCACTTGGCGGGGTCCTCGTGGCGCACCCGACGCAGCAGCTCGAGAATCACGCCCCACTCCTCGGGCTCGCTGTCGGCATCGAAATCGGGGATCGCGCCGGCTTTCTCGAACTCCACGCCCTTGTGGAGCAGCAGGGTGGCGTCACCGCCGTCGTCGACGATGAGATCGGGTCCCGATCCGTCGGGCCAGGTGAGCGCCTGATCCGTGCACCACCAGTACTCCTCCAGCGTCTCGCCCTTCCAGGCGAAGACCGCCACCCCGCGGGGATCGTCCGGCGTGCCGTCGGGGCCCACCGCCACCGCCGCCGCTGCGTGGTCCTGGGTGGAGAAGATGTTGCACGACACCCAGCGCACGTCGGCGCCCAGCTCGGTGAGCGTCTCGATGAGGACGGCGGTCTGGATCGTCATGTGGAGCGACCCCATGACCTTGAGGCCCTCGAGGGGGCGCTCGGCCCCGTATTCCTCACGGGCGCTCATCAGCCCCGGCATCTCCTGCTCGGCCAGACGGATCTCCTTTCGCCCCCACTCGGCCAGGCTCAGGTCGCGGACCTTGAACGGAGGGCGGGGATCGGTGGCGCTTCCGGGCTGGGTGTCCTTCATGACAGCGGTATCCATCGGGCGTGGTCTCCGGGAATGGGAGGGTCGGTTCAGGTTTCGGTCGGTGCCGGTCGGCGAGCGGTGCGCACGAAGAGCGCCGGGCCGCGGGCGTCGGGGTCGGGGGACAGCATCTGGTGTGGCGCGGGATCGAGGCCCGCGTCCTCCAGCCATCCCGCCAGGAGCTCGGGCGAGAAGCCGGGCCACTGGTGCCCCATCTCCTCGCGATATTCGGCGCGCCCGTGCTCGCGCAGGTCCACGATCACCAGTCGTCCGCCGGGGCGCAGGATGCGATGCGCCTCCGCCAGAACGCGGCCGGGCCGCGGCACGAAATGGAGCACCAGCGACAGGAAGGCGAGATCCACGCTGGCGTCCTCCAGCGGCAGCGCCTCCAGGTCGCCCTGGCGAAGCGTCACGTTGTCCAGGTGACCGGTCCTGCGGGCCGCCGCTTCCAGCATCTCGGGGGATCGGTCCACACCGATCACCCGCTCCACGAACGGAGCCAGCATCGCCGGCAGGGCGCCTGAGCCGGTGCCCAGATCGGCGGCGGTCCAGTGCGGCTCCAGGAGTCCGAGCAGTGGCACGAGGTCGGCGCGGGCTCCATACAGCTCGGCCCGCAGCTCGTCCCAGCGCGCCGCCGAGGCGGACACGAACGCCCGCGCCCGGTCCTCGCGTCGCATGAGGACGCTTCGTGCCCGTTCGCGATCCAACCGCGCGGTCTCGGTGTCTTCCAGCTCCGAGCGCACCAGTCGCCAGAGCGCGCCGGCGCCGTCGGGCAACGCCTCGCGAGTCCGATACCAGCGACTCGTGCCTTCCGCGCGCGCAACCACCCACCCGTCGTCCGCCAGGACCTTCAGATGGCGGCTCACGGTGGGCTGGGGAAGCTGCAGGACCTGACAGAGCTCCGACACCGTGAACTCCTCGCCCTCCAGGAGAGCGAGGAGCCGGCACCGGGTCATGTCACCCAGCGTGCCCAGACGATCGAGGACTGCGGCGGATGTATTCATCTATACGGATAAAAAGATCAATGATCCCTCGCACGTCAAGGCCCGGCCGGGCGCCCGACGCCCCCCACCGGTCTGCGGTCGTCGCCGGGTGAACCTTTTCGGCCTTGCGGGGTGGATTAGCTGCTTCTGCCTCGACCCGGCAGCACCTTCTTTTTCGAGACCAACGAAACGAGCTCATGCGCCTGTACTCCCTCGACAACCACGTCAGCGCCGTCGATCTCGGCCCGGTGGAGATCCTCTTCTACCACGGCCGCCCGGTGGCCTTCAAGCACTATCCGGCCAAGGTGCTGTACGTCATCACCGAGAACGTGACGCGGGACGTGCCCTTCCGCCGCAGCTTCCGCTCCGGCTGGACCCACGACGTCAAGATCACGGGTGGCCAGGCGGCGCTCGAAGAGAAGATCCTCGAGGCCATCCAGGCCATGCCCGCTCCCGCCTGAGCCGATTCCGGCCGCCGTAGCGTTCCGGTTGACCGCAGGCCCCCCGAGTCCACAACGTGTCTCACGTCCAGACCATCCTGTGCCGCCCCCGCTGGGCGAGGTGTTGACACCGTGCATCCCGACCATCCGGCAGTCCGCTCCGCGGCTCACGTGGAGCCCGAGCCCCACGACGACATCATCTATCCAAGTGCGATTCCGTTCGTCCTGGTTCACCTGACCTGCCTGGGTGCCATCTGGACGGGCGTCCCCCTGTCCGCCGTGATCGTCGCCGTCGTCCTGTATCTGGTGCGCATGTGGGCCGTGACCGCCGGCTACCACCGGTATTTCTCGCACCGGTCCTACAAGACCAGTCGGGCCTTCCAGTTCTTCCTCGCCTTTCTCGGGCAGACCTCGGCGCAGCGGGGCGTGATCTGGTGGTCGGCCATCCATCGCCACCATCACCTGCACTCCGACACGGAAGATGACACGCATTCGCCCCGGCACATGGGCTTCTTCCATTCCCACGTGGGTTGGATCTTCAATCCGAAGAGGTTCAGCGCGGACTACTCCAGCGTGCCGGATCTGACGCGGTTCCCCGAGTTGGTCTGGTTGGACAAGCACCCCTACTTCCCGGCCTTCCTGCTGGGGGTGGGCTGCTTCCTGCTCGGTGGATGGCCCATGCTCATCGTGGGCTTCTTCTGGTCCACCGTGGTGCTCTACCACTGCGTCTTCTTCATCAACTCGCTGGCCCACGTCGTGGGAAAGCAGCGCTACGTCACCGGTGACGACTCGCGCAACAACTGGTGGCTGGCCCTCATCACGCTGGGTGAGGGGTGGCACAACAATCACCATTTCTACCAGAGCGCCACGGCGCAGGGTTGGCGCTGGTACGAGATCGACATCTCGTACTACGTCCTCAAGGGCCTCTCCTGGATGGGTCTCGTGTGGGACCTGCGCGCGCCGCCCGAAAAGGTCGTGCGGGGCGAACAGCCCCTGGGGCGCAAGGTGCTCGAGAAGGTGGCCGTCCAGGTGGCGGCCACGGTTCCGGTGGAGAACATCGCCAGTGAGTTGAAGGCTCGCTGGGCCCGAAGCCACGTGCTCGACGACCTGCGCAGCGCAGCTCGCAGGGCCCGCGCCGAGGCCGAGTCGCGCCTCGAGGACCTGTCCCTGCCGCACCTGCCTTCGTTGGAAGAGCTGGAAGCGCGCGCCCGGGAGATGCTCCCCGAAACGCCGTCGTTGGACGAAGTCGTGGAGCGCGCCCGGGAGCTCATTCTCGAGGCGCTGTCGGCCCACCTGCTCGAGCCCCTTCCGGAGCCCGCGGGCTGACGTTCTGAAGGGAACTTCAGCGTCACCTTCTTGCACCGGCGCCCTGCCGGGGGCATTCTAGCGGGTCTTTGCCCGCCACCGGCGGCACGTCTCTACCGCCACCCAGCCTGCCAAGGAACGGCCGCATGGAATTCGTCCAGAGAGTCGTCGATTTCCTCAACACCTATGTCGTGGAGATCGGCATCCCGGTCGGGGACGAGAACATCCCCTTCATGGTGCTGCTGCTCATCGGCACGGGCCTGCTGCTCACCATTCGCACGGGATTCGTACAGATCCGCCGGCTCGGTCACGGCTTCGCGGTGGCCAGCGGCAAGTACGACGACCCCGACGAGCCGGGCGACGTCTCGCACTTCCAGGCGCTCACCACGGCGCTGTCGGCGACGGTGGGGATCGGCAACATCGCCGGCGTGGCCATCGCCATCCACTGGGGCGGGCCGGGCGCGCTCTTCTGGATGTGGGTCACCGCGGCCGTGGGGATGGCGACCAAGTACTCCGAGGTGACGCTGGCGCAGCGCTACCGGGACGTGGCGGAGGATCACGACCCGACCCGCTGGGAAGGCTCGGTGTCCGGTGGGCCCATGTATTACATCGAGCGGGGGCTCGGACCGGCCTGGAAGCCCATGGCGGTCTTTTTCGCCCTCCTCCTGGGCTTCACGGCCTTCCTCACCGGCAACGCGGTGCAGGCCAACACCGTGGCCGACGCCATGCAGACCACCTTCGGCCTGACGCCCTGGATCACGGGCCTGGTCACGGCGGCGGTGGTGGCGCTGGTGATCCTGGGCGGCATCAGCCGCATCGGGCGCGTGACCTCGATTCTGGCCCCCGTGATGGCGGCGGTCTACGTCTCCGGAGCCCTCTTCATCATCCTCGCCCACGCCGGAGACGTCATTCCGACCTTCATGCTCATCTTCCACGAGGCCTTCCAGCCCTCTGCCGGGATCGCCGGCACCGGGGTCGGGGCCTTCCTGGTGACGCTCATGTGGGGTGTGCGGCGAGGTCTGTTCTCCAACGAGGCTGGGCAGGGATCAGCGCCTATCGCCCACGCCGCAGCCAAGACCGACGAGCCGGTCTCCGAGGGCGTGGTGGCGCTTCTGGAGCCCTTCATCGACACCATCGTCATCTGCACGATGACGGCGCTGGTGATCATCATGACCGGTGTGTGGGACGATCAGCATCCCACCGAGATCGAGCTCCTGGGTGGCGACCTTTCCTGGGTGCAGACCACCGAGGGCGGACACTCCCGGGGGATCTCGGCTCCCGATCAGCTTCAGATCCAGGGCGGCCGCCAGGACGTGTCCCAGGTCGGCGTGCCGTTGTTGGCCTGGCACGAGGTCGCGGTCGAGCAGCTCTACGTGGATCCGGACCAGACGATCCCGTTCACGGGCACGATCTATCCGAACCGGGGCGAGGCCGTAGGCACGGACGGGACGACGTACGAGAGCCTCTACGGGCCGGCGGTGGAGAGTGGCGCGCCGCTGACCATGCTGGGCTTCGAAGCCGGCCTCCCGGGACAATGGGGAGACTGGATCGTCATCGTCTCCGTCCTCCTGTTCGCCATTTCCACGGCCATCTCGTGGAGCTACTACGGCGACCGCTGCGCCAACTACCTGTTCGGCAAGGGAGCCATCCTGCCCTACAAGATGGTCTTCGTGGCCATGCACTTCGTGGGTGCGGTGGTTCCGCTGGCCGTGATCTGGTCGTTGGGTGACGTGGCACTGGCCATCGTCATCGTGCCGAACCTGATCGCGCTCCTCCTCCTGTCCGGCAAGGTCAGGGAGATGACGCGCAGCTACTTCGAGCGGAAGCCCTGGATCGAGAACGCCGAGGTGCACCGCCGCAAGAAGCAGGAGCGGGGCTGATCACGAGACGGGGTCCTCGGCGGGCTCGTTCTCGCCGTGACCCTCCATGTCGGCCAGCGTCACCGGCCTCAGGGTGAGGTCGATGGCCAGCCACAGGGTCTTGGAGAAGGGGTACGTCAGCACCGGCAGCGGGATCATGAGTCCCAGGAGCGTCCACTTGATGGTGTTCCAGGGCACGTCGGGCCAGGTCCCGATGATGGCGGTCAGCGCTCCCAACGCGATGGTGAGCTCCGCGGTGACGAAGTTGACGATGTAGCCCCCGATGAAGTAGTCGGCCTCGCCCCGGTCCAGGATGAGATGGCATGACGGGCATGCGTGGGCCATGACCACCCAACGGGAGAAGAGCGGTCCACCCCCGCAGTTGGGGCAGCGCAGGCGCAGTGCGCGCCAGACGTGGGTCGCCGCCCGGCCCGGATCGAGCTGGACGGGATCGGGAGATGAGGCTGGCATGGCCGCAATCTACCGGGCCCGAGGCCCCAGGAGAACCGGGTGTCGAACGGCGGTGAGGACGAGGACTATCCCGCGGCGCTGGAGCCGCTGGAGCGGGCACTCGCGGCCTGGATGGCCGGGCGGCGAGACGCGGTTCTCGGCGTGTGCGTCGAGGGAGACCCGGAGCCCGATCTGCCGGTGGCCCACTTCTTCCGCAAGGGCCGACACCTGACGGCCTTCGACCGCGCCGCCCTTCGCGGGGTCCGGGGGGCCGTCCTCGACGTGGGCGCGGGTACTGGACCGCTGGCGAATGCCCTGACCGCGGCGGGCCACCGGGTGACCGCCCTGGAGGTCCTGCCGACCGCCGTGTCGGCACTCTCCGGGCGGGGCGTCGAGGTCATTCGGGAGTCTCTCTGGTCGCTGCGCACCCCGCGTCGCTGGGATACCGTCATGGCGCTGATGAACGGAACGGCGCTGGCGGGGACGCTGGGTCGATTGCCGGCCCTGCTGGCACGCCTGAAGCAGTGGACGGCCCCCGGGGGCCACATCCTCCTGGATTCCACGGAGCTGTGCCACCCCGACGACCGCATGGCCGACGGGCGCTTCGCCGGCGAGCTCCACTACCAACTCCGCTTCGAGGACCTCACGGGTCCGCCCTTTCCCCAGCTCTTCGTGCCCGAGGCGCTGCTCGCCCGCGAGGCCGACGCCCTGGGGCTGGCGGTCGCGGTCCTGCGCCGGGACGCACGCGGGCGCTACCTGGCTTCGCTCTCGGTCTGAGGTCGGCGCCGCCCCGGTCAGCGGGCGGCGTCGGCAGCCGCCACGAAGCGGGCGACCCGGGTGGGATCCACGCCGGAACCGGCCCGGCCTCCGCGCTCCAGCGCCGAGCCCACGATGATGCCGTCGGCCACGACCATGAGCGCGGCCACCGTCTCGGGGGTGGCCCCGCTGCCCACCCAGACCGTGGCGTCGGGCACGACCCCCCGCACCGCCGCCACCCGCTCCGGCTCCGTGGCCTCACCGGTACGCATGCCGGAGATGACGAGGGCGTCGGCCAGCCCCCGCTCCCAGGTGTCTCGCGCCGCGTCCTCCAACGTCGATCCCGGAACCGGAGTGGCGTGCTTCACGTGCACGTCGGCCCACACCGCGCAGGACAACCGAAGCGCCGATCGGATGCGAAGCGTCTCGTGGGCCCGTCCCACCAGCGGCCCCTGATCCGCCCACATGGTCCCGGTGTGCACGTTCACGCGCACGAAGGCGGCCCCCGTGGCCGCCGCCACCGCCAGCGCCCCCCGGGCGTCGTTCCTGAGCACGTTGACACCCACGGGAATGCTCGGAGCCACTTCGCGGACCTCGAGCACCGCACGGGTGAGGGCGGCCACGGTCTCCGGCGGCACGGCATCGGGGTGGAAGGGCGCGTCCAGGAAGTTCTCCACCAGGAGGCCGTCCAGCCCCCCTTCCACCAGGATGTGGGCGTCGTCGCGGGCCCTGCGCAGGACCGTCTCCAGGTCTCCGGTCCATCCGGGGGCGCCGGGCAGCGGGAGGAGGTGCACCATGCCCACGAGCGGCTTCGGACACCGCCAGTCGATGGAGACGCGGTCGGTGCGTGGGGACTCCTGCATGGGACTCTACTCGTCCGAAGGCTCGTCGTCGGCCTCGTCCCCGGGCTCACGATACGGCTCCCGCGGGATGATCCGGCCGGGGAGGAGGGCATCGCGACCGTAGCGCTTGCGGACACGATCCGCCAGCCGGGCGACGGTGCGGTCGCGCTCGGTCTCGCTGCGTCCCGCCTCTTCGAAGAGCGGGAGCTGCCGGGGGGCCTCGCGGTCCACCAGGTTGGTGAGCGCAACGCCCAGGAGACGGACGCCGCCCCGGCGTTTGGCGCGAAGCTCTCGCATCAGGATCCGGGCCTCCGGGAACAGCGCGGCCTCGGACTCCACCGCCTCGGGAAAGCTGCGCGCCCGTTGGCGCGTGGTGAAGTCGGCGTCTCGCAGCTTCACGGTGAGGGTCCGGGCCCGAAGACCCTTGCCGCGTAATGCTCCCGCCACGGACACCACCAGCCGGAGCAGCTCCCGCTCCAGGCGCTCGTCCTGGTACAGGTCGGTGGCGAAGGTGCGCTCGGTGCTCACCGATTTGCGCGGATCCGACGTGTCCACGGGCGTCTCGTCACGGCCTCGCATGCGCGCTGACAGCCAGCGCGCCCGGCCTTCACCCAACCAGCGCTCCAGCCACTCGACATCCACCGCCAACGCCTCCTCCACCGTGCGCAGGCCCTTGTCCTCCAACGTGCGCAGCAAGGCGGGACCCACGCCGGGCAGATCACGTAGCTCCAGCGTACGCACGAAGGCGGCCTCCTCGCCGGGGGCGACGATGTACACTCCGGCCGGCTTGGCGCGCGAGACGGCGAGCTTGGCGACGAGTCGGTTCGTTCCTCCGCCCACGGACACGCTGATCCCGCTCCTCTCCTGGACGACGGTGCGGAGGCGCCAGCCCGTCTCGGCCAGCGTCTCGTGGCCGAAGAGACGCTCGGTGCCGCTCAGGTCCAGGTAGAACTCGTCGATGGAAGCGGCCTGCACCACCGGCGCCAGCTCCTCCAGCGCGGCCCGCACGTCGCGGCTGCGGGCGCTGCAGGCCCCACGGGGCACCGGCACGACCTTGGCTGCGGGGCACAGCCGGAGCGCCTGCGCCGTGGGCATGGCGGAGCGCACGCCGTAGCTGCGGCACTCGTAGGATGCCGAGGTGACGACGCCGCGGCCGGTGGGCGAGCCGCCCACGATGAGGAGCGGTTCCCGACCGGCGCCCTCGGGGTCTTCCAGGCGCGCGACCTGGACGAAGAACGCGTCGCAATCCACGAGCAGGACACGACGGGGCGGGCTCGGCGAGGCGGACATGGAATCAGACTATGCATTGTCGCCGTCCGGCGGAACCGTGACGGAGCCCCGGGGTCCTCAAAAGTCTGGACCTCGACCCGATCACCGCAATCTCAAGAACCGGGAGGAACGCGCATGCCCTATCCCTTCGAGCTCCCTGAACTGGGCTTCGCCTTCGACGCCCTCGAGCCGCATATCGACGCTCGCACCATGGAGATTCACCACGACAAGCACCATGCGGGCTACACCAAGAAGCTCAACGCGGCCCTGGAGGGACACGCTGGATTCCACGGCTACTCCGCCGAGCAGCTTCTGCGTGGCATCGACGGTCTTCCGTCGGACATCCGTGGTGCCGTCCGCAACAACGGCGGTGGCTACCACAACCACAGCCTCTTCTGGGACGTCCTCACCCCGGGCGGCGCCGGTGCCCCGGGCGGCGACCTGGCCCAGGCCGTGAACGCTGCGTTCGGCTCCTTCGACAGCTTCAAGCAGAAGTTCTCCGCCGCGGCCGGGGGTCAGTTCGGCTCCGGTTGGGGCTGGCTCGCGGTCTCTCCCTTCGGTGCCCTGGAGATCATGGCCACGGCCAATCAGGACAGCCCGCTGATGAACGGCTACACGCCGGTTCTGGGCGTCGACGTCTGGGAGCACGCCTACTATCTGAACTATCAGAACCGGCGGCCCGACTATCTCCAGGCGATCTGGAACGTCATCAACTGGGATCGTGTGGCGAGCCGCTACGCGGCGGCGAAGGACGGCTGGGTCCACACGACCTGATCCGCGACGGCGCGCTCATGAAAAGGGGCGTCCCCGATGCCGAGATCCGCGGGGGTGGGCCGTCCGGGTCCACCCCCCGTCGGCCGCCCCGCTCCGGGGTGGGTGGATCGAGGTTGCCATAAAGTGCTTGTGCGTCGGGCGACAGATGTTTACGTATTTCATGACAGGGGCCGGGAGGCTGTCCCGGCCCGAGCGCGCACCCTCCAGCTGACCCGATCGTCATGAAGCACGTGCCGAACCGTGTTCGCCTGGCCGTCTTCCTGGCCCTCCTCGTCGCGTCCGGTTTCGGATTCGTCCCGCCGCTGAGCGCACAGAGCCTGAGGGGCTCTCCGGCGTCCATGGACATCCAGAACAGGATGGCGCACGCGCACGACTACACGTTCATTCGCACGGCGTCGCAGGTGCGCAGGTTCGTGGACGCGGGCTATCTGGTCCCGGTCCGTGGAAACGCCGACTTCGAGCTCCATGACGTGTCCTTTCCCTACGCCCGCCCGGAGGTGGCCCTCTTCGCCCGCCGGCTGGCCTCACAGTACCGGGCGGCGTGTGGAGAGAAGCTGGTCATCACCTCGCTGACGCGCCCCGAGAACCGTCAGCCCGCCAACGCTTCGTCGCGTTCGGTCCATCCCACGGGCATGGCCATGGACCTGCGGCGCAGCAGCAAAGCCTCCTGCCGGAGATGGCTCGAGTCGGTGCTGCTGGACCTGGAGGGCTCGGACCTGCTCGAGGCCACCCGCGAGCACTACCCTCCCCACTACCACGTGGCGCTCTTCACCCAGGAGTACGCCGACTACGTGGATCGGCGAGCCAGCGCCGACGACACACGCTCGGCCGAGCAGAGTGTGCAGGCCGCCGACGACGTGGAGTACGAGGTGCGCCGTGGGGATTCCCTGTGGACCATCGCTCGCGCGTACGGAATCTCCGTGGACGACCTCCGGGACCGGAACGACCTCAGGGGAAGCCGCATCTATGCGGGCCAGGTCCTTCAGGTGCCCGTCGCCCGACGCTAGCACCCCCGGGGCCACCCTCCATCTGCTCGTGGGGCTCTCCCTCAGGTCGTTGCACCTGCGGGAGGTCGCGGATACTGTAGCTCGGTTCTGAATCCGTCCCCTCAGGAGGTCCCTCTGGCTCGTGCGCCTGCGGCCGGGTCGTTGGTCCTGGCCCGAAGTGAGCTTCTGCGCTGGCTCTACCTGGGTCGGGTCACGCTGGTATCCGGGATCCTGCTCGGCGCCTTCTTCGCCGGCCGGGAATCCCCCGAGCTCGTCCTGCGCGGAGATCAGGCGCAGACGCTGGTCGCGCTCGTGGTCTTCCTGGTGGGGGTCACCGCCACCGCGGCATCCTTCTGGTGGACGCACGTTCGGGGGATGGAGCCCGGCAGGGCCTTCCTGTACGGACAGGTGGTCATGGACGCGGTCATGGTCACCGCCATCGTCCACATCACCGGGGGTGCGGCCAGCGATTTCGCGCCCCTCTACATCCTGGTCATCGCCGAGGGCGCGCTCCTCCTGCCCCTTCCGGGCGGGGTCTTCATGGGCGCGCTGGCCATCGTCCTCTATTTCGCCGACATCGTCTGGCTGCACGCGGGAGCCATCAACGGCGGGCAGGTGGCACTCCAGATCGGGCTGTTCGCCCTGGTGGCCACCGTCACGGGTGTCCTGGGCGATCGCTTCCGGCGCACCGGCATGCGGCTGGGAGCCGTGGAGTCGGAGCTCGAGCAGCTCCGGCTCGACACCTCGGACATCCTGGACAGCCTTCAGACCGGCGTGCTCACCGTGGACGGCAGCGGACGTCTGGCGTATCTGAATCCCGCCGGCGCCCTGCTCCTCGGACTGGACCGCGGGCAGTGGATCGGCGCCCCGGTGGTGGGGGTGCTGGAGGAGGTCGCGCCGGGGATGGGTACCGTGCTCCGGAAGTCCGTGGAGGACCGCGTACCGCTGGCCCGTGCCAAGGCCACCGCACGGCGCGAGGGCGAGGACGTCACGCTGGGGATCAGCACCACCATCCTGGACCGACAGGGCGACGAAGCCCCCTCTGCCACCGCCATCTTCCAGGACATCACCCGGGAGGAGCGGCTCGAGCTCCTGAACCGCCGCAACGACCGCCTGGAGGCGGTGGCCGAGCTCAGCGCCTCGCTGGCCCACGAGATCAAGAACCCGCTGGCGTCGATTCGGAGCGCGGTGGAGCAGCTCACGCACAAGAATCTGGACGACGGCGATCGGGCCACCCTGGAGCACCTGGTCCTGGCCGAGTCGGACCGTCTGTCCCGCCTGCTGAGCGAGTTCCTGGAGTTCTCGGGACTGCGCATGGGACGGAGCGAGAGCGTGGACTTCGGCGAGGTGGTGCGGGGGGCGGTGAGCGTGGCCCGACACCATCCGGATGCCAAAGACGGGGTGGAGGTGAGCGTCATCGGACCCGAGGTGTCCCCTCGCCTTCCGGGTGACGCCGACCTCCTGCACCGCGCCGTGTTCAACATGGTGCTGAACGCGATCCAGTTCTCGGATCCGGGGGGGATGGTCGAGGTGGAGCTGCAGGATCTCCGGGGCGAGGAGCGGCTCCCGGTTTCCATGGCGAACCCGGTGTGCTTGCGGGTGCGCGATGCGGGACCAGGGGTGCCCGCGGGCGAGGTGGAGCGCATATTCCAGCCCTTCTTTACCACCAGAAAGGGTGGGAGCGGGTTGGGGCTGGCGGTGGTGCACCGCGCGGTGGAGGCCCACCAGGGCGCGCTGCTGGTGGAGGACGCCCCGGGTGGTGGAGCCGAGTTCATTCTCTTTCTTCCCGGCGATCCGGTCCGGGGTGGGGCCGTGGCGACGTGAGCGAGCGAGTGAAGATTCTCCTTGTGGACGACGAGACGGGGATTCTCGATTCCCTCAAGATCCTGTTCAAGGGCGAGGGCTACGACGTGTCGGCGGCGTTGTCGGGCAAGGAAGCCCTGGCGCTGCTGGAGGGGGATCGCCCGGACATCATCCTCACCGACATCCGCATGCCCGGGACCTCAGGCCTCGAGCTTCTGGCCCGGGCGCGCGAAGTGGATCCCGAGATGGCGGTCATTCTCATGACCGCACAGGCGTCGCTGCAATCGGCGGTGCGGGCCGTGAACGAAGGGGCCTACTACTACCTCCAGAAGCCCTTCGCCAACGACGAGCTCCTGGCCATCTGCCGGCGTGCCGCGGAGGCTCGTGAGCTCAAGGTGGAGAACAAGGCGCTCAAGAAGGAGATCCGTCGCCGGGACCGGCGTGCCGCCGAGCGGCCCATCGGCAAGGCGCGGAGCTTCACCGACGTGCTCAAACTCACGGAGACGGTGGCTCCTACCGATTCCACCGTCCTCATCAGCGGTGAGAGCGGCACCGGAAAGGAGGTCGTCGCGCGCTACCTGCATGCGCTGTCCGAGCGCTCGGAGCGCGCCTTCAACTCCATCAACTGCGGCGCCCTGCCCGAGAGCCTTCTGGAGAGCGAGCTGTTCGGCCATGTGAAGGGGTCCTTTACGGGCGCCGTCCGGGACAAGACCGGCCTTCTGGAGGCCGCCCACGGCGGGACGCTCTTTCTGGACGAGATCGGCGAGATGAGCCCGGCGACCCAGGTCAAGCTCCTGCGGGCGCTCCAGGAGCGCGAGGTGATCCCGGTGGGCGCGACCGAGCCGGTCTCGGTGGACGTGCGCCTCGTGGCGGCCACCAACCGCGACCTGGAGGACGAGATCCGGCGCGGCAACTTCCGCAGCGATCTCTACTACCGCCTGAACGTCATCGCGCTGCATCTGCCTCCCCTGCGGGACCGTCGCGACGACATCCCTCTGCTGGCGCGCCACTTCCTGGCCAAGCTGGCGGCGGAGAGTGGCGAAGAGGCCGCGCCCGAGCTCAGTGAGGACACCCTCGAAGTGCTGGGCGAGTACGACTGGCCGGGCAATGTGCGGGAGCTGGAGAACGCGCTGGAGCGGGCCGCGGTGGTGGCCGGCGGCAAGACCATCGAGCCGGGTCATCTCCCGGAGCGCGTCCGGGAGGCCCCCACACCGCGACTGATCTCCGAGGCGCCACCGCCGAATCCGTCTATGGAGGTCATCGAGCGCGCCTACATCCAGTGGGTGCTGCAGGCCGAGGGGGGCAACAAGACCCGGGCGGCCGAGGTGTTGGGCATCGATCCGTCGACGCTGTATCGGAAGCTGAACCGATACGGCATCGAGGCCTGAGGGCGCGCACGTGGCTTCTTCGCCGCGACGCTTCGAACGGCTCGACGTGGATCCGTCCCTGCCCTGGGACGTGGTGCGCCTTTCCGTGGTGGTGCCGGTCTACAACGAGATCGGCACGGTGCGCGCGCTTCTCGAGCGGGTGCGCGGGGTGCCGCTGCAGGTCGAGATCGTCGTGGTGGACGACGGCTCCACCGACGGCACGCGTGATCTTCTTCCCGGACTGGACGAAGAGGGTCTCATCGACGTTCTCGTGCTCCACGAGCGGAATCGCGGCAAGGGCGCTGCGCTGAGGACGGGATTCCAGCACGCCACCGGCGACGTGGTGGTGGTCCAGGATGCGGACCTGGAGTACGATCCCCTCGAGCTCCCGCTCCTCCTGGAGCCCATCCTCCAGGGCCAGGCCGACGCCGTCTTCGGCTCGCGCTTTCTCGGAGGACCCCACCGGGTGCTCCTCTTCTGGCACAGCGTGGGGAACCGCCTGCTCACGCTGCTCAGCAACATGTTCACCGACCTGAACCTCACGGACATGGAGACCTGCTACAAGATGGTCCGCCGTGAGCTGCTCCAGACGCTCCCGCTGACGGCGGACCGCTTCGGGATCGAGCCCGAGCTCACGGCACGGCTGGCGCAGGCCGGCGCCCGCATCTACGAGCTGCCCATCAGCTATCACGGCCGCTCCTACGCCGAGGGAAAGAAGATCGGCTGGAAGGACGGCGTGTCGGCGCTCTGGTCCATCCTGCGCTACAACGTCCTGGGCCCACATGCCGATCGCTGGGCCGCACCGGAACAGCCGGCATGGAAGACGCGCGTGGAACGGGACTTCGGCGGCGAGGCGTTGACGGAGGGGGACCGAGAAGCCGGATGACTCCGCTCCGGCGCGCCACCCTGGCAGTGGCCCTGTTGGCCGGCGTGGTGTTCCTTCCGAGCCTGGCCAATGGCTTCGCGCTGGACGACCTGACGGTGGTGGCGAACAATCCGGCGCTCCACGACCTGAGGCGCCTGCCCGAGCTCCTGGGCTCCCCGTGGTGGCCCGTGTCCAGCGGTCGGGAGCTGGGGCTGTGGCGACCGGCGACCTCGCTGGCGCTGGCCCTGACCTGGGCGGTGGGCGGCGGTGCACCCTGGATTTTCCACCTGACCAACCTGGTTCTGCACGCCCTGGCGTCGGCCCTGGTCGTCCTGCTGGTGTCGGAGCTGTTCTCCCTGGCGGCGGGGATCGCGGCCGGCGTCGTGTTCGCCCTTCACCCGGTGCATGTGGAGGCGGTGGCCAACGTGGTGGGGCAGGCCGAGCTCCTGGCGGCGGTGCCCGTTCTGGGAGCGTGTGTTCTGGTGGCGCGGACTCCGGGTGCTCACCCGGCCCCTGGCGACGCAGCGCCAGACGCTCCGCGAACGCTGGCCATCCTGGGGCTCTTCGCCACGGGGCTGCTGGCCAAGGAGGTGGCGGTGGTGCTTCCGGCGCTGGTCGTGCTCGTGGACGCGGTGCGCCGGCGCCTGACCGTGGCTGGCTTGCGCCCCTACCTCCGGCGGCGGGCCCCGCTCTTCGTGGGGATGGCGGTGGTCCTCGTGGCCTTCTTCCTTGCTCGCTGGCGGGTCCTGGGCAGCTTCGCACCCCACGCCGAGCCCCCGCTCGGGGCCGCGCTTCTCACCGACATTCCCCGCATCTGGACCATGGCGCCGGTGTGGCTCGAATACCTGCGTCTCCTCGTGTGGCCCGCGCGGCTGCTCCCGGACTACAGCCCTGCGGTCGTCGCGGTGCGCACCACCTGGAGTCCGGTAGGGGTAGCCGGCGCCCTGGCGGTGCTGGCGATCCTGGGAGTCGCCCTGGCCGCGGCGCGGCGCACGGGTGCGCGTTGGGCGCCGCTGGCCGGTTTGCCCTTCGGGGTGCTCTGGTTCGCCACCGCGATCCTTCCGGTGAGCAACCTCCTGTTCCTCGCCGGCGTCTTGTTGGCCGAGCGCACGCTCTATCTGCCGTCGGTGGGCTTCGCCGCCGCCATCGGGGTCGGAGCCGCCGCCTTGTTGCCGCGACGGGGGCGCCCCCGGGCGAGCGTCCGCGTGATTGCGCTCGTGCTCGCAGGCGGGCTCGCGCTACGGACCCTGATCTACGTCCCGGTCTGGCGGGATCAGGCCACCCTCATCGGCTACCTGCTGGACCAGGCTCCCGAGTCGGGGCGCAGCCGCTGGGCCAGGGCCGATCTGCTCCTGCGCGAGGGACGGCAGGCCGAGGCACTTCGTGCCTACCGGGCCGCGGTCCCGCTTCTGGGCTCGTCGCGTGTCTTCAACCTCGAGTCCGGGCGCAAGCTCCTGGACGCCGGGCTGCCCCGTCACGCACGGCCCTTCCTGGTTCGCGCGTGGGAGCTGGATCCGGGTCAGCGCGATGCTCCGCTGCTCCTGGCGGTGCAGGCTGCCGCGGAGGAGCGCTGGGCCGAGGTCGAGCGGTGGGCTCGGGCGGCGATCCGCGCCGATGACGCGTCCGTGCCGGCCTGGCACCTCCTGGCCACCGCACTCGGCGAGGAGGGGCGGTGGCCCGAGGCCCGGGCGGCTCGCGAGGCTCTCCTGCAGCGTGGAGAGCGCGACGCCTGGCTCCAGTGGTACTGGCTCGCCCAGGCCCGCGCCCGTTCCGGCGACCCGGACGGGGCGAGGGACGCTCTGGACTCGGCTCGTGCCCGCGCGCCGGGCCCGGAAGAGCGCCGAACCGTGGACAGCCTCAGGGCCGCGATCCCCGGTGGAGGGGGGGCGTTGTAAATCTCCCGTATCTTGCAGAATCCAAGACGCGGGGGTAGGCGCAGATGCGGTGGACGCGAAGGCAGAGGTATTCTAAGTGACTGTATATCAACGTATTACGATGGCTGTGGCACATGTGGAACCGTCCTTGCCCTTCCTTCCGGCCGAGCGGCAGCCCCTTACCCCATTCCACAGGAGTCCCATCCATGCGCAACAACAAGGGCTTCACGCTGATCGAGCTCCTCATCGTCGTGGTGATCATCGGAATCCTGGCGGCCATCGCCATTCCGAAGTTCTCCGAGGCCCGTGAGAAGGCCTTCATCTCGGCCATGAAGTCGGACCTGAAGAACCTGGCCACGCAGGAAGAGCTCTATTACGCGGACAACTTCGTCTACTCGACCGACAAGTCCGGCTCTCGAGTTCTCCGAGTCCAAGAACGTGACCATCACGCCTGGCGCCGCCTCCACGGACGGCTGGAACGCCACCTCCGCGCACAGCGGCACGAGCGTGACCTGCGGGCTGTACTACGGCGACGTGGCCGCGGCCAGCCCCGCCACCGCCGCCGGCGTGGTCCTCTGCAGCAACGAGACCGGCACCTGATCGCTGGCTAGCAAGTCCGGCACACCGGCCGGACGCTCGAGGAGCGTGGCCCGGCCTCCGGGCCACGCTCCTCGCCTTTTTTTGCCACCACTGTCCAACCTGGAGAGTCCGGTCATGACGTCGACGCGGCACCGGCAGAGAGGCGGCTTCACCCTGGTGGAGTTGATGATCGCCATGATCGTGATCAGCATCCTGGCCCTCATCGCCATTCCCCGCTTCCGCAGCGCCAAGGAGAAGGCGTTCCAGGCGACCATCAAGTCCGATCTGAAGAACCTGGCCAACCAGCAGGAGCTCTTCTATCGCGACGCGACCCGGTACAGCGCCGACCTCTCCGAGCTCGAAGCCGAGGTCAGCGAGGGCGTCACCGTCACCATCAACTCGGCGAACAACGAGGGATGGGCCGCCACCGCCGAACACGTGGGCCTTCCAGACGAGCACTGCGGGATCTATCAGGGCAAAGCAGATCCCTCCGGCGGTGATCCCGCGGACCGGCCCGGCCTGGTGACCTGCACGTTCTGAGTCGGATCCCATGGGTGACGGTGTAGCGCGAGCGTTGCCGCTGGCCGTCCGCCGTCCCATCCTGAACCCGGGCCGTCCACGGGGGAGGGCCCTGCTCCTCCGGATCCTCAACCGCGCCATGCGTCGAGCTTCGGTTCCCCTGAGACGCGAGCTTCTCGGTAGTTTCGCCGTCCTCCTGGTGGGGGCGGTGATCGTCACCGGGGTCGCCCTGGCGGCGGTTCTTCCGCTCCTGGACAGCGCGGCGCAGGTGACGGTGTACCTGCTGCTCATGGTGTTGGGCGATCTCACCGTATTGGCGCTGTTCGGCCACCGGATCCTCAAGACCCGCCTCATGGATCCCGTCGACCGCCTGGTCGCCGACGTGCAGCGCATCTCCGACGGGGACTACCATCACCGCATCGCCCCGGTCCAGACCGCCGAGTTCGACGTGATCCGCGAGGGTGTGAACACCATGGCGGACCGACTCGTCCACAATCAGGAGCTCCTCACCGAGAACGTGGTATCCCTGGATCGCACCAACCGGGAGCTCGTCGAGGCCCGGGATCAGGTGGTTCAGGCGGCGCGTCTCGCGTCGGTGGGAACGCTGGCGGCGGGGATCGCCCACGAGGTCGGGAATCCGCTGGGCGCCATCGTGGCGTTCACCGATGTCGCGCGCGGCCGTGCTCGGCGTGACGGCGGTGACACCGAGTTGCTGGACTCGATCCGTGCCGAGGCCGAGCGCATCGACCTGTTGGTGCGGAGTCTGCTGGACTTCGCCCGCCACAAGGACGAGGTGGCGCGCGCGGCTCGCGTGCCGGAGGTCGTGGACAGGGTACACACGCTCCTCGAGCGCCAGGGCCGCCTGGACGGGGTGGACGCGAGTTGGCCCGATCCGAAGACGCAGCTCCCGCCCGTGGTCATGGAGCCGGCCCGCCTGGAGCAGGTGATGGTGAACCTGCTCCTCAACGCGTTGGACGCCCTCTCGGACCATCCCGCGCCGCGGATCCGCATCACCCTGGAGGCGCAGGCGGGTGCGGTCCAGGCCTTGCCGGCACGACGTCAGGACGATCCACCGGGAATCAACTACATGCATCGGCGGCGCGTGTCGCGCGACCGGGCTCCCGGTGGTGTGGACACCCTCTTCACCGCCTCCCGCGTCGTGGTGATTCGCATCCGTGACAACGGCCCGGGCATCCCTGCCGCGGACCGCGAGCGGGTTTTCGACCCCTTCTTCACGACCAAGGAGCCGGGGAAGGGGACGGGGTTGGGACTCTACATCTCGGCTCGTTTCGTGGAAGGAATGGGAGGACGACTGCACGTGGATGAAGCCGAGGGCGGCGGCGCCGAGTTCGTGATCAGGCTTCCGGGCACCAACGACGAGGGAGACGACGCGTGAAGATCCTCGTGATCGATGACGACAAGGGGCTTCGGAGGTCGCTCACCCTCATCCTCGAGGACGCCGGCTACGAGGTCCTCCATGCCCAGGATGGCGAGGAGGGACTGGAGCGCGCCCTGGCGGAGTCCCCGGCCATGATCCTGTGTGACGTACGCATGCCCAGGATCGACGGGCTCACCTTCCTCGAGCGCTATCGTGACGAGGGGGGTCAAGGGATCGTCCTCGTCATGACGGCCTACGGGTCGCCCGAGCTCGCCGTGGAGGCGGTCCGCCGTGGCGCGGACGACTACCTCGCCAAGCCGTTCGGGGCCGATGAGGTGCTCCTCAAGGTGCAGATGGCCGAGGAGCGCAAGGAGTTGCGTCAGGAGGTGGGGCGCCTGCGTCAGGAAGTGCGGGCCGACGCCCGCTTCGGCGATCTCGTCGCCCGCTCGCCCGCCATGGTGCGGGCGCTGGAGGTGGCGACGCGCGTGGCGCCTCACGACTCCCCGGTGCTCCTGTCCGGGGCCAGCGGCACCGGAAAGGAGCTGGTCGCTCGCCTCATCCACCGCGAGAGCGGCCGGCACTCGGGCCCCTTCGTTCCGGTGAACTGCGGCGCCATTCCCGAGAATCTTCTGGAGAGCGAGTTCTTCGGCCACGTTCGGGGAGCCTTCACGGGCGCCGAGCGGGATCGAATGGGACTCTTCACCGCCGCGCACGGGGGGACGCTCTTCCTGGACGAGGTGGGGGAGCTGCCACCGCCACTTCAGGTGAAGCTCCTGCGCGCACTCCAGGAAGGCGAGATCCGGCCTGTGGGTGGCTCCGAGACCACGCGCGTCGATACGCGCATCATCGCCGCCACCAACCGGGACCTGGAGGAGGCGGTGGGGAGCGGGGAATTCCGGGAGGATCTGTTCTACCGCCTCGCCGTCGTGCCCATCCAGCTCCCACCCCTGGTCAGGCGGCAGGAGGAGATTCCCGACTTGGCCGTGCACCTTCTGGAGCGGCACCAGCGTCGTCTGGATGTGCGGGTGGACAGTATCACGCCCGAGGCCATGCAGGCGCTGCTGGACTATTCGTGGCCCGGCAACGTGCGCGAGCTGGAGAACGTTCTCGAGCGTGCGCTGGTGCTGGCCGACGGAGACCACATCGCCCTGACCGATCTCCCGGAGCACGTGCGAGTTCCCACACCGGCCGGTGCGGGCATGGAGGCGTCCGACAACGGTGACCTGTCCGTGAAACGGAGGCTTGCCGCGCTGGAGAAGCACCTCATCGAGCGGGCGCTGGAGCGGACCGGCGGAAACCGCACACAGGCCGCGGAGCTCCTGGAGCTGAGCCCGCGCGCGCTCCGCTACAAGATCCAGGACTACGGCCTGAAGTAGATCGGCCCATCGAGCCATGCTCGCGCCCCGCGCCTGGGGGCAGCTTGGTTCATGACGACGCCGTTCTTCTTCCGGAGCCCCGGTCACGGGGCAGGCCCTTCTCACGCGGCACGCCCTCCGTCGGGCGCGACGTTGCTGGAGCTGGCCACGGTCTTGCTCCTGCTCTCCATGGCACTGTCCATGGCAGCGCCGGCCGCCGCGGGTCTTCGGGACCGCTGGGCCGTCCGCTCCGCGCGCGAGGCGCTCGTGTCGGTCCTGGCTCGCGCCCGTGCTGAAGCACCCCGCTGGGGCGGCTCGCGCGTCACCTTCGACGTCCCCTCTTCGGTGGTACGCCTCGAGGCGGCGGATTCCCAGTTGGCCACGCTGGCCCTGGACTCCCTCTGGACCGTTCGCCTGGATCCGGGTCGCGACATCGCACCGGTGGCCTACGGACCGCTGGGCCTGGGACAGGTCGCCAGCCGGACCATTCGACTCGTCAGGGGTGAGGCCACCACGACTCTCCGCATCTCGTCCTATGGCCGCGTGGCGCGCTGAGCCCGGGGGCGGAACGCCGGGGATCGAGACACGGGCCGGGGCCCACGGGTTCTCCCTGGTCGAAGTCCTGGTCGCGCTGGTCGTCCTCCAGATCGGGCTGCTGGGGGTCGCCGGGATCATGCGCCTCGCCGTGGCGGAGCTCGCGGTGGCCCGACGCGTGGAAGCCGCGCAGTGGGCCGCCTCGGCGATGGCGGACTCGTTGGTGGCGGGCCGCGTCGCTGCCGGGGGGGCCCGCGACGAGAGCTGGGGCACGCTGCGTTGGGCGGCGGTGGGTCCCGGTGTCCTGGTGGAGGGAGTGCGTGACCCTTCCGCGGACGTCGCACCCATGACAAGGATCTGGGTGGCGGGCCCCGCCTGGACGGAGTCGCCGCCATGAGGCTCACGGAAGTCCTGATGGCCCTCTTGCTCGGGCTCCTCGTCGTGCGCGGCGCGTGGACGGTGGCGGAGCGGGGCGTGCGCGCCTCGCGCATGCTCATGGACGAGGCCGCGGCGCTGGAGGCGAGCCGCCTCGCCAGTGGAATCCTGGACCGCGAGCTGGCCGGTGGCCGAGCCGGAGAAGATTGGCGGACCGACCCCGCCGGGGTCGCGCTTCGCGTCTTCCGGGGATGGGGATTCGCCTGTGGGGGGGCGTCGCCGGGCGCCACGGTGCGCTACCGCGGGCTACGGCAACCGGACCCCGCCAAGGACTCGCTGGAGCTGGTCTCGGCCGATGGTAGGCGGTCCGTGGTGGCTCTCGCGGCGGTGGAGCCGCCGCCGTCGGGCGTGGTATGTCCGTCCGGGGGGCGTCCGTTGCGGCTGCGTTGGAACGGCGACGACACCGACGGAGAGACTCCCGTGTTCGTGCGCCTGTTCGAGGCCGGACTGTACGCGGCGAACGACGCCTTCCGGTATCGGCGCGGCGCGGCCGGCCGACAGCCGCTCACAGCTGCGGTCCTGGACCCGGCACGCACCCGCCTCGACGTGCGGGCGGGTGCGGTGGAGCTCGTGCTGGCCGTGCCCTGGTCGACCAACGAGCGGAGACGACGATGGGTGCCCTGACCTTCAGCCGGTCCGGGCCGGCACGGCGAGGGTTCGTGCTGGTTCTGGTGCTGCTGCTCCTGCTCGCCTTCACCGGGCTGGCCCATGCCTCTCTCGTGCTGTTGCGGATGCACCGGCGCACCGGAGCGGTGGTCGGGGCGGTGCGCGCGCGCCAGTGGGGCGCCACCTCCCTCGCCGCTGCCGGCGCACGGGCGTTGGACAGCTTGCCGGACTCCCTGTCGCTGGACACCACTACGGTGGTGATTCCGGGAGGGCGGGCGCTGACGTGGTCGCGACGGCTGTCACCGGAGCTGGCGCTCGTCTCGGGGAGGGTGGACTCGGCCGGCGTCGGGTCCGAGGCCGGGGCCCTGGCGTGGGCCCTGGATCCCGTGGCGCGTCTGGCGGCGCTGCCCCGGGCCGTGGAGACCGGCATGGTCACCGATCCCGCCACCCGGGCGGCGGTAGGCGAGGGTGAGACGACGGCTTGCCCGTCGGGCCTGTTGCCTCCGGTGGGATCGCGTCCCCTGGTCGGGGTTCGAGCGGGGAGCGGTCCCGGGGCGTCGGAGCCGCTCGCGCTCGGGTACCTGTCGGCGGATACCGTTCTCGCGAGGCTCGAGCCGCTGAGCGGGGCATGGGGCACGCCCGCGCCGGCGGTCTCGGACGGAGCCTGTGCGGCGGCACCCTGGAACTGGGGCGATCCCCTCGATCCGGAGTCCCCGTGCGCGCAACGGTTCGTCGGACTGGCCCGAGCCGGCGATCTCGAGGTGCGTGGTGGGGTGGGGCAGGGACTTCTGGTCGTGGACGGCGACCTGGTGCTTTCGGGCGTGACGTTCCGGGGGATGGTGCTCGTGGCGGGAGACCTGCGGGTGGACGCGGGGGCGCGGATCGAGGGCGTCGCCCGTGTCGGAGGGTCGTTCGTCGTCGCCGACGGGGGTTGGGTGGCCGGGCCGTGCGCGGCGTACACGGCGCTGGTTGCCGACTCGACCCTGCGGCGCCCGGTGGTGCTGCCGCGCCCGGGATGGAGCCTCCCCTGACGATGGAGTCGACGCCACCGGACCGGCAATGTTTGCCACTACCCGGCAGAAAGTGACCACCCGGGGGGTTTCGGGGGGCACCGTGAGGGCGTAATAATGCAGCCCGTGGCATGGCATGGAACTGGCACTCCTGGGGGGCCGGTTTCGTGTGCGCTCCTCCCTTCGATGGGACATCCATGACCCGGCGGGCCGGCTTCACTCTCATCGAGCTCACGGTGACGATCGTCGTCGCCGGGCTCATCCTCTCCCTGGTGGGCAGGGCCCTGGGCGACGTTCAGCGTCGCCTGGCCGCTCAGCAGGCGATGAAGACCTTCGAAGCCCTCCAGGCCCGCACTCGCGCACACGCCATCGAGCGAGGCACAGAGGTGGATCTGGTCCTGGACACCGAGGGCGACAGCGCGTCGGTCGTGCTGGCCGGGCGCGTTCTCGAGACCATCCACTTCCGGAGTGAGCTGGGGGTGGACGTGTGGAGCAACGCATCGTCCAACCCGATCACGGTGTGCATGAACGCCCGCGGCTACGGGGACCAGAGCTGCATGTCCTTCAATTCGGTGATCAACATCTATTTCGGAGCGGGCGCCGACACGGTCTCGCTCCACATGCTTCCCCTCGGCCAGATCGTCCGGTGACGACCCGTCGGCGGATCCGGGAGGGCGGTTTCACGCTCGTGGAGGTCCTGGTGGCCCTCATCATCCTCACCGTGGGGGTGTTGGGCCTCGCGGGCACCACGGCGCTCGCGGTACGGCAGGTCACCCTGTCGGGCGTCACCACGGAACGCTCTGCCGCGCTGCAATCCGTCATCGAACGGCTGCGCAGCATGGACTACGACAGCATCACGGCCGGCGCCGACTCCATCGGGAACTTCGCGGCCAAGTGGACCGTGACCGCGGGTCAGCGGTCGGTGACCGTGCATATCGTGACCGTGGGACCCGGACTCAGCTCCGGCTCGGGCATGCCCGGCCTCAAGGGCCAGGTCGCCGACACCTTCGACTACCGGATCGTGAGGCCGTGATGCGCACACGACGCGGATTCACGCTGGTCGAGTTGCTGGTGGTCGCTGTGGTCGGCGTACTCCTGGTTCTCGCGACCTATCAGGTACTGGTCGTCAACCAGCGCACCTACACCGTCCAGAACGAGCACGTTCGTGCGCAGCAGTCCACGCGCGCGGCCATGGACGTTCTCTTCAACGAGCTCCGGGAGGTGAGTAGCCGGGGCGGGGACATCCTGTCCTTCAGCGAGGACTCCCTCACCGTTCACGTCATGCGGGCCTTCGGCGTCACCTGCGATCCGGACTGGACCACGACGCCGACGCTTCGCGTGCGCCCGGCGGGTGCCGACAGCTTCGTCGTCGGCGACTCCGTCTTCGTGTACGCCGACAACGAGGAGGCCAAGTCGTCGGACGACGCCTGGATCTCCGCGGTGGTCTCGGCCGCAGACAATTCGGTGACCTGCTCGAACGGCGACGCGGCGCAGGATCTGACCTTCGCGGGATACAACGCCGACTTCACCAACGACTCGGTACGGATGGGTGCGCCCATCCGAGCCTATGGGACCTACACGTACGGCCTCTACGAGGAGAACGGTCAGGCGTATCTCGGGCGCAAGGCGCCGGGGCAGGACGCCGTTCCTCTGGTGGGGCCGCTGGTCTCCTACGACTCATCGACGCCGGGACTCGTCTTCTCGTACTTCGATGAGAACGGGGCGACGGCCACCGTCGCCACGGACGTTCGCGAGATCCGGGTCACGGTCCGGGCACGCTCGGAAGCCAAGAACCCCACCTCGGGGAGGCAAGTCGCGGACTCCCTCACCGCCGCCATCTATACCAGGAACTGACCGGTGATTCCGGCCCTTCCAGGAGGAACCATGAACCCTGCCATGATCCGTACTACCGCCCCGGCCACCCGAAGGCGAGGGGGCTTCGCGCTCCCGGCCGCCATCTTCGGGTTGGTGGTGGTGGGCGTGTTGGTGACAGGCGGGTTCTACATCGCCCGCCAGGAGACTCGCATCGGCATCGCGAGCCGCCAGTCCACGCGGGCGTTCTACCTCGCCGAGCGGGGCGTCAGTGAGGTCATGGAGAACTGGGATGCCAGCTCCTGGAGCGGTGTGTCCGATTGGAGCACCAGGACCTACGCCGACACCCTCGACGAAGGCATCTGGACGGTGACCGCCACCAAGATGTCGGACTGGAACTACATGCTCGACGGCACGGGCACCATCACCCGGGGCGGCGAGTTGCTCTCTGGCGCGACCCGCGAGATGGGCCTCATCGCCAAGCTTTCCACGGCCAACATCGATCCGCCCGCCGCGCTCACCACGCGCGGCTCGGTAAGCATCCGCGGTGGCGCCGAGGTGTCGGGCTACGACACGAACCCACCCGGTTGGTCGTCCTGCCCGACTGCCGACAACGACAAGACCGGCGTGCTCACCGACCCCAGCGGGACCGTGAGTACCAGCGGCGGCGGCGCCGTGAGCGGGGATCCGCCCACGGGCACCGACGCGTCCATCGCCGACTCGACCTTCACCCAGTTCGGAGACCTGTCCTGGCAGGATCTCATCGACCTGTCCAACTGGCAGTTTTCGAGTGGGAATTTCAACGGCATGTCTCCCAGCTTCAACGCGGACGGGAGCTGCAACTACGCGGATCCGAACAACTGGGGCGATCCCATCGATCCCACCTCGTCGTGCGGGTCGTATTTCCCCATCATCTACATCAACGGCGACGCCAACAATCAGTCGGCGGCGGTGGGCCAGGGCATCCTCCTCATCGACGGAAACGCCGATCTGCGGGGTGACTTCATCTACCACGGCATCATCATCACCCAGGGGCACTTTCGAGACCCAGGGCAGCGGTCAGCGGATCTACGGAGGCGTGTTGGCCTCCAACGCCTCGCTCGATCGTGAGCGCCTGGTGGGTACCTCGATCGTCCAGAACTCGAGCTGCGCCATCACGCGGGCCCTGCTGCTGAACGGCAACCTCACCCGGCTGCGCACGCTCAGCGAGCGCTCGTGGGTGGACCTGTCGAACCTGGGCAACTGATGCTCCTCCAAGGGATTCGAGCCGAGGTCGCGAGACGTCAGATGAAGTCTGTTTTGCGTCAAATGTTTACCAATTCTTGCGCATCGGGCAGTTCCGAGATATTTCTTGACGTGACTAGTCTTTCGGCATTACCGTCGTCGCCGTATTCTGGAGAAAATCTCCACTCCTCACCCGCCGCGTAGCGAGGGCGCGCATGCCTCTCTTCGGACGCAAGAAGACCTCGGTCGGCCTCGACATCGGCAGCGGCTTCGTCAAAGTCGTCGAGGTGGACCACTCGGGAGATCAGCCGGAAGTCCGGCGGGTCGCCATGAGACCGCTCCTCCCCGATACGATCGTGGAAGGCGAGATCATGGATTACGGAGTGGTCTCCGACACGGTTCGCAGCCTCTTCTCCGACCTGGGACTCCAGGGCCGTGACGTGATCACGGGCGTGGGCGGTCACGACGTGATCATCAAGCCCATCGAGATGGACCGGATGAAAGAGGCCGATGCCCGCAACGTCATACGCTGGGAGGCGGAGCAGCACGTCCCGTTCGACATCAACAGCGTCGAATTGGACTTCGAGCTGCTCGATCCGGCGGGCGAGGGCCTGCGCATGCCGGTCCTGCTGGTGGCGGCCAAGCGCGAGCTGGTGGACAACAAGGTGGGCCTGTTGGTGGAAGCGGGGCTCAATCCCGTCGTCATCGACGTGAACGCCTTCGCGCTGCACAACGCCTTCGAGCACAACCATCCGGAGGCCATGGCGGGCATCGTGGCGCTGGTGAACATCGGCCACGAGGTCACGAACGTGAACATTCTCGAGGACGGCGTGCCGCTCCTCACCCGGGACATCCCGTTCGGCTCGCGCCGCATCCGCGAGGATCTGCAGCGCGAGCGGGGCCTCACTGCCGAGCAGGCCGAGGACGTGGTGCAGGGACGGGAGGCCCGGGACGACATGGGCGGCTTCGTGGAAGCCAGCGCCGACGAGGTGGCCGTGGGCATCGAGCGCGCCGCCGCCTTCCTCATGACGCGCCAGTCCGGCGAAGGGCTGGGTCGCATCTACATCAGCGGCGGTGGCGCCAGGATCCCCGGCATGGCCGAGGCCCTGGGCCGCCGAATGGCCGTGGAGACGCAGTTGGTGAATCCATTCGAGAGAGTGCCTGTCCATCCGGACGCAGCCATGGCCGTGAACCTCGATGAGGTCGCGCCCATGTTCGTGCTTCCGTTGGGCCTGGCCCTCCGCACCGCGTGACGGCGAGGTAGCCGTGATCGAGGTCAACCTCATACCTGGCGGCCGCAAGCGGCAGTCCCGCAAGCGGAGCGTTTCCTTCTCGGGCCCCAGCATCAAGGGGTTCCCCAGCGACCGATGGGTCCAGGCCGCCATCGTGGCGGTCGTGCTGGCCCTGGGTGCCGCGGGCTACTTCTGGTTCTCCCTCCGGGGAGACAAGGAGGACGTCGCCGTGGCCCTGGAGTCCGCCGTTCAGGACTCGGCCCGGTTCGCCGATCTCATCGAGCGGACGAACGGGTTGCGGGCTCGGCGTGACTCCATCGTCCAGCGCGTGGGCGTGATCCAGGAGATCGACCAGGGTCGCTACATCTGGCCCCACGTCCTGGACCAGGTGGCTCGTGCGCTTCCGGACTACACATGGTTGACGGAGGTCTCGCAGATCTCCGCCAGCCCCGACCTGCGGGTCAAGGTCGAGGGCCGCGCGGGCAACAACCTCGCCCTCACGGTCTTCATGGATCAGTTGGAGGCGTCGGAGTACTTCCGCGGCATCAAGCTGATCTCGTCGGAGCAGGCGCCCCAGACCATCGACGGGTCGCAGCAGGTCGTGTACGCCTTCGAGCTCCAGATGTCCTTCGTCCAGCCGGCCCTGGATTCCCTCAACTCCGTCCCGCTTCTCGGCGCCGAGTCCGGCTCCGAGGCCGGCGGGCTCTGAGGGGGAGAGCGATCATGGCACTCCTGCCCAAGGGATCGAAGCAGCAACGGGCCTTCGTGGTGATTCTGGTGGTGGCGGCCCTCTTCTACGTGTTCTGGGAATATCTGTACACGCCGGCGCAGGCGGACCTGCAGGCGTCGCAGTCGCGGCTCGAGCGGTTGGAAAGCTCGAACCGGGCGGCCCAGATCACCGCCGCCCGTGGCGGCCGGAACCTCGAAGAGCAGATGGCCCTGTACGAGCGGCACGTGCGGGCGCTCGAACAGCTCGTGCCCGCCAGTGAAGAGGTCCCCGAGCTTCTGCGCAATCTGACCACGCAGACACGCTCACTCAACGTGGATCTCAACCTGATCGAGCCGCAGCCCGACCAGCCGGGCGAGTTCTACACGAAGCAGGTCTATACCCTCCGGGTGATCGGTGAATACCACAACGTGGGGCGCTTCCTCACGTCCATCGCCTCGCTTCCCCGGATCATCACACCCGTGGACCTCCAGATGACCCAGTTGCAGCAGAACTCCAACACCGGGCTCCTCCAGTACGAGGCGCCGGTGCAGGCCACCTTCCGCATCGAGACCTATGTGCTGCCGAGCTCCGAAGAGCCGTCGGCGGACATGGGCTCCCAGGTAGGAGGTTGACCATGCGTCGTCGCGTTCTCGCACCCGTCCTGACGCTGTTCGCCCTGGCCGTGCCAGCCGCGGCCATGGGACAGGACCAGGAGCAGACCAGCCCGCCGGATTCGACGTCCGCCGCGCAGCAGAGGGCGCAGGACATCGGAGATCCGCAGCTCGTGTTCGAGCGCGAGGTGTTCACGTATCCGACCTTTCAGCGTCGGAACCCCTTCAAGCCGCTGCTGGCCAACGCCAGCGGAGGGCCGCGCTTCGAACAGATGCATCTGGACGCCATCCTGTTCAGCCCCACACCCGGATCCAGCGTCGCCACGCTGTCCGCGGGGCGGCCCCAGGGCGGCAACCCCGGCTCCGGCCCCATCGGCCAGAGCGTGCGCCTTCACGTGGGTGAGCGTTGGGGGAACGTACGGATCGTCGAGATCCGGAGGAGTCAGGTGGTCGTGGAGGTCACGGAGTTCGGGTTGACGGAACGGAGAACCATGGACATGCCGACTCGGGGCCAAGGAGGCTCACGATGACGTCGATGCTCGCATTGTGGACTGGGTTGTGCTCGCTTCTGGCCGGGGGACCGGTCCGAGAGGTCAGCATCCGCCCGGCGGCCTCCACCACGGAGATCGTCATCGCAGTCGACGGGCCGGTCGAGTACCGGGACTTCACCATGGAGGGGCCCAATCGCCTCGTCGTGGACGTCTTCGGTGCCCGGCACGCCCTGCCCCGGAAGGACTTCCAGGGGATCGACCGCGGGGGTGTGGTGGCGCTGCGCACGAGCCAGTATACCGACGACGTGGTGCGGCTGACGCTGCAGCTCGACGAGCTCGTGCCATACCAGGTGACGTCCGATGCGGATGGCCTGCACATCCAACTCCAGAGTCACACGGGTCCTTTCGACGCATGGAGCTCGGGATCGGCTCCGGCACAGCTGCGTGACGTGTCGGTGCGCTCGGCTCCGGCCGCGCAGGCGCCGACCCCCACGCCGGCGGTCGCCGCGCCGCAGCCCCAGGAAATGGCGCCGATCTCGGTGACCTTCGCCGAGACGCCCATTCGTGAGGTGCTGTTCACCTTCAGCGAGATCTCCGGCCGCTCCATCGTGGCCGGGTCCACCGTCGAGGGGAACATCACCGCTCAGATCGACGAACAGCCCTGGGACCAGGCCCTGAACGCCATCCTCGAGACCAACGGCTTTCAGGCACGCCAGCTCGACAACGGCATCATCCGGGTCGACAACATCACCAGCCTCAACGAGCGCGAAGAGGTGGAGCCGGTGATCACGCGGTCGTACCGGATCAACTACGCCACGGCCACCGAGGTGGCCCAGGCGGTGCAGGGCATCCTGACGACCCGCGGTGCGGTGTCGGCCAGCGAGGGTACGAACTCGGTGGTGGTGACGGACATCCAGCGGGTCCATGACGCCGCTGCGGACCTGGTTTCGCACCTGGACGAGCCGACACCTCAGGTCACCATTCAGGCGAAGATCGTCTTCGTGAACCGCACCGACCTCAACGAATTCGGTGTGGTGTACGATCTGAAGGATTCGGCGGGCAACCAGCTGAACCTCGTGACCCCGGGCGCCCGCGACTCCAACGGCGACGGCGTCATCGAGCTGCCCGACGAGTCCGTGCCACAGGGCGCCAACGTGGTGGCCCTGGGTGGAAACTCGGTGGCCGCGCTGGGGAACGCGCAGAACCGGGTCAGCCAGCCCACGTTGACGCTGCTCAGCTCGCTGCTCATCGGGCGCCATACGCTGGTGAGCTTCATCGAGGCGCTGCAATCCCGGAATCTGAGCGATATCCAGGCGGCGCCGTCGGTGACGGTCATGAACAATCAGCAGGCGCGGCTCCAGGTCGGTGAGCGCACTCCGCTGCGCGTCATCGACCAGGGTACGGGGGCCGTGGGTGGAGCCACCGGCGGTGGCGGCGCAGGAGGGGCGGGTGGCGCGCAGCAGGGAGCCGCCATTCTGCCTCGCGCCACGGTGCAGATCGAGGAGACCGGTATCATTCTCGAGGCGACACCGCACATCACCGATGACGGGAACGTCCTTCTCGAGCTCCACGCCGAGCGTTCGTCGCCGCAGCTCGCCGAGTCCGACCTGGGCTTCATCTTCCAGACCCAGACGGCGGATTCCCGGGTCCTGGTGCGTGACGGCCAGACAGTGGTGATCGGTGGACTCACCGTCACCGAAAAGAGCGAGGTGCGGTCCGGCATTCCCCTCCTCATGGATCTGCCCCTGCTGGGCCGGATCTTCCAGACGAGGCGGGAGTCCCAGATCCAGCGTGACCTGATCATTCTGGTGACGCCCCACATCGTCCGCGACGCGGCAAACTGAGCCGAGCGGGAGAGAGACCGATGCGCCCAATGGGAGCCAAGCGCCCGTTCATCCCCGTGACCCTGGCCGCAGCAGTGGCCGTCGTCACGGCATGTGACGGACCGAACCAATTCCGCGGCCCGACCTCTACCTTCGCCGGTGCCCCGAGCGTGGAGATCCAGGTGCCCAGCGGGGACGCCCAGGCCGCCAAGCCGGTCGGGGACTCGATCCTCGTGCGGGTGCGGGTCCGCGACGACGCCGGCGTCGATTCCGTCCGCTTTCTGGGCTTCGCCCTTCGCGGTGACCCGGGGCTCGGGACCCAGGAGGAAGTGGCCCGCTATCAATCGAAGCAGGTCATTCTCGGCTCGGTGCGGGACACCGTCCTGAGCCGGTATCTCCAGCCCACCGGCGTCACGGACAAGGAGACCGCCTCCATCGTCGTGCGGGCCTGGGACAGCGATGGCAACGCCTCGGCGGACACGGTGCCCCTCATCATCGGCGGCCCCGACGTACAGCTCCTCAACCTCACGAGCGGCCAGTCGGTGAAGGCGGGACTGAGCCTGAATCTGTCCGCGGTGGCCCGCGACCCGCAGGGCATCGCGCAGATTTCCTTCGAGCTGTCGGGAGCCTTCGACACCACCCTGGTGCGTTCGGTGATTCCGGCGACGGACTCCATCCGGGCCGACACGACGGTGGCCATTCCCGCGGGCACCAGCGGCACGCTGCAGATCGCCGCGACGGCCCGGAACACCGAAGACCTGGCGGGTCAGGACGGGCTCTCGGTCCGGGTCGTGACCGGAGGCGCGGGCGACGCGACCGCACCCACGGTCACCCTCAACGTGAGTGCACTGCCCAAGCTGGAATTGAAGGACTCGCTGCGGATCCAGGTCTCGGGGAACGACGATCCCCAGGGGAGCGGCGTGGTGCGCCTCGGCTACACGGTCAAGGCGATCTCGGTCAACCGACAGGATACCCTCGTCCGGGCCGGTGAAGAGGCCTATTCACCGCCTCGCACCGGGACGGTGGGACACGAGTTCGCGGTTCCGGTCTTCAACGTGGACTCGCTCAATCTGCCGGACACGCTCATCTACGAGGTGACCGGCTACATGGTGGATCAGGCTGGCAACTGTGCCGCGGCGGTGGACGAGGACACGCCGCAGCGCCTCGAGTGTGCCAGCCTGCCGGGTGGGCAGGTCGTGGCGGACAGTCGCCAGGGACTGCGCCTCACCCGCTCGCATGTTGCCGGTCGTACAGTGGTGCTGCCCAATGGGGGCCACATCATGGACGCCGCCGTGGACACAGCCCGCGGCAACCTCTTCCTGTCCAACATCGAGACGAACCAGCTCGAGGTCTTCCGCATGGGGTCCGAGACCTTCGGACATCCCATCGCCGTGGGCGCGGAGCCCTGGGGTCTGGCGCTCACCCGTGACGGGGACTCGTTGTGGGTGGCCAACTCGGGTGGCACGAACATGTCGGTGGTGGACCTCGGGACCGAGTTGGAAGCCGACGCGAGTCGCTTCCTCACCCCCGACGTGGTCCTCTTCGACATCCAGCTCAGCGAGTCGGACACCGGGGTGAAGTACACCATCTTCCCGCTGCCGCAGTTCAACTCGCCGGCGTTCTCGGACCGGCCCCAGTTCATGGCGGTCGACTCCTTCGGCAACGTCGTGTACTCCACGAAGACCACGCTCGTGGGTGACGTGGGTACGGCGCGGAAGGCGTTCTATCCGGACGGCTCGCAACGCTCCGAAGTGAAGCTTTTCGTGGAGCACGGCCTCACGCAGCAGGCTGAGAACTTCTGGGCCGTGGCCCACGTGGACTCGGTAGGTGCCAAGGTCGACACCATCGGCACGACCGGTGACGGCTCGCCCATCCTGTCTGCCGCGCTCACGCTCTTCGACCACGTGCCCGGCTATCCGGACCAGGTGATCTTCGGACGGGCGGCGACGGCGCTGGGTGAGACACCGACGGCGGCGTGGCTCGAGCTGGTCGGTCAGGGTTCCGACGCCTACATCGTGGAGGGCGCTCGCTGGAACATCCCCTCGCTGGGGTTCCAGGATACGACCTACGTCGCCGGTTCCGGTGACGGAGGGTGGATCGCCGTGGGCGAGGGTAGCGCCCAGCCCGTGGGACGGGTGCTCATGTACCAGGCGAGCCCGGGACAGACCACGGCGCTGTCGGGCATCATCCCCGTGGCCGACCTCTTCGTCAACAACTCCGAAGAGGTCCGGGGTCTGGGCATGAACTACGACGGCACGCTGGGTGTCGTGCGTGGTCGGGACGAGGCTGCGTTCTTCGATCCGGACCTGCGACGTCAGGGGGGCGTGGCCATTCCGTTGGGCGAGGTGGGCTCGGGGGCAGCGTTGCACCCGCTGCACGCCAACGCCAAGACTCTGGACAACCCGGGTGGGACCTACCGGCCCGACACGCACCTGGCCTTCGTCGGGACCGGTGACCGCACGGTGGACGTGATCGACACCTGGCACAATCGCCGCATCGGCCGGGTCGCCATTCGCGACATCATCACGGGTCCCATGCGCGCGACGCTGCCCTTCCCGGGTGACAACGACGGGCTCCAGTGCAGCACCATCCCGGTGACGGACAAGCGCGGCGCCTTCATCGGCGACGCGGTCCAGCTCTACCTCGGCAACGACTTCAACCAGCCGATCCCGCCGGAGGGCATCACCGAGGACCGCTGTGTGGTGGTGAAGCTGTACGCCACCACCGCTGCGGACGGAGTGGTGGTCATCGACGTTCGCAAGGGCGACATCCTGAAGGAGCATCCGGAGCGCTGACAAGCTCGGGACCCCGGCATGGACACGGCGCGGCGCCCTTGGTGGGGCGCCGCGCTCGTCGTATGGTAATGCGTCGAGGGCCAGCGCGCGTCCGGACGGATGCGCGGCCCGCCGGGCCCGGCGCTGCCGGGCCTTTCTCATCTTCCATCTGACACCACGCCCGCATGAGCATGAGGCACATCTCCTTCCACACCGCTGGTGAGTCCCACGGCCGGGGATTGGTGGCCCTCCTGGAGGGGATTCCAGCCGGGTTGTCGCTGGAGATGGAGCGCGACGTGGATCCCGACCTGCGGCGCAGGCAGGGCGGGTACGGCCGCGGCCGTCGCATGCAGATCGAGTCGGACCGCGCCGAGCTCCTGAGCGGCGTTCGGTTGGGCGAGACGCTGGGCTCGCCGCTGGCCATGCTCGTCTGGAACCGGGACTGGGAGAACTGGACCGTGGCCATGAGTCCCGCGCCTCCGCCGACCGACGTGAATCCCAAGGCGCTGCGCTCCATGTATCTGCCCCGTCCTGGCCACGCCGATCTGGTCGGGGTGCTCAAGTACGCCCGGAGGGACACCCGGGACATCCTGGAGCGCGCCAGTGCCCGGGAGACCGCCGCTCGGGTGGCGTGCGGTGCGGTGGCCCGGACCTTTCTCGGGGCCTTCGGCATCCGGATCGGGAGCCACGTGATCAGCCTGGGCGGGATCGATGCCCGCCTTCCCGACCCGCTCCCGGAGGATCTGAACGCTGCGGTGGACGATTCGCCGCTGCGTTGTATCGATCCGGAGGCCAACGAGCGCATGGTGGCGGCCATCGACCGGGCCAAGGACGAAGGGGACACGCTGGGCGGTGCTTTCGAGGTCGTGGCCACCGGGCTCCCGGTGGGCCTCGGCAGTCACGTGTCGTGGGATACCAAGCTGGACGGCCGCCTGGCGGGCGCCATGATGTCGGTGCAGGCCATCAAGGGCGTGGAGATCGGCGAAGGATTCGAGGGCGCCCGTCGCCCAGGCACGCGGGTGCACGATCCCATCGTGCTGGACGAGGCGAGGGACAGGGCCGGGGGCTTTGGACGGGCTTCGAATCGGGCCGGAGGGCTCGAGGGCGGCGTCACCACCGGCGCCCCGCTGGTCGTGCGAGGGCACATGAAGCCCATCTCCACCCTCCGGAACCGCCTTCCCTCGGTGGATCTCCGTGACGGGTCCGAGGCCGATGCGGCCACCGAGCGCAGCGACGTGTGCGCCGTGCCGGCCGCGGCCGTGGTCGGTGAGGCCATGGTCGCCCTCGTTCTGGCCGATGCCTTCCTGGAGAAGTTCGGCGGGGACTCCATGGCGGAAACCCGCCGGAACTTCGACGGATTCCTCGCGTACCTGTCGCAACGCGGATATGGTGAGCGACCCCTCTGACGCCATCCGCAACGTGGTGCTGGTGGGCTTCATGGCCAGCGGCAAGTCCACCGTGGGACCATGCCTGGCACGGCGCTTGGCGTGGACGTTCCTCGACTTCGATACCGAGATCGAACGCCGGTCGGGACGCTCGGTGGAGCGGATCTTCGCCGACGAGGGCGAGGCCGTGTTCCGGACACTCGAGGCCCGGCTCGGAGCGGAAGTGCTCGCCCGGTCCGGGGTGGTGCTCGCGCCCGGTGGAGGCTGGCCGGCGGTGGCCGGCCGCATGGAGGGACTGCCCGCGGACACGTTCAGCGTCTGGCTGGATGTGGATGTCGAGACGGTTCTCGCTCGAGCGAGGGCCGACCGCCACGTTCGGCCGCTGCTCGCGGGACCGGACCGCGAGATCCGGGCACGGACACTCCTCGAGTCGCGCAGGCAGTACTACCAACGGGCCCGGCTGCATCTGGATGCCCGCCGGGCCTCTCCGGAGCGGCTGGCAGAGGCCATCGTGAACGCCATGGGCGTGACGTCGTGACGTCACCCGAAGACACTCGCTGAACCCCGATCCGCACCTATGCCGAGCTCCCCCAAGCACCTGGTCATCGTAGAGTCACCCGCCAAGGCGCGGACGATCGGACGGTACCTCGGCCCGGGATACGATGTCGCGGCGTCGGTCGGCCATGTGAAGGATCTGCCCACCAAGGAGCTCGGGGTGGATGTGGACAAGGGCTTCGAGCCTCACTACGTCACCATCCGGGGCAAGGGAAAGATCCTCACGGACCTGAAACGAAAGGCCCGGGCCGCGGCCGACGTGATTCTCGCCACCGACCCCGATCGCGAAGGGGAGGCCATTGCCTACCACGTGGCGGAAGAGCTGGGCTACGCCCGTGATCGCGAGCGCTTCCGGCGTGTGCAGTTCAGGGAGATCACCAAGGGCGCGGTGCAGGAGGCCCTGGCGCACCCGGGACGCATCGACGACCGCAAGGTGGAAGCGCAGCAGGCACGCAGGATTCTGGATCGTCTCGTGGGCTACCAGGTCAGCCCCTTCCTGTGGAAGCCCATCCGCCCGGGGCTGTCGGCGGGCCGCGTGCAGACCGTGGCCCTGCGGCTCATCTGCGAGCGCGAGGCCGAGATCCGGGCCTTCGTGGCCGAGGAGTACTGGTCCATCACGGCGCGGCTGGAGAAGGACGACCAGCCTTTCGAGGCGAAGCTGCACAAGATCGACGGGCACTCCTTCACGCTGTCCGATCAGGACCAGGCCGCCGCGGCCGTGGCGGACATCGAAGGCGTCCCCTTCGTGGTCACGAGCGTGAAGCGTCGCGAGCGCCGCAAGAATCCGGCAGCGCCCTTCACCACGTCCACCCTGCAGCAGGAAGCCGCCAAGCGGATGCGCTTCTCGGCACGGCGCACCATGCGCACCGCCCAACGCCTCTATGAAGGGGTGGAGCTCGGCGGACGGGGCGCCGTGGGTCTGATTACCTACATGCGCACGGATTCCACGCGCGTGTCCGTCACGGCGGTGGACGCCGCCCGACGGTGGATCGAGGGCGAGATGGGGCGCTCCTATCTCGCTTCGTCCCGCCGCCTGTGGGGCGGAAAGCAGCAGAAGGGTGCCCAGGAGGCCCACGAGGCCATCCGGCCCACCGATCCGGCCATTCATCCCGCCGAGGTGGCTCGCCATCTTCCGAGAGACGAGGCCAAGCTGTACGAGTTGGTCTGGCTGCGCTTCGTGGCGAGCCAGATGGCGCCGGCGATCTACGACACCACCACGGTGGACTTCGACCTGGGGGGAGCGAGCGGACGCGCGTATCAGTACCGGTCCACGGGCTCGGTGGTGAAATTCCAGGGCTTCACGAAGCTGTACCTGGAGGCCACCGAGGCCGGCGATCACCGTCGCCTCGACGACCTGGAGCCGCTGCCGGGACTGGACAGGGGTGACGAGGCGATCCTGAAGGGGCTCGACCCCCGCCAGCACTTCACCCAGCCGCCGCCGCGCTTCAGCGAAGCGTCGCTCGTGAAGGAGCTGGAGCGACTCGGGATCGGCCGGCCCTCGACCTACGCGCAGATCATCTCGACGCTGCTGGACCGGGGCTACGTGGAGCTGGAGAAGCGCCGCTTCGAGGCCACGGATCTCGGTGAGATCGTGGCCAAGCTCCTGGTGCGGGTCTTTCCCAACGTCTTCGACGTGGATTTCACGAGCCGCATGGAGAACGAGCTGGACCGGGTCGAGGAGGGCGAAGTGCAGTGGCGGGACCTGTTGGCCGGCTTCTATCCGCGTCTCCGTGAGCGGCTGGAGCAAGGCGAGCAGATCTCCGACGAGCTCATCAAGGAGATCCTGGCCGCCGAGGGCGAGACGTGTGAGAAGTGCGGGCGCCCCATGCTGGTGCGCTTCAACAAGTTCGGCCAGTTCCTCGGCTGCTCCGGGTATCCCGAGTGCCAGAGCACGCGATCCCTGGACGGATCCGACGGCGGTGAGGAGGTGCTCGGACAGGACCCCGAGACCGGCCGCGACGTCTCGGTCAAGGTCGGGCCGTACGGGCCCTACGTGGAGCTGGCATCCGACGACGGCGGCAAGCCGAAGCGGGTCAGCCTGCCCAAGGACGCGAAGCCCGAGGAGGTGAAGCTCGACGCGGCGCTCCGGTACCTGTCGTTGCCCCGCACCCTGGGCGAGGACCCGAGCTCGGGCGAAGAGGTGAGCGTGGGACTCGGCCGCTACGGGCCCTATGTGCGCAGAGGCAAGACCTTCGCGAATCTGGCCACGCCGGAGCGCATGTTCACCGTGACCCTCGCCGAAGCCCTGGATCTCATCCGGGATCGCGAGAAGTCCGGGGGCCGGAAGGTCATCCGGGAGCTGGGCAAGCACCCCGAGACCGGGGCGGACATCCGGCTCCTGGCGGGTCGCTATGGTCCCTACGTCACAGACGGCAACCTGAACGCGACACTGCCCAAGCGCATGGAGCCGGACGAGGTGGACCTGGAAGCCGCCGTGGACCTGCTGGCGCGTAAGGCCGCCCGGGGCGGAAAGGGCCGCTCGCGGAGCCGGAGCCGCCGCTCGTGAGTGCCCGACCCGACGCCATTGTGGTGGGGGGTGGACTCGCCGGCTGCGAGGCGGCCCTCGGATTGGCCCGTCGTGGGCACCGGGTCCGTCTGATCGAGATGCGGCCCGTCCGCAGCACGCCGGCGCACCAGACCGACGGTCTGGGCGAGTTGGTGTGCACGAACTCCTTCAAGACCGAAGACCCCGCCAACGCTCATGGCGAGCTCAAACGCGAGATGCGCCTGCTGGGCTCGGTGCTGCTGGAGTCGGCGGATCGGAGCCGCGTGGCGGCGGGCTCGGCCCTGGCGGTGGACCGTCACCTCTTCTCGCAGGCCATGACCCGGGCCGTCGACGGAGCACCCGGGCATCGAGGTACTCCGGGAGGAGACCACGCGCATTCCCGAGGGCCCGGCGATCATCGCTACGGGGCCGCTCACCTCCGACGCCCTGTCCGACGCCATCCGCCGCGAGCTCGGTGACGACGGCCTGGCCTTCTTCGACGCCATCGCTCCCATCATCGAGCGGGACTCCATCGACGAATCCATCGCCTTCGAGGCGGGCCGTTTCGAAGAATCCGGAGACTACCTCAACTGTCCCATGTCGAAGGAAGAGTACCAGGTCTTCCTCGATGCCTTGAAGGCGGCGGATGTGTACGAGGGTCACGATTGGGAAGCGGTCCCCTACTTCGAGGGTTGTCTTCCCATCGAGGTCATGGCGTCGCGCGGAGACGACACGCTGCGCTTCGGGCCCATGAAGCCCATCGGGCTCACGGACCCTCGCACCGGGCGGCGTCCCTGGGCGGTGGTTCAGCTCCGACGAGAAGACCGGGCGGGGCAGATGTGGAACATGGTCGGCTTCCAGACCCGGCTGCGCACCGGTGAGCAGCGGCGTGTGTTCACGCTCATTCCGGGGCTGGGGAACGCGGACTTCCTGCGCTGGGGCTCGATCCACCGCAACAGCTATCTGAGCTTCCCGTCGACGCTCACCGCCCACGGTTCACTGAAGGGCCGTCCCGACATGATCTTCGCCGGCCAGCTCACGGGGGTGGAGGGCTACACGGAGTCCGCCTCCAGCGGGATCATGGCCGCGCTGGTGCTCGACCGGATCCTCCGTGGCCTCGAGCCGCGCCTTCCGCCACCCACCACGATGCTGGGGGCCCTCTATCGCTATCTTCGCGACAGCGATCCGAAGCGCTTCCAGCCCATGAACTCCAACTGGGGTCTGGTGGAGCCACTCGCTGAGCGGGTACGCGACAAGCGCAAGAAGCGGGAGATGCTCGCGGCCCGGGCTCTGCGGGACTTCCTGGCCTGGATGGGCGAGGTGGGCGTGGAGCCCTCCGTGGATCCGGACCAGCTCGTCGGGGACGGGGCGCCGGCTTCGGAGGCGCCGGTGGGATGAGCGCTGCACGGGGGCCACGGTCGCAGGAGACGTCCGGGACGGCCGTCCAGGAGTTTCTGCGCCATCTGGCGGACGAGCGTCAGCTCTCGCCCAACACGGTCTCGGCCTACCGACGCGACCTGACGGATCTTTCCGAGTTCCTCACCGGCTACTACGGTACGCCGGAGTGGGGCTGGGGTGACGTGGACCGCCTCACGCTGCGCTCCTTCCTGGGATGGCTGGACCGGCGTGGGCTGTCGCGGCGCACGGCAGCCCGCAAGCTGTCGGCGGTGCGGACCTTCTTCCGTTTCCTCCATCTCGAAGAGCGACTGGACCGCAATCCCACGCGCGCGTTGCGAGCCCCGCGGCTCGACAAGAAGCTGCCCGGGCATCTCACCCACGGGGACGCCCAGGCGCTCTTCGACGTGGCGGAGGCCCGTGCCGCCGAGAACACACTGGCGGGCACGCGCAACCTGGCGCTCCTCGAGCTTCTGTACGGAAGCGGCCTGCGCCTTTCCGAGCTGCATGGTCTGGACCTCCAGGACCTGGATCTCGTGGCGGAGCAGGTGAAGGTGCGTGGCAAGGGCCGCAAGGAGCGTATCGTTCCCCTGACGCGGGCGGCGGTGGTGGCCGTGCGCCGCTATCTGCCCCGGCGAGACGAGGCCGTGGGACCGGACGCCAGCGCGGCGGATCGCCGGGCCCTCCTTCTGGGTCCCGGAGGCCGTCGGCTCTCGCGTCGAGGCATCCAGAAGATCGTGCACGCGTTGCTGGAGGCGGCAGGCGCCGACGAGGGGCTCAGCGTGCACTCCCTGCGACACTCGTTCGCGACCCACCTGCTGGACGGCGGTGCCGACCTCATGGCGGTGAAGGAGCTTCTGGGCCACGTGTCGCTCTCTACCACGCAGATCTACACGCACACCTCCACCGAGCGCCTCAAGCAGGTCTACCGCGACGCCCACCCCCGTTCGGACTGACGGCTTCGTCCGTCGGGCTCCAACCTGGCCCCAGGGGGCGCCCCCTCCCACTCCCTGCCAAGTCGGCAGACTGTTATCGTTAGAGTCCACACACGCCAGGGACGAGAGGGGTCAACGTGCGGCATCAGGACATCCGCGCCACCACCGTGGTGGCCGTGCGCCGGGACGGAACGGTGGCGCTTGGAGGCGACGGGCAGGTGACCATGGGCGACACCGTGGTGAAGACCCGTGCCCGTAAGGTCAGAGAGCTGAAGGACGGTACGATTCTCGCGGGATTCGCGGGAGCGGTGGCCGACGCGTTCACGCTCTTCGAGAAGCTCGAAGAGAAGCTCGAGCGCTTTCCCGGCAATCTCACCCGTTCGGTGGTCGAGCTGGCCAAGGACTGGCGTACCGACCGCTTCCTCAGGCGCCTCAATGCCCTTCTTGTGGTGGCCGACAAGGACCACCTCTTTCTCATCAGCGGAGACGGTGACGTCATCGAGCCCGATGACGACATCGCGGCCATCGGCTCCGGTGGAAGCTACGCCCTGGCAGCGGCGCGGGCGCTGAAGAACCATTCCAGCCTCGGGGCCGGCGAGATCGTGCGTGAAGCGCTGCGCATCGCCGGTGAGATCTGCATCTACACGAATCAGGACATCACCGTCCTGGAGCTGGGCGGCGACGCCGATTGACCGCGCCGGCCCGGGCCGGGATCGGATTGGACATCATGACAGAAGAAACCATCATCGCCACACCTCCCACGCCCACCCCACCCTCGAAAGCCGAGGAAGACGGGCGCATTTCCGACGACGAGTGGGCGGAGTGGCTCACGCCGCGGCAGATCGTCGCGGAGCTCGACACCTACATCGTGGGTCAGGGCGACGCCAAGAAGGCGGTGGCCATCGCCTTGCGCAACCGGTGGCGACGCCAGCGGGTGCCCGATGACCTCAGAGACGAGATCGTTCCGGCGAACCTGATCCTCATCGGCCCCACGGGCGTCGGCAAGACCGAGATCGCGCGGCGTCTGGCCCGACTGGCGGGCGCTCCCTTCGTCAAGGTCGAGGCCAGCAAATTCACCGAGGTGGGCTACGTGGGTCGCGACGTGGAGAGCATGATTCGCGACCTGGTGGACGTGGCCATCAACATGGTGCGCGCCGAGCGCGAGGAAGACGTGGCCGAGCTCGCCGAGGCCCGGGTGGAGGAGAAGCTCCTGGATCTGCTCTTCCCGGCGGGAGGCGAGGGCTCCGAACAGGCCGGAGCCGGTGCGGACGACGACACGGGACGGGTGGCGTTGGGGTCGATCTTCGTGGCGGGTCCAGGTGGCGTCGAGGCTCGCGCATCGGAGGGCGACCACGGGGAGGCCCAGGAAGGCCTCCCCCAGCGCCGGGCACGCACCAGGGAGAAGCTCCGCAAGCTGCTCAACGATGGAACCCTCGAGGACCGTGAAGTGGAGGTGGAGGTCCAGCAGGCACCGAACCTGGACGGCATGATGGTGCCCATGGGCGAAGGGATGGACTACAACTTCACCGAAATGCTCCAGGACATGCTGCCGAAGAAGACCAAGCGGCGGCAGGTCACCGTGGCCGAGGCTCGCCGCATCCTCTTCCAGGACGAGCTGGATCGCCTGGTGGACATGGACGAGGTGGTCACCGAAGCGCTGAACCGCACCGAGGACATGGGCATCGTCTTCCTCGACGAGATCGACAAGGTCGCCGGCGAGCGGGGTGGGGCGGGCCCCGACGTCAGCCGGGAAGGTGTTCAGCGTGACCTCCTGCCCATCGTCGAGGGCTCGACCGTGCAGACGAAGTACGGCCTGGTGCGCACCGACCACGTCCTGTTCGTGGCCGCTGGCGCCTTCCACGTGGCCAAGCCCAGCGACCTGATCCCCGAGCTCCAGGGGCGTTTCCCGATCCGTGTGGAGCTGCACAGCCTGGGCCAGCGAGACTTCGTGCGCATCCTGACGGAGCCCCGCAACGCACTCCTGAATCAGTATCGGGCCCTTGTGGAGACCGAGGGCGGCACCCTGGAGTTCAGCGACGAGGGCGTGGAGGAGATAGCACGCATCGCCACCGAGCTGAATACGCGTATGGAGAATATCGGCGCCCGCCGCCTCCAGACCGTCATGACCACGCTCCTGGAGGACGTGCTCTTCAAGCTGCCCGACGACAGCGCCAAGCGGGTGGTCATCGATGCCGACTTCGTGCGCCGGAACCTGAGCGCCATCGTCGAAGACGAGGACCTGCGACGCTACATCCTCTGATCCCGAGATCGAGCACCGTTCGAACCGAGCACGACGCATGAGCGAGAGCACGAAACGCGACTTCCTGGCTCTTCCGGACCTGTCCCGCGAGGAGCTCCTGCAGCTCCTGGCACGAGCTCGGGGCCTCAAGCAGGATCCTCGGGGGGAGCGGCTCCTGGTGGGCCGGACCCTGGCCATGATCTTCCGCAAGAGCAGCACACGGACCCGGGTGTCGTTCGAGGTGGGCATGGCGCAACTCGGCGGCCACGCGGTCTTCCTCTCGGACCAGACGAGTCAGATGGGCCGGGGCGAGAGCCTGCACGACACCGCTCACGTCCTGAGCGGCTACGTCGATGCCATCATGATCCGCACCTTCGCCCACGAGGAGGTGGTGGAGCTTGCCCGTTACGCCTCCGTCCCGGTGGTCAACGGCCTCACCGACCTGCTGCACCCCTGCCAGTTGCTCGCCGATCTACAGACCATGTCCGAGGTGTTCGGGGGCGACCTGTCGGATGTGCCGGTGGCCTGGATCGGCGACGGCAACAACATGGCCAACTCCTGGCTCAACGCCGCGGCGCTGCTGGGATTCGATCTCCGGCTGGCTTGCCCCGAGAATTACGAGCCGGACCCCGATATCCTGGCGCGCGCCCGCGAGCGGACCAACGTGCTGTTGACCCGCAGCCCCGGCGAGGCTGCCGAAGGAGCGCGGGTGGTCACCACCGACGTTTGGGCCTCCATGGGCCAGGAGGAGGAGGCCCGCGAGCGCGCTCTGGCGTTCCACGGCTACTGTGTGGACGAGGCGCTCATGGACCAGGCCGCCGCGGATGCGATCTTCCTGCACTGCCTCCCGGCCCACCGGGGTGAGGAAGTGGCCGCGGGCGTCATCGACGGGCCTGCGTCGAGGGTCTTCCAGGAAGCCGAGAACCGTCTCCACGCCCAGAAGGCCCTCCTGCTCATGCTCATGGAAGGGCGCTGAGCCGCGCCCTCGATCCCATATCCCGAACGACCACAGGCGGCATCACGATGGCTGACGATCTCAAGCGCACGCCCCTCCACGACGAGCACGAAGCCCTGGGCGGGAAGATGGTGCCCTTCGCGGGCTACGCCATGCCGGTGCAGTATCCCACCGGCATCACCGCGGAGCACAAGGCGGTGCGCGACGCCGCGGGGCTCTTCGACGTGAGCCATATGGGTGAGTTCGAGGTCCGGGGCCCGGATGCTCTGGCCCTGGTGCAGCGCATCACGGTGAACGACGCGTCGCGTATGGACGTGGGGCAGGCGCAATACTCGGCCATGTGCCGCGAGGACGGCGGCATCATCGACGACCTCATCGTCTACCGCTTTCCCGATCACTACATGCTGGTGGTGAACGCGTCCAACCACGACAAGGACTGGGCGTGGGTTGTGAGCCACGAGGAGGGGCTCGACGTGGAGCTCGAGGACCGCTCCGACGCCACCGGCCTGTTGGCGCTTCAGGGACCCCGGGCACGGGCGATCCTCCAGCCCCTCACGGATACCGATCTGGACACCATCGGCTACTATCGTTTCGCCGAGGGTCGGGTCGCCGGCGTCGATGCCGTCATCAGCGCCACGGGCTACACCGGCGAGGACGGCTTCGAGCTCTACGTGCCCGCCAGCCGTGCCGCCGACCTGTGGCGGGCGATCCTCGACGAAGGAGCGGCGCACGGGCTGATTCCGGCAGGGCTGGGCGCGCGCGACTCCCTGCGCCTGGAGATGGGATACGCCCTGTACGGCAACGACCTGGACGAGGACCACACGCCGCTGGAGGCAGGCCTGGGCTGGATCACCAAGCTCGACAAGGGCGACTTCGTCGGTCGCGAGTCCCTGGTCGCCCAGAAGGAGGCCGGTGTGGAGCGGCGGCTGGTGGGGATGCGCCTCACCGAGCGCGGCTTTCCCCGGCCGGGCTACGAGATCCGCTCCGCCGGCGCCGGTGTGGGGGTGGTCACCAGCGGGACCATGAGTCCCTCGCTGGGCGTGGGCGTCGCCATGGGCTACGTGCCCACCCGCCTGGGGGGCGCGGGTACCGAGGTGACGCTGGACGTGCGCGGAAAGGAACTGGGCGCCGTGGTCCAGCGCCCGCCGTTCTACACCGAGGGCTCCATCCGGCGCTGAGGTGATCCGGTGCGCCTGGGAATCCTCACGGTCAGCGACGGCGCCGCCGCCGGCGAGCGGGAAGACGCCAGCGGGGCGGCGCTGGAGGCGTGGGCCCGCGAGACGGGCCGCCAGGTGACGCGCCGGGCGGTGGTTCCCGACGACGCGCTCACCATCACCCGCACCCTGCTGAGCTGGAGCGACGAGGGCGAGGTCGACGCGGTGATCACCACGGGCGGCACGGGCTTCGGTCCGCGAGACGTGACTCCGGAGGCCACGCGCGCCGTCCTGGATCGTGACGCGTCGGGCCTCGCCGAGCGCCTGCGCAGGGCCGGCGAGGAGTCCACGCCCTACGCCGTCCTGTCCAGAGGTCTCGCTGGGAGCCGGGGGGGCGTGCTGATCGTCAACCTTCCCGGAAGCCCCGGAGGCGTTCGCGACGGAATCGCCGTCCTGGAGCCTCTCCTGGACCACGTGGTCTCACTTCTGGCCGGCGCGAAGCCTGGCCATCGACCGCCGGATGCGCGGGGAGGCGTGCCGGCGTGAGCGACCGCGTCCTGGTATCCACCCACGACCTGAAACGGGCCGGGACCCTGCGGAGCGCCTTCGAGGGCGCCGGATACGCGGTGGAGCTGGTCACACCGGACGAGCACGTCGGTGCCCGAGACGACGCGGTCCTGCTGGTCCTCACCGAGATGGAGCCCGGAGGACACACCGAAGGCCTGGCGCGCCAGGCCCGTCAGGAGCTCGATATCCCCATCGTGGGGTTCGCCCCGCTGGAGGGGCGACCCGCTGCTGCAGTCGCCGACGGTACCATCCAGGAGGTGTTCGCGCCCGGTGCCGCAGCCGATGAGGTGGTGCTGGTCGCTCGCCGCCTCCTCGAACGTCACCGGCTACGAAGCGTAACCGGGATCGTGGGCGAGACCGACGTCATGCGCGAGGTGCTGGAGCGCGTCGTGCAGATCGCCCCTGTGGCGTCCACGGTGCTCCTCACCGGTGAGTCCGGCACGGGAAAGGAGCTGGCCGCGCGGGGCCTCCACGCCCTCTCCCCCAGGCGCCACCGCCCCTTCATCGCGGTGAACGTGGCGGCGCTGTCCGACACCCTGCTGGAGAGTGAGCTCTTCGGACACGAGAAAGGCGCGTTCACGGGGGCCATCGACAGCCGGCGTGGGCTCTTCGAGCTGGCGGACAAGGGAACCATCTTCCTCGACGAGATCGGGGAGATGCCGCTGACCACCCAGGTCAAGCTGCTGCGGGTCCTGGAGCAGCGCGAGTTCCTGCGCGTGGGGGGCGAGAAGCCGATCCACGTGGATGTGCGCATCGTGGCGGCCACGAACCAGGACCTGCGGCAGCTCGTGGCCATGGGTGAGTTCAGGAAGGACCTCTACTACCGGCTCAATGTGCTCCACATCGAGATGCCGGCGCTGCGGGACCGCCGTGAGGACGTGCCTCTCCTGGTGGATCGCTTCATCCGGGAGATCGCCGAGAAGAACGACCGTCCCTTCGCGGGCATCTCGGACGACGCCATGGAGATCCTCAAGGACTACCATTGGCCGGGAAACGTCCGGGAGCTCCGCAACCTGGTGGAGAGCATGGTGGTGCTGGCTCCGGGCCTACGCATCCGAGCCGATGACATTCCCGACGAGGTGCGTCGCGGACGGAGAGATCTCCTACCCGTTCCGGTGGCGCGACCAGGCGGGAGCGGCCGTGACGGCGAGGAATCGCTCCGACCGCAGCTGGAATTCATCTTCCGCACCATGGTGGAGCTCCGGGTCGACGTCGACGACCTTCGCAAGGAGTTCGAGGCGTACCGCGAAGAGATGCAGGAGGTGGGACGGGGCAGGGGAGAGGTCGCCATGCTACCTGTTCCCCAGCGCGCGCCCCTGCGGCTCGGCGGCGAGGGACTGGGTGGCGTCGAGGTGATGGACGTGAGCCCGTCGCGAGACCAGGCGCCGGAGACCGAGGACGAGGACGTGGTGGTCTTCCGTCCCGGAATGACCATGGAGGACATGGAGCGCGAAGCCATCGCGGCGGCGCTCCGAGAGGTGGGCGGCAACCGCCGCAAGGCGGCGGAGCGTCTGGAGATCGGTGAGCGGACCCTCTACCGGAAGATCAAGAAGTACGACCTGGAGCACTGACTCGTGACCGGATACGCGCGCGCTCGGTCTCGAGGCGCGGCAGGATCACGCTCCACTCCCCGGTTCGCACGTCGCCGAACATCACGTCGAGGTCCATCTCCAGGTCCACGTCGCCGTCGAACAGGTAGATGGCCTGCTGTGGCTCGCGCTGGCGCAGGCGGCCGGTACCCCAGCCCGGGGTGAGACCGCGCACCACCTGTGGCCGGTACCGGCGTCCCCGGCTGACGAGAACCAGGTCCCGCAGCTCGACCTCGGTCCCCCCGGCCGCTTCGGTGAAGAGGGACACCAGGACCGGGAGGCGTCCCACACGGTCCGACTCGTCCAGGCGCGCGACGGCCCCCGACAAGCGCTTGTACGTGTCCGGCGCCGTCAGTCGAAGCACCCACTCGGCCAGGGGCGTGATCTTCACCTGGAGGTCGCCCACCCGTACCGTGAGGGTGATGTCCTCCTGGTGCAGCGAGCCGTAGCCGGGCGGCACCAGGGTGGCGTCGGCCGGGCGGGCCGCGCCCGCTCCGGAGCTCGCGGGCAGGCATGCCCCAACGAGCACGAGGAGGACCAACGAGGGTGCCTCTCATCCATCCTCCTCCTCTTCGGCCAGAAGTGCGTCCAGCGCCTCCAACAGCACCTCGCGACCCTCGCCGGTCTTGGCCGAAAAGGGGACGAGCTGCTCGCGCCCCACGCCCAGCACGCCGCAGGCGCGCTCCACGGCCCGGGTCCGCTCGCTGCGGTTGAGCTTGTCGATCTTGGTGAGCACCACCAGCGCCGGTGCGCCCAATCGAGCCAGATAGTCCATCATGTCCAGGTCCTGGGGCGTGGGCTCCCGGCGGCAGTCCACGAGATGGACCACCCCCTTCAGCGTCCGGGCCCGGGCCAGGTAGCCTTCCACCAGCCCCTTCCACGCGTCGCGGAGCTTCTTGGGGACCCGTGCGTAGCCGAACCCCGGCAGATCGACCAGGAAGAAGCGGTCGTTGATGCGGTAGAAGTTGAGCGCTTGCGTCTTGCCGGGCGTGGACGATACGCGGGCCACCTTCGACCGGGTGCGACGCAGCAGGGTGTTGATGAGCGAGCTCTTGCCCACGTTCGAGCGCCCGGAGAAGGCGACCTGCGGCAAGTCGTCGGGCATCGAGCCGTCGGGCGTCACGACGGTGCCGGCGAACTCGACGGTCTTGATCTTCACTGGGACAGCTGGATCCCCGGATCCGCCGGGAGCTCGCCGCCTGGCCCCGACAGTCGCTCGGCCGGCAAGGCCGTCAGGGCGGCCGCCAGGACCTCGTCCATGCTGCGCACCGGCACGAACTCCAGGCCCTCGCGCACCTCGGTGGGCAGGAGCTCGAGGTCCGTCAGGTTCGCGGCCGGAAGGATCACGCGCCGGATGCCGTGCCGGAGCGCCGCCACCGACTTCTCCTTGACACCGCCCACCGGGAGCACACGGCCGCGCAGCGTGATCTCGCCGGTGAGGGCCACGTCGGCACGTGTGGGGATGCCGGTGAGCGCGCTCACCAGGGCCACCGCCATGGTGATGCCAGCCGACGGGCCGTCCTTGGGCGTAGCGCCCTCGGGGATGTGCACGTGCAGATCCACCTCCCGATGGAAGTGGGGATCCAGTCCCAGCCGGCGTGCGCGGGAGCGGGCGTAGGTCACCGCCGCCATGGCCGACTCCTTCATGACGTCGCCCAGGGTACCGGTGAGCCTGACCTCACCGGAGCCCGGTACCGCCGACACCTCCACGTCCAGCACCTCGCCGCCTGCCGCGGTCCACGCCAGGCCGTTGGCCATCCCGGTGCGGTCGGCCTCCGTGTCGGGCTCCGGTGGCAGGTAGGGAGGCGGTCCCAACAGCGGGCGCAGGTCCTCGTCGCCCACGCTCCTCGGGCCGACGGTCTCCACACCCCCGGATTCCGCCGCTGCCCTGGCCAGCTTGCGGGCGATCCGGGAGATGCGGCGATCGAGCTCTCGGACGCCGGCCTCGCGCGTGTACCGGGCGATGATGGCGTCGATGGCGTCGGCCTCCAGCGTGATGACGCTGTCCGACAGCCCGTGCCGGCGGCACTGCTTGGGCCACAGGAAACGGTGCGCGATGGTTCGCTTCTCCGTGTCCAGATAGCCGGGCAGCCGAATCACCTCCATGCGGTCGCGCAGCGCTTCGGGGATCCCGCCCAGCGTGTTGGCCGTGGCCACGAAAAGCACGTCGGACAGGTCGTACTCCAGCTCCAGGTAGTGATCCGTGAAGGTGCGGTTCTGCTCCGGATCCAGGACCTCGAGGAGCGCGGCGCCCGGATCACCGTGAAAGTCCCGGGCCAGCTTGTCCACCTCGTCCAGCAGGAAGACCGGATTTCGGGTCCCGGAGCGCCGCATCCCCTGCAAAATGCGCCCGGGAAGGGCACCGACGTAGGTGCGGCGGTGCCCGCGGACTTCCGCCTCGTCGCGTACCCCGCCCAGGCTGACGCGCACGAATTCCCGGTCCAGCGCCCGCGCGATGCTGCGTCCCAGCGAGGTCTTGCCCACGCCGGGTGGGCCCACCAGGCAGAGGATGGGACCCTGCAGCTCCCCCACCACCGACAACACGGCGATGTGGTCCAGGATGCGCTCCTTCACCTCGCCCAGTCCGAAGTGCGCCGCGTCCAGGATTCCCGAGGCGTGGATCACGTCGAGGTTGTCCTGGCTCCGAGCCGTCCAGGGCAGTGCCATGATCCAGTCGAGGTAGGTGCGGATGACCGCCGCTTCGGGGGCCACCGGGTTGAGCTTCCTGAGGCGCGCCATCTCGCGGTCGGCCCGCTCCAGCGCGTGGTCGGGCAGCTCGCACCTGGACAGGGCCTGCTCCAACTCCACCCATTCCTCGCCGCTCTCGGCGCCCAACTCGCGGTGAATCGCCTTGAGCTGCTCGTTGAGGTACATCTGGCGGCGGTCGGCCTCCATCTGCATGCGGATCTGCTGATCCAGCTTCTCCTCGATCCTGAGGATCTCGAGCTCGCGGACGAGCACCTCCCGCAGCAACGCCAGGTGGCCGGGCAGATCCTGGGTCTCCAGGAGCTCCTGCTTCTCCGACGGCGTGAGGAGCAGGTGACCCGACACCAGATGGGCCAGGCGGACCCGATCCCGGCTTCCCAGCAGTGTCTGCGACAGGTCGTCCGGAATCCGGTCGTGCAGGCGCGCGTACTCCTCGAAGTGGCGTCCCACGGTACGCGTCAGCGCTTCGAGCTCCGTGTCCGGCGGGCCCGGTGCGTCACACTCCCGGGGCACGTGGGGCCGGCCCGTGGCCCGCAGCTCTCCATCGGACTCGGCGACGTCCACGCGCAGCCGGCCGATTCCTTCCAGCACGACTCGCGAAGTGCCGTCGGCCAGCGGCGTGGTCTGGACCACACGGGCCACCGTGCCCACCGAATAGAGGTCACCGGGACCGGGCGTCTCCACCGAGGCATCGCGTTGCGCCACCAGGATGAGGAGCCCGTCCCGCTCCCGCGCCCCCTCCAACGCCGTCAGCGAGCGCGGCCGGCCGATGAGCAGCGGGAGGACCATGTAGGGAAAGAAGACCAGGTCGCGGAGGGCTACGACGGGAAGGTCGTCGGGAATCTCCAGCGTCTCGTCCACCCGGATCAGGGTCGTCATGGGGGCCAGCGTCCCGACATCTGGAAGGAAAAGAGAACCGCCGCGGAGGGTGGCCTCCGCGGCGGTATCCTAGGGGTCTGGACGCGCCCGGGAAAGGTGGGGTGCGACTCCCGTCAGGCCTCCAGTCGACGCTCGGCCTCGGGGTGGAGGACCAGAAGGGGCGGAACGCCCTGGTCCACGCTCTCCACCGTGACCACGATCTCCCGGACGTCCTTTCGTGACGGGATCTCGAACATGACGTCACGCATGATCCCTTCGATCACCGAGCGAAGCCCGCGAGCCCCGGTGCCGCGGTCCAGCGTCTTGGCCGCGATGGCCCGGATGGCGTCCTTGTCGAAGGTCAGGCCGATTCCCTCGAGCTCGAACATCTTCTGGTACTGTTTGACCAGCGCGTTCTTGGGCTCCAGCAGGATCCGGCACAGGGCGTCCTCGTCGAGCTCGTCCAGGGCCACCGACACCGGAAGCCGTCCCACGAGCTCCGGAATGATCCCGTACCGCTGCAGGTCTTCCGGTTCCACCAGATGCATCAATGAATCGCGATTGCCCCGCTCCTCGCCTCCGGCGAAGCCGATCTGGCGCTTGCCGATGCGGCCCTCGACGATCTTCTCGAGCCCGTCGAAGGCGCCGCCGCATACGAAGAGGATGTTGCGGGTGTTGATCTGGATGTACTCCTGCTGCGGATGCTTGCGGCCTCCCTGCGGAGGCACCGATGCCACCGTGCCCTCCAGGATCTTCAGAAGCGCCTGCTGCACGCCCTCGCCCGAGACGTCGCGGGTGATGGAGGGGTTTTCCGACTTGCGGGCGATCTTGTCCATCTCGTCGATGTAGACGATGCCGCGCTCGCATTCGGCGATGTTGTAGTCGGCGGCCTGGAGAAGGCGCACCAGGATATTCTCCACATCCTCGCCCACGTAGCCGGCTTCGGTCAGAGTCGTGGCGTCGGCGATGGTGAACGGCACCTGGAGGATGCGCGCCAGCGTCTGCGCCAGGAGCGTCTTTCCGACGCCCGTGGGACCGATGAGGAGGATGTTGGCCTTGTCGATCTCCACGTCATCGAGCACGCCCTGGTGGTTGACGCGCTTGTAGTGGTTGTAGACGGCCACAGCCAACGCCCGCTTGGCCGTTTCCTGGCCGATGACGTACTGGTCCAGCACCTCCTTGATCTCCTCCGGGGTCGGGCTGGGAACGGCGCTCTCCGCCTGTTCCCGCTCCTCCTCCTCGGCCAGGATCTCGTTGCAGAGGGAGATGCACTCGTTGCAGATGTAGACGGAAGGACCGCTGATGAACTTCTTCACGCTGTCCTTCGACTTTCCGCAGAAGCTGCAGCGGAGGTGCTTGTCCGTCGACATGCGTCCGTCCTCGCGGCGGGACGGGCCCGGAGGCCCGTGTGGTCAGTCGCCCTTACCGGACTCGATCGTGGTGGAGTCCGCCGGCTTGCCGCCGGTCTCCACGGTCCCTTCCAGCACCCGGTCGATGAGACCGTAGTCCACGGCTTCGCCGGGGCTCATGAACCGATCCCGGTCCACGTCATCGGCGATGCGCTCGATGGACTGTCCCGTGTGCCGGGCCAGAATCTCGTTCAGCCTTTCGCGGGTCCGCAGGATCTCCTTGGCGGCGATCTCGATGTCCGCCGCGGTACCCTGCGCGCCCGAGGAGGGCTGATGAATCATGATGCGGGAGTTGGGCAACGCGCTACGCTTTCCTTTTTCACCCGCGGTCAGGAGGATGGCTCCCATGGAGGCTGCCATGCCCACGCAATAGGTCGCCACAGGTGCTCTCAGGTGCTGCATGGTGTCGTAGATCGCCATGCCTGCGTAGACGCTGCCACCGGGCGAGTTGATGTACATGTGAATGTCCCGCTCCGGATCGTCGGCGTCCAGGAACAGGAGCTGCGCCACCATGATGTTGGCGACGTTGTCGTCGATGGGTGCGCCCAGGAACACGATCCGGTCCATGAGCAGTCGCGAGAAGATGTCGTAGCTGCGCTCCCCGCGACTGGTGCGCTCGATGACGTACGGCGGATAGATGGTCATGCTCGGTCCTCGGCCTCCACGACCTCCGACTTCGAAACCAGGAAGTCGAAGACCTTCTGTTCAGTGATCTCGCGTTCCAGCTGCTCCAACCGCCCGGACTTCTGCAGACGCGCGTACACCTCGGCCGGCGTCGTGTCGTTGCGCTCGGCGATCTCTTCGACCCGTGTGTCCACCTCCTCGTCCGAGGCGCGCAGATCCTGCGTGTCGGCGACCGTCTCGATGAGGAGGATGCGCATCACGGCGCGTTCCGCTTCCGGACGCACCTGCTCGCGGGCCTCCTTGAGCCGCTCCTCGTCGAGGTTTTGCCCGTTCCCCAGGACCGATTCGAGGTATCGTTCGATCATGGAGGCCGGGACCTCGAAGGGATTGGCCTCGAGGATCAGGTCCAGCAGACGCCCGCGCACGGCGGACTCGGCCTGCTCCCGAGCCTCGCGCTCCAGGTCGGACCGGACCCGGCTCCGAAGCGTCTCGAGGTCCTCGAAGTCACCCACGGAGCGGGCGAACTCGTCGTCGAGCTCGGGAAGCTCACGCACCTTGCGCTCGCGGAGGCTGATGCGGAGGTGCTCCTCCTGCCCTCGACGCGCCTCGTTGGGAAAGTCCTCGGGAAAGGTGACCGTGAACTCGCCGTCCTCGCCCGGTGCCAGGGTGTAGATCGCACTCTCGACGTCGGGGATGGCATCGCCTTCGCCGAGCACGAGATCGTAGTCCTGAGGCTCGGCGTCGGGCTCGTCGTCGTCGAGCCTCGTGACCGTGACCGAGACCAGATCGCCCGCCTCGGGACGACCGTCCTCGGCCGGCGCCCAAGCACCGTTCTGGTCCCTGAGTCGCTGCAGCACCCGCTCCACGTCCTCATCCTGCACGCGCGCCGCCGGCCGTTCGACGGCGAAGCCACCGAGACGGCCGAGCTCGATCTGGGGCTGGACGTCGAAGGAGATCCTGAACGACAGATCCTGATCCGGCTTGTAGTCGAGGTTCTCCACCTCGCCCTCGGAGATGGGTCGGAGACCTTCCACCTTGAGGGCTTCTCGATAGGCGTCGCCCACCACCCGGTCCATGAGCTCCCGGTCCAACGCCTGTCCGTAGCGCTTCTCTACCACGCCGGGGGGGATGTGACCGGCGCGAAAGCCCGGGAGCTTCATGCGCGACGCCAGGTTGCGCGCGATGCTCTGGCGCTCGTCGCGAACCAGGTCGGCCGGAATCGTGACGGCCAGGGTACGGCGCCAGCGAGCGCCTTCCTGTACGTCGATGGTGAGTCGAGCTGCGTCGATGGTCATGCGTCGGTCATGCCTTTCGGGAGCCTGCGGCGGAAGGAGCGGGAAGATTGACGCGCCGGCGTGATGCGAAAGGGGGGACTCGAACCCCCACGGCACGAAGCCACGAGATCCTAAATCTCGCGCGTCTACCAGTTCCGCCACTTTCGCGTACGGGAAACCGGTAAAAGATAACCGGCGCTACATGCCCCATCAACACGGAGGTCCTTGTCCTGCAAAGTGTTTCGTCTGTCGCCATCGCCGCGGCGTAGCCTCAGACGACGCGGGGGCGGGTCCTGCTGCGGACCCGCCCCCCCTCTGTCGCGGCCGAGCCGTTCGTCAGCGGTTGGGCATCCTCACCGTCACGATACGAGAGGTACCGCTGGGGTCGGACACGATGAACTTCGCCACCGACCCGGCAGGGATCTTGTCCAGAATGTCACGCACGTCTTCCGTGCTCGACACCTCCTGGTCGTTGACCTCCAGAATCTTCGACCCGGGGATCAGGCCCCGACGCGCGGCGGGGCTCGACGCCTCGACCTGCGCGACCACGACGCCGCCGGCTTCGTCGAAGCCGAATTCCTGCGCGACCTCGGGCGTCAGGTTCTGCAACACGACCCCCAGCCGCTCCTCGGCGGCCACGGGCGTAGCGGTCGTCTCGCTCTCGGCCTCCTGGATGGGAGCCTCACCGAGTCGCAGGCTCAGGTCCATGGGCTTCCCGTTCCGGTAGACGGTCACATCGACCCGGTCGCCTGGATGGTGCATGGCCACCATGCCCTGGAGCTGCCCGACATAGCCGACCGGCTTGCCGTCCAGCGCCGTGATGACGTCGCCCTGCTTGAAGCCGGCATCCTTGGCCGGCCCGTCGTCACGCACTTCCTGGATGAGCACGCCACTCACCGACGGCAGATCGAAGGCCTCGGCATCTTCCGCGTCCACGTCCTTGATGGAGACACCGAGCTGGGCACGGCGAACGTGACCGTACTCGATGAGATCCTGCATGACGCGCCGGGCCAGGTTGATGGGAATGGCGAAGCCGTAGCCCTGGTAGTAGCCGGTAGCGCTGGCGATGGCGGAGTTGATGCCGATGACACGACCTTCCAGGTCCACCATGGGACCACCGGAGTTGCCCGGGTTGATGACCGCGTCGGTCTGGATGTAGTCCTCGATGGCGAAGCCCGAGGTCTGGGAGTCCACCCCTTCCTGCTGGAGCTCGTTGCGGATCAGCCCCAGGCCGCGGCCCCGTGCGCTGACGATGCCCGCGGTGACCGTGTAGTCGAGCTGGTTGCCCGCGCCGAAGCCCGGGTTGCCCACGGCCAGAACCCACTCGCCCACGCGTGCATCGTCGGAGTCACCGAAGCTCAGGGTGGGCAGGTCTTCGTCCACATTGATCTTGATGACCGCCACGTCGGTGAACGGGTCGCTTCCCACGACCGTGGCGTCGAAGTACCGGCGATCCGGGAAGTAGACCCGGACCTGATCCGAGCCCGACACCACGTGGTCGTTGGTCAGGATGTATCCGTCGCTGGATACGATGAATCCGCTCCCGCCGGCGAGCTGGCTCTGAGGCGGCAGCACGGTGCCGTCACCCCCACCATCGGGCTGGAAGAAGCGTCGGAAGGATTCGGGAATCTGTTGATTGCGCGAGGCCGTGCGTACCGGGCGTCGAGCCTCGATACGGACCACGGCTGGTGTAACGACGTCGGCGACGTTGATGAAGGCCTGGCTCAGGTCCAGCGCGGGCTGGACGGCTTCCTTGGAGATCTGGGGCTGTTCGTCCACCACCGGCATGGCCAGCGAAGAGCTGGTCCATCCCAGGCCGGTGGCCATGCCCAGACCCATCAGGAAGGCTGCGCCCGTATAGAGGGCGACCTTGGCCTTGGCCCGGAGAGGGTCGTACATGGTGCCTTTCCTCGGTTCAGTTCCTGCCTGTCGTGCGATCACGGCAGTACGTTGTCTTCGCGATCTTCACGAGCTTCGTACCCGTCCCGCTGCCCCGGAGGTCCGCAGCCGTGGGGCCCGGGTCCGTGGAGTGGGATGCGAAAGGGCGGGCCCGGGGTTGCCCGGGCCCGCCCATCCTGCGTCAGCGCTCCGCTGAAGCCATGGACGCTACTTCTCGTCGTCCACGATCTCGTAGTCCGCCTCCACCACTTCCTCTTCGTCGCCTGCGGGCTCGGCGCCCGCTTCGGCACCGGCCTCGGCGCCGGGCTCTTCGGCCGCCTGGGCCTGCTGCGCCTCTTCGGCCTGGGCCTGATACATCTCCTGGCCCGCGGCGCTGAACGCTTGCATGAGCTCGTCCCGAGCGGAGTTCAGGGTGCTCGCGTCGTCTCCCTTGAGCGCTTCCTTGGCCTTGGCCAGCGCGGCGTCCAGGCGCTCCTTGGTGTCGGCCGCCACCTTGTCGCCCCACTCGCCGGAGTCCTTCTCCACCTGGTAGACCAGCGAATCGAGCTGGTTGCGGGCCTCGACCTTGGCCTTCTTGTCCTCGTCCTCCTTGGCGTGGGCTTCCGCGTCCTTGACCATCTTGTCGATCTCGGTGTCGCTGAGCCCCGACGAGGCCTCGATGCGGATCTTCTGCTCCTTGCCGGTCGCCTTGTCCTTGGCCGACACGTGCAGGATGCCGTTGGCATCGATGTCGAAGGTCACTTCCACCTGGGGCATGCCCCGCGGTGCCGGCGGAATGCCCGTGAGCTGGAACTTGCCGATGGTCTTGTTGTCCACCGCCATCTTCCGCTCGCCCTGCAGCACGTGGATCTCCACCGTGGTCTGGTTGTCCTCGGCCGTCGAGAAGACCTCGGACTTCTTGGTGGGGATCGTGGTGTTGCGGGGGATCAGCGTCGTCATGACGCCGCCCAGCGTCTCGATGCCCAGGGACAGCGGCGTCACGTCCAGCAGGAGCACGTCCTTCACGTCGCCGGCGAGCACGCCACCCTGGATGGCGGCGCCCACGCCCACGACCTCGTCGGGGTTCACGCCCTTGTGCGGGTCCTTACCGAAGAACTCGCGGACGATCTCCTGGATCTTGGGGATCCGGGTGGAGCCGCCCACCAGAATGATCTCGTCCACCTCCGAGGCCGGCAGGCCGGCGTCGGCCAGGGCCTTCTCCATGGGTGGAATCGTGCGCTGGATGAGGTCGTCGGCGAGCTGCTCGAACTTGGCCCGTGTCAGGGTATAGTTGAGGTGCTTCGGACCCTCCTGGGTGGCCGTGATGAACGGCAGGTTCACATCGGTCTGCATGGTGGAGGAAAGCTCCATCTTGGCCTTCTCCGCCGCCTCCTTGAGACGCTGGAGGGCCATGGGATCCTTCGACAGGTCGATCCCCTGGTCCTTCTTGAACTCCTGCACCAGCCAATCGATGATCTTCTGGTCGAAGTCGTCTCCGCCCAGATGCGTGTCGCCGTTGGTGGCCTTCACCTCGAACACGCCGTCACCGAGCTCCAGGATGGAGATGTCGTAGGTTCCGCCACCGAGATCGAAGACCGCGATCTTCTCGTCGCTCTTCTTGTCGAGGCCGTAGGCCAGCGCCGCGGCGGTGGGCTCGTTGATGATGCGGAGCACCTCGAGGCCGGCGATCTTGCCGGCGTCCTTGGTGGCCTGCCGCTGCGCGTCGTTGAAGTAGGCGGGCACGGTGATCACCGCCTGCGACACCGACTGCCCCAGGTAGTCCTCGGCCGTCTGCTTCATCTTCTGCAGGATCATGGCCGAGATCTCGGGCGGGTTGAACGTCTTGTCCGCGTTGGGGATCTGGACCTGCACCCGGCCTTGTCCGTCCGACGCGACCTTGTACGGAACGAGCTTCTCCTCTTCCTTCACCTCGTCGGAGCGACGGCCCATGAAGCGCTTGATGGAGAAGACCGTGTTGTTGGGGTTGGTGATGGCCTGGCGCCGGGCCACCTGACCGACCAGGCGCTCGCCGTCCTTGGTGAACGCCACCACCGACGGGGTCGTGCGCCCCCCTTCGGAGTTGGGGATCACGACGGGCTCGCCGCCCTCCATGACCGCCACCACCGAGTTGGTGGTTCCGAGATCGATACCGATGACCTTTCCCATGTTCGCTCCTTCAGGGGAGGGATTCGTTGTTCGCGTAGGATTCGGGGCGCCGACGTCCATTGCAGGCGCCCGCGCATGCCGGGGAGGGAGAGGTGCAACCTCCATGCCGATGGTCGGAGGCCGAAATCCCGGCCAAACTGGCCGATCTTCGGGCCATGTGCGCCGCTCTGGCAGGGCCGCGCGCATGACAGGGGGCGTCCCCGCCGCCGTGCCGCGATCTTCCCGGGCTCCTCGGGGTAGAGCCGCCATTCCGCCTCCACGGATCCTGGAGACCCCGTGTTCCCGCTTCGTGACGACAACCCCACCGAGCTGACCCCCTGGGTCACGATCCTCGTCATCGGACTGTGTGTGGCGGCGTGGATCCTGGTCCAGGGCGGGGGCATGAACGCCGATCTCCTCGGCCGCTCCGTGTGCTCGCTCGGCGCCGTGCCGGCCCGAATCACGGGCGCCCCGCCTCGGGGCCCCGCACCGTGCACGGGCATCGGGATGGCGTGGCCGTCGCTGCTGACCTCCATGTTCCTCCACGGAGGCTGGTTGCACCTGATCGGGAACATGTGGTTCCTGTGGATCTTCGGGAACAACGTCGAAGACTCCATGGGGCACGTCCGCTTCGCCGTCTTCTACGTCCTCACCGGGCTCGTCGCCGCCGGCGCCCACGTCGTCACCGCTCCGGGCTCGGCGGTCCCCATGGTCGGCGCGTCCGGCGCCATCAGCGGAATCATGGGCGCCTATCTGGTACTCTATCCCCGGGCCCGGATCCGCACGCTCCTGATCCTGGTGATCTTCATCACCCTGGTGGACGTTCCGGCCTTCGTCTTCCTCGGCTACTGGTTCCTCCTGCAGGCCGTGTCGAGTCAGCTGGCTCCAGGCGTGGGAGGTGGCGTCGCGTTCACCGCTCATCTGGGGGGATTCCTGGCCGGCGTCGTCCTCATCCTCTTCTTCCGCGATCCGCGACTGGTGGCGGCGAAACGGGCCGGGGTGCGACTGAGAGCGCCCGAGACGTCGGGCCAACGTCCGTGGGACGGCGGCTGGAGCTGAGTTAGCCCGTGAGGCGCTTGATGGTGGACCCATCGCCCGGAGAAGGGGAGATGTTCGCCCTTACCGGGCTGGCCATCGCCGCCGACGGCTGATCCGCGCGTCGAGTACAACGGCGGGCGGGCTCGCACTGGCACGGTGGCTCACCCTGCCCATATTGGGGCGTTCCGCCGGCTTCCGACCGCCCTGCCGAGGTGTGCATGAAACGCCCGTCTCCGCTGCTCCTTTCGCTCTGGTCCGTCACCCTGGTCCTTCTGCTGGCGGGAGCCGTCCACGCGGGCGCCGCGAAGCCGGTTGCGGAGGCCGCGCCCTCGGCGACGGCGGCATCCCCGACGGCCGAACCCGCCGCTGGCGGGCCGGCGGCCGCTGAATCCACGGCGCCCGCGCTCGCCACCTCTGCCGCGCAGGTGACCCCTCAGGGACAGCTCGGGGGCATCGGCAGAAGCCTCGACACGCCCCTGTCGGCGCGCTTCCGTTCGCTGATCGGACTCTTGCTCCTGGCCGTCATCGCGTGGGCGCTGTCGCTGAACCGCCGCCGGATTCCCTGGCGTGTGGTGCTGTGGGGGATGGGGCTGCAGCTCCTGTTCGCGTTCTTCATCCTGAAGACGCCCATGGGTGCGGCGATCTTCCGCACCGTGAACGACGTGGTGGTGGCGCTGCTGGGATTCACCGTCGAGGGCGCCCGCTTCATCTTCGGCGACCTCGTCTTCAACAACGTGCCCGTGGGGCAGGGGCTGCCCGGCACCAACGATCCCATGACTGCGACACCGGGGATGGTGGCGCAGACCGGGGCGTCGTTCGCTTTCAACGTGCTGCCCACCATCATCTTCTTCTCCTCGCTCATGACCGTGCTGTATCACGTGGGCGTCATGCAGTGGGTGGTGAAGGGCGTCGCCTGGGTCATGCAGCGGACCATGCGCACGTCCGGTGCGGAGACGCTGTCGGCGGCCGGGAACATCTTCGTGGGCCAGACCGAGGCGCCGCTCCTGATCAAACCCTTCGTGGGCACCATGACGCAGTCGGAGCTCATGGCCGTCATGACGGCCGGCTTCGCCACGGTGGCCGGGGGCGTGATGGCAGCGTACGTGGGCATGCTGGTGAGCTATTTTCCGGATATCGCGGGGCATCTGATGGCGGCGTCGGTGATGTCCGCTCCAGCGGCGCTGGCGTGTGCCAAGCTCATGGTGCCCGAGGAGTCCGAGCCCGAGACCGCCGGCACCCTGGACATCCGGGTGGAGAAGCCCGACGCCAATGTCATCGACGCCGCGGCCCGCGGGGCTTCCGACGGCCTCGGTCTGGCGCTCAACGTGGGGGCCATGCTCCTGGCCTTCATCGCCCTCATCGCCCTGGTGAACGCGACGCTGGGCTGGGCCGGCGGGCTGCTCGGATTCCAGGGGGTGACCCTCGAGGGGATCCTGGGATGGATCCTGGCGCCCCTGGCCTGGATCATGGGGGTGCCTTGGCACGACGCCCGCCTGGTGGGCCAGCTCATGGGTCTGAAGACGGTGCTGAACGAGTTCGTAGCCTACCTGCGGCTCTCCTCCATCCTCGGCGGAGCCGACGGGCTGGATCCGCGCTCGGTGATCATCGCTACCTACGCCCTGTCCGGCTTCGCCAACTTCTCGTCCATCGCCATCCAGATCGGCGGGATCGGGGGGATCGCGCCCGGGCGGCGCAGCGATCTGTCGCGGCTCGGGCTGCGGGCCATGATCGCGGGATCCCTGGCGGCCTTCATGACCGCGGCGGTCGCGGGGATGCTGGTATGACCGAGCCGCGAGCCGGCGCGGGGCCGGCAGTGTCCGAGGCCGCCGGGATTCTCCGCCGCCGCCTGGAGGTGGAGCCCCGGGTGCTCCTGATCCTGGGATCGGGGCTCGGGCCGCTGGCCGACGCCGTGGACGACGCCCGTGCGATCCCGTTCACCGACCTGCCGGGGTTTCCGCCCGCCGGTGTCGCGGGCCACGCCGGTCGCTTCCTGGGGGGGCGCATCGAGGGCACTCCGGTCCTCGTCCAGCAGGGTCGGTATCACTTCTACGAGGGGCATCCCGACGCGGTGGTGGCGGCGCCGGTGCGCCTGGCCCACGCCCTCGGCGTCGAGATCCTGGTGGTCACCAACGCCGCCGGGGGCATCCGCGAGAACCTGGAGCCCGGGTCGTTGGTGCTGATCCACGACCATCTGAACATGCAGTTCCGCAATCCCCTCCGGGGGCCGGTGCAGGAGGGGGAGACCCGCTTCACCGACATGACCACGGCGTACGACCCGGAGTTGCGGGCGAAAGCCTCGCGCGCCGCGGCCGGCCTGGGCCTGGAGCTCCATGAAGGCGTCTACGCGGCGGTGCCGGGTCCGTCGTTCGAGACCCCGGCCGAGATCCGGGCCCTGGGCCGGCTCGGCGCCGACGTGGTGGGCATGTCCACCGTTCCCGAGGTTCTGGTGGCGCGGGCGTTGGGCATGCGCTGCCTGGGTTTCTCGCTGGTCACCAACCTGGCGGCCGGCCGCAGCGGACAGGCGCTGGACCACACGGAGGTCATGGAGGTCGGCGCCCGGGCGGGGCACAGGCTGGAGGCCATCATCCGGGCGCTCCTGGGGGGCCTCGCGGAATGACCGCGCGCGTGGCTCAGCCTCGGGCGTCGAGGTGAGGATCGACGAAGTGGTTGACGGGTCCGTGGCCGTGTCCGAGCCCCGGAGCGGCGGCGATGGCGCGGTTCACGAACCCCACCGCGAGATCCACCGCTTCCGCCAGAGGGAGTCCCCGAGCCAGGCACGCAGCGGCGGCGGCCGACAGCGTGCAGCCGGTTCCGTGCGTATGGGGAGTGTCGAGACGGGGACGCCGCCAGACGCGCTCCTCCTGTCCGTCCCAGAGCAGATCGACCGCCTCGTCTCCCTCCAGGTGGCCTCCCTTCACCAGCGCCGCGCCGGCCCCGCGCTCCACCAGCTCCCGGGCGGCTCGCCGCAGGTCGTCTTCCGTGCGCACCGCTCGTCCCGTGAGGATGCGGGCTTCGTGGGTGTTCGGAGTCACCAGCGCGGCCAGCGGGAGCAGCGCCGTCACCAACGCCTCCTCCGCGTCCGCATCCAGCAGGCGGTCCCCGCTGGAGGCCACCATGACGGGATCCATGACGTAGCGTTCGAGACGGTGATCACGGAGTGCTGCCGCCACGCCCTCGACCAGGTCGCGGGTGGCAAGCATCCCCGTCTTCACGGCGCGGGGCCGGAGGTCCTCCACCACGGCGTCGATCTGGGCCCGGACCATGTCCAGCGGCACGGGATGCACGCCGCGCACGCCCTGGGTGTTCTGGGCGGTGATGGCGGTGACGGCGCTGGTTCCGAACACGCCGAACTGGTGGAAGGTCTTCAGGTCGGCCTGGATGCCGGCGCCGCCGCCGGAGTCCGAGCCCGCGATGGTGAGGGCGACGGTCAGCGTGCTGGTCATGACACTCCGGAACGGTCCGCGAGCGCGGGTCGGGGCAGGGAAGGGTCGGGTGCCCGCACGGCTACCCGGCTGGACCGGGAGAGGGTCCGGTGGGCCTGAGCCTGACTCGTACCCGCTTGGTGGGCCGCCTCCACCGCAGGCGTACGCGCCAGCGGGAGGGGCTCGTCCTGGCCGAGGGGGTTCGGGTGGCCCACGAGGTGCTCGAGTCCGGCGCCCGGGTGCGGTTCGCCGTGGTGTCGCCGCGTCTCGCAGAGCTGGACGGAGGCGCCCTCCAGGCACGTCTGGAGGCATCGGGGATCGAGTTGGAGTCCCTGGACGACGGCGAGCTCGCCCGGCTCGCCGATACCGAGTCGCCCCAGGGCGTGCTGTTGGTCTGCGAGGAGCCGTCCCGCGACCTGGGGGCGCTGGTGGCCGGGCGCCCGCGTCTTCTCGTCCTGGACGGCATCCAGGATCCCGGCAACGCCGGAACCCTGATCCGCACCGCGGCGGCGTTCGGACTCGACGGGGTGCTGGCCCTGGACCGGACCGTGGACCCCTGGAATCCCAAGGCGGTGCGGGCCTCGGCGGGAGCGGTGTTCCGGGTGCCGGTGCTGTCGACGGCCTGGGACGAGGTGCGGGCGTCGCTGCGCGCTGCCGCGGTCCCCCTCTGGGTGGCGGACGCCATGGCTGAGCCGGTACCGGAGCGTGCGCCGCCCCCGCCCTGGGCGCTGGCCGTGGGGAGCGAAGGTGCCGGCGCCCGGCAGAGCCTGCGGGACAGCGCGGTCCGGGCCGTGTCGGTGCCCATGCCCGGCGGTACGGAGTCGCTGAACGCGGGGGTGGCCGGCGCCATCCTCATATATGCCCTCACGCGAGGAGTCGACGGTGCCTGAGAGCTGGATGCCCTGGTTGGCGGGAGTCCTGGGGCTCGCCCTGGGATCGTTCCTGAACGTGTGTACCCTCCGGTGGCCGGTGGGGGAGTCGGTGGTGCGGCCCCGCTCCCGCTGTCCCCGTTGCGGCACGCCCATCGCCGGGTTCGACAACGTTCCGGTGCTGAGCTGGCTCGTCCTGCGGGGCAAGTGCCGGCACTGCGGTGAGGGCGTCTCCATCCAGTACCCGCTGGTGGAGCTCGCCACGGGGCTGGTGTGGGCGGGCGCGGTCTGGCTGCACGGCCCCACCTGGGATGCCCTGAGGTTGGCGCTGTTCGCCACCCTCGTCCTGGGCATCGCCCTGAGCGACGCGCGCTTCTACATCATTCCGGATCAGTTCTCCCTCGGGGGCGCGGTCCTGGGCGTGGGCCTGGCATTGCTACCCGGCGGCATCGGCTGGCGCAGGTCGCTGCTGGGCGCCGCCGGGGGATTCGCGGCCTTCTGGCTGGTGGGTGTGGGCGGGACCTGGCTCGTGAAGAAGCTCAACCCGTCGCGCCTGGAAACGGCCTTCCAGGAGCACGACGAGCAGCGGGCCGACGAACAGGTGCGGGCCCGCGTCGCCACGCTGCGAAGCACAGGTGTGCGCTTCACGTTGCTGGTTCTCGTGGCCGCGGCGTCGGTGGGTGCCGGCCTGGCATGGGGCACCGGTGCGTGGCTGGTGGCTGCCCCCGGTGGCCTGGCGGCCCTCGCGGTGCTGCTGGCGTGGGGCGAAGCCTTCGAGGATCCCGTCTTCGCAGGCGCCGACGCCGAACAGGCGGACGACGAAGAAGAGCCGGTGAGCGCCCTGGGTGGCGGCGACATCCGCATGATGGCGCTGGTGGGCGCGTTCCTGGGGCTGCCGGGCGTCCTGCTCACCGTCCTGGGTGGCTCGGTGCTGGCCCTGGTGGCGGCCATCCCGCTCACCGCCATTTTCCGCCAGCTCATCCCCCTGGGGATCTTCCTGGCCTTCGCCGCGGTGGGCGCCTTTCTCTTCGGAGACGCGCTGTTGGCGTGGTACCTGGGCCTGATGGGGCTGTAGGCGGGCGGGCCCCGGGCTCAGGGATCGCTGCAGTCGCGCTGGTAGCCGCAGTTGAGGCACACGAGCTTGCAGTGCCGGTCGAGGACGGGTCCGCCGCACAATTCGCACACCCGCTCCGGTCCGCCCAGTCCCTGGGCCAGATAGCTGCGGGACAACTCCACGTAGTGCTCGCCGCCGCGGGCGACCCATTCGGCGGCGGAGCCTTCCAGGGACTTCTTGACCGAGGCGGGGACGCCGGCGACCAGGCTACGGGGCGGGATGATCGCCCCTTCCTTGACCACGCTGCCTGCGGCGATGACGCACGCCTCGCCCACGGTGGCGTTCTGCAGGATCACCGCGTTCATGCCCACAACCGAGCGATCCCCGATGGTGCAGCTCTCGAAGACCGCGCCATGGCCGACGGTGACGTCGGAGCCGATCACCGTCGGCCCCCACCCGCCCACGTGCACCACGCAGTTGTCCTGGACGCTGGAGCGCGGGCCGACCACGATCCCGTTGTCCGGGTCGTCGCCCCGCAACACCGCACCGAACCACACGCTGGCCTCGGGCCCCACCGTGACATCCCCGATGAGCACCGCCGTGGGAGCCAGGAACGCCGAGGGATGCACCGTCGGCTGGACCCCGTCGAAGGGGAGGAGAAGGGCCATCAGTCCTCGTCCTGGTCGTCGTCGTCGTCGGGGGATGTCCGGGTGAGGCGAGCCCGCACCACCTGGGTGTCGCTGGACTCGAGGATTTCGATGGACACGCCGTCCCGGTCCAGCGTCTCTCCGGGCTCGGGCACGTAGCCCAACTCCTCGAGAATGAAACCGTTGAGGCTGCGATGCTCCGCCGTGGGCAGCGCGACGTCGAAGGCGTAGTTCAGGTCCCGGAGGTCCACGCTGCCATCGGCGACCAGCTCGTTGCGCCCGGTCCGGAGCAGCGGCTCCTCGTCGACGTCGGTCTCGTCGACGATCTCGCCCACGAGTTCCTCGAGCACGTCCTCCAGCGTCACCAGACCGTCGGTGCCCCCGAACTCGTCTGCGACGATTCCCATGTGGATGCGTCGTCCCTGGAAATCCCTCAGGAGCTGCGCCAGCGACATGGAGCCCGGCACGAAGAAGGGATCCCGGGCCAGGCTTCCCAGGGTGGCGCCCTCGTGCCCGGCGACCCAACGCTCGTACGCCTCGCGCACGTAGAGGATGCCCGTGACGTCGTCGATGGACTCCCCGTAGACCGGGACCCGGGAGTGGGGGATGGTCTCGAGCTCCGGAACGATGTCCGCCAGCGTCAGCGCGTCCTTCCACGCGAAGATGTCCACCCGGGGCGTCATGACGTCGAAGGCGGTGAGCTCGTCCAGGCGGAAGGCCCGTTCCACCAGCGCGTGCTCGTCGTGGTCCACGACACCCTCTTCGCGACCCAGCTCGGCCAGGTCCCGCACCTCCCGTTCTTCGGTGTCCTCCTCGTCCAGGCCCACGGTCGCCAGCAGCGCCTCCAGCCGGATGAAGGGGGACAGCACCCCGCCCACCAGGCGCTCCACCACGAGGAGGGTGGGCGCCGAGGCCAGCGCCATGCGGATGGGGCGCCGGGTGGCCAGCGCCCGCGGCAGGATCTCGGCCACCAGCAGGAGGAGGGCCACGGTGATGCCCAGCGCGGCCAACGATCCCGACACGCCCCTCAGCCGCGCCCCGAGCGCCACCGCCAGTCCGACCGCCACCAGGTTCAGGATGGTGATGAGCAGGTGGACCGCAGCCTGCAACGAGGGGGAGCGGCTCCGCACCCGAGCGAGCTCCGCGGCGCCGTCGAAGCCCTCTTCCACCAGGGTACGAAGACGGCCGGCGCCCACGGAGAAGACCGAGGTCTCGGCGCCGGAGAGAAGGCTCGAAAGGAGAACCAGGAGGATGACGGCCCCCGACCAGGTGGCGATCACGGCTGGCTCTCCTTACGACTCGGAGGTTGGTCGCCTTCCGGACGAGCTAGCTCCACGATCGAGATTCCTCGAGGAGCTCGGCAATGACGTCGCGAGGCGTACGTCCGTCGGCTTCCGCTTCGAAGTTCAGGACCACGCGGTGGGACAGCACCGCCGGCGCCACCGTGCGCACGTCATCGAACGAGGGCAGGGCGTCACCTCGCGCGGCCGCGCGGGCCTTGGCACCGAGCACCAGGAACTGGCTGGCCCGGGGGCCCGCGCCCCACGCCACATAGCGCCGGATCAGCGCCGGGGCCGCGTCATCGGAGGGGCGCGTGGCACGGGCGAGCCGAACGGCGAACGCCACCAGGCTCGGCGAGGCCGGCACCCGGCGCACCAGGTGCTGGAGCTCCACCAGCTCGCTCGCGGTCACCACCGGCGTGATGACGGCCTCGCCCTCACCGGTGGTGCGCATGGCGATCTCCTCTTCCTCCTCCCGCGACGGATAGCCGATCTGGAGCTCGAGCATGAAGCGGTCGAGCTGGGCTTCCGGCAGAGGGTAGGTACCTTCCTGCTCGATGGGGTTCTGCGTGGCCAGCACGAAGAAGGGAGGCGCCAGCGAGTAGGTCTGGCCAGCGGCCGTGACGGCGCGCTCCTGCATCGCCTGCAGCAGCGCCGCCTGGGTCTTGGGCGGGGTGCGGTTGATCTCGTCCGCCAGCACGATGTTGGCGAAGATCGGGCCCTTGACGAAGCGGAACACGCGCCGGCCGCTGGAGCGGTCTTCCTCGATGACCTCGGTGCCCGTGATGTCCGTGGGCATCAGGTCGGGCGTGAACTGGATGCGGCTGAACTCCAGATCCAGCACCTCCGCCACGGTCGAGACCAGAAGCGTCTTCGCGAGCCCCGGCACGCCGACGAGGAGGGCGTGGCCGTTGGCCAGCAGCGCCGTGAGCAGGCCGTCCACCACGTGATACTGGCCCACGATCCGCTTCTCCACCTCGGATCGTAGCGCCGAGGACACCTCCGCCACCCGCTCCAGGAGCTCGACATCTCTGTCCTGGACCGCCGTCTGCTCGCCTGTCGTCATCCGCTGCTCGTCTTCCGTGGCCCTCGCGTCCGAGGGGCCGGCCGCGGCCCAGCGAAGGAGATGTGGGGGAGTTGTTACCGGCCTACACCGGGCCCGGACCGGGGGTTCGCGGTGGGGCCCGAAACTAGACCGGCGCTTTTCCGGGCGTCAAGCGCGCGGCCGGGACCGGGCCGCTCCGAAACACCAGGGAGCGCGCGGGGTTCTCCTCCCGTCGTGCCGGCCTGTGAAAATGCCCCGTCGCACGCTTGCGGAAAATTTCACAAGCCCCTACCTTTGGCAGGCTCGGGACCGCAACGGAGGGTCCGGTGACGGAGCGAGAGCGCGAGGAGGGCGCGTCTGCGTCGACGTGGAGCGCCATGGGCCAGTATGCCGGCCTCGGGTTTCAGTTCGTCTTCGCCGTCGGTCTCTTCTTCTGGATTGGATGGAAGGTCGACGCCTGGTTGGGGACGACGCCCCTGTTCACGGTCCTGGGCGCGTTCGTCGGTGCGGCGGCGGCGTTCTACAGCCTCTACCGTCACTTGGTGCTCGACGCTCGGCGTCGCGACGGCTCCGAGAAGTCGGGACCATGAGCAAGGCGGTCGGAGGCTACGGTCTGGCCTGTGCATTGCTGGTCCTGGTGACCTCACTGGGGATTCGACCCTGGTTGACGTCCGCGCAGTTCGAAGGACTGGTGATGGCTGGAGCGGTGGCGCTCGTACTCCAGGTGGCAGCCTTCACCTGGTTGGTTCGGGTGCGCGGGACCACGACGCACTTCCTGGCCGCCTGGATAGGCGGAACGCTGGTTCGGCTGGCGACGGTGGGGATCGTGGCCTGGATCGTACTCGGGAGCGGACGGCCCGACCCGGTCACCACCCTGGTCGGCCTTGCAGGATACCTGTTCGGAATGTTGCTGCTGGAGCCACTCTTCTTGAGATCGGTGCCAGCCACGGAGAGCGAGCGACCCGTTAGATGATGAGCCTGCTGCGCTTCATCCAGGAACACGCCGGAGGTGCCTCCGAGGCCGCCGGGCATGCCGCCGAGGGCGGTCCCCCGGACCTGGGCACCATGATCGTGCACCACCTTGCCGACGGTCACGAGGTCGAGTTCCTCGGACGGACCTTCCACCTGCCCACCGGATGGAACGTGAATCTGGGGCCCCTGGGCGTGGTCGATCTGGCCCCCACCAAGCACGTGGTGTTCGTGCTCCTGGCGGCGGTCATCTGCTTCCTGACCTTCGTCGCCGTCGCGCGCGTGGTGACCCGCAAGGAGGCCCATCGGGCGCCCTCGGGGTTCACCAACGCCGTCGAGGCCATGATCCTCTTCTTCCGGGACGAGGTCGTGCGGCGCAACATCGGCCACGGTGCCGACGCCTACACGCCCTACATCCTCTCGCTCTTCTTCTTCATCCTGATCATGAATCTCCTGGGCCTGGTGCCCTGGGGTTCCTCGGCCACTGGAAACGTGTCGGTGACCGCGGCGTTGGCCATCTGCACCTTCGTCCTGGTGGAGATCTCCGGGATGCGGGCGTTGGGCGCGAGGGGATACATGAAGACGATCTTCTACGCCCCCGAGGGGATGAACCCGGTGGCTCAAGCGATCATGCTCGTGATCATGACGCCCGTGGAGTTCCTCGGGAAGTTGACCAAGCCCTTCGCCCTGTCCATCCGTCTGTTCGCCAACATGACGGCCGGCCACACGCTGATCCTGTCGTTGCTCGGCTTGATCTTCGTGTTCTCCGAGCTGGCGTTGGCGCGCTGGGGGATCGCCGGGGCGTCGGTGCTCATGAGCACGGCGCTCATGGGCCTGGAAGTGTTCGTGGCCTTCTTGCAGGCCTACATCTTCGCCATGCTCACCGCCGTGTTCGTGGGCCTCATCCGCCACGCGCACTGAGCGCGCGCCGGAGGCGGTCTTCACACGCCGGACAGCAGGCATGAAACGGGGGGGCGGGCGGCCTGACGACAGGGCTCGCCTCCGAAGGACCGCGGCGAGGGCCGCGGCGAACCACGCGGGACAATCGTACGTAGCCGCCGTAGAACCTTAGCGAGAGACAGAGAGACCATGCTGCACGCCATGCTGACTGCCGTTCAGGACACTGCCGCCACCATGGGTGTCGAAGCGGCCAAGAGCTACCTCAGCCTCCTGGGCGCGGGCCTGGGCATCGGCCTCACCGTCATCGGCGCCGGAATCGGCATCGGACGCATCGGTGAGGGCGTCGCCCAGGGCATCGCCCGCCAGCCCGAGGCCGCCGGAACCATCCAGACGGCCGGTATCATTCTCGCCGCGCTCATCGAGGGTGTGGCGCTCTTCGGTCTGGTCATCACGCTGCTCTACAAGCTGCTCGCGTAGTCCGGGACCGGCCCCTCGGGGTCGGTGGGACCGGCCGGGCCCCGTGCCCGGCGGTGGCGGTAGCTGGACCCGTGGTTCGCGGGTCGGCGCTCGGCGCCGGCCCGCACGGGCCACCGCCCCACGAGTAGCCTGATTGCAGCAGGCGCACCGACGAGGAAGACGATGAAGCACGTTCTGAGAGCACTCCTGCCCACGGCCGCGCTGGTCGCCGCGTCTCCGGCCGTTCTGGTGGCCCAGGAGGAGGGGCAGCCGGGCCTGTTCGACATCAACGCCGGGTTGATCATCTGGACCTGGGTGGTGTTCCTCCTGTTGTTCTTCGCGCTGGCGAGGTTCGCCTGGAGGCCCATCATTGCCGCCATCGATGCCCGGGAGCAGCGCATCCAGGGCGCATTGGACGAATCCGAGGCGCAGCGGGCCGAGGCGGCCCGACTCCTGGAGGAGCACAAGGCGCAGCTCGCCGACGCGCGCCGCCAGGCCTCGGAGATCATCGCCCAGGGCAAGGCCGCCGGTGAGGACGTCCGCCGGGACATCGAGGAGAAGGCCCGCACCGAGGCCGGCGAGATCCTGGAGCGCGCGCGTAGCGAGATCGAGCGCGAGAAGGACCGGGCCCTGGCGGAGCTTCGCAAGGAGTCCGTGGAACTCGCCCTCGCCGCTGCGGCCAAGCTCATGCACGAGCGCCTGGACGACAGCCGTGACCGCGACCTCGTCATGGGATATCTGGACGACCTCGAGAGCCCCTCGGAGGGAGCGTCGGCGTGAGGGACGAGACCGTCGCCCGGAGCTATGCCGAGACGCTCTTCGAGCTCGCCCAGCGGCACGAGGGTATCGAGGCGTACGAAGAGGGCATCGAGGCGGTGGCGCGACTCCTGGACGAGGATCCCAGGTTCCGGCTCTTCCTGGAGACGCCGCGCATCGATGCACCGCACAAGAAGGAGGTGTTGCGCAAGGCCTTCGGAGATGCGCTCCCCCGGCCCCTGCTCCACTTCCTGCTCATCACCATCGACAAGCGCCGCCAGCGCCTGCTGCGCACGATGGCCCGCGAATACCACGGGCTGGTGGACGAGCACATGAATCGGGCACACGTGGAGGTGACCGTGGCCCGCCCCATGACCCGGGAGACCACGGACCGGATCGCCCAGCGGCTGTCCGCGCTCCTGGGCAAGACCGCCATCCCCCACGTGCGAGTGAAGCCCGAGATCCTGGGCGGAGTGGTAGTGCGCGCCGGGGACACGATCTACGACGGATCTCTTCGCCGCCGGCTCGACCGCATGCGGCGTCAACTTCTGACGGCCGAGCTGCCTCGGGCGTCCAGCGGCGAATAACCACAGTTCAGGGATAGACGGAAATGGCGAACGATTCCCAGCTGCGAGCCAGCGAGATCAAGGGCGTCCTCCTCAGCGAGATCGAGCATTACGAGGAGGAGCTGCACGCCGAAGAGGTGGGTGAGGTCCTGGAGGTGAAGGACGGGATCGCGCGCATCTACGGCCTCACCAAGGCCATGGCGAGCGAAATGCTCGAGATCACTTCGGCCGGAACGGGTGATACCGTCACGGCGCTGGCGCTGAATCTGGAAGAGGACAACATCGGCGCCGTGATCATGGGAGACTGGACCTCGCTCCACGAGGGCGACCAGGTCCGCCGCACGGGGCGCGTGCTCGAAGTGCCCGTCGGTGCCGGCTACCTGGGCCGGGTGGTGAATCCCCTCGGTGAGCCGCTGGACGGTAAGGGTCCCATCGACGGATTGGAGGGTTCCCGTCAGATCGACATCGTGGCCCCGGGCATCGTGCTGCGGCAGCCGGTGAAGGAGCCGATGCAGACGGGCATCAAGGCCATCGACTCCATGATTCCCATCGGTCGTGGCCAGCGCGAGCTCATCATCGGCGACCGCGGCACCGGCAAGACCGCCATCGCCATCGACACGATCATCAACCAGAAGGGCACCGGGGTGATCTGTGTCTACTGCGCCATCGGGCAGCGGGCCGGAAAGGTCGCCAACGTGGTGGAGCTGCTCCGGGAGCATGGGGCGCTGGATTACACGATCGTGGTGACGGCCAACGCCTCGGACCCGGCGCCCCTGCAGTACATCGCGCCGTATTCCGCCACCGCCATGGCCGAGCACTTCATGTGGCAGGGCAAGGCGACGCTGTGCGTGTACGACGACCTCTCCAAGCAGGCCCAGGCGTACCGCCAGCTCTCGCTGGTGCTGCGCCGGCCTCCGGGGCGTGAGGCGTACCCGGGAGATGTCTTCTATCTGCATTCGCGGCTGCTCGAGCGGGCGGCGAAGCTGTCCGACGAACAGGGCGGTGGCTCCCTCACGGCGCTGCCCGTGATCGAGACCCAGGGCGGCGACGTGTCGGCGTACATCCCCACCAACGTGATCTCCATCACCGACGGCCAGATCTTCCTGGAGCCGGACCTGTTCTACTCGGGTGTGCGACCGGCCGTGAACGTGGGCATCTCGGTGTCCCGTGTGGGCGGCTCGGCGCAGGTGAAGGCCATGCGCAAGGTGGCGGGGCGCCTGCGCCTGGACCTGGCCCAGTACCGTGAGCTGGAGGCGTTCGCCCAGTTCGGCTCGGACCTTGACGCCGCCACGCAGCGCCAGCTCGCCCGTGGAGAGCGTACCGTGGAGATCCTCAAGCAGCCCCAGTATCAGCCCATGCCGGTGGAGAGCCAGGTCACGGCCATCTATGCCGTCACCAACGGGCTCATCGACGAGGTGCCGGTGGAGCGGGTCAAGGCTTGGGAGCGGGGATTCCACGAGCACCTCCGGACCCAGCGGGCGGACCTGCTCGAAGGCATTCGTACCGAGAAGGTCCTCACCCCGGAGCTCGAGGAGTCGCTCAAGGCGGCCATCGCCGAGTGGAACGAGGCCTTCGCGGCGCAGTCCTCCAACGCGTAACGCACCGTGGCCAACACACGAGACGTCAAGCGGCGGATCCGGTCCGTCGAGAACACGCGCCAGATCACGCGCACCATGGAGCTGGTGGCCACCTCGAAGCTGAAGAGGGCCACCGACCGGGTGCGTGCCGCGGGTCCGTACGGCGCGGCCATGGACGAGATCGTCCGGAGCCTGTACGCTCCGGGCCTGGCGGAGGAGTTTCCGCTGCTGCGGCGGCCGGAACAGGTTCGCACGGCGGCCATCCTCCTTCTGACCGCGAATCGAGGGCTGGCGGGGGCGTTCAACGCCAATCTGATCAAGGAGGCCCGTGGCCTTCTCGACGAGCTCCGTGCCGAGGGGATCGAGACCGAGCTGCACGTGGCGGGCAAGAAGGGCATCGCCTACTTCCGGTTCCGCGGCGAGACCATGGAGACGAAGCGCACCGACATCGGCGACACGCCGGGTCTGGACGATGCCGAGTCTCTGGTCGGACCCCTGCGCGAGCGCTTCGAGCGGGGCTCGCTCGATGCGGTCTACCTGGTCAGCTCCGAGTTCCGCTCGGCGCTGTCCACGCCGCCCGTGGCGCGCAAGGTGCTCCCCATCGAGCCCAAGGCCGCGGCGCGCTCCGCGGAGAACTTCATCCTGTCGCCCGGGGGTGGGTTCATCCTGGAGCGGTTGCTGCCCGCCTACGTGAGGAACGTGGTCTTCACGGCGTTGGTGGAGAACGCGGCGGCAGAGCAGGGGGCGCGGCGTACCGCCATGAAGAACGCCACGGACAATGCCGGCGAGGTGCTGGAGCACCTGACCCGGACGTACAATCGGGCCCGTCAGGCCCAGATCACCCAGGAGATCGCCGAAATCGTCGGAGGTGCGGCCGGACTGGAGTGACGGCACCCGCCGCCCTCCCCCCGTGCCTCGGTTCGGAGAATGGAAGCCATGGCTGAGAATATCGGAAAGGTGGTGCAGGTCATCGGGCCCGTGCTCGACGTCGAGTTCGACCCCGAGGAGCTGCCCGACATCTATAACGCGCTCCACGTGAAGGGGACGACCGACTCCGGACAGGAGATCGATCTCGTGGCCGAGGTGCAGCAGCACATCGGGCGCGGCCAGGTCCGGGCCGTCTCCATGTCGTCCACCGACGGCGTCATGCGGGGCATGGACGCCGTCGACACGCGCAGCGCCATCACGGTGCCGGTGGGAGAGGCCGCCCTGGGTCGCATCCTGAACGTCCTCGGGGAGCCGGTCGACCAGGAGGGCGCCATCTCCAGCGACGTGGACCGGTGGCCCATCCACCGCATGCCGCCGAAGTTCGACGAGCTCGAGCCCAAGACCGAGATCTTCGAAACGGGCATCAAGGTCGTGGACCTCCTGGCCCCGTACGTGAAGGGCGGAAAGACGGGCCTCTTCGGTGGTGCCGGCGTGGGCAAGACGGTCATCATCATGGAGCTCATCAACAACATCGCCATGGAGCATGGCGGGCGCTCCGTCTTCTGCGGCGTCGGTGAGCGGACCCGTGAGGGGAACGACCTCTGGCTGGAGATGAAGGAGTCGGGGGTGCTGGAGTCCACCTCGCTGGTCTACGGCCAGATGAACGAGCCGCCGGGCGCGCGCATGCGCGTGGGCCTCTCGGGCCTGACCATCGCCGAGTACTTCCGCGACGTGGAGCAGCAGGACGTGCTCCTCTTCATCGACAACATCTTCCGCTTCACGCAGGCGGGCTCCGAGGTGTCGGCGCTCTTGGGTCGTATGCCCTCGGCGGTGGGCTACCAGCCCACGCTGGGCACTGAGATGGGTGACCTGCAGGAGCGCATCACCTCGACCCGCAACGGGTCCATCACCTCGGTGCAGGCGATCTACGTGCCCGCCGACGACCTCACGGACCCGGCGCCGGCCACCGCCTTCACCCACCTGGATGCCACCACCGTGCTGTCCCGTGCCATCTCCGAGAAGGGGATCTACCCGGCGGTGGACCCGCTCGACTCCACGTCGCGAATCCTCGACCCCCAGTTCATCGGGGAGCGCCACTACAACGTGGCGGTCGAGGTGCAGCGCATCCTGCAGCGCTACAAGGACCTCCAGGACATCATCGCCATCCTGGGGATGGACGAGCTCACCGAGGAAGACAAGGTCATCGTGGGACGTGCCCGGAGGCTGGAGCGCTTCCTCTCCCAGCCCTTCTTCGTCGCCGAGCAGTTCACCAACATCCCCGGCAAGTACGTGAAGCTCGAGGACACAATCGAGTCCTTCGAGCGGGTCGCCAAGGGCGAGTTCGATCACCTGCCGGAGCAGGCCTTCTACATGAAGGGTGGCATCGACGGGGTCATCGAAGAGGCCGAGAAGCTGGAGAAGGAGGGCTGACGTGGCCACGCTCCACGTGCGGGTCGTCTCACCCGAGACGATCGTCTACGAGGGAGAGGCCTCGAGCATCGTGGCGCCGGCGTGGGACGGCCAGTTGGGCGTCCTTCCGGGCCATGCACCGCTCATGGCGCTCCTGGGGGCAGGGACCCTGGACATCGACCTTCCAGGCGGTGGCAGTCACCGTTTCCACGTCGCCGCGGGGGTCGTGAAGGTGCTGGACGACCAGGTCACGGTACTCACCGAATACGCAGGCGAGGAACCTCCGGAGGTGGTGCCGGAGGGCGCGCACCTGCATCCCGAGGACTTCACCGAAGACGCGGCGTCCGCGGGTAACCCCCTCGTCTGAAACGCGGCGAGGCTGGTAGGTTGAGGGCGGGGCGGGGAGGACTTCCTTCGCGCCCCGCCTTTGTTTCTCCCGACCCGAAGGTCGACGGACCATGAGACTGGACCTCCACATCCACACCACCGCCTCCGATGGCGCCTGGGAGCCTCGACGCGTGATCGAGGCAGCGCACCAGGGCTCGCTGGACGTGATCTCTGTGACCGACCACGATACCGTGGACGGTCTCGAAGAGGCCGCGGCCGCCGCCCGGGAGGTGGGGTTGGGCCTGGTTCCCGGCATCGAGCTCAGCAGCACCTGGGAGGGGCGGGACGTGCACGTCCTCGGGTACGGGTTCGATCCCGCCGCCCATGCCCTCGACGACTACACCCGCAGGGCGCACGGCGCGCGCGAGGACCGCATGGCGGCCATGGTCGGGAGGTTGGCGGAGCAGGATGTGCGGGTCTCGCTCGACCGGGTCATGGAGGTGGCGGGAGGACGAGGGGTGGTCGGTCGCCCACATCTGGCGCAGGTGCTGGTGGAGACGGGGTTCGCGCGAAGCGTCCCCGATGCCTTCGACCGGCTCATCGGCGACGGCCATGCGGCCTTCGTGCCCACGGCCATGCACGGGCCCGGCGATGCCGTCGACATCATTCTGGCTTCGGGTGGAGTCGCGGTGTGGGCTCATCCGCCGGGGGACCTGCTGGACGCCGTGCTGCCTCCGCTCGTGCGTGCGGGTCTCGGCGGACTGGAGGTCCACCGGCCCGGGAACGGACCCTCACAGACCCGGCGGTTGCTCGAGAGGGCCCGGAGCGCTGGACTCCTCGTGAGCGGGGGATCCGACTGGCACGATCTCGACCGCAACGAGCCACTCGGTACCTTCTCGGTGTCCGACGCCGAGGTGGCCGGATTGCTCGAGGCGTTGGGGTGAGGAAAGCCGTTGACCCGGCCTACTCCCTCCACTAGCTTATCTTGCTCCGCCGCAACACAAACGTGACGGGGCGGAACGCTGTTTGAAAAGCGGTGCATGCGGTGGTCCTTCTACGGGGGGAGTTGCGGTGTGCACTACAGGGTCAGGGAAGTGAGGTGTTGTGTGATGCCTTAGGCTCGGGCCGTCTCCAATGCGAGGTCTTCGCAGTCCGGGAGAGGGTCCCGAAGCCGACGTGGTGTCAGGAGTGAGACGTTCGGTGGACTGGCGGGAGAAGGATTCAGGCGTGCGGCGGGCCCTTCGGGGTGTGTCTGCGGGCCTGAACCGGACTGCTGGTCAAGCGGATAAGTGCACACGGTGGATGCCTAGGCACGAGCCGGCGATGAAGGACGTGGCAAGCTGCGAAAAGCCTCGGGGAGCTGCAAGCAAGCGAAGATCCGGGGATGTCCGAATGGGGAAACCCGGCGAGGGTCGTACCTCGTCACCCCGAGAGGGGAGCCAACGCAGGGAACTGAAACATCTAAGTACCTGCAGGAAGAGAAATCAAATGAGATTTCCTGAGTAGCGGCG
>CAWELD010000003.1:1115000-1705000 GCA_963809895.1 uncultured Gemmatimonadales bacterium | reverse complement strand
CCGTCGGCTCCGGCGGCCAGGGCCACGTCGAGACGATCGTTGACGAAGAGGAGGGTGCCGGTCGCCGCGCTGATCTCACGGATGCGGCGCGTGGTCGCCACGAGCTCCCGGGCCGTGGCCCCCTTGTCCCGCACCTGAATGGCCCGGGCACCGGCCGCCACCGCCGCGCGCACCACCTGGTCCAGGCTGCGGGGCGCGGCGAGCCGCCGGTCCGTGATCACCAACACCTGGAGCGCCTCGCGAAGGTCCGCGTCGGTCATCGGCCCGCGGTGTCCGTCGTGTCCCGCGCCCGCCGGGCCTCTGCGACGGCACGATTGTGTTCCGTGAGCGTGCGTGAAAAGACGTGGTGGCCGTCGGGGCCGGCGACGAAGTACATGTAGTCGACCTCGGCCGGATGGAGCGTGGCCTCCAGGGCGGCCTTGCCCGGTGCACCGATGGGTCCCGGGGGCAGCCCGGGGTGGGTGTAGGTGTTGTAGGGACTGTCGGCCACCGAGTCCATGGCGGCGTAGAGAAGCGGGTCCCTGGGCCCTCCGAGTGCGTACAGCACGGTGGGGTCCGCCTGCAGCGGCCAGCCCTGTGCGAGGCGATTGTGGTAGACGGCGGCGATGGTGGGCATCTCGTCGTCGAAGCGCGCTTCGGCCTGAACGATGGAGGCCAGGGTGGTGATCTGGGCGATGCCCATGCCGAGGGAGTCCGCCCGGGCGGTCCGCTCCGGGGTCCAGAACTCGCGGAACGCCGCGGCCATGGTGTTGATGACGACCTCCGGCGCGGTGCCTTCGGCGAACCGGTAGGTCTCGGGCAGGAGATATCCCTCGAGACCGGGGCCCGGGACGTCGAAGCGGGCCTGGGCGGAGTCCCCCTCCAGCAGCCCGCGCACCGAGTCCACGGCCACCTCGCTCACTTCGGCGATGCGGGGAGCCATCTGGGCCAGGGTGAAGCCTTCCGGGATCGTGAGCGCCTCGGTCTGGACACGGCCTGCCACGAGGTCGCCCACGATCTCGGACCAGCCCGCGCCCGGTTGGAACCGGTATCGTCCGGCGCGAACCTGGCGGTCCGCCTTCTTCGCGCGCGCGTACAAGCTGAAGAGTCGTGGCCAGCCCACCAGGCCGCGTGACTCCAGCGAGTCCACCACCTGCCCGAAGCTCGCGCCCGCGGGCACGGTGAATTCCACTGGTGGCCCTCCCGACGCGCCGCTCCCGCCGCATGCCGCCAGCGAGGCCAGGAATCCCGCCGATACCAGACGGTGACGGATGCCCAGCCGCCGGGACCTCATGACGCTCGGTCGAGGAAGGACTGCAGGATCAGCGCCGCGGCGGCCGCGTCGATGCGTTCCTTCTGCTCGCGCGCATGCCGCGGAAGCCCGATGGAGCGCACGGCGCGCTCCGCCCTCACCGAGGTCATGCGCTCGTCCACGTAGTGGACCGGGAGGTCGAGTCGCCGGCCCAGCTCGTCACCCACCTGGCGCACCTCGGCACACCATCCGTCCTCCTCCCCCTCCAGCGTGAGCGGTAGTCCCACGACGACGCCCTCCACCCCGTGCGTGCGGGCGATCTCCTCCAGGCGCCGTAAGGGGGGGCGCTTTCCCCGTCGTCGGACCACGGTGTCCAGGGGGGATGCCAGGGTGCCGGTGGGATCACTGAGCGCCACCCCGATCCGCCGTTCCCCGTAGTCGATACCCATCAGGCGCACGGCTCAGAGGCCTGCCAGCGCTTCGTCCAGCGAACGTCCCCGGCGCAGCTCTTCCCTCAACCGGCGCAGGGTGTCCTCGGCGCCGAACGCGAACGCACAGTGCGGGTCACCCCGGCCCCGGCACTCCGCCTCGATCACGGCTACCCGATCGCCGGCGACCTGTCCCAGCAGACCTTCGAGCATCCCCACGGAGAAAGCGCAGGTCGAGCGCCCCCCGTCGTCTTCACTCGCGGCGGAGGCCTCCGCCCAGTCGTCGCTGGTCAGGAGCCCCACGCCGGGGTGCACCGCGCCGTGGCGCAACGTCCCCCATCCGCGCTCCTCCATGTATTGCGCGAGCCGGTCCCAGAACTCGCCAACCCCGGCTCCGGGAGACAACTCCGCCAGGAGGCCGCGATGGATGTCCGCGCCGGCCTGTTCGCCTGCGGCGTGGAGAAGCTCCAGCGCCGCCGCAGGGCCCACGTCGGACCGGAGAATGCGTCGCAGAGACGCGAACGTTGACGCGGGAACAGCCACTTCGGACCGGGCGCGGAGTGGAAGCATGGGGTTCACGGGCTGGAGAAACGATCCCGTCGAGGACGGAGCTGTGGTATCTTCAACAGGTGGCGGAAGGTCCGACCACCCCGCGGAAATATAGGCGAGCGTCGTTTCTCGGACACCTGGGCGGGTACCGCGCTCGCCACGGCGGAACACCGCTTCGAGGGCGGGGGATACATCGAACGAGTACCGCCGCCCGGGGACCGGGCAGCCGCAAGCCGGACAAAGACCTCCATCCAGAGGAGAGGAGATCATGGAATACGACGAACATTCCACCCAGGTCGTCAACTTCGTCTCGGGCCTGGTCCTGGGGGCGGTCATCGGCGCGGGCATCGCCCTTCTGACCGCACCGGAGAGTGGCCGCCGCACCCGCAAGCGCATCCGCCGCGTGGCGTCGGACGTGCGCGATGGAGCGTCCGACCGCTTCGAGGACCTGGCGGACGAGGTGAAGGGACGCGTGGACGATGCGTTCCGGGGTGCGCGCAAGCGGTTCACCACGTCCTGAGGCGCCGCTCCGGGCCGGGAGACTCATCCCAGCGCCTGGAGCAGCTCCTGAGCTTTCTGCTTGAGGAGAGGGTCGATGGGCTCCCTGGCGGGCCGCTCCAGCACCTGCTCGAGTTCCTTGCGGGCTTCGTCGGGGCGGTCCCGGTCCAGCAGTACCCTCGCCAGCTCCAGGTGGTGGATCAGTCCAGACGGTTCGAGTTCCGTCGCTCGACGCAGGTGCGATTCCGCTTCGTCCCAATCGGCCTCGTCGAAGACCTCGGCGCCGAGCAGGTGGCGAGCCGCAAAGCGCGTGAGCCCGCCGAGGCGGCGGATTTCCGCGTGCCACTGCCCGAGTACGTGATGGGCTCCGGCGGCCCCGGGATCCAGAGCCAGAGCTCGACGCGCCGCGTCCCGGATCTCCTCGGCCAACCGCACCTTGGTTCTGGGATCCTCCTGGAGGGCTTGCCTGCCCAGCGCGACGCCGAGCCAGGTGTAGCCCTCGGCGCGGGTGCTGTCGGCGGCCACGGCGCGGCGGGCGTAGTCGACAGCGCTCAGGTACCATTCCCTGCGCGCGCCCTCGTCACCGGTGAGCATCCCCAGATCCACGGCCTCGCGCGTCGCCTTCCACAGGGCCTCGTAGCGTGAGGAGTCGGCGCGCAGCGCTGCCTGATACGCCTCCAGCGCCTCCAGCGGCCGCATGCGGGCGTGGAGGTCGTCACCCCGCGCCACAGGCCCGGTCTCCTGGGCCGAGGCCAGAGCCGGAGCGACGACGAACAAGAGGGCGGCCAGGAGCCGCGACGGATGCATGGTGCGCGAATGGTGGTGACGGAGGAGCGAACGCGGGCCCGGAAGTTCAGAGCCCAGGGAGAGACGGTCAATGATCCCCACCCGGGTCATCGAGGACAAGCGAGACGGTGCGGAGCTGCGCGCAGAGGACGTGCGGAGCTTTCTGGGCGCCTATCTGGCCGGCGAGGTGGAAGAGTATCAGATGTCGGCCTTCCTCATGGCCGTGGTGTTTCGGGGGATGACCCGAGCCGAGCTCAACGCCTTCGTCGAGGTCATGATACACTCGGGCGCGGTCCTGGATCTCGCCGACCTGCCGGGGCCACGCATCGACAAGCACTCGACGGGGGGCGTCGGCGACAAGGTGTCCCTGGCACTGGCCCCCCTCGCCGCCGAGCTCGGTCTGTACGTGCCCATGATGTCCGGTCGGGGCCTGGGACATACCGGAGGCACGCTGGACAAGCTGGAAGCGATTCCCGGGTTCAGGACCGACCTCGGGCTGACCGAGTTTCGAACCGTTCTCGAACAGATCGGCTGCGCCATGATCGGCCAGACCCGCGAGATCGCCCCGCTGGATCGCCGCCTGTACGATCTGCGCAGCGTGAGCGGGACCGTGCCCTGCATCCCCCTCATCGCCTCCAGCATCATGAGCAAGAAGCTCGCGGAAGGCCTGTCGGCCCTCGTGCTGGACGTGAAGGTCGGCGAGGGCGCCTTCATCGCGGAAGAGGAGCGCGCACAGGAGCTCGCGTCCGTCATGGTGTCGCTGGGCGAAGACCACGGGGTTCCGACGACGGCGTTGCTCACCGCCATGGACCGTCCTCTGGGGCGCGCCGTGGGGAACGGCCTGGAGACCGTGGAGGCACTGCAGTGCCTCCGGGGCAGGGGCCCCGCCGACCTGCGCGCGCTGGTGGTGGAGCTGGCTGCCGAGATGGCGCTGGCCGGGCAAGTCGTGGGCACCGTGGCCGAGGGCCGGGCGCGGGCCGAAGCTGCCCTGGACGAGGGGCGGGCTCTCTCTCGCATGAAGAGGCTGGTGGAGGCTCAGGGGGGTGACGTCTCCGTGGTGGAGGACCCCCGACGGATGCCTCGGGCCCCCGCGGTGGACGTGGTGGCGGCCAGACGCGCCGGCGTGGTGACCGGCGTGTCGCCACTCACGCTGGGACGCGCCTGTGTCGCCATGGGTGGTGGCCGCACCCGTCTGGGGGAGAGCATCGATGCCCGGGTCGGATTCGTCCTCGCGGTGGCGCCGGGAACGGAGGTGGCGGAGGGACAGTCGCTGGGAGAGGTCCACGCCGCCGACGAAGAGGGACTCGCGTGGGGCCGGGAGGCACTCCGCGAGGCGGTGACCGTGGGCGCGCCGGGCGACACGCCGACGGTTCGTCCGCTGATCTCGCATCGCGTCAGCGCCGCGGGTATCGAGGTTGGGCCCCGGGCTGAGAGTGCTAGACCTCCAGCGGCACGGGCTTCCGGAAGACCACGCCGGCGTCCTGCGAGGACGCCGCCAGCGCTTCGCGGTCGGACGCCGCGGCCGCCAGTGCCAGGTTGCAGAGCGCACCGGTTCCCGGCGGTGTGGGCATCACCTCCACGGTGATCCCGGCGGCGCCGGCCACCTCTTCGGCCCACAGCGCCATGTGCGTGGTGTCGAAGGTGAAGAGGACCGCCCTCACCGGCCTCCGCCCAGACCACCCACGCCGGGAATCCGGAACCGGCGCCGGCTCGACGCGTCACAGACCTCGGTGGGCTCGGTGCCGGGAATGTAGATCTCCGTGTACTTGTTGCTCTCGCCGCCCTCGCCATCGCCCACCACCTCGCACCAGCGGCTCCACAGCTTGCCGGTACGGCTGTCCACCACCCGGGTCGTGAGCCCGGGCAGCATGGGCCACTGTGCCGGAATGTCCAGGGCCGGCTCCAACGCCTCGTCGCCGTCCTCGGTGGCGTCCATGCCGTAGTATACGTGGTCCATGAAGCGTCCCCACACCGGCGCGGCGTAGTAGCCGCCCGTGGCCGCGGGCCGCCCGCGCGTGATGGGCACCGGCTTGTCCATCCCGAACCAGACGGCTGCCACCAGGTTCGGCGTGAAGCCGATGAACCAGGTGTTGGTGCCGTCGTTGGTGGTGCCGGTCTTGCCCGCCGTGGGGACTTCTACCGGAAGGCCGCCCACGAGTCGGTGGTTCTTGCCGGTTCCGTTGTTGGCCGCGTCTTGCAGCATATCCACCATGATGCGCGCCGGCAGGCTGTCCAGCACCTGGGTGCGCTCCGGCTGGGGCTCCCACAGGACCTCGCCCTCGGCGTTCTCCACCCGCACGATGGGGAAGGGGCGCACCTTCGCGCCCAGGGTCGCGAACGAGGAATACGCTTCGGCCATCTGGATGGGGATCACCTCGGCGGCGCCGATGGTGGTGGACGGGAAGGGCTCGATCTCGGTCTGGATCCCCATGCTCTTGGCGGTCTGGCGGACGGTCTCGATCCCGACCTCCTCCCACCCCAGCTTGATGGCGATCATGTTGATGGATTCCCGCAAGCCTTCGCGGATCGTGATCGGACCCCTGAACTCCTCCTCGAAGTTCTGGGGTCGCCAGTCCTCGCCGCTCACCTGGGGATAGACCACCGGCTGGTCCTCGACGATGTGCGAGGCGGGAATACCCGACGCTATGGCCGAGGCGTAGACGAACGGCTTGAAGGACGAGCCGGCCTGCCGGCGCGCGAGGCGCGCACGGTCGAACTTGGATTGCTCGAAGTTGCGCCCGCCGATGAGCGCTCTCACGGCACCCGTGGCGGGATCCAACGCCACCATCATGCCCTGCAGGTACGGCGTGTCATTGCCCGGAAAGCTCGTGACGGTGTCGAAGTCCGCGTACAGGGGTTGCTTGTAGTTGGGCTGGCTCTCGATCCGATTCCAGCCCCATTTCATGGCCTCGAGCGCCGATCGCTGCACGTCCAGGTCCAGCGTGGTGTAGACCCTGAGCCCGCCCCGGTAGACCTCGTCTCCGAAGCGCGAATCCAGGATCTGCCGCACCCATTCCTCGAAATAGGGCGCGATGCCGTGCAGCCCGGCGTTGGAGTGGTCCTCGTCGGGCAGCGGAAAGGACTTCCACTGGTCGGCTTCGGGGCGCGTGAGGTAGCCCTCCTCCGCCATACGGTCCAGGACCATGTTGCGGCGCCGCCGGGCGGCGTCGGGATGGCGGAACGGGTCGTATGTGCCCGGACGGTTCAGGATCGCCGCCAGCAGGGCCGCTTCGGCGACGTTCACGTCCCGCACGTCTTTTCCGAAATACGCGCGCGAGGCCGATTGGAAGCCGTACCCCCGCCCCATGTAGATCTCGTTCAGGTAGGCCTCGAGGATCTGGTCCTTCGAGTACGAGCGCTCCAGCTCCAATGCCACCTGCAGCTCGCGCAGCTTGCGCATGTAGCGGCGTTCGAATCCAATGCTCTGGTCGAACATGTTGCGGGCGAGCTGCTGGGTGATCGTGCTGCCGCCCCCCAGGTTCCGGCCCGTGAGAACGCCGAAGGCCGCCCGAGCGATGCCCCGCACGTCGAAGCCTCCGTGCTCGTAGAAGCGTCGATCCTCAATGGCGACCACCGCGTGCGGGACGTAGTCCGGGAGCGCCTGGATCGAGACGGGTGTGCGCCGCTCCATGCCGAGCTCGGTGATGAGCTGGCCGTCGTGCGCCAGGAGCTTGCTGGTCTGTTCCGGCTCCCATGTCTTGATCTGAGCCACCGAGGGACAGGTCACGCACAGGTTGCGCCACGACCCCCAGACGAGCCCGACCCCGGCAAACAGGAGGAAGGCCACGCCCAGGATGGTGGGCTGGAAGTAGCGGGAATCCCGGAACTGCGCGAGGTGGTGGCGGAGGGCGGCGATTCGTGACATGGGGCGGGTAACGGGGGGCAGGGGGCCGAGGCCCGGCTGAACGACGAGTCTCTGCTACACGATTCATGCCGGGTCGGGTCCCCGGGCGATCCACTGCGGTGGCACCGACGCCTGTGACACCGACGCACCGCTGGAAATGCGGGTATGCACGTTGTGGGCCGGAAGGTAGCCATCACGGGGCGAAATGACATCATTTCGTGTCGAAACGTGTCTCGCACGGACGTCAGCACGCTTGACAAAGCGGAAGGTCGCACGTTACTAAGAGGCCGGATGACCCGCGGGACACCCGTGGGCTCGCGCCTTTCCCCCAGCCCGGAGCCAAGCGCTTTTGATCCCATCATCGTTCGAATCCCCAACAACCGAATCCAAGTCGACATGTTTCGGGACTGACCACCCGAGGCAGTCGCCGAGTCACGTCCATGTGGCTCGTTGCCGTCTGTGCGGAGCTTTCGGGTTCCGCCGGCACATTTCCGTCCAACCCCAATCGGAGGCCCTTCATGAGACTCTGGGGTAAGTTCTTGCCACTGGCCGCGGCCGCGGCTTTCGCCGGCATGCCGGCGCCTGCAGCGGCCCAGGCCACAGGGACGCTGACCGGTACCGTCGTGGATGCGACGTCCGGGCGTCCTCTGGAGTCGGCCCAGGTGTACATCTCCGCGCTCAATCAGGGTGCGCTGACGAACGCTCAGGGCCGATTCATCATGTTGAACCAGGTGCCCGCGGGCACGCACGAAGTGAGTGTGGAGCTGATCGGGTACACGAGCGTCACGCAGGAGGTGACGGTCACGGCAGGTCAGACCACGACGGTGGAGTTCCGCATGGAATCCACGGCCCTGAAGCTTCAGGAGCTGGTGGTGACCGGAGTGGCGGGCTCGACGCCGAGGGTGAAGCTGCCGTTCACCGTGGAGAAGGTGGACTTCGAGGACATGCCGGTGCCGACGCCGTCCGCGGACGGTCTGATCGCCGGTAAGGTTCCCGGAGCGAAGGTGGTGAAGGGCAGCGGCCAGCCGGGCTCGGACGGCAGCATCATGCTGCGGGGCCCGACGACGATCACGGGGTCGCAGAATCCGCTGATCATCGTGGACGGTGTGATCACGGACAACACGCTGGCGGACATCAGCTCGCTGGACGTGGAGTCGGTGGAGATCGTGAAGGGTGCGGCGGCGGCGTCGCTGTACGGATCGCGGGCCCAGAACGGCGTGGTGCAGATTCGCACGCGTCGTGGCTCGGGGCTGAGCGTGGACCAGGCGCGGATCACGGTGCGCAACGAGTACGGCAAGCAGAACCTGGAGGGTTCGACGCCGTTCTCGCGGAATCACTCGTACGCGATGAACGCCAACGGCGACATCATCGACGCCGACGGCAACGCCGTGGACATCCGGTACTTCTACGACAAGAACACCGGTGAGGTGTGTGAGCCGATCCTGGATCCGCTGGGCGTGAACTGCGCGCCGCCGAACCCCGTGTTGAACGGGGGCGTGTCGGCGAAGTCGTTCCAGGACGGTGCGTGGCCGTATCCGCTGTACGACCAGGTGGATCGCTTCTTCCATCCGGGCGATTTCTACACGGGCTACGTGGCGGCCGAGGGTCGTACGGGCTCGACGAACTACCGTGCCTCGTTCTCGCATCAGTTGGAGACGGGCGTGGTGGACCTGAACTCGGGCTTCAAGCTGAACGGGTTCCGGTTGAACCTGGACCACCAGATCCTGGACAACGTCAACATCTCGCTGAGCACGTACTACGCGAAGTCGGCTCAGGAGGATCTGGGCGGGAGCCCGTTCTACGACCTGGCGTTCATCGCGCCGTTCGCGAACCTGCAGCAGCGGGCGAGCGCGACGGCGAACGTGGGTCCGTGCGGACCGCAGGGCTGCTACATCTGGCGTCCGGATCCGCTGTCGCAGGAGGCGAACCCGCTCTACCTGCTGGACCTGGACGACCAGCGTGACTGGCGTCAGCGGTTCCTGGGCAGCGCCAACGTGGTGTGGACGCCCATTTCGTGGTTCGAGCTCGAGGGCAACTTCTCGCTCGACCAGCAGAACTACTGGCAGAGCAACATCACGCCGTCGGGCGTCGTGTCGGACCAGTCGGGCGTGGGCGACGGCAGCTTGAGCAAGTCGCAGCGTCACGACAACGACATGAACGCGTCGTTCACGGCGTCGTTCAACAAGTCCTTCGGCGACCTGACGACCCGGACCAAGGCCCGGTACCTGCTGGAGGACCAGCACTACGAAGCCTTCAACGTCAGTGGCCGGAACCTGTCGGCCAAGGGCGTGCCGTCGCTGGACAACATCGTGGGCTCCATCAACGCGGGGTCCGCGATCCAGGACGTGCTGGCCGAAGGCTACTTCTTCATCACGGCCCTGGACTATCAGGGCAAGTACGTGGGTGACTTCCTGGTGCGTCGCGACGGCTCGTCGCTGTTCGGCGAGCAGGAGCGCTGGCAGACGTACTACCGCGCCTCGGGCGCGTGGCGGCTGGCCCAGGAAGCGTGGTGGCCGTTCGACAACCTGAACGAGTTCAAGCTGCGCTACTCCATCGGCACCGCCGGCGGGCGTCCGCGTTTCGCCGCGCAGTACGAGACGTACTCGGTGTCGAACGGCGTGATCTCGCCGGTGTCGCTGGGCAACAAGTTCCTGAAGCCGGAGCTGTCGACGGAGCAGGAAGTGGGGCTGGAGACGGTGTTCTACAACAAGATCAACGCGGGCGTGACGTACGCGTGGTCGACCGTTGAAGACCAGCTCCTGCAGGTTCCGCTGCCGGGCTACGTGGGCTTCAACAGCCAGTGGCAGAACGCCGGCACGCTGGAGAGCAACACCATCGAGGCGTTCGTGGAGACGGCGCTGGTCGACCGTCCGGACATCACCTGGACGAGCCGCCTGAACTTCGACCGGACGCACCAGAAGATCACGCAGCTGGACATCGCGCCGTACCGGACGGGCTTCTTCTACGTCCGTGAGGGCGAGGAGCTGGGCACGTTCTACGGATCGCGCTGGGCGAGCCAGTGTGGCGACCTGCCCTCGGGCACGGATTGCTCGGAGTTCCAGGTGAACGACGACGGCCTGCTGGTGTGGGTCGGCTCGGGCAACAGCTACACCGATGGTATCAGCAAGGACCTGTGGGGCTCGAGCGCCGAGGTCAACGGGACCAACTACAATTGGGGCATCCCGATCAAGGCCATCGACAGCGAGGGCAGCAACTTCCTCTTCATGGGGAACACGACGCCCGACTTCAACATGAGCTGGTCGAACACGGTTCGCTGGAAGAACCTGTCGTTCTACACGCTGTTCGACGGCGAATTCGGGGCGGACATCTACAACCAGACCCGTGCGTACGCGTACCGGGACAACCGCTCCGGTGACCAGGATCAGGCCGGTAAGTCCGATGCGCAGAAGAAGTCCGTCGACTACTACCAGGTCCTGTACAACGTGAACGCGAACTCCAGTTGGTTCGTGGAGAACGGCACCTTCGTGAAGCTCCGCGAGGCGTCGCTGCGCTACAACTTCGATCAGTCCGCGGTCCAGAGCATGTTCGGATCGCTGGGCGTGACGGGCATGAGCGTGAATCTCATCGGCCGGAATCTGCTCACCATCACCGACTACAAGGGCTACGACCCCGAGGTCGGCACGGGTGGACAGGGCAGTGGCGGTGGCTCCGAAGCCATCGGCCGGGTGGACAACTTCGGCTACCCGAACTTCCGGACGATTTCCGCGAGCCTGGAGATCATCTTCTGACGATGTCCGCGCGACTCCGGCGACCGGTTTCCCTCGGGAAGCCGGTCCCGGAGGCGGCCATCGAACGAAGTGACCGAACTGGAGAATACACATGAGACTTTATCGATTTCTGGCGCTGACGGCGCTCCTGGCCATGGCCGGGACGGCGTGTGCGGATCTCGAGGTGACGAACCTCAACGATCCGGACCGCGCCCGCGCTATCGCGACACCCAACGATGTGGAGTCCCTGATCTCGGGGGCCTACTCGTCGGTGTGGTCGACGATCCACTACTCGTATCCGGGCTCGGCGCTGTCCACGGCGGCCGACGCCCACTCGTCCTCCTGGGGTAACTGGGGGATGCGGGACTTCGGCTGGGAGCCCCGCAAGGAGTACGACAACGACCCGGCCTATTCGTACAACAACGTGGCCGAGACGCCCTGGAGCGATCTGTACGGCGCTCTGGCGGCCGTGCGTGACGGCTTCATCGCCATCGATGGCGGCATCGACATCGGCCAGGGCGGTGCGGACAACGCGCGTGCCATGGCCTTCGGCAAGTTCGTGCAGGGCCTGAGCATGGCCTACATCGGCATGCTCTTCGACAAGGGCTTCATCGTCGACGAGAACACGGACCTCGAGTCCCTCTCGTTCGCGCCCTATCAGGACGTGTTCGATGCCGGCATCGCGAAGCTGAACGAGGCGGAGCAGATGGCGAAGGCCAACTCCTTCACCATCCCGCCCGAGTGGATCGGCTTCGACGTGGAGTTCACGAGCGCGAAGTTCGCGCGCTGGATCTCGTCGTGGCGTGCCCGGGTGCTGTCCGAGGTGGCCCGGAGCAAGGCGGACCGTGATGCGGCGGACTGGAACAAGATCCTGTCCGACGTGCAGAACGGCCTCGGTCCCGACGAGGACTACGCCACGTACGACGACGGCAACAACTGGGCGTGGGCCCGCGACAAGCTGCACACCGCGGCCATCGCCGGTTGGGCCCGCCTGGACATCCGGACCTACGGGCCGGCCGACCAGAGCGGGAAGTTCCAGGAGTGGCTGGCCACGCCACCCGACGACCGGCGTCCGTTCGACGTCGTGACGCCGGACCGGCGGGTCACGGGTGACACGCCCGACAGCGATGGCAGTCTGATCGCCTACATCGGGTCGAGCCCGTTCCCGGCCAACCGGGGGTACTACCACTACTCCAACTACCTGGACGTGCGGTGGAACTACTACTCCTCCGGCTTCATCGGCCGGCTTCCGGAGTGGACGCCCATCGAGCGTGACCTGCTCATGGCCGAGGCCATGTACCGCACCGGCGACAAGGCCGGGGCCATGGCTCTCGTCAACGAGCACCGGGCCAACGGCAATCTGCCGGCCTTCACCGACGTGAACGGTACGGCGCCCGGGCCGGACTGCGTGCCCCGCACGGCAGACGGCAGCTGCGGCGATCTGTGGGAGGCGCTCAAGTACGAGAAGCGCATCGAGCTCTTCCACTACGGCCCGTTCATCGAGTACTTCGACGACCGTGGCTGGGGCGACCTGGTGAAGGACACCCCGACCCAGTTGCCGATCCCCGGCAGCGAGCTCCTGCTCCTGCTCGAGGACATCTACACCTTCGGTGGCCCGGGCGGCAACAGCTCGGCCCCGAGCCTCATCGCCGATTTCTCGCCGGAGGGTCTGCACGCCAAGCGGGTCGCTTTCGAGCGCTTCCGCCAGGCGCAGCGTGACGCCGACGCGAAGACCGGAACCATCGCCAACTGATCCAGTCGGCGTAGTCCGGACGCGGTATCAGAACGGGTCGTCGCGGGGGTTCCCGCGGCGGCCCGTTCGCCGTTCATGGACAGGGACCCCGGGGCCGTCGTACTCTTCTGGCCCCGGAGTGGCAAGACCCTTCCGAACCATACCCCAGCGGAGGACATCCATGCGAACGAGATTCGTAGGCGCCCTACTGGCATCGTTCACCATTCTCGCTGCGGGGGGCGCATGCGCCTCCGGAGGCGGCGGCCCGTCGGGAGACGTGTACCGTGAGGATCTGGGGCGTGTGCTCTCGCTCCCTCTCCAGGAAGCTCGCCAGAAGATCTGGACCAAGCACGGCATCCCGGTGGAACGGGAAGAGAAGACCAGCCGTTCGCTCCGGGTGCAGTCGCAGTGGATGCTTCGACAACCGGAGCCCGCCGAGGCCGCCGAAGGCGTCACGCAGGCGCGCAACCAGATCATCCTGACCGGTCGACTGCTCGAGGGACAGATGGATTACTCGGACGGCGTGCTACGCGTCACCTTCGAGGTTTCCAACCAGGTGCGCTCGGAAGCGGTTCCGGAATGGCACCCAGCCCCCATGCCCTCGGCGATCCGGGACGAATTCCGGAAGGTCTATTCGGACATGCGCCTGGAGGTCGGCACGGGGGTACGCCGCTGACAGAGCGTGGCGGTCCGGGACCTCAGTTCTGGAGCTCGATGCGCGCCTCGCGCCTGAGTGTTTCACCCCGCACGCGGTCGGTGATCTCCACCTCGATGCGATAGGGTCCGACATCCTGGTCGCGAAGCGCGATGTCGAAGAACTGGCGGTAGGTACGACCGTCAGGCCGAAGGCTGATGTCGTCCAGCGTCACCGGCTCCCGGTCGCGGTCCACGCTGCCATCCTCCAGGAGGGGCACGACGGTGAAGCGGGCTTCCACGTCGGCCGCCCCGTCCGGCGCCTGGCCGAGGTGATAGAGCTCCAGATAGATCCGTAGCGGATCCCTGCGCCAGATCCGACGTGCCGGGAGCACGTCGAAGGGAAGCGCCCGTGCGTCCACCTCCGGAGGCACGGGCGTTCCAGTGAGCAGGTCGCTCATCTCGAAGTGATCCGGGTCCGGCGACAGCGGCTCTTCCGGATTCAGGTGCACCTGTCCGGGTAATCTCGCGCTTGCCACCAACGTGTCCGGAGCCTCTGCTCCTTCCTCCACCTCGGCCTGCCGGAAGGTCTGGGCCGTGACCGTCAGGTGGAGAGGTTGGGGCACGTGCCGAATCACGAACTGCGAAGCGTCGGCGTGCTCGGGATCGACGGGCAGGACCAGCCGCCCGACCTCGTCGAAGTGTTGGTCCCGAATGATGAGCGTATGCCGCATGGTCCATCCGGGGACGTTCAACTCCTGCCGGTACGCGTCGCGCCGGTCGGCGGTCAGTCGGGGCGCCGAGGTGGCGAGCACCATGAGGAGGGGTACGTCGTCATCGGAGAGGGTACGCACCATCTGAGCGATCAGCTCGTCACGGGCGTGGCCCTCGAATGCCGACAGCACCGGGGTCTGTGGAGGGTTGACGGGATCGAACTCGTCTTGCATCCGGTAGCGGTCGCCCAGAGCGTCCATCTCGGACTCCAACGGGGCGATGCGAGATGCCGATACGTACCCTTTGCGCCGCTGGGTGTAGAGGTTCCAGAGCTGGTCCAGCTCGCTGAACCGATCCCCGAACTGGCCCCCCACCGCCGACAGATCCTGGTAGTAGAAGAGCTCCAGATAGTACGAGGCCGGCACGCCCCCCGGAACGTAGCGAGCGGAAGCCCGCGAACGCGCCTGGGTGGGAATGAGGTCGTGGACACCGTTCACCAACTCGAAGGGACCCGTCCCGTCCACGTTCCCGAACAGGAAGTACGTGAAGCCCTGATCGTTGAGCTGGTCGTACACCCAGACCTCGTACTGGGGGTGGACGTCGAAATTCCTGAGCTGGGCACGACCCTCCGGATCCCGGGGAACCCGTACCATCAACTCGTGCTCGCTGGCGCCCAGAGAGCCCTTCTTGACGCGTGCCGGCTCTCCGTAGCGCAGAAAGACGACCCCGCGGTCGTCGGTTCCGATCACCGACCGCCGGTTGAAGACGAAACGGCGCCGTGCCTCGGCGATCCTCCGCCAGTGCTCGATGAGGCGTTCGTTGAGCGGGGTGGACGGCGTGGGGTCCTTCTCGATCCAGAATTCCTTGAGTCGCAGGAGGAGCTCGTCTTCCGGGGCATCCTTCAACTCTGCCCATTTCGCACGCGTGGAGTCGCCCATGATGAGGAGGATGCGGTCCAACTCGTCCTCGGCGGCGGACCTGCTCCCGTCGATAGGCGTGTCCGAGAATCCCCACAGCACCATCTCCGAAGCCGTCGCGTACCGGTCGTCGGCGTCCTTCTCGGTGGCGAGTTCCACGTAGGCGGTTCCGATGCGCGGATCGTGGACCCCCGCGGCGGACAACTCGTCCCGACCCTCCTCCCACAGGTCGAGCGCCTCCTGCCAATGTCCTTGATCCCGCAGCTTCACCCCTTCCGTGTAGTAGTCCGCGGGGGCCAGGGAGCGAGCGGCGTCTTGCTGGGCCATGGCCGTACTCTGACCCTGCACGGGCAGGACCAGACCCTGGGCCCCCAACAACAGGGGGACGGCGACGACGAGGGCGGGAGGGCGCATGGGGTCAGCGAATGCGGTACGCGAGCCCCAACGAGATCGACCCGTCATTCTGGATGTTGCCGTCGGCGCTTCCCGCACCACCCGAGTACCGGTTCACCTGGTCGAGCGCCTCGGCCCGGACCGTGAGCGGCCCCAACTCGCCCTGCAGCCCCACGCCGAAGCTCAGGGTCGGGGTGAGGCCGCCCGCGTCGTTCCAGATGTCGCTGGTGAAATTGCACACCACCTCCCAATCCGACGGGTCCTGGCAGACCACCGTCCCGAAGGAATACTTGCGAACGCCCAGTCCCATGCGGATCACCGGTCGCAGGCGAGAGCCCGGGTCCCCTCGTATGAATCCCACGTCCGCGAAGAAGGTCTGGACCTTGGCATCGTTCTCCACCGGTTGGCAGATGGCCCCGGTGAAGAGGGGATCGCTGGGATCCCCGCACAGGCCGAGGCGCCCGGTGACGGTGCCGCCCACGGTGGTGCGGTACATGGCGCGGACCAGGATGTCTTTGGACGGATGGCTGAGCTCGATGCCGAACCCCGTCTGGAAGGCGCTGTTCATGTCCGCCACGACCTGTAGAACCGGCAGGCTCTGCGTGGCCCCGGCGTTCTTGCCCAGGTTGCGGATGGGCACGAACACCCCGGCGTCGGCGGTGACCGATATGGTCCAATCGCGAGCCTGCGCGTGCAGGGGCGAGGCGAGGAGCGTCGACATCGCCAGCGTGAGAACAGGAAGCACGAAGGAGCGGGTGCGCACGAAACGACCTCCGGGTCGGCGGGGCACGGCCTTCGGAAGGCCGGCGCAGCGTGAGAGTGCGGGATTCTCTGGACCCCTGAATCCCTTCGCCTATCTTGTACGCGTCCACACTGCCGAGGTTTCCGGATTCAGCCGGGGCCCCGATCCCGGATTCCTCCGTCCTCCAGGCCCGTCGAGATTCCCGTTGACCGAAGTAGGCACCGCCGTGGCCCTTGGACTCGGGTCCAACCTGGGGGATTCGCTGGGACACCTGCGGGCGGCCGTGCACCAGCTCGGGGCCCTGGGGCTTCACCGGATCATGGTATCGTCGGTCTACGAATCGGCGCCCGTGGGGTACGAGGACCAACCCGATTTCCTGAACGCCGCGGTCATCGGCCGGTGGAGGGGCTCGCCGCGTCCGCTTCTCGAGGCGGCGCTGGCCGTGGAGCGCACCGCCGGCAGGGAGCGTAGCTTTCGCAATGCGCCGCGTCCTCTGGACATCGACGTGCTGCTCTTCGGGTCGCTGGTCGTGGCCGAGCCCGGCCTGGTCGTGCCTCACCCTCGCTGGAAGGAGCGTTCCTTCGTTCTGGCTCCCTTGTGTGAGGTCGTGCCGACCTGGAGGGATCCGGTGAGCGGCGAAACGGTAGAGGACATCTGGTCGAGACTGCGTGGAGACCTCCCGGAGGCCCACGTCGTGGCTGCCCCATCCGCTCTCCGGAGTGCATCGTCGTGAACTCCTTCCTGCTCGGGCTCGCAACCCTGTTCCTCACCGCCTGCGGCGGCGGAGACGGCGCCTCAAGGGCCACCGTCGCAGATACCCTGGTGGTCAGCGCCGACCCCGCCCTCGAGGCCATGGCCAGCGAGATGCTCCCGGAGCTCGCGGCCCGCTCTGGATTCGAGATCCGGGAGCCGGTGCACATCGAACGCCGTTCGCGGGCCCAGCTCGAGGGCTTCCTGCGCGCGAAGCTGGACCAGGAGCTGCCGCCGGAGCGGGCCCGCAACCTCGCGCAGGCATACCATCTTCTCGGGATGATGCCGGCGGACCTGGATCTCCGCCAGCTTCTGTTGTCCGTCTATCTCGAACAGGTGGCCGGCTTCTACGATCCGGATTCCACCGCGCTCTTCGTCCTCGATGACCAATCGGCGGAGGTGTTGCGTCCCATCGTGCTGCACGAGTTGGTGCACGCGGTCCAGGACCAATCGGTGGATCTGGACTCCCTGACCAGCCCGGCGTTGGGCAACGACCGGCGAACGGCGGCGCAGTCCGCCATCGAGGGTCACGCCACCCTGGTGATGCTCGAGTACATGAGCGAGCAGGCGGGTGGGCCCGTGGATCTCGCGCAGATCCCCGGCATGGCGGAGCAGCTGGGGCCGCTTCTGGAGGCCGCCCGCGACCAGTATCCGGCCCTCGCGGGGGCGCCGGAGGTCATCCAGCAGGGCCTGCTGCTGCCCTATCTGGCCGGGGCCACCTTCGTGCTGCGCCTGTGGCAGTCCGATGCGCGGCGCCCGCCGCCCTTCGGAGCCGAGTTGCCCACCTCGACGGAACAAGTGCTCGAGCCGGAGCGCTTTCTCGGTGAGCCTCGCGATATGCCCACGGAGGTCGACATCGCCGTCTCCGGAGACCGGATCCTGATGGACGATGTCCTCGGCCAGGCCGAGACCGACGTGATGCTGCGGGCCGCGGGCGGCACCGACGAGCCCGCGCGTGGATGGGACGGCGACCGCTGGGCGCTGCTGGAGCCGGCGACGGGAGGGGACCCCCATCTGGTGTGGGCGTCGGTGTGGGACTCGGCGGCAGACCGAGACCGGGTCCAGGCCCTGCTCGAGTCGGGGAGCGAGGGTTTCCCCGGGGGTGCGTCCGTCGTCGCCACCGAATGGGCCGGGCGACCGGGACTGCTGCTTCGGGTAGGTGGGGCCGCACAGGTCGAGGTGGCGCTGGAGGGGGGCTCGCCGTGACGACAGGGGGAACCCGGGCCCACCGTGTCGACGTGCCCGCCGCCGCCGGGGAGTATCCGGTGCTGATCGCCCGGGGTCTTCGGCACGAGTTGGGCGCCCTGGTCCGTCGGCACGCGCCGCAGGTTCGCGGGTGGGCGGTCATCGCCGACAGCAACGTGGGCCCCCGCTACGGGGCCGAGGCCCTGGCGGCGCTGCGGGCCGAGGGTGTGGCGCTGGGCCTTCACGTCTTTCCTGCCGGAGAGCGCCACAAGAACCGGGAGACCTGGGCCCGGCTCACCGATGAGCTGCTGGCGTCGGGCATGGCCCGCGACGGCGGCGTGGTGGCCGTGGGAGGGGGCGTCACGGGCGATCTCGCGGGGTTCGTCGCCGCGACCTTCATGCGGGGAGTCCCGGTGGTTCAGGTTCCCACCAGCGTGGTCGCCATGGTGGACAGCGCCGTGGGCGGCAAGACGGGCGTGGACACCGGCGCCGGCAAGAACCTGGTAGGATCCTTCCACCCGCCGCGACTGGTGGTAGTGGATCCGGAGACGGTGGCCACGCTCGCCCGGGAGGAGCGGGCCCAGGGTTGGGCCGAAGCCGTCAAGCACGGCGCCATCCTCGACGAGGCCTACCTGACGTCTCTGGAGGCGGAGGTGGCGGGGCTGCTGGAAGGGGCCCCTTCGCCCACGCTCGCCGCCGTGGTGCGCTCCATCGAGATCAAAGCCGAGGTGGTGGGCCGCGACGAGAGGGAAGGGGGGCTGAGGGAGATCCTCAATTTCGGCCACACCCTCGGTCACGCCCTCGAGGCCCACTCGGGGTACGCGCTGCCTCACGGGTCCGCGGTGAGTGTGGGCATGGTGCTCGAGGCACGGCTCGGCGAATCCCTGGGGGTGACACGGATGGGCTCGGCCGATCGACTGGTGGCGGTTCTGCGGCGCTTCGGGCTTCCCACGGCGCCCGCGGCCACTGCGGATCTGGATGCGATCCTGGAGCGCACGGCCAGGGACAAGAAGGTGCGCGGAGGGATCGCGCGCTACGTGCTGCTCGAGCAGCCTGGCCGCGTGCGCTCCGGCCCGGAGTGGGCACATTCGCTCCCTCCGGATCGCGTCCGCGCCGCCCTGATACCGAACTGGACCGAGGCCGAAGTGCAACCGTAGGCAAGCCAATGATTTAGACGGATTCAATCGCAGATTTGACGGTTTCGGGAGGGGCCCCTATCTTCTCCCGGCTTTCGTTGCCCACCTGGAGGTGTCATGGCGCTTGCGGGACGCTACCGAGACTTCACCGTGGCGTCGGCCCTGGCACACAGGGCCACCGCCGATCCCGAGGGCGTCTTCCTGCGCGCAGGCGACCGCTCGCTCACCTTCGGAGAGGTCGACGGACAGGCGGAGGCCCTGGCTGCTGCCCTGCACTCGCTGGGCATCGAGGCCGGAGATCGCATCGCCGTGGTGCTCCCGGCGTGCCCGGAGTTCGTGGTCACCATGCTGGCCGTGGCGAAGCTGGGCGGAGTGATCGTGCCCTTGAACCCCCGGCTCACGGTCACCGAGCTCCACTACATGCTCCGCCACTCCGAGGCCGTCGCGGCGGTGACCGCCGAGTCCTACCACGGCGTCGATTACCTGCAGGTGTTCGAGGACTTTCTCGTGCAGCTCCCCGAGCTGCAGTACCTGGTGACGGTGGGCGAGGAAGATCTCTGGTACGACGATCGCATCTTCCAGTACGAGGACCTGCTGTCGGCGGGAGGCGGACGCGACTACCCGGCTCCGTCGGCCGATCCCGAATCGGACACCTTCGCGATCCTCTACACGTCGGGCACCACGGGCAAGCCCAAGGGCGTGTCGCTGTCCCACGCCAATCTGATCTATTCGGCCGCATCGACGGCCGAGGCATTGGAACTCGTGCCCGAGGACCGGGTGGCGGGTGTTTCGGCGCTCTTCCACGTCTTCGGCATGGGCCCCGGAGTGCTGGGTTGCCTGCTGTCGGGTGCGTCGTTGGTCCTCATGGAGGACATGGACGCGACCGGTGTGTTGGATCTGGTCGAGCAGCAGCGGGTGACGGTGCAATACGGCATCCCCACGCTCTTCGTCACCGAGTTGCGCGAACAGGAGCGCAATCCCCGTGACCTGAGCTCGCTTCGTCTGGGGCTGGTGGCCGGGGCGCCCGTGTCGGAGACGTTGGCGCGGCGCATCGAGGAGGGGCTGACCCCCACGCTGCTGGTGGCCTACTCGCTCACCGAGACGGCGTCGACCGTGGCGGTGTCCCGCGTCACGGATCCGCCGGCCAAGCGACGGTTCACGGTGGGACGGCCCGTGGAGAGCACCCAGGTGCGGATCCTGGAGGACGCCTCCGAGCTTCCCGTGGAGAGCGTGGGGGAGATCGCGGTGCGCGGGCCGGGGGTCATGCTGGGGTACTATCGCCAGCCGCAGGAGACGCGGGCCTCGCTGGATCCCGAGGGCTATTTCCTCACCGGTGACCTGGGGATGGTGGACGAGGACGGATTCCTCCATTTGGTGGGCCGTCGCAAAGAGGTTATCATTCGAACTGGCTTCAACGTGTACCCCCGGGAGCTGGAGGATCGCCTCCACGCGCATCCGGCGGTTCATGAAGCCGCGGTGGTCGGAGTCCCGGACGATGTCCTGGGCGAGGCCATCTGTGCCTGCGTCGTGCCCGTGGAGGGTGCCCTGGTGTCCGGACCCGAGATCCGGGATTGGTGCCGGGAGACCCTCGCGGACTACAAGGTCCCCGACCTGGTCCGCTTCTTCGAGGATTTTCCTCGCACGGGAACCGGCAAGGTCCGCCGCGTCGATCTCGCTCGACTGGCTCGCCAGGAAGCGAACGGCGTCGGCTGACCGGAAGGTTCGGCGACGGGCACGTGTGACGAGCCGTATGCGCGCCTCGGCCGTGAGGACGATCCTCCCGGTCCCGGCGCGCGGGCGTCCGCCGGAACGATCCGGTGGGTGACCCGGGCTTCCCTGCTCCGACCCTCGTCCTCGACGGCGGGCTCCGTCCGTCCGATAGGCACGGGGGTAGGAAGGGGATGGCTCGCGGCAGACAACATCCTCCTGAACGCTGCGAGATGACTGCATGACCACGCCTTTCACCAGGGCGCCCCACCGGGGTGATCCTGTCGGAACCGCCGCGCCCAACGCGGCACTCCTCATCGACTTCGACAACGTCACGATGGGGATGCGAAGCGACCTGTCCCGCGACCTGAAGAAGCTCCTTCAATCGGACATGATCCGCGGGAAGGTCACCGTTCAGCGCGCCTACGCGGACTGGCGCCGCTATCCCCAGTACATCGTTCCGCTCTCGGAGAACTCCATCGACCTGATCTTCGCGCCCGCCTACGGCAGCTCGAAGAAGAATGCCACGGACATCCGCATGGCCATCGACGCCATGGAGCTGGTGTTCGTACGCCCCGAGATCGGCACCTTCATCCTCCTCACCGGCGACAGCGATTTCTCGAGCTGTGTGCTCAAGCTCAAGGAATACGGCAAGTACGTCATCGGTGTGGGGATTCAGGAGTCCAGCTCGGACATCCTCGTCCAGAACTGCGACGAGTACTATTCGTACACGAGCCTGACGGGCCTCCAGAAGACCACCGGCGGGGACCAGAAGTCCATGGATCCCTGGGTCCTGGTGGAGAAAGCTGTGAAGCAGATGGCGGACCGCAACGACGTCATGCGCTCCGACCGGCTCAAGCAGGTCATGATGGAGATCGATCCCTCCTTCGACGAGGGGGGATACGGGTTCAGCAAGTTCAGTCGCTTCATCACCGAAGCCGCGTCGAAGAACCTCGTGCAGCTCCGAAAGATGGACAACGGCCAGTACGAGGTGGCGCCCTACCGCGACGGCGGGGGCTCGCGCCGCTCGGAGCGCGGTGACGAGCGTTCGGGCCGGAAGAGCCGTGGCCGGCGGGAAGACCGCCGCGACCGGACCGAGGCGCCCGAGAAGCAGGAGACGCCTCGCGAGGAGAGCAAGCCCGCCGAGAACGAGGCGGACGGCAATCCCCTGGAGGCGGCGTACGGGCTCCTCACTCGGGCTCTGGAGGCGTTGCGCGACGACGGCCGTCACCCGGCCCGCGATTCGGACGTGAAGCGGCGGATGCTCGAGCTCGAGAAGGGATTCGACGAAGCCGAGCTGGGTTTCAGCAAGTTCAGTCGCTTTCTGCGACAGGCCCACGACCACGAGATCGTCGATCTCCACAAGCAGGACGGCGGCAACTACGAGGTGAGCCTCCGGGGCACCACCACTCCGGAGCAGACCTCCCCCTCCGCCGCGAAGGAACAGGTCGAGAGCCCCGAGCAGGACGACGAGGTTCGTGAAGCCGAGGCCAGCGCGGACGGTCCAGTGGTGCGCGAGTTGCGCCCCGAAGACGTCGTCGATTCGGGAGCCCCGGGCCGGCGTCTGGGTCCCCGTGGCGGCACCACCCGGCGGCGGTCGGACGACGCACCGCCGCCCCTCTTCGAGGGCCAGGCGGCGAGTCAGCCGTCCAGCGGCGAAGGCACGGCGTCTGCGGCCGACGTGGACGCGTCGGCCCTGGGGCTGCCCACCGATCCCGAGGCCCAGATCCGTTATCTCTCCAATTCCTACAAGGGCGTGGGAAAGAAGACCGCCGAGGCCCTGGTGGAGAAGTTCGGCGAGGAGCTCTTCAACGTGCTGCAGGCCGATCCCGAGCGCGTGAGTGAGGCCATCCCCTCCAACCGCGCCGAGCGGGTGCTCGAGGCCTGGCAGGAAGACCTGGAGCGACGCCAGCAGTCGGCCGGTGCCGAGGACAAGAGCAACGGACGCGGTGGCCGTCGTGGCCGCCGGGGTCGCCGCTCCCGCGGGGGCTGACCCCGGGGAGTCCGTGAGCGCGACCGGTCATGACGGGCCGGGGTTTCCCTGGCGATCCGGCCTGGAGCCCCGGCCCGACGTGTTCCGCATTCCCGAGTCGGCATCCCCCACGCACGTCGCTCGTGAGCTCCTGGGCGCCCGCCTCGTGTCGGAGGTCGGCGGCAGGGTGACGTCGGGCGTCATCGTCGAGACCGAGGCCTACCTGGGCTCCGGCGATCCCGCGTCTCACGCCGCCACCCGGAGTGGCGTGACACCCCGCAACCGGGCCATGTTCGGGCCCGCCGGTCACGCCTACGTGTATCGCAGCTACGGGATCCACTGGTGCATGAACGTGGTGGTGGGTCCCGACGGCGAGGCCGGGGCCGTCCTGCTCCGCGGGATGGAGCCCCTCACGGGCGCGGGCGAGATGGCGCGGCGGCGTGGACGGGACCGGGACCTGGCGTCCGGGCCCGGGCGTCTGTGTCAGGCACTGGGGATTTCGGACCGCCTGTACGGACACGACCTGTCCACCCCACCGCTCCGGCTGTTGCGCGGCTGGGAGGTGGCGGACCGGCACGTGGGTACATCGGGGAGGATCGGCGTGAGCGAAGCCGCCGACTGGCCCCTGCGGTTCTTCGTCAAGGGTAGCCCGGGGGTCTCGCGCTGAGCTTGCGGGCTGGCACCCGGCGGGTCGCGTTCGCGCCGACTCGCCCAACCCCGAGGAGTAGCGTGCGCACATGAGCGACCCCACCTGGATCTCGGTGCTCCCGCCGGTGGCGGCCATCGTTCTCGCCATCTGGAGCCGGCAGGTCTATCTGTCGCTGGCCGGTGGCGTGTGGCTGGGCTGGACCATCCTCGATGGGTGGAATCCGTTGAGCGGCATGGCCTCGTCCGTCGACGCCCTGGTGGCGGTGTTCCTGGATTCGGGTCAGACCAAGGTGATCCTGTTCACCCTGGTCATCGGCGCGCTCATCGCCACCGTGGAGTCCTCGGGGGGCGTGCGAGGCTTCGTGCGGTGGCTGGAGGAGCGCAACTGGGTGCGGACGGGCCGGGGCGCGCAGCTGCTGGCGTGGGCGGTGGGGGTGGTGATCTTCATCGAGTCGAACATCACCGTGCTCGTGGCCGGGTCCGTGGCCCGTCCCCTGGTGGATCGGCACCGGGTCTCGCGCGAGAAGCTCGCCTACATCATCGACTCGACCTCGGCGCCCATCTGCATCCTGATTCCGTTGAACGCCTGGGGCGCCTACAACCTCGGCATCCTTTCGGGACTCGGCGTGGCCGACCCGCTGAAGGTCTTCCTGGAGGCCGTGTTCCTGAACTTCTACGCCATCGCGGCGGTCCTCCTGGCCCTGGCCACCATCCTCTTCGGATGGGATCTCGGACCCATGCGCAAGGCCGAGGCTCGTACACGCGAAGGACGGATGCTGTGGCCCGACGCCACCCCCCTCATCGACGAGGAGGTGTTGTCGCCGAAGCTGGCGGAAGGCGTGGAGCCGCGCGCGCGCAACATGATTCTCCCCATCGCGGCGATGGTGGCGTTCATGCCCGTCGGCCTGCTCATCACCGGTCACGGTGTCCTCACGGAGGGGGATGGAAGCACGTCGGTGCTGTGGGCGGTCATGGTGGGTCTGGCCACGAGCTGGGCGCTGCTGCTGGGCCGAAAGGGGCACTCGGTGGACGGGCTGGTGCGGACGGCGCTGAAGGGGGCCGGCGGACTGGTGCCGCTGGCCTTGATCCTCCTGCTGGCCCTGGCTCTCAAGGACGTGGCTTCGGAGCTGGGGACGGGTCCCTACGTCGCACAGGTGACGGCGGGCGTGCTCCCGCCCGTGATCTTCCTGCCTCTCGTCTTCCTCGTGGCCTCGGCCATCGCCTTCTCCACCGGCACGAGCTGGGGCACGTTCGGCATCATGCTCCCCATCGCCGTGCCGGCCGCCGAAGCCCTGGGGCTCCCGCTGGCGCCGTTCGTGGCCGCGTCGCTGTCCGGGGGCATCTTCGGCGACCACTGCTCGCCCATCAGCGACACCACCATCATCGCCTCCATGGCCGCGGCCACCGACCACATCGACCACGTGCGCACGCAGTTGCCCTACGCCCTGGTCGGCGGTGCCTTCGCCACACTGGCCTTCCTGGTGGTGGGAGCGATGCTGTAGCAGGTCGCTCCCCTTCTTCAGCGACCTGCCAGCGCCCCAGGCGGCTCCCGGCCGGTTGAGACCCTCCGGAGGCGGGGGTAGATTTGGCCGACCCTCCTTCCATTCCCGAACAGGTCTGGAGTCGAACGTGAACATCACCGTCTGCATCAAGCGGACACCCGACACCGAGACGCGGGTGCGCATCGCCGGCGACGGCACCTCCATCGACCCCAGCGGGGTCAAGTACATCGTGAGCCCCTACGACGAGTTCGCCGTCGAGGGCGCGCTCAGGACGAAGGAGGCGGCGGGGGAGGGCGAGGTGGCGGTCGTCACCATGGGAGACGCTGCTGCTGCCGAGCAGCTCCGCTCCACCCTGGCCATGGGCGCCGATCGCGCCACGCTCCTCAAGGGTGACGTGACCATGGACGGGCTCGCGACCGCCCGCGCGCTGGCCGCCGAGCTCGAGAGCCACGACGCCCCCCTCATCCTCTTCGGGGTCAAGGCCGCGGACGACGACGCCCAACAGGTGGGGCCCATGGTGGCGACGCTCATGGGCCGCCCCTGCGTCACGGCCGTCGGGAGCTTCGAGCTCCACGATGGCGCCGTGGTCTGCCATCGAGAGGTGGAGGGAGGTACCGAGATCGTGGAAGCTCGGCTGCCCGCCGTGGTGACCGTGACCAAGGGGGAGTTCGAGCCGCGCTACGCCTCTCTCAAGGGGATCATGGCGGCGAAGCGGAAGCCGCTGGAAGAGAAGGACGCCCAGATCTTCGAGCCGCGTCTGGTGGTGGAGGGTCTGGAGCCACCGCCCGAGCGACCGGCGGGCAGGGTGGTGGGCGAGGGTCCCGACGCGGTGCCGGAGCTGGTCCGGCTCCTTCGCGAAGAAGCCAAGGTCCTGTGAGCGAGGAGGCAGACATGGGCGACATTCTCGCCTTCGTTGAGCAGAGAGACGGGGCCGTCCGCGGGGTGGCCCACGAAGTGATATCCACCGCTGCACGGCTCGCGGCGGACCTGGGTGGAGAGGTTCACGCCCTGGCCGTGGGTGGTCCCGGGCTCGCCGGCGGCGCCGGCGATCTGGGCCGCTTCGGCGCCGCCCGGGTCCGGGTCGCGGAGCACCCGGCCCTGGCCGGATACAACGGCGAAGGCTACGCCGGTGTGGTGGCCGAGGCGGTACGGTCGGGTGACTACGGCGCGGTGCTCTTTTCCGCGACGTCGCTGGGGAAGGACCTGGCGCCCCGGGTGGCGGCGCTCCTGGACGTCCCGCTGGCCGGTGACGTCACGGAGGTGAGCGCCGACGGCGGCGCGTTGTCGGCGTTGCGGCCGATCTACGCCGGGAAGGCCTTCGCCCGGATCCGGTTCGAGGCGGTCCCTGCCGTCCTGTCCCTCCGGCCCAACGTGTTCCCGCCCCGGGAGTCGGAGGGTGCCGGCGCCGTCGAGAGCTACGAGCCCGCGGTGGATCGTGACGCCTGGGGGACCCGGGTCCTGGAGTTCCAGGCGGCCGGGGGCGGTGACCTGGACGTGGCGGAGGCCTCGGTGGTCGTGGCCGGTGGCCGCGGCATGAAGGACCCGGAGAACTGGACGCTTCTCGAGGAGCTGCGCGACGCACTGGGTTCGGACGTGGCGGCGCTGGGTGCGTCCCGGGCCGTCGTGGACGCCGGCTGGCGCCCCCACGGCGAGCAGGTGGGTCAAACGGGCAAGACGGTCTCTCCCAAGCTCTACTTCGCGGTGGGCATCTCGGGAGCCATCCAGCACCTGGCGGGCATGCGAACCTCGGGGACCATCGTGGCGGTGAACAAGGACCCCGACGCCCCCATCTTCAACGTCGCCGACTACGGCATCGTGGGCGATCTCTTCGAGGTCGTGCCTCGCCTCACCGAGGCGGTTCGCACGCTGCGCGACGGCGGCTGAGCCCGCGTCGGGCATCGGCGTCGGTGGATCAGGTGCGGGCCCGTCCCTGTCCGGGGCGGGCCCGCGCTGTCGTCTGGAATGCGACAGTGTGACGCCGGACCTGTCACCTCGAGAGGACATATCTGGTTTGGTCAGAACTCGTAACCGTAAGAACTGCAGGTACATACGTTCGTGGTACGTCCCCTGCGATCAGCACGGTCGTCGACGTACCACGTCAGGAGACTCTCATGAAGCGCTGGATGATGGGTGTGGCGGCCGGGTTCGCGCTGGCCGCCGGCGGATGCGACACCACCGACGCGGTGGTGGTCCCGGGAGGAGCGCCCGACGCGCCCCGTGCCCTGGACGCCTACTACTACGCCGGGGCGGTGTACGTGAGCTGGGAGCTCGGGCCCGCCTGGGCCGGCGAGAGCTTTCTGGTCTACGCCAAGCGATCGACGGATTCGGACTACTTCCTCGTGGCCGAGGTCACGAGCTGCAGCGGCGGGGTGTGTTCCTATCGCGATACCAACATCCAGCCCGGCCGCAGCTACGACTACTACGTGGCCGCCGTGGACGACGCCGGCGTCGAGACGCCCACGTCGGAGGCCATCCGCGTCGACGTGCCGCAGCCGGTGCCGCCCCCCGTGCCCTCGGGCATCGGGGTCGTGGCGCTGGATCACGCCAACTACGTGCGCTGGGCGGCCAACGCCCGGTCGGCCGACGACTTCTCCTTCTACCGCGTCTACCTGAGCTACCAGGGCTCGTCGTATCTGCTCGGTGAGACGGACTCCGAGGGATTCCTGGACCTGCTGGCGGAAAATGGCCTCACCTACACGTATTTCGTGACCTCGGTGGACGATCAGGGCCACGAGAGCTCCGGAAGCTCGGCGGCGGAGGGCACGCCTCGTCCCGACTTCCACGGAGACGTGGTCTGGGATTACTTCGCACAGCCCAGCCTGTCGGGGTTCGTATTCCGCGAGACGGAGAACGAGGATCCGCTGGTGGACGGCGACGATCCGGCTCGACACTTCCGGCTGGAGACCGATCAGTCCGGATGGTGGCTGGTGCCGGGACCTGGCGTCCAGGTCTATCCCGACGGGTATGCCACCACGTCGTTGAAGTGCGGTCCAGCCGCTGACGCTTCCTGCACCTCGTTGGACGTCGCCCCGACGACGGGATACGTCGTGGCCGACCTGGAGCTGCTGCAGGAGACCACCTACGTCTTGCGGGTGCCGGGTGACGACGGGCAGTCCCACTACGCGACGCTTCGGATCCAGATCCTGGGCTTCGACCAGAACGGGGATCCCCTGGTCATCTTCGACTGGGCCTATCAGCTGCAGCCCGGTAACCCGAACCTGGCGCCGAGGGCGCCCGGCAGCATCTCCATTCGCTGAGTTCGCGCCGACGAGTCGGACGTCGCGCCCCGGACTTCGATGGTCGAGGTCCGGGGCGTTCGTCTTGGCGACCGGCACCCGCAAGGGATACTGTTGAAGCATGGTACCCGTCCTCGAAGCGGTCCCGAACTTCAGCGAGGGCCGCGATCCCGCGTTCCTGGACGCTGTCATCGACGCGGCCCGGCGCCATGGTGTGGATGTCCTGGACGGCTCGCGGGATCCCGACCATCACCGGAGCGTGGTGACCTGGGTCGGGGATCCCGCCTCGGTGGAGGCCGCGGCCGTGGCGGTGGCGGAGGTGGCGCTCGAGCGGGTCGACCTCCGCACGCACCAGGGGATCCACCCCAGGATCGGCGCCGTGGACGTGCTTCCGTTCGTGCCCCTGTACGGCCTGGAGATGCCCGACGCGGTGGCCAGCGCTCGGCGTGTGGGTCGACGGCTGGCCGACCGGGGCATGCCCGTGTTCTTCTACGGCGCCGCCTCCAGCCCACCTGGCCGGACGCTGGCGGAGATCCGCCGCGGAGGATTCGAGACGCTGGTGCCGGCCTTCCCGGAGGACCGCCGTCCGGATCTGGACGGGGGCCGCAGCGGCGCCCATCCCACGGCGGGAGCCGTTTGCGTGGGAGCTCGCCCGCTTCTGTTGGCGTGGAACATCCAGGTGGAGGGCGTGCCCCTGGAGGCCCTCCGGGCGCTCGCGTCGAAGCTCCGGGAGACCGGGGGCGGATTCCCGGGGCTGCGGGTGCTCGCCCTCACGCTGGAGCGGGCCGGCGTCCAACAGGTGTCCATGAACCTGGAAGACGTGGAGCATCGCTCTCCCTTGGCCGTCTTCGAGGCGGTGGAGGCGGCGGTGCGTGCCGCGGGCGGGCGAATCCTGGGGACCGAAGTCGTGGGAATGATCCCCGGGCCACTTGTGTTCGAAGCCGCGGTCCGCAGATTAGGTCTCTTCGACGCGGATCCATCCCGCTTCCTCCCGACCCGTCTGGTGGAGCACCTGGGATCCCGCATGGCGCGGGATCTCGACGAGGTGCTCGCCTGGCACGAGTCGGCGGGTGACGTCGTGCCACCGTCCGTGAGGGCGGCCGCGGCGCGACTGGGGCGGGGGACCCTCACCCAGGCCGGTTCTGGCGACGACGGATGACAGCCACCATTGAAGCGCTAAAGGACAAGGCCCGCCAGCACGAGCAGGCCGAGGAATGGCGCAAAGCGCTCGAGCTATACGGCCGGGCCATCAGAAAGCTGGAAGAGGAAGATCGGCCCGACATCACCCTGTACAACCGGGTGGGCGACCTCTTCACCAGGGTCGGTCAGATGGACGCCGCCGTGGAGCACTACGAGACCGCGGTGGATCTCTACGAGGAAGCCGATCTTCCCAACAACGCCATCGCGGTTTGCAAGAAGATCATCCGGAACGCGCCGGAGCGGCACCGGGTCTTCCTGCGCATGGGATTGATCCGCGCCCGCCAGGGCTTCGTGGTCGACGCCCGTGAGAACTTCCTGCGCTACGCCGAATTCATGACGTCCGCCGGCGATCTGGACGAGGCGCTCCGTGCCCTGGTGGAGTTCGCCGACCTGGTGCCGGAAGACGCCGAGATCCGCCTCTCCATCGCCAGCCAATACGAGCAGCACGATCAGCCGGACAAGGCCGTGCACCAACTCGGCCTGGCATACGGCACGCTCATGCGCGCCGGAGAGACGGAGCAGGCTCGAGAGGTGGGAGAGCGCCTCAAGGCCATCGACGAATCCGTGGACCTGGACGCCCTTGCCACGGCCGGGTCCGCCCCGGGGCTCGAGAGCACGGCGCTCGCCGGAAACGAGGACGACCTCCTGGGAGACCTGGACGCGCTGGGTCCGGCTCCGCCGCCGTCTCGGGCGGACGCCGACGAGGGCCCGTCGCTGGAGGACTTCGAGATCGCCCTGGCTCCCGACGAAGAGGCGGACGAGGCAGCCGAGGTCGACGCTGGCACGACTGCGGCGGAACCGGAGGAGTTTTCGGCGCCCGCGGCCCACGGGTACGACGACGGAGACGAGGGCCAGGGCGAGGACGCGATCCCGCTGCCCTTCATGACCTTCGACGACGACGAGGAAGCGGACGACGACGACGTCGAGGGTCCTCGGTCGCTCCCCCTGCTCGAAGGCACCGAGGAGCTGGCGGAATCCCAGGACGAGATGGAAGAAGCCGAGGTGGCTCCGCGGGGAGAGGAAGGGGCCCAAGTGACTTCGATGGAAGTGCGCAGCGCTCTCGAGGACGCCTACGAGGAGTCCCTGGTCGACGACGAGGTGGCAGAAGCCCTCCCCGTGGCGGGCGCGGGTCCCGAGGCCCGCCACGAGGTGGCGGAGGCCGATGAGGCCGACGCGGACGCGGCGGCCGATCCGGTGGAGAGCGCACAGCGGTCCGTGGAGCTCGCCTTCCGCAAGGGTGACGAAGCCGAGCTGGCGCGCGCGTACATGGAGCTGGCATCGGCGCTGGAGCAGACCGGGCAGGAGGAGCGAGCGCGGAGCGTCTATCAGCAGGTCGTCGCCCTGGAGCCCGAGCATCGCGATGCCCTGGCGGCGCTGGATCGCATGGGCGTCGAGGCTGCCCCGGCGCCGGAGGTGGCCTCGTCGGAGGACTATGTGGACCTCGGCGCGCTCATTCTCGGCGAGGACGCCGAGAAGACCACGCGCTTCGTGGTGGCCTACGAGGAGCCGTCGGGAGACGAGGACGCCGACTTCGCCAAGATGCTCGATCAGTTCAAGGCCAAGGTCGCGGCGAACGTGGACGCGTCTGATGTGAAGGCCCATCACGATCTGGGGACGGCCTACAAGGAGATGGGTCTCCTGGACGAGGCCATCCAGCAGTTTCAGAAAGCGCTGCGGGCGTCGGCGGACCACCTCGCGACCTATGAAGCCCTGGGACAGGCGTTCCTGGACAAGGGCACCCCCGCGGCGGCCGTCCGGGTGCTGACTCGTGCGCTCGACGCCCCGTGGGAGGTCGAAGACGAGCTCCTGGGCATCTACTACTTCCTCGGTCGCGCCTATGAGGAGCAGGGGAACACGGCCCAGGCCGTGGAGTTCTACGACAGGGTCTTCTCCCTGGACATCAACTTCGCCGATGTCACGGAGCGACTCCGTGCGCTGCGCTGATGCGGGTCGTTACGCCTCGGCGCTCTCATCCTCATGCGGCACCTGCTAGTGGAGGGGCCTGACTCCATGGATCCGGTGGCGAGCCCCGCGCTCGGACACGCGCCCCCACCACTGGAGGCGATCCAGGATCCCGTCGCGGAGGATCTCGACCGGGTCATCGGTGAGATCCGGCGTATCGTCGAGTCGGATTTCGGGCGCATCGACGAGGTGAACGACTACCTCCTTCTGGTGCGCGGAAAGCTCTTCCGGCCGACGCTCCTGCTGCTGGCCAATCGCGTGGGCGATCACGCCGACGACCGCGCGGTCACCCTCGCGGCCGTGGTGGAGTTGGTTCATCTGGCGACGTTGGTGCACGACGACGCCGTGGATCACTCGGTTCTCCGCAGGGGACAGCCCACCGTAAACGCGCTGTGGACGCACCAGGTCGCCATCATCATGGGGGACTACCTGTATTCCCGTGCGGTGACCGAGCTCGCCCGCGTGGGAATCCTGGACGCGGTTCAGGTCATGGCCAGGGCGGCGAACGAGATGAGCGTGGGGGAGATGCGGCAGCTCACGTCCTATGATGCGCTGGACTTCTCCGAAGACGACTACTACCGCCTGATCGCGGCCAAGACCGCCTCGCTCATGAGCGCGGCGTGCGAGCTCGGGGCCCTGGTGGGTGACACCAGCGTCCGGGAGCCGCTGTCACGCTTCGGCCACAATCTGGGGATGGCGTTCCAGATTGCCGACGACCTCCTGGACTACACGGGGTCGGAAGAGGTCACGGGGAAGCCGTCCGGGCACGACCTGCGGGAACGGAAGGTGACGCTCCCGCTCGTGGGGGCCATGGCACGCGCGTCGGCGGCGGAGTTGGACGAGATCCGCAGCTTCTTCACGCTCGTGGAACCCGGTGACGAGGAGATCGCCCGGGTCGTGGAGCTGGTCGGGGAATGCGGTGGGCTCGACTACGCGCGAGCGCGTGCGCAGGAATACGCGGACAAGGCCGAGGCCGCCCTCGACGCGCTGGACACGGGTCCGGCAAGGGATGCCCTGCAAGCCGCGGTGGCCTACGCCACCCGGCGGAGCCGGTGAGGCTCCCGTGACTGGAACCGAGACGTGGAGCCTCTGAAATGCTGGCCGAGAATCGCCGACTGAGTGTCACCCGCTTGATCTGGACCCTGATCCTGGGGTTCTTTCTCGGTGGGTTGCTCACCCGGCTGTCCGAGATGTTCCTGCCGGACAGCGCAGCCCGGACCTTCCTGACGACCTCCGTGTCGGCCTCGGCGGGTCCGTTCGCCATGGACCTCGTGGCGGTGTCGTTCACCCTCGGGCCGGTTTCGGTGTATCTGAATGTACTGACCTTACTCGGGGTCTTCGTCGTGGCCTTCGTGGCCCGATCCTGGATCTGACTTTTGTAGCGCACGGGATCCCTCGTGGACCCGTCTGACGGCTCGCGCCGGAGAGGCACGCCAGGGTGGCGTACTCCGGCGGGGCGAGGAGAGTAGAGAAATGGGCTTTGGTGGCCTGGGAGTCTGGGAGATCCTCCTGATCTTCCTCGTGGTACTGCTCCTGTTCGGCGCGAAGCGCCTGCCGGAGATCGGATCGTCGCTCGGAAAGGGCATCCGGGAGTTCAAGAGCTCCATCAGGGAGATCGAGAACGAGATCAACGCACCCGAGGACCGGCGCCGGCTCGATGAAGGGCGGCGGGATCCGGGCGTGGTTGGCCAGCATCGCCAGGGACAGCAGGATCCCGCTGAGCAGTCGGGAGGAAGTGAAGGGGGCGACGGGGAGCCACGACGGCTTTCCGGCCAGCCCTGAGCACCACTCCCTGACATCGTAGGGGACTCTCCCGGAGCGGTGAATCCCACCGCTCCCGGGGGAGGTGCAAGCTCCAGCCTTCTCTGGAATGGGGTTTCGGAGCGTGGATAACGCGAAGAGGGCGTCCGCCGTGGGTTTCGGCGGACGCCCTCTTCGGTCGTTGTCCTGGTCGAGCCGACGGGTCAGCGCCCGAAGCGGCCCGTGGGCTGCTGGAGCGGCTGGGACTCGTCGGCCGGACGCAGGACCTCGTCGCGGCGGTCCACCACCGTGGCCGAGTTCCTCAGGCTCTCCAGCCATTCCTGCAGATACTGCTGCTGGAGAAGGTTCTGCACCTGGGTCCGCTGCGCGTCCTTCTGCTCGAGCCACTGCGCGCTGTCGGCGGGATTGCGCGCCACCAGCTCGATGATGAAGGCATTGTCCGGCGTGGTCACCACGTCGGAGACCTCTCCGGGCTGTTGTAGCCCGAACGCCGCGCCGACGGCCGCGTTGTAGCGTCCGATCCCGGCGACGAAGTCGTTGCGGGCGAAGGGCCCGGCGCTCCGCACCTCGAGTCCGGCCTCGGCGGCCGTATTGGGGAGTCCGGCACCGGAGCGGATCTTCTGCACCAGAGCCTCACCCTCGGTCTCGACCCTGGCCAGCTTCTTCTGGAAGCCCAGGATCTGCCGGATCGACGCGCGGGCGTTCTCCAGCGGCAACACGCCGCCGGGCGTGCGGGACACGAGCTCCACCGAATAGAAGGCCTGCGAGTTCTCGAAGACCGGGCTCACGTCGCCGGGAGCGGCCTCCTCCAGAGCCCAGTCGGCGCCTTCGCCGATCTGGCCGGCCCCGGACACCACCGGAAAGCTCGCCGTGAGGTTGGCGTCCTGCACCTCGAGGCCCAGCTGCGAGGCGGCTTCCTCGAGCGTCATGGCGGTTCCCAGCTCTTCCAGGGAATCCGCCATGGTGAGGAGGGCAAGCTCGGATGAATCGGTCCGCTCGATGGGGACCAACACGTGGTGTGCGCTGGCGCTGTCCTGCCCCCAGCGCTCGTCCACCCGGAGAATGTGGTATCCCACCGGAGACCGCACCGGACCGACCACACGCCCCACCGGAGCGGCGAACAGCACGGAATCGAAGACCGGCACGCCGGTCTGGCCCTTGGTGAGCACACCCAGATCGGCGCTTTGCCGGTTCCCGGTCTCGCGCTCGGCGACGTCGGCGAAGTCGGCTCCGTCCTGGAGCTCTGCGGCGAGCTCGTCGGCGTGCTCCAGCGAGGCGGCGGAATCCGCCGCCGTGGGGATCTTGCTGATGACCGCGACCTTCACCTGCGCGCGAGCGGGCTGCTCGAAGTCGTCCTGGTGCTCGTCGTAGTACGCCTGGATCTCGCTGTCGCTGATCTGGATGCTGTCGTCGGGGATCCGCTGGCTGGGATTCAAGGGGATGTAGCGGATCTCCACGGTCTCGTTCTGGTCGGTCCAGCGCTGCCAGAGGAGTTGGTCCGTGAGATAGATCCCCGACGAGACCTGACGCAGAAGCTTGCTCCGGGGGATGATGTCCCGGTAGTAGGCTTCGAGGCTCAGAAGGAACTGATCGTCGGCCTGCTGGGCCAGGAAGGTCTGGTACTTCTGGAAGTCGAACTGTCCGGCGGTCATGAAGGCGGCGTTCTGCGCCAGCGCCGGCGGTGGGCTGTAGCGAGCCGCCTGGCGGATCTCGTCGTCGGTCACCTGGATGCCGCGGCGGTCGAGCTCCTGCCGAATCAGGATCTGGTTGACCGTCTGGTCCCAGGCCTGATCCTCGAGTTCGCTGAGCTGCTGGGAGGTGAGGGGCTCCTGCTGGGAGTTCTGCGCCTGGTCCGTGAGGTTCCGGAGCGCGGCCTGGTAGTCGTCCAGCAGAACGGGTTCTCCGTTGACCTGGCCGATCTCGCCGACACCTCCCGCGCTGCGCCCGGTGATGTCCATGCCCCACTGGAATACCATGAGACCCACGAAGGCCAGCGCCGTCGCCAGCATGATCCACTTCGTGTTCTCCCGCATCTGACGCATCATAGGCGTGGCGGCTCCTCGGCCTGCTCGATCCTGAACTCACGACTCGGGCCCGGGGGTACCGGGGCCGTTCCCGGCGGAACGGCAATCTCGAAAGCTAAACCCGGCCCGCGGGGGGCTCAACCCGACCAGAGCGCTCCCCTACCCGGTTCGAGTACAGCCTGTTACGCCACTGCCCGGGGTCCGGGTTCCGCGTTGACACTCTTTCCGACGGCCGCGTATCTTGGCCGTTCCGCGCCGTATCACGCATTCGGCGGCGCACCACGGACGCTTCTCGAGGCTGGACGAGACCGGTGACCCCAGGGCTGGAGCAGGAGATCAGAGAGCTCAGGTCCCTTTTCTGGTCGGAGAGGGACCCGGACGGCCGTGCCTTCGTCCCCCTCGCCGACGCCTGCCGGCGCGCCGGTGAGTTGAGCGAAGCCCTGGAGCTGCTGCGCGACGGACTCGACCGCCTCCCCGAGTTCACCTCGGGACACGTCGTCTCGGCCTGGCTCCACCGCGATCGCGGTGATCTGGCGGCGGCCGAGGCCGCCTACCGGCGCGTCCTGGAGCTGGACCCGGAGAATGCGCGGGCCCTGCACGGGCTCGGGCAGATGCTCGCCCGGGCGGGCAGCGTGCCCGCGGGTCGGGAGCTGGTCCTGCGCGCCGTGGAGCTGGATCCCCTCCTGGAATGGGAAGAGGGCAGGGGTCCACCGGCGGAGGACGACGACGCCGGCGGGATCGAGCTGCCCTCGTTCCCGCCGCCGAGTCCGGAGACCGACGAAGCCATGATGGCGGTCGCGGAATCCGACGTGGTTGACATCCGGGCGTTGGCTCCGGACCCGGTGGACGGGGTGCTGGGGGATCCGGACGGACGGGGAGTGATCGTTGAGATCTCGGCGTTGGCGCCCGAGGGGGCTCTGGCGCGCTCGACCGACGCCGGGGCGCTCGTCGACCACGAGGGGCTTCCGGCCGAGACGGTCGGGGCCGACGCGGGCGTCCCGGACGACGGGCACGACGCGGACGTGGTGGACATCCGGGAGCTGGCCCCCGACGAGCTCGCTCCCCACGAGCACGCGCACGACCCGGACGCCGCCGCCGCGGTTGCGACCGACACCGGGGCCGCCGGGGCCGAGGACACCGGAGACGTGCACTTCACCCGGACCATGGCCGAGCTCCTGGAACGTCAGGGCTTCCACGATCGGGCGTTGGAGGTCTATCGCCACCTCTTGCAACGCCGTCCCGGCGACACGGAGCTCCAGCGCCACCTGGAGGAGCTCCTGGTCCGGATCGGGAGTGAGGGAGGAGCGACGTCCGAGGAGCCGGCGAAGGCGCGATCGGCGGCGCCGCCGCCAGAGGACCACCCCGCCGCCGCCGCGGAGGCGTCGGCCGAGGACTATCTCCAGGGACTGCTGTCCTGGAGGAGGTCCGGAGACGGTGACGGGCACGGGAGGGAAGACGCGTGAGGATCGCCGTCATCCACGGCCCCAATCTGCGCCTCCTGGGACGGCGTGAGCCCCAGGTCTACGGCACGACCACGCTGGCCGAGATCGACGGCGCGCTACGGGAGGCGGCGGCGACCCTGGGGGCGGAGTTGGAGGTGTTCCAGTCGAACCACGAGGGAGAGATCCTCGACTTCGTGGAAGACGCCGCGGGGCGAGTGGACGGGTTTCTGGTGAATCCGGCGGCACTCACGCACACCTCGGTGGCGCTCCGTGATGCGCTTGCGGCCGTGGAGCGGCCCTTCGTGGAGGTCCACCTGTCCAATACCGCCGCCCGGGAGCCCTTCCGTCACCGCTCCTTTCTGGCGCCTCTCGCCCTGGGTGTGGTTTATGGATTCGGGCCTGACAGCTATCTTCTGGGGCTCCGGGGCCTGGTAGCCCACATCGAGACTGCGAAACGAGACTGACAAGACCTTCCCTATGGCGAGCACGGCCGACTTCCGCAACGGCATGGTCCTCGATATCGATGGCGATCTGTGGACCATCACCTATTTCCAGCACGTGAAGCCCGGAAAGGGCGGCGCCTTCGTACGCACGAAGCTGAAGAACGTTCTGACCGGTGCCGTCGTCGACCGCACCTACCGCTCCGGTGAGAAGGTCACCGACGTCCGCCTCGAGCGACGGCCGGTGAACTACAGCTACACCGACGGGCAGCTCTACTACTTCATGGACGCGAACACCTTCGAGATGATCCCCCTGGCGGGGGACGTCATCGGTGAGGAGCAACTCCACTACCTGAAGGAGAACATGGAGTGTGAGGGCCTCTCGCACGACGGGAAGGTCATCTCGGTGGATCTACCCCAGTTCGTCGAGCTCGAGGTGGTGGAGACCGATCCAGGGGTGCGGGGTGATACCGCCCAGGGCGGCACCAAGCCGGCCAAGCTGGAGACCGGTGCCGTGGTCCAGGTTCCCCTCTTCATCGAGCGAGGTGACGTGATCAAGGTAGACCGCACCGAGGACAAGTACCTGACGCGGGTGACCGCATGATCGACCTCGAGTTTCTCGAGCGCCTGATCAAGGCCATCGACGAGAGCAGCCTCGACTCCATCGAGATCGAGCGAGGGGGCACGCGAGTGCGACTGGCGAAGACGCCTCCGCAGACCACGGTCTCCCACGCTCCCGCCGTGGCCGCGCCGGCTCCGACGGCTGCCCCGGGCGCACCCGCGGCGGACGTGAAGGCGGAAGGTGCCTCCGCGGAGGCCGAGGCCGCTGCCGAGGCGGAGGCTTCGTCGTCGCTGGTGGACGTGGCCTCACCCATGGTGGGGACCTTCTACCGGGCCCCGGCCCCGGACGCGCCGTCCTACGTCGACGTGGGTCAGAAGGTGGGTAAGGGCGACACACTGTGTATCATCGAGGCCATGAAGCTCATGAACGAGCTCGAGGCCGAGGTGGCGGGCACCGTCGCCGAGATCTGCGTGGACAACGCGGAGCCGGTGGAGTTCGGTCAGGTGTTGTTCCGTATCGAGCCCTCCTGACGGGCCCCTCGAGGGCGGAGGTCGCCTCCCGGGCGGGCCCTCCGACCCCATGACATCCCGAGCTGCAGTTCAGAGCCCGCGCTCGACCCCCGCCAGGGTGTCGGGCGCGCTCTCACGAGGAGAGAGGCGACCTTGTTCAAGAAGGTCCTGATTGCCAATCGGGGCGAGATTGCCCTGCGCATCATTCGCGCGTGCCACGAGCTGGGCGTGCAGACCGTTGCCGTGTACTCCGAGGCCGACCGGGAGTCCCTGCACGTGCGCTTCGCCGACGAAGACGTGTGCATCGGACCCCCGCAGAGTCGCGAGAGCTACCTGAACATTCCGCGCATCATCGCCGCCGCCGAGGTGACGGGCGCCGAGGCCATCCATCCGGGATACGGCTTCCTGGCGGAGAACGCGGAGTTCAGCGAGATCTGCGCCCGTTCGGACCTGGTCTTCATCGGTCCCACGCCAGACCAGATCCGCGCCATGGGCGACAAGGCCACCGCCCGACGCACCATGATGGAGGTGGGTGTGCCCACCGTTCCGGGCTCGGAGGGCGTCATCACGGATCCCGACGAGGCCCGTGAGGTCGCCAGGGAGATCGGCTTTCCCATCATGATCAAGGCGTCGGCCGGCGGAGGTGGAAAGGGCATGCGGGTGGCCCCCGACGCCGACAGCTTCGCCAAGCTGCTGCAGGCCGCCCAGAACGAGGCACAGGCGGCCTTCGGCGACCCCGGGGTCTACCTGGAGCGGTGCATCGTTCGCCCTCGCCACGTGGAATTCCAGGTCTTCGGCGACGAGCACGGGCGCGTCATGCACCTGGGAGAGCGTGACTGCTCGGTCCAGCGCCGCCATCAGAAGCTCATCGAGGAGGCGCCCTCGCCGGCCCTGACTCCCGAGTTGCGGGCGCGGATGGGCGATGCCGCGGTCAAGGCCGCCAGCGCCATCGACTACGTGGGCGCCGGAACCGTGGAGTTCCTCCTGGATCAGGACGGATCGTTCTACTTCATCGAGATGAACACCCGCATCCAGGTCGAGCACCCGGTGACCGAGGTGACCACGGGACTGGATCTGGTGAAGGAGCAGATCCGGGTCGCCGCCGGCGAGCCCATGTCCTTTCCGGAGCACGTCCAGCTCCGCGGCCACGCCATCGAGCTGCGCATCAACGCCGAGGATCCCGAGCGCAACTTCGCGCCGTCGCCCGGCACCATCGTGACCTTCCACCCACCGGGCGGTCCCGGCGTGCGTCTCGACACGCACATCTACAGCGGGTACCGCGTGCCCCCGTTCTACGACTCGCTGTTGGCCAAGCTCATCGTCAGCGGCAACACGCGAGCCGAGGCGCTGTCCCGGGCGCGCAACGCGCTGAACCACCTCGTGATCGAGGGCGTCCACACCACGGTGGATTTCCTGGCCGAGGTGGTCAGGGACGAGGAGTTCGCGGCGGGACGTGTGGATACCAGCTTCCTCGAGCGCTTCGCCGAGCGCCGTGGAGGGAACGCCCAGGGATGAGGATCGACGTCCGTTTCAGCGTTCCCGAAGCCGCCCTGGGCGATCTGTCGGCGTCGACGGTCGTCGTCATCGACGTGCTGCGGGCCACCAGCACCATGGTGGAGGCCCTGGCCAACGGTGCGCGGGCCATCTATCCCACCGGCTCCACCGAAGAGGCCATGCGCCTCGTGCAGTCGGTGGGACGCGACGAGCTGCTGCTGTGCGGCGAGCGTCGCGGCCTCAAGATCGAAGGCTACGACCTGGGCAACTCGCCCGCGGAGTTCACTGCCGAAGCGGTGAAGGGCAAGCGGCTCGTCATGAACACCACCAACGGGACGCAGGCCTTCCTCGCGGCGGTGGACGCGCCCCGGGTCGTGGCGGCGGCCTTCCTGAACCTGGCCGCCGTCGCCGATGCGGTGGCGGGCGAGGAGCGGCTCACGCTGCTGTGCGCGGGAAGGGAAGGGCGCTTCGCCCTGGAGGACGCCGTGTGCGCGGGCATTCTCGCCCGCCGCATCGAGGCCGCCCGGGGCGAGGCCCTGGATCTCGACGACGGAGCTCGGGCCGCGCGGCTCCTGTGCGACCTGGTCGAGGTCGACGGCGACTTCCTGGCTGGCACAGAAGCCGGCCGCGCGCTGGCCGATGCGGGTCTGGCCGACGACCTGGAGTGGTGCGCGGCTCTGGACCGGTATCGTGTGGTGCCGGAGATGGACGACCGCATGATCCGATCGTCGGATGCCTCGTAAGAAGTCCCGCAAGAAACGGTCGAGCGGACTGCTGAGTCCGGAGCAGCAGCGCGACCTGCTGGCGGTGGCGCTCCTGGCACTGGCGGTCTTCCTGCTGGTGTCCCTGGTTCCGGTCGCCTGGCTTCCCGCACGCATCGCCTCGTGGTTCCCGTCCGGCAACGTCATGGGCGTGCTGGGGGGCATCGTGCAGGCGTACCTGTGGGCCTGGGTGGGGGTCGGGGCGCCGCTGATCCCGATCCTCGTCGGCCTGGCCGGCCTCCGTTCCGGGGATTGGCTCTCGCAGGACTGGACCACGCGCCTCGCCGTGCTCGCCACGGGCCTGCTGGTGATCGTGCCGGTGGGCGTGCACCTGGCGGCGCCCACGGCCGGTCTGGCCGGCGGACTGGGACGGTTCCTCGGAGAGCCGCTGCGGCAGGGGCTGGGCTGGCTCGGGGGCCTGTTCCTGACGCTGGTGCTGCTGGTGGCGCTCCTGGTGGTGACCCTGGGGTGGAATCCCCTGCGCACCGCCGTGGCGGGCGCCTCTCACGGTGGAAGCCTGTTGAGTCGTGGGCTCGCGGCGCTGGGCTCGGGGTTCGGACGCGTCCGTAGCTGGTACGCCGAGCGGCCCGCGCCCGAGCCGCAGTCCGTGGGCGTGCTCCCCGAGGAGCACTGGACCGGTCCCGAGTCCGGCGAGGACGAGGACGCATCGCAAGAGGCGCCCGTGGCGCCCGAGCCCGCCCCGGCTCCGACCCCTCGCAAGAGCCGGGCGGCCGAGGGCGACCTGCCCGATCCCGCCGATCCCCGGGACCTGGCCGGTGGCGAGCTGCCGCCGCTGGATCTGCTCACGCTGGAGGCCAGCGAGGAGCGGGCGCACATGGAGCGGGAGCTCGAGGAGCTCGGGCAGGTGCTGGTGGAGAAGCTGCGTACCTTCAACGTCCAGTGCGAGCTGGCCGGACGCACCACGGGCCCCGTGGTCACGCAGTTCGAGGTCGTGCCGGCCCCGGGCGTGAAGGTGAACCGGATCGCCAACCTCGATGCCGACCTGGCCCTGGCCATGAAGGCCCAGAGCATTCGCATCGTGGCGCCGATTCCAGGCAAGGGCGCCGTCGGCGTGGAGATCCCCAACCCCGAGTCCGAGACCGTCTACCTGCGGGAGATCCTGGAGGCGCGCCCGTATCGCAACGCGCGGGGCCAGCTGCCCATCGGCCTGGGCAAGGACCTCACGGGCCACCCCTACGTGGCGGACCTGGCCAAGATGCCCCACGTGCTCATCGCCGGCGCCACCGGCTCGGGAAAGTCGGTGTGCGTGAACACGATCATCACCAGCCTGGTCTACCGGCACACGCCGGAGACGCTCCGGCTGCTCATGATCGATCCCAAGATGGTGGAGCTGTCGGCCTACGCCGACCTGCCCCATCTCCGGCACCAGGTGGTCACGGATCCGGCCGACGCCGCCGGCGTGCTCAAATGGGCGGTCATGGAGATGGAGCGCCGCTACCAGCTCCTGTCCGCCAACGGCGTGCGCTCGATCGCCGAGTTCAACGAGCGCGTCAAGAGGGGCGTGACCCTGCGGCGCGTCGAGGCCGAGGGCGAGGAGGGCGACGAGGACCGCTGGATCTACGACGACGGTCCGCTGCCCTACATCGTCGTGGTGGTGGACGAGCTGGCCGACCTCATGATGCAGGTGCAGAGCGAGGTGGAGAAGCCGCTGGCCCAACTCGCCCAGAAGGCGCGCGCCATCGGGATCCACCTGATCGTGGCCACGCAGCGGCCCTCGGTGAACGTCATCACCGGCCTGATCAAGGCCAACTTCCCGACGCGCATCGCCTTCCGGGTGGCGTCCAAGACCGACTCGCGCACGATCCTGGATGCCAACGGCGCCGAATCGCTCCTGGGGAACGGGGACATGCTCTTCCTGCCTCCGGGACAGAGCGAGCCCGTGCGCATCCAGGGTGCCTTCATCTCCACCGAGGACACCGACGCGCTGCTGGGCTGGTACCGTGCCCAGGTGGCGGAGCGGGTGGCCGAGGAAGGCCGCGCGGCCCTGGAGAGCGAGGAGCTGGACATCCTCGAGGAGCTCCGCAGCCACGAGATGGACGAGGCCTCCTCCATCGTCGAGGAGATCGCCGGTGACTGGGACGAGCTCTTCCGCGCCGCCGCCGAGGTCTGCATCTCGCAGCAGCAGGGCTCCACCTCACTCCTCCAGCGTCGCCTCAAGATCGGCTACGGCCGGGCGGCGCGGATCGTGGACCAGCTCCACGACGCCGGCATCCTGAGCCCACCCGACGGTTCCAAGCCGCGGGAGGTGCTGGTGGGGATGAGCGAGCTGGATCAGATCTGCGGACCCGGGGCCTGAGGGATCGTGTAGGAAGGCAGGACCACCTCGAGTCCCGGAATCCCTGGAAGTCATCATGCTCCTTCGCATCTTCGCGACCGTCGCCCTGGCGGGCGCCGTCGCCGCTCCCGGCGTGCATGCTCAACAGGGCGGTGCCGATGATCCCGCCCGGGTCCTGGCCGCCGCCTCCGAGCGCTTTTCGGGGATCCGCGGAGTGTGCGCGGATTTCGTGCAGGAGATGAAGATCCCGCTCCTGAACGAAGAGAAGAGCAGCAGGGGCCGTCTCTGCCAGATGCGTCCCAACCTCTTTCGCATGGACTTCACCGATCCCGACGGGGACCAGGTGGTGGCCGACGGCGACCACTTCTGGCTCTACTATCGGAGCATGAATCCCGATCAGGTGATCCGCCTGCCCGTGGATCCGTCACGTGGCGGGCTGGACTTCTACCGCGAGTTTCTGGAGAATCCCACGGAGAAGTACGACATGGAGGCCATGGGCAGGGAGTCGGTGGACGGGATGTCCACCGTCCGCGTCCACCTGACGCCGCGGAGCGATCGCGGCTACCAGGACGCCACCGTGTGGATCGATCCGGCCTCGAGGCTGATCCGCCGCATCGAGGTGCGCGAAGAGAACGGGTCGGTGCGACGGGTGACCTTGAACCACGTGAAGGTGGATCCGGGCCTGAGCGCGGACGACTTCACCTTCACGCCTCCAGCCGGCGTCCACGTCGTCAGCGGCTGAACCCGCCACAGCAATCGCCCTCCGGCGCGAAGGCATGAAGACACGCGATCTACCCGTATTCCCGGTGACCGCCACCCCGGTGCGTCCCGACGTGGATCCCGGCGTGCGGCCGGCGAGCCACTCCGTCGAGGCCGCGGGTGCGTACGACGGGCCCCGCATCGGCCTGGTCACGCTGGGCTGCGACAAGAACACCGTCGACTCCGAGCGTATGATGGCCGCCCTGGTGGGCCACGGCGCGCGCGTCTCGGGCGAGCTCGAGGGCGCCGACCTGGTCATCGTGAACACCTGCGGGTTCATCGAGGCCGCCAAGGAGCAGTCCATCGAGACCATCCTCGAGGCCTGCGAGCTCAAGGCTCGCGGAGAGCTGCGGGCGGTGGTGGCGGTGGGATGCATGGTGCAGCGCTACAAGGACGACCTGGCCCGGGAGATCCCGGAGGTGGACCTCTTCCTGGGCCTCACCGATCTGCCGGACCTCGTCCCCGAGCTGCGGCGCCGGGCCCTCCTCCCCGAGCCGGGTCAGGTCCCGGTCATGGAGCGGCCGCTGCGCATCCTCACCAGCGAGACGCCGCACTCCTCGTTCCTCAAGATCAGCGAGGGCTGCGACCACACCTGCGCCTTCTGCGCCATCCCCCTCATGCGGGGCCTGCACCGCTCGGTGCCTCTGGAGGAGCTGGTGGCCGAAGCCCGCAGCCTGGGGCGTGCGGGAGTGCGGGAGCTCAACGTCATCTCGCAGGACACCACCTGGTACGGCCGCGACCTGCGCCGGAAGGACCGGAGCGCGCCGCTGCTGCCGGACCTGCTTCGCGCCCTCCTGTCCGGGACCGAGGTGGACTGGTACCGCCTCTTCTACATGTATCCGTCGGGGATCACCCCGGAGCTGGTGGAGCTCATGGCGGAGGGGGTGGCGCGCAGCGAGGGGCCCCGTCTGCTGCCCTATCTGGACGTTCCGCTTCAGCACGGCAGCGACCGCATCCTGGCGGCCATGCGCCGTCCCGAGCGTCGCGCCACCATCCGTGAGCGGGTGGCCTGGCTGCGCGACGCCATTCCCGATCTGACGCTGCGGACGACGGTGATCGTGGGGTTCCCGGGGGAGACCGACGAGGACTTCGCCGAGCTTCTGGACCTCCTTCAGGAGATTCGATTCGATCGGGTGGGTGCCTTCACCTACTCCGTCGAAGAGGGCACCCTGGCGGCGGAGATGGACGAGCAGTTGCCCGAGTCGTTGAAGCGGGAACGCCTGGAGGAGCTCCTCGACGTACAGCGCGGGATCTCCTTCGATGGCAACCTGGACCAGGTCGGACGCGTGCACGACGTTCTGGTGGATCGCATGATGGACGACGGCGACGATCCGGACTTCGCGGCCGTCGGCCGCACGGTGGGCCAGGCTCTGGACGTGGACGGCAGCACGCAGCTCCTGCCGCACGCCCGCCTCGAAGCGGGCGCCATGGTGAGGGTGGAGATCGTCGACGCCCTGGAATACGACCTCATCGGCAAGGTGGTGGACGAGTGAAGAGACGGATATGGGGGGTGCGGTGGGCCGCGGTGGCGGCCCTGGCCATGACCGTTGCGGCGAGGCCGGCCGCCGGGCAGGACCTGGCGGACTTCGACTACGAGAACCTGGCGTTCCGTGGCATCGGCGTGGAGATCGGGCGGATCTTTCCGACCCGGGTCGAGCCCACCACCAGCTACGGGATGCGCCTGGACCTCGGGTACCTCGGTCCCGGGCTCCGGCTGACGCCGACCATCAGCTACTGGTCGTCGCGCATGAAGGACAGCGAGGTCGGCAAGCTGGAGGACCGCGTGCAGGAGCTCGTCAACCGCGAGCTTCCACCGGACACGCCTCCCGCAACCGTGGACCTGGGCGAGATCGAGTGGTCGGACCTGGTGCTGGGGCTGGACGGTCACCTGGTGTGGGCGGTGCCCTTCAACCTGCTGACCTACCTCGGTGCCGGGGTGGCGGCGCACGTGGAGAACGGCAGCGGCGAGCTCATTCGCGGCACCTTCGTGGAGGACCTCCTGGACTCGGTGACCGCCGGCTTCAACTTCCACGCCGGTCTCGAGTATCCCATGAGCGACGCGTTCCGCCTGTACGGGGTGGCGCGCTACGAGATCCTGGGGGACCTGCAGTACGGCGAATTCCGCATGGGTGCCCAATTCATGTTCGGGCCGTCGGCGCCCGGGGAGTCACGCAACCGATGAGCAACGGGGGACCGATCCGGGTCGGAGTGGCGGGAACGGGTGCGGTGAGTCAGCTCGTGCATCTGCCGCTCCTCACCGAGCGGGACGACGTGGTTCTCGTCGCCGTCTCCGACGCCGACGAGGCGAAGGCCGGCGCCATCGGTCGTCGCTTCGGGGTGGATCGCGTCCTGGGCGACGAGGCGCTCCTCACCGACGAGGAGGTCCAGGCCGTCCTGATCTGCACGCCGAACCACCTGCACGAGTCCCAGGCGGTCGCGGCGCTGGAGGCGGGCAAGCACGTGCTGGTGGAACGGCCTCTTGCTCTCAGCTCCGCCGGATGCCGGCGAGTGCTCGACGCCGCGCGGGCGTCGGAGTGCACGGTCATGGTCGGCATGAGCCATCGCTTCCGACCCGACGTTTCGGCCCTGCGCGCCTTCGTCGCCGGCGGGGAGCTGGGCCGGCCCTACGCCGCCCGGGTGGCGTGGATGAACCGCAAGGTGCCCCTGCGCCGGGGCACGTGGCGACAGCGGCCCGAGCAGGCCGGCGGGGGCGCCCTCATGGACCTGGGCGTCCAATCGCTGGACCTGGCCCTCTGGCTCCTGGACAGTCCCCGGGTGCGCCGCGTGAGCGCGGTGCTGTCCCGCGACGAGTACGAGGTGGAGGACGCAGCCACCCTCCTCGCCGAGACCGCCGACGGGATCGCGCTCTCGGTCGAGGTGAGCTGGAGCTTCTTCGGGTCGGAAGACCGCCACTACGCGCGGGTCCTCGGTACCGACGGGTCCGGCTCGCTCCCGCCCCTGGAGGTGTTCAAGCAACTGGGCGGCCGGCCCATGGAGGTCACGCCCAAGCAGCCCCCGCTGCCCTCGGGCAGCGCCCCGTACATGAACGCCTATCGCCGTGAGATCGATCATTTTCTGCGGGCGGCCAAGGGCGAGGGGAACGGCGATCTGCCCGAGGAGCAGGAACACCTGATGGCGGTGATCGAAGCCGTGTACCGGTCGTCCGAGGAACGGCGGGAGGTGGAGCTCTGAGCACCCGCCGGGTGCGGGGGCCGTTGCCGGCGCTCCTGGTGCTGGCGACGTTGGCGGGGTCGGCGCCGGCCCGCGCCTCGGCGCAGGATCCCGGCGACTCGGTTGCCGCCCAGGACGATCCTCTCACCGTCTACCTGGTGACCATGGGCCCGGGCGACGCCGTCTGGGAGCGCTTCGGCCACAACGCCATCTGGATCCACGACGAGCGCACCGGCGAGGACGCGGTCTGGAACTGGGGGCTGTTCTCGTTCAGCCAGGAGGGGTTCATCCCGCGGTTGATCCGGGGGGAGATGCTGTACGCCATGGGCGGATTCAGCATGGAGGCCACCCTGGCCGAGTATCGAGAGCGCAATCGGCCGGTATGGGCGCAGGAACTGGAGCTGACCCCGTCCCAGGAAGCCGAGTTGGACCGGCTCATCCGGCTGAACGCCCAGCCCGAGAACCGCTACTACCGCTACGACTATTATCGGGACAACTGCTCGACCCGCGTGCGCGACATGCTGGACGCGGTCCTGGGCGGGGCCCTCGAGCGTCGGTGGGCGTCGGTCCCCACCGGGACCACCTGGCGCTGGCACACCCTGCGCCTGCTGCGCGGTGATCCCTGGCCCCGCACCGGCGTCCAGATCGTGCTCGGCGAGCCCGGCGACGAGACCATCGACGCCTGGCAGGAGATGTTCATTCCCATGAAGGTCCGGGCCTTCGCGGCGGAGACCACGATCACCGGCGCCGACGGGGTGGAGCGGCCGTTGGTGCGGCGTGAGATCCAGCTCCTGGACAGCACCCGGGGGCCGGTTCCCAGTGAGCCACGCAGCCACGTGGTGCAGTTCCTCCTTCTGGGACTCGTCGGCGCGGCCATGGTGGCCCTCCTGGGGCTGGCCGCGCCCCGGAGCGGGGCGGTTGGGAGGCTGTCCGGCGCTCTGTGCGCGCTCTGGTGCCTGATCGCCGGATTCGCCGGCACCGTGCTGCTGGGCTCGTACCTGACCGATCATGTTTTCTGGCGGCCCAACGAGAACCTCTTCCAGGCGAGTCCGCTGCATGTGGCGCTGGGCCTGGCGGCGGCCCTGCTTGTCGTCCGGGGACGCATGCCGCGCTGGGGCGTCGCGGTGGCGCGCGCCGTCGCGGTCCTGTCGGCGGCGGGGCTGGTGCTCAAGGTGCTGCCCGGCTTTCACCAGGGAAATCTCGAGATCGTGGCCTTCGCGCTTCCCCTGAACCAGGCGGTGGCGTGGACTCTGGGGCGTCTGGGACGGACCGGGCGCCCCGACGCCGAGGCGGCGGCCTCCTCCCGGGAGGTTCGGGCGGCGGCGTGACCCGCCTCGGCCGCACCGCCATCCTCTCCGGCGTTCTCCTGACGCTGGCGGCGCCACCGTCGCCCGTGCCCCTGTTGGTGTTCGTGGCCTTGGCACCGTGGGCCGCTGCCGTGGCCGGCGCGGGTTCCGCCCGTGGTTCGGTGAGACGGTGCGCGCGCTCCGGGGCGCTCCTGTTCGCGGTCCACTGGGGGTTGCTCCTGTTGTGGGTCCTGCGGTTGGCGCCCCGGGTCGGTCTGTGGACGATCCCCGCCTGGCTCGGTCAGGTGGCCCTGTTGGCGTTGCTGGGCGCCGGAGTCGGCGCGCTTCTCCGCCTGTTGGCGGACCGGACTCCGCTGCCACTCGCCCTGGCCCTGGCGTGGACCGCCGGAGAGTGGATACGAGGCTCGGCGCTGGGTCCCCTGGACTTTCCGTGGATGGGCATCGCCGTGCCCCTGGCCGGGATCCCGGCGCTGGTGCAGGCCGCAGCCTGGGTTGGAGAGCGCGGCGTCGCCCTGGCCGTCGCCGCCGTGAACGGTGCCGTCGCCTCGGGGTTGTCGGCGGCGCCGGAGGGGCGCGCGGTACGTCGCTGGGGCCCCGCGGGGCTGGCCGCCGCGGCGGTGGTCATGGCCTGGATCGGCGGCCGGGCGCGACTGTCCACCCTGGACCCCCGTCCGGTGCTGGACGCACTCGCCGTGCAGCCCGCGGTTCCGCTGGAGGTCAAGCGCGCCACCGATCCCATGAGCGCGCTTCGCGCCCTGCAGTCTGCCACGGCGTTGCTGCCCGACACCGCCTTGACGGGTGTGGACCTGGTGGTGCTCCCGGAGACGGCGGTGCCCGTGCCCCTGGACGGACCCGGGGCCCGGAGCCTGCGCGCCCAGTTGTCCGACCGGGTCCGACGATGGGGGGTGCCGCTGGCCGTGGGCGCCTACGGGCTGGAGGCCCGGGGCCTCACCAACGCGGTCTTCCTGGTGGGGCCCGATCCCGAGCTGCCCTGGCCCAGAGCCGACAAGCATCGACTGGTGCCCGGCGTGGAGTGGTTCCCGACGGGTGGAGGCGGGTTGGTCGCCGGCACCCGGCCGGCCCTGCTGCCCGTCGGGGGAGACACCCTCGCGGTCCTGGTGTGCATCGAGTCCGCCGGCCCGGAGCCCGCCCGCTCGCTCCGGGCCCGGGGCGCGGTGGCCCTGCTCAACGTCACCAACGACGCTTGGCTCGGCGAGGTGTCTCGCTGGTCGCGCACGGCGGCGTTCTGGCAGCACCCGGCACACCTTCGCCTGCGATCCGTGGAGACCGGTGCGGGTGCTCTGCGGGTCGGAAACGACGGCCTCACCACGACCGTCGATCCGGGCGGCCGCGAGACCGTTCTGATGCCTCCCTTCCTGCCCGGGGTCGCCCGCGGCCGGGTCACGAGCCTGGTGTCGCCCACCCTCTTCGTGCGCACGGGAGACCTGGTGGGGCCGCTGGCGACCTTGGCCGGGTTCGTGCTGGCGCTCGGGGGCGTCCTGGCACGCCGCGGAGGCGGGAGGGAGCATTCGCTCCGATCCGGTTGATCACACCCCGCCGTCCCCCTATATTCTCCAGGCTATACGGGGACTCTCAGGGCGGCCGCCCGGGAGACCGGCGGGCCCGGCCCCCGAAGGTGGTGGCCTCGGGCCCGTTTCGATTGAGGAGCGGAGAGACGGACCATGAAGCAGGGCATCCATCCCGACTACAAGCCTGCCACCATCGTGTGCGCGTGCGGGAACCGGATCGAGACCATGTCCACGAGGGATGAGATCCACGTGGAGATCTGCTCGGTCTGCCACCCGTTCTACACAGGCAAGCAGCGCCTGGTGGACACCGCGGGCCGCGTCGAGCGCTTCAAGCGCAAGTACGCCAAGAGCCAGAAGTGATCCTCGCGGCCGGGTTTGGACTCCCGGCCGCATTCGCTCGCACGGCCGCTGGGCCGCTGCGGGGAGGGATTCGCGCGCGGTGAGCGGCACGAAGCCGGATTCACGACTCCTGGAGCGCCTCGCCGAAGCGACCCGGCGCTTCGCCGAGCTGGAGGAGAAGCTCGCCGATCCCGAGGTGCTGCGCGACCCGGAGCGCCTGCGGGAAGTGGGGCAGGAGCGCGCCGCGCTGGAACCGGCGGTTCGCGAAGGCGAGCGGCTCCTGGCCGTACTCGACGATCTGAAGGGTGCCCGGGAGGTCCTGGACGAGGCTGTCGATCCCGAGATGCGTGGGTTGGCCGAAGACGAGGTATCGTCGCTGGAAGCCGAGCTGCCGGCGCTCACCGAGTCGGTCCGGGAGCATCTGCTGCCCAGCGATCCCATGGACGACCGCCCCGCGGTGGTGGAGATCCGTGCCGGCACCGGCGGAGACGAGGCGGGGCTGTTCGCGGCGGACCTGCTGCGCATGTATCGGCGCTACGCCGAGCGCATGGGATGGTCCACGGACCTGATCGAGCTGTCCGAGGGGATTCCCGGCGCCGTGAAGGAAGCGGTGCTGGAAGTGCGCGGCCGAGGCGCCTTCGGACGCCTCCGGTTCGAATCCGGCGTCCACCGCGTGCAGAGGGTGCCGGAGACCGAGAGCCAGGGGCGGATCCACACCTCGGCGGCCACGGTGGCGGTACTTCCGGAGGCCGAGGAGGTGGACGTGCACATCGATCCCGGAGAGCTCCGCATCGACGTCTTCCGTTCGTCGGGCCCCGGCGGCCAGTCGGTCAACACCACCGACTCGGCGGTGCGCATCACGCATGTGCCCACCGGGCTGGTGGTGAGCTGTCAGGACGAGAAGTCCCAGCACAAGAACAAGGCCAAGGCGCTGAAGGTGCTGCGCAGTCGGCTTCTGGACCGTAAGCTGGCCGCGCAGGAGGCCGAGCGCTCCGCTGCCCGTCGCAGCCAGGTGGGCACCGGCGACCGGTCCGCCAAGATCCGCACGTACAACTTTCCGCAGAATCGCGTTACGGACCACCGCATCGGCCTGAGCACCTACGACCTGGAAGCCGTGTTGGACGGGGAGCTCGAGGAGTTCGTGCGGGCGCTGAGGCTCGCGGCGCGGGAGGAGCTGCTGGAGGGCACGGTCTCGTGACCCGGGCCGCGGAGGCGCGTGCGGCGGCGGAGACGGAGGGCGGCTCGGCGGCGGGTCGCTCCTGGACCGTCCTGGAGCTGATCCGTTGGAGTGCCGGGTATCTGCAGGAGAAGGGCGTGGCCCAGGGGCGCCTCGACGCGGAGCACCTGCTCGCCCACGCCCTGGACACGAGTCGCTTGCAGCTCTATCTGCAGTATGACCGGCCGCTGGCGCAGGACGAGCTCGCCGCCTTCAAACCACTCCTCCTGCGGCGAGCCGCGCGCGAGCCGCTCCAGTACATCGTCGGGCGCGCCGCGTTCCGGGAGCTGGACCTGCGGGTGGACCGCAGGGTGTTGATTCCCCGACCCGAGACCGAGCAGTTGGTGGAAGCGGTCCTGGAGCAGGTGCGGGGACGGGCGGATCTGGTGGCCCTGGACGTGGGAACGGGGAGCGGGTGCATCGCCTTGTCCCTGGCCCACGAAGGACCCTTCGCGCGGGTGGTGGCCACCGACGTGAGTGAAGATGCGCTGGAGGTGGCGCGAGCGAACGCCGCCACCGTCACCGGCGGCGACCGGGTGGAGTTCCTGTGCGGGCCCCTGTTCGCGCCCGTGGCGGGCGAGCGGTTCGACGTGGTGGTCTCCAATCCCCCGTACATCGCGGTGGAGGAGGCCCCGGCGTTGCAGCCCGAGGTGCGCGACTGGGAGCCCGAGACGGCGCTCATCGCCTCCGAGCGGGGATTCGAGGTGCTGGACGGCCTGGTGGAGGGTGCCGCCGCGCACCTGAACCCGGGTGGGCTGCTGGCGGTGGAAGTCGGCCTCGGGCAGGCGGAAGCCGTGGCGGAGAGCATCGGGTCCACCGGGGCCTTTCAGGCGCCGGAGATCCTGCGGGACCTGTCGGGGCGGAGGAGGATCGTCCGCGCCCGGCGCGACGTGTAGGCACTCTCATCGAAGCGGGAGCGAGGTAGCATGGCAGGCATCACGGAGATGGCGAAGGACCTGGGCAACGCACTGGCCCGCACCGACGAGTACCAGGCCCTGCGAAGGGCCGTGAGCGCGGCCGACGACGACCGCGACATCGCCGAGCTCAAGACGACGCTGGAAGGGCTCGAGGGCAGGATCGCCGCGGCGCTCAAGTCCGGCAACGAGCCCGACGAGGAGGTCGCCAACGCGTACGAGGCGGCGGTCTCGCGCCTGCAGGGCAACTCCACCTATCAGCGACTGGTGGCGGCACAGGCCAACTTCGACAAGGTGGTCCAGAAGGTGAACGAGACCATCGCGAAGGGGCTCGAGGAAGGTGCGGACAGCCGCATCATCCTGGCTCCGTGACCCGCGGGTGGCCGGCCACGCGTCGGCGGCCCGTATCCCGGATCCCCGAGGGATCCCTGAACCGACCCTGACCGGCGGCCCCGGCCGCTCGGGTGCCGCCGATGCGGCAGCCGGCGACCGGAGGTGGCCGTCGACAACCGAGAGAGGAAGAGCGTGAAGGAGCGTCCGGAGATTCGTTCGTCAGCGGGGAAGCTCGGTGTTCTGCTCCCCGGATTCGGTGCCGTGGCCACGACCTTCGTGGCCGGCGTGGAGGCCGTGCGCCGGGGCTTGGCGAGCCCGGTGGGGAGTCTCACCCAGATGCAGACCATCCGGCTGGGGAAGCGCACGGAGGGTCGCACGCCCCTGATCCGTGAGTTCGTGGACCTGGCCTCGCTGGACCAGCTCGTGTTCGGTGCGTGGGATCCCATCCCGGACAACGGCTACGAAAGTGCCGTCAATGCGGGGGTGCTGGACCGCCACGAGCACCTGGAGCCCATCAAGGATTTCCTGTCGGCCATCGAGCCCATGCCGGCGGCCTTCGACACGAGCTACGTGAAGAAGCTCAACGGCCCCAACGTGAAGAAGGGGGCCAACAAGAAGGAGCTGGCCGAGCAGCTGCGCGAGGACATCCGCCGCTTCAAGGCCGACCACGGTTGCGACCGGCTGGTCATGGTGTGGTGCGGCTCCACCGAGATCTTCCTGCGGCCCGGCCCCCAGCACGAGACGCTGGAGGCCTTCGAGAAGGCCATGGAGGACAACGACGAGGCCATCGCCCCGTCCATGCTCTACGCCTACGCCGCCATCATGGAGGGCATCCCCTACGCCAACGGTGCCCCGAACCTCTCCGGTGACGTGCCGGCCCTGGAGAAGCTGGCCCGGGAGCGTGGCGTGCCCATCGCCGGCAAGGACTTCAAGACGGGCCAGACCCTCATGAAGACCATCCTGGCCCCCGGCTTCAAGACGCGCATGCTGGGCCTGGCCGGGTGGTTTTCCACGAACATCCTGGGGAATCGGGACGGCGAGGTGCTGGACGACCCCGCCTCGTTCAAGACCAAGGAGGAGTCCAAGCTGGGCGTGCTGGAGCACATCCTGCAGCCGTCCATGTACCCGGAGCTCTACAAGGACCTGTACCACAAGGTCCGGATCAACTACTACCCGCCCCGGGGCGACAACAAGGAAGGCTGGGACAACATCGACATCTTCGGATGGCTCGGGTATCCCATGCAGATCAAGCTGGACTTCCTGTGCCGGGATTCCATCCTGGCCGCTCCCATCGTCCTGGATCTGGCCCTCTTCATGGACCTGGCCGGCCGGTCCGGCATGAGTGGGATCCAGGAGTGGCTGTCCTTCTACTTCAAGAGCCCCCAGACCATTCCGGGGCTCTATCCCGAGCACGACGTCTTCATCCAGCACTGGAAGCTCAAGAACACCCTGCGCTGGATGATGGGTGAGGACCAGCTCACCCACCTGGGCCTCGACTACGGCGAGTGACCAGGAGCGTCCACGCCCGGCCGCGGAGGACCCTGCCCCACGGGGTCTCTCCGCGGCTGACGGGCAGGAGCGCGGCGCGGTGAGCGGCGGTCGTTTCATCGTGTTCGAGGGCGTGGAGGGGGCCGGCAAGAGCACGCAGGTGCGCCTCGTCTCCGGCTGGCTACGGGCCGCTGGCGTGCCCCATGTCACGGCACGGGAGCCCGGGGGCACCCCGGTGGGCGAGGCGATCCGCCAGGTTCTCCTGGACCGCGGAGAGCTGGACGTCCCGGCCGAGACGGAGTTGCTCCTGATGTTGGCCGCCCGGGCCGCCTTCGTGCGCGACGTGGTGCGTCCGGCGCTGGACGAGGGGCGCGTGGTGGTCGCGGATCGCTTCGATCTGTCCACCTTCGCCTATCAGGGATTCGGCCGAGGGCTGGCGCTGGACGAGGTGCGACGCCTCAACGCCTTCGCCACCGGGGGCCTGGTGCCGGACCTGTACGTGCTCTTGGACCTGCCCGTGGACGAGGGCTCGCGCCGCCAGGAGCGCGAAGGCAAGACGCGAGACCGCATCGAGCGGGAAGGGGAGGCCTTTCTCGAGCGCGTGCGCCAGGGGTATGCCGAGCTCGCCGCCGCCACGGGTCACGCACGCGTGGTGGACGGGCGGGGCGCGCCGGAGGTGGTCCACCGCCGTATCCGGACGCTCCTGCAGGACGAGTTTCCGGAAACCTTCCCCGGTGGCGAGGGTTAACCTCCAGACAGTGGTAGAAGGGAATCCCAGGGAGAATCGATGAGCCGTCGACGCAGTGCCTTCATGCCGTTCCTGGTGCTCGGTGGCGCCGTGCTGCTGGGGGGATGGTTCCTCCAGGAGGGGGTGGACCGCCAGGAGAACGTCTACGTCCAGGTGCGGGTGTTCCAGGAGGTGGTGGAGCACGTCTCCGACCAGTTCGTCGACCCGGTCGAGAAGGGCCAGCTCTACGACGCCGCCATCGACGGCGTGCTGAACGATCTGGGCGATCCCCACACCTCGTTCATCCCGGCCAGCGAGTACGAGAACTTCCAGATCCAGGCGACCTCCGGCGAATACGGGGGGGTGGGTCTGTCGGTCGTCGACCAGGACCACTGGGTCACGGTGGTGGCGCCGATCCCCGGCACCTCGGGGGCCCGAGCGGGCATCCGGCCCGGTGACTGGTTCGTCAGCATCGCCGGCGAGGACGCCCGGGACATCGGCGTGGACAAGGCCGTGGAGATCCTGCGAGGCGAGCCCGGCACCACGGTGGACGTGGAGATGGGCCGCCCGGGGGTGGACCAACCGATTCCGTTCACCCTCACGCGCTCGGTGGTCCACATCAAGTCGGTGCCCTTCGCCGTACGGCTCGACGGTGACGTGGGGTACGTGCCTCTGCGGGTCTTCCGGAACACGTCGTCCGACGAGGTGAGGGCGGCGGTGGATTCCCTGCGCCAGGAGGGGATTCGCAGCCTGGTCCTGGACCTGCGCGGCAATCCCGGCGGCCTTCTGGACGAGGGGATCGGCGTCGCCGAGCTCTTCGTGGGCGAGGGAGCCCGTGTCGTGGAGACCCGGGGTCGCGCGGCGGGCCAGAGCCAGACCTTCGCGGCGTCGCGCCCGGCGGTCTACGCCGATCTGCCCACCGCGGTGCTCATCGACGGCACCAGCGCCAGCGCCTCCGAGATCGTGGCCGGCGCCCTCCAGGACCACGACCGCGCCCTGCTCGTGGGGATGCCGAGCTACGGCAAGGGCTCCGTGCAGACGCTCTTCCGCCTGAGCGGCGGGAACGTGCTGCGGCTCACCACGGCGCGCTGGTACACCCCGGTGGGGCGCTCCATCGACCGGCATCCCCAGGGCGAGGAGCAGGATCAGGCACCGGCGGCGGCCCACGGCAGCCTGACGCTCAACGGCATGCTGCTGCGGCCGCCTTCGGATCAGGACCGTCCGACCTTCGAGTCCGACGGCGGGCGCACGCTCTACGGTGGTGGCGGGATCGTGCCCGACGTGCGCGTACTTCCCGACACCCTGTCCTCGGACGAGGCCCAGGCCGTGCGCGCGCTCTATCGGCACGCCGGAGCGGTCAACAACGGCCTCTTCGCCTTTGCGGTCCAGTACAACCAGGACCATCCGGATCTGCACGCCGGATTCCGCCTCACCGACGGGGATCTGGCGCGCTTCCGGGCGTCGCTGGCCGACGACTCCGTGGAGATCTCCGACGACGTCTTCCGGGGTGCCGCCCGCTATCTGCGCTATCAACTCGAGCGTGAGGTGGCGCTCCAGGCGCTCGGGGACCAGGGCGAGTTCGAGCAGACCCGGTCCGACGACACCCAGCTGAACCGGGCGCTGACGCTCCTTGGTCAGGCCACGTCCACCGACGACCTGCTGAAGGTCGCCGGGGCCGGCATCCCCAACGACGCTGCCGTGGCAGCGGCCGGAGGCACCGACGAGTCGTCGGGTTCGTGACCACAGCTGCCATCGCGGCGTCGCTGGTCTTCGGACTGTTCAGCGGCGTCGTCTCGGGCCTCGTCGGTATCGGGGGAGGGGTCCTGCTGGTCCCCTTCCTCTATTTCATGCTGGAGCACGGCGGCTGGAGCGGGATCCAGATTCCCGCGGACCGGGCGACCCTGGTGGCCCACGCCACCAGTCTGTCCGTCATCGTGGTCACCGCCCTGAGCGCCCTGCGCACCTATGCCCGCGCCGGGCTGGTTCCGTGGAGGGTGATGGCGCCCATGGCGCTGGGGGCTGCGCTGGTCGCCGTGGAGATGGCGCGGCTGGCCTCGTCCTTTCCAGAAGCGCTGCTGCGCCTGGGATTCGTGGTGTTCCTCTTCCTGGTCGGACTCAGGCTCCTGACGTCGTCGGACACGGCCGCCGAGGGGGTGGCCGCGCACGCCGCGGGTCCTCCGCACCCCATGCTGGGGCTTCTGGGAGGCGTCGTCATCGGTGCCGTGGCGCCGCTGCTGGGCGTGGGTGGGGGGACGCTGGCGATCCCCTTTCTCATCTACGTCGTCCACGTGGACATCCGACGAGTGGCCGCCGGTTCGGTGGGCGTGGTCGCGGCCGCCGCCGCGGCGGGAATGATCGGCTACATGACCGTCGGTGGTGGAGCGGACCTGCCGGGGACCTTCGGCCTGATCCACGTGCCGCTGGCGTTGTCGCTGGCCCCCGGCTCGATGGTCGGAGCGCGCCTGGGGGCGCGGCTCAACCAGCGCATCCACGCCGGCCTCCTGCGGCGCCTGTTCGCGGTGCTGCTGCTGGCGCTGGCGGCGCGGTTGGCCTTCACCACCGCGCGGGCCGAGGGTTGGCTGGGAACCGGGCCCGTTCAGACATCGACTCGCCCGGCACCTCGAGCGATCGTTGGATCGTGATTCGTCCGTGACCGGACGGGTCCGGGTACGACGGAACGGCCTCGTGGAGTCGGTGCACCGGGTCCACGCCGTGGTGGCCGACGCCTCGGGCCGGCGCGTCGCCCACGTCGGGGATCCACGGTTCCCGACCTTCTTCCGATCGGCGGCGAAGCCGTTTCAGGCGCTTCCGCTGGTGGAGGACGGCGTCGTGGACGCGCTGGGGATCACCGACGAGGAGCTGGCGCTCTGCTGCGCGTCGCACAACAGCGAGGTCCGGCACGTGGAAACCGCGCGGCGCATCCTCGCCCGGGCCGGCCTCGGCGACGATGCCTTGGAATGCGGGGGGCACATGCCCCTTCGGGAAGAGGAGGGTGTCCGGCTCCTGCTGGCGGGGGTGCGACCGGGTCCCATCCACAGCAACTGCTCGGGGAAGCACGCCGGTATGCTGGCCCTGGCGGTCCACCACGGGTGGCCCACGCGCGGCTACGTGGAGGTGGACCATCCGGTGCAGCGGCGGATGGGGCGGGAGATCGCGCGCTGGACGGAGACGGACCCGGACCGGATCGGGTCCGGGGTCGACGGATGTGGCGTGGTCTGCTTCCAGGTTCCCCTGGAAGCCGTGGCGGCCTCGTTCGCCCGCTTCGCGGAAGCCGCCCGCCGGGGCGAGCGCGGTCCGGCCCGAATCGTGGCGGCCATGACCGACCATCCGTGGATGGTGGCGGGGACGGGGCGCCTGTGCACCGCGCTCATGGAGGCCACGGACGGGCGCGTCTTCGCCAAGGTGGGCGCCGAAGGAGTGTACGGGCTGGGAGTCCAGGACCGGGGGGTCGGCGTCGCGGTGAAGGTCGAGGACGGCGCGAAGCGAGCGGCGGAGATCGCACTCCTGCGGCTGCTGGACGCCATGTCCCTGCTGGACGACGCGGCGCGAGAGGCGCTGAGCGCGTGGCTGACGCCGTCGGTTCGAAACACGCGCGGCGAGATCGTAGGGTGCCTGGAGGCCGACGTGGAGTTCGGCCCGGCGCTCCCGGACTGGAGGACCACATGAAGCACACGGGGTTGTCACGCGAGGCGCGGCTGTTGGTGCGCGTGTCGGCGGCCCTGTCCCGGGGCGACGACGGAGACGTTCGGGCGGCGCTGGCCCTGGCCTCGGAGCGCTGCGCGCCGCGACAGGTGGAGGAGGCGCTCCTGCAGAGCTACCTCTTCCTGGGCTACCCGGCCGCGCTGAACGCCATGGCGGTGTGGCGAGAGATCTCCGGGCACCCGGCGCCGGCGCCCGCCGAGGTCGCGTGGCCCGATTGGGAGGAACGCGGGGCCGCGGTGTGTGAGACCGTGTACGGCGGCCAGTACGCGAAGCTGCGCGCGAACGTGCGCCGATTCCATCCGGATCTGGAGACCTGGATGGTGGTGGAAGGGTACGGCAAGGTCCTTGGAAGGCCAGGGCTGGAGTTGGGAGTGAGGGAGCTCTGCATCGTCGCGATCCTGGCGCCCAGGGGACCGGCGGTCCTCCGGCAGCTCCACTCGCATCTGCGCGGAGCCCTGAACGCCGGCGTCAGCAGGCCGGTCGTGGGCGCCGCGCTCGAGGAGGCCCTGGTCGGGTGCGGCGACGAGGTGGCGCGACCGGCACGGGAGCTCTGGGCCCGCCTGTCCGAGGGTGGATCGACGGGGGCGTAGCCACTACAGCAGGTCGTTGAAGTCAGGACGCTCGAGCGGAGAAGGAGACGAGATGTTCGTGGATCGTGCCGTCATCGAGGTCGAGGCCGGGACCGGTGGGTCCGGAGCCGAGGCCTTTCGCCGGGAATCGGGGGTGCCCAGAGGGGGACCCTCGGGGGGAGACGGCGGCCGGGGCGGCGACATCGTGCTGGAGGCCGACGGGCAGCTCAGCACCCTCCTGGACTATTCCTATCGCAAGCACTACCGCGCCGAGCGGGGCCAGCACGGCGAGGGCAGCAACCGCACGGGGCGGGCCGGCGAGTCGCGCGTCCTCAAGGTGCCTCCGGGCACGGTCGTGCGCGATGCCGACACCGGCGAGCTGCTGGGTGAGCTCCTCCAGGACGGGGACCGGCTCGTGGTCGCGCGCGGAGGCCGAGGAGGCCGGGGCAACGCCCGCTTCGCCACCGCCACCCATCAGGCGCCTCGGCGCTGGGAGCCCGGCGAGGAGGGCGAGGCCCGACGGATCGAGCTCGAGCTCAAGCTGCTGGCCGACGTGGGGCTCGTGGGGGAGCCCAACGCCGGCAAGTCGACCCTGCTCGCCTCGGTCTCCAAGGCTCGGCCCAAGGTGGCCGACTATCCGTTTACCACGCTGACACCGAACCTGGGTGTGGTGGAGCTTCCGGACTTCCGCAGCTTCGTCATGGCCGACATTCCCGGCATCATCGAGGGCGCCCACGAAGGACGTGGGTTGGGGCATCAGTTCCTGCGCCACATCGAGCGGACCCGAACGCTGGCGTTGCTCGTGCCGGTGGACACCGAGGACCCGCAACGGGAGTACGACCTCCTGCGCCAGGAGCTGGGTCGGCACTCCGACACCCTCGCCGCCACGCCCCACTGCCTGGTGCTTTCCAAGGCCGATCTGTTGGGTCCCGACGAAGACCCGCCCGCCCTGGACGCGCCCGAAGCCTGGGGCACCTTCGTGGTCTCGGCCGTGAGCCGTCGAGGCGTCCCGGAGCTCCTCGAGGCGCTCTGGCGGCGCACCCGTGGCCGGCCCGCCACTGGCGACGCCGCGGCCGACGGCCAGCCCGACGACGAGGAGTGGTGGACACCCTGAGCCCGGCGCCCGAGGGCAGCGACGGGTGGGAGGCCGAGGTGACGGCCCTGCTCCGCCTGCTGGCCATCGAGGGGGTGGGCCCGGCCCGGCTCCGCGAGGCGGTCGGGGCGGCCGGGTCGGCCCACCGGCTGGTGGCCTGGCCCGACGCCCGTCGCGCCGCCGCGCTCCGGTGTCGCTCGGCACCGGGTACCCTCGCCGCCGCGCGCCAGGTACTGGCCGATTGTCGGCGGACCGGGGTGCGCGTCGTGGCCTGGCACGAGTCGGCGTATCCCGGGCGTCTCCGGCATCTGACCGACCCCCCTCCGCTCCTCTTCGTCCGGGGTGACGTCACGGCCTTCGCCACCCGCCAGGTGGCGGTGGTGGGCTCGCGGCGGGCCACCGCGTACGGCCGTCGCGCCGCCCACGCCATCGCCGGGGGGCTGGCCCGGGCCGGTGTGAGCGTGCTCAGCGGGATGGCCATGGGGATCGACGGCGCGGCGCACGTGGCGGCGCTGGAGGCCGGTGGCGTGAGCACCGCGGTCCTGGGATCCGGGCCCGAGCGCGCGCAGCCTCGGAGCCACGCCCGCCTCTATCGACGACTCTGTCGGCAGGGGGCGGTGGCCAGCGAGCATCCGCCGGGAACGCCCGCCTTGCCGCATCATTTTCCCAAGCGGAACCGCCTGTTGGCCGCGCTCTCCGAGGCGGTCGTGGTGGTGGAAGCCGCCGAGCGGAGCGGCGCGCTCATCACGGCCCGCGAGGCGGTGGAGCTGGGGCGGGACGTACTCGCCGTGCCGGGCCCGGTGGACAGCCCCACGAGCCGCGGCACCAACGCGCTCCTGCGTGACGGAGCGGCGCTGGCCCTGGACGCGGCCTCGGTGCTCGCGGCGCTGGGCCTCTCGGGCCTTGCGGAGCAGGGGAGCTTCCGGCCGGCGCCGCCGGAGAGGCTGGGCACCGACGCGGCCGCCGTCTGGCAGGAGCTGGAGGCGATCCCCCGCAGCGTCGACGACCTTGCCCGGGTGGCGGGACTCGACGCGGCGACGGCACTCTCGGCCCTCACCCGCCTCGAAGTGGCCGGCTGGGCGCGCCAGAGCCCGGGCATGCGTTTCCAACGGAGAGACGCATGACGTCGGTGGAGCGCGACGTGGCGTCCGCGGGCATGCCCGTGACCGCCCCGGATCCGGTGGAGGTCTCGTCGGTCTACGTGCACGCCCCGTTCTGCGTGCGACGGTGTGTCTACTGTGACTTCGCGGTGTCGGTGGACCGGGATCCGAGCCCGGAGCCCTGGCTCGACGCCCTGGCGGGCGAGTTGGCGGCGCTGCGCGACGAAGGGCGTGCGGCCCTGGCCAGCCCGCTGTCCACGCTCTACGTCGGTGGCGGCACGCCGTCGCTGTTGGGCGCCACCGCCATGGTGGAGCTCCGCAGGATCCTGGGGGCCTCGCGTCTGGACGACCCGGGCCTGGAGTGGACCGCGGAAGCGAACCCCGAGAGCTTCGACCCCGAGGTGGCGGGCGGATGGCGGCGTGGGGGCGTCAACCGCGTGAGCCTCGGCGTCCAGAGCTTCCAGGAGTCCGCTCTGCGCTGGATGGGACGCCTCCACGGGCCCCGGGGCGCCCGGACCGCCGTGTCCACGGCACGGGCCGCGGGCTTCGACAGCGTGAGCGTGGACCTGATCTTCGGCCTTCCATCCAGCGTCGAGAGGGACTGGCGGGCCGATCTGGAAGCGGCGGTAGGCCTCGGCGTGCCCCACATCAGCCTCTACGGGCTCACGGCGGAGCGGAACACTCCGCTGGGGCGCGCCGTGGACAAGGGCCGGGTCGCCATGCCGGACCAGGAGCGATACGCCGACGAGTATCTCCTGGCCCACGAGCTCCTCGCCGCTGAGGGATTCCACGCCTACGAGGTGTCCAACTTCGCCCGCGAGGGCCACGAGTCGCGGCACAACCGGGCCTATTGGGAGGGGCGTGCCTACCTGGGGCTCGGGAACGGGGCGCACGGATACCTTCCCCCGATGCGGCGCTGGAACCTCCGGGATTGGGAGGCGTACGCCAGCGCCACCACAGAAGGGCGTCTTCCGGTGGCCGGCTACGAGGTCGTGGAGGGCGTGGCGTCGCGCCTGGAACTCATCTGGCTCGGCCTCAGGACCGACGCGGGTCTCGGGCAGTCGTGGTTCGCGAGCGCCCGCGCTCGCGACCTGCGCGAACGCTGGATCCGGAGCGGTCTCGTCCGTTCGACGAACGAGGGCGTCGTGGCCACCCCCGAAGGATGGCTGGTGCTCGACCGACTCGCGGTGGAACTGGACGAGGCCGTTGAGGACCCCGATCTTCGTATCGGAAGGCCGACACGAAGGTGATCACCATGCGCGACAAGGACGCTCAGCCTCGAGGCGGAATCGGCGCCGAGCTCACGGATCGTGAGCGTCAGGTGCTGGAGGCCGTGGTGCGCACCTACGTGGACACGGCCGAGCCGGCGGGCTCGCGAACGGTGTCCCGCAAGTTCGAGCTCGGGGTGTCGCCGGCCACCGTTCGCAACACCATGAGCGACCTGGAAGAGAAGGGATATCTCTTCCATCCCCACACGTCGGCCGGGCGGATTCCCACGGACCAGGCGTATCGCTTCTTCGTGGACCAGGTGATCCAGCCCCGGGCCCTCTCGGGTCACGAGCAGGATCAGCTTCGCCGCGAGCTCGAGACCAACGTGACGGCCTCGGCGGTGGAGCAGCTGGTGCGACGGGCCACCCGCGCCCTGAGCGTGCTGTCCTTCGAGCTGGGACTGGCCGTGGCTCCGCGCCTCGAAGACGCGCTCCTGGAGAAGCTGGAGCTGCTGCAGATCTCGGGAGACAAGGTCCTCCTGGTCGCCACGATCCACTCGGGTCTGGTGCGCACGGTGTACATGGATCTTCCCGGCGAGGTGCCGCAGGACACGCTGGTGACGCTCACCATGATCCTCAACGAGCGTCTCGCCGGCCTGTCCCTCCAGGAGATCCGTCACACCCTTCCGGAGCGCCTGCGCGATTCCGCCAGCGACGAGGGCACCACCGAGCTCCTGAACTTCTTCATGCAATCGGGTGCCGAGCTCTTCGACTGGTCGGGCCTGGAGGGCTCCGACATCCACATCGGCCAGACCAGCGTCCTGGCTTCGCAGCCCGAGTTCACGACCGGCGAGCGCCTCAAGGGACTCATCGAGCTCACCGAGCGGCGTGACCTGCTGCGCCGCGTGCTCGACACCCGAGAACACGCCGGGGGTCTGCAGATCACCATCGGCGGAGAGCACGATCCCCAGGAGCTCACCGAGTTCACGCTGGTGACCGCCGAATACCGGGCCGGCGGGCTCAAGGGCGTCATCGGCGTCATCGGTCCCACGCGCATGCCCTACGAGAAGGTCATCGCCATCGTGGACCACACCTCCCGTCTGGTCACTGACCTTCTGACCCCCTAGATCAGCTCATGGCAGATTACTACCAGCTCCTCGGCGTCGGCCGTGATGCCGACGCCGAGGAGATCAAGAAGGCGTACCGCAAGCTGGCGCTCAAGTACCATCCGGACCGGAACGACGGCTCCAAGGAGTCCGAGGAGCGCTTCAAGGAGATCACGCAGGCCTACGAGGTCCTGCGGGACGCCGACAAGCGTCAGATGTACGATCGCTACGGCGAACAGGGCGTGCGCGGACAGGGCCAGGGCGGATTCCAGGGGTTCGACTTCGCCGATGCCCTGGAGGTCTTCATGCGGGACTTCGGTGGCTTCGGAGGCCTGGGCGATCTCTTCGGTCAGCGAGGTCGAGGGCGCCGCACCGGACCCCGCAAGGGTCAGACGGTCAAGCTCAAGCTTCCGCTGACGCTCGAGGAGGTTTCGCACGGCGTCACCCGCACGGTGCGCATCAACGGGCTCGATCCGTGTGATCGCTGTGACGGAAGTGGGGCGGAGCCGGGCTCGACGCCCAACCCGTGTCCGCAGTGCGGTGGAAGCGGCGAGGAGCGGGTCGTCCACACCGGGCTCATGGGCCAGATGGTGGCCGTGCAGCCGTGCCGGCGCTGCGGTGGGGAAGGGCGTATCATCGAGCAGCCCTGCACCCGTTGCCACGGCGAGGGACGGGTCCGCAACCAGCGCGACATCGAGGTCGAGGTACCCGCCGGCGTGACCTCCGAGAACTACATTACGCTCAGAGGCCAGGGGAACGCGGGCCCCCGGGGTGGTCCCCGGGGCGACGTGGTCGTGCTGCTCGAGGTCGAAGAGGACGCTCGCTTCGTGCGCGATGGCGCCAACCTGCTGCACGAGCTGCCCATCACCTTCGCACAGGCGGCCCTGGGCGACGAAGTGGAGATTCCCAGGATCGAAGGCACGGTCAAGCTGACCGTGCCCGCGGGTGTGCAATCGGGCGTGGTCCTGCGCCTGCGCGGCCAGGGCCTGCCGGAGCTGCACGGCAGGGGGCAAGGCGACCTGCTGGTGCGGGTGGTCGTCTACACCCCACCGAAGCTGACCGCAGAACAGGAAGAGCTCTTCCGCCAACTGCGCGAGCTCGAAGACCCGGCGCCCGAGCGTGTGGACCGGTCCGAGCACAAGGGGTTCTGGTCCAGGGTGAAGGAGGCCTTCACCGCGGGATGACCACGCCGAGTCGCTGGCTGGAGCTCGAAGCCCGGAGCCCTTCGACCGATCCCGGTGACGGGAGGCTGGCCGAGGGGCTTCTGGCCATGGGGGGGCGCGCGGTCCAGGAGCGCGACGGCTGGCTGGTGACCTATCTGGACGGCGACAGCACGGGGCCGGTTTCGGCCGGCGGGCTCCGGGACTCCCTGGTCGCGGTCACCGGCGTCGACGACGTGGAGGTCCGCATCCGCTGGCAGGATCACGAGGATTGGGCCGAATTGTGGAAGCGGGGTCTGGCGCCGCGCCGCGTCACCGACCGCATCGTGGTTGCACCCACCTGGGACCCGGTGGACCCGAGCCCCGGGGAGCTCGTCATCTCGCTGGATCCGGGCGTGGCCTTCGGCAACGCCGAGCACGGGACGACCCGTGGCTGCATTCGCCTCCTGGACGGTGTGGTGGCAGCGGGGCAGCGGATCCTGGACGTGGGGGCGGGCTCGGGGATCCTGTCGATCGTGGCCGCTCTTCTGGGCGCCCGGTCGGTGCAAGCGCTGGAGGCGGACCCCTGGGCCATTCCCACGGCGCTGGAGAACGTGCGCCGCAACGGGGTCGAGGCTCGCGTGCGTGTGTCCGAGGCCCGCGTCGCCTCCGACGATCTGGAGACACTGGGCCGTTTCGACGGCGTCATGTCCAATATCGAAACGGGGCACCTCTCGCCCCTCGTACCCGGTCTCGCCGCCGCGGTGGGCGAGGGCGGTTGGCTGCTCCTCAGCGGCATGCAGGACGACGAGGTCGGGGCCCTCGAACGCGAGGTCATCGCGCGGGGGTTCGGGGTGGAGGCGCTGGACGCCGACGGGGACTGGCGCACGGTGCTCTTCCGACGGCGGTAGGGCGTGCTCACTCCGTTTCGCCTGTCGCCCGCGGGTCTCACGCGGCCCGGGCGAACGCGCTCCACAGCCTGAGCCACCGACTGCGATCCAGGACGGAACGGTCGTCCAGCGATCTTCCCAGGCGCGTGAGGGCCCGGAGGGCGGCGCCCGTGGGGGTGGCTTCGTCGGCGGCCTCCGGCGAGAGAAGCAGAACACAGGTGTCCGCCTCGCCGACCCGAGCGCGCCCACCGTCCGGAGCCATGTGGGACGGACGCAGCGGCTCCAGGATCCCCTTCCAGGGCCGCAGCACACGGAAGTGCTCGTTGTCGGCGCGGAGCACTCCCAGGAGTGTGGCTCCGCTCACGGGACACCCGTCGTCCCGCAGCAGCGTGCGCAGCTCCGCGAGGGGGACGAGGGGATCGATGCGCGTTCCGGTCAGCCGGACGATCCGGTCGGTGAGTCGTTCCATGACGTCTCCAGGGAGGGGGAAGACTTCCAGCGAACGCCGCGCCGCTGGATGCCCATGGTGGCACGCCGGTCCGTGCGATCCCATGGCTGAACGGGACACCTGGCCGAGGACGTTGCGAGAAACCCTCCCCGCGCCCACACTCGGAGGTCCTGACCCGCCCGCACGAGGAGCTGCCCATGGCGCGCGACCCCGAATGTCTTTTCTGCCGCATCGTCGCCGGCGAGATCCCGGCGACGCTGGTGCACGAGGGCGACGACGTCCTGGCGTTCCGGGACATCGATCCCAAGGCCCCCACCCACGTGCTGGTCATCCCCCGAAGGCACATCGCCTCGCTGGATCACGTGGGCGATGGCGACCGGGACCTCCTGGGCCGGTTGCTTCTCGTGGCCCGGGACGTGGCGCGTGCGGAGGGACTGGAGGGGGGCTGGCGCGTGGTGGCCAACGTGGGGCCCGACGGAGGCCAGTCGGTGGATCACCTCCACGTCCACGTGCTGGGCGGACGCTCCCTGGGCTGGCCCCCGGGTTGACGGCCCCGCCGGTCGCTCGCGCGTTGACCCTGTTCCCGGCCGCGGGTAGCTTTCCTGCCCGGTTCCTCGAACACCACGAGCACCAGTGAGCAGTCGCCTCAAGGCCCGTCTCCAGGCCGATCTGAACCAGGCGCGCAAAGCCCGAGACAAGGCGCGCACCCTGGTCCTCTCCACCACCCTCGCCGAGGTGCGCAATCGCGAGATCGAACTGGGTGGGGATGCGCCGGACGAAGAGGTCCTGAAGGTGGTGTCGCGAGCGATCAAGCAGCGGCGCGATGCCGCGGAGCAGATGCGCGCCGGGGCCCGGGACGACCTCGCGGACAAGGAGGAGCGCGAGGCGGAGATGCTCACCGCGTACCTCCCCGAGCAACTCGACGAGGCGGAGGTGCGGGCCATGGTCCGGGAGATCGTCGCGGCGGGCCACACCGACATGGGTCCCGTCATGGGCCAGCTCATGCCCAGGTTACGGGGTCGCTTCGACGGCAAGGAGGCGAACCGGATCGTGCGGGAGGAGCTGACGCCGTGAGACACCACGGCGGAGAGTCGGCCGGGCGATGGAATCCAGGGACGGGCGCGGGCCTCGAGGCCGGCGCCCGTCTCGCGTCGGGGGGGCGATGAACGAACACGCGCTCCGTGTGCTGGAGTTCCCGCGTGCGCTGGCGCAGGTGGCGGAACGAGCCACCAGCCCCCTGGGGCGCGCCGCCGTGGAGGCGCTGCGTCCCTCCTCCGACCCGGACGGCATCCGGCGGGAGCTCGGTCGGGTCCAGGCGCTGGTGGAGTTCGTCGACGAGAAGCCGGCCTGGGGCCCTCCACCCATCCCCGATGCGCGTACGTCGCTCCGGCGTCTCCAGGCCGAGGGCTCGGTTCTCGAGCCGCCGGAGCTCCACGCCGTGGGGGTGCTCCTGACCTCGTCGCGTGAGGCGGCACGGGAGATGGACGGCCGGGCCCGGATCCCCCCGCCGCTGCAGCCCACCCGGGATCTCCTGGTCGAGCAGCGCGAACTGGAGGAGGAGATCCAGCGGACGGTGGATGCCGAGGGCGAAGTGCTCGACGGCGCATCGCGGGAGCTGCGCCGGATCCGAACGTCCCTGCGCACGGCCCACAGCCGGGTGGTGCGCCGTCTCGAGGCGTATCTCAAGACCCTGCCCCAGCGCTTCGTGGTCCCGGACGCCTCGGTGACCGTCCGTGAAGGGCGCTACGTCATCCCGCTCCGCCGCGAGGGCAAGGGCGAGGTCGGGGGGATCATCCACGACGAATCGGGCACCGGCGCCACCATCTTCGTCGAGCCTCCCGTGGCCGTGGAGCTCATGAACGAGCTTCGCGACCTCGAGCGGGCCGAGACGCGCGAGATCCGGAGGATCCTGCGCGAGGTGTCGGCCCGCGTGCGACCGTTGCGAGACGCGCTTCTGGGCGCGCTGGACGCCCTCGTCGACCTGGACTCGCTGCACGCCCGCGCCCGCGCCGCTCTGGCCTGGGACGCTGCGCTCCCCGAGATCCTGGACGGGGGCGCCCAGGGGCTCCGCCTGATGGGTGCGCGGCACCCCCTCCTCCTGTCCCGCGAGGACGAGGTCGTGCCCTACGACCTGGAGTTGGCGCCTGGCGAGCGAACGCTGGTCGTCTCGGGTCCCAACACGGGCGGGAAGAGCGTCTTCCTCAAGGCCGTGGGTCTTCTGGCGGCCCTCACCCAGAGCGGGGTCGTGCCGCCGGTGCGACGGGGCACGGCGCTCCCGGTGTTCTCCGACGTCTTCGCCGACATCGGCGACGAGCAGTCCATCAGCGAGAGCCTGTCCACCTTCAGCGCGCACCTGGAGAACCTGAGAGAGATCCTGGAGGCCGCCGACCCGGGCTCGCTGGTCCTCATGGACGAGATGGGGACCGGCACCGATCCCACCGAGGGGGCGGCGCTGGCACGGGCCATCCTGGAAGAGCTCACCGGTCGCGGTGCCCTGAGCATCGTCACTTCACACCTGGGCACGCTCAAGACGCTGGACGAGGAGGGCAGCGGGATCGTCAACGCCTCGTTGCAGTTCGATCCGGAGCGCATGGAGCCCACCTACCACCTGGTGAAGGGTCGTCCCGGCCGCAGCTACGGTCTCGCCATCGCCCGGCGCCTCGGCTTTCCCGCCGATCTGCTGGACAGGGCCCAGGCGCTGGTGGACGAGGGGGCGGCGTCGCTGGAGGATCTGCTGGAGCGACTGGAGCGTCGGGAGCGGGAGGTGGAGCGGCTCCAGCACGAGCTCGAGAGCGAATCGGCGAAGGCCACCCGGCTGCGGACGGACGCCGAGACGTTGCGCTCGGAGCTGGACGAGCGGGAGCGCACCTTCGAGCGGCGGGCCCGCGAAGACGCCCGCCAACTCCTCATGGAAGCGCGCGAGGAGGTAGAGGAAGCCATCCGCGAGGTCCGGAGCGCCCAGGCCCGGGAATCGGATCTGGAGGAGGCCGCGCACCGGGCGCGGCGCCGGGTCGAAGTGGCCGCCCGCGAGCAGGACCGTCGCGCGCCCGACCGACCCGCGGAGGCACCGCCCAGCGACCTGGCCGTGGGCGTCCGGGTGCGGCTCCCTGGAAGCGGCAGCGCCAAGGGGACCGTGCGGGAGCTGCGCGACGGCCGCGCCACGGTGGAGGTCGGGGGACTGCGCATGGAGGTGCCGGCTCACGAACTGGAGACGGTGGGCACCCCGACCGCCGCGGAGGCCGGCCCCGAAGCCGCCCCCCGGGAGCGCGGCTGGTCCGGCGACGTGCCCGACGCCCGCCAGGAGATCGATCTGCGCGGTCTCAGGGTCGACGAGGTGGAGCTCGAGCTCGGGCGCGCCCTGGACGCCGCGGTCATGGGCAGCCTCGCCGAGGTACGCATCATCCACGGCAAGGGCACCGGCGCCGTTCGTGCGCGGGTTCAGGAGCTGCTGGGCGGCGACCGGCGTGTGAAGGAGTTCCGCCTGGGCGTGCACGGAGAGGGTGGCGCGGGCGTGACCGTGGCCCGGCTGGGGTGAGGGGGACGGCGTGATTCCCGACGATCAGGTCGAAGAGATCCGCGCCCGGGCCGACATCGTCGACATCGTCGGCGAGCTCGTGCCCCTGAAGAAATCGGGACGCGAGTACAAGGCCAACTGCCCCTTCCACGAGGAGCGCACGCCGTCGTTCTACGTGGTCCCCGACAAGGGGTTCTACAAGTGCTTCGGCTGTGGGGAGTCGGGAGACGTCTTCTCTTTCGTCATGAAACGGCTGGGGCTGGATTTCGTCGAGGCCGTGCGTCACGTGGCCCAGCGGGCCGGCGTGGAGATTCGCGAGGTGCGCCGAGACCGCGAGGAGGACGATCCCCATCGCCCCCTGCACGAGGCCAACGCCTTCGCCGCGGGCTGGTTCCGGGAACAGCTCCTCGACGAGGAGGTGGGCCGGCCGGCTCGCGAGTACCTGGCGCGTCGGGGGATCGACGACGAGACCTCGGAGCGCTTCCAACTCGGTTGGGCGCCCGACGACTGGCGCGGGCTCCGCGACGCGGCGGCCCGCCTGGGAATCGACGACGACGTCCTTCTGGAGGTGGGGCTCCTGACCACCAGCGAGCGGGCGAGCGAGCCGTACGATCGCTTCCGCGGGCGCCTCATCTTTCCCATCGAGGCCCTGGGCGGTCGGGTGGTGGCCTTCGGCGGCCGGGTCCTGGTCCGGGGTGGCGACGGGCAGCCCAAGTACCTCAATTCCCCCGAGACCCCGGTCTACCACAAGGGCCGTCTCCTGTACGGCCTGCACCGCGCCCGCCACGCGATCCGCCGCGAGGAATCGGCCATGGTGGTGGAGGGGTACATGGACCTGGTGTCGCTCGCCGCGCGCGGCTTCGAGAACGTGGTGGCCACCCTGGGAACGGCCATGACCGAAGAGCACGCTCGTCTGCTTGGGCGGTACACGACCCGGGTGCTCCTCCTGTTCGATTCCGACGCCGCCGGGCTGCGAGCCACCTTCAAGGCCGGGGACATCCTGCTTGCTGCGGGGTTGCACCCTTCCGTGGTCACACTTCCCCCGGGAGAGGATCCGGACACGCTGGTGAAGGGAGAAGGACCGGACGCGCTTCGAGGATACCTGGACCAGGCGGTGGACGTCCTGGAACGAAAGCTCCAGATCCTCGAGGAGCGCGACTACTTCGACGATCCGTCTCGGACACGAGACGCGGTGGATCGCCTGTTGCCCACGCTGCGGGCGGCCGCGGACCCCACGCTGCGCGACATCTACCTGAATCGTGTGGCGCACAAGACCGGCGTCCGGTTGGCCACCCTCGAAGGGGAGCTGCAGCGCTCGGCGCCCAGGGCCCCCACCGCGCCTCCACCGGATCCACGACAGCGGGCGGCGCACCGCGGTGAAGCACCCCGGCCGAGACTGGGTCCCGAGCTGCGTCTGCTCCAGGTGCTGGCCCGGGACCGCGAACGGCGCCACGAACGGCTCGAAGCCGCCCTCATGAAAGTGGGCCCCGAGGACTTCAACGACGCCACCCTCCGGGTGATCTTCCAGACGTTTCTGGACGATCCCGACCTGGTGTCCCCCCCCGACGACCTCCCCCCGGAGGTGCGGGACCGCCTGGCTTCGCTGCTGGCGGCCCCCACCGACGAGGAGGAGCTCGCCCACGCCGGACGCGCCTTCTCGGAGTCGGTGGACGCCCTGCGTCGCGCTGCGCTCGAGCGTCAGGCCGACGACCTGGACCGGCGCATCGAGCTGGCGACGAGCGACGACGACAAGCGAACCCTGGTCGGTGAGAAGGACCGGGTCGCGCGCGAGCTTCGTGAGATGGGCCACGGGTGGGCCCACACCGCGCGCAAGCTCCGCATGGAACCACGATCCCCCCATCCCTGAGCAATCCATGACAGAACGCACACGAGCTTCCCTGAAGGAACTGCAGCGCCTCGACCACGAGATCCGCCAGGCCCGCGAGCGCATCGAGGGCTTCGAGCCGGAGTTGGAAGAGGTGGACGAGCCGTCCCAGGCGTTGGAAAGCGAGGTCGGCACGACCCGCGGCCGACTCCAGGAGATGCGGCTGGAGGAGCGCCGTCTGGAGCTGGCGTCCCAGGAGAAGCGCGCCCGGGTCAAGAAGCTCGAAGAACGGCTGCAACAGGTGCGCAACGTTCGCGAAGAAGCGGCGGTCACCGCCGAGCTCGATCTGGTGCGCAAGGCACTGGAGGGAGACGAGCAGGAGGCGCTGTCGCACCTGGATCAGATCCGGAAGCTCGAGCTGCGGCTGGAGGAGCAGGAGTCCGCGTTGGAGCAGGCCCGGGCCGAGGTGGAGCCCCGACGCAAGGAGCTCATGAGTCAACGGGAGGAGGCGCGCGGCGAGCTCGCTGAACTCCAGGAGAAGCGGGAGTCTTTCGCCGACACGGTGGAGGATTCGGAGCTGAAGGTGTACGAGGCCATCCGCAGTGGGGGTCGCCGCCAGGCGGTGGCCAGCCTGACGGCCGACGGCGCGTGCGGCCACTGCTTCAGCATGATTCCCCTCCAGGTGCAGAACGAGATCCGGCACGGCATGGGGATGATTCGATGTGAGGCGTGCGGCGTCATACTCGCGGCGCCGACCCCGGACAGCGACGAGGACGACGAAGACGAGGCCGCGGCGGAGGCGTGACGGCTCCCCGCGGCTCCGGGTGGTGGGCGCCGCCACCCCGCTGGTCCGAGCCGCCGCAGGTGGACCCGGGCGAGGCCCGTGAGCTGGCCGCCGCGCTCGGCCTTCCCGACGCGTTGGCGCGGCTCCTCCTGGCTCGCGGCATGGGCCGGCCCTCCGACGCCAAGGCGCATCTGCGCCCCCTCCTGGAGCATCTTCACCCGCCGGAGTCCATGGCCGACCTTCCCGCGGCCGTGGAGCGCCTGGAGCGCGCCATCGCCCGGGGTGAGACCATCCTCGTGCACGGGGACTACGACGTGGACGGCGTGTCGGCGGCGGCGCTCTACACGCGCTGGATTCGTCGGCTCGGCGGCCGGGTGGAAGCGTTCGTGCCCCACCGGCTTCGCGACGGCTACGACCTGGGCGAGGCCGGTCTGCGGCGCGCCGCCGACGTAGGCGCAAGCGTCCTTCTCACCGCCGACTGCGGGATCGTGGCCCACGACGCCCTTGAGCGGGCTCGTGCGGCGGGCATCGACGTGGTGGTCACCGACCACCACACTCCAGGTGCGGAGCTGCCACCGGCGGTTGCGGTGGTGAATCCCGCCCGGAGCGACTGCCCCTATCCGGAGAAGGGGCTGTGCGGGACGGGGGTCGCCTTCAAGGTCGTGCAGGCGCTGGCCGGTCGGCGCGGCCTGTCCCTGGAGTCCATGCTCCAGGACCTGGATCTCGTCGCGTTGGCGACGGTGGCCGACCTGGTCCCGCTGACCGGCGAGAACCGCGTGCTGGTGCGGTACGGCCTGCGGGCCCTCCATCGCACCGACAAGCCGGGGCTGCGCGCGCTCATGGAGTCGTGCGGGATGGCGGATCGGGAGCCGGCCTCCGGGCAGGTGGGCTTCACGCTGGCGCCCCGGATCAACGCCGTCGGGCGCATGGGCGACGCCGCCGACGCGCTTCGCCTTCTCCTCACCGACGATCCCGCCGAGGCCCGCGCGCTGGCCGCGGACGCGGAGGGCATCAATCGGGCGCGCCAGGACGAGGACCGCCGCACCCTGGCCGAGGCGCTGGAGCAGCTCGAGGACGGGTACGATCCCGAGCGGGACTACGGCGTCGTGCTGGCCGCCGAGGGCTGGCATCCGGGCGTCATCGGCATCGTCGCTTCGCGCGTCGTGGAGCGGGTCTACCGCCCCGTGATTCTGGTGGCTCTCGGCAACGGACGCGGCCGGGGGAGCGGGCGGTCCGTTCCCGGCTTCCACCTCTACGACGCCATCCACGCCTGCGGCGCGCATCTGACTCGCTTCGGCGGGCACCGCCAGGCCGCGGGCATGGATCTGGAGCACGACCGGCTCGACGCCTTCCGCGCGGCGTTCAACGACGAGGCGCGTCGCCGTCTCGAGGGGCGGGAACCCACGCCCACACTGTCCGTGGACATGGAGCTGTCGTTGGCCGACGCGGACCTGGGATTCGCCGATCTGTGCCGCTATCTCGGCCCCCACGGCATGGGCAATCCACGCCCGGTCTTCGTGGGGCGGGGTCTGCGTGTGGTGGGCGATCCCCGCGAGGTGGGCACGGGCCACCTGAAGCTCACGTTGGAATCTGAGGGCATCACCCGGCCGGCCATCGGCTTCGGGCTGGCGGAGCGCGTGGCGCCGGACTCGGTGCGGGGCGCGCGGGTGGATGCGGTCTTCCAGGTCACCGCCAACGAGTACCGCGGCACCCGCACGGCACAGCTCCGGCTTCTGGACCTGCGCCTCCACGAGGGCTCCACCCGCGCATCGGACGCATGAGGATCATCGCGGGAAGCTGGAGGGGCCGGCGCCTGACGCCCCTCCAGGGTCGAGGGGTGCGTCCCACCACCGACCGGGTGCGCGAAGCGTGGATGTCCGCCATGGGGGGGCGCTTCGACGGCCTCCGGGTCCTGGACCTGTTCGCCGGCTCGGGAGCTCTCGGGCTCGAGTGTCTGAGCCGGGGGGCGGAGCACTGCACCTTCGTGGAGCGGGCGCCCGCGTCGCTCCGGGTCCTGGAGGCCAACATCCGCCTGCTCGGTGCCGAAGCCGGGTCGAGGGTGGTGAGACAGGACGCCCTGGCCTTCGTGGACGGCATTCCCGAAATCGCCTACGATCTCGCGGTGGCGGATCCTCCCTACGGCCGCGGCCTGGCTGCCGAGGTTCTGGGCCGCTACCGAGGCCGGCCCTTTGCGCGCGAGCTCTGGGTCGAGCATCGTACCGACGAGGCACTCCCCCCGCTTCCCGGCCTGCGCCAGCGCAGGTACGGGGACACCACACTCTCGATCCTGGTTGCCGACGCATGAACGCGGACCGTCCGCTCGTCGCCGTCTACCCCGGTTCCTTCGATCCCATCACCCGGGGCCACGAGGACATCACCCGACGCTGTCTGCGCTTCGCGGACCGGGTGGTGGTGGCCGTGGCCCACACCGCGACCCAGAAGAAGCAGACCCTCTTCAGCGTGGAAGAGCGCCTGGCGATGCTGGGCGAGGTCTTCGCCGGGGATCCACGGGTGGAGTGCACCCAGTTCCAGGGCCTGCTCGTGGATTACTGTCGGGATATCGACGCCCACTTCGTGATTCGCGGTCTGCGGGCGGTGTCGGACTTCGAGTACGAGTTCCAGATGGCGCAGATGAACCAGGAGCTGTGGAGCGAGATCGACACGCTCTTTCTCACGCCCGACGTGAACTACTCGTTCCTGTCCGCTTCGCTGGTCCGCGAGGTGGCGCGCCTCGGCGGGGACGTGTCGGCGTTCGTGTCGCCCCCGGTCCTGACGAGGCTGCGGGAGAAGTTCGGCGGGCCGGCATGACCCACGACGAAGGCTCGCAGTTTCAACGCTCCATTCGCACCCGGGCGCGCGCCGCGGATCGTACGCTGGTCTTTCCCGAAGGCGACGACCCCCGTACGTGGGCCGCGGCCGTGGAGCTCCTCGGCGCCGGACTCGTGCGCCCCGTGCTCCTGGGCCCGGCGGAGGTGGTCCGGAAGGGCCTGGCCTCGGTGGGGGGCGACGCGGACGCCGTTGCGATCCTCGACCCCCGAGACGACGTCGACGCCTACGCGGCCACCCTGCTCGAGGCCCGGGCACACAAGGGCATGACCCCGGAGCAGGCTCGGGTCGCTGCGACCGACCCCCTGGTCCGCGGCGCACTCATGTTGCGCAGGGGCGAGGTGGACGGCTCGGTGGCCGGTGCCGCCCACGCCACCGCCGACGTCATGCGGGCCGCATTCTGGTGCGTGGGTCCCGCGCCGGGCATCCGCACGGTGTCGTCGTCGTTCTACATGGTGGTGCCCGACTTCAGGGGCGAAGGCTCCGAGGTGCTCACCTACACCGATGGAGCCGTGGTGCCGGATCCAGACGCCGAGCAACTCGCCGACATCGCCGTGGCGGCGGCCCGGGCCCGCCGCAAGGTGGTGGGCGACGAGCCGCGCGTGGCCTTCCTCTCCTACGCCACCCGCGGCAGCGCCGAGGGGCCGTCGGTGGACAAGGTGCGCGCGGCGCTGGAGCTCTTCCGGCAGCGCATGCCCGAGGTTCCCGCCGACGGCGAGCTGCAGGCCGATGCGGCCCTCGTCCTGGAGGTGGCGGCCCGCAAGGCGCCGGGGTCGGCTGTGGCGGGCCACGCCAACGTCCTGGTGTTTCCCGATCTCGATGCCGGCAACATCGGCTACAAGCTCACGCAGCGGTTGGCGCGAGCCGCCGCCGTGGGGCCCATCGTGCAGGGTCTCCGCCGCCCGTGCAACGATCTTTCGCGAGGTGCGACGGCCACCGACATCGTCGAGGTGGCCTGCATCACGGCGCTCCTGGCGGGGGGCCCACCGGACCCGTCTGCCGGGGCGTCGACATAAACAGGTGTTCCGCCGTCCTTGATCCGGACGGGGCGCCTCGACTATCCTTGGAACGTCCCGGCCCGCACCCCTGGGCCGCTCTTCCGGCCCATGGCCGGGCTCGACCGATGCGGAGGAACGGCATGGCCTTCACGGTGGTGAAGCAGAACGACGTGACCATCGTCGACGTGGACGGACAACTCATCGTCGGCAACCGCCAGGAGCTCAAGCAGAAGGTCCTGGAGGAGCTGGAAGCCGGCGATCGGAAATTCGTCATCGACTTCGCCAACACCGGCTACATCGATTCTTCGGGATTGGGTGTGCTGGTCAGCCTGTCCAAGAAGATCCGCGAGCAGGGGGGTGAGCTCCGGCTCGCATCGCTGAACGAGGATCTCAGGACCCTCTTCGAGTTGACCAAGCTGGACACGCTTTTCAGGATCGCCGATTCCAGGGAAGAAGCCCTGGAAGGCTTCTGAGGGGAAATCCCCTCTCGCGGTCCCGCATCGTTCCCTCCTCGCGGCGGAGAATGGATACGGAACTGGTCCTCGAGCTACCCAACGACCTGCGTGCGATTCCGCACGCCGTCGACTACGTCGTCCGACGGTGCACGGAATGCAGCGAGTACGCGCGTAAGCTTCGCCTGAACTTCCGCGTGGGTCTCACGGAGGCGTTGTCCAACGCGATGCTGTACGGCAACGCGGCGGATCCCTCCAAGCGCGTACGTGTCGAGATCGTGGTATCCGCCGTGGCCATCACGGCGCGCGTCACCGACGAGGGCACGGGCTTCGACCCCGACGGGGTGCCCGATCCCACCACGCCGGAGAACCTCACCCGCGCCGGCGGACGCGGGCTGTTTCTCATGCGCGAGCTTCTGGACGAGGTCCGCTACAACGACCTCGGCAATTCGGTGACATTGGTGCTCCGCCTGGAGTCGACCGAGCTGGGTGGGGCGGCGCTCGCATGACGCCGGAGCGGCTACGCCGACTCCCCCTGCCCGAGTCCGCTCGCCAGACGCTGGACGACCTCCGAACGCATCTTCGCCTGGATCTCCGCCTCTGGCGCGTGGAGGAGGGTCGGGGGCGGATCCCGGTCTATCCCGACGACGGCTCGGTGTTCGCCGACGGCGTCGCCCGGGCGCGGCTCCGCATGCTCCAGCCGCGAGACGGCTCTCAGCTCGAGCTCGAAGTGCGGGCCCTGGACGGCGGCGACCCGGAGGCCATGGCGGATCTCGTAGGCATCACGCTGGAGCGGACGCTGGACTTCGCACAGGAGGTCCGCTTCTTCACCTTCGAGCTCTCCGAGCGCTACGAGGAAATCAACCTCCTCTACTCCATCAGCGAGACGCTGGGCTCGATCCTCCGGCTCGAGGAGGCGGCGCGCAACATCCTGACCGAAGTCTGCGACGTCCTCGGTGCGCGCCGAGGCTCGCTCTGGGTCCACGATCCCGACGGGCGGGTACTGAACCTGGTGGCCTCGGTGGGGGAGGGAGGGCTGCGGGATCCCATCCCGGTCGACGACGACCGGGCCCTCACGGCCAGGGTCTTTCGCGACGGGCGCCCCCTCATCTCCAGCGAGAGCGCGCTCAAGGCCGAAGCCATGCCGGGGGTCGAGCTGGACCGCTCCGACACGGTCCTGTCCGTGCCGATCCGGTACACGCCACCCGAGGGACGCGCCCGCACGGTGGGGGTCATCAACCTCATCGGACGGCGCCACGGTGGGCGCTTCACGGCCTCGGACCAGAAGCTCCTGAGCGCCATCGCCAGCCAGGTGGGCGCCGCGCTGGAGAACAATCGGCTGATCCGTCAGAGCCTGGCCCGGGAGCGCATGGCCCGGGAGATGGAGCTGGCCCACAACCTCCAGATGAAGCTCCTGCCCACGGTGGATCGGCTGGACGGGGTCCGTCTCGCGGCCCGCGTCGAGCCCGCCGAGATGGTCGGGGGGGACTTCTATCAGGTCTTCCGGCTGTCCGAGGGTCGCGTGGGGATCATGGTGGGCGACGTCTCGGGACACGGGTTCCCGGCGGCGCTCATCATGGCGCTGACCATGAGCGCGGCCACCATCTACGCATCGGAGTTCGCCGCCCCGGCCAAGGTGCTTCGCCACCTCGACGACGCGCTCCGCGACGAGCTGGAGACCACCGAGATGTATCTGTCGCTGGTGTACGTGGTGGTGGATCCCGCGGCAGGCACGCTGACCTACAGCAACGCCGGCCATCCCCACGCATTCGTGGTGGACGGCGCCGGCGACGCCACACGACTCCTGGCGACCGACCCTCCGGTGGGCATCGCCGGCCCCGACGCCTACGGCGAGGAGCGCCGCGACTGGAATCCGGCGACCGACCTGGTGTTGCTGTTCACCGACGGGCTGTCGGACATTCTCGCCACGGGCGGCTCTCCGGACGGGGAGGCCCTTCTCCTCGAGACGGTGGCCGCGAATTGCAAGCGTTCGCCGGCGGAGATCGTCGACGCCCTCTTCGTCCTGGCCAGGGACGCCCGTCCCACGATCCCCCCTGACGACCGCACGGCCGTCATCCTCGCCGGTCCCTGACCGGGACATGCGGGCCAAGCGTTCGCTGGGCCAGAACTTCCTGGTCGACGGCAACCTCCAGCGGAAGATCGTGGAGGCGCTGGCGGCGGGGCCCGGGGATCACGTATTGGAGATCGGTCCCGGGCGCGGTGCGCTGACCGGGCATCTCGCGGGCACCGTGCGACGGTTGGACCTGGTGGAGCTGGACGACGAGCTGGCGACGGAGCTCGACGCTCGCTTCGGCGCCCGGCCCGACGTGGTGGTGCATCACGACGACATCCTGCGCGTGCCACTGGCGGAGCGGATCCCCGACGTGGCCGAGCTCCTCGTGGTGGGCAACATCCCCTACAACATCACCACGCCCATCCTCTTCCACCTCCTGGCTCGCCCGCGGCCGCGCCGCATCGTGCTCATGGTGCAGGCCGAGGTCGCCCATCGCATCGTCGCAGAGGCGGGCACCTCGGCGTACGGTGCCCTGGCCGTGGGCGTGCAGAGCGTCGCAAGCGCTCGTCTGTGCTTCGGGGTGTCCCGCAACGCCTTTCGTCCGGTACCCAACGTGGACTCCGCCGTCGTGGAGATCGTCCCGCACCACCCTCCTCGGCTCAGCGTCGGTGACGAAGAGGCGCTGCGGATCCTGACGCGGGCGAGCTTCCAGTGGCGTCGCAAGCAGATGCAGAAGATCCTGCGGGACCATCCGGATCTGGATCTCGCCCGTGACCGGGTCCGGGAATTGGCCGACGGGCTCGCGCTGGACTTCACGCGCCGGCCCGAGACCTTCGCTCCGTCGGAGCTCCTGGCCCTGGCGCGGGAGGTTGCCGGGAGCCGGTGAGCCGGTCCGCTCGCCGGTGCGGTGCGTTGCCCGAACCCCGCGGCCAGGCTAGCTTTGTGACGCTTTTCACAAGCAGGGATGCGGGTCTACGACCGGCCCGGATCCTACGTGGTGGTGGGTGCGGTCGGGTGTACTTCTGCAGGACGCCTTTTTCGTGTCGCGCAAGGTTTCGGATTCCACGGTTCGTCGGCTTTCACACTACCTCCGCATCCTCGAACAGTTGGGGCGGAGGGGTGCCGACACCGTCTCCAGCGAGGTCCTCGCGGGGCGGGCGGGCACCACCGCGGCGCAGGTTCGCAAGGACCTCTCCCTGTTCGGGTCGTTCGGCAAGCGGGGGCTGGGATACCGGGTGTCCGACCTCGCCGAGCACCTGCGCGCCATCCTGGGCCTGAACAGGAGCTGGCGCGTGGCCCTGGTGGGGGCTGGACGCATCGGCTCCGCGCTCTTCGAGTACGCCGACTTCCGCCGACGGGGCTTCGACATCGTCACGGTGCTGGACGCCGATCCGGCCAAGGTCGGTGGTCGCTGGGGCGACGTGGCGGTGGAGGATGCCGCCGCGCTGGAAGACGTGGTTCGGCGCGAGGCCGTGGAGGTGCTCATCCTGGCCGTGCCGTCCGAGGCGGCGCAGGAGCTGGCGGATCGGGCCGTGGCGGTCGGGGTCCGGGGAATCCTGAACTTCGCGCCCACCCAGCTCCGGGTCCCGCCCGAGGTGGCCGTCCAGGACGTGAACATGGTCATGGAGCTGGAGGCGCTGTCCTTCGAGCTCACCCACCCCGACGCCGTGCGGTGAGCGGCGCGAGCCTGGTCCAGCGCGTCGCCGAGCGACTCAAGACCGGCCCCACCCACACCCTCGCCCTGGCGCGCGAGGTGCTCGGACTCGAGGGCCACCCGGGAGCCGCGTCGGCCGCCGTCTTCGCCCTTCTGGGCACGGACCCCCGCTTCCATGTGGACGCCGCGGGCGTGTGGGCCATGGAAGAGGGTCCCCTGGGCCCACCCCTGGGGCGCCTCGACTACGCCGTCGTGGACGTGGAGACCACCGGAGGGTCACCGGGCAGCGGACACCGCATCACCGAGATCGCCGTGGTGGAGGTCGTGGACGGGGCGTTGGCCGGCGAGTTCAGCACCCTGGTGAATCCCGGGCGGACCATTCCACCCGTGGTGACCGCCCTCACCGGGATCACCCGCCAGATGGTGTCCGCGGCACCCTTCTTCGAGCATGTGGCCCCCGAGATCGCGGACCGGCTCCAGGGACGCGTGTTCGTGGCCCACAACGCGGCATTCGATCGCCGCTTCGTGAGGCAGGAGCTGATTCACGCGCTGGGTGACGCGTCGCTGGGTCCCACGCTGTGCACCGTGCAGTTGGCCCGCGGCCTCCTGCCCCGGCTGCGTCGCCGGAACCTGGATGCGCTGGCGGCCTATTTCGGCGTGCCCATCCAGGGCCGTCATCGGGCGTTGGGCGATGCCGTGGCCACGGCTCGCATCCTGGTGCGGCTCCTGGACGAGGCGGGGCAGCAGGGCATCCACGATCTGGACACGCTCCGGCGCGTGCTTCGAGGTCGGGCCCGCCGCCGCCGCCGTCCACCACCCCGCGAGGCGCCATGACCCCGACGAGACACGCGGCCGACCTTCCGCTGGTCCGCACCACACGCGTGGGCCGCATCACGCTCCACGCGCTGGAGGCGGGTCTCCAATGGCTGGACGGCGGCGCCATGTTCGGGGTCGTGCCCAAGCCGCTGTGGGAGCGGCGCATTCCCTCCGACGACCGCAACCGCATCCCACTGGCGCTCCGTTGCCTTCTCGTGGAGGCGCCCTCGGCGCTCGTGCTCGTGGACACCGGGATCGGCAACAAGGAGGACGCGCGCTTCCGGGAGATCTTCGGCGTGGACAACGAAGGTGATCCCACGCGCCTCGAGGACGCCATCCGGGCCGCGGGCTTCCAGCCCGGCGACGTGGACATCGTCCTGAACACGCACCTCCACTTCGATCACGCCGGCGGAGACACGGTGCGCACCGAGGACGGCGACGTACGTCCGACCTTTCCCGACGCGTCGTACGTGGTGCAGCGGGGCGAGTTCGACTTCGCCCACCGGAACAACCCACGCATCCGGGCCAGCTATCTGGGGCACAACTTCGATCCTGTAGCCGACGCCGGGCTGTGGCGTTTCGTCGAGGGCCCCGCCGAGGTGACGGAGGGTGTGCGCGTCCTGCCCACGCCGGGCCACACGCCCCACCACCACTCGGTTCTGGTGGAGAGCGACGGCGAGACGGCGTGCTTCCTCGCCGACGTGTGCCCCACGTCGGCGCACCTTCCGCTGCCGTGGATCATGGGCTACGACCTCGAGCCGCTGGTCACCCTGGAGTCCAAGACGGGGCTGTGGGCGCAGGCACACCGGGGCGACTGGCTGCTCGTCTTCCAGCACGATGCAGACGTTCCGTGGGGGCGTCTGGACCCGGACAGCGACCGACCGGCGCTGCGGGATGAGAGCGACGAGGCTCCGGAGGGCTGACCCGAGACCCGATTTGGCCTATTTTCAGATGCTCGCCACAGCGGAGCCTCCCGCCGCAGAAATCCAGCCGGTAGAGATACATGAGTGACAAGTCACGTACCCCTGTCATCGTGAGCGGCGCCCGGACTCCGGTGGGCCGCTTCCTGGGCGGACTCTCACCCCTGACGGCGGCCGATCTCGGCGCCGTGGCCGTGCGTGCCGCGATCGAGCGTGCAGGCATCGACACCAGGCGACATCGACGAGGTCATCCTCGGCAACGTCGTGCAGGGTGGCGGGGGTCAGGCTCCCGCCCGTCAGGCCGCGATCCACGGCGGCGTGCCCGCGACGGTTCCCGCCGTCACCATCAACAAGGTGTGCGGCTCGGGACTCAAGGCCGTCATGCTCGCCGCCCAGGCCATCAAGGCCGGCGACATCCGCATGGCCGTGGCCGGCGGCATGGAATCCATGTCCAACGTCCCGTACTACCTCCGGGGTCTGCGCTCCGGGGTGAAGTTCGGCGATCAGAAGCTGGTGGACGGTCTCATCCACGACGGGTTGTGGTGCTCCTTCGGAAACTGCCACATGGGCGGCCACGCCGAATACACGGCTGCCAAGGCCGGTGTGACCCGCGAGGACGCCGACACCTTCTCGCTGCGTTCGCACCAGAAGGCGATCGCGGCCATGGATGCCGGCAAGTTCGACGGCGAGATCGTCCCCGTGACCATCAAGGGCCGCAAGGGCGACACCGTCGTGGACACCGACGAGGGTCCCCGACGCGACACCTCGCTGGAGGCGCTGGGCCGCCTGCGTCCGGCGTTCCCCAACGACGCGCCGTCGGACATCGAGAACCTGGTGGTGACCGCCGGCAACGCGCCGGGACTCAACGACGGAGCCGCCGCGCTCATCGTCTGCTCGCAGGAGTACGCCGAGGCCAACGGGCTGGACATCCAGGCCGTGATCACCGGCTACGCCTCGGGCGGCACCGAGCCGAAGGATCTCTTCTTCGCGCCCATCGCCGCCGTGCGCAACCTGATGGAGAAGACCGGTGCCTCCATGGACGACTACGGTCTCATCGAGGTGAACGAAGCCTTCGCCGTTCAGGCCATCGCAGACATGCGTGCCCTGGGAATGGACGAGGCCCGGGTGAACGTGAACGGCGGCGCCGTGGCGCTGGGCCACCCCATCGGGGCGTCCGGAGCCCGTATCCTCATCACGCTTCTCTACGCCATGGAGGACCGTGGCGTGGACACCGGTCTCGCCACCCTCTGCCTCGGCGGCGGCAATGCCGTCGCCCTGTCGGTCGAGAAGGTCTGACAGCGCTATTCCCCCCGCACTCCACCGAGAAAGGAGCCGCATGAGCAGCCTGCCCGACACCGCCCGCCTCACGGATCTTCGTGCTCACGCCCCGGGCCGCCGCGTGATCCTGGCGCTGGGGATCGTGGCCTTCATCGTGGGAACGGCGGCAGGGGCCTACGTGGCGGTACCGCTGCCACAGCTCACGCCGGTACCGGTGACGCTGCAGGTGCTCTTCGTCCTTTTGTCCGGCACGCTGCTGGGGCCCTGGGGCGGCGCCACGGCCATGGCGGGCTATCTCGCGCTGGGGGCGGGGGGAGCTCCGGTATTCTCCGCCGGGCATGCCGGCCTTCCCTGGCTCATGGGGCCCACCGGCGGCTACCTGCTGGCCTACCCCGCGGCGGCGTTCGTCGTGGGCGTGCTGGCCGGCTCGTCGCGGAATGCCCCGCGGCTGTTCGCGGCGCTGGTGGCGGGGGTGGCGATCATCTACATGGGCGGCATCGCCCAGCTGTGGATCCTCACGCGGGAGGACCTGCGCACCGTGCTGGCCCAGGCGGCGCTCCCCTTCCTTCTCGGGGACCTCGCCAAGGTTCTCGTGGCGCTCGGCCTTACCCGCGCCCTCCGTCGGATCCGCCCCGGACAGGTTGGTTAGTCCGGGGCTTTTTTTCGTGAGTTCGGTGTGAACGGGGGACCGTCGTCCGAGGAGCCCGGCTGGCGCTGGGCCCTGGCGCGAATCCTCCTGTTCGTCGGGCTGCTGTTGACGGCGAGCGTGGCGCTGGAGTGGGCGCTGCCCGATGGGTTGGTGGGGCAGGGTGCCGCCATCTTCGTGGCGGCGACGGCGGTGGGATGGCTGCTCCTTCGCAAGGACGGGGCACCCCCTGGAGCGCTGGGGCTGCCCGTGGACCGGGGAACGGCGCGCGAGCTCCTGAGCGGGCTCGCGTTGGGAGTGGGCGTGGCGGGGCTCGCCCTGGGGCTGATCGCGTTGGCGGGCGGGGTCCGCTGGGTGCGCGAGCCCGGCTCGGCGGGTGCGTGGTTGGGGGGCGGCGCCGCCTGGATGGCGCGTCTGGCCCTCCCGGCGGCGGCGGAAGAGGTGGCCCTGCGCGGCTACCTCTTCCAGGTGGTGGCGCGGGCCTGGAGCCCAGCCGCCGCGTTGGTGGGCACCTCCGTGGTGTTCGCCTTGTTGCACCTCGGCAATCCCGGGGTGGGATGGGCCGGGCTGGTGGGGATCACGGCTGCGGGGCTGCTCCTGGGAGCCCTGGTGCTTCGCAGCCGGGCCCTGTGGTGGGCCGTGGGGGCTCACCTCGGCTGGAACTGGACGCTGGCCTGGCCGGCGGACCTGGTGGTGAGCGGTCTGGACCTGGCGGACACGCCGGGTCTCGACGCCCGCATCAGCGGTCCGGCCTGGTTGAGCGGCGGGGCCTTCGGGCCCGAGGCCAGCGCGCTGGCCGCGCTGGCGCTGGTGGTGGTGGCCTGGGCCGTCTGGCGCGCGAGGTGGATCGCGCCGCGGCCGGGCCGGCCGGCGCCGCTGTACGCCATGACGAGAGCGGCGCGGAGCCTGAGGGCCCCGGGGGCCCTCCGTCGGGTGGAAGGGTGACAGGAACGCAAGAGAGCGACGAACGACGAGGTACGATCGATGAACGTGGAGCGCGTGACGGTGATCGGCGGTGGCACCATGGGCAACGGAATCGCCCATGTGTGCGCCCAGTCCGGGCTGAAGGTGCGCCTGGTGGATGTGGATCAGACGGCGCTGGACAGGGCCCTCGCGACCGTCGGCAAGAACCTGGACCGGCAGGTGAAGAAGGGCGTCCTGGACGACCAGGCCAAGGAGGAGGTGCTGGCCCGGATCGAGACCGGCACCAGCATCGAGGCGGCGGCGGCGGACGCCGACCTGGTGGTGGAGGCGGTGCCGGAGCGCATGGAGATCAAGCGCGCGCTCTTCGAGAAGCTGGACGGTGCGGCGCCCGACGGCGCCATCCTGGCCTCCAACACCTCGTCCATCTCCATCACCGGGATCGCGGCGACCACGTCGCGGCCGGACCGGGTCATCGGCATGCACTTCATGAACCCGGTGCCGGTCATGCAGCTCGTCGAGGTGATCCGCGGCCTGGCGACCAGCGACGACACGACCGAGACGGTCATGGAGCTGTCCAGGGCGCTCGGCAAGACACCCGTGGAGGTCAACGACTTTCCGGGCTTCGTCTCCAACCGGGTCCTCATGCCCATGATCAACGAGGCCGTGTTCGCGCTCATGGAGGGCGTGGCGGAGCCCGACGCCATCGACACGGTCATGAAGCTGGGCATGAACCATCCCATGGGTCCCCTGGCCCTCGCCGACCTCATCGGCCTCGACACCTGCCTGAACATCCTGGAGGTCCTCCACCGGGAGCTGGGCGACGACCGCTACCGGCCGTGCCCGCTCCTGCGCAAGTACGTGGCCGCAGGGTGGCTCGGCCGCAAGTCCGGCCGCGGCTTCTACGGCTACCAGGGCTGAGGACGTGACGTGCCCATGCCCGTCGCTTCGGGGAGCTCCGGCGTGCTGACCGCCGAGCAGCTCGAGATCCGCGCGCTCGCCCGGGAGTTCGCCCAGGGAGAGATCCAGCCGCACGCGCCGGCGTGGGACGCCGGGCAGGAGCTCCCCGACGAGATCTTCGCCAAGCTGGCCGAGCTCGGTTTCATGGGAATGCTGGTGCCCGAGAGCTACGGAGGGCTCGAGCTGGATCTCGTCACCTACCTCCTGGTGGTCGCCGAGCTGGCGCGGGCCGACGCCGCGGTGGCGTTGAGCGTGGCCATCCACAACGGGCCGGTGACCGGAATCGTGCTCGCCCACGGCTCCGAGGAGCAACGGGCCGAGCTCTTGCCGGCCCTGGCCTCCGGCGAGACGCTGGGGGCCTTCGCCCTGAGCGAGCCCGACGCCGGCAGCGATGCCGCGTCCGTCGAGGCCCGGGCGCGGCGCGAGGCGGGGGGCTGGGTGCTGGACGGCACCAAGAAGTGGGTCACCAACGGAGCCCGCGCCGGCCTGGTCCTGGTCTTCGCCCGTACCGACGACGGCGTAGGGTGCTTCGCCGTGGAGCCCTCCGCCGACGGGTACCGCGTGGGGCCGCGGACCACGACCATGGGGCTGCGTGCCTCCCAGACGGTGCAGGTGGAGCTCGAGGGGCTGCGCCTCCCGGGCGAGGCCCTGGTGGGCGAGGCCGGCCGCGGGCTGGCCTACGCCATGGAGTCGCTGGTGCTGGGACGCGTGGGCATCGCCGCGCAAGCGCTGGGCATCGGCGAGGCTGCACTGGCCCACGCGCTCGCCTACGCCGTGGAGCGAGAGCAGTTCGGAGGGCCCATCGCCCGCTTCGACGCCATTCAGGCGAAGCTCGCCGACGCGGCGATCCGGCTCGGCGCCGCCCGGGCGCTCACCTTCGAGGTGGGGCGGCGCATGCAGGTCGTGAGGGAGGGTGGGGTGGACGGGGGCACGGGCGCCGATGCATTGTCGGCGCGGGCCGCTGCCGCCAAGCTCGCGGCCAGTGAAGCCGCGTTGTTCGCCGCCGACGAGGCGGTGCAGATTTTCGGAGGCTATGGCTACATGAGAGATTATCCCGTGGAGAAGCTCATGCGGGACGCCAAGGGCACCGAGATCTACGAAGGGACGAGTGAGATCATGCGTGTCGTCATTGCGCGGGAGATGCTCCGGGCTGCCGGCCTGGAGATCTGACCCGAACGCCGGTCCTGGAACCGAGAGGAGTAGGTACGGATGGACATGTTCGAGATGATGAGCAAGCACGAGCACGAGCAGCTCGTGTTCTGGAACGAACCGACCCTCGGCTACAAGGGGATCATCGCGATCCATGACACTACGCTGGGTCCGGCGCTGGGGGGTACGCGCTTCTGGAACTACGCCACCGACGAAGAAGCCATCATCGATGCGTTGCGCCTCTCCCGCGGCATGACCTACAAGGCCGCCGTGGCAGGCTTGAATCTCGGTGGCGGCAAGTCGGTCATCGTGGGCGACAACCGGATCCGTGACCGGGAGATGATCTTCCGGGCGCACGGGCGCGCCGTGGAGTCGCTCGGCGGCCGCTACATCACCGCCGAGGACGTGGGGACGTCACCCGACGACATGGAGTACATCCTCACCGAGACCGAGCACGTGGTCGGCATCTACGGCCGGTCGGGTGATCCGTCGCCGGTGACGGCCCACGGCGTCTTCGTGGGCATCAAGGCCGCGGCGCACATGCGCTACGGAAGCGACGACCTGGCCGGGAAGCACGTGGCCGTGCAGGGCGTGGGTCACGTGGGCTACTACCTGTGCAAGTACCTGCACGACGTGGGTGCACGAATCACCGTCACCGACATCGACCCTGAGCGGGTGAAGCGTGTCGTCGACGAGTTCGGCGCGACGGCGGTGGGCGCCGACGAGATCTACGGGGTCGACGCCGATGTGTTCGCGCCCTGCGCTCTGGGGGCCGTCGTCAACGACGACACCCTTCCGGTCTTCAAGGCGGACATCATCGCCGGCGGGGCCAACAACCAGCTCGCCCGGTCCGAGCACGGACAGGCCTGTCACGAGAAGGGCCTGCTGTACGCGCCCGACTACGTCATCAACGCCGGCGGCCTCATCAACGTCTACGGCGAGCTCCACGAGTGGAGCCACGAGCGCAGCAAGCGGAAGGCCGGCGAGATCTACAACACGCTGCTCAGGATCTTCGAGACGGCGGATCGGGAGAACATCCCCACCGCCGTCGCCGCCGACCGGGTGGCCGAGGATCGTATCTCCCGGGTCCGACACCTGCAGCGCAGTTGGGTCTGACACGCGGAGGGCCCGGCGCGTCCCAGGGTGCGCCGGGCCCTCGCGGCATCCACAACCCACGCGGTCTTCCATGAACTACGATCATCTCAAGGTCACCGATCCCGAGGTCCACGAGGCCGTTCTCGCCGAGGCCCGCCGCCAGCGCAGCGGTCTCGAGCTCATCGCTTCCGAGAACTTCGTATCCGAGGCCGTGCTCGAGGCCATGGGCACCGTGCTCACCAACAAGTACGCCGAAGGGCTTCCCGGAAAGCGCTACTACGGGGGTTGTGAGCACGTGGACGTGGTGGAGAACCTGGCCCGTTCCCGCGCCATGGAGCTGTTCGACGCGGAGCACGCCAACGTCCAGCCCCACGCGGGCGCTCAGGCGAACATGGCGGCCTTCCTGGCGTTTCTGGAGCCGGGGGATCGCATCCTGGGCATGGACCTCAGCCACGGAGGGCACCTCACCCACGGATCCCGCGTGAACTTCAGCGGGCGCTACTTCGAGGTGGCCAGCTACGGTGTCCGCGAGTCCGACGGGCGTATCGACTACGACGCGGTGCGCGATCAGGCTCTCGAGTTCCGGCCGAAGATGATCATCGCCGGTGCGAGCGCCTACGCGCGTACGCTGGACTTCGAGACCTTCGGCGCCATCGCCCGTGAGGTCGGTGCGGTGTTGCTGGTGGACATGGCCCACATCGCCGGGCTGGTGGCCGCCGGCGTGCATCCGTCGCCGATTCCCCACGCCGACGTGGTGACCAGCACGACCCACAAGACGCTGCGGGGTCCGCGAGGCGGGCTGATCCTGACCACGGGCGAGCATGCCAAGACGCTGGACAAGGCGGTGTTTCCCGGGGTGCAGGGCGGCCCCTTGATGCACGTCATCGCCGCCAAGGCCGTGGCGTTCCAGGAAGCCCTCCAGCCCTCGTTCCGCGACTACGCGTCACGTATCGTCGCCAACGCACGGGCCCTGGGCGACGCGCTCCTGGCCCGGGACTTCCACCTCGTGGGCGGTGGCACCGACAACCACCTCCTGCTGGTGGATCTGCGGCCCAGCCATGCCGAGCTCACCGGCAAGGACGCCGAGGCTGCGTTGGAGCGTGCCGGTATCACCATGAACAAGAACACGGTTCCCGGCGAGACGCGCTCGCCGTTCGTCACCTCCGGACTACGGATCGGCACACCGGCCCTGACCACTCGGGGGATGGGCGAGGCGGAGATGCACCGCATCGGAGAATGGGTGGCCCGGGTCCTGTCCGCACCGGAGGACGAGGCGCTGGTCCGCCGCACCCGCGCCGAGGTGGAGGAGCTCGCGTCGAGCTTCCCGCTGCATGCCGAGCCCGCGCCGGTGGGATGACGGGGTCGGCCAGGCGCTGCACCCGCTCCGGTCACGGTTGTGTGGCCGCGGGTCTAGCATCTTGCCACCAACCGCGTAACTTTGGGCCCCATGACAGACGTGCAATTCGCCGACGAGATTCTGGGACGCCTCCAGGAGCGGAACCCCCGGTTCCATCCGAAGGCGTACCTGTTCGTGCTGTCGGCGCTGCAATCGGTCATGGACGGGCTGGACCGCCCCCGCCACATCGCGGGGGGCGAACTGGTCAGGGGCGTTCGCGACCTGGCGCTGACGCGCTTCGGTCCTCTCGCCCGGACTGTCCTGGAGCACTGGGGGATTCACTCCACGGAGGACATGGGGGAGGTGGTGTTTGCGCTGGTGGAGTGCGGGGTCCTGGTGAAGCAGGACGAGGATCGGCGCGAGGATTTCAGGAACGTCTTCGATTTCGAGGAGACTTTCGAGCGGGGATACCCGTGGGGAGTCTCACGCACCTAGGGATTTCGCGGGCCTGGCCGGCTCGCAGATCCGCACCACCGCATTCATCGCCGATGGGAGGGGTTCGACATGGTGGAAGATCAAGGGTATCCGCGTTGCCTCAAGTGCGAGGGCGGCCTGCTCATTCCGCTCTCAGACTATGGGCGCGACGGGGCCCCGATCCAGTACAAGGCCTGGGTCTGCTCGAATCCGGAGTGCGGCTTCAACATCCGGATCGACAACGGGGAGATCACCTTCGGCCGCTCCATCGGCCAGAGCTACAAGTAACCTCCCGCGGGGACCGTTTCTCCACACTCGGGTCCCCCTCGCGCCGGCGTCCCTCCACACTCCGCCGGTCGCCCCATTCCAACACGACGCACGCCGCGCGGCGGTCCAGTCCGGACCGCCGGCGGGCGGCGTGCGTCCAGCGGTGGGAGACGCTGTGAGCTCCGCCGGCGCTCTTCCGTTCGCCCGGGGCGCGGTCCCGCTGCCCACGGGGCGAGAGTCGGCGGCGTTCGATGACCTGTCCATCCGACAGCGGGGCGTGCCCGAGGCCGCCCTCATGGAGACCGCCGGGCGACAGGCCGCGGCGCTGGTGCAGCGCCTCTACCCCACCGGTGAGGTCGTGGGGCTGGTGGGTGCCGGCAACAACGGGGGCGACGCCCTGGTGGCGCTGCGCACACTGGCTGCCTGGGGACGCCCGGTGAGGGCCGTCCTGTGCGCCGACCGTCCCGTCGACGATCCGCTTCTGCACGGCTGGACGCTCGAGGTCTGTGGGGATACCGAGCTCGACGACGACGCTCTGACCGACGTGCTCCGGCACGCGGCGGTCGTGGTGGACGGCGTGTTGGGCACCGGGATCCGGGGCGCGCCCCGGGCGCGACAGGCCCGCGCCATCGTCGCGGTGGGCCGGGCCGCTCGCCCGGTGGTGGCGCTGGACGTGCCCTCGGGTATCGACGCCGACACCGGCGCCGTCGACGGTGAGGCGATCCGCGCCGATCTGACGGTGGCGTTCGGGTGGCCCAAGCTGGGATCGCTGCTGCACCCGGCACGGGCGCACACCGGGCGGCTCGTGGCCGTGGAGATCGGCTTTCCGCCGCCGGGCCCCGAGCGCTGGCCGGCGCGGCTCCTGACCCCGGGGTGGGCCCGGCCGTTGCTTCCGGTGCGGGCGTCGGACACCCACAAGAACGCCGTGGGAGCCCTGTTGGTGGTGGCGGGGCGGGAGGGCATGGCCGGCGCCGCCGTGCTGGCCGCCCGTGCCGGCCTCCGTGCCGGAGCCGGTTTCGTGCGCATCGCATCGGCCCCCGCCAACCGCGAGATCCTGCAGGAGGCGGTTCCAGACGCTCCCTTCGTCGACGTGAGCGACGATGCGGCGTTGACGGCGGCGCTGGACGCGTCGCGCGCCGTGGCGGCGGGTCCCGGCCTCGGCACCGGCGATGAGGCCGAGCAGACGCTCCGCCGGGTTCTGGAAGGGGGGCACGACCTGGTGCTGGACGCCGACGCCCTCAACCTCCTGGCCCAGGGGCGGCCCACACGCCTCGCCAGGGCGGCCGTGGGACGCTCGCTGGTGGTCACGCCCCATCCCGGCGAAATGAGCCGACTCATGGACCTGGCCGTCTCGGATCTCCAGGGCCGCCGACCGGCGGTGGCTCGGGCCCTCGCCGACGAGGCCGGGTGCGTCGTCCTCCTCAAGGGCTCGCCGACGCTGGTAGCGGAGCCCGGTGGCGCTCTGGGGGTGAGCGGTGTCGGGGGTTCCGAGCTGGCCGCCGCGGGCATGGGCGACGTGCTGACCGGTACGGTGGGCTCGTTCCTGGCACAGGGTGTGGCGGCGCCGGACGCGGCGGGGCTCGCGCTCATGGTCACCGGCGCCGCCGCGGCCCGCACCGGCCTGGGCGCCGGGCTGGCGGCCTCGGACGTTCCCGACGAGCTGGCCGGCGCTCTGGCTGCCATGGGGCCCGGTGAGAGCGAGCTCGACGAGCCCTGGGTGATCCTGGATCTGGGGCCCGCGCGGTGACGAGCGCCGCCGGGGCCGGCCTGCCCGGGGCGTTGGGCCCGGGAGCCGAGTTCGACCTCATCCGGCGGCTGGTCGCCGGCGCGCGGCCGACGGAAGGGGTGCTGCTGGGCCCCGGTGACGACGCCGCGCTCCTCGAAGGGGGGTGGGTCGTCACCTGCGACATGGTGGTGGAGGACGTCCACTTCCGGCGGGGCTGGCTCGACGACGAGGACATCGGCGGCCGGGCGGTGCGCGCCGCCGTCAGCGACCTGGCCGCCATGGCCGCGCGGCCCGTGGGCGTGCTGCTGGCCCTGGCGGGCAGCCGTGCGCATCACGACGACGGCACGCTGGCCCGGGTCGGCGCCGGGGCTCGCACGGCGGTGGAGACCCTGGGTGCGTGCCTCGTGGGAGGCGACGTGACCCGCTCACCCGGGCCGCTCATCCTGGATGTCGTGGCGCTTGGACGCACCGATGCGCCGGCCCGACGAAGCGGTGCCCGGCCCGGCGACGAACTCTGGGTCACGGGGGCGCTGGGGGGGGCGGCGGCAGCGGTGGTGCTCTGGGATCGGGGTGAACGTCCGGAGGCGCGCCTGCGGGCGCGCTTCGCCCGCCCCGAGCCCCGGGTCGGGGCCGCGGCGGCCCTGGCCACCACGGGCCGGCTGCACGCCCTCATGGACCTCTCCGACGGGCTGGCGGGCGACGCCGGTCACCTGGCGGCGGCCTCGGAGGTGGGGATCGAGGTGGACGTCGACGCCGTGCCCGTCGAACCGGAGGCCGCGCAGGCCCTGGGGCCGGTCCAGGCCTTGCGGCTGGCGCTCGGCGGTGGCGAGGACTACGAGCTTCTGGCGGCGTTGACCCCGGGGGCGTCACCCGACGATCTGGCCCGCCGGACCGGCGTGACCATGACGCGTGTGGGTCGCGTCGTGGCCGGTGAGGGCGTGCGCTTCGTCGACGGCGCCGGCCAGCCGGTCGACGTCGCCGGCGGCTGGGACCACTTCGGCGTCGGGGACGGGCCGTGAATACCCTGCGCGTCTACCTCATGGGCGTCCTGGCCACCATCCGCCACGGGTTCCGCGTCCTGTGGGCGTCGGCCCGGCATTCCCCGAACCTGCACTGTGTCTGCATGGATGCGCCGCGGGCCTGGTCGGGCCGCATTCTGCGGGCCGGCCGGGTGGACGTCGTCATGGAAGGGCTGGAGCACATCGAGGCCGCCAAGCCCGCCGTGCTGGTGTGCAACCACGAATCGTGGTTCGACGTGTTCGCGCTGGCGGCCAACCTTCCCATGGACTACCGCTTCGTGGCCAAGAAGGAGCTCGCCTCGGTTCCCATCTTCGGGCCCGCCTGGCAGGCCTGCGGCCACATCTCCATCGACCGATCGGATCACGCCTCGGCCGTGGCGTCGCTGAACGAGGCGGGCCACCGCATTCGCAAGGACGGCGCGGTGGTCATCATGTTTCCCGAGGGCACGCGGTCCCGCACGGCGGAGATGTTACCCTTCAAGAAGGGCGCCTTCGTCCTGGCCATCAAACTGGGCGTGCCCGTGGTGCCCATCGGCATCTCCGGCAGCCGGGCGGTGATGCCCAAGGGAAGCTGGACGATCCGGAAGGGGACCATCCGGATCCGGGTGGGAGAGCCGATTCCCGTGGAGGGCCTCACGGAGCGGGATCGGAATCAGCTCCTGGCCCGGGCCCGGGAAGCCATCACGACGCTACGGACCGGCCCCGATCGGGCCGGCCCTTCTCATATCCCGGAAGCCAACGGAGGATGACGTGTCGGCCATCGTAGATGTGCGTGCCAGGGAAATCCTGGACTCCCGTGGCAATCCCACGGTGGAAGCGGAGGTGACCCTGGAGACCGGAGTGCGCGGACGGGCGGCCGTGCCCAGCGGCGCGTCCACAGGGGCCCACGAGGCCGTGGAGCTCCGCGACGGCGACCGCTCGCGCTTCGGCGGCAAGGGCGTGCTCACCGCCGTGAACCACGTGGACACGGTGATCCGCGAGGCCTTGCGCGGCTTCGAGGCACGGGAGCAGTTGGACATCGACCGCACCTTGATCGACCTCGACGGCACGCCCAACAAGCGCAACCTCGGCGCCAACGCCATCCTCTCGGTCTCCATGGCCGTGGCGCGAGCGGCGGCGCAGGAGAACCACATGCCGCTGTGGAAGTATCTCGGTCCCCGGGGCAGCCACGTGCTTCCCGTGCCCCAGATGAACATCCTGAACGGCGGCGCCCACGCGCCCAACAACGTGGACATCCAGGAGTTCATGATCATGCCGCTGGCCTTCGACAGCTTCCACGAGGGGCTGCGCTGTGGTGTGGAGGTGTTCCACGCCCTCAAGAAGGTGTTGGGCGAGAAGGGCAAGAGCACCGCCGTCGGCGACGAGGGCGGCTTCGCGCCGGATCTGAAGAGCAACGAGGAGGCCGTGGAGGTCGTCCTGAGCGCCATCGAGCGCGCGGGCTACCGGCCTGGCGAAGACGTGGTGCTGGCCATCGACGCCGCCGCCACCGAGTTCTACGAGGACGGGGAGTACGTCTTCCACTGGTCCGGTGGCGAGCGGCGCGACGTGAAGGGGATGATCGAGTTCTGGGACGAATGGACGCGCAAGTATCCGATCCGCAGCCTCGAAGACCCCCTCGAGGAGAACGATTGGCGGGGTTGGAAGGAGCTCACCGCGGCGCTGGGAGACCGGCTTCAGATCGTGGGGGACGACATCTTCGTCACCAACACCGATCGCCTGGACCAGGGCATCAAGGACGGGGTGGCCAACGCCATCCTCATCAAGGTGAACCAGATCGGGACGCTCACCGAGACGCTGGAGGCGATCCGCATGGCCGACGAGGCCGGATATCGCTCCGTGATCTCGCACCGGTCGGGTGAGACCGAGGACACGCTCATCGCGGACCTCGCGGTGGCGACCTCGGCGGGACAGATTAAGACCGGGAGCGCCTCCCGGACGGAACGGGTGGCCAAGTACAACCAACTGCTTCGGATCGAGGAGACCCTGGGTGACCAGGCCTCCTATCCGGGATCGGGACTGTGGGACGACTGACGCGCTTTCTGTTTCCGGCCCTCGTGGTGATGGCGGTGTACTACGCCTTCTTCGGAGGCGAGTACTCCGTTTTCGAGGTGCGGAGCGCCCGCGTCGAGAGCGAGCGGGCCCGGGCGGAGTTGTCCAGCCTCCAGGCCCAGAACGACTCGCTGTCGGCATGGGCCGACTCGCTGGAGACCGACTCGGCCACCCTGGAGCGCATCGCCCGTGAGCAGTACGGGATGATCCGCGACGGCGAGGTGCTCTACCGCTTCGCCGGCGACTCGTCCGACACGGTTCCGTAGGGTCGCGGGTCGACCCCTCGGCAACCGGGCAAGGCGGCGGTCCTCAGGGTCGGGGACCGCCGCCTTCGTCGTTCTCGGCGTCGCTCTCGCCCGGAGGCAGCACCGGCTTGGTCCGGAAGATGGACCGGGTCACGGCGTGGTCGAAGGCCTGGGCCTCACGCATGACGTCGAAGTCGCCGGCGGCCAGATAGCGGAGCAGTGCGCTGGCGTGATCCAGCCCCGCCGACGCCACCAGCTTCAGCCAGTCGCCACGGGCCGTCTCGTCGGGCGCCTCCGTCGTGGTCGAGAAGTACGTGATGCGCGGGCTGTACACACCCGTGCCGATTCCGTCCTGCCCACGGAGCCTGAGGTTCACCAGGATGCCGTCGTGGAAGTACTCGGTGAATTCCTGCCGGTCCTGCGCTCCGTACTTCCGGTAGCGGGCGTACAGCCGGCGGTTCATGGCGTCCACCTGCGGGTCGCCGGTGATGGACGCCGCCACCGAGTCCAGAATGGCGAACTGGGCGGTCTTGTAGTCGGGATTCTCGTCGTCGTCGACCCACGACAGCCCCGGAACGAACCATCCCCGGGGCGTCCACCAGTCGCGCTGACCGCCGCGTCGGCTGCGCACCCAGGCGCTGTAGCCCGCGAAGTACTGCACCCACTCGTGCGACGGGTAGCCGTGCATGTTCATGTAGACGTCCGGCAGCCACGTCTCGCGCAGCCGGCGCCGGGCCTGGGACTCGGGATACATGGGATCGTCGTCCCGTTCTCCGGAGGTTGCGTCCACGCCCAGCGCGCCCAGATAGCCGGCATGCAGCATGAAGTCGGGGTTGGTCTCCTGCATCTGCACCGCCAGGCGGGCCCCGTCGGGATTGGTGACGGGGTGCAGCACCACGTTCACGCACTTGAGCAGGGCCCGGTACGTGGAGTCGGTGGCCAGCAGCTCTCCCAGACGCAGGATGTGGCTGGTGCTGGACACCTCGTTGGCGTGCTGGCGGCCGCTGAGCAGCAGCGTGGGCTTGAGGGCGTTCAGCTTGGCCTGGCTCACGAAGCGCCCCTCGTCGGCCGGCAGGAAGTCCGCGGCGAACACGGGCTGCCCCAGGAACGAGCGGGTGAGGTAGTAGACGTCGACGCCCGGGAAGGTGTTCAGGCGGGCCAGCACCGAGTCGCTCTCCGCCGGCGGAATCGGCGCATCCCACTGGACCATGCGAGAGCCGTCCCAACGCCACCCGGAGGCCAACAGACGCGGCGTGTCGGTCGATGCCGGCCCATCGCTCCGGGGCAGCGTGGCCAACGCCATGAAGGTGCTGTCGCCCTGCACCCGCAGGTCCAGCGCGAGCTCGCCCACCCGGTCCCAGGAGAGGCGATCCCGGAATACCCCCGCCCGATGGAGGCGGCCCAGGGCGTCCAGCATGGAGCGGGTGAGCTCCACGCTGGGGAACTGCCGGTCGATGGAGCCCTCGCTGGCCCGGCCCTCGAACTCGGCGGTGCGGTCCACCGAATCCCGGGCCTCCACCCGCATCAGGAGCTGGCGGAGCCCGTCCTCGCCCGCCGCCACCGTCACGCCCACGGTCCGGGGTGCCGGGTAGGGCAGGGGGTCGAGGGCGTAGCGCTGCAGGAGGGGCTCGGGGTCGTCGGCGCTCTGCCAGGTGCGCATGAGCACCTCCGGGGCGCCGCGCGCCTTGCCGGTGAAGGTGACGTGCGCCCGGGGAGGCTGGCCGCTGCCCGTGGGATCGATGTAGGGCAGCACGCGCCCGGGATAGGGCAGCGAGGTCTGGTAGCGGCTGCCGATGAGATCGAAGAGGGTGAGGGTCTCGAAGTAGATGTCCTCGTGGAGCGCCTCGAGGGAGCTGATCACCTCCTCGTCCACGCCGATGCGGTGGTTGGGCTCGCTCATGCGCAGGTTCACCCGGAACTCGTCGAAATAGGGCGCGTTGGAGGGCGAGGGACGTCCGTCCTGCGTGTCCAGCACGTAGTCGGTGATGCGCCGGTAGGTGTCGGTCTGGAGCCGGTCCCAGAAGCGCTCCGGGTCCGTGACCACCCGCTGGTCCACCAGCGTGTCCGCGCCCGACGCGGCCGTGATCCAGCCCGTGGTCACGCGCACCTGCTCGTACTCCGGGAACAGGTCGAAGAAGGGGCGCACCACGTAGTGGGGATCGAACGATTCCCGGAGCACCTCCAGTCCTTCCGCATCATGCGCCACCACCGTGTACACGGGCTCGGCGGCGCGCGTGGGGTGGAAGGTCACCGCCGAATCCGGAATCGCCAACTCCCGCGCAAGCACCGCATCGATGGGATAGAGCTCCTGCAGCCAGCGGGTGTCGGCGGCGATGGTCTGCCAGCGCACCTCGTCGGACTCCTCCAGGGTGTGGTAGGTGATGTCGATGCCGGCCACGTCCCGCCCGCGGAGCTGCGGCAGGACGACCTCGTGGAGCCAGGAATAGCCCTGCTTGTAGGCGTTGAGCACGGTGACTTCGGGGTCGTCGACGCCCCGCCGTGCGAGCTCGTCCCGGATCTCGTCGGCCAGGGCTTCCCGCACGTCCAGGGGCTCGCTCACCCGGATCTGCACCCGGGCGGGCTCACCGGCCGTCACTCCCGGATACACGTCCGAATCCAGGACCCGGCGCACCTCGTCGACCTCCCAGGGCAGGTCCCAGTCCTGCGTGAAGATGGTGTCGCCCACGCCGAAGCCGGTGGGCCAGGTCGACACCTGGATGTCGCTTTCGGGCAGGTGTTCCCGGAGCATCGCCTCCGCGACGTCCCGCACGCCCGCGGGCATCTCCTTCGCGGCGATCTCCACCTCGACGCGGGCCGGGGCGTCGCCGACGAGGCGGCCGGCCCATCGGTCGAGCTTCGCCAGCGCCAGCGCCACCTGTCCCGGCGCCTCCCGGGCCTGCACGAACCGGCGCACCTCGGTGTCCAGATCCGCCAGGCGCGTCTCGCCCTTGCCGTACGTCCACAGGTAGGGGGCGCGGGTGGCCAGCCAGTCCAGCGCGGCGCCCAGGCCGCGCCCGTCCGCCCCACCCACGACCATCCCGCTGCGGCCGTCGAAGGCCCCGTCCACGAGCTGCACGAAGCCCTCGCCGGCGACGGGAGGAGCGCCGGCCAGCCGTCCCTGGTCCCGCAGGCGCCGGATCTGCTCGTGATGCGTGCCCACCATCACGGGGAATCCCCCGGCGCCCGGAACTCCGTCGCCGCCGCCGACCCGGGCCAGCGGAAGGCGGATCCCGGCGGTCTCGAGTCCGATACGGGTGGCCAGGTCCACCAGGGCCGACGGGGCGTCGGCGCCCCTGACCGAGAGGTCGGCCGCGGTCTGATCGGGCACCAGGTCGCGGTTGGTGTCCCGGAACAGCCCCTCGATGGAGTAGAGGTCGGCCAGGCCGAAGGTGCGGTCGGGCCCGGGCCGCAGCTCGCCGTCGGCGCGTGTGTTCCACGGCTTGCGCGGGCGGAGAACCACCGTGTGCTCGGCGCCAGGTGCCACCAGGCGCAGGTCGAGGCGACGCACGTCCCGGACCTCCAGCGATTGGAGCTTCGGAGGCGTGTGGTCCGCCGAGGTCGTGTCCGCGGCCGATGTCGAGTCGCCCCCCTCCAAGGCCTGCAGGGCGCGCTGGTACGACGCGGTGTCGCTCAGACGCACCGTCAATCGCGCCCCGACCACGCCAGGCGCGTCCATGGCCACCACGATGCGGTCCAGCGAGGTCGTGGCAGCGACGTCGCGGGCGGTGAGGAATTCGCTGACCCTGTCCGCCGCCCTGGACCAGGTGTCCCCGTCGACGTTCCAGACCGCCGGGTAGCGTCCGGCCGTGTACGCCGAGACCGCCATCAGGCCGGTGGCATCGTAGCCGACGAGGCCCGCGCCGCCCCACGGCAGCGAGGCGGAGGACGGCAGGTGTACGAGGGCCCCCTCGCCGGGGTCGAGGTCGCGGGTCGCATCGTCGGCCAGGGCTCCCAGGCCCATGCGTTCGAGCGCGCCCCGTCCCACCGTCAGCACGGGCCGGTCCCAGGGATCCTGGACGTCGGCGGCCAGGAGGCCCAGGTCCGAGCTGGCCGTCTCGAAGCCGAGGCGGGCCGCCATGTTCATGGCCGCGGTCACGTCGGCCTCGGTGGGGGTCGCGCCGAGAACGAGCCGCACGTCGAGTCGGTCCACGATCCCGTCGTCGTCCCGGTCCTCCAGGACGACGGCCGTGTCCAGGAGATTGCGCAGGTCGGCGAGGGTGTCCGCCGGAGAGACCGGCCGCCGCGACACGGCGGCGAGCGACGGTGTGGTCCAGGAGAGCAGCGCGAGAGCGAAGGCCGGCCCGAAGGCCCGGGCGGTGCGGGGTGACGACATGGAACACGGGGCAGAAGTACGAAGAGGCGCCCGGACCCGAGCCCGGACGCCCCTCGGGGCCCGCCTCCGCGGCGCCCCGAGGAAGCGCGCCGGGAAAAGGTAGGCCGTGGACCCGCCTACCGCATGGTCACGACTCGTCGTCGCCGTCGTCGCGGGTGACGGGAACGTCTTCGCGCTCCGGCGCCGGTCCGAGGCCCAGGACCTTGCGGGCGGTGTCCTCCAGCGCCTGGCGCGCCGCGCTGTCCGGGAGCGCCGGGGCCTGGCCCTCCTCACCTTCCGCCACCGGAAATCCCCCACCCTCGACGCCCGTGATCTTCTGCGCGAAGGGTCGGAACATGTCGATGGGAATCGGGAAGAGCGTGGTGGAGTTGTTCTCCGCCGCGATCTCCACGACGGTCTGCAGGAAGCGCAGCTGAAGGGCCGCGGGGTGATTCTTGATGACCTCGGCAGCCTGCGCCAGCTTGGTGGACGCCTGGAACTCACCCTCGGCGCTGATGACCTTGGCGCGCCGCTCACGCTCCGCCTCGGCCTGGCGTGCCATGGCCCGCTTCATTTCGGTGGGGAGCCCGATGTCCTTGATCTCCACGCCGGTGACCTCGATGCCCCAGCGGTCGGTGCCCTCGTCGATGATCTCGCGCACGATCTCGTTGATGCGCTCGCGCTCCGCCAGCAGGTCGTCGAGCTCGCTCTGGCCGATGACCGATCGCAAGGTGGTCTGGGCGAGCTGGCTGGTGGCGAAGAAGTAGTCCTCGATCTCCACCACGGCCTTGGATGGGTCGGCGACCCGGAAGTACACCACCGCGTTCACCGTCACCGACACGTTGTCCTTGGTGATGGTGTCCTGCGGGGGAATGTCCAGCGCCACGATGCGCAGATCCATCTTGCGCATGCGCTCCACGCCGAAGGGGATCAGGAAGATGACGCCCGGCCCCCGGGCACGGACCAGCTTTCCGAGGCGGAAGACGACTCCACGCTCGTACTCGTAGAGGATGCGGAGGCTGGTGAGGATGGCGGCGCCGCCAACGAGCGCCGCGGGAATGAGAATGGCGCCGAGATCCATGGTGAGCTCCCCCGGGAGGGTCGGGTGATTCGACGGGTCTGCTGTCTTGAAGATACGCGCCGGACCGGGCTTACGTTCACCCCGGAGCGTGGCGACGGAACGGGTCGCGCGCAAGCCACCCGCACCGCTGCCGACACCGCTCCGGGCGCGCTCATCGCCATCTTGACACACGAAGGCGCCGCGTCGAGCTTTTTCGTCTCCCCGCCGGAGTAGCTCAGTCGGTTAGAGCAGCGGAATCATAATCCGCGTGTCGGGGGTTCGAGTCCCTCCTCCGGCACTCAGGGAAGGTGAAGCGGTCCAGGTACTTACGCCTGGGCCGCTTTTCTTGTGCCCTCCGCCACACCTCAGCTTGCCCAGTTGGCTTCCGGTCCAGACTCCACCAGTGTCGTGGCGGTGCGTGTCGGTGGATCGGCTCGAAGCTCGGTGCGGGTCGTGGATTTCCCCACCTGCCGGACGCCCGGCCCACCGCGACAGTACGGCGCGCGGCGGTACCCGCTCGCGAGGTCCAATACGATAGGTCGTGTCGCGCTGTACGGCGATGGGCCCAAGATGGGCGCCGTTCGGGGACGGCTGCCCCCGCACCACCGAAGGAGGCCGGGGGCAGTAGTCTCATTCGTCAGCAGGTACGCAACCGGTTCGTTCCTCCCCGAAGAGCATTGCCAAGTACTGGCAGTGACTGGACCAGGCTGCCGAGAGAATGCCTTCGACGATGAGATCCACCATCGCCTCTGGCTTCCATGGATGCGGTGACCAGGGGCCGGGCCCTTCGAGGGAGACTTGATCATCGGCGAGATGAACATCCCAGCGATCAAATCCGGCCAGACGCTCAGCGAGCCTGCTCCTGACGAGTTCCAGGTCCAGCTCAGCCATCCAACCCTCCTTGGCACCATGTGGCGCCCAAGCTGTGTGTAGGGGGGCGAGAATACCCTAGGGCCGGTGGCCCCTCGGGACAAGGAGGCCGCCCCCTTCCACCTTGCGATGGTGTGGTGAAGACACGTAGGCTACCCGCGTCCTCCCTAGAACCTACGCGCCACCTGTGGCAGCCAGGAGGTCCCATGCGGGTCGAAGAAGCTGTGCAGCACATGACCAAGGCGTATCTCCACCGCATCATCGACAGCTTCACGCGGGACTTCCAGAAGGGGGATGAGGACAAGTCTCGCGAGATCATCCTCCGGAATGCCGAAGAGCTCACCGATCCGAAGCGCGTGGCGACGGTCCTGCAACTCGATGGGCTCTATTCTCACCAGGTGTTGCTGGCTTCGATACTGGAGACCTTGGTGAACTGTCCGGGCACGGCTGCAGCAGAGCAGGACGTCGTCGAGGCCGTGACCGCGAACGAACTTGAGGTGATCGAGCGGGCTTCAGACCCCGACGCCCTCCGATACGAAGATGCGAAGGCCGTCGAGATCTTCCGTGCCGTCCTTGAAGTGGCTCTTGAGGACGAACGCCTGACCGAAGAGGAGTTGGGCCTTCTGCGGCGCCTGAGGGAGAAGCTGGGCCTCTCCGAGCGGGCGAAGCAGACCATCCTCGCCCAACTCGGTCATTTCCCTCGGGCAGGGAACCGACTCCACACGCCATCGGAATTCAAGGAAGCGCTGCTCGACCTCCAGCGTCGCGGAGTCGTCTTCTACTGCAACAAGTTGGACGGTGGCCGCTTCGTGGTGCCCGAGGAAATCGTTCCAGCCATCAGGGATGCGTTGGGCATCGAGCTCAGCGAGGCTGCATGGACCCAGTTGGTCGCTCAGATGACGAAGGATCAGATGGCGACGATCCTCGAAGCCGCAGGGGTCCCCAAGTCGGGCTCGAAGGACGAGTTGAAGGAACGGATCCTGTCTACTGGCCTCCGCCCGAGTCGGGCGCTGGATTCCCTCTCGAATTCTGAGCTCTACGACCTCTGCGATGCACTGCCTGGTGCCAAGGTCAGCGGCACCAAGGGTGAGCGAGTCCAGCGCCTCATCGACTACTTCGCCAATCTCGTGGTCCGCGAGGTGCCTGAGGAAGCCTCTCCTGGGGAACGCTACTATCAGTTCTTCAAGGAACTCGCTCGCCGGGACCGAGAGACGCTGCTCGCGAACAAGGTGGTCAAGAAGGACATCGAGATGGAGCGGGGGTTTGAAGAGGCCACGCGCTACCTGTTCCGCCAGAAGCTCGGTCTTGATCTCGTCGACCTGCCCGGCTCAGAGCATCCGGACGGATGCGTGCAATTCAAGCGGAGTGGGGACCTGCTCTTCTGGGACAACAAGTCCAAGGAGACGGTCTACTCCTTCCCCGAGAGCCACCTGAAGCAGTTCAAGCGGTACATCCGAGATTCAGCTACGCGGGTCTCTTGCTTCCTGGTGATCGTCCCTGAGATCGGCGAGGGTGCCGCCGCTATCGCGGCCCGGTTGAAGGTGGAATCCGGGCACCGACACGGACGTGGCGCTGATTACGGCTGAGAACCTCGCGTGGGTGGCGGAGAGTTGGCGGACGCGTGCAAAGCGGGACGGCTTCGACCCCGAGGTGTTCAACCTCACGGGGGTGCTTACCCGGCAGGTACTGGAGCAGCGGATGGGGTTGTTCTTGTAGAGTCTTCTCGGCCTTTGCTGGAGTTCCCTCGCTTCCGTGGACACCGCAACACCGGCGTTTTAGCCTGCCTCCGAACTGGTAACCCGGGCTGCGTTCTGATCCGGTGCCTCACATGGCCCTCCACCTCCTGAGTTCCAGGGGCTCATGCACTCCCTGGTAGCCCGAGTTTCGGAAGACTCGGCGTCCCTGGATCCTGACCGCGGAGGGCCGCGCCTGCTGGGCGTTTACGCCCGCGATCTGACGGATTGAATGCGGCGGTGGACCTCGTGGAGCATCGTGGCCAAGCCTCGCTTGACGCGAGATTGACGGTCCGAATCAAGGATGTCCGGCATCACTCGTCTGTTCCCGCTCCCTTCCGAGGAGGACACACCATTGAAGCGGACCACGATGGGGTTGGCGGCAGTCCTGATTGTCGGATCTTGCACGGACTCCTCGGCTCCCACGGGCCCGAACTTGTACCGAATCCCGATCACCGCTCGGGCGATCGTGGACGGAGCCAACAACGGAGGGAACCAGCATTTCTTCTGGCTCCCTCCCACTATCCAAGGATCGCCAAGCTACTCGGGAATCACTGATCCGGCCGCAGACCCAGACATCGAGATCTGCTTCTACTCAGGCGGCCACTGCGTCGGGTCGCTCACGGCCTTTGATCTCGCTTCTGGACTCTCCTACGAGTCCACATCGGAGTCGTATCGCGCTCGGTGGTATATCCCATTCGATGACATGAACGATGGCGACATGCTGCGGATGACGGCCTCCGTGGAGGGCACGATGCTGGGGTACGCGGACATCCTGGTTGTCGACAAAGCCACTGGGAAGCTCAGAAATGAGACCCGTGGCGAATATCTGCTCATCGGAGACGACAGCGGAAAGCCTTTCCTCGAGATTCGTTTCAGGGTTGAGGTGGGTGCGGCGGTAGATGATGGCCTTCTGGCTTACTGGCCGCTGGACGGCGTTGCCGACGATGCGTCCGGCAACGGATATGATGGGACGATTTCAGGCGCCGTCTCTGCAGCAGTTGACCGGTTTGGTGTAATGGGTCGCGGTTTGTCTTTCGATGGCGGACATATCGTCGTTGGGGATGCGTTTGACGATGGAGGTCCGAAGACGTTCACGGGGTGGTTCTACCTTCGATCAGCATGCCTGGACGTTACCCGGTTTTGTGGGTTGATTGAGAAGCACGTGGATACGTTCGGATCCCAGAACGTGTTGAAAAGCTTCTCAATCGATAAGGCCACGCTGGGCTACACGGAGAATCTCATCTTCTCGCGCCTCTACAGTGGAACTGGAGTGGGGGGTGACTTGGAGCACTTCGCGGTGGAGGGCGGTACCTGGACGCATTTCGCAGTGGTGTACGGTGTGTCCACGGCCCGGATGTACCTCAATGGGACTCTCGTTGACGAGGTCACGCTGGTCGGGGTGATGAACAACAACTCCACGCCGGTCACAATTGGAGACAATTCGAGCGGCAATCACCCGATGGACGGCATCTTGGACGAATTTCGGGTCTACGGCCGGGCACTGAGCGCCGCCGAGGTGGCGTCATTGTGTGATGTTCCGGCCGTGTGCAATTAATGGGCTGGTCCGCCCGGTCTTAGGCCCGCCATTGAGGCCCGGTCTTCAGCGTGGAGGCCGGGCCTCACGGGTGGACGGCCCTCCTTGATCAGCGGAGCTCGAGAGTGGTCGGGCGCCCCGGTGTGGTGGTCCACGGCCATCGTTTTCCTTGGCGCCAGACCCCTGCCGGGCGTACTGTGGGCGGACGTGACAGTCGATCCGCAGCCCAACCCTCCCGGCCATGCGCACTCCATCCCGCTCCGGCTCGCTCCGCGACCCTGGACTCGCCGCCCTCACGCTCCTCGTGCTGGTCGCCGGCTGTGGCGGCGACGGAGGCGGCAACGAGCCCGACGTGACCGTGACCCTGTCGCCGACCTCGGTGTCGCTGTTCGTGGGCGAGACCGCCAGCCTGTCGGCGTCGGTTTCGGGCGGGTCGGGCGGCTCGGTCTCCTTCACCTCGTCGGACAACCAGGTGGCCATGGTGTCGCAGTCGGGGACGGTCACGGCCGTGGGCGTCGGCTCAGCCACGATCACCGCGTCCGCCTCGGGGGCCAGCGCCACCGCATCGGTGACGGTGAAGGCCTCCTCGATCTCGGTGACGCCAGGGAGCCTCGATCTGGAGGTGGGACAGACCGGCCAGCTCACGGCCACCATCACCGGCGGCGTGGGCCTGAGCGTCACCTGGAGCTCGTCGGACGAGAGCGTGGCCACGGTGGACGCCGGTGGGCTGGTCACGGCGCAGGCCGCGGGGACGGCTACGGTCACGGCGGCCGTGACGGGTCAGGCCGGCGTGGAGGCCTCGGCCGACGTCACGGTCACCGAGACCCCGCCGGCCCTCTACCTGGAGAGCCTGGAGACGCTGGACGGGGATCCCCTGGACGTCGACGACGTCTCGGGCGTCTTCATCGCCAACTTCACGGTGGAGGGCCCTCCGGGGATGACCGGGACCATCGAGGTGCGCCTCGACGACGTGCTGGTGACGAGCCAGGAGGTCACGCTACCGAGCGGAGCACCGGCTGCCGGGCCGCTCCGTGGGCTGGAGAAAGAGGTCGGCACACCGGTCTCGACCGTCACCACGGAAGTGATCAACGACACACCCGTAGCCCGCACCCTCAACGATGTCGTCACGTTGGCCCCGGGTCTGGTGGTCGACGGCAATACCACCGAAGCCACCGTGCGGGGCGGTGGCGGCATCCCGAGTCTCACGCTCAGGAACCCGCCGCTCATCTACATCGACGGCGTGCCGGTGAACGGCACCGTCACCGGGCAGAACGGCACCACCTACAACGTCGGCGACGGGCAGTTCACGGGCCGCTTCGTCTACTTCGACCCGAGCCCCTTCGAGGTCGAGTCCGTGGAGATCGTGGCCGAACCCGTGGGCACCATCTACAACCAGTCGACCATCGGGGGCGTGGTCGACTTCATCATTCGCTCCGACCTCGGGTCGCCGGCCGGGATCAAGGGCTACGCGGGTCCCGTGTCCTTTTCCAGTGCCACCGCCACGCTCTCCGACGCGTCCACCGTGGACCTGACGATCGGCAACACCTACGCCGACTACCTGGGCAGCGGCCTGAACGTCCAGGCCCAGTGGAACTGGGACGCGGCCGCTCCCATCTACGGGGGCGACCTCACCTACGGCGCCAACTTCTGGGTGGGCGCCAACACCGACTTCGCGGCCTGGGCCCAGGCGAACGCGGGCTACGATCCCTCGCTTCTCGGCGATGAGGGCTCGGGCATCGACTACAGCCAGTGGGTCGCGGGCCCCGATCCCTTCGATCAGGCCTTGCCGCCCGTGATCACCGGCGGTGACCTCGCCCAGACCGCCGGCTACAGCAACTACCTGCGGCTGGACTACTACGATCGCGCGGGACTCCGGGGTGACCGGATCCTCCGCGACGGCTCGGCGCAGCCCCTGGCCTTTGGCGTGGACCTGGACAAGCCGGACCTCTCGCTCAAGGTGGGGGCCACCTACATCAAGGACTTCGCCGTCAATCCGGATCCGGCCTGGTCCATCGGCGGCGAGCTGGACGATCCCGTCGATCCGGGCGTGGGCGGGGCGTCGGGCCCCTACCTGGGCGGGTTCGACCTGAGCTCCAGTGGAACTACGACGGGGTCACCGACGAGAAGGCCTGCGTGACCGGGACCTTCTCGGAGGGAGTTGCGGGTTCATTCGGCTCAATACGCCGCTGGCCCTGGGGTTCAAGCCCGACTTCTCCGGAGGAGCGGGTGAGTACACGGCCAGCCTGCGCGGCTTCGACATGGCCTGGAATCCCTCGAACACCCTCCTGACGCACTTCGTGTACGACCCGGAGCCGCCGGAGCTCGGCGATCTGGTCTGGGATCCGGACCAGCTCTCCATCGGCGCCCGGCTCGAGGTGAGCTGGGACCTCACCGACAACCTCAAGCTCACCTACGGCGCCTTCGGCAACTCCTACGACGGGCGTGACGAGGTGTACCTGAGCAACTTCGCCATCCTGTCCCGGGCCTTCGACGGCACCTTCCCCACCACGACCCAGTTGAACGGTGCCCTCGACCCGGTCCTGCAGGCGATCCAGGGCACGCTGGCCGACCCGCCCTATTCGCCCACCGGAACCTGGCACCCGCTGAACGGGCTCCGCTGGGGCGCCAAGGACGTGGGCCACAACCTCACCGTGCGGGGCCTCGATCTCACCGGTATCACCGCGCCCACGGGCACGCACACCACCGTGGACTGGATTCACGGCCTGAGCGGTGTCCCGAAGGTGTGCGTCGACCTGGGAGGCGGCTGCCCCGGTGTGCCCACCACGGCCGACTACACGCTGGAGGCGCTGATCCCGGGAGGCTCGGGCGGCGATCCCTTCGACCTCGACTGGGCACAGCTGTTCGCACTGGTGGAGCTCGACAACTCGGTGAAGATCGCCGTGCCCGTCACAGGACGCGCCAACTACTCCATCCAGGACATGGGGGGATACCGGCGCGCCACCGCCACCGCCACCTTCGACCCCTCCATGGCGCCGCTCGACGAAGGTACCTACGACTTCTTCTGGCTCACCAAGGACGACGAGGACCTGGGAACGATCTCCAATCCCTTCCAGGTCCAGATCACGGTGTCGAAGAACTTCCTCGGGCCATCACGACCAGGACCCAGGCCCCGGCGCTGAGCGAGAGGATCAACACCAGGAGGCCCAGGTCCCGGGTCAGGCCCGCCAGCAGCCAGTCCTGCTCCAGCAGGCCGAAGCGGCCCAGGAGGTAGGCCCAGTCGTGGGTGGCCGGGCCGTCGCCCACCGTGACCAGCGGAAGGGCCCGGGCCCGGGCGTCGGCCATGTAGGGCGCCACGTCCAGGAGCGTCGTCCCCCACCAGAAGCCCGCGACGGTGACGGCGAACGGGTCGCGCTGGCGCACGAAGGCCACCGCGGCCAGCAGCGGGCAGGCCACCTCGAGCAACGTTCCGCCGGCGGCCGTGAGCAGTTCGCTGCCGGACCAGCCGAACAGCAGGTGACCGCCTTCGTGGAGCGCCAGGTTGAGCCCGTCGTAGATGCCCGCGTAGCCCGGATCGGCCAGGTGTCGGACCAGGAACCACGCCAGGACGGGCATCAGGAGCGCCCGGGGGCGCCAGTCCCGCCCCTGCGCCGCGTTACGCGTCCAGGCCCGGGCTCCGGCGAAGAGCCCCCCGTCGGCCCGGACGGTCAGCGACCCGACCCGCCGCCCACCACCACCTCTCCGCCCTTCATCACCAGGCGCACCTGCCGCAGCGACGAGATGTCGTCCAGCGGATTGCCGTCGACGGCGACCAGATCGGCAAGCAGCCCGGCGTGCACGCGCCCACGGTCCGGGAGCTCGAAGATGTCGGCGTTGCCGCTGGTGGCGGCCACCAGCGCGGCCTGCGCCGGCACGCCGTAGTCGACCATGCGCTCCAGCTCGCGCACGTTGTCGCCGTGGGTGTAGACGCCCACGTCGCCACCCATGCACAGCTTCACGCCCGCTTCGAGGGCTGCGCGCACGCTCTCCCGCTTGCGCTGGAGCCGCGCCGGCTCCGGGTCCACCCCGGGGCGCCAGCCGGCGTAGGTCGCCGTGGACCATCCCGCGGCCACCGTCGGGCAGAACGCCACGCCACGCTCCGCCATGAGGCGGAAGACCTCGGGGGTGCCTTCGTCGCCGTGCTCGATGGTGTGCACCCCGGCCAGCGCCGCCCGGCGCATGCCCTCGGCGGTGGCGGCGTGGGCCGCCACGCGCCGCCCGCTGGACTCCACCACCTCCACGAGCCGGGCGAGCTCTTCTTCCGTGAACGTGGGGGCCGCCGAGCCTCCCGCGCCCCAACGGTAATCCGCGTACACCTTCACCCAGTCGACGCCGTGTCCCATCTGGTCCCGGGCCACCCGGATGAGACCGTCCACGCCGTCGGCCTCTTCCGCCCCCTTCGGTAGCCGCACCTCGGGGGCGCCCTTGGGCTGGTAGCTCCCGGTGGCCACGATGGCGGGCCCCGACACCAGCAGCCGCGGGCCCGGCACCACGCCCTTCCGCACCGCGTCGCGGAGCCCGATGTCCAGATAGCCCGCGCCCTCGGTGCCCAGATCTCGCTCGGTGGTGAACCCGGCCTCGAGCGTCTTGCGCAGGTGCACCACGGCGCGCGCCGCCCGCTCTCCCCAGCCCTCACGCAGCACCTGGTCGGTCCACGCGGTCTCGTCGTAGGGGTGCAGCAGAATGTGGCTGTGGCCCTCGATCATGCCCGGCAGCAACGTGGCGCCGTCCAGCGCGAGCTCGCGGGTGTCGCCCGGCAGGTCCATCCCGGCGCGGGGGCCGGCGGCGGCGATGCGATCTCCCTCGACGAGCACCACCCAGCCCGCGTGCATGGTCTCACCGTCGAACACGCGGTCGGGCACCAGGAGGGTCGGGGTCTGGGCCGCCACCCGGGCCACCGGAGACAGGAGCGTCGCGAGAAGGGCGAAGCGGAACGGTGCTCGTACGGACATGGTGTGCTCCGGATGACGATCGGACAGGTGCGCGCCGAAGATGGGACGGGGTCCTCCGTGCCGCCATGACCCCCACCTTTCCCGAGGTGGGCAGCGGGCCCATCTTCTCAGTCCCCCGAAGCACCCTCCGTCACGGAATCACCATGAGAGATCGTGTTGCCACGCTGGTCCGCGGCCGCCGGGAGCGCCTGGCCCGTCTGCTGGGACGCCCCCTGTCCGAGCCGCGCCGCGACGACTCGCCCCTGACCGACGAAGCGCGCCGCCACCTGCAGGAAGAGGCGCTGGACCTCTACTGGAACGAGCTGGAGTGGGAGCACCTCACCGACGAGGAGGCCACCGACGGCCCCCCGCTCTCGGAGCTCACCTTTCCGGGGTTGCTGGCCTTCGTACGCGGGCTTCTGCTGACCGAGGCCAACCCCGACGCGCTGGCGCCGGCGGAGCCGAGGCCCCAGGTGGTGGAGGACATCCTCGCCTTCCTGGGTGGACGGATCCTGGAGCTCGAGGAGGAGCTGGCGGGACCCGAGCCGGACAGTCGAGAGAGACTCCAGGGCGAGCTGGTCATGACCGATCGTCTCATGGACCTGATCCTCTACCGCTACCACGGCCTGGCGGAAGACGAGGTGGAGCGCGTGGAGGCCGTCCGCACGGCGTGAGCCCTTGCGGCGCCTCCTTCGCTGCCGCCCCGGCCACCCCTATCTGGCGGGTGCGCCACTCCTGACCGCCCACCGCGGTGGGGCGCGCCTGGCGCCGGAGAACACCCTGGAGGCCTTCCGGCAGGCCGTGGAGGTCTGGGGCGCCGACATCCTCGAGATGGACGTCCGCCTCACGGCCGACGGACAGGTGGTGGTGCTTCACGACGCCACCGTGGATCGCACCACCGACGGCACCGGTTCCGTGGCGGAGCTCACGCTGGCCGAGCTCCGCACCCTGGATGCCGGGGCCCGCTTCGAGAACCCGCACGGAGATGCCACCTTCGCGGCGTCCGGCGTCCGCATTCCCACCTTCCGTGAGGTCCTCGAGGCGCTTCCCGCCGCGCGCCTGAACGTGGAAGCCAAGTGCCCGGAGGTGGCGCGCCCGCTGGTGGAGCTGGTGCTCGAGCACGGAGCGGCGCATCGGGTCCTGGTGGCCGCCGAGCACGAGGCCAATCGTCGTGACGTGCGCGGTTACCCCGGGCCCTGGGGTGCCTCGCGGAGTCAGCTCCGCCCCTTCGCCGTGCTCCATCGCACGCCCCTCGCCTTCCTCTACACGCCCGGCGTCGACGTCTTCCAGATTCCCGTGCGCTGGCGGGGCAGGGAGGTGGTGACGCCCCGCCTGATCCGCGAGGCCCACCGGCGCAACATCCCCGTGCACGTGTGGGTGGTGGACGATCCGGACGAGATGCGCCGCCTGCTGGCGCTCGGCGTCGACTCCGTCCAGAGCGACCGTCCCGACATCCTCGCCCGCGTCCTCCACGAGGAGGCGGGACGGCCGCTGCCCCCGGGCCTCGCGGGAGCCGCGTCGTGAATCCCCCGACCTCCGAAGCGGGCACCCTGGCCAGGCGATTCGCGCGCCACGCCGCCTCGTTGGGGCTCGTCGAGGGCGAAGAGCCGCGCCTGGTGGCGGTGTCCGGGGGATTGGATTCCGTGGTCCTCCTGCATCTGCTCCGCTTCGCCAGCTCCATCCCGGCCGAGCGGCTCCTGGTGGCCCACTTCGACCACGGCCTCCGCCCCGGAAGTCCGGGGGATGCCCGCTGGGTGCGAGGGCTCGCGCGTGCCTGGGGGCTCGGGGTGGAAGTGGCACGGGCCGACAGCCCGCCGGCCAGCGAGGAAGAAGCACGGGACCTGCGCTACGCCTTCCTGGAGCGGGTCGCGGCGGCCCGGGGCGCCACTGCGATTCTGACGGCCCACCAGGCCGACGATCAGGCCGAGACCGTCCTGTTCCGGGTGCTGCGCGGGACCGGGCTGCGCGGCCTGCGGGGCATGGCGCCTCGGTCCGGGCTCAGGGTGCGCCCCCTGCTGCCGTTCTGGAGAGCCGAGTTGGAGGGCTACGCCCGTCTTGCGCGCCTCGGGCACCGCCTGGACCCCACGAACCGGGACCCGGCCTTCGCCCGCAACGTCCTCCGTCACGAGATCCTGCCGAGGGCCGAGCAGGCCGTGGCCCCGGGGGCGCGGCGGGCCCTGCTCCGTCTGGCGCGCAATGCCGCCCGGGCCGAAGCGGCGTGGAGCGAGGCGGAGTCGGAGCTTCTCGAGGGGGTCGTTCACGAGCGCTCGGGCGGTGGGATCGTCCTTGCCCGACCTGCCTTTCTGGCCTATCATCCCGCGGTTCGTCGGAGGCTTCTCAGGGCGTGCGCGCGCGACCTCGGCGTGGATCTCTCCGAGGCCGGAACCCGGGTGGCCATGGAGTTTACAAGCCGAGGCGGCAGCGGCCGCGAGATCCGGCTTTCCGGCGCTCTGCACCTCCGGCGGGACTTCGATGCCCTGGTGTTGCAGCGGCGGGTGCCGGACGGGAATCCGGTGGCTTCCGACCAGCCGCTTGTCCTCCGGGATCCGGACCCGGGTGAAGGGGAAGCGTGCCTCGGGGGTAGAACGTACCGGGTGCGGTGGGGGTTCGAGCCGGAGAGGCTTCCTGCCGGAGCGGCGGGCTTCGCTCCCGGCGCCATGTGCTTCCCGCTTCGGATCCGGGCCCCCCGGCCCGGTGACCGGATGCGACTCGCGTATGGCACGAAGAAGGTCGCGAAGCTCCTGGGCGAGGCCCGGGTGCCTCGCAGGGAGCGCCGCAGCACGGCGGTGCTCACGGATGACGAAGATCGGGTCCTCTGGGTGCCCGGCGTCGCGAGGAGCGTCGATGCCGTCCCCACGCCCGGCCAACGCGAGTTCTACATCGGGGTCGAGGATGCCCACAGCGCGTGACACCATCCCGGGTCAGCTCGGGGGACAGGCGATTCGCGAGATCGTCTACAGCGAGGCACAGATCGCCGCGCGCGTGGACGCCATGGCGGCGGAGATCTCCCGCGCCTACGGTGCCGACGACGACCTGCTGGTGCTGGGGCTCCTCAAGGGCTCGTTCATCTTCCTGGCGGACCTGGTTCGGAGAATCACCCTCCCGCTCCACGTGGATTTCCTGGTGGCCTCCAGCTACGGCTCGGGCACGGTCACCAGCGGCAACGTTCGTCTGCTCTACGACTCCGAGGCGTCCCTCGAGGATCGCGCAGTCGTTATCGTAGAGGACATCATCGACAGCGGGACCACCCTCGCCCGGCTCATTCCCCTCCTCGAGGAGCGGGAGCCCAGGAGCCTCGAGGTGTGCGCCCTGCTGCACAAGCGACTCGTGACCCTCGACAAGGAGCCGCGCTGGGTGGGTTTCGACGCCCCGTCGGATTTCCTGGTGGGTTACGGGTTGGACTACAGCGAGAACTTCCGGCACCTGCCCTACATCGCCTCGATCTGAGGCCGGCGCCCGAAGCTCGAAACCCACGAGAGCATGCCTGATCAGGGACCCAATCGCGACGAGCAGGACAACCGCTGGAACCGCACGTCCAAGACACTGGCGCTGTGGCTCCTCATCGTCCTCCTGTCGGTGCTGGCCATCAACTTCATCCGTGGCCAGGAGACCAACCGCGCGGAATTCAACTACACCGAGTTCCAGGCGCAGCTCGACGCCGGCAACGTCACCGAGGTGACCGTGGTGGGCCAGCGCGTCGAAGGCGTGCTGCGCGCCCCCGTGGCTCGCGACGGCCAGGAGATGGTCGACTTCCAGGTGCGCCTCCCGTCGCCCATGTCGGAGACGCTCCTGGACAAGCTCCAGAGCCAGAACGTCACCATCAAGGCCGAGCAGGAGGAGACCGGCTGGGGCACGCTGCTGTTGAGCGCGCTGCCGTGGCTCCTCTTCATCGCCTTCTGGATCTGGATCTTCCGGACCATGCAGGGGGGCGGCAACCGCGCCTTCCAGTTCGGTCGTTCCAAGGCCAAGCTCATCAGCCCCGACACGCCCAAGGTGACGTTCAGTGACGTGGCCGGGGCCGACGAGGCCAAGGAGGAGCTCCAGGAGATCATCGAGTTCCTCAAGGACCCGCAGAAATTCGCGCGCCTGGGGGGCCGTCTGCCCAAGGGCGTGCTGCTGGTCGGACCTCCCGGGACCGGGAAGACGCTCATGGCCAAGGCCGTGGCCGGCGAGGCGGGGCGGCCCTTCTTCCAGATGTCCGGTTCCGACTTCGTGGAGATGTTCGTGGGTGTGGGCGCGTCGCGGGTGCGCGACCTGTTCGAGCAGGGCAAGGCCCACGCGCCGTGTATCATCTTCATCGACGAGATCGATGCCGTGGGCCGGCACCGTGGCGCCGGTCTGGGCGGCGGCCACGACGAGCGTGAGCAGACGCTCAACGCGCTGCTGGTGGAGATGGACGGCTTCGAGGCCAACGAGGGCGTGATCCTGCTGGCGGCCACCAACCGGCCCGACGTGCTGGATCCGGCGCTCCTCCGACCCGGCCGCTTCGACCGTCAGGTCGTGGTGGACTCGCCCGACGTGAAGGGTCGCGAGGCGATCCTGCGGGTGCACGCCAAGAAATTGCCGCTCTCCGACGATGTGGACCTGGCCATCCTGGCCCGGGGCACGCCGGGGCTCAGCGGCGCCGACCTGGCCAACATCTGCAACGAGGCCGCGCTGCTGGCGGCTCGGCGCAACGCCGACCGTGTCTCCATGGAGGACTTCGAGCAGGCCAAGGACAAGGTGATGCTCGGCACCGAGCGCAGGAGCCTGGTCCTGACCGAGAATGAGCGCAAGCTCACCGCCTACCACGAGGCGGGACACGCGGTGATCGGCTTGCGCGTGCCCGGGCTCGACCCGGTGCACAAGGTGACCATCGTGCCCCGGGGACGCGCCCTGGGCATCACCGCCTCGCTGCCCAAGGAAGACCGCCACTCCTACACCAAGGAGTGGTTGGAAGGGCAGCTCACCATGCTCTTCGGCGGCCGCGTGGCCGAAGAGATGGTCTTCGGCATCGAGCGGGTGACCACGGGCGCGGGCAACGACATCGAGCGCGCGACCACCATGGCGCGCAAGATGGTGACCCGTTTCGGCATGAGCGAGGTGATCGGGCTCATGTCGGTGGGCGATTCGGAGCACGAGGTCTTCCTGGGCCGCGAGCTGGTGCAGCGACGGGAGATCAGCGAGCACACGGCCCAGCGGGTGGACGAGGAGGTCAAGCGCATCCTCGACGAGGCCCACGACTGCGCCCGCAAGGTCCTGGACGAGAACCAGGACCTCCTGGAGCGCATCGCCGTGGCGCTGCTGGAGCGGGAGACGCTGGACCGCGAGGAGATCGACCTCCTGAGCGAGGGCAGGGAGCTGCCTCCGCTGGATCTTCCCGGTGAGGCGCTCGCGCCGTCCGCCGAGGAGGGGAGTTGGAGCCGGCTCCGCTCGGGGCCGTCGGACGGGCCGGGGCGGCCGGAGGTGTCCTCGCCGGCCGGGAGCTCCGAGGGCCCCGGGACGTCAACGCCGCGCTCCAAGGAATGAAGCAGGCGGCCGCCCTCCAACCCGGCGTCTGGCGCCTGGCGAGGGGACGGCGCGTCGCCCTCCAGTCTCCGGTGGTGATGGGGATCGTCAACCTCACCCCGGACTCCTTCTCCGACGGTGGCCGCCTGGACAGCCTCGACGAGGCGTTGGCCCACGCGGAGCGCCTCGTGGAAGCCGGTGCGGGGATTCTGGACGTGGGCGGGGAGTCCACGCGTCCCGGCGCCGAATCGGTTCCTGCCGCCGAAGAGCTCCGCCGGGTGCTGCCCTTCGTCCGTGAAGCTGCGCAGCGGTTCGACGTGCCCCTCTCCATCGACACGCGCAAGGCGGCCGTCGCCGCCGAGGCCCTGGCAGCCGGCGCGGCCATCGTGAACGACGTGTCCGGACTGGCGTTCGATCCGGCGCTGGCATCGGTGGTGGCCGGCGCAGAGGCCGGCCTCGTGCTCATGCACATGCGAGGCACGCCGGAGGACATGGTTCACCGGGCCGAGTACGACGACGTGGTGGGCGAGGTGCGGACGGAGCTGGGCGAGGCCGTGGCCCGGGCCGAGAGGGCCGGGATCGAGCGCGACCGGATCGTGCTGGATCCGGGCATCGGCTTCGCCAAGACGGCGCGCCACAGCCTGACGCTCCTCGGCCGCCTGGACGAGCTCACCGACCTGGGCTTGCCGCTGCTGGTGGGGCCCAGCCGCAAGAGCTTCATCGGCCGGGTGGCGCGCGCGCCCTCCGACGAGCGGGTGGCGGGCACCGTGGCCGCCTGCGTGCTGGCCCTGGAGCGGGGGGCACGCATCTTCCGGGTCCACGACGTGGCGCCGGTGAGCCAGGCCCTGGCGGTGGCCGAGGCCCTTCTCGGCGCCGCGGACGCCGGTGGAGAGGCGCGGTGACGCGGATCTGGGACACGCTCCGGCTCTTCCGGCCCGGGTGGGGGGATCTGGTGGAGATCCTCCTGGTCACCGTGCTTCTGTACCGGATCCTCCTGATCATCCACCGCACACGAGCCATGCAGATGCTGCTCGGCGTGCTCCTGCTGGCGTTCGTCTACTTCCTGGCTCAGGTCCTGGACTTCCAGCTCATCGAGCGGATCCTCCAGACCCTCTTCCAGTACGGCGCCATCGCGGCGCTGGTGATCTTCCAACCCGAGCTGCGCTCGGCGCTGGCCCGGCTCGGGCAGAGCCGCATGCTCCGGGTCTTCACCCGACTGGAAGAGAGCGAGGTGGCCGACGAAATCGTCGAAGCCGTTCTACGGCTCTCCCGCAGCAAGGTGGGGGCCATCATCGCCATCGAGAACGAGGTGGGCCTGGACGAATACGCCCAGACCGGGAGCACCATCGAGGCCCGGGTTTCGGCCGAGATGCTCACGACCATCTTCACGCCCCACTCTCCCCTCCACGACGGCGCGGTGCTGGTGGTGGGCGACCAGATCCGGGCGGCGGGGGCCATCCTGCCGCTCACGCAGTACACCGTGCCGGACAAGTCGCTGGGCACCCGGCACCGGGCGGCGCTGGGGCTGTCGGAAGAGACCGACGCGGTGGTGATCGTGGTCTCGGAGGAGACGTCCCGCGTCTCGGTGGCCCGAGGCGGCAGGCTGGAGCGGGACGTCACCGGCGACCGGCTCCGGGAGATCCTCACCGGCGTGAAGCCTGCCCGGCCGACGCTCGCCACCGGCACCTGAGCGGCAGCGGGAATCCGACGACTGTCGAAGACGCCTGGAGCGCATGTGCCGCGCCTGCTTCCGGAGAATCGCGAACGCCGCGGACGAGGGGCGGAAATGCCCGGGCCGGTGCCGACGTATCGGCAACTGGAGGATCGCGTTGACACCCCAGGAGGGCCCCCGTACATTGGCGCGGTTCTCCGAGGATCACATGCCGTTTGGTATACGGCCTTCACAAGGAGTGCGGCTTGGACGGCGCCCAATATCAGCTTCTGACCCTCTTCGCCGACGGCGGGTGGATGATGTATCCCCTCGTCCTCTGCTCGCTCATCGCGCTGGGTGTGATCATCGCCAAGGCCTGGACGCTGTGGGCGGCGCACCGGGGAACCCGGTCCGTGCTGGCCCGCGCGGAAGAAGCCGCGCGCGCCGGGGATCTGGACGGTGCCATGGCCATCGCGGCCGAGACGCCCGGGCCCACGGCGGCCATCCTTCTGGCCGGGTTCCGGCGCATCCGTCAGGGCACGGTGCGGACCGGCGAGATCAACCAGGCCATCTCCACCACGGGAGCCATCGAGCTGGGCTTCCTGGAGCGAGGGCTGGTGATCCTGGCGACCATCGCCAACGTGGCGCCGCTCATGGGCTTCCTGGGCACGGTCGCCGGCATGATCCTGGCGTTCGGAGCCATCGAGCGGGCCGGCGAGGTCGAGCCCGGGCTGGTGGCGGGCGGCATCAAGGTGGCGCTGCTGACCACGGCGACCGGCCTCATCATCGCCGTGCCGGTCAACATCGGCTACAACTTCTTCGTGACGCGGATCGACGAGCTCATCCTGGACATGGAACAGGGCTCGCAGCGGATCCTGAATCTGGCGTGGGACATGGAGAAGGACGGACGCCTGGAGGTCGTGGAGGAGGTCCTGATCCGGGCGCCGTCGGCGCCGCCGTCGGCAGGGGCCCGTGAGGCCGCCCGGCCAGCGTCGCCCCCGGCTCCGCCCCTCGACGAACCCCAAGCCTGACCGGGAACTCCAGACCCGGAATCACTGTACTCTGCATGCACGCCTGACGAGGTCCCGGCTATGGCAATGCTCAACAAGAAGTCGAAGGTCAGCGACGAGATCCCGTCGTCGTCGATGGCCGACATCGCCTTCCTGCTCCTGATCTTCTTCCTGGTCACCACGGTCTTCCCGAAGGACAAGGGGCTGGCCATCGTGCTCCCGGAGGAGTCGGAGACGGTGGAGGTGAACCAGAAGAACATTCTGCACATCATCATCCAGCCGAACGGGCTCGTCGACGTGAAGCGGGGTGAATCCACCGACATCCAGACGGTGCGTCCCGACGAGGTGGAGGGCATCTGGCGGCAGGACGTGGCGGGCAACCCCAACCTGATCGCCGCGGTAAAGACCCACCCCGACGCGCCGTATAGGTACATGATCGACGTTCTGGATGCGCTGCAGACGGCGGGCGCGGACAAGATCTCACTTCAGGTTCTGGAGAACTGATCGATGGCCATCAAGAGTGGCGGATTCGAGCGGAAGTCCCGGGCCTCGGACAAGATCCCGGACTCCTCGCTCGCCGACATCGCCTTCCTCCTGCTGATCTTCTTCATGGTCACGACGGTCTTCCGGACCGACAAGGAGCGGAAGATCGACTGGCCGGCGGCTCAGGCCACCGAGAAGATCGACGAGAAGGCCAAGAACATCCTGAACATCTGGGTCGAGCGTGACGGCAGCATCTACATGAACGACCGTCCGTTCGCCATGGATCAGGTGTCGGAGTACGTGGGGCCGCTGTACGCGGCGTCCGATCGGCATCTGGTGATCTCCATCCGCGGTGACCGAGAGGTCCCCTATCGCATCATGGATCAGCTGCAGAAGGAGCTCGTGTCCGCCGGCGTCGTCCGGGTCGTGTTCGCGACCGAGCTCGAGCAGCGAGTGACGAGGGCGAGACGATGACAGCAGCTCAGGCCGTACCCTCCTCCTCCGGTTTCAGCGGCGAGACGGCCAACGATCGCCTGAAGCGGAGTTGGGACAACTGGTTCTGGGGGTCGATGATCGCGGCCATCCTGGTGCACTTCGTGGTGTTCCAGTTCTGGCCCGACATGACCGCCGAAGACGTGTCGTACGCCGCCGACGAGATCGAGGCCATCGATCTCCCGCCGGAGATCGAGATCCCGCCGCCGCCTGCGCAGATCTCCCGGCCTGCGACGCCGGTGATCGCCGAGGCCAACGTGGCGGAGGACATCACGATTTCGTCGACCACGTTCGAGGACAATCCGGTGGACGACCTGCCGCCGCCGCCCAGCAACACGGGCGAGTCGGACATCGGGGCGGCGCCCACCTTCACGCCCTACACCGTGGGCCCGGAGATCACCAACCGGTCCCAGGTCCAGGAGGCGTTGTCGCGGGAGTATCCTCCTCTGCTTCGTGACGCCGGTATCGGCGGCACGGTGAAGGTCTGGTTCTTCATCGACGAGAACGGCCGCGTGAAGGACACGCGGATCTCGGAGAGCAGCGGACACACGCAGCTCGACGAGGCGGCGCTCAAGGTCGCGGACATCATGCAGTTCACTGCGGCCCTGAACCGGGACAAGAAGGTTCCGGTGTGGGTGACGTTCCCCATTACCTTCCAGGTTCGGTAACGGGGCGCGCCCGGTCGCGAAGGGTTGAAGAGGCCCCGCCGGTTCGCTCCGGCGGGGCCTCTTCGTATGTTTGTTGCTTGCCCCGACGTGCCCGACCCTCCACCTGTGGCCATGACGGACTATCCCAGCCTGCTCCGCGAAACACTGCCCCGCGTTCGGGAGGCCATCGCCACCGCGGAGGCGGCCGCGGGGCGGGAGGCGGGCTCGGTGCGGCTGGTGGCGGTGACCAAGGGCCACCCCGTCCAGGCCGTCCGTGCGGCGCTGGGGGCCGGGCTCCACGATCTCGGTGAGAATCGGGTCGGCGAGCTGGAGACCAAGGTGGCCGAGGTGGGTCGCGAGGGCATCCGATGGCACATGATCGGGCACCTGCAGCGGCGCAAGGCTCCTCGGGCCCTCGCTGCGGCGGACCTGATCCACTCCGTGGACAGCCTGAGGCTCGCCGAACGCCTCGATCGGGTGGCTGACGAGGCCGAGAGGACCGTGGAGGTGCTGGTGCAGGTGAACACGTCGGGCGAGGACGCCAAGAGCGGCTTCTCGACGGCGCGCGCCGTGGACGGGGTGCTGGAGATGGTGGCGTTGCCGAGATTGCAGGTACGGGGCCTGATGACCATGGCTCCGTTCGTGGACGACGAGACGGTGCTCCGGACGACGTTCCGGCGCCTGCGGGAGACGTTGCAGGACGTGCGCAGGCACGAGCCCCGGGTGGGCGGGGAGCTCTCCATGGGCATGACCAACGACCTGCGCTTCGCCGTCGAGGAAGGAAGCACCATGGTGCGCATCGGCACCGCGCTCTTCGGTGAGCGCCCTGTCGACGACTGAGGTCCGGGCCGGGTCCCGCCCTCCGGGACCCTTCGAGCGAGGATGACCTGATGATCGATCTGACTCCCCTGGATGTCCGCAAGAAGCGGGGCGATTTCCGCAAGCTCATGCGCGGATACGATCCCTCGGAGGTGGACACCTTCCTGGAGCTGGTGGCGGAGCGGCTCGAGGAGCTGGTGAAGGAGAACCTCACCCTCCGGGAGCGGAGCGACCGGCTGCAGGAGCAGGTCAAGGCGCTGAGCGAGCGCGAGCGCGCCGTGAACGAGGCGCTGGTGACCGCCCAGGAGCTTCGCGGTGAGATCAAGGCGCAGGCCCAGCGTGAGGCCGACCTGCTCCTGAAGGAAGCCCAGACCGAAGGTCGGCGCATCCTCTCCGAGGCCGACCGCGAGGTGGAGGAGCGCCGTGGGTCCATCCAGGATCTGGAACGGCGGCGGAGCCGGTTCCTGGGCGCGTTCCGGCAGCTGCTGGAGCGGGAGCTGGATGCCCTGGCGGTGGAGGAGGGACGCTCTCCCCTGGAGGACAAGAAGGAGGTGGAGCTGGACCTGGGTGCCGAGGCCCGCCGCAAGCGGAAGGCCGAAGAAGGGGGCGGCGAGGCGCTCCCGCCGGCCGATGCCGACGTGCACGCCCTGGCCGGCACCGGTGAAGACGAGGCCGCGCCGGCAGACGATCCGGACCGATGGCTCGAGCTCAACGAGGACGAGGAGCGTGGCGGTGACGACTGACCGCGAGGGGTTCCCGGGGTTCCCCGAGTCTCTGCAGGCGCTGGAAGAGGAAGTGCTCGGGCAGTGGCGGGAGGAGGACCTCTTCCGCCGCGTGCAGGAGCACACCGCCGGTGGCGAGCCGTTCGTCTTCTACGAGGGGCCGCCCACGGCCAACGGGCGCCCGGGCCTCCACCACATCATCTCCCGCACCATCAAGGACCTGGTGTGCCGGCACCGGACCATGCTGGGTCGCCAGGTGACCCGCATCGCCGGGTGGGACACCCACGGTCTGCCCGTGGAGATCGAAGCCGAGAAGAAGCTCGGCATCAGCGGCAAGCCCGACATCGAGGCCCTGGGCATCGCCCGCTTCAACGAGGTGTGCCGTGATTCGGTGTTCACCTACAAGGAAGAGTGGGAGAGCCTGTCGGAGCGCATCGGCTACTGGCTCGACTACTCGCGGCCCTACGTGACCTTCCACAACGACTACATCGAGTCGGTGTGGTGGATCCTTCGCCAGCTCGCCGACCGTGGCTTGCTGTACCGGGGCTACAAGAGCGTGCCGTACTGCCCCCGTTGCGGCACCGCCTTGTCGTCGCACGAGGTGGCGCAGGGCTATGAAGACGTGGAGGATCCCTCGCTCTTCTTCCTGTGCCCGGTGCTGGGCGAGGACGGCGAGCCCGACGGCCGCGCCTTCCTGGTGTGGACCACCACGCCCTGGACGGTGCCGTCCAACAGCGGCCTGGCCGTGCATCCCGAGCTGTCGTACGTCGAGGTGCTCCACGAGGGCACGCGCCTGATCCTGGCCCGGGAGCGGCTCGAGGCCGTGCTGGGCGAGGATGCCGAAGTCGCTCGCCGAGCATCGCGGGTCCGAGCTGGTGGGGCTCCGCTACGTTCGGCCTCTGGATCTGGTGCCCGCGCCCGCCGACCCCGCCAATGCCTGGACCGTGGTGGGTGAGGATTTCGTCTCCGCCGACGACGGCACCGGGGTCGTGCACATGGCGCCGGCCTTCGGCAGCGACGACTACGCCGCGGGCCAGCGCCACGGGCTTCCCATGCTCCGGCCCATCGACGACGGGGCCCACTTCGACGCCGACATCCCCAGGATCGGGGGGATGTTCGTGAAGGACGCCGATCCCGAGGTGGTGGAGGCGCTGCGCGAGGCCGGCAACCTCTTCCGCGCGGGCACGGCCATCCACAGCTATCCGCACTGCTGGCGCTGTCGTTCGCCGCTCATCTACCTGGCGCGCGACTCCTGGTTCGCCGGCACGTCCACGCTCAAGGACGACATGCTGGCCAACAACGACCAGGTGTCGTGGTATCCGCCCGAGGTCGGCGAGAAGCGCTTCGGAGAGTGGCTGAAGGGCAACGTGGACTGGGCTCTGTCCCGGGACCGCTTCTGGGGCACGCCGCTCCCGGCCTGGGTCTGTGACGCCGACGAGGAGCACGTGCGCTGGGTGGGCTCCTTCGCCGAGCTCGCGGAGCTGGCGGGCCCCCTGGGCGAGGACTTCGACCCGCATCGGCCGACCATCGACGACCTGACCTGGACCTGCGACTGCGGCGGCACCATGCGGCGCACGCCGGGGGTGCTCGACGTCTGGTTCGACTCCGGTGCCATGCCCTACGCCCAGTGGCACTACCCCTTCGAGAACGAGGGTGAGTTCGAGGCGCACTTCCCGGCCGACTTCATCTGCGAGGGCCTGGACCAGACCCGCGGCTGGTTCTACTCCCTCATGGCCATCGCCACCATGCTGGGGCGGGGCCCGGCGTACCGGAACGTCGTGGTCAACGACCTGATCCTGGACGCCGAAGGACAGAAGATGTCCAAGTCCCGGGGCAATACCGTCGATCCCTGGGACGCCATCGCCGATCACGGGGTGGACGCGTTGCGCTGGTACTTCCTCACCGTGTCCAACCCCTGGGTGCCCAAGCGCTTCGATCCCGAGGGCGTGCAGGAGGCCACCCGCAAGTTCTTCGACACCCTCGCCAACACCTACCGCTTCTTCCAGCTCTATGCCGGGACCGAGGGTTGGAGGGCGTCGGAGGCCGATCCCCCCGTGGGCGAGCGCAACGTGCTGGACCGCTGGATCCTGTCGCGCCTGGACGCGTTGGTGGACGACATGGGGCGCGAGCTGGACGGCTATCAGATCACCCGCGCCTTCCGGCTACTGGGGGACTTCGTCGACGACCTGTCCAACTGGTACGTGCGCCGGAGCCGCGGCCGGTTCTGGGGCAACACCGACGCCGCCGACGCCCGGGCGGCCTTCCGGACGCTCTCGGACGTGCTGGGCACGGTGGCTCTGCTGGCGGCGCCGGTGACGCCCTTCGTCTCGGACTGGCTCTACCGTGCCCTCACCGGCGACAGCGCCCACCTGGCCGCCTACCCGAGTCCGGTGGGACTGGCCGACACGGCGCTGGACAGCGAGATGGCGTCGGCGCGCATCCTGGTGTCGCTGGGTCGCGCCGCCCGCGAGGAAGTGCAGATCCGGGTCCGGCAGCCGCTGCGCACGCTGCACGCCGTGGTCCCGGGCGCCGGTGAGCTGCGCCCCGAGGTGCTGGCGCTGGTGCAGGACGAGCTCAACGTGAAGGAGGTGGCCTTCCTCGCCTCGGCGGAGCGGCTCGTGCGCCTGGCGGCGCGTCCGAACTTCCGCAATCTGGGACCCCGCTTCGGCAAGGCCACCAACGAGGCCGCCGAAGCCATCCGGGCGCTGAGCGAGGCGTCGCTGACGGCCTTCAGGGCCGGCCAGCCGGTGCACATCTCGGTGGACGGCTCGGATCACGCCCTCGAGCCCGACGACCTGGAGGTGGTGGAGGAGGCCCGCGGCGACCTGGTGGTGAAGAGCGAGGGAGGACACACCGTGGCCCTGGATCCGGCCCTCGACGACGAGCTGCGCCGGGAGGGGTTGGCGCGGGAGCTGGTGAACCGGATCCAGCGCCTCCGCAAGGACGCGGGGCTGGAGATCACGGACCGCATCGAGCTGGGCGTGTTCGGGCCCGAGACCGTGCGCGAGGCGGCGGAGGGCTGGCGGGGATTCGTCAGCGGAGAGACGCTGGCGCAGGAGATGGCCGTGGCTCCGGAAGGTGATCCCGAAGGATGGGAGGCCTGGCGGGAGACGGATCTGGACGGGGTCCCCGCCGCCGTGGGGCTGCGCCGTCACGCCGGCTGAGGGGTCCCTGGTGCGGGTGCGCGTAGAGCCCGGCGACGAGGGAGAGCGCCTCGACCGTTTCCTGTCGGAGCGGCTCGAGCTGTCGCGGACCCGGATCCAGAAGCTCCTGGAAGACGGCTGTATCCGGGTGCACGGCGACGGGGCGCCGGGCGCCGACCGCCTGCGCAAGTCGGAGCCGGTGGTGGCCGGTTGGGAGGTGGAGGTGGAGGTGCCGCCGGCGGCGCCCGTGGGCATGGAGGCGCAGGACATCCCGCTGGAGATCGTTTTCGAAGACCAATGGCTGGCCGTGGTGAACAAGCCCGCGGGCATGGTGGTGCATCCGGCGCCCGGCCACCGCGACGGCACCATGGTGAACGCGCTCCTGCATCACCTGGACGGCCTCTCGGGCGTGGGAGGGCGGCTCCGTCCCGGCATCGTCCACCGGCTGGACCGGGACACCTCGGGGCTGCTGGTGGTGGCCAAGACCGACCAGGCCCATCAGGGACTGGCAGCGGCGCTCAAGAAACGGCACGTGAAGCGGCTCTACCGGGCCGCGTCCTGGGGACACCTGGACGAGTCCCCCCTGACCATCGACGCGCCTGTCGGGCGCGATCCCGGGAACCGCAAGCGCATGGCGGTGGTGCGAGAGGGCGGACGCCGGGCGCTGACGCGGGTACGCGTGCGGGAGCGGTGGCTCGCCGCCGAGCTGCTCGACGTGGCGCTCCAGACCGGGCGCACGCACCAGATCCGTGTGCACCTGGCGCATCGGGGTCACCCGGTGGTGGGCGACGAGGTCTACGGGCCGGGATGGGAGCGGGGCATGAGCGGGCCCGCCCAGGGGTGGGCGCGGGAGCTGGCGCGCCGCACGCCCCGACAGTTCCTGCACGCGGCGGAGCTGGTGTTCGACCACCCGGTGAGTGGCGAGCGCATGCACTTCCGGGCGGCGCTGCCCGACGACCTGGCCGATGTGGCCCGCTGGGCGCGGGAGTCACGGGGCGGGGGAGCGTCGTGAGCCCGATCCGCCCCACTCGGCCCTTTTTTTCCCCTGGGGCGCGCCCGATCTTACGAAGTACTGGGACCTCTCCGGCGCTTCGGCGCCTCCGCGGGATGCGCTGATGACGGACCTGGATCCGAAGCTGACCTTCGAGAACTTCGTCGTGGGACCGGCCAACCGACTGGCGTCGGCTGCGGCCCGTCGCGCCGCCGAAGCGCCGGGCGCCAGTTACAATCCGCTCTTCCTGTACGCGGCATCGGGGCTCGGCAAGTCCCACATCCTCATGGCCATGGCCCACCAGGCCAGGAAGCGCGACGAGGCGCCGCAGGTGCTCTATCGCACCATGGAGGAGTTCCTGGAGGAGATGGCCGAGGCGCTGGCGGCAGGCGAGCGAGACCCGCTGCGGGAACGCTACCTGGAGCTCGACGTGCTGCTGCTGGACGACGTCCAGTTCCTGGCGGGCCAGCCCGAAGCCCAGGAGATGGTGCTGAGAACGCTGGACGGGCTGACCACCGCCAGCCGCCAGATCGTACTGGCCAGCGACCGTCCGCCGGCGGAGATCGACGCCCTGGACGAGCGCCTCCTGTCACGCTTCGCCGGCGGACTCATCGTCGACATCGCTCCCCCCGAGTTCGAGACCCGCGTGGCCATCGTGCGTCGCAAGGCCGAGGAGCGTGGCCAGAGTCTCCAGCGAGGGGTGGCCGAAGCGCTGGCGCGCCGTCCGTTCCGCAACGTGCGCGAGCTCGGCGGCGGGCTGAACCGGGTGCTGGCGGTCCAGGAGCTCGAAGGGCGGCCGGTGGAGGTCGACGATCTGGCCGAGCTGCTGGGTGAGCCGGCCCAGCGCGGTGACGGGATTCCCGATCCCCTGAAGGACCTCCTCTCCGAGATCTCCGGCGTCATGAACGTCGGTGCGGGTGAAGAGACCTGGCGGAAAGCGCTCCGCGAGGGGGCCGAGGCGGCCGAGGCCGACGGCTTCGACGCCAGCCGGCTGCGGTCGCTCCTCGAGGACCGCCATCCGCCCCGGGAGTGGAACGAGCGCCTCGCCCGCTTCCAGAAGGACGTGGACCGGCTGCGGGAGATCGACGCCGAGCTCGAGGGGCTCGGCAACCCGTGGCCCGAAGCGGCCAGCATGCTTGTGCGCGACCCGGATCGCCTGGAGGAGGCCGAGGCGCTGCTGGCGTCCGTGCGCGAGCGCGTGCGGCCCTTTCCCGAGCTCGCCCAGGGCCCGGATCTGGAGGCGTTGGCGCCCCACTTTCCCCAGCTTCCCGCGCGCGCCGCGGAGCAGCTCGCCACCGGCGAGCGGCCCAAGTACAATCCGCTCTTCCTGTGGAGCAACCCCCCGGGCAACGCTCGGGCGGTGCTGGCGGCGACGGGGCGCGTCTTCCGTCAGCGGAACGCCCAGTCCCGCATGGCGGTGACCTCGGTGGCGGATTTCGCTCAGGACTTCATCCGGGCGCTGTCCGAGGGTGTGGCCGGGGCGTGGCGCGAGCGCTGGTGGACACTCGATCTGCTGCTGGTTCACGGCGTGGAGGACCTGGCCGACACCGAGCGGGCCCAGGACGAGTTCTTCCACCTCTTCGAAGCGCTCAAGCGTCGGGGCTCGCGGGTGATGCTGGTCGCCGACCGCCCGCCGGCTCGCATCACCCACATCGACGACCGCCTGCGCTCACGCTTCGAGGGTGGGCTGGTCCTGGAAGCGCCGGCTCGCGATCTGCCCGAGGGCGCCGATCAGGTGGAGTTCGTCGCGCAGGGCGCGGGTGAGGCGGGCACCGTGTGGCACGGCATCACGCTGGAGGGTGCGCGGGACGAAACGGCCGCGTCGGAGACCCTTCCTGACGAGACGGTCGCGGCCCAGCCGCCGGCCGCGGTGGAGAGCCCGGCACCGCTGCCGCCTCCGGCTGCCCCGGCGGACCCGTCTCAGGGCGAGCAAGCGTGGCGGCCGTCTCGTGAGCGGGTCATCTGGGATTGGCCGCAGCTCGAGGAGCGCCTGGTGGAGGAGCTCGACTGATGGCCATCGAGGGCGCCCTCCAGGACGTGAGCCTGCCGGACATCTTCCAGCTCCTGGCCATGGGGCGGAAGACCGGCTGCCTCACCGTCACCGACCGTTCGAACTTCGGGTACGTCTACTTCCGCCAGGGCCGTGTGATCTTCGCCTCCGTGCTGAACCGACCGGACCGGCTCGGCGAGCTCCTGGTGCGCAACGGCGCCATCGACCGCCAGCAGCTCGCAGAGGCCATGGAGGCGCAGTCGCAGCAACGGGGCCGCCGGCTCGGCGAGATCCTCGTGCACTCGGGGATGCTCGAAGAGGACGTCCTCAATCGCTTCATCCGCATCCAGATCGAGGAGGCCGTCTACCACCTCTTCACCTGGACGCAGGGCTCCTTCCATTTCGACGCCGACCAGACCCCCGACGAAGGCGACCTGTTCCTGGTGAATCTCCCGGCGGAGAACCTGCTGCTCGAGGGTGCGCGCCGGGTGGACGAGTGGAGCCTCATCGAGAAGAAGATCCCCTCCTTCGACCTCGTGTTCTCGCTCGTGAAGGATCCGGCCGAGGACCCCGATGTGGAGCTCACCGACGCCCAGCACCGTCTGCTGCCGCTCATCGACGGCGAGCGCACGGTGGAAGCACTGGTGGCCGAGTCGGGGCTCGTCGAGTTCGACGTGGGCAAGGCGCTCTTCGGGCTCATCCAGGCGGGGTTCCTCGAACGCTCAGGCAGCGGAGTCGCCACCGTCGCGCCCGAGGATGCCGATCTGGGTCAGCATCTGGCGCTCGGCACGGCGTTCTACCGGTCCGGAATGCTGGAGGACGCCGCCCGCGAGTTCGAAGCGGTACTGGAACGCGAGCCCCGGCATTCCAGGGCACTCCACCGGCTGGGGCTCATCGCCTTCAGGTCGCGGCGCTACCAGGAGGCGCTGGACAGGTTCGAGGCGATTCCGGAAGACGGCGGGGCGTTCCACGGCGTCCTCCGCAACCGCGCCCTGGCGTTGGAGATGCTCGGGCGTTACGAGGAGGCGCTGACCGTGCTGGATCGGGCCCTGGAGTCCAGGCCCGGCGATCCCGACGTCGCGCTGGCCCGTGGCGTGATCCTGCTGCGCATGGGCGATGTCGTTCGGGCCCTGGAAGCCCTGCGGCTCCACCGCACCTCCCCGTCGGTCCGGAAGCCGTCTCCGCTCTACTACGCATACACGGTACTCGCGGCCGGGATGGCCGGGCAGCACGAGTACGCCGTAGCGGTGGGCAGGGAAGGGTTGGGACACTACCCGGAGTCGGCACCGATTCTGGTGAACACGGGGGCCGTGCTCGAGCTTCGAGGCGAGGACAAGGCGGCGGCGGCGCTCTACGCTCGGGCCGCCGGGCGCTATCCGGCCCCGGCCCAGGCCCACAAAGCCCTGGGAGATCAGGCCTACGACCGCGGCGAGACGGAGCGGGCACGGGTGCACTACGAGAAGGCGGTCAAGGCCAATCCGAAGCTGGGTGACGACGTCTACCTGCGTCTGGGCAGCATCGCCCACGCCGACGCGGACCACGACGTGGCGCGGCTCCTCTGGCGGCGGGCCCTGGAGCTCAATCCGGGCAACACCGAGGTACGGCAACTCCTCGCGGGGCTGGACGCCCAGGGGTGATGTCCAGGTCGTGGCCTGGCGCGGCGCTGATCGCCGTCCTGCTCTTCCTGTGTGGTCCGGGGCCGGACCCGGCGGCGGCCCAGCGCCGCTGGATGCCTTCCAGGGTGTTGGAGGGAAACGGCGTTCAGGTCTTCTTCAACCCGACCGACTCCCTCCGGGCCGAGGCCGTGCTGGCGGCGCTTGAGGGGCAGACGCCCCTGCCCGCGCTGTCGCCGGACCTTCCGCGGGGGGTGACGGTCATCCTGGCGTCGGACGAGGAGACCTTCCGCCGGGCGGCGGGCGGACATCCCCCCGATTGGAGCGCCGCCGTGGCCCTGCCCGGGCTGAACCGGATCGTGATCCCCGCCGTGGCCTCGAAGCGGGCGCGTGGACAGCCGCTGTGGCGGATCCTGAGGCACGAGTGGGCCCACGTGGGGTTGCATCAGGCCCTGCCCGGACTACGCGTGCCCCGGTGGTTCGACGAGGGCTACGCCCAATGGGCCGCCGGGTGGGATCGGCTGTCGGCCTGGCGTCTCCGGGTGCTCATGGCGTTGGGGCGCACGCCACCGCTGGATTCCCTGGACCTCCGCTGGCCCGGGGATCGATCGTCGGCGGAAGGGGCCTACCTCCTCGGCGCGACCGCAGTCGAGTATCTTGTGGACTCCAGCGGCGAGCGAGGGCTGCGCGTCTTCCTGGACGTCTGGCGTGACGAGCGGAATTTCGAGACCGCCCTGCGGCGCGTGTACGGGGTGAGCTCCGCGCAGTTCGAAGAGGATTGGCGGGCGTTCGTGCGCCGCCGCTACGGCTGGGTGTACGTGTTCACGCACTCGGCGCTGGCCTGGGCCGGGTTGGCCGTCATGGCGCTCCTGCTCTTCCGGGTCCGCCGCCGCCGTGATCGGGAGCACCTGGCCCGACTGCGCGCCGACGAGCCTCCCGATTCTCCGGCCTATTGGATGGGGGAGTCGGCCGACGGGCCGGGCACCGGAACCGAAGCATCCGACCAAGACAACGAAGACCGACAAGGGAGCACATGAGCGCTCGTATTCTCATCGTCGACGACGAGGAAGGCATCCGCGAGGCGTTGGCCGAGAAGCTGCGCCACAGCGGACACGAGGTCCAGACCGTGGAGTCGGCCGAGGCCGCGCTGGGCAAGGTGGCGAGCTTCGAGCCCGCCGTCATCGTCACCGACCTCCGCATGGGCGGCCTCAGCGGACTGGAGCTCCTGGAGAAGATCATGGAGACCCGTCCGACCATCGACGTCATGGTCATGACGGCCCACGAGGACATGGACACCGCCGTGTCGGCCATGAAGGCCGGAGCCTTCGACTACCTGGTCAAGCCGGTGAAGCTCAGCGAGCTGGACGAGCTCGTGAAGCGATGCCTCGAGGAGCAGGAGCTCAACCGCGAGGTGCGGGAGGAGCACGGCGAGGTCGAGGAGACCGACGAGCCGGAGGCCGGGCATCGCGGGCACGTGGTGGGTCGCAATCCGCGCATGATCGAGATCTACAAGATGATCGGCGTGCTGGCGCGTAACCGAGCCACTGTGCTGGTGCGCGGCGAGACCGGAACCGGCAAGGAGATGGTCGCCCGGGCCATCCACGCCAACTCGGCCCACGCCGAGGAGCCCTTCATCGCCGTGAACTGCACGGCGCTCACCGACACCCTTCTGGAGTCCGAGCTCTTCGGGCACGTGAAGGGCGCGTTCACGGGCGCGGTGAAGGGGCGCAAGGGCTACTTCGAGCTCGCCGGCAGCGGCACCATCTTCCTGGACGAGATCGGTGACACCTCGCCGGAGTTCCAGACCAAGCTCCTGCGGGTGCTTCAGGAACGCACCTACTATCCGGTGGGCGGCGAGGCTCCCAGGCACACGGATGCCCGCGTCATCGCCGCCACCCACCAGCCCATGGAGGCGCTGGTCGAGGAGGGCAGCTTTCGCGAGGATCTCTATTTCCGCCTGCGCGTGGTGGAGATCGAGGTTCCGCCGTTGCGTGATCGCAGGGACGACATCCCGCTCCTGGCCGACGCACTCCTGGCGCGCATCCGCAGGGAGACCGGGAGCGCCGTGCGCCACATCGCCGACGCCGCCATGGAGCAGCTCAAAGGGTATGCCTGGCCCGGCAACGTCCGCGAGATGGAGAATGCCCTCACCCGGGCCGCCATCGTGGCCCGGGGCACTGCCATCACGGCGGAGCACCTGAACCTGGGCATGGACGGAGGGACCAGTGAAGGGACCGGCGGCATTCGCCAGGGGAAACCGGGACCCGAGGGCGAAGACCTCAGCCTGGACCGCGTCGTGGCCGAGCACGTCCAGCACGTGCTCCATCACACCGAGGGCAACAAGAGCGAGGCCGCCCGGGTGCTGGGGATCTCCCGATCGCGCCTTCAGCGCTACGTGGATCGCTTCGAGTTGGAGGTCCCGGGCTCGTGACGCGGCGTGATGCGGGGGATGGCGTCTTGATCGCAAGCCACCGACCCGGTAGCCTTGGACACCATGACCAAGCGTAGATCCAGCCCCGCCGAGGGAGACGTGGGCTCCCTCCGATTCAGCCGCGTCAATCTGGCGATGGCGTTGGCGGGTCTCGTGGCCTTGGTCCTGGGCTACTGGTTGCTGGCCCAGGGCTCCATCACGGCCGCGCCGCTCCTGCTGGTGCTGGGTTACGTGGTGCTCCTGCCCCTGGCCATCATCCTCTGACGAGGGGACGGCCCATGAGCCTGCCCATCCTGCTCGCCGTCATCGTCGCGCTGGGCGTGGCGCTCCTTGTGGCCTCCAATCGGGCCACCGCCAACGTGCAGCGAGGGCGGATCTTCGTGCGCTGGATGCTCGTGGCCTTCCTGGCCTACATCGGTCTGGCGGCGCTTCCGATTCTCATCGGCTCCTGAACGCAGGCGCCGGGCGCGACCCCGCCTCGTCGGTATGGGCCGCCGCCGGTGGGTCCCTACCGGGATCCGTGGATCCGGAGCGTGTCCTGGACGATGTCCCGGATGCTCTGGGAGCCCGTGACCATGCGGTGGAAGTTGCCCACCCACGACTGCCAGACCAGCACCACCCCGGCCAGGAACAAGCCCACCGCGGCCCCCACCATGATCCGTCGGTACCAGTGCTCCGGCAGGCGCTTGTGCCCGAACGAGGCGGCGCGCGCCACGCCCACGTAGATCCCCACGAAGACCCCCAGGAACGAGCCCAGGAAGGCCGCGGCGTGGCCCCAACCCTGATGGTAGGCGCCCAGGAAGAGCGGTGAGCCCACCAGGAGCCAGAAGACCCAGGGCGCTGGCGACAACACGGCCAGGAGCATGCTCTCCAGGGTGCGGCGGCCGGAGCTCACCTCCGGTTCCTCGTGGGGGCTCTCCCGCGACTCCTTGAAGGTGCGCATGGCCAGGAAGAAGACGAACACGCCGCCGACGATGCCCATCCAGCGGAGTGCCTGCCCGGGGAGCTGGGACAGCAGGAGCGCCGTCAGCGCCATCACCGCCGTCTCCGACGCCAGGGGGATGACGGCGACGCGGAAGCCCGCCCAGAACCCGTGGCGCAGCGCCGTCACCGCGATCATGGCGGTGAAGGGGCCGGGCACGGCACCGGAGAAGAGGCCCAGGAGCGAGCCGAGAATGAGTGTTCGAGTCATATCCCCGTTGGGCCACTCGGGGCCGTGGTGTTGGGGGGGCCGACATGGAGGCCGAAGGGTCGCGGGGCCTCAAAGATGGGGCGTGGCGGGCGGGGCGTCGAGAGTCCGATGGTGCAGCGGGTGTTCATACCCGTGCACGACGGGCCGCGAGGGGTGCGGGTTTCGGGAGGTGTACACGTCCCGGGCCGCGCCGCTAGCTTCCGGCGTCGGTCGATGCAGACTCGCGTGCGGCACGACCCCGAGGGCGCTTAGCTCAGCCTGGTTTAGAGCGCCTGCCTTACAAGCTCACCGGCCTTTGGGCTGATTTCCCGGATGTCGCGTAGGAATGCGGCATGAGCCCCGGATCTCGTGGACGCCTGCGACGGCGATTCACGGGGTTCGGGGCTTCGTTTGTGCACAGGTTTGTGCACAGGGGCGACGCGCCCCGCCCGCACGTTCGGACCGCGTTGGGCTCGGGTTCGATCGAGAGCGGAAGCCCAGCTAGAACGGTCGCCATGAGTGCTCGCACCAGAGCCTCAACCAGCAGTCAAAGGCGGTTAAAGCCGGGCGATTCGCCATTGAAACTTGAATCTTGCATATGTCACTGATCTGGAGTCGATGAGGTCCGTCGCCGCCTGTGCGCGCTGATGCTCACGATGTTCACCCACCGCCTGTTTGGGCGGACAACAACACGAACCTCCGAAGCTCGACGTGGTGAAGGTACCAATGCGCCGGAAAGGTGAGGCCACAGCACCCTTCGAGATTGCGGATGTTCTCACCACGTCTCAGGTACGGGCGGAAATCCGAGCCGGCAACGGGTGCTTGATGGCGCCTTACGTAGGGCACGCGGAGTTCCAACTCGTGCACGACCCACCCGATGTCCGGCACGAGGCTCAGAGACATCGAACCGCCCACTCTGTCTCCAAGGGCATCGAGCTGGAAGCCCCAATTGGCGGCCTGTCGAGGACCCCCGTAGAACCACAGTTCACTTTCGCGGGGGTAGTGCGTGTGTCGAAACTCGATGCGAGGGAACCCGCCCGCACGCGTCGGCATCCAAAGCGTGCCCTCGACGTCATACTCTAGATCCGACACCCGGTCGGGTTCGAAGCCCAACCCGATCCAATCGCCGCCGTCGGACTCGGGCCGCAGGAAGAAGCAGTGGGTCTCCAGAAACTCGCTGGACAGCAAGACGCCCGGATCCGGTAGATAGTAGGCGTAATCGTAGGTCATATCGAGGCCTGGCACCACGGGGACGATGAAGCCGTCCTCGGCCAATTCGGCCGCGTCACGATCCTGGACCGGAATGGACTCTGTGAGCCAGGCGGTGTCGACGGATTCCACGATCGGGTCTTGCTTGTAGCCTCCTTCCCTGGGTAGGACGCGGGCTACCGTGAGTTCATAACGGAGACGGTACTGGCGCGCCTGCGTTGGCTCGAAATAGCTGCTGAACAGCCCACGAGCGTATGACCATGCGTCGATCACGCCTGGAGCTCCCGACCGTTCCCCGCAACGCCGCTTGACCCCCACCTCCAGCCCCGGTAGGCCGATGGGCCGCGGAGCCAGGAGCAGGTCCAGCGGTCCCGCCTCCCAGTCGCCCGCCGAGACGGTGTCTCGGTACGTCTCGAAGCCCAAGGCCTCAACGACGACGGTCCATTGGCGTTCAGAAGGCGCCGGGACGGAAAACCGACCACTTGCCTCGGTGAGGACTCTACGCCATTCCACACCCTCGTCGTCGACGAGGGTCACCAGGGCCATCGGGATCGGTGTTCCCGACTCGGAAGAGCGGACATGGCCTGTGACGACCTGGGCCCGGGCCGGTGAGGCCACCCCGAAGACGGCAACCACCACACAGGTGGCGCCGAACCAGCAAGACCAATTGCGTCCCTGGAGTGTCATCAGCGGCCAATCCATCCTACCGCTCTTCCGGCTTCAGCCTGATGAAGACCCAATTCGAACCTCGTGAGTCAGTAAGAACGACGCTTCCTTGCCTCGGCCACCGTGGCGTTTTCGGGGAGCCCACGGACTGCACCGAGAATCCTGCCTTTCGAAGTGGTCTGTGACATGCGAGCTCTGGTCGGCTCGGCTATTCCAATCTTACAAACCGCTCGGGGATCGAGCCACCGGCACGTCAGCCGAACCACCGCGCTCAATGGCGGCCTCCGCGCCAAGGCGCGCGGCCAGCAGAATACCGCGTCACATTCGGCCTCTAGGGCGGCCTAGGTTCCGTAGCATGGCGCGGATGCTTGCTTTATCGCAAGCCAGGGCGTATAAGTACTTATGGTCGAGCCTCTCTTGTTTCCTCACAGGCCGATGCAATGATTCGTACCCCGAATGCCGCCTTGGGACCTGACGTCTCGAATGGGATCACTCACCAGCAAGGCCAGAGGCTCCTGGGCGGAGGTGGTTCCACGGGTCAGGGTGCCCGAGGCAGTGGTCTGGCGGCGGCTGCGGTCTTGGCCCTGGGGGTGACGTTGGGCCCGCATGCCATTCGAGCGCAATCGTTGGACGAGGTCGTGATCTCGGTCGACACGATCGCCGTCCTCGCTGATAGCGAGCTTCTGAAGCGCCTTCCGTCGCCTCCGATTTCGGTGAATCGGGATTCGAATGGGCGCTACTGGTTGATCGCCCCGGGCCAAGCTCCCATCGTAACTTGGGCCGATGGCACCGGGGCAAGGCCATTCGGGCATGTGAGGTCAGGCAATGGGGCTGGCCCTACATTTGTTCGGCCCGTTTGGAGCCTTCCAATCGCCGATTCCATCGTGGTAGTGGACGCTGCCTCACCAAAGATCACGATTGTTGGCCCAGAACTCGATGTTGTACGAACGATCGATGGTGTGCCCGGGTTCAAAGGACAGGTAGCGGCTCTCGACTGGCCCCGTCGCGTCGTAATGGGTGCATCGATCTTCACGCCTGAAGCCGCAGGTCTGCCGATCCATATCGTTGATCTAAGCGGCCCATCCGCTAAGGTCATCCGGTCTCTGACGGACGGCGATAGCGATCTCAACTTCAATGAAAACCCCGAAGAAGCGCGAAGGCGATTCTGGGTGACGTCAGGACTGATATGGTCGGCAAGAGCCTTGGACTATACAATCCACGTCTTGGATTCGATCGGCACTCCCCTCGACTCGCTCGTGCGGCACCCCGAGTGGTTTCCGGCTGCGAGGGCCCCGGATGAGCCATCGCCCGCATTTCTCAATGGCGTTCTAGTCAACGAACGAGAAGTCTGGACCTTGTTGACGAAACGCGTGGACGAGTCCGGGTCCGGCGGGTCTTTTGCTGACGTGACGTATCGGTCGATTGTGGAGGTGTTTGATCGGAAGTCGCACCGGCTTGTGGACTCAATAGAACTCCACGGGGTGCCATGCCAGGTGCTGGAGAACGGTACCGTGGCAATCAGCTCCACCGACGACGACGGCAACTGGTCAGTGTACATTCTTCGCTTCTCGACTCAGCCAGCGCAAATGGGAACAACTAACAGAAGAGGGTAGGGCCTCGTCCTTTTTCATCCCTTTCTAAAGGAGGACGCCATGCGAGTATGTCCATGGCTATCGCGGTTTGGAGCATTCGTTCTCGTGTTCGTGCCAGCGACTCTGTCCGCTCAAGGATCATTCTGCACAAACAAGGTGGCGGATGGTTGTGGCTCTGGCTACCATTGGGCTCCGCTGATCCCCTCGGGGGCGCTGGAGTACCCTCATGACAGTTGCGAGCCGGACGTCGGGGAGTTTCCTATCCACTATCAGCCGTGCAATCCCGCCCAAGACGATTTCGTCCTTGGTGTCGCTTATCGCGCGGCTCAGCACGCAGCGGAGATTGGAGATACTCAAGAACTCGTCGCGTTGATCCCGCGCTTGGGACCTTGGATTTCCGTGAACGAGGAGCGGCACGCGCTGCAATTGTTGTCCTGTGATCGTTCCGCCGTTGTGGCAAGCCTGTCGCTCTCACCGGCCATCATAACCAAGAGCGTTCAGCGCATGCGAACTACAGCCGAACGCTTCGACTGACCTAGCAGGAGACCGTTCCAGATGAGGTCCTGCGTTTGAGGCCCCCTGCCCAATGTGGCGAGGGGGCCTCATCGCCCATTTCGAATCACCGTCTCTTGGTGCATCCCTGATGTTAGCCACCCGATTGTCGCTTACCTGCTGCCTGGTGGCGTCCTCCGCGTTGACCGCCTGCAGTAGGCCTTTGGGGCGTTCGGCCAAGGCCACGGTCGTCGATAGCGGTGGGGTGCGGATCAGCGAATGGCATGCCGAACCCGAGACGTTCCCTGTGTTGACGGTGAGTGCGAGTGTTGATTCGTTCCGAGACGATGCGAGACAGGGTTACTTCGGCTCCATCACGGATGTTCAAGTCGCGCCGCGGACCGGAAGGGTCTTTGTCTTGGACGGGCTCGATGCCCGAGTTTATGTATTCAGTCGTGATGGAGAATTCCTCACGGGATGGGGGAGGAGGGGCATGGGACCGGGAGAATTTGATGGACCGGTAAGCTTGGCGGTACACCGGGACACGGTCGCAGTCGTCGACTCGCGCGGCGCCCATTTCTATTCATCGCGAGGAACCTACCTTGGGAGCGTGGGAGTTCCGTTCGGATCGGGTGGTCCAAGGTATCTCGTCCGTGTGTACGCGACACAGGACGGTTGGTTCGCCACCGTTGCCGCATTGGACATGAGTGGTCTTGGCGGCGTGATAGAGCTTCATCGGGTAGATCCCGCGCAGCCTGCCACCACGCTCGTCCGTGAGCTATTTGCGTACGGTCATGACGCTCGAGTCGTTCACGGTTACGTGGTAGGCCCTCTTCTCTCATCCCCGCCCGTGGCAACGCTTGACGATGAGGCCAGAGTCTTCATCAGTCGAGGCGGTGGCTACGAGATTGCCGTGCGAAGCGCCAAGGGCAACTTGGAGAGACTTCTGAGGGTGGATGCTCCCCCTTTACCCGTCACTCCCCAATTGATCGATGAATACGTTGAGCGCGAGAGGAAGAGGTGTGAACAGTTTCGCTCCGCTACCTCGGGGTGCCCACTTACCGACGTCATTGTCCCGGCGGTGCTGAAGCTCCCTGTGCCTGCGTACCGCCCAAAGGTCCGGTCGCTCGCAGTGATATCCGGCGGAACGCTCATGGTTGAGCGTGCCGACTTGGACCCCCATCCGTTTGCCCGCGGGGACAGTACGACGTTTGACCTTCTGGCTCCTGACGGGGTCCTACTGGCGCGTTTCAAGGCGCCGCCGGGGCTCTATCCGAGATACATCAATAATGGGACTGGCTGGGGGTACCAAGTCGATGAGGTGGGTGTGGCTGCGCTGGTGCGGTTCACTCTTAGGTGAGTGGGTGGAGAGCCGGAGGGCGAAGAGTGGAGTTGACCCGGTTTGGTGGACACCAGATCTCTACGGAGAAAGGAGTTCATCATGCGAGATCGAGATCGCCGTACCCTCCCGAGTTTCGGGAGCAGATGGTCGAGCTGGTCCGAGCAGGTCGTACACCTGAGGAGTTGTCTAGGGTTCGAGCCCTCGGCCCAGACGATCCGCAGCTTGATCAAGCAGGCCGACCTGGACCAGGGTAGGGATAGGCATCATGGGGGCATGGCGTCCGCTACTGGGCGGGGCAAGCGTCCCATAATCAGCGAAGATGAATCCCTCCGGGTTCACCGGAGACAGTTTCGGTTGGGTCTCAATAGCTCTGCGGGAGCGTATTGAGCGCGAACGAATGCCTCTTCGTACTTAGTGGGCGGCATGTCACCGATGGGTTCGAACAGGCGGTGGCGACTCAACCACGGAAGCCAGCGAAGGGTACCGAACTCGACCGCCTCGAAGAAGGATCGGCTACCGCTGTCACGCGCCGCCTACCGCACCCATGAGCGTCTCTGCCGTGGTATCTCTTCATCTTGTTCATGATCCCATACGCTCAAGAGTTGGGGTCTTCGGGAATTGCGGGGGCGGCCCAGCCTTCACGGGCTACACCTTGTAGACCTGATACCTCGGCTGCTATGGATGGAAGGTAGTGACCTTCCTCCCCCTACCGAGGAGCATCATGCAGAACGGTGTCAGTGACGGCGGCGTTGGAATCATGGAGATAGGCGTCGAGGCGTGGGGCCGCGTTGCCGACGCTCTTGAGAAGGACTCGGACCTTGCGGAGCGCCTCGGGCTCGCCATCTGCGAGACCTGCGGCGACATCCACCCGGCCGAAGAGCCGTGCCGCTACCTCTGTGGGTTCGGGTTCGGCCGTTTGCCAATTCCGATATGACCGCGCGCCGGATCGGAGCACCATACGGCATAACCCGCCGAGGGACCCCTGGATCTCGACGAAGCCCATGAAGGGGTCAGCCCCCGGCTTGACTCCAGTAGCGCTCTCCACGCGCTTCGAGTAGGTCCGAGATCGCCTTCTTGCTCGCCGACGGTAGCGACCTGCCGGATGCTCTCGATGGCCATATCCAGAATCCGGATCGCGAACAGCTTAGCTTCGTCGGCCCTGAGGTAGTGACTGGCGGCCTCCATGAGCTGCCGTTCCTCCCGACGAAGCTTCCGCCCGTGCTCCTGGACCTCGCGAATCTGGCTCCAGATGGCTTTCCTGTCGCAGCGCTTGATCCGTCGACCGCGTCCAGCCGCGTCTAACGCTTCGGCGAGGCGGCCCCGCATCCCGGTTGGCCCTGGCTCGCCGCATGTCCTCGAGGGCGTTCCGCGCCCTCTCCCAGTACTCCACGGACGTTCCGTTGTCCAGCGTCTCCCAGAGCTCGCGCTCGCGGGCGTCGTTCACGGCGATCCGGTCGCGGAGCGAGATGAGGTTGGGGTCCTCGAAGAGCTGTTCGGCCCGTTCCCGGATCTTGTCAGGGAGCCCGACGAAGCGACTCTCGCTTCCCGTGCCGGAAGTGCGGGTTGGCGGATCCGACCAAGGAAGCGCCGCCATGGAGCTTGCAGCGCGTCATTCCTGTGACCGGATAGCGGAGACAGGGTCGTTTCGGACCCGGTCCCGGGAAGTCCTGGCGCTTCCTCCTTGGTCTTCGGGGAGCCGCAGACCTCGTGGCCCTGAAGTCCCTCCGCGTAGCCCTCGTATTCGTGCCAGGTGGGGAACCCGTCTTCCTTGGCCCATGCGTCACGCCGGGCGGCGCGTTCCCCGCGGGTCAGATTGCCACCGATGGGGATCACCTCGAATGTGCTTGTAATTTGCCAGATTCGGCTTATCTTTGGGTACGATAATGCGTCTTTACGCACTCTAGGGTAGGGCTGCTGAGGGTCAGGGCAACGCGGGAACTGCTCGACAGCGGAGGGCGCGGGCTGCGATGCTTGGACCGGATGTCGGCTATCGGAAGTCACCTGAAACCACCTTCGACCCGTTCGAGAGGAATGACCCGCTTCAGTACTGATACAGGTAATCCATACGATCGGGTGCGATGGGTCGAACCCGAGGTGTCGGTGATCGTCGGGCCCACCGCCCTCGTCGGCATGTCCGACGATGCCATCGGTCGGTTGGCGGAGTTGGCCGACTACGACTTCATCGACCTTTGCCTCATACCGGGGCACCAAGACCTCCCAAGGCCCTTGGCAGGGAATCAAGCCACGATCGGGGAGGTTCATGTCGACGAGGGCCATGTGGTGTTGCACCGGCCCACGTCGCGCTCCTTGCTAGGTCCGCACCGGACCTATGAGCACTTTCGTAGCCTTGAGGGCGAGGGATCGGAGGGTGCGGCAATCGAATACCTCGCGGTCCTCCTGAGGCGCCATGTGGATCTCGTCGTGGGGTCTCATGCGGCCGTGTCGTCATTACCGAGGTCGGGCCGGAGGTACGCCATCTATTGCACCTGGCCTGAACTGTTGAACCATCTTCGCCTCCTATGCGTCGCGCGTGAACACTTCGAGGCCAACCCGGGGTTTGGGGTAACGAAGGTTTCTACTACCTCTTCCGAAAGGACCTCGTGTTCCCCGATTTCAGGCGGGCATGGTTCTTTGGGGGAGGCAGACGCGAGAGGCGGCTTTCGGGGCTCGCAAGGCGATTGGACTTCCTGTGTCGCACCACGGATGCAGCCGAAATCGCCTCGCTCAAGACCGCGAACAACGACACGGAGGCTCGCGCGCTCTTCCATCTGGCATTCCAGTACATGCTGGCCACCGGGGCGTTTGACGACTTGGCCGCTCTCGCCGACGATGTGTACTCCCTGAATCTCAGGAAGCATGAGCGGACCCTTCGCCTTCCCAGGAAGGGCGAATCACGGGCAATGAAGCTGATCGGTCAACACAACTCAAGCCTAGCGGAGTTCGTGTCGAGTGACCGGACTACGAAAGCCATCGAGAGCTTCTATCCGATTAGGGACGCCCTCCAGCACAGGGAGTTTCCGTACACGGTGGCCATGGCATCATCGCGGTCCGCAAGACTGCCAAGCGTATTGGCAGTGCCACGAAAGGCGGTCGAGGAACTAGCCGAGGCTGTGCAGGACGCGTCACCCCCGATCAGACCGTGGATAGATGATGAGGGCCTGGCGACCGTGGATCTCACATGGCTAGCTCGCCGACCACCAGAGCGGTCGCCGGCGTCGTCAACGGCTTCATGCAGCATGTCCCATCGCGACATGGCTACGGAACCGTCTCGAAGAGAAGGCGATGTGCTCTGGGAGCGGTTCTCTGCCGGCCCGGCCTCCTTCCTTGGGTGGGGTGGAGAGCCCGTGTTCTTCCGACGCTGGAAGGCCGGACGCGTGGTGACCTCAGACAACATCCCGACTCGCGCCCCCTTTCGCATGCGCTCGCTCTCGGATGAAGACTCCATCCTCACCGAATTGGGGGGGCTGTTCTTGGCGGCATGCACGGAGAGAACATTCCGAGACGTAGCAGGAGCTGGCCGCCCTGTTCAGCTTTGGAGCGAGCCGCACGCTCGACATCCTCCTCCTACACCGCAGCCGCCACCGTACACGCGACCTCGCCGCCGAGGTCTTCGCGGTTGTCATCGTAGGTCATGAGCACGCGCACGTCCCGGTGTCGGCTGAACTTCGATACCGTCCGAACGTCGCCGTCGAACTTGTCCAGCGCGTGCGTGATGGCAGCGTGCCGGATGCCATGGGGGCGCACGTCCTTCACGTCCGCATCTTCTCCGCGCTGGCATACCATCCGGTAGACCGAGGTGCCGCTCAGGCGCCCGTCGCCCTTACTGGCCCGGTCGAAGTTCGTGAAGAGGGCCCCATCGTGCTCGCCTCGGACCTCCAGCCACCGCCCGAGCGCGGCCTTCGTCCCGTCCGGTAGTGTCATCAATTCAGGCTCGCCTCGCCCCTTCCCGTGGACCATGAGGCGCCCGCGCTCCAGGTCGACGTCCTCGACATCGAGCCCCACGACCTCGGACCGGCGGAGGGCCAGGTCCCATAGCAGCCGGAGGATTGCGCGGTCGCGCACACCCTTGGCTGTGTCGTCGGCCCTGGCCTTGGCCATCATTCTCTTGAAGCCCTTGAGCCCTGGACCCGACGTGTCCCGGTAGGACCGCGACCTCACGCTGGAGACCTCCAGCTTCCACGTCACGATCCCGAACAACCGGGCCGCCTTCACCAGCGAGCGCACTGCCGCGAGGCGGCGGTTGACCGTGGCGGGGGCCCGGCCTTTCTCCCCAAGATAGCTCCGGTACCCGATTACAAGGGCGTTGGCCATGCCCTGGCCATTGGGCAGAAGCTTCCGGGCCACGTACGCCGCACCCTCGGGCAGCTCGGAGACGTCCGGGTCGACCTCGCCGGAATGGCGCGCCAGGAAGTGAGCGCAGTCCCGGAGATCCTGTGCGTAGGCGCGCCGCGTGTTCTCGCTGAGGCCATCTTTGAAGGTCTTCGCGAGCTGCTCCAACGAGCCTCCGTCGCTCGCCAGCGAGGGCGTCTTGGCGTCGGTCAGAAGGTTGCCGATCTCCAGTTGCTTCCCGGACATGCTAGGGGGCCCCTCGTCGCAGTGTCGGTGCGTAGTATAATGAATTATACGTACGCTTCAACATCGAAGCAACCCGGCCTGACGCGCAGGTGCGCGCAACGTATTTCGGATGTGCCGACATCTGCGTTGCCCATTCCGGTCGGATCTTCAGATTGGGAGGCGAACGACCTGGGCGGGTCGCCGTGACGAGTCGCACACGAGGTGCGGCGTCCGCGACTCGCATTGCAGACAGGAGGGCCACCACAGATGGCGAGAACGAAGTCAGAGACCTTGACGGTCAGGATGACCCCCGAGATGTACGACCGCGTTCATCATGCGGCGTCCCTGCTCGGGAAGTGGACGTCGGAATGGGTGCGCGAGCTGTTGGAGAACGGTGCGGCGCATGTCGAGCACCAGGCCGAGATGCTCGAACGGGAGAAACAGGCTCAAGACGATGCCATCTCTCGGGGATTTCGGCAGGCCGCCAGGTTCTTGGACATTGCGTTTGGACCCGACGGGGAGGTGGCCTAGATGGCCCGCACCTACTTCCTGCCGATCGACGTGGTTCGGCCCGGCGAGCAGCTTTACCGGGAAATGGTCCAGGCCGACAAGGCCCTCTCGGCCACGCAACGGGACCTCGACGAGCTGGCGCACGAAAGAGACCTCATCAAGCCCAAGGCGGATGCCGGGACGGGAAAGTTCTTGAACCCCGCCCGTTGAGAAAGTCCTTGAAACGGTGTTCGCGAATCTCCTGGCCTTGACGACGATGCCGCGCTCCCGAACAGGGGCCGAAGTACCACAACATATTGTGGCCTCCTAAGTTCATACCACTGCATAGGGTTGACCTCGCGCGGCTTTCACGCCACATTGCGAAGGGTACGAGTGTGCCCACAGACCATTTCGACACTCGACGGTAGCGGCCTGCGCTGCGGAGCCTCTCCCCAGCACGCGGGCAGATCTCCAGTTCTGGGTGTCTTCGATCCCGCTGGAGGTTCGCCGTGGCTTCATCCCGTTTCGCGTTCTCGGCCCTGCTCAAGAAGGTCAATCCATCTGACGACCGGCTCACGGCCGCTCAGCGGTTGCCCGGAGAGGTTCGGGAGTGGCTCAAGGAACACGACTTCGAGACGGCGTCGCCACACTCACGTTTGATCGGGTCGTATGGACGACACACGGCGATCGGCGAGATCAAGGACGTCGATACGCTGGTGTTCCTGCCGGATGAGGCCCTCGACCGGACCCCGGAGAGCGTTCTCCGTGAGCTGAAGACCGTCCTCAGCGAGTATCCGGATGCCTCCGCAGAGGCCTCGCCGCAGCGGCGCTCGATCCGGCTTGACTTCCCGGCTCACGACCTCTGCCTGGATATCGTCGGGGCCGTCGCGGACGAGGGCCTTGAGGCTCCCCTGCGGATACCGGATCGCAGCAAGCAGGAGTGGATCAACTCCGACCCCCTCGGCTACGGGAAGAGTCTCTCGGCCGCCAACGCGGATCACGCCAAGAAGCTCATCCCGCTGATCAAGCTGGTGAAGGCGTGGCGGGACGAGCAGATGGTGTACCGGCGCCCGAAGAGCTACCTCCTGGAGGTGATCGTCTACCACTCGGTCGTCGGGGGGAACGTGGTCCTCGAAGGGCGGTCCACCGCGCAGAACGTCTGCCACTTCTTCGAGCATGTGGCGTCGAAGTGGGAGAAGCTGATGGATGATGGGGATGGTGTGCCACGCGTGCTGGACCCCCAGCTCCACACAGTGATCTCCTCTGGCTGGAGACGAGACGAGTTCGAGGCGTTCATGCGGAGGGTTCGTGAAGCGGCGGCGGCCGCGCGGAAGGCAGTCGACGCGGACTGCGACGAGGACGCGCATGCGGTCTGGCGGAAGGTCTACCCGACGCTCTGGCCGTCGGAGGCCGAAGTGGAGAACGAAGCGCTCGCAGCCGCTGTAGCCGCCACGCCCGGAAAGGCATTCGTCTCGTCGTCCGGTGCCATCTCGGCGACGGCGACCTCTGGATCGTCTCAAAGCAGGCCGACGACCTTCCATGGGCCGGAGAAGTAGTCTCGGGCACGGCCCGGGCCAGTATCGCCGGCCGCGGGACCCGCGGGGGCAAATCGCGGCGATGGCGCGGGACTTCCCGGGTTTGGAAGCGGGGGTGGGTAGGGACCGGCGTGTGACGTGGACGGGAGACCTACAGCCCAGCCCCCACTCCGACTCGTACAGGATTCGGGTCGTGTACGAACGGCGGGGACCACCGAGCGTATTTGTGGACTGCCCACGGCTCGATCCGGATGCGCCGCATCGATGGCCTGACGGCAGCCTGTGCCTCCACTGGCCCAAGGAGTGGCGTTGGAAGGACGTTGAGTCGCTTGCCGGCACAGTCGTGATGTGGGCCGCACTGTGGCTGCAGTACTACGAGGTCTGGAAGCAGGTCGGCGCCTGGCTCGGGCCGAGCTCTCACCAGGAGTTTCCCAGCAAGGACGGAGACGAGGATGACGCTTGAGCGCCTTGATCGGGCCCCTACGGTGGCCGAGTTGATGCGGGCCAAGCAGGACGAGATGGAGGCCGCACTGTCGGCCAACCGTCGGATCATGCCTCATCAGGGTGAGAAGGGTGCTGCTGCCGAGCTGCGGTGGCGAGACATGCTCGCGTCCTACCTCCCGCGAAGGTACTCCGTCCAGAGCGGGTTCGTCGTAGATCACGCGGGTGGAGTCTCTGGACAGCTCGACGTCATCATCCACGACGCTCAGTACTCCCCGTTTCTCTTCCAAGCGGGCACGGCCTGCTTCGTTCCAGCGGAGAGTGTCTACGCTGTGTTCGACGCCAAGCAGGAGATCTCCAGCGCCACCCTTCGGGAGACGGCGGAAAAAGTGGCGTCAGTGCGAGCGTTGGCCCGGACTTCGGGACCGATTTACACCTACGAGGGCGAGCCGAAGAAGGGGAAGGACCCGGCGGACCAGTTGATCCTTGGTGGCATCTTGGCCGTAGACTCCAGCTACGCCGATCCGTTCGGGGAGACGTTCCGCAACGTCCTTGAGGAGCTCCACGGACAGGATGAGCTGCAGCTGGGGGTAGCCCTACAGGCCGGCGCGTTTGAACTGCCGACGGACGGCGGAGAGATGGTCGTGTACGATCAGGACACCGCGCTCGTGGGCTTCTTCACAGCACTAATGCGTGAACTCCAGCGCCTTGGGACTGCGCTCGCGATGGACCTCGATATCTGGAGCGAGGAGCTCCGAAACGGCTGATGACGACGCACTCGGGCCTCCTCGGGCTGCTGCTCGAGTCTGAGGGAGACCGCTACCTCCGCCAGGTGCTCCGGCGCTACCCGACCGGCGCAGGCCCGATCACGATCGCCATGCTCCGTGCATGGATCGATCCTGTGGTGCGCGAGTGGGGCGGACAGTACCTACGAGGGATCGAAGTCTCCGGATCGAACGCCAAGGGAACCGCCGTGGGAGGTCAAACGGACCTCGACCTGTTCATCTCCGTCCGACACGACGTCCCGGAGACGCTTTCCCAGATCTACTGGACCCTGTTCCAGCGGGCGGGCTTTTCGGGCTGGAGCCCCAGGGCGCAGAACGTCTCGATCGGTGTGGAAGTCTTGGACCACAAGATCGATCTCGTGCCCGCCCGGATTCAGAGTGGGTTCGTGAACCGACACTCTCTGTACCGGCGAAAGGCAGATAGCTGGACACAGACCGACGTGGCGAAGCACATCAACCTCGTGCGTGATTCCGGCCGGCTGGAGGAGGTACGGCTCACGAAGATATGGCGTGCACTTCACGGACTCGAGTTCCCGTCGCTTGCACTCGAACTGGCGGTACTCAACGCGACTCGGGGACGGCGCACGGGGGCCGTGGCTGACAACTTCGGAGAGGTGCTTCGCTACCTCGGGGACGAGTTCCGAACTGCTCGTCTGGTCGATCCAGCGAATACCGCGAACGTTGTCTCTGATGACCTTACCGTGGCTGAACGAATGGCGATCGTGGCCGCGGCGCGTCGTGCTCGGGCGGGCGGCGAATGGGAACGGGTGGTTTGGTGATGAGTTCGGGAGGCCCGCGAGGGTTCGATGGCAGGTCCGGCCGGCGCCCTGACGGAAGCCAACCGCTCATTGGCCTTGCCCCCCGCCATGTGGGACGTCAGCGGCGTCGGTTCGGGCCTCTGCCTTCCTCCCAGTCGACTTCATCCACCGTCCATCGCCCGTATTCGTCGGCTCGCAGGGTCACGGTCCGGTCTCGCCCGGCCACGTAGTAGTGCCAGACGGCCAGGGAGTCTGATTCCTCGATCTCATCCCACAGGCCATCACGCGCGAGCAGCTCGCACGCGTCCCAGCCCACCTCGGGAATGTAGTACAGGCCGTACTCCAAGCTGTCGGCCAAGAACCTTGCTCGGTTCTCAACCTGGGGCTTCGTGCACCCCCAGTCGCGGGCCAGCCCCGTGGACACGAGCTGTGCCGGCATAGGCGCGTTGATCGCCCCCGGAGAGAAGGTGGTGCGGCAGGCGAGGGCGAAGAGGCAGGCGGCAAGCAGGGCGGTGGAGAGAAGTCGCATGTTCGAGGAGGCTCCTGAGGTGAAGAGGGGTGCTCGTGAGACTGACCCGATCACGGGCCATGTCAACCTGCAGGGCCACGCCGCCACCACGGCATCGGCAGCCCCCGCGGACGAAGGCGCGTGTTCGAGGACCGCTCCCCTGCGACGCACGTCAAGGAGGAATCCGAGCCGGGATCGGTGTTCATCGCCAGTGGTTCGCCACCAAGAGACCGATCGTGGTCAACCGGCATAGCCCAACGTAAGGCCCAAGTCGCTCCGACAAACAGAGGGCTCCGCACCCTTCTATGGTGGAGTCGCTGACGAGGCTACCCCTTCTGTCATGGGTACCCCACGCGCCGAGCCGAGCGTGGCGTCGGAGGACTGCTGGGACCCTACCCCAACGTAAGAGATGAGGCGATTTCACAGTATAACAGCAAGACCTTGAGGAATCGGAGGACTCGTCCCTACGATCCGTCTGACGCCAACCCTCTGTTGGCGCGCCGACCACGACTCAAGCCCAGGACCAAGATGCATCAGCAACGTGGCAGGCTGTCGAAGAGGACTCTGGAATACTCGCGGGGGTGCCTGCGCGCCGACGGACAGGCCTAAGAGCGGAGAGTGAGGCCCTCGGTGCCTCACCTGCTTTCGGAGCAAGAAACTCAGATTAGGAAGGACAAGTGACGACGCAGTGTCTACTGTGCAACACCGAGGACAACGTGAACGGGAGCAATGTCGACGAGAATTCCCGAGTCGGAGAAGGTCATGACGAGCTTCGCCGGCAAGAACGGATGGATCAAAGTTCCGCGCGCTCCCTTCTCGGACCGAGAGCATCCATTACACCCGTCGACCACTCGTCATGAGGTGTCTTATCGTGAGGCGTGGGTCGACCTCCGAACGCCGGCCGTATGGGCGCCTGACGGTAGCGAGCAGGGAGGCTACTCTACCCCGCGAGGTGCCTGCCACGGGTCCCCGCAGCTTCTTCGAAGAAAGGTGGGGCTGGACCCAATCGAAGGTATCGCGCTTCCTCAAGAAGCTCGAGAAACACGGTGAAATTGATCGGAAGACCTTCCCCGGTACCGGGCGCCCCACCCTGATCCGCATCGCCGGCTACCACGATTCCAAGTGGAGCCGCCGACCTGTGGCAATTGCGGCCGATGGAAGAAGTCGGGGGTGTGCCCGCACTGCAATGACGAGCGAATCGGACGTCGATGCTCCGATACCCATACCGATGGGTCCGAGCGACCCCCCCCCACGGCGCCCAAGGAAGCCCAGGGCGCCGGCCCCCGCTCGGAGTCCGCGGAGCCCCTTGCCGACACCCCCAAGCAACATAGGCATCAGACCCAAGACAATGAAGGCAAGAACAGCCGCTATCGTGGGAATACTGGTGTGGTTAGCGCAGGCGCGCGGGCGAGCCGGCCGGAAGTCAGTGGCGCCGTTGAAGGGAGGCGCAACGACTCGTTCCGGGTGCCATCTAGAGGAGGGCGATCAGTTTGTGACATGTGCGGTGCGAGAGTCGGCCCAACCGCCACGCTCTGTGCCAGGTGCGAAGCCTCGAAGGTGCAGTCATGAGTGCACCCGGTTCGTTGAATTCGCCCTGCGAGCGACGCCAGGCCCTCGATCCACCGAGGTGGATTGGCGTCCGCGTCCATGATGTTGATTCCATTCAGGCTCAAGCAAACCTAGTCGGCGCGGCGCAGTTCGGGTCGCGAAAGTGGTGCCGTCGTCAACGTCACGACGCCGAAGTGGATAGCAGCCCCGAGCCCGAGGCGGTGCCCGCGCCGTGAACGTGGAGCCCCTGCACGACCTATGCGAGCGCTGGCTCGACGAGGCGGAGACGTTCGACCGAAGGGGGCTGGACGACGCTGCATCCATGGCCCGCAGCTACGCTGGCGAGTTGGACGATGCCATCCACGCGTGGCGGACGCAGTCACTCACGCTCCAGGAGGCCGCCGAGGAGTCCGGCTACGCGTACTCGACGCTCCAGCAGAGAGTCGCCGAAGGCAAGATCCCCAACGCCGGCGAGTCGGGGAGCCCACGCATCCGGCGCTGCGACCTACCCACCCGCCCGAACCACCCCTCATTCCCCGGCGCCGCGAGTCAGGACGGCCCCGACATCGCCGCCGAGCTTCGCGAGACGAGGCTTGCGTCATGAAGGATGGACCGCAGGATAGGCGTGAGCGGGGGCATGAGGCTCTCGCCACTCGCCTACAGCATCAGGAGGGATCGTGGTGAAGCGGAAGAAGCGGAAGCGATGGTCGTTCTCGGCGGGGGACCGCCCGAACACCATCACCGTCTACGAGCGCACCCCGGGGGGACCGCTGTACGTCCGGTACTGGGACCCCAACAAAGGGGACGCCGGAGCACACGTTCGGCGCTCATTGGGCTACCGGGACCGGGACCGTGCGAAGGCCTACGCCCTGAAGCAGGCTGCATGCGTCGCTGACGCCGATGAACGGCACTCGAAGGGGGAGACCACCCTCGGTGAAGTCTTCGGCCTTTACAGGCGCCACAGGACGCCGCGCAAGAGCCAGCGCGAGCAGCGCGCCGACGAGCGACGGTTCGAGATGTGGCTTCGGGTCCTCGGAAGTGATCTGGACCCGCACGACGTGGCCCTGCGGGACTGGGAGCGGTTCATCGACGCTCGGGCGTCCGGCATGATCGACGCGCGAGGCCGACGTCCCAAGGGTGACACCAAGCCCCGGCCGGTGCGCGCCCGGACCGTGGAGGCCGACTGCAAGTGGCTGCGGTGGGTGTTCAATTGGGCCTCGAAGTGGCGCATGCCCGAGGGCCACTACCTCATGCGCGAGAACCCCGTCCGAGGCTTCGACGCACCGCACGAAGAGAACCCTCGGCGCCCTGTGGCGACGCAGGACCGATACGAAGCCATCCGGGCAGTGTCGGACCAAGTCGAGATGGAGGCGCGCTGGACGGACCAGCGAAAGGCGCAACGGAGCTACCTGAGCGAGCTGCTCGACATCGTGAACGGCACTGGCCGGCGAATCTCCGCCGTGTGCGCCCTGCGGTACCGAGACCTCCTGCTGGACGAAGGACCCCACGGAGCGATCCGCTGGCCAGCGGAGACCGACAAGACGAACCGCGAGACCGTCGTCCCGATCGGACCGGCGGTGCGGGCTGCGCTCGACCGTATCCGCAAGGACCGGCCGGGCATCGGCGCGGCGCCCTTGTTCCCGTCGCCGGAGGACCGGGAACAGCCCATGACCCGCCACCTCGCAGATAAGTGGCTGAGGGCCGGTGAGAAGCTGGCCGGCGTCGAACCGCAAAACGGCTCCCTCTGGCACGCCTACCGAAGGAAGTGGGCCACGGAGCGGAAGCACCTACCCGACGTGGATGTTGCGGCGGCCGGCGGCTGGAAGAGCACGAAGGCGCTCAAGGACTCGTACCAGCAGGCCGACCCCGAGACGATGCTCAACGTCGTGCTCGGCGGCGGTGAGCTTCGGGAGCGGGCGTGAACGTGCACAGCTACGTGCACACCGCCCGTACTTCCGCTAGGTTTGTCAGCCCCGTTTGTCGCGTGGATTAGCGGCAAACACCCCGAGGGCGCTTAGCTCAGCTTGGTTTAGAGCGCCTGCCTTACAAGCAGGAGGTCGGGGGTTCGAATCCCTCAGCGCCCATTCCTACCACTTCGCCGGGGACGACCCCCGGAGCCGACGCTAGTCGCCCCCCTGATCCAGGAGCGCTTCGGCCACCCGGCCCCGGTAGGTCTTGGATCCGACGCTGTCCATGGCTCGCATGTAGGCGTCGCGCAGGTCGCCGCTCAGCGTGTGACGCTGGGCGATCTCCACCAGGAGGCCGGCCTTGTAGTGGTCGCTCGCGATGGAGCTCGTGGCGTCCAGCACGCCTGCCAACAACCCGCTCGAAACCTGGTCGCGCCGCACCAGCAGGGTCAGCGCCTCCGCCTTGTAGTGGTCGGATTCGATGCCCCGGGCCACGTCGAGGTAGGCGTCCTGGAGCGGGCCCGACAGCTCCCGGGTCGAGGCCTTCCTGAGGATCTCGGTGACGTAGTGATCGGATTCGATGGACCCGGCGGCGCGTAGCACCTCGGACAGCTCGCCCGCGTCCAGGTCACCGCGGTCCAGGAGCCCGGACAGCACCTGGGTGCGGTAGTGGTCGGACTCGATGGACTCCACGGCCCGCAGGTACGCGCCGCGCATGGACGGGTTCAGCGCGTAGCGCTCGGCGACCGAGTCCAGGATCTGGGCCAGGTAGTGATCGGAGTCGATCTCCGAGGCCGACGCCAGCAGCGCCTCCACCTGTCCCGTCTGCAGCGTGCCCTTGTCCAGCGCCGTGGTGAGGACCTGGGCCCGGTAGTGGTCGGAGTCCAGCGAGCGTGACGCCCTCAGGAAGGCGTCCATGACCGGACTGGTCAGATCGTGGTTCTCGGCCAGCGCCGTCAGGATCCCGGCCAGGTAGTGGTCGGAGTCCACCCGGTCTCTCGCCTCGTCCACCAGTTGCACGACCTGGCCCTCGCTGAGGTCGGCCTGGCGCATGAGCTCTTCGACGTAGCGCGCCGACACGTAGTCCGAGGGGATGAGGTCGAGCTCCTGGAGGACGGCGTCCACGCCGCCGGTCCTGAGCAGGGCGGCGACGCGCTCTTCGGCCATGTAGCCGCCCCGCCGGAAGACCTGCAGGAGCATGCCCTGGTACCAGGCGCGCGCCTGGGCGTCGAAGGGCTCCGTGCGGCCGTCCACACGGTACTCGTAGGTCGGGTCGCCGCCGGATCCCGGCGTGACGTCGAGACGGCGCTCGGTGCGGCCCTCGTTCTCCTCGATGCGGAACAGGGCGTTGCGGCCGAGGCTCGCCACGTCCATGAAGTCGTCGCTGAAGCGGACCTCACCCTCGACGCGCACGTCGACCTCGCACCCGGGCTTGGACCACTGCAGGCGCTCACGGCCGTCGTCGGAGTGGTGGGACATGCTCTGCCACCCGGTGGCTTCCATGCCGCAGGTCATCGCCTGCGGCGGAAGCGCCAGCGGGGCGGGCCCCGAGGCCTGGTCGGCGGCGGGAGCGCTGGGCGTCGTCCGGGAGGCTGCCGCGGTCGTCTCTGCAGGCCCGGCCGCGGGAGCCGCCACCGCCGGCGTGGCCGCCGAGGCCGCCCCGGTGAGCAGCACCGCACCCGCCGTCACGGCCAGCGCGGCAGTGCGGGACAACGAGCGCCGGCGCCCTTCGGCCAGCACGGCCCGGAGCCGGCTCGCCAGGCGGCCCGGCCGTGCCATGGCCACCGCCGCCGTGGACAGCGCGGGGCCCGCCTGGAATCCCCGGGCCAGCGACAGGAGCTCGCGGGCGTACTCCGACGCCCGGGCACCGGCTTCCAGCACGCGGTCGTCGCAGGCATGCTCGCGCTCGACCCGGAGCCGCCACGCGGCGACCCAGGCCAGGGGGTTTGGCCAGTACAGGGCCTGGGCCGCGTCGGCCAGGGCCTGCGTGGCGCAGTCGTGGCGCGCCACGTGCGCCAGCTCATGCAGGAGCACCGCCCTCAGGCGCGAGGGATGCCAGCGTTCCGCACCCGCAGGCAGGAGCACCGTCGCGCGCACCAGGCCCCAGCTCACCGGCATGGTGCCTTCCGCACCCCGCAGCATGCGCACCGGGCGGTCCAGGCCCAGGAGGGTGGCCATGGCCGCCGTCTCGCGGGTCACGCGACCGTCGGGAAAGGCCACGGTGCCCCGCTCGAGGCGGCGGGTCGCGACATGGTTGGCGGCGAGCCGCACCAGGAGCAGCCCCGCGCCGATCGCCCATACCAGTGCGCAGCAGGGTGGGGAGGGGGAGGCTCGGCGGCGTCTCCTCGCCGGCGGCCACCGACGCGTCGAGGGGGCGCGGCGCCGACGATTCGCGCTGCGCGGAAGCCGTCGGAGCCACCGCGCTCACCGGGGGCCCGGCCTCCAACCGCGATGCCGGGGCGTCCACCGCCGCGCCTCGGGGGGCCGGTCCGCGCGCCGGCGCCAGTGAGCCCATCACCGACGCCGCATGCTCCGACGCCGAAGCCGGTACCGGCAGGTGCCATCGTGGCAGCCCCAGGGTCGCCAAGGGGAGGAGGAGCACGCCCGCCAATCCCGCGAACCACGCCAGGTGCCGGCTGGCCGCCGACTCCCGGCGGAGCAGCAACGCCACGCCCGCCACCAGAGAGAGCAGCAGGAGGCTCCTGAGCCCCGTCTCCAGAAGCAGGCCGCTCAGTCCCGTCGGATTCCACGTCATCGTCACGTTCATCACCGCCCCCTCGCTCGCGCTTCGTCGATCATCTCGGCCAACCGATCCAGCTCCGCCTCGTCCATCGCCTCGTCCGACAGGTCCAGCACCGCCGCCACCGCCCGGGTCGGTGACCCGTCGAAGAAGGTGCGCAGCAGGCGCCGCACGGCCGACTCTCGGGCCTCTTCTCTGGGATGGCTCGGATGATACACGTACCGGGCGCCGTCCTGCGTGTGTTTCAGATGGCCCTTGTCCTCCAGCTTCCCGAGCATGGCGCGCACCGCCGAATAGCTCGGGGGATCGGGAAGCTCGGCCTGGACCTCCGCCACCGCCGCGGAGCCCAGCCGATAGAGGATGTCCATGATCTGGCGCTCGCGGCGACTCAGATCGGTGTATGGTCGGTCCTGCATGGGTCCCCCGGAATCGGGCCGGTTCACGTCGCTGTCCTTCACGTGCTACGAAATTAGCACCATGCTATTTTTGTAGCACTCAGCGCGGATGTCAAGCGCGACGCTCCGGGGACGTGCTCGCGGCGAGGTGTGCGCCGATCGGCAGAATGGGTTCCTCGCGGGGAAACGCGACGATCAGTTCTCGGTGGCGTGTCCGGCCTCGTCGGACCAGGCCGAGTACCAGCAGCCCACACGATTCCGGAATCCGTCGGGGGAATCGGCGAAGATCCGGCGTCCAGTGAGAAGGGCCTCGGTGCGGAAGCGGTCCCGAAGCCGTCCCACGCGCTCCACGAGGGCGTCGTCGGGGAGGGCCGCGAACAGGGTCTCGTCGGCCTTGGCAAGCCGCAGCAGGCGGTCGAGCTCGTCGGCCTCCTGCAGCCGTCCGGACATGCGATCGATCTCGTGACCCAGCGCATTGAGGGGGCAGGGCCAGGTGGGCTCCAGCAAGCGCACGGCGTATCCCAGCTCCCGGGAGCGGCGCATCCACTTGCGGTGGCGCTTGGCCGAGGTCTTGCCGTCGGCCACCTTCTGCATGGCCTTGGCGGCGCGGCGCTGCACCCGGGCCAGACCCGGGGCGAGCAGGGCGAATCCGTCACCCTCCAGCGGCCACGTCAGAACCTCCGCATCCAGGCGCTCCAGCTCCTCCCGGATGGGCGACAGCAGGTGCCCGTCCCGGTGGGCGGCGCTGTCCCGGTAACGGCGCTCGGCCAGGCGACCCCCGAGGACCATGAGGCCGTCGCGAAGCTCGGGCTCGCGGGTGGCCTGGCGCAGACGCTCGACCACGTCTTCCAGCGTCCCGGTGTCGCGGGCTTCGGCCAGTTGGCGCACCAGCGCCTTGAGGCGGCCGTTGTGGTCCTTCCTGACCTTCTTGGGGATTCCCGCCCGTACCAGACGCAGCAACGTGCGCACCTTCTCCACCGCGCTGCGGGCATAGAGCACGCCCGCGTCCAGCGCCGGCCCCGGCGACACCCACAGACCTTCCGCCGCCAGGTCGAGCTCCCGGTGCGCCAGATCGCGGAGCTGATCGGGCAGCTCCTGCGGACTCCGCAGCCGGAACCAGGTGTCGGCCTTGGCGTGGGTGCGGAGAGGGTCGGCGTGGGGCCCAGCCGTGGGCGTGGAGGTCGAGATCATCGGAGCTCTTCTTGGAGAGACCTTGGTCGGTGCGCGCGCTTGTTCCAGACTCCCATTCTTGCATGTCCGGGCCCCTGTGTCCATGTCGACGGAGACGCGGCCTCCGCCTCGGCGCCTGCGGAGCGAGACGCTGCCGCCGCGCGACCGTCGGTCCCCTGCGCGTCGGTGAGCGCAATCCCCTCGGTCCGCCCTTCCTGACGCCGCTCGTGCAGTCCCCCGGGAACGCAGATGAAGACCCACGCGTACAAGCCGCGGTGCTCCTGGCGGTGGAGCTGGCTGCGGGCGCGGACCCTGGCGCCGGGCGGCGGCCCTGCGCCATCATCGGGAGGGGGCGCCGGAGGTGTGGGGCGTCCCGCAGAGCTCGGCCCCCAATCCCCACTTCCGGAGGAGACGCCATGGCACGCAGCCTCACCGACCGCATGATGGGCGCCGCCACCCTCGACCTCTCGGTGTACGAGGAGGTGGAGCACGACGAAACCGCCACGGGGCAGGCCGCGGCGGTGGTGGTCATCGTCGCCGCCTGCCAGGCCGTGGGCGCGCTGGGGCTCGGACCCCTGCGCATCGTCGGCGTCGGGGTCACCCAGCTCGTGGGCTGGGTGGTGTGGGCGGGGGTCACCTACTTCATCGGCACCCGGCTGTTCCGGGGGACCGCGACCTGGGGCGAGCTACTCCGGACCCTCGGCTTCGCCCAGGCGCCCGGCGTCCTCGCGCTTCTGGCCATCGTGCCGCTGCTCGGCTGGCTCATCCTGCCCGTCGTCGCCGTGTGGATGCTGGTGGCGGGCGTCGTGGGGATTCGCCAGGCCCTGGATTTCAGCACCGGCAAGGCCGTCTTCACGGCGCTCCTCGGTTGGCTGGTGATCTGGGTCGTGCGAGCCATCTTCCTGTAGGCTTCGAGGTTCGCCGTGGCTCGTCCCCGTCGTAGCGTCGTCAGGGTTCCCGTCCGCCGCCACCGGCCCGGGCGCGACGACCGGAGTGTGCGGGACGAGTTGACGGTGGAGGAGCCGCTGGAGGTGCGCGTCGCGCTCCCGGCGCCCTCGGGATGGGCCTCCACCAGCGTGGCCGTCACCATGCGCACGCCGGGCCACGACTTCGAGCTGGCGGCGGGCTTCCTGCTCACCGAGGGCGTCCTCCACGACCGGCGCGACGTCCGCGAGCTCACCTACTGTCGCTCGGGGCAGGGCCACCAGGAGTACAACATCGTCGAGGTGCGCCTGGCGCGGGCCGAGGGCGTGGACCTGGACCGCCTGAGCCGCAACGTCTACACGACGTCGTCGTGCGGGGTGTGCGGCAAGGCCTCGCTGGAGGCGGTGGAGCTCCAGGGCTGCGCGCCGCTCCCGCTGGAGGGGAGCATCCGGCTGGACGCCGACACCGTGGCGGATCTTCCGAACCGGCTGCGGGCCGCCCAGCGTGACTTCGACCGCACCGGTGGGCTGCACGCAGCGGGGCTGGTGGACCAGTCGGGCGAGGTGTGGCTGGCCCGGGAGGACGTGGGCCGCCACAACGCCGTGGACAAGGTGCTGGGCGAAGCGTTCCTCAAGGGGCGTCTGCCACTCCTCCAGCACGCGCTGGTGGTGAGCGGGCGTTCGTCCTTCGAGATCGTCCAGAAGGCGTTGGCGGCGGGTGTGCCCATGGTCGTGGCCGTGAGCGCGCCCTCCAGCCTCGCCGTGGACCTGGCCCGTCGGTTCGGCATGACGCTGGCCGGCTTCGTCCGGAAGGGGGGGTTCAACCTCTACACGGGCGAGGAGCGTGTGGTGGCATCCGACGACGTCGATGCTGCAGCCCGCGAGGACGGAGCCGGAGCTTGAGCCGACTGCTGGGTGCGGTGCTGGCCGGAGGGGACAGCCGCCGCTACGGATCCCCCAAGGAAGCGGCCACCGTCGGCGGGCGCTCGCTGTTGGCGCGCGCCCTCGCCGCCCTGGCGCCCTCGGTGGATCGCCTGGGCGTGGTGGGCGCGTCGGCGCACGTTCCGCCGGACGTGCCCCGGCGTGACGACCAACGCCCGGGCGCCGGTCCCCTGGCCGGGTTGGAGGCCGCGCTGGCCTGGGCCGGCGACGAGGGCCTGGACGGGGCGGTGGTCCTCGCCTGCGATCTCCCCCTGGTGGACACCGCGGCCGTGGCCCGCCTGGTGCGCGCCTGGCGCGCCTCGACCCGGCCTCGGGATACCGCTGCCGTGGCCGGTGAGCCCGATCGGGTGCAGCCGCTGCTCGGCGTGTACGGCGTGGGCCTGCTCCCGGGTCTGTCCGAGCATCTGGACCGGGCCGGCGACCGCTCGGCTCGCCGCTGGGTCCAGGGTGTGGGGCGACGCATCATGCTGGCCCCGGCGGAGCTGGCGGAGGGACGGTCCCTGGAGCCCGAGCTCCTCCTCCTGAACGTGAATCGCCCGGACGACCGCGCGCTGGCGGAGTCGTTGGTGGACGATCTGCCCCCCGTGGTGTCGGTGGTGGGATGGAAGGACGCGGGCAAGACCACGGTGGCCGTGGGCCTCGTGGAGGCGCTCACGGCTCGAGGTCTGCGCGTCGTGGCGGTGAAGCACGGGCACGGTTTCGACATCGACACGCCGGGCACCGACTCGTGGAGGCTCCGACACGAAGGTGGCGCCGCGCGGGTGGTCCTGGCGGGGCCCCAGGACGGTGTGGTCATGGGGGATTGGGGGCCGGACGGTGAGCCGGGATTGACGGAGCTGGTGCGCCGCTACGCCCGCGACGCGGACATCGTGGTGGCGGAGGGTTGGAAGCGCGAGTCCGTGCCGGCCGTCGAGGTCCGGGCTCCCGGCCCTGCTTCCGGGGATCGCCCGGCGATGTGGCGGCCCGACGATCCGGACGCGGGGCGGTTCCTGGCAGTGGTCACCGACCAGTCCGCGCCGGCCGACGCCCCGCCGCACCTGTCCCGCGGGCTACCCGATCTGTCCGAGCGGCTGGCCGCGGTGATGATGTCCAGGCTGCGCCCGCACACGGCCTCGGTCGGGGAGTGAGGGAGACCCGCCCCGGGGGTTCTGGCGCCACTGTCGCAGGACCGCGGGCCCGGCTAAGCTGAATCATGAACGCCTTCGAGACCCCTCCCATGGCAGATGTCGCAGCCGAGCGGCCTCCGGTGGAGGCGGGCACCTGGACCCTCCTCTTCATCGCGGTGGCGCTGCTGGCGCTGGCGGGGATCCCCTTCTGGGTCGGTCAGCAGGTGGCCCGGGTCGACGACGAGATTTCCCAGGTCCTGGAGCCGGCGCGGAACCAGGCCACCGAGCTGGCCCTCACCCAGGCCCGGGCCATGACGCGGTTCCAGCGGTATCTGCTCACGGGCGACGCGGAGTCGAGGCGCCGCTACGAGGCCCTGGTGGTGCGCGAAGGTGAGATCTCCGACAGCCTGGAGAGCCTGCTGCGCCGTGCCGACCAGCGCACACGGGAGCAGGTGCTGCCCTGGTTCACGACGTCCAGCAGCTGGCACCTGGCCCACCGCGACGCCATCGCCAGCGAACAGGGACGGGAGGCGTTTCTCGACCGCGTGGACGAAGACCAGCAGAGCTACGACGCGGTCCTGAACGGAGCCCAACGCCTGCGGGAGACCCTCGCCGAAGACATGGATCGCGCTCGCCAGCGCATGGACGGGGCCCGTTCGCTCCAGATGCGGCTGACGGTGGCGTTGGTGGCGCTGGCCCTGGGGGCGACGGTGGCGGTGGGATTCCTGGGCCGCCGCCTGCGCACCCTGGTCCACGAAGCGCAGGTCCGAGGCAGAGAGGCTGTACGGGCGCGGCGCGAAAGCGACGCCGTGCTCGAGGCCACGGGCGACGGGGTCCTGAGCGTCGACCTGGCCGGGCGCGCGATCTCGCTGAACGCCACCGGCACGAGGCTGCTCGGCTTCACGGAAGAGGAGGCCCGGGGCCGCTCGGTCCACGAGCTCGTGCACGGCGGAGCCACGGGGGTCGCCGATCACGGCGAGGACGAGTGCCCCCTCATGGAGGCGGTCCATCTGGGTGTGGTGGAGGCCGCACGCGACGATGTGGCGCGCCACCGACGGGGAAGGGCGTTCCCCATCCGCTGGTCCCTGCGGCCCATGATGGACGGTCGCCGGCATCGGGGGGCGGTACTCACGCTCACGGACATGACCCAGGTGCGGGAAGCCGAGAAGGCGTTGCAGGACGCCGTGAAGGCCCGGGAGCAGACCCTCGCGGTCGTGAGTCACGACCTCCGCAATCCCCTGGGATCGGTGTCGGCGGCCGCCGAGCTTCTGCTCGACGTTCCGCTGCCCGAGGACCGACGCCGCCAGCAGCTGGAGATCGTGCAGCGGGCCGCCGAGCGCATGAACCGCCTCATCCAGGACCTGCTGGACGTGGCGCGCATCGATGCCGGGGCGCTGTCGGTGCGGCCGGGACCCTGTGAGGTTCAGGGTCTGCTGGTGGAGGTGGCGGAGCTCTTCGAGCCGCGTGCCGTCGAGAAGGATCTCTCCCTGTGCATCGAGGACGGTGTGGGTGAGCTGCCGCCCGTCGAGGCCGACCGGGACCGCATCCTCCAGGTGCTCTCCAACCTCGTGGCCAACGCACTGCGCCACACGGGCCAACACGGGGTCATCGAGCTCGGCGCGGTCGCCGACCCCGACGCCGGCACCGTGACGCTCCGGGTATCGGACAACGGATCGGGGATTCCCGAGGAAGACCGCGCCCACCTCTTCGACCGCTTCTGGCAGCCGGAGCACGGCGAGCGGGGTGGAGCGGGACTGGGCCTTGCCATCGTCCGGGGCATCGTGGAGGCCCACGGCGGCGAAGTGGGGGTGGACAGCGAGGTGGGGCGGGGGAGCACCTTCCGCTTCACCCTGCCCATGGCCGGCTGAGGCCTCCGGTCACAAGCCTCGGCGCCACTCCATCAGTCGCTCCACCTGGTTGGTGGTGAAGCGCGTCACACCCGCGGCCCGAAGCGTCTCCGCGTCATCCGCCGAGTCCACGGTCCAGACGGCCACGTCGACGCCGCGGTCCACGGCCCGCGCCGCCAGCTCCGGCTCCAGGAGGACGAGGCGGTAGTCCAGGTCCAGGATCGCCCGCGGGGAGCCGGTGGCCCGTTCCAGCGCCTCTTCGTAGCGGCTGCGCTGGTCGACGATGAAGCCGATCCCCACCTCGTCGTCCTGGCCCGCGATGCGGTCCAGGGTTCCCCAGTCCATGGAGATGAACACCGTGTCGTAGGCCATGTCGGCGTCGCGCGTGATGCGGGCCATGCGATCCAGGTCCTCCAGCTCGCGGTACCCCTTGACCTCGGTGTACACCCTGCCCACGCGGCCCTTGACCCGATCCAGCGCCTGTGCCAGCGACGGGATGCGCTCGCCGGCGAAGGAAGGGTCGAACCAGCTTCCGGCGTCCAGGCCCTGGAGCTGTGCCAGCGTGCGCCGCCGCACCGGGCCCACGCCGTTCGTGGTGCGGCCCAGGGTGGCGTCGTGGATGACGACCGGCGTGCCGTCGGCCGCCACGTGCACGTCCCACTCCACCGCGTCGGCCCCGGCGCGGAGCGCCGCCTCCACCGACGCCAGCGTGTTTTCCGGAGCCCGGGCGCTGAAGCCGCGGTGGCCGATGATCTCCAGCGTCACCCCGTGCTCTCCCGATCTCCGGGGAGGCTGCGGGCGCCTTCCTCGGCTGCGGTCCCCGCACCGAGCTGGCGATCGAAGGCCTGGGCCTCTTCCAGGTGGCGCACCGAGCCTTCCAGGTGCTCCACCTGATGCTCCAGCAGCGCGATGCGGCGCTCGGACATGGCGAGGTTCTCCTCCAGGCCCTTGTGCTCCCACCCCCGGGCCAGCGAGTCCACCAACGGCTTCAGCGCGAAGCGGGCCGTGAGCCCCATCACCGGGATCAGCACGATGGAGATGCCCATCACGGTGGCCACGATGGACGTGAGGTCGATGGGGAGTATCTGCATGGGGCCCTCGTGTCCGGGCGTTGGAGTGCGCGACGCTGGCGTGACGGCCGTGTCGTGGACGATCGTGTCCAGGCTGTCACGCCGCGCCCGGCAACGCAAGGCGCGAGGCGGCCGAAGGGCCTCGAGCGCGCGAAGCCCGGTTCCAACCCCGGGCCTCGAGCACCCGTCCAAGAGGGCGTAACGTGACAGAGACGCACCGGGACAGCGAACCCTGACTCCGAACCCGAAGCCCGCAGCCGTGCACGCAGACATGTCGCCCGAACGACGGGACGTGGATCGCGCCGCCGCGGGCGATGCCGAAGCCTTCGAGCGCCTGTACCGGTCCACGGTCGATCGCATCTACGCGCTGGCTCGCCGCATGGCCGGCGTCGACGCGGCCGATGACCTGACGCAGGAGGTCTATCTGCGGGCGTGGCGGAAGCTGGCGACGTTTCGGGGCGATGCGAGCTTCTCCACCTGGCTCCATCGCCTGGCGGTGAACCTGATCCTCTCCAGGCGGGAGACGCTCCGGCGTCGGGAGGCGCGCCACGTGCCGGCGGAAGGGCTGGTTGAATCCCTCACGGCCCGCGCCCGCACACCGGGGCTACGCATGGACATGGAGGCGGCGATGGGACAACTCCCGGAGGGTGCCCGCCAGGTGTTCGTGCTCTTCGATGTGGAGGGCTACAGCCACGAGGAGATCTCGGGTCTGATGGGGATCAGCGTGGGGACCTCCAAGTCCCAACTTCACCGGGCTCGCATGCTGCTGCGTGGACACCTGAATTGAACGGAACGCACGAGACGGATATGAACGCATCACACGACTACTACCTGGCCAGGCTCTCCGAGTACCTGGACGGCTCCCTGCCACGGGACGAGCGAAGGGCGGTGTCGGATCACCTGGGCGCCTGCACCGAGTGCGCGCAGGTGGCGGCGGAGCTCGAGGACGTACGCGGCCTCGCCCGGGAGATGGGGCCGGTGGCGCCCCCCCGCGACCTGTGGCCGGACATCCGCGGTCGGTTGAACGAGGCCGAGGTGGTGCCGCTTCCCGTGGAGCCGGCCCGGGCCTTCGGGCGTCGCACCTTCCGTCTGTCCCTGGGGCAGCTCGCTGCCGCCGGTGTCGCGCTGGCGTTGGCGACGGGGGCGGCGGGTTGGGCGCTCCGCCCGATGACGGCCCCGGCGGGACCCGGCGTGGCCGCCACGTCGGCGGTGCCGTCCACGATGGCCTCCAACGTCTCCGCCGAGGAGGAGGGACACGGGGAGGACCTGTCGGCGCAGGTGGAGGAGCTGGAAGGCGTGCTGGACGCGGGTCGTGACCGGTTGGATCCCAACACGCTGCGCATCCTGGAGAAGAACCTGGCCGTCATCGAGCGCGCCATCGCCGAGTCGCGGGCGGCGCTGGAGGTCGACCCGGGCAACGCGTACGTCCAGGGGCATCTGCGCAGCGCCATGGAGCGGAAGCGCGACTACCTGAAGCAGGCCGCCGACCTGGTGGACTGGAGCTCGTGACATGATGACGCTGCTCCTCGCCGCGGGGCTTCTGGTCTCCCCACCGGCCGACACCGTGATGGCCGCCTCGAGGGGCGACAGGCTCCAGGTCGAAACCCGGTCGGGGTCCATCACCGTACGGGTATGGGACCGGAGCGAGGTGGCCCTGGAATCTGCCGACCGGATCGAGCTGCGTCGTGACGGCGACCGCATCGTCCTGAGCGGCAACATCGGTCGACGCGCGCGACGGGAAGACGTGCGGCTCTCGGTGCCCGCATGGATGAACGTGCGCATCGCCGGTCGGGAGCTCGACGTGGACGTGCAGGGGTTGGGAGGAGATCTGACGGTGCGCACGCTGGAAGGCGACGTGTCGTTGGAACGCCTGTCCGGGGCGGTCGACGTCCGCAGCGTCTCGGGCACCATCACCGTCGAGGACCTGTCCGGCGACGTACAGCTGGGCACGGTGGAAGGTGAGGTGGACGTGCGGGGCGCTCGTGGGCGCCTGGCGGTGCAGAGCACCGACGGCGACCTGACGCTCCACGACATCGCCGTGGACACCCTGTCGGCGGAGACGCTGGACGGCGACATCGTCTTTCAGGGGCGGGTGCTCCGGGGATCCCGGATGCGTCTGGCCACTCACGACGGGGACATCTCGGTCACGGTGCCCGAGGGCACCGGTGCCGCGGTCTCCGTTTCGACGTTCGACGGGGAGTTCGAGCCGGGCTTCCCGGTGCAGGTGAGGAGCCTGCACGCCGGTGAGCCGCTGAGCTTCGTGATGGGTGTGGGAGGTGCGGTTCTGGAGTTGCAGGCGTTCGATGGCGACATCCGGTTGCGTCACGGCGGCTAGCGCGGCTAGGGCGGCTGGCGACCGGCGAGCGGGACAGGCAGGACGGAGTTGCTGCGGGAAGACGAGTCTCGAAGAAGACGAGGAGGAGGAATCATGCGGCGTTGGAATGGAGCGGGCTGGGCGTTGGCCGTGGCGATGGTGGCAGGTGTGGTGGTGACCCCCCGCCTGGCCGGAGCACGGGAAGCGGGACTGGCGTTCCTGAGCGACATGGTAGGTTGGGTCACGGGCCACGGCAGCGAGAGCCGGGTCGTGGAGGTGCGCACCGTCCAGGCCCGCCAGGCTTCTGACGATCAGGGCGACGAGTTCCGATGGTCGGGGCGCGTGGAGGCCGGTCGCACGCTGGAGATCAAGGGCGTGAACGGTCCCATCGAAGCCGTGCTGGCGGATGGCGACGAGGTGGTGGTGACGGCGGAGAAGCGCGCGCGCCGCAGCGATCCGTCCGAGGTGAGGATCGAGGTGGTCGAGCACGGGGGCGATGTGACGGTGTGCGCCGTCTATCCTTCCCGCGACGACTCCAACCGTTGCGATTCGGGTGATCGAGGCCGCAACAACACGCGCAACAACGACGTCAAGGTGGCCTTCCACATCGAAGTGCCTCGTGGCGTGCGCTTCGAGGCGCGCACGGTGAACGGCGAGGTCGAGGCGATCTCGCTGGAGAGCGACGTCGACGCGGCCACCGTCAACGGTGACGTGGAGGTCTCCACCACTGGATTCGCTCGCGCCGCCACGGTGAACGGCTCCATCGAAGCCTCCATGGGCCGGTTCTCCGACCAGGGCGTGGAGTTCAAGACCGTGAACGGCAGCATCGAGCTCGACGTGCCCGATGCGGTGAACGCCGACCTGGAGGCCCGTTGGCTCAACGGCCGGCTCGATTCGTCGCTCCCGCTCAAGCTGCAGGGGCGCATCAGCCGGCACAGCGCTTCGGGCATGCTCGGAGAGGGCGGGCCGACCCTTCGGCTCGAAACCGTAAACGGTTCCATTCGCATTCGTTGACCGGGAGATCCGACGTGCACATTCGATCTGCATGGGTAGCCACGCTTGCCCTGGCCGTGGCGATGCCCGTCAGCGGGCAGGAGTCCTTCACGGTGAGCGGGAGCCGGGTGGCAGTCTACAACCTGGCGGGCCACGTGCAGGTCGTGGCCGGCACCGGCAACGACGTCACGGTGCGCATGACGCGGGGCGGCGACGACGGCGCTCAGCTACGGGTGGAGACGGACGACATCCGTGGCCGCAACACGCTCCGGGTGATCTATCCCTCGGATCAGGTCGTCTATTCGGCGCCGGGCCGGGGAAACTGGTCCACCACGGTGCGCGTGCGAGACGACGGCACCTTCGGCGACGGTGGTGACCGGGTGCGGGTGCGAGGAAGCGGGCGAGGTCTGGATGCCCACGCCGATCTCGTCATCGCGGTGCCGCCCGGCCACGACGTCGCGGTCTACGTGGCGGCGGGCGAAGCGGAGGCCGAGGGGATCCGTAGCGACCTCCTCCTGGACCTGGGGTCCGGGCGCGCGAGCGCTCGCGGCATCACCGGGGCGCTCCGGGTGGATACGGGATCGGGCTCCGTGGAGGTCGCCGACATCCAGGGTGAGCTCAGCGTGGACACCGGGTCCGGATCGGTCACCCTCGACCGTGTGTCGGGCCCACGGGTCAGCGTGGACACGGGCTCCGGCGGGGTCGAGGGTGGATCCATCTCCACCGACCGCCTGGTGGTGGACACGGGATCGGGCGGCATCCGGCTGCGCGACGTCACCGCACCCGACGTGGAGTTGGACACGGGCTCCGGGTCGGTCACCACCGACCTGCACGGCTCGGTGGAACGGCTCATCGTGGACACAGGGTCGGGAAGCGTCACGGTCTCGCTGCCCGACGACATCAACGCCGAGGTGGATCTGGACAGTGGGTCCGGCGGCATCGACCTCGACTTCGCGGTGGAGGTCACCACCATGCGCCGGGACAAGATCGAGGGCCGCATCGGCAACGGCAGGGGCCTCATCAAGATCGACACCGGTTCGGGGTCGATCCGCCTGCGCCGCAACTGATGGCCGTTTGAGGTCGCGGCCCGCGCCGGTTCTCCGGCCGGGCCCGGGACTCGTCTACGCGAAGCGGTCGGGCCGGAACGCCTCCAGCCCGGCCGCTTCGTCGTCGGTCACCAGCCGCGCGATGCGCTCGGCGGTGACCGGCGCCAGCAGGATCCCGTTCCGGAAGTGGCCGGTGGCGTACACGAGCCCGGGTAGGTCCGGATCCCGACCCAGCACCGGAAGGTTGTCGGGCGTACCGGGCCGGAACCCGCACCAGCGCTCCACCACCGGCGCGGCGGCCAGCGCGGGCAGGGCGCGGACTGCCGCGGCGCGCAGCGCGCCCAACGTGGCCGCATCGGTACCGCGCTGGAATCCCACGTCTTCTTCGCTCGCACCCACCACCACCAACGGGCCCGCGACCCCTTCGCGGGGAATGAGGTAGGCACCGGGGGCGCCGACCAGGCCCGCGGGGAGTGGGTCTTCGACCGCCAGAGCGAGCATCTGTCCGCGGACGGGCCGCACGGGAATGGGGCGGGGGAGACCCTCCAGGCCGCCGGACCAGGCCCCGGCTGCCAGCAGGACGCGGTCGGCGTCGAGATGCTCGCCCGAGGCCAGCTCCAGCCCGGTGACGCGCCCGCCCCGGGCCGTGAGCCCCCGAACGGGTGCGCCCTCCCGGATCTCGACGCCCGCGCCCCGGGCCAGCGCCGCGAGCGCGGTGCCGAGCCGACGGTTGTCGACCTGGGCGTCGGCGCGCAGATGCAGGGCCGACTCGACGGCGAACGAGATCGACGGCTCTACCTCCCGAGCCTCGTCGGGCGCCAGGAGCCGGACGTCATGGCCCTCCTGGTGTTGCCATCGCCAGCGGGCACGGAGCCGCTGGGCGTCACCGTCGTCGAAGGCCACCAGGAGCTTGCCGCAGCGCCGGAATCCCACCGGCGCACCCCACGCGGCTTCGGCGCGCGCGACGAACTCCGGGTACAGGGACAGACTCTCCAGCGCCAGGGCCAGGAACGGTCCCGGATGGCGGGCTTCGCTCAGCGGCGCCAGCATGCCGCCGGCGGCCCACGTGGCCTCCTCGGCCACCCGCCCGCGCTCGGCCAGGATGACGCGGTGGTCGCGCCGCGCCAGGGCCTCGGCGACCGCCAGACCGATGACCCCACCGCCCACCACCGCCACCGCCTGCCTTGTGGATCTCGTGCTCATGCCTTAGAAGGTAGGGCGCCCGCGCCGCTCCCTCGACCCCACGACACCTTGTCCGACGACGCCCCCTTCGGCTTCGCGCACGGCGTAGACGTGCGCTTCAAGGACGTGGACATCGGTGGTCACGTACACCATTCGCACGCTCTGGTGTATATGGAAGAAGCACGGGCGGCCTACTGGCGCGAGGTCGTTGGCCGCTCCGATCTGGCCGACGTCGACTATATCCTCGCCGAGGCGCGACTCCGGTATCATCGCCGGGTGCTGTATCCTCAGCGCCTCCGCGTCGGTGTCCGGGTGTCTCGCCTGGGCAAACGTCACTTCGAAATGGACTACGAGGTGCGTGGCGAGAACGGAGAGTTGTTGGTCAGTGGCAGCACACTGCAGGTCATGTACGACTACGATGTCGGCGCCACCAAGTCGATGCCGCCGGAGATCCGGCGAGCCATCGAAGCGCAGGACGGGCCCTTCGGCCCGGGTGGCCGTCCGCAGGGCAGCGAGGAGCCCGACGAACCGTGACCGCCACGACTGTAAGATCGACGCTGGCACGGAGTATGATCAGTGGAACACATACGCGCCCGAACCGTTGACCCGGTTCGGCACCCGGGGATAGATTGCCGGGCTTTCCGCCCCCGCCGGCGGAACATTGGAACCTTTCAAGGTTCAACGGCGGTAGAGATCGCCGAAACGAAGTCGGAGGTCCCCCTGCGGGGCCGGAAAGGAACTGCACCGGGCGAAAAGCCCAGGAGACACCTCATGATCGGACGGCTGAGGCTGGGAGTAGTAGCGTTCGCGGCCGCCCTCTTCGTAGCGCCTGCTTTGACCCCTGCGGGGCATCTTTCGGCCCAGCAGGAGGTGGGTGGGCGGTTCCGCGTACTCATTCCGAATCTGTTCCCGCTCGAAGGTGCCGACGACGACTTCGGCAAGGACGTGGCGAAGGAGCTGAGGAAGGCCATCAACAAGCTTCCGACGCATCAGCCCATCGAGGAAGACGAGATCAAGGACCAGCTGCGGCGGTTCAAGCTCAAGATGGACGAGCTCGACTGCACCAAGACCCGGCAGCTCGGCGCCCAGATCAACGCGCAGGTGGCTCTGTGCGCGTCGTACACCGAGAGTGGTGACGAGCGCGACTTCCAGGAGATCAAGTTCATCGATCTCGGAAGCTCGCAGGAGTTCGATGTGGAGCCCTTCCAGTCCAACAAGGACCAGAAGGAAGAGGCCGCGCAGCGCATCGTCGACGCCTTCGACACCTACGTGCAGCAGATCCGCTTCAAGCAGTTCTGCTCCGACTACGCCAACAGCTCCGATTGGGAGAGCTCGCTGCGCAACTGCGACGACGCGCTCGAGCTCAACCCCAAGGACGAAGGCGTCATGTACCAGCGGGCGGTGACCCTCTGGAAGATGGACCGCCTCGAGGACGCGCTCTCCCAGCTCGAGACGCTCCTGGAGCAGGCCCCCTACCACGACGAGGGCCTTCAGTTGGCCGGGTATCTGGCCACGACCCTGGGTCAGAAAGACGAGGGTCGCACGTTCTACGGCCGTTACCTCGAACTGAACCCGGGCGCCGTGGACGTCCGCCGCAACATCGCCTACGACATGTTCAAGGCCGGCGACCCTGAAGGCGCCATGCTCCTGATCCAGGAAGGCCTCCAGGGCCAGGACCAGAGCCCCGAGCTCCTGGGCGACCTGGGGAACTACGCCTTCGCCGCGGCGCGCAACGCGCTTCCCGAGGGTGCCGGCCAGCAGGGCGGTGAAGACCAGGAGGTTCCGCCTCAGGTGGCCGAGCTCTACCGCACCGCCATCGACGCCTACACCAAGATGTACGATCAGCGGGCCGACTCCATGGGTGTCAGTCAGCTCCGGAGCGTCGTGGTGGCGTACATTCAGCTCGACGAGTTGCAGCAGGCCGAGCAGTTCGCCCAGCGCGTCCTGCAGACCCATCCGCAGGAGCCCGTGCTGCTGTCGGTGTACTCCACCGTCCTCGAGCGCGAGGACAAGACGGACCAGGCCGTGCAGGAGCTGGCCAAGATCGAGAGCATCGATCCGGACTTCGAGAACCTGTACGTGCGCCAGGCGAACCTCTACATGGCCGCGGGCGACCGGGACAAGGCCGAGCCCCTCTTCCACAAGGCCGTGGAGCGGGGACAGGATCCGTCGGTGGTGTCCAAGGTGATCTTCTCCGACGCCTACCAGAAGGGCGTGCAGAACAAGAACTGGAACTACGCCCTCCAGGGCATCCAGATGGCGAAGACCTTCGACGTCAACGCCGAGACCAAGCAGATGCTGGACTTCTGGCACGGCTGGGTGCTCTACTCGCAGGCCATCGACCTGGAGAAGCCCGAGACGCTGGACACGGCGAAGAAGACGCTGCCGCTCTTCCAGCAGGCGAAGACCCTCTTCCAGTCGGGCACGCCGTACGCGAACACGCAGCCCAGCGTGAACATCAACCAGATCCTGAACGCCACGGATCAGTACATCGAGATCCAGCAGCTCATCATCAAGCGGGGCGGCTGACGCCACGCTGAGCCGCTGATCCGGCGCTGCGGCGCCGCGGGGTTCGCCCCGCGGCGCCGCTTTCGTTGGTACCACCCGGTCCGACAGGACCCACGCCGCGGATCCGCGGCGCACCTCTCCGGCCCCGCTCCGCCCATCGGCTGCGGACTCCGGAATGATCCTGGAGAACGCAGCCACAGTCCGGCGCGGCGCGGTCGCCTGGCTGCAAAGTCCAGGATAGTCCTGGAGAACGCAGCCATCGGCCGGTGAGCCGAAGGCGCCGGCTGCAAAGTCCAGGATAATCCTGGAGTCCGCAGCCATCGCCCCACCGAGCCCCCGTCGCTGGCTGCGAAGTCCAACGTCCGCCCTCTCCGAGAATACCGAAAAAGAACCGAAGATCACTTCGGTATTTATTCGGAAACACCCGCTCGGGCGCCCCTGCCGTCAGCGAGCGTCTTGGCGCGAGAATACGCCACGTTCCCGACCTCGACGGCTTCGCTGCGCCCCTTGTGATTTCACCCGAAATGGGAGCCTTGCGCCCCATGGGAACGAGCCATATCTTGGCACCATCACCCTCCACTTAATCCCACTCCATCCCACTCCGTGCCACACCGGTGAACGGATTCCTCGGTCGCTACGAGCACCAGCTGGACGAGAAGGGGCGCGTCTCGCTCCCGTCGGCCTTCCGTCGTGAGGCCGACGGAGACCGCTTCGTCCTCCTGCAGTGGGAGCCGCCCTACCTGACCCTCTTCCCGGCCCAGGTCTGGCAAGAGGTACAGCAGCGGCTGATGGACTTCAGGAAGTCGGAGCCGGCTGCCTGGCACCACGTGCGCGAGATCGTCTCCAACGCGGTGGAGGTGTCGCCGGACAAGCAGGGCCGCATCCTGATCCCCGCCTGGCTCAAGGAGGCGGCGGAGCTGGAGGGCGTGGTGATGCTGAACGGGAACCTGGACCGGGTGGAGCTCTGGAATCCCCAGGTGTACCGGAGCACGGTGCAGGTGCCGGCGGGCGAGGGTGTCTCGAAATTCGCGCACAAGATCTTCGGATGACGGGCGCCGACTCGTACCACGAGCCGGTCATGGCGCGTCGCGTCGTGGAGCTGCTGGATCCCCGGGGCGAAGGTCTTTGGCTCGACGGCACCGTGGGCGGGGGCGGCCATGCTCGTCTCCTCCTGGAGCACTGTGGCGGCTGCCGCCTCCTGGCGGTGGATCGCGACCCGGAGGCCCTCGACGAGGCTCGGCGCGTCCTGGCCCCGTGGAAGCAGCGCGTGCGCTTCCTGCAGGCGCGCTTCGACGAGGTCACCGACGACCTCGAGGTCCGGGACCGGGGCCTGGACGGCGCGCTCCTGGACCTGGGCATCAGCTCGCATCAGGTGGACGAGGACCGCCGGGGGTTCACCTTCCGCCAGGGCGCGCCGCTGGACATGCGCATGACGCCCGCGGGTCCCACCGCCGCCGACCTCCTGAACGGGCTCTCCGAAGACGAGTTGGCGGGGATCTTCCGCGACTACGGCGAGGAGCGGCGTTGGCGGGCACTGGCCCGGGAGGTCGTGCACCGGCGCCAGGACGCGCCCTTCGCCACCTCCGACGACCTGATGGCCGCGGTCAGCCGGGTCCTCAAGAAGCCCGTCACCATGCAGGACAAGGCGCGCATCTTCCAGGCGCTGCGCATCGCCGTGAACGGCGAGCTCGAGGCGCTGGAGCGGGCACTGCCGGCGCTCCGCGACGCGCTCACCGCCGGGGCCGTGATGGCGGTGATCGCCTATCACTCCCTGGAAGATCGCCTGGTCAAGCACTCGTTCCGCGAGTGGAGCCGCGACTGCGTGTGTCCGCCGGAGCTGCCGGTGTGCGTGTGCCGCGGGCGCGCGCTGGGGGTGACGCTCACACGCCGGCCGTTGCGGGCCGACGACGCCGAGGTGGAGCGCAATCCCCGCGCCCGCAGCGCCCTGCTGCGCGCTTGGAGAAAGGCCGCGTGAGCCGGCTGTCCACGCCGCTGCGCGCGGCGCTGTCGGTGGCGGCGCTCCTCGCGTCGCTGAGCTTCGTGGCGTGGCGTCAGGGCCGCGCGCTGCAGGAGCTCACCGAGCTCGAGCGTATCCGCAACGAGATCTCCCTGGCCCGGGCCGAACAAGCTGCCCTCGTGCGGCGCATCCAGTACCTGGAGAGCCGCGGACGGGTGGTGCCGGAAGCCGCAGAACGCCTCGGCCTGCACAACCCCGTCGCATCGGAACAGGTTCTACTGTCCGGAGAGTCCCACTGATGTCCCCGTCGAAGACCGAGCGGCGCCTGGCCCTCAGGCGCAAGATGCTTCTGGGTGGTTGGTTGTTGGCCGGCGCCGTGGTGCTGGCCCGATCCGCGCAACTCGAGGTCCTGGAAGGCGCCGAGTGGGAGGCCATGGCCCGGGAGCAGCACCGGAAGACCACCGTCATTCCGGCGCCCCGGGGCACCATCCGCGACCGCAACGGCGTGCCGCTCGTCTATTCGCGCGAGACCGTCAAGGTGAGCGTCGCCCCCCGGGAGCTGAAGGACCGCGCCGAGGCCCGTCGGCTGCTGCGCGAGGCGCTGGACATCTCGGCGTCGACGGCGGCCCGGGTCACCGACCCAAAGCGCAACTGGGCCGTGGTGAGCGGGGTCTACGAGCCCGAGGTGCGCGAGGTCCTCTCGGACGTGCAGGGGATCTACCTGGACCGGGAGCTCCGCCGTGACCACCCCCACGGCGACCTGGCCATGGGCGTCCTGGGGCGCGTGCTGGACGGGACGGGCCGGGGCGGGATCGAAGAGGCCTTCGACTCGGTGCTGGCCGGCCAACCGGGGCGTGAGGTGGTGGCCAAGGATTCCCGCGGTCAGGCCATCCCGGGACAGGTGTTCCAGATGGAGCCCCCGGTGGCCGGTGGAGACGTCACCCTCACCATCGACCTGGCGCTGCAGGAGATCGCCCACCAGGCGCTGGCCGAAGCCATCGAGGAGCACGAAGCCCGCGGGGGCGATCTGGTGGTCACCGACCCGCGCACCGGCGAGATCCTGGCGCTGGTCTCCATGCAGGACGGCCGCAGCGACGGGCTGTCGGCCATCAACACGCCCTACGAGCCGGGCTCCACGCTCAAGCCCTTCACCGTGGCCGCCATTCTCAAGAACCAGAGGGGCAGCCTGGGCGACAGCATCGACGTGGGCAACGGAACGTGGTCCATCCACGGCCGCGTGCTCCACGACGTGCACCACTCGGGCACCATGACCCTCGCCGATGCGCTCCGGGTGTCGTCCAACGTCGGCGTGGCCAAGGCCGCCGAGCCCCTCACGCCGCGGGAGCAGTACGAGAACCTGCGGGACTTCGGCTTCGGCATGCAGACCGGGCTTCCGCTCCCCGGCGAGGTGGGGGGCACGTTGCGCAATCCCAGCGACTGGTCCCTGCAGTCGCCCCAGTCGCTGGCCGTGGGCTACGAGATCGGCGTGACCCCGCTGCAGATGGCGCTGGCCTACGGGGCGCTGGCCAACGGCGGCCGGCTCATGGAGGCTCACCTGGTCCGCGAGGTGGATCCCCGGGGAGCGCCGCTCCGCCGCATCCAGCCGCGGGTGCTGCGCCAGGTCGTGGAGGAGGACATCAGTCGGCGCATCGGTCGCGTGCTGCAAGAGGTGGTGGAGGACGGCACCGGGACCCGGGCGCAGCTCGAGACCTTCAACGTGGCGGGCAAGAGCGGCACGGCCCGGGCCTACGCCCCAAACGGGGGCGGATACGCTCGCGGTCGCTACTTCGCCTCGTTCGTGGGCTACTTTCCGGCCGACAATCCGCAGCTCGTCATCTTCGTCAAGCTGGACAGCCCCAAGGGCAGCTACTACGGCGGCAGCACCGCGGCGCCGGTGACGCGGGCCACCATGGAGGCGGCGCTGGCCGCCCGCCAGACCCCGCTCAACCGGAGTGCGCTGCTGCGTTCGGTGCGCCGTCCCCAAAGCCAGGCCTCCGCCGCCGACGCGCCCCCGGTCCGCTTCGCGTCGCTGGACGCGCGTTGGGAGGCCGCCGCCGAGCCCGCGTCGGGTGACGACGCACCGGTCGAGGTGGCCTCGGGCCAACCCGTGCCGGTGCCCGACGTGCGCGGGCTGCCTCCGCGGGTGGCGGTCCGCAGACTGCACGCGCTGGGCCTCCGCGTCGTGTGGGACGATCCCGGGCCCATCATCGGGACCGCCCCGCGGGCCGGGTCCCGGTTGGCCGCCGGCGACACCATCCGCCTGCGAACCGGACGGAGCGAGCGGTGACCCGAGCGCCCGTCTCTCTCGCCCAGGTGGCGTCGGTCCTCCGGGCCGCGGACCTCCTCACCGGAGGTTCGGGCCGGGAGGACGCGCCCGTTCTGGGGGTCGCCCAGGACTCGCGGCAGGTGGAGGCGGGCGATCTCTTCCTCGCCTGGCGGGGGGTCGACGCCGACGGGCACGACTACCTGGGCGACGCCGTGGCCGCCGGGGCGGTAGCGGCGGTCGTGGAGCACCCGGTGGCGGGCATCGACGTGCCCCAGCTGGTGGTGCGCGACGGCCGCCGGGCCGCGGCGTTGGCCGCCGACGCCGTCATGGGCTCCCCCTGGCGTGAGCTGACGGTGGTGGGCGTGACCGGCACCAACGGCAAGACCACCACCACGCTCCTCGTGCGCCATCTGATGGGCGTGGCGGCTCCGGCGGCGGCGCTGGGCACGCTGGGGGTGGTGAACCCCGACGGCTCCGTCCGCCCCGGCACCGAAGGGCTCACCACGCCCGGGCCGGTGGCGGTGGCGCGCTGGCTCCGGGAGCTGGCCGACGAGGGCGTCGCGGTGGTGGCGCTGGAAGCGTCCTCCCACGCGCTGGAGCAGCACCGGCTCGACGGGGTGCGCTTCGGCGTGGCGGTGTTCACCAACCTCACCCAGGACCACCTGGACTACCACGGCGACCTGGCCGCCTACCGGTCCGCCAAGCTGCGCCTGGCCGGGCTGCTGGACGAGGCGGGCACCGCGGTGATCAACGGCGCCGAAGAGGCCTGGAAGGGTGTGTCCGCCGCACGCGTCACGACCTTCGCCCTGGACGGGGACGCGGACCTCGAAGCCCACGACGTGCGCACCGATGCCGGAGGCTGCCGCTTCGAGCTCTCCTTCCGGGGCGAGCGGGCGCCGGTGCGGCTGCCGCTGGTGGGGCGCTTCAACGTGGAGAACGCCCTGGCCGCCGCGGCGGTGGCGCTGGTTCTGGGCATGGAGCTCCCGGTGATCGCCACCCATCTGGACGCGGCCCCGCAGATCCCGGGGCGCCTCGAGGTCGTGGTGCGGGAGCCCTTCACCGTCATCATCGACTTCGCCCACACCCCCGACGCGCTGGAGAACGTCCTCTCCACCCTGCGCCCGCTGGCCGAGAAGCGGCTGGTGGTCCTGTTCGGCGCCGGGGGAGACCGGGACGCGGCCAAGCGGCGTCCCATGGCCGCCGCCGTGGCGCGCTGGGCGGACCGGGTGTGGCTGACCTCCGACAATCCCCGGACCGAGGATCCCGAGGCCATCCTCGACGATCTGGAGCCGGGCCTGGCCGGGGTCGCCTATCGCCGGCAGGTGGACCGCGTGCGGGCCATCCACGAGGCCGTGGCGGAGGCCGGGCCGGGCGACCTGCTGGTGCTGGCCGGCAAGGGACACGAGCGCTACCAGATCGTGGGCACCGAGAAGCGCCCGCTGGACGAGCGGGTCGTGGTGCGGGACGCCCTGGCGGCCCGGGGGGCCGCGTGACCGTGGCCGCCGCTCCCTTCATCTGGACCGACCGTCAGGTCCGCGTCGCCCTGGGCCTCAGGACCGACGAGGCCGACGACGAGCGGACCTACCAGGGCGTGTCCACCGACTCGCGTAGCGTGCACCCCGGCGAGCTGTACGTGGCGCTGGTGGGCGAGCGCTTCGACGGCCACGAGTTCGTGGGTGACGCCGTGGGAGCCGGTGCCACCGGCGTGGTGGTCTCGCACCCCGTGGCGGGTGCCGCCCGCGCCACGCTCTATCCCGTGGAGGACACCCTGGATGCGCTGGGACGTCTGGCGGCGCACCGCAGGTCGGCGCTGGGCGCCACGGTGGTCGGGCTCACCGGATCCTCGGGCAAGACCTCCACCAAGGAGATGGCGCGGGCCGCGCTGTCGGGTAGCCTGCGCGTGCACGCCACGCCCGGGAACCTGAACAACCGCATCGGACTCCCCCTGACCCTCCTGGGCACCCCCGACGACGTGCAGGTGGTGGTGCTGGAGATGGGCACCAACGAGCCCGGCGAGATCGCCACCCTGGCGGCGATCGCGCGGCCGAACCTCGGGGTCGTCACCACGGTGTCCGAGAGCCACCTGGAGAAGCTGGGCTCGCTGGAGGGCGTGCTGGAGGAGAAGCTCGACCTCCTGCGAGGGCTGGCCGAGGGTGGCCGGGCCGTGGTGGGCGACGTGCCGCCGGTCCTGGCCGAGCGGGCCCGTGACATCGTGCCTGGCGTGCGGGTGGCGGGCTGGACCGAGGGCGCCGATCCGGACCTGCGCCCCGAGGCGGTGGAAGTGGACGCCTGGGGCTACCACAGCTTCACCTGGAAGGGCGTCCGGGTGCGGCTGGCGGTGGCGGGCCGGCACGCCGTGCAGAACGCCCTCCTCGCCCTCGCCCTCGCCGACGAGCTGGGCGTCCGTCCGGCCAGGGCCGCCGAGGGATTGGCCTCGGTGAAGCCCGGTGCCCTCCGTGGCGAGATCCGCCGCATCGGCGATCTCACGCTGGTGGTGGATTGCTACAACGCCAATCCCCAGAGCGTGCGTGCCGCCCTGGACCTGCTGGAAGCCCGCTCCATCGGCTCCGGACGGGTGGCGGTCCTGGGCACCATGCTGGAGCTGGGCTCCCGCTCCGAAGCGCTCCACCGTGACGTCCTCGGCGACGCCCTGGGCCGGGACCTGGATCTGGTGGTGGCCACCGGCGCCTTCGCGCGGGCGGCGGCCCAGCGCGGCGAGGGTGGCGAGGGTGGCGAGCGCCTGCTGGCGCAGGAAGATCCGGAGCTGGCGTACGCGGAGCTCCGGGACCGCCTCACCGGAAGCGAGGTCGTGCTCCTCAAGGCCTCGCGCGGCGTGAAGATGGAGCGCCTGGTGCCCCGCTTCGAGGCCGACTTCGGGGAAGGGGAGGAGGACTGATGCTCTACCACCTCCTTCCGCCTCTGGCCGACGTGCACATCGTCTTCAACCTCTTCCGCTACCTGACCTTCCGGGCGGCGGGCGCGGTGGTGACGGCACTGTTGATCGCATTCTTCCTGGGGCCCGCCACCATCCGCTGGCTCACGCGTCTCAAGGTGGGACAGGTGGTGCGGGAGGAGGGTCCGAAGTCGCATCTGGGCAAGGCCGGCACGCCCACCATGGGCGGCACGCTGATCGTGTCGTCGGCCGTCATCTCCACCCTGCTGTGGGCGCAGCTCGACAACTGGTACACCGCGCTCTGTCTGCTGGCATTGGTGTGGATGGGCGCCATCGGGTTCCTGGACGACTACCTCAAGGTGGTGCGCAAGTCCTCCAAGGGGCTGGTGGCACGGGCCAAGCTCGCCGGCCAGCTCACCTTCGGGCTGGCCCTGGGGCTGTTCCTGATCCTGCATCCCATCTCGCCCTATCCGGGCAGCTGGACGCAGGTGCCCTTCTTCTCGGACTACGTGGCCGCCTTCTGGCCGTCGGCCTTCGTCGTCTTCGTCACGCTCCTGGTGGGATTCACCTCCAACGCGGTGAACCTCACCGACGGGCTCGACGGGCTCGCCGGGGGTCTGGGCGCCATCGCCGCCGCCACCTTCGCGCTGCTGGCCTACGTCACGGGCCGCATCGACACGTCGTCGTACCTGGGCCTGTTCTACCTGCCCGGCTCCGGCGAGATGGTGGTGTTCGGCCTGGCGCTGACCGGCGCCGCCATCGGCTTTCTCTGGTTCAACGCGCACCCCGCCGAGGTCTTCATGGGAGACACGGGCTCCCTGGCCATCGGGGGGGCGCTGGCCGTCATGGCCATCCTGCTCAAGAGCGAGTTCCTGCTCCTCATCGTGGGCGGCGTCTTCGTTCTGGAAGGCCTGTCGGTGATGGTGCAGGTCGGTTGGTTCCGCTACACGGCCCGCCGCTACGGCGAGGGCCGCCGCGTGTTCCGGATGGCGCCGCTCCACCACCACTTCGAGAAGCTCGGGTGGCCGGAGACCAAGGTCGTCATCCGCTTCTGGATCCTGGGAATCCTGTTCGCAATGGTCGCCGTTTCGACGCTGAAGATCCGGTGACCCGAATCGCTGTCCTGGGGCTCGGCAGCAGCGGCGAAGCCGCCGCCCGCCTGGCCCTTCAACAAGGAGGAGACGTTCATGTCTCGGATCTCGACACTCATGCCCCGACTGCAGCTCGTGGAGCCCAGCTCCGAGCCCTGGGAGCCGACGTCGAGCTGGGATCACACGACCTGGCCCGCATCGCCGCGGCCGAGCTCGTCGTGGTCAGTCCTGGAATCCCCCCGGACGCTCCGGTGCTCTCGGCTCTCCGAGACCGGGGCGTGCGCTGGATCAGCGAGCCCGAGTTCGCCGTTCGGTTCTACCGCGGTCCACTGATCGCCGTGACGGGCACGAACGGGAAGACCACCACCACGGCGCTCACGGCCCACCTCCTGGAAGAGGCGGGGCTGGCCGTGGCCTGGGGCGGCAACGTGGGAGGAGGGCTGGCGCCGGCGGCGTCGGCGCTCGCTCTCGTGGAGCCGCCGCCGGACTGGTACGTCCTGGAGGTCAGCTCCTTCCAGCTGGCCGACGTGGACACCTTCGCGCCCGACATCGGCGTGCTCACCTCGCTGGCTCCCGATCACCTGGACCGCTACCCGTCGGTCGAGGCGTACTGGGGCGACAAGGCGCGCCTGTTCGACAACGCCACCGCCGACAGCCGCTGGGTGCTGGGCGATCAGCCCGAGTGCCGCGAGTTGGCCGGTGGCGCGCCGGGGCGCCGCTACACCTTCAGCGTCGAACGCGGCGAGGGCGTCGAGGCCTTCGTGCAGGACGACACGCTGACGCTGCGCCTGGAATCCGGGGGCCCTGCCGAGCCGCTACTGGCTCGGACCGAGCTCCCGCTGCTGGGCATGCACAACGTGGCCAACGCCCTGGCCGCCGCCCTCACCGCCCGCCTGGCGGGTGCCGAGGCCGGGGCCCTGTCCCGGGGCCTGGCCACGGCCCGCCCGCTCCCCCATCGGCTGGAGCCCGTGGGCGAGGTGGACGGGGTCTTGTGGGTGAACGACTCCAAGGCCACCAACGTGGCCGCCGCCGTGAGCGCCGTGCGCAGCCTGGAGCGGCCTCTGGTCCTCCTCCTGGGTGGGAAGGACAAGGGCGAGGAGCTGGCCCCGCTGGCACGGGCGCTTCCCGGGCGGGTGCGCACGGCCGTCTGCTACGGGGCCGCCGGCACCCGCTTCGCCGCCGCCCTGGAGGGCGTGGTCGAGGTGCGCCGTGCCGGCGCGCTGGCCGAGGCGGTGGCGCTCGCCCGGGGCGTGGCACGGGCCGGTGACGTGGTCCTGCTGGCCCCGGCCTGCTCCTCCTTCGACGAGTTCCACGACTACCGGGAACGGGGCGAGCGCTTCGCCGCGCTGGCCAGGGGAGGGGTGTCCTGATGGCCCGCCGACCCATGGACGTGGCTCCCGCCGACGTGGCGCTCCCCGACGTGGGCTTGGGCCGGGGTTGGGAGCCCGCCGCTCTCATGACGCTGACCCTCCTCCTCCTGTCGGCGGGGCTGGTCACCCTCTACAGCGCCAGCTCGGTGCTGGCCCAGCGCCAGGGGCTTCCGGATTGGTACTTCGTGGTTCGCCAGGCCGGCGGCGCAGCGGTCGGGCTGGTGGCCATGGTGTGCTGCGCCCGCATTCCCTATCGGGTGTGGCAGCGCATGGCGTGGCCCATCCTGTGGGTGAGCGTGATCATGCTGGTGGTGGTGATCCTTCCGGGCACCGAGGCCATCGCGCCGGAGATCAAGGGCGCGCGCCGCTGGCTCCGCATCGCGGGCGTCACGCTGCAGCCGTCGGAGCTGGCCAAGCTGTCCATGGTCATCTGGACCGCCATGCTCGCCGTGCGCAAGCAGGGCGACTTCAAGAGCCTGCGCCGGGGGCTCGGGCCCTTCCTGCTCATCTGGGCCGTGCTCCTGCTGCCCATCGTGCTCGAGCCGGACCTGTCCACGGCCTGCCTCATCGGTCTGCTGGGCGCCATGGTGGTCTTCGCCGGGGGCGCGCGCATCGGGCACTTCATCTTCCTGGGGATTCTCGGGCTGCCCTTCCTGAAGCTTCAGCTCGACGTGGGCTTCCGCGCCCAGCGCATGTTGGCCTTCCTCGATCCCGCCGCCGATCCCTCGGGCGCCGGCTTCCAGGTGCGCCAGTCCATCATCTCCGTAGGCTCCGGGGGACTCCTGGGGCAGGGCTTCGGCCAGGGGCGGCAGAAGTTCGGCTTCCTGCCCGAGCCCCACAACGACTTCATCTTCGCCATGGTGGGTGAGGAGTGGGGCCTGCGCGGCATCGTGCTGCTGGTGGCCCTCTACCTGGGGATCATTCTCCTGGGATTCCGCATCGCCCGCCGCGCTCCCGACCGCTTCGGGCAACTCCTGGCCGTGGGCTTCACCAACCTCATCGCCCTGCAGGCGGTCCTGCACATGGCGGTGGGCCTCGGTCTGGTGCCCACCACCGGGCTGGCGTTGCCGCTGGTGTCGTACGGGCGTTCCAACCTGGTGGTCACGCTCATGGCGTTGGGCATCCTCATGTCCGTGGCGCGGGACACCGACCGGGACTGGCGGCCCGAGCACGTGGAGCGTGGCAAGGTGCCGGATCTGGCCCGGACGGAGCGCCTGGCCACGGCGGGGAGGAGCCGTGCATGAGGAGCGCACGGTGGTGCTGTTCGCCGGCGGTGGCACGGGGGGACACCTCTACCCGGCCCTCGCCCTCGCCGACGCGCTCACGGCGCTCCGGCCCGACGTCCGCCCCTTCTTCGTGGGTGCCCGGCGGGGCGTGGAGGCGCGGGTGCTGCCCGGGCGTGGCGCCGAGCACCTGCTGCTGCCCGTGCGGGGCTTCGCCCGGGGCGTCGGCCTCGGCCAGAACCTGGACGTCGTTCCGGCCCTGGTCCGCTCGCTGGCGGCCACGGCCCGCCTCGTCCACGCCCTCCGGCCCCGCCTGGTCGTGGTGACGGGCGGCTACGCCGGCGCGCCGGCCGGGCTGGTGGCGGCCCTCACGGGGGTTCCACTGGCGCTCCAGGAGCAGAACAGCGTGCCGGGCTTCGTGACCCGCGGCCTGTCGTCCTTCGCCCGCCAGGTGCACCTGGCCTTTCCGGAGGCGGCTGGGCGGCTCCCGCGCCCGGGGCGCCGGCACGTGCGCATGTCCGGAAACCCGATTCGTGTGCCGGAGCCCGGCGATGCGGCCGCAGCCCGGCGCGCCTTCGGGCTGCGCCCCGAGCCCCCGGTGGTGTTGGTGGTGGGTGGGAGCCAGGGTTCGGCGGCGCTCAATCGGGGCATGTTGGCGGCCGTGGCGGCGTGCGGCGGCGAGGACCCGGGCTTCGAGGTGCTCTGGTCCACGGGGCCGGCCCACGAGAACGACGTGCGGGCGCGGCTGGCCGAGTTCGGCGACCCCGCCTGGGTCCATCCCGTGGGCTACCTGGACGACATGCCCTCGGCGCTGGCGGTGGCCACGGTGGCCGTGAGCAGGGCCGGCGCCATGATGACCTCCGAGCTGCTGGCGTGGGGCCTGCCGGCGGTCCTGGTACCCCTGCCCACGGCGGCGGCGGACCACCAGACCCACAACGCCCGGGCGCTGGCCGAGGCCGGGGCGGCGGTCTTCCTGGCCGAGTCGGCCATGGACGGCTCGTCGCTGCTGGCCGCCGTGCGGGGGCTCGTGGACCATGACGACCGCAGGGCGGCCATGGCCCGCGCGGCCCGTGAGCGCTCGCACCCCGCCGCCGCCGCCGACATCGCGCGCCAACTGGCCACGTTGCTGCCTCCTCCTCCGGCCCACCTCGCGGGAGGCCGCCCGTGAGCGCGCCGGACCTCATCGCCCTGGCCCGCACCGGCCCCGTACACTTCATGGGGATCGGCGGCGCGGGCATGTGCGCCCTGGCCGAGCTCCTGCTCCGGCAGGGTGGCGCGGTCACCGGCTGCGACCTCAAGACCTCGGCCGCCACCGGGCACCTGGAGGAGCTGGGCGCCCGCATCCACACCGGACACGATCCTGCGCATCTGGAGGGTGCCACGGCCCTGGTGGTGACGGCCGCGGTGCCCATGGGCCACCCCGAAGTGGAGGCGGCCCGGGCTCGGGGCCTGCCGCTCCTGAAGCGGGCTGAAGCCCTGGGCGCTCTGGTGAACCGTGGCCGGGTGGTGGCCGTGGCCGGTACCCACGGCAAGACCAGCACCACCGCCCTCACCGTGCAGGTGCTGGAAGCGGCCGGCATGGATCCCACGGGATTCGTGGGCGGCCCGGTTCCGTCGTGGCAGGGGAACCTGCGCCTGGGAGCCTCGGACCTGTCGGTGGTGGAGGCCGACGAATTCGACCGCTCCTTCCACGCGCTGGAGCCCGACGTGGCGGTGGTCACCAACGTGGAGGCGGACCACCTGGACATCTACGGCGACCTCGCCGGCGTCCAGGAGGCCTTCCGCGCCTTTCTCGCCGCACGCCGGCCCGGTGGCCGGGTCATCGTGTGCGCCGACGACCCCGGCGCCTCGGCCCTGCTGGCCGGGCTGCCCGAGCCGGGCTACACCTACGGCCTGGCCGCAGGGTCGCAGCTCCGGGCCGTCGACGTGCACATGGACGCCCAGGGCACCCGCTTCCGGATTCTCGAGGACGGCCACGACCGGGGCGTGGGGCACCTGCCGAGCCCCGGCCTCCACGGTGTGCGCAACGCCCTGGCCGCGGCGGCGGTGGCGCGCCATCTGGGAGGGTCCTGGGACGCCATCCGGCGTGCCTGGTCCTCCTTCGGGGGCGTCGGCCGGCGCTTCCAGCGGCTCGGGACCGTGAGGGGCGTGACGGTGGTCGACGACTACGCGCACCATCCCACGGAGATCGCCGCCACGCTGTCCGCGGCCCGCGAGGCCTACCCCGGACGCCGCATCGTCGCCGTCTTCCAGCCGCATCTCTTCACCCGCACCCGCGACTTCGCACCCGCCTTCGGTACGTCGCTGGCGGCGGCGGACGTCGTCTGGATCACCGACGTCTTTCCGGCCCGCGAAGCGCCCATCGCCGGGGTGGATGGTCGTCTGGTCCGGGACGCCGTGGCCGAGGCCGGTGGCCAGGCGCGCTACCACGCCGCCCTGGAAGGGCTGGCCCCGGCGCTGGCCGGTGAGGTGGGGTCGGGTGACGTGGTGCTGATCATGGGTGCGGGCTCCATCGAGCTCCTGGGCCGCGAGCTGCTGCGGGAGCTGGAGACCGTCCATGTATAGGCGCGTGTTGCGCTGGTCGGTGGCCGTCCTCGCGGTGGTGGTCCTGGTGACGCTGGGTCGCAAGGTGCCGGAGGCGCTGGCGGGCTCCGAGCTGTTCGAGGTGGACGGCTTCGCCCTCGAGGGCGCCCGCTTCCTCACCCTGGACGAGGCGGTGACCACGGCCGCCGTGGAGCCGGGGGCGAGCATATGGGACGACCCGTCGGCGTGGGAGGCGCGTCTCGAGGCGCATCCCCTGGTGCGGAGGGCCGAGGTCCACCGCCGCCTCCCGAGCACCCTGGTCTTCGAGGTGGAGGAGGAGGAGCCCGTGGCCCTGGTGCCGACCCCGGTGTTGGAGCCGGTGGACGGCGAAGGCCACTACCTGCCCCTGGACCCGGCGACGCACCGTCTCGATCTACCCGTGGTGCGTCCCCTCCGGGAGCGGGGCGCGCCGGAGCGGCCCACCGAGGCGCGCGTCCGCCCGCTGGCCCGGGCGGTGGAGCGCATGCGGCGGGACCCGGTCTTCTTCGGTCGGGTCTCGGAGGTGAGCCAGCAACGCGACGGCTCGCTGCAGGTGCGCTGGGGCGCGGAACCCGAGATCACCTTCCTCATGAGTGAGGGGGCCGATCCCCGCCGCATGGGCGAGGGGATGCGGGTGCTGGCTCACGCGTTGGAGGTCGACCGGCGGGGCGTGCCCCGGGCGGTGGATCTGCGGTACGCGGATCAGGTCGTGGTACGGTACTGACTCTGGGATACGGACGAATGCGAGCCAACCTCATCGCGGGCCTGGACATCGGAACCACGAAGACCTGTGCGGTCATCGGCGAGATCATCGGCGAGCCGCGCCGGCAGCCGGGTCTCAAGATCCTGGGTGTGGGCCAGGCGCGCACCGGTGGCATGCGGGGCGAGCGGGTCACCCATCTCGAGGAGACCACCGAGTCCATCCGCGCGGCCATGAAGGAAGCCGAGCTCATGGCGGGCGTGACCGTCGATCGCGTGTACACCGGCCTCTCGGGTGAGCACATCGAGGCGTGGTCGTCCATGGGCGTGGTGGCGGTGAGCGACGAGGAGATCGCGCCCGGCGATCTCAGCCGTGTGCACGAGGTGGCCCGGGCGGTGGCGCTGGCGCCGGACCGGGAGCTCCTGCACGCCATCCCCGTGGAGTACACCGTCGACCACCAGCAGGGGATCAAGGATCCCGTGGGCATGTCCGGCACGCGCCTGGAGGCGGAGGTCTGCCTGGTGACCTGCTCCGCCAGCGCCGCCGGCAACCTGCGCAAGGCCATCACGCGGGCGGGCTACGCGGTCCAGGAGATGGTCCTGGAGCCGTTGGCCACGGCGCGCGCGGTGCTCACCGAAGACGAGAAGGAAGTGGGCGCGGCCATGGTGGAGGTGGGGGCCAGCACCACCGACCTGGCGGTCTACTACGAGGGCAAGATCCGCCATGTGGGGGTGCTCCCCATCGGGGGCGTCTCGGTGACCAGCGACCTGGTGAAGGGCCTGTCGCTGCCCTTCGCCGAGGCCCAGCGGGTCAAGGAGCTCTACGGCGCCGCCTCGGCCCAGTTCGTGGATCCCCAGGAGACGGTCGAGGTGCCGGGAACCGCCCCGGGCCAGACCCGCCTGGTGGCCCGTGAGCTCATCGCCCACATCGCCGAGCAGCGCCTCGACGAGCTCTTCGGGCTGGTGCGCCACGAGCTCGAGGAACACGGCCACTCGGACAGGCTGGGTGCCGGGATCGTCCTCACCGGGGGATCCGCCGCCATGCCCGGCCTGGTGGAGCTGGCACAGCAGGTCTTCGCCGCGCCGGTGCGCCTGGGCGTGCCTGGCGAAGGCCTCTCGGGACTCGCCGACAAGGTGGGTCGTCCGCGGTTCGCCACCGCCGCCGGACTTGCGCTTTGGGGCACGGAACGTTACGCCGAAACGGGCGAGGGCGCATCGACGCTTGCGTCGGGGGTCCTCTCCCGGGTGGCGGCCTGGATCAAGGAGTTCTTCTGATGGTCCGGAATCGCCCAGGCGCGGGCATGGGTCCGGACCCACCGCCCCGAAGGCTCAGAGCTCCTCCCGGGGAGCATGGCCGACCGTCACCCATGGAAGACCCTACGCACGCAGGAGCCGAGAAATGATGATCTTCGAGTTCGAGGAAACGCCCGCACTGAGCGCCCGCATGAAGGTGGTGGGCGTGGGCGGCGCCGGGGGCAACGCCGTCAACCGCATGATCGACGAGGAGCTGGAGGGCGTGGAGTTCATCTCCATGAACACCGACGCCCAGGCCCTCAAGGGCTCCCGCGCCCAGGTCACGATGCAGATCGGCAAGAAGCTCACCCGTGGGCTCGGCGCCGGGGCCAGGCCGGAGATCGGCCGCCAGGCGGTCCACGAGAGCGAGGACGCCATCCGCAAGGCGCTGGAAGGCGCCGACCTGGTCTTCATCACCGCCGGCATGGGCGGTGGCACCGGCACCGGCGCCGCGCCCATCGTGGGCGAGATCGCCCGGGAGCTGGGCGCCCTCACCATCGGTGTCGTCACCAAGCCGTTCGCATTCGAGGGCAAGAAGCGGCTCCGTCAGGCCGAGCAGGGCCTGGCCGAGCTCCGGCGCACCGTGGACACCATGATCGTGGTGCCCAACGACCGGCTCCTGGCCGTGGTGCCCAAGGGCACGACCTTCAAGGACGCCCTCAAGAAGGCCGACGAGGTGCTGCTGCACGCCACCCAGGGAATCAGCGACCTGATCCGGGTCAGCGGCGAGGTCAACGTCGATTTCGCCGACGTGCGCACCATCATGGCCTGCCGCGGACCGGCGCTCATGGGCTCCGGATACGGAGAGGACGAGAACCGTGCGCAGGAGGCCGCCCAGGAGGCCATTTCGTCGCCCCTGCTGGACAATGTGTCCATCAAGGGGGCCAAGGGCGTGCTCATCAACATCACCGGGGGGATGGATCTCGCCATTGACGAGGTCACCCAGATCTCCACTATCATTCAAGAGGAGGCCGGGGACGAGGCCGAGATCATCTTCGGCGCCGTCCACGACCCCGAGCTGGAAGGCCAGGTGCGGGTGACGGTCATCGCCACGGGGTTCGACACCGATGACGAGCAGAGCGTCATTCGCCACGACTTCCGGCGCCCGGCGGCCCCGCCGCAGCGCCCCGCGCATTCGCGCGCGCCGGTCAGGGAGGAGTCCCAGGCCCGTCCGGAGGTGCAGCGCAAGGTCGCCATGGGCGGAGGCGGATCGATGAACACCGGTCCGGTCCCGCCGCTGAGCCGTATGCCGAACCGGCCCATGTCGTCGTCGGAGATCGGCGAGCTGGATATACCGACGTTCATCCGTCGGCAGATGGATTGAGCCGGACTCGGGGGTGCGCCCCGGGGTCCCGCTCCGGAGACGCACCCTCGAGCCCCGTCCAATGATCGTCGCACCCACGCGCTCTCGCTTGCGGCCGACCGCCACCGCCCTCGTGGTGGGTGTGGTGCTCACCGGCTGTGGCCGCACCCCCGACGTGGGTCGCCTGGACACCATCGAGGCGCGCCCGGCCGAGCGCACCGAGGTTCGGGCCCTGGCCGCCGGCGAGACGCTGGGGGAGGTCCTCAACGGCATCCTCGACGGCTCGCAGCAGCAGGCGCTCCTGCTGTCCTTCCGCGAGCAGGCCAGCCCGCGGCGCATGAAGGTCGGCACCGAGATCGCGCTGCGCTACAACGGCGACGAGCAGCTCCGCGGCGTGGACGTCTCGCTGAACGCCGACGAGACCGTGCGGCTCACCAGGGACCGTTTCGGGTGGCACTCGTCCACCGTGGAGACGCCGGTCTTCACCGACACGCTCCTGGTGGTGGGCACCATCCAGGCATCCCTGTGGACCTCGCTCATCCGCAATCGCTTTCTGTCGAAGGTGCCCTACAACGACCGGGGCATCCTGGTGGACCACCTGGACAAGGTCTTCCAGTGGCAGCTGGACTTCTCCCGCCAGGTGCAGCCCGGAGACGGCTACCGGGTGGCCTTCGAGCGACAGGTTCGACCCGACGGCACCATGCGTGCCGGGCACATCATCGCCGCCGAGTTCGTGAACGCCGGCACGGCCTATCACGCCATCTGGTTCGACCCCAACGGCGACGGGCGCGGCTCGTACTACGACCTTGACGGGACCTCGGTGCGGCGCGCCTTCCTCACCAAGCCGCTGGAGTTCCGGCGCATCTCGTCGCGCTTCACCACGGGCCGCTACCACCCGATCCTGAAGAAGTGGCGCGCCCACAAGGGTGTCGACTACGCTGCCGATGCGGGCACGCCCATCATGGCCACCGCAGACGGTGTCGTGCAGCACAGGGGGCCGCTGGGTGGCCTGGGCAACGCGGTGGTGATTCGCCACGCCAACGGGTTCGTGACCCGGTACGGGCACATGAGCCGTTTCGCGTCGAGCGTGCACGTGGGCACCCGGGTTCATCAGGGCGACATCATCGGCTACGTGGGGATGACGGGTCTGGCCACGGGCCCGCACCTGCACTACGAGATGATCCGCAACGGCAGCAACGTGGATCCCCTGGCCGTGGAGCTGCCCGCCGGCGATCCGATCCCGAGCGACGACCTGGGACGTTGGCGGGCCGAGCTGACCCCCCGCATGGCGCTGTTGGAGAGCCTGCCCGCCGTGGGCAGCATCCGACTGGCGCAGGCCCGCGCCCAGGCCGAGGCCGCCAAGGAGGAGGCGGACCGCGCCGCCGCGTCGGCCAAGGCCGGCGCCTCGGACGGCGCCGCAGCCGAATCGGGCTCCCGGGAGGGACCGGGCCGGTGAGCCGATCGCTGGCGCATGCTCCGCGCCGGACCTCCGCCATCGAGTGCTGACGTCCGTCCTGCCGGCGCTTCTGGCGTCGGTCCTGCTGGCCGCATTCGCCTTCTGGATGTACCTGCGGCGCGAGCTCCCCGTGGCAGGGCGTCGCTTCCTGGCGGCGCTGCGCGCGGCGATCCTCGTGCTCCTCGTCCTCCTGCTCTGGAATCCGAGCCTCCCGTCTGCCGTCGGTGGTGGGGCGGAGCGCACCTGGCTGGCGCTGGACGCGTCGGCCTCCATGAACGGCGGCGGCGACTCGGGCCGAACACCGTGGCAGCGCGCGTCGGAGCTGGCCGGCCAGGCGCGGGCCCGGGGTGAGCGAGTCGTGCTGCTGGGTGACCCCCCGGTACCGGTGGACAGCCTGCAGGGTCTCGGGGCGTCGGGCCACGCCAGCGTGCTGGCCCCCCTGCTGCGTCGGGCCGCCGAGGCCGGTGCCCGCGAGGTGCGGCTGGTCTCCGACCTGCGCCTGGCCGACCCGGTGGCCACGCAAGCGGAGCTCGATCGCCTGGGCCTGGGGCTGGAGGTGGAGGACGTGGGCACGCCCCTCCGCAGCGCCGGCGTCGCCGACGTCGAAGCCCCCGCCACCGAGCGGGCCGGCGCCCCGGTGACGCTGGCCGTGTCGGCCTTCGGCACGGAGGGTGCCGCCGGGGACTCGGCGACGCTCACGCTGGATCGCGACGGAACGCGGCTCGCGAGCTGGAGGGTGCTGCTCCCGGGTCCGGGCACCGTGGTGCGGCGCACCCTGGACGTGGATCTCCCCGACGAGGCGGGCGCCGTGCTCTGGCGCGCCCACGTGGCGCTGGACGGCGACGAGTTCCCCGACGACGATGCGCGCACCGTGGTGACGGAGGTGGACCCCTCCGTGGGCGTGGTGGCGCTGCTGGCGTTGGCGCCGGACTGGGAATCCCGCTTCCTCCTGCCGGTACTGAACCAGGTGTCGGGGCTTCCCACCCGCGGGTGGTTGCGCGTGGGCCCCGATCGCTTCCTCCCCACCGGGGGCGGTGAGGTCGTGAGCGGCGACGAGCTTCGTCCCCAGCTCGGCGATGCGCGCATCCTGGTGGTGCAGGGACCCGCGGCCGGTGCGCCCCCCTGGCTGGCCGACGTGGTGTCCCGGGCCAGGCGCGTGCTCATCCTCGCCGGCGACCCCGCGGCCACGGAGCTGGCGGGGGTGTCGGCGCGCCCGGCGCCTGCGGGAGAGTGGTACGCCACGGCGCCGCCGCCCCCGTCTCCGCTGGCCTCGCTCCTGTCGAGCCTGCCGGTGGCTCAGCTGCCCCCCTTGTCGGACCCGCTGGCCCCCACCGGCGACGGGCCGGGAGTCCCCGCCCTGGAGCTGCAGCGGCCCGGCGGCGGCGCCACCACACCCGCCCTGTGGCTGGTGGACCGGAGCACCCGGCGCCTCGCGCTGGGGTTGGCCCGGGGATTCTGGCGCTGGGCGTTTCGTCCCGGCGAGCCCGCCGAGGCCTATCGCCGGCTCTGGTCCGGGGCGACGGGCTGGCTGCTCGAGCTGGGCGAGGGTCGCGCCCTGGCGGGGGTGGCGCCCGACGCGGTGGTCGTGGCCGCCGGCGCGCCCGTGACCTGGCGCGCACCCGAGGCACCGGGGGGCGCCGTGGAGATCGCGCTCACCCGGGCCGACACCCTGGTGCGTACCGACACCCTGGCCGTGGAGAGCGACGGGCGGGCCCTGGAGCCGGCGCTCCCGCCCGGGACCTGGGCCTGGAGGGCGCGCGTGGTGCGACCCGACTCGCTGGCCGCCGGGGACCGCTCCTGGGAGGGGAGGCTGGTCAGCGAGCCGTGGACCGACGAGCTGCGTCCCCCGCGGGCGGCGCTCGCGTCGGTGGCGGCGCCGACGGGCTCGGGCGACGTCGGCGGCGGGCGGCCTCTGCGTACCAGCCCGTGGCCCTTCCTCCTGCTGTTGGGTCTGCTGTCGCTGGAGTGGATCGGGCGGCGCCGGTCGGGCCTGCGCTAGCGACGAGTCGCCCACGGCCGGTCGAGGGTTCACAGCGTCGGTCCAATCCCCATCTTTCGAGACCCGGGGCGGCTGCGCGGACGGTCCGCGCGGGCCCCGGGCCCAGATCCCCCGCTCCTGCGGGGTTCCCATCGCTCAGACCCGTGTGCCATGGCTCGCCTGTTCAAGAAGAAGGCCGAGAAGAAGAAGTCCCTCTGGCGGCGCGCCGTGGACCTGGCGCTCACCGATGTCCGGGTCCTGGCCCGGGGCATGGACCAGGAGACGCTGGAATCCCTCGAGGAGAAGCTGCTGGCGGCCGACTTCGGGGTGAAGGCGACGCTCCGGCTCGTGGATCACGTCGAGGGCCAGGCGCGCCGTGGCAAGGTGCGGAAGGGCGATGAGCTGCGGGCCTCGTTGGAAGAGGAACTTCGGAGCATTCTGGCGCCCATGGCCGATGCCTATCTTCATGCGGCGGACAGCGGTCCCACCGTGTACCTCGTCGTCGGCGTCAACGGCGTGGGCAAGACCACCTCCATCGCCAAGCTGGCGAGCCGGCTGGTCCAGGAAGGCCGGTCGGTGCTGGTGGCGGCCGCCGACACCTGGAGGGCCGGCGCGGTGGAGCAGCTCGGCATGTGGGCCGAGAAGGTGGGCGCGGATTTCGTCCGCGGGCAGCAGGGTGGCGATCCGGCGGCCGTGGCCTTCGACGCCATGGACGCCGCCGTGCGCCGAGGCATCGACGTGGTGCTGGTGGACACGGCCGGCCGCCTGCACACGAACCGCAACCTGATGGAGGAGCTGCGCAAGGTGGACCGGGTCATCCGGCGCAAGATCGAGGGGGCGCCCCACGAGACCCTCATGGTGCTCGACGCCACGGTGGGCCAGAATGCCCTCAGCCAGGTCCGCACCTTCAAGGAGGTGGTGGAGCTGAGCGGGATCGTGCTGACCAAGATGGATTCCACGGCCCGGGGCGGCATCGTGGTGGCGTTGCAGGAGGAGCACGGCCTGCCCGTGAAGCTGGTGGGGCGCGGCGAGGGCGTGGACGACCTGGAGACCTTCGACGTGGACGACTTCGTCCAGGGAATCTTCACCGGCTGAGTGGCCGCCGAGGCGGGGCATGGATTTCTCGCTCCTGGACAAACCCGTGCAGTTCCTCAAGGGCGTGGGCCCCCGTCGGGCCGAGGCCCTGGGGCGTATGGGGCTGGCCACGGCTCGCGACCTCCTGCACTACATTCCCCGGCGCTACGACGACGCGTCCACCGTGAGCCCCATCGCCACGCTGGAGGTGGGAATGGACGCCACCGCCGTGGGGCGGGTCCGGACCAAGGGCGTGATCCCCACGCGCGCCGGGCTACGCATCTTCCAGGCGGTGCTCGAAGACGAGTCCGGCCGCATCACTGTGGCCTGGCCGGGACAGCCCTGGCTCGATCGCAAGCTCCGCGAGGGCGACACGCTCCTCGTCACCGGTCCCGTGAAGTTCTTCCACGGGCGCCAGATCCAACCCCGGGAACACACGGTCCTGTCCCGGGCCTCGGGCCGGGGCGGTGCCGAGGAGGGCGCGGAGGGCACGATCTTCGTGGCGTATCCGGCCAGCGAAGAGGTTCCCCAGTGGGTGCTGCGCAGCATCTTCGAGAAGAACCTGGACGCGCTGGTGGGGCTGGCGTCGCACGAGGAATACCTGCCCGACGAGGAGCGCGAGCGGCTGGGCCTGCTCACGCTGCCGGAGGCGTTCCTGGCGCTGCACCGCCCCACCTCGCTGGCCGCTGCGGAAACGGGCCGCCAGCGCCTCGCCTTCGACGAGCTCTTCTTCTTGCAGCTCGTGCAGGCCCAGGTGCGCTACCGCCAGACGCGACTCCGGCCCGGGATCTCGCATGAGCGCAGCAACGAGCTCGTGCGGCCCCTGCACGCCGCGCTTCCCTTCGAGCTCACCGGGGCCCAGGCCAGGGTGCTGCGCGAGATCACCGCCGACATGGTCTCCGACCGGCGCATGAACCGCATGCTTCAGGGCGACGTGGGAGCCGGAAAGACGCTGGTGGCGCTCTTCGCCATGCTGGTGGCGGTGGAGGGGGGATGGCAGGCGGTCCTCATGGCGCCCACCGAGATCCTGGCCGAGCAGCACGCACGGCGGCTGGGCGAGCTGGTGGCGCCGCTGGGACTGGAGGTCACCCTCCTCACCGGACGGTTGGGCGCGGCGGAGCGGCGCCACGCGCTGGAGGGGCTGTCCTCGGGGCGCGCGAAGCTGGTGGTGGGCACCCACGCCCTCATCCAGGAGAGCGTGGAGCTCGCCCACCTGGGACTGGTGGTCGTGGACGAGCAGCACCGCTTCGGGGTCCGCCAACGCATGTCGCTGGCGGAACGCGAGCCACCGCCCGACGTGCTGGTGATGTCGGCCACCCCGATCCCGCGCTCGCTGGCGCTCACGCTGTACGGCGACCTCGACCTGAGCGTGCTGGACGAGCTGCCGCCGGGGCGGCGGCCCATCCAGACGCATCTGCGCTATCCCGGACGCCGGGACGACGTCTACCGCTTCGTCGACGAGCAGCTGGCCCAGGGCCGTCAGGGGTACGTGGTCTATCCGCTGGTGGAGGAGTCGGAGAAGGTGGATCTGCGGGCGGCCACCCAGGAGTACGAGCGCCTGAGCGAAGAGGTGTTTCCACACCGTCGCCTGGGGCTCCTGCACGGACAGATGCCCGGCGAGGAGAAGGACGAGACCATGCGTGCCTTCCTGGCCGGCGACGTGGATCTGCTGGTGGCCACCTCGGTCATCGAGGTGGGGATCGACGTGGCCAACGCCACCGTCATGGTGGTGGAGCACGCCGAGCGCTTCGGGCTGTCCCAGCTCCACCAGCTCCGGGGGCGCGTAGGCCGTGGTGCCGACGAGAGCCACTGCATCCTGGTAGCCGAGCCCGGCGAGGTGGCGGCCGAGCGGCTCAAGATCTTCCGCGACACCTCCGACGGCTTCGCCATCGCCAAGGCGGATCTGCGCATCCGGGGCCAGGGCGACCTGTTCGGCGCGCAGCAGCACGGGCGCGATCCCATCCTGGCCCACGCCGATCTCACCCGCGACGAAGGCCTCCTGGTGGAGGCCCAGCGGCTCGCTCGCCGCGTGGTGGATGCCGACGCCGAGCTGGAGAGCCCGGCCCACGCCCGGGTGAAAGCGGTGCTGGACGCCCGCTACGCCGAGCGCCTCAAGATGTTCGGCGTCGGCTGACCGGGCCACGCCCGGTGCGTTGACACGCCTCCGGCCTCCGGCCACCATTCGGCGCTTCGGGGAACCACGTCGGGCGTCGGAGACGCAGGTGTCGCCTCTCCACGCCGGCATCCAGGGATCGCTGCTGAGCGAGTGAGAGAATGACGGACTTCGTCGAGATCGGAGAGCTGGCCGAGCACGTGGGCCGGGAGGTCACGGTGCGGGGCTGGGTGGAGACCACCCGGGCCCACGGCAAGGTGGCCTTCGCCGTGGTGCGCGACGGCACGGGACTGGTCCAGGGCGTCTTCCTGCAGAAGCAGATGGAGCCCGCCATGTGGGAGCGCCACGGCCTCCTGACCCAGGAGTGCACCGTGGCCCTCACCGGCGAGGTCCGAGAAGAGTCCCGGGCGCCCGGTGGCTACGAGCTGGGCGTGACGGCGGTGGAGTTGCTGGCGCCCTCCGAGGACTATCCCATCCAGCCCAAGGAGCACGGGGTCGAGTTCCTGCTGGACCACCGCCACCTCTGGCTGCGCTCCTCGCAGCAGCGGGCGGGGCTCAGGGTGCGGGCCGAGGTCGAGCAGGCCACCCACGACTTCTTCTACGACCGGGGCTTCACCCGCATCGACACGCCCATCCTCACCGGTGCCATCGGCGAGCATGCGGGTACGCTCTTCGAGACCGAGTACTTCGGCGAGCGCGCCTTCCTGGCGCAGACGGGCCAGCTCTACGTCGAGGCGGCCTGCCCGGCCTTCAACCGGGTCTACTGTTTCGGCCCGACCTTCCGGGCCGAGAAGTCCAAGACCCGGCGCCATCTCACCGAGTTCTGGATGGTGGAGCCCGAGGTGGCCTTCGCCGACTCCGACGACAACATGCGTCTGCAGGAGGAGTACGTCTCCTACCTGGTGGAGCGGGCGCTGGAGCGCTGCGCCGAGGAGCTGGAGACGCTGGAGCGGGACACCTCGAAGCTCGAGGGGGTGCGGCCTCCGTTCCCGCGCATCAGCTACACCGAGGCGGTGGAGCGGCTGCAGGCGAAGGGCAGCGACATCGAGTGGGGCAGCGACCTGGGCGCGCCCGACGAGGTGTCCCTCACCGAGGACTTCGAGCTGCCGCTCTTCGTCCACGACTATCCGAAGGCCGCCAAGGCCTTCTACATGAAGGAGAACCCCGACGACCCGCGCACCGTCCTGTGCGACGATCTGCTGGCGCCGGAGGGCTACGGCGAGATCATCGGGGGCAGCCAGCGCGAAGACGACCTGGAGCGCCTCGAGGCGCGCATCGCCGAGGAGGGGCTTCCCCAGGAGGCCTACGGCTGGTACCTGGACCTGCGCCGCTACGGCTCCTTCACGCACTCCGGCTTCGGGCTCGGCATCGAGCGCACCGTGGCCTGGATCACCGGTCGCCGCCACATCCGGGAGTTGATCCCGTTCCCGCGGCTGATGAACCGCCTGAATCCGTAGTCCCCGGCCGAGCGAGGCGGAGCCGTGGCCCACGTCGTCATCGACCTCAACGATCAGCGCTCGGTGTGGGCGCAGCCGGACTGGTTCGCCCGGGAAGTGCGGGCCGCGCTCCCCGGGGACTGGACGCTGGCGGTCATGCGCACCCCCTCGGAGGGCACCGGCGACGGATCCACCGCGGCCCATCCCGAGGTGCTGGAGGCGGTGCGCGACGCCCGCATCTACATGGGCTTCGGCATCGCCGAGGCCGTTCTGGAGGCCGCGCCCGACCTCGTCTGGGTGCACACGGGCTCGGCGGGCGTGGGCAGCTCCCTGAGCCCCACCATGCTGGCCCGCGACCTGCTCTTCACGAACTCGGCCGGGATCCACGGCCCGCCCATGGCCGAGGCCGTGCTGGCCATGATCCTCCACTTCTTCCGCGGCTACGACTTCGCCGTGCGCAACCAGGGCCGGGCGGCGTGGGACACCGACCCCTTCTATGGCGCCGACGCGCCGTTGCGCGAGCTGTCGGCCAGCACCGTGGGCATCCTGGGCCTCGGGGGCATCGGCGAGGAAGTGGCCCGGCGGGCCCGCGCCCTGGGTGCCCGGGTGCTCGGGCTGCGGCGCCACCGCGATCAGGGTGGGCCCGAAGGCGTGGAGGTGGTGGTGGGCGACGCCGGCTTCCACCGGGTCCTCGAGGAGAGCGACGCCCTGGTGGTGAGCCTGCCCGACACGCCGGCGACGCGGGGCCTGCTGGACGCCGAGGCCTTCCAGCGCCTCAAACCCGGTGCGGTGCTGGTGAACGTGGCCCGCGGCCGTATCGTGGACGAAGACGCCCTGCTGGACGCCCTCCGGTCCGGGAAGCTCCGGGGCGCGGGACTGGACGTGTTCGCCCGGGAGCCGCTGCCGCCGGAGCACCCCCTCTGGCGCATGGACCGCGTGCTGATCACCCCTCACGTGTCGCCGGTCACGGACCGGTTCTGGCGCCGCGAGGCGGACCTGATCCTGCACAACCTGCGCTGTGTCCTCGAGGATCGCCCCGACGACATGCGCAACGTGGTGGACAAGCGCGCGGGGTACTGACGCGCTCCCTCCGGCGGGTCCCGCGGCTCAGCCCGCCCCGCGCTCCTCGGCCTTCAGGTCCTCCCAGAGCGTGTCCAGCTCGTCCAGCGACGCCTCGCCCAGGCGCACGCCCCGCTCGCGGGCCAGCACCTCGAGGCGCCCGAAGCGCCGGTGGAACTTGCGGTTCGCCCGGTCCAGCGCCGACACCGGGTGCTTGCCGGCCAGCCGCACCAGGTTCACGACCGCGAAGAGCAGGTCGCCCAGCTCCTCCTCCAGCGCGTCGCCGTCGCCGCCCTCCAGCGCCTCCCGCACCTCTTCCATCTCCTCGGCGACCTTGTCCCACGCGCCCCGGTAGTCGTCCCAGTCGAACCCGACGCCCGCCACGCGCTCCTGCATGCGGTGGGCCCTGGTGAGAGGGTCCACGCCCGGCGCCAGCCCGTCGAGCACGCCTTCGTCTTCGTCTCGCTCCCGTGCCTTGAGGGTCTCCCAGTCGGCCTTGTCGCCGAGGCCGTACAGGTGGGGGTGGCGCCGGCGCATCTTGGCCTCCAGACGGCGCGTCACCGAGTCGGCGCTGAGCGAGCCGGTCTCCTCGGCCACCACCACCTGGAAAGCGAGGTTCAAGAGGAGGTCGCCGAGCTCCCCTTCCAGCGCGTCTGCGTCGCCGCCGTGAATGGCGTCCACGACCTCGTGGGTCTCCTCCAGGAGATGGGGCACCAACGTGCGCGCGGTCTGGGCCGCGTCCCAGGGGCAGTTGGCACGGAGAAAGCGTACCAGCGCCAGCGCCCGGTCGAGCTCGCCCGGCGCGGTCTCGGCGTGGTCCGCGCCAGGCGCGGGTCCCGGGCCGGCGGAGTCGGGCTGGTCGTGGGGCATGGACGCAGGGGTCGGGGGATGGCGTATCGCGGGGCCTTGCTCGGCCCGGCATCTCTCGCATCTTTCGACCACCATGTCAACGGATCGCCGGACCGCCCGGGCCTGGATCGAGGTGCAGGCCGCCTCTCTCCGCCGGAACCTCCGGCGGATCCGTGAGGCCGTGGGCTCCGACGTGCCGATGATCCCCATGGTGAAGGCCGATGCCTACGGGATCGGTGCCCTCCGCACGGTCGACGTCCTGGAGCCGGAGGAGCCCTGGGCCTGGGGCGTGGCTGCCGTGAGCGAGGGGCGGGCGCTTCGTGAGCACGGGGTGCGGCGGCGCATCATCGTCTTCAGCCCGCTCGCGCACGACGACTACGGCGAGGCGCTGGAGGCGGAGCTCACCGTGTGCCTGTCGAGCCTGGACGGACTGCGGGCTCTCGAGGCGGCCGCACGGCGACAGGGCCGCCCCGCACCGTTCCACGTCGAGGTGGACACGGGCATGGGCCGGGCGGGATTTCCGGCCGCGGAGGTCGCACGCTGGGCCGGACCCGTGCGTGAGGCCCACGCCGCGGGCCGGGTCCGCCTGGAGGGCTGCTTCACGCACTTCCACTCCGCCGACGAGTCGGGCGGGCCGGGTGTCGACGAGCAGCTCGCGGCGTTTCGGGGCGTGCTGGAGAGGCTGGATCCGCCGACCGGTTGTCTCGTCCACGTGGCCAACTCGGCGGCGGCGCTGAGGCTCGGACGTACCGGCGGGGTGGGCGGCGTGCGCCCGGGAATCTTCCTCTACGGAGGACGCGTGGGCGAGGACCTTCCGGCGCCCGAGCCCGTGGTGAGCGTGCGGGCGCGGATCGTTCTGGTCAGGGACGTACCCGCCGGCACCACGGCAGGCTACGGCGCCACCTACAGTGCCGGGACGCCGGAGCGCTGGGCCACGCTCGCCATCGGCTACGCCGACGGCGTCCCCCGGGCCCTGGGCAACCGTGGGCAGGCGCTGGTGAAGGGCAGCAGGGTTCCCCTGGTGGGGCGGGTGTCCATGGATCTGGTGGTGGCAAACATTTCGGGGCTGGCCGGTGTAGAGCCGGGCGACGTCGCCACGCTGGTGGGCCGCGACGGCCCCGCGGAGATCCCCGTGGACGAGGTGGCGGAGCTGGCGGGGACGATCTCCTACGAGGTGCTCACGGGGCTCGGGCCTCGGCTTCCCAGGATATGGATGGACGATGACGTCTGACACGGACGGCCTGCTGGAGCGGGCGCGGGCCGCGCGGGAGCGGGCCTACGTGCCCTATTCCCGCTACCCGGTGGGCGCCGCCCTGGAGGCGGTCGACGGATCCGTGCATGTGGGCTGCAACGTGGAGAACGCGTCGTACGGTCTGACCATCTGCGCCGAACGGGGCGCGGTGATGGCGGCCGTGGCGGCGGGCCGGCGGCGATTCCGCCGGCTGGCGCTGAGCACGCTGGGACCGGAGCCGGTCTCGCCCTGTGGGGCGTGCCGGCAGGTGCTGGCCGAGTTCGCGCCAGAATTGATGATCGTATCCGAGGCGGGGAGCGCCGTCCGAAGCTGGACGCTGGACGAGCTTCTCCCCGCCCGTTTCGCGCTTGAGGATCTTCGCCGGGCCGGAGTGGGCCCCGCGGACGACGAAGAGGAGCGTACGTGAAGCGACGCTGGGTCATGGCCGCCATGGCGGCGGCGGCGTGGGGGATCCTCGCCTGTCAGGAGAGCATGCCCACCGCCCTGGACGGCGATGGGCTACCGGTGGACCCCAAGACGGTGGAGGTGGTGCTCCCCTGGGCGGACTTCGCCGAGGGGCTCACCGTGTACGGTGGCTACGGCACCGCGTCCCAGTTGGGGCAGGGGGTCGTGGCCAACGACTTCGAGGGCACGCTCGACGCCCGCACCCTGGTGCAGTTCGGGCGCTATCCCTTCCGCGCTTCCGTGGCGGACTCCACGGGCACGTTGGTGTCGGACTCCAACTTCGTCTACTACCAGGGCCGTGTCGTGGCTCGCTTCGACACCCTGACCAGCACCAACGGCGACGAGCCGGTGACGCTGGCCCTCACGGCGTTGGACGGGGGCACCTGGCACGCCCCGACGGCGACCTGGACCCTGGCCGTGGACACGGTGGGAGACCAGCGCGCCTGGCCCGAGCCCGGAGCCGGACCGGTGACCCCGGTGGCCACCGCCACCTGGGATCCCGCCGAGAGCGACTCCGTGGTCTTCGACGTGGACTCGGCCACGGTGGCGCTCTGGGGTGACACCCTGAACGCCGCCCGGGGTGCACGGCTGGAGCTCCAGACCACGGGCCATCGCGTCGACGTGGCCTCGGTGCGGTTCCGGCTGGACACGCATCCCCACGTGAACCCGGACTCGGTGGTGACGCTGACGTCTACGGGGAACGATCTCACCTTCATCTACGACCCGGTGCCGCCTCCGCCGCCCGACGGGATCCGCATCGGAGGCACGCCCTCGTGGCGCACCGTCATCACCCTGGCCATCCCCCGGGTCCTGAACGGTCCCGCATCGCTGTGCGAGGCCGTGGGATGTCCCTTTACCCTGGAGCCGTCGCGGGTGAACCTGGCCTCGCTGATCCTGCACACCCGGGCGGTGGAGCCTGCGGCCTTCCAGCCCACCGACACGATCCGGCTGGACGTGCGCTCGGTGTTGTCGGCGGACAGGCTGCCCAAGTCACCCCTGGGATCGTCGTTCATCGGCACGCTGGGCCAGGGGGTGCCGCCGTCGGCCTTCGGTGACGAGGCCGGCCAGAAGGTGGCCATCCCGCTCACGGGGCTGGTCCGGGGGCTGGTGCTGCCCGATTCGGTGACCCGCCCGCCCTCGGAGATCGCCCTCCTTTCGCTCCTGGAGCCGCTGTCGCTGGCCTTCGGGGCATTCCAGGGCCCCGACGATCCCGACGCTCCCGTCCTGCGCCTGATTCTCACGGCCGCCGACACGGTGGAGGTCCCATGAGCCGCCGCGCCATCCTCTCCGTCCTGGCCCTGACCGTGATGGGCGCGGCCGGGGCTTCGTCGCCGGTGGCGGCGCAGTCGCTGTTGAGCTCCACCGGCCTGGGGCTCCCGCTGCCGCCGCTGGACGCCCGCTCGTGGGGTCTCGGCGGCATCGGCGTCGGACTCGCCGGAGGTCACCTGCTGGCCACCGACCCTGCGGGAGCGGCCGATCTGACCATCCCCTCGCTCTCCTTCACCACCCAGACTGGATGGGTGGACGCCACCGAGAACGACGTCTCCGACTCCTTCAACGGAACGCGCTTCCCCTCCGTGGCGGCCTCGTATCCGATTTCGGACCTGGGGACGGTCTTCATGGACATCGGCAGCGTGCTGGATCAGCGTTGGCGCGTGCAGCGACCGCAGACGCTGATCCTCGAAGGCACCGGTACCGAGGCGAAGGTGACCGACACCTTCGTGTCGGACGGGGGCGTGTCGGCCGTCCACGTGGGGCTGGCCCGCAGGCTTTCGCCCTCCTTCGCCGTGGGCGTGACCGTGGGACGGTATCTGGGCAAGGTGACCCGGAGCTTCACCAGGACCTTCGACTCGCTCGAGGTGGAGACGAACATCCCCACCTATCAGATCGGCGGCGAGTGGACCTACGGCGGGCTCACGGCGACGCTCGGCGCCTCGGCCGAGGTGTCCAACTTCCTGCACGTCGCGGGATCGTGGACCTGGTCCGCCGATCTGAAGGCGGATCCCAGCCAGGACACCGATGCGGGGGGCGCCCGTTACTCCATGCCCTCCGACGTCCGGGTGGGGGCCGCGGCGGTGCTGGCGCCGGGCCTGTCGCTGAGCGCGGGGCTGCACCGTGCCGACTGGTCCGCCACCGGCGACGCGCTCGAGCAGGCGACGGGGCAGTCCGTCCTCGGCCTGGGCGCGGGACTCGAGTGGTCCCAGGCCAACATCCTGGGCAAGCCCGGAGCGATACGGCTGGGCTACCGTCACACCGACCTGCCCTTCGGCACCGAGAGCTCTCCGAACCCCACCGAGTCCGCCTTCACCGGCGGCATCGGCATGAATCTGCTCGTGAGCGGTCCGGCCACCCTCGCCCGCCTGGACATGACGCTGGAGCGGGGACGCCGCGACGCCGGCGCGCTGGAGGAGCGCTTCTGGCGTCTGGTCACGTCGCTGCGCGTCTCGGGGTTCTGAGGTGAGGGTCCGCTACCACACCTTCGGCTGCAAGGCCAACCAGTACGACACCGAGCGCATGCGCCAGGAGCTGGAAGCGCGGGGCGCACGGACCGCGGACGAGGGCGACCCGGTCGACGTGTGCGTGGTGAACACGTGCACGGTGACCAACCAGGCCGACGCCCAGGCCCGCCGCTTCATCCGTCGCCTGCACCGCGAGGATCCGGATCTGCAGGTGGTGGTGGCCGGCTGCTCGGCGGCGCTGCACGCCGACGCCTACCGGGGCATGCCCGGTGTGACGGCGGTGGTACCCGGGCACGACCCCGTCGCGGTGGCGGGCGCCACCGCGGGCCGTGCCGGCGACCGGCTCGTCCAGCTCGAGGTGCATCGGGAGCTGGATCTCCTGGATACGGAGCCGGTGGGGGGCGAGCTCCTGCGCCGGCGTGACGGGGCCACCCGTGGCTGGCTCAAGATCCAGGACGGGTGCGATCGCCAGTGCGCGTTCTGCGCCACGCGCCTGGCCCGGGGCGCCAGTCGCTCGCGGGAGCCCGACGAGGTGCTGGCCGAGGCGCGGCTGCTGGCTCGCCGCCACCCGGAGCTCGTGCTCACCGGAGTCCACATCGGCCACTACGGGCGGGACCTGGAGCCCCGGACCACCCTGGCGCGCCTGGTCGCCGTGCTCCTCGACGGCGTTCCGGAAGTCCGGCTGCGCCTGGGGAGCGTCGAGGCCACCGAGATCGACGACGATCTGCTGGACCTGCTGGCCACCTCGGGTGGGCGGCTGGCCCCGCACCTGCACATGCCCCTGCAGTCGGGCGCCGATCCCGTCCTGCGCCGCATGCGCCGTTGGCACACCCGGGAGCAGTATCGGCGACGGGCGCTGGAGATCGCCGCGCGTCTGCCGGTGCTGGGGTTGGGGGCCGACATCATCACGGGCTTTCCCGGCGAGACCGACGAGGATCACGCCGCCACCCGATCGCTGGTGGAGGAGCTGCCCTACACCTACCTGCACGTCTTTCCCTTTTCGCCCCGCGACGACACGGTGGCCGCTGCGTTGCAGCACGAGATGCCCGTGCCGCAGCGCGTGGCCGGAGAGCGCAGCCGCGACCTCCGCGAGCTTGTGGAGGGCAAGGGCGCGGCGTATCGACGTCGGCGCCTCGGCGGCGCGGCCGACGTGGTCCTGGAGGGCGCCGACCGGGCGCTGACCGGGGACTACCTGCACGTGGGCGTGTCTGCCCCCGCCGCCCCTCTGCCGGAAGGCCTGGTCCGGGGACGGCTGCAGGGAGACACCGACGGTCTGTATATTGACCTGTCCGATTCTCGCGTCCCCTCCGTGCCCCAGACCTGATGAACCGGAAGAAGCGCGCCTACGTCGAGACCTACGGTTGCCAGATGAACATCAGCGACGGCGAGCTGATGGAAGGCATCCTCGAGGCTCGCGGCTACGCCATCGCCACTTCGCCCGAAGAGGCCGACGTGGTGCTGGTGAACACCTGCGCCATCCGCGAGCACGCCGAGCAGCGCGTGCTGGGCCGCGTGGCGCAGCTCAACGGGTTGAAGCGGGAACGGCCGGAGATGGTCATCGGGGTCACGGGCTGCATGGCCCAGCGCATGGGTGAGACCCTGCTGGAGCAGGCACCCTACGTGGATCTCGTCATGGGACCCGACGGTTACCGGAGCCTCCCGGACACCCTGGAAGCGCTGGACGGCGACCGGAGCGACACGTCCGGGCGACCCGCATCCCGACGGCGTGGTCCGCAGCTCACGGTCCTGGAACTGGATCCGCGCGAGAACTACCAGGGCCTGGAGCAGCGGCGCTCGTCGTCGGTGGCGGCCTGGGTGCCGATCCAGCGGGGATGCGACCACCGCTGCACCTTCTGCATCGTGCCCTACGTGCGGGGGCCCGAGAAGAACCGGGATCCCGACGAGCTGCTGGCGGAGATCCGGGGAATCGCCGAGTCGGGCGTCACCGAGGTGACCCTGCTGGGCCAGACCGTGAACTCGTATCGGTACGGGGACTGGTCCTTCTCGCGACTCCTGTCGGCGGTAGCCCGGGTAGACGGGATCCGGCGGGTCCGCTTCACCTCGCCGCATCCCAACGACGTCACCGCCGATCTGGTGGAGGTGATGGCCCGGGAGCCGGCGGTCTGCGAGCAGCTCCACCTGCCGCTGCAGTCGGGCAACGACCGCACCCTGAAGCGCATGCTCCGCCGCTACACCGTGGACAGCTTCCTGGAGAAGGTGGACATGGTACGCACCGCCATTCCCGACATCGCGCTGTCCACCGACGTCATCGTGGGCTTCCCGGACGAGACCGACGCCGAGTTCCGCGATACGCTGGAGCTCATGCGGCAGGTGCGCTTCGACGACGCCTTCACCTACAAGTACTCGCCCCGCGACGGGACCCCCGCGACACGCATGCCCCGGGAGTGGTTCGTGGACGACGCCGTGGCGCAGGCCCGGCTCGAGGAGCTCATCGAGGTGGCCCGGGGAATCCAGTCGGAGATCAACCACGGCGAGGTGGGACGCGTCGAAGAGGTCCTGGTGGAGAAGGATGCGCGGGACCCGGGCCACGTCCTGGGTCGCACGCGCCGCAACAAGGTGGTGGCGTTCCCCGGAGATCCCCACTGGTTCGGGAGCTACCGTCGCGTCGTGCTGGACTCCACCACCGGTGCCACCTTCGGCGGCCGGCTGGCGCACGAGCCGGCCGAGCTCCAGGCCCGGTAGCCGCGCCATGAACGCCACGGCCATGACCTTCACGCGAGGAGCCCCGTGAGTCGACTCGCCGGCACCCTGGGCGTGCTGCTGGTCCTGCTCCTGTCCATGGCGTTCGCCGCGCTCAACGGCGGCCAGCGGGTGACCCTGCGTCTGGGCGTGGTGACCCTCTACCGGGTGCCGCTCATGGGGGTCGCCTTCGGAGCCATGATTGTCGGCATGCTCATCATGCTGGCGGCGGGCATCCACTCCGACCTCAAGGTGCGCCGCATCCTGAGGGCGCGCCTGGCCGAAGAAGACCGCGAGGAGCGGGCACGCATCTTCGTGGACCGGGCGCAGACGAGCCTCTTCGAGGCCGGTGAGCAGGGAGAGCAGAAGGAGAGCTGATATTCGAGAAGCCCGGCGTCCCGGGTGGGGAAGGGCCGTGCCCTGACACGGACGCTCCCGCCCGTTACGGTCCTGGCCCTGGCCTTCGTGGCCGGGGCGGGCCTCCGCCTGGCGGGAGCACCCCTGCCGGCGGCGCCCCTGATGGTCGCCGCCCTCGCCCTGCCCATCCAGCCATGGACTCGCCCGACCGACCGGCTACCGGTCCTGGTCGGGCTTCTCGCATGCAGCCTCGCCGGCTGGCTGCACGTGGCGGCGGCACAGGCTCGGGTACGCCGCGACTGCCGCTGGGTCCTGCCCGCCGACTCGCTCACCGCCTGGGGCACCGTCACCACCCTGGAGGCCGCGGGCCGCGCCCGGCTGCGCGTGGATTCGCTGACGGGCGGGCCCGTGCAGTGCCGGCGCGAGATCCGGGTGGCGCTTCCCAGGCGGAGTTCGCCGGTGGCCGTGGGCGCGCGCATCGGCGTGCGCGGGTTGTGGAGCCCTTCGGGGGGTCCCGGAGGCGATCCGGCGCGTGCGGGCATCGTGCTGGCCTCGTCGCTGCGCAGGCAGGGGTCCCACGTCCCGGGACCCCGGCGGGCCGGTGACCGGGTCGCCGCCGCCGCCGCCCGGTTGCGCGGAGCCGCGGCCGCCGCGCTGGACCGCCACCTGGGCTCCGAGGCGGCGCTGGCCAAGGCGCTGATCCTGGCTCGCCGGGATGGCCTGGATCCGGGCGTTCGCGAGGCCTTCGTTCGCTCCGGCACGGCGCACCTGCTCGCCATTTCCGGCTTCCACGTGGGCGTGCTGGCGCTGCTGGCCGTGACGCTGGCCCGCGCGGCCGGCGCGACGCTGGGCGTGGCGGGTTGCGTCGGGGCGGGCGTGGCGTGGAGCTACGTGGCGCTGCTCGGCTTCCCGGACGCCGCCACGCGAGCGGCCCTCCTGGTGGCGTTGGTGGCCTCGGGACGCCTGCTGGGTCGTCCCGTGCTGGGAGCCGGCGTGCTCGCCACCGCGCTCCTGTGCTTCGCGCTCCTGGATCCGCTGGCCCTGGGCAGGGTGGGCTTCCAACTCTCCTTCGCCGGCGCCTTCGGGCTGGTGATGGGCGCGCGGCCCGTGGCGGCGTGGATACGACAGCAGACGGGCCAGTGGGCTCGGCGCTCCGGGCTCCGGTGGCTCAGGGGGATCCCGTCCGTGGTGGTGGAGGGCGTGGCGGCGTCGGCCGCGGCGACCGCCTTCACGCTTCCCCTGGTGGCCTGGCATTTCGAGGCCGTGTCGCTGGTGGGGATCCCCGCGACGCTCCTGGCCGGACCGCTGGTCGCCGCCGCGCTGCCCGGCCTCCTGCTGGTCGTGGCCCTGGGACTCACCGGTAGTGCCGCCGCGGCGCTTCCCGCCGCCGGGGCGGGCGCGCTGTTGGCCGCGGCCCGCTGGGTCGTGTTCGTGCTGGCGTCGTTCCGGTGGGCCGCCGTGCCCGTCACCCGGCCGCAGGTCCTGGCCGCCAGCGTGGGAGCCACGCTGGCCTGGCTACTGCTGCGGTCCGCCCGGGGAGTGGGCCGGCCGGTGCGGGTGGCGGCGGTGGCCGCCGGCTGCGCCGCCGCGCTGGTGGTGGCGCCGCTGGCGGATGCGGCGATCCGCGACGGATCCATGGAGCTCCACATCCTGGACGTGGGGCAGGGGGACGCCATCGCGCTGCGCACGCCCGGGGGGCGATGGCTCCTCGTGGACACGGGTCCGGATCCGGGCGACCGGGTCGTTCGGGAGCTGCGCCGGCTGGGTGTGTCCCGGGTGGCCCTCCTGGTGCTGACCCACCCGGACCTGGATCACCTGGGCGGGGCCGCCGAGATCCTCGACGCGTTCCAGGTGCCCGAGATCGGCGATCCGGGCACCGCGCGGGGCTCCGGGCCCTACCTGGAGGTCCTGGAGGCCGCGGCCGAGGAGCCGGCTCGCTGGCGGATCCTCGTCCGGGGGGACCGGCTCGTCCTGGACGGGGTCGAGGTGGCGGTGCTGCATCCGGGCCCGGTACCGCCGGATGCGGCGGACGCCGCGCAGTCACCCAACGACCGCTCCGTGGTGCTCCGCGTGTCGTGGCACGGCTTCCGGGCCCTCCTCACCGGCGACGCCCCCCTGGCAGCCGAGGCGGAGTTCGCACCCCTGACCGGTGTCGTGGATCTCCTCAAGGTGGGCCACCACGGGAGCCGGACCTCGACCGGGGCGGCCCTGCTGGCTGCCACGCAGCCCGAGGTGGCCGTGATCTCGGTGGGCCGCTACAACCGCTTCGGGCATCCCTCGCCGGCCGTCCTCCGGAGGCTGCGTGACAACGGGGTTCGCGTGTACCGGACCGACCGCGCGGGATCGGTCCACGTGCGGGTCGAGCCGTCGGGGCGCTGGGAGGTGCACGGCGACCGCCCGTCCGGCGATTGACGTGCGCGGCCCGGGGCGGTTACTTGGCCGGAACCAGGATGCCCTCCCGGCCCTCCTCACCACCCAGCGTCGGATCCGCCATGCCTGAGACCAGCGTCGTCACCCTCGCCCGCCACATCGTGGAGGAGGAGCGCCGCCATCCCGAGGCCACGGGGGCGTTCACCAACATCCTCATGGACATCGCCCTCGCCGCCAAGGTGATCTCCAGAGAGGTGAGCAAGGCCGGGCTCGTGGACGTGCTGGGACGCACCGGCGATACCAACGTGCACGGGGAGTCGGTCCAGAAGCTCGACGTGTTCGCCGACGCCGTGATCTTCAACGCCATGGACCATACGGGAAACCTGTGCTGCATGGCCTCCGAGGAGCACCCCGACGTCCTGGACATCCCCGAGCGCTTTCCGACCGGGGACTACGCGCTGTTGTTCGACCCGCTGGACGGTTCCTCGAACATCGACGTGAACGTCTCCATCGGGACCATCTTCTCGGTCCATCGCAAGATCTCCAGCCGGCGAGCGCGGCTGTCTGGAGGACTGCCTCCAGCCCGGCCGGCGCCAGCTCGCCGCCGGCTATGTCGTCTACGGGTCCTCTACGATGCTCGTCTACACCAGCGGCGTCGGCGTGCACGGCTTCACGCTGGACCCCTCCATCGGCGAGTTCCTCCTGAGCCACCCCGATCATCCGCATTCCCGAGCCCCCGGCCATGAGCTACTCCGTCAACGAGGCCTACTACGCCCGCTGGTCGGCGGGTCAGCGGTCGCTGGTGGACGGGTTCAAGAGCGAGAGCTTCTCCTCGCGCTACATCGGCTCCCTGGTGGCGGACGCCCATCGCACGCTCCTCAAGGGGGGGCTGTTCATGTATCCGGCAGATTCCCGGAATCCTCGCGGAAAGCTACGGCTCCTCTACGAAGCGGCGCCCATGGCCATGATCTTCCACCAGGCCGGAGGTGCCGCGTGCAACGGACATGTGGACATCCTCGACGTGGAGCCCAGCGAGCTCCACCAGCGCACGCCCCTCTATCTGGGGTCCGCGAACCTTGTGGAAAGAGCCCGAGAAGCCTTGCGGGACGGGGATTGAGCGCCGCTCGCCCCCAAAGGACCGCGAAGGGTCAGATTTCTGATCGAAATTCAGAAATCCGAGGGATTTCGGAGGTCTGGCGTGTCCTTCTAAGTTCTTGCCGTCTCAGTGAGTTCCGGAGACCCTCCGGAATGGCACGGTGATTGCGGTTCCTCCGTACGGTTTAGTGCGCCTTCTCGGCGCAGCCCGGGGCCGAGTTCCCGACCCGGACCGGGCAATCACTCTCATCCACACCTGGACGCAGCAGCATGAGAAAGCTCCACAAGCTACTCATCGCCGCGCTGGTTCTCACCATCCCCGTCGCGGCCTGCGACGAGGGTAACAACAGCGTGGGCCCGACGGAGACGCCGCCTGCGGTAGGCACCGTCTCGGGTACTGTTTCCGTTGAGGGCACCGGTCTCGCCGGTGTCACGGTGGCTCTGGCAGGTGCGTCGGCGCAGTCGACCACCTCCGGAGCCGACGGAAGCTACTCCTTCAGCAACGTGCTGGAGGGCAACTATTCTGTGACCCTGTCCGCGGTCCCCGCGGACGTGGTCTTCTCTCAGACGACCCAGTCGGTCGGCATCACCACCGACGGTCAGGTCGCCCAGGCCGACTTCAACGGCCAGTACGTGCGCACCGCCTCGGTTCTGGTGTCGGTGACGCGCAACGGCGGCGAGGGCATCGCAACCAGCGTCCAGCTCACGGGCATGGGCGTCGATCAGACCCTCGGCACCAACGCCAACGGTCAGGTCCAGTTCACCGGCCTGCGGTCGGGCACCTACACGGTGACCCTGACCAACCCGCCGGAGGGCTTCGACATCACCGAGCAGCAGGTCCAGCTCAATACGGGCCAGTCCGCTCAGGTGAACTTCACCGGTGAGAAGGAGCTGGTGGAGCCGGAGATCGTCATCGAGAACATCACCTCTGGTGGCGCCATCGTCGATCCCGATTCGATCATGGGTCGTGTCGACATCACGGTGAACGTCCGTCCCAACGACAACGCGGTGGAGTCCATCGAGTTGCTGGTGCGTGACGTGGACACTGGTGACATGTTCCGCGTCGGTCGTCAGACCTTCGCGCAGGGCGCGCCGCTGGCCGCCGGCAACGCGGACGATGCCATCGACGTGACGTTCTCCTGGAACTCCGATCTGATCCGGATGCGGGACGGCTCGTCCTCGATCAAGATGTACAACTCGACTTCGGACGAGTTCGAGGCGATCGCCGCCGATCCGATGCGCCCCTACCATCCGCTGTTCACGAACGGCAACTGGGAGATCATCGGGCGTGTGACGGTGACCGAGTTCGAAGAGACGTTCGACGCTATCGTCGAGGCCACGACCATCAACATGGACGCGGTGAACCTCGGCGTGATCGCGGACAACACCGACTGGGTGGATCCGGTGAGCGGCGATCCGTTCCCGAACTTCATCATCAGCGCCTCCAGCGGTCTGCGCTGGCTGTCTGGTGACATCCACGTCACGGTGTACCCGATCATCTACTCGGCGCCGTACGATCCGAACGCTCCGGTCCTGCAGCGTGCCGCCTTCATGTTCGACGGTTTCGTCAGCGGCGCGGACATGGGCTTCGGCGGCACGGAGCTGACCGCTCCGAACAACGCCAACAACACCTTCACCTTCTCCTTCTGTGAGAACGGTGGAACGACCGCCACCAACGGCGCGACCTGCTACGCCTCCATCGCGGGGCTGAACACCGGCAGCATCGGTGCGCGCAACGTCGCCCTGGTGACGAAGACCCAGTTCGGGCAGTTCGGCCCGACGCTGGCCAACGTGAAGGCGATCACCCTCTTCGGTACCGACCTGCAGTCCGGCACGGCCGTCATCAACGACGTGCTGCGCGTGGACAACGAGGGTCCGGTGGCCGGTATGATGGATCGCCTCCAACCTGCCCGCACCCGGCCAACAATTCCACCGAGGTATCTCCGGGTTCAGCCGCACCGGCATCGGCGGTCCGACGTGTCCTCCTGTGCCTGCTGCCTCAACCTGGGCTGGGTCAACTGGACCGACAACATCGGCGGTCTGGTGGACGATCCGGGGTCGGACAACCCGAACGTCTATCCGGGCATCGACAAGAACGGTGCGGCCTGGCCGGGTGGAAGCACCCTGGCCGGTCTGGCCGGCACGACGCTCATGGGAATCGGTCTGCCGTCCGGCGTGCCGAACCTCCTGTACGTCAACGGTCCTGACAACACGCTGTCTACGGTGTCCACCATCATCTCGGGCGCCGATGCGATGGGTCTGACGATGGTCGGTGCCGATCTCCCCGAGGAGACGGATTCCCCCGGCCTCATCGACGCGGGTTCTGCGCCTGGCACGCCCTTCTCGGACACCGAGTTGGACTACGCCATGACGGCCCGTCACTGGGACCTCTTCGGTAACATACCAACGCGGCCAACTACCTGCTGCTGGGTGTGGACGGTAAGGGCCCGATCTATTCGGACGTCACGGGCCTCGTGCAGAGGATCCCTCCAACGCGGCCGACACAGTGCCCGTGGGTGGAACCAAGTGGGATTCGTACGACGATGACCAGCACGTGGTTCAGGATCTGGCCAACGGTGGTACGGAGGATGTGGACTACGGTCAGCAGACCTTCGTGCTCGGTGGCAAGGCGCCTGGCGCGGCCGCTGGTTACACGACCGATCGTGGCAACGGGTTCTCCGGTGTCGCGGGCGTCGTGGTCGACGACTACGAGCAGGGCTGCGATGAGGGTGCGGGTGAGCTGAGCTGCTTCAGCACCACCACTCATCGTTGGGGCTACAAGCTCCAGGCCGTGGCTCCGGGTGGAGCGACGACCGTCCTGCCCTTCACCTTCGACGGTGAAGGCATGGTGGCCATTCCGGCCGCTGGCGTGGACGACTTCATGAGTGATCTGGCGGCGTACCCGACGGAGCCGGACTTCCACGCCTACGTGGCGACGGTGGACGCTCCCATGGGAGCGGACGGATACCGGACTCAGATGTTCACGAGCTGGGACCGTGCCGGTAACCCGACGGACGTTTCGCCGGTGGACGAGAACATCGCGGACCACGACGGTCCCGATGTCGGTAACGTCCAGATGCCCACGGTCGTGACCTTCGATCCGCTGCAGACCTACACCTTCAACGGTGAGGTCTTCGATCAGGCCGACCTGCGGAAGACGGACTTCTCGTTCGACTTCAACGGCATCACGACGCTGCAGGAGTACGTCGATCCGGCCGCCGGCATGCCCGGTGGACCCGGTGCTGACGTGGACGCCAACGCCTACGTTGGTCAGTCCCTGCAGCTTCCCATGGTCAACATCAGCCATGCGCCGTGGGGCTCGGCCAGCATCGTTCGCGGTGCGAACCTGAGCGCCAACACCCAGTTCCTGGGCTGCCTGCTCCGCTTCGACGAAGTGGGTAGTGACGGGGCCGGCACGGTGCAGCGTCCTCGCGGTCCGCGTTGGCGGTCGTGGGACTACGGCCACAACTACGGCCAGGTCAACACGCAGTTCAACACCTTCGTGCCCACGAGCCTGCCGACCTGCCTTGCGGCGGACGGTGGTGCCGCGCCGTTCACCTCGGGTAGCTTCGAGGACGGCATCGTGCCGGGTATCGGCACGCAGGGTGCGGATCCGGATGGTGCCGACAACACGCTGGGCACCATTGACGACGAGTTCGGCTGGCTGTTCCTGCTGGATTCGAACAGCCGTCCGATGATTGTCCTGAAGGGGACGACGGCCACCTTCGTGCCGAACGTCGACTTCAACAACGTTGCGATGTACTACCTCGACACCGCGGGCCGGGCGATCCTGCTCGACACCGGTGACAGCTCCAACTGGAGCCTGGTGGTCAGCGACACCGGTACGGGTGCCTTCGGTCGGGCGTACGAGTACACGTACGTCGGTCCGCTCCCGACCGACATCAACGACGAAGCGCTCACGAACGGTACTGTGGGCAGCTACTTCTTCGTCCTGAAGCTCACGGGTTCCAAGGCCGGACACGGCCTCATCTGGGATGGTACGACCAACTGATGACCCGTAGCTGAGCCCGACCTCGGTCGGGTAGCTGGAAACGCGGCCCCCGTCCGGCGCAAGCCGGGCGGGGGTTCGCGCATTCAGGTGGTGCGTTCGTGCCGCGCACGCTCGGCGGTGGCGCCGCAAGGGTGGCTCAGAAGGTGCGGAGGCCCCGTGCCATGCGCCAATCCCCCACACCGTTACCGATAGCCATTGGCGCTGTTACAGGAAGTCCTTATCCTTACCGTGTCCGGGCAACTTCCGGGCTGAAGGAGGCTTCGCTTAAGCCCTCATTCCGTCTCTCTCTGACCACGGAGGGAAGGTCGACTATGAAGATCGTTCGAACTCTCACCGCGCTCGTGGCCTTTCTGGCTCTGGGCGCCGCTCCTTCGCTTGCGCAGACCGGCACGGTGGCCGGGCGCGTAACCAGCGAAGGGCAGCCGCTCAGCGGCGTGCAGGTCGTTGTGACAGACCTGGCGTCGGGCTCCCAGTTCGGCTCGCTGTCGGGCACGGACGGCCGCTTCAGTGTGCCCGTCCGCGCGGGCACCTACGACGTGCAGGCCCAGAGTATCGGGTACGCGACGGGTCGCCAGACCGGGGTGCGCGTCACGGCCGGGCAGACCACTACGCTGGACTTCGAGCTCACCAGCGAGGCGGTCTCGTTGGGAGGCATCGAGGTGTTCGCGTCACGGGCCGAAGAGCGCAGGACGCCGGTGGCCTACACCGACGTGGGCAAGGTCCAGATCCAGAACCAGCTTGGGATCACGGGACATGCCCCTGATCCTGAATGTTACGCCCTCCGTGTATTCCACCGTCGAAGGTGGAGGCGCCGGTGACGCGCGCATCAACGTGCGTGGCTTCAGCCAGCGGAATACCGCCGTGATGATCAACGGCGTGCCCGTGAACGACATGGAGAACGGCTGGGTCTACTGGTCCAACTGGGACGGCGTCGGCGACGCCACCACCAGCATCCAGCTCCAGCGCGGTCTGAGCGCCGTGAACCTGGCCACGCCTTCCATCGGTGGCACGCTCAACGTCATCACCGATCCCACGGCCAACGACCCCGGTGTCCAGGTCAAGCAGGAGTTCGGCTCGGGCAGCTTCTTCAAGACGACCGCGACGGGATCCACGGGCGAGCAGGGCAAGTTCGCCCTGACCGGTGCCTTCGTCCGCAAGACGGGCGACGGCATTGTCGATGGGCTCTGGACCGAGGGGCTGGCCTACTATATCGCCTCGTCGTACCAGCTCAACGCGCGCAACCGCCTGGAGCTCTACGCGCTGGGCGCGCCCACGCGCCACGGGCAGCGGCTCTACGCGCTGAACGCCGCGACCTACAGCCATGAGTTCGCAGCGGGCCTCGACGGCTATGATCCTGCGGCGCTCAGCGAGTTCCCCGAGGCGGGCAAGGACTGGAACCCGAACTACGGGACGGTGAGTTCGTCCTACACGGGCGAGCAGTACGCCAGCACCGGGCCCAAGACCGGCACCTTCGACCGGCATTCCGCGGACTTCATCAACGAGCGGGAGAACTACTACCACAAGCCCCAGGTCAACCTCAACTGGTACTCGTACCTGGGCAACGGGCTCACCCTGTCCACGGTGGCCTACTATTCCGGCGGCTCCGGCGGCGGGACAGGCACCCTGGGATCGGTAGCCTGGGACTACACCTACACCCAGCGCTTCGCCGATTGGAACGCGACCATCGATCGCAACGAGACCAACGCCACCGGTTCGCGGGGCATCCTGCGCAACTCGGTGAACAAGCAGTGGACCATCGGCGCCATCTCGAAGCTCCGCAAGGACTTCGACTCCGGGATCACCGGCGAGGTGGGCCTGGACTGGCGCACCGCGGCCATCGATCACTACCGCGAGGTCCGTGATCTGTTGGGCGGCTCCTACTTCCTGGACGACGCCAACGCGTTCACCGGTGAGATCCAGGCGAAGCTCGGCGACAAGGTCGACTACTACAACCGCAACAAGGTCAACTGGATCGGCGGATACGCCCAGGCCGAGAAGTCGACCGAGAACGGCTCCGTGTACGCCATGGGTGGCGTGTCGGCCATCTCGTACAACTTCGAGGACTTCTTCAAGCAGGATCCCGACAACGCCAGCCAGACGCTCAAGCTCAAGAGCGGCGCGCTGACCGGCTACCAGATCAAGGGTGGCGTGGTGCGGAACGTGACCCAGGAGTGGTCGCTGTTCGGCAACGCGGGCTGGGTGTCCAAGGTGCCGATCTTCGACGGCGTCATCGACGACGGCGCCGGCGTCAAGAATCCGGATCCGAAGAACGAGACCTTCCTGTCGTTCGAGGCGGGCGTGAAGTACCGCTCCCTCGACCGCATGTGGTCGTTCGACGCCAACGTGTACCACACGACCTGGAAGGACCGGACCTACAACCTCTTCATCCGGAACCTCCAGGGCACGGGCCAGGACGGCCTCGTGAACCTGCTGGGCGTGGATGCCCGCCACATGGGCATCGAGGCCACGGCGGCCTTCCAGCCCAGCGACCTGCTGCGCTTCGACCTGGCGGGTTCCATCGGCGACTGGAAGTACCTGAACGACGTCACCGGCACCTACCGGCCCGACGAGGGCAGCGGCGACGTCGAGACCTACGATTTCTATCTCGATGGCCTCTACGTGGGTGATGCGCCGCAGATGCAGGTGGCCTATTCGGCGTCGGTCTTCCCCATAGCCGGGCTCAATATCCAGCTCGTGGGTAAGAGCTACGCCAAGAACTACGCCGACTTCGAGCCCTTCGATCGGACCAGTGAGGACGAGGCCGGCAAGCAGTCCTGGAAGGCTCCGGGCTACAGCGTTTTCGAGGCCCACGCCTCGTATCGGCTGAACAACCTGATCCGGACGTGGAACGGCGGTGACGTGCGGCTCTTCGCCAACGTCTACAACCTGTTCGACTCCGAGTACGTTCAGGACGCCACGGACAATTCGTCCTTCAACGGCTTCGACGGCGACCACAACGCGGACGATGCCGAGATCTTCATGGGCTTCCCGCGTACGGTGAATCTGGGCTTCCAGGTTATCTTCTGAGCCCGTCGCCTGACGGCGAAGTCTGGCCCCCGTCCCGCCTCGTGCGGGGCGGGGGCTTCGCCGTTTCCGGGTGTCCCCACGAGCCCTTGATCCGCCCGGTGGCTTTGGCGAGCGTCCCGGTATGAGACGACAGCTCCCGACCCGGCTCCCGAGACGCGCCGCCCTCGTGGCCATGGCCTTGGCTACGACGCTCATCGCCACGGCGTGCGCGTCCAGCGACGACACCACGCCGGTGGGCCCGGACACCTTGCGCGACACGCCGCCTTCGACGGAGCGCACGGTGTCCGACGCCGTGCTCACGCTGACCCTGCTGGACCTGGGTCCCGACGCCGAGGGGGGTGGGGGCGATGCGCTCCTGGTGGCCGATTCGTCAGGGGTGTGGCCGTGGTACGGCCTGGTGGACGCCGGCGACGGACCGAGGGCGCTCCAGGCGCTCGAAGCGGCCGGGGTCGACACCCTGGACCTCCTGGTGGTGACCCACGCCCACTACGATCACTTCGGGGGCGCCATCCCGATCCTGGAGAGCGGGATCGTGGTGCGCCGGCTCCTCTACAACGGCCAGACCCGCACCAACGTGACCTGGCAGCGATTCCTGTCCGACGCCGACCGGGCGCTGGACGTGGAGTTGGTGAGCAGCGTGCTCGATGCGGGACCGGTGGGCGGGGTCGAGGTGACGGTGCTACCGCCGCTCACGACGTACCTGGCCAACGACACCGACGACGGTCAGGAGCTGAACGACGGCTCGCTGGCGGTGCGGCTGGATCTGGGCTCCTTCAGCCTGCTGAGCACCGGCGACGCCGAGATGGAGGCCAACGCCCGCTTCGGAAACCAGTATCCGGCGTTGGTCGATGTGGACGTCCTCAAGGTGGGCCACCACGGCTCCTCCGACGCTACCAGCGAGGGCTGGCTCGCCCAGGTGACGCCCGAAGCCGCTCTCATCAGCGCCAACGGCACCACGCATCCCCACGGCAGCACCCTGGCCCTTCTCGAGGCACATGTGGGCGTGGAGCTCTTCTGCACCCCACAGCACGGCGACATCACCCTGCGCGTGGCCGTGGACGGCCGCTGGGCGGTGCGCACCACCGACGATCCCAGGTTGCCCTGTCAGGTGGGGTCGGAGGCGTTCTAGGGGGGGCTTGGTCAGGGCTGCCGCGGTTCTCCCCCTGGCTGACCGTCGTCGTCGGCGTGCGGAGCTGCCTCCGGCGCGATCCCCACGTCCGGGACCGGATAACGCGCCTCGTTCCACAGGGTCACGTCGCGCAGGAAGAGGCGCGTGTCGGCGGCGCGGTCCACGATGAGCACCCGCCAGCGGGTGTCGGCTGAATTGTCGGCCCGCACCGGGTGGGACACCAGAAAGCGGTCGTTCACGAACAGGCTCACGCGCCCGTCGGGCCGCATCTGCAGCGCGAAGCGATTCCAGTCGTCCTGATTCAGGAAGGCTCCGGCATCGACCGGACCCAAGTCGGTGCCGAACTCGTGCAGCATCACCAGATCGGGATCGAAGTCGGCCAGTTCCCTGGCGGGCCACCCCGCGCACCACTGCTCCGTGCGCTCCCAGGTACCGAAGATCTCGGGTTGCGAGCCCGGTTCGGCCTGCAACAAACAGACGGCGATGGACTCGCGGTCCACGCGATAAAGGGGCAGGCGAAAGTTGGCTTCCAGGGTCGCGCCTTGCCCGAGGGCGAAGTCCCGCATCGAGACGATGCCGTCGGCGGAGCGTCCATCACCGCGCATGTCCAGGGCGGGGCGGTCGGTCTCGTCGGTGACTACCTGAGGGGCTGGATAGCCCAGGATCTGCCAGCGTGACTCGTCCAGCGTCGGGAAAGAGTCCGAGAGGAGGATCGAGCGCGAGGTTCCATTGTCGGTGACCCTGATTCGCACCGAGTCCCGGATCCACCCATAGACCGCGCCCCGCAGCACGGTCGTGCCGGCGCGGTTGGCCCAGATCTGGCCTTCCCCCGCCACCGATGCAATGGCCGGATCATTGGAGCTCCATTCCACGGGCAGATCCATGTCGCGCCCGTCCGCGTCCAGCACTCGCGCTGCAATTCGGGTGCGCGCACCGCGCGCCAGCACCGTGTCCGTCGTTTGCACGACGACCCGTGCCGGTGCCGGTGCCGGATCAGGGCTCCAGAGCACGCGCATGGCCGGGAACGGAAGGTCCAGGGTCGTCACGATGGCTCCCTGCAACTCCTTGATCTCCAGTTGGTCTCCGTCAGGTCCATCCACGAGGTAGGCCACGGCCGAGCCGTCGGGAGAGCACACCATCGTGCCCTTCATCGCCGTCGGAGACCGCACGTTCACGACCTCATCGGTGGCCAGGTTCCAGTACCAGGAGTGGCTCAGACCTCCGCGCGGCAGAGATGCTGCCAGGACGCCACGCGACGCGCACAGCGTCGGGGTCGAGATGTCCGGGTCCAGAGACGCTTTGGAGGCGATACGTCGTCCGTCGGGCCGGAGGACCACGAGCGTGTCCCAGGCGGCGTCGATCTTCGCGAGAATCAGAGAACCATCCCAAGCCCACTCCGACGCAGTTATGCTCGGCTCGGCGGTGGCGATGGTGGTGACCTCGCCCGTGCGAAGGTTCAGGCGCGCCACGGTCTGGTGATACCGGCCGGTGTCTGGGGCCTGCACCGAGAGCACGGCCGCCTGTAGATTCGGCTCGAATGCCCGCACTGCGTCGTCGCCGTCAGAAGAGAAGACCTTGCGTATGCGGCCGTTCCGCAGAATCGCGGCGTCTGGAGCTTCTACCGGATCGAGATCTGTGTAGCCAGGGACCCATCGGCTTCCGTCCGGGCCCTGTCGGGGTGCGTGTCCGCCCTGGAAGCCAGCCGGCAGCGAGATCGAATCCAACTCGTGCAGAGACACCGGCGTCCCTGGTGACACCTGGTACCCGTGCAACGTGCGGCCCGAGACGACCCATATCGTCCCACCGCCGAAGGGCGGGGGGGCGTCGCTCTTGTGGTTGGCCTGGGTCACCAAGGCAATGACGAGCACCGCAGCGGTCGCGAGGGCGTAGGCCAACCATCGCCGCTTGGGGCTCGTGACCGACGCCGGCGGTCCCACCGCCTCGCGGATCGCCGAGTGCGCGAAGTCCAGCCGATCGTCTCGCGTCCAGTGGACGACATTGCGTTGTAGCAGTTCGTGGAGCGCGTCTGCCTCGCGCGCCGGAGACAGCTCTGAGGACGCCATGAGCGTCCTTGGCGCCTGAGGCCGGTCGTGGCTGGCCAACTCGCGGGCGAGAGTGAACGCTTCGGGTGACAGGTGCGCCAGTCGCCTCTCCAGCGCCTGGCGCACCGACGGAGGCAGCTGCAGCGCTGCCGGTATCCGTTCCTCGACCAGCAGCCACCCATGGCCGGGCTCTTGAACGAAGACCCCCTCCTCCCTGAGGCCCTGCAGCAATTCAACGGCGTGGAGCGGGTTGCCGTTCGACGTGTCGTGGAGCGCCCGTGCGAGCCGCTCGATGCTGTCCGCCGAAGAGCTGTCCACCATGAGGGTGACCATCTCACGCACCTCGGCCAACGAGAGCGGTGAGAGGTGAAGAACAGCAGCCCGATGCGTGCGCTCCAGGCCCTCGATGGTGTGGAGCGTGGAGGCATCACCTTCCTCCGTACGGCAGGTCCACACGATCAGGACCCGCGCGCCTCGAAGGGTCCGGAGGGCCCTGAGCAGCAGCGTGCGGGAGGCGGGGTCGACCCAATGGACATCCTCCACCAGGAGCACGAGCGGGGCCTCGTGCGAGACGGCCTCCAGAAGGTCCAATAGCGCGTCCGAGAGCGCCGCTGGCGTCGCAGGGTGGAGTGGGGTCCCCTGTCGCCGTTCCGACGGCAGGAGCGTGTGGAGAGCCTCGATCGAGCCGGCACTGATCCCAGCCGCCCCGGGGAGGGTCAGGAGATCACGGACCAGCGTGGCCAGGACGCCGAGCTCGAGGGCCCGTTCCACGTCCAGACCCGCAGCGTCGGCCACCACGGCTCCATCGAGACTGGCACGTCGCAAGAGTTCGGCGGCGAGGCGGGACTTACCGATTCCCGCCGGCCCCATGATGGCGACCATCCGGGGTCGAGCAGAGAGCACCGACTGCCAGAGGGTGCCCAGCTCGGCCAATTCCTCGGACCGGCCCACGAATTCGGGGACCAGGCGGTCGGTGGCCGCGTCGACGATATGTCGCTTGAGGCCCCTGAGGGCCTCTTCCAACTCGCGCACGAGCTCCGGATCAGGCTCGTCCACCACCGAGCGGAGTCTGTGCAGGGCCTCCTCCGCAGCTTCCTCGCGCCTCAGCTCGATGAGGGTGCGCACGCGCGAGGTATGGACGGTCTGGCGAAAGGGCCGCACCTCCAGGGCCCGGTCCAACCAGGTGAGTCGCTCCTCCGGGGGCAGGCCCGCGGCGGCCGTTTCAAGGGCTTCACCGAAGCGGCGCTCCCAGCGCGTACGGAGCTCGTCCGCCCACGTCTCCCACGCGGGAGCGTCGGAGACGGCGAGGCCGCGCAGGGGCCCGCCATTCCATAGAGACCACGCCGCATCGAGCTTACCACGGCTGATGAGCTCTCCCAGCTCGACGAGATCGTGCGTCAGCACTCCAGGCGCGACCGCCAGGCGGCCCTCGGTGTCGATGAGCACGTCGGGATGGATCTGCTTGCGCAGCAGCCAGATCGCCTGGCGCACGGACGCCCGCCCGCGATCCAGGGGACTGGATGGCCACAGGAGATTGGCCAGATCCTCGCGAGTGACCGGGCCTTCCGCGAGGGTTACGTACGCAAGGGCAGCGAGGGGTTTGCCGAGGGGGAGCTCGACGGACTCACCGTCGGTGACTCCGACCACCCGCGGCATCCCGAGCAGGGAAAACCGGAACCTGTGGGACGACATGCGACCTCGTTTGTGCGGAGGGCTGGCGGGTTACCTCCGTCGCGTAGCTTACGCCGAGATCGCGGAACGGCAAGGGGGGGCCGTGCTAACCCACCAACTCCCTCTTCACGTCCCACGGCAGAAACGCCGACTCGAAGCCCATGCGCGCCACCTTCACCAGCTCGTCCCAGGTGAAGCCCAGGTGCTCGTGGGCTTTCATGTATTCGTCGGTCACGGTGGTGCCCGACACGAGGCGGTTGTCGGTGCAGAAGGTGAGGGGGATGTCCAGGTCGAAGTAGCGACGGGCGGGGTGCTCGGCCAGGCTGGGGGCCGCGCCGGTCTGGACGTTGCTGGTGAGGCACACCTCCAGGGGGATGCGGTGGTCCCGGATGTAGGCCTCCAGCTCGGGATCCTCGTAGAGGCGGGTGCCGTGGCCGATGCGCTCGGCCCAGCCGTCCACCAACGCCTGACGGATGGAGTCCGGTCCCCAGGCCTCGCCGGCGTGCACGGTGCGGCCCAGGCCGCCCTTGGTGGCCAGGCGAAAGGCCGCCGAGTGGCTGCGGGCCGGATTGCCGGCCTCACCGGCGGCCAGGTCCAGCGCCACCACGCCCCGCTCCCGCCAACGGATCGCCAGCTCGGCCAGGCGGATGGAGACGGCCGGGTCCAGGTGCCGGAGGGCGCACACGATGACCGACGGCAGGATCTCGAAATCGCGGCGCCCCCGCTCCAGCCCGGCGGTCACGGCCTCCAGGACGGCGTCCAGGCTGAGGCCGGCCTTCACGTTCAGGACCGGGCTGAAGCGCACCTCCACCACCGTGACGCCCTCGGCGGCGTGGTCCTCGACCAGCTCGTAGGCCACCCTTTCCAGGGCATCGGCCGTCTGGAGCACCGACAGCGTGAGCTCGAAGACCTTCAGGTAGTCCACCAGACTGGTGGCCTCGTCGGCCCGGAGCGCCGCGGCCAGCCCCTCGGGAGTGTCGGCCGGCAGAACCACACCGGCCGGGTCCGCCAACTCCAGCATGGTGCCGGGGCGCAGGCTGCCGTCCAGGTGCACGTGCAGCTCGGCTTTGGGGAGCGCCCTCACGCGCTCGCGGGTGACCTCTGCCACGATCGCTTCCCGCTCCTCAGCAGCCCACCGGGGCGTTGCCGGGCACGTAGCCCTTCTCGACGTCTACCAGCGGGGCCCGGTAGTTGCCCGAGAAACAGGCGTTGCAGAAGGGACCGCGCTCCTCCACGGCGCCCTCCATGCCCTCCAGCGACAGGTAGCCCAGCGAGTCCACGCCCAGCTCGGCGCGGATCTCGTCCACGCTCATCTGGGAGCCGATGAGCTCTTCCTTGCTCGGCATGTCGATGCCGTAGAAGCAGGGAAAGCGCACGGGAGGCGAGGCGATGCGGAAGTGCACCGCGGTGGCGCCTGCGTCGCGCAGGAACTTGACCAGGCTGCGCGACGTGGTGCCCCGCACCAGCGAGTCGTCCACCACCACGACCCGGTTGCCTTCCAGCACTTCCTTCACCGGGTTGTACTTCATGCGGGCCCCGAAGTCACGGTCGGCCTGGCTGGGCTTGATGAAGGTGCGGCCCACGTAGTGGTTGCGGAGCAGCCCGAGCTCGAAGGGGATCCCGCTCTCTTCGGCGAAGCCCAGCGCCGCCGAGTTGGCCGAGTCGGGCACGGCGATGACGCAGTCGGCCTCCACCGCGTGCTCCCGGGCGAGCTGGCGCCCGAAGGCCCGCCGGGCCCGGTCCACGCTCACTCCCCACAGGCGCGAGTCGGGGCGGGCGAAGTAGACCAGCTCGAAAATGCATGGCGCCGGCTGATCGGCGGGCGGCAGCGAGCGCAGTCGCTCCACCCGGGGTCCCCGGATGCGGAGCACCTCACCGGGCTCGATGTCGCGCACGTACTCGGCGCCCAGGATGTCCAGGGCGCAGGTCTCGCTGGCCACCACGTGGCCCTCGCCCTTGCGGCCCAGCACCAGGGGCCGGAATCCCCGGGGATCCCGGGCGGCATAGAGCGTCTCGCCCACCGACATGACCAGGCTGAAGGCGCCCTCGAGGTGGAGCAGCGCATCGTCGATCTGCGCCTCCACGGTCTCGTGCCGGGAGCGCGCCACCAGGTGCACGATGACCTCCGAGTCCGACGTGGACTGGAAGATGGAGCCCTCGCGCACCAGCCAGGAGCGCAGGTCGTGGGCGTTGGTGAGGTTGCCGTTGTGGGCGATGGCCAGGTCGCCCTCGGCGTAGCGCACCATGATGGGCTGGGCGTTGCGCGCGCCGCCCCCACCGGCCGTGGAGTAGCGCACGTGCCCGATGGCGGTGCTGCCGGGCAGCGCCTTGAGCTGCTCGGCGCCGAAGACGTCGGCCACCAGCCCGAGACCCTTGTGGGCCCGAGCGTCGCCCCGCTCGTCCACGGCCACGATGCCCGCCGACTCCTGGCCCCTGTGCTGGAGCGCGTACAGTCCCAGGAACGCCAGCTCGGCGGCGTCGGGAATGCCCGTGATCCCCACGACGCCGCACATCAGCCCGCTCCTCCGGCGCCGCCCGCATCCGCGCCGGCGTCCATGCGCGCCGGCAGTCCGTCGCGCCACGCCGCCAGCAGCGCTGCCACCTCGGCCCGCACCTCGTGGCCGCCGCCGGCGATGCGCACTCCCTCGGCGGCCTTCTTCACGGTGCCGACGTGGCGGGCGGGCACCCCGTATCGCAGCGCCGTTTCCAGCACGTCGTCGACCCGGTCCGGGGCGCAGGACACCACCACGCGACCCTGGGCCTCACCGAAGAGCAGGGGCACGGCGGGCAGGGCGTCTTCCAGCGTCACGTCCAGCCCCAGTGGATGCTCGCCGTCGCCCAGCGCGCTCTCCACCAGCGCCACCGCCAGGCCGCCCTCGGCGCAGTCGTGTGCCGACGCCACCATGTCCTTCTGGATGAGCGCCAGCACGGCCTGTTGCAGGCTGCGCTCGGCCATGAGGTCCACCGAAGGCGGCCGGCCGGCCACCAGGTCGTGGAAGACGTACAGGTATTCGGAGCCGCCCAACTCGTTGGTGTTGTCGCCCAGCAGCACGATGGCGTCGCCGGGCCGGCGGAAGGCCTGCCCCATGAGGTGGGCCACGTCGTCCACCACGCCCACCATGCCGATGACCGGCGTGGGATAGATGGCCCGGCCGTCGGTCTCGTTGTAGAACGACACGTTGCCGCCGGTCACGGGGGTCTCGAAGAGCCGGCACGCCTCGGCCATGCCCAGCGCCGCCTCGCGGAACTGGTAGTAGATGTGCGGCTTGAGCGGGTTGCCGAAATTGAGGTTGTTGGTGATGGCCGTGGGCAGCGCGCCCACGCACACCAGGTTGCGGGCGGCCTCGGCCACTGCCGCCATGGCGCCGGTGCGGGGCTCCAGGTAGACGTAGCGGCCGTTGCAGTCGGTGGTGGCCGCCACGGCCCGCTCAGTCCCCCGGATGCGCACCACGCCGGCGTCGCCGCCGGGCCGCACCGCGGTGCCGGTGCGCACCGTGGAGTCGTACTGCCGGTAGATCCAGCGGCGCGACGCCAGGTTGGGCGAGCCCATGAGCGTCACCAGCGCCTCGGACAGGTCACGCCCGGGCATCTCGGCCTCGGGCAGCTCCCGGTCGCGGAGCTCGGCGATCTCAAGCGCCTCGATGCCCTCGCGCTCGTAGGTGGGGCAGCCGTCGGTGAGGGGCAGCGCGGGGATCTCGGCCACGGTGCACGCCGTTCTCCAGCACGCGGAACATGCCGTCGTCGGTGACCCGGCCGATGACCTCGGCCTCGAGCTCCCACTTCTCCAGAATGCGGCGCACCTCGGCTTCGTGGCCCACCGTGGCCACCACCAGCATGCGCTCCTGCGATTCGGACAGCAGGATCTCGTAGGGCGTCATGCCGGGTTCGCGCACCGGCACCTTCGCCGTGTCGATCTCCACGCCGTTGCCGGCCCGGCCGGCCATCTCCGAGGCCGACGACGTGATGCCGGCGGCCCCCATGTCCTGGATGCCCACGATGTGGCCGCTGGCGATGAGCTCCAGGCTGGCCTCCAGCAGCAGCTTCTCCGTGAAGGGATCCCCCACCTGCACCTGCGGGCGACTGGCCTCGTCGGAATCCTCACTGAGCTCCTCCGAGGCGAAGGTGGCCCCGTGGATGCCGTCGCGGCCGGTACGGGCGCCCACGGCCATGAGGGTGTTGCCCACCCCCTCGGCCACGCCGGTGATGAGCTCCTCCTTCTTCATGAGCCCCAGGCACATGGCGTTGACGATGGGATTGCCTTCGTAGCCCCGGTCGAACTGCACCTCGCCGCCGATGTTGGGAATCCCCACGCAATTGCCGTAGTCGCCCACCCCCTTCACCACGCCGCCGAAAAGGTAGCGCACCCGGGGCGTGTCCAGGTCGCCGAAACGGAGCGAGTCCAGCACGGCGATGGGGCGGGCGCCCATGGTGAAGATGTCCCGCAGAATCCCGCCCACCCCGGTGGCCGCGCCCTGATAGGGCTCCACCGCCGAGGGATGGTTGTGGGACTCGATCTTGAAGGCCAGCGCGTAGCCGTCGCCGATGTCGATGACGCCGGCGTTCTCGCCGGGACCCTGGATCACCCAGGGCGCTTCCGTGGGCAGCAGCCTCAGCACCCGCTTGGAGTTCTTGTAACCGCAGTGCTCGGACCACATGGCACTGAAGATCCCGAGCTCGGTGAAGGTGGGATCCCTGCCCATGAGGGCGCGGACGCGCTCGTACTCCTCGGGCGACAGTCCGTGATCGGCCACGACCTCGGGGGTTACCACGGGATCTCCGTCACGCGGCTGGACGGCGGCGGGGGTCAGCGTCTTTCGCTCGGTAGTGGTGTCGGCGCTCACGTCGTGGGTCGTCGGCGTTCGAGGGTCAGGCGGCGGCGGCGGCCAGGCTGGCCACCAGCGAGGTGAAGACGCCCAGGCCGTCGGTGGAGCCCAGGATGTCTTCCATGGCGCGCTCGGGGTGAGGCATCATCCCCATGACGTTGCCGGCTTCGTTGAGCAGGCCAGCGATGTTGTGGGCCGAGCCGTTGGGGTTGGCCTCGGGCGCGGGGCGCCCGTCGCGGTCCACGTAGCGGAACAGGATGCGGTCCTCGCCCTCCAGCATGGCCAGGGTCTCGTCGTCGGCCCGGTAGTTGCCTTCGGCGTGGGCGATGGGGATGCGCAGCACCTGACCGCGCTGGTAGTCGCGGGTGAAGAGCGTGTCGGTGCGCTCCACCCGGATGCGCACGTCCTCGCTCTGAAAGCGGAGCGAGGCGTTGCGGATGAGCGCGCCGGGCAGCAGGCCGGCCTCGCACAGGATCTGGAACCCGTTGCAGATGCCCAGCACCGGGCCCCCGGCCTCGGCGAAGGCCACCACGTCGTCCATGATCGGGCTGAAGCGGGCGATGGCCCCCGCGCGGAGATAGTCGCCGTAGCTGAATCCCCCGGGGAGCAGCACCGCGTCCATGCCCTCGAGGCCGCGCTCGCGGTGCCAGCGGAACTCGGGCTCGCCCCCTACCTGCTGCACGGCCTTGTAGAGGTCGTAGTCGCAGTTGGAGCCGGGAAAGGTGACCACGGCGACCTTCATACGGCCGCCTCCTCCACCTGGTAGACCTCGAAGTCCTCGGTCACCGGGTTGGCCAGCAGCTTGCGGCACATGGCCTCGGCTTCGGCCCGGGCCTCGGCGGCGGAGGCCGCGCCGATCTCCAGGTGGATGGACTTGCCTACGCGCACGTCGTCCACGCCGCTCCAGCCGAGCTGGTGCAGGGCGTGGTGGATGGCCTTGCCCTCGGGGTCCAGGATGCCGGGGCGGGGGGTCACGCGAATCTCCAGGCGAAAACGGCTCACGCGTCGGTCTCCGGGTGGTCCGGGTGGTGGGATCCCGCCTTCGGCCCGTGACGGGGGCGGGAGGGGGTCAATTCTCTGTAGTCCATGGCCCGGGTGGGCAGCTCGTCGTCCTCGTCTTCGTCCTCGTCCAGGAGCGGGTCCCGCTCGGGGAGCCGATCCAGCAGGCCCAGGAGGACGGAGCGCAGGAGTCCCCACGCCATGTACAGGACCAGGGCGGTGAAGAAGTAGTAGCGGGGCACGGTGAAGGCGAGCACCACCAGCAGCAGGATCCACAGCGTGGTGAGCTGGCCCTTGCGCGTGCGGAAGCCGATGCGGGGCACCTTGGCGTAGGGCACGTGGCTCACCATGAGCACCGCCAGCAGCACCATGGCCATGGCCATGATCTGGTGCCAGGGCAGGGCGGCCAGATAGGTCTGATAGAAGGGCGTCTGGCTGAACGGGTAGTAGCTGGCCAGCGTCATGCCCGCGGCGGGCGAGGGGAGACCGTGGAAGACCCGCTTGGCCTCGCCGCCCTGCTCGATGTTGAAGCGCGCCAGCCGCACCACGGCCGCCACCACGTAGACGTACGAGAGCGTCCAGCTCCACGAGGCATCGTGGAAGAAGATCTCGTACATGATGAGCGCAGGCGCGACGCCGAAGGAGATGGCGTCCACCAACGAGTCCAGCTCGGCGCCGAAGCGCGTGCCCGTGCGCGTGAAGCGAGCCACCCGACCGTCCAGCATGTCCAGCACGCCGGCGATGACCACGAACCAGCCCGCCCATTCGAAATCGCCGCGGGTGGCCGCCACGATGGCGTAGACGCCGAAGAACAGGTTCCCCAGCGTGAAGGCCGAGGGCAGGATGATGACCCCACGCTGGAGGGACGGGCGCCGGCGGCCCGGGGTGGCGCCGCCGACGTCGTCGTCGCGGCCCTGGGGCGTCATGGGCCGGCCACCTCGAAGCGGGGCGGGGTCCACGCGTCCAGCGCTTGTCCCGTGAGGCGTTGAAAGACCTCCAGGTAGCGCGCCGAGGCGGCGCCCACCACCTCGGGCGGCAGGTCCGGCGGAGGCGGCGACTTGTCCCAGTCGGGGAGCGCGTCGAGCCAGTCCCGGATGGGCTGCTTGTCCAGCGACGGCTGCCCGCGGCCCACCATGTAGTCGGCCTCGGGCCAGAAGCGCGAGGAGTCCGGCGTCATGACCTCGTCGATGAGGAGGAGTGTGCCGTCGGGCCTGACGCCGAACTCGAACTTGGTGTCCGCCAACAGGATACCGCGGGCGGCGCAGGTCGCTCTACCGTGCTCGTAGATGCGGAGCGACAACTCGCGCAGGCGCGTGGCGCGCTCCACCCCCACCACGTCCACCACCTCGGCGAAGGTGATGTTCTCGTCGTGCCCCTCCTGCGCCTTGGTGGCCGGCGAGAAGACCGGCGAGGGCAGGCGCTGGCTCTCCTGGAGCCCTTGAGGGAGCGGCTCTCCGGCCAGCGTACCCGACACCCGGTACTCGCGCCACGCCGAGCCCGACAGATAGCCCCGTACCACGCACTCCACCAGGATGGGCTCGGTACGGCGCACCAGCATGGCGCGACGCTCCCAGCCGGGCCGGCTGGCGGCCAACTCCGGGTGTAGCTCCACGATGTGATCGGAGTCCACGGCCAGCAGATGGTGGCGCACCCCCTCGTCGCGCTCCAGGCGCTGGAGCCACCAGCCGGTGATCTGCGTCAGCACCTCGCCCTTGCGGGGAATCGGCTGGGGCAGGATGACGTCGAAGGCGCTCACGCGGTCGCTGGCCACCATGAGCAGGCGGTCGTCGCCCACGGCATAGACGTCGCGCACCTTCCCCTCATGCACGCGGGGAAGGGGGAGATCGGTGCGGATCACGGTGTCAGACACGGACCTCGGGCTCCCCAAGACGTTCGTCGGCAGCGGGTTGCAGGCGATCGAGGACGGGCCGTACCCGGCTGGCCAGGAAGCGGTCCACCTGCTCGGGCGCCCGTCCCACGAAGCGGCGGGCGTCCATGAGCTCCTCCGATGGCCGCGGCGTCCATGGCGAACGCGTTGTCGCCGGCGATGCGAGCCACCAGGTCCGACGGCCGGCCCGCTTTCATCTCCGCCGCGGCGGCGTGCGCGTGGCGGCGGATGCGCTCGTGGAGCTCCTGGCGGTCGCCCCCGGCCGCCGTGGCGTGCATGAGCAGCGTCTCGGTGGCCATGAAGGGCAGGTGCTCCTCCAGGTTCCGGGCCACCACGGCCGGGTGCACCACCAGTCCCCGGGCCACGTTCTCCACGAGGACCAGGGCGCCGTCCAGCGTGAGGTAGGCATCGGGGATGGACAGCCGGCGGTTGGCCGAGTCGTCCAGGGTGCGCTCCAGCCACTGGGTGGCCGCCGTGAAGGCGGGGTCCTGGGCCAGGGTGATGACGTGGCGCGCCAGCGCGCAGATGCGCTCGGCCCGCATGGGGTTGCGCTTGTACGGCATGGCCGACGAACCGATCTGCTCGGCCTCGAAGGGCTCCTCCACCTCGCGCAGGTGCGCCAGCAGGCGCAGATCGTGGCCGAACTTGGAGATGGACGCCGCCGCGCCGGCCAGCGTGGCCTGAAGCGCCTGATCCACCTTGCGCGGGTAGGTCTGGCCGCTGACCCCGTACTGGTCGGCGAAGCCCATCTTGGCGCTCACCAGCTCGTCGAGCCGGTCGACCCGCTCGTGATCCCCGTGAAAGAGCTCCAGGAACGACGCCTGCGTGCCCGTGGTCCCGCGCACGCCACGGAAGCGCAGTGAGTCGAGGCGGAATTCCAGCTCTTCCACGTCCAGGAGCAGATCCTGGATCCACAGCGTGGCGCGCTTGCCCACCGTGGTGGGCTGCGCCGGTTGGAAGTGGGTGTAGGCCAGCGTGGGCAGCTCGCGGTGCTCGTGGGCGAAGTCCGCCAGCGCCGCGACGGAGCGCACCAGGCGATCCCGGATGAGCGAGAGCGCCTCGCGGTGCAGGATGAGGTCGGTGTTGTCGCCGATGAAGGCGCTGGTGGCGCCCAGGTGGATGATGCCCCGGGCCGCCGGTGCGTCGTCACCGAAAAGGTGCACGTGCGCCATGACGTCGTGGCGGAAGCGGCGCTCGTATTCCGCCGCCTTGTCCAGATCCAGGCGCTCCAGGGCCCCGCGCATCTGGTCCAGCGCTTCGTCGGGAATGTCCAGACCCAGCTCCCGCTCCGCTTCGGCCAGCGCCAGCCACAGCCGACGCCAGGTGCCGTAGCGCCGGGCCGGCGAGAAGACGGCCTGCATCTCCGGCGACGCGTAGCGCTCGGTGAGCGGATGCCGGTAGCGGGACAGGTCGGGTTGGGTCATGGGCGCCTCACCGCCAGATGAAGCGGTGGGTCACGTAGCTGCCACCGCGCTCGAGGATGATCTCCACCCGACCGGGCCCCAGCCCGTCCAGGGTGCTGGCGGCCTGCTGGGCGCTGGTGATGGCGGTGCCGTTGATGCGCACGATGACGTCGCCCTCGCGGAAGTCGAGCTGCGCCTGGATGGCGTCGCTCACCTTCACCACCACCGCGCCCTGCTCGGCCGCGACGCCCAACTCACCCCGGATCTGCGGCGTGAGCGAGATGAGCTGCATCTCGTCCAGCGCCGTGACCCGCTCGGCGTCCTCCAGGGGCGAGGTGGTGGCCGTCAGCCGGAGGGGCTGGTCGCTCCCCTCCACGTGGAGCTCCACCTGGTCGCCGGGCCTCAGGTCCAGCATGACGTCCTGCCAGTCCAGGGGCACGGCCAGCCGGTGGCCGTTCACGTCCATGATGCGGCGCCCGGGCCGGAGCCCGGCCTTCTGCGCCGGCGAGCCGCCCACCACACGTGAGACCAGCACGCCGCGGGTGCGTCCCCAGGAGTCGGCCTCGGCCGGTTGTACGTCCACGCCCAGCCAGGCGCGGTGCACAGTGCCGCTGGCCATGAGGTCGCGGGCGGAGCGGAGCGCCCGATCGATGGGGATGGCGAAGCCCAGTCCCTCGCTCCCCCCGCTGCGCGAGAAGATGGAGGAGTTCACGCCGATGACCTGACCCAGCACGTTCACCAGCGGCCCGCCCGAATTGCCCGGGTTGATGGAGGCGTCGGTCTGGATCATCCCCAGATACGACCCCTGCTCACCGCTGTTGGCGTCGGGCACGATGTCGCGGCCCACGGCGCTCACCACGCCGGTGGTGACGGTGGGCTCGGTGTTGGAGAGGAGGTAGCCGAAGGGATTGCCGATGGCCACCACCCACTCGCCGATGAGGAGGCCTTCGGAGGTGCCCAGGGGCGCCTCGGGAAACGGACCGTCACCCTGCAACTGGATCACCGCCACGTCGGTCACCGGGTCGGTCCCCACCACCGTCGCCGGAAAGTCCCGGCCGTCGGGGAAGGTCACCATGACGCTGTCGGCCCCTTCCACCACGTGGTTGTTGGTGAGCACGTAGCCCTGGTCGCCGTCGATGACGAAGCCCGAGCCGAGCCCGGCCACGCGACGGGCGGCACCGGGCGGCAGGAAGAAGCTCTCCCACAGGCTCCGGGGCTGCACCCGCTCCGTGCGCCGGGTGTTCACCGTCACCACGGCCGGCGCCACGCGATTGGCGGCCTGCACGATGGCCGTGCGTCGCGAGGCGTCCACCTGCTGGGCGGCGTCCTGGAGCGCCTGGGGCGCCTCCGAGGGTGATTCCTGTGCCAGCGCCGTCTGGGCCGCCGGGGATTGGTCGGGTGCGCCCTGGCCGTCGGCATCGCGACAGGCGCCGAGAGACAGGGCCAGTATCAGTGTCGCACCCAGGACGACGGGGGTGCTCGAGAAGTTCTTGCGCGAGGTCATTTGTGATCCGTCTCCGCCGCTGCGTCGTGGTTCGCCGGCCGCGTCAGAGGTCCTTGCCCAGCTTCTTCCAGTCCGCCAGGAAGCCGTCCAGTCCCTTGTCGGTCAGCGGATGCTCCAGAAGCTGGTACAGCACCTTGGTCGGCATGGTCCCGCAGTCGCTTCCGATGATCATCGCCTCCACCACGTGGCGGGGATGACGGATGGACGCCGTCAGGATCTGGGTCTCGACCTCGTAGTTGTCGTAGATCTGGCGAATCTGCGACACCAGATGCATGCCGTCGTGCGAGATGTCGTCCAGACGTCCCACGAAGGGCGAGATGTAGGTGGCTCCGGCCTTGGCGGCGAGCATGGCCTGGGTGGGCGAAAAGCACAGCGTCACGTTGACGTGGATCCCGTCGCTGGTCAGCGCGCGGCACGCCCGCAACCCGTCTTCGGTGAGGGGGCACTTCACCACGATGTTGTCGTGGATCTTGGCCAGGCGCGTGCCCTCCTTGACCATGTCGTCGCGCTCCACGGCGACCACCTCGGCGCTCACCGGACCATCGACGGCTTCGCAGATCTCCAGGAAGATGTCCTGGGGATCCCGGTCACCGGCGACCTTGGACAGGAGGGAGGGGTTCGTGGTGACCCCGTCGATGAGACCCGCATCGGCGGCGCGGCGGATCTCGTTCACGTCGGCAGTGTCGAGAAAGATCTTCATGGCTCGGACGGACTCCGGCTCTCGGGTTCGGTAACGGCAACGCTCCGGGTCGCCTCGTAGGCTTCCGGAGGGTACTCCACTCGAGCGAGGTAGAGACCCTCGGGAGGCGCTGGGGGCGACGTTCTCAGGTCGCCCCCGGGATCCTCCAGGAGGGTGCCCACGTCCTCGAACGGCCGTCGGCCCCGACCCACCTCCACCATGGTTCCCACCAGGTAGCGCACCATGTGGTGCAGGTACCGGTTGGCGGTCATGGTGAAGACCAGCCCCATCCGTTCCCACGCGCTCCAGCGCGCCGCGTGCACCGTGCAGCGATCGCCGCGCTCCGGCTGCCCCGACTTCGCGAAGCCGAGGAACGAGTGCTCGCCCGGAAGGAGCGCCGCGGCGGCCTCCATGGCCGACCGGTCCAGCGCCTCGTCCATCGCCCAGCACCAGGGCCGCTGGAAGGGCGAGAAGGCCTCGGGCGCCAGTCCCAGCCGGTACTGATAGGTGCGCGCTATTGCATGGTAGCGAGGATGGAAGGTGTTCGGTACCTCCCGGATGCCCGCCAACCAGACGTCGCGCGGCAGGAGTGCGTTGACGGCCTTCCGCAGTGTGGGCCCCGTCCACTTCGCCGGCACGTCCAGGGTGGCCACCTGACCGGTGGCGTGGACGCCGGTGTCGGTGCGCCCCGAAGCCAGCACCGTGCGGTGCCGTTCGGTGATGCGGGCCACCACCGCCTCGATCACGCCCTGGACGGTCCGGAGACCCGGCTGGACCTGCCAGCCGTGGAAGTCGGTTCCGTCGTACTGGAGCGTGAGCTCGAAGCGGCGCTTCTCCCCGGATGACACGCCGGAAAGGTAGAGGCGGCGCGGTCGAAGTCAAGCGAGCCGGGGCGTGCCGATTTGACGCCGCGCGCACGGGAGATTAGGCATTCTGGCTCCCGACCACCCTCCGCTTCTCGAAGGCCGCTTCCATGGCGCAGACGCCTCCGCCCACCGAGGCCCCGCTTCCGGACTTTCCGGCCCTCCTCCTCAAGGTCTCCGGCGGCGCGGACCTGACCATCGGCGAGGCCGAGGAGGCCTTCGACGCCTTCATGGCCGGGGTGGCCACCGACATCGAGATGGCCGCCCTGCTCATGGGGCTCCGAACCAAGGGCATCACTCCTGCCGAGGTCGCGGGCGGCGTGCGGGCGCTGCGCAACGCCATGGTTCCCGTGGAGTCGGCCGATCCCGACGCGCTGGTGGACACCGCCGGCACCGGCGGTGGCGCCGTGACCACCTTCAACATCTCCACCGCTGCGGCGCTGGTGGCCGCCGGCGCCGGGGTGCGCATGGCCAAGCACGGTAACCGCTCCTTCACTTCGCGCAGTGGCAGCGCCGACGTGCTGGAGGCGCTGGGCGTGCGCATCGATCTGACGCCCGAGCGCATGGGCGAGATCCTCGCCGAGGTGGGGATCGTCTTCATGTTCGCACCGCTTCTTCACCCGGCCATGCGGCACGTGGCGCCGGTCCGTCGTGGCCTGGGAATCGCCACCATCATGAACATCCTGGGACCCCTCACCAACCCCGCGGGCGCGCGCCGGCAGGTGGTGGGCGTGGCCGACCCGGCGCTGCGGACCCTCATCGTGGAGGCGCTGGCCGCCCTGGGTCACACGCGGGCGCTGGTGGTGCACGGTTCGCCGGGCATGGACGAGCTCAGCCCCAGCGGTCCGTCACAGGTCTCGGAGCTCGGCCCCGACGGCGTGGTGGAGCGCGAGGTGACGCCGGCTGGCCTGGGTCTGGAGCCGCACGGGCTCGAGGGACTGCGGGGAGGGGAGCCCCAGGACAACGCCGCCCTCATCCGGCGGGTGCTCGAGGGGAAGGAGTCGGGCGCCGCGCGCTCGGCCGTGCTCCTCAACGCCGGCGCGGCCATCTACGTGGCAGACGCCGCCGCGTCTCTCGAGGAGGGTGTGACGGTCGCCCGCGAAAGCATCGATTCGGGCGCTGCGCTGTCCAAGCTCGACGCGCTGGCTGCAGCCTCCAACGCCTGAAGGCCGCCGGGGAATCCTCGGGATTGCCCCTGACCAGCGGCGGTCAGCGCACCAGCCGGAGCGCGGGCTGCAGGGCGCGCTCCCGCACCACCGCCTTGAGCGACCACGGCCCCGGGAGCGGTGACGGTTGGGGCTCCACCCACTGGATCTCCCGGGTCCGGTGCGTGAGCCGACCCACCAGGAAGGTGCGCCGGCGCGCGGTCTCGGCGGGCATCAGTACTTGCGGATGACGCCCACGACCACGCCCTGGATACGGACGTTGCGGGCGTCTTCCACGATGGGGGACATGGTGGGGTTGGCCGGCTGCAGGCGGATGCGGTTGCCCGCCTCGCGGTAGAGCTTCTTCACGGTGGCCGAGTCCCCGCCCACCAGCGCCACCACCATCTGCCCGTCGTCGGCGGTGTCCTGCGCCGCCACCACGATGTAGTCCCCGTCGCGGATCTGCTCGTCGATCATCGAGTCACCCTGCACCCGGAGCACGTAGTTCTCCCGGTTGCGCCGCACCATGTCCGGTGGCACGCTCAGGGTCTCGTTGTCCTCGACCGCTTCGATGGGGAGGCCCGCGGCCACGCTTCCGAGGAGGGGAAGCTCCATGCCCGAGGTGCCGCTTCCGTCGCGGTCCACGAGCTCGATGGAGCGGCTCTCGTTGTAGGCCTTCCGTATGTATCCCTTGCGCTCCAGATTGCTCAGGTGCTCGTGCACCGTCGCCAGCGAGGAATACCCGAAATGCTCGGCGATCTCCTCGAAGCTCGGGGCGTACCCCCACTCCTCGATGAACGCGCTGATGTGATCGAGGATCTCTTTCTGACGCTTGGTCAGGGGCATGCGTGCCCTCCATCGGTGGGTACCGAACAGGAACCGAAGTAAGGATACCCGAACGTTGCCCGAAACGCAAGGATCGAGGCCGCAGGGCGACATCCTGCAGGCCATCGTCGAGACGAAGCGCACCGAGATCGCGGCGTTGAAGCCCGCCGCCGCCGAGCTCCGGGAGCGCGCCGAGGCGGCACCGGCGGCCCGCGATTTCGCCGGGGCGCTGGCCGGGGGTGACTCGGTGTCGGTCATCGCCGAGGTGAAGCGCCGCTCGCCGGGGGCGGGGGCCATCCGTCCGGACCTGGACCCGGCCGACCTGGCGTCGGGCTATGAGCGCTCCGGCGCGGCCGCCGTCAGCGTGCTCACCGACGGCCCCTGGTTCGGTGGCTCTCTCCACGATCTGGCCGCGGTGCGCGACGCCGTGCCGCTGCCCGCGCTCCGCAAGGACTTCACCCTGGAAGCGATCCAGGTCGATGAGGCCCGGGCCGCCGGGGCCGACGCGGTGCTCCTCATCGTGCGCATCCTGGACGACGCCCCCCTGCGCGATCTCAGGGAACGGGCGGAGGGTCTGGGGATGGCGGCGCTGGTGGAGGTGCACGACGCCACCGAGCTCGAGCGAGCGCTGCGCTCGGGCGCGCGCGTGATCGGGATCAACAATCGAGATCTCCGTACCTTCCGAACCGATCTCGCCGTCACCGAAGGCCTGCTGGAGCGCCTTCCCGACGAGGTGGTGGTGGTCTCCGAGAGCGGCATCCGTACCGGTGACGACGTAGCCCGGCTCGGCAAGGCCGGCGTGGACGCCGTGCTGGTGGGCGAGTCCATCCTGAAGGCGCCGGACCCGGGGGCGAAGGTCCGGGAGCTGGCCGGCCGGGCCCGCAGCGAGACCGTCCGTGGCTGACCCGGAGATGGAGGATCGGCTCGGTCCCGAGGTGAAGATCTGCGGGATCACCCGCCTCGAGGACGCCCTTGCAGCGGCCCACGCCGGCGCCGACTATCTCGGTGCGATCCTGTCCACCGGTTTTCGCAGGTCCGTGGAGCCGGGGCTCGCGACCCGCTACCCCGGCGAGACGGGCCGCCCCCTGGTGGGCGTGCTGGTCGACGAGACGCCGTCCCGGGCCGCGCAGCTCGCCCGGGCTACGGGCGCCAGCGTGCTCCAGTTGCACGGCAACGAAGCCCCAAGGGTGCTGGAGGCCCTGCGGGAGCTGGGGTCCTGGCGGCTGTGGAAGGCGCTCCGCGTTCGTACGGCCGCCGAGGTGCGGGAGGCGCTGGACCTGTACGGCCCCCTGGCGGACGGCCTTCTTCTGGACGGCTGGCACCCGGAGCATCGTGGCGGGTCGGGAGTGCGATTCCCGTGGGATCTGGTGGCGCCTCTGCGCGACGAGTTCCCCGGGAATCTGACCTTCATCGCGGCCGGCGGCTTGCAGCCGGACAACGTGGGCGAAGCGATACGCCGGCTCCGGCCCGACGTGGTCGACGTGAGCTCCGGTGTGGAGATCCGTCCGGGCATCAAGGACGCCGGGCGGGTTCGCAGCTTCATCCGCATGGCACGCAACGCATACGACGAGGACCCCACGTGAGTGAATCGGTGACGTCGGCGGACCGCACGGGACGCTTCGGGACATTCGGTGGGCGCTACGTGCCCGAGACGCTGATGACCGCGCTCGACGAGCTGGAGAAGGCCTGGGCCGACGCTCGCCGGGACCCGGCCTTCGGCGAGGAGCTCGACGCCCTGCTGCGGGACTACGTGGGGCGACCCACGCCCCTCTATCGGGCCCGGCGCCTGGAGGAGGCCGCCGGCCTCGAGCCCATCTACCTGAAGCGCGAGGACCTCAACCACACCGGGGCCCACAAGATCAACAACACCATGGGCCAGGTTCTGCTCGCGCGCCGCATGGGCAAGCGACGGATCATCGCCGAGACGGGCGCGGGACAACACGGCGTCGCCACCGCCACCGCGTGTGCGCTCTTCGACCTCGATTGCGTCGTGTACATGGGCGCGGAAGACGTGGAGCGGCAGGCGCTCAACGTCTACCGCATGGAGTTGCTGGGGGCCGAGGTGCGTCCGGTGACCTCGGGCACGCAGACCCTCAAGGACGCCACCAACGAAGCGCTTCGGGACTGGGTCACCAACGTGGCCGACACGCACTACGTCATCGGCTCGGTGGTGGGGCCGCACCCGTTCCCGCAGATCGTGCGAGAGCTCCAGTCGGTGATCGGGGTCGAAGCCCGGGCCCAGATCCTGGACGTGGAGGGCCGCCTGCCCGCCGCCGTGGTCGCGTGTGTGGGTGGGGGCTCCAACGCCATGGGGATCTTCCACGCCTTCGTGGCCGACGAGGGCGTCGAGCTGGTGGGTGTGGAGGCCGCGGGCGAGGGGATCGCCTCGGGCCGCCACGCGGCGACGCTGTCTGCGGGCGAGCCGGGTGTCCTGCACGGGGCCATGAGCTATCTTCTCCAGGATGCCGACGGCCAGGTGTCACCGGCTCACTCCGTATCCGCCGGACTGGACTATCCGGGCGTGGGACCCGAACATGCCTACCTGAAGGACAGTGGTCGGGCGACGTACGTTTCGGTCACGGACGAGGCCGCGCTGTCGGCGTTCCACAGGCTCTCGCGACTGGAGGGGATCATTCCCGCGCTGGAAACGGCCCACGCCATCGCTCACGTTCTCACCATGGGGACGTCCCACGCCGGGCGAGGCCCCGTGCTGGTGTCGCTGAGCGGCCGGGGAGACAAGGACGTGGCGCACGTGGCCCGGGTCGAGGGCCGAGGCTCGATCCTCCAGTGACCGAGGACGTGTGAGCGACCTGCCCGCCGATTCGGCTTCGGTTCCCGCCGCCGCCGGGGACATGCCGGAAGACCTCTTCCCGGTGGAGGAGGTGCGGGCGCTCTTCGTCACGCTGGGCAAGGCGCTCAGAGCGTTCCAGCTCTATGACGAGAACAACCCCGTCTACCATCGCTTCGTGTCTGCGCTGCGCGAGGCGTTTCAGCATCTGTGGACCGAGCTCGACGAGCTCACGGTGGCGGTCCAGGAGGACTCGCTCATCTACGAAGGCGTCGAGGTGTACCGCACCGCGTCCAGGAACGAGTCGTTGGCCTTCCTGGTCTACAAGGACGGCGTCCGGGAGCTCACCTTCCTGCCAGGCATCGAGGGCGAGCTGGAGATCTTCCTGGGCGTCCTCCAGAAGGCGCGCCAGGCCCGCATCGACGGCGACGACCTCCTGACGCTGCTCTGGGAGGCCGAGCTCGAATACCTCAAGTACTTCTACGTCGACATCCTCGCCGAGGGCGTCGACGTTCCCGAGCCCGGGGAGCCGGCGTCGCAGACGCAGCTCCAGCAGGTGCTGGAAGAGGAGGTGGAGAACGGCCGGCCTACCGGCGCGGTGGGCCCGCTGACCCCCACGCCGGAGCTGGTGAACCGCGAGGATTTCAACCCCACGCTGTACGCGCTGGACCCCCGGGAGATGGATGAGCTGCGCGCGGAGATCACCCGCGAGATGGAGCGGGACGTGCGGGGCGCCGTGCTGGCCGCGCTCCTGGATCGTCTGGAGGAGTCGGAGCACCGGGAGCGCCAGTCGGAGATCGTGGGGATCTTCCACACGCTCCTGCCCACGCTCCTGTCCCGGGGCGCCCTGCGCGCCGCCGCGGGCCTGCTGGAGGAGCTGGCGCGCATGGAGGAGCGCGACGACGACGTGCTCGACGCAGAGCGCCGGGGACAGCTCACTCGCCTCCTGGACGCGTTGAGCAGTGGCGAGACCATGCAGGAGGTGGTACGGGCGCTGGAGGACGGGTCGCTGGCGCCCCGTCCCCGGGAGCTCGGGGCCTTCCTGCAACACCTCCGTGCCGGCGCGCTGGGCCCGCTGCTGCGAGCCACCGAGCTCACCGAGCGTCGGGAGTTGCAGCCGGTCCTGCGCGAGGCCGTCGAGGGGATCGCGTCCCGTCACCTGCGGGAGCTCACCGCGCTGCTGGCGCACCCCGACCCGGTGATCGTGGCCGGTGCGGCTCGCCTGGCCGCGCGCATGAAGGTGGGCGCCGTGACCGGGGCGCTGGCGGACCTCTTCCGACACGGGGATCCCGAGGTGCGACTCGCGGCGGTGGAAGCGGCGGTCGAGCTCCGGGCCTCCACCGTGGCCGGCGGGCTCATCACCGCCCTCGACGATCCGGTGCGCGAGGTGCGCATCTCCGCGGCGCGGGCGCTGGGCACGCTGCGCTACCGCCCGGCCGCCGACGCCCTCAAGGCCGCGCTCCAGAGCCGTGAGCTTCGCAGCGCCGACCTGAGCGAGCAGATCGCCTTCTTCGAGAGCTTCGGCCTCGTGGGCCAGGAAGCGTCGGTGCCCTACCTGGCCCGCCTCCTGAACGGCCGCGGATTTCTCGGACGCCGCGAGGCCGCCGAGCTCAGGGCCTGCGCCGCCCTCGGACTCGGCAAGGTCGGGCTCCCGGAGGCGCACCAGGCGCTGGAGGAGGCCGTGCGCGAAGAGGATCCCGTGGTGCGCAGCGCCGTGAACCGGGCGCTCCGGGGCGGAGGCGAGTGACGTGACTGCGGCCATGAGCGTCCAGGAGCGGGGACGCCGCCTGTTGGCGGCCTTCTACGGCGCGTTGCGCTCGCTCAAGCTCTATCCGGTGGAGAACGCCACCGTGCAGCAGGCGCTGGACGATCTGCACGCGCTGGTCACCGGGCTGGTGGACGTCGAGGAAGGCATGGAGCTCCGGGTCGTGGGCGAGTTCTTCTTCCTCAACGAGACCCGTCTGCGGTTGGACCTCTCCAACTTCGCGACCTTCGGCAACTTCGCCCACACGCTACTGGATCACGGCATCGGCGCCATCGACGTCCTGCCGGGCATCGGCCGCGACGAGTGGGCGCCCTTCCTGGCGCTCCTTCTGCGCGAGCCCGACGAAGACGACCCGTACGCGGCCTTCCTGGAGCGCATGGACCGGACGCCGGTCATCCACGTAGAGACCCGGCCCGAGAAGGAGGTGGCCGAGGAGGAGAAGGAGGAGGCGCTGGCCGCTGCCAAGCGGACCTACGTGCAGACCGTGAAGGTGGCTCGCGACGCCCTCGAAGACGTGCGCCTGGGCCGGGCCGTGAACGTGCGTAAGGTGAAGCGGGCGGTGCAGAGCATCGTGGATCAGGTGCTTTCCAACGAGCCCTCGATCCTCACCATGACCACCCTCCGGGACTTCGACGAGTACACGTTCACCCACTGCGTGAACGTGTGCATCTTCAGCCTCATCATCGGGCAGCGGCTGGGTCTGGATCGCATGCAGCTCTACGATCTGGGCCTCGGGGCCCTCTTCCACGACATCGGCAAGATGAGGATCGACCGGGACATCATCAACAAGCCCGGCGGGCTCGACGACGAGGAGTGGATGATCCTCAAACAGCACCCCACGGAGGGGCTGCTTCTCCTGTTCCACATGGTGGGATTCAGCGACATGCCCTACCGGCAGATGCTGGTCGCCTACGAGCATCACATGAAGCTGGATCTGAGCGGATATCCTCCGAACCGCCGTGACCGCAAGCCCGGGCTCTTCTCGCGCATCGTGGCGGTGGCCGACGGCTTCGACGCCGGCACCTCGGTGCGCAGCTACCAGTACCGGCCCTGGCCGCCGGACCAGGTCCTGCGCGAGATGAGGGACAACCCGCGCCGCGGATACGATCCGCTCCTGGTGAAGGCCCTCGTCACCGCCACCGGCGTGTTCCCGGTGGGAACGCTGGTCATCCTGGACTCCTTCGAGTTGGCGGTGGTGGCCGAGGTGAACCCGGACCCGCGCTTCCTGCACCTGCCCACGGTGAAGCTCATCTCCGATGCCATGGGCGTACCGCTGGCCGACCCGGTGACGTTGGACCTCACCAAGCCGCACACGGCCCCCGACGGCCAGGCCCGCACGATCCTGAAGACCACCGATCCCGAGAAATACGGGATCCGCGTGGCGGACTACATCACCTCCTGAACCGCCGAGCCCGGCCCTCTGCCCGGGCGGCGGCACTGTCGAGCCATGCCCCACGACTCCCGTATTCGCCGGCGCTTCGCCGAGCGGGCCGCCCGCGGCCAGGCCGCGCTGGTCCCCTACGTCACCGCCGGCTTCCCGGAGCTGGACTCCACGGTTCCGGTTCTGGTGGCGCTGGCCGATGCCGGCGCCGACGTCATCGAGCTGGGGATTCCCTTCAGCGATCCCATGGCCGACGGTCCCACCATCCAGGCGTCGTCCTTCCGGGCGCTCCAGAACGGCATGACCGTGGGTGGCGTGCTGGACGTGGTGCGGGCCTTCCGTGAGCTACGGGACACGCCGGTGGTCCTGTTCACCTACCTGAATCCCGTGGTGCGCTACGGCGCCCAGGACTTCTGCCGTGACGCCGCGGCCGCCGGCGCCGACGGTCTTCTGCTCACGGATCTGCCCGCCGGTGCCGATCCGTCGCTGGAAGCCGCCGCGAGCGACGCCGGCCTGGATCTGATCCGCCTGCTGGCGCCCACGACCCGCCCCGAGCGGGTGATCGAGGTCGCGCGCGGGGCATCGGGCTTCCTGTACTACATCTCCCGCGCCGGTGTCACCGGCGCCCGAGCGCGCCTCCGCGACGAGCTGGCGGGTGAGGTGGAGCGCCTGCGCGCGGCGGTGGATCTGCCGGTGGCCGTGGGATTCGGCATCAGCACCCCCGAGCAGGCCGGAGCGGTGGCCCGCGTGGCCCAGGGCGTGGTGGTGGGAAGCGCCCTGGTCCAGGCGCTGGAGCGCGACGGTGTGGAGGGAGCGGGGCGTTTCGCCGCGGCCCTGAGACAGGGGATGGACGCCGCCACCGTCGAGGACTGAGCCAGCTCCGACGCCCGCGCCGGCTCACTCGTCGCGCAGTCGCTCCACCAGCGTCTCGTCGGGCTCCACGAACAGGGTCTGCACCCGCTCGATGGCCACGCGCCCGGGGGGCGCCTTCCTGGGCTTGCGCACGTACTTTCGGCGCGTCCAGTCCACGGGGGCGGTGCCCGACGTGCGGGCCCGGGAGTGGACGGCGGCCAGCACCGCGGCCTCGGCCAGGTCCCGGGCCGGGGGATTGCCCTCGCCGTTCCAGCGCAGGATGACGTGGGCTCCCGCGGCGTGGCGCGCGTGCATCCACACGTCGTCGGGCGCCGAATGGTGAAAGGTCAGATCGTCGTTCTGCCGGGCGCCCCGACCCACCCGGATCTCCAGACCGCCGCTGGAGCGGAAGCGCCGGTACGGCAGCGAAGGGGCTTCGCTGCGCGATGCGGAGGGGCGCTCCTCGGGCAGCACCGCCCGGATGTCCGCCGCCTCCACGTCGCCCTCCCGGGCGCGCTCCAGCAACTCGGCGAGCGTCTCCCACGCGGCGCGCGCTTCGGCGGCGAGCTTCGGCAGCCGCTCCGCCGCTCGCTCGGCCCTGGCGGCGCGATCGTAATACCCGCGGGCGTTGGCGTCAGGCGGCCGGGACGGGTCCAGCTCCACCTCCACCTCCTCACCCTCGAAGTCCCGAAGCGTCACGCGCTCCGCCCCGGTGGGCACCTCCTGGAAACGTGCCAGGATGAGGTCGCCCACTGCCCGCAGCTCCGCGGGATCGGACAGGTTCGCCAGTTCCTCCTCCAGCGACGCCACCCGCCCCCGGGCCCGCTCCACCTGCCCGCGCAGCGCCTCCACCAGCTCGGTCGGCAGCGCGGCGGCGGCGGTGGTGACGTCGGCCGCGCGGGTGAGGGCTTCCGTGAGGGTGTCGGCGGCCGAACCGGGGGTGCCCGGCAGGGGCAGGGGATACGGCTGGAGGCCGTCCGGTCCGTCGAGCAGGACGGGAGAGGCGGCTTCCTCGCCCCGCGCCACGGCGCGGATCCGTCGCCACAGGCTCCAGCCGGCCTCCAGCGCGGCCCGGCTGCCCTCGGGGCCGGCCTGGGCGCTGGCCGCCGCTCCGAGGAGCTCCCGCGCGTTGAGGGACGAGGTCCAGGCGAAGGTGGAGAGGAGCGTCCCCCGCCGGCGCCGGGGATCCGCGTCGCCGAGCACGGCGAGCCAGCGCTCCAGCGTCACCTCGGCATCGATCCCCTCGCGGTCCGACGCCGGGGGCGGCTGATAGGGTGACCCGACCCGGAGGGCCCGTTCGCCCTCACGAGGCCGCAGCAGGTGCCGGATGGTTCGGTCCGGGCCCTCGGTGACCGCGGCGTTCCACTGGTTGGTCATGAGCTCCACGACCACCGCGGCCTCGGCCGGCGATCCCCGGACCCGTCGCAGACGGACCACCAGCACCCGGTCGTCGGGAGGCGCCTCCACCGCCACCACCTGTGAGGCCAGCCGGCGGGCCTGATCCGGGGGCTCGGCGGCGTCGGCCAGGATCATCCCCCCGTGGTCCGGGTGAAGGAGGAAGAGCAGGGTGTGCTCGCGGAAATGGAGGCGCAGGCGGCGAGCCTCGTATTCCAGGTGCACTGCCCGCAGGCGGGCGCCCCGCAGATGCTGGTGGAGGGCGGATGCGGTGCTGGCGACCAGCGGTGAATCCCAGAGCACGGGGCCTCGGGTTGGATTCGCGGATTGGAGCGTGCGTGAATTTTGACACTCTCCGGGGCCACGTCTAGCTTGCGTCGTCCCTCACCCGCCTGGTCCATTCACCGAGGTCGCTCGTGTCCACCGATGGTGGCGCTTCCCCTTCCACCGAGGCGCTGCACCCTCTCGTCGAGGCGGCCGCGCGCGGCGAGCTTCCGAACTGGGCTCGCGCCAACCCGAAGCGTCGCGCCCACATGGATCGGGTGGCGGCGCTGTTGGACGAGTGGGCACGCGAGGCCGGGCTTCCCGAGCGGGAACGCACCCGCTGGGCCGCGCTGGGCCATCTGCACGACGCCCTCAAGGAAGAGGACCCCGAGGCGCTACGGGCACTGGTGCCCCCGGAGCTGCGGGACCTCCCGGATCCGGTGCTGCACGGTCCGGCGGTGGCCGAGCGCTTGCGCCGGGAGGGTGTGGCCGACGACGACCTGCTCCGCGCACTGGCGTACCATACGTTGGGCCATCCGTCGCTGGACCGCGCGGGGCGGGCCCTGTACGCCGCCGACTTCCTCGAGCCCGGCCGGGAGCTCCGCGACGACTGGCGGAGCGAGCTGAGGGAGCGCATGCCGGACGACCTCGAGCCGGTGGTGGCGGAGATCGTCCGAGCCCGGCTCATGCACCTGCTGGAACAGCGCCGGCCGGCCCGGCGCGAGACGCTGGACTTCTGGAACGCCATGGCGGAGGGAGCCCCGTGGGCGCGCGCATCCGAACTGTAGTCCTGGTGGCCGTGGTGCTGGGCGTCGGTGCCTATCTCGGGTCCTCTCTGGGCCAGTTCTTCGCCGGCGACGGCGGGGTGCCCGCGGCCCCGGGCCGCGCGCCGCAGGTGGGGGAACGCGTCCGGGTCGAGGTGCTGAACGGCGGCGGGAAGGCCAACATGGCCCGCTCGGCCACCGACCGGCTCCGGGATCAGGGCTTCGACGTCGTCTACTACGGCAACGCCGACGATTTCGACGTGGACTCCTCGCTGGTGCTCGACCGGTCCGGGAACCTGGAGTGGGCGCGGGCGGTAGCCGATGCGCTGGGCATCCGGCAGGTGCAGACCCGGCCCGACTCGAACCTCTACCTCGACGTGACCGTAGTGTTGGGGCAGGAGTGGGCGCCCGAAGGCCCGGATGCCGTGGAGAACGCGCGCGACACGCTACCCTGGTGGGATCCCCGCCGCTTGTTCCAGAAGCGGCCCGGTACGCCGGACGGGGGTGGGGAAGGGGCGCGGATGGTCGATCCTGGTGACGAAGAGGGTGGCGAATGAGCCGTGACAAGCGGGGCAAGGGAGGACGCAGGGCGGCCCGCAAGAAGAAGGACGAGGACCAGAAGGGAGGTTGGCAGGAGACCCTCCGTTCGCTGCTGGTGGCGGTGGTCCTCTTCCTCCTCCTGCGATCCTTCGTCGTCCAGACCTTCGTCATCACCTCGGGATCGATGGAGGACACGCTCCTGGTGGGTGACTTCCTTGTGGTGAACCGTCTGGCCATGGGCAGCCGGATCCCGTTCACGGACATCCGCATCCCGGGCTACTCCGAGCCCCACCGGGGCGACGTTCTGGTCTTCGATCCGCCCCACACCGACGAGTTCCGCCTGGTGAAGCGACTCATCGGCCTGCCCGGCGACACCATCTCCATGAAGGACGGCGACCTCTACATCGACGGCGTGCGCCAGGAGGAGCCGTATCTGAAGCGCACGGCGCTGGAGGACCAGTACGATCCCTGGATGGAGTGGCAGAAGGGGTACCTCCTGCCGGGGGTCGATCCCGCCAGCTACCACCCGACCCGCGACGACTGGGGCCCTCTGGTGATCCCCGAGGACCGCTACTTCATGATGGGGGACAACCGGGAGCAGAGCCTGGACTCGCGCTACTGGGGACTCCTGGAAGGCTGGCGGCTGGAAGGGCGGGTGTCGTTCATCTACTTCTCGTACGACCGCGAGTCCTACGAGCCGTTCCCCTTCCTCACCGAGATCCGCTGGGGCCGCTTCGCCCACGGCATCCACACCCGGCCGCCGCAACCGGAGGGGTGAGGGCTGCGGGTGGTGGGCATTCGCCCGACCGCCCGGGCTCGCTCAACCCTCGAGTTGCACCAACGCGTTGGCCCGGAGCTGTCCGCAGGCGGCGTCGATGTCCCGACCCCGGGGCTCGCGCACGGCCACGTCCACACCCCGATTCTCCAGGACGCTGGCGAAGGCCTGGATGCGCTCCAGGGGGCTCGGCTCCCAGTCCTGCCACGGGATGGGATTGAAGGGGATCAGGTTCACGAACGCCTTCAGGTCGTATGCCATATCTGCAAGGCGCGGAGCGAGTTCCGTGGCGTCATTCACGTCTCGGATCATCGTGTACTCGAAGGTGATCCGGCGTCCGCCCCGGGCGTCGAACTCCCGGAGCGCCTCCACCAGTTCGGGCAGCGGCCAGCGCTTCTCCAGGGGGATCAGCTCGCGTCGGAGCGCCTCGTCGGGCGAGTGCAGTGACAGCGCGAGCTTGAACTGCTCGGGCCGTCGCGCGAGCTCCAGGATCCCGGGCACGACGCCGACCGTCGACACGGTGATGCGGCGCGCGCCGACCTGAAATCCCTGGTTCAGGATGGTGAGCGAGGGGTGGACCGCCTGGCGGTTGGCCAGCGGCTCGCCCATGCCCATGTAGACGATGTTGGTGACGGGCCCGTAGTCGTGCTCGGCGGCCCAGCGCCGCGACGCCCGGTACTGGCCGACGATCTCACCGGCGCTGAGATGACGCCGGAAGCCGCTCCAGCCGGTGGCGCAGAAGGTGCACCCCATGGCACAGCCGGCCTGCGAGGACAGGCACAGCGTGAGCCGGTCGTCGGTGGGAATGAGGACCGACTCCACCAGCTCGCCGTCGTGCAGCCGCCAGAGGTGCTTGGCGGTGCGATCCGACGACACGGAGACGGTCTCGGCCTCGGGCTCGCCGAGGCGCCACGCCTGCGCCAGCGCGTCGCGCTCGTCGGCCGGCAGGTCGGTCATTTCCCGGAACTCCGCGACGTCGGTCTCGTAGAGCCAGCGCGCCACCTGGCGTGCGCGATACGCCGGCTGTCCGCGCTCTGCGAAGAAGCGCTGGAGCTCGGCCTGGAGCTCGTCGGGCGTGCGGCTCAGAAGGTCCGGAAGGGGAGGGGTATCGGTCATGCGCCTGCCATGGAACGCCGGGGGCCCCGGCCCGATGGGATCGCCGGGGTAGCCGCCGGTTCGCTTGAAGGGGGAAATTCGCCCGATTAAGTTAGCGAAACCCATACTCCCGCAGGAGGTGGCGCCTCGTCGAGACGCCTGGCAGCCCAGCCTCTCCCGGATCCCTTGTGGATCCTCTCCTCCGGCGCCACGGCGTCCGGAGCCTCCGGCGCATCCGGCCCTCGCCGATGCCCCACATCCTTGAAGAACGAGACGTATGCCTGAAGACAACACCGGGCACACCGCCCTGCGGTCGTGCCTCATGGGAATCGTGACGGCCCAGGACGTGGGCCGCACGCTGCGCGTCATGGGTTGGGTGCACCGGCGCCGTGATCTGGGCGGGCTGCTCTTCCTGGATCTGCGCGACCGCTCGGGCCTGCTGCAGGTTTCGGTGGGACCCGACTGGACCGACGAGGCGTCGGGGCGGGTGGCCGACGCGTTGGGCCACGAAGACGTGGTGGCGGTGGAAGGCGAGATCGTCCTGCGTCCGGACGCCAATCCCGACATGCCCACCGGCGAGGTGGAGCTCAGGGCGGTGCGGGTCGAGCGCTTGAACGCGGCGCGCACCCCGGCGATCCCGGTCTACCGGGCTCCCGACGAGGAGCTGCCTTCGGAAGAGCTGCGGCTCCGCCACCGGGTCCTGGACCTGCGCCGGCCCGAGCTCCAGGAGAAGCTCGTCCTCCGCCACCGCCTGATCCTGGCGGCTCGCAACTACCTGGACGAGCTCGGCTTCACCGAGGTGGAGACGCCCATCCTGACCAGGCCCACGCCCGAGGGTGCGCGCGACTACCTGGTGCCCAGTCGGGTGCATCCCGGCGAGTTCTACGCGCTGCCCCAGAGCCCCCAGATCTACAAGCAGATCCTCATGGTCGCCGGCTTCGACCGCTACTTCCAGATCGCCCGCTGCTTTCGCGACGAGGATCTCCGGGCGGATCGACAGCCCGAGTTCACCCAGATCGACGTGGAGGCGTCATTCGTGGCCCAGGACGACATCCTGGGATGGATGGAGGGTCTCATGGAGCGCCTGGCCGAGGTGGCCGGCGCCGAGGCGGCCCTGCCGTTTCCGCGCATGACCTGGGACGAGGCCATGGATCGCTACGGCTCGGACCGTCCCGATCTGCGGTGGGAGCTCCAGATCCAGGACTGGTCCGGAGCGCTCTCGGGCACGGGATTCCGGGTCATCGACGGTGCGCTGGACGCGGGCGGCCGCGCCCGTGGGTTCCGGCTGCCCGGTGGCGCGAGCCTGTCCAGGAAGGACATCGAGGGCGTCGAGGCCGAGGCCAAGGCCGCCGGCGCGCCGGGGCTTCTGTGGGTGAAGCGCACCGACGAAGGCGGCTCCGGGCCGCTGGCGCGCTTCCTGGCGGACGAGCACTACGACGCCATGGCGCTGGAAGAGGGTGACCTGGCGCTGGTGGCCGCCGGGCCCGACGAGGTCACGTCGCCGGCGCTGTCCGCCACCCGGGCTGCGGTCATCCGCGCCCTGGAGTTGCCCATGGCGCGGGAGCACGCGTGGCTCTGGGTCACCGACTTCCCGGTCTTCGAGGAGAGCGAGGGCCACCTGGGGCCGAACCACCACCCGTTCGTGCTTCCCCACGACGAGTGGCTGGACGAGCTCGAGGAGCATCCGCTGGACGCGCGGGGACTCGCGTACGATCTGGTGTACAACGGGTCGGAGTTGGGTTCGGGAAGCCTCAGAATCCACCACGCCGACCTGCAACGGCGTATCTTCCGGATTCTCGGACTCGGTGAGGAGGAGATCGATCACAAGTTCGGATTCCTGCTGTCGGCGTTGGAGGCCGGGGCGCCTCCCCACGCCGGGATCGCGCTGGGCATGGACCGCATCGTGCAGCGGTTCGCCGGCGCTGCCAGCCTCAGGGACGTGATCGCCTTTCCGAAGACCACGGCGGCGCGGGCGCTCTTCGAGGGCGCCCCGACCTCCGTCGACGCGCGCGACGTGGACGAGTTGGGCCTTCGACTGAAGAACCCGTCCGGAGCGTAGGCCGGCGCCCGGCGCCGTCGTCCACGAAGGACGTCGGCTCCTTCTTCCGGCAGGAGTGTCATGGCGAACGGAGACGCCACCATCGTCGAGCACCGGCTGGACGCCGAGGGAGTCGATCACCTCCTCCTGGCCGGAGTGAACGATCGCCACCTTCAGGAGATCCACCAGATCTTCGGCATCCGTGTCGTCCTGCGTGGAGACCAGGTGATCCTCTCCGGGGTCCTGGACGCCGTGGAGCACGCGGTGCCGGTGGTGCAGCACCTGATCGAGCTGTCGCGGCTGCGCGCGCCCTTCGACACCCACGACATCGCCCGCTTCGCCGAGAGCTTCGACGCGCTCGGACAGGAGGGCGTGGTGCCGCCGGGTCAGGAGATGCGCATCGCGCTCCCGGGCTCGCGCAAGGTCATCTCGCCCAAGTCCGAGGGTCAGCGGCGCTATCTGGACGCCATCCAGGCCAACGACATCGTCATCGGCATCGGCCCTGCCGGTACCGGCAAGACGTACCTGGCGGTGGCCGCCGCGGTGGACGCCCTCTACAAGAAGCGGGTGAAGCGGATCATCCTGGCGCGGCCCGCCGTGGAGGCCGGCGAGAACCTGGGGTTCCTGCCGGGCGATCTGCAGGAAAAGGTGGACCCGTACCTCCGGCCCCTGTACGATGCCCTGGAAGACATGATGCCCTCGGACCGGGTCCGCCGGGCGCTCGAGGACCGCACCATCGAGATCGCGCCGCTGGCGTACATGCGTGGCCGCACGCTGTCCGACGCCTTCGTGATCCTCGACGAGGCGCAGAACGCCACCACCGCGCAGATGAAGATGTTCCTCACCCGCCTGGGTCTGAACTCGCGGGTGGTGATCACCGGTGACAAGACCCAGATCGACCTGCCCCGCAAGGCCGACTCGGGGCTGTTGCAGGTGGAGCGGATCCTGGCCGGGATCGACGGCATTTCCATCATCTACCTGGACGCCATGGACGTCATCCGTCATCGGCTGGTGAAGGACATCATCCGGGCCTACGCCGAGGCTGGCGAGGAGCCGGAGGAGTCGTGAGCCGCCCCGACCGCCGCAACGACCAGGGGGGGCCACGGGCCTGGCTGTCCAGGCGCCCACGCCACGTATGGCCCGAGGGCGTGGTCCACCACGGCACGCGAGTCCTGCTGCTGGTTGCCCTGGCCGTGATGGTGACGGCGCTGTTCCCGCCGGCCACCCGGCTGTCCATGGCCCGCTACGCCGTGGGCATGGTCGCCAGCGAGGACGTCATCGCCCGGGTGGGGTTCACCGTGCCCGCGAGCCAGGAAGAGCTGGCGCGGGCCCGGGGCGACGCGGCGGCGGCGGTCCCGCCGACCTTCGACGAGCATCCCGAGGCCGCCGACTCCACGCAGGCCCGGCTCGGGCGCTTCTTCGACCGGCTGCAGGCAGCGGCCGGCGAGTCCGATTCGGCGCAGGCGGTGGCCCGGGTTCTGCGGTCGGGCTCCATCACCGCGACTCCGGCCCAGCTCCAGCTCCTCCTCAATCCCTCGACCCTCCAGTTGCTGCGACGCTCGGCGCTGGAAGCCGCGCGGCGCATCCTGCCGGAAGGAGTGGCGGAGACCGGTGAGGTGGAGGACGTCACCACCGACCGCATCACCGTGCGCTCGACGGATCAGGGCGCCGAGACCGAGCGGTCCGTGCCGCTCAGCCGGGTCCTGCCGGCTCGCGAGTTCTACGCCCGCGCCGTCGACCTGCTGCCGGCGGGGTCGCCGCCCGATCTCCAGGATCTGTTGCGCCTGATCCTCATCCAGCACGTGGAGTTCACCTACCGGCTCAACGCGCCGGAGACCGAGCTGGACCGGAACCAGGCCGCCGGGGCGGTGCCCACGGTCAAGCAGGAGGTGCTCCAGGGCGAGGCCATCGTGCGGGCCAACGAGCAGATCACCGAGCCCGTGCTGGCCAAGCTGCGGGCCTACGAAGAGGCGCTCCAGACGCAGGGGCTCGTGGCGCAGGAGCGGGGCGGCGCCCACGTGGCTCCGCTACTGGGGGCGGGACTCCTCAACGTCCTGCTGCTCTCGGTCTTCGGGCTCCTGCTGCTCTTCTTCCGCCGGGAGATCTACACCAACCTCCGCTGGGTCCTTCTCATCTCCATGCTGGTGGCGGTCTACATCGGGGCCGCGGCGGTGGTGGCGCGGAGCGACTGGCCGGTGGAGGCTCTGCCCGTGGCCTTCGTGGCGCTGGGCGTAGCCGTGTTGTGGGACGGGCGCATGGCGCTGGTCCTGGCCATGGTCCTGGCGGTGCTCTCCGGCGTTCAGCCCGGGCTTCAGGGCGGCTCGGTCATCGTCACCACCCTCCTGGGCGGCTCGGCGGCCGCCATGAGCGTGCGGGCCGTGCGCCGACGGGCCCAGACCTGGATCTTCATCGCCATCATCACCGCGGCCTATGCGGCGGTGATCCTCGCCCTGGCACTCCTCCAGGGTCGGGAGCCGAGCGTGGCGTTCACGGCGCTGGGAGCGGCGGCGGGGAACGCGGTGCTGTCGGCCATCGTGGCCATGGGCTTCCTGCCCGTCTTCGAGTGGTTCACCGGCGTGACCACGGACCAGACCCTGCTGGAGTGGGCCGATCCCAACCGCGACCTGCTGAAGCGTCTCTCCATGGAGGCTCCCGGCACGTACGCCCACACCATCAACGTGGCCAACCTGGCCGAGTCCGCCGCCACCGCCATCGGCGCCAACGGGCTCCTGTGCAGGGTCGGGCTCTACTACCACGACGTGGGCAAGATGCTCAAGCCCCACTATTTCGTGGAGAATCAGCCCGACGGGCGAAATCCCCACGACCGGCTCAAGCCGGACACGTCGGCGGCCATCGTCAAGGAGCACGTCGTGGAGGGACGGCGCCTCGCCAAGGAGGCCAAGGTCCCCGACGTGGTGGCGAACTTCATCACCGAGCACCACGGCACCCAGCGCATCGGCTTCTTCCTCGAGAAGGCCAAGGAGGAGTACGGCGCCGACAACGTGGATCCCGAGGACTTCACCTATCCCGGGCCCAGGCCTCGCTCCCGTGAAACGGCCATCGCCATGCTGGCCGACTCGGTGGAATCGGCGACCCGGGCCCTGAAGGATCCCACCCCGGAGCGGATCCGGGGCCTCATCGACTCCATCGTCGATGCCAAGATCGCCGACCACCAGCTCGACGACGCGCCTCTGACGCTCCGCGAGATTGCCCAGATCAAGGACCAGTTCGCCAAGGTTCTGGGGGGCGTCTACCACCACCGCATCGACTACCCGCAGACGCGCCACCTCACCGAATCCGCGCACGAGAGCAGCGGCGGCGGAGCCGGTGGCGATGGCGGCAAGGGCCCCGAGGACGCCGGGGATCAAACCGCCGGCGCTGAAGCCGCACGGGAGCCCGGACCGGAGGGAGCAGGCGCGGAGTCGGGCAGTCCCGCCCCGTCGGGGGGCAGCAGGACCGAGGGCGGCTCCGGGAGAGGGCCCGAGGCGTGATCGAGGTGGCGGTGGACGCCGGGGGATTCCCGGTGTCTGTCGAGCTTCTCGAGCGGGCCGCCACGGCGGCGCTGCGGCGCCGGGACGTACAGGACGCCGAGCTGTCGGTGGCGCTCCTGGGTGACGATGCCATCCGGACCATGAACCGGGACCACCTGGGCCACGACCGTCCCACCGACGTGCTGTCCTTCGCCCTGTGGGACCCTCCGGAGCCGGTGGTGGGCGACGTGTACGTCGGGTACCACCAGGCGGGGCGCCAGGCGCGCGATCTCGCAGTCCCGCTGGACGAGGAGCTGGTGCGCCTGGTCGTGCACGGCACGCTGCACGTGACGGGCCTCGATCACCCCGAGGAGGGGGCTGAGCGAGCGGCGTCGCCCATGTATCGCCTGCAGGAAGAGCTGGTGCGCGAGCTGGTGTCCGGGGCCCCCGAAGAGGGCTGAAGCGGGCGGTCCCGGGCGGGCCCGCGCGGCTTGCCTTCGGAGGCGCGGGGCGGGATCTTCCGTGACGTTCCGTCGCCTCCCGGCGGCGGATCAATCCCTCCTCCCGACCGCCATCGGACACGCCCATGAGCAACGGCACGCCCGAGGTCGTGACCCTCAAGGAACGCCTGCGTCCACTCATGGAGGCAGGCGATGCCCAGGGGCTCGCCCAGGTCCTGGCCGAGTTCGACGTGCACCCGTCGGACGTGGCGGACCTGCTCGAGGCGTTGGACGAGGCCGAGCGGCTGTCGCTCATCCACCTGCTGCCGTCGGACATCGCGTCCGAGGCGCTGGCGGAGATGGAGGAAGGCGACGACCGCGCCGAGCTGTTGGCCGCCCTCGATCCGCAGCGCGGCGCCGAGCTCCTCCACGAGCTGGCCGACGACGATGCCGTCGACCTCATCGCCGAGCTCGAGCCCGCCGAGGCCCAGCGCATCCTGGACCAGCTTCCCCGCGAGGAGGCCGGCGACCTGAGGGAGCTGCTCTCCTACGACGAGGAGACCGCCGGTGGCCTCATGACCACCGAGCTGGTGGCGCTGGAGGGTCGTCTGTCGGCGCGGGAGGCGGTGGAGGAGGTTCGGCGGCAGGGACGGGAGGTGGAGGACTTCTACGCCATCTTCGTGGTGGACCGGGAGCACCGGCTCCTGGGCACGGTGCCCCTGGACGACCTCATCCTGGCAGGCGCCGACACGCCGGTCTCGGAGCTCGTGGAAGAGGTGCCCGCCACCGTGCATCCGGATCTGGACCAGGAAGAGGTGGGGCGGCTGTTGTCGCGCTACAACCTCGTGTCGGTCCCGGTGGTGGACGGCATGGGACGGCTGCTGGGCCGCATCACCTTCGACGATGTCCTCGACGTCATCGAGGCGGAGCGTACCGAGGACATCCTGCGCCTGGCGGGCGTGTCGGACGAAGAGGAGGTCCGTGCCGGCTGGACGGGCGCCGTGCGCTCGCGGCTGCCCTGGCTCATGGTCAACCTGGTCACCGCCATGGTGGCGGCCTCGGTGGTCTACATGTTCCAGCACACCATCGAGCAGGTGGTGATCCTCGCCTCCATCATGCCCATCATCGCCGGCATGGGCGGGAACGCGGGCACCCAGGCCCTGGCCGTGACGGTGCGGCGCATCGCCCTCTCCGACGGTCCGCTGGAGCAGAAATCCGATGCGGTGATGAAGGAGATGCTGGTGGGGCTGGTCAACGGCGCCGCCATCGGCGTCGTGGTGGCCGTCGTGGCCACGGCGCTGGGCCAGGCCCCGACCCTGGGGCTGGTCGTGCTCCTGGCCATGTGGGGGAACATCGTGGTGGCCGGCTTCGCGGGCGCTTTCATTCCCACGCTCCTGGATCGCCTGGGCGTGGATCCAGCCGTGGCGTCGTCGGTGTTCGTGACCACGCTCACCGACCTGTGCGGCTTCTTCTTCCTCCTGGGGCTCGCCACGGCCCTTCTCCTGTAGCGCCGGGGAACCGACGTGCGCCGTCTCTCACGCTCCGTCTCGGTCCTGACCCGCCTGTCGCCTTTCGTGGTGGCGTTTCTCAGGGACCGGAAGCGGTGGATCCTGGTGGGCCGGCCCGCCACGCGCAGCGCGGAGCACCACCAGAAGCGGGCCGAGAAGCTCACGGCGCGCATCGCCGCGTTGGGGCCCACCTTCATCAAGCTCGCCCAGCTGTTCTCGGCGCGAGCCGACATCCTTCCCGAGCCCTACCTGTCGCAGATCGGCACCCTCCAGGACCAGGTGCCCGCCGACGATCCCGACGACATCATCGCGGTACTGGAGCGGGAGCTGGGCCAGACGGTGTCGGAGGTCTTCGACCACTTCGAGCGCGAGCCGCTGGCGGCGGCCTCGCTGGGGCAGGTGCACCGGGCCAGGGTCGACGGCCGGGAGGTGGTGGTCAAGGTCCTGCGCCCCGGTGTCGAAGAGATCGTGGCCCTGGATCTGGACATCTCCTTCCGGCTGCTCTTCTGGCTGAACATCCTTTTCCCGAACCATCACGTGCGGGCCCTGACCGGGGTCGTGCGCGAGTTCAGTCACAAGGTCCGTCAGGAGATGGACTTCCGGCAGGAAGCCGACAACGTCCGGCGTTTCCAGGAGACCTTCCGCAGCGAGCGACGTGTGCGCGCCCCGGCGGTGATCGAGCGCTTCACGCAGCGGCGCGTCCTGGTCATGGAGTACCTGGAAGGCACCAAGATCGACCGCCTGCACGCCTTGTTCGAGAGTGGTCGGCTGTCGTTCACCTCGACCATGGAGACCCTCACCGGACTCTATCTGCGCATGATGATGGTGGACGGGTTCCTGCACGCCGACCCCCACCCGGGCAACCTCCTGGTCCAGGACGACGGTACCGTGGTCCTGCTGGACTGGGGGATGGTGGTGGAGGTACCGCGTTGGACCCGCGAGACGATCCTGAACGTCGCGCTGGCGGTGGGCCGCGAGGATCTGGACGGGATCATCAACGGGATGTACCAGCTCGGCATGATCTCGCCGGAGGTGTCGCGAGGCGAGATCCGCGAAGCCGCGCTGGAGATCATGCGCATCGTGGATCGAGCCCAGACCACGAGCCGTGAGCGCGTGCAGGAGCTGGTCCAGGAGATCTTCGACACCTTCTACACCTGGCCCCTGATCCTCCCCCACGAGCTCGTCTACTTCTTCCGCGCGGCGGCGCTGCTGGAGGGGATCGGCTTCCGCTACGACCCCGAGTTCAACGGGCTCCACTTCATCCGCGGCGTCATCCGGAGCTACAAGGCCGACATCCTGCGCACCACGGGCAAGGAGCCCGCGGCGCTGGCGCGCAACGTGGTGGACGAGGCCCAGACCGCGCTGCGCTCGCTGCGGGATCTCATCGGGCGCGCCGAGCGCGAGGAGCTCCGGGTGCGGGTGCACCCCCGGGACATCCAGAGTCAGGAGCGCTTCCTGCACCTGCAGGCCCGCCGGGTTCTGCTGTCGATCTTCGCCACCGCCACCGCCGTCATCACCTCGATCCTCTTCATCTCGATCCGCAGCTGGTGGCTGCTGGCGGTGGGATTCGCCGCCTCGCTCATGCTCTTCGTGCTGGTCTTCTTCCTGCCGACGCACCTGCTGGAGAACCCGCTGCGTCATGCCCGGGGTATCCGCCCCGGCGACCCCTACCGCTGACCGTGCGCCCATCCGCTTTTCACCCGTTCGCCGCGCCCCGCCGCACGCCGGACCGCATCCGAGGAATGACGTGGATTCGTTGACGCCCGCCCTTCAGGACCTGCTGGAGCGATACGACGCCGGACAACGCGTGGCTCTGGCCCGGGCCATCTCGGTGGTGGAGAACGGGAGGCCGGGCTTTCAGGCGTTGCTGCACCGGGTGCTGGGCCGCCACGGGCTGCGGGCGCGGCGCGTGGGGCTCACCGGGCCCCCGGGCGCCGGCAAGTCGTCGCTGGTGGCGGCCATGGCGGGCGCCTACCGGGCCCGGGACGACCAGGTGGGCGTGGTGGCCGTGGACCCGACGTCGCCGTACTCGGGCGGCGCGCTCCTGGGCGACCGGATTCGCATGAACGAGCTCGCCACCGACCCGGGCATCTTCATCCGCTCCATGGCGACGCGAGGGTCTCTGGGCGGACTCGCCACCACCACGCGCGAGGTCATCGACCTCATGGACGGCTTCGGCTTTCCCCACGTGCTGGTGGAGACGGTGGGGGTGGGCCAGACCGAGCTGGAGATCACCGGCGCCGCCGATACGGTGGTGGTGGTCCTGGTGCCCGAGTCGGGTGACGCCATCCAGGCCATGAAGGCCGGGCTCATGGAGATCGCCGACATCTTCGTGGTGAACAAGGCGGACCGTCCCGGCGCCGATCGTCTGCTGAAGGAGGTGCGCATGGCCATCCACCTGCGGGCGGGCGAGGCCCTGCGCGAGATCCCCGCGCACCACGGCGTGGACATGGCCCGTGCGGTGCGCGAGGCGCCCGGCGAGGACAGCAAGAAGCCGCGCCGCTGGGAGAAGCCCGAAGGATGGCAGATCCCCGTGCTCAAGACGGTGGCCCAGACCGGCGAGGGGGTCGAGGAGCTGCTGGACGCCGTGGAACACCACCGCACGCACCTGGTGGAGAGCGGCGAGCTCGAGGTTCGCCGCCGGGCACGAGCCGAGACCAGGGTGCGAGACGTGGTGGAGCGCGAGCTGACCCGCCGGGCGTGGGCACGCGAAGAGAGCCTGGCGCGGCTCGCCGACGGCCTGGACCGCATCGCCGACGGCGAGGCCACGCCCTATTCGGTGGCCGCCGCCATCGTCGACGCCCTGGTGGCCGCGGAAGCGTCTGCCGAGCGCTGACGCCCCGCCGTCACTCCCTCAGCAGCACCAGCGGGTCTGCCTTGCCGGCGCGTACGGCGGGCTGCAGGGCCGCCAGCAGCGCCACCACGGCCAGCACGATGGTGGCGCCGGCCAAGGCCAGGCTCGGTCCCCCGCCCACGCCTGGAAGCGTGCGCTCCAGGAGCGCTCCCGCCACCAGCGCCAACGGTACCCCGACCACCACGCCTACCAGCACGGGGCGCGCCGCCCAGCGCAGCACCTCCCCCACCACTTCGGGCCGGGTGGCGCCCAGGGCCAGGCGCAGACCCATCTCGCGCAGGCGCTGGGTCACCGCGAACGCGACCAGTCCGTAGAGGCCGGCGGCGGACAGCAGGGCCGCCAACACCGCGAATCCCCCCAGGAGCAGCATGTGGAAGCGCGGCCGCACCAGGGCCCGGTCCAGGCGGGCGGCCAGCGGCGTGAACGCGCCGCCGTCCAGCGCCGGATGGGCCCCGTCCAGGGCGGCCTGCACGTCGCGAAGGGTCGCCGGGGCGTCGGGATCCAGGCGCACCACGAAGCTCGTGCCCCAGCGGGTGAGCTGGCGATTCGACCACCACAGCTCGGGTTCGGGGGGTGAGCCCGGGGTGAGCGGCGCGCGATCGGCCACCACCCCCACCACGGTGAACGCATCCTCGCTCTCGTCGGTGGTGAGGCGCTGTCCCAGGGCCTCGCCCGCGGGCCACAAGCGGCGGGCCAGCGCCTCGTTCACGACCACCGCCAGCGGTCCACCGGCCACGTCGGACTCCGACAGATCCCGACCGCGCAGGAGGGGAATCGACAGGGTCTCGAAGTAGCCGGGGCTGGCGTCGTACCAGCGGGCGGCCGTGCCGGGCCCGTCGGCGCCGGCGCGTCGCACTTCCGACGTTTCGCGGCCTCCGAAGAGGGGGCCCGCCGACACCGTGGCCACCGACTCCACGCCGGGCAGGGCGGCCAGCGCCTCCTCGCCCGCCCGCCACACCGGCAGCACCTCGGCCCGCGTGGGGGCATCGGCGGTGGACACGCCGGCGAAGGCGGTGACCACGCCGCGGGGGTCGAAGCCCGGATCCCACGCCCGGTAGCGCGCGAAGCTTCGCGTGAGCGCCACCGCCGCCGCCAGCAGAACGAGAGACAGCGCCAGCTCCGCGGCCACCAGCGCCGTCCTGAGGCGCGCACGGGACGGGGCCTCCCCGCCGCCCTGTCCCTGTCTCAGCCGCGTCCCCAGCGACTGATCGCCCACGGATCGGACGGCCACGAACAGGGTGCCCAGCACGGGCAGCAGGATGCCCACGCCCAGCGCCACCAGCGCCGTGACGGGCGCGAAGGCCACCTCGTCCAGGCGGGGCAGGCCGGGCGGCGCTACGCGTCGGAGGCCCCCCAGCAAGCCCGCGGCCAGGAGCATACCCAGGACGCCGGCGGTGAGGCCCAGCACGAACGCCGTTCCCAGCTCCTCGCCGGCGCTGGAAGCGCGCGACGCGCCCAGGGCGGCCCGCACGGCGCGCTCACGTCCCCGACGGACGTCACGGACCAGCTGCAGACCCACGATGTTGGCCCCGGCGATCAACACCAGGAGCATGACGGCCGCGGTGAGCACCAGGAGTGTCGGGCGCACGTCTCCCACCACCTGGTCCAGCAGTGGGACCACCGACAGCCGCCACTCGGGCGTGATCTCGGCGTGGGCATCCCGCATGGCGGCGTACCGTCGCTGGAGCCCGGCCCGCGCCTCTGCCAGCGAGACTCCGTCGGCCAGTCGCGCGTAGTCGCCGAAGCCTCTCCAGCCACGCACCTCCTCGTCGTCGAGGCGCACCAGCGGCGGTCGCCAGAGCTGGATGTTGTCCCACTCCGGAATGCCGGCGCCGGCGGGAAGCACGGCCACGAGGGTGTGGGGAACGCCGTCGAGGACCACGGTGCGCCCCAGCGCGTCGGGATCCCCCTGGAAGGCGTCGCGCCAGAGGGCGTTGGAGATCACCACCACCCGCCCGTCCTCTTCGCCGATCTCGGCCGGTGTGGGGAGCCGGCCCAGGGCGGGCGTCAGACGGAGCGCCCGGAAGACGCCTCCCGAGGCGAGGCCGGTCGCCACGCGCAGCCGCTGGCCGTCCAGCGAGACCTGGAATCCCCAGTCCCTGGCGATGCCGGCGGATTCCAGCTCGGGACCCGCCACCAGGTCGCCCAGATTCGTGGGCGACACGTTGCAGTAGCCTTCCAGCGTCTCGTGCCTCTCGCACAGCGTCACGAGCCGTCCGGCGTCGGGATAGGGCAGGGGGCGGAGCAGCACACCCCACACCACCGTCGCCAACGCCGCCGCCGCGCCCGCCGCCAGCGCCAGCACTCCCCCCGCCGGAAGCGAGAACGCGTGCTCCCGCAGGAGCCGCCGTGCAATGCGTCCACCCTTCGTCGCCATGCTCCTCCCTCCTCGGACTCGGTCACGCCTTCCATCCCACGATACGGTACGCTCGACCGTCCCGTCTGGGGCGTGGGAGGATTTCCTCGCCCGCGCGTGGGGCGACTCCCCTACGACGCCCGGCGGGTCTTCGACAGGGGCGTGGGAGCCTCCGTGCGTTGACCCCCGCCCGCGCCTCCTGGCATCTTCGTTCATTGGGATCCCGTGCCCACCGTCGGGGTTGCAGGGCTCGGGTTCAGCGATCTGCCAGACGAGAGGTAGGGGATGTCCATCCTGGAGCACGACGTGACCAGCCCGGACGCCATGGCGCGGGCACTGGCCGAGAAGGAAGCCGAGCTGCAAGAGCTACGGGCCCGCCTGGAGCGCTGGGAGGCGACCTATCGGGCGACCCCGAAACGGGATGCCCTCTTCACATCGGTGTCCGGCCGGGAGGTGAAGCCGGTATACACGCCCCTGGACGAGGACGAAGGCACCTACCTGGAGCGTCTCGGGCTTCCCGGGGAGTTCCCGTTCACCCGCGGGCCGTACACCACCATGTACCGGACCCGCCTGTGGACCATGCGCCAGTTCGCCGGGTTCGCCACCGCCGAAGAGACCAACCAGCGCTACCACTACCTTCTCAGGCACGGCCAGACCGGCCTCAGCGTGGCCTTCGACTTTCCCACGCTCATGGGCTACGACTCCGACCATCCCCGCTCGCTGGGCGAGGTAGGGGTGTGTGGGGTCGCGATCTCGTCGTTGGCCGACATGGAGACGCTCTTCGACGGCATCCCGCTGGACCAGGTATCGGTCTCCATGACCATCAACGGCCCCGCCATCATCCTGTTCTGCTTCTACGTGGCGGCCGCCGAGAAACAGGGCGTGGACGCGTCGGCCCTCACGGGAACGGTCCAGAACGACATTCTCAAGGAATACCAGGCGCAGCACGCCTGGATCTTTCCGCCGGAGCCGGCCCTGCGCTGCATCGTCGACATGTTCGACTGGTGTAGCCGGAACGCGCCGCGCTACAACCCCATCTCGATCTCGGGATACCACATCCGCGAGGCCGGGTCCACGGCGGCCGAGGAGCTGGCCTTCACCCTGGCCAACGGGTTCGAGTACGTGGAGCGCGCCGTGGCCCGGGGCCTGGACGTGGACGCCTTCGCGCCGCGCCTCTCCTTCTTCTTCGACATCCACAACGACTTCTTCGAAGAGATCGCCAAGCTGCGGGCCGCGCGGCGGATCTGGGCTCGGCACATGCGCGAGCGCTACGGCGCCACCAACCCCGAGTCCTGGCGCCTGCGCACTCATTCGCAGACCGCCGGTGTGACCCTCACGGCGCAGCAGCCCGAGAACAACATCGTGCGGGTGGCCTACCAGGCCCTGGCCGCGGTGCTGGGCGGGACCCAGTCGCTGCACACCAACTCCATGGACGAGACGCTGGCGCTGCCCACCGAGAAGGCCGTGCGCATCGCGCTGCGCACGCAGCAGGTGCTGGCCTTCGAGACCGGCGTGCCCAACACCATCGATCCGCTGGCGGGCTCGCATTACGTCGAGGCGCTCACCGATCAGCTCGAGGCCGAGGCCGAGGAGCTCTTCGAGGAGATCGCCGGGGTCGGTGGCGTGGTGCCGGGCATCGAGGAGGGCTGGTTCCAGCAGCAGATCGCGGGTTCCGCCATGCGGCAGCAGGAGGAGGTCGAGTCCGGCCGGCGCACCATCGTGGGCGTCAACGACTTCACCGACGGGTCCGAGAAGGTGGAGATCGACGTCCTGCGCATCGACGCCGGCGTGGAAGAGCGTCAGCGGGCGCGCATGGCCGATCTGCGCGGCCGGCGCGACGAGGAGCGGGTGGCTCGCGCCCTGGACGAGCTGGAAGCAGCCTGCCGGTCCGACGACAATCTGGTGCCGCGCATCCTGGAGTGCGCGCGGGCCTACTGCACGCTCTACGAGATCCGTCACGCCATGGAGACGGTCTTCGGCGCCTACAAGGAGCCCGTGTTCTTCTGATCGGGATCCGCTCTCTGGCCGTCGCGATTTGACCGTGCGAAGCCTGGCTTCCATCCGGGCTCTGGAGCACGTGTCGCCGGGGTCGTTCCGGCGTTGGGTGCTCTGGGGCGTGTGGTTGGGGACCGTGGGCTACGCCATCGGCATGGTGGTGAGCGCGGTGGTGGAGCCGGGCGTCATCGCGCCGCGCGTTCCCGAGGCCATCACGGTGCTCGCGGGCGTCATCGCCCTCGTGCTGATTCACAGGCACCGTGAGCGCGAGGGTGCGCTTCTCTTTCTGGCCGCCTCGTTCACCGAGATCCACCTGTCGAGCTTCACCTACGGAATCCTGGGGCCGTCATTGGTGGTGGCGCCGGTCTTCGTCATGGCCGTGGGGATGTTCCTGGGACCCCGGGCGTCGCTGGCCACCGGCCTGGTGTCGCTGATCCTCACGGGCCTGGCCGCCGCGTTCGACGGAGTGCATCCCGGGCTGGGCCAGGACGAGATCGAGCAGCTCGTCTTCTTCGGCCTGGCGGTCATGGGCGCCGCAGCCATGACCGCGCTGGGCGTGTGGAGCTTCGGCGAGGTGGCGGAGTCGGCGGAGCGGAGTCGCGCCCAGGCGGAAGACCTCGTACGCAACGCCCCCGACGGCATCCTCCTGTTGGACGAGGCCGGCCGGGTCCGGGATCTGAATCCCGCGGCGGCCCGCATCCTGGGCCGCGGGGAGGCGTCGCTACGGGGGGCCACCCTCGACTCCATCGGTCTGGCTGCCGCGGGTCCGACGCCCGCGCCGGACCGGTCGGCCATCGAACTGACCGTGCGAGCGTCCGACGGCGAGCTGCGTCACGTGGAGGCGACGGTGCGCGCCGCTACCGGACCCGCCACGGTGCGCGGGCTGCAGCTCATGCTTCGCGACGTCACGGACCGGGTTCGTGCCGAGACCCGGGACCGTCTGCTCCGCGAGCAGATGCAGCGGAGCCAGCGGCTCGCCGCCGTGGGTTCGCTGGCGGGGGGGATGGCCCACGATTTCAACAACCTCTTCACCGTGATCCGGGGCTCGGCCGATCTGGTCAAACTCGAGGGTGGCGAGGCCCTCGAGGCGCTGGCCAGCGACATCCTGGAAGCGGAGTCCCGGGGTGCTGCGCTCATCCGGCAGCTGCTGACGTTCGCGCAACGCCTTCCCGGCGAGCGGCGGCGGCTCTCCCCCGCGGCCGAGGTCCGGCGGCTGGAGCCCATGCTGCGGGGCCTGGTCACGGACCGGTGCATTCTGGACGTGTCTGCGAGCGCTCAGGGTTGGATCATGGCCGACCCCGGCGAGCTCGAGGACGTGCTCGTGCACCTGGTGGACAACGCCCGCGAGGCCTGCCCGGATGGCGGCCACGTCGAGATCGAGATGGTCGATGCCAGCGTCGACGGGGCCGATGCCGGCTCGGCACCGGCGGTCCGTATCAGAGTGCGTGACGACGGCGAGGGGATGGATCCATCGATCCAGGAGCACGTGTTCGATCCCTTCTTCACCACGCGCGGCGTGGGGCGGGGCGGGCTGGGACTCTCGGCGGTGCACGGCGTGGTCGAGGGCGTCGGCGGCCGCATCGAAGTTCTCTCGACTCCCGGAGAGGGAACCACCGTGTCCGTGCTGTGGCCGGCGGTGGCGGACGGCTGACCACAATTCTCTGCAGCGTTCCCGGCGTTCGCCCAGCGCGAGGCGGTACAGGCACGCCGTCTCTCGCTGGCGGCGGTGGTGCGGGACTCCGAGGTCCTGCTTGGAGAGCATCCCGGGCGTGCTGGGCAGTCCTCTTTCGCGGATCGATTGGGGTGGTCACGGGCGCGGCCGACGCGCTAGCTTGTGGGACTGTCATGCCGAAGGACCACGAGGAAATCCACCCATCGCCACGCGAGGCTCGACGATGGCTGAAGAACGAAAGATCCGGGTGTTGGTCGCCAAACCGGGACTGGATGGCCACGACCGCGGCGCCAAGGTCATCGCATCGGCGTTCCGCGATGCCGGCTTCGAGGTGATCTACACCGGCCTCCACCAGACGCCGGAGATGATCGTGAGCGCCGCGGTGCAGGAGGACGTGGACGTGGTGGCCATGTCCATCCTGTCCGGTGCCCACATGACGCTGTTCCCGCGGGTGAAGGAGATGCTTCGCGAGGCCGGCGCGGACCACATCCTCCTCACCGGAGGCGGGATCATCCCGGAAGAGGACGTGGAGGCGCTGCAGGCCATGGGGATCGGCCGCCTGTTCGGACCGGGCACGCCGACCACCGAGGCCATCGGGTACATCAAGGAATGGTTCGCCGGGCAGGAAGAGCGGGTCTGATGTCCGAATCGGCGTCCCGCACGGGGCAGTTGGTCGCCGAGCTGAAGGAGTTGCGGGACCGGCTGCGGCAGGGAGGAGGCGAACGGCGCATCCAGCGCCAGCACGACCAGGGCAAGCTCACCGCCCGAGAGCGTCTCACGCGCCTGCTGGATCCGGACGAGCCCTTCGTGGAAGTGGGACTGCTGGTGGCCCACGACCGCTACGACGGCCAGGCCCCGTCGGCCGGTGTCGTCACCGGCGTGGGGCGCATCGAGGGGCGCGAGGCGGTCGTGGTGGCCAACGACGCCACGGTGAAGGCCGGCTCCTGGTGGCCCGAGACCATCAAGAAGATGCTGCGGGCGCAGGAGATCGCCATGCGCTGCCGCATCCCCATCGTCTACCTCGTGGACTCGGCCGGGGTGAACCTCCCGTATCAGGGCGGCGTGTTCCCGGGCCAGTACGGCGCCGCGCGGCTCTTCTACTACAACTCGGTCATGCGCCGCTATCTGCGCATTCCGCAGCTCGCGGCAGTGATGGGGCCGTGTATCGCGGGTGGAGCCTATCTGCCGGCCCTTTCCGACGTGATCCTCATGGTGGAGGGCACGTCGTTCATGGGGCTCGGCGGCCCCAATCTGGTGAAGGGCGCCACGGGCCAGACGGTAGGTGCCGAGGAGCTCGGCGGCGCGCGGGTACACACGGCCCGCAGCGGCGTGGCCCACGTTCGCGTGGACGACGACGAAGCCTGCCTCGCCCGGCTCCGCGAGATGGTACGGGAGCTGCCCCGTGAGCACGCGCCCCTGGAGGGCCGGAAGGCGGAGGCGCCAGCGCGTCCGGCCTCCGACCTCTACGAGCTCATGCCCGACGACCACCGCCAGCCCTACGACATGCACGCGGTGCTCGAGACACTCCTCGATGCCGGGGATCTGGACGAGTTCCAGCCGGAGCACGCCGCGGAGATGATCTGCGGCACCGGCTTCATCGACGGGCTGCCGGTGGGCGTCATCGCCAACCGGCGCACCATGGTCAAGGACGACCGCCCCGGCCCGCCGCGATTCGGGGGGATCGTCTACACGGAGAGCGCCCGCAAGGTGGCCTACTTCATCGAGACCATGAACCGCCATCGCACGCCGCTGCTCTTCGTGCAGGACGTGAGCGGCTTCATGGTGGGGCCCGACGCCGAGCACTCGGGCATCATCCGCGCCGGGGCCGAGTTCGTGGAGGCCATGGCCACGGCCACCGTGCCGAAGCTGGTCCTGACGCTGAACCACGCTTCCGGCGCCGGCTACTACGCCATGGCGGGACAGGGCTTCGATCCCGACTTCATCCTGAGCCTTCCCACGGGCCGCATGGGCGTGATGGAGGGCGAGAGCGCGGTCATGGCGCTCTTCAGCGCCCAGCTCGAGCGGCTTCGCGAAGAGGGCCAGGTGCCGGACGAGGACATCCGCACGCGCATGGACGATGTGCGCGAGGAGTACGACCGGCAGCTGGACGCCCGCTTCGCCGCCGCCCGGGGCTTCGTGGACGAGGTCGTCCTGCCCGAAGAGGTGCGGCCCGCGCTGAGTCTCCTGCTCCGGGCCGCGCTCCACAATCCCGGCCCCCACCTGGGCGCCTTCCAGTTGCCGCCCTCCACCACCTGACCTCACTTCACTTTCGCCGCGAACGCTGGGCGGAGACATGGCTGAACGAGACGTGATCCGGATCGCCAGCGGACAGGGCTTCTGGGGAGACGACCAGGAGGCGCCGGTTCGCCAGGTGGAAGGCGGTCCCATCGACTACCTCATGATGGACTACCTCGCCGAGGTGACCATGTCCATCATGCAGAAGCAACGGGCGCGGGATCCCGAGGCGGGCTACGCCCGGGACTTCGTCCCTCTCATGGAGCGCATCTTCCCGGCGGTGGTGGACCGGAACGTGCGGGTGGTGACCAACGCAGGGGGTGTGAACCCCGAGGGCTGTGCCCGGGCCCTGGCCGACGCCGCGGCACGCTCCGGTGTCGCGGGGCGGGCACGCGTCGGCCGGGTCATCGGCGACGACATCCTGGACCGTCTGGACGAGCTCCTGACCGACGGGCACGCCCTGGCCAACATGGAGACCGGCGAACCGCTGGAGTCCATCCGGGATCGCGTCCAGAGCGCCAACGTCTACATCGGCGCCGCGCCCATCGTCGAAGCGCTGGCGGGGGGCGCACACGTGGTGGTCACCGGCCGCTCCACCGACACGGCGCTCACCTACGCGCCCATGATGCACGCCTTCGGCTGGTCGCCCTCGGATCACGACCGCCTGGCGGCGGGGGTGGTGGCGGGGCACATCAACGAGTGCGGTGCCCAGAGCACGGGCGGCAACTGCCTGGCCGACTGGTGGACGATCCCCGACATGGCAGGGGTGGGATTCCCCATCATCGAGGCCTCGCCCGACGGATCCTTCGTGGTGACCAAGCACGCCGGCACCGGCGGGCGGGTGACCCGGGCCACGGTCTCGGAGCAGATCGTCTACGAGATGGGTGATCCCTCCACCTACATCACCCCCGACGTCATCGCCGACTTCACCACCATCCGGCTCGAGGACGACGGGCCGGATCGGGTGCGGGTGGTGGGCGTGAAGGGGCGGGCCGCCACCGACTTCCTCAAGGTGAGCATCGCCTACAGCGACGGATGGAAGGCGGTGGGCACCCTGACCTACGCGTGGCCCGACGCGGCCATGAAGGCCCGGGCGGCGGCGAGAGTGATCCGGCAGCGGCTGGACCGGCTGGGGATGCGCTTCGATGCCGTCCGCACCGAGCTGGTGGGCTGGGACTCGACCCACGGCCACCTGGCGGGTGAGCCGCCTGCGAATCTACCCGAGGTGGAGCTCCGCATCGGCGTGCGCGGGCACGACCGGGCCGCGGTGGAGCGATTCACCCGCGAGATCGCGCCGCTGGTGCTCACGGGTCCGCCGTCGGTGACGGGGTTCGCCGGTGGCCGCCCGCGGGTCCAGGAGATCATGGCCTACTGGCCGGCGCTGGTGCGGCGCGAAGCCGTGGAGCCGGCCTTGCAGGTGGAGGTGACGACGCTATGACCCGCATTCCTCTGGTGCACCTGGCCCACGCGCGCTCCGGTGACAAGGGCGACACCGCCAACGTCGGTGTGATCGCCTACGATCCCGCCCACTACGACCTGCTCCGCGACGCCCTCACCGTGCCCGCGGTGAAGGCCCATTTCGGCGACCGGGTGCAGGGCACGGTGGAGCGCTTCGAGCTTCCCAACCTGCACGCGCTCAACTTCCTCCTGCACGGCGCCCTCGACGGCGGTGGCACGGTCTCGCTCATGAACGACGCCCAGGGCAAGGTCTTCAGCACCGCGCTCCTGCGCATGGAGATCGAGGTCCCGGACGAGGTGGCGCGTGCCGTGTCGGGGTGGGGGCGCGTGCCCGAAGGCTGGGATCCCGCCACCTACGGAGCCGAGCCATGAGCGGGGGCGACGACATCCTGCGCGTATCGCAGAGCGGCGGCGTCGCCACGCTCACCCTGAACCGTCCCGGCAAGCGGAACGCGCTGAACGGCGCGCTGGTGGAGGCGCTGTCGGTCGCCCTGGCGCGCACGGAGGCCGACCAGGCGGTGAAGGTCGTGGCGCTGCGGGGGGCGGGAAGCGACTTCTGCTCCGGCGCCGACCTGGCCGAGCTGGAGCGCCTCGCCGAGCTGAGTCCCCAGGAGAACCTGGACGACGCCATGCGTCTGGGTGAGCTGTTCCTGGCCCTCCGGCGCCATCCCAAGCCTGTGGTGGCCGTGGTGCACGGGCGGGCCCTGGCCGGTGGGGCCGGCCTCGCCACCGCCTGCGATCTGGTGCTGGCACGCCAGGATGCCGAGCTCGGATATCCCGAGGTACACCTGGGATTCGTGCCTGCCATGGTCATGGCGCTCCTGCGTCGCAAGGTGGGAGAGAGTCAGGCGTTCGAGCTGGTGGCGCGAGGGCACCGCGTCACGGCGTCCGAAGCCCGGGCGCTGGGCCTGGTGAACCGCGTCTTCACCACCGGCGAGTTCGAGGAGGCGGTGGTGAGCTATCTGCACGAGCTGGCGCGGCCTCCGGCGTCGGCGCTGAGGCTCACCAAGCACCTGCTGTACGAGCTCGACGGGCTGGACGTGGCACCCGGCGTCGCGCGGGGCGCCCAGGTCAACGTGGAGGCGCGCACGACGCCCGAGTGCCGCGAAGGCGTGCGGCGCTTTCTAGAGCGCTCGCGCCGCGACTGAGGCGGGTCGTGTTCGCCTCGCGACGGCGGGACCGGCAGTCAGCTCACCTGATGTGGCGCGTGCGTCTGTTCTCCGCCGGGGCGTTCACCGCCCTGGCCGGGATCTATCTGGACATGGGCTGGCTGGTGAATGTGGCGCTGGGGATTCTGATCCTGGGATTCCTCGTCCGCTTCCTGCCCACCGCCGACGCAGACGACGACGAGGCCTCGGAGGACCGGCCCGACGACGAGGCCCTCCCCGATGCCGCCCACGGCGACGAAGGGAGTCGTTCAGCGATCTGAGTCTCCGGGATCGCGCGCCGGCCGGAACGGGCGCCGCGCCCGCATGCCCATCCCCCCATGGAAGCGCCCAGGGGTCCGCAGCGACGCTGGGGGCATGAGCGAGCTTCGGGATGCCCTGCGCCGTCATTTCGGCCACCCCGGCTTCCGTCCGGGCCAGGAGCCCCTCATCCGGGCGGTCCTCCAGGGCCGGGACGCCATCGGGATCCTGCCCACCGGAGGCGGCAAGAGCATCCTCTACCTGCTGCCGGCGGCCATGCGGCCCGGGCTGACGCTGGTGGTGAGCCCGCTGGTTTCGCTCATGGCGGACCAGGTGGAGCGGGCCCGGAGGGCCGGGATTTCCGCCGAGGCCCTCCATCAGGGAGTGCCCGCGAGCCAGAGGCGCCAAGCCCTGGAGACCGCTGCCGCCGGCGGACTCCGCGTGCTGCTGCTTGCGCCCGAGCGCCTGGAGACCCGGGCCTTCCAGGCCGTGCTCCCACGTCTGCCCGTGCGCCTGCTGGCGGTGGACGAGGCTCACTGCGTGGTCCACTGGGGATTCGACTTCCGCCCGTCCTACCTGGCCCTGGCCGGCTTCGGCCAGCGCCTCGGCGTGCCGGTCCTCGCCGTGACGGCCACCGCCACGCCCCGGGTGCGCGAGGAGATCGAGTCGGTGCTGGGGCTCCGGAATCCCGCGCGCTTCGTGGCCTCCTTCGATCGGCCCAACCTGGGCTGGGCGGTGGTGCGGGTCGCCGACGAACGAGAGCGTTGGCGTCGTCTCGTGCGGCTGATCGACGCCAGCCCGGGACCGGCCCTGGTGTACGCCACCACCCGCCGCCAGGTCGATGCCCTCCGACGCGGACTGGCTCGCCGCGGGCGAGACGCCGAAGCCTATCACGCCGGCCTGGGCGCCGCCGAGCGGGCGCGGGTGCAGGAGCGCTTCCTGGGGGGTGCCTGTCCGCTCGTGGTGGCCACCAACGCGTTCGGCATGGGGGTGGACAAGCCCGACGTGCGGCGCGTGATCCACTGGGCTCCGCCGGGCTCGCTCGAGGCCTATTACCAGGAGGCGGGTCGGGCGGGCCGCGACGGGGGCCGCGCCTGGTGCGTGGTCCTGCACGGACCGGGCGACGGTCGCCTGGAGCGCCGCTTCCTGGACGCCTCCCACCCGCCTCCGCGCCGCCTGCAGGCGCTGGCGCGTCGGCTCGAGGGTCTGGATCCGTCGGAAGGGGACGCGCTGGTGGAGCAGGTGCGCAGGGCCGCCCAGCGGCGCTGGCGCTGGCCCCGACGACGGCCGGAGGATCCACGGGGTCTGCTACGGGCCCTCCGCCGATACGAGCTTCTGCCGGGCGGGCAGGGGGGCGCGCCGGACTGGCGAGCATTGGCGCGTAGGCGGCGACGGCAGGCCCTGGCACGACTCGGAGCCATGGCCGGCTACGTCAGGGCTCGACAGTGTCGCCGGACCAGGCTGTTGGCGTATTTCGGCGAGGAACGACCGGGCTCCGGATGCGGGGCCTGCGACCGCTGTGGCACGATGCCGGACGATTCGTGAGGCCTACGCCCGCGCGGGCCTGCGGGAAAGATGTCGCCGTGCGGCACTTTGAGGGGCTCCAGGGGTCACGTATCTTCTCAGGGTCGTCCGGACGAACACTCCAGCGGAGCGGGCTCGCCCGCGCGCTTGTCATGCATCGCTACCTCACCGAGGATCACGTCGCGCTCCAGCAGCGCGTGCGGGATTTCGCGCTTCAGGCCATCGCTCCCGTGGCTCGGGAGCTGGACGCCGAAGCCCGCTTCCCGTGGGAAAACGTGCGCACCATGGCCGACATGGGGCTCCTGGGGGTCCCCGTACCCCGGGAGCTGGGCGGGATGGGTCGGGATTACCTGAGCTACATCCTGGTGGTGGAGGAGTTGGCCCGGCACGATGCGAGCCACTCCATCACGGTGTCGGCCCACACGACGCTGGGCACTTCGCCCATCCTGTCGTTCGGCACAGAGGAGCAGCAGCAGCGCTGGATTCCGCTCCTGGCCTCGGGACGGGTGCTGGGCGGGTTCGGACTCACCGAGCCGGGAGCGGGCTCGGACAGCGGTGGCAGCCGTACCAGGGCCGTGCGCGAGAACGGCGGCTATCGCCTCAACGGCTCCAAGATCTTCATCACCCACGCCGGCGTCGGTGAGATCTTCACGGTGACGGCGGTGACCGAGCCCGAGGCGGGCACCCGGGGCATCACCTCCTTCGTGGTGACGAAGCCCACCGTGGACCTGGAGCGGGCCCGGGCGGTGGGAGTGGGCCACGCCGAAGACCTCGACTACGTCGACGGGGTTCGGGCCGGAAAGAAGGAGGACAAGATGGGATGGCGGGCTTCGGACACACGCGAGCTCCTCCTCGAGGACGCCTACGTGCCGGAAGCGAACCGCCTGGGCGAGGAAGGGGCGGGCTTCATCAACTTCATGAAGACGCTGGACGCGGGTCGCATCGGGGTGGCCGCCCTGTCCCTGGGTCTCGCCCAGGGAGCTTTCGACACGGCTCTGCGGTATGTGAACGAGCGCCGGCAGTTCGGCAAGCGGCTTTTCGAGTTCCAGCAGGTTCAGTTCCCCCTGGCCGACATGGCCACGGAGATCGAGGCCGGGCGGCACCTGACCTACCACGCCGCCTGGCTCAAGGATACGGGGAGGCCGTTCTCCAAGGAGGCGGCCATGGCGAAGCTGTTCTGCTCCGAGTTGGCCATGAAGGCCACCCTGCGGGCCATACAGCTCATGGGCGGAGCGGGCTATTCCGACGACTATCCGGTGGAGCGCATGGCGAGAGACGCCAAGGTGTGCGAGATCGGAGAAGGTACCAGCGAGATCCAGAGACTGGTCATCGCGAGGCATCTCCTGCAGGAGACCCTCGAAGGCCAGCCCCGGTAGGATCGCCGGCTGGCCGGACCGCCCCAGCCGGGGGCGGACCGGCCGGCGAGCGGCCCTCGGGGGCACGGCTCCGGAAGCCTCGATGCGACGTGGGGCGTCGCCGTTCCACCGCCCCGGACAGCGGGTCCGGGACGGGTGCGGGTCGGCCGCCACGTCGCCAGGGAGAGGAGCCGGGATCGACACTACGGAGATGAATCCTATTGCATCGTGAGATTCTGGTAAGCGCCTCGCCCAAGGAAACCTGGGTGGCGCTCCTCGAAGACAAGCAGCTCGTGGAGGTCATGCTCGATCGTCCCGACCAGGGGCGATTGGTCGGTGACATCTATCTGGGCCGGGTCGAAGCAGTGCTGCCCGGCATCCAGGCTGCCTTCGTGGACATCGGCACGGACAAGGCGGGATTCCTGCACGTCTCGGACCTTCTCGCAGAGGAGGACGAGGACGACGACAGCAACGGCAACGGCAACGGACGCCGAAGCCGGAGCAAGGGCCCGCCCATCCAGGACCAACTCAAGAAGGGCCAGGACATCCTCGTCCAGGTCACCAAGGAGCCCATCGGCACCAAGGGGCCCCGGCTTACGGCCCAGGTGTCGCTCCCGGGCCGTTTCCTCGTCTACATGCCGTTCTCCTCGCACGTGGGTGTCAGCCGCAAGATCGACGATCGCGACGAGCGGGGACGCCTGCGGGCCATGGCCAAGGAGATCGTGCCCGCCGATTCCGGCGGCGTGATCGTGCGCACGGTGGGCGAGGAGGTCACGCGGCAGACGCTGGAACGGGAGTTCGAGCGCTTGCACGGCAACTGGAAGAAGATCCAGCGCCGATCCGGGTCGCAGAAGGCTCCAGCGCTCGTGCACGGCGAGGCCAAGCTCATCGGCGGAATGATCCGCGACCTCTTTTCGGACAAGTTCGACGGGCTCACCGTGGACTCCAAGGAGATCTACAACGAGATCCGTCAGTACGTGTCCAACGTGGCGCCGGAGCTCCTGGACCGCATCCACCTCTACGAGGACAACGAGCCTCTTTTCGACGGGAGAGGCGTGGAGGAGGAGATCCAGCGGGCGTTCCTGCGCAAGGTGGAGCTCCCGTCCGGTGGCTACATCGTCGTGGAGCCCACCGAGGCGTTGGTCTCCATCGACGTGAACACGGGCCGCTACACGGGGCGCAAGGATCCCGAGCACACGATCCTGCGCACCAATCTGGACGCCGCCCGCGAGGTGGCCCGCCAACTGCGCCTGCGCGACGTGGGCGGGATCATCGTGGTGGACTTCATCGACATGGAGTCCCAGCAGAACCGCGACAAGGTGCTCCACGAGCTTCGGAGTCACCTGGGACGCGACCGCGCCCGCACCAAGGCCTTCGAGGTCTCGGGCCTGGGCCTGATCGAGATGACCCGTCAGCGCGTGCGGCCCTCGCTCTTCCAGTCGCTCACGCAACCGTGTGGCCACTGCGGCGGCACGGGCCGGATCTACTCGCCGGCGACGGTGTTGCGACGGATCGAACGCAGCCTGGTCCGCGCCGGTGCCGCCGACGAGCAGAAGGCCCTGGTGGTGCGGGTCCACCCCGAGGTGGCGCTCCAGATGCTGGAGGTGGAACCCGAGTACCTGAAGCGCCTCGCGCGCAGGACCCATCTGAAGCTCGACCTGCGCGACGACCCGCTCCTGGCCGAGGACGACTTCCGTCTCCTGGCGGGCCCCGCCGAGACCGACGTCACCGATCGCTACGTCGTGCGCTGACGGGCAGGAGAGCGACGGGGCGCCGCCGGTCGGGATTCCAGAGCGGGTCCCTGGACGGCGAGGTGTGGGGCGGATCGCCATGGGTTGACCCCATCGGCCGGTGAGCCCAAATTAACAGGCTCTGTATGGCAAAATCGGACCCCTCAGCGGACCCGACCATGTTCGCGGTATTCAAGACTGGCGGAAAACAGTTTCGAGCTCAGCCCGGCAGGCGCCTGCGCGTGCCCTCGCTGGCGGCGGAGCCCGGCGACTCGGTGACCTTCGAGCAGGTGCTCCTGGCCTCCGACGGCGACGACGTGAAAGTCGGCGCGCCCACGGTGGACGGCGCCTCCGTGAAGGCGGAGGTGCTCCGGCACGGACGGGACCGCAAGGTCATCGTCTTCAAGCGCAAGCGCCGGAAGGGATACCGCAAGAAGCAGGGTCATCGGCAGGGATTCACCGAAATTCGCGTCGACGAGGTCGTGGTCTGACCCCGCGTCGGATCTGCAACCTCTTCGACGACGCAAGGAGTCAAGATGGCTCATAAGAAGGGTGTCGGCTCGAGTCGCAACGGACGCGACAGCAATCCGAATTACCTGGGCGTGAAGCGGTACGGCGGGGAGCGCATCAAGGCCGGTGGCATCATCGTGCGCCAGCGGGGAACCAAGTTCCACCCCGGCCGCAACGTGAAGCGCGGCGGTGACGACACCCTCTTCGCCACCATCGACGGTGTCGTGACCTTCGAGACCTACCAGCGCCGCAAGGCCGTCTCGGTCTACCCCGCCGAGTAACTCCCCTCCGGGGGGCAGGTCCGTTCCGCTGCAATCGCGGAACGGACCTTTTCGTATCCAATGGCGGTACGCATTCTGATACCGCCGAGCGGGCCGGCCGCACACCTCCGCGCCGCCCGCCGCCCCGATGGTCGGGATGGATTCCACGGAATCCCCCGCCGACCCTCACGGGGCCGGTTCATCCAACCCCCTCGCGCCTCGTGGCGTGCCAGCGATGGCATGCCGTCGGGGATCGTCTTGGGTATGGACAAGGAGGCTGTCACGCATGGACATGCGAGAAAGCCGGGACCCGCGAAGACGCGGCGGACCGGCGCATAGATCGGACGCCGCTCCCACCACGGCTCGCGGCATCCTCGGAAAGGCTCCCTGGGCGCCGTCCCTGGCTTTCGTCGGCCTCATGGTCGCCGCGGCTCTCGGAGCCATGGGGGCTGTCAACGGTGGCTCTACGGATCCCGTGGCGGACGAGCGAGCCCTCCCCAGCGTGGCGGACGCACCGCTGCCTCGTCTCCCCATGGAGATCAACGAGCGGGTCCGCTACTGGATGAAGCGCTTCAGGACCGACCAGCGCTGGTCGTTCGAGCGCTTCCTGACCCGCGAAGGTCTCTACGGGTCGCTGATCCGCGACAAGCTGCGCGAGCGCGGCATGCCCGAGGAGCTCCTGTATCTCGCCATGATCGAGTCGGGATTCTCGTCGGGCGCCACCTCGTCGGTGGCGGCCGTGGGGCTCTGGCAGTTCATGGGACCCACGGCCCGGCAGTACGGGCTTCGGGTCGACCAGTGGGTGGACGAGCGTCGGGACCCGGTCAAGGCCACCGACGCGGCCCTGGACTATCTGCAGTGGCTGCACGACCGCTACGAATCCTGGTACCTGGCTGCGGCGGCCTACAACGCCGGGCCCGGCCGGGTGGACCGTGTCCTGCGCCGCCGGCCCTCGGTGGCCACGGCGAGCGCCGATGGAGAGGCGGCGGCTGGCGATGAAGACCTCTACTGGTCCATCCAGCACGATCTGCCGCGTGAGACGCGTGAATACGTGCCGCGCATGCTGGCGGCCACGCTGCTGGCCCGCGACGCCGACCTGAACGGCTTCGACGTGACGCCGGCCCGGCCCTACGAGTTCGACCGGGTCTGGGTCCCGGGCGGCACCTCGCTGGGGGTGGTGGCGCGGGCCGTGGGTTCGGAAGCGGCCATGCTCCGGGCTCTGAATCCGCATCTCGTGCGGGGTGTGACACCCCCGGGCGCGTCGTACCCGCTGCGGATTCCCGTGGGGACGACGCAGCGCGTGGTGGCGGCGTTGGGTGGTGGTCCCTGGGGCCGCTTCCACCGAGCGGACGACGACGACTAGGGTCGACGGGGTCAGGCCGGGCTCAGGCCGGGTCCCTCTCCCCGGGGTCCGGCGGCCCCCAGCGGGTGCGTCCTTCCTGGGCGTCCCGCGCCGATGCGATGATCCTCCAGATCACGTCCCGGACCAGCTCCTCGTCCACGCCGGACTCGCGGGCGAGTGACGCTGCCCGGCGGACCACCTCGGCCTCCCGGGCCGGGTCCATGACCGGAAGCTCCAGGCCCTCCTTGAGGTGACCCACCTCCAGCACCAGCGCCCGGCGCTCGCCCACGAGCTTCACCAGGGTCTCGTCGACCTCCAGGATGCGCCGGCGGAGCTCGGCGAGGCGGGCCTCGGCGTCAGCCATGCCTCATCCCCCTTCCGCCGCCGCCGCGGAGGGCACGAAGGCGTCCACGTGCGCCCGTGACTGAGCCGGCGTCGCCAGACTGACCCCGATCAGCACCGGAATGTGGACCAGGAGCCCGAGGATGCCCTCGTGCAGGTCCCAGACGCGCAGCTCCGGATTGGCGAAGAAGAAGATGGCGGCCGCCGAGCCCGCCACGAGTCCCGCGAGCACGCCCGGCGTCGTGGCCCGGCGCCAGAAGAGCGTCACGAACACCGGCGGGGCCAGCTGGGCGATCAGCCCGTACGAGGTGAGCAGCAACACCACCAGCGACGAATCCTCGTCCAGGGCGAACCAGTAGGCGACGACGCCCGTCACCACCACCAGGATACGGATGAGCCGGCGCTGCGCGGCGTCGTCCAGCTTCTTGAACGCGCCCACGCCGTCCTCCACCGTCACCGAGGCCGCGGCGTGTAGGAGCGCGTCGCCCGTCGACATGGAGGCGGACAGCGCTCCGGCACAGAAGAGTCCCACCACCAGCGGGGGTAGGCTGGTGCCCAGGATCATGAAGGGCAGGATGAAGTCCGGCGCAGGCGGCTCGCCCGGAAAGAGCACGCCCGCGAAGCCGATCAGGAACACGGGGATCAGGAATAGCTGGAAGGTCGGAAAGAGCACCACCGTGCGCCGGAGAATCTCGTCGTCCCGAGCCGTGAAGGCCTTCATGAACAGATGGGGCCACATGCTGAGGCCGATGGCGCTCACCAGGATCGCCGACGAGTAGCCACCCCAGCTCCAGGGCGAGCCGTCAGCGGCCAGGCCGGGCACCGTGAGCAGATCGGGGCGCTCGGCCGCGATGCGCTCGAACATGGGGCCCACGCCCCCGTAGAGCTTGAAGGGCAGGTAGAGCCCCAGCGTCCAGGCGATGACGATCATGAAGATCCCCTGGAACGTGTTGGTCCATCCCACCGCCGTCACCCCGCTGGTGAGCACGTAGAGCAACACGATGCCGTACGCCAGCGCGGCGCCCGCCCACAGCGGGAATGTGCCCGTCGGTGACCGCTTCGATGACGATGCCCGCGCCCCGCATCTGGAGCGTGATGTAGGGGACGAAGGCGGCCAGCGAGAGCAGGGCCATGAGCACGGAGATCTCGCGCGAGGGAAAGCGCCCGGTGACGAGCTGCCCCTGGGTCACGAAACCCATGCGGCGCCCGGCGGCGGCCGCCCGCGGGCCCAGGACGTACCAGGGCGCCATCCCCAGGGCGCCGTAGGCCAGGATGTAGAAAGCGGCGGCGCCCCGGGAGTACGCCCAGCCCGGTCCACCGAGGAAGGCGAAGGCGCTGAAGACCGTGGCTCCCGTCACGAAATACATGATCAGGAGGCCGAAATTGCGGTCGCCGGCGACGTAGCCCGTGACGCTGTGCGAGCTGCGCCGTCCGGCCATGAGGCCGATGAAGAGCGTCACGGCCAGGTAGGCGAACAGGACGATGGAGACGATCTGCCAGCGCTCCATCAGTGCTCCCCCCGGTCGCGCGGGCGATGGTGCGCCTCGACCCGGTCGATCCACCAGAGCACGAGCGCGCTACCCGTGATCCACAGGGCGACCCAGGCCATGGCGAAAGGCATCCCCAGAATGAACGGGTGCACCCGGTTGAAGGGGGTCATGCCGGGCCAGGTCAGCGCGACCGCCTCGGCCACGAAGAAGAGGACGGCCAGGGTGCGGGCGGTCCGCAGACTCATCATTCCCCCTTGAAGTTCGGGTCGCGCTTCTCCACGAAGGCCTGTACGCCTTCACGGCCGTCCTCGCTGGCGAAGGCCGCCAGAAAGAGCTCGCGCTCGTAGGCCAACCCCGCCGACAGCGGAGCTTCCATGGACTGCTGAATGGACTTCTTGGCCAGCCGGAGCGCCACCGGGCTCCAGCGGGCCATGCGTCCGGCCAGCTCGAGCGCCGCCTCGAGGTGCCGGCCCTCGTCGACCAGCACCTCCACCAGGCCGATGCGGTGCGCCTCGTCGGCAGCGATCATGTCGCCGGTGAGGGCGATGCGGGCGGCGTGGCCCGGCCCCACGAGCCGCGCCAGCCGCTGCGTGCCGCCGGCGCCGGGGATGAGCCCCAGGCGGATCTCGGCCTGGCTGAAGCGGGCCGTGCGGTCCGCCACCCGCAGGTCGCAGGCCAGCGCCAGCTCGGAGCCGCCGCCCAGACAGTAGCCGTGCACCGCGCACAGGATGGGCTTCGGGAATGCCGCCACGGCATCGTAGACGCGGCGTCGCTGATAGACCTCGCGTTGCTCGGCCGCGCTCCGGCCCGCGAATTCGGCCACGTCCGCCCCGGCCACGAAGGCCTTGTCGCCGGCCCCGTGCAGGACGGCCACACGCACCGCATCGTCCTCGGCCAGGGCGTCGACGTGCTCCATGAGCTGCTGGCGCACGGCCTCGTTCAGGGCGTTCAGCTTGTCGGGACGGTTCAGGGTGAGGACCGCGATACCGTCGTCGCGCCGCTCCAGCAACACCTCGCTCATCGGTCCTCCGTCCAGTCGTAGAATCCGTGGCCCGCCTTCTTGCCCGTGCGTCCCTCCGCCACCATGCGCCGGAGGATGTCCGGTGGCCGGAACGCCTCCGAGCCCAGCGCTTCGTGGAGGTACTCGGCGATGCCCAGGCGCACGTCCAGGCCCACCAGGTCGGTGAGCCTCAGCGGGCCCATGGGATGCCGGTAGCCGAGCTCCATGGCCTTGTCGATATCCTGGGGCGTGGCCACGCCCTCCTCGACCATGCGCATGGCTTCGAGGCCCAGGACCACGCCGAGCCTGGACGACGCGAAGCCCGGCGAGTCCTTCACCACTACCGGCTCCTTGCCCATGCGACGGACGAAGTCCACGGCGTCGTCCAGCGTCTCGTCGGAGGTCGCCGGGCCCCAGACCACCTCCACCAGCGCCATGATGTGGACCGGGTTGAAGAAATGCAGCCCCAGGAAGCGCTCGGGCCGGTCCAGGATGTCGGCGATGTCGGCGATGGAAAGGGACGACGTGTTGGTGGCCAGGAGGCAGTCGTCGGGGGCGGCGGGCTCCACGGCGCCGAAGATGCGGCGCTTCATGTCCATGGATTCCGGGGCCGCTTCCACGACCAGATCGGCCTCGGCCACGGCGTCGGCGAGATCGGGCGCGGGCCAGAGGCGAGCGAGCGTCTCGTCGCGGAGGGCCGCGTCCACCTTTCCCAGGCGCACGCCCTTGTCCAGGTTGGCGGCGATGCGCTCCAGACCGGCATGGATGGCGTCGCCGGAGACGTCGTGGAGAAGGACCTGGCAGCCGGCCTGGGCCGCGACCTGGGCAATGCCATGGCCCATGGTGCCGGCGCCGATGACGGCCACGCGCTGGATGTCACGCATGAGAATCGGGGTGCGGAGGAGGGGGAAGGGCGCTCAGGCGCGCTCCACGAGGACGGCGATGCCCTGTCCCACGCCGATGCACATGGTGGCCAGCCCCCGCGACGCGTCGCGGCGCTTCATCTCGTGGAGCAGGGTGGTGAGGATGCGGGCGCCGGAGCATCCCACCGGATGCCCGAGGGCGATGGCGCCGCCGTTGACGTTGACCTTCGCAGGGTCGAGCCCGAGCTGGTCCATGCAGGGGATGGCCTGGGCGGCGAAGGCCTCGTTGAGCTCCACCAGGTCGAGGTCGTCCACACTCCAGCCGGCACGCTCCAGCGCCTTGCGCGTGGCGGGCACCGGGCCCATGCCCATGCGGTGGGGTTCGACGCCGGCCACCGCGCTGGCCACGACCCGAGCCATGGGCTCCAGACCCAGCGCCCGGGCCCTGGCGTCGCTGGTGACCAGCAGGGCAGCGGCGCCGTCGTTGATGCCCGAGGCGTTGCCGGCGGTCACCGTGCCGCCCTCACGCTTGAAGACGGGGCGCAGGCGGGCGAGATCCGCCGCGGTGGTGTCCGGGCGGGGATGCTCGTCGACCTCCACCACCACGGGATCACCCCTCCGTTGAGGCACGCTCACGGGCACGATCTCGTCGATGAAGCGCCCGGCCTCCATGGCGGCGGCGCAGCGGCGCTGGCTCTCCAGCGCGAAGGCGTCCTGGGCCTCGCGGGTGACCCCGAATTCCTCGGCCACGACTTCGGCCGTCTGGCCCAGACCGATGGTCCATTGATCCGGGAAGGCCGGATTGACGAAGCGCCATCCCAGCACCGTGTCGGCCATCTCCGGCACGCCCCGCGGATAGGCGTGCTCGGGCTTGAGCAGCACCCAGGGCGCGCGGCTCATGCTCTCGAGCCCACCGGCCACGAACAGCTCGCCTTCGTCACAGCGGATGGCGTGGGCCGCGCTCACCACCGCCTGCAGCCCGGAGCCGCACAGCCGATTCACCGTCTGGCCGGGAACGCTCACCGGCAGGCCGGCCCGCAGCAGCGCCATGCGCGCCACGTTGCGGTTGTCCTCACCTGCCTGGTTGATGCACCCCATGATCACGTCGTCGACCGTAGCTGGGTCGATCCCGTTGCGGGCCAGAGCGGCCTCGATGACCACGGCGCCCATGTCGTCGGGTCGCACCGAGGCCAGGGCTCCACCGTGCCGTCCGATGGGAGTGCGGACCGCGTCCACCAGCACTGCATCCATGTCGTTCACTTCGCTCGGTTGTGGTCGGGTCGGTGGCGTCGGGCAGCGACTGCCGCGGCGGCTGCGGGGATCGCCGTCGGGCACGCGGTGCTCGGGCGCGTCAGTCCATGGCCACCCAGACGCTCTTCACCTGCGTGTACTTCTCCAGCGCGGCCTCGTAGCCCAGGTCGCGCCCGTAGCCGCTCTGCTTGTAGCCGCCGAAGGCCGACGCCGAGTCGTACTGGTTGTAGGTGTTGATCCAGACCGTGCCGGCCTGGATCTCCCGGGCCACACGGTGGGCCTTGCCCACGTCGCGGGTCCAGATTCCCGCCGCCAGACCGTAGATGGTCCGGTTGGCTTTGGCCAGTGCGTCGTCCACGTCGTCGAAGGGGATCACGGCCGCCACCGGCCCGAAGATCTCTTCCTGGGCGATGGTCATGTCGGGCTCCACGTCGGCGAAGACCGTGGCCGTGACGAAGTTGCCCTTGCCCTCCAGCCAGGCCTGCTCGCCGCCCGTGACCAGGCGCGCGCCCTCGTCCTTGCCCGCGCGCACGTATCCGAGCACGCGCTCGAGCTGCCGCTCGCTGACGATGGCGCCGAGGCGGGTCCCGGAATCCATGGGATCGCCCACGGTCATCTTGTCGGCGCGCTGGCGGAAGGCCTCCACGAAGTCGTCGTAGACCGCGCGCTCCACCAGGACCCGGGAGCCGGCGGCGCACACCTCGCCCTTGCCGTAGAAGATGCCCGTCGACGCGCCCCGCACGGCCGCCGCCAGGTCGGCGTCGGCGAACACCAGGTTGGGCGACTTTCCGCCCAGCTCCAATGAGACCTTCTTCACCGTGTCGGCGGCGGTGCGCGCAACGATCTTGCCCACCTCGGTGGAGCCCGTGAAGGCGATGGCGTCCACGCCCGGGTGCGCCACCAGCGCCGCGCCGGCCTCCTCGCCGAAGCCCGGCACCACGTTGAGCACACCTGGCGGGAAGCCGGCCTCGGCGGCCAGCTCGCCCAGGCGGATGGCCGTGAGCGGGGTCTCCTCGGCGGGCTTCAGGATGACCGCGTTCCCACACGCCAGGGCCGGCGCCACCTTCCACGCGGCCAGCGAGAGCGGGAAGTTCCAGGGCACGATGCAGCCCACCACACCCACGGGTTCGCGCAGCGTGTAGTTCAGGAAGGGGCCCGCCACCGGCACCGTGGCTCCCTGGATCTTGTCCGCCAGCCCCGCGAAGTAGCGGAAGTTCTCCACCACGCTGGGCAGGTCCACCTTGCGCGACTCGAAGAACGGCTTGCCGTTGTCGTGGGTCTCCAGCGTGCCCAGCTCGTCGGCGTTGGCCTCGATCAGGTCGGCCAGCCGCCACATCAGCTCGGCGCGTTTGTGGGGATTCATGCGCGCCCAGCCGGCCGATGCCATGGCGGCCCGGGCCGCGTCCACGGCCCGGTCGATGTCGGCGGCGTTGCCGCGGGCCACCTCGGTCAGGACCTCGCCGGTGGCGGGATTGCGGGTGGCGAAGGTGTCACCGCTGGCGGCGTCCTGGGCCTCGTTGGCGATCCAGAGCTGGTCGGGGTACCGGATCTCGGTCATGGTTGCCTGGTGGGGCGGGGGAGACGGGGTCGACGGCGCTGGGCACACGCGACGGTGGAGCCCGGGACACATGCGAAAGCGGGGCCCGGGACGTCCCGGACCCCGCTCGGCGCAGCCGGGACTCACTTCCCGGTGAACTCGGGCTTGCGCTTCTCCACGTAGGCGGAGATGCCCTCCTTGGCGTCCTTGCTCTGGAAGAGCTGCTGCTGCAGCTCGCGCTCCAGCGTGAGCGCCTGTTCGAAGGGGAGGCCGATGCCGGTCTGCACCGCCCGCTTGATGTTGCCCACGGCCTTGGAGGCCTTGTTGGGTGTCGTGTACTGCTTGGCGTAGTCCAGGGCCTTGGTCATGAACTCCTCGTGGGAGTCGGCGTCGATGACCTGGTTCACCAGGTTCTTGTCCAGGCCTTCCTCGAGGTCGAAGACCACCCCGTCGGCCATGATCTCGATGGCGTGGGACTTACCCACCAGGCGGCAGAGCCGCTGCGTGCCGCCCGTGCCCGGCAGCACGCCCAGCGTGACCTCGGGAAGCCCGATCTTGCCCGCGCCCCGCCGGGCCACGCGCAGATCCGCGGCCATGGCGATCTCGAGCCCGCCGCCCACCGTATGCCCGTTGAGCGCGGCGATGGTGAGCTTCGGGGTGTGCTCGAGCCGGTTGAGGGTCTCGTTGGCGTGCAGGCAGAAGTAGTACTTGAAGGTCGGCTCTGCCTCGTTGAGCATGTTGATGTTGGCACCGGCCGAGAAGAACTTCTCGCCCGCGCCGGTGAGGACGATCACCTCGACGTCGTTGTCCATGCGCGCCGTGAGGATCGCCTCGTCCAACTGGCGCATCATCTCGTAGGTGTACGTGTTCGCCGGGGGATCGTCGAGGGTGATGACCCCGACCTTGTCCTTCACCTCGTATTGGACCAGTGCCTTCTCGGCCATAGTGTTCCTTCTCTCGTTCCGTCGGTGGATTGGGGCCTCGTCGGCGGGATGATACGGCCCGGGGCCCCGGGCGTTCCCTCGGGCGTGCGACCCGCGGATCCGCGGGCCTCGCGCACATCCCCGCAAGAGCGCCGACGAGGAGCGCGAACGTACCGGTCCGCGACGGTGCGGGTCAAGGCGATCCGGCCGCCTGCGCCGAGCCCACCATCGCCGGGCCGCGCCTCCCGCATTATCTTGCAGCAGGGACCCTCCCGTCCCATCCGAGGGCCATCCCATGTCCAGAGACCGCGTTCTTATCCTGGGAGCCGCAGGCCGCGACTTCCACGTCTTCAACACCGTCTACCGCGGGGACTCCGACGTCGAGGTCGTGGCGTTCACCGCCCAGCAGATCCCCCACATCGACGATCGGCGCTACCCGCCGGAGCTGGCGGGGCCGCTGTATCCGTCGGGAATCCCCATTCACCCCGAAGAGGAGCTCGACGACCTGGTCCGTGAGCTCGGGGTCACCCGGTGCGTGATGGCGTATTCCGACGTGTCCCACGAGTACGTCATGCACCTGGCGAGCCGGGTGAACGCCCTGGGACCGGACTTCGAGCTGGGCGGCGCCCGGCGCACCATGCTGACATCCGATCGCCCGGTGGTGGCCGTGTGCGCGTCCCGCACGGGCGTCGGCAAGAGCCAGACGAGCCGCGCCGTGGCGCGCGTCCTCCGCGATGCGGGCCTCAAGGTCGCGGTGGTGCGCCATCCCATGCCGTACGGTGACCTGGCGGCGCAGCGCGTGCAGCGCTTCGCGTCGGAGGAGGACCTGGTCCGGCATCACGTCACCATCGAGGAGCGCGAGGAGTACGAGCCCCACATCGCCAACGGCTCGGTGGTGTTCGCCGGGGTGGACTACGAGGCGATCCTGCGGGCCGCCGAGGCCGAGGCCGACGTGGTGCTCTGGGACGGGGGCAACAACGACGTCTCCTTCTTCAAGGCCGACGTCTACATCACCCTGGTGGATCCGCACCGGCCGGGTCACGAGCTGGGCTACTATCCCGGCGAGACGAACCTGCGGCTGGCCGACGTGGTGTTGGTGAACAAGATCGACACCGCCGAGCCCGCCGATGTGGAGCGGGTGGTGGAGAACGCACGCCGGGTGAACCCGGGGGCGACGGTGATCCGGGCGGCCTCACCCATCACCGTGGACGACCCGGAGGTGCTCCGGGGCCGCCGCGTGCTGGCCATCGAAGACGGGCCCACCCTGACCCACGGTGGCATGCGCTACGGGGCCGGCATTCTCGGTGCCCGCGCGGCCGGTGCGGCCGAGATCGTGGATCCGCGGCCCTTCCTCGTGGGAGAGCTGAAGGACACTTTCGCCCGCTACCCGGATCTGGGCCCACTCCTGCCGGCCATGGGTTACGGCGATGCGCAGGTCCGGGACCTGGAGGCGACGCTGGTCGCGGCCGCCGAGGGCGGGGTCGAAGCCATCGCCGTGGGGACCCCCATCGATCTGGCCCGCCTGGTGGAGATGCCGGTGCCCGCCACCCGGGTGCGGTACGAGTTGGACGTGCGGGGAGAGCCCGGCCTACGCGAGGTGCTGGCGCCGGTCCTGGGATCCCTCGTGGGTCACGGGACCTGAGCGGCACGGGGTTTGCTCGGCGGTGGGGCACATGATTACTCTTCCTCCATGCCCGCACCCCGCGTGAACCCGACAGCGACGCACCGCCGGACCGTCCTGGCCGGCGGTGCGTGCTTGTGCGCGATGTTCGCGCTCAGCGGGTGTCACGACTCTCCCACCGATCCCCTGGCCTCGCTGGTCACGGCTGAGACCGCGCCGGCGCTGGACATCGACATCGCGCTGCCGTCGCTTCCGGACCTGGCCGCGCGCACGCGCACCGAGGCAGCCCTGGCGGTCCCAGTGGTTCGCTGGAGCGACAGCTGGAGCGCCGACGGCCAGCGGGACGGCCAGAAAGCGGCTCGTCGCGTGGCGGTCCATGAGGCCGCTCCAGTCCTGGCCGACGCGCTCGGTTCGTCGGGTGTGGGCGACGCGGTCATGTCCGTGGATCAGGCGGTCATGGCGCTGGACGGCCTCACCGAGCTTCCGGCCGTGCTCGAGCCGGTGGTGGCGGAGGTGCGCGAAGAGTCGAGACAGGCTCGTGAAGCGCTGCGCGCCGGGCGCAACGCATGGGCCCTGGAGCAGGCCCTCCTGGCATCGGATCAGCTGCGCGCCGTGGCCCCGGAAGCCGTGGCGCGCGCGTTGGTGACCCGGGGCGAAGCGGCGTTGGCCGTCACGGACAGCAGCGCCGAGCCCACCGTCGAGTGGTCACGGGGCCGCCGGCTCCTCGAGGGCGCTCGCCAGGCTCTGGACCAGGGTGACTTTCCGCGGGCCGTGGAGCGGGCGTTCTACGCGTGTCAGCTCCTGAGCGCCGCAGAGGGCGGCTGAAGCGGGCCCGACCCCGGCGCTGAGTCGCCGAAGCCGGGCCCGATGCCCTCCCGGAGCGTGGCGTCGCGGATCCTACATCTCGCCGCGTCCCATCTTCCTGAGCACCGTGTGCAGGATGCCGCCGTTCCGGTAGTACTCCACGTCCACGTCGGAATCCAGCCGCACCAGCGCCTTGAAGCGCGTCTCCTTGCCGTCGTCGTCGCGGGCCACCACCTGCACCCGCTCACCCGGCGCCAGGCCGTCGGCGATTCCGGTGATGTCGAAGGTCTCGCGGCCCGTGAGGCCCAGGCTCTCGGGGGATTCTCCTTCCTCGAACTGGAGCGGCAGCACGCCCATCCCCACCAGGTTGCTCCGGTGGATGCGCTCGTAGCTGCGAGCGATGACGGCCTTCACGCCCAGGAGCACCGTGCCCTTGGCAGCCCAGTCGCGAGACGAGCCGGTGCCGTATTCCTTGCCCGCCAGCACCACCAGGGGCGTGCCCTCGTCGATGTAGCGCATGGCGGCGTCGTAGATCGAGGTCTCCTCGCCCGACGGGAAATGGATCGTGTAGCCGCCTTCGCGGCCGTCCAGCAGGCGGTTCTTGATGCGCACGTTGGCGAAGGTGCCGCGCATCATGACCTCGTGGTTGCCCCGGCGTGAGCCGTAGGTGTTGAAATCCACCGGCTTGACCCCGTGCTCCTGGAGGTACCGCCCGGCGGGGCTGTCCTTGCCGATGGCGCCGGCGGGGGAGATGTGGTCGGTGGTGACCGACTCGCCCAGAAGCGCCAGCACGCGCGCGCCTTCGATGTCGCTCACGGTGGGCTCGTCCAGCGTCATCCCATGGAAGAAGGGGGGATTCTGGATGTAGGTGGATTCGGCGTCCCAGTCGTAGAGGTTGCCCTCTTCGGGGAGCGGGAGCGCCTGCCACAGGTCGTCGCCCTCGAAGACCTCGGCGTAACGCCTCCTGTACATCTCCGGCTTGAGCGCCCTGGCGACCGTGTCGCGGATCTCCTGCTGGTTGGGCCAGATGTCCGACAGGAAGACCGGCTTGCCGTCCTTTCCGCGGCCCAGCGGCTCGTTGTAGAGGTCGATGTCGATGCGGCCGGCCAGCGCGAAGGCCACCACCAGCATGGGCGAGGCCAGGTAGTTGGCCCGCACCAGCGGATGAATGCGCGCCTCGAAATTGCGGTTGCCGGAGAGGGCCGAGGCCACCACCAGGCCGTTTTCCTGCACGGCCTCGGCGATGGGCTCGGGCAGCGGGCCCGAATTGCCGATGCAGGTGGTGCAGCCGTAGCCCACCACCTGGAAGCTCAGACGCTCCAGGTAGTCCAGCAGCCCCGACGTCTCCAGGTAGTCCGTGACCACCTTGGAGCCCGGCGCCATGGAGGTCTTGACCCAGGGCTTCACCTCCAGGCCCGCCTCCACGGCCTTCTTGGCTACCAACCCGGCACCCACCATGACCGAGGGATTGGACGTGTTGGTGCACGAGGTGATGGCGGCGATGACGACGGTGCCGTCGCCGATCTCCACGGCCTCGCCTTCGTAGTCGATGGTGACGTAGCGATTGCGCGAGCCCGGGCGTCGGGCCGCCGCCCGCACGGCCACGGTGCTGTCGCCACCCTGATGGGCGGACGACACGGCGTCGTTGGTTACCACCGGAACGTCACCGCCCTCGCCGGCCCAGCTCTCGGCGGTCACGGAGCCGTTCACGTCGGCGGCCTCGCTGCCGTCGGGGAGCGAGAAGCCCGAGGGCACCAGCGACGGCAGGTGGTTGTCGAAGGCCTTGTGGAGTCCCGCAAGCGAGATCCGGTCCTGGGGGCGCTTGGGGCCCGCCACGCTGGGCTCGATGGTGCTCAGGTCCAGCTCGATGGTGGACGTGTACTGCGGATCCGGCGTGTCGTCGGTGCGGAACAGGCCCAGGGCCTTGGTGACCTTCTCGACCCGCTCCACCACCTCGGGCGAGCGGCCCGTGCCCTCCAGATAGCGCAGCGTCTCCCGGTCCACCGGGAAGAAGCCGATGGTCGCCCCGTACTCGGGCGACATGTTGGCCATGGTGGCCTTGTCCGGCAGCGACAGGTGGCTGAGACCCGGTCCGTAGTACTCCACGAAGCGGCCCACCACGCCGTGCTGGCGAAGGAGCTCGGTGACGCGCAGCACGAGGTCCGTGGCCGTGGCGCCTTCCGGCAGCGAGTTGACGAACTTCACGCCCACCACCTCGGGAAGCAGCATGTAGTAGGGCTGTCCCAGCAGTACGGCTTCGGCCTCGATGCCGCCCACGCCCCAACCCACCACGCCCAGGCCGTTGACCATGGTGGTGTGGGAGTCCGTTCCCACCAGCGTGTCGGGATACGCGACGTGCGTGTCCCCGTCGTCGCGGCGGTGCACCACCGACGCCAGGTACTCCAGGTTCACCTGGTGCACGATGCCCGTGCCCGGGGGCACCACCGAGAAGTTGCCGAAGGCCGTCTGCGCCCAGCGCAGCAGCGCGTACCGCTCGCCGTTCCGCTGATACTCGCGCTCCACGTTCAGGCGGTAGGCCTCGCGTCGGCCGAAGAAGTCCACCTGGACCGAGTGGTCGATGACCAGGTCCGCCGGCACCACGGGATTGATGCGCTGAGCATCGCCGCCCAGGTCCTGCAGGCCGTTCCGCATGGCCGCCAGATCCACGACCGCGGGCACGCCCGTGAAGTCCTGCAGCACCACGCGCGACGGCATGAAGGGCACGTCGGCGCCGGCGTTGTCGGGACTCCACGCCGCCACGGCGCGGACGTGATCCTCCGAGACGTAGCCCTGGCCCGCGTGCCGGAGCGCGTTCTCGAGCAGGATGCGGATGGAGAAGGGAAGTCGCTCCAGCTCCGCCAGACCGGCGTCTTCGAGGACGCTCAGATCGTAGAAGGAGGTGGGGCCTTCCTTGAGGTCCAGGGTGCGGAGTGCACCGAACGGGTCCTTCGGATTCGTATCAGCCACGGGTGCCTCGCCTTCCGGTGACGGCGGCCCGGGGACCGCCGGGTTCGTACGTCGCTCGATGGGCCAGCCCCTTATGGTAGCGAGGGCGTCGGCCTACGAGTAGGGAACCCCGGCGGGCCCCAGTCGTTTCGTCGGGCTCGGCTAGCCGTCCACGCCCGTCGGGATCTCGCACCACTCCCACCGGGGATTCAGGTGCTCGCCGTCACCATCGAGCAGCTCGTGCAGGATCTCGTGTCGGATGACCTGCACGTTGAACTCGGCACCTTCGAGGAAGGTGATCTCATGTCGACCGTTCCATTGGCCGAGGATCCCGTTGCCCTCGGGGAAGTGGGGCGTGGTGAACCAGCGGAGGCGGTCGAAGTCACCGTAGAGCTGAGCGCACGCCTCGACCACGTCCCACTGGACCCGGTAGATGCTCTTGGCCTCGATCTCCGTGCGCATCTCCTCCAACGACATGGGGTTGTCGCAAGCCGTGAGCAGGAGGCCCGCGGTGGTGAGGAGGAGACACGGAACCGCTCTCGCGAGGGGGATCGCAGGACGGTGGGCGTGGTGTGTCACGGAGCTGCGTGGGACGATCTGGACGCTGTGGGCCGAGTCACATTCTACCGGAGGGACGTTTCGAAGGGCAGCTTCTTGCCGGCGCAGCCTTCCCTCACGCCCGCGCCGTGCCCATCTTTGGCGCCGAGCCGGGGTGGCGGAATTGGCAGACGCAGGCGACTCAAAATCGCCCGGGAGTTATCCCTTGCGGGTTCGAGTCCCGCCCTCGGCACTGGGTGGGGCACAAGCGGTTACGAGCAAGCGGCGGGGGCCTTCCTAGGGGCGCCCGCCGCTCTGATTGTGCCGTAACAGTACGACGCCTGGCACCGCCCCGAGGCACAGCGCCCGATCCGGAGTCGGTGACGTTCCTGACGAGCTGGCCGGGGTCGAACGCGGACGAACACGCCGATCCAGGACTCGCTGTTCTACGACGCGCGGGACAAGCTGGTGCGGATGTGGTCGGCGAGCGAGAGCTCGAACAGCTACTACTCGAAGCTGGGCACGCTGTGGGCGGCGAAGCTCGTGCAGGGCGTGGAGACGACGATCGAGGAGTGGCAGCCGGACGCGCTGGGCACGTTCCGGTGGAAGCGGACGGACAATCCGGGGGGCCTGGACCTGCAGTACGACGTGACGCGGCTGTTGAACGGGGCGGTGGAGTACGAGCGTCTGGACCACACGAACGCGGTGAACCAGGGGTACCCTCAGGTGTGGGACACGCTGCGTGTGCAATACGACGCGGCGGGGAACACGCGCTACCACTGGCAGCGGAGGTACACGAGCACGTCGTACGAGCTGATGACGGCGCAGGCGAACTTCTACGGAGCGGACGACAAGCTGCGGGTGTCGGAGCGCTACAGCTACACGGGGGCGGACGGGAAGCAGCGAGGCGCGTACGACGAGTACTGGTACGACGCGCTGGGGCGGCGTGTGCTGGTGCGGACGCGGACGGACTCGACGCGGCTGTGCAACGAGCCGACGTACTGCGACCCCGGGGTGGAGCGAGTGGTGTGGGACGGGGATCAGGTGCTGATGGAGCTGCGGGCGTCGAACACGACGAGCCAGTACACGACGGGGGACAGCTACAACGGGCGTGTGGCGTACACGCAGACGGGGGCGGTGGACGAGCCGCTGGACGTGATCAAGGGGACGGCGCTGACGGAGACGTTGATCCCGTACCGGAACTGGCGGGGGGTGTACGCGGGGGGGACGGGGACGGACGGGCAGACGTGCGCATACGCGGCCGGGGGCTGGTGCAGCGGGGTGCGGTTCGCGGGGGACACGAGGCGGGTGTACCTGGAGGAGGAGAGCGCGGCGCCGCCGCGGCCGCTGTGGTGGGGGAGCCTGGTCCGGGAGAGCGCGGAGAACGCGGGGCTGCTGTACCGACGGAACCGGTACTACGACCCGACGACGGGGCAGTTCACCCAGGAAGACCCCATCGGGATCGCCGGCGGCCTCAACGTGTACGGATACGCCGACGGAGACCCGATCAGCTTCTCGGACCCGTTTGGGCTGAACCCGTGCTTGCCCAATCCCACTGTTTGTGGATTGGTGGTCCGGGGTGCTGGCGCGGTGAATCCGATTCTCGGTGGTATTGCCCTTGGGGGGTTGGTTGCGGGAACGCTCGCTACCTCCCCCAACGCGCGTGAGATCTTCGGGCACGCGGTTGCGAGCATTGGCTCACGCATCCGATCGTGGGTGACAGGAGCCTTGATATGGATTGGGGGAGGGACGCCCGAAGACCGGCGTGATCGTGAACTTGAGCGGGACCAAGCCAAGCCGAAGGTCGAGCTTCCAAGACCCGAGGAGCCCGAGAATGGGCCGCATGACGAGACCCGCGGAGGCGGAACGTGAGCGAGGTGGCGAACAGTGGATTCCGGGGAGCCATTAGCAGCGCGGGACTGAAGATCCTGTTCCTCCTGTCACCCCGTCGCGAGATCGATGGGTTGAGTGTCGTGGTCCTCAAGGCGTGCGAGGCAGGTACCGACGAGACGTTCCGGAGGGTGGCGGAGGCTATGACCACGATCCGCGAAAACGATGAGGGGGGTTTTCGGCGTGTCGGACGGTACCTTGAACGGATCGTCGTGACCACCACGAGAGGCTCATTGGGCTGGTATTGGCACGGCCTCCACGCATGCTTCCTTGACCCACTGCACGTGGCGGAGGCAACAGCGGCCGAGCTTGCGATGACCATCATCCATGAAACCGCACATGCGCGGATCAGGCAGAGGGGGATTGTCTGGACCGCCGGCTGTCGACCAAGGGTCGAGGCCATCTGCATCCGGGCCGAGATTCAGTTGGCTGCATCGTTATCAGGAGGTCTTGAACTAATGAACGACGCCATGGAGCGGCGGCGGCTAGAATTGGCCCGTGCCTCTTCAGGGACCCTGCGTTCGTGACACGCGGGCTGTGTCGCAATTGTGCCGTAACCCGCAGGAACCGATCGGTACGGATGGCACAGCCGGAGAGGACGCCGTCCGCCGAACATTGGACAACAATGCCATTCCGTGCCCACCAGCACCGGCATGACGGCCCCACGCGACACGACTCAAAATCGCCCGGGAGTTATCCCTTGCGGGTTCGAGTCCCGCCCTCGGCACTGGGTGTGGGGTCGGAGGATACGAGTAAGCGGGGGACACCTCCGGCTCATGGTGACCTTCAGTCGCTCCGGAGTGCCACGACGGGATCGACCGCAGTGGCGCGGCGGGCCGGGATCCACGTGGCGAGAAGCGCCACGCCGCCGACCACCGCGGCAGAAGCGGCGAACATCCAGGGGTCACCACCGACACGGGTTGCGGACACGAAGACGCCGAGCACGCGAACCAATAGGATGGAGCCGCCGAGGCCCACGAGGATGCCAGCCGCGGCCACCCCCGCCGCGTGCCGTGCCACCAGCCTCAGCACGCGCCCCTTTTTCGCACCCAGCGCCACCCTGATCCCGATCTCCCGCGTCCGTCTCGCCACCTGATACGCGACGCTGCCGTAGATCCCCATGGAGGCCAGCAGGAGTGCGAAGGCGGCGAACAGGTTCAACGCCAGGGCGTTGAAGCGCTCCGTGACGTACCGCGCTCCCAGTTCGTCCTCGACGGACCGGAGCGTGCTGGTAGGGTGGCCGAGCGCTTCGCGCACGGCCATCTGCACCCCCTGAAGCGTGGCCTGTGCCCGGGAGGGAACACGCACGAAGAGACTCGCCGCCGCATGGTAGATGGGCGCCTGGGCGAGTGGGCGGTAGACCACGGACCAATGGCGCTCGACCATCGCGCCCGTCTCCACGTCTGCCACCACCCCCACCACGGTGAGCCATTCACCGGCACCGGTGGAATCACCCACGAACACTGCCCGGCCCAACGGGTCTGCGCCGGGCCAGAAACGGGCAGCAGCGGCCCGATTGAGCACCGCCACGGACCTGGCGCCCTTGCGGTCGCTATCTGTGAACCCTCGGCCCCGGAGGATCGGCGTCCCCAGAGTCTGGAAGTAGCCCCGAGTTACCGCGCGCACCGTGGGCGTGTGCTCGTCGAGCGAGGCTGCCCCCGGTCCGTCGGGGCGCACCACGGCCGGAGACCGGGCGGACCAGTGTCGCAGGGCAACCCCTGACACGCCCCGAATCCTCCTGGCTCGAGCGTCGACATCCTCGAGTTGTGGCCTCCAGCCTTCGGGCGACTCGAGAAGCGCCGGATCGTCGAAGCCGAACAGGTAGCCTTCGTACAGCCCCGCGGGGTCGAGGCCCGTGTCCAGATACCGGACCTCCAGGAACTCCGAGCCGAGCAGCCCCGCCCCGGTGACAAGCATGAGGCCGGCAGCCACCTGCGCCGCCAGAAGAGTCGCAGTCACCCCACCGACGCGGCTCGAGGAGCCGGACCCTGGACGTTGTCGCAACGACATGTGCACGTCCCCGCGCCCGAGGTGCAGGATGGGCAGGAGGGCAGTCAGGATTCCCACCAGCAGGGAGGCCCCGGCGCTGAAGAGGACAATCCGGTGGTCGAGCTCGGTGGAGGTGGCGGCATTCCCGAGTTGGAACCAGGTCCGGGCTGCGGCCATGCCCCACCCGCTGACCAACACGCCGGCGGCACCCCCCATGACCCCGAGCAGGGTCCCCTCCACGAGAAGTTGGCGCACGAGCCTCCCGCGGCGTGCGCCGAGGGCCGCCCGTAGCGTCAGCTCTCTTCGGCGCGACACCGCTCTCGCCAATGACAGGCCGGCGACGTTCATGACGGCGATGAGGAGGACCAGGCCCGTGATGGCGAAGAGCACGCCCCGCCCTTCTCCGGTTCCCATCCCCAGCCGCTCCCGCAGGGGGCGGATCGTGACGTCCTGGAACGGGTCCGAATCCTGGGCATGCAGGCCCCGGGCAACGGCGCGGAGCTCCTCCTCCGCCTGGTCCCGAGCGATCCCCGGCTTGAGGCGCGCAAGCACGTCTCCGTACGTGCCGTCCGGACTGGCGTCGCCGTCCCGGCCAGCCGACAGGGGAATCCAGAACGCGTGCACCTGCTGATCGAAGCGGAAGCCATCGGGCAGCACCCCCACCACGGTCGCGGCCCTGGACTCGGTGAGCGTCATGTCCCGGAAGTACGCCAGCCGCTTCCCCACGACTCGAGGGTCGCCGCCGAATTCGCGCTGCCAGGTGGTGTAGCTCAGGACGGTGACCGGCTCGGCGCCGGGCACCGTATCCTCCGGAAGAAACGTCCGCCCCAGGCGAGGGCGCGCGCCAAGGATATCGAAGAAGCCCGGGGACGCCTGACCGACGCTCAAGGAACGCGACGCGCCACCGTCCGGGAGGTACGCACCCGAGCGCCACCAGGTCGCCACCGCTTCGAAGGAGTGCGCCCGCGCTTGCCATGCGGCCGCAGTCGAGAGGGGGACATACCACGGACAGCCGGGGCATCGCTCGCTGTCTTGAGGCAGCAACTCCGCCAGCCACACCAACCTGTCCGGACGCGGATAGGGCAACGGCCGAAAGTCCAGCGCGTCGATGACGCCGAACAGGGTGCTGGTGGCGCCGATGCCGAAGCCCAGGGAGAGGACGGCCACGAAAGCGAACGCCGGGCTGCGCCGGAGGCCCCGCCCGCTGTAGCCCAGGTCCTGAACGAGTTCGTCGAGCCCACGCCACCGCCACGTCTCCCGCGCTTCCTCCTTCAGGCGGCCAGGGTCACCGAACGCCCGGTGCGCGGCGCGACGGGCCTCCCGGGGGCTCATGCCCCGTGCCTCGTTCCGCTCGGTCTCCCGATCGAGGTGATAGCGCAGCTCCTCGTCGAACTCCGACTCCACCTCGTCGCGGCGGAGGAGCGCCCTGAGTCGTACAAGCCAGCGGGCGAGCATGGGAGCCTCAGTCGGTGTCGAGGATCAGGCCGAGAGCATGGGAGAAGCGCTCCCACTGCTTCCGTTCGGCCGAGAGTTGCCGGCGCCCCGAGGGCGTGAGCTCGTAGAAGCGGGCGCGTCGATTGTTCTCCGTCGTCGCCCACCGGCCCTTGATCCATCCCTGCGCCTCCAGGCGCCGGAGCGCCGGATAGATCGAGCCGTAGTTGACCTCCAGCGTGCCCTGCGACACGACCTGGATGGACTGCGTGAGCTGCCATCCGTTGGCGGCACCGCCCTGCAGCAACTTGAGCAGGATCAGGTCCAGGGTGCCCTGCAGGACGTCGATCTTCTTTCCGCCCATCCGCTCTCCTATTGGTGGACAATAAGAGCATTTTGGGACGGCCACCTATTGGCTGTCAATAGGAAAGGCCGAGTCTTTCCCCGGGCGCCATTCTGTGCGGACTGTCGTCGGCGGACATCAACCGGAGCCGCCGAAGAGGCTCGAGTGCGTCCAGCGAGCCTTCCGACTCAAGTCGCGTCTCCAGCCACCTCAGATCGAGGTCCTCCCCAAACGCGGCAAGGAGATCGACGGCCTGTTGGCCCCAGGCGGAGACGCCCCACTGCCGGTACCCGACGATACGATCGGCAAGCAGCACTTCTTTGGCGATGATCTCAAAGACCCATCGCCCGACCCGGATGGTCTCACTCGGATCGGTGAGATGGGTGGACGGCACCTCCACGAACAGGTCGCCCATCGACCAATGGCGCCCCCGTCGTGTGAATCCCAGGTTCTGGAATACGGCGTCGATCCGTCCGGACGCGCGAACGCCTCAAGATCGCCCGGGAGTTCTCCCTGACGAGCGCGGGCCCCCGGGCCGAAAAGGGGATGTGCGGAGTCTGAGCCCGACACGGATAATGAGGGGGTGAGTCGGAGATGAAGACATGCATGGTGGGGATCGGGATGCTGTTGTGTGTCCCCGGATTTCTGTCGGGGCAACGGATCGTGGTGCCCTCGTCCGAGGTCGAGTGGGAGGCCCTGGGTTCCCGGTTGAGAGAGAACCCCTACCTGTTGACGCTTGCCGACCGGGACACCGCTCTGACGATCGTCGTATCGGCGATGAGGACCCGAGACGACGGCTTACTCTGGGCTGCGTATGGACCGGGCATCTGCGTCGTCCGGGCCCGTGACCGAGCGGGAATGGAGGGCGAAGCCCGGCGTGAGGCCTTCCGGAGATCGCAGGTGTGCCTGGAGCGGATCCTCGCGGAGGTCCCGTCATCCACGGACGAGCCGGAAGCCGAAATGGTCCGGGGAATGCTGGTCCGTCCGCTCGCGGAGGCGCTTTTCGAGGCCGGTGACCTGGACAGAGCGGATTCCCTAGCCGCGAGCGCATTGCGGGGCCTCCCGCAGGCGGACGTCCGGACGCGGGGCGACACCCAGTATCAGATGAACCAGCTTCGGGGCCGGGTGGCGCTCCGGCGCCAGCAGCGCGAGGAGGCCCTCGAGTTCCTTCGTCGAGCCGGGGAGAGTGAGAGTACACCTCGGTTGTCGTCGTTCGGACCGGGCTTTTCACTCGCGCGCGAGCTCCTCGAGGTGGGGGAGCGGGAGGCCGTCCTGAGTCACCTCGATGCCGTGGAACGGTTCTGGAATGGGCCCGACGCGAAAAAGGCGCTCGCGGAGGCCCGGCGAGCGATCCGGGCCGGGGCCATCCCGGACGGTGTGCGGTGGTGGTGAGCCCGAGTGCCCAGGTCAGCCCGCATCCTCCACCTTCCGCCCCACCTCGCGGACCATGAGATCGCCCACACCGTCGAGAGCGCGGAGCGCCAGGTCCACGGCCGAGCCGCTCCCCTGGCCGGGGGCGAGGTCGTCCAGATAGATGGCCACGGACAGGGACACGGCGCGCTGGGGATCGAGTAGGCCCCGGGGTGGCACTTCCAGAATCCCCCGGCGCAGATCGGGATCCAGGGGGCAGGCGCTCACCCAGGCGTCCATGGACACGGCCCGGCTGCGACCCTGGTCGCTGGGCACGGCCAGCAGGCCGAGGATGAGGACGCCGCCCTGCCGCGGATCCGATGCGGAGGTTTCCACCGCGGGGGTCCCGGTCTTGGCGAAAGCGTAGAGATCGTAGGGGGTGCGGCCGCCGGCCTCGCGCACGCGCTCCCGCAGCCGGGCCAGTGCCGGCTGCAGCCGCCCCGCGGTGCCTCCCGGACGCGCCACCAGCTCCATGGCGTGGAGCACCCGGCGACGGACGCCGGGGGCCACGGTGGCCTCGTCCAGCAGGGGTGCCGAGTCGGCGGGGGGATTCCCGCCCCCGGGCAGTCCCACGCTGTCCGCGAAGGTGCCTCGCACGGCCCGCCCGGTCATGAGCCGGGCCGTGGCCTCGGCGAGCTCGAAGTTGGACCAGCGGCTGTTCTCGCCGCCCAGCAGCAGGTTGACCCAGTCGGTGCGGAGCTCCTCCACCGTGTTGAGCGCCAGGTTGGTGGCCTGGGGCGACGCGCCGGCGAACCGTAGCGCAGTGTGCACGACGTCGGCCGTATCGCCGGCGGCGATGAGGCGATCGAGCACGGTCCGCCAGGCATCCACCCGGTAGCGGCCCAGGCGATACTGATCGCCCAGCGCCGCCGAGCCCCCACTCCCGCGGAGGTCCGGCGACGGCTCGCGGTAGACGGCCACGTTGGTCATGGCCGACAGCGCCGGACCGGGCACGAACTCGGCATCGACGAGCTGCAGGTCGTCGCAGCTCCCGCCCACCACCTCCAGCCCCGGCGCCAGCGCGGTGGCCACCACGTTGTCACAGAAGCGGAGCACGCGGGTGGAGTCCGCGGCCGAGGCGCCGGTTGCCTCCGCCGCCGGGAAGCAGCGCGCGAACGCGGCCGCGGACAGCGGCCCCCGGCACGCCTCACCGCCGGTGGCGGATCCCAGGACCAGCGCCGCCGAGGCCATCTGCACCACGTAGCGATTGCACGAGCGCTGCAGGAAGGTCTCGAGCCCGGTCCAGTCGGCGGACCCGTGTCCGTCGTGATAGGGGGCCGACAGCGGACAGCCCAACACCGCCCCCGCCGGCCCTGGGGAGTGGGCGGGGATCCGGAGGTCCAGCATGTTGGGCCAGGTGGTGGCCACCGCGGCGGTCCAGAAGGGCTTCGCCGCCGACCCCACGGGATGGGGCGCCAGGTTCTGGTTCCTGAGAAAGCGCTCCCGCGTCCGCGCCGACAGCGGCTCGTAGGCCGCCAGCTCCGCGGCGCCCGGGCAGCTGGGCATGGCCCGCACCTTGCCGGTGAAGCCGTCCATGACCAGGAACGAGGCCGCCCGCGGCCGCGTGGGATCGGCGTGCTCGCGGCACCAGTCCGCCATCACCCCGTCCAGGGCGTCGCTGAGCTCCCGGTCCAGCGTCAGGCGCACGTCGGCCTGCAGCAGCGAGGCCGACGACCCGCCGGGCACGGTCTGGAGCGCCAGGTCCATGGCCCGTCCGAAGGGTTGCAGCACGGGCTGCAGCCGGGTGGCGGGGAAGAGGCGCTCCACCCGGTCGTTCCGCACGCGCACGAACGATGCGACCCGGGCCCGGTCGTCGGTCTCGGCCAGCCAGGTCCACACCCCTCCGCTGGCCATCTGCACCCAATCCCCCGGCTCCAGCCGAGGATCCGGCCAGGCGGCGTGCGGAAGCCGTTCACGCGCAGCACGTCGGCGGATCCGACGTCACGTCGGTCCGCCAGCACCGGGTCGTCGCCCACGAAGAAGGCATCGGCCAGGACTTCGCGGGTGCCGGGCGCGGTGAGTCGCAGCAGCGCGGTGCGCACCCGCGCTCCGTCCTGAGCCGGAGACACCCGCTGGGAGCTCGTGGCCGCGTCCCGTCGGTCCACCGGGCGGCGCACCTCCAGCTCCTGCGCCGCGGCGCCCTCGAGCGTCGCCGTGCGGCCCTCGAAGGTGTAGAGCAGCGAGCCCCGCCAGCGCGGCAGGCGATTGTACGGCAGGTCCACGCGATGATAGAACGGGTCCACGCCCACGAGGCGGCAGCCGTCCACCAGGAAGGGCGACCGGTCCAGGTCCTGCCCGGCGTTGAACGCGCGCACGTCGGAGCGCAGGTAGCTCGCGGCGAAGAACGCCTCCTCGTCGCTCCCGGCCGTGAAGCGGGTGACGATGGAGTCCTGCGCCTCGCACACCAGCCCCAGCCCTGCCCCGCTGGATGAGCGTATCGGCCCGGGCCACGAAGCCCTGCGGCGCCCAGAAGCCCGCCGGAGCCGTCCCGAGGCTCACGGCAGCCGAGCACGGCCAGCGTTCCGACGGCGGCCCAGGTGACGGCGGTGGTCGTCTTCATGCCCTCACTCCCTGTCCTCGGTCGGACGCGTGCCACCACTCCGCGTGGGTCGTCTGCAGCGCGGTTTCGGGGGATTCCGGAACCGCCGTCTCGTGCCTCGTCGGTGCCGAGGACTCCAGGCCCAGCGCCACCGCGGCCAGCGCCAGAAGCGCCACCGCCTCCAGCGCGTCTCCCACCGAATCCAGCCCCAGCAGGTAGACGTTCTTCCCGGTGAAGAACGCCAGCCCGTAGTTGGCCAGCACCATGTAGAGACCGGCCAGCGCCATGGTCAGGAGCGCCGCTGCGGCGATCAGGCGACGCGCCGGGAGCGCGGCGGGACCGTTCCCGGCCTCGGGCGTCCCGCCGTTCGCCCATCCCCACACCCCCGCGCCCCCGAACGCCGGCGCCAGCAGCGCCACGAGCAGGGCCAGCAGCACCACGCCCACCAGCAGCACGTTGAAGGGCGACGGCAGCAGGTACGACGTCGGCACCAGCGCCACCAACAGGAGCGCCAGGACGCCCACGCCCGCCGCGGGGCCGCCGCCCTCGTGGCGCGAAGGCGACGTCGGGCCGCCCCCGCGGCCCCGGTCTCCGCCAGCCTCCTCTCCCAGGAGGCCCAGCGCCGGCGGCAGCAGCGCCAGCAGCACCAGGATCAGCCCCGCCGTGCCCGGCAGGCCGAACTGGCTGGCCAGCAGGGCGCTGGCCACGTGCTCGCGGGTCGAGGTCTCGGCGATCTCGTCGGAGACGCGACCCTCCAGGAATCCCTTGCCCAGCAGATTGCCCCGGGTGTAGGAGCGCATGGTTTGGCGCATGACCGCCAGCGCTTCGCTGCGACGCTGGCCGATGAGGCGGAGCCCCTCCGGATCGCCGCGCTCCAGGAGCAGGAGCTCGTTGCGGTTCCATTCGCCCAGGCGCGCGTCCACGGCCTGCAGGTCGCCGCCCCAGGAGAAGCGCAGCAGCGGCGGCGCCACCTGGAGCAGGACGAAGAGCATGAGGGGTAGACCCAGGGTGGCCATGGTGAGCGCTCCGGCCCGGCCCGGGGGCGCCCAGCGCGCCCCCACCACCGCCAGCAGGACCAGCGCCCCCGGAAGCAGCACCAGCGCCAGCCCGAAGTCGCTGATCCAGGCGCCGACGCCCACGTAGGCCAGCAGCAGGAAGGCGCCCACGTCCAGGAGCGCGCGCGCCACCTGGCCGGGGAATCCCCCGGCGGCGCGGGCCCGGCGCAACACGCCGTCCCACCGGACCAGAACCAGCGCCAGCGCGACCACCGCCAGCGGCGTGTACAGCAGGCTCACGCCGATGCGGGTGCCGCCCACCGTCAACTGCTCCCGCCATCCCGCGGCGTCCAGCAGCGCCCGGAGCGCCAGCAGACCCAGGCCCAGGGCCCATCCCCGGAGCAGCCACGGGCGGCCGGTGATCCGGTCCGCGAACCGCCGCCACGCCGCTCGCACCCTGGGCCATCCCCGGGCCGCCCACATCCGCATGGCCGCCGTGCCCAGCGCCACGATCCCCAGGGCCCCGGCCTTGGTGGAGGAGGTGGGGAAGAGGACCGCCGCGAATCCCACGAGAACCAGGGCGTACACCGCGTGGAAGCCGTGGCGACGCCACGATGCCGGCGCCGGCTCGGGAGCATTGGCCGTCCTTCGCCATCCGGCGCCCAGCTCGCCCGCCACCACCACCGCCCAGGGCAGGAACGGAAGCAGCCACAGTCCGAGCTGCTGAGCCTCCATGGCGTAGGGCGGCGCCGCCAGCGCGGACAGCGCCAACACCAGCCGGAAGCCCGCCAGGGCCAGCACGGCCAGCGCCAGCGCGAACACCGGGCCGGTCATGGGCCGCAGCAGGAAGAGCAGCACGGGCAGCAGCAGGAGCGCCCCGTGCAGCAGCCAGTAGCCCGTCGAGGTGCCCTGGCCGTCCACGCGCACCAGCAGGCTGCGCTCGCCGGTCCCCAGGGCCAGGGGACGCCCCGTGTGCCAGCTCGCCTGGCCCGAGGGCGTGAGCACCTCGATGTCGCCGTCGGCGGGATCCACGGGAAGCGTGAGGATCGCCTGGCCCGGCACCGCGAAGCGCTCCGGGGAGGCCGCGAAGACCACGGCCTGGCGTGCCAGCGCGTCGCGGGCCGGGGCCAGGCGGACGCGGTAGACGGCGCTGCCGTCCTGGGCGCGGTTGTCGGGCAGGCGCAGCTCTTCCAGCGCCTGCCGGTCGAGCCCCCGGACCTCGGGAGACGACAGCCCGGCATCGATCCACGCCCCGTGCCGCTCCACCCGGAACGACCGCAGCGGCCGGACGCCGTAGCGCTCGGGCAGCGTGAGATCGGGCTCCGGGTAGTCGCGATGGGGGAGACCCGCCACCAGGAGGCGGCCGCCGGTCAGCATGGCGTCGGGTAGCGCCGGGTCCGAGGTGTCACCGGCACTCGCCGCCGGCAGCACCTGCACCTCGCTGTCCAGATCCGCCAGGTGGAGCGCTCCGTCCTGGTAGTAGAAGAAGCTGGACAGCGCGGGAAGGCTGCCTTCTGCGCCGGTCACGGTCAGCACGTCGGCCAGGGGATAGGTCCGCTGCAGCACCGAGGGATGCCAGCGCCGGAGGCTGGCCAGCGGGCCCCGCTCCACACCTGGGAGCAGCGCCGAACCCGGGGCGGGCGAGCCGGTGGGGCCCATCAACCGCAGCAGGTGCTGGCGCACCCAGGGCAGGGCCACCTGCGTCCCCAACAGGTGGAGCGTGTCGGGCACGGTCTCGGCCACCAGCCGGTAGCTCGCGGCCGGTCCCTGGACCACCACCGTGTCGCCGGGGCCCACGCTGCGGCCGCCCAGCACCGTCCAGCTCGAGCCCAGCAGCCCGCGCTCTTCCACCATGGCCACGGCCCCGGCGTCGAACTCGGCGTGCACCTCCACGGTGTTGCCCGTAGCGGCGGGCCTGAGCAGCGCCACCGGGCGGTCGCCGGCGCCGGGCACCCACAGGTCCGCGGACTCGTAGCTGCCTCCGACGCTCAACGCCGTGGCGGGAGCCCCGGCTTGCTCGGCCACCTGGTACCGGAATCCCAACAGCGTGAGCCGGTAGCCCTCCATACGGTCCCGGCGCGCCCCCACGGCGAGCTGCAGGAGGATCAGGAGCGCCACCAGCGCCGCCCACGCCGCGGCTCCGGCGCCGCGCACGAGCTCGCCAGCGCCCTCCCGGCCGTTTCCGGCCACCCGGAGAGCGGCCACGAAGCACACCACGCCCAGCAGCAGAAGGATCATGCGGCGTTCCTCCGCGTTCCGGCCTCGGCGACGCCCCGGGCCCGGGCCTCTTCCACGTACAGCCGCTGCCGGGTGAGCAGCCGGTAGCGCCACCAGCTCACGTGCATCAGCAGGGCGGCCACGGTGAGGGCCAGCACCACGGCGGCCAGTACACCCGCCGCCGCCAGCGGCCGGTTGCGCATCCAGGTCCGTAGCCGCCAGCCCAGTTCCGCTCGGGCACCTCCCGTGGCCGCCAGCGAGGCGGTCTCGGACACGGAGTAGACCTGGTCGGGCCGGAGCCCGGCGTAGTGGGCCGACGATTCCAGCGCCGACAGCAGCTCGGGCACCTCGCCCGCCCGGATGGAGCCGTCTCCGGCGGGGGCGGGCCGGCGCACGCGGGCCACCAGGCTCTCCGCTACGTCCGAGAACAGGGCCTGCCACCAGTCGTCCACGAAGCCTCGTACCGGGGCCACCGGGAGATCGGCGGGCAGCTCCCCGGGGATTCGACCCCGGTGTAGCGACGCCCGGTAGGCGCTGGCCCGCTCCACCGGCGGCGCCAGCCGCTCCTCCAGCACGGGCACCGGCGTGCCGGCCTCGCGGACTGCGGCGGCCACCTGGCTGCGCAGCTCCTCGAACAGGCTGCCCACGCCTCGGGTCAGGTAGGGCCCGCCCATGCGGATCCAGTCGCTCCGCGCGCGGGCATCGACGGTGGGGGCGCCTTCGCCTCCGCAGTCCCGCTGCAGCCGGGCGAAGGTGCGCACCGCCACGGCGGCCCGGGCGCTGTCCACCGGTGCGCCGGGCGCTCGCCCGATCTGCAGCGTGGACTGATCGCGCTCCAGATCGTCGCCCAGCTCGCCCAGCATGCGGCACACGTCGGCGCCGCCCTGCTCCCGCAACGCCTCGGTCCACGGGTCGCGGTCCGTGAGGTGCAGGAGCAGCACCGCCCGGGTCACCTCGAGCCGGGGCTCGGGGCGGAGCCGGTTGTGGTAGTAGACCCGCTGCAGGTTGGACGCCGCCCACATCAGGTTCTCGGGCACCGGCGTGCGCGCCGGATCGCCCCGGGTCAGGCGCGCGTGCTCCAGCACAGGTCCGAAGGGGTCGTCGGCATCGATCTCGAGCCGCGTCCGTGCCACTTCGGCCGGAAGCCCACCGGGGTCGCGGAACCCGGTGTCGGCCATGTACGACGCCACCAGCCCGGCGTAGGCGTCCAGCGAGGTGAGGGCGTCGTCGCTCCGCGCTCCGGGACAGCGGGCCGGGCCCAGTGCGGCCACCACCCGTTCGTCGTGTGACTCGGGTCCCAGCGAACCGCCGGCGCCCAGCGCGAGCAGGTAGTGCACGGCGTTGATGGCCCGGCGGAAATGGGCCACGGCCCGGGCGGGCTCACCGCGGCGGTAGGCGATGGTGCCCGCCAGGTAGCGGCCGTGGAAGGCGTCCAGCGCCGACTCCTGGTCCACGGCGCCGCGGCGCACCCGGGCCAGGGCGGTGCCGGCGTTGGTCTCCGGGACCCGCTCCAGCGAGATCCAGCCGGCCAGGACCGGTTCCAGCACCTCGGCCGCGGTGGCCCAGTCGCCGGCGGCGCCGTACCCGCGCGCCAGGTTGTAGCGCACCACGAACTCGGCCCGGCTGCCGGGAGCCGCGGTCCCCGCCGAGCGCAACGCCAACAGTCGGCGCTCCAGCTCCTCGGCGCCGGCCCCGCGGCTCACCGAGGCATCCAGCTGACGCAACGCATCGTCCAGCTCGGTGCCGGCCGACACGCAGATTCCCGGGGGCAGCGCCGGCGCCACCAGGGCCAGCCAGCGATCTCCCAGGTCACGGGTGCCTCCCACGGACCATGTCCAGGTCACCTCCAGCGCCGAGTCCAGCGCCGGAGGCTCCCGCAGCACGCTGGCCGCCAGCGCCAGGGTCCGGGCCGGCGACGCGCTGGCGGTGGCCCACCAGAAGAGCCCTCCGGCTCCCGCCACCAGGGCGCCCACCCACAGCGCGAGCAGGGCCAGCGCGCCTCGCCCGGGGCGCACCCGGCGACCCGTGCCCACCACGACCTTCTTGAGCCCTCGCATGCGCGGGCGCCTCATCGGTCGCCTCCATCCCGGTCGTGGAGGGCCCTGAGCAGCTTGCGGTCCCAGCGGCGCGGGTCCAGGAAGCGATTCAGCTTGAGCGCCCGCCGGGTGTCCAGACCGGGTACGCGCCACGGATGCTGCGTCACGAACTCCACCAGTCCCTCTCCGCCGAGGAGCGTGCCCCGGCCCGCATCGGCGCCGGCCTCGGTGGCCTCCTGGGGATCGGGCTCCTCGCTCCGGTCCACCAGCGCCTGCACGAAGTCGAAGTGGAAGTGGCGCACCCGCGTCTCCATGAACTCGAAGAGCTCCGGGAAGTGGAGATAGCCCAGGATCAGGGGATCGGTGTGCAGGGGATGGAGCGGCGGGGCGGGTTGGCCGCTCCGTCCCGGCACGTCCGGCGTGTAGAGGCCCACGCGCCGGAGTCCGCCCCCGGCGTCGGGCCCCTCGCCCGGCGCGTACAGGTCGGCCTTGCTGAAGCCCACCGACACCGGCACCGACAGGCGGCGCGCGGAGGGTACCGCGTCGTCCACCTGGTTGCGGGTGGGGACCTCGGTGGCCGACAGACCCAGACCCGGAACGACCCGGCGCAGCCGCTTCAGGTCCCGGGCCACGATGGCGTATTTCAGGAGCATGCGGTGCGCCGCCACCATGCGGTCCCGTGCCTGGCGCATGGCGATCTCGTCGCGCTCGCTGGGCTCGACCCGCGTTTCCGAGTGGGGATCGCTCCAGCCGGCCCACACGATGGGGAGCGCCATGAGCAGGACGAGCCCGTCCAGCTCCTGGAGCACCGGCCACAGGAACTGGCGCATGAGGGCCGGGAGCTCGCGCTCGTAGTCGCCCAGCGCCTGGAAGTCCTCGCCGGCCACGTCCACCAGCACGTGGTGCTCGCGGCGTCCGGGGATGTAGTAGAGGTTGACCTCGCCCCGCTCGGTCTTGTCGTAGCGGAGGTCGGCTCCGGGGCGCTCGGCGTACCGCTCCCGCAGGCGGTCGGCGAGCTTGGTCTTGCCGTGCCGTGGCAGCCCGGCGATGCCCACGATCTTGCCCAGGCCCCGGCGGCGGTGCTCGAGCAGCTCACGCACGGCCTCGCTGCCGTGGCGGGGGTCGGTGACGTCGAGCTCGCGGGCCCGGATGCCCGAGGCCGACACCCCGGCCCGGTGGACCCGAGCGGGGCCGGCGGGCGGGGCGCTCTTCGTGTCCGGCTCGGGCGCGACGTGCTCTTCGGGCGGGGGAGGCTCGGCCGGTGACGTCTGCGAAGGAGCCCCGCGGCCCGCGTGGTCGGGAGCCTCGTCGGCGGACGCGGCCGCCGCTCGCTTCTTCTCGGCCTCCCGCTTGGCCTGCTCCAGCTTCTCCTTCTTGGCGTGCCACAGGCGGCTGACGGGCTCGGCCGGCGCCTGCTCGCCCCGCTCCCGGGCGATCTCGGCCCGGAGTTGGCGGAGCTTGGTGGCCACCTCCACCTCGTCGGCGTCACAGCGGGGGCACAGGCCCTCGTCGTTGAGGGGCCCGTGGCAGCGACGGCACAGCGCGTCGATAGTCACGATCCGGCTCCTACCAGGAAGCGGGGCGCCGGGTGCGGAGCCGCCGAGTCGTTGCCGGCCAACCGCCGCGCCAGGGCCGGTGCCCAGGGCCGAAGCGTGTCGACCCAGGGCTCGGCCGAACGATCCGCGCCCGCCGCGTCCAGGGCGCGCTCGAGCCGCCGCCGGATGCCATGGAAGAGGGGCAGGGGCGCCGGCACGGCCAGCAGCTCCGCCAGCACCGGCACGCGGGTGCTCGCATGGAGATCCAGGGCGTCCAGGGGCTCGTCGGATCCCGCGGCCCACAGCAGACGGAGCACCGCCGTGGCGCGTTCGGGACCCAACCCCGTCCGCCCCGCGCGCTCCAGGAGCCGGCGGGCCAGGCTGTCGGCGAGCTCGCCGGTTTCGGGGGCGCCGGCGCCGAAGGGGTGGCGGCCGGCCTCGATCCCACCGATCAGCTCTCTCAGAATCGCCGGGCGCGCGAGCCACGACGCCGGAACCTCGGACACCAGCCGGTGCCAACCCTCGTGGTCTCCTTCGCGCAGCAGCGTCGTCAGGATGTCGGCCAGGATCGGGTCGAGATCGCCATCCGTTGCCCGGGCGGCCAGAGCGGTGCCCAGCGTCGCGGCCCGCGCCGGGGTCCAGCGGGTCTCGGCGGCCCCGAGGCGCACCAGCTCCCGGCCCACCGGGTCGCCGGTGGCGGCCAGCGGCAGCGCGCCCAGGACGAGCTCCAGGCCGCCTCCCCTCTCGGGATCGGCCACGAGCGCACGGAGCGCGTCGGACTCCCGGTCCACGAGGCGGTGGAGCTCGCTGGACAGCTCGGCGTCACCGGAGGCCGCCGCCCGGCACCGGAGCAGCGCGGCGCGGCGCCGTCCGTCGGGACCTCGAGCGCGGAGGGCGCGCACGGCGCCCCGGAGCACGCCCATGCGCGCGTTCGCCGGGAGCTCGGTGGACAGGCTCAGCGCATCGTCCATGGCGTCGACGGCGCCGGGGCGTTCGGTCGTGGTCGTCGCCACGGCCTCGCCCAGCGCCTGGCCCAGCGCCCGGGCGCGGACGCCCCCCGGACGGCGACGCTCCAGCTCCAGCAGGGCCCGCACACCGTCCAGGGTCGGACCTCGGGACGCCCACGCCACCTGCCAGGCGCCCCGGGCGCCCTCCGCTGCCAGGTCGTCGGCGGTGACCAGTCGCCACCGGCGACTCGCCGCCCGGGCGTCCAGACGCCGGAACGTCTCCAGCGAATCCGGGGCCGTGAGCGCCCGCGCCCAGTGCACGCGACCGGCGCCGGCTTCGGCGGGCTCGTGCTCGTCCACCACCCAGGAGCCGTCGGGCACGTAGCGTCCCCACTCGGCCTCGGGGAGGCCCAGGAGCAGGCCCCGGGGCCGTTCCGACCGACGCTGCTCGGTCACGTACGACACGCGGATGCGGTCCTCCAACGGGAGCGACAGCCACACCAGCTTCAGGAGCCGCGAGGTGGCGGCGCCCACGCCTCGGACCACGACATGGCGGACCTGGTCGCCGGCGCTGGCCCGGGCCACGGCCTCGTAGGTCGTGGCCAGGAGCGAGGACAGGCCATCGACGTCGCCGCCGAGCTGATCCAGGACGGCGCCCCGGAGCCGGTCCAACTCCACGATGCGCGCCCGGGCGAGGGCCGCGGTACGCGCCCGCTCGAGACCCAGCCGCACCGGGGTCAACGGTGTGGGTTCAAGGAAGTCCTGCTCTTCCGCCAACTCCCGGAACCACGCCGCCGGCCGGTCGCCGTCCCAGAGCAGCCCCTGCGGATAGCCGGCCACCTGCCGGAAGGCGGCGTCGTCCATGAGCAGCGTGTGGGTCAGCACGCGGCGGTCCGCGCCGCCGGAGCCCGATCCGAAGGCGCCCCACAGGGCGAAGCCCAGGCGGCCGTCCACCCTCAGAACCCCGCTTCCCAACCGGTCCAGGTTGTCGGGGTTCAGGAGCGCCTGGGCCGGTCCCGACAACCGCGGCGGGTCCGTGGCCCGGGCCACGTGGGTTCCCCAGGGTACCTCTTCCTCGAGGCGCCCCACCCGGTCCTGGATGCCGGGGGTCCAGCCGTACGTGGACCAGGCCGTGTCGAAGGCCGTGGCCGGTGAGGCCAGGACGTGACGGTCCAGCGACACGACGTCAGCCACCGTCGGCCTCCAGTCCACGCATGACCAGGACGCGTTCCACCGTCGGCAGCGCGGCGTCCCGGGCCGTGTCGGCTGCCGGATACGCGGGCAGGCCCAGCTCAGGGCCTCGCGCCTGCCACAGCTGCAGGATGGCGCCGCACGACGCCCCACCGCACGGGTTCCGGGTCACCAGGCCGTCCAGCGTGAGAGCCGTGCCGGCCAAGCGGTTTACCGCCGCCTGCACCAGTGCGTCGTGCAGCCGCCGCCGGGGGCCCGGGTCCAGCGCCCCCCCGCCGCGCCACTCCGTCAGCGCGGCGAGCACGGGTGGGGCCGCCTTTCCCTCCAGCTCCGCCAGAAGCGGTTCCAGGCCCGGGTCGTGGGCCGCGAAGAGGGAATCGTAGCGAGCGGCCAGCGCGGTCGGCGCGGCCGCGGCCGGTGGCGGCGACGTCGAGGATTGCGAGCCTTGGCTGGCGGGGGCGGCCGAGGCGTCGGTCTCGGTGGGCGCGGTGGCGGCTCCCGGGTCGGGTGCCGCCGAGGACAGCGCCGGGGGACGTGCGCCGTCCGTCGTTGGTCTCGCCAGCATCCAGTAGCCGGCGAATCCCCCGAGCAGCCCCACCACCAGGCCGGTGAGCAGGAGCACGGGCGCGCTCCACACGCTGGCGCGCGGCCGGACCTCGGCGGCCTCGGTGAGGTTCTTGCGCACGAGGTCGGCCACGAACCGCTCCAGCTCACCTTCGGACATGCCGGCTCGGGCCACCTCGTCCTGCACCACGGCGCGCACGTCGGCGCGGATGGCTTCCAGGGCGTGGCGGATCTCGTCGGTGGCGTCCTGGCCCGACTCGAAAGGATCGCGATCGGGCGTCATGGCGTCTCCCGGCCGACGGTGACGGTGAGCGTGACCTCGTCACCCTCACGCAGGAGGTCGGCATCGGCCACGGCGCCCAGCTGATCCCTCAGGGCTGCTCGGGCCGACGCGTTGGTCTCCAGATGGTAGAGCGCGAGGAAGTCGGCTACGGTCATGTCTCGGGACACCCGCACCGTGACCGTGTCGCGCCGGGCGAAGAAGGCCAGCGCCGCCCGGGGCGCGTCGGAGTACGAGGGCACCGACCCCACCGGGCTCCGGTCCACGTCTACGAGCGCGGCCGAGCGCACCCGTGCTCCGACCAGCGAGGCCATGCCCAACGACAGGATGAGGCCACCTGCGAGGAGAGCCAGCCACCCCAGCACGCTCAGCAGGGCAGTGCGCCCGCCGGCGGCGTCGGCCTCGGCCACGGAAGGCGCCGGCCTGGAAACCGGCGCCGTGGAGGCCGCGGATGCCGCGTCGGGTAGCGGGCGATGGGCCACGGGGTTCGCTCCGTGTGGGGCGTGGCAGGTGACGCGCCGGGCCCCCGCGCTCCGGACCCCATCGTCGACCGATCGGGTGGATGGATCGCAGCGGCCCGTACCGGACGCGTCCACGTTCTGTCCCTACGAACCCTCCGCGTGCAGGGTTCACGAGCGCTCCCTCGCGCCCACCACCGCAGCCTACTAGCTTGCGCGTCCCCCCCTTCACTCTACCCGGAGTGGCCGTGCGCCGCGTCACCATCGGCCGCGTCATCGCCGCAACCGCCATCCCCCTTGTCACCGCCTGCGCCAGCGCCGGGTCGCGCTCTGCGTCCGAATCCCTGGCGCCGCCGTGCGATCCCGCGCCCTGGACCCAGGAAGATGCGCCGCAAGCGGGAGGACCGCGGGCCCAGGAAGTGACCATGTGGCCCCGGATCGCCAACCCGGAGAAGGTCCAGGACGTACAGCAGCGCCAGTACGTGCGGGCCATGGCCGCTGCCAGACAGGCGCTCTCCGGCAAGCTCGTGTTCGCCTTCTACGTCGGACCCGAGGGTGAGGTCGAAGACATCCGGCTCGTGGGGGCGTCCGGCGCCGAGCTCCTGCAGCCCGCCGGATTCGCCGTGGCGAAGCAGGTGCGATTCACCCAGGCCCTGCAGGGTCAGTGCGCCGTGGGCGTCTGGATGCAGCTCCCCCTGACGTTCCGCGGCAAGCAGGCAGGAGGCGGGGGAGGCTGAGGCTCCTCAGAACCCGAACAGGTCGCGGATGCGGTCCAGGATTCGCCGCTCTTCCACCTCGGGCGGCTCCTCGACGGGGGTGGCCAACGCCGCGTCCAGCTCCCGCTTGCGCTGGGCCAGGGTCTCGGACAGACGGTCGCCGATGGCGGGATTCGCGAGCAGGATGTCGCGGAACGCGTCGCGGTCGATGACGAAGAAGCGGGTGGGGGTCAGCGTGCGGATGGTCGCCGAGCGCGGCTCGTCCACCATCATGCTCATCTCGCCGAAGAACGACGCCACGCCGAGCTCGGCCACCCGTTCGGGCTCCTTGTCGCCGGAGCGCACCAGCACCTCGACGCGCCCCTCGTCGACGACGTAGAGAGAATCCCCCGTCGCTCCCTGATGGATGACCGTCTCGCCGGTGAAGTAGCGCTCGGTGCGGACCCTCCGGGCCAGGCGGGCCAGCTCGTCGGCATTGAGGAAGGCGAAGAGGTCGCAGCGCGCCAGGCGTTCCCGCACTCGCTCGCCGTCGTCGGCCGGCGACCGGCCCTCGGCGCCCTCCGCCATCTCCCGCATGAAGACGTTGCGAATGGGGAAGGGGATCTCGATGCCCCGGCGATCGAAGACGTACCAGATGCGGGTCATGAGATCGCTGCGGATCTCGGGCTCCGCGGCATAATCCCGGATCCAGTAACGGATCTCGTAGGTGATGGCGAAATCGCCGAACGCCCGGGTGCGTACGCTGGGCCTGGGTCGCGCCAGGACACCCTCCGTCTGACTCGCCGCCTCTTCCAGCGCCTCCATGACCGATGCCGGGGGATGGCGATAGTGGCATCCCACCTCGCTGACCACGCCGTGGACCGGCGTGGGGACGCTGAAGTTGAGCAGCGCGTCCTTTCCCATGACCGTGTTGGGCACGACGATGAGGTCGTTGTCCCGGGTGCGGATCTTGGTGGCCCGCCAGGACACGTCGGTGACGAGTCCTTCGTAGGTGCCGAACCGGACCCAATCGCCGACGCGGAAGGAGCGCTCGGTCTGGAGCGCCAGTCCCGAGAAGAGGTTGCCGAGCGTGTCCTGGAGCGCGAGGCCGATGACCACCGTGAAGAGCGCCGAGGTGGTGAACAGCCCCGTGATGTCCAGCGTGGTCCGGTAGTAGAGGATCAGGATCACGCCGAAGAAGAAGGCCCCCAGCACGGCGATGTCCGGCAGGATCTTGGGCACTTCCACCTTCAGGCGGCGCACCAGGAGCACGTCCACGAGGAGGAGCGCCCCGAGGAGGAGCGCGGCCAGGAGCGCCACGATCAGGCTCGTGACCACGATGGAATGCGCCAACGGGTTGGTGACCTGGACCATGCGGGCGGGCTCGCCGCCGGCACCCTCCACCAGGCGTGGAACCAGCGGCGGGATGAAGCGCAGCCAGATCCGGAGCGCCACGAACAGGAAGAGCAGCCCGCTCACCAGCATGGCCCTGCGGCGCATGGCCGGATCGTCGCTGAAGCGCCGCACCACGAGAAGGAGCAGCACCAGCACCAGGAGAACGCCGTAGAGCGCGGCCGGGCCCTGGAGCATCTGGTCCAGCGGTGGGAGGTTCGGCATAGCCTATGCGCCCCCAGCCGGGTCCAGGACGTGTGGCTTCACCAGGGTGACGGTGGATCGCGCTCCGTCGCGCGCGCGCTCGGCATCCCCCTTCGAATAGAAGCCCGACGGCGTCAGGTCTTCGGCCCCGTAGAACGCCAGCTCGCGGTCCCGGCGGAGCTGGCGCGAGATCTCGGCCAGCGTCTCCACCTCCGGCTCCAGTCCTTCGGGGAGGCGGTCCCGTTCGGCCAGGAGGATCTCGGACACGTCGTGAATGCGGGGAGGGTCGATGCCGCAGGCCCGCAGGAGACCCTTGAGCGTGAGCTCCACGATCTCCTGGGCTTCGCGGACGACATCGGCCCAGCTCTCTCCGCCGTACAGCACGTCCAGCGCTTCCAGGCGGATCGCGGCGCGTCGCAGGTAGTCCCGCGCCAGGTCGGGGTTGTGCATCAGGCGGCCTCCACCCAGTAGGGATGTCCGTGGATCTCGCGGCGGACCAGCCGCCCCGCGAGGATCTGCTTCCGTACGTGCACGAGGTGGCGGGACATGGCGAAGTCCGGATCGAACAGGACCACGCCGTCGAGGGCCGCCTCGGCCCACAGGCCCGTGACGCGGTCGCCCTCGCCGGGAAGATGAACGAAATGGGGCTCCACGCTCCGCCCCTCCCAGAGCACCGGAGCCTCGTCCCACCGGCGATACAGGCTCCGCTCCAGCACCTGCCCCCGGTCCAACACCACCAGCAGGTCCACGTCGGAGTCGTCGCTGAGCTCGTTGCGCGCCCACGATCCGAACACCAGGAGGCCGCGCACACGACCGCGGGTGACGGTCAGGGCTCGGCGCACCGCGTCCGGCGCGGGGCCCCCCACGTCCAGGCCCGGATAGGCCAAACGCCGCGCGCAGTACTCGTTCAGCGACAGACCCTGACGCTCGGCTTGATCCCGGAGCGTGGCGTGCAGCGCGGGATCGATCCTGAGCAGAAAGCGACCGGAGGGCAGGGTGTCGGTAGTATCACTCATACGATAAATGATATCACGGCGCCGTCGACCCGTCCACGTTTCCGTGCGCAAGGAATCCGTGGCGCGCACTCCGCGGCGCTGCCTATACTGGACATTGTACCCGCCGGGCTCGACCGCCGGGCGGACCGACCGATCCAACAGACCAAGGGAGGAGCTCATGCGCCGCCCCCTCCGCGTCGCAGTGGTGCTCGTGGGTTTCGCCGTGTCTCTGGCGAGTTGTGGTGGGGATGATGGATCGGGTCCGGGGGCGGGCGACGTCACGTCCGTGACGGTCACCGCCACCGTCCACACCCTCATGTCCATCGGAGAGACCACGCAGCTCACGGCCGTGGGCCGCACGTCGAAGGGTGAGACCGTGTCGGGTCTGACCTTCACCTGGTCCACCTCCAACGGATCGGTGGCCACGGTGAGCAGCGGCGGTGTGGCCATGGCGGCGGGCAACGGCACCGCCACCATCACGGCGACCGTGGACGGGGGGAGCGCCAGCGGCACCACGGACATCACGGTGGCGCAGGCGGTGGATCAGTTGACGCTTTCGCCCCAGGATGGCTCGGTGGCGGTGGGCGAGACGCTCCAGCTCTCGGCCGATGCCAGCGACGCCGGGGGCGCGTCGATCCAGCAGCCCACGCTGACCTGGTCCTCGTCCGACGATGCGGTGGCCACCGTGGACGCCGCGGGGCTCGTCACCGGCGAAGGCGCGGGCACGGCGACGATCACGGCCCGGGCGGCCTCCGGCGTCGAGGCCACGGCGCCGGTGGACGTGTTCCTCCCCGACGTGCAGATCACCCAGGATCAGGACCTCAGCGGAGAGGTGTTGGCCGACCAGTTCTCCATCGCCCCGGGCGTCACGGTCACCATGACGGGCGACGTCATGATCCGGGCCGCGGGGATGGTCACGCTGGAGGGGACCCTTCAGGGCGACTGCCGTGCCCTGGACGTGCAGGGCGACACCGCGGTCACCGTGATGGGCACGGTGTCCAACGGTTGCTCGGATCTCTCCGGCGGGCCTGCCGACCTGCGCATCGCCGCCGACGGTGAGCTGACGTTGGAAGGCGCCACCGTCACCAGCTCCGGCGACATGGAGTTCACCAACGATCCCACGCTCACCGACGACGACTTTCCGGCCGCCGTGGGGCCGTTCTCGGTGCCGGACAGCCCCGAGGCCGCCGGGCCGGGAGTCCGCTTCACGCGCGTCAGCAACAGCACGGTGCGCTACGCCGGTGGGGGCACGGGCCCCGACCCGGCCATGGACGGCACCGACGGACTCGACGGCACCGACGGCCAGAACGGCCGCACGGTGAAGTTCCGGCTGCGGGGGAACGCCATCTTCGCCGGCAACACGCTGCTGTGGGGCCAGGACGGCGGACGGGGCGGCGACGGTTCCGAGACGGCGGCCCAGGACGTGGACGTGAACGGCGGCAAGGGCGGCGACGGCGGCCTCATCAAGGCCTACGTGACGGGCACGCTGAACTACGAGGGCTCGAACAACATCATCCGCTCCGGTGCCGGAGGCCGTGGCGGTCACGCCGACGGTGTCGCGCAGCCCGCCACCGAGGGCTTCAAGGCGCCGAGCGCGGCGGCGCACGGTGGCGAGGGCGGCATGTCGGGCCTGATCGACATCCGGGCGGGTGGGGGCATCAACGCCGGCAGCTCCGGCGCGCTGATCCTCGAGGTCGGCCTGCCGGGCCCCGGCGGACACGCCAATGCGACTGCGGCGGACGGCGCAGACGCCGAGAGCGCCACCAAGCGCGCCCAGGACGGTGGTGACGCCACGGCCGTGGGCGGTGACGGCGGTGTGACGCCCGACAAGCAACTGGCGAAGCGCGGCAACGTGTCCGGCGCCGATCCCGTGATCCGGGGGGCCGGGGACACACCGCTGGACGGCGGCGCAGGCGGCGACGCCAAGGCCATCGCCGGCGTGGGCGGCGACGGCATCCAGGTCAACAAGAACGGTGGCGACGGCGGCCAGCTCGCCTCCACCGGCGGCAAGGGCGGTGACGCCCAGCTGAAGAACCTGGACGGGGACCTGCTGGGGAACGGCGGCCAGGGCGGGATGGCGTCCTTCATGATGGGGAACGGCGGTGCCGGCTGGGCCGACTGCAAGCCGGATCAGCCCGAAGAAGCCGGGGGCAACGGCGGAGCCGGGGGCAGCGCCACCGGTGGCGACGGCGCCGGCGGAACCGGGTTGGCCATGGGCATGGGCGGGGGCACGGAGCTCACCGACGCGGGCAACGGCGGCGCGGGCGGCGACGGCAACGGCCCGGGCAGCGGCGGCGACAAGGGCACCATGGCCGGGGTCACCACCATCGCCGGGCCTGCGGTGGTCACCAACAGCTTCAACGACGGGCCTGACGGGAATCCATGCACGCCGCCCACGCAGACCAGCCTCACGATTCACGTGGGCGAACAGGAGAATACCGGGGGCGTGGTAGCCATCGGCACCCAGTCCGTGCCGGTGGACGGGGAGGTCGACGGCGAGCCGGTGTCCGGCAGCATGAACGTGGAGGCCGAGGGAGACGCCAACACCCACTTCGTCGCAGGCGCGGGGACCTCCAACGAGCGCATGGGCCTCCAGGGCGGGGACAACAACGCTTGGACCCTCGACCTGGGATCGCTCGCCGTGAACAACTTCGCGTCGGCGGTGGCCGACCAGGTGACCCTCTGCTTCGCCAACACCGTGGGCGTGGATGCGCTCACACCCATTCGCATCCAGTTCCTCAACGCCCTTCATGAGGCGGTCAAAGAGGTTCTGGTGACCAACCCCACGGTTCAGTCGTGCGCAACCGCCCTCGCGCTGGACCCGGTGGTCCGTTTCGTCTCCGTCCACGTGGCGTCGGGCGCCATCATCGACATTCTCGCCCCGGTGGTGCTGGCGACGTTGATCCTGTCACCCTGACCTGCGAGCCCGCCCGCCCCGCGATCCTCCGGCGGGGCGGGCGGCGTCGGGGTCACATCGCCGTGACCCCCGCTTGGGCAAGCCCCGCGCCGATCGTACATTAAGGGGCTGCAATTGCGAACGCTTACCTGCCGCCGCTCCCATGGCGGTGTCGATTCGGAGGAACCATGGCCGACCAGGATCCGGGTGCCCGCGATACCCTGACCATCCGGGACAATCGCACGGGGAAGGACTACGAGGTGGACATCCTGGAGGGGGATGTGATCCGCGCCATGGATCTCCGGGCCATCAAGGTCCAGGACGACGATTTCGGCATGATGTCCTACGACCCGGCGTTCACGAACACGGCGTCGACCCGGAGCACGGTCACCTACATCGATGGCGGCAAGGGGATCCTCCGCTACCGGGGCTACCCCATCGAGCAGCTCGCCGAGCGTGCGTCGTTTCTCGAGGTGGCCTACCTGATCCTCAAGGGTGAGCTGCCCACGCAGGACGAGCTGGACACCTTCGTGCACGATGTGACCTTCCACACCTACGTGCACGAGAACATCACCCAGATGTTCGACGCGTTCCGGTACGATGCCCACGCCATGGGGATGATGATCAGCGCCGTGGCGGCGCTGTCGACCTTCTACCCGGAGGCGAAGGAGGTGCGGGACGCCGACAACCGGTGGATCCAGATCAACCGACTGGTCGCCAAGATGCCGACGCTGGCGGCCTTCGCGTACCGGCACCACCGGGGCCTGCCCCTGATCTATCCCGAGAACGAGCTGTCCTACACGGCCAACTTCCTGAACATGCTCTTCCGCATCGGCGTGAAGGAGTACAAGCCGAATCCGGTCCTGGAGCGTGCGCTGGACGTGCTCTTCATCCTGCACGCCGACCACGAGCAGAACTGTTCCGCCACCGCCATGCGGGTGATCGGCAGCTCGGAGAGCGATCCCTTCTCGGCGCTGTCCGGGGCCATGGCGGCGCTCTACGGACCGCTGCACGGCGGCGCCAACGAGGCCGTGCTCCGCATGCTGAACCGGATCGGCTCCGTGGACAACGTGCCCGACTTCATCGAGGGCGTGAAGAACCGCGAGGAGCGGCTCATGGGATTCGGCCACCGGGTGTACAAGGCCTACGACCCGCGCGCTTCCATCATCAAGCGCACCGCCGACGAGGTGTTCGAGGTCACGGGCCGCAACCCGCTCCTCGACATCGCGCTGGAGCTGGAGAAGATCGCCCTCAACGAGGACTTCTTCGTCTCCCGGAATCTCTATCCCAACGTGGACTTCTACTCCGGCCTCATCTACCAGGCCCTGGGATTCCCGGTGGAGATGTTCCCGGTGCTCTTCGCCATCCCCCGCACCGTGGGATGGCTGGCCCAGTGGGAGGAGATGCTCGAGGATCCCGAGCAGCGCATCTCGCGGCCGCGGCAGGTCTACGTGGGCGAGGACGCGCGCGACTTCGTGGCGCTGGAAGACCGGGGATGACGGTGGGCGCCTCCCTTTGATCCGGGAGGCCGCATGACCGGCCCGGGCCGCGTGCGGGTGCTGGACCTGGAGCACCAGGGTCTGTCCGGCGCCATCGGGGCGACGCTCATCCTGGAGCCGGAGCCGGTGCTGGTGGATCCCGGTCCGGCCACCACGCTGGATCGCCTGGAGTCCGCCGCCGGCGAGGCGGGGATGCCCCTGAGCGAGGTCCGGCACCTCTGCCTGACCCACGTCCACCTGGATCATGCCGGTGCCGCGGGGCACCTCGCTCGGCGCTTTCCCCGGCTCCAGCTCCACATCCACGAGGAGGGTGCGCCTCACCTGGTGTCGCCGGAGCGGTTGGTCGCCAGTACGCGCCGCACCTTCGGCGAGGCTCACGACCGGCTGTGGGGCGAGGTGATCCCGGTGCCGGAGCACCGGATACGGGTGTGGCGGCCCCGCGAGCGAGGTCCGCTCCCGTGGCTGCGCGCCCTGCCCACACCGGGCCACATCGGCCATCACCTCGCCTACCTGGACGAGGTGGACGGCGTGCTGGTGGCCGGCGACGCGCTGGGGATCATCCTGTCGCCCGAGAGTCCCACGCATCCACCCACGCCGCCACCTGCTGTCGATCTGGCGGCATGGGAGGACACGCTGGACTCGCTGGAGCGCGTGAGCCCGGAACGCGCGGTCGTGAGCCACTTCGGCATGCACGCCGACGTGGCGAGTCGGGTGGAGGGGCTCCGCAGCCGGTCTTCGCGCCCTGGCCCGCAGGGTGCAGGACGCGCTGGAACGAGGGGACGCGGACCGCGACGCCGAGGCCTTCGAAGAGGAGGTGCGGGCGGAGCAGGCGCTGCACCTGCCCCGGGAGCGCATCGACCGCTACTTCGGCAGCTTCTCCGCGGCCACCGACTACGCCGGCGTGCGGCGCTATCTGGAGCGCCGCGCCTGAGGCTTCAGTCGGTCTCGCCGCTGGATGCCGCGAAGCCCACGATGGTCCCGCAGGGCGCCCGCACGAAGATCTCGTCCATGCCGTAGAAGGTCGTGCGCCGGGGCACCACGATGTCGGCGCCCTCCAGCGCCTCCACCACCGGATCCAGCGTCTCCACCTCCACGAAGAGCGTCGGCTTGCCGCGCATCATCTCGTCGGTGATGGCGGGCAGATCCGCGTCGATGCTGGCTCGCGTCTGGTACATGATCTCCACCCCGTCCTTCTGGAGGATGGCGAAGCCCAGGGCGTCTTCGTGCGGGACGGTCACGGTCACGTCGAAGCCGAGGCGCTCGGTCCAGAAGGGCAGACACGGCTCGATGGATTCGACGCTGATGATGGGGGTCAGCTTCTTCAACTCGGGACTCCTTGTCCGGGGAGAGCGATGACGGCTGGAAGATGGTGGATCCGGCGACCGCGGTCTTGAAGGAATGCGTCACGCCGGGGCATCGCCATCCACCTCGGCTCGGAGCTGCCCCGGCGGGGACGGGCGATGCTCTCGGTAGCGCATGCCCCACTCTACCGGGATCCGACGCGGGCACCAAGATCGGCGGTGCAACCGTTGACCCGTTTCTCGCGTCTATACATGTTGGTGACATATATGTGGTCGTACATGTAATGACGACCCGGTGCCGATCCTGCTGGCCGGAGGACCCCGTGAGTGATGCTCTGCCCCTGACCCCCCTGGAATTCCACGTCCTCGTGGCGCTGGTGGAGGGCGACTCGTACGGCTATGCGCTCATGAAGTCCGTCGAAGAGCAGTCGTCCGGGCGCCTGGCGCCCGACGTGGGGACCCTGTACCGGGTCCTGGCCCGGCTCATGGCTCGGGAGCTGGTCCAGGAGCGCCCCACGCCGGACGAGGCGCCCGACGCGCATCGGGGCCGGCCGCGGCGCTATTACGGTCTCACGGCTCAGGGCCGGGAGCTGGCCGAGGCCGAGGCCCGGCGCATGGCCGAGCTGGTCCATCTGGCCCGGGCCCGGGCGCTGCTCGAGGGAGCCGATCCGGCATGACCGCCGGACCGGGCATGGGCCGGCCGCCGGGGGCGTTGGAGCGTCAGCTCCTGCGCCTGGCGTTGGCGACGGTGCCGTCGGCGTTCCGGCGGCGCTTCGCCGATGCCATGGCACAGACGGTCCGGGACGGCCTGGTCGAGCGGCGTGGATTGCGTCGCGTCGGCTTTCTGTGGCGCAGCCTGACAGGGGTGGTGTGGGTGGGGATGCGGGAGCGTCTGGCACCGACACCGCTTCCACCTTCATCTCCATCCTCCCATGACAGGAGTCCCCTCGTGGACGTGGTGATCCAGGAGCTCCGTTTCGCCTTCCGCGCCCTCCGGCGACGCCCGGGCTTCGCGGCCGTGGCCGTCCTCACCCTGGCGCTGGGCATCGGCGCGAACACCGCCATCTTCAGCGTCGTGGACGCGGTGCTGCTGAGGCCGCTGCCCTACCCGGACCCCGACGGCCTCTTCATGACCTGGGCCTACGACACGACCCAGGAGCCCGGGCGGAGCGTCATGTCGCAGCCGGACATCGAGAGCGTGCGGGAGCTCGGCGCCATCGAGGATATCCAGGGCTACGCCACCAGCACCTTCACGCTCACGGGCGGCGAGGAGCCCGTACAGGTCGAAGGTGCGCGCGTCACCGGCGGCCTTCTGGACGTCATGGGGCTGAGCCCCTATCAGGGACGCGACATCCGGCAAGACGAGAACGTGGCGGACGGGCCCACTGTGGCCATGGTGGGCTACGGCTTCTGGCGCGACCGTCTCGGCGGCAACCCGGATGTCATCGGATCCACGCTCGAGATCGCCGAGGTGACCTACCAGATCGTGGGCGTGGCGCCGCCGGGCTTCGACTTTCCGGACAAGGCGCAGGTCTGGATCCCCTATCGTCTGAACCCGGAGGGGTGCGGACGCGGCTGCCACATCTTCCGCGCCGTGACGCGACTGGCGCCCGGCGCTACGCAGGCCCAGGCAGGGCAGGAGATGGACGCGCTGGCGGCGAGCTTGAGCGACACCTATCCGGACTCCAACTTCCAGCAGGGCTTTCGCCTCGAGTCCCTGGCCGACTACCGGGTGGGCGACGTCCGACGTGGTCTCCTGGTCCTGCTGGGGGCCGTGGGGGTCGTGCTGCTGATCGCGTGCGCCAACGTGGCCAACCTGCTCCTGGTCCGGGGCGCCACCCGCCGCTCCGAAGTGGCGGTGCGCACCGCGCTGGGTGCGGCGCCCCGGCGCGTGCTGGCCAGCGTGCTGGCCGAGAGCCTGGTGCTGGCGATCACCGGAGCACTCCTGGGGCTGGGCCTCGCCCGACTGGGGATCGCGGCCCTCCACTTCGTACCCGAAGGCACCGTGCCACGCCTGAACGAGGTCGGGCTGGACGGGCGCGTGCTCGGGTTCACCCTGCTCGTCACGGCGGGGGTCACCCTGCTCTTCGGTCTGGCGCCCGCGCTGCACCTGGCGCGCACCTCGCCGGCGCGGGACCTGGGTGGGGCCGCCCGCTCGGGTCAGGACCGGCGGGAGGCGCGCTCCCGCTCGCTCCTGCTGGCGGGTGAGGTGGCGCTCTCCGTGGTGCTCCTCACCGGGGCCGGCCTCTTCATCCGGAGCCTCTCCGAGCTCACCTCGGTGGACATGGGGTTCAGCGAGCGGGAGGTGGTGCGCTTCACGCTGTCGATTCCCAGCTCCCGCTATGACACCCTCCCCGTGGTGAGCGGCTTCTATCGAGAGCTCGAGAGCCGCCTGGCCGCGCTCCCTGGCGTGGAGTCGGTGGGGTCGGCGTACGGACCGCCCATGGGCCGTGGCAACATCACCGGCGGCGTCGAGATCGAGGGCAGGCCCGAGCCCGAGCCCGGCGAAGAAACGTACGCCTCCATCCACCCGGTGACGCCGGGGTTCATGTCCACGCTGGGCATGCAGGTGCTGAGAGGCCGGGGCATCGAGGCCACCGATCAGGCCGAGACCGAGCCCGTGGCGGTGGTCAACGAGACCTTCGTGCGGCAGAACTTCCCCAACGAGGATCCCATCGGCCAACGGGTCTACATCACGGCCAGCTTCGGCTACGGGAGCCCGACCTGGACGATCGTCGGGGTCGCGAAGGACATCCGGCAGGGGCTCACCGCGGATCCGGTGGCGGCCGTCTTCGTGCCCCATGCCCAGTTCGGTCCCGGCTTCATGACCGTGCACCTGCGGGGCCGCGCCGGGGCCACGGGTCTGGTGCAGGCGGCGCGGGACGTGGTTCATTCCATGGATCCCAACGTGCCGCTGGCCCGCGTGGAGACGCTGAGCCAGGCCGTTCGGCGGGAGACCGCCACCACGCGCTTCTACATGAGCCTGGTGGGGCTGTTCGCGGCGCTCGCGGTGGTCCTGGCGGCGGTGGGACTGTACGGGGTGGTGTCGTATCTGGTGTCCCGGCGCATGCGGGAGATCGGGATCCGGGTCGCGCTGGGAGCGGCCACGGCCAGAGTGCGCTGGATGGTGGTCCTTCAGGGCCTCCGGCCGGCGCTGCTGGGGCTGATCATCGGCGTGGGGGCGTCGCTGGTGGGCGGAAAGGTCGTCGCCAGTCTGCTCTACCAGGTGCAGCCTCGGGACCCCGCGGTGCTGGCGGGGGTGGTGGCGCTCCTGCTGATCGTGACGGTGCTGGCCACGCTCCTGCCCGCTCGTCGGGCGACCCGGGTCGATCCCGTGGAGGCGCTCCGGACCGAGTAGACCGGACAGCAGGCCACGGGCGAAGGGCGCGCCGCTCATCCCCAGCTCTTCACACCGGGAGGGGATTGCCGGAGCGCCGTGAGGTAGCGGTACGGGTTCGCGCCGTCCCGCCCCCAGTACTCCAGCGTCTCCGGCAGGGCGGGGTGGAGCACCGAGGGATCGGGCCCCCGGTCGGCGCGTACCGCGTCCACCTCGAAGGCGATGACGTTCATGGTGGCGCCGTCCTTCTGCAGCCGTCCCCGCACGGTGAGGAACGGCTCCATGCGGATCACCGACCGGTGCTTCGCGTAGACATCAGGCTTCACGATCACGTTGATGGCACCGTCCTCATCTTCCATCAAGACAAAGACATAGCCCTTTGCAGTCGAAGGTCTTTGTCGAGCGGTGACCAATCCCGCGACGCGCACGGTGGCGCGCTGCGGAAGATCGGGAAAACGGCTCGAGGACACCGTGTCCGGAGGGAGCCGGTCCCGGAGCACCGACAGAGGGTGCAGCCGGGTGGAAAAGCGCAGCATGCGGTACTCGGCCACCATGCGGTCGGCATCGTCCAGATCGCCGAAGGCCAGACCGGCGTAGGGCTCGTCCAGGGGAAGCTCCCGCTGCGGATGATCGTCGCGGCCGCCGGCCCGGCGGGCGTCGGATTCGGGCCCCAGCCACAGCCCGGTCTGCCACAACAGCTCCCGGCGCGTGAGCCCCAGCCCCTCGAATCCCCCGACCCACACGAGATTCTCGATTACCGGGCGCTTGAGGGTGGCCGGGGTGCGGCGCAGGAAATCCACCAGCGAGGCGAAGGCTCCGTGGCGCTCGCGCTCCGCCACCACCTGCTCGGCCATCTCCTGACCCAGCCCTCGCACGAAGCCCAGCCCCACGCGCAGGCCGTCGCCTTCGGCGGTGCACGCCACCCGGCTCCGGTTCACGTCGGGCAGGAGGATACCGATGCCGTTGCGGCGGGCGTCCCGGCCCAGGGCGTCCAGCGAGTAGAAGCCCATGGGCTGGTTGTTGAAGAGCGCCACGTAGTACTCCACGGGATGGTAGTGCCGCAGCCACGCCGACTGGTAGGCCAGGAGCCCGAAGGCCGCGGCGTGGGACTTGGGAAAGCCGAACTCGCTGAACGCCGACACCTGGTCGAAGACCTTGCGGGCGGTGGTCTCGTCCACGCCACGCTCGGCGGCGCCCCGCTGGAAGGCGTCCCAGTGCGCCTGCATGGCTTCCTTGGAGCGTTTGCGGCTCATGGCCCGGCGCAGGTCCTCGGCCTGGCCGTCGCTGAAGCCCGCCAGCGCCTGGCACACCTTCAGCACCTGGTCCTGGAAGATGATGACGCCCAGCGTCTCCCCCAGCGCGTCCGCCAGGAGCGGGTGGTCGTAGGGGACCTCGAAATCCGGGTCCTCGCGGAGCATCTCGCGGCGGCGCACGTAGGGATTCACGGCGCCGCCCACGATGGGCCCGGGCCGCACGATGGCCACCTGGATGGCCAGCGCCTCCAGGTCCCGGGGGCGCACGCGCCGGATCATCTGGATCTGGGCCCGGCTCTCCACCTGGAAGAGCCCCACCGTGTCGCCGGCGCAGATGCGGTCGTAGACGGCCTCGTCCCGGTAGTCGATGCGGGCCAGGTCCGGGGGCGCGCCGTCGCGCTCGGCGATGAGGTCCACGGCGTCCTCCACCAGCGACAGCATTCCCAGCGCCAGGAAGTCGATCTTGATGAAGCCGGCATCGTCACAGGAATCCTTGTCCCACTGGCAGAGCACCCGCCCTTCCATGGCCGCGGGCTCCAGGGGCACGATCTCCACCAGCGGACGCGAGGAGATGATCATCCCCCCCACGTGCTGCGAGACGTGGCGCGGCAGGCCGGCGATCTCCTCGGCCAGCCCACCCAGCGCCTGCCACAGCGGTGAACGGGCCTTGTCCCGGAACTCGGGGAGCGTCTCCAGCTCTTCCTTGAGGCCCGTGGCCGAGCGGTGCTCCGCCAGCTTGGCCAGCTTCTCCAGCTCGCCCTGGGGCAGGTCCAGCACCTTGCCCACCTCGCGCACCGCCGAGCGCAGCCGGTAGGTGGGAAAGGTGCACACCAGTCCGGCGTGCTCCTGGCCGTAGCGCTCGTAGACCCGGAGGATGAGCGCCTCACGGATGTCACGGGGAAAATCCAGGTCGATGTCCGGCACGCTGCGGAGCGCCTCGTTGAGGAAGCGCCCCAGGAAGAGGTCCGCCTTCACCGGATCCACGTGGGAGAGGCCGATGAGGTAGCAGATGATGGACGAGACCGACGAGCCCCGTCCGCGGCCCGGCGGCAGGTTGGAGCGGGCCCGGGGGGCCTCGCCCCGCACCTCCAGCGCCACCTCCCGGGCCAGGTTCATGATGTCCCGGTAGACCAGGAAGAAGCCGGCCAGGCCGTGCAGGTCCACCAGCTTGAGCTCCTGGTGCAGGCGTTCCTCGGCGTCCCGCTCCAGCGCCGAGCCCGGCTCGTAGCGCTCGGCCAGCTTCGCCAGGCACACCGCCGCCAGCGTTTCCAGTGCGCCCCCGCGCTCGCTGCCCTCGAAGTCCGGGAACTCGTAGCCCAGATCCCGGGTGAGGTCGAAGTCGGCGCAGCGCTCCGCCAGCAACAGGGTGTTGGCCAGCGCGTCGGGCCGGCTCCGGAAGCGGTGGGCCATCTCGGCGGGCGAGGCCAGGTGGTAGCAGCGGTTGGGCCGACGCACCGCGTGGGACCCGTCCAGCGTGCTGCGGTGGCGGATGGCCACCAGCACGTCCTGCAGCCGGTGTCGCGACTGGCGGTGGTAGTGGACGTTGCCCGTGGCCACCACCGGCAGGCTGAGCCGCTCGGCCAGGCGTCCCAGGAGCTTGCCCCGGGCCGCGTCGCCCCGGGCCCGGTTGTCCTGGAGCTCCACGAACAAGCGTCCCGGGCCGAAGGCTTCCAGCAGCCGGCGCGCCAACGCCTCTCCCTGGGCCTGACTGCTCTCCAGCGCGGCCAGCAGCGGGCTCCGCCGACAGCCGCTCAGGCAGATCAGCCCCTGCGCGCGCTCCGGCTCCAGGAGGGTGGAGAAGGGAAGCGATGGCGCGTCCCGTGGACTCTCCATGCGGGCCTTCGTCACCAGCCGGCACAGGTTCGCGTAGCCGGTGGGGGTTTCCGCCAGCAGCGTGACGTGGTGCCCGCTCACGGGCCACGACGGAGGCAGCGGCGCTTCACCCCCGTCCACGGCCCCGCGCCCGAAAACGGACCCCGGCGGAGGCGAGGACGTGGGCGACGGAGTGGAGGCCTCCGGGAAACAATCCCGCAACGTGAGCTCGACGCCGGTGATGGGTTGCAGCCCGTGGGTGCGCGCGCTCTGCGCGAACTCCATGGCGCCGTGCAGGCCGTCGTGATCGGTGAGGGCCAGCGCAGGGTAGCCCAGCTCCCGGGCCGCGAGCACCAGCTCCTCGGGATGGGACGCCCCATCCAGAAAGGAGAAGCCCGAGTGGCAATGGAGCTCCACGTAGCCGGAAGGAGCGGGCACGGCATCCCCTGGATTTCGGGTTTTGTTCGGTATCAATGGTGACCCGAATATACACCGAAGACAGGAAAATGCAAAGCTGTAGGGGAATCCCCCCTACCGAACGAAAGGGGAATCCCCCGCTTGTGGCTCCTGGCCTGGAAATCGGAGGTTTTGGGTACGCCGAAATCCCTCCTGGATTCGAGCCATCAAGAACCGGAGCCGTGACGTTGCGCCGCGACTCCACAGTCGGAGGGAGGTCGCAATGCCGACCATTGAACGAGCCCTCGGCCGGCGCATTCCCGCCTGGCGCGAGGAGATCTCGGATCTCGTCCGAAACCACGGAGACACCGTCATCTCACAGGTGACGGTCAAGCAGGCCTACGGGGGCATGCGGGGCGTCAAAGGCCTCGTCTGCGACACGTCGCTGGTGGACCCCTACAAGGGCCTCATCATTCGGGGGATCCCCATCGCCGATCTCGCCCACCGGAGCGCCGAGGAGATCTTCTTCCTCCTCGTGGTGGGTGACTTGCCGGAGCAGGATCAGCTGGACTGGCTCCGCGACGAGCTGCACGCGCGCTCCAGGGTGCCCGAGTACGTCTGGAAGGTCCTGCGGGACATGCCGCACACGGCGCATCCCATGGACATGCTGGTGACGGCCATCGCCATCCTCGAAGAGGAGTCGGTCTTCCGCCGTCGCTACGACGAGGGCATGAAGAAGGAGGACTACTGGAAGCCGGCGCTCGAAGACAGCCTCAACCTGCTGGCCCGCCTGCCTGCGCTGGCCGCCGGCGTGTACCGGATCCGGTACGACAAGGGCGACCTCATCGAGTCCGATCCGTCGCTGGGCTGGTCCGAGAACTTCGCCCACATGCTGGGCAACGACGATCCCGAGTTCGCGGACCTCATGCGCCTGTACATGGTCCTGCACAGCGACCACGAGGGCGGCAACGTGAGCGCCTTCACCGCGCATGTGGTGGCGTCGGCCCTGTCCGATCCGTACTACGCGGTGTCCGCCGGGCTCTCGGGGCTGGCAGGCCCGCTGCACGGACTGGCCAATCAGGAGTGCCTCAAGTTCGTGCTGGGCGTCATGGAGCGCTTCAACGGTCCGCCCACGCCGAAGCAGATGGAGGAGTTCACCTGGGAGACGCTGAACAACGGCCGGGTGGTTCCGGGCTACGGGCACGCGGTGCTGCGGGCCACGGATCCCCGCTTCACGGCCTTCCACGCCTTCGGCAAGAAGCACTTCCCGGAGGACCCGGTCTTCAAGACCGTGGACGTGGGCTTCGAGGTGATCCCCAAGGTCCTCGAGGAGCACGGCAAGGCCGCCAACCCGTGGCCCAACGTGGACGCGGGCTCCGGCTCGCTGCTCTACCACTACGGCATCACGGAGATGCGCTTCTACACGGTGCTCTTCAGCGTCAGCCGTGCCATGGGGATCTGCTCGCAGCTCGTCATGAGCCGGGCCATGATGGAGGCCATCACGCGGCCGAAGTCGGTGTCCACGGCCTGGGTCAAGCAGCAGGTCGCCACCAAGGCCGAGGAGGAGGGCGCCCTCACCGGCGTGTGAGCCTTCTTCTCGGGGGATGCGCGGTTCGCCGCGTGTCTCCGTAGCCTGGGGATGCCCCGCTCCGGAACGATCCGGGGTGGGGCATCGTCATTCGGGGGCGGGTCGTGGTTCGGGCGCGGCTGGTTGCTCGGGCGCGCCGGTCGTCACTCCGGGGGGCCGGCGCCGGCCGCCAGGCGCTGCAGGTCCACGACCCACGCGGGGGTGTCGGCCACGTAGCTGCGCACGAGTCCCTCGCGCAGGCGGTAGTAGCGGGCGACCACGCTCTGGACGATGACGCTCAGGATGACGACGACCCCGTAGAAGACGGTGGTGATCTGGCGCACCAGGGGCTCCAGCGTGCCTCCGGTGTCCAGGAGGCCCTCCAGCTCCTGCAGGGCCGCGCTGGGCTGGGTCCAGACGTGGTGGACGCGCCATGCGCAGTAGAGGACGATGAGCCCCATGAGGCCGAGCTGATTGCGGCTCAGCAGGACGGCGCCTGCCGGGTCGAAGCGACGCAGGAGCGCGCGCCCGCGGAGTTCGTTGCGCGCCAGGACGAGCATCCCGATCCCCACCAGGAAGGACGGCGGCGCGACCAGCCCGATCAGCAGGGTGGGGACACCCAGCACGCCCAGCGTCCAGCCCTGGATGGCCGCGACCCGGCACGCCTTCAGGATGCGCTGGGCCGCATGGACGCCCTCGGCGAACGCCTCGCGTTGCTCGGGGCTCAGGGGATGGTCGGCGGGCGCGTTCATGCCGTCATGGTGGGGTCGCGGAGCCCGTGGGGAAAGGACGGCGCTTCGTCGGAGCGGCGCCTCAGCCCTCGGCGGCCCGGGCGCTGGCGGCCTCCAGGGCGGCCACCGCCGTGGCGCCCCGGAATCCACGCCGGCCCAGGTATCCGATCAGGCGCCGGCGTGCCTGCTCGCGCTCGGGGCTGAAGGGCTCACCGGCCAGCGCCGCGGCCACCTCCGCGGACTGACGGCGGAGCCAGCCCAGGGCGGCCTCCTCGGCCAGCTCCCGCTCGGTCACGCCCTCGTCGTCCATGACACCCTCCACCGCCGAGCGGGCCGTGTCGTCGGCCACGCCCCGGGCCCGGAGCTCCCGGCGGATGCGCGCGGGTCCCCGCGCCTTAAGGCGGATGCGGTCGCGGGCCAGGGAACGGGCGAAGGCGCCGTCGTCCAGGAGTCCCCGGGCTTCCAGCTCGTCGAGACAGGCCCGCACCACCGCCGCCGGGAAGTCCTTGCGCCGGAGACGGCGTTGCAGCTCGCGGCGGCTGCGGGCGCGAACGGACAGCAGCCGCAGCGCCGCTTCGCGCGCCCGCCAGCGCAGGTGGGCGTCCTCGAGCCTGGCCCGAAGCTCCGCATCCACCGGGTCGCCGGTCCCGAGTCCCGTGGAGAGTACGACTTCGGCTGGAATCTCCAGCGTCGTGTCGTCGTCCAGCGTGAGCCGCATGCGCTCGCCCGAGGCGGGTTCGAGGGCGCGGATGTGGGGGGAAGGGGATGGCGGGCCGGGGGCGGATGCGTCCGGAGCGGGTGTGGCGGAGTCGGCGGACGGGTCGCGGGCGGGCGACGGGTGGCTGCCGGGTGGGTTGCCGTCGGGCGGGTTGCCGTCGGGTGGGCTGCGGTCGGGTGGGTCGGGGGCGTCGGGTGCCATGGCACGAAGAGCGCGGGAGGGGTGGGGCGGGTCAAGGGGCGGATGGGACGCGAAAGGTGGAGCGCGGAAGGCGGCTCAGGGCGGTGCGGGTGGCGGGGCGCGGACGGTGGGACGCGGACCATGGTGTGGACGATGGGGCGCGGAAGGCGGGTCGAGGCTCGGGCGGGGGGTGCCGGGTGCCGTGAATCCCGCAAGGAGCCCGGTTGCGGTACTCGGGTGCAGGATTCGCGGCGATTGTTGCCGTCAGGCACGCGCCGGCCGTTGGGGGGCCCGGAGGGTGCGGGATCGGCGGCGATTATCGCCGTGGGATCGACATGCGCCGCGAGCGCGGGGTGTCCGTGCAGGGTTGGCGGCACTCCGCCGGCGGCGGGCCGCCCGTAGCGCGATCTCCACGCCGGCCGGGCGTTCACCGCGCCGCCTCAAGCGTGCAGATACCAGCATCCGTCTGCCAGATCCTGGAAGAGGGTGACGAGGCTACCGTCCTCGAGCACCACCTGGTGGTACATGCGGTGCACCGGCCGGCGCCACCACTCGTCGTCGATGCGCCACGACTCGCGAATGGCCGCCACGTGCCGGGGCGTGCGTCGCCTGCGTTCGCGGAGCGCGCGCGGGAAGCCGTGGGCGTCGGCCTCCACCCGGACCTGTACCGGCTCCGCCAGGGGACGCAGGCGCGAGCCCTCGCCCGGCGTCGTCCTGGAGCCCTTCCCGGTGCCCTTCACGGATCGAAGCTCAGGAGGGCGTGCCGCCGCTCCGGGATGCGGGACCACGGGTCCAGCTCCACCACCCGGTAGAGAGGCGAGTGGCCCAACCGCAGCTTGAGCTCCCGCACCGCGCGCCTCAGGGAAGGGGGCACGGAGCCGTCCGCCAGGGTACGGCCCGCGGCTTCGCGGCCGCTGGCCTCGTCGCGGCCGAAGAGATCCTCCTGGGTGGTGGGAGGGCCGAAGCGCATGAGCTCCAGCGCCAGCCCTTCCACGGCCCGCGGCGGAGGCGTCAGCTCCAGGCGCGAGCGCAGCAGGAAGGCCAGGCGGTCCTTGCGGGCGGTGGGCTCCCGGGGGACGCCCTCCACCGACCACGATCCCCCGCCTTCCAACGAGCCCGTGAGGCGGAGCGTGCGGACGCTGCGCCCGCGGCGGGCGGGCCGGGCCAGCGCCCGCTCCAGGAGCCGGTCCAGCGCACCGTGCAGCAGCTCCACCTGGCCCGCCGGCGCGGGAAAGTCCAGCGCCACCCGGATGGGGCGGGGCCGGTGCCAGGGTCGGACCGGATCCACCCGCCGTCCGGTGGACCACCCCAGCGCGTCCCGCCCGTCCTGTCCGAACTGGGCCACCAGCGCCGGCTCCGGCAGCTGCGTGAGGGCACCCAGGGTGGCGATGTCCAGCCGTTTCAGGCGTTCCACCATCTCCGCTTCCACAGGGAGCGCGCCCACCGGACAGCCCGCCAGGAAAGTACGGAGCTCCGCCTCGTCCACGATCACCGGCTCGCCGGCCCGGGAGCGCGCCGCCGCCACCCAGGCGCCGAAGGTGCCCGGTGCCATCCCCGCGCGGGTGGCCGCCACCAGTGGGGGAGGGAAGACCCGGAAGAGCGCCCGCAGCATGCGCCGCACCTGGTTGGGCGGGGAGCCGTAGAGGCGTCCCAGACCGTCCATCCCCAGAAACACCTTTCCGCGCTCGCCCGCCGGCTCCACCACCGGCGTCAGGTCCGAGAGCACCTCCAGCATGGCCTCCATGGCCGCGTCGTAGTGCGCCGGATCCGGCTCCAGCAGGGTGAGCGAGGGGCACAGCGAGACCGCCTGCGAGATGAGCTGACCCGTACGCACGCCCGCTTCGTGGGCACGCTCCGAGACCTGCCAGATGGTGCGCCGCACCCCGTCGCCCGGCGACAGCAAGGCCACCGAGGTCCGGTCCAGCTCCGGCGAGCGCACCAGCTCCAGCCGGAGCTCGAAGGTGGGGAGCCAGAGGCAGAGCGCCATGCGGCTCCCCCGGCGGGACGTGGCGTCGGCGGTGGCGTAGGTGACGGGACCGGTGCCGGGAAGGGTGCGGGTGGGGGCCATGGGATGGGTTTCGGTGGACATGAAAACCGAATAGATACCGAAACCGAAGATAAGCCGAAAATCGGGGCGGGGCAAGCGCCACCTTCGTGCATCATCCCCCTGATACTCACCTGAGACGTTTCAGCTGAAACGCTTTGGAAGGATGCGCTCGTTGCGAGGCTCGGGAGACGGGACGAACCGTGAGCGAATCCTAGTCAGCGGTGTGGCACGATGTGGACAATTTGTTGCATTCGCGCGGGATATACGCCGAAAAGGAGTGGATCCTTCATGGAGCGAGCCGAATGCCCTCCGTCGCAGCGCGACGGGACGGTGCCCCGATGTTGACGCTCGTCTGACGGCGTCCTGACGGGCGGATTGCTTCTTGCTTGTGAATTACCTCCTGTATCCAACCTCACGTCTCCGAAACGGCACCCCGGTCGCGAGGCCGGTTCGCAAAGCCCCGGATCTTCCAACCTTCCCGGAAGACAGCCCGGCCGCCAAAAGGCGATCCACTACTCCATGCGGAGGAGAACCGTGAGTCGTACCCGACACATTTGGCGTCCCCTGGGCGTCGCCCTGGCCCTGCTCGCCGTGACGGCCTGTCAGGATGAGATGAATCCGACGGCGCCGGAGGGGGTTAGCGTCGCGCCTGTGCGTGCCGCTTCGCTCGCCGTCCCGGCTGCCACCGATTTCGAGTCCTTCAGTCTGGGGAGTGTGAACTACCAGGGCTCGGGATCCACAACCACGACGTCGAATGGGTATACGATCCCTGACCCATATGGCAGTCTGTGGACGGTGGTGGACGAATGGGGCAACCCGACCCCTACACCCTTCGACGAAGAGGTCGTGGACGATGGTGGGAACATGGTTTGGCGCCTCTCCAACGCAGCGGCGTCGAACAGCTTCAGCAACCAGCCAAACACACCGAGTAGCACTGATCCGGCTGGCGAGTCAGGGTCAGCACTGTATAACGATCGGGGTCCAGATCACACATCGCCGGTTTCCCCACCCAATCCCCGGGCCTACGCCTCGACGCCGTACTTCCATGGAGGCTTCAGGTTCAAGTCAGCGACCGGCGCTGCACAAACCGACTTGAGCATAGCCGTCAGCCCGATTCCGAGGCAGACGTCTTTCAGGATGAGCTATCTGGGTATCGCAGACGCCGGAACTGGATTCGATCTTACCTTCTACGAGACGTCTCCAGGCGGAAACTTCGACGGCACGACCGTCGCGACAGGACTCTCCTACACTGATTGGCACACCGTCGAGATCTATGTCGAGTTCGTCGACGGTTTGGACGGAGATGGGAGCGGCAATGATATCGTGACCGTCGTCGTCGACGGCACACCGGTTCACACCGGCACCACATGGGAGAGCTATTTTGCGGAGAATCCTGGATCGTTCCAGTCTCCCATTGCTGTGGACGCGCTCATGTTTCGAGTATCGAACGCCGCGCCCAGCACTCTCGGTGAAGGGCTCTACTTCGACGATGTGGTGGCCGACAACCAACAGCTCGTCACCGATGACCAGGGCCCTGTCACCACCAACGTCGCCATGTCCCCCAACCCCGCGGCTGTCGACGCCAGCGTGGATCTGACCGCGGACGTGGACGACACCAACACGGGCGGCTCCAACATCGCGTCGGCCGAGTATTCGATGGACGGCGGGACGACTTGGATGCCCATGACCGCCGCCGACGGCACCTTCGATGCAGTCATGGAGGGCGTTGGGGCGTCTCTCACGGCACCCAGCGAGCCCGGGATCTACGAGGTCTGCGTGCGCGGCACCGATGAGCCGGGAAATACGGGTGACGAGGAGTGCTCCTCGCTCGTGGTGTACGATCCTTCCGGTGGTTTCGTCACGGGCGGTGGTTGGATCGACTCGCCGGGAGGTGCCTTCATGCCGAGCGACGCAACGGCGGTGACGTCCGCAAATCTCGAAGTGGATTGGTTCCTGACCGAACAAACCGGGAGCGCAGGCACGTTCGTGAACGGGCCTGCGGCTCCACCTCTGGGCACCGGGAGTTTCTCGATGTCCGTTCAGGACGGAAGTGGCAAGGTCACTCTCTTCAATTACGATCACATCGGCACGCGGCTAGCTGATATCGAGTCGATCTCCTACGCGACCTACAGGTCCAGCGCGTCCACCAATCCGCGCAGCGCAGTATCCTGCCATCAACATTGAGGTGGACTACGTCGGAGACGGAAGCAGCTACGCCACCCTCGTATGGGAGCCGATCTATGCCTACGGCTCGGCCGCATTGATGACCGATACGTGGCAGACGTGGGATGCCATGGCGGCTTCGCAGACGAGCTTCGGAGGCGGCTGGTGGTCCACGACGACCATCCCGGGAGTGTGTGCCTTCAATTGCTTTGTCTCGTGGGATGACATTGTCGCGGCGAACCCAGACGCCAAGATCAAGTACGGCTTCGGTGTGAACATCGGTTCAGGCTGGAATGGCGCTTTCTCGGGTGCCGTCGACGCTCTCACGCTCACATCCGATGCCGGCACCACCACCTACGACTTCGAGGCTGATGCGCCAGCGAACCCCACCGGCAAAGCCACCTTCGGCTTCGTGTCCAAGTACAAGAAGGGCGCGAGCACGCCGACGGGGAACACGGAGTTCCAGTTCAAGGCTGCCGATCTGGACTTCCACAGCACCAGCTACGAGTGGCTCGTCGTGAACCAGAACGACTCCAACGCCCAGTTCAAGGGCGAGGGCACGATCAACGGCTCGGGCGACTACAAGTTCATGCTGTGGGCCGGCGACGGCTCCGGGCCGAACGGTGAGGACACCTTCCGCATCAGGATCACCGAGGTGGGAGGCGGCGTCGTGTACGACAACGGCACCGATCAGCCGATCGGAGGCGGTAACATCATCGTGCACAGCGGGAAGGGAAAGAAGTAGTCACCCGCCGCATCACATCGCACGAAAACGGTGCGGGGTCGGTCCGTCCGGCCCCGCACCTTCGTGCATCATCCCCCTGATACTCACCTGAGACGTTTCAGCTGAAACGTGTTTCGGGGGCTCCCGTCAAATCGGCCTCGCCTCCCGGTACACCCACCCACCCGCCAACGCCGCCAGGATCATCTCGACGAGGCCGACGACGCCCCAGATCACCAGCATGCGGATGGGGTACAGGCCGACCATGCCGTAGCCGGTGAGCGAGAGCAGGTAGCCGCCGGTCCAGAGCGCCACGGCGACCTTCACGGCCGTGGCGGGTCCGGGGCCGAAGTGGGAGCGGGCGACCCCGTAGAAGAACATGAGCACCAGGCCGGCGACGAGGCTCACCGCCACCGTCAGCGCGATCACGCCGCCCGAGATCGCCATGGAGAGCCCGTGGGCCTCCAGGGCCGCCTCCATCTGGCCCATGTACAGGACGCTGGCTCCGCCCTCCGCCACCCACATGATCACGCCCGCCGTGATACCGCTGGCCAGCCATCGCGAGGTGTTGATGCCACCCATGGGGAACCTCCGCGCCGAGGGGATTCCGCACCGTTCCGGGGGTGCGGTCCGCTACTCTGGGCAGGGGGTGGGCCCGAGGGCAACGGTTTTCGCTCCAGACGCCTCGATCCGGCCCGCCGTCCCTCGCCGTATCCCGCCGTCCTGGCCCACCGCGCGCCCGCTTTCGCCGACCGCCCCCCTCAGCTCCGCCTCAGCGTGAGCACGCTCCCGGTCACGATCCCGGCATCGGGACCCGTGAGAAAATCCAGCACCGCCGCCACCTCCTGGGGCTGCAGCCAGGTCGAGCGGTCCGCGTCGGACATGGCCTCGCGGTTGGCCTCGGTGTCCAGGATCGACGGCGCCACGGCGTTCACCGTGATCCCTTCGGCCACGAGCTCGGCGGACAGGGAGTGCGTGAGGCTGACCACCGCCGCCTTGGCCGCCGCGTACGCGGCCATCTTCGCCGCGCCTCGTTCCACCGCGGGCAGCGCGGCGATGTTCACCACCCGGGCGGCGTCCGATTCCCTCAGGAGCGGAAGCGCGGCGCGCGTGACGAGGAAGACGCTCCGCGCGTTGAGCCCGATCATGCGCTCCCAGACGCGGGGCGCGGTGTCCTCCAGCGCCCCCATGGAGAATCCCCCGACGAGATTGCAGACCACGTCGAGCCGGCCGTGGGCCTCACGCATGCCTTCCATGATGGCGTCCACGGAGTCGGGATCCGTGACGTCGCCCTCCACCAGCGTGAGGCGCTCGTCGCCGTCCACGGCCTCGCGCAGCGCCGCGATCTCCCGTTCCGAGTGCCACGGCACGGTGACCCGGTCGCCCCTGGCCAGCAGCCGGGGCACCACACCCCGGCCCAGCGCTCCCGTGCCCCCGGTCACCAGCGTGATCCGCTCCCGCATGACGGCCTCCTTTCGTGCTGCGACGCTGGCATGCAAGGACACTCCCGTGCCCATGCGCCGGCCTGGAATCCCGGGTCGACCGCTTCGACCCGGTGCTCTGCCCTAACCCTGTGCCCGGCATCGCGGTTCCGCCATCTTGCGGGGCCGTCCGAAGCCTTGCTCCGCCGCAACGGAGCTTCCAACTTCCGGCGCCCGGTGGCGGCGCTGCTTCGCTGCCCGAGGGCCCCGCGCGCTCTCAACCCTGCACGGATCCCCATGGACATCCGCACCATCCGCCTCACCGGGCTCGACAGCCTCGCCGCGCCGCTCTTCGCCGTTCCCGTGCTCCAGGGCGCCGAGGGCGGAGTCACCCTGCCGGAGCTTCCGGGGGGATTGGGGGCCGCGGTGGAGCGCGTGGCCGGGCGTGTGCGTGCGTCCGCGGGATCCCGGCTCGTGGCCGACGTCGAGGGTGAAGGGCCGCGCCGCATGGTGTTCGTGGGATTGGGATGTGCCCCGGATGCGGTCACCGAGGAGGCTCTGCGCCGCTACGCGGCCCACGCCGTCCGCACCGCCGAGGACGAGCGCGTCAACGACGTCGCGGTCCTTCTCCCCGACGCGGTCCCCGGGCGGCTCGAGCCCCGGGCCATGGGACGCGCGGCGGCCGAGGGCGCGGTCCTGGCCGCGTGGCGCTTCCGCGAGCTCAAGACCGGGGCCGGCGAGGACGAGCCACCCACGGCGGTGTCCGGGGCGGTCTTCGTCACCGCCGAGGCCGAGGACGCGGTCCAGGAGGGCGCCCACGAAGGGCAGATCCTGGCCGAGGCCGAGAACCTGGCCCGGGTCCTCCAGTCGAGGCCCGGCAACATCGCCACCCCCACGCACCTCGGCGAAGAAGCGCGCCGCGTGGCGTCGGCCTACGGCATGGAGGTGGACGTCCTGGGGCCGGAGCGGCTGAGAGAAGAGCGCATGGCGGCGCTCCTCGCCGTGAGCCAGGGCTCGGAGCAGGAGCCTCGCCTGATCGTGCTGCGCCACCGCGGAGGAGCGCCGGATCAGAAGCCGGTCATCCTGGTGGGGAAGGGGCTCACCTTCGATGCCGGGGGGATCTCCATCAAGCCGGCCTCGGGCATGGAGGACATGAAGTTCGACATGTCCGGAGGCGCGGCGGTGCTGGCGGCCATGACCGCCATCGCCCGCCTCGGAATCCCCCGGAACGTGGTGGGCATCGTGCCCTCGTCGGAGAACCTCGTCTCCGGACGTGCCATGAAGCCCGGCGACATCGTCAAGACGAGGAACGGCAAGACCGTGGAGATCGTCAACACCGATGCCGAGGGCCGTCTCATCCTGTGCGACGCCCTGGACTACGCCGTGGAGATGGAGCCCGAGGCCATCGTGGACTGCGCCACCCTCACCGGGGCGGTGGTGGTGGGGCTCGGGCATCACGCCATCGGGCTCCTGGGTACCGACGACGACCTGGTGCAGGAAGTGAGGGACGCCGGGGAGCGCTCCGGCGAGCGGTGCTGGCCGCTGCCGCTGTGGAAGGAGTACCGGACGCAGCTCGACAGCGTGTCCGCCGACTTCATGAACGTGGGCGGACGCCCGGCGGGCTCCATCACCGCCGCCATCTTCCTCTCCGAGTTCGTGGGCGACGTGCCCTGGGCGCATCTGGACATCGCCGGCACCGCCTACGGTGACGGGGGCAAGATCCCGTACCGCCGCAAGGGCGGGTACGGGGTCCCCACGCGCCTGTTGGTCGAGTGGGTCCGGAGCCGCGCCCGGTGAGCTGTCGCCGGTCGTCGCCCGGCCCCCGCCTGGCCGGGACCCTGTGTGCGCTGCTCCTGCTGGCGTCCGCGGCTCCGCTCCGGGCCCAGGAGCCCCCGGACTCCGCTGTGGCGCGGGACACCGTGTCGGTGCCCGACTCGCTGGCGCAGGCGGTGCCCGACACGGTGCCCGCCGACTCGGTGATGGCCGATTCGTTGGTAATCCGTCAGCTGCCGGAGATGCCGGCCACGACCCCCGCCCGCCCCGAGAGCGGCGTCTGGACGTGGGACCGGGATCAGTTGCTCGGCGAGCCGGCCTTCACCCTGGAGGAGCTCCTCGAGCGCACGCCGGGCATGCTCCCTCTGCGCTACGGGGACTACGGCGCGCCCGAGGGGGTCACGGCGCCGGGTCTGACCGCGGGACGCGTGCGCGTGTTCACCGACGGTTTCGAGGCCACGCCCCTCGACGGCTCCATCCCCGATCTGTCACGGATCTCGCTGGGGGCGCTGAGCGAGGTCCGCATCGAGCGCGCGGCGGGGGAGCTCCGCATCTACCTCACCGCGCTCCGGGCCGAGGACCCGCGTCCGCTGTCGCTGGTGGAGGCGGGTACCGGAGACCTGCGCACCAACGTGTTCCGGGGCACCTTCGTGCATCCGCGGGCGCTGGGCGGCAGCCTGGGCGTCTCGCTGGAGCGCATCGACACCGAGGGGACCGGCGCACAGGAGCCCGGCTCGCGTCAGGGGCTCTGGCTCCGCTACGGGCTCCACCGGGGAGAGGACGCGGGCATCGTCTTCGAGCTGCGACGCAATCTGGCCGAGGCCGAGTTGTCGCGGATTCCGCCCAAGACCACCCGGACCGACTGGGTCGTGCGCGGGCGGGCGCGGCTCGCCGACGGCGTGGTGGCCGAGGCCTTCACGGGCCGGAGCAGCGTCGCCTCGGAGGGCGACAGCCTGACCCCGCTGGACGCGAGCCGGGGCCAGCACGGCGTACGACTGGGGCTGGAGCGCGGGCGCGTGTGGGCCCACGGCGCGGCGCGCTTCCTGTCGGCGCCCGACCTGCCCTCCTTCCGGGCCGACGTCTCGGCGGGCCTCGCGCTCCCGCGCGACGCGGGGGTCACGCTGGACTGGTCCATGGACCGTTGGGACGGGAAGGGGCTCTCCACCCGGGGGCTCCGGGCGTGGACGCCGTCCTTCTTCGGCCTCTCGGGCTTCGTCCGATACGAGACCGGGGCCCGGGGTGCCCGTGTGTTCGAGGAGCGCGACACCATCCCTCCGCCGGACGACGGCACCGGCGACGGCACGGGCACCGGGGGCACGGCGCAACAGGAGCCCGAGCCCGTGCCCGAGGTGCTCCCGACCCACCACGTCTCCGATGCCACCACGCTGCGCGTCGGCGCCCACCTGGTGCTGGGCCCGGTGGACCTCACCGGGGCCTGGCTCAGGAGCAAGATCGACAGCCTGTACCCGTTGGGGCTGCTCTCCGACCGCGGCGGCGTGACGGTGGCCGGATCCGATTCCCGGGGATTCCAGGTGTCGGGGCGGCTCGCGCTTCCGGTCTCGGGATTCGGCCTGGTGGGCTCCCTCGTCCAGTGGCAGGACGAGGCCGTCTACCGCCCCAAGCGGGTCTATCAGGGAGGGCTCGACTTCCACGACGTCTTCCTCCCGTCGGGCAACCTGGAGGTGCACGGAGGCCTCCAGGTGCAGGGTCGCGATCCCATGCTCGTGCCCTTCCTCGAGGGCGAGGGGGATGCGGCGACCCTGGCTCGTGTGCCATTCTATCAGAGCTGGAACGTGCATCTGCAGATCCGCGTGCAGACCGTGCGGATCTTCTTCCGTCTGGACAACGCGTTCCTGCACCGTGACAACCAGGACTACCCCGACCGGCTCCTTCCGACCACCCGGTCCCTGTACGGGGTGCGGTGGACCCTCTGGAACTGAGGGTCTATCTTATGAGGCTATCGAAGGAGCACCCATGATCCGGAGCATGACCGGCTTCGGAGAGGCCGAAGCCCCTGTCGAAGGGGGGCGTCTCCGAGTCGAGATCAAGACCGTAAACCACCGCTTCCTCAACACGAGCGTTCGTACACCGCCGGGCTTCGACCGGGTGGAGCATGAGATCCAGCAGTGGCTGCGTGCCTACATTTCACGAGGGCACGCGACCCTGTCGGTGTCGTTGGATCGTAGCGAGGAGACGGCACGGGAAGACGAGTTGCCGGTCCTGGACCTCGTTCGGGCGGCGCGCTACGCCGAGCTGATGCGCGCCCTCAAGGACGAGCTGGGGCTGGACGGCGAGGTGGACCTGGCCGCGGTGTCGCGATTCGGCGACATCCTTCGCACCCCGGAGGCCCGCAACCGGGCGCCGGCGGTGTCGGCCGAGGTGCTCCGGCCCGTGGTGGAAGCGGCCGCGGCCGCGCTGGTGGCCATGCGCGAGGCGGAAGGCGCCCGCCTCCGGGAGGACCTGGAGGGGCGCCTGGACGCCATGGCGACCGAGATCGGGCGCGTGGAGGAACGGGCGCCCGAGCGCCTGGTGGCCGAGCGCGACCGGCTGCGGGCACAGATCGCCGAGCTGGCGCAGCAGGAAGACGTGGACGACGAGCGGCTGGCCCGCGAGGTGGCGTATCTCGCGGAGAAATGGGACATCAACGAGGAGATCGTCCGATTCCGATCCCATCTCGATCTGTTCCGGGAAGCGCTGACGAGCGACGCCGCCGAGCCGGTGGGCAAGCGGTTGTCGTTCCTGGTGCAGGAGATGCATCGGGAGGCCAACACCATAGGCAGCAAGGCCAACGACGCCGTGATCGCGCACGCGTCGGTGGCCATGAAGGAAGAGATCGAGCGTTTACGGGAGCAGGTGGAGAACGTGGAGTGAGCTTTCGGGCCCGCCCCCTGGTGCTGGCGGCCCCCAGCGGGACCGGCAAGACCACCATCGCGCACCGCCTGGTGGGTGAGGACGACGATTTCGTCTTCTCGGTGTCGGCCACCACGCGCTCTCCCCGCTCCGGCGAGCGGCACGGGGTCGATTACGATTTCGTGGACGAGAATTCGTTTCGCGAGATGGCCGAGGACGGTGAGCTCGTGGAATGGGCCGAGGTGCACGGGCGCATGTACGGCACGCCCCGGGAGCGCCTCGACCAGGAGGCGGCGGCGGGCCGTCACGTGGTGCTGGACATCGACGTGCAGGGAGCGGCGCAGATCCGCGAGCGCGTGCCCGATGCGCTCCTGGTCTTCGTGCTGCCACCGTCGGTGGACGCCCTGCTGGAGAGACTCACCGCGCGAGGCACGGAGAACCGCGCCGAGCTGGCCCGGCGCCTGAAGACGGCGTTGCGTGAGCTGGATGCGGTGGACGATTTCGACGAAGTGGTGATCAACGACGATCTGGACCGCACGGTGGATGCGATCCGGGGATTCGTACATGGCCGGAGAACGCTCGCCCGGCCCGAAGACATGCGAGCACAGGTGGCTCGCCTCCGCGAGGGGGTGGAGCGGGTCCTGCGTGAACAGTTCGCCGACCCGGCGAACCCGCAGGACGTCACGACGACAGTCAAGGAGTAGCGGAACATGCGCGTCTTCACGCCGAACGAAGTGGCCAAGAACACCTACAGCAAGTACCTGGGTGTCCTGGTGGCTGCCAAGTACGCACGGGAGCTCAACACGCTGCCCCGGGAGGTTCTCCCGCTGGGTGAGGAGAAGAAGCTCACGACCCGCTCGCTGGAGGCTCTCACCTCCGGGCAGATCGAGTTCCGCCTGGTGAAGCGCCGCCGCCGCGAGGACTGAGCAGGCCTCGGGGGGTCCGGTGACGGCCGCCTACGACGAGCCCCGGCGTCCCTGGCAGGGGCGACGGGTCGTGCTCGGGGTCACCGGGGGCATCGCCGCGTACAAGTCCGTTCAGCTCGCCCGGGACCTGACGCGCCTGGGCGCCGAGGTGGACGCCGTCCTCACGCGGGGTGCCCAGGAGTTCGTTCGCCCCCTCACCTTCGAGGGCGTCACGGGTCGCGCCGTGCTCACGGAGCTCTTCTCCGTCGACGGCGCGGCACGGCACATCCTGCTGGGCCGTGAGTGCGACCTGGTGTGCGTGGCTCCTGCCACCGCCGATTTCCTGGCCCGCGCGGCCCACGGACGGGCCGACGACCTCCTCACCACGACGCTCCTGGCCACCCGGGCCCCGGTCCTGCTGTGCCCGGCCATGAACGACCACATGTGGAGCCACGCCCAGGTACGGGCCAACGCCGCGCACTGCGCCGAGACCCTGGGCTACCACCTGGCCGGGCCCGCCGCCGGGGCGCTCGCCGTGGGCGAGGCGGAGGGTCCCGGGCGCATGCTGGAGCCCGCGGACATCCTGGAGCACGTCGGACGGCTCCTCGAGGCGCCCGGTCCCCTCAGGGGACGCACCGTGGTGGTCACGGCGGGCCCGACGCGCGAGGCGCTGGATCCGGTGCGCTACGTCGGGAACCGCTCCTCGGGTCGCATGGGCTACGCACTGGCGCGTGCCGCGTGGCGGCGGGGGGCGACGGTTCGCCTGGTGAGCGGCCCCACGAGCCTGCCGGATCCGGTGGGTGCCGACGTGGTGCGGGTGGAATCGGCCCGGGAGATGCTCGCCGCGGTCCGGGAGCGCGCCCCCGGCGCCGACGTCGTGATCCACGCCGCCGCGGTCGCCGACTACCGGCCCGGCCAGGTGGCCGACACCAAGCTCAAGCGGCGCGAAGCCGGAGACGAGCTCACCCTCGAACTGGTGGCCAATCCGGACATCGCGCGCGAGACCCGGGCGCTGCTGCCCGCCGGGGCGGTGGCCGTGGGATTCGCGCTGGAGACCGCCGACCTCCTGGAGAACGCCCGCGCCAAGCTCCGGGAAAAGGGATTCCACCTCCTGGTGGCCAACGACGCCACCGAAGAGGGTGCGGGCTTCGACGTGACCACGAACCGCGTCACGTTGCTCACGGCGGACGGCGGCGAGGAGTCGCTGCCCCTCCTGTCCAAGGACCGGGTGGCGGACGCCGTCCTCGACCGCGTCGAGTCGCTGCTGGGCGGTCCGTCGTGACCGGCCGCCGACCCGATCCCCGCGAGGTCGCGCGCTTCCTGCGCCAGAGGGAGGAAGCCGGCATGCCGGGGCTCTTCCTGCAGCGATCCGAGCGGAGCCGGGTGTTGGAGGCCGTGCGGGCCGCTGCGGCGGGTGCCCCGGTCTCTGCCGCCCCGCAGGACATGGACTCGCCCCGGGCCGCCGACCCGGGCCGTGGAGCCCGGGCCGCCGCCCCGGTTGCGTCGGGCGGCGCCGGCGACGCCTCCGTCGACCTCTCCACCCTGGATTACGACGCCCTTCGGGAGACGGCGCTACAGTGCACGCGCTGCAGGCTGGCCCAGGGACGCACCCAGGTGGTGTTCAGCGACGGCAACCCCGAGGCCCGGCTGGTGGTGGTGGGCGAGGCGCCCGGCGCCAACGAGGACCGCACGGGGCTGCCTTTCGTGGGTGCCGCCGGCAAACTCCTGGACCTGATGCTGGCCGCGGTGGACCTGTCCCGGAAGGATTCGGTCTACATCTGCAACGTCCTCAAGTGCCGCCCCCCCGGAAACCGCAATCCCCAGCCCGACGAGATCGAGACCTGCTCGCCCTACCTGCGGCGGCAACTCGAGCTCGTCCGCCCGCAGGCGCTGCTGGCGGTGGGTACGTTTGCCGCTCAGCTCCTCACCGGGTCCCAGAACGCCCTGGGCAAGATCCGGGGGTCGGTGTACAGTTACGAGGGCGTGCCGTTGGTGGTGACGTACCACCCGGCCGCCCTTCTCCGGAACCCCTCCTGGAGCCGGCCCACGTGGGACGATCTCCAGCTCCTGCGGGGGATTCTGGACCAGGCCTGACCGAGACCAGCGAGACAGCGTGAATCCGCCCGAATCCTCCACCGCGCCCGCCGTTCAGGCATCCGGCTACGACCGGCGCCCGCCCTACTCGGCGGAGGCGGAGATCTCGGTCCTGGGCGGCATGCTCATCGATCGGGACGCGGTGGCGCGGGCCGTGGAGGCGCTGCAGCCCTCCATGTTCTTCCGCGAGGCGCACCGACGTCTGTTCCGGTCCATGTCCCGCCTCTTCGAGCGCGGCGAGGTCATCGACGTCATCACCATCTCCGAAGACCTCAAGAAGACCGACGAGCTGGAGTCCGCCGGGGGCCTGGACTACATCGCCGAGCTCCTGGACGCGGTGCCCACGGCCGCGAACATCGAATTCCACGCGCGCATCGTGCGGGAGAAGGCGCTGCTCCGGCGGCTCATCGACGCGTCCCAGGCCATCATCCGCGACGTCTACGAGCAGGGAGAGCGCGAGGTCGAGGAGATCCTGGATCAGGCCGAAGCACGCGTCTTCCAGGTGGCGGAGAGCCACGCCCGCGAAGGCTTCGTGCGCATCAAGGACCTGCTGTGGCCCGCCTTCGAGGAGATCGAGCGCCTGCAGGAGTCGGGCTCTCCCATCACCGGCGTCCCGTCGGGGTTCGCCGACCTCGACCGCATGACCACCGGGCTCCAGAAGGGAGACCTGTCCATCGTGGCGGCGCGTCCCTCCATGGGAAAGACCTCGTGGGTGCTGAACGTGGCGGCCAACGCCGCCATCGAGCACCAGATTCCCGTGGCCATCTTCTCGCTGGAGATGAGCAAGGAGCAGCTCCTGAAGCGCCTGTTGTCGGCGGAGGCGCGCATCGACGCCCAGCACATCCGGCGGGGAGGGATGTCGCCCGACGAGCACCAGCGTCTGGCCGCCGCCGCGGGCCACCTGAACACGGCGCCCATCTGGATCGACGACTCGCCCGGGGCCACCGTGCTGGAGATGCGCGCCAAGGCTCGCCGGCTGGCCAGCGAGATCCAGGCCGAGGGTCGGCAGCTCGGTATGGTCGTGGTCGACTATCTGCAGCTCATGGCCGGCGATGCCCGCTCCGAGAACCGGGTGCAGGAGGTGAGCCAGATTTCGCGCGGTCTCAAGGCTCTGGCCCGTGAGCTCGATGCACCGCTGGTGGCCCTGTCCCAGCTTTCCCGGGCCCCCGAGCAGCGCAATGACAAGCGCCCCATGCTCTCCGATCTGCGCGAGTCCGGAAGCATCGAGCAGGATGCCGATCTGGTCATGTTTCTGTACCGGCCCGAATACTATTTTGGGCCCGTGGACAACGACGGCAATTCCATCGAAGGACATGCCGAGCTCATCGTCTCCAAGCAGCGCAACGGCCCCACCGGCACCGTGAATCTCTATTTCTACAAGGCCTACACCCGCTTCGACTCCATGGCCCGGGAAGGGCAGGCCGCCGGGGCGAACGCCGGCGGATCCTCGTCCCGGGGCTCGTCGGGCTACAACTCGTGACGGGGGGCGAGCCGGCCCCCTCACCACGCATCGGGGTCGCCGTGCCGGCCGCCGGCATGGGGCGCAGGATGGGTGGACGGCGCAAACCCTGGCTGGAGCTGCGAGGACGTCCGCTGTTGGCCCACGCCCTGGTGCCCTTTCTGGCCGATCCCCGGGTCGTCGCCGTGCGGGTGGCCCTGGCGCCCGACGAGGCCGCCGACCCCCCCCGCTGGATCGAAGCGCTGGATCACCGGGTCCGGGTGGTGGTCGGGGGAGAGACGCGGGCCGCATCGGTGGCGCGGGCGGTGGCTGCCCTCCCCGACGACGTGGAGATCATCCTGGTGCACGACGCCGCCCGGCCGCTGGTGACCGCCGACGTCGTGGAGCGGGTGGTGGCCGAAGCGGCCCTGGGGCACGGAGCCGTGGCCGGCTGGCCCGCCACCGACACCCTGAAGCGGGTCGACGGGGCCCGGCGCATCGTGGAGACGCCACCCCGCGACGAGATCTGGCACGCCCAGACCCCCCAGGGATTCCCGGCTCCGCTGCTCCGCCGTGCGTTGGCGCGGGAGGATCTGCTCGCGTCCAGCACCGACGACGCCTCGCTGGTGGAGGCCGTGGGCGAAACGGTGGTCATGGTGAAGGGCTCCCCCCGCAACCTCAAGGTCACCCGCCCCGGAGATCTGCGCCTGGCCGAGCTGCTCCTGGATCAGACCGCGGAGGAGGGTGCGGATGGGTGAGCGACTGCCCACGGTGGATGTGCGGGCCTTCGACCCTTCCGATCCGTCGGAGCTCGACCCCGTGATCGCGCACCTGCGCGCCGGCGGGCTGGTCGCGTATCCCACCGAGACCGTGTACGGATTCGGTGGTGGGGCCGCCGCCGACCCCGTAGCGCGCCTCCAGCGCCTCAAGCAACGTGGCCCTGAGCAGCCCTTCCTGCTCCTGGTGGGAGGGGCCCATACCGTGCCCGAGCTCGTCTGGAACGACGCCGCGCGCGAGCTCGCCGAGGTGTTCTGGCCCGGCGCGCTCACCCTGGTGCTGGCGGATCCGTCCGCGGCCTATCCCGCCGGCGTACGCTCGCCGGCAGGCGGCGTGGCGGTGCGGCAGAGCGCCCACCCCGTGGCCGCGGCCCTGGTGACGGGACTGGGCGGACCCCTGACCTCCACCAGCGCCAACGCGCCGGGGCGGGCGGCGGCCCGGTCCGGCCGAGAGGCCGCGGCCGCGGCCCGGGAGCTGGGCGCCGCCCCCGACGACATCTGGATCGTCGATGCCGGCGTCCTCCCGCCCAGCCCCCCGTCCACCCTGGTGGATTGCACCGAAGAGGTCCCCCGCATCCTGCGCGAGGGCGCCATCCCCCTGTCGCGCCTGCGTTGCGTGCGTCCCGAGACCCATGACTGAAGCCGAGCGTCCCGACGCCTTCCGTCTGCTCTTCGTGTGCACCGGCAACACCTGCCGAAGCCCCATGGCCGAGGCGCTGGCCCGTGCGGCGGCGGAGGCCCGGGGCTGGGCCCACCTGGAGGTGGGGTCCGCCGGCGTGTCCACCGTCCCGGGCCTGTCGGCGTCCCGGGGCGCGCTGGCGGTGGGCCAGCGGCACGCACTCCCCCTGAACGAGCACGCCAGCCGGCCGCTCACGGCCGAACTGGTGGAGGAGGCGGACCTGGTGCTGGCCATGTCTCCGCACCATCTGGCGCGTATCCGCGAGCTCGGGGGCGAGGGGCGTGCCGCGCTCTTGATCCCCTTCGCACGGGGAGAGGAAGCCGCTCCCGGGGCGGGGGAGGGGATCCCGGATCCCTTCGGCGGTGACGACGCGGCCTACGAGGCCACCTTCCAGGTGCTGCGGGACCTGGTGGAGCGCGTGCTGAACCGCCTCGAGCCCATCCTGGCTCCCTGACCTCCGTGGATCTCTCCGCCGCGACCCGCGTGTTCGCCGTCCTGGGCGACCCGGTAGCGCATTCGCGCTCGCCGGAGATCCAGAACGCGGCCTTTCGGGCCGCCGGCGTGGACGGCGTCTACGTGGCGCTGCGCGTCGACGGATCCCACGTCCACGGGCTGCTCCGGGGGCTGGCGCTGGCCGGGGGCGGCGGCAACGTGACGCTGCCGCACAAGGCCGCCGCATTGCGGGCCGCGGACCGATCCCTGCCGGCGGCCCGTCATACCGGCGTGGCCAATACGTTCTGGATGGAGGACGGGCAGGTCGTGGCCGACAACACCGACGTCGAGGGATTCCGCCGAGCCACGGAGATCTCGCTGGACGGTGGAGCGAGAGACCGGGACGTGCTGGTGCTGGGAGCCGGCGGCGCCGCACGGGCGGTGGTGGTGGCGCTGCTGGCGTCGGGGGCCGCCCGGGTGTCGATCCTGAACCGTACTCCCCGACGCGCCCGGGAGCTCGCCGACGCCCTGCGTGACCCCCGCATCCGGGTGCTGGCCGACGACGGCGAGCTCGTCGGCGCCCATCGGGACCTGGTCGTCAACGCCACCCGGTTGGGGTTGGAGCCGGGGGATCCCCTGCCGGTGGATCTGGGGCGCTTCGCCGACGTGGGCGCCGTGCTGGACGTCGTGTACGGTCCGGGCGCCGAAGGCACCCGCTTCGTGCGCGAGGCGAGGTCCCGGGGGATTCCCGCCGACGACGGGCGGGAGATGCTCCTGCAGCAGGGCGCGGCCGCCTTCGAGCGCTGGTGGCAGCGCGACGCGCCCCTGGACGCCATGCGCGCAGCGCTTGCGGAGGCGACGCACCGATGATCCACCTGCCGGCCCCGGTGCGCCGAGAGACGAGCCGGCTCCTGGACCTCCTGCTTCCCGTTCGGTGCCTGGGCTGCGGCGAGCGCGTCCCGGCGGGTGCGCCTGGGGGGCCCGTGTGCTTCCGGTGCAGGAGTCGGATACGGCCTCTGCCCAGTCCGCGCTGCCGTCGATGCGACCTTCCCCTGGGAACCCGGCGGGATGGCGGCTCGGCGTGCCACCACTGCGCGGACTGGCCCGCGGTCCTCGTCGCCGCCCGCTGCGCCACCGCACTGGCGGATCCGGCCGACCGGCTGGTGCACGCCCTCAAGTACGGTGGCTGGCCAGCGGTGGTGCCCGTGATGGCCGGACCCATGGCCGCGGCGGCGAGGCGCCTCCGGCTCCAGGACGAGCCGCGGGTCGTGCCGGTGCCGACCACGCCCCGCCGGCGCCGCCGCCGGGGGTACAACCAGGCCGAGCTGCTGGCCCGGGAGGTGGCGCGTGTGCGGGGTTGGGCGTGCCTGGACGCACTGGCCCGACGGGACCTGGGAGGCAGCCAGATCGCCTTGCCCGTGGCCCGGCGCCGGGCTAACGTCGAAGATGCGTTCATCCCGGGAGCCGGCGCCGGTCTGCTCCCGGCGACGTTCGATGTGATTCTCGTGGACGACGTCCTCACCACGGGCGCTACCGCCTCGGCTGCGGCCCGGGCTCTCGAGGCTCTCGGAGCCCGGTCGGTCGCGCTTCTGGCGTTCGCCCGCACCCTCCCGCGCGACGTGGATCCCGTGGCGGCGGCGTCCTGAACCGACTTTCAAGGAGTCCTCTTCCATGCCCATCCGCGTAGCGATCAACGGCTTCGGCCGCATCGGCCGCAATGTCCTCCGTGCCGCCAAGAAGCACGATGCGGACCTGGATTTCGTGGCCGTCAACGACCTCACCGACAACACGACTCTCGCCCACCTTCTCCGGCACGATTCCGTGCACGGGCCCTATCCCGGTACGGTGGGTGTCGTGGAGGGCGGCTTGCGCGTGGATGGAGACGAGCTGCGTGTCCTGAGCGAGCGGGATCCGGCCAATCTCCCGTGGAAGGAGCTGGAGGTGGACGTGGTCATCGAGTCCACCGGCATCTTCCGGGATCGAGACAAGGCGGCGAAGCACCTCGACGCCGGGGCCAGCAAGGTCATCATCTCGGCCCCGGCCAAGAACGAGGACGTGACCATCGTCCTGGGCGTCAACGAGGGCACCTACGATCCGGCCAACCACCACGTCATCTCCAATGCGAGCTGCACCACCAACTGTCTGGCGCCGGTGGTCAAGGTGGTCATGGACAACTTCGGCTTCCGCCGGGGCCTCATGACCACGGTGCACGCGTATACCAACGATCAGAACATCCTGGACCTGCCTCACAAGGACCTGAGGCGGGCACGGGCCGCGGGCATGTCCATGATCCCCACGACCACCGGTGCCGCCAAGGCCACCGCGCTGGTCATTCCGGAGGTCAAGGGCAAGCTCGACGGCATGGCCATCCGGGTGCCCACCCCCGACGTGTCCATTGTGGACCTGGTGGCCGAGGTCGAGAAGGAGACCACCGCCGACGAGGTCAACGAGGTGTTCCGGGCCGCCGCGAGTGGCGCCCTGGATCGCGTTCTGGGGTATTCGGACGAGCCCCTGGTCTCCATCGACTACACGGGGAACTCCCACAGCTCCATCGTGGACGGGCTGAGCACCGCGGTCATGGACGGGCGCATGCTCAAGGTCCTGTCCTGGTACGACAACGAGTGGGGGTACTCCTGCAGGGTCGTGGACCTCGCCACGTACGTGGGCGAACGGCTCTGATCCTCGGCGCCCGGGGGGGCCGAAACACGGCCTCCCGCCGGCGTCGCCGGCTGTCCGGGCAGAAGGGGCGCGTGGATCCTCGAGCGGGATCCGCGCGTTCTCCTGTTGAAAGCCCCGTCATTCGTGTAACCTGGGGGCGGGAGGGGTCGTAGAGATGAGCGACATGCCTACAAGAACCAGAACCACAGTCAGCGACGCGCCCGAAAGGACGACGTCGGCACCGCCGAAGCCCGCACGCCGGGGGGCCCGGCCCGAGACGGGGCTGCCCCACGACTTCGAGGCGTGGTACGAGGACCATCGGCCCACCGTCTTCCGGTACGTGCGCTTCCGCGTGGCGACACGCGAAGCCGCCGAAGACGTGACCTCCGAGGTCTTCATGAAGGCGCTCCGGTCGATTCAGCGCTACGACCCGAATCGGGCCTCGCCCCGGACGTGGCTGCTCAGGATCGCGCGCAACGCGGTGACGGACTATCTGCGGGCGCTCAGGCGCCGCGGATCGCTGCACGTGTCGTTGGACAGGGTGCCGGACCTGGTGTCCGACGTTCCCTCGCAGGAGGAGCGGGTGCTCAAGGAAGAGCGCATCCAGAAGCTCCTCAACGGCACACAGACGCTACGCAAGGCGGACCAGGAGATCCTCTCGCTCCGGTACGGCGCCGGTCTCGGCAACAGCGAGATCGCCGAGACGCTGGGCATCAGCAACAACGCGGTGGCGGTACGTCTGCATCGCGCCCTGAAGCGGCTGAAAGACGCCGTGGACAACCCCAGCCCGTGACGGGCGGGGCATACATGGAATCGACGAAGCTGTCGAGATAGATAGATGATCGAGGACCAGAATCCCAATCCACTGCCGGACCTGCCTCCGGAGCTGAGCGAGCTCGACCGCGAGCTGCTGGGCATCCGAATGGAGGAACGGCCTTCCTTCGGCCCCGAGCTCGGGGCGGAGCTGGGCCGGGCGTGGATCAGACGTCCGGGCTTCAGCGCCGGCGGAGCCGTGGTGCGCAACGTGCTGGCGGCTTCCGTGGCGGCGTTGATCTTCACGGGGCTCGCGGTGCCGCCGGCCCGCGCATCGCTGGTGACCCACTTCCAGCGCCTCCTGGACGTCTTCCAGGAGCCCGTCGCCTCGGTGGATCCCGCGACCGCTTCCTCCGACGACGAGGCCCCGGCCGTGATGCCGGAGCCGGAGCCCGCGCCGTCGTCTCAGACCGACACGCGCGAGTTGGCCCCGCCGGCGCGAAGCTCGGGTACGCCCATCGAAGACTTCCCACCGTTCTCGGTGGAGGAACCGACCTATCCGACGTTGGTGGACATGGAGTCGGACCGTCGACTCATCCGCCGGCACTATCCTCCCGACCTGCAGCGCCGGGGGATCGGTGGCACGGTGGATCTGCAGCTCTGGGTCGATTCCAGCGGGGCCGTGGACAACGTGATGATGCGGAAAGGCTCCGGTGTGCCGGCGCTGGACCGGGCCGCCATGCAGGCAGCCACCTCGCTCCGCTTCCACCCCGCCACCCGTGGCGGACGGCCGGTGGGTACGTATGTGACCTTCCCGCTCACCTTCGAGCCACAGAAGGTAGAGGAGCCGCTCCCCGAGGTGCCGGCCGTGCAGGATCCCCAGCTCACCGGCGACGTCGACTGGGAGCTGCCCGAGGACTGGACGTCGACCTCCGTGGTTCCGGCGCCCATCCGCATGGAGGCGCGCGACCTGCTGCGTGCCGCGCTGGCGGAGCCGCAAGAGGAGCTGGAGGCTCGCTTCGGGCCGCTGGACGGGCTGCTGGCCGGGGATCCGCCGGCGGGCGTGAGCCCCATGCGCTGGCGCTCCGAGGCTGCCAGGGCGCTGGAGCGTGCCATGTCCAGAGATCCGGACAACCCGGCTCCCTACCTGGCGTTGGCGCGCATCCGCCGCAAGCAGGGCCTGCGTGAGGACGCGGGGTTGCTGCTGGAACGCGGTATCGAGCGGGCTCGCCTGGGCACCCGTCCCGTGTCGCCGCGCCTGGCGGCCGAGCTGGCCTACGAGCACGGACGTGTGGTGAAGGAGAGCTGGCTCGGATGGGAGAACCTGGGCCGCTTGCCGGTGGCCGCCCTGGATGGACGCAGCTGCCCCCGGCGCGCCGGCCCGTCGGGCGACGTGGACGTGGATATCCTCATCGCCTGGAACTACCTGTGCTCCGATCAGCTCGACGGCGCGCTGACGGCGTCCTGGACGCCCGTCTCCGGCGGTGAGGCGGAGCGTGCGGAGATGCTGAACAGTTTCCGCGAGGCGGTCGACGCGTATCCCGGACACGTGGGCGCCAACGTCGAGATCCTGCTGGACATGGCCGACCAGGCGCTCTGGATGGACGTCCTGAACGGCGCACGGCGCTTCGCCTGGGCCACCGGCGGGCATCCGTATTCGCTCCTGCTCAGCGGCCTGGCGCTTCAGCGACTCGGGCGGTCCGAGGAGGCCGAGCACGACCTGGAGCGGGCGTTGAGTGGGCTGGGCGACGACCTGACGGCGAAGTTCGACGACCCCACCGTCCTGGAGGCCGCCAATTCCAGGGTGTCCGAACCGGACGCCTTCTGGGCGCCGCTGGATCCGGTGCTCAACACCGACGTGAACGAGCGCTACGTCGAGCACCTGGCGCGGGCGGCCTACGCGTACCTGCGCTTCGGTGATCTGGACAGCGATGCGGCGCGGGTCTGGCTGCGCTACGGTCGACCCCAGACCACGCGCGACTTCGGCAACACGGCCGGCAGCCGCACGGAGTTCTGGGACTATGGCCAGGGGCCGGACATCACCTTCACGAGGCCGTCGGGCTCGGAGGAGCGACGGCTGACGTCCGAGGCCGACTCCTATCTCGACGACCTGCGCAAGGTCTTCCCACAGTGGTACGGCACGCGGGCGCGCAGACTGTACACGCTCCCGGCGCAGGTGGCGCGCTTCGAGGGGTCCACCGATGGGTCCGTGGAGCTGGAGGTGGCCCTGACGGTGCCCGAGGAGCTGCGCTCCGAGGCACCCGGCGCCGACTCCCTCGATCTGGGGATCTTCCTGTTGGGTCCAGCGGGTGAGCATCTGTCCGCTACGCGGCGTCGCATCTCGGCTCGATCGCGCGTGGTGCGTCTGCGGGACGACGCCGGGCCCGCCGTGTCGCGTGTCGCGGTGGAGCTCTACGACGCGCACGGGCATCAGGCCGCAGCCGTCCGGCTGCCGGTACGCCGCTCCGACGTGGGCCGCGACTCGCACATCTCCGACCTCTTGTTCGTCGAGGCCGCGGCGCCGATGGAGCGTGACATCGGACGGTCCGACGCCTGGGTGAGCCCGTTGACGCGCGGCGACCTTCTGAACGGCGATCAGGCCGGCGTCCTCTTCGAGCTGTACGACCTGCCCGAGGGTGTGGAGCCGTACCGCCTGCGGGTGGAGTTGGAGTCGGAGACCACGCATGCGGTGATGCCCGTCGCATTCCGCCCGGCGGGACAGACGCTGTTCGGCACGGAATGGGCACGGCGTCCCGCGGGACGCGGAGGCCGGGCGGTGGAGTATCTGACGCTGGACCTGGCTGCCGTGGGGCCGGACACCTACACACTCAGGACCATCGTGGAGCTGCCCGGCGGTGATCAGGCGGTGGAAGAGCGGCGCGGGCTGCGACGCCAGCCGGCGGGCTCCGCCGCCGCAGACTCCCTGGCCTCGGGGCTGGAGCGCATCGAGCGCGAGTGACCCATCCCGCGGGCGAAACCCCGACGAGCCCCCGCCCCGCGTTGTCTCGGGCCGGGGGCTCGTCTTAGCTTTTCGTTCCCCCCTCCCACGCCGCTCCTCTCGCCGGGAAGGCCATGTCCAAGGCCCTGCTCAGCGCCATCGCACCCGACGACCTGAAAGGGCGTCGGGTCGTGGTTCGCGCCGACCTCAACGTTCCGATCTCCGACGACGGTCGCGTCGCCGACGACACGCGCATCGAGGCGTCGCTGCCGACGCTGCGACGGCTCCGTGACGCCGGTGCCCGCATCGTACTGCTGAGCCACCTGGGTCGCCCCAAAGGCCAGCCCGAGCCCGCCTTCACGCTCCGTCCGGTGGCCGATGAGTTGGCACGCCTCCTCGGTGGACGCGTTCGCTTCTGCCCCGAGCTCGTGGGCGACCAGGCCCGCGAGGCCGTCGACAACCTCGATGCCGGCGAGATCGTGCTTCTCGAGAATACCCGCTTCGACCCCCGCGAGACGGCCAACGACCCGGAGCTGGCTCGCTCGCTGGCGTCCTACGGCGACCTGTTCGTCAACGATGCCTTCGGCACGGCCCACCGGGCCCACGCATCGACCGAGGGAATCGCGCGGGCCATGCGGGACAAGGGGGGCCGCGCGGTGGCCGGACTCCTGCTGGAGCGCGAGCTCGAATTCCTGGGGGCCGCGCTCGAGGATCCCCAGCGCCCCTTCGTGGCCATCCTCGGTGGTGCCAAGATCTCCGGAAAGATCGACGTCATCGAGGCGCTGCTGCCCCGGGTGGACGCCCTGCTGGTGGGTGGAGCCATGGCCAACACCTTCTTCCTCGCCATGGGCCTGGACGTGGGGGACTCGCTGGTGGAGGAGGACCGGGTGGACATGGCTCGCGACATCCTCGAACGCGCCGGTGACAAGTTGCTCCTGCCGGTGGATTGCGTGGTGGCCGGCGAGCTGAGCGACGATGCCCACACCCGTGTCGTGGCGCGGAACGAGGTGCCCGCGGGGGAGCGGATCGGCGATATCGGGCCCGACACCGTCGACCTGTTTCGTGAATCGGTGAGCGGGGCCGGGACGGTGCTCTGGAACGGTCCCATGGGCGTGTTCGAGCTCGGGCCCTTCAAGGAGGGCACGGTCGCTCTGGCCAAGGCCGTGGCCGAGGCGACGGACGGCGGCGCCGTGTCGGTGGTAGGAGGAGGGGATTCCGCCGCCGCCGCCGAGCAGGCGGGGGTCGCCGACCGCATGAGTCACGTGTCCACGGGTGGGGGCGCGTCGCTCGAGTTCCTCTCCGGCGAGCCGTTGCCCGGGGTGGAAGCCCTCTCCGATGCCGACGAGGAATCCCATGTCTGACGTGCGCAAGGTGGTGGCCGGCAACTGGAAGATGAACCTGGGTCCCCTGGAGACGACGTCCTTCTTCCGGGAGCTGGCGCTGCCGGACGGAGAGGATGGCCCCCGTGTGGCGATCTTCCCGCCCTCGCTGTCCCTGGCGGCGGCGGTGTCGTCGCGCGACCGCGACCCACGGGTCGAGCTGGGCGTGCAGAACATCCACTGGGAGGATGCGGGTGCCTTCACCGGCGAGGTGTCGGCCGCCATGGCGCGCGAAGCGGGCGCCACGCTGACGTTGGTGGGCCATTCCGAGCGCCGGCACGTCTTCGGAGAGACCGACGAGGAGGTCGGGCGCAAGGTGGCCGCGGCCGCCGGGCACGGCCTGATTCCGGTGATCTGCGTGGGAGAGACGCTGGACCAGCGGCGTGCCGGACGTCTGGAGGGAGTCATCCTGGGGCAGCTCGACGCCGCGCTGGAGCCCATGCCCGACGACGCCGAGTTGATGGTGGCCTACGAACCCGTGTGGGCCATCGGCACCGGCGAGACCGCCACGCCGCGTGACGCCGCCGACGCCCACGCCCTCCTGGCCACCCGCATGGAGGCGCTGCTGGGCGAGCGCGCGCGGTCGATTCCCATCCTCTACGGCGGAAGCGTGAAGCCCGGCAACGCCGCGGAGCTTCTGGCCGCTCCCAGGGTGGACGGGGTGTTGGTGGGCGGAGCCAGCCTGGACCCGGCCTCGTTCGCCCGCATCGTCGAGGCCGCCACCGGAGGATGACGCGGGCCCGAGGCGTTGACACCCCGGGTCGCTCGGGGCGACGTTTACGAGCTATTCCGTAACATCTACCCAGCGCGATCGTCATGTACGGTTTCCTCCTCGCCCTGCTCATCATCGACGGCCTCTTCCTCGGGGTGGTCATCCTCCTTCAATCGGGGAAGGGTGGCGGCCTGGCCGCCATGGGCGGCGGTGCTGCCGCGACCGAAGGGATCCTGGGCGGCCGCCAGGCCACCACGGTCCTCACCCGCTCCACCTGGACCGCGGGGACCATTTTCATGGTCCTGTCGCTCCTCCTGTCGATCCTGTCGTCCCGCGCCCGCCAGCCCGAGTCCATTCTCCGCCAGGAGATGACCCCACCGGCGGCCACGCAGCCCGAGCCGGTGCTGCCCGGGGTGACCGAGGAGGGCTCCGGCGGCGGTGGCGACCAGCCGCCGGCCACCGGCGGTGGCGCGGACCAAGGCGGGAACTGACCTCCTTTCGAGGTCCAGACGCCGTGTCGCCCTCCTTCCGGGACGCGGGCCTCCTCACGGACGCCCGCGTCTCTGCGTTGCGGACCGGGCCGCTGCCGTGAGTACGCCCGAGGTCACGGTCCAGCGGGAGCTCCTGCGGGGACTCGTTCGTGCGCGCGCCCTGGACCGCCGCCTGCGGGAAGGGCTCGCGGGGTCCGGCGACGAGGACGCGATGTCGGCTTCGGGGTCCGCGCCGCGGCTCACGCCGGCCGTCCCCGCCGCGCTGGCCCTGCGGCGCGCCGATGACGGCACGGGCGACGTGTTCTCCCTCCTCTCCGGTTCCCGTGGATCGGCGCTCCTCTTCGGGCTGTCGCCCACGGAGCTCTTCCGTCAGGCGTTGGGACGGGCCTCGGCACCGGCGCGCGGGCGCGACCCCGGGGCGTTCCCCACCGACCTTCGGCGAGGCCTGCTCGCACCCATCTCCCGACCCGGTGCGCTGGTCGAAGTTCTGGCTGGTGTGGCCCTGGGCTTCACCATGCGGCGCGAGTCCAGAGTGGCGCTCCTGGTGGAGAGCGCCGACGATACCGCCTCGGGCTTCTGGCACGAGGGCCTGAGCGTCGCCGCGGCGCGCCGGGTGCCCCTGGTCCTGGTGCTGGACGGCACGGCGCCACATGCCCACACCTCTCGCCTGAGCCGGTTCGTGGAGAAGGCACCCGCCTACGGGATCGGCGGTGTCGACGTGGCCGCCGGCGATCCCCTGGAGATCTTCGAGACGGTGCAAGAAGCCGTGGCGCGGGCGCGCTCCGGCGAGGGCCCCCAGATGGTCGAGGTCACCCCGCAGGGCGCGGGCGCGGACCCGGTGGCCACCCTGGCCGGCCGACTCCAGTGGGCCGAGGCCCTGGAGACCGACGAAGTCCGCGCCTGGGAACGCGAGGCGGAGGAGGACATGGAGAACGCGTGGGCCGAGGCCGGCCGTGAGGCGACGCCCACGGCGGATGACGCCCGCTCGCAGGTCTATCCGGGCCAGGGACCCGCGGCGGCGCCCTGGAGCCCGCCACCCGCAAGCGCGCGATTCGGAGCCACACCATGACGACTGCAGACGACGCCGGAGGCCCGGTGGAGCGGACGCCCCCGGAGCACGTCACGCGCACGGCCGCCGGTGAGCCGGTGACGCTCCTCGAGGCCGTGGCGGAGGCCCTCTTCGAGGAGATGGTGGCCGACGAGACCGTGTTCCTCATGGGCGAGGACATCGGTGCGTACGGTGGCGCCTTCAAGGTGACGCGGGGCTTCCTCGACTACTTCGGGTCGGACCGCATCGTCGACACGCCCATCTCCGAGGGAGGCTTCACCGGCGCGGCCGCCGGGGCGGCGCACATGGGATTGCGGCCCGTGGTCGAGATGCAGTTCATGGACTTCATCTCGCCGGCCTACGACGTGCTCACGAACTACATCGCCACGTCGGCGTACCGCGGCGCCGGTCCCCTGCCGTTGGTGGTCAGGGGTCCGGTCGGCGGCGGGAACAGGGCCGGCCCCTTCCATTCCCAGAACGTGGAGATGGCGTTCTTCCACACGCCGGGGCTCAAGATCGTGTACCCCAGCACCCCCCGTGACGCGAAGGGCCTCCTGAAGGCGGCCATCCGCGACGACGCGCCGGTGCTCTTCGAGGAACACAAGGGTCTCTATCGGGCCCCCCAGCTCCGCGAGGTGCTTCCCGACGAGGACTACGTCGTGCCCCTGGGACGGGCGCGCACGGCTCGCGAGGGAAGCGACCTCACCATCGTGACCTACGGTCTCATGGTCCACCGCGGCCTGGAGGCCGCCGCACGCCTGGAAGAGGAAGGCATCTCGGTGGAGATCGTGGACCTGCGCACCCTGCTTCCCCTGGACGACGACCACGTCGTGGAGAGCGTGCGCCGTACCGGGAAGCTCCTGATCGTCCACGAGGACACGCGCACGGGTGGGATCGCAGGCGAGATCGCCATGCGCGTCAACGAGAAGGCCTTCGAGTGGCTGGACGGGCCCATTCTGCGGGTGACCGCCGTGGATGCGCCCATCCCCTACGCGGCGGTCCTGGAGGACTGGGTTCTGCCCGGTACGGACGACATCGTCGAGGCGGCCCGATACCTGGCTCGCTACTGACGGATCGGATAAGATCAAAGTCTGCTGAACAACCACGGAAATCCTGGAGAAACGAGCGTGTCTCGGATCGAAGTTCCCATGCCCCAGATGGGCGAATCCATCGCGGAGGGCACCGTTTCCAAGTGGCTCAAGTCCCTCGGTGACACCGTCGAGCGCGACGAACCCATCCTGGAGATCTCCACCGACAAGGTGGATGCCGAGATTCCCGCCCCGGCCTCCGGGACGCTGGTAGCCATCGAGGTCCAGGAAGGCGAGACCGTCGAGGTGGGCACCGTGGTCGCCTACATCGACCCCGAAGGCGGCGCGCCCGACGCGGCGCAGGCTGAGCAGGAGGCCCCCGAGGCCGCCGACGAGTCGTCCGAGGGCACGCCGGAGGCGGCCGAGGCCGCTCCGGAGAGCGAGGCTGCGGGCACGGAGTCGGAGTCGGAGCCGGAGCCGGAAGAGGCAGAGGTGAAAGCGGAGCCGGGGAGCGCCGAAGAGCGCCTGCGGACCCGCTCCACGCCCGTGGTCCGGAGGATCGCCGAGGAGAAGGGCATCGACATCGCCGACGTGCCCGGTAGCGGGCACGCCGGCCGCGTGACCAAGCAGGACATCCTGGACTACATCGAGTCCGGTGGGGCCGAGGCCGAGCCCGCTCCCGCGGAGCCTGCCGCGGAGCCGGCCAGGCCCGCCGCCCAGGCGCCCTCGCCGACTCGGGGCGAAGCGCCCGCGGCTGCCGTGGAGCCCTCGGAGTTCTGGAAGATCTTCTACGGCCAGGTCCAGCACCCGGAGTTCCCGGTGCGACCGGCGGACCGCGTGGAGCCCATGGACAAGATCCGCCGGCTCACGGCGGAGCACATGGTGCTGGCCAAGCGGGTGGCGCCCCACGTCCACTCGTTCATCGAGATCGACTTCACCGCCGTCGATCGGATGCGCAGGGCGAACAAGAAGCGCTGGGAAGAACAGGGCGCCCGGGTGAGCTTCACCGCCTTCGTGGCCTGGGCGTGCAGCCGCGTGCTGCGGGAGTTCCCCATGGTCAACGCCACGATTTCGGGCAACAACATCATCTACCGCGGCAACATCAACGTGGGCATGGCGGTGGACCTGAATCCCGGCCTCATCGTGCCGGTGATGCACGACACCGACGATCTGAGCCTGGTGGGCATCGGCCGTCGCATCGTCGACCTGGCGGAGCGGGCCCGGAGCAAGCAGCTCCAGCCGCAGGAGATCCAGGGCGCGACCTTCTCCATCACCAACCCCGGTGTGCTGGGGACGCTGGTGGGGCTGCCGGTGATCCCCAAGGGCACGGCTGCCATCCTGGGGACCGGCGCCATCGAGAAGCGCGTCGTGGTGGTGGAGGGCGCCGACGGTGCGGACACCATCGCCATCCGCAAGCGGTCTCTCTTCAGCCTCGGCTACGACCATCGCCTGGTGGACGGAGCCGACGCCGCCCGCTTCCTGGCGCGCCTCAAGGAGGTCCTGGAGGACTTCCCCGAGGACGCCTGACGATCCAGCCCCGGGGGGCCGTGACCATGTCCCAGCGGGTCCTGACGGTCCGTCACCTGGGAGAGGTGGGCTACGAGGAGGGCCTGGCGCTCCAGGACGACCTCGTGAAGGCCGTGCGCGCGGGACGTGAGCCGGACACACTCCTCCTCCTCGAGCACCCCCACGTCCTGACGCTGGGCACCAGCTCCGAGCCGGGGCACGTCCTGGTGGACGAGGATGCCCGCGAGCGGTTGGGCATGACGCTTCACCGGGTGGGGCGGGGTGGGGACGTCACCTACCACGGTCCGGGCCAACTCGTGGGCTACCCCATCCTGGACCTCAAGCCCGACCGCAAGGACCTGCACCGCTACCTGCGCGATCTGGAAGGGGCCCTCATGGACGCGCTTACGGGCTTCGGGATCGTCACCCACACCGAGTCGGGGTACACGGGCGTCTGGACCGAGGTGGGCAAGATCGCCGCCATCGGCGTCCGGGTGTCGTCGGGCTGGATCACCTCGCACGGGTTCGCCCTCAACGTCGCCCCCGACCTCTCGTTCTTCGAGACCATCGTGCCCTGTGGCATCCGCGACCGTGACGTGACCTCCATGGAACGGGAGCTGGGGGCGGCGCCCGACCATGCCCGGGTACGGGCCGCGGTGGCCGGGGCCGTCGCGGCGCGCTTCGGGCGGACGCTTGCTGAGCACGGGTCGGAGCAGTGATGTGGTCCAGACAACAATCATCGAATCGCGCCGGTTCCGTGCTTCTTCTCGTTCCTTCTGGAACAAGTCGCGTGAGCATGCGCCGAACTCAGGAGAATTCATCCGTTTGCCACGCCGGCGGCTCCTGGGGCGGTCGTTGTGGTCAGCGACCTGATGTGCTTATGTCCCAATGGTTTGAAGTCGGCTGACCACGAATTGCGCGAGGTGGCTTCGTCCCCCTTGCACCCGGCCGGTCAGACGTGCATGATGGTGGTGCGATTCCGCTGTGGATCGTTGGAACGATGGCGATGGTCATCCTTCAACGACGTCGGGTCGCAACGCTGAATCGGCGCGACGGTGTCGAGGCGGCAGCGGGTGGAGGAGGTTGGATCCTCCCTCGACGGCAGAGAGGTCGCTGGCCTCCGCCGAAGTCCCCGGAGCTCGGGGACGCCTGGGAAGGCGGCCGCACGCTGAACCCGGAATGGAGCCGGACCCGCCATCCGCACGCGGATGGAACCAACCGGAATCTGGACTCCGCCAGCGAATATCGAAGCCCCTGGAGACGGCGTGTCGGCTCCGGGGGCTTCGTGCATCCTGGATGTTCCGTCAGCACCTCCCGTCAGCGCTCGCGGCGGGCCTCATCCTCGTCCGGCGGCAGGAACTCGTAGAAGTCCATGTAGCGCCCCGAGCGCTCGCGCTGCTCCTCGAGCCAGTCCTGGAATCCCGACGCCACCAGACCCGGCGAGCTCTTCTGCGTCTTGGCGGCCCGCACGGCCAGGTCGTTGGCGTACTCGTTGCGCGGGTGGCCGGCGTGCCCTCTGATCCAGCGCCAGCTCACCTGGTGGCGGGCGCTCCTGCGGTCCAGCTCCTTCCAGAGCTCCAGGTTCTCGATGCGACCGCCTTTGCGCTTCCAACCCCGGGCCTTCCACCCCGGGAGCCACTCGGATATCCCCTTGATCAGATACTGGGAGTCCGACACGAACACGACCTCGCAGGGCCTCGTGAGCGCTTCGAGCGCCTCGATGGCGCTGCGGATCGCCATGCGGTTGTTGGTGGTGTCGGGCTCCGCGATCCAGAAGTCCCGTCGCACCCAGGCGCCGTCCTTCCACACTTCCACGAGGCCGCCGGCGCCGCCGGGGTTCTGCCGATCCTGGAACTGGTTGCCCAGGCAGGACTCGTCGGCGTGGATGTGGACGACAGGAAGATCGGTCATGGGCTTCGCATGGGGTCGTGGAGCGTGGCCTGAGAAAGGTAGAGGGAGGGCGACGATGGGGAAGGGGCCTCCCGGCTTGACGCCCGCGGGGGCGCGTCTACCTTTCTCCCGACCCTCGCCCCGACCCCCTCCCGGAGGCCCACCCTGTCCGACGCCGCGTACCTCCTCCTCGAAGACGGCCGCCGTTTCGACGGCCTCGCGCTCGGCGCCCGCGGGCCCACCCTGGGAGAAGTGGTCTTCAACACCAGCATGACGGGCTACCAGGAGATCCTCACGGATCCGTCCTACTCCGGTCAGCTGGTCACCATGACCTACCCGCTCCAGGGCAACTACGGCGTCAACGACGAGGATCGCGAGTCCGAGGCGCCCCAGGTCTCGGGCTTCATCGTCCGGGAAGCGGCGCGCCGTCCCTCGTCCTGGCGCGCGGAGGAATCCCTGCAGAGCTATCTCACGTCGCACGGCATCACCGGCATCGCCGACGTGGACACCCGGGCGCTCACCCGGCACATCCGGGCGCAGGGGGCGATGCGCGGCGCCATCGCGCCGGCCGACACCGATCCCGACCGACTCCTGGAGCAGATCCGGGCGCACCCCCACATGGAGGGCCTCGACCTGGCGTGCCGGGTGACCACCGACAAGCGCTACGTCGTGCCCGCCGTGGGAGCCGAGCGCTTCCACGTGTTGGCGTACGACTTCGGCGTGAAGGCCCATTCGCCGCGGCTTCTGGCGGAGCGGGGCTGCCGGGTGACGATCCTGCCGGGCGCGACGACGGTCGACGAGATCCTCGCCGACGACCCCAGCGGCCTGTTCGTGTCCAACGGGCCCGGCGATCCGGCCGCCGTGGAGCACGCACGCGAGGCGATTCTCCGTCTTTCCGAGCGCGGTGTGCCGGTGTTCGGCATCTGCCTCGGGCACCAGCTCATCGCCCGCGCCTTCGGGGGCCAGACGTACAAGCTGCCCTTCGGCCATCACGGCGCCAATCATCCGGTCAAGTACCTGGACCGGGGCACGGTGGAGATCACCTCGCAGAACCACGGATTCGCCGTGCGGGGAGGGGAGGACCGGGAGATCGCGGGGGCGCCGGAGCTACGGCTGACCCACGTGAATCTCTACGACGGCACCGTCGAGGGACTGGAGCACGTTTCGCGGCCCGTGTTCTCGGTGCAGTATCACCCCGAGGCGGCGCCGGGGCCCCACGACAGCCGCTACCTGTTCGATCAATTCATCCAGAAGATGGAGGCCCGCGACACCGATTGAGGAAGCGGTCACCGGAATCCCTTGACGGCTTGTGCTGTCGCAAGTTACGGTGGCCCCCCAAGCGGGCGCGGTGTCATCTCGGACGACCACGGAGGTAAGGAATGACGAAGGCGGATCTGGTGGAACAGGTGGCCGACGCCATCGGGCCGGGAGTCACCAAGAAGGACTGCGCCCTCGTGGTCGACGGCTTCCTCAATGCCGTCAAGCGCGCGCTGGCCAGCGGCGAGAATATCGAGATCCGCGGCTTCGGCACCTTCAAGGTTCGCCGGCGCAAGACCCGCATGGCCCGGAACCCGCGCACCGGCGACGCCGTCAAGGTGCCCGCCCGCATGGTTCCGGTCTTCAAGCCCTCCAAGCACTTGCGCACCCGGGTAGCCAAGGCCAACAAGGACCAGCTCTGACCCGGTCGGACCTGCTCTTGCCGCGCCCCGCCGGGGCCCGGGCCGCCTGCGCGGTTCCGGGCCCCGGCGGTGTTTTAACGGTCCACCCCGTCGGCGCATCCCATCCGTGGTGAGAGACGATGACTCGGCCCTCCCCGACCCGATCCTGGTCGAGCGGGCCATGGAGGGCGACGACCGGTCGCTGGACGTGCTGCTGATGCGTCATCAGGAGGTGGCGTATCGGGTGGCGCTGGGTATCGTCCACGATCCGGAGCGAGCCGCCGACGCGGTGCAGGATGCGCTGCTCAAAGCGTTTCGCGGATTGGCGTCGTTCCGGGGAGACGCGCAGTTCAGGACCTGGTTGTTGAGCATCGTCGTCAACGAGGCGAGGGGAAGCCTGCGCCGGACAGGTCGGAGGCGGGAGACGGGACTGGACGACGTGGCGACGTTGGCGGACGACGGACCCACGCCCGACCGGGAGACGGTGAGCCGCGCCGAGGCGGGCCGGGCGCGGGCGTACCTGGCGGAGCTGCCGGAGAAGCAGCGGCTGGCCGTCCAGCTCCGTGTGGACGAGGGGCTGAGCTTTCGCGAGGTGGGGGAGATCATCGGATCGAGTGAAGGCGCCGCGCGGGTGAATTACCATCACGGGATTCGCCGGCTGCGCGACAGGATGGAGAGCGAGTCATGAACGACTGCGACAGCACGTGGAAGGAGCGCTTGGCCGACGTCGCTTCGGGACGGGCGAACGCCGCCGAGCGGGCCCGGGTGGAGGAGCACGTGCGGGACTGCGCCGACTGTGCCGACGAGTTGGCGCTGCTCACCGGCCTGGCCGCCCATCGGCCCCGGCTCAGTGCCGAGCTCGCGGCCCGCATCGGGGCCGGAGTGCGGGAAGGATTGCGGGCCGATGCGTCACAGGCTCGCCCCCCGGCGGGTGCTCGCAGGGGCTGGGGCGCCTGGCTGAGTGGCCGGCGTGTGCCGGCCTGGGCGCTGGCGGCGGCGGCGGTCGTCGTGCTGGCGCTGGGCACACCGTCCATGGTCCAGCGCATGCGGACGCCGGAGATCTACGTGGAGGAGGCCCAGATGGAGCTGGATTCCGAGAGCACGCTCTGGGTCAGCGACGATCCCCTCGTCGCCGGAGCCCCCGTGCTGGACGGCCTCAGCGACGAGCAGCTCAGTCAGCTGCTGGAGGAGATGGGAGGATGAGCACGCGACCGACGACGCGAACGCTGCTGGTGCTGATGACCATGGCCGTCGTCCTGGCGGTTGGTGCCCCCACCGCAGGTGCCCAGGTCCGGCGGGGTCCACCTCAGGGCCGGCAGGAGATGGAGCGGCAGATCATGGCGCGTTTTCAGCAGCGCGTGCTGGCCGAGCTGGGCCTGGACCCCGCTCAGGGGCGGGAGCTGGCCGCGGCGGTGCGCGGGTTCCAGGACGAGCGCCGGGCCCTCAATCAGCGTGACATGCAGCTGCGTCAGCGACTCCGCGGCACCTCGACGCTCCTCTCCGACGAGGCCGCGCGCGAGGCGTTGGCCGAGATGGTGGCGATCCAGAACGACGAGGCGGACCTGCTCCAGCGAGAGCAGGCACGCCTGCTGGAGATCATGAGTCCGCCACAGGTGGTGCGCTTCTACACGCTGCGCGACGAGTTCAGCCAACGCATCCGGCGCCTCCAGGGCGGAGGGCCGCCCGGCGGGCCCGGCGGCGCCGCCGGGTTGGGTGGGGGATTGCCCTTCTGACCCGGACACGGTGTCGGCCCGGCGAGGAACGTTGACGGGGCCCCGGGGGTTGCTATAGCGTGCCGGGTTTCCGGCTCGCGCCCCTCTTCTGCACGCCCGCGGCGACCATGGACGTTCAGGCCCTCTTCTTTGCCACGTATCGCGACGTCGTGGGCTCCGAGCGCCTTCAGGTCACGGTGCCCCGCGATGCGACCGTGGCCGATCTGGTGGGTACGCTGCGGGAGCGGGGGACGCCCTTCGATCAGCTGCCGCCGGACCCGGCGGTTGCCGTGAATCGCGAGTACGCCCCGGCGAGCACCGTCCTGGCGCACGGCGACGAGGTGGCGTTCATCCCGCCGGTGGCCGGGGGATGACACCGTGACCCCCTCGCGCTCGGGCATCACCCGCGACGCCCTGGAGCCCTCCCGCGTGCTGTCCGCCGTGACGGATCCCGGCCCACGGTGCGGTCCTCCTCTTTCTCGGGACCGTGCGCGATCATGCCGACGGCCGGCCCGTGACGGGGATGACCTACGAAGCCTACGAAGCCATGGCCGAGCCGGTGCTGGCCGCCATCGTCGAGGAGGCCGAGGCGATGCTGGACGGCGGTCGGGCGGCGGCCTGGCACCGCGTCGGCGAGCTCGACATCGGCGAGGTGAGCGTGGCCATCGCCGTGGCCAGCGCCCACCGGGATGCGGCGTATCGGGCGTCCCGCCACGTGATCGAGGCCATCAAGAAGCGGCTTCCGGTCTGGAAGCGCGAGCACTATGCCGAGGGTCCTTCGCGCTGGGTCGAGGGCACCGATCCTCGTCGGGCCGCGGCCGACACGGCGGCGACCGACGCATCGGCAGGCGCCGGCGCCGGAGAGCTGTCGTGAGCGGCGACACGCGCATGGTGGACGGCTTCGGCCGCCGCATCGAGTACCTGCGCATCTCGGTGACCGACAAGTGCAACCTGCGCTGCATCTACTGCATGCCCCTCGAAGGCCTGCCCTGGCTGCGGCGGGACGAGCTCCTCACCTACGAGGAGATCACGGACATCGTGCGGACCATGGCCGGAATGGGGCTCCGGCGCGTGCGCTTCACCGGCGGGGAGCCCCTGGTGCGGCGCGATCTTCCGGACCTGGTGCGCATGGTCGCGGAGGTCCCGGGCATCGAGGATCTGTCGCTGTCCACCAACGCCGTCCTGCTGGCCGACCACGCCGAGGCGCTGCGTGACGCCGGACTCGACCGCGTCAACGTCTCGCTGGACTCGCTCCAGCGCGACCGCGTCGACGCCATCGCCCGGCGACCGGGATCCTACGAGCGCATCATGGAGGGGCTCGACGCCGCCGAGCGCTTCGGATTCCACCCGCTCAAGCTCAACATGGTGGTCATGGGCGGGCGCAACGACGACGAGATCGCCGATTTCGCCCGCCTCACCCGCGAGCGCCCCTGGCACGTCCGCTTCATCGAGATCATGCCGACGGGCTCCAACCTGGAGCTGTCCAGCAAGAACTACGTCTCCTGCCACGAGGTGCTGCGCCGCCTGCGTGCCCTGGACGAGCTGGAGCCCGTGGAGGGACCCACCGGCAACGGTCCCGCGACCTACTACCGGTTTCCGGGAGCGCCCGGAACCGTCGGCGTGATCACGCCCATGAGCCACAACTTCTGCGACCGGTGCAACCGCATGCGGCTCACCGCCGACGGCCAGCTCCGGCCCTGCCTCTTCGGCGACCTGCAGACCGACCTCAGAGGTCCGCTCCGCGCGGGCCGCCCGCTGGAGCCCTTCATCGCCGAGACCCTGCGCATCAAGCCCGAGCGGCACCAGCTCGAGCAGGGCAGCACCAGCGGCTCCGGCGGACTCGTGGCGCTGTCCCAGACCGGGGGCTGAGCGCCCACGGCCTCGTGGGCGCGCGATCTGGCGGGCCACTACGTTCCGGATGGGCTGAACGGCGATCGCCGTCAGTCCTGCAACCGAGCGCCGCGGGGCAGTCGCTGCGCTTCTGGCGTGAATATTCGCCGCGAGCCCTGCGTGCGCCGTCGCTGGGGGCGAGCGTTGTGCGCTTGACCAGAGCTATTGCCGCGAATCCAGCATCCGTCCTCGCCAAGGCGGCGGTTGCAGGATTGACGGCACGGCCCGGGCGGGCGGCAGGCGTGTTGACTGCGGACGACCCCCCGTCGCGTTGACACCGAAGAATCCCCGGAATAGCTTCCGCCGGGCTGCCGTGCGCAGCCCAGAAATCCGCGCGGTCCGGGCCCTCCCACGGCCGGGGCGGCGACGTTCCATCAGCCGATATCCGACATCATGAGCGCCAACAAGATCACGGTGGTAGGCGCCGGACACGTGGGAGCCACGTGTGCGCAGCGTCTCGCCGAGAAGCAACTCGCCCGCGAAGTCGTCATGGTCGACATCGCCGACGGGATCCCCCAGGGGAAGGGCCTGGACCAATGGGAGAGCGCGCCCATCGAGGGCTTCGATGCCCGCGTCGTGGGCGCCAGCGACTACGATCCCGCCCAGGGGTCGGACATCTTCGTCGTGACCGCCGGCATTGCGCGCAAGCCCGGCATGAGCCGGGACGACCTCCTGAAGACCAACGCGTCCATCGTCCGGTCCGTCTCCGAAGAGATCAAGCGGGTCGCGCCGGACTCCATCGTCATCATGGTGTCCAACCCCCTGGACGTGATGGCCTACGCGGCCCTGAAGACCACCGGCTTCCCCCGCGAGCGCGTCATCGGCATGGCCGGGGTGCTGGACACGGCACGCTTCCGGTCCTTCATCGCGCTGGAGCTCGACGTGAGCGTCGAGGACATCCAGGCGCTGGTGCTCGGGGGCCACGGCGACACCATGGTGCCGCTGGTGAGCTACACCTCCGTCAGCGGTATCCCCCTCACGCAGCTCATGGCGCGGGACCGCATCGACGCGCTCATCGAGCGTACGCGCAAGGGCGGCGCCGAGATCGTGGGCTACCTCAAGACGGGGAGCGCGTACTACGCCCCGTCGGCCGCCGCCGTGCAGATGGTGGAGGCCATCGTCCACGACAAGAAGCGCATCCTGCCCTGCGCCGCCTATCTGCAGGGCGAGTACGGCCAGGAGGGTATCTTCCTGGGCGTTCCCTGCAAGCTCGGTGAGGGTGGCCTTCAGGAGATCGTGCAGGTGGAGCTCACGGACAGCGAGAAGGCGGCGCTCCAGAAGAGCGCGGACGCCGTCCGAGAGACCATGCAGGCGCTGGACTGACACTCCGGGGGAGGGGCGGCGACGCTCCTCCCCCGTTTTGCTTCAGCGACCTCGCCAAGATCGACATCCAACGACGGGAAATGCCATGCGTCGCGTGGTGAACCTCTACCGGACCACGGTGGGCAAGAAGGTCCTGATGGCCCTGTCGGGCATCATCCTCTTCCTCTTCGTCTTCGCCCACATGGTGGGCAATCTGAAGATGTTGCTGGGTCGGGATGCCATGAACCACTACGCCGAGTGGCTCCGTGAGGTGGGCTACCCGGCGTTGCCCCACATGTGGGGGCTCTGGATCTTCCGCATCGTCCTCCTGGCGGCGGTGATCCTCCACATCGTGCTGGCGCTGCAGCTGTGGAGTCGCGGACGAGCCGCACGCAGCCACGGCTACGGGAAGTCGCAGGACCTCTCCTTCTCGTACGCCTCCCGGACCATGCGCTGGGGCGGGGTGATCATCGCGCTCTTCGTCGTCTACCACATTCTCCACTTCACCACCGGTCAGCTGCACTCGGACTTCGTGCCGGGTGACGCTTTCCACAACTACGTGGTGGCCTTCCAGCAGCCGCTCATCTGGGCCGTGTACCTGGTGGCTCAGCTCGCGCTCTGCTTCCACCTCTACCACGGCGTCTGGAGTGTCTTCCAGACGCTGGGGGCCAACCACCCGAAGTACAATCGCCTGCGGCGCCCCTTCGCGGTGGCGTACGCGCTGGTGGTCTTCATCGGATTCATGACGCCGCCCACCCTGGTCCTGGCCGGAGTCATCGGCTGATCAGCGGAATCGAGCGACCAACATGCAGAGGTTCGTCGAGCCGTGGAACTGAACGCCAACATCCCTTCGGGGCCCATCGCCGAGAAGTGGGATCGACACCGCTTCGAGATGAAGCTGGTGAACCCGGCCAACAAGCGGAAATACGACGTCATCATCGTCGGCACCGGGCTGGCGGGGGCTTCGGCCGCCGCCACCATGGGCGAGCTGGGCTACAACGTGAAGGTCTTCACCTATCACGATTCCCCCCGCCGCGCGCACTCCATCGCCGCGCAAGGGGGGATCAACGCCGCCAAGAACTACCAGAACGACGGCGACAGTATCTTCCGCCTCTTCTACGACACGGTGAAGGGTGGGGACTTCCGCTCCCGTGAGGCCAACGTCTACCGCCTGGCCCAGCTCAGCCTGAACATCATCGACCAGGCCGTGGCCCAGGGCGTCCCCTTCGCCCGCGAGTACGGGGGACTCCTGGCCAACCGTTCCTTCGGGGGCGCCCAGGTGTCGCGCACCTTCTACGCTCGAGGCCAGACCGGCCAGCAGCTTCTGCTGGGTGCGTATCAGGCCCTGGAGCGCCAGGTGCAGGCCGGCAAGGTCAAGATGAACACCCGCCACGAGATGCTGGACGTGGTGGTGGTGGACGGCGAAGCCCGGGGCGTGGTGGTGCGGGACATGCTCACCGGCGCCATCGAGTCCCACGCGGCGGACGCGGTGGTGCTGGCCACCGGTGGCTATTCCAACGTCTTCTTCCTCAGCACCAACGCCAAGGCGTGCAACGTCACGGCCACCTGGCGAGCGGCTCGCCGCGGTGCCGGCTTCGCCAATCCGTGCTACACGCAGATCCACCCCACCTGCATTCCTCCGTCGGGCGAGTACCAGTCCAAGCTCACCCTCATGAGCGAGTCGCTCCGGAACGACGGCCGCATCTGGGTGCCCAGGAAGGCCGGGGACCAGCGGCCCGCGAGCCAGATTCCCGAAGACGAGCGCGACTACTACCTGGAGCGCCTGTACCCGTCGTTCGGCAACCTGACGCCGCGCGACATCGCGTCCCGGCGGGCCAAGGAGATGGTGGATGCGGGCCACGGAGTGGGCCCGCGTGAGAACGGGGTCTTCCTGGACTTCAAGCACGCCATCGACCGTCTGGGCCGCGACACCATCAGCGAGCGCTACGGGAATCTCTTCGCCATGTACGAGAAGATCACCGGCGAGGACCCCTATGAGCGCCCCATGCGCATCTACCCGGCTCCGCACTACACCATGGGCGGCCTCTGGGTGGACTACAATCTCCAGAGCACGGTGCCGGGGCTCTTCGTGATCGGCGAGGCCAACTTCTCCGACCATGGCGCCAACCGTCTGGGCGCCAGCGCGCTCATGCAGGGCCTGGCCGACGGCTATTTCGTGATTCCCATGACCATCGGCAACTACCTGGCCCGCATCAAAGGTGGCGCCGTGGACACGGACCACGCCGCCTTCCGCGACGTCGAGCGGGATGTGAAGGGGCGCATGGATCGCCTGCTGGCGGTCAACGGGTCGCGCACCGTGGACAGCTTCCACATCGAGTTGGGCAAGATCATGTGGGAGGCCTGCGGCATGCAGCGCTCCAAGGGGGGACTCGAGTCCGCGCTGGACAAGATCCCGGCGCTGCGTGAGCAGTTCTGGGCCGACGTGCGCGTTCCGGGGTCGGGCGAAACGCTCAACCAGTCGCTGGAGAAGGCGGGGCGGGTGGCGGACTTCCTGGAGTTCGCCGAGATCATGTGCTGGGACGCCCTGGACCGGGACGAATCGTGCGGGGCCCACTACCGGGTCGAGCACACCACCGACGAGGGTGAGGCCAAGCGGGACGACGAGAACTACGCCTACGTGGCCGTGTGGGAGTTCAAGGGCGTGGGCGAGAAGCCCGCGCTCCACAAGGAGCCGCTGGAGTTCGAGCACGTGCCGCTCTCTCAGAGGAGCTACAAGTAAGATGAACCTGACCCTTCACGTCTGGCGCCAGGCTGGCCCCGACCAGCAGGGACGCTTCGAGAAATACGACGCCGCCGACCTGTCCGAGCACATGTCCTTCCTGGAGGTGCTCGACGTCGTCAACGAACGCATCACCGAGTCCGGGGGCGAGCCCATCGCCTTCGAGCACGACTGCCGCGAGGGCATCTGCGGCTCGTGCGGCATGATGATCAACGGGGTGCCCCACGGACCGCGATCCATGACGTCGGCCTGCCAGCTCCACATGCGGAGCTTCAACGACGGCGACGAGATCTGGATCGAGCCCTGGAGGGCCATGGCCTTCCCGGTCATCAAGGACCTGGTGGTGGACCGATCGGCCTTCGACCGCATCATCGCCGCGGGCGGCTACATCTCCGTGCGCACGGGCAGCGCACCCGACGGCAACGCCATCCCGGTGCCGAAGCGGGCCGCCGACGAGGCCTTCGACGCGGCTACCTGCATCGGCTGCGGGGCCTGCGTCGCGGCGTGTCCCAACGCCTCGGCCATGCTCTTCACCTCGGCCAAGGTCACGCACCTGGGGCAGCTCCCCCAGGGGCAGGCCGAGCGCTGGGAGCGGGTGTTGGCCATGGTGGAGCAGCACGACGCCGAGGGCTTCGGCAACTGCACCAATCACGGAGCGTGCGAGAACGCGTGTCCCAAGGGGATCAGCGTCGATTACATCGCCCAGCTCAACAGGGACCTGGTGCGGGCCACCCTGAGCGCGACCCCGGCGGAGAGCAAGGACGCCTGATGGGCGATCGAGTGGGCAGGGTGGGCGGGACCGTCCGCCGCCGACGTCAGGCGGGCCTGGTGGCTCTCGGGGCCGCGTTGACGCTCACCGCCTGTGCGTCGGGGGGTGGCGCCGGCCCCGCGCCGGACCCCACGGCCCTCACCTACGCTCCGGAGTTGCAGGTCGACTTCTCGCGCATGGACCGCACCTCCAGCGGGCTGTGGATCGAAGAGATCTCGCCCGGCGTGGGGCGGGTTGCGGCGCGGGGGAACCTGATCCGCATCCACTACATCGGGTACCTGCCGGACGGCACCGTCATCGACAGCACCCTGGGCGGCGATCCCTACACCTTCGAGCTGGGGTCGCCCGACGTGATCCGGGGCTGGAACCAGGGCATCATCGGCATGAAGGTGGGGGGACGCCGGCGGCTCGTGATCAGGCCCGGCCTGGCCTACGGCAGCCAGGGCCGCGAGCCGGTGGTGCCCCCCAACAGCGTGCTGGTGTTCGAGGTCCAGCTCGTGGACGCGTCCTGAGGAGGCCTCCCGGGGCCGGTCGAGGCGCGCGAGAGGAAACCCGAGGCCCCGACGCACGTATCAGAATCGAGATCGGACCCCCCAAGTCATGAGAGGAGCTGGAATGCGCTCACCCCATGTCCGTGCCCTTCACGTCGCCCTGGCGCTGGCGCTCGTCGCCGGCGGTTGCAAGGACGACCCGTTGCAGCCGACGTTCCCCGAAGACGTGGACTACGCTCCGAGCCTGGGCGTGGACCTGAGCCAGATGGACGAGCTGGACTCGGGAGTCTACATCCAGACCCTGGTGGCTGGAGACGGCGGGCCGGCCGAGGAGGGCGCCAAGGTCATCGTGGACTACACGGTGTGGATCCCCGACGGCACCCAGGTGGATCAGGGCACCGACAAGGAGTTCACCCTCGACGACTCCGTCATCGAAGGCTTTCGCCTCGGCGTGATCGGCATGCGCAAGGGCGAGACCCGCCTCATCGTGAGCCCCTCCACACTGGGCTACGGCGCCGCGCCGCCTGCGGGAAGCGGAATCCCCGTGCACTCGGTGCTGATCTTCAAGGTCGTGCTCAAGGACCTGAATCCGCAGATCTGAGCTTCGGCTCAGCGTGGTGGCGGGCCCCGGAACCGAGGCCCGCCACCCACGTTCCACCGCCGGCCGTCCGGCGGCACGCCTCACATGCGGGGCAGCGTGACTCCGCGTTGCTGCATGTACTTGCCCTTGCGGTCCGCGTAGGCCGTCTCCGGCTCCTCGTCGCCCTCGAAGAACAGGAGTTGGGCGATGCCCTCGTTGGCGTAGATCTTCGCCGGCAGGGGAGTCGTGTTGCTGATCTCCAGCGTCAGGTACCCTTCCCAGGTGGGTTCCAACGGCGTCACGTTGACGATGATGCCACAGCGCGCGTAGGTGCTCTTGCCCACGCACACGACCAGTACGTCACGTGGAATCCGGAAGTACTCCTCGGTGCGGGCCAGGGCGAAGGAGTTCGGCGGGATGATGCACTCCTGGGCGTGCACGTCCACGAAGGAGCGGTCGTCGAAGTTCTTGGGGTCCACGACCACGTGATGCACGTTGGTGAACACCTTGAACTCCGGCGCCACGCGGATGTCGTAGCCGTACGACGACAGTCCGTAGCTGATCTTGCCGTCGCGCACCTGGCCGGCCTCGAAGGGCTCGATCATCCGGTGCTCCTCGCACATCCTGCGGATCCAACGGTCGCTCTTGATGGGCATGCCCGCGTGTCGTCCTGTCGTCCGTGAGGTGTCCGGAGCGTCCGGAACGGCGCTCCGACGAAGGGGTACCGGGGCGCAAGATAGGGCCTGCGGGCGGGCGCCGGCAAACCTGGGGAAAAGCCCATGAATTCCGGCGTTTTCGGTGGGTTGACACCCCTCCGGCGCGCCGGGTACATTCCGGCGTCCCGCACGTGAACGTTTTCACAAACCTCAGGACCGCAATGTCGGGATCCTACGTCCCGCTCCTGATTCTCTTCGGGCTTTCGGTGGTGAACGCGGTTGGAATGGCCGCCGCCTCCGCCATCTTGAACCCTCGCAGGCCCACCCCCCAGAAGGACATGCCGTACGAATCGGGTATGATTCCCCTCGGGGACACCCGGGAGCGGTTTTCGGTCAAGTTCTACATGGTGGCCATCAGCTTCATCGTGTTCGACCTGGAGACGATCTTCCTCATCCCGTGGGCCGTGAAGATGCGGGACCTGGGCTGGGGCGGGTTCATCCCCGTGTTCCTCTTCGTGGTCGTGCTCTCGCTGGGGCTGCTCTACGAGTGGAAGAAGGGAGGTCTGGAGTGGGACTAGAAGGCAACCAGCTACCCGGTGGCGGCACCAGCGCTCGCTCCGGGGGGCTTTTCGGCGCCGGCGGCCCGACGTTTCTCACCACCAAGGTCGACTTCGTGGTGAACTGGGCACGCCGGAATTCCCTGTGGCCCATGCCATTCGGTACCGCGTGCTGCGCCATCGAGATGATGGCGGCGGCCGCCTCTGATTTCGATATCTCCCGCTTCGGAATGGAGCGGATGTCCTTTTCGCCGCGGCAGGCCGACGTCCTGATCTGCGCCGGGCGCGTGCCCTACAAGCTGGCCCCCGTCCTGCGCCGGATCTGGGACCAGATGATGCAGCCCAAGTGGTGCATCTCCATGGGCGCCTGCGCCAGCTCCGGGGGCGTGTTCGACAACTACTCGATGGTGCAGGGCATCGACACCATCGTGCCCGTCGACGTCTACATTCCCGGCTGCCCGCCCCGGCCCGAGGCCCTCATCTACGGCCTCATGATGATCCAGGAGAAGGTCCGCGAGGAGCGTCTGGCGGACCACGCGGTGAACCGCGCCGAGGATCCGCTGGCGGCGGGGCTGCCGCGAGCGACGGAGAACGAAATCAAGGGGCTCACGGGGCCGTTCGGCAACTCCACGCGGCAGAACCGGGCCAGCGGCATGGTGCAGACGGATCGCACCGACCGGCCCGACGATCGCATCCCGTAAGCGCCCGAGGTTTCCATGTCCGACGATCAAGCTTCCGATCTGGACGCCGTCGAAGAGGGGCCCGACCCCAGCGAAGACGAGACCGGATCGGGACTCACCATGCCCGCGGGGCTGGACCAGGCGCATCCCACCGTCCAGGCGATGCGCGAGCGCTTCGGTGACGCACTGCGGCACCACGAGGTCAGCGCCGGCGACCAGCACGTCGTCCACATCGATCCCGCCCGGGTGCTGGAGATCCTCACCTGGATGAAGGAGGATCCCGACCAGCACTACGAGTTCCTCGCCGACGTCACGGCGGTGGACTACGGCGGTGGCAGGCCGATCCAGGTCGTCTACCAGCTCTGGTCCATGGCCCACCACCGCAGCCTGCGGGTCAAGTGCCCGCTGCCGGTGGATGCCCTCGCCCTGGACTCGGTCACCTCGCTCTGGCAGACCGCCGATTGGCTGGAGCGCGAGGTCTACGACATGTTCGGCGTGGAGTTCCAGGGACACCCGGATCTGCGCCGGATCCTCATGCCGGAGAACTACGCCGAGGGCCATCCGCTGCGGAAGGACTTCCCGCTCCGGGGCCGGTTCTCACGGGCCGAGCAGACCCGGCGGGCCCTGAGCCTGGACGTGCAGGACTTCTACATCCCGATGGAGATGGAGATCGGCCGGGAGCCCCAGACCATCCACATCACCGAGGAAGGCCGGGAAGTCGCGGACTATCCGGACGAAGCCCAGGACTGACGGGGACGCACGCATGCCGACCAAGACCGTCGAATTCGCAGTGGGGCGCACGCCGGAGATGGGCGTGGATGGGCGGCCCGCCCACGGACCGCTCGCACCCATCGACCTGCCGGAGCCGGATCTCGGCTCGGAGCACATGCTCATCAACATCGGGCCGCAGCACCCTGCCACGCACGGCGTGCTCCGCCTGGTGTGCGAGCTGGACGGCGAGACCGTGCTCCGGGTGATCCCCCACATCGGGTACCTGCACTCGGGCTTCGAGAAGCAGGGGGAATACCGGGCCTGGAACCAGGTGGTGCCCCTCACGGACCGCATGGACTATCTGGCGCCGCTGATCTACAACTGCGCCTACGTCATGTCCGTCGAGAAGCTCATGGGGATCGAGGTCACCGAGCGTTGCAAGGTGGTGCGCGTCATCCTCATGGAGCTGGACCGGGTCTTCGGACACCTGCTCTGGCTGGGGACCACGGCCATCGACGTGGGCGCCTTCACGCCGTTCCTGTACTCGTTCCAGGAGCGGGAGAAGATCTACAGGCTCCACGAGGCGCTCACCGGTGCCCGCATCACCACCTCAGCCACGCGGGTGGGTGGCATGATGGCGGACCTGCCCGAGGGCTGGGCCGAGGCGTGCCGGACCTTCGTCGACGAGCTCGGGGCCACGCTGGACGAGTGTGACCGCCTGCTCACCACCAACAGCATCCTGCTCGGTCGCATGCAGGACATCGGCGTGATCTCTGCCGAGGACGCCATCAGCTGCGGCTTCACGGGCCCCAACCTGCGTGCCTCGGGCGTCCCCTACGACGTGCGCAAGGACAAGCCCTACTACGACTACGAGAGCTACGACTTCGAAGTCCCGGTGGGCGAGCACGGCGACTGCTACGACCGCTACCTCGTGCGCATGGAGGAGATGCGCCAGAGCATCGGCATTCTCCAGCAGGCGCTGGACCGGCTCCCGGGCGGGCCCATCAACGTGCCGGATCCGTCCATCAGCCTGCCCTCCAAGACGGACTGCATGTCGGACATGGAGTCCATGATCCACCACTTCAAGCTCATCACCGAGGGCATCCACGCTCCGGCGGGCGACTCGTGGTTCAGCGTGGAGGCGTCCAAGGGTGAGCTCGGCATGTACGTGGTCAGCGACGGGGGCACCAAGCCGGTGCGCTGGCGGGTGCGGCCGCCGTCGTTCGTGAACCTCTCCGTGATCCCCAAGCTGGCCGAGGGCCATCTCGTGGCAGACCTGATCATGATCAACGCCAGCCTGGACATCGTTCTGGGGGAGATCGACCGATGAGCGACACCCCCTTCGAGAATCCCGGCTGGGCGGGGAACACCGGCGAGTTCGATCTCACCGAGGACCAGGTGAGGGGACGGGACTTCCTGGGCGAGCGCCCGCTGGACGGCGGTCACGCCTCCGGGGCCTCGAGCTACCCCTACATGCTGCCCGACAAGAACCCGGACGCACCGCTGTTCGAGGGCCCGTACCAGGCGCGCTTCGAGAAGATCCTGACCCGCTACCCGGACAAGCGCGCGGCGCTGCTCCCCGCGCTCAACCTGGCACAGGAGGTCCGGGGACACGTCTCGCCGGACACCATGGACCGCGTCGCGGAGCTCCTGGATCTCCCCGACGCCTACGTCCGGGGAGTGGCCACCTTCTACACGATGTACAACAAGCGTCCGGTGGGGCGCTTTCTCGTGCAGGTGTGCACCAACATCTCGTGCAACATCTGCGGGGCGGACGAGGTGCTGGAGGCCTTCCTCCACCACACGGACACCGAGCTGGGAGCGACGTCGGCCGACGGCAACTTCACCGTGGTGGAGGCCGAGTGTCTGGCGGCGTGCGGCTTTCCCACCTGCGTGCAGATCAACTCCCGCTACTACGAGAACATCGGCGCGGACGACGTCCCCGCGCTCCTTCAGCGCCTGAAGGAGAAGGGCGAGTAATGGCCTACCCCTACGTGTCGGACCGCGAGGTCCGCGTCCTGAGCACGCACTTCGGCGACCCCAGGGCCCGCACCATGGACGGTGCGCTGGCCAACGGGCGCTACCAGGCTCTCAAGAAGGCCTTCGAGATGGGTCCCGACGCCGTCACCGAAGAGGTGAAGGCCTCGGGGCTCCGGGGCAGGGGAGGCGCCGGATTCCCCACCGGCGTGAAGTGGAGCTTCATGCCCAAGGAGCCGACCAAGCCGCATTACCTGTGCTGCAACGCCGACGAGTCGGAGCCCGGCACCTTCAAGGACCGGGAGCTCATGCGCTGGGATCCCCACCAGCTCATCGAGGGATGCCTGATCGGGGCGTTCGCCATCCGTGCCCAGCACGCCTACATCTATTGCCGCGGCGAGTTCTTCGAGGCCTCCTCCGTCCTGGCCAAGGCCGTGGAAGACGCCTACGCCAACGGCTACGCCGGCGAGAACATCATGGGCTCCGGCGTGGACATCGACGTGACCGTGCACGTGGGCGCCGGCGCCTACATCTGCGGTGAAGAGACCGGGCTCATGAACTCGCTGGAAGGGCGCCGGGGGCAGCCCCGGGTGAAGCCGCCTTTCCCGGCGGCCGTGGGTGCCTTCGGCATGCCCACCACGGTGAACAACGTGGAGACGCTGAGCGCGGTCCCCCACATCATCGCCAACGGCGGCCAGTGGTATCGGCAGTGGGGCACCGAGAAGAGCCCGGGCACCAAGCTCTTCTGCGTCAGCGGCCACGTGAGCCGCCCCGGCAACTACGAGCTGCCGCTGGGCTTCCCGTTGAAGGAGCTCATCGAAGACGTGTGCGGGGGCATCCGGGACGGTCACAAGCTCAAGGCCGTGATCCCCGGGGGCAGCTCCGTGCCCATCCTGTCGGCCGAGGAGTGCGAGAGCTGCAACCTGGACTACGAGGGCGTGGCCTCGGCTGGATCCATGCTCGGCTGCGCCTCGGTGATCGTCATGGACGAGACCACCGACATCGTCAAGCAGGTGCGCCGCATGGCCTACTTCTACGCCCACGAGTCGTGCGGGCAGTGTACGCCGTGCCGGGAGGGCTCCGCCTGGGTCACCAAGATCCTGCAGCGCATCGAGGACGGGCGGGGCACGGAAGAGGATCTGGACACGCTCATGGAGGTCACCACCCAGATGACCGGCACCACCATCTGCGTGCTGTCCGACTCGGTGGCCGCGCCGGTGCAGTCGTCCATCAAGAAGTTCCGGGATGAATACCTGGCGCTCATCCGCCGGGGTGAACGCGTAGGAGCCGCCTGACACGCATGGCTGAGACCAAGACCAATACCGTCACGCTGACCATCGACGGTCGGGAGGTCACGGTGCCCAAGGGCACCACCCTCCTCAAGGCCGCCGAGTCGGTCGGCACCAAGGTGCCGCACTACTGTTATCACGACGGCCTGTCGTCGCCGGCCATGTGTCGGCTGTGCCTGGTGGACGTGGAGGGCGCGCCCAAGCTGCAGCCCTCGTGCGTCACGCAGGCCCAGGACGGGCAGGTGGTGCACACGGATTCCGACAAGGCGCTCTCCATGCGCCGGGGCGTGCTCGAGTTCTACCTGGTCAACCACCCGCTGGACTGTCCCATCTGCGACCAGTCCGGGGAGTGCAAGCTCCAGGACTACGTGCACGCCGAGGGACGCAAGCACGGCCGCTCGCGTGAGCCCAAGCGGGTCTTCGGGCGGGACGACTTCGGTGGCGACGTGCTCTTCTACGGAGACCGCTGCGTCATGTGCACGCGCTGCGTCCGCTTCATGAACGAGATGGAGCAGGACCCTCGCCTCACCGTGGTGGAGCGGGGCAGCCGCTCCGTCATCGACACCTTCTTCGACGAAGGCCTGGACGGCACCTTCTGGTCGGGCAACATCGTCGACATCTGTCCGGTGGGCGCGCTGGTTTCCAAGGATTTCCTGCACAAGCAGCGCTCCTGGGACCTTGACCACACCCCCTCCGTGTGCCCGAGCTGCTCGCAGGGCTGCAACATCCAGCTCCACACGCGCGACAACCTGGTCCAGCGGCTGAAGCCGCGGGCCAACCTGGACGTCAACGCCTTCTGGATGTGCGACTACGGTCGCCACAACTACGAGTGGATCAATCGGGGCGACCGCGCCGAGGTGCCCCTGGTGGGACGGGGCGAGAGCCGCACCGCCATGGGCTGGAAGGCCGCGCTGGCAGCGCTGCGGGAGCGGCTGGACGGCGTGGAGGGAGTGCCGGTGAAGGCTCTGGTGTCTCCCTGGGCCTGCAACGAAGACGTGGCCGCCGTGGCCGCGCTGGTGGACCGGCTGGGCGGGGGCGAGATGGTCTACCGCTCGCCGCGCGCCGAAGACGAGGTCGTCATGAAGGGGTTCCCGACGTTGGCCCGGCGCCGGGAGCTGGCGCCCAACGGACGTGGCGCGGAGCTCCTGGGCATGACGCGTGTGGGGGATGACGATGCCCGGGGCGGGGTGGACGACCTGTCCAGCCACGGAGGTGTGCTCCTGGTGCTGGGCGACGCCCTGGACGACCACGGTCCGGAGTTCGGCCACGACGCCGACCTCTACGTGTACCTGGGGTCGCACGCGCCCGTCGCCGCGGCGGCGGCCGACTTCCTTCTTCCGGTCACCACCTTCGCCGAGCAGGAAGGCACCTTCACGAATCACGAAGGGCGGGTGCAGCGCTTCTGGCCCGGTCTGCAGGCCCCGGGTGCGGCCCGTCCGGCCTGGCTGGCCCTGGGCGCCCTGGTGGCGCTCATGGACGAGGCCGAGGTGCCCACGACGGCGGCCGAGGCCTTCGACATGCTGGTGGCGCCGCATGCGCCCTTCGAGGGCCTGGGCTACCCCTCCATCGGCACCCGGGGCGCGGTGGTGAACGAGCCCGCTTCCCTGACTGGAGACTGAGCGGAATGGAGCAGCTGCAACCCGTCACCGGGGTCGCGTTCCTCATCGCCTCGGCCGTCAAGGTCGTCGCGGTCTTCACGGTCTCCATGCTCGTGGTGGCCTACACGACGCTGGCGGAGCGCCGGGTGTCCGCCTGGATCCAGGACCGGTCGGGCCCGAATCGCGTGGGGCCGCTGGGGCTTCTGCAGCCCATCGCCGACGGCATCAAGAACGTCTTGAAGGAAGAGACGATGCCGGCGACCTCGAACCGGTTCTACTTCGTCCTGGGCCCCATGCTGGCCATCATGCCGGCGCTGGTCACCTTCGCCGTGATCCCCTTCGCCGCACCCCTGCCGACGCCCTGGGGCGTGGTGGACATGATCGTGGCCGACGTGCCCATCGGCATCCTCTACATCCTGGCGCTGAGCTCGCTGGGCGTGTACGGCGTCGTCATCTCGGGCTGGGCCTCCAACAACAAGTACGCCTTCCTGGGCGCGCTGCGGGCGTCGGCCCAGATGGTGAGCTACGAGGTGGCGCTGGGCCTGTCGCTGGTCACGGTGCTCATGCTGGCCGGGAACGTGACCCTCACGGACGTGGTGACGCAGCAGCAGCAGCTCAACCTGTGGTTCGCGCTGCCGTTGTCGCTGGCCTTCATCCTGTTCGTCATCTCCGCCTTCGCCGAGACCAACCGGCTGCCCTTCGACATGCCCGAGGCGGAATCGGAGCTGGTCACCGGATATCACACCGAGTATTCGGCCATGAAGTTCAGCATGTTCTTCATCGCCGAGTACGCCCACATGCTCACCGCCTCGGCCCTCATGGCGACGCTCTTCTTCGGCGGCTGGGACCTGCCGGGCACGTGGGACGACGCCTTCTGGTACCAGGGCATGCTCATCAAGGGCTTCGACGCCGGCGGCGCGGCCATCATGGCCGACCCGGCGTGGTGGAAGACGCTCCTGACACTGGGCGGCTTCGGTCTCAAGACCGGGTTCTTCCTCTTCTTCTACATCTGGGTGCGCTGGACGCTGCCACGCTTCCGCTACGACCAGGTCATGAGCCTGGGCTGGAAGGTGATGCTGCCCACGGCGCTGGCCTACGTGATGGTGGTGTCGGGAACGATCCTGGTTCTGGATCAGCTCGGCGTGCCGTACGGCTTCACCTTCGGACTGGTCCTGACCGCGGTGAGTGGGCTGTGCACGGTGGCCTTCGTGTTCTTCCTGGATCGGGACCGGATCATCAAGGGCGCCGCGGTGCCCACACGTCAGGAGCGGCCGGTGCACATGCCGGCGGTGGAGGTGCCCGCCCGGCATCTGCCCGCCGAAGTGTCCGGCGACTGAGCGCGACTCGAGACGACGACCTCCGAGGACACGTCATGGCAGTTTCGGTCAAGGTGATGCGACGCCCCGAGCCGGGGAGCACGTCGTACCTGCGCGCCGCCCTCAAGGGCATGGCGCTGACCTTCAAGCATCTGGTCAATCCCAACAAGATCACCCTCCAGTACCCGGAGGAGCAGCCCGAGCTGGCTCCCCGCTGGCGGGGCACGCACCGCATGGAGGTACACGCCGACGGACGGCCCAAGTGCGTCGCCTGCGGCCTGTGCCCGACGGTGTGCCCGGCCAACTGCATCCGCCTCGTCGGAGGCGAGGACGACCAGGGCAACCGCTATCCCATCGTCTACGAGATCGACGAGTTCCGCTGCATCTTCTGCGGGATGTGCCAGGAGGTCTGCCCGGTGGAGGCCATCCACGTGGGGCGACACTTCGAGAACGCCGAGTACACCCGCGACCGCTTCGTCTACGACCTGGATCGGCTCATGGAGCAGGAGCATCCCACGACCCTCCTCTGGGATCCCTCGGATCCCCGTTCCGAATGAGGAGGGCCCGTGGCTGACATCCTCTTCTTCATCTTCGCGGCGGTGGCCGTGGGTGGCGCGCTGGGCGTGGTCATGGGCCGGAGCCCCGTCTCCAGCCTCCTCTTCATGGTGACCACCCTGGCCAGCGTCGCCGGCATCTACGTGCTGCTGGAGGCCCACTTCCTGGCGGCGGTGCAGGTGATCGTGTACGCCGGCGCCATCATGGTCCTCTTCCTGTTCGTGATCATGCTCCTGAACCTGGGGCACGATTACCGGCGGGACATCCACGGAGGCCTGTGGGCCGTGTTGGCCTTCGCCATGTCCGGCGCGCTGGCGGGTCTGCTGGCGCGCCGCTTCGGCGGAGGGGAGAGCGCGCTCTTCCCGTTCCTGAACGGCACCGAGGCCATGGACGCGGCGCTGGCGCAGAAGGGGGCGGTCGGCGTGATCGCCGAACCGCTCTTCACCACCTACGTCGTTCCCTTCGAGATCACCGGGATCCTGCTCCTGGTGGCCATCGTGGGGGCCCTGGTCCTCGCCAAGCGCCACGTCTCGTAGGAGGACGCCGCCATGCTCTCCGAAGCGCTGGTCCTCAGTGCCATCCTGTTCGTGATCGGGACCTTCGGCGTTCTGGTGCGGAGGAACGCCATCATCATGTTCCTGTGCATCGAGCTGCAGCTCAACGCCGTCAACCTGACGCTGGTCGCCCTGTCACGGGCGCTGGGCGTGGAAGGCCAGGTGTTCGTCTTCTTCGTCATGACCGTGGCCGCCGCCGAAGCGGCGGTGGGGCTGGCCATCATCATCTCCATCTTCCGCCACTACGAGACGGTCAACGTGGACTCCTTCAACCTCCTGAAGTGGTGACGTCATGAGCGGACCCTTCGGGATGTTCCGGATGGCCCAGGAGGCGGCCGAGCGCGCGGCGGGTGCCGGCGGCTTCGAGCCCTTCCTTCCGGGTCTCATCGTCCTGCTCCCGCTGCTGGGCTTCCTGATCAACGGGGTGCTGGCGCTCAGCCACGCTCGCCGCTCGGCCGACGCGGTCCGGGCGGGGGGCGAGCTGGATCTGGACACCGGTGGCCGGCCGGTCACGCACACCCTGCCGAGCCTGATCGGGCCGGGGGTGCTCTTCCTGGCCTTCGTGCTGGTGGCGGTCAATTTCCTGCGCATGCGTGGGGTGGAGCTCCACGAGCCTGTGGTGGTCCGCTACTGGACCTGGATCTCCACCGGGGCCTTCCACGTCGACGCGGCGCTCCAGCTCGACCAGCTCAGCATGGTGATGATGCTGGTGGTCACCGGGGTGGGCTTCCTGATCCACGTGTTCAGCGTGGGCTACATGAAGGACGATCCGGGCTACCCCCGGTACTTCGCCTACCTGAACCTGTTCGTCTTCTTCATGCTGGTGCTGGTGACCGGGGCCAGCTTCCCGGTCATGTTCGTGGGTTGGGAGGGGGTGGGGCTGTGCTCCTATCTCCTCATCGGCTTCTGGTTCTCCGATCGGGAGAAGTCCGATGCCGGCAAGAAGGCGTTCATCGTCAACCGCATCGGTGACTTCGGCTTCCTGATCGCCCTCTTCATCCTCTTCGCCCAGTTCGGGACCCTGGACTTCGTCGAGGTGTTCGGGCGGGCGCCCGAGGAGCTGGTCTACGGAGGCGGCGTGATCACGGCCGTCACGCTCTTCCTGCTGCTCGGCGCGACGGGGAAGAGCGCGCAGATCCCCCTGTACGTGTGGTTGCCCGACGCCATGGCGGGCCCCACGCCGGTCTCGGCGCTGATCCACGCGGCGACCATGGTCACCGCCGGGGTCTACATGGTGGCGCGCTCGTCGGTGCTCTTCGCCCTCTCGCCGGTGGGCGGTGTGACCGTGGCGGGCATCGGCGTGGCCACGGCGCTGTTCGCCGCCACCATCGCGCTGGCGCAGTACGACATCAAGAAGGTCCTGGCCTACTCCACGGTCTCCCAGCTCGGCTACATGTTCCTGGGCGTGGGCGTGGGCGCCTACACGGCGGGCATCTTCCACCTCATGACGCACGCCTTCTTCAAGGCGCTGCTCTTCCTGGGGTCGGGTGCGGTCATCCACTCCATGCACCACGCGCTGCATCACACGCACAGCGACATGGACGCCCAGGACATGCGCAACATGGGCGGGCTCCGGAAGTTCATGCCGCTGACGGCGCTCACCATGTGGGCCGCCACGCTGGCCATCTCCGGGATCTGGCCCTTCGCCGGGTTCTTCTCCAAGGACGAGATCATCTGGTACGCCGGCGCGGCGGCGGCGGGACCGTACGCCGGCTTCTACAAGGTCTATTGGGTCCTGGCGCTGGCTGCGGCCATGCTGACGGCGTTCTACATGACCCGCCTCATGGTCATGACCTTTCACGGAGCCAACCGCACCGGCGACGAGGAATCGCGCCATCTGCACGAGGCGCCTCTCACCATGACGGTGCCGCTCACCGTGCTGGCGCTCCTGTCGACGTTCGGGGGCTGGATCAACGTGCCCGAGGCCGTGCGCGAGTCCTTCTTCGGCCTGGGTGGGGCGCTGCCCATGAGTGAGTGGTTGCACCACTGGCTCGAGCCCCTCACCGAGCGGGCCACCGAGATCCGTGCCGAGCACGTCGGCGCCTTCCTGGAGCAAGCGCCCTTCGGCGGCGGCGAGCTGACCTGGGGCCTGATCTCCACCGTGGCGGCGGCGGTGGTCGTGGTGCTGGCCATCCTGGCCGTGAGTCGCTGGAAGATCGTCCCGGCGGCCGACTCGCCGGAGCCCACCGGCTTCAAGCGCGTGCTCTATCACAAGTGGTACGTCGACGAGCTCTACGACCGCATCGTGGTGCGGCCCATCGTCGCCACCTCGCGCGCCTTCTGGAAGGTGATCGACTCGGTGCTCATCGACGGCACGGTCAACGCCGCCGGAGGGGTGACGAAAGCCGTGGGCTGGTTCGGAAGCCTCTTCCAGACCGGATCCGTGAACACCTACGCATTCATCCTCACGCTCGGGGTGCTGGTGATCCTCGGCGTGGTAGTCCTGTAGGAGGGCGCCGACCATGACTGCCATGCTGGAGGGAATCAGCTACGGTGCGTGGATCCTCCACGCGCTCGTCTGGCTCCCCGTCATCGGCCTGGGGCTGGTGCTGATGGGGTCCGAGGAGCGGGCCAAGCACGTGGCCTTCTGGTGGTCCGCGGGCGTCTTCGTCCTCAGCCTGGGGCTGTGGTGGGTGTTCGACCCGGGCGAGGGCGCCATGCAGCTCGCGTCCTCCACGCCATGGATCGCCGCCTGGGGGGTCCACTACTCGCTGGGCGTGGACGGTATCAGCCTGTTCATGGTGCTGCTCACCACGCTGACCACCCCGCTCGCCATCCTGGGCTCCTTCAACTACATCAAGAAGCGGGAGCGGGGCTTCTACGCCCTCATGCTGCTCCTGGAAGCCGGCGTGGTCGGGGTCTTCGTGGCCACCGACCTCTTCCTCTTCTACGTCTTCTTCGAGCTCACGCTGGTCCCCATGTACTTCATCGTGGGGATCTGGGGCGGTGAGCGGCGCGTGTACGCGGCGGTCAAGTTCTTCCTGTACACCGCGTTCGGGTCGCTCCTCATGCTGGTGGCGATCCTCTATCTCTACGCACGGGCCAGGACCGTGAGCGGCGTGCCGAGCTTCGCCTACGCCGACCTCCTGCGCGTGGACCTGAGCCTCCACGAGCAGCTCTGGCTGTTCAGCGCCTTCGCCCTGGCCTTCGCCATCAAGGTGCCGCTGTTCCCGCTGCACACGTGGCTGCCCGACGCCCACGTCGAGGCGCCCACGCCCGGCTCGGTGGTGCTGGCTGCCATCCTGCTGAAGATGGGAACCTACGGCTTCCTGCGGTTCCTGCTGCCCATGTTCCCCGCGGCGGCCCAGCACCCGACGGTGGTGACCGTCATGCTCGTGCTCGGGGTGATCGGGATCATCTACGCCGCCTGGGTGGCGGCCGTACAGCCCGACGCCAAGAAGCTGGTGGCCTACACCTCGGTGGCCCACATGGGCTTCGTGGTGATCGGCATCTTCGCCCTCACCGTCAACGGACTGCAGGGTGGCCTGGTGGTCATGATCTCCCACGGTGTCAGCACGGGGGCGCTCTTCCTCCTGCTGGGCATGCTCTACGAGCGACGACACACGCGTCTCATCGAGGAGTTCGGTGGGTTGGGGCGGGTCGCTCCCTTGCTGGCCACGGCCTTCGTCATCACTGCGCTGGCCTCCATCGGCCTGCCGGGTACCAGCGGGTTCATCGGCGAATTTCTCGCGCTCCTGGGCACCTTCCAGACCCACCCGGTCCTGGCCATGGTGGCCTCGACGGGCGTGATCTTCGCCGCGTACTACATGCTGCCCATGGTGCAGCGGGTGTTCTTCAACAAGCTCGACAGGCCCGAGAACCGGGAGGTGCGGGACCTGAGCGGGCGCGAGATCGCGATTCTGGCGCCGCTGGTGGCCCTCATGATCTTCATCGGTGCGTTCCCGACGCCCTTCCTCCGTCGCATGGAGCCTTCCGTGCGCGCGGTTCTGGAGCGGGTCGAGACGCAGGGCGGTGACATGGGGATGGCGGAGCTCGGCGTCAGCGCCGCGCGGCCGTCTTCCCACACGAACGACGTCCCCGCCGCGGCCATCGCGTCGGGTCACGCGGACGAGGACTGACGCTCATGCAGCTCGACTTCAGCCGACAGCTACACTACGTCTGGGCGCTGTTGCCCGAGATTCTCCTGTGCGCGTGGGCCACGGGCGTGCTTCTGACCGGGGTGTCGGGCCACCGTAGCGAACGGAGCTCCGAGGGTGGCGCCACACCCGCCGGACCGCCCACCGACCTGGCGATCCTGGCGCTGGCGGGCATCCTGACCGCCGCGCTGGCCAACGGGTGGCTGTACGGCGTCACCGAGGTGGGCACCGCGGGCATGGTGGCGGTGGACGGATTCCGCCTGTTCGCCAACTGGATCTTCCTGGCGGCGGCGGCGTTGGCCGTGGTCATGTCGTTCACCTACGTCTACCGGCAGCGGCTGCAGGCGGGAGAGTTCTACGCCCTCATCCTGTTCGCCACCGCCGGCATGATGTTCATGGCCGGCGCCCGCGATCTCATGGTGGTGTTCCTGGGCCTGGAGGTGATGTCGATCTCGGTCTACGCACTCACCGCGTTCAACCGGCGTGACCGGCGCTCGGCCGAAGCCGGGCTCAAGTATTTCCTGCTGGGGGCCTTCTCCACGGGCTTCTTCCTCTACGGGCTCGCGCTGGTCTACGGGGCCACCGGTACCACCAATATCGTCCAGGTGGCGCTGGCGGTGGAAAGCGGCGCGGCGCAGCAGGGACTGCTCATCGCGGGGGTGGCGCTGGTGGCCGTGGGTTTCGCCTTCAAGGTCTCGGTGGTCCCCTTCCACATGTGGACGCCCGACGTCTACGAGGGCGCGCCCATTCCCGTCACCGCGTTCATGTCGGTGGCCGTGAAGGCCGCCGCCTTCGTCACGTTCCTGCGCGTCTTCATGGTGGCCTTCCAGGGCGTGTACGAGACCTGGTATCCCATCATGTGGTGGCTGGCCGCCATCACCATGGTGGTGGCGAACCTGGTGGCCCTGGTTCAGACCAACGTGAAGCGCATGCTGGCCTACTCCAGCATCGCCCACGCGGGCTATCTGATGGTGGCGCTGGCCGCGGCCAACCAGATGGCGGCGGCGGGCATGCTCTTCTACCTGCTGGTCTACGTCATCATGAACATGGGCGCCTTCGCCGTGGTCATGACCGTCGGTCTGCAGGGCGAAGAGAACCTCCAGCTCGACGACTACGCCGGGCTCGGACACCGCCAGCCCATGCTGGGCGTGGTCCTGACCATCTTCCTGCTGTCCCTGGCGGGCTTTCCCGGGACCGCGGGCTTCATGGGCAAGATCTATCTTCTCCAGGGCGCCGTGGACGCCCAGCTCTGGACCCTGTCGGTCATCCTGGTCCTGACCACGGTGGTGTCGTACTACTACTACCTGCGTGTGGCCTGGTACACGTGGATGAAGGACCCGACCCGCGCCGGTGAGGAGCGGCTCCTGCCGGTCCCGCTCACCGTCCGCGCGGCGTTGGTGGTGGGGGTCGTCGCCATCCTGTTCCTGGGGATCTTCCCTTCGGGGCTCATGGAGTTCGCCCGGAGCAGCGTTTCCAGCCTCGCGTCGGTGGGCGGGGTCTTCATGGGGATGGTGCGCTAGCGAGTCACCCGCGGCCGGCCGGGACCCGCCTGGGAGGAACCCCCGCGGGTCCGGGGCATAGACCCGAACGTCGGTGCTTCGGAAGCCTGCCGGGTAGGCGGGCTTCAGAGGTCTCATCCAGCAGCAGGTGCAAGCATGGCCCTGGCGCCCCACATCTTCAGGCAATACGACGTCCGCGGCATCGTGGGCACCGACCTGGACGCCTCGGTGGCCGAGTCCGTCGGGCGCGCGTACGCCACCGCCATCCGTGAGGCGCTTCCCGACCGGACTCCCCGCGTGGTGGTCGGCAGGGACAACCGACCCAGCTCTCCGGATCTGGCTTCCGGGCTCGTGCGGGGCCTCCGCGCCGGGGGCGTCGACGTGCTGGACATCGCCACCGTGCCCACCCCGGTGGTCTACTGGGCGGAGAAGACGCTGGGAACCGACGGGGGCATCCAGGTGACCGGCTCGCACAATCCGCCGGAATGGAACGGCATCAAGATGTCCATGCTGGGCGGCTCCTTCTTCGGCGAGTCCATCCAGGAGATGTACCGCCGCATCGAAGCCGACGATCTGATGTCGGGCAGCGGCGGCCTGGAGACGCGAGACGTTCTGGACGATTACCGGAAGGACGTGGCGCGGCGCTTCGACCTGACCCGCCCGGTGAAGGTGGCGGTGGACTGCGGCAACGGCAGCGGATCGCTGGTCGCCGTGCAGCTCCTGGAGGATCTGGGCGCCGACGTGGTGCCGCTCTACTGCGTCTCCGACGGGACCTTCCCGAACCACCATCCCGACCCCACGGTGGACGAGTATCTGCAGGACCTCATCGCCGAGGTGCGCGCCACCGGGGCCGACCTGGGCATCGCGTTCGATGGTGACGCGGACCGCCTCGGCGCCGTGGACGAGCACGGTGAGGTGGTGCGAGGTGATCTGATCCTCCTCCTCTTCGGTCTGGATCTCCTGGAGCGCAGGGGGGCGCCCCAGAAGCTGGTGTTCGACGTGAAGTGCTCGCAGGCGCTCCCGGAGGTCTTCGCCGAGGCGGGCGGCGAGCCCATCATGTGGAAGACCGGCCACTCGCTCATGAAACAGAAGATGAAGGAGACCGGTGCGGCGCTGGCCGGCGAGCTCAGCGGCCACATCTGCGTCGGTGGTGAGGACTACCTGGGATTCGACGATGCCCTCTACGATGCCTGCCTCCTCATCGACATCGTGGCGCGCTCGTCCGAGCCCCTGTCCCAGCGCGTGGCGGCCTTCCCGAAGTACGTGTCCACGCCCGAGATCCGCATCGAGGTTACCGAGGAGTCCAAGTTCGGGCTGGTGGACCGGGCCCTGGAACACTTCCGCAAGGAGTACGACGTCATCGACGTGGATGGGGTGCGCATCCTGTTCGGGGACGGCTGGGGGCTTCTGAGGGCCTCCAACACGCAGCCCGTACTGGTGGCCCGCTTCGAGGCGCGCACCGAGGAACGGCTCCAGGAGATCCGCAGCGTCGTGGAAGGTTGGCTGCGGGATCAGGGCGTCGGCTGAGGCCGCCGCGCGCCATGGCCCGTTCACTGCTCGATGCGATCCGAAAGCTCCGCGGAGCCCGCCTCGCCATCGCCCTGGCGGCGGTGGTCATCCTCGGGCTGGTAGGGAGCCGCGCGGCCACCGCGCTGTACGTCGATGCCCTCTGGTACCGGGAGATGGGCTACGCGTCCGTCTTCTGGCGCACCTTCGCCTGGGTGTGGGGTGTGCGTCTCCTGGTCTTCCTGGTGGTGGGATTCCTCATTCACCTGAACCTGAGGGTGGTGGCCCGCAGCCTCGGCACGCTCCACATCAAGCGCCGGTTCGGGAATCTGGAGATCGCAGAGCGCCTGCCCGCGCACTACGTGACGACCACCATCGTGTCGTTGTCGGTGCTGCTGGCGGCGTGGTTCGCGGCGTCGGTGCCCGATGGCAGCGCGCTCTCGGCGCTGTTCCAGATGTCGAAGGTCCCGTGGGGGCAGACGGATCCGTTCCTGGGTCTGGACCTGTCGTTCTTCGTCTTCTCGCTCCCCATTCTGCGGATTTCCGTCACCTTCCTCATGGTGGTGGTGTTCCTGGCCTTCACGGTGGTCACCGCGGGCTACGCCACCACCGGATCGTTGCGGTTCGGGCAGGGCGGGGTGGTGATGACCGATCCGGCTCGCAAGCACATGGGCGTGCTGGTGGCGAGCTTCCTGGTACTGATTGCCGCCCACATGCTTCTGGGGATGCCGGTGCTGCTGCTCTTCGGCTCCTCGGACGTCCAGAGCATCTTCGGGTACACCGACGAGCACGCCCGCATGCGGACGCTTCCCCTGCAGGCGCTGGTGACGCTGGCCGGGGCGGCGGGGGTGCTGCTGGGCGCGTGGAAGAACCGGCTGCTGCCGGCGGCTGCGGGCATCGGTGGCGTCATCGTCGCCGCCATCGGGGTGGGCCGCATCTACCCGTCGGTCATCCAGCGTTTTCAGGTCGTGCCCAACGAGCTGGGCCGGGAATCGCCCTACATCGCGCGCTCTCTGGAGTTCACGCGCCTCGGGTTCGGGTTGGATTCCCTGGAGCGCGTCCGCTACGACGCCCAGCGCGAAGGCGACGTGGACTGGGCCGAAGCCAGCCGCCAGTTCGCGGGGCTGCCGGTGTGGTCCGCCAACACCCTGCTCACGGCCTTTCGCGAGGTGGAGGCACGCCGGCGCTACTACGACTTCGGCGGCGTCTTCGTCGACCGCTATCAACGGCCCGACGGGTCCACGGTTCCGGTGGCGCTGGCGGTGCGCGAGGTGGATCCGGCCGGCATCGAGGAGCCCAACTGGCAGAACCTCCACCTGCGTGATCGCTACATCGCGGGGAACGGCGCGGTAGCGGTGGACGCTTCCGCCCGCACCCCCGAGGGTCGCCCCGAGAACTTCCTCGCGGGAATTCCGGCCACCTTCGTCGGCGGCGACGCTCCGCCGGCGCTGAACCTCCAGCGCTCGTCGGTCTTCGTCGGGATCCGTTCACAGCCGTACGCCCTGGTCAATCCCACCGACTCGGCGTTCATGGCCGCGGATTCGACCCCGGGCGTGGCCGGCGTTGACTTTCCCACCGGCATCCCCGTCGCGGGGCTCCGCAAGCTCCTGTTCGCCTGGTATCTGCGCGAGGCGAACGTGCTGTTCTCGTCCGAGGTCGGTCCGGAGAGCCGGCTGGTGCTGCGCCGGGGTGTGCTGGACCGGGCCCAGGCGGTGGCGCCCTTCCTGCGCTATCCCGAGTCCCCGTATCCGGTGCTGGCGGGCGGACGCCTGGTCTGGGTGTTGGAAGGGTTCACCGCGACGCGTTCGTTTCCGCTGTCGCGGGCGTTCGCGCTGGAGTTCCGGCGCCCGGTGAGCTACGTGCGCAACAGCGTGAAGGTCACGGTGGATGCCGTCACCGGCGAGACGACCTTCTACGCACTGCCGGGCGCCGATCCGGTCCGTGACACCTACGCCCGTGCCTTTCCGGGGCTCTTCCGTGCCCTGGACGAGATGCCGGAGGCCATCCGCGAGCACCTGCGCTACCCGCGGACGTTCCTGGCGCTGCAGGCCGAGGTGCTGCGCCAGTATCATCAGAACGATCCCTTGACCTTCTTCGGCCAACAGGACGTGTGGTCGCATCCGCAGGAGCTGACCCAGACCGAGAGGCCCGTGGAGTACCGGCCGGAATACGGGCTCCTGCGCATGCCCGGGGACTCCACGCCCCGCTTCCAGCTCGTCACCTCCTTCGTACCCACGGGTCGCCAGAACCTGGCGGCGCTCCTGGCCGGAGAGCTCCGTCCCGACGGGACCTTTCGCCTGCGCCTCTTCGACGGGCTTCTCGAGAACCAGCTTCCCGGCCCCCGCCAGGTGGAGGCGTTGGTAGAGCAGGATCCGGAGATCAGTCAGCAGTTCTCGCTCTGGCGACAGGGAGGGAGCAGCGTGTGGACCGGGCACCTGCACGTGGTCCCGGTGGGAGAACGTCTCGTCTACATGGAGCCGGTCTTTCTGGCCGCCGAGGCCGATGCGATTCCCGAGCTGCGGCGCTTCGTCGTCAGCGACGGCCAGCGCGTGACCATGCAGGAGTCGCTGGCGGCCGCCGTCCAGGCGCTCTCGGGCGAGGCACAACCGTCGAGGTCCGAGCCCGCCGGGGAGCCATCCGCCGGGGTCCAACCGCCCTCGGGTCTGCCGGCCGAGGCGCTGGATCTCCTGGACCTCGCCGAGTCGCGCCTGCGGGCGGGCGATTGGTCGGGGTTCGGTGAGGCGCTGGCACGACTGCGCGCCCTGCTCAGCAACGCGGGCGGAGGCGACGATTCCGGTTGATCCCCCCAAGGGGGGTCGGTAGCTTCGGTAGGCTGTGGCTGCAGCCTGCCCACGAGCTGATCTCAGCGATCTGCAAAGGACTGCGAACGATATGAATCTCCACGAATATCAAGCGAAGGAGATCTTCCGGAGCGCGGGCATGCCCGTGCCCCCCGGCAAGGTCGTGACGACGCCCGACGAGGCGGAGTCCGCCGCGCGCGAATACGGTGGCATGGTGGTGGTGAAGGCCCAGGTCCACTCCGGAGGACGGGGCAAGGCCGGCGGCGTCAAGCTGGCCAAGAGCCCGGAGGAGGCCCGGGAGCACGCCGCCAACATCCTCGGCATGGACATCAAGGGCCTCACCGTCCAGAAGGTCCTGATCACGCCCGCGGAGGACATCGCCTCGGAGGCGTACGTGGGCGTTCTGGTCGACCGCAACAGCCAGGCTCCCATGTTCATGGTCTCCGCCGAGGGCGGGATCGACATCGAGGAGGTGGCCCGCACCAAGCCCGATGCCATCCGCAAGCTCACCGTGGATCCCCGCTACGGGCTGCTGCCGCACCAGGCCTATTGGTTGGCCAATTCGCTCTACGACGAGCCGGGCATCATCAAGCAGGCCGCGAAGGTCATGGGACAGCTCTACGAGGCCTTCGTGTCGTCCGGCGCCAGCATGGCGGAGATCAATCCCCTGATCACCACGCCGTCGGGCGTGGTCAAGGCCATCGACGCCAAGGTGAGCATCGACGACAACGAGCTCTTCCGGCGGCCGGACGTGGCGGCCTACCGGGACTCCTCCGACGAGCCACCGGCGGAGACCAAGGCGCGCGAAGCCGGGCTCAGCTTCGTCAAGCTCGACGGTGACGTGGGTTGCTGCGTGAACGGAGCCGGTCTGGCCATGGCCACCATGGATCTGGTCAAGTACTACGGGGGTGAGCCGGCCAACTTCCTGGACATCGGCGGCTCGTCCAACCCCGACAAGGTGGTGAACGCCCTGGAGATCATCACCGCCGACCCGCGGGTCAAGGTGATCCTCTTCAACATCTTCGGCGGAATCACCCGCTGCGACGACGTGGCCAACGGCATCGTCGAGGCCACGCGGAACATCGACATCCAGGTGCCCATCGTCATCCGCCTCACCGGCACCAACGAAGAGCAGGCTCTCGGGATTCTCGAAGAGGCGGGCTTTTCGGCCTACACCTCCATGGACGAGGTCGTGGAGAAGGCCGTCCAGCTCGCCCATCAGGCATAGGAGCGACGACATGTCGATCTTCATCGACGAGAACACCCGCCTGGTGGTCCAGGGGATCACCGGCCGGGACGGATCGTTTCACACGCATCAGATGATGGAGTACGGGACCGTCGTCGTGGCCGGCGTGACGCCGGGGAAGGGTGGCCAGACCTTTCAGGCCTCCGACGGCGAGAGCGTGCCCATTTTCAACGCCATGGACGAGGCCGTGACGGCCACCGGTGCCAACACTTCCGTGATCTACGTGCCGCCGGCCTTCGCCGCGGGAGCGATCATGGAGGCGGCCGATGCCGGCATCTCGTTCATCGTGGCCATCACCGAGGGGATTCCGGTCCAGGACATGGCCCGGGCCCACGCCTACGCGCGGGACCGCGGCGCCCGGGTCCTGGGCCCGAACTGTCCAGGACTCATCTCGCCCGGAAAGGCGAAGGTGGGCATCCTGCCCGGTCAGATCGTGGCGCCCGGGCCGGTGGGGCTGGTGTCTCGCTCGGGCACGCTCACGTACGAGGCCGTCTATCATCTGACCCAGGCCGGTCTCGGTCAGACCACCTGCGTGGGCATCGGGGGTGATCCGCTCATCGGGACCAGGTTCGTGGACTGCCTGGAGGCATTCCGGAACGACCCCGACACCGAGGCCATCGTCATGATCGGTGAGATCGGAGGCACCGACGAACAGGAGGCCGCGGAATTCGTTAAGGAGAACATCGATGTGCCCGTGGTGGGCTTCATCGCCGGGCAGACCGCACCGCCCGGACGGCGCATGGGCCATGCCGGAGCCATCATCAGCGGCTCGGCGGGCACGGCGGCGGAGAAGATGCAGGCCTTCGAGGACAACGGGATTGCCGTGGCGAAGCGTCCGGTGGAGATCGCCGAGCTCGTCCGGAACGCCCTCCCCTGACGGGCGAGCCGGGCGGTCCGAGAGGCCGCCCGGCGTCATCATGACACTCGACGACTACCTCGTTCCCGACGGCATCCGGGTTCCGCTCGACGCCCGCGACCTGGCCGGCGCGCTGCGCGAGCTGCTCGGCGCGCTGCCTGACGACGAGGGTCTGGACGCGGAGCGCCGGGGCAAGCTCGCCCGGGCGTTGGCCTTCGCCAGCGCCGGCGAGGTCGTTCGTCTCGCGCCCGACGCCGTGGCGGTGCTGTACGGACGCGACGAGCCGGTGGGCACCAGGGCCGTGTTGGGCATTTCGCCCGAGCCGCTGGCCGTCACCGGCGAGGGTCGCGACGACTCCGCGCCGGTCCGGATCGTGTTCCTGTTCGTCACGTCGCGGCGCCTGCCCAGCTTCAAGGCACAAACCATTCCGCCGCTCACGGACTACCTGAAGGAGGCCCGTCACGGCTCGCGCCTCGCCGAGGCGAGATCGGCGGATCAGGTGCGGGAGATCGACGGGCTCCTGGATGTCGCCCTGGCCGAGCGGATCCGGGTGGAAGCCGCGCTCACGCCGGTGACCTACCGGGTGTACCCCGACACGCCACTGGACGAGGTCGTGGACCTGATGGTCCGCCGGGAGCTCCACGCCGTGCCCGTGGTGGGAGAAGGCTACGAGGTGATGGGCATCATCACCTCCGGCGACGCGCTGCGGGACCTCCTGCCGCGGCGGCGATCCACCGAAGGCAAGGAGGAGGGCCACGAGGGCCGGGATCTCTCGGCGCGGGACGTCATGACCCGCACGGTGATGTGCGTCTCCGAGGAGCAGCCGCTCATGGATGCCGCGACCCTCATGGTCAACCGCGACGTGGAGCAGCTACCGGTGGTGCGCGAAGGGGAGCTGGTGGGCTTCCTGACCCGCGACGCGGTGCTGCGCCTGCTGTTCGGCCCCTGACGGCCGACCTCGATCCGAAGACACCACACGATTCCAACAAATGGGACGACCCATGAGCCATACCCTCGCCATCATCAAGCCCGACGCCGTCGGCGCCGGCAAAGCCGGCAAGGTCCTCGCCCACCTCGAGAACGCCGGGTTCACGGTACGCGCTCTTCGCATGACGCGGCTGTCCCGCGCGCAGGCCGGTGCCTTCTACGAGGTGCACCGTGAGCGGCCTTTCTACGCCGAGCTGGTGGAGTTCATGACGTCGGGTCCGTGCATCCCCATGGTCCTGGAGGCGGAGGACGCCGTCGGGCGCTTGCGGGAGGTCATCGGCGCCACCGATCCCGCCGAGGCGGCCGAGGGCACCGTGCGCCGGCTCTACGCCGAATCCAAGGGACGCAACGCGATCCACGCGTCCGACTCCGACGAGAACGCCGCCACCGAGATCGCCTTCTTCTTTTCCCGCTTCGACCGGCTGGCCATCGAAGGCTGACCTGGGGAGGCGAGCCATGCAGAGTCCCATCGGCATCGTAGGTGGGGGGACGGCAGGACGGGGTATTGCGCGGGCGTTCGCGCACGCCGGTGTGGACGTGGTGCTGGTCGAGGCCTCCGATCACCGGCTGGAGTGGGCCCTGGAGCAGCTCCGCGAAGGCATGGATCGCGACATCGCGCGCTGGTCCATCACCGAGGCGGAACGGGACGCCGTCCTGGCCCGGATCCGGGGGCGGGTGTCGCTGGAAGCGGTGCAGGAGCTCGAGGTCGTGCTGGAGGCGATCCAGGAGAACCGGCGCGACAAGGAGGCGCTGCTCCGGGATCTGGACCGTTGCTGTCAGCCCGGCACGGTCCTGGTCACCAACACGTCGACGCTGTCGGTCACCGACCTGGCGGCGGTGCTGACGCCTCCCAGACGGCCCTTTCTCGTGGGCCTGCATTTTCTGCATCCCGTCACCCGCACCCCGGCCGTCGAGCTGGTCCGGGGCCGGGAAACCGGAGAGGAGGCCCTGGGGGTGGCGCGCGAGATCGCCGAGCTCCTGGACAAGGAAATCATCGAGGTCTCCGAATACCCGGGCTACGTCACCACACGGCTCACCCTCGCCCTCATCAACGAGGCGGTCCACACGCTCATGGAGGGCGTGGCCACCCGCGACGCCATCGATCGGGCCATGAAGCTCCGCTTCGGCTGGACGCTCGGTCCCCTGGCGCTCGCCGACGAAATGGGGCTCGACTCGATTCTGCGCGCCCTGGAGTCGCTGTGGGGTGAGCTGGGCCTCCCCCAGTACCGACCCTGTCCGCTCCTGCGCCAGATGGTCACGCGCGGTCTTCTGGGTGAAAAGAGCGGTCGGGGCTTCTACCGCTACGACGCGTCCGGCGCCCGCCTGCAGGACGGTGATCCCGACCTCGGTCGGCCGGGTCTGGAGCCCTTCCTGTCATGAAGGTCCTGGTCCTCAACTCGGGCTCCTCCTCGGTGAAATACCAGGTGGTGGACACCGACGCCGAGGAGGCGCTGGTGGTGGGGATCGTCGAGCGCATCGGCGCCGGCGGCGCCCTCCTCAGCCAGGAACGCTCCGACGGCCGCCGCATCCGCCAGTCCGCGGCCATCCTGGACCACCGGGACGCCATCCGCGCCATCCTGGACCTGGTCGCGGACGCGGACAGCGGGGCGGTGGCCGATCTGTCGGAGATCCAGGCGGTGGGACACCGGGTGGTGCACGGTGGGGAAGGGTTCACGGACGCCGTGCTCATCGACGACGACATCCTGGAGAGAATCCGGGACAGCATCGCGCTCGCGCCGCTCCACAATCCCCACAACCTGGCGGGGATCCTGGCCGCTCGGGAGCGTCTGCCGGACGTACCGCACGTGGCGGTGTTCGACACGGCCTTCCACGCCACCCTGCCGCCGACGGCCTACCACTACGGAATTCCCCACGTCCTCTACCGGCGCTATCGCATTCGCCGCTACGGCTTTCACGGGACCAGCCATCAGCACGTGACCCGTCGCGCCGCGCGCTTGCTGGGCCGGCCGCCGGAGGAGCTGCGCACCATCTCCATCCACCTCGGGAACGGTGCCTCGGCCTGCGCGGTGCGCTTCGGGCGCTCGGTGGACACCTCCATGGGCTTCACACCGCTGGAGGGTCTGGTCATGGGCACCCGGTCCGGCGACCTGGATCCCGCGGTCATCCTGTACGTCATGGGACGCGAGGAGCTCAGCGTCGCCGACGCCAACGCGCTCCTGAACAAGCACTCGGGCATTCAGGGACTCAGCGGCATCTCCTCGGACATGCGTGACGTGCTGGAGGAGGAGGCCGCGGGATCCGAGCGCGCGGCGCTGGCGATCGCCGTCTACACGTATCGTGTTCGCAAGTACATCGGGTCCTACGCGGCCGCGCTGGGCGGCCTGGATCTGGTGGGGTTCACGGGCGGGATCGGCCAGAACTCGGCGGTGGTGCGGAAGCGCTGCCTCGAGGAGTTGGGATTCCTGGGGATCGAGGTCGACGACGAGGCGAACGAGACCCTGACGGGAGGGCGCGAAGGCACCTTTCATCGGGGCTCCGTCGGACTCGCCGTCGTGCGCACCGGCGAGGAGCTGGTCATCGCCCTGGAGGCGGAGCGGTTGGCGGCCTCCTGACCGGTTTTCGAGGGCCCTGTTTCGCGTTGACACGCCCGCGAGTGCCGACTAGCTTACCAAGCTATGCTCAAGCTCGATCTCGCTCGGCTCGAGCGGGAGGGGACGCTCCCCGTCGAGGCCGATGTGCCTGCGGACGACCCCCTCTGGGAAGGGAGTGATCTCCGATTCGACGGGCCGGTTCGGGTGCGCCTGGTCGCGCACGAGGCCGGCTCGGGTGAGGTCGTGGTTCGTGGCACCCTCGAGGCCCGGCGCATCGAGCCCTGTCGCAGGTGCCTGGAGCTGGTGGAGGTGCCCGTCCGGGAAGACGTGACCCTGGTCTACGCACCTCCTGACGACCTGGAGTCCGGGGAAGAGGGCGAGACGCGGACGTTGCCGCCGACGGCCCGGACCCTGGACCTGTCCGACGCGGTCCGCGAGGAATTGATCCTCAAGACGGACCGCTATGTCGTTTGTGACCCGGAGTGCAAGGGGCTGTGCCCGCACTGCGGCGTGAACCTGAACGAAGAGACGTGTGACTGCACCCTGGACGAGTTGGATCCCCGCTGGGACGCTCTCCGGGCGCTGAAGAACGAGTGAGGCCACCATGGCGGTTCCCAAGAAGCGGACGTCCAAGCAGCGCAAGCGCAAGCGCCGGACGCACTACAAGGCGGAGACGCCCACGCTGAACACCTGTCCCCGTTGCGGCGACCCGAAGCAGCCGCATCGGGTGTGCCCGGGGTGCGGATACTACCGGGGCGAGGCGGTCATCGACGTCGACACCTTCTGACAGGGGGGGCCCCGTGCGCATCGCGCTCGATGCCATGGGCACCGACGACGCTCCGGAGACCGAGGTAGCGGGCGCGGTCGGAGCGTTGCGAGAGCTCGATCCGGATCTCGAAATCGTCCTCGTCGGCGACGAGGCGATCATCGAGGCGGAGTTGGCCAAGCACGAGGGCTATCCGAAGGATCGGCTCCACGTGCATCATGCGCCGGACCGCGTCCTGGCCGGCGATTCCCCGGCCGCGGTGGTGCGTCGCAAGCCCGATTCCTCCATCGTGGTCGGGTTGAAGCTACAGCGTGACGGCGAAGCGGACGCGTTCATCAGCGCCGGTTCCACCGGAGCCGTCATGGCGGCGTCGCTCTTCGTGCTTCGCCCGCTGCCCGGGGTCGAACGGCCCTCTGTCGCCACCTTTCTCCCCACGCGCGCTCAGCCGGTCTTGCTCCTGGACGCCGGCACCAACGTGGACTGCAAGCCGCGCCATCTCCTGCAGTTCGCGCACCTCGGCCAGATCTACGTCAAGGACGCGCTGGGCGTGGAGCGCCCCCGGGTCGGCCTCCTGAACATCGGCGAGGAGCCGGAGAAGGGTGACGAGCGCGCGGTGGAGGCCTACCGGTTGCTGGCGGCGGACGGCAACCTGAACTTCGTCGGCAACATCGAAGGCCGGGAGATCGTGCAGGGAAGCTGCGACGTCCTGGTGGCGGATGGCTTCGTGGGGAACGTGCTGCTCAAGTTCTACGAGTCCGTGGCGCAGTTCATCGTGGGCCTGTTGACGCGGGAGCTCGACCGGAACCGGATGGAGATGGACATGGATGGCATCCTCCGGGTCCTGGACTATTCGGAATACGGAGGAGCGCCGCTCCTCGGAGTCAACGGCGTCTCCATCATCTGCCACGGTGGGTCCCCGCCCAAGGCGATTCGCAACGCGGTGCGGGTGGCGGCCCAGGCCGTGCGTAGCGACGTGGTCGGCGACATGACTTCCGAGCTGGCGGACGCGAAGTCCCGATCCGGAGAGGAGCCCGTGGAATGAAGAAGCCGAAGCCCATCGTGGAGATCGTCTCGACCGGCCGGTATCTGCCGGATCGGGTGGTGACGAACCACGACCTGGAGCAGTTGGTCGATACCGACGACCAGTGGATCCAGGAGCGCACCGGCATCCGCGAGCGCCGCATCGCCGACGAGGATACCTCGGCGGCCTTCATGGCGGCCGAGGCCTCGCGACAGGCCATGGAGCGGGCGGGCGTCGAGCCCGGCGAGGTGGACATCATCATTCTCTCCACGGCCACGCCGGACCGGCTGCTGCCCTCCACCGCCTGCGATGCGCAAGCGCTGCTGGGATGCACCAACGCCATGGCCTTCGACGTGTCCGCGGCATGCTCGGGCTGGCTGTACGGCCTTTCCCTCGCGGAAGGGTACCTGGCCGCTGGCCGGGGCGAGGTGGCCCTGGTGGTCGCCAGCGAGAAGATGAGTGCCATCGTGGACTGGACCGATCGCTCCACCTGCGTGCTTTTCGGCGACGGTGCGGGGGCGGCGGTCCTGCGTCCGTCCTCCAACGGTCGTGGCCTGGTGAGCAGCTACCATCGCTCCGACGGCAAGCTGTCGGAGCTGCTCTATCGACCCGGGGGCGGCGCGGCGATTCCCATGGATGCCGGCGTCCTCGAGCGCCGCGACCATCTGGTGAAGATGTCCGGACGGGAGGTCTTCCGTGCCGCGGTGCGCTCCATGGCGGAGGCTTCGGACTTCGCCTTGCAGCGCGCGGGTCTCACCGGAGACGACATCGACCTGATGGTCCCGCACCAGGCCAACATCCGCATCATCGAGGCCACGGCGAAATACGCGGGCATTCCCATGGAGAAGGTCTTCGTCAACGTCGATCGGTACGGCAACATGAGCTCCTCGACGATTCCCGTCGCGCTGGACGAGGCGGTGGAGCAGGGGCTCATCCAACCGGGCACCAACGTGTTGAGCGCCGCGTTCGGCGCGGGCCTCACGTGGGGCGCCATGGTCCTGCGCTGGTAGCGCACCCTCCCACCCTCAACCCTCCGTTTCCGTGAGCTCAGCCCTCCTCTTTCCGGGTCAGGGATCACAGTTCGTCGGTATGGGCCGTGAGCTCGCCGACGACCTGCCCGTGGCCCGCCAGGTGTTCGAGGAAGCCGACGACGTCCTGGGCTTCGCCCTGTCCGCGCTCATGTGGGACGGCCCCGACGAGGAGCTCACCGAGACCCGGAACGCGCAGCCCGCGCTTCTGGTGCATTCGGTGGCCGTGCTCCGCGCCGTGGAGGACCGGCTGGGGCCGATCGGCTTCGCGGCGGGCCATTCGCTGGGGGAGTTCTCTGCCCATGTGGCGGCGGGCACGCTGTCCTTCCGGGATGCGCTCGAGGCCGTGCGGCGTCGCGGCGAGCTCATGTTCGAAGCGGGACGGGAGCGCTCCGGGACCATGGCGGCGGTGCTGGGCCTGGAGGACGCGGCGGTGGAGGCCGCGTGCGCGCGGGTGACCGAGGGCATCTGTGTGCCGGCCAACTTCAACGCCCCGGGACAGGTGGTGATCAGTGGCGACCGCGCCGGGGTGGAGCAGGGCATGGCGCTGGCGAAGGAGGCCGGGGCGAAGCGCGTGCTCGAGCTGAATGTCTCCGGAGCGTTCCACTCGCCCCTCATGGAGCCTGCCGAGTCGGGCCTGCGCGCCCATCTCGCCGACGTGGACTTCCGGGACCCGAGGGTGCCGGTCGTTTCCAACGTCCTGGCGCGGCCGGTGACCGAGGCCGGCGAAGCGCGGGATCTGCTCGTGCGGCAGCTCACGTCGCCGGTGCGGTGGGTGGCCTCGGTGGCCGCCATGCTGGAAGGAGGCGCCACGCGCTTCCTGGAGCTCGGCGCCGGAAGCGTGCTCTGTGGCTTGAACAAGCGGAACGCCCGCGGTGTGCCCTGCATGTCCGTGGGCACGCCCGACGATCTGGACACGGGGGAGGGCTCGGCATGAGCGAAGCAAACGAGATTCGAGAGCTGGACGGAAAGGTCGCCCTGGTCACCGGTGGATCCCGGGGGATCGGGCTGGCCATCAGCCACGCGTTGGCCCGGGGTGGCGCGGCGGTGGCCGTGGTGGCCCGGGACGGGGAGCGTGCCGCCACCGTGGCCGGCGAGCTGCCCGGAGACGGACACGCCGGGTTCTCGTGCGACGTGGGGGACGTCGATCAGGTGGAGGCTCTGGTGTCGTCGGTGACCGAGGGTATGGGCGTCGTGGACGTCCTGGTGAACAACGCAGGCATCACCCGCGACGGCCTCCTTCTTCGCATGAAGGACGAGGACTGGGATGAGGTCATGAAAGTCAACTTGAAGGGGGCCTTCAACTTGACTCGTGCGCTGACGAAGGGGATGATGAAGCGGCGCGACGGCGTGATCGTGAACATCACCTCGGTGGTCGGGCTCATCGGAAACGCCGGCCAGGCGAACTACGCCGCCTCCAAGGCCGGTCTGGTCGGGTTCACCAAGAGCGTCGCACGCGAGCTCGCGACCCGGGGGATCCGCTGCAACGCCATCGCGCCCGGCTACATCCACTCCGACATGACCTCGGAGCTGGGTGAGGATCGCACGCAGGCGCTGCTGGACAGCATCCCCATGGGACGCCTCGGGGAACCCGACGACGTGGCGGGGGTTGTGCGCTTTCTCGCCGGCCCCTGGGCACGCTACATTACCGGCCAGGTTCTCGCCGTGGACGGCGGGATGGTCATGTGACCGGCGTGGCCGGTCTTTCTCGCAGTATCTGAACTCGATACGAATCGCAACCAACCCAAAAGGGGGGAACGCATGTCGGACGCCGAATCCAAGGTTCGGGAGATCATCATCAACGAGCTCGGCGTGGAGCCGGACAAGGTCACAGACGACGCCTCGTTCGTGGAGGATCTCGGCGCCGATTCGCTCGACACGGTCGAGCTCGTCATGGCCTTCGAGGAGGAGTTCGGCATCGACATCCCCGACGAGGATGCCGAGCAGCTCCGCACGGTGGGTGACGCCATCGAGTACATGAAGAAGAACGTGGAGTAGGGGCGGGTTTCCGCCTACCATGACGGCCATGACGAATGCCCGCGGCGAGAAGCGGGTGGTGGTGACGGGGATGGGCGTTCTCTGTCCGGTGGGACATGACGTCGAGTCCACCTGGAAAGCCCTGCTGGCGGGGACGAGTGGGGGTGGCACCATCACCCACTTCGACGCCACGGAGGATTTCCCGACGCGCATCGCGTGCGAGGTGAAGGACTTCGATCCTTCCGGCGTGCTCGACGCGAAGGAAGTGCGCCGCTACGACCGCTTTGCCCAGTTCGGGCTCGTGGCCTCGGACGAGGCCATGCGCTCGGCGGGGCTGGATGGGCCTCCCGAGGGCACACCACCCGAGCGGTTCGGGGTCATCTTCGGCAGCGGGATCGGAGGGATCGCCACCTTCGAGGAGCAGCACCGTACGCTCCTGGAGCGGGGCCCGGGACGGGTGAGCCCGTTCTTCGTGCCCATGTTCATTCCGGACATCGCGGCGGGGCTGATCTCCATCCGCTTCAACGCACAGGGGCCCAACTACGCCACCGTGTCGGCATGCGCCTCCAGCGCGCACGCCGTGGGCGATGCCTGCCGCATCATCCAGCGAGGCGACGCGGACCTGATGCTCGCCGGAGGCACGGAGGCCACGATCACGCCCATGACCATCGCGGGATTCGCGGCCATGAAGGCCATGTCCACCCGCAACGACGATCCCGCCACGGCGAGCCGACCGTTCGACGCCGGCCGCGACGGATTCGTCATCGGTGAGGGCTCGGGCGCCGTGATCCTGGAGGAGCTGGAGCACGCCCAGGCGCGGGGAGCCACCATCTTCGGTGAGGTGGTAGGGTACGGTCTGTCGGGCGATGCCTACCACATCACGTCACCGGCCCCGGAGGGTGCCGGAGCCCAGCACGCCATGCGGCTGGCGTTGGCCGACGCGGGCATCGCCCCTGAAGAGGTCGACTACGTCAACGCCCACGGGACCTCCACGCCCATGAACGACACCAACGAGACCGCCGCGATCAAGGCGGTGCTCGGGGAGCGGGCCTACGAGATCGTGGTCGGGTCCACCAAGTCCATGACCGGCCACCTCCTCGGAGCGGCCGGGGCCCTGGAATCCGTGATCTCCCTGCTGGTTTGCCGGGACGCACGGATTCCGCCCACCATCAACTTCTCCGAAGCCGATCCCACCTGCGACCTGGACTACGCCCACAACCGCACGGTCGAGCGCGAGGTTCGCACGGTGCTGAGCAACTCCTTCGGCTTCGGCGGGCACAACGTTTGCCTCGCCTTCCGGAGATGGGACGGGTAGGCACCTCGTGCGTGTCGGACTCGGCTACGACTCCCACCGCTTCGATGCCGGACGCTCCCTGATCCTGGGGGGCGTTCGCATCGCCGACCACCCCGGCCTCGCCGGACACTCGGACGGCGACGCCGTGTGTCACGCCGTCACCGACGCGCTTCTGGGCGCCGCCGGAGCCGGAGACATCGGATCCCACTTTCCGCCCGACGACGACACCTGGAAGGATGCCGACTCCCTCGACCTCCTGCGGCGGACCGTGGACGTGCTCGAACGACGCAACTACCAGGTCGTGAACGTGGATGTGACCGTAGTGTGCGAGAGTCCGAAGATCGGCCCCGTGGCGGGCGCCATGCGGGAGCGGCTCGGTGAGGTGCTCCGGATCGGCGCCGACTTCGTGTCCGTGAAGGGCAAGAGCAACGAGGGACTGGGCTGGATCGGTGCCGGCGAGGGGCTGGCGGTGCATGCGGTCGCCCTGGTGGATCGCATGTCCGACGCCGGAGGCACGTGAATGCGGCACTGGACTGGCTGGCGGCCCTTCCCGGACCGCTGGTCTACGTCGTCCTTCCTCTGGGGGCCGCTCTCGAGAATCTGGTTCCTCCGGTGCCCGCGGACACCTTCGTCGTGGTGGGCGGACTGCTGGCATCCCGGGGAACGGTGGAGCCCTGGACCATCCTCGCCCTCATCTGGTTCGCCAACGTCGCCAGCGCGCTCCTGGTCTACTGGATGGGACACCGATACGGGCGCGTCTTCTTCGAGGAAGGCGCGGGTCGCCTTCTCCTCGGCGACGCGCAACTCCAGCGCATACAGCGCTTCTACCGCCGCTGGGGTGTGGCGGCCATCTTCTTCGCGCGCTTCCTTCCGGGCCTGAGGGCCGTGGTCCCGGCCTTCGCCGGGGTCAGCCACCAGCCCTTTGCCCGCGTGGCCGTGCCGGTGGCTTCGGCCTCGGCCATCTGGTACGGGGCGCTGCTGTGGGCGGGTGTCACCGCCGGACGCAATCTCGAGCACGTCGAAGCCTGGCTCGCCGGCACGAATCGGGTCCTGCTGATCGTCGCGCTGGTGGTGGCGGGAGCGGTGGGCTTCTGGTGGTGGCGGAGCCGCAGGAGCGGCTGACATGGGCGTGAGCCGGGAGTTCCGTCTGGAACCGTTCCTGGACCATCTCGCCTTCGAACGGGGCCTCGCCGCCCGCAGCATCGCGGCGTATCGCCGCGACGTGGAACGCTTTCTGGCCTTCGTCGAGGATCGGGGCGTGCGCCGGCCCGACGCCGTGACCGGCAACGCCCTGCGCGACTACACCTTCCATCTCAAGGACGCGGGGCTGGCGGCGACCTCCATACGGAGGGCCCAGTCGGCGCTTCGGACCTACTTCGCCTTCCTGCTGGCCGAAGGCGTGCTGGAGGACGATCCCACGGAGCGCCTCGAATCACCGCGCGTGTGGCGGCGGCTGCCGGACGTGCTGTCGCGCGAGGAGGTCGAGCGCCTGCTGGAGGCGCCGGAGGAGGGCCATCCCATGCACTGGCGGGACCGGGCCATTCTCGAGACGCTCTACGCCACGGGGATGCGCGTCTCGGAGCTCGTGGAGTTGCCCGTGCGCGCCCTGGACCTGGATGAGCGCCTGGTGCTGGTGTTCGGCAAGGGCTCCAAGGAGCGCCTGGTTCCCGTAGGGGGGCCGGCGGTGCGAGCCCTCGAGCGCTACCTGCGCGAGGTGAGGCCCGTGCTCGACGACGGACGGACCAAGGGCCGGGTGTTCCTGAACGCCCGCGGGCGTCCGCTCAGCCGGCAGGCGGTGTGGAACCTGGTGAAGGAAGCCACCCGGAGGGCCGGAATCGAACGCCGGGTCTCTCCCCACACCCTGCGTCACTCCTTCGCCACCCATCTGCTGGAGGGCGGCGCGGACCTGGCCGCGGTCCAGGAGCTTCTGGGGCACGCCGACATCTCCACCACCCAGATCTACACGCACGTGGATCGGGAATACCTGCGGGAGGTGCACCGCAAGCACCATCCCAGAGGGTAGGGCAGCAGGGCCGGAGTCGGCGGCTACCGGCCGCCGCGTGCCGTCAGCGCGCCGAGCCCTCGGATCGCGACGCTCGCCCCTCGCCTCCGGCCTGCGCGGCCTGGGCGTAGAGCTCGGGCTGGGTCCTGGACTCTTCGAGCAGCTTCTGGGCGGTCCGCAGCACCGGGTCGCGCTCCATGCGCACCTCGGCGGCGGTGGCCAGGTCGTCCATGCGGTCGGCGATGGAGAGCCGCGCGCGCCAGTTCAGGTAGTCCACTACCACGGCATCGTGCACGAGCTCGGAGGGGAGTCCCTCGGAGACGAGCTGGTCCAGGAAGGCGTCGAAGGGCTGCTGGCGCAGGTGCGGGGCCTCACCAGCCTCCTTGAGCACCTTGGCCTCGCTGAAGCCGAACTCCGCCACGCGCAGCGGCAGCGGCACGCCGTCCTCGGCGGCCGTCTGCAAGAGCTCCCGCTCCTTGAGCTTGAGCGTGTCGTCCTCGATGTCCAGGTCCGGGAAGATCCCTCCGGCGGCGATCAGCGTACGGCCCGCCGGCGTGCGGATCTCGGGAAAGGTGTCCACGTCTTCCGGCAGGGGCATGCCGTCGGACCCACGGGGGCGGTGCAGGGAGCGGCCCAGCGGCGTGTACCAGGACCCGGTCGTGAGCCGCAGCTTGCGGCCGTAGGGAAGGTCGAGCACGGTCTGGACGATCCCCTTGCCGAAGGTGCGTTGGCCCACCACCAGCGCCCGGTCGTAGTCCTGGAGCGCGCCGGTGAGGATTTCAGCCGCAGAGGCGGTGTAGTCGTTCACCAGCACGATGATGGGCATCTGCGGGATGCGGGGCGGCATGCGGTCCGTGTACGACTCGTAGGTCGTCTCGTCCGCCTTGCCCGGCGTCCGGCTCCGTGTGGCCGCCAGCGTCTGGCCCGGAGACAGGAAGATGTCGGACAGCATCAGGGCCTCGTCCAGGTAGCCTCCGGGATTGCCGCGCAGGTCCAGGATCAGGCCCTTGTCGTTCCGGTGGATGGAAAGAACCGAGTCCAGCTCCTGGGCCACGTTGCGCGCGACCCGGTCCATGGCGACGTAGGCCAGGCCGTCGGGGAGGCGGGCGTCGGCCACCGCCGACACGTGCACCTCGTCGCGGGTGATGTCCAGGGGGATCGGTCGCTCGTAGCCGTCACGCTCCACCGCGACCTTCACCTCCGAGCCCACGGGCCCACGGATCACGTCGGACACCTGCTGCGTGGTCCAGTCCCGGGTGTCGTCGCCGTTCACACCGACGATGATGTCCCCCACCTGCATCCCGACCTGCTCGGCGGGCGTGCCCCGGAAGACGGCGGTGACCGTGACCAGATCGTCCAGCTCGGTGATCTGGACCCCGATGCCCGCGTAATTGCCCGTGTTCGCCTCTTCGAATTGATCGACCTCACTCGGCGTGAAGACCGAGGCGTAGGGATCGTTCAACGACTCGATGAGCCCGTCCAGGGCGTTGGTCCACAGCGTGGAGTCGGAGAGGCTCTTCTGCGACAGCTGCGAGATGGCCCGCAGGGCGCTGACGAAGATCTGTGCTTCCTCGGCGCCGCTTCCGGTGGGAGCGCTCTGGCGCATGGGCGCGGAGGCGTCCTGCGCGGCGACGGGAAGGGGCGCGGCGAGAGTGAGGGCCAGAATCAGGGCGCGCGTGCGAATCATGGGCAGGATCTGCGTTCGGGAATCGGGTCGTTTCGGATGTAACCCCGGGCGCCTGAGTCGCGTTCCCGCGGCCCGGACTCCTCGTGCTCCCCTCTGTCGCGATCCGCCGGGCCCTGTAGCTTTTCAGGTAGCGTTGCACATCGAGGCCCCAGGAAGCCCCGCGCGCTGGTGCCGCTTCACTCCCGAAGCCCGGATCCACCGCCATGAGCGAGCCGTCCGTCCCCGGTCCCCTTCGCCTGGGCCTGGTACAGTTCCGCCCCCGCAAGGCACACCCCGAGGAGAACCTCGCCCGCATCCGCCAGCAGGTGGAGGACGGGGCGGGTCGATTCGACCTGATGGTGTTCCCGGAAGCCTCGCTGTCGGGCTACTTCCTCCAGGGAGGCGTTCAGGAGGCGGCGCGCTCGGCGGCCCAGGTCGCGGCCGGATTGGGGCGCCCCGTCCAGGGTGCGCCGGACGTGGTGGTGGGGTTCTACGAGCGTTGGCGCCGTCGCCTCTACAACGCCGTGGGGTACTTCACGCCCGACGGCGACGGCTACCGGCCGCTGCACGTGCACCGGAAGCTCTTCCTGCCCACGTACGGGGTGTTCGACGAGGCCCGCTTCGTGGAGACCGGCCGTGAGCTGCGCGCGGTGGACACCCGTTTCGGACGTCTGGGGCTCCTGGTGTGCGAAGAAGCCTGGCACTCGCTCCCCGGGGCGGTCCTGGCGCTGGACGGCGCGGAGCTGGTGGTGGTGGTGAGCGCTTCGCCGGCCAGGGACTTCGGGCCCGAAGGAGACGGGCTCCCAGGCAACCTCGCCCGCTGGGATCGACTGGCCCGCACCATGGCCGAGGAGCACGGGATCTACGTGGCGGTGTGTCAGCTGGTCGGCTCCGAGGGCGGCAAGCTCTTTCCGGGAGGGTCCGCCGTGATCGGCCCCGAGGGTGCCACCATCGCCCGGGGGCCGTTGCTGGAGGAAGGGGTGGTCGCAGCGACGCTGGGCGGCCGCAGGATCGAGCGAGCCCGCGACGACGCGCCACTGCTGGCGGACCTGGAGCAGATGCTCCCGCACCTTCAGCGCTCGCTGGAGCGCGCCGTCACGGGGGGGACCGCCGCATGGGAATCCCCCGAATCCGGACTCGAGGGCGGCGGCGATCCGGAGGCGGCCGGACCTCTGCCCACCGGTCCGGAGGTCCTTCAGCTCGATCTGCCCCTGGTGGAGGAGGCCCTCGTGCGCTTCATCCGCGAAGAGGTGGTCACGCGACGGGGCTTCCAGAAGGTGGTGGTCGGCGTCTCGGGTGGAGTGGACTCGGCGGTGTCGCTCTACCTCGCGTGCACCGCGCTGGGGCCTGAGAACGTGTACGGGTTCCGCATGCCCTACGCGACCTCGAGCCCCGAGAGCCTCGAGCACGCGGCGCTGGCGCTGGAGGCCACCGGAGCCCGGTCGCGGACCGTGGACATCACCGGCATGGTCGACGCCTACCTGAACGAGCACGAGCCCGACGCCGATCCCACGCGCCGCGGCAACGTCATGGCCCGCATGCGCGCCGTGACGCTCTTCGATCAGTCGGCCAAGCTCGGGGCGCTCCCCCTCGGGACGGGGAACAAGAGCGAGCGCCTGCTGGGCTACTACACGTGGCATGCCGACGACTCGCCGCCCATCAACCCCCTGGGCGATCTGTTCAAGACGCAGGTGTGGGCGCTGGCGCGGCATCTGGGCGTGCCGGAAGCCATCGTGGACAAGCCGGCCTCCGCCGACCTGGTGCGAGGGGTCAACGACGAGGACGAGCTGGGAATCGGATACCATGCCGCCGATCCCATCCTGTTCTGGTTGGTGCGGGGATGGAGCCCCTCGGACCTGGTGCGGTCCGGCCTGCCCGAGGCCCAGGTGTCGCTGGTGGCGCGGCGCCTGAACGCGACGCACTGGAAGCGGGAGCTCCCCACCGTGGCGCTGCTGTCGTCCACCGCCATCGGTGAGTTCTACCTGCGCCCCGTGGACTACTGAGCGCGTGCCCGCGCCCTTGGGTCAGCTTCCTCCGGTGATCTTGCGTCGGAGGATTTCCAGCGGGGGAAGGGGAGTGAGCTCGCCGTCGATGATGGAGGCCAGCTCCTCTTCGCGCCGCCAGACGGCTTCCAGCTCCGCCACCTCCATCTCCAGGAGGCGTTGCTCGGCGGACTCGTTGGCGGCGATCTCCAGCGCCACCGCTCCCGTCTTCTGCAGATCCTCCAGACGTCGGCCGTCGCGGACCAGGAGGCGGGACAGGTCGGCGGGGGACCCGGCTTCCTCGATGAGGCGGGTCGCCGAGCGCACGCGCTCCTCACTGGCTCCCGAGAAGTGCCGGTAGGCCAGCACACGGCGTAGCACCCGGGTCCCGTCGTCGGGCTCCAGATGGATGCCGCCGTCGCGCACGCTGCCGCACCGTGGACAGCGGTACACCACCTCCACGTCTTTGTCGGCGTGGGGAAGGAGGAAGAGTCCGCCCCGGTCGCGGAAGCGCAGGCGCTGCAGCTCGTAGCCGCACGACGGGCAGGTATGGCGGCCACGCCAGGCGTCGCTGCCGAAGCGGAGCCAACGAGCGCCGTCCTTGATGCGCGCCGGGGCGTGACCCCAGAGCCACCAGGCGCCGATGAAGCCCACGCCGCCCGTGGCCCAGCCGCCGATCAGCACGGCGCCGGTGGCGATTCCCGCGGCCATGGACAGACGGCCGTAGGCCTCCTTTCGGGAGACGAGCTCCCGCCCGTAGCGCCACCACGCCTCTTCGGTGCGCGACGCGCCCCCCACGCGCACGACCTCCAACGGCCCCACCTTGATCAGGGCGATGCGGTCGGTGCTGGACAACACCCGCCCCTGATCGCGGACGCCCCGCTCCAGCTCCTCCAGCGCCTCCCAGCGGTCCTCGATGGGGACCAGCGACCAGCGCCGGCAGCCGGGGCAGATCATCCACAGGCGCCCGCGGTCCGGGTCGTAGGCCACACGGTCCGCCGGGGGGACGTGCTCGAACAGACGCTCCCCGTCGAACGCGCGGCCGCACACGAAACAGCTTCGGATCACCCTCGGTCCTCCCTCATCCAGCATCACGCCGGCATGCCGCCCCGGACTCCACCAGTGTTACGTTCTCGCCGCCGGACATGTTCGCTCCCGCGAGCATGCCCGCCCCACCCCCCCCGCGCAATACGAGCAGTGCGGGTGGCCGGCTCGACGGCCCTCCCCGCTCGCCTTTATCGATGCCGGGGAGCATAATGGCTCGGCGCAGGGGGAGGAGGTTCCCCCGAACGAACATCCGGGCCCCGCGAACGTGACCGCGGACATACGCAAGCGGCCCCGGCGCGTGGACTCGATGACCCGCCCGGCTCGACGCCCCTCCCCGCTCGCCTTTATCGATGCCGGGGAGCATAATGGCTCGGCGCAGGGGGAGGAGGTTCCCCCGAACGAACATCCGGGCCCCGCGAACGTGACCGTCGGACATACGCAAGCGGCCCCGGCGCGTGAGGGAGGGGGAACCTCCTCCCCCGGAGCCCCACCAACAAAGCAAGTCCCCACCCATGCTACTCGTCATCGACAATTACGACTCCTTCACCTTCAACCTCGTCCAGCTCCTGGGCGAGCTCGGCGCCGATCCGCGCGTGATCCGGAACGACGAGCACACGGTGGAGGAGGTGGCCGCCATGGCGCCGGAGCGCATCGTCCTCTCGCCCGGTCCGTGCACGCCGGCCGAGGCGGGCATCAGCATCGACGTGGTCCGAGCGCTGGGGAGCACCACGCCGATCCTGGGCGTCTGTCTCGGCCACCAGGCCATCGGCGAGGCGTACGGCGGGCGCACGGTGCGCGCGGACCGCCTCATGCACGGCAAGACGGCGCGGGTGCGGCACCGGGGCGAGGGGCTCTTCCAGGGCATTCCCTCTCCCCTGACCGTGACCCGCTACCACTCCCTCACCACGGATGCCCGGGTCTTCCCCGCGGAGCTCGAGGCCGTGGCCTGGTCGGACGAGCCCGGCGAGGAGGAGGAGATCCAGGGGATGCGCCACCGCACGCACCCGGTGTGGGGCGTGCAATTCCATCCGGAATCCCTCTTCAGCGAAGCGGGCCCGGCGCTGCTGGCGAACTTCCTCGGGCTCTGAACGGCCCTCGCGGACGCGCGGTCGGGCCTCAGGGCGTGGGCATGGCCACCAGCACGCCCGTCACCAGGAAGATCGCCACCGCCGTGAGGAGCTCCAGGCTGGCGGGCATGCGCAGCAGGCCGGCCCGCGGCTGAGCCTCCAGCGCCGGGCGCACGGTGCGCCAGTTGTGGTATCCCAGCGCGGCCGCCCCGGCGACCAGGGCGAGCTTCAGGAGGAGCATGCGCCCGTAGCCGGTGGTGAAGAGGGCCCCGATCCCACCCAGATTGATCCAGGCGCCGGCCAACCCGGTGGCGAACATGATCGCCACGGCCGTGAGCGCCAGTGGGGAGAAGGCGTTCACGAAGCGCGGCAGCGCCTCGGGAGACTTGCGAGCCTGAGGAAGGGTGGCCAGGACCAGCGAGGCCAGGCCTCCGGCCCAGATCGCCGCCGCGGCCCCGTGGAGGGTGAGAATGACCACCGTGGTGGGGCCCTGAGCGCGGGCGTGCCCCGCGAGCACGGATCCCAGCACTACCGCGAGACCCGCGACCCCGACCAGCGTCCATCCCCCACCTCTCATGCTCCGGTGGGCCAGGGACAGGCCCAGAAGCAGGGTCAGCACCCCGAGCCCTTCCAGTCCCCAGGCCTGGCCCCAGGGGCTGGTGACCACCCGGTAGAGCGAGCCGATGGCCAGCCCTCCCTCGCCGAACACCTGGATCGACTGGAGGCCGAGGAGCACGGGCAGGGCTACCACGCCCCCCGCCGCAACCAGCCAGACGAGTGCCGTCAGGCGACGTCCGGCACCCTCCACGGCGCTGCCGAACTCGGGTGTACGCGCCACGCGCCGCAACACCGCGAACCGGAAGACGGCCCCGCCGAGCGCGCCGGCCATGAGCAGATAGAGGAGCGAGCGGGCCAGGGATCCCACGCCGAACCTCCCCGACGGGGTGACGCCCTCGCCGGGGCCGGCTCCTCCGATCATGGTCAGGCTGTCCGGCGGGGTGGTGTCGGGCCGGGCCATGGCTCCCGAATCGGGGCCGGCCTGCCAGGGAGTCCGCGGGAGTTGCCTCCGTCGTGTCCTGCGGCACCCACTCCACGGAGAAGGTGTAGCGTCCCCGCACGGCGTGCCCATCGGCGCCGGCGGTGCGCCACTCGACGGCGTACTCGCCCGTCACCAACGTCTCCCGAAGCGGCAGGCCGAGCTCGCGCTCCTCGGACCCTGGAATCCAACGCAGGCTGTCGGCGTCACGAATCACGCCGTCGGGCCCCAGAACCGTCACCGTGCTGAGCGACAGCTGGACGGGCTCCGAGAAGCGCAGCCGGACCTCGTCGATGGCCCGGCGGTGCAGGCTGTCGGCAGCCGGGTAGGTGGCGAGGAGCTCCGTGTGTACGGCCTCGTCCTGGGTGGCCGGCGCCACGGTGGCGCCCGACGGAGCGAGAAGGGCGGGGACCAGAGCGAGAGCGAGACGGATCACGAGGGAGGTCCTCGGTGAAGGTCGAATTCCATGGCGTGGGCCAAGCACCCGACGGTGTCGGGCGTGACGAATATCAGAATACGTCGGCGTGCACGAGGCTGTCCAACAGTCGGGCGATTCAGCGACAGGGCCGGCGAGACGGGCGGAAGGCTCAACAGTCGTGCCTCCTGACGCGTCCCCTTCTTGGGACTCTTCTGTCAGATCCCGGAGCGGATTTCCCCGAGACCCCTGGAGCGTCATGCGTCTGTCGTCCATCCGCATTCTCGCCCCGTTCTTCGTTTTCGCGGCGCCCGCCGCCGGCCAGGAGCCACCCGACAGCGTGGGTCGGGACACGTTGCCCGACACCCCCACCTACCAGATCCGGGGCGTGACCGTCGACGTGCCTCGCCCCCTGGCCACGTCGGGCGGGGCCAGCGCCGTGGTGATGGAGCTGGATTCCATGTCGCCGAGCCCGGCTCCCACGCTGGACGAGGTGCTGCGGGCGATGCCCCTGATTCTGATCCGTACCAACTCCCGCGGTGAAGCCCAGCCGGCGCTCAGAGGCGCGGAAGACCGCCAGGTCGCCGTGCTCTTCGACGGTGTGCCCCTCACGCTGGGCTGGGACGCGCGCTCGGACCTTTCGGTGATCGCCCTCACCGCGGCGCGGCGGGTACGCCTGGTGCGGGGGCTCTCCACGATCCTGCACGGCCCCAACGTCCTGGGCGGCGCGGTGGAGGTGGATGTGGCCCGTGGCGCCCAGGCCTTCGCGCCGCCCGAGCCACTGGCGCTACACCTGGGTTTGGATCACACGGGTGCCACGTCGTTGGGAGCCACCGGCGGGGAGCGTTTCGGAAGCGGGGCGAGCCAGTGGGAGCTCCGGGCCGGCGCCGGCTTCCAGCAGCGCGACGGCGTCCCGCTCCCCGGTGGCTTGAGCGCCGCCGACGGGCAGCGCATGCAGTACCTGGAGGGTGCCGACGCCCTGCGTCTGAATTCGGACAGCCGTCGCTTCGACGGCTTCGCCTCGGCCCGCTACCGCAGCGGCGACGGGCGCTGGTTCTCGGTGGCGGGCTCGGGCTTCCAGGTCGAGCGCGGCGTGCCGCCCGAGGCCCACGTGGACGATCCACGCCTGTGGCGCTACCCCTACCAGAGCCGCTTCATCGTCGCCATGTCCGGGGGCACGGGCTTTCGGGACACCGTGCTGGGGAACGGCGATCTCGAGGCCAGCGTGGGCCTGGACCTGGGCCGCACCGAGATCGAGGCCTTCTCGAGCGAGACCTACGACCAGGTCGTGGAGACCGAAGCCGGAGACGATCGCACCGTGACCTTCCGGCTCTCGGGCGACCTGGGCGTCACCGACCGGACCGACGTGCGCACGGCGGCGACCTTCGGCGACGTGTTTCACCGTGAGACGCTCGACGGCGCCACGCCGTCGGACTATGGGCAGCGCCTCTGGAGCCTGGGCACCGAGGTGGAGCGCCGCTTCGACGGCTTTCTGGGGATTCCGGGGCTGACGACGACGCGCGTCACGGTGGGAGCGGCAGTCGACGGCTCCGACACACCCGAGACCGGCGACAAGCCGCCGCTGGACAGACTCTGGGACTGGGGTGCACGGGCCGGAGTCTCCTCGCTGGCCTCCAACGGGCACCTGCTCTTCCACGCCAGCATGAGCCGCCGCACACGGTTCCCGGCGCTTCGGGAGCTCTACTCCGGCGCGTTGGGCCGCTTCCTGCCCAACCCGGATCTGAAGCCCGAGGTGCTCACGGCCGGCGAGGTCGGCTTCACCCTCTCCGGATCCGCGGCCCAGTTGCAGGTGGTGGGCTTCCACCAGCGCCTGGGCGACGGCATCGTGCGCAGCTCCGTGCAAACCGAGGAGGGCCGCAAGTTCAAGCGCGTCAACCAGGACCAGGTGCGGAGCACCGGGATCGAGGTTCTGGCGAGTGGCGTGCTGGGGCCCGTTGCGCTTCATGGCGACGCCACCCTGCAGAAGGTGCGGGGCATCCAGGACGACGGCGGCGAGGTCCGCCTCGAGTACGAGCCGGCCATCGCGGGCCGCCTGGGGTTGGACGCGCCGCTGCCCCTGGACCTCCTGGCCACCGCCGGCGCGAGCTACGTCGGAAGCCAGTATTGCGAGAACCCCGAGCTCGGCGGCCTGGACTCGTTCTCGTCGGATCCCCGGGTCGATATCGGCCTGCGTCGGCGCTTCACGCTGCGGCGGGGAGGTGCCCTGCAGCACCTGGAGGTGCGGGCCCGCGTGGACAACGTCGGCGACGCTGCGGTGTTCGATCAGTGTGGGCTCCCTCAACCCGGTCGAACCTTCTCGGTCCAGCTTCGCCTCTGGTAGGACCGGATCGAATTCGTACCTTTCCAGGCCGGGCCCCTTCCGCGGGGTCCGGCCTGGTCGCGTTTCTTCAGAGTGGTGTGCCGGCTTCATGATCCGAGTGACCTTTCTTGGCACCGCCGCGGCCCGCCCCACCGTGGGGCGGAACGTGAGCGGCGTAGCGCTTCAGCGGGACGGTGACTCGATCCTGCTGGACTGCGGAGAGGGCACCCAGCGCCAGATGATGCGGTTCGGCACGGGCTTCGCCGTGAGCGCCATCTTCGTCAGCCACATCCACGCCGACCATTTTCTGGGGATCACGGGATTGCTGCGGACCATGGCGCTCCAGGGGCGTACCGAGCCGCTCGTCATCTTCGGGCCTCCGCGCTCGGCGGGGACGCTTCGCGGCACGGTGCACCTGGGCGTGGAGCGGGTTCCGTTTCCGGTGGACATCCGCGAGGTGGCCGCGGGCGAGGCCGTGGCCCGGGACGGCTATGCCATGGAGGCCTTCGCCACCACCCACGGGATCCAGTCCGTGGGGTGGGCGTTGCAGGAGCCGGATCGACTGGGTCGCTTCGATGTGGAGCGTGCCCGAGCCCTGGGGGTTCCGGAGGGCCCGCTGTTCGGGCGCCTGCACCGTGGCGAGGCGGTTGAGGTGGATGGGCGCACCGTCGATCCCGCCGAGGTGGTGGGGCCGGCCCGACCGGGGCGGCGCGTGGTCTACACCGGCGACACCCGACCTTCGCCCGAGGTGGTGGAGGCCGCCCGGGACGCGGACCTCCTGATCCATGACGCCACCTTCACCGAGGAGGAGGCCGATCGAGCCCGGGAGACCAACCACACCACGGCCCTCGGGGCGGCCCGGGTCGCGGCGGGCGCGGGGGCGAGGCGCTTGGTCCTCACGCATCTGTCGGCGCGCTATGCCGACGACCCCAAGGTCCTGGAAGAGGAGGCGCGCACCGTCTTTCCGGGTGCCGTGGTCGCCCACGACGGCCTGGTGGTCGAGGTCCCGTTCCGCGATGGGGAGACGTCTTCGTGAGTGGCGAGCTGCTTCCCGTTCGCCCGGTGCCTCCGGACGAGACCGGCGACCTCATGGAGCTCGTTCTCCCCGGGCTTCGGGCGGATCTGCTGGCGCGCTGGGAGCTGCGGGCCGCCCAGTGGCGGGCCGTGGCGCTGGCCGAGGCGGTGTTCGGTGGCCCAGTGGGCACGCGCCTCCTGGGTCAGGCCTCGGCGGGCTTTCGCGGTCTGCTGGAGCTGGGGGTGCCGTTCGTGAGCCTGGAGGCGCATCGAGAGGCCGAAGCCCGGTTCCTGGCCGAGGCCGCCCGCGACGAGCTGCTGGGTCGCACGCCGCTGGTGGTGGTGTTCACGCCACGGGTCGCCGTTCCGTGACCGAGCCCGCGGTCCTCGGGGGCCCGGTGCTGATCGTGGGCCTCGGGGCGTTGGGCGGCTCGCTGGCGAGGGCCCTGCGGGCCGCCGATCCCGGCGTGGAGATCCGCGGGAGGGCGGCGAGCGAGGAAGACGTGCAGGCGGCGGTGGAGGCGGGTGTCGTCACGGGGCCGCAGCCCGCGTTGGCCGACGATGTGGCCGGGGCGCGGTGGTTGGTGCTGGCCACGCCTCTGTCCGCACAGGAGGCCATTCTGCGCGAGGCCGCTGAAGCCTTCGCCGACGACGGCCTCGTCCTGGACGTGGGGAGCCTGCAGCTTCCGGCGCTGGAGGCGGCGGAGCGCGTGGGGCTCGCGGATCGATTCATCGCCTGTCATCCCATGGCGGGTACCGAGGCCAGCGGGTTCGCCGCGAGCCGGGACGATCTGTTTCGCGATGCGCGCGTCTGGCTCTCGGCCGAGGACTCGGTGACGGATCAGGCCCGGCGCCGCGCGGTCGCGTTCTGGGAGCGTCTGGGCGCGCACACCTCGTGGACGGGGCCCTTCGAGCACGATGCCCGCATGGCGGTGGTCAGCCATCTGCCCCAACTCGCTTCCAACGCCCTGGCGCGCATCCTCGCCGACGCCGGGTTCGGACCCGACGACCTGGGACCGGGAGGGCTCGACATGCTTCGTCTCTCGGGGAGCGATCCCACCATGTGGAAGGATCTGCTGACCCACTCCGGCGATCAGGTGGCCGCGCTCCTGCGGCTGTTGGCCCGGGAGCTGGAGGGGTGGTCGGGCGTGCTGGGCGGGCAGGACCTGGACGAGTTGGAGCGCCGCATGGCGGAGACCCGCCGGTGGTGGAGCTCATGATCCTCCGCGTACCGGGCGACAAGTCCATCACACAGCGGGCGCTCATCCTGGCCGCGTTGGCCGACGGGGAGAGCCGGCTCCGGGGGCTCCTGCACGGAGCCGATCCCCATTCCACGGCTCGCGCCATGGCGGCGCTGGGGGCCGGGGTGACGAGGCTGCCCGACGACGGTGGCGAGGTGCGGATCCGCGGCCGCGGTCTGCGCGGGTTGTCCGAGCCCTCCGGTCCGTTGGACCTGGGCAACAGCGGGACGGGCACCCGGCTGCTCCTGGGGGTGCTGGCCGGGGAGCCGTTGCGCGCGGTGGTAGACGGGGACGCCTCGCTCCGGGCCCGTCCCATGGAGCGCGTGACCCGGCCCCTGACCCACATGGGCGCGGACTTCCGCTTTCTGGACCGTGAGGGCCACCTGCCCCTGGAGGTCCGGGGCGGCGAGCTCGCCGGCCTGGAGTACGAGATGCCCGTGGCCAGCGCCCAGGTGAAGGGTGCGCTCCTGTTGGCGGGCGTCGTGGGCGGGGTGCCCGTGCTTCTCACCGAGCCCGGAGCGTCGCGGGACCACACGGAGCGCATGCTCCGCGAGGTCGGGGTGGGCGTCCTCTCCCACGTGCACGGGCCCGGTCGCCGCGTGGAGCTCAGAGACCCGCCGGAGCGCCTGCTGCCGCTGGACTTCCGCGTACCCGGCGATCTGTCTTCGGCCGCCTTCCTGATGCTCGCGGGGTTGCTGGGCCTCGGCGGGGGGGAGCTCACGGTCACCGGTGTCGGGTTGAATCCCACCCGGGCCGGGGTGGTGGAGCTCTTCCGGCGCATGGGAGGACAGGTGAGCGTCGAGGCCGATAGCCCGTCCGGAAGAGGAGAGCCTGTGGGGAGCGTCACCGTGCGCGCATCGTCGCTGCGTGGCATCGACGTCGGGCGGGACGACGTGGTGGCGGCCATCGACGAGATCCCGGCGGTGGCCGTGGCGGCGGCCCGGGCCGAAGGCGTCACCCGCATCAGCGGGGCTCGTGAGCTCCGGGTCAAGGAGACCGATCGCATCCGGGCTCTGGTGACCAACCTGCGCGCCGTGGGTGTGGCGGCCGAGGAGCTGGAGGACGGTCTCGAGGTCGAGGGAACCGAGGCGCGCCTCGCGGGTGAGGTGGACGCCTTTCACGACCACCGCATCGCCATGGTGTTCGGGATCCTGGCCGCGCTGCCGGGAAACGACATCCGGGTGCGGGGACGAGAGACCGTGGAGGTGAGCTATCCTGGCTTCTGGGAGACCCTGGAGGGACTGCGTGGCTGAAACCAAGGCGAAAGGGGGTCCCGGAGCCACCCTGGTCACCCTGGACGGCCCGGCGGGAGCCGGGAAGTCCACCACGGCCCGGGAGGTGGCGCGGAGGCTCGGATACCGGTACCTGGACTCCGGTGCCCTGTACCGGGCCCTCACCTATGCCCTCCTGCACAGCGGAGTGCCCGAGGAGCGCTGGCCGGATCTCGACGCCCCGGCGCTCGACGCCCTGGGGGTCACCCTGGAGCCCGGCCCCCGCACGATCACAATCCGCCTGGGGGAGCGCGAGCTGGGCCCCGAGCTGCGCACGCCGGAGGTGACGGCACGAGTGTCGACGCTGGCGCGCCTTCCCGCGGTGCGGGGGTGGCTCCTGAGCACCCAGAGGTCGGCGGGTCGCGACGGGCGGCTCGTGGCCGACGGGCGGGACATGGGCACCGTGGTGTTCCCGCAGGCGGCCACCAAGGTCTTCCTCGACGCGGACCTCCACGAGCGCGCCCGGCGCCGTCTCGCCGATCAGGGCCGGTTGGGGCCCTCCGACGAGGAGGTCGAGCTCGAAGCCGAGCGGTTGCGGGAGCGAGACCGCAAGGACCGTGAGCGCACCCATGCGCCGCTGCGCCCTGCCGACGACGCCTGGGTCCTGGATACCACCGATCTGACCTTCGACGAGCAGGTAGACGCCATCGTCCGGCGCGCCGAAGCTTCGCGCCTGCGCCGCGGTTGACGGCTCTTTGAGCCGCCGGTACCTTTCCCCTGCTGTACCCCCGGCGGAAACCAGCCGGGGGTTTTCGTTCCCCGGCACACCGGGGATTTCTTCATTTCAACCCGGTCCATCGTCGACGTCGTATCCGGACCGGCCGAACCGGCCCCCTCTCGGGGGGCGAGAGAGAGCATGAGCGACCCCACGGACCAGAACCAGGACCCCAAACCCGCCACCGAGAACGACGAAGGCTTCTCCGCCGAGGAGTTGGCTGAGGAGGAGAGCGTCATCATCGACGCCATGACCGGTGAGGTCAGGGAAGGTGGTGCGGAAGCAGAGGAAGAGCCCGGCGGCGTGGCCGTCGCCATCGATGCGGAGCCGCCCCGGGTGGGCACCTCGCCCGAGCTCCACATGGACCCCTACGGCGAGGAGCAGCTCGACATCTCCCGCGAGGAGTTCGAGGCGCTTCTCGGCGAGCACTCCGAAGACTTCCAGGACATCCGCGAAGGCGAGATCGTCAACGCCACGGTGCTCAAGGTCACCGACACCGCGGTCATTCTCGAGTTCGGCTTCAAGAGCGAGGGCTCGGTCGCCCTCGACGAGTTCAAGGAAGCGCCCTCCGAGGGCGACGAGATCGAGGTTCTCCTCGAGCACCTCGAGGACGAGGACGGCATCGTCGTCCTGTCCAAGAAGAAGGCCGACTTCCTGCGGGTGTGGGAGAAGATCAAGGAAGCCCACGAGGCCGACCGGCCCGTCAAGGGGACCCTGGTTCGCAAGATCAAGGGTGGTGTCACCGTCGACATCATGGGTGTCGACGCCTTCCTGCCGGGCTCCCAGATCGCACTCCGCCGGGTCCCGAACATCGAGGACCTGATCGGCGAGACCTACAACTTCAAGATCATCAAGCTCAACAAGCGGCGTCGCAACATCGTGGTATCGCGCCGGGTGATCCTGGAGGCGGACCGCGAGAAGAAGCGCAAGACGCTGGTCAAGGAACTGCTTGTCGGCCAGGTGCGCGAAGGCGTGGTGAAGAACATCACGGACTTCGGCGCCTTCATCGATCTGGGCGGGCTCGACGGCCTGCTCCACATCACCGACATGTCCTGGGGTCGCGTCGGACACCCGTCCGAAGTGGTGGATATCGGCGCGGAGCTGGACATCAAGGTTCTGGACATCGATTGGGACCGCGAGCGCATCAGCCTGGGGCTGAAGCAGCTCCTGCCCTATCCGTGGACGGACATCGACAAGAAGTATCCGGTGGGCTCGCGCGTGAAGGGCAAGGTCGTGTCCATCACCAACTACGGCGCCTTCGTCGAGCTGGAGAAGGGGGTCGAAGGGCTGGTCCACATCTCCGAGATGAGCTGGACCCGCAACATCCGCCATCCGTCGAAGCTCGTCTCCATCGGCGATGAGATCGAAGCGGTGGTCCTGAAGGTGGATCCGGACGACGAGAAGATCTCGCTGGGCATGAAGCAGATCGAGGAGGACCCCTGGCTGGCCCTCCCGCTCAAGTATCCCACGGGCACCGTTCTCTCCGGCACCGTCCGCAACCTGACGTCGTTCGGCGCGTTCGTGGAGATCGAGCCCGGCATCGACGGCCTGGTGCACGTCTCCGACATGTCGTGGACCAAGCGTGTGGAGCACCCCTCCGAGATCGTCCAGAAGGGCGAAGAAGTGGAGGTCATGGTGCTGGACGTGGATGCCGAGAACAAGCGGATCAGCCTGGGGCTCAAGCAGCTTCAGGACGATCCATGGCCCGGCATCTCGGAGCGCTTCGCTCCCGGTGTCGAGGTGGACGGCAAGGTGGTCCGCGTGCAGGACAAGGGCGTGGTCGTGGACCTCGGCGACGACATCGAGGGCTTCGTGCCGGCGTCCCATTCCGGGATCGAAGACGCGAACCGGCTCGAGGAGTTCTACGACGCCGGCGTGCCGGTGCCGCTCCGGGTCCTGGAGTCGGACGCCGCCAACCGTCGCATCGTGCTGGAAGTGACGGAAGCGCCGGAGCGGTTGCCCAAGCGTGAGGCCGCCCCGGCCGACGAGGAGGCCGGCGAGGTCGAGGAAGCCGAGGCGGACGAGACCGCCGAGGCGGAGGCCGAGGAAGAAGAGACGGCTGAAGCCGAGGAAGAAGAGACGGCCGAAGCCGAGGAAGAAGAGACGGCCGAAGCCGAGGAAGAAGAGACGGCTGAAGCCGAGGAAGACGAGACGGCCGAAGCCGAGGAAGAAGAGACGGCCGAAGCCGAGGAAGAAGAGACGGCCGAAGCCGAGGAAGAAGAGACGGCCGAAGCCGAGGAAGAAGAGACGGCCGAAGCCGAGGAAGAAGAGACGGCCGAAGCCGAGGAAGAAGAGACGGCCGAGGCCGAGGAAGAAGAGACAGCCGAGGCCGAGGAAGAAGAGGCGGCCGAGGCCGAGGACGAGGAAGAAGTGGAGGCCGAGCCGAAGGCGTGACCCGTCGTCGTCTCCCCCGGCGGGAGCTCGTCCGAGCCGGGCCGCCGGCCGTTCCGAACGTCGCCCGGGCGCGGATTCCGCGTCCGGGCGATCGTCCGTATACCTTGAGTCCACCATGCTGATCTCGAGAATCCTCCCCAAGCGGGCGCTCCTCCAGACCACCGCTGTGGTCCTGGCGGCCGGCGTCTGGGCGGCGTGCACGTCCGTGGGATCGCCGGAGAGGGCGGGAGAGACCGAAGGCCCGCCGCCGGTGGTCCTGGAGCGGGGACAGATCTCTCGGGACGCCCAGGCGCGCGCCGGGGAGCTGACGACGGCGGCCGACGAGGCGTTTCAGGCGGGGCGGGCTCGGGAGGCCCGCACCCTCGCCCAGGAGGTGGTGGACGACTACCCGCAGTCGGCGGTGTCGGGTGACGCCCTGGCGCTGGTGGCCCGGGCCTCGGCGGCGCTGGGGGATTGGGACGTCGCCGCCGAGGCGGCTACGCGGCTCCGTCTGCTCCTGCCACCGGGAGACGCCCGGGTCGCCCGCATGACGTTGGTGGAAGGTCGCGCCTTGCGTGGCCAGGGCCGCTCGCGAGAGGCGCTGGAGCGGCTCCTGTCGCTGAGCCCCGATGCCGCGCCGTCGGTTCTCGACGAGGCTCTGGGCGTGGTCCGAGAGCTGTCCGACACGCTGCCCCGGGACACCCTGGGCGAGGTTCTTCAGGCGACGCCGCTGGGCCAGCCTCTGGCGGCGCCGGTCATGACGGCGTATGCGCGCGGTCTGCTGCTCGCTGGTGACGCGGCCACGGCCCGCAGCTTCGCCCAGGCGGCCCTCGATGCGGGCGCCGCCGGCGAGGACGCCGAAACGGCTCGCGCGGTGCTCGAGGGGCGCATCGTCGGCGCGGAGAGCGCTCCGGCGCGATTGGGGGCGCTTCTTCCGCTGACCGGCTCGCCGGCCATGCGGGACTTCGCCGAGAAGATCCGCGACGGCATCGAGGCCGCGGTGACCGCCGCCGCCGTGGAGGAGACGGTGGAGCTCACCGTACTGGACAACGGAGGCGACCCGGGGACCTCCGGCGCCCTGGTGGCCTCGGCGCAGGGACAGGGAGTGGTGGCCCTGGTCGGGCCGTTGCAGGACGACGCCCTGGCGGCGGCCGCCTCCGCGCGGCGCGACGGCTTGCCCGTGATCTCACCCACGGCCTACGAAACCCCGGCGGGGGCGGGCAGCGTCTATTCCCTGGCGGCGCTGGACCCGGGCGCGGCCCAGGCGCTGGCCTCCTGGGCCGCCGGGGCCGGTATCCGGCAGGTGGTCCTCCTCCATGCTTCACGGGGCAATTCGACACAGGAAGCGCGGGTGTTCGCGGATCGCTTTCAGACCCTGGGTGGATCGGTGCTGCGCGACCTGAGCTACGAGCCCGGCGCCACCTTCTTCCGCCAGCAGATCGAGATCGTGCAGGGGCTCAAGCCCGAGGCCCTCGTCCTTCCGGTTCCGCCCGAGGACGTGGCGGCACTGGCGTCGCAGGTGAGCTTCTTCGGCCTCGACACGCTGGGTGTGCAGATCCTGGGGACCGCGGGGTGGACGGACGACGACGTTCGCCGCGACGTGAGCCGCAGACATCTGGATGGCGTGGTGGTCGCCACGCCCCAGTTGCCGGGCGAGGAATCCCCGGGCTACCGCCGTTTCGTGGATGCGTACGAATCCCACTTCCAGCGGAGCCTGGTGGACCCCACCGTGACCGCTCTGGGCTACGACGCGGCCTCGCTGCTCCTGCTGGCGCTGCGATCCGGGGCGCGCACCCCGGCGGCACTGGGCCGGGCCCTGGAGGACATCCAGGGATTCCAGGGAGCGACGGGCTCGCTGTCCATCGTCGATGGAAAGGTCGTCCGGGAGCAACAGGTCGTCTGTCTCTGGGGTGGCGAGCTCCTCCCCATGGCTCCGGGCGCACGTCCGCAGCCCGTCTACCGCCCCTATCCACCGGATCCCGAGACGGACAGCGTGCCGGAGGGACCGGGCCGACGCGCGGGCTTCAGCTGCCCCGGAATCCGGGCGGACTCCGTGGGCGGAGGGCACTAGCCGCCCCACGCGCTCGCGATCCACATCACCGTACCCGCAGGACCGGAGAGTTAGGCATGACCATGAGGGATCGGCTCGCCCGTCTGGAGCAGCTTCGCCGCGAGGCCGAGTTGGGCGGTGGCGAGGCTCGGCTGAAGGCCCAGCACGAGCGGGGCAAGCTGTCGGCCCGCGAGCGCCTCGACCTCTTGTTGGACGAGGGATCCTTCGTGGAGCTGGATCGCTTCGTCACGCATCGCTCCACCGATTTCGGACTGGCCGACCGCAGGATCCTGGGCGACGGCGTCGTCACCGGATACGGCACCATCCACGGCCGTCTGGTCTACGTCTTCAGCCAGGATTTCACGGTGTTCGGGGGATCCCTCTCCGAGACGCACGCCGAGAAGATCGTCAAGCTCCAGGAGATGGCGCTCCGCAACGGGGCGCCGCTCATCGGGCTCAACGACTCCGGCGGCGCGCGCATCCAGGAGGGCGTGGTGTCGCTGGGTGGATACGCCGACATCTTCCTGCGCAACACGCTGGCCTCGGGCGTGATCCCCCAGATCAGCGTGATCCTGGGGCCGTGCGCCGGTGGCGCCGTGTATTCGCCGGCCATCACCGACTTCGTCTTCATGGTTCGGGGCACGAGCTACATGTTCGTCACCGGACCGAACGTGGTGAAGACCGTTACGCACGAGGACATCGACATGGAGGGTCTGGGGGGCGCCGACGTGCACGCCTCGAAGAGCGGAGTCGCCCATTTCGCCCACGACTCGGAGCCCGAATCGCTGGCCGCCGTGCGGGAATTGCTGCACTACATTCCCCAGAACAACAGCGAGCGGGCGCCGGACCGGGAGGGGGGTGATCCCCACGATCGCCAGGATGAGAAGTTGCTCGACATCATCCCGGACAACCCCAACAAGCCCTATGACATGCACGATGTCATCAAGGCGCTCGTCGACGACGGAGTCTTCTACGAGGTGCAGCCCGACTTCGCGGCCAACATCCTGGTGGGATTCGCGCATCTCGGAGGCCACAGCGTGGGCATCGTGGCCAACCAGCCCGCGGTCCTGGCCGGGGTGCTGGACATCGATTCCTCGGACAAGGGGGCGCGCTTCGTCCGCTTCTGCGACGCCTTCAACATCCCGCTGGTGGTGCTGGAAGACGTTCCGGGCTTCCTGCCGGGGGTGAACCAGGAGCACGGGGGCATCATCCGCCACGGAGCCAAGCTCCTCTACGCCTTCAGCGAGGCCACGGTGCCGAAGGTGACGGTCATCACGCGAAAGGCGTACGGCGGCGCGTACGACGTCATGAACTCCAAGCACATCCGGGGAGACCTGAACCTGGCCTGGCCCACCGCCGAGATCGCGGTCATGGGCCCCAAGGGCGCGGTGGAGATCCTGTTCCGGAAGGAGCTTGCCGAAGCCGACGACCCCGAGGCGGCCACCGAGGCCCGGATCGAGGAGTATCGCGAGGCCCTGGCGCATCCCTACGTAGCGGCAGGACGCGGCTTCGTCGACGACGTCATCGATCCCCGCGAGACCCGTCCCCGCCTCATCTCGGCGCTGGACATGCTCCGTGACAAGCGCGACAGGAATCCCCTGAAGAAGCACGGCAACATCCCGCTGTGACCGCCGCGGGACGCTCCACGCGGCAACCCGCCACCCCCGGATCCGCATCCCAAGGGCAGTGGAGGCGGACGTGACCGCCCGGGGGCAGGTGCCCCCGCGGATTCTTCGAGCGACAGGTGGGATCATGACGGATCGTGTGGAGCGCCGACTCAGCCGCGTGTGGCCGAGATTGGCCGTGGGTGCCCTCGCCCTGCTTCTGGCCGGGCCTCTGGGGGCACAGGACAGGGAGGACCGCAGTTGCCGGTGCGTGGACCGGGATGGCAAGGAAATCGAGAACTGCCACTGTCTGCGCACCGTCGAGCCCCGTGCGTTTCCCGAGATCGCCAGTGGGTTCACCATGGAGCGCCGCTCGCAGATCGGTGTCTGGATCGACTACCAGCGCGAGAGTGATGGCGACGGGGTGCGTATCGGCCAGGTGCAGGAAGGGGGTCCGGCAGACGAGGCCGGCATGCGCACGGGCGACCTGGTGGTCAGCGTGGACGGCCACAGCGTGCTGGAGCCCCTCGACGACGAAGCCGCCGAGGAGGACCTCGACGACAGCCAGCCCCTGCCGGTCCAGCGCTTCATCTCCATGGTCGGCGCGCTGAAGCCCGACGAGCCTGCGGATATCGAGGTGATTCGCGACGGGGGGCGGCGCACGCTGCAGGTGACCCCGGAAGCCGCCGGCGGGATCGCGTTCTTCGGTCTGCGGTCGCCGGAAGGGGGGGGATTGCTCCTGGAGAGCCCCGAGTGGCGCCTGAACCTGGACGAGCTGCGCGGCCGCAGCCGTGACATGCTGGAGCGGCTCGGCGAGGGTCGCCAGGGCATCTATCGCTTCGAGACACCCGGCCGTGGCGGGGAGGTGCACTTTTTCACCGACTCCCTCCCGCGGTCCGAGAGGTCCTTTTTCGGGACCATCGGTCAGGATCCGTGCGCACAGCTGCGGGACGGGGACCACCGGGTGTGGGTGCTGGGTGGAGACGGTTGCGTCGACGGCGCCGAGCTGGTGGAGCTCAACCCGGAGCTGGGTGAGTACTTCGGCACCGACGAGGGCGTGCTGGTCACGCGGGTCGCCGAGGATTCTCCACTGGGACTTCGCGCCGGCGACGTGCTGCTGGCCATCGGAGGTCGGGCGGTGAGCGACGTCGAGGACGTGCGGCGCATCCTGGCCTCATACACCGCCGACGAGGACATTCGACTGCGGGTGCGGCGCAAGGGGAGCGAACAGGAGGTTCTGGGCCGGCGGCCCTGAGCCCCACGCCGGGCGGCGCCCGAGGGGGTGGGTCCTGACGGGGCCCGCCCCCTCGTTCGTTGGGCCGCGCCGTTCACGCGACCGCTTTACACTCCGGCGGCGGAGGGGCCACATTTCGCCTCTCCCCGAGCCCCGGAGCCCATGTTCTCGAAGATCCTGATCGCCAATCGCGGCGAGATCGCCGTCCGCATCATCCGCGCGTGCCGGGAGCTGGGCATCCGCACCGTCGCCGTCTATTCGGAGGTGGACCGGCTCGCTCCCCACACGCTCATGGCCGACGAGGCGGTCCTGCTGGGGCCGGCGCCTTCGGCCGAGAGCTACCTGCGGGTGGATCGCCTTCTGGACGCCGCCCGCGAGACGGGTGCCGAGGCCGTGCATCCGGGCTACGGCTTTCTGGCCGAGCGCGCCCACTTCGCACGGGCGGTGGAGGATGCGGGGCTGGTCTTCATCGGCCCCACGCCCGAGACCATCGAAGCCATGGGCGACAAGACGGAGGCACGTCGGCGCATGCAGGCCGCCGGTGTGCCCATCGTGCCGGGTCTCGTGGATCCCCTGGAGGACCCCGAAGAGGCGCGTGCCGCGGCGGAGGAGATGGGCTATCCGGTGCTGCTCAAGGCCGCGGCCGGCGGCGGCGGCAAGGGCATGCGCGTGGTGGAGCGACCCGAGGATCTGGCGCGCAGCTTCGAGGCGGCGGCCCGTGAGGCCCAGGCCGCGTTCGGGGACGGATCCGTCTACCTGGAGCGCTATCTGGCCCGTCCGCGCCACATCGAGATCCAGGTCCTGGGCGACGCCCACGGCAGGGTGCTGCATCTGGGCGAGCGGGAGTGCAGCGTGCAGCGGCGCCACCAGAAGCTTCTCGAGGAGGCGCCCTCGGCCGTGCTCACGCCCGAGCAGCGCCAGGTCATGGGGTCCGCCGCGGTCATGGCTGCCGAAGCCGTGTCCTATCGGGGCGCCGGCACCGTGGAGTTCCTGTGGGAGGACGGGTCGTTCTACTTCCTGGAGATGAACACCCGGCTACAGGTCGAGCATCCCGTCACCGAGCTGGTCACGGGCCTGGACCTTGTGGAGTGGCAGCTCCGCGTGGCGTGGGGAGAGCCGCTTCCGTTCACGCAGGACGACGTGACCCTCGACGGCCACGCGGTGGAATGCCGCATCACCTCCGAGGATCCCGATCGGGGGTTCCTCCCCTCCACGGGTACGGTGGGGCGCCTGGAGGTGCCCGGCGGGTCCGGCGTGCGTTGGGACGGGGGCATCGCCGAGGGTCAGGAGATCGGGCTCCACTACGACCCGCTCCTGGGCAAGCTCATCGTCTACGGCGCCGATCGGGAAGCCGCGCTCCGCCGCCTGGAGCGCGCGCTGGACGAATTGGTGATCACCGGCCTGGACACCTGCACCGGGTTTCATCGCCGTCTGATCCGTGACGGGGACTTCCGCGCCGGGCGCCTCTCGATCCGTTTCCTCGACGAGCATCCGGATGTGCTCTCCGGCGAGCCCGACGAGGGGCTGATGCGGGCAGCAGCCGTGGCCGCCGCGCTGCTGGAGGAGGACGATCGTCGCCGCCACCGCACGCCCCGGATCGCCGGTGGTGCCGCACGCGAGCTGTCGGCGTGGCGGACGGCGGGGTGGCCCTGGAATCGGACCCGGTGAGGCGCCGGTGACGGGTGCCCAGGGGGCGGGCGACGAGGCGGTCGTCGAGATCCGGGGGATTGCAGCCGGCGGAGACGGCGTGGGGCGGTTGCCCGATGGGCGCGTGGCCTTCGTGACCCGCACGGCGCCGGGCGATCGGGTGCGCGTGAGCGTCATCAAGGACGGAGGCCGATGGGTGCGGGCCCGCCCGGAGTCGGTGGAGGTCGCGGGCCCCGACCGCCGAGACCCGCCCTGTCCGCTCTACGACTCCTGCGGAGGATGCCAGCTTCAGCATCTCCGCTACCGGGCCCAGCTCGAGGCCAAGTCCCGGATCGTCGTGGAGGCGTTGCGGCGCATCGGCCGCCGCACGGCCGACCGGCCTGCGGTGGAGGCGTCGGCCCGGGAGTTCGGCTATCGCAACCGCATGTCCTTCACGCTCCGGCGGCTGCGGGGTGGACGCGTGGTGGCCGGGCTCCACGAGTGGGAGAACCCGGGCCGCGTGCTGGACGTGGATGGGCGCTGTCTCCTGCCCGAGGATTCCGTGCGGGAGGCCTGGAGCCTCCTGCGGGAGGCCTGGGGGCCCGATGCCCGGCTCCTGCCCGGTGGAGGTGAGCTGCGACTCACGCTCCGGGCCGTGGAGGGGGGAACGGTCCTGGCGGTGGAGGGAGGCCGTGAGGGCGGTTCCGCTCACCAGCTCCTGGAGGCGGTCCCGGGGCTGCAGGCCGTGTGGCATCGTCCCTCGGGCGGGGATTGGCGCCTGTCGGCCGGTAACGACGAGGCGTACGACACCTGGTTCGGCGAAGCGGTGCCGGTGCAGGCGGGGGCCTTCCTCCAGGTGAACCGGGAGGCGGCGGAAGCGGTGCACCGCTCGGTGCTGGGTGAGCTGGGCGATCCCCGGGGACTGCACGTCATCGATGCCTACGCCGGCGTGAGCCTCTTCGGCCGCCGTCTGGCGCGGCACGGGGCTCGGGTGACGGCGCTGGAGCTGGATGAGCAGGCGGTGGAGATCGCCCGCCAGGAGGCCCCGCCGGGGCTCCAGGTGCTCCAGGGTCCCGTGGAGGAGCTGTTGGCCGACGTGCTGCCTGCCGACCGCATGATCCTGAACCCGCCACGGGCGGGCCTGGACGCCCTCGTGCCGGAGATCCTGCGCGCGCGGCCGGTGGATCGGCTCGTGTACGTGAGCTGCGATCCTGCCACGCTCGCCCGCGACCTGGAGCGGCTGGGCGAGAGGTACCGGATTCGCCGCCTCGCCTGCTTCGATCTCTTTCCCCAGACGTCACACGTGGAGAGCGTCGTGACGCTGGACCACTCGGCTTGAAGCCCATCGCAGAGGTGCCATGCGCTACCATGTGACGATTCGAGAGCGGACCTTCACGGTGGACGTCGAGCCCGAGGGCCTCCGGGTCGACGACGTCCCGGCCGACGCCTCGCTGGAGGCCCTGGGGAACACCGGGGTCCACGGCCTCATCCTGGACCGGTCGTCACATCGCGTGGTGGCGGGGCGAGAGGGCGCTGGCCGGTGGAGCCTGCACGTCGACGGTGTGCGCATGGAGAGCGAGGTCGTGGACGAGCGCACGCGCACCATTCGGGAGATGGCGGGCGCCCTGGCGGGCCCCACAGGGCCGCGGCCGATCCGGGCGCCCATGCCGGGGCTCGTGGTGAAGCTGGAAGTCGCCGTGGGCGACACGGTGGTGCCGGGCCAGGGGCTGGTCATCGTCGAGGCCATGAAGATGGAGAACGAGCTCAAGGCCGAGGTGGAGGCGCGCGTGGTCCGGATCCTGGTGGCGCCCGGCGAGGCCGTGGACAAGGATCAGGTCCTGGTGGATCTGGAGGCCCTGGACGAGCCGGAGGAGGAGGCGTGACGCACGAACGCACAGGCCCGCACGAGGTGGCCACGGACAGCGGGATCCCGGTGCGGGAGCTCTACGGCCCGGAGGACTGGACCGGCGGACCCGAGGAGCTGGGAACGTCCGGGGCGTATCCCTTCACCCGGGGGGTCTACCCCAGCATGTACCGCGGGCGGCTGTGGACCATGCGCCAGTACGCGGGCTTCGGCACGGCCGAGGAGACCAATCGCCGCTACCACTACCTGCTGGAAAGGGGCCAGACCGGCCTCAGCGTGGCCTTCGACCTGCCCACGCAGATGGGCTACGACTCGGACCACGCCATGGCCACCGGCGAGGTGGGCCGGGTCGGGGTCGCCATCTCCTCGCTCGAGGACATGCGCACCCTGTTCCGGGGCATCCGGCTGGACCAGGTCTCCACCTCCATGACCATCAACTCCACGGCGCCGGTGCTGCTGGCGCTGTACGTGGCGGTGGCGGACGAGCAGGGGGTGCCCCGGTCCAAGCTCGAAGGCACCGTGCAGAACGACATCCTCAAGGAGTACATCGCCCGCGGCACGTACATCTATCCGGTGGAGCCCAGCCTGAGGCTGATCTCGGACCTGATGGCCTTCTGCTCCGCCGAGGTGCCCAAGTGGAATACCATCTCCATCTCGGGCTACCACATCCGCGAGGCCGGCTCCACCGCGCCGCAGGAGGTGGCGTTCACCTTCGCCAACGGCCTCGAGTACGTGGACCGGGCCCTCGCCGCCGGGATCGAGCTGGGGGATTTCGCGCCTCGCCTGTCCTTCTTCTTCGCCGCCCACAACGATCTCCTGGAGGAGGTGGCCAAGTTCAGGGCCGCGCGCCGTCTGTGGGCCCGTCTCATGCGCGAGCGCTACGGTGCCGACGACCGCTCGTGCAGGCTGCGCTTCCACACCCAGACCGGGGGATCGACGCTCACCGCCCAGCAGCCGCTGAACAACGTGGTCCGGGTGACCGTGCAGGCGCTGTCGGCTGTGCTGGGTGGGACCCAGTCGCTCCACACCAACGCCTACGACGAAGCCCTGGCACTGCCCGCCGAGGAATCCGCCACGCTGGCGCTCCGGACGCAGCAGATCCTGGCCGAGGAGTCGGGGGTGCCCCGTACCGTGGACCCGTTGGCGGGGAGCTACTTCGTGGAGTCGCTCACCGACGAGATCGAGACACGCGCCCGGGGCTATCTGGAGCGTATCGACGACATGGGGGGCGCGGCGCGGGCCGTGGAGTTCATGCAGGAGGAGATCCACCGTGCCGCCTACCGTCATCAGCTCGCGGTGGAGTCGGGCGAGCGGACCGTGGTGGGCGTGAACGCCTACGTCGACGGCGAGGGGCGGGCCCGGGTGGAGCAGCCGGACTACTCGGTCCTGGAGGCGCGCCAGCGCCAGGCCGTGGCCGACCTCAAGTCCGGTCGCGACGACGCGGCCGTGGAGCGTACCCTGGCGACCGTGCGCCATGCGGCCGTGTCGGGCGACAACCTGCTCCCTCCCATGATCGAGGCCGTGAAGGCCATGGCGACGCTGGGCGAGATCAGCGACGTCCTGCGCGGGGAGTGGGGCACGTACGATACCCGTTGAGCTCGACGGGGTGGCCACGCCGGACGCGCCCCGACTCCCGCGAGCCCGCCTCAACCGTTAAAATTCAAGGCTGTTCGCGGGGTCTAGCGAGGCCCGTTTCGCAGTCATCCACCGACCTCCCCGATGCCCACCTACGAGTACCGCTGCCCCGAGGGTCACGAGTTCGAGCTCTTCCAGCGCATGTCCGACGACCCGGTGGCGACCTGTCCCGAGTGCGGGAAGCCGGCCCAGCGCCGGATCTCTGGCGGCGGCGGACTGCTCTTCAAGGGAGAGGGCTTCTACATCACCGATTATCGATCCCCCGAGTACAAGAAGAAGGCCGAGGCCGAGAAGGGCGCCAAGGCCGGCAAGGAGAAGGCGGCGGACGGAGGCTCGGACAAGGGCGGCTCGAGCGGGTCGACCTCGACCCCGAAGAAGGACTGACGCGCCGTGGCGCACGATGACATCCGGGCCGCGGTGGCCGCGGCCCTGGCCGAGATGGGGGTCGACGACCCCGACGTCCACCTGGAGCGCCCGCGGGATCCGGAGCACGGCGACCTCGCCACCAACGTCGCGCTGACGCTGGCGTCGACCCTGAGGCGGGCTCCCCGACAGATCGCCGACGAGATCCGCGATCGCCTCGACCTGGCCTCGGCGGGCGTGGCGGCGGTGGAGGTGGCGGGGCCCGGCTTTCTGAATTTCCGCCTCTCCCGCGACACCATGGCCGAGACCCTCGCGGCGCTGGTGGAGGCGGCGGGGGACTACGGGCGCGGCTCCGTCGGCGGAGGCGAGTCCGTCGTGGTGGAGTGGGTGTCGGCCAATCCCACCGGTCCCCTGCACCTGGGCCACGGGCGCCAGGCGGCGCTGGGCGACGCCATCGCCACCCTGCTGGAGTGGACCGGCTGGTCGGTGCACCGCGAGTTCTACTACAACGACTCGGGGCGCCAGATGGAGCTTCTGGCCCGGAGCGTATGGGCGCGCTACCAGCAAGCGTTGGGCGAGGAGGCGTCCGTGCCCGAAGGGGGATACCAGGGGGCCTACGTGGAGGAGCTGGCCCGCGGTCTCCGCGCCCAGGTGGGGGATCGCTACGAGGGCGACGATTCCGCGAAGGCGCTGGAGGCCATGCGCCGCTTCGCCGTGCGCGAGCTCCGGGCGGAGCAGGACCGGGACCTGTCGGACTTCCGGGTGCGGTTCGACGAGTTCTACCTCGAGTCCTCGCTCTACGACGACGGGCGCGTGGCCGACACCGTGGCCCGCCTGAGGGACACCGGTCTGGTGTACGAGTCTGAGGGCGCCACCTGGCTGCGGACCACGGAGTTCGGCGACGACAAGGACCGGGTCATGCTGCGCGCCGACGGCACGCCGACCTATTTTCTGCCCGACGTGGCCTATCACCTCAGCAAGTGGGAGCGAGGCTTCCACCGGGCCATCAACGTGCAGGGATCGGATCACCACGGCACCGTGGCCCGCGTGCGCGCCGGGCTGAGGGCGCTCGGGCTTCCCGAGGGCTACCCCGAGTACGTTCTGCACCAGATGGTCAGGGTGGAGCGGGCCGGCAAGGAGGTGAAGTTCTCCAAGCGCGCGGGCGCGTACACCACGCTACGGGAGCTTTTCGAGGAGGTGGGCGTCGACGTCACGCGCTACTTCTTCCAGATGCGCAAGCCCGAAGCCCATCTGGTCTTCGACCTGGACATGGCGCTGGACCAATCCGACAAGAATCCGGTCTACAAGGTCCAGTACGCTCACGCTCGCATGCACTCCATCTTCGCGAAGGCGGGCGTCGTGCCGGATGCCATCGATCCGTCGGCTGCGGATCTCACCCTGCTGGCCGACGAGGCCGAGCGCGACCTGGTTCGCCAGCTGTCGATCTTTCCCGAGACGGTGGAGCGGGCTGCCGACGCGCGGGCGCCGCACCTGCTGTGCGACTACCTGGAGCAGACGGCGGGGGCGGTCAACGCCTGGTATCACGCCGGCAACCCGTCGCGGAACCCCGAGTTGGCGGTGCTCGTGGACGACCCCGACCTGCGGCGTGCGCGCCTGGTGCTCGCCCGGGCCGTCCAGCTGGTGCTGCACAACGGCCTGACCGTTCTGGGAATCACCGCTCCCGAGCACATGGAGCGCGGCGCCGACGCCTGACGCCTTCGTCCTGACAAGGTACCGAATCGACATGTCCATACTCGTCGTTGGGAGCGTGGCCCTCGACACGGTGGAGACGCCCTTCGGCAAGGCCGAACGGGTGCTCGGAGGTTCCGCCAACTACTTCGCCGCCGCCGCCAGCCTGTTCGGCTCGGTCCAGGTGGTGGGCGTGGTGGGCCAGGACTACCCCATGGACGATCTGGCCTTTCTGTCGGCCAGGGGGGTGGACCTGTCGGGGATCGAGCAGGCCCAGGGTGACAGCTTCTCCTGGATGGGCCGCTACCACTACGATCTGAACAGCCGGGACACCATCTGGACGCGGCTCGGGGTCTTCGCCGACTTCCATCCCCACATTCCCGAGTCCTTTCGCGACGCCGACATCGTCTTTCTCGGAAACATCGACCCGGTGTTGCAGCTCGACGTGCTGGAGCAGGTCCGGGCGCCCAGGCTGGTGGCCTGCGACACCATGAACTACTGGATCGAGCAAGGCAGTCGCGATGCCCTGCTCAGGGTCATCGAGCACGTGGACATCCTCATGGTCAACGACGCCGAGGCCCGTCAGCTCGCCGACGAGCCCAACCTGCTCAAGGCCGCGCGCTGGATCCAGGAGCGGGGTCCCTCGCACGTGGTGGTGAAGAAGGGGGAGCACGGCGCGATCCTCTACGCCCCGGACTGGATCTTCTTCACCCCGGGCTATCCCCTGGAGGTGGTCTTCGACCCCACCGGTGCGGGCGACGCCTTCGCCGGCGGTTTCCTGGGATGCCTGGCCGGCGAGTCGGACCACGACCGGGAGGCGCTGCGTCGCGCCATGGTCTACGGATCCGCCACGGGCTCCTACGCGGTGGAGCGCTTCAGCGTGGACCGCTTCCGGGAGCTGTCGCCCCTGGAGGTGGCCGAGCGCGTCGAGGAATTCCGGGACATGACTTCGTTCGAGCACGAGATCGGAGAGAACGGCCGTGGCTGACACGCACATGAGCTATCGAGACGCCGGTGTCGACCTCGATGCGGCCGAGCGGGCCAAGGAGCGCTTGAAGGAGCTCGTCGCCTCGACGCGCGACGAGCACACGCTCTCGGAGCTGGGGCTGTTCGGCGGTCTCTACGCCGTGCCCGGCGACGAGCCCGACCCCGTGCTGGTCTCCAGCGCCGACGGCGTGGGCACCAAGCTCAAGGTGGCCTTCCTCGCAGGGCGGCACCGCAGCGTGGGGCAGGACCTGGTCAACCACTGCGTCAACGACATCCTGGTTCAGGGGGCGCGGCCCCTGTTCTTCCTGGATTATCTGGCGACGGGCGCCATGGACGAGTCGGTGGTCACCGAGGTGGTCACGGGCGTGGCCCTGGCTTGCCGCGAGAACGGATGCGCGCTCCTGGGGGGCGAGACCGCTCAGATGCCCGATTTCTACGCTGACGACGAGTACGACCTGGCCGGCTTCATCGTTGGACTCGTCCCTCGGGGGCGGATTCTGGACGGGAGCCGGATCCAGGACGGCGACGTGCTCCTCGGCCTCGCCTCGAACGGGCTGCACACCAACGGATACACGCTGGCGCGCCGGATCGTGTTCGATCACATGGGGTTGCGTGTCGACGACGAGTTTCCGGAGCTGGAGCGCTCGGTGGGCGACGTGCTGCTGGACGTGCATCGCAGCTACCTGACCCCGCTGACGCCGCTGCTGGATGCCGGTCGCGTCCGGGGCCTGGCCCACATCACCGGAGGCGGCGTTCCGGGGAATCTCCCGCGCGTTCTGCCTCCGGGTCTGGGAGCGCGCGTCGATCGGGGGAGTTGGACGCCACCGCCGGTCTTCCGCGTCCTGGGTCGGGCCGGCGGCGTCGAACGCGACGAGATGTACCGGGTCTTCAACATGGGCGTGGGGATGGTCGTGGTGGTGCCGGCGGAGCGCGTGGACGAAGTGAGTCGGGCCCTCCGGCAGGAGGGCGAGAAGCCGTGGGTAATGGGCTCCGTGGAGCCGGGAGACGGTGTGCGATGGGACGATTGATCCTCGCGCGGCGGGGGGCGGCCGTCGCCCTGACGCTGCTGGCTTCACAGGCGGTCCCGGTACGGGGCCAGTCCCGGGATCGCATCCGGACCCGCTGCGCGGCCGCCACTGACGCGTCCGAAGCGACCTGTCTGCAGGGCGCGCTGGCCGTGGCGGCGCTCCAGGGCGGGGTGGCGCTGGCCCTCAGTGGCGGCAGCGAGCTGCCAGGCTCGCCCTCGACGCTCGGACACCGATTCGGCTCCACGCCCCGCTGGGCCTTGGCGGGCCGCCTCGGCCTCGTCCAGTTCGATCACCCCGCCGCCGCTGGGAGCGCCCTGTCGGGTTCCGAAGGCGACTGGGTGCCGTCGCTTCAGGCCGAGGCGGCGCTGGGCCTGTTCGACGGCTTCCACCTGGCGCCGACGGTGGGCGGATTCCTGTCCGTGGACCTCCTGGGCACCTGGGGTGTGGCCTTCCTCCCCGGCGGCAGCGGCTTCGACGGCGCCACCAGCGCCTGGGGCTACGGGGCCCGCGTGGGCATCCTCCGGGAGTCCTTCACGCTACCCGCTGTGACCCTGTCGCTGGCGCGCCGCCACGGAGGCGGCTTCGACTTCGGTGACGAGGGCGACGCGGGGGTGGCCGTGGAAGGTCTGAAGGTGACCTCGGTGCGCGCCACGGTGGGCAAGGAATTCCTGGCGCTCGGCGTCCTGGCGGGGATGGGTTGGGAGCGCGTGGACGGCCACGGCAGCCTGCGGACCTTCGGGACCAGCACCGGCCCCGTCCGGGTCGTGGAGTACGACGGCGCGCGGGACGACCGCATCCTCGTCTTCGGGGCTCTGACGCGCACCTGGCTGGTCTTCCAGGCCACGGCCGAGGGGGGATTCGCCACCGGCTACGACGCGCGCCCGGATGGCTTCTCGGGGGACTACGATCCCTCGGGAGGATCCATCTTCGGCTCCCTTTCGTTCCGCGCCATCTTCTGACGCCCCGCGATGCGTCAGCCCCTGGGCACCGAGGACCGCCGCTACCTCCAGCGCGCCGTGGAGCTGGGACGCAGGGGTTGGGGCAAGGTGCAGCCGAATCCCATGGTGGGCTGTGTGCTGGTCCGGGACGGCGAGACCATCGCCGAGGGCTGGCACGAGGTGTTCGGGGGCCCCCACGCCGAGGTGCGGGCGCTGGAGCAGGCCGGCGACCGGGCCCGGGGCGCGACGGCCTACGTGAGCCTCGAGCCGTGCCGCCACGAGGGCAAGACGCCGGCCTGTACCGCGGCGCTCCGGCAGGCGGGCATCGTGCGCGTCGTCTACGGGGCGGCGGATCCCGGCGCGGAGTCGGGCGGGGGAGGGGAGGTGCTGCGCGCCGCGGGGTTGGAGGTGGTGGGTCCCGCGCTGACGGTGGCGGACGCCTGGCGTGAGAATCCCGCGTTCTTCCACGTGCATGGACGCCAGACCCCGTTCGTGGCGGTGAAGCTGGCGATCTCTCTGGATGCCCGCCTGGCCGAAGCGCCGGGTCGGCGCACCCTCCTCACGGGCGGCGAGGCCCGACGCGAGGTGCACCGGCTGAGGGCGGGGTTCGACGGGCTCGTGGTGGGGGGCACGACCGCGGTGGTGGACGACCCTCTGCTCACCGTCCGGGAGGATGTCGCCATGCGTCGCCATCCGGTGCGTATCGTGCTCGACGGGCGTGCGCGCCTCGGGTCCGACGCGCGCATGCTCCGGGACCGCGACGCACCCCCGGTGTGGGTCTTCGTGCGCCACGACACGTCGGAGAGCGAGTTGGAGCGACTGGAGGCGGCTGGTGCCGTGGTGCATCCCGTGCCGCCGGCGGAAGGGGGTGAGGGCGTGGACCTCGACGCCGTTCTCGGGGTGACCTGGGAGGCGGGCCTGCGCTCGCTTCTCTGCGAGGGAGGCGGGCAGACGGCATCGGCCTTCCTGCGGTCGGGGCTCGCACGTCGGCTGATTGTGCTCCTGGCGCCGCGGCTCCTGGGCGCGGGGGGCGTGGAGGCCTTTCCCGGGCTGGCCGGCACGCCGGGCGGTGTGGGCTGGTCTCTCACCGGTGAGCCTCGCCGTCTGGGTGAGGACACCATGCTGGTCTTCGACCGGCCGGAGGAAGCCTGATGTTCACAGGAATCGTCGAAGCCACGGGGACCGTGGCCCGCGTGGACGACCTGGATGGCGCGCGGCGCATACGCATCGAGGCGCCCGGGACCATTCTCGACGACCTCACGCCGGGCCAGTCGGTGGCCGTGGACGGTGCGTGCCTGACACCGGTGGCGGTGGACTCCCGGGGGTTCGAGGTGGATGTCGTGCTGTCCACCCTCTCGCGGACGGTGGCATCCCGCTACGCGCCGGGCGCGCGGGTGAACCTGGAGCGTGCTCTCGCCCTCGGGGACCGTCTCGACGGCCACATGGTGCAGGGCCACGTCGACGGCCTGGGCCGCCTGGAGTCGCTGGAGGACCTGGGTGAGACCCGCTTCCTGACCTTTCGTATCCCCCGTGACGTGGACGAGCTCACCATCCTGCACGGGTCCATCGCGCTCAACGGGGTCAGCCTGACCGTCAACCACCTTCCGGAACCGGGGCTGGTCCAGGTCGCCATCATCCCCCACACCTGGACGCACACGAACTTCAGCGACCTGCAGCCCGGTGACGCGGTGAACGTGGAAGGGGACCTGCTGGGAAAGTACGTGGGTAGGATTCTCGCAGCCCGAGCCTCGGGGAATCCCGGGGCCGGGACCTGATGCCGAGAGAGGACGAGCGTTTCATGCCCTTCGATCGCGTCGAAGACGCCCTGGAAGACATCCGCCGGGGCCGTATGGTCATCGTGGCCGACGACGAAGACCGGGAGAACGAAGGTGACCTGGTGTGCGCCGCCGAAGCGGTGACCCCGGACATCATCAACTTCATGACGAAGCACGGGCGGGGCCTGATCTGCGCCGCCCTGAGTCCGGAGCGGGCCGACGAGCTCGATCTCCCGCCCATGATCGAGCACAACACCGACCCCCAGGGCACCGCCTTCACCATCTCCGTGGACGCACACGTGCGCTTCGGCGTCACCACGGGAATCAGCGCCCACGACCGCGCCGAGACCATCCGCGTCCTGGTGGACGAGGCGACGACGCCCGAAGACCTGCGCCGGCCCGGGCACATCTTCCCGCTGCGGGCCAAGCGGGGCGGAGTGCTGCGGCGGGTCGGCCAGACCGAGGCGGCCGTGGACCTGGCGCGCCTGGCGGGCTTCAAGCCTGCCGGTGTCATCTGCGAGATCCTCAAGGACGACGGCACCATGGCGCGCCGTCCCGAGCTCGAGGTCTTCGCCCGGGAGCACGGGCTCCGGTTCATCACGGTGGCGCAGCTGGTGGCGTATCGTCTGGCCCACGAGCGGCTGGTGAAGCGCATCGCCGAGGCGGAGCTCCCCACCCGCTTCGGTGACTTCCGCGTCATCGCGTACACGAGCATCATCGACGGCCGGGAGCACCTGGCGCTGATCCGGGGAGAGATCGCGGGCCAGGAGAACGTGCTCGTGCGCATGCATTCCGAGTGCCTCACCGGCGACGTCTTCGGCTCCATGCGCTGTGACTGCGGGGAGCAGCTCGACCTGGCCCTGCAGCGCATCGCCCGCGAAGAGCAGGGCGCCCTGGTCTACCTGCGCCAGGAGGGCCGGGGCATCGGGCTGGGCAACAAGATCCGCGCGTACGCGCTCCAGGACGAGGGCCAGGACACGGTGCAGGCCAACGAGACCCTGGGGTTCAAGCCGGACCTGAGGGATTACGGCATCGGGGCGCAGATCCTCCTGGACCTGGGGCTGCGCACGATCCGGATCCTGACCAACAATCCGCGCAAGATCGTGGGCCTCGACGGCTACGACCTGGAGATCACCGGTCGCGAGCCCCTCCGGGTGGAGCCCGGTACGCACAACGAGCGCTACCTGGAGACCAAGCGCGCCAAGCTGGGACACATGCTGTGAGCGGTGGCGGCTCGTACACGGACGTCCTCGAGGGCCGGATGGACGGAGAAGGCCTGCGGCTGGCCGTGGTCGCGGCCCGCTTTCACGGGCACGTGACCGGGCGGCTCCTGGACCGGTGTCTGGCGGGGCTCCGGGAGCACGGCGTGGCGGACGACGACGTGGAGGTGGTCCGGGTGCCCGGCGCGTGGGAGCTTCCGCAGGTCGCGGGGCGATTGGCCCGGGCCGGTCGGCACGACGCCATCGTGGCCCTGGGATGTGTGATCCGCGGCGAGACACCGCACTTCGATTTCGTGGCGGGCGAGGCCGCCCGGGGCCTGGGGGCCGTGGCGCGGGAGTTCGGAGTGCCGGTCATCCTGGGCGTGCTCACCACGGACACCGAGGAGCAGGCGTTGGAACGGGCCGATCCCAAGGGACAGGACAAGGGCCGCGAAGCAGCGCTGGCGGCGCTGGAGATGGCGCTGCTCTACCGGGAGATTCCATGACGGGCTTCGCGTCGCACCGGGAACGCATCGATCGCAGCCGCGCACGGGCGTGGGCGCTGCAGATCCTCTACCGCTGGGAGCTCAGCAGCGGTGGCCGAAACCTGCGCGATGCGCTGGTCGAGACCATGGCGACCCGGAGGATCTCACCCAGGCGACTGCCCTACGTGCGGGCGCTCCTCGACACGGTGGACACCCACCTCCAGGAGATCGACGCGCGCGTCCAGGACGCGCTGGACAACTGGAGACTGGACCGCCTGTCGGTCATCGACCGCGGGCTGCTCCGCATCGCAGCTGCCGAGATCCTCTTCATGGAGGACGTGCCCCCCAAGGTCTCGCTTCAGGAGGCCGTGCGCCTGGCCGAGGCGTACGGTGGCGACGAGTCTCCCCGCTTCGTCAACGGCGTGCTGGACGCCCTGTACAAGCGCGCGATGGCGGAGCTGGGTTAGGAGCCGCTCTTGCGCATCCTCGTCGTGAACTGGCAGGACCGTGACAATCCTCGCGCCGGGGGTGCGGAGACCCACCTGCACGAGATCTTCGGTCGACTGGCAGGGTGGGGACACGAGGTCGCCCTCCTCTGCTCGGGGGCGCCCGGTCTTCCGCGGAGGGCGCGTCTCGACGGGATCGAGGTGCATCGGGTGGGCGGGCGCCACACCTTCTTTCTGCAGGCGCGCTCGTATGCCCGTGGCCGACTCGCCGAGCCCCCCTTCGACGTACTGGTGGAGGATCTCAACAAGGTCCCCCTCTTCACGCCGCGCTGGGGGCTGGCGCCGGTGGTGCCGCTGGTGCACCACCTCTTCGGGCGTGTGGCCTTCCAGGAAGCGGCGTTCCCCATCGCCCTCGCCACGTGGCTCCTGGAGCTGACCATCCCGCCTCTGTATCGGGGCCTGCCGACCATCGCGGTGTCCGAGAGCACGCGTCGCGACCTGGCGAGGCGGGGCCTGCGAGCCGGGGATATCGAGGTCATCCCCAACGGCGTGGCGCCCGGGCTGCTGGCGTCGCCTCCCCCCGAGCGACGGTTCCCGGATCCGACCGTCCTCTATCTGGGCCGCTTGCAGCGCTACAAGCGGGTGGACCTCGTGCTGCGCGCCGTCGCCCGCATCAGGGCCCGGGGCCTCCAGGTCCACCTGCGCGTGGCCGGGAAGGGTCACGACGCGGGCCGCCTGCGCGCCCTGGTGAGCCGACTGGGGATCGAGGACGCCGTGGAGTTCCTGGGCTTCGTGTCCGAGGCCGACAAGGAGGAGTTGTTGGGCCGCAGCTGGGTACACGTTCTCACCTCGCCCAAGGAGGGCTGGGGCATCACCAACCTCGAAGCCGCCGCCCGCGGCACGCCTACCGTCGCCAGCGACTCGGAGGGTCTGCGCGACTCGGTGGTGGACGGACAGACCGGGTTCCTCGTCCCTCATGGCGACGTGGAGGCGCTGGCGGACAGGTTGGAGGCGCTGCTCCGCGACCCGGATCTGCGAAGCCGCATGGGAGATGCCGCCCGCGCCTTTGCGGAGGGGTTCACCTGGGAGTCGTCGGCGCGGCGGGTCGAGGCGATGCTGCGGAACCGGGTAGCCGAGGCACCCTCCCGAAACTAGCTTTGATATGACCCTTCCGTTCCCTCTTGGAGGCTCCATGAGAGTCCAGATCACGGCACGACGCTGTGAGATCTCCGACGCGCTTCGGGATCGTACCGAGGCACTCGTTCTCAAATTGCAGAAGTACGATCCGCGGGTTTCGGCCGCGGACGTGGTGTTCGAGGAAGAGCGACATCAGCGTAAGGTCGAAGCCATCCTGTCCATCGATCGCGACGACCCGGTGGTGGCCCACGGGGAGGGCTCGGACTTTCCGGGTGCCGTGGACCAACTCGTGGACCGGCTGCGCAAGATCCTGCGTCGTCGCCGCTCTCAGGTGCGCGATCACCAGGCGCCCTCCCTCGCCGAGGAGCTGGCGGGCGAGTAGCCCCCGCCGACCATGTCCACCCCGGGCCCCACCACCTTCGGCGATCGTATCATTACCGTGCGCGACGTCCTGGACACCAAGGGGGCGTCGCTGCAGCTCGAGGTGGTGACGGGCGAGGCAGGGTTGGACCGCGCGGTCGCGGACGCCGACATCTCGTCGCCGGGGCTCGCCCTGGCCGGCTACACGCGCCGCTTTCCCGGCGGCCGCATGCAGGTATTCGGCGAAACGGAGATGACCTATCTGGCCTCGCTGTCCGAGGAGGACACGGAGGCCAGATTGGCCGGGCTCTTCCAGTTCGAGATCCCGGCGGTGTTCGTGACGAAGGGGCAGGAGGTTCCGGCGGTCTTCGCGGAGCTCGCCAACGCCCAGGGCGTTCCGGTGCTGCGCTCACAGCTCAGCACCAAGGAGTTCTACCGGCGCGTCAAACCCTATCTGGAGGCCGTGCTGGCGCCGGCCACGACGTTGCACGGATCGCTGGCGGACGTGTACGGCGTGGGGCTCCTGTTCGTGGGCAAGTCCGGGGTGGGGAAGAGCGAATGCGTCCTCGATCTCGTCGAGCGCGGACATCGACTCGTCGCCGACGACCTGGTGCTGGTCAACCGTCGAGGCAACGACGTCCTCATCGGCAAGGGTCACCCGCTGCAGCGCCACCACATGGAGATCCGGGGCATCGGCATCATCGACATCCGTGCGATGTTCGGGATTCGGGCCATCCGCCAGCAGAAGCGCATCGAGGTGGTGGTGCAGCTCGAGCACTGGGAGGAGGCCGGCGAGTACACCAGGACGGGGCTGGACGAGGACTCCGCCGACATCCTGGGGGTGGAGATTCCTCGCGTGACGGTTCCGCTGAATCCCGGCAAGAACATCACGGTGATCTCCGAGGTCGTGGCCATGAACCACCTGCTCCGTTATTCGGGGGTGGACGCCGCGGGCACCTTCGACCGGCATCTGCGCGATGCCATGCGGCCCGTGGAGGAATACCTGGAGCAGGACTATGAGTGAGGGCGTGCCGGTGCGGGGCATCTTGGTGACCCACGGTGCCATGGCCCAGGGGATGGTCGACGCCGTGCGCCGCATCTCCGGCGCCGAAGACGACGCGCTCGTGCCCGTCTCCAACGAGGGGAAGGGGCCCGAGGAGCTGCGCGCCGAGATCCTGGCAATGCTCGACGACGACCCCACGGTGGTGCTGACGGACCTGGGCGCCGGCAGTTGCACCCTTGCGGCGAGGCTCTCGTGTCGCGACCGTCGGCGCGTCGCCGTCATCACGGGCGTCAATCTGCCCATGCTCCTCGACTTCGTCTTCCACCGCACCCTCGACCTGGACGAGCTCGCCCAGCGGCTGGTCACCAAGGGCCGGGACGGTGTGCGCCTTCTGACCTCTCCCACCACCGATGCCGATCGTCCTGTATCGCGTTGACGAGCGTCTCCTCCACGGCCAGGTCGTGGTGGGGTGGGGTAGTCGTCTCCATCCGGCGCGCTACGTCGTCGCGGACGACGAGTTGGCCCACAGTGACTGGGAGCAGGAGCTCTACCAGCTGACCCTGGGCGAGGACGCCGAGGCCGAGTTCGCCACCATCGCAGAGGCCCGGGGGCGACTGGACGAGTGGCGCCGGGACCCGGTGCGCACGGTCCTCCTCACCCGCCGACTGGCCGGCATGGTCGAGTTGGCCGAGGGGGGCGGGCTCGAGGGCGAGGAGGTCAACCTCGGCGGGATTCACCACGCCCCGGGTCGCACGGCGGTGCGCTCGTATCTGCACCTGGGCGAGGCCGAGCGCGACGACCTTCGACGCCTGGCCGAGCTGGGGGTGCGCGTCATGGGGCGGGAGCTGCCCGACAGCACACGCGTGGGACTCGATGCGCTCCTGAGCTCGTGAGCGCCACCACGCTGGTCCTGATCCTCCTCGGAGGGATCGTGGCCATGGACGGGGTCACCGTGGGGCAGTTCATGGTCTCCCGGCCCCTGGTGGCGGGTCTGGTCGCAGGCTGGGTGGCCGGCAATCCGGTGGCGGGCGGGGCGGTGGGGGCCGTCCTGGAGCTCTATCTCCTGGTGGCGGTACCCACCGGAGGCGCGCGCTTTCCCGAGCCCGGTCCAGCCACCGTGGTGGGCGCGGCGGTGGCGGCGGCCATCGGAGGCTCCGAGGGGCTCGCGCTGGGTGTGGCCGGGGGATTGGTGTGGGGCCAGGTGTGCTCACTCAGCCAATCCCTGCAGCGGCGCGTGACGGCTCGCCTCGTCCCCGTACCGGGCGAGGACCCGGTCACGGCGCGGCGCGTGGTCCGCGCCCACCTGCTGTCGCTGGGCCTGGACGGATTGAGGGGCTGCGTCATGACGGCGGTGGGGCTCGCGCTCGGAGCCCTGCTGGCGCCGCACCTTGCCCCGGGCTGGCCCCTGGGTGTTCCGGAAACCCGGGCCCTGCTGCTGCTGGGGGGCTTCGTGTCGCTGGGGATTCTGGTGCGAGGCGAGGCTCCGCAGTCACGGCGCCTTCTCCTCTTCGGCCTGGGGCTCGGCGCGGGGCTCCTGGCGGGCGTGATGCTACGATGACGCGTGTGCCTCCCGGACTCTCGATCCGTGTTCTGGCGCGGAGCTTCCTGATCCAGGGATCGTGGAACTATCGGACCATGATCGGCACCGGGATGGCCTTCGCCCTCATGCCGCTCCTGAGGTACCTTCATCGCGACGACGCCGATTTCGAGCGCGCGGTGGACCGCCACGCCGGGCACTTCAACGCCCATCCCTACCTCGCCGAGCTCGCTCTGGGGAGCCTCGTTCGCCTGGAAGAGGACCGTGCGGACGAGACCACGATCCGGCGCTTCCGGGCCGCGGTGGGTGGGCCGCTCGGCGCCCTCGGCGACAAGGTCGTGTGGGCCACCTGGCTGCCCCTGGCCGCGCTCCTGGCCCTTGTCCTCCTGGAGCTGGGCGTGGGGTGGTGGATCGGCGTGGGCCTGTTCTTGCTGGTGTACAACGGCGGCCATCTGGCGTTGCGGTTGTGGGCCTTCCGGACGGGCCTGAACGAAGGGGCCCACATGGCCTCCCGGCTCCGCACCGCGGGGTTGGCCGGGCGTGCCCGCCGCGCGGAGCGCGTGCTCGTGGTCCTCGCTGGCCTCCTGGCCGGCCTCTTGCTCACGGGGCAGGAGGGGCTGGCTGGGGCGCCCTGGCCCTGGACCGGCGGGGCGGTGCTCGCCCTGCTGGCCGGCCTCGGGCTGGGCACCCGGGCCTGGCGGCCGACGGCCCTGGTCGTGGTATTTTCCGTGGGACTCATCCTCGTGCCGGACCTGGTGTCATGAGCCAAGCCAACGGACGACCGGTGCACGAGAGCACCGTGGAGATCGTGAACCGCGCCGGGTTGCACGCGCGGCCCGCCAGCGAGTTCGTGAAGCTCGCCGGGCGCTTCCGCTCGGAGATCCGCGTGGAGAAGGAAGGACTGGAGGTCAACGGCAAGAGCATCATGGGCGTGCTCATGCTGGCGGCGGAGTGCGGCAGCAGGCTGATCATCCGGGCCGACGGAGCCGACGCTCCCGAGGCGGTGGAGGCGCTCAGCGGGCTGGTGCAGCGAGGTTTCGAGGAGTGATGGGGGCGTCGACCGTGCTGGACGGTTTCCCGGCTTCGGAAGGAATCGCCTGGGGCCACGTGCGCGTGGTCGACTGGGGCGTTCCGGACGTGCCCCACGAGATGGTGGAGCCGGCACAGGTGGAGCGGGAGATCCAGCGCTTCCACGAGGCCCGTCAGTGGGCCCGGGAGCGGCTCCTGGATCTGAAGGCGCGCACCGAGAAGCGGCTCGGGCCCGTGGAGGCCCGCATCTTCGACCCCCAGGTCCTCATGCTGGAGGACGTGGAGCTCGTGGACGGCACGGTGCGCTACATCCGGGAGAACCGCTTGATCGCCGCGCGGGCCTTCGATTGGCGCATGCTGGAGCTCCAGGCCCAGTGGAGCCGGACGTCGCATCCCATGGTGCTGGATCGCCTCAACGACCTCGAGGATCTCCAGGTCCGGCTCCTGCACCGGCTCCTGGATCTCGCGGATCCCTGGGCCCTGGAAGACGGCAACGAGGAGACCATCATCGTTGCCCGCAACCTGACACCCTCGCTGACCATCCACCTGGAGGAAGGCAGGGTCAGGGCCGTGGCCACGGACCAGGGCACCCGCACCTCGCACTGGGCCATCCTCGCCCGCTCCCTCGAGATCCCGGCGGTGGTCGGGCTGGGGGACATCTCGCGGCGGGCCAAGAACGGTCAGGAGGCCATCGTCGACGGCCGCATCGGCCGGGTGGTGCTGGACCCCGACGAGCGGGACAAGCGGGTGTTCGAAGAGCGACGCAGCCGGATTCGCCTGTGGGAGGAGGAGGTCGAGGCCATCGCGCGCCTGGAAGCGATCACCGAAGACGGACAACCGGTGGCGCTCAGGGCCAATCTGGACCTGCCGGTGGAGGCCCCCAGCGCGCGGCGGCACGGCGCCGACGGCGTCGGGCTCTTCCGCACCGAGTTCCTGGTCATGGGTCGGGCGGCCATGCCGGACGAGGAGGAGCAGTACCAGGCGTACCGAATGGTGGCGGAGACCTTCCAGGGCTGCGCCGTCTACATCCGTCTCTTCGATCTCGGCGGGGACAAGTTTCCGGTGTTCCTCCACATGCCGGCCGAGGAGAATCCCTTCCTGGGATGGCGCGCGGTGCGCGTGCTGCTGGAGGAGCCCGAGCTGTTCCGGGTTCAGTTGCGGGCGATCCTGCGGGCGTCCGCCCACGGGGACGTGCGCATCATGGTCCCCCTGGTGAACGACGTGGACGAGATCGTGCGGGTGCGGGAGCTTCTGGAAGAAGAAGAGGCGAAGCTCCGGCGCGACGGGATCCCGTACAACTCGGGCTACAAGCTCGGTGTGATGATCGAGACACCCGCCGCCGCGTTGGACGCGGCGGAGCTCGCTCGCCACTCCGACTTCTTCTCCATCGGCACCAACGACCTGGTCCAGTACACCCTGGCCGTGGATCGCACCAATGCGCGACTGGCGCACCTGTACAATCCGTTCCATCCAGCGGTGGTGCGGCAGCTCCATTCGGTGAGCCGGGTGGCGCGCGCCGCCGGCATCGAAGTGAGCGTGTGCGGCGAGATGGCGGCCACCGCCCTGGGCGCCTTCCTTCTGCTGGGGTTGGACATCATGGCGTTGTCGGCGGCGTGGCCGGCGCTTCCCGAGCTCAAGAAGGTGATCCGGGAGATGCGTGTGGAGGATGCCCACAAGGCTGCTCGCAAGGCCCTGGCGGCGCCCACCCCGCGCGACGTGATGGTGTCCCTGGCCGAGGGCATCGGGGACAGCGTGGACCTGGAGGCGTACCAGGGCCGTTGGAGCCTGTCGCTGCGCCGGTAGGGAGCTTCGAGCGACCTTCCCCCTGCCGGCGTGCGCCGGTAGCTTCTCACGGTCGTTCTTCCTGGCAGGCAGCGCCTGACGGCCGATCTCTCGCACCCAATTCGGAACTTCTGCATGAGCAAGCGACTGTTCACTTCAGAGTCCGTGACCGAAGGCCATCCGGACAAGATCGCGGACCAGATCTCCGATGCCGTTCTGGACCACCTCCTGGCCGCCGACGAGACCTCCCGCGTCGCCTGCGAGACGCTGGTGACCACGGGGTTGGCCATGGTCGCCGGCGAAATCACCACCGAGGCCTGGGTCGACATCTCGGAAGTGGTGCGCAAGACCCTTCGGCAGATCGGCTATACCGACGGTGCGTTCGGCATGGACGCCGCCACGTGCGCGGTTCTCTCCACCATCGACAAGCAGTCGCCCGACATCGCCATGGGTGTGAACACCGGCGGGGCGGGGGATCAGGGCATGATGTTCGGCTACGCCGCCGACGAGACTCCCGAGCTGATGCCGGCGCCGATCCTGTTCGCGCACCGCATCGCCCGGCGTCTCGCGGAGCTCCGGAAATCGGAAGAGCTCGGCTGGCTCCGCCCGGACGGGAAGGCCCAGGTGACGCTGGAGTACGAGGACGACCGGCCCGTCCGCGTGCACACGGTGGTGGTGAGCACGCAGCACGACGCAGACGTGTCGCAGGCCACCATTCACGAGGAGATCCGCCGGCACGTCATCACCCCGGTGCTGCCCGAGGATATCTTCGATCCCGACCGCTGCACCTTCCACATCAACCCCACCGGCCGATTCGAGATCGGCGGGCCCCACGGCGATGCCGGCCTCACGGGCCGCAAGATCATCGTCGACACGTACGGCGGCATGGGCCGCCACGGCGGCGGGGCCTTTTCCGGCAAGGACCCCACGAAGGTGGATCGCTCGGCTGCCTACGCCGCGCGCTGGGCGGCCAAGAACGTGGTGGCTTCCGGCGCCGCCCGCCGCTGTGAGATCCAGCTCGCGTACGCCATCGGCGTGGTGGCGCCCGTGTCGATCCACGTGGATACGTTCGGCACCGGGGTGGTGGAGGACGACGCCATCGCAACGGCCGTGACGGAGGTCTTCGACTTCAGCCCGGCCCACCTCATCGAGGCGCTCTCCCTCCGTCGCCCGATCTACACGCCCACGGCGGCGTACGGGCACTTCGGTCGTGAGGTGGAGACGGTGGAGAGCCACGGTCATACGGTTACGCTCTTCACGTGGGAGCGGACCGATCGCGCCGACGAGCTCCGAACGGCGCTGGGACTGTGAATCGGCCGAACTCGCCGTCCGGTGGGGAGTACTGAGCAGGCGAGCCCGTGTTCGCCTGGTCCTCAAAGGGAGGCGTGTCCGTCGTGCTGGTCGAAGTCAGGGTGCAGAGCCTGGGAATGGACCGCTCCAACGACACCCCCGTCGTGGTGCTGCGGGAGTTGGAGGGGGAACGGATCCTGCCGATCTGGATCGGCGCCGCCGAGGCCAGCGCCATCGCCATGGAGCTCGCCGAAGCCGAGTTCGCCAGGCCCCTCACCCACGACCTGCTGGTGTCGGTCCTGAAGACGCTCGGGGGTAAGCTGGAGCGCATCGTCATCACGCGCGTCGAAGAGAACACCTACTACGCCGAGCTGGTGATCCACAGGGGTGACGAGGTCCTGACCGTCGATGCCCGGCCTTCGGATTCCATCGCCGTGGCACTACGCACCGACGCGGGTATCTTCACGGAGGAGGAGCTTCTCGATCGGGTGGCGCTGGAGATCGCCGAGGCTGAAGAGGCCCCGGGCCCGGCGCCCTCTGGCTCGGCGCCGGACCCTTCGGTGTCCCGGGGCATGACACCCGAGGAGCTCGAAGCCTACCTGCGCAAGCTCAATCCCGAGGACTTCGGGCGCTTCACGCCGTGACACTTCCACGACGCCTTCGCGGGGTTGCGCTGCCGGCGCTGGTGGCGGCACTGGCCGGGGCCTCCATGGCGAGAGCCCAGGTCGAAGCTCGCCCGGAGCTCAACGGCCGGGTGCTGCTGGGGGATTCGGCGGTTGCGGGCACCATGGTGGTCCTCCACCGCGTTTCGGCGGACAGCGCGGGCGAGTTGGACTCCCTGAAGAGCGGGCCCGACGGAACGTTTCGATTCCGGCTCCCCAGCGTGCCGGATCCCAGCGGGGCGGGGGACATCTATTTCGCCTCGGTGCGGCACGCGGGAGTGCTCTATTTCGGCCCGGCGCTCACCCGGGCGGTCCAGCTGGACTCGGTCTACACGATCCAGGCCTACGACACCATGTCCGTGGCCCCGTCGGGGGCGAACCTGCCCGTGGGCGTGCGCTACCTGATCTTCGATCCCGGTGCCGACGGAAGCTGGCAGGTCACGGACCTGTTCGAGATCGAGAACCAGGAGAATCGTACGCTGGTGGCTCGGGACAGCGGCGCCACCTGGAGCCATCCCCTGCCGCCGAGCGCCCACAGTGTGGAGTTGGGTGGCGGTGACCCCAGCGGACCCCGGGTCGTAGGCAGCGTCCTGTCGGTGGGCTCGCCGATCTCTCCGGGCACGCGACAGTTCGTGGTGCGCTACACGGTGGCCAGCCTGGACAGCCTGCGGATTCCCGTGGCGGCGGCCACCGGCGAGATCGAGCTCCTGGTACGTGAGCCGGCGCCATCGCTGGACATCGCCGGGCTGACCGGCGTGGAGTCCGTGGAGATGGAGCCCGGGGTGACGTATCGCCGCTACGGGGGCAGTCTGCCGGCGGACACCGCCATCGTGATCACGCTGGGAAAGGGACCGACTCAGATCCCCATGGAGTGGCTGGCCGTTCTGCTGGCCCTGTTGTTGGCCGGCGCCGCGCTCTACGCGCTACAGCGCAATCGAGCCAGTGCGCCCACGGGGTCCGTCGCCGGGCCGTCGAGGGCGGCCCCGCCGGGCGCGGGACAGGCCGCGGCGCCGGTCGCGGATACACGCCAGCGTCTCATCCTCGAGGTGGCCAAGGTGGATCAGTCCCTGGCGAGCCAGGGCCTGTCGCCCCGAGAGGCGCGGCGTCTGGAGGCGAGACGGGCGGATCTGATGGCGCGACTCCGGGAGCTCGGGTGAGCCTGCTCACGGTCCGGGCGCTCCTGCTCCGGGCCCATCCCTACAGCGAGACCAGCCTGGTCCTTCGATTCCTGACGGACCGCCGCGGCATCGTGGGCGTCATGGCTCGCGGGGCGCGCCGCTCGGGCGCGCGTGGATCCTCCGGCCTGGCGACCTTCGCCGGCGGATCTCTGACGTTCTACATGAAGGAAACCCGTGATCTTCAGACTTTCAAAGAATTTGACGTAGATCGTGCTCGGCGTGGATTGGGGGTCGATCCGGTGCGTCTGGCGGCGGCGTCGGTGTTGGCGGAGATCGTGCTTCGGCATGCAGGGGAGGCCGACACCGGACACCTGTTCCAGGTGACCTCGGACGCGCTCGATGCCCTGGAGCAGGCCGAGCGTGCTGCGCTGGTCGGAGTGCTCCTGAAAGAGGGCTGGGGGTTGGTCAGCGTCCTGGGTTTCCATCCGGCGTTCGAGACCTGTCTCGATTGCGGAAGGGCACTGGACGACGAGGAGATGGCCCGCGTGGACTTCGGGCAGGGCGGACTGCGCTGCGCGTCATGCGCCGGAGGCTCCACCGCCACCCGTGTGGGCCCCGGTGCCCGCGCGCAACTCGCCGGTCTGCTGGCGGGAAGCGTGCCGGACCCCCTGACCCGGCCCCGCGCGCACCTGCAGCTTCTGAGCGACTTCGTCACCTACCATCTGGCCGGGAGCCGGCCGCTGGAAACGTTCCGGATCCTCGCAGCCCTCCTCCCCATGGACGATGCGTAGCCTGATCCTGGGCACCGCCGGCCACATCGACCACGGCAAGACGGCGCTGGTCCGCGCGCTGACGGGCGTGGACACCGATCGGCTCAAGGAGGAGAAGGAGCGCGGCATCACCATCGATCTGGGGTTCGCCGAGCTGGCGGGCGACGAGATCCGCCTCGGGGTGGTCGACGTGCCCGGGCACGAGGGCTTCGTCCGCAACATGCTGGCCGGCGCCACGGGTATGGACGTCGTGCTCCTGGTGGTGGCGGCCGACGAGGGCGTGATGCCGCAGACGCGCGAACACCTGGCCATCGTGCGCCTGCTCGGGGTGGACCGGCTGGTGGTGGCCCTCACCAAGACGGATCTGGTGGAGCCGGAGTGGCTCGAGCTCGTGCGAGAGGAGGTCCGGGAGACGCTGGAGGACACCCCCTACGCGGAGGCGCCGGTGGTGCCGACCTCGGCCCGCACGGGCCGTGGCGTGGACGAGCTCAGAACGCTGCTTCTGGAGACGGCGCTGGGCGCTGGGGCGCCCGAGGCCGATGATATGGCCGTGTTGCCGGTGGACCGGGTCTTCACGGTCCGAGGCACCGGCACCGTGGTGACCGGGACGCTCTGGTCCGGCCGCCTCGCCGTCGGCGAACGGGTTCGCCTGGTTCCGGGAGAGTTGCCGGGTCGCGTGCGGGGCCTTCAGGTCCACGGCGAGGACGTGGACGCCGCGGAAGCCGGCTCCCGGGTCGCGGTGGCCCTGGCGGGTGAGGTCATGGACCGGGAGCACGTGACCCGCGGTCAGACCCTGACCACGCACGAGACGTGGCCGGAGAGCCGGATGCTCACGGTCCGCTTCAGGCTCCTGGAGGACACGCCCTGGGAGCTCGCCCACAATCAGCGCGTCCGCGTCCACCTGGGGACCGCCGAGGTCATGGCGCGTGCCGTGGTGTTCGGGGACCAGCCGCTCAGGGCCGGGGAGACGGGATGGGGCCAGCTCCGCCTGGAGAGCCCGGCCGCGGCGCGGGCGCGGCAGGCGCTGGTGCTCCGGTCCTATTCGCCCGTGACCACCATCGGCGGGGCTGTGGTGGCCGAGACGCACCCACCCAAGCGGCACCGGGCAGAGGCCGAGCTCGTCGAGGGTCTCAGGGCGACCGTCCAGGACGGCGCGGCCGAGGTGGTGACCGCCGTGCTGGAGCGAGCCGGCTGGGCCGGAGTGTCACGCTCATTGATGCCGGTGGCGTCGGGCTTTGCTCCCGGGGTGGTGGACGGAATCCTCGTGACGCTCCTCGCCGAGGGCGCGATCCAGACGCCGCAGGAACGGATCGTGGGGCCGGCCACTGCGCACGAGGTGCGCCGGATCCTGCTGGACCAGGTGGAGGCGCTCCACGAGTCCGAGCCCTTCCGCCAGGGCATGCCTGTGGAAGAGCTTCGCGACGTGCTCCCGGGTGACGCGGCTGCGGGCCTGGCCGATGCCGTCCTGGAGCAGCTGGTCGGGGAAGGGCGATTGCAGATGGACCGCGGGGTCGTCGCTCGCAGCGGATTCGAGCCCCGCCTCACACCCGACCAGAGCGCGCTACGGGACGAGATCGCCCGCGCGTACCGCGACGCCGGGTTGGAGGCCCCGTCCGTCGACGATCTCCCCGCCGCCATGCGGGGTGACCCGGCCTTCTGGTCTCTGCTGCGCGACCTCGAGGACGCGGGCGTCCTGGTCCCGCTCGACGGGCGGCTCTGGATTTCGGCCGCTGCGCTTTCTGCGGCCACGGAGGCGGTGAAGTCCGAGCTCGGCGGTCGGGAGGGGCTGGGGCCCGCGGACTTCAAGTCCGTGATCCCCGTGAGCCGTCGCTACTTGCTCCCGATTCTGGCGTATTTCGACCGGACCGGAGTGACCCAACGGGGGGGTGAGGGTCGGGCCGTGCCCCGGACTTGAGCGTGGGGCGCTACGCCGGGGCAACCCCCATGGAGCCCGACGCGTCTCAACGTGTAGTAGAACCTGGACGTGCTCGTCATTCTTGACCCCGGGATGCCCGGCTTCCTATCATGACAACAGGGCCGTCGACAGGCCCCGCACGTTCACGAACGCCCTGGAGCGCAATTCGAATCACGGCTACGGCACAGCCCAAATCTGTGTGGAGGTCCCGATGAGACGCCTGGCTCGCGTCTCGTTCGTCCTCCTTGCCATGCTCGGCCTGAGCATTGTCCCCAACCTGTCCGCTCAGGAAGTTGGGGCGGGCCGGTCTGGTCAGGAGAGCGGATTCCAACTCGAACAGAACTATCCGAATCCGTTCAACCCTGAGACGCGGATCCCGTTCGTATTGAACGAGGACCTGTTCGTCGACGGGGGTCCTGTCTATGTGTCCATGCGCATCTACAACCTGCTGCAGCAGCCCATCGCCAGGCCGGTGGCGTTGAACCATCCCGCCGGCGAAGTGGAGTTGAGCAGGCTCGAATACACGTCACCGGGGCGATACGAAGCCTTCTGGGACGGCAAGGACACCAACGGCCGCTCCGTGGCTTCCGGCGTCTACTTCCTGCAGCTCACCGTCAACGGCAAGAGCAAGCACATCCGGATCATCGTGACCAAGTAGCGTCGCTATGGTCCTGCCGTGAAACGACCGAGGGGCGCCGGACGTGACATCCGGTGCCCCTCGGCGTTGTTCCGTCTCTCGGGTCGCTTCAACTCAGGATGTAGAGGAACCGGCCGCAGGTCTCGCAGCTCCGAAGCTCGGTGTTGGGGTCCTGGTCGCCGGCGGTGGCCGCAGCGATGGAGACGAAGCAGCCGTAGCACACGCCGTTGATCACCGGCACCACCACGCGCTCAAGGTTCGATGCCACCCGTTGGTACCGGCGGCGGACGGCGTCCGGTAGTCCCTGCTCCAACTCCTCGATCTTGGTCGCCAGATGCTCGCGCGCCGCGCCTGGATCGATGTGGAACTCCTCGACCTCCAGGTCTGGATTCTGCTCCAGCTCCCTGAGCTTGGAGCGCAGATCCTGGATTTCCAGGAGGGTCGTGAGGGTTGGGTTCACGACGCCTTGTCTTCCAGCAGCGCGAGAAACTGGTCGGCGCTGGAGAGGTCCCGGAGGCGTCCGGGAACGTCGGGATCCTTGGCGAACTGGGCGATCTTCCCCAGCACCGGCAGGTACTGGTTGGAGACCTCCAGCGGAGGGGCCACGATGAGGAAGAAATTGTGGACGGGCTGGGCGTCGATGGCGTTGAAGTCCACACCGTCGGGCTTGCGTCCGTAGGCGAGACGGAGCCGGTTCACCACCAGCGAGCGGCAATGGGGGATGGCGATGCCCTTGCCGATGCCCGTGCTGCCCAGGTTCTCGCGCCGCTTGAGGGTCTTGAAGAGGATGGCCTCGGACTTGGGGTCCAGGTCCAGAAGAGAGATCATCTCCTTGAGGAGGTCATCCTTGGTATCGGATTCGAGGTCGAGGTTCACCGCCTCGGCAGTGAAGAATTCCCGCAGCTTCATACGCCGGCCTCCGGGAGGTCCATGCGATACGATTCAGTGTCATGACAGAACTTCTATCATACTGGAATCCGGGGGATTACCCAAGGTGACGCCCGACGCCCTGGACCTTCACGCATCACCTGGAGGATCGTAGCTTGAAGCCATGGCTCACGATCTGATCGACAGGCTCTTCGAGGGGCGCACGCCCCTCTTCCTCGCGCCCCAGGCGGGTGTGAGCGAATCGCCGTTCCGTCGGCTCTGTCGGGACTTCGGTGCCGATGTCGTGGTGAGCGAGTTCGTCAGCGCCGAGGGCATCGTGCGGGGCAACGAGCGCACCCTCGAATACCTCCACTTCGACGAAGTCGAGCGGCCCATCGGCGTGCAGATCTTCGGATCCGATCCCGGGGCCATGGGCGAGGCCGCAGCCTTCGTCACGGAGGCCTTCGGCCCGGACTTCGTGGACATCAACTTCGGCTGTCCGGTCAAGAAGATCGTGAAGCGCAACGGAGGCAGCGGCTGCCTGAGGGATCTGGATCTGGTGGACGCGATCATCCGGGCCGTCGACGAGGCGACGCCCCTGCCCGTGACCGCCAAGATCCGGAGCGGTTTCGACGAGAAGACCCGGGACCCCGTGACCATCGCGCTGCGCTGTCAGAACGCCGGCGCCCGCATGGTCACGCTGCATCCCCGCACCCGGGCCGACATGTATTCGGGTCAGGCCCGCTGGGACGAGATCGCCGCGGTGGCGGACGCGCTGGACGTGCCCGTGGTGGGTAACGGCGACATCCGCACCGGTGCCGATGCGCGCCGCATGCTGGACGAGACGGGCTGCGACGGGATCATGATCGCTCGGGGCAGCCACGGGAATCCCTGGATCTTCGCGGAGGCCCGGGCCGCCCTGGACGGCGTTCCGGCGCCGTCTGCGCCCACCGTCGAAGAGCGGTTCCACATCTGCCTCCGACACGCCCGCAACGCCATCGCCTTCGAGCGCGACGAGAACCGGGCCATGCGCGAGTTCCGCAAGCATCTCGGCTGGTACACGAAGGGACTACCCAACGGAAAGGCGCTCCGCGCCGAGCTCTTCCAGGTGGCCTCGTTGCGACACGTGGAGGGGCTTCTGGAAGGATATCTGGAGGCGTCGGCCGCCCGCCGCGATGCCGCTGAGGTTCAGGTCGCGGGCGCAGCCGGCTGATCGAGATCCGGGCCTCCGAATTGGCTCGGTCTCAGGAGGACGGACCCCAGCCCCGGGGGCCGGGTAGGATGGAACGCTGATTGAAAAAACGGGGGCGTCACGGTTTCGACGTGTTTGGTGAAGTTCGAGTAGCGTGCCGAGGTCCCGATACCTCGTAAATCCTCGGGAAAACCAATAGCTGCCAACACTGATCTGGCGCTGGCTGCGTAAGTAACCCTTACGTGCCCGTCTCCTGAGTCGCCCGCCCGAGGCGGCTCCTGCAGACGACGATGAGTCGGGCTGGCCTCGCGGTAGCGTCATCCTGCCGCAGGTGAGATTTCAGATGACTGGCCCTGGTCCGGTTGTGCGTTGGCCGGCCGGCGGCGAGACACCCAACGCTCTACGCACGTAGAAGCTCGAAGGGACCCATTCGCGGACGCGGGTTCGACTCCCGCCGCCTCCACTCGGCCCTACCGGCTCAGCCCGGTAGGGCCGTTTTGTTTATGCCGAGTGGAGGCGGCGGGAGGCGAACCCGCCAGCGGTCGAGCGAAGCGAGAGCGCTGGTAGCGAGGTTCGATCCGAGGCCATGACCGAAGTCGGGCGGAGTAGGCGAGGCAAGGCGTTCAGCGGGCGAGCAGGTCCACCGACCCTGCCGAGGAAAGCGAGGACGCGCCGTCAGGCGCGCCGCAGCTTACTCCCGCCGCCTCCATGCTGAAAGGCCTGATCACCGATTCGGTGGTCAGGCCTTTCGGGTATGGGAATACCAGTTGGGCCGAGGCGGCGGGAGGCGAACCCGCCAGCGGTCGAGCGAAGCGAGAGCGCTGGTAGCGAGGTTCGATCCGAGGCCATGACCGAAGTCGGGCGGAGTAGGCGAGGCAACGTGTTCAGCGGGCGAGTGGGCTCACCGACCCTGCCGAGGAAAGCGAGGACGCGCCGTGAGGCGCGCCGCAGCTTACTCCCGCCGCCTCCATGCTGAAAGGCCTGATCACCGATCTGGTGGTCAGGCCTTTCGCGTTTGGGAACACCTGCAAGGTCGAGGCGGTCGGGAGGCGCGGGGACCCGCGCGGAACGCGTGGGTGCGCCGGGACTCGCGGAGCGAGGACCGATAGCAAGGTTCGATCCGAGGCCGTGACCGAAGTCGGACGGGGCAGGTGAGGCGACCTACTCCTGCGCCCCCGGACCAACTGGGGCTGATCGACACCTCCTGATACCGCGACAACCGTCCAACGGCTACCTGAGCTCCTGGGCGATAGGTACAAGAGCCTGGGTGCTTTCGTCTTGCTCCTGAACGTGACGGACCAGGCCTCAACCTGAACCAACTGCTGATGAACATAGATACCGAGCTGATCTTCCTGGCCTTGAAGAACCGGTGCAGCGAGAGTGAGCGCGCGGCCGTCGAGGCATGGCGAAGGGCCCGGGCGGAAAACGAGCAGGAATATCGGGCCTACGAACGGATCCTGGCGGCGAGCTCGGAGAGTGAAGCTTCCCGACCGGCGCCGCAGTTGTCGAAGCCAGCGGAGCTCATTCGCCGCGCCGAATCGCAATGGACCGGCAACGCGGTGCGCTGGCCGTTACGGCGGTGGGGGCTCCGCACCCTGGCCGCGGCCGGGCTCGTAGTCCTGGGCATCAGCCTCGCCGAAATCCGAGACCGGGGCCCCGAGACGTCGAGCTTCACAGCGGATGAATTCGTTACGGGACCCTTCCAGAAGGCAACCGTGAGCCTCCACGACGGAACGGTGGTCCGCTTGGCGCCCGACAGCCGACTCAAGCGGACGGCCGGCGGCAAGCGCGAGGTCACTTTCGCCGGACGCGGCTATTTCGCGGTCGCGTCGGATCCGGACCACCCATTCCGGATCCACACCAACAGCGGTGACGTGGAGGTCCTCGGGACGCGCTTCGACCTGTCGGCGCAACCGGAGCATCTACGGGTCGTGGTCGTGCAAGGACATGTGGCTGTCTCGGTGAATGGACAGCGGAGAGAGGCCCGGGCGGGACAGGAAACGGGCGTGGCACGGGGCGCGGCGCTGCCGGTGGAGTCCGTGCAGGACGTCCAGGCGGATCTGCAGTGGACCGGCAATTTCCTCGCCTTCCAATCCACGCCGTTGCGGGTCGCCCTGGCCGAAGTGGAGCAGCACTACAGTGCCACCATCACCATCGCCGACTCGGCTCTTATGGAAGCGACGGTGGATGCATGGTTCTCCGACCGGCCGCTGGACGAGGTCCTGGAGGTGCTCTGCGCCATAGTCGGTGCGGAATACACCATGCGGGACGACTCCATCGTCGTCCGGCCCACATAGGGAATGGATGCAAGTGAGCTGCCTTCGGCGTCTCACCGAGCAGCGAATCTCAACAGGGGAGTGAGGAGCATGTCGCATCGCACCTGGACAGTGGCTTCGGCGGTCGCGTTGGTTCTCGCCGTTGCCACGCCCGTACTCGGCCAGGAGGTCGCCAGCCTTCAGGGCACTGGGCGTCAGGCTTACCGCCCCCTCTTGGACTATTCGGCCAACCTGTTGGTGCAGGAGGCCTTCCTCGACGTCGCGCTCCGACAGCTGTCCACCAGCTCCGGTGTCGTAATCGCCTTCAGCCCCAGCAAGCTGCCGGCAGAGCATCTCGTCTCGTGCAGGTGCGAAGAAGCCACCGTCGGAACGGCGCTGGAGAGGCTGCTGGCAAATACACCGCTTCTGTACCGGGAGCTCAAGGGCGAGGTGGCGGTCATGCCCGCCGCTGTCGAGCCGAGGCTCCCCGAGCTTCTCCCATTGCCCCGGATGGCCATGCGACTCGACGGGAATGGACCACCTGCGGTCATGCCCATCGGCGACCTCCAGGAGCCTGTTGTGGCAGGCGTCGTTGTCAACGGTGGGAATCTGCAACCGATTGCCGGGGCACAGGTGGTCGTCGAGGGGACGCAGCGGGGTACACTCACCGACTCCCGGGGGCAGTTCAGAATCACCGGATTGACGGGCAGCCGGGTGACCCTGCGCGTGGCGATGCTCGGCTACCGGGATGCGACGCAGGCGGTATCGACGGGAGACCGAGACATCCGGATCGAGCTTCAACCCTCGGCGATCAGTCTGGACGAGCTCGTAGTGACGGGTACGGCCGGCGAACAGACCAAGCGCTCTCTCGGCAACGCCGTGGCTCAAATCGACGCAGGACCGATCGCGGAGCTCGCGGCCGTGGCTGACGTTAGTCAGATGCTGACGGCACGGGTACCGGGGGTGACGTTGCGGCAGGCACAGGGAATCGCTGGAGCCGGTTCACGGGTTCGGATCCGGGGCCGGAGCAGCATGCAGTTCGTGGGCAATCCCCTCATCTATGTCGATGGGGTCCGGGTGAACAACTCCTTCTCGACGGGCCCGTCAACAGGCGCGAGTGGGGGGGACGTGATCTCGCGGATGGATGATATCAATCCGGATGAGATCGAGCGCATCGAGGTGATCAAGGGCCCGGCCGCGGCGACACTGTACGGGACGGAAGCGAGTGCGGGTGTGATCCAGATCATCACGAAGAGGGGCCATGAAGGCCGTCCCCGCGTCCACTTGCGACTACGGCAGGGTGCGTCATGGTTCCCGAACGAAGCGAAGACGATGGGCACCACGATGTGGCGGGACCCGACGACCGGCGAAGTGCTGACATGGAACGCGGTCGACCAGATGCATGAGGTTGGCTTCGACTACCTCCGGCGCGGACGTCTGCAGGGCTATGGGGCGGATGTGTCAGGAGGCGGGGACAATCTCACGTATTACACCGCGGTGAACTACGATCGCGACCAGGGGGTGCTGCCGGGCAATCTCTCGCGGAAATTCAGTGGTCGAATGAACCTGGGCTTCCATCCAGCGCAGACGCTGAATGTGAACACCAGCCTGAGCATCGCCCGTGGTCGTATCGACACCTTCGATGGCAACTACCTGCTGTCCGGATACTACGGTCTGCCGCAGCAGAAGGAATCGAACACGCTGGGGTTCCTCTTCGGCCGGCCGGACGTGCGGGATGCCACGGAAGATCTCTATCAGGACTTCGACCACGTCACGGGCGGCCTCAGGATCGAGCATCAGCCGACCGACTTCTTCACGCAGCGCCTCGAGGTAGGGCTGGACCTCACCCACGAGAAGAACACCATCGTGGTGCCGTTCGTACCTGATGAGTTCGCGGACTTCTTCAGCGCCACGAACCGGCTCGGCTACAAGAACATCTTCGAGGGCGATGCCACCTATACAACGCTCGACTACGGTGCGACGCTGAAGCTGCCGGTCACCGAGAAGCTGACCAGCAGCACGTCCGGTGGGTTCCAATACTATCGACGGTTGAGCACCGGTTCTTCGCTCTCAGGCAGCCAGTTTCCCGCGCCAGGCCTGACGACGATCGCGGGGATCTCGGGGCCGCGCCAGGTATCAGAGGACTTCGTCGAGGCAACGACGGTCGGGCTGTACGTCCAGGAGCAGCTCTCCTGGGAGGACCGGCTCTTTCTCACCGGCGCGCTCCGGGCAGACGACAATAGCGCCTTCGGGGCCAACTTCGACCTAGTGACCTACCCGAAGGTCAGCGCGAGCTGGGTCCTCAGCGAGGAACCGTTTTTCGACTTCGGATTCGTCAATCAATTTCGACTGCGTGCGGCGTATGGCGAGTCCGGGCAGCAGCCAGCGGCGTTCGCGGCGATTCGGACCTACCAGCCCATCACCGGCGGCGACGGCAAGCCGGCGGCCACGCCGACCTACGTGGGCAACCCCAACCTCGGTCCGGAGCGGGGCAAGGAGATCGAGATGGGCTTCGACGCCGGGCTGTTCGATGACCGGCTCGGGCTGGACTTCACCTACTACAACCAGCGGACGACGGACGCCATCGTCCCACGCAACGTGGCTGGCTCGACCGGCTTCCCCTCGTCGCAGGTGGTCAACGGCGGCGAGGTCAAGAACACGGGGATGGAGCTGCAACTCCGGGGCACACCGATTCGTTCTGACAACGTGACCTGGGACCTGACGTTAAACCTGACCACCAATGCCAACGAAGTGGTGGCGTTGAACCTCCCGAATGTGCCGTACATCCCCGTTGGCTGGATCCCGAACCGGGACACACCGGGCTACCCCGTCAACTCATACTGGGGTACGCGCATCCTCAGCGCGGATCTGGATGCCGACGGGAATCCCGTCAACGTGGTCTGCGACGATGGTAGTGGGAATGGTGTGTCCTGCTCGCAGGCCCCAGCTGTCTTCCTCGGCCAGGCGGCGCCGAAACAGGAGGGCTCGCTCTCGACGACGCTGACCTTGTTCGACCGCCTTCGTTTGCACGGATCGTTCGATTTCCGCCTCGGCGGGCACTACTTCAACGTGGATGGGGCGCTCAAATGCGCCATCTACCGGGTGCATGAAATCGACGTCTACCCCGAGCGCTTCGATCCCGTCGACGTCGCGGCGTGTGGCGTGCAAGCGGGTCTCTTCACCGATCGCTTCGTCATGGCGAACGACTACGGCAAGCTGCGTGAGCTCTCGGCCAGCTACACGCTGCCCCAGACGCTCGTCGACCAGTTCGGTGGGTCCCGGGCCACTGTGACGGTCGCCGCGCGCAACCTGTGGGTGCTGCAGAAATCCAACCCATTCCAGGTCCAGGACCCGGAGGCATTCACCCCGGTGAACTACGGGCTCGCCAACCAGAACCAGGCAGTCCTGCCGTTGCCATTCACGCTCGTGACGACGATCAACCTGACGTTTTGAACCCATGCCAAGGAACCGAGCAAGAACGATGAGCCCACATACGAAGCGATACGATGGTGCCAAGAGTGTTTCGCGGCGCGCGTTGGCGCTCACGGCTGCGCTGGTGCTCCCTCTCCTGGGCGCCTGCGATGTCTTGGACGGCCTGGTGGACGTGGAGGCGCCCTCCCGCATCCAGGCCGAGGTGATCGAGCAGCCTGAGAACGCGTTGACGCTGTTGGCGGGCGTGCAGGGTGATTTCGAATGCGCCTTCTCCATGTATTCGGCGTTCAGCGCCGACTTCTCCGACGAACTCGAGGCGGCGAGCGGCAGCGAAGCCTGGGGAGCCATCGATGCACGGCGCACGCCGACCTCCGGCTTCGATGCCGCCTACGCCTACGGCACCTGCTCGGCCCCACACCAGGGTACGCTGCCAGGCGTGTACAAGCCGCTTCACACGGCGCGGTTCCAGGGCGAGCACCTCATCCAGCTCGTCGACGAGTGGGGTGACCGGGTTCAGAACCCCGACTTGATCCGGGAGAGGGCTGCCGCCTACGCCGGATATGCAACGCTGTTGCTTGGCGAGGCGATGTGCTCGACGCCCTTCGATCTCGGCCCCGACGTGGATACCCAGGGCATCTTCGAGCGGGCGCTCGCCGACTTCAGCACGACGCTGCAGATCGGCGCCGATGCGGACCTCACAGGGCTTGCCCATGTCGGGAGCGCCCGAGCGCTGGCCCGGATGGGCCGGTTGTCCGAGGCGGAACAGCACGCGAGCCAGGTGCCCGCCGGGTTCGTGTTCAACGCTGGGATGGCCTCGGCACCCTCCCGGCGTATCAACTGGGTCTTCTACAGCAACAGCCAGGCGAACTTCCTCACGGTTTCGCCCTCGTTCCGCGACAGCGACGACCCACGCATCCCGGTCATCGACGCGGGACGTGAGGTCTCGGGCGTACACATCTATGTCCAGAACAAGTACGCTGGGCTTGGCTCGCCGATACCCGTGGCCACGTGGGCGGAGGCGCAGCTGATCATCGCCGAGGCGGAGCTTGCCGCTGGCGACAACGCGTCAGCCGTGGTGGCGATCAACGCCGTCCGCACGCGCCCCGGAGTCGATCTGCCCCCGTTCACGAGCGACGATGCCGCGGAGATCCGGGCCCAGCTCATGTACGAGCGACGTGCCGAGCTCTTCCTGGATTCGCACCGGATGGGGGACATTCGTTTCTACGACCTTCCGCTCGAGCCGGAGCCGGGCTCAGCCTATCGGCTTGGTGGCACCTACGAGGACGCGCGTTGTCTGCCGATCCCGCTCGACGAGGAGGTCAACAATCCCAACTTGAACTCCACGTCGTGAAGGAGCCTGGCGATCGGGCGGCATCGTTGGTTGGATTCGTGACGGGAGGCCCGGGAAGGCTCAGTTCAGCACCGACTGCACACGAGAGGAGTTAGGACCGTCGCAGCGGATCTCGCGGGCCGGAAGGGCTGGCGATCATCCAAGGCGCACCGACCACACACTCGTCCACGCTGTTCTGGTAGTCCCACCAGGTCTTCTACGTGACGTCCTGCCTCGCGGTGTGCGAGGCAATCCTCTCCGAGATCAGGCCGATCATCCCGTCTTCACGATCGAGCCGGTCCTCCGCGTGCCCCGGGGACATCTGTACTCGACCGATCCACCACGCCCTTCTTCCCGGGTCAGCGGCACGGTCTGAAGGCGGAGACAACTTCGACAGGACTCCATCGGCCTGGGGTACGAGTTCGACCTGGTCCTCTCGTCATCCCCTTTCAGGCCGGCTCGTCCGGTGAGAGCTGCAGGGCGGGTCTTTGCGTGAGAGAAATTGTCCACGTATAATCTATACGATTTAGCAATCCACCCCACCAACTCCCGGAAGGACACATGACCCCTCCCTCAGGAACGCAGCCCGCGGAGACTGGACGATCCGCGGCGGTCGTCGGCACCGGTGTCGTGGGCCGAAGCTGGATCCGGGTGTTTGCCAGGGCCATGGAGACCCGGGTCTGGGATGCCGATCCATTGAGCCTCGGTGCCGCCCTCGAATGGGTGGAGCGAAGCCTCGCGATGGATGTGGCCGACGGGACCCTCACAGCTTCGGAGGCTTCGGACCAGCAGCGTCGGGTCGTGCGGGCGTCCTCGCTCGCGGATGCGGCGTCGAGCGTCGCCTACGTCCAGGAGAGCTGTCCCGAGCGACTGGAGATCAAGCGAGACGTGTTCACGGCCCTGTGCGAGGCGACCTCGGGATCCACGATTCTGGCGAGCAGCACGTCGGCAATCGACATGGCAGCGATCGCGGATGGTCTCCCCTGCGCCGGGCGGTGCATCGTCGCACATCCGACCAACCCTCCCCACGTAATCCCCTGTGTGGAGGTCCTTCCGGGGCCCTCCACCGACCCAGAGGTGGTCGAGCGGACGACGCAGTTCCTGGCCGAGCTGGGCCAGACGCCCGTCGCCATGGCCTTCTTCGTTCCCGGCTTCGTTCTCAACCGCCTCCAGGCGGCCCTGCTCCGCGAGGCCCTTTCGCTGGTGGAGCGGGGGGTGGCGACCGTCGACGCGGTGGACGCCGTCGTACGAGATGGCCTCGGGCTCCGGTGGGCTCTCCTGGGACCGTTCGGCGTGGCCAACACCAACGCCAAGGGAGGGGTGAAGGAGTATTTCACGCTCTACCGCGACACCTACCAGGACATCATGGAAGATCTCGCCCCCACGCCGGCGTTCGAGGACCCCTTCCTGGCACGGCTCGCCCAGGATACCGATCGGATGGAGAACGGTGCGGCTGTGAAGGACATCGCTCGGTGGAGGGATGTCCTCATCCAGCGGATGCGACATCTCAAGCGCGAAACGCCACATCCTTGAATACCGCCCGGTAACGACGCGCAGCAGCCTCGACCCTCCGTCACGCACATGACACCCTGACAAGCGGATTTTCACACATGGATGCGACATGGCCAACGCTGTCGACCGGCGAGACGCTCTCGGAGAGGGTCCACGATGCCGTGCGAGAGAAGATCCTGAACGGTGAGTTGAAGGCTCGCGCCTTCGTCCGGGAGAGCGAGCTGGCAACGGCCATGGGCGTGAGCCGAACGCCTATTCGCGAAGCTCTCGCCCGGCTCGCGGGAGACGGATTCCTGGAGCGGATCCCCCAGCGAGGCTACCGAGTGCCGGAACCATCCATCGACGACCTGTTGGAACGGTATCCGCTGTTGTGCGCCGTGGAGGTCCTGGCGGGGGAGCTGGCGTTCCCTCGCCTCGGTCCGGAGGAGTTCGAGCAGCTGGAGGCGGTAAACCAGAAGTACCGCCTGGCGTCGGAACGGGGCGATGTGGAGACGTGCATCGACTCCAATGATCGGTTCCATCATCTGCTTGCGGTCTTCAGCGGCAACTCCGTTGTGCGTGACCTGGCGGACGACCTCCGTTCTCAAGTGCGCCGTCTCGAAATCTGGGAGTTCTCGAGAGTGTTCGAGGATCGGTTCACGAGCGGGGCCACCGAGTGGCAGAATGCCCCGATGGAGCACGAGGCTATGCTCGATGCAGTACGGCGCGGCGACTTCGACGAAGCGCGGGACATCCTTCGGAGCAACCGGTCCTCCACCTGGAGGGCGTTGTCGCGTCGAACGGCCCTCAAACCACGTTCACCGGACGAGGATCATGCCTGACATAACCGAAACCTGGGACTATACGGACTGCTATGCATTCATGGAGCGCGTCCGCGAAGGGATGCCTCCGATGATCATCTGCGTGGCGTGCAACGGTGGGCTGCAGGGCAAGGAATACAACGAAGCGATCCCAGAGACACCGGAAGAGATCGCGGACTCGGTCGGCGAGGCGTACGACGCCGGGGCATCCATGGTGCACGTTCACGCTCGTCACCCAGACCGGCAGGCCTCGGCCGCCACGACGGCCGAGCACTGGCTTGAGGTCAATCGCCGGATCCGGGAACGCTGTCCGGACATCATCATCAATGACACCACGGGCGCCAGCCACCATGCGACCATGGAGGAGCGGGCGAGCTGCCTGGACGCGAACCCGGAGATAGCGTCGCTCAATCTGTCTCCGGAAATGGTCCGTTTCCACCTGAAGGCTCGGGAGGCACCGCTTCCCGATCCTCGGGAAGCGATGGAGATCGACGCCTGCCTGCCCTGGACCTATGCCATCATCGAATGGTTGGCGACCGAGATGAAGAAGCGCGGCATCAAGCCGGAAATGGAGACGTATCAGCCTGGCGGCTCCTGGGTGATCGACGAGCTCGCCCGGCTGGAGCTCATCGAGCCACCCTATTGGATCCAGACGGTGATGGGCTATCAGACGTCGAGCTATCCGACCGTGGACAACGTGCTCCAGATCGTGAGGGAGTTCCCGGCCGGCACGCAGTGGCTCATGTCCGGGATTGGTCCGTTCCAGCTGCCGATGACGACGCTGGCCACCCTCATGGGAGGACATGTGCGGGTGGGGCTGGAGGACAACATATACTTCAGCCGCGGGCGCAAGCTGAAGGGAAATGGGGAGGTGGTGGAGCGGGCGGTGCGGATCGCGCACGAGCTGAATCGAGAGGTTGCAGCCCCCGCGCAGGCACGGAAGATTCTGGGTCTGTCGGACACGCCTACCCGCTATCCCAAGCTCGGCGCAGCGGAAGCACGGTAGGCACGGATGAAGTCCACGGCCACAGATCCCGACGCGAACGTCGCCGAGTCCACCGGAACTCTCAAGCGGGCGATTGGGTCGGTCCAGTACTTCACGCTCGCCTTCGGGGCGATCATCGGTGTCGGCTGGGTGATCGTGTTGGGAGAATGGCTGGACCAGGCGGGCCCGCTTGGCGCGATGCTCGCATTCGGCGCGGGCGCCATCCTCATGATGTTGATCGGCCTGTGCTACGCCGAGGTCGCAACCCTCCTTCCCGTGGCCGGAGGCGAGGTGGCCTACGCCCACGAGGTCTTCGGCGTCCGGTCCGCGTACGCCGTCGGGTGGCTGTTGGGCCTCGCGTATGTGGGAGTCACGACCTTCGAGGCGATATCGATCGGGTGGGTTGTCGCCGCCCTCTTTCCCGCCTTGGAGGGGCCCGTTTTGTACACGAGCCTCGGTGCTCCCGTCCACCTGGGGGACATCGTCATCGGCGTGGGCGGAATGAGCCTGCTGACGTGGTTCAACTATCGGGGCGGTGGATCCGCCGCTCGGCTCCAGGATATCCTGACGTTCGTCCTGCTTGGGTTGTCGTTGGTCTTTATTGGTTCGGGGCTGGTGTGGGGGGATCCCGCGAATCTACGGCCCTACTTCGGCTCGGGGGGCGGCGATGGGCTTGCCGGCATGTTCGCGGTGTTCATGACGGTCCCATTCTGGTTTTCCGGGTTCAACGTGATTCCTCAGGCGCTGGAGGAGGTCTCGGAGGGAACGCGGCTCGCGGTCGTCGGCAAGATGGTGCTCTTGTCCATCGGGCTGGCGGCCGTCTTCTACTGTCTCGTGATCCTGTCAGCCTCCATGACGCAGCCGTGGCAGCAGCTCCTGGACGCCGATCTTCCTGCTGCAGCAGCCTTCGAAGGTGCATTCCCCATCGCGGGGATCGGCAAGGTGGTGCTCCTCGCCGCGTTGCTGGGTCTCGTCACGACCTGGAACACCACCTTCCTCGGCGGCGCCCGGGTGCTCTTCGCGCTCGGGCGCGCTCATTTGATCCCCACGACCTTCGGCCGCGTCCAGGGGCGGTATGGTTCACCTGGCCATGCTGTTCTGTTCGTAGGCTCGGTCGGGACGATCGGGGCCTTCGCCGGACGCAACGCCATCACGCCCATCGTGAACCTGTCCGGCATCTGCTTCGCCGTGGCGTTCCTGGTAACGGCGGCGTGCCTGATTCAGCTGCGGCGGACCCGTCCGCATGCGGTTCGACCCTACCGTGCGCCCGGGGGCTCTCTCACCGCCGGCCTGGCCGTCGCGGGATCCATCTTCATCCTCCTCCTGGCGATCAATCAACTGTTCCTGAAGCCGACAGGCGTATCGACGGAGGGGGTCGTCCTCGGTACGTGGGTGGTGCTCGGCGCGGTCTTCTGGAGGCTGGCCCGCAGGCCTCGGGAGGCGCTCACGGGAGCCGAGCGTCGCAAGCTCATTCTCGCCGCCCTCTCCCATCCCGGCGACGACCTCGATCGGGGGGGTGAGCGATGACGGACTCCTGGTCCGCCATGGCGCAGAGGGTGTCGGGCGAATACCGAAGTGAGGTGCCCATGACCCCTGGACGGCCGCGACCGTCGCGCTCCGACTCGCCATCCGCGGAGAACGAGGAGGTGACCCGTGCGCTGTTCGCGGCCATCGAAGCCGGCGACACCGGCGCCTTCGCCGCCCTTGTCGAGGGACATGGTGAGCGGCTCCATGCGTATGCGGCTCGAATGCTGGGTGATTCGGACGCTGCGCAAGACGTGGTGCAGGAGGTCCTGATTCGCGTGTGGCAGAAGCGTGGAGAGCTTTCCAAGGTCCGCTCCCCCCAATCCTACCTCTACCGGATCACGAGGAACATGACCATTGATCGGGAGCGGCGACTCCGAAGCCAGACCCGGAGGATCGAGCGGCGCTACGAACCCATTGTGGGAGGATTCAGGGCACCTGACGCCGAGGCCGAGCTGAGCGAGCTCGCCCTCGCCATCGAGGGAGCCATCGACGGACTCTCGCCGCGGCGAAAGGAGGTCTTCGTTCTCGCCCACCTGCACGACATGTCCTACAGGGAGATCGGAGAGGTCACCGGATTGGCTCCACGCACGGTGGCCAACTACCTCGTCGTGGCCCTCAAACAGGTGCGGGCGGCGCTAGGACCAGTGGTTGAATGAGGTCCGGCGAGATCGTATGGCGCCCGGACCCCGAGACACTCTCGCGCGCCCGGCTCACGGACTTCATGCGTCGGCACGGGATCTCCGACTTCGACGAGCTGCACCGGCGCTCCGTGGAGGACGTGTCCTGGTTCACGGGGGCGGTTCTGGAGTTCCTGGATGTCCGGTTTGACCCGCCCTACGAGCAGGTGGTGGATCTCTCGGAGGGGCTCCCCTGGGCGCACTGGTGTGTAGGTGGGGGGCTCAACGTCGTGGAGGCGTGCCTGGATCGGTGGCTCGGGACGGAAGCCGAGGATCGGGCGGCGGTGATCTGGGAGGGGGAGGAAGGTCGCACCCGGACGCTCACCTACGGCGAACTCGCGGTGGAGGTGCGGCAACTGTCCGCGGGGCTCCGGGCGCTGGGGTTGGAACCGGGCGACGCGCTGGGCATCCATCTGCCGATGATTCCGGAAACCGTGGTCGCGCTTCTGGCGGCGGGGCGGATCGGCGCGCTGGCTGTCCCGTTGTTCAGCGGCTACGGTCCCGCGGCGATCGCTTCCCGGCTCCGCGACGTGAAGGCGCGAGCCCTGATCACCGCAGATGCGTTCCCACGCCGTGACCGCCTGGTTCCGGCGAAGGAGGTGTGCGACGAAGCGGTGGCGCGATGCCCGGATCTCGTGCACCGGATCGTGGTTCGTCGTTCGGGGATCCCCGTCCAGATGGACGCCCCGCGCGACATCTGGTACGAAGCGGTCTTGGCATCGGGTGCCGCGGCGGGCGCCGACGCCGCGGGGGTCGCGTCGACCGGCGCGGAAGACCCCCTGCTCGTGCTTTACAGCTCCGGCACGACGGGGCGGCCGAAGGGGATCCAGCACTCCCACTGTGGCTTCCCGATCAAGGCTGCCCAGGACATGGCCTTCGGGATGGACGTGGGGCGCGGAACGCGGATCCACTGGGTCACGGACATCGGTTGGATGATGGGCCCTTGGCTCATCTACGGATCCCTGCTTCTCGGCGGCACCATGGTCCTCTACGACGGTGCGCCCGATCACCCTGCGCCGGACCGCGTGTGGGATCTGTGCGAGCGGCACGCCATCGAGGTCCTCGGCATCTCGCCTACCCTGGTCCGGGCGCTCATGGTGCACGGAGCCGGGCCTGTGCGTCGCCACGACCTCTCCACCCTTCGGATCATCGGATCGACGGGGGAGCCATGGAATCCGGACCCGTGGTGGTGGCTCTTCGAGACCGTGGGCAGCGGGCGGGCCCCGATCGTGAACTACTCGGGAGGAACGGAGATCTCGGGCGGAATCCTGTGCGGGAACCCGATCCTCCCGCTCAAACCGTGCTCCTTCCCCGCTCCGTGCCCGGGGATCGACGCCGACGTCGTGGACGACGACGGCCGATCCGTACGGGGTGACGTGGGCGAGCTGGTCATTCGCAAGCCCTGGATCGGCATGGCTCGGGGGTTCTGGAACGATCCCGGGAGGTACGTCACCACCTACTGGAGTCGGTTCGATGACGTCTGGGCGCACGGCGACTGGGCCAGGGTCGATGAGGACGGATTCTGGTATATCCTCGGCCGGAGCGACGACACGTTGAAGGTGGCCGGGAAGAGGGTCGGGCCGGCGGAGCTCGAGTCCGTGCTCGTGGGCCATCCCACAGTCACGGAGGCGGCGGTCATCGGCGTGCCTCACGCGGTCAAGGGCACCTCGATGGTGGCCCTGTGCATTCTCGTCAATCCCCAGGCGGGCGGATCCGAGCTGGCCGACGAGCTCCGCCACCATGTAGCCGACGAGCTCGGACGGGCGCTCGCTCCGGAGAAGGTGCTCTTCGTCCCCGACCTTCCCCGTACGCGAAGCGCCAAGGTCATGCGGCGCGTCATTCGCGCCGCCTACCTCGGTGAGGATCCCGGCGACACGTCCGCGCTCGAAAACCCGTCCGCGGTGCGATCGATCCGGACGGCCGTGGGCGTAGGTGGGTCGGGAGGATCGTCCCTATGAGCGGCGACTCCGGAGCGGTGCGGACCGAGGTTCTCGCCGATGACCTGACCATGATCGACGTGGAGTGGGGGGCGCCCCTCGCGCTTGCCGTGGCCCTGCTGGATGGAGGAACCAAGCGAGCCCTGGTGGACCCGGGGCCGGCGTCGGTGCTCCCCAGGCTTCGGCGGGGGCTCGAGACGCTCGGACTCGGCATCGCGGATATCAACGCCGTCCTGCTGACCCACATCCACCTGGATCATGCCGGCACGGTCGGGTCGCTCGTGCGGGACAATCCACGCCTGGAGGTCTTCGTCCACGAACGCGGCGCTCGACATCTCGTGGACCCGGCGAGACTGCTCGCGAGCGCGCGGCGCATCTACGGGGAGCGGATGGACGAGCTGTGGGGCGAAGTGCTGCCTGTGCCAGCAGAGAACGTCCGCGTCGTGACGGACGGAGACCACGTCCAGGTGGGCGAGAGGCATCTGGAGGTGGCCTATACGCCGGGACACGCCTCGCACCACGCGGCCTACTTCGAGCCTTCCACGAGCACCGCGTTCGTTGGCGATGTGGGCGGGATCTGCATCGAGGGTCGGCCGCTGGTTCTCCCGACCACGCCGCCTCCCGACATCGACCTGGGGCTCTGGGAGGAGTCCATCGCCGGAATCCGGGCCTGGCGGCCCTCCCGCCTCTTCCTCTCGCACTTCGGCCCGACCGGCGAGACCGACGCACACCTCACGACCCTGCTGCACACGCTGCGCGACTGGGGGGAACGGGTCCGTGCGTCTCTGTCGGACGGCCGGGAGGACGCGGAACGGGCGCGACGGTTCGCCGAGGCGGTACGCGCAGAGGTCATGGAACAGCTACAGGACCCAGAGGTCATCGAGGCCTACCTGCTGGCCGCCGACCCGAAGGACTGCTGGCATGGGCTCGCCAGGTACTGGCGGAAGCGGGAGGACGGTCACAAGGCCGGGAGACGATCGTGAACAGCAAACACCCTCACCATTCGACCTGGCCGGGCCCCATGGGGGTGCTCGCCATGCTCGGGCCGTGCCTCGCCGTCTCGCTGGCCGCACCCGGCCCTGCGGTCGCGCAGGAGGCCGCCTACCATCGCGCCGAGCAGTTTCTCACCTGGAACACGCTGCCGCTCATCAGCCACGACCTCGTGATCCCTCATTGGATGAAGGGCGATCGCTTCTGGTTTCGCGACAACGGCCCGGAGGGTGCGGAGTACCTCGTCGTGGACCCTCAACACAACACGCAGCGCCCCCTCTTCGAAAACGGTCGGCTGGCCGAAGCCATGTCCCTGGCCAACGACACCGTCTACGATCCCCATGCGCTGCCGTTCGGGGGCTTCGATCTCACCGACGATGAACGGGTGATCCAGTTCCGGGCCGATGCGCGGCTGTTCCGCTGCGATATTGAAGCGTACACCTGCATGGCGGATGATACGGCGGGACTGCGTTCCCCCTTGGATTTTCCCTCGCCCGATGGGAAATGGGTCGTGTTTACGCGCGACCACAATCTGTACGTGAAACCCACAAGCGGTGGGGACAGCGTGGCGTTGACGCACGATGGCGTGGAGGATCACACCTATGGCGCGAGCCAGGGGTTGTCCCTCAGCCCACTCCGCCCGGTGGGGCAATGGAGCCCGGACTCGCGGTACTTCGCGGTGCGGCGTCTGGACCAACGGGACGTGCCGCGCATGCCACTCTACTCTTCGACCCGCGAGCGGCCGGTGCTGTACACCTACCCGTATCCTCTCCCGGGCGATTCGGTGATCCCGCGGTACGACGTGTATGTCGCCGACGTCGTTGCGCACAGGACGGTCAAGGTGGACGTGCCTTCGACGCCGTACCCGATGAACGGCATCAGTCCCATGGCGCCCGACGGCACGACGTGGTGGGCGGTGAAATGGACGGAGGATGGAGATGCCCTCTTCGTGACCACGGTCACGCGTGCCAACAAGAAGGTGACGTTGTGGGACGTGGATCCAGAGACGGGATCGGCCCACCCGGTGGTCCGGGACAGCAGCCGCACCTACGTCGAGGTCAATGAAGACGTCCACCGACCGCCCAACTGGGACGTGGTCAACGGAGGTGACGACGTCATCTGGTGGTCGGAGCGCGACGGCTGGGGGCATCTCTACCGCTACGATCGCGATGGTGGAACGGCGAGCCGTGTCACAGGCGGGGGCTGGACGGTGGGCGACCTCATGTATGTCGACGGGACCACGCGTCAGGTCTTCTTCACGGCTCGAGGCCGGCAGCCGGGCGTCGACCCCTATTTCGCTCCGTTGTACGTCGAGAATTTCGATGGCTCGGATCTCAGGTTGCTGACACCCGAAGAAGCCCAGCACGTTATCCATTTCGCTCCTGACGGTCGCTATTTCACGGATACGTATTCACGCGTCGATCAGCCTCAGGTGACCGTGCTGCGTGACCGGGAGGGTCGAATCGTGCGAACCGTCGCGCGCGCCGACATCTCCCGCCTGTCGGCCTTGGGTTGGAAGCCGCCAGAGCCTTTTCACGTAAAGGCACGCGACGGCATCCATGACGTCTATGGTGTGCTCTTCAAGCCGTCCAACTTCGACCCACGCAAAAAGTACCCGGTCATCGATCATATCTACGGGGGGCCCCAGACCATCACGGCGCCCAAGTGGTTCTTTCCGACGCGTGAGCCGGTCTTGAATTACGCGACCATAGGCCAGCCCCCGGCGCTGGCCGAGCTTGGCTTCGTGGTGGTGGAGATCGACGCCATGGGCACGAACCTCCGTTCGAAGGCGTGGCATGACACCTGGTACGGAAACCTGGGCGACGCTGGACTACCCGATCACGTCCACGGCCTCAAACAGCTGGCCGCGTCACGGCCCTGGATGGATCTGACGCGTCTGGGCGTCTACGGGTTCTCGGGCGGTGGATTCGCCACCGTGGACGCCATGTTGTCGTACCCGGACTTCTACAAGGTCGGAGTCGCAGCCTCGGGCAACCAGGACAACCGTACGTACAGCTCCCCCTGGGCGGAGAGATACCAGGGACTCCTCCAGATGGATACCGTGCATCACACGGACAGCTACGAGAATCAGAAGAACTACCTCCGAGCGTCCCGCCTGAGAGGGAAGCTGCTCCTGGTGACCGGCGACATGGATGACAACGTGCATCCCGCGAACACGATTCGCTTGGTGAATGCCCTGGTCGGGGCCAACAAGAGCTTCGATCTCCTGATCATGCCGGACCGGGGCCACGGCTACTCACAGGAGCCCTACTTCATCCGACGGGTGTGGGACTTCTTCGTGCGGCAGCTTCTGGGAGAGGAGCCGCCCTACGACTACAGGATCGAGCAGCGGCCCCGGTAGGGTACGGATCGTCCGGAGGAACGATGGCAGAGCCTCTACTGTGTAGTGAGAAGGGGATCCGGCAGGTCCAGGAGGCGCTGCGGGAGGAAGGCCTGGACGGCTGGCTCCTCTATGAGTTCCGTGGAGCAAATCCCATTTCCAAGGCCATGTTGGCCGTGGGCAAGACCACCCGGCGTAGCTTCTTTCTCATCCCCGCCCACGGGGAGCCCCGCGCGCTCATCCATGCTATCGAGGGATCGGCATGGCGCCAGTGGCCATGGGCGAAACAGAGCTACCGGGGCTGGCGGGAAATGGAGTCGGGGCTGGCCCGGATCCTGCGCGGCCGGAGGAGGCTGGCCATGGAGGTTTCTCCGGGGGCGGCCGTGCCGACCCTGGACTATTTGCCCGTCGGGATGGCCGACGTCGTGCGCCGCTCGGGCGCGGAGATGGTGTCGTCCGGGAATCTGGTGTCTCGTTTCCATTCGGTCTGGACCGGGAGACAGGCCGAGGACCACATGGAGGCGGCGGAGATTCTGGTGGACGTGGTGGAGGGCGCCTTCCAGCGTGCGACCGACGCCATCCGGGCCGGAAGCCCTACCAGTGAAGGGGCCCTGTCCGACTGGATCCGCGCCGAGCTCCACGAGCGCCGCCTGCCCGAGCAGGCCGGCTGCACCGTGGCGGTGGGACGGACCGCTTCGGATCCGCACTACCGCGTCGCGGGTGCCGGTGAAACCATCGCGGAAGGCGAGTTGCTGCTCATCGATCTGTTCGCGGGCAGGGCCGGCTCGGTACCCGCCGACCAGACCTGGATGGGAATGATGGGCTCCACGGTGGACGACCGGACCCAGAGGATCTGGGAAGCCGTGCGCGATGCGCGCGATGCCGCCGTGGAGTTCCTGCGAGAGCGCTTCGAGGCCGGTCAAGACGTGCGCGGCTACGAGGTGGACGACGCGTCACGCCATCTCATCGCGGAGCGGGGCTACGGGGAGTACTTCCTCCACCGTACGGGCCATTCCATGGATACCATGCTCCATGGGAGCGGACCGAATCTGGACAACCTGGAGACCCGAGACGACCGGCTGCTCGTTCCCGGAGTGGGGTTCTCGGTGGAACCCGGGATCTACATCGCGGGCGAGATTGGCGTGCGTAGCGAGATCAACGTGTTCTGGAGCGACCAAGGGCCCGTCGTGACGCCGTCGAAGATCCAACGGGAGATCTTCCTCCTGCTCGACGATTGAGCAGACAGGAGGAACGGAAACCAGCCGCCCGGAGCCTCACCGCTCGCGAGACCCCGGAGCGGCGGATGCCTGAGTCCCGGAGGGAACCACGGGCAAGATGATGTGGGTCGGCCATGAAGCTTCATGGTGCACCCGCATGATCCCCGGAATCGTCTCCTTGGCCTGGGCCTCGTCCCCACCGGTGTTCGAGTTGGGGAACTCGTAGTTGTCGAGAGCGTTGTAGATCGCGACGCGAATGCGGTGCCCCTTCTCGAACCTGTTGGCGATCGCGCGGAGTCCGATCCGGTACTCCACCACGTCGTCCAGGTCACCCGAAAGGAGTTCCTCCCGGGCGTAGTTCTCGCCCATCGCGCCGTACTGAGGATCGTCACGATTGCGAAAGCGCGCACGCAGCACGCCCGTCGTAAGCCGCTTCGACATGCCGTCGGGATCGACGTCGGAGACGTGGACCCACCAATCCGTGTCCTTCACGTCCGTCGACGCGTACAGCACCAGCATAACATTCCCGGCGATCACCAGATCATCCTCCAGGGGCCCGGATGTGTAGGAGACCACGTCCGAGCGCCCCTCGATGTCCTTGAAGTCGTAGGGCCACGTCTGCTGATCCTCCCACGCGGTCATCTGATCGAAGCTCATCCAGTTCGTGACCGGATGGGCGGGATCGTAGACGTATTGATCGAAGTCCTCGGGGGAAGTGGATGTCGTGCGGTCCAGATGCCCCGACGTCATCAGTCCTTCCGCGTCGCCGTCGCTGTGGAGGTAGAAGGCGGTCGGCTCCGCTTCGGGTGGGGGCCAGTCCGTCGCGGTGCGCCACTCGTTTTCGCCCAACATGAAGTACTGGACCCTCTCGTGCTCGACTCCGTTGTCCACTCCTTTCAGGAAGTGGTCGTACCAGCGCTGCTTCGAGAGCCAGACGTCGTCGCGGAGGGCGTGGGGGCCGAAGCTGAAGCCGTTCAGGGCTCGGTCCACGTTGTAGTTGTGTTTCCAGGGTCCGATCACGAGCTTGCGCGGGGCTGAGCTCGTCTTCCTCATGAGCGCCCAGTTCGCCATCGTGCCGGCGAAATCGTCATCCCACCATCCGCTGAACATGAAGGCGCCGAAGTCCCGTGGGACGTCCTTCACGTACCAGTTCTGCCGAGCCCAGTAGGCATCGTTGTGGGAATGCTCCATGATGGCATTCCACTGGGGGAGATCCTCCCCGGTCGCGAACACATCGATGTCCACAAGGGGGCGATGGTGCAACACGTCGGTCCAGGAAAGACCGTCCCGGATCGGCTGTTTGTTCAGCATCCATGTGATGTAGTACGTATTCCCGTTGACGAAGCCACCACCCCAGTACGGCTGGTCGCTGAACATGGTCCCCATGCTCGATTCCGGGATCATGCACTTCAACGCCGGATTGCCCGCGATGGTCTCGTTCCACTGGGTATATCCGAGATAGGACGCTCCCTGGGTGCAGATTTCGCCGTTGGACCATGGCTGTGAGGCCACCCACTCCAGGGCGTCGGCACCGTCGGCCGCCTCGTTCCGGAAGTAGCCCCACTCGCCTTCTGAACGGTTTTCCGGGTCCCAGTAGGCTGTTCCCCGAGCCGCCTGCAGGACGACCGCGTACCCCCGGACCGCGTAGTGCCAGTATCGGCCGATCAAGCCTCCGATGCCGTACGGCGTGCGGATGAAGATGACGGGGAAGGGGCCGTCCGCCCCGGCGCCCTGCGGAAGGTAGATCAGGGTGGCCAGATGCACGCCGTCCCGCATGGGCACCATCTGCTTGTCGAGGGCGCGGTAGCCGTACTCCGGCTTCGACACGCCGGGCGCCTGCCACCGGGCCACCGTCGTCACCCCCTCCCAGCCGCGCTTCACCCACACGATGTCGTTGTCGACATCGAACGCCGCGACGGGACGGTCGCCCGGCCCGATCATGAGGTCCATGGGACTGGAGCCGTCCTTCTGGATCCACCGTCGGGCCGTCTTCGGGGTGCCTGCTACCACCGCGTCCCTTTCACGATCCGGGACGTAGACGGTCTCCGGATCCGGCCAGGCGACGGCCTGCCGGCCCGTCCAGGTCATGGCTTCGAGCTCGGGCAGCTGGGCTGGAAAGCGGGAGACCGAGCCTCCCAGTGCGAAGGAAGGGTCGTCTCCGACCTCGGCTGAGGACGTGGTATGTGGATCCAGCCAGCGGTTCGCTTCGCGGTCCTTCCAGCGAATCGTGTAGCTGTCATCCGCCAGCTTGAGCTCGGCAAGGCGGACACCGACCACATAGCCATCCCAGACGACGGTGTCGGCCATGGTCGTCTGCGCGGAGAGGGCGTCTGTGGACCTGAGCTCGGCGAACCCGAGGAGGAGTGAGGCTCCGAGGATAGGCAGCAGCCAGCGATTCATGCGGATCTCCTGTGCCGCCCCGCGCGCATGCCGTCGGCCGTGTGGGCGGCGAGTAGCCTACGGTTCATGTAGTGGACGAAGCGGGAGGCCCTGTTGTACCTACGGGTCGGTTCCCCGCGATACGGTCACCACAGGCTCTCGTCTCCCAGGACGACCCGGCTCCGATCGTCCTCGCTCAACTCGTCCCGGGTCTCGCGCCCCAACCTCCACAGAGCCATCCCGACCACTCCTCCCACCAGGATGATTCCCCATTCCAGGGGGAAGCGCCTGCCGGCCGCGGCGTACGGCTGGGCGAGCGCCAGGACGAGAAAGGCGACCGATGCGGCAGACGCCACCATCCCGGTCACGGCGCCCCCCGGCACGCGATACGCGGCCTGCACCTCGGGACGCCGGCGGCGGAGGCGCACGACTCCCCAGCAGGTGAGGATGAAGAGGAACGACAGGGCGGCCGCGACCACATTGAGCAATGGCACGAGCGCATCGCGACCCAGCAGGCTCGCGACCGCGCCGATCGCGGTCACGAAGAGCACGGCCCTCCCGGGGGTGCCAAACTCGGGGTGCACCGACGCGAACGACGGGTGGATGATCCGAGCGCGCCCGAGCGCGAAGAGGATCCGGGACGCTCCCATGAAGACCGCGTTCCAGGTGGTGACCAGACCCATGAGGCCCGCAAGGAGCACCAGCTTGGCGAGGATGGGCGAATCCAGGAGCGCCTCGAACGCGCCCGCTGCCGGAAGCTCCATCCCCACGAGCGTCGGCCAGGGTGTCACCATGGAGCACGCCAAGACGACGAGGAGGTAGAAGAGGGTAGCCGAGAGGACGGAAGAGACCATCACGAGCCCCACCCTGCGGATCGGTGTGTCGGGCGCCTTCTCCTCCATGAGCTGGGGCACGAAGTTGAACCCCACCAGCCAGTTCGGCGTCTGGATGAGGATTCCGAGCGTTCCGAGCCACACGGATCCGCCCCCGGACGCGTGGAAGGCGGGCTTCAGGTTCGCCACGTCGCCCAGGAGGATCCCGGCTCCCACGAACAGGAGGAAGGCGACGGTCAATCCGTAGGTGAGCGCCTCCTGGAATACCGACGCCCATCCGACGCCGCGGTAGTTCAGGGCCGAGATCAGGACGAGCCCCCCGAAACCGAGGAAGATGGTGCCCAGGTGGACCGGACTCCCGCCGATCCCATGGAAGAGTACCGGCCCCTCCAGGCCCGGGATCAGGGCGTTGGCGATCCACCCCACGGCGATGGTCTCGAAGGCGGTCACCGCCAGGTACGCCATGGCCAGGAGCCACCCGGCGACGAACGACGTCTTGATGCCGTAGAGCGCGTAGCTGTAGACGAACTCACCGCCCGCCGACGGAAACACCGTCGCGAGCTCCGCATAGCAGAGGGCGATGACGGCGATGATGCACCCGCCGACGAGAAAACCGAGCATCGTCCCACCAGGCCCCGCGGCCTCCAACCAATCGCCCAGCACGACAATCCAGCCCACTCCGATGGTCGCCCCGAAGGCCACCGCGAAGAACTGGAGTGACCTGAGCTCCTTGTGCAGGCCGGGACGGCTCTGGGTGGAGGTGGTCGGGCTCATGCGCCGTCCTGTCCGCGCGTTGCCCCGAGGGCCGAGCGCCGGATCTTGCCCGCTTCGTTGCGAGGGAGCGAGGAAACGGATTCCCAAGATTTGGGCACCTTGGCGCCGCTCACGCGCTCTCGCACGAATGCCTCCAGTTGTTGGAAGTCAAAGGGCGAGTCCGGCTCCCGTGGCTGAACCAGCGCGTGGACCCGTTTGCCCCACTCCGGGTCCGGGAGCCCGATGACCACCGCGTCCGCCACGGACGGATGGCGGACGAGGACTGCCTCTACCTCCGCGGGATATACGTTCACACCGCCTGAGATGATGAGATCGGTTCGTCGATCCGCCACGTACAGGTATCCGTCCTCGTCCAGCCAACCGAGGTCTCCGACGCTGACGAACCCGTCGTCCGTGGCGCGTGCCGGCGCCGCGCCCAGATACTCGTACGTGGGCTCTTCGGCACGCGGCCGGGTCCAGATTTCACCCGTCTCTCCGGCCGGGAGGGGCGCACCGTCTTCGTCCAGGATCCGCACCTCGCAGTCGAACGGCCGGCCCACGCTACCGGGATGTCGGAGCCATTCGTCTCCTCGAATCGACGTCGAGCCCATGTTCTCGGTGGAGCCGTACGCGTCGTAGACGTGCTCCGGTCCGAGCAGGTCGATCCACTCCCGCATGACCCATCGCGGTAGACTGCCACCCGTGTGATAGATGGCCCGGATGCTCGCCACGCGCCGTGGGCTCAGGTCGGGCACCTGGAGAATGCGCCTCATCATGGTGGCGACCAGGACCCCGAACTCGACCCGATGACGCTCCACCAGGGTCACCCACCGTTCGGCATCAAAGCGTTCCATGACGACGAGGGTGTGTCCCTCGAAGAGCCCCCAGTGGCTCGCGACGAATGGAGCGTTGTGGTAGAGCGGGCCGGCCACGAGCTGGATCTGCCCCCGGGCGAAGCCGATGGGCGGGCCCAGCCGCTCGGCCAGCCGGCCTGGTCTCTCGGTCCAGGGTGTCGGGTCCACGATGACCTTGGGGCGGCCCGTGGAGCCTCCGGACGCGACCGCCTTGCCCGGGTGCGGCACGACCTCGGGAAGGGCGTCCGACGGGAACCCATCCAGGTCGGCCAGCTCCTGGGGTGAGATGGTCGGGCCGGAGAGATCCCGCCAGAGCCCGATGACCAGGGTAGCGCCCGCGACATCGAGGATGGAATCCCGCTCTTCGAGCCGAAGTCGGTGGGAGAGCGTGAGCACGCACGCGCCGAGCTTCCATGTTGCGAGTGTGGCGAGGTAGTGCTCCAAGGAGTTGGGGAGCCCCACCACCACGGTCGAATCCTGCCCGACTCCCCTTCGCTGCAGGAGTCTGGCCAGGCGGTTCGATCTCAGATCGAGCTCGCGCCAACTGGTCCCGGTCTCCACACCGTCGCTCCCCACGACCCGGATCGCCGTTTGATCTGGATGGCGGGCTGCGAGATCCGAGACCCGATGTCCATAGGAGATCCGGTGTGGGTCCACTCGTCCCGCTTCGTTCATGCCGTTGGGTCCAGCCGCTCGAAGATCGCCGCGTTCGCCATTCCCCCGCCTTCGCAGATGGCGACGAGGCCGTAGCGTCCTTCTCTTCTTTCGAGCTCGTGGAGGAGCGTCGTAACGATCCGAGCCCCCGTCGCGCCGAGGGGATGGCCCAACGAGATTCCGCTGCCGTTTACGTTGACCCGGTCCCAGGGCGCTCCGGTCTCCCTCTGCCACGCCAACACCACGGACGCGAAGGCCTCGTTCACCTCGAAGAGGTCGATGTCGTCGATCCCGAGGCCGGTCCGCTCCAGCACCTTCCAGGTCGCCGGGATCGGTCCCGTGAGCATGCTGACGGGGTCCACCCCGACGGTGCTGAGCCCCACCACCCTGGCCCGCGGCCGCAGCCCGAGCTCCGCGGCCTTCCGAGGGGTGCCGATCAGGACTGCCGCCGCCGCATCGGAGATCTGAGAGGAGTTGCCGGCGGTGATGAGGTCCACCCCCTCGAACGCGAGTTCGAGCCCCGCGAGTTGCTCGGGCGTGGTGTCGGGACGGATGCCTTCGTCCGTATCCACGGCGACGGAGCCGCCATCGGCGGTGGGAGCCTCCACCGGGAGGATCTCCCGTTCAAAGCGGCCTTCCGCGCGTGCCGCCGCGGCCCGCATGTGGCTCTCGTACGCCAGCCGATCCAGCTCGGGTCTTCCGAACCCCCATTCCCTGGCGATCCAGGCCGCGCCGGCCGCCTGGTCGAAGGCGCCGTGTTCTCCTAGCGAATAGCGTCGACCCAGCGCGTCGGAGATGGGCCAACCCGGCCCGTCCCGCATGGCTGACCCCATGGGCACGCGGCTCATCGATTCCACCCCGCATGCCAGGACGAGGTCGAAGGTGCCGGCCAGGACGGACTGAGCCGCGAACTGGATGGCCTGGAGGCTGGAGCCGCACTGACGATCGATGGTCGTCGCAGGAACGGCCTCGGGGAGCCCCGCCGCCAGCCAAGCGTGGCGGGCGACGTTAGCCGACTGCTCCCCGGCCTGGGTCACGCAACCGGCGACCACGTCCTCCACGGCTTCTGCCGGAATGCTCGCCCGGGCTACGACCCCATTCAGGACGTCACCCAGAAGGTCGACGGGATGCACCTTCGAGAGGCTCTTCCCTCGCTTTCCCACAGGCGTGCGAACCGCCTCGAGAACTACCGCCTCGCGCATCCTTACGGTCCTCCGACTCAGCGGCCCGCGGGCTCGGCCGCGCCGTCTGCATCCGGAATGACCGGGAGGATCAGATAGGACGGGTGAGCCGCGGAATGGTGGATCACGTTCCGCGCGACCTTCCACTCCGTCTCATCCCAGTTCTTCCCGCCGGTGTTCAGGTTTCGGTCGAAGCGGGGGAAGTTGGAGCTCGAGACCTCGACGCGGATCCGGTGTCCGGCCGGGAAGTAGTTGCTGGTCACCTGGAGGTCGATCTCCACCTGGTAGACCCCGCCCGGCTCCATCCACACCTGTCGATCGAGACCTTCGCGGTACCGCGCGCGGAGGATCCCCTCCTGCACGTTGAACGCCCGTCCGTCGGGATAGACGTCCACGAGCTTCATCGTGAAGTCCGTGTCGCGGGCATCGGACGACACCTGGAGCACCGCCCTCAGGGGCCCGGTGGCCTCCACGCCCCGCTCCAGGGGCGCCGTGGTGTAAACGAGGATGTCGTTCCGGGCTTCCACCTCGGACTGATCGAACGCGCCCGCCGGCCAGTCCGGCGAGCCCGTGCAGCAAAGCGGCCCTCCCACGCTGGGCACCGGGACGTCCGGGTCATAGACGTACCGATCCGCGGGCTCATCCCCACTCGGCATCTCGGTCGACAGCGTGCCATCCCCGAAGCGACTGTTGGCCCGTCCGTCCGAATGGAAGTAGTACTTCGTGAAGTCCGTCCCCGGTATCGGCCAGGCGTCGGCCGTCCGCCACTCGCCCCTGCCCATCACGTAGTATCGGACCGTGGGCCATCCATCGAGGGCTTCCTGGTTGCCCCGCAGCCAGCGGTCCCACCAGTCGAGGTAGAGCGTGGCGTAGTCGAAGCGGGCGTCTCCGACGTCGCGGTTCCCCACCATCGTCCGCTCCGTGGCGGCTTCGGAGCCGCAGTGGGTCGTGGGGGAGATCACCACGTACTGTTGGCGCCCCGCATCGTTGCTGGCCTGGCGATACATCCGATTCATCAGGTCCAGCGTCTGAGCGACGCCGTAGTCGTACCAGGAGCTCACCTGCAGCGCCGGCACTTCGTAGGTCATCGTGTCCGACGGGAGGCCGAACCGATTCCACCACGGATCCGGAGGCGGGTGCGACACGAAGGCGTCGAAGTCGGTGGGCGGCGCCCCGGATCGTTCCACCATCCCCACCAGCGGCAGCGTGCGCCACAGGGCACGATAGTCCGTCGGCTCCACGTGGGACGTCATCTGCAGATACGGAAGTGCCTTCCGGAAAAGCGAGTCCGGTATCCCGGCCGCGGGGACCAGGTGCACCTTGCTTGCGTTCTCCCGAAACCAATTGAACGGCAGGGCCAGCTCGAAGGCCCCGCCGTTGTACCCACCCAGCCAACGGGCCGGGGCCCCAGCCGCCCGGGGGATCATGGCCGTCAGGTGCGGAGGGTGGCGGGGCGCCGCCAGGATCTGGGCCTCCCCCGAGTACGAGCACCCGAACATCCCCACCTTGCCGTCGGACCATGGCTGATCGGCCACCCACTCGATGGTCTCGTAGCCGTCCTTCGCGTCGTCGGCCTGGACGTTGAAGACCCCCTCAGATTCGAACCGCCCTCTCACGTCTTCCGCCACGACGACGTAGCCGTGCGACGCGAGGACCCGCAGTTGCGGGTCACGGTCCCGGAACCGGTTCTTGTCGTAGGGTGTGCGCCATACGATGGCGGGGACCTGCTGGCCCACCCCGGACGGGACATACAGGTCGGCCGCCAGTCGGACGCCGTCGGAAAGGGTGATGAACACGGTCGAGTCGACGCGCACCGCGTACGGTCCCGGAGCCCCGGGATATGTCTGGGCGACCAGGGGTGTCTCCGAGCGCATGACTCCGGCGATCACCAGGAACGCGAATGCCGCCAGGATACGGGGGGCCCTCTGCATGGACGTCACGGGGCAACCTCTCATGGGAATCCTCATCAGAACACGGCTACGACCCAGGGCGTGGGCCCCAGAAAGAGCTTCTCGAGCGTACGCAACGTCTCCGGCCTGGCATCCTGGATCCGACCCAATCGCGCCAAGCTCCCGGCGGGGAGCCAGCCGGTGTAGAGCGCCGCCAGCGCGTCGACCCCGACTCTGGCCGCCGCGCTCGACACGCTCTCAACGTGCCCGCTCCCTCCCGCCACCGTCAGTCGCACGGTCCCTTCGTTGGCGGGAATGCAGGGGTCGGACACCTCCAACTCCACCGTCGCTTCGACGTCGTCCGGGTAGCCCCTGGCTTCCAGCGCGCCCCGCACGTCGATGAGCCGCACCATTCCCGGCAGGCTGGAGATCGCGCGGGGGAGCTGGCCGGTGAGCGACGTCAGGAGCGGATCCAGCGGTGAGCCGGGCCACTCCAGTTCCACGCCTAGGCCCGCGTTGGCGGACGCGAAGGCCAGCAGGGAGGAGGCGCTCTCCGCGTCCTCCCACACCAGGTCCCGGCACGAGAGGGCGAAGGCGTAGGGAAGGTCGGCCGACGCCGCCTCGTGGGTGTAGACCACGTAGCCGGTCAGCTTCCCTCCCGTTCGGACCGCGTACCGATAGACGCGCTCTCCTTGTCGGGACGACAGGATGCGCTCGTCCCACCAGTCGGCGGAGCGTGCCACGAGCCCGGTCGAAGCCCGAGCCACCCTCTCGTAGCAGTCCTTGACCTCTTCGAGCTCGCCGTCCTCCCACGGCTCCGCCACCAGAGACCCTTCGCGGGGGAGCTGATGGAGCGACAGGCCATAGCGGGAATGCCCGAATGCCACCTCGTAGCCGACCCGGCGGTAGAACCCGATGCTGGAGGGATACAGGAAGGAGAGGAACTCGCCCTCCTGCCTCAGTTCGTCGAGCACCTGGCGAAGGAGGAGTCCTCCAATGCCTCGCCCCCGCGCCTCCGGCGCCACCTTCACAGCGCTGACCGCCGCGCTCGGCACGGGCCGTCCGCCGAAGTACTGAGCGAGGCATTCGGCCCGCAGCCCTCCCACGAGTCTCCCCGCGTCCTCGACGACCCACCCTTCCTCGAGGGGAGTCGCGCGGACCCTGGCCTCCCGGTAGGGGGGCAAGCGGAAGGCTTGCATGTGCATCTCCAGCATCGCTTCCCGCTCGGAGTCGCGCATGCGGCGGACGTCGAGTGTCACGGAGTGAGCCCTGCTCGGAGGTGCTTCTTCACGGTTCCACGTACCGCATGAGGTCCCGCCGCTCCAGAAGCCGACCGTCCAATGCTCCGTCCAACGCCTCCTCCGTCCAGGCTCGTGCGGCCTCGTGCTCCAACTCGTGAACGGGCGCCGGCATGGAGATCACCCGGAGCTTCCGGCCGAGCAACTGGAAGATCTGCCCGCTGGCCGGGCACTCCGCTCGGGCCAGCCAGCCCACGAGAGCCGACACGTTCGCCGGGTCCCATGGATCGAAGGCCTCCGCATCGCCCGGCCTGGCGACCAGATCCCCGCCATCCTGCGTGCCTGCGGTGGTCATGCGGGTCCGCGCTGAGGGCGCTACCGCGTTCGAGCGGATTCCGTACCGCTCGCCTTCGAGGTCGGCCGTGGCGGAAAGGCCCACCACGCCGAGCTTCGCCGCCCCGTAGGCGGCTTGCCCGAGGTTGGCGCCCAGGATGACAGGGGAGGCCGTATGGATCACGGAAGCCGATACCGGGGCTCCCGTTTCCTTCACCAGTCGCCGCCAGTAGGCGAACGCATGACAGGTCGGCGCGATATGGCCCTTCAGGTTCACGCGAAGAACCGCGTCCAACTCCGCCTCCTCCATCCTCGCCAGGCTCCGGTCCCGCAGGATCCCGGCGTTGTTCACCAGCACGTGGAGCTCTCCAAATGCTTCGACCGCGGCCTCGATCAACTCGGCGGCCTCTTGCCAGTCGCCCACGTCGTGGCCGCTGGCCAGCGCTCGGCCACCGGCGGCCTCGATCTCGTCGGCCACCTCCTGAGCCACGGTCGCCTCTCGGCCCCGTCCGTCCAGGCTCACCCCGAGGTCGTTCACCACCACGGCCGCCCCCCGGCCCGCGAGGTGAAGAGCGTGCGCGCGCCCCAGCCCACGCCCGGCGCCGGTGACGATGGCCACCCTGCCCTCCAGCGTCCTGGGAGCGGCTCCCTGGTCGGCCGCCATCAATCCCGCCCCAGGAGCACGGTCGCGGCCGTGGAGTGGACGCCGCCCATCCCGTGCGCGAGGGCGATCCGCGCGCCCTCCACCTGACGTTCGCCGGACTCTCCCCGGAGCTGACGAACGGCCTCCACCAGAAGGAGGATCCCGAACGCTCCCGGATGGCAGTATGAGAGCCCTCCGCCCTGTGTGTTGGTGGGCAGGGACCCGCCGGGGCGGAGCCTTCCGTCCTCGAGGAAGGCCCCTCCTTCCCCCTTCCGGCAGAAGCCCAGATCCTCCAGGTGCATGACGACGTTGATCGTGAACGCGTCGTAGAGCTCGAGGACATCGACGTCGGAGGGGCTGAGCCCGGCGACCTCGAATGCCTCTCGTCCGGATACGACCCCCGGGCTCACCGTGAGGTCGGGCATCTGACTGATGTGCCAGTGCATATGGCTTTCTCCGGCGCCCAACACGCGGATGGCTCGCTTGGCGGCGTCCCGAGCCCGGTCGCGGTGGGTGAGCACGACGGCTCCACCCCCGTCCGTCACCAGGCAGCAGTCCAGCTTGTGGAGGGGATCCGAGATCATGCGAGAGGAGAGCACGTCCTCCACGGTCATGGGCTCACGGCTCCACGCCTTCGGGTTCATCCCGGCCCAGGCGCGCGCCGCGACCGCCACCTCCGCCAGTTGCTCGGAGGTCGTCCCGAACTGCGCCATGTGGCGTGCCGCGATGAGGGCGTACTGGCCGATGGGCTGCGGAAGGCCGAATGGCGACTGGAATTGGGCTGACAGGGAATCGGGCCGGGGCTCCATCATGGCGCTGGTCTTGGTTCGCGCCCGGCGAGACCGCTGCCGGGACGCATAGGTGATGAGCGCGACGTCGCACCTGCCTTGGGCGATGGCGGTGGCGGCATGGTGGACGAACGCCTCGAAGGCTCCTCCCCCGATGTCGGTCGAGTCCGCCCAGCGGGGCTGGACGCCCAGGTACTCCCCCACCTGGACCGACCCTTCCTCACCCATGTAGTTGACGAGGAGGCCATCGACGTCGTCCAGGGTCATGCCGGCCTCGGCGAGGGCCTCCCGAGAGGCCTTCGCGGCCATGGAGAGCTCGGTCTCGTCGTGGACCTCGCCCAGGGGGCTCTCGGCCACGCCGGCGATGTACACGGGTCGTCCTGTCCCTTCAAGCACTGCGGGGGCCTCCGCGATTTCCGTTCGGAAAGTATGACGGGAGCAAGCGCGGTCTTGTACCTATCGGGGGGGATGGCAGCGACCCCGTCGTGCCGCTCCGATCATCCCCCGTTTCCGACGTACCGGGCGGCCAGCTCTTTGAGTCCCGCCTGGAGTTCGTCCTCCGTGTAGAGCCTTCCCCTGGCCATGACCGCCACCCGGTCCCGCACGTTGTCCAGAGACGCCAGCGGATCACCGTTCAGAAGAAGCAGATCCGCCCGCCAACCCGCTTGCACGCGACCGAACCGGCTCGCCTCGGGGACATACTCGTCCACGAAATCCCCCGGGTTTCCGGTGGCCAACTCCAGGACCTGGTACGGGCTCAGGTTCAGCTGCTGTTGCAGGATGTCGAGCTCCCGGAGGAGCGAGAACCCGGCCGCCCCCAGGACCGTGGGCGAATCCGTCCCGGCCAGCAGCCGGATGCCGGCGTCGTAGAACTCCCGGGTGTATCTCAGGACGAACTGATAGCGTGCGTCGTAGTCGCCGGGCCCCGCTCCCGCCGGATTCCAGCGTGTGCCGTCCAGCCCTTCCTTGTGGAGGCCCACCTCACTGGCGTGCATGTACCGGACCTCGGGCAGCGCCCAGAACGCATCGATCCCGGCCTGGTTCCCACCCCAGACGGCGGCCTCCCATTTCGTCACCCCGAGGGTTGTGGCGACCGAGGCGCCGGCACCCTGGGTCATGGCCACGGCGTCGGGGACCAACTCGTCGCTGACCCCGTAGTGGAAGAAGGTCCAGAGGTACGCCTCCGCGTGGGCCACCAGGTCCATCCCCGAGGCGAGGGTCTCCTGAACGGGCAGGGTGTGGGGAAAGTGACCGGCGATGGCCAGGCCCTGCGTGTTTGCCTCGTCCATGGCGGCCAGGACGACGGCCTTCGATGGCCAGTTGTAGAGCTTGAGGAAGTGATAGCCGCTGTTCGCGGTCTCCCGGACCCACGCCCGAGCCTCGTCCGGTGTCGTGGGAGCGAAGATCCCCGGCCCCCCGTCGGGCGTGCCGGGAGGACCCCGGAGCCAGTGTGACGCATAGATGGTGGGCCCGGGATAGAGACCCTCGATCACATCGCTCCTCCACTGGAGCACCGGCTCCGCGAAGCTCCCCATGTTGAGGATCGTCGTGGCCCCATTGGCCAGGTAGAGGAGCATCTGGCCCTCGGCCATCTCCTGGAGCTCTTCTTGCGGCGGGATCCGGTTGGTGAACTCGGACAGATTCGTGCCGAGATGCGTATGCGCATCCACCAGCCCCGGCATGAGCCAGCGTCCAGAGCCTTCCACGACCCGGGCACCGTCCGGCAATTGGACCGAGTCCGCCGGGCCGATCTCCACGATCGTCTCGTCCTGGACCAGGACCGTCTGCCCCTGCACGGTCCGATCCGCGTCCATGGGCACGACGTTCACGTCCACGAAGGCCGTGACCGGCCCGCCCTGTGGGTCGGGTCCCGGACCGCGGTCCAGCCCCATCGGTTCCGTCAGGGACGGGTCGGAGCAGGATGCGGCGAGGCTCGCCAGCACCAGAACAATGCCGAGCACCGGCCGAATGACGGACCCTCCTCGGTCATCCCTCACCAACTCGACTCCACCCCTCGGCCCCTTCCCAGGCTCCATCACACTCGTCCCCTCGCGATTCGATTCGGTCGAGTCCACCCGACGAGTCGGATCCCAAGGTACGACACGATCTGGACCGACCCCTCCTCACCCATGCGATTGGAAGACGCAGCCATGGGTGCTGTTGTACCTATCCACCGTTGGGACCGTCTCGTCGGTCGGGCACACCGGCTTGCCGCGCCTCGGACCCGGCGGCTACCATGCCCGCCGACACGACCGCGGACACCCCTCTGATCCATGCATCGTCACCAACGTGTCCTGTAGCATGAGGAGGTCCGCATGTACACCCTGCTCCGCAACGCCACGCTCATCGACGGTACTGGAGCTCCTCCGGTCGGTGACGGCGCCGTGTTGATCCAGGACGGCCAAATCCGAGCCTGCGGGCCGATCGCCGGGCTGCCCCGCCCGAGCGGAGAGGTACGGGAGATCGATGCCGGCGGTGGCACGCTGCTCCCGGGGTTCATCGACGCCCATGTCCACCTGATGCTCCGGATGGACGTGATGGAGAAGATGGCGACCACGCCGTTCTCCCTCTCGTTCTACCGGTCCGTCGTCCACATGCGCCGCACCCTCGACGCGGGCATCACCACGGTTCGGGACGCGGCCGGCGCGGACCTCGGGCTGAAGCGAGCGGTGGAGCAGGGGATGGTGGAGGGGCCGCGCGTCCAGATCAGCATCGCCGCCCTGTCGCCGACCGGGGGCCACATGGACTTCTGGCTTCCATCCGGGAGCGAGCTCGAGCTCTTCGTCAGTCATCCCGGTATGCCGAAGGGCATCTGCGACGGGGTGGAAGGCGTCCGCCGCAAGGTGCGCGAGGTGCTGCGCGCGGGAGCGGAGGTCGTCAAAGTGTGCGCCACGGGAGGAGCCGTGAGCCCGACCGACCATCCGGAGTTCACCCAGTTCTCGCGCGAGGAGCTGGAGGTCATGGTGGAGGAGGGGGGCTTCCGGAGGGGCACCCGGGTGATGGCCCACGGGCAGGGGATGGACGGGATCAAGAACGCCTTGCGGGCGGGCGTGCACTCCATTGAGCATGGCGTCTACCTGGACGACGAGGCCATCGAGATGTTCCTCGATAAAGGGGTCTATCTGGTCCCGACGCTGCTTGCCCCGGTGGGGGTGGTGGAGCAGGCCGAGGCGGCCGGATCCATGCCGGCCTGGGCCCTGGATAAGGTCCGGGAAATGATCGAGGCGCACCGGGAGAGCATCCGAAACGCGTACCGCGCGGGAGTGAAGATCGCCATGGGCACGGACGCCGGCATCGTGCCCCACGGCACGAACCTGCGCGAGCTCGGCCTCATGTGTGAGCATCTGGGCATGACGCCCATGGAATCCATCGTGGCGACCACCCGCACCGCGGCCGAGTGCCTGGGTTGGGAAGACCGGATCGGGACCATCGAGCCCGGCAAGCTGGCGGACCTCGTGGTCACCGACGTCGATCCGCTCGTCGATATCGACGCCCTGGACCCATCGCGGGTCGTCCTGGTCCTTAAGGAAGGCCGCGTCCTGAAGGACGGCCTGGACGGCGGCCCCGCGGTCGAGCCGCCGAGTGCCTGAACCGGGTCACCGCCGGCTACTCCCCGGCATCGCGCGGGTCGCGGCCTACGTACTTGAGGCCGCCCGCGGTGGCGAAGACCAGCACCTCGTCGCTCGCTCCCAGGTCTCCCCGCTCGCGGAGCGCCTCCACGGCGGCCACGGTCGCGCCCCCCTCGGGGGAGACGAAGAGGCCGGTGTCCGCCGCGATGGTTCCGACCCAGCGCTCCATGGCACGATCCGGGACGGCGACAGCCGTGCCGTTGGACTGGCGAAGGGTCCGGAGAATGAGGTAGTCGCCGAAGGGCTTGGTGGCGCAGAAGCCGGATGCGTAGGTACGCACGTCCTCCCAGGGCTCGGCCACGTCCGCGCCGGCCTCCCAGGCGCGGACCATGGGGTGGCAGCCGGTAGCCTGGACCACGATCATCCTGGGCCGTTCCGGGCCGATCCACCGGAGGCGCTCCATCTCCTGGAATGCCTTCCACATGCCGATGAGGCCGGTGCCCCCGCCGGTGGGGTAGAGGATGGCGTCGGGAATGCGGAACCCCAACTGCTCCACGATTTCGTACCCCATCGTCTTCTTGCCCTCGACCCGGTACGGCTCCTCCAGCGTCGAGAGGTCGAACCAGCCTTCATCGCGCACACCGTCCCGCACGGCCTGCCGCGCGGCCGAAAGGCTGCCGTCCACGATGTAGAGCTCAGCCCCGAGCTTGCGGATCTGCTCATGCGTCGCGGGTGGGGTGTCCCGCGGAACGAAGACGTGGGCCTGGAGTCCCAGGGCGGCCGCATACGCCGCCGCCGCGGCGCCCCCGTTCCCGATCGTGGGGATGGCCACGGCGTGGGCACCGAGCTCGGCGGCCCTTCCCACCGCCACGGCAGCCCCCCGGTCCTTGAAGCTGCCGGTGGGGTTCTGCCCCTCGTCCTTGATCCAAAGACGATTCACACCCAGTCGTTTCGCTGTTCTGTCGGCATCGACCAACGGTGTGAACCCCTCCCCGATGCGCGCCTGGTACCGCCGGTCCCTCACGGGAAGAACGTCCTCGTACCTCCACAGATCGGGGCGTCGGTCCCTGAGCAAGTCGGGCCGGAACCGATGCCGGATCGCGTCGAGGTTGTAACGGACCTGCAAGCTCGTTGCGCAGCAGGGCGAGACCCCGAGGAGCTGCTCGCTCTCGTACGTCGCGCCGCACATGGCGCACTCCAGATGGGACGCGCAGCCCCGTCCAGCTCCCGCTGTGGTCATGGGCGTTCCCCGGTGACCAGGGGTAGGCTCACCTCTGCTTGCCCATGGCCAACCCATGCCCTACCGTGCGCCGGCGACTCAACTCGCGGTTCCATCGTCCTTGCCCTCCATCCGTTGAAGCTGTGAGATCCACCGTTCTCTAGGACGCAACCGGGACGCCGATCATCATCATGGAGGATCCCGGACGCGATCCGTCAGCGTGCCACGCGCCGAGGCAGACGGACCGATGCAGACATCCTTGGACAGCCTTCGAGATCTTTCTTCCGTGCTCGATGCCATGGGCCACGAGCAGGTGACCGTCTGCCGCGATCCTTCCGTCGGCTACCTGGGGATCATCGCCCTGCACAGCACACTCCTGGGGCCCGCCGTGGGGGGGACGCGCGTGTGGCGGTACGATGGCTTCGGCGAGGCCCTGGAGGACGTCCTCCGGCTCTCGCGCGGCATGACCTACAAGAACGCGCTCGCCGGGCTTCCGTTCGGAGGCGGGAAGGCCGTGATCCTGGGACCCGCGCCGGACGAAGCCGCGGCTCGGGCCGCGTTTTTCGGTACGCATGGGCGCTTCGTGGAGCGGCTCGGCGGCTTGTTCGCCACGGGAGAAGACGTGGGGACGACCCCTGCGGACATGGCGTGCATCGCGGGTGAGACCCGCCACGTGGCGGGTCTGGAGCGAGGCATGGGTGACCCCTCGCCGTTCACGGCCCGGGGGGTGTTCCGTGCCATGGAGGCCGTGGCCACGGAGCGGTGGGGCTCACCGGATCTGTCGGGCCGCACGGTGGCGGTGCAGGGCCTCGGGAACGTAGGCTTCAATTTGGCGCGGTTCCTCCACGAGCAGGACGCCCGACTCGTGGTGGCGGACGTGGATCCGGGCCGTGTACGGTCGGCCGTGGAGGAGCTCCAGGCCGAGGCGGTGCCGCCCGACGAGATCCTGGACGTGGACGCGGACATCTTCGCGCCGTGTGCTCTGGGGGGCGTATTGGACGCGGAGGGCGTCGAGCGTCTCCGCGTGCGGGCCGTGTGCGGAGCGGCGAACAACCAACTCCGCAACCCGGAGCAGGGCGAGCGTCTCCGCGAGCGGGGCATTCACTACGTGCCGGACTACGTCGCCAACGCAGGCGGTGTGATCTCGGGATCGGTCGACCTGGTCGGGTGGGATCGGGCCCGCATGGATCAGGCACTGGACGGCATCTACGACACGGTGAGGGAGGTCTTCGCCGTCGCTCGCCGCTTGGACATCGGGACTGAACAGGCGGCGGACCGCATGGTGGAGGACCGCCTGGGCAGGTCCTTCGTGAAGAAAGGCTGTTGAAAGACGACGGCGGATCAGGGTGGGTTTCAGAGGGGGAAGGAGTTGGATTCAGGCCGTCCGATGTTAATCGCTGCTTATGCGCGCACAGTGACGAGGCAGTGGCAGCGTGCTACGCGGCCGGGAAGGGGCGACCGGGGATTGACCCGGAGCTGGCGCTACGGATGATGCTGCTGGGGACTTCCTCGGCCGCCGTAGACCAGGAGCCGCGGCTCCTGCCCTGAGAACCACCGATCTCGGCCCACCATTGAGTCCGGGTCCGGTATCTCCAGGGAAGGGCTTCGGGCGTCAGTGCTCCGCGCCAGGTCGATCCGGAGTGAAAACCGGGAGAGGCGGAAGGCCCTGCCGCTCCCGCCAACGCACCGCCACCCGGTCGCCGATGGCGCACGGCCCTTCCAGGTTGGTGAGGAGGCGGGGGCCCTCGTCCAGCTCTACCAGAGCCGCCACGTACGGCGGCTCGAACTCGGTCGCGATCTGGACATGGACCGTGGTCTGGGAGTAGACGGTGCCGGTCCCACGCGCCCGCACCCACTCGACCGCCTCCGACGAGCACTCGAGGCAGAAGCGCCGAGGGTAGAACTGGTGGTGACCGCAGGCCGTGCACCGCTGCACCAACAGCTCCTCCCGGGTTGCCGCGTCCCAGAACGGCGCCGTGATGGGATCGCCGTAGCCGGGGAACGCCTGCCTCGAATCCCCGCTCCGTGCCTTTGGTGGCGTCGCGCTCATCGCATCTCCCGCGTCCGGTTCACAGCTGCTTGGCGTCGATCGTCCGCCCCAGCTCAAGGCGCACGGTAGGATGCGGGTAGGTGGAGGGCAAGACGGCGCACGTCCGTTGCGGGTCCGCCCCGTGCCGCCTATCGTGGCCCGTGCCAGCTTCGTTCGCCGCCCTCCTCTCGATCCTCGATCTTCATGCGTATGCGATAGTCAGCGTCGTGGACGACGCGGGGCTGGTAGGAACCGAGGGACGCGAAGGGATCGGCCAGGACCAAACGAAAGGAGGTCTCTACCTCCCGTTGGCTGACGCCAGCCGTTCCTTCGGTCTCGTCGCACGCGTTGACACGAACGCGGAGCTCGTCGGCCGTGGTGAAGCGGGCGTCGAAGCCATTCTGGACGGCCCGGTAGGCCAGAGCCACGGCCAGGTGCGTCTTGCCGCGGCCGGTCGGGCCGCTGAAGATGGCCGAGCGTCCCTTGGTGACGAACTCCGGCCCGAGGAAGCTGCCGAGCATCTTGAGGCGGATCGAACTCTGGAAGGTGAAGTCGAACTCCTCGACGGTCCAAGAGCGCGCGATCGTCTGGTGCCGTGAGGCCGCGGGAACCCGCCTCCACGGCACGACGCGATAGCGCCCGCTGGCCGTGTTCCAGGACGTCGAGCGCGCCGCCCTCCAGCCCCTCACGGAGGAGCGCTTCGATCCGCCCCAGTGGGCCGGCCTCGGCTTCCTCGAGCGCCACCAGGACGTTCTCTTCCTCGGCCCCGTCGGCGTCGGCAAGACCTTTCCTCGCCGGCGCCCTCGGCCACGCGGCCTGCCGCGCCGGCCGCCGCGTGCTCTTCCTCCGCAGCGACCACCTGCTGCGTATGATCCACCAGTCCCGGGCCGACAACTCCACCGAAAAGGCTTTCCGCTCCCTCCTCGCCCCCGACCTCCTCAATCATCGACGATTTCGTCCTTCGACGCCTCAACAGCCAGCAGTCCAGCGACTTCCATGAAGTCATCATCGAGCGGCACCGCCACTCGTCCACCATCGTCACCTCCAACCGGACCATCGAGGAATGGATCCCCCTCTTCAACGACCCCATCCTCGCCCAGAGCGCCCTCGACCGCCTCGCCCACAACGCCTTCCAGATCGTCATCGAGGGCGACAGCTATCGCAGCCGCCAGCGGCCCGGTCGGACACCTCCCGGAGGACCCATGACCTAGCGCCGACCCTCACCAACCACTAAGACCCAGGTTGTCACGAGGGGGGTGGATCATGCTCGTGAGAATAGGTGGGCCATCCTCGTGAGAAGTGACACTCCATGCCCTCACGGTCGTGGGGGCATTCTGTTTCAGACATGGAGGGGGTCGGGTGTGTCGCAAGACAGGCCGGGCTAGTTTGCCGTCGATCGCAACCCGCCAATGTGAGGTCCCGTGATTCCCATCTCCGCCCCCCGGGCGCTCCTCCGCGCCGGCCTGTGGGTAGCCCTCGTGCTGGTCGCCGCGCCCCGCGGCGCATCCGCCCAGACCGCCCCGGAGCAGCCCGCGCGCAACCGTGTCTGGCTGGACGCCGGGTTCACGATCGGTGCGGGCGGAGGGGTAGAGTCCGGCTTGGGCTGGATCGTTCAGATCAACTACCAGAAGCGCTCCCGGTTCTGGGCGCTGCGCTTCGCCGGATTGGCCGAATTCGAAGGCTTTCCCGACGGTGGCGGCGACGGCGGCGCCGGGGAATTCGGTGTGCTCTACGGCCGCAGCCGCGTGTGGTCCTGGGCCGAGGCCACCGTTGCCGCCGGGCTCGCGCTCACCGGCATCGACAAGGGCAGCGGGCCCGCCAACGGAAGCTCCACCAGCTTCACGGTGGGCGTTCCGCTCACCGCCCGCATCTCGGCGCAGACGTCGATGCTGGGCGTCGGCACCGAGCTGTGGATGAACGTGAACCCGAAGGCTCCGTTCGGCGGCGTGAGCTTCTTCGTCCAGCTCGGCTGGATGCCCTGACGGCGAGGCCGCTCGGTGGGGCAGGGACGGCTTTGTCAGGCCGTAGTGTGCTAGCCGCCGATCCTGCGGTGAAGCTCCGCGACGAGTGGCCGGACGTCGGGGTCGGCGCCCGCCCAGAGGCGCTCGACCTGCTTGTAGAGGGTCATCGCCCGTGCCGAATCGCCTTCTTCCTCGGCCATCTCGGCGAGGCGCTCGAGGCCCATGGCCCGATGCCAGATGCCGTCGGAGGAGATCTTGTACCAGAGGGCAGCGTCGGCATCCCGACCTGCCTGCCGCAGGAGCTCCGCCCTGAGGAACTGCGGCCAGCGGTCCGCGAGGGGGCCGCTGAAATACGTGTCGGGTTCCCGGGGCCAGACCTCCTGGCGCGTCCAGTACCGGGACGCGAGCAGCGAGTCCAGGCCCCGCTCCGGCTCTCCGCGGAGCTGGGCGTCGAGCGCCGCGAGCTCCAGGACGAGGTCACGCGCCAGCCCTCCGTCGTCGCCTGCTCGAACCGCATTGTCCCGTCGCAGCGTGTCGAGCTCGGCCCGGAAGCGTTCGGGCCGGCCGAGCTTCAGGGCCAGGCGGGCGAGGAGGTATCGTCGAACCGCCGCTTCGTCGGGACCGGCAGCCGGAGCCCTGGCGCGGAGCAGCCGAGCGGCTTCCTTCGCCCGCTCGTCGCCGGTCGCGGCGGGGTGGAGCGCGATCCACGCGAGGTCGTAGGGGAAGAGCGTCCGGTGGTCGGGGCCGATGGAGCGCAGCACCTCCTCCGCCCGGTCGAACCGACCCAGGGCGCTCTCGAGCCTCGCCCGACGTCGGGCTACGACGGCCCGCGCGGTGTCGGACACGGTGTGCTGTGCGTAGCGGTCCATGATCCTGCGGCTCGCCGAGGGATCGCTGACCATCACCGACGCCGCGACCTCGGCGATCGAACCCGCGAGCGTCGTGGGTGGATAGAGCGTCGCCTCGGACAGGAAAGTGTCCACAGATCGGTCGAGGAGGGCCGTGTCCCCGCTCACCCCCGCTCGCGTCGTGCGCAGGACGGCGGGCCAGATCGGATCCGCGCCCGTCGCGTCGAGCCCCGCCGCCCACCTGTCCAGCGCGGCGGTGTCGGCCTGCAGCCCGCCGATGACCGCCAGGTGGAAGTACGCCGGCGCCAGTGCCGGGTCGAGGCCGATCGCGTGCTCGTACGCCGGACGCGCGGCCCCGGCGGAGTCGCCGACGAAGTACCCCGTATGGGCGATCTGCTCGCCGAGCTGGAACCACCCCGCAACGTCGTCGGGATAGCGCTCGACGAAGTGCTGGCCGAGTGTGATCGCCTCGGCATGCCGGCCTTCGGCGGCGGCCAACGCCGCCGCGAGACGCGTCTGGGCCCGCGGGCTGAGATGTCCTCGATGGCGCGTCGCGAGCTCGAAGTGGGCCACCGCCGGCAGATCGTCGTACGTCGCCATGTACCCGGCCCAGTAGGCCGCCAGCGCGAAGGTCGAGTCCAGTGCGACCGCCCGCTGTAGCAGCTCGGTGGTCTCCTGCATGCCCCGACCCTGCCGGAAGTTCCGCATGCCGTCGAGATAGAGCCTGAGTGCCTCGTTCGACCGCGTGGTGAGCTCGCCGAGGTCGGCAAGCCGAGTGTCTTCGCCCGTGATTCCCGAGGCGACGAGGCCGCTCACGAGCCGGTCCACAAGACCGAAGAGGTCGTCAGCCGGCCCCTCGGCGCTCGCCTCGATTCTCGTGGGAGAGCCCGTCCCATCGAGCACGGACGCCTGGATGTGGAGTTGCGTCCCTGCGGCGAGTACCGTTCCCCTGACGACTCTTCCAGCACCCAGCCGTGCGGAGACTCTGGAGATACCTGCCCCCGAAAGCGCGTCGATGTCCTCGCCCGAGAGCGTCGCGAGAATCGCCTGCGGATCGGTGGTGCGCATCCCCGCCACCCCGTCGAGCTTGGTGCTCAGCAGGTCGACCATCCCCTCCCGCAGGTAGGAGAGCTCAGGCCCGCCGCGTACCGTGAACGGGAGGACCGCGATCACGTTTGCGCTTCCCGTGACCGCACCGGCCGGGCGACCACGTGCCCGTTGGATCGCCCAACCGGCCGCAACGAGCAGGGCCGCGGCGCCCACGGTCGTCAGGACCCGTGTGTACGTCTTCGACCTCCATGTCGGCTGCGTCGAGCGCGGGCTCGAGGTCCTGGAGGTGGCTGACGCAGGCGTGGAGAGCGCGGTGGCGAAGGCCTCAGCGGTGGCGAATCGATCCGCCGGCGACTTCGCGAGCGCACGGCCCAACGCGGCCTCCAGCCAGGGGGGAGTCGTGTCCCGGACGACGCGTACCGGAGGAGGAAGCTGCGTGACCTTCTTCGCCAGGATCGCCGCGGCTGTGGGTCCCGTGTAGGGAGGCTCACCGGCCAGCATCTCGTACAGAACGCAAGCCAGGGAATAGATGTCGCTCCGCCCGTCCACCCGGACGTCGGCGGAGGCCTGCTCCGGGCTCATGTACGTCGGCGTGCCGATGCTGGTGCCCGTCTGCGTGAGGCGGTCACCTCCTGCCCGCTCCACGCTCCGAGCGATCCCGAAATCCGCGACCGTCGCGTGCCCTCCGGCCAGCAGGATGTTTCCGGGCTTGATGTCCCGGTGGACAACCCCGGCGCCGTGGGCGTACGCGAGGCCGTCGGCGACCTCGCGGGCGATCCTCAGTGCGTCGTCGATGGACAGCTCACCCTCGCGTGCCAGCCGGTCGCGCAAGGTCTCCCCGTCCACGAAGGGCATGACGTAGAAGAGGAAGCCATCCGCCTCACCGGAATCGAAGAGCGGGAGGATGTGCGGGTGCTGAAGCCGGGCCGTAGTGCGGATCTCGGCGAGGAAGCGCTCGGCCCCGATGGAGGCGGCCAGCTCCGGATCGAGCACCTTCAGGGCCACGTCCCGCTCGTGCCGGAGGTCGCGCGCCAGGAAGACGGTGGCCATGCCGCCCGCACCGATCTCACGGTCGAGGACATATCTCCCGGTGAGGGCTTCGTTCAGGCGGGATTGCAGATCGGGCATGGGCCCAATACGAGGGTGCAGGGGACGAAAGCGCCAGTTCCCTGCCGAAACGGGGGCGATGGGGCGGGCGCGAGACGCACATGCCCTGTGCGAAGCGACGGTGCCACGGAACCTCGGGGAGGACACCGATAGAAGTCGATACGCCACACGTTCTTGAAGCCGCCCACGGGCGGCCCGTCCTCTATGTCACTGTCGAGACCAACACGACCAGTGTCAGCACATCGGCCACCACGAAGGTCCACCCCACTCGCTTCAGGTGCCGCGGGTTGGCGGGAAGGATGGAGAGCAGCAGGACCGCCATGGCCTTGGGGAGTGCCGCCGCCGCGACGACTCCCAGGGGATACGGCGATGCCACGTCCACGACGCCGAGAACGACGACGGTGCTCGCCAGGATGGGCGCAGCGGCCACGGTCCACCGTCCGGGCCCCCGACGCTTGAAGCGATACTTGAGGGCGTGCACGGAGAGGGTGGCCAGCGTGAAACACACGACCCACGCGGCCAGGGGAAGGTACGTCACCCGGGCGTTGGCGCCGCCGGCGGCCGCGAGAACGGCATGAACCGACGAAAACGTCGCGGCCACCAGGATCTCGCCGGGGAGAGACTTCGTCTTCCGGGCCACCAGGAGCGCGCCCACCCCCGCCGCCAGCACCCCCGACAGCGGCGCCGCGCGCCAGGCATCGGGTGGAGCCGTCACCGCGAAGATGCCGGCGGCCACCACGGCGGCGCCGGCGAGGCCAAGCAACCTCCGTCGGGCGTGCGCGGCCTCCTTCGAGCGGATGCGCTCGCCCCGAGCCCCAAGCACCACGAGCACCGACTCGTGTGCCAGGAAGCCCACGACGGCGAGGGCCGCGAACGCGGTTCCGGACCACGAGAGGCCGCCCATCACCAGACCGGAGACCACCGGGAACGTCAACATGGCGTAGGCCCCGTGCTCTCGGGGCCGGAGGCGGTGGTCGTGGGACATGGACCGTCGAGGGGCGGGGTGGCTCAGGTGTCGGTGCACGAGACACTAGCGACATGAGCCGGCGGGGCGAAAGGGCGGGCCGGCGACGGGGGATGCATACGCTGCGGCGGCCGAAGACCCCTCGTTCGCAGCCGAGATGGCGGAAGTGACGCGGGAGTTCGAGTCGACGGCGAGGGACGGTCTCGAGGACGGCGAGTAGCGCGTGGCTCACCTCGGCCCCGTCGCTCGTTGGGAGGTCGATTGGGTGGATCTCGAACCCCGAGTCGGAGGCGAACAGGGCGGCGCCCGCTCCTGGCTGGCGAGCCGGTACGGGCGCAACCTCTCGATCCCGATGGTCTCGCACCTGGGCCCGATCGTCGGTACCCGGACGTGGGGCGGTCTCATCGGGTACAGCGGGAATCCTCAGCTGGTGGACGGCGGTCTTGTCATCGTTCCGACGTTCCGGATCTACGGAGACGACGGTACGTGGTTTGCGGAGGGCCACGGCGTCGATCCCGACATCGATGTACCCGAGGACGTCACGGCCCTGGCCGAAGGCCGCGATCCGCAGATCGAGCGCGGCGTCCAGGAGCTGCTCCGTACCCTGAAGGAGCATCCGGTCGTTGCCCCGGACCGCCCCGCGCCCGAGGACCGGTCCCGGCCGAGGGGAGGGGGAGGGAGTGGCGGTGGAGTGGAGGGCGAGGCAAGGAGCCGCGGCGGTGCAGCCCCGAAGGGTCCGGGCGCGGGAAGCGGGAGGCGCGAATGAGCGAAACCGGGTAGAGTACCTGCATGCCCCCTCCTGATCCGCCCCGGGATGAAGGCGGCTCCGGGTACGTGCCCGACCGCCTGAACGCGGCACTCTCCGGCCGCTACCGCATCGAGCGTGAGCTGGGTGAGGGCGGCATGGCCACGGTCTACCTGACGGAGGACCTGAAGCACAATCGCAAGGTCGCCATCAAGGTCCTCAAGCCCGAGCTGGCCGCCGTGTTGGGCGCCGAGCGGTTCCTCCAGGAGATCGCCACCACGGCCCAGCTTCAGCACCCCAACATCCTGCCGCTCTTCGACTCTGGCACGGCCGACGGCTTCCTCTACTACGTGATGCCGTACATCGAGGGGGAGACGCTGCGGGCGAGGTTGGACCGGGAGGCGATCCCCACGTGACGTATGAGGTTCTCCTCGATGACCAGGGCTTCCTGTTCCTGCGTTTCAAAGGGGATCTGCACAGGGCCAGGATCATGGTCGTGCAGAACTGGCGGGGAGCGCTGGAAGCGAGGCGAGGCCGATGAGCGGGACCACCGACCGGCTCACCACCACCCTCTCCGACCGCTGCCGGACGTAGGCCGCCGATCTCGGGGACGCGTCATCGCTATCCGTTCCTTGCTGCGACGCGCCGCGTCCGGGTAGGATGAACCACCATGCCTTCGATTCCCCCGTCGGTCCGCTACGTGCGTACGAGCGATGGCGCAGACATCGCCTACTGGAAGCTCGGGCGGGGACCGGTGCTGCTGCACACGCCCAACGTGCAGCTCGGCCACGCGCAGTCGGAGTGGTCGGTGGAGGGGATGCGGCGCTGGTACTCGCACCTCTCCCGCCGCTTCACGGTGGTCCGGTTCGACCACCGGGGGGGTGGACTTTCGAGTCGCGGTGTCGGCACGCAGACCATCGACGCCCTGGCCCGCGATATCGACGCCGTCGCCGGGAGAGTATCCGACGAGCCCATCGTGTTGCTGGGGTGGCTGAGTGGCGGTTTGCCGGCGATCGCGTGGGCGGCGCAGAACCCTGCGCGCGTGTCGCATCTCGTCTTGTGGAGCAGCTTCGCCCGCGACGCCGCCCACGGACAGGCGCCCCGCCTGAGCGCGTTGTTTCAGATGGCGGCGACGGACTGGGAGCTCTTCACCGAGTCCGTGAGCCAGGCGGCACTGGGGTGGCGCGACGCGGACGAGGCCCGACGCTGGGCCGAGGTGGTGCGAGATGCCACCACCCAGGCCGAGTTTCTCGAGTTTCTGCGGGCCCGGCGAGCGTGGGACGTGGACGCATACCTCCAACGGGTGAAGGCGCCCACTCTGATCTTCCACGACAGCTCGAACTCGCTCGCCAGTGAGGAGCGGAACCGGGAACTCGCCGCTGGGATCCACGGCGCGCGTCTCGTCGTGTGCCATACGGCGGACGGGGCGCCCGGCGACGACGAGCTCGATGCCATCCTCACGCTGGTGGGGCTCGGCCAGGGTATGGCCAGCGGACTCGACGAACTCTCTCCACGTGAGCGCGAGGTGTTGGGTCTCGTCGTGGAAGGCGCGAAGAACTCGGAGATCGCCGAGCGACTCTTCATCAGCGTGAACACGGTCACCAGACACCTGACGCACATCTACCAGAAGCTCGGCGTTGCCGGCCGCGCACAAGCCGTGCGCTACGCCCTCGAACGCAGCCCGGCGGACTTCTGATCCCAGAATCCCGGAATCCCGGGATGCCGACGGGCCCTGATCCCACGTTCCCGTAATATCCCACCCCGTTACAGGGATCGAGATTCCTCCTGAATCAGTCACGCATCGCATGTGGTGCGCGGCTGCAGGTTCCCGCTACTGCGAGGAGGGATCATGCTGAAGCACTCAGTCGCCTTCGGAATCTTGCTCGTGCCGACGTTCATGGTGGGCTGTGGACGAGACCCGGTCGTGCCCGATCGAGTCACGACCGAGGGCCCCGGCACTGCCGCCGTGGTCGGGTCCACCGTCGCGGCGCGCGACGCCGCCTCCCCGGTTTGCGTCCCGTTCAAGGTCAATGGGAGCCCGGGTTCGTTCGAGGTCTCGGGAGGTCCGCCACCTACCCCGCTCGCCATCACGCTGACCGGAGAAGGAACGGCCACACACCTGGGCCGCTACACCTCCTCGGCCAGCGCCGTGGTCACCTTCACGTCGGAGGGGGCCGTCTTCGACGGGGGCGGGACCTTCACGGCAGCCAACGGCGATGAGCTCGTCTTCACGTACACGGGCGACTTCTTCCCGGGGCCAGTTCCCAGCGGGGTCGGGACCTACGAGATCGACGGCGGCACGGGGCGTTTCGACGGAGCGACCGGAAGCGGCACGTTCCGCAGCGAAGACAACCACACCACCTTCGACGGCGACATCTGTCGTTCGCGGTAGAGGTGGGCTGGCTGAACCGCGCCTTCAGCGCGGGCGCCGCATGGACCCGGCGCCCGCGCTGACGGCACGCGGCATCTCGAAGCTCGCCCGCGCCGGGGTGTCGCGGGACGACGTGCCGATCCTCAGCTCGTAGGTGCCGGCGGCCGCCACCCAGTCGGCCACCACCGGATCCCACGAGGCCAGATCCCGGGGCGTGAGCGTGAACGTCAGCGTCTGCGATGCGCCCGGCGCGAGGAGCGCCGTCTTCTGGAAGGCCCTCAGTTCCTGCGGGGGCTTGTTCAGTCCGCCCGCCGGCGCCGCCACGTACACCTGTACGACCTGCCGCCCCGGGACGTCGCCGATGTTCGTCACGGTCACCGTGGCCCGCACGGCTTCACCGTCGCTCCCGGGAGCTTCCACCTGGAGATCCCCCAGCGAGAAGCGCGTGTACGAGAGGCCGTAACCGAAGGGATACGCGGGGTCGACGTCATCGGTATCGTAATGTCTATAGCCGACATAGAGGCCTTCATCATAGGTGACTTCTGAGGCCCGCCCCCTCCGGCCTCGAGCCGTCGAATCAGCCGGGGCCGGAAGCTCATGACCCGGAAAGGAGCCTGCCGAGGGCACGTCGGCGTAGCGCATGGGGAAGGTGGTGGCGAGGTGGCCCGAGGGATTCACCTGGCCGCTGAGCACGTCGGCCATGGCGTGACCGCCTTCCTGGCCCGGTTGCAGCGCGAGCAGAATGGCGTCGGCATTACCACGCCAGCTGGCGACCTCCACGGGGCCCGGCACGTTCAGCACCACCACGACTTTCTTGCCGGCTTCGTGGAAGGCGTCGCTGACCTGCTGCACGAGCGTCTGCTCGATGTCGGTGAGCAGGAAGTCGTCCTCCACCTCCCGGTCCCGACCCTCGCCGGAATTGCGCCCCAGCGTCAGCACGGCCACGTCGCTGCGCGCCGCCGCCGCCGCCAGTGCGGATTCGCTCACCGCCAACTCCGGAATCGGCGCCCGGCCGCGGAGCCCGCGCGCCTGTGACGCCTGGGCGGCCCTCTGCTCGTCGAGGTAGCGCGCGTATTGCTCACTGAGGGGCGCGTCCACCGTGTAGCCGGCATCGGTGAGCCCGCGGTCCAGCGAGACCGAATACGCCTCGTTGACGCTCCCACTTCCGGTGCCCCCGAGGATCAGGTCGTAGGAGGTGTTGCCGATCAGCGCTACGTGGAGCCCCGACACCAGCGGCAGCGTGGCGTCGTCGTTCTCCAACAGGACCATCCCCTGAGCGGCCGCCTCGCGAGCGATGCGGGCGTGCATCGCCAGGTCGGGGTGGTCGGAGTAGGAGTAGTCCTGGAACGACGGCGTACGCAGCATGATCCGGAGGAATCGCCACACGTTCTCGTCCAGTTGCGACTCACTCAGCCGCCCGTCCGCTACCGCCTGAACGATCGCCTCCACCTGCGAGGGATTGCCGGGCATGAGCACGTCGTTGCCGGCATCCATCTGCGCCACCGGGTCCTGACCGCCACCCCAGTCGGTCATGACGAATCCCCGGAATCCCCACTCACCCCTGAGGATGTCGGTGAGCAGACGCCGGTCCTCGGCGGTGTAGGTCCCGTTCACCAGATTGTAGGACGACATGACCGCCCAGGGCTGCGACTCTTCCACGGCGATCTCGAATCCCCGCAGATAGATCTCGCGGAGCGTCCGCTCGTCGACGATCGTGTTCAGCCGGGTGCGGTTGAACTCCTGGTTGTTGGCCACGAAGTGCTTGATGGTGGCACCGACTCCCTGCGACTGGACTCCCCGCACGAACGCACCCGCGATCCGGCCCGACACGAGGGGGTCCTCGGAGTAGTATTCGAAGTTGCGCCCTCCCAGGGGATTTCGGTGGATGTTCATGGCAGGCGCCAGCAGGAAGTCGATGCCGTACTCCCGTACCTCGCCGCCGAAGGCCTCACCCACGGTGCGCACCAGCGCCGTGTCCCAGGTCGATGCCATGAGCGTCGAGACAGGGAACGCGGTGGCGTAGTAGGTCCGGGTGCTGTCCCCCTCCCGGATCGGCTGGATGCGCACGCCGGCAGGCCCGTCGGACAGGGTCAGCGAAGGGATTCCGAGGCGGGGAAAGGGGTGCGTGCGCCCTGCGGCGCCGGGCACCTTCACCGGGAGCTGGTCCGCCGCAGCGAGCGTGTCCCGGAAGCGCGTGCTCAGCCCCACCAGCACCTGGGCCTTCTCCTGGAGGGACATCGCCCCGATCACGGCGTCCAGCGGGGCTTCGCCCAGTCGGGGAGGTTGCTGGGCGGCCACGGGTGGGGCGGACGCAGCCAACACGACGGGTGCGGCGAGCCAGAAGACGACGACAGCAAGCGTTCTCATCGAAGGCATCCTCCGCGGGCTCACAGCCCCCGCCAGATCTGGCCGACCACGGCGGGTACCAGGGACAGTCCCAGCACGACGGTCCAGTCGCCGAGCCCGAGTGGCGTGGTGCGCAGGACGGTGGCGAGGGGTGGCCAGTAGACAGCGAGGAGTTGGAGTGTCAGCACGAGCACGACGGCGCCCAGCGCCCAGCGGTTGGCGAGCATGCGCGATGGTCGGATCACGGGCCGGCGGCTGCGCGCGTTGCCCAGGTGGAAGAGCTGCGCCAGGGCGAGCGTCATGAAGGCCACGGTCACCGCGCGCTCGTGGGGCCCGGTGCCGAGCGCCCAGACGAAGGCACCGAGGGTCGAGCCCGTGATGAGCAGCGCGAAGATGCTGAGCGACGCCACGAAGCGGCGCGACAGGATCGCCGATTCCGGGTCCCGCGGTGCTCTCTTCATCACCCCCGTCTCGCCGGGTTCGACGGCGAGCGCCAGTGCCGGGAAGGTGTCCGTGACCAGGTTTAGCCAGAGGATCTGGAGGGGGAGCAGGGGCAGAGGGAGCCCCGCCACACTCCCGGCCATCACCACCAGCAGCTCCGCCACGTTACAGCTGAAGAGATAATAGACGAACTTGCGGATGTTGTCGAAGATGACCCGGCCTTCTTCCACCGCCGCGGCGATGGTCGGAAAGCGGTCGTCCTGCAGGACCAGGTCGGCCGTCTCCTTGGCGACGTCCGTACCACGCATTCCCATGGCCACCCCCACGTCGGCGCGTTTGAGCGCCGCGGCGTCGTTGACGCCGTCGCCGAGCATCGCCACGATTTCGCCGCGAGCGCGCAATGCCGCCACGATGCGCAGCTTGTCGTCGGGGCTCACCCTGCTGAAGATGGCGGTACTTCCTACGGCCTCCGCGAGCTCGGCGTCGTCCATGCGCGCGAGTGCGCGTCCGTCCAGGGGCTCGCCGTCCGCTTCGGCCATTCCGAGAGATCCCGCGACCGCGGCAGCGGTGGCCGCCTGATCTCCCGTGATCATCACGGTACGGATGCCGGCCGCCCGCAGCTCGCGGATCGTGCTCTCGACGCCCTCCGCCGGCGGATCCATCATGCCGATCAGGCCCAGGAACGTGAGTGTATCGGGCACCGTGTCCGGATCGGGCACGTCGTGGGCCTCGGCGAGGGCGATCACCCGCAGCCCCTCCCGCGCCAGCTCCTGGTTCCGCTCTCTCAGACGGGTGCGAAGGTCGTCGTCGAGGGGGCTGGGGCCATGCGTGCCCGCGATGCTTCGGCACCGTTCCAGAACCGGGCCGGGAGCGCCCTTCACGTACGCGACGGTACCTCCGCCGTCACGGTGGAGGGAGGCGCTCAGGCGCGTCTCGCTCGAGAAGGGTACTTCGCCCACCAGCGGGAGGGCGTCGCGCATGCGGTCGGGTTCGCGCCCGCCCTTGCGGGCCAGAACCAGGAGGGCCGCGTCCGTGGGATCACCGGTGAGCTGCCCGTCGGGCTCGAAGCGCGCCCTTGGCGTGAGCGCCGCCGCGGAGAGGAGCGCGTCGAGGCCGGGGACCTCCGCGGGCGCGGCCTCGCCACCGTCGAGCTCGATGCGGCCATCGTCCTCGTAGCCCGACCCGGTCACGGCGAGCTCGGCCATGGGGGTGACGATCGACGTCACGGTCATCTCGCCGGCCGTGAGCGTGCCCGTCTTGTCCGTACACACCACGGTCGTGGATCCCAGCGCCTCCACCGCGCCGAGGCGTCGCACCATGACCTGTCGCCGAGCCATCCGGCGCAGCCCGATGGCGAGGGCGATCGTGGCCACGGCCGGCAGTCCTTCGGGAACCGCGGCGATGGCGAGTGCGAGCCCGGTCTCGATCATGCGTTCGAAATCCGTGCCCTGCAGGACTCCGACAGCCACCACGACCGCGGCAATTCCGAGCGTCACCCAGACGAGCCTGCGGCCCAGGACATCGAGCCGCCGCTCCAGCGGTGTCTGCTCGTCTTCGATGTCTTCGAGCAGTCGTCCGATGCGGCCGAGCTCGGTGTCGGCGCCCGTAGCGACCACCACGGCGCGGGCGCGTCCGATGGCCACCGCGGTGCCTGCGTACAGCATGGGGGCGCGCTCGGCGAGGGGCGTGTCCGGGTCCGTCACCGGCTCCACCGACTTGTCCACCGGGGTGGACTCGCCCGTGAGCGCGGCTTCGGTGGTACGGACTCCGGACGCCTCCAGCAGGCGCGCGTCCGCGGGTACCGCCTCGCCTTCGCCCACTTCGATGACGTCGCCGGGCACCAGGCCATCGGCGGGAATGCGGCGGAGCGCGCCGTCACGGACGGCGGCCGCCTCGGGCACCTGGTGGCGGAGCAACGCCTCCATGGCTCGGCGCGCGCGCAGCTCGACGACGAAGCCGATCACCGTGTTCACGAGGAGCACCGCCGCGATGGCCGCGGCCTCGAGAAGATCCCCGACCGCGAGCGCCACGACGGCCGCCGCCACCAGGAGGAGCACCACGACGCTCTGGAACTGAGCCAGCAACAGCGACCACACCGAGGCCGGTGCCTGCGCGCTCAGGACATTGGGTCCGTGCCGCTCGAGGCGAGCGTTCGCTTCGGCGGTGGTGAGCCCGTCGGCCGACGCGTCCAGGAGCGTCAGGACCTCGGAGGCGGACCGTGTGTGCCAGGGATCGCTCACGGGACTGCGATCCGGCTCCGGTGGCTGTGCCTCGCCGTGGACGGAGTTGGACACCGCTCAATCGCCGGTGGCTTGCACGGCCTCGCCGGCGGTGATGCTCTCACGCGCGAAGCGCCACACGGCGAAGGCCGCAAGCGCCGACAGCGCGCCCACGACGTAGAAGGGCACCGCGAAGCCCAGGTAACCGGCCAGCCAGCCCGCGAGCAGGGGGCCGGCACCGAGGCCCAGGCCGAAGCCCATGGTCACGAAGCTCATCTCGCGGCCCTCGCTGCCGGCCGGAGCCAGGTCACCGGCCAGGGCGAACGCTGGCGCCGCCACCGCGGCGGTGGCGATGCCCTGAACGATACGAACCCCCACGAGCTGCAGGGTGCTGTCCACGTAGCCGAAGAGCACCGTGATGGGTGCGAGAGCGAGCAGACCGCCCACGATCAGCTTCTTGCGGCCGATGTGGTCGGACCAGGTGCCCACGGGGATCTGGACCAGCAGCCGCGACACCGTGAGCGCGCTGAAGGCGACTCCGAAGCCGATGGCGGTTTGCGAGAGGCGAGCGTTGAACTCGTTCTCCAGCGCCGAGATCATGGAGAGCGAGGCCGCCAGAATGACGGTGGCGAACATGAGCGTCAGAATGCTCTGGGACGGCCAGAACCCCGAGCGGCCGCGGCTTTCGATGAGTGACGCGGACGTGGACCCCGCTGCCTCTTCGCGGGAGCCCCCGGGCTCGTCGACCGTGAAGTAGACGAGCATGAAGGCGATGGCCAGGAAGGCGCCGCCGACGAGGAAGGCGGCGTTGAATCCGAAGTGGACCTGCAGGACGCCGGCCAGCAGGGGCCCGGTGGCGAAGCCGGCCATGCGAAACGTGCTGTAGACGCCCATGGCGTGGCCGCGATTGTGCTTCCGGGTCACGCCGGTGATGAGCGCCAGAGTGGCCGGGATGATGAGCGCGACGCCGAGCCCCTGGATTCCCCGGAGCCCGAAGATCCAGGCGTAACGGTGCACGAACATGAGGCCGATGGTGGCTGCGGCCATGATCGCCAGGCCACCCAGGATGAACGGACGGCGCCGGCCCACACGATCCGTCAGGGCACCCGCGAAAGGCTGGCCCAGGGCGAACAGGAATCCGTACAGCGAGATCGCCAGACCCACGAGGAACTCCGTGGGGAAGTCGAACCAGGGCGACGGCTCCCGGGCGATGTAGAGCGGCAGAAGGATGATGATGAGGCTGTTGCCCAGCGCATCGGCCATGCGCGCGAAGGACAGGGCGACGACCTCGGGGGGAGTGTCGAGCAGCTTGGCGACGCGGTCCAGCAAGACGCAGGGCTCCGGGTGGGGGCGCAGGGCACCGATTCGGCTACCCGGCGTCGGAACCGGCGGTCCATCGCTCGCGGCGGACCTGCCCGGCGGTATCAGACTTGCACGCTCGAAGGGTGTCGATCCTTACCAAACAGAAGCCGGGGAGCACCTGACATGAGCACGACCACGACCACCGCAGCCGGGGCCGGGACCGTTCGACTCGCCGACCTGACCGTCCGGCGCATGGGGTTCGGCTCCATGCGTCTCACCGGCGACGGCGTGTGGGGCCCGCCGCAGAATCGAGCAGAGGCGCTAGAGGTCCTCAGGACCGCCGTGCACGAGCTGGGGGTCCAACTCGTGGACACCGCGGACGCCTACGGTCCGCGGGTGGCGGAGGAGCTCATCGCCGAAGCGTTGTATCCCTATCCCGAAGGGCTCGTGATCGCTACCAAGGGCGGGCTCGAACGGCCCGCGCCCGGCCAATGGGACCGCAACGGTCGGCCGGCCCATCTGCGGACCGCGTGCGAGGGCAGCCTTCGCCGGCTTCGGCTGGAGCGCATCGACGTGTATCAGCTCCACGCCCCGGACCCCGACGTTCCCCTCGAGGAGTCGCTGGGCGAGTTGGTGCGACTGCGTGACGAAGGCAAGATCCGCCACGTCGCCGTCTCCAACGTCGATGTCGGGCAGCTCGACCGGGCCCTCGAGGTCGCGCCGCTGGTGTCGGTGCAGAATCGCTACAATCTACTCGACCGCGAATCCGACCCGGTGGTGGACCGGTGCGAGGAGTTGGGGATCGGCTTCATCCCGTGGCGGCCCCTGGCCGGTGGAGAACTCGCGGAAGCGGTGCCGGAAGCCATCACGCGCCGCCTCGACGCCACGTCCACCCAGGTGGGGCTTGCATGGCTCCTGCGGCGCTCACCCGTGATCCTTCCCATCCCGGGTACGTCGAGTCCGGCACACCTCCGGGACAACGTGGCGGCCTCCGCCATCGAGCTTTCCGAGGAGGATGTCGTGGCTCTGAACGACCGGGCCTGACCAACGGCACCCATCCCGTTCGGGGGGTAGAACCTGACGACATCCGCGACGACCCTCCGCGACTTCCGTTCTGGAGACGCCATGCTGCGTGTACGTGACCTGATGACATCCGATCCGCTGACCGTGGAGCCGGAGGAGACCCTGCGGGCCGCCGCGGATCTCCTCACCTCGGCCGGCGTGGGCGGGGCCCCGGTGACACGTGGAGGGCAAGTGGTGGGCGTGGTGTCCCTGACCGACATCCTGACCTACGAGGCCGACGATCCCGGTGTGCCCACGTACCGACCGCAACTCGTGGGTCCGCTGGAAGACGACACACGGGATGCACCGGAGCTCGACGACGAGCCCGGGCAGTGGTTCGTGCAGATGTGGGAGGACTCCGGCTCGGACGTGACGAGCCGCATGACGGCGTCCGAGGGGCCGGAATGGGACGCGCTCGACGAGCACACCGTGGCCGAAGTCATGTCCAGGAAGGTCCTGGCGGTGGAGCCCGAGGCGACGATCAAGGAAGCCGCCCAGGCCATGGTGCGCGCAAGCGTGCACCGGCTCCTGGTCCTGCACAACGGAGAGGCCACCGGCATTCTCACCACCCTGGACGTGGTGCGGGCCGTGGCGGAGGGCATGTTGGTTCCCGGCGAGGAGGTCGCCCGGTCGGGTCCCCGCTGACGGTAGTGCGCCGGGCCGGGGTCAGGCCTTCGCGTACAGCCCGTTCACGGTGACCCGCCGCCCCGACTCGGTCTCCACCTCGACCGTCCGGCTCGCCTCCACCGGCAGAAGCCCGTGCTCGGCCATGGCACTGTCGAGCTCGTCCGCATGGAGCAGGACCGCTGTGCGACCGTCGGGCATCCCCCGATACACGTGCGGGGCCCCCTCGACCGCATGCATCCCCTGGCCGGTGAGATCCGTCCGTGGCGTGAAGTGGGCCACCAGGCACCGCCCACCCCGTCGCAGCACCCGGGCGCTCTCGGCCACGGCCCGGTGCCATTCCTCCAGCGTCCGAGCGTTCTGGTAGATCCCCAACGCCACCACCAGATCCATGGAATCCGACATATGCGCGGACAGGTCGTCCATGGTGCCGCACCGTACGCGTCGGCGCGCCTCCGACTCGCCCACGACCTCCTTCAGCCGTTGACGCGTTTCCTCGACCATGGCCGGGGAGGCATCCAGGGCGTGGACGTCGGCTCCCGACGCCGCCAGAAAGACGGTGTTGCGGCCCCCGGCGCATCCCACGTCGAGGACCTTCAGGCCCTTTGGATCGAGCTCGGTCTCCACGAGACGAACGAGGCGGTGATCGGGATCGCGCTCGGCGAAGCGCTGAACCACCTCCGGCCGGTTCCAGAAGTCTCCGGGTGCTATGGTGTCCCCGCGTTCACGGCGTCCAGCCACGCCTCGGCTTCGTGCAACGCCTCGGGTGTGTCCACGTCGAGCCATCGGCAGCCGGTGGCGTCCACGGCCCGGGCCCGGCGCTCGTGGGCGAGACGCGCCATGGCGTGGGAGAGCTGGTGACGGTTGCGGGCGCCGGCGGCCGCCAGCTCGCGAAAGAGCGCCGGGGTGCACAGGAAGACGCCGGTATCCGCGGCGTCCCAGTCCTCCAGCTCCTTGCCGATGGCTTCGAAGCTGCCGTCGGCGCGCGTCCGCACCTTGGTGACGTCGGGGACGTCGAAGAGCCCGTCGAGGTCGCGGTCCACGGCGAGGCAGACCTCGTCGGGCCCCGGAGGATCGCTCAGGAGCCGCTCGAGGATGCTCGGCTCGATGAGGTGATCCGCCATGAGGAGGAAGAAGGGCCGGTCACCGATGTGCTCGGCCACGGCCAGGGCGCTGGCGCCGTTCCCCCGCTCCCATCCAGGCACCTCCACCGGGTGCACGGACACCCCCACGGTCTGGCCCACCGTAACCGCGTGTGCCGCGACCTCGGGGGCGCGATGCCCCACGGTCACCCACACTTCCTGCACACCCACGAGGCTCAGGCTGGTCACGGTGCGCTCCAGCAACGAGTGACCGCGCAGCGGGGTCAGGGGCTTGGGAAGGGGAGATCCGATGCGGGCGCCCTGGCCGGCGGCCAGAATCACCGCGGGTGGGGCGGAGCGGATAGCGGGCACGGCCTTGCGTGTGCGGTGAGAAGCGGAGTGACGGAGGATCGCCGGAGAATGTAACCGCGGCCCGCTGGGAGTGCGACGGAACGTCGCTCGTTCCCCTCACGTGTTACCTTGTCTTCCGCGTTCGTCCGGCCAGCCCTCAGCGATCCCGTGAAGCGCTACCTCCTCTACGGTTCCGAAGCCTACGCCGTGGGCATCTTGCGCCCGCTCCAGGCCGCCATCCGGTCCCGGGGCGGCGCGGTGGCGTGGTTCTTCGACGGTCCCGGAGCCGAGCTGCTGGAGAGCGGGGAGCGCCTGCTCGACACGGTGGAGGGGGTGCGAGGCTTCCGGCCCGACGCGGTGCTGGTTCCGGGCAACCGTGTGCCCGATTTCTTTCCGGGCGTCAAGGTGGAGGTCTTCCACGGGTTCGACGCCCACAAGCGTCCCGACCGGAAGGGGCACTTCCGCCTGCGCGGATTCTTCGACCTCTACTGTACCCACGGGCCCACCACCACCGCTCCCTTCAGGGAGCTGGCGGCGCGCAAGGGCTGGTTCGAGGTAGCGGAGACGGGGTTTCCGAAGATGGATCCGCTCTTTCCACTTCCGGAGGGTGGTCCCGGGAATCCGCGGCCGGTGGTGCTATACGCGCCGACCTTCAGCCCTTCGCTCACCTCGGCGCCGGCGCTCCTGGAGACGGTCGGCCAGTTGTCGCGGGATCCCCGCTGGCAGTGGCGCGTGAAGCTGCACTCCAAGACCGAGCCGGCGCTGGTGGAGGCGTATCGCGGCCTGGTGGGGCCGAATCTGAGCTTCGAGGAGGGGGCCGATCTGGTGCCGCTCCTGCGGGAGGCGGACGTGATGATCTCGGACACGTCCTCGGCGCCGGTGGAGTTCCTCATGCTGCAGCGTCCGGTGGTGACCTTCCGCCACCGGCAACCGGGGCCCGAGTTCCTCGACGTCACGGGCGTCGACGAGGTCGGTCCGGCCGTCGCGTGGGCCCTGGCCAGGCCCGACGACCTCATGGAGCGGATCCGGAGCTACACGGAAGAGGTGCACCCCTACCGGGACGGTCGCTCGTCGGAGCGGGTGCTGGACGCCGCGGACGACCTGGCCGCGCGGGGCCTGGGGCACCTGCGGCGTAAGCCCCTCAATCTGGTTCGTCGGCTGAAGATCCGGAGATCCCTGGGCTACTACGGCTGGAGCTGAGATGGCGAACAGTGGAGATGTGTCGACGGTCGGGATCATCGGCGCGGGGCCGGCGGGATTGAGCGCCGGAGCCGCGTTGAGCGAGCGGGGCATCCCCTTCGAGATCCTCGACGCCGGGGACCGCATCGGCGGCATCTGGGACATCGATCGGGCCGAGACGCCCATGTACGAGTCGGCCCACTTCATCTCGTCGAAGACGCTGTCGGGCTTTCCGGGCTTTCCCATGCCTCGGGACTACCCGGACTACCCGCGCCACGATCAGATCCTGGCCTACGTGCAGGACTACGCCGTGGCCCGGGGTCTCGAGCCGCACGTGCAGCTGAGAACGCGGGTGGAGTCGGTGGCACCGCAGGTCGACGGCGGACCGGCGCACCCCGTCTGGCGCGTCACGCTGGCGTCGGGGGCGGAGCGGCGCTACGCCGCGCTGGTGGTGGCCACGGGGATGGCGTGGCACCCGAACCTGCCGGAGATCCCCGGTCCTTTCGATGGCGAGCTCTACCACTCGTTCCACTACCGCTCGCCGGAGCAGCTCCGCGGCCGGCGGGTGCTCCTGGTGGGCGGCGGCAACTCCGGTTGCGACATCGCCTGCGACGCCGCGCGGGTCGCCGAGCGCGCTTTCCTGAGCCTCCGTCGCGGCTACCACTTCGTGCCCAAATACGTCTTCGGGAAGCCCGCCGACGTATTCGCCCACCAGGGGCCCAACCTGCCACGATGGCTCGAGGAGCGGCTCTTCGGATTCCTCCTGGACCGGGTGCTGGTGGGCGACCTCACCCGGTACGGATTGCCCCGGCCCGATCACCGCATCCTCGAATCGCATCCCATCATGAACACGCAGGTGCTTCACCACCTGGGCCACGGCGATCTCGAGGTGAAACCCGACGTGTCCGAGTGGCGTGGCGACCGCGTGCTGTTCGCCGACGGAACCGAGGAAGAGGTGGACGTGGTCGTCCTGGCCACGGGCTACCGCCGGGTCTTCCCGTTCCTCGCGGACGGGCTGCTGGAGCGGCGGGACGGCGTTCTGGACCTCTACCTCAACCTCTTCCACCGGAGCATCCCCACGCTCTTCTTCATGGGACTCCTGGAGACGGACGGCGCCGCCTACGAGCTGTTCGCCCTGCAGGCGGAGCTCGTCGCGCGCTATCTGGCCGCTCGGCGCGAGGATCCGGGTGGTGTGACCTGGTTGGAGGAGCGGCGCTCACGGGAGCGCCCGGACATGCGCGGGGGGCGGAAGTACCTCCCGACGCAGCGGCACGACTACTACGTGAAAGGGGACGTGTATCGGCGCCTGCTCGAAGCCGACCTGGGAAGGATGGACCGGCGACTCCGGCGACTCGATTGACGGGAGCGAGGCGCGCGGACATGGGGGATCGCAGCCGCCGAAGGGCGGGGCCGAAGAAGTCGGCTGCGAACACCATGACTATCACGGCGTTCGCAGCCCTGGACCGTCGCCGGCGCACTCGTGGCTGCGAACACCAGGATAATCATGGCCTTTGCAGCCCTCACGCCCGCGCCTGTCGTCCCTGGCCGCAAACCCCAGGCGGCGCGCGCCCCCTGACGGGCCGCCTGCGGCGGGCCGAGAGCTCCGGGCGGCTCCTCCCAACCCATGGCACCCGCGCCCTCTCACGTTCCACCCTCCCAGGTGGCCCGCAAGGGGCATGGTCAAGCTCAGTCCGCGCCGTCGCCCTCCGCGTCGTCGGCCATGAGCGCCAACAGGTCGGTGAAGGACACCATTCCCACCAGCCGTCCGTCTTCCATGACGGGGGCCCGGCGCAGGCCGGTGCGTGCCATGAAGCGGCACAGCTCCTCCAGGCTGTCTTCCGGCCGCACTCCGAATACGTCGGGGGTCATGACGTCTCCCACGGTGCGCGTGTTGGCGTGGTTTCGCCGATTGTGGTGCGCGCCGTCGCGATCGTGGGGGCGGGGGAGGAGGATCTCGCACAGCCAGAGAAGGTCCGTGCTGCTCACGGTGCCCACCACGTGTCCCTCGGCATCCACCACCGGCACGCCGCTCACGCGGTGGTCCCGGAGGAGACGGGCGAGGGTGGGCACCGGCATGTCCGGCGTCGCGGTGACGACCTCGCGCTCCATCAGGTCGGAGACCGTCGTCGGCCACTCCGGTGTGGTGGCTCGAGGGGGCATGGGCTGTGACTCCTGGTGAGCTGGCGCGCCTGGGTGCACCGCTCCAGATCCGGCATCCTTCATGCCACCTGCACGGGTCGTCCGGGCCGCGATTCTTCGCGGTTGCCGGCGTCCGGGAATCCCGCGAGCGGGTCAGGTCCTCCCGTCGCGGGACGTTGTGACCCGTTCGCTCATCGTACGGCCTGGCGCTCGGACGACCCTCCGCGTGCCTCAGTCCGCCACCAGCCGGAGATTGCGCGCGTGGGTCTCGCGATAGAAGGGCTCCATCGGGTCGGGAAGGGTGGGGGGACGCCCCTTCGTGAGGGCCTCCAGGTACCTCAGCGTCTCCTCGAGAGGCGCGGTTCCTCCGGCGCTGCCGTGCGCGGGCACGACGTGCTCCAACCACGGCTCGGCCGCGATCTGGGTGAGCCGGTCCGTCCAGGCCTCGATCGCCGCGGCGTCGTTCACGACCGGAAGAGGGGTCTCCACGGTGTCGCCGGCCAGCAACACGCCCCAGGAGGGGATGCAGGCGACGATGCAGTCCGCGGTGTGTCCGGGGAGTGCTTCGAGCCGCACCTCGACATCGCCGAGGTCGATGGTGAGCGTTCGCCGGAAGGTCCGGGTGGGGGCCTCCAGGCGGACGGCGCCCCACTCTTCGGGGTCGGTGGCGTGACGGCGCGCCAACTCGGCGGGCACGTCGCCCCCGAAGCGCGCCGCAGCAACTTCATGGGCTACGATCTCTGTCCAGTTCGTGAGGCCGCCGGTGCCGAACACGTGATCCCAGTCCGCGTGGCTGTAGGCGACCGTCACCGGTCGTGCCTCGGCAAGTCCGGCCACCGGCGCCATCTGGCGCGGATGGGCGAGGGTGTCCCACACGAGCGCGCGCCGAGATCCCACCACGACGGCGGAGCGCACGTCGAAGTCCTCGACCCGCGCCTCGAGCAGGACGAGACCCGGTCGGAACTCCCGGATGCGGGGGATTTCCAAGGGATCGTATCGGACGCGGTAGAGGAGGCTCAGCGGGAGGCGGGGCGCCGGCCCTCGATCCGGGCCGGCGCCGGAATCACCGTCACTGGGCCTTGCGATCCCACGTACTGATCGTGGAGAGCGCCAGCGTCTGCCCGACATCGAGCTGGACCTCGGAGCGCTGGTCCACGATGACCGGATCGGACAGGTACGCGTTGAGCGATCCGATGGGGTCGACGAGAAGGCGCAGCGGGCCGCCAGCGAGGTAGGCCTGCCGGATGTGCAGCGTGTCGGAGTGGATGCCCGTGACCGTGCCCAGACGATAGGACGCCGAGCCGGTCATGGCGTAGACCGTCACGTCGTTGAAGTTGTCGTTCTCGACCACGACGGGGATGCCCTGGCTGGGAATCCTCGGTGTCGCGGCCTTCGCTTCTGCTTGTCCGGCACCGCCGGTTGACGCGCATGCCGCAACGAGCGGCAGCGCGAACACGGCGAGTGCGGTCCAGAAGCCGCGAGACCTCGAGGTCGTCTTCATCTTTCCTCCCTTTTCGGGGCGGGACCGGCAGAGCCGATCCCCCCGACTCATGACAGATGGTTCAACTCTGAAGAGTTGTACCTACTATACCGCACGAGTCTCCGAAGGGATCCCGAATGGAGATGCTCCCGGTCCCGTCGGCCGCCGCAGCCTCGTGTTCCGAACGTGACGACGTCCGGTGCTCTTCCGGTGCTTCGGCGGATCCCACCGGGGGCGCTCAGGCTCCCTCCGGCGGGACCGGGTCCTGCTCAGCGATGTTCTGCGAAAACGGTGGTCCGTCCCTGCGCGTCGAACGCCAGGACGTCGTAGGGCTGGTCGGGCTGGCCCTCCACCTCCATTCCGGGGGAGCCGACCGGCATCCCGGGGACTGCGAGGCCCGCCACGTCCGGCGACTGGTCCAGGAAGCGGCGCAGATCCTCAGCGGGCACGTGGCCCTCCACCAGATATCGTCCCACGACCGCCGTGTGGCAGGTGGCGAGGCGATCCGGGATCCCGAACCGGCGCTTCACCGCGACGAGGTCCTGGACGTTCTCGACCTCCACCTCGAAGCCCGCCGCCCGCAGATGCTCGACCCAGTCGCCGCAGCAGCCGCAGGTAGGTGACTTGTAGACGTGGATCACCTGAGAGGCGGTCCCCTGGTCGGGGCTTGCCAACGCGATCCTGCCCGGGTCCACCATGGGCTCTCCCTCGGACCTGAAGGCCAGGGACGCGCCGCCGAGGATGATGGCCAGGACCCCGAGGGCGGTCAGTTTCACTCGCATGTGCTCTCCGTGCGTGGGCGGCGGCGCCGCGGCTGCAGGCTTCGACCCCTCGAAGTTGGTGTAGGGTGGATGAACCCGTCGTGAAGTCGAAATGAAGAGATAATCATGCGGTGTGGGGCGCTTCCCCACAGGTGACACCGGATCCGCGCACACAGGGCTGCTCTGCGTGTGGCTCTCGAACGCGGGCAGTCGGGAGCTTAGGTTCCGGCCATGATGAGCGAGATCGTCGACGTCGCCGTGGTGGGGGCGGGGCCCGCGGGGGCCCGCGTGGCCGAGCTCCTGGCGGCCATGGGCGCCTCCGTGGTGCTCCTGGACCCGAGAGCTCCGTGGGAGAAGCCGTGCGGCGGTGGGCTCACGCCGGCCGCCTTCGAGGAGATGCCCGAGCTCGGGGAGATCCGGTCCCTGGCGCGGCCGGTAGCGGGCGTGCGGGTGGAGATACAGCACCGGCAATCGCTGGGCCTGCCCCTGGAACAGCCCATCTGGATCGTGTCCAGGCGGCTCCTGGGGCGTTGGCAGCTCGAACGTGCCGGCGCGGCCGGCGTGCTGCACCGCCCGGTGCGTGTGCGCACGATTGCCCGGGCAGGTGGCGGCGGTTGGCGCCTCGAGACACCCGACGAGGAGCTGCGGGCCGCATTCCTCGTCGGTGCCGACGGGGCGGCGAGCCTCGTACGCCGGGTCGTGGCCCCCGATTTCAAGGTGGAGCTGGAGCCCACCCGCGTGGCCTATCCCGGGGGTACCGGCCCGGATCCCGAACGAGCGACCCTCCGCTTCTACGACGATGTCGCGGGCTACCTGTGGGACTTTCCGCGGCCAGACCATCGTTCGGTGGGTATCGTGGTCCCGGAGAGCACGTGGCGCCGGCCGCAGCTCGATGGCGAGATCGACGACTATGCCTCGCGGGTCGACGGTGGGGTCGGGCCGTCGGTGGAGCGCGCCGGCGCGGTCATCGGCACCGCGTGGCATGGTCACGGCGACTACGGCGCTATCGGAGGAGCCGACTTCGCGCTGATCGGCGACGCCGCCGGCCTGGCCGATCCACTCACCGGCGAAGGGATCCAGAACGCCCTGCGCTCCGCGGGCCTTCTCGCTCGGGCCTGGGAGGCGGGGGACCCGGCCCGGTACCCCGCGATGGCGGCTGAGACCTTCGAAGACGAGTTCCGGCGCGGGCGGCTCCTGCGGCGTCACCTCCTCGAGTCGCCGCGTGGCTTGCGCCTCCTCGAACGTGCGCTCGCCTCACGAACCTGGTACGGCTTCGCCTGGGCGCTCCTGAACGCCGTGAACGAGAACGACGGCCACCTGGGAAGGCTGGTCCTGCGGTGGGGGAAAGGCTACCGGCGCCGTCACGCGACCGCCTGATCAGATCACGGCGGTGGCGTGCGCACGAGCACGGCGGTGACGGCGAGGACCACGTTCGCCACCACGAGCTCCAGCATGGCCGCACGTTCCAGGAGCCGAGGTCCCTCGGGCTCACCCAGGTGAGGCGTCAGACGACGCCAGTTGAGGCCACCCAGAGCCAGAACGACGGACACGAGCCCGATCTTCAGGAGGAGGAGCAGGCCGTATCGGGTGTGGATCAGGTCGGCGACGCTCCCCAGGTGGAGCCAGGCAGCCACGATCCCGGTGACCAGCAGGGTGGCCACGCACACCATCGCCAGCCGGGAGAAGCGGGGCACGAGGTCGGGCAAGACGCTGGCCGACGGCTCTGGACCGCGTACCTGACGCCACTCGAGGAAGAGAAGGGCACCGAGGCCGCCGATCCAGCCCGACATGGCCCATACGTGAAGAGCGTCGGCGACCAGCGGGAGGACACCATGGTCGCCGCCGCCGGCGTGGCCGGTCAGGCCGGGAACCATGCCCAGCAACAGCCCACCGGCCGTGGCCAGGACCCAGCCTCCGGAGCGGTCGCGGGCAGCCCGGCGGAAGCCCAGGTGGGCGAGGGCGGCCGCGACGATGCCACCGATCCAGACCCGGCCCCACGACGTGCCGCTCAGGAGTAGCACCAGGTCCTGACGCCAGGAGCCGAACGGATCGTGGAATTCGACGGCCTGTCGTGCCCCCAACGCGAGCAGCGCCACGCCCGCGGCCATGGACGCGTGCTGTCCGAGACGCGCCACGGTGCTCCGGCGGAACGCGAGCTGCGTCGGTGGGGAGGCCGGCTCGCCCCCACGCAGAAAGGTCCAGCGACTCACCGCGCACCCGAGGCTCAGCGCCAGGGGAAAGAAGAAGACCCAGCCGACGAGGGCATCCAGAAGGGGGTGGCCGCCGGACACGGGTCGTCGGCTCGCTAGCGCGCCTGCGCCACCCTGAACTCGTATTGGCCTCGAACCACGTGACCGTCGTCTCCCATGCCACGCCAGGCGACGGTGTAGGTGCCCGGTGCGAGCGCAGCCCGCGGCGCCACGCTGAACATCGTGGGGTCCTCCGAATCCTGGCTCACGTCACTGACCGGCGTTTGTTCGCCGGCCGCATCCAGGACGTGGATGGACACCGTGTTGTCCTCGGGCGCCTCCGTGAACCAGAGACGAACCGCCAGGACGGTGGCGACCGTGGAGTCCGCGACGGGGTCCGAGCGAACGAGCTCGAAGTGGCGTCGAGCGCCGAACGCCGCCGGAGGGGCGAAGGCCAGGAGCGCCAGCGCGAAGAAGGCTGCGCCGAGGCTTGGGAGGGTCGGCTTCATGGTGTGCTCTTTTTCGTGGTCGCGATCGAGGGGCAACCTCCACCTCATTGCTGAACGATCCGTCGCCGGCGCGCCGCCGTCAATCCGCTCCCGTGGGAACGGGCTCGAGGGCATCCACGCTCGACCGCGCGGCGCGGCGTACCAGCGCTTCCTGCCACAGCGAGTAGATCGCGGGAATGACCAGGAGTGTGAGCAGCGTCGCCGACACCATCCCCCCGACCATGGGAGCGGCGATGCGGCGCATGACGGTGGCGCCGGTCCCGTGCCCCCAGAAGATCGGCAGCAGCCCACCGATGATCGCCGTCACCGTCATCATGATGGGCCGCACACGGAGCGCCGCTCCCTCGATCACCGCATCGTGGAGCCCCGCGGCGGTGGCTCCACCCGCCTGCCGGCGGGCCTCCCATGCGTTGCCGAGATACAGGAGCATGATGACGCCGATCTCTGCGGCGACGCCCGCCAGGGCGATGAACCCGACGCCGGTGGCGACGGACCAGTTGAAGCCCAGGATCGCCATCATCAGGACGCCGCCCACCAGGGCGAACGGGAGTGAGAGCATGACGATGAGTGTCTCACCCAGTCGGCCGAAGTTGAGGAAGAGGAGGAGGAAGATGATGAGGAGGGTGGCGGGCACCACCAGCGCCAGCCGCTCCTTGGCTCTGAGCATGTACTCGTACTGCCCACTCCACTGAAGGCTGTAGCCGGTGGGCAGGGTCACCATCTGGTCCACCATGCGTTGGGCCGCGGTGACGTAGGATCCGAGGTCGCTGTCCCGCACGTCCACGAAGACCCAGGCGGTGGGGAACGCCTGTTCGGTCTTCACGGCCATGGGTCCGCCGACCGTCCGGATGTGGGCCACCTGTCCGAGAGGCACCTGCGCGGACCCACCACCCCCCATGCCGACCCCCGCCGCGCCCGACGCCATGCCGCCTCGGTCGGCGGAGGGATCCAGGTCGTTCATCCCCGCCATGGTCGCCGGCGCGGCCATGTCCGCCATCCCGTATCCGCCTCGGCGGCCGCCGACGGGGATGAGGATCTCGGCGAGCTTCTCGGGCTGGTCCCGGAGCTCCTGGGGGTAGCGGACCCGGACGCCGTAGCGCTCGCGGCCTTCCACGGTGCGCGTGATGGTCATGCCACCGATGGCCGAGGCGATCACGCGCTGGATCTCCTGGACGTTGAGACCGTAGCGGGCGGCGGCTTCCCGGTCGATGTCGATGTCCAGGTAGGACCCGCTCACCACGCGTTCGCCGAACGCCGACCGCGTGCCCGGCACCATCTGTACCGCGGCCTCCACCTCTCGCGCCAGGCGCTCCAGCTCGTTCAGGTCGGGCCCGAAGATCTTCACCCCCACCGGCGTCCGGATGCCGGTGGCCAGCATGTCGATGCGTCCCTTGATGGGCATGGTCCAGGAGTTGGTGATTCCGGCCATGCGCAGCTCGTGGTCCATCTCCGCGACGAGCGCGTCGTAGGTCATGCCCGCACGCCATTCTTCTTCGTCCCGGAGCACGATGGTCGTCTCGAACATGGACAACGGCGCGGGGTCGGTGGCCGTCGTGGCGCGTCCGGCCTTTCCGAAGACGCTCGCCACCTCGGGGAAGGCCGCGAGGATGGAATCCTGCACCCGCAGGGTCTCGCGAGCCTTGGCCACGCTGATGCCCGGGAGCGTGGTGGGCATGTAGAGAATGGTGCCCTCGTCGAGAGGCGGCATGAACTCCGATCCGATCTTCTCGTAGGGCAACACCGTGAGGATCAGCAGCGCCGCGGCCGACGCCACTACGGGCCAGCGGAACCGCAGCACGAATTCGAGAACGGGCTTGTAGAGGCGAACCAGGACGCGGTTGACCGGATTCGCGTGTTCCCGGTGGATGCGTCCCCGCACGAAGAGTCCCATGGCCACCGGCACCAGCGTGACCGAGAGCAGGCTCGCCGAACCCATGGCCAGGGTCTTGGTCCAGGCCAGCGGCTTGAAGAGTCGCCCTTCCTGGGCCTCCAGGCTGAAGACCGGAAGAAAGGACACGGTGATGATGAGGAGGCTGAAGAAGAGGGCGGGGCCCACTTCCTTGGACGACCGCACCACCACGTCCCATCGCTCGCGCGGGGTCAGCAGCTTCGTGTGGAGGTAGTCACCGCCCTCGTCGCCGGGTAGCGGGACCCCCAGGGCCCGGGCCCTGGCGCGCTTCTCGTCGATGGCGCGCTCCAGGTGCTTGTGCATGTTCTCGATCATGACGATGGCGGCGTCGATCATGGCCCCGATGGCGATGGCGATACCGCCCAGGCTCATGATGTCGGCACCCAGTCCCAGGGCGCGCATGGCGATGAAGGCCATGAGGATGCCCAGCGGCAGGGTGAGGATGGCCACCAGCGCGCTCTGTACGTGCACCAGGAAGACCGCCGTCACCAGCGCCACCACCAGCGACTCCTCCAGGAGCTTCTCCTTGAGGGTGCCGATGGCTCGATGGATGAGATCCGACCGGTCGTAGACGGGCCGCAGGACGACTCCCGCGGGAAAGCCCTTCTCCAACTGGCTCAGCTTCTCCTTGACGCGGTCGATGGTCGCCAGCGCGTTCTCTCCGTACCGCATCACCACGATGCCACCCACCACGTCTCCGCGCCCGTTCAGGTCCGCGACGCCGCGCCGCACGTCGGGAGCGAGACGAACCTGCGCCACGTCGGCGACGCGCACCGGGGTCCCGTGGCCGGTAGATGCCACCACGACGTTCTCGATGTCCTCCATGTCCTGGAGGTAGCCCAGGCCCCGGATCATGTACTCACGCTCGGCCATTTCCAGCACCATGGCGCCGACGTCCTCGTTGGAAGCTCGCAGCGCGTCCATGACCCGCGTGACCGGAATGCCGTATCCCCGGAGCTTGACGGGATCCACCGTCACCTCGTAGACGCGCTCGTAGCCTCCCACGCTGGCCACTTCGCTCACACCGGGCACCGCGGTGAGCTGGTAGCGGAGGTACCAATCCTGGTACGAGCGCAGGTCGGCCAGCGACATGGTCCCGGAGGTGTCTTCCAGCGCGTACTGATAGACCCATCCCAGCCCGGTGGCGTCGGGACCGAGAGACGGATCCGCGTGCTCCGGGAGCTTGCCGCGAATCGCGGACAGGTACTCCAGAACGCGACTCCGGGCCCAGTACAGGTCGGTGCCGTCCTCGAAGATGATGTAGACGAACGAGGTCCCGAAGAACGAGTACCCGCGCACGGTCTGCGCGCCGGGCACCTTGAGCATCTCGGAGGCCACCGGATACGTGACCTGATCTTCGACGATCTGCGGGGCCTGCCCGGCGTAGTCGGTGCGCACGATGACCTGGACGTCGGAGAGGTCCGGGAGGGCCTCCAGCGGCGTCTCTCGCATGGCGAGCACGCCCCCCGCCGCCACGAACAGGGCGAAGAGAAGGACGAGGAACTTGTTCCGGACCGCGGCTTCGATGACGCGCTTCAACATGATCCAGCCCTCAGTGCGAGCCGTCGTGACCCTGGTGACCGTCGTTCCCGGCCGGTGGCTTCATGGACGATTGGTCCATGTCCATGGCCCCGGCGGCCGCGGAGTCGGAGGCACTGGCCTCCATGTCGCCCGACATGTCCATGCCGGCGGTGAGGGCCCCCAGGTTCGACTCCGCATCCACCAGGAAGGCCGCGGACGAGACCACGCGCTCGCCTTCGGCCAGGCCCGAGACCACCTCCACGTCTCTACGCACCGTGCGTCCAGGCGTGATGGACCGCGGCACCAGCGAGCCGTCGGCGGCCTGAACGAAGACCAGGGAACGAGTCCCGGTCGACAGGACCGCGCTACGGGGCACGACGAGCGTGGGCTCGGAAGGGGGGATGACCAGGTCGATGTCGGCGTACATTCCCGGACGAAGTCGCAGGTCCGGGTTCGCGAGCTCGAGTCGAATGCGACCGGTGCGGGATTCCAGCGAGACGGATGGATAGACGTAGGTGACCCGCGCCTCGAAGTCGTGTCCGGGATAGGCTTCGAAACGGACGGTGCCGGCCTGTCCTTCCCGAACGAGCCCCAGGTCTTTCTCGAACACGTCCGCTTCGATCCACACACGCGACAGGTCGGCGATCCGGTAGAGGGTCATCCCGGGGGTGATGCGATCCCCCTCGATGACGTTCTTCTCCACGACGATGCCGCTGGCCGGCGCGCGCAGGGTCAGCGTCTTGACCACCTCGCCGGTCTCCTCCACCCGTCGAATCTCCTCGGGCGGGACGTCCCAGTAGGCGAGCCGCTTGCGAGCGGACTCCAGCAGCGCGAGCGCGTTGTCCGCGGCTCGACCGGTGGATGGGGCTTCCCGCGCCAGCCGGGCCGCGAGCACCAGCTCCTCCTGCGCCGAGACGAGCTTGGGGCTGTACAGGGCGAAGAGGGGTTGGCCGGCCTTCACCGGTGCGCCGGTGAAGTCGACGAAGAGATGCTCGACCCATCCGTCGACCTTCGGGTTGACCGTGGTGAGGCGCGTCTCGTCGTACGCAACGGTGCCCAGGGCCTCGACGGCCAGGTCCAGGCCTCGTCGTTCCACCGTCGCGTATGTGACCCCGATGCGCCGCGCGTCTTCGGCCGCCAGGCGCACGGGTTTCTGCTCCTTGGCCGCCGTCATGGCGGCGTGGTTGTGCCCCGCCATTCCGTTCGATGCGGCGGCGGCGTCACCGTCGTCCAGGCGGAAGGCTACGATGGCGCCCGCTGCCAGGATCACCACCACCGAGAGGGCGAGTTGCTTGAGGTTGCTCATCGGTCCTCCGCGAGGATCGCGTCGGATGGGGGAAGGGGGCGGCCCACGGTGGATTCCAGCGCCGTGACGGCCTTTCCGTAGTCGGCCAGGAGGCGGTAGAGCTCGCCTTCGTAGCGGTTCACGGTCATCTGTGCGTCGACCAGCGTCATGAAGTCCACCTCGCCCACGCGGTACGAGGAGAGGGCCGACTCGACGGTGGTGTGAGCCTCGGGGAGCACCTCGTCGCGGTAGAGGCGCGTGAGGGTCCGGGCCCGATCGAGTTCGGCAAGGAGCTCGCCGATGCGGGCGTCCACCTGTGCGCGGGCCCCGCCGAGCTCGGACTCGGCCATCAGGTGCAGGGCCTTCGCCTCGTCGCGCGCGGCGAGTTGGCGGCGTCCCGCGTGAACGGGGAGGCTGAACCCGACCATGGCACTCCCCATGCGCTCGAGCCCCATCCCCGCGTCCCGTTGACCGTAGCTCAGCCCGAACGTGAGATTCGGCCAGATTTCCTTGCGTGCCAACGCCACGCGTGCTTCGGCCTGCTCGACCCCGAGTCGACCACCATGCAGGAGTGGCCGGCTCTCGTCGGCCCAGGCTCGCAGCGTGTCGGCGTCCGGGGTCGTCAGGGGCAGGGCTCCGAGCACCGGGCTGCCCACCGGTGTGTCGGCCGGCCGGTCGAGCAGGCCGTTCAGGCGGGCGGAGAGCGCCACGCGCGATGCTTCCAACCGCCGGATCTCCCCGTCCATGCGCGCGACTTCGACATCGGCGCGCAGCACGTCGGCCTGGCGTCCGGTGCCGGATGCGTACAGGGCCTTGGCGACGGTCTGGAAGTCCTTGAGGAGCTGGAGGGTACTCCCCATGACCTCGAGCTGATGGTCCAGCGCGTAGAGGTCGTAGTACAGGCCGGATGCCTCGGCCCGGACGGACCACCACGCTTCGTCGGCCGCGGCGTACGCCATCCCCTGGCCGTGTTCGGCGATCTCCCCCCGGAGCGAGAGCTTTCCGGGAAAGGGCACCAGCTGCATGAGCTGGACCGACGGTGCCATGGAGGCCGGCATGTCCGCGTTCAGGTCGGGGACGCCGAAGTTCATGATGCCCAACTGGAGCGTCGGATCCGGTAGCGTGGAGGCGTCGTCGACCCGGCTGGCCGCGGCAGAGGCCGACGCTTCCATGGCCCGCAACCGGGGATTCCGCTGGGCCAGGAGATCGAGCACGCGATCGAGGGGGAGGGGCTCCCGGATCTGTGCGCCGGTCGGGGGAGCGGACGGCGGTGCCTGAGCCAGGACGGGTCGGGTGGAGGCGACCGCCACGAGGCCGAGCAGCAACATGGGGGTTCGAGCGATCATCGTTCTTCTCGAGAGATGGTCCCGTACGATTGCGATCAAGCTACGGGAGCCTTCGTGAAGACTCGGTTACGCTCGTATGAAGATGGCTTCACGCCTTGTGGGGGTGTTCCCCACGGCGAAAAACGCAGGCACCTACGCTGCGACCACCTCCACCGGAAGCCGCGCGAACACCCGGGCACCACCCTCGGGCAGATTCTCGGCGCCCACCTCACCGCCCTGTCCCTCGACCAGAGCGCGCACGATGGCCAGTCCGAGCCCCGTGCCGGAGGTCTCCTCACCTGGCGTGCGCACCTCGTCGGCCCGGAAGAAGCGGTCGAAGACCCGGGCCGGCTCGGGCCCGAGGCCCGGACCGCTGTCGGTGACCGAGAATTCCACGACGCCATCGTCGTGAGACAAGGTCACGCCGATGCGTCCGCCGGCGGGTGTGAACTTCACGGCGTTGTCCACGAGGTTCCAGATCACCTGGCTGAGGAGGACGGGGTCCAGCGGAGCGTCGAGCTCGGGAGGGATGTCCACCGCCAGATCGAGTCCCTTGTCCTGGACGGCGCCCTGGAACCGGCCGAGGATGCGGCGGGCGACCTCGGCGCATTGCACCGGCTCGCCGGTGGTGCGAGGGGTCTCCGCATCCGAGCGCGCCAGGGTCAGGAGGTCCTCGGTGATCCGCGACAGGCGCACCACCTCTTCGAGGCTGCTCTCGAGCACCCGCCGGTATTCCTCGGGGGATCGCTGCCGGCGAAGCGCCAGCTCGATCTCGCCCCTGATGACCGTGAGCGGCGATCTGAGCTCGTGGCTCGCGTCGGCGGTGAAGCGGCGCTGGGCGTCGAAGGCGTACTGGATGCGCGAGAGCATGGTGTTGAGGACCTCGACCAGCCGACGGTACTCCTGGGTGTCGGCGTAGGCGCCGATACGGCGGTCCAGCGATCCTGCGCCGATGGCCTCCGCCTGATCGATGATCTCGTGGACGGGGCGCACCGTGCGACCGGCGAGCCACCAGCTTCCCAGGAACGACGCAGCCGTGACCAGAACGACCATGGCGGCGAAGAACAGGGTGAGGCGGCGCACCATCTCGTGGCGGGCCACGAGGGGCGCGGCCACCTGGAGGATGTGCCTGTCGTGGGCGGGCCCGAAGCGCGCAAGCGGGTAGTACAGGGAGCGGATGGGCACGCCCTGGAAGCTCTGCTCCCGCCAGACCAACTCACCCGCCGCCGCCTGGTCGAGGGCGGAGCGATCCAGCGGGAGATCCTGGCGCATGAACTGGCTCCGGAGCAGGCTCGCGCCGGACACGCCCCACACCTGGGCGTAGCGGATCAGGTCCCGCACCGACGCCGCCTCTTCGGGAGTGAGCTGCCACTCGTGGAAATGCATCTCTCCGTCGGGCGAGTCGGTCACCGAGGCGGCCTCGATGGAGGCGACGTTGAGAATGCTGGCGTTGAGCTCGCGGTCCAGAACCGCGCGCAGCGTGAGCACGCTGGCCACGGCGATGGCCACCACGGCCACGCCCATGGATGCCGTGAAGCGCGCGGCGAGTTGGAAGCGAAAGGACCGTCTCACCCGTCCTCTCCCCGCTGGAAGATGTATCCGACACCACGAACCGTGTGGACGAGGGGATCGCCGTCGCCCTCCCGGAGCTTCTGGCGCAGATGGGCGACGTGGACGTCGACCACGTTGCTCATGGGGTCGAAGCTGAGGTCCCAGACCTTCTCCAGGAGCTCGGTCCGCCGCACCACCCGTTCGGGATTCAGCATGAAGAACTCCAGGAGCTGGAACTCCTTGGGCGTGAGATCCAGCCGCTCGCCCCGGCGGCTGGCCACGTGCTTCATGCGATCGAGCTCGATGTCGCCGTACAGAAGGCGGTCGGGCCGCTCGGCACCGCCGCGCCGCAGGAGTGCCCGTATCCTGGCCAGCAGCTCGTCGAATCCGAAGGGCTTGGTCAGGTAGTCGTCGGCCCCGGCGTCCAAGCCGGTGACGATGTCCTCGCGGGTGTCCCGGGCGGTGAGGAGGAGGATGGGTACGGTGCGCTCCTTGGCGCGCAGCTCGCGCACGATCTCCAGGCCCGACTTGCCCGGCAGCATGATGTCGAGGAGGAGCGCGTCGTAGTCGTAGACCAGGGCCCGCATGGCCCCCTCGATTCCGTCGGAGGCGACATCCACGGAGTATCCCTCTTCGCGGAGGCCCTTCTCGAGGAAGCTGGCGACCTTGCGGTCGTCTTCCACCACCAGGATGCGCATGACCGGTACGTTCGCTCCTTCGATGCGTGATCGCCCGACCCGGGGCCGGTGACTCTCCGAAAAGATGGGAGGTGTGCGTCGAAGAGAACACTCGGGGGCTGGCGCGCGACCGCCTGCGGGTCCACCGTCGTTGGATCCCACTCGACCGTTTCACAGCCCACCGAACCGGTCCACAATCCCCGCATTCCAGTGAGACAGGCAAGGATGACTGCGGAAGCCACGCAGGAGAACCCCCGGTCGGTCGATTCCCTCGTCTTCGCCCGCTGGGTCGTCCCGGTGGCGCCGGACTCCGGTGTTCTCGAGGATCACGCCGTGGTGGTGGATCAGGGACGGATCGTGGAGGTCTCGCCGGCCGCTGAGGCCCGTCAGCGGTTCCGGGCGCGCACGGAGCGACATCTCGACGACCACGCCCTCATTCCCGGTCTGGTCAACGCCCACACGCACGCGGCCATGACGCTGCTCCGGGGCTACGCCGACGACCTGCCGTTGATGGTCTGGCTGCAGGAGCGGATCTGGCCGGCCGAGCAGGCCTGGGTGTCACCGGAGTTCGTGCGCGACGGGACCCGACTGGCAGTCGCGGAGATGATCCGGGGTGGGACCACCACCTTCGCGGACATGTACTTCTTCCCGGATCAGGTGGCCGCGGTGGCCGAGGCGTGCGGGATCCGGCTCTCGCTGGGATTGGTGGTGATCCAGGTGCCCACGGCCTGGGCGAAGGACGAGGAGGAGTACCTCGCGCGTGCCGTCGAGATGCACGAGGCGTTGGCCGATCGCCCGCTCGTGACCACCACGCTCTCGCCTCATGCACCCTATACGGTGAGCACCGGGGGGCTGGAGAAGGTTGCCGAGCTGGCCGAGCGCCTGGACGTCCAGGTGCCCATCCACGTGCACGAGACGCAGGGCGAGGTGGACGATCACCTGCGTCAGTTCGGCGTGCGCCCGCTGCGCCGACTGGCCGATGCGGGACTCGTCAACGAGCGCCTCGTGGCGGTGCACATGGTGTGGTTGGAAGACGCCGAGATCGAGCAGATGGCCGAGGCCGGAGGCCACGTGGTGCACTGCCCGGAATCCAACCTCAAGCTCGCCAGCGGGTGCGCCCCGGTGGCCGCCCTCGCTGCCGCGGGTGTCAACGTGGCGCTGGGCACGGACGGCGCGGCCAGCAACAACGACCTGGACATGTTCGGAGAGCTGCGAACCGCGGCGCTGCTCGGCAAGTGGGTCGGCAGGAACGCAGGCGTTCTTCCTGCCCAGGACGTGCTCCGCATGGCGACGCTCGACGGGGCGCGGGCGCTGGGCCTCGACCGACGCATCGGTTCGTTGGAGGTGGGCAAGGAGGCCGACATGGTGGCCGTGAAGCTCACCGGTGTGGAAACCGAGCCGCTCTACGATCCGGTCTCGCAGCTCGTCTACGCCACCGGCCGCGACCGCGTCACCCACGTGTGGGTGGCTGGACGGATGCTCCTGGACGACCGGGCACTTACCACGATCGATCAGCCGGCGCTCCTCTCCGACGTTCGCGAGTGGCGGGGTCGCCTCAGCGCCGGGCGCTGACCCCGACCCGAGCTCAGTCGGCGCCGATGGCGCGCACGGGATCCAACCGGGCGGCCCGCCTCGCCGGCACCAGGCAAGCCGCGACGGCCACGCACAGCAGGATCGCCGTGGCTCCGGCGAGCACCACGGGATCCCGGGCACCGACGCCGAAGAGCAGGCCGTCCAGCGCCGGGGCCGCCGCGACGGCCAGGCCGAGGCCCAGAAGCGTCCCCAGGACGGCGGGCGTCATGCCTCGGCGGAGAACCATCAGGAGCACACCGCGTCCGTCGGCGCCCAACGCCATGCGCACGCCGATCTCCCCGGTCCAGGCGCGGACGGCCCACGACAGGACGCCGAACACCCCGATGGCGGCCAGGAGCGCCGCCGCCGCCGCGAACCCACTGACCACGGCGGTCCAGTGTCGGGGGGCCGACAGCGAGGCGTGTACGCGCTCGTCCAGGGTGCTGGCGTCGCCGAGGGGCAGGAGGGGGTCCAGATCGGCGAGGGCTCGTCGCACCGAGGCGGTCGTAGCCCCGACGGCGGCCTCCGATTCGGCCCGTACCACCAGGAAGAACGTACGCCAGGGCTCCTGGCTGGGCGGCGTGTAGATCGCGTCCGCCGCGCCAGAAAGACCCTGATACTTCACGTCACCCACCACGCCCACGACGGTGAGCGGCGGACAGCTCGTGCATCCGCCGGCGTACATGCGGCGCCCCAGCGGACTCTCGCCAGGGTAGTAGTGTCGGGCCCAGCTCCGGCTCACCAGCACCACAGGTGGCGCATCAGCGGCGTCGTCCTCGTCGAACATGCGCCCTTCCTCGAGGGGCACGCCCAGCGCCTTGAAGAAACCGTCGTCGGCGGCGGCCCAGGGCGTCACGGGTTGTGAGGCGCCCGCCGCCACCGGCCGGTCCAGGAGATCGAAGTTGTTGAAGGTGGCTGGAGCATCGGGGGGAAGGCTGGCCGAGATTCCAGCGGCGGCAACCCCGGGAAGCGCCCGCACCCGCCGGAGCGCCTCGTCCCAGAACCCCTGGATGGCATCCGAGTCGGCGTAGCCTCCATCGGGCAGCGTGATCCTGATGGCCACCCGGCCCGCCGGATCGAAGCCCGGATCCACCGCGCTCAGGCGAAGCAGGCTGCCCAGGAGCAGCGTGGCGCCGGCCAGAAGGGGCAGCGCCAGGGCGAACTCCACCACCACCAGGGCGTGCCTGAGGCGCCCACCGCTCTCCCTGGACGTGCCCCGGGCTCCGCTGGGCGCCCATCCCGCCCGCCGGGCCGCACCCACGGCCAGCGGAGCCGCGGCGAGGATGATCCCACAGACCACCACACCCACCAGCAGGGCCACCAGCCCCCTCGCTCCCAGGGTGACCGCGGCGGCACGAGGTAGATCCGGGGCCGCCGCGCGAAAGGCATCCATCCCGAGCAGGGAGAGTCCCACGGCGCCGAGCCCTCCCAGCAGTGACAGCACCATCCCCTCCACGAGGAAGAGGCGAGCCGTGCGCGTGCGGGTCGAGCCCAACGCGCTGCGGATGCCCAGCTCCTGGGTCCGCGACGCGGTCCGGGCCAGGACCAGGTTGGCGACGTTGGCGCAGGCGATGGCGAGCACCAGAAGCACGGCGGCTCCGATCACCAGCAGCATCGGCCGCGTGTCCCCAACCAGCGCTTCCCGGAGCGGTCGCGCGGTCAGACGGGCGTTGGCATCCTGGAACGAGGACGCCCACAGCGGGAAGATGGCCTGGCTGATGTCGGCCAGGTTCCGGTTGGCGGTCGCCAGGTCCGTGTCGTCTCGAAGGCGTGCCACGGCGCGGATGAAGAAGGGTCCCCGCCGCTCGGGACTCGACAGGCGGAGGGGGACCCACATGGCGGCTCGGGCCCCTGCGATCTCGCCGCTTCCAGGGGGGAGCACACCCACCACCGTGTACGGCTCCCCGTCCAGGCTCAGGGTGCGCCCGAGGGGGTCTTCCCCTCCGAAACGCGCTCGGGCGAAATCCCAGGTCAACAGCGCCACGCCGGGGGCGCCCGGCGCGTCTTCGTCGCTGCGGAAGACGCGTCCAGCCGTGGGCTCGAGGCCCAGCGTCTCGAAGAGTCCTGCCGCGGCGTGCCCCACCCTCACCCACTCGGGAGAGTCGTCACCGGTCAGCGCCGACTCGCCCACGGCGAAGCCCGAGACGCCGACGAAGCTCTGTTGCCGTTCGCCCAGGGCCTGGAAATCCACCGCCGACAGTGGGAACCGATTGGTGGGCGAGTTCTGCATCTCCACCCGGACGAGGGCGCCGGGCTCGGGGTAGGGAAGGGGTCGCAGGAGCACCCCGTCCACCACCGTGAGCACCGCTGTGGTCGCTCCCAGGGCCAGAGCCAGCGTCACCGCGACCGTCAACGAGAAGCGCGGTCGCCGGCGGAGGTTGCGTACCGCCAGCGCCAGGTCCTGCCTCCACCCGTCCATCGTCATCGTCCACCTCTCGCTTCGAGTTCGGGCCCGTGCGTGTCGCCGGCACCCCGCCAGCACCGCGTCGTAGTCTCCGAAGTGCCGCAGGGCGCGGGCCCGGGCTTCCTCGGGGTCGCATCCTTCCCGGATCCACTCCTCCATGCGCTCGTCCAGATGGAAGCGCAGCTCCTCCTCGAGCTCGCGGTCCACGGCCTGGTGCCGCCGGGGGCGGCGGGGGCGACGCGTCACCGACTGTCGGCCGGTCGCGGGTCCAGCACCGAGCCCACCGCCTGGACGTGGTCCCTCCAACGACGCGTCTCTTCCGACAGGCGGCGACGGCCTTCGTCCGTGAGCGCGTAGAAACGGGCTCGCCTCCTGGTGTCGGAGATTCCCCACGAGCCGTGCACCAACCCCTCTCGCTCCATGCGATGCAGCGCCGGGTAGAGAGCGCCCTCGCCCACGGTCAGCGCTTCCCGAGACGCCTCGTGGATGCGGCGGGCGATGGCGAGGCCGTGGAGCGCCTCGTCCGCCAGGGCCCGCAAGACGAGCATGTTGAGGGTTCCGTAGAGGGTGTCGGAATCGATGCCGCCCATGGGTGACCCGGAGTCGAAGGAGGGAGGATGCCACGGACGTTGCGAGCGCCGGCGGCGGGGGTTGCTATCAGCTGCTGAGGACAGCTCAACAGTGAAGTGGTTCCCCTCAGCTGTCAATGACAGCCCCGGGCGGCATGCGTTGCAGGTCGGCTCGGCGCGGGACATTATCAGCGCTTCGCGCGGGCGCCCCCGGGGCGCGACCCTCCCTCACAGAGCATGTCATGGCCATCACCGACCTACGCCGCCGCAAGAGCATCGACCGACTGCGCGAGGAGGCCTCCCGATCGGGTGGGCTCAGCAGGGAACTGGGTCGGTGGGACCTCACCTTCCTGGGCGTGGGTGCGATCATCGGAGCCGGGATCTTCGCCACGACCGGCACGGCCATCGCCGGAGGCTCACAGCACCTCGGGGCCGGCCCCGCCATCGTGATCTCCATGCTGCTCACCGCCGTTGCCTGTGGGCTGGCCGCGCTCTGCTACGCGGAGTTCGCCGCCATGGTGCCTGTCAGCGGATCGGCGTACACCTACGCCTATGCGGCGCTGGGCGAGTGGGTGGCCTGGATCATCGGCTGGGACCTCATCATCGAGTACGCCATCGGGAACGTGGCGGTGGCGATCTCGTGGTCGGGGTACTTCGTGGACCTGCTGAGTCACGCCGGAATCCACATTCCATCCTGGCTGGCCACCGACTATCGAACCGCGGCCGGCGCCGTCGGAGGGGGCGGTCCGATGGCCGACGCCATGGCATCGGCTCCCCACATCGGGGGCTTTCCCATCATCATCAACCTGCCGGCCGTGCTCATCGTGGCGGCGCTCACGGTGCTTCTCGTCCGGGGCGCCCGGGAATCCAGCCGGTTCAACTTCGCCATCGTGATTCTGAAGCTCGCCGTCATCGGCTTCTTCCTGCTGGTGGGTGCCACCCTGTTCAGGCCGGGGAACCTGACGTCACACGGCGGCTTCGCGCCCAACGGCATGAAGGGGATCGGTTCGGCGGCGGCCATCATCTTCTTCGCCTACATCGGGTTCGATGCGGTCTCCACGGCGGCGGAAGAGACGAAGGATCCCCAGACGAGCATGCCCTTCGGCATCCTCATGAGCCTGGTGATCTGTACCGTGCTCTATCTGCTGGTGGGGCTGGTCATGACGGGGATGGCCCCGTGGAACGAGCTGGGCACGGCGGAGCCCATGGTGACGGCGCTCGAGCTGTCCGGGGGCAGCCCCCGGCTGCTGGCGGTCTCGCAGACGCTCATCTCGGCTGGAGCGGTGGTGGCCATGACCTCGGTGCTGCTGGTCTTCCAGTACGGTCAGCCGCGCATTTTCTTCTCCATGGGGCGGGACGGACTGCTCCCGAAGTGGGCGAGCAAGGTTCATCCGCGCTTCCACACGCCTCATGTCACCACGATTCTCACGGGCGTGTTCGTGGCGGGCCTGGCGGCCTTCGCCAACATCAACGAGATGGTGGAACTGACCAACATCGGCACGCTCTTCGCCTTCGTTCTGGTCTCATTGGGCGTGCTGGTGCTGCGCTACCGCGAGCCCGGTCGCGAGCGCCCGTTCAAGGTGCCGTGGGTGCCCGTCACGCCCCTCCTGGCGGTGGCTGCGTGCGTCTACCTCATGGTCCAGTTGCCCACGGTCACCTGGGTCCGCTTCGTGGTCTGGCTCGCCGTGGGCGCCGTCATCTACCTCGGGTACGGACGCAAGCGCAGCGTCCTGGCGGAGGAGGACGCCGGGTCGGGGGGCTGAGACCGACCCGGCAGCGGGTTCAGAAGACGAACCACGACATGAGGTAGAGGGCGTCGTTGTCGCTGGCGTTGCGCCCGCTTCCGTCGTAGTCGCGGCGCGCGCCGTTGAAGCGCGTGTAGGCCACGTACTGGACGCCGAGGCGCGTATTGAGCCACGGCATGAACGACAGCTGAGCCACCAGACCGCTGCTGTCCGGGCTGCCCGTGGCGCTGCCGGAGAAGTCGCCCGTTGGGTAGAGCAGGGGATCGCGGTCGCCCCAGGTCGTGAAGTACCCCAGGCTTCCTCCGATCCGTCGACCGGGATACCAGGTGGCGTCGACCCGGGCCGTCTGCAGAGTGTTCCGGGCTCGCTCCGCCCCACCTGCGAGAGCCGTCGCGGTAAGCCTCCGGCGCTCGTGGATCCATGTCGCGTGTGCCGTCAGGCTGCCCCCGCCGTGCATCGGACGGTCGAGCTGCGCATCCAACGCGATGTCGGTGTAGCGGTCATAGGGACCCGCGAAGCCGGCGGGCACCAGGCGCGCGTGGAGCCCGTAGGTTCCGATCATGAGCTGCTGGCGGCCCACCCGCCGTTGGATCGCGACGCGCCAGTACGGAGCGACGCCGTGGATGGCGTCTTCGGCACTGGCATCGACGGGGTCGGGACCGCCCTGGAACGCCGAACGGTAGACGCTGAACTCGGTGTAGAGCAGGCTGTTCCAGAGCCCATAGGCACCGAGCCCTGCGACCCGCTGGCCCAGGCCTCCGTCGATCAGCGTGGCCGCCATGGGGGCCGGCGCCACGTCGGAGCCGGTGAACGGATAGCCCCACACCGGAGTGCTGTTCCAGACGTCCTGGACGGTGGGCGAGTTGTTCAGGGTGACCCCGTAGAGGAGCCCGACGCTCCCCACCGAGGTCTGGTTCGCGAACCGAATGTCCGCGTTGTCGATGCTCACGCCTCCCTCGGCGGGGTCGTAGGTCAGTTGCAGGAAGGTCCCGAGCCTGGGCGTGATGGCTTCACCGATGAACAGTCCCAGCTCCTGGGGGAACGCCGTGGACCCGTTCTGCTGTCCGGGCACGCTTCGCCGTATCGAGGTCAGCGACGAGATCACCATGGCAGACACGGGCGGGACCAGGTCCAGACGAAGCGAGGCGGCTTTGCCGGAATCCTGGACCTGGATGGTCTGCTGAGCCGCCAGCGTATAGCCGTTCATCTTGAACAGCCGCCCGAAGGCATTGAGTTGTGGGAACGTGGAATGGCACGCGGTGCAGGCCAGCCCGGTCTGGCGGGAGAAGCTGGGGATCGGTGTCGACGGGGCGACGACGGCGCGGCCGGTTTCGACCGACAGACGGTGGAGATAGCGGGTCACTCGGGCCTCGGCCGTGGTCGGCGCAGGCGCGGCGGCACCGGCCCAGGCCGGGGAGGCGCTCAGGCCCAGAAGCGAGAGCAGGGTGAGGGCGGTCATCGACTCCTCCTCTGGTTCGGGGGAGCCGCCCTGCCGTCTCCGTCGCCGATCACGCTGGAGCGCAGGACGGCAACAGTGACCAGTCCGTACACCTGGTCCGTCGAAAAGGCACGTCTGACGCCGTTCCGTGGAACGTGTCACGGAACGTGGAGGCCGTTTCGTGAAACGCGCCGCGAGGGCCGCGGATTCGCCGCCCAGCGGGCTTCGTGGCGTGTCGCTGCGCCATTCCCAGCGCTCCCGCCCCTTCCGGTCGGCTGTGTGCGGAACTTGCACCGTCCCGCTGTGAAGCCGAGGCTGAAGCATCGGCAGCGTTCAACATTCCCGTGAATCCATGTCTCTCAGACGCGCGCTCATCTTCCTGATCCTGGCCGTTCTGGCAACGGGCCTGATTCCCGCCGGCCTGCTGGTGGAGCGGCGGCTGGGCGATGCCCTGATCCAACGGGCCAGGGAGGACCTCGGCCGGGCCCACATGGTCCTGGACGACCGCATGGCGTCGGTGCGCGACGTGCGCATGATGCACGCGAAGGAGATGGCGCACATGCCCGAGCTGGCGTCGGCGCTGGCCCGGGGTGACGGTGCGGATGCCGAGCGGGTGCTCGTGGATGCCGCGCGCGCTGTTGGAGAGGATCCGGTCCTGGTGGGGCCCGAGGGCAGCGCCTTGATGACGCCCGTGGAGATCCCCGAGCCGATGCTGGCGGCCACGCGCCGCGGAGAGATGCCGGTGGAGGTGGTGGCGGGTGGCGGGCAGCTCCACCTGTTGGCGCTGGCGCCGATTGCCGACGGCGACACCTGGCTCGGCGCCGCCGGAGGAAGCACCGCCTGGGGAGCCGACGAGGCCACGGCTCTCGCGGGTCTGACCCGGTCGGACATCGTGCTTCGCGACGACGCGGGCGCGGTGGCGGCCACCACCCTTCCGCCCGCCACCGCCGAGGTCCTGGCCCGGGAGCTCGCGGTGCCCGAGCACCCTGAAGACGTGCAGAGCGTCCAGGCCGCCGGCCATACCTACCTGGCGGCGGTGTCCGCGGTGGATGCCGGCACGGTGGCTTTCCTCCGGGACCAGGACACCGAGTTGGCGGTGCTTCCGGTGCTGAGACGGACCGCCGTGGTGAGCACGGCCCTCGCGGCGCTGGTGGCCCTGGCCGTGGGGATCCTGTTCGCCATGGGTCTGTCCCGGCCCGTGGCCTCGCTGGCGGCTGCGGCCGACCGTTTCGCCGCGGGTGACGAGGACGCTCCCCTGGTTCGGTCCCGCGTGAAAGAAGTGCGCCGCGTGGCCGACGCCTTCATGGCCATGCGTCAGACGCTGGCGTCCCGCCTGGCGGAGCTGGAACGGGCCAACCGCGAGTTGGCGGACCGGCAGGAGCGGCTCTCCCTCCTCCAGGCCGAGCTGGTGCAGCGGGAGCGGGCCTCGGCCACGGGGCGGGTCCTCCAGCAGCTGGCGCACGAGATCCGCAATCCGGTGGCCAGCGTGCGCAACTGCCTGGAGGTGGTGCGCCGGAGCGGGGATCTGCGCGACGAAGCCCGTGTCTTCGCCGACATGGCGGTGGACGAGCTGCTGCGCATGCACGAGCTGGCCGAGCGCATGCTGGATCTCCACCGGCCGCGAGGGTCCGACGAGGATTCCTGCGATGTGGGGGCGGTGGCGCGCGAGACGGCCTCCCTGGCCCGGGCGGGTGCCGAAAACGGTCACGCCTCAGTATCGGTCATCGGAGGCGAGGGCCTCGGGGCAGCCATGCCACCGGACGCCCTGAAGCAGGTCCTGCTGAACCTCATCCTGAACGCCCAGGAGGTCACGAACGACGGGGGGCCCGTCGAGGTGGTCATCGGCGATGCCGACGGCCCCCGCATCGAGGTTCTGGATCGGGGTCCGGGGATTCCGCAGGAGGCCCTGTCCCGCGTCTTCGATCCCTTCTTCAGCACCAAGGGCGACATGCACGGCGTCGGGCTGGGGCTGTTCACGGCCGAAGGGCTGGTCCGCACCCACGGCGGCCGCATCGAGGCGTCCAACCGTCAGGACGGTCCCGGTGCCCGCTTCGTCATCCACCTTCCTGCCGCGCCATGTCCGGACGAATCCTCGTCGTAGACGACGATCGGGCCTTCAGGCTCTCCACCGCGGCCCTCCTGGAGGGCGAAGGTCACGTCGTGGTGGGAGCCGCCGACGGCTCGGAGGCTGTGCGCGCCCTGGAAGAGGGCCGCTTCGACCTCATCCTCATGGACCTCCGCATGCCCGGCCCCGACGGGATCGACGTGGTGGAGGTGCTGCGCACGCGGGGTCGCGCCACGCCGGTGCTGATGGTGTCGGGGTTCGGCACCGTGGACTCCGCCGTACGGGCGCTCCACTCCGGCGTGGACGACTTCCTCACCAAGCCGGTGGAGCCGGAAGTGCTGCTCGATCGCGTGGACGGCCTGCTGCGGCGTCGACCCCAGCCGAGCGGCGGCGACGACGGGGGGGCGGAGCTGGGCATGGTGGGCCGCTCGACGGTCATGGAGGAGACGTTTCAGGAAATCAGGCGGGTGGCCCGCGCCGATACCACCGTCCTGCTCACCGGTGAGACCGGCACCGGCAAGGAACTCGCTGCCCGAGCGGTGCACCGGCTGTCGGAGCACTCGTCGGGTCCCTTCGTGGCCGTCAACTGCGCGGCCCTGGCCGAGGGGGTGCTGGAGTCGGAGCTGTTCGGGCACGTCCGCGGCGCCTTCACCGGAGCGGTGAAGGAACGAGCCGGTCATTTTCGTGCCGCTCACGGCGGCACGCTCTTCCTGGACGAGATCGGAGACGTGTCGGCAGGGGTCCAGCAGCGCCTCCTGCGCGTGCTGCAGGAGCGGGAGGTCGTTCCCCTCGGAACCAGCCGTCCGGTGCGCGTGGACGTGCGCTTGGTGGCGGCCACCCATCGCGACCTGGGAGAAGCCGTGGAGGTGGGGCGGCTCCGGGAGGACCTCTTCTTCCGCCTCAACGTGTTCCGGATCCACATGCCCGCGCTCCGCGAGCGCCGGGGCGACATCCCCCTGCTCGTGGAGCACTATCTGCGGCAGCGCGCCGGCGGGGGATGGCCGCCCTCGCTGTCTCCCCTGGCCATGCGCACGCTCCTGGCGCACCGGTGGCCCGGGAACGTCCGCGAGCTCTTCTCGGCGCTGGAGAGCGCGTTGATCCGGGCCGAAGGTGGTTCGATCCAGGCGCATCACCTTCCGCAGAGTGTGCGCGATGGGGGCGACTCGCCGCGCGAGGAGGAGCGCTACCGGCACGAGGGTGGCGACGAGGACGAGCGCAGCGCCATCGTGAGGGCGCTGCGCGAGGCGGACGGCGTGCGAGTGCGAGCCGCCGAGATTCTGGGCATGGGCCGCACCACACTCTGGCGTAAGATGAAGGAGTACGGGATCGACGATCCGACGTGAGGGGCGGGATGATGAATGGCACGTGGGCGGTGATACCCGCCCGGCCGGAGCACGTCGATGCCATGACGCGCATCTACAACGAAGGAATCGCCGACCGGGTGGCCACCTTCGAGACGCGGCCCCGGGAGGCATGGGAGGTCGCGCGCTGGCTCGAGGATCCACGCCGTCCGGTGCTGGTGGCGCTTCGAGGCGGCGCGGTCCAGGGGTGGATCGCCGCCTTCGCGTATCGGAACCGGGCGTGCTACGACGGGATCGTGGACTTCTCGGTGTACGTGAGCCGGGACGCCCGTGGCCACGGCGTCGGCAGTGTGCTCATGAGCGCATTCATCGAGGCCTGTGCCTCGGCCGGCCTCTGGAAGATCGTCGCGAGGATCTTCACCGGGAACCGGGCGTCGCGCGTGCTCTGTGCCCGCCACGGGTTCCGTGAGGTGGGGGTCTACCACCGCCACGGCCGTCTGGACGGCGAATGGCGCGATGTGGTCGTCGTCGAGCGGCTGCTTCCGGAGGCGTCCCGGGACTGACGCCGCACCCGACCCCTGTGCAAAGTCACGGTGGCGTGATAAATTCGCATAACAACATGCGAATTTATCCCCGGACCCTCCCGGAGGACCCGACGAACCATGGCCACGACTTCTCTTCGCGGATCTCTCACCGCCGCAGATGCCGAGAGGACGGCGGAGGTATCGCAGGTCGAGACCGTTCAGGCGCGACGAGTGACGGACTTGATCGAGGATCGCCCCGAAACTCTGGACGTCTTCAACGCCTTCGGCATCCATTCCTGTTGCGGAGGGCAGGTGCCCGTGCGTGACGCGGCCCGACGTGACCAGGTGGATCTGGACGCTCTGACGGCGGCCCTGATGGAGGTGCTCGGAGAGGATCGGTGAGCAGCGGCGCGCCGGGCGCCGGCCCGGCCTCGGCGCCGCCCCCGCCTTTCCGGGTTCCCGGAAGCCACTTCGCCGCGGCGCTGGCGTTTCTCGCACTCGGCTCGGCCGGGCTGGCCTTCATCTCGCCGGAGCTCGCCGCCGGAGCCTTCATGGCGCCGCGCGTGGCGGCGGTGACCCATCTCTTCACGCTGGGATGGCTCACCACCACGATCCTGGGTGCCGCCTATCAGTTCATTCCGGTCGCCCTGGGCGTCGGGATGGCTTGGCCGATCCTGGTCTGGGCGACGCTCGCGCTGCACGTGCCGGGGGTGTCGCTCATGGTGGCCGGGTTGGCCACCGGCGACACGATCCTACTTCTGCCTGGCGCAGGCCTCGTCACGCTGGGGCTGCTCCTGTTCAGCGCGAACCTCTTTCGGACTCTCGGGAGGGCGCCGCGTGGCGGGCTCATCCGACGGGCGCTGGCGGTGGCGGGAGCGTTCCTGATCATCGCCGTCCTGCTCGGTATCACCCTGAGCGGAAATCTGCGCTGGGGCTACCTGGGCGAGCATCGCCTTCTTGCCCTCACCCTCCACCTCCACGTGGCGCTGTTGGGGTGGGTGCTCCTCGTGGTCGTGGGTGTGTCCCAGCGTCTCCTGCCCATGTTCCTGTTGAGCCACGGGGCACCGGAATGGCCGGGGCTCTGGGCCTATCGGCTCGTCACCGGGGGGCTGGTGCTCGCCCTCTTGCTGCACCACGCGGGTGGCGTGTGGCTCGGCCTGGCGGCGCTGGTATGCGGCGCCGGCGTGAGCCTGTACCTGGCGCAGCTCGTCCTCTTCTTCCTGCACCGACGTCGCCGCGACCTGGATCCGGGCATGACGCTGGTGGCCGTCGGGGGTGTGGGCCTGGCCGGAGGGCTCCTGTGGGCTCCGTTCGCCCTGACTCGCGGTGCCGCCGATCCCGGCGGGGCCGAGGCCTACGGGGCGGCGGTCATCGTGGCGGGGTTCACGCCATTCGTGGCCGGACACCTCTACCGCATCGTCCCGTTCCTCGCCTGGTTTCACCGATTCGGGGCCCGGCTCGGTACGGAGCGCATGCCGACCGTGGCGGAGCTGTATTCGCGGCGGGTCGCCTGGGCTGCGGCGGCGATGACCGCCGCCCCCGCCCTCGCGCTGCCGCCCTGCCTGGCGGCAGGTGCTCCCGTGGGGGCCCTGCGCGCCGTGGCACTGCTGTTGTGTGCGGGCGTCACCGTGATGGCTCTGCAACTGGCTCGGGTCGGCCTGGGGGGCTCTCGATGAGGGCCCCCGCCGAGATCGAGCGCGCCGTGTGGCAGGCGCTCCGTACCGTCATCGATCCCGAGATCGGCCTGGACATCGTCACGCTGGGGCTGATCCAGACGGTAGTGGTCACGGCCGACCAGGGCGCGGGCTCGGCCCGCGTGGAAGTCGTCCACACGCTCACCATGCCCGGATGTCCCATGGAGAGCCACCTCCGCGAGGGCATCCGCCGCTCCGCGCTTTCGGTGGACGGCGTGGGCACGGCCGAATCCCGGCTGGTCTTCGATCCCCCGTGGCATCCCGGACTCATTCAACAGACTCAGGAGTTGGACCCATGACCCTGCCCGTGATCCCCGAGGCCCTCCGCGACCTCCCCGGCACGGCACTCGTCGACGTGGACGTGCGAGAGGATCTCATGAACGGCCGGGAGCCGTTCGACCGCATCATGACGGCTCGGCAGTCGATGCCGCCCGACGGTGTGCTGCGCGTGCGCGCCATCTTCGATCCCGTGCCCCTGTACAGCGTCATGGCGGGCTTCGGGCTGAAGGCGTGGACCGAAGAGCTGGGTCCGCAGGACTGGCGCGTGTGGTTCTACGATCCGAAGCAGGTGTCCAGGCCGCGGGCCCGATGCGACGGCGGGCGCGGGAGTGCCGACGAGGGAGTGGCGGCGGTCGGCGATCTCCCGGGGCTGACGCGTTCAGAGGAACAGATGGTCCTCGATGTGCGCGTCGTCGAGCCCCGGGAGAAGCATCCGACCATCTTTCGCCTGTTCGCGTCGCTGTCCAGCGGCGAGGTGTTCACCCTGGTCAACGACCACGATCCCAAGCCCCTCTGGTATCAGTTCCAGGCGGAAGAGGAGGGGCACTTCACCTGGACGTACCTGGAGGAGGGCCCCGAGGTGTGGCGCGTGGAGATCGGCCGGGTGTGACTCAGTTGCCGCCACCGCCCATGCCCCGCCATGCCACCCATTCCGCCCGCGCCGCCCATCATCCCCTGGCCCGGGCTCATGAGGTGCATGATGGCGATGGAGGTGTCCAGCGTTGTGCGCTGCTGGGGCGTGAGCACCGCCCGCGCGTCCACGCTGCTGCGGGTCATGGCCACCTGAGCCATGACGTGGTGCGTGGCCGCTTCCTGAAGTGCCGCCTGGTAGGCGTCCATGTCCATGGGCTCGGCGGCCATGAGCTCGCTGGCGTGCCCTTCGGCTGCCGTGCTCGCGGCCATGTGCTGATCGTGGTCGGCGCGGGCGCGGCTCTGGATCGATTGGAGCTGCTGCACCTGCGCGTCGCTGAGGCCCAGCGGCTCGGCGATGCGGAGCATGATCCCGGGAGTGACCCCGTGCTCGTGGAGCATCCCCATCATGCCTTCCTGCATCCCTTCTCCCATTCCTCCCATGCCTCCCATCATGCCTCCGCGACCTTGTTGCTGAGCGGAGGCGGGCGCGACGACGAGGGCGAATGCGGCGGCGAGGAGAAGCGGCATCTTGCGTGACATCTGGAAGCCTCCGGCTTGGAATCCGTGGTTGACCGAGGTGGGATGGTGCGTCACCGTCGACGGGATGGTCGGAGGGGGCCGTCACGGTCCCGGAAATCAATAAGAGAACGCCGGTGAGCGCCAGTCTCGGGCCGTGCTCCGGCGAGGACGGAGGTGAGCGTTGTACACGTTGGTACGCCGTTTCATCAAGACGGGGATCGGGTTCCTGGGCGTCGGGCTGATACTGGGACTCGTCATGCTCTACCGGCGAGAGGTCAACGGGGTGTTCGCTGGGCCCTACATGCGCTCCGCGCACACGCACGCCATCCTGGTCGGTTTCGTCATGTTCCTGATCCTGGGCGTGGCGTTGTGGCTCTTTCCCAGGGCCGAGAAGGGAGACACCCGCTACGATCCCCGGCTGATGGCGGCGGTGTACTGGACCCTCGCAGTGGCGACCGCCGCGCGAGTGGGGGGCGAGGTTGCGCGCTCCTTCGTCGTGTGGCCTTGGCTGCGCTGGGCGATTCTCGCCGCGGGAACATCGCAGGTGCTGGCCATCCTCACCTACTTCTGGGGGATGTGGACGCGCATCCGCCCCGTGGGCTCTCATATCCGTGAAGCGAAGGGCGAGCGCTTCTGACCCGTGAGAAGCCGGCCCGGGGCGTGCCCGGGCCGGCGTTGAAGTCATGGCGAGCGGCGCGTGGAGTCTACGGCTCGATGTAGATCTCCAGCGTGCTCAGGTTCCTCTGCGCGTTCACCTCGGGCAGGTAGAGGAGATCGTCGCCTTCGTTCCCCACCGAGGAAAGGGCCACGTTGGCTCCGTTGGCGATGGCGAACGTGAGCCGATACCAGCCGTCCTTGGTGACCCCTGAGGGCGGTGTCCAGTTCTTCAGTTGGAGGTTGTAACCGTAGATGACACGTCCGCCGACGTTCACTTCGCTGCCGGCGGCCTCGTCGACGACGGTAGCGACCACCGAGCCACCGGCTCCGCTGAGCTTCTCCACGATGAGCTGCGGTCCCACGGTGTAGATCAGGGGGATGAACTCGGCGGTGCTTCCGTCGGTCCCCTGCATCTCCTCGGGACCCTCCCCGTACAGGTACGTCATGCTGTAGCCCGTGCGGGTGCCGATGGCGGTGGCGTAGAGCGCCTGCTCCACGCGGATGGGCCGGGACGCGCTCCAGGTCTGATGGGTGAGGTTGTCACCCCAGTAGATCTGGGTTTCGTACTCCGGTTGTCCGGTACCGTCCTCCCAGACTGCTGCCCAGGTGTTCGAGCTCTGCTGCTCGTAGTACACGCCGGCGTAGTTCGGGACGTTGCCCTCCCAGAAGAAGGGCAGGGCGTCGACCACCGCTTCCTCGGTGGCCAGGGGACGGATGCCCGGATCGTCGGTCACCGCAACGCCGGTGATGCCGATCCCGTCAGCAAAGATCACGGGCCAGGACAGGTTGTTGCCGTACCCCTCCGTGGACTCGCCGACAACCCTCACGCTCACCGCGTCGCTCGCCGTCCCTACGGCCGCCGTGATGGTGGCGGTGCCGCGGCCACGGCCGGTCACCAGGCCGTCCTGATCCACGGTAGCGATTCCCTCATCGCTGCTGCTCCACGCGATGTCGGCGTCCACGGGGAGTCCACCGAGGTCGTAGGCCGTGGCGTTGAGCTGCACCGTCAGGCCCACCTCCAGGGGCTCGTTTCCGATCTCGTCGATGACCACCGACGACACGGGAGGCACCACCGTGACATATGCGGTGCCCGAGACGTTCTTCACCCTGGCGGTGATCGTGGCGTCGCCGAGCGCCGTGCCGGAGACCAGGCCGCTGGAGCTCACCGTGGCAACACCGGTGCTGCTGCTGGACCACGTCACGGTCACGTCCAGGACGTTGCCGTCGTCGTCCAGCACCTCGGCGGAGAGCTGCACGCTGCCGCCCACCGGCACCGAGGCCGTGGCGGGGGTCACCGTCACCGACGCGGGAGGAGGTCCGCCGGAGCCGACGTTCACCGAGCCCTGACCCTTCTTCTCGCCCGCGGCGGCCGAGATGGTCGTGCTCCCCTCGGCCACGCCGGTGACCAGACCGTTGCCATCCACCGTCGCGATGGACGGGTCCTCGCTGGACCACGTCACGGACGTGTCCAGCAGGTTCCCGTCTGCGTCGTAGACGTACGCGGTCATCTGGAGTGTCTCGCCCGGGTCCAGCTCCACCACGGCTGGGCTTACCGTAACCAGCGCCACCGGCGGCGGTACTTCCTCGGACTCGGCGATCACCGCGTACATGGAGAAGTGCTCGATATCGGCCTCGACCGCATGTTCCTGTAGTCGGAGGCGATGTCGCTCCATGGCGCGCCACAGGTTCTGATCCTGATCCCGGACGCGGAGCCGGAGCCGATCGTGGCTCACGCCTGCCGGAACGTTGCTGGGGTCGTAGTGGATGCGCAGGGTAGCGCGCTCCCGCAGTTGCAGCCGATCGGGCTCGAGATTCCACGCGGTGCCGGTCACGTACAGCGGATTGCCGACGAAGAGGGCGTCCTGCAGGCGTTCCACGACGACATCCACGGTCTCGTCGAGGGCCCCTTCAGGGATCTCCAGCACCAGCATGCCGTCGGGTGAGGCAACGGTTCCTCCGGCCGGTCCGACGAGGGTACCCGTGGCGACCACCGACACCGTCGCGTCGCCGCTTCGCCCGCCGGCCGCGGCCGTGATCACGGCGGTGCCGTACCCGGTGGCGGTGACGAGCCCGTCGCCGTCCACGGTGGCCACCGCGCCGTCACTGGTGCTCCAGTGGACGTTCCGCACCAGGGGCAGTCCCTGCTCGTCCAGGATGGCGGCGGAGAGCTGTACCGTCTCGCCCATCCCGATGGAGGACTCCGGAGGCGTCACCTCCACGGTGGCCACCGGGATTCCCACCGGGTCCAACGCGACCACTGCGTGGATCCTCAGGCGCTGTATGTCGCCCTCCACGACGTGTTCCTGGGCGCGAAGCTGGTTCTGCTGCGTCTCGCGCCACTGGTTCTGGTCCTGGTCACGCTCCCGGATGCGCAGCCGCTCGTGCAGCGCGCCGTCCGGCACCTGATCGGGATCGAAGCGGATGCGCAGATGCGCCCGCTCCTGCAGCAGGAGTCCGTTCGGGCCGAGCTGATACGCCGTGCCGGCAACGTAGAACGGATCGTCCGCGAACATGCCGTCGTCCACCTTTACGACGGTGATGTCGGTGGCCGCCGACAAGGCTCCAGCCGGGATCTCCAATACCGCGTTGCCGTCGGTGGACACGATGGTGCCGCCGGACGGCCCGACGATGGTTCCGAGCGGCTCCACGGTCAGGAAGCTCGTGGCACTGACACCTTCCGCGGTGGCCGTGATGACCGCGCTCCCGAACCCGATACCGGTGACCGTGCCGGCTTCGTCCACGGAGGCCACGGAGGGTGCGTTGCTCGTCCATGAGACGGTGGACTCGACCAGGGCGCCGCACCCACAGCGGGCCGTGGCGGAGAGCAAGGTCGTCTGCCCCGTCTTCAGGGTGAGCGCGCTGGGCGCCACCGAGACGGTGGCCACGGTATGCTCGTGCACGGGCTGGACGGGCTTGGAGTCATCGCTGCAGCCCAGGCCCGCGGCGAGACCCAGAGCGGCAATCACCGCCCATCGCATCGCGGCTACGGTCGGCGAGGCCCTGGGGCTCGGACGCGTTCGAATCTGCGTGTTCATGATCCCTCCTCCCGAGATCTTCTCATGGGTGCCCCGCCGGACAGTCTCGCTCCGAGGTGCCCGGGGGTCGCGGGATTCAGGGGTGGCGAGAGGCGTGCCGCCCAGCCCGAGTAGGGCATCCGGCATTTGTCGCACCCGCGGCAAGCAAGGCACGCCGCCACAAGCCTGGTGCACACCCGCCGGACTGCCCTCTCATGGGGAGCGCTCCGTCGGCGGCATGTGACAAGCTGTCCCACGGCGGGCCGGCCATGGGTGGGTGATGGGTCGGAATGACAACGGGGGGCGGCGTCGGTACGCCGCCCCCCGCGGACCCGCTCTCGGGCGCCATGACCCGAGGTGCCGAGTGTCAGCCGCCGCTGTGCTCCCCGGTTCCGTCGCCGGAATGGCCACCACCACCACCACCACCGCCACTGGCGGACTCGACCCAGATGTCCAGCCAGGTCGCGGAGGCCGCCGAATCCAGCTTCGGGGTGAAGAGCAGGGCTTCACCGTCTTCGCTCTCATCGGCGACGAGCAGGTCGTCCAGCGACAGGTTGCGGAGGTAACTCACCCCGCCGACGGTGCCCTGGTCGTCCAGCTGGACGATGAGACGCCACCAGCCGTACTTGTGGACATCTGCCGGCAGCACCAGGTCGCGGATGAAGAGCAGATACCCGTAGATGAGGGTACCGCCCACGTTGACCTCGGCACCGAAGCGTCCCGGACCGTCCTCGCCCAGGGTCTGCCAGATGGCGGCGTCGTAGATCGTGGCCACCACGTCGCCCTCGCCGGTGGCCTCGTCGTAATTCTCCAGCTTCTGGATGACCAGGCGGGGCGTGACGGCGAAGATCGTGGGCTGGAGGTCGATCAGCGTGCCGTCGGTGCCCTGCATCTCGTCGGGTCCACTCCCGACGGCATACGGCATCGAGAACCCCGACATGGTGGCGTTGCGATCGTAGAGACGAACTTCGACGCGCAGCGGCGTATGGGTGTTGAACGCGTGGTGCGTCAGATTGTCGCCCCACTGGACGACCGCGCTGCGGGGTTCTCCAGCGAGCGCAACCTGCCACCCCGCGCGCCACGTGTTCTCGCTCTGCTGGCAGTAGTAGGTGGTGTTCGTATACCCGCAATCCGGCTCATTGCCGTCGAACCAGAAGGGGTTCACGGTGACGTCGATGGCTTCGCTCTCGGTGGGTCTCAGGCCGGTATCCTCGTCCACGGGCAGTCCGGTCACTCCCACGCCTTCCGCGAAGATCAGCGGCGTGGACAGGTTGTTGCCCAGTCCTCCCTCTCCACCACCTCCGCCGCCCGATCCACTCCCCACCACGCGCAACTCGATGCTGGCCGACGTGGCCCGTCCCGACGCGGTGATTCTCACCGTACCCGTGGACACGCCGGTGACGAGGCCGTCGCCGTCCACGGTAGCCACCGACGGGGCATTACTGCTCCACGTGAACTGGACGCCTGGAATTGCTTTGGCATCAACGTCATAGGCGGTGGCCACCAGCTGCTCCGTCGTCCCCGCCCGAATCGGTTCTGCGTCCTCCTGGGCCGTGCGGGTGATGGTGATGTGATCCACCGGGCCAGCACCCAGCACGTTGATGATCGCCGTGCCCACGTAGAGCCCGGACTGCGCTCGGATCTGGGTCGAGCCTCCCCCGACCGCCGTGGCCATGCCCGTGTCGTCGATCCGGACGACGTCCTCGTTCGCGCTTCGCCACACGATGGGACCCGAGACGGCCCTCCCGCGGGTGTCCACGGCCACCGCGCGCAGGCTCACCGTCTCACCGACGGCGAGCGTCGCGGCGCTGGGGGTCACCGTGATGCGGGCCACTCTCGGAGGCACCACCTCCACACCGACCCGGGCCACGTGGTCGTCCACCCGGGCCTCCAGGACGGTGGCGCCTGGCTTGTGACCGCGCAGCACGCCCTCCACCACCGTGGCCACGTCGACGTCGTCGACCGACCACGTGACTGCGCGCTGGACAACGCGACCTTCGGAGTCGGTGACCACTACCTCCAACGCGAGCGATCCACCCTCCTCGACGACGAGGGGCCCCGTGGGGATCTCGATGCGCACATTCGGGTCGACGACGGTGACCTGCGCGGACCCCACGACCCCTTCGGCGGCAGCCGTGATCGTGGCGACACCATCCCGTCGAGCCAGAACGGTGCCGGCCTGGACCTGGGCCACGGCGGTGTCCGAGCTGGCCCAACTCACCGCCCGCTGCAGGACCGCCCCATCGGCATCCTGCACGTTCGCGGACAGGGTGAGCATGCGTCCCGGTGCCAGGGTCGCTGCGGCAGGGGTGATCCGGATGGATCCCACGTCGGCCTTCACCGTCACGAGGGCCACTCCCGACACGCCCTCCGCGGTGGCGGTGACCACGGCAGTACCCTCTCCGACACCGACGATTCGCCCGTCGGCCGTGACGACCACCACCGAGGGCGCATCGCTGACCCAGGTCACGGTGCGGTCCACCAGGGGCGTGCCGGCTTCACACCGCAGGGTGACCGCGAGGCGCACCTCCTGCCCCAGGCCGAGTAGTTGCTCTCCCGGGGTGACCAGGACCGAGGCCACGGGCTCCAGGATCCTCAGGGTCAGGCTCGCGATACGGCGTTCCGCCTGTGCGCTCACCAGCACGAGCCCCGCCGACATTGCCGTCACCGTCCCGTCCGCAGCCACTGTGGCTACACCGGGATCGCTGCTCGTCCAGATCACCTCTCGCTCGAGTAGGGTGCCGTCTCCACTCCGTGCCCGAGCCTGAAGCTCGATCGTCTCGCCGCGCCTCAGGGTGGTGGACGCCGGCCCGATGATCTCGACGAAGGCCACCTCGTCCACCACCCGGAGGGTCGCCACCGCCACCGGAGCGGAGTGATCGGCGACGTCATCCAGCGACGCCGAGATCCGCGCCAGGCCGGCCCGATGGGTCCAGACCGTCCCATTCCGGTCCACGCTCGCGATGTCCGGCGCATCGCTGTCCCAGACCAGAGGCACGGCGTGCACCTCGCCCCGTGCGTTGGTGACCCTCGCCACGATCTGGAAGGACCGGTTGGCCGTCGGTTCGGCCTGCGGAACGGACAAGGCGATAGTGAGCAATTCGACCTGGGGCGAGGCGACTCCGCCATCGGAGTCGCAGGCGGCGACGAAGACCGCCGCCGTCGCAGCCGCCAGGAGGATCCTGCTCGTTGCAGGGCGCATGGTAGCCTCCTCGGACGATGACTCGCGCCTGCATTGGGATGCCCGAATCCGGGGAGGCGGTCTCGTAGCCCCGACGCGGGGGCGCGCGGACGCCCCTACCGCCGGTGGAAAGGAGCGTGCCACGTTGGCCGCGGAGCGCTGCACGAGCTAGGCGCATGGGCGGAAGCCGCCGTGTGCAGGGCAGGGGCGGCGGGGGCCGGCGGCACGACGTCGAGGTCGCCCATGGGTCGAAAAGACCCCGCCCGTGCCGCTGTGTCCGAAGGGAGAGCGCAACATCCACCCTGGAACTCCCCGCGGATTTTGCCGAACTTTCCCTCAGGTCCCCGGTGCTTCGTCTCCGGGGCACGTCCCCGCGACTCGGAGCGGCCCCGTCTTGAGAAGGAAGCTCACGGTTTTCGGGATCATCTTTCCGATTGTGATGGTCCTGGACTTCATCACCAAACGCTGGGCGCTGGGCGCACTCGCAGACGGTCGGCGTATGGAGCTGCTGGGCGGGCTGGTGCCGCTCACGCTGGCCTTCAATCGCGGCGCGGCCTTCGGTCTGAGCCTCGGTGAGGACTCCCGCTGGTTCTTCGTGCCCATCACCTTCGTGGCGCTCGTGCTCCTGGGGATCCTGCTGCGCCAGGCCAAGGGCAGCGACCTGCTCCGGCTGATCGCCCTCTCTCTCGTGATCTCGGGCGCCCTCGGCAATCTCTACGACCGGCTGCGCTGGAGCCGGGGCGTCGTTGATTTCATCGGTCCCTTCGATCTGGGCTTCTGGAACTTCCCCATCTTCAACGTCGCCGACTCGGCCATCACCTGTGGGGCGATCCTGTTGGCCCTGTCCTTCTGGGCAGAGGAGCGACGGCAACGCCTGGAGACGGAGGGCGCGAGCGCATCGCGCGCCACGGGAGGGAGCCCCTCGGCTCACGACGTTCCGGACGCGATCCAATGACCGATCGCGACGGAGCGGCGCCTGGCGTGGACTACCCGGGCGGGGAATGGCGCCAGGACCTCCTCACGGGCACGTGGCACGTGGTGGCGCCTCGTCGAGGCGGTCGGCCCATGGCGGTGGGCCGCCGTGGCCGCGCGGCGCGCGAGAATGGGCCGTCGCCGGCAGGTTGCCCCTTCTGCCCCGGACACGAGTCGGAGATTCCCGCGATTCTCGAGGAGACCCCCGGTCCCGGCGCCGCCGGCTGGCGCACCCGGGCGGTGGTAAATCGCTATCCCGCTTTCGCGCCCGACGGTCACGAGGGGCACAGCGAGGGGCGACGCGCGGTGGGTTGGCAGGAGGTGTTGGTGGAGACGCCCCGCCACGACCACGACTGGCCGGACTTCACCGACGAAGAAGCCGACGCGGTCATGGACCTCTACCTCGGACGCCTGTCGGCCGCGCTGGCACGCCCCGGGCACAGCGCGTTCCTCTTCCGCAACCGGGGGCGTGAGTCGGGGTCGTCGCAGTCCCATCCCCACGCGCAGCTCGTGGCCGTTCGCGGTGTGCCGCCGGCCGTCGAGGCCAGGGCAGAGGCCCAACGGCGCCATCGGGCGCGCACGGGGAGCTGCGCGGTATGTGATCTCGGGGATCTGGAGCCGGACCACGAGGAGCGGGTCGTGGCGCGCACCGACGAGTGGACGGCGCTCGTGCCCTGGGCTCCGGGGGATCCCTATCACCTGCGCATCTTGCCACGACGGCACGTGTCGACGCTGACTCGCCTGGACGACCAGGAGCGCCAGGATCTGGCGCGCATGCTGCGGGATCTGCTGCGGGCGCTCCGCGACGGCGCCGGAGATCCCCACTACAATCTGCTCTTCCATGATCACGGGCTGGGGCAGGACCCGGCGCTCCACGCCTTCGTGGAGATCCGCACCCGCTTCAGCAGGACCGCGGGATTCGAGCTCATGACGGGCACCGGGATCGCGGTCTCCGATCCGAGAGAGGACGCGGCGCTTCTCCGGGAGACGTTGGGCGCCACCACCGACGAATGACGCGCACAGCGGGAGCACGGTGATGAACTGGGATGTCTTGCTGAATCGCCAGTGGCTCGGCAACACCCTTCAGGCCTGGGCGCTCTCCGTGGCCATGGTCCTTCTGGTGACCGTGGGATTGCGTCAGGCCTTCCGCTGGGCGCTCAAGCGCATCCAGCGCTTCGCCGAGGGCACCGCCAACGACATCGACGACCTGGCGGTGGAGTTGCTGGCCAAGACCAAGACGCTGGCCATCCTCCTGGTGGCGGCGTGGGCGGCGTCGCGGCCGCTGACGCTACCGACGCGTGCCGACGAGGTGCTTCGGGGCGTCCTGGTCGTGGGGCTGCTGCTTCAGATCGGCTTCTGGGGCATGGGCGCGATCAACTACGTCACCCTGCGTTGGCGAAAGAGGCAGCTGGAGCACGACCCGAGCCTGGCCACGGCCGTGGGGGCCATGGGCTTCATCGGCAAGCTGGCCCTGTGGTCCATCCTGACCCTCACCGCCCTGGCGAACCTCGGGGTCGATATCACCGCGTTCGTGGCGTCGCTGGGCATCGGCGGCGTGGCGGTGGCGCTGGCGCTCCAGAACGTACTCGGCGACCTGTTCGCCTCTCTCTCCATCGTACTGGACAAGCCCTTCGTCCTGGGCGACTTCATCGTGGTCGGCGACATGCAGGGCACCGTGGAGCACGTGGGGCTCAAGACCACGCGCATCCGGTCGCTGTCCGGCGAGCAGCTCGTCTTCTCGAACTCCGATCTGCTGTCGAGCCGCATCCGGAACTACAAGCGCATGGCGGAGCGCAGGATCGTGTTCGGGTTCGGCGTCACCTACGACACCCCGCCGGCGCAGCTTCGCGGGATCCCGGACCTGGTGCGCGCCGCCATCGAAGCCCAGGACCGCACGCGCTTCGACCGTTGCCACCTGAAGGGCTTCGCGGACTCTTCGCTCAGCTACGAGACCGTGTACTACATGACGGTGCCGGACTACGCCGCGTACATGGACGTCCAGCAGGCGGTGAACCTCGAGCTTCTCGAGCGCTTCACCGACGAGGGGATCGAGTTCGCCTTCCCGACCCAGACCCTGCACGTGATCCAGGCATCGGAGGAGTCGACGGTCTGACCCGACCCCGACCCCGAGGCCTGCCGCCTTCAGTCCTCGAGCTCTTCCGGGTCGGGGAGCTGCGCCGCCCGGAACACGGCGTATTCGATGCGGCGCCCCCGCATGCGTGTGACCCGGAATTCGCCCCCCTCCACGGGCACGACGTCTCCCACCCGGCCGAGGCGGGCGAGGCGACCGAAGAGGTACCCGCCCAGCGTGTCGTGCTGCTCGTCCGGGAGGCTCAGCCCAAGGCGGTCGTTCACCTCTCGGAGGGGCACGCCGCCCCAGGCTCGCACGGAGCCCCCTTCCAACGGAAAGAAGTCTTCGGGCTCGTCCATCTCGTGCTCGTCCTGGATCTCTCCGATGATCTCCTCGATGAGGTCCTCGAGGGTGACGAGCCCCGCGGTGCCACCGAACTCGTCCACGACGATGGCCATCTTGTTCCGTTGGCGCCGCATCTCGGGGATGAGATCCTCCACGGGCTTGCTCGCCGGCGCGAACAGGGGTGGGCGATGGATGTCGCCGATGGCGAGCACGCCTTCCCGATCGGCCCGCCACAGATCGCGCGCCAGCAGGATGCCCACGATGTGATCGAGGGATTCCTCGAAGACGGGGAGCCGAAGGTGGCCCTTGTCCAGCATGACGTCCTTCGCCTCGGCCACCGTGGCGCTGGCAGGCACGGCCACCATGTCCGTGCGGGGTGTCATCACCTCGCTCACCGCCACCTGGTCCAGCCGGATGACGTTGGAGACCACCTTCCACTCCTCCTCGTCCAGCGTGCCCTCCCTGCGCCCGATCTCGGCGAGCACCTCCAGTTCGGAGCGGCTGATGGTGGGGCGCGCGGTGTTGCCGGCGATGACACGGGCGAAGGCCGACAGCGGCACGAGGATCGGCTTCATGACCACGATCATGACCCGCAGCACGAAGGCGGCGGGGCGAGCGAGCTGGGGCCAGAACGTCGCGCCCAGCGTCTTGGGCACGATCTCGGAGAAGAGCAGGATGCCCAGGGTCATGGCGGCCGAGAAGAGCGCCATCCAGCGGCTGCCGAACACCTGCAGCGCCAGCGCGCCGGCGAGCGTCGCGCCCATGGTGTTGGCGATGGTGTTCAACGTGAGGATGGCCGCGATGGGCTCGTCGATCTTCTTGCGCATGCGGTCCAGGAGCTCACCCGCCCGGTCCCCCCTCTCCTGGAGCATCACCACGTGGGAATGGGTGATGGAGAGGAGCACGGCCTCCAGGACGGAGCACAGGAACGAGGTGGAGAGCGTTGCCACCAGGACCCAGAAGAGCGTTGCCATTGCGGAGAGTATCGAGATGTCGGGCGCTGCCCACAAGCCCGGGGCGCGGCTGGACCTGCGGGGTCGTCGCCGCGCTCCTATCTTCGATGAATGACCGAAACGATACGTAAGGACCCTCCCGACCCGGAGTCACGGGGGGCGGTTCCGCCTCCGCCGCTGCGCTCCGAACCCCGCCTCGATCCCTCCATCTTCCACCTTCCGGTGGAGAAGATGAGGTCCGGCTATTACTCGGATAAGTACTTCGTGCGGGCTCGCGAGGTGCTCGTGGGTGAGAGCCGCGACCCCCGGGTCACGATGCAGGTGTTCCAGAAGAAGGAGGCCTGGGTCGCGGGAACCGACGAAGCCATCGCCATCCTGAAGCTGTGCCTCACCGAGGGGTACGACTTCGGGGATCTCGAGGTCTGGTCGCTCCGCGACGGTGATCGGGTCCGGCCCTGGGACACCGTGATGCACATCACCGGTCCCTATGCGTCCTTCGCGCACCTGGAGACGCTCTACCTCGGGGTCCTGGCCCGGCGCACGCGCATCGCCACCAACACACGCCAGGTGGTGGAGGCGGCCTGGCCCCAACCGGTGCTCTTCTTTCCGGCGCGACACGATCACTGGATGGTGCAGACCGGAGACGGATGGGCGGCCCACATCGCCGGGGCGATCGGCGTCTCCACCGACGCCCAGGCCTCGTGGTGGGGCTCCGAGGGCATGGGTACCGTGCCCCACGCGCTCATCGCGGCCTTCGATGGCGATACGGTCGCGGCCACCGCTGCCTTCGCCCGTCAGATGCCCGAGTCCGTGCGCGTCATCAGCCTCGTGGACTGGGACAACGATTGCGTGGCCACCTCCCTCGCGGTGGCCAGAGCCCTGGGCGAGCGTCTCTACGGGGTTCGGCTGGACACGTCCGGCAACGTCGTGGACCGGTCGGTCCTGCCCCAGATGGGTGAGTTCGACCCCCGTGGGGTCACGCCCCAGTTGGTGTGGAACGTGCGGGAGGCGTTGGACCGTGAGGGCTTCAGCGGGGTTCGCATCGTCGTGTCGGGGGGATTCGACGCGGACAAGATCCGCCGCTTCAAGGCCCTCGACGTGCCGGTGGACTCGTACGGTGTGGGCTCGGCGCTCATCGGGGGCCAGTACGACTTCACCGCCGACGTGGTGAGGGTGGAGGGCCGCGACGTGGCCAAGGTGGGACGACGTTTTCACCCCAATCGGCGCATGGAGCGCGTCGAATAGCGGCTTTCGGGGGTGGCGCCCTGCGCGGGGACCCCGCGAAGCGAGACGCAGATCAACAGGGAGGGATGGTGAAGGACTCGGCGTGCATCGGCTGGGTTGTGGACGTTCAGAACGACTTCATGCGCCCAGACGGACGTCTGTACGTGAAGGATCTGGAGAATCCCGACGACCCGGGCGCGAGCCAGGTACGGGAGCGCATCGTGGAGGCCGTGGCCTGGATGGAGCGTCACTGCGACCTGGTGGTCTTCACCGGGGACTGGCACGGCTACGACGATGCCGAGATCGACGCCGAGTCACCGGATCCAACCCGCGGCACCTATCCGCCCCATTGCATGGGCCGCTCAGACGACAAGAAGGAGCGCAAGGGAGCCAGGATCGTGAAGGAGATCCGGCCCGAGGAGCCGGAGATCCTGGAGGTGGAGGCCGACGAGGAGGCGGCCGAGCGGGTGGCCCGCCGGGCCGCGTCCACCGGCCACGCCGTCTTCATCCGCAAGAACCGGTTCGACGTCTTCGAGGGAAACACGGGCACCGAGGCGTTCCTGGAGACGCTGGAGGAGGAGCTCGGACGTCCGCTCCGTTTCGTGGTCGTGGGCGTGGCTCGCGACGTGTGCGTGACGGGAGCCGTGGACGGCCTGCAGGCACGGGGATTCGCCGTCACAGCCCTTCGTGACGCCACCTGGGGGCTGGGCCTGGAACCCGAAGAGGAGACGCTGGGGCGATGGGCCGCGAAGGGTCGGGTCACCACCCTGGGCGAGCTCCGGACCGAAGGCTGACGGAGCGGCGGACCGCCACCGACGTGCGAAAGGGGGCGCCGGATCCCAGTCCGGCGCCCCCTTTCACCTCATGGTGCTGATGCGCCTGTCGCCTCAGGCCGCTTCGCGCGCTCCAGCCGGCTCCGGCGACTCCACATCGGTCGCTTCGGCCTCGGTCTCCGCCGTGGCGGTCGGCGCAGCGCTGCCGGCCTTCTTGCGCGTCATGGCGTTGTGATCGGCACCGTGCGGGATGGCGGGACGCAGGAAGCGTCGGCCCATCATCTCGAGCTGAGCGAGTTGCAGGTCGCTCAACTGCGGATACCTCTCGGCCATGAAGTCCATCGTATCGTCAAGCCACTCCATCCGGTGCTCCATCTGCGCTTCCAGCACCTCGCAGCGGACAACGTGGCTCATGAGCTCGTCTCGTGCCTTGTCCAGGTCGGTCTTTCTGTGGCCTTTACCCAAACCATCTCCTTCTGTGCGTGGATTATCCGGGGCTTCTAAGCTTATACCGGAAAATGCTTTCCGGGTTCCGACAGGCCCTTCCGTCGCAACCCGCGGCCACGGAGCAGGGGTAGGTCGCCGCAGTACCCGGTGCGGAGGGGGCGTCAGCATACCGGACGCACCGGGGGTCCATGGGGTGGAACGCTCGCGCGGCAACGAGGGGTCGGGGCACCGCTGCTGTTGACGGCGGCTCCTCGCGGTCAGAAAATGACGCCCCTGCCCGAACCGACACATCTCCTGAGAGGTCATTCGATGGTGAAGCGCATCTGGCGAACGGGACTCATGCTGATCCTGGCGGCGGCCCTGGTGGCCCCGGCGGTCCAGGCCCAGGTCGACGGGCCGCGCCTGCCCGGCATCACGACGCCCGAGGAATTCCTGGGCTTCGAGATCGGCGCCGACTACCAGCTGGCCACCTACGATCAGCTCATGGCGTATTGGGACCAGCTCGCCTCCGAGTCGGACCGCATGATCGTCCGGTCCATTGGCGAGACCGAAGAGGGGAGGCCCCAATACCAGGCCATCATCACGTCGCCCGAGAATCAGCGGAATCTCGAGCACTACCGTCAGCTCACGGAGCGATTGGCACGTGCCCGTGGGCTCAGCTCCAGCGAGGCGATGCAGCTCGCCCACGAAGGAAAGGCGGTGGTGTGGATCGACGGGGGCCTGCACGCCACCGAGGTGGTGGGCGCGCAGCAGCTCATGCAGCTCGTGTACGACATGGTGAGCCTGAACGACCCGGAGACGCTGCGCTTCCTGAACGACGACATCCTCCTGGCCACTCAGGTGAACCCCGACGGTCAGGCGTTGGTGGCCGGGTGGTACATGCGCAACGAGGATCCCATGGAGCGCAGCACCTCGGGGATCCCCGTTCTCTACGAGAAGTACGCGGGACACGACAACAACCGCGACTTCTACATGTCGAATCTGTCGGAGACCCAGAACATCAATCGGGTCCTCTACACCGAGTGGTATCCCCAGATCGTCTACAACCACCATCAGACCGGGCCGGCCGGCACGGTGATGTTCGGGCCGCCGTTCCGGGATCCCATGAACTGGTTCGTCGATCCCATGATGAAGACCTCGCTGGACCAGGTGGGATCGGCCATGCACCAGCGCTTCATCGTCGAGGGAAAGGGCGGCACCACCATGCGGAGCGGCGCCACCTACTCCACCTGGTGGAACGGTGGACTGCGCACGACGCCGTACTTCCACAACCAGATCGGCCTGCTCACCGAGATCATCGGCAACCCGACGCCCATCGAGATCCCCTTCATTCCGTCGAAGCAGATCTCCACGGCGGACCTGCCCCTGCCGGTTGAGCCCGGCGTGTGGCACTTCAAGCAGTCCATCGACTATTCGCAGACCTCGAACCGGGCGGTGCTGGACTACGCTTCGCGGAACAAGGACCACCTCCTCTTCAACATGTGGCGCATGGGGATGAACGCCGTCGAGGCGGGGACCCGTGACAGCTGGACGGTCCTGCCGTTCGAGGTGGACTCGGCGCAGGCCGCCGTCGGTCGGGCGGGAGACCACGACGACTACGAGCGGCTCCTGCACAAGCCCGAGGACCGGGATCCCCGGGGCTTCATCGTCACCGCCGATCAGGCCGATTTCCAGACGGCTCGCAAGTTCATCAACGCCCTTCTCATGAACGGCGTCGAGGTGCAGCGGGCCACGGCGCCCTTCACGGTGGCCGGCAAGCAGTATCCGGCCGGATCGTTCGTCGTGAAGTCGGATCAGGCGTTCGCACCGCAGGTCATGGACATGTTCCTGCCGCAGCAGCATCCCAACGACTTCGCCTATCCAGGTGCCCCGCCGACGCCGCCGTACGACGTGGCCGGATGGACGCTGGCCTTCTCCATGGGCGTGGACTACGACGCTCCCAAGGAGGCCTTCGACGGACCCTTCCAGGCCATCGACGCCTTCACCATCGACCCGGATCCCGTGACGATCGCGGGCCCTCAGCAGGCGGCGGGCTTCCTGGTGGACCACAGGGTCAACGACGCGTTCGTGCTGGTGAATCGGGCGCTCAAGGCAGGCAACGACGTCTACTGGATGAAGGATCCGGTGACGGTCGACGGGCAGAGCTACCCCGCCGGGGCCTTCTACTTCGACGGTGGCCGTCAGCGTCAACTCCTGGAGCAGGGCGCCCGCGACACGGGGGTCCCGGTGCGGGCCGTGAGCTCGCGGCCGTCGGGTGACTCCATGGAGCTCGATCCGGTGCGCATCGGACTCTACGACCAGTACGGCGGCTCCATCGACAGCGGCTGGCTTCGCTTCATTCTCGAGCAGTTCGAGTTCGATTACGACGTGGTGTATCCACCCGAGCTCGACGCCGGGAATCTGCGCGACAGCTACGACGTGCTCATCTTTCCCGACGGCGCCATCCGCTCGGCCAGCGGCGGCGGCCGACGCTTCGGAGGCATGCCCGACGACTTCGCCTCCAGCATTCCGGAGGAGTACCGCGATCGACTCGGTAGCATCACCGAGGAGACCACGATCCCGCAGATCATGGAGTTCGGCCGCGACGGTGGGGCCATCATCGCCATCGGCAGCTCCACCAGCCTGGCCGAGCGGGCCGAGCTGCCGGTGGGCATGCAGCTCGAGGTGAACGGAGAGATGCCCCGGCGGGAGGACTACTACATTCCGGGCTCGCTCCTGAGTGTCGCGCTGGAGCAGAGCCCGGTCACCACGGGCATGGGTGACCGGGTGGACGTGATGTTCAGCAACAGCCCGGTGTTCAAGGTCGCCCCGGGGGCGCAGGGCGTCCGCGCGCTGGCCCATTTCGATTCGCCGCACCCGTTGCGCAGCGGGTGGGCGTGGGGGCAGGAACGGCTGGAGGGGGGTGCCCCCTTCGTCGAGGCCGACCTGGGCGACGGCAAGCTGTTCATGTTCGGTCCCGAAGTGACCTTCCGTGGCCAGACGCACGCCACCTTCCCGCTGGTGTTCAACGCCATCTACTACGGCGCCCACGAGGGCGGTATGTAGATCGCCTGCGGGAGGACGCCGAGGAAGCGAGAACCGTCGGGGTCATCGGCCGCTCGGCCGATGGCCCCGTCGCGCGTCCGGGAGCGGAGAGCCGGTCTCGTACCGTAGCCGCCGGGCCCCCTGTTGCCGGGCTATGTCGAAATAGATATACTAGGCTACAGCGAAACCGATATAGCCTACGCACGGCGACGGAGCGAGCAGATGAGGGGCGACCGACGAGAGAGCGCACTGGGCTACAATGCCACCCTGGTGCTATCGGCGTTGGCCGGGGGGTGCCGCTACGGCCTGGAGATCATCGAACGGACCGGGCTGTCCAGCGGAACCGTCTATCCGGCGCTGCGACGCATGGAGGCCGACGGCCTCGTGAGGGCTTCCTGGGAGGAGGACGAGGAGGCGCACCGCTCGGGGCGGCCCGCACGCCGGTACTATGCGCTCACGCCGGCGGGCGACGAGGCCAGGTCGGAAGCGCTGGAGCGGGTGCGCGCGCAGCAGCGGATCCTGGGGCTCGCGCCGGATCAGGGGGGCTGACCAGGCCATGGGGCCCAAAGGGGGTGGGCTGGCACGCCGGCTCGTGGAGGTGTGGGCCTGGCTGGTGCCGTCCCGACGCCGGGCGGCCTGGTTGAGGGAATGGCGGGCCGAGCTCGCCGCGGCCCGCCAGCGCGCCGGCTCGGGCGACGTGCGGCTGGCCATGGGCGCGCTGGCCGACGCCTGGACGCTCCGCCGTATCGACGGGGCGAGATCACGCGGGTTCGGGGCGAAGACAACCACATGGGGGGAAGGGATGAGGGGCATGGTCAAGGACATCACGCGGGCGGCGAGGGGCACGCTCCGGGCGCCGGGGTTCTTCGGGATCTCCATCGTCACGCTGGGGGTGGGGCTGGGTGCGGCCGCGGCCATCTTCACGGTGGTGGACGCGGTCCTCCTGCGCCCCCTTCCGTATCCGGGCGCCGCACGCATCGTCACGGTCTACCACACCATGACCGTGCCGGGCGCCGACCGGGGGGACTGGCCGCTGACCCGTCAGGAGTACCAGCTCTTCCGGGACCAGACGCGGGCGTTCGAGGCCATGGGCGCCTACCAGACGGCGAGCGTGGTCCTGGGCGGAAGCGCGCCGGCCACCGAGGTGCGGACGGCCCATGCCACGGCCAGCCTGTTGGAAATGCTGGGCGCCACCGCCGCCGTCGGCCGGTTGTTCGACGACACCGACGATCGTCCCGCGGCGGCGCCCGTGACCGTCCTGTCGTGGGGGCTCTGGCAGCGACGCTACGGGGGTGACGCGGCCGTGGTGGGACGCACGGTGGAGGTGGACGGCGTGCCTCGCGAGGTCGTGGGCGTGATGGCGCGGGATGTCGAGCTGCCGACGGTTCGGGTCGAGCTGTGGACGCCGCTGGCTCTGCGCGCCACCGAGCCCGCCACCGATCAGTTCCGACTGTCCGTGCTGGCGCGCCTGGCACCGGGACTCGACCTGTCGGCCGCCACCGCCGAGGTCGAACGCCTGCAGGGCCTGCAGCTCGAAGCCTTCCCGTTCTTCTCGACTCTGGTCGATCAGTTCGGGTTGCGGAGCCACGCCCGCTCGTTGCGCGACGAGGTGGTGGGCGGGGTGGAGCGGGCGCTGTGGATCCTGCTCGGAGCGGTGGGCATCGTGCTGCTGGTCGCCCTGGGCAACGTCGCCAATCTCTTCCTGGTTCGGACCGAGAGCCGGCGAAGGGAGGTGGCCGTGCGCACGGCGCTGGGGGCGTCGGGCGGGCAGCTCGTCCGCCTGTTCGTGGCCGAGGCGTTGGTCGTGTGCCTGGCGGCCGGGGCTCTGGGCCTCGTGCTGGCCTGGTGGGGCGTGCGGACGCTGGTGGCGCTGACGCCGCCGAGCATTCCGCGCCTCGACGGCCTGTCCATGGGGGGCGCCACCGTGGGCCTGGTGCTCGTCCTCGCCCTCCTGGGAGCGCTGGCGCTGGGGCTCTACCCGCGCCTGCGGCTCGGACGGGGTGGAAGTGATGCCCTCGTGAGCCGGGGGACGCAGGGCGCACAGGGCAGCGCCGTGCGGGGGCGGCTGGTGGTCGCCCAGGTGGCGCTCGCCCTGGTGCTCCTGTCGGGCGCTGCCCTCATGGTTCGTACCTTCCGGAGTCTTCGGTCCGTGGACCTCGGGTTCCGATCCGCCGGGGTGCTGGCGGCCCACGTCTCGGTCCCGGCCGACGTCTACCCCGAGGAGGAAGCCCGCGTCTTCGTCGAAGATCTGCTCGGGCGCCTTCGGGCCCTCCCCGGCGTGGCGTCCGCAGCGGTGGGGCCCACGCCCATCAGCGACGGAACCCGGGGATGCACCTCGCTCTACGTCGAAGGCGTGGTCCTGGGCGCCGACGAGCTCCCGCCCTGCGTGCCTCAGAGCACCAGTGCCAGCGCCGAGTACCGCAGCCTGCTGTCGATCCCCCTGGTCGAGGGCCGATTCCTGGAGTCGGCCGACGCCGCGAACCGGCTTCCCGTGGCCGTGGTCAGCGAGAACCTCGCCCAGCGCCTGTGGCCTGGCGAGGATCCTCTGGGGAAGGCGGTTCGGCCCGGGCCCATGCGTCCCGGCTTCGGCTTCTATCGCGTCGTGGGAGTGGTGGGCGCCGTGCGCGCGGAGGGACCGGCCGCCGACCCCATCGAGCAGATCTACTATCCCATGCTCGGTGCCTACGGCGAGGGATGGGCGCCCCATTCGCTGACGCTGCTCGTGCGCGGCAACGTGGGCGGGGAGGGAGCCCTGGCCGGTCAGGTCCGCCAGACCGTCGCGGCGCTGGATCCCGACGTTCCGGTGACCATCGAAGGTCCCGTGACCGAGGTGGTGGCCCGCTCCACCGTACGCACCACCTTCACGCTCCTGCTGCTCGGGATCGCCGCCTTCACCGCGCTGGTCCTGGGGCTCGCGGGCCTCTACGGCGTGGTCTCGTACCAGGTGGGCACCCGCCGGGGCGAGCTGGGGCTGCGCATGGCCCTGGGTGCACAGGCGAGCCAGGTGCGGAACCTCGTGCTCGGGCACACCCTCCGCATCGTCGCGCTGGGTGTCGCCCTGGGGCTGGCGGGAGCCTGGGGGCTGGGGCGGGTCATGGAGTCCCTCCTGTACGGCGTGGCCGCGGGGGATCCGGCGACGCTGGCGGCGGCGGCGGGCGTGCTCGTGCTCGCGACCCTGCTGGCCTCCTGGATTCCGGCCCGGAGGGCCACGCGGGTGGATCCCGCCGAGGCCCTCCAGGCCGAGTGACGCGGCTGCCCCGAACCGCTCAGCCGCCCAGGGTACGGTCCAGGTAGGCCTTGAGGCGCTGCCACGCGTCCAGCGCTGGGGCGGTCCGGGTCTCCGGGTCCTGGTCCACCCGCAGCCAGAAGCCGTGGTTGACGTCGTCGTAGACGTGGACGTCGTTCTCCACGCCGGCCTCGCGGAGCGCGGCCACGAAGCTCTCCACGGCCTCGGGCGGGATGCCGCCGTCCAGGGCGGCGAAGGTGCCGTACACCTCGTGCGACATGCGGGCCAGGACCTCGGGATCGTCGACGAGCTGGCCGTAGAAGATGGCGGTGGCTTCGTGGTTGACCCCGTCCAGGCCGAAGGAGAGGGCCACGCCGCCACCGAAGCACCAGCCCATGGCCCCGACCCGGCCCGTGACGTCGGGACGGGCCCGCAGAGACGCCACGGCCGCGTCCAGGTTCGAGATCATCTTCTCCTGGTTGGCGCGCACCTCCTGCACCAGGGCCATGTTCTCTTCGCTGGACTCACCGGTGCGGCCCTCGTACAGGTCGGCGGCGAGCACCACGTACCCCTCGGCCGCAAGGTCATCGGCCACCTGGCGCACGCGGTCCTTGAGTCCGTCCCACTCGTGCACGATGACCAGGGCGGGGAAGGGCCCGGGGCCCTCGGGCACGGCCAGGTATCCGGTGGTGGCCGTGTCTCCCTGGACGTAGTGGATGTCGACCCCCTGCAGGGGGCCTCCGTTGCCCAGGATGGCCGGTGGCAGCTGATCGTCGGCGGTGGGCGCCAGCGCGACCCGGGGACCGGCCGGTGCGGACCCGGCCGCCATGTCGTCGCTGTCGGACTCTCCACCGGCGTCGGACCCGCCGCACGCGGCCAGCAGGGCACACAGGGTGAGCGTGGTCAGGAATGGAGTCATGCGGGAGGGGATCATGGGGCTCTCCGTTCGGGGAAGGGGGGCTCCTACGACGCCGGGGCCAACCCGGCCTGGGCCAGAGTGATGAGCAGGACGCGCTGGATGCCCAGCGGCCCGTTCTCGTTCAGGTACCACTCCTCGGGACTGTGCGAGCCGCCGGCCACACCCCCGCCGCCCAGCGTCACCGCGGGAATGCCCGAGGCGATGGGCACGTTGGAATCGGTGGACGAACGGCCGAGCTGGGGCGTCTCGCCCAGGAGGCGCGTGGCGGCCGCGGCGCGCTGAACCAGGGGAGCGTCTTCGGCGATCTCGCCCGAGGGACGGTCGCCGATCATGTCCACGTCGACGGTGAGCTCGGGCCCGTCGCGACGGGCGTCGTTCTCGGCCTCCAGGGCCGACTGCACGGAACGGTGCAGGATGGCGTCGATCTGCTCCAGCGACGCCGGGCTCTCCGAGCGCATGTCCACCTCCATCCACGCTTCGAAAGGGATGGAGTTGACCGAGGTGCCGCCACCGATGCGGCCGATGTTGTAGCTCGTGCGCGGCCCGTCGGAGGTGAACCCGTCCGCCGCGTCATCGAACATGGCGATGGCCCGGCCCAGCGCGTGGGCGGGGTTCGCCAGTCCGAAGGCGCCCCAGGAGTGTCCGCCGGGGCCCTTGAAGGTGACCTTGTAGCGGTGCGAACCGAGGCCCTGGTGCGTGACCCGGTCCGTGCTGGTGCCGTCGATGGAGATGAAGGCGTCGATCCGGGGACCTCCGTCGCGGAAGAGGTGCTTCACGCCGCGCAGATCCCCGAGGCCCTCCTCGCCCACGGTGGCGACGAAGAGCACGTCGCCGGCGGTGCGCACCTCCGCCTCGTTCATGGAGCGCAGCACGGCGAGGATGGTCGCCAGGCCGCGCGTGTCGTCGGCCACGCCCGGCGCGAACAGCGTGTCGCCGCGGGCCCGGATGGTCACGTCGGTGCCCTCGGGGAACACGGTGTCCAGATGCCCGGTGAGCGCCAGGACCGGACCTCCGCCCGTGCCGCGTCGGAGGGCCAGGACGTTGCCTTCTTCATCGATCCACGCGGAGTCGACGCCGAGGGTCTGGAACTTCGCCAGCACGCGCTGAGCGCGGACCTCCTCCATGAAGGGAGGCGCGGGGATCTGGGTGAGCTCCACGAGATCCGCCATGGTCTCGTCGTCGGTGGATTCGATGAGCGCCATGGCGCGAGCTACGGCCGGGTTCTCTCGCAGGCGGCGAATCTCGTTCAGCCAGCGGTCCTCTTGCGGAGATCCCGGGGCCTGGATGACGGCGGCCAGGACGAGGGTCGGGAGCATGTCGGATCGGGTTCGGGGCGTCGGGGGTTCGGAGGGCATCGAGGGTACGCATCCGGGCATCCGTGCACAACCGCCGTCGCGGTAGCGGCCGCCCGTCCCGCACGCCGCGGCACGCCTTGATTTCCCTCCGTCGATTCCTGATGCTTCGGGGCTTTGCCGACACGTGACATCCACCTTTCGGGCGGCGCCATTCCGTGAAGTCGGAGCCCACTCCGGTCCCTGCCGTACCACGCCCCGTGTTCCGTTGGTTCCGGGGCTTCGGGCGGGGTACGCACCTGGTCCTGGATCACGCCGGGGCCCTGGGCCTGCTCGCATGGTCCATCGTGCTCTCGGTGGCCCGGCTCCGCTTTCCGGTGCGCGAGTTCGTGCGCCAGATCTACGTCATGGGGGTGGAGAGCCTGCCCATCGTGTTCGTCACCGGGGCGCTGGCCGGGATCGTGACGTCGCAGCAGGGCGGCTATCAGATGACCGGCGCGATTCCCCAGTACGTGCTGGGGAGCCTCGTGGTGGAGACGGTCGTGCTGGAGATGGGGCCCGTGTTGACGGCCATCGTGTTGGTGGGCCGCGTGGGCGCCCGCATCACGGCGGAGCTCGGCACCATGAAGGTCTCCGAACAGATCGACGCCTTCCACTCGTTGGGACGCGATCCCATCGCGATCCTGGCCACGCCCCGGGTCCTGGCGGGGCTGGTCGTGCTGCCGGCGCTGGTGGGTTTCGCGAACCTGGTGGGCATCCTCGCGGGCATGCTCGCTGCGCGCCTCGACGGCGGACTGGGCTTCGAGTCGTTCTACTACGGCGCCCGCCTGTTCTGGCATTCGTGGGACCTCTTCTACTCCTTCACCAAGGCCGCGGTCTTCGGGCTGGCCATCCCCCTGATCTCGGTCCACATGGGGCTGCGGACGCAGGGTGGGGCGGAGGGCGTGGGTCGGACCACCACCGATGCGGTGATGTTCATGACCCTGACGATCCTCATCCTCGATGCCCTCTTCCCGCCGCTGATGCTGCAGTGAGGAGGCGAGTCCGCCCATGATCGAGTATCGCCAGATCTACAAGGCCTTCGATCACCCGGTCCTGGCCGGCGTGGATCTGACCGTGGAGACCGGCGAGATGTTCGCCCTGTTCGGGCCGTCGGGCACGGGCAAGAGCGTGCTGCTCAAGACCACCATCGCCCTCATCACCCCGGACTGGGGTGACGTTCGCATCGACGGGGAGTCGGTCTACTTCGGGGGCAAGGGGGCGCTGGAGCGGGCCCGGCGCAAGGTGGGATACGTCTTCCAGAACGCGGCACTCTTCGATTCCCTGAACGTGTTCGACAACGTGGCCATGGGAATCCCGGAGGAGACCCTCCTGAAGCAGCAGCGCCTGGTCACGGCCCGCGCGGTGTGGCGCGCCCTGGAGCTGGTGAACCTCGACCCCCGCGAAGTGCTGGAGAAGATTCCCGCGGAGCTGTCCGGAGGCATGAAGAAGCGTGTGGGCATCGCCCGCGCCATCGTGGGCCGGCCCGCCATCCTGCTCTGGGACGAGCCCACCACCGGGCTCGATCCCATCAACACCGCCGCGGTCGAGCGCCTGATCTCCCGCCTGTCCGACGAGCTGGACGTGACCTCGCTGGTGGTCACCCACGACATCGAGGGTGGGCTCCTGATCTGTGACCGGGTGTCCATGCTGGACGGGGGTCGCCTCCGGTTCTGCGGCACCCCCGACGAGTTCCGCGCCAGCACCGATCCTGTGGTGCAGGCCTTCGTGGACCGGGCGGCGGCCGAACGCGCGTTGGATACCATCGTGGAGACGACATGACCGACGGTCAGAGAGTGAAGAACGGCCCCAGCGATGCGGAGCTCCAGGCCGCCGTGCCTCGCGACGGATCGGGCCGTGAGTTTCGTATCGGAGTCTTCGTGCTCCTCGGGCTGGTGTCCTTCATCACCGTGCTGTTCCTGCTCACCGATCCCGCCACCCTTCGAGGCCGCTACATGGTGGTGACGGAGCTGACCGACGCCGGCGGGATCCGGCGCGGCGATCCGGTGCAGATGCGGGGCGTCAACGTCGGGCGGGTGCACGAGTTCGAGATGACGTCGGACGGTCGGGTGGCCATCACCCTCGAGATCGAGGGGGAATGGGGAATCCCGCGAGGCTCCCACGCGGTCCTGGCTGAATCGGGCATCTTCGGCGGGCGCACCATGGAGATCGTTCCGGGGGAGTCCCAGGCCGTGCTCCAGGAGGGAGACACGCTGCCGGGCGAGGATCAGGGCGGGGGCCTCATGGACCAGGCGGGCCGCCTGAGCGAGCAGGCCGAGGTGGTGCTCCAACGGCTCGGCATGCTCCTGGACACGCCCACCGTGGCGTCGGTGCAGGCCTCGGCGCGAGACGTCGAGGGACTCACCCGTGAGCTGCGGGGCATGCTGGCCCAGCAGAGGGACGAGGTCGCTCGCCTCACCGCCACGCTCAACCGGGCCGCCGACGGCCTGGCGGAGACCGCCGAGAGCGCCGGACCCGACGTGGCCAGCGCGGCGGCCCGGGCCGACAGCCTGCTGGCGGAGCTCGGTCAGACCCGGGACCGGCTGGACCGCGTCCTGGGCTCGCTGGACACCGTCATCGGACGGATGGCCGCCGGCGAGGGCACGCTGGGACGCCTGTCGCAGGACGGGCAGCTGTACGAGAGCCTCAACGCCGCCGCCATCAGCCTGGACTCGCTGCTCACCGACGTGCGCGCCAACCCCAAGCGCTACCTCACCATCGAGATCTTCTAGCGCGGGCGCGCCAACCCACAGGCGGAATCGGGCGGATGTGCGAAGGCCCGGCCACCCATGGGCGGCCGGGCCTTCGTCGATGGCGTGGATGCTTCCCGCGCTTACCAGCCCGGCGACAGCGAGAAGCCCCAGTGCCAGCCCTTGTCAGGCCGCTGCAACGGATTGGCGTAGTACGCCTCCAGGACCAGGAAACCCAGCAGGTTGAAGCGTGCCGACACGCCGTAGGAGAAGACCGGCACGCGATCGGAGGACGTCTTCCGGAATTCCCACGAGATCGGATGCTCCGGATCCCACGCGGCGCCACCGTCCACGAACGCCGTCAGCTCGGTAGGCAGGTACGGGAAGTTGAAGATCCCGAACTGCTCCGTGCCCAGGAGCGGCACGCGTAGCTCCAGGTTCACGACGCCCAGGCGTTGCCCCTGGAGTCGAGACACCGTGGGACACGAATCCGTCGATGTCGCTCCCACCCGACATTCGCTCACGTCGGTACTCTCGATGGAGTAGCCCCGGATGAGCGTCTCGTAGCCCAGGAACAGGGGCCGGACCACGTTGGCGTCCCCGGCCGCAAGCCCGTAGCGCCCGTAGTGCAGGCCCCGCGCCGCCACAGTCAGGTACTTGGCCGGGGACCAGTAACGCCGCCAGTCGGCGATGGCGGTGAAGAAGTTCACCGAGCCGTAGGTGGCCTCTCCTTCGAAGCGCCAGCGGCCGCCGCGGATGGGCGAGGTGAAGCCGAAGAAGGAGTTGTCGCCCACCAGGGCAATGGAGGCCTGGCCCAGGTTGAGCGGCGGGGGCTCCAGCGAGTCCAGCTGGACCCGACGGGCGCTCACGATTCGCCCGAGCCCATCCAGGAAGTACCGATCCTCCTCGATGTCGTACGACTGTCGGGTGAAGCCGAGCCGGGTTTCCACCCGGCGGGTCATGGAGAACGGATAGGCGACCGTGCCCCCCACGCTGGTGATGAAGATCCGGTAGCGCGTCTGGGCCAGGTAGGCGCCGTTGGTGGAATCCGCGTACAGGCCCTGGTAGAGCAGCATGTACGGAATGCGGCCCGCGTTCACGGACCAGTTCCAGCGGTGGCCCACGTCGGCGTAGACGACCTGCCCTCCGATATCCTTCACCGACCCCTGCGCCTGGAGCGCCACCCCGAGCAACCGGTTGCCCAACATGTCGCTGAAGAAGGCCGACGCTCCACCGCCCACGTAGCTTCCGAAGCGGTCCGTGCCCACGCCCACCGAAGGCTGGCCCACGTAGTCCAGCGCGAGCGAGGGATCGTAATCCTTGGCTTCGTCGCCGGTGTAGGTGCCCGGAGGCACCAGCCCCGTGGACGCATCCGCCAGGTACTCGGAGACCCGACTGAAGCGGTCAGGGCTCGGCGGCGGGAGCATCCGTCCGGGCGCCTCCGGCTGTCCGGCCCCGGCCATGCGCGTCGTCACGGCCTCACCGGCCACCGACGACGGAAGCGTGTGGATCCTGAAGCCCAGCGCCGTGAAGACCGAGAAGGCCAGGGTGCCGTTGGCTTGCGACATGGCCGGCGACATGGCGGTGATGCCGCTCACGCCGGTGGCCACGCGGGTGAGCCGGCGCACGTCGTTCGTGCGGAGATCCACGCGGTAGATGTCGGCGAACCCGTCGGCGTCGGAGAGGAAGAAGAGCGTATTGCCGTCCTCGCCGAACTCCGGGTTGGAGTGCCGAACGTTGCCCAGCAGGTTCAGCGTGCGCACCTCGTGCGAGCGAACGTCGATCAGCGAGATCCGGAACCGGCTGTAGGTGAGGTCCCGGAAGTTCGTCTCCGGCCCGCGGTCCGACGCGAAGGCGATGGTGTTGCCGTCGGGCGACCAGGTGGGCTGGTAGTCGGCGTTGCGATCGTTGGTGAGCTGCGTGAGCTCCTCGCTGTTCAGGTCGTAGACGTAGAGGTCGGAGATACCGCCCTTCATGCCCGTGAACGCGAGTCGCGTGCCGTCGGGAGACCATGACGGGTTGTTGACGGCGCCGATCTCGTCGAACGAGATCCGCTTCCTCACGTCGCCGCTCTCCACGTCGACGATGTAGATTTCGTTCGCACCACTTGCGAAGACCACGTAGGCGAACTGCGTGCCGTCGGGCGACCACGTGCCTGAAGACGCGATGTAGCTGAGAGCGTCAGAATGCGGATCCGATGCTGAGCTGGAGAGCTTGTGCAGGATCTTCCCGGTGGCCGTCTCCGCCAGGTACAGGTCTACCGAAAAGAGGTCCTTCTCGGAGATGAAGGCCACGTAACGACCGTCGGGGCTCAACGACGGTGCGACGTTCTGCTCGCCGGCGCCGGTACCAGGCCCGAGAATCAACGTCCCTACCGAGTCGGGATGGGACCGTCCCTCCATCAGCGGCTGGTAGGCCTGGGACACGCCCTGTTTCCACTGCACGGAGAGGGTGTCCGCCGACACGCCCAGCACCTGCTGCAGCGCCGGCTGGAAGCCGATTCGCAGCGCACGACGATAGATCTGGACCACCGCGTCGTCGCCGTAGGTTCCGCCGATGTACGCCCACAGCGCCTCGCCGAACCGGTACGGGAAGAAGCGCTGCTCTTTGGTCATCTGCTTGATGGTGGGGAAATCCTCCTGCAGGAGGGCATCCCGCATCCACATGGCCGTCAACGGGTCGTCGCGACCGATGGACAGATATTCCGCCATTCCCTCGATGAGCCAGAGGGGAAGGGAGTTGAGCCCCTGGAGGCCGGCGCCCCTGCGCCCCTGCGCGATGTTGTACTGGAAGGCGTGCACGAGCTCGTGGCCGAGCACGTGGTCGGTATCGTGATAGGATCCGGTGAGGGGCAGGATCACCCGGTTCTTGAGCGATTCGGTCACACCGCCGGTCCCCTCGCCGATGGAGCCCTGCAGGGTGTTGGTCTGCTGGAAGTCCGGGTGGTCCGCGTACACGATGAGTGGCTTGCGGCCCTCGAATTCGTGCTGGAAGGTCCGCGCGAAACGCTCGTACCAGCGCTCGGACATGCGGGCCAGATCCTCGATGGCCTCGGTCTCTTCCGGATAGTAGTAGATGTCGAAGTGCGGGGTCTCCAACACCTTGAAATCGAAGTCGTCGTACTGGACCTTGTTGCGCCCGAAGTACGAGGACTGGGCCTGGACCGTGTGAGGCACCGCGCCCAGGGCAGCCAGCGCGAGAAGCGTCACGCCGAAGCGGCCGAGAGGTCGCGGTCTGGTCCGGAACGTCGTCATGATGACCCTCTGCTCGATCGTGGAAAGCGTTCTCTGTCGGGCCACCGCGGCGCCGGGAGAGAAAGATCCTTCAAGTTTGAGAGGCGCCAACGGGCCTCGTTGTCAAAAACGATCCAATCGCTGCTCATGCAACCCCGTTGCCGGGGGTCTTGGTTCCATCCTCGGCGATTGCGTGCCACCGGTGAGCCGGCGAACATTCAGGCCCCGGCCGGTCGAGCTCGACACGGCAGGCCGATCGCAAGACTCAAGCCATCGGAGCCCTCACCGCAGATGACCTCCCACGCTCAGGGTGTACGATCGGCCCGCCTCCGCGTTTCGCGGGCCCTCGTGCTCGCCTTGTGGCTCGCCGCGTGCGAAGGGGCGTCTCCTCCTTCGGCGAAGCGTGCCGTCACGGTGGTCGACCTCCCCTCACCTGCGGGACCCGGCGCCCAGGAGCCCAACCTGTCCCCGACGGAGGACGGCGCCGTCCTGAGTTGGCTCGAGCCCGAGGGTGACAGCTGGTCGTTGAAGACCACGCCCATGGGTCCGGCGGGGTGGGGTGAGACCAGGACCGTCGTCACCCGGGGCGACCTGTTCGTGAACTGGGCCGACGTCCCGTCGGTGGTTCGGCTCTCCGACGGCCGCCTGGCCGCCCACTGGCTGCAGCGAGGTGACGAGGGCGGCTACGACTACGGGATCCGGGTGGTGTTCTCCGACGACGACGGGGCCCACTGGTCCGACCCGTGGACGCCCCACGAGGACGACACCGCCACGGAGCACGGCTTCGTCACCCTGGCTCCCGGTGACGACGGCCGCCTCACGCTCCTGTGGCTGGACGGCCGCCGGTTCGCCGACGGACCGGCCGGCCCCGCCACCGAGGAGATGAGCCTCAGGGCCCGCGTGGTGGACGCCGGGGGCGAGGCCGGCCCCGAGATGCTCGTGGACGGCCGCACCTGCGACTGTTGCCAGACCGCCATGGCGCGGGTCGAGGACGGGTGGGTGGCCGTCTACCGGGACCGCGCCGACGACGAGGTGCGAGACATCTTCGCGTCGCGGTTCGTGGACGGGACCTGGACCGAGCCCCGACCGGTGCATCGCGACGGGTGGACGATCGATGCGTGCCCGGTGAACGGACCCGCGGCGGACGCCCTCGGACAGCACGTCGCCGTGGCGTGGTTTACGGCGGCGGCCGATGTACGCCGCGTCGAGGTCGCGTTCTCCGACGACGGGGGGGTGCGCTTCAGCGAGCCGGTACGCGTGGACGACGGCGATCCGGTAGGCAGGGTCGACGTGGTGCTGGCCGCCGACGGAGCGGCGCTCGTGACCTGGGTGGAGCGGACGGACGACGGGGCCGACGTGCGTCTGCGCCGGGTCGCGCCGGGAGGGGCTCTCTCCGACGCGGCGGTCCTCGCGCTCACGTCGGAAGCGCGGGCCGCGGGCTTTCCCCACGTGGTGCCGCTCCCGGACGGCGACCTGCTCGCGGCGTGGACCGACGTCTCCGGCGAGGGCACGCGCGTGCGCACGGCGCGCATCCGCTTCGGCGGGGTGGGTGAGCGTTGATGCGGCGTCTCGGTGCGACGCTGGGCCTGGTGGTGGTCGTGTCCGCCCTCGGGGGATGCCGGGGCGAGGTGCGCGGCCCGCCCGGTCCCGGTGACGAGGCCCCCGATGTGGTGGGGCTCACCCTCGCGGGCGACTCGCTGGCGCTCGCCGATCTCCGGGGCCGGCCCGTGTTGGTGAATCTCTGGGCCACCTGGTGCGCCCCGTGCCGGCGGGAGACTCCGTATCTGCAATCGCTGTTCGAGCGCTACGGCCCCCGCGGACTGCGGGTCGTGGGGATTTCGGAGGACGACGCCTCGGCCGGGGCGCGCGTGCGGGACTTCGCCGCCGACGCCGGGGTCACCTACGACATCCTCCTCGATCCCCGGGCACGGGCCATGGACCGCTATCAGGTGATCGGCCTTCCAGCGACCTTCCTGTTGGACGGCGACGGGGTGATCCGCCTCGCGCGCATCGGGCAGGTCCAGGAGTCGGACAGCACCTTCGTGCTGGCGCTGGACGCGTTGGTGGGCGGATGACCGGTCCCGCGCGCCTCGATCTCGACGGCGTCGAGACGCCGGTCGCGGTGGTGGACCTGGAGGTGGCCCGTGCCAACGCCCGCAGGGTGGTGGAGTACTGCGCCTCGCACGGCCTGTGCTGGCGGCCTCACGTCAAGACTCACAAGTCGACCCGGATGGCCCGCATCGAACTCGACGCAGGCGCCGGGGGACTGACGGTGGCGACGCCTCGTGAGGCCGAGGTGATGGCGGAGGTGTGCCACGACCTCCTGCTGGCGTATCCCCCGGTGGGCGACACCCGCCTGGACCGGATCCTGTCGCTGCCGGAGCACGTCCGTCTCTCCGTCGCTCTGGACTCTGAAGCGGTGCTGGAGCCGCTGGCCCGGAGGGCGGCAGAGCAGAGTCGCCGCGTCGATGTCCTGGTGGAGCTCGACGTCGGTCTGCGCCGCGTCGGCGTGCAGGGGGTGGAGGCCGCGGTGGCGCTGGCCCGACGCGTGGCGGAACGCCCGCCGCTCCGGTATCGGGGGCTCCTCTTCTACGCGGGCCACATCCGCGGGTCCGGTTCCGACGAGGATCGGGCGCTGGCGGCGCTGGGCGAGGAGCTGGAGCGCGTATACGCGGCGCTGGACGAGGCGGGCGTCCCTGCCGAGGTGGTGAGCGGGGGAACGACGCCCACCCTGTGGCGCAGTCACGAGGTTCCCGGGCTCACCGAGGTTCGCGCCGGCACCTGCATCTATTACGATCGCGATGCCGTGGCCGTGGGCGCCGCGTCGCCGTCCGACCTGGCCTACACGGTCCTCGCCACCGTCGTCAGCACCTCCGTGGAGGGGCGGGCCGCGGTCGACGCCGGCTCCAAGGCGCTGGCCAAGGAGCCCCGCGGCGGCGCTGGCACCTTCGGACACCTGCTCGACCGACCGGAGGTGGAAGTGGTGGCTCTGAGTGAGGAGCACGGCATGCTGGGTCTGGAGGGGACGGACTTCCGACCACGGGTGGGGGACCGGGTGCGTATCGTTCCGAATCACGTGTGCGTGTCGGTGAACCTGCAGGACCGTATCCTGGTCCTGGACGGGGCCGAGCCGGTGCGCAGCTGGCCGCTGGAGGCCCGCGGCCGCGGCCCCGTCGTCTGACCTTTCCTACGATCTGATCGCCAGCAGGAGCACGAGCACGGTGGACCGCATGTCCCTGGAGCGGGTGGAGGAGATCCTCGAGGGTGCGACGAGCGTGCAGGCGCTGGTCGTGGGAGACCTGATGCTCGACGAGTACATCTCGGGCACGGTGGAGCGCATCTCGCCCGAGGCCCCGGTGCCGGTGGTGCGTGTGGAAGGCGAATCCTGGGCGGTGGGCGGCGCCGCCAACGTGGCGGCCAACGTGCGGGCGTTGAAGGCCGGCTGCCAGGTGGTGGGGTGCATCGGCCGGGATCCCGGCGCCGAGCGTCTGCGAGGTGCCCTGGACGCCCTGGGCGCCCGCCTCGACGGCGTGGTGGAGACGCCGGTACGGCCCACCACGGTCAAGACGCGCGTGCTGGCGCGCCGGCAACAGGTCGTGCGCTTCGACCGCGAGCTGGACTCGGACGTCGAGGCGGACATCGCCCAGGCATTGGTGGAGGCCGTGCAAGGTCTCGCGCCCTCGTGCGACGTCCTCGTCATGGAGGACTACAACAAGGGCGTGCTCGTCCCGTCGGTCATCCGCGCCGTGGTGGAGGCGGGGCGGGGGTTGGGGATCCCCACCGTGGTCGACCCCAAGCGGCTCCGCTTCTTCGACTTCCGCGGATCCACCGTCTTCAAGCCCAACGCCAAGGAGCTGGCCGACGCCCTGGGCGAGCATCTACGCCCCGACGACGAGGACTGGATGGCGTCCACCCGAGACCGCCTGGGCTGTGACACGCTCCTCCTGACCCGTGGGGAGGAGGGGATGTCCCTGGCGGATGCGTCGGGCCGCTACCTGCGGATTCCGGCGGTGGCGCGAGCCGTCTACGACGTGTCCGGAGCAGGGGATACCGTGACCGCGGTCGTGGCGGTGGCATTGGCTGCCGGCGCGAGCGCGGTGGAAGCCGCCGTGCTGGCCAATCACGCCGCCGCCATCGAGGTGGGCAAGGCGGGCGTGGCGACGGTCAGCCCGCGGGAGATTCTCGACCAGTACCGAACCTTCAAGCAGGAGTGAACGACATCATGAGCGACATCGGCATCGTGCGCACCGGAGAGGCCCCCGAGGCCATCGGCCCCTACAGCCAGGCCGTGGTGGCCGACGGCTGGGTGTTCTGCTCCGGGCAGATCCCCCTGGACCCGCATTCGGGCGACCTGGTGCTCGGCGACGTGGGAGCGCAGACCGAGCAGGTGCTGCGGAACCTGGCCGCCGTTCTCGAGGCTGCCGGCACGGGGTTGGATCGGGTCGTGAAGACCACCGTGTTCCTGGCGGACATGGGTGACTTCGCGGCCATGAACCAGGTGTACGCTGCGCACTTCGGGGACCACCGCCCGGCGCGGGCCACGGTCCAGGCCGCGGGCCTGCCCAAAGGGGTCTCCGTGGAGATCGAATGCACGGCGAGGCTGTGACGGAATGTCCCGCCATCGCTTGACAATGGCGTGCCGGCGGGAACAAGCTAGCGACCCTCCCCGACACCCGAACCGAGGAAGTCCCATGCGCGACGCACGCGGCTCCGCAGGCCGGAGCCTCCGCGCCCTCCCCATCCTCGCCGGCGCGGCGCTCCTGCTGGCGGCGACCACCCCCGTCCCGGCCTCGTCTCAATCGCAGGTCGACGAGTCCTTCTTCGACGCACTCCAGTGGACCAACATCGGTCCTGCGCGCGGGGGCCGCTCCCAGGCCGTGGCCGGGAGCGACAGCCGGGAGTTCGAGTACTACTTCGGAGCTGCCGGAGGTGGCCTCTGGAAGACCACCGACGGTGGCTTGAACTGGCGGCCCGTGACCGACGGCCAGCTCGGCAGTGCCTCGGTGGGTGCCGTGGCGGTGTGCGAGGCCGATCCCGACGTGGTCTACATCGGCATGGGCGAGACCGAGCTGCGCGGCAACGTCATGCAGGGTGACGGCGTCTACCGCTCCAGCGACGGCGGCCAGCACTGGGAGCACCTCGGCCTGGAGAACACGCAGGCCATCTCCCGGATCCGGATCCACCCCGACGACTGCAACACCGCGTGGGTCGCCGCCTTCGGTGTCCACTCGGCGCCCAATCCCGAGCGCGGGGTGTTCAAGACCACCGATGGGGGCCAGAGCTGGCGCAAGGTCCTCTACCGCGACGACAGGTCCGGTGCCGAGGACCTCACCCTCGACCCCAACAATCCGCAGGTCATGTACGCGTCGCTGTGGGAGGCGTGGCGGAAGTCCTGGGGAATGAGCTCCGGTGGGCCGGGCTCGGGCCTCTTCAAGAGCACCGACGGCGGCGAGAACTGGACGGAGATCTCCAGGAACCCCGGGCTCCCGCAGGAAGGCGTGCTGGGTAAGATCGGGGTCTCGGTCTCGCCGGTGGATCCCAATCGGGTGTACGCCATCATCGAGAACGAAGAAGGTGGCGTGTTCGTGTCCGACGACGCGGGCGCCACCTGGACCCGCACAAACGACGACCGCAGCCTGCGGCAGCGCGCCTTCTACTACACGCGCATCTACGCCGATCCGCAGGTGAAGGACCGGGTGTACGTGCTCAACACCGGTGCCTATCGGTCGGACGACGGCGGCAAGACCTTCGAGGGCCGGCTCTCGGTGCCCCACGGCGACAACCACGACCTGTGGATCGCGCCGTCGAACGACGATCGCATGATCAACTCCAACGACGGTGGCGCCAACGTCAGCGTCAACGGCGGACGCACCTGGACCGATCAGGACTTCTCCACGGCCCAGTTCTATCGCGTGATCACCACGGCCCACGTGCCCTATCACGTGTGCGGCGCGCAGCAGGACAACAGCACGGCCTGCATCCCGTCCAAGGACTGGAGCCACCTGTCCGACCAGGCCGGTGGGCCGAACTTCCTGTACTCGGTGGGCGGTGGCGAGTCGGGCTACATCGCGCCCGACCCCCTGGATCCCAACGTGTTCTACGCCGGGAGCTACGGTGGTGCCATGTCCCGGTTCGACTACGCCACGGGGATCACCCGGCCGGTGAACATCTGGCCCGACAATCCCATGGGCTACTCCGCCGAGGACATCGACGAGCGCTCCCAGTGGACGTATCCCATCGTCTTCTCCCACCTGGATCCCGAGGTGCTCTACAGCGCCACCCAGAAGGTCTGGCGCACGCGAAACGAGGGGCAGAGCTGGGACCAGATCAGCCCGGACCTCACCCGCGCCGACCCGTCGACCATGGGGCCGTCGGGCGGACCCATCACCAAGGACCAGACCGGCGTGGAGACGTACGCGACGGTCTTCGCCATCGCACCCTCCTACCACGACCCGAACGTGATCTGGGCGGGGTCGGATGACGGTTACGTGCACGTGACCCGCAACGGGACCGACGCGCAGCCCACCTGGACGAACGTGACTCCCCCCGACGCCCCGGACTTCGTCCGCATCAACACCATCGAGGCGTCACCCACGACGGCGGGCAAGGCCTACGTGGCCGGCATCCGCTACCTGGTGGACAACGATCGCCACCCCTACGTGTGGAAGACCGAGGACTACGGCCAGACCTGGACCAAGATCGTCAACGGAATCGCCGACGATCACTTCGTGCGCGCCGTGCGCGAGGATCCGAACCGGCCGGGGCTGCTCTACGCCGCCACCGAGGAGACGGTCTACATCTCCTGGGACGACGGTGCGCACTGGCAGCCGTTGGGCCTGAACCTCCCGAACACGCAGGTCTCGGATCTGGTGGTGGAGGAGAACGACCTGGTCATCGCGACCCACGGCCGCTCCTTCTGGATCATGTACAACATGAACCCGCTGCGGCAGATCGACGCCGACGTGCTGGCGTCGGACGTGCACCTGTTCGATCCGGCGGATCCGGTGCAGGGCTTCGACAACTCCGTGCAGGTCTACTACTACCTGGCCAACGACGCCCAGGACGTGAAGATCGACTTCATGGACGATCAGGGCGAGGTGATCCAGAGCTATACGGCCACCGCTTCGGACGAGTCGGACGAGGAGGGCCAGGGTGGTGGTGGGCGAGGTGGATTCCGGGGATTCGGGGGCGGAGGATCGCCGTCCGTGGACGCCGGCTCACACCGCTTCCAGTGGAACATGCGCTACCCGGGCTACACGGACTTCGAGGGCCGCATCTTCTGGGCCGCGGGGAACCAGGGTCCGCAGGCGCTCCCGGGGCGCTACGCGGTGCGCCTCACCGTGGACGGCGTCACCGAGGAGCAGGACTTCGAGATCAAGATGAACCCCCGCCTGATCGACACCGGCGTCACCATGGCCGACCTGCAGCAGCGCTTCGATCTGGCCATGAAGATCCGGGATCGGGTGAGTGCGGCCAACGAGGCCGTCATCCGGATTCGCGGGATCAAGGAGCAGGTGGACGATCGTCTGGAGGCGTCGGACGACCAGCGACTCGAGGATCTGGGAACCGAGGTCAACGACAAGCTCAGCGGAGTGGAGTCGGACATCTATCAGGTGAAGAACCGGTCCGGGCAGGATCCGCTCAACTTCCCGATCAAGCTGAACAACAAGATCGCGGCGCTGATGGGGATCGTGGAGGGTGGCGACACCCGGCCCACGGATCAGTCCTTCGAGGTGTTCGACATGTTGTCGGGACAGTTGGACGGCGAGTTGCAGCAGCTTCAGGTCATCATCCAGCAGGACGTGCAGCGACTGAACGAGATGCTGCGCTCCATGGGGATGGAGCCGATCCAACTGGAGAACCTCATCTCCGACTGATCGTCGGCGGGGGCGGCCCCACTGGGGCTCCACAGGGCTTCGTGGGCGGGCGTCCCGGCTTCGGCCGGGGCGCCCGTTGCCCGCCCGCGACACTCAGCCCGGGCGGCGGCGGGTGCCTCCATCCAACGCACCCCCTTCTTCCAGGAGCGCCGCCACGGTCGTGTGCCCGAAGAAGTGCGCCACCTGCTCGGAAATCGCTTTCCATCGGCTGTGGGCGGGGCACGGGTTCTGGTCGCTGCAGCGCGGCCGACCCAGGATACACGTGCGGCCCGGCTCGAGGGTGTCGAAGGGCTCGACGATCCGCCGCAGGAGCAGACTCTCGGGAGGGACCGCCAGGCGGAACCCGCCCTGAGGTCCCCGGCTGGACTCGAGAATTCCCGTCTTGCTGAGGGTGTAGAGGATCTTGGACAGGTAGTTCCGGGGCACGGACAGCGCCTGGGAGACCTGGTCGGAGCGCACCAGGCCCTTCGGACCCTGGTGCTGCGCGATGTACAGCACGGCCCGCAGCGCGTACTCGCCCGTGTCGGAAAGAACGGCCATGGGCGTCTACTCCCCGTACGGCACCCAGATGTTCTTGACCTGCGTGGCCTCCCTGAGAAACTCGGGACCCTCGCTCTGAACGGGGATCGTGCCAGTCGCGCACCACGCCGTGGCTGCACCAGGTGCGCTTCATGTTCCCCGTGGAGAGCCGTTCCACCTCGCCGGAACCGCTGGGCCCGCCGAAATACCAGATGCCGTCCACGTCGTCGTGCGCCGCCAGGGTCGGCACCACCTCACTCCTTGAGCCCGTGACCAGATTGACGGCTCCCGCCGGCACGTCCGAGGTCTCCAGGAGTTGATAGAGGTCGGCGGCGGCCAGCGGCCAGGCGGGAGAGGGGATCGCCACCACCGCGTTTCCCATGGCCAGGAGGGGGGCCAGCGTGGACACCAACCCCAGGAGCGGCGCCTCGGCCGGGCACACCAATCCCATGACGCCCACCGGCTCGGGCATGGCCAGCGTAACGTTCCTGAAGGGCGTGTGGTGGACACGTCCATCCCACTTGTCGGCCCAGGCGGCGTACGCGAACAGACGCGTGACGGCCGCGGTGACTTCGGCCTCGGCCGAGCGCGGCTCGCCGCCGAAGCGGGCCAGCCGCTCGGCGAGCTCGTCGGATCGCAGGCTCAGGTTCTCGGCCAGGAAGTAGAGGATCTGCGCGCGGTTGTGGGCGGTGCGCGAGGCCCACGGGGCCGCCGCCTTGCGAGCCGCTTCCACCGCGTTGCGGACGTCCTTGCGGTTGCCGCGCGGCGCCTCGGCCACGAGTCGACCGGCGTGATCCCGTATCGGGAGCACGTACTCGGCATCGGGACGGGCCTGCTTGCCGCCGATGTAGTGCTTCAAGGTGCGGTCGACGGCGGTGGCGGGCTGGGCGGCTCCTTCCCGGTCTGCCGCCACTTCCTTCGTCAGCGCCTCTTCGTCCTCGTCCGTGCGCTGCGCCGCGTCGGCCTCCCACGAGGCGCGCAGATACTCCCACAGGCCCTCGAGCCCGCCCTCGCGGCCGTAGCCGCTCTCGCGGTATCCCCCGAAACCCGACGCCGCATCGAAGAGATTCGTGCAGTTCACCCACACCGTTCCGGCCTTGATGGCCGGCGCGACGTCCAGGGCCAGGTTCACGCTCTCGGTCCACACGCTGGCGGCGAGCCCGTAGCGGGTGTCGTTGGCCAACTCCACGGCCTCCGAGGGCGTGCGGAAGGTGAGCAGCGCCACCACGGGGCCGAAGATCTCCACCTGCGCCAGCGTCGAGGCCGGGGCCACGTCGGTGCACAGGGTCGGCGGATAGAACCATCCGTCCTCGGGGGCGCTCCACGACGGCTGCCAGACCTGAGCGCCCTCGAGCTGTCCCTGCGCGACCAGCGAGCGGATGCGGTCGAGCTGGACCGGTGCCACGATGGCGCCCATGTCCACCGCCTTGTCCAGGGGATCGCCCATGCGGAGCGTCTCCATGCGGGCCTTGAGCTTGGCCTCGAGCTCCTCGGCCACGCTCTCCTGCACCAGGATGCGGGATCCGGCGCAGCAGACCTGCCCCTGGTTGAACCAGATGGCGTCCACCACGCCCTCCACCACCGAGTCCAGGTCGGCGTCGTCGAAGACCACGAAGGGGCTCTTGCCACCCAGCTCCAGCGAGACGCGCTTGCCGCTGCCGGCGGTGGCCTCCCGAATGATCCGGCCCACCTCGGTAGAGCCGGTGAAGGCGATCTTGTCCACGTCGGGATGCCGGACCAGGGCCTCGCCGGTGCGGCCGTCACCGGTCACCACGTTCACGACGCCCGCCGGCAGCCCCACATCGGCGCACAGCTCGGCGAACAGGAGCGCGGTGAGGGGGGTGTACTCGGCGGGCTTGAGGACCACGGTGCATCCGGTGGCCAGCGCGGGCGCCACCTTCCAGGCCAGCATGAGCAGGGGAAAATTCCACGGGATGATCTGGCCCACGACGCCGACACCCTCGTAGCCCGAGAGCGCGGGCTCGGACTCCAGGAGCTGGGCCCAGCCCGCGTGATGGTAGAAGTGACGAGCCACCAGGGGGATGTCCAGGTCGCGGGATTCCCGGATCGGCTTGCCGTTGTCCAGGGACTCCAGGACCGCGAACAGGCGCGCTCGCCGCTGGATGCCGCGGGCGAGGGCGTACATGTGCCGGGCGCGACCCGCCGGCCCCAGGGCGCGCCAGTCGTTCAGCGCCTTCCGGGCCGCCGCCACGGCACGGTCCACGTCATCGGTGCTTCCCTGGGTCGCCGACGCCAGGACGGATCCGTCGGAGGGTCGCATGACCTGGAAGGACGCTTCGGCTTCGCCAGTGACCCATTCGCCACCGATGAACAGCCCGAAGGCACGCTGGTGCTCGTCGAGCCAGGCCTGTGCCGGTCCTGCCGCCTCGGGTGCCGGACCGTACTCCATGGTCTCGAAGACCTCGGATACCTTACTCATCTCTGAAATCCCGATCAGGCCAGGGGATGGCGATGTGCCGCGGAGTAGCGGCCGGTGACGTGATGCTCGAGCTGGCGCTCGATGTCGCCCAGCAGCGAGCTGGCGCCGAAGCGGAAGAGTGACGGGCGCAGCCAGCCGGTGCCCAGCTCCTCCTTCATGAGGATGAGCCAGACCAGCGCTTCCTTGGCCTTGCGAATGCCGCCGGCGGGCTTGAAGCCGACATCCACCCCGACCCGCTCCCGGTACGCGCGAATGGCCCGCACCATGGTGAGCCCCACGGGCAGGGTGGCGTTCACGGGTTCCTTGCCGGTGCTGGTCTTGATGAAGTCGGCGCCGGCCATCATGGCCACCAGCGACGCGCGGGCCACGTTGCGTAGCGTTCCCAGCTCGCCGGTGGCCAGGATCACCTTCAGGTGCGCCTCGCCGCAGGCGTCGCGGAAGGCGCGCACCTCGTCGTAGAGCGCGGCCCAGCGCGACGTCAGCACGTGGGAACGGGTCACCACCACGTCGATCTCCCGGGCCCCCGCGGCCACCGATGCCTTGATCTCGCCCAGGCGGGTGTTCAGGGGGCTGAGGCCGTGGGGGAATCCCGTGGAGACCGCCGCCACCGGGATGTCGGTCCCCTCCAGGGCCCGTACCGCCGTCTCCACGAAGGCGTGGTAGACGCATACGGCGCCCACGGTGAGCCCGGCATCGCCCATGCCCATGGCGTCCAGCAGATCTTGCCGCACCGGCTGGCGCGCCTTGGCGCACAAGCGCCGCACGCGGCCCGGCGTGTCGTCGCCCGAGAGCGTGGTCAGGTCCATGCAGCTCACAGCCCGCAGCAGCCAGGCTGCCTGCCACTCCTTCTTCACCGAGCGGCGCGTGCCCAGCGTCGCGGCTCGCCGCTCGACGGCGCTCCGATTGACGCGGACTTCGCGCACCCAGTCCAGCTCCAACGGCGTGCCGGGATTCCGGACCGGGTGGCCGGGTGTGGCGTCGTCGTGGCCCGGCGGAACGGGCCGCAGCGGCGCCGACGACGAGCGGCTGCGGGTCGTGACCATAGGGTTCTCCAGGATGCGGCGGCTGAGGCACCCGCGGCGACCGGCGCGGGTGCCCGCAAGGTAGCTGGATCGCGGCGCTCGGCCCAGGGAACACGCACCGTCTCCACTCCCTCCCCGGAGGCCGGTGCGTCGCGGGCCTTGAAGCTGCCCGGCTCTCTACGGAACTTACCTGCCCGGCCCGACGCGGCCGCGCGAGGGGGCGGATGGGGCCTGGTGGCTCCACCGGTCTTCAAAACCGGCTGGCCCGGCTAGACCCCGGGTCGGTGGGTTCGATTCCCACACGCTCCCGCCATCCACATCGGGGTCGGTCCCGCCGACGTCCGGAGTCCGGCCCCCGCCGGGCTCCGCGGCGGGGCCGATCCGGATCTTCACCTGGCACGCGGTTGGATTCTATCTTCCAGGTCGTTACACCCGGTCCTCCATCCAGGCGCGACACCATCATCACTCGGCTCCTTCTCGCTGCGGCCCTTCTGGTCCTGCCGTGTGAGGCTGCCGCCCAGGCGGCCCCGCCGCAGGTGGCGCCGGAGGCCGATACGGCGACGACGGTACCGGGCCAGGTGACGCCGCGCGGTGCGTTCCTGCGGGCGCTGGCCGTGCCCGGTTGGGGCCACGCCGCCATCGGGGCAGGGTCCCGCGGCGCGTTCTACGTGGGCGCCGAGGGGGGGACGGCGTGGATGTTCCTCAGGACGCGCTCGCGTCTGCGCGACGCCCGCCGGATCCGCGACCTCCGCGAAGCCAACGTTCGCCGGCGATTGGCCGACGAGGGCGTCACCGACCCCGTCATGATCGATGCGGCGTTGGAGGTGGACGAGGGCGTGGCCGACGCCCGGGGTCTGGTGGAGTCCCGTAAGCAGCAGTCCGAGGACTGGACCGCCATCGGCATCTTCCTGGTCTTCCTGAGCGGCGCCGATGCCTACGTGAGCGCCCACCTCCAGGACTTTCCGGGGCCGATCCAGCTCCAGGTGCAGTCGCGGGCCGACGGGGGTGTGGACGTGGGGGCGCGGGTGCCGGTAGGGCGTTAGCCGGCCCCCACCTCGGTCCAATCCAGGAGCTCCGGGGGGTGGCCTTGTTCCAGCACGGCGAACGAGTGGTGGTAGACCCAGTCGCCGGCGTTCAGGTACCAGCGGTCGTCGCCCACTGCGCGCAGAACCGGGATGTGCGTGTGGCCCAGAACGACCATGTCCAGGTCCGGCTCGGCCTCGAGCTTCTCCACCGCCCAGGCCTCGAGCGCGTCGGAGCGGTCGCGATCGTGGGCCTCGGGACCCCCGGTGCGGTGCTCCGTCACCGAGACGCGCCGGGCCACCCGGGCGCCGATGTCGGGGTGGAGCCAGCGAAACGCCCAGTTCGTGAAGCGCCCTCGCAGCACTCCCTTGAGCATGCGATAGCCCAGGTCGCCGGAGCCCAGGCCGTCGCCGTGCGCCAGGAAGGTGCGGTGGCCCGCCAGGTCCAGGATCACCGGGTCGCGGTGGAAGGTGACGCCGATCTCCTGCTCCAGATAGTCGCCTCCCCACCAGTCGTGGTTCCCCCCCATGAGGCGAACCGGCAAGCCCGCGTCCACCAGTGCGGCCAACGCGCCGAGCACGCGCGTGTGGCCACGGGGGATCGCGTGGCGGTATTCGAACCAGAAATCGAAGAGGTCGCCGTTGAGGACGAGCTCGTCGGCCCGGCTTCCGGCCCACTCGAGCCAGGCCACGAAGGCGCGCTCGCGCTCGCTCGAGACGGAGCCCAGATGGACGTCGCTGGCGAGGTAGACGGTAGAGGATTTCGGCATGGCGCCGGAAGGTAGGCGATCTCTTCGACCTGCCACAAGCGCACGGCCCTTCGCCACTTCTCGCCCGCCGCTTACCTTAGAGGACCATTCCACGGTGGCCCCGACGCCTGCGCGCGTTCCGGTCCGGATGGGCTTCCGTGGCGACCTTCATCCACGAGGTGTTCCTTTGGGTGTGACCCTCCTGCGACAAGCCGGCGACCAGCGGCGGTCTGTACCATCGCGGATCGTCTGCGGTCTCGTCGCGCTCCTGTCCCTCGCCGCCGGGGCCTGTAGCGGCCGGCGACAGGTCGTGATCATGGGCCCCCCGCTCGACGCCAATCAGGTTGCCCTCCGGGCGGAGCGCGCCACGGCGTTGCAGGAGCCCTCGCGCATCGTCTTCTCCTGGTCCTTGAGCGAGCAGGGGGTGCGGGTGTCGGGCCGCGGAGTGGCGCGGGTGGAGCCGCCGTATCACGCCCGCCTCGACCTCTTCCTCAGCAACGGCGAGACGGCTGCGCGGGCCGCCATGGTGAACGACGACCTGCGCATCCCCGCTGGGGTGCCGGACGGGATCCTCCCGCCGTCGCACCTCATGTGGGGCACGCTGGGCGTCTTTCGTCCGGGCATGGGCATCGGCCTGGCGGGAGGGCAGCGCCTCGACGAAGGCGGGGTCCAGCTCGAGTACCGGCTCGCGAACGGCGATCAGGTCGTATACCACCTGGACGAGAATCGCCGCATTCGCGACGTGGAGGTCTCCAGGTCGGGGAGCGTGATCCAGCGGCTTACCGTGGAGAGCGACGGTGATGCATTCCCCTCCGAGGTGGTGTACCGTGATCTCACGTCCTTCCGGGAGCTCCGCATCACCCGGGAGTCCGTCGAGCACGTGGAACCGTATCCCCCCGACATCTGGATCCCCTGACGCATGGTCTCGAAGACGCTCGTCCGTCGCGCCGGCCTGACGCTGGCACTCGTCCTGGCGCTGAGCCAGGCGGGTTGTCTGTACGGCTTCCGCGCCGGGGCGAGCCTCGGGGACATCAAGACCCTGGCCGTGGCGCCGTTCGAGAACGACACGGATCGCCTGGAGCTGACCCAGGAGGTGTACGACGTGCTGCTGCGCGAGCTTCCGCGCTCGCTGGGGGTTCGTACCGCCGGCGAGGAGGTGGCCGACGCCGTGGTGCAGGGCACCATCACCTCGTACGACGTCACCGCGCCCAACTACCGGCCCGGCGCGGCCGGCGATCGGCCGGAGGTCCTGCAGCGACAGGTGGCCATCGCCATCTCCGTCCGCATCGTGGACCTTCGCCAGAACCTGGTGCTCTGGGAGAGCACTTCGCTGCGCACCCAGGGCGAGTACCTGGAAGCGTCCGAGACCGAGGACACGGGGCGCCAACTGGCCATCGAGCTCCTCGTCCAGAAGATCGTGGACGGGGCCCAGTCCACCTGGTGAGCATCGACACGCGCGCCAAGATCCTGGATCGCCCGGCGCTCCTGGCGCGGCACGGACGTCCACGCCGCGGCACGCTGGTCTTCACCAACGGCTGCTTCGATCTCCTGCATCCCGGTCACGTGGCGTACCTGGAAGCGGCGCGGGCGTTGGGCGACGTGCTCGTCGTCGGCGTCAACACCGACGCGTCGGTCGCCAGGCTCAAGGGCCCTGCGCGGCCGCTGGTACCGGAAGGGGACCGCGCCCGGGTGCTCGCCGGGCTGGCCGCCGTGAGCGCGGTGAGCCTCTTCGACGAGGACACGCCCCTGGCCCTCATCGAGGCGCTCCGCCCCGACGTGCTCGTGAAGGGTGGGGACTATGATCTGGACACCATCGTCGGTCGCGACGAGGTGGAGGCCGACGGTGGCGAGGTCCGGGTCATTCCATTCCTCCCGGGGTACTCCACCACCGACCTCCTGCACCGTATCCGAGAGAAGACATGAGCTCCAGACCTCCCGATGCGCTCCGTCCCCTCGACCTGACCCTGGACCCCTCGCCGTACGCGGAGGGGTCCTGTCTCATCGCCACCGGTGACACCCGGGTCCTGTGCACTGCATCGGTCGAGGAGGGAGTGCCGGCCTGGCGGGAGCGCAGCGGGCACGGCTGGGTCACGGCCGAGTACGGCATGCTCCCGCGCTCTACGCACACGAGAACGTCGCGCGAGCGAGGCCACGTGCGCGGGCGAACGCAGGAGATCCAGCGGCTCATCGGCCGCTCGCTGCGCTCGGTCATGGACCTGCCGGCCCTCGGGCCGCGGACGGTGACCCTGGATTGTGACGTGCTCCAGGCCGACGGCGGCACGCGCACGGCGTCCATCACCGGCGCCTGCGTCGCCCTCTACCGGGCCTGCGCCGCGCTGGTGGACGAAGGACTCCTGGAGCGTCATCCCATGCGCGAGCTCGTGGCGGCCGTGAGCGTGGGCATCGTGGAGGGTCGGCCGGTTCTGGACCTGGACTATCCCCTCGACTCGTCGGCTCAGGTGGACATGAACGTCGTGGCCACGGAGTCCGGCCGCCTGGTGGAGGTGCAGGGCACGGCCGAGGGCGACCCCTTCACCCGCGACGAGCTGGACCGCCTCATGGACCTGGCCCTGGGGGGGATCGAGCGCCTGGTGGGGGCGCAGCGCGCGGCGCTGGGCCGGGGTGCGAGCGCGGCGTGAAGCTCCTGGTGGCCACCCGCAGCCCCCACAAGCTGCGGGAGATCCGGCGGATCCTGGCCGACGTTCCGGGGCTGGAGCTGGTGGGCCCGGACGACGCGGGCATCGCCCCCGACCCCGTGGAAGAGACGCTGGAGCCCTTCCACACCTTCGAGGCCAACGCGGCGTCCAAGGCCCGCTACTTCCAGCGACTCGGGGGCTTGCCCGCGGTGGCCGACGATTCGGGATTGGCGGTGGATGCCCTGGACGGCGCTCCCGGAGTGCGCTCCAAGCGTTTCGCGCCCGGCGACGCCGAGGGGCTCGAGCGCGACCTCGCCAACAATGCGCATCTGTTGCGGGTCCTGGATGGAACGCCGGATGCGGCGCGCACGGCGCGCTACGTCTGCTGTGTCGCCCTGGTTCCCGAGACGGGTGCGGACGCGGTGGTCTTTCGAGGCGAAGCCGAAGGCGTCATCCTGACGGAGGGACGCGGCGAAGGAGGGTTCGGCTACGATCCCCTCTTCTTCGATCCCGAGCTCGGCCGGACGTTCGCCGAGATCGATGCGGAAGCGAAGAACGCGCGCAGCCACCGCGGCAAGGCCTTCCGGGCGCTGGCGCAGCATCTGCGAGGACCATGAGCGAGCCGAGGTTCCACCCCGAGGAGATCGGTCCCGACGCCCAGGGCACGCGTCTGCGGATCCTCTGGGGTGATGGCGAAGAGAGTTTCTACGAGCCCCGCACCCTGAGGCTCCGGTGCCCCTGCGCCGGTTGCGTGGACGAGCAGACCGGCCAGCGGATCCTCGTGCCCGCCATGGTGCCCGACGACGTCTATCCGACCGCCATCCACTACGTCGGTCGCTATGCCCTGCAGTTCATGTGGAGCGATGGCCACTCCACCGGGATCTATCCCTTCGACTACCTGCGTCGGCTGGCCGAAGAAGAGGACGGCGTGGAGGAGGCTACGTCATGAACCGCAGCCTGTCGCCGGTCTGGCTCCTGGTGGCGGCCCTCGCCGGGTGCGGGAGCGACGCCACGGGGCCCGATGGAGACGGTCCCAGCGGGCAGCTCGAGGTCACCGTCGAGATCGGAGGATGGGGGCAGGCGGGCGTGACCGTGGGCATCTCGGGACCTCGCGCTACCCGGTCGGAGGTCACCGACGCTGACGGCGTGGCGCTTTTCCAAGACGTGCCTGCGGGGTCGTATCAGGTCTCGGTGTCCGGCCTGGACGAGGACGCGATGGTCACGGCTGGTACGGGGACCGCCTCCGTGGAGGCGTTGGAGCGGACCACGCTCCTGGTGGAGGGTGTCTTCGATCCCGGCCGCTTCACGGCCGTCAGCACCGGCGGCTCCTTCTCGTGCGGGCTCAACGAGCTGCGCCACGTCTACTGCTGGGGATTCGGGGACGACGGCGAGCTGGGCAACGGTACCTTCGCCGGGCGAGCGCGCCCGGTGCGGGTGCGGGTTCAGGGGGATTTCCAGGACGTCACCACCGGCCTGTCGCATGCCTGTGCGTTGGCCACCGACGGCCGCGCGTGGTGCTGGGGCTCCAACGGGGTGGGGCAACTCGGCCGCGCCGTGTTCGCCGATCAGCTCAGCCGCGCCTCGGTCCCCGACTCCGTGCTGGGTGGGGTCCGGTTCTCCGACCTGGAGGCGGGTGCGGCCACCACCTGCGGGTTGGAACGGGACTCGGGACGGGCGTACTGCTGGGGATTCGGTCGCGGGGGAATGCTGGGCAACGGCACCACCGAGAGTTCCTCCGTGCCGGGACCGGTGTCGGGGGGTGAGTCCTTCGTCGCCCTGTCCGCCAACGACGCCTGGGCCGGGGACGAGGCGGTGGCGGGCCGGACCGCGGACGGACGTGTCTTCCTGTGGGGTGCCTTGCCGCCCTCGGGGCCGAGCTGGTTGAACTTCGCCGGCGCGGCGCCCACCGAGGTGCCCCTGTCCGGACCCGCGGTCCTCAACACGCCTCTGTGCGCGCTCCTGGAAGACGCGACCGTGACGTGCTGGCCCAACCTGTACGGCTCGGTTCCCGAAGAGGTGCTCGCCAAGCTCGAGGCCACCGCCCAGGAGGGGGTGTACCGCTACGACGTCGACAACCTCGATGAGCCCTTCTTGAAAGCGGGAATGCCTTGCATGCCCGAAGACGACGGGTTCGTCTGCCTCCGCGACTGGTTCGAGGTCCTGCCCCTCCTGGAATTCGGAGGCGAGACGGTGACCCAGGTGTCCACCAAGGGGTACTCGGGCTGCGCCCTCACGGGCATGGGCCGCGTCTACTGCTGGAGCGAGCTCTTCTTCGAGACCCAGTTGACGGCGGGGCCCGGTAGCTGAGGGTGATTCCGAGCATGGGGGCCCACGGCCGCCACGCCTACCAGTGAGCCGGGCGAGGGACTAGCTTCGTGGCGTTCGTTGGACCGGAACGCTGTAATACGGGGCGTGGCGCAGTCCGGTAGCGCGCCTGCTTTGGGAGCAGGAGGTCCCGGGTTCGAATCCCGGCGCCCCGATTCCTCTCCGCCACACGGGTCGGCGAGAGTTCTTCGCGTCGAGGACACGGGATGATCCTTCTGTTCGTGGCTCTGGGCAGCGCCCTGGGCGGCGTGCTCCGCTACAAGGTGAGCGGCTGGGTACATGCCTGGGCCGGCTCGGAGATGCCGTGGGGTACCCTGGCGGTGAACGTGGTGGGATCGTTCTTCATCGGCCTCTCCATCAGGTTGCTGGAGCACCTCGCGTCCTCTCCGGAGACCCGCGCCTTCGTGACCATCGGACTGCTGGGGGCCTTCACCACCTTCAGCACCTACAGCTTCGAGACCGTGGCGCTACTCCGCGACGGTGAGTGGGCGCGGGCAGGGCTCTATTCGTTGGGGAGCCTGCTGGCCGGTCTCGTGTCGGTGCTCGCCGGCCTCACGGCCGCGGGTTACGTCCTCCACTCCAGGGGGTGACAGCATGACGCACCGCTTCACGGGCGAGCGCACCCTCATGCGCATCTTCATCGGTGAGAGCGACCGCTGCGAGGAGGGGCCCCACCGGGGTCGGCCGCTCTACGATGCCCTCCTCAGGCTGCTGCGTGAGCGGGGCTTCGCCGGCGCCACGGTGCTTCGGGGCGTCGCCGGCTTCGGCGCCAGCGCCCGCGTGCACACGGACCGCATCCTGCGGCTGTCGCTGGACCTTCCCATCGTCGTGGAAGTGATCGAGACCGAGGAGAAGATCCAGGAGCTCCTGCCCGAGCTGGACGGGATGATCGGCGGAGGCCTCATCACCCTGGAGCGTGCGCGCGTGATTCTCTATCGTCCGGCCGACGCCCCCACCACCGAGCGGTCCGGCCACCGTATCGAGGGCCTGGAGCCCGAGGATTGAATCTCCTTCGTGGCCATTGGCCGGTTACCAACTCGTGACACCTCCGGGGTGGCTCCTGAGGTGTGCCCATCCCATGCTGTTTCCGTGCGCGCCGATCTTCCTTCCGACCTGACCCGACGCCCGACTCCCGGATCCGAGCGCTCCGGGGGCCACCGTGCGTCACCCGACGCCTGGAACGGACATCCGTCCGAGCCGGCTCGCGAGCCCGTGGGGGGAGTGGGGGCTGGAGCGTGGCGGCTCGAACTGCGGCGCCCGCCGCGGGCGGTGAGGCCCAGGCCTGACAAAGGCTCGGAGCTGGAGCTGAGCGCCCCGGCGCTCTATTTCAATCGAGAGTTGAGCTGGCTCGACTTCAACTGGCGGGTCCTCCATCAGGCCGTCGACTCCCGGCTACCGCTGCTCGAACGGGTCCGCTTCCTCGCCATCACCCAGTCCAACCTCGACGAGTTCGTTCGCAAGCGCGTCGGAGGCCTCAAGCGGCAGCGCGAAGCCGGCGTCCGCGACCTGTCACCCGACGGCCGTACGCCCGACGAGCAGCTGGTGCTCATTCGCCAGGCCATGGGGCAGATGCAGGAAGCGATGTCACGGGTGTGGTCCGAGGAGCTCCAGCCGGCCCTCCGGGAGCAGGGGATCGCCATCCGGCGCTACGACGAGCTTCCGCGCGAGGAGCGCCGGCGGCTCCGGGGGATCTTCATGCGGAGCATCCGGCCCGTCCTGACACCGCTGGCGGTCGACCCGGGCCACCCGTTCCCCTTCATCTCGAATCAGAGCCTGTCGCTGGCCATCGTTCTCCAGGACCCCCGGCGCGAAGATCTCCAGTTCGCCCGCGTGAAGGTTCCGGTGAACAAGGGCCGCTGGATCCCGCTCTCCACCGACGGCGAGTTCGTGGCGGTGGAAGACGTGGTGGCCCGGCACGCGAACGAGTTGTTCCCGGGCGCCCGCATCCTGGCCGTGCACGCCTTTCGGGTCACGCGCAACGCCGACATCCGCCGCGACGAAGAAGAGGCGGAGGATCTCCTGGAGATGATCTCGGAGGAGCTCCGCGAGCGGCGCTTCGCCCCCGTGGTTCGGCTCGAGGTGGACGAGGCGCTGCCCCGGCCCGTGCTGGCCCTGCTCCTGGACGAGCTGGAGCTGGACGAAGACGACGTCTACAGGGTGCCGGGGCTCATCGACTTCACCGACGTGGCGAGCCTGGCGGAGGTGGATCGGCCGCAGCTGCGCTTTCCGCCCTGGGAGCCGGTGACCTCAGCCGAGCTGACCGACGACGGGGGTGAGGCGCGATCGATCTTCGAGGTTCTCCGGCAGCGCGACGTGCTGGTGCATCACCCCTACGACTCGTTCCGCGCGAGCGTGCAACGATTCGTGGAAGAGGCGGCCCGCGACCCGCAGGTCCTGGCCATCAAGCTGACGCTCTACCGGACCTCTGAGAACTCGCCCATCGTGCGGGCTTTGGTCCGAGCGGCCGAGGCAGGCAAGCAGGTGGCCGTGCTGGTCGAGGTGACGGCCCGATTCGACGAGGCCAACAACATCGAGTGGGGGCAGATGCTCGAGCGGGCCGGCGTCCACGTCACCTACGGCCTCGTGGGACTCAAGACCCACACCAAGGTGACGCTGGTGGTCCGGCAGGAGGGAGACGACATCCGCCTCTACTCCCACGTGGGCACGGGCAACTACCACGCGACCACGGCCCGCCTCTACTCGGATCTGGGGCTTCTCACGTCGGACCTCGCCATCGGCAACGATCTGGTGGAGCTCTTCCACTACCTCACTGGCCACGCACCCCAGCCGCGTTACCACTCGCTCATCGTGGCGCCCCGGGACATGCGGGCGGCCTTCGAGGCGTTGGTGGACCGGGAGATCGAGCAGCAGCGCCGATCCGGGCGAGGGAGGATCATCCTCAAGATGAACGCCATCGACGACGTGGGGATGATCCAGGCCCTCTACCGAGCGTCTCGGGCCGGTGTCCAGGTCGACCTCCTCGTGCGGGGCCACACCCGACTCCGACCCGGCGTGCAGGGCGTGTCGGACAACATCAGGATCACCAGCATCATCGGTCGCTTCCTGGAGCACGACCGGGTCTTCTTCTTCCGGAACGGTGGCGAGCACGACATCCTGGTGGGCAGCGCGGACTGGCGCCGGCGCAACCTCGAGGAGCGGGTCGAGGCGGTGGTGCGCATCAGCGATCCCGAGTTGCGCTCGCGGCTCTACCGGATCCTGGTCCTGGGCCTGGAAGACAACCGCCTCGCCTGGGACCTGGCCCCCGACGGCCAGTATTCCTTGCGCACTCCTCCCGAAGGTCGGCCGGTCAAGGACTTCCACCAGGCCCTCATGGCCGAGGCCGCGTTGCGACGGGAGCGCGCCGTGGCCACCCCTCGCGTCGTGGGGCCGCGCGACTCAGAATAGGGAGTGCGGTCCGGGCCCTGTATCACCCCTGTCCCGATCCCCCTTTGAGTTCTGACGAGCCGAGATTCCCTTTCCGCGTCGCCGCCATCGATGCGGGGTCCAACGCCATCCGCTTCGTGGCGGCCGAGTTCGTGGACCCGGGACACTGGCTCGAGCTCGAGGTGCAGCGGGTTCCCGTGCGCCTGGGCCACAACGTCTTCCTCACGGGATCCCTGGACGAGGACACCATGAAGGCGGCCGTGGAGACCATGGCGACGTTCCGGCGGGCCATCGACACCCACGGCATCCCCCGATACCGGGCCGTCGCCACCAGCGCGGTGCGTGAGAGCAGGAACGGTGGCGAGCTCGTGGAGCGCATCCGCCGCGAATGCGGCATCCAGCTCGAAACCATCACCGGCAGCGAGGAGGCTCGCCTCGTCTGGCTCGCCGTGCGGCGCCGCGTGGAGCTGGGCGAAGGGCGGTGGCTGACGGCCGACCTGGGCGGGGGCAGCCTGGAGGTCTCGCTCGTGTCCGCCGAGGGGATCCACTGGTCGGAGTCCCACCAGATGGGAACCGTGCGTCTGCTGGAGGATCTGGGCGACCCCGATCAGGAGCCGGAGCGCTTCCTCGCCCTGGCCCGGGAATACGCCGGTACCCTGAGGATTCCCGACGACGTGGGCACGTCCGGGCTGGAGGGCGTCATGGCCACCGGTGGCAACATCGAGGCGCTGGCGGAGCTCGCGGGGCGATCCCCCGGCCCCGAAGGCGTGAGTCACCTGCCACTCGCCCACCTGCGCCGCGTGGTGGAGAAGCTCGCCGCCATGTCGCTCGAGGAGCGCATGGAGCGCTTCGGTCTCCGCCGGGACCGGGCCGATGTGATCGTGCCGGCGGGCCTCCTCTACGAGCGGGTGGCCATGCTGGCCGGGGTGGACGAGATCGTGGTGCCTCACGTCGGGGTGAAGGAGGGCCTTCTCCTGGACATGGCCGAGGATCTCGTCGGACCCGGCGTGCACGCTTCGCGCCTCGAGCAACAGGCCTTCTACGGCGCGCTGGCGCTGGGCCGGCGCTTCCACTTCGACGAGCCCCACGCCCGCCACGTGGCGCGCCTGGTGCTGTCGCTCTTCGACCAGCTCCGGGAGCTGCATCGCCTGACCGATGCGGACCGCCGCGTCCTTCTGGTGGCGGCCGTGCTCCACGACGTGGGGCAGTTCGTCGCCTACCGACGTCATCACAAGCACTCCCTCTACCTCATCCACAACTCCGACGTCCCCAACGTCTCCTCCGAGGAGCGCACGCTGGTGGCCCTGGTGGCGCGGTATCACCGAAGGGCAGAGCCCAAGTCGGAGCATTTCCTGTATGCCGATCTCGACGACGCGGCGCGGGTGCGTGTGCGGGCCATGGCCTCGCTTCTCAGGATCGCCGACGCCCTGGATCGCGAGCACCTGCAGCGCATCGCCGCCGTGGAGGTGAAGGTGGAGAAGGACGAGGTGGTGCTGGAGGTGCAGGGACACGGCGACCTCCTGCTGGAGCAGTGGGCCCTCCGCAAGAAGGCGCGCATGTTCTCGTCGTTCTTCGGCTCCGAGGTCCGGCTCGCCGTTGCGGAGCCGAGCCTGGGGCCCAACATCATCTGACCTTCCCCCCGAACCCCCTTCGAGGAGACCTCATGTCACCGAAGCTCCACCGCAGACGGCTGACCACATTCGCCGCGGCCGTTCTCGCCCTGGGCTGCGCGTCCAACTCCGGCACCATGGACACCGCCCCGCCGGCTCCGAGCTATCCCGACGTGTCCGGGGCGTGGCAGGGCTCGGTGAGCGTTCAAGGACAGGCCATCGCCGGTACCCTGGAGATCGCGCAGACCGGGGGGCAGCTCGACGCCGGATTCACGTCGCCGGGATTCGGGATCTCCGCCAGCGGTCAGGGCACCATCGATCCCGACGGGACGATCCGGCTGACCCTCGACTACAACCTGGAGTGTCCCGGTGTCGCCGACATGCAGGGCACGCGCAGCGACGACGGCGCGATCCTGAGCGGGGCGGTCGACGCAGTCGACTGCACCGGCGAGGTCCAGGGATCGTTCCGCTTCACGCGTTGACCGGGCCGCCGCTTTGGCGGACCTTGTCGACCATGTCATCAGATCGGTGGGGCCGCGGCGGCCCTCCCGAGCGCCTGTAGCTCAGCTGGATAGAGCATCCGCCTTCTAAGCGGAGGGTCGCAGGTTCGAGTCCTGCCAGGCGCGTTTTCCAGCTCAGCGAGACCCTCCGTCCCGACCGGAAGAGGAACCATGGCTGCACTTCGCGCCCCTTCGTCGCGCTCCCACCCGTCGCGTCTGGTCGCGACCCTCACCCTTCTCCTCCTGTCGGCATCGGCCCCGGCGCTCCAGGCGCAGGACGCCGGTCCCGCCGTGCGCCAGTTCCTGAATCCGGCGTCGCCGCTGGAGCTGCACTCGGCAGGTCACGCGGACCGGCTCGCGTGGATGGCGTACGAAGAGGGACGGCGCAACGTCTATACGGCCGCGGCCCCGGACTTCCAGGCCGTCCGGCTCACGGATTTCATGGACGACGACGGGATCGAGCTGGGCGACGTCGCCATCTCCGACGACGGCTCCATGATCGTCTTCGTGCGGGGCACGAACCCCAACCGCGAAGGCTGGGTCGCGAACCCGGATCAGCTGCCCCGGGGATCGGAGCAGGCGATCTGGGCGGTGCGGAGCTCGGGAGGCCCGGCATGGCGGGTGGCCGAGGGCAGCAACCCGGTGCTGTCTCCCGATGGCTCGGCGGTGCTGTACCTGAAGGATGGCCAGATCTACCGCAGCCGGCTCGGACCCGGAATCCGGCCTGACTCCATGGACCTGGGCCTGAAGCCCTTCCTGGTCCAGTGGGGCCGACAGACCGAGCCCGTGTGGGCTCCCGACGGGTCCATGTTCGCGTGGACCAGCGAGCGCGAGAACCACTCCCTGATCATGGTCTACCACCTGGCCTCGAACGAC
>CAWELD010000003.1:0-1107500 GCA_963809895.1 uncultured Gemmatimonadales bacterium | reverse complement strand
TCCCCCCGGCAGCGGCCCGGTCGGGGGCGCGTCAAATCGAGGGCCGGGGTAGGAGCGCGAGGCGAGCCGAGTGAGACGTAGCCGACGCTACGTCGCAGCGAGCGAGTCCGACGCCGCGACGACGCCCGGTGCCGATTTCACGTGCCCGCCTGAAGGGGGACCCGGTGGGGGAGTACGTCACCTCGCCAGCCTTTATACCGAAACGCCCGTCCGGGACTTTGAGCCCGGGCGGGCGTTTCTGCATACTCCACGCGCGGCCTGGACCGCCCCTGGAATGCCGGATCCGCCGGCCCGGGCCCGACGCCCGCGCCGCACCCGACCGCCCCGCCGCTGGAGCCGGGCTCCGGAATTGGCGCGGGCGTTTCTGATTCTGCCCACCCGAGCTTACCTTCTCAGGCCATGATTTCCAGTACCGACACCCCCGCGGACGGCGAGCGTCCAGACGGTGAGCGCCCGACCGCTGAGCACCCGGACGGCGAGCACAGGGACGGCGAACGCCCGGATGGCGGAACCCGCGCCGGATACGTGGCCCTGGTGGGGCGTCCCAACGCCGGGAAGTCCACCCTCCTGAACGCGCTGGTGGAGAGTCGCCTTTCCATCGTGACGTCGCGGGCGCAGACCACGTGGCAGCGCGTTACCGGAATCCGCACGGAAGGGGACATCCAGATGGTGTTCCTGGACACGCCGGGCCTCCTGGAGGTTCGGGATCTGCATCAGCGTGCCATGAAGCACGCGGCGCACGAAGCGCTCCGCGAGGCCGACGTGGTGCTCCTGGTGGTGGACGGAGCGAGGGGTGTCGAAGAGCTGGAGTCGGCCGCCGTGGCCGAGGCCTTGGCCGAGGCGCACGCGCCGGTGATCTGTGCCATCAACAAGATCGACCGGGCACCGGCCGAGCATGTGGAGCGTCTGGGCACCTGGTGCCGCGATACGCTGGGCGCGCGCGTGATCCCGGTATCCGGTCTTCGGGGCGACGGGCTGCCGACCCTCATCGATGCGCTGGAGACCGCGCTGCCTCCGGGGCCTCACCTCTATCCGGAAGAGGATCTGGCCTCGCAACCGGTGCGCTTCTTCGTCGCGGAGCTCGTACGCGAGACGGTGTTCGAGCAGTTCGACGAGGAGATCCCCTACGCGGTGGCCACCCAGGTCGAGGAGTTCCGCGAGCAGCAGGACCCGGTCTACATCCAGGTTACCCTGTACGTGGAGCGTTCGTCGCAGAAGGGAATCCTGCTGGGGCAGGGGGGTCGTGCCATACGCAAGCTGGGCATCGCTTCCCGCCAGAAGATCGAGACCTTTCTCGGGCGGCCCGTGTATCTCGACCTCTGGGTGAAACCACTCGCGGGGTGGCGGCGGAAGCGGCATCACCTCGCCCGGTTGGGATATCGGGTTCCGGACGAGGAGTCATGATCAGACGGGTGCTCTTGAGCGGTCTGATGGTCGCGGCGCTGAGCGGGGTGCTCATGCCCGCTCCGCTACGCGCGCAGGACGAGGAGGACGTCTCGTCGGCCTCCGAGGGGGCGCTCTTTCTCCTGCTGCCGGTCGGCGCCCGCGGCATAGCCCTCGGTCGGGCCATGACCGCCCTCGACGGTCCCGAGTCGGTGTGGTGGAATCCGGCGGGCCTCGGCACGGTGACCGAGGGGCGAGCCCTGCTCTTGCGCGGCGAGGACATCTCGGGGCAGGCGACAGGGGTGAGCTTTCTCTTCCCGCGCCCGAATCTGGGGGTGGTCGGCCTGTCGTATCAGCTCACCGACGTAGCCGACGTCGAGCTCAGGGACAACAACGGCAACGTGCTCGGCAACGTCTCCTTCCGGGATCACCTGGGCATCCTTTCCGTAGCCTCGGAAGTGGTGTCAGCCGTGTCGCTCGGCGTGAATCTCAAGCTGGTCCAACAACGGATCACCTGCCGGGGTCAGTGCAACGATGCCGGCGTCACCGCCACGACCTACTCGGTGGATGCCGGGTTGCAATGGCGCGACGTTGCGGGCCTTCCTCTGAGGTTGGGTGCGGCCATCGTGCATGCGGGCCCTTCGATTCAGTTCATCAATGCGGAGCAGTCCGACCCGCAGCCGACGCGGCTTCGGGTGGGGGCCGCCTACGACGTGCTCCGTCACTTCGTCGACGACCCGCTGCTCCACGCGCTGATCTCGGTCGAGTTGGAAGAGCGCTGGAGGGATCCAGGATCGCCCGCCACCTACGTGGGCGCCGAGGTCGGAGCCGGGGGCGAGCAGTCGCTGGTGGTGCGGGCCGGGTACGTGTTCGGTGCCGAACTCCAGGTGGACGGCGCCGGCGTGGGCGTGGGCCTCCGCTATGACAGCTTCGAGCTGGGGATCGGCAAGTCGCTGGCCTCCACCGGATTGAACGGCGAGACCGAGCCGGTTCACCTGACGCTCGGCTACGTATTCTGATGCGACCCGGCCCGGCCGCGGCCGCCCTCGTGGTCGTTCTGTCCACCGGACGTCTCGCTGCTCAGACCCCCGGCCCGCGCGTGATCCCGGACATGGTGCGGACCCGTTGGGTAACCCCTGGACTGGACCCGGATCCTCGACCGCTGCCCCTGGGCGTGCCAGTGGCAGCGTCGGCGGTCCTGCCCGGCTCCGGGCAGTTCCTCCAGCGTCGCCGACGTTGGCTGATCTTCGCCGGCGTGGAGGTGGCGGCCCTGGTGGTGCACTTCGACGCTCGCGCCGACGGGTATCGCCTTCGCGACGGCTACCGCGATCTCGCGTGGTCCACCGCGCGCGGCGCCCCGGAGCCCCGGGTCGACGGAGATTTCGACTACTACGAGCGCATGTCGCATTGGCTGCGCTCGGGCCGCTTCGACATGGACCCGCGCACGCCGGTTCTCGAGCCCGAACGACGTCCCGACACCTACAACGGCGCCCAGTGGAAGCTCGCCGCGGACATCTTCCTGGGCGGAGACGTGGAGGCCGACCCCGACGCGCCGGGCTACGGCGAGGCGCTCGACTACTACCGGCGCCGAGCCTATCCTGACACCCTGACCTGGGACTGGTCGTCGGCGTCGGCGGAGCTGGAGCGCTTCCAGGGCCTGATCCACGACAGCGACGAGCGCTTTCGCAGGGCGTCGCTGGCGTTGGTCGCCGTGGCGGCGAACCACGTGCTCAGCGCCGTCGACGCGTACGTGACGGCGCGACTGGGCAGACCGTCGCCCGTGAGCCTGGGCGTGAGCCTGGTCCCGGACGGATGGAGTGGGCGGCGCCGTCCCATGCTCGTGCTCCGTGTTCCCACACCCTGAGACCCATCGTGAGCGACAAGCCACTTCCCGACGAATCCAAGATCCTGCAGGCCCTCCGGGGCTCGAGCCGGGGGCCGCTCAAGCCCAAGGCGCTGGCCTCCAGCCTGGACGTTTCGGGTCAGGACTACCGCGACTTCCGTGAGCTTCTGCGCGACCTGGAGCAGCGGGGCGTGGTCTACCGGGTCAAGGGAGGACGCTACGCGGCTCCGGACCGCATCAGCCTCGTGCGCGGCAGAGTCTCCACGATCCGGTCCGGCGACGCCTTCCTGCGGGTCGACGACGCCTCGGAGGAGGACGTCTTCCTGCCCATGTCGGATCTGGCCACCGCCATGGACGGTGACCGCGTGGTGGTCCGCATCGAGCGGCGACCCCGCGGGCGCAATCCCGTCGGAAGGGTCATCAAGGTGCTGGAGCGGGCCCATCCCACCGTCGTCGGCACCTTCCACCGCGGCAAGAAGATGGGCTACGTGGTCCCCCAGGACCCCAAGATGGGCCCGGACATCCTCATCCCGTGGGGCGACGAGGCCGATGCGTCGGACGGCGACGTCGTGGTGGTGGGTATCACGTCGTACGGCGAGCGGCGCCACGGCCCCATGGGTGAGGTGGAACGCGTGCTGGGAGCGCTGTCCGACCCGGGGGTGGACGTCCTGTCGGTGCTCTTCGGCCACGGCCTGCCGCTGGAGTTCCCCGCCGCCGTCGAGAAGGCCGCCGAGGAGCAGGCCGCCTCGCTGCCCGTGGAGCCGGGCGACGGGCGCGAGGATATCCGAGACCTGCACGTGTTCACCATCGATCCGGCCGACGCCAAGGACCACGACGACGCCCTGTCTGTGAAAGTCCTGGGGGAGGGGCTCTGGGAGGTGGGCGTTCACATCGCCGACGTGGGGGCCTATGTGCCCCACGGCGGTACCGTCGATCTGGAGGCGCTCAATCGGGGCACCAGCGTCTACCTGGTGGACCGGGTGGTCCCCATGCTCCCCCATGCGCTTTCGTCCGACGCCTGCTCGCTGCGCCCCGACGAGGACCGGCTCGCGGTGAGTCTCTTCGCCACCCTCGACGCCGAGGGACGCGTGCGCGAGCACCGCTTCGCCCGCACGGTCCTCCGCAGCCGACGGCGCCTGGCCTACGAGGAGGTCCAGCAGGTGTTGGACGGCTCGTCTCGCCTCGATGCCACCACCGACGACAACCTGCGCACGCTGGATACGCTGGCCCGCGCCCTGCGGGCCCGCCGGGAGTCCCGCGGATCCATCGATTTCGACCTGCCCGAGGCGCGCGTGATCCTGGATGCCGAGGGAGCTCCGGTGGACATCGTCCGCGTCCAGCGGTTGGCGAGCCACCGGCTCATCGAGGACTTCATGCTGATGGCCAACGAAATCGTGGCCCGCGAGGCGTCGGCTCGTAAGCTCCCCATCCTCTACCGGGTGCACGAGCCACCCACGCGCGAGAAGATGGAGTCCCTGCGCGAATTCCTGGCCTCGCTCGGCCATACGCTGCCCAAGGGCAAGGTGAAGCCGGCTCATCTCCAGGCGGTCCTCGACCGGGTGGAGGGCAAGCCCGAAGAAAATCTGGTGAGCACGGTGATTCTCCGGTCCATGCAGCGGGCCCGCTACAGCCCCGAGAACCTGGGGCACTTCGGGTTGGCAGCGGAATTCTACTGCCACTTCACCTCGCCCATCCGTCGCTACCCGGACCTGGTGACCCACCGCGTGGTGGTACGGGCGCTGGTGGAGGGCCGCGCGGTGCCCGAGTCCTGGGCCGACGACCTGGAGGAGGTCGCGGACAGGAGCTCGTTTCGCGAGCAGGCCGCGGCTCAGGCCGAGCGCGACAGCGTCGAGCTCAAGAAGATCGAGTTCATGGAGCGCCACCTGGGCGAGGAGTTCGAAGGAACGGTCTCGGGAGTGACCAGTTTCGGATGCTTCGTCCTCCTCGACGACTACTTCGTCGAAGGGCTGGTGCACGTGAACAGCCTCGAGGACGACTACTACGAGTTCCGCGAGCAGGAGTACGCGTTGGTGGGATCGCGCCGCGGACGGCGCTTTCGGTTGGGTGATCGGGTGCGAATCCAGGTGGCCCGGGTGGACAAGCAGGAGCGTCACGTGGACTTCGTGCTGGTCAGGACCCTCCCGCCGTCGGCCGGGGTTTGACACCTTTCAAAGACAGGGGATACCATCGACGCTCACTCGCCGACCCGGAACCGCATGCCACCTGCCCGGACCCTCGCCTTCTACGGCCCGGACCGACCACGCTCGCACCGCAGAGTCGCCGAATTCTGCGCTGCTCACGGCCTCCGTCATCTGGTCGTGGGCACCATGGACGGCGTGCGCCAGCTCATGAACCGGTCCTTTCCGGCCTGTCTCGTCTTCGACGCCGCGGCGGGGCCCCGTGAGGTCCTCGATCTCACCCGGGAGCTGAAGAACGATTCCTTCACGGCCATCGTGCCCATCGTCGTGGTGGTGCCTCCCGAGGAGCGGGACATGGGCGCCGATGCCCTGCAGGCGGGTGCCGACGAGGTGCTGGAGGACGGGATCCCGGAGCGGGAGTGGTCGCTGCGCATGGAGCTCGTGTTGCGGCGGGCGGCCCGTGACGTCTCGGTCCATCCGACCACCCGGCTCCCGGGCACGGTGCAGATCGAGCGCGACATGCTCGAGCGCATGGAGGCCGGCAGTCCGTTCGCGGTCTGCTACGCCGACCTGGATCACTTCAAGGAGTTCAACGATCGCTACGGCTACAATGCCGGCGACAAGGTGATCCTGCTCCTGTCGCGCATCCTTCGGGACGTGGTGCGGGCGTTGGCGCCCACGGGCTTCGTGGGCCACATCGGGGGTGACGACTTCATCTACAACGTGCCCATGGAGGCCCTCGAACGTTGTTGCGACGAGATCGTCACGCTCTTCGACGAGCTCATCCCCTATCAGTACACCGAGGAGGATCGCCGCGCGGGGTACTTCCTCGGCAAGGATCGGCGGGGCAACGTGCACCGCGTCCCGCTCATGACCGTGTCCGTCGGTGTGGTCACCAATCAGCTGCATCCCTTCACGCACACGGGGCAGGTGAGCGAGTTGGCCGCCGAGATGAAGAGCTACGCCAAGTCCCTCCCGGGATCGAAGTACGTGGTCGATCGTCGCCAGGGGAATGAAGGCAGCAGTCGGCGCGACCCGCGCGCCGCCCGGATCGTGGCCCTCCACGAGGGCTGAAGGACCCACCTCAACGACCAGTCTCCATGACCGTCCTCGCCGTCGAATGCAGCGCGTGCCACACATCGTTTCCCGTCGATCCCGGCAAGGTTCCCGCCGGTGGAGTGCGCGCCCGCTGCAGCGTGTGCGGGGGGATCTTCCAGGTGGAGGATCCCACGCTCGACCTGACCGCGGAGCTCGAGCATCCCGAGCCCACCGCCGACCGCCTGGGCGCCGCCTCGTTCCCTGAAGCGGGGCCCGAGCCGGAGTTCAGCCCTGAGCCCTGGTCCGGTGTGGCCGAGAGCGAAGAGGTGACCGAGACCGCGGCCGGGACCGTGGAGGACGTGTGGTCACCCGAGGATGTCTCCACGGTCGAGGAGACCGCAGGCACGGAAGCCGTGGAGGAATCCCCCGAAGAAGCCGCGAACATGGAGGAGTCGGCTTCCGCGGAGGCGTCGCCGGACTTCGAGCAGTGGAATGTGGATCTGGTCCCGGAGCAGGAGGCCACGCCGAGCCCCGAGGCGGTGGAGGCGGCCGAGCCGGAGCCCGAGCCGACACCCACGTCGGCCCGGGAGGACGTCTGGACGGTCGAGACCGAGGCGGACTGGATCGTCGAGGAGGAGGTGCAGGAGGCCGCGCCCGAGGCCGAGCCATCCCCCCTTCCCAGTGCGTTCCAGTTCGGCAAGCGCGACCCCCACGAGAAGGCGCGCCGCCTGGCCCGGGTGCTGGTGTCGGACATCATCACGTACAACCCGGAGCGTTATCTGCGGGCGCTGGAGAACGACACGCTCCAGGAAGACTTCGACGAGGAGATCCGGAAGTCCTGGGCCGAATACGTCGACCAGGTGGGCTCCGACATCGCCCGCGACACCTCCTACTGGAAGGACGCCCTCAACGACCTGCTGGCCCGGGGGCGCGAGGTCTTCTGACCCTTCGGGACGCCCCTGTGCGCGCTTGCTGCCTCCGCACGCGCGCCGGTTGAGGGGGTTGCGAATTTCCGGTTATATTGGGCCGAGTCGTCGACAAGCCTGGAGGCCGTCCGTCGAGACGGGCGGCCTTTTCGCATGTGACGGTCATCCCCCCTACTTCCGCGGGTCGTCATGCACACCGAAGCGCTGGATCGTCTGTCCACGGCGGAGAGCCAGGTCTCCGAGCTCAGGAGGTATCTTTGACCTGGATCACCGTGAGCCTCGCCTCGAGCAGCTCGAGGCACGCATGGCGGAACCGGGCTTCTGGGACAATCAGGAGCGTGCCCGGGAGGTGATCGCCGAGGCCAATCGGCTCAAGGGCTGGATCGAGCCGTGGACGAAGGCCAGGGACAAGACGGCGACGCTGCGCGAGCTCGCGGAGCTGCTGGAGGCGGAGCCCGACGCCGAGATGGAGGCCGAGTGGCTGTCCGAGCTGGACACCGCCGAGGCCCTCCTCGAGGACCTGGAGCTCAGGACCATGCTCCAGGGCGAAGACGACGTCCGGGACGCGATCCTGACGGTGCAGCCCGGCGCCGGGGGCCTGGAGTCCCAGGACTGGGCCGAGATGCTCACCCGCATGTACACGCGTTGGGCGGAGCGGCACGGGTTCACCGTGTCGGTGCTGGATCTCCAGCCCGGCGAAGAGGCCGGCATCAAGGGTGCCACGCTGGAAATCAAGGGGGACTACGCCTACGGGTACCTGAAGGCGGAGAAGGGCGTCCACCGCCTCGTGCGCATCTCGCCCTTCGACGCGCAGGCTCGGCGGCACACGTCCTTCGCCAGCGTCTTCGTGTATCCGCTCGTGGACGACGAGATCGAGGTGGAGATCGACGAGGGGGATCTCCGCATCGACACCTTCCGGGCCTCGGGAGCCGGCGGCCAGCACGTCAACAAGACGGACTCGGCCATCCGCATCACCCACGAGCCCACCGGCATCGTGGTCTCCTGCCAGCAGGAGCGCTCCCAGCACAAGAACCGCGCGACGGCCATGAAGATGCTCAAGGCCGCCCTCTACCAACGCGAGGTCGAGGAGCGCGAGAAGGAGAAGGCCGCCATGGAGGCCACCAAGACCGATATCGCCTGGGGCCATCAGATCCGCTCCTACGTCTTCCAGCCCTACACCATGGTCAACGACCATCGTACGGAGCTGAAGGAATCGGACGTACACGCGGTCATGGACGGTGACCTCGATCCCTTCATCGAAGCCTATCTGAAGCAGTTCGGAGCCCAGACCGCGGCATGACCGAAGACCTGAACCAGCTCCTTCGCGCCCGTATCCAGAAGCTGGAAGCGCTTCTGGACGAGGGCACGCTGCCCTACGCCTACCGGTTCCAGCGCACCCACACGACGGTGTCGGCCCTCGAGGCGTTCGAAGACGCCGAATCGGCGGGCGCGCTGCCCGAGGACGGCCACGGGGAGCACGTCCGGATCGCCGGGCGTCTGACGGCCTGGCGCGGGCACGGCAAGAGCGCCTTCGCCAACCTGGAAGACGGCCACGGACGCCTCCAGCTCTACTTCCGCAAGGACGTACTGGGCGAGGAGTCGTTCCAGCGGTTGGAGAGCCTCGACCTGGGCGACTGGATCGGGGTGGAAGGCCCGGTGTTCCGCACGCGCATGGGGGAGGTGACGGTACGGGTCGAGGGTTGGGAGCTGCTCACCAAGTCGCTCCGTCCGCTCCCCTTCGGCAAGGTCGAGGTGGATCCCGACACGGGCGAGCGGGTGGTGCACTCGGGCTTCTCCGACACCGAGAGCCGCTACCGGCAGCGGTACGCCGATCTGGCCGTGAATCCCGAGGTGCGCGAGGTCTTCCGCACCCGCAGCCGGATCATCGCCGAGCTGAGGCGCTTTCTCGACGGGGAGGGATTCCTGGAGGTGGAGACGCCGGCGCTGCAGCCGCTCTACGGCGGGGCCGCGGCCAGGCCGTTCGTCACCCGTCACCATGCGCTGGACCGGGAGATGTACCTGCGCATCGCCGACGAGCTCTACCTGAAGCGGCTCATCGTGGGCGGGTTCGAGGCGGTCTACGAGATCGCCAAGGACTTCCGCAACGAAGGCATCGACCGCTTCCACAACCCCGAATTCACCATGCTGGAGTTCTACCAGGCCTACGTGGACTACCACGACCTGATGGACTTCACGGAGCGCATGGTCGTGCACGTGGTGGAGGCGGTGACCGGGGGGCGCGCGCTGGAGTACCAGGGCACGGAGATCCGCTTCGAGCCGCCGTTTCCGCGGGTTCGCTTCCTGCAAGCGCTGGGGAGAGTCTGGGGGCCGACCCGGCCGAGTTGTCCGATGCCGAGCTGCGTCGGCGGGCCGAGGAGCTCAAGCTCCCGGATCTCGGAGGGGCGGGACGGGGCAAGCTTCTGGACAAACTCTTCGGAGCCCTGGTGGAGCCCTCGCTCCTGCAGCCCACCTTCGTGCTGGACCATCCGCTGGAGCTGAGCCCCCTGGCCAAGCCCCATCGCAGCGATCCGGGCGTGGTGGAGCGCTTCGAGCTCTATGTGCACGGCACCGAACTGGCCAACGCCTTCAGCGAGCTCAACGATCCCCGGGACCAGCGCCGGCGCTTCGAGGCGCAGGCCGCGCTCAGGGCCGGGGGCGACGAGGAGGCGCACCAGGTGGACGAGGACTACATCCGGGCGCTGGAATACGGCATGCCGCCCACGGGCGGGCTGGGCATGGGCGTGGACCGTCTGACCATGATGCTCACGGACCAGGCCTCCATCCGCGACGTCATCCTGTTTCCCGTGCTACGGGACGACGAGTAGCCGTGGCGCGCACCGGGCGAGGGGCTCCGATGAAGCTCGACTGGTACATCGCCCGCCGGTATCTGTCCGCCCGCAAGGGGGGGCGCCTGCTCTCCTTCATCACCTGGATCGCGCTGGGCGGCGTCACCGTGGGGGTGACCGCGCTCATCGTGGTGATCGGCGTCATGACGGGGATGCAGAAGGACCTGCGCGAGAAGATCCTGTCGGCCAACGCCCACATCCTGGTGCTGGAGCAGGGCAGTGCGCTCCGCATGCGTGACTGGCGGGCCGTGATGGACTCGGCTCGGGCCACCGAAGGCGTGCGCTCGGCGTCGCCCTTCATCCTCACCAAGGTCGCCCTCAAGCGCGGCGAGTACGCCCAGGCGGCCGACCTGTACGGAATCCCCACGGACTCGGCCATCGCCGGGGGCACCGTGCTGGAGGAGCAGATCCTGTCGGGGCTCTACGACCTGGAGCCTCCGCCGTCGGGCCTACCGCCACTCCTGCTGGGGAGCGGCCTGGCCAGCCGCATGCAGATCTTCGTGGGCGACACCCTCACCGTCATCGCGCTGGAGAACATCCAGACGTCGGCGGCCACGGGGATCCCGTCGCCGGCGCTGGGGGCCTTCGAGGTCACGGGCACCTTCACCACCGGGATGTACGACTACGACACCAACAACGTCTACGCGCGCCTTCCCGATGCCCAGAAGCTCCTGGGTCTGGCGCGGAACGACGAGGTTTCCGGCGTGGGCATCCAGACGGACGATCCCGAGCAGGCACAGGCCATCGCCGAAGACCTCCAGGCCCGGCTGAAATTCCCCTACGTCGTCCAGAGCTGGGTCACCACCAACCGGCAGCTCTTCAGCGCGCTCAAGCTGGAGAAGCTGGCCATGCTGGTGATCCTCTTCCTCATCGTCATCGTGGCGGCCTTCAACATCGTCAGCACCCTGGTCATGGTGGTGGCCGACCGCACGCGAGAGATCGGGATCCTCAAGTCCATGGGGATGACCGACCGCGGCATTCTGCGGGTCTTCGTCCTTCAGGGCGCGTGGATCGGCATCGTGGGCACCGTGCTGGGTACCGGCCTGGGTCTGGTCCTGTGCTGGATCCTGGACCGCTACCGCGTGATTCCCATCCCGCCGGAGGTCTACTTCGTGGACCACCTGCCGGTCTCGCTCCAGGCGGGCGACGTGCTCACCATCGTGCTGGGGAGCGTCGTCATCGCGTTCGCCGCCACCATCTATCCGTCGCTCCAGGCCGCTCGCCTGGAGCCGGTGGAGGCCATCCGCCATGAGTGAGGCCGTGCGCGAGCAGGACGCCGTGCCGCCGCCGCCCACCCCGGCGGCCCCGGCGCCCCTGGAGGCGGTGAACGTGCACCGCAGCTACGCCACCACGGGAGGCCGACAGCTCACGGTGCTGCAGGGCGTGGACCTGCGCGTGGAGCCCGGCGAGGCCGTGGCGATCATCGGCGCCAGCGGGGCGGGGAAGTCCACCTTCCTCCACCTGCTCGGTGCCCTGGACCGGCCCACCGAGGGCGAGGTCCTGGTGGGCGGTCGCGCCGTGTCCCGGCTGTCGGATCCGGAGCTGGCGGCGGTCCGCAATCGTCACGTGGGATTCGTCTTCCAGTTCCACCACCTGCTCCGGGAGTTCACGGCTCTGGAAAACGTCATGATGCCGCGGCTCATCGGCGGCGCCACCGTCGCCGACGCCCGGGGTGCGGCGGCGAGCCTTCTCGAAGCGGTGGGCCTCGCCGCCCGCGCCGAGCACAAGCCCCGGGAGCTGTCCGGCGGCGAGCAGCAGCGGGTGGCCGTGGCGCGGGCACTGGCCAACGATCCGCTGGTGCTTCTGGCCGACGAGCCCTCGGGCAATCTGGATCACCACACCAGCGAGCACCTCCACGACGTACTGTTCTCGGTTCGGGAACAGCGGAACCTCTCCATGGTTCTGGTGACCCACAATCTGGAGTTGGCCCGTCGCGCAGACCGGATCCTCCGACTGGAGGACGGGGTGCTCGGGCCGGCCGACGTGGCCGCATGAGCCACGCGAAGTCTCCGGACCCCTCCCCGGGAGGATGCAGGACGTCATGAAGTGCGAGAATTGCGGCGAGAACGAGGCGGTCATCCATCTCACCCAGATCGAGAACAACGAGATGACCACGTCGCATCTCTGCGAGGCCTGCGCTGCGGCCAAGGGACTGGAGACCGGAGAGGAGCCCAGCGGGTTTCCCCTGGCCGACTTCCTGGCGCAGATGGGAGGGGAGTCCAGCGAGCCCTCGGCAGGTGCCGAGGACGACGGCCCATGCCCCTTCTGCGGCCTGACCTTCGCGGGGTTCCGCGAGGCGGGCCGCCTGGGTTGCCCTCATTGCTACAGCACCTTCGAGGGCCGGCTCCGGGGGCTGTTGCGTCGTATCCACGGGAGCACGCAGCACGTGGGAAAGGTCTACCTGCCCCCGGATCCCACCGCGTCGGAGCGCGAGAAGCGCCTCGAGGGGCTGCGACGACGGCTCCAGCGCGCCGTGCAGTCCGAGGACTTCGAGCGCGCGGCGGAGCTTCGCGACGAGATCCGGTCCCTGGAGCCCGAGCCACAGGGGTGACGCCGTGGACGATCTGACCACCCTCCCGGACTTCGGCCTCTCCTGGCTGGACGCCAGCGGCGACCACGCCGACGTGGTCCTGTCGACGCGCGTCCGCCTGGCCAGGAACCTCCAGGGCCACGCGTTCGGTCCGCGGGCCAGGGTGAACGACCGTGAGGCCGTGCTGGGCTGGGTCCGGGCCCAGGTGGGCCGCCTGGAGGCCATGGAGGGCTCGACGCTGGTGGAGATCCCCGAGCTGACCGACCGGAGCCGGCGCATCCTGCTGGAGCGCCGCGTCGTGACCCGGGATCTCCTGGGCGAGAACGGCTCGGGACCGCACCGCGGGGCCGCGGTGCTGACCGGCGCCGGCTCGCCCCTGAGCGTCATGGTGAACGAGGAGGACCACCTGCGCATCCAGTCCCTGGTGTCCGGGCTCCGACTGCAGTACGCCTGGAATCGTGCGGACCGCCTGGACGAGGAGCTGGGCCGGGAGATGGCCTTCGCCTTCCACCACGAGTTCGGCTACCTGACCAGTTGCCCCACCAACGTGGGCACGGGCCTGCGGGCGTCGGTGCTCATGCACCTGCCGGGCCTGGTGCTGACCAAGGAGATCTCCAAGGTGCTCCACGCCCTGGGGCAGGTGGGACTCACCTTCCGGGGTCTCTACGGTGAGGGCTCGGAGGTGGTGGGCAACTTCTTCCAGGTCTCCAATCAGACCACGTTGGGCAAGAGCGAAGAAGACCTGGTGGACCAGCTCGACCGCGTGGTTCGCAAGGTAATCCAGCACGAGCTCGACGCGCGCCAGGTGCTGCTCCGTGACGCCCGCGCCGTGACGGAAGACAAGATCTGGCGCGCCTACGGTTTACTGCGGTATGCCAGGAGTCTATCGTTCGAAGAATTGATGAATCTTCTGAGCGGCGTTCGGCTCGGTGCGAGCCTGAAACTTCTCCCGGAACTCCGTGTATACACGCTCAACAAACTGATGATTTTCACGCAGCCCGCCCACCTGGAGCAGGCGGCGGGCCGTGACCTCTCCGGGGCCGAAAGTGACACGCATCGAGCGGCGTTCGTTCGAAGGGTGTTGGCTACCGAGGGAGATGTCCCCCCGGACGATCGCGAACCCTCCGACGAACGTCCCACCGGCCGCCAGTGACCCCGCGCTCTGAGGCGCGCGAGACCCTACGATGAACTACAATTTCACCGATCGCGTCCGGAAAGTCCTGGCCATGGCCAGAGAGGAAGCCATCCGTCTCCAGCACGACTACGTGGGCACGGAGCACATCCTCCTGGGCTTGATTCGCGAGGGCGAGGGTGTGGCTGCAGCCGTCCTGACCAACCTGAACGTGGATCTGGACCAGATTCACGAGCGGGTTGAGGAGTCAGTTCGTAAAGGCAAGGCCACCATCGCTTTGGGCGAGTTGCCCTATACGTCCCGTGCCAAGAAGGTCCTGGAGTTCGCCATGGCCGAGGCCCGGGATTTCAACCACTCCTACGTGGGCACCGAGCACCTGCTGCTGGGGCTGCTGCGTGAGGAGAAGGGCATCGCGGCCCAGGTGTTGAACTCCCTGGGCGTGTCGCTGGAAGAGGCCCGTGCCGAGACGCTCAAGGTGCTCGGCTCCGACGTGTCGCCCTCCGAGCCCGCCGGCATCGGTGGCTCCGGGGGCGGCGGCGGACAGCCGAGCGGACCCGGGGGCAAGGGCGACAAGAAGTCCAAGACCCCCGCGCTGGACCACTTCTGCCGCGACCTGACCGACCTGGCCCGTCAGGGCAAGCTGGATCCCACCATCGGCCGCACCACGGAGATCGAGCGCGTGGTGGAGATCCTGTGCCGACGCAAGAAGAACAACCCGGTGCTCATCGGCGAGCCGGGCGTGGGAAAGACGGCCATCGTGGAGGGTCTGGCCCAGCTCATTTCCAGGGGCGAGGTCACCGAGGCGCTCAAGGACCACCGGGTCCTGGCGCTGGACATGGCCGCGGTCATCGCCGGCACCAAGTACCGTGGGCAGTTCGAGGAGCGGCTCAAGGCCGTGATGAACGAGATTCAGCAGAACCAGAACGTGGTCCTGTTCATCGACGAGCTGCACACGCTGGTGGGAGCGGGCGCCGCCGAGGGCGCCATCGATGCCTCCAACATGCTCAAGCCCGCACTGGCGCGGGGCGAGCTGCAGTGCATCGGCGCCTCGACCCTCAACGAATACCGGAAGTACATCGAGAAGGACGGTGCCCTGGAACGTCGCTTCCAGCCCGTCATCGTGGATCCCCCGGGCGTGGACGAGACGGTGGAGATCCTGCAGGGCCTCCGGGGCCACTACGAGGAGCACCACCGGGTGGTGATCCCCGACGACGCCCTGGAGCAGGCCGCCAAGCTCTCCGAGCGCTACATCACGGACCGCTTCCTGCCCGACAAGGCCATCGACGTCATCGACGAGGCCGGTGCCCGGGCACGCATCGCGGCCCAGGTTCCGCCGCCCGAGGTGGAGGAGCTCAAGGACGAGCTGGGCGAGATCGCCGGGCGTAAGGAAGAGGCCATCAAGGACCAGGACTTCGAGCGTGCCGCCGAGCTGCGGGACGACGAGCGCGAGCTCCTGCAGCAGATCAAGCTGCAGCAGGAGGAGTGGGAGGAGGAGCGCAAGCGGCACCGGCCGGAGATCTCTGCCGAGGACGTGGCGTTCATCGTGAGCCGCTGGACGGGGATCCCGGTGACGCGCATCCAACAGGCCGAGACCGAGCGCCTGGTGAACATGGAGGACGAGCTCCACACCCGTGTGGTGGGACAGCACGACGCCATCATGGCCATCAGCCGCGCGATCCGGCGCAGCCGCGCCGGGCTCAAGGACCCACGGCGGCCCATCGGCTCGTTCATCTTCTCCGGCCCCACGGGCGTCGGTAAGACCGAGTTGGCCCGGGCGTTGGCCGAGTTCCTGTTCGCCGACCGCGACGCCCTCATCCGCGTCGACATGAGCGAGTACATGGAGAAGTTCTCCGTGTCGCGTCTCATCGGTGCGCCTCCCGGCTACGTGGGCTACGAGGACTCCGGCGCCCTCACCAAGGCCGTGCGGCGGCGCCCCTACTCGGTGGTGCTGCTGGACGAGATCGAGAAGGCGCATCCGGATGTCTTCAACATCCTGCTCCAGGTCCTGGACGAAGGGCACCTGACGGACAACTACGGTCGGGTCATCGACTTCAAGAACACGGTCCTCATCATGACCTCGAACCTGGGCGCCCGGGACATCAGCAAGGGCGGAGGCCTCGGCTTCCAGTCCGGCGATGCCCAGTCCAGCTACGAGATCATGCGCGACAAGGTGCGCGACGAGATCGAGCGCGCCTTCAACCCCGAGTTCCTGAATCGTGTGGACGACATCATCGTCTTCCACCCGTTGTCGCGGGAGCAGATCGGCGAGATCGTCCACATCCTCCTGAAGGACGTGAAGGAGCGCCTGGGCGAGGAGTCCATGAGGCTGAAGCTCACCGAGGCGGCCGTCGAGCTCCTGGTCGACAAGGGATACGACGAGAAGTTCGGCGCCCGACCGCTCAAGCGGGCGATTCAGCGCTATCTGGAAGACCCGCTCTCGGAGAAGATCCTCGTGGCGGAGTTCTCCGCGGGCGACGAGATCGAGGTGGACGTGGATGGGGACGGGGAGCACCTGACCCTCCGCGCCGGATCCCCCACGACGAAGACGTGATGACGGGAGTGAGGCGACAGACGACGCATCGGTGGAAGGCCGTGGCCCGAGCCGCGGCCTTCCTGCTGCTGGCGGGCTCCATCCTGGGCCCGCGGCCGCTTCGTGCGCAGGCCGCGCAGAGGCTGGTGGTGGACTCGGTGGCGGTGGAAGGGAATGCGCGCGTGGCGCGCGAGACTGTGCTGGGGTACCTGGGATTCCAGGCCGGCGACACCATCACCTACCGTGAGATCCAGGCCGCCGAGAAGACCCTCTGGGGCCTGGCCCAGTTCTCCGACGTCCGTGTGTTCGGCGAGGGCGGCCTGGGTGGGCAGCCGGTGGTGGTGCGCGTCCAGGTGCAGGAACAGCCCATGGTGCGCCGGGTGCAGGTACGGGGATTGGAGCACGCAAGCGCGGACCTGGTGGAGGACTCCGCCGGCGTGCGCGCGGGCATCCCGTACGCGCCGCAACGGGTGTACCGGGCCAAGCAGGTGATCCGGAACAAGTTGTCCGACGAGGGCATCCCCTTCGCCTCCATCGAGGACCGCCAGGTGGCGGTAGAGGGCCTCGAGAACGTGGTGGACCTGATCTTCCAGGTCGACGAGGGTCACCGGGTCACCGTGGCGCAGGTAGCCATGGCCGGAAACGAGCACATCCCCACCGACGAGGTCGTCGGGGCCATGACCGTGAAGCCGGAGGGCTTCTGGTGGTTCCGCTCCGGTAGCTTCGACGAGGACCGGCTGGAAGCGGACCTGACGCAGGGGATCCCGGATCTCTACTACTCCCGGGGCTACCTGGACATGGAGATCCTCTCGGACACCCTCATCGTGGATCCCACGTCGGGCAAGGCGCGAGTGGAGATCGAGCTGCAGGAGGGTCAGCGCTACCGGGTCGGGGCCCTGTCGGTGGACGGCAATCGAGCCATCGACGACGAGCGCCTCGAACAGTTCTTCCTGCCGGAGCGGGGAGGGCTGCTCCGGACGCTGGGGATCGGAGGCGGAGCCCGCGAAGAGGAAGCCCGCGGGCGCGTGTTCGACAAGGTGGCGTTCGATGCCGCGGTGGATCAGGTCCGACAGCTCTACTACAACCAGGGCTACATCTTCGCCCAGATCGAGCCCTTCATCGAGAAGCGGCCGCCCATGGAGGAAGGGGGCGACCCCACGGTGGCCATCGGCATCAACGTGCAGGAGGGCCAGCCGGCCTTCGTGAACATGTTGGACATCACCGGCAACGATTACACCTACGAGCGTGTGATCCGGGACCGTCTCGGGCTTCTTCCCGGCGACGTCTACAGCCAGGACCGGCTCATCCAGAGCTATCAGAGCATCAACGGGCTGGGGTTCTTCGAGACACCGTTGCCCTTCCCGAACATGGATCCCGACCCCGAGACCGGTAAGGTGGACGTGACCTTCCGGGTCAAGGAGAAGAGCACCGGTGCCGTGAACTTCGGCACCTCGGTGGGCGGCGGCATCGGGCTCGCGGGCTTCATCGGCTACGATCAGCCCAACCTGTTCGGACAGGCCAAGGAAGGGCACCTGCGCTGGGACTTCGGACGGTACGTGAACAACTTCACGCTCACCTTTTCCGATCCCTCGCTCTTCATGTCCCGGGTGAGCGGGACCATCTCGCTCTTCGACGCCCGCGACCGGTTCTTCTCCTTCAACTCCGGTCAGCGCAAGCGCGTGGGTGCGTCGCTGCGCTTCGGGTTCCCGATTCCCGGAGCGCGCTCCACGCGCGTGTTCGCCGGGTACTCGATCTCTCGGACGCGCTATCAGCTCCGGGACAACCAGGACGACACCTCGCTCTTCGGGCGGCCTCCGGGCACGCAGAGCCAGGTCTCCCTGAGCCTGACCCGCACGACGCTGAACAACCCCATCTTCCCCACGATCGGATCGCGCCAGAGTTGGACCACCGAGTTCAACGGCGGGATTCTCGGCGGAGACGGGGACTTCATCCGGCACATGATCGAGGGCACCTGGTGGCTACCGGTGGCCGAGGTCGGTGGCAGCACCGGCGGACGGCCGGTGACCTTCGCCCTGGGCACCTCGCTCAAGGCGGGCGCCATCTTCGGCAATCCCGAGCGCTTTCCCTTCGATCGGTTCTGGATGGGCGGCGTCCAGTTCGGCCAACAGCTTCGCGGCTACGACGAAACGTCCATTACGCCTTTCGGCTTCTTTCCCGAGAACTCCGGGGCCATCTCCGACATCGACCGCCTGGGGAACGCGTTCCTCAGCGTGAGCACCGAGCTGGCGATGCGTCTCAACGACAACATCTCCGTCTCGACCTTCTTCGACGCGGGCAACGTGTGGAAGAGCCCCAGCCAGATCGACCCGTCCCAGCTCTTCCGTGGAGCGGGCGTGGGGTTGCAGCTCGTGACCCCCTTCGGACCCATCGGGCTGGATTATGCGTATGGATTCGACAAGACCAACCCGGGCTGGCAGCTGCATTTCCGCATGGGCCCCGGCTATTGAGGTTCGAGGGCGCTGCTCGACATCGAACTCGATGACTGGAGTATTACAGATGCGTCGTATCGTCTTTTCGCTCGCCGTCTTCATGGCCGTGGCCGCCCCGGTGGCGGCCCAGACGCCTCTGAAGATCGGCTACATCAACTCCCAGGCCATCCTGGCGCAGACGCCGGGAGCCCAGGAGGCGGCCAACCAGTTCGATTCCGAGATGCAGGCGCTCAGAGCTCAACTGCAGCCGGCATCGGATTCGCTGGACGCCATGATCAAGCAGTACCAGTCGCAGTCGCTGGCCATGTCGCCCGAGGCCAAGGCTCGCCGCGAGACTGAGATTCAGCAGCGCCAGCAGGACCTGCAGCAGCGGGCCCAGCAGCTCGAGAACCAGGCGCAGCAGCGGCGCTCGGAGATCGTCCAGCCCATCATGGACAAGATCAGCACCGTGATCGAGCAGATCCGCGCAGAAGGCCATTATCACCTGATCTTCGACGTGGCCGCCGGCTCGCTGGTGGCTGCCGACTCCACGCTGGACCTCACCGACGAGGTCGTGCGGCGGCTCCAGGCCGCCAACGCCGCCGGGGGCGGGAACTGAGCTCCCCGGGGCCCGAAGTCCCGGGGCACGGGGGCTCGAGGACCGCCGACGCGGCGGTCTTCGGGCCCCTTCTTCATTCTGGACAGGCATAGGCGAATGTCTTCACACCAGGAATCCGCGACCGGTCTGCCGCTGGCACGAGTGGCGGAGCTCACGGGGGGAAGGGTGGAGGATGGGGACGACGCGTTGACGATCCGGCGGGTGGCCCCGCTGGACCGCGCGGGACCCGACGCGCTGGGACTGCTGGCCGACACGCGCTACGCACGGGGCGCCGAGGAATCGTCGGCCGGCGCGTTCCTGGTGTCCGAGGCGTTGCTCGAGCGGGCCCCGGCGGGCCGGCCCCGGGTGGTGGTGGCCGATGCCCACGCGGCCCTGATTCCCGTCCTGGCGGCCCTTCATCCGGAACCGTCGCCGCCTCCGGGCGTGCACCCTACGGCGGTGCTGGGCCCCGGCGTTCGCTTGGGCGAGGGGGTCTCGGTGGGTCCGTACGCCGTGGTGGGCGAGGACGCCGTCCTCGGTGACCGCACGCAGGTGGGCGCGCACGTGGTGGTGGGCGCCGGCGTGAAGGTGGGGCAGGATTGCGTGGTGCATCCGCAGGTCACGCTCTATCCACGCACGCAACTCGGGGATCGCGTCATCGTCCACTCCGGCTCGCGACTCGGGGTCGACGGCTTCGGATACACCTGGCGGGACGGGGCGCACCGCAAGATCCCGCAGGTGGGGCGCTGCATCGTCGAGGACGACGTGGAGATCGGGGCCAACACCGCCATCGATCGCGGCTCCATTGGGGACACGGTGGTGGGAAAGGGTACCAAGGTGGACAACCTGGTCCAGCTCGCCCACAACGTGCGGCTCGGCCCCCATTGCGCGGTGGCGGGTCAGGTGGGTATCGCCGGCTCCACCCGGGTCGGCGCGGGTGTCCTGTTCGGCGGCCAGGCCGGTGTCATCGGCCATCTGACGCTGGGCGACGGGGTCCGGGTGGCCGCGGCGGCCCGGGTGATGCGCGACGTCCCCGACGGTGAGGTCGTGGCCGGCGATCCCTCCCGCCCCAACCGGGAATACCTGCGCCGTCAGGCGTTGGTCGGACGCCTGCCTTCGCTGGTGGATCGCGTGAAGCGGCTCGAGCGCGCCGTGGAGGGACTCGGTGGGGGAGAGGAGGGCCCGGCGGATCCGGAGGATTCGCCGTGAGCAGGTTCGACCCCTCGCCAGCGAGCCATTACATTATCGCGACCCTTCCGTGACCGTCCCCGGAGGCGCCGCCGCAACGGCCGAACCGGTACGACCCCTCCCATCGCCGACCCAGACCCGTATGACCGCGTCCGAGGACCAGGAGATGCAGCGCACCCTCGCGCAGACCGTCACCGTCGAGGGGACCGGTGTGCATTCGGGAGAGCCCTCGTCGCTGACGTTGCGCCCGGCCGACCCGGGCACCGGGATCCGCTTTCGCCGGGTGGACCTGGACGGTGCGCCCGAGGTACCCGCCGACCTGGATCACGTGGCCGGCACCGAGCTGGGCACGAGTCTGGCCGCCGGCGAGGCCCGGGTCCTCACGGTGGAGCACGTGTTGGCGGCGCTGGCCTGCCTGGGCGTGGACAACGCCGTTCTCGACCTGGACGGGCCCGAGCCACCCATCGTGGACGGGAGCTTCCGCCCCTTCCTGGAGGCCGTGGACGAGGCCGGCACGCACGTCCAGGACGAGCCCGCCAGGATCATCGAGCTCAACGGGCCCGTGACCGTGGCGCCCGCGAAGGGCGTCTCCTACGTCGCCACCCCGGCCAACGAATTTCGCATCTCGGCCACCGTGGACTTCCAGCACCCGTCCATCGGACGTCAGTTCGGGAGCTTCGCCATGGACGAGGCGGGCTTTCGGGGCCAGATCGCGCCGGCACGGACCTTCGGGTTCCGCGCCGACGCCGAGGCGCTCCGGGCCCGTGGCCTGGCGCTGGGCTCGTCGCTGGAAAACACCGTGGTCATGGACGACGACGGTATCCTCAACGAGGAAGGGCTCCGCTTTCCCGACGAGTTCCTGCGGCACAAGGTGGGCGATCTGGCCGGGGATCTGGCGCTCCTGGGCGGGCGCGTGCGGGCGCACGTGGTGGCCGAACGCCCCAGCCACACCGGCAACGTGGAACTGGCGCGGGCCATCGCCGAGCACGCCCTCTACAACGGCGGGCATCCGATCCTGGACGCCGCCAAGATCATGCAGTACCTCCCCCATCGCTTTCCCATGCTTCTGGTGGACCGGATCGTGGGCTACGAGCCCGGGAAGCGCATCGTGGGGATCAAGAACGTCACCATCAACGAGCCGTTCTTCCAGGGCCACTACCCCGGGCATCCCATCATGCCCGGCGTCCTCATCATCGAGGCCATGGCGCAGGTCGGAGGGCTCCTTCTCATGGATCACGTGGACGATCCGGACAACAAGGTGGTCTACTTCATGTCTCTGGACAGCGTGAAGTGGCGCCGCCCGGTGACCCCGGGCGACCAGATCGTCTTCGAGCTGGAGCTGCTCCAGTTCCGGAGGCACGTCTGCAAGATGCGAGGCGTGGGCCGCGTCGACGGTCAGGTGGTGGCGGAAGCGGACCTCATGGCACGAGTCGTGGACCGATGAGTGACACCTCAGTAGGCGCCGACGAGCGGGCCGAGGCCCGCATCCATTCCACCGCCCTGGTGGATTCCGGAGCCGAGCTGGGCGTCGGGGTCAGCGTGGGGCCCTACTCCATCATCGGTCCCGGGGTGGAGATCGGGGCCGGCACCACCGTGGGTCCCCACGTCCTCATCGAGCGGGACACCGTGGTGGGCGAAGACTGTCGCATCTTCCAGGGTGCGATCCTGGGGACCGATCCCCAGGACCTGAAATACCAGGGCGAGCCTACCACCCTGGAGGTCGGTGATCGCACGGTGATCCGGGAGTACGCCACGCTGAATCGCGGGACCACCGCCCGGGGCGTGACCGTGGTCGGTAGCGATTGTCTGTTGATGGCGTACACGCACGTGGCCCACGATTGCGAGCTGGGCAACCACGTCATCCTGTCCAACTCGGTGAACATGGCCGGCCACGTGGTCATCGAGGACTGGGTGATCATCGGTGGAGTGACGCCCATCCATCAGTTCGTGCGCATCGGCGCCCACGCCTTCATCGGCGGCGGGTCGCGCATTCCCCAGGACATCCCACCGTACACGCGCGCCGCGGGGAATCCCCCGAAGCTCTACGGCCTGAACTCCGTCGGCCTGGAGCGACGCGGGTTCAGCCAGGAGACGCGCAAGTCGCTCAAGCAGGCGTACCGGCTGGTCTTCATGTCGGGCCTCAACGTGTCGCACGGTGTCGCCAGGGCCGAGGACGAGACGCCCCAGATCCCCGAAGTCCGGCACTTCCTGAATTTCATCAAGAGCTCCGAGCGGGGCATCACGGTAGGCTGACGGCATGGACTCCACGGCGGACCGCGGCGCGCGCCGGGCCGGAGAGGATCCGGTTCGCATGGGCGTGGTGGGCACCGGATCGTTGGGCTTTCACCACGCGCGCATCCTGCGGGACGTGCCGGGCGTCGTCATGGCGGGCATCCACGACACTCGTCCCGAGCGCGCGGCGGAGGTGGCGGGCGAGTTGGGTGTGCGCGCCTTCGATACCCTGGAGGAGCTCCTGGAGCGCACCGATGCCGTGGTGGTGGCCGTGCCCACCACCGCCCACGAGGATGTGGCGGTGGCGGCGCTCCAGCGGGGAATCCACTGCCTCATCGAGAAGCCCATGGCGCCGGACCTGGACGCGGCGGACCGCATCCTGGCCGCGTCCGACGCCGGCGGTGCGCTGGTGCAGATCGGCCACGTGGAGCGCTTCAACCCGGCCATTCGTGCCGCCGAGCCCTACCTGGACCGGCCGCTGTTCGTGGAATCGCACCGCATGGCGCCCTTCTCGCCCAGGAGCACCGACGTGGCCGTGGTCCTGGATCTCATGATCCACGACGTGGACCTGGTCCGGAGTCTGGTGGGTACACCCGTCGTGGATATCGCCGCATCGGGGGTTCCGGTGCTCACGCCCAACGTGGACATCGCCAGCGCCCGCCTCACCTTCGAGGGAGGTGCCGTGGCAAACCTCACGGCCAGCCGGGTCTCCATGGAGCGGATGCGCAAGCTGAGGATCTTCCAACCGTCGGGCTACCTGAGCCTCAATCTGGCCGAGGGCACGGGGGAGTTCCTGCGCCTGAAGCACGACCTGCCGGCGCTGGCCGGGGGGATGCCAGGTCAGGGCGAGCTGCCCGACCTGGCCGCCCAGGGGCTGGAGAGCCTGGTGGAGCGCGTCCCCCTCCAGGGAGACGGTGCAGAGCCCCTGCGCAAGGAGCTGGAGAGCTTCCGGGATGCCGTCCTGGGCCGCGCCGCCCCCGCCGTGTCGGGCCCCGACGGTCGGAACGCCCTGGCCCTCACTCTTTCCATCGAAGCCCGCATCGCGAGCCATGTCCCTTCTCCGCGTCCGGCGTAAGCGCAAGAAGGAGTGGATCGACCACAAGAAGGCCAAGTCACCTGGCCGGTTGTTCCTGCTCCTGATCCTCGTGGTGGCCCTGATCTGGTACCTGGGCTCCCGCTTCTGACCGCCGCCACTGCCACCCCTCGGATCCTCGTCCTGGCGGGCGAGGCTTCGGGCGATCATCACGGCGCCCGCGTCGTGGAGGCGCTGAGGCGCCGCATCCCGGGGGCTCGCTTCTCCGGCCTGGGTGGGCCGGAGATGAAGGCCGTCGGGGTGGAGCTCCTGGCGGGCCTCGATCAGTTGGCCGTCATGGGCTTCGCCGAGGTGGTGCGGCACCTGCGCTTCTTCTGGCGCCTCGAGCGTCGGCTCGTGGCCCTCATGGACGATGGGGAGGTGGATCTGGTGTTGGCGGTGGACTACCCCGGCCTGAATCTACGACTGGCCCACAAGGCCCGGGAACGGGGCGTGCCGGTGGTCTGGTACATCTCGCCCCAGGTGTGGGCCTGGAAGCCGCATCGCGCGTCGGCGTTGGCCCGCGACGCCGACCGGGTGGCGGTCATCCTGCCCTTCGAGGAGCCGCTCCTGCGCGAGGCCGGGGCCGACGTGACCTTCGTGGGGCACCCCCTCATGGAGCGCGGCGACGACGTCACGCCCGAGGACGCCTTCCGCGACGAGCTGGGGTTGGCGCCGGACGCTCCGGTGCTGGCCCTGTTGCCGGGCTCTCGCCGCCAGGAGCTCCACCGCCACCTGGAGTTGTTCCGGGAGACGGCCCTTCGCCTGAGGGAGCGCCACCCGACCCTGGCCCCGGTGCTGGCCCGCGCCAGCGGGGTGGAGCCGACGGGCCTGGCGTCCGCCGGGTTGCCGCAGACGGCCGATACGAGGGCACTGCTGCGGTACGCGCGCCTGGCGCTCGTGAAGTCGGGCACCTCCACGCTGGAGACCGCTCTGGAGGGCACACCCTTCGTCATGGTCTATCGCACGCACCCGCTCACCTTCGCGCTGGCCAAGCGCCTGGTGCGCGTCGACCACATCGCGCTGGCGAACCTGGTGGCCGACGAGCGCGTGGTCCCGGAGGTGCTCCAGGGTGAGGCCACGCCGGAGCGGTTGGTGCGCGAGCTCGAGCCGCTCCTGACGGACGGGCCGGCGCGGGAGGCTCAGTTGGAGGGGCTCGGCCGGGTTCGGGCCGCCCTGGGTGGACCGGGCGCCGCCGAGCGGGTGGCAGCGTTGGTGGTCGAGGTCCTGGCGGAGAGAGCGGAGCCATGAAGGATCTGCGTTTTCGGGCCGCCGGGATCCTGGGTCACGGCCTCCTGGGAGGGCTCTTCACCACGACGCGTCTGACCCGGGTCGACGACGAGCACTACAAGGCGTACCGGCGCCGGGGCGAGAACGTCATCTTCGTCTTCTGGCACGGCCAGATGCTCCCGCTGATCCACTATCACCAGGGCGAGGGCATCGTGGTCCTGGTGAGCGAGCACGCCGACGGCGAGTACATCACACGCGTCGTCGAGCGCCACGGCTTCGGCACCGCCCGGGGCTCCTCCAGCAGAGGCGGGAGCCGCGGCCTGAGGGAGCTGATCCGGGCCGCGCGCGAGGGACACGACCTGGGCCTGAGCCCCGACGGCCCCAGGGGCCCGGCCGAGGTGTTCAAGCCCGGGGCCCTGGTGGCGGCCCAACTCACCGGGTTGCCCATCATCCCCATGTCCGTGGGGGTCAGCGGCGCCTGGCACTTCGATTCCTGGGATCGATTCCTGGTGCCCAAGCCGCTGTCTCGCGTGCGCATCGTCTACGGGGAGCCGGTGCTGGTGCCCAGGGCCGCCGACGATGCCGTGATCGAGGGACTGGCCTCGGAGCTGGAGCGACGGCTCGGGGTGCTCCGCGAGCGCGCAGAGGCGCCCTTTCCCGAGGGGCGATGAGCGTCGAAGCCTGGGTACGGCGGTGGTGGCGAGGGGAGGCCGGCGTGGCCGGACGCCTGGCCACCCTGGGTGCCTGGCCCCTGGGACTCGCCTACCGCGCCGGCGTGGGCGTGCGCAACCGGCTGTTCGACCTGGGCGTGCTGCGGGCCCGCCGGGGCGCGCTCCCGGTGGTGTCGGTGGGCAACGTGACCGTGGGGGGCACCGGCAAGACGCCCATGGCGGCCTGGCTGGTGCGCCAGCTCCGGGAGGCCGGATGCCGTCCGGCCCTGGTGGCCCGGGGCTACGGGCGCGACGAGCTCCTGCTCCACGCTCGCTGGAATCCTCGGGCGCCGGTGATCGCGGGCCCGGATCGTTTCGCCGGGGTGCAGCGTGCCGCGCGTCAGGGGTGCGACGTGGTGGTCCTGGACGACGGATTCCAGCATCGCCGGCTCGCGCGGACCGCCGATGTGGTGCTGGTGGCTGCCGAGACCATGATCCCGGGCCGGACGCTCCCCGTGGGACCCTACCGGGAGCCGCTGTCGGCGCTGGCCCGCGCCGACCTGGTGGTGGTCACGCGCAAGTCGGCGCCGGAGGCCCGGGCCGTGGAGGTGGCCGAGCGGTTGTGCGCGGCTCGCCCGGAGCTCGTGGTGGCGCGGGTGGCGCTGTCCCCGGCGGGCTGGCGCGATCTCGAGGGGGCGCCGGCGACTCCGCCGACCGGTCCGGTGCTGGTGGCCGCCGCCGTGGCCGAGCCGGAGAGCGTGCGGGCCACGGTGCGGGCGGCGCTGGCCGCACGCGTGGAACCGGGCCAGCCCGTGCCCCTGCCCGAGCTCGTGGGTTTTCCCGACCATCACGAGTTCACCGCGGCCGATGCCGAGCGCCTGGCCCGGGCCGCCGGTGGGCGCACGCTGGTCGTGACCGAGAAGGACGCGGTGAAGCTGGTGGAGCTCGAGCAGCGCCTCGCTTGCGAGGTGCGGGTTCTGGCCCTGGAGCCGCGCTTCGAAGAGGGACAGGAACGGATGGACGCGCTGGTGGATGCGCTGGTCGCATCGTGCAGGGAGGCGAAGGCATGAGGGAGGTCTCGGTGGACGTCGTGGTGGTGGGCAGCGGGATTGCCGGCCTCACTTTCGCCCTGCGGGCGTCGGAGGGCGCCTCGGTCCTGCTGGTGACCAAGAAGGAGCGGGCGACCTCGAGCACGAACTGGGCGCGGGGCGGGATCGCCGCCGTGGTGGGCGAGGACGACGACGTGTCGCTGCACGTCGGAGACACCCTGGTGGCCGGCGCCGGTCTCTGCCATGCCGATGTGGTGGAGCTGGTGGTCCGCGACGGTCCGGCGCGCATTCGCGACCTCATGGCCTGGGGCGCGGCCTTCCACCGGAACGGCGGCGGACTGTCGCTGGGCCGCGAGGGGGGGCACTCCCGCCGCCGTATCGTCCACGCAGGCGACCGCACGGGTCGGGCCATCGAGACGGCGCTGCTGGAGGCGGCCGAAGAGGCGGGGCTGCGCATCCTCGAGGACCACATCGCGGTGGAGCTGCTCACCGAGGACGGCGACGACGGGGCCCGGCGTTGCGTGGGCGTGCAGGTTCTGGACGAAGCGTCCGGGACGCCGTTGCGGGTCCGAGCGGAGGTGGTGATGCTGGCCACGGGCGGCTGCGGCCAGGTGTACAGGCACACCACCAATCCCTCCATTGCCACCGGCGACGGGGTGGCCATGGCGTACCGGGCGGGCGCCCGCATCGCCAACATGGAGTTCATCCAGTTCCATCCCACCGCCCTCCATCCCACCGAAGATCCCGCCTTCCTCATCTCCGAGGCGCTCCGGGGCGAGGGCGCGGTGCTCCGGCGCCTGGACGGCACAGCCTTCATGGATCAGCACCATCCGCTGGGCTCGCTGGCGCCCCGCGACATCGTGGCACGTGCCATCCATGGCGAGCTGGACAAGACGGGGGATTCCCACGTGGTCCTGGACGTGAGCGGGATGGGTCCGGGCATCCTGGAGGAGCGCTTTCCGTCGACCCTGGAGGGATGCCGGGCCCGGGGACTGGAGCCGGCGGTGGAGGGGATTCCCGTGGTTCCCGCCGCCCACTACGCCTGCGGGGGCATCCTCACCGACACCCGGGGGCGTTCGTCGCTGCCGGGGCTGCTGGCGGCCGGCGAGGTGGCCTGCACCGGGCTGCACGGAGCGAACCGCCTGGCCTCCAACTCGCTGCTGGAGGCCGTGGTGGTGGCCCACCGGGCGTCTCTGGTGGCTCGAGAGGCGCTGGAGAGGGCCGGACGCTGGGGCGCCGGGGCGGGGGTGGGCGAGGTGACCGGAACGCCCGGTGAGCCGGACCCGGGCCGGGCGGACGCGGGGGCGTCGGCCGGCAGCACCGATCCCACGGCTGCGCTTCGGGGCCTCATGTGGACCCACGCGGGCATCGTGCGCCACACCCGGCGCCTGCGAGAGGCACGGGAGGCGCTGGAGGCCCGGGTGTCCGCGTCGGCCGCTGGTGGTCCGCCCCGCAGTCCCGCCGAGGTGGAGGCCCGCAACCTGGAGCAGGTGGCGCTTCTCATCGTGCGTTCGGCACTGCGCCGTCGGGAGAGCCGGGGCCTCCATTACACCACGGACCATCCGTGGCGCGACAACGAGCGGGGGCTCGCGGACACGGTGCTCGTGCGCGACGTCGAGGGCCACGACCTGCGAGGCGACGCGTGAAGATTCAGGTCGTGGCCGTCGGGCGGGTGCGGGGCGCGCTGGCCCGCGCCGTGTCCGAATACGAGGAGCGGGCGGCCCGCTACTGGAAGCTCGAGGTGGTGGAGGTGGACGCCGGCGCCTCCGGGGGCAGGGAGGATCCGGATCCGGTGCGCGCCGCCGAGGGCGAGCGTCTCCTGGCACGCATCGCCCCGGGAGCCGAGGTGGTGGCGCTCACCCGCGACGGCAAGCCCATGAGCTCCCGCAAGCTGGCGCGTCATCTGGCGGACGCGGCCCTCCACGCCCGCGACGTCAGCTTCGTCATCGGTGGCGCGTGGGGTCTGGACGGGGCGGTGCTGGAGCGCGCGAGCCGCCGCCTCTCGCTGTCGGCCATGACCATGCCCCACGAGCTGGCCCGGCTGGTGCTGGCCGAGCAGCTCTACCGGGCGGGTACCCTCCAGCGCAACGAGCCCTACCACAAGGGCCCCTGAGCCGGCGGAACTTCCGACGCGTCCGGGTGATTACCTCGCCGGACAGCACGCGACGGCGTCCCCCGGGGCGCCCCATCTCGAGGAGGACCCCCTGAATCTGGAGCTTCGTGTCCGGCATCCCGCCGGATCGGACCTGGTCCGCGACCTCCTGGAGGGCGCCGACACGGCGATGTCGTTCTTCACCTGGGATCACCGGGATGCCGGGGCCTACCGCCGCAAGGCCGCCGAGGTGGACGCCCGCTTCGACGCGAGCGCGCGTACCGCCTGGATCGAGGCCGTCACGGCGCCGGGCGACAAGGCTCGCACCCGGCTGGAGGCCCTCCGACAGGGAAAGGGCTACCTGGTCACCACCGGCCAGCAGCCCGGGCTCTTCGGGGGGCCGCTCTACAGCCTCTACAAGGCCCTCACGGCGGCGGCCTTGGCCGACGCGCTGGAGGAGGTCCTGGACGCGCCGGTGGCGCCGCTGTTCTGGACCGCGTCCGAGGACCACGACTGGGCCGAGACGGACCACACCTGGCTCGTGGGGATGGACAACGAGCTCCACCGGTTGGAGGTGCCGGCTGTCGCGGGGTCCGGCGACCGACCGCTGCATCGGCTCCCCCTGGGCGAGGGGATCGCCGGCGTCATCGAGCGATGTACGGAACTACTTCCTGACACGGACTTTAGCGCTCCTTATCTCGAGCTTCTTCGAGAAGCCTACACGCCCGATGCCACGCTCCCGTCGGGCTTCGAGCAGCTCCTGGCGCACCTGTTGGAGCCTACGGGCATGCTCTTCGTCCAGGCCCACGCGCCGGCGCTGAAGCGGCTGTCCACGTCGCTTCTGCTGGCCGAGCTGGACGGGGCGGCGGGCCATGAAGCTGCGCTTCGCCGGCGCGCGGAGGAGTTGGAGGCGGCGGGTTACCACGCCCAGGTGCCCATCCTCGACGAGGGGGTGAACCTGTTCCTCGAGGGTCCGGCGGCCCGTGAGCGCGTCTACCGGGACGGCGAGGGGTTCCGGCTCCGGCACTCGGAGCTGCACCTCACGCGCGACGAGATCGTCCAGCGGGTAGACGAGGACCCATCGGTCCTGAGCCCCAACGTGCTTCTGCGGCCGGTGGTGGAGAGTCACGTCTTTCCTACCCTGGCCTATGTGGCCGGGCCCGGCGAGCTGGCGTATTTCGCCGAGCTCGAGCCCCTCTTCCGGGCCCTGGACGTGGGGATGCCGGTGGTGGTGCCCCGCCTGGGCGCCACCGCCGTGGAGTCCAAGATCCGCAAGGTGCTGGACAAGTTCGACCTGGAGGTGGAGGCGCTGGACCGTCCCTTCCACGAGCTCGCCGGCGAGATCGCCCGCGACGAGGTGCCCGCCGACGTGCAGAAGGCGCTCGGGGAGCTGCGGGGTGCCGTGGCCCGGGGCACGCAGGGGCTCACCGAAGCGGCCCGCGACGTGGATCCCACGCTCAAGGGGCCCATCCAGCACGTGCGCAGCGTCACCTTCGACGCCCTGGGCGAGGTGGAGAAGAAGATCGTGCAGGCCGTGAAGCGTGAGAACGAGATCGCGCTGCAGCAGTTGGAGAAGGCCCATCTGCACCTCTTTCCCGAGGGCAAGCCCCAGGAGCGGGTCTTCAATCCCCTGTACTATCTGGCGCGCTACGGGGGCGAGCTCGTCGGCGAGCTCCACGCGCGCTTTCGAGCGGCATTGCCGCTCTCGCAGCCCCGGGGATAGGTTTCCGCCATGGTGTGGCAGATCATCATTCTCGTCGTCCTGCTGATTCCCATCCTGGCCATCGTGCTCGACTCACAGCTCGGGCGCGCGCTGGCGCAGCGCCTGGAGCGGAAGGGTCTCGAGGGCATGGACGACCTCACGTCCGAGCGCATGGCGTTTCTCGAGGGGGAGGTGGAGCGTCTCGGCTCGGAGCTCCAGCGCCTCGACGAAGAGAGCCAGTTCCTGCACAAGCTCCTGACGGAGCGCGCCGGCGGGGATTCGGCTCCCGAGGCGCTGCCCGAGGGTGAGGACCACGAAGGACGTCGCTGAGGGCACCGCCGCCAGCGGAAGTGCCCGCGCCGCCTGGTGGGTCGGCGCGGGCATTTTTCTCAGCCGCGTCGCGGGCTACGTGCGCGACGCCGTGCTGGCCGCGTACCTGGGGACCAGCCGCACCGCGGACATCTGGTATCTGGGGCTGCGCACCCCGAACATCATCCAGTACCTCCTGGGCGAAGGCACCCTGTCGGCGTCCTTCATCCCGGTGTACGCGAGCTTTCTGGAAGAGGGCAGGGAGGAGGAGGCCGGGCATTTCGCCGGCGCCGCCCTCGGGCTGGTGGCCACGCTGGCCTACGGCATCGCGCTGGTGGGGATGCTGCTGGCGCCGATCCTCATCCCGGTGGTCTTCTTCGAGCTGGAGCCCGAATACCAGCGCCTGCTGATCACGGTCGTACGCATCCTGCTGCCCATGACCGCCACCATGGCGGTATCGGCCTGGGCCCTGGGCGTGCTCAACACACACCGCCGCTTCTTCATCTCGTACGTGGCGCCGGTGGCCTGGAACCTGGCCATCATCGCCGCCGCGGTGGCGGCGGGCTCGTTCATGGGGCTCCGGGGGGCCGGCCGCGACGCCGACCTCGTGGTGATGGTGGCGTGGGGCGCCCTGGTGGGAGGCGTCCTGCAGCTCGGGGTGCAGGTGCCCTTCCTGTGGCCGCTGCTCGGCCACTTCCGCCTGTCCGTGAGCACCCGGGTGGCGGGGGTGCGGGAGGCGATTCGCAACTTTCTGCCGGTGGTGGCGGCCCGGGGCGTGGTGAACCTGTCCGCGCTCCTGGACGCCTTCCTGGCGGCGCTCCTGGTGGAGGGCGCGGTCACCTCGCTGGCCCGCGCCCAGACGCTCTACGTGCTGCCGATCTCGCTGTTCGGAACGGCTGTCGCCGCCTCGGAGCTGCCGGAGCTCTCCCGGCAGCACCGGGCCGAATCCCACCTCCTGGCGGCGCGCGTGCGAGCTGCGCTGGAACGGGTGTCCTTCTTCCTGGTGCCGTCGGCGGTGGCGTACCTGGCCTTCGGCGACGTCCTGGTGGAGGCGCTCTATCAGCGGGGCGCCTTCGGAGCGGCGGACACCCGCGTGGTGTGGGCCGTGCTGGCGGCCTACGCCCTGGGACTCCTGGCCAGCGGGAGCTCCCGCACCCTGTCGTCGGCGTACTTCGCCATGCGCGACACCGGCACACCGGCCCGGGTGGCCACCCTGCGGGTGTTCGTGTCTCTGGCCATCGGCGCCGTGCTCATGTTCCCCCTGGATCGCTACGGCGTGGGGGATCTTCATTTCGGCGCCGCGGGGCTCGCGCTGGGCGCCTCGGTGGGGGCCTGGCTCGAGTACGGGCTGCTCAGGAGCCGTCTGAAGGGACGTCTCGGCGCCCACGGGGCTCGGCCCGGGCATCTGGCGCGGCTGCTCCTGGCGGCGGCCGTGGGCGTTGCCGTGGCGTTGGCCTTCCGGACCTGGCTCGAGGCGCCGGTGCGGGGACTGGCTCCCGACCGGCTCGCGGGGCCCCTGGCGGCGGCGGGAACGGCGGGATGCTTCGGGGTAGCATACCTGGCCGTCGCCCGCGCCCTGGGTGTCAGCGTCGGCCTCCGGCGCCTGCTCCGGCGCTGACGTCCGCTTTCAGCACGCCCACCATGGCCGATACGCTCCAGGACCGACTGGACGCCCTGACCCGGCGTCCGGGCGTCTACCTCTTCCGGGACGCCCGCGGCGAGATCCTGTACGTGGGCAAGGCGAAGAGCCTGCGGGCCCGGGTGCGGAGCTACTTCCGGTCCGACGCCTCCCACTCCGTGAAGACCCGCGAGCTGGTACGCAGGGTCGCCGATCTGGAGACGTTGGTGGTGGGCTCCGAGGCCGAAGCGCTGATTCTCGAAGCCAACCTGATCAAGGAGCACCGGCCGCGTTTCAACGTCCAGCTCCGCGACGACAAGCGCTATCCGTACATCAAGGTGACGGTGCAGGAGCCCTTTCCGCGGGTCTACGTGACCCGGCAGGTGCGCAACGACGGAGCCCGCTATTTCGGGCCCTACACCTCGGTAGGCAACATGCGGGCGGCGCTGGAGGTGGTGAAGCGTCTCTACACCGTGCGCTCGTGCCGCTACGACCTGCCCGACGAGGCCCCGGATCGCCCCTGTCTCGACTACCACATCGGGCGCTGCAAGGCGCCCTGCGTGGGACTCCAGTCCGAGGCCGACTACCGGGCCATGATCGACGAGATCGTGCGCATCCTCGAGGGTGACACCGAGAGCCTGCGCGGCGAGGTGGAAGAACGCATGAAGGAGGCCTCGGAAGCGCTGGACTTCGAGCGGGCCGCGCGCATGCGCGACGTGGTCCAGGGCCTGGATGCCCTGTCCCGGGAGCAGCGGGTGCACCGCGTCGGGGGCGGCGACCACGACGTGGTGGGGCTGGCCCGGGACGGCGAGCTGGCGGTGGGCGTGGTGCTGCGCGTGCGCCGCGGGCTCCTGCTGGGGCGCGACACGCTCCGCTTCAGCCAGATCCTGGACGAGGACGACGCCGATCTGCTGGCGGCCTTCGCCACCCGGTACTACCTGGGGCGTGGAGCGGCGGGGACGGCGGATCTTCCTCGCGAGATCCTGCTGCCGGGAGAGTTCCCGGACCGGGAGACCCTGGAGGAGGTGTTGGGCGAGGCCGCGGGCCGCAAGGTGGTGACCCACGTGCCGGTGCGGGGCGAGAAGCGGCGCCTGGTGGAGCTGGCGGGGACCAACGCCCGCCACGGCCTGGAGGACCGGGTGGCGGGGCTGGCGGTGGCCGCCGATCGTGCCGACGAGGCGCTCTTCGACCTGCAGGAGCACCTGGACCTGAAGGTGGTCCCCCGTCTCATGGTGTGCTTCGACATCTCGCACACGCAGGGAACCGAGACCGTGGCCAGCGCCGTGGTCTTCGAGAACGGGGAGCCACGCAAGGGTGAGTACCGGCACATGCGCATCAAGGGAGACTGGGGGAACGACGACTATCGCTCCATGCACGAGGCCGTGACCCGCTACTTCAGGCGCCGACTGGACGAGGACAAGCCGCTTCCGGACCTGGCGGTGATCGACGGTGGCAAGGGACAGCTCGGTGCGGCCCGTCAGGCGTTGGAGGAGTTGGGTCTGGGGGACGTCCAACTCCTGGCCCTGGCCAAGCGCGAGGAGGAAGTGTTTCTTCCGAACCGACCGGAGCCGGTGCTACTGGACCGCCGGGACCGGGCGCTCCATCTGCTGCAACGCATCCGCAACGAGGCCCATCGCTTCGCCGTGACCTACAACCGCAAGCTCCGCCGCAAGCGCACGATCCGGAGTGATCTGGGTGACATCCCCGGCATCGGCCCCCGCCGTCAGCAGGCGCTCCTGACCCGCTTCGGATCGCTGGCCGGCGTGCGCCGGGCGACGTCGGACGAGATCGCCCGCGTGCCGGGCTTCAGCGAGGTGCTGGCGGCTCGCATCCTCACCTACCTGGGGCGCTCGTGAGCGTGCGCACGCGCTTCGCGCCGAGTCCGACGGGGCTCCTCCACCTGGGCAACGTCCGGGTGGCGGTCTTCAACTGGCTCTTCGCGCGGCATCACGGCGGTGCCTTCGTGCTGCGGCTCGAGGACACCGATGTCGAGCGGAACCAGCCCGGGTCCGAAGAGGCCCTGATGGAGGACCTGCGCTGGCTGGGCCTCGCCTGGGATGAGGGGCCCGACGTGGGAGGTCGCTTCGCGCCGTACCGCCAATCGCAGCGGAGCGCCGTGTACGAAGCCGCGCTCCACCGGCTCCTGGCCGACGGCTTCGCCTTTCGTTGCTTCTGCGGCGAGGGAGAGGGGGACGCCTGGGACCGGGGGCCCGATCCGTGCCGTGACCTGCGCCAGTCCGAGGCCGCGCACCGCGCACTTTCGGGTGAGCCCCACGTGCTGCGCTACGCCGCGCCCACGGAAGGAGAGGTGACCGTGGAGGACGCGGTGCGAGGCGCCGTCACCGTGGCCGCCGACGAGATCGACGACTTCGTCCTGCGTCGCACCGATGGCCGGGTCACCTACAATTTCGGGGTGGTGGTCGACGATCTGGCCATGAAGATCACCCACGTGATCCGGGGGGCGGGCCATCTTTCCAACACGCCTCGGCAGGCGCTGCTGTTCGACGCGCTGGGCGGGCCTCGGCCGGTGTTCGCCCATCTTCCCACGGTGCTGGACCCCGAGGGCGGCAAGTTGTCCAAGCGGGCCGGGGCGACCTCCGTGGCGTCGTATCGCGAGGCGGGATATCTGCCGGCGGCGCTGGTGAACTACCTCAGCCTGCTGGGCTGGTCGGACGCCGAGGGCGAGGAGATCCTCACCCCTGAGGAGTTGGTCGAGCGCGTCTCGCTGGAGCGCGTGGGCGCCAGCGACACCGCCTACGACCCCGACAAACTCCACTGGGTGGCGGAGCAGCACATGGCGCGCCTGTCGCTGGAAGACATGATCCAGGGGGTCCGGCCGTACGTAGACCAGGCGCGATATGGATTGGACGACGACCAGCTGCTCTCGGCCGTCGAAGCGCTCCGCACGCGCCTGGGCGCCTTCGGGGAGATCGACCAGTATCTTCCTTTGATGCGTCCGGATGCGCAGGCTGCAGCGAAGGGGAGGGAAGCCCTCGCCGAGCGGCCCGAAGCGGTGCAGGTGCTGGCGGCGGTGGCAGCCGAGCTCGAGGCGCTGGAGGATTGGGAGCCCGGCGCCCTGGGAGCGGCGGTGCGAGCCGGGGGCAAGGCCGTCGGCGCGCGGGGCCCGGCGCTCTTCCACCCGGTGCGCCTCGCGCTCACGGGTGAGGAGCACGGGCCCGACCTGGCCCGGATCATGCACGTTCTGGGAAGGGAAGAAGTGATGAGCCGTATCCGTCGAGCCGAGGGGCCGGCACGGTTTGACCACGGTGGTGGACAAACCTAAATTTCAAGACTGTCCACGATGTTTTGCGCGATCAAGGAGGATTTTGGGATGAAGCTCCGTATCGGTCTCGTTCTGGCCGGTTCGCTGGCTGTCTTCGCGGGCGCGTGCGCGTCCGGGGGAGGCGGCTCGCCCGCCGGCAGCACGTCGACCAGCAGCCCCTTGCCGGGTGCCGAGACGTTGGCCCAGGGTGAGAGCCCTCGACAGGACGAGAACACCCGCGCCGCCGCCAATCACATCCAGGCGGCGCAGGACGCCGAGTCTCCCGACGCTGCCCGGCCCGAGTATCAGGCCGCGGTGCAGTCCGCGCAGCAGTCCATCAACGAAGACCCCACCAACCCGCTGCCCTGGTATCAGCAGGGGATCGCCTACATCGGGCTCGGTGACTACTTCAAGGCCGACACGGCGCTGACCAAGGCCGAAACGCTGCGTCCCGTCTACACGCTCGAGACGGAATCCCGCCGCGAGCGTGCCTGGCTCCAGCTCTATCAGCAGGCGGTGCCGCTGGTGAACTCGGGGCAGTACGAGCAGGCGGTGAACATCTTCGAGGAGGCGAATGCCATCTACCGCGGGCGCCCCGAGGTGATGGTGACGCTGGGCCAGATCTACCAGCAGCTCGGCGAGTGGGACAAGTCGCTGGAGAACCTGCGCGCGGCGCTGGAGATCATCCAGTCGGACCGCACCGAGCAGATGGATTCCGCCACGGCGGCCAACTGGCGCGAGCAGGGCGAGCAGATTCCTGCCTATATCGCTCAGGCGCTCATGCAGTCCGGCGACTACCGGGGTGCCGTACAGGCGCTGCGCAGTCTCCTGGCCGACGATCCGGACAACCTCACGTACATGAGGAACCTGGCCACGGTTTATCTGCAGATGGAGCAGCCGGATTCGGCCGCTGCCATGTATGCGCAGATCCTGCGGCGTCCGAACCTGAGGGCCAGCGACTACTACCAGGTCGGCGTGGGTCTGTACCAGATGGACGATTACGACGGTGCCACCGACGCGTTCAAGAAGGCCGCCGAGGCATCGGTCAATGACCGCGACGCGGTGGAGATGTGGGCGCGCTCGATCCAGCTTGCGCACGCCGACAGCATGCCGGCCATGTCGTTGGACGAGCTCAAGACTGCCGCGGACCGTTGGCTGCAGCTCGATCCCAACAACAGGAACGCCTACCTGATCCGGGCGCAGGTGGCCAGCAAGACCGGTGACGACGACACCGCGCGGGACCTGGTGGAGAAGATCGAGGCCCTGCCCGTTCTGGTGGAGAACCTCCAGCTTCAGCGCTACCGCGAGGGCGGCGGCATCATCTCCGGCCAGATCCGCAACGTGTCGCTGGACCAGGGCACGAGCGTGACGCTCCACTTCTCGTTCTACGACGACGCCGGAACCGCCATCGGCACCAAGGACGTGACGGTGCAGGCGCCTGCTGCCGACGCCACGTCCGCCTTCCAGGCCGAGTGGGACAGCGACCAGGTGGTGGCGGGCTACGGTTACACGCTGCAGACCATGTGACCTGATTCGAGCCGCCCGCAGGGGGGACCGGGTCCGCTTGACCCGGCCCCCACGCTGGGAGATTATTCACTCCACGCGGGCGTAGCTCAGTTGGTAGAGCATCAGCTTCCCAAGCTGAGGGTCGCCGGTTCGAGCCCGGTCGCCCGCTCTGGAGTAAAACGAGACCCGGTAAGGCTTTGCGGCCTTGCCGGGCTCGTTCAGTTCGAGGGTACGGTGGGCGGCAGTGTCAGAATCAGTGCCCACGAACGGCGAAAAAAAGGGGGGCTTCTCAGCCCTCCGCGTCGGTGACGTCGCCGGCGTTGGCTCGCTGCTCGAGGGCGGTGAGTCGCTCGCCGAGACGCTCCCTCCAGGCCTCCACCCGGAACTCCACTACCTCCGTGCCGCCGGCTTCCACGCGGTCGTGGAGGTGGCCGTAGCGGTCCTCGATCATGGCGGTGCCGGAGTGCCCGAGCTCGCGGGCGACCGTGTAAAGGGCCACGGGCCGACCCCGGTCGCACGTCTGGAGCCGGGCCGCCGTGTACGTGTGCCGGAGCTGGTGGAGGCGGACGGCGCCCTTCTGGAAGCCCGCGCGGACCGCAATGTGGTCCAGGGCCTTCCGCACGTCCCGGATGAGGCTCTCGCCCTCACCCCGGGCCGAAGGGAAGAGGAGCCGGCCGAGCCCGCCCGAGCGTTCCCGCTCCACCAGGTAGGCCCGGAGGATCTCCTCGAGCTGCGGCCAGAGTGGGACGGTCCGCTTGCTGCCCCGCGTCTTGAGCCGGCGCCAGTCGTTCGGCCGGATGTAGACCTTGCCCAGGCGGAGGCTCACGTCGTCCACCTCGAGGCCCAGGACCTCCGACTTCCGGCCGCCGGTGAGGAGGAAGGTGGCCAGCAGCGGATACATGTACGGGAACGCGCCATCGTCCACGGGCGCCCGGTACGTCCGCGCCGACTCGAGGAGCAGCGCGGCCTCCTCCGGCTCGAGGTAGTCCGCCTCCCGGCGCTCCTCCGTGGGCTTCGAGTACATGTCCGCCACGGGGTTCCGGTGGACGTACCCTTCGCTCACCGCGCGGCGGAAGAGGTTCGAGAGGGTGTTGAGCCGCTTCCGGATGCTCGTCTCCGACAGGGTCCCCCCGCGGCCGTTGTCCTGGTGGCGGAGCTCCTCGACCCACCGGGTGCACTCCTCCGGGCTGATCGCTGCGAGTCCGGTGCTGGTCCCGAAGAAGGCGACGGCGTCCCGCAGGTGGCGCTCCTCCATCTTGAGCCACCGCTCCGTGGCGTCCCGGTCCCGGGCCTTCTGCTGCAGGTGATACTCGGCGTAGGGTCCGAGGTCGGTCTCCTTCAGGACCCCGTGGAGGTGACGGTTCCGGCGCTTGGCGTCCAGCTCCTTCAGCCGATCGGCGTAGAGCTTGGCCGCGATATCCGGATCCGTGGTCGCCTGGCGCTGCCCCTCCGGGATCAGAGCCTCCCGGCCGCCCCCTACGTCGGCGTAGGCCCGGAAATCGCCGTAGAAGCGATTCTCGCCGCCCTGCTGGCGCGTGTAGAGGCGCGTGGTGGTGCGCTTGGGCATGTCAGGCTACCTCCCCCTTCGCGTGCTTCCCGTGAATCGAGTGCCAGCGGCCGCGGTGGTCGGTGACGATGAAGTCCAGGACGTTGATCCCCAGGTGTCGGCCCGCCACCTCGAGGCGCGCGGCGAGTTGCTTGTCCTCCAGGCTCAGCGTGAGATCGCCGGTCGGGTGGTTATGGGCGACGATGATGGCCGTCGCATTGGCGAGGATCGCCGGTCGGAACACCTCACGGGCGTGGGCCAGGGAGGCATCGGCGATCCCCGTCGTGACCGGGTGGATCCCCACGACATGATGGCGAGCGTTCAGCGCGAAGACCACCAGGTGCTCCTGGGCGGCGTCGCCGTAGAGGTGCGCCATGAGCAGCCCCACGTGGGCCGGGCCGGTGACGGATCCCGTGATCGGGACGGTGGGCCCTGGCTCGCGGATGAGCGACGTCCTCCACAACTCGAGTGCCTTCTGCATGGATCCGATCTCCTGATCCTTGCCCTCACCCCCCTCGCAGGGCGATCGTAAGGGGCGGCGAGAGCCGTGTTTGTGAGGCGTCAGGTGTTCACTTTCCGGGTGGCCCTGGCGCCTTGCTTTTATGCCCCGCTGTCCAATATGATATGGACACTCCCCGTCCGTGTCAATAAAAGGATGGACAGCCATGGACTTCAAGGAAGCGACGGACCGGATCACCGGCCTCCGGGTGACTCTGGACGACGTGGCGTCGAGCATGGCTCGAGAGTCGTCCTCCATCGCCAAGGCTCGTCTCGACCCTGACAGCACCGGGTACCGATCTCCACCCCCGGGCTGGGAGGCGGCCATCGCGAAGCTCGCCCGGGCCCGGGCCGCGGAGCTCGTCGAGCTGGCGGAGGAGTTGGAGGGGTGACGGAGGTCGGGATGCTGATCGCAACGGCGGCGCTTGTTGCGGTTGGCCTGTTTGCGGCCCTCGCAAGCTACTTCACGATGCGCGCACAAACCGACCCGCTTGTGCTCGTATTCCTCCGCTTGGATCCGGACTCGCTGGATGACTTCCTCATCGTCATCAGGAACGTGGGACTCGGGCCAGCCTATGGTGTTCGCTTTCACCTGGACCGAGAGCTTCCACAGCGTGTCGGCAGGGAGCAGGACGGGCCCATGAAGAGTGGACCCCTGATTACGGGGGTTCCGATGCTGGCGCCGGGAGAGGAACGGGCCGTCCGCTGGGGATGGGTTGACGCGGTGGCGAAACTGCTGAAAGACCGACCTGTGAGGGTCAGTGTCGAGTACGAGAGTAGAGCGCGGTCCCCGTTTGCGGCCTTCCATCCGGCCAGCCACTTCACTGTATCGACTCTTGAGTGGGAGTCGTGGGAGCACACCAGGCAGCCGCGCCCTCCATCACATCGGATCGCGGAGGCGTTGGAGGCAATGGCGCGTATCGCGGGCGAACGCACCCCGCCGTCGAAGTACTTGGGCCAATAGCGTCTATCATCTGCTGTTCCTACCTTGCGACCGGCTCCCCCAGGGCCACCTGAGCACGGAGGGATCGATGGCACGCCTCACCAAGGAAGAGGTCGAAGAGCGGATCAAGCTCCTTCGTACGCCGATCGACTTCGAACGTCTGATCAGCGACGGCGTGTTGCAGCGCGAGGGCGCTTGGTACCGGATCCTCGATCCCGCACGTCTGCCCGAACACGTCATTGCGCAGATCGGTGGGATCACGGAAACGGAGGCGGGCCTCTGCTTCAGGTTCGGGCCCCTCACCCCCTGAGCGCCCCCGGGATCGACTCGGCGAGGTCCCCAATCGCCTGACAGGCGTGTAGCAGGTAGCTGCTCGCCGCGTCTCCGTGGTATCTTGCGACCGGCTCCCCCAGGGCCACCCCCAGGAGCAAGGAGACCACCGATGGCCAGCTTCGTGCCCATGACGGTGCAGGATCTCGCCGACCGCATCCGACCCCTCCGAGAGCGCCAAGCACGGCTCCTCCCCGTCTTCGAACGCTTCGCCGATGCCTTCATCGGCTATGTGTGGCAGTTCCATGCAGGATGCGCTGCGGATGCAAATGGACGGAGTGTCGCAGCCGAAGGAGGAGCAGAGTCCAGAGTACAGGGCTCTGCATTTCGAGATCAGGGGGAAGCGATGGGCCATCGTGGCACGGAAGACGTGTCTCCCGCTTAAGGATGCCGGCCCCACCCTACGAGCCCGGATCCTCATCTTTCCTGCCGGCGATCAAGCTCCCGCGCTGTTCGTGGTCGAGGTATCCGAGGGGGACCCCGAACGGTGGAGCTTCTCTTGGCTGAAGGACGATGGGGATCGGGCATTGGTCGACCAGGGCACGGTAGACGGCGATGCAGCTCATCGCGCCGCTGACCTGCTCATCCGACGGGTGTCGAGCATCGAACGGTATTGGGTTGGGCGTCCAACTCTCGAAGGTGCGCTGGGGGGTGGGAGCGCCAAGATTGGATTCATATCGGACCAGTTCTGAGCACAAAGAACGTGGTCGCGTCGGACTCCGCCGTACGCCTCCGTGATCTACGGGACTTGACGGGACAACCCCCCTACATGCAGTATGATCACGGTGCCCGGCCCACTGTTGGTCGGCCCCTTACATAGCTGGACTTGCGGCCAACCTCACACCGAGACAGCCCCAAGGCGACTGAACCACCCAGAAGCACGGGTGGCGGTCCTTGGACTGTCTTGGTTTCCTGTCCAGGTGCCGCCATCCGCGACTCCCGAAAGGAGGCAGCGAGCGATGGCGGACCAGGACCGAATCCTCCGGATCAACGAAGTCTCCGAGGTCACCGGCCTCGGCAGAAACACCATCTACGGCCGCGAGCGGGAAGGGCGCTTTCCCAGGCGCCGCGACCTCGGCGGTGGGGTCGTGGGTTGGCTCTCCAGCGAGATCCAGGATTGGATCACCTCCAGGCCTGTCGCGGGTGAGACCGATGGCCAGGGATGAGATGACGGCCGCCGCCCGGGATCATCTTCGCCAGGCCGTGAAGCTGGCAGACGCGCTCGTCGACCAGTTGGACGCGGCCGTGACCGCTGGCCTTGAGCCTTATGCCGTCGAGGCTGGGCGCTTCGCAGCCGCCGAGGCGCGCGTGGTCCGCCGCCGCGTGTCCAACCTGGCCAAGGTCCTCGGCGCGATGGGGAAAGGCCCGGATGATCGCGCCGGATAAGGGAATCCGGGCCGTGTCCACATTCCTGTCTACAGTGGCCAGGCGGGCGCTATTCGCGAGCTCCCTCAAGCCGCTGTCCGCCAGTGAGATAGAAAGAAGCCTCCCAGGCGTTGTGATTCCTGGTGGAGGAAACAGTATGGGGGCGTGGGCATGACGTCGGCGTCGGCTCGAGAGTTCGAGCGCAATGGCACCCTCACGACGCCCGAAGAGGCCCGGGCTGCCCTCGAGGAGTTCCTGCCCGGGGTCGACAGTCAGATCTCCGCCTACCAGGCCGTCCGGCAGATCGCCGAGCGGTTCCGGCCGGCCTCGCCACGCGGATGGATGTCACTTCGCGCGGCGGCGGAGGAGCTCCTGCTGCAGCGGCTCTCGGACGGTGCGGCGTCGTCCGCGGTGTCCTGGGCGCTCGAGGGCCTGAGTGAGGAGCCCGAACCACGAACGCTCCCGCCCCCCATCGGCGTGGCCGAGCTCCTGGCGGTGGAGGAGCCCGAAGAGGCCTTCCTGATCGAGAGCCCGGACCCCGTGGACGCCAACATCCTGCAGGCAGGCTACCCGAAGACGTACAAGACCCTCCTTCTCCTGGAGAAGCTGGTGGCACTCGCGTCGGGCACCCGCTTCCTGGGCCGGTTCGAGGTGCCCGAGCGCCGCCGCGTCGGGGCGGTCCTGATGGAGGATCGGGACCACCGGGTCCGCCGCCGTTACGAGCGCATCTGCCGGGGCAGGGGGATAGACCCCCAGGAGCTCGACGGATGGCTTCACCTCTGGTTCCGGCCCCCGCTCCGCTTCAGCGACCGCACGGTGGACGAGCTCGGAGACTACGCTGCCGAGTTGGAGCTCGACTTCCTGGCGGTCGACAACTGGTCGTACGTGGCCACCGGCGACAGCGACGACTCCGACGTGGTGACCCCCCAGCTCAACGCGTTCTCGGGGATCCGCGCCAAGGCGAAGGGCATCGCGCTCCAGCTCACGCACCACGCCCGGAAGGACCCGGGCCAAGGAGGAGGCCAGCGGCTCACCGACCTGATCCGCAACTCCTCCGCGTTCGGCGCCTGGTATGACATGGGGGCGGTGCTCGGTCGGAAGGACGAGACGTCCCCCGTCACGGTGAGGGTGGAACTCCGGGACGAGGTATCCCCGGATCCGTTCGCCTTCACAGTCGAGGACGAGGATCCAGCCGGACCGCACAACAGCTTCCGCTCTGGTGGGTGGCTCAGGTTGCGGGTGAGCGACCACCGGCCCGAGCTCGTGGAACGCATGGCCGGCGCCGAGAAGATGGCGCCCGCCGTCCTGGAGTACTTGGCCCTGCATCCGGGCTCGTCGAAGCGATCGCTCCGGGACGGAATCAAGGGTCACAACCCCGACATCGTGGCCGCCCTCGAGCTCCTGCACAGTCGGGGAGAGGTGGTCATCCAGACCCCCGAGAAGCGAGGGCAGGCCTCTCGGATCAGCCTCGCCGGAGGTGCCCGATGAGGACCGTGCCCAACCGTGCCCAAACCGTGCCCAGGGCACACCGGGAGAGGGGGTGTGCCCACCGTGCCCCAACACACCCCCTGAAGGGGGGTGGGGCATTGGGCACACTCCCGAGGTCCACTCGACGCTCCATCCGACGTGCCGGGCTTGGGCACGGTGGGCGGAGGTGGCCATGACCTACTCCGACTTCCGACGTTGGCTCGAGCAGCTGGCCGAGGTGGAGGCCTCCGTCCCGGCTCGGGTCATCCTCGAGCGCCTCCCCGACAGCACACCGACCCCCACGGGCGACTCGCTGGCCGACCTGACCGTCGAAGAGGCGGGCGACGTCCTCGGGCGTTCACCCTCGACGGTGAGGGACTACTGCCGCCGCGACCTGCTCCCGGGCGCCTACCGACAGCAGGGCAGGGAGTGGAAGATCCCGCGCGCCGCCATCCGGGCCTTCCAGCGCTCCGAGGCAGGCGAGGTGAAGCCCGTCACCACGCGCCGCCGACGCGGTGAGGTGGACCTGGGCTCCTGGCGGAGAGAGCTCAAGTGACGATGACCAGGCGCGCCGGACCAGCTCCTCGAGGAGGACCGGTGAGTGAGCGCGGGTCCGTCCCCCGACCTGAGTTGGATGGGTGCCGCGCGAGCGACTTTTCGCGCCAAAGAGAGCACGAAAATACCTCCTTCCTTTCTTCCGTGAGGGCCAGATGGCCGCACTGACCATCACCCGTGCCGAAGTGGCAATTGCGCTCGACATGACCGAGCGGACGCTGCGCAACTGGGAGTCGCAGGGCCTCCAGGAGGCTCGCACCGACGATCGCAGCCCGACGTACCGGGTCCAGCCGCTCCTCCGCTTCCTATTGGAGCACGGCAACGACACGTCGGCCCTCCAGCGGGCTCGAGTTCGTGAGGTCGAAGCCAGGGCCGCGAAACGTGAGCTCGAGGTGGCCCGCGAGCAGGGCCAACTCGTCGCCCTCGACGACATGGAGCGACTCGTCCGCGAGCCGCTGGAGCGCGTGAACCAGGTCCTCAAGGATGCGCCGCGCCGGCTGGCCCCGTCCGTGGCCGAGGAGCTGGACATCCCGCAGTCGCGGGCCCGGGAGTTGATCCGCGATGTCGTGGAAGCCGCCCGCGCCGAGCTCCGCGCCCTGGGCGAGCGGTAGACGCTTTCCCGTGCCCCGAGACCCTGGCGACCGAGAGGCCATCGAGGCCGCGCTACATCCCGAGCACCTCGTAGCGCTCGTGGACGCCTGCGGTCGCCTCGGGATCCCCGTGGAGTGCTGGCACCACGTACCGGCGGTGCGGGGCTTCTTCGAGCTGCTCGCCTTCGCATGTGCCGTCGAGGCGCTGGAGGCCACCGAGGGAGGCACCGCGGAGCGGATCCGGGAGTCCGCGGCTCTGCGGCTTGGCCTCAACGGAGAGACGCTGGACCGCGCACTCCGCCGCGCCCGGAAAGCGGCCTGGCAACGCCGATGAAAATTCCGGCGAATTTGTCCGGGGTCGTGGTGGCCACCCGGTGCTACCGTTGGACTGTCCACCTCGAACACCTGCAGCCTTGAGGGCCCGACAATGCCGGATCCGGAACTCCACCCCGACGCCGTCGCGGCCTTCCTCCGCGAGACCCCGATGTACAAGGAGGCGATGGCCCAGGCCCGGGCCCAGCGCCTGGAGCGCCGCGTCCAGCTCGTCAGGCAGATCGAGGCCTTGCGCAAAGAGCGAGACGCCGAGCTTCCCAAGCTCCGAGAGCGGGAGGCCACCGCCCGCGAGAAGGCCGCCGAGACGGGCCGCATCCACCGCGCCGCCCTCGATGAGCTCGCCGCCGCGGAGCGCGCGACGTGGAACGTCAGCGTCTCCATCGAGCACCGTATCGCGAGGCTCGAGAAGGAACTCAAGGGCACGGCCGATGACGCGATCCGTCGCCTGCAGCACGAGCTCCAGGACCTCCACGAGCAGACTCGCCGGATCCAGCCCATGTCGGTCGAGGTGGCGCCGAAGCATTGGCTCACCGGTCGGCCCGCGCGGTCCGTGTCGAACAGGTCCTCCATCCTCGCCCGTCTCGAGGCGATCGGCGCCGCCTATCGGGAGCTCGAGCGCGTGAAGCTGGAGCCCGGGAAGGACCTCGACGCTCGCCTGGCGGCGATCAAGGGCTCGATCCCGCCAATCGCCGACCCCGAGATCCCGGCCGGAACGAAGCCGGTCGCGCCGTCCGTCTCGGACGACAAAGACGAGACGCGGAAGTGGCCCCTAGACGGCCCGACCGGCGGCTGACCGTGGAAGACGTCTCGCTCCGCGCCGCGCTCGCCTGTCTTGAGGGTCAGCCCGCCGCGCTCGCCACCGACCGCCTGGGCCACGCGATCCGCGCCGCCCGCCAGCGACAGAGGATCTCCGCGGCCGGTGATGTAGCCGTGATCCCGCTGTTCGGCCTGATCGATCGCCGCGAATCGATGATGACCCGCTTCTTCGGCGGCACCGGCCTCGACAGCTTCATGGCCTCCGTGCGCTCAGCGATGGTCGCGCCCTCGGTCGAGAGCATCCTGCTCATCGTCGATTCCCCTGGCGGCGGCGTCTACGGGGTCACGGAGGCCGCCTCTCTGGTGGCCGAGGCCGCGAAGAAGAAGCGCGTGGTAGCCACCGCGGACAGCCTCATGGCCTCCGCGGCCTACTGGATTGCCTCCGCCGCGTCGGAGCTCGTGGTCACGCCCTCCGGCGAAGTCGGCTCGATCGGCGTCTACACGGTGCACTTCGACTGGTCGAAGAACCTCGGCGGCCGCGGCATCGCGCCGACCATCGTCCGATACCCGGACCAGAAGGCCGAAGGCAACCCGTACGAGCCCATGAGCGACGAGGCCCAGGCCCACACCCTGAGCATCGTACAGGCCTACGGCCGGGCGTTCGAGAAGGCAGTGGCCAAGGGTCGTGGCGTGTCCATCTCGACGGTTCGCCAGCAGTTCGGCGGTGGGCGCACGTACGACGCGGCCCGGGCGGTCCAGCGTGGGCTCGCGGACCGCATCGCCACCCTCGATGACGTCCTCCAGGAGCTCCAGGGCGGTGGCTCTCGGCCCGCAGGTCGGGCCGCCGCGGCGCCCTCGAGGATCGCCGCCGTCGTGGAGCAGGAGCCGGCGGGCGTGCCGTGGGCCCTCGCGTGGCGCCTGGCCGATGCTTCGACATGGCAGCGCGCGCGAATGGTCGCCTACCACGAGGCAGGCCACGCTGTTGCGATGCTCCGGCTGCACCAGACGCTCTCCGGCGCCGAGATTCGCTGGCGCGTTGACGGCGGGCGCCTGCTCATCAACGGTGGCCGCGTCCATGGGGGACTCCCTCCAGAGGACACCTCGGCGGACGCATGCGCCACAGTATGCGCGGCGGGGATCGCGGCCGAGCTGGAGGCGGGGTTCCAGCTCCTCGACTCCGCCTTCAACCGTGGCGGCGATCCGCCGCATCCAGGCGCTGCAGGGCCGCGCCGGCGACGTAGGCGGCGCGATCCGCGTGGCGCGGTCGTGGCTGCGCAGGGAATGGAGCGCCGTAATGGCGGTGGCCCAGGCTCTCCTCGACCACGGCGAATTGAGCGGTAGCCACGTCACCCTCGAGATCGTGGGGGCCCTGTCCGACTACGAGCGGGTCAGACTCGGCTTCAAACCGAAGAACCCTTACGGATGGTGAGCGGAGGGCGTGTGGCGTCGGTTTTCCGGGCCGTTTGGAGCGCCCACGTCCTTCGCGCAGGCGGTTGCCTAGTCAGCGTAATTGCTCCGGCGTAACCTACCCAGCGCCGCGAGCCCCGCCTGCACCTTCCTTCCTTGAAGAGATGCCCGACGAGCGCAGCCACCGAGGGGCGCGCGGACCTCCAGGCCGCCGGCTTCGGAGCCGGCCTGGAGGGTGATCGCCGGGTTGATGTCGCTGGCCTGGGGCGCCGTCGTCCGGTTCTTCAGCCGGTTCTGGGCCTGGGTGTCCTCCCGGGCCGCGTTCCCCTCGAGCGGGCAGTTGTTGAAGATCGCCTCGGGGCCAGGTGGGGGAGGGGGGAGGATGCGGACCCGCGGAGAGTAGGCGGTACGGACCGGGCACAGGGGTAACAGAATAATCCGAGCACATAGGTAACACTCAACGCAACCTAGAGCACCTACAGCCACGAGGTGCTCGATGCCGTGGAGTGAGACCTGTCCGATGGACGAACGGATCCGGTTCGTGTTGGAGGCTCTGGAGGGTTGGGATTCGATGACGGAGGTCTGTGCCCGGTACGGCGTCAGTCGACGCGTCGGGTACAAATGGCTTGACCGGTACCGGCGGGAAGGGTTGGCGGGCCTCGCGGATCGCTCGCGAGCTCCCCACCGACAGCGGGAAGCGACGCCGCAGGCGACAGTTGATGAAATCGTCGCGCTTCGGAAGGAGCATCCGACCTGGGGGCCTCGAAAGCTGAAGGCATGGCTGGAGCAGGCGCGCCCTCGAGCACGTTGGCCGGCCTGCAGCACCATTGGCTCGATCCTCAAGCGGGAAGGCCTCACGAAACCGCGCAGGCGACGTACGATGAAGCCCAGCGTGTGGCGTCCGGCCCGGACGGAGGCCGATGCTCCCAACCGTGTCTGGACGGCGGACTTCAAGGGTGAGTTCCGATTGGGCAGCGGTCGTCTGTGCTACCCGCTCACCATCGTTGATGCGCACAGTCGATTCCTGCTCGACTGCCGTGGATTGCCGAGCACCGCGACCGCCGGCACTCGGGCCGGGTTCGAGCGCGTCTTCCGTGCCTTCGGGCTTCCCGAGGTCATCCGGACGGACAACGGCGTCCCTTTCAGCACCCAGGCCATCGCGGGCCTGTCTCAACTCGCGGTGTGGTGGATCCGATTGGGCATCCGGCTCGAGCGGACCCGACCCCGGCATCCGGAAGACAACGGCGCCCATGAGCGCATGCATCGGACGCTGAAGGCTGAGGCGACCCGGCCGCCCGCTCGGACACGGGAACTCCAGCAAAGAGCGTTCAACCGCTTCCGACGAATCTACAATGAGGAACGGCCGCACGAAGCGCTCGACCTGAAGACACCGGCCAGCCTTTACACGCCGTCGAACACAGCGATGCCCAAACAGCCGGAAGCGCTTTCCTATCCGGATCGATTTGAAACCCGCCGGGTCACGCGACACGGGCAGATGCGATGGCGGGGCCAAGAGTACTTTGTGAGCGAGACCCTACGCGGCGAAACGCTGGGCCTCGACTTCCAGGACTGCGGAGACTGGAATATCTACCTCGGCCCCTGCCTCGTGGCCATTCTCGACGAGCAGCACGGCCGTCTCCGCCGCATCGGTGCACAAACGAGGAGGCGACGCTAGTATCCTGTGGCCGTTACCCATGTGGTCGGTCTGAAGTGTTACCTATCTGCCAGTCTGGTCCGGCCCGGCCCAGCCCTCGGCCCCGTCCATCGCGCGGACGTGGTAGTAGCCATTGGTTCGGGCTTGTCCGTCCAGGACGAAGAGCTCGGCGCCGGGCAGCATCAGCCGGATCGCCGGCTGGTTCGTTGAGGGGTCATGCCGGAGGTTCACGTTCCGGGAGACGACGGCGTCCTGGGCGGCCGCCGAGCTCGGGGGAGCGATGAGCAGCAGCAGGTACGGCGTGGCCCAGCGTGGTGCGATGCGGCGCATGGCGAGCCTCCTTGCGCTCGGCGCGTGAGCTTACTCCAGACGTTCCTCGACCACCGTCCTGATGGCCGCGCTCAAAGCGCGCGGGAAACGCACGTTGGGGTATTCAGGGTCCTCCGTTCCGAAGATGTATCGCCAGACTTCGAAGGTCCTGGCCGCCGCGGCAAGGGTCGGGAAAGCACCTGCTCTCGCGTCATCCATCCAGGATCAAGCCTGCTTCCCCGACGATGGTCGTCGGACGCGAGTTAGACAACATTCAGCCGGCCGAGGCCTCATCGCAGTGACCGGAGTGGTTGATCAAGCCGATAGTGGACGAGAAGAGGCGTCCCAATGGGATCCGTCGACACAGCCCAGAGTCCACCAATCCATGGAGATGGGTCGACGGTCAACTGGATGTGTCTATCCCCTTCAACGATTGCGAGCGGGTGACCATCAAGCCCGATGACTTCGAAGCTCTTCGGAGAGAACCAAAATGGATCGGGATCCACCTCCGAAGCTCGTGGGGGTTTGGGCTCCGGAGCCCCAGGCCTCGGCAGGGCGATCCACAAACCAGCTCGATCGGTCGCGTAGAGGCCAAGGATGGGTGGCTTGGTGCTTGGGATGTTGCTTCCGTCCCATCGCCATCGAGGGTTACGGACATGCATCCGGTTATTGATCCAATCACGGTAGAAGTCCCGCTCACCAGCTGAGACGCTCACTGGGGGCGTCACGCTCCTGATAGTCTTGTCCGTCCCGGCTGATGTCTCAATGCTGACCTCAAATTCGTCTCCACAGCTGAAATAGATCCCGCCCTGAGGGGCGATGGACCACTGGAGAGACGACGAGAGGGGAATGACCGGTGTACCTGGGCCGGCGATGAGTTGCTTGGGACAGGCATCGAAGTGAGTCATAGGGAATCGTACGGGCTTGCCAACTTCCGCACCCGAAGGAGACCTTGTCTCCGCAACAATAGCTCCTGACTCGAAGGAGGTGAGGACCAGGTTGCCGCTGGGTGTAGTGACCAAGCCCTTGGTACCTGAGAATTCTACGCCGGCTGCTGACCAAGAGGTCACAAACTCTCCTCCCATGGAAGCAATCGTGACCCGGGCGTTTGAGACATCCCTTATCGCCCACAGCGTGTCGCCCACCGAAGAAATCGCAGTGACCAGGCCAAATTCGCCAGGGCCCTGACCAGTTCTGCCGAAGCGGGCGAGCTCTTCTCCTTCCGGGCTGAAGACACGTAGCTGTCCAGAATAGGAGTCCGCTACCAGAGCAGTCCCATCTGATGCGGTGCCAATAGCGGTGATGTGGCCAAAGGCCTGTTCTGGCTCACGTCCGATGACGACCTCGCTGGAGAGGTGGAGCGTATCCATCGACTCGGGCATCCTCGGCACCGTGCCGTCCGTCCCGCACGCCGCAAGGAGCAAAAGCAGGGCCGCAACCGATGCCGCTCGTGACACGTTGAGTGATCGGGGGAAGTCGACGTAGCTCTCGGTGGGCATCGATAGAATCTTGGGGGAGGGGCAACCAAACCGCCGGCTAGTCTTGAGCTAACGCCGCGACGCTCTCGGGTGCAAGCGGTAGGTTCGCAATGACGGCGCCGCTGCATCCGAGTACCTGAAGTGAACTCCGGTCCACGTTGAGGTATACGCGTTCAGGCATCCTCTGAAGAATCCCTCGAATCTCATCGGTGGTCCCGTCGGTGAGCGTTGGCCACAGCGCGGCCAGGTCGACCTCCTGCACGTCCTCCTGAACCGTGCAGTCCGCGGGGTGCCAGAAATCACAGTTGTTGTATTGGTCGTAGCAGTTGTGGACGAGTCCGCTTCTCAGGGCCTCTGGGTTGGAGATTGTCAGATGCCCATCATCCCCGCAGATATCGCAGGCTACGCAACCGACGCGGGCCTCCCGGAAGTTCATGGGGGCGCTCAACAGCGCTTCTGCTTCTGCCGCGGTCGCGACATGCGCGGGCGAAGCATGGAACGTAAAACCGGCTGCCACGATGAAGATGCCGAGGCAGAGGGCCGAAACTCCAAACAACTTCCTCATATCAGACTCCTACGTGTATACGTGAACGATGCAAGCAACGATTTGGTTCGGAACCCCCTCCCCCAAGGAAGATACAGTTCACGGTCGCTTGACTTGAATCCTGACGATGGATGTTCGCGGGGACTCCCTCGGTCCGACGTTGGCAATCGCATGTTCCGGGTCGAGGAAGGTGGTGAGGTACGCATCAGACCAGAGCCGGGCCACAAGGACGCCTCTAACGGGATCGATGATGTCCACGTACGAATCGAAGTAGCCGGACAGGTCAGTCGGGAGATAGGCGCTAGAGGCTCCCTCGCCGCGGAGCGATGCGGCATCACGCCAATCGACATCTCTAACGGTGACGATTACGCGCAGGTAGCCCTGCTCATCGATGGATAGGTCTTCTAGGAGTCCGCGAGGCCCATTTCCATCGCTAGGGCTCCGGGGGCCGCTGCTCCAGGGCTCGAAGCCCGGGAGGTCAACCGCGAGCACCTTGTCGGGCGCCTCATCCGAGTTCCCCCATGACTCAAGGCGATACTCGCTCTTCCTGGCTGCCCAGAGTTCGCCCGAGGATGCGAGGGCCACTTCGCGCCGCGTGAGATACGAGAAGTCAGGTCGGTACACCCCATGCGCAGAACCAAACGAGCGCACGATCTCTCCATTCCGGACGACGTGAAGGGGAAGCCCGACCCGCTCCGGCGTGTTCATCTCAGCGTTCACGAGGAAGGCGTCGTCTCCAAGACGCACAGCGTCAAAGACCGGCATCGGGAATCGCTCCGTGCGAGCAACACGGAGGTTCCGATCAATCACGGAGAGACTCGGCCCAGCCCGGTCAAAGGCGATCATCGAGTCCGCGGCTGGGACGAGCGAGTAGATGTTGACGTACGAGCCCACCGGAGGGTAGGCGACCGAACTCGTCCGAGTGCCGTCCGGGGTGAACACGAGGACTTGGTCGACAGCGCTCCCGATTACCGCGAACGTCCTTCCCGAATCATTAGTGCGACCGATGCTGATAGACCGCCCCGTAGGCTCGAGCTCCACTTCTGTGGCGAGCGAATACCCGCAACCTGGGTCCGGACAATCGGTGGCGGGTGCAACCTGAACCGGCTGCTGGGCGACGGTAAGAAGAGCCCCGAAGACGAGGTGAGACACCATGACATGACCACCCAGTGGGAGGGGTCTGGGGGGGCCCTCATCACATCAATAACCTGATGCGGGTACTTTGTCAAGTATGGGGGCGCGCGTCCCGTGTAAGGAGCGCGTGTCCTTGCGGTCGAGGTGCGATCGGCGTAATCCTGTTGCCGAATCCAGCTCCCCCAGGCAAGGTCCGGAGCAGGCGACATTGAGTCTTGGCATCGCCATCAAGTCCCCGAGCGGAATCGTGCTCGCGGCCGAATCGCGCGTCACCCTGCAAACCGATTCGCCGATTCTGGGACACCCGCTGTACATCAGCTACGACAATGCGGTGAAGCTCTTCGGCCTCGGCGTCGAGCCCCACCAGCATGTGGGCATCGTCACGTGGGGCCAGGCCGCGATCGGACTTCGCACCGCGCATAGCTATCTGCCGGAACTGCAGTCCCATCTACCCGACGAGCGTTTGTCCATCAAGGCATACTCGGAGCGAATCGGGCACTTCTTTGTTGAGCGGTGGAACGAGCAGCTGGGAAACCAGCAGTACGTGGGCCAGCCGATGACCATGATTATCGCTGGGTACGACGACAAGAAGGCGTACGGCGAGGTATACGAATTGAACCTGCCCCATTCCGCAAACCCCATCGCAAGGCATGATGCGAACCAGTTCGGACTCACCTGGGGAGGGCAGCGTGAGTATGTCGACCGGCTCGTGCGCGGGTACGACCATCGCGTGGTAGAGCTCATGAGGGAGTCGGGTATAGCCGAGGAGAACATCGACGCCTTCCAGGCCAAGGCCGCCGCTATTCAGATGAAAGTGCCCGTCCAGGCACTCCCCTTGGAGGATTGCGTGGATCTGGCCCTGTTCTTTATCCGTACGACGATTGCGGCACAGCGGCTCTCGGTGGTAATGCGGGGCTGTGGCGGCCCCATCGACGTAGCAACACTGACAAGGTCCGAGGGCCTTAGTTTCGTGCAGGAGAAGCGCATTCGAGGTGAGGTGCCCGATGGCACGCCGCACTTGTTTCCTTCCTAGATTAGCGAGGAGCGCGATGGACGTGGTGATTGGCAAACTGACGATTCCCGACCCATCGGAAGAGTGTCCGCAATCTGCGACGCTCACGGCGTTTCCCCATGACCAGATCCGCGGCCTCAGTTTTGTTGCCTTGGGAGACACGGGCTCCGAGGGCTGGTCGGATGTCGCCTTCGACGACCTCATGCTTCCTGGACTTCGGGCGAAACAGAACGGCCGATAGGTCGTCCCATCCAGCCATCCCCAAACGACAGCGGTTGCCCGATGTTCAGGGCGGCCGTTCTCGTTTCCAGGGAGGTTCAGATGGTGGTCGCTCGGGGCCATTCCTGAACTGAAGGGCCCGGCCCACCGCTGAGGGCGACCCGGGGCCGGTGCGGACGTGGGCCGCAGTGACAGAATCAGTGCCCACGCCCACCGCTGACGACCGCCGCCCACCGCTGGCGTCGGGGGCAGAAATGGCATAACTGCGCGGAATCCTGCAGCGGTCCGTCGCGCTTCCGACGCTTCCCAAGCTGAGGGTCGCCGGTTCGAGCCCGGTCGCCCGCTCTGGAAAACGACGAGCCCGGTGAGGTCGAGAGACCTTGCCGGGCTCGTGGCGTTTTCGGCCCCTACTCGGTGAGAACAGGCGGGTCCGACTCAGGCGACGATCTTTCGGCCTCCACGTCTCGGTATTCCCACCGGAGTCTCAGAGCGGCCGCCGTGACCGCGGCCGGAACTGCCAACGGGAAGACCGGCGGCGCGAAGAGCATCGCAAGCACGCTCGCCCCGACCGCCGCGGCGGCAGGCTCGACCAGGGTCCGCCACAGCGGCACGCGGCGGAGCATGGACCACGCCAGCGGCGGGCCCAGTGTCGCGCCGATCGCCCCCATGATGCTGGCGTTCCACGCGTAGATCCCCAGGGTGGGCGGTATCGGGTACCCGGAGATCACGTTGCCGAGGTAGGTGAGCGCCACCCCTGCTCCAATTCCGCAGATCCCCCCGATGGCAGCGAGGGTGCCCGTGATCTTGGAGCGAGTGCCCGTGCTCGGCTGGGCCGCCCTGACCTCCAGGGCTGTTTCTTCCTCGACTCCAGGGACCGACACTTCGGCATTCATCCGTTGCGCCTCCGACGCCTGTTCAGGAGTGTGCGAGCCGTGTCCCACTCAGCTCCGCTCAGACAAAGTACGAGCCTACCTGTTTCGGAGGCCACAGTGCTTGCGGACGAGATGCGATCGATGCGATCCTGTCTGCGGACCAGCCCCCCTCAGACAAGGTCCGGGAGAGGTCATGCGCCCCCGACGCTTCTTCGCGCTCGCGCTCCTCGCAGCGACGGCTCCTGGTCCGTCGCATGACGGGTCGCGTCGTAGCGACGAGCCCGAGGTCGCGGAGACACCATCCAGCGGTGTCTACCGGCACGACGTCCCCCGCGAGGCGTACGCTGCCTTCGCCGGTCGCCCCGAGTTCGCGGCCGTCGGAGCCTTCACGCGTGGGGATGGCCCCAGCGGCAGCGGGACGCTCGTGGCCGCGGATCGGGTTCTCACAGCCGCGCACGTCGCTCGGTTGTTCACGGAGGAGGGGCGAGACGACGAGCGCTTCGTCCTCGCCGATGGCACCACCCGGGCCGTTTCCCAAGTGCGTCTCCATCCTGAGGCGAACGGGAGCTTCCAGCAGATCGATCTCGCCCTGGTTGGGCTCGACGCCCCGGTCGAGGGTGTGACGCCAGTCACCGTCTCGACGGAGCCGGTGCCGCTCGGCACGGAGGTCGCCCTGATCGGGTGGGGACTTGGAGGCCCGGCCGACGGCTCGGCGTCGGGTTTCCAGTTCCCGGGTGGACGCATGGGCGGAATGAATGTGATCGACAGCATCGGTCCGCCGGTATCTCCCGCAAACGGAGGGGGGCTCTACCCGAGGTCCACCCTCATCGCCGACTTCGATGGCATTGGCTTCTCGGAGCTCAACCGTCTCGGCTCTCCTGACCTCCTGCCGCTCGAGTTCACCACCTACAAGGGCGACTCCGGAGGTGCGGTGTTCCGGGAAGTCGACGGGAGTTGGGTCCTGGTCGCGGTCGTCTCCACAGGGGACTGGCCTGAGAATGCCGAACTTGCCTACGGCGCGCTGACGAAGGCGGTGAGCCTCGAGGCGGGCAAGGAGTGGCTGGATGCTTTCCGGAGGACGACGGCAGGGAGGTCGCGGTAGCATGGTCCGCGCTCGCCTCTGCACTGCCATCCTCTTGGTGCTGGCGGCCCCACTCGGCTGCGGCGACGGCGAGACCTCCGGATTGGGACAGCCCCACTATTCGAGCGCCGCCACGATCGAGGTCAGACCGACACACACGGCCGCGTCTCGCTGGACCCTGGCGGATGCGCCCGACCTGATCCTCGGCTCGGTGGCCAACAGCGGTCCGGAGCTCTTCCAGGCGGTGGACCAGGTCCTGCTTCTCGCCGATGGAGGGGTGGCGGTCGTCGACCGGAATCCGCCGCGCATCGAGGTTTTCGCCCGATCAGGGGCACACGTAGCGACGCTCGGCGCCTACGGAGAAGGTCCCGGGGAGTTCCAGACGGAGCCAGCGATCACCGAGGTGGGGCGGGATACGATCCTGGCCTGGGATCCCAGTGTGGGAAGGTTGACCTGGTTCAGGACTTCCGGGGAGCTCTTGGACGTTGAAACCGTCCGTGGCGGACTCCTGGGAAGGGTGCCGAGGGTCTTCATTCCAGACCAATGGGAATTGACGAGCCACGGTGATCTCGCAATTGCGCTTTCGAGTCAGGCCGTGTTCGCGGGCCGAGATTCCGTCGTTGGGATCCTGGGTCTGGACATGCTCGTCACCTACGCGGACTACCCCAGCCCTCCGAGAACCAGCACGCCGCGCCTTCCGAACAGGGCGGTATACGACTACAGGTCTCCCTTCGTCGGTGGTGCTCTCGTCGCGGTGGGCGGGAATCCTCCACGTGTCTATGTCAGCGACCCCAATACCTGGACCATCGATGTCCACCGTATCTCCGGCGAGCGCATTGGACGGGTCCGCCTGGACCTCCCACGCATCGCCGTCACGCGAGAGAGGCTGAGAGCCGCCAGGGATTCTCTTCTCGGCCGGTCACGATTCGCGCTGCGAGAGCGTACCGAGGCATTCGACCGGCTCGAGCACCCGGATAGCTCCGCCGCCATCGGCAGACTGTTCTGGGACGAGGATGGCTACCTCTGGGTGGGCCATCGTCCTCCGTTCTTCAATAGGGCAGCTCGTGAGTATGAGATTCTCGACGGCGACGGCACCTGGTTGGGTTGGTTCATCCTGCCGGACGGCATCTCGGGCTACATCCAGGACATCGGCTACGGGAGGCTCGCCATCGAGCGCCACGACGAGCTCGGCGTGACCTTCGTCGACATCTACCAGCTCCACCCCCCCGCGTAGCCTTCACGCCCCCCGCGCGTACATTGACGAGGCGGCTGCGGATCGCCGGGCCGCCTTCCTCGGAGACCGGGACTCGCGCACGGTGCAGGAGACCCTCCAGCCACAGGACGACCCGGAGGCCGGCGCAGCGGCGCCCTCCAGCCCGCGGCTGCTGGCGCTGGTGGCGGCCGTGGTGGCCTGCGCGCTGGTGGCGGTGGCCGCCCGGGACGTGCGCCTGATCCTCCCGGCCGCGGCGCTGAGCGAGACCTGGGTGCGTGTGGTGCGGGGCGTCGGTGCGCTCGCCGTGCTCGCCGGTCTCGCGGGGCTCCTGATCCAGCGCCGGCGCCTGCCGCGGACGAGCCGCCGGGAGCCGGACCCCACCGCCGTCGCGCTCAGGACCGCGGCCGTCCTCATGGGCATCCTCACGGTCCTGGCGCTCACCATCCATCCGCTGCCGCCCCGCGACGCCCCGTCCCGGAGCGCTGCGGGCTCGTCGTCCTTCGATCCCTCGTCCGACGAGAGCGGCGCGGAGCCGGGAGGAACCCGACCCGGCGGGCTCGGCGGCGGCATGGGAGTCAGCCAGCCTGGCGGGGCAGGGGGCGGTGTGCTGACCAGCCCGCTGGGTGGACCGGTGGGCCCGCCGGCTGGGCCGCCCCAGAGCCTGCTCCAGCGGTTGGGACGCATGCTGCCGCTGATCCTGGGACTCCTGATCCTGGGGCTGATCTACCGCATCATGAGGCGCCAGAACCGGCCCAGCCCCCGGGGACTGCGCCTCGAGATGCCCGGGGTGGCCCGGGACGACGCCGAGGCCGGACTGGAGGCATCGCTCACCGAAATGGCCCTGAGCGAGGGTGAGCCTCGGGACGTCATCACCGCGGCCTACCGCAGTCTCCTGCACACGCTGGCGGCCGCCGGGGCGCCGCGGCAGGCCTACGAGGCGCCCCACGAGCACCTGCGGCGCTCGCTGGGGCCGCTGGGGGTGCACCCCGCGTCGCTCCACCGCCTGGCCGACCTCTACGTGCGGGCCCAGTTCGCGGACCGGCCGGTGACCGACGCGCACCGCGCGCAGGCCACGGCGGCCCTGGAGCAGAGCCTGAACAGTCTGCGCGCCGCCCACGCCATCCCCACGGAGGCCAGCGCGTGAGCGGACGCATGCTCCGACCCGCCAACGTGGGCGCCGCCGCCCTCCTGATCGGCGGCCTGGTCGCCGTGATCTGGCCGCAGCATGCCTGGAACGCCCTCCAGGTCGTGGCGCTCAGCGTGGGCGCGGCGGCAGCCCTCTACGCGCTGGCCCGCAACGTGACTCCCGCCGAGTGGATGTCCCCCTTCAAGTGGATGTCCCCGTTCGGAGGGGGTACGGCGTGGCAGGAAGCCGACGAGGAATCCCCCGAAATCGAGGCCATCCGTGCCCGCATCGGGGGTCGCCGCCAGCCGCTGGACGGCGCGCCGGCCATGCCCCCGGAGATCCTCAGGCGCCTGAAGCCGCTCATCGCCTCGGCGCTGGAGGTGGATCCGGCCGACGCGGGGGCCGTGCGAGCGGCACGGGCCCGCCTGTCCCCGCTGTCGTGGGCCGTCCTGGCCAGCGAGCCCCTCAAGCAGCCCTGGTGGTTCCAGACCGTGGGCACCGACGAGCGCCAGGTGGCCGAGACGGTGCACCGGGTCCTGGACGAGCTGGAAGGCCTCACTCCCCCAACCCACACGCGATCATGACCGCATCCTCCACACCGCCGCCGCCAGGGAGCGGCTCGACACCTACGACCGCCCACGATCCCGGGGCGCTCCCCTTCGAGGAGGCCGCCGCCGTCGTCGAGGGCATCCTGGACGAGGTGTGCCGCGCCGTCGTGGGCAAGCGCGACGTCATCCGCCTGATCCTGGCGGGGCTGTTCGCCGACGGACACATCCTCCTGGACGACGTGCCCGGCGTGGCCAAGACGCTCACGGCGCGCTCCATCGCCGCGGCGGCGGGACTCGAGTTCTCGCGGGTTCAGTTCACGCCCGACGTGCTGCCGGCGGACATCACGGGCTCGCTGGTGCTGGACCTGGCCACCCACCGGCCCGAGTTCCGGCCGGGGCCGGTCTTCACGAACCTGCTCCTGGCCGACGAGGTGAACCGTGCGCCGGCCAAGACCCAGGCCGCGCTGTTGGAGGCCATGCAGGAGCGCCAGGTCACCGCCGACGGCACCACCCACCCGCTGCCGCGGCCGTTCCTGGTCATCGCCACCCAGAATCCCATCGAGTCGGAGGGCACGTATCCGCTGCCCGGAGGCCCAGCTCGACCGCTTCCTGATCCGCACGATCATGGGCTATCCGGCCGAGGACGACGAGATCGCCATGCTGGAGAACCGGGTGGAGCGCCGCACCGACGAGGTGGCCATCCGCCAGACCTGCGACGCCGCCACCTTCGCGGCGGTCCAGCGCTCGCTGGAGCACATCCACGTGGACCGGCGCCTCATGGCATACTGCGTGGCGCTGGTGCGGGCGACGCGCAGCCGAAGCGGCAGCTCGCGGTGGGCTCGAGCCCCCGGGGCACGCTGGCGCTGGTGAAGCTGGCGCGCGCCGCCGCGCTGCTGGCCGGCCGCGAGTACGTGGGGCCCGACGACATCCGGGGGATGGCGGTGCCGGCGCTGGCCCATCGCGTGGTGCTGAGCGACGACGCCTGGGCGCGGCGCGCCAACCCCGAGGACGTGGTGCGACGGGCGGTGGACCGCGTCCCGGTGCCCCAGGGCACGTGAGCCGGGGACGTCGTCGTCCCGACCCCCGGCTGCCGGCGTACCTGGTGGCCGGCTTCGCGGCGCTGGTGGCTGCCGTGGCCACCGGCGAGCCGGTGCTGGCGGCGCTGGGCGCGCCCTTCATCGCCCTGGCGGCGCTGGGACTGGCCTCGACCGACGCCGTGGAGGTGCAGGGTGCGGTGCGGGTGCACGGCGAGGTGGCCGTGGAGGGTGACCGGGTGGAGGGCGAGGTCGCGGTCGACTGGGACGGTGAGGCCGAGGTCGACGTGCTCCTGGCCGGGGGCCGGGGCATCACGGCCGTGGATCCGGCGCCGGTGACGGGGTGGGCGCTCCCGCTGGGCGAGGGCCCGGTGACGCTCCCGTTCAGCCTGGAGGCCCGCTCCTGGGGCGTGCACGACCTGGGGTCGTTGTGGGTGCGGGCGCGGCGACCCGGGAGCCTGGTCATGACCGAGCACAAGCTGGGTCGGGTGCCGGGGCTCAGGGTGCTGCCGGCGGCGCTGCGCGTCAGCCGGCTCCTCAAGCCCGCCGAGCCCCGGGCCATCGCGGGCCTGCACGTGTCGCGGCTTCGGGGCCACGGCACCGACCTGGCCGAGCTGCGCCCCTATCAGCCGGGGGACCGCCTGCGGGACCTGTCCTGGGCCACCTCGGCCCGACTGGGCGAGCCCTGGGTGCGGGTGAACCACCCGGAGCGCACCGGCACGGTGGTGCTGGTCCTGGACGCGGCGCTGCGCGAGGAGGAGCGGAGCACCGAGGCGCTGGCCCGGAGCGCCAGGTCGGCGTGGGCGGTGGCGTCGGTGCACCTGAGGGCCCAGGACCGGGTGGGCCTCCTGGCCCGGGGCCGCACCGCGGCCTGGCTCCCGCCGCGTGGGGGCCGTCGGGCGCGCTGGATGCTCCTGGACCAGCTCCTGGCCGTGGGACAGGCCGCCGAGGACCGCACCCGGCGCCGCATCTGGCGCGGCCGCGCCATGGTGCCCGCCGACGCGCTCATCGTGGGGGTCACCACCCTCCGCTCCGAGACCTTCGTGCCCGAGCTGCTCCGCTTCCGCCGCGCGGGGCACACCACCGTGGCCCTGGTGATCGACACCTCCGACGTGCTTCCAGTGGGCGAGGACCGCGCCGATCAGGCGGCGCTCCGCATCTGGCTCGCCCAGCGCGAGGCCGAGCGCCAGGCGCTGGAGCGGGGTGGGGTGCCCACGGCGCTGGTGGCCGGCGACGAGGGCGTGGGCCCGGCGATCCTCACGCTGCGGCGGCGCATGGCCGCCCTCGAGCAACCCGCCCGCGCCGGAGCGGCGGCCTCGTGAGGGCCTGGTGGCCGGCCCGGCGGCGGTTGGGGCTGCTGGCGCTCCTGGTGGCGGGGCTGGTGGCGGTGTCGGCCATGGTCCCCGCGGGCCCGGGATGGCGCGACGACCTGGCGCTCGCCTACGTCGTGCTCACCGGCATGGCGCTCTTCTATCCGGCGGCCATCGCGGTGCAGGTCCTCGCCGGGCAGGCGCTGGTGGGGAGCTTCCTGCTGGGGCCCGGTGCGGGTGGGGTGGAGCCACTGGTGCTGGCGCTCGGCGTCGGTGCGATGGTGGCCGCCGCCGAGCTACTCGCGGTGGTGGCGCGACTGGACTCGCCGGTGGAGCGAAGGCCCCGCCGAGTGCTCCAGGGAGTAGCCACGGCGGCACTCGTGGGCGCAGGCGCCTTCATCGCGGTGCTCGGCGCGGCCGCAGGCCTCCCGGGCCCCACGGGGCTGGCCGCGGTGGTGCTGGCCTCGGCGGCGTGCGTGGTGCTGGTAGGGCTCCTGCTGGGGCTTCGTCGCGCGCCCGATCAGTCCAACAGCGCCTGAAGCTCCTCCAGCCGAAAGGGCTTCATGAGCACGCCCCGGAGATGATCGGCCGGGATGCGCTCCAGGGGGATCTCGGGGCCGGATCCCGACATCATGACGACCTCGACGTCCGGACGCGCCTCGATGGCGGCCACGGCGAGGTCGACGCCGCTCTCTTCACCCAGGAAATGGTCGGCGACCAGCAACACCGGACCCGCGAGGTCATCGAGGGCGACCTTGGCCTCCGTGGCGGAAGACACCGCGGTCACCGGGCGCCCGAGTTTCTCGAGCAACCGGATCAGGACGCGCTGCAGCGCTGGCTCGTCCTCCACGAGGAGGATGCTCCGGTCGGGGCCGGACGTGGACGACGGCATGCTGGCCCTCCTTTGCGCAGGGCGACAAAGGGTTGGGGGGGCCGACCACAGGATGGGACGGGACGTGGACGTGGTGCAAGGGGGGGTCGCCGCTGACGCCGGCGGCCGACGGGGTTATCCTATCTCGGGCCCGCTGAGCCGGTCCCCTCGCACGACCCACGCAAAGTCCGGAGGAGATCCCATCGCGTTCCTGGAGCGCGTCCTGACGCGTATGCGCATGGCCGAACACACCTTCATGGTGCTGGTGGCCGTGCTGTTGGGACTCCTCGGGGGGCTGGGCGCCGTGGCCTTCCGGGGGCTGATTCGCCTGGTGCAGCGCGGTGCCTGGGGCGACTGGACCTACACCCTGGACCTGGTGCGCGGACACCCGTGGTGGTGGATCGTCCTGATCCCGGTCCTGGGCGCCCTCCTGGTGGGCCCCCTGGTGTATTTCGGCGCCAAGGAGGCCAAGGGCCACGGCGTGCCCGAGGTCATGGAGGCCGTGGCCGTGCGCGGCGGCGTCATCCGCCCGCGACTGGTGGTGGTGAAGAGCCTGGCGTCGGCGCTCACCATCGGCACCGGCGGCTCGGTGGGCCGTGAGGGCCCCATCGTCCAGATCGGCTCCGCGTTGGGCTCCACCCTGGGGCAGTGGTTCCAGGTCAGCACCACGCAGCTCCGCACGCTGGTGGGGTGCGGGGCGGCGGCGGGCATCGCCGCGACCTTCAACGCGCCCATGGCCGGCGCGCTGTTCGCGGTGGAGATCATCCTGGGCGATTTCGGCGTCTCGGAGTTCAGCCCCATCGTCATCTCGTCGGTGATGGCCACCGTCGTGTCGCGCCACTTCCTCGGCGACTTCCCGGCCTTCCTGGTGCCGGCCCACAACATGGTGAGCGTGTGGGAGTTCCTGGTCTACGGGGTGCTGGGTGTGGTGGCGGGCTTCGTGGCGCTGGCCTTCGTGGGACTCCTCTACAAGTCCGAGGACTTCTTCGAGTCGCTCCCGATTCCCGAATGGCTCCTGCCCACGCTGGGCGGCTTGCTGGTGGGGATCATGGCGCTGGGCTTTCCGCACGTGCTGGGGGTCGGCTACGAGGCCACCAACGCCGCCCTGGCTGGCGAGATCGGGCTGGGGCTGCTGGGCCTGCTGGTGGTGGCGAAGCTGGTCGCTACCAGCATCACGCTGGGCACCGGCGGATCCGGCGGCGTGTTCGCGCCGTCGCTTTTCCTGGGCGCCATGACCGGCGGGATGGTGGGTGGATTGGCGCACATGCTCTTCCCGACGGCCACCGCCGGCAGCGGAGCGTACGCCCTGGTGGGGATGGGAGCCGTGGTTGCGGGAGCCACCATGGCACCGATCACGGCCATTCTCATCATCTTCGAGCTGACTTCCGACTACCAGCTCATCCTGCCGTTGATGGCGTCGTGCATCATCGCGACCCTGGTGGTTTCGCGGGCGCGGCGTACCACGATCTACACCGAGAAGCTCCTGCGGCGGGGCATCGACATCTTCCGCGGTCACGAGTACAACATCCTCCGCTCCCTCGAGGTGGAGGAGGTCATGGACCACGACATGGTGGTGGTCCAGGGCTCGGAGCACCTGGGCCAGCTCCTGGAGCGGCTGCACGGGAATCCCCACGGCTTCTTCTACGTGGTGGACGGCGAAGGCGAGCTCCTGGGGGTGATCGGCCTGGCGGACCTGCAGGAGGCCATCCTCCACGCCCAATCCCTCTCGCAGATCCTGGTGGCCGCAGAGCTGACGCGGGAGGATACCACGGCCCTGACCCCCGAGCAGCGCCTGGACTCGGTGATGCGGCTGTTCGCCGAGCGGCATCCCGAGGAGCTGCCGGTGGTGGACCCGCTCACGAGCAAGCTCCTGGGCGTGGTGACGCGGCGGAAGGTGATCGAGGCCTACAACCGTGAGCTCACCAAGCGGGACATGGTGGCGGGCATCGGCAGCGGGCTCCGGGGCGCGCGCACGCAGGAGATGAGCCTGGGTGACGACTACCGCATGGCGGAGATCGACGCGCCGGTGGGCTTCCTGGGTCAGACGCTGGAGAAGCTCGCGGTGCGGGCCCGCTTCGGGGTTCAGGTGCTCCTCATTCGCCGGCCCCACGAGGCCGGGGAACCCAAGGCCCACGACGTGGTGCCGGGTCCCGACACGGTGCTTCAGGCGGGGGACCGCCTCATCGTGCTGGGCCGCGAGGACGACATCCAACGGCTGCGGACTTGATCCCCGCCGGTCGCGTCGCTAGCGTCGGAACGGCAAGAACCACGACCACGGAGTTCGAGGCATGAGCCGTCTGACCGAAAAGCACCCCGGCGAGCTGCTGGTGCTCTTCTTCATCGTCCTGGGGATTTCGTTCGTCGTCGCGGTCTCCTTCATGGAGACCACCAGCGGTCGCGCCCCCCGCGCCTATCCGGGGCTGGTGAACGGCTCGCACTTCCAGAAAGGTCTGTTCCCGCCGCGCCAAGCCGGCTGAATCAGCGCTGCATTCCCCCCGAGGCGGCGGTGGCCCGGTCCACGGGCGACTCCGCCGGCTCCGTGAGACGGGCGTCCAGGTAGCCCGATCCGCCGCCGGGTAGCCGCACCCGAAAGCGTCCTCCCGTTCCGCCGAGCACCCGTACCGGCGCGTGGGCGCCCAGCGACGCCACCAACGGGCTGTCCCGCTCCGGGCCCCGATGCACGTCCACCTCGGCGCGCGTGCGCAGGCTGGCTCCCAGTACCGCAGGGTCAGACGGCAGCGACGGCATGCGGCCCGAGGGGCGCCGCAGATAGGGAAGGGGATCCACGGGACCTTCGCGTCGGATGTAGATGCCGTAGTGGAGATGGGGCGGCGTCGTGCGGGCGTTCCCGGTGTTGCCCACGAATCCCAGGGTATCGCCCACCTCCACCATCTGCCCGTCGTGCACCACCTGCGAGTCCAGGTGCGCGTAGTAGATGTTGCGGTTGAGTCGGGAATCCCGGAGCCAGACCACCTTGCCGCCCAGGTTGGTGACGTTCACCCGATTCACACGCCCCGCCGCCGAGGCCAGCGCCGGGGTCCCCCGGGGAGCGAAGATGTCGACGCCGTGATGGGCGCGGGCGCCGGCGTCGCGGGGGTCGCCGAAGACGCTCCCCACCGCGCGGGTGTCCCGGCCCTGCACCGGAAACGCCATGGCCGGGTCCAGGGACAGGCTCAGCCGATAGCGGCCGCCGCGCAGGAGCTCGGGCTGCACCCGCACGACGAAGTCGCCGGCGCGGGGCGGCTCGTAGGTCATGCCGGTGGCGGTGGTGTCCACGCCGGGCACGGGCCGGGGTGGATCCGCCGGATCCTCGGGCAGGCGAAAGAAGTCCAGGAACACCCGGGTCGAGTCGGGGCTCTCCACGTCCAGGGCGACGGTGAGCATCTGCCCGCGCCGCAGGTGGAACCGGTAGCCCACGGCCGTGGGATCCTCGGGAGGGATGAACCCCTCCTCCTGGAAGGGGAGCTCCACGGGGAGCGGATCACGGACGGCGGCCACCGACTGGTCGATCCATGCGCGGGCCAGCGCGGTGGATGCGAGACCGGCGTCCCGGAGTCCCCGCAGATAGGCCTCGTGGGGCGTGGCGGGCCGGCGTCGGTCGCGGAACTGCTCCACCTCCTCGCACGACGCGAGCATCCCCACCATCACCACCGCCGCAACCCCTACCAAGCCCGTGAGGGCCGCCCGTCCGCGCACAGGCTTCCTCGCTCCTGGAGTCGTGCTCACCGGGGGTGTCCCGGTCCGTCCGTTCGATCTACGCGAGGCGGGGTGGGAGGGTTCCAGCGGTGTCTCGATGAATTGAGGCAAATGCCCGGTTCGGTTAGCTTTATCAGCTCTGCAGGAACGTTCGTCGAAGGAGGGTTCGTGGTCCGCATCGCCGAGATCGAAGGCGGCAGCATCGCCGAAGAGCTGCAGCTCGAGATCGGCACGCGCATCATCCGTATCAACGGCCAGCGCGTGCGCGACAATATCGATCTGACCTTCCTTCTGGCCGAGCCCGATCTCGAGCTCGAGACCGTGACGCCCGAAGGCGATGCCGTGGTGTACGACATCGCCCGGGATCCGGGAGAGGGCCTGGGCATCGTACCGGCCCCCGACACCATCCGCGAATGCGCCAACAAGTGCGTGTTCTGCTTCATCGACGGCAATCCCCAGGGCGTGCGCCAGTCGCTGTGGCTCCGGGACGACGACTTCCGGCTGTCCTTCACCTACGGAAGCTACGTCACCCTCACCAACCTGGGGCCCAAGGGGATCCAGCGCCTCATCGATCAGCGCATCTCGCCGCTGTACGTGAGCGTGCACGCCACCGAGCCCGAGGTGCGCAGGCGCCTGCTGGTGAACGAGCGCGCGGGGCTGATCATGGAGCATCTGCGCACCTTCGCCGAGCACGGCATGGACGTGCACACGCAGATCGTCCTGTGCCCGGAATGGAACGACGGCCCGCACCTGGACCGCACCATCGACGACCTGTGGAGCGTGGGATCCGCCGTGCGGAGCCTGTCCGTGGTGCCGGTGGGGCTCACCCGCTACAACCTGGACCGTCCGGTGCGTCTGCTGACGCCCGCCGAGGCGGAGCAGGCCATCGCGCAGGTGGAGCGGGCCCGAGCCCGGGCGCTGGAGGAGCGGGGCGAGGGCTGGGCCTACGCCGCCGACGAGATGTTCCTGATCGCGGGGCGTGAGCTGCCCCAGCCGGACTACTACGACGACGGGAGCCTGACGGAGAACGGCGTGGGAGCGGTCCGGGCCCTGCTGGACGATCTTGACGCCACGCTGCCGGAGCTGCCTGCGCTGCACGGGCGCAGGCTCCGGCTGGCCACCGGCTCGTCCATGGCGCCCTTCTTCCGGGAGCGTGCCGGGGCGCTGGCCGAGGCCACGGGCGCCCGGGTGGACGTGGTTCAGGTCGCCAACGGATTCTTCGGCGACACCGTGTCGGTGGCGGGTCTACTGGCCGGGTCCGATTTCGTGCGCGCGCTGTCGGAGGACCTGCGGGAGGGTGACGTGGTGCTCCTGCCCGCGGAGGCGCTCAACGCCGACGACATGTTCATCGACTCCATGCCGCTGGCCGAGGTGGTGGCGTCGTTGGCGCCGGCCCGCGTGCTGCCCGGCTACACCGTGGCCTCGGCCCTCGAGGAACTGTGACGCTACCCGTCGTGGCCGTGGTAGGCCGCCCCAACGTGGGCAAGTCCACCCTGTTCAACCGCGTGCTCGGGAGCCGGGTGGCCATCGTCGACGACCGTCCCGGCGTGACCCGCGACCGCAACTTCGCCCGTGCCGACTGGGCGGGGCGGCAGTTCTTCATCGTGGACACCGGGGGCGTCATCGAGGACTCGGACGTGCCCCTGGACCGGGCCGTGCGCGAGCAGGCCCTCATGGCGATCCAGGAGGCCGACGTCCTGGTGCTCGTGGTGGACGGCAAGCAGGGCCTCCACCCGCTGGACGCCCGCCTGGCCGACATCCTGCGCCGGGCCGACAAGCCCGTGGTGCTGGCGGTGAACAAGCAGGACAACCTGCCCCGGGAGCTCGCGCACCACGAGTTCTGGGAGCTGGGCCTGGGCGAGCCGCAGCCGGTGAGCGCGGCGTCGGGCAAGGGCTCGGGCGACCTGCTGGACCGCATCGTGGCGGAGCTGCCCGAGGGGCCGGTGGAGGAGCCCGATCCGTCGACGATCCGTGTGGCGGTCGTGGGAAAGCCCAACGTGGGCAAGTCGTCGCTGGTGAACCGGCTGTTCGGCGAGGAGCGGGTCGTGGTGAGCGAGATCGCGGGCACCACGCGCGACCCGGTGGACTCGCTCATGACCTACCACGGCCGTTCGCTGGTCTTCGTGGACACGGCGGGCCTCCGTCGGCAGTCGAAGGTGAAGGACTCGCTGGAGTACTACAGCGCGCTCCGTACCGATCGCGTGGTGCGCGAGGCCGACGTGTGTCTGACCCTCGTGGACGCCACCGAGGGCATCACCGTGCAGGACCTGCGCGTCATGGAGCACGCCTGGGAGGCCGGGGCGGGCCTCGTGGTGGTGGTCAACAAGTGGGACCTGGTGGAGAAGGACGAAGCCACGGCGGGGGCCTTCGTGAGGGCCGCGGTCGATCGGGCGCCCTTCCTGCAGTGGGTGCCCTTCCTGTTCGCCTCGGCGCTCACCGGCCAGCGGGTGCGCAAGGCGCTGGACCTGGTGCTCGAGGTGCAGGATCAGCGGCATCGGCGGGTGGAGACCCACGAGGTCAACGAGGCCTTGGCGGAGGTGGTGGCTCACCAGCCGCCGCCCCACTCGCGTGGCCGGCAGGTGAAGCTACGCTACGCGACCCAGGTCTCGGTGGCGCCGCCCACCTTCGTGGTGTTCTCGAACTTCCCGAAGGCGGTGCCGGATCACTACATTCGCTACATCCACAACACCTTCCGGAAGCGGTGGGGCTTCTCGGGGACCCCGCTTCGGATCTTTCTGCGGGAGTCGAGCTCTTCGTGAACCCGGTCCTCCTCCTGGCCGTGTCGTATCTCCTGGGCGCCGTGCCCACGAGCTACCTGGTGGGGAGGGGGGTCTACGGGGTCGATCTGAGGACCCGCGGGAGCGGCAACCTGGGCGCCACCAACACCTTCCGGGAGCTGGGCTGGAAGGCGGCGCTGCCCGTCATGCTCTTCGACGTGTTCAAAGGGTGGTTGCCCACCTGGCTGTTCGCCTCGCTCCTGGTGAAGCCGACCTTCGGATGGACCCTGGCCTTCGGGACCGCAGCCATCGTCGGCCACGTGTTCTCCGTGTGGGTTCGCTTCCGGGGAGGCAAGGGCGTGGCCACGAGCGCCGGGGTCTTCCTGGCGCTGGCGCCGTGGGCCGTGCTGGTGGGATTCGTGGTCTTCGTCGCGCTGGTGCTCACGACGCGCATCGTGTCGCTGGGCTCCATCGCGGCGGCCGTGGCACTGCCGGTGGCGGTGATCTTCACGCCCCACGCGGGAGGGCGGGCGCTGATCTGGTTCACCGTGGCGCTGGCGCTGTTCGTGGTCTGGGCGCACCGGGCCAACGTGAGACGTCTGCTGCGGGGTGAGGAGAATCGATTCGGGAGGGCGAGCTCGTGAGCGGCATGCGTACGGCGGTGGTGGGAGCGGGAAGCTGGGGGACGGCCCTGGCCAGCGTCCTGGCCAAGAACGGCCACGAGGTCACGCTGTGGGCATTGGAGGCGGAGGTGGTGCGCTCGGTGCTCGCGCGTCACCGCAACGACATCTATCTGCCCGACGTGGACCTGCCGGACCTGCACGCTACCGACGATCTCGCCGAGGCCGTGGCGCCCGCCGAGCTGGTGGTGTCCGTGGTGCCGGCCCAGTTCGTGGCCGACGTGGCGGCCCGGGCCATGCCCCATGTGCGTGACGACGCCCTGGTGCTGAGCGCATCGAAGGGGATCGAGATCCGGTCGCTCCGCCGCATGGATCAGGTCATGGAGGAGTTCCTGTCGCCGGACCAGATGGCGCGCTTCAGCGTCATCTCGGGGCCGAGCTTCGCCGTGGAGGTGGCGCGCGAGCTGCCCACCGCCGTGGTGGCCGCCAGCCACGATCCGGACGCGGCCCGTCAGGTGCAAGCGGCCTTCCAGAACCGCTTCTTCCGGGTCTACACGAACCCCGACGTGATCGGCGTGGAGCTGGGGGGAGCCCTCAAGAACGTGATCGCGTTGGCCGCCGGTGTGGCGGCGGGCCTGGGCTTCGGCCACAATACCCGGGCTGCGCTCATCACACGGGGCCTGGCGGAGATCACCCGTCTGGGCATCGCCATGGGCGCCCGCAGGGAGACCTTCTCGGGGCTGGCGGGCATGGGCGACCTGGTGCTCACCTGCACCGGCGAATTGAGCCGCAACCGTACCGTGGGATTTCGGCTGGGCCAGGGTGAGACGCTGGACGAGATCCTGCACGACATGCGGGCCGTGGCCGAAGGCGTGAAGACGACCCAGGCGGTGCGCGAGCTCGCCGCCCGCCACGGAGTGGAGATGCCCATCACCGCGGAGGTCCACGCCATGCTGTCGGAGGGCCGACGGCCCAGAGAGGCGCTGGAGAACCTGATGTCCCGGGAGCCCAAGCCGGAGGAATGGTCATGACGCAGATGGATCTGGACGACGCGGGCCTGGCTGAGCCCATCGCACGCAAGGCCTACTACTCCATCGGCGAGGTGTGCGATCTCACGGGCCTCAAGCCTCACGTCCTGCGCTACTGGGAGACCCAGTTCGAGGTCCTGCACCCCAACAAGAACCGGGCGGGCAACCGGGTGTATCGACCCAAGGACATCGAGGTCGTGCTGCTGGTGAAGCACCTGCTCTACGACGAGAAATTCACCATCGAGGGCGCCCGTCAGCGGCTCCTGGACCTGCGCCGCGAGGGGGACCTGGAAGAGGAGCGCCAGGTGGTGCTGGAGCCCGAGTTCCTGGCCACCATGAAGTCGGAATTGCAGTCCCTCATGGAGCTGCTGACCGTGCCCCCCGCCGAAGACGACGACTAGCCGCACCCATGCAGATCCTCTGTACCAACGACGACGGCTACCTGGCCCAGGGGCTGAGCGTGCTGGCGCGCGCGGCTCGCGAGCTGGGCGACGTGACCATCGTGGCGCCGGACCGGGAACAGAGCGCCACGAGTCATTCCCTGACGCTGCATCATCCGCTACGCGCGCGCCGTGCCGCCGACGGCACCATGTTCGTCGACGGCACCCCCACTGACTGCGTGATCCTGGCGCTGGGCGAGCTTCTCGACGGCCGGCCCGACGTGGTGCTGTCGGGCATCAACCATGGATCCAACATGGGCGAGGACGTGCTCTATTCGGGCACGGTGGCCGCGGCCATGGAGGCCACGGTCCTGGGGATTCCCTCCATCGCCCTGTCCTACACCGGGGATCACCACGAAGAGCTGGAGGGCTGGGAGCCGGTGATCACCAGCCTCCTGCGCTCGCTCCTGGACCAGGGGGAATTCCCCGAGAACACGCTGTTGAGCGTGAACCTGCCGGCGGTGCCGGCGGGCGACGTGAAGGGGGTGCGCGTGACTTCGCTGGGTCGGCGGCGGTATCGGGATTCGTTGACCCGGGCCAAGGATCCCTCGGGACGCGAGTACTTCTGGATCGGCGGCGGCTCGACGGCGTGGAGCGGCCCCTCGGACTCGGATTTCCGCGCTGTGGAAGAGGGCTTCATCTCGGTGACCCCGCTGCATCTGGATCTCACCAACTACCAGCTCATGGAGAGCATCCGTGGCTGGGGGCTGGACCTCGGATGACGCCGCTGGACATTCCCGGAGGCAACCGCTTCGTGGGCCAGCGCCGCCGGCTCATCGAGGAAATCCGCGAGCGGGGGATCGACGATCTCGAGATCCTGCGCCTCTTCGACGAGGTGCCGCGCCACCTCTTCCTGCCCGAGGGCGTCTGGCCCCGGGCGTACGAGGACGCGCCCGTGCCCATCGGCTTCGGCCAGACCGCGTCGCAGCCCTCGCTGCAGGCGTACTACCTCTCGGTGCTCGAGCCCCAGCGTGACGAGAAGGTGCTGGAGATCGGAACCGGGAGCGGGTTCCTGACCGCGCTGCTCGCTCGCACCGCCGACCGCGTGTACTCGGTGGAGCGGGTGCGCGAGCTGTCGGCCCGCGCTCGCAAGGCGCTGGACGAGTTGGAGATCCGCAACGCCGCGCTCATGGTGGGGGACGGGACCATCGGCTGGCGCAAGTACGCGCCCTTCGATGTCATCGTGGTGTCCGCCGCGTCGCCGTCGATTCCACCGGCGCTCACCGATCAGCTCGCCGAGGGCGGGCGACTCCTCATCCCCGTGGGCACCCGCGAGCGGCAGGAGCTGATCCTGGCGCGCAAGCAGGAGGGCATCGTCACCGAGGAGCCCCTCGAGGGCGAGTGCCGCTTCGTGCCCCTGCTGGGGCGATTCGCGTTCCATCCGGAGCCCGGCGAGTGACCGACGCCGCGGCCACCACCCACGCCCGGGAGCGCAGGCCAGGGTTCCTGAGGCGGCTCTACGACTGGGTCCTGCACTGGGCCGATACACCCTACGGAGCGCCGGCGCTCTTCCTGCTGTCGGTGGCCGAGTCGTCGGTCTTTCCCATCCCGCCCGATCCGCTTCTCATGGCCCTGTGCCTGGGCAAGCCCAAGCGGTCGTTCCGTTTCGCCGCGGTGGCCACGGGCGCGTCGGTGCTGGGCGGCATCGTGGGCTACTGGCTCGGGGCGGGCGCCTGGAGCGTCGTGGGCGAATGGTTCTTCGCCCATGTGCCCGGCGTGACACCGGAGTCGTTCGCCACGGTGGGTAGCCTCTACACGAAGTACGATTTCTGGGCCGTCTTCCTGGCCGGGCTCACCCCGATCCCGTACAAGGTGTTCACGCTGTCGTCGGGCGTGTTCGCCATCTCCTTTCCGGTGTTCTTCGTGGCGAGCATCGTGAGCCGCGGTCTGCGCTTCTTCGTCGTGGCCGGGCTCATTCACCGCTACGGCAAGCCCATCGCGGCCTTCATCGATCGCTGGTTCAACCTGCTGAGCATCGCCTTCGGGATCCTGCTCGTGTTGGGATTCCTGGTGGTGAAGTGGGTGCTGTAGGCCTGAGGCGCCGGCGTTCCGCCACATCCCAAGACATCGCTGCAACAAGCCACGTCCCGGGGCTATTGTCGTTCCGGGGCGTTTCGTTCGGTTTCACAACTTGCGACAGATTCGGTGCCCCCACGCACCGGCGCCAGAAGCTCGGAAGCCACCCGGCCCTCAGCCTGGCCGAGGAGGTCCTGCGTGGCGGCGGAGAGCACGCAACGCGAGCGCCGGCGGATCCTCTCGAGCCCGCTTGCCCTCATCCTGCCGGTTCGGTCAACTGGAGGAGCTGCTGAAGATCCGGGAAGTGACTCCAGCGCTGCCCCGAGAAGAAGACGCTTGGGGTGCCGGGCAGCGCCAGGTCGATGGCGAGAGCAAAGTCAGCCTCCACAGCTGAGCGCGCGTCCGCCCCTTGCCAGCACTCGTCGAAGCTAGCCCACGCAATCCCCAACTGCCTGGCCACATCCGTCGGATCTACCGCAGTGCCGCCCCTGGCGTACATGGCCTTCTGGCCTTCAGCGAGCTTGCCCAATCGACCGGCACACTCAACAGCGAGTGCTTCCTCGAACGCATGAGGATGGGTTGGAAGGGGAAAGTGGCGATGCAGGACGGCGAGGTGAGGCCGTAGAAGCAGTAGGCTGTCGAGCCGCGGAGCTACCGCCCTGCAGATCGGACATTCGTAGTCGGAGAAGACGACCAAGGTGTCGCTCGCATCCCGATCTCCAGTCGTATGGCCGCCTTGGACAAGCGCGTCCCAGACGCTATCGGAAACGGCAGAACTGTACACGGCCATCGGCGGGATGACCCGCGGTCGCACCGGCCGGCGGGCGACCCACACGGCTACGACCGCGACGAGGCTGACGCCCAGAAGAACAGTGGTAAGCCGTTCGGTCCAGTTGCGGTGGCTCCTCGTGGAGTGAGTCATGGGCGACCGGACGCCCCCGCAGAAGGACGGATCACTTCGACGCCCACGACGTAGGGCACATCAAGGTCTCCGAGCATCGGCGCGACGATCAGGTCGCCGCGACCCCCCAGAGTCCCCAAACGGTCGGGGGCGAATCCGAGGTCCAATTCGCCAAGGTAGCGGCCCGCCGGATCGTAGACGTCAAAACGAGGCGAAGCGACGCCAGGCGTATCCACCAATTGCACGAGCAGATAGCCGCCTTCGATCACGTGAAGTGCCTGAAAGAGTGGGCGGATCGGATTGATCTCGTCACGAGTGAGGTCGCCCTGGCGCATGGCAGTCGAGATCAACTGCTCATCTTCGGGCGTGAGCTCTGCGTCTCGATGGTCCGCCGTGACCACCAGAAGCGTGTCACCATTCCAGCCACGCTTGACGAAGCGGAGTTCCGCTGGTGAGCCTGTCCAGATTCCTCCAGAGGGGTCGAGCGCCCATTTCATTCGGTTTGAGTAGAACTGATTTACCCGCGCAAGCTCTGGCCCGGGACGGCCGCGAAGCCGTGCATAGGCATCCATCATCGCCTGAGACGGGCTTCCGGTGCGGTCGATGATCATCAGCGTGTCGTGGACTTCCCCGTCGACGGTGGTCCGGAGGAGGACCAGGCTCCCCCTCCAGGCAGCCTCATCGATGATTCCAACCTGCGAATCGTACACCAACGGGTACTGGCGTCTGGGATATCCCTGAACCGAGCGCAGGTGGGTGCCGACCAGGGCTCCCGTGGTGTCGAACACGGCGTACTTCCGGTTTCCGGGATCGGACACCCACAGATGCCCGTCGTCACTCCACGTGAAACCCGTAGGTGCGGCCAGGTCGGAGGGCCCCCTGCCGCGCCGCCCGATGGTTCGAATCAGCCGACCATCTACCCCAAAGACCGAGATGAAGCCGGCCAGATGGTCGAGCACGTAGACATCTCCGCGAGGACCGATACCCGCGCCCAGGAGTTGGCTCGTGAAGAGCTGTTCAGCCGGCTCCGCTCTGCCACCCAGGCGGAAGACCTCGCGCACCCGCCAGGCCGTCTCAGGAGTCCATGCCCCGCTCCCGTGGTTGGCCACGTGAACGACACGGTTGATCGTGTCTGTTGTCACGATGGCCGCGGACGGTGGGTCGACGTCCGCACACCCGCCCATGACGCCACCGGCCAGACAGCCCAGCAGCGCGAGCGAGACGGTGCATTTCGAGACGGGCATTGGGCATGGCCTCCGATAGCGACTGCGGAGTCCAACGTGCTCTTCGGACTTGCCAGAGCCGATCGGACACCGGGGGCTGGTGACTGGTCGCGCGCTTCCCCGCCGCGCGAAGATGGGCGGGTTGCCGTGCGTGGCACCCCACTCTCGCGGGGTGCCACGCGTTCCTCGGCTATTCAGGGTTGGTGCAGTACGCGTTCGACGAGCAGAGGATGATATCCCCACCGTTGTCGTAACAGCCAGCCGGGGAGAAGGGTATCTCCGGGCCACAGTCGCACCCCTCGACCGTCGGCGGACAGAAGGTCTCCCATCCTTCGCCGTCGGCTCGCACTGATGCGGCGCTGGCGAACATGAACGCAAAGGCGATCGCGTTCGCGACGAGGAGAAGTCTCACACGAGCGGACTTGAGGATGTTCATCGGATCCCTCCATCGACAGGGACAGGGTGGTGGCGCCCCACGATCCCACACGCTCTCCATGGGGGCCAAGCGCGGACACATTCGTGATCCGCAGTTCACCCTATGAGACGTGCGAACCCCCTCCACCCCCCCCCCCGACCTCAATAGGTGACACAGCATCACGCGGTTCTCCGGCCAGGCTCCGAAGGCTGCGGCGGGCCCGAGCCACTTGTTTCTCGACGGCGCCTACAGATATCCCCAGCGCGCGCGCCGCCTCGCTGTGCGTCAACTCGTGCAGGTACACGAGTCGGCAGATGATACCACAGCGGTGGGGCAATCGCTCGATCATCTGTTCGAGTATCGCGCGTCGCTCGTGACGGATCAGCGGCGCGTCGGGACTCTCGGGAACGAGAGGATCCACCCTGGCGAGTTGACGGCTGAACTTGTCGGCTCGCGTCTGCCGCCGCTGTATGCTCAAGGCCTCGTTCACGGCCGCCCTGTGGAAGAAGTCCCCAGGCCGTTCGATGGTCCTCCATGCACCGGTGCGCCAGACGCGTGCGAATACGCGTTGTGCCGCATTCTGCGCCTCGTCATCCGACCCGAGCAAGGTCCTCGCCGTGCTCCTCACCTTCTCCCACCAGTCCCGGTAGAACTGCTCGAAGAGGTCCACGTCGCCGTCGTGGGGTACGATCATGATGGGTGCGCTGCCGCCACCGTGGGATAGGCCAGCCTATCCGCTATCTACTGCCGAGGCAGGATTCCCGCAAGCATATGCTGCGGGTCGCAGGTTTGAGCGCGGTCGCCCGCTCTGGATTGAGACGAGCCCGCAAGGCTTTGCGGCCTTGCCAGGCTCGTGTCATTCGAGGCTCGGGATCTGCCCGTTGGCTAGTCCCTCGCACCCTCCACATCGCAGGGCCCTCGAGCCGCTCAGGCCGGTCTGCGCCGATCGCCACAGTGTCTTGGTCGCGACATCCATCGGTCACCCGCTTGGCGGCGCGGAAGGCGGAGCTTTCGCAGTCCTCGGGCAGGGGAAACAGGTGACCGACCACCACCCACAGTCCTCGGATTGCCCTTCGACGAGAGGCGACCTCGCCGTCCTCGGGTTCTTGCAGATGCGCGTCAGTAGGAGATGGGGTCGGTCGCGAGCAGTGGAATAGGCCACTGGGGGTTCCCGACGGGGGGAAGGTATGAGAGATTCCCTCGCGTTCCCCTTCAGGACCCTGTGGACCCTCAGGACGGGGAGGTCCGACCCGTGCCGCTACGCAGGTACCGTCTGACGCTCGGAGTTCCGGCCGCCGTCTCCAATGGACTTGAGCCGGGTGCCTTTGTACGATGGGCTTCCGATCAGCTCCCGCCGATGAACGTGCGTCCGGACATCAGGATCTGCGTGGTCGAGGGCTACACGGTCAGATCGCGGGACCTCGTGGACGAGGTCGAGAGGGACTCGGAGTGAAGCTGGCCAGCGCTTGTGCCCGATATGCGCCCCAGCAGCGCACGGAGTTCTACAGCTCAAATCGTGCCAGGAATCGAGGTAATTGCGCTAGACGTGTTCATAGCATCCGTCCCCGTAGCTCAGGTGGATAGAGCGACTGCCTCCTAAGCAGTAGGCCGCAGGTTCGAGTCCTGCCGGGGACATTATCTTGTTGTCCGAATAACTTGCGAAGGAACCGGAGGCCCTTGTGAGAGCATGGCTGAGCGGCTTCCGCGGTGCCGTGGGGCTGGGCCTGATGTGGGCGTTCCTTCCGGGGGTGGTCGCCGCTCAGACGTTCTCGTTGTCGCTCGAGGTGGAGGGTGGGCTGGCCTGGCAGACCCGCAACGACGTCGAGATCCCCAACGACGGCACTGCCACCCGGTTCTCGCTCTCGGACCTCGTGGGCGCCGGCCCGTGGGCGGTCGGCCGGATCTACCTGACGTGGCACCTGTCGGAACGCCACGAGGTGCGCCTGCTGTACGCGCCCCTGTCGGTGACGGAGCGCGGTACGCTGTCCCGGCCGGTCGATTTCGCGGGGCAGAGGTACGTCGGAAGCGTGCCGGTCGAAGCCACCTATACCTTCAACTCCTACCGCGCGTCGTACCGGTGGCGCTTCCATTCGAGCGAGCGATCGGCGGCCTGGGTCGGATTCACGGCCAAGGTGCGGGACGCGTCGATCGCCTTGGCTCAGAGCTCCACGCGCAGTCGAAAGGACGATGTCGGCTTCGTGCCTCTGCTCCATCTGGCGGGGGATCGGCGCTTCGGCACGCGATGGCGCCTCTCCCTCGACGCCGACGGCCTCGCGGGTGGGCCGGGGCGTGCCATCGACGCGTCACTGAAGCTGGGCTACGACCTGGGCCGTCGGTGGTCGGTCCGAGCGGGCTACCGCACGGTGGAAGGTGGCGCCGATGTCGAATCCGTGTACAACTTCGCCTGGCTGCACTACGCGGTGGCCTCCATAGCCTGGCGCACGTAGGCGAGCGGCGCTCGGGTCACCCTGCCGGCGCCTGCCTCGGTGGCTCGGGCTACCGTTTTACCCAGGCCTCCCGGTAGCCCACCCAGCAGTGCCAGACCGCGATCCCCAGGACGCCCACCGCAAAGGTCGACATGAGCGCCGTGCCCCAGTTCGGCCAGGAGTGGGTAGTGAAGTTGGCGACCTGTTTCGTGCCCACCACCACTGGCATGAAGGGCTTGATGTTCACGGGCGCGCGCGGATCGAGGTCGTGGCCGAACACCCAGAGCTTGTAGACGAAGCGGGCCATGGAGAACGCGCCGATGTAGAGCGTCATCACGCTCAGGTCGATGAGCGAGCGCACCTTGCCGATGGCGGCGGCCCTCAGCGTGAGGATGGTCAGGAGCCCGAGCGCGAACGGGATCCAGTCCAGGTCCTGGAACTGGGCCCGCTCGATCCTGCGCATCCCGATGTAGTGGTTGAGCTCGTTGATCTCGGCGATGTCGTGCCCGTCGTGCCCGCCGCTCAGCTTGTAGGCGTACACGTCCATGTGCAGCCCCTGTGGGTACTGTGGCGCCTCCATGCTGATGCGCCAGAGCGGCTGCGTGAAGCTGAGCACGAGCGGAATCACCAACAGCGCCAGCAGGATCCGGCTGCGAAACCGGATCGGCTCGTCCAGGAACTCCTCGAAGCGGTCCACCAGGGGCCGCAGTTTGTTTTCCAGCGTCACCGTTCTATCCCTCCATGGGCCCGTATCGAGGCCCGTCGTTCGCCGCATCCGTCCAGGTCTTCGTCGTCACACCAGATCGCCCGTCGACAGCCGCCGCCGGGCCATCCACCATGCGCCCGAGCCGACCAGCAGCGGCCAGAGCACACCGGCCGCGAAGAGCCATGCTGAACCGAGGCGGCCAGACATCCAGAATCCTACCGGTCCCAGCGTACCGAGCGAGGGTTCGGCCCCCGAGAGCAGCGCCAGGCGGGCCATCTCCACCGGGTTGAGGCCGGCCAGCGCGAACACGGCGGCAGCCGGCAGGTCCCACTGCAGCATCAGCCCCACGAGCCCGAAATCGAGCAGGGCCACGCCCAGCACCCATGCGAGGAGCAGGTACATCATGGCGCGATCGGGCTCGCTCACCCGGGTGGAGATGGCGAGCCCGATGCCCGTGAAGCTCCAGAGCAGGGCGGCGCTGACCGTGAGCGCGCGGGCCAGGAAGGCCCAGGGCACCGGTTGCCCGAACACGAGCGATCCGACGACGGCCAGGGTGGGCATCAGCACGAGCAGCGGCACGAAGAGGGCGCCGTAGCGCACCATGGTGACCGCGCCGAAGTAGTCCGCGCGCGTGACCGGCTGGCTGAACAGAAGCTCCAGGGTGCCGTCCCGACGCGCCCGACTCACCACCTGCCCGGTCCCGGTCAGCGCCAGCAGGGGCAGGAGGACCACCAGCGCATGGCTGAGCGAGAGCAGCACGCGCGACATGCCCGTGAAGCCCATCACGCCGGACTCGCGCAGCCCGACCACGATGAAGAGCGCCGCGAGCGCGGCGTACAGCCCCGCGCAGAACAGGAGCCACCGCGAGCGCAGCACCTCGCCGAGCTCGAGGCGAGCCAGTGCGGCCAGGCGCTGCCAGCGCTCGGGAATCGGCACGGCCGCGCCATCCAGCGGTGTCCCGGCCGCCGCCGTCCGGGCGCTCACGCGTACCCTCCGGCGGCCAGCGCCCGCTCGTCGGGGAACCTCGGCTTCTCCCGGCGGGCCACGTCGCGCACCTCCTGCCACCACGCTCCGTGGTGGAGCCGTTCGGCCACTTCCGGCGCCGACACCGATGCGTCCAGCACCAGGCGTCCGTCTTCGACGGCGGCCACGCGGCCCACCAGCCGACGCACCTCGTCGAGCCGGTGCGAACAGAGCAGGAGGGTGGCGCCCTCGGCGCGTTCCTCGAAGAGCCGGAAGAACGCCTCCCGGGCCTGTTTGTCCAGACTGGCCGTGGGCTCGTCCAGGATCAGCAGGGACACTGGAGCCGCGAACGCCAGGCTGATGAGCAGCTTCTGCTTCATTCCCCCGGAGAGCGTGCGGACCGGCCTCCGCCCGAGCGCATCCAGGTCCAGATCGATCTCCGCGGCCGTGCTTCGGATGTCGGCCGGGTCGAGGCCGCGCAGTGTCGCCACGGCCCGGGCCACCTCACCCACGGTGGCGCCGAGCTGCGGGGCGATCTGCGGCACGTAGGCGAGGCGCGCGGCGAGTCGGGTGCGGTGCTCGAAGGGATCGAGCCCGTCCAGTCGAACGGTGCCCTCGCAGTGTACGATGCCCATGATGGCGCGCACGAGCGTCGACTTGCCCGACCCGTTCGGGCCGACCAGGGCGACGCGGTCGCCCGCGGCGACGTCCAGGGAGACCGACTCGAGCGCCCGCACACCCCCGAAGCGCTTGGTCACGTCACGCAGCTCTACGCGCATCGTCCTCTCTCGCCTCCGCTCACACGGCACCCGGAGGGGCCATGCGAGGCTGTGGGTCCACCAGAAGGGTCTCGGGCTGAAGCAGGGGGAACACGCGCGCGGCCACGTCGAGCAACGCGAGCGCGATGGTCCCCCTGAAGAACGCCAGGCGGGGATGGCCCTGTACGAGCTGCTCGGAGAGGCTGCGTAGCTCGTAGGCCACGTCACCCCGCCCGTCACCGTCCAGGTCGTAGCCCTGGTAGTCGTCGAAGTAGTTGCCCTCCCAGACCACGTCGCGCGCCGTGCCGCGGCCCTCCACGGCCACGTGGATCTGGTTGTCCTGGAAGGCGTTGTCCGTGAAGGTGTTGTGCCGCTCGCTCGAGTGGAACGTCACGGCCGCGTCGCAGCGCGCGAAGGTGTTGCCGTGCACCAGCACGGTGTCGCCCTTACGGAACGGGGAGGTATCGAGGTAGAGGCAGTCGTGGTCGTGGACGAAGCGGTTGTCCACCACCGTCAGATTGCCGGATTCCTTCACGCCCAGCCCCATGCCGTCGGCCACGGCGTTGTCCGCGATGGTGTTGCCGACGAGGGTGACACCGCGCGAGTACATCACGAACACGCCCACGATGTTCTGCCGGTAGTCGGCGCTGTCCACCACGCAGTCGTCCGAGTACATGAAGTGGGTGGCGTACCGGCTGCCGACCACCGTGTTGTGGGTGATCCGGTTGCCCGGCGAGTACCACACCAGGATGTCTCTCGAGTCCTCCAGGTGGTTCCCGACGATCAGGGAGTGGCGCACCTCCCAGAGGCGGATGCCGTCTCCGCGCACGCCCACCGGCAGATCCGCCAGGCCGAACACCTGGTTGGCGGCGATGGTCACGCCTTCCGATTGCTCGACCACGATGCCGAACAATGCGTCCCGCACCGTGAGGTTCCGGACCGTGAGGGCTCGTCCCTTCAGGTAGACGGCCGCGTCCATCTTGTCGTAGCGCCGTCCGCTTCCTTCCACCGTGAATCCCTCGATCGCCGCGCTGTCGGCCAGCAGGCGGAGCGTGGTGCCCTGGCCGTCGGAGGCGAGTACCGCCGTCGCCGGACCCTGCAGCGTGAGGGACCTGTGGATCTCGAGGGGGCCCTCGTAGTGGCCGGGCGCGAGGCAGAGCACCGTGCCGGCCGCCGTGGAGTCGACGAGGGGTTGAAGGGGGGTGTCGGCCGGGACCCGCACGCCGTCGGCAGGGCAGGCCGCTTCATGGCCGCCGGCAGGCGCCGCGACCGGAGACCGGTCGGGCGCCGCCGGAGACGTACCGGTTCGCCGTGCCGCGATCAGCACACACGCGACCGCGAGGGCCACGCCGATCCTGGCGATCCTGTGGCTTCTCGGCACGGCGGTGGTCATGGCTTGACGAGCATGTAGCCCATCATCTCGAGGTGCAGCGCCGAGCAGAACTCGGTGCAGTAGTAGGGGAAGACACCGGTCTTGTCGGCCACGATCGTGACGTCGGCGGTCTTCCCGGGCTCGAGGCTCAGGTTCACGTCGTACTCGCCCAGGCCGAACCCGTGCGTGGCGTCCGGCGTCTGCTCGAGGTTGGTCAGATGGAAGTGCACCGTGTCGCCCCGGTTCACCTCCACGCGGTCCGGCGTGAAGTGGCTGCGCACCGCCGTCATGTAGACGTCCACCGAGCGCCCGTGGCGCTCCACCCGAGCGTCCGCTTCGGACGTCACGGCGTTGGGGTCGTGCTGGTGCGTGACCTGGTTCTCGCCGACCGGGCTGTACATCTGCTGGGGATCGAGCTTGTCCGCGCTGATGATCTGCGCGTAGTGCGGCTCACCCAGGCCGATGGGCAGGTCGTACAGCATTTGCATCGGCGATGTGCTGGCGTCGATTAGCTGCATGTTCTGCGGCATGAGCGGCCCGACGTTGTTGAAGCGGTCGATCGACCATTTGTCGAGCGCGATCACGTACTGGCCCTTCGGGTGCTGGGTGTCGCCTTCGGGCGTGGCGAGGTGGCCGATGTTGTAGTGCACCGGGATCTTCTCCACGAGCGCCATGTCCTGCAGCGACCACTTCGCGATCTTCGACTCGATGAAGAGCGACGTGTAGCCGTTGCCCTGGTCGTCCCACTGGGTGTGGAGCGGTCCCAGGCCGAGCTCGACCTGGCCGTGCAGCGCGGTCTGGAAGCCGATGATCGGCACGCCGTAGGGGTCGTTGCCCTCGAAGTCGCCGTCGTCGATCGCCTGCTTGATCTTGGCCCACGAGTAGACCGTCTCGTGCGTGTCGAGCTTGCCCGAGATGGCCATGTACTGTCCGTCCGGGGTCACGTCGACACCGTGCGGGCTCTTGGGCTCGGGCACGAAGTAGAGCAGGCCCTCGTCGACCGCCGTGGAGAGCGGGATCACCCGCACGCCGCGGATCGTGCGCGTCTTCCCGGGCTCGGTGGCCACGTCGGCGGCCTTTCGCCAGTTGATGACGTGCAGGTAGTCCATGTCGTTCTGCGACGCGCCCGACTCGAGCGGGGGCTGACCCTCCGCGTTGCCACCGTGCGCGCGCTCGGTGTCGAACGAGTTGATGAACGCCCAGCCGTCACTCACGAGCTTGCCCGCGTCGGAGAGGTCCTGCATGTAGGGCGGCAGCTCCAGGGCAAAGGACTGCGAAGGGTCGATACGGCCGCTGTCGCGGTCGAACTTCCAGAACATGACCGCTCCGCGGTACGTGTCGTCGAAGCTCGAGATGGGTTGATAGCTGCCGTCGAGCGGCACCGGGTACTGCCCACCCTCGATGACGTATTCGGTGTTGGGCGTGACGAAGCTGCCGCCGTGGTCCGTGCCCAGGATCGGTGAGTGCACGATCTGCGTGGTCACGAAGTCCTTCAGGCTGACGACCGCGATGCGGGCGTTCGCCTTGTCGTTGATGAAGAGGAACTGCCCGTCGTAGTCGCCGTTGGTCTCGCTGAGCGCCGGATGGTGGCTGTCGCCCCAGGTGAGGGACTTGCCCGCCGGCGAGCTCGCGGTCATGAGCTCCCGGGTCTGGTCGTCGAAGCCGTAGCCTTGCCAGGGCTCGGGCGTGAAGACGCCGATGTACTTGAGGATCCGCATCGAGGGGACGCCGATCACCAGCACCTGACCGCTGTGGCCGCCCGAGGCGAACATCACGAAGGGGTCGGTGCGACCGGTCGGCGTGTACGTCTTGAGCGCCGCCACGACGTCGGCTTCGCTGAGGTTCCGGGTCCTCATGAGGTCTTGAACCGAGGCACCGCCGGCTCCGTCGCCGCCCTGCCCGGTGCACGCGGCCAGCATCGCCGCCGCGGCCGCCGCCAGGAGCCGACGGGCCGTCCGGCTCGTCCAGTGATTCCCGATCATGGGTCTCTCCTTGGTGTGTTGGTTCGCCGCAGCCGCGACGCTACTTCTGCTTCCCGAAGTTCCGGATGATCTCCCTCAGCGCCGCCACGACCGCCGGCTTGCTCGCCAGGTCGGGGTTGCCCACCATGGCGGGGCTTCGGCCCACGGCGGCACCGCCGTAGATGATCGCTCTCTCGATCTCCTCGTCCGGGACGCTGTCCTGCCAGGCCTGGTCGTGATAATTGCGCGGTTTCGGGTCGAGACCGGCGCCGCCCGGGCCGTCCCCACGACCCTCCGCGCCGTGGCAGACCGCGCATCGGGTCGAGAAGATGTTCTGGGCTTCCTCACGCGCCGCGGGCGTGATCTCGACCGATTGCGCAGCCCCCGTCGCGGCACCGGCGGTGGTGCCGCCCCCCTCCGCGTTGCTCTGCTCACCGCCGCACGCCGCCAGCGCGCTCAGCGACAGCAGGGCCCCCACCGTGAGTGCTCGCGTTGCCAGGTTCATGTCCTGCCCCTCCGTCGGATGAATTAGGTGTTCATCATGAGTATATGGGGTTTCTCTCTGTCGACAACCTCGACCCTGTCGGGTAACCCGAGTGGTGCACTGTGGGGATTCTTCCCACACGGGCCGTCCCGAGATCGGGACGCCACCCCCTCGGCAGCTGCGATCGTCAGCCGCGCATCACCCCGTCCCAACGACGAGTCGCCGCTCCACGCCCATCACGACATCCCCTCGTCCGATCCGCGCGTTTCACCTGAAACGTCCGGCGTCAGCGATCACCCAGTCGACGACGCGTACTTCGTCGGGCTGTAGCGGCGAGACCCTGAAGGTGAAGGGCTCGCCGGTCTTACTCCGCACCGGGGAACTCCGGCCTCAGCGACCATCTGTGTCCTCGTGAGCGGGTGAACCGCGCGCCGGGGAGAGACACCGAGTCAAACCCTACCACTGGAGCGTGGTTTTGGAACGGTTGGTCGATAGAACTCGCTGAGCGAGTTGAATCGTCCATTCGAGGCTGGCATCCGGCGCCCTTTGTCGACGTTGACTCGCTGAGCGAGTTGAATTGGCCAATCGCCGCTGAAGGGGGCTCCAGTGGAACCGTAGCGACATCGCCATCAGCCGCCGGAGGCGGGCGACCTCCTGGGCGCCATGGCGGCGGGCGACGCCATGCCGCCGGCGTGGGGCCGGGCGGCCGCCGCTACCCCTCGTCCGCCACTGTCGTCAGCGGCTCCAGGTGCATGCGCACGACGTAGCTCTCGCTGAGATCTCCCCGGCGGGTGCCCCACAGGTCGTCCAGACCGAACACCGCGATGCTGACACCCGCCGGCACGCGGACCTCGCCCAGATACGAGCCGTCGCTGGCGAAGACGTCGAAGCGGCTCTCCTCGATGAACGGCCACACGGGTCTCTCGCCCTCCTCCGCAGGCACGTAGTCGGGCTTGGGATGGACGGGGCCGTAGAGCCGGACCCACACGGTGCCGTCCTCGCCGGGGAAGAGGCCCCGGTAGGCGGGCTTGGTGTGGGCCGTGGGGCCGGGCAGAGTCGTCATGAACTGGCCCTGCTCCCGGATGAGGTACTCTCGCAGCTCCTCGTACGCCGCGTGCTCGGCGTCGCTCACCGGCTGGAGGGGGACCGATCGCTCCACGCGGAGCACCGTACCATCGGGCTGCCGGACCTCGAAGGAATAGCTGGAGTTGACGCCGACGATGATGGATCCGTCGGGCCCCATGGTCCACTGCTTCGAGGGAGAGAGCGAACCTCCGTTCGCCGGAGGCGGATCCGGCACCCAGGGGTCGGGCACCGTATCCACGAGGTTGCCGTCGGGGTCGTAGTGCAGGAGTCCGATCTTCCAGTTTTCTCCCTGCCTGGGCTGCTCCTGCAGGATCTTGAGGTAGGTGTGGTCGTGACGGTCCACGAACATGGCCTGGCTCGTGAAGAGGCCGCTGGCCACGAGCCACTGGTCGGAGAAGGAGCCGTCGGGGTCGTAGAGCGTCACCCGCCCGTTGCGCGCGTCCCGGATCTCCAGGCGTCCGTCGCTGCGGACTGCCATCCCCAGGACCGCGTCCTTGTACTCGCCGGGGCCCTCGCCTTCGCCGCCCACCTGCCGCACGAAATCGCCCTGAGCGTCGAAGTAGCGGATCGCCGGCGCCTGACCGTCGTAGACGTACACGCCCCCGGAGCCATCCACCGCCAGGGCGCCTACGCGCCCGAACATGGTCTCCTCCGGGCCGTCCAGGGTCCCGATCTCGAGGTCGATCACCAGTTGCCGGGGGGCGTCCCACCGGCTTCCGGCCATGGTGCGGACGATGGTGGTGTCTCCGTGCTGCTCGGTCTGCACCTGCTCCGTCGCTTCGTCACCGGTGCGGGGTCCCCCGCACGCGACGAGCGACACCACGGCTACGATCCCCGTGGTCCTCGAGGTCATCGCCCTCATAACGGCCTCCCTTCTACGCCTGTAAATGAACCCGTCGGGCAGCATGCGCCCACTCGCGACGGATGCGCAAGCCTCCCCCCGGGTCCTTTCCCACACCGCCGCCTTCAACCTAGATTCGGTCATCTCCGAGCATCGGAAACGACGCGGGTCTGGACCCGCTTCATATAGAGTCGCCAGAGAGCGCCCGAGAGCGGGCGCCACAACTCTCTTCGTGGGAGGTAGCCATGGCTCGCCTGGGCTACTGCTCCGCGTGCGACCGCAATGTTCCGGTGGTTTTGCGGGCACCTGTCGAGCGCGGTAGAAAGCCGTCTCCGAAGGACGCCGAGGCCCTCGTGTGCCTCGACTACGGCGTCCGCTGCACCGGCAACATGTGTCCCCTCTTCTCGGTGGATCCCCAGGTCCGTCCCCCGGACGAGCTCGACGCTCGGGCCCACTGAACCCTCCTTCCACCTCCTCCGGCTTGCCCATGTCTGGACCTGTTCCTCCCACGGACCAGTCCGATCCGCAGTATTTCCACCGGGTCGTCGACTGCCAATGGGCGTGTCCCGCCCACACCGACGTTCCCGGCTACATCCGCCTCATCGCCCAGGGCCGCTACACCGACGCCTACATGCTCAACCGGGAGTCCAACGTCTTTCCGGCGATCCTCGGACGGACGTGCGACCGGCCCTGCGAGCCGGCGTGCCGGCGGGGAAGGGTGGAGGACGAGCCGGTGGCGATCTGTCGCCTCAAGCGGGTGGCGGCCGACCTCCGGGACAACGACGAGGTCAAGGCGCGCCTGCCCGCGATCCCCGAAGAAAAGAACGGCCGCCGCATCGCGTGCATCGGTGCCGGCCCCGCCTCGCTCACCGTGGCCAACGACCTCCTGCCGCTGGGCTACGAGGTCACGGTCTTCGAGAAGGTGGACCGCGTCGGTGGGCTCATGTGGAGCAACATCCCGCGCTTCCGCCTGCCGCCGAAGATCCTCGAGGAGGAGATCGGCCTCATCGTGGACATGGGCCTGGACCTGCGCCTGAACACGCCGGTGGAGAGCATGGGATCCCTCCTGGACGAGGGCTGGGACGCCGTGTTCATCGGCACCGGCGCGCCCAAGGGCAAGGAGCTCGACCTGCCGGGTCGCTGGGAGACCGAGCAAGTCCACATCGGCATCGACTGGCTCGCATCGGTGGCCTTCGGCCACGTAGACTCCATCGAGCCCCGGGTGCTGGTCATCGGCGTGGGCAACACGGCCATGGACTGCTGCCGCACGGCCAAGCGTCTGGGCGGCACCGACGTGAAGGTCATGGCCCGCAAGCCCCGGGGTTACTTCAAGGCCTCGCCCTGGGAGCTCGAGGACGCCGAGGGAGAGGGCATCGAGATCGTCGAGGATCACTCGCCCACGCGCTACGTGGTCGAGGACGGCGTGCTCACGGGCATGGAGTTCGAGCGCTACCGTTCGTGGGAAGACGACGACGGCACCCTGCACCAGGAGGTCATCGACACCGTCGTGATCCCGTGCGATGCCGTGATTCTCGCCATCGGCCAGGACAACGCCTTTCCCTGGATCGAGCGCGATCTGGGCATCGAGTTCGGCAAGTGGGACATGCCGGTGGTGGACAAGACCACCTTCCAGACCTCACGTCCCGACGTCTTCTGCGGCGGCGATGCGGCCTGGGGGCCAGAGAACATCATCTGGGCCGTGGAGCACGGCCATCAGGCGGCCATCTCCATCCATCTGCACTGCGAGGGGCGCCCTCTCACGGAGCGCCCGCCGTACGGCATGAATCTGGTCAGCCAGAAGATGGGGCTGAAGGAGTGGACCTACTCCAACGCCTACGACGAGGCCCAGCGGGCCAACATGCGCATGGCCGACCTGGAGCAGCGCCTCCAGGACCTGGACGTGGAAGCCGAGCTCGGCTTCGATATCCAGCAGACGCTCCAGGAGGTCGAGCGCTGTCTGAACTGCGACATCCAAACCTATTTCACGCCAGGCCTTTGCATCGAGTGTGACGCCTGCATCGACGTGTGTCCGCTGAGCTGCCTCACCATGACGCCCCGGGCCGAGGAATCGGCCCTGCGACGCGACCTGACGGTGCCCGCCAACAACCTGCAGCAGCCGCTGTTCGTGTCCGAAGACCTGCGCCAGACGGGCCGCGTCATGGTGAAGGACGAGGACCTGTGTGTGCACTGCGGCCTGTGCGCCGAGCGCTGCCCCACGGCCGCGTGGGACATGCGCCGCTCGGAGCTCCTGATTCCCTATGCCGGGCTGGATGCCGGGCAGACTCACCCCCCTCGAGCCCAACATGCCAGAACCTGAGATGGCGGCCGGGGCGGGCGCCGCCATGAACGGCGCTGCGCCGCGCTCCGGCCTGAACGACTTCGCCCTCAAGATCGCGACCGTCAACGGGACGGGCTCCGCCAGCGCCAACTCCCTCCTGCTGCAGGCCATCTTCCGCATGGGGATCCCCGTGTCGGGCAAGAACCTGTTCCCGTCCAACATCCAGGGTCTGCCCACCTGGTACGAGATCCGGGCCAACGGGGCCGGGCACACGGGCCGGGCCGATGCCTTCGATCTGTTCGTGGCCATGAACCCGCAGACCTACGAGCGGGACATCGCCGAGGTGCGCCACGGAGGGTGGGTGCTGCACGACTCGTCCTGGGAGCTCAAGCCGGGGCTGCGGCGCCCCGACGTCACCTTCCTGGGGATTCCGCTGGCGCGCATGTGCGTGGAGCGCTTCGAACGCTCCCGCGAGCGCATCCTCATGAAGAACGTGGGCTATCTCGGGGCGCTGGCGGCGCTGCTCGAGGTCGAGGTCCAGGTGGTGGAGACGCTCCTCCAGGAGATGTTCGGACGCAAGAAGGCGCTCCTGGACTCCAACTTCGAGGCGTTCCAGATGGGCTACGACTACGCCCTGGAGCACTTCGAGTGTCCGCTGCCCGCCCGGCTGAAGCGGCTGGACGCGCTGGGCGACGCCATCCTCATCGACGGCAACACGGCCGCCGCGCTGGGCTGCGTCTACGCCGGCGCCACCGTTGCCGCCTGGTACCCCATCACCCCGTCGACCTCGCTGGTGGACGCCTTTTCGGCCTTCTGCAAGGCGCGCCGCCGTGATCCCGACACCGGTCGCAACCGCTTCGCCATCCTGCAGGCCGAAGACGAGCTGGCCGCCGCGGGCATGGTCATCGGGGCCGCCTGGGCCGGGGCCCGGTCCTTCACGGCCACCAGCGGGCCCGGCATCAGCCTCATGGGCGAGTTCATCGGGCTGGCGTACTACACCGAGATCCCCAGCGTCTTCTTCGACATTCAGCGCACGGGCCCGTCGACGGGGATGCCCACGCGCACGCAGCAGGGCGACCTCATGACCGTGGTGTACGCGTCGCACGGCGACACCCGCCACATCGCGCTCTTTCCCGGAAATCCCAGGGAGTGCTTCGAGTTCGCGGTCCAGGCCTTCGACCTGGCCGAGCGCTTTCAGACCCCCGTGTTCGTGGTCTCGGACCTGGACATCGGCATGAACGACTGGGTCGTGCCGGCGCTGGCCTGGGACGACGCCTACCAGCCGGACCGGGGCAAGGTGCTGGACGCCGAGGCGCTGGAGCGGGTGACCTCGTTCTCGCGCTACCTGGACGTGGACGGCGACGAGATCCCCTACCGGACGCTCCCGGGGATCTCGGAGAAGGGCGCCTACTTCACCCGGGGCTCGGGCCACGACTCCCACGCCCGCTACACCGAAGACGCGGGGCCGTACATGGAGGTCGTGGACCGGCTGGACCGCAAGGTGCGCTCGGCGGCGTCCAAGGTGCCGGCGCCCGAGGTTCTGCGCACGGCGGGAGCCCGCGACGCCCTGCTCACCATCGGCGGGTGCCGTGCGGGGGTGCTGGAGGCCCGCGCCCGACTGGAGGCCGAGGGGCACGCCCTGGATTACATGCGTGTGCGGGGCTTCCCCTTCGGTGACGACGTGGCGGCCTTCGTGGCCGAGCACGATCGGGTGTTCGTCATCGAGCAGAATCGCGACGCGCAGCTCCGGCAGCTCCTGGTGAACGAGGCCGGCGCCGACCCGGGGCGTCTCGTGTCCGTGCGTCGCTACGGGGGATTGCCCCTGGCCGGGGGTGAAGCGGCGGACGAGATCCGGCCGCACCTGCAGCAGCCCGCGCCCGACGTCAGGTCCCTGGACACGGAGAAGGCCTCGTGAGCACCCCCAAGCCGAAGGTCCGGCATCCCAGCCTCAAGGTGAACGCCGCCGGCCTCACCCGCCGGGACTACGAGGGCAGCATGTCCACGCTGTGCGCGGGCTGCGGCCACGATTCCGTCACCGCGGCCATCATCGAAGCGTTCTTCCGCCTGGACATCCCGCCGCATCAGGTGGCGAAGCTCAGCGGGATCGGCTGCTCGGCCAAGACGCCCACGTATTTCCTCGGTCAGGCCCACGGCTTCAACGGGGTGCACGGGCGCATGCCTGCGCTGGCCACCGGAGCGGCCGCCGCCAACTGCGACCTGGTGTGCATCGGCATCTCCGGAGACGGCGATTCGCTCTCCATCGGCCTCGGGCAGTTGGCCCACGCCATTCGCCGCAACGTGAACATGGCCTACGTCCTCGAGAACAACGGGGTCTACGGACTCACCAAGGGTCAGTTCTCGGCCTCGGCCGATCTGGGCTCCAAGTCCAAGAAAGGCGAGCCCAACCGTCAGCGCCCCATCGATCCCGTGTTCCTGGCGCTGAGCCTGGGCGCCACCTTCGTGGCCCGGAGCTTTTCCGGCGACAAGAATCAGCTCGTGCCGATCCTGGAGAGCGCCATCCGCCACAAGGGCTTCTCGCTGGTGGACGTGGTGTCGCCGTGCGTGACCTTCAACGACCACGAGGCCTCCACCAAGAGCTACCGCTACACGCGCGAGCAGAACCGGCCGGTGGTGGTCGCCGACTTCGTGCCCCCGCTGACCGAGATCACCGCCTCGTACGAAGGCGGCGCCGCCCGCGACGTGACCATGCACGACGGCAGCGTGGTGCGCTTCCGCAAGGTGCCCGAGGACTACGATCCCACCGACCGCGACACGGTGTACGCCTATCTGCGCGAGCGGCAGAAGGCCGGGGAGCTCCCCACGGGGCTGCTCTTCATCGAGACGGGTTCCGAAGAGATGCACGAGACGCTGGACACGGTGGACCGGCGGCTCTTCGATCTGCCCTTCGACGAGCTGTGCCCGGGGGCCGACGCGCTGGAGGAGATCCAGGCCCGTTTCCGCTGACGAGGCGGGCTGCTAGGGCATGTGCTCCAGCAGCAGCGCCTGGAGCCCCTCGGGGTTGTCGGCGTTGAGCCAGTGGCCGCCCTCGAGGGTGTGCAGGAAGACCTGACCGTTGGCCTGGCCGGCCGCCTCGATGCGCGCCACGGCCTCCGGGCCCAGCACGCCCGACGCCCGCGCCTTCACCACGTGGATCTCGCACCCCTCGGGCGGATCCTCGAGCACGTCCCAGGCATCGGTCTCGAAGAAGTCCCGGAGCAGCGCCTCCATGTCGTCGGGATCCAGGCGCCAGTGGAAGGCGCCATCCACGCCGCGCTTCAGGTTGGTGGTCATCCACTGCGCCACCGCATCCGGGTAGCCCTCGTCGGCCACGGCCTGTACCGCGGCTTCGCGGGTGGTGAAGGGTCCGGGATGGCCTCGCAGCACGCGCAGCATGCCCCAGGCGCTGCCCTCGGGCTCCCGCCGTTCGGGCGTGGAGTCGATGACCCAGATGCGCTCCAGCGGGGCGCTCGTGCGGCGGGCCCAGACCAGCGCCACCTTGCCGCCGAAGGAGTGGCCCAGGATGGCCCGCACCGGGAGGTCCTCCTCCGCCAGCAGCGCGTCCAGGTCGTCGGCGCAGGCCGCCAGCGTGTGCGGCGACTCGAAACCCTGGGAGCGACCGTGCTGGCGGAGATCCACAGGCACGGCGCCCCACCCGGGGCGGAGGTCGACGAAGCGTCGGGCCACCGAGCCCCAGTTGCGACCGGCGCCGTAGATGCCGTGCAGGACGAGCATCCAGCGATCCGGGTGGGCACCGTCGGCGGTGATGCGGTCGTGGTGCAGCGTGGGCATGGGCGCGGGGTCGTCGAGTTGAGAGCGGCGGTGCGGCAAGGTTACCCTTCGTGGACGAGCCCGCTACTCCAGAGGAGGACGAACCATGTCCGTAGCAAAAGTCATCGAAGTCCTGGCTGAAGGCGAGAGCATCGAGCACGCCGCTGAGAACGCCGTCGCCGAAGCTTCCAAGTCGGTGCGCAACATCCGCACGGTCTACATCACCGACTTCCAGGGCATCGTCAAGGACGGGAGCATCGCCAAGTACCGGGTGAACGCCAAGGTGACCTTCGTGGTCGCCGATTGAACGAGCGTTCCGCGGGGCCCGACGAGGCCCCGTCGTTGGATCTGGAGGCGGCCCTGCGCGCGGTTCGTACCGTGGTGGGGCCGTCTCCGCTCCTGCGGGCTCCCGATCTGGACGAGTTGGCGGGGCGGCCCGTGTGGCTGAAGCTGGAATCGCTTCAGGAGACGGGGTCATTCAAGGTGCGCGGCGCGGCGGCGCACCTGTCCGCCCTCACCCCCGAGCTGCGGGCGCGGGGCGTCGTCACCTGCTCCAGCGGCAACCACGGACGCGCGGTGGCGTTCGTGGCCGAGCGCCTGGGGATTCCCGCCACCGTGTGCGTGCCTTCCTGGGTGGATCCCGTGAAGCTCGCGGCGATCCGGCATCACGGGGCCGAAGCGCTGCTGGTGGGGGATTCCTACGACGAGGCCGAGGCCCACGCCCTCGAGGTCGCCCGCGAGCGCGGGCTGACCTTCGTGCCACCCTTCGACGATGAGCACATCGCCGCGGGGCAGGGGACCGTCGCCCTGGAGATCCTGGAGGCGCTGCCGGACGTGGGTGAGGTGGCGATCCCGCTCTCGGGAGGAGGACTGGCCGGGGGCATGGGCCGTGCGCTGGCCCAGCGGGGACGTGACGTCGCGGTGACGGCGGTGTCGGCTCGCGCCGCCCGCGTCATGTGGGAGAGCCTGCAGGCCGGGCGACCCGTCGAGCTTCCGGAAGAGGAGACGCTGGCGACTGCCCTGGCCGGCGGCATCGGCCTGGACAACCGCGTGACGCTGGCGCTGGTCCGTGCGTACGTCGATCGCCACCTGCTGGTGGACGAAGACGCCATCGTAAGCGCCATCGCGGCCGGCTTCCGGCGTGGCCTGCTCCTCGAAGGCGGGGGCGCCGTGGCGCTGGCGGCGCTGCTCCAGGGGGATCTGCGTGCGGAGAGGCCGGATCCCCGTCCGCTGGCGGTGGTGCTCAGCGGCGGGAACCTCGACCTCTCCGTGCTACGGCGCGTGCTCGCCGGGAGCGGGCCCGCTACAGGATCCTGACCACCACCACCTTGGCGTCGGACGGCCCGTCGACGACGATCTCGGCACCCTGACCGGTGCCGTTGCTCCTGAGCTCGTGGATGCGCAGCCCCGTGGGGCCGATCTTGCCCTGGAAGGTGGCGTCGTTGAAGAAGCGGTACATGATGCCGTCGGACTGCGTGGTCACCGGCCAGGGGAAGGTGCCTGCGGGGCCGGCGGCGGAGCCGTCGCAGGGCGGGTTGTCCGCCGCGAAGCAGAAGGTCTCCACCGCCGACACGAAGTCGTACTCGCTGAAGGCCCGGGTCGGCTGCGGAGCCGGGGTGCCGTTGGTCATGACCGCCACGGCGTACTCTTCCATGAGCTGCGCGAACGTCCTTCCGGTGAGCGATTCCAATCCCGCCACGCCAGCCGGGCTGAGCGAGTCGACCTGTTCCCGGAAGAAGGGCGCGTCGGCGTAGGGCGCGCTGCCGCCGTTCCCGTAGGCGTCGCCCAGCCACCGCAGGAAGGTCCACCCGGACCCGTAGATGCTGTGATCGTCGCTGGCCCCGACCGGGTCCACCACCACCCCGTTGGGCTGGCTCGCGAGGTAGCCCTGTACGCGCAGCATCCGGATGGCCACGCCATAGAACTCGGGCTTGAGGCCGCCGCCGTCGGCGCCCCCCTGATTGCGGATGTTGGCCGAGACGAGCTTGTCGTTGGGCGCGGGGCCGCCCACCGCCGCCCAGGCTCGCCGGGACGCCATGTTGCCGGCGATCTCCGCCGCTCCCTCCTCGATCCAGCTCGGATGATACGAGCTCTGGCCGAGGCGGTTGCTGCGGGCGATGGACTTGTAGAGGGAGCTCACGTGCTTCATCTCGTGCACCAAAGTCGTCAACGCCTGGAAATTGCCGTCGTCCAGGCCCCGGAAGAGGCTGGCGTTGAAGAAGATGAGCTCCATCTCGTTGGAGGCCGGGCAGTCGGCCTTGGAGAAGAAGTCACCGCTCCACACGAAGGCTGCGGTGCCGCTCTGCACGGTGGGGTGGATGATGACCACCACCTTGCCGTTGCCGTCGATGTCGCCGATGCCCTCGAAGTAGTCCTGGATGATGGGCTTACCGTAGGTGCTGTAGAAGTCCAGGACCTGCTGAGCCTGGTCGGCCGTGACCGGGAGGTTCACGGACTGGGCACTGTCCTGGTAGATGGCCAGATCCTCGTTTTCGGCGATCTTGAAGGCCGGGGTCGGCGTGCCCGCCGGCGTGCAGAACGACGGCGTGGACGGATCGATCATGATGCGGTCCGGCGAGTCGACGGGCGCCACCCGGGCGGACGCCAGGGGCCCGGTGGCGCGGCGGTCGGGCAGGAGCCCCCTGGTGCCCATGGCCTGGATCATGCGGGCCTCCTGCTCCCGCATGCGCATGTGGAAACGGCTGGTTTCTTCGTCCATGCGGGCCGCGGCGACGAGCTGGGGATCGGCGATGCGGGGCAGGGCAGAGGCCGCCTGCGCCGTGGTGATGGTCTCGTCCACGTAGGGTGCCTGCGCCGTGACGCCCAGTCCCGTGACCTCCACCGACACCGTGGGAACGTCGGTGGCGGTGGCGTCGCTCCCGGTTCGTACCACACCGACCCGGTAGCGGTCACCGGCGTTGCCGGCCGGCAGGATGAAGCCACACAGGTCCTGGCTGCTGATGTCCAGCACCGTGTACTCGCCCGGCGCCAGCGACAGCGGCGCGCCGCACTCCCGGATCACGAGACGGGCCGAGCCGGTCACGCCTTCCGTCGATGCCTCGATGTTGGTTTCGCCGGCCGATACCGCGGTGGCCTCACCGGTGGCGTCCACGGTGGCCACGGTGGGATCGCTGGAGCTCCAGGAGTAGTCCAGACCGCTCAGCGGCGCACCGCTGGGGTCCCGGGCCTGGGCGCTGAACTGCGCGGTGGCGCCGAGGCTGCCGAGGGCCGACTCGGCGGGAGTCACGTCGACCCGGTCCACGTCCGGCGGCTTGGTGCCCGAGTCGTTGCAGGCCGCAAGCCCGAACAGGGCCAGCGGCAGGAGTGTCACAGCGCGCTTCATGCAGTCGATCCTGGTGTGCGAGGGGTGGCGGAAGCGGCGCCCGAGAGCCCCGTTTCCGCACAGTTGAACACCCGGGCGCGAGGCCCGGTTCCTGGGTTCCGGATCAGGCGTGGCTCATGGCGGCGGCCCATCCCAGCGCCAACCAGCCCGCGAGAAAGGCGACGCCGCCCACCGGCGTGATCGCTCCCATCCAGCGCTGGCCGGTGAGGACCAGCGCGTACAGGCTGCCGGAGAAGATCAGGATGCCCGCCACGAAGAGCCATCCGGCGGTCACCGTGGCCGTGCCGGGCCAGCGGGTCCACGCCCACGCCACCCCCAGGAGGGCCACGGCGTGCACGAGTTGATACCGTACCGCGGTCTCGAAGATTTCAAGGTCGCGGGGATCCAGGCTGGCGCGCAGGGCGTGCGCCCCGAAGGCGCCCAGGGCGACGCCGAGGAATCCGAACAGTGCGGCCACGGCAGTGAAGGTGCGGTCCATGGTGCGGTGATTCCCGGTTCAGTAGGCGATGGCGTAGGCTTCGCGTCGGGGGTCGGCGGCGGCCGTCAGGGTGCCTGACCGTGGCTCGATGCGGATCATCTGGGCGCCGCCGAAGGTGGCGGTCCAACCGTGGATCACCCGGAGCTCGTGGCCCCGGGCCTCCAGCTCGGCCCGCACGTCGGCGGGGATGCGGTCCTCCACCGCCACCTCCCGGCCGTCGTAGCTCCGGAAGCGGGGCGCTTCCACCGCCTCCTGGGGTGTCATGCCGAAGATCAGCATGGCGTTGACGATCTGCAGGAGCGACTGGGTCTGGGAGTCTCCGCCTGGGGTGCCGATGGTGAAGGCCAGCTCCCCGTCCTGGAGCGCCATCATGGGCGTCAGCGTGTGGAAGGGCCGCTTGCCCGGCGCCACTCGATTGGGATGTCCCTCCTCCAGGGTGAAGAGAGCGCCCCGGTTCTGCAGCAACACGCCGGTGGTGGGTTCCAGCAGTCCCGAGCCGAATCCGGCGAAGAGGCTCTGGATCCAGCTCACGGCGTTGCCCTCATCGTCCACCACCGTCAGATAGACGGTGTCGCCACTGTCGTCGAGCTCGCCGACGCCGCCGGAGCCGGACACCGCACCGCCCACGCCGGGCTCACGGTCGCCCGCGGCGCGGCGGGGATCCACGAGACGGGCGCGCTCGGACAGGTACGCCGGGTCGAGCAAGCGGTTCAACGGGATGTCCGCGAACTCGGGATCCGCCACCCAGCGGTCCCGGTCCGCGAAGGCCAGCTTCTTGATCTCGATGAGCGTGTGCAGATAGTCGGCGCTCTCGTATCCCATGTCGGCGAGATCGAAGTGGCTGGCCATCTCCATCTGCTGGAGCTGTGCGAACCCCTGGGAGTTGGGCGGGAGCACCAGGAAGGTGTGTCCCAGATAGTCGGCGGAGAGGGGTTCGACCCAGGTCGAGGTGTGGGCCGCGAAGTCCTCGGCGCGCAGATACCCGCCATGCTCGGCCAGGAATCCGCTCAGCGCCTCGGCCACCGGCCCCCGGTAGAATCCGTCTTTGCCCTCGGCGGCGATGCCCTCCAGGGTGGCCGCCAGTGGCGGGTTGCGCAGCAGGCTGCCCACACGGGGTGGGCGGCCGCCGGGCATGTAGACCGCCCGCGCCTCCGGGGCCAGGTTTCCCCCCTCCTCGGCGAAGTCACGGGCCAGCCGGGTCGAGACCGGGAAGCCGTTGCGCGCGTACCCGATGGCGGGTTGCAAGGTCTCGGCCAGCGTGCGGGTCCCGAAGCGCTCCAGCGCGTCGGCCCAGGCCGCCACGGCGCCCGGTACCGTCACGGTGAGCGCGCCCACGGCAGGTACCTGGTCCTGGCCCGCGGCCGCGAAGAACCCGGGAGTCGCCAGCGCACCGGCCCGTCCGGAGCCGTTGAGGGCGAAGACCTTTCCGCTCGAGGCCTCGTAGTACAGCGCGAAGGCGTCGCCGCCCACGCCGTTCATGTGCGGGCGGACCACCGCCAGCACGCCGGCCATGGCGATGGCGGCGTCCATGGCGTTCCCGCCCTCACGCAACACCTGGTATCCCACGGCCGAAGCCAATGGATGGTCGGAGGATACGGCGCCGTGCGTGCCCCGGACGTCGGGGCGGTTCTGGGCCGGGAACTCGGGGCCCGCCGGCTCGGCCGGCGCCGGCTCCGCCACGGGCTCGGGGTTCACGGGCGCCTCGGGAGCCGGTGCTTGCGGAGAGGGCTGGGGCGTGCCGCACGCAGCGAAGACGAGGGCTACGACGGGCAGGAGCCTCCGGCGGAGCGGACGATGCATGGGGCCTTCCGGTTCAGCGTGGCGAGGGGTCCCTGAGGATGGCTTCCGGGCGCGGCCCGCGCCACCCCTCGTGCCGTGGCACGGGACCGCCCGTGGCGATACCATGTGGGCTCCCGCGTGCCGTCCCGAATTCGTCCACGGCCCCCTCGTGAACCGAGCCACCGCCACCGTTCCCCGATCCCCGCTGGAGCGGGTGCGCTCGCCGGCGCGCATCGCCCTCGTGGTGGCGTTGGCGCACGGCCTCAACGATGCCTACGCGGGATTCCTGGCACCGCTCCTGCCCCGGATCATGGACAAGCTGGGGCTCACCATCGCCATGGCGGCCACCGCGGCCACGGTCTTCGGGCTCGCCTCGTCGCTGCTGCAGCCTCTCGCGGGATATCTGGCCGACCGCTTCGGACGCCGGGTCTTCGTCATGGTGGGACCGGCCGTGTCCGCGATCTTCCTCTCGCTCATCGGCTGGGCGCCGTCGTTCGAGCTCCTTCTGGCCCTCCTCCTGTTCGGTGGTCTGGGCAGCGCCGCCTTCCACCCGCCGGGCGCGTCCTTCGCCGCCCGCATCCGTGAAGGGCGGGGAAGCGGGCTCCGCTTTTCCTTCTTCTCCTTCGGGGGCGCCGCGGGCTACACGGTGGGTCCCCTGGTGGCGGTGGGGATCGTGGGCTGGCTGGGGCTCGCGGGGCTCTGGGTGGCCATGATCCCGGCGCTCCTCCTGATCCCCGTGCTGTGGCGGCGGCTGCCGTCGGGGCGAAGCGAGCGGCCAGCCGCGCTGCCGCCCGGGCCGCGGGCCGTGCTGCGACTCCTCGCCGGTCCCCTGGGGCTGGTCTTCGGCGTGAGCGCCCTCACCGCCTTCGTGCAGCGCGTCTACCTCACCATGATGCCCATCATCGCCGCTGCCGACGGACGCTCCGAGGCGGTGGGCGCGCTGGCGCTGAGCATCTACCTGGCTGGACAGGCCGCGGGCACGCTGGTGGGGGGACTCCTGACCGATCGCGTCCACCGGATCCGACTGCTGGCGACCCTGACGGCGCTGGCGCTCCCGGTGCACGCGCTGGCATTGGGGCTTCCCGCGGGACACCCCGCGGGACTCGCGGCGGCGGCCGCCGCGGGCTTCCTCAACATGGCCATCCTGCCGCCGGTGGTGATCCTCGCCCAGGAGCTGCTCCCGGAAGGGGCCGCGGTGGCGTCGTCGGTGGTCATGGGGATGGCCTGGGCCACGGCGTCCATGCTGTTGCCCGCGGCGGGGGCTCTCGGAGACGCCGCGGGGGCCCGCACCGCCGCGCTGGCCACGCTGCCGGCGCTGCTGATCGCCACGGCGTTGACGCTCCATCCGGCGCTCCGGCCCCACGGGCGCATGCGGGAACAGGCGTAACATGCCGTTCCGCGTCGTGCCCTCCCGGGACCGGACCCTCTACCGTGCGCTGGGGCGCGGCGAAGACCGCCGGGTATGGGCCGGTGAGTCACTGTGGGAGCCGGGTGATGACGGCTCCACCTGCCTCTGGGTCCGCCAGGGGCTCGTTCTTCTCACGCGGCCCGGGGGCTGCGCCGTGGACGTGGCGGGCGCCGGCGACCTGACGGGGCTGAGCGCGCTGGGTGAGGCGCGGCGCCGGCGCACGGGCGCGGAAGCTCTCACCGATGCGGTGGTGACCGAGACCGCGGGGTCGTCGCTGCTGGCGGCGCTCCGGCGCGGTCGCCACACACTGCCGCTGCTGCTGGATTCCCGGGGCGACGAGCTCGCCCTGGCCCGGGCCACGGCAGCCGGATCCGGCCGGGGCTCGGCGGCGGCTCGTCTGGCGCGCACCCTCCTGGCCCTGGTCGAGCGCGTCGGCGAGGAGGCGGGCTGGTTACCCGTCGGTGTGCCCCACCGGATCCTCGGCGAGCTGTGTGGTCTGCACCGCTCCACGGTGACGACGCAGCTCAACGATTGGATCTACCGTGATCTCCTGGAACAGGACGGGCGTCGGCTGCGTGTGGCGGACCCTGACGGGCTGGCGCTGGAAGCCGCGCGTACATAGCTTTTTTCGTTCTGCCCCCTGGGCATTTCGTCCCTGTACACCGCACAGTTGAAGGACGCTATGGCGAAGAAGCGCCACCCCGGTTCCCGGCGCCGCCCGCACCAGCGCGAAGACGAGGCCGAAGACGTATTCGTAGCCAAGGTCTTCGAGCTCTCGACCTGGGCCCGCAAGAACAGTCAGGTGCTGATCCTCTTCGGGGTCGCGCTGGGGCTGGTCATCGCCGGAGTCCTGTACTACGTGAGCTACCGCTCGCGTCTGCAGACCATGGCGGTCCAGGAGCTGGAGAGCATCCAGCAGTCGCTGAGCGCGGGTGAGCAGACCGACGCCAAGGTGCGGCTGTCGCAGTACATCCAGCGCTTCAGCAGCACGCCCCACGCCGCCGAAGCGCGCCTGGTGCTGGCCCAGCTCGATCTCCAGGACGGACAGGCCGGCGAGGCGGTGCAGGTGCTGGAGGCGGCGGACGTGCCGGTGACCGAGCCCCTGGGTCCGCAGGTGGCGGTGCTCCTGGCCCGGGCCTACGAGGCTCAGGGCCAGCCTCAGCAAGCCGAGGAGCTCTATCTGCGCGTGGCCGACCGCGCCCGCCTCGACTTCCAGAAGATCGACGCGCTGCAGGACGCCGCGCGCATCCGCATGGAGCAGGGCAATCCCCAGGGCGCCGCCGAGCTGTACCAGCGGGTGCTGGACCGGCTCGAACCCAACGATCCGGATCGGGGACGCATGGAGATGCGCCTGGCCGAGGCGAAGACCGCAGCCGAGGGCTGATCCCGGCGCCGGTCGTCGCGAGGCTCGAGGCCCCGTCACCTCCTGGTGGCGGGGCCTTTCTCGTGCGCCCCGTGAGCCTCTGAAGGGGTTTTCCCCACAGGGATTGCCTGGCTTGTCCCTATAGCCGCCGTGGGGTGCCGGATTGAATAGGTACTCCCGACCGTCGGCCCCCGCAGCGCCACCCAGTCCGGCCCTTCCCGCCCTGCGCGGGTTTGCGATAGAGCAGGACCCTGTGATCCCTCATGGGAGGCGCGCGCATGTTCTTTCCTACGTCCCATGCCTGGACGGACGCCGAGACCCTGGGTGAACACCTGGAGCGGCGTGGCGTCAGCCGGCGAGACTTCCTCAAGTACTGCGGCGAGATGGCCGTCATTCTCGGCCTCGGCCAGGCCATGGGTCCGGAGATCGCACGGGCCCTGCAGCAGGTGCGCCGGCCCTCGGTGATCTGGCTCCAGCTCCAGGAGTGCACCGGGTGCGTGGAGAGCGTGCTGCGGAGCTCGGATCCCACCATCGGGGATCTCATCCTGGATCTCATCTCCCTGGACTATCAGCACACCCTGATGGCGGCGGCGGGCGACGCGGTGGAATCGGCGCTCCAGAGCGCCATGGAAGAGAACCGCGGCAGCTACGTCCTCCTCGTCACCGGCTCGGTGCCCATGGAGGAGAACGGCATCTACACCACCATCGGCGGACGCACGGCCCACGACATCCTGGTGGAAGCGGCGGACGGTGCCGCGGCGGTGGTGGCCATCGGGGCCTGCGCCCACTTCGGGTCGGTGCAGTCGGCCCGGCCCAATCCCACCGGAGCGGTGGGGGTGGCCGAGATCGTGCGCGACAAGCCGGTGGTGAACATCGCCGGCTGCCCGCCCATCGCTGACGTGGTTACCGCCACCCTGGTGCACTACCTGACCTTCAATCGGCTTCCGGATCTGGACTCCGACGGGCGTCCCATGTTCGCCTACGGGGCGCGCATCCACGATCAGTGCCCCCGCCGTGCACACTTCGACGCCGGCCAATACGTGCAGGCGTTCGACGACGAAGGCGCCCGCAAGGCCTGGTGTCTGTACGAGGTGGGCTGCAAGGGCCCGGCGACCTTCTCGCCGTGCCCGATCTTCCAGTGGAACGGTCACACCGATTGGCCCATCGGTGCCGGCCACCCCTGCCTGGGCTGCACCGAGCGTCACTTCTGGGACACCATGACGCCCTTCTACGATCGACTGCCCGGGATCGCGGGCTTCGGTGTGGAACGGAATGCCGATCTCATCGGCGCCGCCCTGGCGGTGGGCGCCGCCGCCGGCGTCACGGCCCACGCGGTGGCCACGGGGGTCAACCGCATGCGCGAGCGGCGCTTGCCTCACGATCCCGCCCGGGATCTGCCCATCGTTCCGGCGCCGCCCCCGTCGGCGGCGCCGTCACCCGAGCCCCCCGCATCCGACGACGGGTCGGAGGAGGATCCCAATGGCTAAGGTCGTCGTCGATCCCATCACCCGCATCGAGGGGCACCTGCGCATCGAGGTCCAGGAGGAAGGCGGGCGCATCGCCGATGCCTGGGCCTCCAGCACCCAGTTCCGGGGGATCGAGATCATCATGGAGGGCCGCGATCCCCGCGATGCCTGGGCGTTCACGCAGCGGATCTGTGGCGTGTGCACCGTCGTGCACGCGCTGGCTTCGTGCCGCGCGGTGGAGGATGCCCTGGGCATCGAGGTGCCGCCGGCGGGCGGGCTGATCCGCAACCTCGTGCACGGCATGCAGACCGTGCAGGACCACGTCATCCACTTCTACCATCTGCACGCGCTGGACTGGGTGGACGTGGTGAGCGCGCTGTCCGCCGATCCGGCGGCCACGGCGCGGCTGGCCCGCAGCCTGTCCCCCTGGCCCAACAACTCCGAGAGCCGCTTCCGCGAGGTGCAGGACCGGGTGCGCCGCTTCGTGGAGTCCGGGCAACTCGGGATCTTCACCAACGGCTACTGGGGCCATCCGGCGTACAAGCTGCCGCCGGAGGCCAACCTGATGGCGGTCTCGCACTACCTGGAGGCGCTGGACTGGCAGCGCGACGTCATCCGGGTGCACACCATCTTCGGTGGCAAGAATCCCCACCCGAACTTCCTGGTGGGTGGCATGGCGTCGGCCATCAACCTGGACGACACCGGCACCATCAACGCCGAGAGCCTGACGAAGATCAAGGACATGATCCACCGGGCTCGGATCTTCGTCGAGCAGGTGTACTGGCCCGACCTGTTGGCCATCGCCTCGTTCTACAAGGACTGGGCGGCCATCGGCGGTGGGGTCACCAACTACCTGTCGGTGGGCGAGTACCCGGACAACGGGCAGTGGCGCGACCTCGATTCCCTCTACCTGCCACGGGGGGTGATCCTCGATCGCAACCTGGCCGACGTGCAGCCCTACGATCAGGAGAAGATCAAGGAGTACGTCACCAGCTCCTGGTACGACTACGAGGAGGGCCCGGACGTGGGCTTGCACCCGTCTCAGGGCGAGACGCGGCCCCACTACACGGGCCCCGAGCCACCCTGGACGTATCTGCAGGATCACGACAAGTACACCTGGATGAAGGCGCCGCGCTACGACGGCCGGCCCACCGAGGTCGGGCCGCTGGCCCGCATGCTGGTGGCGTACGCATCGGGCCACCAGGACACCCAGGAGGTGGTGGGTGAGGCGCTGGGACGGCTGGAGGTCGGCCCGGAGGCGCTCTTCTCGACCCTCGGCCGCACGGCGGCCCGGGGTGCCGAGACGGTGCTCCTGGCCCGACGCCTGGAGACCTGGTTCGATTCGCTGGTCTCCCGCATCCGCACCGGAGACACCAACACCTTCAACGGCTCGCGTTGGCACCCCGACAGCTGGCCCGATTCCGCGCAGGGCTACGGATATCTCGAGGCCGCTCGGGGCGCATTGGGGCACTGGGTCCAGATCGAGAACGGTGCCATCAGCCACTATCAGTGCGTGGTCCCCAGCACCTGGAACTGCTCTCCCCGGGACCAGAACGGCGCCAACGGCCCCTACGAGGCGTCGCTCAAGGACAACCACCCGTTGGTGGATCCGGCGCGGCCGCTGGAGATCCTCCGCACCATCCACTCCTTCGACCCGTGCATGGCGTGCGGTGTCCACGTGCTGGACGCCGAGGGCAGGGAAGTGACGCGGGTGAGGGTGGGCGAATGAGCGCCCACACCGCCGCGCCGAGCCTGTCGCGGGACCTGCCGATCCAGTACAAGCGGGTCTACCTGTGGCACTGGGCGATCCGGGCCATGCACTGGATCGCGGTGCTGTGCATCCTCACGCTGGCGGTGACGGGCTTCTACATCGGACGCCCCTACTTTCTCACCAGCGGCGAGCCCAGCGCGCACTTCATGATGGCTCGTTTCCGCTTCGTGCACTTCGCGGCGGCGGGGGTGCTGGTGTCCACGGCCATACTGCGATTCTACTACCTCTTCGTGGGCAACAAATTCGAGCGCTGGACGGCGCTCTTTCCGTACCACGCGGAGGACTGGAAGAACCTGTGGCTGGTCCTGAAGAAGTACCTCTTCATCCAGCCGTGGCGGGCGCCCCACTACATGGGCCACAACCCGCTGCAGCAGATCACCTACTCCTTCATCTACTTCGTGGCCCTCGTGCAGGTGTGCACCGGGTTCTATCTGTACGGCCTGTCCAACCCCGGGGGCCTGTTCTTCACGAGCTTCGCCTGGGTGGGGAGCCTGTTGGGTGGGGCGCAGGTGGTCCGCTTCGCCCACCACGTGCTCACCTGGGCGTGGGGCGTCTTCATCCCGGTGCACGTCTACCTGACGGTGCGGGCCGACGTGGTGCATCAGGAGAGCCGCATCTCGTCCATGGTGAGCGGCGGCCGCTACGTGCGGGCCGACATCGATTTCGTCGATGACTGAGCCCGGGACGGTGGTTCTGGGCGTGGGCAGCCCGCTCATGGGCGACGACGGGCTCGGTGTGGCGGCCGTGGCCCGTCTGCGCGACGCCGTGGGCGACATGGACGGCGTGGCGTTCCTGGACGGCGGCACCTGGGGCATGCAGCTGCTGCCCGCCATCGAGGAGGCGCGGCGGTTGATCCTCGTGGACGTGATCCGCCACGGCGCGCCTCCGGGGGCCCTGGTGCGGTTGCAGAAGCACGAGCTGCCACGGCTGCTCAGTCAGAAGATCTCGCCCCACCAGATCGACCTGCAGGAGGTCTTCGCCGTGGCCGAGCTGCGCGGGACCTTTCCGGACGAAGCCGTGGCGCTTGGGCTGGAGCCGGCGGTGGTGGAGCTGAGAGACGGCCTGTCGGAGACCGTCGAGGCGGCCGTGCCGGCGCTGCTGGAGGCCATCCTGACGCAACTCGCCGAATGGGGTCACGAGACGCCGGCGGCGGTCCCGGGGGGATCCCGTGCATGAGATGAGCCTGGCGCTGGAGGTGTGCCGCATCACGGAGGCGCAGGTCGGGCTGGAGGCGCTGCCGCGGGTGCGCGAGGTGGGGCTCGAGGTGGGCGACGACGCCGGCGTGGAGCCCGACAACCTCGTGTTCTGCCTGGATGCGCTCCTGTCGCGGCCGCCGTTCGGGCGAGCCGTCACCGTGCTGGACCGGTGCCAGGGTGACGACCTGAGGGTCGCCTGGCTGGACATCGACGACCCGGAGATCGAGGGATGACGATTCGGAGGATCGAGCTGCGCGAGCGCGTCATGGCGCGCAACGACGAGCTGGCGGCGGAGGTGCGTGGGCGGCTGGAAGCCGCTGGGGTCACGGCGTTGAACCTGGTGTCCTCACCGGGCTCCGGGAAGACGCTCCTTCTGGAGCGCACGCTCCGGGACCTGGGCGACGAGCTCCGCATGGCGGTGGTCACCGGCGACGTGCAGACCCAGAACGACGCCGACCGGTTGGCCCGCTGGACCGATCGCCTCGTGCACGCCGTGGTCACCGGCGGTGCCTGCCACCTGGACGCGAGTCAGGTGGGGGCGGCCCTCGCCGACCTGGATCTGGACGATCTGGACCTGCTCTTCGTCGAGAACGTGGGCAACCTGGTGTGCCCCGCGTCCTGGGACCTGGGAGAGCGTGCCAAGGTGGTGGTCTTCAGCGTCACCGAGGGCGAGGACAAGCCCCTCAAGTATCCCAAGATGTTCCGCATGGCCCGCTACGCTGTGCTCAACAAGATCGACCTGCTGCCCCACGTGCCCTTCGACGTCGACCAGGCCGTGGCGTACGCCCGCGAGATCAACCCCGAGCTCCAGTTCCTCATGACCTCGGCCCTCACCGGCGAGGGGCTGGACGCCTGGTACGACTTCCTGCGAGCGCAGCTGCCCGCGCCCCACCCGGCTCCCACGCCCTGAACCGGAGACCCTCCCATGTGCCTCGGCATTCCCGGACGCATCATCTCCATGAACGACGACGCCGGCCTGGCGGTGGGCGTCGTGGACTTCGGCGGCGTACGCCGCCAGGTCTGCCTGGCCTACGTGGCCGACGAGGTGGAGGTGGGCGACTACGCCATCGTCCACGTCGGCTTCGCCATCTCCAGGGTGGACGAAGACGAAGCCAGACGGACCTACGACGTGCTGCGCGAGATGGGCGAGCTGGAGGAGCTCCGCTGGATGCGGGAGGTGGCCGACGCCGCCGACGCCGTCGAGCCATGAAGTACCTGAGCGAGTACCGGGATCCGGCCCTGGCCCGCGCCCTGGTGGAGCGCATCCTCGCTCTCGCCACCCGGCGCTGGACGCTCATGGAGGTGTGCGGGGGGCAGACCCACACCATCGTCAAGCAGGGCATCCACGAGGTGCTGGCCGATGCCGTGGAGATGATCCACGGGCCCGGATGTCCGGTGTGCGTGACCCCGCTGGAGCAGATCGACCGGGCGCTGCACCTGGCCTCGCGGCCCGACGTCATCTTCACCTCGTTCGGCGACATGCTGCGGGTGCCCGGGAGTGAGTGCGACCTGCTTCAGGTGAAGGCGCGGGGCGGCAACGTGCGCATCGTCTACTCGCCGTTGGACGCCGTGGAGCTGGCCCGAAAAAATCCCGAACGCGAGGTCGTGTTCTTCGCGGTGGGTTTCGAGACCACGGCACCGGCCAACGCCATGGCGGTGTGGCGGGCCCGGGAACTGGGGCTCGACAACTTCAGCGTCCTGGTGTCGCACGTGACCGTGCCGCCGGCCATGACGGCGATCCTCGATGCGCCCGACAACCGGGTCCAGGGCTTCCTGGCCGCCGGCCACGTGTGCACGGTCATGGGCTGGACCGAGTACGAGCCGCTGGCCTCCCACTACCGGGTACCCATCGTGGTGACCGGCTTCGAGCCCCTGGACATCCTGGAGGGCATCTGGATGACGGTGAGGCAGCTCGAAGAGGGCCGGCACGAGGTGGAGAACCAGTACGTGCGCTCGGTGCGCCGGACCGGGAACGAGCCGGCCCAGGAGCTGGTGAGCCGGGTCTTCCGGGTCGTGGACCGGGGTTGGCGGGGAATCGGGGTCATCCCGGCGTCGGGATTGGGCCTGCGGCCGGACTTCGAGGCCTTCGACGCCGAGAAGAAGTTCGGGTTGGAGGGCATACGCGCCGACGAGCCGGCGGAGTGCAGGGCAGGGGACGTGCTCCGGGGGCGCATCAAGCCCTTCCAGTGTGCCGCCTTCGGCACCGCCTGCACCCCCGAATCCCCCCTGGGAGCGCCCATGGTGTCGTCGGAAGGCGCCTGCGCCGCCTACTACAACTTCGGCCGCTTCCGCGAGAGCGCCGCGGTCGGGGAGGCCTGAGGCCATGGGTCACGGAACAGACGTGAAGCCGTCTCTGAATGGCGGTCCCGTATGTCCTGTCCCGCGTGGCACTTACGACCGTGTACAACTGGGCCACGGCTCCGGTGGCAAGATGAGTGGCCAGCTCCTGCGCGACCACTTCCTGCCGCGCTTCGGCAACCCGTTGCTGGACCGCCTCGGAGACGGTGCGGTGATCCCGGTGACCGGCAGCGAGATCGTCATGTCCACCGACAGCTTCGTGGTGAGCCCGCTGGAGTTCCCGGGTGGCAACATCGGGCACCTGGCCGTGCACGGCACGTTGAACGACCTGGCCATGATGGGCGCCACGCCGCGGTACCTGTCGGCGGGCTTCATCCTCGAGGAAGGCCTGCCCATGGACGTGCTGGAGCGCGTGTTGGACGCCATGGCGGAGGCCGCCCGGCGCGCCGGCGTGGAGTTGGTCACGGGTGACACCAAGGTGGTGGAGCGGGGCAAGGCCGACGGGATGTTCATCAACACCACCGGGGTGGGGATTCTCCACGACGGCTTCCGGCCCGATCCCACGGCGGCCCGGCCCGGAGACACCGTGCTCGTGAGCGGTCCACTGGGCCGCCACGGCATGGCGATCATGGCCGTGCGCGAGGGATTCGCCTTCGAGTCGGAGATCACCAGCGATACGGCCAATCTGGCGCCGTTGGTGGCCGTGCTGCGCCAGGAGCTGGGCGCGAGCGTGCGTACGTTGCGGGATCCGACCCGCGGCGGGCTCGCCAGCGCCCTCAACGAGATCGCCGCCTCCAGCGGGGTCGGCGTGGAGCTCGAGGACGGGGCGGTGCCCGTGCCGTCCACGGTGCAGGCGGCGGCCGACATCCTGGGGCTGGATCCGCTGTACGTGGCGAACGAGGGCATTCTCACCGCAGTGGTGGCGCCCGAGGCGGCCGATCTCGCCCTGGATCTCTTGCAGAGCCATCCGCTGGGCAGCGGTGCGGCGCGCATCGGCCGCGTGGTGGCGGAGCACCCGGGAATGGTCGTGCTGCGCACCGGACTCGGCGGCTCTCGCGTCGTGGATCTGTTGTCGGGCGATCAGCTCCCACGAATCTGCTGACCGTCGCACTTCTCACAGGAGGAACCCATGCGGTACCTGAGGCGAGGCTTTTCGATGGCGCTCCTGGCGATCCTGGCCATGGCCCGGCCCGTGTGGGCCCATCCTGGGCATCACGGTCACTACGGTTCGCTGGGCGAGGCGGTGCACCACGTGCTGACGAGTCCGTTCCATCTGATGGTGATCTCGTTCGCCGCGCTCGTGCTGGTCGTGGCGCTCACCGTCGCGTTTCTCGGTCGTGCCGGGAAGGTGCGCCGCGATCCGGTCGATCGACGGGTCTGACATTGGGGGTGTGACACCCGGGGGCGACCGGAGAAAACCGCTCTGAGGGGATCTGAGGGCCTTTCCACACTTGTCCACAGTTCTCCCCAGGTACGTATAATACACATTATGTAAAGTGGGGAAAGACCGGGATGGCTTCTCGGGAGGAGGTCGTGGACCGGCGACGGCCCCTCACTGCCCCGGCATCACCCTTGTTTCGCGCGTGGCTGGGTCCGATCTTGCGCGCCATGGCCGGAATCCACGCCCTTCTCGATCTGGTGGCGCTCATCACCGAGCGGCTCGACGACGGAACGGCAGCCACAGGGCTGCACGAGCCCATCCAGCGCGGCTCCGCCGAGGGCTTCGTCTCGGTCGAGCCCAACGAGGACGATCCGAACGAGCTGCTCCTGGTCGTGCGGCTGCGCATCATGGACGTTCCCGACGATCCGTCACGGCGCGGTGCCCTCTTCTCCAGGCTTCTCGCGCTGAATCACGACTTCCGCGGGCGGGCATCGTTCTCGGCCGACGAGGTCGGCGTGGTCTGGTTGACGTCGGGTCGGCCCCTGGAGGATCTGGATCCGGGTGAGGTGGTGGACCTGCTGTTGTGGACCTCCGAGCAGGCGGATTTCCACGACGATCGCCTGCTGGCGGAATTCGGAGACCCATGAGCGGAGACGATCAGGCCGCCGCGGTGCTCCGCCGCCCTACCCTGGGGCGGATCGTCGGCTACTACGTCGCCGTGGGCCTGGTCGTGGCCGCACTCGTGTGGCGCCTTCCGGCCTTCAACCAGTTCCTGACGCTGGGCCGTCTCGTCGATGCAGGCGGCGAGATCACCCGTACCCTGGCAGGCCAGGTTCCCGAGGGGACGATCCATCTGGGATGGGCCGGTGTGGTCATCGCCGGTCTGTCGCTGCTCGGGGCGCTGGTGATCATGATCCCGGTTGCGTGGACCTACACCATCATCAAGCGGCGCTCGGGCTACGACGAGTCGGTGGTGCACACGCTGCTGATTCTCCCCATCGCGGTCACCGGCATCGTCCTCATCGTGCGCGGCAGCCTGCCCCTCGCGTTCAGTCTGGCCGGGATCGTGGCGGCGGTGCGCTTCCGAACCACGCTGGACGACACCAAGGACGCGGTCTACGTCTTCCTGGCCATCGGCGTGGGCCTGGCGTCGGGCGTGCAGGCGCTGGGCGTGGCCGCGGTGCTCTCCCTGGTGTTCAACGGGGTCAACCTGATCCTGTGGCGCATGAACTTCGGCAACATCTACGCCGACCAGTTCCGCCACGGAGGCAAGATCCGCCTGGGGGACGCCGTGGCGGGCCCCGAGTCGGCCCGCACCGCCATGGCCATCGGCGATTCCCGGCTGGTCGCCGCCATGTCCCCCACCGAGGTGACGGAGGTGGCCGACCGCATGGCGCGCACGCGCCGCTACCTCGAGGCGGAGAGCTCGTCCAGAAAGGAGCGGAAGCGCTACTCCGTGCTCATGATCTACACGGCCGAGGCGGGCGGAGCGCAGGCTGCCGTGGAGCCCATCCTGGAGCGCATGGCCCTGCGCTGGAGCCTGGCCGAGGTCATTCCCGGCCACGACGGAGTCTCGATCCTGGAATATCTGGTGCGCGTGCCCGACGAGGTGCCCGCGGGCGCCATTCTCGACGCCATCCGGGCCGAAGCGGGCGCACTGGTGCGGGCCGCCGAGCTCCGCTCCCTGCGCGGGCTGGCCAAGAAGGGGACTTGAGGTCCGTCGGGCCCGGCGACCCGGCGCTAGCGGACGGGCCGCCCCACCCCGTCCAGATCGGCGGGCGCGGGAATCCCCAGGATCAGCGCCAGGGTCGGCGCCACGTCGGTGGTGGACACCCGGGCGGGATCCTTGCCGGAGACCACGCCGGGACCCATGACGATGAAGGGCACGTGACGGTCGTAGTAGTAGGGTGAGCCGTGCCCCGTGCCGTGCTGGTATCCCCAGGTGAGGACGTGGGGCTGGAGCTGCATCTCCACCCCGAGTCGGCTGAGCAGCCCCTGGGGACGCCCCGGGTAGAAGGAGTGGCGCTCGAGCACCGCGAAGGAGTCCGCGGGGGCGGTCTCCGTGAGGTCCCGGTCGGTCCAGGCGCGCGCGACCCACGGAATCTGCCGCACCGCCGCGGCGAGGCTGTCGGCGAGCAGCGCTCGGTTTCCGTTCGCGACACGGGCCGACCGGTCCAGCGCCTGCTGCAACGCGGCGCCGTCGGCGGTGGTGAGCCGGGTCGCCTGCGTCCCTTCGGCGGTGAGGGCCTCCGGGTCCGGGGACACACCGTGGTCCGACGAGAACGACACGAGCCAGCGGTCCTGCCCCACTTCGGTGTCCAGCCAGTCGAAGAAGGCGCCCAGCTCCCGGTCCAGGCGCAGCAGGTTGTCGAGCTGTTCGCGGCTGTAGGGCCCGTAGGCGTGACCCACCCGGTCCGTCTGGCTGAGCGAGACCGCCAGCATGTCCGGCACCTCGTCCTGCCCGAGCTGACGCGCCGTGACGGCACGCTGCGCCAACGCCAGCGTCGCCTCGTCGAGCATGGGCGTGCCCGCCCACCACGGCCAGAACTCAAGGTCCGCTACCCGGCCCACGGCGTCGAGGTAGCGGTGTGGAAAGCTGGTGAGCACGCCGTCGCCTTCGTAGGCGGCGGTGTCGGGCCGTGAGCGAGCGGCCAGCTCCCGGGGCACCGTGCTGCGCCACACCGAATCGCCGGCCAGGGCCGGGAGCTCGTCGTGGTTGAAGGTGGCGAGCCAATCAGGGTCACGGTCGCCGTAGAAGGTCGAGGTGGCGAAGCGGCCCAGCTCCGGCTCGAACCACGCCACCTGCGCCGGGCTCCTGGCGGCCAGGAGGACCGCCGCACGGTCCTTGGCGCTCACCGAGACGATCCTGGCGTCCGGGAGGGCCGTGGTCAGCCACTCGGCCAACCCGGAGCGCAGCAGCTTTCCAGGCGACGCCCCGGCCACGGTGGGCGCTCCGACGATGCGGGTATCGGTATCCACCACGTTGAGGACGGCGGTCCACTGCCCCCCCGTCCCTTCCTGTTCCCACCACTGGTTCGAGACCATGCCGCTGTGCGACGGGAAGGTCCCGGTGGACAGCGTGGCGTGGCCCGGGGTGGTTTCGGTGACCGCGTGGTCGTGGGTCGTCTGCGTGAAGACACGGCCGCGGTCCAGGAGACGCCGGAGCCCTCCGGTGAAGAGGTCGTCGTAGCGCTCCAGCAGGTACGCCGGGAGCTGGTCCACGACCATGAACACCAGCAGTCGCGGGGGCTGCGTCACCTGACGGCCGGGTGGGGCGTCGCCACGGGCCGGCGCTGACCCGGGAGCGGGCGCGCGGGCCGAGGACGCTCCTGTGACGGCGAGACCGATCAGGACGGGGGCGAGGGTGCGGAGGGACCGGGGGAATCGCATGGGCAGGCGGCGCGGGGGGGGATCCGGGGCGGGAGGGCCGGGACACTGCAAGATACCACGGGCTCCGCGGGGGGATCCCTTGTCCGGTCGTCCTACGGCTTCCGCCCCAGCACGGCGACCCGGCGGCGGAGCAGCGGCATGTACGGCAGGAGCATGCGCTCGAGCCCCTGCAGCACCGGAAGGTGGGACTCGGCGTAGTAGGCCTTCTCCACCACGAAGCCGGCGTCCTGCAGCATGCCCTTCATGCGCGGAAGCGACTTGTAGTCCACGTGGGTGGGATCGGGCTTCAGGAGGACGTGGTTGTTCTTGAGGATCTCGAGGAAGTGGCCCCGGTGAGGCGTCCACACGCTGAACCGGCCCCCCGGACGCAGGAGGCGGAAGGCTTCGCGCACCACGCGCTCCGAGTCCTCGGGATAGAGGTGCTCGAAGAGGTCGGCCGCGATGACCAGGTCCCAGGCGCCGCCCTCCAGGCCGGTATCGCCCGCGTCCGCGCACACGAAGCGCACGTTGGGTCGGGGATCCCGCTCGAGCCGCGCCCGGCACAGCTCGACGCTCTTCTCCGAGAAATCGACGCCCACCACCTCGGCCACGCGGTGCGCCAGGGCGAACTCGAAGGTGCCCCAGCCGCAGCCCAGGTCCACGATGCGCTCTTCCCTGCCGGGCTCCCAGATGCCCAGGACCTTGCCGATCCGATACTGCTGGAACGGGCTGTCCATGTCGGTCAGGTGCCCGGTGTCACCGTCGAAGTACGAGCTGGAGTCGTAGTAGTCCTTGCCGATGCGCTCGTCGCTCATACCCTCACCGTCGATGCGCCGGGCGCACCCAGCTCGTGAAAGGTCGCCAGCAGGCGCCGACGGGCGCCCGGCAGTGCTCGGTCCCGGCTGGCGCGGTCCGGATGCGGTCCGAAACGGAGGGGCCGTCCGAAGCGCACGGTGACCGGCCCGCGACCGATTCGCCGGCTCCAGCGGGGCCACAGCTCGTAGCTCCCCGACACCACGCAGGGCACCACCGGCACGTCGGCGGCCAGGAGGAGGCGCAGCGTGCCGAGGCGGAAGGGCTGCAGCCGCCCGTCCCACGAGCGTTCGCCCTCGGGGTAGACGGCGACCATCTCGCCGGCGTCCAGGAGCCTCAGCGTCGTGCGCACGGCCTGGGGATCCACCCGGTAACGACGCACCGGAAAGGCGCCCAGGGCCAGCAGAAGTCTGGCCATGGAGCCGCGACGGAACTGGGTGCTCTTGGCCATGGCCCGCACCGGGCGTGGGCACGCCACCTGCGAGACCACGGCATCCATGAGGCTGCGGTGGTTGATGACCAGGAGCGCCGGGCCCGTGACCGGCACGTGACGGGCGCCGCGCACCGCCAGCCGTACCCGAAGGGGCAGGACCAGACGCGCCAGGGCTCGCGCGGCTCCGTACGCGGTCATGGATCCCATCCACCCGCCGGGCCCATGTCGACGAGCACCCTGGGCTGGAACTCCACGACCCTGCCCCACCCCAGCTCCCGCCACAGCCGCGAGATGCGTCTCTGCAGGAGGGTCTCCCAGCGAAGCGGGGACGCGTCCACGAGCTGGAACTCCATGTGGGGCAGATACTTGCCGACCTGGACCTGAAGTGCCCCCGAGGCCACCTGAAGGCCACGGATCTCGGCCAGCGGCCAGCGTGCCGGCGCCCCTTCCCCCCCGTCGTCGGGGGCGAAGGTGAGCGCCTCCCACTCCAGCGTCAGCAGACCCGGCACCCCGCGCGGCGGACGTTCCACGAATCCCATCACGGACCCGCGCTGTCGCACCGCATCTTCCCGCTCCAGCGACGCCGTCAGCGCCCGGGTGGCCAACGGCTGCCCGGGAGGATCGGTCTCGGCCCCGCCCAGGGTGCCCAGGAGCCGGAGTGCCTCGGCGGCCTCCACCGTGCGCACCGGCGCTCCGGGGGGACGCAGCTCGATTCGCGCGCCGGGTCGACGCCGGAAGCGCGCGCCACAGCCCGGACAGCTCGCCCTGTCCCGCCGCCCACGGGGGCCGTCGTATCCGCACAGCGGACAGCGGTACAGGAGGTGCCAGAGGGGCATGCGGGCGCCCCGCTACAGGCGACCGAAGAGATCCAGGACCCGAAGCTTCCACACCCTCCACACCGCCTCCCGCACGATTCGCTTCGACATCTTGGACTCACCGGTGTCCCGCTCGGTGAACACGATGGGGATCTCCTTGAGCCGGAATCCCTTGCGCCAGGCCCTCAGCTTGATCTCGATCTGGAAGGCGTAGCCGTTGGACTGGATGCGCGACAGGTCCAGCGCCTCCAGGACCTCGCGCCGGAAGCAGTTGAATCCCCCCGTGGCGTCGCGCACCGGCAGCCGCGTGATGGTACGGGCGTACCAGCTTCCGAAGACCGAGATGAGCAGACGGCTGAGCGGCCAGTTCATGACCGTGACGCGCCCGTCGACGTAGCGGGAACCGACCACCACGTCGGCCTCCTGGACGCGCGCCAGGAAGGAGGGCAGCTCCGCGGGACGGTGCGAGAAGTCGGCGTCCATCTCGAAGACGAGACGATACGACCGCTCCAGGCCCCACCCGAACCCGGCGATGTAGGCTTTCCCGAGGCCTTCCTTGTCAGCGCGGTGGAGCACATGGACTCGCGGGTCGGCGGCGGCGAGCTGGTCGGCGACCTCGCCGGTGCCGTCGGGTGAGCTGTCGTCCACGACCAGGATCTCGAAGCGGGGGTCCACCGCCAGCACCTCGGGCACGATGCGGGCGACGTTCTCCCGTTCGTTGTAGGTGGGCATGACCACCAGGAAGCGGTCGTCGTCCATGAGCTTCAAGGCAAACCTCCCGGTGTCTCGATCCCCTCCCGTGGCAGCGCCTCGTCCGGCGCCGGTCGACGGCCTCGAGCCGCCAGCAGCGCAGCCGGCACCACCTCTACCGCCGTGGTCCACAGGCGGGCCACCACCGCCAGCGCCAACGCCGGCTCCGGCGCCAGCACGGGCGCCAGGAAGGCCACCAGCGAAGCCTCGCGCACCCCGACGCCGGCAGGCGCGAACACCGCCACGTAGCCCGCCACATAGCCCGCCGCGAAGGCCGGCCCCGCCTGCAGGAAGGGCACGAAGCCCTCCAGCCCCATGTAGAGGAGCCAGAAGGCGGTGGCGTAGATTCCCCAGTTCACGGCGTACAGCACGGTCCAACGGAGCCCGAAGCCGCCGCCGAGCGACGGAGCGGACATATCGTCGGCGGGCTTGCCCCTCGTGGCCAGGCGGAGCCACCCGCGCTCGAGCCACGCCGTGGTCGCCGGCAGGCTGGTGAGCACGATGAAGATGGCCACGAGGCCCAACCCGATCCATCCCCACAGCCGCCAACGCTCATTGGGGCCGAAGAAGGCGCCCAGCCCGACCACGGTGGCGCCCAGGAGCGCCACGGCCTGTCCCAGGACGGCGGCCACGGCCGCCACCGCCGGTGGCACCCCTTCCCTGCCGGCCAACCAGGTGAGTCCGGCGATCTGCAGGACCTTGCCCGGTACGTAGCGCCCCAGGTTGGCCACCATGAAGACCCGCACCGAGGTCCAGGGCGGGAGGCGCGGGCCGCCGAGCTCGTGGACCATGCGCCCCCACAGGAGCGACGACATGGCGTAGCCCGCGGCCAGGACGACGCAGGATCCCACCAGGGGTAGCCACCGAACCTGCCAACGCGTCAGGTCCAGGCGCCCGAGCTCGCCGAAGGACAACCCGACCCGGTCCGCCACGAACCAGGTGACCAGGACGGTGAGGACGAGCTGGAGCACCCGGACCAGGGGTCGGGGCAGCCGCCCCCGGTCAGGCGTCGGCGCCACGCCTGCGCGTCCGCAGCCAGGAGAAGGCCGCCACGCCCGCCACCAGGAGCCAGGCGGCGATCGAGAGGCCGAGCCCGGCCCGCACCGGGCCGCCCCAGGTGTAGTCCAGCGTCACCTCGTGCTCGCCGGCGGGCACGGGGATCGCCCGCAGCGTGTGGTACGCCTCCAGGACCGGCGCCGGGGCTCCGTCCACGGCGGCCTGCCAGTTCGGGTACCAGTTGTCGGCCACGATCAGGAGCGCGTTGCGGTCCGTGGTCACCGAGAGCCTCATGTGGTCCACCGAGCGCTCCTGCCAGCGCACCTCGCCCTGGGGCGTGCCGCCGCCCAGCTGCAACGGGGACGGCGCGTCGAGGGTGGCGGTGGTGGCCGGGTCGAAGTCCGTTGCCATGATGCGGTCCACCGCTGCCAGCCCCGGCACCACCTCGGCCTGGCTCACCAGGCGGGCCCGTGGGAGGGTGGGCAGCCGGTAGACGACCTCGTGGAGCTGGCCGCTCATCTGGGTCGCCCGGACCGCCTCGGCCTGATCCACCCACGGCAACCCGACCTGATCCAGGGGCCCGTACTGTGTCACGGGCCACATCAGGTACTCGACGTTGAGCACCCGCTGCACATTGCGCGAGCTGATCAGATTCACCGGTGAGCCCGATCCCGCCATCCCGGTGAGCTCCCGGTAGGCTGCCAGATCGTTGGGATGGTGGCCCCCGGCCAGCTCGATGCCGAACATGCCGAGGCGCACGGACTGGCCGCCGTTGTCCATGTCCAGCACGCGGAAGGGCCCGTCTTCGGCCGTCTGCTGGTCCAGCAGGTACTGCGCGTTGGGATCGGGCTGCGCGAAGCTGGAGAAGTCGTCGGTGGTGACGAAAGGCGCATCCACCCGCATACCGTCCAGCGCCACCAGGAGCGCCACGATGATGAGCACCCCCGAGGGGCGGAGCGCGCCCCGCCGGCCCAGCAGGAGGGTCCCGCCCAGCGCCACCACCAGCACCGTCACCGCCAGGAATCCCCGGCCGATGAAGGGCGTGGCCCGGGCCAGCGCCTGCGCCTTGTCGGGTGCCATGTCCGAGTAGAACACCGAGGTCCACATGGACAGGAGCGCGCCGGAGGCGGCCAGCAGCATTCCCAGGCCCAGCACACCGGCCACGATGAAGATCACGCGCTGGCCCGTGGAGGCGGCCCGCTCCTGGTCGCCGGCGGCCCAGCCCAGGAGGCGGTCGGCGCCGAAGGCCATGAGCGTCACCGCCGAGAAGCCGGTGAGGAAGATGGCCAGCGAGGGCGCCCGGAAGAGCTTGATCCCGGGCAGGACCGCGTAGAAGAGGCCCCACAACGGCGTGTGGGTGCCCAGGGTGTAGAGGAGCGCCAGGGCTCCCATCCCCAGGAAGAACCAGCGCGAGGTGAGCCGGGGGCCGCCCACGAAGGCCAGCGCTGCCAACACCACCACCAGGATGCCCAGGTATTCCTCGTTGAGCTTGAAGCCGTTCCGGCCCCAGTAGGTACCCGAGGTCCAGCCGGCGCCGCCCACCGAGCTACCCACGAATTCCGGCACGGCCAGGGTGGACACGACCTCTTCGGGATGGAGCGACCAACTCGAGGCGTACTGCCGGTTCTGCTCTGGCGGCGCGGCCGTCGTGGTGGCCGTGCGCCGCGAGAACTGGGTGACGTACTCCACGGCGGGCAGGAGCTGTACCCCCGCCCCCGCGGCCCCTACCACGGAGGCCGCCAGGAATCCCCAGAAGAGCCCGGCGGCCCCGGTCACGCCGGTGCCGGCGCGGCGGCCCTCCTGCACGGTGCGGAAGATGGCGTAGATGCCCACCGCGCCGAACAGGAAGTAGGCCATCTGGAAGTGGGTGGTCAGGATCACCAGCGCCACCACCGCCGCCACGCCGGCCAGCGACAGCAGGCGGCGCCCGCGAAACCACGACTCCACCGCCCAGAACATGAGGGGCGTGAGCGAGGTGACGAAGAGCTTGCCGTCGCCCCCGGGCCAGACCAGGGTCACCAGGAAGGGCGCCACCAGATACGCCAGCCCCGCCAGCAGCGCGGCCGCCCGGCTCCGCCCCAGCGAGCGGGCCCAGCCGTACATGAACAGGCCCGCCAGGAAGACGTGCAGCACCAGCTTCCAGCCCAGGGCCCGGAAGGGCGTCAGCAGGAGGAGCAGCAGCACCGAGGGCGGATAGAGGGAGTCGCCTCCCGCCAGCGAGTCCAGAAAGGGTGTGCCTCCCAGGAGCAGCGGGTTCCAGCCCGGGAAGTGGCCGGCCTTGAGCTGTTGGGCGTAGAAGGCCCGGGCCATGTAGCCCAGCGCCTCGGTGTCGGAGCCGTACAGCATGGCGCCGGAGAAGACGAAGACCCGGAACAGGAGCAGCGTGACCACCGCGTACAGGACCGGTGGCAGCCATCCGGGAACGGCCACCCGCTCGGGAGCCCGGGCGCCGGTCACCTCGGCGGCCAGCGAGCGGTCCACCGTCTCCGTCTCGGGAGGTGTCTTGGCCATCAGCCGGTCCTTTCCTGCAGAAGTCCTCGGTAGATCTCCAGATGCCGCTCGGCGAGCCGGTCGTTGCTCCAGTGGCTCACCACGCGCTGGCGGGCCCGGGCGCCGAGCCCTTCAAGATCCCCTTCCCGGAGCAATCGCACCACCACCCGGGCCAGGTCACCGGGGTCGGCAGGGCGGAAGAGCGCACCCACGGCGTCGTCCACGATCTCGGGCAGGCCGCCCACGTCGGACGCCGCCACCGGCAGCCCGCACGACATGCTTTCCAGGGCGGCCACGGAGGTGGCCTCCATGAGCGACGGGAAGACCGCCATGTCGGCCGAGCACAGCAGCCCCGGCATGTCGGCGTTGGGGCGAGCGCCCAGGAAGCGGACGCGCTCGGCGACGCCCAACTCCGACGCCAGCGCCTCCAGCTTCGCGCGTTCGGGTCCGTCGCCCACCAGGATCGCCTCCACGTCCACGGCCTCCGCCATGAGCGGCATGGCGCGCACGAAGTACTCCACACCGTTCTTGGTGAAGAGCCGGCGCGGCACCACCAATCGCCGGCGCCCCTCGGACGGGGGCTCCAGCGTCGGCGCCACGGGCCGGAAGATGTCGGTCTCCACCCCGTTGGTGAGGGCCTCGACGGTCACGCCGGGCGCCAACGAGCGTGCCACGCGGGCGATCTCCTCGCTGGCGGCCAGATTGCGGTCGGCGGCCTGGAGCATGCGACGGAAGACGGGCCGCCAGAAGGGCGAGCCCGCCCGTTTCAGGAAGTGGCTGGTGTGCCAGGTGGCCACCAGCGGCACTCCGGTGGCGCGCTTGGCCACCATGCCCGGAAGGACCGAGGCGAAGGCCTGGGCGTGCAGGATGTCGGCCGAGCGGGCCAGCCCGCCGAAGCGGGGCATGGAGCCGAAGGCGTGGAGCGCCCAGCCTGCCGGGTTCCGCGCCGGGAACCAGGTGCGCCACACGCCCACGCCGTCCATGACCTCGTGCTCGGGCACGCCGGGCCTGGACTTCGAGGTGACCACGTTCACCACGTGTCCCTTGCGGGCCAGGGCGCGGCACAGGTAGTAGACGTGGCTCTCCAACCCGCCCACCTCCGGCGGGAAGTAGACGCAGTGCATGAGGATGTTCAGCCGGCCCCCCCGGGTACGTCCTGCCAGTCGCGGGTTCGCCGGGCGGCGCCGGTGAGGGCGGCGATGGTCAGGTCGGCGATGCGCTCCCCCGCCCTGCCGTCACCGTACGGGTTCGCCGGCGGTGCCTCGGCACTGCGCGTCCGTGCGAGGTGCGCCCGCGCTCTCTCGACGATGCGGGCGCCGTCGGTCCCCACGAGCTCGGCCACGCCGGCCTCGATGCCCTCGGGGCGCTCGGTGACGCCGCGGAGCACCAGGACCGGAGTGCCGAAGGTGGGAGCCTCTTCCTGGATTCCCCCCGAATCGGTGAGCACCAGCGCCGCCCGTTGGAGCGCCCGTACCAGATCCAGGTATCCCACGGGCTCGGTGAGACGGATGCGCGGGTGGTCCGTCAGGAGCTCCCGCGCCGGGGCCGTCACGTTGGGATTGGGGTGCACCGGGTAGACGATCTCGATGTCGGGCTCGGCATCGGCCAGGGCGCGTACGGCTCCGAACACCTCGCGCAGGGGGGCGCCGAAGGACTCACGCCGATGCGCCGTCAGCAGGACCAGGCGCCGCCCCGAGGCAGTGGCCGCCTTCAGCGCCGGATCCACGAAGTCGCCGGGCGTGCGGGCCACGCTCCGGAGCGCGTCCACCACGGTGTTGCCGGTCACGTGCACCTGCGCTCCGCGCCACCCCCTCCCCCACCAGGTTGGCCGCCGCCAGGGGCGTGGGCGCGAAGTAGCCGTCGGCCAGAACGTCGGTGAGGCGGCGGAAGACCTCCTCCGGCCAGGGCGCCCACTTGTCGTGGCTGCGGAGCCCCGCCTCCACGTGCCCCACCCACACCTTCTGGAGGAATCCCACCAGCGCGCCCACGAAGACGCTGGCCGTGTCGCCCTGGACGAGGACGGCTGCCGGGCGGGCCTCGTCCAGCACGCCGCGCAGCCCGTCCAGGCCGGCCTGCAGCACGTCGTACACGGTCTGGCCTTCGCGCATGATGCCCAGATCCCACGACGGCGTCAGATCGAACTGGCGCAGGATGCCGTCCACCAGGTCGGTGTGCTGGCCCGTGAGCACGAGGTCGGCCCGGATCTCGTCGGCCCGCGCCCGGAAGGCCGCCAGCACCGGCGCCATCTTCACGGCCTCGGGACGCGTCCCCACCACCACCAGCACCCGTGGAGGGCCGTGAGGATGCTCCGTCACGCGCCGCCTCGCCGGTCGCGGCGCAGGACGTCCACCTCGTCGCGGAGCTGCGCCACCATCTCGGCCAGCAGGCCCACCCCCAGGAGGATGACGCCCACCGTCACCAGCAGAATGACCAGGTACAGGAGGGGCCGGAATCCGAATCCCATCCCGAACCGCAGCCAGAAGGCCACCAGCCCGACCAGGAAGCCCGCGGCGAGCAGGCCGGCACCCATGGAGCCGAACAGCAGGAGCGGCTTGCGCGAGAAGAGAAGCAGGAACCAGACGCTCACCAGATCCAGCAACCCCACCACGATGCGCCAGGGCCCCCGGAACTTCGAGGTGCCCGCCACGCGCGGGAACAGGGGGATGTCGATCTCGGTGACGCTCCATCCGCGGGCGTGGGCCAGCACCACGAAGAAGCGGTGCCAGTCGTGGCGCAGGTGGATGTCGTCCAGGATCTCGCGGCGGAACGCCTTCATGGAGTTGAGATCCGAGACGGGCACCTTGAAGATGCGGCGGCTGAGTCCGTTGTAGACCGACGACACGGCGCGCTTGTCGTAGGCACCCACCTTGCGGCCCGTGACGATGTCCCACCCTTCCTGCAGCTTGGCCAGGAAACGGGGGATCTCGTCGGGATGGTGCTGCAGATCGGCGTCGAACAGCACCAGCCAGGTGCGCTCGGTGTGGGCCGCGGCCGTCTGGATGGCCTCGGCCTTGCCCAGGTTCACCCGGTGGCGCACCACCCGGAAGGCCTTCCAGTCACCCGCCTCCCGTTGGGCCAGCTCGCCGGTGCCGTCGGTGGATCCGTCGTCCACCAGGAGCACCTCGCCCTCGAGTCGGTAGCGTTGGAAGGCGTCGCGGAGCGATCGCACCAACTCCGGGACGGCCGGCGCCTCGTCGAACGCCGGCACCACCACGCAGAAGTCGCGCCGCAGGGCATCGTCCAGGCCCCGGGCGGCGTCGACGGCGTCGGTGCGGGGCGTCGCGGGCGACGTGGCGCCCGACCGGGCCGGCGCGGATCCGGCCGGGTCCCGGGCCATCAGACGCGCTTCCGCATCCGCGCCGGGAGGATCCCGAGCTGGTCCCGGTACTTGGCCACGGTGCGGCGGGCGATCTTGACGCCGTCCTCCTCGAGCAGACGCACCAGCGCCTGGTCGGTGAGGGGCTTCTTGGAGTTCTCGCCGTCCACGAGGTTCTTGATCTTGTCCTTCACGCCCCGGGCCGAGATGTCCTCGCCGCTGGCGGTGGAGAGGCCCGACGAGAAGAAGAACTTGAGGTGGAAGACGCCCCGGGGCGTCTGGCAGTACTTCTCGTTGGTGACCCGCGACACGGTGGACTCGTGCATGTCGATGTGCTCGGCCACCTCGCGCAGCGTCAGCGGACGCAGATGCTGCACGCCCTTCTCGAAGAACTCGCGCTGCCGGTCCACGATGAAGTTCATGACCTTGAGCATGGTCTGGCGACGCTGCTCGATGGCCTGGATCATCCAGTTGGCGGAGTTGAGCTTCGACGAGATGAACTCCTTGTTCTCGCCGGTGAACTTGTTGCGGTCCCTGGCCACTTCGCGGTAGGCCCTGGAGATGCGCAACCGTGGGAGGTTGGTGTCGTTGACGAACACCATGTACTCCCCGCCGATCTTCTCCACGATGAGATCGGGGATCACGTAGTGGTCGGGCTCGGCGGACATGGCCATGCCGGGCTTGGGATCGAAGTGTCCCAACTCGTCCGTGGCGTCCTGGACCGCCTTGGCCGAGATCCCCATGGCCCGGGCGATGTCCGACCAGCGGTGGTTGACCAGGTCGTCGAAATGGTCGTGCACGATGGTGTAGGCCGTGGAGTCGTCCTCGCCGGCCTGCCGCATCTGAATGAGGATGCATTCGCGCAGATCCCGGGCGCCGATCCCGGCGGGCTCCATGGTCTGGATGCGCTCCAGCACCGCTTCGGCCTCCTCGACCACGTACGGCGAGAACAGCCGCTCGACCTCGGCCAGCTCCTGGGCGCGCTCCTCGTCGTCGTCCAGGGCGTGGGCGCGTTCCAGGGCGACCTCGCGCACGTCCTTCAGCCAATCGTTGGCGCCCTCCACCACCTCTTCGAGCGAGCAGGTGAGGATGCCCGTGTCGTCCAGGTTGCCCAGGATCTCCTCACCCAGGCGCATGGCCCGCTCGTCCAGGTCGAGCATGCGGAGCTGCTCGGCCAGGTGGTCGTGGAGGTCCGGCTTGTCCACCGCCGTCGGGGGGATGTACTCGCGGTGTTCGTATTCCTGCTTGCGGCCGCCGGCGTCGAAGCCGTCCAGGAGGATCTCCTCCCAGTCGATCTCGTCTTCGGTGGTACCGTCGTCCGGGGCCTCCTCCTTGAGCTCGACCTCCTGCTGCACGTCGGCCTCGGACATCTCCAGGAAGGGGTTCTCGGCCATTTCCTGCTTCAGATGCTGCTGCAGGTCCAGCAGCGGCATGTAGAGCAACTCCATCGCCTGGTACAGGCGTGGGTTGATCCGCATCTCCTGCTTGAGCTGCTGGCTCTGGAAGAGCCGCGTGTTGAACTGATTCATGACTCCGTCCGGCGCTCGGGCGTCGGGCTGGACACGGGGCGGGCGAAGCGCGCCCTCATCCGATGCGTCAGCGTGGGTCCCAGATAGATCTCCGCAACCTCATCGTTCCAGACGAGCTCCGAGACGGTGCCCGTCACGCGAATGCGTCCCTCGTACATGATGTAGGCACGGTCCACGATTTCCAGCGTCTGCTCCACGTTGTGGTCCGTGATGATGACGCCGATTCCCCGGGTCTTCAGCTCGGCCACGATCTCCTGGATGTCGTTGACGGCGATGGGATCGATGCCGGCGAAGGGCTCGTCCAGGAGCATGAACTTGGGGCGCTGCACCAGGGCGCGGGTGATCTCGAGCCGCCGGCGCTCTCCGCCGGACAGCGAGTAGGCCTTGTTGTCCCGGAGATGCGCCATGGAGAGCTCGTCGAGCAGCTCCTCCAGCCGCTGCTTCCGCTCGGCCTTGCGCATGTCCATGGTCTCGAGGATGGCCCGGACGTTCTCCTCGACCGTGAGCTTGCGGAAGATGGACGGCTCCTGGGCCAGGTACCCCACGCCCATGCGTGCGCGCTTGTACATGGGCACGCCCGTGAGGTCCTCGTCGTCGAGGTAGACCGTCCCGGCATCCGGCGGGATCAACCCCACCATCATGTAGAAGGTGGTCGTCTTCCCCGCCCCGTTGGGCCCGAGCAAGCCCACGATCTCTCCCTGCTCCACCGAGATCGCCACGTCGTTCACGACCTTGCGCCGGCGGTAGACCTTGGTGAGCCCTTCGGCCCAGAAACGGCTGCCGTGAGAGGGAGGCGCCACGGACACGGGCACGTGCGCCCCCACCGTGTTCGGCTCGGTGCCCGCAGGCGCGTCCACGGGGCGCGTCTCGGGGATCGGGTCGTCGGCGGTGGTGTCCACGTCGTCCTCGTAGGGAGTCCAGGGAGAAGTCAGGTCGTCGCTCACGGCTCGCCTCCGACACGGGAGGTACGCGAGCCGCTCCCCGGCGTCAGATAGATGCCACGCCTTAGACCGGTGAGATCCATGCGGTCCACCGCACCGTCCTTGAACTCGATGACGATGCGGTCGGCTTCCACGTAGTTGATGGGCAGCCTGGGGCGTCGCGGCCCTGTGGGGACGCTGTCCGGCGCCACCTGCAGGCTGTCCGGAGGAGCGGCGATGCTGTCCGGCCGGGCCATCGGCTCCGGTGCCCGGGCCGTGTCCGGACGCGGAGGTGCGCCCTCGGTGGAATCAGGGTCCAAGCGGTAGAAGCTGCGGGCGTTGAGGCTCGCCACCAGGCGCTCCAGCACGTAGGGCCGACGGGCCGAATCCGGCCGCGCCCGAGCCTGGGCCGAGGTGTCGGGGTGGAGGACCGCGATGACGGTGTCGCCGCTGATCCAGTCCTTGCGGATGAAGTCGGGCATGTCCGGGGTGTTGAGGCTGTCCCGGGCGTTGGAGACGGCCCGCGCCGTCCCGATGGCCACCAGGCGCTCCAGCGTCTGGCCCGGAGCCACGATGTCCAGGGAGTCTGCGGTGGCCACCAGCGTCTCCGCCGTGGCCACGGCCTGGCGCGGCGCACGCGTGGAATCCGCTGCGATCGAGTCGGGCGGCGTGGGCTGGGTCGTGGGGGCGGCGGGCGGCGCCATGGCGCTTTGGGTCGAATCACCCTGGGCGCCCCCGAGCACGCGGCTGGCGCCCACGGCCACCACGCGGTCGAGCTCGCCGTCGGTGAGGAAGAGCCGGATGGTGTGGGCCTCGAGGTCCACGTCCTGCCCCATGAGCCGGGACTCCTCCCGCGCGGTCACCTCGCGGATGCGGTTCTGGGGAAGGACCATGTGGATCTCGCGGCCGGTGAGGTCCATCTCGCCCTGCTTGACCCGGGAGCCGCCGGTGAAGTCGATGGTGCCGGCCTCGCGGTCGTAGTCCATGGTCTGGCCGGAGGCGGTCAGGGAGTCCCGCTCGACCTCGACGTTGCCGTTGGCCTGGAAGCGCCGGTCTCCCAGGAGGTAGATGCGGTCCGCCACCACCTCGTAGGGCACCACCTCGTCGTCGGGAGCGGCCGTGGAGTCGGGCTCGGGATAGAGGGTCGCCTCCGGGCGCCCCCCCGTCATGGTGAGCTCCTCCTGGGAGCGCGCGCGGGACTGGCGCAGGTACAGGAGCCGCTCACCCCGCAGCACGTTGCCCGTCTGGCGGTCCGTGAGCACGACCGAGCCCGTGGCTTCGACGCGGCCCAGGTTGTCGTAGTAGCGGGCCTCCTGGGCCCGGAGGCTCTTGTCCGGGTCCTGGAAGTAGACGCGGCCCGTGAGCTCGGTGTAGCCCGACGACTCGAAGGACACCGCGCTGTCCGCCTCGATGTAGCGGCCGTCGGAGCACCGGATGCGGGGCCGGGACACGTAGGTGATGCGCGACGAGCCCGAGACCCGCCCCTCGACGTTGTTGGTTCCCGGCAGGAACTCGCACCCCACCCCCTGGGCCCGGACCACGGCCGGTGCCAGGACGAGGGCGGCCGCAGCCGCCACCAGGGACAGGGACGCGAGCAGAAGGAGTCTCACCGGGGCGCTCCGCCGCCACCGTTGCCCTGTTCGCCGGGCTCGAAGATGGCGCCCACCGGCTGGCACACCGAGTAGGAGGTGAACTGCAGATCGGAGCGGAAGCAGGTGCCGTGCTGGACCTTGCCGTCTCTCCGGAAGGTGGACACGGTGTCGCTGCTGATCATCTGGGAGCTGGGGTCGTAACGCAGCCGCGAGGTCTCCACCGTGACCCCCTGGTCCAGGACCCGGAGCACCACGTTGCCCTCGGCGGTCATGAGCTCACTGCGCTGGTGGAGCACGCCGCGGTCGGCGGTCAGGTGCGCCCGGTCGCGTCCCTGGTCGTTGTAGAGCGTCATGTCCACTTCGTAGAGGTGCGACAGCGCCGAATCGCCGAACACGTAGGCCGAGTCGGCGCGTACGATGCCGCTGCGCACCCCGTCCTGGGTGAGGATCTCCTCCAGCCCGTACACGACGTTGTCGGCTGCGAGCTCCTGCAGGCCTTCGCCGGCCACCGTGGTGGACGGCTCCTCCTGACACGCGACCAGCCCCATGGCGATCGCCATGAGCATCGGCACCAAGCCCCTGCCTCCCTTCATCATACGGCCCCCGCTCTCATGAGGTCGTGGAGGTGGACGACCCCCTCCAGGCGACCCTCGGAATCCACCACGGGCATGGCCATCACGCCCGCCTCCTCCATGCGGTGCACCACCGCCGACCCGCGTTCGTCCGCCGCCGCCGTCCGGGGCGTACGGCTCATGACGTCCTCCACGCGCGTCTCGGGCCAACCGGTTTCGTCGCGCTCCATGAGGCGCGTGAGGTCACCGGCGGTCACCACCCCCACTACATGCCGCTCCACGTCCACGACGGGCACGGTGCCCCGCATCTCGGCGATGGGGACCACGGTGGCGCGCATGACGGCGTCGCGGGGCACGCTGGGGTACCCATCGGCCACCATGACGTCACGAACGCGCACCGTGAGCTTGCGCCCCAGGGCGCCCCCGGGATGGAGGCGGGCGAAGTCGTCGGGATGGAATCCCTTGAGACCCAGGACCACCACGGCCAGCGCGTCACCCACCGCCAGCGTGGCCGTGGTGGACGAGGTCGGGGCCAGATCCATGGGACATGCCTCCTCGTCCACCGAGCAGTCCAGGACCATGGCGGCATGGCGAGCCAGCGACGAGTCGGTGCGTCCGGTCATGGCCACGATGGGCACGCCCAGGCGCAGCAGATAGTCGATGAGGCCGGCCAGCTCGCCGGTCTCGCCGCTCTTGGACAGCAGGACCGCCACGTCGTCGCGGCTGACGATGCCCAGGTCGCCGTGGAGCCCCTCCACCGGGTGCAGGAAGGTGGCCGGAGTGCCCGTCGAGGTGAGGGTCGCGGCGATCTTGCGCGCGATGATGCCGCTCTTGCCGATGCCCGACACGATCACCCGTCCCGGGGCCCGCGCCACCAGCCGGCACGCCTCCACGAACTGCTCGTCGAGCCGAGCCGGCAGCCCGGCCAACGCACGCGCCTCCACCTCCAGCACGCGCCGGCCTTCGGCGAGGATGTCCGCCGCCGTGGGAGCCGCATCGGTACGGGCCGGGGCGCTCACGAGCCACCTCCCGCATCGCCGCCCCTGGCGGCGACGTACGCGGCGCACACCTGGTCCCATTGGCCCCGGGCCGTGAGCAGCGCGCGGCAGAACTCCCGGGCCGCGCCGTGTCCGCCCGCACGGTGCGACACCCAGGTGGCCCGCTCCCGGATCTCGGGCTGGGCGTTGGCCACCGCGGCGGGCAATCCCACCCGGCTCAGGACGGCCAGGTCCGGGAGATCGTCGGCGAGCATGGCGGTCTCGGCCCAGGTCACGCCGTGACGTTCGAGGAGGCCCTCCACCAGGGGCAGCTTGTCGGCCCCGGCGTCCTGATGGCACTCCTCGATTCCCAGTTCCTCGGCTCGCAGAGTGGTGGCTTCGGACATGCGGCCCGACACCATGGCGACCTGCATGCCGGCGTCCAGCAGGAACTTCATGCCCAGCCCGTCCTGGATGTCGAAGCGCTTGAGCTCCACGGCCTCACCGGCCGACGTGCGCCCCAGGTACACGGCGGCGTCGGTGAGCACGCCGTCCACGTCGAAGATGACCAGGCGGATCCGCCTGGCGATCTCGCCGGGCAGCGTCGACGACGCCGCCACCACGGCTTCGGGCACGGCCCTGCGGGAGTGCTCAGCCACGGGCGAGCGCCTCGCGCAGGGCCAGCACGTCGGCCAGCAGCGCCGGCAGCCGTGCCAGCGGCAGCATGTTGGTGCTGTCCGAGGGGGCCCGCGACGGCTCGGGGTGGGTCTCCAGGAAGAGGCCGTCGCACCCCGCCGCCACCGCGGCGCGCACCAGCGCCGGGATGTGCTCGGGATCGCCCCCGCTGGCGCCGTCGGCACGCCCGGGACGCTGCACCGAGTGGGTGCCGTCGAAGATGGCGGGCACGCCCGCGGCCGCCCGGATGCGAGCGAACGAGCGCATGTCCACCACCAGGTTCCCGTAGCCGAAAAAGGTGCCGCGCTCGGTGACCGTCACCTCGCGAGCTCCCGACCGGCGGGCTTTGTCCACGGCCGCCGTCATCTCTTCCGGCGCCATCCACTGGCCTTTCTTGATGTTGACGGCCCGGCCCGTCTCGCCCGCCGCCACCAACAGGTCGGTCTGACGGCACAGGAACGCGGGAATCTGCAACACGTCCACGACCTCGGCGGCGGGCCCGCACTGCCCCGGCTCGTGCACGTCGGTGAGGAGCGGGAGGCCCGTCTCCACCTTCACCCGGTCCAGCAGCGGCAAGCCCTCCAGCAGCCCCGGCCCCCGAGGCGCGTCCAACTTGGAGCGGTTGGCCTTGTCGAAGGACGCCTTGAAGACCACCGGAAGCTCGAGCGCTTCCGACATGCGCACGAGCTCACGCCCCACCTCGAGGTTGAGGGCGTCGTCTTCCAGGACGCAGGGCCCGGCGATGAGGGTGAAGCGGTCGAACATGGTCAGTCCGCCGCCTGGCCGGACTCGCCCTCGGTCGCGGCACGGGAATGGCGCGCTGCGGCCTCGATGAACGATGCGAACAGCGGCGCCGGGCGCATGGGTCGGCTCTTGAGCTCCGGATGGAACTGGCACCCCACGAACCAGGCGTGATCGGGCAACTCGATCATCTCCACCAGCCCGTCGTCGGGCGACGTGCCGGAGATCACCATGCCGTGGGACTCCAGCAGCGGCCGATACTCGTTGTTCACCTCGAACCGGTGCCGGTGGCGCTCGCTGATCTCCGTGGCGCCGCCATAGATCTCGCTGGCCCGGGAGCCCGCCTTGAGCACCGCCGGATAGGCGCCCAGGCGCATGGTCCCGCCCTTGGTGGTCACCTGGAGCTGCGAGTCCATCAGACAGATGACCGGATCCGAAGATTCCTCGCTGAACTCGTAGGAATGGGAGTCCTCGAGCCCGCACACGTTGCGCGCGAATTCGATGACCGCGCACTGGAGTCCCAGGCACACGCCGAAGAACGGCAGCCCGTTCTCGCGGGCCCAGCGGATGGCCTGCAGCATCCCCTCCACGCCGCGGGGTCCGAATCCCCCGGGAATCAGGAGCCCGTCGTATTTGCGGAGGCGCTCCACCAGGTCCCCGTCCTCGAAACGCTCCGACGACAGCCAGTCGATGTCTACCTTGACATCACTGGAGATGCCGCCGTGTATGAGCGCTTCCTGCACGGACTTGTACGAATCCACCAGCTCGGTGTACTTGCCCACCACGGCGATGCGTACCCGGCCGCTGCCCGGCGTCTTGATGCGGTTCACCATGGCCCGCCACGGCCCCAGATCGGGCTCCGGAGATTCCAGGCCCAGCAGCCGCACCACCACGTCGTCCAGGCGCTGGCGCCGGAACTCGATGGGCACCTCGTAGATGCTCTCCACGTCGCGGGCTTCCACGACGCCTTCCAGCGGAACGTTGGTGAAGAGGGCGATCTTGCGGCGGATGTCTTCGTCCAGCGGCCGCTCGGCACGACAGATCACCACGTCGGGCTGGATTCCGATCTGCATGAGCTCGCGCACCGAGTGCTGCGTCGGTTTGGTTTTGAGCTCGCCCGCCGCCGCGATGTACGGCACCAGCGTGAGGTGGATGAAGATCACGTTCTCGCGGCCCGCCTCCTGGCGGAACTGGCGGATGGCCTCGAGAAAGGGCAGGCTCTCGATGTCACCCACCGTGCCCCCGATCTCGGTGATCACCACGTCGTGCTCGGGCGCCAGCCGGTGGATCGCCGACTTGATCTCGTCGGTGATGTGCGGAATCACCTGCACGGTGGAGCCCAGGTAGTCTCCCCGGCGCTCCTTGGCGATGACCGTCTGGTAGATGCGGCCCGTGGTGATGTTGTTGGCCTGCGAGAGCGAGGCGTCGATGAAGCGCTCGTAGTGGCCCAGGTCCAGGTCGGTCTCGGCGCCGTCGTCGGTGACGAACACCTCGCCGTGCTGGAACGGGGACAGCGTGCCGGGATCGACGTTGATGTAGGGATCGAATTTCTGGATGGTCACCCGGAAGCCCCGCTCCTTGAGGAGGCGGCCCAGGGAGGCTGCGGCGATCCCCTTCCCCAGGGACGAAACCACGCCCCCGGTGACGAAGATGTACTTGGTGCTCCTGCCGTCGCGGTCGGTCATGGCTCTCGGGTTGAGGTATCCAATGCGTGAACGGATCCCAGCTCCTGCAGTCGTGCTTCCACACGCACCACGTCGGCGGGCGTGTCCACCCCGCCCTCCGCGGCGCCCACCACCGCCACTCCGATGCCCAGCCCCGCCTCCAGCGCCCGGAGCTGTTCCAACGACTCCAGCCGCTCCAGCGGCGAAGGCGGGAGCGCCACCCAGCGGCCCAGCGCACCGCGGGCGTAGGCGTAGAGCCCCACGTGCCGCAGGAAGGGCTCGGCCGCCAGCTCCCGCGGGCCGGGCTTCTGGTCCCGGCTGTACGGGACCGCAGCGCGCGAGAAGTACAGGGCGCGCCCGTTGGAGGCCCGCACCACTTTCACCACCGAGGGATCCCGGCGCGCCTCCTCGGTCAGAAGGGGCGTCGCGCAGGTCCCCACTTCCCATCCTTCGTCGCGCACCAGGCGCACCGCCGCTTCCAGATGCTCCTCCCTCAGCAGCGGCTCGTCACCCTGGATGTTCACCACCACCCCGTAGTCCCGGTACGCCGCCCGCTCCGCCACCTCGGCCACCCGGTCCGTGCCGGACGGATGCTCCGAAGGCGTGAGCTCCACCGGTGCGCCCAGTTTCACGCACACCTCGGCCACCTCTTCGCTGTCGGTGGCCACCACCGCGTGGTCCAGCACGCGCATGGGCTGCACGCGACGCCACACCCATTCGATGAGGGGTCGGCCCAGGAGCGGGTAGAGCGGTTTGTTGGGGAGTCGGGTCGACGCGAGCCGCGCCGGGACGATTCCCAGGACGCGGCTTGAGGAACGAGCTTCACGCTCGTTCTGCGGGCGTTCGGCTGCAAAATTCACGCCAGATAAGGTATCCAAGGGATGAGGGGCGGGGCAAGACGCCCGTGGCAGGGCCTCCGTCACCCTTGCTCCGCGCGGCCGGCTCACCGAAGCTACCGGGTCCGGCTCGTGCGTCCACCCCTGCTCCGAGAACCATGCCGACCGACCTCGCACATCCGCGCGATTTCCGCGTCCCGCCTGCTTTTCCGCAGCCGGCGGGGGTCGCGCCGTGACGGGCCTGGCGCTCGTCCTGGCGCTGCAGGCCGCGGTCGCTGCACCGTGGCAGGAGGGACCGGCACTCCCGGTGCCGGTGAGCAACAACGCGGTGGTGGGCGTGGAGACGGCCGACGGGCCGGCAGTGTTCAGCCTGGCCGGCATCGACGGGACCCTGCGTTGGGACGGCATCACCAACCGGGTCTTCCGCTGGAACGTGGGCAGCGATGCCTGGACCGAGGTGGCACCGGCCCCCGGCCCCCGGCGGATCGCCGCCACGGCCCAGAGCGTGAAGGGGCGCATCTATCTGCTGGGCGGGTATACCGTGGCCGCCGACGGCAGCGAGCACACGCTCGGTCGCGTGGACGTCTACGATCCCGACACGGACCGCTGGAGCGCGGGTGCACCGATTCCCATGCCCGTGGACGATGCCGTGTCCGGGGTGTGGCGGGATTCGCTGGTGGTGCTGGTGTCGGGGTGGAGCGACAGCACCAACGTGCGCGCGGTGCAGCTTTACGACCCCGCCACCGACACCTGGCGCGCCGGTACGCCGATCCCCGGAACTCCGGTCTTCGGCCACACCGGCGGGGTGGTACGGGACGAGATCCTCTACGTCGATGGGGTGCGCCAGACCGACGGCCCACCGCGATACGCGCTGAATCGGGCGGTGTGGCGGGGCGAGCTGGACCCGAGTGACCCCGCTCGCATCCGGTGGAGCCGGCTGCCGGACCATCCCGGTCCGGGCATCTACCGGGGCGCGGCGGCGGTCGTCGGGACCCGGGTGGTCCTCGTCGGTGGCACGGAGAGGCCGTACAACTTCGACGGGCTGGGCTACGACGGGAAGCGGTCCGAACCCAACGGGGTGGCCCTGCTGCTGGACTCGGACACCGGTGTGTGGCGGCGCCTTCCGCCTCCCCCTCCGTCCATGGACCACCGGGGGCTGGCCCGGGCCGCGGGCTACCTGGTGCTGGTCGGGGGGATGGACGAGCGCGGCCGGGTGACGGGCCGGGTCGTGTACACGCCGCTCCTGCCTCTTCTCACCGGGCGTTGAGGGCACGAGACGCGCATCGGCGGCACGCGCCGTCGGGCACTCCAGCCGGGGGATCCCCTCAGGGCGCCACCGCGTGGAACTCCACCGGCCCGCCCCGCTCCTTTTCCTCGGCGCGCTGCATGGACCACTCGCTCTGGAAGAGCACCAGCGGGCGTCCGCGGGAGTCCTCCACGCGCACGCGGTCGTACCCGGCCAGCACCCGATCCACCTCGTCGTCGGGCCCCGTGATCCAGCGCGCCGCCACGTAGGGCAGCCGTTCCAGGCGCGCCTCCACGCCGTACTCGTGCTCCAGCCGGTGGAGGAGCACGTCGAACTGCAGCGGACCCACGGCTCCCACGATGGGCGCCGGGCCCGCGATGGAGTCGGCGTAGAAGACCTGGGCGGCCCCTTCTTCGGAAAGCTGGCGCAGTCCCGTGTCCAGGTGTTTGCGCCGAAGCGGATCCTGGATGTTCACGCGAGCGAAGTGCTCCGGCGAGAACCGCGGGATGTCCTTGAAGTCCAGCTCGGGGCCGGCCGTGAGCGTGTCGCCGATGCGCAGGCTCCCCCGGTCGTGGATGCCCACCACGTCGCCGGGCCAGGCTTCCTCCACCGCTTGCCGCTCCCGGGCCATGAAGGTCTGGGGCTGGGCCAGGCGGATCTCCTTGCCGGTGCGGCGGTTCGTCGCCGCAGAACCGGCCTCGAAGCGGCCCGAGCAGACGCGCACGAAGGCGATGCGGTCCCGGTGCTTGGGGTCCAGGTTCGCCTGGATCTTGAAGACGAAGCCCGTGAAGTCCGGGGATTCCGGGGACAGCGGTCCCTGGGAGGTAGGCCGCGGCGGCGGTGACGGCGCCAGCTCCAGGAAGGTCCGGAAGAAGGGCTCCACCCCGAAGTTGGTGAGCGCCGAGGCGAAGAAGGTGGGGGACAGCGTGCCCTCCCGCACCGCGGCTTCGTCGAACTCGGCTCCGGCCGCGTCCAGGAGCTCCACCTCTTCACGCAGACGCGCCAGGGCCGCCTCGCCTGCGGCGGCGACCACCGCGGGGTCGTCGAGCGCGCCCTGGGTGGTGTGCACCCGGGACTGGCCGTGATCCTCGCTACGGGCGAACAGGAGCACCTGCCGGTGGAAGCGGTCGTAGACGCCGACGAAGCGGCCCTCGCGGTGCAGCGGCCACGTCATGGGATAACAGGCCACGCCCAGGTCCGCCTCCACGTCGTCCAGGAGCTGAAAGGGATCCTCGCCGGGGCGGTCGCACTTGTTCACCAGGGTGAAGACCGGGGTGCGCCGCAGCTTGCACACGTTGAAGAGCTTGCGGGTCTGCTCCTCCACGCCCCGCCGATTGTCCAGCAGCATGACCGCCGAATCGGCGGCCACCAGCGTGCGGTAGGTGTCTTCGGAAAAGTCCTGGTGGCCCGGGGTGTCCAGCAGGTTCACCCGGTAGCCGCCGTACTCGAACTGGAGCACCGACGACGTCACGCTGATGCCCCGCTCCTGCTCCATGGCCATCCAGTCGGACGTGGCGTGGCGGGCGGCGCGGCGCGCCTTGACGGACCCCGCCAGATGGATGGCTCCGCCGTAGAGGAGGAGCTTCTCGGTGAGCGTGGTCTTCCCGGCGTCCGGGTGGCTGATGATGGCAAAGGTCCGGCGGCGCCGGACCTCGTCGTGCAACGATTGGTTCATGGCCAGGAAGGTAAAGCAGACGCGCCGTTCCGTGTACGGGGCGCGGCCCGGCGGTCGCCGGGCGGCCGCTCAGTCGGTCGCGGGCACGATGCGGGTTCCCGCGCGGCCCTCCACCACGGCACGGGCATCGGTCAGAGAGCCGATGGCGGCCTCCCGTCCGCTCTCCTCGACGAAGCGCGCGCACGCCTCGGCCTTGGGGGCCATGGAGCCGGCCGGCAGGGCGAGGGCCCGGAGCTCGTCGGGGGTGAGGCGCGGCAGCACCCGCGCGCGCTCGGTGCCGAAGTCGGTCAGGATGCCCTCGACATCGGTGAGGAGGACCAGGAGGTCGGCCTGGAGCTCCCGGGCCAGCAGGGCGGCGGTCAGGTCCTTGTCCACCACCGCCTCCACCCCGTGGAGCCCGCCGTCGGGTCCCGGCACCACCGGCACTCCGCCGCCTCCCGCGCACACGGGGATCACGCCGTGATCCACCAGAATGCGCAGCACCTCCAGCTCCACGATCCCTTCCGGCGCGGGCGAGGGCACCACCCGACGCCAGCCGGGCCCGTCGCGGGCGATGCTCCATCCGCGCTCCCCGGCCAGGCGTCGGGCTTCCGCCTCCTCCAGCACGGGACCGATGGGCTTGGTGGGGGCGTGGAAGGCCGGATCGTGGGGATCCACCGTGACCTGGGTGAGGAGCGCCGCCACCGGCACGTTCGGCAACTCCCGGCGCAGCCCCCGCTCCAGGAGGTAGCCGATCATCCCCTCCGACTGGGCGCCCAGCACGTCGAGAGGGACGGGATGCAACAGGTCCAGCGCCTCGGCCTGGAGCGCCAGCAGCCCCACCTGTGGACCGTTGCCGTGGGTCACCACCAGGCTGTGCTCCCGGGCCACGTCGGCCAGCGCCCGTGAGGCCGCCGCGGCGTTCCGCTCCTGCGCCTCGTCGGTGAGGGGCTCGTCCCGTCGCAGCAGCGCGTTCCCGCCCAGAGCGGCCACCACCAGGCTCACGGCCGGCCTCGTGCGAGCGAACGGAGGCCGGCGGGATGTGGGGGCGGCGTCATACCGGATCCCGGGCCAGCGGACAGCTCATGCAGCGCGCCCCTCCCCTGCCCCGTCCCAGCTCGCTTCCCGGCACCGTGATCACCTCGATGCCCGCCTTCCGCAGCTTGGTGTTGGTGTCCACGTTGCGGTCGTAGCCCACCACCACGCCCGGCGCCACCGCCAGCACGTTGTTGCCGTCGTCCCACTGCTCGCGCTCCGACTGGTACTCGTCGCCGCCCGTGGTCACCACGCGCACCCGGCCCAGGTTCAGCGCATCGGCCAGCGCCTGGAAGAGGTCGGGCTCGGGATCCACCTGCAGGCTGTCTTCGCCGGAGGGCCTCAGGCTCCAAGCCCGCATGCCATCGGCGACGCCCGGGAAGATGCAGAAGGCGTCCCGGTCGATCATGGTCATGACCGTGTCCAGATGCATGAAGGCCCGGAGCCGGGGCAGGCTCACCGCGATCACCCGCACCGCGGCGTTGTGGCGGAAGAGATCCCGCGCCAACAGCTCCACGGCGTAGGGTGTGGTGCGCTGGCTCAGTCCCACCAGCACCGCGCCGTTGCCGATCACCAGGATGTCGCCACCCTCCAGGCTCGCCGGCAACGGGTCGTGCTCGGCGCCGTCGTACCAGACGTGGAAGTCGGAGCCGGTGAAGAGGGGATGATGGCGGTAGATGGCCCTGAGGTGCACGGTTTCGCGCCAGCGGGCGGGCATGGCCATGGACGAGATCACCACGCCCCCGTAGACCCAGGCCGACGGGTCGCGGGTGAACAGGTGGTTGGGGAGCGGCGGCAGCACGAAGTCGGTCTCTTCGGCGACGGCGGCCACCAGGCCCCGGGGCTTGAAGGGGAGCTCGGCCACGGTGAGCCCACCCACCAGGTGCCGGGCCAGATCGTCCGAGGTCATGCCGTGCAGCGCGTGGCGGAGCTCGTGGGCGAACACCCCGTGCTGGGCCTCCGTGATGCGCTCGTCGAGAATCCATGTCCGGGCCTCGGGCTGGTCCAGCGTCTCCGCCAGCAGGTCCTGCAGGTAGAGCACTTCAACGTCCCGCTCGCGGAGCACGTCGGCGAAGACGTCGTGGTCCTCGCGCGCTTTGCGCACCCACAGCACCTCATCGAAGAGGAAGCGCTCGCGGTTGGACGGCGTCAGCCGCTGCAGGCTCAGGTCCGGCCGGTGCAGGACCACCCGGCGCAGGCGCCCGACCTCGGACGCTACGTGCAGGTCCGGGATCCCATCGCCCTTCATGGCATGTCGTCCGCCGCCGGCCTCCGGGCCGCGTCGCCCAGCGTGGGCATCCCGCGGGAGGTGAGCTGGCGGTTCAGCTCCGCCACCGGCCCGTTCTCGATGGTCTGCAGCGTCTCCTTCACCGCGGCGAGGCGGCCCTGGTAGAGGCGGTGCACCTCCACCGCCTGGTCCGTGGGCTGGAAGTCGGTACCGGAGATGTAGCCCGCCAGGCTGGTGAGCTTGGCGTAGAGCTGGCGGGGCCAGCGCAGGTTGTCCTGCCCGGCCGAGCCCCCGCTGAGCCTCAGGTCGTAGAGGTCCATCTCCACGGTCTCGAGGCGGGACTCCAGGGTGGCCAGGCCCGACGCCAGATCGCCGCCCCCGTCACCGCCTGCGCCCAGCGCGTCCTGCGAGCGCCCGATGCCCGCCCGCAGGACCTCGATGCGGTCGATGACGTCGGTGAGCTCGTTCACCTCGTCGCGGAGCTCCTCCAGCATGGCCGTCTGGGCGCGGATCCCCACCATGGACCCCTCCGACGACGGATCCATGAGCACCTCCAGCGGCGCTTCGTGCACCTCGCCGTCGGCGGTGAGGCGCACGGTGTAGTGCCCGGGCGGCGCCAGGATCGACACCCGCCCGCCGTCGGGCGGACGGCGCGTGCCGTCGGGTCCCAGCTCCACGTGGGCGTGCTCCAGCGGCTTCGTGCGGATCGTGGGCGAGCGCGACGTGGGCGTGAAGCGGAGGTTCCAGGTCGTGCGGTTGAGGCCGGCATGGCTCCCGGCGCGCGGCACCTCCGCCACGACCTCGCCGGACTCGTCCAGGATCTCCAGCGTCACCTCGTCGGCATCGTCGGCCAGCCACCAGCTCAGCGACGCGCCGTAGTCCGGGTTGTGCCCCACCGTGGGATCACCGGGCTGGCTGTAGACCCCGGCGCGGGACAGGAACCGATACGCGGCCCGGGGCTCGAAGAGGTGCGACGAGCTCGCCAGCACCTCGGGCGTCATCTGCTGCAGCGGCGTGATGTCGTCGGCGATCCAGAAGCCTCGCCCGTAGGTGGCCACCACCAGGTCGTTGAAGTGGGGCTGGATCGTGATCCAGTCCACCGGTGCCGGCGGCAGATTGGATTGGAGCGGCGCCCAGGTGTGGCCGTCGTCCAGGCTCGTGTAGAGCGCGTGCTCGCTTCCGGCGTACAGGAGTCCCGGACGGGACGGGTCCTCCCGCACCACGTGCAGGAAGGCCAGCGGGCCGGTGGGCAGGTCGTCGGTGAGCGAGCGCCAGGTAGCCCCGTAGTCGTCGGTCACCCACGCCAGCGGACGGAAGTCGCCGAGTTGGTGGGCGTCCACGGCGATGTAGGCCTTCCCCTCCTGATAGCGGGAGGGCTCGATGCTGGAGATGGTGGACAGCGGCGGCAGCCCAGGCACGTTGGCGCTCACGTCGGTCCAGGTGTCGCCGCCGTTGCGGGTGACGTGGAGCTTGCCGTCGTTGGTGCCGGCCCAGATGAGCCCCTCACGCAGGGGGGACTCGGCGATGGCGAAGAGCACGGCCGCGTAGGTAGGGCTGGCATCGTCGGGGGTGAGCCCACCCGTCTTGCGCTGCAGCGAGTCCAGCCCCGTGGACAGGTCGGGGCTGATGACCTGCCAGCTCTGGCCGCCGTCGGTGGTGCGGTGCACGTGCTGGCTCCCCACGTAGACGGTGTTGGGATCGTGGGGCGAGACGTGGATCGGAAAGGTCCACTGGAAGCGGTAGCGCAGGTCGCCGGCGGGCCATCCCTCCGGATTGTCGGGCCACACGCTCACCGTGCGCGAGTGGCCCGTGGAGATCACGTGGCGGTCCAGGATCCCCTCGTAGCATCCGGACCACACCACGTCGTTGGACACGGTGTCGGGCACGGCCCAGCCGCTCTCGCAGCCCCCCACCCCCGTCCACTCGCCGATGGGGATGGAGCCACCGCCCAGCGAGTTGGACGGGACCCGGGCCGAGCCGCCGTCCTGGCGGTTGCCGTACAGGAAGTAGGGCACCCGGGTGTCCACGGTCACGTGATACATCTGGGCGATGGGCAGGAGGGGCCGGAACCAGTCCTGGCCGCGGTTGGTGCTGATGGCGATCCCCCCGTCGTTGCCCACGATCATGCGGTCGGGGATCTCGGGATCGATCCAGATGTCGTGGTTGTCGCCCCCGGCGCCTCCCCGGCGCACCGACAGGCCCCCGTCGTGGGATACCGTATAGGCGGTGGCCACGAAATGGACCTCGTCGGGATCGTCGGGCGACACCGCGGCCCGCGTGTAGTAGGCCGGCCGCTGCACCAGGGTGTGGTCGGCGTTGATCATGTCCCAGGTGGCGCCGCCGTCGTCGGAGCGCCACAGCACGCCCTCGTGCTGATCCAGCGGCGCGAAGTCCCGGTTGGCGTTGGTCTCGATGAGGGCGAAGATGCGGTCCGGCGCGGCCGGGGTGCCGGCGAGGCCGATCTTGCCGGTGATGCCGGTGGGCAGGCCGTTGCCACGCAGGCGCGTCCAGGTGTCTCCCCCGTCGCGGCTCATGTAGAGCCCGTCGTTGGGTCCCCCGCTCCAGCGGCCCCAGGTGCGGATCACCATGGTCCACATGCCGGCGAACAAGACGTCGGGGTCGTCGGCCTTCATGAGGATGTCCGAGGCGCCGGTGCCCGGATCCACGAACAGGACGCGCTCCCAGGTCTCGCCGCCGTCGGTGGTGCGGAAGACGCCCCGCTCCTCCTGGTCACCGTAGAGATGGCCGAGCGCAGCCACGTAAACGATGTCCGGATTCGTGGGATGGATGACGATGCGCGCGATGCGGCCGGTATTCTCCAGCCCCACGGACTCCCAGGTGTCCCCGCCGTCGAGCGAGCGGAACACACCCTTGCCGTGAGAGACGTTGGAGCGGATGAAGGGCTCGCCGGTGCCGGCCCAGACGATGTCGTGGTTCGACGGTGCCACGGCCAGCGCGCCGATGGACTGCACGCCCTCGTCGTCGAAGATCGGATCCCAGGAATGGCCGCCGTCGCGACTCCGCCAGATGCCGCCCGACGCGGCGCCCACGAAGTACACGTTGGCGTCGCCGGGAACGCCCGTGACGGCGCTCACGCGGTTCCCCACCGGACCCACGTGCCGGTAGGTGATGGCGTCCAGGCTGCCCTGTGCGAGGCTGGCGGCCCCGATGCTGGCGGGTTGCTGCGCTGAGAGCGGAACGGCCGCGAACAGGGCCAGAAGGAGCGTGCGACCCACGGAAAGACCCGTGCGGCGACGAGGTTGGGCGTGCATCTTCACCTCGGGAAGCGGGACCCGAAATCGGATTCTGTGTCGACGCGCCAAGGTAGAGGAGGAGGGATGTCCGGGAAAGCGAGGAGACGGGTAGCGGGGACCCTCCCCCGCATGACCCGCTGGGCGTTGGCGGTGGCCGTCGGGGGGACGCTGGCGGTGGGGATCCTGGTGGCTCCCGGGCTCGGACGTATCGCCTCCGTGCTGCCCCTTCCCTCTCAGGCGCCTCCGGCGTGGGGAGAGGCGTGGGGATCCACCGTGACCACGGTAAACGAGCTGGCGGCGGCGGCGTTGAGCGACCGCGTCCGCGTGGCCGCCGCGGCGCTGTCCGCCCTGGGGATCCTGGCGCTGTTCACGGCGCTGCTTCGGCTGCTCGGGGAGCGCGAAGCCGTTCGGCCTGGACTGGCGGTGCGCTGGGCGACCGGCGCCTCGCCCCGCGGACTGGCCCGCTGGCTCCTGAGCCGTGGGCGCGGCGGCATGGTGCGGTCGCTCCTGGTCGGGGCGGGTCTCGGCGTGCTGGCGGCCGCGGTGCTATGGGCGTCCTGGCCCGTCGACGGCCACGGCGCCCGCCCCTCGGTGCTCCTGCCGCTGCTCGCACTGGCGCTCGTGGTGCCGGTGGCGCTGGCCCTGGCGTCCCCGGCCTTCGGTATCGAGGGGCGAGGGCCCGCGCTGCTCCGCACCGGACGCGGCAGCACCGACGATCCCCGGGCAGGCACCGTGCGCCGAGCCGCGGCCACGCTTCAGATGGCCGCCGCCTTCTCGCTGGTCCTCACCGGGGCGACGCTGGGCGCGGACCGGGTGGGTCCGACGTCCGGCGAGGCCGGTGTGGATGGCGACACCCTGCTGGTGCCCCTGCGTCCGCTGGTGGCCGGAGTGGACTGGGGCAGCGTCCAACGCGCCCTGGGGAGCACCGCGGCGGAGAGCTTGTCCACCCCCGGGGCGTGGACCGGCCAGGGGGTTCAGGACCTGGTCACGGTCCAATGCGGCAACTGCTCCAACGGGGGACTCCCGCTGCCCATCTACGGCGTGCGCGCCACGATCCACGCCGTGTCACCGGGGTTCATCCAGCGCGCCGGCCTCACCGTGGTCGAGGGCCGCGGGTTCGGGGCCGGCGACGATGCCGAAGCTCCTCCGGTGGCGCTGGTGAGCACTCCGTTCGCGCGGGCGCACTTCGAGAACGGCGAGCCCCTGGGCCACAAGATCCTGCTGGGCGGGGGCGGCGATCGCTGGGTGACGGTGGTGGGCGTCGTGGACCCCCTGCCCTTCCAGGCCCCCGGCGGTGCCGATCCCGGAGCTCCCGTGCTGTATCTGCCCCTGGCGCAGCACGAGGCCAGCGAGGTCGTGTGGGCCGTGCCGCCGGTAGAGGGCACAGCGGAGGTGCCGGAGGTGCCGTCGGAGTTGGCCGTGGCCACCGCACCGGATCGCGCGGCCACCGTGCGTCAGGTGCGCTCGCAGGTGCGGGCGCCGCTCCGCTGGACCGGCCGCGTCCTGCTGTTCGCGGGCCTGCTCGGGTTGGTGCTGGCGCTGGTGGGCGCCGGCGAGGCTTCGGCCGCGGAGGTGCGCGGACGCTGGCGCGAAGCGGCCGTCCGCTCGGCCGTGGGTGCGCGGCCCGTGAAGCTGGCCATTCGACTCATGCGGCGCACCGCGGGAACGGCCGTGGCGGGCTCGCTCATGGGATGGGTTCTGGCCTGGAGCTTCACCTCTGCCGCCGGCAGCGGCGTGCCCCTGCGGAGCTCGTGGGCCGTGACCCTCGGAGGGCTGCTCCTGGCGGCATCGTTGGCGGGAGCGGCGGGACCCGCCCGGCGCGCCGCGGGCAGCGACCCGGCGGTGCTGTTGCGTGAGGACGTGTAGGGGCCTCCCCTCAGCTCACCGCGCCCTCGCGGGTCAGCCGGTAGATGAGTATCGCTGCGCGCTTGATGGCCAGGGGCAGCGAGCTCAGATCCAGGCGTTCGTCTGGAGTGTGTCCGCCGGAGCCGTAGGCGCCCAGACCTGCGAGGCCGTCGGTGTAGGGCGCCACGAAGGAAATATCGGCCGCCCCGCGGCGCGCGGGATCCAGCGCCGGCATGGGCTCCCGGCCCAGGTCCACGTTGATGTCCGACAGCATTTCCTGGAGGCTGCGGTTGCCGTCGGTGGGCGGCATAGCGGGATAGCCTTCACTGAAGGTGATCTCTGCCGAGGTTCGGGGCAGATGTCGCGCCACGACCTCGCGCATGGCGTTCCTCGCCCGCTCGGTCTGGTCGTTGGAGATAGTGCGGAGTCCCCCGTGCACCACCGCCTTGCGTGGCACCACGTTGGTCTTGCCGAACACCGTCCCCCGGGTCTCCTCGAAGTCGTAGGAGACGTCGGTACCGCCCAGGATCGCGCCGGCGTTGAAGGTCAGGTACTCCTCGCCCCGCACCTCCTCGTAGAACCCGTTCAGGATGCGGGCCGCCTCGAAGATGGCTCCGGCACCCGTGCCCGGGTTGAAGATCCCCGAGGAATGCGCCTGCCGGCCGGTGACCTCCAGCTTCCATTCGCTGGCGCTCCGCCGCGCGATGGTGGCCCACTCGGCCGAGTCCGTGCGCACGCCGGACTCGAAGCCCAGCGCCACGTCGGCCCACTTGCCGGCCTCGATCATGTCGCGCCGTGAGACGCTCACCGGCTCGCCCGGGCTCTCCTCGTCGCCGCTGAAGGCCACGGTGATGCCCGCGCCCTCCAGCAGCCCCGCATCGGCCAGCGCCTTGAGCGCGTAGACGATGACCACGTCGCCGGCCTTCATGTCGTCGATGCCCGGGCCGCTGGCCCAGGTGCCTTCCAGGCGCTGGAAGGTCTGGAAGGGATCGTCCTCCTCGAAGACCGTGTCCAGATGCCCGATGAGGAGGAGCTTCCTGCCCCGGTCGCCGTCCATGCGCGCGAACAGGTGACCGGCGCGGTTGGTCTCCGCCGGCAGGTCGATCCACTCGCTGGCGAAGCCCAGGGCGTCCAGCTCGGATCGGAGCACGTCTCCCACCCGGTGCACGCCCGCGTGGTTCATGGTCCCCGAGTTGATGTCCACGAGTTGCTGGAGAAGCGACGTGGCTTCATCGGCGTGGGCCTCGGCCCAGGCGGAGAGCCGAGCTTCGTCGTCGTTGAGCTGCTGGGCGGCGGCGGGCCGCGGCAGCACCCAGGCAACCGCAAGGCCGGCGAGGATGATCAGCGTCGATGATCGGAGCATGATTGAGTGGTTCAGGCGATAGGTGGGCGGATGGCGGCTGACAGAGGTCGGGCGCGGAATCATACTGCGGCATGCCCACATGCACGAGGCGGCCGCCCCCGTGGCGACCGCCTCGGACCCCTTCTTCGTGCGCGAGCCATCGATGTCACCGACGCAGGTCGCCGATGTGCGCCGAAGCGCTGGATCCTACGAGCCCTCCAGTCCCACGAAGAAGAAGAACTCCCTGCCCTTGTGCACCTCCACGCTGACCGTCGCTGACTGCCCGTCTGCCAAGCGGTACCCGGCCGGCGGAGCGAGATCGACCTCGTAGCGCCCTGGCTCCAGCTTGGTGCGCGCAATACCGGATTGTGGTAGGAAGTCGCCGCCGGTGAGGGTTGCCACCACCGTGGCCGTGCCTTCGCGGCGTACCTGCCCTACCAGGCCGTCGACCGAGCTACCGAGTGAGGCTATCCCGGACTGGAACCCCAGCCCACCGTGTCCTGCGGCGTCCGAGAGGTACAGGGGAATCCACGTGGGAAGATCTGCGCTCAGGTTCAACGGTCCCATGGTGGCCTTCTGGCGCCACGCGAAGTCGTATCCCTGGGGAGGCTCGACATCGAGGTAGTAGTCGCCGGGCTGCACTCCCGTGAAGAGAAACTCTCCCTGGGCATTGGTCCGGGCCGTGGCGGATCCACCGGACCATCTGAGGGTGACCGCCACACCCTCGACGGGCGTGATCGAGGTTTCCACGGCGCGTCCGGGCAGCTGGAGGGGGCCGTTCCCCACGCGGACCACGCCCGCGCCCAGCGGCACGCCATCGCCATTCACCACCGCCGTCGGCTGATGCGGGTAGACCGTCTCGGACAGGGGTGCGATTGGCGCGAGTATGTCCAGGGTCACGCTCTGCGTCGCGTCGGGTGCTCCGCCCAGAACCAACTTCTCATCGATGGTGATCTCCGCTGCGAGAAGGCCCCAGGTGTCGGCGTCGGGAGCTTCGTAGTGGGTCACGTGGAGGCTGCCTCCCGTCGACAGAGCCAGGTTCGAGAGGGTCTCGCCGGCCAGCAGTTCGGACTGGGTTCCCGACTCCGTCCAGGCGAAGACCCGGGAGCCGACCAACGCGCTCCCGTTCATGAGCTCTTCCAGGTCGAGTGGGTCGACTGCCCGGGTGCCCTCACCGGCCGCACCGGACCACACCTGGGTGAAGTACCGGGCACCCTCCGGGCCTCGACCTCCGATATTCATCAGCAGCCCGCCGTTCCACAGCCCGACCTCCGGCGTGGACAGCGTCGCGGCCTCCACCGGGAGCGGCCCTCCGTCGATCGATGCTCGCACACTGCCCAGAGGATGGATCCGCTGCGCCAGATCGAACTCGGCGAAGACTCTGGTCGTCTCCGTATCGACCTGCCCCACGATCCGCGTACCCTGCTCGTCGACTGCTACGACGAGGCCCGCGGCCTCGAAGCTCATGCGACCCGTGAGCGCGCCGGTGGCAGGTCCGATCTCGTCCGGAATCCGCGAGCGGTCGATCTCGAGCTGGATATCGCCGACCGGCACGTAGAGGTCTGCCCGGTCGGGCTGATCCGGATCCCGAATCCACACCATCGCCCCTTCCATCCCCTGGAGGTCGAGGTAGCCCTGTTCAGTCGCGGATACCTGCCATGGTTCGACCGTCCGGAGTCCCTCGTCCAGCGTACCGGATACCCGGAGAACGACCAACGTATCCCGACCGCTGAAGAAGTCCTCCAACTCGAGTTCCGGCGCACGTTCGCTGCCAGCGGTCGCACTCACATCCGTGTAGGCGTCGTCGCCGGTGAGCGTGCGGTAGAGTCGCGACACGCCGGTGAGGCGCAGTGGGTCGTCATCAGCTCCGAGAGCGAGTGCGATGCCCCCTGAGGCGGTCGACGGGAAGGAGACCACCACCCGGACCGAGTCCTGGTCCGAGTCCACGCGGGCCCACGCCCAGGTCATGCCTGGGTCGGAGGCTCGCAGGACGCCTTCCGCGCTCACCGTGGCCACCGACGGGTCACGAACCCCGAACGTCGCCGGGTGCCCACCGTCTCCTCGAACGTCCAGGGTCGCCCGTTCTCCCGGGAGCAGGCGGATCACCTCGTTCTCGATGCTGAGGGATACCTCGCCCTCCGGGCTCGCCGGTGCCACTCCGTCGCTGCACCCCGCCTGGCTCGCCACCACCACCGTCAGCGCCATTGCCAGGCGCCTCCCGTACCCATTCACGCCGTTCATCGTACGAACCTCTCGAGCGGGTGTGATACTGCGCCGGACTCCGTGCCGGCCTTCACACTCAAACAACCCCTACGGAGAGCACGGCGTCACATGACCCATCGCCTGCCGTCGCTGCGCACCGCGGACGAGCGCTCGAAGTGTGACCCTTCCGGGCGACCCGAGGTTGTACAGGACGTGGAAGACGACGCGAGACTGGTCGGCGCCGCCGCCGATGGAGACGAGGTAGCTTTCCGCACGCTGGTGGAGCGTCACTACGACCCATGCCTCCGATACGCGACACGCATGCTCGGCGACCGCTTCGATGCGGAAGACGCCGTACAGGAGGCCTTCGTGAGGGTCTACCGTGGCCTGGCCCGCTACCAGGATCAGGGGCGCTTCAAGGCGTGGTTGTTCCGGATTCTGGTGAACCGTTGCCGCACCGTGGCGCGGATCGAGACACGCCGCCGGTCTCGCCAGGTCCGGTCCGATGCCGTTCCGGAGCTGGAATTGGTGGTGCGGCAGCCGGCCCCGACACCCTTTCGCAGTGCTGCGGTGAATCGGGCGATGGCGACACTGCCGGAGAAGCTGAGAGAGGCCTTCTTGTTGAAGTTCGTCGAGGGATGGACCTACCAGGAGATGACGGAGCTGACCGGGGCCAGCGTGCCGGCACTGAAGATGCGAGTGGCGCGTGCGAGAGATTCACTGCGAGAAACGCTCGGCGAGGTGGGGCATGACTGATCACGACGACCGGACGATGCCCGAAGAGGCGTGGCTGGACGGTGTGATCGCGGAACTTCGCGAGCCGATCGAGCGGCGGCCCGGTGCGGTCGATGCCGTGGTGCGCGCCTCGGTGGAGGCGCGGTCGTCTCGAGTCCGCAGTCCGGCGGGTGAGGGCTTCGCCGGGCGAATCTGGGTGTGGCTCACCCGGCCGCGGCTGAGGCTTTCTCCCCTGTCGGCAATGGCATGGGCAGGGGCCGTGTCCATCGTGGCGCTCCTGGTGGTCCCGTCGTTCCAGGCGCCTCCGGGGAGGCGAGACGCCGCCCCGGGCGCAGGAGCTCTGGTCCGGCATCAATTCGTGCTCATGGCACCGACGGCGACGTCGGTGGCATTGGTCGGCGACTTCAACGCATGGGACGTGCGTGCCACGCCCCTGGTCCGTCGCGACGGCGTGTGGACCGTCGAGGTCGGGCTCCGACCGGGTCGCCACGTCTATTCCTTCGTGGTGGATGGCCGGGAGTGGGTGCCCGATGCATCGGCGCCCGAGGCGCCGGACGACGACTTTGGCAGGCCCAGCTCCGTGATCGTGGTGCCCGGGAGGGGTACGTGAGCGGGGGGTGGCACCGGGGGCTGGGTCTGCTCGCCATCGTTGCAGCGCTGGTGTGCGGGGTCGGACCGTTGGCCGCACAGGAACTCGCACTTCCGGCGGACCTCGATGCGACGACCGCCGCGGCCCTGCAGACGGAGATACAGGCCGCCGCCGACGCCGCGCTCCCCGCCCGCCCCCTGTTGTTGAAGGTGCTGGAAGGTCGCAGCAAGGGTGCCACGGGCGAGCAGATCGTGCGCGCGGTGAAGTCGCTCAGGGAACGGCTGGGGACTGCCGCCGAGCTCCTGGGTCGTGAGCGAGGAGACGACGTGCTGGTGGCGGCGGCGGGCGCGCTCTATGCGGGCGCCAACCGGGACCTGCTCCAGGCCATGGCCGAGAAGACGCACACGGATGCGTTGGAGATGGCCCTGGTCGTGCTGGGAGACCTGATCCGTCGGGGCGTCCCCACGGGTACCGCCGGCGATGCGATTCTGTCTCTGGGTGCCGCCGGCGCAAATGCCCGGGACCTGCGGGACTTCCGTGAGAGCATCAACGGGGATATCCGCGATGGCCTGGCGCCGACACGGGCGACCGAGGTACGATTACGTGGGGCACTCATGAAGGTGGGAGGAGTCGGGGGTATGGACTAGGCGATGAGGGCCAGGACAGGGCTTCCGATAGCGCTATTCCTGGCGACGACCCTTCCGTTACCAACGTCGTTGGCGGCGCAACGCACGCTCGTGCGGTCTCGCCCTCCGTTCCCTGCGGGGTTCGGGGGAGCCGGAGTTGTTATCGCGCCGCGCTGGGCGGGATGGCTCGACCGCGTTCAGTTGGAGGGGACCCTGCAGCTGGGCGGCGGCGCTTCGACCTTTGCAGCTGGGTGGGGTTCGGTGGGCGTGAGCCTTTCGCCCTCGTTCCTGGTTGCAGGTGAGTGGAGCGGTACGCGAGCATCCGCGGGGCTGGACGCCCGTCGGGACCACACGCTGACCCTCACCCTGATCGGAGCCGATTGGGGCGTGTCGGCGACCCGCCGCTCCGGCGGGGCCTCACTGGACGAATTCGCCACCGAATTCACGGGCGCCGACCTGAGGGGGTGGCTCGATGTCGGACCGGTCGAGCTCGGCCTCACCCACCGCACGACCAACGTCGTGGAACGAGGCGATGGCACAGTGGCCACGACCATCGAGGTCGCAGGGTACGAGTTCATCTCTCGCCAGCGTTTGAGCTTCCTGCGTGCAACCCATCACCAGGATCTCCAGGTCGATGCCAGCGTGGATCTCGCTGGCGTGGAGTTGGCCGGTTTCATCGGCCACGGTTTCTCCAACGGTGAAGCACCCGACCGGACGTGGGCGTTCGCCCGCCTCGACGTGCCCTTGGCTGAACGAGTGGACGTGGAGATCGATGCTGGGCGGAGCGCTGGAGTCCCCGTCATCGGCCGCATGCCGGAGCACTTCGTACGCGTCGGCTTCGGCGTGGACCTGGGGTCGCGGAGGGAGCAAGGTCCTCCGCCCCCGCTGCCCCCCCCGTCTGCGGCGAAGGAGGCAGACGCGAGCGAGCTGCCGGCCGTGGCCAGCATCGATAGCTCGCGCTCGCCGGCCCGGCTCTTCGTGCACGTCCCGGGCGCGACGAGCGTTGAGGTGAGAGGGGACTTCACTCGGTGGGAGATCCGGGCGATGGTCGCCTATCCCGACGGCTCCTGGAGTGTGGAGGTCCCGGCGGGTCTCCAACGCTTCAACATCCGGATCGACGGCGGCAGGTGGGGTGTCCCGTCCGGTGTCACACTGATGGCCGACGAGTTCAGCGGGGCCCCGGTCGCCGTGGTGGTGGTGCCGGATGCAGGCCTTCGTTGACGGTGCTCGAGCCCCTGAATCCTCGGCAGCTTCCACAGCTGGTCGATACCGCGCCTACCGTTGTCCGCCGCTTCATCTGACCCGGAGATCCCATGACGGTCCCTTCGCCCGATGCGTCCCGAGAACACCGTGAGTCGGTGCGTTATCTGGTACTCGGGGCTTCCTTGCGCCGGGAGTCCCTCAACGCGCGCCTGGCGGCATTGGCGGCCCGGGTCATCCAGCGCCACGGTGGCAGCGTGGATCTTGCCCACATGCGCGACTTCGACTGCCCGTCGTACGATCAGGACGTGCAGGACGGCGAGGGATTCCCCGACGGCGCCGAGGCTTTTCACCGACGCCTGGAGGCGACCGATGCCCTGGTCATGGCGTCACCGGAGTACAACGCCTCCATGGCCGGCGTGGTGAAGAACATGATCGACTGGGTGTCGCGCTACCGCCCCCAGCCCTTCAACGAGCACCACGCCCTCCTCATGTCGGCGTCGCCGTCCATGGTGGGCGGGAACAGGGGCCTGTGGTCCTTGCGTGTGCCCCTGGAGCACCTCGGGGCGCGGGTCTACCCCGACATGTTCTCCCTGGCGCGTGCCCACGAGGCCTTCGACGAGGAAGGCGGGATCGCGGACCCCGGTCTCGCGGACCGCTTCGAGCGCACGGTGACCGCCTTCATGGACCTCGTGGAGGCCGCGAAGCATTACCCCTGCGTCAAGAAGGCGTGGGTGGAGTTCCTTGGGGAGCCGGAGGGAGTCCGGGGGCGATGACGTCCTTCGGGGCTCGCCACGACGCCAAGGCCTTGCGACGACGTCGGCATAGCCGATAGGCTGCAGGCATGACCACGAATGCCTTGGACGTTCAGGAGATGATCGACGCCGAGTTGGCTCGCCTGCCGTCGGTCGCGCTGAAGGACCTCCGGTGGCTGGCCCACCGGATCGATCCGGCGCTCGAAGCCCTGTCAGACGACGAGTTCCGCTCGCGCTTTCTTCCTTCCGATGGAGCCGGGAGACGGCGCCCCCGGCGCAAGGCTCGCGATGGGGTACCGCGTGTCCGACGCCGGCGACGTGACGCGAGCCGGGATGCCTCCGGCGAGCTCCGTGACGTCGTTCGTGCGAGCCTGCTCGCGTTCGCCCGGGAGATCTCGGCAGCCGAGACGCGCCCCGACCTCGTCCGCGCCATCGCCGGCGTGGAGCGGCACGTCGAGCGGATCGTGAGGGAGTGCTCGACGCGCTAAGTGGACCAACCTCGGGATCCCACTAAGGCCTGAGCGAACCCTCTAGCAGGTCGCTGAAGAAGGGGAGCACCCCGCGTTGGGAGCGCCACGGCCCCTCAACCTAGGCGAAGCGACGAAGGCATAGCCATAGCTACGTCGAGGAGCTTCAACGACGGAGGAGGGGCCGTGCCGCCCCAACCCACTGCCGTCCAAGTTCATAGGCCACATACGGATGGGCGCATGGCGGTTCCGCGGTTGATCCATCGTCTCTCCTCCTCGCCGTAGCGCTGCTACGACTCGTCGTCGCTCCTTGCCTGAACGCGCGAAAGCGCCATGCGCGCGGGGTACTCCCCTTCTTCAGCGACCTGCTAGGCTGTCGGCCGAAGCGCGCTCGGGCACGGGGTATCGTGCCTCGTCCCACAGCGCGACGTCACGCAGGTAGACGTGGGTGTCGGCCGCACGGTCCAGGATGAGGACCCGCCATTTCGAGCCGGGCGCGTTGTTGAGCGGCTTGGGATGTGACACGACGAAGGCATCGTTGATGAACAGGCTCACCCTGCCGTCGGCCCTCAATTGCAGCGCGAAGCGGTTCCATCCGTCCGGATTCAGATACTCACCGGCGTCTACGGGACCCAGCCCGCCCGCGGTCCCGCTCAGCGACACCATGTCCGGATCGAAGTCCGTGAGCTCGCGAGCCGGCCACCTCGAACACCAGCGACTGCTGATGGCCCACGCCGTCAGGATCTCCTCCGGCTCGCCTCGGTGCGCCTGTACCAGGCAGAGGGTGATGGACTGGCGGTCCACACGGTCCGTGAGGGGTAGCCGAAACCGGATTTCCACCGTGCCGCCTCGAGGCAGAGACGTTTCTTCCCGCGACAGGATGCCGTCCTCCTCCCGACCGTCGCCCCGCATGTCCAACACCGCCCTCCCGGCCTCGTCGGTCGACGCGACGGGCTTGGGAGAGCCCAGGAGCACCCAGCGCCCTTCATCCAGATCGGAGAAGGAGTCGGAAAGCAGGAGGCCCCTCGACTCCGTTTCGGTCACCCGGACCCGGACCGAGTCTGCGATCCATCCATTGACCGTGCCCCGGAGCGTCACCTCTCCCGATCGGTTCGCCCATACGCGACCGTCCGCGGCGACGGAGGCCACCGCTGGATCGTCCGACGACCACTCCACCGGCAGATCCATGGGGCGCCCTCGCCCGTCCAGTACCCGGGCCGCGAGGTGAGCTCGTGCTCCGCGAGGCAACGTCGTGTCGGAAGCCTCGACCAAGACAGCGGACGGGGCCGGCGCGGGGTCCGGACTCCAGCGGACGTCGGTCAGCGGAGTCGGGGACGGGATCGACGCGATCACCGACCCGTCGAGGTCCTGGACGACCACCTCCCGATCTCCATTGAGATACGCGATCGCACGGCCATCCGGCGAGCACGCCAATCTCCGGGGATTGGGTTGTGGGCGCGGAAGCTCGCGCACTTCCCCACTGTCCAGGTCCCAATACCAGGCGCGGCTCAGGCGTCCCGGCGGAAGGGATGTCCCCACGACGCCCCGAGTCCCACAGAAGCGGAGGCGATCCAGGATGGCATCGGGTGCCGGCATGGCGGCGAGGCGCCGTCCGTCCGGCCGAAACACCACCACCGTGTCCCAGGCGGCATCGACGCTCCCCAGGATCGACGCACCGTCGGCCGACCAGTCGTGCCCGGATACGGTGCTCTCCCCCTCGGCGAGCACTCGGGCTTCACCCGACTCGAGGTCGGCGAGGACCATGGCTTTCCGATACGGCACCGCATCCGGCACCTGCATACTGAGAATGGCCGCATGCAGGTTCGGCCCGAGCGTGAGGACACCGTCGTCTCCCGCAGTCGCGAGGAGCGTGTCGATGGTCCCATCGTGGAACACGAGGGCATCGGGCGCCGCCTCCGGGTCCAGGCCGGAGTGCCCTCCGAACCACCAGCTTCCATCCGCGCCGAGCACAGGGGCCGCCAGTGAACGGAATCCCACCGGCAGCGCCACCGAGTCCGTCGCCAGCCAGGTGCTCGGGTCACCCCGGGCAACCCGGTATCCCCGGTAGTCCGTGCTCGCCGAAACCAGCCAGAGCGTGCCTCCTCCGAAGGGCAAGGGATCGGTGCTGGCGCCGGATCTGCTCGCCACCACGCCTGTGACGAGCAGCGCCGTGACGGCGATGGCCGCCGCGATCCACCTGGGGCCGAACGAGGCGGGCTGATCGAGAGGTGTCACCGCCTCCCGGATCGCACCGTGGGCGAAGGCCACCCGGTCGTCGCGGGTCCAGCGGACCACGTCGCGCTGCAGGAGCTCCTGGAGGGCATCCGATGCGTTCACTCCACCGGCCGGGCGACGCCGCGATCAATGTGCGGGGGGTCTGGGGACGATCCGCCCGCGCCAGCTCCCGTGCCAACGTCAGGGCGTCCGGCGAGAGCAGCGCCAGGCGACGCGCCAGGGCCTGTCGCACGGATGGCGGTAGCTCGAGAGCCGACGGGATGCGGTCCTCGGCGGCGATCCATCCGTTTCCGGATTCGTGGATGAGCACCCCCTCGTCCCGGAGGTTGTGAATGAGCTCCACGACATGAAGGGGATTGCCGCCGGACGCATCGTGGATGGCGGCGGCGAGTCGTTCGATGCCGTCGGCCGTCGCGTGCTCGAGCAGGAGAGCGACCATCTCCCGGGTCTCGCCCAACGACAGCGGGCCGAGCTCGAGGATCTCGGCGCTCTTGGCCGCCTGCAACGCCTGGATGTCGCGGAGCGTCGCGGCGTCGCCTTCCTCCGTGCGGCAGGTCCACACCATCAGGACACGCCCGTCGCGGACGCTCCGAAGCGCACGACTCAGGAGCGTCCGGGACTCCGGGTCGCTCCACTGCACGTCCTCCACCAGGAGGACCAGCGGCGCTTCGTGCGCAACCGCTTCGATGAGGTCGATCAGGGCGTCGGCAAGCGCCGTCGGCGACCCCGGATGGATGGGCGCCTCACCCGTCCTCCTGGACGGTAGGAGGGCATGCAGGGCGTCAGCGGAGCCTGCGCTGATCCCCGCGGCGCCCGGAAGATCGAGCAGCGACCGTACGAGGGCCGCGACCACACCGAGAGGCAGGGATCGTTCGACTTCCAGGGCTGCTGCCTCCGCGACGACGGCTCCATCCAACGCCGTGCGCCTGAGGACTTCGGCCGCCAGGCGCGACTTGCCGATGCCGGCCGGCCCCTGCAGCGAGACCAGACGAGGAGCGGCCCGACATCACGGAGCGCCACAGCCCGGACAGCGCTGCGAGCTCCCGGGAGCGTCCCACGAACTCGAGCGTGAGCCGTGCGTCGTCGCCGCCCACCTCTCGCCGCAGCGTGCGCAGGGCGTCTTCCAGCTCCGAGAGGCGCTTCGGGTCGGGCTCGTCGACGGTCGCCCGCAGACGGTGAAGGGCCTCCTCGGCCTCGTCCTCGCGCCTCAGCGAAAGCAGGGTGCGCGTGCGTGCCTCGTGCACGGCCTCGCGGAACGGCCGCACCTCGAGGGCACGGTCCAGCCAGGTCAGGCGCTCCTCCCCCTCGGCCACGTCGGCCGCTGCTTCCAGAGCCTCGCCGAGCCGCCGTTCCCAACGAGTCCGGAGCTCGTCGGCCCAGGCATCCCAACCTGGGGCGTCGGGCAGGGCCAGCCCGCGGAGCGGACCCCCCGCCACCCACGCCAGGCCTCCTCCAGATGACCCTCGGCGATCTGTGTGCCCAGGTCGGAGAGATCGTGCCGGAGGACCTCCGGATTGACGCTCAGCACCCCGTCGGCTTCCACCACGACGTCGGGGTGGATCTGCTTTCTCAGTAGCCAGAGCGCCTGGCGAACGGAGGCACGGCCCCGTCCGCCCATGGTGGACGGCCACAGCAGGTGCACCAGATCGTCACGCGTGACCCGCTCCGTGGCCAGAGCCACGTAGGCCAGGGCCGCGAACGGCTTGCCCAACGGCACATCGATGGGCTCGCCGTCCCTGGTTCGCGTGATCCGCGGCGTGCCCAGCAGAGACATGCGAAAGGCTGGCGACGACATGGGATCCTGGGCGGCTCGGGTTGGCGTTTACGCTCCGCCACACAGGATACACGGCCGCGCCGACAGGACAAGGATCGCGTGTCGCGTTCCCCTCGGAGCCCTACCCCTTCGGCTCCTGCTGAATCGACAGCCGCTTGACCTTCGCGCCGATGCGGTACACCCACGCGCCGATGACGACCCAGGCTGCGGCATACGCGAGGAAGACGATGAGACGCGAGCGCGCGTCGCTGCCGAAGCCGTTGCTCTGGGCCGCGAGGGAGGACGGGACGGCGATCAGGAGACCGGTGAGCAGGACCCGGGTGAGCGTCTTCATCAGGATGCCTCCGCCTGGGAGAGTCTGAGCGAGGATGACGGGCGTGCGGCCCATTCGACCGCGAAGCGCAGGTAGAAGAGACCGAGGAAGACCAGCGTGTAGGCCACCAATCCCACCAGGAGCGTGAACAGCATTCTTCCGTCGGCCGTCGGGCCATCGGGTCGTACGACCACCGGCTCCGGGTGAAGGGAGCGGAACCAGACCACGCTCACGTGGATCAGGGGGATGTCCAGCGCGCCCACGATGGCGACGATGGCCGACAGGCGCTTGCCGCTCTCGGGATCCCGCGCGGACCCCCGGACCATGAAGTAGCCGATGAAGATGAAGACGAGCAGCAGGGTCAGGGTGAGCCGTGGCTCCCACACCCAGAAGGCGCCCCAGGCGACCTTGGCCCACAGCGGTCCGACGATCAGCAGGAGGGCCGAGAAGAAGAGCCCCCCCTCGGCGGCAGCCACCGCAGCGGCGTCCAACCGATCGTCACGAAGCCAGAGGTAGGTGGCGCCCAGGACCGCAGCCATGCCGAAGGCGAATTCGGCGATCCACGCGGCGGGCACGTGCACGTAGAAGATCCGCTGTACAACCCCCTGGAGCGCCTCGGTCGGGACCCAGAAAAAGACCAGCCAGGTGGCGTAGACCATGACGGCCACGCCGGCGAGGGTCAGCGAAACGCCTCTGCGGGCGGCTTTCGAGAGATCCATGGGCATTCCTCCGGGAACAGAGCGGTGCGCGAAGTGCCGGGGGCGGGATTCGAACCCGCATGGGATTGCTCCCGGGGGATTTTAAGTCCCCTGCGTCTACCGTTTCGCCACCCCGGCCGATCATGGCCAACCTACCCTGCCCTCCCCTGCGGTGGCTACGGCGGCTAGCCCGACCTCAGCCCGATGCGCTCTACCAGGGCCTGGTAACGGGGATGCCCTCGCAGGTCGTCGTAGCTGGGATCCACGTGCAGGTAGACGAGCCCCGCCGAGCGCTCCTCGTAGGCGGTCTCGAGGGCGGCGAGGGCGCGATCCAGCTCCCCCAGCGCTGCATAGGCGGGTGCCATGAACTCGTGGCGTACGTAGTCGTCCCCGTCCTCCAGGCGAGCGAGGAGGGCCCTGGCCTCGTCCGTCCGCCCGGCGGCCACGAGGGCTCGGGCGATGAAGGCGTTGGCCGAGACCACCCCGCTCACCTCCAGCGATCGGCTGAAGGACGCATGCGCGTCCTCGGCCCGGCCCTCCATCAGATGACAGAGGCCCAACACCAGGTGAGGCCGGAACGACGTCGGATCCAGCTCGGCCGCGCGGGTGGCCTCCTCCCGGGACTCGTCGTAGCGTCGCGCGAAGTAGAGGAAGCGCGCCAACCAGTAGCTGAAGATGCCTGAGAGCGGGTCCAGGGACAGGGCTGTGCGCGCCTCTTCGATGGCCCCTTCCAACTGTCCGTTCGAGGGGAGGACGCTGGCGAGTCCCCAATGGGCGTCGGCGTAGCGCGGGTTGGATCCGACCGCGCGACGAAGCGCCAGCTCCGCGCCATCGAAATCCCACTCGAACCACCCCAGCACCTTGCCGCGGGCCGTGTGGGCCTCGGCCAGGCTGTCGTCCAGCGCGATGGCCTTCTCGGCCGCCGCCTTCGCTTCCGGATACGCCTTCTCCGGCGCCACCCAGTCGTCGGCGAGCTGCATCCACGTGTCGGCCATGCCCGCGTAGGCGCGGCCGTAGCCGGGATCGTGCTCCAGGGCCTGGGCATAGTGGTCCAGACTGCGGCGCAGATCGGTCTCCTGGTACCGGTTGAAGAAGAAGCGACCCTTCAGATAGAGCGTATAGGCCTCCACGTCCGCCGTCTCGGGCGAGACCAGGTGCTCCGTGTCCTCGCCCACGAGCTCGAGCTTCAGGGCCTCCACGATGGAACGGGCGATCTCGTCCTGGACCTTGAAGATGTCCTCCAGGTCCCGGTCGTAGGTCTCGGACCAGAGGTGGTAGCCGTCGTCGGCGTTGATGAGCTGGGCCGTGACCCGCACCCGGTTCTGCGCCTTGCGGACGCTCCCCTCCACCACCGTATCCACACGCAACTCGTCCGCGATTTCGAGCACGTCCTGCACCCTGCCTTTGAAGGCGAACGACGAGGTGCGGGAGGCCACGCGCAGATCCGGGACCTTCGCCAGGGCGTTGAGGATCTCCTCGGTCATCCCATCGGAGAAGTACTCGTTGTCCTTGTCGTCGCTCATGTTGACGAAAGGCAGTACGGCGATGGAACGAGGACCGCCCTCGGCCTCGTCACCCCGGCGGTCGCGGGCCGAACGTGGAGGCCGGCGCTGGCCCTTGATCACCTGTGCCGGGCTGTCGAACATCCAGGCGAGGATCATGGCCACGGGAAAACCGAGGGCCAGGAGGACCACCACCAGGGACACACCCCATTCGGGGATGTTGAGCGCCGGGATCACGATGTCGGCGGCCTGGATCACCACCCACGCCACGATCCCGTACAGGACCGCGCGTTGGACGATCTTCCGCCGCTGTAGCTCGCCCCAGAAGGTGCTCGCCGTCATGAGGTGCACGTCGGGTGCGAGGGCTGCGTCACGTCCGGGCACGGATGGGGCGCACGCAAGGCGCCTCTCTCGGGACGGCGTATCCGCCGTCGGCCGAGGGCGTTGGAGAGGCGGGGGGGCGGACCGATCATGTGAGAACATGGTGCATCAGCCCGCTTGGCACCGCAACGTCGGAGTGCCCGTATCGGAGCGACCACGACGCACCCCACCCGGCCGAAGGGGGTCGTCAGGGAGCGCCCGCTACCACTCCGCTCGGGTCACGTTCAGGTAGACCTCGCAGTCGCAGTATCCGCCCATGTGCTGGAGCCAGCGGAGGGCCGGTCGCACCGCTATACCACGCGCCTCGAGGAACTCCTGCGTGAAACGATGGGTCTGGTCGCACGCCTCGCGAACGAGGAGCGCCTCCAGGTATCCGTTGAGCTCCTTCAGCCGGACGCCTGTCAGGGTCTCCGGTCGAGTCGGCTCCTTTCCGTTGGAACGTCGCTTCGCCACATCCACAGCCTCGGTCGGGGGGGAGTCGGGACGCGCCTGCGTCCGCCACCCGTCCAGGATGATCCCACGACCGGGGCGCTCCCATGGCTGCCTGGGCCGGAGCGGCGTGCGGCGAAGAGTGCTCGCCCTACCCCACTTCCTCCGCCCGCTCCTGCAGGGCGTCCTCCACCCGATCCAGCGTGCTCGCGGGAACCCCCTGCGCTGCCGCGTACCGGGGCCAGTCGCCCACGGCGTCGGCGACGCGGTCGATCACCGCCCCGGGGTTCCGGATGCCGAAGGTCGACGCGACCTCCAGCAGGTCGTTGCGCGTGATGCCCGACTGCTTGTCGGCCACGCGCATCTGGTGTCTCGCCGTCCAGCCGCCCCCGCGCGCGAAGGTGAGGTCGTAGGCGGGGGTGAGAGACCACGTACCGGCGCGGTCCATGTGGAAGGACAGGTTCTTCACGTGGTCGTCCTGGTTCACGGCGAGGACGTTGAACACCATGCGGCGAAAACCCTCGATGACCGCCGCCGGGGGCATCCCCAGCCGTAGCACGGTGCGCAGGAACTCCTCGTAGCTGCTGGCGCCGGGATCGTTGTAGTCCAGGTGGAGCAGGCCCCCCAACGTGTGCTGGTGGAGGCCACCCTCCAGTGGGTCGTCGAAGCGCGGGATGACGAGGTGCGCGTGGCCCTGGTCACTCTCGAGCACGATGACCTCGGCCACGTCGAGGCCGGCGTCCCGGGCCATGCGCGCGTAGGCGGCCTCCACGCGGTTGAAGGGCCGTGGCTCGCCGATTCGCCGCTCCACGCCTTCCTCCCCCACCCCGTCGAACTTGAGGATGGCGGGCACATCGCCGGGTCGCGCCGGGGCGAACGCCGAGCGGATCTCGCCGGAGGCGGGATTGTAGAGGACCACGGCCTTGGGCCGCATGCCGCCGGCCGACGACCCGATGCGGTAGATCTCGGGGATGGCCACGTCGGCGTCCCCGGCGATGATGCGGCGGGCGTCGGCCACCAGCGCCGCAACCTCCAGCGCCTCCGACTCGGCGGCCCGCAGGGGCAGCTTCTCGGCCGGATGGAAGGACAGGGCCCCGATGGCCCGCTCCCCGACGTAGAGCAGGTGCTGCACGGGCGACAGGGCCTTGTCCAGCTCGCCCCGCGCCGTGTAGTAGGCCCGGATCACCTGCGTGCCGAAGGCATCGGGCAGGGCGTCGGCCAGCACCCCGGGCAGACCCCGGAATCCCCCCTTGCGACGGAGCTCCTCGAAACGCACCGGGCCCCGGATGGCCAGCGGCAGGTGGATCGGCGAGATCTCCAGGCCCGACGTGCGGAACTCCCCGTCGTACTCGAAGACGATGGCGCCGTCGTCGAGCTCGGCGACGCCTCCCACGGTCCGTCCCCACAGGCGGACCTCGGCGAAGGCCGAGACCTCAGGCATCCTTTCGCCCCGCCGAACGGATCAGCGCCATGGGGCTGACGTCGGGCTCCGGCAGGAAGGCTTCCAGGGCGTCGAGCCGGCCGTAGACCCGCAGCAAGCGCACGAGGGTGAGGAGGTTGGGATTCTCGCCCCGCTCCGCGCGCGAGACAGTGGCGCGTCCCAATCCCGCCTGCGCCGCGGCTTCCCCTTGCGTCAGATCCCTGGATCTCCGTGCCCGGGCCAGGCGCCGGCCGATTTCGGCCATCACGTCAGGATCGGGCCGGTTCGTGAATCGTATATGCGGCATAAAGCCCTCCCATGGGAGAGATGCATCATATACGAAGCTGCACCGTACGGCACTGAAGCGCAAGGGAAAGGCATCACATACGATGCAAATGGACTCTGTGCTGCTCTCTCGCATCGTATGTGATACGACACCGGGCGCGGCCGGGAGCCGCCCGAGGGAACCCGTTCTAGCAGGTCGCTGAAGAAGGGGAGTACCCCGCGCGCATGGCGCTTTCGCGCGTTCAGGCAAGGAGCGACGACGAGTCGTAGCAGCGCTACGGCGAGGAGGAGAGACGATGGATCAACCGCGGAACCGCCATGCGCCCATCCATATGCGGCCTATGAACTTGGACGGCAGTGGGTTGGGGCGGCACGGCCCCTCCTCCGTCGTTGAAGCGCCTCGACGTAGCTTTGGCTATGCCTTCGTCACTTCGCCTAGGATGAGGGGCCGTGGCGCTCCCAACGCGGGGTGCTCCTCTTCTTCAGCGACCTGCTAGTGCTCGGGCATCCCCGCATCCGCCGACGGACCGTACACCGCCGGAACCTGTCGGCCGGTGGGCCGCAGATGGGTCATGAGTTGCCCCCGGTGCTGGATGGCATCGAAGAGGAAGATCCAGGACAGTTGCTCGCGCGGGGCGTTCATGATGAGGTGGTCGCCGGCGAGGAAATCGGCCGAGGTGGCCCACCCTTCAGCGTCCAGTGAAGCCAGCTTGGACTGCAGCTCCTGATACGCCTCGTCGAACACCTCCAGGCCTTCGTCGAGCGTGTCGAAGGGAACCTCGTTCCGATGGTGGATCACACCGTCGTCCACCAGCTCGCACAGATCCTGGACGTGGCCGATGATGTGGCCGATGAGCCGGCGGGCCGAGCGGGACTTGTCGTCGGGAGCCCAGTCCATCTGGTCGTGGGCCACGGCGGCGATGACCTTGCGGAAGTTCGGGTATTCCTGCGCCCAGCACATCTTGTTGAACTCGGTGGTGTCCACTGATTGCCTCCGGAGGGTTGGGGCCTTTCCGACGCCGGGCGGCGCCGACGGCGGCGGGAGGTTAGCATAGGTATCGAACGAGGCGCAACGAAGGCGGACGCCCCGAGCCCCGAACCAGGAGCCTCCCCATGAGCCGTCTCACTGCCCTGCTCAGCGCCGTGGTCGCGTCGATCCTCGCTTCCGCCGCCTGCGCCGGCGCCCCCGAGGGGCCGCCTCTCGAGTTCGGCGGCGCCTGGCGCTTCAGCGGCGTCGCGACCGCCCCCCTCGCCGGCACCATCGAGTTCCTTCCGGATCGCTTCGCACGGGTCACCTGCGACGGTGAATCCCCCCGCGCCACGCCCATCAAGTACGAGGTGTGGGCCAACACCGAAGCCCGGGTTGCCGCGTGCGGGACCACCTTGCGGGTGCGCCACGACGACGAGGGCGGACTCTACGGGCTGGTGCAGGCCAGCTCCACTGCCACCACGCGGGTGACGAGCGTCTGCACCGAGCGAGGCGCCTCGGGCCAGTGCATTCGCTATGCGGACCGCCGCGACACGCGCGACACGCGGGGTGTCGACGTGCGTATCGAGATGACGCCCATAGGGAGGGCCGGAGGGCTGCGGTAGTCCCAGGGGGGATTCCCGACCCCCGCTCACTCGGCCCGGAGCGCCTCCGAGGGATCCACGCGGGTGGCGCGCCTGGCCGGCACCCAGCTCGCCAGCACCGCGACGCCCACCAGGAGCGTCGCGACGCCCGCGTACGTGAGAGGATCCCAGCGGCTCACGCCGATCATGAGTCCCTGCACCGCTCGGCTCGAGACGGCGGCCAGCCCGAGGCCCGTGACCACGGCAAGGCCCACGACGCGCAGACCCCGTCCCACCACCTGCCGTCGGAGCGCGTCGGGCCGAGCGCCGAGCACCAGACGGATGCCCAGCTCGTGGGTGCGCCGCGCCACCTCGTGGGCGAGAATCCCGTAGACGCCCACGGCGGCCAGCACCGCACCCACGAGCCCGAACAGGCCCACCAGGACCGCGGCGAGCTGCTGCGGAAACAGCGTGATGTCGATGGCGCTCGCCAGGGGCATCTGTGTGCGCGGCGCCACGTCGGGGTCCAGCGCCTCCACGGCCTCCCGCACGGCCAGCAGCGCCGCGGCGGGCCCGAGGCGGGACCGAACGTGCAGGGTGACCGACGACGAATAGCGCTGCCTCAGCGACAGCCACGCCCACGGGCTCGGCGCCTCGTTCAGGTAGAGGTACTTGCCGGGCGCCGTCACCCCGATCACCTCGAAGTCCCGGCCCAGCAGGTGGAGGCGTCGGCCCAGCGGATTCTGTCCGGGCCAGAAGCGGTCGGCCAGGGTGCGGTTCACCACGGTCACCGCCGGGGCACCCTCCTCGTCCTGTGCCGTGAAGCCCCGGCCGGCCAGCACCCGCACGCCCGCCGCGTCGAAATAGCCGGAATCCACCGTACTGTAGGCCACGTTGGCGCGGCGCGTGCCCGGGGGGTCCTCGGCGGTGCGCGCGTCACTCGTCATTCGGCCCGCGATCGGAAAGAGCGGCACCGCGGTGGCCATCCCCACGGCGGTGACGCCAGGCACGGCGCGCAGCCGCTCCAGGAGTGCCGTCTGGAAGGCCCTGCCCCGGGCCTCGTCGTAGCCGTGGGGCCCCAGATCGATGGCGGAGATGACCACCCCCCGCGGGTCGAAGCCCAGCTCCACCCGGGTGGCCTCGTACAGGGAGCGCACGAAGAGCCCGGCCATCACCAGGAGCAGCGCGGACAGCGCCACCTGGCCACCCACGAACCAGCTTCGGCCTCTCCGCCCCCGGGCCGCCTCGCCGGTCAGGTCCTTGAGGCCCCGTACCGGATCTTCGCCGGACGCCTGGAAGGCCGGCGCCAGCCCGAACACGATACCGGTCGCGCCGGCGACCAGCAGGGCCAGCGCGAGCACGGAGAGGTCGGGATGCAGGTCGAGGGCGAGGTCGAAGCCCACCGGAGGACTGATCCCCTGGAGCAGGTGCGTGGCGAGCACCGCCAGCAGCACCCCGGCGGCGCCGCCGACCAGGAAGAGCAGTACGCTTTCGGTCAGGAGTTGCCGGAGCAGGCGACCGCGGCCGGCGCCCACCGATACGCGCACTGCCATTTCCCGCCGGCGCCGCGCGCCCCGGGCCAGGAGGATTCCCGCGATGTTGGCGCCGGCGATGAGGAGCACCAGCACCGCCATGCCCCCGAGCAGGGCGAGGAAGCGCTCGACGTACGGCCGCACGAGTTCGGGAAGTCCCGTGAGCGGCTCCAGGGCCGCCCCGCGCACCCGGCTCTGAGGCTGGAGTGGGGGGATGCCCCGGGCCACCGCGTCCGCCACCTCCCTGGCCCGCACCGGCTCCACGCCGGGGCGGAGCCGGCCGAAGAAGGTGACCCAGCCCTCGCCGCCGTGCGCCCCGATGGGTAACCACAGATCGCCCCCCAGCCCGTGCGTGGTGCCCCGGAAGCCCGCAGGCGCCACACCAATGACGGTGTAGGGCCGGCTGTCGATGCGAACAGTCCGTCCGACGGCGGCGGGATCCCCGCCGAAGCGGGCCCTCCACAGGCCGTAGCCGAGCACCACGGAGGGCTCGTCGTCGTCGGTGATGAATCGACCGGCGGCGGGCACCAGGTCCAGGGTCTGGAAGTAGTCCCCGGAGACTTCGTAGCCCCACTCCGCCGACGCCCCATCCCCCGTGGAGAGGGCGTAGCTGTCGAAGCGCTCGGCGCCCATGGTGGCGAACACCTCGCCGAGGGCTGCCCGATACGCCACGTAGCGCTCGTAGGGCACGGCCTCCACGCCCAGAGGGCTCGAGGTCTGGCCGGAGCGATCCTCGTTGACCACGTAGAGGCTCCCCGGATCCGCCACCGGCATGGGGCGCACCAGGAGCGCGTTCACCACGCTCACGACCACCGTGGTGGCCCCTACGCCCAACGCCACCGTGACCACGGCGACCACGGCCAGCAGCGGCCGGCGGATCAGGGTGTGTGCTCCGAAGCGGGCATCCTGTCGCAGATCGCCGAGCCAGGCCCCGAGGCGTGAGCGTCGGGCCCTGGGCGCCGCGCGGCCGCCGAAGCCCAGACGCCGGGGAAGGTAGCGGTAGGCCGCCGTCGCGACCTGAGCCAGGTACCAGGCATCGGCGCGCACGCGGCCCGAGCCGTGCCGGCGCTCGCGGTAGAGCTCGTCGAGGTCACCCACCAATCCGTCCCGGGTGAGCCCCGGGGGCAGGACCCTGGACAGCAGCCAGCGCAGCGGAGGCCACGGACGAGGGCCGCTCATGCGTTCTCCAGACGCTCCTCGAGGCCGCTCCAGATCTTCAGGAGCGCCTGGCGGTGCTCGGCCAGGGCCCGGGCTCCCTCGGGCGTGACGGTGATGAAGCGTCGTGGCCGCCCGCCGCGCTCCGGGTCCGACGCGCCCGCCTGGCTGGACAGGTATCCCTTGGCCTCGAGCCGATCCAGCGTGACGTAGAGTGAGCCCCCCTGCACCGTGCGGCCGGTGACGTCCTCGATCTCTCGCATGAGCTGCGCCCCGTAGGCGCGTTCGAGGCGCAGCGCGGCCGCCATCACCAGGTGCTCGAATTCCCCGAGAAAGGTGGGCTCCCCCACGATCGATCCTCCGTCGACCTGCAACATAACTTTGTGGACTTGCATCTTTACATTGTGGGGAAGCCTGGCGCAAGCATGCGAGCGACAAGTGGCGGGTCCCCGCGCGCTTTTACGTTTCGGAGTGTGGTCCGACCTCGCCGCCGGGCGAGGGTGACCGCTTCCGTTAACCGAGGGGAGGCGCACCATGCAGGGATCCACGATTCGCTCCGTCGTCGGGACTGCAGCCATTGCCTTGGCCGGACTGCCCGCACCGCTTCGGGGCCGTCAGGTCGCCGATCAGCCGGTCGAGCCGGCCATGGTGGCCCGGTTCGTCCTCCCCGATGACGCATTCGAGGGCGTGACGAGTTCGGCGCAGCTCGTCCGGACACTCCGTGACGAGCTTGGCATCGAGCTCGGCATGCCACTGGATCAGGTCCTTCAGGTGGACTTCCTGGGATGGGCGGGCGAGGTGGACGGGGCCCAGCCCGGGTACATGGTCCAGTCCAGCAGCCTGGGCGTACGCTACGGGGGCGACCAATCACTTGCCACCTTCCCCTTCACAGCCGCTGTCCGAGCCTCACACGGCTGGCCCGACGCGGATACGCCGGGAGAATGGGACGACTACGACATCCCCGGATGGAATGAGGAGGAGGCCTGGTCCAGCCTCGTGGACGCCCTGGACATCGGGCTCCCTCAGTCGTCCGAGGCCTTTCAGGAGCCTCCAGCGGCGGGGCGCCTGGGGCTCCGGGTGGCGAGCCTGGAGGTCCGCGAGTTCGACCTGCCCGTCGCCGACCCGGGCTGGGACGAGTATCACTTCCGGTGCTGCCGCGGAGATGCCGGTCGCACGGTGATGGAGCTCCGCCTGAACCTCTCCTATCGCTCTCCCATGGACGACTCGCCGCTGCCGGACGTCCGGCAACGCACCAACGTGCTGGTTCTGGAGCTGGTCCCGGGGACCGTGATGGATGCCGTGGCCACCACTGACGACGTGCCGCCGCCTGCCGCGGAGCTCGCTCCAGAAGACGCCGAAGCCCTCGCCATGTCGGAAGACTTCGCGTTCGCGTGCGATCCCACCCTGCTCACCGCGGCCGGCAGCAACTCGGCCTCCGTCGTCACCTTCGACGAGGAGCAGCGCATCGGTCAGGCGGCGTACCGGGTCGAGGACGACGGTGAGCTCGTCATGGTCCTGGGCAAGGTGGACGCTGATCCCTTCTACTGCCTGGTGCTCTTCAGTCCCGAAGGCCTGCCCGACGTGGGCAGCTACGACGTGCTGCGCCTGTCCAGGACGCTTCAGGAGTCCGGACCTCCCGCCGGTGTGGAGCACCCCTTTGTGGCTGCGCTCATCGGGCCCGATCTCGTGTTCGTCACGGAGTCGGGATCGGTCAAGATCGCCACCGTGGAAGGGCGCTTTCAGGGCCAGTTCAACCTGGAGGGCTGGACCATGTCCGCGGGCACGCGAAAGGACGGCGTCAAGGTGATCGGGGGATTCAATGCCTGGAACGTGGGGAACTGAGAGGCGGTGAGGCCAGCGACGGGCCCATTCCGCACGGTCAGGGCCTCAGCCGTGCCAGCCGCAGCGAGTTCGAGGTCACCCCCAGCGAGGCGCCCATGTCCCCGACCACCACCGCCACGATGAGGCTCACCCAGCCCAGCGGCACGCCCAGCGCCAGCGCACCCTTGAGGGCGATGGAGGCGGCGATGTTCTGACGGATCACGCGTCGGCCCTGATGGGATAGGCGGTACAGGTAGGCCAGCTTGCCGAGGTCATCGCCCATGAGGGCCACGTCGGCGGTCTCCAGCGCCGTGTCGCTGGCGGCGGCGCCCATGGCGATGCCCACCGAGGCCGTGGCCAGGGCCGGGCCGTCGTTGACGCCGTCGCCGACCATGGCCACGGGGCCGAGCTCGCGCTCCAGCGCTTCCACCATCCGCACCTTCGCCTCGGGCATCAGGCCGGCCCTCACGTCGTCGATGCCGAGTTGCCGGCCGATGGCCCGGGCGGTCTCCTCGTTGTCTCCCGTGAGCATGACGAGGTGCCTGACGCCGGCGCGGCGAAGGGCCGCCAGCGCTTCGCCGCCCCTTCGCGGGGACGATCCGCCAGCGCCAGCAGTCCCAGAGGGCGGTCCGGTGGTCCCACGGCGACCACGGTCTTCCCTTCCCCCTGGAGCTCGTGCACGCGCCGGTCCAGTCCCCCGGCCTGTCCGAAGAGCGCCAGCTTGCCGACCTGCATGACGCCTCCGTCGACATGGGCTTGAACCCCCTGTCCGCGGAGGGATTCGAAGCCTTCCGAGGAGGGGGGATGCCGCGTCTGCGATCCCTCTTCCGCCGCGCGCACGATGGCCCGGGCCAGCGGATGCTCGGAGTAGCGTTCCACCGCCGCGGCCAGCGCCAGCAATTCCTCGGGCGTGACACCGGCGTCGGGGGCCGGCACCACGTCGACCACGTCCGGATGCCCGCGGGTCAGGGTCCCCGTCTTGTCGAAGGCCACCACCCGCACCTCGCCCATGGTCTCCAGGTGGATCCCCCCCTTGATGAGCACGCCGTTGCGGGCGGCGGCCGTGACGCCGCTGACGACGGCCACGGGCGTGGAGATGACCAGGGCGCAGGGACAGGCGATGACCAGCAGCGTGAGTCCCCGCACGAACCAGAGTCCGAAGTCCGCGCCGGCCACGAGCGGAGGCGCCGCGGCGACCAGGACGGCCCCCACGGTGACCGCCGGCGTGTACCAGCGGGCGAAGCGCTCGACGAAGCGCTCGCTCCGGGTCTGGCGCCCCTCGGCTTCCTCCACGAGGTGGATCATGCGGGCCAGCGTCGTGTCCTGAGCGGCCTTCTCCACCCGCACCTTCAGGTGGCCCTCGGCGTTCACCGTGCCGGCGAACACCTCGTCGCCCACGGTCTTCTCCACGGGCATGGACTCCCCGGTGACCGCGGACTGGTCCACGGCCGAGGCGCCGTCCTCGACGCGACCGTCCACCGGGATGCGCTCGCCCGGACGTACCACCACCAGCTCGCCCGGAGACACGTTCTCGACGTAGCGGCTCACTTCCTGGCCATCCACGAGGACGGTGGCCGTCTGGGGCGACAGGTCCACCAGGGACTCGATGGAGCGCCGGGCCCGCTCCACCGAGTAGTGCTCCAGGAGCTCGGCCAGCGAGAAGAGGAAGGCGATGGCGCCCGCCTCCAGATACTTGCCGATGCCCACCGCCCCCAGGATGGCGATGGTCATCAGGAAGTTCATGTCCAGCGAGAGGTTTCGCGCCGAGCGCACGCCCTTGGGGAAGAAATTCCAGCCGCCCACCAGGGCGGCGACAAGGAAGGCGACGCCCGCCAGGCGGAGCTCTCCCAAGGGCAGCGCCGCAACGGTGGGGCCGATGGAGAGCGTCTGTAGGAGCAGCGCCAGGGCGAAGAAGGCCCCGGCGATCCACGTCCGCTGGGCCTCGGGCCCCGACCAGATCCCGGGGGCCTCGCCGTCGTCCCCTGTTCCCTCTTCCCGAGCCGCGTATCCCAGGCGACCCACCGCGTCCCGGAGCCGGTCGGTATCCACGCGCTCGGGATCGTACCGCACCCGCAGCCGCCGCTGGACCGGCTGGCCCGCCACCTCGCACACCCCCTCCACCGCTTCCAGGCCGGTCCTCAGCCGCCGCGCGCAGTCGGCGCAGTCCATGGTGGGAACCCGGAATACCACGTCCCGGGATGGAGCCGTGGCGCTATTCCCGGACATGCTCGAGCCCCGTCTGGAAGAGTGCCTGGATATGCGCGTCGTCCAGCCGGTAATAGGCCATGCGGCCCTCCTTCCGGTAGCGCACCACGTGCATCTGGCGGAGCTGGCGGAGGTGATGGCTCACGGCGGATTCGCTGACCCCCACGACTGCCGACAGGTCGCAGACACACAGCTCTCGCCCGGCCAACGCCTCCACCATGCGCAGCCGCGTGGGGCTGGCCAGCATCTGGAAGAGGTCCGCGAGATACGTGACCTCCTCGTCGTCGGCGCGGTCCTCCACCGCGGCGAGCACCGCATCTTCGTGGACGAGGTGCAGATCGCAGAGGGCTTCGGTGTCGAACTGGGTCATGGTCTCGGCCATCCCGTGAACATATGAGCAGTTGTTCATATGTCGGGCGTCGCGAGCGTGGCGTCAAGTCTCTCAGGATCCCGTCACTCGCCCCAGGGCTGCACGCGGTAGAGCTGCAGGTACTCCTCGTCGTACTCGCCCTTACGAACCGCCACCACGCGGTCGCCGTGGACACCCTTCACCGTCACCCGCGCCGGAAAAGTGAACTCCTGGAACACGCCGGGGTGATCGAAGCGCATGCGGATCCAGGTCTCGGGGACGTCGTCGAGGAGCACGTTCCGCTTGATCCACACGGCGGACTCGCCGTCCAGGATCATGGCAACCCAGGCCGAGGTCATCTCGGGCACGTAGAGCTCGTCCCAATGCATGTATTGGTGCCACTGCTCGACATAGTCGCGAAGGCGGCGCTCGTCTTTCTCGGTGGTCGGCCCTCCCTTCTCGGGAAGCTCCACCCGAGCCAACGTGTCTAGCCCCGATTCCGTCAGGCGGGTCGTCGTCAGCGTGCCTTGGATTCCGTTCAGAATGAGGAGCGAGGAATCACCCAGGAAACGGGCCACTCCTTCGGGGCCCGTTTGAGCGGTGGACAGCGTCATTTCGATGTTCCCCTCGCGCTTCGACCGGTAGGTCAGGAACAGGTCGCTCAGCTCCAACAGCGTGTCCGGCTGGGCGTCGCCGTCGGTGCTTCGAAAGAGCCGCGCGGCGAGGCCACCGATGCCACCGTAGGGATTGGTCAGGTGGTAGCGGCTACCTCCGATCGCGCGGCTGTCCCGGACCGATCGGAGATCATCCGTGTCCATCCTCCGGGTTACCAGGTGCCTTCCAGTGCTGAGGAGGAACCGGCTCTTCATTCCGTCGAGGGATTGCAGCGTGACCAGGGTATCGCCTCGGATGTCGTAGATCTCGACGGGTCCGCCCAGGTCTCCTGGTCCCTGGCCCGGCCTTCCCACCGACCGGACGTAGTGCCCCTCCGTGTCGAACATGCTCACAGCCGACACGTTGATGTCGTAGGCCACCACAAACGAGTCGCTCACGGCTGCCGAAAAGACTTGGCCCCACGTCTCGTGAGGTCCGCCGGTGACCGCCCCCACCTCCCACAGGAACTCGGGCGCCGGAGTCTGTGCGCCCAGGGTGGCGGAAAGAAGAAACGCGAGAGGCAGCAGGACCGGGATCAGGCGATTTCGATTGCGCATCATGGCTGGGCTCCCCCCGATGGGCCCTCTCGCTCCAGCGGCTCGAGCTCGAGCAAGCGGATGATGGGATAGGGTCCGAAGCCGTTCGAGTAGAACGCGAAGAGATTTCCGATCCCGGCGCCGGGGGCCATCGCGGTCACGCTCGGCCAAGCGGTGTCGGCGACCTCCTCCAGGATGCTGGTGGTCCCTTCCTTGTCGACAACGAGCAGTAGCGCGTGCGCGACCCTCGGGTGGGCACGTCCGGCGGACAAGTCGTTGGTGCGATACCTGACGACGCCCACGGAGTCACCGCATGTGAGCACGGGAAACGAAGCCGGCGTGAACTCGCCTTCGGTGGCGCCAGGTCGCGGTGTGTACCAGTCGCGGCGGGCGCGCGTCACGGCAATCGGCTCCAGCCCCTCGTCCACGACGAGAGCCTCGATCTGCCAGGCGTTCGCCACGAGGATCGACCGACCTGATCGGAACGCGCAGGATGGCGCAAACCGGGCCAGCGAGCGGTCTCGGTTGCGAAGCGAGCGTTGGGAGTCTTCGATGCCCCGGACTTCACGCGGACCGTCTTCGACAGCGAGGAGCCGGCGCTCCGAGGGCCCTACCCACATAGGGGAGAAGACCAGCTTCCCGTCGCTGCGGCTCAGCGAGGCGAGTCCCGGTGCCTCGGCGAGGAAGCCCGGGGTCCGGGCAGCCACCTCGGTCCCGTCACGCAGAACCACGAGGAGCCGTCTGCGGCCTGCGTCGAAGATCCAGAGCGAGTCGCCCTCGAACGCGATTCCGTGTATGTCACGGAACTCGCCGGGACCGGGGCCGCATGCGCCGAATTCCGCGACGGTTCGGTAGTCCGACGGGGCAAGGAGCTTGATCGCGCACCCGTAGGCATCCACTACGGCCAGCACCGAGTCGTCCGAGAAGGCGAGGTCCACGACACGACCGAAGGCACCCGGACCGTCGAATGTCCCGATCGTCGCGACCTCGCGGAGCGTGTATCTCGGCTGCTCCACGAGGGGACGCTCCAGATCCCCGTCGCCCGGGACCAACGCCCAAGGCGAAGCCGCCGGTCGGGCCGGGGCCTCGCACGCCGACAGCGGTAAGAGGAGGAGAATACGAATGGCGGGCGCGCGCCGTCTGGGTATGATCGCTCGACCGGCCCCCACCACTCTGTGGTGGAGAAGACCGATTCTCCGAGCCGACCCTATTGGCAGTTGCCGGAACGGGGGACGTGGGGGGCCGCTCGACATTCTCAGTCAGGCTGGGACGAGTGAGGTGTCGGATGCGGAAAGTGGTTGGCCCTGACCACTGGTGCGCTCAGCGTCGATCGCCGTGCCACAGAAGTCGTTCTCCAGGACGGCAATCTGCGAGGGCCAGTCGATCGGTTCGCGGGCCCTTCGCTCGGCGCCAAGGACGGCGTACTCCACCCAGTCCCAAGGACCGGGGAAGGAAGCCAGCAGTCTGCGGTGAAACTCACCGTCGGAGAGCCCAGCCTCGCGTGCGCTTGCGCGAAGCGTGAGGATCTCCAAATAGCCCATCAGGTAGGTGGCTGCCTTGAGCTGCGTGGCGTTCAGTTCGTCGGTCCGATCGTCCTCATCGGTGTCCAGGACGTTCTGCGCCAGCGTACCAAGATGTGCGAGACACGCATGCCTCGCGACCGCAGCATCCTGGGGGAACACGGCTGCCGCATATCCTTCCGAGTAGACGCCCCAGCCCTCGACGAAGGCCGTCCAGGGCAAGCCGCCGAAGACCGCGAGCCGTGCGCCGCCGTTGTGCTCGGCCTGGAGGTGATGCCCGGGGTAGACCTCATGGGCGAGGATCAGATCGAGCGTCCCGGGGACGGTCTCACGAAGCAGGAGGGTGTCGACGAGCAACTCAGGGCCACCGGCCCATGTCGGAAAATATCTGGCCGGGGCGCCCAGACCGGCACCCAGCTGGACATCCACCCCGGAGACGGGGCGGGGAAACAGGGTTGACATTCGAGATGCCGCTTTCGATATCGCGGCGATGCCGTCTGCAAGAGTACCGGCCGAGCCATTGGAATCGGCGGTTGGTGAGTGATCCAACGCGTCCAGCATGGCAGCCGCGATGGCCCGCAACTCCGGAGACTTCATCTCAAGACCGGTGGCCTCGAGAATTCGGGCGGCATCACACTTCGCGGCTCCTAGCCCAACCTCACATTCGGCACGAGCAAGGGCAGCGTCGAGTACCCAGCGCAGGGTCGCCGAGTCCGCGTCATGCGGAGGCCCATCCGAGCCGAGGCGCGTCCTCCAAGACTCCAGGCTATCGCCGGGAACCGTCGCCGCAAATTGCTCTAGCTCGACTCGATGAAAATCGCCGATGACTCGAGCCACGGCATCTGCGACTGAGGTTGTCGAATGGACAGCGGCGGGTGCGCTCGCCAATCCCTGGATGAGGGCCATGACGGTGAGGAGCTTCACCGGCCCCAGGGCTCCACCTGATAGAGCTGAAGGTACTCTTCGTCGTACTCACCCTTGCGGACCGCGACCACGCGATTGCCGTGCACACCCTTGACTGCTACACGAGGCGGGAAAGTAAGGCGCTGGAACACACCAGGGTGGTCGAAGCGCATTCGCATCCAGGTCTCTGGCACATCAGCGAGCAGCCCATTCCGCTTGATCCATACGGCGGACTCGCCGTCCAAGATCATGGCGGCCCAGGCGGAGGTCATGTCAGGAACGTACAACTCGTCCCACTGGAAGACCTCCTTGAACTGCTCGGAATATTCCCGCAGCCGACGCTCCTGCTCGGGCGTCGTCGGGCCCCCCTTCTCGGGAAGATCCACCTGAGCCACAGTGTCCAGTCGCGACTCCCCCAGGCGTGCGGTGCTCAACGTACCCTTGATTCCGTCTAGGATGAGTATCGAGGAATCACCTAGGAACCGAGCCACTGCTTCCGGCCCGGTCTTCGCTGGCGGGAGCACTATCTTCAGACCCGGTCGATTCTTTGGGCGAAAGGTGAGTTGGAGGTTGCGCATCTGAAGGAGGGTATCCGGCCGTTCCTGACTTGGCCCCAGTCGATAGAGGCGCGCCGCGAATGGGATGCCTCCAAAGGGGTTGGTCAGATAGAAACGCGTCCCTCCGACGGTTCGGGAATCCCGGACCGACCGCAGGTCATGGGTGTCCATTCGCCTCGTCACAAGATGCTCGCCACTGGTGAGAAGGAAGCGACTGGTCAGGCGGTCCAGTGGCTGGAGCGTGACGAGCGTGTCCCCACGGATCTCCTCCATCCCAACTGGGCCAGCAAAGTCACCGGGTCCATTTCCGGGCCTCCCGAAGGACCGGAGGTAGTGTCCGCCCGCGTCAAAGACGCGGACTTCCGAGACATTGACATCGTAGGCTACTATCCATTTCTCATCTACAGCCGCTGAGCTGATTCGTCCCCAGGTCTCATAGCGTGAACCCGAGATCGCACCAATCTCCCATGCGAGGCTCGGCGGCCGATTCTGTGCAGAGAGTACGCCCGGGAACACGGCGAGAACACTGAGGTCCCCGATCACGCGGTGGAGTGTCTTCATGTGTGCCCTCAAGGCGAAAGAGCTGGCATCCAAGAGATGCGGCCCGGGGGGAGGTCCTAACGGTTATCGAAGGTGATTCGGAGCGGAGGTCCGTCGTCGGCCTTGGTTGATGCCACCACAAACCCGGTACAGTTGTTTCTGACTAGGCTAGATCCTCATCAAGGAAGAGCCGGTGGACGAGGGGGACGAAGGTACCTGCCGCCGTCACGTTCTTACCATCATCCAGTGAAGCGAAGGAGAACTCCGGGCAGATGCTGCCAGTCCCGGACTGTTGGCAGAATATTGTACCGTCAACGTTGACGCGTCCAGCATGGCAGCCGCGATGGCCCGCAACTCCGGAGACTTCATCTCAAGACCGGTGGCCTCGAGAATTCGGGCGGCATCACACGTCGCGGCTCCTAGCCCGGCCTCACATTCGGCACGAACCAAGGCAGCGTCGAGTACCCAGCGCAGGGTCGCCGAGTCCGCGTCATGCAGAGGTCCATCCGAGCCGAGGCGCGTCCTCCAAGACTTCAGGCTATCGCCCGGAACCGTCGCCGCGAATTGCCCTAGCTCGACTCGATGAAAATCGCCGATGACTCGAGCCACGGCATCTGCGACTGAGGTTGTCGAATGGACAGCGGCGGGTGCGCTCGCCAATCCCTGGATGAGGGCCATGACGGTGAGGAGCTTCACCGGCCCCAGGGCTCCACCTGATAGAGCTGCAGGTAGTCCTCATCGTACTCGCCCTTTCGCACCGCGACCACTTGGTTGGCGTGCACGTTCATCACGGCCACCCCGGCTGGAAAGGTAAAGCGCTGGAACACGCCCGGCTGGTCAAAGCGCATCCGGATCCAGGTTTCAGGGACGTCATCGAGTAGCCCATACCGCTTGACCCACACGGCAGAATCACCGTCCAAGACCATGGCAACCCAGGCTGAGGTGACTGCCGGCACGTAGAGCTCGTCCCAATGCATGGTCTCATGCCACTGTTCCACGTAGTCGCGCAACTGGCGCTCGTCGTCCTCCGTCGTCGGACCTCCCTTCTCCGGAAGCTCTATCTGGGAGATCGTGTCGAGGTCCGATTCTGCGAGTCGGGCGACGGTTAGCGTACCCCCTAGGCCATCCACGATCACGACGGACGAGTCGCCGAGGAATCGGACCACTCCGGCGGGCCCCGTTTGGGCCATCGGAACCAACATCTCGATGTTCCGTTGTCGCTTGGACCGAAATGTGAGGTAGAGGCTCCTAACCGTGAGAAAGGTATCCGGTCGTGCCTCCCCGTCCCGAATTCGGTACAGACGCGCCACAAGGTCGCCGGCGCCAATCGGACGAGTAAGGTAGTAGCGGGTATCGCCGACTTTTCGCGAAGCGCGCACTCCCAGCCTGCCTTCCGTCTCAATGCGCTGCGACCCCAAGAAGGCACCGGAGGACAGCAGGAATTCACTCACGCGATCCTGCTCCCCCTGGACGGCGATCAGGGTATCCCCCTTGAGGCTTAGAGACACATGGCCGCTGAGGTCTCCCGGACCCTGCCCCGGCCGCCCAATCGAGCGAAGGTACTCACCGTCGCTTCCGATCACGGTTACGCGAGACGCGTCAATGTCATACGCTGCCACCCACGCTCCGTTCACAGCAGCGGAAATGACCCGCCCCCACGTCTCGTGTCGGGCCCCGGAAACGGCTCCGATCTCCCAGACGAGTCTTGGCGCCCGAGTTTGCCCGAGAAGGGTCGCGGGAAGGAGTAGTAGAAGTGTGAGACTCCGGTGCGTGATGCGTGTACCGTCGCACATGGCTTCCTTGATGTCGAGACCAAGTTGGGAGGCTCCACGGCGGCTCCGCCGGTGTGGCCCGGGGGGAGACAATCTTATGGAATATCGAACCTGATACGGGTTGGTGGTCCTTTGTCCACCTTGGCGGGCCGCACCACGAATCCTGTGCACATGTTCCTAACGATGTCACCGTCTACGGCAAGCCGGTTGACGAGCGGAACGAATGTACCTGCCGCCGATAGGTTCTTCCCATCATCAAAGGTGGCAAAGGCGTACTCGGGGCAGAGCGTGCTGGGGCCCTCCCAACTACAAACCACCGAGCCCTGGTAGTTCTGTAGGATACACTGTTCGTGGATTCCGGTGGGCGGGTCTTCGTTGGTGCAGCCTTGGTCGTTTGTGCCGCTGATGTTGTAGCATCCCATGCAGTAGTAAGTCACCTCTCCCTGCGCGGAAGCCCTCTTCGGGGCTGCCACCAGCAACAGCGCGACCAAGATGCTTCCCAGGATTGTCGAGATCCGCATGGTTCTCCTCCATCTGTGAGACTCTATCTCTGAGGCGACCGACGTGCCACCTCAGTACCGATACGTCAGGATCTCTCCCCCCCGGGCCAGACCCCTGAACGCGAACACCCTCCGTGAGAGGGTATCCGCCGCGAAGAAGCTCATCGTCTCATCGAGTTCGGCCGACCGGAGGACAGCGCCGTCTTCGGGCGCCAGAATCCGTATCGCTCGAGCCGTGGAGGCGAGGTCCACGAAGGTCGCCAGGATCCTTCCGCAGCCCACCGGGACCGCTGCGGCGAGGACGTAGGTGCTGTCCACGGCCATCTCGATTGGCACGCGTGTCGCCCCACCATCCTCCAGCCGTGCCATCCCGAAGGGTGATCGCCGACGAATCCCAACTGCCCCCTCAGCGAAGGGCACGGTCATTGAACCCGAACCGACGACCCACTCGCCATCCAGGGACGCCGCTCGCCCTTGTAGCGAGTATTGTCGAACGTGGAGGGAGTCTCCGGTCTTCGACTCCACCCAAAGCCGTCCGTCGCGCGCTGCCGCCACGCCGTTGATCCACTCAGCGCTCGACAGCACGAGTTGCGGCTCGTTGAAGGACCCGGTGGATCTGAATGCCACGAGCACATCCCGCTCGGTAGCCATCAGAATTCCACCCGACCCGGCCGTGGCGTCCTGGAGGACGGCCAAGCCACTGATTCGCGGGCCCAAGACATTCCCGACGATCGTCACGGCTTCGCGTGTGTCCTGGGTGACGGCGACGAACGTCGAATCAGCCCACCAGTCGAGGCGGAGAGGCGGAAGGGCCAGCGGCGCGGGCGTGGATGAGAGGAGCGTCAGGCTGAATGGGTCCGAGTGACACCGGGCCGCATCCGACCGGCCACGAGGGCAGCCACAATCCACGTCCGCATCCCAACTCCTTGCGCCGATACGCCTGGTCAGCCCCCGTCCCTCAGGGCTCGCTCGTCGCCGAATGAGCCTGGGAATCAGGAACGCTCGTCTCTCTCTCATGAAACGACTTCCAGGGCCGGTACGCTATCGCGATTCCGCCAGATTCAGGCGATTTCACCACTTTCTCTCTCTCCAACCCGGGCCCGGGCCCTCTGGGAAGACCTCGGTGACGAAGGTGGAGAACCTCCGTAACGTCCGACGGACGACCTGAGGGTCGAGGTGCGAGAGGAAGGTTTCTCCACCGAGCAGCTTCGCGTTTCGGTTGAGCGTCGACTCGTGGACGCCGACGAGGGTGGCCACGGCAAGAGCGCTGCCGTGCTCCGGCAGAAGTGAGAGAGCGCGGAGGAGGACGATCCAACGAACCATGAGGCTTGGGGCGCACCCCGGTAGCTCCTGGCTCCATGTCTCCCGGAACGTGCTCTCAGGAACGGCGATATTCTCGCAGAGATGTCTGACGGATGTCACGACCGGCCGGCCGAGGTCGCACATTTCCCGTATGGCCTTCCGAACGATCGGATGCGCCTGCTCCACACCGGCTCCGAGCCGCCTCAGCAGTCGCTCGGGACCCACCGCCTCGAGAGCCGCGAGTCGTTGGGCGAGAGTGCTCGGCGGCTCAGATTCCCACACGACCTCAACGATGCCCGACCGAGCAAGAGCTCGCGCCACGGTATGGGTAAGGGGCGCCACACAAAGGATCGGCGTGAGAGGAGCATGGGCGCGGAGGCGAGGCAACCAATCATCGATGTCCGCACCCGCCTCCTCATCGCACATGATCACCCCCGCGTCCGCGGCCGGAAGGCGGGCGGCAAACGCTGAACGGTCCAACACGAACTCGCAGCGTACACCGTCGAGCATCCTCCGATTCACTCCCCAGGGAGCGAGGACCAGAATCACACTTCCTCCTCGGCCCCGCCCTACATCTCGGGAGGTCTGGCGAGGCGCCCCAACGTCCAATTGAGCCCGCGCCCCGGTCCGAGGGCGCGCCCAGACGACGGCGAAGGCCGTCACGGGTAAGGTGCTCCTCCAAGAGTACCCCCCCCCACAACAAACCCGCAACCCACCCCGGCGACCGCCCGTTTGCCTCCCGCCCGCCATCCCCCCGATGTTCAATGTCTTGACCCTCTCGGGAGACCCTCCATGCGCACCACCGTACGTCACGCCCTTTCGCTGGCCTTCGTCCTCGGGCTCGCCCTGGCTCCCTGCCGGGCCGTCGCCGCACCACTTCAGGACACTCCTTCGAACAACGACAGCACCAAGGCCAGGAAGGGGCTGCCGCTGACGCCGGGGCGGACCATCTCGTTCGAGACGGACCAGGGCACGTGGATGTCGCTGGACGTGTCGCCCGACGGCTCGATGCTGGTGTTCGACCTGCTGGGCGACCTCTACACGCTGCCCATGGCCGGCGGCACGGCGACCCGGTTGACCGAGGGGATGGCGTACGACGCGCAGCCGCGCTTCAGTCCGGACGGCCGTTCGGTGGTGTTCGTCTCGGACCGGGACGGCGGCAACAACGTGTGGACGATGGCGTTGGACGGTAGCGACACGACCCAGGTGACCACGGGCAAGAACTTCCAGTACATCTCGCCGGAGTGGACGCCCGACGGCGAGTACATCGTGGTGTCCAAGGGCACCGGGGTGGAGCAGCTCTGGCTCTTCCACAGGGACGGGGGCGGCGGGGCCCAGCTCATCAAGGAGCCCCAGAACCTGAAGACGCTGGGCGCGGCCTTCGGCGACGATCCCCGCTACATCTGGTTCGCCGAGCGCCAGGGGAACTGGCAGTACAACGCCATTCTCCCGCAGTACCAGCTCGCGGTGTACGACCGGCGCACCGGCAAGCGCACGGTCATGAGCAACCGCGTGGGCTCGGGCTTCCGGCCGACCCTCTCGCCCGACGGGCGGTGGATGGTCTACGGCACGCGTCTGGACACGAAGACGGGCCTGCTGCTCCGAAACCAGGAGACGGGCGCTGAGCGTTGGCTGGCGTATCCGGTGCAGCGCGACGAGCAGGAGGCGTCGGTGTCCACCATGGACGTGCTCCCGGGCATGAGCTTCACCCCCGACGGCCAGAGCGTGGTGGCCTCGTACGGCGGTGAGATCTGGAAGATTCCGGTAGACGGGAGCGCCCCGTCCAGGATCCCCTTCAGCGCCGACGTGTCGGTGGAGTTGGGGCCGCTGTCCCGCTTCGAGTACCGGGTCGACACCGAGCCCACCTTCACGGCCCACCAGATCCGTGACGCCGTCCCCTCACCCGACGGCAGCCGCATGGCCTTCGCGGCCATGGACAAGCTCTACGTCATGGACTACCCGGACGGCACACCCCAGCGCTTGACCGACACGGGCGACGGCATCATCGAGGCCCAGCCGACCTGGTCGCCCGACGGTCGTCAGATCGCCTTCGTGTCGTGGGAAGATCAGGATGCCGGCTACCTGTGGAAGGTGGCGTCCAACGGCAGCGGCGCCCCCACGCGGCTCACCCCGGAAGGCGCGCTCTACCGCGAGCCCGCGTGGTCGCCGGACGGCCGGCGCATCGTCGCGGTGCGGGTGGCGGCGCGGCAGCTCCACGAGGCGCTGGGATCCTTCGGGGGCGGGACGGGCGCCGAGTTCGTGTGGGTGCCCGCCGCGGGGGGCGCCATGCAGGTGATCGCGCCGGCCGCCGGACGCGAGCATCCCCACTTCACCCAGGATCCGGACCGCATCTACGCCTACTCGGGCCAGGACGGGCTGGTCTCGTTCCGCTGGGACGGCACCGACGAGCGTAGCATCGTGAAGGTGACGGGCAAGACGGTGCCCGGTAGCCGCCAGCCCATGCGCGCCGATCAGGTGCTGATGGCGCCTCAGGGGGATCAGGCGCTGGTGCTGCTGGACCACGAGCTCTACGCCATCACCGTGCCCATGATGGGGGGCGACACCCTCACCATCTCCCTGGCCGATCCGACCAAGGCCGCCTTTCCCGCCCGGCAGCTCTCGGTGGTGGGCGGCGAGTTCCCGGCCTGGAGCGCCGACGGCCGCACCGCCCACTGGTCCATCGGCAACACGCACACCGTCTACGATCTGGATCGTGCCCAGGCCTTCGACGACAGCGTCTCTGCCGCCCGCGAGGACGAGGACGAAGCCGGCAAACCACCCCGCTTCGAGGGCGAATCCCACGACGTCGCCATCTCGGTGTCCCGCGACATCCCCTCGGGGGTGGCCGTGTTGCGTGGCGCCCGCATCATCACCATGAACGGCGACCAGGTCATCGACAACGGCGACATCGTCATTCGTGACGACCGCATCGCCGCCGTGGGCGCCCGGGGCTCGGTGGACATCCCCGAGGGAGCTCGCGAGATCGACGTCAGCGGCAAGACCATCGTGCCCGGGTTCGTGGACACCCACTACCATCCCCAGTGGCTGATCCCGGAGATCCACAGCTCGGCGGTGTGGCAGTACCTGGCCACCCTCGCCTACGGCACCACCACGACCCGGGATCCCCAGACCTCGACCACCGACGTCCTCACCTACGAGGACAAGGTGGAGAGCGGCGAGATCGTGGGCCCGCGCATCTACTCCACCGGCCCCGGCGTCTTCTCCAGCGAGATGATCTCGAGCCTGGACGATGCCCGACACGTCCTGGAGCGCTACGCCAAGCACTACGACACCAAGACGCTCAAGATGTACATGACGGGCAACCGTGAGCAGCGGCAGTGGGTGATCATGGCCGCCCACGAGCTGGAGCTCTCGCCCACCACCGAGGGCGGGTTGGACTACAAGCTCGACATGACCCACATCCTGGACGGCTACGCCGGCGTCGAGCACGCCCTGCCCGTGGAGCCCAAGTACAAGGACGCCGTGGAGCTGCTGGCGCGCTCCCAGACCGTGAACTCCCCCACCCTCATCGTCTCCTACGGGGGACCCTTCGGGGAGAACTACTTCTACACCAACACCGACGTGCACGGCGACGCCAAGCTGCGCCGCTTCACGCCGCATCAGGACATCGATGCCAAGGCGCGCCGGCGCGGCACCGGCAGCGGCGGCTCGCCCGGGCCCGGCGGCTGGTTCATGGACGACGAGTACGTCTTCCCGCTGCACGCGAAGTTCGCCAAGGACGTGGTGGACGCCGGGGGCCGCGTCGGCACCGGGAGCCACGGCCAGCTCCAGGGGCTGGGCATGCACTGGGAGATGTGGATGATGGCCACGGGGGGAATGACGCCCATGGAGGTGCTCCGCAGCGCGACGCTCTCAGGCGCCTGGGCCATCGGTATGGAGCAGGACCTGGGCTCGCTCGAGGCAGGCAAGCTGGCGGACCTGGTGGTCCTGGACGCGAATCCCCTGGACGACATCCACAACACCAATACCGTGCACTTCGTCATGAAGAACGGCCGGCTCTACGAGGGGGACACCCTGAACGAGGTGTGGCCCCGTCAGCGGGAGCTTCCGCCCCTGATGTGGTGGGAGCCCGAGCCCAGCACGGCGGCCGGGATCCACTAGCCGGTCGGCGGAACGACGAGGAGTCCGCGCACCGCCTCGACCAGGCGATCCATCGCGAACGGTTTCTGGATGAACGGGATGTCTGCCGGCAGATCTCGGGAGTCGCCGGGGGTCACCTCGGCGTAGCCCGACATGACCATGACGGGCAGGTCCGGGCGCGTCTTCCTGGCATGGTCCACGAGCGTCCACCCGCTGCCACCGGGGAGCACGAGATCCGTCAGAAGAAGGAAGAGGTCCTCGCGTTGGTCGAGAATCCCTCGCGCGGCCTCGGCGTTGGGTACCGCGAGCACATCGAATCCCGCCCGAGACAAGGTTCGTTCGATCGCTCTGCGCACGCTGTCGTCGTCCTCCACGAGCAAGAGCGTTCCCGTCTCGGCGTGCCTGCTCGCCGTCGGGCGGGCCGGGGCCGAACGAGGGGAGGGCTCTTCCGCGACGGATGGGAACCAGAGGATGAAGGTCGTGCCCACGCCGGGCCGGCTCTCTACCTGGATGCTTCCTCGGCTCTGCTTCACGAAGCCGTACGCCATGGCGAGACCCAATCCGGTGCCCTTTCCGCGTTGCTTCGTCGTGAAGAACGGCTCGAACGCACGCGCCAGCGTCTCCTCGTCCATCCCGGAGCCGGTGTCCGCGACCTCCAGCACGGTGTACGTTCCCGCCGCCAGATCCTCGAGGCCCAGCTTCCGGGCGGTCTGCGGATCCAGCACCTCCTTCCGGGTCGACAACCTCAGGATCCCTCCCTCGGGCATCGCATCTCGGGCATTGACCCCCAGGTTCAGCACGACCTGCTCCAATTGCCCCGGGTCCACGCGGACCGCCGGCAGATCCCCCGGAGCGTCGATGACCACGCGCACATCTTCGCCGATGACGCGATCCAGTAGTGCCGCCGTGTCCCGCACGACCTCGCACAGGCTCACGACCTCGGGCTGGAGCACCTGCTCGCGGCTGAACGAGAGGAGTTGGCTCGTGAGCTGTGCCGCTCGGTCGGCGGCGGATTGGATCAGCTCCATCTCTCCCGCAAGCGTATCGCCCTCCTCCAGATCGAGAAGGATCAGGTCGGCCTGAGAACGGATGACGGTCAGGAGATTGTTGAAGTCGTGCGCGATCCCACTGGCGAGCCGCCCCACGGCCTCCAGGCGTTGGGCCTGCTGTAGCTGCCGCTCGAGACTGTAGCGATCGGTAACGTCCTGGGCGTTGGAGAGGATCGCCTCCACCGCCGGGTCCTGCAGGAGGTTGGTCAGCGTCGCCGTGAGGACCCGCCAGCTGCCGTCGTGGTGCCGAAACCGGAAGGCTGCCACCTGCTGAGGCCGGCCGGGTCTGTCCAGCGTGCGGCCCCAGGCCTCTCTCGCGGATTCCAGGTCGTCGGGATGGACGTACTCGAAGACGGACGAGCCCTCCAGCTCTTCGGGCCGGTAGCCCAGCATGCGCGCGACCGGAGGGCTCTGATAGCCCATTCGCCCCTCGGCATCGAGGGTGCTGATCAGGTCGGTTGCGTTCTCCACGAAGGCCCGGAACCGAAGCTCGCGTTCTCGAAGCGCCGCTTCCATGCGCGTGCGCTCCGTGATATCGGTCAACACGGCTACGGAGCCGCGGAACTCTTCCCCTTCCTGGAGTGGGGCCACCGAGATCAGCACCCGTACCTCGGCGCCGTCCGTGCGCCGGATGCCCAACTCGTAGGCGTCGGCCAGGCCCGCCTGTCGGCGGGCGATTCCCTCTCGGAGTCGCTCGTGGTACGAAGCGTCCACGTAGGTGAACAGATCTTCGCCCATGAGATCCTCCGCCTCGGCGCCGACCAGCTGGCAGAGGCTCGGATTCACGAAGACGATGCGATTGTCCGTACTGGATATGACGATCCCCTCGTTGATGGTGTCCACCACGGTCCGGAAGCGCTGTTCTTCACGCTGGCTGGCCTCCTGCGCCGCATCGCGCTCCGTCAAGGTGCGAGTCAGCTGATCCGCGAGGCGAGTGACACTTCGGTAGCGCCACGCCGCCATGCCCACGAGGGTCAGTGCGAGCAAGGCGCCACCGAACCACAACAAGTGCCGCGTCGTCCAGAACGACGGGCCGCTAGAGAACCAGCTCCGGTAGATGTCACCGTATTCAGGAGACCCCACCAGATCGTTCAAGCGCCCCATCGAGCGCGGCGACGAGCTCCGGATCGCCCGGTCGGATTGCCATGCCCCGGGGAATCTCCGCCAGTGCTGGAGACACGACCACGATGCGGTCGTCGACCTGCGCCGCGCGTGCGACGGCTTTGAAGACCTCCTCCGGATACACCACGGCGTCGAGGTCCGCGGCGAGGAGTGTCAGGAGTGCCTCTTCCACGCTCGCCAGGACGACGACATCGGCACGATCGATGTGCTCACGGGCCAGGCCGACACCGACATTGCTCTCCACGGTCCCGATTCTGGCTCCCGCGAGGTCGGCCAGGGAGCGGTGACGGGGATCGGAGGAGCGGGCGAAGACCACGACCCGGAACGCCTCGAAGGGGCGCGTGAACGCGAATTCGTCCGCGCGCGCTTCCGTGATCCCGAAATCGGGGATCACGTCCACCTCGCCACGGCTCAGCGCATCGGTGGCCTCGGGAAAGGTGCCGAAGGGCACGAAGCGGACGGCCATGGACGCCCGCCTCGCCACCGCCTGCATCACATCGACCGCGAAGCCGGTGGGATCCCCCTCCTCATCGACCTGATAGTGCGGTGGCCAGGACGTGAGGACCGCGACCCGCAGTGTGTCAGGGAGTCCCTGACCGGACCGTACGTCTCTGGGGGTGGCCACCAGACCGGTCAGGGGGAGTGCGAGCAGGACCAGGCCGATGGTCGCGCGGCCCGACCTGAGAGGCTGGATAGTGCTGCGGGTCGGCGTCATCGCGTACCCCCTTGTCAGCGCAGGGGCCCCGTCGTCGCGCGGCCGCCATGACAGCGAGACCGCTCGTCGGGACGCCCTCCATGGATGGCACGATAATACGCCGGACCCGTCGGCCATCCAAGGCGCGAGAATCACGGTGAACCCTTCGATCTCGGCGAGCTTGCGCGTAACACCTCCCAGGGCCCACCGTATCGACCCGTGGCGTCTAAGGTGGTAGACGCCGCGCGACCGAACCCCACAGGAGGCTCCGTCCCATGGCTCGCTCCGGTCCTTTCGTCCCTCGCGCCCTGGGCGCGCTCCGTGTGCCCGCCCTGCTCCTGGCCGTCGCGGCCTGCGCCGGTGGCGAGACCGAGGCCGGCGATCCCTTCGAGGCGCCGCCGTGGCGGCTGGAGCCCGGGGTGCGCATCGGATCGGTCGACGACCCGGCGACCAGCTTCGCCTACGTGCAGGCGCTGGCCGTGGCACCTGACGGCAGCGTCGTCTCGCTCCACCGACAGGAGGCCGCGCTCCGCCGTTGGACGCCGGAAGGTGCGCCTGCCGGCACCATCGGGCGTGAAGGAGAGGGACCGGGCGAGTTCTCCCGACCCTACCGTATCGGCTTCTTCGGGGACACGCTGTGGGTGGCCGACCTCGCGCAGTACCGCATGAGCTTCTTCGATTTCGACGGTCGCTTCCTTGGCAGTGAGCAGCCACCGGTGAAGATGGGGCGAGTCACGGGCGGTCAGCCCGGCGAGTCCCCGCCGCGCCCGGAGCTTCCGCTGCGCGGCGGAGGCTTCTACGGTGCCGTTCCAGCTTGGTCGTCGGCCATCGCCGACGGCACGTTGAAGCGTGTCCCGCACTTCCACATGGACAGTGCGGGCCAGGTGGTGGACACGCTCTACGTCCAACACTTTCGTACCACCGACCAGCTCTCCCTCATCTTCGACAACGGCGCCACCTTCGCTCCACAGGCCTTCGGGGACGGGGCCATCGCGGGCCCGCACCCCTCCTCGGACGCCTTCGTGGCCGTGGGGCGGCGGGTTCCGGACGAGGGCGCCTCGGGCATGGGTACCTTCACCGTCACCCGCGTCAGCATGTCCGGCGCGGGTGCGGTGGCCGCCGGGGACACGGTCTTCCATGTGGAGATCCCGTATCCGCTGATCGAGCTGCCCAACGAACGCGTGGACAGCGTCGTCGAGGCTCAGGCGACCGCCTTGTTCGGCTTCATGGGACAGCGGGACGCTTCGCTCACCCAGGCCACGCTGGAGAGCAAGATCCGCGACGCCATCTACGCGCCGCCCTTCGTGCCCGCGGTGACGTCGGTGATCGTGACGCGCGAAGGTGGCGTCTGGCTCCAGCGTGCGCCGGTGACCGAAGACGGCGTCGAATGGTGGGTCCTGGCCCCCGACGGCACCCCGAAAGGGCGGGTCTACGCCCCGCCCGGCCTCCGCATCCTCGCCGTAGTGGGCGACCGGGTCTGGGGTTCCGAGACCGATGACCTCGACGTGCCCTACATCGTGAGCTACGACCTGGTGCGCGACGTGAGCTGAGTCCGGCTACTCCCGGGTGCGCGCCAGCGCGTCCAGCAGATCCGAGTCGAACCAGACACCCTCGGACATGCGGAGCGTCTCCAGCGCCTCGGAGTCGGATACCGAGGGGCGGAAGGGGCGTGTCTCGGTGAGGGTCACGAACGACTCGGCAATGCCCACGATCTGGGCGCCCAGAGGCGTCTCGCTGCCGGTGAGGCCGTCGGGATAACCGGAGCCGTTGATGCGCTCGTGGTGGAACAGCACGTACTCCGAGGCCCGACTGAAGATGCGCAGCGGCGCCAGGAGCTCGGCCCCGATGCGCGGGTGCTCCTTGACCTGGTCGTATTCCGGCCCGCTGAGGGGGCCGGGTTTGCGCATGATGTCGTCGGGCAGGGTGATCATGCCGATGTCGTGGAGCATGCCGGCGATGCGCACGTCCTCCACCTCGTGATCGTCCAGATCCAGGACCTGGGCGACGTCCGCAGCCACCTGGCCCACGCGCTCGCTGTTCCCCTCCAGCCACGGGTAGCGGTGGTCCATGAGCTTGGCCATGACGGTGAGCACGCCGAGGGTGAGATCCTGGACCTCGGCCCGGCTCTGCTGGATCTCCCGGGCCTGCAACGCCACCGCCTCGCGCAGGCGTGCCGAGCTGCCGTGACGCTTGAGGATCAGGGCCCGTCGCACCAGCACGTTGCGGACCGCGGCCTCGAGCTCCGAGGCGCCGAAGGGCTTCTGGAGATAGTCCCACACACCGAGGCGGAGCGCCTGCGCGGCCGTGTTCTCGTCGCCACGGCCCGTCATGAGGATGACCGCCAGATCCGGCGCCGACCCCAGCGAATGGCGCGTAAGCTCCAGGCCGGACATCTCCGGCATCACCAGGTCGGTGATGAGAATCGCGACGCCTCCCTGGCGGACCCGCTGAAGTGCCTCGGTAGCACTCTCGAAGGCGTCGACGGGATATCCGGAGCCCTGCAAGACGCGCTGGACGGCCCTGAGGATGCCGGGTTCGTCGTCGACCACGACCACGGGCGTGCTCGCGGGTGCAGGCGGAATCCGCTGGGACGCGCCGGGCCCATCGGAGTGGGTGGGCGCGCCGGCGACCCGCGGGGGAGAATCGGCCATGTCAGATCGTCGTGAGAAGGGAGGGTAGGACAACCTCAAGTATAACGATCGGTCCCGCCTGCGCCCACGATCCGGGTCCCGACGCTATACTGTCTTTCATCGAGTCACCGACCTCTTCCCGGAGCTTTCCGGAGGCGTCCTCCCACATGACCCCCGAACGGTACGCCCGCTTGCGCCGCGTCCTGGCACGCCGGCAACCGGACCTCACCGTCATCATGGAACGCGTCAACAAGACGCACAACTTCTCGGCCATTCTCAGGAACGCCGACGCGGTGGGTGTGTTGGAAGCCCACATCGTGCCGCCCGAGCGTGGAGTGGAGCTGCATCACCACACCTCGGCGGGCTCTTCGAAATGGGTGGACGTGCACGAGCACACGTCCATCGGTGACGCGGTCCGCGGCCTCCACGACAGGGGATACCGCGTGGTGGCGGCGCACCCTGAAGGGGACGCCACCGATTTCCGCGACGTGGACTACACGCGCCCGACCGCCTTCATGATGGGCGCCGAGCTCTTCGGCATCAGCGACGAGGGACTGGCCCTGGCCGACACGCGCGTCGTGATTCCCATGGTGGGAATGGTGCGCTCGCTGAACGTGTCGGTGGCCACGGCGCTTCTCCTCTTCGAAGCGCAGCGGCAACGGGCCGACGCCGGCATGTACCGAAGCGCCCGCATCCCGGAGCCCGCGTTCGGGCGTCGCCTCTTCGAGTGGGCGTATCCGGAGCTCGCGGAACGGTGCCGCGCCGCCGGGGCACCCTACCCCGCCCTCGCCGAGGACGGATCCCTTCTGGAGCGCCCCGAGATCTGACGCTCGACCTCCCGGGACCTCGGAAACGTTCGTCGGTGCGCGCGATGAACGAAGAGCTCGCGTTCATCCGCCCTTGACGTCTTCGCTGTTTCGCTCGGATATTGTGTCGTAGTCGTTTATGCGACGACAGGCCGTTGCGTCGTCGCCCCTGATCCGATCGAGGCGCGACCATGGAACGCTTCAACTCCGAGCTCTTCCTCACCACGACCCAGGTGGCGGACCTCCTGGACGTCCACCCGTCCAGCGTGAAGCGCTGGTGCAACGACGGGGAACTGTCGGTGGACAAGACCGAGGGGGGCCACAGGCGTATCCACCTGCAGGAGGCCCTCGAGCTCGCGCGCGTCCGGGGCATCGACACGTATCTCGCGCCCTTCTCTCCCTATGAGGGGCACGTGTGGACCGCCGTCCGCAGGGTCGTGGACGACGGCGCCTTCGATCGGGTTCATTCGTTGGCCATGGGATGGCTCGCACGCGGCCACCTGCGTCGCCTGGCGCGCCTGTATCTCGAGCTCGGACGCCATCCCGACGTGGACTTCGCCGCCTTCTGCGACGAGGGCATCCGCGGGTTCATGCGCCAGATCGGCGACGCCTGGCGTGAAGGTCGACTGCGGGTGGGCGAGGAGCACATGGCGTCGGAAGCCCTGGTGGAGACCCTCCTCGGCCTGCGAAGTGTGGGCGACGGCGATGCGACCCTCGAACGAGGGGATTCCATGCCCGCGGCCATCGTGGGCGCCATGGAGGGCGACCGGCATCATCTCGGCGCACTGTGCGTGCGCCTGCTCCTCGAGCGGAAGGGCTGGCGCGTCTATTTCCTGGGCGCCGACGTCCCGGTGGAGGATTTCTCCGCGGTGCAACGGTCCCGCGGCGCCGACCTGGTGTGTATCTCGTTCGCGCCCCCCAACACCGGCGCGGACATGAAGCGGTGCGTTCGCATCCTGGGCGAGTTCTACGACCCCGCGCATCCCTTCGCGCTGGCCCTCGGTGGCGACGTGGAGCAGGCCCCGGTGCTGGACGACATGACGCTGCCCTTCGACGAGCTCGAGATCTTCGATTCCATTCGGGCGTTCGAGGGCCGGCTGGGCGAGGGCTTCGCCGCGCCGTCCGCCGCCGCGAGCCGCGGCTGACCGTCAGGATCCCGAATCCATGACCCCGCCTCTCTCCAGGGTGACCTCAGGCCCCCGGCGCTGGCTGCCGCGATCCCTCGAAGGCCGCGCGCTTCTGACGCTGCTGCTCTTCACCGTCGTCGCCGTCCTGGGCTACTGGAACTTCGGGCTCCACCCGGAGCGCCTGCCCGCGGGCCCGCTGGCGGCCCGGGTCTACCAGGTCTCGTTTCCGCTCTTCGCCCGAGCGCAGATCCTGATTGCCGCCGCCGTCCTGGTCGTGGTCCTCGCTCGCCACGCGGGATGGCGCTGGCTTCCGGCCTTCGCCGTCGCGTATGCGATCAGCTTCCTGGCCGAGCACGTCGGGACCGGCTACGGCGTTCCCTTCTCCGGATACGGCTACACCGGTCTGCTGGGACCCAAGCTGCTGGGCCGAGTGCCGGTGCTGATCCCCGTGAGCTGGTTCCTGATGTCGTCGGTGTCGTGGGTCGTGGCACGTGCTCGAGCCCCCCGTTCGCGACAGGCGCCCACGCGCATCGTGTTGGCGTCGGGGCTCCTGGTGACCTGGGATCTGGCGCTGGATCCGGCCATGAGCCACCTCACGCCCTACTGGATCTGGGAGTCGAAGGGAGCGTTCTACGGAATGCCCTGGGTGAACCTGCTCGGATGGTTCGTCACGGGCCTCGTCCTCATGACCGCCCTGGAGCTCCTGGACCGGCGCCTGCGCTGGTCGGGGAGCCTTCCGGCGTCCTGGGCGGCGGGCTATTACGGGGCGGTCCTTCTCATGCCGCTGGGCATGGTCGCCGCCGCCGGCCTCTGGCTGTCGGTGGGCGCCACGGTGACGGCGCTGGCATTGCACGCCGTGGTCCTGACCGGGCTTCGGCCGTCACCGGCCACCGACGACGCGCCCGACGCCTCGCCACCCCACCGGCCGCGCCCGCGTCTGGCTCCCGGGGAGGTCGCGTGACGATCCCGGCGACCCGAGGCGTGACGGTCGAGGACCGGGTGCGTGCGGGGCTCGACCGCGTCGCCCGCCGCGTGCGCGCCGATGGCCTGCCCGTGCCCGCGCTGAAGGGGAAGCTGCTCCGCCCCCTGGTCGCCTACCGTGCCCTGGCGGCGGACCGGGCCCCCGACGCGGTTCCGGACGAGTTCTGGTACGGAGCCCTGGCCATCCAGATGGCGCACGAGGCCTCGCTGCTTCACGACGACGTTCTGGACGGCGCGGAGCGGCGCAGGGGGCGCCCCACGGTGGCCGCCGAACGCGGCGTCGGGGCCGCACTCGTGCTGGGGGATCACCTGCTGACGGCAGCCTATCGCGTGGCCGCCAGGAGCGGGCGGCCCGTCTTTCTCGACTGGTTCATCCGGTCGGTGGAGCGCACCGTGGCCGGAGAGTTGCGTCAGGGCGCCGCGGCCGGCCGGCGGCTCACCCCCGAGCAGTACCGCTCGGCCATCGAAGGCAAGTCGGGCGAGCTCTTCGGCGCCGCCCTGGTGCTGGCGGCGGACGTGCGCGGTGAAGATCCGGCCGAGGCCCACGCCGCGGGCACCGCCCTGGGCGCGCTCTATCAGATGGTGGACGATTTCCTGGACTACTGCGCCTCGGCCCGGCGCGGCAAGCCGCCCTTCCAGGACCTGCGCCAGAAGAAGTGGACCTTCGTGCTGGACGAGGCGGGAGTCGAGGAGTTTCCCGATCCCGACGGGCTCGGGCCGGAGGCCTTCGGACGCCGGCTCCTCGACGGCGCGCCCGACGGAGGGCCGGCACCCCTCGGACGCGCGCTGGTGCGGCTCCACGCCGAGGCCTGCGCGCTGGCGGTGCGAGTGCCGCCGGCGGTCGCCGAGCTCGCGCACACCTGGGTCGCGGTGGCCGAGAGGGCGCTGGTGCGGGAGCGGGCGGCCCTCGCTCCGTCCCCTTCGGGCCCCTCCACGGAGTCCCTGGTGCGGGCGCGAGCCGCAGCCGTGGGAGGCCCCGATGCCTGGGGAGGGTACCTGGCTCGTCACGGCCACTCCTTCCGCTTCGCATCCCGACTCTTTCCCCGCCGCGAGCGTCGGTGCGTGGAGTCGGTGTACGCCTTCTGCCGCTTCACCGACGACCTGGTGGACGAGGCCGAGGGGCCCCCGGAGGACGTCCGTGCGCTTCTCGCTGCGTGGCGGGAGCTGGCCCGGGGGGCCTACGACGGCGAGGAGACGGGCGTCCCGCTGCTCGACGAGGTCATGGGAGCCACCCGGCGCGCCGGCGTGTCCTTCCACTACGCCGACGAGCTCCTGGCCGGCGTCGCCATGGACCTCGACCCCTCCCCCTTCACCACCACGGCCGAGCTCGAGGTCTACACGTACCGGGTGGCGGCAGTGGTGGGGGGATGGCTCACCGAGATGTTCGGCGTGCGGGATCCGGACGTGCTGGCCCGAGCCTATGGCCTCGGCCACGCCATGCAGCTCACCAACATCCTGCGCGACGTGGGTGAAGACTGGCGAGCGGGTCGCCTGTACCTGCCGCTGGACGCGATGGAGCGCCACGGGGTGACCCGGACGCAAGTGGCGTCGGTGGCCCGGGGCCTGCCGGGAGCCGTGGACGACGCCTGGAAGGGGCTCATGGAGTCCCTGGCCACCCGAGCCGACCGCCTCTACGACGAAGCCTTCGAAGCCCTTCCGCGCCTGCCGGCCTTCTACGCCCGACCCGTGGCCGTCGCCGCGCGCCTCTACCAGGGCATTCACGACGCCCTCCGGAGAAACGACTGGGACAACGGTACCCGGCGGGCCTTCACCGGACGCCTCCACAAGGTCCGACTCGGAATCCGCGGGCTCCGCGATCTGCGGAGAGCCCGCCGGCAGGCGGATACCCGGTCGGCCTGGACCCTCGCCCCTCAGGACGGCTGATCGCCGGAGCCCGCCATCCCATGACCCGCGTCACATTCGAGGACAGGACCGGAAGCCCCCGTCGCGCCGTGGTGATCGGCAGCGGCTTCGGGGGCCTCGCCCTCGCCATCCGCCTCCAGGCCGCCGGCCTCCAGGTCACGCTCCTCGAGAAGCGCGAGCGCATCGGAGGGCGCGCCTATCAGCTCCAGGACCGTGGCTACGTCTTCGACATGGGCCCCAGCCTGATCACGGCGCCGGGCATCATCGACGACGTCTTTCGCGCGGCCGGCCGCCGGCTCATCGACTATGTGGATCTCATCCCGCTGGATCCCTACTACCGGGTCCACTTCCACGACGGCTCGTCGCTGGACTACGTGGGTGACGTGGAGCGCATGAAGGCGCAGATGCGCCGGTTCGACGCCGGCGACGCCGAGCGCCTGGACGACTTCATGGAGCAGGTGGAGCCCATCTACGACGCCGTCATCGGCGATCGGCTCGGCTCCCAGCCCTTCGACACGCTGGGAAGCCTGGCGCGATTTGTTCCGCGCCTGCTGAAGCTGGGTGCGTGGCGCCCGGTCCATCACTTCGTGTCGCGCTATTTCCGCGATTTCCGGCACCGCTTCCTGTACTCGTTCCACCCCCTCTTCGTCGGGGGGAGTCCCTTCACGGCACCCTCGGTCTACCTCATGATCCCCTATCTGGAGCGCCAGGGCGGCGTGTGGTTCTCAAAGGGCGGCATGTACAGCGTCGTGGAGGCCATGGGTCGCGTGTTCGTGGAGCTCGGCGGGAGCCTCTTCACGGACCACGAGGTCGACGAGATCGAGGTTCGGGACGGCCGTGCCGTGGGCGTCCGCGCTCGCGGCACCCACTTCCCGGCCGACGTGGTGGTGAGCAACGCCGATGTCGGCCACACGTACCGGGATCTGGTGGACGGCAGCCACCGCCGCCGCTGGACGGACCGCAAGGTGGCGCGCCAGCACTACAGCATGAGCTGCTTCCTGCTCTATCTGGGCGTGCGCCGGCAGTACCCGGAGCTGGCGCACCACACCCTCATCCTCACCGAGCGCTACCGCGAGCTCATCCGGGACATCTTCGACCGCAAGATCCTGCCCGACGACTTTCTCCATGTACGTGCACGCGCCGACCCGCACCGACCCGGAGATGGCTCCGGAGGGCTGCGAGAGCATGTACGTGCTGGTGCCGGTGGCCAACAACCGCTCGGGGCTGGACTGGAGCGCGCTCAAGGACGCCTTCGCCGACCGCATCCTGGAGTTCCTGGAGGAATGGGGCCTCACGGATCTACGCGAACAACTCGAAGTGCTTCATATCTTTACCCCGGACGACTTCGAGTCCGAGCTCAATGCTACCTGGGGCAATGCGTTCGCCGTGGAGCCCCGTATCACGCAGACCGCCTGGTTCCGGCCGCACAACCGCAGCGAGGATGTGGACGGACTCTATCTGGTGGGGGCCGGCACGCACCCCGGTGCCGGCGTCCCCGGCGTGATCCTGTCGGCGGAGGCCACCTACGGGTGCATCGCCGAGGATCTGGGGCTGGCCCCGCAGTGGAACGCCGATACGCCGGGCGAGGTGCGCTTCGCCGACGGACGCGGCCCCCGCCCCGCTCCGGTCACGCTGGCCGGCGGCTGACGCGCGGTTCAGTCCGGGCTGTCCGGGGCCGGCCGCCCGAGCTGGTGGCGGAGCGAGTCCTCGAGTCCCTCGTAGAAGAAGCCGTATCCCGCGGCCAGCGCCGCCGCCGGCCGCACCCGTTGGCCCTGGAGCAGCAGCTCGTCACCCATCTCACCCAGCAACGCGCGCACGCCCAGTTTCGGCACCGGAATCACCGTGGGACGGTGCAGGATGCGGCCCAGCACGTCCGTGAAGGTGGCGTTGGTGACGGGGTGCGGCGCCGTGGCGTTGAAGGTGCCCTTCATCGACGGGTCCATGAGCGCGTGGTAGTAGAGACCCACGGCGTCGTCGAGATCGATCCAGGACACGTATTGGCGACCGCTGCCGATCCGGCCCGCCAGGCCCGCCTTGAAGGCCCACAGCATCACGGGCAGGGCGCCTCCCGCCGTGCTCAGGATGAGTCCGCAACGGAGCCTCACCACGCGGATGCCGGCCCCTTCGGCCCGGCGCGTGGCGCCCTCCCACAGCTTACAGGTCTCAGCCAGAAAGCCGCGCCCGGGAGGGCTGGTCTCCGTGAGGATCTCGTCGCCGCGGCCCCCGTAGAAGTGCACCCCCGACGCCGAGATCAGCGTCGAGGGACCGCCGCGCAGGCTCGCCACCGTGCGACTGATGAGCTCCGTTCCCTGGACCCGGGATTCCCGGATCGCCCGCTTCTTGTCGCTGGTCCAGCGCATGGCCTGGATCGGCTCTCCGGCCAGGTGCACCACCGCATCGACGCCCACCAGACCCTGTTCGTCGATGTCCCCGGTGGAGGGGTTCCAGTAGATACCTCCACCGGCCTCGGCGGCGGCGCGATCGCGTGTCACGGGGACCACGCGATGGCCCCCGGTGGTGAGGAGGTGGCCCAGCGTGGTTCCCACCAGTCCGCTGGCGCCGGTGATGGCCACGGTGAGGCGCGGCTGGCTGGCGAACCGTCCCTGGAGCTCCAGGTCGTCCGCGAGCCGGCGATGGCGGAATGCGAAGGCCCGCCGGAGATCCCGCTCGATCATGGGGGCCGTCACCAGCTCGCCGGCCGATCCCAGCGGTGGCTCCCACTCGATCTCGTCCTCCATGACACAGCCGCCGCCGTCGCCGGGCAGGAAGCGGTGGGTGTGCACCCAGCGCTGGAAGGGGCCCTTCACCTGCTCGTCCACGAACTGACGGCCTTCCTCGTAGTCCCGATGGCGGACGTGCCAGGTGAAGTCCAGGGGCCCCCGTTTCATCTTGAGCCGCACCTCGGCACCGTCGCGGATGCCCCCGGAGCGCTCCAACACCCGGACGTGCTCCCAGGGCGGTGTGAGGCGCTCCAGAGCGCCTGGACGCTCGTGCCAGGCGAAGACGTCGGCCGGACTGGCGGACAGGGTGACGCGGGAGCGGAAGACAGGCATGACGTGAGGGGTCCGGGTGGTTCAGGTGAGGTCGAGGGCGGGCTGGGCGCCGTAGCGTCCGAGATAGCCGTGAAGCGACACCTTGCGGCGCGTGCTGTCCGACGACATGGAGCGGACCTTGCCGTAGACGTCACGCTCCGGCCATCCGCGGTCGAAGCGGCCCAGTACCCAGAAGATGCCGCACCAGGAGTTGGGATCGCGTCCATCGATGGCCCAGCGGTTGTTCAGCTCCACCATGATGTCCAGCGCGGTGCGGGGGTCGGGCGTCCACTCGAGGATCTTCTTGCCCCACAACATGCGCAGGTAGTTGTGGATGGTCCCTTCGCGCCGGAGCTCACGCTGGGCGGCATTCCAGAGCTCGTCGTGGGTGTTGGCGCTCTGGAACTCCTCGAGCCCGTAGACCCACGGCCGCTCGTCGTCCGCATGCGTCTCCAGGGTCTTCAGCGCCCACTCGGGGAGCGTGTCGTAACGGTGGTAGTCGGGCCGTTCAGCGCAGTAGTTGAAGCCGATCTCGCGCCAGGTGACCAGCTCGTCCAGAAACGTCTCGGCCTCGGGCGACATGCCCCACCAGCCGCGCCGGCTGCCGGACACCTGGTCGGAGATCCGGGCCGGCGTCCAGCCTTCCCGCTCCGCCAGGGCGTCCAGGACACGGTGCGTCGACAGGTGGCCCCAGTGGAGGTACGGCGACAGGCGTGAGGCCACGTCGGCGTCGGGGTCGTTCCGGGACTCGGCGTAGCGGTCCAGGCCCGACTCCAGGAAACGGGTGAGCCGCTCTTCTGCGGCCGTCGTGCCGCCGGCGAACGGTACCGGCGCGACCTCGGCGTCCACGGGCAGCGCGTCCAGCGCGCCCGACTCGCCGTCGAGGAGGGCGTCCGGGGCCGCAGGCCATCGTCGTGACACCTCGCCCGGCAGGCCCGCGGATTCCACCAGCGGGTCGCCCATGAGCGGATGGGCCGCCGGCGGCTGCACCAGGTGCCGGCCCAGCTCCCTCTGGAGATGCCGGCGAAAGTGGACCGCGGCGCTGAAGGTCCGGCCCGCCGCACGCACCGGATAAAGCCCGTTGGCGTCCACGGCTTCCAGTCGGCACCCCAGCTTGCGAGCGGCCGCCTCCTGCATGCGGGGCAGGAAGAACGCCGGGAAGTCGTCGGTCACCACCAAGCAGGCGTCTCCGCGCGAGTGCCTCCAGGAGCCCCTTCCCCGCCCCCTTCTCCGGCTCCACGTAGGCATGATACGCCACCCGGGAGCCCGCGAGGCGCCTCCGGTGCTCTCGCATCCCGTCCAGCACGAAGCGGTGATGGCGCTGGCTGGCCCAGGGGTAGTCCACGCGCAGCGCCTCGAGAATGATCAGCGGCCGCTCGAGCTGGCGGGCGTACCCCACGGCCTGTTCGAGGGCGTAGTTCCAGTCCAGCCGGCGGTGCGCCACCATCCAGTACAGCACGTGCGTGCCGTCCCGGCGCACGGGTCGGTCGGCGAGCAGGCGAATGCGGTCGGCGGGCACGTGGGGCATGGCACGCGGATACCCGTGATCGCCCGCGGCGTTTCCGGGATCGGACCCCGAAAGGTCCGAACCTCTCGGTCAGTCCCGCGACAGCGGCAGGAAGGCGCTCAGGACTTCCTTCAGGCGGCCGCCCATGTCGTCTCCCTTGGACACCACGTCCGAGGCGTTTTCGCCCAGCCAGCTGCGCTCGTCGTCGGTGAGCTCCTTGGCCGTGAGCACCACCACCGGCAGGCCCGTGTGGTAGGGATTCTCTCGCAGCCGGCGCAGGAAGGTCATGCCGTCCATCACCGGCATCATGAGATCCAGGATGACCGCGTCGGGCGCTTCCTCGTTCACGGCCGCCAGCGCCGCTTCGCCGTTGCTCACGGCGCGGACCTGGAGGCCCGCCGACTCCAGGTGCTCCACCACCACGGTGCGCAGGTCGTCGTCGTCCTCCACCACCAGCACGCGGCCCGAGCGCCGGCGCACCAGATTCCGCCACAGGACCCGGAGCAGGTCTTCGCGATCCACCGGCTTGGAGAGCAGATCCACGGCACCGAGGAGTCGCCCGCGGCCCTTCCGCCGCGACGATGCTCACGACCACCACCGGAATGTCCTGGAGCTCGGGGTCCTCCTTGAGCGCCCGCAGCGCGTCCCAACCGTTCATTCCGGGCATCATCAGATCCAGCGTGATGAGGTCCGGATGCACCTGGCGGGCGACCTCGATGCCCTCGGCGCCGGACGCGGCCGTGTGCACCGTACACCCCAGGTCGGCCAGGTAGTGGGTCATGAGGATCCGGGAGTCGGCCTCGTCGTCCACGACCAGGACGCTCAGGTCGGTGGGATTGTGATGTGAACCGGAGGCCGGTGCCGCGACCGTGCGCGGCCCGTCACCATCCCCCGGGGTCTGGGCGTCGTCGTCCTGCGGCGGGCCGGGGGCGTCGGATGACGACGGCGTCTCCACCACCTCCACCGCCTCCACGACCTCCACCTCCTCGCCGGTGAGGTGGATCGTGAAAATGGATCCCCGGCCCACCTCCGAGGTCACCGTGAGCTCGTAACCCAGGAGGTTGCAGATGGACCGCGAGATGGTGAGCCCGAGCCCCGTGCCGCCGTAGCGTCTCGCGGTGCCGCTGTCGGCTTGCTGAAACGCCTCGAAGATCGCGTCCAGACGCTCCGGGGGGATGCCGATGCCGGTGTCTTCGACGGCCACGGCCCGGGGCGTGACGCCGTCCGGACCGGTTTCCAGGCGCACCGTGACACGCCCGCCCTCGGTGAACTTGAGGGCGTTGCCCACCAGGTTGATGATGACCTGCTTCAGCTTGGGCGCGTCGGTCTCCGCCCGGGACACCACCGAGGGCGTGTCGGCCACCAGGGTGACCCGCTTCTCCCGGGCCTGTCCCTCGAGCTGATCGACGGTCTCGGTGATGAGCTCGGCGAGGTCGACGTCTTCCAGCTTCACCTCCAGGCGCCCGGCCTCGATCTTGGCCAGATCCAGGACCTCGTTGATGAGCGACAACAGGTGACGCCCGTTGGCCAGGATCCGGTCCAGGAAGCTGGTGTCCTGGTCGGTCAGGTTCCCCTTCTTGTTCTTGAGCAGGATGTTGGCGAAGCCGATGACCGAATTGAGCGGGGTGCGCAGCTCGTGGCTCATGTTGGCCAGGAACTGGCTCTTGGCCCGGTTGGCGAGCTCCGCGTCCTCCTTGGCGACCCGCAGCGCTTCCTCGGCCCGCAGGCGGCGCGTCACGTCCTTGCCGAACATGACGGCCCCGGTGGTTCCGTCCGCTTCCAGCACCGGGTTGCAGAAGATCTCCACCACCCGCTCCTGGCCCTCCATGCGCTCTTCCAGCAACGCCGAGAAGCGTTCGCCCGAGAGCACGCGATCGTACATGTCCCGGTACCATTGGGCCGTTCGCGTCCCGAACACCACCTCGGGAGGATCCCCCACCCGCGGCTCACGGCCCGACCGGGCCTCCACCGCCAGCGCGAACCCGGAGTTGAAGGTGACCAGGCGCTGGCGCGTGTCCACGGACCAGATGGCGTCGCCGGTGTTCTCGACCAGGGCCGCCAGGTTGGCCCGGGACGCGGCCAGCTCCCGCTCCGCGCGTCGCTGCTGCGTCACGTCGCGGAAGATGGCCTGGGCGCTCACGGGCACGCCGTCCACCACGTGCCTGCTCGCGCTTCCCGACACCACCACGATGCGCCCGTCTCGAGCCACGAGCTCGGCCGTGAGACGCTCGATGCGCTCGCCGGCCAGCACGTGTCGGAACGCCGCCATGACGTGCTCCCGCGACTCGGGGTGCAGCACGTCGGGCAGCCGCAACTCCTCCAGGTCGCGGGCCGAATAGCCCAGCGTCCGGGTCCAGGCGGCGTTGACGTACAGGATGCGGCCGTCGGGCGCGGTGCTGAGGACCAGATCGTGGGCGTTGTCCAGGAAGTTCTGCAGGCGCTCCTCGCTACGCTGCAGCACTTCCTCCGCGCTCCGTCGTACGTCGACCTCGCGCTCGAGGGCCTGTTTGGCGGTCGTCACCGCGGTCAGGGCCTCCCCCTCGCGCCGGAACGCCAGGAACAGGCTCACCAGCAGCCCCACCAGGACCATGCCGTAGCTGGCCACCTTCAGCACGTGCGCGGCTTCGTAGAGGGGATCCCCCAACGCCGCCGAACGTGACATGTAGGCGGCATGGAGGAGCGTCGACACGAGCAGGGCCAGCAGCAGCCAGTGCTCGAAGGGATCGGTGCGCCAGCGCCCCCGCCTGAAGTAGCCCACGTAGGCGAGACCGAAGAGCAGTGCCGGCACGAACTCGGCCGGACGGGCGATGAACCAGGTCGGATGGATGGCCGGCGAGATGGGCGCCATCGAGAAGAAGGCCACGACCAGGAGGGTGAGCAGCCCCGCCGTCAGGTAGACCGAGCTCTCGCCGCCCCGGCGCCCTTCACCCTCCGGCGGAGTGCGTGGCGCCAGCACGCTCACCGAGAGGAAGAGCGCCAGGAAGGTGCGGGCCTGCAACCAGCTCCAGGCGCTCAGGTCGGCGCTCGGTGCCAGGGCGCGCGGCGTGATCCACCCCGACACCAGGAGCAGATGCATGGCGTCCAGGGCCGCGGTGGCCAGGAAGCCCGTGCCGATGTAGAGAAAGGCCCGGTGGAAGCGCGAGTAGTAGCGGACCAGGCCCAGCCCGCCGAGCACCGCGGCCAGCGTGATGGCCGCCATCTCGATCCCCGTGTGCCATGCCGTCGTGGAGGTGCCTTCGCGGGGAAGGACCAACGCCCCGAGCAGCAAGACGACGGCGATGACGACGTGGACCGCACCCCCCGCCGGCGGGGGCTCTACCCGGAACGACCGCGGGACCTCGTCCAGCGCGGTCCCTGACGGCTGGGGCGTGGCCCCGTCGACGGTGTCGGAAGCCTGGGCCGTCGTCAGGACTCGCCCTTCCCCAGCCATCGTTCGATGGCTCCGATGAGCACGTCCTCGTCCACGATGGGCTTGGTGACGTAGTCGTCGAATCCCGCCTCCAGGTACCGCTCCCGGTCGCCGGCCATGGCGTGGGCCGTGAGCGCGATCACCGGAAGCGCGGCCAGACGCTCGTTGGCGCGGATCCAGGCCAGGACCTCGGTCCCGTCCATCTCCGGGAGCGAGATGTCCAGGAGGACCAGATCGGGGCTGTCCGCTTCCAGTCCCTCCACCGCTTCGGTGCCGGTTTCGTACTCGGACACCTCGAAGCGGTCGTCCAGGATGGCCTGGACGAGCAGGCGATTGTCGGGGTTGTCCTCCACGACGGCGATGCGGGGCTTCATTCCGGCAGTCCCTCCACCAGGGTCTCCAGGGCGTGCTTCGCCTCGTCGAGGACCGGAAGAAGCTGGTCCCGGAGATCGGCGGAAGCCTCGCCGTCTCCGTCGCCGGCCGAGGCCTCGAGCTGGGCGGCGAGGTGATTGACCCGTCGCGCACCCACGTTGGCCGCGCTGGACTTCAGCGAGTGGGCGCCCTGCTGCGTGCGCTCCAGGGGCTCGGCGCCCGAAAGGCCCGCCTGGATCTGATCCAGCCGGACCTGGGCGTTCTCCAGATAGAGACGGATCATCTGGCGAACCAGCTTGTCACCGCCCCACTCCCGCAGCCGATCGATGGCCGCAGGGTCGATCACCAGGTCGTCGTCGCTCATGTGCTGAGTCTAATCCGGGGGAGAGGGCTCCGGCAATCACGACTCCGAGCCGCACGGTCCGGAGAGCGTCAGACCCGGTGCGTGCCGGCGGACTCCAGCGCGGATCGCAGGGCAGCCACACCTTCTTCGGGTCCCGACGGGTGTCGGTACACCGCCGACCCCGCCACCAGGACCGTGGCTCCGGCTTCGGCCAGCGCCGCTGCGTTGGAGGCGTCCACACCGCCATCGACCTCGAGGCGTGCGCCTGACGCCGTGCGGTCCAGCAGCGCCCGCGTGCGCCGGATCTTGTCGAGCCCGGTGCGGATGAAGGACTGCCCGCCGAATCCCGGGTTCACGGTCATCACCAGCACCAGGTCCACGTACGAGGCGATCTCGGACAAGGACTCCACGGGGGTCGCCGGGTTCAGGGCCACACCGGCCTTCACGCCCATCTCGCGAATCCGCTGGACCGTGCGGTGCAGATGGGGACACGCCTCCTGGTGCACGGTCAGGACAGACGCACCCGCTTCGGCGAAGGCCTCCAGGTAGCGGTCCGGCGCCTCGATCATGAGATGCACGTCCAGCGGCAGCTCCGTCGCCCGCCGCGCCGCCCGCACCACCAACGGTCCCATGGTGATGTTGGGGACGAAATGGCCGTCCATGACGTCCACGTGGATCCAATCGGCGCCGGCCCCCTCCACCGCGGCGATCTCCTCGGCCAGTCGTCCGAAATCCGACGCCAGGATCGAGGGAGCGAGCAGGGTGCTCACGACCCGGCCTCGACGAGGGTCCGCGACCGGACGCCGTCGGCGTGGGCCACCAGGACCTCGTGGGTCAGGCCCAGGAACAGGCCCGTGGCCACCACGCCGGCCCGCGACCGCAGCACGCGCTCCACCTCGAACGGATCTGAGACCCCAGCCTCGAAATCGCAGTCCAGTATGATGTTACCGTTATCGGTGTAGATGGGTCGGCCGTTGTCGTCCCGTCGGAACTTCCCCTTCCCTCCCAGACCCCGGATCACGTCGAGGTGGACCTTCCAGCCGTAGGGCACCACCTCGACCGGGAGGGCGGAGCGCGTCCCGAGCCGCTCCACCTCCTTGGAGGCATCCACGACGATCACGAAGCGCTTCGCCGCCTGCGCCACCATCTTCTCCCGCAGCAGCGCTCCCCCCATCCCCTTGATCAGGTTGAGGGCCGGATCCACCTCGTCGGCGCCGTCCACGGCCAGATCCAGCGGCGATCCGTCGAGCTCGGCCAGGGGGATGCCCAGGCGTCGGGCGTGATCCGCGGTGCGGTGCGAGGTGGGCACCCCGCTGATGCCCGCGAGGCGGCCCTCCTGGACGGCGTGCCCGAGGAGATCCAGGAAGTGGGCCACCGTGCTCCCGGTGCCGAGCCCCAGGCGCATGCCCGGAGCAACCCGCTTCAACGCCTCCTCGGCGGCGGCGCGCTTGAGCTCGGCCGCCGTGGCCACCGGGCTCAGGACCCGAAGTTGCTGAGGACCTCGGCCTTGACCCGCTGCGTGATGGCGAGGGCCTCGTCGAAGGGCCGCTGCCACATGTTGCGGCCGAAGATCAGGCCCGTGGCGCCGCCCTGCATGCCGACGCGCGCCTTCTCCAGCAGGTCGTCGTCACCCAGTTTGCTCCCGCCGCTGAAGAGGACCAGGCAGCGTCCGGCCGAGGCCACGACCCGGCGTGCGCCCTCGCCGTAGTCGAAGTCGATCTCGGCGTACTTCTTCGGCTGTGCGGCGTCGTTGTCGCTGTGCTTGGGCATGTTGAGCTTCACCACGTCCGCACCGAGCTCCAGGGCCACCCGGGCGGCGTAGTCCACGGCGTAGAGGCTGTCCCGGCCGCCCTTGCCGTCGATGGCCGCGCCGCGGGGGTAGGACCACACGATCAGGGGCATCCCGTAGCGGTCACAGTCCTCGCGCACGGCCTGCAGCTGGAGGAAGTCCTCGTCCTGCCGGGGGGAGCCCACGTAGAGCGTGTAGCCCACCGCATCCGCGCCCATGGCGACCGCGTCTTCCACGCTGCCGGTGAGCGTGGACAAGGCCTCGTCGTCGGACGGAATGTTGGTCTTTCCGTTGAGCTTGAGGACGAGGGGCACCTTGCCGGCGTAGCGGTCCATGTACTTGCGGGCCAGACCGTAGTGGCAGGCCACGCCGTTGTAGCCCCCTTCCACGGCGAGACGCCACTGGAACTCGGGGTCTGCCGACGGCGGGTTCGGGAAGAAGTCGATGGGCCCGTGCTCCAGCCCCTGATCGATGGGGAGCAGGAGCAGCGTGCCATTCTTGAGGCCGTGCTCGTAGAGGAGCCGATGCAGTCGGGTCTTCTTGCCCAGGGAGAGGCCCAGCTCGTCGAGTGAGGGGCGGGTCGCGGCTTCCATCAGGGGGTCCTCCGACCGGGGTGGATAAGAGGGAACGTGTGTGCCCGCGGGGAGGGCGCGAACGGCGGCGAAAAGGTATCGAAGCTCCCCCCTCGGGGTCCAGACCGCCCCCGACCATTGACACGTCGACACGGGGCTCCGAACCTTGAAGCCATGACACCGCACGCGAGCACGTTCACCCGGCGCCGGCATTTCGGCTTCTGGTATTACGGCTACCCCACGGGCGCCGGGAGTCCGCGCGTGCTCTGAGATCGCCGCAAGACGGCATCCGAGCCGGGCCCCCGGGACGATCCCCCGGGGGCCCGGTTTTTTCGTGTCCGAACCCCATACGGCCGGCGACGCCCGCCGCCACGACACCAGGAGAGAGGAACCATGATCATCGTGACCCGAGCCGGCGTCACCGACGAGGAGCTGGACCACATTCGCGAGCGGGTGGAGTCGCTGGGGCTCCGCACGCACCTGTCGCGGGGAGAGCAACGCACGGTCATCGGCTGCGTGGGCGACGAGACCCGCCTGCGGGAGATCCCCCTGCGCTCGATCCCGGGCGTGGAGGCGGTGCACCCCGTGCTCAAGCCCTACAAGCTGGCGTCACGGCCCTTCGCCGCCGGTCCCACGCGCATCCCGCTGGGATCCACCGACGTCGGCGGCGACGAGCTGGTGGTGGTGGCGGGGCCCTGCTCGGTGGAGGGGCTCGACATGCTGCGGGAGACCGGTGCCCGGGTCGCGGCGGCCGGGGGTCTCGGGCTCCGGGGCGGCGCCTTCAAGCCCCGCACCTCTCCCTACGCCTTCCGGGGGCTGGGCGAGGAAGGACTTCGCCACCTGGCCGACGTGCGGCGCGAGACGGGCCTGCCGGTGGTCACGGAGGTCATGGACACCCGTCAGGTGGAGCTGGTGGCCGGCTACGCCGACGTGCTCCAGATCGGAGCCCGCAACATGCAGAACTTCGCGCTGCTCACCGAGGTGGGGCGCCTGCACCGGCCCGTCCTGCTGAAGCGGGGCATGAGCGCCACGGTCAAGGACCTGCTTCTGGCCGCCGAGTACGTCATGAGCCAGGGCAACATGCAGGTGATCCTGTGCGAACGGGGCATCCGCACCTTCGAGACGGCGACGCGCAACACGCTGGACGTGTCGGCGATTCCGGTGCTCAAGCGCGAGACGCACCTGCCCGTGTTCGCCGATCCGAGCCACGCCGGGGGGATCCGCGAGCTGGTGACGCCGCTTGCGTTGGCGTCGGTGGCCGCGGGCGCCGACGGGCTGCTGGTGGAGGTGCACCCGGATCCGGAGCGGGCGGTCTCGGACGGTGATCAGTCCCTCACCCTGGACGGCTTCGACGCCTTCATGGAAGCGCTTCGGCCCTTCGCGGCCGCGGCGGGCCGCACCATGCGCGAGGTCGAAGTGGCCGCGGCGTAGCCGCTGCGGCTCACGATTCCGAGAGCTGCTCCCGGGCCGTGGCCAGCTGGGTCACGACGGCCTCCCGGGCCGTCCCGCCCTGGGCCGCGCGGGAGTCGACCGAGCGGTCCCAGTCGAAGACCCCGCGCACGTCGGCGTCGAAGGCCGGATGCGCGGCCTGGTAGTCCTCGTCGGCCAGGTCCTCCAGCGAGCAACCGCGCTCCTCGGCTCGGCGCACCAGGATGCCCACGGCTTCGTGGCTCCGGCGGAACGGCACGCCCCGGCGCACCAGATAGTCCGCCAGGTCGGTGGCGAGAAGCTGCGTGTCCAGCCGCTCGTGGATGTGCTCGGGCCGAAAGCGGGCCGTGGCGACGGCGCCGGCCAGCGCCGGCAGGACCAGGCGGAGCGTGTCCACCGTATCGAAGAGGAGCGACTTGTCCTCCTGCAGGTCCCGATTGTAGCCCGTGGGCAGACCCTTGAGCAGCGTGAGCATCCCCATGAGGTTGCCGGTCAGCCGCCCGCTCTTGCCCCGGCTGAGCTCCGCGACGTCGGGATTGCGCTTCTGCGGCATGAGGCTCGAGCCGGTGGAGTAGCCGTCGTCCAGGCGGACGAAGGCGAACTCGCGCGAGGAGAACAGGACCAGGTCCTCGGCGAGCCGCGACAGGTGCACCCCCAGGAGCGCGCCGGCGAAGAGGAGCTCCGCCACGAAGTCCCGGTCGCTGATCGCGTCCAGGCTGTTGGCGCTCACGGTCTGAAACCCCAGCGCCAGCGCCAGCTCTTCCCGGTCCACCGGAAACGGGCACCCCGCCACCGCGCCGCTGCCCGAGGGGAAGCTCGGCGGCGGAGCGATCCACCGCCCTCAGGCGCCGGCGATCCCGGAGCAGGGGCCACACGTGGGCGAGGGCCCAATGGGCCGCCCGAATGGGCTGGGCCTGCTGCAGGTGCGTGTACCCGGGCATGATGAGGTCCACACCCGAGGTGGCCAGCTCCACGAGACCACCGGCCAACTGCCCCAGGGCCTCCACCAGCGGCCCGATCTCGTCCCGGACCCAGAGCCGCAGGTCGGTGGCCACCTGATCGTTGCGCGAGCGACCGGTGTGCAGCTTGCCGGCGACCGGTCCCGCTTCCTCGTGCAGAAGCCGCTCCACCAGCGAGTGGATGTCCTCGTCGGGCTCGCCTCCCCAGGTCCAGGCCTGCAGGCGCGCCTTCACGGCGTCCAGTCCCCGGTGGAGGGCGTCGACCTCATCCTCCGACAGCACACCGGCGCGCCCCAGCGCCGTGGCCCAGGCCCGGCTCCCACGCAGATCCTGACGCCAGAGGCGCCGATCCACGTCGAGGCTGAGGTTCAGGGGGATCATGGACGGCGCCATGCCGCCCTCGAAGCGGCCTCCCCAGAGGGCGCCGGCGGGTTTCGGGGTGTCGTCGGACAGGCTCATGGATCGTGGCGGGATGGAAGAGTGTCGATGCGCCCCCGGTCTGCGACCGGAACGGACCTCAGACTCCCAGGCCCGCCACCTCGCGCAACAACGCGCCCACCGCGTCTCCAGCCCGGTGATTCCCGTTCCGGGTGGCCTGGAGGGCCGCGGCGGCGCGCACGGGCAGACCGAAGAGCCGGATGAACCCGGCGGCGTCCGCGTGATCGTAGTCGCTGGCGCCGAAGGTCGCCAACTCGCTGGCCGCGTCCGGGGTGGGGGCGCCGGACCGCGCCGTGGGGTGAAAAAAGAAGCCGGGCCGGGGGTCAGGTCGCCGGACGCCTCCCGCCAAGGCGCCGGTGGGATCGCTCCCTTTCAGTCCTGCCCCCGGTCCCGTCATGGTTCCCACGCGAGATCCACGATCCCGCATCAGGGCATAATTATACACTATGACTGTATGATGTCAACACCCGCAGGGGGCGAAGCGCCCGTGCGTCCGACCCACGCGGCCACCCCGCAACGCTCCGGGGCAGCGGGGCGAGCGTGCGCGCGACGGCGATCTCCTGGCACCCCACACGGCGCGCGCAGCTCCTGCAATCGGCCGCCATCTTCTCCGGAATGCTGTCCCGCGTCACGGGGTGGAAGCCGAGACGCCCGAAGAAGTCGGCCTCGAAGGTCATGGCGAAGATCCGCCCGATTCCGAGCCGGCGTGCGTCTTCGGTGAGCTCCTCGACGAGAACGCGGCCCAGGCCCCTGCCCTGGGACGCCGGCGCCACGGCCAGGCCCACGATCTCGGCGAGGTCCGGGGTGTAGATCCTCAATCCGCCGCAGGCGAGGAGCTCCCCGCTGGACGACGTCGCCACCCGGTATTCCCGGAAGAAGCGGCACAACTCGGGCACCGACTTGGGCAGCATCAGGCCCTGGGCCGCATAGCCGTTGATGAGGGCGCTCATGGCGGCGGTGTCGCCGAGCGTGGCCCTGCGGGAGCGCTCGGAGAGCGCAAGGGGTGCGGCCGCGCTCACGAGAGGACACGGCGCAGAATGTCCACGCCCCGGTCCAGCAGGTCCAGATCGATGTTCAAGGGCGGTACCAGACGCACCACGTCGGGGCCGGCCGAGCAGACGAGAAGACCCCGCTCCCTGGCCTCGGTTACCACCGGCGCGGCCGGACCGTCGAGCACGACGCCTCGCATGAGCCCACGCCCTCTCAAGGCGCGCACCCCCGGAGCCTGCGACGCCAGTTCCTCCAGTGCGTGCTCGAGTCGTTGCCCGCGCTCGCGCACACCGTCGAGAAACGCCGGCTGGGAGAGGGTGCGCAGGACGGCGCGCGCCACGGTGGCCACCAGCGGTCCACCCCCGAACGTGGTCGCGTGATCGCCGGGCTTCAGCGCCTCGGCGATGTGGGGCGCCGCCACCACCGCCCCCATGGGCAGTCCACCGGCCATGGGCTTGGCCAGCGTGAGGAGGTCCGGGCGCACGCCCGAGGCCTCGTACGCGAACAGGTCGCCCGTGCGCCCGTATCCGCACTGTACCTCGTCGAAGATCAACGCCACGCCGCGGGCGTCACACAGATCCCGGATGTGGCGAAGAACCTCCGGGGGCACGGGGCGCACACCGCCCTCACCCTGCACCGGCTCCACCACCACGGCGGCCGTGCCGGCGCCGCTCACGGCGGCGTCCAGCGTGGAGAGGTCATCGAGATCGGCGAAGCGAACACCGGGCATGAGCGGCTCGAAGGGCTCCCGGTAGGCCGGCCGATCCGTGGCCGCGAGGGTGCCGAAGAGTCGACCGTGGAACGAGCCGTGGAAGGCCACGATGCCGTGCTTGTCCGGTCCACCGGCGGCGCGAGCCCAGCGCCGCGCGAACTTGAAGGCCGCCTCGCCGGCTTCGGCGCCGGAGTTGCAGAAGAACACGCCGCCTGGGAAGGTGACGTCGATCAGCTCCGCGGCGAGCTGCTCCGCGGGGGTGGTGCGAAAGAGGTTCGAGGTGTGGATCAAGCCCGTGTCCAGGGCCTCGCGCACGGCGTCCGCCACCACGGGACTGCCGTGGCCCAGGGCGTTCACGGCGATGCCCGCGGTGAAGTCGAGGTAGCGCTTCCCTTCGCCGTCGATGAGCCAGGCTCCGTCACCGGCCACGAACAGGGGCTCGGGCGGGGCGTAGAGCCCCAGAAGCCCGGCGCGCTGATCCACGGCGGCTCCGCTCACGCCACCGCCTCGGCGCGCGAGGCCGACCGGATACGGGTGCCCGCGAAGTCGTCGTTCAGGATGGCCGGACCGCCGATGCGGACCTCGACCCCGGCCCGGGCGGCGACCAACGCCTGCCGCACCTTCACGGCCATGCCTCCCGTGACGACGCCGCTGTCCAGGAGATCGTCCGCGCCCGCCGGATCCAGCATGCCCCGGGGCATGCCGTCCACCAGCACCCCGTCGACGTCGGAAACGAGCAGCAGGCGATGCGCGTTCAGCCCCACGGCCAGGGCGATGGCCGCCTCGTCGGCATTCACGTTTAGGGGACGGCCGTCGGGTCCCCGCGACACCGGTGACACCACCGGCAGGAGTCCCGCCGCCAGCAGCGCAGCGATGGGCGTGGGGTTCACGGCTACGACCTCGCCGACCTCGCCGAGACGCTCCCGGTCCTTCCACGCCGCCTGCAGCAGGGCTCCATCCTCTCCGGACAGGCCCACTGCCGGCTCCCCGGCGCTCAGGAGCGCGGCGACCAGGCGCTTGTTCATGAGCCCCGAGAGGACCATGGCCGTGACCTCCATGCCTTCGGGCGAGGTCACGCGCAAGCCGTCCTGAAAGGCCACCGGCACACCGGCGCGGGCCTGCCACTCCGTAATGGCGGAGCCGCCGCCGTGTACCACGACGGGCTGCCCCGGAAGCGAACCCAGCCGGCGCGCCAGGACCTCGAGCGCGTCGGGATCCTCCACGACGCGTCCTCCCACCTTCACCACCGTCCGCATCGAAGACCCTTCCCGGCATCGAAGCCGAGCATGAGGTTCATGTTCTGGACCGCCTGGCCGGCGGCACCCTTGCCCAGGTTGTCGAAAGCCGCCACCAGCGTGAGGGTCGGCGCGGTCAGGCCCTGGTTGTCGTGGACCGAGAGCAACAGTTCGTCGGTCCCCACCACCCGGCCCAGCGAAGGGGCCTCGTCGCGCACCCGGACCGACGGGCTCTCGTCATAGGCCGCGCGCCAGAGCGCTCGCACCGTGTCCGCGTCGACCCCCGGCCGCACCGGCACCGCCATCGTCTCCAGGATGCCCCGCGGCACGGGTAGCAGGTGGGGCGTGAAGAGGAGCTGGAGTCCCGGCAGCGCGGCGCGCATCTCCAGCAGGTGCCGGTGGTCGTTGCCCAGACCGTAGGGCCGGAAATCCCCGTGGACCTCGGCGAACAGGAGGTCACGGCGGGGCGAGCGTCCTGCGCCGGTGACTCCCGAGGCGGCGTGGACGACCGCGGGCCGGCCGAGGTCGAGAAGCCCGGCCTCGAGCAGCGGCGCCAGCGACAGGATCACCCCAGTGGGATAGCAGCCGGGGTTGGCCACCACCGGCGCGTCGGACAATCCGGCCGGTGACCGGTCCGGAAGACCGTAGACCACGTCCGCTTCGCGCCCCGAGCCGGGCCGGTGGTCCGCCGTCAGGTCCACGACGCGCGTACCGGCGGCCCGGGCCTCCTCGACCCACGATACGGCGGCGCCGTGGGGCAGACAGAGGAAGAGCAGGTCGGCCTCCGACACGACATCGCCGTGGGCCTCGCTGAAGTCCAGCCCTGCTACCGGGGTCGCGCTGCCCGCGTCGCTGCGGGCCGTGGCGAAGCCGACGCGCACGCCGTCGTGGCGTGCCAGCAGATGCAGGACCTCGAGCCCCGTATAGCCACTCCCCCCCACCACACCCACGGTGGTGGAGGGGCCAGAGAGTGCATTCATGGGCATAAAAATACATTCCTGCTGCATGAACACAAGGGTCGAGGGCGATGGACGATGGGAGTGCCACTCCCATCCTGTAGCGGACCGCGGGGATTCACAAGGCGAAGGCCGATGGTGCATAAAAAACAAGCCGACCCCGTAGAGGTCGGCCTCCTTCGTTCCTTCCAGCCGCGGCTCAGCCCTGCCCTGCGATCTCCCGCAGACGCTGCTGGACCACCTCCACCTGCTCGTCTTCGCGACAGATGAGGAGGATGGTGTCGTCGCCGGCGATGCTCCCGAGCACCTCGGGCCACTCCTCCCAGTCGATGGCCAGGGCCACCGCCTGCGCGCCCCCGGTCATGGTCCGAATCACCAGCAGGTTACGCGTGCCCTCCGCGGACTGGTACAGGGTAGGCAGCAACGTCTCCAGCGGCGGCGTGTTCTCCCACTCCTCGGGCAGCGTGTAGTGCGAGACGCCCTCGGCGTCGGGCACCTTGACCAGACGTAGCTCACGAACGTCGCGGGACACCGTGGCCTGGGTGACGTCGATGCCACGCTCCATCAGGAGCTCTCGCAGGCCCTCCTGGCTCGTGATCCGGTGCTCGCGGATCACCTCCATGATGGCCGTCTGGCGCTCGCGCTTGGACGACATGGTCAGGCCGTTGCCTCCTGCGCCATCTGGCGCAGCCGGCCCGGATCGAATCCAACGACGCGATCCACCTCTTCACCGTCGCGGAAGAGAATCATCGTGGGCACGCCGCGAATCCCCAGGCGCTGCGACAGGCCCGGGGCGCGGTCCGTGTCCACCTTGGCCACGAGAAGGTGGCCCACGTGCGTTCCCGCCAACTCGTCGAGCACCGGTGCCGCCATGCGACAGGGACCGCACCAGTCCGCATAGAAATCCACCAGGACCGGTCCGCCGGCCTGAAGGACGGTGGTGTCGAAGTCGTCCTCGTCCACCTTCACCGGGCGATCCAGCAGCATGGGCCGACCACACTTGCCGCACTTGGGGCGATCGGGCGCCCGCCACAGAGCGATGCGGTTCTTCGTCGCACAGAACCCACAGCGGACGGTGACCTCACCGGTGTCGGAGTTGCTGGCCTGGGTGGTGTCCACGGTCATCAGAAGGCGTACTGCATGCGGAGCAGGAGGAGACGCCCGAGCCGCGGGGCGCCCACGAACTCCCGATGCACGTCGTCGAAGAGGTTGGTGGCGGTCAGGCTGACGGAGGCCCCCGCCAGCGCGCGGAAGCGGTAGCCCACGTTGGCGTCCACCACGGTATAGCCGTCGACGGTTCCCGTGTACACGCCCGAATTCATGGGGAACGACTCGGAGAAGCGGACGCGCCCCTCGGCGCTGATCCCCAGGAGCTTGTCCTCCCAGCGCACGCCCAGCGATCCCTTGTTCTTGGGCGCGTTGAGGGCGATGTCCAGGGGGCTCGTGCAATCTGCGTCGCTGGTGCCTTCGCTGAACCGGAAGCACTCGTCGCTCACCCGCGAGTACGAGCCGCTGAAGCTGAGCGCGTCGGTGGCCAGGAACTGGAACGAGAGGTCGGCGCCCCACAGGTCCACGTCGCCGAAGTTCCGGTACGTGAGGATCAGATCCGGGTTGCCGTTCTGATCCGGCGCCACGGTCCCGACTGGAACCATGGCGATTCCGGCGATGATCTGAGCGGCCTCCTGCTGCGTGACCAACCCGCCCTGGATGAGGGGGCCCAGCCGCTTCAACACGAAGGCCTGCACCGAGGCCGCGTCGAAGAACACGCTGGGCGTCTCGACGCGCAGCGGGCCCACGAAGTCCTTGACGCGGCTCGAGTAGATGTCGGCGGCGATGAGGAGGCGATCGCCCAGAATCCCCTTGTAGCCCACCTCGAAGGTGTTGGAGATGGTGGGCTTGATGCGATCGATGGCTTCCGGGCCGTCATCGGGCAGGAAGGTGAGCTGCTCCTGGTTGAAGCGCCGGAACACCGACGCGAGCGCGGGATCGCCGGGCTGGGTTCCGGGCATGAGCAGCGCCGGCTGGAGCTGGGCGGGCACCAGGGCCTGCACCAGGCCGTCCCACAACAGCGCGGCGTTGGCCGGAAGCTGAGTGCCGGGCGCGAAGGGGCTGTACATGCAGTAGCCCTGCAGCCCGCCCTGGCAGGTGTCGTCGAAGGTGAAGCCCGTCTCGGGCACGCCCAGGGTGCGCACGTCGTAACCGACCTGCGCGTTGAGCGGAATGCGAGCCGCGAGCAGATCCAGGAAGAGGTTGTTCGTGGTCGGCGTGGAGAAGGCGCGGTTGAAGGTTACGCGGAAGTTCTGGTCCTCCACGGGCTTGAAGACGATGGCGGCCCGGGGTGAGAAGACCAGGTCCTCGAGCCGGCTGTGGTGATCGATGCGCAGCGCCGCCACCAGATCCACCTTGTCCGAGAGCGAGGTCTCGGAATGCAGGTAGCCGCCCACCTCGTCGATGATGTCGTCGTTCTCGTTGCGCCCGGTGATGGTCCCCTCGGTGCGGGGCTCGGTGCGCTGGAGGTCCAGACCGTAGATGAAGTCCTGGCGGTCACCGATGGAGAGTCCGTGCTGGATCTGGGCCACCATCATGCGCGACTTGTCGACGATGGGTTGGCCGGTGCGCAGCAGGTACGAGTCGCCGGCGTTGCTCTGGTTGATGTACGCCTGGGTGAAGAGGCGGCCCTTGCGCAGGCGCACCTGGCCGTATCCGTAGCCCCAGCCGTCGGCCTGCCCCGCACCGACGCCGGTGAGCTCGATGCTGTGCGCCAGGTTGTTGTACCCGGCGGTGAAGATGAGCTCGCCGTCGTCCCATGGGCGCAGGTCGAGACGCGCCTCGCCTCCCCAGCGCTCGGCGTCGAAGTTGCGCTTGCCGATGAGGGGATCGGCGCCGGGGAGCGCCGCAAGCGAGTCCTCCACCGGGTCGTGGAAGACCCAGTCGTCACCCTTGAAGTACTGGCCCGAGACCTTGAAGCCGGCGGTCTCGCTGAACTTGTAGGCGGTCCGGAACTGCGTCTGGAAGACCGACCGCTCTCCGCCCGTGAAGCTCACCTTGGTGCCTGGGTCGTCGATGGGCGAGGTGGTGATGATGTGCAGCACGCCGTCGGCGGAGTTCGGGCCGTACAGCGCCGCTGCCGGTCCCAGCAGCACCTCCATGCGCTCCACGTCGAACTGCGTGGCCGGGATCATGTTGTAGGCGTTGAAACGGAGCGACGGCACGTGGGCGTAGCGGTTGTCCGTCATCACCAGCAGCGCGCCCGAGAAGATGTTGTTGAATCCCCGGGTGACCACGTTGCTCTGGGTGAGTCCGGTCTGGGAGATGTCCACGCCCGGCAGCGCCTTGACGTGTTCCACGGGACTCAAAGCCGCCCGCTCCTGGACCTGCTGCCGAGGGATGGTGACGATGGTGGAGGGTGATTCCAGAGCCTTCTCCTGCCGGCCGCGCGATGCGGTCACCACCACCGGATTCAGCTCGAAGGCATCGGACGTCATCTCGATGGTGGCGTCGGTGGTAGCCCCCGCCGTCACCTCCACACCGTCCACGCGTGCCTGACGGTACCCTACCAGAACAGCCACCAGCGAGTAGGTGCCCGGAGCGAGCTGCAGCCGGAAGGTGCCGGACTGGTTGCTCAGGATGCCCCCCGCCTGCGCTTCGCCGGCGCCCAGCACCTGGACCTGGGCTGTGGCCAGCGGCTGGCCGGTCTCGGCATCGCGGACCATGCCGGCGATGACACCGGTCTGCTGGGCCGCGAGTGGCGGGACCAGCAATGAGGATCCCGCAAGGAGAAAGACCAGGAGGGAACGCGTGATGGCGCGCATGGAGTCACCTCGGATCGAGAATTCGCGGGCCGTCCGGCGTGACGTGTCGGGAGGGGGTCCACCCGCCGGGCGCGAAAGCGCTGCGAACATACCACATTTCCGGCGCAAGGTCGAGCGATACGAGCCACCCGATCCCCGCTTTGCGCGGGGCCCAGCCCTGGCGAGACGACCACCACCCTCCGAGGTTCACAGGTCCACCGATCCCCCTGAGGAGCCTTTCGTGCCCCACCCGCCCTTCACCCTCCAGGACGTGGCCGCCGCCCGGGAGCGCCTCCGGGGCGTCGTGCCCGTGTCACCTCTGCTTCACGCACCGCGGCTGTCCGCCTCCCTCGGCGTGCGCATGCACCTCAAGTGCGAGCATCTCCAGCCCACCGGGTCGTTCAAGGTGCGGGGCGCGTTGCACCGGATGCTGAGCCTGGACGCCGACGCCCGCGCACGGGGCGTGGTGACCATCTCGGCGGGCAACCACGCGGCAGCCGTGGCCTGGGCCGCGGCCCGGGCCGGGATCGACGCCACCGTGGTCATGCCTGAGACCGCGTCCCGGGTCAAGGTGGCGGCCTGCCGAGCGCACGGGGCGAACGTGGTGCTGCACGGCAACGTCTTCGAGGCGCTCGAGCGCTGCTTCGAGATCCGCGACCGGGAAGAACGCACCCTCGTGCATCCCTTCGACGATCCGGAGATTCTCGAGGGCACGGGCACGATCGCCATGGAGATCCTGGACCAGCTCGACCCGGCGCCGGATCTGGTGGTGGTGCCCGTGGGCGGAGGCGGCCTCATCGCCGGCATCGCGGGCGCGCTGGCGCTGGCCTCGCCCGATACGCGGGTGGTCGGCGTGGAGCCCACCGGTGCCCGCGGCATGGGGGCGAGCCTGGAGGAGGGGCGGGCCGTACGTCTCGAACGCGTGGACACGGTGGCCGACGGGCTGGGGGCTCCCATGGCCGGCCAGCGCACCTATCCCGTGGTCCGGGACCACGTGGAGACCATGGTGGCGCTGTCCGACCGGGCGATCCTGCACGGTCTGGCCCGCCTGCTGGAGGCCGAGAAGCAGCTCGTGGAGCCCGCCGGCGCCGCGGGCGTCGCCGCCCTCCTCGCCGGCGCCGTCCACCTCGAGCCCGAGTCGGTGGTGGTGGCCGTCCTGTCCGGTGGAAACGTGGGCCTGGACGACCTGCCGGGCCTCCTTGCGGGGGCCGGCGCCCCCGGGCCCTCCTGATGTGCCGGCTGGTGGCGTATCACGGCACCGCCCTTTCGCCCGAGCGCGCGGTGTTCGGAGGCGACCATTCGCTCTACGAGCAGAGCTGGGCCCCGCGCGAGCTGTTGAGCGGGTCGGTCAACGTCGACGGCTACGGGGTGGTCTGGTATCCCGAGGCCGGGGGCGCGGACGAGCCCGCCGCGCCCGCACGGATCGCCCGCACCGAGCCCATCTGGCACGATCCAGACCTTCGCCAGGTGCTGGGCGCGGTTCGCTCCACCGTCGTTCTCGCCGCGCTGCGCAACGCGACCCCGGGTCTGCCCGTGGACCGGGCCGGCCTGCTGCCGCTGGTGCACGGAAGGCGGTCCTTCGTGCTGAACGGCTGGGTGCCGGATTTCCGCGAGCGCCACATGCGGGCCCTCCGCTCCGCCCTTCCGGACGACCTGTACGCCGCCCTCCAGGGCGTGAGCGATGCGGAGACGCTCTTCCTGCTGGTGGTGGCCCAGCTCGAAGCCGGTCTGGAGCCGGTCCAGGCTCTGAGGGCCGTCGTGGCGCAGGTCGAGGGGCGTCTGGACGACGGCGAGTGGGCGCCCCTCACCATGGCGCTGGCCGCGCCCGACGGCGTGTGGGTTCTGAACGCCGCCGCGGGTCAGGGTCGCTGCAACTCCCTCTACTGGTCGGTCGGCGCCTCGCTGGCCTCCGGGGGCGTGTTGATCGCCTCCGAGGCGTTGGACGGGGATCCGTCGTGGCGGCCGGTGCCCCTCGGGGCGGCCATCGCGTCGTCGGCCGGGCAGACCGTGCTGGTGCCCTGAGCTCAGTCCAGCAGGTCCTCGGCCGCGTCGTGGCCGGGATCCATGCCGCAGGCCGTGAAGCGGTCGCGGAACTCCTGGAGCAGGTCCGCCCCGCCCGGCCATCCATCGTCGCCCATGCGTCGGAGACCGGTCAGCGCCAGGTCCAGCGCCAGGGCGGCGCGCGCCGCGACCTCCGGGTCGGCCAGGCCGTGGCGTCCCGCCCGTTCGAGGATGTGCGCGTCGGCCGCGGGCAATGCCTCCAGCGACTCCCGCAGCGTCGGCTCGTTCCACAGCACCCCGGTGCACAGGGCCAGGGGCGCCCCGTACCAGCGGAGGGGGAGCGCGTCCAGGCAGCGCAGTTCCAGGTAGCCCCGGGGACGCACTTCCGGGAACAGCGTGGTCAGGTGTGTGCGCCAGTCGGCGGTATCGGCACCGGAGGCCGCCCAGCTCCGGAACGATCGGGCGAGCCCATCCTCCGGACCCAGGAGGAAGGCAGGAGCGTCCAGGGCGAACGCCAGGTAAGCCGCCTCGGGATCCTCCTCCCTTCCCTGGACGCCGGTCCGTGCCGGATCCAGCTCACGCCATTGCTGGGCTCGCGTGCTGCGAAACCCCGAAGCACGACCCTCCGCGCGGGGTGAGTTCGCGAACAGGGCGATCAACGCGGGCACCAGTGCGTTGGCGACCCACCAACGCTCCCGAGGGTGCGCTCCGAGGTCCAGGTTCAGGTGCAACGCGGCCGTCTGCCGCATCATTCGACGGCCGGCGGGGCCGTGCCGATCGTAGTGCGCGCTCATGCGACGGTAACGGTCGGCGTCCACCCGGAGCGCGGTGGCTGCCACCGGCGTGTCGGGGTCCATGCCGCGCGCCAGCAGCCGGATGCCCGCGTCCAGCGCTTCGCCGGCCAGGGGCTCCAGCACGGCGCGCACGTCGGCCAACAGACTCCCGGCATCGGCGGCCGTGGGCGAGCTGTACTCGATCTGCCCACCCGGCTCGAACGACAGGAGGCGGCCCCGGGGATCGCGAAACGCGGGCGCGCCGGCCGCGGACTTCGTCTCGGACCAGCCCCGGCGGCGTGCCCAGGCACGCAGGACGGGCCCCGACGGCCGCACACCCGGCTCCACCGGCGACGGCTCGATGGGACACGGGCGCCCACTGTCCGCGTCCAGAGGGATCACCTCCGCCTCCATTCCCAACCGAAACGGCGCGGACGGATCGGGCGCCTGGAAGAGGCGCCGGCGCACGTCGGCTTCCAGCGCGCCGGTCTCGAGCGCCGCTCCCACGGGATTCAGCGGAGCCTCCCCAGGGCGAGTGCGTACCGCTGGCCCTCGTCGGTGACCCAGTCGTCCACCGCCAGACCCGACTCGTCGAAGAGCGCCTCGACGGTCTCCAGATCGTACTTGCACGAGATCTCGGTGCGCAGTCCCTCGCCGGCGGCGAGTGCCACGGCCCCGCGCCCGGGAACGTTCACGCGCACGTCGCGCTGAGGCACCAGGTACATCTCGATGCGTCCCTGTACGTCGTCGTAGCAGGCGTGATGCCGAAAGGCGGACAGGTCGAAATCGGTGCCAGCCTCGCGATTGAGGCGGCGCAGCATGTTCAGGTTGAACTCGGCCGTGACCCCGGCGGCGTCGTTGTACGCCGCCTCGAGCACCCCCCGCGACTTGCCGGGCCCGGGGCGAAGATCCGCGCCCATGAGGAAGCGGTCGCCCGGACGCATGAGTCCGGCGAGGCCGCCGAGGAGCCGCACCGCGGCCAGGGGCCGGAAGTTGCCGATGGTGCTACCCAGGAGCGCCGCCAGCAGCGGGCGTGGCATGGACCGGTCGAGGCGCAACGGCCTGGACAGATCCGCGACCACGGGCTCCACCGTGAGATCGGGGTATTCGCGCCTCAGCTCCTCTGCGGTGGCGTCGAGGAACTCCGCGCTCACGTCCACCGGCAGGTAGCTCCCCCTGGGGCGCTCCGCTTCCATGGCGTCGAGAAGCACCCTCGTCTTGCGGGCGCTACCGGCTCCCAGCTCCAGGATGCACGCCGGGCGCACACGCTCCATCCAGCGAGGCGTGTGTCGCTCCAGGAGCGCCTGCTCGGTGCGGGTGGGGTAATACTCGGGCAACCGGGTGATGGCCTCGAAGAGCTGCGAGCCGCGGGTGTCGTAGAACCACTTGGAGCTGAGCTCGCGGCGGTGCAGTCCGGCCCATACCTCATCGCGCAGGCGGGCCAACCCGGCGGGTTCCGCCGATCCATCCCCCGAGGTGTCGATGTCAAGCATCGCGGGCACAGCGGAAGCCGGAGAAGATCTGGCGACGGATGGGATAGTCCCAGTTCCTGAAGGTGCCACGGACGGCCCCGCCCCGGGTCGCCCAGGATCCCCCACGCAGCACCTTGTACTCGGTGCCGAAGAAGGCCTCCGAATACTCCGGGTAGGGGAACGTCCGGTAGCCCGGATAGCCGTGGAAGTCCGTCGACGTCCACTCCCACACGTCGCCGATCATCCCGTAGCATCCCAGGGGGGAGACGTTGCCGGCGTAGGCTCCCACCGGCGCGGTATCGAAGGTGGCCGCATCGACGTTGGCCAGACGCTGGGTCGCGGGCTCGTCGCCCCAGGGGAACCGGCGCGCGCGCCCTCCTTCCGGATCCCAGCAGGCCGCCACCTCCCACTCCTGCTCCGTGGGGAGCCGTTTCCCGGCCCAGCGAGCCCACGCGTCCGCCTCCCAGTAACACACGTGGCACACGGGCCGCCGGGGGTCCACCTCCCGCTCCAGGTCCATGAAGCGCTCCATCCAGCGGCCGTCCTGCCGACGCCAGTGCCGGGGGGCCGCCGCTCCGTCGTCCTGGAGCCACGCCCATCCCTCGGGGGCCCACAGCTCTCGCCGCCGATAGCCGCCATCCGCCATGAACTCGAGGTAGCGCTCGTTGGTGACCGGGGTCGCGTCGATGAGAAAGGACTCCAGAGACACCTGGTGTCGAGGGCGCTCGTTGTCGTAGGCCTCGCTGGCGTCGTCGGTCCCCACCGTGTAGCTGCCTCCCGGGACCCGGACCATGCCGTCGGGCTGCGCGCCGCCGACGGGAGCGGTGGCGCGCGGGACCACCACCGCCCTGGGGGCCGGATAGTGGCGCCCCTGCATGAGCTGCAACGTCTGCAGGATCGTCTCGCAGTGCTGGTACTCGTGCTGGAGCACCATGCGGAAGACGAACCCGTCGCGCAGGAGGGGCTGATCGCCTTCGAGCGGCAGCGTCGTCAGCCGGTCCAGGACGGCTCTGCGGACCCGCCCGAGGATCTCCCGGACGTCGCGCAGCCCCGGCAGCGGGAGGGTGTCGCGGGTGGAGCGGGGGTGCTCGAACGGGTTATACATCCCCCGCAGACCCTCGCTTCCCGGGCCCTCACCCTCCACGTTCTCCAGCAGCCAGACCTCCTCGAAGTGGGCGATGTGGCCCAGATCCCAGACGATGGGACTCATGAGGGGATCGTGCTGCCGACGGAGCTCGTCGTCGGTGAGCGGAGCCACCAGAAGGAGGGTGCGCTGGCGGGCTTCCGAGAGGAGCTCGGCGATCTCGCACGCGTGGAGAGACCGGCCTGCGTGGAGGTCCATGGGGCGCTGCGGGGTGGAGGGTAGGTGAGATGATTTCAGGGACGGCTTGTCGCTGGAACACCCGAGGTCGGGCGCAGGGTTCCCCGGCGGACCCGCCCCCGTGTCATGGAGGAGTCGATGGAGGCCAGCGCGCAGGACCTGGGCGTCGCCCTCGAAGCCCGCGACGTGGTCAAGCGCTACGACGGCGTCACCGCGCTGGACGGGGTGTCGCTCCAGGTCCAGCGCGGTCAGTGCGTGGCGTTGGTGGGCGAGAGCGGCTCGGGCAAGACCACGTTGCTCCGAACCTTCAACCGCTTGGTGGATCCCGATGCCGGCGACGTGCTGGTGCGCGGCCACCCCGTGGCGGAGCGAGATCCGGTGGTCCTGCGGCGCACGCTGGGCTACGTCCCCCAGGAAGGGGGGCTCCTGCCACACTGGAGCGTGGCGCGCAACGCCGCTCTGGTCCCTCGCCTGCTTGGCCTGGATGATCCGGAGGAGCGCGGACGGGAGGCGCTCAGGCGGGTGGGACTGGATCCGGAGCGCTTCGGGTCGCGCTGGCCGCGCTCCCTGTCCGGCGGCCAGCGGCAACGGGCCGCTCTGGCCCGGGCCCTGGCGGCCGATCCCGACGTGGTGCTGCTGGACGAGCCTTTCGGTGCCCTGGACGCCATCACCCGGAGTGAGCTGCAGGCGGCCTTTGCCGAGCTCCTCGCAGGCGGTGGCTTCACCGCGCTCCTGGTGACCCACGACCTCCGGGAGGCCGCGCTGCTGGCCCATCGGGTGGCGGTGCTTCGCGACGGCCGACTGCTGCAGGTAGGCACGCCCGACGAGCTCCGACACGCGCCGGGCGAGGCGTACGTCACCACGCTCCTGCAGCGGGCGGGACTCGCGTGACGGCCGGGCGGGCGTGGCTCGCGGCGCTTCTGGTCCTGATGCCGCCGGCCCCCGGCGCCGCCCAGGTCGCCGGGCGCGACAGCGCCGCTGCCGAACCGTCGCGGGCCCCGGTGGTGATCGCCTCCAAGCCCTTCGCCGAGTCCTACGTCCTGGCCGAGATGTTCGCTCAACTCCTCGAGGCTCGGGGGATGGCCGTGGACCGCAGGCCCGGACTCGGCGCCACGGAGATCGCCTTCCAGGCCCTCCGTACCGGCGCCATCGACCTGTATCCCGAGTACACGGGGACGGGACTGCTGGCGATCCTGGGTGAGACCCCACGCGGAGACGCACGCGAGGTGTATCGCGAGGTGTCGCGGGAATTCCGCAGACGCTGGGACGTGGAGTGGCTGCCGCCGCTGGGATTCCAGAACACCTACGCCATCGCGGTGCGCCGCACCACCGCCGACTCGCTGGGCCTGCGCTCGCTCACCGACCTGGCCCGCGCCGCGCCGGATCTGGTGGCCGGGTTCAGCCCCGATTTCATCGGGCGCGCCGATGGGCTCGAGGGACTACGCCGCGCGTACGGGCTCGAGCCCGGAACAGTGCGGCCGTTGCTGCAGGCCGTGAAGTACCGCGCGCTGGCCTCCGGAGACGTGGACGTCATCGACGGCTACTCCACCGACGGGGCCATCGCTCGCTACGACCTCGTGGTGCTGGAGGACGATCGCGGCTTCTTTCCACCCTACGAGGCAGCAGCGCTCACCGCGCCGGGCCTCGCGCGGCGCAGACCCGACGCGGTGGCCGCCCTGGACGAGCTCGCCGGCCTCCTGGACGAGGGCCTCATGCGTGAGCTCAACCGCCGCGTGGAGGTGGATGGCGAGGACGTGGCGGCCGTGGCCGCCGACGCCCTGTCGCGTCTGGGCCTCACCGGCGGCGCGCGACGAGGAGGCCGGTTCCGCCTCGACCGCCCGTGGTGAGCGCGGCTTCTGGGCGTTCTTCTGGGCGCGGCGCGGCGAGACGCTGCGCCTGACGCTCCGGCACCTGCTCCTGGTGGGGCTCTCCATGCTGGGCGCGGTGGCCGTGGCTGTTCCGCTGGGGCTGGGCCTCGAGCGGAAGCCGGGTGGGGCCGAAGGCGCCATCCGGGCCGTGGGGCTGCTCCAGACCATCCCCGGCATCGCGCTCCTCGCCTTCATGATCCCGGTGTTGGGAATCGGTGTCGTTCCGGCGGTGACCGCGCTCTTCCTCTATTCCCTCTTCCCCATCGTCCGCAACACCTACACGGGAGTGCGCGACGCGGACCCCGTCGCGGTCGGGGCGGCGCGGGCGCTGGGGATGACCCGGCGCCAGGTCCTGCTCCAGGTCCGACTGCCGCTGGCCATGCCGGTGATCCTGGCCGGCGTGCGCACGGCCGCGGTCATCAACGTGGGCACGGCGACCCTGGCGGCCTTCATCGGTGCCGGTGGCCTGGGGGATCCCATCGTTGCCGGGCTGGCCCTCTCCGACACGCATCTGGTGCTGTCCGGCGCCCTTCCGGCGGCGCTGCTGGCCCTGCTCGTGGATCTGGGCCTCCAGGGGGTGGAGGTGTGGGTGCGGCCCGGCGGGCTCGAAGTGCGGAGCTGACCGCTCTCTTTCTCGCTGGGCGACAGGACCCGGGCCCGGGGTCGGGGGGTAGAATCGTGCCGGACCCGCCCAAGCGTTCCGCTCCTGCCCGAAGAGGTCCCATGAAGTCAGCCATCCGAAGCCTGGCATCCGTCTTCACGCTGGCGGCCGCGGCCTGTGCCAGCCAGACGGCCAGCTTTCCCACGGCCAGCCGGAGCACAGCGCCGTCCAACGGCGTCCAGGTCATCGTCCGGAACGACAACAACGCCGACATGGAGATCTTCCTGGATCGCGACGGCCTCCGTTCGCGCCTCGGGCTGGTGACCGGCAAGGACGAGGCCAGCTTCGTCCTGACCCGCGCCCAGTTTCCCGGCACCGGGCAGCTCCGGCTGGCGCTGAACCCCCTGGGGGGGATCTCCAGCACCGGTCTGGTCACGCGCCCCGTGCTGGTGAATCCCGGCGAGACCGTGGTGGTCCAGATCGGTGTGGACCTGGCCCTGACCCGGGTGGACGTACGGCGCTGACCGACGGGCCGGTCCGAGCGGTCAGTAGCTGTTCCGGTGCACTCCCCGCACGGCCCGGCCCGAGGGATCGGTGACGGCCGCCAGCTCCGGATCCCAGGCCAGCGCCTCCGGCGTGCTGCACGCAACGGAGGGCCCGCCGGGCACGCAGGCCGCCGCCGCCGGAAGCGGGAAATGCTCCTCGAAGAGGCTGCGATACAGATACGCCTCGGCGGTATCGGGGGGATTGTGCGGAAAGCGGTACGCCGCCTGGGCCAGCTCGTCGGGGCGGACCCGGCTCGCGGCGTGCTCCTTGAGTCCGTCGATCCAGCCGTAGCCCACGCCGTCGGAGAACTGCTCCTTCTGACGCCAGGCCACCTCCGCGGGTAACAGGTCTGCGAAGGCCTCGCGCAGGATCTGCTTCTCCATCCTGCCCTGCCCCGGCCGTTTGGCCCCGGGATCCAGGTGCATGGCCATCTCCAGGAACTCCCGGTCCAGGAAGGGCACCCGGGCTTCCACTCCCCAGGCGGCCGTGGCCTTGTTGGCGCGCAGGCAATCGTAGGCGTGCAACCGGTCCAGCTTGCGCACGGTCTCCTCGTGGAAGGCGTCGTCGTCCGGCGCACGATGGAAGTAGAGGTATCCCCCGAAGATCTCGTCGGCGCCTTCGCCGCTCAGCACCATCTTGACCCCCATGGCCCGGATGCGCCGAGCCAGAAGGAACATGGGCGTCGCAGCCCGTACGGTGGTCACGTCGTAGGTCTCCAGGTGCCAGATCACGTCCGGCAAGGCGTCGATGCCCTCCTCCACCGTGAAGTGGAATTCGTGGTGCACCGAGCCGATGTGCTCGGCGACCAGGCGCGCCGCCGCCAGATCGGGCGAGCCCTCGAGCCCGATGGCGAAGGAGTGCAGGCGGGGCCACCAGGCGGCCGTGCGCTCGTCGTCCTCCACCCGCGCCGCCGCGTGCCGGGCCGCCAGGGCCGCGATCACCGACGAGTCGAGCCCGCCGGAGAGCAGCACGCCGTAGGGCACGTCGCTCATGAGCTGGCGCCGCACCGCCCGGTCCAGGGCGTCGCGGAGGCGTGCCGGGTCGGCCGCGTCCCGCCGGAGGCCCTCCAGGGTGCGCCACGCCGGGTGGTACCACGGGCGCGGTTCGCCCGCCGGGTCGTCCAGCAGATGCCCGGGCGGGAACTCCCGCACCGTCGGGCACAGCGGTACCAGCGCCTTCATCTCCGATGCGATCCAGAGGGTGCCGTCGGCGTCGCGGCCCATGTAGAGCGGCACGATGCCCAGGTGATCGCGCGCGACCAGGACGGCCCCGGTGGAGCGGTCCTTGAGGACGAAGGCGAAGATTCCGTTCAGGGACTCGAGAAAGTCCGCGCCACGCTCCCGGTAGAGGGGCAACAACACCTCGCAATCCGAGTCCGTGGTGAAGGCGTAGGGCTCGCGGAGGCCCGCCCGGAGCTCGCGATGATTGTAGATCTCTCCGTTGACGGCCAGCGCCTGGGCTCCGTCGGGGCTCTCCAGCGGCTGGGCGCCGTGCAACACGTCGACGATGGCGAGACGCTCGTGGACCAGGAGGCTGTCGTCGTCGGCCCACACGCCGGACCAGTCCGGGCCCCGATGACGCTGCAGTCGCGACGACCGCAGGGCGCGCTCCCGGGTGGTGGCGGCATCGCCCCGGATGTCCAGGGCGGCGAGGATCGAGCACATGGGGGTCTCCGTCGTCTCGGCTAGGGGTGGTCCAGGGGCAGGCGGCGCGCGCCCAACGGGTCCGGCCGCAGGGGAAAGCCGGTCGCTCCCTCCTGGCCGACGCTCCGGAAGGCTTCGGCCATGGTGGAGGCGAGGTCGCTCGCATCCTCGCGGGGGCAGAAGGCCAACAGCCCCGAGCCGCTCCCGGAGAGCGTCACCCCCCAGGCGCCGGCCTCGCGGGCAGCCTTCATGGCGGCCTCACCGCCAGGAACCAGGGGAAGTCGGAAGGGCACGTGGAGCTCGTCCTCCAGCCCGACCCGGATCAGCGAAGGGTCGGCCACGGCCAGCCCATGGATCAGGACCGCGAGGCGTCCCGCGGTGCGTGCCGCTACGGCGTGGGGCACCTCGCTGGGTAGCGCGCGCCGTGCGTCTTCAGTATGGACCGGCACTCCGGGCTCCGCGAAGGCGAGACCCACCGCCGGCGACAGCGGCAGTGACGCGACCGTGAGGCCTTCGGGTCCGCTCACCGACGCTACGAATCCCCCCAGCACCGCCGGAGCCGCGTTGTCCGGATGTCCCTCGGCGCGCGCGGCCTGCTCGAGGAGCGTCCGGCGGACCGGCTCCCGGCCCCGGACCAGATGGCCCACCATGGCGCCGGCGACCCGTGCCGCGGCCGACGAGCCGAGGCCCCTGCCCACGGGGATGCTGGACTCGACCCTCAGGAGACCGGCAGGTGCGGGCGCGATCCCGCGGGCCCCCACGGCGGCCAGGAAGGCCTGCACCGCCAGATCCTCCTTCGTGGCCAGCTCCGGGGGCAACGTTCCCGAGCGTTGCACGCGGAAGCCCTCACCGCCGGGCCGGAAGCTCATTTCGACGCCGCGGTCCAGCGCCAGCCCGAGGGTGTCGAAGCCCGGCCCGAGGTTCGAGGTCGATGCGGGCGCCCATACGCGCGCCGCGTGTAGTCTGTCCGTCATGGTCTGTGTCGTGTGGGAACGAAAAAAGCCCCCCGGATCGATACCGGGAGGCCGCGTCGGAGTGTCTCGGCGTGGGATCGTCAGCGCACGCCCGTGTCTCCGCCGACCCCCGGAGGGCGGCGATTGGTATTCGGGCGGTTGCTGAGGATCGATGGCATGTCGCAAGGCTAGCGCCTGATCGGGGCACCGGTCAACGGTTTCGGTCCGAGCGGAGCTCAGCGGTGGAGCAACTCCGCCAAGGCCTCCAACACCGGGGGGATCCCGTCGAAGTCTTCCCGGCGTCCGGCGTCGGTGGCGAGAGCCGGAGGCACGGGCGGGTCCTGGCCCGTAGCCTCGCGGACGGCGTCGGGGAACTTGCCCGGGTGCGCGGTGGCCAGCACCACCGCCGACGCGCGGGTGCCCGACTCGGCCCGCACACGCTCGAGTGCCGCGAACCCCACCGCGGTATGGGGATCGGCAAGGTAGCCACCCTTCTCCTGCAACCGGCGCATCCAGGCCAGCGTTTCGTCGTCGCCCACCGCCCTTGCGCGTACGTCCCGGGCCAGTGCCCGCCGGTCGCCTCCGGCCAGATATCGGAGCCGCTCCAGATTGCTGGGGCGGCCCACGTCCATGGCGCTGGACAGCGTGGGCACCGTGCCACCGTCCGGGTCCGGGTGGGCGCCGTCAAGGTAGCGGGCGAAGGCGTCGTTGGCGTTTACGGCGGCCAGGAATCCCCCCACCGGCATCCCCATGCGCGCTGCCAGCAGCCCCGCGGTGAGGTTGCCCAGGTTCCCGGACGGGACCACGAACAGCGGTGCCTCGTCCCACTCCCGTGCCGCCAGGCGCTCGGCGTAGACGTAGTAGGCGACCTGGGGCAACAGCCTTCCGATGTTGAGGGAATTGGCCGACGTGAGCCCGTGTTCCGCCCGGAGCGCGGCGTCGGCGAACGCCTCCCTCGCCAATCGCTGACAGGCATCGAAGGGGCCGTCCACGGCGACCGCGCGGACGTTGTCACCCAGGGTGGTGAACTGGCGCCGCTGTCCGAGGCTCACGCGTCCCTCTGGAAAGAGCACCACGACCCGGAATCCCTCCATTCCGTGAAAGGCGGCGGCCACCGCGCCGCCGGTATCGCCCGAGGTGGCCACCAGAACCGTCCGGCGACGGTCCTCGGTGGTGAGAGCCGCCAGCAGCCGGGCCAGCACACGCGCTCCCACGTCCTTGAAGGCCGCCGTGGGCCCGTGCGTCAGCTCGAGCACGGCCGTGGTGTCGTCGAGGCGGACGAGAGGCACCGGGAAGTCCAGGGCGTCGGCCAGGAGGCGACGCAGCTCCGAGGGGTCGAGGTCCGGCGTCAGGTACGGCGCCAACGTCCATGCGGCAATGGTGGCGAGACCCGGCTCTGGCGGCGCCCCGGCGAAGTCCACGCGTGGGATGCGCTCGGGCAGGTACAGGCCGCCGTCCGGCGCCGGACCCTCCAGGAGGGCCGTGGTCAGCGAGACCGGTCCGTGGCCCCGGGTGCTGGTGAAGCGCATTTCTAGCCCGCCGCCCCTCGCGCGCGCCCCAGCCGCGCCATGGACCAGATGCCCGCGACGGGGCCCGGCGCCAGCATGACGAACGCCCACTGCCACCCCACCGCGTCCACCACGAAGGGGAGCCCCTGGATGCTCGCCATGGTGAGCAGAAAGCCCATGGAGGTCTGGAGGGTCAGCGCGGTGCCTACGGCGTCTCTGGGCGCCACCTCGGTGACCAGCGCGCTGAACTGGGCCGAGTCGGCCACCACGAAGAACCCCCACAACGCGGTGAAGGCGGCGAGCACCGGGAACGGCGCCCCGAACAGGAGGCCGGCAGTCAGGCAGCACGCACCGCTCACCGCCAGCGCCAGCGATGCGATGCGCGCCCGCCCCACCCGGTCCGCGGCACGGCCGGCCCACACGCAGCCGAGCCCGCCGGCGGCGATGGCGCCGAACCCGGCCAGGTCCACGGCGGCCTCGCCCGCCGCCGGCACACCGTGGGCTGCCCTGGCCGCCTGCGACGCGGCCAGGAAGGCCGGCACCCAGGTCCACATGGCGTACAGCTCCCACATGTGTCCGAGGTAGCCCCCGGTGGCGAGCATGGTGTCCCGGTCCCGGAGCACGCGTCCCACGCGGGTCCACTCGAAGGGCCTGCGCGCGAAGGGATAGGGCCCGTCGCGGTAGGCGAGCAGCACCAGAACCGCCGCCACCAACGCCCCCAGCGAGGCCCCGCTGACCACCACGGTGATGCTGGCCCCGCCCAGCCCCTTGAGCAGGTAGGGCGTGGCCTTCCCGACCGTGAGCGCCCCCACCACCGTGCCGATGGCGAAGCCGCGGGCCGAGCGGAACCAGGTGGCCATCATCTTCATGGCCGGCGGATACACGCCGGCCAGAGCGAAACCCGTGAGGAAGCGGAGTCCCAGCGCACCGCCGTAGCCGGGTACCACCAGGAGCCCCCCGTTGGCGGCGGCGGCCAGGACCGCGGAGCCGGCGAAATAGCGGTCCGAGGGCCAGATGTCGGCCAGATTGAAGAGCGTGGCGGCGGCGGTGCCGCTCACGAATCCGACCTGGACCACCGTGGTGAGCCACGCCACCTGGCCCTCGCTCAGCGTCCAGCGCACCCGCAGCTCCGGCGCCACGGCGGTGGCCGTGAACCAGGCGCTCATGCCGAGGAGCAACGCCACCGACACCAGGACCAGCATCCCCCAGCGGCGAGGATCCTGGTCGAAGGGCTGGTCCCGGGTCACCGCTACCGACTCACCAGCTGCTTCAGGACGAATCCCACGTTGGCGGGGCGCTCGGCGAGGCGGCGCATGTACCAGGGGAACCAGTGGTGCCCGTACGAGATCAGAACCCGCAGCGGCGTGCCCGCCCGCACGAGGCGTGCCTGCTCCGCGGTGGCGATGCCGTAGAGCATCTCCACCTCCCACAGCTCCGGCGCCAGCTCCAGCTCGTACGACACGCGCTGGGCGTCTCCCACGAGGTGGGCGTCGTGGGTGCCGATGCCCGGGCGACCCATGCGCCCGGCCTTCCGCTCCCGCAGCATGAACGAGGTGAGTTTGCGGAAGTTCGCGTCCACCTGGCTCTTCTTGGGGAACGCCACCTCGGGCGGCTCCATATACGCGCCCTTCACGAGACGTACGTGGGGTTGCAGGTCCAGGAGGTCGTTCAGGTCCATCTCGGTACGATGCAGGTAGGCCTGCAAGCAGATGCCCACGTTGTCCCGCTCCACCCGCGCACCCCTGAACACCTCGAGCGTCCGGTCCACGTAGTCGCTGGACTCCATGTCGATCCACACGACGCCGTCACCGGCTGCCGTCGCCAGCTCCACCACGTGGCGTCGCGTCTGCTCCAGGTCCTGGTCGAGCCCCAGGTGGGTCAGTTTGACCGAGAGCTCCATGTCCAGCTCCCGCTCCCGGACGGACTCCAGAAGGCCGAGGTATCCATCCACGACGCCGCGGGCCTCGGCGGCGGTGGTGACGTTCTCGCCCAGGTGCGTCACCAGCGTGGGAACGCCCTGGTCAGCCAGACGACGGCCCTCGCGCAGGGCGTCGTCGGCCTCCTCGCCGGGCATGAAGCGGCGCACGGCTCTCCGCACGAACCCGTAACGGGGCAGCCGCTGGGCGAGAAAGGGATTCGTCGACGCCCACAACAGGGCGGAGCGCAGCATGGCGTCTCTCCAGAATGGACCATGGGACACGAGGCGGGGCTAAGGTGCCCCCTCGGGGTCCCGGCGCGCCAGTACGCGCCCCGGGGTAGCTCATTAGGCCACGCACAGCGCCACCACGCTCCACATGATGCGTCGCACCTCCTCGTCCGGAAGGTCCAGCTCCCGCGCGCGGGTCGCGGCTCGCCGGATGACGTCGGCTTCGCGCGGGGGATCGCGCTGGACGTCGCCTTCGCGTTGCCGGGTCTCCTGAGCCCGGCGTGCCAGTTCCCGCCGTCGTGCCAGCAGGCCGAGAAGGGTGCGGTCGATGGCGTCGATGCCGGACCTCAGCTCCTCCAGGTCCAGGGGTCCCCCGCCCCGCGCCGCCCGTGGCGGGCCGTCGTCGTCCTGGGTGTGAAGGACCTGATAGGGCCCTCGTGCGCGGAGGGTGAGCGCGTGGGATCGCGCCTGGCGAAGTGCCGTCTCGGCGTCCTCGCCTTCCAGACGCCCTTCGAGCTCGGCCACGAAGCGGTAGGTCCACGGCTCTTCGCCGGGACGCGAGTCCAACGACGCGAGGTTGAGGCCCCCGTCGGCCAGCGCCCGCAGGACCCGCATGAGGGCGCCCGGCCTGTGGGGCGTCGTGAAGTCGAGCAGTGTCTTCCACGGCCCACGAGGCGCGCCTGAAGGTCCCGGCGCCGCCTCCCACGCCCGCAGGACCCAGAAGCGGGTCTGATTGTCGGCACGATCCTGGACGTCCGACGCCAGCGCCGACAAACCGAAGCGTGCGCCCACGCCCCCCGACGCTACCGCGGCGTCGCCTTCGCTCCCCGACTCGGCCACCTGCCGCACCGCGCCGGCGGTGTCCTCTACCGGGACCGCCTCCAGCCACGGGTGCCGCTCCAGGAAGCGGCGGCACTGGGCCAGGGCCACCGGATGCGACAGCACCCGGCGCACATTGGACAACGACGCGCCCGCCCGCGCCCACAGGGTGTGCCGGATCGGGTGCACGATCTCGCCCACCACGTCGACGTCGGCCCGGAGAAAGGCGTCACAAGCCGCGCCGACGCCGCCGGCCAGGGTGTTCTCGATGGGCAACACCCCGAACGGGACTTCTCCGCTGGCCACGGCGCATACCAGGCCGGTGAAGTCGCGATGGCCCACGGGCGTCGCCGCGGGACCGAACCAGGCCCGCAGGGCCTCTTCGCTGAAGGCACCGGGCTCGCCCTGATAGGCGACGCACAAGGGGGATGTGGGATCGGTCATGGGACTGCCAGCCTCGGAGGGGGAATACGAAAAAGCGGGCCCTTCCCGGTGGAGGAAGGGCCCGCTCAGGACCTCTGTACCCAGGGTGGCGCCGCCTAGGGCGACCCGCGCACGCACCCCGCTCCACCGGCGGATGGCCGGCGGCTAAATCGGAGCGGGGGTGTGCGGGAGAGGTCGGTCATGCTCAACGGGTAGTGGCGCGGCGGCCAGGCGTCAACCGTCGGCGCCTTCGGGAGTCAGCCCGGGACGGTCGGATCTCAGATGCTCGATCCAGGGCCCGCCGTCGCCGTCCAGCACCAGGCCGGCGAGACACTCGCCCAGGGCGCTGGCGAACTTGAACCCGTGCCCGCTGAAGCCGCATCCCACGGCCACAGGCGGATCGCGCTGGATGCAGTCCACCACGAAGTGGCCGTCCGGCGTGCGCGTGAACAGGCAGGCCATCATGCGCTCCACCGGTCCCGCGTCGGCCAGGTACCGGTCGGCGAAAGCCTGCAGCGCATCACGGTCGGCCGGCGTGGGGGTGCGGTCGACCTCGTCGGGATCGACGATCTCGCCCAGGTGACCGAAGCGGCCGACCTTGGGACCGTCACCGTCCAGCGCCGGGAACCCGTAGTGGTGACCCGCGTCCACTTCCACGTTGTACACCGGCATGCGGCCCGGATCGAAGAGGGTCTCCTGTTGGGGCCGGGTCCATCCCACCACCTGGCGCTCGACCCGCAGGGCGCGACCGATCCCGGGCAACAGGTCTCCGGCCCAGGGCCCCGGCGTCAGCACCAGCGCCCCGCAACGGAGCTCCTCTCCCTCCTCCAGGAAGACCCGTGCGCCGCCTCCCTCGGTCTCCCAACCCACCACACGCACGCCGGTGCGGAGCTCCGCCCCCATGGCCTCCGCCATGCGGGCGTGGGCTCCGGTGCACCGCTCGGGACGGAGGATGCCTCCGTCGGGCTGCAGAACGAACCGGTGCCCAGCGGGCATGCGGAAGCCCGGGAAACGCCGCGCCAGCGCCATACCGTCGAGCACCTCGTGGTCCAGGTCGTGGGCTCGACACGACGCCAGCGATCCGGAGAACAGCGGGCCGTCTTCGGGGCCGCCGTCGAGGCTGCCGGTCTGGACGAACAGGCGCTCGCCCGAGACCCGCTCCAGGTCGGCCCACAGTTCCAGGGCCCGCCGCGCCAGTGGCACGTAGGCCGGGTCCTCGAAGTACGCCAGCCTCAGGATGCGGCTCGCTCCGTGTGACGATCCCCAGTCGTGGGGGATCCGGAAACGCTCGAGGCCCACGACCTGGACGTCTCGCCGGGCCAGATGGTACGCGGCGGCGGTACCCACCCCTCCCAGGCCCACCACGGCCACGTCGCAGGCATCGCTCCGTGCCGTCATCGGGCGCGCCTCTCACCGCCCTCGCCGAAGGCCTCATCCGCCCGGCCGCCGCACCGGCTCGGTGTCGGGGAGCGGCGTGTATCCGGCGCTCCTCAGAGCCTCGCGGTAGCTGGCCACGGGCCCGGTCAAGGCGCCATTCACGGCCTCGAGCACCGCATCCAGGGCGGTGGACGCCTGATCCATGAGGAGTCGCTCGAGGGGGGTGACCGCCCCGACCCCGCTACGGAGGCGGAAGAGGGGTCCGCGCACCGGGGCCGCCAGGGTCTCGCCGCCGCAGATCCCCTGACACTCCGGCCCGGTGAACACCCTCCGCTGCACGGCCTGGAGCGAATCCCGCAACGTCTCGCCGTCCGCGCGCAGGGACTCCTCTCCGGCGTCCAGCGTGCCCAGCACGGTCTCCACGCCCCTCAGCGCGTCGGCCAACCTGCGCTGGGCCGTCTGGGCGGTCTCCGACAGGGCATCCGCCTCGGCCACCGCGCGCAGTCGCTCCCGACGGGCGGCCATGTCCGGCGCCGGCACGCGCGGATCGTCCACCACGCTCAGCATCGTGGTGTCGCGCTCGCCGCCCACCTCCACGCTCACCCGGTACTCGCCGGGCAGCACCTCGCTGCCCTCCGGCACCCCCGAGGCCTCGTCCGCATCGCCCCGAGCCCGGAGATCCCACACCACGCGCTGGAGACCCGTTTCGCCGGAGCCCGACAGGGTGGCCACCACATGGCCCTGCGCGTCGGTCACCTCGAGTCGTGCCCGCGCCGCCGGCGCTCCGACCCAGTAGCTCAGCAGCGCACCGTAGGGGCGGGTCTCACCCTGCCACATGGCCATCCCCGTGGAGCGATATCCCAGACCCTCGTCCTCGGCGTGCAGAATCGCCGGAGCGGGCTGGAAGGCCGCCACGGCCCGTTCCGCAAGCGCCGGATCGGAGGCCAACGCCCGCAGCGGACGGATGTCGTCCAGCACCCAGGCGCCGCGGCCGTGACTGGCCAACACCAGATCCACGTCGCGGGGATGGATCTCCAGGTCACGGATGGGCATGGAAGGCACCCAGGGCCACTTCTGCCAGCTAGCCCCCCGGTCGAAGCTCACCCACAGGCCGAACTCGGTGCCGGCGAAGAGGAGCGCGGGCTCGGCCGGGTCCTCCTCCACGGCGTGGATGAACCCCTCGATGTCGGTGCCGAGGCGCTCCCAGGTGGCGCCGTAGTCGGTGGTGCGGAAGAGGTACGGGGTCCAGTCGCCTCGGCGGTGCTGATCGAAGGAAACGTAGGCGGTGCCCGGGGCGTGGTTCGACGGCTCGATGTCGCTCACCCACCCGGTGGGGGGCGCTCCGGCGATGTTGCCGACCACGTTGGTCCACCGACCGCCGTCGTCGCGCGTGAGCTGGACGTTGCCGTCGTCGGTGCCGACCCAGATGGTCCCGTCCTCCAGCGGGCTCGGCGAGATGTCGATGATGGTGGTGTAGTTCTCGGCCCCGGTGGCGTCCAGCGTCAGACCCCCGCTCACATCCTGACGCTGCCGAGCGGGATCGTCGGTGGTGAGATCGGGGCTGAGGATCTCCCAGCTGTCGCCGTGGTCCGTGGTCCGGTGCAGGAACTGGCTCCCCAGGTAGAGGGCGGTGGAGTCCGTGGGATCCAGCGAGAGCCCGGCGTTCCAGTTGAAGCGCAGGGGGATCCCGTCGGGGTGCACCGGCTGGATGGAGACGCGGTTCCCCGTCACGCGGTCGAAGCGTTGCAGCGAGCCCTGCTGGGACATGGAATACCCGTACCGCGGATCGGTGGGATCGGGGTAGACGCTGAAGCCGTCACCGCCGCCCACGCGGTGCCAATGCGCGTTCAGGATCCCCTTGCTCTCCCACACGTCGTTGGGACCCCACCAGGAGCCGTTGTCCTGCAGCCCGCCGTAGATGTTGAAGGGGACGGCGTCGTCCAGCGAGACGTGGTAGAACTGGGCCAGGGTGAGGTTTTCCACGAAACGCCAGTCCTCGCCCCGATTCCAGGTGATCCCGATGCCGCCGTCGTTGCCCATGATCATGTGGCGCGAATCCGAGGGATCGATCCACAGCTCGTGCACGTCCCCGTGGATGATCCCCGAGGAGACCACGGTCCGGAAGGTGCGCCCCTGATCCTCGCTCACCTGGATGGAGGAGTGGAGCGAGTAGAGGCGGTTCTCGTTCTCGGGATCGACACGCAGGTCGGCGTAGTAGAACGGCCGCGGCGCGACGCCCTGACGATCCGAGATCACGTGGAAGCTCCGGCCCCCGTCGTCGGAGCGCAGCAGCGCGCTCCGGGTGGCCTCCACCAGCGCGTAGACCACGTCGGGGTCGCTTTGGGCGATGGCCAGTCCGATTCGCCCCAGGTCGCCTTCCGGCAGCCCCTCTTCCGGGCCCAGCCGATCCCAGGTGTCGCCGCCGTCCCGGGTCACGAACAGCCCACTCCCGGGTCCGCCGGAGCGGAAGAACCAGGGGTCGCGTCGGAAGTCCCACATGGCGGCGAACAGCTTGTCGGGATTGGTCGGGTCCAGGACCAGATCGGCCACGCCGGTGCCCTCGTCGACCCAGAGCACCCGCTCCCAGCTCTCGCCTCCGTCGGTGGTGCGGTACACTCCGCGGACCTCGCCGTCGCTCCAGGCCGGTCCCATGACCCCCACCCACACCACGTCGGGGTCCGTGGGGTGCGTCACCACGCGGGCGATGCGCTCGGAGCCGGTGAGCCCCATGAGGCGCCACGTGTGACCGCCGTCGACGGACTTGTAGATGCCATCACCTACGCCGGCGCTGTTCCGGGGATTTCCCTCGCCCGTGCCCACCCAGACGATGTCGGGATTGGCCTGGAATACAGAGATGGCGCCCACGCCCAGCACCGGCTGCTCGTCGAAGACGGGCGACCAGCTCACCCCGCCGTCCTCCGACTTGAACACGCCTCCGGTGGCCGACCCCACGAAGATCTGCGTGGGGTCACTCCGCACCACGTCCACCGCGGCGACGCGACCGCTCATCCCGGCCGGGCCGATGTTGCGGGCGTGGATGGCTCCCAGGCGGTCCACCGGCAACTGCTGGGCACCGGTGACGGAAGGGACGACCGCCCACAGGAGGGCGGCAGCGCCCAGGGCGGATCGCAGGCGGGCTGCGGACAAGTGGAAGCGAACGGACATGCGGGCCTCGGCGTGGCCTTGGCGGAGACACTCGACGGAAGGTCGGGAGGATGCCCCGGAAGCGCCGACCGACGCAAGGGTGGCCAGCCGAGCCCGCGTCAGTCCTTCGCCGCGCCCAGCGCCCGTCCTACGACCATGCCCAGCTCGGTGAAGGTGAGTGGCTTCTGCGCCACCGTGTGCACGCCGGCGAAGCGAAGGGCCTGGTCGGGCAGCGCGTCGACGTAGCCCGTGAGGAGGACGATCGGCAGGTCGTCGCGGATGCTTCGAATCGCTTCCATCAGCTCCGCGCCGTTCATGCCAGGCATGGCATAGTCTGTGACCAACAGGTCGAAGCCGTCCGGGTCCGCACGGAAGATCTCCAGCGCCTGCATGCTGTCCGACTCCGCTCGCACCTCGTAGCCGAGCTTCTCCAGCCGACGTCGCCCCACGTGCGCCAGCGAAGGCTCGTCGTCGACGTAGAGGATCGTACGCCCCTCGCCCCGGGGCACCTCCAGGTCGGCCGCCGGGGCCTCTGCCGTGGTGTCTTCCATGACCGGGAAGAAACACCGGATCGTCGTTCCGCGTCCCTTCTCGCTCTCCACCTCAAGTCCTCCTTCGTGCTCCTGCATGATGCCGTGCACCATGGAGAGCCCGAGCCCGCTGCCGCGGCCCGGTGCCTTGGTGGTGAAGAAGGGTTCCAGCGCCCGCTCGAGGGTCGCCTGGTCCATCCCCACCCCCGTATCCGACACGGATACCAGGAGATGGGGACCCTCACGGAGCTCCGGGTGCGCCCTGGCCTTGCTGTCCCTGACGTAGAACGGCTCGGCCCGGATGTCGAGGCGCCCTCCACCCGGCATGGCGTGGGCCGCATTCGTGCCCAGATTCATCATGACCTGCTGGATGGCGGTCCCGTCGGCGAGCACCCTGGGTAGCGGCGACGCGACGCTGACCTGGATGTCGATGGTCGCGGGCAGCGTCGCCCGCAGGAGCCGCCGGATCTCCTCCAACGACTGATCCATGGACAGAGGACGCCGGACCGCCTCCTGTCGGCGGCTGAAGGCGAGCAGGCGCTCCACCAGGTGCCGGCCGCGCTCGGCCTGCGCGATGAGGTCGGCGAGGTCGACCCGGGCGCGGTCGGTGGCCAGCGCCGTCTCCAGCAGCTCGGCGTACCCGATGATGGCGCCCAGAATGTTGTTGAAGTCGTGGGCGATGCCCCCGGCCAGCGTACCCACCGCTTCCATCTTCTGCGCCTGCCGCAGCTGCTGCTCGAGCCGCTGCCGCTCTTCCTCGGCGGACTTGCGGGCGCTGATGTCCACGATGGAGCTGAGGACCACCAGGCCCTCGTCGGTCTCGATGGGATTCAGTCCGATCTCCACCGGGATCTCGGACCCGTCTTTGCGCAGTCCGAAGAGATCGCGCCCGGCGCCCATGGCACGGGAGCGGGGGTCCGCGTAGAAGCCCCTCCGGAAGGCGGGATGGCCGTCGCGAAAGCGCTCGGGCACCAGTATCTCGATGGAGCGCCCCAGCAACTCGGAACGCTCGTAGCCGAACATGCGCTCGACCTCGCGGTTCACGAGGATGATCCGGCCGCGCTCGTCGACCATCACCATCCCGTTTGGGGACGATTCCACGGCCGCTCGGAAGCGCGCTTCCGCCTGTTTGCGCGCCCGGATATCCACCACCGACGCGAGCACGAACAGGCCCTCCTCGGTGGCTACCGGAGTGAGTCCGATCTCCACGGGGACCTCCGATCCGTCCTTGCGTTGCCCGTAGAGGTCGCGCCCCGCTCCCATGGCGCGCACCCGGGGATCGGCGAGAAAGTCGTGCCGGAAGTCCACATGGGGGCCCCGAAGGGGCTCGGGAACCAGGAGCTCGATGGAGCGACCCAGAATCTCTTCGCGCGAATAGCCGAACAGCCGCTCGATCTCACGGTTCACGAGGACGATCCTGCCGTCCCCGTCGACCATCACCAGGCCGCTGGGTGCCGACTCCACGGCCGCGCGGAGCCGCTGCTCCACCGTCCGCTCCTTCTCGCTGGCCATCGGGGTCCTCGGACGTTCGGGGAGGGAGAGGAAGGGCTGTCCGCGACCCTGCATGACCCTAAAGTTGTCTTCAACTTCGGGCCGAGGGCAAGCTAATCGTTTAACGGACGACGGCCCGGGACCCACTCCGGGCCCCGGGCCGCACCGGCGCCAACGGCGCCCTCACCTGGGATCAGCAGGCGCGGCTACACGCGCTACCGCACCTGGAAGGTGATGGGGAAGCTCACCCACACGGGCACGGGCTTATCCCTGTTCTTCGCCGGCGTGAAGGAGATCATGCCGGCCACCTCGAGGGCCGCGTCGTCCAGCGGATCGCTGCCGCTGGATTCGGCGATGCGGGTGGCCCGCACCTGACCCTGCTCGTCGATGAAGAACCAGATCTTGGTGGTGCCCCCGATGCCGGCGTCTCTCAGCAGCGGCGGATACTCGCTCTCCAGCGCTCGCTGCACCTCGAGACGGTTGGTGATCTCGGGACCGACGGTGTACGGGGTGAACACCGGCCCATCGGCAATGTCGACGGTGGACCGAACCGACGGCTCCACCGGCGTGGCGTCCACCGGACTCTCGGGAATGAACGACAGGGGCACTTCGACCCACACCGCCACCGGCTGGTCCCTGTTGAGCGCCGGGGCGTAACGCATCACGTCGGCCACGCTCATGGCGGCCCGGTCCAACGCCGTGGAGCCCGAGGAGCGGTCCACCCGCAGATCGGACACCCTGCCCTCCGTGGTCACATAGAGCCACAGCATGGTCGCGCCGGTGACGCCTTCGTCTCGCAGGTCGTCGGGGTAGGCGTCGGCCAGAGCGCGCCGGACCTCTTCGGGATTCAGGAGTTGAGGAGCCTGCGTAAAGGGTGTGAACTCGTCTTGCGAAGCCGGGACCGCGTCCGTGTCCAGGTCGGGCGCCGTCGTGTCCGCGTTCCGGTCCGGCGACGGTACGAGGCAGGCACCGGCCAGGAGGAGCGCGGCGAGGCTGCCACCGAGCACGAGTCCCTTCAGCGAGGGTCGGGTTCCGCGAGCGAGCATGGTGCGTATCCTCCGTTCCAGAGAGGTGGTGCGCTCGGCGAACGCCGCCAGCGCAGGTCGATGCGCACCCGCCACGACCCGGGATCCCACGGTCATGAGGAGCTCTCCGTAGCGTCGCTGCCGGACCCGCGAGCGCCCCCGTACCACCCGGCGGTCACAGTCCAACTCCACCGCGGCCCGCATGCGGCCGAGCTGCCACCACAGCACGGGATTCCAGGGAAACAGCACGGTCAACAGGAACGCTCCGAACATCACCAGCGGGTCACGTGCCTTCAGGTGTTCCAGCTCGTGCCGGAGAATCAGCCTCACGTCCGACCCGGGGATCTCCTGCACCCAGGACGGAAGCACGATGCGAGGGCGGAGGATTCCCACCACCGCCGGTCCCGTGCCGTGCGAGATTCGCACGTCGACCCCGTGGAGTCGAGCCTGACGCCATCGGTGGGCCTGTCGCGCCAGGCGAACGGCCGAGACCAGGAACCCGATCAGGAGAAGGCCCGACGCGAGTCCCCAGAGCCCCAGGATCGGAGCATCCAGGAGACGCGCCCAGGGGCTCGCCACACGGCCGAGGCCGGCGACGACACCGGGAACGAATCCCGGGATGGGCACGACGGGAATGGTCTGGAGGTCGGGCGCCGCCACCGGGGCACGACCGGCCCACAGCCAGGACGAGGGCAAGGCCGCGCACGACACCGCGAGGGCCACGGCCCAGATCCAGCGACCGGACCGCCCGCGAGCACGCGCTTCTCGCTCCAACAGATGGGCCGCGCCGGCCACGAGGCCGGTCACGGTCACGGCGTAGACCATCCAGATGACAACCACCGTCGCCTCTCCCATTGCGGGGACCACACCTAGTTACGACGGGTGCGCTCCCTACGTTGCTACCACGCACCCACCGTTGTCAACTACATCTGTAGAATTATCCGTGGGCGAGGGCTCCACGCGGTCGCCGATCCGGATGCGGCCCGGCGTCAGTACGGTGGCCCGCAACCCCCCGCGCCCTTCGCCCAGCGCGTCCTTCAGTCCGGGGATTCCGAGCAGCTCCTCCAGGTAGCGGCAGGGCGCGCACACGCGCTCACCCCGGAGCAGGACCTCACCGAGGCGGAAGCGCGTCCCCACCAGGTCGGCGACGTTCCGTCCGTCCAGCACCACGTTCCGTCGCAGCGCCAGCGGATCGAGCTGGACGCCCAGCTCTCGCGCGGCCACGCCGACATCGCCTGCGGCCACAAGCGTCAGCGGACTGGTCCGATGGGACGACCAGCGTCCTTCCCCGTCGCGGTAGCGATCGCCCACGACGCCGTGCTGGTCCACCGTCAGCTCCGTCGCCGCCACCATGCCCGCGCCGCCGCCCGGCGCAGACCCCATGGCCAGAACCGGACCCAGGGCGTTCACGAGACACGGGTGTGGTAGCGCCACACCTGCCGCGACACCTCCGCGACGACCCCCGCGGCCTCGTCCTGGTCCTGGATACCACGGGTGAGCACCACCAACACGTAGGGGGGATCGGCGGGCGGATACACCACGGCCGCGTCGTGGCTGATCCCGGTGATCCAGCCCGTCTTGTTCGCCACGCGGACCCCAGCCGGGAGCCCTGCCGGGATCTTGTCCCTGAACCGCTGGCGCTCCAGGATGGCGAGCATCTCCTGACGGGAGGCGTCCGAGGCCACCGTGCCCGTGATCAGCGCCCGGAACAGGACGCCGAGATCGCGGGCGGTGGTCGTGTTGTTGAGGCCCGCCTCGAACGCCGGGATGTCCTCCACGCCTCGCAGTACCTCCATGGAATCGGCGCCCAGCCGGCGCATGGTGGCGGTGACGCGCCCGGCGTCCACCTCACGGATCAGCAGGTTGGTGGCCAGGTTGCTCGAGCGGGTGATCATGAGATCCGCCAGCTCACGCAAGGCCACCTTCTGTCCGGCCCGGACGTACAGGGTGCTGTCCGAGTCGGATCCCCGATCGAGCTCGTAGCGCGAGCCGTCGACGATGGAACGGAAGGTGGTCCCCACGATCAGGGAGTCGTCCAGGTCCAGCCGTCCGGCCTCCTGGTCCAGGTAGAGCTGCAGGAGCACCGGCACCTTCATGGTGCTGGCGGCGTGCATGCGCACGTCCGGCCTGATCAGGATGGAGTCCCCCCTCTCCGGACTCCGGTAGTACACGGAGATCTCCGCCTCGTGAGACCGGCCCAGACTGTCCACGAGGTTCTCTACGACCTCCCGGGCACGCTGCCCCGGAACCGACACGGCGCCCTGAAGGTTGCCGTCCGGTGCTCGATCCCGGCAGGCGGCCACGAAGACCGGCAGGCACAGGGCGGTGGCGACCAGCGAGGGACGGCGCATGGCGAGCGTGGATGGGAGGGAGGGAGGAGGGTTGGCGGTCCGGCACGCGGCAACATGCGCCGGCACCGGCGTCGCGTCCAGAGAGGCCTCCGGCCGTGGACGAGGGCTGCGGTCGCCGCTACCCTGACGGACATGGAATCGCCGCCCCTCATCATCCGCTGCGCCACCGCCGACGACCTGGACGACCTGGTGGACCTGGAGGACCGCGCCTTTCCCGTGGACCGCATCTCCCGCCGGGCCTGGCGCCATCTCCTCACGCGGGCCCACGCGCGAGTACTGCTCGCCACCGCCCCTGCGCTGCAGGGCCTCGGAGGAGCCGCGGTGGTGCTCTTCCGGTCGGGATCGGAGGTGGCGAGGCTCTATTCGCTGGCGGTGGCTCCCGAGGCCAGGGGACGCGGTGTGGGCCGGGCCCTGCTGGCAGCCGTGCTCGCCGCCGCCCGGCGCCACGGAGCCCGGCGCGTGCGGCTCGAGGTTCGCGACACGAACGAGGTGGCCCTTTCGCTCTACCGGACCGCGGGATTTCGTGCGGTGGCCTCGCTTCCGGGCTACTACGCCGACGGCGCGGACGGGCTGCGCATGGAGGCCACTCTCGACCCGGGCTCCCGAGGCGGTGGGAAACACTTGTTTCAATCTGCTTGACCCGGGAGGCGAACGAGGGGCAACTTCGAAGCATGACCCGCCCCGACTCGCGTTCTCGCCAGGTGCCGCCACGGGCCCTGGCCGTCTCTCTTGCGGCCCTGGCCATTCCGGCCCTGGGCGCGTTCATCGTTCCCGACGTCCTGCGAGAGTACGCGCCGTTCCTCTGGCTGCTGGCGTTGCTGCCGGCCTTCCTGCTGGCCTACTACCGTGGCTGGCGCGGCGTGGCCACGGCCCTGGCTGCCGGCATGGCCACGCTCTCCTGCACGCAGGCGGTGTCGCTGTGGATGGGGCGCCAGGTGCCCGATATGCTGCTGGTCGTGGCCGTCGCCTACCTCGTCATCTCGCTCGGGATCGGCTGGCTGGCCGAGGTGCTGCATCGGGATCGCAACGTCGTCGAGGACATGGCCTTCACGGACCTCCTCACGCACCTGCCCAATCGACGTCACGCACGGGTCTTCCTGGAGAACGAGTTCGCGGCGGCCCAGCGCGGACGGCTCCTGGCGGTCGTGCTTTTCGACCTGGACCAGTTCAAGCTCTACAACGACAGCTACGGCCATCAGGCCGGCGACGAGGCGCTGGAGGCCTTCGCCCAGGTGTTGGCGCGCACCACCCGACGCATGAACCTGTCCTCCCGTTTCGGCGGCGAGGAGTTCGTGAGCGTGCTGGCCGGCTCCGACCCCGACGGCGCGGCCATCTTCGCCGATCGGGTCCGCATGGCGCTGAGGGCCCTCAACCTCGGCGACGGCCCCCTCACCGTGAGCGCAGGCGTGGCCGCCTACCACCCCAGCATGCATTCGCCGGACGAGCTGCTGGCCGCGGCGGACCACGCGCTCTACGAGGCCAAGCGCCAGGGCCGCAACTGCGTGCGCATCTTCGGTCGCGGCGGGATGGATCAGATGGAAGCTCAGCCCGGTGGGTCGACCGAGCGTCGGGTGGCCGCGCCGAAGAAGGATCCGCGGCGCGCGGCCGCGCCGGGCGCGCCGCTGCCCCACCAGATCACCGGGTTCGGCAACGGACGCAAGATGCTCATCGTCGAGGACGACCAGCAGGTGCGGGAGCTGCTGTCCACCTATCTCGAGCGCGAGGGATTCGAGGTCACCCAGGCGGCCTCGGTTCCGTTGGGCGTGCGGGCGCTGAAGGAGGAGTTCGACGCCGTCATCACCGACATCCGGCTCCCGGGCGCCGGCGGCAACGAGATGGTGTCGGCGGTGAAGTCGCGTTGGCCGGCGACCCAGGTCATCGTCATCACCGGCCTGCAGGACGCCCAGGTCGCCGCCGACGCCCTGAACGCGGGCGCCGACCGCTATCTCTTCAAGCCCTTCGGGATGCCTGAGCTGCGCGCTCATCTGGTCGATGCGCTGGCTCGTCGGGACCGGTCGCTGTCCGAGCGGGCTCAGCGCCCGCCGGAGGATCCGGCCGCCGAGGCGCGCGACGTGCTGGTCCGCGAGGCGGTCCTCAAGGGCGCTCGGGCGCTCGTGCGCGCGGTGGAGGCCCGGGATCCCTACACCGCCGGGCACTCGGAGCGCGTCGGAGCCTACGCCGCGGTGCTGGCCGATGCCGTGGACTCCGACGGAGAGCTCCTGGACCGGGCATCGCTGCAACTGGCCTGTGAGCTTCACGACGTGGGCAAGATCGGCGTGCCCGACGTCGTGCTCAACAAGGACTCGGACCTCACGGGCGAGGAATTCGCCGCCGTGAAGGCGCATCCCAAGGTAGGGCGCCGCATCCTCGAACCCCTGCTGGACGACGACCTCATCCTCGCGGTGGTGGGGTGGCACCACGAGTCCTGGGACGGGAGCGGCTATCCCGACACCCTGGCGGGCGAGACCATCCCGCTGGCGGCCCGCGTGGTGGGCCTCGCGGATGCCCTCGATGCCATGACGAGCCCCAGAGCCTATCGGCCGGCGCGGAGCTGGGACGAGGCCGTCGCCCTCATCCGGGAGCGCTCCGGGACCCAGTTCGACCCGGCGGTGGCGGCAGCCTTCGAGAGCGTGCTCCCCCGCCTGGAGGAGATCTACGCCACCCTGGTTCCCCAGCCGGCCGCCAGTGGCAGCGCCGGACGCGAGGCGGAGCTGGCCTGAGCCCCGTGATGATCCCGATTCTGGCTCTCGCCGCCGTCCTCCAGACGACGCCGCAGAGCTATTCCGGACGCGACGGCCAGCTCGACGTCCCGGTCCCCCGGGTGGCCGACGCTTCCATCCAGATCGACGGTGTCCTGGACGAGCCGGCCTGGGCCGAGGCGGCCGTGCTGGACGGCTTCACCCAGTACGAGCCCGTCGAGGGCGTGCGCGCGTCGCAGGAGACCCGGGTCCACGTCTTCTACGGGCCGCGAGCCATCTATTTCGGCGTCGAGGCGCTGGACGTCGATCCGGACCGCATCCTCGCCCGCCTCGGCGAGCGGGACCGATCGGCCTTCAACGACGACTGGATCCGTCTCATGCTGGACACCTTCGACGACCAGCGTCAGGCGTACGTGTTCTACGTCAACCCGCTCGGCATCCAGACCGACGGCCTCTGGATCGAGGGACTGAGGAGAGGATCGGGGAGCAGCAGCGGGGTGTCCATCGACTTCAATCCGGACTTCATCTGGGAGAGCCAGGGCCGGGTGACGGCCCGTGGATGGGTGGCCGAGATCCGGATCCCCTACGTTTCGCTCCGCTTTCGCGAGATCCCGACCCAGAGCTGGGGATTCAACATCGCTCGCGAGGTCAAGCGCACCGGATTCAAGCAGTCCTGGGCGCCCCTCACCCAGGACGTACCCAGCACCCTCGCGCAGAGCGGCCGCCTCACCGGGCTCCGGGATCTGCATCCACGCCGGCTGGTGGAGGTCAACCCGGTGGTCACCGGCCGCCGCACGGGTGCGCTGCGGGACGACGGGTCGTTCCACCACGAGTCCCTGCGGGACGACTACGGGCTCAACCTCCGCTACGGGGTGACGCGCAACCTCACGCTGGACGCCACCGTCAACCCGGACTTCTCGCAGATCGAGGCCGACGCGAACCGCATCACGGTGAACGAGCGCTTCGCCCTCTTCTTTCCCGAGAAGCGGCCCTTCTTCCTGGAAGGCACCGAGATCTTCCAGATGCCCCAGAACCTGGTCTACACGCGCCAGATCGTGGACCCGGACGGGGGCGCCAAGCTCACCGGCAAGGTGGGTGCGTTCCAGGTCGGATACCTGGGAGCCCGCGACGCCTCCCCGACGCTGGACGACGCCTTCTTCAACATCGTGCGGGTGCGGAGGGACGTGGGGACGGGCTCGTCGGTGGGCGTCGTCTACACCGACCGCAGCGCCGGAAGCGCCTACAATCGCGTGCTGGCCGGTGATGCACGTCTCCTGCTGGGGCGGTACACCGTCACCACCCAGCTCGCCTCCAGCTGGGACGACACGGGCGCGGGCGACGGGCCTCGACGGGGGCGGCCGCTCCTCTTCGCTCAGGTGGAGCGCAGCGGCCGGAACCTGTCCTGGGAGGCGCAGCTCAACGACGTGAATCCGGGCTTTCGCACCCGGTCGGGCTTCATCCAGCGCGTGGGCGACGCCCAGCTTCAGGGACAGGTGCGCTACACCGGCTTCGGCACGCCCGGAGCCTTTCTGGAGCGCTGGAGCGGCGAGTTGCGCGTGGACAACTACTTCACGCACGAGGGCCTGTGGGCGGGGCGCCGCCCGCTGGAGCACGAGATCGAGTTGCAGCCCAGCCTGTCCTTGCGGGGCGATCGCACGCTCACGTTCGTCCTCCGGAACGGGTACTTCCGCTTCCGCCCCGAGGACTACACCGGCTACCAGGTCTCCGCCGCGGACGGCTCGCTCGGCCCCTTCGTGCTTCCGCCATCGCTCAGGAACATGAAGGCGTTCGCGGTGCTCCCCCGCATGCGCATCACCGACGCCCTCAACCTGAACGGCCGCTTCTATCTTCGCGAGCTCCCCATCTACGCCGAGGCCTCCCGGGGATTCGAGGTCCAGCTCGCGCCGAGTCTCACCGTGCGACCCACCAACGCCCTGTCGCTCTCGTTCAACTACACCTGGTCGCGGATCGAGCGCCACCGCGACGGATCGCTCTTCAGTACCGCACAGGTGAGCCGCCTGAACCTGCAGTACCAGTTCAGCCGGGCCCTGTCGGCGCGACTCCTGGGCCAGTACTCGCTGGAGGAGCGTTCGGCGCTCATCGATCCGGTCACGGGCGCAGCGCTGGTGGTCGGGGGCGAGGCGCAGGACGCGCGGGAGTCGGGAGAGTTCCAGGGACAGGCGCTTCTCCAGTACGAGCCCGGCCCGGGCACCATCTTCTACGTGGGCTATACCCGCCTCGAGCAGGGCGCCCGCAGCTACGACCTGAGCCGACTGGATCCCGTGGAAGACGGGCTGTTCCTCAAGCTGAGCTACCTGTTCCGCATGTGAGGGGCCGTGGCTACCGCGCCACCACCCAATCCCACAGTCGCTCGGCCCACGCCCGGGCGCGAGGCGCGTCCTCGGCGAGGAGGAAGCGCTCCCGGGTCAGGTCCGCCAGGGCGACTTCGACCCGACGCATGTAGGACTCCCGGCTCCCGTAAAGATGTTGGATGCTGGGTCGTGAGTCACCCGCCGCCTTCCGCTCCGCCTCGGTCAGGGGCAGTGGGATGAAGGTGCCCACGAAGTCGCGCAGCTCGTCCTGTGGGCCCGGCAGCCCGATGCGAAGCGCCCAGGGAGCGTAGGTGGCCACGGGAACCCTCAGCTCGACCCCCCGTACTCCGCCGAGCTCGTTGCCGAGCCCGTCGACCTGCGGCACCTGCGAGCTGAAGGCCGGGCCCAGCTCCGGGGGCTGCTTGTCGACGATCCCCTGGTCGCGGAAGCGGGGACCGTAGTCGGCGCGGTACGCCAGGTGCGAGACCTGGGGTGGGACCACGCCGGGGACGATCGGGAACGCCAGCCCCAGCGGGCTCACCAGGGTTCCCTCGGCGACGCGCGGCAGCACCGAGGGGGGTGGCTCGACATCCTCGTCCACCCAGCGCACCAGGTCCATGGCCAGGGCGCGCAGCGTGAACAGGAAGTCCACGGGGTCGCCGAACCAGGCATCGGCTCCAGGAAGCCGCGCTGCCGAGTCCGGAGGAAATCCTCCGACGAAGTGCTGGCCCCCCGACAGGTGGTAGATGCGCTCCCCGGGCAGGGGCGAGACGTCCTGGAAGCCGTCCACCGACGTGTGGATGAGCGACGCCGCGCGACCCCAGTATTCGTAGCCGGTGTTGGTGACCATGACACGAGGACGCATGTCGTCGGGCAGCGCGTCCCACAGCCCCTCGGTCCGACCGGTGATGGGATCGGCCTCCGGACGGCTGGTGAAGGGGAAGATGTCGGTGGGATAGAAGAAGGCCGAGTAGCGGTGCGCATCACGGCTGGGCTGGCCGAAGCGGTGGTTGAAGCTCCCCCGCCCCGCCCCGGCGGTGTGGATCAACATGCCGTCGAAGACCTTGTGTCCACGTTCGTCGACGTTGAAGCCCTGGTAGAGGAAGTGCCGGAGGAAGCGACCGGTCTGGGACACGCCGAACGCGATCCCCGTTCGCGCGGGGAACTCGCTGTGGAGGTCGTACTTGGCGTAGGCCATGGCATCGCGGATGGCCGCCAGGCCCAGGCCTCCCACGCGGGGATCCTGCGCCCGGTACACCAGCTCGTAGATGTGGCCGGCCTCGAATCCCCCCTCCAGTCGAATCGCGGTGAAACGCGTGCTGTCCGACCCGGCCTCCGGCGCGACGAAACGCCACCGCGACCGGTCCACGACCCGGCGAGGGGCTTCGCGACCGTCCCGCACGGTGAGGACGTGCTCGCCGCTCTCGGGGTCGGCCGGAAAGAACGGCCGCTGGCCGCGGTGGCCGAGATCCAGCACGTCGGTATCGGCGTCCACCGTCCAATCCGAGCGTACCAGGCCTTCGATGGACTCGCCGCCCGGCGCCCGGGCCAGCGGTGCGTGCAGGCGCAGCAGCCCCTCGCGATCGGGCACGTCCCACTGCCATCCGACCCAGATGAGCGTGAGACCCTGACGCATCAGCAGGCCGTCACCGAAATCCTCGGGAGCGGTGGGATCGAGGGCGCCGCGCGTCGCGTTGTCGAAGTAACGGAGCGATGCCTTGCCGCCGCGATTGGGAACCTCGAACCACGCCACGCCCCGGCGCTTTTCCGGGTCCACCGGCTGCAGGACCATGAAGTCGGACCAGGCCTCCACCCTGCCCTCGGCGTTGCGGACCGCGAGGTCCAGATCCACCACCCGGGCGTTGGCCGGGTTGTCGGGATCGAAGGCGAAGTAGATACGTCCCACGAGCTTCTCGTACGCGCCGGCGTCGCCGAAGGCACGGCCGTCGAGGACCACCTCGCGCCGGTCGATCACCACGCGCACCACCTCGGCACCGAGCCGAGCGGGTAGCGTCGAGAGCAGGAGCGACAGAAGGAGAACCGTCAGCCGGAAGCACCTGCGGATCGAGCGCATCGTCATCGGTGATCCCTCCTGAGGGGATTAGAACCCCACCACCACACCCAGGTCCGCAACCAGATACCGCATGCGGAGCAGCGTGCCGTCCGGGAGTCCGGTGTTGGCGGCGCCGAAACGGACCCCGGGACTCAGATAGAAGCGACCCTGGATCCCGAAGCGCACGCCGAAGCCCGCCTCACCGCCGAATCCGAGCTCGCTCACGTCCGCGTCGTCGGGCGCCGGGCGGTCCCGCTCCACCCGGGGAATGGTGACCCCGAGGCGGATCCAGGGCACCGATGCACCGGACCCCAGGTCCCAGCGCAGCCCGCCGTCCCACGCCGTCGACACGTACAACCCCTCACCACCGCATCCGTCGTCACCGCAGTCCACCCGATGCTGGCTGAACCCCAGGTACAGGTGGCGCCCATCGCTCCTCTCCAGCGCGAACTGGACGCCGAACGAAGCGCCCGACCCCAGGGCCCCGCCCCGTTCCGGACCCGTCCGGAATCCCCCGATCGGAGCCAGGATGCCCCCGCGGGCCTCCACGGTCAAAGGCGCTTGCGCCGCCAGCGGCCCGGCGAGCACCAGATGCGCCGCCAGGACCAGGGGCGCCAGCAGGGGCAATTCCACACGCACGTCGATGGACCTGGTTGGAGGCGCGGGGAGTCCAGAGCGAGGCAAGGTACGTGCGACGAGGGGTGCGGGGCTACCCACCACGACCCCGGCGAGGTGCCCGTTGCACGGCCGTGCGCCCTCCCCCAGACTCCCCCACTCGACCCGCCTACCCGAGGAGCCGCCTTGACCCCCTCCGTCGCCGCCCGCACAGACACCTTCACGGAATCGGTGATTCGCGAGATGACGCGGGTCGCCCGGGAGCACGACGCCATCAACCTGGCCCAGGGCTTTCCCGATTTTCCGGCTCCGGCGGTCATCAAGGAGGCCGCCTGTGCCGCCATCCGGGGCGACGTGAACCAGTACGCCATCACCTGGGGCGCGCCACGCCTGCGCCGGGCGCTGGCGGACCGGTACGCGGAGCGCTACGGCATGGCGGTGGATCCGGAGCGGGACATCGTGGTGACGTGCGGGGCCACCGAAGCCATGGCCGCCGTGCTCATGGCGCTGGTGGACCCGGGCGACGAGGTCGTGGTGCCCGAGCCCTTCTACGAGAACTACGGTCCCGACGCGGTGCTGTGCGGCGCCCGCCCGGTCTTTCTCACCCTCGAGCCCCCGGCGTACCGGCTGGACGGCGCCCGACTCGAGAGTCTCGTGAGCGGGCGCACGAAAGCCATCGTGCTGAACACCCCCAACAACCCCACCGGGCGGGTGTTCGACCGCGACGAGCTGGAGGCGGTGGCACGGGTCTGTCGCCGGCACGATGTCATCGCCGTCACCGACGAGATCTACGAGTACATCCTGTACGAGGGGCGCCACGTCCCGCTGGCGACGCTTCCGGGCATGGCCGAGCGCACCGTGACCGTCAGTGGCGCCTCCAAGACCTTCGCCGTCACCGGATGGCGGGTGGGCACCGTGGTAGCCCCGGCAGAGCTCACGAACGCCATTCGCAAGGTCCACGACTTTCTCACCGTGGGTGCGCCGGCGCCGCTGCAGGAAGCGGTGGCCACGGCCTTCGAGCAACTCGGGCCGGACTACTACGAGACCATGCGAAACGAGTATCGGGCCCGGCGTGACGTGCTCATGCAGGGCCTCACGGCCGCGGGCTTCGGGGCCCGTCCCCCCCAGGGGGCCTACTACGTGTTGGCCGACTTCTCGGCACTGTCCGACGAGGACGACACGTCCTTCAGCCGTCGCCTGGCCCGGGAGGGCGGCGTCGCGCCGGTCCCCGGGTCGAGCTTCTTCTCGGAGGCGGATCGTGGCCGCTCGCTGGTGCGCTTCGCCTTCTGCAAGCGGCTCGAGACGCTGGAGCGGGCAGCCGAGCGGCTACGCGCCTTCGCCGCTGCCGGCGGCTGACGATGGCCCCGTTGCCGGACGGGGCATGAGACCGGAGCCTTCGGGTCCCGCCACCAGGAGGGGCTCGTCCCGGTCCTCCACCTCGGCCACGCGGCCGGTCATGGCCCGCATCATGCGCACGAACGCCTGGGCCAGATCCGCATCGAACTCACGTCCCGCGCCGCGCTCGATGTACTGAAGTACTCGTGCCAGCTCCCAGGCGTCCCGGTAGGGCCGGTGGGTCCGCAGGGCGTCGAAGACGTCGCACACGTGGACGAGATCCGAGGCCTGATGGCACCGGCGCGGGTGGGCCGTGCGGGGATAGCCGCTACCGTCGAGCCTGATGTGGTGCTCGAAGGCCACCACCGCGGCCAGGTCCAGGTTCTCCTCGGAGCTCAGGATCAGGCGCGCACCCTCGCGGGGGTGGCCTTCCATGACCTCGCGCTCCGAGTCGGTGAGCCGGCCCGGCTTGTGCAGGATCTCGTCGGGAACGGTGACCTTGCCCAGGTCGTGGAGGAGACCGGCGAACCCGAAGGCACGCACCTCGGAATCCCCCACCCCGATATGCTCTGCAAGCGCCATGGAGAGGACCGCGACGTTCATGGCGTGGGTGGTGGTGTACTGGTCGAAATCCTTGAGTCGGAGCAGCGGAATCAGGTAGTCCTGGTCCCCGTGCATCGCCAGCGCCAACGATCGTACCACTGTCTCCGCCTCCACCAGGTGGAGCGGGCGCCCCTGGCGCACCTCCTGGTGGAGCCAGTCCACGGCCTCCATCTCTTCGGCCAGGGAGAAGGTCACCAGGCGCCCCTCGCCTTCGCGATCCGCCTCCTCGCCGCCGGCCCCGGTCCCCAGCGCTCCGAAGCGCAGATGGGTCATCTGCGCGTGGCGGGCCTGGGCGGTCTCGGCGGGAAGGCCGGACAGGCGCCGCAGGATCTCGCTCAGGAAGGTCTCCAGGTCGTCGCGGGAGACCGGACCCGTGATCTCCAGGCGCTGAATGCCCACGCTCCACAACCGCTCACCCCATTCCCACTGATGGAGGGGGCGCACCGGTCGCCGCCCGAGCACGGTCAACTCTTCCAGGAAGCTGAACTGCGCCGTGGGATGCGCCTCCTGGAAGCGCTGCAGCTTCTCCCAGGAGCGCTGCACGGCCTTCTGACGGGCCGGGTGCTCCGCCGGATAGAGTCCCATGTTGCTCACGGCCTGGGACAGCGAGACGAGGAATTCGGCGGCTTCGCTCATCGCTCCTGACTCCCCACGGCCCGGCGGATGGCCGGGTCCCGGCTGCGACGGGCCTGGTCCAGTACCGCCAGCGCCGCGCGGTCCCAGCGCCAGCGAGCATCCAACACCTCGAGGGCGGAGAGCACGGAGGCCGACGGCGCCCCCAGGCGCGGCCGTCCGAAGAGCGAGCGTCCAGGCGCGGCGAGCCCCACAAGCGCGTCACGGACCAGCACCGACTCGCTGTACCGGACCGTGCGCACACCCAACGCCCGGATCTCGTCGGTGCGCTCGGCCTCGAGCACCCGGCTCACCAGCGTCGGCACCAGAGCCTCCGGCACACCGTCGCGCAGCTCGAGCAGGGCCATGCGTACCAGACGCTCGTCACGATCCGAGAGCGCCAACGACAACGCGCGGTCCCGCGATGCGCCGTCGCGCAGCGCCAGCGGAAACGCCTCGCGACGCACCCGGTAGTCCCCGTGGTCCGTGAACCAGAGCGGATCGAAGCCCCGGGGCAGCCCCTCCAGGTGGTTGAGGAGCGCGAGCATGTTCCGTTGCACGAACCAGCGCCGGTCCTCGAGCCGCTCCAGAGCCTTCTCGGCCACCCGGGGCCCCAGCCCCGCCAACACGTCGAAGACCTTGCGGCGCAGCGAGCGCGACTCCGACTCCACCAGAACGTCCATGAGAGGCTCGATGGAGTCCTCGCCGCTCCGCACCACCAGGGCGCTCAGGGCTTGCTCCTCCACGTCCTCTCGCGCCAGGATCCGGTGGAGCTGCTCCGGCTCGGTCAGGAAATCCAGCATGCGCGCCGCCGTCGGATCTTCCTCACCGGACTCCCGGAGCAGCTCCACCAGTTCGCCGGCCTCTCCCCGGTCGATCAGGTCGAGGATCGCCCGCTTCACCGTCGTCCCGAATGCCCCCGCCTCCAGGGCGGTGCGGACGATGCGTGCGGCTCCCGGCAGAGCGGTCCCGGCCGCGTCTTCGGCGTCGGCCCGCTCGCGGAGCAGCGGGGCCGCCCGCGCCATGCTGTCCAGCACGGCGGTGTAACGGTCGGGATTGGGGTCGTCGAGATCCCAGTCCTCCAGCAGATGGTCCACGATGTCGCGCAATCCCGCTCCCGCAGGCGACCATCCCGCGACACGGTCGGGCCCGCCGGCCGATGCGCCGGGCGCCGGGGCGTGCACCGAGAGCTTGCTCAGCAAGCGGGCCATGGAATGCGAGATGGTCTGGCCGCCGGTACGAGCCGCGGACTCCATGACCCGCAGCACAGCGTCCATGGGAAGGCTGTGGTTCACGTCGCGTAGCAGGGCCTGGCGCCGCGCGACGTCACCGCCCATGGCGATGATCCTGTCCAGCACCTCGCGATCGAGATGCTCCAGGAGAACCGCCACCTTGTCGCGGACCTTCTCCGTCTCCGGACCGGAGGTGGCACGCAGCTCGGCGGCCAGTTGCGCCAGGTGATCCGCCACCTCGCGCTCCACGGCTTCGTCCGCTGGGCCTTCCGTGAGCCGCGCGGCCACGATGCGGGCGTCGGAAGCCTGGTCGGCATCCATCGCTTCCTCGCGCAGCACCAGCCCGGCCAGGCTCATCCAGAGGTCCAGCGCTCGCGCGCCGCCGAAGCCCGGTTCGTCCGCCACACCCAGCCGTTCCATCCCCAGAGGATGGATGCGGACGTGGGGCCACGACGGGATCTCCTCGACGGGCCGGAGGCCGAGGGGAACCGCCTCGGCGTCCATCTCGCGCCCCAGCGTCTCCAGCAATCCCTCGACCTCCGTCGGGCGGATGCCGTGGGCGAAGCTGACGCCGCTGATCTGTCGGTGATGAAGTCGGTGGGCCAGGTCGCCCAGGACCGGGTGCCCCGGGTCCGTGCTGCCGCCCTCGAGCAGGAGCTCGCGACGTCCGACACCGATGCGAAGTACGGCCCGATCGCGCAGCAGCTCCTCCAGGAGCTCGGTCACGGCGTCGGCCATGGGCTCCAGAGACGGATGGCCCGGGGGATAGACGGCGTACCGATGCACCCCGATGGCGAGCTCCAGCAGGAACTGCGTGAACTCCCGTGCCAGGACGGGCCGAGGCCCGCCGCGGGCCGTGGATTCGGATGCGGGAGTAGGCGTCACGACCGTGGGAGAGCCTCGGTGCGGGCGGACAGGACGGCGATCCGTGGCAACGTTTGGGCGAACGGCCTCGGAAGATATATTCCCGAGGCCGCCCTGGCGACATCTGTTTCTGCGCTTTTGCCCGGATCGAGACGTGTCCGAACCAACCCAAGCTACCGTGACCGTGCCTGCCCGCGTGACTCTGTTCGGACACGAAGCGACCGACGCCGTTGTCACGCTCAAACCACGCAGCACGCGCTGGCGCGTCACCCGGGCCCTGCCCCTGGTGGGGGGTGGACTCGCCCTGGCACCGGTGGCGGCCCTGGTTCCTCCTCACGTGCCGTGGGCGGCCGGCGCCATGATCGGGGGAGCGGTTCTCGGGCGTCGCAGGTGGCTGGAGCGCTTCACCCTCGTGGGCCTCGATGCCCGCTGCCCGCGTTGCGGCGCGGCGTTGAGCCTCCCCGGCCCCACACGGCTCCGCTCGCCTCTCTCCCTGGACTGCGAATCCTGCCACCACCAGCCGGTGCTACAGGTCTCCGACGAGGATCTGCCCGAGGCCTGATCCTCGCCAACCAACGTTCCGGGGGGTCAGGGCCACTCAACCACGATGACCGACGCGACTCCTCGAAGCGACGCCAGCGATCGCAGACTGGCCAGCCGACTCGTCCAGCACGGTGACGAGGAGGCCTTCCGCCTTCTCTATCGTCGCCACACGCCGGCGGTGTACGGCCTGGTGGTCCGCATGATGGGTGGACCCGGGCCCGACGTGGACGACGTCGTCCAGGACGCCTGGCTGCGTGCGGTCCGGGGGCTGCCGGCGTTCGCCTGGCGCTCGTCGCTGCGGACCTGGATCACCGGAATCGCCGTCAATCGGGTGCGGGAGCACTTTCGACGGGCACGGCGCCGCCGGGACGACGGCGACCTCGCCGACGCCCCGCCCCCCTCCATGCCGCCGACCGATCCAGGAATGCGCATGGACCTGGAGGACGCCCTCCGGGCGCTCCCCGAGGGATACCGCGCGGTCCTCTTGCTGCACGATTGGGAGGGCTACACCCACCCCGAGATCAGCGAGCGACTCGAGATCGCCGTGGGGACCTCCCGAAGCCAGCTCTTCCACGCGCGCCGAGCGCTACGCCGCATGCTCGGCGATGGAGACGACGCATGACACCGAAGGATGATCGATCCGGACACGATGCGGAGAAGCGGACCCAGGAGCCCGAGCCGGCACCGGTTCACCTCGACCCGTTGGTCCGCGACCTGATTCCACCGGCAGGCCTCGAAGACCGGGTCGTGTCGGCGCTCCGCAGCGAGGGGCTGGTTCGGCCGGGAGGCTCCCATCGCCGGCTGCGGGCACCCTGGATGGTCGCCGCCGTAGCGGCTGCCGTGGCTCTGTTCGCCGGTGGCTTCGCCGTGGGGCAGTACACGGGGGGCCGCTCGGCGCTCGAGGCCGTGTTGACCGCCAACGCCACCCGTGGCGGCACGCCCGCAGAGCGGGCCGCCATGATCCAGCAGACCGGCACGCTCTACGTGGAGGCCATGAACGCCCTGCAGGCGACGGACACGTATCCCCAGGGTCGCGAGGTGGCGCTGGCGACGCTCCGGGCCGCGGTGACGGAGCTCGCGCGCCTGTCGCCCGACGACGGCCGCCTGGCGCGCATCCTGGCCATCCTGAACGCCACTCCTTCGCCTGCCGACCGCGCGGCACGCTCCACGCTCTGGTTCTGACCCCACGTCCGGGCCCGTCCCGGAGGAGGACGACATGTTCACGACGCATAGATTCGCCACCACCCTGTTCGCCTTCGCCCTGGCGATTCCCGCAGCGGTCGCCGCCCAGAACGCATGTACCGAAGGACGGGTGGCCGGCAACCTGGGCATCACAGGTATCCGCTGCCGCGACTGCACCTTCAGTACATCAGACGGTGCCGTGGTCCATGCCCGCTTCGGCACCGAGCCCGAGATCACCGCGGTGGCACGAAGCTCGGTGCTGCGTCCCGGCGATGTCCTGGTGGCCGTGAACGGCGATCTCATCACCACCCGCGAGGGCGCTGCACGACTCTACGAGCTCCTCCCGGATCGTCCGGTGACGCTGCGCGTGCGGCGGGACGGCGAGCTCCGGGAGATCCGGGCGACGCCGTGGGCGACCTGCATCGATCTGCGCCCGGCGCCTCCGGCACCGCGCGCCCCCGAGGCCCCGAGTCCCGAGCCTCCCCTCCCTCCACTTCCGGCCGAGCCCGCGGCCCCGGTGCAGCCGGCGCCGCCCGCCCCCCCGGCCACCAGTCCGATCCTGCCGCGGGCGCGCCTGGGGTTCGCCTTCGAGTGCGACGGATGCACCTACGACAGCCGCGATGGCCTGTGGCGATTCCGCGAGTACCCCACGGTCTACGGCGTGGAGCCCGGCAGTGGCGCCCCCGGGGGACTCCAGCCCGGCGACGAGCTGCGCGCCGTCAACGGTGCGGATCTCCTGAAGGTCGAGGGCAGCCGGGCCTTCTCGGCCATCGAGCCCGGAGACCGTGTGCGTTGGACCGTGGCCCGTGACGGACGCTCCGTGGACGTGACGACCCGTGCCTCGCGAAAGGAGCCCATGCCCGAGGCGTCGGTGTCGCCGCTGCCGTCCAGGGCGGAGGGCCGGGGCACCGTGGTCGAGGCCCCCGGCCGGGCCGGCCAGCTGCGCTACGCCGGCACCATCGGTCCGGCCCAGGTGGAGGTGCGCGGACAGCCGGTGACGGTGAGCCGGGACGGCGACGTCCTCATCATCCGCACCTCCGGAAACGAGATCCGCATTCTCCTCGACGGCGCCGGCAGGGGGGTCCAGGTCAGTCCGACAGCTCCCGGAGCAGCGGGAGAGGGCGGCGCTTGAGCAGCCCCCGACTTCCGAGGAACCCGGTCACCACGGTGAGGACGCTCACCGCCAACCAGATGCCCACGGCGGAGCCCAGGTCGGGGCGGAACGAAGTGTCGAAGCCCAGTCGCACCAGGGCGCCGGCGGCCACCATGGCCAGTACCACCCCCACCAGCGTGGCCAGACTCGCCAGGGCCAGGAACTCGGTGAAGAGCACCACCAGGAGCTGACGCCGGCGGGCGCCCAGCGTCTTGAGCAGGGCCCCCTCCCGCAGCCGTTGATGGCGGGAGGTGGCCAGGGCCCCTGCCAGAACCACCAGCCCCGCCACGCCGGCGAATCCCGCCAGAAAACGGATGGCGCGACCGACCTTGCCCAGGATGTCCTCCACGACCTCCTGGATCCGGCTGATGTCCAGGACGGACACGTTGGGGAGCGCGGCCACCAGCCGACGCTGGAAGGCCGCCCGCGCTCCCTCGCCTTCGAGCCGGGCCAACACCACCCAGGTGACCGGAGCGCCCTCCAATCCTCCGGGCTCGAAGACCACGAAGAAATTGGTCTGGAAGCGATCCCAGTCCACCTGCCGCAGGCTGGTGACCACCGAGGGAATCCGGAGCCCGCCCGAGCTCCACACCAGGGTGTCTCCGACGGTCACGCCCAGATCGGTGGCCAGATCCTGCTCCACCGAAATGCGCGCCATCCCGGGAGGGGCCGGCGGCGCATCCGGCCACCACGATCCCGCCACCAGGGTCTCGGCGTCGGTGAGGTCGGCGCGCCAGGTGTGGCGGTACTCCCGACGGAGCGCCCAGCCCTGCGGCCGCCCGGGGCCGTCCTCGTCGCGCAGCTCCGCAGGGGTCCTGCCGTCGATCTCCACCAGGCGCGACGGGACCATGGGCGTGATCTCGGCCGTGCCGCGGGCGGTGGGCGGCAGGAGCTCCACGACCTGGTCCCGCTGATCGTCCTGGATGTCGAACAGGAGGAGATTGGGCCGGCTGCCGTCGTCCTCGAAGCTCAGCACGCGGGTGAGGTTGGACTGCACCTGCAGGAGGGTCGCCACCACGAAGGCGCCGAAGCCCAGCGCCAGCGTTACCCCCACCGTCTGATTGCGCGGACGGAAGAGGTTGGAGAACCCCTGGCGCACGGGATAGGGAGCGCGGCGCGGGAAGAAGCGCCGCGCCAGCTTGACCGCCGCCAGGCCCGCACCCCACAGCACCAGCGTCGCACCGGCCAGACCCGCCGCGAACCCGAGCCCCTGCCGGGTGGATTCGGCCTCCAGCACGGCCAGCAACACCACGGAGCCGGCCAGCCCCGCCAGCACCAGGGCCCGCAGCCCGCGACCCCGCCGGGGATCTCCCTCCACGTCGGCCCGCAGCGCCCGCAGCGGCGGCACGTTGCGGACGCCCAGGAGCGGGAGCAGCGCGAAGAGCGTCGCCACCCAGAGCCCGATGCCGACGCCCCCGGCCACCGTGCCCCAGGCGATACGGGGCGTCACGTCCACCGGCAGCACACCCGACAGCAGGCCCGGGAGGAGATGCTGGACCACGACCCCCAGGACGGCGCCGGCGCCCGCCCCGGCCAGTCCCAGGGCCGCCGCCTGGAGCAGATAGGCGGAGAAGAGGCCGTTCTGGCGCGCGCCGATGCAGCGGAGTACCGCCACCTGGGTGAGGCGCTCGCGCACGAAGACGTGGATGGCGCTGGCCACGCCCAGGCCCCCCAGGAGCAGCGCGCCCAACCCCACGAGGCCGAGAAAGCGGCTCAGATCGGCCACGGCACGGGTGAGCGAGCGCGCGCGCCGATCGGCGCTCACGAAGCGAATCTGCGTCGCCTCGAACACCTTGTCGTAGCGTTCGCGGACCGCGTCCACGTCTGCGTCGGCAGGCGCCTGCAGATAGGTCTCGTAGCGTGCCAGGCTGCCGAAGCCCAACAGGCCCGCCCGTTCCAGGGCTCCCGGTCCCAGCCACACCCGAGGCCCCACCGCCGTCTGGAAGCCCACGTCCGTGGGCACGTCCTTCACCGTACCGGCGATGAGCACGCGGGACCGGCCCACTGCCAGCGTGTCACCCACCCGCACCTCGAGCTGCGTGAGCACCGCCGGGTCCACCAGGGCAGTCCCGGACCCGGAGAGTCCCGACCACGCACCGGCCGGCTCGGTGACGAGGTCACCGTAGAACGGCCATCCTCCATCCACGGAGCGCACCTGCAGGAGACGCACGTCGCCCGACGACGGGGCCGCCACCATGGAGACGGCGTTCACCACCGTGGCCACCCGGTAGCCCGCAGCGGCCAGGGAGTCCACGACCCGGGTGAGCGAGTCCGGCAGCGGCCGCGAGCCTTCCAACAGGGCGTCGGCACCCATGAGCACCCGCGACTGCTCGCGAATCGAGCGGGACACGTCCTGGCGGAACGAGTGGATGGAGACCAGCGCCGCCACACCCAGGCCGATGGAGAGCCCGTAGAGACCCACGCGCCGAACGCCGGCCCGGGCTTCGCGCCAGGCCAGCAGGACGGGAAAGGGGATCACCGCTCGTCTCTGCGCACGTCGGAGACGACTCTTCCGCCCTCGAGCCGCACCACGCGGCCGGCGCGATCGGCCAGCGTCGCGTCATGGGTGACCAGCACGAGCGTCGTTTCGGATTCCTGATTGAGCTCCACCAACAGGTCCACGATGCGGTGTCCGGTGTCCCGGTCGAGATTGCCCGTGGGCTCGTCGGCGAAGAGGATGCGCGGACGCGCGGCGAAGGCCCGCGCCACCGCCACGCGCTGCTGCTCGCCACCGGAGAGTTGGGCCGGATAGTGGTGCTGCCGGTCGGCGAGCCCCACTCTGGCCAGGAGGGACTCGGCACGCGTCCGGTGGTCGGCGGGACGGTCGCGCCCCAGCAGCTCCATGGGCACCAGCACGTTCTCCAGCGCCGTCAGGGTCGGCAGGAGGTGGAACGTCTGGAAGACGAACCCTACGTTTCGAGCACGAAATCCCGCCCTCTGATCCTCGCTGAGAGCCGCAAGGTCCTGACCATCCAGAAGAACCCGACCGGTCGTGGGCTCGTCCAGCCCCGCCAGGAGCCCCAGGAGGGTGGACTTGCCGCTGCCCGAGGGTCCGAGCACGGCCACCACGTCCCGGGGCGCGACGCTCAAATCCACGTCACGAAGGACCGGCAGCGGTCGACCACCGCTCTCGTACGTCTTTCCCAGATTCTCCGCCACGATCATATGCGTTCCAGACTCCCGAGTGTCCTGGTGGCCGCCGCGCTGGCGCTGGCGGGGTGCGAGCCCACGTCCGGCGGAAGCCCCCCCGCCGCCGCCGCGGATTCGACGCCACCCGTGCAACCGGCGGACAGCGTTGCGGCGAACCGGCCCGTGGTCGTGTTCCTGGGGACGAGTCTCACCGCTGGACTGGGCCTCCGCGATCCCGACCGACGCTTTCCCGAGGTCCTGGGCCGCGTCGCCGATTCGGCGGGCCTGCCCATCCAGGTCGTCAACGCCGGCGTGAGCGGCGAAACCAGCGCGGGCGGCGTCCGGCGCCTGGATTTCCTCCTCGACCGTCCCATGGATGTCCTGGTGGTGGAGCTGGGGGCGAACGACGGGCTCCGTGGGCAGGATCCCGGCGCCCTGGAGGCGAACCTGCGCACCATCGTCCAAACGGCGCGGCAACGCCACCCCGGGGTGCACGTCATCCTCCTGGGCATGGAAGCGCCGCCGAACCTCGGTCCGGACTACACCACTCGCTTCCGAGAAGTTTTCCCCCGGGTGGCGGGCAGCGAAGGAACGGCGCTGGTCCCCTTCCTTCTCCAGGACGTGGGAGGGATCCCGGAGCTCAATCAGCCCGACGGAATCCACCCCACCGCCGAGGGGCATCTGATCCTGGCCCACAACGTGTGGCCCGTCCTCGATTCGATCCTCGTGGCCATGGAGAAGCGGCCGTGAAGCCCCTGAAGATCTTCATCACCGCCGTCGCCCTCCTTCTCCTGACCCTGGTGGGCATCGGCCTCGCCCTGCCCGGAACGTGGCACGCGGAGCGCACCGTGGAGCTCCCGGCGCCGCCGGCCGCCGTGTTCCCGTGGGTCAATTCCCTGGACGGCTGGGCTGCCTTCACCCCGTGGGACCAGGTCGACGCCACGGTCTCGGGGCCCGATGGAGGCGTGGGAGCGACACGGAGCTGGGACGATCCCCAGTGGGGTCAGGGCGAGTGGGTCCTCACCGAGAGCGAACCCCCACGGAGGGTGGCGTACGAGGTGCGCGTGGAGGAGGGATCGCTGGTGACCCACGGCTCGGTGGAGCTCGAAGCCACGGGCTCGGGGGGCACGCGCCTGGTGTGGACCGAGGAGGGCGATTTCGGCTGGAACCCGTTCCTCGCCTACATGGCGCTGGGCATGAACCGCATGCAGGGCTCCGAGATGGCGAAGGACCTGGAGCACCTGCTGAGCCTGGTGGAGAGCGGCGTGTCGGTCCACGACGCCCCCCCGTTCACGACGAGAGGGGACACGGCGAGCGCGTCGCCTCCTGATCCCGGCTCCTGAGCCGACGTCCGGATCCGGAGGCGTGGACCTCCGGCTCCGCGACGGGGATCAGACGCGCTGCTTGTAGTAGTCGATCAACTCCTGATTGGTCGGCATGCGCTTCATGACGCCCAACAGCTCGGTCATGGCGTCGGCGGTGCCGATCCCGGCGAGCTGACGCCGCAGCGCCCGGGACAGATCCAGGGCGTCGGAGCTGAGCAGGAGCTCCTCTTTGCGGGTGGCCGACGCCGCCAGGTCGATGGCCGGGTAGATCCTGCGATCCGCCAGTTCGCGCGAGAGCACGAGCTCGCTGTTCCCGGTGCCCTTGAACTCCTCGAAGATGACCTGGTCCATGCGGCTGCCCGTGTCCACCAACGCGGTGGCGATGATGGTGAGCGAGCCGCCGCCCTGGTCGTTGGCGATCTTGCGGGCGCTGCCCAGGAAGCGCTTCGGCTTCTCCAGCGACTGGGCGTCCAGGCCGCCGGACAACGTGCGCCCGCTTCCCTCCTCCACCGTGTTGTAGGCCCGCGCGAGTCGGGTGATGGAGTCCAGGATGATGACGACGTCATCGCCCTGCTCCACCCGCCGGCGCGCCCGTTCCAGCGTCATCTCCGCCACCTGACAGTGGCGCTCGGCGGTGCGATCGAAGGTGGAGGCGATGACCTCACCGAATCCGCACGCCTCCATCTCCGTGACCTCCTCGGGACGCTCGTCCACCAGGAGGATGTACAGGACGCACTCGGAGTGGTTGGTGACGATACCTTCGGCGACCGACTGCAGGACCATGGTCTTTCCCGCCTTGGCGGGCGCCACGATCATGGCGCGCTGGCCCTTGCCGAAGGGACAGAAGAGGTCGATGACCCGGTTGGTGGCGTCGGCATGGCCGGCCACGGTGCGCCCACACTCGAGCTTGAGCTGCTCGTCGGGGTGCATGGCGCTCAGCCGGTTGAAGTCGGGCCGGTTCTTGGCCTCTTCGGGGGGACGGCCGTTCGCCTGACGCAGGTGGGTCAGGGGCGGGCTCTTGCCGCTCTTGGGGCGCTTGCCCACGTCGCCGGCGAGCTCGTCGCCCGTGCGGAGCCCGAACTTGTTGATGACCCGGGATCCCACGTAGATGTCGTCCTTGCTGGGAACGTACCCGGCGTCCTTGCGCCGGATGAACCCGGAGCCGCCTCCGAGTACCTCCAGGATTCCCAGGGGGGTGTCGTCGTTCACGTTCGGTCGCTGTCTCGCGTCATGAGGGGACTCGTTTCGCCCGGACGCGGCACTCTTGCCGGTCCGGCCTGGCTTGAACGCACGAGCGGACCGACCCTCGGGAGGGGGCCCGGGAGCGAGGGCTTCGAGGAATACCGAAGTCCGCAGCCCACGGGCACACGCGGTCCTACAGCTCGAGCGGGTGAACCCCGACGATCACGGTCGGTGGCGCTCCATGCTGAGGAGGCCCATCTTCAACCCCTGCTCGCGGCCGGGCCGCGGCGGGTCCCTGATCGGGGGGACTCGGACTCCGGAATGGGGAGCCCGGAAAACGTTCTTGAATCTTCCACGTTCGGACCGTGACGGCAAGGTCTTCGGCCCGGGGCGCCAACAGAACGCACTCACATGACTTGTACGCCAAACCCCTCGCGATGGTTTCCCCCGGGCTCCGTCCCGACCCTGCGGCGCGCCCGCCGGACCGCCTTCGCTCGGCGCTCAGGGAGGGCGTGTCCGTGACGGACCGACCCCCCGCTTCCGGTGAGGGTTCCGGGCCCTCCGAGGATGACGAGCAGGAAGCCGGCACCGTGAGCAAGCTCGTCCTCACCGCCGCCCCCTTCATCTTCCTCGTCGTGGTCTGGCTGGTCTTGCGGGCGGTGAGCGGCTGAGGCACTCGGGCACTGGGGCTGGCGCCGAGCGTCCTTCGTGCCCGGACAGGCCTGTCCTCTGAACCGGACACCGGGGTGTGACACGGGGACGCCGCCGCGGGCCATTCGCCCCGGACGGTGCGACATTCCGCGGAATCTGGACGCGGCCTCGCCAGGTGGCACAGTCCGTGCTTCGAATGAGGGGCAGCACACCCCAACGGGAGGTTATCGTGAGCAGGAAGCTGAGCGTGGGAGCCCTGGCGCTACTCGCGGGTCTGGCCGTGCCGGCCGCGGGGTCGGCACAGGTGTCGGGCTTCTCCTTCGGGGTCGGGGGGCTCTTCGACGGGGTCTCCTTCGGGTTCGGTGTGAGCGCCTGGGACGGCTATTCCGACGGGTACTACGACACCGGGTACTACGACGACGGCTATTACGGTGACCCGTACGCGTCCTCCGCGTGGTGCTCGTACGGACCGGTGCCGCCCTACGGGTACGGCTCCGGCTTCGGGTACATGCGGGGGGTGGGGTCCCACGCCGTACTGGGGGCCCGGCGTCCTGAATTCGGGGTGGTACAACGACTGCATCCTGGGTGGCTCTCCCCACGCCTACCACGCCTTCCACGCGCAGCTCCTCTTCTGGCAGCACCGCAATAGCTGGCGCCAGCGCTGGTATCAGGCCATCCGCGTTCAGCCCCTGTGGGATCCCTGGGGTCCGTTCTTCGGCTACGACCCGTGGGGTCCCGTCGGGTACTACGGTCCCACCAGCGTGGTCGTCGTGAACAACAACGGCGGGTCCCGCTACGGCTGGTCCGGGCAGCGCTACGCGTCACCGTTCTACCGTGGCACGGACTACAAGGAAGCCGCCCGCGACGGTGGCGGCCAGTCGGCAATCCCGCGTGGACGGGGGGTGGCGTCGCCGGCTCCCCGCACCGGTGCGGGCGCGCCTTCCGAGCCCGGTGACATCCGACGCGGCGCGCCCACGAGCATGGCCCGTCCGGATCGGCCGACGGCCATCGGCTCTCCCGCGGCCCGTCGTGACGCGCCCACCGCGGTGCCGACACGTCCGACCACGCGCACCGGGAGCCCCGGCGCGTCCCGGTCGGCCCCGGCCACGGTGCGGCTCCGCCCGTCGGACGCTGCCCGCGAGGGTTCCGGGACCCCTGGACGAGCCCGTCCCACCGTGACCCGGGCCACGCCCCCGCAGCGTCCGTCGACGGCACGTCGTCCCAGCTCGCTGTTGCGCGGTGACGACCGCCCCGAGACCCGGGCGCCCGACCGCGGAGCGGCCGCGCCCACGCGTCCGTCGTTGGGCGTGCGCGGCTCGACCACGGCGCCCAGGCGTCCGTCGACGGCCACGCCGACTCGGCCGACCCAGCGCACCAACGGCCCCACCGAGACCCGGCGCCGTCCGGTGATCCGGCCTCCGTCCGGCGGCACCCCGGCCACGGCCGGTCCGACCCGCCGGCCGACCAGCAAACCGGTGATCCGGCGGCCCACGACCACCCGGCCCACGGCCCGCCCCACGCAACGCAGCGGCGGGACCAGCAAGCCGGTGATCCGTAGCAAGCCCGTCAAGCGCACGGGTGGCGGGGGCAGCGCGGTCAAGAGGCCGCCGGCACGGTCCGGTGGCGGCGGCTCGGCCACGACGACCAGAAGGCCCACCGTTCGCAAGCCGGTCGGAGGGGGGGCCTGAAGCACGGCTTCGGACGGCATGGAAGGGGTCGGCGCCGGTTCTCCGGTGTCGGCCCTTTCGGGTTTTCAGGAACCAGAGTCGCGGGCCCCCACCCCGACCCCCGCCAGGACGCGCTCCCTCACGAGGCTTCCTCCCAGCCAGTAGCACAGCTCCGCGAGCTCCTCGACGTCCCACACCACCAGGTCCGCTCGTAGCCCGACCTCCAGTCGGCCGCGATCTTCGAGCCCCAACACCCGCGCCGCCGTCCGCGTCGCACCGGCCAGCGCCTCCGTGGGCGTCAGCCCGAAGCGCACGCAGGCCAGGTTCATGGCCAGACGCAGCGAGCGCACCGGCGCCGTGCCCGGGTTGAGATCGGTGGCCACGGCCATGGGCACCCCGTGCTTGCGGAAGAGCTCCACGGGCGGAGGCGTGGTCTGCCGGAGTGTGTGGTAGGCACCGGGGAGCAGGACGGCCACCGTGCCGGCCTTCGCCATGGCGGCGATCCCCTCTTCCGACGCGTGCTCCAGGTGATCGGCGGAGCGCGCCCCCATGGCCGCCGCCGCCGCCGCGCCACCCCCGTCCTCGAGCTGATCCGCGTGCAGTCGCACGCCCAGGCCGTGCCTCCGGGCCGACGCCATCACCGGGGCACACTCCTCGGCGCTGAAGGCGATTCCCTCCAGGAAGGCGTCGACCTGATCCGCCAGCCCTTCGTCGGCCGCCCGCGGAACCAGCACGTCGGCTACCGCGCGCACCCACTCCCCGCGATCCTCTCCATACTCGGGCGGAACCACGTGGAGTCCCAACAGGGTGGTGCGGATCTCCAGGAGGCCGCGCTCACCCAGCCGACGCGCGACGCGCAGCATGCGCAGCTCGCCTTCCACCGTGAGGTCGTAGCCGGACTTGATCTCGGCGGTGGTGACTCCGTCGGCCGCCAGATCGCCGAGCCTGGCCAGCGCCGTGCGCTCCAGCTCCTCCTCTGTGGCGGCACGGGTCGCGCGTACCGTCGAGAGGATTCCGCCGCCGGCTCGGGCGATGTCCTCGTAGGAGGTCCCGGCGAGACGGGCTTCGAATTCGCCCGCCCGCTGCCCCCCGAAGACCGCGTGCGTGTGGCAGTCCACGAGGCCGGGGGTGATCCAGGCGCCCCCCACGGACCGTACTTCGCGGGCGAGGGCGCGCGGATCTCCGGGAAGCTCCTCCTCGACGCCCACCCATGCGATTCGCCCATCGCGCGCCGCCAGCGCACCCCGTCTCACGCTTCCGTCGCCCCCGGCCGCCGGATCCATGGTGGCCAGGTTCGCGTCGATCCACAGCGTGTCCCAGGTGGGGTCGGTCACGGAGTCGCTCCGGTGCTCGGTTGACGGACGTGCGCCGGGCAATCTAGACTCGCGCCCCATGCATCACTACCGCGCGCCCCTCGCCCTTCTCCCCGACGGCTGGGCCCGGGACGTCCGACTGACGGTGGACGACGCCGGCGAGATCACGGGGGTCGCCCGAAGCTCCGCAGCGACGGATCGGAGGGATTCCGGGCCGGCGACGGAGACCGGGCTCCCGGGCGTCGTGGTCCCGGGGATCCCCAACCTCCACTCCCACGCCTTCCAACGCGCCCTCGCGGGCCGCACCGAGCGCGGATCCCGGGCGGGCGACAGCTTCTGGAGCTGGCGGGAGCGGATGTACGCGTTCCTCGGCGTGCTGACGCCCGACGACGTCGGTGCGGTGGCGGAACAGCTCTACGTGGAGCTCCTCCGGCACGGCTACACCTCGATCTGCGAGTTCCACTACCTGCACCTGGATCCCGCAGGGGCGGCGTATGCCGATCCCGCCGAGATGGCGCTCCAGGTGCTGCGCGCCGCGCGCCAGGCGGGCCTGGGGATGACGCTGTTGCCGGTGTTGTACCGCACCTCGGACTTCGGGGGCGCCGAGCCGGGCGAGGGACAACGGCGCTTCGTTCTGGACGAGGACGCCTACCTCGGGCTCCTGGATGCCACCGTCGCCGCCACGTCCGCGCATGCCGACACCCGGGCGGGACTCGCCTTCCATTCGCTCCGTGCCGTCCCTCCCGACGCCCTCGCCCGCGTCCTGGAGGCCTGGCGGGCGCGCGACCTCGAAGGTCCCGTCCACATCCACGTGGCGGAACAGCAGAGAGAGGTCGAGGCCTGCCTGGCCTGGTCGGACCAGCGCCCGGTGGCGTGGCTCCTCGAGCACGCGTCGGTGGACGCCACCTGGTGCCTCGTCCACGCCACCCACATGGACGACGCCGAGGTCGCCGGGCTCGCCCGCTCCGGCGCGGTGGCGGGCCTGTGTCCGACCACCGAAGCCAATCTGGGTGACGGGCTCTTCCGCCTCGCCGACTATCTGGAGGTGGGCGGACGCTGGGGCGTGGGCTCGGACAGCCACGTCTCGGTCAGCCCGATCGAGGAGCTCCGTTGGCTGGAATACGGCCAGCGCCTGCTGGACCCGCGCCCGCAACGTGGCCGCGGGACCGGCGGAGCGCTCCACGGGGCGCGTGCTCCTGGAGGGCGCCTGGCAGGGCGGCGCCCAGGCCTCGGGACGGAAGCTCGGGGCGCTGGCAGCGGGCCATCGCGCGGACTGGGTCGTCCTGGACCCCGAGCATCCCGCGCTGGCGGGCCTGGACGGCGACCAGCTCCTGGACGGCTGGGTCTTCAGCGGCAACGACACCCCGGTGTCGGAGGTCTGGGTCGGCGGTCGCCAGGTGGTGGCAGAGGGCCGCCACCCCCGGCAGGAGGAAGTGGCGGCCCGGTACCGCGAGGTGCTGGAGGCGCTCGGGCGCCGCGCGGGCCGCTGACCGTTCCCGGGCGGCGCCGCCGTGGGGTCGGCGGCCCTCCTACTCCTCCAGCATGGGGTGACGCACCCCTTCCGCGTGGCGCAGTGTCTCCATGGCCTCCGGGTAGCCCGCGTCGGCGTGCCGCACCACGCCCAGCCCCGGGTCGTTGGTGAGGACCCTTTGGATGCGCTCGCGCATGCCGTAGGTGCCGTCGGCCACCAGCACCTGGCCGGCGTGGAGCGAGTTGCCGATTCCCACGCCGCCACCGTGGTGGAAGGACACCCAACTCGCGCCCGAGGCCGTGTTCAGGAGGGCGTTCAGCACCGGCCAGTCGGCCACGGCATCGGTGCCGTCCTTCATCGCCTCCGTCTCCCGGAAGGGTGACGCCACGCTCCCGGTGTCCAGGTGGTCACGGCCGATGACCACGGGTGCGGAGATCTCACCCCGGGCCACCAGGTCGTTGATCGCCACCCCGAAGCGCGCCCGGTCGCCCTGGCCGAGCCAGCAGATGCGTGACGGCAGTCCCTGGAAGGCCACCCGCTCCCGCGCCATGCGGATCCAGCGCACCAGGTGCTCGTCGTCGGGGAACATCTCCAGCACCAGATCGTCGGTGCGGTGGATGTCGGCGGGATCGCCCGACAGCGCCGCCCACCGGAAGGGCCCCTTCCCCTGACAGAAGAGCGGGCGGATGTAGGCCGGCACGAAGCCGGGATACGCGAAGGCGTTGTCGAAGCCCGCGTCCCGGGCGTAGCCCCGCAGGTTGTTGCCGTAGTCCACGGCCACCGAACCCGCATCCTGGAGCGCCACGATGGCCTCACAGTGCGTCCGGATGGACGCCATGGACCGCTCCAGGTACGCGTCCTCGTCGGCCTCTCGCAGCGCATCGGCCTCGGCGAGGGTGAGGCCGGCGGGGATGTAGCCGTTGAGGGGATCGTGGGCGGACGTCTGGTCCGTCACGATGTCGGGAACCACCCCCCGACGCACCAGCTCAGGCAGCACCTCGGCACAATTTCCCACCAGCCCCACGGAGAGAGCCTCGCCGCGCTCCGCGGCGCCCGTGACCCAGCTCAGCGCCTCGTCCAGGTCGTGGGTCATGCGGTCGCAGTAGCGGGTATCCAGGCGCCGCTGGATGCGCGCCGGGTCCACCTCCACCACCAGGATGGCGCCCTCGTTCATGGTGGCGGCCAGCGGTTGTGCTCCGCCCATGCCGCCCATGCCACCCGTCAGCACCCAGCGCCCTTTCAGCGATCCCCCGAAACTCGCCCGGGCCATGGCGCCGAAGGTCTCGTAGGTGCCCTGCAGGATTCCCTGCGTGCCGATGTAGATCCACGAGCCGGCGGTCATCTGGCCGTACATCATGAGGCCCTTGCGCTCGAGCTCGTGGAAGTGCTCCCAGGTCGCCCACTTGCCCACCAGGTTGGCGTTGGCGATGAGCACGCGCGGGGCGCCGGTGTGCGTGCGGAAGACCCCCACGGGACGTCCCGACTGAACCAGGAGCGTCTCGTCGTCCTCGAGCTCCTGGAGGGTTTCCACGATGCGGCGCAGTGAGGGCCAGTCCCGGGCGGCCTTGCCGGTGCCGCCGTAGACCACCAGGTCCTGGGGACGCTCGGCCACGTCGGGGTCCAGGTTGTTGAGGAGCATCCGCAGCGCCGCTTCCTGCGTCCAGCCCTTGCAGTGCAGCTCGCGGCCGTGGGGGGCGTGGAGTTCCGCGCCCTCGGTGACGTCGATGGTCGACATGGTGGATCTCGGATCGTCCGTGTGAAAGGCCAGCGCGACCCGGCGCTCAGCCGGGCCGATGCACGTCGTCGTGGGAGGGGGTGTCGGGTGGGGGCGGCTCTCCGCTGGGATCCAGCGCGGCGATGCGGAAGTCCCCCACCCGCACCCGCGCCGCCAGCCGCTCGAGCTCGTCATGGAGGGAGCGGTCGCCGTCCAGCGCCGCCGCGACCTCCCGCACCCGCCCGTAGGCCGCCTCGGCGCCCACGCCGGCCTTGAGCGGTCGTCGGTACTCGAGGCCCTGGGCCGCGCACAGCAACTCCACCGCCACCACGTATTCCAGGCAGCCCACCCCGCGGGTGAGCTTGCGGGCGGCCGCCATGCCCATGGAGATGTGGTCTTCCTGGTTGGCGCTGGTGGGCACCGAGTCCACGCTGACCGGATGCGCAAGCACCCGGAGCTCGGCCAGCAGGTCGCAGGCCGTGACCTGGGCGATCATGAGCCCCGACTCCAGCCCGGGATGATGCGCCAGGAAAGCCGGCAGCCCCTGGGACAGATCGGGATTGAGCAGACGCTCGGTGCGCCGCTCGCTGATGGCCGCCAGGTCCGCCAGTGCCATGCAGGCGAAGTCCAGCGCCTGGGCCACCACCTGGGCGTGGAAGTTCCCGGCGCTCACCACCGCGTCGGCGTCGGTGAGGATCAGGGGATTGTCGGTGACGCTGTTCGCTTCGGTCTCCAGGACCCCGCGCACGTAGGCCAACGCCTGCCGGGCCGCGCCGTGCACCTGGGGCATGCAACGGAGCGAATAGGCATCCTGGATGCGGGGATCGTTCTCACGGTGGGACTCCCGGATCTCGGAGTCGCGCAACAGGCGCCGGAGCGTCGCCGCCGAGGCGGTCTGGCCCGGATGGGGGCGCAGATCGGAGACCTCGGCACGGAAGGCCTCCGGGGTACCCTTGAGGGCCTCCAGCGACATGGCGCCGGCCGCTTCCACCGCCTCCAGCGCGGCCCGGGCCCGGAGCCAGGCCAGGATGCCCATGCCGGTGGTGGCCTGCGTGCCGTTGATGAGCGCCAGGCCCTCCTTGGCCTGGAGGGTCAGGGGCGCGAGTCCGGCGTCGGCGAGGGCTTCGCTCGCGGGGCGGACGGTCCCTTCCACCTCCACCATGCCCTCACCCACCAGGGCCAGGGCGACGTGGGCCAGGGGCGCCAGATCTCCGCTGGCCCCTACGGAGCCCGCCTCGGGCACCACCGGATGAATCCCCCGATTGAGAAGCTCGAGCAGGTGCTCCAGCACCTCCAGCCGCACCCCCGAGGCCCCGCGGGCCAGGGCGTTGGCCCGCAGCAGGAGGATGGCGCGCACGGCCTCCCTGGGGAGCGGAGAGCCCACGCCCACCGCATGACTGCGCAGCAGGTTGAGCTGCAGCGTCGTGCGCTGCTCGGGTGAGATGACGACCTCGGCCAGTCGCCCGAATCCGGTGGTCACGCCGTAGATGCGCTCACCCGCTTCCACGGCACGCTCCACCTGCTCCCGAGCGCGCACCACGGCGTCGCGCGCGCCGTAGCCCAGGCTCACGGGACCGGCCCGCCGGTGCGCCACCGCCCCCACCTGGTCCAGCGTCAGGGAGCTGCCGGTGAGGATCACGCCAGTGGGAGTCACGGGCCATCTCCAGCGTCGGGCGAGGCCATGCCTTCGGGATCGCTCTCCGCTACGCCATGCCCTCCACGCAGCGCTTCGAACTGCTCCCTCGTCAGCGTCATGTCCTCGTCCATCCAGTAGTCCTCGAGCTCCACGCCCAGGCCGTCGGCCAGGCGGTTCACGTAGTTGTAGTAGGCGGTGACCTGAGCGATGTCCAGCACCGCCCGATCCTCGAAACCCGCTTGGCGAAGCCGGTCCACGTCGGCGGCTGTGATGGTGCCGGGCGTGCGGGTCAGCTTCAGCGCGTAATCGACCATCGCCCGCTCCTGGCCGGGCAGCTCGGCGCCGTCCGGATCGGTGGCCAGCGCCCGAGCCAGGCTGTCGTCATCCAGCAGCGTACGGAGGCCCGCTCCGTGATGGTTGATTCAGTAGAAGCAGTCGTTGGCCGCCGATACCGCCACGGCGATCATCTCGCGCTGCACCCGGGTGAGTGGCGACCGCCCCCGCATCAGGTGCGCGTACATCTGGTAGTGGTGGCCCAGGGAGGCCGGGTTCAGGGAATGGATCCGGATGATGTGATCCACCCCGCCGTGGGGCTCCCGGTAGCGCCGGTAGTGCTCCGCCAGGAGCCCGTCGGCGTCGTCGTACGGAACGTAGGGGATGTGCGCCATGGCGGCGAAGATGCCCGTGCGGGCGCACCCCCACAACCCGCGCCCTTGCCTCTCCGGCGGCGGCGCGCCACTCAACGGAGGTAAACGCTCCTCGCCCCCGCATCGTCTCAGGGGCGAATCCACACCAGGAAGGACGTGCTCGTGCCCCGGACCGGCGGCGCCCACGACATCGATGCGGCGTTGGTGCGCCGGGCCCGGGCGGGCGATCCCGCCGGGCTGCGCGCGCTGGTGGAGCGCACCTACCCCCTGGTGAGACGCTGGGCACGGGGCTGGGCACCCGACGAGGCCGAGGCCGACGACCTCACGCAGGATGTCATGGTGCGCATGCTCCGCTCCCTCCACACGTACCGGGCCTCGGCCCGCTTCACCACCTGGCTCTATACCGTGACCCGCAGCGTCGCCCGTGACCACCACCGCAGCGCCAGCCGCCGGGCCCGCCGTGACACCGAGCACGGCGCCCGGGCGCTTCTCGGCGAGGCCGGAAGCTTGGAGCCCCTCGACCGCGTGGACGCCGAGCGCCTCGGTGCGGCCCTGGAGACGCTGTTCCGGGAGCTACCGGATCGGCAGCGCGAGGTTTTCGACCTGGTGGAGCTGCAGGGCTACAACGCCCGGGAGGTGGGCGAGCTCCTGGGTATCGAGGCAGTCTCGGTGCGCGCCCACCTCCACAAGGCCCGCCGCACGCTGAGAGGACGACTGCTGGACGGCCTGCCCCATCTCGTGCCGGACATGCTATGACCGAATGCAATTCCTTTCAGGACCTGCTCTTGACGGCGTCGCCCGCGGAGCTTCGCGGCGACGGCGACACGCCCCTGGCCCGGCACCTCGCCGCCTGCGCGAGCTGTCGCGAGCGGGCCCAGCGGTTCGTCGCGCTGACCGAGATACTGGCCCACCGCCTCGACACGCCGGCGGGTGTGCCCGACGTGGAGGCGATTCTGGCCCAGGCGCAGCGGGCGTCCGGCGCCGGCATGCGAGCGCCCGAAGCGCGCGCGCCGGGTAAACGCTCGACCCGCCGCCACCTGCCCTGGCTGGGACTCGCCGCGGCGGCCGTCCTGGCGGCCGTGCTCTTCCGGCCGGTCCCCCGCCCCACCGCGCCATCCGCCGGCCCGGTGCCGGACCTGGGCCCGGCGCCGGGCCTGGAGGCCGATCTGCCCCTTGTGGAGAGCACGCCCGGCAACGAGGTCGCCGTGCTCCCCACTGCCGATCCCGACATCACGATTCTCTGGTTCTTCTGACCCCATGAGGGAGAGAGACCGCGCCATGAAATCCCCACGAATGATGCTCTTCGTCGCCGCTGCGACGCTCGTGGCCCTCGGAGGCTGCCGCGACACCAGGCTCGACACCCGCACCTTCGCGCTGGCGCACCTGCCCGGCGCGGAGGCTGCCCGCCTCGTGGACCCCTACATCTACGGTGACCGCCCCGACGCCCGAGGCTCCGTGAGCTTCACCGACGATGCCATCACCATCCGCGAGACGCCGGACAACCTGGACCGGATTGCCCGGGTGCTGGAGCAGTTCGACAAGCCCGTCCCGGACCTGCGCCTGCGCTTCCAGCTCATCGAGGCCGACGGCTTCACCGAGCACGACCCCCGCATCGCCGGGGTGGAGGAGCAGCTCCGCTCGGTGTTCCAGTTCGGTGGCTACAGGCTGGTGGGCGAGGCGGTGGTGAGCGCGGCGGACCGCAGCGAGATTACCCAGACCGTGCAGGGTGCAAACGGCGACGCGACGATTTCGGCCAACGTCTACAGGGTCGGCTCCGATCGACTGCGTCTCGAGAACGTCTCCCTCTTCCTTTCGGGACGGGGGGATGTCCTGCGAACCACCGTGAACGTGCGCCCCGGTCAGACCCTGATCCTGGGCAGCTCGCCGCGACCGGGCGCCACCTCCACGCTCCTCCTCACGGTGAAGGCCGAGGAAGCCACCGAGTGACTCGAGGTGGCGGCGCCCACCCGCCTACTGGTAGGTGAGCGCCGCCACCGGGTCGACCCGTGTAGCCCGCCGGGCCGGCACCAGGCACGCCAGCATGGCCACGAGACCCAGGAGCACGGCCACCAACGCCAGCACCAGGGGATCGGCGGCCTGCACGCCGAACAGGAGGGACTGGAGGAGGCGCCCCAGGACCACGGCCAGCACCAGTCCCACGGCCAGCCCCGCGAGCGTGACGCGGGCTCCCTGGGCCAGCACCATGCGGAAGATGGACTCCGGGGCGCTGCCCATGGCCATGCGAATTCCCATCTCGCGGGTGCGCTGGGTGACCGAATACGCCAGCGCGCCGTAGATGCCCACCATGGCCAGGAAGAGCGCCACGCCGGAGAAGACCAGCAGGAGCATCATGGGGGCCCGGCGGGTGGTGAGGGACTCGTCGATCCGGTCCTGCAGGCTCTCGACGCCGAAGAGGGGGAGCTCGGGATCGAGCCGGTTCAGGGTGCTCCGGACCGTCCCCGTCACGTTCTCGGGCTCGGTTGCGGTGCGCACGACCAACGACACGTTGCTGATGGGCTGCTGTCGATAGGTGAAGTAGTACGCGCCCACGTGCCGGGCGGCGGCGGCGGTGAGATCGTTCTGCTTGATGTCGCCGACCACGCCCACCACGGTGTAGGCATTTTCATCGGGCACGCTGTCCGTCCCCGGCGCCACGCCCCACACCATGCGCTTGCCCAGCGGGCTGGAATCGGGCCAGTACCGCTGGGCGAGCCAGCGGTCGATGACGATGGCGCGCACCGCCTCGGGGCCGTCGGCCTCCTCGAACTCGCGTCCCTCCAGCACGGGAATCCCCATGGCCTCGAAGTAGCCGGGGCCCACCCAGCTCTGGAAGGGCGACAGCAGGGACTCGCCCGGAGCCAGCTCGTAGCCCTCGGGCAGGATGACGCTGCTGGAGTTGTTGTCCGTGAAGGGGAGCTGGCTGGTGAGGCTCGCCGCCTGGACGCCGGGCAGGGCCCGCACCTCGGCCAGCAACCCGTCCCACAACGTCCTGCGCGCCGCGGGATCCGGATAGCGCGCACCCGGCAGGGACACGAAGGCGGACCACACGTTCCGCGGCTGGAATCCCGGGTCGACGCCGAGCGCCGCCCGGAAGCTCAGCAGCATGAGGCCGGCGCCGATGAGGAGCACGAACGCCAGCGCCACCTGACTGGTGACCAGGGTGTTCCGCACCAGGACCGCGCGCCGACTGGCCGTGCCCGTGCGGCCCTCCATGCGGAACACGGTGCTCAGATCGCTCCGCATGACGTGGGCCACCGGGATGGCCGCGAACAGAATCCCGGCCACGAGGGCCAGCCCGGCCGTGAAGGCCAGCACGATCCCGTCCATGCCGATGTCCCTCCCGCGTGGGAGGTCGGAAGCGCCGATCGTGAGCAGCAGGCGCAGGCCCAGCGCGCCGACGCCCACTCCCAGAACGCCGCCCAGCACGGACATCAGGGCCGCCTCGCTGAGGACCTGACGGGCCACCCGCGCCCGCCGGGCTCCCAGCGCCAGCTTGGTGGCGAGCTCGCCGAGACGGACCTGGGAGCGGGCCATCATCAGGTTGGCGATGTTCACGCACCCGATGAGGAGGACAAAGGCCACGCCGGCCCACAGCATGTAGAGCGTGGCCCGCGCATCGCCCACGATGTCGTCCTGCGCGTTCACGACCACGGTGTGGAAGCCCGCGTCGGTGAGGAGTTGGCGGGCGTTGGGCAGGGGCCACTCGTCGATGAGCGACTCGTTCATCGCGTCCACCTGCGCCTGGACCTGTTCGATGGTGGCTCCCGCACGCAGGCGCCCGATCATCTGGAAGTTGTTGCTGTGCCAGTTCTCGAGGGATCGGTCGTCCTGCGTGAAGGTGACGGGCAGGAAGAAGCGAGTGTCGGGGCGCGTCACCATCTCGAAGTCGGGAGGAAGGATCCCCACGATCTGGTAGGGCTCTCCGTTCACCCGGAGATCCGTGCCCACCACGTCGGGCGCCCCACCCAGCGCCTCGCGCCAGTAGCCGTCGGTGAGCAGCACGACCTGGCCGTGGCCGTCCTCCATCTCCTCCTCGGTGAAGGTGCGACCCTGCGCCGCCGTCACCCCCAGGAGCGGAAAGAGCGAGGGCGTGACCCTCATGGTCGTGACGCGCTCCGTGGACCCCGCCTCACCCACCGTGTGGCCTGAGCCCTGCATCAGGGCCACGTCCTGGAGGGCCTGCACCCGCTCCCGGCGCATGAAGAAGTCCACGGTGCTGCTGGACGCCCGCTCCACGCCCGCACCCGGATAGCTGTTGTACATGTTCACCAGGGTGCCCGGATCCCGGTACGGCAGCGGTTCCAGCAGGACCGTGTGGATCACGCTGAAGATGGCCACGTTGGCGCCGATGCAGAGCGCCAGGGTGGTGAGCACCGTCGCGCTGAAGGACTTCTCCTTGCGCAGGAGCTTCAGGGCGAAGCGGATGTCCGCGAGGACGCCTTCCATGGAGCGGGTCCCGGGATGCGGGGGTCGGGTTACAGGGGATTTCCCTCACCCGACGAGTGGGACCCCGGCCCGGTTTCGGCGGGTGGCGCCGGGGCTCAGGGCACGGCCGCGTCCAGCGGTCGCGGATCCGCCGGCACGCCCAGGACGCTGGCCAGGTCGGCCACCGTGCGATCGATCCCGCAAGCGCCTTCGGGGGGGCGCGCGCGGTGCCGCAAACCCTGCAAGCGCGGGCTGCTGCGCCATCGTTGTCGGGTTGGAGGCGAATATCGCCGTGAAACCTGCGCGCGCCGGCGCCCGCCTTCTCGCCCGCAGCCGGCGCGGCGACAATTCCTGTCGATCCAGCGCGCGCCTCCATCGCGCTCTCGAATGCGGGGTTCACGGCAACGGCGCGCCGCTCCGCCACGGTGCCGGACGCCTTCGAGCCGGTCGCCATCCGGTCACCCGCCCTTGACATCCCGCCTTCCCCTGACATTGTTAAGGCAACTGCACTGACATCGTCAGAGGGAGGGGTGGGATGAGCGGGACGGAGATCCAGGGCGAGTTCGAGCACCATGTGCTCCTGGCCACCTTGAGGCTGGGAGACGCCGCGTTCACGTCGTCCATCGTGGTTGAGCTCGAAGAGCGTGCGGGGCGGGAGGTGGCGCCGGCGGCGGTGTACGTGGCGCTCCGACGGCTGGAGTCCAAGAGCCTGGTGCGCTCCGAGCTGCGCCGCGGCGACGACCAGGGCGAGCTGCGTGAGCGACGCTTCTTCGTCATCACGGCCGGCGGGTTGCGGGCGCTGCGGGAATCGCGGAGCCGCCTGACCCGGCTGTGGGAGGGCTACGAGTCCATCCTGGCGGAGGGCTGAGATGTCCCGCCATGGATCCGATCGCCGGCGGCCCCCCGCCCTTCTCCGCTGGATCTTCGGACGACTTCTGCCCCGGGGGGACCGCGAGCTGCTCCAGGTGGAGATGGACGCGCTCTTCCGCCGCCGGGCGGCGAAGCACGGCCGGCTGCGCGCATCGGCGTGGTACCTGAGGCATACCCTGTTCTTTCCTCTGCGCTTCGGACTGGAACGGGCGGCCCGAGGAGGCGGTGCGTTCGGACCGGCACTCGCCTCGACGGCCCGCGACATCCGGTACGGCGCACGCACGCTCCTGCGCCGCCCCTCCTACACCCTCGCGACCGTCGCGACCCTGGGCTTCGGCATCGGGGGAGTCTCCGCCGTCTACGCCGCCGCGCACTGGGTCCTGCTGCGGGACGTGCCCGGCGTCACGGCCACCGATCTCGCCACCGTCCAGATGGAGACGCAAGACGGCGGCTACGCCTTCCCCATGTCGGATCTGGATTTCAGGGACCTCCGGGACCGGGTGCCCTCGTTCCGGGGGCTCGTCGCCGCCAGCGAGCACGACGTGCACGTCCAACGGGGCGCCGACGGCACCCCCACTCGCCTGTCCGCCGAGGTGGTGACGCCGGGGTTCTTCCAGCTCCTGGGCATGCGGGCGACCCGCGGCCGGCTCCTGTCGGACGGCTCGGCCGGACCGGATGGAGACGCCGGCACCGTGGTGATCAGCCACCGACTGTGGCAGGAGCTGTGGACCGGGTCGTCCGAGGCGCTGGGCGCGACCCTTCAGGTGAACGGACACGCGTACGTGGTGACGGGCGTCGCTCCCCCCGACTTCCGGGGTGCCGAGCTGCCCGGCAGCGTCGATCTCTGGCTCCCGCAGACCGCCTTCCACGATGTGGATCCCGGATTTCCTGCAGATGTGCTGGACCAGCGGAGCATGGGCGTGTGGCGTCACCTCGTGGCCCATCTGGCCCCGGCCGCATCGCCGGAGCAGGTGACCCGCGAGGCGGACCAGGCCATGCAGTCGGTGCGCGACCAATACCGCGCCAGCACCTTCTGGGGCCCGCGCTGGGTCGTGCGCGCCTACCCGGGACTGGGCCTCTCGCCCCGGATCCGGGGCTCTGTACGGCGTACGCTCTTCCTGATGGGCGTCGCCGCCCTCATCCTCCTGCTGCTGGCCGTGACCAATACCGCGCATCTGGCGCTGACGCACGCCGTGGCGCGCACCGAGAGCCTCGCGGTGCATGCGGCCCTGGGCGCCGGCAAGGTCCGGCTCGCCCGGCGCATGCTCACCGAGCATCTTCTTCTCGGTCTGGGTGGGGCGTTGACGGGTGTGGGCGTGGCCACGGTGGTGACGCGAGCGTTGAGCCACGCCAGCCTGTCGTCGCTCGGTGCTTCGATGGAGGGTGTGCGCTTGAACTCGCAGGTGGCGGGCATGGCCCTGGCCATTGCGTTGGGCGCCGGGATCGCGGCCGGCATCGTCCCCGCCGTCTCCGCGGCCCGCAGTGGTCTCGCTGAGCTGCTGCCGGGCAAGAGAGGGGGGCGCCGCAGCACGTATCGCCTGCAAGCGGGGCTGGTGATCGCGCAGGTGGCCCTGTCCACGCTCCTGTTGGTCGGGACCGGGCTGGTCGTGCACACCGCCGTCAACCTCAGGGGATTCGACCTGGGCTTCGACCCCGACGGCGCGCTGCGCTTCGCCATCGATCCGCGTATCCAGGGCTACGACGACGCCGAGGTCGCCGAGCTGGTCACGCTGGGTCGGCAACGGCTGACCGCCATCGCCGGCGTGCAGGCCGCGGGATTCGCCGCCCCGGAGCTGGTGTCGGATTCGTATTATACCTACGCCGTGCGCGCCGAGGGGGCCCCGGAAGACGAGCTCGTGCTCGCCGGTCAGGTCGAGGTCAGCCCTGGTCTGCTGGAAGCCCTCGGGGCTCGACTGGACGCGGGTCGCCTCTTCCTGGACGAGGACATGGACACCACGGCGGCCCGAACGCCCGTGGTGGTGTCTCGCTCGGTGGTGACGGCGGCCTTCGGAGATCTGTCGTCCGAAGCGGCGATCGGCCGCACCCTCCTGGTCGCCTCCGCCAGGGCCGATGGTCGCCAACTGGCGGTGGTGGGCGTGATCGAGGACCCCCACTTCGGGGGAGCCCTGGGACGAGATGCACCCCGGGTCTTCCTCCCCTGGGCAGGCGGGTTCGACTTCTCGCTCACGGCCTGGGTGCGGGCGCCGGGAGCGTCGGGTCGTGTCGCGGCGGAGGTTCGTCGCACCATGCAGGAGGTCGATCCGGAGCTGCCGGTGTACGACCTACGCAGCGGCCGGGCCCAGGCCGACCGCATCATCGTCGAGCAGCGCGTGGTAGCGCGGCTGGCCCTCGGCTTGGCGTTGGTGGGGCTCCTGCTGGCCGGCGTGGAGCTCCACGGGGTCCTGGCGTACAGCGTGGAGCAGCGACGTCACGAGATCGGGGTACGCGTGGCGCTGGGCGCGGCCCCGGGGACCATCCTGGGGCGGTTCGTGGGGCGTGGGATCACGCTGGCCCTGGTGGGCGCCACCCTGGGCGCCGGGGGAGCGTATTGGCTCACCCAGTTCATCCGCGCCCGCCTCTTCGGGGTCCAGCCCCTGGACCCGTTGACCTATCTCTTCGGGCTCGCGGCCCTCGTCATCACGGCCGCCGTCGCCTCCTGGGGTCCCGCTCGGCGCTCGCTGTCCGTGTCGCCGAGGGAGGCGCTGGAGGCGGAATAGGCTGGCCGGAGCCCCCTTCAGCCGTCGCAGCTCCCCCCGGTGAGCCGGGTGAGGAAGCACTGCATGATGTCCACGCCCTGCTGCGCCGACAGGAGCGGAAGATCGAAGGTGCCGCTGTCGATGGTGCGGAAGCCGTCGTCTCCGGCGAGCGTCAGCCCCTTGAAGCTCCCGACGACCCGCTCAGGACCCGCCTCGGTGACCTGAACGATGCCACTCGCGATCTCCCAGGCGGCGTCCAGCGACTGCAGGTTCTCCGCATCGATGTTCTCCAGCAGGCGCCCGTGGCAATCGCCGCCGATCCAGCTGCGGGAGCCGGTGCCACCGACACGTTCAGCGAGCGCAACAACCTCACCATGGGAATCACGACGCACTCCGCACGGTCCGAAGTCGCCGGTGCGCTCGACCGTGAGCTGCAGGATGAAGAGATCACCGCGAGTGCCGTCCCCCTTCTGGAAGCTCGATAGGACGAGCCCACCGACACTGTCCGGAAACGCGATGGCGAAGGTCCCGGCGCCGACGTCTCCGCCTTCAAAGTCCGGAACACCATCGGCAGCGTAGGACGGACCCCCGAGGTAGGTGAAGTTCACACCGGTGGCCGCCATGGACCCCGGCGTCGCGGGGTCGTCACATGCAGCGGAGGCCAGGACGGCGAGGAGCAGGACGACAGTCGGGCGAGTCATGGAGGCCTCCGGGGTGCGAGCGCGCTTCTCCACCTGAGAACGAGCGAGATGCGGCTGATGTGACACGCCTCCGCACGAGGCCCAGAGCCTCGACCCAGCGAGCGTCGTGATACTTGCGGGTAAGACTCGGTGCTGGCCAGCGTAGGCCGAAGTGTCCACTCTCTCGCATGCGATTTACGAGGATAGCGACGATGCGGCTGCGGTGCGCCCTCGGCTGGCTCTCACTGGTGCTCGCTCTCCTGATGGGAGGCCCTGCCCTCGCCAGCGCCCAGTCCCGCACGAGCTCCGCCCTGCGCGGGACGGTTCTGCAACAGGACAGCACGCCCGTCGCGGGTGCCGAGGTTCTGGTCCGGCACGAGGCCACCGGCACCGAGCGCCGCACGGTCACGAACGCCGAGGGGGGATTCCTGATCCTCCTTCTGCAGCCCGGCGGCCCCTATACGGTCACCGTGCGCAGCCTGGGGTTCTCCGACTACCAGGAGGCGGGACTCGAGCTCCAGGTCGGGGAGACCACGGTGGTGGACGCGGTGCTACGACCCGAGGCCCTCGAGCTGGCGGGGCTGGACGTGGAGGTCGAGCGGGCGCCCATCTTCGACCGCAGCGTGGTGGGGCCCACCACCCGCCTCACCGAGCGCACCGTCGAGGCCATGCCCCTGATGTCGCGCGATGTCATGGACCTGGCGCTCCTGTCGCCTCTCGTGAAGCCCACCGAGAGCGGGGGCTTCTCGGTGGCGGGCCAGAACGACCGCTACAACGCCATCCTGGTCGACGGCGTGCTCAACAAGGACATGTTCGGGCTCACCTCGGGCGGCGTGCCCGGGGGACAGTCCGGCGCCAAGCTCATCCCCCTGGATGCGATCTCCCAGTACGAGGTCCTGATCGCGCCCTTCGACGTGCGCCTGTCGGGATTCACCGGTGGCGTCATGAACGCGGTGACCCGTTCCGGCACCAACGACTGGCGGGTGCGCGCCTCGGCCGTGCACAGGAACGAGGCCCTCATGGGCGACCTCAATCTGGCCACGGGGCCCGTCGACGCCTCGGGGGTGGATCGTTCGTTGGCGGCGCTGTCCGTGGGTGGGCCCATCGTGCGCGACCGGGCCCACTTCTTCGTGGCCGGCGAGTTCGAGGAGCGCCACCGTGTCCCCGTGGGCTACAACCTCTTCCGGGACGATCCGGCGCTGGTGCGCATCTCCCCCGAAGCCATGACCGAGCTCCAGGACGCCGTCGAGGCCCAGTTCGGCCTGGACGCCGGCACCGCCGGCACCTATTCCCTGGCACAGCACCTGTCCAACGTGTTCGCGCGCGTGGACTGGAACCTGGCCCAGGGACAGCGGATGACGCTCCGGAACGTCTTCGTGCGGGCCTCCAACGACGAGGAGCCCAACCGGACCGGCTTCGGGCCCTACGAGCTCTCCTCCAACGCCCTCTTCCACACCTCGACCTCCAACACCACTTCGCTCCAGCTCTTCAGCGACATCGAGGGCGTGGGATCCAACGAGCTGGAGCTGTCGGTAGTGAGGAGCACCGACGACACCCGCGCCGCCGCCGACTGGCCGCAGTTGGTGGTGGACCTCCGCAGCGACATCGACGGTGTGCCGTACCAGCGTGAGGTGCGGCTCGGCGGCAACCTGTTCGGACAGCAGAACGCGCTTTCGCAGACCGCGGTCCGCCTGTCGGAGGCGCTCAGCTTCGTGAACGCCGAGCGGGTGCTCACCGTGGGCGCGACCGCCGCCTGGTACGATCTCTCCCACGGCTATCTGCCGGGCGCCTCGGGCGAGTACTACTTCCCGAGTCTCGCCCATCTGGAGGCCAACACGCCCACGCGCTTCCAGCGTGGCGTGGTCACCGATGGCGAGCCGCCCGACGTCAACTTCGACGTGCTGGAGTGGGGCCTGTTCGCGCAGAACCACCTCACGCTCCGCGAGGGCCTCTCCCTCATGCTGGGGATCCGCCTGGACGTGCCCCACTTCCTCGCCACGGCGGGCGAGAACGTCGGCGTGCTGGACTTCTTCGGGTACCACACGTCGAACGTGCCCAGCGGCAATCTCCTGATCTCGCCCAGGTGGGGATTCAACTGGCAGAGCAGCGGTGAGCACAGGACACAGCTCCGCGTCGGGGGCGGGATGTTCACGGGCCAGCTCCCCTACATCTGGCTCGCCGACGCGCTCCATAACGACGGCGTGCGCACCCGCACGGTGGCGTGCGAGGGTGAGGACACGCCCGCCTTCGATCCGGGCGCGACGCCCGGGGGTTGTGGCGGCCTGGGCGACGTGGTGGTCTTCCGCGACGACTTCAAGTTCCCGCAGGACATCAAGTTCTCCATGGCGGTGGACCGCGAGCTCACCGACCACTGGAGCGCGTCTCTGGGAACCCTCTTCAGCAAGGCGATCCACCAGGTGAAGCCGGCGTTGGCGAGCTCGCAGTTCGGCGGCAATCCCACGCCCGCCGAGCTCCGTCTGGGTGACCAACGCAACTTCTACGAGCCGCGCAAGCACGACATCCCTGGCTTCGGCAGCGTGATCTCGCCCTTCGATCACGTGCTGGTCGTGCAGAACGACGGCGAGGACTGGGGCGTCTCCATCACCGCCGAGGTGCGGGGGCAGATCGCCGAGGGGCTCCGCGTGCAGGCCGGCTACTCCCTGGCGCGCTCCTGGGACCGCATGAGCCTGATCTTCGGTGACATGCTGTCCAATTTCGGTCTGAATCCGAGCACCGTGAGCATCAACAAGCCGCTGCTGGTGACCTCGGCTTTCGATCGCCCGCACAAGTTCGTGGTGGCGCTCTTCGGTGCGCCCCCGGGGTTCGAGGATACCGAGATCTCGCTCCTCTTCACCGGCCAGTCCGGCACACCCTTCACCTACGTCTACGACTTCGACCTCAACGGCGACGGCTTCCCCGGCCTCGGCGGCACCCAGGACCGCTGGAACGATCCCATCTACGTGCCTCGCTCCGGCGACGAGCTGCCCGCGACGCTGGCGACCAAGATCCTCACCCAGGCAGCGCTCGGCAGCGACGCCTGTCTCGCCAGCCACCGCGGACAGATCCTGGAGCGGAACGGCTGCCGCACGCCCTGGGAGAACCGGCTGGATCTGCGGCTGGCGCAGCGCCTTCGTCTCGGAGCCGCGGACCTGCGTTTCGAGGCGGATCTCATCAACGTCCTCAACCTCCTGCACGGGACCTGGGGCCGCATCGAGACCGCGCCGCCCATCATCCCCATGTACGAGGAGTGCGACTGCGGCGAGCTCCTGCAGTGGGGCGGAGGCATCCTCTCGCGCCCCAACGGCGAGGGCGGAGTCTCGCCCCCCTGGAATCCCCGGTCCCCGGACTCCCAGTGGCAGATCCAGCTCGGCGCCCGGGTCACGTTCCAGGAGGGCAGCCGATGAAGAGCCGGACGGCGTGGTCCCGGTCCGTGGGTTCGGGGGATGTCTTTCGAGGGCGGCTGCGCGGGCTCGGACGGCTCGCGCTGTGCGGGCTCGCCCTGGCGGGGCTCGCCTCCGCCTGCACCCAGGACGCCTTCACGCCGCCCTTCGTCTTCAACGTGCGCGTCGTGCCCGACTCCGTGTACCTGGCGCCCGGCGAGTCCATCAAGCTCCACATCCGGGTGTTCTCGCAGATGGGCGACTCCTTTCCCGACCGGGCCGAGCGCGTGGAGGTCTACAGCGAGGATCCCTCCGTGGCCCGGGTCGATGCCCGGGATCCCGACGCCACCATCGTGGCCGTCGGCCTGGGCAAGACCCGCATCGTCGCCACGCTGGGCTACGGCGCCGACGTGGCGAAGATCTTCGTGGTGGCTGGAGGCGGTGAGGCGGCTACCGCCCCCCCAACACCGTCAGCGGCTGATCCGCCGCCATCCCGGCCTGGACCTTGGCGTCGGACACCAGGCGCGCCACGTCGTCCAGGAGCTGGCGGGCGTCGTAGATGATGCCGTCCTTGACGGTGTAGCGGACGCCGCCCACGCGCTCCACGGCGCCGGTCTCGTCGTTCAGCCGCAGGGTGCCCGTGCCGTAGAGCACCTTGAAGTCCTCGATGGGATTGTACTCGGTGATGACCAGGTCGGCCCGCTTACCGGGCTCCACGATCCCGAAGTCCGCCACCGTGTCCTGCTGTTCCGCCAGCAGGTTGGCGCCGTCCATGGTGGCCGCCCGCACCACCTCGAGGGGGTGAAAGCCGGCTTCCTGCAGGAGCTCCAGCTCCCGGATGTAGCCGAAGCCGTAGAGCTTGTAGATGAAGCCCGAGTCGGAGCCGGTGGTCACCCGGCCACCTCGGTTCTTGTATTCGTTCAGGAACTTCATCCACAGCTTGAAGTCCTGCTTCCACTCGATCTCGTCCTGGGTGGTCCAGTGGTACCAGTACGAGCCGTGGCTCTCGCGGTTCGGCTGATAGAACTGCCACAGCGAAGGCAGCGTGTAGCGGTCGTGCCATTCGGCGCGGCGCGCCCGCATGACGTCGCGGCTGGCCTCGTAGATGGTCATGGTGGGGTCGATGGTGAACCCCAGGTCCAGCATCTCGTCCATGACGGCGTTCCAGCGCTCGCTCCCCTGCGGCGCCGCCTGCTTCCACAACCGCCCGGCCTGGCCGAAGCGGTCGTACTCGTTGTTGTAGTTGTAGTCGGTGGGAAAGTCCTGGACCGTGCGATCGTCGAAGAGGGATTCCGGAAGGCCGTAGTAGTGCTCCATGGAGCCCAGCCCCATGCGGGCCGCGTCCAGGGCGTTGATGCGTGACACGCCCTGCTGGCTCAGGTGCGACATGGTCCCCAGGTGGAGCTTCCGGGCCTCGTCGATGACCGCGCCGAATACCGCCGGGTCGTTGGAGATCGGCCTGGAGCCGGGGATCATCTTGAAGCCGTCCACACCCTTGTCCGCCGCCCAGCGAACGTATTCGCGGGCCTTTTCGGGGGTCGTCACGGGCCCGCCGTCCCAGTCCGAGCCCACGAAGGCGTAGGCCACGATGTGAGGCGCCACGATCTCGTTGGCGGCGGAGCGGGCCCGCGCCTGCAGGGTCCAGTCCACGCCGTTGCCCGAGCCCGGATCTCGGATCGTGGTCACGCCGTGGGCGAGCCAGAGCTTGTACACGTACTCGGCAGGCGTGCCCTGGGCGAGCCCGCCGATGTGGGCGTGGGCGTCCACGAACCCCGGAAGCACGTACATGCCCGACGCATCCAGCTCCCGGGTGGCTCCCTGCGGCCGCCGCCCCTCACGAATCGGAACGCCCGGAGCTCCCACGCTCCGCACCTCGACGATGCGATCGCCCTCGATGACGATGTCCACCGGGCCCACCGGCGGCGCTCCGGTTCCGTCGACCAGGGTGGCACCGCGGATGATCAGGCGCTGAAAGGGGCCATCCCCTTCGTCGCCGCGGGGAGGCGCGTGAGGAACTTCGCGGCCCTGGGCACGCAGCGACGGCGGCGGCACCAGGACGAGCAGGAAGGCGGACAGGAGGATGGCGAGGGCGTGTCGTGTCTTCATGGACGTGCAGGGGGCTTCGGGTCATGCGCTGGGCGGGTCGTCTCTGGCGGCCCAATGTGAGGCTCGGGGGCGCTCGCCACCAGTCGGGTGCCCTGCGACCGGGGCACGGGCGGGCCACCGCTTCCCTGGCCTCCTCCGAGCCGGAGCTTGCGCTGGCACCTCGCGTCCCTAATATAGTCACAGACCAACTAAAGGAGACCCGATGTGCCGTCTTGCCAGGATCTGCGGCCCTGCCCGCAGGAGCTCATGGACCGTCTGAGCATCCCCCGCTGGGCCCGGTCGCTTCTCACCCGCCTGGCCCCACCGGACCGTTCCGAAGAGGTACTGGGCGACCTGGAAGAGTCCCACCGGAGGCGGCTGCAGCGCCACGGACGGATCCGGGCCTGGCTCGGGACGCGCACTGGAGGCCCTGGACATGGGTGTGGCGCTGCTCAGGGAGCGGAGACGGGACCGGCGCGCCGGTCGAGCGCGGACCCCCGCCACGCGGGCAGCGCGCCGCCGCTTCGCCATGGGCGTTTCGTGGCTGGACTTCAAGCTCGGCCTGCGCATGCTGGCGCGCTATCCCGGCATCACCGTCATCGGCGGCGTCGCCATGGCCTTCGGCATCGCCATGGGCGCGGGCGCCTTTCAGTTCTTCCGCGACGCGGCGTATCCGCGGCTTCCGTACGAGGGCGGCGACAACCTGGTGCGCGTCTTCAACATGAACACGCGCACGTCGCTGCCCGACGCACGCACCGCCCGCGATCTGGAGGTATGGCGCAGCAGGTTGCGCTCCGTGACCGACCTGGGTGCGTTCTCGGCCGGGCCTCGCAATCTGTCTCTGGGCCAGGACGACACCGCCCCGGTGCGAGCCGTCGCGATTACTGCGTCGGCCTTCGGCCTGGTGAAGGTCCCTCCCCTGCTGGGGCGCCCGCTCCTTCCAACCGACGATGGGCCCCGCGCGCCCCCGGTCGCGGTGATCGGTTACGACCTGTGGCAGGGCCGATTCGGCGGAGACGCCGACATCGTCGGACGCATCGTGCATCTGGGCGACGAGGCCACCACCATCGTGGGCGTCATGCCCAGAGGATTCGAGTTCCCGGCCTCCTTCACCCTGTGGACGCCGCTGCACCTCGATGCGACGGCGTACGAGCCCGGCAGCGGGCCGGCGCTCGCCGTGCTGGGTCGGCTGGCGCCCGGAGCGACGCTGGAGCGAGCCCAGGCCGAGGTGGCGACCATGGGCGAGCGCCTCGCCGAGGTCTGGCCCGAGAGCCACGGCGAGCTGGTGGCGCGCGTGAACCGGTTCCCGCCCACCGCGGTCCAGACCGGAGGCGTGATGAGCATGGGAGGGATCCTCGCCCTGGGCGCCCTCTTCCTCATGGCGCTCATGGCGCTGGTGTGCGCAAACGTGGCGTTGCTGCTCTTCGCCCGGGCCGCCGCCCGCGAGGGCGAGATCGCGGTACGGAGCGCCCTGGGTGCGAGCCGTGGACGGATCGTCGGGCAGCTCTTCGCGGAAGCTCTCGCCCTGGCCGCCGTGGCGCTCGTGATCGGGCTGCCCGCGGGCTCGGCGGCCCTGGGGTGGGTGCTCGGGATCGCTTCGTCGTCGGGCGAGCCCTTCCCCTTCTGGTTCCATCAGCGACTCGATCCGGCGACCGTGGGATACGCCGTGCTGCTGGCCTTGGTCGGCGCCTCGATCGCGGGCGTGCTCCCGGGCCTCAAGATCACAGGCGGCCACGCCCAGGGTAGCCTGCAACGGTTGGCCGGGCGCGGCTCCGGGTCTCGCCTCGGACGCCTGTGGAGCGGCATCATCGTCACCCAGGTGGCCCTCACGGTGATGTTCGTCCCCGTGGTCCTCTGGCTCGGGGCCGAGACCTGGAAGATCCGCACGGCGGACCCCGGGTTCGCTGCCACGGAGTTCCTGTCGGCGGAGCTCGCCCTGGACGGTGGCGAGGCCTTCGGCTCGGGGGAGGAGGCCGCTGCCGACCCGGTGTTCGGTGGGCGCTTTCGAGGCGACGTGCAGGAGCTCGAGCGTCGCCTGGCCGCTGAGCCTGGCGTCCTCGGGGTGGCTGTGGCCACACAGCTCCCGGGCGCGTGGCACGAGCGCCGGCCCGTGGAGGTGGATGCGCCCAACGCGTCCTATCCCGACGAGTGGGGCAACCGGGCGCAGCTCGTGAGCGTGGCCCCGGGGTTCTTTCGCGTGCTCGGGATGGACGTGGTGGCCGGACGCGGCTTCGACGAGGGCGACGCCGGAAGCGGCGAGCGTGTCGTCGTGGTCAACGAGTCGTTCGTGCGGGAGTTCCTGGGAGGGCGAAACGCCGTCGGTGCCAGGCTCCGCTACACCGGCCCCGGCGCCGCGAGCGGTGCCGGACCGGATCCCGAAGAGGCCGGCGACTGGTACCGCATCGTCGGCGTCGTGCGGGACGTGGTCATGACCATCGACCCCGACCTCCCGCACAACGCGGGCATCTACCACCACCTGTCGCCCCGTGAGGCCTACTCCCTCAAGGTGGCCGTGCATCTCTCGGGGGATCCCACGGCCTTCGCGGGTCGTCTGCGGACGCTGGCCAGCGCCGTGGACCCGGAGCTCCGCGTCGACGATCCCATCTCGCTGGATCAGGCGGATCGTGCGACCCTGGCCGCCTACGACGCCTGGTTCCGGGTGGTGGTGGTGGCCGGCGTCCTGGCCATGCTCCTCACCAACGCCGGCATCTTCAGCATCATCTCGTACACGGTCGCCCGCCGGACCCGCGAGATCGGCGTGCGGGTCGCCCTGGGCGCGGACCGCCGGCAGGTAGTGACGGCTGTCGCAGGCCGTATGGCCCGTCTCGTGGCGACGGGCGTGCTGGTCGGGTCCATGCTTCTCGCCCTCGTGGTCTTCGCTGCCTCGGAGGGCACCCTCGAGCCCACACCGACCCGGGGCGCCCTCCTCCTCGCCCACACGCTGGTCATGACGCTGGTGTGCCTCCTCGCCTGCGTGGTCCCCACCCGGCGGGCGCTGAAGATCGAGCCCGCAGAGGCGCTGGCGGCGGACGGGTAGCGGGGGGTGCCAGCCCAGGTGACCCGCCCGGGCGGTACGCCGGCGATCGCCGTCAATCCTGCATGCAGACCCCGCGCGCCAGACCGTTGCGCTCCCGGCGCGAACTATCGCCGGGAACCCTGCAAGCGCCGCGCGACGGAGCGGCCCTTGCGCGTCTAGGGGCAACTATCGCCCCGAGTCCCGCATGCGTCCGCCACGAGCCGGCGATTGTGAGATTGACGGCAAGGTCGCCGGCGGCGCCGACCCGGAATATCTAACTTGGGCGCACCCGGCATGGGGCGCCGCCGCCGGCCGCCCGTACACGTGCGGCGTCTTTCCTGTCAGGTCCGCCGGACCACGCGCTGATCCAGACCGGGTCTCGCAACGCCTCGAGCAAGAGAGCCGGGTGTCAACCTCCCATAGCGCTTACGCACTTATTTGGAAACGGCCGCGCGGGACAGGTGTTCGATCCTCGTCACCTCCGGCCCGGTCACAGCTCAAGGGAGTTGAAGCAATGAGTCTTCCGAAGAGCGCCTTCAAGCGCATCGCCTTCCTCGGTGCCGTGGTGATCAGTGGCGCAACCGCCGGCCTGAGCCTACAACCGGCAGCCCTGTCCGCATCGGGATGCGAGTTCGACCGTTGTCTCCTGGGTCAGTGTGAGTCCGACAACCCGCAGCCACAGAACTGCGACATGCGACCCGGCAACGTCGGATGCGACGTCACGGACTGCGGGGTCCAATAGTCAGAGCGGACGCCGTCTCGACCCGATCTTCAACCGCCTTCAACCGAGGGAGAACCACCATGAGGACGCTCCGCCGTTTCCTGTTTGCTCTCGCCGGAATGAGCTCCGCCGCCGGCGCGGGTGCCGCGTTTGGTTCCATCGTCGCGCCAACGCCGCTGGCGGCGTTGGATTGTGAACACGACAAGTGCGTGGACGGTAAGTGCAAGCACGACAGCAGCAGCTTCACGAACTGCGATTCCACGCACTGCAAGAACACCGATTGCGGGGTCCAATGACGCAAAATGACGCACGACGAGGGACTGTGAACGGAGGTCGTGAAGGGCCTCAGGTTCGGCGAGCATCCGCGGCGCTCCGCGCAATCTTGCTGCGCCTGGCGAGAGGGATCGCGCTGCAGTCGTCCCCGGGTGTAGGTGCCGTAGAGGATCAGCCGACTCACCCGCTCCGGATGGCGGACGGCGTAGGCGATGGCGATGGGGCCTCCCTGGGAAATCCCGAGCAAGGGAAAGCGCTCCAGGCCCGCGGCGTCCACGACCGCCTCCATATCGCGCACCCATGCCTCGAAGGTGAGATCCTCGACCTCTCGGTCCGACAGCCCGCAGCCGCGCTCGTCGTACCGCACAACCGTATGTTGCTGGCCCCAGGCGCTCCAGCAGGGGTCGCCACACGGGGCTCGACCAATCGTGTTCGAGATGGCTCAACCAGTTCGCGGCCTTCACGAGCGGCGGCCCCCGACCGGATCGGGCCCAGGCGAGGGTCACGTCGTCTCTGGCACGGCAGAACATGATGCTCTGATCCACGGAACGTCTCCGCAGCCGGGTGGGTTCGTCCGCCCGTAGGAGTAGTCTGACAGGTTCGGTCGTGAGGCCACGGGGTCCTTCCCCAGGTGACGTTCGACGATACTGCTCCGGACGTCGCTCCACGACCCCTTCCGTCGAGGGCGGCGACAGCGGCCGCCGGCCGACAGCACAACGCGGAGCCCGGACTGACGCCGGACGATGCGGCGCCTTCGGGGAGACCCAGCCCGCCGGGTCAATCCCGCAACCACGCCCTCCCCCAGCGGTCGCTGCGTTTGTGACGTGAACGATCTCCGGGAACCCTGCACGCCCCGCCGGACGCGGCATCCGTTGTGCACCCGACCGGAGCCATTGCGGCGAATCCCGCATCCATCGCCACAGAGGCGGCCGTTGCGCGATTGACGGTGGGCCGCGGGCGCACCGCCTATCGGTTTGGACGCGCACCGGACCCCCCAATGCGAAACGGGGCTTCCGCGAAGGAGACGCGAAAACGCCGAAGCCCCAAGAGGCGCCGCCCGGATTCGAACCGGAGATAAAGGATTTGCAGGAATCTCCGGCCAGTCCAAGCCGATGACCTGCTCGAGTTGGTTGACGAGCCGAGACCGGCCGAACTGCGGGCCCTCAGGGGCACCTCCTGACTAGTGACGTGAGGCCGCATGCGTAAGCCCAGGACAGTCTGCGGGCGACAGAGCCTTGAGGCCCACGTCGGTCCCCACCTGCAGAGCGAGGAGCTAAGGGGTCGGAGCGGTTCGGGTTCTCCTGATACGGGGCCTAACCGCCCATCTGAGGGATGGAGTCCGTTACCCTCTTCCCCAGCCGGAACGAACGAACCGTTTGCACGCCCAGGTCGTCAGTCCACACGCCAAGGACACGATCTTCCGAAACCTGGGTGATCCTCAACTGTCGGGGAGTCCGCACGCGAGCCTCCGCGTTTCCACTTGCATCAAACAACTGCCATTCCCACACGGCCGCATCCTGGGGGCCAGGAAGTCGGACCCAAAGCGTATTCCCTCTGGTCACTGCGAGCTTGTCGAAGAGTGAACCTTGGATGCCTCCATCGGCTTCACGACGGGCCTCGACCTCGGCGGTCGGAAGATGGAGCACTAGAACTAGGCTCGGATGGCGGGCGGAGTCCAAGACCTGGATATCGGGGACGTCGGTGGAGGCCACATAGACGCGGTTTGCGGAAGCGACTGATAACACGTCGGGGCTCCGGGCAGAGACCGTCAAGCCGCGCGAATTCGATGTATACATGCGACCTGGCAAAGTCATCACCGTATCGAAGGCTCGCCAGTTGGCGTCCGACCAAACCAGATGAGCTGAGCCCCGTGCTTGTGCTCCGGGGGGAAGGGTGGACTGGGTAAGCTCGGCTAGTATCCCGACGATTTCGTCGGAGTCAAGCACCGAAGGTCCACTGGGTAGAGCGAACGAAACGGGAAGAAGCGCGATCTCAGGATCGGCGTCGGGCTGAAATCGGGTAATCCGCGACGCCGAGGGGTCATATGCCAGGATACTGCCGTCATCACGTGGAAAAATGTCCCAGAGGGCCTGGAATTCGCCGGGACCGTCTCCGGAACGTCCGAAGGTCGCCATCCATGAGCCAGCAGCGTCAAACTGGATAATCTCGTGACGGCCGTTCGCCACCAAGAGGTTCCCAACCTGGGAAATCTTCGCGTAGGTTACCGAATACAAGGGCCTTGCGGAGTCCCCCACGACCAGCCTCGGCTCCTCAAGGGCGATGTCTAGTGTGACTTCTCTCTGAGACGTCCCCTCGCGAGTCTTCTCACCGCCTTCGCTACCTGAGGTCCGCCGTGGGGCTGGATCACCTCTGCAAGCCGCCAGCATGCAGATCAGGATGCCGACTCGTCGGCATGCGCCTCCCATTCTTACTGGACGGTGATCTGGGTTGATACGCTCAGATTGTCGACGATGAGCGTGAGTTCGTCGTAATGGGGAAGGCGCTCGTAGAATGATGCCGTGACGGTGCAAAGGAAGCCCAGATCGGTCACGAAGATCCCGTTCCCAGAGTCGAGGCTCTTCCACGAGATGTGGTGGCCCTCCGGGGACAACTCGTTGCCGGCCTCGTCGAACAGCCGAGCTTGAACATGGAACTGGCCGCCATTCTCCATAATGATCGGCGTCGGATCGATCTCGATGTGATCCACGTGCTCCGGAGTGACGAGGACCTTGGCTAGGCCAGAGCCGAATCCCAGGTTCATTTCAAGGACGGCGCTCCCGGTCTGGAGCGTGGTCACGTGCAGGCGTGCACCGTCCAGCTCGGCCGTCACCAATTCAGGATTGCGATTGCGGAGGTCGACGCGGGACACCCGGTCCGGCATGGAGTCGCCGCGTTGATCGAAGACAACCAGACGGAAATCGTAGCTCTCGCCCACGGGCACGTAGGCCGAATCCGGTATCAGTTGGATATTTCTCACGTAGCTTGGGCCGGTGCCGTCCTGGCAGGCGGTCAGCCAGGCGCCGACCGTTGTGGTGAGAAAGATCGCGGCGCACGCAACCCTCCATTGTCGCTTACGCATGTCAGCGCCTCCCGCGATCGAAAGTCACCCGTGCCCCGAGCTGGATCTGCCACTGTGAGTCGGGGGAGACCGGCGCCCAAGGGTTCGAAGGTTCGACCCGGTCCTGTTTGTCTCTCCGAGGCAGGACACCGCCTCCCCACCGTAGCAGCGCACCGCAGTTGCACAGCTCGTAGAGCGGCACCTGAGGGCGAACCTGCTGGATCGTACCCCAGCTTCCGTTGAGCAGGTTGAGCACGTTCACCAGGTCGCCCTCGAATCGGACGTCGGCCGCGCCCAGCCGGAGTGTCTGGGTGACGCGCAGATCCAGCCGATTCTCCCACGGCGCGCGGCAGGCGTTGCGCCCCAGGATCTGCCCCCGGTTCTCTCGCAAGCACGCGTCGTTCGTCAAGGCCCGGGCCGTTAGGATCTGGGTGGCGATCGTGCCAGGCAGGTCCTCCGCCTGGGCGGGCACCCAGACGGGGTCATTGTAACGGTCGAGCGCGCCACCGGGTCCCGGCAGGCTGTCCCCGTTCAGATCGAAGTCGTAGACGTAGGTGAAGGGAAGGCCCGACTGCCCGGTGTAGAGCAGGGAGACCTGGGTGTCCGGGAGACCTGGGATCGGTGGCCCCGACACGCTCGCCACGATCTTGTGGGGCCGATCGAAGTTGGATGTCGTCAGTGGGGGTTTGTTGAGATTCTCTGTCACCGGGTTCAGACCGATGTTGGACAGCATGTCGGCGAAGACGAGGCTGGTGCGGTCCCAGGAGCGCGCCAGCGCGTAGGCGAGTTGGAACTGGAGCCGCCGGGCCAGCGTGCCCCGGACTTCGGCGGTGATCGAAGCGCCCCAGTCCTCGCCTTCGTTGGTCACCAGGAGCACATGATCGAAGGGCGCGCCCCGATTGCCGTAGAAGCGTCGATTCCCCAAGTCCGTGTAGCCCGGGGCCGGGTTCCCGCCCTGCTCGTAGTTGAGCTCGTGGATGGCCACCTGGTTGAGCGCCTTGCTGAAGAGCGCGCCCAGCGAGCCGCTGATCCAGTCGGCGAACTCGTGATCCACCCCCACCGAGAATTTCAGGTCCTGCGGAAACCGGAAGCCGTCCTCGAACACCACCACGTTGTGGTGCGTCTCGCAGCCCTGGGGCACCGCTGAAGTCGAGAATCCCGGCGTGTCGTCGCCACGGCACACCTGGGTGTAGGAGCGGAGACCGTCGTTGTGGAAAGCATCGGCCACCCACACGTACGGGATCTGGCCGGTGAACATGCCACCGCCGGCCCGGACCTGCGTGCGGTGCTCCCCGCTGCTCTGCCAGTTGATGCCCCAGCGCGGCGAGATCATGAAGTTGCCGCTGGGCACGTCGGCCGTCGAATAGCCGAAGTAGTCCAGCACGTCCAGGTTCTCCGGGGGATTGGAGAGCAGGTAGGGCACGTCCACGCGGATCCCCAGGCGCAGGCTGAGCCCCTTGCCGGGCCGCATCTGGTTCTGGGCGAAGAATCCCCACTCCGCGGCCTGGAGACTCACCTCCGGACTCTCGCCCTCCGCCAGCACGGCGCGCTGGTATCGGGACGGGGTGTCCTCTTCCAGCGCCTGCAGGCTCGGGAAGAAGTACTCGCCGCGGGCGCCGGGCAGATAGGAGTGCTGGATGTCGATGTACGAGCCGGTCACGCCCACCGTGAGCACGCCGTCGTCGCCCCGGGGGATGTCCAGCGAGTTGGTCAGCCGATAGGCCGTCTGCGCGAGATGGTTCTCCTGGCCGAAGAAGTTGCCGCCCAGCCGTGTCGAGCGCTGATACGAGGAGCCGTCGATGCTACTGATGAGCTCCACTTCCACCTGGGGCCAGTCGGACGCCGGGCGCGTCTCGTCGGTGCTCCGGGCCACGCTGAGCTCGAGCTCGTTGGAGCCCAGCCCTGCGAGGTCGCTGAAGAGCTGCACCGAGGTCGTGTTCGAGGTCGAGGTCCGGAACACGGCGTTGGACGACAGCTCGTAGGGATCGAAGCCCGTCCGGTTGGGCGTCTCGTCGTTCTCGGCCCGCGCGAACACGTTGCGGGCCGTGAGCCGGTGTCCGCGGGCGATGTTCCAGTCCACGCGCGCGAACACGTTGGAGAGCCGCTGCCCCAGGGGATACGCCTCTGCCTTGCCGGTGGCCAGGCCGTAGGTGCTCTCGAAGTCGTCCTGCAGCTCGGTGATCTTGTCCGTGGAGATGCGGATCAGGCTGCCGTCGTCCCGGAACAGGTTGTAGCCCACCGGCACGTGATTGCGGTCTTCGAACTCCCCGGCCACGAAGACGTGGGCCCGGTCCCGGACGATGGGCCCGCCCACGGACAGCGCCAGGAGCGAGCGGTCCACGCCCGAGGCATCCACGGGACCCGTCACGAGCTGGAGGTCGCCCATGAGCGCCTCGGCCCGGTGCACTGCCGACGCACGCACCCGCCAGTCGTTGGTCCCGGACCGTGTGACGGCGTTCATGACCCCGCCGGTGAAGCCCGACAGGCGCACGTCGAAGGGCGCCACCAGCACCTCGTACTGGCTGATGGCGTCCAGCGGGATCAGCTTGGCGCCCGCCTGCCCGCCGGGCACACCGCCGGAGGTGAGCCCGAACAGGTCCTTGTTCAGCACCCCGTCGATGAGGATGGCGTTGTAGCGGTCGTTCTGGCCGGCGATGGAGAATCCCCCGCTCTCGGTGCGCTTCACAAGGGGCGACAGGAGCGAGAGCTGCATGACGTCGCGGGACATGAGCGGGGTCGATTCCACCGCGCGCTCGCTGAGCCGGGTGGTGGGACCCACCAGGTCTCGATCGAACACCCGCGCCCGGCGCTCGACCTCGACATCCAATCCCTCCAGCTCCAGTGCCTCGGTGCGCAGCACCACGTCCACGACCGTGGTCTCGCCCACCGGCAGCGTCAGGTCGTCACGCTGGAAGTCGGCGAAGCCCAGATTCGAAACCGTGACGGAGTACGGCCCGCCGGGCTGGAGTAGCAGCACCAGGAAGGCCCCGTTGGCGTTGGTGAGCGTCGCCCGTTCCGCGCCGGTGGCCTGGTGCCGCACTACGACCTCGGCGCCCGACACCGGCGTGCCGTCTTCCTGGACCACCGTGCCCCGGATTGCGGAGCTCGTGCGGGATTGGGCGCGGGCGGCGATTGGAAGGAGGCCGAGGGCCGCGATGCCGAGAATCGAGAAGAGTCCGAGGTACCGGCGGACATGCATCCGTTTCTATCCCTCCCATCTCTCTCAGTGGATCAGCCGAAGCTGCCCGCGGCCCAGTCAAACCAACCGGGCCACGGGCGAACTCTTCCGTTGGCCAGTGGTTCCTACCCAGTGGGGCGCTATTGTGCAGACAGCCCTAGGTCAGCCGCAACCTGCGCCGTCCGCGCAGCGACCCATACCGCGAATGGAAGGTCGCGGTGGATCAAGTGGCCACTGCAGTGCGCCCAAACGATGGGTCTCTCTGGGTCGATTCTCACATTGGCGTCCTCCACCAACCACCCCGCGATTGCCTCTGTCGTGCTACTCGCCAACCGTTGAGCGAACTCTCCCGGCTGACAGAGGGCATGCGCACTCACGCACTTGCCGCCAAGCCAGTAGGTATGACCCTGGTCAGAAGGGTCCTCGGGATCGTTTGCCTCGAAGAAATAGCTCATGTGGTCGTCGAGGTCATAATTCGGCGGCGGGGTTGGGGGCCCCGAGGAGAACGCATGCATCCAATTCCCCAAGTGGTCTGTGGCATCCCAGCAGGTTCCGCATGACCCTTGCGCTTGGAGCGCAGGTGCTGACGCCAAGAAGAGACCAGCCATGAGTGGGAACAGAATACGGTGCCGCATGTTCCACCTCCGTGAGAGGGTGACGGGGAGACTAGCAAACACCACCATACACGCTGCGCAGCTCACGCGCAAACGCCAACGACCCGCGCAGACCGTCGTCCGGGCAGCGATCGGTGCGCCGGCGGCGTCAATAATCGCCGCGAACCCTGCGTGCGGCGAAGCAAGATCCAACGCTCGAGCGCCGGACCGGATCTATTACCGCCAATCCCGCATCCATCGCCGGGAAGCAGGCCGTTGCGCGATTGACCGCGAGGCCGCCGGCGGTGCGCCGGTCCGAGTGGCCCGCCTTGTGTGCGCCGACCTGGAGCCGCATGGAGCGAGGCCGCCGGCGAGGGCCGCGTTGGTGGGTGGCCACCCGCGAGGGCCGCCGCCGGAGCCCATGCCCCAATGCGAAACGGGGCCTCCGCGCATCACACGCGGAAACCCCGAAGCCCCAAGAGGCGCCGCCCGGATTCGAACCGGGGATAAAGGATTTGCAGTCCTCTGCCTTACCGCTTGGCTACGGCGCCGATGCGCGAAGGGGAGCTCCGCGGGCGACCGCTTCGCTCCCCCTTGCGAGAGCGGGAAACCGGACTCGAACCGGCGACCCCCACCTTGGCAAGGTGGTGCTCTACCAACTGAGCTATTCCCGCGTGGTTGTGAGCCCGGATTGTAGAAAAGGACGTTTACGGTGTCAAGACAACCAGGGGGGTTGTCTGTTATCTTGTGCGACTCCCCCGGACCGTCCATTTCACCCGACACCCGATGCCGCGACATCGCCGCAACGCCCTGCTCGCCGTGAGCTGCCTGCTGCCCTTGTGGGCGGCTCCCCTGGCGGCCCAGTCCATGGCGGATCCGGTGCTCCCGGCGGGCCGGCTGCGCATCGCTACCTCGGGCATCTTCGACTACGCCACCGAGCGCTATGGTCTCCGCACCGAGGGCGGCTCGACCGTGGAGGAGCTCGAGCCGCTGGGGTTCGACCTCACCAAGCCGTCGGCGGCGGATTTCTTTCCGGGTGCGGCCGACCTGCGTGAGCGTCTGGCCGCGGCCCTGGACGACGACGCCTCGGGCTTCCCGCTGCGCCTGGGGGCCAGCCAGGCGCTGGTGACGGCCAATCGGGTCGAGGTGCCCTTCTCCGCCGACGTGGGCGTCCTCGACTGGCTCACCGTGGGGGTCACGGTCCCGCTGGTGAAGACGCGCTTCGAAGGCACCTTCGAGATCGCTCCCGACACCCTGGCGGATCTGGGCGTGAATCCCGGGGTCGTCAATCAGGCGCTGGTCCGGGGATTCGTGGAGTCGCTGGCCGACCGAGCCGGTGCGGCCGCGACGCTGGCCTCCGACGCGTGCGGCACCGATCCCTCGAGCCAGGCGTGCCTCGACGCCCAGGCGCTGGCGGCGGATCTGGCGAGCGCCGGCGACGCCTTCACGGCGCTCTTCGGCACTTCGCTGCTCTTTCCGGCGGCGGGCACCGCGGCGGGTGACGCCCTGACCGCCCGGGTCGACGCGCTCAACACACGCCTCACCGACCAGGGGCTCACCGCCCTCGAGGGGCTCCCCCTGGCCTCGGAGCCGCTGCAGGGACCGACCCTGGACGAGTTCCTCACCGACCTGGGAGGGCCCTTCGGCTACCTGGCACCGCCGGGCACGCTCCAGGGCCCCTGGGAGCTGGGCGACGTCGAAGCCCGGGTCGCCGTGCGCCTGCTCGCCGGTGAGGTCCGCGACAGCCTGAATCGCATCGATCGGGCGTGGAAAGTGGCGGCACTGGGCACGGTCCGCTTGCCCACGGGCGCCGCGCGCCAGGTCGACGCCATCCTCCTGCCCCGCACCTCCGATGGCCAGCTCGACCTGGAGGGCGGTCTGTACGCGGCCTTCATGAGCCGCCACTTCGCCGTCCGCGCCCAGGGGCTCTACACCCGCCAGCAGCCGGCCACCGTGAGGGACCGCGTGGCCCCCGCCGACGTGGTGCTCGTTCCGCGCGTCAACATCGCCACGCTGGACTGGGACCCCGGCGATCGCATGCAGCTCGAGATCCAGCCTGCCTTCCGCCTGGCCCCCGCCCTGTCGTTGGGCCTCACCTGGCACTACCTGCACCAGGGCTCCGATCGCTACACACGCCTCGCCACGCCCTTGCCGCTCATGCCCGCCGAGCCGTTCGTGCCGTCGGGCGCGGTCTACCCCGACGCCTCGGTCATGGACGCGGAGACAGAGCAGACCTTCCAGGAAGTGGGAGGGAGCCTCACCTATCAGACCACCATGACACCGGGCGCCGCGGGTCAGGGCGTCGAGGTCTTCATCGACGTGCGCACGACGGTATCGGGCAGCGGCGGGCGCACGCCGGCAGGCACCCGACTGGTGTTCGGGGGACGGCTGCTCCGGAGGCTCTGGGGGCGCTGACGGCCTTCGGGCGTCCCGCTCGGCTGCGAGCTCAGCTCGCGGTCATGAGCTCCCGCGCGTGGTCCCGGGAGGTCTCGGATTCGGGATCCCCCCCTAGCATGCGGGCGATCTCCCGCACTCGGCCTTCGCCTTCGAGGGATTCCACCGAGGTCGCGGCCATGCCGCCCCGGGCCTCCTTCTGCACCAGGAGGTGCGCCCCGGCTCGTGCCGCGAGCTGCGGCAGGTGGGTGATGACGAACACCTGATGGTGCTCGGCGACCCGGAGCAGCGTGCGCGCGACGGCCGTGGCCACGGTCCCGCCGATGCCCGCGTCGATCTCGTCGAACACCAGTGTCGGCACCCGGTCCTCGCGGGCCAGAATCGCCTTGAGAGCGAGCATGACTCGAGACAGCTCGCCCCCGCTGGCGATGCGGGCCAGGGAGCGCGGCTCGAAGCCCGGGTTCAGCGACACCCGGTATTCCACCTGCTCTGCGCCGCTGGGTCCCGGCTCGTCCTGGGGGATGAGCGCGATCTGCACCACGGCGTCACGCATGCCCAGCTCGGGCAGCAGCGACGCCACCTCGCCGGCCAAGCGCTCCGAGGCCTCGCGTCGCGTCCGGGTGAGGGCATCGGCGGCCTCGGCAAGGGCGTCCCGAGCCGAGGTCTCCTGCTTCTGGAGCTCCTGGATGTCCAGGCCGTGAGGCCTCCAGCTCGTCCAGCTCCGCCCGCAGTCGGGTGCGCGTGGCGATGACGTCCGAGAGCTCGGGCCCGTACTTGCGCTTGAGGCGGAAGAGCACGTCCAGACGCTGACGGATCTGCTCCAGGCGACCGGGGTCGTGCTCGACACCGGCCGCGTAGTCACCGGCGGCGCGGCCCGCCTCGACGACGGCGTGGAAGGCGTCTTCCGCCATCTGGGCCAGCGGCGCCAGCTCCTCGTCCACCTCCGCCAGCCGTTTGAGCGTGGCCCGGGCATCGGCCAGATGATCCGAGACGGCGTCGTCGGACCCGTACAGGAGCTCGTGCAGCCGCGTGGTCTCCTCGGCCAGCTCCTGCGCATGCTCCAGGCGCCGTCCTTCGGCCTCCAGCGCGTCCTCTTCCCCGTCCTCCACCCGGGCGCCTTCGATCTCCTTGAGCTGGAAGCTCAGGAAGTCGGCGCGATTGGCCAGCTCCCGGGCCCGCGTCTCGTGCTCCTCGATGGCGCGTCGCGTGCCTAGCCAGGCAGCGTGGCGTCGCGCCACCTCCTCCACCTGGCCTTCCGAGCCGGCGTAGGCGTCCAGAATAGCGCGCTGCTCGGCCCGGCGGAGCAGCGTCTGGTGCTCGTGCTGGCCATGCAGGTCCACGAGCATGGAGCCCAGATCGCCCACGGTGGTGGCCGTGGCCGGCGAGCCGTTCACCCAGGCACGGTTGCGGCCCTGGGCCTGGACTTCGCGCCGCAGAATGAGCAGTCCGTCTTCCGGCTCCAGCCCCATGCTTTCCAGCCGTGCGACCACGTCGGGACGCTCGGCCACGTCGAAGACGCCCTCCACCACCGCCCGCTCGGCGCCGGTGCGGACGTCTTCGGACGCCGCACGCTCGCCCAGGAGAAGAGAGAGGGCTCCCACGATGATGGACTTCCCCGCGCCCGTCTCTCCGGTGAGGGCGTTGAGGCCGGCGCCCAGCTGGAGCGTCAGGTCGTCCAGGACGGCGTAGTCTCGGATGCGCAGTTCGATGAGCATGCTTCAACGATACCCACGCGGGTCGAGACGACTCAATGCTCTTGAGGGACGCGTGAAATCAGCCGTCGTCGTCCGTCCCCGGGCGGGCGGCCCATTTCAGCTTGCGGCGCAGGGTCGTGACGAAGGTGTTTTCGGGGAACCGGACCAGCTCCAGGGGATTCTCTCCGCGCTGCACCCGTACCCACTCCCCGTCCTGGAGGCCGCGGCCGTCCTCGAAGCCGCGCCCGTCCTGGCCGTCGACGGTCAGCACCAGGCTGGGGTCGGGCTCCAACGCGCGGATCACCACCGCCTCCGCCGAGGGCACCACCAGCGGGCGGACGGCCAGCGTGTGCGGACACACGGGCGTGACGGTGAGGCATTCCATGGTGGGCACAACAATGGGACCTCCGGCGGACAGGTTGTACGCCGTCGATCCGGTGGGGGTGGCCACGATCACGCCGTCGCCGGAGAAGCTTCCGAGCTCCTCCTCGTCTCCCGCCTGACCCACGCGGATCTCGAGGCGGGCCACCCGCGCGGCGCCGGCCTTGTGGACCACCATGTCGTTCAGCGAGTTGAAGCTGACCACGTGAGAGCCGTCGCCCGCCAGCACATCGGCCCGTAGGGTGAAGCGGCGCTCCAGGACGTAGTCGCCGGCCACCATGCGGTCCAGCGCGGCCTCCATCTCTCCGGCGCCGGCAGCCGTCAGGAAGCCCAGGTGGCCGAGATTCACGCCCAGAAGAGGAACCCCGCTGCCCAGGATCATGCGCGCCGCCCGCAGCATGGTGCCGTCGCCCCCCAGCGACATGACCAGATCGGGAAGGTCCTCGCCGTCGGGCTGAAAGGGCGTCGCGCCGGAAGGCGCCACGTCCATCCGGTCCGCTTCGATGCGCAGCTCCAGGCCCAGCGCGCGCGTCGCCGTTCCCAGACGGGAGAGGATCCGAGGGGATTCCAACGCCCCCTGGCGCAGTACCACGCCCAGGGAGCGGATGGGCCGCTCCCCGGGGCTCACGCCGATTCCCGCGCGTTGCCGGTGATGCCGGCGGCCTCGGCCAGCGTGCGAGCTCGATCCACGATACCGGGCACGTCCAGGCCGATCTCGGCCAGGAGCTCCCCGCGGCCACCGTGCTCGATGAAGCGATCGGGAATCCCCATGGAGCCCACCCGGATGCCCCCATCGGGCCGGAAGGCGTCGATCTCCCGGGCCATGAAGGCCCCGAAGCCGTTCACGATCGTGCCCTCTTCGACGGTGAGGACGGCATCGTGCCCCCGCACCACCTCTTCGAAGACGGCTCGGTCGTAGGGCTTGAGGAAACGGCAGTTCACCACGGTGGCCTCGATCCCCCGCGCCGCCAGCTCCTGGGCAGCGTCCATGGCGGGCAGCACCATGGTCCCGGCGGCCAGGATGGCCAACCGGCCCCCGCGCCTGAGCACCTCCCAGCTTCCGTACGCCACGGGCTCGATCTCGGCGATGCTCGGCACCTCGGCGGGCACGTTGTCGCGCGGCCAACGCAGCGAGAACGGGCCGCTCTCGTGGCTCACGCCCGTGCGCAGAAGCCCGAGCATCTCGCGACCGTCCTTGCCCGCGGTCACGGTCATGCCCGGCACCGCCAGCATGTAGGCGATGTCGAAGATCCCGTGATGCGTGGGGCCGTCGGCGCCGGCGATCCCCGCCCGGTCCATGCAGAAGACCACGGGCAGGTCCTGCAGCGCCACGTCATGGACGATGTTGTCGAAGCCCCGCTGCAGGAAGGTGGAGTAGATGGCCACCACCGGGCGCACGCCCCGGGTCGCCAGGCCGGCGGCGAAGGTCACGCCGTGGCCCTCGGCGATGCCCACGTCGAAGTAGCGGTCCGGGTGGGCCTTGGAGAACAGGTCGGTGGACGTGCCGTCGGGCATGGCGGCCGTGATGGCCACGACGCGGTCGTCCTCGTCGGCCAGCTCCACCAGCCCCTTGCCGAAGACCTTCTGGTAGCGCGGCAGGCCGGCCTTCTTCTTGGTGGCGTGCCCGCTGATCTTGTCGAAGGGCGAGGCGGCGTGCCACGTCCAGGGATCTTCTTCGGCCAGATGGAATCCCTTGCCCTTCTGGGTCAGCACGTGCACCAGGATGGGCCCGTGCATGCGCCGCACCCGGGACAGCGTGTCCACCAGTTCGTCCACGTCGTGGCCGTCCACCGGCCCGACGTAGCGAAATCCCAGGGCCTCGAAGAGCATCCCGGGGGTCAGCATGTGCTTGACCCCGTCCTCGAACTTGCCCGCCATCTCCTCCATGAGCCCGCCCAGGGAGCGCGGCGCCCGATGGAGCACTTCCTTCACCGCGTCGCGGATCCGGTTGTAGGCCGGATTCGTGATCACGCCGGTGAGGTACTTGTTCAGCGCGCCCACGGCCGGCGCGATGGACATGTCGTTGTCGTTGAGGATGACGGTGAAGTTGCGCTCGGTGTGCCCGGCGTTGTTCAGCGCCTCGTAGGCCAGCCCACACCCCATGGCACCGTCGCCGATGATCCCCACGACCTGATAGTCGCCGCCGGTGAGGTCCCGACCCACCGCCATGCCCCAGGCCGCGGAGATCGAGGTCGCGGCGTGCCCGGCGCCGAAGGTGTCGTATTCGGACTCGTCGCGACGCAGGAAGGGCGCGAGGCCGTGATGCGTGCGGATGGTGGGCAGCCGCTCGTTGCGCCCCGTGAGGATCTTGTGGATGTAGCCCTGGTGGCCCGTGTCCCAAACCAGCAGGTCACGCGGCGTGTCGTAGACGTAGTGCAGCGCCACGGTGAGCTCCACGACCCCCAAGCTCGCGCCGAAATGGCCGCCCTTCTCCGCCACCACGTCGATGTGGCGCTCCCGGGCCTCGTCTGCGACCTGCTGAAGCTTCTCCCGCGGCAGGGCGCGCAGGTCGTAGGGGTTCTTGATCTGCTCGAGGAGTGACACGTCCGACTCCATGTGCGTTTTCGGTCACCGCCGTCGCGGCGGAACGGAACCGGCTACCCCGTCGCCAGGGGCGCGGTCCAGCAATCAAAGGTAATCCAGCGGCCTCCGTGCGCCCACCGCGAAGCCGGGCTCAATGGGTCCGCTCCATGATGTAGCCCGCCAGGGCGCGGAGGGGCGGCGCGGCCAGCGCCACCGCATCCAGCGCCTCGAGGGCCTCACGTACCTGCTCGTCTCCACGCCGGCGCGCCTCCGTCAGACCGTACAGCGCCACGTACGTGGATTTGCCGAGCTGGGTGTCGCTGGGATTCTTGCCCAGCTCCTCCACCGATGCCGTGGCATCCAGCAGATCGTCGGCGATCTGGAAGGCCAGCCCGATGCGCCGCCCGTACCGGCCCAGCGCTTCCTCGACCGGTGCGGGCGCCCCGGCGGCGATTCCCCCCATGCGCGGTGCGGCGGACAGCAAGGCGCCGGTCTTGAGGCGGTGGAGCTCGTCGAGCTCCTCGGCCGACAGCGCGCGGCCCTCGCCCAGCAGGTCCAGCGCCTGACCACCCACCATCCCCCCGGCCCCGGAGGCCTCCATCAGGGTCCGTGCGAGGGTCCGTGCCGTGGTCTCCGGGAGCCCCAGTCCCCGGGCGCCGCGCAGCGCCTGCTCCGCGGCCAGAGGGATCATGACGGCGCCGGCCAGGGTGGTGGGCGCCACGCCGTGAACGCGGTGCGTAGTGGGCACCCCACGCCGGAGCGCGGCGTCGTCCATGCACGGCAGGTCGTCGTGCATGAGCGAGTACGCGTGAATGATCTCCAGCGAGACGGCGAGGTCGTCCAGCGCGTCGCCGGGATCGCGGTCGCTGCAGGCCTGGAACGCCGCCATGCACAGGATCGGGCGCAGGCGCTTTCCGCCGGACAGGAGGCCGTGGGTCATGGCCTCGGCAAGCGGTGCCGGCAGCGCCTGGCTGTGGCCATTCGCGGCCCGGGCCAGGGCGGCCTCGACACGTTCGCGCTGAGCGCGCAGGTACACCTGCAGGTCCACGTCTGCGGTGGCGGTCACCCCTCGGCCTCGTGAAAGGACCGGGTCTCGCCATCCTCACCCAGGAGCTCCTCGACACGCAGCTCGGTCTCGGCCAGGATGCGCTCGGCGGCGCGCACGTGGGTCACCCCCTCCTCGAAGAGCTCCAGCGCCTTCTCCAACTCCAGCTCGTCGGCCTCCAGCGCGGCGAGGATCTCCTCCAGCCGCTTCAGGCGTGCTTCCAGCGAAGGCGCCTCGGCGGCACCGTCTGACGTTCCCTTGTCCACGTCGTCGCTCACGGGGTCCTCTCGTCGTCGTGCAGAATGGTTCCGGCTTCACAGCTCACCCGACCGTCCACCACCCGCAGCAGGAACTGTCGGCCCGGGGTGAATTCGTCCACGCCTCGCAGGACGTGTCCATCGCGGGTGAGGGGCACCGCATAGCCTCGTCGCAGGGTGGACAGCGGCGAGAGCGCCTCGAGCCGTCCGGCCAGACCGGCCAGGCGGCGGCGCTCGCCCTCCACGGCCACACGCATGGCGCGGGCGAGGCGGTCCTCGACGGCCACCCGCCGGCGGCGGCGCTCCAGCATGGTCTCCACGGCCCGGCCGAGGCTGGCGCGTACCCGCGCGAGACCGGCCCGGCGCGGTTCCAGCATCACGCGTAGCGAGCGTCGCAGGCGGGGCACCCCGTCGCGCACCGCCCGACGGCGGCGCTCCACCGAGGCACGCAGGGCGCGGCGCAACCGAGGCGCGACCCGGCCCAGAGCCTCCAGGATGGATTCTCCGTCGGCCACCGCCGCCTCCGCGGCCGCCGACGGCGTCGGCGCTCGCAAGTCCGCGACCAGGTCGGAGATGGTGATGTCCACCTCGTGTCCCACCGCGGATATCACCGGCACGGGACAGACCGCGATGGCCCGGGCCACGGGCTCTTCGTTGAAGGCCCACAGATCCTCGATGGACCCGCCGCCCCGGCCCACGATGATGACGTCGACCCGTCCGGTGGCGGCCAGCGTGCGGATGCCGTGGGCCACGTCCAGCGCCGCCCCTTCGCCCTGGACCCGGGTGCCGTGGATCAGGACCCGGGTCCAGGGAGCCCGCCGCCGCAGCACCGTGAGGATGTCGCGGATGGCCGCCCCCGTCGTGGAGGTCACCACGCCGACGCTGGCCGGAAAACGGGGCACCGGCCGCTTGCGCTCCACCGCCAGCAGGCCCTCGGCATCGAGCTTGGCGCGTAGCTTCTCGAAGGCCAGACGCCACAGCCCCTCGGCACCCTCGGCCTCCAGCCGCCGCACGGCCAGCTGATATTCGCCGCGGACCTCGTAGAGCGTGAGCGAGCCGAAGGCACGGATCTCCATGCCGTCTTCGGGATCCATGGGCAGACGGGACGCGTCGCTCCGCCACATGACGCAGCGGAGCTGGGCGTTCTCGTCCTTCAACGTGAAGTAGCAGTGGCCCGAGCGGGCGCGCTTCCAGTTGGCGACCTCTCCCGAGACCCAGAGCGCCGGGAGCTGGCTCTCCAGGAGGTTGCGCACCGCTCGGTTCACCTGCGAGACCGTCCACACGTCCGGTGCCGTTCCCGCCTCGGCTTCCTCCGCGGGCTCGGGCGCCACGTCCGCGGTGGCTACCGGCTCCGCCGCCGGCGCCGACTCCACCTGCGCTCCGGCGTCCTCGGACTCCCCTGCCCCGGCGTCGTCCTGGGAATCGCCGTCGGCCTCTTCGCCGAAGAGGTCCAGGTTCAGCGTGTCGTCGCTCACCGCCCCTGGGCCCGGAGCGCCTCGGCGGCGTCCACGGTGTTGGACAGCAGCATGGCGATGGTCATGGGGCCCACGCCGCCGGGCACCGGCGTGATCCACGACGCCACCTCGCTCACCGCGTCGAAGTCCACGTCACCCACGACGCGGTAGCCACGCTCCGTATCCGGCGCATCCACGCGGTTCGTGCCCACGTCGATGACCACGGCGCCCGGCTTCACCATGTCCCGGGTGATGGTCGCCGGCCGGCCCACCGCCACGATGATGATGTCGGCGAGGCGCGTCATGGCGCCGAGATCCGCGGTGCGCGAGTGCGCCACCGTGACCGTGGCATCGCCACCCCGGCCGCGGCGCAGCAGCAGCGAGGCCATGGGCCGTCCGACGATGTTCGAGCGGCCCACCACCACCACGTGCTTGCCCCTGGGGTCGTTGCCCGTGCGCAGGAGCATCTCCACGACGCCGCGGGGCGTGCAGGGTGCCAGCACGTGGGGATCACCGGTGGCCAGGCGTCCGACGTTCACGGGGTGGAAGCCGTCCACGTCCTTGTCCGGATCCACGGCCAGCAGGACCTTCTGCTCGTCGATCTGCTCCGGCAACGGGAGCTGCACGAGGATCCCGTGGATCTCGGGATCGGCGTTGAGCCCGGCGATCAGGCCCAGCAGCTCCTCCTCCGACGTGTCGGCGGGCAGCGTGATCTGCTTCGAGTGTATGCCCGCCTCTTTGGCGGCCTTGTTCTTCATCCCCACGTAGAGCTGGCTGGCGGGATCCTCTCCCACGAGCACGGTGGCCAGGCCGGGGACCAGGTCCTGGGAAGCCTTGAGCTCGGCCACCCGCTCCTTCACCTCGGCCCGGATATCGGCGGCGATCTCTCGTCCTGATATGAGTTTGGCGGACATCCGCGTTCCTCGATCTTCGTTGATTTCGGTATTGGAATCGGTGGGAGGGCGAGGTGCCCCTCCCGGGGCGACCTCGGGCGAATATAACGGTTCGTCCTGAGGAACGAAGTTGATCCCCGAGCGGAAGCGGCGGCCCCGGGCGTCCACGTGCTCCGGCACCGCTTCGAAGGGATCCAGGGGACGCCGCCGCGGAGGCGACGTCGGGTCACCGGGGGCGGGCTTCAACGTGCGAAGTCCACCGCCCGGGTCTCCCGGATGACCACGATCTTGATCTGCCCCGGGTATTGCAGCTCCTCCTCGATCTTGCGCGCCACCCGCTCGGAGATCTGGGCCATCTCGGCATCGCTCACCTTCTCGGGCTCCACCATGACCCGGAGCTCACGCCCGGCCTGGATGGCGTAGCAGCGCTCCACGCCCGGCTGGTCCATGGCCAGCTCCTCCAGCTTCTCCAGGCGCTTGACGTAGCCCTCGAACATCTCGCGCCGCGCTCCGGGTCGGGAGCCGCTGATGGCATCCGCCGCCGTGACCAGGAAGGTCTCGGGAAAGCGGTGGGGCTCCTCGTCGTGGTGGGCCTTGATGGCGTTGAGCACGATCTCGCTCTCGTTGTGCTTCTTGCACAGCCGCCAACCGAGCTCGACGTGGGTGCCCTCCTGCTCGTGCGTGAGCCCTTTGCCCACGTCGTGCAGGATGGCTGCGCGCTTGGTCGCCTGGACGTCGAGGTTCATCTCGGCGGCCATGCTGCCAGCCAGCAGTGCTACCTCGCGGGCGTGCTGGAGCTGATTCTGCCCGTACGAGGTGCGGAACTTGAGTCGTCCCAGGACCTTGACGATCTCCGGGTGCACGTTGTGGATGCCCAGCTCGTAGAGGATCTCCTCGGCGGCCTCGACCATGGTCTCTTCGACCTGCTTCGACGCCTTGTCGACCATTTCCTCGATGCGGCCCGGATGGATGCGCCCGTCCTCGATCAGATGCTCCAGGGCGATGCGGGCCACCTCGCGCCGCACGGGGTCGAAGCCGGACAGGACCACGGCCTCCGGGGTGTCGTCGATGATGACGTCGATGCCGGTGGCCTGCTCGAAGGCGCGGATATTACGGCCTTCGCGGCCGATGATGCGGCCCTTCATCTCGTCGGACGGGAGCTGGACCACGGAGACGGTCATCTCGGCGGTGGTCTCGGCGGCCATGCGCTGAATGGCGAGGCCCAGGATCTTCTTGGCCTCGCGATCGGCCGTGCGCTGGGCCTCTTCCTTGACCTCGCGCAGGGTGTTGGACGCCTCGGCCCTGGCCTCGTCGACCAGGTCGTCCATGAGCTTCTTCCTGGCCTCCTGCGACGACATGCCGGCGAGGGATTCCAGCTTGCGACGAGCTTCCTCGGCGACGCGCTCCACCTCGGTTTCGCGGCCGCGGAGCTGATCGTCGCGTTCCTCGATCTCGCGGAAGCGGGCCTCCTGGCCCTGCTCCCGCTCGTCCAGGACATCGAACTTGCGGTCCAGGCTGTCGGCTCGCTCTTCGAGACGCCGCTCCAGGCGCTCCAGGTCCTCGCGACGGCGGGATTCCTCCCGCTCCCACGCCTCCCGGAGCTGAATGGCCTGGTCCTTCCCGGCCAGCTCACCCGTCCGGCGCAGATTGTCGGCTTCTTCCTGAGCTCGCTGGAGGATGCGTGAAGCGTCGTCCTCCGCCGCGGCCTTCTCTCGTTCCCGGCGGGCCTTGTCCCGACTACGGGCGAGGGCGAATCCGATCGACCCGCCCACGAGCACACCGAGGACCGCCGCCAGCCCAATCAGCAGCGGGGATCCCATGTATTCACTCCCTGAATCGGACGCTGAGCGCCCGAGGGTGGGTGTCGATATGTGCCGATCCGGAGGACCCGTCCTCCAGAGGACACCGTAAAGTATGGCTCAGGATAGGTTTCGCGGGCGCCGCTTCGCAAGCCGCGGGGGCGGGGGGAACGGGCTCAGCCCACCTCGGCCTCGATGCGCTTCACCAGGTTCGTGGCCCTGGACGCCACTTCCTTGCGCAGCTTGTCCAGCTCCTCGCGGGCCTGGTAGTACTCGTCGGTGATGGAGAGCGCGGCCAGGATTGCCGCCTTGTGGGTCTCCACGAGACCGGAGCGGTTGCGGATCTCGGCGATGCGGTCGTCGACGTAGCGTGCGCACGACCTGGTGTAGTCCGCCTCGGCGCTGGCGCGGATGGCGTACTCCTCGCCCGCGATACGCACGGTGACGGAGTGCTTGTCGGTCATGACGGGCCTCTCACCGTTGGTCCTCCAGGAAGCGGATCTTCGCCAGGAGGCGCTCTACGCCCTCCCGGCCCTCGTCGAGCCGCTCGCGCAGATCCGCGTTCTCGTTCTCCAGGTCCCGGACCCGCCCATGGAGCTGGGCCGGGTTCTCGTCGCCGGCGGTGATGCGCCGGAGCAGGTCCTCCACCTCGTCCCGGCGCGCGTCTGCCTTCTCGACGCGCGTGCTCAGGGCGCGTACCTGATCCAGGAGCTTCCCCACCGCTCCTTCCAGGGCCTGCAACGCGGCGCGCTCGGCGCCGTTCTCGCTCCTATCCTCGGACGTGGACACCCAGCTCCTCCCCGAGTCGGTCCAGGATGGCGCGGATCGCCCGCTCCACCTCCTCATCCGTGAGGGTACGTTCCTGCGAGCGGAAGCGGAAGCGGTGGGCCAGAGAACGCACGCCCGCGGGCACGCCTTCGCCGCGGAAGAGATCGAACACCTCCAGGTCCGCGAGCAGCGCGCCACCCGCCTCCCGCGCCACCTCGTCCACCCGCGCCTGGGGCACCTGGTCGGGCACGAGCAGTGCCACGTCGCGCTCCACCGCCGGGAAGGCGGGCAACGGCTGGAAGTGGGGGTCCGGACGCGGCGACGGCACCGCCGGCAGCGTCAACTCGAGGCCCAGCACGTCGCCTGCCCACGGCGGGAGGTCCAGCCCGCCGGGCTCCAGGCGCCCACCCCACCCCATCACCCGGTCCTCGTCGTCGAGCACCGTCCAGCCCTCGCCGGGCACGATCCCCCGGCCCTCGGGCGCGCCGGCGACCAGCCGGGCTTCGGGCCGCGCGTGCGACACCACCGCCTCCAGGAGTCCCTTGAGATCCCAGACGTCCAACGGCGCCTCGGACCCCGACCAGTGGAGCGGCTCCCGACGGCCGGTGAGCACGGCGGAAAGGCGCGCGTCCTCCGCCGGAGGCTCGCCGGCGCCGGCGGCGTGGAAGGCGGTCCCCAGCTCGAAGAGCCGCACGTCACGCACGCCCCGGGCGAGATTTCGCTCCAGGCGTCGCGCCAGCGACGGCAGCAGCACCCGGCGCAGCACGGGCTCCTCGCGCGACAGCGGGTTGGACAGCTCCACCTCGCCCTCCGAAGCGGGCACGAAGGCGGGCGTCTGGGCCTCGAACAGGCCGTGGCCGACCAGCAGCGCACGCAGGCCGTCCTCCAACTGGAAGAGAGGATGGTCCGGAACGCGGTTGGGGCGGAACGGCCCCAGGTCGGAGGGGAAGTTGTCGAATCCGTGCCGGCGGGCGATCTCCTCGATGAGGTCCACCTCGCGGGTCACGTCGTAGCCCCGCCAACCGGGCACCTCCACGGTCAGGACGTCGCCGTCCTCGGCCACGATCTCGAAGCCCAGGGGCGTCAGCAGCGTCTTCACCTCGGGCACGGTGAACGGCACGCCCAGCAGCCGTTCGACACGCGCCAGGCGCAGCTCCACCCGCTGCAGCGTCCACGGCTCGGGGTGCACGTCGGCCGCCACCGGATGGAGCGTGCCACCGGCGGTGGCCAGGATGATCTCCAACACCCGCTTGAGTGCCCGCTCCTGGCCGGTGGGGTCCACGAAACGCTCGAAGCGGTAGCCGGCGTCGGACTGGATGCCCAGCGCCTTCTTGGTGTTGCGGATCCCCCGAGGCTCGAAGTGCGCGCACTCCAGGAAGACATCGGCGGTGGCGGCGGTCACCGACGAGGTCTCCTCGCCCATGATTCCCGCGACGTCCACCGTGCGCTCGGCGTCGGCGATGACCAGCATGTCGTCGCTCAGGGTGCGCTCCACGCCGTCCAGGGTGAGCACCGGCTCGCCGGACCGGGCCATGCGCGTGATGACCGAGCCGCCACGCAGCTCCTTCAGGTCGTAGGCGTGCGTGGGCTGGCCCAGCTCGAAGAGCACGTAGTTGGTGGCGTCCACCACGTTGTTGATGGGCCGGGCGCCCACCGACCGCAGGCGCGCCTGCAGCCAGTCGGGCGAGGGCCCCACCGTCACGCCCCGGATCACGGCACCCAGGAAGCGCCGGCAGCGGGCGGGCTCGTCGATGCGCACGGTGACGCCGTCCACCTCCACCTGCTCGGGATGGCTCTCCAGCGTCAGCTCGACGGCCGGAGCCCCGGGAATGGGCGGAAGCTCCACCCCTGCGACGCCGTCGGGCGCCACCTCGCGGGCCACACCCACGTGCGAAAGCAGGTCGCCCCGGTTCGCCGTGACCTCGACCTCCATGCGCACGTCTGCCAGTCCCAACGCCTCCACGAACGACTCGCCCGGCTCGTACTCGCCGTGGAGCTCCAGGATGCCGCTGTGGTCTACGCCCAGCCCCAACTCCTTGGGCGAGCAGAGCATACCGTTCGACACCTCACCCCGGATCTTGGCCTTGCGAATCTTCATACCGCCGGGGAGCGTGGCCCCCACCGGCACGAAGGGATAGAACCCGCCGCTCCGTACGTTGGGAGCACCGCACACCACGGACAGGATCTCACCGCCCCCGGCGTCGACCTGGCACAGAGACAGGCGGTCGGCGTTGGGGTGGGGTCCGGCCTCCACCACGCGGGCCACCACGATCTCGGCCAGATCCTCGCCCAGCGAGTCGGTCCCTTCCACCGGCGCGCCCAGCAGCGCAAGGCGTTCGGCGAGGGATTCGGGGTCGTCGGTGAGCCCCGGAGCCATGGCCCGGAGCCACGCATACGAGATGTTCATGTCAGCGCTCCGCGAACTGCGCCAGGAAGCGCATGTCGTTTTCGAAGAAGGTCCTCAGGTCGTCCACGTCGTACTTGAGCTTGGCGATGCGTCCCGGTCCCATGCCGAAGGCGAAGCCGGTGTAGCGCTCCGGATCCAGCCCCGCGTTCTCCAGCACCGCCGGATCCACCATGCCGCACCCCATGATCTCGAGCCAGTCGGTCTCGCGGCTGGTGCCGTCGGGCTGTGGAATGTGGCGTTTGACGTCCACTTCGGCGCTGGGCTCGGTGAACGGGAAGAACGAGGGCCGGAAGCGGACCTCGGTGCCCGGACCCCAGAGGCGGCGGGCGAACTCGGCCAGGGTCGCCTTGAAATCGACGAAGCTGATGCCCTCGTCCACCACCAGGCCCTCGATCTGCAGGAAGGCCGGCGTGTGCGTGGCGTCGTAGGTGTCGCGGCGATAGACCCAGCCCGGCGCCAAGATGCGCACGGGGGGCTCGTAGGCCTCCAGCGTGCGGATCTGCACCGGCGACGTGTGGCTGCGGAGCAGGACCGAATCCTTCAGGTAGAGCGTGTCCTGCTCATCGGCAGCCGGATGGTCCAGCGGCGTGTTGAGCGCCTCGAAGTTGTACCATTCGGTCTCGGCCTCGGGACCTCGTGCCCTGCTGAAGCCCAGGTCGCGGAAGATCTCCCAGATCTCGTCCATGACCCGGGTGACGGGATGGAGCCCGCCGGTCCACGGACGCCGGCCCGGGAGCGTGAGGTCCACGGTCGGTCCTCCCGCGCGACCTCCGTCGGCCAGGGCCGCGAGTCTCTCCTCGAGCGCGGTGGTCAGCGCACCCTTCACCCGGTTGGCCTCCGCACCCACCGTGGGTCGGGCTTCGGGGTCCAGGGATCCCAGCTTGCGCAGGACCGACGAGATACGCCCGTCCTTGCGGCCCAGATACTCGATGCGGACCGCCTCCACCGCCTCCGTATCGGACGCCTCGGAGAGGGCCTCCAGCGCCCCCTTCTCCAGCCCCCGCAACTCCTCCACCAGCGTGCTTTCGTCGCTCATCTGAGTCCTTCATCCCTCACATTGACAGGTCCCCGAGGGCCAAAAGCTACACGCGCCCGGGAGGAATCGGGTAGGGTGCGGCACCGCGGGGTGCTTCGGGGTTCCCTGGCGCACATGCGAAAGGGCCCCGCGGGGTGGTCGCCCGCGGGGCCCTTCGCGCTACCGCCGGAATGCGGGCGGCTCAGGAGGCCTTGGCCAGGCTCTCCTTGGCCCGATCCACCAGCGCGGCGAAGGCCTCGGGGCTCCGCACGGCCAGATCGGCCAGGGCCTTCCGGTCCAACTCGACGCCGGCCAGGCCCAGGCCGTTGATAAATCGGGAATACGACAGATCGTGCTCGCGCGCGGCCGCGTTGATGCGCGTGATCCAGAGACGCCGGAAGTTCCGCTTCTTCTTCTTGCGGTCCCGATAGGCGTGCTCCCATCCCTTCTCCACCGCGTCCTTGGCGACACGGTACAGGTTCTTGCGACCGCCGAAGTAGCCCTTGGCGGCCTTGAAGATCTTCTTCTTGCGCTTGTTGCGGGCGCCGGATGCCGTTGAACGAGGCATGGGTCCCCTCCTTTACTGTCCGTAAGGCATGAGGCGGTCCATGCGCTTCTTGTCCGCCTTGTCCACGAGCTCGGCGGACCGCAGGCGCCGCTTACGCTTCTTGGACTTCTTGGTGAGGATGTGGCTGTGATTGGCCTTGAAGCGCTTCAGCTTCCCTTTGGCCGTGCGCTTGAAGCGCTTCGCCGCACCCCGGTTCGTCTTCATCTTCGGCATGTCGTATCTCCCGTGTGACCGGCCTCGCCGCTCACCTGGACTTCAAAGGCACCAGCACCATGGACATCGTGCGCCCCTCGAAGCTGGCGTTGCTCTCGACCTTTGCCAGATCCACGAGATCCGCGGTCGCCCGCTGCAAGACCTCCAGACCCAGCTCCGGATGCGTCACCTGCCGGCCCCGGAACATCATGGTCAGCTTGACCTTGTTGCCTTCTTCCAGGAACCGCTTGGCGTGCCTGAGCTTGAACTCGTAGTCGTGGTCCTCGATCCCCGGCCGGAACTTCACTTCCTTGACCTGGATCGTGTGCTGTTTCTTCCTGGCCTCCCGCGCCGCTCGGGCCGCCTCGTACTTGAACTTTCCGTAGTCCATGAGCTTGACCACGGGCGGGCGAGCGTCTGGAGCCACCTCCACCAGATCGAGGCCGGTCTCAGCAGCCCGCTCGCGAGCGTCTTCCAGCGAAACGATTCCGACCTGGCCGCCCTCGTCGTCGATGAGACGAATGGGGCTGATCCGGATCTGGTCGTTCACCCGGACCCTTTTCTCGCTGATGACTCCTACCTCCGCAGGGGATGGTCTCGAACCCCGGAAACGACGACGGGCCCGGAGTCGATCCGGGCCCGATGGCGGCACCGGAGTCGCCTTCGTAGAAGAGAGCGTCTCCGGTGGCGTTCAGGACCCGGTGGCGCCGCTCGGGGCGGGCCGTGGGGTGGAGCCGCACGCCGGGCGGCTCACTTCACGTTTTCTGTCGACCTCCGGGCGCGCAGGCGCCGGGATCGGAAAAGATGGCGCGCACAGGCGCCGTCGTCAACCGTCTCGGCGCCCGCCGCAAGGCGGGAAGCCTCCTGTCGATGGGGCGCGATGGGGCGTGGTGATGGCGGGTCGGGTCGGGCGAGCGCCCCCCGCGTGACTGCACCGTGCGATCGGGCGCCCGGCGCGTGAGTGGATAGTGCGATCAGGCGCACCCCGCGTGACGGCATGGTGCGATCGGGCGCCCCCCGCGCAACGGCGGGGTGCGAAGGAGCCCCTCGGGCGGGCCGAAGGGGGCGTTTGGCCCCTTTGAGCTCACCAGGTGCGTCGAACGGGCTCTCGCGACGGACCCGTCTTCGCGCCTTCCCCGACTGGGCTCCCCCACCGGGCCGAATCGTCCAAGCGTCTCACCAGATCCCACCTGTGGACGGTTCGCACTCGCCATGTGCTTCCCCACACCCCCGATCGCGCCGCCGGGCCCGCGCGGCCGAGCCGGCCCACCGGGCCGGGCCCTGCCAGCCTCCCGCCGCCCATCGCCCCGCCGGAGGCGGCCTCGTCAGTCGTTTCCGACCGCGTCTCCGAGCGCCCGCGTCCGGGCCTCTTCCGCCACACGGTCCACGAAGACCTCGCGGTCCATGACTTCCTGCTTCCTGCCCGCACCGCGCCGGCGCACCGCCACCGTACCGGCCTCGGCCTCGCGCTCACCCACCACCGCCATGTAGGGCACCTTGTGCATCTCGGCGTCCCGGATGCGGTACGACAGCGTGTCGCGGTCGTCCATCTCGGCCCGCAGGCCGGCCGCACGCAGCTGATCCACCAGCTCCTGCGCGCTCGGCACCCACTGCTCCGAGATGGGCAACACCCGAACCTGCTCAGGCGCCAGCCAGACCGGGAAGGCGCCGGCGTAGTGCTCGATGAGCCCGCCCACGAAGCGCTCCATGGAGCCCACCAGCACCCGGTGAAGCATGAAGGGCCGATGTCGCTCGTTGTCCTCGCCCACGTACTCGAGACCGAAGCGCTCGGGCAGGTTGAAGTCGAGCTGCACCGTGGGTCCCTGCCACTTGCGCCCGATGGCGTCGATGAGCTTGAAGTCGAGCTTGGGACCGTAGAACGCGCCTCCACCGGGGTCGATCTCGAACTCCACGCCCCGCTCACGCAGGGTGTCGGCGAGCATGGTCTCCGCCCAGCCCCACTCCTCGTCCTCGCCGAGGGCCTTCTCGGGCTTGGTGGCCAGCTCGATGGTGTAGGGGTAGCCGAAGGTGGTGAGCATCTCGTCGACCAGGTCCAGCAGCCGCACGATCTCGCCCGACACCTGCTCCCGGGTACAGAAGACGTGGGCGTCGTCCTGGGTGAAGCCACGCACACGCAGCATGCCGTGCAGCACGCCGCTGCGCTCGTACCGGTACACCGTGCCGAACTCGGCCATGCGGATGGGCAGATCCCGGTACGAGTGCGGGTTCGCCTCGTAGACGGCGATGTGTCCCGGGCAGTTCATGGGCTTGGGCCGGTAGCGCGCCGCCCTCCACCTCCATGGCCCCGAACATGTTCTCGCCGAAGTTCTCCAGGTGCCCGGAGATCTCGAAGAGCCGCTCGTTCATGATGTGGGGCGTGTAGACCAGATCGTAGCCGTGGCGCAGGATCAGCTCGCGCTCGTAGTTCTCGATCTCCATGCGCACGACGGCGCCCCTGGGATGCCAGAGGATGAGCCCCTGCCCCACGCGGCTGTCGCTGCTGAACAGGTCCAGCTCGCGCCCCAGGCGTGCGGTGGTCGCGCTTCTTGGCCTCTTCGAGCCGATGGAGGTGCTCCTCGAGCTGCGAGGACTTGAAGAACGTCGTGCCGTAGATGCGCTGGAGCATCTGGCGGTGCTCGTCGCCCCGCCAGTACGCCCCTGCGGCCGACAACAGCCGGAAGTTCTTGATGCGCCCGGTGCTGGGCACGTGGGGACCCCGGCACAGGTCCAGGAAGGGCCCGTTGCGATAGACCGTGATGACCTCGTCCTCGTCGAACTCCTCGAGGCGCTCGAGCTTGAGCGGGTCGTCGGAGAAGAGCTCCCGGGCCTCGGCCCGCGTGACACGCCGCCGCTCGAAGGGTTGATCGGCCTCCACCACCTTCTGCATCTCGGCTTCGAAGGCCTCGAGGTCCTCGGGCGTGAACGGCTCGTCCACGTCGAAGTCGTAGTAGAAGCCCTCGTCGATGGCGGGCCCGAAGCCGATGCCGGCCTCGGGGCGCAGCGCCCGCACGGCGGTGGCCAGCACGTGGGCCGTGGAATGCCGCAGCACGCCCAGGGCCTCGGGATCACGGTCGGTGAGGATGCGGAGCTGCGCTCCGTCCTCCAACGGCCGCATGAGGTCGATGACCTCACCGTCGGCCACGGCCGCCACCGCGGCCTTGGCCAATCCCGGCCCGATGGCCGCCGCCACGTCGCCGGCGTTGGAGCCCGCCGGCACCTCCTTCTCGGAGCCGTCCGGGAGGTGCACCCGGATCGTCTGCTCGCTCATGGTCTGTCCTTCCCTCGAGGGATGCCGCCCCACCTACCTGTGGACCGGTCCGTCGAGGAAGTTACCCACGCCCCGATTCTGGATAAAGGCTACCACGGGCCCGCGCGCCACGAGACCCGCCCGCGCCACCTGCGGCGTCTATCCCTTACGCGCCGCCCTGCGCCGCTCCGCCCGTGTGCGCGGCTCCGTGGCTTCGCCGGGCCGCGCCACCAGCACCAGGATGGCCGTGGCCACCAGGGCCGAACCCAGGCACCAGGTGCACACGGCGAAGATGGTGAAGAGCTCGAGACCGGTGAGGTAGAACGAGAAGAACGCCCCGAGCAGCGCCAGACCGACGAGGGCTTCCCGGTACCAGCGCGGAGGCCGTCCGTCCTTGCGCAACGCCGTGGCCAGGAAGCCCACGGCCAGATAGTGCAGCACGCCCAGGAACGCCACCGGCACCCCCAGGACCTCCGAGTACGGGCTGGACTGGACGCGGCCGCAATCGCCGAAGGGCCCGCAGACCGCCGCCGTGTCGCCCAGCTTCACCCAGCTCAGGTAGCCCGCGATGACCAATCCCACCAACGCCAGCACCGGAATCGCCACTGACGGCGTGCCTCGCGGGGCGCCGGACCGCAGCAGCGTGCGGATCCCGTAGACCAGCCCGCCGAGCACCAGGATCAGCGTCGCATAGCCCAGCACGGCGTCCCCCGTCGGGATGTCTCCGACGCCCCCCAGCGGCACCGCGAACGGACGGGCCGCCTCTGCGATGCCGGGGATGTCCGGGAGCGGCACGCCTCCACCGGCCAGCCCCGCCTCGATCAGGCCCGGCAACCGGGCCGGAATCTCGTCCGCGCCGACCAGATAGGTGTCGCCGATGACCAGGGTCGGCACGCCTTCCCGGTCGGCGGGGATCCGCAGGACCTGCATGGCCGCGCGATACGCCTCGGCGCCGTCCACTCGGGTGACGTCCACCTCCACGATCTCGAGACGATCTCCGTACCGCGCCAGCAGGGGCGGGATGTCGTTGGTCATCACATCGTGGCAGTGCGGGCACAGGGGCGAATAGAAGAGCACCGCGCGCACCGTCGCACCCGCGTCCGCTTGCTGCGGGGCGGCCGCGGCCGGTAGCACGAGCAGGAGGGCGAGCACCAGGGAGGATCGAAGCAGGAGCGTCGGTCGTCGCATGTCGTCTCCGCCGGGTGGAAGTGAGCCACCCGTGGAAGATACACGATGCGCGGCCGTACCCAACCGGTGGGCGGCGTCGGCTTGACGATGGCGAGCACGGCCCGGTATCTCTCCCGGACCCTCAGCCCGATTCAATCGCGAGGAATCCATCCATGTGGACCATGAGTGATCGCTTCCTGTCCCGGGCGGCCGGGTTGGCCGCCGCCCTCGTGCTCGGCACCACCCCCGGTCTGAAGGCCCAGACCGTCGGGCCGGTGTTTCAGGACGGACAGGCGCAGGTCGTGCCCGCCTTCGCTGACTCCAGTACGTGGATCCGGCAGGAGCTCTGGGTGGAGACCTCGTTCGATACCGACGGGGACGGCAACCCCGACCGCGTGCACGTGGACGTGACCCGGCCGGCGCAGACCGCGAGCGGGGGGCTGAAGGTACCCATCATCTACGAGTCGAGCCCGTACTTCTCCGGGACCGGCTCCACGGCCCCCGAGTACTTCTGGAACGTGCGGCAGGAGCTGGGGGATCCCCCGCCGGAGCGCACGCCCATGCCGGCGATCCGTTACCGGGGCGACCGTCACTGGATCTCCAACGAATTCGTGGGAACCTGGGTGCCCCGGGGCTTCGCGGTGGTCCACTCGGAGGCCCCGGGGACGGGCGCCTCGCAGGGCTGCCCCACCATCGGCGGCGATCCCGAGGCGCTGGCCCCCAAGGCGGTGATCGACTGGCTCAACGGGCGTGCACGCGGCTTCACCGCACCCGTGGGTGGAGAGCCGGTGGTGGCGGACTGGAGCACCGGCAAGGTGGGTATGACGGGCACCTCCTACAACGGCACCATCCCGGTGGCCGCGGCCACCACCGGCGTCGAGGGCCTGGAGGCCATCATCCCGGTGTCGCCCAACACCTCGTACTATCGGTACTACCGCTCCAACGGCCTGGTGCGGAGCCCCGGCGGCTATCTGGGCGAGGACACCGACGTGCTGTACTCGTTCATCGACAGCGGAAGCCCCGAGCGCCGGGCCTACTGTGACCGCGTGATCCGCGACGGCGAGCTGGTCCCCGGCGAGGACCGCCAGACCGGCGACTACAACGCCTTCTGGAAGGGCCGCGACTTCATGCAGCGGCTGGACGGCATCCGGGCCGCCACCTTCCTGGCCCACGGCCTCAACGACTGGAACGTGATGCCGGAGCACAGCATCCGGGTCTACGAGGCGCTACGGGAGCGGGGCGTGCCCGCCGCGCTCTATCTGCACCGGGGAGGGCACGGCGGCCCGCCGCCCCTGGAGCTCATGAACCGCTGGTTCACGCGCTGGCTCTACGGCGTGGACAACGGTATCGAGAACGGCCCCCACGCCTGGATCGTGCCCGACGGCGGCGATCGCGAGCAGCCCACGCCGTACGCGGACTATCCCGCGGCGGACGCCGTGGAGGTGACCCTGCATCCCACGTCCGGAGGCGTGCGGACCGGGGGCCTGGCGTTGGAAGCGGCGCAGGGCCAGGGACAGGAGACGCTGGTGGACAACTTCTCCTTCTCCGGAGCGGCGCTGGCCGGGGCCGAGTGGACCGAGCACCGCCTGCTGTACGCCACGCCGGTCCTGGAGTCCCCGGTGCGCATCAGCGGCACGCCTCGCGTCACCGTGCGCCTCGCCGCGGACCGGCCCGCGGCCAACCTCACGGTCTGGCTGGTGATACTCCCCTGGACCGAGGGCAGTCCGCGGGCGCCTGATCCCTACGAGAGCCTCATCACACGGGGATGGGCGGATCCGCAGAACCACGCGTCGTTGGAGCACGGCGAGCCGCTGGTGCCGGGGCGGTTCTACGACGTCACCTTCGAGCTCCAGCCCGACGACCAGGTGGTACCGGCGGGCAAGCGCCTCGCGCTCATGATCTTCTCCAGCGACCGCGACTTCACGCTGCGCCCCGATCCAGGCACCCGCATCACCGTCGACCTCGACGGCACGCGTGTGGTGCTCCCGGTGGTGGGCGGGCTCGCGGGCGACGCCTTCGAGGGGCGGTAGGCAGGCTCTCCAGCACCCCCTGTGCGCCAACGAGAAAGGGGCCCGGCCGCCCGGCCGGACCCCTTCCCTTCACCTCTCGGTGGCTGGGCTCAGTACATGCCGCCCATGCCGCCCGGCATGCCGCCGGGGGCGCCGCCACCCTTCTCCTCTTCCGGCCTCTCCACCACCACCGCCTCGGTGGTGAGGAGCAGTCCGGCGATGGACGAGGCGTTCTGGAGCGCGGTGCGCACGACCTTGGTGGGATCGATGACGCCGGCCTCGACCAGATCCTCGTACTCATCCGTGAGGGCGTTGTAGCCGAAGTTCGCGTCCTTCGACTCACGCACCTTCTCCACCACGATGGAACCCTCGGCTCCGGCGTTCGTGGAGATCTGACGGATGGGCGCCTCCAGCGCACGGCGCAGGATGTCGACGCCCACCTGCTCGTCGGCGCGGTCGAGCTTGAAGGCGCCGAGCGCGGCCTGCGCCCGCAGCAGCGCCACGCCGCCACCGGGCACGATACCCTCTTCCACGGCCGCGCGCGTCGCGTGGAGCGCGTCCTCGACGCGAGCCTTCTTCTCCTTCATCTCGGTCTCGGTCGCGGCGCCGACGTTGATGACGGCCACGCCACCGGAAAGCTTGGCCAGGCGCTCCTGGAGCTTCTCCCGGTCGTAGTCCGAGGTGCTCTTGTCGATGGAGACCCGGATCTCTTCGATGCGGCCCTTGATCTTGTCGGCCTCACCGGCGCCGTCGACGAGGGTGGTGTTGTCCTTGTCGATGACGACGCGCTTCGCCGAGCCCAGATCGCTCACCACGGCGTTCTCGAGCTTGAAGCCCACCTCTTCCGAGATGACCTGTCCGCCGGTGAGGATGGCGATGTCCTGGAGCATGGCCTTGCGGCGGTCGCCGAAGCCCGGGGCCTTCACGGCGCACACCTTGAGCGTGCCGCGCAGCTTGTTCACCACCAGCGTGGCCAGGGCCTCGCCCTCCACGTCCTCGGCGATGATCAGGAGCGGCTTGCCCATCTGCGCGACCTTCTCGAGGATCGGCAGCAGGTCCTTCATGGAGGAGATCTTCTTGTCGTGGATGAGGATCATGGGATCCTCGAGCACGGCCTCCATGCGCTCCGGGTCCGTCACGAAGTACGGCGACAGATATCCGCGGTCGAACTGCATGCCCTCGACGGTCTCGAGGGTGGTCTCCAGGCCGCGGGCCTCCTCGACCGTGATGACGCCGTCCTTGCCCACCTTCTCCATGGCGTCGGCGATGAGCTCGCCGATCTCCGGATCGTTGTTGGCGGAGATGGCCCCGACCTGGGCGATTTCCTTCTTGCCCTTGGTGTCCTGGGAGATCTTCTTGAGCTCCTCGACCACCTGCTCGACGGCCTTGTCGATGCCCCGCTTGATCCCCATGGGATTCGCGCCGGCGGTGACGTTCTTCAGACCCTCGGCGAAGATCGCCTGGGCCAGCACGGTGGCGGTGGTGGTCCCGTCACCGGCCAGGTCGGAGGTCTTGGTGGCGACCTCCTTGACCATCTGTGCACCCATGTTCTCCACGGGATCCTCGAGCTCCACCTCCTTGGCCACGGACACGCCGTCCTTGGTCACGGTGGGGGATCCGAACTTCCGGTCCAGCACGACGTTCCGGCCCTTGGGCCCGAGCGTCACCTTCACGGCCCTCGCCAGCTTGTCCACACCGGCCTTGAGCCGCGTGCGGGCCTCGATATCGAAATCGAGCTCCTTGGCAGCCATCGTCTTTCTCCTTTCTGATCTACGCTGATCTTCGGTCTTGGCGGTACGCGTCGGTCCTTGGAGGCGGTTACTTGATCACCGCCAGGACGTCGGACTCGCGGAGGATGAGGAACTCCTCACCGTCGACGGTCACCTCGGTCCCGCTGTACTTCCCGTACAGCACCTTGTTGCCCACCTGAACTTCCGGGGCGATGCGGTTGCCCTCGTCGGACATCTTGCCCGGGCCGACGGCCACGATCTCACCCTGCTGGGGCTTCTCCTTGGCGGTGTCGGGAATGTACAGCCCACCGCGCATCTGCTCGGCCTCGTCGAGCGCCTTGACGACGACTCGATCCGCCAGGGGCTGGATCTTGGTGGCGGCAGAAGTAGCCATGGCACCTGCCTCCTCGTGAATGTGGTTGGATTGGGATTCTGGAAGGGATGTCACTTCGATTCGTCCGGTTAGCACTCACGGCCTTCGAGTGCTAACAACACAGGAGAATGATAAGGCAATGCGGGTGTGTGTCAACGCCCCGGGGTCCCCTGCCCCGCGGCTGCCTCTTACCTTATGCGGTCATGGCCACGACACCGTCTCTCAACGAGCTCCTGCACGCGGCGAGCCGCACCTTCGCCCTCGGGATCGACCTCCTGTCCGAGCCCCTCCGGACCGAGATCGAGACCGCCTATCTGGTGCTGCGCGTCTCGGACTACCTCGAGGACAACGAGTCCATGCCGGCCGAGCGCAAGATCGACCTCCTGGAGCGATGGGCCCGGGTGCTGGAAGGCGAAGAAGCGATCACCGGGCTGGCCCCGGCGCTTCGGGCCGTGACCGACGACACCCCGGACGCGCTGGTGGCCCGCCACGCTGACCGGGTGCTCGAGGCGCTGCGTGGGCTCCGGCCGGCGGGTCGGGACGTGATCGCGCGCCATACGGCCGACTCGACCCGGGGAATGGCCCGTTGGGCGCAGCGCGGGCCCGACATCCCGGACGAGGCGGCGTTGGACGACTACATGCACGAGGTGGCCGGACGGGTAGGGTGGCTCCTGACCGACCTCTTCGCCCACGACGTGCCCGCGGTGGCCAGGCGCCAGGACGAGATGATGGCGTTGGGGCGGGAGTTCGGCCTCGCCCTCCAGACGGTGAACGTGGTCCGCGGGCTGCACGCCGACTGGGAGCGCGGCTGGATCTTCATCCCCAGGAGCTTCGTGCCGGCCGAGGCGCCCGAGCCTCGCCAGATCCTCGAGGGTGGCGCGCGCGACCCGGGCGCCGAAGCCGCCGTGCTCGCGGCCCTCGTGGACAAGGCCCAGCGCCATCTCGATGCCGCCCGCCGCTATCTGGCGGTCATCCCCCGGCGCCGGCACGACATCCGTCTCTTCTGCCTGCTGCCCTACCTGTTCGCGGAGCGCACGCTGGCCATCAGCCGCGCGAACCCCCGCGTCTTCCGGGAGGAGACCAAGATCGGACGCGACGACGTGCGCCGCATCGTCGCCTGGTCGCGGTTCCTGGGCTGGAGCAACGGCTGGATCGCCTGGTACGGCCGCCGGCTGCGGTCCCTGCCGACGGACCGAGGGCGGACGAGCGCTTCCTAACCGCTCAGCAGATCGCCGGCCAGGGCCAGGCCGTACAGCGTCAGGAAGGGCTCGACCCGTTCCACCGTCTCGGCCGCCGGGCCCACCACGCCCGCGTAGCCTCCGGTGGCCACGACCAGCACGTCGGGCCGTCCCCACTCGCGCCGGATCCGCCGCACCACACCGTCCACGCCGTCCACCACGGAGTAGAAGATCCCGCTCCGGATGCACGCCTCCGTGCGACGCCCGATGACCCGTTCCGGCTCGGCGAACTCCACCCGGGGAAGCTTGGCGGTGCGCCGGCCGAGCCACTCGAGACCCGCCGACACCCCCGGAGCGATCACGCCCCCCAGGAAGACCCCCTCGGCGGAGATGCAGTCGAAGGTCGTGGCGGTGCCGAGGTCCACGGCGATGGTATCCCGGCCGAACAGCTCCCGGGCAGCCAACGTGTTGACGATGCGGTCCGCCCCCACGGTGCGAGGCTCCTCCACGTCCAACTCGATGGGGAGCGGCGAATCCGGTCCGACGATCACCACGGGCCCACCCACCAGCCGCCCGAGCACCTGGCGGAGCACATCGGTGGCGGCGGGCACCACCGAGCCCACCACGGCGCGCTGGAAGCCCCCGGGCTCGAAGCCCCCCTCGCGGAGGAGTCCCCGGAGCAGATGGGCATACTCGTCACCGGTGCGCGGCACCTGCGTGGACAGCCGCCAATGCGCTTCCGGCTCGGTGCCACCCGCCATGACGCCCACCACGGTCTCGGTGTTCCCTACGTCCAGCACGAGCTGCATCCTGCCTCCCGGTTCGGGGCGTCGGTCCCAGCGCCGAAGCTCAGGCTCCGACGCGCTCCATCTCCACGTGCCCGGCGAGCACGGGCTTGATGGTACCGTCTACGGTGCGCACGCGCAGCCGCCCGTCGGGAGCGATCCCGGCGCCCTCGCCTCGCATCGATCCCACGGCCAGGCGGCGCCCGCGGAGTACGTCACGGGCCGCGAGCTCGTCGGCGAGGGCACCTTCCAGCCGCAGGACCGGAGCGTCGAGCAGCCTCCTGGCCTCGCGCAGCAGGGCCCCCGCCAGCGCCGAGCGTGACACGGATTCTCCGGCCGCGTCTTCGAGGGTCGTGGCGCTGCCGGAGAGCTCGGGGGGCACACCGCCGGGCCAGCGACGCACGTTCACGCCCACTCCCACCACCAGGCGGTCACCCACGCGCTCACAGAGGATGCCCGCCACCTTGCGGCCCTCGATGAGCGCATCGTTGGGCCATTTCACCTGGACCTCCACGCCCGCGACCTCCTCCACGGCTCGCGCCAACGCCATCCCCACGAGCAACGGGGTCAGGGTCGCCTGGCCCGCGCCCCTGGGACGGACGAGGAACGACACGAACAGACCCACCTCCGGCGGCGAGATCCAGCTCCGACCCGCGCGACCCCGCCCGGCGGTCTGAGCCTCGGCGACGACGACGGTCCAGCTCGGGGCGCCCTCCCGGACCAGCTCCCGGGCCCGATCGTTGGTCGAGGCCAGCCGACCCCACGCCTCCAGGCGCGGAATCCCCCAGACCTCCTCCCACACCCGGACCGGCTCCCCCTCCCAGTGGCCCCGCAGCTCCGTCACGGCACCAGACGGAGCGAGAAGTCCGCCGCCGGCGCCGAATGCGTGAGCGCCCCCACGCTGATCAGGTCCACGCCGGTCTCCGCCACTGCCCGCACGTTGTCCAACGTCACGTTGCCCGACGCCTCCAGCTCGGGACGGTTCTCTCCCAGGGCATGCGCGCGCCGCACGGATTCGGCCAGCAGGTCGATGGGCATGTTGTCCAGGAGGATCCGCTCCACGCCCAGTCGGAGTGCCACGCTCAGATGGTCCAGGTCGGCGACCTCGATCTCCACCGGGAGGTCGAGATCATTGGCCCGACGGACCTGCTTCACCGCGGCCTCCACGCCGCCGGCCGCGGTGATGTGGTTGTCCTTGATGAGCACCATGTCGTGGAGCCCCATCCGATGATTGAAGCCTCCCCCGGCCCGAACCGCGTCCTTCTCCAACGCCCGCCAGCCCGGCGTGGTCTTGCGGGTGTCCACGATGCGCGCGTTGGTGCCCTCCACCGCCTCCACGAAGTGGCGCGTGTAGCTCGCGACCCCGCTGAGGCGGGCCAGGAAGTTGAGCGCCGTGCGCTCGGCGGTGAGGATCGACTGCAGGCGCCCATCCACCTCCAGCACCACGTCTTCGGTGCGCGCCCGGAAGCCGTCGGCCGCACGGGGCTCCACCTTGAGGCTCGGATCCACCGTGCGGAAGACGCGCACCGCGGCCTCCAGGCCGGCCAGCACGAGGCTCTCCTTGGCGACGATCACGGCCCGACCCTCGGCGTCGGCGTCCACCGTCCACTGCGAGGTCCAGTCGCCTCGACCGACGTCTTCGCCCAGCGCGAGCCCGATGAGCGTGTCGAGGATCTCGGAGCGGGGAATGGTCACGAATCCGGACATGAGGGCCTCGGGAGAGATGCGGCGTGGACGGGAATCAGAGCGTCAGGGCCAGCCATAGAAGGTAGCCCACGCCCAGGATCCAGACATACAGCGCGAACTGATGGAAGCTGCGCTTGCGCAGCAGGAGGAGAAAAGCACGGATGGCGAACACGCCGGTCACCGCCGCCGCCAGCCCTCCCAGGAGCAGGATCCAGGCGGGAATCGGCGGCGGTCCGGACAGGAGCGCGGGAATCTGCAGGACGGCGGCACCGGTGATGGCCGGCAGCGCCATGAGGAACGAGAAGGCCGCCGCCTCGCGGGCCTCGATGCCCAGCCACAACGCCATGACGACGGTGGAACCCGAGCGCGACACCCCCGGCACCAGCGCCAGTGCCTGAGCCAGCCCGATCAGGAGCGCATCGCGGGCGCCCGGCGTTCGTTGCGGATCCCGGCGCAGCGCCGCCCGGGAGGACCACAGCAGGCCGCCCGTCAGGAGAAAGCCCACTCCGGGGATCCAGGGGTTGTCGAAAAGGGCCTCCAGCGGCGCCTCGAAGGCCACGCCCAGGATGGCGGCCGGAAGGGTCGCCAGCACCAGGAGCCCCACGTCCCGCCAGGCGCTCCCCTCCCCCCGCAGCGCGCCGGCGGCCAGCCGGAAGATCCGCGCGCGGTACACCACGGCGATGGAGATCAGCGTCGCCACGTGCACGGTGACCTCGAAGAGCACACCCTGCACGGAGACGTGCAGGAGCTCCTGCGCCACCACCAGGTGCCCCGAGCTCGAGACGGGCAGGAACTCGGTCGCGCCCTGGACGAACCCCAGGATCAGCGCGTCCCACCAGGTCACCGGCCGCCCTCTGCCAGCACCCGCTGGTAATACGCCTCGTAGAGGGGCACGACCTTGTCCGCGGCGAACTGTTCCACGGCCCAGGCGCGGCCCCGTTCGCTGAAGCGCTTCCAGCGAGCGTCGTCGCGGAGGAGCGAAAGCGCGGCTTCGGCCATCCCCTGCACGTCACCGAGGGGCAACAGGAAGCCCGCCTCGCCGTCGGGCACGACCTCGGAGAGCCCGCCCACCCGGGAGGCCACCACCGGAGCTCCACAGGCCATGGCCTCCAGCGCGGCCAGGCCGAACGATTCCGACTCCGAGGGCAGCAGGAACAGGTCGGCGCACGCCAGGAGCTCGTCCACGGACGCGTGTTTTCCGAGAAAGAGCACGTGGTCCAGCACGCCCAGCTCGTCGGCCCGCTCCATTACCCGCGGGCGCTCGGGTCCGTCTCCCACCAGCACCAACCGGGCCGGCATCTCCTCGCGAACGCGCGCCAGGACGTCGACGCAGTCGGGCACCCGCTTCACGCTGCGGAAATTGGAGACGTGCATGAGGATCTTGTCGCCCTCCGGCGCCAGCGTGGCCCGGTGGCAGGGCTCCTTGCCCGGGTGGTAGATCCGGGGATCGATGAAATTCGGGATCACCTCGATGCGTCCGGGGGCGATCCCGAAATCCCGCTCCGTCTCGTGGGCGAGAAACTGCGACACGGCCGTCAGCCCCTGAGAGCGCTCGATGGAGAAGCGCGTGATGGCATGGAAGGACGGATGGACGCCCAGCAGCGTGATGTCGGTCCCGTGCAGCGTCGTCACCACCGGGAGACTCCGCTCCTCGAGCATCTCCCGGGCGATCCACGCCGAAGTGGCGTGGGGGATGGCGTAGTGGACGTGAACCAGGTCCAGCTCCTCCTTCTGCGCCGTAGCGTGGATGGCCACGGCGAGCGCCAGCGAATACGGTGGGTGCTCGAAGAGGGGGTACTGCTCCATCTCCACCTCGTGGAAGAACACCCGCTCCCGGAAGCGATCGAGGCGGAAGGGTTGGGCGTACGAGACGAAATGGACCTCATGGCCCCGCTCAGCCAGGTTGATTCCGAGCTCCGTGGCCACGGCGCCCGAGCCACCGTACGTGGGATAGCAGGTGATGCCGATCTTCATGGACTCCCCTCCCCTCCTCCGCTGTCGTGTCGTGCCCGGCGCCAGGCGTCGGTGATCCTCCGGGCCCGCTCCTCTGCCGGAAGCCGAGCGTCGAGCCGCAGGGCGTCAGGCGGAAGCTGGTTCCGGAACCACGTGAGCTGGCGACGGGCGTACCGCCGCGTCTGCTGGCGCATCTCGTCCAGGGCCTGGTCCAGCGTCATCTCCCCCCTCAGGTAGGCGTGCACCTCTCGATATCCCGTACCGGTCATGCCCGGATCGTCGGGCCCGTAGCCGGCCTCCGCCAGGGAGCGTACCTCGTCGACCAGGCCACGGTCCACCATGCGGGAGACACGCGCGTCGATGCGGCGGTCGAGCTCCTCCCGGGGAAGCTCCTGCACCACCACCAGACAGGGAATCGCCGGCCCGTCCGCCGGGGCCTCCCGGTGCCACCACGTGAGGGGACGTCCGGTGAGGAGCGCCACCTCGAGGGTACGGGAAAGGCGCTGCGGCCCGCCCTGGGCCGCCACCGCCGCCCGGCGGGGATCCAGTCGCCGTGCCCAATGCTCCAGCACCCCCCGATCCATCCCGTCCAGGACGGCCCGCAACCGACGTCTGCGCTCGACGTCCATGGGGGGCTCACGGAAGATGGGCTCCAGAACGGCCCGCAGGAAGAACCCGGTCCCTCCCACGAGCAGCGGCACGTGCCCACGTCCCTCGATGTCGGGAATCCAGCGTCGAACGTCGCGGGCGAAGCGCCCGGCGGAGTACGGCTCGTCCGGATCCACCAGATCGAGGCCGAAGTGGGGAATCCCGGCGCGCTCGTCGGCGGGCACCTTGTCGGTGCCGATGTCCATGCCCCGATAGACCTGGCGGGAGTCCATGGAGACGATCTCCGCCTGCAGCCGACGCGCCAGCAGGATGGAGAGTTCGGTCTTGCCCGAGGTGGTGGGGCCCGTGAGAGCCAGCGCGCGGGGCCGGGGAGCCGAGGCCGGTGCCGGCTGCTCGTCAGCCACGGCGGAACTTCCGCTCCAGCTCCGCCTTGGACAGGCGCACCACCGTGGGGCGGCCGTGCACGTCGTGCCAGGGAAGCTCGGTGGCGAAGAGCGCGTCGAAGAGCTCCTGCATCTCCTCCGTCGCTCAGCGCCTGTCCCGCCTTGATGGCGCCCTTGCAGGCAAAGGTCATGGCAATGCGTTCGTGCTGGTTCCGGGCCGAGCGCATGAGGTCCGACGCACCCTTGGTGAGCTCGGCCACCATCTCGCGCAGGCAGCGCTCGGCATCGAACCAGGGGTGGGGATTGGGGACCGCGTGCACGATGACCGTGTCGCTTCCGAAGATCTCCACCTCGAAGCCCGCCCTTTCCAGGAGTCCCCGGACCTCGGTGACTTCCGCCAGCTCCTCGGGAGTGAGCCGAAGGGTGAGGGGAAAGAGGAGGCGCTGTGCGTTCTCGCCGCCCTCGGCGTAGGCCCGCATGAGCCGTTCGAAGAGCACGCGCTCGTGCGCCGAGTGCTGATCGATGATCACCAGCCCGTCCCGGGCCTCGGCCAGGATCCAGGTCCTGTGGAGCTGATAGAGGCGCGGGCGCTCCACCGGCATGGGCGCCGGCTCCGTATCCTCACCGCCGGTCTCCGCCGACGAGGGTCCCGACAGGAAGAACGCCATCTGATCCGGAGAGGGACCCTCGGCCCGAGGCTCCCGCACGGCCAGGTGGGGCTCCCGGGCCGCGAGCTTCGGCGGCGCAAGCTGGGTGTCGAGGGTGGCCGCGCTTCCGTAGCCGGCCAGGGCGGCGCGCACGGCGGCCTCCACGGCCTCCTCCACGGCTCCCCGGTCCCGGAAGCGCACTTCGGCCTTGGCCGGGTGCACGTTCACGTCCACGTAACCTTCCGGCACCGTGACGTAGATGAACAGCCAGGGCCGGGCGCCCGCGGGAATCGTCGTGCGGTACCCGCGCTCGGCGGCACGGAGCAGTGCGGGATCCCGGAAGGGCCGTCCGTTGACGAACAGCTGTGCTCGCCGCGTTCCCGGGGCCGCCGCATCGGGGCGCTGCGCGAGCCCACGCACCTCCGTGCCCGACAGCTCGAACGACACCGGAAGCAAGGTCGACGCGGGCTCGTCACCCCAGATGCGGGCAACCCTGTCGGCCACGTCGCCCGACGCCGGAAGCTCGAGGAGCGTGCGGTCGTCGGACCTGAGCGTGAGCGCCACGCCCGGGTGGGCCAGCGCCAGGGTGGTGAGCACCTCCGAGACGGCCCGCGCCTCGGTGCTGACCGAGCGGAGGAACTTGGCCCGGGCCGGCGCGTTGAAGAACAGCCCCTGCACCTCCACCGTGGTGCCCCGCCGTCTCGCGACGTCGTCGACGCCCAGGATGCGGCCCGCGTTCGTCCGCACCACGGTGCCCACGTCGTCTTCGTGTTCGCGGGTCTCCAGGACCAGTCGCGACACCGCCGCGATGGAAGGGAGCGCTTCGCCTCGAAAGCCGAAGCTCCGTACGCTGCGCAGATCCTCGGCCTCGGTGATCTTCGAGGTCGCGTGCCGATCCAGGGCCAGGAGCGCGTCCTCCCTGCTCATGCCGATGCCGTCGTCGGAAACGCGGATCCTGCGCTTTCCACCTCTCTCCACGTGGACGTCCACCTGCGTCGCCCGGGCGTCCATCGCGTTCTCCACGAGCTCCTTCACCACCGAAGCCGGGCGTTCCACCACCTCGCCGGCGGCGATCTGGTTGGCGACGATGTCGGGGAGGATGCGGATCCTGCGGGGCATGGTCCGTAGGGGTCAGAGCACGAAGGCGCGCAACGCCACGAACAATCCGGCGCTCACGGCCGCCGCCGCCGGCACCGTGGCCAGCCACGACCCGACGATATTGCGGAGCGTGCGGAGGTTGAGCGCGCCGAGTCCATGGGCGAACCCGACACCGATGACGGCGCCCACCAGCACGTGCGTGGTGCTCACGGGCAGGCCCAGACGGCTCGCCACCAGCACGGTGCACGCGGCGCCGAACTCGGCTGAGAATCCGCGGGTGGGCGTGAGCTCCGTGATGTGTTGGCCGATGGTGGCGATGACGCGGTAGCCCCAGGTGGCGAGCCCGACGACGATGCCCAGTCCGCCGGCGGCCAGCATCCAGACCGGCACCGGGATCGCGCTGGGAATCTCGCGGAAGCCCACGGACGCGATGCCCACCACCGCCGCCAGCGGGCCCACGGCGTTGGCCACGTCATTGGCGCCGTGGGCGAAGGCGACGAATGCCGCGGTCACGATCTGCAGGCTGCCGAAGACGGACTCCACGTAGGTGAAGGGATTCCCGGTGCGGGCGACGGCGTCGGGCCGGATCACCGCCCGCGCCACCAGAATGCTCGCGCCGCCCACACCGAGCACGGTGAGCCCCACCACGGTGGGATGGGGATCCGGCAGCACGTTCTTGAGCGCCTTGTAGACGAAGGTGAGCGCCAGGATCGAGGCCACCACGCCCACGATGTAGGGCGCGATCTTCACGGTGGCATCGATGGGGTCGTCGCGGTGAAGCACCAATCTTCGCACGACGATGAAGGTGAGGAATCCCAGCACACCGCCGAGCACCGGCGATACCACCCAGCTGGCCACGATCTGCCCGAGCTTGCCCCAGTCGACACCGCCCGCACCCACCGAGACCAGCCCGAAGCCCACCACGGCACCGACGATGGAGTGGGTCGTCGACACCGGCAGACCGAACGCGGTGGAGGCCTGGAGCCAGAGGGCGGCGGCCAGGAGCGCGCACGCCATCCCCAGCGCCAGCAGCAGCGGGCCATCGGCCCCGAAGGCGCCGGTGGGAGCGTACGCCAACGGATCCAGAATCCCCTTGCGGATGGTCTCCGTGACGTGCCCCCCGACCAGAACGGCGCCCCCGAATTCGAAGACGCCGGCCACGAGGATCGCGCGCTTGAGGGTGAGGGCCCCGGACCCCACCGACGTGCCCATGGCGTTCGCCACGTCGTTGGCACCGATGTTCCAGGCCATGTAGAAGCCTGTACCGATGGCGAGGACGACCAGGATCTCCATGAGGCAGGCTCGGAGGTGTCGAGGAGAAGGGTCAGCTTCGCGCGAGCATCAGGCGCAGGAGATCACCGGCGTTCTCGGCGCGGTTCGCCACCTCGCCCAGCTTCGATCCGATCCTCATCCAGAACAGGACTCCCACGGCGCCCAGCTCCTCCTCGTACCTGACGGTGGCCTTGCCCAGGGCCGCCTGGCGCAGGTCGGCCTCCCACTCCTCGGAGTGCACGCGATCGATGAGGTCGAGGACCTTCTTCACCTCCGGTCCCGTGAAGGAGGACTCCTGAAGCCCCGGCAGGAGCTGAACGATCTCGAACCAGGTCTGGCCCGCGACCAGGATCTGATCCACCAGGGCATCGACACGAGCCTGCATCCCCTCCGGCGTGGGCGTGGCGCGCATGCTCATGAGGACCGCCACATCCTCGACGGCGTCGGCGATGGAATCCTGCTCCTTGAGGAACTTCAGCAGGTCGCCACGATCCACCGGAAGGAAGAGGGAGCGCGGGAGATTGGCTCGAATCTCCTGCTTGATGTCGTCGGCCTGGTGCTCGAGGTGCGAGATACGCTCATGGCACTCCTCAACGCCCTCCACGTCGCCGCCGGTGAATGCGGCGAACAGAGGGCGTAAGCTCGTGCAGAACCTCGTTGACCTTCTCCCCGTGCTTGACCAGCGGAGCGAAGGGCGAGCGAGCGAACAACTCGAAGAATGTGCGCATGGCCACTCCCTCCCGTCAGACGTCAAGTGTGGTGGCGCAAGAGTCTCGCTGTATTCGAGCGCCGCTGCTTTCCGGGCGGATCACACGTCCGCCAGGCCGTAGAACCTCTCGGCGTTCCGCGCCGTCAGGCTCGCCAGCACCTCGTAGTCGACGCCGCGCATGCCAGCCACCGTTCGGATGGTCTCCACGACCAGGGCCGGCTCGTTCCGCCGCCCGCGGTGCGGAACCGGCGCCAGGTACGGCGCGTCGGTCTCCACCAGCAGGCGATCGTCCGGAACGGCCCGGACACGGTGCTCGGCGTCGAAGCGCTTGAATGTAACAAGGCCCGAGAAAGACACATACCAGTCCGAGGCCAGGGCCGTCTCCAGCAGCGCGTCTCCGCCGGTGAAGCAGTGCAGCACGCCCCGCACCCCGCCGGGCAGCGCGCGCAGCAGGGCCATGGTGTCTTCGTCCGCCTCGCGGGTGTGGACCACCAACGGGAGTCCCGTCTCCTCGGCCAGCTCGATCTGTGCTTCGAAGGCGCGCAGCTGGGCCTCTCTGGGCGCGTTGTCGTAGTAGAAGTCCAGCCCGCACTCGCCCACGGCGACCACCTCGGGCTCACCCAGCAGCGCGCGCACGCGGCCCAACGCCTCGGGCGTCGCGCCAGCCGCCTCGTGGGGATGGATGCCCGCCGTGCACCAGACGCCCTCCATGCTCCGCGCCAGGGCCAGGGCGCGCGCGGCGTCCTCGGCGTCCGAGGCGATGGCCACCATCCGGTCGACGCCGGCGCGGCGCGCCCGCTCCACCACGTCGACCTGGTCCGAGGCGAAGGCTTCGTCGGTGAGGTGGCAGTGACTGTCGAAGGCCATGGCTGGACGTCTGTCGGATGGTGCGATCACATGAGACGGGGTCCGGCGCGCTCCACGCCGGACCCCGAAAAGCTCACTGGCAGGTGTCTCGCCGTCAGGCCGTGGTGACCCGAGACCGCTTCCGCTCCCGCCGCTTGGATTCGCCCATGCGATTCTGGATCTCCACCAACGCGGGAGAGGCCACGAAGATGGACGAGTAGGTCCCGATGACGATTCCCAGGATCAGAACCATGGAGAAGTCCCGGATCACCGCCGGGCCCACCAGAAGCAGCGCGATCAGCACCACCAGGGTGGTCCCGGAGGTGAGCACCGTACGGGGCAGCGTCTCGTTGATGGACCGGTCGATGAGCTCCACCTGATCCGCCTTGCGCGCTCCCTTCTTGCCCATGTTCTCACGGATGCGGTCGAAGACCACGATGGTGTCGTTCAGGGAATAGCCGACGATGGTGAGGATCGCGGCCACCGTGGGCAGGGCGATCTCCACGCGGAATGCCGCCAGAAAGCCCAGGGTGATGAGGATGTCGTGGACGGTGGCCACCACCGCGGCCATCCCGAACCTCATCTCGAAGCGGATGGCCAGGTAGATCAGCGTGAGAAGGAAGCTGAACAGGATGGCCAGGCCGGCCTTCTGCTGCAGCTCACTCCCGATCTTGGGACCCACCAGCTCGGTCCGGGAGATCTCGAAGGTTCCGGGACCGAAGGCCTGACCGAGCTCGCCCTCGATCTCGGCACGCACGGCGTCCACGTTGACGCCCTCTTCGAGGGGCGCGCGGATGACGTATTCGTTCACGCCGGCGAAGCGCGTGACCTCGGGCCCTTCCACCCCGCCCAGGGCGTCACGGACCTGGCCCACGGTCACCTCCTGCTGGAAGTGCACCTGCACCAGCGAGCCGCCGGTGAAGTCCACCCCGTAGTTCAGCCAGGAGCCGGCGGTCACCACGTTGAAGATCATGGCCCCGATCCCCAACAGGATGGCCGTCGCGGAGAGGACGTAGGCCGTCTTCCGCTTCTCGATGAACTTGTAGTTCGCGTGCGCGAAAAGTCGCATGGCCGGCTCAGACGCTGATGGGATCCGAGGCCTTCTTGCCTGCCAGATAGAGCAGGAAGAAGGTCCGGGTCACGTAGATGGCTGAAACGAAGGACGCCACGATACCGATGGAGAGCGTCACGGCGAAGCCCCGCACCGGTCCCGTGCCGAACTGGAACAGGATCAGGGCGGTGATGAGGGTCGTGAGGTTGGCGTCGACGATGGCCGACAGGGCATTGCCGAAGCCTTCGTCCACGGCCGTGCGCGTGGCGCGCCCCGCCGCCAGCTCCTCGCGGATCCGCTCGAAGATCAGGACGTTGGCGTCCACCGCCATGCCCACCGAGAGGATCAACCCCGCGATGCCGGGCAGGGTCAGGGTCGCCCCCACACCCGCCAGGCCACCCAACACCAGGATCACGTAGACCAGCAGGGCGCCGATGGCGAGCAGGCCCGCCACGTGGTAGTAGCCCACCATGATGATCACGACCAGGGCGAGACCGATCATCCCGGCCAGCTCACCCTGGGCGATGGAATCGGCGCCCAGCGAGGGCCCGACGGTCCGCTCCTCCATGATCTTCAGCGGCGCCGGCAGGGCGCCGGCTCGGAGCACCAGCGCCAGATCCGCGGCCTCCTCCATGGGCGCTCCGGGCAGCTCGATCTGCCCCTGGCTCCCGATGCGGTCGCGGATCACCGCCGAGCTCATGACCTCGCCGTCGAGCACGATGGCCATGTAGTCGCCGACGTGCTGCCCGGTGAAGCGCGAGAAGATGCGGCCGCCGGCCCGGTTCAGGCGAAAGCGGACCTGGGCCTGGTTGAACTGCTGGTCTCTGGCGGCCACCGCGTCTTCCAGGTACTCACCCGTCATGATGGGCTCGGAATCGAGCACGTAGAGGCGCTTGTAGTTGCGCGCCCCTCTGCCGACGACCTCCGACCCCCAGGCCAGGTTGATGCCCCGGGGAATGGCCCGCTGCACCTCGGGCAGGGACAGGAAGAGGTCCGCCACGGGCTGATCCTCCGCGGCCACCAGGTAGCTGCCGTCACCATCGCCCACGGACAGGAGAGAGGTGAAGGGCCGCAGGTTGGTCTCGGTGGCCGCCGTATCCTGGGCCGCCACCGAGTCGGCGCCGCCCTGAGCTCCCGCCCCGGTGGTGTCGGCACCCTGGGCGCTGTCTCCGGCCTGGGCGCTGTCGCCACCGAAGAGGAGGTTCTCCAGCTCATCGGTCTGGGGAGCCTCCACCGCGCGTCCCAGGGCGCGGATCGAGTCGGGCCCCAGCGCCGCGACGATGGCCCGGTCGATGCGGGGGAGGGCCTGATCCATCTCGTTGCCCGTGCGCACGAGCCGGAACTCGAGGAAGGCGGCCTGCTGCACCACCTTGCGCGCCTGTTCCTGATCCCGGATCCCGGCCAGCTCGACGATGAGCCGCTCCGATCCCGACTTCTGGATGAGCGGCTCCTCCACGCCCAGCTCGTCGATGCGGGTGCGTACCACCCGCTCGACCCGATCGATGGCATCGGCCCGCGCCGCCGCCGTCATGGTCCCCAGCGAGTCGTTCACCTCCAGCACCAGGTGCATCCCGCCCTGGAGGTCGAGTCCTCGCTTCAGGCCCTTGGCGTAGAGTTGCCAACCAGCCACGACCGACACGATCAGAATCGTGATCAGCCGTCCTCGTAGCGATTTGAACATGGTCGGAACACGTGCTCCTTGGATGGCAAAAGCGCCCGGACCGACCGCCCGCGGCAGTCGCGTCTGCGGCGCCTTGCGGGCCGCTCCGCGCGACCCCGTGACAACAGCCCCTTAAGCTGAGGCAGCGGCCCCGGGGTGTCAATTCGGGAAGGGCCCCGGGGCGATCGGCGCCGACCCGGGGCCCCTGGACGATGTCCGATCCCGCTCAGAAGTAGAGGTACGTCTGGACCTTGAGGGACCAGGAGGTGTCGCCCACCGCCGGGCTGTAGACGTCGACATTGGCGCCCACGCGATTGCGCCCCAGGACGTAGACCATGAGTCCGGGTGTGACGAGGAGCGCCTCGTCGTCCACGCCGTCGGTGTCGGGATCGGCCCACCCGACCCGCAGCACCGGCTCCCAGGCCGCGAAGCGCGACGACGCCACGGGCCGGTACCAGGTGGCTATGGCCTGGGCGGCACGGAAGGTGGCGCTCGGTCCCGCCTTCCAGTTGTCGCCCTGGACCACGCCGGCCATGAAGTGGAAGCCCTCCATGAAGTCCCCCACCTCCAGGTCGACGCCGCCGGCGTGGCCGAAGTCGGTTTCGATGGAGTCGTCGGGCCGGGTGCGCTCGTAGTCGTGGACCCCGTAGTATCCGGACAGCGCGACGCCGTCGCCCACGGCGTACGTAACGCGAGCCGAGGCGGACTTGGCGTCGTTCTCGTCCGGCACGTTGACCCCCGTCCCGTTCGTCAGGGTGGCGTTGTAGCTGAGACGGCCTCCCAGCTTGCCCTCGAGCCGCAGGCCCACGTCACGGCCGGCGTAGTCCAGCTTGTGCACGAGGCGGCCGAGGCTGCACACCCCGCCCGTGCCCGCGCAGTCGTCGACCCCGGAGACCCGGCCGTCGCGCTCGATGACCGACAGCTCGGTGGAGCTCGTGCGCTCGAAGATCTCGTGCGCACGCTGGAACTGCCCCGCGGACAGTCGGAATGCCGGGCTCACGGTGAAGCGGACCCAGGCGTCCTGCAGCGCGACCTTGCCTCCCGCGAAATCGGGCTGGACCCGGGCATCCAGGAAGTCGCTCACCTTGATCTCGGTGATGAAGCGAGCCCGTCGAACGAAGACGTCTGCCGGCTCGGCCCCGTCGGGCGAGCTGTAGGAGTACTGCAGGTGCAGGCGCCCGCCGAAGGTGAAGGTCGCTGCGCGCCCCATGACCGTGAGATCCTGGGCACTCAGCTTCGCCGAACACATGGTGAGGGCCGCCACAGCGGCCAGGCCCCATCGAGTCATAACCGTCTCCGTAACGAGTTCTCCGCGTTTCGTCCTGTCGAACCGCGAAGAAACTAGTCGAGCGTGTAACGACCAACAGGGCCCATGCGTTACATGAGCCCTGTTCGTTACGGAGCTGTTACGCCGACGTGGCTTACGACGGGGGGTACCTACACCGCGCGACGCAGGACGGCCCGGACCCGGGCCAGGAAGCGCGTGGGGTCGGTGGCCTTGGTCACGTATTCGTCGGCACCGGCGTCGAGGAGCTCGGCCTCGTCCTCTTCCGACCCCGCACCGGTACGCACCAGCACGGGAAGGGCCATGGTGTCCACCATGGAGCGGATCTCGGCCAGCACTTCCCGACCGGACATGCCGGGCATGACCAGGTCGAGGATCACCAAGGCGAAATCGGGATCCTCGCGCAGGATCTCCATGCCCTCCTGCCCGTTCTTGGCGTCGACGACGTCGTAGCCTTCCTTGGTGAGGACAGTGCGGAGCAGGAGTCGCGCATCGGCGTCGTCTTCCATGACCAGGATTCGGGGCGGCCCGGAATCCTTCTCTTCGGGCTCCTCGTCCACCACCTGCCCCAGGATGCGCTCGACCTCGACCAGCGTGGTGCGACCCAGTCGCACCCACTCCAGGGCGACGTCGTGCATGGGACGCATGCCCGCCTCCATCGCCACCCGGGTGAGTGTCGCCCACCCCTTGTGCTGCTCGATGGCCGTCTGAAAACGAGGCCCGACGTGCAGGACCTCGACCACGGGCAGCCGGCCCCGGTAGCCGGTGAAGCCACACTCCGCGCACCCCACGGCGCGCACCATGGGCTCGGCGCCGTGGCGGTCCATGAGGCGCTGCTCGTCGGGGGTCAGAGCACCCCGCACGGGCTCGGCGCACGCCGTGCAGACCTTGCGCAGAAGCCGCTGCGCGAACGCGCCACGCAGGGTCTGCGCGATGAGGGGAAACGCCAGCCCGATGTCCGCCAACCGGCCCACGGCGCTGACCGCGTCGTTGGCGTGGACGGTGGCCAGAACCAGGTGGCCCGTCATGGCCGCCTGCGCCGCCACCTCGGCTGTCTCCTTGTCCCGGATCTCACCCACCAGGATGACGTCGGGGTCCTGGCGCAGGATCGCCCGCAACGCCGACCCGAAGGTCACGCCCTGCTTCGGCTCCACCTGGGTCTGGGTGATGGAGGGCAGATCGTACTCCACGGGATCCTCGACGGTCATGATGTTGACCTTCCCGTCCGCGATCTCCCGTAGCGCTCCGTACAAGGTCGTGGTCTTTCCGGATCCGGTGGGTCCGGTGACCACCACCACGCCCGACCGGTGCGTCAGGAGCTCCCGCATCCGCTGGAGCTCCAACTCGGGCAGATCCAGGTCCTCGAGCGTGACCGACGTGTTGGAGTCCAGAATACGGATCACGCACTTCTCGGAGCCCGCCGCCGGGATGGTCGACACCCGGAGGTCGTAGTACGCGTCGCGTACTTTGACGCGCACCTTCCCGTCCTGGGGCCGAATCCGGTCCGCGATGTCGAGGCGGGAGAGGATCTTGATGCGCGACACCACCCGGTTCATGGCGGGCATCGGAAGATCCATGTGCTTACGGAGCACGCCGTCCACCCGGTAGCGCACGGTGCCCGTGGAGCGCCCCGGCTCGATGTGGATGTCGCTGGCTCCCTGATTGACCGCCTCGGTGATGATGAGATTGGTCAGACGGATCACCGGGGTCGCCCCGGCATCGTCCTCGGAGACGCTCTCCGGCCCGCGCTCCTCTACCGCACGCACCAGGTCCAGATCCTCGACATCCATGTCCAGGGAGCCGAGGATGGCCTCCACGGCGCCGGCGCGACCCGGCGCGAACATGCCGTCGATGGTATCGCCGATGGCCGAGGGCGAGGCGACCTGGAAGACCACGCTCTTGCCGGTGGAGAAACCCACGGCGCGTTCGGTCTCCACGTCGGTGGGATCGCACGTCGCCACCACCAGATGACGCTCGTCCTCCCGCACCGGAAGGATGTGGTGCTTCCGGGCCATGGCCTCGGAGATGAGGTTGGCGGCCCCGGTCTGCGCCGCTGTCAGGTCGGCCACCTCGAGGCGATAGTACTTGGCCACCAGCTCGGCGAGGTCCGCCTCCGAGACCTGATAGGCCCGCGTGACGGTCTTCCACGCCTCGAGGATGGGCGTGCCCGGCCGGAGATCGATCCGGGCCCCACCGTCCATGCCGGCGCGCTCGACGATGCGGACCAACCAGTGGACCGCCCGCGGACGCCGCTCCGTTCCGGACTGGGTCACGTCCTGCGTCACCGAGCCACCACCTTGCGTTTGGTTCGCTTCTCTTCGTACATGGCAGCATCCGCAGCGGCCAGGACATCTTCGAGGCGGAATCTCTCACCGGGCTCGGCGCGCGCCAATCCCAGGCTGGCATCGAGTCGGTAGGCGTCGACCGCCGAGTTGTTGAATGAAGCCAGGCCCTCGCGGACCCGGCGGTCCAGCATCTCCGCCGGCTCGCTGGAAGTCGCCGGCGCCAGCACGGCGAATTCGTCGCCACCCACGCGCGCGATCAGGTCCGAGCGCCGGAACGCGGCGCGCAGAATCTCGGCAACGTGAATGAGCGCGCGGTCGCCCACGTGGTGCCCGTGAGCGTCGTTGATGCGCTTGAAGCGGTCCAGATCGAGGTAGAGCAGCGTGGCGCCCCGCCCGGATCTCCGCAACAGCTTCAGGAACTGCGTTCCCAGCTCCATGAACCCCCTACGGTTGTAGAGTCCCGTCAGATCGTCGATGAGAGAGAGGCTCTTGAGCGCCATGAGAAGCCGATGGCGCTCGATCGAATAGCGGATGGAGCGTAGCAGACCCCGGGCATCGATCTCCGACCGAACCAGGTAGTCCTGCGCACCGGCCTGCACGGCCGCCACGGCGGTCGTCTCGTCGTCGACGTCCGTGAACACGACGAACGGCACGTCCGGCGCGAAGGCGTACGCCTGTTCAAAGGTAACCAACCCCTGGCTGTCGGGCAGCAAGATATCGAGGAGGACCACGTCCACCCCGCCCCGAGAGAGACGCTCCAGGGCGGTCTGGAGCTCCGACGCGTGCTCGAGCCGGAGCGCTGGACCACGGTCGCCGAGCCCCTCCTCCAGCTCCCGGGCCAGGGCTCGGGCACGCTGGTGGTCACCGTCGACCAGGAGGACGACGGTGGGACGGGGGGCCACGGCGCTCATGGAAGGGGCCGGGTGAGGAGGGAGGTGGTCACAAGGACCATTGTAAACGTCCCGGCCAGGGGCCGCTACCGTGCTCGGAGCCTGCGAAACGCCGAAGGCGGCTCCCCGGAGCTGGGACCGGAGAGCCGCCGTTCAACAGGTCGGGCGCGGCGTGATCAGCCGCCCGCATCCCCCAGGATGAGCTCCGCGAAGAAGTCGGGCACGCGCGGGTCGTCCGACTGGGCGAGCCAGAACAGCGCGGACTTGCGGGTCTTCGCGTGGGGCGCGCTACGGGCCAGATCCATGAGGGCCGGGACCGACTCGTCGCTGTCGCGCTGGGACAGGGCGAACACCGCGGCATCGCGCACCTCCTGGTCCTCGGCCTCGGCCGCCGCGATTCCCGCCAGCTCCGGCCCGATCCGGCTGGACGCCACCTGGGCCACCCAGAAGAGCGCGTTCTTGCGCACGTCCGCATCCAGGTCACGGTCCCGGGCCAGCGCCAGAAGATCCGGTGCCACGTCGACGTCCTTCGCCAGCGTCGAGGCCATGAGGCCGTCGCGGGCCGCCCGGGTGGCCGCATCGCTCCGCGCCAGACCCAGGAGGAAATCCGCAGCCTCGCGAGGGTCCACCTCGCCCAGGTCGGTGCCTGACGCCGGACCGGCCCCGGCCCGCTCCAGATCCAGGTCGGTGATCCGGCCCCCTTCCCTGCGAAGCTCCACCCGCAGGGGCCCGTCGTCGCACACGTTGTCACGGTCTCCAGACCAGCTCCAGCGGCTGTTGCCGTCCCGGCTCCTGATCCCGTGGTCGCACACCTGGACATCGTCCCGCACCGCGAAGGAGAACGCGATGCGCTCCCCGGTCGCGTCTCGGATCCTCCGTGCCAGATCCTGGCCCGCGACGCCTCCGGGAATCCCCAACGCGGCCGCCGCCACCAGTACCATCCCTCGCCTCACCGTCCGCCGCATGTTCAGCCTCCCCGGATCAGTTGGAGAAGGAAGTCGGCCACTCTGGGATCCTTGCTCTGGCCGAGCCAGAACACGGCGCGCTTCTTCAGCTCCGGGTCCTGCTCGGTGCGCGCGATCTCCATGAGCGCGTCCACCGCCGCCCCCCGATCGTCCTTGACCTGGGTGAGGACGAGGAGCGCCTGCTCCTTCATCTCGGTATCCTGCGCGCTCCGGTAGATCTCCAGAGCCTCCTGGGGCCCCAGCCCCGCCTGACCGGCCCAGAAGAGCGCCTTCTTGCGGACCTGGATGGGCTCGTTGGCGTCCCGGGCCCGGGCCAGCAGCCAGCCCCGATTCGCCTCGGACGGATTCTGGGCAACGGAGAACAGCACCCGATCCTTGAGATCCGGATCCTGCAGCGAGCCGTACAGATCCCGGAGGAAGGAATCGCCCTCGGCGCCACGCCGCTGTCCCAGCCAGAAGATGGCATCGGAGCGCAGGTCGGTGGGCGCGGAGGCGTTGCGAGCGTAGGTGCGCAGGGCCTCTGCGGCCCGCGGACTGCTGTGCTGCGCGATGGCGAACACGGCCTTCTTCTGGACCGTGGCGTCGGCCGTGCCGGACTCGAGGATCGACAGGAGGGCGTCCAGCGCCTTCTCGCTACTGGACTGCGAGAGCCAGAAGACCGCGGCCTCTCTGACCTCCGGATCCGGGTCCGGGTTGCCCACGGCCAGATCCACCAGGATGTCGACGTCGTCGTCCGTCATCTTCTGCGAGATCAGGAAGACGGCCTGCTTTCTCAGGGCCGCACTGCACTCTCCGCGGTCCTTGAGGACCTCGCGCAGGATGGGCATGGCCTGCTCGGAGTCCATCTGCAGCAGAGCACTCAGGGCCGTGGCACGGACGCTCTGGTCCTCGTCTTCACAGTCCGCCGACGCCGACCGGGCCACGGACGCGGCCGCGGCGGCGTCGCCCTCCCGGGCCAGGCGGCTCTGGATGCGCACGGCCAGGGCCCGCGCGTCTTCACTGGTGCTCGCATCGGGATGATCCCTGAGCTGCTGCTCGAGGAGTTCCCGTGCCTGCTCCAATCCCCGGCTGCCACCCTGCCGATAGAGGGCCAGGGCCTGGAAGTAGTAGGCGTCGGCCACGTAGCCCGAGCGTGGGTAACGCTCGCGGAGCTGCCCGAAATTGCGCACCGCCTCGGCGTAGCGACGGGCGTTCAGCGCATCGCGCGCGGCCCGGTAGAGGGAGTCGGCCGGATCCTGGCTCAGCCAGGGCGCCGGAGCGCGGGTGCGGAACCCGGACCCCGACGATCCCAGCCCCTGCTGGGCGAGCGCTTCCTCCACCCGACGCATGTGGTCTGCCACCGCCCGCACGTGTCCGACGTGGTCGGCCATGGCCATCTCGCGGGCACGCAATTCCATCTCCTGGGCCCGGAGCGAAGCGCCGGCGGCCACGGCCCGGGAGAGATCCGAGGTGCGGGCCACGACCCGCTGCAGCTCCTCCAGCGCCCGCTCGCGCTCCATGCGCCCCAGGTCCTGTGCCGCCAGACCACCGGGCACGCAGGCCAGGATGCCGGCGAGGGCGCAGGTGCCCAGAACCAACGCCGGCCACCGGGTCTTCTTCGTCTCACGCATCATCGTCCTCCTCAGGTTCCGGACAGACCGGCGTCCATGGCGGGCAGCGCCGTCTGGATGCGGGTCATCATCTGCTGTTCCTGGACGCCCCGGGCGATGAGCTTGAGCTCTTCACGCCCACGTGCCGGGGCCTTCGTATCGGCGAGAATCGCCACCTGCGCCAGGATGACCTCCATGTCCTCCAGGAGCTCCCTCAGCGCGGGATCCCGACCTACCTCCGAGTCCAACAAGAGCCGGGTCTCCACCAACAAGCCCCGGCCCCAGGAGCCCACCTGCTCGTCGAACCGCCCCGCGCTGGCGTCGGCCTGCACGAAGCTCAGGAGCGTCTCGGTGGCGGCCAGGTGCTGGGCGGCCACGGTCCGGGCGGCCGCCGACGGCGCGCCGTCGTTGGACGCCGAAGTCGAGGCGAGCATCGGCACGTCGGTGCCCGCCGGCGTGGGCGCCGTCATCCGGCCGATCCCCACGCCCAGCAGGAGAGTGGCGGAAGCGGCCACCGCCAATCCCGCCCAGCGCATGCCGCTCCAGCCGCGACGCCGGCGGGCTTCCTGCAACGACCGTATGCCGTCACGGGCGGGGCCGTCCCCTTCGGCTTCGGCGCGAATGCGCGCCTGCAACGCCGCCCACATCTCCTCGCGAGGGGTGGGAGGCGGGGGGTTGTGCGCCTCCCGGGCCAGCCGGGCCAGCGCCTCGTCTCGCGCGTCGAGCTCGCTCATCCCGCCACCTCCGGTGCGAAGTCTTCGAGGGCGTCCCGCAACCGAGCACGCGCACGGCTGAGACGCGCCTTCGACGTTCCCTCGGCCACGTCCAGGGCCGAGGCGATCTCTGCGTGGTTGTAGCCTTCCACGTCGTGCATCACGAATACCGTCCGATAGATCTCGGGAAGCTCGTCGACCGCCGCCGACAAGCGCTTCTTGAGGTCGGGATCCGCCCGCCTGCGTGGCCGGGCCGCCAGGGGTGCCGCGTCCTCGAGGGTCCGTTCACGCTTGCGATGGCGATCAACCTTCCGGAGCCCGTTCAGGGTCACCGAAACCGCAATGGAGTGGAGCCACGTCGAGAACGCGGCGTCACCCCGGAACTGGTCCAGGCGCCGGTAGGCCCGAAAGAAGGCCTCCTGCGTGAAGTCCCGGGCCATGTCGTCCTCCCCGCACATGCGGTAGGCGAGCCGGTAGATCCGGTCCACGTTCGCGTCGTACAGGCACCGGAAGGCGGCTTCGTCACCGCCGCGGGCCTTCTCGACCAGTTGTCGTTCGTCCAATCAAGGGCTCCAACGTGATCGCCTGCGCGGCTCCCTTTCCGTCCTGTGGGACACGACCAGGACATGGAGGGTTGCGCGCGGCGCGGGGTTGCGTGCCACCGGCCACCGGAGAACTTCAGATCATGACTCCCCGACGCTGGCTCAACGTGGCGCTGGGCGCCACCATCGGCATCCTGGGCGCCCTCGTCTTCATCCGGCTCACCGCGGTCCCGCCACCGGAGCGTGGGGCGGAGAGTCAGGGTCCCTTCCTGGCCCAACCCTATCCCGCCCCCTGGCTGGCTCTGACGGACACGCGAGGTGATTCGGTCCACCTGTCGGACTTCCGGGGCCGCGCCGCGGCTGTCTTCTTCGGCTATACGCACTGTCCCGACGTGTGTCCTCTGACCCTGGCGCGCCTCAGCCGTAGCCTGCAGGCCATGGGGGAGAAGGCGGATCGCCTTCAGGTCCTCTTCGTCACGGTGGATCCCGCCCGGGACAGCGCAGCGGCCCTGGCCCGGTATCTGGAGGCCTTCGATCCCTCCATCGTGGGACTCCGGGGCTCGGAGGAGGCCCTGCGTGGGCAGGCGACGGCGTGGGGTGTCGGCTTCCAGAGGCGGGACACGGGCGACGACTACGTGGTGGACCACACGGCGCGCGTGTTCCTGGTCGACGGCGAGGGCCGGATCGTCGGTTTGCTTTCCTTGTCGGCCACGGCGGACGAGACCGAGGCGGCGCTCCGCCGCCTGGTGGAGATGTCGTGAGATCCGTGGTCGTGGCGCCGGCGTTGTTGTGCCTCCTGGCGCCGGCCATTTCCGATCAGGGCCGGTGCGCTTCGACGCTCCGGGACGCTGGGTCCTCGTCCTGACCCTTCCTCAGGGCTTGAGGTCGAGTGGGATGCGGATGCGGGCCCTGGCCCCACGCTCGCCGGGACGACTTTCCAGCTCGAGGGTGCCGCCGTGGCCTTCGGCGATCTGGCGCGACAGCACCAGACCGATTCCCGATCCGCCCGGTTTGGTGGTGTAGAAGGGAACGAACAGGTTCCCGGTCTCGGGGACACCGGGCCCCTCGTCGTCCACCTCCAGCTCGAGGCGGTCGTCCTGCACCCTCCAACGGACACGCACGTGGCCCCGGACGTCGTCCTGGTCCACGCCGTCGTCGCCCAGCATGGCGTCCACGGCGTTGCGGATCAGGTTGATGAGCAGCTGCTCGAGCTGATCGGGGTCCAGGTACATCTTCACCCGAGGTCCTCCCTCGACCTCGACGGGCAAGCGCTGCTCCAACGCCGCGACCCGCCGGATCAGGGGCTCCACCTCGACCTCCACGAGCTCCGGCTCCGGCAGGCGCGCCAGCCGGGCATAGGCGGCCATGAAGCGGCCCAGCGACTCGGCTCGGCCCTGGATGACCTGGAGCCCCCGATCCATGTCCTCGTCCAGGTCGTCGGGCCGCCGGTCGCGGTGCAGCAGGCTCTGCAGGCTGCCGGTGATGGACTTGATGGGCGCCAGCGAGTTGTTGATCTCGTGGGACAGCACACGGACGATGCGCTTCCACGCCTGGCGCTCCTCTTCCCGCAGGGCCCGGCTCAGGTCGGACAACACCAGCAGGCGCAGGGGGACCCCTTCCTGGCGCACCACGCTCCGGCGCAGCTCCCAGCGGCCCGTGCCACCGGGATGGGACAGCTCCAGCGTGCGGGGCGCGACACCGTGCAGTCCCTCGTGCAGACGGAGCTCGTCCGCGCCGCGACCGATGACGCGCTCGGACGGCTGGCCGAGCAGGCGCTCTCCTGCGCGGTTCAGCAGCCTCAGCTCCTCGTCCTCGTCGAAGGCGAAGATCGCCACGTCCACCTCTTCGAGGACCTTGCGCAGGAGCTCGGTGGCCTCCACGGCGCCCAGACGCTGCTCCCGGAGGATCTCCTCCAGCGCGTTCACCTCGTGATAGGTGAGCGAAAGCGGGTCGTCGGCATCCTCGACCGGGACCCGCGCCCGGATGGAGAAGTCCCCCTCTCGAAGCGCGGCCAGCATGTTGGCCAGCGTCTGCAGGGGCCGTACGACCCGATCGCGCAGCGCGAACGCCGCCATGAGCCAGACGACCACCAGGGCGGGCGCGAGCGTCCAACGCAGCCGACCTGAGTAGTCCCCCACGAAGAGCAGCGTGAGCGTGAGGAGCACACCCGGAAGGCCGGCAGCCAGCGCGAGCAAGACGATGCGTCGGTCGTGCGACAACCGCACCACACCCCGCCCGGGCCCGGAACGCCCGGCCGAAGACGGCTCCTGGGGGGGGCGGATCGGACGGTCCATCGGACTCCCTGGGAGAGGCGGCTAGCTGGAGAGATCGTGCCGCTGAAGACGACGATACAGCGCGCTGCGGGAGAGGCCCAGCGCTTCGGCTGCACGACTCACGTTGCCCTGGGCCCGCTCCAGAGCCTTTTCGATGAGGATGCGCTCGGCCTCGTCGAGCGTCAGCTCCTCCATCTGGACCGAGCCGTCCTCACGCCGGCGAAGCGAGAGGTCCGCCACGGTGATCTCCCTGCCGCGGGCCATGAGAACGGCCCGCTCCATGGCGTGCTCGAGCTCGCGCACGTTGCCCGGCCATCCGTGCCGCAGCAGAGCCTGCGTCGCCTCGTCGGTGAGCCCCGCGACCTCCTTTCCGTAATGCTCGGCCTCCCGCCTCAGGAAATGGAGCGCCAACGGGACGATGTCCTCGCGGCGCTCGCGCAGGGCCGGCAGGTGTACCTCGACCGTGTTGAGGCGATAGAGGAGGTCCTCACGGAATCCCCCCTCCGTCACCGCCTCGGAAAGGTCGGCGTTGGTCGCGGACAGGACCCGGACGTCCACCTTGCGCACCTTGGAGGCGCCCACCCGCTGCACCTCGCCACTCTCCAGCACGCGCAGGAGCTTGGCCTGCTGCTGCGGCGTGATGTTGGCGATCTCGTCGAGGAAGAGGGTCCCTTCGTGGGCCAACTCGAAACAACCGACGCGATCGGTCTTGGCATCGGTGAAGGCGCCCTTCACATGCCCGAAGATCTCGCTCTCGAAAACACCTTCGCTGAAGCCACCTACATTGACTGCCACCAAAGGCTTGTCGTCTCTGTGAGAGACGGCATGGAGCCAGCGCGCCACCACCTCTTTGCCGGTTCCGTGCTCGCCGGTGATGAGCACGTTGGCATCGGACGGGCCCACGCGCTCCATCACGTCCAGAACGGGCTCCATGGCCTTGGACTGGGCGATGAGCTCGGGACGCCCGCCCTTGCGCAGGTGCTGATTCTCGCCCTCCAGCCGTTGGCTGCGCCGCAACGCCCGGCCCAGCTCGGCGTGGGTGCGCAGCGTCGCCAGCAGGCGCTCGTTGTCCCAGGGCTTCTCGATGTAGTCGCGGGCGCCACGGCGCATGGCCTCGACGGCACCCTCCACGCTCCCCCACGCCGTCATGACCACCACCGGCAGGACGGGGTCGATCTCCCGGAGGCGGGCCAGCAGGTCCAGGCCCTCGCGCCCGGAGGTGGTGTCCCGGGTGTAGTTCAGGTCCATGAGGACCACGTCGAAGTCCTCGGACTCCACGGCCTTGAGCGCACCACCAGGCGAGCTGGCGCCGTCCAGCTCGAATCCCTCGGCCTTCAGAAGGAGGCGAAGCGCCTCCAGGACATCGGCCTGGTCGTCGGCGACCAGGACCCGCACGGGACCGCTCGCGGGGCTCACCGTATGGCCACCCTCACTCGTCGACGATCCAGCCGTCGCGGAGCTGGATGATGCGGTTCCCGTACTTGGCGTATTCCTCGTTGTGCGTGACCTGGATGATGGTGGTCCCTTCGCGGTTGAGCTGCTTGAGGAGGTCCATGATCATGCGGCCCTGGCTCGTGTGCAGGCTGCCCGTGGGCTCGTCCGCGAGGATCATGCGAGGCTCGGCGATGATGGCGCGGGCCACGGCCACGAGTTGCTGCTGGCCCCCGGAGAGCTGGGTCGGATACAGGTCCTTCTTGCCCACGATCTGGAAGCGGTCCAGGGTGTCCGCCACGATGGCCTGTCGGTCCTTCCGCTTCACGTTCCGGTACGAGAGCGGGATCTCCAGATTCTCGTAGACGGTGAGGTCGTCCAGCAGATGATACTGCTGGAAGACGAACCCGATGTACTCCTTGTTGAGCTCGATGCGGTGTCTCGGCTTCATGGAGTGCACCGCGTGGTCCAGCAGGAAGTACTCCCCGCGCCAGTCGGCGTCCAGCATGCCCAGGATGGACAGCAGCGTGCTCTTGCCCGCACCGGACGGTCCCATGATGGTGACGAACTCACCCTCACGGATGTCCGCGTCGATCCGGCGCAGCACGAAAGTCTCACCGGCGCCCGTCTTGTAGGACTTCTCCACGTTGCGAAGCTTGATCATCCGGTTCGCGTCCTTCTCCGATCCTGGTGTAGGGGCGCCGGAGTGGCGCCTCTCTCTGACTTGGACGTCCCGTCCGGCCCCACGGTTTCCCGGGCCGGCGTTCCACCACGCGGTGGGCCGGTCGTCGTTTCCGTTTCGCTAAAGGTACGGGCTCGACCCCTCGCGGTCAGCAGCGGGCCTCCTGGCTATTCGCTCCGCAGGGCCTCCGCCGGCGCCACCGAGGCCGCGCGTCGGGCGGGCAGCCAGGTGGCCAGCCCCACCACGCCGATCAGCAAGGCGGCCACGCCGCCCAGGGCCACCGGGTCGAAGGGACTGAGTCCGAGCAGCATGCTCCGGAGCACCTGCGAGGCGCCCAACGCCAGCAGCGCACCCACGGCCAGGCCCGGAAGCGCGAGCCACAGCCCGGCGCGCAGGACCTGTCGCACCACCCTGCCCTGTCCGGCGCCCAACGCCATGCGCACGCCGATCTCCCGGGTGCGCTGCGCCACCGAGAACGCCACCACCCCGTACACGCCCAGGCCGGCCAGCAGGAGCGCCAGCAGTCCCAGCGCGCTGGTGATGCCGGCGGCCAGACGCTGCGGCAGCACCCCGATGGCCGTGTACCGCTCCAGCGACACCACGGCCGTCAACGACAGCCCACCGTCCAACTCGAGGACCCACTGGCGCAGGAGGCCGCCGGCCCCGGATGCACCCGGCCTGAACCGGACCACCACCTGGGTCGCGGCCTGATAGTCCTGGGCCAGGGCGGTGTAGACGAACGGCTCGGGCTGGTCGGTGATCATACCGTTCTTCACGTCCTCCACCACGCCCACCACCCGCAGCTGTTCGGCCCGGTCCGCATCGAAGCTGCCGAAGTCCAGCGTGCGACCCACGGCCTGCTCGCCGGGCCAGGCCCGCTCCGCGAAGGCGCGGCTCACCACCGCCACCCGCTCCGAGCCGGCGGCGTCGGCTTCGTTGAAGGCTCGTCCCTGCAGAACGGGGATGCGCAGCGCGTCGAAGTAGGCGGCCGACACCTGGTTGAAATCCACCCCGAGACCCGGATCCCCCGAGGCCGACGACCAGCCCTCGGGTACGGCGACGGTGCTCCTGCGGCCCATGTCCAGGGGAAGGTCCGTGGCCAACGCCGCGGCCTCGACCTCCGGGCGTGCCGCCAGGGACTCGACCAACCGGCGCTGGAAGGTCGGCCCCGTCTCGTCGTCGTAGCCCTCCATGGCGAGGTCGACCCCGGTCATGTAGGCCCCCGAAGGATCGAACCCCGTCTCCACCTGGCCGGCGCGCTGGAGCGAGCGCAGGAACAGCCCTGCCGCAACCAGAAGCACCAGCGACAGCCCCACCTGACCGGCCACGAAGATGCGACGCAGCCGACTCGAGCCTGCCGCGGCCGCCCCACGGGTCCCGCCGTCCCGCAGCGCCGACACGATCGACACCCGGGTGGCTTGCAGCGCCGGCAGCAGGCCGAAGACCAACCCGGTGACGAGCGTCGCAGCCAGCGAAAAGAACAGGACACGAGCATCGGGCGAGATCTCGAAGTCCAGGGGGATCGGCACCGGCAACAGCCCGGGTCGCAGCAGCCCCGTGGCCCAGGCAGCCACGGCGTAGCCCACGGCACCCCCGACCAGGAAGACCAACAGGGCCTCTACCGTGAGCTGGCGAAGGAGCGCGCCACGCCCGGCCCCCAGCGCCAGGCGCACGGCCACCTCGCGCGACCGGGCCGTCGCCCGGGCCAGGAACATCCCGGCCACGTTCGCGCAGGTCACCAGCAGGATGAGGGTCACGAAGGCCATGAGCACGCCCAGGAAGGTCCGCACGATGGCGCGCGCCGGGCCCGGTACCGGTCCGAACGGAATCGCCCGGAAGGACCGGCGCGCGTTCGTGTCGGGATACGCCCCCTGCAGGCGGGTGCTCACCGCGTCGAGCTGCTGGTTGAGCTCGTCCACCGTGGCGTCGGGGCCCAGGCGCCCGAGCACCATGATCCAGGACGAGTTGCGGGCGTCGAACAGATTCTGACCCTCGTGCATGCTCGGATACTGCATGAGCGGGAGCATGACGTCGGGGCGAAAGGCGAACTGATGTCCCTTGAAGCCCTGCGGAGTCACGCCCACGACCGTGTACGGATGGCGATTGAGCCGCACCGTGCTCCCCACCACCCCGGGATCGCCGGCCAGGCGGCTCTGCCAGAAGTCCCAGGAGATCACCGCAACGGCGTGCTCGTCCGGGCCCTGGTCCTCGTCGGCGGTGAAGAAGCGACCCCGGGCCGGTGCCAGCCCCAGCACGTCGAAGTACGCGGGGCTCACGTAGATCGCGTTGGTGCGGACCCCCTCCTCGCCGCTGGACACCGCCACCGTCTCCAGCTGGTACGCCGCCGCGGCCTGGAGCGCGGACGCTCCCTCACGCACGTCCTGGAAGTCCGGATAGGTGAAGGTGTCGAAGCCGGACCCGTCTCGTGCGCGACCCAACTCCACGACCCGGTCGGCCGCCGGGATCCCGCTGGGCTTCGAGAAGAGGAGCGTGTTGACCGCCGTGAACAGTGCCGTGTTGGCGCCGATGCCGATGGCCAGCGAGCCGGCCGCGACCACGGCGAACAGGGGACGCTTGCGCAGGGCACGCAGCGCGTAGCGGACGTCGGCGAAAAGTCGGTCCATGGAAGGGGAATCCGGTGGGGAGGGATCGCTGTCGGGGACGCTCACCCTACGGAAGAGGATGCCGGGAAGTTGCGCCGCTCCCGGCACCGAGGACGTTGGACATCGAGTAGGCACGGGAACGGGCCCGGCGGATCAGTCCACCGGGCCCGTCGCCCTGCGCCATGCCCCGGGTCTCAGGCCTGCTCGGCCTCCGAGTGCATGTCGAAGCCGGCCTCTTCGAGCTCGTGCGCGCGCTTGGCGTCGTCCTCGCTCACCACCTGACCGTCGAACAGGTGCACCTGGCGCTCCGCCACGTGCGCGTAGCGCGGATCGTGCGTCACCATGCAGATGGTCGCGCCCTCGTCGTGCAGCTCCCGCAGCAGATCCATCACCGCGTTGCCGTTCTTCGAGTCCAGGTTACCCGTCGGCTCGTCGGCCAGCAGGATCAGCGGCTTGCCCACGATGGCCCGCGCCACCGCCACCCGCTGCTGCTGACCACCCGACAGCTGGCTCGGGTAGTGCCCCATCCGGTGCGCCATCCCCACCCGCTCCAGCGCCGCCTGCACCCGCTCCTTCCGCTCCGAGCCCGGCATGCCCCGATACGTCAGCGGCAGCTCCACGTTCTCGTACACCGTCAGGTCACCGATCAGGTTGAACGCCTGGAAGATGAACCCGATGGCCTGGTTGCGGATCTTGGCCCGCTGGCCCGCGCTCAGATTCTCCACCGGCTCCCCGTCGAGCAGGTACTTGCCACCCGTCGGGCTGTCCAGCAGCCCCAGAATCGACAGCATGGTCGTCTTGCCGCACCCCGACGGGCCCGCGATGGACACGAACTCCCCGCTGGCGATGTCCAGGTTGATCCCCGACAGCGCGTGCGTCTCCACCTCTTCCGTGTAGAAGACCTTCGAAAGCTCTTCGAGGTGGATGAGTGACTGGCCTCCGTTCTCCATCGTCTTCCTCTCCCGTTCAGGCGGTGTGGCCGCCGGCCAGGCCGACAGCGTGCGGTGTGCGCCGGGTCCGTACCCGGCAGGGGGTGTGGGTCAACGCAGTTTCACCCGGTCGTAACCGTCCCACTGCGACATGTCGGACAGGATGACGATGTCGCCTTCCTGCAGGCCCTCCCGCACCTCGATGTCGTTCACCGAGGTCTGCCCGATGAGCACGCGCACGCGCTCGGCGTAGTCACCGTCGTCGGTGACCCGGAAGAGGCTGATCTGCTGATTGGCCTGCCCGAAGCTCGGCCGGCCCACGTACAGGACGTCGTCCAGCCGCTCGATGACGACGTTGCCGTCCACGCTCAGGTCCGGGCGGGCGCTGGCCGGCAGATTGTCGGGCAGCGACACGTCGATGGTCACCGAGCCCTGACGCACCGCCGGATCGATGCGCGAGACACGACCTTCGATGGTGTCGGTGCGGGTGTCGATGAGCGCCCGCTGGCCCACCACGATCTCCTGGGCCTGCGTCTGGGGGATGCGGATCTCGGCCTTGAGGCGACCCGGCACCACGATGCGGGCGAGCTGCCCACCCGAGGTCACGTACTGTCCTTCCTGGAGTGGAATCTCCAGCGGAGACAGCAGCCCCGCGTTGGGCGCGCGCACCACCAGCGACGCCAACCGGTCCTGGTTGAATTGCACCTGCTCCTTCAGGCGGTCCACCTGGAGCTGCTGCGCTTCGACCTGTTCCTGGGCCGTGGTCTTCATGACCTCCAGCCGCCGCTTCTCCAGATCCAGGCGGGTCTCGAGGTCCGTGACCGCCTCCTTGGTTCGATCCAGCTCGGACTTGGCCACCAGATCGGGGTTGGTGTCGTAGAGACGCTGGTTGGTCTGGTATTCCCGGCGAGCGGTGGCGAGCTGCAGCTGGAGCTGGCTCACCGCGCCCTCCTGCTGGAGCTGCGACGTCTGGTTGTTCGCCTGTGTCTGCAGCAGGTTGGCCTGGGCCTGCGAAAGCTGCGTCTGGGCATCCAGATACTGCATGTTCACGTCGGGGTTCGACATCTCCAGGATGACGTCCCCGGCCTCCACCTCGGCGCCCGGCAGGAGCACGATGCGCTCCACCCGGCCGTTGGTGACGGCGGTGATGAGCCGCGCCTGCTCGGGAACCAGGGTGCCGGGACCCCGCACCATGCGGGTCATGGTCCCCCGTTGCACCGTGTCCATCCAGGCCACGGCGCGGTCCACGGTGGGCGCGGCGCTGGGAAGCTGCCGCACGCGAAGGTGATGGCCACCAGGCCCAGCACCACCGCGGTGATGATGACGGCTCGCTTGCGCTTTTTCGGCTTCGTATCGCGGATGATGTCCACGTATCTACCTCGAGGTTCGGGGAGTCAGGGGGGCGCTGGGCTCCCCCGGCCTCCGGGTCGTCGTCCAGGTCATTGGCGGGCGCCGGCGCGGCCGGTCAGCCCTCCGCCCCATCCGCATCGTCGTCGTCACCCCTCCCGGGACGGAGGGACCGACCGGTGGCCGCCTCCAGCTGTACCAGGGATTGATGGAAGCCGTACACCGCGTTCAGGTAGTCCCTCTGCGCGGTGGACAGCGAGGTCTGTGCGTCCATGAGCTCCAGGATCGAGGTGTTGCCCACCGCGTAGCGCTGGCGCGCCTGCACGAGCTGCTGCTCGGCCAGATCCTGGTTGCGCGTCTCGATCTGCACCTGCCTGTAGGCCGACTGGAGGTTGTCCAGCGCCTGCGTCACGGCGGTGCGGAGCCGCAACTCTTCGGCCCGCAGGTTGTTGTCCGCGTCCTTGCGAGCCGCCGCCGCCTGCTCCACCTGCTGCTGACGGCTGAAGCCCTGGAAGATGGGGATGCTCACCGAGAGCGACACGCTGATGGGATTCTTGGTGAAATCCATGGGGAATGCGCTGTTGCTGGCCAGTGCCGCGATGCTGTCGGCGGGCGTGTAGGCGAACTGGCTGCAGTCCTTGGGATAGTCCTCCAGCCCCGTGCCCTCCAGTGGAACGCTCAGGCCCGTCGCCAGGGCGCTGTAGAACTTGCAGCTGGAGACCTGGTTCTCGCGGGCGTTCCTGGCCTGCTGCACGACGAATCCCTTGTTCAGCGCCTGCTGCGTGAAGCCGGCGAGGCCCGTGCTGACCGTGACACTGGGAAAGTAGGAGCTGCGCGCCTGGCGCACGCGCGCCGTGGCCGAAGCCTCCTGGGCCCGCATGGCCTCAAGGGACGGATGTCGCCTCATGGCATCGTCCAGGAGCTCGTCCCGGGTCCAGGTCGGCTCGAAGATCTGGAACTCGCTCACCAGCGCCAGGCTGTCGTCCATGGCGGTGCCCATCTGCTCCTGCAGTCGCAGGAGCTCGGCCCGGTAGAGGCGCTCGGCCTGGAGGAGCGCCACCTCGGCGCGGCCCTGGTCCACCTCGGCCTGGCGCCCCTCGGTGCCCGCGGCGGCCCCGGTCTGAACGCGGGTGTCCACGATGTCACGGTTCTGCTGGGCCCGCTCGTAGGTGTCCCGCGCCACATCGACCGCGTCCCTGGCGCGCAGGGCCGTCATGTATTGCAGCGTGACCTGGGACTCCAGGTTGAACTCGGCGTTGTCGATCCCGGCAGCGGTCGCCTTGGAAGCCGCCCGCGCCGTGGAGACGCCGAAGAGCGTGCTGCCGTTCATGGTCCAGGAGAGGCCCAGGCGGTACGACGAGCTGTACCAGTCTGTGCTCTGGGTGCCCAGATCCACCGTTCCGTAGCGCTGGACGCCGGCCTCGGTGTAGCCCATGCTCCCGCTGGCCGTCGCCGTGGGAATCAGGTTCCCGTAGGCCGCCCGTACCGCCCAGTCCGCCGGCTCCTGGTCGTTGGCGGTGCTCAGGAATGCCGGGTTGTTGTGCTTCGCCAGGCGGATGGCCTCTTCCAGCGAGAGCTCCCGCACCTGCTGGGCCACGAGGGTGGTGGCCGCCAGCGCCAGCAGCACCAACGCACCCATGAGCGCCCGGACCAGAATCGCCGTCTGGCGGGCGGTCGTGTCTCGAGTCGCAGCGCGTGTCCGCACGGACCGCACCTCCTTGCCGTCTATCGTTCGTGTGCCACTTCCGTCGTGTTGCGGGACCCCGGGGACCCCCGCCGGCTCCGGCCCGAAGGCCGGCCACATCACCACCCCCTGTCCGCACGAACCGATGGGGACCCCACGGCGCCCGCACCCTCGAACAGTACGGAAGGGGCGTGCCAGAAGTGTCAGATCGCCATAAGTCGCTATTATACCTATGGTTACCGCATACAAATGAAGTCGGTTACGATCTCCATGATGGGCGGAGGCGGGACCGGGCGTCCCATTTCCGAACACTTCGCGGTCCTCCTCCAACCCCGTCTCCAGCCACGCACGTCGCAATCCTGCGCCTGGCCCGCCGTACGTGGGCATGGACCGCAACCTTTCCCCTCTTCGAGAGGACGCTTCATGATCCGACCCCTCCTCGTGGCCGCCACCCTGACGACCTGGGCCGTCGCCGTGGCCCCGCTCCAGGCCCAGAACACCCAACCTCCCTGTCAGGACCCCGCCTACCGGCAGTTCGACTTCTGGCTCGGGAGCTGGGACGTCTTCCGTCCCGACGGCCAGAAGGCCGGCCACAACGACATCACCAGCGAGATGGGCGGCTGCGTGCTGCACGAGCACTACGACGGTGCCGGCGGCTACCACGGCGAGAGCTTCAACACCTGGGACCCGGGCCGCGGCGTGTGGCACCAGACCTGGGTGGACAACGGCGGCACGCTGCTCCTCATCGAGGGCACCTTCTCCGAGGGACACATGCGCCTCGAGGGCACCACCGTGGGATCGGACGGCTCGAAACCCTCCAACGCATCACCTGGACGCAGCTCGACGAGAGCGGCGACCGCGTGCGCCAGCTCTGGGAACAGTCCACCGACGGCGGCGACAGTTGGGCCGTGGCTTTCGACGGCGAATACCGGCGCGTGCCCGGCTGACCAGCCTGCAGGGGACTGGTCCACGGGCCGGTCCTCCCCTACCCTGGCCTCCGGATCCCACCTGCCCCCGGAGGCCAGATGACCCGTCCCGCCCTGCCGCTCGCGCTCGCGTTCGCCCTTCTGGCGGGATGCGCCGCCCCGGAGCCGTATGACCTGGTGATCCGCGGCGGGACCGTGGTGGACGGCTCCGGCGCGCCGGGTCGCCTCGCCGACGTCGCCGTGCGCGGAGACCGTATCGTAGCGGTGGGCGAAGCGCTGGACACCGCCGGCGCGAGGGTGGTGGATGCAGCCGGAATGGTCGTCGCGCCGGGCTTCATCGACCTCCACACCCATCTGGATCCGCTCCTCCGCCTGCCCGGCGCCGAGAGCCATGTACGTCAGGGCGTCACCACGGCCCTGGGCGGCCCCGACGGCGGAGGGCCCTGGCCTCTGGGCGACTACCTGGCGCAGGCCGAGTCGCTGGGGGTGGGCATGAACGTGGCCTTCCTCACCGGCCACAACACCATCCGCCGCGAAGTCATGGGGCTGGAGGACCGGGCACCCACGCCGGCCGAGCTGGAGCGGATGGAGGCCATGGTGGCCCGCGCCATGGGCGAAGGCGCTTTCGGGCTCAGCACCGGTCTCAAGTACCTGCCCGGCGCCTTTTCCGACGTGGACGAGGTGGTGGCGCTGGCCGGGGTCGCCGCCGATTCCGGAGGGATCTACACCTCGCACCTGCGGGAAGAGGGATTGGGCCTCCTCGAGGGTGTCGCCGAGGCGCTGGAGATCGGGCGCCGCGCGGGAATCCCCGTGGTCCTCACCCATCACAAGGTCGTGGGACAGCCCATGTGGGGTGCTTCTGTGACCACGCTGGCCATGGTGGACTCTGCCCGGGCGGCGGGCACCGACGTCTCCATCGATCAGTACCCCTACACCGCAACGTACACCGGCATCGGTATCCTCGTCCCGGCCTGGGCCATGGCGAACGGCGACAGCGCGTTCCTGCGGCGCATGGACGATCCGGCGCTGGCCGACTCGATCCTGGCGGGGATCGAGTACAACATCGTCAACGACCGTGGGGGCAACGATCTGTCCCGGGTGCAGCTGGCCCTCGTGGAGTGGGACCGCTCGCTGGAGGGGCAGACGCTGCGGGACTGGGCCGAGCGCGAAGGCCTCGACCCGACGCCGGCCACGGGGGCGGGCCTGGTGGTGGAAGCCATCCGCCGGGGCGGAGCCTCGGCCATCTACCACGCCCTGGACGAGGGCGACGTGGAGCGCATCCTCGAGCATCCCATGACCATGGTGGCGTCGGACGGGAGGCTCACCCAGCCCGGCGAAGGACATCCCCACCCACGCTGGTACGGCACGTTCCCCCGGGTGCTGCGCCTCTACGTGCGCGAGAAGGGGTTGCTCACCCTGGAAGAGGCCGTACACAAGATGACGACGCAGCCCGCCGACCGTCTGGGCCTGACCCAGCGGGGCCGTATCCGCGCCGGCGCCTACGCCGATCTGGTGGTCTTCGACCCGGCCACCGTGGCGGACCTCGCCACCTTCCAGGACCCCCACCAGTATCCGGTGGGCATCGACTGGGTGGTGGTCAACGGCGTGGTGGCGGTGGAGGACGGTCGCTACCTGGACCTGCGGCCCGGCCGGGTGCTCCGCCGCGGGCGCTGAGCCGCGAAGCGACGACGGCCCGTCGCCGCGTCTCGGTAGCTCAGTCCGCGGCCGCCAGCAAGCGACGGTGGTAGTTGATCTGCCCCAGGTGATACGCCAGATGACCCGAGAGGTGGACCAGCATCTCCCGGGTGCTGGCGCCCTCCTGGAGGGGCGTGCGACCGGGCCAGGGCGCGTCGAGTGCGGCATCCGAGACTGAGGGCAGCACGCTCTGCACGTCGTCGCGGGCCGCCGCGATTTCCTCGAGCAGGGCGCGTCGTGACAGGTCCCGGGCGGCGAACTCCCGCTCCCGGTCCCGCACGTAGCCGTTCCCGCCCAGCACCGCACCCACGAAATGCCGGAGATTGCCCGCCAGATGGAGGGCCAACGTGCCGCCGCGGTTGGGCGCCGCGCCCCCGATCCGCCACAGCGCCTCGTCGGTCGGGTAGGCCTCGACCTCCGCGGCCAGGCGGTCCAGATCGCGGACCATGATGCGCGCCAGCTCCTCGCCGAATCGGCTCATGGGCGGCCTCCCGTGAGCTCGCCGGCCCGCGACGCCACCCACGCCTCACGCCGGCGCGCCGCCGCTGCGTCGGCACCGGGATCCAGCACGGCCCCCAGGCGCGGCGACGCGCCCACCGCCACCTCCGCGGTGCGACGTCCCGTGCGCCCCTCGACCTGGACTTCGACCCGATCGCCGGGCGCCAGATCGGCCAGCGCGTCCTGATACGCCTCGTTGGAGTCCAGGCGGGTGCCGTCCAGCGAGAGGATGCGATCCCCGCGGTCGATGCCCGCCTGGTAGAACGGGTCGCCGGCGAGGGTGTTGGACCGCACCAGTCCCCCGTCTTCGTCCACGCTGACGAAGGCTCCGGTGAGGTAGGGAGCCTCGGGCTCCACGGGGCCGAAGCGCACGCCCATGCCGGCGAACAGGGTTCTGAAATCGGGCACGTCGCGCCCCCACACGTAGCGGTCGAAGAAGTCCTGCGCGAACGCCGCATCGCCGGTGACGGCCGCCAGCGCCGACTCGATGTCGCGTACCGTGTAGGGACGCTGGGGCTCGCCGTGCCGCCGCCACATCTCGCGCATGAGATCGTCCAGTGTCACCCCCTCGAAGCGGGTGCGCAGGGTCATGTCCAGACCGAGCCCTACCGCCGAGCCCCATGTGTAGTAGGACAGGAAGGTGTTGGCCTGATTGGTGGGGTCGATGGAGGTGGCGGCATCCACGAAGGGCGCCTGCATGCTCATCTCCACCGGGCTGAAAAAGCGGCGGCCCGGCGCGTTCACCGTGGTCGAGGCCGCGCTCCCCATGCGGCCGACGAACTCCGCCTCGTCGATGATCCCCGCCCGCACCAGCGCCACGTCGTCGTAGTAGCTGGTGAAGCCCTCGCCGAACCAGAGCTCCTGGCTCATGTCCGCGGCTTCGTAGTCGAAGGGCTCCAGCTCGGCGGAACGGATGCGCTCCATGTTCCACGAATGGAAGAACTCGTGGGCCACGGTTCCCAGCAGCCCCGTCATGGAGCGGGCCAACGAGCCGGTGCTGGTGAGCATGGTGGAGTTGCGGTGCTCCATCCCGTCTCCGGATGCCCATGGGACGTAGCACGCCAGGAAGGTGTAGGTGCCGAAGTCGAACGCCGGCCACGTGCCGAAGACAGCGGCCTCTTCATCGGCGATGGCCTGTGCGGCCTCGGCGTAGCGGTCCAGTTCCGCGTCGGTGCCCAGGTGGTGCATGGCCACGCGCATGGTCATGTCGCGGCCGTCGCGGGACACGCTCCACTGCCGCCACGACAGGTCGGCCACTTCGATGGGCGAATCCATGAAGTAGTAGACGTCGGGCGCGCTGAAGGTGTGGCCGTCGCCGGTGGGAACGAGTTGCGTGGCCACCTCCCACCCGGCGTCGGGCGGCAGGTCGAAGGTCACCTGCACGGGGCGCTCGAACAGCCCGCGAGCGTACATGAAGGTGGCCGGGATGTTCAGGTGCGCGTGGGTGCGGTCCACCTGGCTGTAGGTGCCGCCCCCACGGTCGGCGTAGAGCGTGTACGTCACCGTGACGCTCCCCCCGTGCCCGGCCACGTTCCACTGATAGGGGTTGGGCCGCGTCGTGGGCAGCTCGTGTCCGTCCACACCCACGGCGCGCACGTCGTAGACGTTCTTGGCGAACTCGTGCAGCGCGTATCGACCCGGCGAGCTCCGGCTCATGCGCAGCTCCAGGGGACCGGGCTGCAGGCTGTCGAAATGGGCCTCTACCCGGACCTCGTGGTGGTCGCGGTCGGGGAACGAGAGCCGGTAGCGGATGGGCGCCTGGGCCAGGACCGGTGTGGCGACTCCGGCGGCGGACAGGGCGAGGACGACGAAGGTCGCAAGTGGCTTCATGGTCGAAGTTGGGGTCACGGGGGACTTCGGCCCGCCAAGGTATCCGCCCGGCGCCGGGGCCGCTATCTTCCGCCCGCCCCGACGGCACCGGGGCCGTTCCGCGTCCGCCACGTGGCTCGGCGTGGCGCGGGTCCTCGCTCACACCCTTGCGACCTCCGAGCTCCGCACCCCATGAGCGTACTCCCCCTGGACGACGTACTCCGGCGCCTGGGGCCCGAGCGCGTCCGCCGCAACGTGCCGCTGGCGCCGCTCACCACCTTCCGGATCGGAGGGCCCGCCGACCTCCTGGTCGAGGCCCGCACCGCCGAGGAGCTCGTGCAGGCCGTCCAGGTCGCGCGCGAGACGGGGATCCCCCATTTCCTGCTGGGCAAGGGAGCCAACATCCTGGTGGCGGATCGGGGCTTTCGGGGCCTGGTCATCCACTGTCGCGTGGGGGGGATCGAGTTCGTCGACGATCGCACCGTGCGCGCCGGCGCCGGGGTGGAGACCTATCACGAGCTCATCGACGCCACCGTGACGCGCGGGCTGGGAGGCCTGCACCACTACGTGGGGATTCCCTCCACGGTGGGCGGAGCGCTGTGGCAGAACCTCCACTTCCTGTCACCGGATCGCAGCCGCACCTGCTTCATCGAGGAGGTGCTCGACGGCGTCGAGATCTTCACCGCCGAGGGGGAGCGACGCCGGGTGGGCCCGGACTACTTCCGGTTCGGCTACGACTACTCGGTGCTGCACGACCGCGCCGACATCGTCCTGTCCGCCGACTTCCGGCTGGAGCCGACGCCCCGCGACACGCTCCAGGACGTGATGCGCGACAACCTGCGCTGGCGCGACGACCGCCATCCCGATCTCTGGCTCTACCCGTGCGCCGGGTCCGTCTTTCGCAAGATCGAGGGGATCGGCGCCGGACGCCTCATCGACGAATGTGGGCTCAAGGGCCGCGTCCACGGCGGCGCCCAGATCTTCCACCGTCACGCCAACATCATCGTCAACACCGGCGGCGCCACCGCCGAGGACGTGCGCTGGCTCATGCGGCTGGCGCAGGAGACGGTGCTGCGGGAGACCGGCCACGAGCTCGTGCCCGAGATCGGATTGGTCGGGGAGTTCGCGTAGGAGAGGCTGGCTACGCCTTCGCGTCGAAGGCCATGACCCGGCGCAGGACGCCGGGTTCCAGCGCGTGGCCGCCGTCGTGCCAGACCGTGTCCGCATCGAGTCCCAGCTCCCCGAGCCGGGCCCGGTGTCGAGCTTCCAACTCCGGTTCACGGTGCTCGTCGTCCCGGCCCTGCACGAGCACCAGCCGTGTGCCCCCCAGTCGTTCGGCGGCCCGCTCCGAGGGCAGGTCCTCGGGGAGGTACGCACCCCACAGCACCAGCCGATGCGGTCGAACCCGGCCCAGCACCGCCCAGCGCGCCGCCGTGTGGGCCCCCTGGGAGAATCCCAGGATCCCGACCCGGGCGGCGGGTCCCACCTCTGCCAGGACATGGTGGTGGAGGAGGTCGAGGTACTCCACGTAGTCGCGGATCTCGGTGTCGCGGTCTTCCCGTGTCATCCAGGTGGCGCCCACGCGGGACTCGGGACCGTGACGCCCCGGCGCGTCGTCGAGATAGAAGCGACTCAGTCCTTCGGGGGCGACGATCCTCAGCCCCGGGCGCCTCAGGAAACGGAACCGGGCGAGGAATCGCGCGGCCAGCTGGCGGTAGCCGTGCAGGACGAACCAGAGATCCCCGGGGGTAGCGCCCTCCTCACCCAGCATGGCGTAGCGAGCACTGCGTGGGACGCGGATGTGGCGGAGCTCGGCCGGCCCCGGCGCAGACCCTGTCACGAGACCAGACGGCCCACCGTGTAGGTCAACATGCCCAGGTGTGCGATGAGGAAGACCCAGAGGGCGACGCGTGCCCAGCGCCGGTCCACCATGCGCAGGTTCCAGATCACCAGGGCCGCTGCCGGCAGAGCCAGCCACCCCATCACCGGTGCCACGTAGGCCGCGACCAGTGGAATGGGATCGAGAATCCGGCTGGGCCCGTCCAGCCCCGCCACGCTGCGCAGAAGCCACCTCAGGGCGACGGCGTAGACCACCATGAGGATGGGCGCCACGATGACGGCGTTGAGGAAGAAGAACCCGCCGGGGCGGGTCTCCACCCATGGCGTCGGGCGATCGGGAAGTTCTGGAAGGTCCGGACGGTCGTCCTGGCTCACGCGACGCCTTCTTCACCGTGGATGTTGCGATCGATGGCCGCCTGGAAGACGGCATCCAGTCGCTCGAGCCGGTACACCTCGTCCTGAAGCTCGAGGAGGGACTGCTGCCAGCGCCGGTCGATCTGGATGGTGGGCGCGAGCTGGAAGGAAAGTTCTCGATTGAGGTCGAAGGCGGGAACCTCGTCGGGAGGTTCCGGAAAGCTCTCGAGCACCGCGTGGAAGAGCTCCAAGGTGCGCGCTCTCACCTTCTGGATCGCGTCCGGATGCGGGCGCGTGGTGTCCGTGTACCCCGACACCGACGCTTCGTAGAACGGCTCCTCACTCTCCAACTCGCTCGTGATCTGGAACCGCGCGACGCCTCGCACCAGGATCAGGGAACGGCCGTCGGGGAGCGGCTGGTGCTTCTCGATCTCCGCGACACAGCCCACCCGCCCTTCTTCGGACAGGAACGGACCCTGCTCGTCACAATCGTGATGCAGGAGGCCGAAGCGACCATCGCCCTCCAGGCAACGGCTCACCATGCGCCGATACCGCGGCTCGAAGATGTGCAGCGGCATGGGCGCGCCCGGAAAGAGGACGGCCGGCAACGGAAACAGTGGCAGCCGAGGCATCGGTCGGAGGCTCGCGCTCCTGACGAATGTGATGTCCGGGTATGGTCCCGGTGTGTGACGAGCGCGGTTACCCGAAGCCCCCCAGGAAGTTCACGAGCCCGCCGGCACCTCGTCGCCCCGCGCCGGAGGCTCAGGGGAGGGCCGGTGATCGGCCTCGTCGATGAGGACCCGGCGCAGCTCGCGACCGAATCGGGTCCGGACCCGCCGCAGGAGCAGCAACGCCACCATCCCCAGGCCCAGCGCCAATCCCCACCACACACCCCGCGCGCCAGCGCCCACGGGAAAGCCGAGGACGAGCCCCACCGGCAGCCCCACCGCCCAGAACCCCAGGAGGTTCACCAGCATGGGCGTACGGGTGTCGCCCACGCCCCGCAGCACCGACGACGCCACCACCTGCAGGCCGTCGAAAACCTGGAAGACGCCCGCGATGGGCAGCAGACTGGCCGCGAGAAGCACCACCGGCGGGTCGGCGGAGTAGATCCGGACCAACGGACCGGGCAGGAGCAGGAAGAGGGCCGCGGTGCAGACCATGAAGCCTCCTCCCACCAATAGGCCGGCACCCGCGGCCCGACGCGCCGCCGGGGGATCCGCTTCACCCACCGCGCGTCCCACCAGGACCGCGGCGGCCTGGGCCACGCCCAGAGGGACCATGAACGCCAACGAGGCCAGGTTCAGCGCGACCTGATGGCCCGCCACCGCCACCGTGCCCAGCAGGCCCATGAGGAGCCCCGCTCCGGCGAAGGCACCGAACTCGAGCTGGAGCTGGATCCCCGTGGGCGCTCCCAGGCGGATCATGCGCCACATGGGAGCTCGCGCCAGGACCGCGCGGCGGAACGGCGACATGTGCGGCACCAGGTCGCGCCACGCCAGCACGAGCAGCACCAGCGCCATGACGGCGCGAGAGAGCGTGGAGGCCCAGCCCGAGCCGACGGCGCCCATGGCCGGCACCCCCAGGTGCCCGTAGATGAAGACCCAGTTGAAGGCGACGTTGGCCAGGTTCGCCACCACCATGGACCACACCACGGGGCGCATGTGGCCCATGGCCTGAAGCGTCTGTCGCTGTACCACGAACAGGTAGAAGGGCAGCACGCCCGGCGCCGTGGCCAGCGCGTACCCGGCGGCCACCGGCACGACCTCGGGCGGCTGGCGCAGAAACGCCAGCACCGGTCGCGCCGGCAGGACGAACGCCATGGCCCCGAGACTGAGGGCCCCCGCCAGCACCAGTCCGCGTTGGAATCCCCGGGCCACCGCCTCCTGGTCGCCGGCCCCCAGGGCCTGGGCGATGACCGGGTCCAGCGAGAACAGCACGCCCATGCCGAAGACCACGGCGGCGAAGAAGTAGACGTTGCCCAGCGCCACGGCCGCCAGGTCCACCGGTGACACGTGGCCTACCATGATGGAGTCGACCACGCCCTGGAAGGTCATCCCCACCTGCACCGCGGCCACCGGCACCGCCAGACGGACGAGCTCGGCGAGCTCGGCCCGTCGGGGCGCGAAGTCCCCGGTGCCGATCCTCACGCCTTGCTGCGCGCCAGCGTCCATGGTGTCACCCGCCGAAAACGTCATCGCCCGACCAGGCTGGCCGGGCGATGACGAAGGTACGTGGTTGCCGGCGGTCGCCGGCCTTCTTCATCCGCCCTTTCGGGAGGGATCACATCCCTCCTGCGTTCTGGTGTCGGCGAGCTGGAGGATCTTCCAGCCGTCGTCCGTCCGCACCATCTGGAACGCGTCGACGCCGCAGTGCCGAAATTCCCCGTCGACGAAGACGTTGTAGGGCGCCCATACCATGGCCAGGTCACCGTCGATGAAGACCTGCTCGTCGAAGGTCACCTCGTCGACCTGCGGCGCCATGGAGACCATGCTCTGCATGAACGACTCCACCGGGGTCGTCGCCACGACCCGGTTCCCGTCACGGTCCCGACCCGCGGACTGCAAGCGCGCCTCCTGGTGCCAGACGCTCGCCAGCTTGTCGCGATCCTTCTCGCGCATGCCGTCGAACAGGGTGGTCACCACGGCCATCACCGCCTCTTCTTCACCCGACTGCGCCGCACCAGGGGCCGGAACCCCACAGAGCGCGACCAGCGCCAGTGCCAACACACGCACGCTCATCCGCATCCTCCTGGAAGGGTCACGAGCCACCGCTCCCGAAAGCTCCGTCGGAAGGGCGATCGATCGGGCAATCTGGCACGGAACGGCCCGCCGTTCCACCTTCGGTCTCCATGGCCAGCCCACTGCATACGCCCCTGACCCGCGATGCCGGCATCGAGGTGCCCCTCGTGTGCGGCGCCATGTACCCGTGCTCGAACCCGGAGCTGGTGGCGGCCGTGTCCGAGGCCGGCGGTATCGGGATCGTGCAGCCCCTGACGCTCACCTACGTGCTGGGCCTGGACTTCAGGGACGGAATCCGGCGGATCCGGTCGCTCACCTCCAGGCCCATCGGCATGAACTGCCTGATCGAGGCCTCTTCCAGGACGTACCGCAAGCGCATGGAGGGCTGGCTGGACATCGCCCTGGAGGAAGGCATCCGCTTCGTGGTGACGTCGCTGGGCAAGCCGGACTGGGTCGTCGAGCGCGTGCACGCGGTCGGCGGCCTGGTCTATCACGACGTCACCGAGCGCAAATGGGCGTTGAAGGGCCGCGACGCCGGTGTCGACGGGCTCATCGCCGTCAACCGACGAGCGGGGGGCCATCCGGGTCCCCTGGAGCCGCTGGCGCTCCTCGATGCCGTGGAAGATCTCGAGCTGCCCGTGGTGTGCGCCGGGGGCGTGGGTGACGCCCAGGGATTCGCCCGCGCCGTGGGGGCCGGATACGCGGGGGTCCAGATGGGCACGCGCTTCATCGCCACCCGGGAGTGCGGCGCCAGCGACGCGTACAAGCAGGCCATCGTCGAGGCCCGTGCCCACGACGTGGTGTGGTCGGAACGGATCACCGGCGTGCCGGTCGCCGTGCTGAACACGCCCTACGTGCGGGCCATGGGCACCCGGGCCGGCTTCCTGTCACGCTGGCTGCTGAAGCACCGCCGCACCAAGCACCTGGTCCGCTCCCTCTACAGCCTCAGGAGCCTGTGGCGGCTCCGGAGGGGACTCCGGGCCGAGGGATCGGGATCACGGGAGATCTGGCAGGCCGGCCGGTCCGTCGAGGCGATCCGGGAGATCCTCCCCGCCGGCGAGGTGGTGCGTCGCTGCCGGGACGCGCTGATGGCGTCGGCGCACGAAGAGGCCTGAGTCTCAGCGATCCTCGTCGGGTGGCTCCGTCGCCACGCTCGACGGCCGGTAGCTCCACACCGTCGCCACGCCGAGAGCCCAGAGGCACCCCAGGAAGATACGCACGCCCGGGCGGTACGAAGGGGGCAGGAGCAGCACCTCGCCCAGCGCGTCCAGCGGCCGCACGGCGAGAACCGCCACCACGCCCAAGGCCAGCGCCCACATCAGGGTCCGGATCGATCTCACCCCCGCTCCTCCGTCGCGGGTGACAGGTCGGACATGGTCGCGGCCAGCCTACCCACTTCCGCCACCCGTCCCGCGTCCACCAGCACCCGCAGCCCGAGAAGGGCGTACGCCACGGCCAGGACGAGAGGGCCGGCGCCGGACGCCTGGGATCGGCGCGCCAGGTGCATGAGTCCCGGCCCCACGAGCAGGTAGCCCCCGTACGCCCACGGAACGAGCCACGCCCAGCCGGCCATCCGCCAGGCGGGAGTCTCAGCTCGGCCGAAGGCCCGGCGGACCCCCCTCTGGCCCAGGAAAAGGAGGGCCAGCACGGTGACCGGCGCCCCCGCCGCCACACCGACGGCCCACGGATCGGGTCGGCCCAGGACCAGCAGCTCGCCGATGCCCATGAGGGCAAGCACGGCCAGCCATGCGAAGGCGTGCGCCAACCTACGGACCGTGAGCCCCTGCACGGCGCGGCCCACCACCTCCGCAGGCTCCGGCCGAGCTTTCGGGCGACCGCGATCGGTCACGGCTCCAGCTCCTGGCCATGGGGAGCCCACGGCACGACGGCGTTTCGCGGGTCACGTGGTGCGGTCAGATGCACCGGCGGACCGACCACCCGAAGCCGCTGCGGACCACGTCGCAGCTGTATCGGAAGCTGTAGACGGCGCTCTCCCTGGTGCCCACCGAGATCGTGGCCTGGTCCGCGCTGGCGAATCTGGGGCGCGACACCGAGATGAGCACCGCCGGCACGGCTTCCTCACCGTAGATCACCTCGACGTCGTCGTTCCTGCCGCACTCCGACGCCGGCACCACACCGGGCTCGATGTCGCCGAGACGTGCCACCATGCGCCGATTGGGAATCCAGATCTCGGTGTCGTCGAGGTTGCGTCGCGACACGGAGTTGGAAGAGCGGCTGGCGACCGCCACGCAGTACGCCTGGGGTGGCACCGCACTGGAGCTGGGCTCGTAGTAGGAGATCACGTACCGGATCGCCTGCTCCTGGATGGCCATTTCCGTGGCCTGCGGCCCACCCAGCTCGGACCATCCCGACGATCCCGATGCACAGCCGCCGGCGGCCACGAGGGCGGCTACCACGGCCCCACGCCACATCCGGGCGCTCATCGCCCGCTCCGCCACGTTCAGGGCTTCGCTCATCCAGACCTCCAGCGCCTCCGGGTCCTCCAGCACGTCTCCCGGCACGGCGCGGCCGCGCACGGGCCTCACCATGCCCGGCGTCTCCTCGCTCCAGGGGAACGATACGACGCGGATACACCCATGATGTCACGACTCTACGGTCGGGCGGACCGGCCGCGCCACCCGACTCAGCGCACCGAGGGGAAGCGGGAGTTGACGATGCTGTTGAAGATGGAGCCGAAGCGATAGCTGACGCCCAGGTCGATGGACAGTCGAGAGCCGGTCTGGAGCTGGCGGCGCTGCGTGAGCTTGTCCTCGTCCGACAGGCCCGCCGCCGACAGGTAGATCTGGTCCCTGATGATCTCGTAGCTGCCGCCGATGCTCAGGCTGAGTCCGCGGGTGAGGCGGTACTCGAGGTCGCCGTCGAACTCGAACGAGTACTTGCCGGGATCCGAGAGGATCTGGTTGCCCTCCACCCCCACGCGTGCGTTCCCCCAGGGCTCCTGGGCCCGGTACTCGACGTCCACGTGATGCCGCCACAGGGTTTCCCGCTTCTTGTCGAAGATGGTGCGCTCGTCGTACTCCACCCACTCCACACCGTTGCCGTAGAGGACCACGAGGCGCCGCCGGCTGGCATCCTGCCAGGGAAAGTAGTTCCACTCGACGGCGGGCGTGAACTCCACGCTCAGCCGCCGGTTGTAGCGGGTGGACGTGCCCACCCGGGAGCTTCCACCCATGGACCAGTGGTCGCTCAAGCTCCGTACGACCAGCGTCGACCCCGACCAGTCGTCGGTCTTGTTGACGTAGGTGGTGGAGTCGTTGAGGTCGTACTCCCGCGTCTGGCTGCTGCCGTAGAATCCGAAGTCCACCTTCCACTCCTCGGTGGTGCGGTTCGCCGATAGGTTGAGCGAGAATTCGTCGGAGCGCACCTGGTCCTCACGGTCGAGCTCGGCACCGAGGCGCGTGGAGAACACCCAGTAGTCCCAGGGGTCCTCTTCGGGAGGGCGCTGCACGGGCGCTTGGCCCGGTGCGGACTCCCCACTCACGCCCTCGACCCGTACTCCGGCGTCCAGCCCGCTCAGAGCCACGAAGCGCACCAGGCCGAGCCGGAGCACGCGGGTGAGGCCCGCCGAGGTCTCCTCCTCCACGTCGGTGGCGCTGCTGCTGTATCCATAACTGTCCGTGAGACCCTCGAGGGGACCCCGCCCGATGAAGTCCAGCGAGTAGCGGAAGCCGCCGCCGGCCTGCTGGCCGGTCATGATGACGTGGAGCTGCGCGTCCTGGGGATCCCGTACCCAGTCCACGAAGGTGATCTCCCGGCGAAAGCGGTCGCGGTCGCACCCGTGCGTCGCGCAGTCCAGGAAGACGCGAAGCTCGCCGGACGGCGTCCCCGTGGAGTCCGCCGGCGCCTCCTGGCCCGCCGCCCGCAGAGGGAGCATGAACAACAGGGTCGACACGGCCAGCGGGAGTGCGGCGAGGAGCCGACACGCCCGCGTGCTCGTGGGGTTGAAGATGGGGATCATCGAATCTCGAATGGCGGTCCGGTCCTGCCGGCGCCCGATGAACGAGAGGTTGGGTCCTTTGTGGCGATGGACACGCGAAGCCCGTCGGCCGTTGGGATTCCCCTCCCCCGGAGCCGTCGAGGCCGGCCCCGGGGATGGTTCAGGACTGCGGCTCCAGCCCCGCCGTCCCCAGATCCTCCAGCGAGCGGAACACCTCGGCGGGCTCCCGCTCGGGCCGGGACGGGCGTTGGCTGGTCGACTGCGGGGGGGGCGGCCCCTCGGCGGGCTCGTCGGGGCCCACCTCGTCGGGAGACGACGTGAAATGCCTGCGGAAGAAGTGCGCGACGTCATCCACCAGGGAGTACATCACCGGCACCAGGACCAGGGTCAGGAACGTCGCGAAGATGATCCCCGCGATGACCGCCACCGCCATGGGTCCCCACCACGCGGCTTGCTCGCCGCCCCAGTAGAAGTCGGGCTGCAAGGCACGGTAGAGTCCGAAGAAGTCGAAGTTCAGGCCCACGGCCAGAGGCACCAGCCCCAACGCCGTGGTGCTCGCCGTCAGCACCACGGGCCGGAAGCGCGTCATGCCTCCCTGCACCAGGGCCTCGCGCCGATCGATCCCGTCGCGCTCGCGCAGGATGTCGATGTAGTCGATGAGCACGATGGCGTTGTTCACCACGATGCCCGCCAGCGAGATGATGCCCACGCCGGTCATGATGATGCCGAAGGGCATGTGGAAGAGCATGAGGCCCAGGAGCACGCCCGTGGTGGACATGAGCACCGAGGTCATGATGATGACCGGCTTCACCACCGAGTTGAACTGGCTCACCAGGATGAAGGCGATGAGCAGAAGCGCGGTGATGAAGGCGCCGCCCAGGAACTCCTGCGCCTCGTCCTGGTCCTCCTGCTGACCCGTGTAGCGCACGCTGTAGCCCGGAGGCAGCTCGTTGCGCTCGAACCCGCCCAGGACGTCCTGCACATCCGCCAGCACGGCGTTGCTGTTGAGGCCGGCGGCGACGTCGGACGAGATGGTGGCCATGCGCTGCTGATCCTTGCGCCGGATGCTGCCGTAGCCCTCACCCACGCTCCAGCTGGCCACCGAGCTCAGCGGGATCTGGATGCCACCCTCGGCCACCACCGTCAGGTCCCCGAGCTGATCCAGCTCCTGTCGGTACTTCGGCGCCAGTCGCACGACGATGTCGTACTCGTCCTCACCCGTGCGGTACTTGGCCGCCTCGACCCCCTGGATCGCGCCGCGGATCGCGCGTCCCACGTCTGCCGTGGACAGGTCGTAGAGCCCCGCCTTCTCGCGATCGACCGTCACCGACAGCTCGGGACGAGCCGCATCCAGGTCGCTCTCCAGGCCCACGAGTTTCCTCGACACGGGATCGCCCCGGAGGATCGCCAGGACCCGGTCGCTCAGCACCTTCAGCTCGGCGGGATCGTCGCCGATGATCTCCACGTTGACCGGCGGACCGGACTGCACGCCTTCCTGCAGCTTCTCCACCGTGATCTCGGCACCGGCCACGTCCTGGCCGATGTGCGCCTGCATCCAGGCCAGGGTCTCGAAGGCATCGGCCTGACGGTCCTGATAGTCGACGAAGCTCACCGTCACGCGGCCCATGTCGGGCCCCGAGGGGCCACCCTGCCCGGCCAGGGCTGCGACCCCACCGCCTCCGCCACCACCGGTCACGGCCACCGTGGACTTCCAGTCTCCCCGGCCCGGCACACCCTTCAGCTCCTCTTCCATGCGCTTGACGATGGCGTCCGTCGCCTCCGCCTTGGTCCCCACCGGCGTCTCCACGTCGACGAAGACCTGCTTGGGAGGGATGCTCTCCGGGAAGAACTCCATGCCGTTGTTGAAGCGACCGAACAGCAGAACGGTCAGCACCAGGGCGAGCCCCGACCCGCCGAGGATCAGCAGCCGATGGTCCAGCGCCCAGCGCAACTGACCCTCGTAGACGCGCAGGACCGATGGGACCGTGCGCTCCTGGAATCGGCGGGCCAACGACCGAATCAGGAAGTGATAAAACGCCCACACGCCGACCGCCGTCCCCACCAGCAGCGCAGCGGTCAGGACGTTCCTGGCCGCGACACCGAGAAGCACGAGCCCCGCCGCTCCCAGCAGCGTCCAGCGCATGGCCGGCGCCATGGAGGCGCGCGGCTCCGACTCCAGCTTCATGAACATGGCGCACAGCACCGGAATGATGACGATGGCCACGAACAGGGAGCTGGTCAGCGTCACGATGAGCGTCTCGGGCAGATAGCTCATGAACTCGCCCACCATCCCCGGCCAGAAGAGGAGGGGCGCGAACGCCGCGAGCGTGGTGAGGGTGGAGGCGATGACCGGCATCGCGACCTCGCCGGTGGCTTTCTTGGCAGCCACCGCGCGATCCCATCCTTCCTCCATGTACCGGTAGATGTTCTCCACGATGACGATGGCGTTGTCCACCAGCATCCCCAACGCCAGGATGAGGCTGAAGAGCACCACCATGTTCATGCTCACGCCCAGGAGCTTGAGCACGATGAAGCTCAGGAGCATGGACGACGGGATGGAGATGGCCACGAACACGGAGTTGGCCAGCCCCAGGAAGAAGAGCAGGATCAGGATGATGAGCAGCAGTCCGGAGACGATGTTGTTCTCCAGCGAGCTCACCATCATGTCGATGTCGGTGGACTGATCCGACGTGATCTTCACCACCGTGGTGGGCGGGAAGAGGGGCTGAAGCTCGTCCAGCGCCTCCTTCACCGCGTCGGAGGTGGCGATGATGTTCTCGCCGGACCGCTTGATGATGTCCAGCGTCACCACGGGATTCTCGTCCAGCCGGGCGTAGCTCTCCCGTTCCGCGAAGCCGAAATCCACATCCGCCACGTCACGGACGTAGATCGGCCGTTCATTGTCGGCGTTGATGACCAGGTCGGCGATCACCGACGGGTCCTGGAACTCGCCGTCGATCCGCACCAGGTACTTGGAGCGGCCCACGTCGATGGCCCCACCCGGGGTGTTCACGTTCTCGCGGCTGATGGCCTCGATGACGTCGCCCAGCGCCAGCCCGTAGTACTTCAGCTTGCGCAGGTCCACGTCCACCTTGACCTCGCGCTCCAATCCGCCGCGTACGTCCACGCGCAGGATCTCCGGGATGGTCTCGAGGCGGTCCTGGATGTCCTCGGCGATCTCCTTCAGCCGCACCAGGCCGTATTCGCCCGAGAGGTTCACCTGCATGATGGGAACCTCGGAGAAGTTGAACTCCACGATGGCCGGGTCGTCGGCCTCGTCCGGCAAGTCGGGCTTGGCCAGGTCCACCTTCTCACGCACGCGCTGGAGCGCGTCCTCCAGATTTACCGTGGTCTCGAACTCGGCCACGATGCTGGAGAAGCCCTCCACGGAGCTCGAGGTGAGGTCCTTGATCTCGGAGATGGTGCTGAGCTCGTCCTCCAGCGGACGGGTCACCAGCGATTCCATGTCCGCCGGAGACACGCCCGGATACGTGGTGTTCACGGCGATCATGGGCACTTCCACCTCCGGGAACGACTCCTTGGGGGTCGTCCGGTAGGAGAAGAAGCCCATGACGGTGATGATCAGGAGCAGGACCACCATGCTGGTCCGGTGATCCACCGCGAAGGAGGTGGGGCCGAATTCCTTGAACCGCTCCAGGAAGCTCCGGTCCTCCTGCGGCGGGCGCCCCCGGGAGGGGGGTGGCGTCCGATTCTCGGTGCTCATGTCATCGCTCCCCGACCACGCGGACCCGGTCCCCGTCGGCCACCTGCTGCTGGCCCACCACCACCAGGCGCTCGCCGGCGGAGAGGCCTTCGCTGATCACGACCTCGTTGCTCTGTGACGGCCCCAGCACCACGTCCCGCGAACGAGCCGTCAGGTCCTCCCCCTGCCCCTCCACCACGAACACGACGTAGCCGTCCTCGACGCGCACCACCGCGTCCTGTGGTACGACCACCGCCTCGTCCAGCGTACGGCGGACCACGGCGATATTGGCCACCATCTCCGGCTTGATCACGCGCCCCGCGTTGGGGATCGTGACTTCGACCGGAAAGGTGCGGTTGCGACGGTCCACCGCGGCACCCACGAAGTTGACCGTGGCCTCGTAGCGCTCCCCGTCCAGGACGTCGAAGGTCACCGTGGCCGGGGCACCCCGGGAGACGTCGGCGGCATATCGCTCGGGCATGCCGCCGGACACCTTCACCGGGTCCAGATCGATGATGCGCGCCACGGGAGTGCCCGGGCTCACCAGCGTGCCCACCTCCACCAGGCGGTCGTCCAGCACACCCTCGATGGGAGCCCGGATGACGGTCCGGTCGAGGCGCTCCTCCAGGGTGGCGAGGCGGGCCGCCGTCTGCTCGGCGGCGTATTTCGCTTCCAGGTACGCCAGCTCGGAACCCACGTGGTCCTCCTCCCACAGCCGCTTGCGGCGGGTCCACGTCTCCCGGGCCAGCGCCTCCTGGGCACGCGCCTCTTCGACCTGGGTGGCCAGCAGCCGGTCGTCGATGCGAGCGATGGGTTGGCCGGCGCGGACCGCCGTTCCCTTCTCCACCACCAGCTCCACGATGGTGCCGGCCTCCTGGGCCGACACCGTGACGTCACGGTTCGCCTGCACCGTTCCCGTGAGACGGATCTCTTCGGTGAAGGCCCGAGGGGTCACCACGGCCGTCTCCACGTTGATCACGCGGACGAAGCCCTCCTCACCCGCAGCCTCCGCGCCGTCGGCCTGGGCCCCCCCACACGCGGCCACCGCCAGCGCGGTTCCCGCCACCAGCACCCGCATCCCCCGCATATCTATCGTCATCGTTGCCTCTTGATCGGCTGTACGTGTCCCACGTTCGTCACGGACTCTCGCCCGCGCCCCGCGCCGTGAGCGGCACCTCGCCCACGGCCTCGTCCAGGCGCGCACGCGCCACCAGGTAGTCGTAGACCGCCTGGGCGTAGTTGAACTCGCTCTGGCGCAGCGCCACCTCTGCATCGGTGAGCTCCAGCTGACTGCTCAGACCTTCCCGGTACTGCGCCCTGGCGATCTCGAACCCGCGCTGGGCCTGCTCCACCGCGAGATCCTGCGCCCGCGCCCGGGCCAGGGCCTCGTCGGCACCGTCCACCAGTGAGCGGACCTGGCTCCGCGCCTGTAGTCGAGCGCGCTCGGTCTGTGCCCGCGCCTGGTTCAGCACGGCCCGCTTCTGATCGATGCGCGCATCGCGCTGAAAGCCCTGGAACAGGGGCAGCGTGAAGCGGACGCCGACATTGCGGGTGTAGGCCCGCGGCGCTCCGAAGAACTCCGGGTTCCCGTTCTGCTGCGAATTGATGGCGTAGGTGCCGAAGACCGAGATCTTGGGCAGATACTCCACCTGTTCGAGGCGCAGCTCGGTCTGCCTGAGGCTCTCGGTGAGCACCAGCTGGCGCAGGTCCGAGCGCGACGCCAGGGCGTCGGTGACCAGCCGATCCTCCTGACCCGCCGGCTCGGCCGGCGCGCCGCCGAAGGCCAGGATCTGCTGGTTGTCGGCGGAATTGGCGCCGACATCGTCCAGGTCCATGGAGGCCAGGGCTCCGGCCACTTCGAGCGTCTCCGCCTCTTCGGCGGGAAGGTCGAGGTCCACGCCCAGTTGGCGGCGTGCCTGCCGCACCGCGTTCTGCGCCCGGCGCAGGTTGGGTTCCAGGTTCGCCAGCTCCACCTCGAGCCTGAGGACGTCGTAGTCCGACGACAGCCCGGCGCGGTTGAGGGCCCGGGTCTCGTCCAGGCTCTCGCGCACGCGTCGGACCGAGTTGTCGGTGAGGCGCGCCTGCTCCTGCGCCAACAGGAGGCTGTAGTAGGATTCCCGGACCCGGGTGACCACCGCCTGCGCCTGACCGCGCATCCCCTCTTCCTGCAATGCCTGGTAGCGGCCGGCGGCGCCCACCCCGATGAAGACGGCGGCGTTGAAGACCGGCTGGTCGACACCGATGGAGAGCTGCCAGGTGTTGTCGGCTCCGAAGCGAACCGGAACCAGATCGTTCGGGTTCGCCTCGGGATCGAGGATGTTCGCCGGCAGGAAGCTCACCGACGGCGACACGTTGCGCGTGAAGGTGCTGGACAGGTCCACCGACGGGTACACGCTGCCCCACGCCTCGCTCACCCGCTCCCGGGCTTCTTCCAGCGAGTACCGGACCCCCTGCAGCTCCGGGCTGCGGTCCAGCGCGGCCTGGACCACCTCGGGCAGCGTCAGCGTGCGACCCGTGAGCTGGGACGTCTCCTGCGCCCGGGCCCCGGCTGCTGACGCGGCCAGCAGGAGCGCGGCCGTCAGGCTCACCACCCATCTATTCTTCACCATCGCCTCTTCGGTGCGTCGTTGTCGTCGTGCGGTCCGCGTCCGTGTCAGGCCGCGGCACCGGCATCGGGATCGTCTTCGGGCAAGGCCGACTCCAGCTCCTCGAGCGAGACCGCCGCCATGCCCTCGAGCGCCCGTAGCGTCGAGCTTCGGTAGACCCGGCGAAACTCCCCATCGCTCATGTGCTCCGGAAAGCTCAGCAAGCCCCGGGCGTGCAGCGAAACCAGCCCGTGGGCGTGGGCCCACATGGTGAGCCCGACCCCACCCGGGTCCGTCCGTCGGATGATGCCGGCGTCCATGCATTCGCGGATGCGGTCGTTCCAGAACTGACCCACCGCGCACCCCTGCGCCTCCACGTCTTCGGGCAGATCTCCCAGTCCCACCAGCTCGGGCGACGCGAACAGCGCGTCGTAGAGCCGCGGATGCTCCAGCCCGAAATCCAGATAGCCCTCGGAGGCCATCAGCAGCCGTTCCAACGGCGTGCGACCCTGCAAGGCGCGGTACAGGTATTGAGCCATGCGTCGGTAGGCTTCACCGACCACATCCTGGAGCACGTGCTCCTTGCTCTCGTAATGACGGTAGAGGGCCGGCGCCGTGACACCCACGGCGCGAGCCAGCTTCCGCATCGAGAAGCCCTCCAACCCATCGCGCAAGAAGAGCTCGCACGCGTGGGTCAGGATCCGATCCCTCTGCTGCTCTGACATGTTAACAGTGTAAACTACCGGCGATCCCTGTTCAAGTGCCAAAGGCCCTACGAGGCCAAACGCCGTTTAGTGACAAATCGTGCGTACGGGTTTCTACGGATGGCTGCAGGGCTCGCCTCAGGGGAGCCTGGGTGGCGCGGGAGCGCCGGGAGAGGGCAGACGCGCCAGGACGAGGGTCGATGCGACGATGACGACCGCGCCGGCGAAGGACCACACATCGGGAACGTCGCCGAAGAGGAGCGCGCCCCACACGGCGGCGAACACGATCTGGAGGTAGCCCGCGGTCATGGCGCGCCCCGCCGCCTCGAGCTTGAGGCCGCGGGTCAGGAAGACCTGCCCGAGATGGGTGGTGACACCGATGGCCGTGAGCAGCGCCCAGTCCCATCCCCGGGGCATCACCGCGCCGAAGGCCAGGAAGGGAGCGGCCATGAGCGTGCTCAGCAGCGCGAAGTAGAAGACGATGACCATGGTGGCCTCAGCGCGCAGGCGGCGAACGGTGACGTACGCCCCGGCCGAGAAGATCGACCCACCCAGCGCCACCGCCGCCGCTCCGGAGTCCAGGCCTCCCGAGGCCACGCCCAGAAGCGCCGCGGGTCGGGCGACCATCACCACCCCGGCGAGGCTCGCCAGCGCCAGCGCCACCTGGGCGCCGCCGATCCACTCTCCCAGGACCGCGGCGGCGATGAGCGCGGTCCACACCGGATTCGTGTACTGGATGACCGTGGCTTCGGCCAGCGGCAGATGGACCACGCCGTAGTAGAAGCCGGACAGCGCGGTGAATCCCAGCAGTCCGCGCAGCACGAGCAGACCCCGCTCCCTTCCGACGAAGCCGGTGCCCGAGCGCCACAAGGCGGCGCTGCTGAGGGCCAGCACCACCACCGAACGGGCCAGCACGAGCTCCATGGTGGGAAAGCGCTCACCGCCCACCTTGACCAGGGCGCTCATGAGAGAGAAGAAGAAGGCCCCCGCCGCCATGAAGCGCAGGCCCAGCGGGAAGCGGCTCACGGCCCGGGCAGGATCCTCGCGTGGAGCACACGATCGCCGGGCATGATGCGGTCCACCACGTCCATGCCACGCGTCACCCACCCGAAGGCGGTGTAGCCACCGTCCAGGTGCGGCTGCATGGAGTGCGTGATGAAGTACTGGGAGCCCTCGGTGTCCTTGCCCGCCGACGCCATGCCCACGACGCCGCGCAGGAAGGGGATGCGCGTCAGCTCCGAGCGCAAGGTGAAGTCGGGCCCTCCGGTGCCGTTCCCCGTCGAGACGTCTCCTCCCTGGATGACGAAATTGGCCACCACCCGGTGAAAGGGCACGCCGTCGTAGCGTCCTTCGTCGGCCAGCTTGGCGACGCCCAGGACCGTCTCCGGAGCCTCCTCCGTGCTCAGGGTCAGGGAGATGGTTCCGCGCTCCGTGACCAGGATCAGACGCGGGTGCGCGCCGAGGCTCCGCAGCCGCTCCCAGTCCAGCGGCAGGAAGGCCCGTCCACCGCCCCCCTGCCCTTGGGCGTCGCGCTCGTCGCGGGCCGTGTCCGGGACCGCATCGGCCACGAGAGCACGCAGCGCGGGATCGGCGGAGACGGCGAGGATGCGGGCCAGGGAGTCCCGTGCCTGGCCGGGTCGCATGCGCCGCCAGAGGGCCGTGAGGTCGGCGGCGGTGCCCTCGCCGGCAAGCGCCGGATCCGCCAGCACCTCGGCCGCGGCCACGGCGGCCCGCGGACTTCCCCGCCGGGCCACGCGTGCCATCACTTCCCGGAAGGTCGAGTGCGTGGCCGGAACGTCGCGGGCGATGGCCCAGCGGTCGGCCAGCGACCGGGCCGCGGCCGCCTGCACCCTGGGGGGCCGGGAGACCGCGATGTCACCCAGCTCGTCGATCACCGTCGCCCCGGGCAGATACCCCAGGGCCTGGATCGCCTGGATCCACTCCGTCTCCTCGTGTTCCGGAATCATCCGGACCCGGTCCAGCACGAGCTCCTCGTGACCGGTCTGGGCCAGGATCGAGAGCAGGGGCAGCGTGGTGGCGTGATCGTCCGGATGGGTCCGAACCCAGGTGAGGATCCCCTGCAGGGTCCCCGGCATGGGGGGCGCGTTGGTGAGGCCCGTCGCCGCCACCTTGCGCACGTGGGGCGACAGGTCGTCCAGCGCCCGCACGAGGGCCGTGGCTCCGGGTCCGGGCAATTCGCCCGAGCCGGCCAACGCGCCGGCGGCATTGGCCCGGATCCGCCAGTCCGGCGACGTCCGCAGCCAGTCGATGACCGTGGGAAGGTTGAACAGGCTCATGGCCCGTCCGAAGCCCTGCAGGATGTACATGGCCGCGGGATCGGAGCGGTCGTACGAGGCCAGCGTGCGGCGGATGTCCAGCCGGTGCGGATACCAGACTCCGGGATCCCGGCTGCGGGCCATGAAGTAGGTCGCCGCCTGCCGCACCGCCGGATCCGGGTGTGCCATGCGCATGACCAGCGTATCCACGACTCCGGGCGGCGTGACGCCCCGGATGACCCCCCGGCTGAGCGCCAGGGTGGCGTCGGGCAGGAGGTCGTCGTCGGAGAGCGCGAGGAGCGCCGTCAGCCCGGCCTCGTCACCCCGCTTGCCCAGCGCCTCCACCAGGGCCCGGCGCACGTCGGGATCGCCCTCGCGGTCCAGGGCATCGGTCAACGCCCCCCCGGCCCCTCCGGGGGTCTGGCCCAGGGCGAAGGCGACATCGGCCCGAACGCGCGGATCAGGGTCGGCCAGGGCCTCGTCGAGCCCTTCCACGGCGGCGCTGTCCTGTACGGACCCGAGCTCGAAGGCGGCGCGGGCGCGCACCAGCGGATCGGGATCCTGAAGCCCCTGCACCAGCGCTTCGCGGTCGCGATGGAGGCCCGCCTGGACCAGGAGCTGCAACGCGGGACGCTGGAGCAGTCCATCCGCCGGGCGGTGGCGGGGCGCCTCCGCCTCGTGCCGCGGGAAGGCATCGGGCGTTCCGCACCCGGCCGCGATCAGCCCGGTCATGAGGAGGGTCACCCCGCTCAGCCTGCGCATCCACTCGGACGATGTCACGGACGCCATCGGCGGTCTCTCGTGTTCGAGGGCGGTACCGGCGCGCCACCGCGCGACCGAGCCCTATTCTGTCAGCCTCCGCCCTCCCCCTCAACGGGGGTACGGAGTGAGGCCAGCGATGGAACGGAATCTCCGTAGACGATGCGGGCGGCGCGTTCCACCCCGTCCGCCGACTGCAGGATCTTGCCCCGCAGTCGGAAGGGGTAGTCGGGCCGCGCCTCGAGGAAGGCGGCCACGGTGCGCACCACCCCGGGACGATTGTGGCCGTCGAGCGTTGCGTCCAGCCAGCGACCCGGAAAGAAGATGTCGCCCGTGCGCTGGATCTCCTCCACCAGCTCCAGGGCGGGCTCGACCAACCGCTGGGCGTGCTCCCGACGCAGCGGGTGGTTCAGGTTGGCCAGCCCGTCCAGGACCCAGGGCTCACGCTCGCGATTGGCCGGATCGCGGAGGCTCTCGAAGAAGCTCTCCCGGACCGCCGGATCCGCCGACAGCGACGGACGGACGAAGTCGAAGCGGGCGCGCCGGTCCGGATTCTCGATCCCCGCCGCCTGGGCGTCCAGGATGGCCTCGGCATCGGGCACCTGGCGGAGCGCCAGCTCCGAGGCGAGCTCGGTGCGATCGGACTCCGCGAGCGTGAGTCCCGGCACGGTCTCGTCGCCGCGCCAGATTCGGCGGAGCCGGGCCACCGCCGGTTCCGTGAGCGCCATGGAGCGATACGCGCCGAACCACGCGGCTCGCAGGCTCGACGACGGGGCCCGCTCCACCCCGCTCCACAGCGCCGCCTCCACGCCCGGTGCCCTTGTCCGCCGCGTGGAGTCGCTCAGGAGGCGCCAGTAGACCTGCCGCACCATGCCCAGGAGGTACTGGGTGAGCTGCTCGTCGTTCTCGTGCTCCAGGTCGGCCAGGGCCAGGTCGAGCATGCGCTCAGGCGGCACGCGACCCTCCAGGAGCGCGTCCTGCATCGTCAGCCACGCCGACCCCCGGATCAGGTCGGGCCGCAGGCTCCCCACCGAGCCTTCCAGCGCCAGCAGGGACGCCGTGTCGGGCACGAACAGCCCGTACTCCAGACCTCCACCGTTGGGCAGGATCCAATCGGGGGCCGGCCGGCCCGCCCACTCCGCCAGCTCGAGCTCGGGTCCGTCCAACTCGACGGTGTCGCGCACCAGGGAATCCCCGTAGGCCGCCACCAGGTGGAGGGTCTGGGGCCACACGCGCCCCAGTCCCCAGGGATCCTCCTGCCGGATCCGCAGCGCCCGCACGGTGCCGCCGTCCTCGTCCAGCTGCACCCGCACCGTCGGGCGGCCGGGCTCCTCGACCCAGACGTGGCTCCAGGCCGCCAGGTCCTCGGGCACGCGCTGGTCCAGGATTCCGATCAGGTCGGGCCAGGTCGCGTTGCGGTAGGCGAAGCGGCGGAGGTATTCCCGGACCCCGTCCCGGAAGGTGTCCTCCCCCACGCGCGCTTCCAGCTGGCGCATGACGATGGGGGCCTTCTGATAGATGATCGGCCCGTACAGCGATCCCGCCTCACGCAGATTGTCCAGGGGCTGGCGGATCGGGTTCGTGCCCGGGGTCCGGTCCACCGCGTACGCCGTGGGGTGATGGGCCAGGAGGAAACGCAGATCGTGGTCCACCTCCGGGAACGAGGGGTGAACGATCTTGGCCGCCATGAAGTTGGCGAAGACCTCCTTCATCCAGACGTCGTCGAACCAGTCCATGGTGACCAGGTCACCGAACCATTGATGCGCCGTCTCGTGGGCGATGAGGCTCGCCCGACCGAGGATCTGGCCCTGGGTCGCGGATTCGTCCAGGAGGATCGAGGACTGCCGGTAGAACACGGCCCCCGGGTGCTCCATCCCGCTGTACTGGAAGGGTGGGATCAGGGCGAACTCGTACTTGGCGAAGGGAAACGGGATCCCCGTGTAGTCCTCCATGAAGCCCAGCGCCCGGTCCACCAGATCGAAGACGGCTTCGCGGTTGCGCGCCACCTTGTCCCGGTCCGTCTCCCGGTGGTACATGCGCAGGGTGCGTCCGCTGCGCTCCGCCTCCTCCACCTGGAAGCGGCCCGCGGCGAAAGCGAACAGGTACGTCGGCAGCGGCCGCGTCTCCCGGTAGCGGTGGACGGTGGCTCCGTCGGCGGCGGTCTCCCCCTGCCCCACCTCGGGTCCGTTGGCGACGGCGGACCATCCCTCGGGCACGGTGAGCTCCAGCGTCAGGCGGGCCTTGAGGTTCGGCTGGTCGAAGACGGGCATGGAGAAGTGCGCCCGGTCGGGCACGAACAGCGTGTACAGGAAATCGTCGGAGCGGTTGAGGGCGTCGTCGCCGGCGTCGTAGTCGATCTCCACGACGTTGTCTCCACCGGGCGCCAGGCTGGCCGCGGGCACCACGACGTGATCCTGTTCGGCCCTCCACGGAGCGTCGTGGCCGTTGGCGCGCACGGCGTGCACCCGCGGGTCCGGATCCTTGAAGTCGACCACGACATCGCGCCCCGCGGGGTCGTCCCACCGAAACGAGATGGCCGTGGTGCCCGTGAGCGGCTCCGAGCGGGCCTCGGGAATGCGGAGCCGCACGCTGTAGGACACCTCGGCGAGCGTGCTGTCGCGCTGCGACGCCAGGGCCTGGGAGACGCCCATGGACGTGTCGGAAGGCCCGGGGGCCGGCTCGCACGACAGCACGACCAGACAGGCGAGGAGGACGGCCGACGGGGCGACGGCGGAGTGGTACGACGGCATGGTACGGATCAGGGGCTGGTGGGCGCCGCCGGAGGCTCCGGCGACCGCGCCCCATCATGCCCCGGCGAGCGTCGCGCCGCCAGTCGCGGGCCGTGGCCGCGACCCGCGCTCAGAGGATGGCGTCGAGGTAGAGATCGACCCGCGTGTCGCGCAGGGGCCCGGTGAGTCCCCGGGAGATGTCGAAGCGGATCAGCCCATCCAGGAGGCTCGCCCCGGCGCCGACGCCCCAGAGCACGTCGTCGGGCGCGTACTCGCTCCGGTCTCCCGCCCAACCGCCGTCTCCGAAGAGCGTGAGGGTCCATGCCGGGAACACCCGCGCCACCTCCATGCGGGCCCGTCCGTAGGTGGTGCCGACGGCGCTGGTCGCCCCGTACCCGCGCAGCGTGAGCGGTCCTCCCAGCACCCACTGTCGCTGCACCGGCACGTCGCCCCACGAGGTTCCGCCACCGGCCTCGAGACCCACGCGCCAGCGGCCCTGCGCCAGCGGCAGCGCCGACCGCAGGACGAGGCGGGCTCGGGCGTAGTCGCCGGTGTCGGAGGTATCCACGTCACGGGTGGCCGCGCCCTGCACGCCGAGCTCGAATCCGAACTGGGGCAGGAGGGGATCGGTACCCCACCACGGCGACACGCTCAACTGCGCCCCCGCCTCTTCCAGCAGGTCGGCCTCCAGGTTGTCCCGGAAGCGCCAGCCACTGTCGAAGGCGTGGGCCAGCGAGAAGTTGGTGTGCACGTCGGCGGCGTCCTGACGCTCGGCGTACAGGCGAATGCGCCAGCTGTCCCGGCGCGCCGAAGGCGGGGCGATGGAGAGTTCGGCCCCCGTGGCCAGGTAGTATTCGCCGTCGTCGCGCCCGAAGAGCAGCGCGTTCAGCGAGTTCCCGAATCCCAGGTACCGTCCCTGTGGATCCATGGTGCGCAGGTCGCGGTACCCGGCCAGCGCCACCCGGCTACGGAGCGATTCACGCTCCAGGGAGAGACGGGCCTTGGGCTCCAGGTCGGCCAGCCCGAAGAACCCGGTGGCCTCGAACGAAAGCGGGCCCGCGAAGCTGCCCAGTCGGGCCTGGAAGCGTCCGCCCACCGACGGTCCCTCCACCCGGTTGTAACGGATCAGATCGGGCCGCTGCCAGCCCCAGTTGGCGGCCCAGGGGATGCCCTGGATCGCCGGCTGCGGCAGATCGGCGAGGGTGCCGAACAGGTCCGACAGCTCTTCCTCGGACTGGAAGCCCGGCGCGTCGTCCCAGATGGGCGGCGGCAGATCCGGGCTGTCCTCCAGCACGGAGGGATCCTGGGGCACGAGGAACCGGGAGCTGCGCCCGGAGCTGGGCGAGCGGCCCTGGGTGTAGCGCTCGTAGGCCACGCCCTGACGGCTCGCGAGCTCGGCCATGTACGCCATGGCCTCGGAGCGGGTCCTGAAGTGGACCTCGTCCTGAACGGGCACCGCGTCGGCCAGGTCCGCCAGGTCGTCTTCCGTGACCACGGTCTCCATGCGGTAGGCCAGGTCGAAGGACACGGGCATCTTCAGGATGCCCGCCGCCACTTCGCCCTCGAGGCGCATGGACCGGGGCAGCCACACCCGGAAGTTCCACAGGGTGTAGTCGACGGCCACCAGGTTGAGGTCCAGCGTCCACGGCTTCAGAAGTCCCGGAACGTACTTGAACTCCCCGTCCTCGTCCTCCTCCTTCACGTCCGGGATGTCCCGCATCACGTCGAGCTGGCTGGCGAGGCGATACACGGCCCGCACCAGAGCGCCCGTCTCGGGCTCGATCCAGAGCGTCCCCGACAGGCGGTGCACGTCGGCGACGCGGGGCAGCACGTCCAACCGCACCGTGGTCAGCGTGCGGCCATCGGGGAGGGTGAGCGTGAGGGTGTCGCCGGAGCGGAACTGGTAGAGGGTGTCGGCTCCCGGAGCGAGGGGATGTGCGAACCAGAAGTCGTTGCTGTCGGGATTGGTGGCGTCGCCGTCCTCGTCGTTCACCCCGAAGATGAGCTTGTCACCGCCGGGATCGAAGGCGCCGTCGATGGTGAGGTCGTCCAGCAGGTCCAGGTCGCCCTCGTTCTTGGCGATCTCCCGTCCGGGATACTGGGCGCGGGCGCCCAGCACCTGAACCAGCGGTGGGTGGTCACGATCCCACATGACCCGGGCCGCGGATTCGTTCCGGTAGAGGGTGCGGTCCTTGAGCGGCGTGCGCAGGCGCGCGGCGATGCGCTGCCGGATGAGCGCCGTGTAGCGCACCACGGACTCGTCGATATCCTGCCAGTTGGCCGCGGCCGACTGGTAGAGCTCCCGGGCAGCGGGATCCAGGTAGGCGTCGTCGGTGGCCTGAGCGCCGAGCGATGGCGCCGCGACCACGTTCAGCCCCGACAGCCACAGGACCGTCACGAGAAGACCCCGCTTCATCTCATCTCACTCCCTCGATCCACGGACGGCGGGACGGCACACGTCGTGAAGAGACACGTCCCACCCGTGTCGGGTTCCTACGGACGCTCGAAGGTCACGCTGCGAAAACGCTCCCAGTCCACCACCACCCTGCCCCCGTCGTCCAGCTCCACCACGATCCCCTTGTTGGTGCGGTCCACGTCGTTGGAGCCTTCGAGCTCGAACGAGCGCCCGTCCAGGAGGGTGACCTCGGCGCTCCGTGAGGAGCGCTTCTCGATCCGATCCACCTTGCCCAGCTCGATGTCGAAGCTCTCGTCACGCCAGTTCCCGTCGAGGATCTCCCACGACCAGGACTCGTCGACATCCCACACCACCTGGCCGCTGTAGCGCTCGCCGTCTTCGGTCTCCACGGTGCCGCGCAAGCGCCAACCCCGGCCGAACGCGTCGTAGTCCGCGCCCAACGACGCGGCCGGCGGCGGATCCTGGAAGCGCACCGACGCCAACTCGTCCCAACCCACGTCGACCTGCCCCAGCGCGGGGTCCGAGATCTGGACGCCGCGGTGACCCTCGCCTACGTCGTTGGTCCCGGTGAGCACGACCTCTTCGCCACCCCTGAGAAACACCCGGGCCGAGCGCGAGCTCTCCCGCTCGATCCCTTCGATGCGGTCGAAGGGAATGTCCCTGTCGTGGCCCCGCTCCTCTCCGTCGAGGATGTCGGAGCCCAGGATCTCGTCCAGGTCCCAGGCCAGGTAGCCGGTGTAGCGATTGCCCCAGCGATCCTCGGTGGTGCCATAGAGCCGTCGGGAGCGGGGAGCGGGCGCGCCAGCGGGCACGGCCATGAAGTCGATGCGGTCGAGATCGCGCCAGGCCAGCTCCACCAGATCGCGAGACGGATCGTCGATCACCAGCTCGCGCATGTCGTCGCCGAGATCCGTGGAGCCACCGAACAACTCCACCTTCTCGCCGGACTTGAGGGTCAGCATCGCCCGGTCGTCGCCGGTGACCCGCAGACTGCGCAGGTGCCCGAAGCGCAGGCCCGCCTCGGCCGACGACGGCAGGTCGTCGTCTTCTTCCCAGCTGATGCGGACGCCGAGGAATTCCACGCTGCGTTCGCGGCTGGACTCGTCCTCCTCACCCACCGATGCCAGCAGCTCCTGGTCCAGCTCCTTGCTACCGTCGAGCAGATCGACCCAGCCACCTTCGTTCCGGTCCCAGCGGATGTATCCCTCGTACACCTCACCCGAAGCGGTGCGGACCTGACCGTAGAGGCGGTCCTGGTCCTGGGCGTGGGCGGGCCGGGGAGCCAGAGCCAGCGCTCCCGCGGCAAAAGCCACGTAACCGTATCGCATCATCCCCATCGTCACTCCCTGTGAGGTCACACACCCTCGCACGCCGGCCCCTACGACCGTCTCCCCGACCCGGTTTCACCGACGGGCGCCGTCTGCGACATTGAGTGCATGGATGCACCGGAGACACCCGACAGCTACTGCGCAGCGGCCCGAGGCCATCCGTGGCACGGGCCGTATCACGACACCGAGTACGGCTTTCCCCTCAGAAGCGACGACGGCCTGTTCGAGCGGCTCGTGCTCGAGATCAACCAGGCGGGCCTCTCCTGGCTCACCATTCTCAAGAAGCGCGAGGGCTTCCGGCGGGCCTACGACGGCTTCTCGGTGGAACGGGTCGCTGCCTATGGAGACGTGGAGCGGAGGCGCCTGCTCGCCGACCCCGCCATCGTGCGCAATCGTCTGAAGGTGGCTGCCGCGATCCACAACGCCGGCGTCATTCTCGACCTGCGCACCGACTACGGCTCCTTCGCCGACTGGCTCGACGCCCACCATCCTCGGCCGCGCGCCGAGTGGGTCCGGCTCTTCCGCAAGACCTTCCGTTTCACCGGGGGCGAGATCACCGGGGAGTTCCTCACCAGCACGGGATACCTGCCCGGCGCCCACGTCGACGGCTGTCCGGTGGCCGAGCGCATCCTGGCACTGGAACCCCCGTGGGCCCGATCCATCACGGGGCGCCCTGAGCGTGGGAGAGCCCGGCCTGTACCCCGTCTCGCCCTCGGCGCTGCCCCGCGCCTTCCGACCCGCCTGGTGGGCCCTGGGCGCACATTCGCAGACGTTGGCGGGAAAGTTCCTTCGTCAGACGAGGGGGGTGACGCTGAAACGCGTCCGCTGGGAGACCCCCGACGGGGATTTCCTGGATCTCGATTTCGGTCCCGATCCGGGGCCGGGCGCTCCTATCGTCCTGGTCCTCCACGGACTCGAAGGGTCGGCGCGCCGCGGCTACTGCATGCTCGCCTACCAGGCGCTCCTGGCCCGGGGCATGGCGCCGGTGGGGCTCAACTTCCGTTCCTGCGGAGGCGAGCCCAACCGTCGCGCGCGCTCCTATCACTCGGGCGAGACGGAGGACCCGGCTTGGGTCCTGGCTCGGCTCCAGGAGCGGCATCCAGGACGGCCACTCGGCGTGATGGGGTTCTCTCTCGGCGGCAACGTTCTCCTCAAGCTCCTGGGGGAGCGCGACGACGGAGGGAAGGCGCTGGTCGGGGCCGCCGTGGCCATCTCGGTGCCCTATGATCTCGCCGCCGGCGCCGCCAAGCTGGAGCGCGGCCTCTTCGGGCGCCTGTACACGCGCTATTTCCTGCGCTCCCTGATGACGAAGGTGCGAGAGAAGGCCCATCTGCTGGCGGATCAGGTGACATTGGACGCGCTGGACGACGTCCGCACGATCCGGGCGTTCGACGAGGAGGTGACGGCGCCGGTCCACGGCTTCCACGGAGCGTCCCACTACTACCGCCAGTGCAGCTCCGCGCGCTTTCTCTCCGGCATCCGGGTGCCCACGCTCCTCCTGCACAGCATGGACGATCCGTTCCTGCCGCAGGATGCGGTGCCGGTCGAGGCGATGCGCTCGAACCCGTGCCTCCACCCGGTCCTGACTCCACGGGGAGGACACGTCGGCTTCGTCGCCGGCTCTCCCGGGCGGCCGCGCTTCTGGGCCGAAGAGTCTGCGGCCCGTTTCCTGGCCGGAGCGCTCTCTCCGTCCTAGGTTGCTGCGATCCGGCAGGGGCGTCTTGCGATCCTCCTGTCCGAACGCGACCCCGACGGAGGACGGCACTTGAGCACCAGCGCTACGGCCCAGGGCGGCCCGGTTCAGCGCGGACCGACATTCTTCGGTCATCCGCGCGGCCTGGCCACGCTCTTCTTCACGGAGATGTGGGAGCGTTTCTCGTACTACGGGATGCGCGCCCTGCTCATCCTCTTCATGACCGCCGCCACCATGGGCGAGAACCCGGGCATGGGGATGGACGTGGGCACCGCCGCGGCCATCTACGGGCTCTACACCGGCATGGTCTACCTGCTGGCGCTGCCGGGGGGCTGGGTCGCCGACAACCTCTGGGGTCAACGCAAAGCGGTCTTCGTGGGCGGGTGCATCATCGCCGCGGGCCACTTCAGCATGGCGATCCCCGGCGACGTCACCTTCTTTCTCGGGCTGATCCTGATCGTCACCGGCACCGGCCTGCTCAAGCCCAACGTGAGCACCATGGTCGGGGAGCTGTACCCGGAGGGCGGCGCGCGCCGTGACGCCGGGTTCTCCGTGTTCTACATGGGGATCAACCTCGGGGCGTTCATCGGCCCGCTCGTGACCGGCTTCTTCGGCGAGGGCTACAACTGGCACTGGGGATTCTCGCTGGCCGGAATCGGGATGGTGCTGGGCCTGATCCAGTACCGCGCCGGCGACAAGTATCTCGGCGACGCCGGGACGTTGCACACGGAGCGCTCGGCGAGCCAGGTCTCGGCCATGGCCCGCAAGTTCTTCGGGGGATTCTTCGGGTTGGTGGCGCTCCTGGCCGTCTTCGGTGTGCTGGTGTCCCGGGGCGTGATCCCCGTGACGCTGCCGCAGATCGCCACCGCCCTGGGCGTGGGGATCCTCGTGATCGTCGCCATCTATTTCCTCTACCTGGTCCTCTTCGGAGGCCACACCACGGAGGAGAAGAAGCGCCTGGGCGTGATCCTGTGGCTGTTCGTGCTCATCGCCATCTTCTGGTCCGGCTTCGAGCAGGCGGGCTCGTCGCTGAACCTCTTCGGCGCCGAGCGCACGGACCGCATGGTCTTCGGATGGGAGATGCCCGCCTCCTTCCTCCAATCCATCAATCCCATCCTCATCATCCTGCTGGCGCCGGTGTTCGGCTCGCTCTGGGTGTGGCTGGCACAGCGCAAGGCGAATCCGTCGACGCCGGTGAAGTTCGGGTTGGGCCTCCTGGGGCTCGCCGCCGGCTTCTTCGTCATCTCCTGGGGTGCCGCCAACTCGGCCAACGGCAACCTGGTGTCGCCGGCCTGGCTCGTGGTCACCTACTTCCTGCACACCTGCGGAGAGCTGACCATCTCGCCGGTGGGTCTGTCGGCCATCACCAAGCTCGCGCCACAGGGCCGCGTGGGTCAGATGATGGGCATCTGGTTCGTAGGGGCGGCGCTGGGGAACGTGTTCGCCGGGCTCATGGCCGGACAGTTGGAGACGCTGCCCCCGACGGATCTCTTCCGGACCGTCGCCCTGTTCGTCGGCGCGGCCGGGTTGGTGGCGCTCCTTCTGAGCCCCGTCTTCAAGCGGGTCACGGCCAAGGTGGATTGAAGCGACCGCACGCGCGTCACTTGACCGGCACGGCACGAGCCGGGTACCCTGTGCCCACGGTGGCCCCCCGGGGGGTCGCCAACGCGGACGTGGGATGTCGTGTGCGCGGCGTCCCTGCATTCTGATTCACGGATGGAGCAGGCAGCATGCGGACCACCGGAACGGTGAAGTGGTTCAACGACGCGAAGGGATTCGGATTCATCTCTCCCGAGGAGGGGGACCGGGACTGCTTCGTGCATTACTCCGCGATCCAGGGCGACGGGTTCAAGTCCCTGGCCGAAGGTGACCGCGTGGAGTTCGACATGGTCGAGGGCCCCAAGGGGCCCGCAGCCGAGAACGTCGCGCGCGTGGGCGCCTGATCGCGTCACCCCACCGCTCCGGCAGGTCCGGAGAGGTTTCGGAGCGCCGCCCCGGCCAGGAGCGCCGGGGCGGCGCTCTTGCTCGTACCGAGAGGCGAGCGGCCGGCGACTCCTCAACGCTGGCGGTTGCTCAGGGGTCATTCATCACCTAGCCTGACCTCTATGGTCTCGCCCACTGAAGTCGGGTCCGGACCCCTCCCCCGGGCCCACGAGTGCCTCCTGCCCCGACTCGTCATGCTACCGATCCTGCGACGCACGGCCACCACCGTCCTGGTCCTTTCTCTCGCTGCCGTGTCCACGGTTGCCGCCCAGACCACCAAGCGACCCCTCCAGCACGAGGATTACGACCGCTGGCAGCGCATCAGTGACCGGTCGCTGTCGCCAGACGGCGAGTGGCTCGCGTACGTGGTCCAGCCCGGCGACGGCGACGGGACCCTCGTGATCCGAAGCGTCGACGGCGACGCCTCGCTGAGCATCGCCCGCGGCACCGGCCCCCGATTCACCGGCGACAATCGCTTCGTGGTCGCATCGGTGAGCCCGGCCCAGGACACCGTGAAGGCGCTGCGACGGGCCAAGGTGAAATCCGACGCCCTGCCGAAGGACTCCCTGGTGATCGTGGACCTGTCACGGGCCTTCGGCGCCGACGGGACCGTTCAGGAGGGGGGGATCACGCGCGTGGCGCGGGTGAAGTCCTTCCGGCTACCCGACGACGGGGCCGTGCTGGCCTACCTGCTGGAGAAGGAGCCCGCCGCCGATTCGACCCGTGACCAGCAGGGCCGGCGCGGCGAAGAGCAGCAGGCCGGTGAAGAGGAAACCGAGAAGAAGAAGCCGCGGCTCGACCCCGGCACCACCCTGGTCCTCCGCACCCTGACCGAGGGCGCCGAGCACCGCTACGAGCACGTGGCCGACTACCGCTTCAGTGACGATGGAGCGCTCCTCTACTACACGGCGTCGTCGCCGGAAGGCGATGCGGACGGGGCGTTCCGGGTCTCGACCGCGTCGGGCGAAGCCTCGGCTCTCCTGACCGGCGACGGCCGCTATCTGGGCCTGGCGGTCCAGCCCGACGGGCACCGCATGGCCTTCGTGAGCGACCGCGACGATCGCGAGGCGGATCAGCCGGCGTTCGCCCTGTACGCGGCCGACGGCAGCGGCGCCGCGCACGCCGTGGCCACTCCGGCCTCCGCGGGCATTCCCGCAGGGTGGTGGATCGCCCAGAAAGGAAGCCTGTCGGTGTCCCGGAACGGCGAGCGCGTCTTCTTCGGAACCCGCCCCCGTCCGGAGCCGGAAGACGACGACGCTCCCGAGCCGCTGCCCGAGGAGAAGGTGGAGGTCGACGTCTGGAACTGGAAGGACCCGTATCTGCAGCCCATGCAGCTCCTGGAGCGCGAGGACGAGTTGAACCGGACCTACCAGGCGTGGGCGCCCTTCGCGGGTGGCGACGTCGTGCAGCTCGAGACACCGGAGCTGGAGAACGTACGCGTGGGTGAGGACGGAGACGCCGACGTGGCCCTGGCACTCGACGACGGGCCCTATCGGCAACTCATCAGCTGGGACGGGCGCTACGTGGACGCGTGGCTGGTGGATGTGGCGACCGGGCAGCGACACATGGCCCAGGAGGCGATCCGGGACGGCGCGTCGTTGTCACCCGGAGGCCAGTGGATCTACTGGTGGGACGGGAGCGAGCGCGCCTGGTTCGCACGACCGGCCGTCGGCGGTGAACCGGTGAACCTGACCGCCGCCGTCACGCAGCCGGTCTACGACGTTCTGGACGACCATCCGCAGCCCCCGTCGAGCTACGGCATGGCGGGCTGGACGGACGACGACGGCATGGTGCTCATCTACGACCAGCACGACATCTGGGCCGTGGATCCCCGCGATCCCGCCCGCGCCCGCGACATCACCGAGGGCGTGGGCCGCCGTGAGGACCTCCGTTTCCGGTACGTTCGCCTGGACCCGGAAGAGGAGACCATCCCCACGGATGCGCCCCTGCTGCTGTCGGCATTCCAGCTCGAGACCAAGCAGGACGGGTTCTACAGGGATCGGGTCACCGGCGACCGGCCCCCGCAGCGCCTGGTGCTGGAGGATGCCTCCTTCGGGTTCCCCCGCAAGGCGGACGATGCCGACCGGTTGCTCTTCACCCGGGAGACCTTCGAGAACTTCCCGGATCTCTGGGTCAGCGGCAGCGACCTGAGCGGGCGCCGCAAGCTGACCAGCATCGATGCCGAGCTTCAGTCCCAGGTACGCTGGGGCACGGCGGAGCTCACGGAGTGGATCTCCAACGACGGCATCCCGCTTCAGGGCATCCTCTACAAGCCGGAGGGTTTCGATCCCTCGAAGCAGTATCCCATGCTCGTGTACTTCTACGAGCGCATGTCGGACGGGCTGCACCGGTACCACATCCCGGCGGCCGGAAGCTCGAGCATCAACTTCAGCTTCTACGTGAGCCGAGGATACCTGGTCTTCGTTCCTGACATTCCCTACGAGATCGGTCACCCCGGTGAAAGCGCCCTGGACGCGGTGGTCCCCGGTGTGCTGGCGCTGGTGGAGCAGGGCTTCGTCGACCCCGCACGCATCGGCGTGCAGGGACACTCGTGGGGAGGGTATCAGATCGCCTACATGGTGACCCGGACCAACGTCTTCGCCGCGGCCGAGGCCGGCGCCCCGGTGGCCAACATGACCAGCGCATACGGTGGCATCCGCTGGGGCACGGGCATGAGTCGCGCCTTCCAGTACGAGCGCACCCAGTCACGCATCGGCGGCTCGCTGTGGGAGGCCCCCCTCCTCTACATCGAGAACTCGCCCCTCTTCACGGCCGACAAGATCGAGACACCGCTCCTCATGATGCACAACGACGCGGACACGGCGGTGCCCTGGTATCAGGGGATCGAGATGTTCAGCGCCATGCGTCGGCTGCACAAGCCGGCGTGGCTCCTCAACTACAACGGCCAGCCGCACGGGCTGCGCAGCGAGGCGGACCGGAAGGACTGGGCGATTCGCATGCAGCAGTTCTTCGACCACTACCTCAAGGACGCGCCTTCGCCCGTCTGGATGGAAGAGGGCGTGCCCGCGGTGCTCAAGGGGAAGAGCCTGGGCCTGGACCTGGTCACCGGCGAGAAGGCCGCCGAGCAGGGCGCGGCGGGAGGGTCCTGAGCCGTCAGCGCACCTCGAAGGCCACCCGGTACGCCGTCCGATCCCAAAGCAGCTCGAGCACGCCACCGTCGTCGGTGTCCCGCACGCCGATGGTGAAGGTCTCCACCGGATCGTCCAGCGTGTCCCGCCGCATGGGGACCCGCCCGAGATCGAGCTCTTCCTGGTAGGCGGTGCCGGTCTGGCCGGTCTGGCGGTTGACGATGAGGATCGCCCGATCCTCTCCGGGGATGCTGAACAAGGTGTACTCGCCGGCAGGCACACGCAGGCTGCCGGCGAGCTCGAGATCACGATCCGTGGAGAAGTGCGTGGCCATGTTGGCGCCGGTCCTCCACACGCTGCCGTACTCGACCAGCGTGCCGAAGATGTCCCGGCCGCGCTTCTGTGGACGCCCGTAGTCCACGGTCAGGGTGGCGCCGTCCACCGTGGCCTCCACTTCGCCCCGGCCCGACAGCTCGCCGGTGGGGCGCCCGGCGAACCCCGCGGCCAGCGGCTCGAGGTCCAGCCATTCCGTGCGCTCCAGGATCAGTGCCCGGGTCGTGCCGTACCCATCCAGTGACAGTAGCCGCCCCTGGGCGTCCACGCGGGCCGCGCTGGTGCCCCGGGTGGGATGCCGGAGGCCCCACTCCCCTCCCCCGCGACGGATGAGGCGGTAGCTCATCCCCCTGGATCCGGTGAAGAACGGCTGCACGACCGTGTCTGCGGGGCTGTCGACCGCCCGCCGCAGCGCGACCTCGAAGGGCCAGTGGGCCAGATCGATGAAGGGGAGCGCCATGGGATCCCCCTCCCACGGCTCGCTGGTCTCGCCGTCGTCGGAGCTCACGGTCCGGGTGTAGCCACCCTGATCGGCCACGATGGTCTCGCTCCGCACGGGTGCCCCCTCGGGCGAATCCGGCGGACGGATCTCGGCCTGATAGCGCTGAAGACGACCCTGTTCGTCGGTTTCCAGGACGTAGTGGCCCAACGTGACTCGAGGACTCCGCAGCAGGACGTCGGCTTCCACACGCCCGGGCCGGATCCGGAAACGCTCCACCGCCATGGTGTCCTGGCCCAGAGTGGTCACGAAACCCGCCTCTTCAGGAGCCGGACCAGCCGCCTCTCCGCAGGCCCACGCGCCGAGGCCGGTGATGAATGCCAGGGCCAGCGTGGCCAGTCCGCGAAAGAAGGCTCTCCGGTGCCAGGACTCCCTGGCGGGCACTTCGAAGCGACCTTCGCGCAGCGGGCCCAGGCGGGTGAGGGTCGCGTCGAACACGCGCGTGTCGGTGCTGACCGCGCCCTCCTCGGCGAGGCGCGCGAAGTCCCCCCTGGTCGCATACGCCACCTCGCCCCCGTCGTCGCGGTACTGCACGTGACCGTGATCCGTGATGGTCATGCCCAGCTCGGGCTCCAGCGCCTTGAGCACGCCCAGGAGGGCGTCGATGGAGCACCCCGAGGGCGGCGCCGAGCGCTCGTCCACGGCCACCAGGAGAAAGCGGTCGTCGCGCCAGTCGCGGCCCGCGGTCAGGGGCTGGCCATGGGCCTTCCAGTCCGCGAGGAACGCATCCACCCGTGTCAGGAGTCGCTCGGCATCACCGCCGGTCAGCGGCCGATCGGCCGGGAAGATCCAGAGTCGGGCGTCGTCGGGGAGGTTGTCGAAAGGCACTTTCGGCACGTCACACTCCGGGATCGTCGTCCACGTTCGCGGGTCCTCCGTCGGCCGGTTGTTGCTGCGGCGGGTGCTTGTCCAGCAACAACGCAACCCAGCGCAGGTCCTGGGTGTTCTCCAGCCAGATCTTCAGGACCATGGTCAGGGGAACGGACAGCAGGGCACCCACGGGCCCCCACGTCCATCCCCAGAAGAGCAGCGACAGGATCACCACCAGGGTGGAAAGCCCCAGGCGGCGCCCCATGAGGTTGGGCTCGAGGATGTTGCCGAAGCCCGTGTTCACCAGGACGTACCCCAGCGAGACCAGGAGCGCGTGGCTCAGCGTGCCCTGCAGGATGAAGCTGAGCAGGATGGCCGGCACCGCGGCGATGATGGATCCCACGGTCGGGACGTAGTTCAGCACGAAGGCCGTAAGTCCCAGCAGGATGGGAAAATCCAGGTCCATGGCCCAGCACCACAGCCCCAGGATGAGCCCCGTCATCAGGCTCACCACCGTCTTGATCCCCAGGTATTCCTGGATCTCCCGGACCACCTTGGCGAGGCGGTCCTCCCAGGCCGGGGTCTCGCCCACGATGGCCCGCAGCTTTCCGGGAAAGACCGCGGCCTCGGCGAGGATGAAGATCATGATCAGGAACACGAGGAACGCCTGCGACAGCAGCGAAGCCGCGCGCTGGATCGTGTTCCCGGCGAACTCCACCATGGCCTGCGGATCCAGGAATCCGGCGTCGAAATACCCGGGCAGGTTGAGCCGCTGCTCCAGGGCGTTGATCCAGCCCCGCTGCAGGTCCTGGAGCCGGGCGATGTACCGGGGCAGAACCTCCTGGAGCTCCGTCACCGACTGGCTCGCCATGAGGATGAGGAGGCCGAAGACCGCCACGTCCACCAACACGGCCAGGGCGATGGCCAGCGGCGCCGGCACGCCCTTGCGCTGCAGCCAGAGCATGAGCGGAAGGCTCAGCACCGCCAGAAAGAGCGCCAGCGCGAAGGGCAGCAGGATCGGGGCCGCGAACTGGAGGCCCCACACCACCACCACACTGCAGGCCGCCACCAGGAGGAAGCGCGCGCCCGGGTGTTGCTCGGTGCGGTCGATGATCATCGGCGAGGAGGTGGCGTGAGCACGGGGAACGCCCAATGGTATTCAAGCATCCGGGGCGAAGCCATAGGCGGAGGCGCGCCTCCACCTCGCAACCCCGGCGACGCCCCTTCGTTCCCGCCGATCCCCCGAACGATGACCGACGCCGACATTACGATTCCCGACGACGACGACGCGCTGCTCGCGGAGTGCCGCGTCGAGACCTTCCGCGCCGGCGGCAAGGGTGGCCAGCACCAGAACACCACCGACAGCGGCGTGCGTCTGGTGCACCGACCCTCGGGCATTCGTGTGGAGAGCCGCCGGGAGCGCAGTCAGCATCGCAACCGGCAGATCGCCCTCGAACGGCTGCGCGCGAAGCTGGAAGCGCTGGTCCACGAAGACGCGCCGCGCGTTCCCACCCGGGTTCCGGCGCGGGAGAAGCGACGGCGCCTCGAGAACAAACGCCAGCGTGGGCGCCTGAAGAAGCTCCGCAAGCCTCCCGAGGTGGATGGTGGATGAATCGCACCCTTGAGGGGACGTCGACCGTTCCGTAGAATCCTGCGCCCGCCCACCCCATCCGAGAGGTCCCTCTGGACGAGCCCATCCGCATCCTCCTGGTCGACGACGATCTCGCGGACTACGAGGCCAACCGTGCCATGCTCGGTCAGATCCCGGATCCGCCCCTGACCCTGGATTGGGCCTCCACCTACGACGATGCCGTGGAAGGGCTTACGTCGGGTGGCTACGATCTGCTCCTGGTGGACTACTTCCTGGAGGACCGCACCGGGCTGGACCTGCTCGCCGAAGCCCGGGAGCGGCGCATCCGCACGCCCATCATCATGATCACCGGCCGGGGGTCGCGCTCGGTGGACATGGACGCCATGCGCGCGGGGGCCTCGGACTACCTGGTGAAGGGCTCCTACGACCCGGACCTGCTGGAACGCACGATCCGCTACGCGCTGGAGCGTGCCCGAGCCGACCAGGCCTTGAGGGCGAGCGAGGCCCGCCACCGCGAGATGTTCGACCATCTCCCGATCGGCCTGTATCGCTGTTCGCCCGAGGGCGGTTTCCTGGAGGCCAACCCGGCGCTGGTGCGACTGCTCGGACAGCCCGACCCACAGACCCTGCAGGAACGCTACGCCCGCACGTTCTACGTGTCGCCCGCCGACGTGGACCGCTTCCGTCAGGGTCTGGAGACCGAGGGTGTGGTGCGCGCCTTCGAGACCTGGCTCGATCGCACCGACGGGCGCCCGCTCCTCGTGCGCAACACCGCCAGGGCCCACCGGGTCCCCGGCGAAGGCATCGTCTACATCGAGGGCGCGGTGGAGGACGTCACCGAGCATGATCGCGTGCTCCGCGTGCGGGAAGAGGCGGCGCGCTTTCGCTCGCTCTTCCGGGACCTCCCCATCCGACTTCTGGTGCTGGATCCCAGAGGGCGCGTCCTGGAGGCGACGGAGCCCGCGCGGAAGCTCATGGGCCAGGCTCACACCGATCTCCTGGCCCGCCCCCTGGCCGACTTTCTGGACGAGGACGGACAGAGGAGTCTCCGGACGGCGCTGTCAAAGGCGGTGGCCGGTGAGACCGTCCCGGCGCTGGACCTGGCGATCCGATCGTCGACGGACCACGATCCCCGGTGGATCCGCTCCAGCCTCACCCCGGTGCGGGACGAGAGCTGGGACGTGGACCAACTCCTCATGCTGGTGGAAGAATGAGAGGCGCGGGCCCGTAGCTCAGCGGTTAGAGCAGCCGACTCATAATCGGTAGGTCGCAGGTTCGAACCCTGCCGGGCCCATGGACGAGCCCCCGCGCGATACCGTGCGGGGGCTCGTCTCTCAGTCTGGGGGCCTCAGTGCAGCCAGATACGCCACCAGAGCGTCCAGCTCTGCCGGCGGGACCGTGGCGAATTGCTGCTTCGCCCGGAACGCTGCCGGCGGCAGGGAATCCTGGAGGGCGGCGCTTCCCACGGTCCACGCCCGGATCTCCTCGGGCGTGCGACGGCCCCCCACACCGTCGAGCGGAGCCCGGGGATTTCCGACGCCACCGATGCTGTGACACCGGGAGCAGCCGAGCCGGGCGTACACGTCGCGACCCGGAACGGTGTCCGTCACGACCTCGGCGCCGGCACCACCGACGGGCAGCGTCGGCTCCCCAGACTCGCGAGGCATCGACGGGTTCTGTGATCGGGCGAAGGCCGCCGAGAGCAGAAAGAGGATCGAGACCACCAGCGCGCTGACCAGCTCCGCCAATCGCTCACGCACCAACCTTACCTCCCCGGAACCGCGTTCCGAGCTCAGGCCATGTCGAACATCTCGTAGTGAATCCGATGCAGCGGCACCCCCATCCGTCGCAGCCCGCGTTGCGCGGTCTCGCTCATGGGCCTCGGGCCGCAGAGGAAATACACGGTGCGCGCCGGAGCGCCGGCCAGGGCCCTCTCCAACAGTGCTTCGCTGAGAAGGCCGGAGGCTCCCGTCCATCCCGCCGGCGGTCGGCGGATCACATGCGTCATCCGGAGATCCAGCACCGATCGGAGGCGTTCCAATTCCTCACGGAACAGCACCTCGTCCCAGCGGTCGTTGCCGTACACCGCGTACAGCGGGCGCGCGTCCCTCCGCGCCGCGAGAGTGCGGAGCATGCTCATCACCGGTGCGATGCCTACGCCGCCGACGATGAAGCCGAACGCCGCCGCGCCCGGATATCGGTCCACCGTGAAGGTCCCGTGCGGGCCGTCCACCCACGCAGACTCCCCCACGCGGGTGTCACCTATCGTGCGGGTGAAGTCCCCAAGTTCCTTGATGGTGAACGCAATGCGCTCGTCGCTCGGGGCGCCGCTCGAAATAGAGAAGGGGTGCTCGCGCCCGCCGAAGGGAGTCCCACCCAGTGTGAGCCACGCGAACTGGCCGGGAAGGTAATTCAGGCCCCGGTGGCCCTGGGGCTCCAGGGTGACGGTCCACACGCGTGGGACCTCCGGTCGCACCGACACGACACGCCAGGGAGCTTTCATCATTCTCCACGGCTTCACGACCCTCACGTACGCCAGCAGCATCACCCAGGCCCCGCCGTAGGCGCCCCAGAGCGCTCGCTTCCAGGGGACGCGCGTGTAGTAGGAGACCCCCACGACGTGCGCCACGGCGAGCCCGACGGCCGCCACCGACAAGGCGCCGTGGAGCCACCGCCACCGGTCGTACTCCAATCGAAGCGCCTTGCGCCAGAACGACGTGACCAGCACCACGGTGAACAGCAGCAACGCGATGCGCCCGGCCGTCATGTGCCACGGCGCGGAGCCGGGTGTCCAGGGCTGGAGCGCGGAGGGGGCCGTGGCACGCAAGATCACGTAGTGCGCCAGCACGAGGCTGAGACCGCCCACGGCCATCCAGCGATGGAAGTAGTAGATGATGTCGATGCCGAAGGGCGCGGTGGCACGGCGGAACCGAGCCGTCAGCCCGAACTGTGCGCCCATGACCGCCAGTCCGGCGAAGGCCACCGCCATGGATCCGTCCCACCAGAAGCCCAGCCCCGGTGGTACCGGACCCAGAAGGAGTGCCGTCACCGGCAGCGAAACCACGGCGAGGTACCCTACGGTCCACAGGGCACCGGCGACGAAGTGCTTCATGGCACACCCGACTCCCCGGCGCCGCCTGCCGGCGTGGCGCCCGTGGCCACCGGCCTCCGCCGACCCAGCACCACCTCGATCCGGTGCGTACGCCCATCGTCGGCCAGCGGGATCTCGTCGGCGTCGACCTCGTCGCCGTCCAGAGACGCCGAGATCACGCCGTGCTCCACCCCGTCGGGATTCCGCACACGAATGTCGTAGCAGGACGATCCATGGCGGTGGCGGACCCGGAAGCCCGGCCAGGACGCGGGAACGCAGGGATCGATGCGTAGGGCGCCCGGCCGGAAGCGAATCCCCAGGATCGCCTCGAACCCGAGACGATAGAGCCAGGCCGCCGAGCCCGTGTACCAGGTCCAGCCTCCCCGCCCGGCGTGCTCAGGGCCAGCGTACACGTCGGCGGCCGAGACGTAGGGCTCCACACGATAGAGCTCCGCGGCTTCGCGGGAATCGGACTTCAGGACCGGGTCCAGGTACCGGAACAACCGACCCGCCCGGTTCCCATCGCCCAGCGCCGCGAAAGCCCAGGCCACCCACACCGCCGCGTGCGTGTACTGACCACCGTTCTCACGCACGCCGGGCGGATAGCTCTTGATGTAGCCGGGATCCCTGCTCGTCCGGTGGTACGGTGGGGCGAGAAGGAGGCACAGGCTCCGCTCGTGGTCGACGAGCTCCCGCCATACAGCCTCCATCGCCCTGCGTGCCCGAGCCGGATCTCCCCCCCCGGAAAGCACGGCCCAACTCTGCGGAAGGGAGTCGATCCGACCTTCCTCGTTGCGGGCGGAGCCGAGAGGATGCCCGTCGTCGTAGGTTCCGCGCACGTACCAGGCGCCGTCCCAGGCGTGCTGCTCCATGGCCGAGGCCAACGCGTCGGCCCGGTCCGCCAGCGCACGGGCTTGCTCCGAATCACCCCGGGTGGCGCAGATGCCGCCCACGTCGCGGAAGAGCCGCACGAGGAACCAGGCCAGCCAGGTGCTCTCGCCACGGCCTGCGGGACCCACGTGATTCAGGCCGTCGTTCCAGTCCCCGGTGCCCATGAGAGGCAGCCCGCGGGGACTCAGGATTCCGGGTCGCTCCAGGGCGCGCAAGCAATGCTCGTGAAGCGATGCCGGAGCGCCGGTCTCGGTGTAGGCGCCGAAGCGCTCCTTCTCCTCCGCCGCCAGAGGGGGCGCCATCCGGAATGGAACCGTCTCGTCCAGGATGTCCTGGTCGCCGGTGGCCTCCACGTACGCCGCCGTCACGAAAGGCAGCCACAGACGATCGTCGGAACAGCGGGTGCGCACACCCAGCTCGGTGTCGGGGTGCCACCAATGCAACACGTCACCTTCCGGGAACTGGTGCGCGGCGGCATCGAGGATCCGCTCTCGGCACAGCTCGGGAGCGCAGCCCAGGAACGCCATCGAGTCCTGCAGCTGGTCGCGGAAGCCATAGGCACCGCTGGACTGGTAGAAGCCCGTGCGCCCCCATAGGCGGCAAGCCAGCGTCTGGTGCAGGAGCCAACCGTTGAGGAGGATGTCCATGGACGGCTCGGGAGTCCTCACCCGCGTGCGATTCAAGAGCCCGGACCAGTGCTTTCGGACCCGGGCCCTCTCCTTCCGCAGCGTCCGCTCCTCCCGTAGGCGGCTCACCAACGGAGCCACCTGGACCCGTTCCTGGAAGGCGCCCATGAAGAACCGCAGGGTCCGGCTCGCGCCCGGCTCCAGATCGACGTGGACCTGCAGAGCGCCGCACGAATCCAGGCCGCCGCCCGTCGTGGAGGACAAGCCGATCCGGGAGAGGGCGGCGGGCCGTGCCCGGTCTCCCTCCAATCCCAGGAACTCGTGCCGGTCACAGGTGAATCCGTGAATGGAAGCGTCGGTCGCGAGAAACGCCCCTGCCAGCCCTTTCTGCGGCGCGAAGGGATTGTAGACGAGAAGGGCGTCTTCGGCCTCGCCGAGCTCGGTGACGAGGTACGGAGCCTGCTCCCAACGCCGGCCTCCGAGCACCCACTCCGCATAGGCGGTGAGCGTGATTCGCCGGGGCCGCGGCCATCGATTCTCGAGCCTCACCTCCGTCACCTTCACCGCTTCGTCCGCCAGCACCCACACGTCCACCCGCTGGTCCAGGCCATGGCTCCGATGGCGGAACCGCGTTCGCCCTGGCCGGTGGATCACCCGATACGGAGCATCGGCTGGAACGGGGCCGGGGGTCGGGGACCAGAACTCGCCGGTCTCCTCATCCCTCAGGTACAGGGCCTCCCCAGCAGGATCGCGCACCGGATCGTTGGACCAGGGCGTGAGTCGGGACTCCCCGGAGTTGGCGGCCCAGGTGCACGCGCTGCCGCTCTCCGAGACCAGCGCGCCGAAACGGGGATTGGCCAGGACGTTCACCCACGGGGCCGGGGGCCTCTCGCCCGGCTGAAGGTGCATCACGTAGTCGCGCCCGGCCGGCCGGAACCCCCCGAAGCCATTGAAGAAGAGCAGCCCGTCGGGGGGCCCGAGCGGATCCGCCGGATATTCGGCCGGCGGCGAGGAGAGGATGGGGATCAGGGGCGGGGGTTCCTCTCGAGGCGCGTCAACGGTCTGGAGAAGCTCCTCCAGGCTGCGGCCGTCACCCTGGAGTACCAGGCTGGCGGCCTGGAGAAGTCGGCCGAGTCGCTCTGCACCCAGTCGGCTTCTGGATACCAGGTGCACGCCGGCACCGCGGTTGAGCCGGTCCATGCGGCCCGCCTCGGCCAGGCGACGGGCCACTCGCTCCTCCACAGGGTCCTCGTACCCATCGCCCACGCGGCCCACCACCACGAGGTCGAAGGGCACGCCACGACGCTCCCAATAGTCGTGGGCCCGGAGAAGCACATCCACCCCGCTCAGGTCGTCGGAATCGTCCGCCACCAGGATGGCCACGGGATGGTCGCCCGAGATCCCCATCGGCCAGAGTACGTTTCGGAGCGGCTCCTTCACGGCGGCCGGGCCCCCGGCCCGCAGTCGATGGTAGGGGTGGATCAGGGCCGAGAGGAGGCGGTGGAAGAGTGGCACTTCCTTCGGAATCGCGCCTACGGCGTGGAGCTGGAGCCGCTCCTGCTCACGAGCCCGGTTGAACACCCAGTCCATGTGGTCCATGGAGCGGTGGTCATCCAACGCACGAAGCACGGAGCGTCGAGACGAGCCCACCGCCGTCAGGAATCCCACTGCAACTTCCCCACCCGCGGGCACCCGGATCCGCCAGGTGAGGCTGAAGACGGGGTCCAGAGGCGCATGGACCTCGTCAGCAGGAGCAGCGGCACCGCATTGCGCAGTCAAGCCGGGCGGAACCCCCGGGCGTCCATCCCTGCCGAGAAATGCGCCCCGATCGACGTGATGGCGGATCAGCGCGCCACCCGAGGAGCCCACCACGCCGTGCGCGAGAAATGCGGGACCGTCCTGGAGTCCTTCCGAGCGCCTGCGGAACAGCAGCGCCTGGTGTCGGCTGACGAATTCGGCTTCCACAAAGAGCCGGGCGAACGCCGGATGCCGCCAGTCCTCGCCCACCGGTGCCAAGCTCACCTCGCCATAGCTGGTGAGCTCCAACGATCGGTCGTGGTCACCTTCATTCACCAGAGTGACCCGCCGCACCTCGACGTTGCCCGGTGCTACCGCTACGGTCATGCGCGTTCGCAGACCACCATCGTCGCGGTTGAAGTCCACGCGGTCTCCGCCGAAGCGGACCTCGTAGCGATCCGGCGTCACCCAGGACGGCGCCAGCGTCGCCGACCATACGTCCTCGCTCTCCAGATCCCGGACCCAGAGCCAGATTCCCAGATCCTGGACCGTGGGATCCGGATGCCAGCGCACCGCCTCTCGCCCGTTCCACCGGAGCCCTCCGGCCCCCGCCGCGGTGAGGGTCGTCCGTAGGGAACCGTTGGAGAGAACGGTGGTGGCAGGCGGAAACGCGCGGCTGTCCACGACCCAGGAATGTGGTGCGGGGAGCTCCTTCCGGCCGGGCATGGATCGGAGCGTGGACACCGGAGCCGGGGTCACCGAGACCCGGACTGGAGACTCTTCCTGAAGGAGGTACTGCAGAGTGGACTCGGCCGGCGCGCTGTGGAACCGCTCCACCATCGATCCTCCGGTGAGCACGTGGTGGAGTGACGCCAGGAACATCCCCTGATGATGGGCCATGACGCTGGCCACCCGCCTCGGCGGGCGCGTGGGCGGCGCACCGTAGTCCGCGGCCTCCAGGAACCCGTGTGGCCCCAGGAGCCCCAGGTCGTCCAGCCGCTCGAGATTCTCCAGGGCGCACCGCGGGTGCGTGGCGAGCGCCAGCGCGGTGGCATACGGCGCAATCACGATGCGCTCGTCGCTCTCTCGACGCATGCGGAGGGAGGGGACGCCGAAGGCTCGGTAACGGTAGCGTCCTCCGGCGTCCAGTTCCGCGTATCCGGACTCCGAGATCCCCCACGGCACACGATTGTGCCGTGCGAAATCCACTTGCGCGTCCACGGCCCGAGCTCCTGCGTGAGCGCCGAGCGATCCTCGCGGCGTGTGCAGGAAGAGTGAGGGCATCAGATACTCGAACATGGACCCGCCCCAGGAGAGCAGCACCGTGGAGCGTCCGCTGCGGCGGAAGGGCCTGCCCAGGCGGAGCCAGTGCTCCACGGGCAGGTCTCCCTTGCTCATCGCCACGTAGCTCGCCAGGCGAGCTTCGGAAGCGAACAGGTCGTAGTAGCTGCGATCGAGGGTGCCAGCATCGACATCGTATCCGACGTGCAGGAGTTTGCGACGGCGGTCGTACAGGAACCCGAACTCCATCTCCCGCGCTAGCCGGCGGGCGGCTCCCTCCACCTCGGACAACTCCGCCAGGGCCGCCTCGGCCGTCGTGGCCGCCGCCTGCAGAGCCGTTCGCATCTGGGTCGCCCAGGGATCGGGAAGCTCGTCGCTCAGGCGGTCGAGGTGCCCGCGAAGGCTGGACGCGATGGCAGGTACTTCGCGTAGCGTCGGGATCCCCGTCGCGCTTACGGCCTGGAACCAGGCTCCCGCCCCCGGGGAGTCGGGCGGTCGCAGCGCCGGATGGGTCCAGGGAAAGAGGGTCCGAATCTCCGACTCCAGCAGCATGGCCTGGCGGTCCAGCATCGAGAGCCACGTCCTGAGTGCGACCCGATCCGGTCTGGGATCGGCAGGTCCGGCCTCGAGTTCGGTCGTGACGCGAAGCGCCGCTTCTCGCACCTCGAGGGCCGAGCGCACCAGCGCCCCAAACGACATGGGCGCGTCGCCCCGGGTCAGTGCCGCGCCCCGGCGCCGCAGGCTCGACGCCACGTCGGTGGCTCCCACTCGTGCACACTCGTCAGCGGTCGCGCGAAGGGTGTCCGCTAGACCATGGGCATCAGATGCACGAGGCTGCCGTGCGCCGGCCAGGGCAGGTAACGCAGCAGCAGTCGCCAGGAGGCAGGCCGCCAGGTTCCCGCTATCGACGGTGGAGACGTACCGGGCCGCCAGGGGATGGAGATCACGGGTGTCGTACCAGTTGAGGAAGTGGCCTCGGTGCCGCTCCAGGCGTTCCAGAGTGTCGGAGGTGTTCGCCAGCCGCGCCGCCAGGTGGGTCAGCGGAAGATAACCGAGATCGTGGGCGGCCACCGCCGACAGAATCCCGAATCCGATGTTCGTCGGCGAGGTTCGGTGCGCCACACCACGATCCGGTTCGAGCTGGACGTGATCCGGGGGCAGCCAGTGCTCGTCCGGGGTGACGAACGTCTCGAAGTACGCCCATGTGCGCCTGGCGAACGCTCTGATTCGCAACAGGTCGGCGTCGTGGAGTCTGCCCGACCCACCGGTCAATGGCCGGGCGAGCATCCAGGAAGCGATGGGCGACAGCAGCCACAGGCCGAGGAGGATGGCAGCCGCTGGTAGGGAGCCGGGCCGCGCCATGGTCAGGAGCCCCACGAGGGACGCGGCTACCAAGGGACCCCAATAGGCGTAGCGCAGGTGGAAGCGGAGGCTCACCCGCCGTCCCACGATGCGCTCCGTATGTGCCGCCGAGCTCCACTCCAGCAAGTGGCGCCGACTCACCCCCAGCCGCCAAAGGGTTCGTACCGCTGCGTCCACCTCCACTGCTGCACGCCAGGGCAGGAAGGCCACCCACGTGGCGGCGCGGGCCGCTACCAGCAACGGCGCCCGCGACCCGGGGCGGAAACGACTCCGGTGACGTCGCCTCCCCAAGGTGGCCGGCACCGCTCCCAGGGCCCCGAGCACCATCGGTACGGCCGGGGCGAGAATCACCCACCCCGTCCACCACTTGGCAGACCCGGGTAACACGAGCCAGCCCACCGCAGCCAGAAAGAGGAGCGAGACCGCCAGCAGGTTTCGCCGCAGGTTGTCCAGAAGCTTCCATCGGGCCAGCGGATTGAGGCCGTTCGGGACCCGATGACCGTGGGCGTCCCGGACGCGCCGGAACAACCATGGAAGGAGCTGCCAGTCTCCGCGAGCCCAGCGGTGGACCCTTCGGAAGAACGCCACCGCTCCAGGCGGGAACCCTTCCAGCACCGTGACGTCCGTGACCAGACCGACACGGCCATGCCCGCCCTCGAAGAGATCGTGGCTCAAGAGAGTATTCTCGGGAACCCGCCCGTCGAGGCAGCGGGCGAAGGCCTCGACGTCATAGAGGCCCTTTCCCACGTAGATGGCGTCGCCGAAGAGATCCTGATACACGTCGGACACTGCGTGGGAGTAGAGGTCCAGGCCCTCCTCCCCGTGAAACACCGACTGGAACCAGGTGGAGGCACCGGTGTCCGCGACGGTCTCCACGCGGGGCTGCAGGACGGTGTAGCCCGCAGCCAGAGATCCGTCCGCGCCGAACACCGGCCGGTTCATCGGGTGCTCCAAGGCACCGACCAGGCGTACGAGGCCGTCGGGGGGCAGGCTCGTGTCCGCATCCAGCGTCAGGACGTAGCGCGCTCCATCGAGACGTGAGCCGTCGCCTTCCGCCAGTTCGAGGTCCTGACCGTCACCGGTGAGGATCCATCGGTTGAGTTGGTCGAGCTTCCCCCGCTTCCGTTCCCACGCCATCCAACGATGCTCACCGGGGTTCCAGCGGCGGCGGCGGACGAGGAGAAGGAAGGGTCCGGGTCCTTCCTCACGGTGACGCGCGTTCAATTCGCGCACGCCCGTCGTGGCCGCTTGGAGGAGCACCCGGTCTCTTGGCTCTTGCTCGCGGTCGGCATCGGGGAGATCCGCCAGCAGGGCAACGCACACGTTCGGGTCCGCGTTTCCCAGATAGTTCGTCTCCATGCGACCGAGCGTCGCGGTGAGGTCGTCCAGGTGGGTCAGGAGGACGGGCACGGCGACGACGGTGCGGGCATGGGGAGGCACGCCATCCGCGAGCTCCATCCTGGGCAGGGTGCGCGGCGGAACCAGGCGCGTGAAGATCGCGTTCGCCACACCGACCGACAGGGCCAATGCCGGAAGAAGGGCCGCCACCACCGCGAGAAGCACCATCCAGGGGCCGACGCCGCGCGTCGGCCAGGTCATCAAGACGACGAGAGCCGAGCTGAGGATCGCAACCGAGGCGAAGTACGCCGATCCGACCCTCTGATACAGCCGTCGTCGCACCCGCGCGCGCCAGGGCACCCGACAACCGAGATGCTCCTCCAGGCACTCCCTGCGGGAGCCGATCAGGAAGGGCCCCACATGCTGCTGCGGGCCTTCTCCCCGGGCCATGAGAACGGCCGCCCTGGCCACGGCCAACTCGCTCCCTCCACCCCGGCGCGCCAGTTCTTCCACCGCCTTGCGGTAACGGTCGCGGGTCGGGAAGTCCAACTCCGCATACGCCCCCGCGGGATCGAGGCCCCGCAGGCAACGCTCCACGACGCTCAGCGACTCGAAGAAGCCCTTCCAATCGGCTTCCTCCAAGCCCCGAAGGGTGGTGATGCCGGCGGCGATTCGCTCGCCCCACCGATCCTCTCTTGCCCCGTCCTGTTCGGAAACGCGCGCGGCCCCCTCGGCGAGGATGTCCTCCACCACCACGAGCCGGAGCAGGGCCGGTATCGCCCACAGCTCGGCCATCTCCAAGGGGCGTACCTTCTGGAATGCGGCCACGAAGTCCCGAGCCACCTCTACGCTCAGGAAGCCGGACCCGTTCCGCGGCACGGCGCGAACGACGGCTTCGGCGCGGGTGAGTGGACCTCCATCAATCTTGGGAAGGACCGCGTAGAACGCCTCCGGCAGGTCCTCCACGGTCTGCTCCACGGCCGCGCGAACCATGTGCTGGTTGTCCAGGAGCCACTCCACGCCAGGCACCTGTTCCCGCGCCTCGCGAGCGGCCATGGACGCCATCAACGCGGCGACGCGATCGCGCAGCCCGCGCACCCGCCGCCGAAAGGCCCGCGGCGCGCCCTTGGCGCGCTGGCCGGGCCGGGCTCGAGCGAGGGCCTGTGCTCGGGCTACCAGGCCCGGTGCGTCAGCCCTCACTCGGTCGAAGCGGGCCGTCTGCGGGTGCTCCACCGCGACCGCGCAGGGACGGGTTTCAGAGGACTCGGATCTGGAAGAGGCGCCGTCCTGAGGAGGAGCAGGGGCGAGCCGCAGCCCTCGGACAGGGCAGCGGAGGCGATCCCGTACAGATGCCCCTGGTCCGTACCCATGCAGCATCCCAAGACCAGCAGAGTATCGCTACCTTGCGAGGCCAGCCTCTGCCCCAGCCTGCAGCCCCCACCACTCGCAGTCTCCACCCGGGTGAAGATCTTCAGGTCCGAAGCACTCAGTCTGTCCACGAGTGCCACCAGGTACTCCCGCGCACAGTCCCGGCTGGCGTCGACGAACTGCTTGGCCAGTGCGCGCACCCGTTCGCCGGAGCGCCCCCTGGGAGCCTCGGGCTCCTGAATCACGAAGGCCACCTCCAAACGTGCCCCCGAGAACCGTGCGACGATCGCCGCCAGGCCCACGGCCCACTCGCCCCGGGGCGACCCGTCCACCGGTACGACGATCCGCGTGGGGCGCTCGCCGGGATGGACCTCGTCGGCATCCACGGGAACCAACAGCACCGACGTCTCCGCGCCCGCCAGCACCTTGTGGGCTGTTCCGGCCAGATGGACACCGGTGGCATCCCCCAGCCCGTGACTCGTGAGGACCAGGAGTTCCACGCGCCGCGCCCGAGTGATCTCCAGGATCTCTTCGGCGGGGCGTCCGACACCCACGTCCAGGTCCACGTGCACGCCCGCCTCTCGCAGCCGGGCTCCCACTCCCTCCAGGTAGGTCGTGGCCTCTGCCCGCTCCAGCCGCCAATGGACGGGATCCGTCCACCTGTTGAGCGAGGCGGACTCACCCTCCACCACCCGCACGAGGATCACGTCGGCTCCGAACGCCTGAGCGAGCGTCTCTACGAGGGGGATGGCACGTTCCGCACGTGGAGAGCCGTCCAGGGGCAGCAGGATGCGACTCAGCACCGTCCACCTCCGTGACCGGGTTCCGGATGCCGACCAGCACTCCGGCCAGACAAGCGATCTATGAGGATTCCCGCCACCAACCCTGAAAGAAGCACGCCAAAGCTCCCAGGGCCTGCCGCCTGACGATCGTGTGGCATCGGATGTCAGGACGGCCCTCTACGGGTCATTCTGTCCCCCTCGATCCAGGCGACTGGTGCTCTGTATGACGGGGCCTGGCGGGCCCGCATGCACGGCACGGGAAATGCCTGCGTCAAGGGCAGGACCTCGACACCGATCACCAGGAGGGACCCGGCCATGGACGCCGACGACAAGATCCGAACGGAAGTGGAAGAGGAGCTCGCCTGGGAGGCGAGCCTGGACGCCGCGGGCATCGGCGTCGGCGTCACCGAGGGCGTGGTGACACTCCACGGTGAGGTGGCGAGTTATCGGCAGAAGCACGCCGCCGAACGGGCCGCGTGCCGGGTGCGCGGGGTGCGAGCCGTGGCGAACGACCTGGAGGTGCAGGTCGGTCCACGTCGGACGCGCACCGACACGGACATCGCCAGCGAGGCGGTCCTCGCCCTCGAAATGAGCGACGCCGTGCCGGAAGACCGCATCCGGGTCGTCGTCGTCAACGGCTTCGTCGCCCTGGAAGGCGAGGTGGAGTGGCAGTTCCAGCGCACCCGAGCCGAGAGCCTGGTCCGCGAGCTTCGTGGCGTACGAGGGGTGAGCAACCGCATCGCGATCCGGCCGCGAGCCCGCCCCATCGACATCCGGGAGAAGATCCGGGCCGCCTTCACGCGCAGCGCCGAGGTGGACGCCGAGCACGTGGATGTCCGGGTGGAGGCCTCGGAGGTGTGGCTCACCGGGATGGTGGGCTCCTGGGCGGAGAAGCAGGAAGCCGGGCGGGCCGCCTGGTCGGCGCCGGGGATCTCATTCGTGCACAACGAGCTGACGGTAGCCAACCGGCTGCCGGCCGCGTACTGACCCGAGCAGAGCCCCGCAGGGGCTGGAGGTAGCCATGACGGTTCTCGACATCTGCACCCGCGACGTGCAGACCATCACGCGCATGCAGAGCCTGCTGGAGGCGGCGCTCGAGATGGCGGCCCACCACGTGGGAACGCTGGTCGTGGTGGACGAGGCGCGCCGGCCCGAGGGAATTCTCACAGATCGCGACATCGTGACCCGTTGCGTCGCGCGGGAGTTCAGTCCCTCCGACGTATCGGTGGCCGAGGTCATGACGGAGCCGGTCAAGTCCATCGCTGCCGACGCCGACGTGCAGGAGGCGCTCGCCATCATGGCCGACGGAGAGATCCGGAGGCTCGTGGTGAGGGATCTGGACTTCAGGGTCGTGGGCCTTCTCTCGTTGGACGACGTGTTGCAGGCGCTCGTGGGCGAGACGGCCGAGATCGGCCGGCTGCTGAAGACGCAGGTCCACGTCTGAGTCATGTTCCGGCAATTCGAGGATCGTGTCGACGCCGGACGCCAGCTGGCGGATCTGCTCGGCGCATTCCGGGGTCGTGACGACGTGGTGGTGATCGCGCTTCCGCGAGGTGGTGTGCCCATCGGTGCGGAGGTGGCCCACGCGTTGCGCGCACCCCTGGACATTCTCCTGGCGCGAAAGCTGGGCGCCCCGGGCCAGCCCGAGCTGGCCGTGGGCGCGGTGGCACGGGGTGGGGTTCGGGTCTTCAACCCCGACGTGGTGCAGCATCTGGGGCTTACGCCGTCCGACGTGGACCAGCTGGCGGACTCCGAAGAGGTGGACCTCCGCCGACGCGAAGAGGCCTACCGGGAAGGGCGTCCCCCGTTATCCGTGGAGGGCAGCACCGTGCTCCTGGTGGACGACGGCATCGCGACCGGCGCCACCATGCGAGCCGCCATTCGGTCATTGCGGCAGAGGGGAGCCCGCCGGGTCGTGGTCGCCGCACCGGTGGCGGCTCCCGCGGTTGCCGACGCGCTGCGCGACGTGGCAGACGAAGTCGTGTGCGTGCACGAAGCGGATTCCCTGACTGCGGTCAGCCTGTGGTACCAACGATTCCCCCAACTCGACGACGAAGAGGTCCGCCGGCTGCTGCGGAGCGCCGGGACCCACCGCCAACCCAAGCTCCCGGAGCCAACGCCATGAAGCTCTCCAGCCCCGCCTTCCCGAACGCCGGTCCGATTCCGCCCGAGTTCACGTGCGACGGCGAAGACCGCTCACCTCCGCTGGAGTGGACCGAGGTGCCGGAGGGCACGAAGAGCTTCGCGCTCGTGTTGGACGACCCCGATGCGCCGGCCGGTCTGTGGACCCACTGGGTGCTGTGGGACATCCCTCCCGACACGCGCTCCCTTCCCTCGGCTTCCGCACCGGGCGGCCTACCGGGAATCCACGGAGCGAACTCCTGGGGCAACGCGCGCTACCAGGGACCCTGCCCACCGCCGGGCACGCACCGCTACCGGTTCCAGCTCTTCGCCCTCGATCGCCGTCTGGGGCTTCGGCCCGGCTCGAGCCCGGCCCACCTGAAGAAGGCCCTGGGAGAGCACGTGCTGGGTGAGGCGCGCCTGCAGGGGACCTACCGACGCGCCACGGTGGAGAGCACCCGCTGACCCGAGGAGGATGTCATGTACCCGTACGAGGAGATGGAAGCCCACATCCCGGCCGGCGACGTCTTCCTGCGAGGCGACCTCATCATTCCCCGAGACCCTCGGGGACTGGTGGTCTTCGCCCACGGGAGCGGCAGCAGCCGTTTCAGCACCAGGAATCGTCACGTGGCAGCGGAGTTGCGGGCCTACGGCCTGGGGACCCTGCTGGCGGACCTGCTCACGCCGGCCGAGGAGGCCGTGGACGAGACCAGCGCTCACATCCGGTTCGATATCGCCCTGCTCTCGGACCGTGTCGTGCACCTCCTGGAGTGGGCGGCGGGGCGGCACGTGACCGAGGCGCTGCCGATCGGCCTCTTCGGCGCCAGCACGGGCGCCGCGGCGGCGCTGGTGGCCGCGGCCCGGTGCCCCCACCTCGTGGACGCCGTCGTGTCCCGGGGCGGGCGCCCCGATCTGGCGGCCGCGGCGCTGCCGGCGGTCCTCGCACCCACCCTCCTGATCGTGGGCGGACACGACCTCACCGTGCTCGAGCTCAACAGACAGGCCAGGGCGCTGATGAAGGCGCCCACCGAAGTCGTGGTGGTCCCGGGCGCCACACACCTGTTCGAGGAACCGGGCGCCCTGGACGCCGTGGCGAACCATGCCGCCGCCTGGTTTTCGCGCTATCTGTCCACGACCCTCTCCACGTCACCCTCGAGGAAGGAACCATGGAGACCTATGCGACCCCGGACCCGGAGATCGGAAGATCAGCCGGAGAGCACGCCACGTTGACCCGCGAGGAGCATCGGGTCCGTGGTGACACGCTGCTGGCCAAGGTGAAGGAGCTGGTCCACCAGGGGAACGTGCGCCGGATCATCGTGAAGAACGACGACGGCAACACCCTCATCGAGGCGCCCCTCACGGTGGGCGTGGTCGGCGCCGTCGTGGCGCCCGTGTGGGCAGCCCTGGGAGCCATCGCCGCCCTCGTGACCAACTGCTCCATCGAAGTGGAGCTGGCGGAGGACTGATCGGGCCGGTCAGCCCAGGTCGAGGATCGTCACCAGGGGATGGTGGTCGGAGCCGTAACGGTCTTCCACGCGGACCACCGCCGCGCCGTCCATTCCAGTGGAGGCGGTCACCGCCCGGTCGAAGACCAGGTAGTCCAAACGCCTCTGCACGACGCCGGCCAGCGTGAAGGTGCCGCCGGGACCTCGCTGGACTCCCTGGAATCGCCGACCGAGCACCTCGGGGGCGTTCTCCGTGAAGCGAGGGCCCCACGTATTGAGGTCCGCGCCCAGAACCGTTGGATCGGTCGGGAGCGCATCCAGAAGTGCACGGGCCTGACGAGCCCGGGCCGACCCGAAGCTGTCCAGGATGCGACTCCAGCGCGTGCGGCTGTCCAGATGGGCGCTCACCACCCGGAGTCGCCACGGCGAGCCCGACGACGTACGCCCGGCGACGTGGCCCGAAACGGCCACGCGCCGCTGGCCTTCGAACGGAAGCACGATGGCGGTGACGTTCGAGAGCCGCCGCGTCGACAGGATGGCGTTGCCCCGGTCCTCGGCGCCCGACGACCCGTCACCGTTGCCCATGGACGGTACGTAGAGAAGCTCGAGACCCAGCGTCCGGGCGACCTCCACGACGTCCAGCCGGGGACCCCGGGGCGGCGCCGCGTCGATGCGCCGCGGGGCCTGCGACCCCGAGAGCGGGCCGAGGGGCTGTTCTCCTGCCCGGTAGGCCTCCTGGAGAAGGAGCACGAAGTCGTGGACCGGAGTACCACCGGTGAGCTCACCGCTGCGCAGGTCGGTGACCAGGCGGATCAGGTCCCCTCCGCCCACGTGGACGTTCCAGCTCACCACAGCGAGCTGGTCCGCGGGCGGTGCAACCGTCAGCCCCCCGGGCGAGAGCCGGACGGCCGGACCTACGGCCCCACGCCACGAAGTGAGGTCGGCGCTGTCTCCTTCGGGGGCGGCGCTGACCCAGGTGAGGCCACCGGTGCCGGCGCGAGGCGGGACCTCCATTCGCTGCGGGCGCGCGCGCAGTCCCGTCGACGCGCAACCGCTGACGACGCTCAAGGCCGCCAACACGGTGCCGAGAACGAGGGGACGCACACGTGATTGAATCCTGACCATGTCTTCTCTGGACTCCCATCCGACAGGTCCGGGCACGGACCCTTCGGCCGCGCCCGCAGACGCGACCGTCGACTGCGATACCCCGTCGGTGCCGCCGCCGATCCCGGTCCGACGTCGTCTGGCGCTGGCGTTTCTCGCGCTGGTCGCGGTGGTGGCGGCCGGCGAGGCGGTGCATCGGGTCTCCGACATCACCCGGGGATCGCCTGTGCGAAGCGTCGTTACCCCAGGGCTCCCGGCACCCGGCGATTCGGGGTTCGCGGCCCTCGCCGGGGGCGTCGCGGAGACTCCGCTCGTGGAAGGGAACCACGTCGAGGTCCTGACCGACGCCCACACCTTCCGGAGCATGCTCGAGGATCTGCGTGCGGCGCGGCGCTCCATCACGGTCCTGGCCTACTACTGCGGCCCCGGCGCTCTGGCGGACTCACTGAGTGCGGTCCTCTCCGCACGGGCCCGAGCCGGCATCGAAGTGATGCTGCTGGGTGACGGATTCGGGTGCCGGACCATGCTGGACGCCATCTCCGATGACCTGACGCGAGCGGGAGCCAGGGTGGCGACCCTGCGGCCCGTGCGCTGGTCCACCCTCCACCGCGTCCAGCATCGGCATCACGCCCGCAGCGTGGTCGTGGACGGGACGGTCGCGTATACGGGAGGATTCGGCTTCGACGATCGCTGGTTGGGCGACGCGCCGGGGGAGCTGCCCTGGCGCGACACCAGCGCACGCGTGCAGGGGCCGGTGGTGGCCGTCGTGCAAGGAGTCTTCACGGCCGCCTGGGCCGAGGCGACGGGAGAGCTCCGGGCCGACACGCTGCTCTTTGGCGCGGCGCCCACGCTCGAGGGGGTACCGAAGGACCCACCGCCCGCCGACGGCGCCGTCCGCGCTGGGTATCTGGTGTCGGGTCCCGGCGTCGGCACCCGACCCGCGGACCGCTATCTCACGCTCACGCTGGCGTCGGCACGGCGCACGCTGTACCTGACGAACTCCTACTTCGTGCCGACGCCCACCATGCGCCGCCTCCTCCTGGAGGCCGCCGATCGCGGCGTGGACGTGCGCATTCTCGTGCCCGGCGCCCGTACGGACGTGCCCAGCACCCGCTGGGCCGGGCGGGCCTATTACGACGAGCTGCTGGCGGGCGGCGTGCGCATCTTCGAATACCAGCCCACCATGATACACGCCAAGACCGTGGTCGCCGACGGGCGGTGGGTGAGCATCGGGAGCCTCAACCTGGACAACCGTTCCCTGCGTCTCAACGACGAGTCGGCGCTGCTGGTGGACGACCCCGGGGTGGGTGCCACCATGGACTCACTCTTCCACGCCGATCTCACCCGTGCCGTGGAGCAATCCCTGGCCCTCCACGGCTCTCGCCCGTGGCTGGAGCGACTACTGGAACGCCTCACGCGGCTCGTGGCCCCTCTGCTCTGACCCGACGCATCCGGCGCCCCGGTCCTCGGTTCGAGGCGTACGAAAGAGCCCGGCGCAGCCCGGTGCCAGGATGTCCCAGGGCGAGCCCTTCCGCCACAGGAGCCCCGACGCCGGCGCTACGCACCGGCCCCGCCGCGTGGCACGCTCGATGCGCTCCCTGCAGGTGCTGATGCGGCCTCCGTCCACGAGGACGGACGGCACCCGACCGAACCAGGAGTGAATCATGAACGCGCTGACACCGTGGACCCGCACCCGGAACCCGTGGCAGGAGCTCGAGAGCCTTCAGGACCGGGTGAACCGGGTCTTCGGGCTCTCGCTCCCCACCTTCAACGCAGCCGAGACCGTGGCCTGGCTCCCGGCCACCGACCTCAAGGAAGTCGAGGGGGAGTACCTCCTCACCTCGGAGCTGCCCGGCATGACGGCCAACGACGTGCAGATCGACGTCGACAAGGACATGCTCGTGCTCAAGGGTGAGAAGAAGACCGAGCGCGAGGAGCAGGAGGGCCGTTGGCACCTCCTCGAGAGGAGCAACGGCTCCTTCGAGCGCAGCTTTGCCCTGCCGAGGGCCGTGGACGTGGAGAAGATCAAGGCGGAGTTCGCCGACGGCGTCCTGACGGTCCACCTTCCGAAGAAGAAGGAGGCCATGGGCCGCAAGATCGACATCGTCAAGAAGTAGCGGTGCGATCCTCCGGGTGGGTACAGGCCGACGTCACGGCCCCTGGGGCGCGAGAACGGGGCCCAGCACCCGGAGGATCTCCGTGGGTAGCGCGCTGGTGAAGCGGTAGTCGGCCGAAGCACCCCCGGGCACATACGCCGTCACGACGCCGAACCAGCGATCTCCCATGAAGAAGGCGAAGGTGGCCGTGCGATTCACCGCGCGCGATTCCACCAGGCGCCCACCGGGACCGAAGACCCGATAACGGTTGTCTCCGGTCCCGGTCTTGCCGCCCATGGCGAGGGGCCGTCCGTCCGGGCCGGGCACCGCCCCTTTCACGCGGCGCGCCGTCCCGTTTTCCACGACCTCGGACAGCGCCTCCTTCGCCACCTGGGCCACCACCGGATCCAGCACCCGCTCGCCCGCGGCCTGATCCCGCCGGAAGCGGGTCTCGAACGGCGTGCCGTGGGCGAAGTCCAGGCTGGCCGCCCGCACCACGGGGTAGCGCACTCCCCCGTTCAGGATGATCCCGACGAGCTCTGCCAGGGCCAGCGGTCGATCACCCGAGCTCCCGATCGCGGTGCCGAACGAGGGCACGATGTTGTCGAACGGGTACCCCAGCCGCTTCCAGCCGCGGTGGATCTCCTGGAAGGCCTCCAACTCCAGGATGGTGCGGATGCGCTGGTCCTGGGCGTTTCTGCGCCGGGTTCGGAAGAGCCAGGCGTACACCTCCTGGCGAACGTCGGCGCTCCGCTCCACGACCTGGCTCGCCGTGAGCTCAGGAGTCTCGAGCAGCTCGCGCACGAGCCAGAGCTCCAGGGGGTGCACGCGGGCCAGGTAGCCGAGGTCGTTCAGCGTCCAGGAGGAGGGATCGCTCTGGCGATAGAGAGCCTCCACCGCCGCCGGCGTGAGCGTGGCGTAGGGCGTGTGGGTCTCCAGGAACGACGCGAAGGCCGGCAGGTCCGCATCGGGCGCCACGGCCCGGAAGGCGTAGGCGGTCCGGAGCGGCCCGAGGGCACGGTCCCGCACCAGCAGCTCCATGATCTCGGCCAGCGTGTGTCCCCGATACTTGGCGTAGAACTGTCGCAAGAACGTCTGCCCTTCGCGGTCGGCGAAGCGCGCCAGGTATTCCTGCCGAGCGGGGTCGTTCACGTCTTCGAGCATGCGGGCGGTGGACCCGTCACCGTACATGTAGTGCTGAACGATGTCCCGCATCACCCGGACCGACGGCAGGTTCACCGAGTTCCGGAACGCGTCCAGGACCGTCATGGTCCTGCCGTCGTAGGCCGCATCGAAATTGGAAAAGGTCTGCACGCCCCCGCCGGTGGCGAAGCGCTCGGCGGGGCTGGCCGAGTAGGTGCGCTGCATGGCCGCCGCCAGCGTCGTGCGCAGATCGACGGTGGGATTCGCTCGCAGGTACTCCAGCATCCAGCGCGCCAGACGGTCCTGGGGCGGGACGACGACCCGGGCCAGCGAGTCCGTCGGGAGCACCGAGAAACGTGCATGCAGACCGGCCATCACCTCCAGGTAGGTGACCAACGTGCGCAGCTTGGCCGTAGAGCCCAACTCGAGACGACCGGCCTGGCTCAGGCTGAGGGGTCCGTTGTAGTTGTCCGTCTGCACCCGGACCGCGTTTCCCAGCGGCGTGGTCTCCAGCAGCGTGAAGGTGTAGATGACCTGGGCCGGATCGCCCCTGGACAGGAGCCGGTCACCGGCGAAGGTGCTGCGCCGGACCCAGGAGGCGTCGGTGAGGGAGTCGAAGAGCGCCGCCACGGCCCGCTGCACCCGCATGTCCAGGGTCGCGGACACGGTCAGATCGTAGCGGTCCAGGTCGTAGAGGCTCCCCACCTCCAGGAGGCTCAACAGGTACGTGCGAAGCTGGTCGGCGGCCTTGCGCTCCACGAACGGCACCGGAGGCCGCTCCGGCGCTCGCACCAAGGGCGTGGCGCTCGCCTCCTGCGCTGCCCGAGCCAGCGAGTCGTCGACCACTCCGGAGCCCGCCATCAGCCGGAGATAGCTGTCCGTGAGAGTGCGCAACTCGGCGCGCCCCTGCTCCTGGGCCAGGTAGTACGAGGGCCGCCTGTGGGCCACCAGGAGGCTCACCGCCTCTCTGAACACCCGCGGACGCTCGGCCGCCTCAGCCGGAGTGAGATCCACGCCGCGAAGGATGTGATTGGTGCGCTCGAAGGGCTCCCCGTACCAGGCCCACAGCCCGTCGGCCGTGCCGATGACCTCGCCGTGGCCCCGCTGAGCCGCCAGGGGGACGGAGTTCAGGTAGTCGCGTACGATCCTGCGCTGCTCGTCCAGCGTGACGGGTCCGGTCCGGTAGGCACGCAGCGAGGCGGACGCCATCTGGCGGAGCTTCTCCCTGGCCGAGCCCGTGCGGCCCTCCGGGGAGTGCCGGAACTTCTCCAGCTGGGTGGCCAGGGTGCTGCCACCGGGAACGTTGCGTTCGCTCCCCACCGCCCGCAGTCCCATCTCCAGCACCGCCTTGGCCAGGCGGTCCCATTCCACGGCGGGATTCCGCCGTGGATGCCGCTCGTCCAGGAACTCCCGGTTCTCGATGAAGAGCAGGCTGCGCCAGACCAGCTCGGGTATCGAATCGAACGCGACGTAGACCCGTGCGGGACTCGGTGTCCGGTGGAACGGCTCGCCGGAACGGTCGCGGAGCGTCAGTCCACCCTGGAGCTTCTCCTCGTAGATGGGAAAGAGGCCGCGATCCACCCATCGAGCCAGCTCCTCCGAGATGCGGGCCTGCTGCGTGACGTGGAACCCGGCCTGGTCCAGGACGCCCTGCAGCCGGGGAATGGCCGTGTAGCCGAGGCGTTGATCGTAGGGGCCCGAGCTCGGGAACCGGATTCGCGGGCTGGGTCCGTCCGCCACCTCGTACTGCAGCCGGCGTCCCACGCTGGAGAGGAAGCGTGCCTGGAGCGTGGAGGTCCGAAGCTCGAGAACCAGCAGGGCGCCCCCGACGAGCACCACGACCCCGAACGCCCACAGGAGGTACCGCCGACGACGCCCTTTGCCGTCGGGGGCCGGGCGAGTGTTGTCCGAACGCTTCTTCTTCCTGCGGGAACGGCGGTTCGGCATGGCAAATGGCAGGGGCGCGGTGAGCGGTCGCGAGGCTGCGCTCCCAATATACCGGATCCGGACCCGCTCAGGCGCCGACGGCCTCGGCTTCCGAGCGGGGGGGCCGCAGCAGGACGAGACACAGCACCGCGCTCACCCCGGCCGTCGCCGCGCCCACCACGAAGGGCGCATGCGGCCCGACTCGCTCCCACAGGAAGCCGGCGAGCAGGCTGGCGCCGAGCAGCGTGACACCGGTGAGGGCGTGGTAGATCCCGAAGGCCGTCCCCCGCAGCGCTCGGGGCGCCGCCGAGGCGACGGCCGCGCGCAGCACACCGTCGGTGAGGCCGAAGTAGAGCCCATAGAGGGCGAAGACGCCCCAGAGTCCCGAGGTCGCCGTGCCACTCGCCAGCAGAAGGTACGTGCCCGCGTACACCGCGAAGCCCAGCGCCAGGACCGCACGACGTCCGATGCGGTCACTCCACAGGCCCGCCCACCACGCCGTGGAGGCATACACGACGTTGAGCACCATCCACAGCAGCGGGAGTCGGCCGGCAGGGGCCCCCAGATCCTGGGCCCTCAGGAGAAGGAAGGCGTCACTGGAGTTCCCGGCCGAGAACACCACGGTGATGATCAGGATGACCACCAGCTCCCGCCGGAGCACGTCGCGCACACGGCTGCGATCCGCCGGGCGCGGCTCCTGCCGGTCCGATTCCACCGCAGCCGTGGTGGCGGGCTCCCTCGGTGGCCGATAGGGCCTTTCCCGGACAAAGGCCACCAGCACCGCCAAGGCCAGCAGACCCGGCACCAGCGTCAGGGCGAACAGGAGCCGGAAGCGGCCCGGGGCCAGGGCCAGCACGACCGTGGCCACCAGAGGCCCGACAATGGCCCCTGCGGTATCCATGCTGCGGTGCAGCCCGAATACGCGTCCGGGGCCCACGCCACGGGCGTGCGCCGCCAGCAGCGCATCTCGCGGCGCCGAGCGAATCCCCTTCCCCGTGCGATCCGCGAAGCGCACGGCCAGCACCTGCCACGGGCCCGTGACCAGGGCCAGAAGCGGCTTCACCAGCCCCGACAGGCCGTAGCCCGTCACCACGAGTGGCTTGCGCCGATCCACCCGGTCCGACAGCCGGCCCGAGACGAGCTTGAAGAGCGAGGCCGTGGCCTCGGCCACACCCTCGATCAGCCCCACGGCCACGGCCGTGGCTCCCAACGTCCCGACCAGAAAGGCCGGCAGGACCGGATACGCCATGTCGCTGGCCAGATCGGTCAGCAGGCTCACCACGCCGAGAGCCCATACGGTCCTGGGGAGTCGCGGCATGCGGTGCGCCGGGGGTGGCCCCGGTGCCGAAGCGGAGGAGGTGGGAGGAATCGTAGCCACGACAACGCGAAGCGAGGAGGGATTGGCCCGCGCGCGGCGAGCGATGTTCCTCAACTGACGCGGACCACTCACTGGGGGCAAGCGCCCCGCCACGGGAGTGCGTCGCCCGCCCTGACCACAACGAAGGAAGCCCCCGGGTTCGTTCACGCATCCCCCGAGGGCTTCCAACCGCCGGCGATCTACCGATCCGCTCGGTCTGACACCGTCGCGTGCGGCGGCCTGATCGGTCTGTCTTGCCCTTCCTCCAACGAGGTCAGGTGGCCTCCTCTTCCGAGAAGGCGGCGTTGCGACCGGCGCGCTCGCAACCGGGTCTCGGAGTCAGACTCCCGAGGACCTCGTCGTCGACCAGGGCGACCTCACCGGGTCGGCGAGCCTGTGCGCGTATTGAGTGCACCGATCGTGCCAGAACTCCGGCGGGTCCGACCGACGCGGAACGCCGTGTCGCCAGGCCGTTCGTCGTCTCCATGAAGGGCCCTCCCGGCTACCGAGGGTCGTTCCGTCCCCGGCGCCTGACCCGTGATGGGTCGTTTCGTCCAGCCACCGCCTTGGGACGCGGAACCCGTTCGAGCGCCTGGGGACGCACCCGAGGAAGGGTGAACCGGAAAGCGCTCCCCACCCCCACCTCGGTGTCCACCCACATCCGACCGCCGTGGGCCTCGGCGATCTCGCGGGCGATGGTGAGCCCCAGCCCGGCACCCACGCGCCGAACCCTGCGCGCCTGGGCGAAGCGGTCGAAGAGGTACGGGACCTGGTCGGGAGGAATGCCCGGGCCCCTGTCCAGAACCGTGATCACCACCTCGTCGCCAGCCTCGATGGCCTCCACGCGCACGGGGCTGTCGGGGGGCGACACGCGCCGTGCGTTGCTGAGCAGGTTCCAGAGGAGCTGAATCAGCCGGTCCCGGTCCGCCCGCACGCGCAGCCCATCGTCCGGGCTGAGCACCTCGACCGCGTCCTGGCCCGCCCGCGCCTCCATCCCCGACACCGCAGCCCACAGAATCGGGTTCAGAGGCTGCGCGATGGGCTCGACCACGAAGCGCCCCGCTTCGATCTGGCGGACGTCCAGCAGGTCGCGGATCAGCCGCTCCATCTGGCTCACCGAGGTGCGAAGCCCCTCCAGATAGCTCCGTGTGCGTACGCGCCGGTCGTCCTCGGGCGCCTGACGCAGCAGCCGGTCCACCACCATGGCGACTGCACTCACCGGCGTCCCCAGGTCGTGGCACACCATCCCCAGGATCTCGTCGCGGGTGTGCACCGCCCGCCGGGTGGTCTGGAAGAGCTCGGCCGCCTCCAGGGCGATGGCGGTCCGACGGGCCAGCTCCGTGGCCAACTCCACCTCACCGTCCCCGAAGGACTCCCGACCCGCCCGCCGGATCAAGACCATGCTGCCCAGCGGGCGTTCATGCGCGATCACGGGCACCAGAAGGACCGTACCCACTGCTCCCGAGTCACTCCCGAGCAGATTCCGCGTCTCGTCACGGGTCAGGAGCACGGGAGCGCCCCCCGCACTGCCCGACACGAGGCGCGACGTCGCCTCGGACGCCCGCCACCCTCGGGCGAGGTGGCAATCGCCGGCGCCTCCCTCGGCGCAGGCGAACTCCACCCGCTCGACGCCGCCCGTCTCGTCGAACAGGTAGATTCCGCAGCACTCGGCAAGATGCCCCACCGCCACTCGAGCGACGCCCCTTACCGTCTCGACCGCGTCCAACGACGACGCGAAGACCTCACCCGCCTCAGCCAGCGCTCGCTGGATCGCCGCGACCCGACGCTCTTCGGTGACGTCGCGCAGGACCACGGCGTACAGTGGATCAGGCGGGCCCGTGACCCGCGCGATCCGGGCCTTGACCGGGAAGGTGTGCCCGTCGCGGTGGCGGCCCCGGAGGTCCAGCCCCGGCCCGCCCACGACGGATCCGGAGTCCTGGTCGGCCGAGACGACGGCCCGCACTCCCTCCGCACGGGTGTCTCGCAGCCCATCGGGCACCAGGCGCTCCACAGGCTCCCCCAGGACCTCCTCCCGGGAGTATCCGAAGGTGGCTTCAGCGCCCGCGTTGAACAGTGCGATCCGACCCTCGGAGTCCAGGGCGAGCACCGCATCCGCGGAAATGTCCAGGATCTCTCCCAGACGGGCCTCCGACGCCTCCAGGAACGCCCGGGACCGCTCACGGAGTGCCACCACGCCGAGCTGGGTCCCCACGGCCTCCATGACTTCCAGGATCTCCGCCTCACGCTCCACCACCTCGTCGGCCCACAGCTCCAGCACCGCCGGTATCTCACCGTCACACCGGACGGGCAAAAGTAGCCCGCTACGGATGACAGCGTCCGATCCGGCGCGAAGGAGGCCCGGTTCGGTGCGCGCGTCGGGGATCCACGAGGCGCGGCCACTGTGGACGACTCCCGCGACCAGGCAGGCGTCGGGGCACCCCGGCGTGGCACCGGTGCGCTCGCGGAATCGCTCGAAGCGCGCGGGATCGCCTTCCAGGTACCAGAGATCCGTGGAGCGGAGGGTGTCGCCCTCGACGAGAAACGCGTGGCCGACCGGCCAGCCCAGGTGCCTGCAGAGGATCGGGAGGACGCCGGCGAGACCGTCCTCCAGAGAGGTGGCGGCGTTGGCGACCTCGGCCACGGTGCGGACCAGGCCCGCCGCCGCCATGCGCCGTTTCGGATCGGCACGCCGCCAGGGGCGCCGATCGGTGCCGGACCCGTTCATGGGTGTCTCCGCCCGTGGATCTGCGCAGAAGCTCCACAAGGAGAGTATGGCCGACTCGGGCAGCGCGTCTGTCGTCCCGGCCCCGGCATCGGCTGTGGGGAGCTTCCCCACACCGGCCACCCTCCCCCACCCGACAGTCTCCGGGCGCGCAACGGGGACAGATTGTCTCAGGTGTCCAGACGTCCACCCAACGCAGGAGGCAGGGTGCGCACTCCGGCAGAGCCCGTGCGAGTCCGCGATCACCAGCCGAGGTCCGACTTCGCCGCACCCGACGACCCCCGCACGGCACCGTCCGCGGGCCGCGTCCTGGTGGTCGAGGACGACGCCACCATCCGGTCGCTTGTCAGCGACGTCCTCGAGGAGGTCCACTACCGCGTCACGGCTGTGGACGACGGAGAGGAAGCATTGAAGGCTCTGGACCAGGAGTCCTTCGACGTGGTCCTCCTCGATCTCCAGCTTCCCCGCCTCAGCGGACTGAACGTGCTCGCGGCGCTTCCGTCCGTGCGCACCGACGCCCGCTTCATCGTGATGACGGCCTTCGGCACGGTGGAATCCGCGGTGGAGGCCATGAAGCTCGGCGCGTGGGACTACATCCGGAAGCCCTTCAAGGAAGACGAGCTCCTCCTGTTGGTGTCGCGAGCCGCGGAAGACGCGGCCCTGCGACGCGAAGTGGCCGAGCTCCGCCGCCTGGCGACCTCGGATCGCCTACGCGACCTGGTGGGGCGGTCCCCGGCCATGCGCAGGCTCTTCCGCACCATCGAGCGCGTCGCCCCCACGCGTGCCACGGTGCTCGTCGTCGGGGAGACCGGCACCGGGAAGGAGCTCGTGGCGCACGCCATCCACGACCTCTCGGACCGGTCCCGCCGCCCCTTCGTGGCGGTCAACTGCTCGGCGCTTCCCGACACCCTGCTGGAGTCGGAGCTCTTCGGGCACATGAAGGGGTCTTTCACCGGCGCCGTGCAGAGCCGGCCGGGCCTCATCGAGGAGGCGGCAGGCGGCACCCTCTTCCTGGACGAGGTGAGCACCCTCTCCGAGGACATCCAGGTCAAGCTCCTGCGGGTGCTCCAGGAACGGCGTGTTCAGCGCATCGGCTCCCGCACGCCGGTGGCCGTGGATTTCCGGCTCATCGCGGCCACCAACACCGACCTGGCGGCGCTGGTCCGGGAGGGGCGCTTCCGGGAGGACCTCTATTACCGTCTGGACGTGTTCCCGGTGGAAGTTCCACCTCTACGTGAACGGCCGACAGACATTCCCTTGTTGGCCAACTACTTCCGTCTTCGCTTCGCCGAAGAGCACGGTCTGGATCCGCCTGAGCTGCCGCACGAGACGCTCTCCCGCATGATGGCCTACTCGTGGCCCGGAAACGTGCGCGAGCTGGAGAACACCATGGAGCGTGCGGTGATCATGGCCGGAGACGGGGAGCCCCTGCGCTTCGAGCCCCGAACGGCGCTGGACAGTGCCGAAACGGGACTCACCGAGAAGGCCCACGAGGAGGGTTGGGATCTGGCCCACCTGGAGCAGGAGTACATCCTCCAGGTATTGGAGCGCTGCCGTTGGCAGAAGGGCCTGGCGGCCCGGACGCTGGGCATCAGTCGCCGCACGCTGTACCGCAAGCTGATGACCTACCGCGAAGCCGGCGTGCTCCCCGACGTCGACGACGACTGAGGCTCGGGAGCGTCCAGCGCCTCCAGGAGGGCGCCGTCGCGTCCGTAGACGTCGCGGTAGAAGTGCACGTCCCCGTCGAGGTCCACGGCTGCCGTCCAGTAGAGCACGAGCACGAGCCGGGGTACCGGCAGGTCCAACGTCAGCGTCTCCCGGCCCGCCAGCGCCTCACGGGCCCGGGCCATGCTCTCGGGGCCCAGCAGCACCGCCGCCAACGCCATGGGATCCTGCACGCGAATGCAGCCGTGGCTGAAGGTCCGCTCCTCACGTTGGAAGAGGCTCCGCTCGGGCGTGTCGTGCAGATAGACGTTGTAGGTGTTGGGGAACATGAACTTGATTCGCCCGAGGGCGTTGGTGGGCCCGGGGCGTTGGCGGAATACGAAGGGAAAGCTGGCGCCGCTGTACCGTCCGAAGTCCACCGAGTCGGGATCCACCTCCTCTCCCGCCGCGTCCAGGATCTGGAATCCCTGAGAAGCGAGGTAGCCGGGGTCCCGACGGATGTGCGAGAGGATCTCACCATTGATGCTCCTGGGCACGGTCCAGGTGGGATTCAGGACCAGATAGCGCATGGCGGCCGAGAAGACGGGCGTGCGCGTGTACCCCTTGCCCACCACGGCCCGCATCTCCAGGGCCACCGAGTCTCCCTCCAGAACGTAGACCTTCTGGCCGGCGATGTTCACCACCACCGCCGTATCCTCAAGCTCGCGCAGCACCCAGCGAGCCCGCTCGAGATTCACGCGCAACGCCTCGACCCGCGCCGCCGCGGGCACGTTCAGCGCGCTGACGGTACTGGGCCCGACGACGCCGTCTTCGTTGAGGCCCCGAAGGTGCTGGAAGGCCTTCACCGCATCCTCGAGGCGCGCATCGTACGTCTGGGATCCTCGGGATCCCGGGGGCAGGAACCCCTCCACTACCAGCCGCCGTCGCAGCACCTCCACCTCGGGTCCCACCGAGTCCGGCCCCAGGAAGAGCGAATCGGGGAGCCGCGGCCAGCCACCGTCGGACGCAAGTCGCCGGTACCGTTCGAGCGCCTGCATCATCCCGCGATAGATGGGATGTTGCGGACGCAACGAGTCCAGCGCTCGCAACACCGAAGGTTGGGACGCCAGGCTGTCCAGCGCCTCGGGAGAGAGTGCGCCGCCAGCGCGGTCCACGTGCCAGGTGGGATCCAGGACCGAGGGATCCACGCGTCCGCCGTGAAGGTCGTGAGCGACGCGGATGAAGGCATCGGTGCGAAGAAGATCCAACTCGGCTGCGTCTTCGGCATCGAGGGATCCCCCGATCCGTGCCGCCGCGTCCAGGACCCCGGCGTGGTAGTCGGCGGGCCGGAGCCCGTCGGCCTCCACGCCATGCACGAACCGGCGCAGGGCCTCGCTCCGGTCGGCGCTGGTCCAGAGCGGCCGAAACCCTCGCAGCTCGTAGAGCTCCGCGAGTCCCGAGCGCGCATCCAGCGCCACCCCGGCGAGCGCCATCTCGCCCTGCTCCCTCAGCTGCTCGAGGCGGAGGCGGATGGCCTCGGAGACCGGGTCGTCCGGCGCCTGCGCTCGGAGTCCGGGTGTGGTGACGCCGGACAGGAGCAGTATCAGGATCCATGACCGTGCCCGTGCCATCGTCACTCCCCCGGGTGCCGGGTTCAGTAGCGTGCCGGACCCTCCACCGCCTCCATGGACCACCGGATGAAGTCCCGGATGTCCTGGTTGGCCTGGGCGAGGTCCTCGGCGCGCAGGTACATCATGTGCCCGCTCCGGTACCCCTTCCAGCGCATGCGATCCTGGAGGCGCCCCGCCGGGTCCAGGTTCCACATGGTGTACTTGGCGCTGAAGTAGTCCGTGCCTCCGTCGAAATACCCCGACTGGACGAACAGGTGCAGGTACGGGTTCTCCGACATGGCCTGGCGAAGGTTCTCGCCGGTCTGGTCCCCGTTGCGGTTCCAGGGATTCACCGGCCCGAAGATCCAGTACTGGAGGTCGGTGTCGAAGCCGAGCTCCTGGCGCATGTAGTAGTTGATGGCCGGAGCGAAGGCGTGGTTCCAGGCCGTCAGGGCCGGGTCGTAGTCGTAGGACTCACCGGCGTCCCGACGATCGATCCCCTGGTAGCGGGCGTCCAGACGGCCCACGGTCAGCCCTCGCGAGCGCAGGAGCTCCTTCCGGAACTCCCCCACCGACGGACGCAGGTTGTGATCGAGCACCCATTGCGCCGAAACGCCGGCCCAATGCGCAACCTGGTCGGCCACCTCCTGGCGCTCGGCATCCGTGAGCGACCCGGCACGGGCGAGCGCGGGAAGGAAGGTGTCCAGCGTGAAGCGCTCCACCTCCGGCAGGATCTCCTCCAGGTCCCGCTCCTGGAGCCCGGGCTCCAGAGCGTCGTGGTACCATGCGGTGGCCGTGAAGTTGGGCAGCGCCAGGGCCTCGCCGACCGGCCCCTGCCGGTCCACCCCCAGACCCGTGGGCGAGACCAGGACGACGCCGTTCAGGTACATCCACTGGTTCGCCTGCAACGCCTCGGCGAGCCCGGACACGCGCGTGGTGCCGTAGCTCTCGCCGATGAGAAACTTGGGTGAGCGCCAGCGGGCGTGGCGGCTGACGAAGGTCCCGATCCAATCGGCCAGGTAGGCGATATCCTCGTTGACACCGAAGAACTGCGACCGCTCCGCGTCGCCCACGATCCGCGAGAAGCCCACGTTCACGGGATTCACGTAGACGATGTCGGCCACGTCCAGGATCGAATGATGGTTGTCCTCCACGCCGTACGGCTGGATGGGGAAACCCTCGGCGTCGATGATCACGTGGCGCGGCCCCGTGTAGCCGATGTGCATCCACACCGACGCCGACCCGGGCCCACCGTTGAACGAGATCACCAGCGGACGCGACACGCGGTCCTGCACGTCGGTGCGCTCGTAGTAGGTATAGAGGAGCGAGGCGATGGGAGAGCCGTCTTCGCCGAAGACGGGCTGGGTCCCGACCTCGGCCGTATAGGGCACCTGCTGGCCTTCGATGGTCACCTCGTGGTCCGTGACCACCATGGTGTCCACCGGGAGCCGGTGGTCCTGCGCGGCCGCCCGCAGGGGCACAAGGGTGGCCACGAGGAGGAAGGCGAGGGGTTGGCAGCGAATCTGGAGTGCGTCGAGCATGGAATCCCGGGGCGAAGGTGAAACCGAGGGGGGTCAACGTGCGGCGGCCCGGGCCGTGGGGTCAACCTCCGACGAACATGCCCCAGAGCGTCAGAAAGATCTCGACGAGGATGAGCACCACGATGTACCACTCCACCCGGAGCACCTGGCGCTCCTGGAGCAGGTCGAAGAGAGTGCTCGTGACGTGCGAGACCAGTTCGAGCTTGCGGGCCAGGGACCGGTCGCGCTCGCTGAGCTCGTACTCTACCGACAACCGCTCCCAGAGACGCTCCAACTCCGGACGATCCCACAACACCTCGGGCTTGTCGGCGATCTCCACGCGCCCGACCGTCCGGGTCTGGGTCAGGAGGGCGTCGCCGAGCTGGCGAAGGAGGGCGCGCGCGCCGGTGGCGGGGCGGTGCCCCGTGCGCAGGCGCTCGGCCAGCGGCTCCATGCGATCGAAGGCCTCGGCGATCCGGCCCTCGTGGTAGGCCAGGGCCGCGCTGCGGGCCAGTACTTCGGCCACCACCAGCAGCCGCCCGGCCGACAGGTCACGAACCCGGATGGCGTCGGGCTCGGGTCCCTCCTCGCTCCCCGTGACCACCAGGTCCGCCTCCTCCACCTCGGGCGTGGCGATGGGGTCCACCAAGCGGGCTCCCAGGCCCGACACGAAGCTCGCCTCCTCGGCGTCGCTCATCCCGAAGGTCACCACCGCGCCGTGCCGGAAGGTCACCGCCCAGCGGCCGTCGCCCAGGTCCACCAGTGTGGGCCGGCGGGCGCCGACGCGACGGCTCTCGCTCGTGGCGGGGTCGATGCGCTCGGCGAGGTACGACGCTCGTACCGGAACACGGGTTCCCGGAACCATCACGGCCCCCGCGCGCGCTGGACCCTGAGCCCCCACGTCGTCACCCCCGCTCACGCCGTCCCCCGGCCGCGAGCCTCGAGTCGGTCCAGGAACCAGCGTGCCAGGGCCCGGTAGAGGTCGTCCTTGAGCACCGTGTCCTCGTAGCCAGCCTCGATGTTGGGGTTGTCGTTCACCTCCATGACCAGGAAGCGACCGTCGACCTCCTTGAGGTCCACCCCGAAGAGGCCATCGCCGATCAGAGAGGCAGCCCGCACGGCGGTGGACACCACGCCTTCGGGCGCGGCGTCCAGCGCCACGGCCTCCACCTTGCCGTAGCGCGCCTGCTTTCCTTCCTGCTGGCGAATGATCTGCCAGTGGCCCCGCGCCATGTGATAGCGGGCAGTGAACAGGGGCTTGCGGTCCAGCACCCCGATGCGCCAATCGAACTCCGAGGGTACCCAGCCCTGGGCCACCACCAGCTCCGATTCCTCCAGCAGCTCCGTCAACGTCGCTCGCAGCTCGGCCTCGGTGGCCACCTTGACCACGCCTCGCGAGAAGGATCCGTCGGGGCGCTTGAGCACGCAGGGCAGACCCACGGCGGCAAGGACCTCGCCGGCGTTGTCCCGGTGCGCGACCAGGGTCGGAGGCAAGGGTACGCCGTGCCGATGGAACAGCTCGGTCTGATAGACCTTGTTGGAGCAGCGGATGATGGCTTCGGGGTCGTCGATCACCACCAGCCCCTCGGCGGCGGCGCGGCGGGCGAAACGGTAGGTGTGGTGATTGACCTGGGTGGTCTCACGGATCCAGAGGGCGTCGTATTCGGCCAGGGTGCCGATGTCCTCCCGATCCACGATGTCGGTGCCGATTCCCACACCGTCGCAGGCCCGCCGGAAGCGGGCGATGGCGCGTTCGTCGGAGGGGGCGTCGTCGTCGTCCGGCGACCACAGGATGGCGAGGTCGTAGCGCGTCTCCTTGCGAGGCGAGGTGCCTTCCCGCTCGGGATGCCGGACGTGCTCGCGAGCCCGGGCCGCCACGAAATCCCGGTCGCCGTCCGGCACGTCCCGGGCCGGAATGGGGCGCAGGCTGCGGAGCTCCCAGGCGCGGTCGTCGTCGTCGAAGGCGAAGCGCGCCCGAAGGAGGGGCGCGGGGAAGAGCGCGAACAGGGCGCGAGCCAGCCGCTCCTGACCCTCGACGGGCGTGCGGCCGAAATAGATGGGGAGCTCGAAGGTCGGCCCCGGCGTGGCGGCGAGGCTCCGCCGGATGCGGTCGTCCAGGTCCTGCGCCGCGGTGCGCACGGCCGCGGCGCTGGACAGCGTCTGTAGCGTGGCCACCGACGGCAGGGGGCGGTGCCCCCGGGCCTGGGCCAGGAGGGAGACGTAGTACCCCATGCTCTGGTACGAATAGTCCCGGCACAGGTTGTAGACCGTCGCCCGGCGCAACTCGGAATAGCGAGGCTCCGTGAGATAGGCACGGGCGGGGACGACCTCGGCGCCTTCGAGCTCCAGGGGCCAGCGCGACGGGCTCTCCATGACCACCAACGCCCTCATGGCCAGCTCCGTCCCGCGGTCTCGCCCCCGACCTCCGGGGGCTCCAGCACCAGGAGGCTACCGTCGTAGGTCAGCACGCCCAGCAGGATGGCGCCCAGCAGCCGGTGCACCGTCACACGGTAGCGCTGCCCCGTGTAGCGCGGGTTGTCCCGGAGCGGATCCGCCACCAGGACCTCGCGGGTGTCGGGATCGTAGCCGTGCAACACCACGAAGTGGCCCATGGAGGTCCCGCGAATGTCGTCGTACTCGATGCGGCCTTCATCGATCTCCCGGGCGCACCCGTAGAGGTAGGTGGCGTTCAACCCGGTGAGGATCGGCTGCCCCCGCCTCAGGGGCCCGCGGATCAGGTCGGGCGTCAGTTCACGGTATTCGACCCGGCCTCCGAGCTCCAGGAACTCCAGATAGGCTTCGGTGGCCACCTGAAGCCTCCCCTCGTGCTTTACCGCGGCCTGAGCCCGCAGCTTGGAGGCCAAGCCCTCGGGCCCCACCGGGAACCAGGAGGGATCGAACAACTCCAGATTGTACGTCCAGAGCGTGGCGTCGTATCCCCGGCGCAGCGCGTGGCACGCCAGGTAGACGGCGAGGGTGCCCCGGTCTTCCAGGACCGTCACCTCGCGGATCAGATCCGAGATGCGGGCGTCATCACCGTAATAGCGGTAGACGGCGTGCAGACAGGTAGGACCGCACGTCACGTCATCCGGCTGCGCCTGGATCTCGAAGTCGAGATGTGGCTCCATGGAGGGAAATCTAACGGGTTCCCTCGTCCCCGGGTCAGGCGCCGTCGACGTCCAGCCGGTAGCGCAACCGGGCGCCGATCCCCTCTCCCTCGGCGTCCAGGCGCGCGGCGCCCTCGCCGGGCACCTCTTCCACCGAGGCGTCCTGCGCCAGCGCCGTGCCGACGCAGCGGTCGGCGAAGTCGGGGTGGGCGTCGATGAACCCGCGCGAAAGCAGGAGGAGATCGACCCGCATCTCACGCAGCGCCCGTTCGGTCCCCTGCCGGCCCAGGACCGCCCGGCCGCCGCTCCGGGCCCGGTCCACCACCTCGTCCACCGACACCTCCAGCCGGGCCTCGGTGAGCTCACGGGCCGCCTGTTCGGCAGCCTCCAGGACCTGCGCCGGCGTCATCGCCAGATGGAGCGAGGGGCGCTCGAGAATCCGGTCCGAGAAGCTCTCGGGCAGATAGCCTGCGAGCCTGCTCACGGTCTCCGGGGTCCCCCCGAGCACCACATAACCGTTGAAGCCCGCGTATTCCGACACGCGCTGCCCCAGCGCCTTCCACATGCGCTCCGAGCTGACTTCGAGCAGGCGCTGGGCCTGGTCCGTCGAGGTGGCGCCCCGGATGCCCGTGGTCCTGGCACCGCGCTTACCCATGTTCACGTCGCTCAGGTCACCGAGCGCGGTGTCGGCCCGCAGGTCCTCGGGCTCCCGGATCTCGCCGTCACGATAGATCAGGAGACGGGCGCGCTGTCGATCGGCGAGCACCACCACGACCGGCCGAAGCTGCTTGAGCCCGCGCACGTAGGGCGCCGCGCGAATCCCCTGCTCCCAGCGCACCAGGTCCGGCATGGGCACGGGCAGCGCCTCCGCGTAGCGCACGTCGTCACGGGTGGCGAATCCCACCCATCCGCGGCCCGGGAGGAAGCCGTCGAAGCTCTGCAGCTCCCCTCGCAGCCGGGCCCACGCGGCGTCGAACGCGTCCACGCCATGCCCGTTGCCCGCCGTCTCCGCCTGCCGCCGCACCTCCGCCACCGCGCGCTCCAGGCGGCGGCGCCACGCGTCGCGTTCGGCGGGATCGTGCTGGTCCACGTCCATGTAGACGCTGAGCACCGGTTGATCCTTGAGATCCCGGTACAGTTCCACGAGGCGCTGATGGGTCATCATGAGGACACTCTCCGCGTCGGCCCGCCGGGACACCTGCCCCGACGGCAAGTGGAGGGAAGGGTCTCATCTATGGTGCCCCCGAACCTCGCCGGAGTTCCCCGGACCTTTGCCCGCCACGGGCGGCGTGTCTAGCTTTCCCGAACTCCCGTCGCCGCCCTCCTTCACCGGGAGCCCGGCGGCCCCCCGCGCCCCCCCTCAACGACGCGCATGAAAGTCCTCATCGTCGGCGCCGGCGAGGTTGGATTCCACCTGGCGCAGCGCCTGTCCGAAGAGAACCAGGACGTCATCCTCATCGAGGCCGATCCCGAGCGGGCCGAGTTCGCCGGGCAGCAACTCGACGTGATGACCGTGGTGGGCAACGGGGCGTCGCTTCCGGTCCTCGAGCGGGCCGGCATCCGGGGCGCGCGCCTCCTCCTGGCCGTGACGAGCACCGACGAGGTGAACCTCATCTCCTGCCTGGCCGCCAGCCGCATGGGGGTGAATCTACACCATCGCCCGGATCAGCAACCCGGAGTACTACCAGCCCGGGAGCGTGCTGTCGCGCGAGGCGCTGGGCATCGACCTCCTCATCAACCCCGAGCGGGAGTGCGCGTTCGAGACCTACCAGCTCCTGCAGAGCGCCGCGGCCACCGACGTGGCGCAGTTCGCCGACGGCAGGGTGCAACTCCTCGGTCTCCGCGTGCGGGAGGGCGCTCGGGTGGCCGGGAAGACGCTTGCCGAGCTCGGCCAGGAGCTGCGCGAGTTCCGGTACGTGACCGTCGCCATCGTGCGCAACGACCGCACCATCATCCCCCGGGGTAATGACCGCATCGAGGCCGGCGATCAGATCTACACTCTCGCGCCCACCGAGGAGGTGGCCGCCATCCCTCCCCTGGCGGGCTACGAGCGCTTCACGCTGCGCCGGGTGATGATCGCCGGCGGCAGCGCCGAGGGCGAATACCTGGCCGAGCTTCTGGAGAAGCACGGGATCGAATGCACCATCCTGGACCACGACCGCCGGCGCTGCCTGGAGCTGGCCGAGCGCCTGCCACGCTCGCTGGTGCTCCACGCCGACGCCACCGACCTGGAGCTCCTGGAGATGGAGGGCGTCGCCGGGATCGACGGTTTCGTCGCCTGCACCGGGCACGACGAGACGAATCTGCTGGCCTCTCTGCTGGCCAAGACCGTGGGCGCCCGCAAGGTGGTGAGCATGGTCCACAAGTTCGACTACCTGCCCATCGTGCCCAAGGTGGGCATCGACGCCGCCGTGTCTCCCCGCATGTCCACGGTCAACGCGATCCTGCGCTACGTGCGCCGGGGCCGGGTGATGACGGTCGCGGCGCTCAAGGGCATCGAGGCCGAGGCCATCGAGTTCGCGGTGGGGCCCGACGCCCGGGTGGCCGGCCGCCTCCTTCGGGATCTCGACTTCCCGGCCGGCGCCCTGGTGGGAACCATCCTCCGCGACGGTGAGATCCTGATCCCCGGCGGCGACGACGCTATTCTCGTCGGGGACGAGGTGATCGTGTTCGCGCTTGCCCGAAGCCATCTCCGAGATCGAGCGCCAGTTCGCATGACTCCGGCGCTCCGGCATCTCGACATGCGTGCGGGCGTGTGATGTCCTTCCGGCACGTCCTCAACGTCGTGGGCCTCCTCCTGGTCTTCGTCGGTATCGCCATGGGCCTGGCGTGGCTCGTGGCGCTGGGGTACGGCGAGGGCGACGCCACCGGCATCCTGCTCTCGGGGCTGGTGACGACCGCCGTGGGCGGGGTCGTCTGGCGCCTGACCGGTGTGGAGGGAGACATCACCCCCCGCGAAGGCTACCTCATCGTGACCTTCGCCTGGCTCGGCACCGCCGTGGCCGGTGCCCTGCCCTACCTGTGGACCGGCGTGCTGCATTCCTTCTGGGCGGCGCTCTTCGAGTCCATGTCGGGGTTCACCACCACCGGCGCCACCGTGTTCGACAACATCGAGCGGCTGCCCCACGGCATCCTCTTCTGGCGCTCCCTGACCCACTGGCTCGGGGGCATGGGGATCATCGTGCTGGTGATCGCGGTGCTGCCCTTCCTGGGCGTGGGCGGGATGCAGCTCTTCCGCGCCGAGGTCCCGGGGCCCACGCCGGAGCGTCTACGCCCGCGGATCACGCAGACGGCCAAGCTCCTGTGGTTGGTCTACGTGGGGCTGACGGTGATCCAGACGGCGCTCTATCTCGCCGGCGGCATGACGCTCTTCGACGCCGTCACCCACACCTTCGGCACCCTGGCCACGGGGGGATTCAGCACGCGCACGGCCTCGCTGGGCGCGTATCCGTCGGCCTATCTCCAGTACGTGACCATCGTCTTCATGTACCTCGCCGGCGTGAATTTCGCGTTGCACTTCCGGGCTGCCACCGGAAAGCTGGACTACTTCCGGGACCATGAATGGCGCTTCTTCACCGCCGTGGTGCTCGGCGGAGGCCTGGTGCTGACGGCCATCAACCTGTCCGCGGGCACCTACGCGCTGAATGGAGCGGGCATGGAGCGGGCGCTCCGGGACGGCCTCTTCCAGGCGACCTCGGTGGTCACCACCACGGGATTCATCACGCGCCGACTACGAGCAGTGGGTGCCGGCCGCCCAGATGATCCTGTTCGCGCTCATGTTCGTCGGAGGGATGGCCGGCTCCACCGGAGGCTCCATCAAGGCGGTACGCGTGCTCCTGGTGCTCAAGCAGGGCTGGCTCGAGCTGCGCAAGCACCTGCATCCCCGGGCCGTGTTCCTGGCGCGGGTGGGGCGTCACGTGGTCGGCGAAGACGTGTTGGCCAACGTCATCGGCTTCGTGATGCTCTACCTGCTCCTCTTTCTCGCCGGCGCCATCGCCCTCACCTTCCTGGGCATGGACTTGGTCACCGCACTGGGCGCCAGCGCCGCCACCGTGGGCAACATCGGCCCCGGCCTGGGCAACGTGGGCGCCACCGAGCACTACGGCTGGATGCCGGCGCCGGCTCACGGCATCCTGACCTTCCTCATGCTCGCAGGACGCCTCGAGATCTACACGGTCCTCCTCCTCTTCCTCCCCGAGACCTGGGCTCGCCGGCGTACGCGGGGAGCCGTGGCTTGAAGCGCGGGTCGATTCCGTCGTGATCCTGGGAGAACGTCTGCGGCTGACGCTGCCCCACGAGACCGGCCGGCCCCGTGGCAGCCGGGCCCTGAGCGCGGCGCAGCTCTTCGTTCTGTCCTTCCTGGGCCTGATTGCCGTGGGCACCGTCGGGCTTCCTGGTGATCCCGGGGCTCTATCGGGGTGAGGGCCTGGGCTTCGTGGACGCCCTCTTCACCGCCACCAGCGCCGTGTGCGTCACCGGCCTCATCGTGGTCGACACCGCCACCTACTTCACGCCGCTGGGGCAGGCGTGGATCCTGGCGCTGATCCAGGCCGGTGGCCTGGGCATCCTCACCTTCAGCACGCTGATCATCGCCATCATGGGGGGCCGCCACCTGGAGATGGAGGAGGCCGCCGGCGGGCACGCCGCCTACCTGCGCAACGTGTCCTTCCGCTCGCTGCTCCGGACCGTCCTGATGCTCACCATCACCGTCGAGGCCATCGGCGCCGCGGCGTTGTGGCTGGAGTGGCGCACGCGCTTCGGGGCGCTCGCCGCCCGCGTGGCACGCCGTCTTCCACAGTATCTCCGCCTTCTGCAACGCCGGCTTCTCCACCTTCTCCGATTCGCTGGTGAGCCTCAACACCTCACCGCTCACCGTGGGCACCGTGAGCGCGCTCATCATCGCGGGCGGGCTGGGGTTCGTGGTGGTGGAGGACCTGCGGGCCTGCTACGTGCGCAAGGCCACCCGTCGACTTACGGTGCACTCCAAGCTGGTGCTGGTAACCACCGGCGTCCTCCTGCTGGCGGGATTCTTCCTGTACCTCCTCTTCGAGGCACGCAATCCGCGCACGCTGGGCCCCATGTCCTGGCCCGTGAAGCTGCTCAACGCGGTCTTCCTGTCCGTGACGCCCCGGACGGCGGGATTCAACACGGTGAACTACGACCATCTCACCAACCCCGCGGTGGTGCTCACCCTGATTCTCATGACCATCGGGGGCTCGCCCGGCTCCACGGCCGGCGGAATCAAGACGGTGCCGGCGGCCTTGCTCACGCTGCTCCTGTGGAGCCGCCTGCGCGGCCGCCGTCACGTGGCGATCTTCGACCGCACCGTGCCCTGGGAATCGGTGCACCGGGGCGTCGGCCTGGTGGTGGGCGGGGCCGCGATCCTGGGGATCGGGGTGTTCGTGCTCATGGCCACCGAGGCACTGGCCCACGGACCCTCCAATCGCGACGGCCTGGTGCGCATCCTGTTCGAGACGCACAGCGCATTCGGCACCGTCGGGCTCTCCATGGGCGCCACGACCGTGCTCAGCGTGCCGGGCCGCCTGGTGATCACCCTGCTCATGTTCCTGGGAAGGGTCGGCCCGGCGGCCATCGTGGCGGCCATGGTGTCGGCCCGGCACGGCGGCGCCGAGCTTCGCTACGGGCACGAAGACGTGATTCTGGGTTGATGCATTTCTGGAGACGACGATGAAGCGATTCGTGGTGATCGGACTCGGGCGATTCGGCTCCTGGGTGGCGCAGGCGCTCTACACCCAGGGCTTCGAGGTCATCGCCCTGGACCTCGACGAGACCCTGGTGGATCGCTACGCCGACGGCGTGACGCGGGGTGTGGTGGGTGACGCCACCGACCCCGACGTGTTGCGCCGCGTGGGAGCCGCCGACGCCGACGCCGCCGTCATCAGCACCGGCGAGGACCTGGCGGCCAGCATCATGGCCATCCTGGCGCTCAAGGAGGTGGGCGTGAACCGCATCCACGCCAAGGTGGCGAGCACCCGGGCCGCCCGCGCGCTGGAGCGCTTCGAGGTCGACGAGATGATCTTTCCGGAGCGTGAGGCGGCGGAGCGCCTCGCCCGGCGCATCGCCTCCACGACGGTGCTGGACTACATCCACCTGGGAAAGGACCACGCGATCCAGGAGATGGCGATTCCCGATGCCTGGGTAGGCCGCACGCTGCGCGACCTCGGCCTGCCCACCCGTCACGGCGTCCAGGTGGTCGCCCTCTACGACGTGCTCCAGGAGGCGTGGAACGTGGTGCCCGACCCCGACACGCCGCTCACGGAGTCCCACATCGCCATCGTCGCCGGCCACGAGGAGACGCTGGCACGCCTCACCCGGGAGATCGACCCCAGTGGGTGAGCGGCCGGGCGGCGCGGCCGCTCCGACGCGCCGCTACCCCCGACTACCGCGTCCCGAACAAGCGGTCCCCCGCGTCGCCCAGACCCGGCAGGATGTAGCCGTTCTCGTTGAGCTGCCGGTCCAGCGACGCCGCCAGCACCGGGACGTCGGGATGGTCCTCGAGCATGCGCCGCACGCCCTCGGGGGCCGCCACCAGACAGAGGAAGCGGATGGAGGTGGCGCCACGGTCCTTGAGGAGCTTCACCGCCGCCGAAGCGGATCCCTCCGGTTGCGAGCATGGGATCCAGGACCAGGAACTCCCGGCTCGACGGGTTCGGGGGGATCTTGAAGTAGTACTCCACCGGCTCCAGCGTCTCTTCGTTCCGGTAGAGGCCCACGTGACCGACGCGGGCACCCGGCATGAGGCGCAGCACGCCTTCCACCATCCCCAGGCCGGCCCTGAGGATCGGCACCAGCACCAGCTTCTTGCCGCGGATCCGGTGGCAGGTCGTGCGCTCCAGGGGCGTGGTCACCTCCACCGGCTCCGTGGCCAGGTCGCGGGTCGCCTCGAAGGTGATGAGCATGGCGATCTCGTCTACCAGCTCCTTGAACTCCTTGGTGGGCGTCGTGCGCGCGCGCAGATACGACAGCTTGTGGCGGATGAGGGGATGATCCACCACCCGCAGATTCGGGAACCCCCCCGCGGGTCACCTCGGTCTCCGCGCTCATCGCTTGATCCGCTCGCCCTTGTCCTCGTATCGGAAGATCCAGGCGGCCAGGCGCCCGGGCCGCAGGCGGCCCTCGCCGTCGCCATAGTCGTCGTCCGCCCGGGATCCCTCCTCGAGGCCCGGCCGGCGGGCGATGTCGTCCCGGAGGCCGGCGAGACGCTCCCGCCACCGCGCCCAGTTCGACGGGCGCAGGTCGACCCAGCCGGCGTCGGCGACGCGCGGGTGGTCCTACGGGCAGCCCCGCCTCGGGGGGCACCTTGACCTCGGCACCCCGCAGCACGGTCTCTCCGTCGGGAAGCAGGATGGGCAGCCCGATGGACAGATCCGCTGGCGCAGATCGTCGTCGGACTCCACCAGCTCGCGGGCCCGACGGGCGGCCTCGTCGGGATCGAGATCGGCGGCGCGCTCCAGGGTTTCGTAGAGCTGGCTGAGCAGCTCGCCCTCGAAGAGCAGCTTCGAGAGACGAGGCGGACCCAGCATCTCGTAGGCCACCGAGCGGGCGCCGCGCTCCCGCTCCAGGGCGTCCATGCGATCCAGGACCTGGCTTCTCAGCACACCAGCCCGGTAGGTGGGGCCCATAGTAGCACCGTCGAGCGCCGCGACCACGTCCTTGCCGGTGGGGTACGCCAGGATCTCACGCAGCACGTTCTCGGCGATCTCCTCCGGCGTCACGAACTCCATGAGTCCCAGGGCCGTGAGCGTCTCGAATTCGGCGGGGCTGAACAGACCGTTCTCGCCCGAGTCGAGGAAGACGCCCTCCAGGGGCCCCTCGACGGGCACCCAGGCATCCTTCGCCCCGGCACCGAAGGCGTCGGCGATGGACACCGGGCCCCGGGCATCGGAGCGCGTCATGGGGCGTCCGCCCTTCATGACCGGCCCCACGCCCAGCGACTTCCAGGAGATCGCGGCCGTGGGCTTGATCTCCTTCACTGCCGGGGCGCCCGGCGTGCGGGCCATGAGGTAGAGCAGGAGCGTGTGGGCGCCGGCCAGCGAGGACTTGGCCAACAGCATGCGGCTGGGACGCTCCTCGGAGTGCGTGAAGGGAATGTTGAGCCCCATGCCGCCGGTGCCGGCGGTCCCCACCTTCACGTACACCGCGGTCTCGGCACGCTTCATCCCTTCCAGGACGATCTGAACGTGCCGGATGAGGCGGGGAAGGTAGAGGGTCGCCAGGTGGCGATCCACGGCCTCGGTGTCGACCGTTCCTTCCTGGGCTCGACTGCGGAGCTCCGCCGACGACGCGAAGGCGTTCTGATAGGCCAGGGCGCCGGCCGTGTTGACGCAGTCCACCAGGATTTCCGGACGCGCATCCAGGAGGAGCCGGCCCAGCGCCGAGCGCTCCAGCACCTCCAGGGTCAGCTCGCCGAAGACGTCGTCCACCAGCAGGGCCCGCGATTCGGCGTCGCCCAGAATCGCCGCCCGGTCCCGGTCCTTGAGCGCGTCAGGGAGGAAGATGTCCCCCCAGAAGGGCTCCAGGCGCTCGGCGTGGTCCGGGTACTCCCTGGCCAACGCCTCCACGGCCTCGCGCGCTTCGTCCGGGCGCAGCGACGCGAGGATCACGCGCCGCGCATCGTGCTCCAGCACCCGGCGGGCCACGGCGACGCCCACCAGTCCGGCGCCCCCCAGGATGAGGACGGTCCGATCCTTCAGATCCATGTCGACTCCAATCGGGCGGTCATGGGGCCACCCGCGTTCTCAGCGCTCGAATCTCCGCGGGGTCCAGCTCGCGCCAGCGCCCCGGTTTCAGGCCCCCGAGCGTCACCGGTCCGAACCGGATCCGCGTCAGGCGGACCACCGGATGCCCGACGGCCGCAAGCAGCCTGCGGACTTCCCGCTTCCGCCCCTCGGTGAGCACCAGCCCCACCACCGCGTGCCCGTGACGCCTGCCTCGCAGCTCGACGCGACGCACCCGCGCGGGGCCATCCTCCAACTCCACCCCCGCGCGCAGACGCTCCAGCGCCTGCGCCGCGGGCTCTCCCTCGACCTCCGCTTCGTACTCCCGCTCCACCTCGGACGAGGGGTGCAGCAAGCGGTGCACCACATCGCCGTCGTTGGAGAGGAGCAGGAGCCCCTCCGTATCCTGGTCGAGCCGTCCGACGTAGCCCAGACCGGCCAGGTCGCCGGGCAGCTCCTCGTAGACGGTGGCCCGGCCCTGAGGATCGTCGCGCGTGGTCAGCAGGCCCGGCACCTTATGGTAGGCCACCCAGCGCACCGGCGCCTCCTCGACCACCCGTCCGTCCACCTCCACGCGGTCCTGCTCCGGGTCGATCCGGGTGCCCAGCGTGGTCACCACCCGGCCGTTGACGCGGACCCGCCCCTGCAGCATGAGCGCCTCCGCCTCGCGACGCGAGGCCACGCCCTGCCCGGGACAGCAGCTTCTGGATCCGGACCTCCCCGTCCATCGTCCTTGGTCTCAGCTCCCGCCGGCGTCGGCCACGGGCTCTTCTTCGTCGACCGGCGCCTCCGCGCTCTCGTCGGCCACGCCGTCGACCCCGCTCGTCCTGGCCTCCTCGCCTGGCTCGTCGCCCTCGACCGGCTCGCCGTCCAGCGCCAGCTCCGGCGCCGGCTCGGCCTCGCGCTCCTCGTCATCGTCGTCGTCGTCCCCCAGCGGGATGCGGTCGCGCAGCACCACCGGGAGCTCCTCCGGGCGCGGAAGGTCGTCCAGCGAGTTGAAGCCGAAGTGCTCCAGGAAGCGCGAGGTGGTGCCGTAGAGAAGCGGCCGTCCCAAGCCCTCGCCCCGGCCCACGACCTCCGCCAGGGCGCGGTCCTGGAGACTGCGGATGACGCCGGCCGAGCTCACGCCCCGGATGTACTCGATCTCGATGCGGCCGATGGGCTGACGATAGGCGATGATGGCCAGCGTCTCCAGCGCCGGGCCGGAGAGGCGCGACGGCCTGGGCACGGTGTCGAAGCGCTCCAGGTAGGGCGCGAACTCGGAACGCGTCACGATCTGGTAGCCCTCGGCCACCTCGACGATCTGGAAGGCGCGCTCGGACTCGTCGTACCAGGAGCGCAGGTCCCTCAGCGCCTCCTCGACTCGGTCCTCGTCCAGCGACTCGTCGGCCCGGGCGATCTCCTCCGCCTTGAGCGGTGCGTCACTGGCGAACAGCACGGCCTCCACGATCTGGCTGGCCTTCACGGATTCTCCTGCATCTCGTCGGAGGGTTCGTCCTGGGCGGCGGCTTTCCCCAGCCACGGCGTCGCAGACTCGCCGTCGAGATCGAGCTCGTCCTCGTCCCGGCGGTAGAGCCACAACTCGCTGAAAGGCCGTACTTGCCTGAGAAACAATGTCCTGCGCCGGCTCATCTCCAGTGATGCCAGAAGGGTCATCACTCCGTGCATCCGGGCCTGCAGCCCCTCCAGGCCCCTCAGGAGCTGACTGAACTCCACGCGCGCCGCCTCCCGGAGTGTTTCCAGAATGAGCGCCACCTTGGTCTCCATGGCCACGGGGCGGAGCTGCACCCGGTGCCCGCGCTCTCCCCGTTCGGGCAGCTCCACGGCCAGAGCGGCCTCGAAGACCTCGTCCCAGGTGGACTCCAGCGGGGTGTCCGAAGGCTCCGGGCGCGGCCGGGGCTGCACGAACCCCTTGGGAAAGTGGCGGGCCCGCTCGCTCTCCGAGGTCTCCAGGCGCTGCGCGATCTCCCGGATCTGCTCGTATTCCAGCAACCGGCGCACCAGCTCGGCCCGGGGATCCTGGTCCTCGTCGTCGCCGTGCCGCGGAAGGAGCATCTGCGCCTTGATGCGTACCAGCGACGCGGCCATCTCCAGGAACTCCCCGGCGTTGTCCAGATCTTCGGCGTGGATTCCCTTCACCGCCTTCAGGAACTGATCCGTGATGCGGGCGATGGGGATGTCGAAGACGTCGATGTCCTGGGTGCGAATCAGATGCAGCAGGAGGTCGAGGGGACCCTGGAAGCGCTCCAGGTCCACTACGAGAAACCCCTCCCTGGGCAGGAAGGGGCTCCCGGTGGTCGGCGTGGTCAGATCCACAGGCGCACGAAGGCGTCGGCGACGCCCATGAGCGTGTAGACCGGGCTCAGGAGCGTCTGCAGGAGCCCGGGCAGAAAGAACACGATGGCCATGAGCAGCAGGATGCCCACGCGACCGATGCGGCGATACCCGTCCCGGAGCCCCGGTGGCAGGAGGTGGTAGAGCACGTGGGATCCGTCCAGCGGCGGGATGGGCAGGAGGTTGAAGAAGGCCAGGATCAGGTTCAGGAAGATACCGTCGAACAGGGCCCTGCGCGTGATGTCCAGGGCCCCGGCCAGAGCCGGGAAGGCACCGGCGCCCCATGCGGCTCCCGCCGCGAGCAGCGTGAAGGCACACGCCAGGATCAGATTCGCGACGATTCCCGCCAACGAGACGCGAATGTCACTCCATGGGTGGCTGCGGAAGTTCCGGGGATCCACGGGCACCGGCTTGGCCCAGCCGAAGACCACGCCGCCTCCCACATAGAGGAGCGCGGGCACCAGGAAGGACCCCCACAGGTCCAGGTGCGGGATCGGGTTCAGGGTGATGCGTCCCTGGGCCTCCGCCGTCCGGTCCCCTTCCCTCCGGGCCTGCCAGGCGTGGGCCACCTCGTGCGCCACCACCGAGACCAGCAGAAGCGGTATGAAGAAGGCAAGGGCCATGACGCCGAAAGGTACCGGAGCGGCGAGTCCCGGGCCACCCCCGGGCAGCCCTCCGGGCACGGGCCTCGGGCCCCATCGGTCGCACCTGGCCCGATGAGGGAAATCCCCCCGATGTCTGGTCTTATTACGAATGTCTTCGTAGTTTGCGTGTGTTCATGAACACGTCCCGACCTTGGTGAAAGCCCGATGCGAAAATTCGTCACACCTCCTCGGACCGCGCCGATTCCATGGCTCGTCGTGGCCCTGTTCGGCCCGACGCTCCTCCTCCTGGCTGCGTGCGGCGGCGACCGCACCACATCGTCCGCTCCCGACCGACGCCGCCTGGCGACGGAGCCGGCGGTGCGGATCGGCAGTCTCGACGATACCGCGCAGGCTCTCGTGAACGTGAACACCCTGGCCGTCGGTCCCGGAGGGCGGGTGTGGGTCGCACAGCCCCCGGATGGTCAGGTCCGCGTATTCGACGCCCGGGGCCAGCTGGTACGCCGGGTCGGTCGCAGGGGCGACGGCCCGGGTGAGTTCGCCGGCGTCTCGGCCATGGGGTTCCTCGGGGATACGCTGTGGGTCGCGGACAACCGGGCTCGGCGCTTCAGCCTGTTCGATACGGCCGGGACCTTCCTGAACGACTTTCCCATGGAGCAGGCCCAGGGGCTCGCCGAGGGTGTCCAGGGGCCATCCGGCGTCCTGGCCCCCGGCCACGCCGTGGTGATCGCCACCAGCGCCGCGTTCGGCTCCGATCTCGAAGGCTCGGATTACCCCTTCCCGCTCCTACTCCAGTCCCCGAGCCAGAACCGGACGACGCCGATCGCGACGCGCTACGCGGCCCATGACCGCGCCGTCTTCACCCAGCTCAGCGGTGGAGAGATTCAGGGAGTCTCGGTCTTTCCACAACTCTGGTCCGACGTGACGCTCTGGCAGCTCGCGCCGGATGGCCGATCCGTGGTCCTGGTGGATCGGCGTGTGGTCCCCGACGACCCTCGGCCCACCTATGGGGTCACGCGAGTCGCCCTCTCCGGCGACACGACGTTCTCGGTGCGCGTGCCGTACGACCCTCGGCCGGTCGATCGTGCGTTTCAGGACACGGTAATCCAGGCCTGGGCCAATCCCACCGTGAGCGAGTCGGAGCTGCGCCGGACCATCTTCCTCCCGGCCACCTATCCTCCCGCAAGCGACCTGACCGTAGGACGTGACGGCACGGTGTGGGTGGCGCGCGAAAAGGTCTCCGGCGACCCCGTGCGGGATTGGGATGTCTTCGATACCGCCGGCCGGCTCGGGGCCCGGGTGCAGGCGCCCGCCGACTTCCGCATCCTGGACGCCACCCGCGACGCGGTCTGGGGCGTCACCACCGACGAGCTGGGCGTGCCCTACGTCCTGCGCTACGCGGTCGAGGACGCGGGCCCAGAGGAACCCTCCTCGGGTGCGGCGCCCGTCATCACCTACCTGAAGGGGTTGCGTGCGCCAACTGGTTGCCTCGGAGAGACTCCGTTGCGGTCGAAGCAGAAATGTCGCGTCCGACGGAGAGTGTTAGATGTGGATTCGATCTTTCGAGGGGGTGAGTGGAACGCGCGAGCCGCGCGGCAACTCGCAGGCGGGCGTGTCAGGCTTCCCGGGCCGTGGGCCTCCACCAGGGAGCCGGGGTCGGCATGACACGGGTTCGGCCTCTGGGCGGTGACTGGCCCGGGCGTTTCGACGGCGGCATAAACACTACACTTGTGTCTCGCGTTCACGTGCATGTATGATGCGATTACCCTCCCTGAGGATAGCCGGCGGTGCGGATGCATCAACACCTCAGGAAACAGTTGAAGAAGCTCGGAATCACCGATCGTGGCCTACGCCCGGGCGACCCAGGGAAGGTCTTGGTCGTGCGACTCGACTCCCAGTCGGATCTCACAAGGATCCTCCCACGGGAGTGGTTGGTGGAGGTCATGCCCGACCCGGACCGGGCACTGGCCTGCGTGTCTGGGGCATCCATCGTCATCTTCGACATGGGACGCGACGGCCCTGATACCGCTTTGGAGGGATTGTCGAAGATCGCAGACAGTGCAAGAGAGAGGTGCGTGCCCTTTCTTCTACGGGCCCACCCGAGCCGGTTCCGTGAGGCCGCGAGGCGTTCAGGAGCCTCGGCGGGCCGACTGTTTCTCGCTGCCGGCGTAGACGACGATCAGCTTCGGCGCCGGATCATCGAAGGCGCTTCGTCTGCCTTATTCACCCGTATTGGGGAATTGGTGGAGGCATCAGGTTGGAGGATGCCCCTCAAGCGCGTCGTGGCTACAGCGATCACGTCGTGGCCGCCTCCAACAGGACGCGCCGGATTCCCGTCCGAGGTGGCGCGGGACCTGGTGGCGATGAGCGCGTGGGGCCAGCGGGACCTGGAGCGCTTCGCGAAGGAGGCGGGGGTGCGGCTGGACTACATGGCTCGCGCGAACCTGTGCCTACACTTGTTCGTCTACCTCAACCAGATCTCGCTCAAGGCCCTCTATCCTCGCTTTGGTGTGTCTTCGGCCGCTGCGCTGCGGAAGAGAATTGCCCGCACCTACGATCAAACTCTTCCGACCCTGCGGCAGCGTCCGCTGATCGAGCTTGCGGCTCCGCTTCTCGATGCTCTCGGCTTCATCCGGATGGACCGATAGGAAGAAGCCCGAGAGAGCTCGTCCCTTGTGAGCGGTGCTTGCCCCCAGGTCGCCAATACGTGTGGTTCTCCGGGCGCCGAGGCAGCGGCGGATCAGGGGGATTCGCCGTCCGAGTCACCCGCGCCGGCCGCAGTGCCATCCGCAGGCGCCGGCGCGTGTCTGAGATCATAGCGGATGACATAGGACACTCCGGCCCGATCCGACGTTAGACCCCAGACTGCGTCACGATCGGCGACCTTCATCTGGAAGATCGTCGACAGGCGAATCCGGGCCAGAGGCCGGCCATCGCTGTCCAGAACTGTCCACCCGATCTCGGCGGATGTGGGGCGCTCGTCCCGCAGCCAGATCGTCCCGTCGCGCCCCATGACGACAAATGATACCGGCGGATAGTAGGTCGGGACGTAGAGCGCCCCCCGGGCGAGTTCCTCGAGCCTTGATTGATCCAGGTCGCCATCCGGGCGTTGTTGCGCCAACCATTGGCGGACGTCGGCGTCCACGACGCGATCGACCGTCTCCTGGTCCACGGGTTCGGGCACGTACGGAATCTCCCGCCGGAAGATCGTGTCGCCGGTCATGGACACCTTGGTCACGGAGAAGGAGGCAAGCCCCTGACCCTGGTGCGTTCGCCGATCCACGACCACGACGGCCTGCTGGCCGGGCTCGAACGAGGTGAGTGGGGACCCCGCGAACGGCTGCGAGCCGTACAGCCACCGGCGCGAACCCGGTGCCGGCTGGACAGCCATGCGATCCCGCCGGAGGATGGGCTGCGCCAGCACCGTGTCCAGGACGCGTGAGCGCGCATCGAGATGGAGGTGGAGGATGAAGGTCGTGTCGCGCCCCGCCATCTGCGGGAGGATGCCGGACTGTTGCCCGTAGAACGTGCCGTCAGGCAGCGGATCGCTGGGCCGGGGATTGCCCAGTGTCGGGTCGCTCGTCTGGCCCCGCGTGTCGACGGTGAGAGGAACGGTGCGAGCGACCTTGCCCTCCGGATCGAAATAGGTCACGCGCTGCGTCCGTCGATCCATGGCCCACAAGGTGTCCCCGCTGAGCCCGATGTCGCCCAGCCCCGTAAACTCACCTGGTCCCTGGCCTCGTCCCCCAAGCTTTCCCGCCGGCTTCCCGTCCACCGTCCATTCGCGGATCTCGCCTTCACGAGGGTGCGCCGTGAACATGGAACCGTCGGACGCCACCGCGATCGCACCCATGACGCCGAAGGAGTAGTCCGGGTCGTCCAGATCACCGAAACGGAGGCCACCCGCTGTGGACCACTCTTCCATTGTGGTCGGCTCGGGCCCCCCTGCCGAGGACTCACAGCCGGAGTTCACCAATGCACTCCCCAAAAGCGTCGTGACGAATACGACGTACACTCCGCGCTGCCTGCGTTTGCTCATCGTTCACTCCCGACGGAGTTGTGTTCGGTCGGTGGGCGCCGGCTACCCGGTCGAGCGACCCGGGCGAGCCAGATCCGTACCTCATCCAGATCGCCGGCGCCGATCTCCAGCACGCGCGCCACGATGCCAGAGAGCGTAGCGGCGGCAATGCTGCTTCCGTGCCGGCAGATCGGTCGGCCGTCCACCCCCGCGATCGGCACGCCAGAGGATGCTGTCGTGCACTCGATGACCTCATCCGGCTCGAACGTGAAGTCCAGGAGATGCGTCTGCGGGCCCGCTCCCACGGAGAGCGCGGGCTCCAAGTATGCGGGGAACGCGCGTCCGCCCATATTGTGCGCCGCCGCCACCACGATCACCCCTCGGCGCCTGGCGTCCTCGCAGCGCTGGTAGAGGGGGCGGAGCGCGTCCTCGCGACGGGTGGCGAGGCTGAGATTGACGATGCGGGCGCCGAACTCCACGGCCGCCTCGATTCCCTGGCACAGTTCCGGCACAGAGGTTTCGAGGCGGTTGTGAAAGACCCGCACGGGCACCACCTGGGCTCCAGGCGCGACCTGAAGCACCCGGAGGGCGCAGAGGGTCCCGTGCCCCACCCTGTCGCCGGACTCGGAGCCGGGCGCATCCGCCATCGGGAGGATCTGCGGGTGTGTGACATCGGCGGGCCAGCCACTGTCAACGACGGCCACGCGGACATCCCGACCCCGCGCCCGCACCAGCGCGGCGCTGGCTTCTGCGCTGGTCATCGAAGGAGCCTTGACTGAAGACGTTGAACCATACCACCCATCCCCACGTTCGGCCCGGCGGGAAGCTCGACGGTGAGCATTGCTCCAGGAGGGAAATCCCATCGCTCGGGGCCATCCAGAGCCACGACCACTTCCGTCGTCGTCGGCCCTTCAGGCGACTGCACGGGCGCGGCCTCCGCAACGCGCCCCCGCACGCGGCGGCCCTCCTCCGCTGGGTTGGTGGCGAGGCGCAGGATGAGCGATTCACCCGGCGTGAGTCTTCTCGACGTGCCCGGAGGAAGTGTGAATCTCACCCGCGTGGCACGCTCGATCCGTCCGGTCATCGTGACGGCGGCAGCGCCCTGACCAGCCGGAAGGACCAATGCAGCAGCGCCGAGTGTCAGGACCAGCAGGGTGCAGGAGCCGAGCAGAAGGCTTCGAGGCAGTGGGAATCCCCTGCCCGGATCGCGACCGAGTTCGGGCAGACGCAGTGGCGAAATCACGAGCAACCCCGACATGGTCACCTCCTTGCTCAGCCAGCGGCCGCCACATGGGTTCGCCGCGCCGTCTCCTCGCCCGTCACTCCCACCACTCGGCCGCCCACCATGCGGCAGGTCCGGTCGGCGAAAGCCACGGTCGAGGCTCGGTGGCTGGCAAGCACGACCGTCCGGCCTCTCAGCAGTCGGATGAGACCGGGCATGAGCTCGGCCTCGGTTTCGGGATCAAGATTCGACGTCACCTCGTCCAGAAGGACCACTGGCGCGTCCCGCACGAGAGCCCGCGCCAGGGACAGGCGCTGCTGCTGGCCGGCGGAGAGCGTGGAGCCCCACTCGGCCACGGGCGTGTCCAGGCCTTCGGGGAGCGACGCTACCAACGATTCCAGTCGACAGACCGCGAGCACCTCCGCCAACCGCGCGTCGTCCACGCTCTCGAGGCCGTAGAAGATGTTGCTGCCAAGGGAGCCGCGGAGGAGGTCCGGGGTGTGCCACGCAACCGCCACACTCCGGCGTATCGACGCAAGTGGGAGCGCGTAGTGGGCGTGTGCGCCATAGTGGATGCTCCCGTCGGTGGGTCGCTCCAACCCGGCCAGCAGGCGGAGCAAGGTGGACTTGCCGGACCCGCTCGCCCCCACCAGGCCCGTGACCGAGCCCGCCGGCAGATCCAGCTCGGGTATCTCCACGGAGAACTCGCCCCGCTCGTAGACGAACCGCAGCCTCTCGACGCGTATGGCCCCGTCAAAGGGCACCGGCGCGGGGCGGAAGGCCGCATCGTAGTGTACCGTGGGATCGGCTTCCGTCGGCTCGTCCAACAGCTCGAAGAGGCGGTCCAATGTGATGGCCGTCCGTTGGAACTCGCTGAAACGCGATGAAATCTGCGACAGGGGGCCCTGTACCCGCCCCAGGTAGGCCATGAACGCGATGAAGGTGCCCAGGGTAAGGCCCCCGGCGAGGATCATTCGCCACCCCACGTACGTCAGCAGGAGGGAGCCGGCCGTACGAACCAGTCCGTTCAGCAGGCCCAGCCCAACACTCAGTCGAGCCGCGTCCAGCGCCTCCGCTCTGGCCGCCCCGGCCGTCTCGGCCGTTCGCCGGTACGACGCCCCCTCCAGGCCCATCCCCTTCAGGAGGCGAATGTGACTCAGGGTCTCGATGTTCAAGGCCCGCAGCTCCGCCCCGGATTCCGCCACCCGCCGCCATCTCCGCCGCAGGGCACGACCCGTGGCCACATTCGCGGCCCAGGTGAGGGGGACCGCCGCGAACGCGACCAGCGCCAGGCGCCAGTTCATGGCGATGAGAATGGGGGGGATGAGCACGAGGAAGACCATCCGGACGAACACCAGGTCGAAGAGCCGCCGCACGGACGCCAGCGACGTGCGCAGGTCTCCGAAGCGTGAGAGGATGTCGCCCACGGGCATGCGCTCGAAGAACCGAAGCGGCAGGTGGTGCACGTGGTTGACCATGAACACCGTGCTACCCGCGGTCAGATGCGCTGACACCACCTGTCCGTAGTGGCCGCTCAGGGTATTGGCGAGCTACGTCCTGGGCAGCGAGGCGAACCGGGAGGGTCTGGCGTGCCTGCTCCGTCAGCTCATCGTGCCGCTCCTGAACCGATCGGACGGGGAGTTCACACTGGACCTGGACTCCTTCCCCCACGAGGTCCACGGCCATCAGCCCGGCACGGCCTACAACGCCCACTACCGCATCCGCTGCTTCCACCCTCTCGTCGCCAGCGTCGAAGGCCGCTACTTCCTTGGCGGACAGCTCCGGGAGGGCAACGTGCACACGGCCGATGGCGGCCTCGACTTTGTGCTGCCGATCCTGCGCTGGCTCCGCACCCTCGTCCCCCGCGTCTGGCTCCGTGCCGATGCGGGATTCCCGGCCCCGACCCTTCTCGACACCCTTGAGGACGAGGGGATTCCCTACGTCTGTCGCCTCCGCTCGAATTCCGTGCTCGAGCGCATGGCCAAGCCCTTCCTGCGCCGCCCGTCCGGGCGGCCTCCGGCCGGAGGCCGCACCTGGTTCCACGAACTCTCCTACCAAGCCGGGACTTGGAGCCGAGCGCGCCGCGTCGTCCTCGTCGTGCTCGAGCGCCCCGACGAACAGCAGCATCTCTTCCTCGATCACTTCTTTCTGCTCACCAGCGCCTCGCCCCACGAGGAGCGCGCGTCCGACCTCCTCGCTCGATACCGCCGTCGCGGCACGGCCGAGGGCGACTTCGGCGCCTTCAAGAGCACCGTCGGCCCCACCCTCTCCTCCTCGCCACGCCCCAAGAGCCACTACCGGGAACGCCCGATCCGGACGCCGCGGCAGGACGAGCCCGACACCTTCGCCGCCAACGACGCAAAGCTCCTCCTGGGCCTTCTCGCCGCGAATATCCTCGCCGCCGGCGCCGATCTGCTCAGCCGCGACCGCGACGTCCGCATGAGCCGCGAACGGTTCCGAACCTTCCTCCTCAAGACCGCCGCCCGTGTCCTCCTCGGCAGCGGCTATGTCACCGTCGTCATTGCCGCCGCTCGTGCTCCCCTCTGGCAGCGCTTCCGCTCCGCCCTCCAGGCGCTGCCACCCGCCCGCGGTTCCCCCGCTGCCCCGGCCCTGCCTGTTCCAGCGTAGTCCCCCAGTCAGGCCGGGAATCCACTCACCTCCACAACCCCCATGGGGGTAAGGGGGTCTCTATCCTCGCGATGCTCAGACTCCCACCGCACGCCCCCTTCCCGGAACCTTAAGCCAAAATCCTCGAACAGTCCCTGCCCTCATGAATGAGCCGGGTTATAGTGGACCAGAAACGGGGTGCCGAGAAGTCACCCGCATCCCGACCGAGGGTTTGGACCGGTCCTGGGGGGCTGGTCCGCGAGCAGGATTGCGTGGATCGCACCTCGGCCGCAAGAATCACTGTTCCGTGGCGCCGGCTGAAGGGCCGCAAGAGGTGCCCCCCGACCTCCGACTTCACGACTCGATCAAACGAAACAGGCTGAGGCCCAAGGTTCCGAATTCGAGCGTTTCACGACCCACCATGTATCCGTCGCGAAAGCGAAGGACCTCGACACCCCACGGCACGTCGACCCAAGTAAACGTGCCATCCGCCACGTTCCAGCGCAGCCAGTGCTCGCCTTTCTCAGTTCGTAGCCGTTGAACGGAGCCGTCGCGGAGCCAGATGTTGCCCTCTTCGTCGCCGACGACTTTGGACCAGATGGGGACGCTGTCGGGCATGAAGACTCGGCGCACCCCCGTGTCGTCCAGGCTCTCATTTCCGCCTCGGTGCAGCCACCAGCGCTTGAGCTTCTCCTGGTCGCCGGACCTGGAGCGAGCGACTGCTGTCACGGCCGGGGGTGTCACAGTCTTCGAGAGCGACGGCCCACCGGCGTCCATCCGATACAGGTTGGCACGATTCGTCCACCCGTCGACGATAACAAGCAGTGAGTCGCCCAATAGCCAGGCGCCGCCGGCCGTGAAGGCGCTCGCCCTGCCGCTCGTTCTTACACCGGCTGACTCCATGTCTCTCAGGACGTACCGGATCGGGTTTGGATCAACATGCCCAAGGGTGTCGGCACGCGACCCGTTCGCGAACATCACGACGTGGTCCTCGGGTTGATTGTTTCGCACCACCAGAACGGTCCACACGACGCTCCCGCCACCTCGCGCCGGTCGAAGCCACCGGGCGTTCGGTTGCTCGTATTCCAGCGTGGTCTGGTCGTGCTCGATCCCATCGGCGGTGATTCGCCACCAAACGGAACGGCTCTGCTGAAGGTCGTGCACCTGAAATCCACCATCGTCCGCGTGAACCGAAACAGGAGCACTGTATTCTCCAGGGCCAGCCCCGGTTCGACCCAGTTCGCCTACGTACTCACCCCGAACCGTAAAGACCCTAACGGTTGGCAAGAAGGGATCCACGGCAACGACATAGCCGTCTACCACCGTCGCGTCCTCCAGGCGAACCCAGGTCTCTGACTCTGAACCGAAGGCCGACCCGACGGACCAGATCCGCTCAAGCGAGAGGTGCTGGGCCTGGGCGGGGTATGGAGACGTGAACGCAAGCATGACAAGAAGAGTAGTGGCAGACCTAGCGGCGAACATGGATCGTCTCTCGGGGCCGGTTGAACGGATGATCGATCGTCGGAGAGGGGGAGAGATGGTAACCGGGTCCGCGCTAGTCTAATACTAGCTGGGATGGAGCGGCTGTCTCGCGCTTCGCCACCAGAATCACGAAGTCACGACAGTTCTTCAGTTCTTCGCCGGAGAACGCGGCCAGGACGTTCGCGACCGACGGGCTGGCCAGCGTGCCTGCGGGCGTCAGGTTCACGTCGCCTTCCAGGTCCAGATAGGCCATGCCACACCTTCCAGACATCTGGCACATGCCCCCAGCAATGTAGCATATTTCGAAGGAGAACGACGTCAAGCCGTCGAAGCACTGTTGCTCCGACTCGTTCGGGATATTGTGGCAGTGCTGTGGCGTAATGCACTGCGCCGAAGCGGCCTCCGGAGTTGCTACGTAGGCGAGGGCCAAGCCCAACGCCACCATCAGGGTCTTCGCAACGGTCTTCATGAGCTTCTCCTTGCAGGTCGAATCTGACTATGCTTCACGAGCACGTCCTACGTCTTCAGCTCCCACCTCCATCGATAGGTCAGCACCTCTCCCCGCTCTCCGTTCTGACGATAGGCGTAGACGCGGTGTCTAGCTGTACTGTTACAAAAGTATCTATCCCATGATGCCCGGGAGCGCTATATTGGTGTTCATGGCTACTGCAACCAGGAAGTTGCGACTGCGCCGCGGGGACCGGAGGACGCTCGAATCCTGGGCACGATCCCGCACGTTGCCGAGGCGCCAGGTCGAACGAGCGAAGATCGTTCTGGCCGCCTCCCGAGGAGAATCGAGTCGCGCCATCGGAGCCACACTGGGCATCGCCCGAGATACCGCCCGTCTGTGGATGCGACGCTACGAGGCCGAAGGGCTCAAGGGGATCGAGGGCGACCGAGCCCGGTCGGGACGGCCCCCGAAAGTCACGCGTAGGCTCGAGGAGGAGATCGTCAGGAAGACGGTCGAGGAGGATCCGCCGCCTGAGGTTTCGACCCACTGGAGCAGTCGGCTCCTGGGCGAGGCCATGGGGCTCGACCACGTGACCATCTGGAGGGTGTGGAGGAAGTACGGGCTCAAGCCCCACCAGATCCGGCGCTTCAAGCTCTCGCGCGATCCTCGTTTGGTCGAGAAGCTGCATGACGTGGTGGGCGTCTACCTGAATCCTCCTGACAACGCCGTCGTCTTCAGCTTCGACGAGAAGAGCCAGATCCAGGCCCTCGACCGTACCCAGCCCGGTCTGCCACTCAAGAAGGGTCGTGCGGGAACGATGACGCACGACTACAAACGGCACGGCACGACGACTCTGTTCGCCGCCCTCGACGTCGCCACGGGCCACGTCCTTCACGAGTGTATGCCTCGGCACCGGCATCAGGAGTTCCTGACGTTCATGAAGAAGGTCGAGAAGAGCGTCGATCCCGATCTGGAGATTCACGTGATCCTCGACAACTACGCCACGCACAAGCACGAGAAGGTCCGCAGGTGGCTGGAACGCAATCCCCGGGTCCAGTTTCATTTCGTACCCACGGGCGCCTCGTGGGCCAATATCGTCGAGCGTCTGTTCGGGGAGCTCGACGAACGCCAGCTCAAGCGCCTCGCCGTCAATAGCGTCCCGGAACTCATCGGCCACATCGAGGCCTATCTCGACCATCGCAACGAAGACCCGAAACCCTTCATCTGGACAAAGTCCGCTCAGGAGATTCTCGCGAAGATCTGAACGTGGGCTAACAACTTTAGAAACGCTACACTAGCTCGGTCCACGCTGAAGAATGCCATGGGTTCATCCACGCGCTTATCGAGTTCGACCATGAGATTGGCGGCGGCAACCACCAAGATCCGCCGGCTCGTCGAGCGCAGGTCACTCAGCGTGAGCAGTAGTCGGCCGCAATCGAGGGCCAAAGCGCCGGCAAGGATCACAGTGGAGGAGGAATCCGGTCGATCCAACCCGCCGTCCAAACCCCGCAAGCTCCCGAGATCCTCGACTCCGTCCTGACTCAGCAACGTCACATCGAACGGCGGCTTTGTGGCGATCAGGATCGCGTCCTCGGAAGTCCGAATGCCTGGAATGATGCGCCAGTCACCTGGGATCTTCCACCTATGAGCAATGCGATAGGTAAGCTCGCCTGCGGGCGCGTACCGCCCAACTATCAGTTCGGCTTCCGGACCAGAAACGACCCAGAGGTCCCCCCCCTCGTCCGTCCCCTCGAGGGTGCGAACAGACCGCAATGGTGGGTCAAATCCGAGGGCTTCCCAAGTACTCGCCCCCCTGTCTAGCCTGGTAGCCGTGTTATCCGTGTACGTGATCACGCCGCTCGTCCTAGTGACGCCACGTAATGCCGATCGAGGCAATCCAGGAACGGCGATCACGTTCGAGGGCTGCGACTTGATGGCACCCGATTGTGCCACCAAGACCGCCGCTCCATCCATCACCTCGATATCCCTCGGCGGGAGGAACTCTTCCAGGGTGGTGGTGCTCTCCAGATCCAAGACGAGCCGACCTGGGTTATCGCAAGCCGCAGACACCTGATCGGAGGGCGCGCTCGATCCTCCGCAGGCTGCCAGCAGGGGCATGACAACCCCGACAAGCGTCACCGCTCGCCTGCGAACCTCCGGGCCGGACGGGCATCCCCATCGCCGGCGAGGAACCAGGTTCGGCAAGGCCCCCATACCCATATCCCCTACCTCCTCCTCTGCGGGCGGGCTCTTGGAAGACGCGCTCAGTCAAACCACCAGATCGGCATTCCACGCCCAGCAACATGTGGCTCGTAGGCCACGACGTCACTATCAATGTACAGGTCACGGCGCAGGCGGAGCAAGCGCCGGCGGGTAGGCTTCGGTTCACCAGGCACCCGCTCGAACAGCGCGGCCGACAACGATTCGGCGTCAGCCTGCAAGCGACTCCGGGTCTCGATGAGGGCGTCAGCAGCATGGACGGACCGGGTCGCGTTGAGGCCATCGAGGGTGTCAACAGAAAGGCCCGCCAGACGCACGACGAGGTGCGGGAAGAAGCTACCCGATCTCTGCTCCGATTCCGCCATGCGTCACCCGCCCCATGCACGGGACGGCCTCCCGTATCCCGTTCTCCTCGCGAACGCCGACATTCACAGGATTCACCCTCTGTCCACATCCGCGTAAGGTGCGCGATCTCCCAGATTCCGACTGAAGCGGACAAATTGCGACAGAACCGGACGGATTCCGCACGGATCCGGGCGGGATGCGCGAGAAAGAGCGCCGACGCGGCTCATCGAAAGGCGCGCGGTGCACAATAGACATCCTTCAAGGCGACGGTAGGAGGACAGGCGATGCGTGAGCGCCCCCATACCGCAGGACCGGTGGTGGGCCAACTCGGGCGTTGATCCCCTCGCCACGCGCTGTTATCTTTTGTGGCTCCGCGAGCAGCGGCCAAACGACGTAGCAAGCCGGAACCGTACGAGGACGAGATGCCGAATATCAAGAGCGCCAAGAAGCGCATGGAGCTCAGCCGGAAGTGGAACGCCGCCAACCGGCAGAAGCGGGCTGCGCTCAGGACCGCGGTGAAGAAGGTCCATCAGGCCACGTCGGCCGACGAGGCCGCCGAGCTGCAGCGCGAGGCCGTGGCCCTCATCGACCGGGCTGCCGGCAAGCGGCTCATGCACCCCAATCGTGCCGCCCGGCTGAAGAGTCAGCTCCAGCGCCACGTCAACGGGCTGTCCGCCTGATCGGCTTCTGACAGTGTCCGCCGGCCCTCGTGCCGCCGGACCGCAGCGAGGGCCTCGCGAGCTCGTTTCGCGGGGCCCTCGTTATCGTCTCCGAGCTTCCCGCACGGGTCGCCTCATTCTCCGACTGGGGGAACCAAGCGGTAGATTTCGATCGTCGCGATTCCTCGAGTGTCTCTGTGCAACATGATGAGACGTGAATGCGAGGTCCTGATCGGCTGAAAGTCAGATGCGAGGCGGAGTGTACCCACATAGCCTCTCGAGATCGAGACTAGCCGCCATACTCGGTCCTCGCCTTGGATTGCGCCTCCCTCACCTTCAGCATGAATCAGAGCACTCTGGTACATGCCGAAGATCGAGTCGCCGAACCCACGCAGCTGAGTTGTAATCGGTCGACGGTCGTAGACGGGCAGCGCTCCTGCAGGCAGCGGGAGTCAATCCCAAAGCTAGTTGAAACTCGAGTGGCCCTCGGTCTCAGGCGGCGGAGTGAACTGCGCTATCGGGAGCGGTGATCCCGAGGTCCTTCTGGATCGCGGTTCGGAGCTGGCCCAGGTGGCGGTGGCCGAGGAGCTTGCGAAGCCTCGGTTCGATGTCGAGGAGGGCCGCAGCGAGCCAGCGCTGTTTGTGGTTGGAGTTCTTCCAGTGGTCAACGCGGCCGCACCGCTGCTCGGCCTGCGCGTTGACGGACTCGAGCACGTTGGTCGTCTTGAGGGAGCGCCCGACGAGCGCGAACACGCCCAGGCGGTGCAGGGTCAGCGTCTCCTCGAGGCCCTCGTCCAGGCTCGCGACCGCCGACTGGTTCAGCTCAACGAGCTCGCGTCGGATCGAGGCCAGGTCACGCTTGGCCTCTTCGTAGGTTGGCCTCTGGTAGGCGCGCTGCAGCCTGCCGCGCCACGCCTTCTGCTCCGCGCGAGGCAGGTAGGAGACGACGTTCTCGCGCTTGTGCCACTGGCACCGCTGGATCAGAGCATGGCCCTTGAACACCTTCTTGACCGCCGCCCTGAGCCCCTTCGCTCCGTCGACCACCACCAGGACGCCGGCCGACAGGTCGAGTCCCCGCTCGACCAGCGAACGGAGGAAGCCCGTGATGGTGCGGGCGTTCTCCGTGGCCGTCTGCACGAAGCCCAGGAAGTGCTTGTCTCCCGTCATCGTGACCCCCAAGGCGATGACCATCTCGTCGTCGGCGAACGTCTTGCCGTCCAGGAACATCGCTACCACGTCGAGCCCCGAGAGGTCGCGCTCCTGGAAGGCCTTCAACTGCTTGGTCGTGGCCTTCTTGAACTCCCGCGACACGCTGGACTTGGACAGCCCGATCGCCCCCGGCACGGCTTCGACCGCCGTCTCGTAGTCCCGGCAACTGATGCCGAGCAGCACCTTCCGGAACAGCCCATCGTCGATCTCGCCCCCCCCGCCGTGAAGCTCCGCGTACGTCGCCAGCCTCACCTCGCCTTCCGCCCCCCGTACCCGAGGCACTCGCACCGGATGCCGCTGACCCGCCAGCCTCACCGACCCGGGATTGCTCCCATGGCGGTAGCGTTCCTCGGCACTGCCTTTGCGCCCGTGTCTCGGCCCCGCCAGCCGTTCCACCTCCTCGTCCAGCATCCGTCCGACCTCGGCCAGCCCCAGCGGGATCAGCTCCCGGATCAGCTCGATCCGCGCGTCCACCTCCATCGCCTCGATCACCTCCCACCCGACCCCCTGAGGCTCGCCCATCCTCCGGTCCTTCTTGCCTCGCTCGACAAGCTGTGGCACCCTTCCCATCGCTGGCCTCCTTCCTCTTCTCGGTTTCGGTGGTTGTCTCGCAACTCCACCTTACCCCGAGGTCGGAGGCCACTCAACTTTTCAACTAAACTTGGGACACCCTCCGGGTCGCACCAGAAGCACGCAATAATCTATCCCGGTTTCAAGGGCACTCCCACAGTCGAGCCGTTCGCCACATTCCATGAGTACTTCAGACTCTGTCTCGGCCTCGCGGAGGCGATCGTGTTCGTGGGGTTCGCATTTCGTGACCCTTATATCAACGAGTTGCTGGTTGATCGCCCCGCCTCTGGAATTCCAATTGCCGTAGTTGGCCTAGGCGATGAACCAGGGAAGAACCCACTTCGGAGAGGGCAGTTTAGGTACTTCGGAGAAGGCTTCTGCGCGGACGTGGTGAAGAAGATCCTCAAGTGGTTTGAGGGCGCTCTCAGTAGTTCTCGATGACCCAGCGGGGTTTTTCGGTCGCCACCTTCCAGTCATGAACAGCATCCTCCCCGATACGAACATATGGCTGGGCGACACTTGGCTGATGCGGAGTCCTATTGGCGCCGCTTTACTGTTCGCCGTAGAACAGATGGACGCCAATCTCTTGCTTCCCGAGGTGGTGGAGAGGGAGGTTCTGAAGCACGTTCTCAGGTTTGGTATCGAAGCCGACCAGCAGATAGAGGCTACTTATAGGCAGATCAAGATGCTGGCGGGACGGCGGGATGACTATCGAATACCCACCCCGGAGGACTATTCTGCCGCAGTCGTCGAACGATTTAACGAGCTTGACGACAGACTTGTACGCTTGCCATTCACGCTTGACCACGCGCGGGGCGCGCTCAGCCGCGTCATAGAAGGTTCGCCCCCCAACGGGACAAAGAACCAACAGTTCAAGGACTCAGCAATCTGGGAAGCTGCAATGGAAGCGGCATCGCGCGGCCCGGTCCACTTTATCACACGCGACAAGGGTTTTTTCGATGAGCGGAATCCGTCCAAGGGTCTTGCGCTGAATCTGAAAGAAGAACTGGCAGCGCGGGCGACCGAGATTCATGTCCATTGGGGCGCGGACTCATTCCTTTCTGTCATTCAGCAGGATCTGCCATCGGTCGAGGAAGCTCCTCTAGTGCAGGCTGTGATTGGATTGGTCACCCCTCCCGTGAAGCAGCGTGCGGAGAGGGAGGGAGGCCTCCTAGGCCCGGTCCTCCGCTCCGAGGTCCAGTTGTTTCTCACTGAAATGCCCTCAGTGCTCGCCGTGGACTTCCTTCTCGTGTATCGAGTGGATCTTGAAGAGGATCGCTCGGCGAAGATGGCCATCGAAGGGAGTTGCAGCTATGATCTCCGGACGGGGCGGCCAGACGATCTCAAGTTGGATCAGATCACAGCGGCCGGCGAAGACGGCGCGCCCATTCCAAGGCTCGGCGCCAAGTTTCTCCATGGACTCACGGCCCACTTCGGCAGGCGGGAGATCCCCACACTCTGCGAGAGCCCCTAGATCCTTGATCCGGTAAGGGATGCGCAGACTGAGGCGGACAGGAAGCAAGTTGTGTTGCGAGGTTTCCCGAGTTACCGGCATGGAAGCGGGTCACTGTGTTATCTCCTAACCCGTTAGCACCCTGGTTGAAGGCATGGGCATCCAGGCCCGAGCAAACAGACGAACCTCGCCTCTGGCGACATTCTGTGTCCTCACGGGTCTGGCGACGTTCGGAGCCTGCCGTGGAGATGGGGCGATCTCAGATCGAGGGGCGGCCCCAGCCCGGTGGGCTCTTGATCCCACTCCGATTCTATCGATTGGGCAGTTGGAGGGGTCTGAAGACCAACTGCTCTCGGCGGTTCGCGACGTCGAGTTGCTTGACGGTGATGCGGTCCTCGTGGCGGACGGAGGGAGCTACTCGGTCCGAGTCTATGGCCTCAGTGGTGAGTTGCGCTCGCGATTTGGCGCGGAGGGCCAGGGCCCAGGAGAGTTCAGTGCCATCTGGGCGGCCTGGCTCCGAGCACCAGACTCCGTCGCGGTGCTCGACCTGAACTCTGAACGATTGTCCCTCTTCCACTTGGATGGGGAGCTCATCGATGATCGGCACCTCACTCCCGGCGAGGGAGGTGGCGATATGTTCGAGGGAGGGTTCTCGGATGGGAGCTTCGTCGTTTCCAGGCTTGCGTATCCAGAGACGTTCCAGGACGGCATTGGTATCGGAAGGATGCCGCACAACCTCATCACTCCCGAGGGTGTACCCGGTGGGCAGCTGGCTGAGACGGATGGGGCCATGTTCTATCGTCCAGAGACGACATCCGTATCGAATCCGGGGGGTGGCGCGGCGAGGCATCCCCTGTCTCCAAAGCCTCGAGGCCTGGTTGCTTCAGATACGTTCTACATTGGCCTGAGCCTGGACTCCAAGGTCCAGCTCTATACCGAGAACGGCTCGTTCGTGCGAGAGATCCAACTGGACATGCCTAGGCTATCCCCCTCCGAGGCGTTGCGGCTACTCGATTCTGCGCGTGTGGGAGGAGATCGATCCATTCGCGCCGGCCCAGTTCCGGACGTGAAGCGGATCCCAGCCTTCATGGGGCTCTTGGTCGATGATAGAGGTCGAATCTGGGCACGGGAGTATCGTCCTGAAACGGACTCGCCGTGGATCCGAGAAAGTGGCCCCGGGTTCACGCGCAACTACGGCGGCACTTGGTGGATTTTCACGGCTGGCGGGATGCCGATAGGACGCCTGACGGTCCCTGATGGATTCCAGCTGGAAGATGTCGACGGTTCGCTGATTGCCGGCATCGAGGTCGATGCAGTAGGGCTCGAACGTGTGCGAGTTTATAGGATTATCGGTGGGTAGACTGGTGAGCTGCGCAGAGTGCTAACCAGCGATTCCTGCTGCGTGCTTAACGATCGAAAGGGTCGCGCGCGAGGCGCGCGATCGACATCATGCGGCACGCAGCAGAATCGCAAAGTCGTTAGCACGCTTGATCGGACCTAGACATCCAACACCAGGCGCAGCCCAGCGTCTACACGGGCCATCCGCTTGCGCGTGACACGGCCGACACGCTCCGTAAGGTAGTCCTCATCTAGCGTTACCACCTGCGTGACGTTTACGACCGAGTCCTTCGACAAACCCGTGGCCGACGCAGGTAACAGGACGTTCCCGGGGGCATCGAGGAGCCTAGCGTTCGAAGTGAGCACCACACACAGCACTGTGCGAAGCCTACTTCGGTTGAACGCGTCGGCCTGAACGACGAGCACGGGGCGGCGAAATCCCGGCTCGGACCCTCGGGGGTCGTCCAACTCTGCCCACCAAATCTCGCGGCGCTGAACTACCACTCGTTGGACCTGAGGGAGCGAGCCTGGGCGCGGCGAAGGAGCGGGTCGAGTCCGCTGTCCTCATCACCGAACACGTCGTTGAGCCGTGCAGTGACGTCCTGGTCTCGGTGCTTGGCCAAGTACTCTTCAACCGCGCGAGCGTAGAGCTGACTCCGGGACATGCCGAGTCGGTCGGCAAGGGCCTCGGCCGACTCAAAGAGGTCGTCTGGAAGGGAGATCGCTGTCTTCATACCATGAGTATACTTCGGTATAACCACCGGCGCAAGCGTTCTAACAGGGGTCTGAATGTCGCGCTTCAGAGCCTTTCGGACAAATGGCGAGGGCTTGAGAGTTACAGGTCGTTTCCCGGTCAGGCGGCCTGAGCGAGCCGCGCTCGGTTGATGGTTTCGCGCCGTTGGCGGGCGCGTGCGAGCTTCTCTCTTCGCTCCTCGATGCGAGCCTCGGGCTCGCCGGCCCAGTACTCGGCGGGAGGGAGGTAGTGGAGCGACGCGTGCAGCCGCTCGTGGTTGTAGAAGTCGACCCAGCGGCCGATGATCTCCCGCGCTCGGGCCAGGTTCGTCAGGTCCTGCTCGTCGAGCGCATCCCGCGTGCTCCGATGGAACCGCTCAATCTTGCCATTCGACTCCGGGTGATAGGTTCGGATCCGGATGTGTTCGAGCTCGAAGTCGCGGACCAGCTCCTTGAAGTCCTTCGCCCGGAACTGGCTGCCGTTGTCGGTCACGATCTCCGGGCTCGCGCCCGTCTGCTCGAGGGCGTCCTGGATCACCACCCGAACCTCGGCCGCCGTCATCGTCGTGAGCAGATCCCAATGCACGACGTACCGGCTGTAGGCGTCGAGCACCGTGACCAGGAAGTACCACGTGTCTTCGATCCGCAGGTACATCAGGTCCGTATGCCACCGCTCGTTCGGCCCGGTCGGCTCCGGAGGCGGCTCCCCCGACCGACGACTTCGCTTCCATCGGTACAACAGATCCGCGTCGCTCAGGATCCGGTACACGCTCGAGGGGCTCACGTAGGCCACGTCCGCATCAATCATCATCCAGGCCAGCCGCCGGTAGCCCTCCCTCGGATGCCGAAGCGCGAAGTCGATCACCGCCTCCTTCTCCTCCGGCAAGATCGCCTGGGGCGAGCTCCTCGCGCCCGGGAACAGATCCTCCAGAAATCCCTTCTCCCATCGTCGCCTCCAGTCGTAGTAGCGCGACTTCGGGAAGCCCAACTGCCGCAGGATCCGCCGAATCGTCCACCCCGTCCGGGCCCTCGTCCTCGCCACCAGCTTCAGCGCCGCTCGCTTCTCGGCGGCCGTGTGGCGGCTCGTCGACCCCAGCTTCAGAGCCCCCTTTTTAGCTCGAGGTTCTCTTCCACAACCTCGGCGATGATCCGACGCTTCTTCTGCAGCTCCGCCTCCAGGCGTTCGATCTCGCGCTCGCTCGCCTTCCCGTGCCGATGCGTCCGACCGCTCAGCGCTTCCCGCATCCCCGCCTTCGCCTGCTTCTCCCACCGATAGAACGTCGTCCCGTCCACCTGATACCGGCGCAGCACTTCCGCTACCGTCGTCCCCGGCTGCCGCGCTTCCTCCAGAATCCGGAGCTTCTCTTCGACCGTGAACTGCCTCGTCCCCTTTCGCTTCTTCGCCACCCTCGTCTCCCTGTTCGGTGACCGCGGCTCCCGCCGCCCGACCAGGTCCAACCTGTCACTCCCTCATCCCTCCGAAAAGTCCGAAAGCGGCTGAACCACTACAAACGCGTCTTCCCGCTTCTCCAAAGTCCATGGGAGGCTGGGCGCGGCCCGCCCCTCGTCGCAGCTCGGTCTGGGCATTCTGGAGACCAGGAAGGTGCGCGTGGCGCCGATGGCCGCGTGCCTGTGGACGAGGCGTGCAGCGCAGGGGCGTGCATCATCTCGCGATACCAGCCGACGCTGGCCGAGTGCAGCACCTCGAAGCTCATTACATAGGACTTGAAGTCGGCGTCCGCCAGGTTGACCGCCCCGCCCTCCTGGAAAGGACGTTGGCGCGGGAGGCGCTCCCGGGGATCCATGAAGACCACGTAGCCCGACGCCGCGACCTGCTCGATTGGCGAGCCGGTGACGGACGGGGGGGGACTGCTCTTCAGCGGAAGTGCAGTCGCCGCACGAGCTGTCCGAGGACCAACCGGATCTTCTTCATCGTCACTTGTCCGCAGTAATCACATCATACAGGCAAGCGGACGACTTCGCCAACTCGTTCTTCGTGCGGTCCTGCTCTCCTTCTGGCCTATAGCCACGGTCGTGGCCAGGCGAGCGCGTCAGCCCCCGGCCCGGTGGATCACCGTCCCGCCCACGATGGTGAGCGCGGCGCGGCCGGTCAGCTCCCAACCACCGAAAGGCGTGTTGCGGCTCCGGGAGCGGAAGCGAGCCGGGTCCACGGTCCAGCGAGCCTCGGTGTCCAGCACCGTGACATCGGCAGGGCTGCCGGCCTCCAGCGTCCCCCCGGGCAAGTTGAAGGCACGGGCGGGCTGGCAGCTCATGCGCTCCACCAGCGTGGGCAGGTCCAGGATCCCCTTCCCCACCACATGCGTCAGCATCAGGCCGACCGCCGTTTCCAGGCCGACGATGCCGTTGGGCGCGTCGTCGAAGGCCTGCTCCTTCTCGTCGTAATGGTGCGGAGCGTGATCGGTGGCCACCACGTCGAGCGTACCGTCCCTGAGGCCTTCCATGACCGCCGCACGGTCCGCCGCGCTCCGGAGCGGCGGGTTCATCTTCGCCTCGGTCCGGTAGCCCTCCACCGCTTCGTCGGTGAGGAGCAGGTGGTGCGGGCTGGCCTCGGCGGTCACCCGCACGCCGCGCTCGCGGGCGCGCCGGATCATCTCGACGCCGAAGGCCGTGGACACGTGCTGCAGGTGGATGTGGCCCCCGGTGAACTCGGCCACCAGGAGGTCGCGCACGATGTGCACGTCCTCGCTGGCGTTGGGCTTGCCGCCGACCCCGAGGCGGCTGGAGACGAGCCCCTCGTTCATGTGGCCGCCCCGGGACAGCCCCAGGTCTTCAGGGTGATCCGCCACCGGAATGTCGAAGCCGCGGGCGTACTCCAGCGCCAGGCGCATGAGTCCGGAATCCATGACGGGATTCCCGTCGTCCGTGACGGCCACCGCTCCGGCCTCCACCATCTCGCCGATCTCGGCCAGGCGCTCGCCCTTCAGCCCCACCGAGATGGCGCCGGTGGGATAGACCCGCGCCGCCCCCGCCCGCAGTCCCGCGGCCAGCACGTATCCCACCGACGCCGGCGAATCGATGACCGGATCCGTGTTGGGCATGGCCACGATGGAGGTGAATCCCCCTGCCGCCGCCGCCCGGGCGCCGGTGGCGATGGTCTCCTTGTGCTCCTGGCCGGGCTCGCGCAGGTGGACGTGCACGTCGATGAGCCCCGGCGTCACCACCTTGCCCGAGACGTCCAATACCTCGGCATCGTCGGGACGGCCGAGGCCCGGCCCCGTACCGACCACGCGGCCCTCGGCCAGGAAGACGTCCCGCACCTCGTCGATCCGCTGCGAGGGATCCACGACGCGGCCGCCGGTGAGCACGATGGGCCGGGGAGTCACGATCCGCCTCCCTGCTTGGCCGCTTCGGCCTTCTCGGGAGCGCCGCCTGCCAGAAGATAGAGCACTGCCATGCGCACCGCCACGCCGTTGGTCACCTGATTGAGGATCACCGAATGGGGGCCGTCGGCCACGTCCGAGTCGATCTCCACGCCCCGGTTCATGGGGCCCGGGTGCAGGATCAGCAGCTCCCGCGGCGCGCGCTCCAGCCGCTCCGAGGAGACGCCGTAGATGCGATTGTATTCTCGCAGGCTGGGCACGTACCCGCCCTGCATGCGCTCGAGCTGAAGCCTGAGCACGTTGAGCACGTCAGCCCACTGGATGGCGTCCTCGACCCGGGCGAAGACCTCCACGCCCATCTGCTCGATCCCCACGGGCAGCAGCGTGCGCGGCCCACACACGGCGACTTCGGCCCCCAGCTTGAGGAGTCCGAAGATGTTGGAGCGGGCCACCCTGGAGTGGAGCACGTCGCCGACGATGCAGACCTTGAGGCCCTCGATGCGTGCCCCTGTGGTCCCGGATCGTGAGCATGTCCAGCAACCCCTGGGTGGGATGCTCGTGACGTCCGTCGCCGGCGTTGATCACATTGGAGGGGATGCGCTCGGCCAGGAAGCGGGCGGCGCCCGACGACCCGTGGCGCATGACCACCATGTCGATCTTCATGGCCTCCAGGTTGCGGGCCGTGTCCACCAACGTCTCGCCCTTCACCACCGACGAGCCGCTGGACGAGATGTTCACGGTGTCGGCGGAGAGGCGCTTCTCGGCGAACTCGAAGGATATACGCGTCCGGGTGGACGGCTCGAAGAAAAGGTTGACGATGGTCTGGCCCCGGAGCACCGGCACCTTCTTGATGCGGCGCTCGCTGATCTCCTTGAAGGGCTCGGCCGTGTCCAGGATCGTCCGGATCTGCTCGGCCGAGAGCGGCTCCAGGCCGACCAGGTCCTTGCCCAGGGGCGAGTTGGGATGGTTCATGCCTCTTCCCCTTCGGGCGCGTTCACCAGGTCTACGCCGAGGCGCCCGTCCGGGCTCGGGCACCAGCACATCGATGCGCTGGTCGCCGAGGACCTCCACGCTACCGCCCCACCACGTCGGGCTGGATGGGAAGCTCCCGTCCGCCGCGGTCGGCGAGCACGCACAGGAGGATCCGGGCAGGCCGCCCCCAGTCCATGAGCTCGTTGAACGCCGCGCGCACGGTGCGGCCCGTGTAGAGCACGTCGTCGACCAGGACCACCGTGCGCCCGTCGATGCCGTCGGCGGGAAGCTGGGTCTCGCCCACCACGGGCCGGGGCCCGATGGTGGCCAGATCGTCCCGGTAGAGGGTGATGTCCAGCACGCCCACCGGCACGCTGGCCCCCTCCGCCGACTCGATCTCGTCGCGGAGCATGGCAGCCAGCTTGTCGCCGCGCCTGCGGATGCCCATGAGCACCAGCCCGTCGACCCCGTCGTTCCGCTCCACGATCTCCCGCGCCATGCGGGCCAGGGCGCGGCGAACCGCCGCGTCGTCCATGAGGGCGAGGCGATCAGGTGGGCTCATGTCTCTGTGGTCGGAAGCGGCTGGGAGGCTCTCGCCCGGAGCGCGGCGGCAGCGGGCGCCGGAATCTGCCGCCGGAGGCTCCAGGGTGTCAACGTGCCGACGGCTTTACACGCCACCCCGACGCCCGCATCATGACCGGTCCCATCCCCTCCCTCCACGCCCGCATCCACCCGCCTCACGGGAGACCACCTGCATGCAGACGCTCACGCGCCTGGTTCTCGCCCTGCTTCTGGCCCTTCCCACCCTTCCCACCGTGCTGCCGGCCCAGGAGGTGCAGGACGCGCCCCGGGTCGTGCTCAAGGGCGTGCCCTTCGATCTGACCGTGCAGGGGGCCGAGGGCGGTCCGGCCCTGTCGATCCGGGTGGAGGACGCGACGGGACAGGTAGATCGGCCAGGGCACGGTGGAGCCCTACGGCACGGCGACGCTCCGGGACCTCACCGTCAACGTCCGTGAGCAGCTCCCCATCACCGTGCACATCGGCGACGCCGAGCACGTGGTCGAGCCGACGCTCACCAGCGGATGGTTCTCGCTGCTTCCGCCCATCGTGGCCATCATCCTCGCCCTGGTCTTCCGCGAGGTGATCACGGCGCTGCTGGCGGGGGTCTGGCTGGGCGCGCTGGCGGTAGCCGGCTTCAACCCCATCGCTGCCACGGGCCGGGTCATCGACACCTTCGTGGTGCCCGCGCTGGGCGACGTGCAGGGTGGACACACGCAGATCGTGGTGTTCTCGCTGTTGCTCGGGGGGATGGTGGGGATCATGTCCCGCAACGGCGGCACCATGGGGATCGTGGAGGCGGTGACGCCCTTCGCACGAACCCCCCGGCGCGGCAAGTTCGCCGCCTGGCTCGCCGGGCTCGGCATCTTCTTCGACGACTACGCCAACACGCTCATCGTCGGCAATACCATGCGGCCCATCACGGACCGCCTGAAGATCTCCCGCGAGAAGCTGGCCTACATCGTGGATTCCACGGCGGCGCCGGTGGCGGCGCTGGTGCCCATCTCCACCTGGGTGGGCTACGAGATCAGCCTCATCGCCGACGGAATCCGCATCGCGGAGCAACAGAACGCCGGCAACTCGGCCATCCTCGACCAGCTCGTGGGATCCAGCCCCTTCACCATCTTCATCCACACCATCCCCTATCTCTTCTATCCTCTCCTGGCCCTGGTCTTCGTCCTGCTGACCACCCTCATGGACCGGGATTTCGGACCCATGGCGGCCGCCGAGCGGCGGGCCATCGAAGGGAACGGGCTCTACCGCGAGGGTGCTCAGCTCGCCGTCGACACCGGGGCCGAGGCCATGGAGGCCAAGCCCGGTGTGACGCACCGCTGGTGGAACGCGGCCATTCCGGTGCTGTCGGTGATCCTGGTGGTGCTCATCGGCCTCTACACCACGGGCAAGGCCGGCGTGGGCGAGGACGCCTCGCTCATGGACGTCTTCGGGGCCGCGGACCCCTTCGCCACGCTGCTGTGGGGATCGTTCACCGGGTGCCTGGTGGCCTTCCTGCTGTCGGTGGGTCAGGGGCTCCTGACCAAGGGCGAGGCCATCGAAGCCTGGCTCGGGGGGATCAAGGCCATGGTGATCGCCATGATCATCCTGACGCTGGCCTGGTCCCTGGGCGCCGTCACCGAGCAGCTCGGCACCGCGTCGTACCTGGCGCAGCTCCTGGCCGGCAGCATCCCCCTCCAGCTCCTGCCCTGGCTCATCTTCGTCACAGCCGCGGCCATGAGCTTCGCTACCGGGACCTCGTGGGGCACCATGGCGATCCTGATCCCGCTGGCCATCCCGCTCACCGTGGGCCTGGGCGGCGCGGCGGGTTTCGCCGGTGGCGCCCACTATTCCATCCTGCTGGGCTCCATCAGCTCGGTGCTGGCGGGCGCGATCTTCGGCGACCACTGCTCGCCCATCTCCGACACCACGGTGCTGTCGTCCACGGCCTCGGCGTGCGACCACGTGGACCACGTGCGCACGCAGCTGCCCTACGCCTTCCTGGTGGCGGTCGTGGGAATGGTGTTGGGGGACATCGGCACGGCCTACGGGCTCCCCAACTGGCTCGCGCTCACCGGGGGCGTCTTCGTGCTGTGGCTCTTCCTGCGTCTGAGAGGGATCTCGGTGCGCGAGCAGGTGGCGCTGGAGCGGGATGCGCCGCCGGCGTCACCGGCCACGGGCTGAGCCCGGAAGCGGAGCGTCGCCTCAGCGACGCGCCCGGAAGAAGCGCCGGAGCAGATCCCCCGACGGGCCAGCCAGGACGCCCGCCGTCACCTGGCAGCGGTGGTTCAGGCGTGCATCCTGGAGGAGATTGCCGAGCGTGCCCGCCATGCCCGCCTTGGGATCGGTGGCGCCGTAGACGACCCTGGGCACCCGTGCCAGGACCACGGCACCGGCACACATGGCGCAGGGCTCCAGCGTGACGTAGAGGGTGGCCTCCTCCAGTCGGAAATCCCCCTGATCACGGGCGGCCCGGCGCAGCGCCACCATCTCGGCGTGGGCCGTGGGATCGGCATCGGTGACGGTGCGATTGTGGCCCTCGGCCACCAGGCGATCGTCGCGCACCAGGACGGCACCCACCGGGACCTCGCTCCGAAGCGCCGCCAGCCGTGCCTGCTCCAGCGCCCGCGCCATCCAGGCCCGGTCGCCGGCTCGTGGCTCCCCCGCGGACACGGGGTCAGTGGGCGGTGAGACTCACCGTGGTGTCGGGACGGTCCATGCGCCGGAAGAGGCCGGCGACGCGTCCCACCAGATTCAGCCGGCCCGGCTCCTCCACCACCGTCGCCGGGGCTCCCACGGACAGCGGCTGCAGGGAGACGCTGCGCCCGTTCTTGCCCAGGCGCTGGAAGGTGGGACGGGACCCGTTGCTGCGGACCGCCACCAGGCTTCCATCGGGCACCTCGTCCACGGCCGCGGGCTCCACCAGGAGGAGATCCCCGTCCTGGATGCCCACCAACGCCATCTCGTCGCCACGCACCCGGACGAAGAACCCGCCCTTCGCGCCGGCCAAGCGGCGATCCACCGTGAGGTTGCCCTCGGAGCGCGCCATGCGGTCCTCGGGCAGGTCGCCGAAGAGGGGAACGGACACGGCGTCGGGGCTGAGATCGACGCCCAGGATGCGGACCCCGCGGGAACGCGACGGGTCGCGCTCGAGGAAGCCCTTCTCCGCCAGCGCCTGCAGGTGCTCGGAGACGGTCTTGGTGCTCTTGATGCCGAAGCGCTCGCCGATCTCCCGGATCGACGGCTGATAGGTGTTCGTACGCAGGTACGACACCATGTAATCCAGGATCTTTCTCTCGATCTCGCTCAGGCTCAAGGACATCCCGGACTCCGTACTGAAACGCCCCAATGGGGCAGAAGCCCGCGGCAAAACGGTATCCGCGGTTCCGATTTCGCCGTCCGCTCCGGACACCTGATACCGGCTCGGAAACGGATGGTTACTCTACTATGCGCTCCGAATCGGTGTCAAGAAAGCTTTTCGTGCTCCGCGCCCAGTCTGTGCAGGGCCCGGTCGATCCGTGCAGCGACGTGTCGCGCCCCAGAACCAGGAGCACGTCGAAGATCCCGGGACTCGCAGCCTGACCGGTGAGCGCCACCCGCAGCGGATGGATCACCTTTCCCGCCCCGACGCCCGAGCTCGGCTGCCATGCGCCCGCAGGCGCTCTTCCAGGGCCTGCGCCTGCCATGGGCAGTCCTCGTAGACCGAGCGCAATCGGCGCAAGCGGGTGGCCACGCCCTCGGGATCCTTGTTCCAGTGCCTGGCCACCGCATCGGCGTCCAGCTCCGGATCGTCCACCAGGTACGGCACGGCCTGAGCCGCCAGCTCCTCGACGGTCCGGGACCGGGTCTTGAGGAGATCCACCAACGCCTCGAACCACGCCTCACCCCGCGCGCTCCAGCGCTCCGGCGTGATTCCGCGCTCCGCCAGACGCTCCGTGACCAGGGGCGCCAGCGCCTCGGCGGGCTTCTCGGCCAGATACTGCCCGTTCAGCCACTCGAGCTTGGCCATGTCGAAGACGGCGCTCTTCTTCTGCACCCGTTCCATGGCGAACGACCGCACCAGCTCGGCGCGATCCATGACCTCGCGCTCGTCGCCGGGATTCCAGCCCAGGAGCGCGAGGAAGTTGACCATGGCCTCCGGGAGGATTCCGCTGCGGGCGTACTCGGCCACGGCGGTGGCGCCGTGACGCTTGGACAGGCGCTTGCCGTCGGGTCCGAGGATCATGGGCACGTGCCCGAAGGTGGGCACGGCGAGCCCCAGCGCCTCGTAGATCAGGATCTGCTTCGGCGTGTTGGACAGGTGGTCGTCGCCCCGGACCACGTGGGTGATGCCCTGCTCGGCATCGTCGGAGACCACGGCCAGATTGTAGATGGGCGAGCCGTCGCTGCGCAGGATCACCAGATCGTCCAGGTCGGCGTTGGCGAAGACCATGTCGCCATGGACCAGATCGTGCCAGCGCGTCTCGCCTTCCGGCACCCGCAGGCGAACGGCATGGGGCTCGCCCCTGTCCACGCGCTCCTGGATCTCGTCGGCGCTCATGGCGTCGGCCTTCTCCCGGGCCAGCACGCTGGGATGCCCGATGCCTCTCGCCTCGGCCTCCGCCCTCAGCTCGGCGGGATCGGTGAAGTCCCGATACGCCTTCCCTTCTTCCAGGAGGCGGCGCGCCGCCGCACGATGCCGCTCCACGCCCCGGCTCTGGAAGAACGGTCCTTCGTCCCAGTCCAAGCCCAGCCAGGTGAGGCCCTCCAGGATCGCCTGGACGTGCGCCTCGTCGGATCGCTCGCGATCGGTATCCTCGATGCGCAGCACGAAGCTGCCACCCTGTTGTCGCGCGAGCAGCCAGTTGAAGAGGGCCGTACGGGCGCCACCCACGTGCAGGTAGCCGGTGGGAGACGGTGGAAAGCGGACGCGGATGGACACGCGGAATCCTCGTTCTCGGTGAGCGAGTCGTTGGCTGGAGGTCGGGGACGGCCGGGCAGGCGCGAGGCGCTCAGTCCTGCAACGCTTCCTGGAGCAGCCGGCGCGCCAGGGCCGGATCCGCCGTGCCACCGGTGCGCTTCATGACCTGCCCCATGAAGAGGCCCAGGAGGTTGGTGTTGCCGGCTCGGTACTCCTCCACCTTCTCGGACCACGCCTCCAGCACCTCGGCCACCACCGCGGCGAGCGCCTCGGGGTCGCTGAGCTTCTCCAGACCGAGCGCTGCGCACGAGGTCCTCGGGATCGCCACCCTGGCTCGCCATCTCCTCGAGGACCTGACGCGCGGCCCTGCGCGAGACCGTGCCTCCGTCCACCAGCGCTGCCAGCCGCCCGAGCTGGCGGCCCCCGAAGGGCAGCGCCTCCAGCTCGCGATCCTTGAGCTCGGCCTGGAGATCGTTGGTCACCCACGACGCCACCGAGGCGGCATCGTCGTGCACGTCCAGCGCCGCTTCGAAGAAGTCCGAGAGGGCACGGGATCCGGTGACGATGTCGGCGTCTTCCAGCGAGAGCCCCAGCTCGTCCTGGTACCGGCGGAAACGCTCGGCCAGCTCCGGATCTCCCTGGCGCGCTTCGCGCCGCTCGTGGGAGATGCGCTCCTCGGGCGTCTGGGGAGGCGGCGGCGCGCTGGCGTGGTCGCCTGCTGGACCGCCCGCCCCGCTCCGCGTCCGCCTCGGCGCGGCGGCGAGCCCAGCTGTCGCGCAGCGTCACCACGCGATTGTAGACCGGATGGCTCGGCGCGAAGTCGGGATCGCGGGCGAAGAACCCCAACCGTTCGAGCTGCACCCGCTCCGGACCCTCGGCGGCCGCCAGCGCCGGCTCCACCAGCGCCTCGGACATGACCACGCGGGAGTCGGGGTTCAGGTTGTCGGTGAAGTCGCCCCCCTCCGGCACGTCGTCGGGATCGGGCACCGAGAACAGGCGGTCGTAGAGCCGCACCTCGGCGAGGACGGCGTCCAGGTCGGACACCCAGTGCACGGTTCCCGCCACCCGCCGGTCCGGGGGATTCACGCCCAGGGTGTCGGGATCGTAGGTGCAGCGCAGCTCGGTCACCCGTCCGCTGTCGGGATCCGTCATCACCTCCTCGCACTTCACCACATAGGCGTAGCGCAGGCGCACCTCCCAGCCCGGCGCCATGCGCTTCCAGCCCGGTGGGGGATCCAGGGCGAAGTCGTCACGCTCGATGTACAGCTCCCGGCCGAGTCGGACATCGCGGGTACCATCCTCGGCTCCGCGATCCGGGAAGTGGGGCGCCGACAGCATTTCCTGCTTGCCCGCGGGCCAGTTGGTGATCACCACCTTGAGCGGGTCCAGCACCGCCAGGCGCCGCGGTGCCGTGTCGTTGAGCACGTCGCGGATGGCGTAGTCCAGCTTGCCCAGGTCCACGGTGGAGTCCGCCTTGGCCACGCCCACCATCTCGCACAGCCGCCGGATGGCCTCGGGGGGCACGCCCCGGCGCCGGAGCCCCGCCAGCGTGGGCAGCCGCGGATCGTCCCAACCGTCGACGTGCTTCTCCTTGACGAGGCGAATGAGCTTGCGCTTCGAGAGCACCGTGTATTCGAGCTCCAGACGGGCGAACTCGTACTGGTGGGGGCGCGGCTCGGTGAACCCGGCGTGCTCCAGGATCCAGTCGTAGATCTCGCGGTTGTTGTCGAACTCCAGCGTGCACAGCGAGTGGCTCACGCCCTCGAAGGCGTCCTCGAGGCAGTGGGCGAAGTCGTAGAGCGGGTAGATGCACCAGTCGTCGCCGGTGCGGTAGTGGTGCGCGTGCCGGATCCTGTAGAAGACGGGATCGCGCATGATCATGTTCGGATGCGCCAGATCGATGCGCGCCCTCAGGACGTGGGCGCCGTCGGGAAATTCTCCAGCCCTCATGCGCCGGAACAGATCCAGGTTCTCCTCCACCGACCGGTCGCGATAGGCGGTGGGACGCCCGGGGGTGGTCACGGTACCGCGGGCTTCGCGAATCTCCTCCTCGGTCGCCGAATCCACGTACGCCTTCCCCGCCCGGATCAGGCGTTCCGCCACCTCGTACATGCGCTCGAAGTAGTCCGAGGCGAAATAGAGATATTCGCCCCAGTCGAATCCCAGCCAGCGCACGTCGCTCTGGATCGAGGCCGTGTACTCCTCGTCCTCGGTGAGGGGGTTGGTGTCGTCGAAGCGCAGATGACAGCGTCCGCCGTACTCGCCGGCGAGACCGAAGTTGAGCACGATGGACTTGGCATGGCCGATGTGCAGGTAGCCGTTGGGCTCCGGCGGGAAGCGCGTCACGATCTCGTCGTAGCGCTCCTCGGCCACGTCCCGGTCGATGATGGACCGGATGAAGTCCTTGCCGGCGCTGCGCCCGGCATCGGAAGCCGTGTCGCTCACGTTCACCTTGCGGGCTCGGGTGGGGGGAGGGCATCCAGCCCGAAACCTACGCAATCCGGCCCGGGGATGAAGAGCGCAGGGACTTCAGGCGCCGCGGGCGACCGGCGCCTCTTCCCGCAGCTGCACGCTGGCGTCGCAGGCGATGGTCCACACGAAACCGTCCTCCAGCCGCCACCAACCGTGGAGCGAGCCACCGTTCGCTCGCACCACGGAGAGGCCCTGCCACGGGACCTCGGAGACCCCGGAGCCGGCGTCCGCCAGCGCGCGGGCCGGCCCTTCCAGATCCACCTCGACCGTCGCCGGGTCCATGCGAAGTCCCTCGCGGAGCGCCTTGAGCACCGATTCCTTGCCGCTCCACGCCAGGTTGGCCAGGACCCGCACGTGATCCTCGGGTGCGGCGGCGATGGTCGCCTGCTCTGCGGGCGTGAGGTAGTCGCGGATGAAGGCCGCGCTGCGTGGCTCCACCCGCTCGAGATCGACCCCCAGCGCCAGCTCCGGCCCCGGCCCCACGGCCGCGAAACCGGCCCCGTGGCTGTGGCTGAGGGACACCACGAGGCGAGGCCCGGTCCCGCCGGTCCAGCGCACCCGCGGCGCACCGTCCTCGCCGGCCTGGACGTAGGGCTCGCCCTGGCCCCGGGCCACCTCCTCCACCTCGAGAAAGCCCTGCAACGCCCGGTGCGCCGTCCAGCGGCCCAGGCGCCAGTCGGACCGTCGCTTGCCGAAGCGGGGCGGCGGCTGTTCCTGGCGCTCGGGCGACGCCAGCCAGCCATCCCCCGAAGGGACCTCCCGGACCTCGGCCCGAGCCAGATGGATCACCGACATCAGCCCTTGAGCCTCTCCAGCGGCGTGGCGTCCACCACCCCGGGCAGCGCCGATGTCCGGTAGCCCGTGAGCTCGAGGCGGACGCGGCCGTCTCCGTCGATCACGACGACCTCGTGCTCCTCGCCGTTCGACGCCCGGGCCACGGCCACCATGCCCTCGGCCTCGCCGGGGACCCCGCCACTGAACTCCAACCGGCCGATGCCGTCGGGCAGCCCCATGCGGCGAGAGGCCGACATCTCGGCCAGTCCCGCCACCTGGAAGGCAAGCTCCACCAGACGCGGCGCGGCCACCGTCGGCAGCTCCGCCGGCGCGTGATTGGCCGGAAGCGGCGCGGCAAGACGTCCCTCCACCCGCCCATCGGCCCTCCAGGCCCTGGCCACCACCTGGTATGCCGGACCGTGGAAGAAGAGGCGATAGATGTCCGAAGCCTCGACGCCCTCCGCCTCTTCTGCGGGCCAGTCCTCCGACGAGGCCGCGGCTGCGTCCTGGACCGCTATGCGGATCCGACCCCTGAAGTGGACCGTGACCTCGGGCTCCGCTCGCCCGTGGAGGGTGCGGCGGCCAAGCACCACGCAGTCCGCCACCACCTGGTCACCTTCGAGGGCGAAGCGGGCGCTCGTGTAGACGGTGCGCGGCTCGTCGCGATAGAACTTGAACGGCGCCAGGAAACGCACGTCCTCCGCCGCTACCAGGCGCAGCTCGGGGAAGCCGGTCAGCGCGGCTTCGGCCATGGCCTCCAGCCCCATCACCCCGGGCAGCACCGCCACCCCGTCGATGCGGTGGTCCCGCAGGAACGGCTGCTCCGCGGGATCCAGGGTGACCTCCATGTCGAGCCCGGTTTCGGGCGAGAAACGGGTCACCATGCCCGCCATGGGCCCAGCAGACGAGCCGCTCTCCGCCGGCCACCCCCCACGCGGTGCCCGGTCCTCCAGCATGGTCCCCAGCGCCTGTGCCACCACCAGCTCGGCGCGGGTTGCGAGGCCCAGCTCGCGCCGCACGACCGGGATGCCCGCCTCGGGCGGGAGCATGTCGATGCCCGCCCGGGCCATGATGGCTGGGATGGAGCCGCGTGCGGCCATACCGATGTCGGCCCACGCCGTCCAATCCAGCGCCAGCCCCCGGGTGTCGGGCCGCGTGCGGCGCAGCGCCGACACCGCTTTGCAGAGCAGGTCGTTGGCCGCGCTGTAGTCGGCCTGACCCGCGTTGCCGAAGCGCCCGGCGATGGAGCTGAACACCACCGCGGCTCCCAGGGGCGTGTCGGCCAGGCCCGCCATCAGGTTCAGCCAGCCATCGGCCTTCACGTCGAAGACCAGCGCGAACTCCTCTGGAGACTTGTCCGGGAGCGAGCGGCTGATCTCCAGCCCTGCGGCGTGGATCAGCACGTCGACCGCGTCATGCTGACCCCGGAGCTCCGCCAGGATCTCCGCCACCGCCTCGGCGTCGCGCAGGTCGCAGCTCCGCCACACGGCCCGGCCTCCCGCCGCCCGCACCGCCTCCATGGTGGCCAGTGCCGTGGCCGAGCGCTCGATCCCGGCCAGCGCTCGCTCGACCCGTGCCGGGGTCGCCCGCTCGCCCCGGGCGCGCATGCGCTCGAAGAGCTCGCGCTTGAGGCCGTCGGGGTCCGTGCGGAAGCGCTGCAGGTCCGGGTCGGCCGGGTCGGGTTCGGGCGTCAGGTCCAGGAGCCAGAAGGTACCGCCGCCTGCCGACGCGAGATCGGCGACGATGGCCGACACGATGCTCCCGGCTGCGCCGGTCACGACATGGACACCACCGCCTTTCCAGGTGCTCTCGACACCCTCGGGCTCGTGTGGTGGCAGGTCCTCGAATGCCACGGCCCACCGGCGATCCCGGGCGTAACCCACCTCCACCACGCCCGGGTCGTGGAGCGTTTCTTCCAGGAGCAGGTCCGCCAGCGCCGCGGTCTTGCGCGACGGCTCGAAGTCCACCGCCTTCACCAGCGCTTCGGGGCGCTCGCGGCCGAAGGACTTCGTGAACCCGGTGACGGCGCCTCCGGCCACGTCGGTGGCCCCGTCCTCGTCGTACCCGTGCCGGCCCCCGAGGCGGGTGCCGGCGACCAGGAACGTCCCGGACGCACCGACCCGCTCGTAGAGGGCCCGCATGGTGGCGTGGAGAAGCTTCACGCGGCGGTGCAGCGCGGCACGCCGCGACCCGGCGTCCTCCAACGACGCCTGATCCACCCCGTCCAGAGCCGGCAGCCAGTACACGCCTCGCACGGGTCCCGCGGCGGCCCAGGCCTCGGCCATGGATTCCATGTCGGCCACGGACGGGTCGCCGTCGATGTCGAGGACCGTCACGCCCCGGGATTCCAGGCGTCCCTTCAGGGCCGCGCCCACGCCGCCCTCGTCGGGCATCACGACCACGCGGTCGCCCTCGGCCAACTCCACGCCCGTGCTGTCGAAGCGGGTGGCCGGAGGCCTGAGACGTGCCACCGGACCCCGTCGGGGCAGCGCCCGGGCCGCCTCCATGGATCCCCGGGGCACGGAGGACCGAGGCGCCGGGGCCGCCACCGTGCCGGTCGCGGTCTCCTCCGATCCCACCTCTGCCGGAGCGTCGGTGGCCGCCGCCGCACCCACCCTCGAGCGGAGCTCCGGTCTCTTCTCGAACACGAACTCGATGGCATGGGCCAGCGTCGGGTAGTCCCTCAGCGCCAGGTTCTCGTCGCGCTCGATGTCGTACGCGTCACGGATCGCCGCGAACATCTCCGCCTGCTTCACCGTGTCGATCCCCAGATCCGCTTCCAGATCCAGGTCCAGCTCCAGCATGTCCGCCGGGTAGCCCGTCTGCTCCGCCACGATCCCCAGCACGCGCTCCCGCACCTCGGACTCCACCTCGGAGGAGGAGGGCGCCGCGGCCGGTGCCTGCGCTGACGCCGGTTCCGCCACCGCCGACGCCAGACGTCGATGTCGATGTCACCGGATCCGCGGACGGCGACGAGGCCGCGCCCCTGAGCTCCGGTCTCTTCTCGAACACGAACTCGATGGCATGGGCCAGCGTCGGGTAGTCCCTCAGCGCCAGGTTCTCGTCGCGCTCGATGTCGTACGCGTCGCGGATCGCCGCGAACATCTCCGCCTGCTTCACCGTGTCGATCCCCAGATCCGCTTCCAGATCCAGGTCCAGCTCCAGCATGTCCGCCGGGTAGCCCGTCTGCTCCGCCACGATCCCCAGTACGCGCTCCCGCACCTCGGACTCCACGGTGGGCGTCGCGGGCGGCGCTGCGGCCGTCGCCACAGGTTCCGCGGGGGCCGCGACAGGTACTCCACCGCCACCCGCGCCCCTGAGCTCCGGCCTCTTCTCGAACACGAACTCGATGGCATGGGCCAGCGTCGGGTAGTCCCTCAGCGCCAGGTTCTCGTCGCGCTCGATGTCGTACGCTTCGCGGATCGCCGCGAACATCTCCGCCTGCTTCACCGTGTCGATCCCCAGATCCGCTTCCAGATCCAGGTCCAGCTCCAGCATGTCCGCCGGGTAGCCCGTCTGCTCCGCCACGATCCCCAGCACACGCCCGCGCACCTCGGACTCCACCTCGGAGGAGGAGGGCGCGGGTGCGGTCGCGGGCGTCGTCTCGGTCACCGCGGGGCTCGGCGGCGCCGCGACCTCGGGAGGAGCCTCCACGACCTTCGGTGTCGTCGGCGGAATCGGAGCCGTGGCCGTCCGGACGGGAGCCTCGGCGGAGGCAGGCATCGACGGCGGCGGAACACGCGTGGGCCTCGGCGGCCCCTGATCCCTCAACCTGAGGGTGCGCGCTTCGACCTCCAGCTCGGGCACCGCGTAGCCGGTCACGCGCCGTAGCCACGCGTTCCAGGCCGCGGGATCGCGCACGCGGCCCGCGAACCCGTTCCGCCTCGGATCCCGGCGCGCGCCGTCCGGCGGGGGCGTCCAGCGCAGCAGGCTCATGCTGATCTGAGAGCCGAATCCCGCACCCAGCCGCAGCGCGTACCGCACGGGGTAGGACCCGCCGCGCGACAGGTTCAGGCGGCCCAGTTCCGGATCCACTTCCCGGAAGTTCGCCACCGGCGGCACGATCCCGGTCTCCAGCATGCGTACGGCCAGGACGTCCTCGATGGCCACGGCCATGGGGTGCCCCGTGAATCCCTTCGTGTTGGCCACCACCACGTCGTCGGCCCGCGCCCCGAACACGTGGCGCAGGGCTCGCACCTCGGCCGAGGCGCTACCGCCCCGAGCGGGCGTGTAGGTCTCGTGCGAGACGAAGACCAGCTCCCGGGCCAGCTCGTCGCGTCGCAGCCCGTGGCGGGCTTCCACCCCGGCCACCAGCCGTTCCATGACCTCGGCGATGTGCTCCACGTCCAGCCGGGTGCCGTGGAAAGCGCTGTTGGCCACCTCGGTCCCCAACAACTCGCAGATGGGATCCAGGCCGCGCCCCGCGGCCGAAGACAGATCCTCGACCACGAGAGCCGCGGCGCCCATGCCCACGATCATGCCGTGGCGCCGCCTGTCGAAGGGGAGCGCCGCGTCCTCCACGCGAGCGTCGGTGGCCGCCGCCCCCGACGCCAGGAAGCCCGCGCCGAACCAGGGGAACATGGCTTCGTTGGTGACATCGTCGGCAGTGACCACGATGACGCGGCGGCAACGCCCCGCTTCGATCCAATCCCCGGCCAGCGCCACGGCTTGCGTGCCCGTGGCGCAGGCCGCGTTCGTCTGAATGTTCGGTCCCCGGGCGCCGATGTACTCGGCGAACTGGGAATGGCCCATGGCCAGGACCTGCAACAGGAAGCGGCGGTCGAACTGGAAGGGCTCCTCCTCCACGGCCGCCTTGGCCTCGGCGAGGCGCCGCTCCAGCGTCAGCCGGGCCTCGGAATCCATGTGATCGGCCCCGGCGTCGCGCAGGGTCCGGAGCTCATCCAGCCGGGCGCGACGCGTGCGATCCTCGTGATAGGCGTCCAGGGTGCGCACCAGGGTGTCGACTCCCGGAAAGGCCGACCCGAAGATGATGCCCGTGTCGTCCCGCATCTCCTCGGGCAGCTCCCATCCCTCGGGTAGCTGCGAGCCGGTGGTGGTGGTACGGTAGCGTCGCACCAGGGGGATGCCCGCGTCGCGCAGTGCATCGATCCCGGCAGCGATGGCGAGCCGGGTTACCCGGTCCAGTGCGGCGACCCGATCCCGGGGGAACCCGTAGCGCTCCACCAGCGCCTCGTCTCTGCCCTGCCCGGCGAGCTTCACCACGTCACTCTCGTCGGCGATGGTCTCGAAGCTCGCCTCCCCACCGCTCCCTTTCACCAGGCGGGTGATGCGCCGGCCGAGCATCCCCGTGCGCACGGCGGCCGGCACGGCCTCGATGAGCTGCGTGCCTTCCAGAAGCCGCGCCGCGTTGTCATCGGCCAGCACGCCTTCGGTGCCCGGAAGTCCGAGCGATGCTCCGGTGATGCCTACTCTGGTCGCCTGGGGGCGGCGTCCTTCACCCCCGTAGACCTGGAAGCTCTGGTCCAGAAAGTCCGCGAACATGCGGCCCAGCGTCAGGTAGCGGTCCTCGGGACCGGCCGCTGGCGCCGTCGGCGCCACGGGGTCGGGCGTCGAGGCCGCCACCTCTTCCCTTGCTCCCTCTCCCACCCCCGCGGCCCACAACCCGCACAGCGCGCGGTTGGCGGCGACCACGTCGCCGGTACGCGGGTGGTTCGTGTAGAGGGTGGTCACGTCGTCATGCTCGCCCAGAACATCTTCCGCGAGACCGTACAGCACCCGCTTGGGACCCATCTCCACGAAGATGCGGGCCCCGGCCTCGTACAGCGTGCGCAGCCCCTTCACGAACTGCACCGGCGCACCGATCTGGGTCGCCAGCACGTCCACGATTCCGGCCTCGCTGCCGGGCTCCATGCGGTAGAACTCGCCGTCCACGTTGGCCACGATGGGAATCTCGGGCGGCCGCAGGTCCAGACCGCGCAGCGTGATGGACAGGGGCTCGGAAGCCGGGGCGACGATGCGCGTGTGGAAGGCGTGGCTCACCGGCAACTGCACCACCCGGAGCCCCTCGTCCCGGAGCGCCTCCATGGCCTTGTCCATGTCCTCGGTGGCGCCGCCGATGACGCACTCCTTGGTGCTGTTCAGGTTCGCCACCACCACGTAGCCGTCCATGGCCTCGACCAGCTCGGCCACCCGGTCCACGGCCCCGAAGACCGCGGCCATGGTCCCGTTGTCGCCCAGTGTCAGGTCGGTCATGGCCCGGCCCCGGGCCGAGACCGCCATGAGGGAGTCCCGGAAGGTCATGGCCCCCGCCGCCACCAGCGCGGCGTACTCGCCCAGACTGTGGCCCATGACCATGTCCGGACGGATGCCGAACGAGCCCATGAGACGGGCCAGTGCCGTATCGACGGTGAGCACCGCGGGCTGGGTGATGGCGGTCTGCTTGAGATCCTCTTCGGCGGCGGCCACCGCCGCCTCGTCGTCTTCGTCCACGAAGATGCGATCCGTCAGCGGGCCGCCGATGAGGGGCGTCATGATGCCGTCAGCTTCATCGAAGGTGGCCGCCACCACCGGGTCGAGGCGCCGGAGCTCCCGGAGCATTCCCACGTATTGCGAGCCCTGCCCGGTGAAGAGGAACGCCACCTCGCCGGGCCGGCCCCGACCCAGAAACACGCCCTTGTTGCGGAGCGCTCTCCAGCGCCCGGCGTCGCCCTCCTCCAGCGCGGTCGCGGCCTGTTCGGCACCCGCCGCCAACTCCTCGGCGTCGCCGTAGTCGATGGCCACCCGCACCGGCGCTTCCAGGTCGCGAGCCAGAGGCATACCCGGGGGCGGCGCCTGACCGGCCGCCGCCTCGGCAGCTACCTGCCGTAGACGCCAGGCCAGCTCGGCGTCGGTGGCCGCCCCCACCAGGAGCGCTCCTCGGAGCGGCATCCTCGGAGGCTGGCCACCAGAAGCCGGAGGCGTACCACCTGCCCTCGTGGCGTGTCCATTGCCGGGAACGCCGGGACGCTCGAGCTCGGCGCCGGTGCTCGTGGGCGCACGACGCCCGAGACGCCCGGGCACGTACTCCTCCAGCACGGCATGGAAGTTCGTGCCCCCGAAGCCGAAGGCGCTCACGCCGGCCCGCCGAACCGCATCGCCGCCCGGCTTGTCCCAGGGCGCGAGCTCCGTCACCACCCGGAAGGGCGAGGCGGCGAAGTCGATGGCCGGGTTGGGCCGCTCGAAGTTGAGGCTCGGTGGAAGCTGCTTGTGATGGAGCGCCAGCGCCGCCTTGAAGAGCCCCGCGGCGCCGGCGCCGGCCTTCAGGTGCCCGATGTTGGACTTGACGGAGCCCAGAGCCACCGACCCCGAGGCCAGTCCCCAGTCGCGAAAGACGTGCCCGAGACTCTCCACCTCTACCACGTCGCCCACCCGCGTGGAGGTGCCGTGCCCCTCGACCATGTCGCCGGCCTCGGGACGGAGCCCCGCACGCTCCCAGGCGCGGGCCACGGCGAGGCGCTGGCCCACGGGATTCGGGGCCGTGATGCCCTTGCCCCGGCCGTCGCTGGAGCCTCCGAGTCCGCGGATCACCGCGTACACCCGGTCGCCGTCCCGCTCGGCGTCCTCCAGGCGCTTGAGCAGGAAGGTGGCGGCGCCCTCACCCATGACGAAGCCGTCGGCCCCGTCGGCGTAGGGCCTCGTCCCGGTGCCCGACAGCGCGCCGATCTTGCAGAACTTCACGAAGGTGGACGGGCTCATGTTGGCGTCGATGCCGCCGGTCAGGACCGTGTCGTAATCTCCCTCCTCCAGGCCCTCGACGGCGGCGCTCACGGCGGCCATGGCCGACGCGCAGGCAGCGTCGGTGACGAAGTTGGGCCCGCGGAAGTCGAAGACCGCCGCCACCCGCCCGGCCACGATGTTGCTGAGCTCGCCGGGCATGGTGTCTTCGGTGATGTCCGGAATTCGGCTCCGCACGCCGGCCAGCAACTCCTCCATGACGGCGCCTCGCACCTCTGCCGGCAGGCTCTGGAAGGTGGGCGCGTGGGCGAGCTCGTCGCCGACCTCGGGAAAGAGGATGCGGGCCGCGGACAGCAGGTGGGTATCGCCGCCCAGCGCGTTCCCCAGGATCACCGCCGTGCGCTCGGGGTTCAGCGCGCGCTCGGGCCAGCCGTAGTCCAGGAGGGCATGCCGGGCCGTGACGATGGCCCATTTCTGGGCCAGATCCATGACGTCGCTCACCCGGGGCGGGATGGGCAGCCGCCAGGCCAGGGGATTCCAATCCCAGGCGCCCACCCAGCCGCCGATCCGGGAGTACGTCTTGTCCGGCGCCGCCGGGTCGGGGTCGTAGTAGAGGTCGGGATCCCAGCGCTCGGGCGGGACGTCGCTGATGCTGTAGCGTCCGTCCGCCAGGTTCTGCCAGAAGGCGTCCGCGTCGGCGGCGTCGGGCATGATCGCCCCCACGCCCACGATGGCGATGGCCCTGTCGACCGTGCCTGCCATGTCCCGCTCCCTGCCTGCGTGAGCCGCCGACCGCACCGGCCGGCGGCGTGGAGTGTGGTAGCCGCCCGAGGTCAACCCTCGAGCCGCTCGTAGAGTCCCCGCGCCACCCGGTCCATGTCCGCCAACAAGCCCGCCTGCGCCCGGTGGATGGCCGCCAGTCCCAGCCCTGCCTCGAAGGCCCCCTGCTCCGAGGCGTCCACCCCGTCGCCGCCCACGGTCCAACGCACGCCCTCGGCGGCGACGCGCGCCGCCGCATCCCGTGCGTAGCAGCGGCTGAGCGCGGCGTACGCGTCGGGAGCGAGCCGCGCCAGTCCCTTGGCGGGAAGCTCGCCCGCCAGGGCCTTCGCGGCTCTCCTGGCCAGCGCGCCCGCGCTCTCCACGGCGGCGATGAGCGCCCCCAGGCGGAAGAGGACGTGCTGGTTGCGCGTGAGGCGCGCCACCCGGGCACGCTCCAGCACCTCGGCCAGCGCGTGGTGGGCCAGCGCCGCGGTTTCGGCGCCCACCTCGGGCCGTGTGGCGGCCAGCCCCTCCAGCTCCGCGGCCCGGTCGTGGTAGTGGCGGCCGCGGCTCTTGAGGTGTTCCTGCCAGCGATCCCGGGCGATGGTCATTTCCATGATCTCCGACGTGCCCTCGTAGATCGTGGTGATGCGCACGTCACGGCGGATCTTCTCCACCACGTACTCCCGGGTGTAGCCGTAGCCGCCCAGTGCCTGGATGGCGGCGTCGGCCGCCTCGTTGCCGGCCTCGGTGGCCACGTACTTGGCGATGGCCCCCTCGGTGTTGAGGCTGCCCTCACCGGCGTCGATCCGGGCCGCGGTCTCCTCGATGAAGGCGCGGCCTGCCTCGAGGCGGCAGGCGTGGGGCACGATGAGCTTGTGCGTGTAGCCCTGCTTCTCGGACAGCGGCCCGCCGGCCTGGATGCGCGTGGTGGAGTAGGTGAGCGCCCGCTCCAATGCGGCCCAGCCGGCCCCCAGGCCGAAGGCGGCCACCATGAGCCGCGTGTAGCCGAACACGAGCTGGGCCTGCACGAGCCCCTGTCCCTCCCGGTCGCCGATGAGCTGGTCCGCCGGCACGAACAGGTCTTCGAAGGCGAGGGCAGCGGTATTGCTTGCGCGAATGCCGTGCTTGTCCTCGGGCTTGCCCGCCGACAGCCCTTCGCTGCCGGCCTCCACCACGAACCAGGTCGGCCCGGCCGGGGCCATCGCCAGCACGCTGTAGAGGTCGGCGTACCCGCCGTTGCTGATCCACATCTTGGCGCCGTTGATGCGGTAGCCCGCCGGCGTCTCGGCGGTGGCCGGAACCGGGGTGGCCGTGGTGCGCAGGGCGCCCAGGTCGCTGCCGGCCTCGGGCTCGGTGGCGCCGTACGCCATGAGGAGACCTTCCTCGGCAATCCGGGTCATCCAGCGCTCCTTCTGCGCCTCGGTGCCGCCCCACAGGATCGGATCGCTGCCCAGGAAGGTGGCCAGGACGCCGGTGGCGATGCTCAGGTCCATGGCCCCCATGAGCTCGCACACCCGGTAGACGTCGAAGGCCCCGCCGCCCATCCCTCCGTAGGCCTCGGGGATGAAGAGCAGATGCACGCCCAACTCGCCGCACATGGCGCGGACCAGGTCTTCCGGAAAGGTGTGGGTGGCGTCCAGCTCCAGGAGGAGCTCGGTGGGCAGGTTCTGGTCGGCGAAGTCCTGGATGGACGCCAGAATGAGGTCCAGCGTCTCCCGATCCAGGCCCGCGTGGGCGCCGGCGACAGTGCTCATGGCCCGCTCCTGAGGGGCTCGCCAGGAGCCCGCTCCGAGGGAGGGACGGGCCGGCAGCCGCGCGCTCCGGCCCCCAGGAGCTTTAGTTACGCCTTCGCGGGTCCCGGCAGATAGGGGGAGAGTTCCGGCCTCCAGTGCGGGAATGTGGAGGACACGGAAGTGGGGCGATGCCCCACAACCTCAACGTCTTCCTTTGCCGCGCCAGCGCACCCGCCGGCCTGGATGGACCGCTACGCCGGCTGGGGTGAGGGGTCCGGCCGGACCGGCTACGCCGGCTGAGGTGAAGGCTCGCTGCCGCCCGACACCGATCCGGGCTCATCCGCCGCTGCACCCGTCCCCTCGGCCAAAGCCCGCGCCCGCAGCTCGGCCCGCCGCGCCGGGCCCCGTTCGAAGAGATAGTAGAGCGACGGCGTGGTGGTGAGCACGAAGAGCGTGGACGACAGGAGCCCGCCGATGAGGGCGAAGCCCAGGGCGTTCCAGATGGTGGAGTCGGCGCTCTCGCTGAAGAGCACCAGCGGGGCCAACCCCAGCACGGTGGTGGCCGTGGTCATGAGGATGGGCCGCACCCGTTCCAGCGTTCCCCGGAGGATGGCCTCCGGCAAGGCGTGCTGGCCGGTAGCTCGCACCCGGTTGATGTGGTCCACCAGGAGGATGGCGTTGTTGACCACGATCCCCCCCATCATGATGACGCCGATGTAGGCCTCGCGGGTGAAGGTGGCCCGGGCGTAGAAGAACATCATGAAGACGCCGATGAGCGCCATGGGCACGGTGAGGAGCACGCACAGCGGTTGCCGGAGCGACTCGAAGAGCGCCGCCGTCACCATGTAGATGAGCAGGATGGAGATCCCCAGAACCATGTAGATCTGGGCCCGCTGCTCCTCGCTCCAGCGCCAGTAGTCCTGCGTGTCGATGGTGTAGCCCGGCGGCAGCACCGTGTTGTCGATGATGGCGTCCCGGTAAAGGTCGCCCAGCTTGCTGGGTCCCCGGAACTCGTAGGCCACGTTGCGCTGGTACTGCTGGTTCTCCCGGTGGATGGTGGCCAGGACGTTGTTGGGCTCGATGGTCACCACGTCACCCAGGCGGATGCTGTTGCCCGAGGGCGTGGAGATGAGGGTCTCCTTGAGCGCCAACACGTCCATGTCGTCCACGTCCCGGACCTTCACGGCGTAGAGCAGCTCGTCGCCCCCGATCTTGATCTGCTGGCCGCGGGACTCTCCGCTCTGGACGGCGCCGAGCTGTGCCACCAGGTCCTGCACCGTCATGTCGTGCCGGGCCAGAGCCGTGCGGTCCACGTGAACGGCGAACTCCGTGGCCTTGTCCCGGGTGAAGCGCTGTGAGGCGTTGGTGTCCACCTCCTGCACCCGCGAGATGTTCTTGAGCCGCCGCCCCAGGTCTTCGGCGATCTCGCGCACCTTGTCGAAGTTGTAGCCCAGCACCGTGATGGTGTACGTGGGTGGGCTACCACCGCCGCCGTAGAACGACGGGCCGTAGCCGTAGACGCGGACCTCGGCCCCCGTGAAGGTGTGGCTGTAGGCCACCATCTGCTCCTTGATGGCCACCGGCACCGCGGTGAGCTCCAGCGAGTCGGGAAAGGTCACCCGGATCGAGCCGTTGGTCTCCGATACTCTCGAGTCGAATTCCTCGACCTGGGGCAGCTCCTTCAGCTTGTTCTCGAAGAAGGTCACGAGCTGATCCGTACGCTCCAGGTTGGAGCCCCGCGGCAACGAGATGAGCACCGAGATGTAGGTATCGCCCCCGAAGCCCCCGCCCCACACCCGGCCCCGCGTGACGTACTTGTCGAAGAGGTGCCAGGAGCCCGCGAAGCACAGGGCGGTCACCGCCACGGACACCCAGGGGTAGCGGACGGTGAATCCCACCAGACCCTCGTAGAAGCGCACGTAGAGCGGGGCCCGGCGATAGGCGCCCTCACCCCCGCCGGACGCCGTCGCCAGCGCGCCTGCGCCCACGTCGTCGCCCAGCGCCACCACCGGGGCGGTCCCCCTACGCCGGCCAAAGGACAGTACGCGCGTGGCCAGCGCCGGGATGAAGGTGAAGGCCACGAAGAGCGACGCCAGCAGCGTGAGCCCCACCACGATGGCCAGCGGCACGTAGAAGACCCGCAGCTCGCCCTGCAGATACACGAAGGGCACGAAGACGATGAGCGTCGTGGCCGTGGAGGCCAGGATCGGCAGCACCACCTCCTTGGCGCCGTGCTCCGAGGCCTCCGACGGGTCTTCACCGCGCTGCCATCGCCGGTAGATGTTCTCCAGCACCACGATGGAGTTGTCCACGATGAGCCCGAAGCCCATGGCCAGACCCATGAGCGTGAGCAGGTTGAGCGTCAACCCGCCGAAGTAGATCAGGTTCAGCGAGATCAACACCGAGAAGGCGATGGTGGCGAAGATGAGTCCCGCGGAGCGGAAGGAGCGCAGGAAGACCAGCAGCACCACGAAGATCACCACGGCGGCGATGGCCGCCCGGGAGCGCAGGTCGGTGAGCTGGCGGTGGATCTCCCGGCTGGCGTCGTTCTGCTCGTTGAGGATGAAGCGCGATCCGTAGGGGTTCAGCCGCTCGAGCTGGGCCATGCGCGCCTTCACGGCATCGGCCACACGCACCGTGTTGGTGCCAGGCTCCTTCAGGAGGGTGAGCGTCACCGCCGGCTGGCCGTTGATGCGCTCCAGTTGGCGGGCCTCCTCGTAGGTGTCGTGGACGCTGGCCACGTCCTGTACCCGCACCACGGTGCCGTTGACGGTGGTGAGGATGGCCCGGCGCACGTCGTCGGCGGACTGGGGCCGGTTGACGATCGTGACCGTGCGCTCGGCATCACCCTCGCGCACCACACCCGCCTCGCGCACCAGATCCAGCGCCCCGATGGCGGCGCTCACCCGCACCGGGTCCAGTCCCAACGAGCGTGCCTTCTCGTCGTCCACCCGGATCTCCAGGCGCCGCTCCCGGCCCCCCGACGCCCGGGCCACCGCCACACCCTCGATCTGGTTGAGGTCGGGCACCACGACGTCTTCCAGATGCTTGTGCAGCGCCTCCAGGGTGTAGGGACCGGTAAAGGTGTACAGCAGGAAGGGCCGGTTCTGGTCCTGGAACTCGTCGGGGACGTAGGGCGTCACGGTGACCGCGCGCACCTCTGGCGGGAGATCGTCCTCCAACGCCGACAAGCGCTCCGACAGGTCCAGGCGCACGAAGTCCATGTCGACGTCCCGGCTGAACTCCACCTGGATGCTGGTGGTCCCCTCGCGGGAGTCGGAGATGATCTTCTCCACCCCTTGCGACTGACTGATGGTGGATTCCAGCGGCGAGGTCAGGAACGCCTCCACCGTCTCCGGCGACGTGCCGGGCCAACTCGCGGTCACGGTCAGCCGCGGCAGCTGGGTCTCGGGCAGCAGCTCGATGGGGATGTTGCGCCAGGCGAACACGCCCAGGAGGGTGAAGGCCATGTAGGTCATGGCCACCGCCACCGGACGCCGGATGCTGAGCTTGACCATGACGACCTCCTAGTCGGCCGCGCCGGGGGCGAGGGCGCCGCCCGCCGAGGTGCTCGCCGGTGCTTCACCGCGGATGCGCAACCGCACATCCTCCACCACGGCGTAGACCACCGGCACCACGATGAGCGTGAGCAGCGTAGCCACGGACAGCCCGCCGATGACGGCGATGGCCAGCGGCGCCCGCAGGTCGGCGCCGCGGCCGATGCCCAGCGCCATGGGGAACAGGCCCAGCACCGTGGTCACCGTGGTCATGATGATGGGCCTCAGGCGCACCCGTCCCGCCTCGAGAATGGCGTCGCGGAGCCCCATGCCGGCGGCCCGCGCCTGGTTGATGAAGTCGACCTTGACGATGGCGTCGTTCACCACGATCCCCACCAGGATCACCACGCCGATGAGGCTCATGGTGTTGAGGCCTTCGCCGGTGACTTCCAGCGCCAGCACGGCGCCCACCAGCGCCAGCGGTACCGCCGTCAGGATCGTGAAGGGGTGCACGAAGGACTCGAACTGGGCCGCCAGGATCATGTAGACCAGGATGAGCGCCAGACCGAAGGCGAAGGACAGGTCCCGGAAGGAGCGGCGCATCTCCTCGTTCTCCCCGCCCACGTCCATGCGCAGCGAGCGGGTCGGCGGGAAGTCCACCAACGACGCGCGGATGGCGTCGATGGCCTGATCCAGCCCCCCCTCCAGCACGTCAGCGTAGACCGGGATCACCCGCCCCTGGTCTTCGCGTCGCACCTCGGCCGGGCCCAGCGCGTCACGGATCTCCACCAGCTCCCGGATGGGCACCCCGTTCACCCGCAGCCCCTCCAGCGTCGCGCGGGCGTAGCGCTGGTCCCTGGGATAGCTCACCACCACCCCGATCTTGCGGTCGAAGTCCACGAAGTCGGTGGCGCGCTCGCCCCGGAGCGCCCGATCCACGACCTCGGCCACCGTCCGTGGCTCGATGCCGTATTGCGCAGCGCGGGTGCGGAGAATCTCCACCTGCACCTGGGGCGTGCCCTCTTCGGTGCCGACCCGCACGTTGCCGAGCATGGGCAGCGCGGCGAGCCGCGCCCGCACCGCCTCGGCTCGGGTCAGCATGGTGTCCAGGCTCTCGCCCCGGATGCGCACCGACACGTCGGCGTCGGAGCCGCCCAGGATGGTCCCCAGCGCCGTGGCCTGACCGGCCTGGAAGGACAGTGCCCCCGGGGGGAACTGCGCCTGGAGCGAGCGCACCCGGTCGAGGACGTCTTCGGTGTGAGCGTGCTCCTTGAGCCGCACCTGGAAGTGGGCCGTGTTGAGCCCCGTCTCCTCCTGCCCCTCGGCGTAGGCCCGGGCGTCGCGCCCCACCCGGCCGAAGACCGCGTCCACGCCCTCGTCGGCCAGCAGCGTCGACTCCACGGTCCGGGCCGCCTCCTGCGTGGCCTCGAGCCCCGTGCCTTCCTGCAGGATGAGCTGCACGTCGAAGCCGCCCTGGTCCACGGCGGGCAGCAGGTCGCGAGGCAGCTCCAGCGCAAGGAGGAGGGACACGGCCAGGGCGAGCCCCGAAATGCCCAACACGCGGGAGCGATGATCCAGCGACCACTCCAGCGCCGTGTGGTAGCGCTCGGCGAAGCGGGCGAAGACCCGGTCGAAGGCGTCCAGGAAGGGTCGAGACACGCGTCCGATGCCCCGGCCGATGCCGGATCCCCAGAAGACCACCAGCTCCTTGGCGAGGCGGCCGAGCCAGGCCAGGCCGCGGAAGGGCGCCAGCACCACCCAACGGGCGCCGCGGCCGATCTTGCGCAGGCGACCAGGGCCCGGCTCGGCGGCCGGCGTGTCGTCCGTCACCGGCACCTCGTGCCCCGTGGCGAAGCGCGCCGCCAGGGCCGGCAGCAGGGTCAGCGCCACCAGCAGCGAAGCGATGAGCGAGTAGGCCACCGCCAGCGACAGGTCGCCGAAGAGCTCCCCGGCCACGCCCTCCACGTAGATGATGGGTCCGAACACCGAGATGGTCGTGAGGGTCGAGGCCGTGATGGCGCCCTGCACCTCTTCGGCGCCCAACGCCGCAGCCTCCATCCCGGACTTACCCAGCTCCCGGTGCCGGAAGATGTTCTCGAGCACCACGATGGAGTTGTCCACCAGCATCCCGACGCCCAGGGCCAGGCCGCCCAGGCTCATGATGTTGAGCGAGACGCCCGACGCCTCCATGAGGGCGAAGGTGCCCACCACCGAGATGGGGATCGCCGCCGCGATGGCGAAGGGATAGCGCGGGTCGCGCAGGAAGAAGAAGAGCACCAGAAAGGCGAGGATGCCTCCGAAGACCAGCGCCTGCACCACGTTGCTGATGGACTCGGAGATGAAGCCCGCCTGGCTGTACGCCACGTCCACCTGCACCGCCGGATATTCCTGCCGGAGCTGGTCCAGGACGTCGGACACGGAGTTCGCCACGGTCACCGTGTTGGCGCCGGACTCCTTGAAGACCAGGATGCCCACGGCTTCCACGCCGTTGTAGAGGGCGATGGACTCCCGCTCGGCAAACCCGTCCACCACCTGCCCGATGTCCCGCAGGCGGATCAGGCGGAATCCCGGGTTGTCGGGATCGGGCTGACCACCGCCGCTGCCGCCGGCGGCCTGGCGGGCCACCACCACGTCGGCGATCTCGTCGACGTTCTGGAACTCGCCCAGCGTGCGCAGGGGATAGCGGTAGCGCCCCTGGAGGATGGTGCCGCCGGGCGCGCTCACGTTGGCCTGCGCCAGCGCCTGCGAGACCTGGGCCAGGGTGAGGTCGTAGGCGTGCAGGAGGTTGGGATCCACCTCCACCTGGATCTCCCGGTCCAGCCCACCGGTCACCGCCGCCTGGGCCACGCCGTCCAACTGCTCCAGACGGCGGCGGAAGACCGTCTCGGCCAGCTCCTTGGTCTGCCACAGGTCGGACCCGCCGGCGACGCTGAGCGCCATTATGGGCTCCGACTCGGGATCCACCCGCAGGATCCTGGGCCGGGTCGCGGTCTCCGGCAGCTGATCGCGCAGGTTGTCCAGCTTCTCCCGCACGTTGAGCATGGCGAAGTCCATGTCCGTGCCCCACGCGAAGCGGAGCGTCACCAGGCTCACGCCCTCGCGGGAGATGGAGCTCACCTGCTCCACGCCGGCCACCCCCGCCGCCTCGGCCTCCACCCGCTGCGTGACGATGCGCTCGATCTCGGCCGGCGCCACGTCGGGATACGAAGTGTAGATGACCAGTCGCGGGTAGCTCACGTCGGGCAGCAGGTCGATGGGGAGCCGTACGTAGGCGATGCCCCCCAGCAGGATGACCGCCAGGAAGAGCATGGCCACCGCCACGGGCCTCCGGGTGGAGGTGCGGGGGATGGACATGTCAGCTCCCCTGCCCCGCCGCTCCGCCGGCGGCTACAGGTCCGCCCACCGCGGCTTCCAGCGACACCAGCGCGTCGAGGAACGAGAAGCGGGCATCGATGGTGGTGCGCCGCGCCGTGGCCTCCTGGGCCACCGTCTGCTGGAGCTGCTCGAAGGTGCGCGAGCCCAGCCGGTATTCTTCCCGGGCCAGCTCGGTGGCCTGCTGGGCGATATCCTGCGAGCGCGCCGCCACCCGGTAGCTCTCGTACTGGTTCCTCAGGTTGATGAGCGCCTCCCGCACGGTGCGCTCCACCTCCAGTCGGGTCTGCTTGAGGTTCTCGCGCTCGTTCTCGAGCTGCACCGAGGCCTGGGCCTCCTGGTAGCTGTTCTGGAAGTAGTTGTTGAAGAAGGGGAGCGACACCCCGATGCTGAAGCTGCTCTGCATCTGCTGCGAGTCGTAGCCCACGTCGAAGACCGCATCGGCGTTCCGGTCCTGCACGTAGCGGGTCAGGTCGTACCTCATCTGCAGCTGGGGCCACTTCCAATTCGAGGCGTCGTCCAGCGACAGCCGGGCGCCGTCCACGTTCGACTGCGAGGTGCGGATGCGGGGGCTTTCGCGCAGCGCCCGGGCCACCATGTCCTCGTCGTCGAGGCCCGAGGGGTCGAACACGCCCGGCTCGGTGTCCTGAAGGCGGAAAGGCCCCAGCTCGGTGTCTCCGAGCGTCGTACGGAGCTGGAGGAGCGCCTGCTGGTAGGCCCGCCGCTGCGCCTGGATGTTGATGCGCTGCTGCTCCACCTGCACCTCGGCGTTGAGCACGTCCACCCGGGTCTGGCGAGCCAGCTCGAAGAGGCGGCGCGCCGACTCCAGGTCGGTGACTCGCGACTCGACGAGCTCCTGTTCCACGTCCAGGAGCACCCGCTGGCGCAGCGCGGCGAAGTACTGGCGCCGAACGTCGCTGTGCAGGGTGTTGGCCGCACTGGAGACCTGGAGCGACCGGCTCTCGCGCGACTGGTCGAGCTGCCGGTGCGCCGTGATCAGATCCTTGCCCTGGATGTTCCAACTCAGAGATAGACCGTTCTGGGTCCTCGAATCGTATCGCCAGCTCGCTTCCGGATTCGGGATCGGGTTCCCGTAGAAGTCCGTCCCGATACGAGTGAGCCGCCCGCTGTAGCTCGTGTTCAGCAGAGAGACGCTCGCCTGCGGGACGATCTGCCCCAGCCAGGTCGCCCGGGCCTGCGGATCCGTTCAGGTCGAGCTGGTTGGCCGCCTGCCGAAACGTAGGGTTGGCCCCCTCGGCGATGCGGATCGCGTCGTCCAGGCTGAGGGCGACCGTGTCCGTGGACTCCTGGGCGCCGAGGGGCCCGCCCGCCGCCAGCCCCAGAAGGGCCATCCCCATCACCGAAGCCACCCGCCGCCGGCCGTTCATCGGCTGGGCCTCCCGCCCGCCACCGCCGGGTTGTCCACGAGACGGATCTTGGTGTCGTGGGCCAGGTAGTGGTGGCCGTCCACCAGCACGATCTCGCCGGGCTCCACGGTGCCCTCGTCGCTGGGCACGATCTCCACCAGGCTGTCGTTCTCCTTGCCGGTGGTCACGTAGCGCCACTTGGCCAGCCCCGTGTCGCCGTCGCCCTCGAAGACGAAGAGCATGGTGCGGTTCTCGTCGCCCCGCTCCAGGATCGCCGAACGCGGGACCAGCAGCCGGTCCGGATAGCTCTGGGCGTCCAGCGACACGTCGGCGTACATGCCCGGCTTGATACGGCCGTCGTGGTTGGGCAGCAGCACCGTCACGCGCCCCGTGCGCTGGTCGGGATCCACCACCGGGTTGATGGTCTCGATGCGCCCGCTGAAGGCCTCGCCCGGGAAGGCGGCGAAGGTCACGGTGGCCCGGCGGCCCTCGGTCAGGTAACCCAGCTCGGCCTCCAGCACCGACACCTCGACCTTGATCGGGTCCAGATCCACCACGGTCAGGAGCTCGGTGCCGGCGGTGACGTGCTGTCCCTGCACGACCTTGACGTCGGCGATGCGACCCTCGAAGGGCGCCTCCACCGACGCCCGTTCCAGGCGCATCTCCTGCTGGCGGAGCGCCACCTCGGCCGCCGAGAGCCCACTGCTCACGCGGGCGGCCTGCTCGCGCCGCTGCTTGACCGCCGGATCGGTGATCTCGTCGTCGAAGAGCGTCTGCGTCTGGAAGTCGGCCTGGGCCTTGAGAAGCTCCGCCCGGGCCTGGGCGACGCTCAGCGCGAGCTCGGCCGTGTCGATCTGCACGAGGAGATCACCTTCGGCCACGCGGCCGTTCTCCTGCACGGGCACCTCCTGAATGACCCCTTCCACCTGCGCGGCCACGGCGGTTCGGCGGAACGCGGCCGCCTTGCCCGCGGCGTTCACGGTGATCCACAGGGTGTCCCGCACCACGGCGGCGCCGGTCACGGGCTGGGGCAGATCGGTGGAGAACTGAGTTCCCGCGGACGCCACCTGCACGGCGGAGGTATCGGCTTCGGAGGCCTGGGCCTCGCCTGCGGCGTCATCTTCGGGGCGGAGACGCCACCAGACGCCGGCGCCCACGGCGCCGAGGATGACCACGACGGTGGTGATGCTGAGCGTTCGAGAAGAAAAGGCCATGGATCGGCAGGCTCGCGGCTGAGTGGCTGGACAGGCGGGCGCAGGGTCCGGAAGGAATCCATCGAACGGTGAGACGTCACCCCACCACCCGACCGTTGCCTTTCGCGTCTCCCGGCGCCTCCGACGTGTCCGTTGTCTACGATAGTCCATACGCAGGAGGGGCCTCGCGCATTTTATGCGGAGGATCGCCGATGGGGCAATGCGCGAATCGGACGAAGGTGACGATGCTGCGGGAGCCGGGGTTCCCATCGGGCCCGTGTCTGCTATCCTATCGCATGATTCGTCCGACCCATCGCCGACCACGGGTGTCGGCCTGGTTCTCGTCGTTCGCCGCCCTCGCGTTGGCGCTGACGGGCTGCGAGCGCGGGCCCACCCTGGATCCCGCCCTCGCCAGTGCGCCCCTCCCTGGTCCGGGCGCCCCCATCGATCAAACGCTGGCCGACGCCGGCGCCTGGTATTTCCGCAGGAACTGCTCGGCGTGCCATCACCTGGGCGAGGGCGCGATCATCGGCCCCGACCTGGCCGGTGTCACGCGCCGGCGGCCCGTTCCCTGGATCGCCGCCATGATCCGGAATCCCGACTCCATGCTGGTGGCCGACACCGTTGCGGCGGCGTTGCTCGCGCAGTATCAGGTGCCCATGGCCAACCGACAGCTCGATCATCCGCGGATCCTCGCCCTGCTGGAGTTCCTGCGCCGGGCCGACGCTGGACCACCGCCGGATACGCGGCCGGGCACGGCGGGGGCCAGCGGTGAGCCCCTCCCGGACGCCGACTGACGCCACGCGCATGCGCATCTGTCTCCTCACCGATCAGGACCTGTCGTCGCTGCCGCTTCCGGACGGCGACTGGCCCTGCGATCCCCGTCCACACCTACCCGATGCCGACTGGACGCTGGGCGTCCTCGACGGGGAGCACGCGGTGCCCCGGGTGGTCAAGCTCGCCGGCGACGGATACGACGTCTTCTTCAACCTGTGCGACGCCGCCTGGGACGAGCCCGGGCCCGGGATCGAGGTCGTGCAGACGCTGGAGAGCCTGGGACAGGCGTTCACCGGCGCGGACTCGGGCTTCTTCGAGCCGTCGCGTGAGGCCATGAAGCGCGTGTGCCACGCCTGGGACATCGGCACCCCTGGGTACGTCATCGCCCGCGACGAGCGCGACCTGGAGCGGGCGCTGGACACCCTCCGTTTTCCCCTCATCGTCAAGCATCCGAGCAGCTACGCGAGCCTGGGGCTGACCCGGGCCTCCCGGGTGGAGACGGCCGAGACACTCGGCCAGCAAGCCCGCACCATGATGAGCCGCTACGGCGGCGCGCTGGTGGAGGAATTCATCGAGGGCATGGAGTGCACGGTGCTGGTGGCGGAAGACCCCGAGGACCCGGACAACCCCACCACCTACGTGCCCATCCGCTACCGCTTCCCCGAGGGCGAGACCTTCAAGCACTGGGATCTCAAGTGGGAGGACTATCACGGGCTGCACGCGAGCCCCGTGCAGGACCCGGAGCTGGACGCGCGCCTGCGGACCGAATCCGCGCGCTTCTTCCAGGGCCTGGGCGGCGCGGGCTACGGCCGCTGCGACCTCCGCGTGGACCGCGATGGCCGCACCTTCATGCTCGAGATCAATCCCAATTGCGGCCTCTATTATCCCCTCGAAGACCCCGGGAGCGCCGACCTCATCCTCCAGCACGATCCGGCCGGGCACCCAGGCTTCACCCGGCAGATCGTCGCTGCGGCGCTGCGGCGCCAGGAGCTCCGCCGCACCGGCTGGGAGGTCCTGCCCCGCCCCGGTGGCGATTACGGCCTGTTCGCCACCCGTGACGTGCGGCCCGGCGACGTCCTGATTCGCTTCGAGGAGGGCGAGCACACGCTGGTGTCGCGGGCTCACGTGGAGGCGAGCTGGGGCGAGCGCGAACTGGACTGGTTCCGCCGCTACGCCTGGCCCCTCACCGACGAGGTCTGGGTCACCTGGAGCCGGAATCCCATGGAATGGATGCCGGTGAACCACTCCTGCGACCCTTCGGCGTGGATCGAGGGCCTCGACGTGGTAGCCCGCCGGCCCCTGGCGCGGGGCGAGGAGATCACCCTGGACTACGCCACCATGTACAACGAGCAGATGCCCGACTTCGAGTGCTCGTGCGGCTCAGCCGGCTGCCGCGGGGTGATCCGGGGGGATGACTACCGGAAGCCGTTGGTGGAACGCTACGGCGAGCACGTGACCGACTACGTACGGCGGGCGCGAGCCCAGGTCCCGGGCAACGGCCAGGATCGCTGAGCCGACTGAGGCCCTCAGGCCGAGGCGGGTGCCTCCTGCGACGCCTCCGCGCCGTAACGCGTCCGCACGTAGTCGTCCAGGATGGCCTTGAACTCGGCCACCAATCCCTCGCCCTTGAGCGTGGTGTAGTGCTCGCCGTCCACGTACACGGGCGCCTTGGGCTCCTCGAAGGTCCCCGGTAGGCTGATCCCAAGATTGGCGTGCTTGGACTCGCCGGGCCCGTTCACCACGCAGCCCATGACGGCCACGTCCAGCTCCTCCACGCCGGGGTAGCGCTCCCTCCACTCGGGCATCATGTCGCGGATGTAGCCCTGGATGTCCTGCGCCATCTCCTGGAAGAAGGTGGAGGTGGTGCGGCCGCAGCCGGGGCACGAGGTCACCTGGGGCTCGAAGCTCCGAATCCCCATGGACTGGAGGATCTGCTGCGCCACCCGGACCTCCTGGGCGCGGTCGCCGCCGGGCTCGGGAGTCAGGGAGACCCGGATGGTGTCGCCGATCCCTTCCATGAGGAGCGGCGCCAGACCCGCCGTGGTGGCCACGATGCCCTTGGCCCCCATGCCGGCTTCGGTGAGTCCAAGGTGGAGCGGGTAATCGGAGCGCGGCGCGAGCATGCGGTAGACGTCGATGAGGTCCGGCACCCCCGAGACCTTGGCCGACAGGATGATGGCGTCGTGGGGGAGCCCCACCTCCTCGGCCAGCGCCGCCGAGCGCAGCGCGCTCTCCACCATGGCGTCCAGCAGCACCTCGCGGGCGTCCTTGGGCTCGCTCCGCTCGGCGTTGGCGTCCATGAGCTCGGTGAGGAGGCGCTGGTCCAGCGATCCCCAGTTCACGCCGATGCGCACCGGCTTGCCGTGGTCGATGGCCACCTGGACGATGTCGGTGAAGTTCTTGTCCCGGTGCTTGGTGCCCACGTTGCCGGGATTGATCCGGTACTTGGCGAGGGCCTCGGCGCAGGAGGGATGCCGGGTCAGCAGGAGGTGCCCGTTGTAGTGGAAGTCACCGATGATGGGGACGTCGAAGCCCGCGTCCTGCACCCGCGCGACGATCTCCGGAACCGCCGCCGCGGCCTCGTCGGTGTTCACGGTGATGCGGACCAGCTCGCTCCCCGCCCGGGCCAGATCCACGACCTGGTCGGCCGTGGAGCTCGGATCGGCCGTGTCGGTGTTGGTCATGGACTGGACCACCACCGGATGGTCGCCGCCCACGGCCACGTTGCCGACCCGGACCTCCACGGTCTTCCTGCGTTGCCACGTGCTCACTTGCGTGTCGTTCTCCTGATTGGCTGCTGGGCCGGCTCGGATCGTCCGCCGGCTCAAAACCCCGTCACGGACGTCAGGATCCCGTGACGGGACCCCGCGCGGGGGTCAACGAAGCTTGCGGAGCAGGTGCAGGAACCCCAGCGGCGTATCGCCCAGGTCGGCGGGCTGCAGGACGTCGTGATACCGGTCGAGATGGCGTTCCACGAAGTGCGCGACGTGCCGAAGGCTCACGACCTGATAGCCGCGCCGCTCACCCGTCGCTCCCTCGCCGAACGCCAGCAGGCGGATGCGCGTAGGGATGCCCGCCTCCTTCTGATCCAGACGCACGACGCCGTTCTGCTGGAGCTCGCCCACCGCGTGCTCCAGGAGCGAATCGGGACAGCATCCCACTCGCCGGAGCGCCGTGTCCAGGGCATCGGTCCGCCGGAGCGCGTCGTTCACCCGGGCTTTGCCTTCCTTCACCTCGGCGATGAGCACGTCCACGATGCCCGCCTCGTCCACCAGCACCTTGTCGGTGCCCATGTGCAGGTCGTCGTGGGGCCCGGGGCGGCCACGAGCGATGACGTACTCGGCCCGCGGAAAGCGGATGGCGAGCACGTCGAGATCCGTGATCTCCTCGTACCCGCCGCCGCGCATCCCACGGATGACCGGAAGCTCGGTCACCGTGAAGTAGCCGTTCAGATAGAGATAGGACTGGACCAGCCGGACGCCTGCGTTCATGCAGGGTAACTTCGCCCGGAACCGTGTCGCCGTCCACGGGGTTGGGAGGGCGAGCCGGCAACGCGCGCTCCGACCTCGCCCCCACGGCCCGCATGACACCCTGGAAGGAACGACTCCGACGAGCCTGGTCCCATCCCGTCGCCCGCTGGACCGAGCGGGCGTTCTGGGTGGTGCTGGCCCTGTTCGTCCTTCATCGCCTGGGGCCGCAGATCTCGGCGCTCACCGGAATCGGCCCCACGCTCGGGACCGCGCCTGCGTTCGAAGTCACGACGCTGGACGGCACTGGCATCGATTCCGAGACCCTCCGCGGCAAGGTCGTGGTGGTCAACTTCTGGGCCACCTGGTGCGTGCCCTGCCGCATCGAGATGCCGGCCTTCCAGAAGCTCCACGAGCGCTATGCCGACGACCGGGTGGTGGTGTTGGGCCTGGCCACCGACGCCCAGGGCGCGCGGGTGGTGGAGCCGTGGCTCCGGGAGCGGGGGATCACGTTTCCGGTGGCGCTGGCGACGCCGGCGCTGGAGCGGAAGTTCGGCGGCATCAGCGCCATCCCCACCACCTTCATCATCGGCCCCGACGGCGTGATCCGGAACCGGGTGTTCGGGCTGTTCGCACCCCCGGCGATGAACGCGGCGGTGAAACGGCTGGTGGAGGGGGGCGGGGGCTGAGGTTGCCCACGGCCCCCCAAGCGGGTAACCTGCCTTCGCTGACCACCCGCCTTCTGCCGGTACGCCCCGGTGAAATCGACATCGAATCGCCTGCCGGCCATCGGGCTGGCCACCTGTGCGGTCCTTTGTGCGTTCCTCGCACTGGAGACGGTACCCCGCCGTGCTCCGCTCGCGCGGCTCCTTCCGGATTGGCAGAACGTCGACCTTCTGTTTATCGGCCTGAGCCTGGCCGCGGTTGTCAGTCTGTGGATCACCCTCCGTCACCGAGACTCGGAGCCCCGAGCCGAGTTGGCTCTCCGATACGCGTTGGTCACCGGTTGCGGTCTGACGGCCGTCCTGCTGGTCAAGTACCTGCTGGGGATGATCCCCGATACCTGGACGGGCGAGGTCATCTACCAATACGGCGTTACGGGCAAGAGCATCGTGGATCTCTATTCATCGGAGTGGATCCACGAGCCACCTTTCGTAACACCGATCTATCCGCCTGGCTACTACCTGCTTGCCCGACTGCTGCTGGCCCTCTTCGGCGGTGCTCCGGTCGTGCTTCGAGGGCTGACCGTATTCGGGGTGGTCGGCGTCGCGGGCGCCCTCGGCATGGCGGGGATCGATCTCTGCCGGCGCCGCTGGTACGTCCCATCTGCCCTCTTCATCGCCCTGTTTCCAGTGCTTACCTGGAGCGGACCGCCGACCAAGCCGGAATTCGTGGCGGCGTCGTTCACCACGTTTGGACTCGCAGCCTATCTACGTTGGGGCTTCGGCGAGTCTCGCGGCTGGATCTGGCTTGCGGGTCTGCTTTTCGGGGCGGGCTTCCTCGTGAAGTATACCCTGATCGCCGCCTTCCTGACCGTGATCCTGCACCTGCTCGCGAGGCGTCAGGCAGCCCGGGCGATTGCCCTGGCTTCGGTTGCGGGCGGAACGTTCTTCGCGGTGTATGGACTTCTGTGGGCGCCGACCGATGGCGGCATCTGGCTCTTCACTGTGTCGGCGAACGCGGCCCACCTCCTTCCCGAAAAGATCATCAGATACGGGGTCCTCACCTTCCTCCCCCGTGCCTTCACCACCGTGGTTCTGGCTGCGGCCGTCGGTACCCTCGTCACACCGCGGAGGTGGTGGGGGCGGCGCGGTGCGGTTGCCGCGGCGCCCATGATCGCACTCGGGCTCTTCTTCCTCTCGATCGGAAGACCGGGAAGTTCGGCGAACTATTTCCTCGAGTTCGTGATCCTGGGCAGCCTTCTCATCGGAACGTGGGATTGGAGCCAAGAGACATCGGAAGCGTCCAATGCGGCCGGTTCGGGGTCGGCTGTGAGCCTGGCCACGAGCACCCTTCTGATCGCCCTGATCGTGACGCAACTTCCGGATCAAGGAGCGTTGCTCTCGCGCTCCTACGGTCAAGCCACCGAGTTGGAGACGCGCACGACACAGATCCTGCGTGCGTTGCCTGTGCCCGAGGGAGGTTTCGTGCTGGGAGATCCCGAATACACACAGGAACTTCTCGCAGCTGGACAGACTCCTCTGGTCTACGACGCCTCGATGTTCACTCTGATGGTGGACAACGGCGTTGCCAGCGTCGAGCCACTCCTGGGCTACCTCCAGAGCGGACGAGTCTCCCACGCGGTTCTGACTCGATTACCCAGCGCCTACCTGAAGATGCCGTATGGGGCACGTGATTTCCCACCGGAAGTCGCCGAGTACCTGAGAGATCACTACCACTGCAGCGAGCAGCTGCAACAATGGGACGGCACACCCCTGATCACCTGTGCTCTGAACTAAGCGGAGGGGGTGGGATTCACCTGCGGTGCGCCTGCGGCGCATCCTCGCTGCGCTCCTCGGTCGGCGTGAGGGTCTCCGAACACAGCTTTGCTCGAGAGCGTCGAACCCACGAGGCGCGCTTCTGGCGAAGCGCGCGTGGGTTCTTCCGCGGGGGACCGAGGGGCTCCCGGCATCGGGAGCGAAGTGATGCGACCAAGCGGAGGGGGTGGGATTCACCTGCGGTGCGCCTGCGGCGCATCCTCGCTGCGCTCCTCGGTCGGCGTGAGGGTCTCCGAACCCAGCTTTGCTCGAGAGCGTCGAACCCACGAGGCGCGCTTCTGGCGAAGCGCGCGTGGGTTCTTCCGCGGGGGACCGAGGGGCTCCCGGTATCGGGAGCGAAGTGATGCGGTTAAGCGGAGGGGGTGGGATTCGAACCCACGTGGGCTTGCGCCCGCCGGTTTTCAAGACCGGTGCATTGAACCGCTCTGCCACCCCTCCAGGATGCGACAGGAACGATAGGCAGGCTACCGCGCGGGACCAACCCCTCAGTGCCGGAACAGCCTCCGGCCCGTGAGCACCATGGCCATGCCGTGCTCGTCGGCCGCGGCGATCACCTCGTCGTCCCGGATGGAGCCGCCAGGCTGGACGATGGCGCGCACGCCCGCCTCCGCCGCGGCGTCCACACCGTCGCGGAAGGGGAAGAAGGCATCGGAGGCCAGCACCGCGCCCTCCAGGTCGATGCCGGCGTCGGCAGCCTTCATGACGGCGATGCGCGAGGAATCCACGCGGCTCATCTGGCCGGCTCCGATGCCCAGCGTGGCGCCGCCCCCAGCCAGGAGAATCGCGTTGGACTTGACCCCGAAGATGGCGGCCCACGCGAAGCGCAGGTCGTTCCACTCGGCCTCCTCGGGCCGGCGGGCCGTGGCCACCGTCCAGTCCGGACCCTCCACCTCGTAGAACGGCGGCCGGGGCGGCGCCTGCACCAGGACCCCCCCGTAGACGCTCCGGAACACCCGGGGGTCGGGGCGCCGGGAGTGCGACGCCAGGAAGCGGGCAGCGCCCCTGAGGCCGGCATCGGCGGAGGACCACCATCCCCCTTCGGGCTCGCCCTCGACGGGTTCCGTGACCGGCGGCGACACCAGCACCCGGATGTTCTTCTTGCGCGTCACCACCTCCAGAGCGTCGTCGTCGTAGCCCGGCGCCACCACGCACTCCACGAAGAGCTCGCTCAGCGACTCGGCGGTGGCCAGGTCCAGGGGCCGGTTGGTGGCGATCACCGAGCCGAACGACGACACCGGATCGGTCCGCAGGGCGAGGCGATAGGCCTCCGCCAGCGTGTCTCCCACGGCGAGACCACAAGGCGTGGTGTGCTTGACGATGCATACCGCCGGGCGCGACGAGTACGCGAAGGGTGAGAGGGAGAGCAGCGCCCCGTCCAGGTCCAGGATGTTGTTGTAGGACAGTTCCTTACCGTGCTTCTTCTCGAGTGCTGCAATACCCTCGGCTCGCGCCCCCAGACGGTAGAACGCCGCCGCCTGATCGGGGTTCTCGCCGTAGCGGAGCGTCTGCACAGGCGCCGCCTCCACCGAGAAGGGCGCCGACGCGTCTTCGCCGGACTCCAGGTACGCAGCCACGGCGGCGTCGTAGGCGCTGATGTGTCGAAAGACCTTGGCGGCGAGCTGACGACGCAGGGTGCTCTCCCCTTCTACCCCGTCTTCCCCCTGATCCAGCATCTCGAGGACCGATGGGTAATCGCTCGGATCCACCACGACCAGCACGTCGCGGTGGTTCTTGGCCGCGGCCCGGATCATGGTGGGTCCGCCGATGTCCACCTTCTCCATGGCCTCGCCGACGGGCACGTCTCCCCGGGCGACGGTCTCGCGGAAGGGATAGAGATTCACCGCCACCAGATCGATGGGAGCGTAGCCCTGTTCTTCGAGGGCTTCGAGGTCGTCGGGGCGGTCGCGACGGGCGAGGAGTCCGGCGTGGACCGCCGGATGCAGCGTCTTCACGCGCCCGTCCATCATCTCCGGATGCCCGGTGACCTCCGCCACTTCCTTGACCTCGAGCCCCGCCTCGCGCAGCGCGCGGGCCGTGCCGCCGGTGGAGAGCAGCTCCCACCCGCGTTGGGCCAGGCCCCGGCCGAGGTCCACGATTCCGTTCTTGTTCGATACGCTGAGGAGGGCTCGGCGTCGGCTCATCGTCTGGTTGATCCTGGGTTGAGCGGGGGTGGTTCGGTCACAGGGTGCTGCCCGAAGGCTCGTCCACGAGCCGGTAGGCCTCGCCGGGAAGCTCCAGCCCTCCCGGCTCACGGCCCTCCTGCAGAGCGCGACACAGGTGCGCCGCGGCCAGCGGGTACAAGTGGTGCTCCACGGCGAGGACCCGGGCGGCGAGGGTCGCGACGGTATCGTCTCGGCGCACGGGAACGGGCCACTGCGCCACGATGGTGCCCTCGTCGTAGCGCTCGTCGACGTAGTGGACCGTGGGGCCGCTGACGCGTGCTCCCGAGGCCAGCACGGCCTCGTGCACGTGATGGCCCCACATCCCCTTGCCGCCGAACGCCGGAAGCAGCGCCGGATGGATGTTGAGGATGCGCCGCCGGTACCGCGCCACCACCGCCGCGGGCACCAGCCGAAGGTAGCCGGCCAGGAAGATGACGTCGACGCCGGCGGACTCCAGCGCCTCCAGCGTCTCGGCGGCCACGGCCTGCGGGTCCCGGCCTCCTCCCACGGCGATGACACGGGTGGTGACCCCACCGGCGCGGGCCCGCTCCAGGGCCCCGGCGCTGTCCCGGTCGCTGACCAGCAGGACGGTCCGCCACGGCGCGTCGCCTTCCGACTCCCGGTCGAGGAGCGCCTGGAAGTTGGAGCCCGAGCCCGAGGCGAACACCGCCGCCCTCAGGGGCTCAGCCAATGCCGGCTCGTTCCGCCATGGCCTCGCCCCGCGGCGCGCCGCAACGTGAATTCAGGGGGGGCCCGACCCATGCCCTCACGCGAAGTGTCCCAGGTAGCTCGGCACCAGGAAGGGGTTCCCCACCCGCTCCAGCTCCACCGTGGTCTCCGGACCGTGCCCGGACAACAGCCGCGTATCGTCGGGGAGCGTCAGCACCTGCTGGCGGATGCTGGTCATGAGGGTCTTCAGATCGCCGCCCGGCAGGTCCGTGCGCCCGATGGAGCCCCGGAAGATCACGTCGCCCACCAGCGCCAGCCCATCGCCCTCGTTCACCAGGATCACGTGCCCGGGGGAATGGCCGGGCGTGAAGCGCACCTCGAAGCGCACCGATTCGCCGACGCGGATCTCCTGCCCGGCTTCCAGCCTGGCGTCGGGATCGGGCAGCGAGCCCACGCTCAGGCCGAATGCCGCCGCCTGCTGCGGCACCCCGTAGTAGAGGGGCAGATCGTCTTCGTGGAGGTGAATCGGTACGTCGGGCGCGTACGCGCGAATGCGGGGGATGCCTTCCACGTGGTCCAGGTGCGCGTGGGTGAGCAGGATGGCCTCGAGCTCGGCGCCCCACTCCTCCAGCCGCGCCACCATCCCCTCCGCGGCGCCGCCGGGATCGACCACCGCCGCGCGGTTGCTCTCTTCACAGCGCACCAGGTAGCCGTTCTCGGCGAACGAGCCCCCGGAGAAGACCTCGACCGTCACGCGCAGCCACACCCCCGCGGACGTACCCCGGCCCGCTCCAGCTCCTCCTCTTCGGCCGTGGGAGGCCGCCAGCCCCCCGACAGCTCCAGCATGCGGCGGAGCGACCGCTCGGCCCCGACGCGCACGTGCTCGTCCAGCAGGACCTCGTGCGCACGGTGGTCCAGCGACCACGCCAGCTTGGCCAGGGTGTTGAGCTTCATGTTCCCGCAGATGGCGGCGCCGGACAGGGGGATGAGCGTCTTGGACGGATAGCGCTCGCGCAGGCGGTCCACCAGCCCGCGCTCGGTGCCGAAGATGAGGGCGTCGTGCTCCTCCGCCAGATCCACCATTCCCGACGTGGAGGTCACGAAGTCCGCCGCCTCGAGCAACTCCCGCCGGGCCTCGGGATGCACCACCACCTTGGCGGTCGGATGGGCGTCGCGCACCCGGGCCAGTTCCTCCAGGACCATGTCGTCGTGGACGTAGCAATAGCCTTCCCAGGCGATGATGTTCTCCCGCCCGGTCTTGTCGGCCACGTAGTCGGCCAGATTCTTGTCCGGCACGAAGATGATGGGCCGATCTTCGGGGATGGACTCCACCACGCGCACCGCGTTGGACGAGGTGCAGCAGATGTCGGAGAGGGCCTTCACCTCGGCGGTGGAGTTCACGTACGCCACCACCGCCGCCTCCGGGTGCTCGGCCTTGAGCCGGCGCAAGGCGTCGCCGGTGACGAAGTCCGCCATGGGGCAGCCGGCCCTGAGGTCGGGCATGAGCACGGTCTTGGACGGCGACAGCACCTTGGCGGTCTCGGCCATGAAATGCACGCCGCAGAACACGATCACGTCGGCGTCGGTGGCCGCGGCTTCCTGGCTCAGTCCCAGGGAGTCACCCAGGTAATCGCTCACCCCCTGGATCTCGACGCGCTGGTAGTTGTGACCCAGGATCACCGCGTTCAGCGCGGCCTTGCGGGCCGCGATGCGCTCCCGGAGCTCCTGCTCGGGAAGCGCCGCGTAGTCCAGGGTGGTGGCAAGGACCTCGAGGGTCGATGGCATCATGACATGGTGGGAGTGGGAGACCAAGCGCCCGGTCTCAGGTTGCGCCGAGGGCCCGCAGGGTCGTTCCCCGCGGGCCCTCTCGGATCGTGCTGCAGAGCGGGAATCCCTCAGACGGTGAAGGACGAGCCGCAGCCGCAGCCGCCCGAGGCGTTGGGATTCCGGAAGCTGAAGCCCGAGCCCATCATGCTGGTCACGTAGTCGATCTCCACGCCGTCCAGGTACTGGGCGCTGAAGGGATCGACGAAGACCTTCACGCCCTGAAGCTCGAAGATCTCGTCGTCAGCTTCGGGCTCGTCTTCGATGTTCAACCCGTATTGGAAGCCGGAGCATCCTCCGGGCAGCACGGCCACGCGAAGGCCGGACTGCACGCTGGATCCGTGCTCCGTCATGAATTCCTGCACTTTGGACGCCGCAGTGGTGGTGAGCGTCAGCATTCCATCTCGCTCCGCAGTGGAAAGAAATCGGGGGCGTCTCGTCGTCGTCCCGCGCGGCTCATGTACACTCCCGGCGCGGGGGCTGTTCCTGCCCCCGACCCCATCCGCGCGGGCACCTGATGTCAAAGCTATTCCGAGCCTTCAGGAGGGTCAACGCGCTCAGGTGGCCGCCGGGTCAGGTCCTTCACGATCCAGCGGGCGGCAGCCCGCAGGTCGTCCACGACGGTCACCTCCGGCGGCACCGTGCCCGCCGCCTCGGTGCGCCGGCCGTAGCCGGTCCGAACCAGGATCCCCTTCCCTCCCGCCGACCGGGCCGCCAGCACGTCGGAGGGCTTGTCGCCCACGAAGTAGGAGGCCGCCAGATCCAGACCCAGCAGGCGGGCCGCGGCGCGGTGCATGCCCAGATCGGGTTTGCGGCAGTCGCAGCGGCCCGAGAAGTCCGGGTGGTGCGGGCAGTGGTAGGTGGCGTCCACCGACACGCCGTGTTCGTCCAGCACCTGGTCCAGGCGCGCGGCCACTCGCTGGTAGTCCTCCTCGGTGTACAGCCCTCGGGCGATCCCCGACTGATTGGTGACCACCACCAGCGCCAGCCCGGCGTTCCGGAGCTCCGCGAGCGCGTCCACGACGCCGGGCAGCAGCGCGACGCCATCGGGATCGGCCAGGTAGTCGGCTTCCCGGATGAGCGTGCCGTCGCGGTCCAGGAAGACAGCGGCGCGGCTCACGACGCGGAGGGGCCCAACGCCCGCAGCAGACCCTTCCGCACCGCGTCTTCCTCGTCGGGGGCCACGGTCCGGAGGTCCAGAACGACCCGGCCGTCCTCCACCCGCGACACCACCGGAGGATCCCCGTGCCGCAGTCGCGCGGCCAGTTCCTCGGCGCCCATGGACGACGACGCGATCCGAAGCGTCCACGAGGGCACGGCATGGCCGGGAAAGGTCCCCCCGCCCACCACCGCATCCCCCGGCGCCACGTGCGCGTCCACCTCGCTGCCGAGGCGCTCGAGCAGAAGCTCTGCCCGGCGGCGGACGTCGGACGTCGGCTCGCTCAACATGCGCAGCACGGGCACCCGAGTGCGCACGGTGTCGGGATCCCGGTACAGGCGAAGCGTCGCTTCCAGCGCCGCCAAGGTACCCTTGTCGACCCTGAGCGCCCGGCACAGCGGGTTGGTCCGCAGGCGTGCCACCGTGGCCTCGCGGCCCACGACCAGCCCCGCCTGCGGTCCCCCGAGCAGCTTGTCGCCCGAAAAGAGCGCCAGCGCCGCGCCTTCCGCCACGGACTCCGCCGGGCGTGGCTCCGGTGGCAGCCCCAGCGACGCCGGGTCCACCAGCAGGCCCGACCCCACGTCGTGCACCACGGGAATGCCCGCGTCGGCGCCCAGAGCCACCAGCGCGTCCAGTGGGGCCTCTTCCGTGAAGCCCGACACCCGGAAGTTGGAGCGGTGCACCTTGAGGATCGCCCCCACGTCACCCTCCTCGAGGGCGGCGCGGTAGTCCTCGATGCGGGTCCGATTGGTGCTGCCCACCTCGCGGAGCCGCGCTCCGGCGCGGGTCAGCATCTCGGGAATGCGGAAGCCGCCGCCGATCTCCACCAGCTCCCCGCGTGAGACCACCACGGCACGGCCGGCGGCCAGCGTATTCAGGGCCAGCACCAGAGCCGCGGCGCAGTTGTTCACCACCAGGCCACCTTCGGCGCCGGTGAGCTCCGCCAGGAGGGCGGCGCAGTGCACGTACCGCGATCCCCGGGCGCCCTCGTGGAGGTCGAATTCCAGGTTGCTGTAGCCGGTCGCCACCTCGGCCATGGCGGCGCGGGCCTCGGCGGCCAGGGGCGCACGACCCAGATTGGTGTGGAGGATGACCCCCGTGGCGTTGATCACGCGCCGGAGCGAGGGACGGGCTGCAGCCTCCAGCAACGCCTCGGCCTGATCCAGATACGGCGTCGGATCCGCCAGGTCGCGGCCACCACCCCCCTCCGCCGCGGTCCGCGCCCTGGCCACCACCTCCCGGAGCGCCTCGGTCACCTGAGCGCGACCGAACCGCTCGGCCAGCCTGGCGGAGCGCTCCTGCTCCAGGAGCCGGTCGACGCCGGGAATCAGGCGGCGCGGATCGTCACTCATGCCCAGGCCGGCGGATCCTCACCCGGTTCGTGTCCGGAGGCGCACGCAGGGAGTCGGGCGGCCCCGCGGCGGTGTCGGGGGGGACGCCGGCGGTGTCGGACGCTGCCGCGGCCGGCGGCGCCTCGGGCACGGGCCGGGTGACCACCGCCTCCTCGGACTCGCTGGTCAATCCGGCCAGGTTCGTGACCCCCTGGACGCGGACGGTGTAGGCCTCGCCGGGCTCCAGCGGCCCGTCCAGCCGCACCACGAAGGTCCGGGTCGGCACGGGCGATCCATCGGGGAGAAATTCGCGGGTGGGCTGCCCCGCCGCCGCTGCACTTCGGGGTCTGCCCGCTGCCGGCAGCCGCGCCGGTGGGCGGCCGGACGGCGGAGCCGCTGCAGCCGCGGCCGCGCTGTCGCCGGCCTGAGCGGCGGTATCGGCGGGTGGGGTGGGCGCGGCGGCCTGACGCGCCTCGGCCAACGAGTCCGCCAATGCCGTCCATTCCCTCTCGTGCAGGATCCGCTCCACGGCGGGTGAGTTGCCCTCCTCGCGGTAGAGGCCCGGAACCACGCGACCCAGCGGCTCCAGGGGGTCCAGGGGATCGTCCATGGTGACCCGGAGCGTCATGGAGTCCACGGTCTCGATGCGCACGACCCGCGGCGGTGTGGTGTCCGGCACCATGATGGGCAGGCTGGTCACCACCGTGTCCGTGGCCCCCACCACCAGGCCCGTGCGCCGCCCCTGGGCCTCGAAGGCGTCGGCCTGGTCGTTCCGGTTCCGATCCTGGAAGGCGATCACCGTGAAGGTGTCCGCCGGCACGTAGCGGAGCGTGAAGATCCCGGCCGTGTCGGTGATGGCCGCGTTGGCGGGCGTGGAGTCGAACGCCGGAGTGCCAGGCTGCCCCGGTCGCAGAAGCACCGTCACGTCCTCCAGCACGTCACCGGTGACGCGGTCCCAGACCAGCCCACCCACGGCGTTCTGGTTGAACTCCCCGCCCGTGGTGAAGACCCACTCGTACGGGACCCGCATGGTGTTGCCGAACATGTCCTGGATGACCGGCTCCACCCGGACCCGGTAGACGAGGCCGGGCCGGAATCCCCCGTCCAGCGTGATGTTCAGCCCGTCGCGGCCGTGCTCCACCCGCACGTCGCCGGTCCGCGGCGACACGGATACGGCATCGTCCAGCGGCCCCCCCGAGGTGCGCTCGCTGATGCGCTCGTTGAAGGTGACCTTGATCTCGCCCTTGCCCGGCGGGACGGTGGCGAAGGTGTCCGGCGTCACCGCCACCACGAACGGGGGCCGGTGGTCCGGGGGCCCGCCGGGGGGGCGTCCCTGCCGCGCGCAGGCGGCCGCCAAACCCAACGACGCCAGGACGGGCACCAGGGCCCGGATGAGGCGGCGGGTCATCCCCGGCCCTGGAAGAGCGCCAGCTTCGTACGCAGCTTCGCGAGCTGCTCGGTGAGGCCCGCCGCCTTGTCACGCTCCTTCTGCACGACCTCGGCCGGAGCACGTTGCACGAACTGCTCGTTGGCGAGCTTCGCCTCGGTGCCCCGGAGCTGGCCCTCGAGCCGGGCGATCTCGTCGGCGAGACGCGCGCGCTCCCGGTCCAGGTCCACCACGCCTTCCAGCGGCAGGAAGAGCTCGGCGCCGCCCCGCAACACCGCGTGGGCTCCGATGGCACCGTCGGGCGCCCGGTCCCACAACAACTCACCCACGCGGGCGAGGCGGTCCAGCTCGGCGCTCCGCGAGGACAGGCTCTCGCGCAACGCGCCCGAGGCATCGGCCACGTGCAGCGTCACCCGCTCACCCTCGCCCACCCCGTATTCCTTGCGCAGGCTGCGGACGCTGGTGATGAGCTCCTGGAGCTCCGTGAGCCGCGCCTCGGCCTCGGGATCGTCCCACGACATCGGCGCATCCGGCCACGACGCCACCATGAGGTCCTCGGGCCGGTCCCGGCCCTCGGGCCAGGGCAAGCGATCCCACAGCGCCGTGGTGACGAAGGGAATGATGGGGTGCAGCAGCGTCAGGACGCCGTCCAGCGCCGTGACCAGGGTGGTACGTGCGGCCTCGCGGCTGTCGTCGCCGGCTTCGCCCCGCAGGCGCCCCTTCACCAACTCGAGGTACCAGTCCGCGAGCTCGCCCCAGAAGAAGTGATAGAGGCGCTCGGCCACCTCGTGGAGGCGGTAGCGCTCCATGCCCGAGGTCACCTCCCGCGTGGTGGCGGCCAGCCGCGACAAGATCCAACGGTCCTCTTCGGCCATGGCGGCGCGCACGGAATCCAGCGAGCGCACCGGATCGTCGCCCACGCTCATGAGCGTGAAGCGCCCGGCGTTCCAGACCTTGTTGGCGAAGTTGCGGCCCGACGCGAAGGCGTTCTCGATGTCTTCGTTGTCGAGCTGGATGTCGGTACCGATGGCGCACTGGCTGATGAGGGTGAAGCGCATGGCGTCGGCCCCGAAGCGCTCCACGACCTCCATGGGATCGATGCCGTTGCCCAGCGACTTGGACATCTTGCGCCCACGGGCGTCTCGCACCGTTCCGTGCAGGAAGACCTCGGTGAACGGCGGCTCTCCCATGAACTCGTAGCCGGCCATGATCATGCGGGCGACCCAGAAGAAGAGGATCTCGGGCGCCGTCACCAGCGTGTGGCCGGGATAGAACGCCTCCAGGTCCGGCGTGTCCTCGGGCCAGCCGAAGGGGCTCATGGGCCACAGCCACGAGCTGAACCAGGTGTCCAGCACGTCGGGATCCTGGCGCAGGTCGCCGCTCCCGCAGTCCGGGCAGACCTCGGGATCGTCGCGCAGCACGTGCATGCCTTCGCAGGCGTTGCAGTACCAGACGGGAATCCGGTGACCCCACCACAGCTGCCTGGAGATGCACCAGTCCCGGATGTTCTCCATCCAGTGGTCGTAGACCTTCTTCCAGCGCTCGGGCGTGAAGGAGAGCGTGCCGTCGCGCGACGCCTGGAGCGCCGGCTTCGCCAGTGGCTCCATGCGCACGAACCACTGCAGGCTCAGGCGCGGCTCCACCACGGTGTCGCAGCGATAACAGCGCGGCACCGTGTGCATGTGCGGGTCCTCGCCGGCCAGCAATCCCCCGGCGTCGAGCGCCTTCAGGACCTCCTTGCGCGCCTCGAAGCGGTCCAACCCCCGGAAGGCCTCCGGGACCGCGTCGTTCATGACGGCGTGATCCGTCATGACGTTGAGCAGGGGGATGCCCGCACGCTCGGCCATCTCGAAATCGTTGGGATCGTGGGCCGGCGTCACCTTCACCATGCCGGTCCCGAACTCGGGGTCCACGTAGGCGTCGGCGATGACGGGAATCGTGCGATCCGCCAGCGGGAGCGTGACGTCGGCCCCCACCAGCGCCCGGTAGCGTTCGTCGTCGGGGTTCACCGCCACCGCGGTGTCGCCGAGCATGGTCTCGGGCCGCGTGGTGGACACGGTCAGGTACCAGCCGCCGTCGTCGAACTGGCCCAGCGCGCTCGCCCCGGCCTCGCTCGCCGTCCGCGCCGCCTCCCAGGAGCCCTCCGGAAGCGGGTAGCGGAGGTGCCAGAGACGGCCCTCGGCCTCCTCGCCCTCGGCCTCCTCGTTGGAGAGCGCGGTCAGGCAGCGGGGGCACCAGTTGATGATGTATTCCCCGCGGTAGATCAGGTCCTTCTCGTAGAGCCGCACGAACACCTCGCGCACGGCCCGGGACAGGTGCGGGTCCAGGGTGAAGGCCGTGCGCTCCCAATCGCAGGAGCAGCCGATGGCCTTGAGCTGGTCCAGGATCGTGCTGCCGGTCTCCTCGACGAACGACCACACGCGCTCGACGAAGGCCTCACGGCCCAGATCGTCGCGGGTCTTGCCCTCGGCGGCGAGCTGACGCTCCACGACGTTCTGCGTGGCGATGCCGGCGTGGTCGGTGCCGGGGAGCCATTCAGCGGCGCGGCCCTGCATGCGCCGGAAGCGGATGAGCACATCCTGGATGCTGTTGTTGAGCCCGTGCCCCATGTGGAGCACCGCGGTCACGTTGGGCGGGGGGATGACGATGACGTAGGGGTTTCGCTTCTCGTCGAGGACCGCCGAGGCGGGCACGTGGAAGTAGCCTGCCTCACTCCAGCGTCGGTACAGATCGGGCTCGATGGCCCCGGGGTCGAAGCGGGGCGCAAGATCCTGGCTCACGGGGCCTCCAAAGGCTCCGGGGAAATCAGCGGGATTCGGTGTCGGGGCTTCGCGACGCCGGGGCGTCGCGAAGAGAACACGCTACCTTATCCGAAGGGCGGGATGGCGTCAATTCGCGGGCGGAGCGGCCGATGAGGGCGTCCACACGCGGTTCACGACGGCATGGACTCCGGCTACTCGGGCTACCGCTGCTGCGGCGGCGCGGGCCGTCTCGTCGGAACCCGACCCCGTCAGCTCCACGATCCCGTCGCCCAGATGTGCGACGCGGATCCCGGCGGCGCCCTCGACGAGGGCCAGCCGGGCCTCGATCTCCACGATCTCGGGTGGCTCCTCCTGGACGAAGCGCGCGTGGATCTCCCGCAGGCCGTCCACCGCCGCACCGAGGCCGTTGCTCAGCCGCTCACCGAGCCTCGTGCTCTCCCGGGGCGCCTCGTCCCTTCGGCGGGACGTGGGTCGCCCCAGCATCCAGCCCACCACCACACCGGCCGCGGCCCCCAGCGCCGCGGGCACGATCCACGTGTCGGCGCGGTCCCGGCCGGCCAGGCGCAGCCTCCTGCGCATCGGCTTGCTCATCCGCCCCCACCCCCGGAGGTCGTGTCGGGGTCGGCCTTTCTCTTCTTTCGTTCCTCGTCCATGCGCTTGCGGATCGCCTTGGCCCGCTCCTCGTTGGTCTCGTCCACGGCCCCCTGCCCCGCCGCCCTGCGAATCTCGGCGTCCTGCGACTGCCGGCGATGCATGTCGTCCGACGCGCCGGGCGGCATGCCGAAGCTGAACGGCAGCGGAATGGTGATGGGGCCCAGATGCAGCTTGCCCGGTGATACCCCCCACTTGTTCCCGTCACCGTCGGTGTAGGTCCAATCGGTGGCCCGGCGGGCCCGCTCCGCCTCGATGGCCGCGGAATCGTTGAGCGCCTGCAGGCGCCCGTAGAGCAGGTTCTCCATGCGCTGCTCCGGCGACAGCTCGGTGATCTCCTCGGGAAGGGGCGCCCACAGGCGAGGATCGCCCGGGGTCGGTCGGAGGCGCTCCGCGGTCGTCCAGCCCTCCTCCTCGCCGGGGGCGCCGGGCCGCACGCCGGGGGGTGCCAGGACCGGCGGCGCTCGCGAGGGCTCCGCTTCTCGCGCCTCAGTCGGTGTCGGGGGTGGTTGGAGCTCGGGGCGACGCTCCGGCGGAGGTGTCTCCGGTCGCGCCTCCTCGCCGGCCACCTCCACCAGGTTGATGATCTCGGTGCCGGTGGGTGGCCGGGTCGCGTCCGGCGTCCCCCGATTCTGTGCGGGTGGCAGGCGACCGAACAGGTGCGGGTAAAGAAGGATGGCCACCACGTGCACCAACGCCGACGCCGCCAACGCCCATCCCAGGGTCTGGCGGTAGCGATCGCGTCGCGCCGGCGGCTCGGACGCGGACGGGTCGGGCGGGGCCGGAGTAGGGGAAGTGGAGGCCGTCATCGTGTATGGTAACCCCGCTTCCCCGCGCGGTTCCTGGCATTTCGGCCTCCGACGGGTTCACCCTCGGCCGACGCGGCCCAGCCGCTCGGCGGCCTCCGCGAGGCGCTCGGGCCCCACGGTCAGGGCGACCCGGAAGAACCCCTCACCTCCGTCGCCGAGAGCCGAGCCGGGCAGGACCACCACGCCCTCCTGCTCCAGCGCGCGCAGCGCGAACGCCTCGGCGGGCTCCGCACCGGGCACGGGAATCCACAGGTACATGGTCGCCTGGGGCACGGTGATGTCGAAGCCGGCCTCGTCCAGGGCCTGCGCCGCCGCGTCGCGCCGGGTCTGGAAGACCGCCACGTTGCCCGGAACCCACTCCTCCCAGCAGCTCAGCGCGGCGGCCCCGGCGGCCTGGACGCCGAGGAAGACGCCCGTGTCCACGAACGTCTTCACGCGGCTCAGCAGGGCGATGAGGTCGGGGCTTCCCGCCGCCCATCCCAGGCGCCAGCCCGTCATGTTGTAGGTCTTGGAGAGCGAGTGGAACTCCAGGGCCACGTCGCGGGCACCCTCGAATTCGAGCACGCTCCGGGGACGGTATCCATCGAAGGCGATCTCCGAGTACGCATGGTCGTGGACGAGCACCGCACCCCGCCGCCGGCAGAAGTCCACCGCTCCGCACATGTAGTCGTCGGGCGCGCAGGCCGTGGTGGGATTGTTGGGATAGTTCAGGATGACCATGCGGGTCCGTGCGGCCACCTCGGCCGGGACCTCGTCCAGCGGCACCAGGAACTCGTTCTCCGGACGCAGCGGGACCAGGTGGGGCTCGGCCCCGGCCAGGATCACTCCGCCCCGGTACGCCTGGTAGCCGGGATCGGGCAGCACGGCCGCATCACCCGGATCCAGGAGACCGAAAGGCAGGTGCGCGATCCCCTCCTTGGATCCGATCAGGGGCAGGATCTCGCGGAAGGGATCCAGCACCACGCCGAAGCGCTTGCGCATGAAGGCCGCCACCGCCTCACGGAAGGCCGGCAGGCCGAGCTGGAACGGATACCGGGACATGCGAGGGTCCGCCGCCGCCTGCTGGAGCGCCTCCACGGCCGCCGGCGGAGGCGCCAGATCGGCGTCGCCGGCCCCCAGGTCGATGACGTCGACGCCGCGGGCCTCCAGCGAGCGCCGGATCTCGGGGATCTGCGCCAGCGGATAGCCGGGGAGTCGGTCCACGCGGGCGCTTCTGGGCAGGCTCATCCCGACACCACCGGGTTCTCCACCGCGCCCACCCCCGGGATCTCCACCCGCACCACGTCACCGGGGCGGAGTGGTCCGACACCCTCGGGCGAGCCGGTGGCCACCACATCGCCGGGCTCCAGCGTCATGATGTGGGAGATGTAGGAGAGGATGAAGGGGACGTTGAAGACCATGTCCGATGCACGGCCGTGCTGACGCGTGTCTCCGTTCACCCGACAGAGGACCTCCAGCGCCTCGAGGTCCAGCCCGTCGGCCGCCACGGGGTCGCCCACCGGGCAGAAGGTGTCGAAGCCCTTGGCGCGGGTCCATTGAGCGTCGGTGCGCTGCAGGTCCCTGGCCGTGACGTCGTTGAGAGGCAGGACGTGCGAGACCGCGCTACGGGTCTCGGAGTCCGAGGCGTGTCGGAGGCGCCGCCCGACGATGATCCCGATCTCGCCTTCGTGCTCCACCCGCGACGACTGGGGCGGTAGAACGATGGCCGCCCCGGGTGCCAGCAATGCGGAGGGTGGCTTCAGGAAGATCAGTGGCTCGGCGGGCACGTCGTTGCCGAGCTCCGCCGCGTGGGCCCGGTAGTTCCGGCCCACGCACACGATCTTGGAAGGTGTCGGAAGAGGCAGTGTCACGGCCCGCGAGCCGTCAGTGGCGCTGGGCCCGGATGTGGATCGTGGTGCCGATCAGGGCGCCGAGCGCCGCCACCGACAGCAGGGTGCCGATCACCGCCCACCAGAAGCCCATGTCGGAATGGCCGCCCGACCATCCGGCCGCCGACGTGCGGAACGCTCCGAAGGCGAGGCCGATCCAGATGATTCCGATGACGTATCCGAAAAACTTCATGAGGTCTCGACGTGAAGGGAGTCATCGCGTGCGCCGGATCCCACCGGCCCACTCGGACCCGAATCTACGATTGGCGGCACGGGGGACAAGTCCCGGGGGCCCGGTCCCGCGGACCGTCATTTCTCCAGCAGGCGCCGCATCTCGTCGAAGCGGGCCTTCTCCGCTTCGTTCACCTCCGGATAGGCGAGCCCCAGCCCCTCCAGCGTCCTCACGACGACGTCCGCCACGGTCATGCGCATGAACGGCTTGTCGTCCGCGGGAATGGCGTACCACGGTGCCCAGGGCCGGGAGGTCGCCCTGAGCGCCTCCTCGTAGGCGTACCGGTAGGCGTCCCAGTGGTCACGCTCCTGAACGTCGCCCGTGGAGAACTTCCAGTTCTTGTCCGGCTCGCGCAGGCGGTCCAGGAAGCGGCGGCGCTGCTCGTCCCTGGACACGTTGAGCCAGAACTTGAGGACCACGGTCCCGTTGCGGGCGAGATGGCGCTCGTGGTCCCGGATGGACTCGAAGCGCCGATCCCAGAACTCCGGCGTGGGATCCCCCTCGGGCAAGCGCTGGGCCCCCAGAAACGAGGGATGCACCCGCACGACCAGGACCTCTTCGTAGTAGCTGCGGTTGAACACGCCGATGCGACCGCGCTCCGGCAGGCGGCGTGCGGTCCGCCACAGAAAGTCGTGATCGAGCTCCTCGCGGGACGGCTGCTTGAAGGAGAAGACCTGGCACCCGGCCGGATTCACGCCCTCGAGCACCGCCCGGATGGTGCCGTCCTTGCCGGCCGCGTCCAGGGCCTGGAAGACCAGGAGGATGGCGTAGCGATCGTCGGCGTACAGCGTGCGCTGGAGCTCCTCGAGACGGTCCACGAGATCGTCGAGGCGCTTCTCGCACTTCTTCTTCGAGGGCGCATCGTCGGGCGGCTCGGTGGCGGCATCCGCGACGTGGAAGGATCCGTCGAAGGGAACGAGGTAGGGACTCGTAACAGGTTCGGGCACGGGCGGACCTCCGGGTTGGTGGGGATGGAGTAGAATGGCCCGCCGACGGAGGCTGTCCAAGGGCTGGCGCCTGTTGTCAGCGTCCTCTACCCTCCTTTCGAGCCTCGCCGATCCCATGCTCCCCTCCGCCATGAACCGCTCGCTTCCGCCCTCCCTGCTGCGCCGGCCCCTCAGCGCCCGGCACCTGGCGCTGCTGTTCGTGGCCGCCTGCGCCGGCGTCTTCGCCGTAGCCGCCCAGGTGGTGGCGGTGGCGCCGGGCACCGGTCGTCAGGCCCTGCTGGACGCGGCGGTGACCACGGACCTCACGGTCGTGGTGCCCGCCCTCTGGTACCTGCTGGTCGCCCGCCCCCGGGGCTGGTCGGCCACGACGGTCCTGCCGGTGTTCGTGGCGGCGGTGGCCGTGGCCGGGTTCATCCTGCCCAGCGGGCGCCGCCAGCTGCTGGACGCTGCCGGCCTGCTGGCCGCGCCGGCGGAGCTGGTCGTGCTCTGGCTCGTCGTCAGGAGGGTGCGGCGCATCGCCCACGCCAGCCGCGCCGGGGCGGGCGCGGGAGACACCCTCCAGGCGATCCGAGAGGCCACGCGTCAGGTGCTGGGCCCCTCACGGCTGGCCGACGCCCTGGCCTACGAGTTCGCGCTGCTCCGCTACGCCTTCGTTTCCTGGAGGGCGGCGCCGGAGACCCGGCCCGACGCGGTCGCGTTCACATACCACCGCCGGAGCGGATATCCGGCTCTGGTGGGAGCACTGATCCTGGTGATCTGTGCCGAGGGAGCCGGCGTCCATGTGATGCTCCGCGGGCTCAGCCCGACGCTGGCGTGGACGCTCACGGCGCTGAGCGCCTACTCGATCCTCTGGCTGGTCGGCGACGCCCGAGCCGCGAGCCTTCGACCGATGCTGTTGAGCTCCGACGAGCTGCTGCTCCGACTGGGCCTCCGCTGGACGGTACGGGTCCCCCGGGAGGCGGTGACCGCCGTGGGCGACGCGCCGCTGGGCTCCTCACGGCGAGACGTGGACCTGTGCCTCGCCCTCCCGGGTCGACCGTGGTTCCTCGTGGAGCTCGCCGCCCCTGTGGAAGCCGTCGGGCTGTACGGGCGCCGGAAGCTCGTTCGCCGCATCGGTGTGAGCAGCGACGATCCGGCGCGCCTGCGCGAGGCGCTCGGCGCGCTACCCCGTCCGGATCGCCGTGACGCCTGACGGACGACCGGACGGATGAGCCGCAGGCCGTCCGTCCCGCCGCTCCCCGACCTGCCCGTTCGGGAGGCGCTGGGTGACATTCGCGACGCGTTGGCCCGGGATCGCCGCGCCGTCCTGATCGCGCCCCCCGGCGCCGGCAAGACGACCCTGGTGCCGCTGGCGCTGCTGGAGGAGCCGTGGCTCGGATCCGAGACCATCCTCGTCCTGGAACCGCGGCGCCTGGCCGCCCGCGCCGCGGCCTGGCACATGAGCCGTCTCGTGGGCGAGACCGAGCCCGGAGGCACCGTGGGATACCGGGTGCGCATGGACACGCGGGTGGGCCCGCGGACGCGGGTGGAGCTCGTGACCGAAGGGGTGCTCACCCGCATGCTCCAGAGCGACCCGGCGCTGCGTGGCGTCGGTCTGGTGATCTTCGACGAATTCCACGAGCGCTCCCTGCACGCCGATCTGGGCCTGGCGCTGGCGCTGCAGGCGCGCCGTCTCTTTCGTCCCGACCTACGGCTCATGGTCATGTCGGCGACGCTGGATGCCGAGCCCGTGGCTGCGTTGCTCGACGGCGCTCCCGTGTTGGAGAGCCGGGGCCGACGCCATCCCGTTGAAACCCGCTGGCTGGACGCGCCGGTGCGGGGCTGGATCGAGCCGGTGGTCGCCGACAGGGTGCGTGCCGCCCTCGAGGAGGAGAGCGGAGACGTGTTGGTCTTCCTGCCGGGAGCCCGGGAGATTCGACGTACCGCGGAAGCCCTGGAGGCCGCCCGCCTGCCTGCGGGTGTGGAGGTGCTCCGCCTTCACGGGAGCCTGTCGGCCGAGGCGCAGGACCGTGCGGTGCGGCCGGCGCCCGACGGGCGGCGCAAGGTGGTCCTGTCCTCGGCCATCGCCGAGAGCTCCCTCACCATCGACGGCGTGCGCGTGGTGGTGGACGCAGGCCTCATGCGCGTTCCGCGCTTCGACCCGGGCACGGGCATGACGCGACTCGAGACCGTGCGCGTGTCGAGAGACTCCGCCGACCAGCGGCGAGGACGAGCGGGACGGACGGGGCCCGGGGTCTGCTACCGACTCTGGACGCCCGGCGAGGAGCGCGGCCTGGTGCCCGGGAGGACGCCGGAGATCCTTGAAGCCGACCTGGCTCCTCTCGCGCTGGAGTTGGCCGCCTGGGGAAGCGCGCCCGACGATCTGCGCTGGCTGGACCCACCTCCCGCGGCATCCTTCGCTCAGGCCCGCGAGCTCCTGGGGGAGCTGGACGCGTTGGACGCCCAGGGCTCCATCACGGCCCATGGCCGGGCCATGGCGGAGCTGGGCCTCCATCCACGCCTCGCGCACATGCTCCTGCGGGCCAGAGACCGCGGGTGGGCCGCGACGGCGTGCCACGTGGCCGCGCTGTTGGGTGAGCGGGACATCCTCCGGGCCGAGGGGCGGGCCCCGGACGCCGACCTGCGCCTGCGCGTGGAAGCCCTGGGCCGCGCCGGCGCCGGCGGATCCCGCATCCCGGCGACGGTCCGGGGCCAACGCGTCGACCGCCGCGGTCTGCACCGGGCGCTGCGCGAGTCCCGTCACTGGAGCCGGATGCTGGGTGTGGAGCGGCGTGGCGAGAGGGGCAGCGACGAGGACGTGGTCGGCGTGTTGGCTGCCTGGGCCTACCCCGACCGTATCGGGCGGCGTCGGGAGGGAGAGCGGGGCCGGTTCCTCCTGCGCAACGGCCGGGGAGCCCGCTTCGCCGAGCCCCAGCCCCTGGCCGGGGCGGACTGGCTCGTGGCCGTGGCGGTCGAAGGGCGGGGCCGCGACGCCCGCATCTTCCAGGCGGCGCCCCTGAGTCTCGAGGCCGTGGAAGAGCACTTCGCGGCCCAGGTGCAGGCCCGAGAAGAGGTCTTCTGGGACAGCGGTGCCGAGCGGGTGCGCGCGCGCTGGATACGCTCCCTGGGAGCGCTGGTCCTGGAGGAGGGCCCCCTCTCGGATCCCGCACCGAGCGACGTGACGGCGGCGCTCATGGAGGGCATCCGGGAGCGTGGCCTGCGCGTGCTGCCCTGGACCCGCGAGGTGGAGCAGCTCCGTCATCGGCTCGCGTTCCTGCACCACCTGGAGCCCGGGAGTTGGCCCGAGGTGTCCGACGAGGCGCTCCTGGCTGGCCTCGACGGTTGGCTCGCCCCCTTCGCGGCAGGCATGCGCTCCCTGGACGACCTGCGACGGCTCGCCCTGGACGAGGCACTCCTCTCGAGACTGGACTGGAAGGATCGGCAGCGCCTCGACCACCTGGCCCCGGAGCGGATCGAGGTCCCCAGCGGCTCCCGGATCCTCCTGGACTACTCCGATCCAACAGCCCCGGCGCTGGCCGTGCGCCTGCAGGAGGTGTTCGGCCTGAGCGAGACCCCCCGTATCGGCGGAGGTCGGGTGCCTCTGCTCATGAAGCTGCTGTCACCGGCACGACGGCCGGTACAGGTGACCCGCGACCTGGCCAGCTTCTGGCGTGACGCCTACCACGAGGTACGCAAGGACATGCGTGGGCGCTATCCCAAACACGCCTGGCCCGAGGATCCCCTCTCGGCCGAGCCGCTCCGCGGGACCCCCCGGCGCCGGGGCTGATCTCGCGCGCGGTTGTCCCCCGACGTTACGATCCGGCGGCCGGAGCGTATGAATGAGGTACGCGAACGCTCATCGCCTCGAATCCACGTCCGTCTGGGATGCCCATGTCTCGTCCACGCTTCTCGCGCCCCGCGGGGCTCTTCCTGGCCGGCCTGCTCCTGAGCGGCTGCTCCTACACGCTCCTGTCCGTGCCGCCCCTGGAGACGTTGGAGTCGACGCCCACGGTCATCGGGCTCGGGGATGCGTCCCTGCGCCTCGAGGCGCAGCTGACACGCGAGCCCGACCCGCCGAATTCCCAGGAGCGCGGCTCGGTGGTGTCACACCTCAGGCTCGTGCGTAGCGACGGCCGGGACATCCCCAACGGTCTGGCGATCGAGGCGCTCTACCTGGTGTACGAAGGTGCCATCTGGTCCACCCGCATCATGCAACGGCCCGAGTCGGTCGGCCCGGTGCTGGAGGTCGAGGTCACCGAGGGGCCGAGTTGGCCCGCCGGCGAGCCGGTGGAGGTGATCGCCCGGGTTCTGCCTTCGACGGGCAACGCCTTCATGATCCGGGCCGAGGACCAGGTGATCCAGCCGGCGAACTGAGTCGCCCGAGCGTCGGGCGTAGGCCTCGCAGGCCGGATCTACCCGCCGACCGGCGTGGGCTGCAATCGGTTCGTACGGGTGCCGTCGCCGAGCTGTCCGGCCTGATTCAGCCCCCAGCAGTACTCACCGCCGCCCTGGGCGAACCCGCAGGTCATGCCGCCGCCCGCCAGGAGGGTCTGGAAGGTGAGCCCGCCGGCCACGGCCACCGGGCTGCTGGCGTTGCGGGTGGTGCCGGAGCCGAGCTGGCCATGGGCGTTCTGACCCCAGCAGAAGGCCTCACCGTCCTCGACCAGAGCACACGTGTGCACCGCTCCGGCAACGACGCGCACGACCGTCCCGGGAAGCCCCGGGACCGGCACCGGCCGATCGCTGTCGGTGGTCGAGCCGTCACCCAGCTGCCCGAAGCCGTCGTCCCCCCAGCACGACACCTGCCCACGGACGAGGCCGCAGGTGTGGGTGCTGCCGGCGGTGAGTTCGTCGAACACCGGCGAGCCCGGCAGCCGCTTCGGGCTCAGGCGGTCCACCCGGGTGCCGTCGCCGAGCTGCCCGTCGGCGTTGAGCCCCCAGCACCACGCCCGCCCTTCGACGTCCAGCCCGCAGGTGTGGTTCCATCCAGCCACCAGCGTCCGCAGCTGCACGTCTCCGGCGGGCCGCGGGACGGCGTGATCGTCCCGAGTGCCGTCGCCGAGCTGTCCACCCAGATTCCGCCCCCAACACCACGGCCGGCCCGCGGCGTCCAGGCCGCAGGTGTGGGACAGTCCGGCCGCCAGCGTCCGGAAGCGGACATCGGTGTCCACCGCCACCGCCTCCGCACGATCGCTGCGAGTTCCGTCCCCCAGCTGGCCACTGTCGTTGGCTCCCCAGCAGAACGCTCGTCCGTCGGCGTCCAGCGAGCAGGCATGAGACACGCCCACGGCCAGCGCCACGATCCCCTGGTCGGGTCCGCCGTCCCGCTGTCCCCGGTCGTTGGAGCCCCGACACGAGACATCACCCCCGGTCACACGACAGACGCTGGTTCCGCCCACGGCGTAGGAGCGCGACACCACACGCAGAGGGGGCGCTTCGGGCGCCTGCTCGGGTGACGAGGCGGCCTCCGCCTGTGACGGGTCCTCCTGCTGCGCAGGCGTACTGTCCACCGGCAGGGCCTGGGCGGTGGCGCTCAGGGACACCACCAGATCGGCGGCCGCGGGAAGCGCGGCCTGCGCCTGCTGCGTCCCGACCAGGTCTCCCAGGGTCCAACGGGCATAGGCACGTCCGGCCGAGTCCGTCGTGGTGCGCGGCGGGCCGATGCGACCGCCGCCCGACACGACCCGGAAGTTCACCTCCTCGTCGGGCACGGGATTGCCGAACTGGTCACGAATCCGGATTCCCACCACCTGCGGCAGGTCCTCGCCGACCAGTGCGCGCTGACCGGTGCCGTAGAAGGCCTCGGCATCGACGGGAGGCCCGGGCACCACGTCCACCGAGAGACGGAGGGGATCGAGCGCGCCTTCGGCCGAAGCCTGGAGGATGATGCGGCCGGGCTGCTCGGGAAGCCGAGCCTCGGTCTGGGCCACGCCGGCCGGCCCGGTGGCGGCGTGGTCCGCCGACAGGGTGGCGTCCCCCTCCACGACCTCGAAGCTCACGTCGCGCCCCTGGAGCGGAGCCCCCGACGAGTCGTTGACCGCCACCGCCACGAGCACCTCCTCCCCTGCCCGGCCCACCGACGGCACGTAGGCGGGCATCGACAACACGGGACTCCCTTGCGGCCCGGCCGCGGTCGGACCCTGCGCCGGCGAGGCCGGCGGCGAGGACGGGACGGCCTCGGACGTCTCGACGGACGGCGTCTCCGATCCCCGGCTCCACCACCAGGTGATCCCGACCCCGCTGGCCAGCAGGATCAGGATCAGCGTGCCGGCGAGGCCGCGGCGTCCCGTGGGCTCCGGTGCTTCGGGCTCGGCGGCCCCTTCCTCCTCGTCTTCCCCTTCCCAGCCCGGGGCCACGTCGTCCCAGCCGTCGTCGGCCGAGCCGCCCCACGACGCGTCCACCGATGCGTGATCCGCCGCAGCGGTGGCCTCCGGCGCCCCGGTGGACACCTCGTCCTCGTCCCCCGTCTCGGCCTCCACCGACCGCAGTGCCGCCTCGATCTCCCTCCGGTCGGGCACCCGCCGCTCTTCGCCGGACGACGCAGCCGATCCCAGAAAGGCACGGTCCAGTGGTTCCATTTCGTCCAGCATGTCGGGCTCGGCGCCCGTTTCCAGACCGTCCAGCGCGGCCAGAAAGGCCTCGGCCGACGCCCAGCGCCCTTCCTTCTCCTTCCGGAGAGCGCGTTCGAGCACGCGCGCCAGGCCCGGAGGCACGCCGGGCACACGCTCGGACAGCGGCGGGAGCACCTCGTTCTTCTGCTTGTAGATGACGCTGAACAGGTTCTCCCCCTCCCAGGGGTGCTGTCCCAACAGCATCTCGTATCCGACCAGGCCGAGACTGTAGACGTCGCTCCGCCCGTCCACGTCCTCGTCGTCGATCTGTTCCGGAGACATGTAGGCCGGCGTGCCCAGCGATTCGCCCGGGAGCGTCAGCCGGGTATCCCGATCCCACGGGCGCGCCACGCCGAAGTCGGCCAGGCGAGCCGTGCCCACCTCGTCGTCCACGTAGATGTTCTCGGGCTTCACATCGCGGTGCACGATGCGCCGACGATGGGCATAGGCCAGGGCCGACGCCACGTCGCGCAGGTAGCCCACGGTGCGCCGCGGTGAGAGGGCGCCCTCCTCACGCAGCACCTCCTTGAGATTCCGTCCGGGAACGTGCTCCATGAGCAGGACCAGGCTGCCGTCGTCGGCCTGACGGGTCCCGTAGAGGCGCACGATGTTGGGGTGCTGAAGCTGGGCCACCAGCCGCGCCTCTCGTTGCAGGCGGGCCACCGCCTCCTCGTCGTGGCCGAACGAGGAGCGGATCACCTTGAGCGCCACGTCCCGACCCAGGGCGTGGTCCCGGACCAGGTAGACGATGGCCGTGGTCCCCCGTCCGAGCTCGCGCACGAGCTCGTACTCCGAGCCCAGCTCGGCGAGGAGCTGTTTCAGACTTCCCGGATCCTTCATGGACCCACCGCGCGGCAAGCGCTCATCCGAGGAGCAGGAGCAGGACGAACAGGACTACGGCTACCACCACCACCCACACGAGGATCCCCGGGCCGACCCACGCGCGCTTGCGGGCCTCGTTGTGCGAGAGCTCCACGAGACGAACGGGATCCCAGGGGGTGCGCTTGCGCGTGGGCCTCTCGTGCGCCGTCGCTCGCGCCTCGCCGGACGCGATCAGGACGGCGGACAGATTGTCGCTGCTGCCCCGCTCCAGCGCGGTCGTCACCAGCGCGTCCACGACCTCCGCCGGTGCGCCACCCGCGTTCAGGATGTCTTCCATCTCCCGGGCCGACAGCACGCCGTGGACTCCGTCACTGGTCAGGAGAATCATCTCTGTGGGGCGGAGCCCGACCGGGCCGACCTCGTCCACCTGCACGTCCGGCCCCTCACCCAGCGACCGCGTGAGCGTGCCACCCCAGCGCGAGGCTGCCACCTCCCGCTCCGCCAGGCTCCCGGCCTCTCCCGCCGCCCGGGCGGCCTCCGCCGCCATGGTGTGGTCCCGCGTGAGCTGGGTGAGCCCTACCGTACCCAGGTGGTAGGCTCGGCTGTCGCCTACGTGGACGACGTGGGCCTGGCCGTCTTTGACGAAGGCCGCCACCAGCGTGGTGCCCACCCGGGAATCTCCCGCGACCTCCAGGACCGCGCGGTTGGCGTCCTGAACCGCCGCCCGGAGCGGCCTGCCGGCGGCCACGGCGTCGCGGAACGCCTCCACGGCGGTGCGGCTCGCCACCTCGCCAGCCTCCAACCCCCCCATGCCGTCGGCCACCACTGCCAGCAATCCGTCACCGAGCTCCGCGACGAGCACCGCGTCCTGGTTCGCCGGGCGCGGTCCCGTTTCGGTGCGCTGTCCCACCTCGAGGGCCCCGCGCGCGTCGCTCACGACATCATGAACCGGAAGGTCACCTCGCCGATCCGCACCTCGTCGCCCGACCAGAGCACACGAGGCTCTTCACCCGGAGGCAGCGGCGTCCCGTTCACCTGCACGGGATCCCATTCACTGAGGCTCTCGATGGCCCACTGCCCCCCGCGATAGCTCATGCGCGCATGGCGCGCCTGGATGGACGGATGGTCCAGCGTGATGTGCGACGGTGGCTCCTCCGCATCCCATCCGAGCGTCACCACCGTCGCCTCGGGCCCCGCGCGCAGGAACCGGATCTCCTGCGCGAGTTGATCCGGATCCAGGGGCTGCAACCGTCCCGGCAGCAGCTGGAGCGTGGCGCGGCGCACGCCGTCGCCGGCCTCCGCGCGCGGCACCAGACGCGGCGCGCTGGATGGGCTGGGCGCGGGCGGCGGCGGCGATGTCGGGGAGGGCGAGGGCTCGGGGCGCGGCCGTTTCGCGGGACCGCTCGGCGATGCCACGTCCTGGGCACTCGGTGAGGCGGGCTCGCGACGAAGCCAGACTCTCAGCGCCACCATGATGCGGCGCCACAGGGAAGGTCGCGCCGCCTCTCCCCCGAAGACCAGCGGGAACGGCGAGTCCTCCGGCGGCGGCGGCGCGCCGTCCTGGCGCTCCTTCTCACTCCGCTCCACCGCGATCACCGGGAGGGGCGACGAGCGGCCTGCGCAGGCTCGGCGGGACGGACCACATCAGGCCGGTCCGGGGATCCCGGGAAGGGCTGCGAGGGGAGCCGGGCCTCCGGCTGCGGAGCCTGCTCCTGCTGTGATTCCTGCTGCAGGGCGACCGAGGTACTGGCCGTGGCCCGGTGGTCGGTGGAGTCGGGATCCGCCGTGGTGGTCGAGACGCGGGCGATGTTCTCGAGACTGCCCGCGGAGCCGGCGGTCACCATGACGGTGTCTTCGATGGTGACCCCGCTTGCGACGGTGCCCTTGTTCCAGGTCACCGCGGTGCCGCTCAACGTCCCGCCGTTGGTCGCGGACACGAAGGTCACCGAGGCCGGCAAACTGTCGGTGACGACCACGTTCAGGGCGTCGTCGGGCCCGCTGTTGGTGAGGGTGAGCACGTACTCGATGGTGCCACCCACGCCCACCGAGGCCGTGGCCGACTTGATGAGGGAGAGGTCCGCCCCCGTCACCGTGGTCGTGGTGGTGGATCGCCAGTCCAGCGTATCGGGATCCGCCGTACTGCTGCTGACGCGCGCCACGTTGGTCACGGAGCCCGTCGCCGACGGCACGACCCGCACCGTGTCGGTCGTGGACGAGCCGCTGGCCAGCGTCGCCCTTGTTCCAGGTCACCGCCGTACCGCTCAGCGTGCCGCCGTTGGTCGCCGACACGAAGGTCACGTCCGCCGGCAGGCTGTCGGTCAGCACCACGCTGGTCGCGGCATCGGGACCCGCGTTGGAGAGCACGACTTCGTACTCCATGGTGTCACCCACCGGTACGGTGGCCGCCGATGCGGTCTTGGTGACCGACAGATCGGCGGCCGTAACGGTGGTCGACGCGGTGGCCCGGCGGTCCAGCGTGTCCGGATCGGCCGTCGGGCTGCTCACCCGGGCCACGTTGGACGGGGTCCCCCCGGCGGACGCGATCACCTTCACCGTATCCAGCGTGCCGGCCCCGCTGGCCAGCGCGCCCTTGTTCCAGGTCACCGCCGTGCCGCTCAGCGTGCCGCCGTTGGTCGCCGACGCGAAGGTCACGCCCGCCGGCAGGCTGTCCGTCAGCACCACGCCGGTCGCGGCGTCTGGCCCTCCGTTGGCCACCGTCAGCACGTAGTAGATCGTGTCGCCCACACCCACGGCCGCCGTCGCGCTCTTCGTCACCGACAGGTCGGCGGCGGACACCGTCGTGGACGCGGTGGCCCGGCGGTCCAGCGTGTCCGGATCGGCCGTCGGGCTGCTCACCCGGGCCACGTTGGACGGGGTCCCCGCGGCTGCACGCGATCACCTTCACCGTATCCAGCGTGCCGGCCCCGCTGGCCAGCGCGCCCTTGTTCCAGGTCACCGCCGTACCGCTCAGCGTGCCGCCGTTGGTCGCCGACGCGAAGGTCACGCCCGCCGGCAGGCTGTCCGTCAGCACCACGCCGGTCGCGGCGTCTGGCCCTCCGTTGGCCACCGTCAGCACGTAGTAGATCGTGTCGCCCACACCCACGGCCGCCGTCGCGCTCTTCGTCACCGACAGGTCGGCGGCGGACACCGTCGTGGACGCGGTGGCCCGGCGGTCCAGCGTGTCCGGATCGGCCGTCGGGCTGCTCACCCGGGCCACGTTGGACGGGGTCCCCCCGGCGGACGCGATCACCTTCACCGTGTCCAGCGTGCCGGCCCCGCTGGCCAGCGCGCCCTTGTTCCAGGTCACCGCCGTCCCACTCAGCGTGCCGCCGTTGGTCGCCGACACGAAGGTCACGCCCGCCGGCAGGCTGTCCGTCAGCACCACGCCGGTCGCGGCGTCTGGCCCTCCGTTGGCCACCGTCAGCACGTAGTAGATGGTGTCGCCCACACCCACCGCCGCCGTCGCGCTCTTCGTCACCGACAGATCGGCGGCGGACACCGTCGTGGACGCGGTGGCCCGGCGGTCCAGCGTGTCCGGATCGGCCGTCGGGCTGCTCACCCGGGCCACGTTGGACGGGGTCCCGGCGCTACTCGCGATCACCTTCACCGTGTCCAGCGTGCCGGCCCCGCTGGCCAGCGCGCCCTTGTTCCAGGTCACCGCCGTCCCACTCAGCGTGCCGCCGTTGGTCGCCGACACGAAGGTCACGCCTGCCGGCAGGCTGTCCGTCAGCACCACCGCGCTCGCCGCACTCGGTCCGCTGTTGCTGATGGTCAGCACGTAGCGGATCGTGTCGCCGATGCCGACGGCGGCGGGGGCCGCCTTGGTAACGGACAGGTCGGCGGCGGTGACCGTCGTCGTCGCGGTAGCGCGGCGATCCGCGGCGTCGGGGTCGGCCGTGGCGCTGCTCACGCGAGCGATGTTGGTCTTGGACCCGGTCGTCGTGGCCAGCACCCTCACGGTATCCAGCGTGCCCGCGCCGGTGCCTACCGTGCCCTTGTTCCAGGTCACCGCCGTCCCGCTCAGCGTGCCGCCGTTGGTCGCCGACACGAAGGTCACGCCGACCGGCAGGCTGTCGGTCAACACGACGCTGGTCGCGGCGTCGGGGCCGCTGTTGGCCAGGGTCAGCACGTAGCGGATGGTGTCACCCAGCGGAACCGACGCGGAGGCGCTCTTGGTGAGAGACAGGTCTGCGCCCGTGACCGCCGTGGCCGCCGTGGCACGGCGATCCGTGGAGTCCGGGTCGGCGGTCGGGCTGGACACCCGGGCCACGTTGGTGGCGTTTCCAGTGGCCCCGGCCACCACCTTCAGCGTGTCGGTACGGGTCACGCCGCTGGCCACCGATCCGACAGACCACACCACGGCGGAGCCCACCTGGCTCCCGCCCCCCGTCGCCGACACGAAGGTCATGCCCGCCGGCAGACTGTCGCTGAGCACGACGCTGGAGGCTGCGTCCGGGCCGCCGTTCGTGGTCTCCAGGACATAGGCGATGGTGTCGCCCACGCCCACCGCACCGGGCGCGATCTTGATCACGGACAGATCGGCTCCGCTGACGGTGGTCGACGCCGTGCTGCGCCGGTCCGTCGAGTCGGGATCGGCCGTGGAGCTCGATACGCGGGCCACATTGACCTTGGTGCCGGTCGAGGTCGCGACGGCACGCACGCTGTCCAGGGTGCTGGCCCCACTGGCCAGGAGTCCCTTGGACCAGGTCACCACCGACCCACTGACGCTGCCGCTGTTGGTGACCGAGGCTACCGTGAGCCCGGCGGGCAGGCTGTCCCGGAGGACCACTCCCACCGCCGCGTCGGGACCCGCGTTGCTCACGCTCAGCACGTAGACCACGGTGTCGCCGACCGCCGCCGACGCGCTGGCGGATTTCGTCACCGACAGGTCCGCGCCCGTGACGCTGGTGCTGGCCGTGGCGCGGCGGTCCAGCGTGTCGGGGTCGGCGGTCACGCTCGCCACTCGGGCCACGTTGGCCTTCACGCCCGCCGTGGTCGCCACCACCCGCACCGTGTCGGTGACGGTGGTGCCACTGGGCATGGCGCCCTTCGTCCACGACACGGCGGTGCCCGAAAGCGTGCCGCCACCCGTGGCCGACACGTAGGTGACGCCCGCGGGGAGACTATCTACGAGCATGACCGCAGCCGCCAGGTCGGGGCCGGAGTTCGTCGTGGTGATGACGTACAAGAGCGTGTCCAGTACCGAGGCCGTGGCCGGCGCGGTCTTGGCCACCGAGAGGTCGGCGCCCGTGAGATTCGTGGACGCGGTGGCCCTCAGATCGGTGGTGTCGGGGTCGGCGGTGGCGCTCGACACCCGCGCGACGTTGGTCTTCGCCCCCGTGGTGGTCGCCACGACCTTCACCGTGTCCACCGTCCCCGAACCGCTGGCCAGGCTGCCCTTGGCCCAGGTCACGGCCGTGCCGGAGAGGGTGCCGCCACCTGTCGCCGACGCGTAGGTGACGCCGGCCGGCAGGCTGTCGGTGAGCGTCACGGTAGCCGCAGCCGACGGTCCCGCGTTGGCCACCGAGATCACGTACACGAGGGTGTCCCCCACCGCCACCGTGGCCGGGCCCGTCTTGGTCACCGACAGGTCGGCGCCCGCCACGTTGGTGGCGGCCGTCGCGCGCAGATCCGTCGTGTCCGGATCGGCGGTGCCGCTGGAGGCGCGGGCCACGTTGGCGATGGCTCCCGTGATGGTGGCGACCGCCTTGACCGTGTCGACGGTGGACGCTCCGGATGCCAAGGCACCCTTGGACCAACCCACCGCCGTCCCGACCAGTGTGCCGCCGTTGGTGGCCGACACGAAGGTCACACCCGCGGGCAGACTATCGGTGAGGGCCACCCCGGCGGCGGCGTCCGGCCCCGCGTTGGCAATGGTCACCACGTAGGTCACGGTGTCGCCCACCGCCACCGAGGCGGGCGCGGTCTTGGCTACCGAGAGATCCGCACCCTCCACCGCCGTGGTCGCGGTGGCTCGCCGGTCCAGAGAGTCGGGGTCCGCCGTGGAGCTCGACACCCTGGCGACGTTCATGGTGGACCCCGCCGCCGTGGTCAGGACCCGCAACGTGTCCACCACGCTGCTGCCGCTGGCCATCGCTCCCAGCGCCCACGTCACCGCCGTCCCGGACGGCGTCCCGCCGCCCGTGGCGGACACGAACGTCACACCGCCGGGCAGACTGTCCACCAGTGCGACGCCCGCTGCGGCGTCGGGCCCCGCGTTGGTCACCGTCAGCTCGTAGAGGAGGGTGTCGCCCACGGCCGCCGTCGCCGGAGCCACCTTGGTCAGCGAGAGGTCCGCGCCAGTGAGGTTGGTCGCCGCCACGGCCCGCAGGTCGGTGCTGTCCGGATCCGCCGTGGTGCTGGTCACGCGCGCGATGTTGGTCTTCGCGCCCGTCGCCGTGGCCACCACCTTCACCGTGTCCACACTGGCGGTGGCCCCGGCCAGCGAGCCCAGGCTCCAGGTCACGGCGGTCCCGGTGAGGGTGCCGCCACCGCTGGCGGACACGAAGGTCACGCCCGTGGGCAAGCTGTCCGTGAGAGCCACGGCGGCGGCCGTATCGGGGCCGCTGTTTGTCACGGTGAGGACGTAGGTCAAGGTGTCGCCCACGGCCACCGAAGCCGGCCCCGTCTTGGCCAGGGACAGGTCGGCGCCTCTCACGACGGTGCTCCACGTGCTGCGCAGGTCGGTGCTATCGGGATCCGGTGTGGACGCACCGACCCTCGCCACATCCATCATCGCGCCCGTCGCCGTCGCCACCGCCACGACGGTGTCTGTCCGGGTGTCCCCGGGGGCCACGGCCAGGCCGGACCAGGTCACGACGCCACCGCTGGCGACACCGCCGGCGCTCGCCGACACGAAAGAGAGCCCCACGGGCAGCGAATCCACCGTCTGCACACCGGTGGCGGAGTCGGGTCCGGTGTTGCTCACGGCCAGCTGGTAGCGGACGGTGTCACCCACGGCCACGGTGTCGGGCCCGGTCTTCGCCATGGCCAGGTCCGCCAATCGTCCCACCGACGTCACCACCGTGGAACGGTTGTCCAACGTCAGCACGTCGGGGCTGGTGGTGGCCACCCTGGCCACGTTCTCGAGGGAGCCCGTGCCGGTGATCTCGACCCGGAGGGTGTCAGACCGCGTGGCTCCGGCCTGAAGCGTGTCCATGGACCACACCACGCGAGCCGAAGCCGCCACGCCACCCGACGACGTGTAGACGACAGCCACCGCCGCCGGCAGGGAATCGGTGACCACCACGTTGGCCGCCGGACCCGGTCCTGCGTTCGCCGTGGACAGCACGTACTCGATGGTGTCGCCGAAGTTGGCCACGGACGGCCCGGTCTTGACGATGGACACGCCTGCGGTCTGGAGCAGCACCTGTACCGTGGCCGTGTTGCGGTTGTTGGAGGTCACCGGATCCAGTGTCGCCGACGCCACCGATCCCACATTGACCCAGGCACCCACCGCCTTCGCCACGGCCCGGAGCGTGTCCACCACGGAAGTGCCGGCGGCTACCGTACCCAACGACCACATGGCCACCCGTCCGGAGATCACGCCGCCGCCCGAGGCCGACACGATGTCGAATCCCTCGGGGATGGAGTCGATGAGAAGGGTGGTGGTGGCGTCCCTGGGTCCGCCGTTGCTCACCGTCAACACGAAGTCCACCGTATCGCTGACCACGGCCGAGGTCGGGCCGATCTTGGTGACGGAGAGGTCGGCTTCGGGTTCCGACGACACGGAGAAGCTGACGGTCACGGTACGCGGGCTGTTGAGAGCCCCCGGCGAGGAGACCTGGACGCTGGCTCGGTAGCTCCCTTCGGCGAGCCCCGAGGGGTCTGCGGACAGCACCAGGTCGGCCGGCGCCGATGTGCTGGACAGCTGGGCATCCAACCATCCACCCGCACCCTGCACGTAGCTGATGGTGGTGGCGAGGCCGCTGACGGTGCCACCACCGTCGTTGGCCACCTTGACCACCTGGTCCGGAGGCGGGTCGCCTCCGCTCTCCGCGGCGAAGCCGACGCTGGCCGGCGTCAGTCGGATGATCGGGCTGTCTTCGGTCACCGACAGCTCGACCGGAAGCTCCACCGGGGAGTTGCTGGCCGCCGCCGATGTGATGGAGACGGTAGCGTGGTAGTCTCCCGCCGCCAGCGACGCGCTGCTCACCGTGATGGTCAGGATCGTCGGGGCCGTGGTGGCCGAGAGGTCCAGGGAAAGCCAACCGGTGGACTCGCCCGCGGCGTAACTGATGCTCGCCGCCAGACCCGTCAGGGAGCCGGATCCGCCGTTGCTGATCTGCACGTCCAACGGATCGGGAGAGGCGCCGCCACGGGCGGCGAACAGGCTCACGGACGAAGGCGAGACCGCAATGCTGGGGCGCGGCTGAACCGTGACCGCCGCGGTCCCCGACACGCCGTTTACCGACGCGCGCACAGTGGCGGCTCCCGGCTGAAGCGCCTCGGCGCGGCCCTCCGGCGTGATGGATAGAACGCCGCTGGGGCTGGCGCTCCAGCTCACGGTGGTCCCCGGCACGACCGTGCCGTCCTCGTCCCGCACCGTGACCGAGAAGTCCTGGGTCTCACCCACGATCAACGTGGCGCTCGCCGGGCTCACCGTCACGGAGCTGATGACCACGGCCACCACGTCCTTGGTCGAGCACGCCTGGACGAGGAGCGTGGCGCCCAACGCCAGCGCGAGCCCCACCGCGGCCAGCGGCCGGATCCCGAACCGCGCCCTCATCGATCTCCCTCGCCGGTCGGCACACGCACGCCGGGGAGGGCCACGGTGAGCTCGACCTCGACCGTGCCTGACGCGTCCGGCGCCTCAGGCGAGCTCACGGTGACCCGCGCCCGGTAGGTGCCCGCGGTCAGGAGGAGCGGAGAGGCCCGCAGCTCCAGCGTCGTGGGTGCCTCCGTCGCGGCGAGGGTGGCGGTGAGCCATCCCTGAGAGGGGCCGCTGACGTACTCGATGGCGGTGGTGAGTCCGTCGAGCACCCCACCGCCGCCGTTCGTCACCGACACCGTCTGCGTGACGTCACCCACGGTGCCCACCAACACGTTCAATCCCACGGCATCGGGGTCGACCACCACACTCGGCGGAGGCGTGGTTACCGTGAACGAGACGCCCACGGTCGCCTCGAGGCCGCCACGCTGTGGAGAGCGCACCGTGACGGTCGCCTCGTAGTCACCGGCCGAAAGCCCGGCGGCCGACGCGGCCAGAGTGAGGGTGGCTGGGGCGCTGGTGCTGGACAGGCCGGCCGTCAGCCATCCCACGGCGGCACCGGCGCCGTACGCCACGGAGGCCGTGAGCCCGGTGAGGTCCCCGCTCCCGCCGTTCGAGACGGTCACCGTCTCCTGAGGTGCGCTCCCGCCCTCGTCCGCGGTCACAGAGATCAGGGACCGAGACACCTCGAGGGTCGGGGCCGCCAGCACCGTGACCTGCGCGCTGCCGTCGATGCCCTCGACCCGGGCGTGGACGGACGTCTCACCCGGCGCGAGCCCCTGAACGGACCCGCCCCCGTCCACCGAGGCCACCAGCGGGGCGTCGCTGGTCCAACTCACACCTCGCCCGGAGAGGACGCTCCCCTCCGCGGACCGGGCCACGGCGGTAAGCGTCACGGATTCCCCCTCGATGAGTTGGGCGCTGCCAGGCTGCACGTCGACGCGGGCCACCGGGACGACCTCCACGGAGACCGATTCGCACCCCGACACGAGCAGGATGCCGGCGAGCCAGGAAGTCAGGCGGCGGCCGTTCATGCCATGCCTCAGAATCGAATCCCGACCAGGCGCAGATCCAGGTGTATGCCCTGGGCCGCCACCGTCGGACCCGTGATGGTCGCACTCCCGATGTCCATGGACATCATAGGCCCTTCAGAGCCGCGCCGCCCTCGTGCCTTGACCAGGGCCTCGATGGCTCCCAGAACCGTGATCGCCCCGGCCGCGCCGAGCCCCGCTGCGAGATACGGCCTGTCAGACGTCTCCCCGAGAACGTCCTCCGGCGGGCAATCCGCTCCGGGGCCCGGATCCTGCCGGCACTTCACGTGGGTCTCCTTGCTCAACAGCGCAAAGGCCGCGGCCCCACCGGCCAGGGAGAGCACCGCGAGTCCGGGAACGGGGCGTCCCGAATAGAACTGCCCCATGCCCGGGATCAGCAGGCCCAACGTAAATGCCGCCCCCGGACTCGGCGTGCTCAACCCGGTCTGAAGCTGCCCGATGCGCTCGGACACGAGAATCCCGTCGGGCGCGTCGGGCTGCAACTGGAGATATCGCCGCAGCGCCGCGATGGCTTCTCGCCGACGGCCGAGCCGGGCCAGGGCGGCGCCCTGGTTGTATGCCGCGTCGGGCCACTCCGGCGCGAGAGACGCGGCGCCGGCGAACGCCGCGGCCGCCTCGTCCAGACGACCCGCTTCGGCCGCGGCCACGCCGTCCCGGAAGCGCGCGACGGCGGTGGTGGGCAGCATGGCCCCCGCACGAGCGGTCAGGGCGTCGAGGCGGCCCTGAGCATCGGTCGCTTCGGGGGAATCCGAAGCCAGGGCGAGCACCAGACAGTATTGACGCTGGGCCGCATCGGACTCACCCAGGTCTTCCAGGATGCGCGCGTACTGGTAGGTCAGCGCCGTGGAGGTCGGGTTGAGCTGTACCGCCCGGGCGAGCAGGTCCCGCGCCCGCTCGTTATCCCCCAGGATCACGGCCTGCGATGCGCTGGACCCGAGCTGTTCGGCCTGGGCCCGCTCCTCGTCGGTGGGCGTGCGGGTCGGGGGGCGCCCTTCGCAGACGGCCTTCCCCTGCCTCGGGATCTCGCGGCGCAGCGGCAACTCCTGCGCCGACAGGGACCCGGTCAGGAGCACGCCGACGGCGGCCATGACGAGACCCAGCGCTGATCTCGACGCGCCGACTGCGATCGGGTGTGGAGGGGTCGAGGAGGACATGGGCTCCGGGCGAGAAAGGCGAGGCCTCCCGGGCGACCCGTCCATCACCGGGCCCCCCGCAGGGTCATTGCGCGTGCTTGAACCTCCCGAGCGCGAGCAGGATCGTCAAGCATGACGTGTTCGCGGCGGCCCGGGTCCGGGGTCCGGTCGGGGGGCCCTACGAAGGCCAGTTCCCGAACGGATCCTCCAGAGATGGGCTCTGGGGCGTCAGCAACTGGGCTCCCGAATCGGTGATGACCATGTCGTCCTCGAGCCGGACCCCGAACTCTCCGGGAATGTAGATCCCGGGCTCGTCGCTGAATGTCATTCCGGGCTGCAGAAGCATGGTGTTCCCCTTCACGAGATACGGCCATTCGTGGCCGTCCATACCGATCCCGTGCCCCACTCGATGCGTGAAGTACTTGTACCCCGGACCGTAGCCGGCGTCCTCGATGACCTTGCGGGCGGCCGCGTCCACCGATTGCGCCTCGACGCCGGGCCGGGCCTGGTCCAACGCGGCCTTCTGGGCCCGATGCTCGATCTCGAACACCGTGCGCATCTTGTCGGTGGGCGCGCCCATGACGAAGGTCCGGCTCAGGTCGGAGCGGTATCCCTCGACCCCACAGCCCCCGTCCATGAGCAGGATCGTCCCCTGGCGCACGACCTGCGGCGTGACGGAGCCGTGGGGCAACGCCGAGAACTGCCCGACCTGAACGCCGGCTCCCCCCGAGAAGCCCTGCCGCTCGTGGGCGAGGCTCACCAGGCGCGCGAAGTCGTCCTGGGTCATCCCTTCTTCCAACGCCTCGTACGCGGCCTTGTAGGCCGTCAGCGTGACCTCCGAAGCCAGCCGCATCAGCGCCAACTCGTGCTCGTCCTTCCGTCCGCGGCACCCGGCGGTGACCGGCGTCCCGCTCACCACCTCCAGCGATGGGGCCGCCTGCGCGACACCATCGGCGAAGACGAAGCGCACGGTCTCCTCCATGCCGATCCGGCCGGAAGCGATGCTTCGAGCACGCAGGCCCTGGGCCACACGTTCGTAGGGGCTCTCGTCCTCTTGCCACGTCAACACCTCGGCCGACCCCAGTGGACCGGTCTCGAGTTGCTCCCGCGTGCGCCCCTCTTCGAAGGCCGGAGTGACCACGAAGGCCTCACCTCGCACCGGGACCACCACGGCGAACAATCGCTCGCTGAGACCCCACTGCACGTTGGTGAAGTAGGTCATGGAGGTGCCACCGGTCAGCATGAGCGCATCGAGGCCGACATCCCGCATGAGGCTGCGAGCACGCTCGATGCGAGCTTCACGCTCGGCGACCGTGATGGGGTGGGCCTTATCCCGCTGCGAGCGCAAGCGCGCGATGGACGGTGGTAGCTCCTGGGGCTCCGCGGCCAGGAGATCGTTCCCCGATCCCGCCATTGCTCCGGCCGCCACGGTGGCGGACGCACCGATGAAGCCTCGCCTGCTGATCATGTGGTCCTCCGAGAGGGTGGTCGTAGGTGCCCCGAACCCGTCGCTCCGGTCCGGCGCTGCGAAGCTACCGCGGTCCGCCGTCGTGCGCGAATCGCCCCACGCACCGGGGCCCACACGAATTCGTTGACCCGTTTTGTGGCATTTGCATAAGTTTGAAGCAACCTGCTAAGGGCAAACCGTCGGCAACGGCGGGACGCAAAGCCAGGGGTCCACCACCTCGTGGATCGCCCAGCTGCCAGGTAGGGCGGAGCCAACGCTCCGTTCTACGGCCCGGCGCATGGTGCGTCGGGTCTTTTTTTCATGCGTCCTCGTGCGGTCCGCTCCTTGCATGCCGGTCCGTCCGTCACCCCGCCTCCCCCTGACAGGAACCCGGTGCTCGCCTTCATCCTCCTGGTCGTCTGGCTCGGGGCCGCCGGCTCCGCCCTCGTCTGGGGACTGGACTACTACGTCCTGCCTCTGGACCAGCGCGCCTATTCGGAGCTCGCCCCCATGTTCTCGCCCACCGGGCTCGTGGGACACGGCCTCGGCATCGTTGGCACCACCATGATCGTCGTGGGCGTGATCGGCTACTCCATGCGCAAGCGCGCTGCCTTCCTCGAGCGGCTCGGCGGCCTCCGCTACTGGCTGCAGGTCCACATCTTCCTGTGCACGCTGGGCCCCTTCTTCGTGCTCCTGCACACCACGTTCAAGTTCGGGGGATTGGTCTCGGTGGCGTTCTGGAGCATGGCCGTGGTCGTGGCCAGCGGGATCTTCGGACGGTACGTGTACGTGCGCATTCCCAAGACGGTGAACGGCCGCTTCCTGGGCCAGGACGCCGTGGAGGCTCGGACCGGCGCGCTCGCCGCCGAGATCCGCGCCACGACCGACGTGTCGCCGGAAGCGGTGGCTCGCCTCCTGGGAGCCGGCGACGGGATCGCCCATCCTCGCAGCCTGATCGGAGCCCTGTGGCTGGCCATGCGCGAGGACCTGAAGGGCCGTCTCGGCCGGCGCCGTCTGCGGCGCGAGCTCGAGACCTGGTCGCTGCCGGCCCCGATCCAGCGGCGTCTCGCCGACCTGGTGCGCGAACGGGCGCGGCTCCGGCAGCAGACTCTCCTCCTGCATCCGTTCCAGCGACTCTTCCGCTACTGGCACGTCGTCCACCTGCCTCTGGCCATCGTGATGTTCCTGATCCTCGGCGTGCACGTCACGGTGTCCATTCTCTTCGGCTACACCTGGATCTTCTGACCATGATCGCACGCGTGGTGGCTCCGCTGATGCTTCTGACCGCCGTTGCTCTCACCGTGCTCGGCTTCGTCGCACGGCGTCTGCCCGGTTCCGGGTCGCCCGCATCCCCTTCGGACGCCGTGGCTGCAGCCCATACGGCCGCCGGGGTTCGAACGGTCGCGGCCGGAGATCTCGCCGCGTCGTTCACCCAGCGGGTGAGGGCGCTGGAGGACCACCTGGAATCCGCCCCCGACAACCGCGCCGTTCATCTCGAGCTCGCCCGCCTCCTCCACGATGGACACCGCACACGCGAGGCCATCCCCCACTACGTGCGGGCTGTCGCGCTGGACCCGGACGAGCCCCAGGCCTACTTCGACCTGGCGGCGGCACACGGCGAGCTGGGTGAATGGGATCGGGCCGGAAGCGTCCTCGAGGAGCGGCTCGCCCGGGCCCCCGACGACGCGGTGGCCATGTACGACCTGGGTGCGGTGCTGGCGAATCGAGGAGACGCGCGCGGCGCCCGCGAGTGGTGGGCCCGGGCCAGGGTGGCGACCGACGACGACGGCTTGCGCGAGCAGATCGACGCCGCTTCGGACCGACTCGGGGCGAGGCTGCCTTGAGCCGCGCCCTGATCCTGGTGGCACTGGCCGCCATGGCCCCGTTGCCTGCGCGGTCACAGATCCTGTCGCCGGGCAAGCTGTCCGCGCCCCACGCCCAGCTGGAGGGGTTGCGGAAGTGCACGTCCTGCCACGAGCTCCGCAAGCCCGGCATCTCCCCCGCCCTGTGCCTGGAGTGCCACGAGCCTCTCCGCCAGCGGCTGGATCGTGGAGAAGGCTATCACGCCTCGCTGAACGAAGAGGACTGTGCGACCTGTCACAAGGAGCACTTCGGGCGTGATTTCGCCCTGGTGCGCCTGGACACGGCGAGCTTCCCACACGAAGACGCGGGCTTCGCCCTCGACGGCGGCCATGTCGAGCTCGAATGCGGAGACTGTCACGCCCCCGAGCGCATCGTCGATGCGGCGGTGCGCCGCTTCAGGCCGGACCCCACGGCGCTGGCCCGGACGTTCCTGGGGCTCCCGAACACGTGCGCCGCGTGTCACGAGGACGATGACCCGCACGCCGGTGAGTTCTCCGACCGGGCCTGCACCGCATGCCACGACACCGGCAGCTGGGAAGATGCACCGGGGTTCGACCACGATCGCGCGCGCTATCGGCTCACGGGGCGGCACCGGGCGCTGGACTGCTCTTCCTGCCACGAGCCCGGACCCGCCGAGTGAGCCCGTCTCGGTGCGTTTTCGACCTCTCTCGTTCGGCACGTGCACCGCTTGCCACCAGGATCGGCACGACGGGGCCATGCAAGGGGCGTGTACCACCTGCCACAGCACCGCCGGCTGGTTGCCGGTGAACCGATCGAGGGTCGAGGGCCGCTTCGATCACGCGTCGACCGGTTTCGTGCTCCAGGGTCGACACGCGGAAACACCATGCGCCTCGTGTCACGACCGAGAAACGGCCGCGGGCCTTCCGGGCCTTCATGTCCGCTACGTCGACGGTACCGCCTCGCGGACGTTCCCCGCGCCGGAGAGCGAGCGCTGCACCAGCTGCCACGAGGACGAGCACCAGGGCGTCCTGGCGGGCACCGACGGCACCGACGCGTGCACGGACTGTCACGGACAGGATCGATGGCTCCCGGCGCAGTACGACATCGGCCGCCACAACGCGGACAACGCTTTCCAGCTCGAAGGCGCCCACCTGACGGTCGCCTGCGGCGAGTGCCACCGACGGGAAGGGACGCGCTTCGTCATGCAGGTCGGGGCTGAGCAGCTGCCTCAGCTGCCACGCGGGTGACAATCCCCACGGCGATCAGTTCGACGGGCGGCGCTGCGACTCCTGCCACGAGCAGACGAGCTTTGCCATTCCCGACTTCGATCATCGCGTCACGGGATTCGACCTGGAGGGTGTGCATCAGGAGCTGGCGTGTGTCGCCTGCCATCGGTCCGAGCCGGGTCCCGGGGGCGTAAGCATCACGCGCTATCGCCCGCTGGGTCATTCGTGCACGGACTGCCACGGAGGTGCCGCGTGAGCTCCCTCGTCCGGTCCGTGCTTCGTCCGCTGACCCTCGCCCTGCTCGCCTCCGCCAGCCTTCCGGCGGCCACGCTCGGCCAGCGTCCCTCGTCCACCAATCCGCATGGCGCGCTCCCTGAGGGATTGGATTGCGCGGCCTGCCATACGTCCTCGGCGTGGACCCCGCTTCGAGACACGCTCCGCTTCACGCACCCGACGCCGCTGACCGGAACCCACGGCGCGCTGGAATGCAGCACCTGCCACACGGACCTCCGCTTCGCCGCGCCGCAGGTGGACATGGACGACTGCACCAGCTGCCACGAAGACCCACATGACGGGCGCATGGTGCAGGAGTGCACAGTCTGTCACAGCACGGACTCCTTCCACGATGTCGATGGCGAAGCCGTGCACGCCCGCACGTCGTTCCCCCTCACCGGCGCGCACCTGCAGGTGACGTGCGCGAGCTGCCACACCGACGACTCCGGAGGGGCCTTCACGGCCCTCCCCACCGACTGCGCCTCATGCCACGCATCGGCCTATCGTAGCGCCCAGACCCTGGACCACGTGGCTGCGGGCTATCCCATGGATTGTACGCAGTGTCACGGTACCGTCGGATGGAGCGACGCACCCGCCTTCGATCACCTCGGAGCGAGCGGAGGGTACCCCCTCCTGGGAGCCCACCAGGGACTGCGCTGCGCGAGCTGCCACCAGACCCCCGGCATGGCGACCCTGTTCTCGCCGGCAGGACCTGAGGATTGCACGTCCTGTCACCAGGCCGACTACGACCGCGAGCACGGTGGCTCGGGATTCCCCACCACCTGCCTCTCCTGCCACACGCAGAACACCTGGTCGGATCCCGACTTCGACCACGCCATCACCGGATTCGCCCTCCTCGGCGCCCACCAGAGTCAGGACTGCTCGGCCTGTCACCTCGAGGGCGGGGGGCTGCGTTTCCCCGACCCCGCCACCCAGGACGACTGCGTGGCCTGCCACCAGGCCGACTACGACGGTGAGCACGCCGGCTCGGGCTTCCCCACCACCTGCCTCACCTGTCACACCGTCGACCGCTGGGACGACGCCGACTTCGATCACGCCACCACCGGATTCGCCCTCCTCGGCGCCCACCAGAGTCAGGACTGCTCGGCCTGTCACCTCGAGGGCGGGGGGCTGCGTTTCCCCGACCCCGCCACCCAGGACGACTGCGTGGCCTGCCACCAGGCCGACTACGACGGTGAGCACGCCGGCTCGGGCTTCCCCACCACCTGCCTCACCTGTCACACCGTCGACCGCTGGGACGACGCCGACTTCGATCACGCCACCACCGGATTCGCCCTCCTCGGCGCCCACCAGAGTCAGGACTGCTCGGCCTGTCACCTCGAGGGCGGGGGGCTGCGTTTCCCCGACCCGGCCACCCAGGACGACTGCGTGGCCTGCCACCAGGCCGACTACGACGGTGAGCACGCCGGCTCGGGCTTCCCTACCACCTGCCTCACCTGTCACACCGTCGACCGCTGGGACGACGCCGAGTTCGATCACGCCGCCTCCGGACTTCCCGCTCCTCGGCGCCCACCTCAGCCGCCTGCCCGGCTGCCACGCCGTGCCCGGCTACACGCTGCGTCTTCCCCGACCCCGCCACCCAGGACGACTGCGTGGCCTGCCATCAGGCCGACTACGACGGCGAGCACGCCACGGCCGGCTTCCCCACTACCTGCCTGTCCTGCCACACCCAGACCGGCTGGGACGGCGCCCAGGTCGACCACGCCGCGCTCTCCGGAGGCTTCCAGCTCGTGGGCAGCCACGCCTCCGCCGCCTGCACCGACTGCCACGCCGTACCCGGCTACACGCTGCTCTTCCCCGACCCCGCCACCCAGGACGACTGCGTGGCCTGCCATCAGGCCGACTACGACGGCGAGCACGCCGGCTCGGGCTTCCCTACGACCTGTCTGTCCTGCCACACCCAGACCGGCTGGGACGGCGCCCAGGTCGACCACGTCGCGCTCTCCGGTGGCTTCCAGCTCGTGGGCAGCCACGCCTCCGCCGCCTGCACCGACTGCCACGCCGTGCCCGGCTACACGCTGCTCTTCCCCGACCCCGCCACCCAGGACGACTGCGTGGCCTGCCATCAGAGCGACTACGACGGCGAGCACGCCACGGACGGCTTCCCCACTACCTGCCTGTCCTGCCACAACGTGGACACCTGGAGTGCGACGTCCTTCGATCACGACGCCCAGTTCTTCCCGATCTACTCTGGATCCCATCAGGGCAGGTGGAATCAGTGCGCGGATTGTCACACCGTGCCCGGCGACTTCGGGAGCTTCTCGTGCACGACCTGCCACACGCGCTCCAACACCGACCGTGACCACAGCGAAGTGTCGGGCTACACCTACGAGACGTCCGCATGCTTTGCGTGCCACCCCAGAGGACGGGGGGACTGATGGCGCGCATGGGGGTGTTCCCACGCCTTTCGGCGCTGACGTGCGCCGTGGCGGTCGCGCTCGCGGCGCGCTCGCCCCTCGAGGCGCAGGACGCGCCGCCGGCACCCCTCACCGTCGCCGTCCGGCAGGTGGCGGGAAACACGCTATACCTCGACATCGGCACGGATCAGGGTCTGGCCACCGGAGACACCCTCGCCGTGGAGCTGGCGGACGACGCGGCCACGTCCGGCGTGGTGGTGGTCACCGCGAGCACGCCGACCCGTGCCGTGCTGAGCTTCGTGGGCCCCCCTCTGGACGTGCTCCGGGGAAGCGCGATCGTCCTGCACATGGTGCGGGCGGCACGGGTCGCACCGAAGGTCGACACGAGGCCGACGACGCCTGCAGCCGAATCCCCCGAACCCGCGGAGCGGTCCTCGCCCGTGGCATCGAGCCCCGCGCACGGTCGCTGGAGTCTGGATCTCGCTGCCAGCCACTCCACGACCCAGGTGGGCAGGACCGATCCCGAGAGCGTGGATCGCACCTTCGCCACACCCGCGCTGCGCTTCGACGTCACCGTGCCGGACGCCGTCGGGGGATTCGAGCTGCGCACCAGCGCCCGCGTGGCGTATCGCTATGCGGCCCAGGACGCCTCGCTCCTCCGCCCGACGTCGGTACGAGTCTACGAGGCCGCGCTGGATCGCCGCTTCACCAGCCTCCCACTCCGCCTGACGCTGGGACGCTTCTACAGCCCCGCCGAATCCTACAGCGGCTTCTGGGACGGGCTCATGGTTCGCTACGGACCGGAATCCCTCGGCGTCGGGTTTCTGGTGGGCTTTCAGCCGGACCGCTGGAACGAGACGCCGAGTGGAGAGCTCCCCAAGGCGTCGGTCTTCGTCGACACGGAGCGGCGCGGCCGGGACTGGCGCTGGCGGGCCGACCTGTCCGCGCACACGGTGCGGCCGACCACCGACCTGAACGGGCACACCTTTCTCGGATTGAGTCAGCGGATCGCCGCGGGACCCTTCCGACTCAGCCAGGATCTCCAGGTGGACCGGGATCCCGACGACGGAAGCTGGAAGGTGTCGGAGCTACGCATGCGCAGCACCGTGAGGCTCTCGCCGGTGGTCGATCTGCGGGTGGGTGTGGCGCGCGACGAGCGGTACCGCCTGTGGACGCTGTCCGAGACGTTCGGGCCCCGCCGCGATCGGGTGGACGGCGGGCTCGGATTCAGGCTCGGAGGCGCATACCTGGGACTCGACGCGTCCGCCTCCCGGCAGGAAGACGGGCGCACGTCCTGGGGGTCCACGACTTCGCTGTCCGCACCCCCGCGGGGCTCGGGCCTGGGATTCGCGGGCTCCGCCTCGTTCTGGAGCAACGAGGATGGACGCGTGATCTCGGCGGCGCCGGCGCTGCTCTTCGGCCTGGGCAGAGCCCGCATGCGCCTGGGGTACCGCTTCTATCGGGCGGACTACCCGACCTACGTGTCCACGACGCACGCGGGCGAGCTCAGCGCCGACGCACCGTTGGCGACGGGTCTCCGGTTGTCCGCTCGGCTGAGGAGCCAATGGGGCGGCGGCCTGCGTGGCCAATACCTGAGCCTCTCGCTGTCGAGGACGTTCTGATGGACCGGGACATGCTCATCGTCTGGGGCATCGGGTCGGCGCTCACCGCCCTCGTGACGCTCCCGGTCCTGATCCGCATGCGCCGCAAGGAGCGCCAGACCGACGACGCGGAGGTGGAGGCTCTGAAATACGGTCTCCACGAGCCCGTCTCGTTGCATCCGGTGGTCGACCCCGAGCGCTGCATCGGGATCGCGAACTGCGTGAGCGTCTGCCCCGAGGAGGTGCTCGGCCTCCGCGCCGGCCAGGGCGTGGCCGTGGCTCCGGCGCGGTGCATCGGCCACGGCCTCTGTGAGCGCTCCTGCCCCATGGACGCCATTCAGCTCGTGTTCGGAACCGAGACGCGAGGCGTGGACCTGCCCCGGGTCAAGGAGAACTTCGAGACCAACGTGCGCGGGCTCTACGTCGTGGGAGAGCTCGGCGGCATGGGACTGGTGGCCAACGCCTTCGAGCAGGGCCGGCAGTGCATCGAGGGCATTCTGAAAGAGGGGCGTGGCACCACTGCCGGCGACCTGCTCGACCTGCTGATCGTCGGATGCGGTCCCGCCGGCCTCTCGGCGTCGCTCACCGCCCGGCATCGGGGACTGACCGCCGTTACCCTGGAAAAGGAGGATCTCGGGGGTACGGTGCGCCATTATCCCCGGAAGAAGCTGGTGATGACGCGCCCGGTGCAGGTCCCGGGCTACGGCAAGCTGCCGTTGCGCGAGATCTCCAAGGAGGAGCTCATCGAGCTGTGGGAGGACATCGCCACGCAAGGCGACCTCGATGTTCACACACGCGAGACGGTGCAGTCGGTGGATCGTGTCGGCGATCTCCACTTCCGGGTGATCACCGACCGGGGCATCTACGAGTCCCGCAGGGTGGTGCTGGCCATCGGGCGGCGAGGGGTGCCCCGCAAGCTCGGTGTCCCTGGCGAAGACGCTCCCCACGTGGCGTATTCGCTCCGGGAGCCGGAAGCGTACGCCACCGATCGCATTCTCGTGGTGGGCGGCGGCGACTCCGCGGTGGAAGCCGCGCTGGCACTCTCGGAACAGCCGGGCAACGAGGTCCGTATCTCGTATCGACGTGAGGCGTTCAGCCGCATCAAGCCGCGAAACCACGAGCGCGTGGAGGAGGCGATCTCGCGAGGGTCCGTGGAAGCTCTCCTGGGAACGACGCCGACGGAGATCCGCCCGGGCGAGGTGGTCCTCGACCGGGATCGCCAGGCAATCCAGGTTCCGGCGAGCCAGGTGTTCGTCTTCATCGGCGGAGAGCTGCCGACGCGGTTCCTGCGCGACTGCGGCGTGGAGATCGAGACGAAATTCGGCCGGCCATGACTCCACTCCTCGGCCTGTTCCTGCTTCTTGCGCCGGGTTCCGGCGCCCAGGCGATCTGCCCGCCGTGTCACCTCGAGCTCGAGGAGGCGGGATCGTTCGGGGACCGGGACGGACCCGGTGCCCTGGGTGCGCCGCGGGCCTGGGCCATGGACACCGAGGGACGGCTCTATGCCGTGTCCGAGGGCGCGCCCGGGTGGATCGCGGTCTTCTCGCCCGGTGGGCGCTTCCTCCGACGGCTGGGAGGACCGACGACGCTGGACTCCATCGGCTCCCTGCTGGTGACGGGGGATTCCATCTTCGCCTTCGACGCCGCTCGCCCGGCGCTGGTGGTGCTGGACATCGACGGTGGGGTGGTGCGGCGCACGCCCCTTCCTCTCCAGGTGCAGGACGCGATTCGCCTGGAGCGGGGCGATTGGCTGACCTCGGGCCGCGCCGAAGGGAGCGGCGAACAGGAGGCGAGGCCCTTTCACCTCCTCTCGCCCGACGGCGTCGCGCAGGGCTCCTCGGGGCCGGCACAGCCCCTGGACTGGCGGGGCGTCTACCTCCTTCAGCGACGGCTCACCACGGACCCGCGAGGGGGCGCCTGGGCGATCATGCCCACGGCCTACCACATCGACCGTATCGACGCCTCCGGCACGCTGGTGGACTCGTTGGTCGTGGAGACGGACTGGTTCCCACCCCGAACGCAGACCCCACCGCCGGCTCCCGACCACCCGGCACCACCGGAGATGTTGGACATCACCTCGGACGACGAAGGCAATCTCGTGACCCTCGTGCGAAGGGCAGGCCCCGACTGGGCCCGCGCTCTCACGCCCGTTCCCTCCGCGGCGCCCGGAGGCCCGACCTACGCCGTCTCGGATCCCGAACGCGCCTGGGCGTCCAGGGTGGAGCTGCTCGATACGCTGGGTCGCAGACTGGCGCAGACCGATACGGACGTCCTGCTCGTGGGCTTCCTGCGACCCGACCGGATCCTGGGCTTCCGCAGAGACTCGGGCGTGACACGTTGGTCGGTCTGGTCACTGCGCACGGTGCCGGGGCCGGCGCCGGTGGGCGGCATCCGCCGAGCCCGTCGGGCCATTCCGGTGCTGGCGCTGCTCTTCGCCGCCCTGGGATTGGCCCTCGTGCTCCTGACCGGCCGCCTGTGGCGCGCACCCGACGGCTCGTGACCACGACACGGGCGCGCCGGGCCGCCTTCTTCGCGGCGGGGCTCGCGTTCCTGGCCGCGTGCCGCGGAGAGCCGAGCACCCGCGACCATGCCCCCGAGAGCCCGGACTCGCCACCTCGCGTCGTCATCGTGGACTCCGACCTGGGCCCCGACGACTGGATCGCGCTGCTGGCTCTCCTGCGGGAACCCACCGTCGAGGTGCGCGCGATCACGGTGGCGCCGGGCTACGTCGACTGCGCCACGGCTCTCTCGCACCTGAGGCGTCTGGAGGTCGCGGCCGGGCACTCCCCGGTGCCGAAGGCGTGCGGTGCCCCGCGGCCGTGGGACGGCGGTCGCCTCTTTCCCAAGCCATGGCGAGACGACGCCGCCGGCTTCCTCGGGGTCGATGCGCCCCCCGACCCTCGACCCGGCGAGATGGACACACAAGGCGTGGGCCTCATGACCCGTGCGGTGCGCGATGCGGACGGTCCGGTGACGCTGCTCGCCCTCGGGGCCCTGACCAATGTGGCCCTGGCGCTCGATTCGCTCCCGGACATGCCGCGCCGGGTCCAGCGTCTCGTGGCCATGCTCGGGTCGCTGGAGGCCCCTGGCAACGTGACCTCGGCAGACGATGCCGGCGCCAGCGGCAAAGCGGAGTGGAACGCCCGGGTGGATCCCCGTGCCGCAGACCGCGTGCTGGGCGCCGGCTTCGATGTGACCCTGGTGGGACTCGATGCCACCAGCCGCGTGCCGGTGGACTCCACCGTGGTGGCGCGGCTGGCCGCCGCGGGACCGGCCACGCCGGCCCTGACCTTCGTCGTCGGCGTCCTGGAGGCCCAGACCCCCATGATCCAGGCCGGCCAATACCAGCTCTGGGATCCCCTTGCCACCGCCGAGGCCGTACATCCGGGCGTGGTTCACACACGCTCGGTGGCTCTCGCAGTGACGGCGGCCGGACCCGATGCCGGCGCGCTCCACGTCGTCCAGGACCGGCCACCGGCCCGGGTGGCCGTGGACGCCGACGGCCCGCGGGCCCTGTCGTGGCTGGAGCGGACGCTGGCCGGGAATCAGCCGTAGAAGTCGTCGAGGCCCCGCGTGAGGAGGGTCCACGGCCCTTTGATCAAGGGCGCATCGGGCAACGAGTCCCGCAGATAACGCCCATAGCGCTTCCTGAGAATGCGATCGTCCAGGAGGATCACGGCGCCACGGTCGGTGGTCGAGCGCACCAGCCGGCCGAATCCCTGCTTCAGCCTCAGCGCCGCCAGCGGGAGCATGTACTCCCAGAAGGCGTTCCCGCCGCGGGCCTCGAGGGCCTCGACCCGGGCTGCGGTCACCGGCTCTGTGGGCACCTTGAACGGGAGCTTCTGGATCACCAACCCCCGCAGGGGATCGCCGGGAACGTCCACGCCCTCCCAGAACGACGAGGTGCCCAACAGGATCCCGTGGCCGTGGCGGATGAACCCGTCCAGAAGCCGGGCCCGTTCGTCCTCGCCGTGCACGAAGAGCGGCCAATGCGCTTCGGCCCCGCGACCACGCAGGTACTCGGCGACCCGGCGTAGTGCCCGGTGCGAGGTGAACAGGACGAACAGGCCTCCGCCCGTGCGCTGCGCCAGCTCCTCCACCACGCGCGCCGTGGCCTCCTGCAGCTCGTCGCTCCCGGAGCGCGCATCGGGCAGGTCCGTGGGAACCGCCAGCACGGTCTGGGTGGCGAAGTCGAAGGGCGACGGGACCAGCTCTTCCCGCACCGTCAGCGGATCCTCCAGCGTCGCCAGGCCCGGCGCGTCCAGCCCCAGACGGTCCCGGATGAAGTCGAAGCGCTTGCGCGTGGACAGCGTCGCCGACGACAGCACGGCCGTGTCCACCCGCGCGAACAGGTTGTCGCGCAACAGGGGTCCCAGCTCGATGGGGGCGGCGGCCAATACCAGGTTCCGACTCCGCCCCCGCCCCCGGAGCTCGAGCCAGCGCACGAACGCGTCCGCCCGGTCCCCCGGCTCCAGCACGAGTTGCAGGCCCGCCTGCGCCGCGCTCAGGCGGCGCTCGGCGCTGCGCAGGTCCAGGAGGCGACCTTCCAGGCTCTCCTCCAGCGCTTCGTCCATCTCCACCGCCCGGCGCAGCGATCCAACCTCTCGCTCCAGGGCCTGGAAGGCCGCCTGCAACCCCCGCAGGCGCTCCCGCACCGCGTCCTGACCCATGGGCTCGGGGACCGCTCCCTCCCCCTGGCCGCCGATGCGTAGCGCTTCGCCCTCCACCTCCGTGCGGGCCATGACGAAGGGCTCCAGAGCGTCCACGAACAGCTCCAGCGTGGCCCGCGCGTCGTCCACCGCGGGCCGCACCCGCTCCTCGATGCGCCGCCGCAGGTCCTGTCCGCGCCCGCCGTCGCGGGGCAGGGACTCCTGGACCGCGGCCAACACGCCCTTGCCCCTCCGATCGAGCCGGGACAGCACCCGGAAGAGACCGCTCCGGGTCACCTCCACGCCCAGATGCGACGTGGCCGCGTCCTCCACGTTGTGCGCCTCGTCGAGAATCACGCGCTTGTAGGCGGGCAGCACCGCCGACTGGGTCCAGTTCTGCGTGGCGCGGCGCACGGCGAGGTCGGTGAAGAGCAGATGGTGATTCACCACCACCAGCCGCGCCGACGCCGCCCGCCGACGGGAGCGCTGGTAGAAGCACTCCTGGAAGTGAGGACACTTGCCCCGCAAGCAGATGTCCGGATCGCTCCGCACCTCCTCCCACACCTCGTCCGACGGCAGGAAGGGAAGATCCGCCAGCGAGCCGTCGTCGGTGGTGCCGATCCACTCCTGGATGGCCTCGAGCTCCTTGGAGCGATCGTTCTCGAAGAGATCCGGCGCGCCGGCGCTGGCCAGGCGGGCCCGGCGGATGGACACGTAGTTGCCGCGCCCCTTCACCAGGGCCCACGACGGCTCTCCCTCCACCAGGCTGGCCACCAGAGGCAGATCCTTGCTGGCCAGCTGAGCCTGCAGGTTGATGGTGGCGGTGGAGACGATGGTGCGCTCGTTGTTCTGCGCGGCCCAACGCGCCGCCGGGAGCAGATAGGCCAGGGACTTGCCCGTTCCGGTGCCGGCCTCCACCAGGAGCACGCCGCCGTCGTTGTAGGCCTCCACCACGCGTTGGAGCATCTCGCGCTGTCCCCGTCGGTCCTCGTAGCCGGGGTGTCGCCGCGAGAGGGCTCCACCGGGCGCCAGCACCGCGCCCAGCTCCTCCGGATCCAACGGCGTGACGACCCGGGGCGCCGGTGGCTCCACCACGACGTACAGCGCGGAGGCCTGGTTGTCGGTGATGGCGGTGCCCAGCTCCTGCTCGAAGAGCCGGGCGGCCACGGACAGGTCGGCGTGCGACGGCTCCAGGGCCCCGGATGGGTGGTTGTGGATCATGACCCCACCCCCGGGTTCGTCCCGGGCCGCAGCCAGGACCGCATCGTAGTTGCCGCGGGCCACCGCCCGGGGGTCCACCACGACGCGCGCCGGCGTCACGGACGCCAGGAAGCAGACCTCCCGGCCCCCGGCCCGCGCGATCTCGCTGCGGATCCGCTCGGCCGCCTCGGGCGCCAGGCGCAAGGGCTCCGCCCCCGGGGCGGGGCCCGGGGGAGCCACGGGGGGCTCGTCCAGGCCGTCCACGCCCACCAGGGCCGCGGACGGATCCGGTGTGGGACCGCTCAAGTCTTGAGCTTCTTCTTCTTCGCCGCCGGGAAGAGGACGTTGTTGAGAATCAGTCGGTAGCCCGGCGAGTTGGGATGGAGGGCCAGATCCGTCGGGGGATCGCCGATCTGGTGCTCCGGATCCTCCGGATCGTGCCCGCCGAAGAAGGTGAAGGTGCCCTTCCCCAGGTCGCCGTGCACGTACTTGGCCCAGTCGCCTTCACGGGCGAGCACGATGGTGCCCGGCTTGATGCGATCCATGGCGAAGGAGGTGGTGAGTCCGTAGAAATCCGGCAGCACCGACTCGTGGTCCTGGGTCAGCATGGCGGGCACGGGATCGAATTTGGCGGAGAAATCGAAGAGGGTGTAGTAGCCCAGCTCCTTCCGCCAGGGCGTGTTGACCTGGTGCCCGTCGATGTCACTGAAGGCGTTCACCGAAGGCGAGGTCTGCAGCTCCGCGTTCTCGAACGCCATGGTCCGGCCCCAGTCCAGCTTCTGGTTGGCCTGGGGATCCGGCGGCGTGCCGTCGGAGTACGCCGCCGCGATGTCCACCGGCCCCGCCGCCAGCGCCAGCTCCAGCGTCTCCGGAGCCGAGCACATGGCGAAGAGGAATCCCCCCTCCTCCACGTAGTCGCGGATCGCCACCGCCACGGCCTTCTTCAGCGCCGGCACGGAGGGAAAGCCGAGCTGCCGGGCCATCTCCTGGTTGCGCGCCACCTCCTCCTGCAGCCAGGCCGCGCCGGCGTACGTCAGGTAGAACTTGGAATACTGCCCGGTGAAGTCCTCGTGGTGGAGATGGAGCCAGTCGTAGTCCTTGAGCTCGCCGCCCATGACCTCGGCGTCCCAGACCTTCTCGTAGGGGATGCCCGCGTACTCCAGCGCCATGGTGACCGCGTCGTCCCAGGGCGTGGCGTTGGGCGGCGAGTAGACGGCGATCTTGGGGGCCTTCTCCAGAGGCACCGCGTCCATGTTCCCGTCGGCGATGACACCCCGGATCTGCGCGACGTCGGCGGCCCCCACCGGTTCCACCGTCACGCCCCGGAGCGCGGCCTCCGAGCGCACCTGGGGATCGTCGGGCAGCAGAAACGAGCCCGCCCGGTAGTTCAGCAGCCACTCGGCTTTCTCGCCCCGCTCCAGGACCCAGTAGGTGAGCCCGTAGGCCTTGAGGTGATTGGCCTGCGACCGGTCCATGGGCACGAGGAGCTGCTGGGCCGACGCGCCGCCCGGCACGGCCGCCAGGACGCACAGCGCCAGCGCCAGCCCGCCCCACGAACCCTTCGACCGTGCCCGCATCAGCCGCGCCCCAGCCTGTCGAGCTCGCGCCGGGCCGCCGGCACCACGGCGGCCTGCGGATGTGCGACGATGAGCTTCTCCAGAAGGGCACGGGCCTCCTGGACCCCGTCCGGGCTCGCTGCGCGCAGCCGGGCCAACAGCAGGAAGGCTTCGGGCGCTTCGGGACTGTCGGTGGCCTCGTCGACCACGTAGCGGAGATGTGACTCGCAGGTGACGGTGTCGCCCAGCGTCAGCGCCACACGAGCGGCGCGCGCGTGGAGGGGCGCCTGGTCGGCCTCGGGCGCCTCGGTCAGTGCCGCGTTCAGGCCCGACAGTGCTGTCTCGGGCGCGCCGTGGTGAACTCTGGCGGCAGCCAGGGCCAGGGCGGCGCCCGTGGCGGGAGCCACCCGGTCCAGCGACGTGAGAAGCTGCAACGCTTCGGTGGCCTCGGCGGGCGCCAGGGCCGGCAGCGCCGCCTCCAGCGCCTCCCTGCCCCGCGCCACGTCGCCCTGCTCGAAGTAGAGCCAGGCTCGCTCGAGCTGGCTGCGCGGACCCAGGACCTGATCGATCAGTCCCAGCGCCTCGTCGACCTGCCCCCGGGCCGCCAGGCGCGCGGCGACGTCGGCCAGAAGCCCGTCGGCCTCCGGAGCCTCGGGAAACTCTCGCCGGAAGCCCTCCAGCCGCTGCTCCAGCGTGGCCGCATCGGCGCTGCCCGCTTCCAGCCGCACCAGGTCCGCGACCACGCGACGCCTTTCGGCCGAGCCGGGCTCCAGGCTCCGGGCCAGGCGAGTCTGGGCGGCCAGGGCCTCGGCGGTGTCGCCCGCGGCCAGGGCCGCGGCCGCCATGCGTGCCTGGACCTGCGGCGACGATGCGTCGCCCCGCGTGGATGAGGACTGGAGCCCTTCCAGCGCCCACAGCGAGACCTTGGGCGCCTGGCGTTCCCGCGCCAGCTGGGCGACCTGATCCAGAAAGGCGTTTCGCCGTGATCCGTCGAGCCCGTCCAGGATGCGCCCGGCGACCTCGATGGCGCGGTCGGGACCCGCGCTCAGCGCCACCGCCACCGCCGCCTTGCGACGCTCGGCGCTGGACGCCGACGCCATCAGGGCCTCCACCACCGGCTCGGCCAGCCCCGGGTCGTCGTGCTTCAGGCCCTCGAGGCGCTCCAACACGTCCGACACGTCGGTCTGGGGATCCGCCAACGCGGCGGCCCACTCCCGCACGGCGCCTCGCTGGTCACCGGTCTCGGCGAGGAGATCGCCGGTCTCCAGTGCCAGGGCGTCGGCCCGGTCCAACGCGTCGCGTCCCCTGCGCAGCACGTCCAGGGCCCGCTCGGGACCGTAGGCGCGTTCATACAGACGGGCCACTTCGCGGTAGGGATCCGGCGATCCGGGCTCGGCGCGGAACCAGGCGCGGGCGGCGGCGTCCAGCGCCCCCAGGGAATCGATCTCCACCAGGACCCGGAGCTTGAGGTAGCGCGGACCCGACGCCGAAGGGTCGACCTCCAGAAAGCGGTCGGCCCTGGGCAGCACTTCCCGGACCCGTTCGGCGCCCCTCAGGATGCGCTCCAGGGCGAACAGGCCCCCCGACGAGTCCGGCTTGCGGTCGAGAAGCTCCTCCAGGGTGCCGATGGCCTCGTCCACCTTGCCCTGCCACTCGAGTCCCGAGGCCTCCCGCAACAGACGAGCCTCTTCCTGGGGTCCCACGGGATCCTGCTGAGCCGCCAGACCCGGCGACGCGCCGGCCATCACCAGCAGGAGCAGCCCCGCGGTGCGCGCCGGACTCATGATCCCCCCGGCCTCGCCGGCGGGGGCGTGGCGCCGGAGCCTCCCCGATTCAGGCGCTGGAAGTATCGCAACACCAAGGCCCTGGCCGCGGGTGGCAGGCGTCCCAGCGTCTCGGCATCCGGCGCCTGGAAGCGCAGCAGCCCCAGGGCATCTCGGGTCAGTGGGGCCACCTCGCCGGGCTCGAATGTCCCGGGGCTCTCGGACTCACGCTCTTCGGAATACTCCTCCTTCTCCAGGCTGCGCCCGGCATCGAGGAGGTGATGGAAGAGCTCCTCCTGCCGGCGCCGGGTCTCCGGGTCCAGCCGGCCCTGGGCCAGCTCCCGGGCCAGCGCCTCGGCCTCCTTGGCCATGGCCTCCAGGTCGCCCAGCGGCCCTTCGTCACTCTCCTTGCGGGCCAGATCGTCCAGATCCGACGCCACGGACTGCTGGCCCTGCGAGAGCTGCTGCATCTGTTGCTGCAGTGCCTGCTGGGAGAGCTGCATGGGCATCATCTGGCCGGCCTGGTTGTTCACGTCCGCCTGCTGCTGCGCCATGCGCTCGAGCGCCTGCATCATCTGCTCGGCCGAGGTCCCGGACTGCTGGCCCTGCGACATCTGCTGCGCAGCGGCACGCGCCTGCATGGCGATCCGGTTGAGGGCGTCGACGGACGCCTCGGCCGAGGTGCCGGGAGAGCGGGTGCTCGCCGAGGGCGAATCCATGGTGGAGATGGTCTGCTGAAGCGCCGCCATGGCCTGACCCATGGCCGTGCCGATCTCACGCTCGCCTCCCGACGCCCCCGCCATGCGCGTGGCGGCCGACAGGTTCTCCGCCATGTTCCGCACGCCCTGCTCCACGGCGGCCACGTCGCCCCGCATATCGGCCATCTCCTGGGCTGAAGCCTGCTGCATGGCCTGCTGAAGCTCGGCCTGGCGGCGAGCCAGCGACAGGGCATCCTGACTGGTCTGCTGCAGGGCGCGCTGGAGCGCCTCGGCCCGCTGCTGCTGCATCTGCTGCTGAGCGTCCTGGAGCTCCTGCGCCGCCTGGCTCATCTGCTCGGCGGCCTGGGCCGCCTGGTCCCCCGCCTGCTGCCCCTGCTGAGCCCGGGCCTGTTGGGCCGCTTCGGACATGGACTGCATGGACTGCTGTCCCTGCTGCCTGGCCTGCTCGACGCCCCGGGCGGCGTCCTGCTCGCCCAGCTCCTGCAGGCGCTCCCCGAGCTTCTCCATGCGGGCGTCCATGTCGCCGGCCCGCTCCTGGAGATCCTCTTGCTGCCGCGCCCGATCGGAGCCCTCGGCCTCTTCGGTCATGGCCTCGGACAGGGCCTGCTCCTGCTTGGCCAGCTCCTGGGCCTCCGACGTGGTGGCCCGGAAGTCCTGCTCCACGGCAGCGCGCTTCATGCGGTCCAACGCCTGCTCCAGGCGCTGGCGGAAGTCCTCTTCCTGCTCGGCGAGGTCGGACAGGGCCTGGCGCGCCTGCTGCCGGTCCATGTCGCTCATGCGCTCCGACAGCTCCTGGAGCTTGTCACGCAGTTCCTGGCCCCCCACCTCGTTCAGAAGGTCCTGTAGCTCCTTCAGGTCCTTGCCCAGCTCCGGATCCTGGGCGCCGGCGTCCTGGAGCGTGTTGGACAGGTCCGAAAGCTCCTGCCGGAGTGAATCCACCTGCGAGGCCATGGCTTCCTGCTCGTCCACGGCACGCTGAAGGTCCTCACGCTCCTCGAAATCCACCTGCTCGTCGCCCGCCGCGTTTCGCTGTTTCGCCTGGTCCTGCGCGCTCCGGTCGGGTGATCGGGACTGGCGCTCCTGATTTCGGGTCTCCTCGGCGCTGCGACGGGCCCGCTCGGCCAGGTCTTCGAGCGCGGTGGCCGCCGAATCCAGCTGCTGCTGCGCCTCGCGCTGCAGGCTGCTGGCGTCGGGCATGCGGAGCACGAACTCCCGGGTCTGCGCCTCGTGGGCGGCGGGGGAGTTGTCCACGGCCCGGGCGTAGTAGCGCACCTCGTCCCCGGGGAGGAGGCCCCAACGGGACACGTCCATGAGCGGTCGGGCCAGGGCACCCGGCACGCCTCCCAGCTCCACCCGTTGGCGCACCGGCTCCTGGGGCTCACCCAGCGCCGTAACCCTCCACGCCACCAACTCCAGCCACGACACGCCGTAATCGTCGGCGGCCTGGATCACCAGCGGCTGCTTCATGCTGAGCGGAAGCACGGTGTCACGCCCCGGTAGCGCGATCTCCACCCGGGGAGGCAGGTCCGGAACCACCGTGAGCTGCAGGGGCCGTGGCACGAGCTCCGCCGCGCCTCCCTCGGCGTCGGTGAAGACCCAGGCGTAGGTGCCGGAGCGGCGAGGCGTCCAGCTGCCGGCGAACGCCCTTCCGTTCAGATCGAGCGTGAGTGCGGCATCCGACGCCCCCTCACCCTGGAGCACCAGCTCGCCTCGGGACAGGGGACGACTGCCCTGCCCCTCGATACGGATGCGCGTGCCCGAGGGCACCTCCAGCGCGGGGGCGTCGCCTCGATACTCTTCGTCGGGTCGGCCGGTGTAGTCGGGAAATGCCAGGTGGACCGTGACGTCGGACACGAAGAGGGGATCCACCGGTGTGACCCGGAAGACCGGCGTGCGCGCGCCGTCGGGCGCCGACACCCAGTACTCGAGCCCCGCCGTCACCTCGTCGGCGCTCCAGCGGCCCACGTCGCCCGCGACCGGCACCGTCTCCGTACGGCCCACGTCGCCCGCCGCCTGCCAGTGGATGGTCACGCTGTCACGCCACGCGGCCGTGATGCGCACCTCCAGCGCCGCTCCCCGCGGCAGCTCCACCGACCCCGGCTCCACCGCCAGCGGCGGCAGGGCCGGCGTCGCCAGCACGCGGAGCGGCACCCCCAGGCCGGTCCAGGCCGTGGCGGTGCGCCGCGGCGACACGATCAACAGCAAGGCCAGCACCGGGGCCGCGAGGGCCAGGATGCGCAGCCCCCGGCGCCCCCAGGACGCCACCGCCCGCCCGGTGTCCCCCGCCAGCGCCTGGGTCCCGCCGCCGAGACGCTCCGCCAGATGGCGCTCGCTCCGGCGGGCCAGTGACGCCGACACGCCCGTGGGAACCCCACGTCCCAGCTCCAGCGTGCCCAGGACGGTGCCGTCCGGGAGGCCCACCGCGCCCTCCATGGCGCGGGCCACGCGGGCATCGGAGAGCTCACGTCGCACCCAGCGCCGCAACGCGACGAGCCCGGCGACGAGTGCCGCGAGCAGGACGGTGTCCAGGACCAGCGGAACGACCGAGCCCGACGCCCAGCCGTCGGCACCCACCAGCAGCCAGGCGGCCACCAGCACCGCCGCCACCAGGACGCCGGACCACGCCAGGCCCGCCCGACGCAGCAGGGTCCGGAGGTGGCCCCGCACCGCGGCGTGGAGCTGCCGGACCGTAACCGGACTCACCGTTCCCCCCGCGGCGTGCTCACGAGGCTCCCACGCCGGTGCTCAGCGCGTACAGGAAGAGATTCACCCCCATCTCGATGGCCTGCTCGCGGATCTCCGGCGGATCGTGATGCACGTCGGGGTCCTCCCACCCGTCGCCGAGATCGCTTTCGTAGGAGTAGAAGACCACCAGCCGGCCCTCGTCGAAGATGCCGAACCCCTGCGCCCGTTTGCCGTCGTGCTCGTGGATCTTGGGCAGGCCCCCCGGAAAGTCGTAGTACATGTGGAAGACCGGATGGTCGGGGGGCAGCTCCACCATGTCACGGTCCGGAAAGAGCAGCGCCAACTCGCGGCGGAGCGATTCGTCGAGGCCGTAGTTGTCATCGGCGTGCAGGAAGCCCCCGTCCAGCAGGTAGGCCCGTAGCGCCGCCCGCTCCTGGGGGCTGAAGTGCACGTTGCCGTGCCCGGTCATGTAGATGTAGGGATGGTCTCGCAGCCCCGGATCCAGCGGCGTGACCACCACCTCGCGACGGGCCGTGGGAATCCCCGTGCGGTCCCGGATGGCCGACAGCAGGTTCGGCAGCGACGACGGATTGGCGTACCAGTCCCCACCCCCCTCGTATCGAAGGCGGCCGATGGTGATGGTATCGGACCCCACACCCTGTGCCAGGGCGAGGGTCAGAGCCAGGGCGAAGATCACGCGTCGTCGCTCCCCATCCGCGATCGGTCAGAGTCGTCCAGCTCCTGGACCAGGGCGTAGGCCCGGTTCCGGGTCAGGCCCGTGTGCCGGGCGAGCTCACGGGCCACGCGGCTGGGTGCGGTACCGGCCTCCAGGAGGGTTCGGGCCAGCGCGCGCGCCTCGTCCTCGACGCGCGACTCGTCCGGGCCCGAATCCGGAGACGGGGCGACCACGACGGTCACCTCGCCCCGGACACCGTCTTGCTCCTCGTAGTAGCGGAGGACCTCGTCCAGGGTTCCTCGCACGACGCTCTCGTGGAGCTTCGTGAGCTCCCGGGCCACGGTCACGCGCCGGGTCGGACCGCACACGTCCCGCAACGCGGTGAGCAGCGCCCGCAGCCGCTCCGGTGACTCGAAGAGCACCACCGTCTCCTCCGACCCGGCGACCCGCTGGAGTGTTGACGCGCGCTCCCGGCCCTTGCGCGGCGTGAACCCGAAAAAGGTGAAGCGCTCGGCCGGAATGCCCGCGCTGACGAGGGCGGCGAGCACCGCCGACGGACCGGGAATCGGCACCACGTCGTGACCGGCCGCCGCCACCGCCTCCACCAGGCGCGCGCCAGGGTCCGAGACCAGCGGGGTGCCGGCGTCGGACACCAGGGCGAGATCCTCGCCCGTGGCCAACCACTCCAGGACCTGCGCCTGGCGTGCGGCCTCGTTGTGCTGGTGGAAGGAGACCAGGGGCCGCTTGATCCCCAGGTGCTTGAGGAGGAGTCCCGTGCGGCGGGTGTCCTCGGCCAACACCCGGTCGACCTCACCCAGCACGCGCTCGGCGCGTCGGGTCAGATCCTCCAGGTTCCCGATGGGTGTGGCGACGACGTAGAGGGTAGGCATGGACACCAATCCTACCGGAGCCGCGTGGGCGGGAACAGGCCGAAAAAAGGCGGCGGCCCGACAGGGATTCCGCCGGGCCGCCGCGCTCCGCTCCCGTGGGGACCGGGACGCCGATCAGTTCTGCAGCAGCGCCTGGATCTTCTCCTCGAAGTACGGCTTGGGCATGGCACCCACCAGCCGATCCACCAGCTCACCGTTCTTGAAGAAGAGCACGGTGGGAATCGAGCGCACGCCGTATCGGGCCGCGGTGTTGGGGTTCTCGTCCACGTCCAGTTTGCCGACCTTGAGGCCCTGCTCCGCGTACTCACCGGCCAGCTGCTCCACCACCGGCGCGATGATACGGCACGGACCGCACCAGGTGGCCCAGAAGTCCACCATGGCGATGCCGTCGGTCCCTTCGACCTCGGCCTGGAAGTTGTCGTCGGTGACGGTGAGAATCGTGGTGCTGTTCGCCATGTCTGCTCTCCTTTATGTTCGCCGCCGGCGGCTCCTCCACCGGTGGTCTGCGAGCCCGTACTCTTGTGAACGGACCCGATGATGAACGGTCTACCTCTCGATCACGTGGCCATCGCCGTGCCTTCGCTGGGCGACGCCCTGCCTCTCTACCAATCCCTGACCGGCTCGAACGGTTCCCCGGTCGAGGAGATCCCGTCTCAGCGGGTCCGGGTCGCCTTCGTCGGTGCCATCGAGCTCCTGGAGCCCACCGATCCCGACTCGCCCGTGGGGCGCTTTCTCCAGCGCTCCGGCCCCGGGCTTCACCACATCGCGTACCGTACGCCGGATATCCGGCAGGAGCTCTCCCGGCTGCGCGCGGCGGGCTTCGAGCTCGTGGACGAGGAGCCCAGACCCGGAGCCCGCGGGCATCTGGTGGCTTTCCTGCACCCGCGCTCCACCGGGCGCGTCCTCACGGAGCTGGTGCAGATCAGCGGTTCGTGACGGCCTCGGTGTCGATCTTCTCCACCAGCCAGTTCCCGTCCTTCGTCTGCACGACGTTGAACGCGACATTGGGAACCACTTCGCCCGCGATGGTGAGATCCACACCGACCCGCGTCGTCGGGTGCTCCTGCCCCGCCACCGGCGCCTGCGACACGATCTTGTAGTCTTCGTGGGCGAGGATCTTCGTCAGCGTGTCCATCCACAGCTCGATCTCGGTACGCTTGCCCTGCACCGGTCCGTCAGCGGTGCCGAACAGCGAAGCCATGGCCGCGTAGTCCTTCGCGTTCACAGCCTGCAGGAATCGCTCCACAGACAACTGCGGAGCGACAGACGACAACGCCGAGTCGCCGCCGGAGCGAATGGGCGTGGTCTTGGTCGTGCACCCGCCGACGAGCAGCATTCCCGCGGTGAGCGTGAAGAGGATGCGTCCCCTCGATGCTGGACGACGTGCGATCATGGCGGTTCCGGGCGTGAGGGTGGCGGGGGCTCGGCGGAACTTGCCGCACCCCCGAGAAGCCGTCAAGCGGGTGTGCCGGCAGGCTCCGGCGCCGGTTCCAGGGTGATACTCAGCTCGTCTCCCTCCGGGTCCACGTCCACCCGCGCCACCGTGCCCTCGGGCACCTCTTCCTCCAGCAGGCGCATCGCCAACGGGTCCTGCACCCGGCGCTGGATCACACGCTTGAGCGGCCGCGCGCCGAACGCCGGATCGAACCCCTCGTCGGCCAGACGGCGCTTCGCCGCGGGCGTGACCTGGAGGCTCACCCCCAGCTCCCGCGCCAGTCGTTCCACACGCGCGAGCTGCAGATCCACGATGCGCACCAACTCCTCCATCCCCAGGGGATGGAAGACGATGATGTCGTCGACCCGGTTCAGGAACTCCGGCCGGAAATGGTGGTGCATCTCCTTGCGCACCGTCTCCTCCAGGTTCTCCCAATCGCCGGCCTGGGCGCGCTCCAGGATGAGCTGGCTGCCGATGTTGGAGGTCATGATGACCACGGTGTGCCGGAAGTCGACGGTGCGCCCCTGGCTGTCCGTGAGGCGTCCATCGTCGAGGATCTGCAGGAAGACGTTGAACACCTCGGGGTGCGCCTTCTCGATCTCGTCGAAGAGGATGACCGCGTGGGGCCGGCGACGCACGGCTTCGGTGAGCTGTCCGCCCTCCTCGAAGCCCACGTATCCGGGAGGCGCCCCGATGAGGCGCGCCACCGCGTGTCTCTCCATGTACTCGGACATGTCGATGCGGACCATGGCGCGCTCGTCGTCGAAGAGGAACTCGGCCAGCGCGCGGGCGGTCTCGGTCTTCCCGACCCCGGTGGGCCCCAGGAAGATGAACGAGCCCACCGGCCGGTCCGGGTCCTGCAGACCCGAACGTGCGCGCCGTACGGCCTTGGCCACCGCCTCCACGGCCTCCTGCTGCCCCACCACCCGCTGCGACAGCAACTCCTCCAGATGGGTCAGGCGCTGCCGCTCGGACTCCAGCAGCCGGCTCACGGGAATCCCGGTCCACTCGCCCACCACCTGGGCGATATCGTCGGCGTCCACCTCCTCCTTGAGGAACTTGCCCGAGGCCTGAAGCTCGCCGAGGCGATCCTCGGCCACCTCGATGGCCTTCTGCGTGCCCGGAATCTCCGAGTACTGGATCTCGGCCGCGCGCTCCAGGTCACCCGTGCGGGTGGCACGCTCCGCCTCGACCTTGAGCTCGTCCACACGCTCCTTGAGGCCCTGAAGCCGCTGAATGGCCTCCTTCTCGCTCTGCCAGCGGGCCTTCATCCCGCTGCTCTTCTCCCGGAGCTCGCTGAGCTCCTCTTCGATGGCGCCGCGACGCTCCTTCGCCGAGCGATCCTCCTCGCGCACCAGCGCCTGCTTCTCGATCTCGAGCTGCGTGATGCGCCGCTCCACCTCGTCGATCTCCTGGGGCATGGAATCGATCTCGATGCGGAGCCGGCTCGCAGCCTCGTCCATGAGGTCGATGGCCTTGTCCGGCAGGAAACGACCGCCGATGTAGCGGTCGCTGAGCTTCACCGCCGCGATGATCGCGTCATCGGTGATGCGGACCCCGTGATGGACCTCGTAGCGCTCCTTGAGCCCCCTCAGGATCGCCACCGCGTCCTCCACGGACGGTGGTGCGACGAAGACCGGCTGGAAGCGGCGCTCCAGCGCGGCGTCCTTCTCGATGTGCTTGCGGTATTCGTCCAGCGTGGTGGCGCCGACGAGGCGCAGCTCTCCGCGGGCCAGCGGCGGCTTGAGCATGTTGCCGGCGTCCACGGCACCCTCGGCGGCACCAGCGCCGACGATGGTGTGCATCTCGTCGATGAACACCACGTAGCGGCCATCGGCGTCGGTGATCTCCTTCAGCACCGCCTTCATGCGCTCCTCGAACTCGCCCCGGTACTTGGCACCGGCCAGCATGGATCCGATGTCCAGGGCCACCAGCTTCTTGTCCGCCAGTGAGGTCGGTACGTCGCCGGCGACCATCCGCTGAGCGAGGCCCTCCACGATGGCGGTCTTCCCCACCCCGGGCTCACCGATGAGCACCGGGTTGTTCTTGGTGCGGCGAGCCAGGACCTTGATGACCCGACGGATCTCCTCGTCACGCCCGATGACCGGATCGAGTTTGCCGCGGCGCGCAAGGTCGGTGAGGTCGCGGCTGTAGCGGGCCAGCGCCTGATACTTGTCCTCGGGACTCTGATCGGTCACCCGGTGCGAGCCACGCACCGCCTCCAGGGCTTCGCGCACCGCCGCCGGCGTGGCACCGGCATCCTTCAGGATGCGCCCGGCGTCGTTCTTCTCCTCGGTCAGGCCCAGGAGAAGGTGCTCCGTGGACACGTACTCGTCCTGGAGGCTCCGCGCCTCGCTCTCGGCCTTGTCCAGCGCCCGCGTGAGATCACGGGAGAGGCGAGGCTCGGCCCCGCCCTCGACGCGGGCCATGCGCTCCACGGCTTCTTCGGTGAGTTGGCGGATGCGCGGCACGCCCACGCCCAGCTTCTGGAGGACGGGTGTGACGATACCCTCTTCCTGATCGAGTAGAGCCAGGAGGAGGTGGACACCGTGGATCTCGGGATTGCCCCGGCGGCGCGCATCGTGCGATGCAGCCTGGAGGGCTTCCGCGGCTTTCACGGTCAGGCGCTCATAGCTTATCATGTAATCAGTCTCCGGCTTCTGCCTTTCTGACAGTCGGGGCGGGTGCTACACATTGAATGGTACAAGTTGGGTGCCAGGGGCGGGCAGTATCGTCCCGGGGGTTGTGAAAGGTGGGTATTCCCTCGATGGTAGCCGAATGACGTCACCTCCCGATCCTCCACGAAGGCACCTCCCGGGTCCGGCGTTGGTGCTGATCTGCGTGTCGCTGGCGCTCCCGCTGGTGGCATGGCTGGCGGCGGCACCGGGCTCGGCCCGCGAGCTGGGTCTACTCCTCTGGATGACGACCTTGTTGCCGGCCTTCGTCCTGAGCCACTACGGCGGATGGCGGGGCACCTCCACGGCGATGGCGGCGGGAATGGCGGTGCTGGCGATCGGGCAGGTCCTGGTGAACCTGCGGGGGGGTGGCATGCCGGACTGGCGCGTGGTCGTTCCCGCGCTGGCGGCGTACGTCGCGCTGAGCGTCGGCGCCGGCTGGTTCGCGAGCCTCCAGGACCGCCAGCGGGCCGCGAGTCACCGCCTGGCCCTCACCGATCCGGTAACGGGCCTCCCCAATCGGCGCCATACCCAGATCACGCTGAACGCCTCGGTTGCGGGCGCCCGGGCGGGCACGCCCCTGTCGCTCGTCCTCTTCGACCTGGACGGCCTCCGCTGGCTCAACGAGGAGCACGGCCATGAGGCCGGTGATGAGGTGCTGCGCGAGGTCGGCGGGATCATCCGCCGCACGCTCCGCGACGGTGAGCTCGTGGGCCGCTGGGGGGGCGGCGAGTTCCTGGTGATCCTGCCCGCCGTGACCGAGGCCCGGGCCGTCGCCCGCGCCGACGCCCTGCGGACGGCCGTGCGCGATGCCCCGCTCCGCTGGCAGCCCGTCACGATGAGCGCCGGCGTGGCGTCGCACGACGAGCACACGGCCAGCGCGGATGCCCTGGTGAGCGCCGCCGATGAGGCCCTGCGCGAGGCGAAGCGCCAGGGACCGGATCAGCTGCGCGTGCATGCGTTCGAGGGCGAGCTCGAGTCGGGCGTTGCCGTGCGAGGATCGTCCACACCGGTTCTGGCGTTGGCGGGTGGGCCCGGACCCGGCGCAAGCAACGGCGCACAGCGATTCCTGGGGGCGCGCATCGTGGTCGTGGACGACGAGGGCTCCAACCTGCGGGCGTTCGGCCGTGCGCTCCGGGCTCTGGGGTTCACCAACGTCGAGGGCTTCCAGGATCCGGTGCAAGCGCTGGCGTCCATGGACGCCGACGCGCCGGACCTGGTGCTCCTGGACCTGATGATGCCCGAGATGGACGGATTCCAGGTGCTGGAGCGGATGAAGCCGCTGGTGGAGTCCGAGGGATACCTGCCCGTGCTCGTCCTCACCGGCGAGCGTCAGCCCGAGGTGCGCGAGCGCGCGCTGCGCATGGGTGGGCGGGACTTCCTCAACAAGCCCGTGGACCTCACCGAGCTGGAAGCCCGCATCCTCAACCTACTGGAGACCCGCGCCCTCCACCTTGCGCTACGCGAGGCCCGCGACCAGCTGGAGGAACGGGTCCGCGAGCGCACCCGGGAGCTGGAAGACGCCCGGGTGGAGATTCTCCGACGCCTGGCCCGTGCGGCCGAGTACCGGGACGACGCCACCGGCCGCCACCAGGAGCGGGTGGGCATCCTGGCCGAACGCATCGCCGTGCGCATGGAGATGGACCCGGCGACGGTGTCCGTGCTGCGCCTGGCGGCGCCCCTGCACGATGTCGGCAAGATTGCCATCCCGGACGACATCCTGCGCAAGCCCGGCCCCCTCACCGACGCCCAGTACGCCCGCATGCGGGAGCACACGCGTCTGGGCGCCGAGCTGCTCGCGGGCAGCCCGCACCGGGTGCTGGAAGTGGCCCGCGAGATCGCCCTCTCGCACCACGAGCGTTGGGACGGCAAGGGCTATCCGGCCGGTCGGGCCGGAAACGACATCCCGGTCACGGGCCGTATCGTGGCCGTGGCCGACGTCTTCGACTCCCTCCTCCACCAGCGTCCCTACAAGGAGGCCATTCCCATGGCCCGCACCCTGGACATGATCCGCAAGGACGCCGGCGCGGCCTTCGATCCCCGCGTGGTCCGGGCCCTGGAGGACCTCGCGAAGAACGGCCTCCTCGAGGATCTCGTCGGAGACTGATCCCCCCGGCTCAGCGCCCCCCGACCACCCGCTTCGTCAGACCCGGCGAGAACGATCCGTCCACCGGGACCTGATTGATGAGGGCGATGATCTCCGGCCGCACCGCAGACGGGTAGCGGTCCATGAAGCTGCCCACGGACAACGACGAGCTCAGGTCCACCAGATCTACGCGATCGGGCTGCACGCCCAGGACGCGGGAGTCGGTTTCGCGGCGGAAGCTGTTCATGGTGGACCGTGCGGCGGACGCCAACGACGACCACGCACTCGACGAGGCCACGCCGAGCAGCCGGTAGGTGTTGCCGTCGTAGCGCAGGAAGAGCGCCTCCCCGCGGAGGGTGCCCTGATCGGTGGTGGCTTCGAAGGGTGCCGCCACGGCGTCGAAGCCGTTGACCGTGCGCGCCTCCGGCGTGCCCACCGTGAGGCCGTCCTGCTGCGCGAAGGTCGCCAGGGCGTCACGAGGCGCGCCCTCGCTGAGGCTCAGGATGACGGCCCCGTCCTGGTTCGGCGATACGAACTGGACCTCCTGCTTGCCGTTGATGACCGACCAGCCCGACGGCACCTCCATCCGGAACGCCAGATCCGGATGGTGGAAGACGCCCTCCTCGGTGTATCCCTCCCGGGGATTGGCGCCGAAGATCATGTCGTCCACATGGCGCAGATACGTGGGACGCGCCACCACCGCGCTGGACAGGTCGATCCCCGACTGGTCCACCATGGCCATGATGGCCTGGCTGCGGTTGGCCGGGTCCGGGTGCGTGGACAGCCACTCGGGCACGCGGCCGCTCCCGGCCTGCAGCTGCGACGAGCGTGCCAGCATGGTCATCACGCCGGCGAGCTGTCTGGGATCGTAGTCCAGGTTGGTCATGTAGCGCACGCCCAGCCGATCCGCCTGGCTCTCGTCGTCGCGACTGAACTTGAGGAAGAGGAGCTGGAGCCCGGCGCCGGCCACGTTGCCGAAGTTCCGCAGCGTCTCGGAGAAGATCATGCCGATGCCCAGGCCGAGCTGCGCGAGCTGGGCCTTGCTCATCTGGTTCACCGAGTGCCGCGCGGTGACGTGTCCGATCTCGTGGCCCAGCACCCCGGCCAACTCGGCCTCGGAGGTGAGGTGCGTGAGGATGCCGCGGGTGACGTAGACGAATCCCCCGGGGAGCGCGAAGGCGTTCACCGTGGGATCGTCGATGACGCGGAAGGTCCAGGGCAGGTTCGGACGCTCGGAGCCGGCTGCCAGCTTCTTGCCCAGACTCGACACGTACGCCTGCACGTCGTCGTCGGGATAGAGCCCCATGCTGGCCGTGATCTGCTGATCGGCGTCGCGGCCCATCTGGATCTCCTGATCCTCGCTGATGAGGCTGAGCTGGCGCTCCCCGGTGGCGGGGTTGACCGCACAGCCGGCCGCGAGAAGGAGGAGCGGCAGCAGCGTGGCCGCCCGGCGATGTCGTAGGCGAGGCATGGTGGCTCCTGGCGAGGATCTATGGTCCACTCGTTTACCACACCCCTGAATGCAGGATCCGCGCCAGACGTGGCAGTCGCCCTCACCCTGCCACGCGTCGCGGCGGCGCCCGGCCATGTCAGAACACCGGCGCCAGCATCACCGCGTTGGTGAAGGGCTGGAAGCCGGCGTACCACATCATGCGGTACAGGGGATCGTCGGCGAACAACACCACCCTGCCCCGGCCCGAGCGCCGCTGCACGATCCAACTGCTCCGGCGCAGGCGGTCCAGGGTGGCCTCACCCACGACGCCGCTGATCTTGTCCACGTCGTCGGCGAACCAGGCCACGCTCTCGAAGCTCTCGGCGGGCTCGAAGCTGGTGCCCGTGGACAGGACGAACATGGCGTGGTCCACGCCCCCGGCCGCGGCACCGAAGGCCAGCGGCTGCTGCGGATCCAGCGTGGCCTGGAGAATCGCTCCCGGCGTCGCCTCCTCCCAGGACTCCACCTCGCGCTCGTGCCGGGTGCGGAGGGCCCGGTCCAGCCGGAGCGCCTCGTCCACGCCCGGGGGCTCCCGCAGGGTGACGTCCATCCAGCCGCCCACCTCGGCGGCGCCGCGCGCCAGCGCCACCAGCGTGCCGCCCGTCCGCACCCAGTCCTCCAGCGCCGAGCGTCCGGCCTCGCCCAGGGTGCGCCCGAGCCCCGACGCCGACGGCACGACGACCACATCGTAGTCGGACAGGTCGGTGCCGGCGACCCGGCTCACCTCCAGCGCGTCGAAGGGCAGCCCCAGGCGTCGCTCCAGGAAGTACCAGGTTGCGCCCATGGAGCCCGACGAGGTGCCTTCACCGGACAGGAGCGCGACCCGGGGCAGGAGCAGCTCGGCGGCGCTTCCGGTGCCCAGGTCGGGTCCGTCGTCGGTGAGGCCGGTGGCCGCAGGTTCCGCCCGCTCGCCCAGTCCCGCGCGACGCACGCGCTCGTCCAACTCCCCGTCCGAATCCCGGGGCAGGTAGAAGGTGCCCCGGGGATAGGCCTCGCCGCCCAGGGTGAAGGGTTCGGCCATAACGCGGACCGAACCGCCGTCACCCAGGAAGCGGACGATGCCTGGCCAGGCAGCGAAGCCGGGACGCACCAGGTAGCCCACGCGGGCGGCGGCATCGGTGGGCGGCGGGGCGGCCGCCGCATTGGCGGCACCCTCCGCGGCATCACCCTCCGCGGCGGAGCCGGCCATGCTCACCGACGACTCCACGGGCGCGGCGCGCCAGCCGGCATCGGGCACGTTCTCGGCCGACTGGGCCTCCACGCCGAAGCCATAGGGGAGCGACCAGGCGCTGATGTCGTACGAGAAGGTGGCGTCGAGCTCGGTCTCGGCCTGAAGCAGCGTGGTGGCCAATCGCCCCCGCGGCTGCCGGGCCCGCACCCGGTAGGTCCCGGCCGGAAACTCCCGGCGCTCGTCCCATCCCCGGTGGGGCCGGGCCCGCGTCTCGAAGGCCTCCGAGGCCCGCTCCACCTCGACGCCCTGCGCCTGCAGGAGCGCCACCAGCGCCCGGGCCGGGCCCGGGTCGGTCGCCGGTACCAGGAGCACGTCGGGCTCGTCGGCGCCGATGTCCCGGTGAAAGGCGGCGTAGTCCTCCAGCAGGCGCGTACGGCCCTGGGCGGCGGTGCGCAGCGTCGCTTCGCCGGTGGTGCGATGGTGCTGCGCCCGATCTCGCAGGGTCAGCACGGTGCCGTCGGCACGCTCGAAGGCCAGCCCCGCCGACCCGCCGCCCGCCTGCTCGTAGGTCATGCCGATGGCCCCGGTGAGTGAAGGCCAGGTGTCTCCGTAGCCCGGGTAGAAGTGGTCGTAGCTCTCGCCCGTGAAATAGAGCCAGCCCCGCGCGTCGAAGGCCCGGGCGTTGGCCTCGCCGAACCGCCGTCCCCACGCCAGCGTCGTCTCGGGATAGATGGGGTTCACCGGCTCCGCGGACGGGAAGAAGAAGTAGGTGGAGCGCGGGCTCATCTCGTGGAAGTCCACGTGGACCTGGGGATTCCAGCGATCCCACGTCGCCAGGCGCGCCCGGGTCTCGGCCTGGCTCACCCAGCTCCAGTCCCGGTTCAGATCGAAGTAGAAGTGGTTGCTGCGCCCGCCGGGCCAGGGCTCGTCGTGCTCACGGGCGTCGGGGTTGGGATTGGGCTCCGCTCCCCGGGCGCCCCGGTAGAACTGCACATAGCGCGCGCGGCCGTCGGGATTGAGCATGGGATCGATGACCACGATCACCGAGTCCAGCACCCCCGCCACCTCTGCGGCGCCCCGGGCCAGGTCCCAGGCGGTCCACATGGCCGCCTCCGACGAGGAGGTCTCGTTGCCGTGCACGCCGTACGACAGGTACACCACGGCGGGATTGTCCCGGATGATGTCGGCGGCCCGCTCCCGGGAGGTCCCGGGATCGGTGAGCTCGCGGTTGGCGGCCAGGATCTCGTCCAGCCGGGCGCGGTACTCCGGCGATGCCACCAGCACCTGCACGAGCGGACGGCCCTCGAAGGTCTCCCCGTAACGCTCGACGCTCACCAGCGGCGAGGCGTCGGCCAGCGCCTCCATGTAGCGGCCCACGTCGGGCACGTCGGTGAAGCGCTCTCCCAGCTCCCAGCCCAGCACGTCGGCCGGCGAGGGCGGAGCCTGGGCTACGGCCGCCGCGGGCACGGCCAGGAGCGCCATAAGGGCGAGACGAGACAGCGGGATAGCTCGACGGGGGAACGGCATTCGGGCGTCCGGACGGAGCGGGCACGGAGGAGGGCCCCGCAAGATAGCGCCGCCCCTCGACCCGACGCGACCTCCCACGCCCTCCCGATGCGCTACCCTCGCTTGACACCGCGCGCGGCGCCCGGCGACCTTCGGCGCGACCGTACGTCCCCACCCCACCTGGACGAGCGCATGTCCGACGCCAGCGCCGGCGGTTCCGATCCCGGGACCGTCACGCCCTACATTCCCGCGTCCCGCACGCTTCCGGAGATCACGGTCAAAGCCGTGGTCCTGGGCATGCTGCTGTCGGCGATCCTGGCCGGGGCCAACGCCTATCTCGGCCTCAAGGTCGGCATGACCGTGTCGGCGTCCATTCCCGCGGCGGTCATCTCCATGGCGGTGCTGCGGCTGTTCCGCGAGAGCAACATCCTCGAGAACAACATCGTCCAGACCGCCGCCTCGGCCGGCGAATCGGTGGCGGCCGGGGTCATCTTCACGCTTCCGGCGCTCATCATGCTGGGGTACTGGGGAGGCTTCGAGTTCTCCTCCACCGCCGGCCTGGCCCTGGCCGGCGGCGTCCTGGGCGTGCTCTTCACCATTCCCCTGCGCCGGGCGCTGATCCTCGAAGCGGGCCTCCGCTTTCCCGAGGGCGTGGCCACCGGCGAGGTGCTCAAGGCCGGCACGGAGGGGGGCGAAGGGGTCCGGGGGATCGCCTTCGCGGGCATGGCCGGCGCGCTGCTCAAGCTCACCCAGACCGGGTTCAAGCTGGTGGGAGACCGCTTCACGGGAGCGGTCACCGCCGGAGGGGCCATCTTCGGGTTCGGCAGCGACCTGTCGGTGGCCCTCCTGGGGGTCGGCTACATCGTGGGCCTCAACATCGCCGTCCTGGTCTTCGCCGGCGGGCTCATCTCGTGGCTCTTCGGCATCCCCATCTTCACGGCGACGGCCACCCCGGAAACGCTCCAGGCCATCGGCGGCGGTGCGTCGGGCTTCGACCTGGCCGAGGCCGTGTGGAGCGCCCGCATCCGCTACCTGGGCGTGGGGGCCATGGCCACCGGCGGCATCTGGGCGCTCCTGTCGCTGATGGGACCCATCCGCGACGGCATCCGCTCCTCGCTCGCGGCCATGGGTCAGGCCGGACGGGGCGGCGCCGACGCCGTTCCCCGCACCGAGCAGGACACGCCCTTCACCTGGGTGGCGTGGGGCACCGTGTTCATGACGATCCCCATCCTCCTGGTGTTCCTGCACGTGGTGGATCAGGGACACCTGGGCATCGGCACCGGGCTCTACTGGGAGACCATCCTGCTGGGCGTGGCCTTCGCCCTGGTAGCCGGGTTCCTGTTCTCGTCGGTGGCGGGCTACATGGCCGGGCTGGTGGGGTCGTCCAACAACCCCATCTCCGGCGTCACCATCGCCACCATCCTGACCATCTCGCTGATCCTGCTGGCGGTGCTGGGCTCGCAGATCGACTTCGCCGCCGGGGGCGCGCAGGCCACCGCCGCCGCCGCCACCGCCATCCTGGTCGGCGCCGTGGTGGCCAACGCCGCGGCCATCGCCGGCGACAACATGCAGGACCTCAAGGCGGGTCAGCTCGTCGGGGCCACGCCCTACAAGCAGCAGATCATGCAGATGGTGGGCGTGGTGGCGGGAGCGCTGGTGGTCGCGCCGGTCCTGCAGCTCCTCTTCCAGGCCTACGGGCTGGGCGACGTGTTCCCCCGGGAGGGGATGGACCCGTCGCAGGCACTTCAGGCGCCGCAGGCCACCCTCATGAGCGCCGTGGCCGACGGCGTCTTCAAGCGCAACCTGCCCTGGACCATGATCTGGATCGGGGTGGTGGTGGCCGTGGTGATCATCGCCCTGGACCAGTGGCTCAAAGCGCGCAAGAGCGACTTCCGCACACCCGTGCTGGCGGTGGCCGTGGGGATCTACCTTCCCCTGGAGCTCACCGTGCCGATCTTCATCGGCGGCATGATCGCCTGGGGCGCGGGCCGGGTGGTGCGGGCGCGCTATCGCGGCTCCGAGGCCGACATGGCCGATGCCGTCACCCGCTCGGAGCGGCGCGGCCTGCTGTTCTCGTCGGGGCTCATCACCGGCGAGGCGCTGGTGGGGATCCTGCTGGCCATCCCCTTCGCCGCGGCCCAGAGCACCGACGTGCTGGCGCTGGCGCCCGCGGGCTTCGAGACCGTGGCCGGCTGGCTGGGCATCGCCGCGTTCGTGGCCTTCTGCGTGTGGCTCTACCGCGTGGCGCGCACCGTATGACGAGCGTCGCCCGGCGGCTCCGTCTCCGCCGCCTCCCCGCCCTGCTCCCCCTGCTGACGGGGGCCGCCCTGACGCTGGTCGCGGCATGCGGCGACCAGGGAGCGGATGCGTCGGTCATCGACCGCGAGACCTTCATCGCCACCTGGGTGGACCTGCGCGTGGCGGCCGTCACCTCGCCCACCGGCGAGCTCAGCGACGCGCAGCGCGACGGGATCCTCCAGGAGCACGACGTCAGCGGCCAGGACCTCCTGGATTTCGCCGAGGCCCACGGCGCCGACGTGCCCTACATGGAGGCCGTCTGGGACGAGGTCGAGAGCCGCATGGAGACCAAGGGGGTCGAGGGCGACAGTACCCCCGGGCCGGTCTCAGCGCGCGACACCTCGGGCTGAGCGCCCACCCGGCCACCGCCCTGTGTCTGCCCGCGCCGTCGTTCATCTCGCTCGAGGCCGCGAGCGGCCCTTCGTGGGGCGCCACCCCTGGGTCTTCTCGGGCTCGGTGGCCCGGGTGGAGGGCGACCCGGACGACGGCGACGCCGTGGAGGTGCGGGCCGACGACGGCAGCTTCGTGGCCCGGGGGCTCTTCAACGGACGCAGCCAGATTCGCGTGCGGCTCTACACGTGGTCCCCCGAAGACGAGCTCGAGGACGCCTTCTGGCGAACGCTGGTGGCGCGGGCCGTGGCCTCCCGCGAGACGCTGGGACTCCTGGATCCCGAGGGCGCCTGCCGCCTGGTGTTCTCCGAGGGCGACGGCATCAGCGGACTCACGGTGGACCGCTACGGCACCTGGCTCGCGGTCCAGTTCACCAGCCTGGCGCTGTGGGGGCGCCGGGACGCCCTGCTCGCCGCGCTGCGCGATGCGCTGGCCCCGCACGTCGACGTCCAGGGAATCGTGCTGCGCACCCAGAAGGGGATCCTGGAAGAGGAAGGCCTGGACATCAGCGACGGGCCCCTGGTCGGCGACGAGCCCCCGGAGCCGGTCGAATACCTAGAGAACGGGCTCCGCTGGGCCGTGGACCTGCGCACCGGTCAGAAGACGGGTGCGTATCTGGATCAGCGCGAGAACCGGGCGCGGGCCGCGCGCTACGCACCAGGGCGGCGGGTAGCCGACGTGTGCTGCTACACCGGGGGATTCACGCTGCCCATGCTGGCGGCGGGCGCGGCCAGCGTGGACGCGGTGGACGTGTCCGGCTCGGCGCTGGAGCTGGCCCGCGAGAACGCGCGCCGGAACGGGCTGGACGGCGAGCGGCTGAGCGTCACCGAATCCGACGCCTTCGGCTGGCTGGAGTCCCGGGGCGAGGCCGGGGCGCGCTACGACATGATCGTCCTGGACCCGCCCCGCTTCGCGCGCTCCAGCCGCGGCGTGCCCCAGGCGCTCAAGGGTTACGGCCGGCTCAACGAGCTGGCCGTGGGGTGCCTGGAGCCAGGCGGGATTCTGGTGACCTGCTCGTGCACCGGCCGCGTGAGCCGTGATCAGTTCGTGCAGGTGCTGGCGGGGGTGGAAGAGCGGACGGGCCGGCGCGTGCGCATTCTGGAAGCGCACGGCCAGCCCTCCGATCATCCCGTGTCACCCACCTGTCCCGAAACGGCCTACCTCAAGTGCCTCGTTTGTCAGGTGGAGTGAGCGCCGCCGTGCGCCGCTTCAGCGGCCCACGGGCGTGAGCACGAAGCCGATGGACACCGCGTCGCGATCGCCGAAGGAGCCCGCGGCCCGGATCGCCCAGCGGGGATCGAAGGCCAGGTCGAGCCCGATTTCCACCGCAGCGCCCAGGTCCAGCGCATCGTTGTCGTCGTTGTCGTCCAGGAGCGCGTCCAGGACGATGCGGGGCGCCACGTAGGGCCGGAACGCCACGTTGTCGCCCACCACGGACCAGCCCAGTGAGATCCCGGCCGGGAAGCTCATGAGGATGTCGTTTTCCACCCCCAGGCCGGCGCCCACGAACCAGATCGCGTCCATGGGAACCTCGCCTGTGCCCCGGTAGATGGCGCCGGACACGTCCAGGCCGCCGGCGAACGCGAGGTCCTCCTCGACCCCGTCGTAGAGCCCGGCGCGGAGGCCGATCCCCACCGGCGCCGGTGCCCGCCGCCAGGTCACCAGTCCTCCGATCCCTCCGCCGTAGTCCGGGTCGACGAGGTGGAATCCCCAGCCCGCGGGCGCGCCGGGCGCCATGAGCATGGGTCCGTCCCAGGCCACCTGCGCCGCGCCGGGAGAGGGGATGGCCAGGGCAGCCAGCGCGGCCGCGGTGGCCAGCAGGCGCGTGCATCGCATAGGATTCTCCTTCGCTTTCGTGGTCGATGAACAGACCGGGGCGGCCACCGCGTCGGCGGCGGCTCGTCCCGGTTGCCCGCAGGAGGATGCAGACGCCATGCCAGGATCGGAGCAGAACGGCCGCACCAGGGTGTTCTCGGGCGCGCCGTGGGAGGAGCGGGTCGCCTACTGCCGCGCCCTACGGGTCGGCGAGCGCGTATTCGTCACCGGCACCGCCTCGGTGGCCGACGACGGCAGCGTCCACGCCCCCGGCGACCCCTACGAGCAGACCCGCCGCTGCCTGGAGATCATCCGCCGGGCGCTGGCCGAGCTCGGCGTGGGCATGGACAAGGTCGTCCGCACCCGCATGTTCGTCACCGACATCGAGCGATGGCAGGACATCGGCCGCGCCCACGGAGAGGTCTTCGGCGACTTCCCACCCACGACGACCATGGTGGAGGTCCGCCGCCTCATCGACCCAGACCTGCTGGTGGAGATCGAGGCCGACGCGGTGGTGTGAGGGAGGCGGGCTGGCGCGCCCCGCATGCCTTGCCACTGTCGGTAAGCATCGTCCACGATTCCTTGCGGATCTACGACCTTGGCCTAAAACGCTACGCGGTCTTCGACGCAATGGGTCAACACGGAAGGACCAGCACCGTCGCTGATCCTCTCAATCGGGGCGGCGGCGTCTACTGGATCGAACGGCTCTGGCCGGCCCGGTATGGTTGGTGGATGGGGCTACACACCTTGCTGGGCGCGAGTCATCCCAGCAGGTCGGTCAGCCGCTATAGCCTGCTGATGTGGCGGTCCTTGGATGCTGTCGATACCCTCGCCTCCTACGATGGGAATCCGACCTGGTTGCGACATCCTATGGACGATTCCCTCCATCTCAACACGAGCCCTCGTGGGAACCTCGGCCCCGACGGCGGCGTCTGGGTCCTGGGAGATTCGCTGGTGGTGTGGGTGGACGGTGCCACCTCCACAGGCCGGGTCTATCAGGTGGGGCGCGACAGCCCGACGCTCGTTCGCACCAAGACTCTACCCGGTGCCGTTCGCCCGCTTTCAGAAGCAGAGCACAAGGCCGCCATCGCCTGGTACTACCGCCGCTGGAACATCGAGCCCGGAGCCGAGGGCGCGCCCATCGAGGTCGTTCCTCCCGACCACTGGTCCGCCTGGACCAGGGTCGTCGGCGACGAAGAGGGCAATGTCTGGATGCGCCAGGGCGGGCCCAGGATCCTGGACCCGGACAAGGGCGAGCGCTGGGCCCGTTGGTCACTGGCCGACGACTCCCTGCGCTGGGTCGAGCTCCCGCCCGGTGTCGAAGGCCTCCGCTTCCGCGAGGGCTACGTCGTCGGTGTGGAGCGCGGCGAGTTCGGCGTGGAGTCGCTGGTGCTGCTCGAGCTGATGGAGATGTAAGCCGCCGGGCTCGTCTGCGACGCGGCTCACGAGGTCTCGTCGCGCAGTTCCAGGGCGCACGGGCAAGGGATCGCTCACAATGCAGCCCACATCGCCCCTGCAATCGACGCTCGACCACGGATTGGCGAATAGTTGCCCACACCGCAACCCACGTGGCCCGAGCGCACCGCCCGGGCGATATCGTGGCGGACTATTGCCCAATCCGGGGCGGATTGAGCTCTCGACACCTCATGTGGGCGGCATATTGGGTGATAGCCGACGGGCCGCGCGCATGGTCTTCGCAGCCACCGATGGCCCGTTCCCGGAGAGGTGGATGCAAACACCATGACTATCATGGCCTTTGCAGCCGCGGGCCGTCGCCACACAGCCGGCGGCTGCGAACACCCGGATAGTCATGGACTTCGCAGCCGGCGGCCCGCGCTCCGACCGTCCCTGGCTGCGAAGCCCACGCGAGGCGGCTCCCCCCCGGCCGTCGCCATCACCGGCCGCAGAGCCCATCCGAGACGGCGCGAACGACCCGTAGCGCCCGCCCCTACTCCCACTCGATGGTCGCGGGCGGCTTCGAGCTCACGTCGTAGGTGACGCGGTTCACGCCTTCCACCTCGTTGATGATGCGGGTGGAGATGCGGCCCAGGACCTCATGGGGGAACGGGTACCAGTCGGCGGTCATGCCGTCGCGGGAGGTCACGGCCCGGAGCGCCACCACGTTGTCGTAGGTGCGGGCGTCACCCATGACGCCCACCGAGCGCACGGGGAGCAGGACCGCGAAGGCCTGCCAGATCTCGTCGTAGAGGCCCGCCTCGCGGATCTCCTCCAGGTAGATGGCGTCGGCCTCGCGCAGCACGTCCAGCCGCTCCCGGGTGATGTCGCCCAGCACGCGGATCCCCAGGCCGGGGCCCGGGAAGGGGTGGCGGCCGATGAACTCCTCGGGGAGCCCGAGCTCGCGGCCCACCTGACGCACCTCGTCCTTGAAGAGGTCCCGGAGCGGCTCGATGAGCTCGAAGGGCACGTCGTCGGGGAGCCCGCCCACGTTGTGGTGGCTCTTGATGGTCACCGACGGGCCGCCCACCGACACCGACTCGATGACGTCGGGATAGAGCGTGCCCTGCACCAGGAACGTGGCGCCGGTCCCTTCGTCGGTGGCCGTGCGGTTGAAGACCTCGATGAAGACGCGGCCGATGGCGCGCCGCTTTTCCTCCGGGTCGGTGACGCCCTCCAGCGCACCTAGAAAGGCGTCCGTGGCGTCGGCGACCACCAGGCGTATCCCCATGTGCTTGCGGAAGGTACGCTCGACGCCTTCACGTTCTCCCTTACGTAGCAGGCCGTTGTCCACGAAGATGCAGGTGAGCCGGTCGCCCACCGCGCGGTGCACCAGGGTGGCCGCCACGGACGAGTCCACGCCACCGGAGAGCCCGCAGATGACGGTGGCCTCGTCGCCCACCTGCCGGCGGATCGCCGCCACGGTCTCGTCGATGAAGGCGCCGGCGGTCCACGACGGCTCGCACCCGCAGATCTCGAAGAGGAAGTTGGACAGGATCTCGTCGCCCCGGACGGTGTGGGCCACCTCGGGGTGGAACTGCACGCCCAGCACCCGCCCGTCCCGGCCCGCGAAGGCCGCCACGGGCAGCGAGCCGGTGGAGGCCAGCACCCGGTACCCCTCGGGAGGCGTGTCCACGTGGTCGCCGTGGGAGCACCAGATCTGGGTGTGCTCGCCGGCCTCGAAGCCGTCGAAGAGCCCTCCCCCCTCCCCCACCTCCAGGTCCGCCCGGCCGTACTCCCGCTTGCCCCGGAGCACGCCGGCGCCCTCCATGCGGGCAATGAGCTGCATCCCGTAGCAGATCCCCAGCACCGGGACGCCCAACTCCAGGATGCCCGCAGCCGCGGTGGGCACGCCCTCGTCGTAGACCGACGACGGGCCGCCGCTCAGGATGATGCCGTCGGGCTTCCATGCGCGGATCCACTCCAGGTCGCGGTCGCCGGGATGGATTTCGCTGTAGACCCGCTCCTCGCGGACCCGCCGGGCGATGAGCTGCGTGAACTGGGAGCCGAAGTCCAGGATCAGGATGCGGTCGTGCTCGTGCATGTGCGCGTCGTCAGTGGTTTGGGAAGGCGGCCCCGCTTCGGGCGAGAGCCGCGATCATAGCACCTCGCGGCGGGTCAGGCCTCCCCGCCATCTTCGTCGATCCAGGGGATGGACTCCCCCCGCACCAGGTCCTCCAGCGTCTCCCGAGCCCGGACCAGGTGGACCTGATCGCCCTCCACCACCGCCTCGGCCGGGCGCCGACGGGCGTTGTAGTTGGAGGCCATGGCGAAGCCGTACGCGCCGGCGGTGTGGACCGCCAGCAGGTCCCCGGGCTCGGGCAGCGCCAGATGACGCTCCCGGGCCAGGAAATCGCCGGTCTCGCAGATGGGGCCCACCACGTCGACCACCGCCACCGGCCGCCCGGGGCGGGCCTCCACGGGCTCGATGGCGTGGTAGCCACCGTAGTGGCTGGGCCGGATGAGCTCGGTCATGCCGCCGTCCACCACCACGAAGGTCTTGGTGCCCGCCGTCTTCAGGTACTGGACCCGGGTCAGGAGAACGCCGGCTTCGCCCACCAGCGAGCGTCCCGGCTCCAGGATCAGCCGCAGCTCCAGGGCGCTCACCCGGTGGACCACCTCATCGGCCAAGGCCGCCAGGTCCAGGCTGCCGCGGGCGTCGCCGTATGCCACGGCGTAGCCCCCGCCCAGGTCCAGGAAGTCCAGGTCCCGTCCCCCGTTCGGGAGCGCGCGCACCACCTGCTCCAGCACCCGGTCCAGCGCCGCCACGTACGGCTCCACCTCGGAGATCTGGGAGCCGATGTGCAGGTCCACGCCCACGGCCCGCAGGTGGCGCCGGCCGCGCGCCCACCGGTACAGGTCCAGCGCTTCCTCGGGGGGCACGCCGAACTTGGAGGCGCCGTGTCCGGTGCGCGTGTACTCGTGCGGCGTGGGTGCGAGAATGTCGGGATTGACCCGCACCGCGAAGGGCGCCGTCACGTCCAGCCCCCGGGCCACGGCCTCCAGGCGCTCCAGCTCGCCCCGGCTCTCCACGTTGAAGGCCAGAATGCCCTCGGCCAGACCCGCCTCCATCTCCTCTTCGGTCTTGGCCACCCCGGCGAAGACGATGCGCTCGCCGGGGATCCCCGCCCGCCGGGCACGGAACAGCTCACCCCGGCTGACGATGTCCGCGCCGGCGCCCAGCGTCCCGAGACGATGGAGCAGCGCCAGGTTGGCGTTGGCCTTCACCGAGTACGCCACCAGATGCGGGATCCCGGAGAAGGCGGTGGTGAACGCCCGGAAGCGGGCCTCCACGTGGTCCAGCGCGTACACGTAGAGCGGCGTGCGGAAGCGGTCCGCCAGCTCGCGGAGGTCGAAGGGCCCGCAACGCAGGACCCCCCGCACGCGGGGGAACGGCGTGGTCAGTACGCTCTGGCCCACACCACCTCGTGCTTCGCCTCGCCCTCGCCGGAGATGCAGCGCGTGGGCGCCCGATCCGAACGAAACTCCTCGCCCGGGATCACGCGGATCGTGGCCTTCATCTCGTTCTTGACGCGCTCTTCCACCGCGGGGTCCCCGGACCATCCGGTGTAGACGAAGCCGCCCTTGGTCTCCAGGATCTCCTTCATCTCGCCCCAGTCGTCCACGCCCCGATGCGAGTTGGCCTCGCGGCGGGCGAGCGCCTTCTGAAAGAGCTCGGCCTGGAAATCGTCGAGCCGCCCCGGAATCGACGCCAGGGCCTCGGCCTCCGGCAGGAAGGCCTTGCGCTTGTCACCCTCGGGGACCACGCGCCGCGCCAGGGCGAGCTGGCCCTTCTCCAGGTCCTTCGGGCCCACCTCGACCCGCAGCGGGACGCCCTTGCGCTCCCACTCGTAGTACTTGGCGCCGGGGTTCAGATGATCGCGGGCATCGACCTTGACCCGGACCCCGGCCTCGGTCAGGTGGGCCTTCACCTGATCGGCCTTGGCCAGCGTGGCGGCGCGCTCGTCGTCGTTCCGGTAGATGGGCACCACCACCACCTGCACCGGCGCGAGTCGCGGCGGGACCACGAGCCCCGCGTCGTCGCCGTGGGTCATGACCATCCCGCCCACCAGCCGGGTGGACACGCCCCAGGAGGTACTCCACGCGTACTCCTGGGCGCCTTCTTCGGACTGGAAGGTGAACTCGGCGGCACGAGAGAAGTTCTGCCCCAGGAAGTGCGAGGTGCCGGCCTGGAGCGCCTTGTTGTCCTGCATGAGCGCCTCCAGCGCGTAGCTCCGCACCGCACCGGCGAACTTCTCCGACTCGGTCTTGAGCCCCGTCACCACCGGCATGGCGATCCACTCCTCCATGAAGGTCCGGTAGACGCCCAGCATGCGGCGGGTCTCCTCCTCGGCCTCCTCGGCGGTGGCGTGGGCCGTGTGGCCCTCCTGCCAGAGGAACTCGGAGGTGCGCAGAAAGAGCCGCGTGCGCAGCTCCCAGCGCATGACGTTGGCCCACTGGTTGATGAGCAGCGGCAGATCCCGGTACGACTGCACCCACTTGCGGAACATCTCCAGGATGACGGTCTCCGAGGTGGGCCGGATCACCAACGGCTCCTCCAGCTCCTTGCCGCCGGCGTGGGTCACCACCGCCAGCTCGGGCCGGAATCCCTCCACGTGCTCCTTCTCCCGCTCGATGAAGCTCATGGGGATCAGGAGAGGGAAATAGGCGTTCTCGTGCCCCGTGGCCTTGAACATGTCGTCCAGGGCCCGCTGCATGCGCTCCCAGATGCCGTAGCCCCACGGCCGGATGACCATGCTGCCACGCACCGGGGAGTAGTCGGCCAGCTCCGCTCGGAGCACCACGTCGTTGTACCAGGCCGCGAAATCCTCGCCCCTGGGCGTCAGCTTCTTGTCGTCCGCCATGTCACGCGTCGCCGTTCTCGCGGGAATCGTCGTCTTCGAGTCGTCGGGCCCGAGCCTCGCGGAGCCGGGCGTCCTCGCGCCGGGAGCCCAGCCACGCCAGGGTGGCCGGCCCGAGGAAGTAGAGGAGGCTACTCACCCACCACACGGTGCGGAAGGGCCAGCTCAGCGCCACCTTGCCGAACCACGCCGTCAGCGCCCCCGCCAGGAGCGCCGCGATGGCCGCCGTCATCAGGAAGAGCGTCTCCAGGATGCCGAGCCGGGCGATCGCCCGGTCCATGGCCTCGCCTCCGGCTTTCCTGTCCGCCCGCCGCGGCGTCATCCGCTGCGGATCTGGTCCTGCGCAACGCGGGTCTCATCGCCGCTCACCATGTCGCGCACCACCACCTCTCCGGCCGCCGCCTCGTCGGGTCCCAGCACGATCACGCGCCGGGCGCCCTCGGTCTCGGCGTTCTTGAACTGTTTGCGCACGGCCTGGTCCCGGAGCGCGTACGCCACCGAGTGGCCCCGGTCCCGGAGCGCGTGCGCCAGCGACAGGGCCGCGGGCTGCTGTTCGGCCCCGATGACCACGATGAAGTAGTCCAGCTGGCGGCTGAGGTCGGGCAGCAGGCCGCGCTCGCGGAGCAGCTCGCCCAGGACCACGTCGCCCATCCCGAACCCCACCGCGCCCAGGGGCTCCCCGCCCACCAGCTCCAGGAGGCGGTCGTAGCGGCCGCCCCCGCAGATGGCCCGTAGCTCGCCCCGGGCGTCGAAGAGCTCGAAGACGATCCCGGTGTAGTAGGCCAGTCCCCGCACGATGGTGAGGTCGAACTCCACGAAGTCCCCGAGCCCCATGGCCTGGAGGATCGCCAGGTAGTCGTCCAGCCGCGCCAGCTCGCCGGCCACCAGATCGTCGTCGCCGAAGCGCTCCCGCACGGCCTCGAGCCCCGGCGCGTCGAAGAGGGCCAGGATGCCCTCGGCGGTGGCCGCGTCGACACCGGCCTCGGCCTGGAGCCGCTCGAGCGAGCGCTCCCGGCTCTCCCGCTCCAGCTTGTCCACCACCGCGAAGGCCGCCACCCGGGCGTCTTCGGCGACCCCCACCCGGTCGAGCACGGCCGCCAGGAGCCGCCGGTCCGACACCCGGGCCCGCACGTCGTCGGCACCCAGGCCCAGCTCGCGCATGGCGTCCAGCGCCACCGCCAGCACCTCGGCGTCCGCCGCCACCCCGTCCTCGCCCACGATGTCCACGTTCCACTGGAAGTGCTCCCGGAGCCGCCCCCGCTGCTGCCGCTCGTAGCGAAAGAGCTGGGGGATGCTGAACCAGCGGATGGGCTTGGGCATGGAGCGGCTGCGCTCCCCCAGGATGCGGGCCAGCGAGGGCGTCATCTCGGGGCGGAGCGAGATCTCCCGGTCCCCCTTGTCCGTGAAGTTGTAGAGTTGCCCGACGATCTCCTCGCCGCTCTTCTCCACGTAGAGCTCCAGCGGCTCGAGCGGGGGTCCGTCGTACTCCAGAAAGCCGTAGCGCCGGGAGACCCGGCGCCAGGCATCGAAGATGTGCGAGCGGACTGCCATGTCTTCGGGAACGAAGTCCCGAAAGCCCGGCAGCCGCGAGAATTCAGAAGCGGCCATAGCGGCGAATCTAGGCCGACGCTCCGTCGAATGGAACCCGACCCAGGGCGGCCAGGGCGTCGCCCACGGTGTGACAGGAACCGGTCACCACCACCGTGCCGTCGCCGGCCCGGCGCCGCGCCTCGGCGAGCGCCGTCTCGAAGTCCGCCTCCCGCGTCAGGCCGCAGGGGGCTCCCCCCGCGAGCCGGCTCACCGCTTCCACGGCCTCGCCGGGATCCCAGCGACGGGCCTCAGGCGCCGAGGTGGGCTGCGTGAATACGGCGTGGTCCAGCCGCTCCAGCAGCGGGGGCAGCATGGCTCGCCAGTCCTTGTCGCCCAGCACGCCCACCAGCCCGACCCGGGGCCCGGGCAGATCGAGGCGATCCAGCACCGATACCAGGGACTGGATGCCGGCGATGTTGTGGGCCACGTCGAAGAGCCAGGTGCCGCCGTCCACGACCTCGATCTGATCGCGACCCGGCCAGCGCACCCCGGCCACCCCGCGGCGCACCTCGTCGGCCGACGGTCTCACGCGCTCGGGCAGGTGCTCCAGAAGCTCCACCGCCAGCGCCGCGTTGACGGCCTGGTGGCGCCCGACCAGCGGCGTGCGCAGCCGGAGCTCGCCCCAGGCCCGGGTGTCCAGGGTGAAGGCGGTGTGGTCGCGGGCCACCTCCACGTCGCCCAGATCACGGGCGGGATCCAGCGTGGAGAGCGGCGCCCCCACCTCGGCGGCCACCCGGCGGAACACCGCCAGGATGGACGTATCGGTCTCCGCGGTCACCGCCGGCACGCCCGACTTGAGAATGCCGGCCTTCTCGCCGGCGATGGCCTCCAGCGTGTCGCCCAGGAACTCGGCGTGGTCCAGGGCCACGTTGGTGATGGCGCACGCCACGGGCCGCAGCACGTTGGTGGCGTCCAGCCGTCCGCCGAGCCCCACTTCCACGACCTGGACGTCCACCTCCTCGCGGTAGAACGCGTGGAAGGCCAGCACCGTGGCGGCCTCGAAGAAGGTGAGACCGTACTCCCGCACCACCGGCCGGATCTCGTCGGCGTAGCCGATGAGCGCGTCCTCGGCGATGGGCGCGCCGCCCACCTGGAAGCGCTCCCGCACCGAGCACAGGTGAGGGGAGGTGTAGAGGCCCACGCGCAGGCCCGCCATCCCCAGCACCGAGGCCGAGGTGGAGGCCACCGAGCCCTTGCCGTTGGTGCCTCCGACGTGAAGCGCGGCGGCACGATCCTGGGGGTCGCCCAGCGCCTCCAGCGCGGCCCGCACCCGCTCGAGCCCCCAGTGCACCCCCGCCGGCAGCGGAGGAAAGAGCCGATCGAAGAGCGGATCCTCGAAGGGACGGTCCAGCCGGTCGGGCGACGCCGTCACGCCCCCGCTCCGGCCCGAACCGCCGTCGGTCATTCGTCGGGCTCCGGCTCGTTCCGCATGTGGCGCAGCAGCCTGGCCACGGTGTCCTGGAGCTCCCGGCGGTCCACGACCCGGTCCACCATGCCGTGCTCCAGCAGGAATTCGGCGCGCTGGAATCCCTCGGGAAGCTCCTGCTTGATGGTCTCCTCGATGACCCGGGGCCCGGCGAAGCCGATGAGCGCGCCGGGCTCGGCGAGGTTGGCGTCGCCCAGCATGGCGTAGGAGGCGGTCACGCCGCCGGTGGTGGGATCCGTGAGAATGGAGATGAAGGGGATGCCCGCCTCGTGCAGCCGGGCCAGGACCGTCGAGGTCTTGGCCATCTGCATGAGTGAGTAGATGCCCTCCTGCATGCGCGCGCCTCCGGAGGCGCTCACGATGATCAGCGGCCACTCCCGCTCCAGGGCGAGCTTCCCCACCCGGGCGATCTTCTCGCCCACCACCGATCCCATGGAGCCGCCCACGAAGCGGAAGTCCATGACCGCCATGGCCACGGGAATGCCCTGCAACGTGCCGGCGCCGGTGATGACCGCGTCGTTGCGGCCCACCTTCTTCTCGGCGGCAGCGATCCGGTCCGGATAGCCCTTCAGATCCGTGAATCCCAGGGGATCACCGCTTCTCAGGTGGGCGTCCAGCTCGCCGAACGAGTCCTCGTCGAGGAGGATCTCCAGATAGCGCTCGGCGGAGATGCGGCTGTGGAATCCGCAGTTCGGGCACACACCCAGGTTCTGTGCGAGCTTCTCACCGTAGACGATCTCGCCGCAGCCTTCGCACTTGTCGAAGACGTCACCGGGCACATCCCTCCGGTCCGACGCCTTGAGCGGCTTCTTGTCCTTGCGGAACCAGGCCATGGCCTTGTGGGCCTCCTTCGGCGCCCGGAGACCGTCAGGTCGTGGGGCGCTCGTCGTCATGGGCCACCCGTACCGCCACCGCCAGGGCCACCCACGACATCAAGAGAAAGGACCCCCCGTAGCTCACGAACGGCAGGGGGATCCCTGTCACCGGGACGAGTCCGACCGTCATCCCGACGTTGACGAAGATATGGACCAACCAGGCCCCGAAGATACCCAGGAGCACGGTGCCGGCAAAGGGATCCGCGGAGTTCTCCGCCAGCCGGACCAGGCGTAACAGGACGAAGGTGAACAGCCCCAGAGCCAGCGCCACACCGAGGAATCCCAGCTCCTCGCCCACCACGCTGAAGATGAAATCCGTGTGCTGTTCCGGCAGGAAGCCGAAGCGCTTCTGCGTGCCCAGCGTGAAGCCTTTGCCCCAGATGCCGCCGCTGCCGATGGCCACCTTGGATTGGATGAGGTGGTAGCCCGCGCCCCGGGGGTCCACGTCGGGATCCAGGAACACCAGCAGGCGGTTCTGCTGGTACTCGGCCAGCGATCGCCACAACGGCGCCGCGATGGTGCCCGCCGCCACGTTGGCCAGCAGCACCGCCACGGACTCGTAGAAGAACAGGCGGTAGCGCATCAGGTAGAGGACCGCCAGCACGGCCACGATGTAGACCGACCACACCCGGGTATCGAAGGACAGGATCAGCCCCAGCACCGGGCTGGCGAGCAGGAGAAGCAACGGCACCGGTGTCCCGGCCCAGAAGAGGACCGCGAACAGAATCCCCACGAACGCCTGCGCCGTGCCGAGATCGGGCTGCTTGAGCACGAGCAACAGGGGGAGCGCCGCCAGCGCGCCGGGAGCCAGGACGTCGCGCAGGCTCGCCGGCGCCTCGTCGCGAGCCGCCATGAGCCGGGCCAGCACCAGGATCGTGGCCAGCTTCGCCACCTCGGCGGGCTGGAAGCGGAGGGGTCCGAAAGCGATCCAGCTGCGGGTGCCCGAGGCGGTGCCGGCGCCGGTACCCACCACCAGCGTCGCCGCCAGCAACACCACGCTGAAGACGTAGGCCGGCACCGCCACCCATTCCAGCCAGCGCAGGGGCACGCGGCTCACCACCGTGAACACGCCCAGCGCGAGCCCGAACCAGACGAGCTGGCGCACCCAGACACCCTCGGCGGTGGTGGGGTTGTTGGTCACCCCCGCCGAGTAGATCATGGCGATGCCGAAGAGGGTCAGCAGCAGGACCGCCCCCACCAGGGGCGGGTCCACGGCCCACTCGCGGAAGAGACGCTTCAACGCGCTACCTCGCAGCCCAGGACGGCCAGCCCCGGACCCGGATGGTCTCGCCCAGCGTCTGGATGGTGTCCATGGGGATGCCGTACTTCTCGCGCAGGTAGTAGTCGGCGGCCTTGGCCACGATGGGAGCCGCCACCGACGAGCCGTGGGCGCCGTACTGCACCAGCGCCACCACCACGATCTCCGGGTCACCGCCCTTGGGCCCCGCCATGCCCGCGAACCAGGCGTCGTCCTCTGCGAGCCCGGCGACGCTGAGTCCGTTCTGTCCCGTGCCTGTCTTGCCGTACAGGTCGAAGTGCTCCAGCGAGGCCATGTAGGCGGTGCCCCCTGGCGCCGTGACCCGGCGGAGCCCCTCGCGCAGCGTGGCGATGGCCTCGGGCGTCAGATGGAGCTGCCAACCCTCGCCGTCCGGGTCCGGTCCGTCCGGATAGATGCGGGGAGTCGGGGCCGACCCGTCCCGGGCCAACGCCGTGTAGAACTGGGCCATCTTCAGCGGCGTCTGTGAGTTGGGGCCCTGGCCGATGGCCAGCGACAGCACCTCGCCCTCCTGCGGGGTGTAGCCCCAGACGTTCTGCCAGTATTCGGGACCCTTCGGAAAGATGCCCGGGTTCTCGCGCGGCAGGTCGACACCGCAGGTCTGGGCGAACCCCAGGCGGTTGGCGTCGTCCAGGAACCGTTTCAGCCCGATGCGCAGACCGAGCTGGTAGAAGTAGACGTCACAGGAGTGCTGGATGGCCTCCAGCAGGTTGATGTCTCCGTGGCCGCCGGCCTTCCAGCAGTGCCAGGTGCGGTTACCGTAGCGGTAGCTCCCCGTGCACGGCACCGGCATCTTCTCGTCGGGCTGCACGACGCCCAGATCCAACGCGATGGCGGCCGTGGCCAGCTTCCAGGTGGAGGCCGGCGCGAAGCGGCCCAGCACGGCCTTGTTGTAGAGCGGCTTGCGCTCGTCGGTGTTGAGGCGCGTCCAGGTGTCGGTGTCGATCCCACCCACGAAGTCGTTGGGATCGTACGACGGCGCCGAGTACAGGGCCAGGACGCTACCATCGGCGGGGTCCAGCGCCACCACGGCCCCCATCATGGAATCCGGAAAGATGTGGGCGATCCACTCCTGGAGTCCCAGATCGATGCTCAGCCGGATGTCCTGACCCGGCGTGGCCGGCCGGGTGGAGATCCCCGAGAAGTCTCCCACGATGCGTCCGCGGGCGTCCACCTCCACGTAACGCACGCCCTTGCGACCCTGCAGCAGGTGCTCGTACTGGCGCTCGATCCCGGTCTTTCCCACCACCAGTCCCTGCTCGTAGTGGTCGTCGGCGTAGTAGGGGGAGTCCAGCTCGCCGGCTGTGATCTCGCCGATGTAGCCCATGACGTGGCCCACCGCCGCGCCGCCCATGTAGCGCCGCTTCGGACGGGACTCGATGAAGACGTTGGGAAACTCGGCCCGGCGCTCCTCCAGCGCGGCCACGTCCTCGAACGACGCGTCCGACGCCACCACCAGGGGCTGTCCGTACTCGCGCCGTGCCCGGTCCATGAGGCGCGCCACCCGGGCGCTGTCCAGGGGGAGCACCTGCCGCAGGCGCTCCAGGTTCGCACGCATGGAATCCAGCGACGCGGGCAGGAGCGTCACGGCGTAGCCGGGGATGTTGTCGGCGATGATGTCGCCGTTCCGGTCCAGGATGCGCCCGCGGGGCGGAGGCAGGTCCAGGGGCCGCAGGCGGTTGGACTCGGCCGTCAGCACGTAGGTGCTGGAGCGCACCACCTGCGCGCGGAAGAACGCGCCCAACAGCACGAGCATGCAGCCGGCCAGGACCAGGGAGGCCACCCTGCTCCGCGCTCGCCGCGCATGCGGATGATTCGCGTTCAACTCACCGGCTCCCGGACGACTCCCACGACACGCCAGTCAACGCGAGCACCGCCAGCCCCACCAGGGCCATGTACACGGATGCGAGCGTGGAGTCCACCAGCACCGCTCGCACGAAAGGCTCGCGCAACTCCTCTCCTACCATCAGCCAGTGGATCAGGTCCCGGCACCATTTCCCGAGCAGGAAATAGGTCACGGCGAAGAGCCTCGAATCGCCCACGAACAGGTCCCGCGTGCGTGCGCCGGCGGCTCCCACCACCGTCAGTGCCATGGTCGCCGCGCCGAAGGTCAGCACGCTCAGGGAGTCCTCGAGGAGGCCGAGGCCGAAGCCCAGCAAGGCGCCCCAGCCCATGCCCATCTCGCGCACGGCCAGCAGGAGTCCCAGCGTGAGCAGGTCCGGCGCTCCGGGCCCCCAGCCGATCCCCACGTGCAGCACGAAGTGGAGGACCACCAGGAAAATCGCCGTGATCATGACACGGAGCCTCACCGGACGCCTCCCGCTGGAGCTTCACCGCCAGACGGCCCCCGCCTGAGCGAGTCGAGCCGCGCCCTGAGACGCCGTACCTCGTCGCTCAGCCGCGCCAACGAATCCGCGCGGGCCTGCTGCCGTGCCAGGTACTCACTCGCCGTGCCCGCCTCGTCGGGCGGAAACGCCTCGCCCACGTCGATGCGTCGCGTAGAGGGATCCCCCACCGCCACCAGCACCTGGGAGATGCTGCCCACGTCCACGAAGGGTTGCAGCCAGTAGCTCTTGCGCCACCCTCCTTCGGCCACCGCCAGCGTGTCCACGCGGCCGATGGGAATCCCCCGGGGAAACACCCCGCCCAACCCCGACGTCACGATCACCGAGCCCGGGACCAGATTCGTGCTGTAGGGGGTGCCGGTCAGAACCAGGCGGTCGCTCTCCCGGAAGATGCCTCGGCGGCTCTCCACGAAGCCGTAGGTGAGCCCGTCCAGCGTCATGGCGCTGGCCCTGAAATCGGGGTGCGTCCAGTCCATGCCGATGGCCGTGGTCTCCCGAACCTCGCGCACGACGCCGGCCAGGCCCTCGCGTGTGACCACGGGTGCCCGCGCCTGCACGCCCTGGTCCGAGCCCACGTCCAGGATGAACATGCTCTCGGAGCCGGTCGTGCCCGGCCGGATTGCCACCGCGGCCTCGTATTCGGTGCCCAGGCGCGCGGACAGCGCCAGCAGGCTCCGCAGACGGGCGTTCTCGGCCTCCAGGGTGGCCCGGTTCAACAGCGCCACCTGAGCGGTGTCCAGCTCCGCCCGCAACCGCTCCACCTCCTGGGTGTGGAGGCGCGCCCGCACCAGCGTCTGCTGCAAGGCCAGAAACGGTCGGAGCACGGAGTAGCGCAGGCTGGACGCTACCGCCTGTTGGGCACCGTCGGGCAGGAAGGCCACCACGAAGGCCGCCAGGAGCACCCCGAGCGCGCCCCAGGTCTGTCGGCGGGCGGCCGCCTCGGAAAGGTCGGGAGTCTCGAACGGGGGCACGGCCCCCTCACGTCGTCAGGACGGACCGATACTTGTTCAGATCGTCCAGGACGCGTCCCGCTCCGCGCACCACACAGGTGAGCGGCTCCTCGTCCACGTGGATGGGGAGGTTGGTCTCGTGCGCCAGCAGCCGGTCCAGCCCGCGGATGAGGGCACCGCCGCCGGTCATGACGATGCCGCGGTCCACGATGTCCGACGACAGCTCCGGCGGGGTGATCTCCAGCGCCCGGCGCACCGCCTCGACGATGGCCTGGATGGGCTCCTGGATGCACTCGCGGATCTCCTGGGAGTGGACCGTGACGGTCTTGGGGATCCCGCTCACCAGGTCGCGCCCCTTCACCTCCATCTCGCGCTCGTCTTCGAAATCGAAGGCGGAGCCGATCTGGATCTTGATGGCCTCGGCGGTGGGCTCACCGATGAGGAGATTGTAGTTCTTGCGCAGGAAGGTGACGATGGCCGAATCCAGCTCGTCGCCGCCCACCCGGATGGAGGTATTGGAGACGATGCCGGAGAGCGCGATGACCGCGATCTCGGTGGTGCCGCCTCCGATGTCGATCACCATGTTGCCTGTGGGGGTCTCCACCGGAAGCCCCACGCCGATGGCGGCGGCCATGGGCTCGTCCACCATGTAGACGGCCTTGGCGCCCGCGGCCATGGCCGACGAGCGCACGGCCCGCCGCTCCAGCTCCGTGATCCCCGAGGGCACGCCCACGATCACCCGGGGCTTGATGCGGAAGATGCGCTTGGCCGTGACCTGCTTGAGGAAGTGGCGGAGCATCATCTCCGTCACGTCCACGTCGGCGATGACGCCGTCCTTCAGTGGCCGGACCGCCTCGATGCCCTCGGGTGTGCGGCCCAGCATGCGCTTCGCCTCGAGCCCGATCCCCATGATCTTGCGCCCGGACTTCTCCACCGCCACCACGGAGGGCTCGTTGAGGACGATTCCTTCGCCCTTCACGTAGACCAGGGTATTGGCGGTACCCAGATCCACGGCGATGTCGTTTACGGGGACCAGGCGGCCCGAGTTGAACCAGCGCGGCAAGGTGGACTCTCGTTGTAGCGGTGGGCGTCGGAGGCGCCCCGCTCGTGGCCCGGAAGGGACCGGCGGGCGGAGACCGAAGGTATACCGGGACCCTGCGTGTTGCAAGGACAATGCCCGCCTCGGCGCCCCCGTTCGGGGCACCGCTCTCGCGGGGTCATCCGCGACCCGTGGACCCGAATCCTCCCTCGCCCCGATGGGTGTCCCCCACCTCCTCCACCTCCTCCACGCCGAGGGCCGCGAAGCGGGCGAAGACCATCTGTGCGATGCGCTCGCCGCGTGCGATGGTGACCGGTTCCCGCCCGAGGTTGATGAGAGGCACCTTCACCTCGCCGCGGTAGTCCGGATCGATGGTCCCGGGCGTGTTGGGCATGCTGATCCCGTGGCGCACCGCCAGACCCGAGCGCGGCCGCACCTGGCACTCCACGTCGAGCGGGAGCTCCATGACCAGGCCGGTGGCCACCAGCCGGATCTCGCCGGGCTCCAGCACGAAGTCCGCCTCGGCGGAGCGCACGTCGTAGCCGGCGGCGTGGGTCGTGGCCCGTGAGGGCAGAGGAAGATCGGGATTGCTGTCCAGCCGCTTGAAGCGGACCACGTCGGATGCCACCGCACGCTCTCCGGGGCTCGGGACGAAGGGGGATGGAATGCGGACAACGGCTGCGGGGCGGAGCGGCAGAACGCCACCCCGCCCCGCGTTGTGCGCCACGTCGGCTGGGTGTCAGGCCAGGAAGTCCGACACGTCGTGCGACGGGAGACCGAAGGCCTCCGCCACGCCCGCGTAACAGATCTTGCCCTCCACCACGTTCAGTCCCTTGGCCAACGCCGGATCACCGGTGCAAGCCGCCTTCCAGCCGTGCCCGGCCAGCGTCAGGGCGTACGGCAGGGTGGCGTTGGTGAGGGCCAGCGTGCTGGTCCGGGGAACACCGCCGGGCATGTTCGCCACGGCGTAGTGGATGACGCCCTCCACGGTGTAGATGGGATCGTCGTGGGTCGTGGGTTTGATGGTCTCCACGCACCCACCCTGATCCACGGCCACGTCGACGATGACCGCGCCAGGCCGCATGTTCTTGAGGTCTTCGCGGGTCACGAGGCTGGGCGCCTTCTTGCCCGGGATCAGAACCGCGCCCACGACCAGGTCGGCGTCCTCGAGCTGCTTGCGCACCGCGTAGCGCGTGCTGAACAGCAGGTTGACGTTGGCCGGCATGACGTCTTCGAGGTAGCGCAGGCGGGTGAGGTCGATGTCCATGATCGACACCCGCGCGCCCAGGCCCGCCGCCATCTTCGCGGCGTTGATGCCGACCACGCCGCCGCCCAGGATGAGCACCTTGCCGGGGAGCACGCCGGGCACGCCGCCCAGGAGCACGCCCGCGCCGCCGGAATGCCGCTCCAGGTACTTGGCACCCTCCTGGATGGCCATGCGGCCCGCCACCTCGGACATGGGCGTGAGAAGCGGCAACTCTCCGCTGGGGAGCTCCACCGTCTCGTACGCCAGCGCCACCGCACCGGAGTCCATCACCGCCCGGGTGAGAGGCTCCGACGCCGCGAAGTGGAAGTAGGTGAACATGAGCTGGCCCTCGCGCATGTGCGGCCACTCGGGCTCGATAGGCTCCTTCACCTTCATGATCATCTCGGCCCGAGCCCACACGGCTTCGGCCGATTCGACGATCTCCGCACCTGCCGCGGCGTAGAAGTCGTCGGTGAAGCCGCTGCCCAGACCGGCATCTTTCTGCACCAGGACCTGGTGTCCGGCGTGGGTGAGGGCCTCGGCCCCCGCCGGCGTCAGGGCAACCCGGTACTCTTCCCGCTTGATCTCCTTCGGAACCCCGATAAGCATCGTACGTCCGCCACTTTAGAGGTTGTGGGCGGGGGCCGCAGACGAGGCGGCCCCGAGCCCCGACATCTTAGGCAATCGCAGACGCCGCGTCACCCCTGGAGGGGGTATGGGGAGCTCCGCAACGGCAGGGCATCGTCGCCGCGCCGGCGCGGGCTCCGAGGCTGCTACGGACCGAGGGTGAGGAAGAGCTGGCCGTCGGGATCGTAGAAGCGGGCCGCGGCCTCGGCCACCTGTTCCCGGGTGACAGCGTCCACGCGTCGGAGCAGACCGTCCAGGTCCTGGTACTCCTCGTCGTGGAGGGCGAAGCCGGCCAGGCGGTAGAGGCGGGCGCCGGTGGATTCCAGCGACAGCATGATCTGACCCTTCACCTGCTGGCGCGTCTGCTCCAGCTCGTCGGCGCCCAGCCCGTCGCGAGCCAGCACCCCATACTCCTCCCGGAGCGCCTCCAGGGCCCGCTCCTCCCAGCCGGGACGGGTGCCCAGATAGACCCCCGCCACCCCGGAGCGCGTGTAGAAGGACTGATACGAGAACACGGTGTAGGCCAGCGCCAGCTCCTCGCGGATACGCTGGAAGAGCCGCGAGCTCATCCCCCCTCCGAACGCCTGCGACAGGAGCACGAGCGGGATGCGCAGGGGGTCGGAGTGCGGAACCGTGGTGCACCCCGTGACGATATGCGCCTGCGAGGTGTCCCGGCGCACGGCTTCCCGGGCTCTGGGGGATGCCAGGGGAGGCTCCACGCGGGGTGGTTCGCCGCCCGGGTCCAGTGCTCCGAAGTGTGCGAGGGCGAGCTGCACCACCCGGTCGTGCGTCACGTTCCCCGCCGCGGCGACGATGAGACCGCGCCCGCGGTAGCGGAGGCGGTGGAGCGCCTCCAGCGTCGCCACGTCGAGGCCGGTCACCGTGTCTCGCGTGCCGAGGATCGCGTGCCCGTAGGGATGACCGCCCCAGAGACGCTCACCATGGAGCTCGAAGACGAGGTCGTCGGGCGTGTCCTCCACCTGTGCGATCTCCTCCAGCACCACCTCCCGCTCCAGCTCCAGATCTTCTGCGCGGAGGCGGGGATTGAGCACCAGGTCCGCCAGCACGTCCAGGGCCTCGGGCAGATGCTCGTCCAGGACGCGGGCCTGAAAGGAGGTGTGCTCCCGGGTGGTGTAGGCGTCCAGCGAGCCTCCCAGCGCCTCCAGCGCCAGCGCGATCTCCCGGGGTGAGCGCCGTCGGGTACCCTTGAAGACCATGTGCTCGAGCAGATGGCTCTCGCCCATGCGTTCGGCGGGCTCGTGGGCCGCCCCCTGGAGAATCCACACGCCGACCGAGGCCGAGCGTACGCCGGGAATGGCCTCGGTGAGCACGCGCACGCCGTTGTCCAGCGTGGTGAAGCGCACGGGATCGCTCGACCGGCCGCCGGGCGGATCTCCCGCAACGGACGAGGGGGACGCGACCGTGTGGCCGCGCCCCCCTCCCCTACGCCCGCCTGCGGTCACTACGCGTCGGCCTCGGCCCCGGCCGTGGCGGCCTCGGCCTCCTGGCCATCCTCGCCCTCTTCCGCGACGGCGGCACGACGGGAGAGCCGCAGTCGACCCTTCTCGTCGATGGAGAGGAGCTTCACCCGAGTGATGTCGCCCTTCTTGAGGACGTCCTCGGTCTGCCCCACCCGGCCTTCGGCCAGCTCCGAAATGTGGCACAGACCCTCCACGCCGGGCAGGATCTCGATGAAGGCGCCGAAGGTGGTGGTGTTCTTCACCGGACCCTCGTAGATGCGCCCGACCTCGGGCTCCTGCACGATGGCCTCGATCATCTCACGGGCACGGGAGGCGTTCTCGGCGCTGATGGCCGCGATCTTCACCAGACCGCTGTCATCGATCTCGATGGTCGAGCCCGACTCGTCCTGGATGGCGCGGATCGTCTTGCCCTTGGGCCCGATGATCTCCCCGATCTTCTCCGGGTTGACCTGCAGCGTGGTGATGCGCGGCGCCCACTCGGAGATGTCGCTCCGGGGCTCGGCGATGGTCTGCTCCATGATGTCCAGGATGTGCATGCGGCCCTTGTGGGCGCGCTGCAGCGCTTCCTGCATGATCTGGACGGTCATGCCCTTGATCTTGATGTCCATCTGGATGGAGGTCACGCCCTTGCGCGTGCCCGCCACCTTGAAGTCCATGTCGCCCAGGGCGTCTTCGAGGCCGAGAATGTCGGTGAGCACCGCCACCTCGTCGCCTTCCTTGATCAGCCCCATGGCGACGCCGCCGCAGGCAGCCCGGATCGGCACGCCGGCATCCATGAGCGAGAGCGACGCCCCACATACGGTGGCCATGGACGAGGAGCCGTTGGACTCCAGGATGTCCGAGACCAGGCGAATCGTGTAGGGAAAGTCGTCGTAGGCCGGAAGCAGGGGCTGGATCGCCCGCTCCGCCAGATTCCCGTGTCCGATCTCGCGGCGCGAGGTGCTCCGGAACGGCCGGGCCTCACCCACGCAGAAGGGCGGGAAGTTGTAGTGGAGCATGAACGACTTGGTGACTTCTTCGCGCGTATCGATGGAGTCGATGCGCTGCTCGTCCCGGGAGGTCCCCAGGGTGGTCACCGCCAACGCCTGCGTCTGGCCCCGCGTGAAGAGCGCCGAGCCGTGCGTGCGGGGCAGCAGCCCCACCTCGCAGGAGATGGGCCGGATCTCGTCGAGGCCCCGGCCGTCCGCCCGCTCGCCCTTGTCCAGGATCTGGCGGCGCATGGTGCGCTTCTCGATGGTGCGCAGGATGTCGCCCACCTGATCCTCGTGCTCCGGGTACTCCTCGTCTTCCTCCTGGAGCTGACCGACGATGTCTTCACGTAGCGCCGCCATGGCCTGCTGACGCTCCTGCTTGTCCTGCAGGTTGAGCGCCTCCACGACCCGGGGCGCCGCCAGGTCCTCCACCCGCTGCTTGAGCGAGGCGTCGGGCAGCTGGGGCGTCCACTCCATGTCGGGCACGCTGTGGCCCTGGAGCAGCTCCTTCTGGATGCCGATGAGCTCCTGGATGCCCTTGTGGGCGAACTCGATGCCCTCGAGCATGTCCTCTTCCGACACCTCGATGGCGCCGCCCTCGACCATGAGGATGGCGTCCTCGGACCCGGCGACGATCATGTCGACGTCGGAATATCCGAGCTGCTGGAAGGTGGGATTCCACACCCAGGTTCCCTGGATGCGCCCGACCCGCACGGAGGCCACCATCTCCGGGAACGGGATGCTGGACAGGTTGAGCGCCACGCTCCCGCCCAGGAGGGCGAGCACGTCGGCGTCGTTCTCCTGATCGGCGCTCAACACGTTGCAGACGATCTGCGTCTCGTTCATGAAGCCGTCGGGAAACAGCGGCCGCAGAGGGCGGTCCGTGAGGCGCGCCGCCAGGATCTCCTTCTCGCCGGGACGGCCCTCACGCTTGAAGAAGCCTCCGGGGATCTTCCCGGCGGCGTACTGCTTCTCCCGATATTCCACCGTGAGCGGAAAGAACGGGAGGTGGGTGGGCTTGTTCTGGGCGGTGGCGGTGCACAGCACCACCGTCTCGCCGTACTGCACCAGGCAGGAGCCCCCGGCGAGCTTGGCCATGCGGCCGATCTCGAGAATCAGGGGGCGCCCCGCGAACTGGCGCTCGATGCGCTGGATCATTCTTCCATCCATGTCGTCGTCCGGTGCTCGTGCACCGACTGGGATCTCACACGCCGGGACCTCCACGATGGAGGCGCGGCGGCGGAGTCTCACCCGCACGGGACGTTCCCGCCGGGGTCGTGGACTCCTCATCGCCGGACGACACGGGGAGACGGAGACCGCGCGCCCGAGGGCGCGGGATCCGACAGGTCCTCCCGCTCGCCGGCGGAAATACGGAAACGGCGACCACCGCGTGGGTGACCGCCGCTGCCGATCCTAGTGCCGCAGGCCCAGATCCGCGATGAGCTCGCGATACCGCTCCAGATCGCTGTTCCTCAAGTACTCCAGGAGGCGACGGCGGCGTCCGACCATCTTGAGCAGCCCACGACGGCTGTGGTGGTCCTTCTTGTGCGCGTCGAAGTGCTGCCGCAGGTCCTCGATGCGAGCCGTGAGGAGCGCGATCTGAACCGGCGCGCTGCCCACGTCACCCTCGTGGAGCTGGTGCTTCTTGATGATTGCGTCCTTGTCGATGCTCATTCTGCCTCCGCAGGAGTCTGCGCTGCAAGGGAAGCTGGGGACCGTAGTCCGTTGGCGTTTCAGCCTTTTAGGCTAGTCAAACGACTCGCCGGTGGCAACCCGTCCGGCGGCATTTTCGGGGGATTCCGCGTCGTCGCGCGTCAGCACGTCGCGCGCCCGCTCGACGTCGTCGCGCATCTGGCCCACCAGCGCTTCCGCCGAATCGAAGGGAAGCACGCCACGTAGATACTCGATGAAGTCCACGCGCACCTCCTCGCCGTAGAGATCTCCGTCGAAGTCCAGCAGGTGCAACTCGATGGTGGGAGGCGCGCCCTGGAACGTCGGCCGCGGCCCCAGGTGCAGGGCCCCGTCGAAGACGCCGGCCCGGGTGGCGCCGCGCACGGCGTAGATGCCGGCAGGGGGGATCAGCTTCTCCGCGTCGATGCCGCCCAGATTGGCCGTGGGAAAACCGAGCTGCCTGCCGCGTCCATCGCCCCTCACCACGACGCCCCGGACGCTGTACGGCCGGCCAAGACCCCGGCGCGCCTCGCCCATGTCCGCGGCCGCCACCGCCTGGCGGATGCGGGTGGAGGACACCGCGTCGCCACCGGCCTCCACCGGGGGCACCACATCGACGGTGAAGCCTGCTTCCCTGCCGACTTCCCTGAGCGTGTCGGCGTCGCCCGTGCGCCCGCGGCCGAAGCCGTGGTCGTAGCCGATCACCAGCTCGTCCACACCCAGCCGGCCCACCAGGATCTCCCGTACGAAGCGCTCGGGAGTGTAGCGAGACAGCTCGGTCGTGAAGCGCAGGAAGACCGCGTAGTCCAGCCCGCTCTCGGCCAGGATCTCCTTCTTCTCCACCGGCGTGGTGAGCAGCAGGGGCGCCGCCTCCGGCCGCACGATGCGAAGCGGATGCGGATGGAAGGTGAGGAGCACGCTCCGGCGCCCCGTGGCCCGGGCGCGCTGCCGGATCTCCTGCAGCACGGCCCAGTGCCCGCGATGGACGCCGTCGAAGGTGCCCACGGTGACCACCGTACCGCGATCTCCGGGGAGCGGCCGCCCGCGCTCCGGACGCTGAGAGCGATGCATCAGGAGAGGGCCTCGCTGCGCCGGAAGACCTTGCGCGGCCTGAAGCTGCGTCCGCTCACTTCACCCAACGCCACAAGACCGTCAGCGTCGGCGGCGGCCGTCGGACCCTCGAGCTCGTCGTGGCCCTGGAGCTCGATGGCCTGGCCCGTCACCAGGCGGTGGACGTCGTCACGGTCCACGCGCACCATGGGCATGCCCACGGCCTCGAGGGCCTGAAGCGGCGTCCGCCAGGCGGTATCGGTTGCCTGGTCCATCGCGGTGAGATGGGCGGCGGCGTCCACCTCGAAGGGACCCACGGAGATCCTGCGCAGCGCCGTGAGATGCGCGCCCACGCCCAGGGCTTCACCCAGGTCGCGGGCCAACGCACGCACGTACGTGCCCGACGAACAGCGCACCCGGAAACGGACCAGGGGAAGGTCCACCGACACGAGGCCGATCTCGTGCACGGTGACCGGGACCGGCGCCAGCGTCACCTTCTCGCCCCGACGCGCGCGCCGATGGGCGGCCTCGCCTGCCACCTTCTTCGCCGAGTAGGCGGGCGGCACCTGCAGGCTCTCTCCGGCCAGGGCCTCCAGGGCGGCGGCGAGGTCCCCTTGCCCCAGCCCCTCCCAGCCCGAGCGGCGGGCCGTGACCTCTCCCTCGAGGTCCAACGTGTCGGTGGTCACACCCAGGCGGGCTTCCGCGACGTAGGTCTTGGCGAGCCCGGTGAGAGCGTCGGAGAGGCGGGTGGCCGATCCCACGACCAGGACCAGCAGGCCCGAGGCGAGGGGGTCCAGGGTTCCGGTGTGTCCGACGCGCCGGGTCCCCAGTGCTTTGCGCGCCCGGGCCACCACGTCGTGCGAGGTGGGACCCGTCGGCTTGTCCACCAGGAGGATGCCGCCCTCCTCCCCCGACCGTGTCACTCCGGCTCTCCCCCCTCGGGCTCCGAATCCCACCCTTCGTCAGGCCGGACCTCGTTGAGGATCTCCTCGATGCGCGCCGCCCTCTCCAGCGTCGTGTCGACCTGGAAGTCGAGTTCGGGGACACGGCGGATCTGCAGCTCCTGTCCGAGGGCCCGGCGCAGGAAGGGAGCCGCCGCCTCGAGGCCCTCGAGCCCTTCGCGGCGGACGCTCTCTTCGTCCACGGGCATCCGCACGAGCACGCGAGCGAAGGTCAGGTCCGGAGCCGCACGCACCGCGGTGACGGTGACACGCTGTAGCCGGGGGTCGCGGACCCGGGTCCGGAGCAGGCTCGCGATCTCTCGCTTGAGCTGCTCGTTCAATCGCTCGATGCGGCGGCTGGGCATCTCGAAATCTGGCTCGAAGGAAGGAAGCGGAAGGGGTCGGGGTCAAAAGAGCTCGCGTTCAACGCCGCTCATGACGACCCGGCCATCCTCCTCGACGAAGCGGTCGACCCGGTCCAGAAGCGCATCGGCAAGGGCGCGGTCGGCACAGACCGCGGCCACGGTCACCTCGGCGCGCGTCCACACGTCCTGACTTCCGGTCTCGGCCACCGAAACATTGAAGCGATGGCGGATGCGGTCCTTGAGGGACTTCACCACCATGCGCTTCTCCTTCAGGGAGCGGCAGCCTGGCAGGCCGAGGACGAAGGTCTGGACGCCGATGATCACAGGTGCGCGCCGGCTGGACGAGCCGCCCCGGACCGGGCGAGCGGCGTGGAGGATGCGGTCAGCCGCGACCCTCGGCCGAGCTGGCCAGCGTCCGCGCCACTTCTTCGACCCGATAGCATTCGATGACGTCACCCACCTTCACATCGTTGAAGTTGGTGATGCCGATGCCGCACTCGAAGCCCTCCCGGACCTCCTTGACGTCGTCCTTGAAGCGCTTGAGCGATGCGAACTCCCCGTCGTAGATCACGATGCCGTCGCGGATCACCCGGGCGCGAGCCTTGCGGTCGATGACGCCGTCGGTGACGTAGCAGCCGGCGACCGTGCCCACGCGGGAGATCTTGAACACCTCGCGGACCTCGGCGGACCCGAGGATCTCCTCGCGCTGCTCGGGCGAGAGCATGCCTTCCAACGCGGCCCGGATGTCGTCGACCGCGTTGTAGATGACGTCGTAGGTCTGGATGTCCACCCCGGAGCGCTCGGCCAGCTGCCGCGTGTCCGAGCCGGGGCGCACGCGGAAGCCGATGATGACGGCTCCGGCGGTCTCCGCCAGCAAGACATCGGACTCGTTGATGGCACCCACGCCGCGGTGAACGATCTCGACCTGGACTTCCTCGGTGCCCAGTTGCTCCAGAGCGTCGGCCACGGCCTGCACCGAACCGTCCACGTCACCCTTGATGATGAGAGGCAACGTGCCGGTCGCGCCTTCGGCCATGAGCTGGCTGAAGTCGCCCAGCTTGACCCCGCGTTCCTTGATGCGGAGCTGCTTCTCACGCTCCAGGCGCTGCCGATTGCCGGCGATCTCGGCGGCCCGGTCGGCTTCCATGACCTGGAAGGTGTCACCGGCCTGCGGCACGCCGCCGGCCCCCAGGATCTGCACCGGGACGCCCGGTCCAGCCGACTCCACCGTGTTGCCGCGCTCGTCGAGCATGGCACGGACGCGACCGCCGTAGAGCCCCACCAGGAAGTCGTCTCCGACCTCCAGCGTGCCCTTCTGCACGAGAACGGTCACCACGGGCCCCTTGCCGACGTCCAGCTGGGCCTCGATGACCGTGCCCTGCGCTTCACGATCGGGGTTGGCCTTGAGCTCGAGGATCTCGGCCTGCAGGAGCACCTTCTCCAGCAGGTCTTCCACGCCCTGGCCGGTCTTGGCGGAGATCTCGGCCGACAGCACGTCACCGCCGAAGTCCTCCACCTGCACGTCGTGCTGGAGGAGCTCCTGCTTCACCCGGGCCGCGTTGGCCGCGGGCAGGTCCACCTTGTTCACCGCCACGATGAGCGGCACGCCGGCGTTCTTGGCGTGGCTGATGGCCTCGATGGTCTGCGGCATGACCGAGTCGTCGGCCGCGACCACGAGGATGACGATGTCCGTGACGTCGGCGCCTCGCGCACGCATGGCGGTGAAGGCCGCGTGTCCCGGGGTGTCCAGGAAGGTGATGCTGCGGGAGTCCGGCAGCTGCACGTGGTACGCACCGATGTGCTGCGTGATGCCCCCGGCCTCGCCCGCGACCACGTTCGTCTTGCGGACCCGGTCGAGGAGCAAGGTCTTTCCGTGGTCCACGTGGCCCATCACCGTGACCACCGGCGGCCGCGGCTTCAGGCTCTCCGGATCCTCGACCTCCTCTTCCTCGGCTTCCTCACCGGCGGCGTAGGCCTCCTCGCGCACGGCGGTGAAGCCGAACTCGTCGAGCAGAAGCTCGATCTGGTCGAAGTCCAGGCGCTGATTGATGGTGACCATGAGCCCGAGGTTCTTGAACGCCGCGCCGACGATCTGCGCAGCGGGCATATCGATGAGCTCGGCCAGCTCGGCAACCGTGAGGAACTCGTTCACGCGGACCGTCTTGGACTCGCGCTCGATCTCCTCCTGCTCCTCGATCTCGCGAAGCTCCTGCTCTTCGCGACTGACCCGTTCACCCTTGCGGCGGCGCTTCTTGCTGCTGCTGCCGCCGCCCTTGAGCTCCGCCATGACGCGCTGGAGGTTCTCCTGCACCGCGTCCTGGTCCACCCGCTGCCGCTTCTTCTTGCGGTCCTTCCGCTTACGGCGACCGTCGGTGGTGTAGCCCTCGGCCTGGATCCGGACCGTGCCGCCCGGTCCGGCGCTGGCGGCCGGCGTGGGCTTGCGGATGGAGCGGACCGGACCGTCGGGGGCACCCCGGCGCACGGGCTGGGGCTTCACACCTGCCGGCTGGTCCTCGTCCTCTTCGGACTCGTCGGCCTCGGCACCCGGCTCCTCCTCTTCGTCGGCTTCGCCCTCGACGTCGAGCTCCGCTTCCTCTTCGGGCTCCTCCTCGGCCTCCGCCGCTTCCTCCTCGACCTCCTCCTCGTCGTCGGCCTCGGACACGACGTCCTCGGCTTCCTCTTCCTCGTCGGCCTCGGATTCCGCCTCGACGGTCTCGGCCTCCTCTTCGACGGAGACCTCCTCGACCTCGACGTCCGCCTCGGCCTCGGCCTCGTCGGCTTCCGCCGCTTCCGCCGCTTCCGCCTCGTCGTCCTCGTCGGGCTCTTCGCCCTCGTCGGCTTCATCCGGTTCCGGCGCGCGACGGCGACGACGGCGACGGCGGGGCCCCGAGGAGGCCTCCTCTATGGCCGCCTGCACGGCGGCGGAGGCGTCCTTCTTACCGGCTCGCCGCTCCCTCTCCACCCGGGCGAGGACCCGCGCGACGTCGGCATCCGACAGCGATGCCGAAGCGTCGGACACGGCGATCCTCATCTCCCGGAGAAGATGTAGAAGCGCGTCCGGCTTCACCTTGAGGTCCTTCGCTAGCTCTTCAACCCGCATACGTCTGGTCGTCCTCCGAATCTCGCGGTCCGGACTCGTCCGGCTCCGCAGTCGCGGGCGACTCCCTCTGGAGCCGCTCCGCCCAACCTTCATCCGTCACGCCCACTGCCGACAGCGGGGAGCTCCCGAGAGCGGCGCCGAGCTCGGCGCCGGAACCCGCGACGATCCGAGGGACCCCCCGTGCGAGCAGGAGCCCCTCGATCTTCTCGAGCTGCACCGGCGACGCATCACGCGCGGTAAGCGCCAATCGGACCTCCCCCGCCCTCAGTCCCCTGCGAACGGCGTCGGTCCCGCGCACCACCCGTCCCGCTCGGTGGGCGAGCCCGAGCAACTGGAGGGTCTCAGCCCTCCCGCTCGTCGTCCTCATCCGTCTCGCCTTCGTCGTCGGCCTCATCGCCTTCGGCGGCGGCGTCGTCATCGGCGTCCGCGGCGTCGTCGTCTTCGGCGTCGTCGCTTTCGTCGGCGTCCTCGTCCTCGTCGGATTCGGCGGCGGCGCCTTCGTCTTCGGTGTCGTCGCTCTCGGCGCCGGCGTCCTCGTCATCGGCCTCGGACCCGTCTCCGCCGGCAGCGTCCGCTTCCTCGTCCTCAGCGCTCTCGGCCTTGGCAGCGGAAGCCTCGTTCTCCACGACCGTCAACTGGTCGATGAGCTCCAGCAACCGGTCGGCGTCACCCTCGGAAAGGCCGTCGGTCCTGAGGAAATCGGCCCTCTCCAGGTCGATGATGTCGAGAAAAGTACTGTAACCGGCCCCTTCCAGAGCCGCCAGAGCGGACTCGCTGATATCCAGCTCTGAAAGCGGGAAATCCGCCGTCTCGTACTGATCCTCCTCCCGCTCGGCGAACAGGGGGAACTCGGCGCCCCGCTCGAGCCACTCCCGGGATCCGTAGAGGTCGATCTGCCATCCGATGAGCTGCGAGGCCAGGCGCACGTTCTGTCCGTTGCGGCCGATGGCCAGCGACAGCTGATCCTCGTCGACGATGGCGGTGATGACCTGGCGACCGGGATCGGACATCACCCGCGACACGCGGGCCGGGGCCAGCGCGCGCCGGGCGAAGACCTCGGGCTCCGGGTGCCACGGCACGATGTCGATGCGCTCACCACCGAGCTCCGACACCACCGCCTGCACGCGCGATCCCTTGAGCCCCACGCAGGCGCCCACCGGATCGATGGACTCGTCCCGACTGAAGACGGCGATCTTCGTGCGGCCGCCCACCTCCCGGGCGATCTCCTTGATCTCCACGATCCCCTGGTAGATCTCCGGAACCTCCAGCTTGAAGAGGGCCGCAACGAACAGGGGATCCGCCCGCGACAGAATCAGCCGGGGGCCCTTCGGGGTCTCCTCGACCTTCTTCAGGACCGCACGAATGGGATCCCCCTGACGGAACCGCTCCCGCGGGTTCTGATCCTTCCAGGGGATGATGGCGTCGGCGTCGCGGGCACGGTTGAGCATGACCACGATCTTGCCGCGCTCGATCTGCTGGACCTCGCCCGAGAGGAGCTCACCCACCCGATCGGCGAACTCGTCGCGGATGCGCTCGCGCTCGTTCTCGCGCACCCGCTGAACGATGCGCTGCTTCATGGCCATCACGGCGTTCCGGCCGAACTGGGTGAACTCCACCGGAATCTCCATGACATCGCCGATCTCGAAGCCCGGATCGTCCCAGCGAGCCTCCTCGAGCGAGATCTCGCTGGAGGGATCCTCGACCTCCTCGACCACGCGACGAAGAACGATGATCTCCACCTCGCCCGTGGACTCGTCGATGTCGATCTCGGCCTCGACGTTGGGGCCGTAGAGCTTCACCAGACCCGCGAGGATCCCGTCCTTGAGGAGATCCTGGACCTCGTCCGGCGACAGGTCCTTGGTGGCCCCGATGTCGCGGAGCGCAGCCACGATCTGTCCGGCGTTCGCCATGTGTTCCTCTCGATGCCTTGGGCCTGGATGCGCGCAGGATGCCCACGCCCGGCGTGCTCTCCTGCCCTCGCGACCTGTCTCTCGTACCTCACGACCACCGGAAGACCAGGTGGGCACCCGTGATCTCCTCGCGTGGCACCAGCACCTCGTCACCGCCCGGCAGCCGCAACCGCACCTGCTCCCGGCCGTTCTCGTCCGTGGTCATACCCAGCAACTCACCTTCCAGCCGACGTGCGCGACCGGCCAGCAGCCCGTCTCCCTTCACCGCCACCGGCTCGCCCGCGAACCGTTCGAAATCCCTCGCCCGGTTCAGCGGCCGGTCCAGTCCCGGAGAAGACACCTCCAGCACGTAGCGGTCCGGCATGCCTTCCAGCCCATCCAGCCAGGGCTCGAGACCCCGGCTCACCGTCGCGCAATCGTCGACGTTGACCCCGATCCCGTCGGCGGCCCGACTCTCGGGCACGTCGATCCTGACGCGGATGATGGGCCGACGGCTGTCGCCCGCCCACTCCACGTCCACGAGGTCGAATCCGAGCTCCGTCACCCGGTCTTCGAGCTCCCGGGCGACCTCTGGAATCGGTCTCGCCATGGACGCCTCCCGGTCCCATCCGGATCCCCCGGAACGTGGACCATACCGAATAAAAAAGCGGGGGCGAACCGCTCCCCCACTTCGAAGAGCCGCCATTTCGGCGGCGCGTCCGAGCACACCAATATAGAGGAAGCGATGGCCCGCTTCAAGGATCCTTCAGGCGACGAGCCGTATCGGGTCGCGCTTGCCGCGGCCCGCCCCCGGAATGGCCTCCGCCTATTCGTCTCCTTCGGACGCCGAGCCCCCCGAGGGCGGACCACCTCCCAGCCGGTCCCTCACCCGCGCCTCCAGGTCCGACACGCGCCGGGCCAGATCGTCGAATTCCTGCTGGGTCACGAAGTCGAACCGCTCACGGGCGTCGGAGGTCGCTTCCCGGGCACGGCCCATGGCCTTCCGGGCCAGCTCCTTGGCCCGCTCCGCGCTCAGATCCCCGCGTTCGCGGGCCTCGCTGATGGTCTCTTCCAACGCGTCCTTGAAGGCCGACAGCACGCCCAGGCTCCGCTGGAACCCGTCGGACACGCGCTCGCGGGCGCCCCGCTTTCCACCCCCGTCCGTACCCTTGTCGTCGTCCTGTCCGCCTCCCGTGGCGCCCTGCCCGGCGCTCGCGTCCCGCTCCGCGCTGGCTTCCTGCTCGGCGCTGGCTTCCTGCTCGGCGCTCATGAGGCTCCTCCTGGCGTGATCGTGTCGGCCGGGGCGAGGTCCGCCCGGATCATGAGCGGCTCGGCCCCTTCTCGTTCGGGACGAAGCCTATACCCAGGCGCCACAGAGACGGTCCGGCTTCGCGGGCGGCAGGGCCGGCCTCGCAATCGCGGGCAGATGCGGCCACGTACCACGACCACAGGCGAATTCGGCCGAACGCGGCATGTGATCGCCCGATCGGCTGCCCGATCTTCGATGCCGATCGGGGGTCGTGGAGACGGCACGGCGTGGAGTCGGACACCCGACGTGCTGACTTCACCGGCCTGGCGCTTGCGGACTCGACATTGGACGATCTACGACCTGGCCGCCGAGCTTCGCCCGCTCGCCCTGGAGAAGGCCGCCGCGATCGACCGCCACGCCTTCCCCGCGTCGAGGCGCGAGTTCGAGCGCGACCGCCAACGAGACGCAGACCTGGCGGCCCGGGGGATTCGCGCGATGCGGGCGACCTGGAAGCGGCTCACCCGCCAGCCCAGGCGGTGCTGGTGACGCTCGGCGGGGCCCTGCTGGCCACCCCGGGGAGGACGATCGTAGAGAGGGCTCCACCGAGCGTCCGGGTCACCCCACCCCGGCGCCGCGAAACCGGCGCGCCCACCCGAACTCCCCCTCGATCAGCCCCCTTCCCGGCCCCGCTCGATGCTCGCACCCAGCCCCCGCAGGCGCTCGTCGATGCGCTCGTATCCCCGCTCGATCTGGCGGATGTTGTGGATTACGCTCGTGCCCTCGGCACCGAGCGCCGCGATGAGCAGCGCCATGCCCGCGCGGATGTCGGGACTCTCGACGGTCCCCCCGCGCAGCTCCGACGGACCCACCACCACCGCCCGGTGTGGATCGCACAGGATGATGCGGGCTCCCATGGACACGAGCTTGTCCGTGAAGAACATGCGCGATTCGAACATCTTCTCGTGGATCAGGATCGTGCCGCGACAGCGGGTCGCCGTCACCAGCGCGATGGAGGTGAGGTCGGCCGGGAACTGGGGCCAGGGGCCGTCGTCGATCTTCGATACCGCTCCGAAGGCGTCGTGGCGGATGACGTGCTCCCGGTCTCCGTGGACCCTCAGGTCACCGCCCTCCACGGAGCACTCCACGCCCAGGCGGCGAAAGCCCAGGAGCGTGGAGTCGAGGTGGGCCAGCGGCGCATCCTCGATCACCAGCTCACTGGAGGTGACCGCCGCCAGACCGATGAAGGAGCCGGTCTCGATGTGGTCGGCACCGATGCGGTAGTGGGCGCCGTGCAGGTCGTCGACACCCCGGACCGTCAACCGCCCCGTGCCGATTCCTTCGATGTCGGCGCCCATGGCGTTGAGGAGGTGGCACAGGTCCTGGACGTGGGGCTCCGCCGCGGCGTTGCGGAAGAGCGTGACGCCCCGGGCCCGCACGGCCGCCATGAGCGCGTTTTCGGTGCCGGTCACCGAAGGCTCGTCGAGAAAGATGTCCGTGCCCTCCAGGCCGGAGGCGTAGATGCGGAAATCGCCGTCCAACTCCACGCGGGCGCCGAGAGCCTCGAAGGCCAGGAAGTGGGTGTCCATGCGGCGCCGTCCGATGATGTCGCCGCCTGGAGGGGGCAGCCGCACCTCACCGAAGCGGGCCAGCAGGGGACCCGCCAGGAGCAGAGACGCCCGGATGCGAGCGGCCATGTCCCGATCCACTCGCCCCACCTCCACGCCGGACGCATCGACCGTGACCGTGTTCTGCGCCTCCCACACCACCTCCGCGCCCAACGAGCCCAGGATCTCGACCAGCGTCTCCACGTCACGGATGCGGGGGACGTTCTCGAGGGTTACGGGCTCTGCGGTGAGGAGGGTGGCCGCCAGGCACGGCAGGGCGGCGTTCTTGTTCCCGGCAGGACGGATGCGGCCTCGGAGGGGCCGCCCGCCTTCGACGATGAAGGTCGACATGCGGATGAGCGCGTGAGAGAGTGCAGGAGCCGGCGGTGGGGCGGAAAGGCCCCCGGAACGTGCGCCGGGCCGGAACTTATCCGGGCGCCTGCCCATGCAGCAACCTGCGTGCCGGGGCACCCCACGGCGTCTTGACACCTCGACGCGGGCCCGTCTACGATCAGGATCCCTCCGTTGTGAGCGCGCTCCCTTCCCGCCCGCGGACATGCGACTCGACAAGTACCTCCGCGCCGATCTGGTCCTCACGGGCCTGACCGCACCCGACACCGACGGTGTGCTGGCCGCTCTGGCCCGCCACCTGGCCTCTCGGGGCATCGTCGACTCGGCCGCAGAGGTCGAGGCGGCGCTGGTGGAGCGCGAGCATGCCCACACGACCGCCATGGGCCACGGCATGGCGCTTCCCCATGCGACCATCCCCGGGCTCGCGGGGCCGGTGCTCATGGTGGCGCTCGCACCCGAGCCCGTGCAGTTCGGGCCCGATGACACCGAGCCGGTCCGGGTCTTCTTCGTGCTCCTGTCGCCGCCGGGCCGCGAGCGCGAGCACATCAAGCTCCTGGCGCGCATCTGCCGCCTGGTCCGGCACCCGGGCTTCGTCGAGGAGCTGTCCAGCGCCAACTCGGGCGACGAAGCGGTGGCGGCCATTCGCCACGTCGACGAGCAGCACGTCTAGCCATGCAGCTCCTCATCGCCGTGGTGAACGATCCCGAAAGGGTGGACGAGATCCTCTCCGGCTACCTGGAGCTGGGGATCACGGGCGCCACCATCATCAACAGCGAGGGGATGGGACGCCTGCTGTCCCACGACATTCCCATCTTCGCGGGACTGCAGACCCTCATCTCCGGCTCCCGTCCCCAGAACCGGACGATCTTCTCGGTGGTGGCCGACGACAAGGTCGCCGCCGCCTTCGCCCTCCTCCAGGACGTGGCCGGAAACCTGGAAGATCCGGCGACGGGAATCGCCTTCGCCATCCCCGTGACCCGAGTCGTAGGACTGGCGCCCGAGCTGGGCGAGTCCGTCTGAAGGCCGGGGTCTTCCCCGCGGCCCACGGTTCCCCATGGATCCGCTTCTCGCCACCCTCGCACTGATCCTCCTGGCGCTCCTGGGCGCCCGGGTGTCGTTCTCCACGCAGCGCGTGCCGGCCGGGCCCCGCCTGCTCTTCCGCACGGGCGCCCATTTCCTCCTGCTGGGCTTCCTCCTGGGCCCCGTGGTCCTGGGTCTCATGAGCCGGGAGGCGGTGGCGCAACTCCAGCCTCTGCTGGGTGTGGGCCTGGGATGGGTGGGCCTCCACTTCGGGATGCAGATGGACCGGGCCGTGCTCAGCCGCTTCCCTTGGTCGTTCTTCGCGGTGGCCGTGGGACAGGCGCTGCTCACCTTCGCCCTCTTCGTGGTGGCCGGTGGCGCCGCGCTGAAGATGGCGGGCTTCGAGGGCCCTTCGGCCCAGGCGCTCTTGTTGGGCGCCGCGGCCACCGCCGCCATCTCGACGCCCGCCGGCATCGCCATGGTGTCGGCCAACTTCCTGGTGCGGGGCAATGTACGGCAGCTGCTGTTCTTCGTGGCTTCGCTGGACGGCTTCGTGGGGATCGTGGCTCTTCAGGTCATCTACGCCGTCTTCCACGGCACGGGCGCGATGGCGGACTCCGTGACCGGCGGATGGGTGTTCTGGATCTTCGCCGGCGTCGGCCTGGGACTGGTGTGCGGCATCGTCTTCCTCTGGCTGGTCCGCCTCCGTCCCGGACGCGAGGAGCTCGTGCTGTATCTCCTGGGGATCTCGGCGCTGGCCGCAGGCGCGGCGCTCCAGCTCCAGATGTCTCCCCTCTTCACCTCCGCCGTCATGGGCGCGGTGGTCGCCAACCTGGCGCCAACACGGGAGCAGGCCCGCATCAACCGCAATCTGGAGCGCTGGGAAAAGCCCATCTACGTCATCCTCCTGCTTCTGGCCGGCGTCTATCTGAGCTTTCCCACCTGGTGGATCGCTCCGCTGGCGCTGGGCTACGCCCTCCTGCGGGCGGCGGGCAAGGTCGTGGGCAACGCGGCGCTGGTCAGCGTGGTCCCCCTGCCCTTCTCCACGCCTCGGCGCTTCGGGCTGGGACTCCTGCCGCAGGGCGGGATCTCGCTGGCCATGGCCCTCGCCTTCACCCTGACCCTGGGCGCCGGCACCGTGCGCGTGAACGGTGTGGCGGGCGTCGAGGTGCTGTATGCCGTGGTGGTCCTGGGCGTGATTCTGTCGGAGTTGGTGGGCCCCCTCTTCACGGTTCAGGTCCTGCGCCGGGCCGGCGAGATTTCGCCGCGGGTGGAGCAGGCGATCCAGGAGGGTGACGACCACCGGGCCCGAGTGGAGGCCATGAAGCGCCACGAACCGGCCCCGCCACCCTCGGAGCAGGAAGAGGCTCCGTGACCACCGATCGAACATCGGCGCCCCCCTCGGCGCTGCGTGTGGTCGTGGAGCAGACGGCGCCCCGGCGCCTCGAGATGGATGCCAACGTCGCCGTCGTCACGGAGGCTCTGCGACAGGCGGCGGACGAAGGTACCGATCTGGTGGTCTTTCCCGAGCTGTGCCTGACGGGCTACGACCTGGGGCGATGGGCCGCCGAGCTCGCTGTGTCCGACGGGGCGGCTCTTCCCTTCACGGGTCCCGAAGGCCCGGTGGCGGTCGTGGGCTATCCCGAACGGGACCAGGACGGGCGCGTCTTCAACGTGGCCGCCGCGTGGCGGGGCGAGCAGCGTCTGCACCGCCACCGCAAGCGCTACCTGCCCACCTACGGCATGTTCGACGAAGGCCGGGTCTTCGCGCCCGGCGACCGGGGCCCCCGCGTCTTCGAGGTGGCCCCCGGGTGGCCCACCGCCCTCCTCGTGTGCGAAGAGCTGTGGCATCCATCCCTTCCCTACCTGGCCGCCCTCCAGGGTGCGGCGGTCCTGGTGGTGGTGGCCGCAGGACCCGGCCGGGGCGTGTTGGAGGGGACCTCGGGCGCTCCCTTCGCCTCCACCGAGGCGTGGTCGCTGCTGGCCCGCACCACGGCGCTCACCCACGGCGTCTACGTGGTCCTGTGCAACCGCGCTGGGGTCGAAGGCGGTGTCACCTTCGCCGGCGAATCCCTGGTGGTGGCGCCCGACGGCGTGGTGATGACGCGAGCTTCGACGGGCGTGGACCGGCTGCGCGTGACTCTCGAAGCCGATGCCGTGCGGCGGGCCCGTACGCCCTACAGCCACCTGCGAGACGAGGACCCGGGGCTCGTGGCCCGCGAGATCGAACGCATCCTCGGCACCCCGGTACCGTGAGCCTGACAGCGGCCGAGGAGAGGGTCCGGGACGTGGTGTGCGGCGTCGTCTCGGAGGCCCTGCGCGTCCGAGAGCTGCGGGGCTGCGTCCTGGACGACGGCGCCAGCCCCGAGGCCCGGCTCCTCACCCGTTGGCTCCAGGAAGCGGGCGTGCCTGTCGAGGAGCCCGACCGGGCCCTGGTGAGCCGCCTCTCCGACGTGTTCGCCACGCTGGATCCGAGCGGGGAGCAGGCCGGAGTCGTCGAGCCGTCCGCCGGCGCTCGAACCCTGGCGCGGGCAGCGGCCGCCCGAGCCCTGGCCGGTGCCGGAGCGCTCCTCGTCCTGGGCACCACGACCCGCACCCACCTGGTGCTGGAGGGCGCCCGGGCGCGGACCCTTCCGCTGGGAGACCTGTACGGATCCGAAGTGGCGGTGTGGGCCGGGGGCGTCAGCATGCCCGCGCCGCTCCGAGGCCGCGACCTCGACACACTGCGCGCGGTAGACGAGGCTCTCGGGAAATTCCTGGAAGGGCAGCGTCCCCTGAGCGACGCCCTGGCCGCGCTCCCCGACGACCTGCGACGCGAGCTGGACCGTGCCCTGCGACGGGGAATGCCCGAGATGCGCCCGCCGCTGATCCCCAAGCTGAGACGCTGGACGCCGGGCCTCGATCTGGCTCTCTGAGCACGCCTCATCTAGGTTTCTTCCATGTACGCGTCCGAGCTCCCTTCGACGGCGATTCTCCAGGCCACCGATGCGATTCCGCCATCCGGCCTGGCCGTGGCGGCGGATGTGGCCATCGTGGCCCTGGGTGCCCTCGCCGTGGTCACGGTCGTCGTGGTCGTGGTCCTCCTCTTCCAGATCCGGAAGGTGGGTCGGGGCCTGCGGGACACCGCGCGTGCCGTGGAGAAGAACGTGGCCCCGGTCCTGGATCGGTCCCGAGGTGTGGCCGCGAACCTCGAGTTCATCACGGCTGCGCTACGCACCGACGTAGAGCGCCTCAACGAATCCATCAAGGCGCTCTCGGCCCGATTGCAACAGGCCTCGGACCACATGGAGGAACGCATCGACGAGTTCAACGCCCTCATGGAAGTGGTCCAATCCGAGGCGGAGGATGTCTTCATCGACACGGCCTCCGCGGTGCGCGGCATCCGCGCCGGCGCACGCACGTTGGCCGAGCCCGGCGAGGAAGCGCGGATCCAGCCGCCGGGTAAGCCGATCGAGGACTGAGCGCATGAAGCTCGGCGCCGGCCTCCTGCTCGTCGTCGCCGCCTGGTTGCTCATCCCCGAGCCGCTGCTGGCATGGGGGCCGGGCACCCACGTGGCGCTGGGCGAGCTCGTGCTGGGCTCCCTCTATCTGCTGCCGCCCGCGGTCCGTGCCCTGTTGGAGCGCTTCCCGATCCACTTCCTGTACGGATCCGTGGCCGCGGACATCTCCTTCGCCAAGAAGTACGTTCCCGAGGGTCGCCACTGCCACAACTGGCACGTGGGCGAGGAAATCCTGCAGGCGGCGGACGGCGAGCAGCTGGCGGCGGTGGGGTACGGCTACCTCGCCCACCTGGCCGCCGACACCGTGGCGCACAACCTCTACGTGCCTCGGCAGCTCCTCCTCACCAGCACCACCGCCGCAGTGGGTCACACGTACTGGGAGCACCGCATGGACGTGCACGTGGGCGAAAGCTACCTGGGCCTCGCCCGCCGCATCGTCACCGACTACGACCACAGCGACGCCGACGCCCTCTTCGACCGCGTGCTCAGCTCCACGATCTTCAGCTTCCGCACCAACCGGCGGATCTTCCGGGGGATGATCCGCTTCCAGGACGACGACCGCTGGAAGCAGATCTTCGAGCAGATCCTGCGCAAGTCACGCTTCGACCTGGCCGACGACCTGGTGGAGCGCTACCTGGCTCTGTCCTTCGACGGGATCGTGGACTATCTGCGCAATCGATCCGACTCCACGCCTGCGGCCCTGGACCCCGTGGGCGACCTGAACCTCCGTCTGGCCAAGAAGGTGCGACGCCTGGCCATGGCCGACGGCGCCGCGGCAGAGCCGGCGTTGCTGGACGAGATGGCGGATCAGTTCTTCCCGCTACCGGACCGACCCCTGACCTACTGGCCCCAGGTCGATTCGAACGGGACGGGTAGCCCGCGCCTGCAGGCAGAGGCCACGGAGCCGGGGAGCGACCACGCGCCGGAGTTGGAAGGTCCCTTCGGTTCACCGTCGTCCTGACCACGTCAGGTTGCTGAACGACGGCGGGTCAGTCGGCGGGGCCCGCGCACTCCCTCACGCGGTCCAGTCGCGCTCCAGCCCCGCGTAGCGCACCAGGAGACGCTTTCGGCCCACGGTGTCGAAGTTCACGGTGACCTTGGTATCCTTTCCGAATCCCGTGATCTCCAGGACCGTACCGCTGCCGAAGGTGCCGTGCAGCACACGCTCCCCCTTCACGTACCGGGGCGCATCCTGATCGAATGCCCCCTGAGGCTCCGGGTCCGGCACCCACGAGCCATCAGACGTGTCGTCGAACCTGCGTCTCGACCGGTGCGGAGTGCTACCGTGCGACGCCTGCAGTCTCGGCGTCGTGCGCGGGTCGACCAGAGTGTCGGGAATGGCCTCGACGAACGGCGACAGCCGACCGTACATGTACTCCCCCGCACGTCGGCGCTGCCGGGCGTGCGCCAGATAGAGCTTGTCCCGCGCCCGGGTGATCCCCACGTAGAACAGACGCCGTTCCTCCTCCATCTCGGAGGGATCGTCGTACGCTCGGCTGAGGGGGAACAGCCCGTCTTCGAGCCCGGTGATGAAGACCACCGGAAATTCCAGGCCCTTGGCGTTGTGCAGCGTCATGAGGGTGACGGTGTCGGCGTCCGGGTCGTGGCGATCGATGTCGGCGACCAGCGCCACCCGCTGAAGGAAGAGGTCCAGCTCGCTGAAGTTGTCGATGTCCTCGGGCTCGAGCTCCGTCACGAGCTCGGCGTCGAAGTCCAGCGCTCCCGCGATCAGCTCCCGCACGTTGTCCGTGCGGTCCTCCCCTTCGGGCCCCTCGTCGAGCAGGGCGTCGTAGAGCCCGAGCTCCTCCACCAGCTCCTCCAGAAGCGGCCCCACCCTCATGCCGGCGGCCCGTGCGGACCAGGTGGACATCAGCTCCGAGAAGCCCTCCAGCGAGCGGGCGCCGGCCGTGGGGATGTCCGCCGACTCGGTGGCGACCGCGGCCGCCTCCAGCAGGCCGAGCCCCCGGGCCTGCGCGAAGTCGGCCAGGCGTGCCTCGGTGGTGCTGCCGATGCCCCGCCGTGGATAGTTGACGATGCGGTGGAAGGCGTCTTCGTCCCGGGGATTCGACACCAGGCGCAGATACGCGAGCACGTCCTGGATCTCCCGGCGCTCGTAGAAGCGCACCCCTCCCACGATCTGGTACGGGATACCCTGGCGCCGGAAGGCATCCTCCAGGGCGCGAGATTGTGCGTTGGTGCGGTAGAGGATGGAGAAGTCCCGGTAGTTGTGCAGGGCCGGGCCGTCTTCGTAGCGGGTCCGGATCTCGTCCACCACCCAGCGGGCTTCGTCGGTCTCGTCCAACGCCTCCACCAGGGTGACCGGCTCGCCGCCCTCGCGCTCGGTGCGGAGCGTCTTCCCCTTGCGGTTCAGGTTCTGCGCGATGACCTGGTTGGCCGCCTGCAGGATGGTGCTCGTGGAGCGGTAGTTCTGCTCCAGCCGGACCACCGCGGCCCCGGGAAACGCCTCTTCGAAGTCCAGGATGTTGCTGAGATCGGCGCCTCGCCATCCATAGATGCTCTGGTCGTCGTCTCCCACCACCATGAGGTTGGCGTGGTCCTCGGCGAGGAGCTCCAGGAATCGAAACTGAGCGTGGTTCGTATCCTGGTACTCGTCGACCAGCAGGAAGGCGAAGCGCTCCCGGTACTGGCGCAGGATGCCGGGGTGCGCCAGGAAGAGCTCCACCGGCTTCACCAGGAGGTCGTCGAAGTCGAAGGCGTTCTGATCCGCAAGGGCGCTCTGATAGGCCGGATAGACCCGGGCCACCATGCGCGCGAACAGATCGAAGCCTCCCTCGTGATCCTCCTGGAACCGGGGCGGTGACACCAACTGGTTCTTCGCACCCGACATCATGGCCCGCACGGCCTTGGGGTTGAAGCGCTTGGGATCGATGTCCAGCGCCTCCAGCGTGCGCTTCACCTGACGGAGGCTCTGCTCGGCGTCGAAGATGGTGAACGCGTTGGTCCAGCCCAGGAGATGGGCATGCCGTCTGAGGATGCGTGCGCCCAGCGCGTGGAAGGTCCCGACCCACATGCCCCGCGGCTCACCGCCCAGCAATCCGGCGACCCGCTCCCGCATCTCACCGGCGGCCTTGTTGGTGAAGGTCACCGCCAGGATGCGCTCCGGAGGAACGCCGTGCTCGTGCACCAGGTGCGCGATGCGGGTCGTGAGCACCCGGGTCTTTCCCGAGCCGGCACCCGCCAGGATCAGAGCCGGGCCCTCGAAGTGCTCGACGGCTTGTCGCTGCTCGGGGTTCAGTGAGTCCAGATATGATGCGGAAGGTGCAGCGGAGGGCTCGGTCACGTCTTGGCCGGTGTGGGTCGTGCGTCGTGCGAATTCAGGATGCCGCGGGCAGCCGGATCTCAAAGGTCGCGCCCCGCGGGCGCCCGTCCAAGAGCTCGATGCGACCTTTGTGCACGCCCTCGACGATGCGCCGCGAGAGCGCCAGGCCGACACCCCAGCCGCCGGACTTGGTGGTCACTCCGGGCTCGAAGATCCGGTCCCGGATCTCCAGATCCACGCCAGGTCCCGAGTCCCGGATCCGGAGCACCACCCAGTCGCCCTCTCCCCGGCGCGCGCGGATCTCGATGCGGCCGCCGGTGCCGGCCAGCGCGTCCAGGGCGTTCTTCACCACGTTCTCCAGAGCCCACGCCAACAGCACCTGATTGCCGCGAATCGCCGGAATGTCGGCCGGAACGTCCACGCTGAGCCGCACGCCGGGTCCGAAGCGGGGCATGCGGGACTGAAGGTAGCGTTCGAGCTCCCCCACCACCTCTCCCAACGACAGGCGCTCCAGCTCGGGCTCCCGGCCGATGAGCTCGAAGCGGTGGCTGATGCGTTCGAGGCGGACCACGTCCTCCTCCAGGGCCCCCGCGATCTCTGCCTGACCCAGGTCACCGGGCCGCTCGTCCGGCGGCAGACGCAGCACCTCCAGCCACCCCTGCAGCGACGACAATGGCGTGCCCAGCTGATGCGCCAACTCACGGGCCATGGACGTCCAGGCGCGCTCGCTCTCGGCCCGACGCTGGTAGCGGATCACGGTGAAGCCCACGAGCACGGTGAGCAGCAATCCCCCCACCTGGAGCCACGGAATCCAGCTCAAGCGCGTGATCTCCGGGGTGTCGCCGAAGTGGAGGTGCTGGGCGTTGGGATCGCCCACCGGGGGATTCTTCAGCTCTCGCCGCACGTACTCGCGGACCCGGTCCTGGCCCTCCAGCGTCGCGATGTCCACCTCGAAGGGCAGATTCTCCACGGCCTGCACCGTGTCGTTCGCTCCCATCACCACGATGGGAACGCCGCGAGTGATGACGATCTGTTGGATCCCCCACAGCGCGTCTTCGGCGCGGCTCGGGTCCTGGTCCGCCAGCGCCGCCTGAATCTCGGCGACGACCTGGGTGAGCGTCTCGGCGTCGGCCTCGAGGACACGCTTGATGCTCTGGGTATACAGGAGGTACCACCCCAGGAGCACCACGAAGAGCGTGGCCAGCGCGACCGGCGAGGTGAACCGGCGCATTCGTCACCGCCCCGCGGGCAGCGACGTGCCGCAACGCGCCTCGGGGCGCGGGCGAGGACCCCGCCCGCTCATCGTCAAGCTCCGGCCGGCGGCGCGATGCGATCGCGTCCGAAGCGGGCGTGGAGCACGTCCGGAAGCACCACCGAACCGTCTGCCTGCTGTCCCGTCTCGAGCAACGCCGCCACGACCCGCGGCAACGCCAGCGCGGATCCGTTCAGCGTGTGCACGAACTCGGGGCGTTCACCGGCCGCCGGACGGAACCTCAGGTTCGCGCGCCGGGCCTGATAGTCGGTGAACACCGAACAGCTCGACACCTCGAGCCACTGCTCGACGCCCGGCGCCCAGACCTCCAGATCGAAGGTGAGTGCCGACGAGAAGCCCAGGTCACCGGTGGCCAGCAGCACCCGGCGATAGTGGAGCCCGAGGAGCTCCAGCAGACCCTCGGCGTGGCGCGTCAGCTCCTCCAACGCGTCCCGGCTGGCCGCGGGTGTCTCGAAACGGACCAACTCCACCTTGTCGAACTGATGCACCCGCAGGAGTCCCCGGGTGTCCTTGCCCGCAGCCCCCGCCTCTCTGCGAAAGCAGGGCGAATAGGCCGTGTAGCGCAGGGGAAGGTCCTCCCAGCTCAGCAACTCGTCGCGATGCAGGTTGGTCACCGGCACCTCGGCCGTGGGAATCAGCCACAGGTCGTCGCGCTCGGTCAGGTACGATTCGTCGGCGAACTTGGGCAACTGGCCGGTGCCCGTAAGCGTCTCGCGGGTCACCAGATACGGGACCCGCAACTCCTGGTACCCGTGCTCGCTGGCGTGGTGGTCCAGGAAGAAATCGATGAGGATGCGCTGCAGGCGCGCGCCGGCGCCCTTGAGCACCGGGAAGCCCGATCCCGAGACCTTGGCGCCGCGTGGAAGGTCCAGGATCTCCAGGGCCTCGCCCAGCTCCCAATGCGGCCGCGGCTCGAAGCCGAAGGTGGGTGCGTCGCCCCACACGGACACGACCTGGTTCTGGTCCTCGCCACCCGCGGGCACCTCGTCCAGCGGGGTGTTGGGAAGCTCCAGGAGGATCTCCTCGATACGCGCTTCGGCCGCGGACACCCGTGCGTCGAGCGTATCGATGGTCTCCCCGACCCTTCGCATCTCCGCGATGAGCTCGGCGGCGTCCTCACCGGCACGTTTGCGAGCACCCACCTCTTTGCTGACCGAGTTGCGGCGAGCCTTGAGGTCGTTGACCTCGGTGAGCGCGTCCCGGCGATCCTCGTCTCGCTCCAGGAGCTCCCGGACCAGGGGCCCGAAGTCCGTGCCTCTGCGGCCGAGCGCCGCCAGGACCTCGTCGGTATCCTCCCGGAGCCGTCTCACATCGAGCATGGGCTGGCAGCGCTAGTTCGGGGGAACCAGGTCGCGCTGGTTGCAGATCGGGTTCGAGTCCACGACGAAGCGGACGGTGCCCTGCTCCACGTCCAGGACCAGCGGCTCGAGCTTTGCGTAGTAGACACAGCGCTGGCCGTACGTGCCCGTGTACTGGTTGGTGCGCACGACGTAGACCGTGTTCAGCTCCACCGGCACCGGCTCGTCGGCCACGTAGGCCGTGGTGTCCGAGGGCGCCTTGGTGAGGTCGTCGAAGTGCATGTTGGGAAAGCTCGCGATGCGAGCGCGCGAAGTGATGCCCAACGCCAACGGCGTGAGGAAGACCAGCTCTCCTTCACGCGTGTCCAGGGCGAGATCCCACTGACCCGTGGCGGACGGCGACTCGATGATGAGCGTCCGCTTGTTGTAGAAATTCACGCCCGACGGCCGGTTGAGCTCGGGCCGAGCCAGGGAATACAGAACGAGGGTGTCTGGAGAGGCCACCCAGTTGCCCAGCCCGAAAGGATCGTCGTTGCAGGCGCCCAGCGAGGCGGCAGCGACGAGCAGGGCCAGCAGCGCCGGCAGCGCGCGGCGAGTTCGGAACGTCATGGACGGACCCGATATCATCAGAACAGAACCCGAAAGGGAGGGACAAGACTACCGGAGCAGAGCGAGAAGTGTCAACCCCGAAAAGCCGCGGCGTTGCTTGACTTTACACCACCCCGCGGGTAGGTTCCCGCGCCGTCGATCCGGAGCGTAAAGGGAGACTCGCATGGATCCATCCGACGAAGACCGCTCCGGCAGGCCTCACGTCCTGGTGGCAGACGACGAGCCGCACATTCGACGCGTCCTCGCCACCCTGCTGGAGACGGCTTCCTTCGATGTGGATTCGGCGTCGGACGGGATCGAGGCCCTGGAGCGTCTGCGCGACCAGGACCGGCCCTACGACCTGGTCCTGCTGGATCTCATGATGCCCGGATACACCGGCCTCGAGGTTCTGGCCGAGTTGCCCGGGTTACCCTTCCGGGCCGACCTCCCGGTGGTCATTCTCACCGCCAAGGGACAGGACGCCGACCGGGAGAGGGCCTTCGCCCTCGGCGCCGCCGATTTCGTCACCAAGCCCTTCAGCCCGAAGAAGCTCCTTGCCCGCATCCGAGAGCTCCTGGCCCGCTGACCACGCCTGGGTCACCATCCTCGCCGGAGGCATCGGGTCCCGCTTCTGGCCCGCCAGCACGCCATCACGCCCCAAGCAGCTCCTGCCCCTGGCCTCCGCGCGCCCGCTGATCGTGGACACGGTGGAGCGGGCGCGGGGCCTGGTCCCGGACCGACGCGTGCGCATCCTCACCGGACGCCATCTGGTGGGTCCGTTCCGAAGCGTGCTTCCCGAGCTGGACGAAGGGTCGTTCCTGGTGGAGCCCACGGCTCGCGGCACCGCGCCGGTGCTGGCCTGGGCCGCCCACGCGTTGCTGCGCGACGATCCCGACGCGGTTCTCATCTCGCTCCACGCCGACCACCTGGTCCGGCCCGAGCCGGCCTTCCTCGCCCTGCTGCGGGAGGCGGCCACTCTCGCCAGCGCTCACCGCCTCCTGGTTACGGTGGGCGCGGTGCCGGACCGGCCCGAGACCGGATACGGCTACATCCAGCCGGGAGAGGCGGTCGAGCCCGGAAAGGGATCCGCCGTGCGCGTGGCGGCCTTCCACGAGAAGCCCGACGTGGAGACCGCGGGCCGCTACGTGGCCGAAGGCTACCTGTGGAACACGGGGATCTTCATCTGGAGGGCGGACACGTTTCTGGACGAGGTTCGGCAGCACGCGCCGGAGGTGGCCACTCACCTGTCTCTCCTGGACCGGAACGACGTGGACGGCTTCTTCGAGGCCTGCCCGTCCGTCACGGTGGACGTGGCCGTCCTGGAACGGAGCCGGCGCGTCGCGTCCATTCCGTGCACCTTCACGTGGGACGACGTGGGCAACTGGGAGGCGCTGGCGCGGACCCGGAACGCCGATGCGTGCGGCAACGTCTCCCTGGGACGGGCCGTGTGCGTGGACGCCCGCGACAACGTGACCTACGCCGACGACGGCGCCGTCGTGCTCTTCGACGTGGACGACCTCGTGGTCGTGCGGACCGCAGGGGTCACCCTGGTCACTCGACGGGAGCGCGCACCGGATCTCAAGGTCCTGCTCGAGCAACTTCCCGACGACCTGCTGCGTGCGCCCGACGGCGGGAGCGACACGCCTTGACCACGGATCTGATCCTCTTCGACGACGTGCGGGCCCGGCGCTGGGCGCCGTTCGCGGACACGCGCCCCGTGGGCGAGCTCCGCTACGGCGCCTTTCTCCTGCGCGAGCGCGTGGAGCGTGCGTTGTCCCTTCCCTGTGTGCTTCACCTCGCTGGAACGCGCCTCGAGGGGTGGGACGAAGACGGGGCGCCGCAGGCGGGCTCGCGCGGGGCCGCGCCCACGGACCGGGCTCGGGTCTTCTGGTCCAGCCGCGCCGTGTGCCTGTCGAGACTCGACATCCCCAGGGATCCGGAGCCTACCACCCTGCGGGTCGGCGACACCACGGTGGGCTGGGTGGTCCCGGCCGGACAGCCGGCTCCCCCGTCCGCCGCCCTCGACGATCCCACGGGTCACACCACCGGCCCCGCGCGCGAGGTCGAGGGCGAGATCCTGGACTGGCCCTGGACCCTGGTGGCCCGCAACACGCGCCGTCTCGCCGAAGACCTGGAAGCGCTCTACGGTGACGACGATGCCGGCACACCGGGCGCCACGGTGCGCCTGGGTGACCACGCGCTGTCCATGGCGGCGGGGGCCCACGTCGAAGCCGGTGTCGTGCTGGACACGCGCGGGGGCCCCATCCGCCTGGAGGAGGGGGTCCACGTCGAAGGGCCCGGGCGCCTGGTGGGTCCGTTGCACCTGGGGGCGCACACCCGTGTGCACGGGGGATCACTGGCGCGGCTTTCGGCCGGCCCGGTGTGCCGTCTCCGTGGTGAGGTGGACTGCGCGGTTCTCCTGGGTTACGTGAACAAGGCCCACGACGGCTACCTGGGCCACGCCCTGGTGGGTCGCTGGGTCAATCTGGGCGCCCTCACCACGAACTCGGACCTCAAGAACAGCTACTCGGCGGTTCGGATCGAGCTCCCCGACGGCGAGGAGGACACCGGTCTGCTCAAGGTGGGCGTGTTCCTCGGCGACCACGTCAAGACCGGCATCGGTACGCTCCTCACCACCGGCGCCGTGGTGGGCGCGGGCTCCAACCTCTTCGGCGGCGGGACGGCTCCTCGCCGCGTGCCGCCCTTCTCCTGGGGAGGCGCCGACGGCCTGGTCCCCTACCGGCTGGACAAGTTCGTCGAGGTGGCCCGAGCCGCCATGTCCCGACGTGGCCAGAATCTCACCCCCGGAGTCCTGGCGGCCCTGGAGCGGGCCTGGCGAGGGGAGCACGGAACACCGTGAAGTTCGCGGTGCTCGGGAGCGGTAGCCGGGGAAACGCCACGCTGGTGGAAGCAGACGGAACCCGCATCCTCGTGGATGCGGGCTTCAGCGCCCGATCCCTGGCTCGCCGTCTCGAGAGCATCGGCGTCGACCCCGACGACCTCCACGGCATCGTGGTGACCCACGATCACGGCGACCACACCCGGGGCATGGGGGTCTTCGCGCGCAGGCACGGCACGCCGCTGTACCTCTCCGACCGCACCCGCGAAGCCTGCGACCGCCTGCTGCGGGGTCACGAGCGTGTGGTCTCGTACCGGCCCGGGCGCCCGTTCCGGATCGGAGGTCTGCGCATCGAGCCCTTTCTCACGGTGCACGACGCCGCCGACCCGGTGGGTGTGGCCGTGGTGGACGAGCGCCGCAGCCTGCGCCTGGGCCTCGCCACCGACCTGGGGCGACCCACCGAGCAGATCCGCCACGCCCTGTCGGGGTGTGACGCGCTGATCCTGGAAGCCAACCACGACGAGGTCCTGCTCCAGCAGGCCCCGTATCCGTGGTCGGTGAAAGCGCGCATCCGCTCGAGCCACGGCCACCTGTCCAACGAGGCGGCCGCCCGCTTCGTCCTCGAGCTCCTCCATCCGCGGCTGGTGGCGGTGGTGCTCGCCCACCTGTCCCACGAGTCCAACCACCCCGAGCTCGCCCGCGACGTCGTGGGTCGTGCCCTCCGTGACGCCGGTTGGCAGGGCGTGCTGGCGGTGGCCGGTCAGGACGAGCCCACCGGCCCCATGGACGTGGAGGCCCTGCACCGGAGCGCCGGTCCTCCGCAGCTGAGCTTCCTGTGATCCCGTGAGGGCGCCGGTGGCTACAGGCCGAACAGCCTGAGCACGTCGTTCCCCAGCGCCCACAGCATGATCCCCATGACGATCAGGAATCCCACGTTGGACCAGCGCAGCCGCTGCTCCACCGACAGCGCACGACCGCGCACCCCCTCGATGGCCAGGAAGAGGAGATGTCCTCCGTCGAGCACCGGGATGGGAAGCAGGTTCAGGACCGCCAGGTTGACGGAGAAAAGCGCCATGAACTGCAGGAACATCTCGATGCCGGCGGCCGCCGCCTGACCCGAGGCCTCTCCGATGGTGACGATGCTCCCCACCGAACGGGGCGACACCCCACCCGACACGAGGTCGCGCAGGAACCCGAGGATCGTCGCCGTGATCGCCACCGTCTGGTTCCACCCGTAGCGAAGCGCGTCCAGGGGCGCCGCGTGGGAGTGGACCATGTCCGTCAGGGGGATGGCCACGCCGATGGCACCCACCCTGCGGTCCTCGCCGGTCACCGGGTCCTGCTGGCTGGTGGGCTCGGGCGTCACGACGCGGGTGAGCCGCGTGCCGTCTCGATCGACCTGGATCTCCGGTGCGCTCGCTGGGTCGGGACTGGATGGCCCGCACGAACGCGTACCAGTTGGCGATGGGCTCACCGTCCACCTGCTCGATGCGGTCGCCGGCCTCGAGCCCCCCCTTGGCCGCCGGGGAGCCGGGATTGACGCTCCCGAGCTCCGCCTCCACCCACGGGGCCATGGCGGCCATCATGCGCTGCCGGGCTGCCTCGCTGGCCGGCACCTGGATCTGGAGGGTCCTGGCCGGATCGGCCAGGGTCACCCGCGCATCGCCCACGGGCGCATTCATGAACGCCTCACGGAGATCGGCCCAGGTCTCCACCGAGACGTCGTTCACCCCGACGACCCGAGCGCCCGGAGGAATCGTGCCCAGCGCCTCGGTGCCGTCGGGCAGCACCGACGTGCGCACCTCGGCCACACGGTTGGTGGCGAAATCCTGGAATCCCCACACGCCGGCGACGAAGGTGTAGGTCGCGAAGGCGAACAGCATGTTCATGATGACGCCGGCCGAGATGACGAACGCCCGGGCCCACAGAGGCTTGGCGTCGAAGTCCCGGGGACCGGGCGTGCGCGGCTCGTCGGGGGCGCCTCCTTCGAGTCGCTCCATGACCTCGTCGTCCATGCCGCCCATCTTCACGTACCCACCCAGGGGGATGGCGGAGATGACGTATTCGGTCTCTCCCCGGCGCACGCCCCAGAGGCGGGGTCCGAGACCGATGGAGAAGCGCTGCACCTCCACGCCCACCGCCTTGGCGGCGGCGAAGTGCCCCAGCTCGTGCACGAAGATCAGCACGCCCAGCAAGATGATGGTGGCGACGATTGTCATGCCGTTCCCCCGCTCGCTGTCATCCCGGCCACGGCCTCACCAGCCACGATCCGAGCCTCCCGGTCTGCGTCCAGAACATCTCGTACGGTACCCGCCTCCCCCCCGACCCGTGCCAACGCGGTCTCCACGACGGCGGCCATGTCCGGAAAGCGCAACCGTTCCTGCAGGAACGCCTGCACCGCCACCTCGTTGGCCGCGTTGAACACGGCCGGTGCCAGGCCACCACGGCGCCCCGCGCCGACACCCACGCCGAACATGGGAAACGAGCCGTGGTCGATCGCCTCGAAGGTGAGGGGCGATGTCGCCACCGGATCGTATGTGCGGAGCGCGTGATCGGCCACCCGCTCCGGGTAGCTGAGGGCGTACAGGATGGGGAGCTCCATGGTGGGGTTTCCCACCTGCGCGAGAACCGAGCCGTCCACGAACTCGACGAAGGAATGGACGATGGACTGAGGATGCACCACCACGTCGATGTCGTCGTAGCTCATGCCGTAGAGGAAGTGGGCCTCGATCACCTCCAGCGCCTTGTTGGCCAGCGTCGCCGAATCGATGGTGATCTTGGCGCCCATGTCCCAGGTGGGGTGCTGCAACGCCTCGGAGGGACGTACGTCGGCGAGGCGCTCCGGGTTCCACCCGCGAAAGGGACCTCCCGACGCCGTCAGGACGAGGCGCGCCACGGTGTCGACGCTGCGACCCTCCAGGCACTGCAGGATGGCGGAATGCTCGGAGTCGATGGGCACCAGCTCGCCGCCCCCGGCGCGGGCGGCCTCCAGCACCAGCGGGCCACCCGCCACCAGGGACTCCTTGTTGGCCAGTGCGAGTCGCTTGCCGGCTTGCAGGGCCGCCAGCGTCGGCTCCAGGCCGGCGGAGCCCACGAGCGCGTTCACCACGACGTCGACATCGGGTCGGCGGACCAGCTCCACCACGGCGTCGCGCCCGGAGCACCACTCCACCCCTTCGTGGCGCCCTTCCCGGGTGCCCGGGGCTTCCGGATCGGCCACGGCCACCACCTCGGGCCGGACCCGCCGCGCCTGCTCCGCGAGGACGCCTACGGAGCGGTGCGCCGACAGCGCCACCACCCGGAATCGCTCGGGATGCCGGCTCACGACTTCGAGGGCCGAACGACCGATGGACCCCGTGGAGCCCAGGATCGCGATCCGGATCACGACGCCATCCCCATGGCGGCCAGGAGCGTCCACGTCACCGGGAACGCGAACAGCAGGGAGTCGACCCGGTCCAGCATCCCTCCGTGACCGGGGAGCAGCCGCCCGGAATCCTTCACCCCGGCCTCTCGCTTCAGAACCGACTCGGCGAGATCGCCCACCTGCGCGGCGGCACCCACCACCAGCCCCATCCAGGCGCCCGCGACGGGACCCAGGTTCAGGGCTTCCAGGTTCGCCCCGGACCATCCCACCAGCGCGGCGCCGGCGAGGGCGGCGCCCGCCAACCCCGCCAACGCCCCTTCCACCGTCTTCCCGGGGCTGGCCAGAGGCGCCAGCTTGTGTCGGCCCACGGCCCGGCCCACGAAGTAGGCCGCCGAGTCGCCAGCCCACGTCGCCAGCAGCGGCAAGAGGACGAAGGCGCCGGCCCACCAGCGGCTCCCCAGCTCGGGAATCAGGGCGGTGGGGAGCGCCCGCAGGATGGGCACGAAGGCCAGGGCGCCACCGACGTACAGGACACCGAGCAGCGTGACGGCCGAGTCCTGCGCCGGAGTGCCGCCGGGCCAGCGTGACCACACGGACAGCGCCGGAAGGCCCAGCGCCAAGGCGATGACCAGCACGAAGGCCGCCGGCGCCAGCTCCACGACGGCCGGGGCCCAAGCGGCCAGGAGGACGAGGCCCATGCTGGCCGTGACGCCCACGAGGGCGAAGGGCCGAGCACCTCTCGCTCGGCCGAGCGCATAGAACTCCGCCGTGGCCACGCCGGCCACCAGCGCCATGAGCACACCCAGCGTCCACCCGCCCAGGTACAGGGCCCCCAGGACCACGGGAATGCCGACGATGGCCACCGCCATCCGGCGCGCGAGATCTCCTCTGGGCGACGGCATGGTGGGCGCTACGTGCTCACGCGGCCGAAGCGCCGCTCCCGACTCTGGAAATCGAGGACGGCCCGGTAGAGATCCTCACGCGTGAAATCGGGCCACAAAACGGGCGAGGTGTGCAACTCCGTATAGGCGAGCTGCCAGAGCATGAAGTTGGAGATGCGCTGCTCACCGGAGGTCCGGATGAGAAGGTCCGGATCGGGTATGTCGCGGGTGAAGAGGACGTCGCTCACGTCCTGCTCGTCCAGATCGTCGGGTTCGATCTCGCCAGCCACCGCTCGGCGCGCCAGAATCCGCGCAGCCCGCAAGAGCTCCTCCCGACCGCTGTACGAGATCATGAGGTTGAGCCTCAGCGTTTGTCCTCCGCGGGTGCCGGCCACCAGGTCGTCCACGGCCCTGCGCGTGGCGTCGTCCAGCCGATCGAGCTCGCCCAGCACGTGCACCTCCACGTCCTGCCGGCGGAGGGAGCGCCGCTCCTTGCCGGCGTAGAGGCGCAGGAGGCCCATGAGGGCGCCGATCTCGTCTCTGGGACGGTACCAGTTCTCGGTGCTGAAGGCGAACAGGGTCAGCACGCCGATCCCCACCTCCACCGCGCCCTCCACCACCTCGCGCACCGCCTCCATTCCCTGCCGGTGTCCCGCCTGTCTCGGAAGGCCGCGCTGTCGCGCCCACCGTCCGTTGCCGTCCATGATGACCGCCACGTGCGCGGGAATGTCCTGCGCACACCGGATGCGGTCCAGAAGCTGGGAATCCATGGAGCGAGGGTGTCCGGCTGTCACACAGCCATGACCTCCTGCTCCTTGCGCTTCAGGAGCTCCTCGAGCTTGTCGTTGAACTCGTGGGTCAGCCGCTCCACTTCGTCCAGCTGACGATGCCCGGCGTCCTCACCGATCTCGTGCTCCTTCATGCGGTTCTGGATGTCGTCCCGGGCGACCTTGCGCGCATGCCGGATCGAGACCCGACCCTCTTCGGCCATCTTGTGGAGAAGCTTCACGAATTCCCTGCGCCGCTCCTCGGTGAGCGGCGGAATGGGAATGCGGATGACGTTCCCGTCATTGGCCGGATTCAAGCCCAGGTCCGCCATCTGGATACCCCGTTCGATATCGCCGATGAGGCTGCGGTCGAAGGGCTGGACGAGAAGGAGCGATGCGTCCGGCGTGGAGATGGTCGCGACCTGATTCAGCGGCATCTTCGATCCGTAGGCGTCCACCCGCACCGTGTCCAGGAGCGATGGGTTCGCCTTGCCCGTGCGGACCGTGGCAAACTCCCGGCGCAGCGCGTCGAGTGCGTCGTCCATGCGGCTCTTGGCTTCCTTCAGCGACGGCATCTGGCATCTCCTCCAGTAGGCGGCAGATGTGGTTCGGCTGAGTAATCTAGTGTGGTGGGCGCCTGCGCCCCCACCCCCGTCCGACATCGGCTCACGAGACGAAGGTTCCCACCCGCTCGCCGCGGATGGCGGCGGTCACGGCGCCGCGGTCCTCCAGGTTGAGGACGATGATGGGAAGCCCGTTCTCCTTGCACAGCGAAACCGCTGCCGCGTCCATGACCGCGAGCTCGCGGGTCATGACCTCGTGAAACGAGATCGACGGGAGAAACTCGGCGTCGGGATGCTTGGCGGGGTCCGCGCTGTACACGCCCCGGACCTTCGTGGCCTTGATGACCACCTCGGACTCCATCTCGATGGCCCGCAGCACCGCCGCGGTATCGGTGGAGAAGTAGGGATTCCCCGTGCCGCCGGCGAAGAGCACCACCCGCCCCTTCTCCATGTGCCGCATGGCGCGGCGCCGGATGTAGGGCTCGGCCACCTCCTCCATGCGAATGGCGGTCATGACCCGGACCTCCACGTCCTTCCGCTCCAGGAGATCCTGCACGGCCAGGGCGTTGATGACCGTCGACAGCATACCCATGTAGTCGGCCTGGACCCGGTCCATGCCTTTCTGCGACGCCAGCGCTCCCCGGACGATGTTGCCGCCTCCGATGACCACACCCAGCGCGACGTCCATGCCGTGGATGGCCTTGATCTCGTCGGTGAGCCGATCCACCACCGACGGCTCGATCCCGAATCCGCGGTCACCGGCCAGCGCCTCGCCCGACAGCTTCAGGAGGACGCGGCGGTACCTGGACTCACCCTGCTGGGCCATGGGTCCACTCCCCGTCATGTGCATATGCGAAAGCGGCCCGTCCCACTCCGGGGACGGGCCGCGACATCGTCAGTCGCCGATCGCGAACCTCGCGAAGCGCGACACCTCGATCTTCTCGCCGGTCTTCGCCGACACCTGCGTGATGAGCTCACGGATCGTCGTATCCGGGTTCTTCACGAAGGGCTGCTCCAGGAGCGCCACTTCCTTGAACCACTTGCCCAGCTTCCCCTCCACGATCTTGTCGCGGATGTTTTCCGGCTTGCCTTCCTCGGCGACCTGCGCGGTATAGACCGCCCGCTCCCGGTCGACCTCTTCGGCAGGGATGTCGTCCGGGCTCACCGCCAGCGGTCCGGAGGCCGCGATGTGCATCGCCAGGTCGCGGGCCAGACCCTGGAAGTCTTCGGTGTTGGCCACGAAGTCGGTCTCGCAGTTCAACTCCACCATGACTCCCACCTTGCCGGAGTGATGGACGTACGTGCCGATCACACCCTCCTGGGCGGCCTTGCCCTCACGCTTGGCGGCCTTGGCGGCACCCCTGGTCCGGAGCAGGTCGATGGCCTTCTCCAGATCGCCACCGGTCTCCTCCAGGGCCTTCTTGCAGTCCATCATCCCCGCCCCGGTGCGATCCCGGAGCTCCTTCACCTGTTGCGCGCTGATGGCCATGACGTTCCTTCCGTCGTTCGAATCGTTGGTTGAGTTCCTGTCAAGCAAAGAGGCGGCCGCCGGCTGAGGGCGCCCGGTCCGACCGTCCGCCGCCATCCGGCTGCCGCCTCTGGGCCCTCGAAGCCGAGGTGATGCGGGCTCAGTCGTCCCCGGCGTCCTCCGCCTCCTCGCTGCCCTCGTCGTCGCCGGTCTTCAGGTGCTGGGCGATGACTTCGGGACGGGGCCGACGCTTGCGGCGGGGGCGACGACGCTGCGGCCGATCCTCCACCTCCGTGGTCTCGCCGGTCTCGGTGGAGTAGGTCGTGGCCTCCACCTCGTCGGCGCGGCGACGCTCGTCTTCCGGCACGTCCTTGCGGGCCATCTCGATGGCGTCGGCCACCGCCTTGGAGATCAGTCCCACCGAGCGGATGGCGTCGTCGTTGCCCGGAATCGGGAAGTCGATGAGGTCGGGATCGGCATTGGTGTCGGCGATGGCGATCACCGGGATCCCCAGCCGATGAGCCTCCTTCACCGCGATGTGCTCGCGCTTGGCGTCCACGACGAAGATCGCGCCGGGAAGGCGAGACATGTCCTTCACACCGGAGAGATACTTGTCCAGCTTCGCCCGCTCCCGATCGAGGAGGAGCCTCTCCTTCTTCGTGTAGAACTCGAAGGCATTCTCTTCCTGACCACGCTCGAGCTCCTTGAGGCGCCGGATCTGCTTGCGCATGGTCTGGAAGTTCGTGAGCATGCCGCCGAGCCAACGCTCGGTGACGTAGAAGGCGCCACAACGCCGCGCCTCCTGCTCGATGATCTCGCGCAACTGACGCTTGGTGCAGACGAAGAGCACCCGCTCTCCCTTCAGCACCGTCTCGCGCACCGCCTGCTGAGCCGCCTGCAGGCGATCCAGCGTCTTGCGGAGATCGATGATGTGGATGCCGTTGCGCTCCGTGAAGATGTACTTGCGCATCTTCGGATTCCAACGGCGAGTCTGGTGCCCGAAATGGACACCTGCTTCGAGCATCTCGCTCAGGCCGACCTGCTGCATGTCGTTTTCCGTTCTACCAATGGGACCGATTACGTCCCGGTCAGGATGCCGCACCCGGAAGCAGGTCCGGGGCGGGTGTCTCCAACGCGTGAATCAGCGCTTGGAGAACTGGAACCTCTTGCGGGCCTTGGGGCGCCCGGGCTTCTTCCGCTCCACCTTGCGCGGGTCGCGGGTCAGCAGCCCCCCCTGCCGGAGCAGGGGCCGATGATCTTCGTCCACCTCCACGAGCGCCCGGGCCAGACCCATGCGAATCGCATCCGCCTGCCCCGTGAGGCCACCGCCGTTCACCCGGACCATCACGTCGAACATGCCCTCGGTCTCGGTGACCTTGAGCGCCTCCGACACGCGGGACTGGAGGGTGGCGCGCGGAAAGTAGTCCGCCAGAGGCCGTCCGTTCACGGACCAGTTTCCCGAGCCCTGCCGTAGCAGCACACGGGCCGTGCTGGTCTTGCGGCGGCCGACCGTCTGGATCTGCGAATTCTCGTCCATCATACCTGGGTTCCTCAGATCTCGAGCGGCTGGGGGTTCTGACCCTGGTGCGGATGCTCGGACCCGGCATACACGCGGAGTTTCTTCCGCATCTGCCGGCCCAGAGCGTTCTTGGGCAGCATGCCCTTCACCGCCAGCTCGATGACCCGCTCCGGGCGGGATTCGATCATGCGCTTGAAGGGGATGTGCTTCTCGCCGCCCATGTAACCAGAGTGACGGAAATACGTCTTCTGCTCCGCCTTTCTGCCCGTCAGGGCGACCTGGGACGAGTTCACCACGATGACGTGGTCTCCCGTGTCCAGGTGAGGCGTGTACATGGGCTTGTGCTTACCACGCAGGATGCGCGCGATCTCGGTGGCGAGACGCCCCAGCGGCTTGCCGGCGGCGTCCACGATCCACCAGGATCGCTCGATCTCGTTCATCTTGGGCGTATACGTCTTCATGAGCGCCTGTGGGGCGTTGGGCAACAGAGCTTTGAATGATATCCGAGGCCCCGGGGGGTGTCAACGGCTTTGGCGAGCCGCGACGGGGCTTCCGGGGCGGTGGGGCGGCGGCGGGAGTCCCGCCTCTCTCCCGGACCTAGTAGACCTCTAATGAAGGTCTCGAGAAAGCGCGCCCGGGATGCGTGGCGGAGCCTGAGGAGAGCCTTCTCCTTGATCTGCCGCACGCGCTCGCGCGTGATTCCCAGGAGTGAGCCGATCTCCTCCAGCGTCATGGGCTCCTGGTCGTCCAGCCCGAAGTAGAGACGGAGGATCTTGGCCTCGCGCTCCTTCAGCGTCGACAGCGCCTCCTCGATGGTCTGCTTGAGCGCATGCTCGAAGGCATCGTCCTCGGGCCCGGGGGCGTACTGGTCCGGGAGGTAGTCGAGGAGCCGGTTGTCCTCTCCCGGCGTGATGGGCGCGTCGAGGGAGAGATGCGACTGGCTGATGGCCAGCGTGCGCTCCACCTCCTCCTGGGAGATGTCCAGCTCCTCGGCGATCTCCTCTACCGTAGGCTCGCGCCCCAGCTCCTGAAGAAGCGACGAGCTCCGCCGGCCGATGCGATGCAGCGCGCCGGCTCGGTTCAGCGGCACCCGCACGATCCGACTCTGTTCGGCCAGCGCCTGCAGGATCGCCTGCCGGATCCACCAGACGGCGTAGCTGATGAACTTGATGCCCTTGGTCTCGTCGAATTTGTGCGCGGCCCGGATGAGCCCGAGGTTGCCCTCGTTGATGAGGTCGGAGAGGGGCACGCCCTGGTTCTGGTACTTCTTGGCGACGGAGACCACGAACCTGAGGTTGGAGCGCACGAGCTTGTTGAGCGCATCCGGGTCGTCTTTCCGGATGAGCTGTGCGAGCCGCACCTCCTCATCTCGATCGATGAGGGGATATTGGCTGATCTCCTTCAGGTACTGGTCCAGAGATCCTTCTCGGAACGACCCGCGGCGGGAAGAGAAGGCCATGACGCCGGTGCGGAATCCATGTCAGGAGGAGCGTCCGGGCACCGCAGCAGGAAACGGTCGCGTCGCGCCCCCCGAGGGGCACGAGCGCGCACGCAGGCCGACCGCGAGCCATTGGACATCATGAACGAGCGATTCCGGTGGCGCAACCGGGGCCGCCGAATCCGGCGCCAGATGCGATGGCCCGAAGTCCAACCTTTTCAGCGAATCAGGTGTCCGATGCGCCCCCAGCGCACGTCCTGGAGCCAGGGGAGACCGTGGTCGTCCGAGGGATCGAAGGAGTAGTACACGAACCAGGGGCGCCCCCGGATCGCATCTCTCTTCACGAAGCCCCAGTACCGTGAATCCTCACTGTTGTCGCGGTTGTCGCCCAGCATGAAATAGGAGCTGTCCGGCACCACGATGGGACCCCACGTGTCTCTGGACGGCCGGTAGTTCCCCGGGCGCGCGATGAGGTGGCTCGCCTGCCACTTCATATCTGGATGCCGCGCGTCTCCGCCGGGATCGATGTAGCGCACGTAGGGCTCGTCGACCGGGGTGCCGTCGACGTAGAGGATCTTGCCCCTCATCTCCAGCGTGTCGCCTGGCACGCCGACGAGGCGCTTCACGTAGTTCTTGCTGGGATCGTGCGGCGGATTGAAGACGACCACGTCGCCGCGGGAGGGCTCCTCCAACGCCGGCAGGTGGATGTGGGTCCCCGGCACCTCGGCACCGTAGACCGCCTTGTTCACGAGCAGAAAATCCCCCACCAGCAGCGTGCCTTCCATCGACGACGTGGGGATCTTGAAGGCCTCCACGACGAAGGCCCGCACCACGAGAAAGAGCAGGAAGGCGACCAGCACCGACCGGGTCCACTCCCACAGGCTCCTCAGGAGAGAGGGCTCACCGCGATCGCGCCGCCGAGGCCCGGACGACTCGTCCGCAGCCTCCGGGGACGTCCGCGCATCCGCCGGGTCGTCGAAAGGCTCGTGGGATGATGGCACCCTGATTCCCGCTCCATGGCGGTGCCCGGTCGCTCGGGCCGCCGCACGCCCTTGTCCCGCCGCGGGCCCCCTGGGCCCTTGGGTTTCGTGAGAGCTACCCGGAGTTCCGCGGAACCGTTCCGCGCTCCGGCTTCTCCCTGCAGCATTCACGCTCGCGCCGCGGTTGTCCAGCCCCGGACATCCGTGGGAGGCCCGTCAGGCCCAGAGGACCACGAACGCGAGGGCTGCAACCAGCGAGACCACGGCGCTGTAGAGCACCCACAACCGCCGGAACGAGAGCGACGGATGCCGGCGACGGGCCAACGCCGCCAGCGCCGCGCCGGAAGCGATCGCACAGGCGATCCACAGACCGACCAGAACCGCCGCCGTCGCCGTCGCGCTGCTCGCGTTCATGAGGGGCTCCCGGGCCGCGAGAGGGGAAAGGGACACGCGCACGCGGAAAGTGGCCCGGGATCGCGCCGCGGCCAAGGCCGTTGCACGCGCGGCCACGCCGTCCCGATCATGGATCATGAACCGTACGCGCCCTTACCTGGTCCTGACGCTGCTTCTGCTGGCCGGAGCGGTCGCCCTCCGTCCCCGCCGATCGACCCGGGCGGCGCAGGGGACCCCCACCGCGCCCTCCGCACCGGATCCGGGAGTACCGCCGGTCCTGGGTCCCGAGGTCTGTATCGATGCCGGGTACCTGTGCGCCGGCCTCGCGGGTCGTGAGGAGCCGCGCGTGCTGCGCTGGGCCGACGGCACGCCGTCGGTGCGCATCGTGATCCCACCGCCACCGGGCCTGGAGCCCGGGCGAGCCGACCGCCTCCAGCGCGCCGCGGCCCGCGGCGTGCGGGCCTGGCAGAACCAGCCGCTGCCGCTACGCATCGAGACCTCCGACGGCACCCTCGCCGCCGACATCCGCGTGACGTGGAGGGAGCGCCTGGCGGGGTCGGAGCTCGGCCACGTCGAGAGCCACTGGATCCGTCGTGGCGACAGCGCGTCGGTGGAGATCATCCAGTTCCTCCTGGCGACCCACCATCCCCTCACCGGGGCGGCACTGAGCCCAGACGACATCGCGCTGGCGGCGGCGCACGAGATGGGGCACGCCCTGGGGCTGCCCCATTCGGACTCTCCCAGGGACGTGATGTACCCGACCAACACGGCCGAGCGGTTGTCGGTGCAGGACTACCGGACCATGGAGGCCCTCTACGCGCTCCCCAACGGCGCGCGCATCCAGTTGCCCGGGCCGGGGTCCTGAGCCGGGGCGCGACGGGGCGAAGTCATCGCCCCAGCCGCACGCCGGCCCCCAGGTAGAAGGCGCGTGCGGGCGTGGGAAAGCCCGCGATCTCCTCGTACTGCTCGTCCAGGACGTTCTCGGCGCGAAACGAGAGGGTCAGCGGCGGCAGCAGCGCGCCGGGCCGCACCTCGATGCGGCCGCCCAGGTCCAGCGTCGCGTAGCCCGGGAGCGATACGCGTTTGGCCGGGACCCCGGTGAAATCACGATCGTCGCGTGCGCCGACGAGGCGCAGGTCCACCGTGAGCTCGGCATCGCCGGAGAGGTCGTAGCCCGCGAAGAGGCGTCCCGAGCTGGACGGTCGGCGCAAGAGCCGCTGGCCCTGGACGAAGGCGGCGTCGGGACCCTCGTCGAACCCCGGATCCAGCACCGCGGTGCGGAGCAGCGTCCAGCTGCCGGACGCCCGCAGGCGCCCCGCCCTGCCCTCCACGCCGAGCTCCAGTCCCGTGGCCCGCGCCCGGCCCACGTTGAAGAAGTTGGGTGCATCGGGTGCCGGCGTGGTGAACGTGTACTGGATGAGGTCGGAGAAGCGCTGCCAGAAGCCGGTACCCTCGAGGCGGAGGCCACCGCCCAGGAGCGTCACGTCCATGCCCGCCTCCACCGATGTCGAGCGTTCTGGGTCCAGCGCAGGATTTCCGCGGGCGAATCCCGTGGCGTAGGTCTCGTAGAAGGTGGGCTCCTTCACGCCCCGTCCCGCCGAGATCCGCGCCCGGGTGGAGGAGGAGGCTCGCCACACCATGCCCGCCTGCCAGGTCCAGAAGGCGCCGTAGCGTTCGTTGTCGTCCAGTCGTCCGCCCAGGTGGAGCGACAGGGGACGCCCGTCCCAGGTGGCGTGGGCGTAGGCTGCCCGGTTCCAGCGATCGTATTCACTTCGATCCGACGAAGGCCCGAACTGGCTGCTGGATTCGGTGAAGGAGCGCTGGCGCTGGCTCTCGACCTCGGCACCCACGGACAGGACGCCCCCGTCACCCACGAAGACGGTGGCGCCGACCTCGCCCGTGGCCCGACGCACGTGATCCGCCGAGGTGGACGCGTAGAATCCCAGCGTGTCGCCGGGCTCGTCCTGCGCGTCGTCGGTACCACCGTCGGTCTCGTGGACGCCCAGGTGTCCCCGGAGCAGCAAGCCCTCCCTCACGCGTCTCTCCACACCGACGCCCACGGTGGTCTCGTCGCCCCAGGTGAAGGCGTTGCGGTCCACCACGGCACCGGATCCGTCGGTGGGAAAGTGGTAGGTACGGTCACCGAGCCGGACGCTCAGCTCCGCCCGGGTCAGAGCGTCGGGCACCACCCGCACGATGCCGCCGAGCACGGTGTTCACGTGGCGGTTGTTGAAGGGGAGAATCCCATCCGTGGACTGCCGGGCCAGCGACAGGCCGTACCCGACACGATCGGTGCCACCCACGACGCTCACCGATCCGTCGAGGCGCCCGTAGCTCCCTGCCCGTACATCGGCCTCCAGCGACGGTGCGCCCCTGCCGGTGCGTGTGATGACGTGGACCACACCGGCCAGCGCATCGGATCCGTGGAGTGCGCTCGCGGGCCCGCGCACGATCTCGATGCGCTCCACGTCGGCCAGCAGGAGCGAAGAGAAGTCGAAGGATCCGCCGGGCTGGTTCACCTGCACCCCGTCCACCAGCACCTGCACGTAGTCGCTCTCGCCACCCCGCATGAAGAGGGTGGTGGTGGCACCGAACGACCCACCCCGGACCACGGAGACGCCGGCCACGTCGCGCAGGGCATCGGCGACAGAGAGCAGTCCCCGGGCCTGGAGCTCGGCGCCCTCCAGCACCACGACGTCGGCGGACACGTCGCCCACCGCACGCGGGGTGGGGGTTGTGGTCACGACGAGACCTTCGAGGGAGAAGGGCCGGTCCTGGGCGCGGGCGCCCGGAGCGAAGCAGGTCAGCGTTACGAGGGCGAGCGCGACAGTGCGGAGACGATGCGACATGGGTCGTGGCTCCCGGCAGCGAGTGGCGAAAGAATGGACGCCATCACCGTCTCCGGACCCTCGGAGGGTGGCGCATGGAAGCGCCCGACCCGCGCGGACACCTGACATGAAAAACCCCCGTTCCTCGGCGCGAAGAACGGGGAGGCGCGGGCGATGCCGCGACCGTGCCCGTCCCCCCGCGGAGACGATGGCGATGGCACGGGGGGGTCAGGTCTCCTGGCTCGAGGCCGCCGTGTTCGCCTTCCCGGGGCTCACTGCCCCAGTGGCATCATCGAACAGGCGTTCCGAGACGCGCTCGGACCTCTCACAGTGGCGGGGCCGCGCCGGATTCACACCGGCTTCCGAAAATGACCCTCCCGCCGAATCAGATTGTGGCGCGAAGGTAGCCGGCCCCCTCCTGGGGGGCAACCGTCCTCACTCCTCCCGGATCAGGTCGTACTTCTCGATCTTCTTGTAGAGATTCGAGCGGGGCATTTCCACCTGGCGAGCCGTCTCCGAGACGTTCCAATCGTTCTCGCGCAGCTTCTGGAGGATGAACGCCCGCTCCGCTCGGTCCTTGAACTCGGCGAAGGTCTGCGCCGAAGCGAGGTCGCCTCCGAGGCCGCTGTCTCCCGAGCCCCCGGTGACGAGCAGATCCACGTCGTCTTCGGTGATGCGGTCGCCGGAGGCCAGGATCAGGAGTCGCTCCACCGTATTGCGGAGCTCCCGCACGTTGCCCGGCCAGTCCAGGCTCCGGAGCTTGGCCATGGCGGCATCCGCGAACCGCCTCGGGCGCACGCTCTCGGCGCGCATGGTCCGGTCCACGAAATGCTCCACGAGCATGGGAATGTCCTCGCGGCGCTCGCGCAGTGGAGGCACGTGGATGGGGACCACGTTGAGGCGGTAGTAGAGGTCTTCCCGGAAATTGCCTTCCTCGATCTCGTCCGGAAGGGCCTTGTTGGTGGCGGCCACCACACGGACGTTCACGCGGATGGGCTTCGAGCCCCCCACGCGGGTGATCACACCCTCTTCGAGGGCGCGGAGCACCTTGGCCTGGGCCGCGAGGGACATGTCGCCCACCTCGTCCAGGAAGAGCGTGCCGCCGTCGGCTTGTTCGAACTTGCCCGCGCGATCGGACACCGCGCCCGTGAACGAGCCCTTGATGTGTCCGAAGAGCTCCGACTCGATGAGCTCGGAGGGGATGGCGGCGCAGTTCACCTCGACGAACGGCCCAGAAGCCCGGTCCGACAGGTGATGAACGGCCCGGGCCACCAGCTCCTTGCCGGTCCCGTTCTCTCCGGTGATGAGGACGCGGGCGTCGGTGGGAGCGACACGCTCGACCCGCTCCAGCACCTGCCGGATCTGGAAGGACGCGCCCACGATCTCGTGCTTGCTCTCGATCTCGCCCCGGAGCCGCTCGACCCGCTCCGAGAGCCCCTTCACCTGGAGCGCGTTGCGCAGCGTCACCAGCAGGCGGTCCGTGTCCAACGGCTTCTCCAGGAAGTCGAAGGCGCCCTTGCGGGTGGCCTCCACCGCGGTGTCGATGGTGCCGTGGCCGCTGATCATGACCACCACCGCCCCGGGGTCCTCCTCGCGGATGCGCTCCAGCACCTCGAGCCCGTCCATGCCCGGCATCTTCACGTCCAGAAAGGTCACGTGGGGCTGGAAGGACTGCAGGCGCCGGAGAGCGTCGGCGCCGTTACCGGCCACCTCGACCTGGTAATCCTCGTACTCGAAGAGCTGACGCAGGACGTCTCGAATCGACGCCTCGTCGTCCACCACGAGCAGACGCGCCGTCGCCGACGTCATCGATCGGCCACCAGAACGAGCTGGTTCTCCTCCACGTACGCCGACGACAGGCCACTGGGCAGAGGCACGGCGAGGGCGTCGGGCGGGAGTCCTTCCCGATCGCGGCGCCCCAACGCGGCCAGGATTCCGGGAATCATCCGGCCCGGCAGCGGCACTCGAGACGCTTCGAGGCGCTCCACGTGGAGCGCCGCGTGCGAGTCGTCGAAGGGTAGCAGGGTCCCCCGTATGACCAGGTCCACCGTGTCGGGGAGCAGGTCGGCGATCTCATCCAGACGGGGGATGTCGGGAAATGCGCTCAACGCCACGCGCGCCCGGAGGAACACCTTGCCGTCGCGCAGGTCCACGTCCGGGTTCTCGACGCCGGGAGGGATCACGCCGGGAATCGAATAGCGCAGCACGCTGGACAACTCCACGGCGTTCAACCGCAGCCGGTCACTCCCGCGACCCTCGCGCAGCGATTCCACCCGGTCGAGCGTGGCCTCGGCCAGCTGCGGAGACGGCGTCGGGGTCTCGCTGGCCGATGCCGCCACCTGCTCTCCCAGCCAACGCTCCATGCGTGGAAACAGGTTGTCTCCCCAGCGCCATCCGGCATACGCCGACGCGATGGTCGCCACCACGAGCCCCACCGTTCTCAGGAAACCGCCAACACATCCGCGCATGGCACTCCTCGGCACGCCCGGCCCCGTCTCCGGCACCGGCTCAGTTCGATCCCGACAATCTGGTTGTACTTACGACACTGTAGCGGGGTCCCGTCCGCGAGTGATGGCTGCGCATGAGGTCGATACTGCGCACGTTGACGCTCCCCTCGTAGCTGAGCCCCGCCACCAGATCGTCCAACCCCCTGAAGGCGCCCGCCCCTCCCTCCTCACCGGCGCGACCCAGCGTCAGGTGCGGATGGAAGGCCCGCGTCTCACGCGGGAAGTCCACCTCGGCCAGGCCCCACTCCAGGTCCTGCTTGAGACAACGCAGTTCGGGAGACGCCTCGACGCCGGCCCACAGGACCCGCGGGCGCCGGATGGTGGGAAACGCCCCGAATCCTCCGAGGCGCACCACGAAGGGGGCGGTGGACCCGCCGACGCGCTCCATCACCTCCTCGACCCGGGACTGCCGTTCGGGGGGGATCTCACCCAGGAACTTCAGGGTGACGTGAAAGTGCTCGGGATCCACCCAACGCACGGGGAGCTCCCGTTCCCTCAGGGCACGGGCGGCTCGATGGATCCGGCCCCTCTCCTTCTTGGGAAGATTCAGAGCGATGAAAAGGCGCATGTCTTGTCCCTGCGTTCGACGCTCCGGACCCCGGCCCGGAGCGCACGTCACTTGGATATCAGGAAGCCCGAACCGGCGCCGCCAGCGTTGTAACGGCCTCGAGCGCCCGATCCACATCGTCGGCCGTCGATGCCCAGCCCAGCGAAAAGCGCAGGGCCCCGGTGGACGCGGTGCCCAGGAGCCGGTGAGCACCCGGTGCACAGTGGAGCCCCGCTCTCGCCTGAACACCGAAGTCCCGTTCCAGACGATGCGAAAGCGTCGCCGCATCCATGGAATGGGCGCGAATGGTGACGATACCGGGGCCGTCGGGCGCCGGGGGCGACAGCACGTCGACACCCGCGAGGGCCGACAGCCCCTCGTGCAGCCGAGCCTTGAGGGCGGAGACGTGCGCGTGGATGGTGTCCACGCCCCGCTCCGCCACGAAGCGGCATCCGGCTTCGAGGCCGGCGATCCCCGGGCCGTTGAGCGTGCCCGCCTCCAGGCGATCCGGCATGGCCTCCGGCATCTCGGGGTTCATCGAGTCACCACCCGTCCCTCCCCGGAGCAGCGGTTCGACCTCGACCCCGGGGCGGACCCAGAGGGCGCCCGTGCCCTGCGGCCCCAGCAGCCCCTTGTGGCCGGTTACGGCGACGAGGTCGGCGTCCTTCAGGTCCTGGACCAGGTGGCCGGCGGTCTGCGCGGTGTCCACCAGCGCCAACACGCCCGCCGCCCGAGCTCGGCGGGCCAGCTCGCCCACCGGCAAGGCGGTGCCGAGAACATTGGAGGCGCCGTTCAGGACCACCAGGCGAGCACCGTCGAGGGCACGGTCGAAGGCCGCCAGATCCAGCGATCCGTCGGTGGCTCCCGGGACCACGCGCACCTCCAGGTCACGCTCCCGCCTGAGCGCGTACAGGGGTCGCACCACGGCGTTGTGATCGAAGTCCGTCCCCACCACGACGTCGCCCGGACGCAGGACGCCCCGCAGCGCCGTGTTGAGCGCGTGGGTGGCGTTGTGCGTGAACGCCAGCCGCCCCGGGTCACCGCCATCGAGCCCCAGCACATCCAGGAGCGCGCGGCGGCATCGAAGTACCATCCGCCCCGCCTCCACCGCGGGGGCGTGCCCGCCCCTGCCCGGTGTGGCTCCACATCGGGCCAGGAAGGTGCTCACGGCCTCGGCGACTTCGGGGGGACGCAGCGCAGACGTGGCTGCGAAGTCCAGATAGACGGTCATCCGCTCTCGGCGATGGGTGCTCCAGGGCGACGTCGATTCAGGAGTAGAAGGGTGTTGAAGAAATGGGGCGAGCCGCGTTGGGAGCGCCATGGCTCCAGCTTCAAGGCGGCGCGGCGAAGGCATAGCCAAAGCTACGTCGAGTCGTGCCAACGACGAAGATGGGGCCATGCCGCCCCAACCCTTCGGGCGCAGGGGGGTTACGGCGCCAGGCGTCGTCAGAGCGGCTCACCGATGCTACAGCATCGCTTTCGCCACTCTTCCTACCCTGGCATCCGTAAGACCCCTGCGCGCGGCCGCACCCCACTTCTTCAACACCCTTCAAGACTACGAATTGGACCGACCTCCGTCCAACCCGGTTGCCCGAGGCGCAATCTCAGGCACGCTCGGCACGGGCCAGCCGACGGCGAACGCCCACCACGTTCAGGACCAGCACCGCCGAGAGGATGACCGCCGCCGCCACACCCGTGCGGGGCGTCAGTGGCTCTCCCGCCAACGCCCAGCCCAGGACCAGTGCCACCACGGGATTCACGTACGCGTAGGTGGACACTCGCGCCGGAGTCGTCACGGTCAGCAGCCAGATATAGGCGGCGAAGGCCACCAGCGACCCGAACACGACCAGATAGGCCAGGGCCAGCACCGAACGGGTGGAGGGCGTCGCGGCGGCCCACCGCGGCCATTCCCCGGTGACGCCTCCGACGGCGAGCAGCATGCCGCCGCCCCACAGCATCTGGAGGGCCGTGGCCATGCGGGGCGCCGGCGGCACCCGGGCGGAGCGCGAGTAGATGGAGCCGGCGGCCCACGACAGCGCCCCGAACAGGACCACCAGGCCTCCGGCGAGCTCTCGCGACCCACCGCCCCCCATCTCCCGCCCACTCACGAGCAGCCCGACCCCGAAGAGACCCCAGACCAGGCCGCCCCAGAGGCCCGCCGACGGCCGGGCGCCGTCGGACCACAACCAGTCGAGGAGGACCATCCACAGGGGGACGGTGGCCACCAGGAGGGCTACGAGACCCGACGGTACCCACTGCTCGGCCCACACCACCGCTCCGTTTCCTCCCAGGAGCAGGAGCCCGCCCACCACCGCGCCGTCCCGGACCTGGGCTCGCGTGGGCGCGGGCACCCCCCGAGCGCGGGCCCAGCCCATGAGGATCAGGCCTGCCACTAGAAAGCGTACGCCCGCCATGGAGAAGGGCGGAATCGACTCGATGGCGAAGCGGATGGCGAGATAGGTGGACCCCCAGATGACGTAGACCGCCGCGAACGCCCCCACCACCGCCAGGGTGGAGGGGCTGGAAGCCGGCGAGGCGCCGGCAGGCGCGGAGGGGGTGGCAGGCATGGCGACGGAAGATAACACGGACCGCGGCCGCCTCATGCGCTCCCTCTACACCCGCACCTCCCGGTCCAGCGACCGGTACTGGATGGCCTCGGCGGCGTGCCGCTCGGCCACCTGCGGGGCGCCGTCGAGGTCGGCGATGGTGCGCGCCACCTTGAGGGTGCGGTGGTAGGCCCGCGCGGAGAGTCCGAGCCGGTCCATGGCCTGCTGCAGCAGGTGCGCCACCTGGCGCCGCACCCGTACGTGACGGCGCAGGTGGGTGTGCTGCATCTCGGCGTTGCAGTGGATGTTCTCGTCGCGAAGGCGACGGTGCTGGCGTCGGCGTGCGGCGACCACCCGTGCGCGCACCGCCGAGCTGGGCTCGCCGCGAGGCTCGCCCCGCAGTGCCTCCATGGGCACCGGTTGCACGGCCACGTGCAGGTCGATGCGGTCCAGGAGCGGTCCGGAGATGCGCCCCCGGTAGCGAGCGACCATGCCCGGGTCGCAGGTGCAGGCATCCGTTCCGTCTCCGCGATGTCCGCAGGGGCACGGGTTCATGGCCGCCACCAGCACCACGCGCGCTGGAAAGCGAAGGCTCGCCCGCGCCCGGGCCAGGGTGACGTGACCGTCCTCCAGCGGCTGGCGGAGCACCTCCAGCACGTTGCGCCGGAACTCCGGGAGCTCGTCGAGGAAGAGCACCCCGCGATGGGCCAGGCTGACCTCGCCGGGCCGGGGCGGCGAGCCGCCTCCCACCAGCCCTGCGTCGCTGACCGTGTGGTGAGGAGCCCGAAACGGCCGGCGGCGCACCAGCGCCTCACCGGGTGGCAATCCCCCCGCCACCGAGTGCACCCGCGTCACCTCCAACGCTTCCTCCAGTGTCAGGGGCGGAAGGATGCCCGGGAGTCGTCGGGCCAGCATGGTCTTGCCCGAGCCCGGAGCGCCGATCATGAGGAGGTTATGGCCTCCCGCCGCCGCCACTTCCAGCGCCCGCTTCACCGCCGCCTGCCCCCGGACGTCGCGCAGGTCGGGTCCGCCCGCCGCGCTCTCCAGGTCGACCGTGGCGTCGTCCAGCGCCACCTCGCTCAGCGGTGTCTCGCCTGTCAGGTGCGCGCGCAGGGCGATGAGGTTCGGGGCGGGCAGCACCCGTAGCCGCCCGACCACCGCGGCCTCCGCGGCGTTGCCCGGCGGCACCACCACCCCTCGCGCGCCCGCCCGGCGACACTCCAGAGCCAGCGGCAGGATGCCCCGCACCGGTCGAAGCGTCCCGTCCAGGCCCAACTCGCCCAGAAACGCCAACCCCTCCAGCGACTCCGCCGGTATCTGGCCACAGCCCGCCATCAACCCCACGGCGATGGGCAGGTCGAAGGCGCTCCCCTCCTTGCGCACGTCGGCGGGTGCCAGGTTCACGGTGATGCGCTTGGGCGGGAGGGGCACGCCCGAGTGGCGGAGCGCGGCCATGACCCGCTCACGACCTTCCCTGACCGCGCCCTCGGGAAGGCCCACGACGGTGAACGCGGGCAGGCCCGAGGTGAGGCTCACCTCGGTCCAGACAGCGAGGGCGTCGACGCCTTGCAGCGCAGCGGTGGGGATGCGAGCCAGCATGCATCACGAAGGCACGGGAGCCCGGGCGCTGGAATGCCTCGATGGGTCCCGCTGGGAGGCCGGGCGCTCAGCCTCCGAAGAGCGGCGGGTGCTTGCGGTGGAAGTCGGTGGCCTCCTGATAGGCCCGCGCCAGGCGCAGCGCCTCCGCGTCCCGGTAGAGGTTGCCCACGAAGGAGAAGCTCACCGGCGAGCCCGCGTCGTTGAAGCCGTGGGGCAGCACCACCACCGGGTGTCCCGTGAGGTTCGTCATGAGCAGGAGATCGCCGGCGAAGGACGGTGATACGAAGACATCGATGCCGTCCAGGGCCGCCGCCAGCGCGCCCATGACCATGGTCCGCACGCGGTTGGCCTGGATGTACTCCACCGCCGGAATGAAGCGCGCGGTACGGAAGGAGTTGGGCCAGCTTCCCGGGGTCTGGCGCACGAGCTCGTCGTCCCGGCCGGACCGGGTGAGGTCGTCGAAGGCCGCCGCCGCCTCTGCGTTTAGGATCACGCGCAGGGGTCCCAGGGGAAAGTCGTCGGGAAGCGCCACCGGCACCGGCTCCACGCCGAGCCCGCGCACCACCTCCAACGCCGCCCGGTCGAAAGCGGAGTTGGCATTGTCGTCCTCGAAAGCCGCCGCCAGGTAGCCCACGCGCAGGTCGTCCAGCGGGGCTTCGGCATCCCAGTCGAATGGAACGGTCCGAGCCGTCGGGTCCTTGCCGTCGGCGCCGTGGATGGCGTGGAAGACCAGCGCGCAATCCTCCGCGGACCGGCAGATCGGTCCCAGCTTGTCCATGGTCCAGGAGAGGGCCATGGCCCCGTGCCGGCTCACCCGTCCGAAGGTGGGCCGGAGGCCGGTGGCCCCGGTGCGCGTGGAGGGCGACACGATGGAGCCCAGCGTCTCGGTGCCGATGGTGAAGCCCACCAGCCCGGCCACGGCCGCGGCGGCGGGCCCCGCCGACGAGCCCGACGATCCCTGCTCCAGGTTCCAGGGATTGCGCGTGCGGCCGCCGTACCAGTAGTCGCCCATGGCCAGGGCGCCGAGGGTCAGCTTGGCCACGAGGACCGCGCCGGCTTCGTCGAGCCGGCGCACCACGGTGGCGTCCTCGTCGATCACCTGGGTCTGGTAGGGCTGTGCTCCCCAGGTCGTGGGATAGTCCTTCACCGACAGGAGGTCCTTGGCCCCCCACGGAATGCCGTGGAGAGGACCCCGCCAGCGACCGTGGGCGATGTCGTCGTCGGCCTGCCGCGCCTGCCGCAGGGCCCGGTCCTCGGTGAGGGTGATGACCGCTTCCAGCGTGGGTCCGTGGCGCTCCAGGCGATCGAGGTACATCCGGGTCAGCTCCTCCGACGACACCTGACGGGTGCGGATGAGCTCGGACAGCCAGGTCACGGGCCAGAAGGCCACCTCTTCCACCGTTCCCGGCTCGAGCACGTCGGGCCGACGCGACGGTCGTACCCGGTCGGGTCCCGGCGCCGGCGCACGACCGGGCAGCGCGGGATCGAAGACCACGGCGGGGGGGATCCCGTTGGGAAGGTCCTGCGCGCGGAGCGCTCGGTAGGCCTGACGATTGTTCTCCAGCCCCCGGAGCATCATCTCCCGTTCTTCCTCGGTGAAGGAGAGCCCCGCCAGCTCCTCGGCGTCGGCGATCATGGCCGTGGTGATATCCTGGACCTCCTGGCTCCTGGCCCACAGGACTCCGGGCAGAAGCGTGCCACCGAGTCCGATGGCGGAGAAGTACCCCATGAAGGATCGACGATCGAGGTGCGTGGGCATCATCCAGGACTCCAGGCGGGTGGGTGCCGCGGCGCCAGAAGGGCGGGAACCGCCATAGCGTGCGCCGCCGCCCCGCCCCGCGCAAGCGAACCTCGTAGCGGGTCGTCGGTCCACCCTCCGTTGCGGCCAGCGGTGTGGGCCGGATAGGTTGGCACGCGTCGGCCGCGCCGGGGTTGTGGGAAAGGACCCCACAGGGGGTGGAGGAATCCCCCGACAGAATGGACCCCCCGGGCCGTCTAGCTTCATCCGGAGATTGCGCCGGAGATGTCCCTCCGGCGACGGAAGGCGCGGGCAACGCTTTCCGAAACCCTACGTCGCACCTGCATCGGAGCGCGCCCATGAAGGTCGCCGTCCTCGCAGAGACGCGGCCCGGCGAACGCCGGGTGGCGCTGGTTCCCTCTCTCGTACGGGAGCTGGTGGAAAAACACGGCCTGGAGGTGGCCGTCCAGGCGGGAGCGGGCGTCTCGGCCCGCTACGCGGACGCCGAATACGAGGAGGCGGGTGCCCGGCTGGGCGACGCCTCCTCGGTGCTTTCCGGGGCCGAGGTGGTCCTGAAGGTCCAGCCCCCTACCATGGACGAGGTAGCGGGCTTCGCCGAGGGCACCGTGATCATCGGCTTCATGTCCCCGTTCGCCAACCTGGACATCGTCCAGGGCATGGCGGACCACAACCTCACTTCCTTCTCCATGGAGCTCGTGCCCCGGACCACGCGGGCGCAGCGCATGGACGCCCTGTCGTCACAGGCCACGGTGGCCGGCTACAAGGCCGTGCTCATGGGCGCAGACAACCTGGACAAGTTCCTGCCCATGTTCATGACCGCGGCCGGCACCATCCGGCCCGGCAAGGTCATGGTACTGGGCGCGGGCGTCGCGGGGCTGCAGGCCATCGCCACGGCCCGGCGTCTGGGGGCCAAGGTGGAAGCCTTCGACGTGCGTCCGGCCGTGAAAGAGCAGGTGGAAAGCCTGGGCGCCACCTTCCTGGAGACAGAGCACGACGTGTCGGCCGAGGGCGAGGGGGGCTACGCCAAGGAGCTGAGCGAAGAGCAGCACCAGCGGGAGCTGGAGCTCATCGCGAGCCACGTCCACGACACCGATCTGGTCATCACCACGGCGCAGATCCCTGGGCGAGACGCTCCGCTGCTCATCACCGAGGAGATGCTGAAGAGCATGCGCCCCGGCTCGGTGGTCGTGGACCTGGCCGCGGCGTCGGGCGGCAACTGTGCGGGCAGCAAGCCCGGCGAGGTGGTGGAGGTCCATGGCGTGAAGGTCATGGGACCCCTGAACCTGCCGGCGACCCTGCCGGTACACGCCAGCCAGATGTACGCCCGCAACATCGCCATGCTCCTCCTGGAGATGGTCGACGAGGGCAACCTCAAGCTGGACTTCGAGAACGATATCCTGGGCCCGTCCTGCCTCACCCACGGAGGCGAGGTCCGACATGAGCCCACGAAGGAGCGGCTCGCTGCCGCGCCTTCGGCCGATTGAGCGAGGAGATCTCCATGGGAGAGATGCTGATCGGGTTGTACGTCTTCGTCCTGGCCACCCTGGCCGGACGCGAGGTCATCGGCAAAGTGCCACCGACGCTCCACACCCCCCTCATGTCCGGGGCCAACGCCATCAGCGGAATCGCCATCATCGGCGCGTTGGTGGTGTCGGCGCAGGCGGACACGATGCTGGTGGAGGTGCTGGGCGTGGTGGGCATCGCCATGGCCACGATCAACGTGGTGGGTGGCTTCATGGTCACCGACCGCATGCTCCACATGTTCAAGAAAAACTGACCCCATCGCGATAGAAGAGAGGCTAGAGAATGGATCTCTCGACCTGGGTGGAGCTGGCTTACCTCCTCTCCGCCATCCTGTTCGTGGTGGGTCTCAAGCGCATGCAGTCGCCCGCCACGGCCCGTCAAGGAAATGCGCTGGCCGCCGCAGCCATGCTCCTGGCCATCGTGGCCACGCTGGTGGACAACCAGATCGTCAGCTGGACCGGCATCCTCATCGGGATCGTCGTCGGTGGCCTGATCGGGGCCGTCGCCGCGCGGACCGTGAAGATGACCTCCATGCCCGAGATGGTCGGCGCCTTCAACGGCTTCGGAGGTGGCGCGTCGGCGCTGGTGGCCGCCGCGGAGTTCACCCGGCTCCACCACGCCGGTACCAGCATGGACCTGGCGGCGGGTGTCACCATCGCCCTGTCCATGCTCATCGGCGGTGTGACCTTCTCCGGAAGCTTCGTGGCCTTCGGAAAGCTCAACGGCATGGTGACCGGCAACCCGGTGACCTACCCGCTGCAGAAGACCCTCAATGCGCTGATCTTCCTGGGGATCCTGGTGCTGGGCGTGGTCATCTCCATCGCCTATCCCCTGGGATCCCTCACCCCGCTCACGGTCTTCCTGATCTTCACCATCCTCTCGCTCCTCCTGGGGATCCTGCTCGTGATCCCCATCGGGGGCGCGGACATGCCGGTGGTGATCAGCTTGTTGAACTCGTACTCGGGGCTGGCCGCCTCGGCGGCGGGCTTCATCATCGGCAACATGGTGCTGATCATCTCCGGGGCCCTGGTGGGCGCCGCCGGGCTGTTCCTCACCATGCTCATGTGCAAGGCCATGAACCGGTCCTTGGCCAACGTGGCCTTCGGAGCCTTCGGGACCGAGGGCGCCAAGGCGGCGGTGTCGTCCGGTGACAAGCCCGTGCGCAGCGTCGACGCGGAACAGGCGGCGATGGTCATGGCCTACGCCCAGTCCGTCATCGTGGTGCCGGGCTACGGGCTCGCCGTGGCGCAGGCTCAGCACGAGCTCAAGAAGGCCATGGACCTGCTGGAGGACCGGGGCATCGACGTGAAGTACGCCATCCACCCGGTGGCGGGCCGCATGCCGGGGCACATGAACGTGCTCCTGGCCGAGGCCGACGTGCCCTACGACAAGCTCTACGACCTGGACGAGATCAACGACGACTTCTCGCGAACGGACGTGGTGCTGCTCGTGGGGGCCAACGACGTGGTGAACCCGGAGGCGCGCAATCCCGACTCCATCATCGCGGGCATGCCCATCCTGGACGTGGACAAGGCCAAGAACGTCATCGTCATCAAGCGGAGCCTGAGCCCCGGATTCGCCGGGATCGACAACCCGCTCTTCTACATGGACAAGACCATGATGTTCTTCTCCGACGCCAAGGCCGCCATGAGCGGACTGGTGAAGGAGATCCGGGAAGCTTGAGCCACGACGACGTGGCTGGCCCGCTGCGGGTCGAGCTCGTCATCACCGCCACCCTGGCCGGGGGAGTCATCCTCCTGGCCGGGGTGGCGTCGTTTCTCGTCATGCGGGGGGCGACGACGCCCTATATGGCCACCACACCGCTGCTCCGGGGGATCGTAGTGGTGATCGCCATCGTCTTCCTGGGCACGGCGCGCGCCCTGGAGCGACGGATCCGGCGGGGCCCCGCTCACGCCGATCGGGAAGCCATCGTACGGGCGCACTTCTCGGGCACCCTGGTGGGCATGGCGCTCCGAGAGGCCGTGGGGCTCCTGGGAGGGATGATGATCCTGGTCTCCGGCGACGTGGCGGCCGGCGCCGCGCTGGCCGGCGCGGCGGTCCTGGTCATGGCCCTGGCGCTGCCCAAGGGCGACGATCTGGAGGAGAGGCTCCGCCGGCACGACGGAGGCCGCTCAGGACGCTGAGCTGCCGCCCCCGGCGGCCGGGTCGGACACGTCCCGGACCAGCGCCGCCGCTGCCCGTTGGAGCGCTTGCCAGGTGCGCTCGAGGTGCTCCCGGGTGGTCTTGAGGTTCCCCACCGCGAGGCGGATCACCGTCCGCCCTCCCAGCTTCGAGTGGGAGAGGAAGGCCTCGCCCGAGCGGTTGACCCGTTCCAGAATCTCCTCGTTCAATCGATCCTGCTCCTCCGGCGCGACCCCCTCCGGCGCATACCGGAACACCACGGTGCTGAAGGGGTGCGGCGCGACCCTCTCCCAGCCGGGAGCCCCCTCGATCCGGCCAGCCACCTCGTCGGCCATCTGCACGTGGTCGCGGATGCGGGCGATGATGCCCTCTCGTCCGAAGTACCGCAGCACGAACCAGAGCTTGAGCGCCCGGAACCGGCGGCCCAGCGCGATGCCGTAGTCCATGAGGTTGGTGCCGACGCCCTGCTCCCTGGTCTTCAGGTACTCGGGAGTGAGGCTGAAGGCGGCCCGCAGCATGTCGGGACGCCGGCAGTACAGGACCGAGCAATCCACCGGTGTGAAGAGCCACTTGTGGGGGTTCGCCACGATGGAGTCGGCCCGCTCCCAGCCGTTGAAGTGGTGTGAGAGCTCGGGAACCACCGCCGCGGGACCGGCATACGCCGCGTCCACGTGGAGCCACATGCCGTGCTCCCCGGCGATGTCGGCGATGGCGTCCACCGGGTCCACGCTGGTGGTGGAGGTGGTGCCCACCGTGGCCACCACGGCAAGTGGGCGCACGCCGGCCTCCACATCGTCACGGATCGCCGCCCGCAGCGCGTCGGGCTCCATCTGGAACCGGTCGTCCGCCGCCACCCGGCGCACGCCGCTGCGGCCGAAGCCCAGCACCACGCCGGCCTTGTCGATGGAGGAGTGGGCCTCGGCCGAGCAGTAGATCCGTGCGCGAGGTGCGCCGAAGAGGCCGTCCCGGCGTGCTTCGGGCAACCCGGCCTCCCGGGCCGCCGCCAGCGCGATCAGAGAACTGCTGGAGGCCGTGTCGTTGATGGTCCCGAGGAACGCATCCGGCAGGCCCAGCATCTGTCGCCACCAATCGAGGGTGTGCTCCTCGAGCTCCGTGCCCGCCGGAGACGAGCGCCACACCATGGCGTTGATGTTGAGCGCGGCGGAGAGCATTTCGCCCAGGATCCCCGGACCCGAGCCGGTGACGGAGAAGTAGGCGTGGAAGGACGGGTGGTTCCAGTGGGTCGTGGCCGGCACGATGACCCGGCGGAAGTCGTCGAGCATGGCGCCCATCGCCTCGCCCGACTCCGGCGGAGCGTCGGGGAGGCGCTCCCGCACCCACCCCGGCTCGATGTCGGGAAAGACCGGCAGGTCCTCCACGTGGGCCAGGTATTCGGCGATCCAGTCCACCACCTCGTGACCGAAACGCCGGAAGTCCTCCGGAGGCATGTCACCGGTCGGCGGAGCCAGTCGGGCCTCGGGATCCTGCATGCGTCCTCTCCCCAAAGGTGTCAGCGGATCCCCACCGCCCCCCTGATGATCCTGAGCTCCTTGCGGACGGCCTGGAGCTGGTTCCGGATCTCGTAGCGGGCGTCGTCGGTGAGGTGCTCCGGTACCCCCGAGCCCTGGAAGAGAGCGAAGAAGAGCGCGTCGGTGTGACCGACCGAGGCCTGGGTCACGCCGCGGTCCAGGACGCGGTTCAGACGGAGGGCCTCGCGCAGCGCCGTGCGGTTGGACGCCACGGCGGGCGGATCCGCCCACAGCAGCCGGATGACGGCTTCCCGGAGCACCTGGAACTCTTCGATCACCTCTCCCGCCGCCAGGCCTCGCTGCGCCGCGAAGGAGCCGAACAGCTCCGCCGTCTGCAGCCACAGGGGATCGGTCTGGTCCCGCAGGGGGCCGAGGCACGCCGGCAACAACTCCAGAAAGAGCTCCATGAAGGCCTCCATGAGCTCGTGCACGCCGTCGTTCCACGCGGCATCACGGCCTTCCACCTCGGCGAGCCAACGCTCCACGAGAGGCCGCGCGCGATCCTCGATCCAGCGAGAGAAATCCAGCGAATCCAGGGGTCTGAGTATGGGTCGGGGGGGAGGGCTGCGAGTCTTTCAATTTCGCGTATCGTCATGCTCGGGGCCACCCCTGTCGCCGTCGGCGACGGTCTCCCGCCAGGGCCTGAAGCGCAGCGTGGCGATGGTACCCTCCCCTTCCTCGCTCTCCACGGTCACGCTGGCCCCCCAGGCATCCACCAGACGCTGGACGATGGCCAATCCCAGTCCGGTTCCGGTGGAGCGCGTGGAGAAGTGGGGCTCGAACACCCTGGAGAGCATGGCTTCGGGGATCCCCGTGCCGTCGTCCACGACCCGGAGCGCGACCCGGTCTCCCTCGACGAACCCCTGGACCAGGACGGTACCCCCCTCCCTGATGGCGGCCCGCGCGTTCTCCAGCAGGTTCACCAGCACCTCTTTGACCTCGGGGCCGCGGGCGGCCACCGGGCTCAGGTCGGCAGGCAGATCCGCCACGAAGCGGATGGGGCCCTCGCCGGTGGAATAGAGCGCCATCACCTCGGCGACGATCTCCGGAAGCCTCACCGGGCCCAGCGGCTGTTCGCCGGCGGCGCGGGGAGCGCCGAAGCGCGAGAAGCTCGTGGCGATGGCGGCCAGCCGGTCGATTTCCCGCAGCATGGCGTCGGCGTTACGGGTCAGGATGGCGTCGAAGTCGGTCCGACGATCCTCCCAGGCCCGACGAATGTGCTGCACGCTCAACTTGATGGGGGTGAGGGGATTCTTGACCTCGTGCGCCACCTGTCGCGCCATCTCACCCCAGGCCAGCACCCGCTCCGTGCGCAGCTCGTCGGTCACGTCCTCGAGGCTCACCACCGCCCCCGCGGGGCTGTCCTGGCCGATACGGCGCGCTCGAGCCCGGATGCGCCGCTCGCCGGACTGGAGCTCCGTGGCGGCCTCGCGGAGCCCGTCGCGGAAGTAGAGCTCGACCCAGCGCACGAACTCCCCACCGGCACCCTCGGCCTCGGGGAGTCGCCGGCCCACGGTGAGGGGCAGGTGGAGAAGCTCCCGCGCACGCGGGTTGACCAGGGTCACGGCACCCTCGGCGTCGAAGGCCAGGACGCCCGTGGCCGCGTCGTCCACGATCGCCTGGGTGCGCCGGGTGGTGCGCACCAGGTCCCGGCGAGCCCCACGCAGGCGTCGCACCATGCGGTTGAAGGCATCGAAGACGGCCCCGAACTCGTCGGCCCGGCCCGCGGGGAGACGCACCCGCAGGTTTCCACTGCCGACGCGCTCGGACGCCACCCGCAGGGTCTGGATGGGCCGCGTGAGCGCGCGCCCCACCAGGAGCGCCAGCCCCAGCGACAGGGCACCGCCGAGCAGCACCGCCAGGCCCAGCAGGTGCGCCACCTCGCGACTGCGCACCGCCGTGGCGCCGGCGATGAGCGGCACGGGCGCGGCCAGGATGTCGCCGTCGGGATCCGGCAAGCGGCGGTAGGCGGTGACGTACTCCCAGGTCCCCAGATCGGTGGTGGACACCTCTCGCAGCGTCTCTCGAGAGCTCAGACCCTGGTAGACGTCGTAGGGCACCCAGCCCTCGTACAGGCCCAGCTCCACCAACTCCTCCACCGAACCCTCGAGAAGTTCACCACGCCGGTATTCCAGCAGGTCCGAACCCACCAGGCGTGACAGGAGGTGGACCTCTCCCTGCACCTCGAAATAGGTCCCCGAGGCGTCGTCCACGGCCCGTTCCGACAGGACCCTGGCCGCGCGCTGTGACGCCCCGGCGAGGGTGCGGTAGGCCAGGCTTCCGAAGATCAGGTTCGAGAGGGCGAAGAAGCCGAACAGCGCCAGCGTCACCCGCGCCCGGAACGACGACAGCGCTTTGCGCGCGTCGACCCCCCAGCGGCCCTCACGGTCGCCGAGGGTCCGACCCACGCCCCAGAGGACGGCAAAGAGCAGCGCCGCCAACGCCAGGATCAACGTGGCGCGGGCGACGGTGACCATGGCCCCCGGGAGAGCGACCCGGTAGTGGGCGTGGTACAAGGTGCCCGGATAGGTCAGCGCCAGCTCCCCCTGCCATCCGCCGTCCAGGTGCACCCAGCGCAAGGAGTCGCGCTGCCGCACCGAATCGCTCGCCAGCGCAGGGATCAGCGTGATGGGCTCGGCGGCCGCCGGCGACAGGCTTCCGAAGAGCGGTCCCAGCAACGACGCCCCGCCCCCCGCACCTCGCAGCGGCGGTACCACGCCCGTAACGACACGCCCGCCGGGGAGAGGAACGGTCAGCAGGTAGTGGGCATCGGCCAGTTCGAAGCGCTGCACCTGCGCCTGGCCCGACGCCCGGGCCGAATCCAGCGCGCTGGCGGCCACGGCGGGCCGCGGAAGCGAGCCGAACCCGATGCGCAGCTCGGGAGACGGAAAGTCCGCCGGCGACCACAGGGTCAGCCACACGGGATATCCCGCGTCGGCGAGCCCTCCCTGGCGCCACGCCTCGTAGAGGAGCTCCACCGCGACGGTGCCCTGGGCGTCCAGGGAGTCCACCGCGGCCGCGGTACGCTCCAACAGGAACTGGAGGTACGGGTCCACAGAAGTGCCCAGACGGTCCAACTGGACCTCCGCCACCGCCATGCGCGCTCGAATGCGCGATCCCCAGGCCCACGGCAAGGTCGCGGAGGTGCCGAGGAGCAGCGCGAGCATCCACGCCAGAAACGCCCCCCGCCCGCCCTTCCTGGGACCGGCCGGCAGGAGGAGCCACAGCGGGAGCGCCCACGCCGACAAGGCCCACGCGGGTAGGCCGGGCCGCCGCACCGCCCACCACGCGGCGCCCAACGACAGGAGCACCGTCGTCGCCACACCGAGGGTCACGCGCACGCGGCGCCGGCCTTCACGCCGTCCCGCCGCCAGCGCCGCCCAGGCCACCAGGCCCAGGGCGCCGGCCAGCGTGATGGTGAACACGAGCCAGGGCGCTTCTGCCCCGGCCAGGAAGCCGCTGGAGGCACCGCCCGACCCGATCCGGACCAGAAGCGGGAATCCCGCGGCCACCGCAATCACCGCCCCCGGCGCCCGAGCGTTCCACAGGTTGGACGCCCGCAGCGCCCCCGCCGCCACTACGCCGGCCCCTACGATCAGCACCAGACGGGCCAGGGTGAGGCCACCCGGGAGCAGGACGTCGGCCGGAGATCCGACCCTGTCGAGGCCCGGCAGCGCAGTCACCGGCACCAGCAGGGCCAATCCCAGACCCACCGACGCGGCCCCCCAGCCCCGATGCGGGCCGCCGGCGGCTCCCAGTCCGGTCAACAGCCACCCCATCGCCAGGAGAAGGACCACCCACGAGCGCGCCTGTGCCAGGTAGTCCGCCCGGCGAGCCGCCTCGCCGGGGCGATCCAGCGACACCGAGAACAGGACCTCGCCTTCCCACTGGTAGTCGAAGACGTCGTCGCTCTGGGCCCGGTCCGCCGAGGTGATGCGAATGGACTCGCCGGTGTGTTCCCGGATCCCCGAAACGAAATCCCGACTGCCGCGGCTCCCGGTGGGCAGGTCGGCCCGCAGCAGGAGGGCCGCCACCGCGGTGCCGCCACCGTCCACCGGGACGGTGACGTAGAAGTAGCTCACCAGCGGACGCTCGCCGTACCGGTACCGAACCTGTCCCATCTGGACTTCTTCGGGTACGGGCCCGCGGTGCACACCGTCCCAGGTTCGCAGACGCCCCATCCCGTCGTAGACCGCGACGGCGGCCATCCCCGACGAGCGGCGAATGCCCACCACCTCCGAGCGGTCCGGGGTGTTGCCGCCGGCGGCGCTCTCCGCCAGTGTGGTGGCGGCGAGGGTCGCGCGGTCGAGAACCTGCGAGAGCTCCTGGCCCAGCGTCTCGAACACCTGGGTCTCGCGATCCGCCCAATAGCCCTGGAAGTCCCTCGCCAGTGCCGAGTCCCGGCCCTCGGCCCAGAAGCCGACGGCCACGGCGGCCAGCACGAGGATCAGCCCGGCGGCGGTGCGGCGCCCGCGCGCCGCGCCGAGCAGCAGCGCGGCGACGGCGCAGCCCGCTGCGGCCACGAGCCAGCCCGGGTGCGGCCAACGGGCCCAGGCGGCCACCGCCAGAAGCGACGCCCACGGCAGGGCGGACAGCACGCGCGCCCGGCTCACGAGCGCCCCCCGGAGTACGAACGATGACGGACTACGATCTCGACGACGGCCGAAGCCTGGACCGGTTGCCGTGGCCCGAGGTGGCACGACAGCTCGCCCGGGACTCCCGGCTTCTGCTGCCAGTGGGCGCGCTGGAACAGCACGGCCCGCACCTGCCCATGGGGTCCAACACCTTCATCGCCCGCTGCGTGGCGGCCAGTCTCTCCGAGCGCCTGGGGATCCTGCGGGCGCCGGCCTTCCCCTATGGGGTGAACCTGCCGGGATCCGAGGCGTTCCCCGGCACCGCGGGATTGAGGCGCAAGACGCTGCACCGTGCGGTGAACGAACTCCTGGCGGCCTGGGAGGATCACGGATTCTCCGAGTTCGTCATCATCTCGGCGCACCGCTCCGAAGCCCACATGGATGCGCTGCTCATGGCACTCACCTCCGAGTCCCGGACCACGGTCTTCGACCTGTATGGCATCGATGTGAGCGACCTCCTCTCGGGTGCGCCGGGCCCGGAGCACGCCGGCGAGTTGGAGACGTCTGTCCTTCTCCATCTCGCGCCCGAGCGCGTGATCACCGATACCCTGGAAGACGCGCCACCAGACGCCGGGGCGCTTCGAAGGTACACGCAGGGCCGCAGCCCCACACCCCCGCCGGGGTCCCGTGGCGTGATCGGCTTCCCGTCGGCGGCTTCCGCCCTCACGGGCGAGTCCGTGTTTCGCCGCTGGGTGGAGACCCTGGAGTCGGCGCTGCGGCGCTGACGGCGGACCTCGCCCTTTCCACGAGGTGTAGCAAAGCCACACATTCCGGGTTCCCGCACGCTCCCACCCATCGGAAGGAGAATCATGCGTCGAACCGGCCTCTCGCCCGTTCCGGGGCTCTTCTTCTCGCTCGTCCTCGCCGCCCTCGCCCCCGCGCAAGCCGCATCGCAGGCCGCGGTACTCGACGAGGGGAGCTTCACGCTCTTCCTGGACGGCAGCGATGCCGGAACCGAGCGGTTCACCATCCAACGTCAGGGCGTGGGCGACGACGCCCGCATCCTGGCCACCGCCGAGATCGAGATCCGCCGCGACGGCGAGACCACGCAGATGCGACCGGTGCTGCAGGCCACGCCGGCACTGGCGCCGTCGGCCTACAACAACGACATGACCGGCGCCAGCACGGCCAAGGTCGCCGGCTTCCTGCAGGGGAACCGCTTCGTGAGCCGCACGACGTCGCAGGAGGGCGAGTCCCAGAAGGAGTTCCGGGCAGGCCCGGGCACCGTCATCCTGGAACGGGACGTGGCCTTCCTCTACTACTTCGTCTCCAAGCTCGCCGAGAAGCCCGGCGCCGACCTCATGGTCATCGAGCCGTTGTCGGGCGCCCAGTACCGCTTGAAGGTCGCCTCGGCGGAGGTCGAGCCGTTCAGGCTGGGTCGGGAACAGCTCCAGGTGCGCCACGTCAGGCTCGAAGGAGGCGACCGACTCCACGAGGTCTGGCTCGACGATCAGGGCCGGGTCCTGCGTGTGGAAATCCCTTCCCGCGGCTACCGCGCCGAGCGCACGCCGAACTGATGGCTCGCGCCTCCGATTCGGCGCGCTGAAGAATCCCGAGCGCCCGCGCGTACCGTTGGACGGACCCAGGACGCCCGGAGCGCGAAACCGCGCCAGGGCCGGGCCCGTACGGGCGGGAGGCCGAACCCCTCCCCTCCGGGCCCGCCCCACAACTCCAGAAGCCCCGACTCTCGCCGCCGGAGAATCCATCGTGGATACCTCGCGACGCGTGCGCGCTACCAGCGTACTCTCGCTCCTCGCTCTCGTCTTCCTCACCACCCCCGCCCCTGCCACCGCCCAGACCGGGTCCGAGGACCTCTCCCTCGATCGCGCGCTGGAGCTCGCCCGGGCCAACAACCCGGGCTTTCAGGCGACCCGCAACGATCGTAGCGTCGCGGAATGGGACCTGCGATCCGCCTATGGCGCGCTGGCTCCCAGCGCCTCGCTGGGTGGAGGCGTGTCGTGGCAGGGCGCAGGCCAGCAGCGCCTGGGGAGCATCACCCTGGACGAGTTGGGTTTCGGCGGGCAGCCATCGTACTACTTCAGCTCCTACAACGTGGGGCTCAACTACCAGCTCAGTGGCCGCACGCTCCTGGCCCCCTCGCAGGCCAAGGCGTCGCTGGCAGCCACCGACGCCCAGATCTCCATCGCCCGGATCAATCTCCAGACCCAGGTCACCCAGGCCTATCTCGAGGCGCTCCGTCAACGGGACGGGGTCGACCTGGCGCAGCAGGAGCTCGAGCGCGCCCGTTTCAACCTGCGACTGGCCCAGGGGCAGGCCGAGGTCGGCACCGCCACCCCGCTGGACGTCCGCCAGGCCGAGGTGCAGGTGGGACGGGCGGAGGTGTCGCTGCTACAGGCCCAGAACGGCGCCCAGACGGCGCGTCTCCGACTCCTGCAGCAGTTGGGCGTGGACCTCCACCGGGACGTCACCCTGACCACGGAGTTCCAGGTCCAGGAGCCCACCTGGTCCGAGGACCAGCTCCTGGACATGGCCATGGCCGACAATCCCACGCTGGAGAGCCGCCGACGGAGCCGTGACGCCGCCGGTGTCGGGGTGCGCATGGCCAAGACCGCCTACCTGCCGTCGCTCTCCATGAGCGCCGGATGGAGCGGCTTCACACGCAAGGCGAGCAACACCGGCTATCTCATCGCCCAGGCGCAGGCGCAGGTCTCGTCGGCGATCCAGCAGTGCCAGTTCACCAACGAGCTCTACAGCCGTCTGGCCGATCCCCTCCCGGCCCAGGACTGCACGCGCTACGCCTTCACCGACGAGGACCGGGCGTCCATCATCTCCAACAACAACGTCTTCCCGTTCAACTTCGAGCGGAACCCGCCGTCGATGTCGCTGTCGCTCAGCATCCCCGTCTTCCAGGGTCTCGGGCGGCAGCGCGACCTCGAAGCGGCCCAGGCCCAGAAGGAGGACGCGGAGTATCAGGTGCGAGAGGAGGAGCTCGCCCTGGAGGCCGACGTCTCCATCCAGCTCGCCCAGGTGAGTACCGCCTACCGGAGCGCGGAGCTGGAGCGACGCAACCAGGACCTGGCCGACGAGCAACTGCGTCTCGCCCGCGAGCGCTACCGCCTGGGATTCATCCCTTTCCTCGACCTGGTGGAGGCGGAAACGGTGAAGGTCCAGGCGGATCGGGACCTCCTGAACGCCGTGTACGGCTATCACGACGCCCTGACGGCGCTGGAAGCCGTCGTGGGCCGTTCCCTCCGCACGCCCTGACCCGACCCCACACACTCGAAACGACGAGACGCGTAGAGACATGACCGGACGAATGAAGGCCCTGGTTGGGATCGGTGTGGTGGCGGTGCTCGGAACCGCCTTCGCGCTGAGCCTCTCCCGGAACGGCGGGCGGGGTCCGGAGGTGCGTATGGAGACCGTGGGTCGTCGCAACCTCGTGGCGACGGTCACGGCCAGCGGCAACATCCGCGCGCGCCGCTCCGTGGACATCAGCTCCGACGTGTCGGCCCGGGTGGCCTCGCTGGAGGTGGACGAGGGAGACGACGTGAAGGAGGGCCAGATTCTGCTGAGGCTGGATCGCACCCAGCTCGACGCCGCGCGCTCCCGCGCCGAGGCCGCGCTGTCGCAGGCCAGGGCACAGGCGACGCAGCAGGGCGCCAACCTGGCCCGGTCGCAGCGGGAGTACGACCGCATCCGCGCGCTGTGGGCCCGTGACTCCCTGCTGGTCAGCCGTCAGCAGGTCGACGACGCGCAGACGGACCTCGAAGTCGCCCAGGCCAATGCCCAGGCCGCCCGCTTCGGCGTCGAGCAGGCCGAAGCCTCGCTGGCGGAGGCCCAGGACCGGCTGTCCAAGACCATCATCACGGCGCCCATGGCCGGAAAGGTCACGCGCCTCAACGTGGACGAGGGCGAGACGGTCATCGTGGGGACCATGAACAACGCCGGCAGCCTCGTACTCACCATCAGCGACCTGTCGGTGGTGGAGGTCGTGGTGCAGGTGGACGAGACGGACGTGCCCCAACTGAGCCTGGGCGACTCGGCCAGCGTCGACATCGACGCGTTCCCGGACCGGGTCTTCAGCGGCCGTATCACGGAGATTGGCAACTCGGCGATCCGCCCGCCGTCGGAGCAGCAGGCCAGCGGGCAGCAGGCCGCCATCGACTTCGAGGTCGTCCTCACCCTGGACCCCACCGATGCCGTGCTGCGTCCCGATCTGTCCGCGACGGCCGAGATCGTCACCGACGTGGCCTCCGATGCCCTGGCCGTGCCCATCATCGCCCTTACGGTGCGGGAAGACTCCACCGCGGCCGACACGCTGGACACGCCCACGACTGAAGAGGGTGAGCCGAGCACCGAGGTGGAGGGCGTCTTCCGCGTGCAGAACGGGACCGTGACGTTCGTCCCGGTGAAGGTGGGGATCGCCGGCCGCGAGTACTTCCAGATCCTGTCGGGGGTCGAGGTCGGCGACACGGTCGTGTCCGGACCGTATCAGACCATCCGTCAGCTCCGGGACGGCGACCCCGTCCAGCGGGAGAGCGCCCGCACCAGCGAGACCACCGCCACGCCCGAGGGCTGAGGAGCGGGCCCATGCAGCTCTGGGAAGGGGTCCGCCTGGCGATGACGCAGATCGTCTCGCAGAAGCTGAAGAGCTTCTTCAGCCTGCTGGGCGTGATCATCGGCGTCATGTTCCTCATCGTGGTGGTGAGCATCGTCGAGGGCATGGATCGCTACATCAAGGAGGACTTCTCCTCGCAGGTCTTCGGCATCAACACCGTAACGCTGCGGCGGTGGCCCGAGGTCAACTTCAACACCGACGCCGAGGAGTGGCGAGCCCGGCTGCGCCGACCCCTGCTCACCTTCGAAGACGCCCAGGCCGTGCGCGACAACCTCACGATCCCGGCCCGGGTCGGCGTGCAGAACGACCTGGGTGGAGAGGTGGTGGCGGACAACGGACGGACCGTGTCCAACGTGCGCATGGCCGCCATCAGCCCGGAGATGTTCGTCATCCGCGACTGGCAGGTGGAGCGCGGGCGCGCCTTCTCGCAGCAGGAGGCCGAGCGTGGCGTGCCGGTGGTGGTGCTGGGATCACAGACCGCCGACGTGCTCTTCGAGGGCGTGGACCCCCTGGGCCATTCGGTGCGCGTCCGGGGCTTTCCCTACCGCGTCGTGGGGATCCTCGAGGAGCAGGGATCCCTTTTCGGTCAATCGCTGGACAACCTGCTGATCGCGCCGGCGCGCTCGCCCATCCGGGGCTCGTCGGCCAACCGCAGTACCGTGAGCAACATCATGATCCAGACGCTGGACCCGAGCCAGGTCCGCGACGCCCAGGCCGAGGTGGAGGGGATCATGCGCGTGCGCCACCGGCTACGGCCCGCGCAATCCAACGACTTCTCGGCCGAGACCGCCGACGATTCGCTGAGCTTCTGGGACCGCATCTCGGCCGATCCTGTTCACGGCGCTCCCCGGACTGGTGGCCATCTCGCTGGTGGTGGGCGGCATCGTCATCATGAACATCATGCTGGTGTCGGTCATGGAGAGGACCCGCGAAATCGGGGTGCGCAAGGCCATCGGCGCGCGGCGAAGGGACATCCTCACGCAGGTGCTCATCGAGTCGGCGACGCTGTCCACGGTGGGGGCGTTGGCCGGTGTGGGCATCGGCATCCTCCTCACCGGATTCGTGCGGGCCGTGTCGCCGCTGCCGGCCGCCGTGGCGCCACGCTGGGTGACCCTCGGCATCCTGCTGGGGACCACCGTGGGGATCATCGCCGGCGTCTACCCGGCCGCGCGGGCGTCGAAGATGAATCCCGTGGACGCCCTCCGGTACGAGTAGGATCATGAGCTCCACGACCCCCACCCCGGGACCCCGGGCGTCCTCGCAGGCCGCGAGTCTCGCCACGCTCTTCGAGGGTGTGCGCATCGCCCTCGACGCCATCCGGGCCAACAAGATCCGGGCGAGCCTCACCATTCTCGGCGTCGGCATCGGCGTGTCGGTCGTGGTGACCATGGCGGCGCTGATCACCGGGGTCCGGTCCAGCGTGCTCGACGCCTTCCAGTCCGCGGGGCCGAGCAACTTCTCCGTGATGCGCTTCGACTTCACCGCGGTGCGGATCTCGGTGGGAGACTCGCGCCCTCCGTGGTGGAACAAGCCGGAGATCACGCCCGAAGAAGCCGAGCGGGTCGCCCGTCTGCCGGCCATCGAGGAGGCGCTCTACAGCTACAACCTGTCCACCAACGTGGACTTCGAGGGGCAGTCGTTGGACGGCGTCACCACGCAGGGGTTGTCGGCGGGGTGGCCGCGCTACGCCCAGGGCGATTTCGTGGCGGGCAGGGATTTCACTCCCGCCGAGGTGCGGGAATCTCGTTCGGTGATCGTGATCACGAAGGCGCTGGCCGAGGACCTCTTCGGCCAGCGAGATCCCATCGGCAAGACCGTGCGCCTGTCCAGCCCCTTCCGGGGAGTGCGCGACGACTTCCGGGTCATCGGCGTCTTCGAGCCGGACGAGAACATCTTCACCAACATCGTGGACCACCTGATCTTTCTTCCCTACTCCACCGGCTTCAAGCGCCTGAAGGCGTCGCGCGAGCAGGCGCAGATCCAGGTGGTGCCCAGAGAGGGGGTCGGCATGTCGCAGGCCCAGGATCAGGTGATCGGCGCCCTCCGCTCCATGCGCGGTCTCGGGCCCCGCGACGAGAACAACTTCGCGCTGGTGGCGTCGGCCCAGCTCATCGAGAGCTTCAACCAGCTCACCGGCGTCTTCTTCCTGGTCATGCTGGCGCTGTCGTCGGCGGGGCTCATGGTGGGTGGCGTGGGCGTCATCGGTATCATGCTCATCTCGGTCACCGAGCGGACTCGCGAGATCGGCATCCGCAAGGCGGTAGGCGCCACCCGGCGGGAGATCCTCTGGCAGTTCCTGGTGGAGGCGGGGGTACTCACCATGCTGGGAGGTGCCGCCGGCATGATCCTGGGGGGCGCGCTGGCGTGGGTGGTGGCCCACTTCACCCCGGTGCCGGCCAAGATCCCCATCTGGTCGGTGATCGCGGCCCTGGGCACGGCGGGTCTCACCGGGGTGGTTTTCGGCATCCTGCCGGCCTACCGGGCCGCCCGTCTCGAGCCGGTGGAGGCATTGCGGGCCGAGTGACCCCTGGCGAACGTCAGGTGCGCTCGCCCTTCCCCTCCATCCCATTCAGGAGTGCCCCATGCCTGAGCCCCTCGACGTGCTCGGGGTCTTCGCGCATCCCGACGACGCCGAGCTCCTGTGTGGGGGAGCGTTGGCCAAGTCCGCCGACGCGGGCGAGCGCGTGGGCGTGGTGGATCTCACCCGGGGGGAGCTGGGCACGCGGGGCACACCCGCGATCCGCGCCCGTGAAGCGGAACGTGCGGCGGAGATCCTGGGCCTGGCGGAGCGACGGAACGCCGGGCTACCGGACGGTCACCTGCAGAACACACTGGAAGCGCGGCGCGTGCTGGCGGAGCTCATCCGGGAGCTGCGACCGCGGGTGGTGATCACCCACTGGCGCGAGGGCCGGCATCCCGACCACAGGGTGGCCGCGCAACTCGCTCACGACGCCTGCTTCCTGGCCGGCCTCACCAACTTCGACGCCGCCGGCACGCGGCACCGGCCCAGCAAGCTCGTGCACGCCACCGCGTTCCGGGAAGACGCCGGGCAGCCGACCTTCGTGGTCGACATCAGCGCTCAGATGTCCCGCAAGCTGGAGGCGCTGGCGGCCTACGAGTCCCAGTTCCAGGGACTGACGCAGGCCGGCGAGGTGTTCCCCGGCGGCGAACGCCTGCTTCCGGACCAGATCACCGCGCTGTGCGCCACGTACGGCTCGCTGATCCGGGCTGCCTTCGGAGAACCCTTCCGCACCCGTGAAACGCTGGCCTGGGAGACGCTGGGCACGCTTCCGGTGGCGTCGTTCTAGCCCTCGGCGTCCCGGTCACACTTCACCTGGACCAGCAGCCGGCGCCACGAAGGGGTCTCGTCGCCGTGCACCTGAAGCGCGTGGGCCTCCACCCGGCCGCCGCCGACGATCCAGGGCCACAGCCAACTGGCGATCTCCGGCGGCAGGTGGCCCACGGGATCGCCGGAGAGCAGGTGGACCCACACCTCCGGCTCCTCCCCGCCGGGAGGGTCCGGAACCAGGACGAGGGGATCGCCGGCGTGGAGCCCGGCCAGGTGCCGATCCCGACCCGCGAACACGGTGCCGTGCACGGTGGCTCGGAAGGTTCTGGGGCGGCCGCTTGGGAACGGCGGAGACTGCCGGGACATGAGGCCTCCAGGAACCGCAGCCGGGCGCCGGAGCACGCGTCATCGCTCACTCGGCGGGTGCACGGGGTGGAGCGTCGCGTGTAACTTAGACACCCCCCGAGACGAACGAAACCGATCCATGGACCCTCTCTATCTCGACTACGCGGCCACCACGCCCATGCGCGCCGAAGTGCGCGCGGCCATGGAGCCGTATCTGGACCAGCGCTTCGGAAATCCCTCCTCTACGCACCGCTGGGGGCGCGAGGCACAGGCGGCCCTGGAGAATGCCCGCTCACGGATCGCCGACGCCCTGGGCGCGCGACGGCGGGAAATCGTCTTCGTGCGAGGAGGAACAGAGTCCGACAACCTGGCGGTTCTGGGGCGCGCGGACGCGGTTCGGGCCCGCGGCGAGGTGCCCCGGGTCGTGATCAGCGCGCTGGAGCACAAGGCGGTGCTGGAGGCAGCGGCGTCGGTGACGACCGACGGAGGCGAGGTCCTCACGCTTCCGGTGGACGCGCGCGGCGCGCCGGACCTGGACGTTCTGCGGACCCACCTGGACCGGGATCCGTGCCTGGTCTCGGTCATGTGGGTCAACAACGAGGTGGGGATCGTCCAGCCCATGGCCGACATCGTGGCGTTGGCCGAGCGCCGAGGGGTGCCGGTCCACACCGATGCCGTGCAGGCCCTGGGCAAGGTGCGGGTCCGGGTGGACGAGACAGCGGTGGCTTGCCTCAGCCTCACGGGCCACAAGATCTACGGGCCCAAGAGCGCGGGGGCGCTCTTCGTGCGCGACGGCACCGAGCTGCACGCCCGCGTTCACGGAGGCGGCCAGGAGGCAGGGCTGCGCCCGGGAACCCAGGACGTCCCGGGAGCCGTGGGGCTGGCCGAAGCGGTGACCCTCGCCGTCGCGGAGCAGGAGGAGACGGCCGCGCGCATGCTGGCCCTGCGCGAGGCGTTGGAGGGGCGGCTCCGAGCGGCGATCCCGGACCTGCACGTGAACGGCGGCGGCGGCGTGCGTGCCCCCCACATCCTCAGTGTGGGCGTGCCTGACGTGTCACCCGAGATGCTCATGGTCTCGCTGGACATGGAGGGGCTGGCGGTGTCGGGCGGCTCGGCGTGCTCCAGCGGCTCCAATGCCGCCAGCCACGTCCTGCAGGCGCTCTACGGTGAAGACGCCCTCCCGGCCACCATTCGCTACTCGTTCGCGCGGCACACGACCCCCGACGACATCGAGCGGGCGGCCGACGTGACCGTGCGCGTGGTGGCCCGACTCCGCGAGGCACCGGTCCATGCCTAGGGCCGAGCCCCCGCTGGAGCGCGCCACGCCCCGGCCCGGCGATCGGGTTCTGGTAGCCATGTCCGGGGGTGTGGACTCCTCCGTGGCCGCGGCCCTCCTGGTGGAGCGGGGCTACGACGTGGTGGGGGTCACCATGAAGACCTTCTGCTACAGCGGCACCGTGGATCACGGCAAGACCTGCTGCGGGCTGGACGGCATCGTGGACGCACGCCGGGTGGCGGACCGCCTGGGAATCCCCCACTACGTGTTCGACGTGGAGGAGGACTTCACGCGCGACGTCATCGACGACTTCGTCGCCGAGTACGCCGCCGGCCGCACTCCCAACCCCTGCGTCCGCTGCAACTCCTACACGAAGTTCAAGGACCTCATGGCCCGGGGCGAGCTCCTGGAGTGCCGGGGGATCGCGTCCGGGCATTACGTGCGCGTGGAGCACTCGAACGAGGGGAGCGCCCTCTTCCGGGGAGCCGACCGGGACAAGGACCAGGCCTACTTCCTGTGGGGGCTGCCCGCGGAGCTGTTGCCCCGCCTCCTCTTTCCCCTGGGTGAGCTGACCAAGCCCGAGGTGCGCGCCCGGGCCCGCGAGCTGGGACTGGTCACGGCCGACAAGCCGGAATCCCAGGAGATCTGCTTCGTGCCCACCGGCGACTACCGGGACCTGCTGCGCGAGCGCCTCCCGAGCCGCCACGGCGCGCTGGAGCCCGGTCCCCTGGTGACGCTGGACGGCACCCGGGTCGGGACCCACGATGGCTACGCCGCGTTCACGGTCGGGCAGCGGCGCGGGCTGGGCGGCGGGTTCGACGAGCGCATGTTCGTGCTGGAGATCCGGCCCGCGACCCGTGAGGTCGTGGTGGGCCCCCGCGAGGCTCTCTACGCCGAAACGGTAGAGGTGGAGGAGACCAGCTGGCTCGCCGCGCCACCCGAGCCGGGTGACGCCGTACAGGTGCAGCTCCGCCACCGCGCCAGCGCAGCGCCCGCCGTCGTGGAGGAGCTCGACGAGCGGCGTCTGCGACTCGCGCTCACGGTCCCGCGGGCGGCGGTGACCCCCGGTCAGTCGGCGGTGGTGTTCCGCGACGACCGGGTCCTGGGTGGCGGCCGTATCGTGCGGGCGCGCCGGACGGCCCGACGCCCGGCCGAGGCGCTCAGCTCAGCGGTCGGGCGCTCTCCAGATACGCCCTGAGGTCGGCCGGCGGCAGGCGCAGTACCGCCTCCTCGGCGGCGGTGCGATCACCCTTGAAGACCAACGAACGGCTCGGCTCGTCGCGGTCGGATGAGCATCGGAAGACGAGGCATCCCGGATCGGGGAACCCGTGGGGGCCGCTGCTGGCGAAAACCTCCCAGCGCCGCAGGTCGGAATCGATGATGGTCCGTGTCATGGCAGGTGTCGTCTCAGTGCTTCAGGCCCGCGGCGTCCGCGAACCGTTCCATGGCCTGTTCCTCGTCCTCGGAGAGCTTCTCCGGGACCTCGATGCGCACCTCGACGATCTGGTCGCCGACCCGTTCCCCCTTCTCCACCCCCTGACCGCGGATGCGGAACTTCGTGCCTGACTGCGTGCCGGCGGGGATCCGCAGGATGACCCGCTTCCCGCTGACGGTGCGGACCCGGATCTTCGAGCCCAGCGTCGCCTGCACGATGTTGATGGGAATCGTGACGTGGATGTCGAGCCCCTCACGGCGGAAGAAGCGGTGGGGCTTGACCTTGAAGCTGATGATCAGGTCACCGGGAGGCCCTCCGCCCGCGCCGCGCTCTCCCTGACCCGAGAGGCGCACGCGCGATCCGGAGTCCACGCCCCGCGGCACCGTCACGTTGATGCGCCGGTTCTGGCGCACGGCGCCACGACCGCCGCAACTCGGGCAGGGCTTCTCCGGGATCTTGCCCCGGCCGAAGCAGGCCGGGCACGGGCGTTTCACCGCGAAGCCCTGTTGGCCGAAAGACACCGTGCCCGACCCGCCGCATTCCTTGCAGGTCACGAGGCTCGAGCCCGGCGCCGCCCCGCTCCCGGAGCAGGTCGCGCACTCCTCGGTGATGGGTACGTCGATGGAGATCTTGCCTCCGGAAACGGCGGTCTCGAAGGGCACCTCGACCACGTACTCCACGTCTCCGCCCTTGCGGGGACCACGATGCCGGGTATCGGTCCGATCGCGCCGGCCGCCCAGGTCGAAGATGGAGCTGAAGATGTCGCCGATTCCGCCGAACCCCTGCAGATCGTCGAAGGAGAAGCCGGGCTGGGCACCGGGCCGCTGACCGGCCGTGGGACCGCCCCGTCCGCGCCCACCGAACCCGAAGGCGCCCAGACGGCGCATCTGGTCGTACTGCTTGCGCTTCTCGGCGTCGGAGAGGACCGAGTACGCCTCTCCGATCTCCTTGAAGCGATCCGCCGCCTTGGGGTCGTCGGGATGGACGTCGGGGTGGTACTTCTTCGCGAGCTTGCGGTAGGCCTTCTTGATCTCGTCGGCCGAGGCCTTCTCGGAAACGCCGAGGATCTCGTAGAAGTCCTTATCGGCAGCCATCGCTCAGTCGGCCTTGTAGACGCTGACCCGCGCGGGCCGCACGAGATGCCCCTGGAAGACGTAGCCCTTCTGGAACACCTGAGCGACGTGGTCGTCGTGCTCGTGGTCCTCCACCTGCACGCGCATCATGGCCTCCATGGTCTCGGGGTCGAAGGCCTCTCCGTCTTCCGGGTCCACGATCTCGGTGCCCGCGTCCAGGAGCGCCCGCAGGAACTTGCGCTCCACCAGATCCACCCCCTCCACGATGGCCTCGACGGTGACCGATTCCTCGGCCGGGTCGAGACCGCTCACGCGCTGGAGGTCGTCCAGGACATCGAGGAAGCGGCGCAGCAGGTCCGCCTGGGCCCGAGCCCAGGCTTCCAGGCGCTCGTTCTCGACCCTGCGCCGATAGTTGGTGAACTCCGCGGCGAGCCGGAGATGGCGGTCGTTGAGGGTGTCGAACTCCGCCTGCAAGTGGTCGAGCTCCGACCCCAGCTCGGCATCGGCCAGCGCCTCCTCGACCTCCTCCGGCGTATGCCGGCGGGCACCTTCGTCTTCGGGGCTGTCATCGGCCGGGTCGGGCGACTCGGCGCTCTCGGGGTCCTGAAGCTCTTGGTCGCTCTCGATACGTTCGGTCATGGTCCGGATTCAGGCTCGGTCGAATTCCGTCGAGGGGTTCCCTGAAGATACCCTCTCGGTGGAGTCTGGTTCAGCCCCCTGGACCCGCGACAACCAGTCGTCCAGGAGCCGGAACACTTCTTCACGCCCCAGGTCGTTGAAGGGTTCGTGCCGCCGGTCCCGCAACCACACGGTCTCGAGGTCGGCGGACGCGTGCGCCGAGGCCCAGCTGGCGGCGACCGTCGCGTCCGCAACCTGGTCGTCGCCGGGCAACAGGAGCAGCAGCGGGATACCGGCGGGCGGCGCCTCGCGGGAGGCGGCGGCCTGGGCCTGCTGGACCTGGTGGAAAAGGCCCGCGGAGACCCGGTGGTGCACCCTGGGATCCTCCTCGTACGCCCGGGCCCGCGCCGGATCCCGGGTCAGGCGCTCCGGGTGGATGCCGTTGGCGAGCGTCAGATCGGGGGCCACGCGCAGGAGCACCCGGCCCAGGAGCGACTTCCAGCGTGGCACCGGCAGGGCCGTGGCCAACCAGGGCGCCGACAGGATCGCCCCTGGCACCCGCGGTCGGCGGCGCTGCAGGTAACGCAGGACCACGAGGCCGCCCAGCGAGTGGCCGAGGAGGAAAGGGTCCCCCGGGCCGGGCAACAGCCGGTCCGCCTGGCCTCGGACGGCATCCAGGTCGTTCAGGTAGTGGTCGAAGTCACCGAGCACCCCCCGCCGCCCGTCCGAATCGCCGTGGCCGCGCTGATCGTACGCCAGCACCCCCCAACCCCGGCGATTGAGCGCCTCCGCCAGCAGGTCGTAGCGGCCGGCGTGCTCGCTGAAGCCATGCACCACCAGCACGCGGCCCCGGGCCTCGTCCACCGGCCACGCCAGGGTGCGCAGCGACGCCCCGTCCGCCACGTCGATCCGGCCGGCACGGGGCCCGCTCATCCGTCCCCCAGCATCCACAGGAGGGTATGGAGGCTGGCCTGGGCCGCACGGGCCCGCACGCCCTCCCGGTCGCCGGGAAAGACGTCTCGCCGCGCCTCGAGGCGGTCGTTCACCGCCACCGCCCACCAGACCGTGCCCACCGGCTTGTCCTCGCTGCCGCCCTCGGGCCCGGCGATGCCCGTGATGGCGATGGCGCAGTCTGCGCCGAGGCGCTCCCGGCACCCCTTCGCCATGGCCTCGGCGACCTCCCGCGACACCGCGCCCTGTGAGGCGATGCTCTCGCCCGGGACCCCGAGGAGCCTCTCCTTGGCCGCGTTGGAGTAGGTCACCACACCACCGACGAACACTCGCGACGATCCCGGATTGTCGGTGATGCGCTTCGCCACCAGGCCCCCGGTGCAGCTCTCGGCGGTGGCCAGCGTGAGGCCTCGGCGGCCCAGCGCCTCGAAGACGGCTTCGCTCAGGTCTCCTGTGCCCGGCGCCTCGAAACGGTAGCGGGCCACCACGTCGTCGAGGCGCTCTTCGGCCCGGTCCAGGCGCCGCTGCGCCTCGTCCTCGCCGTCCACGTCGCGCACGGTGAGGCGCACGTCGACCCCCACCAGATCGGGAAGGTAGGCGACGGTCGCCTCACGCCGACCGGGCTCGCCCAGCGCCTCCTCGACGCGGGGCGCCAGCACCGACTCGGCGATCCCGGTGGTGTGGATGGTGCGGGTCCGCACCGGGCGAAGCCGGTCTCCGAAGTGTCGGCGAATCTCCTCGGCTGCTTGCGGAAAGACGGCCCGCAGCTCCCGGGGCGGTCCCGGCATCAGGATCACCAGCCCACCACCCGGTGCCTCGAAGACCAGACCCGGTGCCGAGCCCGCCGGGTTGGGCAGCGCCTTGCCCACCGCCGGGACCAGCGCCTGGCTCACGTTGGCCGGCGGGAGGGCGTCGTAGCCGCGACGCAGATACTTCGCCTCCAGAGCGGCCAACAGGTCGGGATCGACCACCAGGTCGATGCCCAGCAGCCCCGCCACGGCCGGGCGGGTGCGGTCGTCGTCGGTGGGCCCCAGACCTCCGGTGAGCACCACCAGGGGCGCCCGCTCCATGGCGCGGACCACGGCGTCCCGGATGGCGTCGTCGGTGTCCGCCACCGTGGCCCGCTCGAGGACCGGCGCGCCCAGATCGGCCAGCGCGGCCCCCAGCCAGGCGCTGTTGGTGTCCACGGTTCGGCCCAGCAGGAGTTCGTCACCCACGGTCACGACCACGCTGCGCGGCGCCCCGCTCAACGACGCCTCACGCGCGGAAGCCCAGGAGGGAGCGATACCGCCACAGGTAGTCGATCAGGGAGTAGATCGTCAGGAGTACGGCGAGGGCCAGCGTCAGGCCAACGAAGGACCGGTGGAACACGCTCCACCACGCCCATCCCCCTCCTCCCCAACCCCGATCCACCGCCGCCCTGGCCACGGGGAACCAGAGCAGCATTCCCCCGATGAACAGGTTCTGCAGGAGCGCCTTGTGCTTGCCCGAGCGACCAGCGGCGATGACCACGCCGCGTCGCGCCGCCCAGGTGCGGAAGAGGGTGATGAAGAGCTCGCGTCCGAAGATCACCACCACCACCCACAGGGGCAGAGGACCCCAGAACGGCACGTCGTTGACGGTGCCGGGTCGATGGCTGATCAGATAGAACGGGATGAAGGTGACGGCCAGGAGCAGCTTGTCCGCGATGGGATCCAGAAGCTTGCCCATGTCGGTGATCCAGCCGTGCTTGCGCGCCAGATAGCCGTCCCATACGTCGCTGAGCGCCGCCACCACGAACAGGACGAAAGCTCCCAGGCGGGCACCGGTGCCGGGCGCCATCGCCAGAAAGAAGAGGACCGGGCACACCGCGATCCTCGAGAGTGTGATGATGTTGGGGAGGGTCAGGCGACGCTCCGACACGGCCGGGCTCAGCTCAGGGCCTTCACGACTGCCTTGCTCACGGCCGTGAGGGTCTCGAAGACCCCCTTCCCCTCGATAGCCACGGCCTCGAAGTCCGGCACTCCCATGGGATTGAGCTGAGCTCGCATCTCCTCGACGCCGATGGCGTTGGACAGGTCCCGCTTGTTGTACTGGATCGCGAAGGGAATGGACCCGAGATCGTACCCGTACGACTCCAGGTTCTCGTAGAGATTGTGCATGGACTCGATGTTGGCCTCGGCCCGTTCCTGCTGCGAGTCCGCGACGAACACGATACCGTCCACGCCCTTCAGAATGAGGCGTCGGGATGCGTTGTAGTAGACCTGGCCGGGGACCGTGTACAGGTGAAAGCGCGTCTTGAACCCGCGGATCTCGCCCAGGTCGATGGGGAGGAAGTCGAAGAAGAGCGTGCGCTCCGTCTCCGTGGCCAACGAGATCATCTTCCCCTTCGTCTCGGGATTCACCCTGGAATAGATGTACTCCAGGTTGGTGGTCTTTCCCCCGAGGCCGGTGCCGTAGTAGACCACTTTGCAGTTGATCTCGCGGCTGGCGTAGTTGATCATCGACATGGGTCGAGGTCTCCTACGCGCGCTGCGCGCGCACGGCGGGGAAGGCCGCCGGGGTCGCTGGTGCCGCGGGAATCTGAGCCGTCACGAAGCACTCCAGAAGGGGGTACCGCGCCCAAGGGCGCATGCGGCCCCAATAGTCGGGGGATCCGCGCAGGCTGGCAAGGTGGACCGTCACCCCACGTGGGCGGTCGAAATCGCCGCTTCCTCTTCCATCCTCGCGAGGATCGCCCGCGCCCGACTGCGCAGGAGCTTCCGGGGCTCCCATGCGATGAAGTCCCGGAGCAGGGTGATATGGTCCACGGACGCCTCGGCCCGGGACATGTGACCCAGCGCGGCCAGGCGCCGGAGCGCGTGCGGGCTGAAGAGATTCCGCCGGTGGCGGGAGATCTGATCACGCACGATCAGCGCCGCGACTGCACCGGCGGCGGCTGCGGCGACCAGGGTCACGCTGACGATCTTTAGCTTCCGCTTCATCCGTATCCTCACATCTCTCGCCGGCCCGCCAACGCCTCGGCGAGCGTGCTGCCATCCACGTATTCCAGGTCACTTCCCACCGGGATACCCCGGGCGAGACGGGTCACCCGCAGGCCCCGCTGGCGGAGCAGGCCCTCCAGGTACACCGCCGTCGCTTCACCCTCGACCCCTGAGCTGGTGGCCAGGATCACCTCGGCGACCCTCTCGTTCCCGTCCTCCGGCGTCTCTGCTTCCACGCGCCGCATCAGCGACACGATGCTCAACTCCTCAGGCCCGATGCCGTCCAGGGGCGACAGGTGACCTCCCAGGACGTGGTAGCGACCCCGGAAATGTCCCGTTCGCTCGATGGCACCTACTTCATACGCCTCTTCTACGATGCATAGAAGAGAGCCGTCACGTCGAGGGTCTGAGCACACGGCGCACAGACGCTCCTCCGAAAAATTACCACAACGCTCGCAGGGATGGACCCGATCCGCGACGTCCCGGATGGCCGCGGACAGTCTTCGCGCGTCGTCGGCCGAACCCTTCATCAGGTGGTACACGAGACGGAGGGCGGTCTTCGGGCCGACCCCCGGGAGCCGGGACAGCTCCGCGGTGAGCCGATCGATGACGGACATGGATCGAGGGCGACGCTCGCCGCTCAGAACAGGCCCGGGAGCTGAAGAGGCAGCCCTCCGGTGGCCTTCTTCATCTCGGCCTCGTACAGCTCCTTGGCCTTGGTCTGGGCCTGGTTGACGGCCGCCAGCACCAGGTCCTCGAGCATCTCCACGTCGGCAGGGTCGACACACGTGGGGTCGATCTTGACCTTCTTCACCTCACCCTTGCCGTCCGCCGTGACCGTGACCATCCCGCCGCCCGCGGTGGCCGTCACCGCCTGGCGCTCCAGGGACTCCTGAAGCTGGGACATGCGGGCCTGGAGCTGCTGGCCCATCTGCATGAGCTGCTGAAGGTTGGTCATGACGTCATCCGGAAGGGGCGAGCACCGCCGCGAGGCGGATGGAGGCTGGGCTCATTCGAGGAGTTCGAGATCGAGTTCTTCTACCGCTCGTTCCAGGAGTGGTTCCTTCTCGACGAGCTCACGAAGGCGGCCCTGGCGCACGGTGTCCTGGGTCACGCGAGCGGGGCCGTCCCGACCCTGCTCCGGCGCGTCGGAAAGCGCCGTGATCTCGAGCTCCACGGCGCGCCCCAGAGCCTGGGACAGAGCCTCCTGAAGGGCGTGTCGGGCGCCCGCGACGGCCCCGAAGCGCTCCGCTGCCGGGGCGGGAAGCTCGAGGGCCACCTTCCCCTCGCCGGCGTCGCGGGGACGACTGGTGCGCAGGAAGCTGGACATGCCCGTAGGCACGCCCTGGCCGGCCTCCAGGACCCGGAACCAGGCGGTCGTGAGATCCGGCGGCCCGGCGGCGGGAGCCGACGACGACGAGGCCTCCGGTGCCGGCGGCGGCGCAGCGGAAGACGACTCGGCCGCGGGCGGCCCGGCGGGGGACTTCGTTTCGGCGTTCGACGCCTTCTCTCCGGGCGACGACCCTGGCCGGGGCGGCCGGGGCGGTAGTCCACCAGGTGCGGGGGCGCCACCCAGAGCGCCCAACAGCTCCTCGAGCTCGACGGTGCGGTCCAGGTAGCTGAGGCGCAGCAGCAGCATCTCCACCAGGAGCCGGGGGTGTCCGCTTCTCCTCAGGCTGCCGGTGCTCTCCAGCTCCGAGGCCATGGCCAGCATGCGCACCAGGTCACCGGCCTCGAACTCGCTCGCCCGCTGGCGATACGTCGCCAGCATGTGATCGGCGAGCTCGGGGAGGCTGTCGGCGTCGGTGAGGCGTAAGCGCAGAAGGGTGCGCAGCACGTCCACGAGACCGTGGTAGAACTCCGACAGGTCGTACCCTTCGTCCAGCAGGCTCTCGACGAAGCCGAACACGTCGCCGTGACGTCCGTCGCGGAGGAGGTCCAGCAGCTCGACGTAGCGCTCGTCCTCGACCAACCCCAGCACCTGACGCACGCCCTCGGTGCTGATCTCACCGCCGGTGAGCGACAGGACCTGGTCCAGGAGCGAGAGCCCGTCGCGCATGCCGCCGTCGGCCTTGCGGGCCAGGAGTCGCAGCGCTTCGTCGGGGGCCGACGCCCCTTCGGCGTCCAGGACCTCCCGGAGACGCTGGCTGATGTCGGAGACCCCGATGCGGCGCAGATCGAAGCGCTGGCAGCGAGACAGGATGGGCGCCGCCGATTGCTGGATCTTCTGGGGCTCGGTGGTGGCGAAAACGAAGATCACGCGTGGCGGCGGTTCCTCGAGAACCTTGAGGAGGGCGTTCCACGCCTCCCGGGTGAGCATGTGGGCCTCATCGACGATGTAGACCTTGTAGCGCCCCTCCTCGGAGGGCGCGTACATGGCACGCTCCCGCAGGTCGCGCGCGGCATCCACCCCGCGGTTGGAGGCGGCATCGATCTCCACGACGTCCAGGGCGGTGTGCCCACCCCAGATGCGCTGACAGGACGGGCATACGCCGCAGGGCTCACCGTCGTCGCCCCGCTCGGGGCAGTTGAGGGCCATGGCCAACACGCGGGCGAGCGTGGTCTTACCCACGCCCCGGGGGCCGCAGAAGAGGTAGGCGTGTCCCACGCGCCCCCCGGCCACCGCGCGTCGCAACGTCTCGGAGACGTGCTCCTGGGTCGCGACCTCGGCGAAACGGCGAGGACGGTACTTGCGAGCCAGTGCCTGGTGCGCCATGGACTCCGGGCCGGCAGCTGAAGAAGGCGGCGCCCGCGCGTGGCGCGGGAGCGTCGCAGAGGGGTTAGCCTAGCAGCCCGTGCCAGGGCACGAAAGCCCCCCGGGCACGGCGACTGGCCCGGCCCGGGAGGCTGTAGAAATGTGCCCCAGGCGACCCGCAGCTGCGTTCACCGCACGTACCGCTGCTACCGGCGAGGTCCTGACGGAGTTGGTGGGCTCCCGCCCTGCGGACCTGGGGCACGTCTGAAGCTACCCGGACCCCCCGAGGAGGTCAACGCCAACCTGGCCGCCAGGCGTCCTCCACGTGGGTGATCCGGATGGGCGCGCCACGCTCCGCCACCACCGCCACGGCGTCGAACCGGTACCGGACGCCGGGCTCACGGAATCGCGCCAGCCACCAGCGCGCCACGGCCTCGATCTCGCGGCGCTTCAGCGCGGTGATCGCCTCCAGGGGATGCCCGAATCCCGAGCCGCGCCTCCCCTTCACCTCCACGAAGGCCACCACCGCCCCACGCCGCACCACGAGATCGATCTCCTTGCGGCCGAAGCGCAGGTTGCGCTCGAGAACGTGCCAGCCGCCGTCCACCAGCATGGCCTCGGCCATGGCTTCGAAGGCCTGTCCCACTCTGTGCGTGTCCATGACGGACGATGGCGCCCGATACGGGGCGACTACAGGGTTTGACGGGACGTCTCGCGTCAGCTCTCCTGCAGGCTCTCCGCCGGGTCCACGCGCACGGCCTGCCGCGCCGGCAGGTAGGCCGCCAACGCCGCCACACCGGCCAGGATCACCACGGCGAGCCCGAAGGACACCGGATCCCGGGCGCTCACACCGAAGAGGAGCGACTGCAGGAGGCTGGACAGCCACCACGCCAGCAGCACCCCGATCGCCAGCCCCGTCAGGGCCAGGGCGAGCCCTTCGCGGAGGACCATGCCCAGGAGCCGTACCGGCGCGGCACCGAGGGCGGCCCGCACCCCGATCTCGCGCTCCCGGCGGCGCACGGAGTAGCTCATGACGCCGTAGAGGCCCAGGCTGGCCAGGAGCAGCGCCGTGACGCCGAACGCGACCAGGAGCACCATGGCGAAGCGTTGGCTCCTGGCGTCGCCGGCCATGCGCTCGGTGATGGGCATGATCTCCCAGACCGGCTGCTGCGGATCCACCCGCCACACCGCCTCGCGCACCGCGTCGGCCAGCGCCATGGGCTCGCCGCGCGTGCGCACCGCCAGACTGGAGAAGTGTGACGGGCTCTGGGCATACGAGAAGTACACGTAGGGATCCGGCGCGTCCGTGAGCGACGTCGCCACGTCACCCACCACGCCCACCACGGTGGCGACGTCGAGCTGCTCCGTGTAGTAGAAGCGCGCGCCCAGGGGATCGTCTCCATCGAAGAGCCGGTCCGCCGCCGCGCGACTGACCACGGCCACCGTCGGGGTCTCGGCGCGGTCGGAGCCCTGAAGCCCGCGCCCCTGCAGCAGGGGGATCCCCATGGTCTCGAAGTAGTCGGGACTCACCACGTTCCGGCGCACCACCGGAGCCTGCTCCAGATTCAGGGGCTCGCCTTCCCGGATGAAGGGCTGCGTGCCGCCGTTTCCGGAGAACGGCAGATCCTGGGCCACGGAGGCGGCCTCCACCCCGGGCACCGCCCGCACCTCGTCCAGCATGCGATCGAAAAAGACCACCGTGGCTTCGTCGTCCGCGTACGAGTTCTGCGGCAGGCGGAACTCCAGCGTGAGGAGCCGCCGCGTATCGAAGCCCGGATCGACCCCGAGCAGGTTGCCCAGGCTCCGGGTCAGAAGACCCGCGCCCACCAGTAGGCTCACGGACAGCGCCACCTGTACCACGACCAAGCCCGACCGGAAGCGGCGCACGGTTCGTCCACCTCCGCTCCGGCCGCCCTCGCGGAGCGCTCCGGCCGGCTGGGTGTGAAGCGCCTCCAGGGCCGGAATCAGCCCGAAGACGATGCCGGCCCCCACGGCCACGGTCAGGCTCGCCAGCGCTACCGGAAGGTTCAGCGCCACGTGGTAATAGCGATCGAAGGACGGCTCCAGGGCCAGCAAGCCCCTGACTCCCACGACCGCCACCGCCAGCCCCACGGCACCGCCTGCGCCGAAGAGAATGCCGTTCTCGGTGAGGACCTGCCGCAGCAAACGCCGACGCCCACCTCCCAGTGCCGCGCGCACGGCCAGCTCCTGACGCCGGGACGAGGTTCGCGCCAGCTGCAGGTTGGCGACATTGGCGGCGGCGATGAGCAGCAGGAGGGCCACGGCCCCCATGAGACCCAGAAGGACGGGTCGGTTGCGAGCGGCCAGGAAGGGCCCCAGCGGCTCCATCCAGATCCCGCGGCCGGCGTTCACCTCGGGATAGCGCTCGGCGAGGCCGGCCATGACACCCTGCATGGCGTCGCGGGCCTCGTCCAGGGACTGTCCCGGAGCCCGGCGTCCCAGCACGGCCTGGAAGCCGCGGTCTCCGCGGTTGAAGGTCCGGGGCGCCGTCTGGAGGGAGATCCAGGCCGCGGGCGTGTCCCACGGGGAGCGAAATCCCTGGGGCATGACGCCGACGATGGTGTGCGGCTCGTTGTTCAGCAGCAGGGTCCGTCCGAGAATGTCCGGCGAGCCGCCGAAACGCTGCTGCCAGTAGCCCCAGCTGAGCACCGCGACCCGTGGCCCGCCGGGCACGTCTTCGCCGGGTTGAATGGCCCGCCCCAACACCGGGCGCACGCCCACCACGTCGAAGTACGAGGCCGTCACGAACAGCCCACGGATGCGCTCCGGGGTGCCCTCCCCCGTGACGTTCACACTGTTGCCCAGCAGGGCGGCCACCGAAGACATCACCCCGGCCGCCTGCCAGTCCCTGAAGTTCTCGTACGAGGTGCTGGTGTAGCCTCCCTGGGGCGTGAGCTCGCCCATGTAGACGACCTGATCGGGCTCGGCGTACGACAGGTTGTGCAGGAGCACGCCGTCGACGACGCTGAAGATGGCGGTATTCGCGCCGATCCCCAGCGCCAGCGTGAGGATGCACACCACCGTGACGCCCGGGCTCCGCCTCAGTGTGCGGATCGCGTATCGGATCTCCTGCATTCCCATCGTCATCCACTCCCCCGGCCCCCGGGCCCCCTGGGCCCCGGCGCCAAAACGTTCACGAGTCACCAGTCGGGCCAGCGAGGTCACCTCGCGGACGAAGGCCCAGGCCCAGGCCATTCGACCCCGGCAGCGAGCATGGGCCAGCGCGTCGGCCACGGTCCTCTCCAGCGGGGCGCCGACCACCCGGCGGGTGCCGGACGGCAGACGCCCGACCAGCCAGCGCACCACCCACGGCACACCGGAGCTCACGGCACCGCCCGCTCGGAGCTCTCGGCGGTGAACCCCTTGGCCGCGGCATCCTCCAACGCTCGACGAAGTCGGCGGGTCTCGGCCCGCAGCACGGCGAGCCCCGCCGGCGTGATGCGGTAGTAGCGACGCCGCGGATCGTCGATCTCCACACCCTCCGGCGCCTCGGTTTCCTCGAGCAGGTCGTCACCGAGAAGCCGCTTCACGGCTCCGTAGAGAGTGCTGGCCGTCAGGTCCACGACACCCTCGGTTCGCTCCTGGATGTCCTGGATGATCGCGTAGCCGTGCAGGATCCGGTCGCTGAGCGACAGGAGGATCTGGTATACGGGCACCGACAGCGGCAGGTGCCGGGCCTCGGCGTCGGATGGCATCGTGGTCTTCCCCGCGTGGCGTCCGAAGAATGGCCTGCGTGAGCGGTGGATCCCCTCGGGGGTGCCCCGAGGCGGACCTCGTCACCTCTTCCGCGTGACGATATACCGCGTCACGTTATACCGCAATACGGAAATCGGGGGATGCGGGTTTCGGAGGATGTGCCGCCGGGGCTCTCTCAGCCCGGGCTGGCGGCGGGCTCGGGAAGGGTCGCCACCAGCTCCCGGCCGATGGCCCGAGCGATGGTGTGGATCTGGCCCATGAGCTCGCCGAACTGCTCCGGGTAGAGCGACTGCGCCCCGTCGGAGAGGGCCTTGGGCGGATCGGGATGGACCTCGACGATGAGGCCGTCGGCGCCGGCGGCCACCGCCGCCCGGGCCATGGGCACCACCTTGGAGCGAATGCCGGTTCCGTGGCTGGGATCGGCGATGATGGGCAGGTGCGACAGGGCCTGCACCACCGGGATGGCCGTGAGGTCCAGGAGGTTGCGGGTGTGGTTGTCGAAGCTGCGCACGCCGCGCTCGCACAGAATGACCTGCTCGTTGCCCTCGGCCAGGATGTACTCGGCGGCCAGGAGGAACTCGTCGATGGTGGCGCTCATGCCCCGCTTCAGGAGCACGGGTTTGCCCACCTTCCCCGCCCTGCGCAGCAAGGGGTAGTTCTGCATGTTGCGGGCGCCGATCTGGACGATGTCGGCGTACTCGGCCACCAGCTCCACCCCCTCGGGGTCCAGCGCCTCCGTGACCACCGCCATGCCCGTGGCCTCACGGGCACGGGCCAGGAGCCGGAGTCCGGCCTCACCGAGCCCCTGGAAGGAGTAGGGCGAGGTGCGGGGCTTGAAGGCGCCGCCCCGGAGCACGGTGGCACCCAACTCGCGGAGCTGCCGGGCCGCGGTCAGGATCTGATCCTCGCTCTCCACGGCGCAGGGGCCCGCCATCACCACGATCTCGTTCCCCCCGATCACGGTGCCGTTGTCCAGCCGGATCACCGTGTCCTCCTCCTTCCACTCCCGCGATACCTGCTTGTAGGGCTGGGTGACGGGGATGCACTCCAGCACCCCGGCCATGCCCTCCAGGCTGGCCGTGTCCACGCGCCCGTCGTTGCCGATCAGACCCACGGCGGTCCGTTGGCCCCCGGGAATGGGGCGGGCATCGTATCCCATGTCCTTGATCGCCTCGACGACGGCGTCGATGTCGTCGTCCGAGGCGTTGTGCTTCATGACCACCAGCATCGTCGTATGTCCTGCGGAGTGGGAGGATCTCTCCGGAAAAGTCTACCGCGGCGGGCCATCGGCGGGAACCGCCCGCCCGTCTCCGATGCGGAAGGTGTCGCCGTCGCGAGCGGCGATCACCGGGCCGTCGTACCCCCCGCGGCGCACCAGGTCCGGAACCTCGGCGGGATCCAGAGGCGGGTACGCGTGGGTGAGCACCAGGAGCTCCGGCCGCGCCAGACCCGCCAGCTCGGCCACCTGCCCCGGCGTCAGATGGATGGGCACGTCGCTGCCGTCGGGCACGGCGCACTCGGAGATGAGGAGCGTCGCGCCGGCCAGGAAGCGGCCCACCTCTGCATCGGGTCCGGTGTCACCCGTGTAGCCCAGGACGCCGTGGCTCGTCTCCACGCGCCAGGCCACCGATTCGTCGGTGTGGGGGGTGGGATGGCACACCAGGGTGAAACGGCCCTCCGGATCACTCCAGCGGTCGTTTCGCGCCAACTCCACCACGTTCAGCGGGAACGGCGGCTCCCGGACCCACGCTCCGTGCGCCTCGGCGAGCCCGTCCAGCACCCTGCCGATCCCGGGCGGTCCCACGATGGTCAGGGGCGCCTTCCGGGGCTCGGGACCGTAGGTGAGCAGGAAGAGGTAGGGCGCCAGGTCGCCGATGTGGTCGGTGTGGAAATGCGAGATCACGACATGGGTGAAGTCATGCCACGCAACTCCATGGCGCGCAAATCCATGCACCGTTCCGAATCCGACGTCCAGGAGCATGTGCACATCGCCGAAGACCGCCATGTGCGAGGCGGACCGCCGCTCGTCGGACGGGATGAGCGTGCCCGAGCCCAGGACCCGGCATTCCATTCCAGTCGCATCGGCGGCGCTCATGGCACCCTCCTACGCGGCGCCTCGCGCCTGTTCGAGAGCATCTTCCAGGCGCACGCCCACGATGGTGCTCACGCCGGGCTCTTCCATGGTCACGCCGTAGATCCAGTCCGCCGCTTCGATGGTGCGCGGGTTGTGGGTGATGACCACGAACTGCGTCTGCTCCTTGAAGTCGTGCAGGAGCCGGATGAAGCGGCCGATGTTGTTCTCGTCCAGCGGCGCGTCCACCTCGTCCAGCACGCAGAAGGGGCTGGGCTTGACCAGGTAGATCGAAAAGAGGAGCGAGAGGGCCGTGAGCGCCCGCTCCCCGCCCGACAGCAGGTCGATGCGCTGGGTCTTCTTGCCCCGGGGCGAGGCGTGGATCTCCACCGGCGATTCCAGGGGATCCTCCTCGTCGGCGAGCCAGATGTCCGCCTCACCGCCCTCGAACAGGCGTCGGTGCACCGTCTTGAAGTTCTCTCGGATCTTCTCGAAGGTGCCGAAGAAGAGCTCGGTGGCGGTCTGGTTGATCTGGCGGATGGCGGCACGCAGGTCGTCGCGGGCCTTGATGAGGTCGGCGTGCTGCTCCTTGAGGAACTCCAGCCGCTGGCTCTCTTCGGCATGCTCCTCCACGGCCAACATGTTCACGGGACCGATGCGCTCCAGCGCCACCACGATCTCGCGGAGCTCCTCCTGGAGCGCCTCCTGCTCGCCCTCCACCGGCTGCGCCTCGGCCATGAGGTCGGCCAGCGGGCGTCCCCACTCACCCTCGAGCCGGTCCTGGATGCGCCCGATGCGCCCCTCCAGCTCCTGGCGCTCCAGCTCGAGGCGATGGCGTCGGTCCGTCGCCTCGCGCTCCGCCTGCCGTGCCTGCCGGGCCTTGCGTTCGGCGGCGGCCAGTGCCTCGCCGACCTCGTTCAACGCCGTGTCCCGGGCGCGGAGCTCCTGCTGAGCTTCCTCGCGCCGCTGGAAGAGGGCCTCGGTGGCGTCGGCGCCCTCTTGCTGGGTCGCGGCGACCTGCTCGAGCTCGGTGCGAAGCTGGGACTCCTCCCGGTCCAGCGCCTCCGTCCGGGCCAGCGCCGACGCCCGCGCCCGGTCCACCGCCCCGGCCCGCTCGCTCAGACGGGACCGCTCGCCCTGGAGACGGGTGGCCTGCACCTCCAGGCTCGCCTGCTCGCTGCGGGCGACCTCCCACTCTTCCTGCACCGCCTCCACCGCCGAGCGCGCCTCGGCGCGCCGGTCCCTGAGGCCCTCTTCCTCGGCCAGGAGGCCCTGGCGATCCTCGCGGGCCTGGCGGGCGCGCTCCTGGGCGCGAGCCCGGGCCGCCCGCGTGCCCTCGACCTGCCGCGCCAGCTCGTCGCGGTGCCGGTCCGCCCGGTCCTTGCGGTCCACGGCCTCGGCCACCTCCGCCGCCGCCTGGCGGTGCGTGTCTTCGGCAACGCGGGCCGCCTGGCGCGCGACCTCGAGGGCCTCCTCACGCGCGCGCAGCGTCTCTCTGGCGGCCTCCCTCGCCTCCCGGGCTTCGGCGGCGGCAGTGGAGGCGCGCTCGGCGTCCTTCACCAGCTTGCGCAGCTCACCTTTCCGCTCCAGGAGCCCCCCCGATCCCGTGGGATTGCCCACGCGGACGATGCCCGAGGCCTCCCGGGTCGCGCCCTTGCGGGTCACGCGGGCTCCGCCGCTGCCCCCCATGAGGCCGTCCTCGTCCACCAGGTCCACGCCGGCCAGGAGCGCCCGCACCCATGGGGCGCCCTCGCCCGTGGCCTCCACCGCGCCGAGCAAGGTCCCGGCGGGGCCGCTCCCCGGCGCACGGTCCAGGGGCAGCAACACGAGTCCCCCGCCCTTCCCCCAGTCCTCGGTGAACCACCGGCGGGCGCGCTCCGCGGCCGCATCGTCGGCCACCACCAGGCCCCGGGCCAGCGGGCCCAGGAAGGCCTCCACCGCGGGAGCCACGTCCTCGTCTGCGCGCACGAAATCCACCAGCGGGCCGTGAACGCCCTCGATCCCCGCGTCCAGCGCCGCTTGCACGGCGGGCTCCATCCCCTCGCGGTCACGCTCCAGCGCCTCCAGAGCTGCTCGGCGCGCCCTGAGGGCCTGCGCGCGGTCCGAGATCTCCACCTCTGCGGCGCGCGCCTCTTCCAGCGCCTCCCGGGCCGCCTCGACCTCGGCGGCGCCGGCACGGGCGGCGCCCCTGGCCGTGTCGACCTCGCGCTTCAGCAGGTCCAGTCGGCCAGAGAAGAGATCCCCCTGCGACTCCAGGTCCGAGACCGTGTCCGCCGCCTCCTCCAACTCCCGGCCAAGCCGTTCGAGACGGCGCCCCAGCTCGGCCGCCTGGGCCTCGGACGATTCGGCGTCGCCCTCCAGCTGGGCCCCGCGACGGGCGATCTCCCGTTCGCGGCTCTCCAGTGACTCCAGCGCCTCTCGAGCCTCCTGCAGTCGAGCGCGCACCTCGTTCGCGGTGGACCGCCGTTCCTCCAGCTCGGCCTCGGCCGAGGCGAGCTCGGACTCCACCACCGAGAGATCTTCGGCCAGCTCTTCGGATTCCGCCCCGGCCGTCTCCGCCCGGGAGCGGGCCTCGGAGCGCTCGCCCTCGATCTGGGACAGGCGCCGACGGGCGTACGTGGCGCGTTCGTCGGCCACGGCCAGGTCCCGCTCCCAGCGCACCAGCTCCGAGCGGATCTCGTCGAGGCGCGCCGCCGAGGCGCTCCTGGCCTTCTGGGCCTCCACCTGCTGGATGCGGAGTGACTCGTACTCGGCCTCGGCGGCGCGCACCTCGGCCACCTTGCCCTCGCCCTCCACCGTGTCGCCCGCGAGATGCCGGTTCACCTCGGCCAATCGGCCGGTGAGGGTGTCGAGCTGGTGCCGCACCACCGCGACCTCGACGTCGAGACGTCGGGCCCGGTACTGCAGATACCGCTCCGCCTTGCCCTTCTGGCGCGCCAACGACCGGACCTTGGTCTCCACCTCGGAGATCACGTCCTCCAACCGTTGGAGGTCCATCTCCGCACGCTCCAGACGGCGGAGGGCCGCCTTGCGCCGGTCCTTGTACTTGCCGATGCCCGCCGCCTCTTCGAAGAGCGCGCGCCGCTCGTCCGCCCGATCCGACAGGATGGCGTCGATCATGCGGTTCTCGATGACGTTGTAGGCGTTGGCGCCCAGCCCCGTGTCGCGGGTCAGGTCCACGACGTCCTTGAGACGGACGTTGGTGCGGTTGAGCGTGTAATCGCTGCCCCCGTCACGGTAGACGATGCGGCCGATCTCCACCTCTTCGAAGGGGACCGGGAGCGCACCGTCTTCATTGGTCACCGTCATGGTGACCGAGCCCCGGTTCACCGGCCGCCGGTTCACCGAGCCCTGAAAGATCGCCTCTTCCATCTTGGCGCCCCGAATGGCCGTGGGACGCTGCTCGCCCAGGACCCAGCGGATGGCGTCGCTGATGTTGGATTTGCCGCAGCCGTTGGGGCCCACGATGGCCGTGATCCCGTCGTGGAACTGGACCTCGGTGGCGTCGGCGAAGGACTTGAAGCCGTGGACGCGAAGGGAGCGCAGCTTCATTCCGGAATGACGCCTCGGTGTGCGGTGAGCCGGAGGGAGCCGAGACCCTGGCTCTCGAGGACCTCACGCAGGGTGGCGGCCTCGGCTTCGGACGCGTAGGTGCCGCTGTAGACCCGGAAGGCGGTGGTGCCGTCGGGATGACCGACCCGCAGGACGTGCGTGGGCACCCCGAGGTCCTCGAGCGAGGTGGCCCATTCCCGGGCCGCGGCCAGTCCGTCCATCTCTCCCACCAGGAACGAGAGCCTCGCTTCCTGGACGCGGTACCCTCCGCGGGCCGCCTCGGAGGCCAGGCGCTTGCCGAGGGCATCGGCCCGTTGTGGCGTCTCGGCCGGCCCGGCCAGCACTCGGTTGTAGCGCACGCCGTCCACGCGCACCGGCGCGATCCAGAACGCGGTCCCCGGATACCTGGAGCGCAGGTGCTCGACACGCGCCGCCGCCACATCCAGGGCCCTGAGCGACTCCAGGGCCACGGCCCACGCCTGCACCGGGTCGGTGACGGGTGCGGTGGTCTCCTGCGCAGCCAGGTCGTCGGGCTTCGTCCCGACCTCGAGCTCCTCCGGAGCGGGCACAACACCCGCGGAGGTCGCCGCCGGTCCCGGTTCCAGCGCCATCACCCCAGCGGAGGGTGTCGCGAGCGACGCCACCTGGGTGGCATCGGCCTCTCGCAGGCTCAGGCCCGGGATCTTCACCCATCCCAGCGCCGCAACCAGCACCACGACCACCACCACGATCAGCACTCCGATGAGGACCAGGCGCCCACAGCCCCGGCCCGAGGAGTCGGCCGTCGGCGCCCTGGCGGACGCGCTGGCGGCCGGTTCCGGCTCTTCCTCGTCGGCGGGCTCGGGAGCACCACCCGGCGAAGCGCGTGACGGGGTGGAATCCTCGGGACCGAGCACGGCCAGAAGCCGCTCCTCGGCCTCGCCCAGGTCGATGGCCTCGTCGGCACCGGCCAGGGCGACGACCCCATCGGCTCGCGCCAGGACGGCATCGGCGCCGGGCGCCCCCGCCACGACGTAGAGGAGGAGCAACGCCCCGGCGCCCTGGAAGCCGTCGACCAAGGCATCCCAGCGCGGGCTCGCCCTGACCGCCCCCGGGTCCGGTGCCACGGTGCCCGCCGACGCGAGGAACAGTCCTTCCTCCACCCGCTGAGCCACGCGCCTCGCCGAGACCCCGTACAGGAGCACGTCGCTGATCCCCTCGCCGTTGGCCACACCGAAGGCGGTGTGCAGCGCCGGCTCCTCCAGATCGAGATCGCAGGCGTAGGTGGGGAGGCCGGACAGGCACCAGCCACGGGCCATGGCCGCGGTGGCACGCGCCGACCAGCCCGACTCCCGCGCCCTGGGAAACGCGACCACGGCCACCGTGGCGCGCCCGCCCTCGGGCAGCTCCGGAAGGTAGGGGTCGTTCAGCCGCAGGGGCTGCCAGTCGTTACGGGAAGTCATGTATGGCGGAGGATCCGGGAGACGGGAGCGACGTGATCCCTGAACCGGCGAGAAGGTAACCCGGCGTCGGAAGGCCGGGCAATCGGGGTGTGCGACCCCCGCGAGGTCACGAGGAGGGGTTCTCCGCCGAGTCGGCCATCTCGTCTTCGAAGCCCACCTGCGGTGCGTCACCCCAGAGCGTCTCGAGCTGGTAGAAGCCCCGGGCCTGTGGATGGAAGACGTGGACCACGAAGTCGATGTAGTCGATGAGGACCCAACGTCCTCCCTCCATCCCTTCGACGTGGTCGGGTCGGACGCCGTCCTTCTTCAATTCCTCGACGATGTGCTCGGCCACCGCCCGGACCTGGATGTCCGACGTTCCGCTGGCGAGCAGGAACACGTCGGTGGCGCTGCTGATCCCCCGCAGATCGAGGGCCAACACGTCCTGCGCCTTTCGCTCCAGGGCGAGCGCTCCTGCCCGCTGGACTTCTTCCGGCAGCTCCGCCGGGGTCACGGTCCTGATCGACTCCATGCCCTCTCCGTGCTGATCGGGGTGCGCCCCCGCTCACGGCCTCGACCGCGAACGGGGGCGGGCCCGGTCCGACTCAGTCTTCGGCGCGCTCCACTCGAATGTCCACCTCCACCACCGCGTCGGCGTGGAGGCGAATGGGAACGACGTATGCGCCCAGCGCCTTGATGGGCTCCTCGAGCTGAACGAGACGACGGTCCAACTCGAAGTCGAGCCCTCCGTCGCGGTTCAGGCGGTCGGCGATATCGGCGTTGGTGACGGAGCCGAACAGCTTTCCGTCTTCGCCTTCACCGGCCCGCGCCTCGAAGACCAGCGACTGGCCCTCGAGCTGGGACGCGCGCCGCCGGGCCTCCAGGTAGTCGCGCTTCGCCTGTTCCTCGGCCCGCTGCCGCTCCTCTTCGATGCGGCGCAGGTTCGTCTCGCTCGCCTCGTAGGCGAAGCCCCGGGGAAGCAGGTAGTTGCGAGCGTATCCGGGCTTCACGTCGACGATGGTGCCGGACTCGCCCAGGTTCGGCATGTCTTCCTTCAGGATCACTTTCATCGGATGTCTCCTTCGTCCATTGATCACGCCGTCCGGGATCCGGCTCTCGCCCGGAGGTCCAACCATGTGTCACCCAGTCCGATCACCAGCGCTCCCGCCAGGATGATCGGAGCCACGAACAGCAGGCCCAAGGCGACGGCGATGACGCCCAGGACCGAGATACCCCCATTGATGAACAACACCACCGCGGCGCCGCGCAGCGCGTACATGGCGCCCATGAAGACGACCGCGTTCGCCCCGGCCCGCATCCATCCCTCGCCCGGCGAGATCACCAGAACCAAGAGGCCGGCGATGAACAACCAGACGAGCTGGTCGTTGAAACGGAAGTCCTTCAACGGAGCGAGCGCGCCGCGCACGCCCAGACCCACCCGCACGTAGAGCCACCACGCCACCCCCAGACTGGCCACCGAACCCAGCGCCAGCAGCGCCGGGAACAGGTGCGCCTGCGTCTCGGCCGCCTGGTAGACCGTGGTCACCAGCGCGGGCGAGAGTGTCTCCGCCCCGCCCTGGAGCACGCGAACGGCGGCCAGGGCCGTGGTGACGCCTTCGCGGAGACGCTCCGCCATCCCCCAGTCCAGCACCGAGAGCGAGCCCGGGGCCGCGAACCCGAACGCCAGCGCCACGCCGGCCGCACCGGCCACCGCCATGAGCGCTCGCGTGAGGAACCGGGTGGCGGGCCAGCGCAGGGTCAGGGCGGCGAACCACCCGCCCAGGAGTACCGCCCACCCTCGCTCGGCGTACCAGATGCCCGTCCGCTCCGGCCCCAGCAGCGAGAAGAACACCATGGCTCCGGCCAGCAGCAACGCCATGGGACGTCGGATCGGCAGGGCCAGGACCATCAGGGCGAACGGCAGGCCCACGAGGACCGACGGCCGCACGGCGGAAAACGCCAGCAGGAGCAGGAACAGCGCCGCAGGACGGCGCCACTCCCGGGGATCCCCCTCCGGCAACGGCTCGTCGCCCGGACGGCTGGCTTCCTGCACCGAATCAGGCCTCGTGGTCCCGCATGTACGGGATCAGGGCCAGGTAGCGGGCCCGCTTCACCGCGCGCCCGAGTTGCCTCTGGAAGCGGGCGTCCACCTTGGTGGTGCGCTTGGGCAGGATCTTTCCCTGCTCCGTCAGGAAGCGTGACAGCGTCGAGACGTCCTTGTAGTTCAGCAGGGTGATGGCGGGCCCCTCGTGACGCCGCCGTCGGCCGCGGCCGCCCTGGAACTCCGGCGGGCTGTCGTCGTCGTCCTCGTCCTCTTCTTCGTCGTCCTCGTCGTCGTCCGTGGACGCCGAAGGGGCCGCCTCGGCCATGATGGACATGCCGTTGGAAGGCTCGCCTTCGTTCAGGACCACCAGATAGCGCAGCACCTCGTCGTCGAGCTTGACGATGCGCTCGAATTCGGGCAGGGCGTCGGCCGGCGCGTCGAACTGGGCCACCACATAGTACCCGGACTTGGCCTTGCCGATGGGGTAGGCAAGCTGGCGGGCGCCCCAGTGGTCGACGGCAGTGATCTCACCGCCGGCTTCGGTGATGAGACCGTGATACCGGTCCAGCTTGGCGTTGACGGCGTCCTCGTCCATGGACGCGTCGAAGATGTAGACGACCTCGTAGAGCCGCATGGTTTCCCTCGGTCCGTTCGGGGTGTACGGGCCCCGCCTCTGAACGCGGTCGGCTTGCGGTGCCGAGCGCCGGGCGGAGCGGGACTGGAATGTCAGCCTGTAAAGGTATCAGTGGCTCGGTGCGGGTGGAAGGCTCATGCCGCCACCAACCGGTGCCAGACGCGGAGCAGGACGATGGCCACCGGAAGGCCGATCCACACCGTGGCCACCAGCGCCAGGAAGATGGCGCCGAACCCGGTGACGCGGAGGTCCGTGAACCAGATCTCCGGGCGAACCGTGTGGAAGATCGCGACCAGCACGCCGAAGACGCCGCTGAGGATCAACGCGCCCCACCGATAGTCGGGCCAACGCCGGAATGCCCGGCTCAGCGCCATCCACCCTTCGGCGACCGCCCATGCGCACAAGGCCAGGCCCAGCATCCATCCGAAGGCCACCCCGGCCGTCGCCGTTGCGGGAAGCGATCCCGACAGCGCGGCCGCGGTCAACGACATCCACATGGCGGCCAGGCCGGAGAGCGCCAGGGCCGGTATCAGCCAGAGCGCGGCGAGCCCCAGTTGCCTGAAGGCGTCCTTGCGCGGCACGCCCGGGTCTCGGGCCAGATAGCCCAGCAAGCCTCCGTGCACCAGGCCCGCGGCGGCGCCCATGACGAAGAGTGTGGCCGCGACCACCGAGATCCCGCCGGCGCTCAACCGTCCGGCGAGCGTGATGCTCACGACGAGGAGTCCACCGGCAACCACCCCACCGGCCATGCACCACGACAGAGCGACACGGCCGACCGGCCGCAGACCGACCCGGGAGAGGGCGTCCGGATTCAGGGTGGAGGAGCGTGCGGTGGGTGAAGCGATGGCGCTCATGTCCGCCTCCGGATCATACGCGCACCGGGGGGAGTCCCTGGATGGGATCTCTATGAATGCGCCCCCGATGGGCGAGTCTGGCGAACGAGCGTCGAAACCACCACCTGAGGGTGGCCGATTGATATATGGGGTGACCAGGCGCGATCGCGCCGTAGGGAGAACCCCCGCAGTCGACGTGGGGAAGTCCTCCTCAGGTCAGGTCGCCGGGTCGCCGCCGCGCGGGGCGGTCGGCACCTATCCCGCTGGCGATCTGTCCGGCCAGAACCGGAAGGCGTGGGGCAGGCACCAGGGCCGGTCGTCCTCTTCGTCTCTCGGAGGCGAGCAGTCGCGGGCGCCCTCGTCGAGGCCGTACACGGTCACCAGCGCCGATGTCTTCGAGAAGTGCGAGTAGAAGATCTGCCCTTCGGTAAGGTACTGCTCGCCGCCCCCCATGGCATTGCCCGTGTCGGCGAATCCGGTGAGGCCGAGCTCGAACCAGTGCGGGAGTCCGAAGGAGTGACCGATCTCGTGGGTGAGCAGGTTCCCCACGTCCGCGAGCCGGTTGATGATCATGACGACACCCAGATGCTCGCCACAGGCCACCCCCCCGGTGCCCTCGAACTCCACGTAGTACACGTTGATGCGGTCGGGCCGGTATCCCCACTCCTTGCGCGTGTCCGAGCCGGTCCGGCAGAACCCGAGGCCATCCACCTGCGGTGCCCCGGGAATGTCGGACAGGTCCACCATTTCCAGGTCGACCTCCAGTCCCATGCCCTCCGTACCCCACATCTCGAGCCAGGCATCCACCGCGGTCTGCACCCGCTGCGGTCGGGAGCTCAGCATCCAGATCGTGATGGGAATCGTCGGGGGATCCCGAAGCGTGATGTCGAAGGTGTCCACGCCGGGCGTCCACGGTGTCGGCGCGGCGGTCACCGCACGCTGGCGGTCGAAGACCACCACCTCGCCGTTGAGTCCGGGCGAGCGCCGGACCAGCTCGATGATCGTATCGGTGGTCAGGAGCGTGTCGTCGTTGATGAACTCCTGCGACGTGGCGCCGTCGATGACGATCCCCCGCGCCTCGGTGCCGCCGTTGTGGATGCGGATCAGGTCCGGCGCCGTCACCACCTCGAAGTCGCGGCTCCGGGCCGTCTTGCCCTTCCACTCCGCCTCGAGCCAGTAGTTGCCGGGCGTGCTCACCGAGGCCCCCGTGAAGGTCGCCGTCACCGGCCGGCCCGTGGCGACGGTCTTTCCGCCGAGGCTCGCCCCCTCCGGTCCTCCCTCCAATCGCAGCGTCACGTCGCCCTCCAGCAGAAGAGGCGCTCCGTTCGGGTCCTGGAGTTGCACGGCCGGAGACCTCTCGAATGAGGTACCGGCGGGCGCGTCCGTCGGCTGGACGGTGAAGACCAGCTCGCCCGGCGGGATCTCCGGGGCGGACGGAGCGTCGGAACAGGCCAGGGGCGCCAGGAGTGCGAGAGCCATGAGCCAGCCCACGGATCGGGCCAGGGGCGGACGCATAGCAAGCGCGAGACGGTGGAGGCGCATGGTCGGGTGTGGGATTGGATGATGCCCCGGTACGCACAGACGCCCCGAGGCGCGACCGCTCACTCTCCGACGTTCGGCTCCGCGGATTTCTGCCGACCGGGGTCCGCGCTCCCTTCGTCAAGAATTCTTCCGAATCAAGCGACCGCAGCCCCCGCGAGATATGATTCGGGGCGGTCCTGCCCTCCCCGCACCCAGAAAGGCGCCGGTCATGTCTTCACGGTCGACGGTCCTCCTCGTCGAGGACGATCCGGTGCTCAGACAGACGCTGACGCTGGTGTTGCGCCGCTTCGCCGTCCCCTGCGTCGCCGTGGGCTCCAAGGAGGCCGCGTTGGCGGCGCTGGACGCGCTCGCCGGGCCCATCGTCCTCCTCACCGACCGCCATCTGGGCGAGGAGTGCGGGCTCGAGCTCGCGGCCCACGCCGTGAGCGAGAAGCACGACCTGGACGTGATCCTCATGTCGGGCTTCGGGCTGGATCTGCCACCCCACACCATTCCCCCCGAACGCATCCGGGGCGTTCTCGGCAAGCCCTTCGATCTGGCCGATCTGTGGAGGCTGGTGAGCTGAGGCCCGTCTCGGCGAGCCAGGATCCGGACACGCCGCGTCGGGTCGGTGTGGCTAGCCGGCAACCCTCGTCCCCCTTGCCGTGTCCGATAAGGGTGACGTATCTATAGTTGTCATAGCTATAGAAAACACCCACGCGAAACGGAACGCCATGGCCAGGGCCCCGGACTCCCCCGACCTCACCCCCCCCACCGAGCTGGAGCTCCAGATCCTCCTGGCGCTGGGCACGGGCCCCCTCCACGGCTACGGCATCATCCAGGACATCGAGGCCCGCGCCGGCGTGCCCTCGGACCTACGATCGGGCACGCTCTACCTCGCCATCCGCCGTCTACGGTCCAACGGACTGGTGGAGCCGTCAGACCCGCCGGAGGCCGAGAAGGGAGGAGACGCCCGCCGAAAATACGTGTGCATCACTCCCCTGGGCCGGGAGGTGGTGTCACAGGAGCTCAGCCGCCTCAGGGAGCTCGTGCGCCTCGGCGAGAAACGTGCTCTCCTGGAGCCCGGCCGGCCATGAAAGGGCCTCGGGGTCGGCGCCATCGCCCCTGGGAGCGTTGGCTGCTCCGGGCTGCACTGCTGACCTGGCCCCGGCGCGATCGGGAAGAAGCCGGGACCTCGCTGGAGGCCCTGGTGGAGGAGCGGCGCAAGGCGCGTGGAAGTGTTCGGGGACCGGCTTGGTGGGATACCTGGTGCGAGGCGGCCAACCTGGCCGGTGCGGGCCTCCGTTTGCGCTTCCACTCGGTCCGTGGCACCCGCGAGCTCACGACGACAGGGAGAAGGGGGATGGGTGTAGCGAACGTGATCCGGCACGGTATGCGGGCGGTGGCCCGGAGCCCGGGGTGGTCGGCGGTGGTGGTCCTGGTGTTGGCGGCGGCCCTGGGGTCGGCGGTGGGCGTTTTCACGGTGGTGGATTCGGTGGCGCTGAGGCCTCTCCCCTACCAGAGGCCGGACGAGCTTCTGCGGCTGGGCTCCACCCGGGAAGGTCGGCCCGGACTCGGTGCCACCTCCGGTCCCAACTTCCGGGACCTGGAGGCTGAATCCACCACCTTGTCGTCAGTGGCGGCAAGCGTTCCCGGCTCCATGGCGGTGGGCCTCCCCGGGACCGCACCCGAGCTGGTCCGGGGTGGCTGGGTGTCCGGTACCTTCTTCACCACCCTGGGCCGCACGGCCCTTCTTGGACGGACCCTGGCACCCTCGGACGACCGTCTCGGAGCGCCCCTGGTGGTAGTCGTGAGCCACGGGCTGTGGCAGTCTCGTCTGGGTGGAGCCTCGATCCTGGGCAGATCGCTGAAGCTGGACGGCCGCACCGCCACCGTGGTGGGCGTCATGCCCGCGGACTTCCACCCTCCCGAGGGCATGCACATGGGCGGCACGGAGCTGTGGGCTCCCCTCGCCCGAGCCGAGTTGCCCCTTCAGGAGCGTGACCTCTCCGGGCTGGACATGATCGGCCGCGTGGCCAGCGGCTATTCCAGAACCCAGGTGTCCGACGAGCTCAGCGCCCTCGGCCGCGGTATCGCCGAGGTCAACGGTCTGTCGCCCCGGGTCTTCACGGGATTCACGACTCGCCCCCTCCGGGACGAGACCCTGGGCGAGGCGTCCAGGACGCTGAAGCTCCTCCTGGGGGCCGTGGGACTCCTGCTGGCCATCGCCTGCCTGAACGTCGCCAACCTGGTCCTCCTGCGGACCCTCGATCGAGCCGAGAGCCTCCGTGTCCGCCTGAGCCTGGGAGCCAGCCGCCTCCGGGTGGTCGGCGAGGTGACCACGGAGACGGTGATTCTCGCGCTCGGGGCCGGCGGCCTGGGCACGCTCGCCGCTTGGGTCGGAGTGGGCGCCGTACGTCGCAGCGGTCCCGTGGACCTGCCCCGGCTCGTGGAGGTGGGGCTGGATGCACGCGTGGCTCTCGTGGCCCTTGCCGTGTCGTTGGTGGTGGGCCTGGTGGTCGGCGTCCTGCCCGGGGCGTGGGTAGTGGCGTCCGGGCGGTCGGCGCCGCTGCGCGCCGGCCCGGGCCGAGCCACCTCGAAGCGGGCGGCCCTGACCCGGGAGGGGTTGGTCCTGGCGCAGGTGGCCATGGGTCTGGCCCTGGCCGTGGGGGCCGGACTCCTCATGCGGAGCCTGGTGCGCCTTCACCAGGTGGATCCGGGCTTCGATCCGGCGGGGCTCGAGGTGGCCACCTTCCGCATGCGTGGCCTCGGAGGCGACGATTTCAATCCCGGCCTCCTGGACGAGCTACAACGACGGGCGAGGGCCATCCCCGGCGTCCGTTCCGCGTCCCTCTCCTCGGGAAGTCCATACACCCCGGGGGGGCGGGTGGGCTACATCGATCCCGTCGGAATGGAACTCGGTCAAGACGAGCTGATTCGCGCGCGAATCGAGTTCCACCGTGTGGGTGGAGGCCATCTCGCGAGCATGGGCGTGCCCATCCTGCAGGGCCGGGACATCGAGTCGTCGGACCGGGCGGAAACGCGGCCCGTGGTGGTGATCAGCCGATCCCTGGCCCGAAAGTACTGGCCCGGGGGGGGTGCGCTGGGCGCCGAGATCGTGGTGGGTGGCGATGGAACGTTCACCCCACGGACAGTGGTGGGGATCGCCGGCTCACCCCGATACCGGGGCCCCGGGTCAGACCCGGAGGAGCACCTTTGGATGCCCTACACACAGGTGCCCCTGGGGCCCCTGGACCTGGTCCTCAGAGCCGAGCCCGGACGGTCCGTGCGCGAGGGACTCCTGGCGATCCTCGCGGACTTCGACGACCGCGTGGAGCTCCGATCCTACCGGAGCGTGGAGTCCGTCATGGCCGAGCAATTCGTAGAGCCTACCTTCTTCGCCACCCTCCTGGCGTCCTTCGCGGCCATGGCCCTGCTCCTCTCGTCGGTGGGCCTCTATTCCACCCTGGCCCACGCGGTGCAGAGCCGGAGGAGGGAGCTCGGCATCCGCATGGCCCTGGGCGCCGACGCCGACCGCCTGGTCCGGCGCGTGGTCGTACGGGGGTCCACGGTCGCCGCCCTGGGCGTGGCGCTGGGGCTGGGGCTCGCTGCCGCCGGATCGGGGCTGCTGGAGGCGTTCCTCTTCGGGACGACCCCCACCGAGCCATCGGTGTGGGCGTGGGCTTCGGGCCTCATGCTGGCGGTAGGTGGCCTGGCGAGCTGGGTTCCGGCCCGGATGGCCGGAAGAGTGGACCCCGCCATCTCTCTCCGGGCGGAGTGAGACGACCGCGCGGACGTGATCTTCGCTTCACCCATCAGGCGCCGACCGGAGCGACCGAGTAATCGACGAAGTCCCAGTGGCGGGTGACTTGGCCGCCGCGCACCTCGATGACCATCACCGCGGGCTGATCGAAGCGGGTCCCGTTTCGAAGGGTGTACGTCGTGCGGCCCATGTAGACCGCGTGATGGCCGGAGACGAACGAGTCCGAGACGGCGAGATCGAACGCGGCGACGTTCTGGAACGTCTGGGTCCTCCGCTCCATGATGTCACCGGCGCCCACGAGACGCTGGCCCGAGCCGGGCCCGTACACCTGCGCCGTCGGATCCTGGAAGACCGCATCGGGCGCGAGCAGACGACGCTGCGCCTCGAGGTCGGCTCCCAGGTACGCCTTCAGGTATTCTGCGGAGATCCGTCTCGTCTCTTCCGTCACGGACCCGAACCGATCTTCCATCCCGAAGGGCTCGACATATCCGCCGAAGTCCGTACGCTCGGCGACCTGACCCGCGTCGATCCGCAGGACCGTGACGAAGGGCATCGCGATCCACGCGTCGGCGACGTCATGGCGCACACGGAGAGTGCCGCGATACAGGGCGTATCTTCCGACGGAGAAGGCAGCCGCCACATCGAATTCGGAGGCCGCCAGCCCCCAGCTCTGCTGGAGCTCGACGATCTTCCGCGCACCCTCGATCGGCCCTTCGGCAATCGGCCCCTCGAAGACCTCGGCCGTCGGATCGAAGAACCGGGCATCGTCTCTGTACGCGTCCAGGAGGGCGTCGTACTCCTGGTTCATCGTGAGCGTCAGGTAGCGATCGGCGACAGCCCGCGTCGGCTGCTGCTGCGCCCCGGCGAGGAGCGGCAGTGAGAGCGAGAATCCGACGGTGAGGACGAGGTGGGCGCGCATCGGGGGGTTCCGGCGGGAGGAGCGAAGACGGCTCAGACCCTGGCGTCTACGCCGCCTCGTTGAACGGCTTTCACCTGAGCGTGGAGTAATCATATTGTGCAAAGTACTTTACAGTGCAAACTTCACCATGCATACTTGATCGATCAGGCGCCGAGCGACCGGCACGAGACCATCGAAACCGGGGGTGGACGATGTCGCAATGCTGAAGTGGCTGGAGATCGTCCGCTTCGAGCTGGTCCATCAGCTCAGGCGCCGGTCCTTCTGGATCCTCTTCGGGTTGTATCTCATCCCCCTCGTCGGCGTGACGAGCGACGACCTCGCCAAGGCCCGCGGCCGCGACATCCTGTTCAACGCCCCGCTCTCCATCGCGGCCAGCGGCATCGTCATGGGCCTGGTCGCCCTCATCCTCATCGCCGCGGTGGCTGGAGACGCGGCGACACGAGACGTGCGGACGCGGCTGGAGCCGCTCATGCACGCGGCGCCCGTCGGTCGAGCCGCCTATCTGGGCGGCCGCTTCGTGGGCGCGGTCATCGTGGCAGTCATCGTGGTGTCCGCGGTGCCCCTGGCCCGCATCCTTGTGCCACTCGCGCAGCCGGAGCTGGCGGCAGGGGTGGTGGGACCGTTCCGCCTGGCGCCCTACCTCCAGTCCCACGTCCTCATCATGCTCCCCAACGCCTTCGTGGCGACGGCGCTGCTCTTCACCCTGGCGACGCTGGTGCGCCATCCGCTGGGGAGCTGGGCCGGGGCGGCGCTCGTCTTCGCCTGGGGGCAGTTCACCTCGTCCTACTTCGGCGACCTTCTCGGTCGTTGGGACCTGGCACAGACCCTGGATCCCACCGGGATCAACGTGGTCGAAATGATGGCGCGGACCTGGTCTCCTCTGGACCTGAGCCAACGCCTGATCGGCGCAGACAGCGCACTGATCTTGAACCGGGCCCTGTGGCTCGCCGTGGCGTGCGCCCTGCTGGTGGTAGCCCACCGGCGCTTCGACTTCGGTGGGAACGCCGGCGCCGTGCACTGGTGGCAGCGAGGCCCCCTGCGTCCAGGTCGAGCGACCCGGAGCCAGGCGCCGGGGGGCACGCCGCTCCCGGTTCTGGGGGCGGCGCCCGCCCTCGGCGCGCCCGTGGCGGTACCCGTGGCCCCCCGGATGCTGGGCTTCGCGGGCCACGTGCGGCAGGCGCTCGCCGTCACGCGCGATTCGTTGCGGGAGGCGGTGCCACCCTGGGCCTGGCTTCTGGTCCCCCTGGTCGTGGGTGCGCAGTTCGCGCTCACCCTGACCATGCTGGGAAGCATGGGGGCCGGCATGCCGGTCCTGCCCGCCACGGACCTCGTGCTGCGCACCCTTCTCGGACCCGATGTGGGCGATACGCCCCCTCCGGTGGTGCTGGCCATGGTCCTGCTCCCCATCCTTCTCGCCGGGGAGCTGGTCTGGCGCGAACGCGACGCGAACATGCAGGCGCTGACCGATGCCGCGCCGGTGCCGGACGGCGCACGGTTCGTGGGCAAGCTCCTGGGGCTGTGGCTGGTGATCCTCGCCCTGTACGGGCTCCTCACGCTGGGGGCCGTGCTCGCCCAGGCTCGCCTCGGCTGGCACGACGTCGAGCCGGGGCTCTACGCCCGCGTGCTTCCCCTCGTCCTGGTGCGCCCGCTCCTCTTCGCCCTGTTCGCGCTCTCCATCCACGTGCTCGTGAACCAGAAGTATCTCGGGCACGTCATCGCGCTGTTCCTCGTAGCTCCCCTGATCCCGCAGCTCCTGGGCCTCGAGCACCCCATGCTGATCCTCGGCTCCCTGCCGAGCTGGTATCACTCGGCCATGAGTGGGTTCGGGCCGTACCTGTCGCCGGTCCTGTGGTTCGATCTGTACTGGGCCGCAGGAGCACTGCTCATCGCGTGCGTGGCACGCCTCTTCTGGGTACGGGGGATCGAGGGCGGGCTGCTGGAGCGTGTGCGCCTGGCGCGCCGCCGGTTCAGGGGGCCGCCGGCCGGGGCCGTGACGGGGGCGCTGGCCCTCTTCCTGCTCGTGGCCGGGTTCGTCTTCTACAACACCGACATCCTGAACACCTACCGGACGAGCGCGGATCGCGCGGAGGCCCGGGCCGAGTACGAGCGGCACTACGGGGCCTACCGGGGCGCGCCCCGACCCGAATTGGTGGCCACCGAGCTGGACATCCAGATCCATCCCGACCGGCGTGCGGCTGACATCCGCGGCACCCACCACCTGGTGAATCGTACCGACCGGCCCCTGGACACCCTGCACGTGGCGACGTCGCTCGAGCTACCCCCACCGGTCATCGACTTCGACCGTCCGGTGCGTGCCGCCCTCGTCGACGACACGCTGGGTCATCGCATCTACACACTGGACGAGCCGCTCCAGCCCGGCGACACGCTGCAGATGACGTGGCAGGTGCGCCACGCGCCACGGGGCTTTCCGGCCGGGACCCCCAGCACCGCCGTCGTCGGCAACGGGAGCTTCTTCGTCCTGCAGGACTGGATGCCGCTCATCGGCTATCAGCTCGCCAGGCAACTCTCCACTCCGGGCGAGCGGAGGGATCACGGACTGCCGCCCTGGGAGCCCTTCCCCTCCCTGTACGATGCTCAGGCGGCGAGCGACCGCTACGGGATGGAGCACCTCGATCTCTCGGTCACCATCGGGACGGCGGCCGATCAGATCGCCGTCGCGCCCGGAGACCTGGTCCGGAGCTGGACCGAGAACGGCCGACGCTACTTCCGGTACGAGACCAGCGCCCCCATCGGGAACGGGTACGCCGTCTTCTCCGCCGACTACGCGGTGGCCGGAGGGCGTTGGCAGGACGTGGACATCGAGGTCTACCACGATCCCACCCACGACAGGAACGTGCCGCGCATGATGCAGGCCGTGGAGGCCTCGCTGGCGCAGTTCACCCAGCGGTTCGGACCGTTTCCGTATCACGTGATCCGGATGGTGGAGTACCCGTCGGCCGGGGGATCGCTGCACGCCGCGTCGGGCACCATCTGGTATCAGGAGCTGTTTCCGCTTTTCGACGCCGACCGGAATCCCCACGATCCGGACATGGTGTTCGCGGTGACGGCCCACGAGGTGGCCCATCAGTTCCAGCCGGTGCCCGCCCGCATGGAGGGCCGCGTCCTCCTCAGCGAGAGCTTCGCCTGGTACGCCGCCATGGGCGTGATCGAAGATCAGTACGGGACCGCGCAGCTGGAACGTCTGCTGGACTTCATGCGCCGATCCTATCTGACCCCTCGCTCCCGCACCGACGTTCCGCTGCTCCGCGCCAACGACTCCTTCCTGGGCTACCGCAAGGGCCCGTTCGCCATGTACGCGTTGCGGGAGTACGTGGGCCAGGAGGGGGTGGACCAGGCGTGGCGGCACCTCCGCCAACGGCACGCGTCGTACGAGCCCCCGTTTGCGACCTCGCTCGAGCTCCTTGGCGAGCTGCGGGAGGTGACGCCCGATTCCCTGCAGACGCTCCTGGGCGACCTGCTCGAGCGGAACACCTTCTGGGAGCTGAAGACGGAGCGCGCGACGGCCGAGCCGACCGCCGGGGGTCAGTGGCAGGTGACCCTCGACGTGGAGGCGCGCAAGGTCGTGGTCGACACGGCGGGCGCCGAGAGCGAACGGCCCATGGACGACCTCGTCGAGGTCGGCGTCTACGGCCCCGCCCGGGACGGCGACACGGGCGAACCGCTGTACCTGGGCATGCGACGCGTACGGAGCGGTTCGCAGACCATCACCGTCACGGTCCCCGTGCCCCCGGCCCGGGCCGGCATCGACCCCCGCCATCTCCTCATCGACGTGCAGCCGGCCGACAACGTCGTGGATATCCCTCGATCCTCCGCAGGGGGAGAGCCGTGAACCAGGACACCCGCATGGAGCTCCACATCCGCGGGATCTCCAAGACCTACTCCAACGGCGTTCGGGCGCTGGACGACGTGTCGCTGACCATCCCGCCCGGCATGTACGGCCTGCTGGGACCCAACGGGGCCGGCAAGTCGACGCTCATGCGCATCCTCGCCACACTGCAGGACCCGGACACGGGCACGGTGCACCTCGGCGACATCGACGTCCTGGCGGACAAGGAGCGCGTCCGGGAAATGCTGGGCTACCTGCCCCAGGACTTCGGCCTCTACCCCCGGGTGAGCGCAGAGGCGCTGCTCACGCACTTCGCGGTGCTCGAGGGCATCGTCGACCGGGCGGCGCGCAAGGAGGTGGTCGAGTCGCTCCTCCGGCAGACGAACCTCTGGGACGTGCGCAAGGAGAAGCTGGGTACGTATTCCGGAGGTATGAGGCAGCGCTTCGGCGTCGCCATCGCGCTCCTCGGCGACCCCCGGTTGGTCATCGTGGACGAGCCCACCGCGGGCCTCGACCCCGCCGAGCGCGTCCGCTTCCTCAACCTCCTGAGTGAGCTCGGCCAGCGCAGCGTGGTGGTGCTGTCCACGCACATCGTCGAGGACGTGTCCGAGCTGTGCACCCGCATGGCCATCATCCACGAAGGCCGCATCCTGCTGGAGGCGGAGCCGTCGCATGCCATCGAGGATCTCGCGGGCCACATCTGGCGCCGGGTCGTCACGGCCGAGGAGCTGGCCGAGTTGCAGCGGGACCACACCGTCATCTCCACGCGCCTGCTCGCCGGCCGCACCATCGCCCACGTCTTCTCCGCCACGAGCCCCGGCCCCGGGTTCGAGCCTGTTCCGCCCGACCTCAAAGACGTCTATTTCAGCGTGATGGCCGGGAAGCACGGCCAGGTCGACCCCACGAAGACACGCTCGGAGGCATGATGGCGGACCGCCTTGTGACGCTGCTGCTGGCCGGGACCGGCGTGCTGTTCATGGTCCTCTCCATCCCCCTGATCCGACGACGGGTGAAGCCCAACGTGTGGTACGGACTCCGGGTCCGGGCCACGTTCGAGGACGAATGGGTCTGGTACGAGGCCAACGCCCGGAGCGCACAGGGGCTGCTGGCCATCGGCGCGGTCATGACCGGGCTGGCGTTCGCGCCCGTGGGCCCACTGGTCTGGGTCGCCGTGGTCATCGTGGCGGTGCTGGCGTGGGCCGGCTGGAGCGTCCGGCTCGCGAACCGGCTGCTCCGGGACCGGGAGGCCAAGCGCGGTCGCGTGACCCGCTAGAAGGTCACGACTTCGAGCCCCGGGACCCGGTTGAAGTGCTTCGTGTTGCGCGTCACCAGGGGCGAAGCGAAGGCGACAGCCGTGGCTGCGATCCAAAGATCATTCCCTCCGATCAGCAGACCGTTGGCGTTCAGATAGCGGAACAGCTGCCCGTATCGCCAGCAGACCTCGGGAGTCGCCGGGAGCAGGTCGAACGGCGCGAGGAACGACTCCCATCTGGGACGCGCACTCGTGCCGTAGCCCGCCGCCACCTCCCCCGCGATGGTGAAGGTGAGCCGGAAGCGGGTCTCTGCGTGCGACGCCAGAAACGCATGCGCGGGCCCCTCCGACCCCGCCATCAACTCGCGCTCCAGTGCCACCAGGAAGGTCGTCTCGAGGATCACTGCTCCGTCCACTTGTCGGCCGGAGCCTGATCGGACGCCTTCACCGCTTCGATCGCGTCGAGATCGGGTGGGGCGTAGTCAGGCCCGCGCTCGCGGATCAGCGCCAGCAGTTCTCCACCCCTGGCCGTCATGTCGGGCCACTCGGCCCGCATCACCACATCACTGAAGGATTCGCCGGGTTCACGCCGTGCGCGACGGAGGCGCTCGTACGCCGCCAGTTTCAGAGAGATGGTCTTGGTCGCCATACACATATCATGCATGGTCCATGCATATCTGTCAACTCGCATGGCGACCCCGAGTTCGGGGGAGTCCCACCCGAACTCCTGGCGCGTACCATCTCGCCCCCCCAGGTTGGCAGTCCACGACGACCCTCCTGATACGCGCGCCATGTGTCGCTGGATCTCGCGGCGACCCGCGACCGTCGCCCCCACTCTTCTGGCCCTCTCTCTCGGGCCCGCCACCGGCCCCGCCGTCGGCCTGGTCAGCGCCCTCGTCGGAATCGCCACCCCCCTCGGCGCGCAGACCACCCGCTGGACCGGGGTGCAGCCCGGCCCCGACCTGAACGACCGGGTGCGCGCGATGGTGGAGGGGCCGGAGGGACGGGTCTGGATGGGGGTGGAGAGCGGGCTCCGATCCTTCGACGGGTACCGGGTGGAGGTATTCCGGGCGGGACCGGGCAGCGTCGCGAGCTTTCCGCAGACGCCGGTGGAATCCCTCTTCGTCGACCGCGAGGGGCGGCTGTGGGTGGGTCAACGTGCGGCTCTGGTCCAGATCGATCCCGCGCGCGGCACCGTGGACGCGGTCTTCCGCCACGATCCCGACGATCCGGCGAGCCTTCCCGTTGGGTCCGTTTCCCACATGCTCCAGGATCCCGACGGGCGCCTGTGGGTGGGCACGCTGGACTGGTCCGACCGTCAGGCGTCGGGTCTCGCGCTCCTGGACCCCGAGACGGGGACCGTGGTGCGGCAGTTCACACATGACCCCGCCGATCCCACGAGTCTGTCCAACAACCGGATCCGGTCCATGGTGCTCGACCAGGACAGGAACCTGTGGGTCGCCACCTGGTCGGGGCTCAACCGCCTGCCACCCGGGGGTGACGCCTTCCGGCGCTACCGCCACGACCCCGCCGATCCCGGGAGCCTGGCCTACGACGACGTGATGGCGCTGCACGTGGATGACGGGGGCACGCTCTGGGTCGCAACCATCGGGGGCGGACTCCATCGGTACGATCCGGCGCGCGACGCGTTCGAGCACGTGCCGGGCAGCGCGAGCCCGAGCCTCATGACCCTCACCGCCGACGGATCCGGCCCCCTGTGGCTTGGCACGCTCGACCGGGGCCTCGAGCGTTTCGACCCGACGAGGGGGACCTTCGAACACGTGGATCTCGCCAGAGGCGGCGCGCCCTGGCCCAGGATCAACGCCACCATCATCACCCGGGACGACGTGCTCTGGGTCGCGACCAGCCGCCGCGCGGGAGAAGACGCGGGCGCCGTCCTGCGAATAGACCTGCAGGCGCCGGAGCTCCACCTCCGTGCGGCCAGCACACCGGTGCGGGCGATTCTCGGGACAGACGCGTCTACGATCTGGTATGGCGACGGGGGGGCGTTGGTCCGTTGGAGCGTCGACGAGGGGAGGGACGCGGTGTGGACCTGCCCGGGACTGGGGGCTCCCAACGTGCTGGAGTGGCTCTCGAGCCTGCTCCGCGCGCCCGACGGGACGCTCTGGGTCGGCTACTGGGACCGCGACGTCGGGCTGTGCAGGATCGATCCGGACGCGGCGGAGCCCACGCTGGAGCCCTTTCGACCGCCGAGCGCCGACCCACTGGGTCAGGTATGGGACATGGCCTGGGCCGAGGACCGCCTGTGGCTCGCCACCGCCACGGGGGTGGTGTGGCTGGATCCCGCATCGGGCGTGGTGGAGGCCGCGGGCCTGGAGACCGAGCCCGTGTGGCAGCAGCCGGGGTCGGTGGTGGCCATCGAGACGGGCCCTGGGGGCGCCCTCTGGATGGTGCGCCAGGACGGGCGCGTGCTCCGGAAGCCGGCGGGCGGCCCGCTCGAAGCCGCCGGAAGCGTGCTCGGGCCCGACGAGAGCAGCGGGCGCGTGGTGGGGGTGGCGCACTTCGACGAGGCCGGGGGCCTGTGGGTGGGGACCGACGGACGTGGGCTGTGCGCATTCGACCCTACCGAAGGTCGCTGCGGTCGGTGGCTCGACACCTCAACGGGGCTTCCCACCGACTACGTCGAAGACTTCACGGTCGACGACCGCGGCCACCTCTGGGTCTCGACCTTCACGGGACTCACCGAGATCGAGCCAGGGGCCGGGCCGCTGCGCACCCTTCCCACCCCCGGGAGCTCCGATCCCGGCGCCTTCCAGCCGGGGGGCGCGTGGGCATCAGCCGACGGACGGGTGGCGGCCTTCGGTCTGGAGCGGGCCATCCTCCGATTCGAGCCCGCCGGGGCGGCAGGGAACCCTCATCCGCCCCGTATCCGGATCGACCGGGTGGAGGCGGTGGGAGCAGGAGATCTGGACCTGTCGACCGCCGCTCCCGAGCTCGCGAGCTCCGACCGCGACCTGATCTTCGAATACACGGGCCTCCACTTCGCCGACCCCGCCTCCAACACCTACGCCTACCGTCTCGACGGCCAGGAGGAGGCGTGGCGTCAGGTGGGAACCGAGCGGCGGGCGCGCTACACCAACCTCGCGCCCGGGAGCTACCGGTTTCGCGTGCGCGCCGCGAGCGCCAACGGGGTGTGGAGCGACGAGGCGGTGTTCGCCTTCCACATTCTGTCGCCCTGGTGGCGACGGCCCTGGGCTCTGATCCTCTGGACCAGCCTCGCGCTCGGCACCCTCGTCCTCGTGCGGGCGATGGAGCTCCGGCGGCGGCGCTTCGCCGCGACCCTGGATCGGGAGCAAGCCGAAGCTCGCCGGCTCAGGGAGCTCGCCGACACCCGCTCGCGGCTCTTCGCCAACCTCTCGCACGAGTATCGCACGCCACTGGCGCTCATCCTCGGACAGATCGAGTCGGCCCGGGAGGATCGGGGTGCGGTGCCGGGGACCGTCGCAGGCACCGACAGCAAGCTGGACATGGCCGAGCGGCAGACCCGGGAGCTCCAGCGGCTCACCGACGAGCTCCTGGAGCTGTCGCGCTACGAAGCGGGCGCCCTGGAGCTGGACCTCCGTGCGGGCGATCTGGTCGAGCTGGTGCGACGCGCCGTGGCCGACTTCAGTTCGGCAGCCGACGCCGCGGGAGTGGAGCTCCGAGTGGAGTCGCATCTCGACACGCTCATGGCACACTTCGATCCCGATCGCATGCGACGCGTGGTCAACAACCTCCTCTCCAACGCCCTGAAGTTCACGCCCCACGGAGGCGAGATCGTGGCTCGGGTGCGTGAGGTGCCCCGTGGTGACAGCGGTGACGGGAACCATGAGAGTCACGACGGCGCTCCTGCCGCCCTCGTCGCCGTGGAGGATACGGGAGTGGGCATTCCTCCGGAGGCGCGGACGCAGATCTTCGACCGCTTCTATCAGGTGGCTGCCAGGCCCGGCGCGCCGGCCGGGGGTACCGGGATCGGGCTTGCGTTGGTGCGGGAGCTGGTGGAGCTCCACGGGGGGACGATCACCGTCGAAAGCGAGCTGGGCCGGGGCACTCGCTTCGACATCCGGCTGCCGCTGGATCGGGATGGGGCGACGCTGGACACCCCCCCCGCCGCGGCGCCCACGGCTCCGGACGACGCGGATCGCGAACCCGACGAAGAGCCTGACGCCGTGGACGGCGAACCCCCCATCGTCCTCATCGTGGAGGACCACGAAGACACCCGGGCCTTCCTGCGCCAGGAGCTGGTCACCGACTATCGGATCGAGGAGGCCGCGGACGGCGCTGCGGGGCTGGCCCGGGCCATCGAGCTCGTCCCCGATCTGGTGATCACCGACGTCGGGATGCCGGGCATGGACGGCAAGGAGCTGGCCCGACGGCTCCGGGCCGACGAGCGCACGAGCCACGTTCCCATCGTCATGCTGACGGGCCGCGTGTCGGACGACGCCAGGGTCGAGGGGCTGGAGAGCGGCGTGGACGACTATCTCGGCAAGCCGTTCAGCGCGCGTGTGCTCCGGAGTCGGGTGCACAGCCTGTTGGAGCTCCGACGGCTGCTCCGGGCTCGTTACGCCGGCGAGCTGTGGTTGAAGCCCGAGGAGGTCGGGGGGACCTCGCTCGACCAGAAGTTCCTGGCTTCGGTGAGCCGGGTGATCGAGGAGCGGATGGCCGACCAGGGCTTTTCCGTCGAGGAGCTGGCAGCGGCGGTGGCCATGAGCCGCTCGCAGCTCCACCGGAAGCTCACGGCCCTGCTCGGTCAGGCGCCGGGGACGCTCGTCCGGGGCATGCGGCTCCAGCGGGCCGCGGACCTGATCGAGGCCGGCTCGCACTCCCTGGGCCGGATCGCGTACGAGACCGGATTCAGCGACCAGGCCCACTTCACCCGGAGCTTCAAGCGGCACTTCGGGTGCACTCCGGGCGAGTACCGCGAGCGAGGCCCCGAGTAGGAGGAGCCGAAGAGGCGGGGGTGGCACGCACCGGGCACTGCGACGGATCGACAGCGATCTGCAACGTGGCTGCAAGCGCCCGGGACCCGGCGGCTGGCATGATCAGGCGTCCGCCTCTCCATGTCGCGCCCCCGGCCGGAGCTCCCCCGTGCACGACCACGCCAGCTTCCTCGTGCGGGTGACGGACATCATCGAGGCATGCCTCGCCGACCCGTCCTTCGACGTGGGCGCGCTGGCCGGCGCCATGGGCATGAGTCGCTCGGGGCTTCACAGGCGGCTGGTGGAGAGCGGCGGCACACCGCCCGGGGCCCGGATCCGCCGGGCCCGCATGGCACGCGCCGAAGTCCTGTTGCGGACCACGGATCGCACGGTCCGGGCCGTCGCCCGGGCCGTGGGCTACCGGGATCCCGCCCACTTCACCCGGAGCTTCAAGCGCGACACCGGGATGCCGCCGACCGACTTCCGGGCGGCCCGGAACCCGCATGGCTCCGCGACGGAGGCCACGGCGCAACGAAATGGCAAGGGTTCGCGACAGGCGTTCAATCGAGGGGACGGGGCGCGGAGCTAAGGTTGGGCGTTCGACCCCAATCCTCCCCACGGACCGGAGTCCTGCCATGCCTGGACGGCCCTCCTCCCAACGCGCCCGCCGCGTCTATCTGGCGTTGATCCTCCCCGTCGTATCCATGTTCGCACTGGCCGCATGCTCCGACAGCGGGACCGGCCCCGAGGAGGAGACCCCGGTCGCAACCACGGTGGTGGTTTCGCCCACCTCGAAGACCCTGTCGAGCACGGGAGCCACCACCCAGCTCAACGCCTCCGTCCGCGACCAGAACGGGCAGACCATGAGCGGGCAGACCGTGACCTGGGGCTCTGACGCCGAGTCGGTGGCCACGGTGAGCGCATCGGGCCTGGTGACGGCCGTGGGCGACGGGAGCGCGACCATCACCGCGACGTCGTCCAGCCATCAGGGGAATGCGACGATCACCGTGGCGATCCGAGGAAACCTCCGGGTCACCACCGAAACCGCCGGCGACCCCGGCGCTCTCGACGCCAACGGCTACCTGCTGAACATCGGCAGCTCGTCGGCGAGCCTGAGCACCAACGGAATGAAGGTGATCGACGGCCTCCCCCTGGGCGAAGTCACGGTGGAGCTCACCTCGGTGGCGACCAATTGCCAGATCACCTCCGAGGCCACCGCTACCGTCACGATTACCGAGAGTGAGACGGCCGAGGCCTCCTTCACCCTGGCGTGCGAGACACTGGCCGGCATGTACCGCTGGGCCACCACGGTCGGAGGCGAGCTCGTGGGTACGGCGATGGCCGCCGACGGCACGATCTACGCCGCGACCAACGCCGATCAGGCGATGCTCTTCGCTCTGGCCCCCGACGGCACCGTAGCCTGGTCCTTCACCGCCGACGAGTACATCGCGGGCCCACCCAGCGTGGCCCCCGACGGAACCATCCACTTCGGAAGCGGCGCCGGAACCCTCTATGCCCTCAATCCCGACGGCACCGCGAAGTGGACCTACACGGTGGGCGGAGTGTTCGGAGTGTCCGGCACCCCGGTCGTCGGCCCCGACGGCACGGTCTACGTGAGCGACGACAACTTCCTCGACCCGCCGACGATCCATGCGGTGAGCTCCGCCGGCACCCAGCTCTGGACATACAGCGACGGCGGTAGCGCGGGGTACCGCATGGCGCTGGGGGCCGGGGGCACTCTGTACGCCGCGAAAGACGAAACGGCCAACGGGCGCCTGGTGGCGCTCGACGCCTCCGACGGATCGGTGGACTGGACGTACGAGCTCGACGGGAGTGGGAGTGCCCCCGCCATCGCCGAAGACGGTACGATCTACGTCGGGGGCACCGGTTCGTTCGACTCCGGCTCCGGCATATTTACGACGGACGGCAAGCTCTACGCCTTGAATCCCGACGGCTCCCTGGCGTGGACCTACCAGACCGGCGGCGCGGTGTTCACGTCGCCGGCCCTCGCCGCCGACGGCACGATCTACGTCACGTCGGGCGGAAGTCAGGACGACACCGACCCGGTGGGCACCGTCTACGCCTTGAATTCCGACGGGTCCGAGGCGTGGCGCGATCCGCTCTCCGGGTGCCCCGCGGAGTACGGGGGCGTCACCGTGGGCGCCGACGGGACGCTCTACGTTCCCGTGGGCGGGTGCGTGTTCGGGGGCGTGGGGATCCTTCACGCCTACGACGCGGCGGGCTCCGAGCTCTGGCAGTTCGAGGTCAACGGGGAGTTCAAGGTGATCAAGGGCTCCTCGCCCATCGCGGCCGATGGCACCGCCTACGTGGCCTCACAGCTCACCGGCGAGATCTACGCGGTGAAGACCGGGTCCATGGGACTGGCCGCCAGCGCCTGGCCGAAGCCCGGGAGAGACAACCAGAACAGCGGGGCGGCCGCGGGCGGGGGCGGCTGACCCTCGCCGGTTGAAATCACGGGCACAGGCAGATGGGGCGCCCCCCCTGGCGCAGGAACCAAGGAGCGCCAGCCCCCATCTGCCTCGCGCCCGACGGTGAATCACCCCGGCGACACACCCTGACCGGTCACGGACGATCGATGCTCGGTACGGTGCCGTCCGGCGCGAGGACATAGACGGCCCAGGGCGATGTGTGCATTTCGGACACCCACCGTTGGGGATCGTCGCCCCGTCCGAGAGGGCGGTGGAGCAACACCACCTCGAGGCCTGCGCTGCGGTAGTGCTCGCGGTAGTCACTGTCCAACCACAATACGTCTTCCACGGGACGTCGGTCCGGCACGTCGAGCATCACGATGCGAACCCGATCGCCGGACCGCGCTGAGCGGTTCTCGACAAAGTCGCGAGTGGTGAACGAGGCCCACTCGTTGAGGTAGATCTCCGGGGCCGAAACGAGGTTCACCAACTTGCCGTGAGGCGCCAGCACGCGGCGGAGCTCGCCGAAGAGACGCGCGCGAGCGTCTCGTCCCGGGATGTTGTCGAAGGTGAAGGCGCTGAAGATCAAGTCCAAGGCCGCGCTCGGCAGGGCGCTGAGATCGCCATCGGGCACGAGGAGGTAGTTTCCTTCCGGGTCGCGCGCCCGGGCCTGGGCCAACATCGACGACGAGATGTCCACTCCCGTCACGTCGAACCCGAGCTCGCGGAGAAATCGGGTCGACCGGCCCGCGCCGCACCCGAAGTCGAGCGCCGAGCGCCCGCGCACGTGCTCGCGCAGGAGCGAGGGGATGTCTCGGAACGCCAGGTAGTACGTGCCGGGAAACTCCAGGCCTGCGTAGGCCGATGCCCGAGTGTCATCGTCGTAGACGTTGCTGAACACCAATCCTTCTCCGGAAACCGAGACCGAAAGCAGACCGCACGCTCTGGACAAGCTCCGAGCGGGGAACGACGCAAGCAAGTCCGAACGGCCGACGAGTTGGGGATACGCTACGGTTCCGTCCCATCCGACGTGATGGCGAAGCGCCGCAGATGGGATACGCCCAGGCGATCGGTCTCGGTGCCCCACAGGCGCTCACGCGTGGCGACGAGCACGCGCAGGCTTGCGGGCAGGTCCACGCGCCCGGCCGGCTGCCCTTCCGGGTGCAGATTGTCGCCGGCGCGGGCGATCGCGGCGTGGAACTGTTCACCGTGACTTTGGGACGCGAGCCCCGAATCCGGACCGTGGCGTATGTGCCTCGATGACGACCGACGTTCAGCCGAGGGAGGTCAGTTTCCGGGCTGGGAGGTGAGGCTTGCGCGATAATAGATACATGTGTATCCTAAACAATACTGATGTATTGTTTTCGATAGACGCGTACCGCCATGCAGCCAATCGCTATCCCTCAGGACTTCATCCGCACACCGCTGAACGACCTTCTCGGCACGAAGGCCAACGTTCGCCTGCTGAGGCTCCTCGCCAATGAGGTCTCGGGGCCGATCGGCGCCCCCGAGGCTGCGGAGCAGGTGGGTTTGACCGAGGCAGGCGCCCGCCGGGCGCTCAGGCGCCTGGCGCGAACCGGCTTTGTAGAACTGATCGGCGGCGGTCGAGCGCAGAGGTTCAGGATGAGGGACTCGGACCCGCTCTCCCACCAGCTTCGGGAGCTCTTCCGCGCGGAACAGGCTCGTCATCAGGCATTCCTGGAGGAGCTTCGCGAGGTCCTCCAAGGGCTACCCGAGATCAATCTGGCCTGGATTAGGGAGTCCCCCACTGCGGCTGGCGAGCCACTTCACATGGGCATTGTGGCTGATGGGCGATCCTTGATCTATCTCGAAGGTGCGATCCGCGAGCGCATCGCAGAGGTAGAAGGCGGATTCGACCTCACCATCGAACTCCACTTCTTCTCACGCGCGGAAGTCGAGTCCCTCGAGCTTGGAGGGAAGACCATCCTGGCCGGTCATCACGCGCCCGCCGCCCGTGGGCCCGCGTCACCGAGTACACATGAGGCAAGCGTTGAGCGCGCCAAGAAGGTGAGTGAGGTCATCGCTGGCATGCTCGACCGGGATCCGTCACTGCGCCGTCGGGCCGAACGCCACATCGACCTCCTGTTGACCAGGGACCAGGGTCCGGCATCGCACGACATCAAGGAATGGCGAGACATCCTGGCTCACTACTCACCTCAACGCCTCAAGGACTTCCTCGTGGCGGACACCGCCCGGGCTCAGCGGTTGCGGCAGAGCTCACCATTCTTCGCCGTGCTGACCCACGATGAGCGCGAAGAACTCCTGTCATCGCTCGAGACACAGAAGTGACTCGCCAGCAACTCGAGCACGCGATCCGCGCGGCATGCGAGGTTTCAGGCGATACAGACGTACTGATCTTCGGCTCGCAGGCCATCCTGGGTGAGTACCCTGACGCTCCTCCGGAACTCCGTACCTCGATCGAGGTGGATGTCCAACCGCTGAATCGGCCCGACGAGGTCGATGCTATCGACGCTTCCCTCGGAGAGTTGTCCCAGTTTCACGCGACTCACGGCTTCTACGTTCACGGTGTCTCGATCGAGGCAGCGACTCTGCCGCACGGGTGGGAGCAACGCACGATCGCCGTTTCCGACATCGTGGGCACCCGAGGCAACACGGGGCATTGCATCGAGGCGCATGATCTCGCGGCTAGCAAGCTGGTAGCCTCCCGCGAGAAGGACAGAATGTTCGTACGCGTCCTTCTCGTGGAAGGATTGGTGGAGACCGAGACCCTATTGTCGCGGATTCAGGTTCTCCCCATCACCGAAGATCGGAGGACCGCCCTGGTGCAGTGGGTGGTCCGAACGGCCGACGAGTTGGGCTGACTCGCAGAGCGCACCCCTTACACGTTGAAGCGGAACAGGATGATATCCGCATCCTGCACCACGTAGTCCTTCCCCTCGGAACGCAGGAGGCCCTTGTCCCGGGCGTCCTTCCAGGAGCCGATCTCGCAGAAGGTGTCGTAGGCGATGGTCTCGGCGCGGATGAAGCCCCGCTGGAAGTCCGAGTGGATGAGGCCGGCGGTCTCGGGGGCGGTCATGCCGCGGCGGGCGGTCCAGGCCCGGGACTCGTTCTCGCCGGTGGTGAAGAAGGTGATGAGTCCCAGGAGGTGGTAGGCGGCGTGGATGAGGCGGTTGAGGCCGGACTCCTCCAGCCCCAGCTCCTTCAGGAACTCCAGGCGGTGCTCCTCGTCGAGCTCGGCGAGCTCGGACTCGATGGCCGAGCAGACCGGGACGATCTCGCCGGCGTCTTCCTCCTCGACCACCTTGCGTAGCGCTCGCACCCAGGGATTGTCGCCGCTGGGCAGGTCCTCTTCGGCCACGTTCACCACGTACAGCACGGGCTTGGCGGTGAGGAGCTGGAAGCTCTTCAGGATGCGCCGCTCCTCGGGGTCCAGCACGAGCTTGCGGACGGGGCGTCCCTCGGACAGCGCGGCGAAGACCTTCTCGAGCACGGCCAGCTCGCGCTGCGCGTCCTTCTCGCCGGACTTGGCCTTCTTGCCGACGCGGTCCAGGCGCCGCTCCACCATCTCCAGGTCCGAGAGCGCCAGCTCGGTCTCGACGATGGCCCGGTCGCGCACGGGATCCACCGAGCCCATGACGTGAGCGATGTCGGGATCGTCGAAGCAGCGCAGGACGTGGGCGATGGCGTCCACCTCGCGGATGTTGGCCAGGAACTGGTTGCCCAGCCCCTCCCCTTCCGACGCGCCCTCCACCAGCCCGGCAATGTCCACGAACTGGATCACGGTGGGCACACGGGTCTTCGACTGCGCCAGGGCGTGGATGCGGTCCAACCGGGGATCGGGCACCTCCACGGTGCCGATGTTGGGATCCACCGTGCAGAACGGATAGTTCTCGGACGGAGCGCCCACGGCGGTGAGGGCGTTGAAGAGCGAGGACTTGCCCACGTTGGGGAGTCCCACGATGCCGACCTTCAGCATGATGTCCCGGCGGATGGCGGACGAAAAAATCGCGCGCCGGAGCCCGGCGCGCGCTGCGGAGACAAGCTAGCGGCGGTGCTCGGAGGGGTCAATTCGCGGCGGCACCGCGCCGCGACGCGAGATCCGTGCGCGTGGGCGCCGCCCCGCGTATCTTGCTGACACCCTCCGATTCGCGTCCAGGAGCTCATCCGTGTTCGCTCTCTACGTCTTCTCTCTGGTCCTTGGAGGTGGCTTCCTCCTCGTCTCGCTCCTGGGCGGCGCCCACGACAGCGATGTGGACCTGGGGGGAGACGTGGATGTGGGCGGTCTGGACCTGCACGGTGGCCTGGACGTGCACGGCGACGTGGATTTCCAGGGCGATGTGGATTTTCAGGGCGACATGGACCTGCAGCACGACGTGGACATCGCCCACGATCACGCCGCAGCCCGCATCTTCTCGCTGCGGACCGTGGTGTACGGGCTGTTCGGCTTCGGCGCCACGGGCCTGGCCCTCACCCTCCTGGGAAAAGGGCCCACCGCATCCTTCCTGTTCGCGCTCCTGGGCGGCGCGCTGGCCGGGGCGCTGGTGAGTGCGCTCTTCTACTACCTGCGCGCCACCGAGAGCGGCACACAGCCCATGGATCGGGACCTCGTGGGACGCACCGGCACGGTCACGCTGCCTCTGCTTGCGCACAGCCCTGGAACGGTGGTGGTGGAGCGGGGCCTGCACCGGGTCACGCTGCGCGCGCTGCCCCACTCCAGCGCCCACGGGGATCCCGAGTCGTGGACCTCCGTGGTGGTGGTGGAGATGGACGGCGGCGTGGCCCGGGTCGCGCCCCTGGAGGGAGACGAGTTGGACGCCCTGCCGGGGGCTCCGGACGACTGACATGCATGCAGCAGAAGCCTGAAGAGACGTCGGCGCGCGCCCGTATTTGTCACAGGGACCCGCCCGTATCACTCAAGGAGTCGTGGAATGCCTGAAGCCTTCTTTGCTCCGGCCGTGCTCGCCCTGGTCGTCCTGGCAGTGGCCATCGTGGCCCTGGCGACGGTGCGGGCGCTCATCGTCATCGTGCCGCCCAACCGGGCGGCGGTCATCACCGGCCGCAACCGGCGCCTCGGCGACGGACAGCGGGTGGGCTACCGCTCGGTCATCGGCGGACGCACCATGCGCATCCCCATCATCGAGACGGTCCAGCACATGAACCTGGAGACGTTCCCCATCGAGATCTCGGTGAAGAACGCCTTCTCCAAGGGCAACATCCCCCTGAACGTCGAGGCCATCGCCAACGTCAAGCTGGCCTCGGAGCCCGAGACGGTGTTCAACAACGCCGTGGAACGCCTCCTGGGCAAGACCGAGGAGGAGGTCCAATCGCTGGCCAAGGACACCCTCATGGGTAACCTGCGTGGCGTCCTGGCCACGCTCACGCCCGAGGCCGTCAACGAGGATCGCCTCGGGTTCGCCCGGGCGCTGGCCGAGGACGCCGGCGAGGATCTGACGGCACTGGGATTCCACCTCGACGTCCTGAAGATCCAGAACGTCAGCGACGAGCGGGGCTACCTGGAGGCCATCGGCCGCAAGAAGGCTGCGGAGGCCGTGCGCGAAGCCGAGATCGCCGAGGCCGATGCCGAAGCCGACACCCGCGAGGCCCAGGCCGAGGCCCGCAAGCGCGCCGAGGTGCGGGAGGCCGAGACCGCCGTGACGGTGGCCGAAGCCCAGAACCGTCTCCGGGTCCGACAGGCGGCCCTGGATCAGGAAGGCGAGATCGCCGAGCGCACCGCGCGGGTCAAGGCAGAGCAGGCCGAGGTCGAGGCGCAGAAGGAGCTCGAGACCCGTCGGGTGCAGAAGGAGCAGCAGCGACTGCAGGCCGATGTGGTGACCCCGGCCCTGGCCGCCCGCGAGGCAGCCCAGGCCGAGGCCGAAGCGCAGGCCGCGCCCATCCTGGAGCGAGGCAAGGCGCAGGTGGAGATCCTGCGGCGGCTCTACGAGCAGGTGAAGGAGGGCGGCGATCAGGCCTTCGCGGTGTTCGTGGCCGAGAAGCTGCCCCAGTTGCTCAGCACCGCCGTCGAAGCCGTGAAGGGCACGGAGATCGATCGCATGGTGGTCCTGGACGGGGGCGACGGCGAGGGGTTGGCCAACGCCGCCAATCAGCGGGTGCGCGGCGCCCTGGGCACGGTGGAAGCCATGGCCTCGGCCCTGGGGCTCGACCTGGAGGAGGTCATGCGCGCCGCCAACCGGCGCATGCTGCAGTCGTCACGGACGTCCACGGCCGAGCCGCCCGCCGGTGACTGACCCGGCCGGTGGCGGGCGTCCGCCACCACAGGCCCCGGGAGTCTCGTCAACCGCCGCTCAGGGCCTCCTGGGCGGCGGTGATGATGAGGGGATAGCGCTGGTAGGCCCAGCGCGCCTCGTCCACGTCGAGCCGCTCGCGGTTGGTGTGGGCGAAACGCTCCTCGCCCGGCGCGAATCCGAAGGTGGGGATGCCGTGCACCCCGCAGCTCCAACCGCCGTCGGTGGCGAAGGTCCACGGACGAACCGTCGCCGCTCCCTCCCCTTCCCTCAGCCCCGCAGCCGCGGCGGCCGCCACCACGGCGGGGTGATCCGGTGACAGGAGGAAGCCCGGCGTGAGCAGGCCCTTGTCCCGGGTGAGGCCGGTGTAGGTGGTCTGCTCCTCCGTGGCCACCCGCACCTCCCACGACAGTCCCTCGGAAACCGCCGTCACGCGCCGACGGATCGCCTCGCTCACCCGCTCCACGAGTTGTTCCTCGGTGGAGCCCGGCAGGATGCGCCAGTCCAGCGCCACAACCACCTTGTCGGGGATCACGTTGCGGCTCTCGGGCAGCACGTCCACCGCCGTCGCCGCCAGCGTCGCCGAACCCAGCACCGGGTCGCTGGGTTGATCGGCGGCCACGAAGGCCACCGCCTCCAATACCGCGGGCAAGAGTTCCAGGGCGTTGCGGGCCCGTTCCGGCGCGCTGGCGTGCCCCGCCACCCCGCGAAGGACCACCTCGAGCTCAGCCCGTCCCCGGTGGCCGATGCAGATGTCGCCGTGGGTGGCCTCACCGATGATGACCAGGTCCGGCGTCACCTCGCCGGTCTCCAGGAGGCTCTTCATGCCGAGCCCGCCCCGCTCCTCGTAGACCGTGTGGGCCACGATCACGTCGCCCGGCGCCTTGCCGGCCAGCGACGCCGCGGCGTAGGTCTGGAGCGCCAGCGGCCCCTTGATGTCCATGGCACCCCGCCCGTGCAGGCATCCCCCCTCCACCACGCCGGAGAACGGGGGATGCTCCCACTCGGCGGGATCACCCTCGGCGACCACGTCGAGATGGCTGTTGAGCAGGACCGCCGGCCCGTCGCCCGCGCCGCGGGCGACCCCGATCACGTTGCCGGCGGCGTCCACCCGCACGTCGTCGAAGCCGAGCGCCTCCATCTCTTCGCGGACCCGGACGGCTACCTCGCCCTCCGCTCCAGGCGGAGAGGGGATGCGGATCAGATCGCTGGCGAAGGCGAGGGCGTTCTCGAACGAGATCTCTCTGGACATGGAAGCCGACGGCGAAGGTGCGGGCCGAGGGCCTCTCGCCCCGGGCGGAGCCTCAATGTAGCAGACCACCGCCCGCTAGGAACCGCCCCCATCGCTGCCGCCCCTGCCCGAGGCCTTACCCCGGATGGTCACGCCGCCCCGGCGGCTCCAGATCACGATGGCGCCGCAGGCGGCGTCGCCTCCGCCGAACTCGCCGGGCACCGACCCCGCGCCCTTGTAGACCTCGACGGCCTCCACGTCCATGGCCAGGAACTGCGTGAAGTCCAGAGGCTCGTGGCCGACGCCGCCTTCCCTGGGCAGGCTCCAGCGCTGCCCATCGAGATATACGGCCGGATAGCACCAGACTTCGCCGCGGTCGTCCTTGGAGCCGGTCAGGTCCATGGTGCCCCGGAGCACCGGCGCCAGCCCGCCGGGACGATCGGTCATGCGCACGAGGCGCACGCCGCCCTTGCCCCGGAGCGCCGTGGCCAGGTTCCCGCCCCGCTGCTCGAGCTCCTCCTTCATGATGTAGGTCCCGAAGCCCAACTCCATGCGCTTCTGCATGTCCACCATGTCGCCGAACAGGCGGCGCGGAACCACGGTGACCGTGATCCCTTCCACGGGGATGGCCTCGGTGGCGAGCTCCACCTCCACGCGCGTCGCGCCGGAGCCGCCGACCTGCACCACCGCGTTGCGGCTCTGGTTCCCCAGGTGGCTCACCTCCAGCACCTGGAGGCCCGGCGGCACGGCGGGGATGGCGAAGAAGCCGTTGGAGTTGGTGAGCACGTGGATGTCGGTCCCCTGCACCACCACGTCGGCGTTCTCCAGCGGCCGGTTGGTGGAGTACTCGCGCACAGTGCCGAAGATGCCCGAGGGTCCAGTCTCCGTGGACAGCCGCACCACCAGGTTTCGGCGCATGACGCCGCTGTTGGCCGTGACGAACACGTCGTCGTCGGTACCGTCACTACCGGGAGTCTGCGGCCGGATACGCACCTCGGTAGCGGGTGGCACGTCGCAGTAGACGTACTCTCCGCCGGATCCGCTGGAGATGCGCACCTCGCGGCTGGGCGAGCCGTCGCGACGCTCGTCGCGGAAGCGCAGCGTCAGGGGCACCCCGGCGAGCGGCTCGTCCGTCAGCGAATCCAGCACCTGTCCCGACAGGATGATCCGGGGTCCGGTGGTGCCCACGCCCCCGCACAGCTGCGCCGCCGCTTCTTCGGGACGCGGCGCCGCCAGATCCAGGTGGCTGACCGAGCCCTCCTGGACCGCCACGGGATGCACGCCCGCGCCCACGGCGAGCGCTTCCAGCCTGGGATGCCTCGCCGTCACCGGGTACACACCGCCCAGCAATCCGTCCAGGCGGTAGCGTCCCTGGGCGTCGGTGCGGGTCTCGTGCGTCGTGCCCGGGATCACCACCCGGGCCCCTTCCAGAGGCTCGCCGTCCTCGTGCAGCCGCACCACGCCTTCCACGGTGCCCGTGCTGGTTTCCAGAGACCACGCCTGATTGCCCGATCGGACCCGCTGGAGTCGCACCCCTTCCTCGCGGACTCCACCCAGACCCCACCGCTGCGTGGGCGCGTCGTCCTCACCCAGCGCCACCTCCAGCAGCGGCATGCGCAGCCAGGTCTCCGGCATGACCCAGCTTCCGTCGGACAGCTCGGCGAACACCGTGCGCCCGCCGGCCCCTCCCAGGGGGATGCCGAGCTCGAAGTTCCGGAATGCGTACTCCATGAGGACCAGCCGGCCGCTCGCAGCCTCGATCCACAGGACCCCGCCCACGTCGGGGATCGAGTCCCGCCCGGGGGTCGGCTCGAAGGCCAGGCCCACCAGCGCCGGACCTCCGTCGGGGCGCAGGCGGAAGCAGTGCGTGTCCTGGAACGCATCGGAGAGAATCACGCCGGGCGCCGGGCTGAAGAAACGGAATCCCCCGTCCTCCGCCTCACGGACGAAGCCCCGTTCCACCAGGTCGGCCGGATCCACGGCAGGCGTGACCCGGGTGACGCCGGTGCGCACGTCGACCGGCTCCTCACGGCGCACCGTGCGCCCGTCGGCCGCCAGCTCGCGGCGGTACACCGATGCGTCCAGGAGGATGGCCTCCTGGTCCAGGAGGCCTGCCGCCACAGCCAGCGCGACCCTCGCCTGCTGCCAGGCACGGCCGGTGGGCGTGTCCGGCGTCGGCCTCACCACGCAGCTGGAGCTCTCCATTCCGGTGAGAGCGGCCAGGTTGCCATCGGGCGTGGCGTCCAGCGTTACCTGGGTGGTATCGCCGGCCGCCAGCTCGACGGCGTCGGAGCGCGTGGTCCGGAATCCCACCCGCTCCGCCCGCACGGCCCACGCGCCGGCTCGGAGGGCCCGCAGGACGAAGCTGCCGTCCTCGGCGCTCACCCGCGACGCCACCGCCCGACCCTGGGAATCCTCCAGCGTCACCAACCAACGGCCCGGCTCCGCCACCGACCCGGCGACCGTCTGGGCCGCCACCCGGCCTGCCGCCAGGCCGAGCAGGAGGATCGTCGCCGTAACGACCTGCCTCACGCTCCGCCGCCCGCCATCTCGCCTCATGAGCCTCTGCACCCGTTCCGCGTCCATTGTGTCATCCAATCCCTCTTGGCCCCCGACGCCCCACCGCCCTCCCCTGTTCCCGCTCCGCGATGTAATACGCCGTCCGGCGGACGGGGTGTCATTCACCGTGACGGAGGGTGCCCCGGTGTGGGGAGGCGCGGGAAGGCGGGTCCAGCCGGACGACAGAAAAGGCGCAGGCCCGGCATCCACGAAGGAATGCCGGGCCTGCGAGGCGTCGTGCCCGGGAGCCCGGGCGGCGATCCTGGGCGCTAGCCGAACAACGCCCTCACGGCGTGGACGATGGCCGAGATCGGCCCTCCGTCAGTCGGATGCATGCGGGTGAACCAGGGCGCCAGCACCAGTGCCACCACGCTCATGAGCTTGATGAGGATGTTCATGGACGGTCCCGCGGTGTCCTTGAAGGGATCTCCCACCGTGTCGCCCACCACGGCCGCCTTGTGCGAATCCGAGCCCTTGCCACCATGGGCGCCGCCCTCGATGTACTTCTTGGCGTTGTCCCACGCGCCGCCGGCATTGGCCATGAAGAGGGCCATGAGCACGCCCGTGACGGTGGCGCCGGCCAGGAGCCCGCCCAGCGCCTCCACGCCCAGGAAGAAGCCCACGATCACGGGCGCGGCCACTGCGGTGATCCCCGGAAGGATCATCTCACGCAGCGCGGCTCGGGTGGAGATGTCCACGCAGCGGGCCGAGTCCGGGCGAGCCGTGCCCTCCATCAGCCCGGGGATCTCGCGGAACTGCCGGCGCACCTCGTCCACCATGCCCTGGGCCGCGCGGCCCACGGCGGTCATGGTGAGTGCGGCCACGAAGAAGGGCAGCATCCCGCCCAGGAACAGCCCGATCACCACCAGGGGATTCACGATGTTGATGCCGGTCTCGTGCAGACCGACCTTCGACGCGTAGGCGCTGAAGAGGGCGAGGGCGGTGAGGGCCGCGGAGCCGATGGCGAAACCCTTGCCGATGGCCGCCGTGGTGTTGCCGATGGCGTCCAGCGAGTCCGTGATCTTGCGGGTCTCCGGACCCAGGTGACTCATCTCGCTGATGCCGCCGGCGTTGTCGGCGATAGGCCCGTACGCGTCCACCGACATGGTCACGCCCACGGTGGCCAGCATCCCCACGGCCGCGATGCCGATGCCGTAGAGCCCCGAGAACTGGAAGGACACGAAGATGGCCAGGCAGATCAGCAGCAGGGGCAGCGCGGTGGACTCCATGCCCACGGCCAACCCCGTGATGATGTTCGTAGCCGAGCCGGTCTGGCTGGCATCGGCGATCCGTCGGATCGGGCCCGCGGCCGTGTAGTACTCGGTCACCAGCCCGATGAAGATCCCCACCAGCGTACCGGCGAGGATGGCGGCCCACGGTCCCCACACGGGATAGGCGACCCCGGCGTCGGTGGTCAGGCGCACGTCCATGGACTGGATGACGAACCACATGGCCAGAAGAAAGAGGCCCGCCGCGATGAAGGTCACGTTGCGCAGCGCCCCTGCCGGGTTCGTGCGTTCGAGCACCTTCATCATGCCGATGCCCACCAGCGACGCCAGCAGGCCCACCATGACCGTCACGATGGGCAGCGCCACGGCCCCGAGGCCTCCGGCGGCCGACGTCGCGCCGATGGCGATGGTGGCCACGATGGAGCCCACGTACGACTCGAAGATGTCCGCGCCCATGCCCGCCACGTCGCCGACGTTGTCTCCGACGTTGTCCGCGATGGTCGCGGGATTGCGGGGATCGTCTTCGGGGATGCCGGCCTCTACCTTGCCCACCAGGTCCGCGCCGACGTCGGCGGCCTTGGTGTAGATGCCCCCGCCCACGCGGGCGAAGAGCGCGATGGACGAGGCGCCCATGGCGAAGCCCGACACGATCTCGGCGAAACCCGGAAGCTCGCTGGACAGGGCCGGCGCGGCGAACACGTAGTACAGCGTGCCCAGGCCGAAGAGGCCCAGCGCCGCCACGGACAGTCCCATGACCGCGCCGCCGAAGAACGCCACCCGAAGCGCCTTGCCCGCCCCGTCGTTGTTGGCGGCCGCCGACGTGCGCACGTTGGCGCGCGTCGCCGCCTTCATCCCGAAGAACCCGGCGCAGATCGAGCTGAGGGCGCCGAAGACGTAGGCCCCGGCGGTCTGCGGGCCGATGGCCAGGCCCAGGAGGATCGCCACCACCACGATGAAGACCGCGAGCACCGTGTACTCGCGGCGCAGGAAGGCCATGGCGCCGTCGTGGATCTGCTCTCCCAGATCCACCATCGTTTCGTTGCCCGGGGGCTGCTTCTTCACATAGCGGTAGATCCCGGCGGCGGTGGCGAGGCCCAGCAGGCCCAGCAGCCACGCCCAGTCGGTGAATGCCACGAAGTCGGTCATGGGATGACTCGTTTCCTCGGTGCGGTTCGCGTTGGCCGGGGACCTCCGAGGTCCACCGGCGTGGCCGCGCCCGGCCGGGCGCCGCTCATCGATTGTAGCGGTTCATCACCGCTTCGATTCCTTCGTCCAGCCAGAGGCCCACGGCCTCCGTCAGCTCCGGGAGGAGCTCCACCACCGTGTCCTCGTCCTCCGGTGGCATGGGTGACAGCACCCAGTCCGCCAGGTCGGTCTCCGGAGGGCATCGGCCCACGCCGATCCTGAGGCGGGCGTAGTCGTCGGTCCCCAGCACGGCCGAGACCGACTTGAGCCCATTGTGCCCCCCGGGGCTCCCGCTGGGCCGGAATCGTACCCGGCCCACATCCAGCGCCGCGTCGTCCACCACCACCAGGAGGTCGGTGGACGGGTCCAACTCCCGGTAGGGGAGCAGGCCGGCGCCACTGCGATTCATCCAGGTGGTGGGCTTCACCAGCTCGACGCGTCGGCCGCCCACCGTCCCGCCGGTCACCAGGGCTCGACCTTCCTGGCGAAACGTGCCGAAGCCCCAGTCGTGCGCGAGGCGGTCCAACATCCACCAGCCCACGTTGTGACGGGTGGAATCGTAGTCGGGCCCCGGATTGCCGAGCCCGGCCACCACGTTCATGGTCAGCCTTCGGACTCGCCTTCGGTGTCGGCTTCCTCGCCCTCGGCGCCCTCGGCGACTTCGCCTTCCTCGCCTTCCTCACCGATGAGCTCCGGCTCCTCGCCCTCCTCCTCCTCTTCCTCCTCGGCGGCGAGGCCCTTCGGAATGATCACGGAGCACACCGTGCGCTCGTCGTCGAGCTGGACCTCCACGTCTTCGGGCAGGTCGAGCTCGCCCACGTGCACCGAATCGCCCACGTCCAGGCCGGTCACGTCGACCTCGACGCTCTCGGGGATGAGCGACGGGATCGTCCGCACCGGCAGGTCGTGGATGACCTGCTGGAGAACGCCCCCGTGCGACTTGACGCCCACGGGAATGCCCGTGAGGTGCACCGGGATCTCCACGTCCAGGATGATGCCCTTCTGGACGCGATAGAAGTCGACGTGGAGCAACTCGGGCCGGATCGGATGGACCTGGATCTCCCGCACCAGGGTCTCCATGCTCTCGCCGTCCAGGGTCAGGTCCACGAGCGTGTTTTCGACGGAGATGCTCTCGAAGAGCCGCAGCGCGTCGTGCGCGTTCAGGGTCACGGCGATGGCGTCGCCGCCCTGCCCGTAGACCACCGCGGGCACGAGCCCTTCGGCCCTGAGCTTCCTGGCGGCGCCCTTGCCGGTGGCGTCGCGCTTTTCCGCATTGAGCGTCGCGTGAATCGTCATGATCTGCTACCTGCCTCGAAGAGGGCCTGCGGGGCCCGTTTCAGGTGAGTACTTGCGGGTCCCTCAGTCGTTGTCCCTGAACTCGAAGAGCTGACTGACCGACTCGTTCGAGTGGATGTACTCGATGGCGTTGGCCAGCAGGCCCGCCACCGACAGCACCTTCAACCCCTCGAAGCGCCGCTCCTCGGGGATGTGGATCGTGTTGGTGACCACGAACTCCTCCAGGGGCGCCGCGGACAGCCTCTCCGCCGCGTTCCCCGAGAGCAGCGCGTGGGTCGCCGCCGCGTAGACAGCGCGCGCACCCCGCTCCTTGAGGGCCTTGACCGCATTGGCCAGGGTGCCGCCCGTGTCCACCATGTCGTCGGTGAGCAGGCAGTTCTTCCCGTTCACGTCACCGACCACGTTCAGAACCTCGGCCACGTTGTGCGCCGGGCGCCGCTTGTCGATGATGGCGAAGGTCGCCCCCAACCGCTTGGAGTAGCCTCGGGCCATCTTGGCCGACCCCACGTCCGGCGCCACCACCACCAGGTCCTGAAGGTCCTTGTCCCGGAAGTAGCGGGTGATGACCGGCGCCGCGTACAGGTGGTCCACCGGGATGTCGAAGAAGCCCTGGATCTGGTGCTGATGGAAGTCGATGGAGACCACCCGGTCCGCGCCGGCGGCCACCAGCATGTTCGCCATGAGCTTGGCCCCGATGGAGACCCGCGGCTGATCCTTCCGGTCCTGGCGACCGTATCCGAAATACGGGACTACGGCCGTGACCCGCGCCGCCGACGCGCGCCGCGCCGCATCGATGAGGAGCAACAGCTCCATGGTGTTCTCGGCGGGCGCGGAGGTGGGCTGGATGATGAAGACGTCCCGCCCCCGGGCGTTCCGGTCGATACGGACGAAGATCTCTCCGTCGGCGAAATCACGAATCGTCGCCCCGTCGTCGGGGACGCCGATGATGTCGCTGATCTCTTTCACAAGGGGGCGATTGGCCCGCCCCGCCAGCAGCAGGAGAGGGCCTCGACCGAAATTGTCGTCCATGGATCCGGGAGTGTTCGGGCCGTGGGGCATTCCGTGAGGTCCGCCGCCGCTCCGGGTTAGTGAGCCGCACGAGTGCGACAGCCCACGAAGTTAGAAACGGCGCGAAGGAGCGTCAACGTCAGGGCCCGAACGGCGCCCTTCGGGGGACCACCTCGAGGATGCGCTCGGATTGGAGCGTCGTACGCCCGTCCGAGGCCAACTCGAGGCGGAGCCGATAGCGGCCCGCGTCCAGGTCGCCCGGAAGCGTCAGGTCCACCGCCCTCAGGTGTGGGCCCGGTTCCTCGGGGGCGGGCTCGAGCCAGTCCAGCGACTGCTGCCGTGGATCCCCCACCAGCCCCAGGAAGCGTCCGGCGGCGTGGAGCAGGCCTCCCTGCACGCGCGTCAGGGTGAGGCGGTACGAGAGCGTCTCGCTGCGCCACCCGAGGCCGTACACCTCCCAGGCGATGCGCAACGTGTCGCCCGCCGACGCGCGGGCGCCGGGAAGCAGGTAGGGCTCGATGTCCGAAAGCCGTGTGGGCTCGCCGCCGCCGGGCGCCAGCACCAGGAGATCCGACAGCGTCGGGATGTCCGGCGGCGTGGCCGGGGCCACCACCGGCCGACGGAGCCGCCCTGCCCGCCGGTGGGCCGGGGACCAGGTTTCCAGGCTGAGCAGGTAGCGACCGGCAGGCGCCTCCACCACCAGCGGGGCGTCGGTCCCCGGCGCGCTCACGCGCGCAATCACGGCCTCGCCGGTGGAGTCCGCCAGGAACAGACCTTCCTGGTCCGAAGCCCCCTGGAACGCGTCCGGAAGGGGTAGCGGCGGGTGGTCGTGGCCGCCGTGATAGGTCGTGTCGTCCGGGAGGAAGGGCTTCGCCACCACGACCACCCGGTCGCCCCGAGGCAGAACGGCGACCTGCGCGTCGACCGGAAGCAGGACCGGGGCATACCCCGGAGCGTAGCCCGTGCGGGGCTCATCGCGGGCACCGGGAATCCACTCCTCGGCCTCCACGCCCGTGGGCTCCCGCCAACCCTTCCCCGTGGGCACGTAGCTCTCGGAGTAGGGATGCTGGTGCCCGAGGGCGGAGCCGCGCATGCCGAGCTCGCCGGGCCTGGGCTCGGTCCGCTCCCAGCCGATCTCCCACCCGTAGCGCACCAGGAGGTCGTCCAGGTCGCTGCCCCAGCTCATGGCGTAGGGATTGCGGGCGTCGGAGCGCGTGCGGGCCACGACCCGCCGTGCGAAATGCTCGGTGAGGCGGTCGTTGCCAGGGACGAGCCAGAGCGGATCCGCGAGCCGCCAGAAGGCCGCGATACCACGCTCACGCCGGTCGGCGTCCAGGTGATCCAGGTCGTCCAGATGGTCGCGGCCGTCGCCGTCCAGGAGCAGCTTCATGTCCTGCCACTGGCGGGCCTGCTCCGGCGGCATGCCGGCCAGCGCGTCGCGGAAGGCGGCCTCGGCCTCGACGAAGCGTCCGCGGGCGTGGAGCGACAGACCCAGCAGCGCGTCACACCACCACCGGTCCGCCGCCAGCGGGCACCGCCGGGCCAGCAGCCCAGCCTCGCCCCAGCGCCCGGCCTCGCCGAGATAGACCACGCGCTGCCCGAGGATCCAGGGATCGCCCGGGGCCGTCCGCGCCGCCTGCGCCAACTCCTCCAGGAGCGCCTCGCGGGCTTCGACCAGGTCGGGATCCTCGTCGCCCGGCCACCAGTCCCCGCCCTCCTCGAAGCGGAGGCACATGCGCCCGAGGCGCTCGTCACACTCGCCTCCCCAGGTGCCCGTCCGGTCCCGGTCGGCCCACCGGAGCCGCCGCCGCTCGAAGCGCGCCTGGGCCTGCTTGGCGGCCTCCACCGCCTGGCTGGAATCGGCGACGACGTCTACTGGCCTCACCGCCCGACCCGCGTACGCCACCCTCGGGGTCATCGACGCAAGTGCCAGCATCAGCAGGAGTTCCACCATCGATCGGCAGCGCACCAGGGTCCGGAGGGTCAGCGGCTTCCGCGGAGCTCACGTCGACAGTAGCTCCCGGTTCGAGGTCCGGGCAAACGCTCGAGTCCCGTCAGCCCACCGGCCGGAAGCAGGCCGCCACCGCGGTCTCGTCCACCGCCTCGGCCGGGGCATACCGTCCCCGTCGCGTGGTGATCGCCACGACGCCGTTGGCGGCCCGGGGGCCGTACCGGAGGGTGGCAGCGGATCCCTTCACCACCTCCACCCGCTCCACGTCGGCGGGATTGAGATCGGCGAGGCGGTTCGCCGCGTCGGACTGCGCCGCGTCGGTCCCCAGCACCATTTCCGCGCCCGACGCGATCCTGACATTGCTCAACACCGTGCCGTCCACAACCACCAGGGGCTCGCTGCCCCCGAGAATGGTGCGTACGCCTCGGAGATCCAACTGGAAGCCTCCGCCAGGGGCGCCGGAATTGTGACGGATGTCCGCGCCCGGCACCCGGGCCTGAAGCGGACCCTCGATGGAGGCGCTGGGCGCCCGGGACAGGTCGTTTCCGGCCAGGACGGTGTTCGCGTGTGGCAGGGCCCCGGACCCGGCGAACGCCGTCACGGTGACCCCCCGGAGCACGACCACGTGCTCGGGGAGCGCGAGGCTGACGTCGTCTCGCCCCTCGAGCACCGTCACCTCGAAGGGATCGAAGCCCACCGGCTGGATCCGGAGACGGCTCTCGCCTTGCGCCGGGATGCGCACCGAGAATCGGCCATCCGGGGCGGCGCACACGACCTGGTCCGAGCCCAGGAGCGTGACCGCGGCCCCCGCGAAGGGCACGCCCGCTTCGGAGGGCCGCAGCACACCCGTCACGGTTCGTTTCTGGGCCTCGGCCCACGCCGGTGACATGAGGAGCACGGCCACCGGAACCCACCTCGTCGTTCGCATCGTCCGTCACACCGGCTTGCGGAAGAGGCGCCCCGCCCTGGTGGCGCCCTGTAATCCCTCAATACGACGGCGGCGGACCGGGGTTTCCCCCGGCCCGCCGCCTTCGCTGGAGTCCGTCCAGGACCCCTGGCACCTACCCCCGTCGCATCACTGCGCGAAGTAGGTCGTGCACTCCACCTGGTTCATGATGTCCCGGGCGAGGCACTCGTTCAGCGGGTACGGGAACCCGGGATAGACCCCGTGGTTCGGCTGCGCCCGCGGCAGCTCGTCGAGCTTCCCGTACTGGCGCAGGTCCAGATACTGGAAGCCACCCTCCCACAGCAGGGAGTAGAGCTTGTTGTACAGGATCTCCTCGAGGAGATCGCCGCCGTAGCTGCCCGGCAGGGCGGGCAGGCCGCCATCCACCGTGCGCACCACGTTCACGTCCGAGAGGGCCGCCGAACGGTTGTTCAGCGCCAGGTTGGCCTCGGCACGCATGAGCAGGAGCTCGTCGTTGGTGATCCACGGCAGCGGAGCCGACAGGCTCTTGTAGACGTTCATGTGCTCCGTGACGGTGATGTCCAGGAGCGTGAGCGCCGGCTCGGGCTCGGTCTTGTCCAGGGCCCGCTGGTCGATGTCGCCGTTGTCCTGGAGCTGAGCCTCGGCCCGGATGCGCGGGTGCGCGTGATGGTACGGGTTGCCATAGAACCCGTTCGACGCGTCACCCGAGATGGTGCTGTAGTTGAAATGGGGTCCGAGATCCATGGCGCCCGACGTGCTCAGGAAGGAGCCCTGCAGCGCCGTGATCACACCATCCCAGTCCCCCTGGTACTTGAGGGCACGGGCCTTGAGAGCCCGGTTCACCTTGGCAAAGGTGGACGGCGTGGCGAAGTCGGAGAGCCCGTCCGGCAGATCGAACGGGAAGCTCCCTCCGCCGGCGTTCAGGTCCGAGAGCGCGTCGTCGTACAGGCTGTTGACGTACGCCCACACGTCGGCCTTCGGCATGATCGGCGACAGCTCCCCGTTCGGATCCGGATTCGGCTCCAGGGGGATTCCGACTTCCACCGCACGGGCGATGGCGATCTGCCAGAAGGCATCGGCTTTCATGGTCTTCACGAAACCGGAGGCGGCCTTGCGCTCCTGCTCCGACAGCGGCGAGTTCTCCAGCGCCGCCAGGACCGTGTTGATCTGAGCGATCTGCGTGTACTGCCCACCGTAATAGAGCCCGCCGTTCACCGGATCGATGGGATCGATGAGGGCGTCGGTGGTGGTGCGGGGCTCCTCGGGCCGCAGGTCGTAGCCTTCCCTGCCCCAGACGCCGAGGCGGGTGACCATGCCAGCCTTGAGGCCCCGCTGGGTGGATACGATACCCCGGACCGCCGCGGCGATGGTCGGCTTGGTCGGGCTCCCGGTCAGGTCTTCCCGGGCGGGGTTGTTGTAGTTGGGAATCGTGAAGTCCTCGCAACCGGCGACCACGAGGCCGACGGCGGCCACGGCGAGGACCCGGCGCAGCATCTTCTTCGCGTTCATGGGTTCTCCTCGTCGCATCATCAGAAGCCGATGTCCACCGACAGCCAGAAGCTCCGGCTGGGTGGGTAAGGCGCCACGTCCACGTTCCGGCCGATGGCCTGGGCGCCGAAGTTACTGACCTCGGGATCCATGCCCGAGTAGCCCGTCCAGGTGTAGAGATTCCGGCCAGAAAGGCTGAGGCGCAGGAAGCGAGCACGGCCCCAGATGCCCTGCACGAGGTCCTGGGGAACGTCGTAGGTGAGGGTCAGCTCACGCAGCTTCAGGAAAGAGCCGTCCTCCACCCACACCTTCGAGGTGCGGCCTGGATAGACGCGCAGGCGGTACTCGCCCAGCGTCTCACCGTCCTGGCACCCTGCGACGTTGCACGCGTCGGCGAAGTCGTCGGCGGTCTGGCTCAGGTCGTACAGCCAGGCGGTCAGGTTGATGACGTCGCCGCCATGCTGCCAGTCGAAGAGGCTGTACAGGCTGAAGGCTCCCTTGCGGATCTCGTTGGAGAAGCCCATGCGGAAGTCGGGATTGGCGTCGCCGATGTCCGTGACGATACGCGTGCCGATGGGGCAGTCGCCGTCGCAGCGCGGGTCGTTGACCACCGTGGTGGTGTCACGTCCGACGATCTGCGTGGCGCTCTTGCCCTCCTCGACGCGGAAGCCGCCGAGGGCGGTTCCGAAGCCGCCCGCCGCGAACGGTGGCACGGGCAACTCTTCGATGATGGTCTTGTCCTTCGAGAACGTGACCCGGGAGTTCCACTCGAAGTCGGGCTTCGAAATGGGCAGCAACTGCAGCGCCGCTTCGTACCCGGTTGTCTTCATGACGCCGCCGTTGAAGATGGCGGTGTTGTAGCCGCTGGACGGCGGAAGGGCTCGCCGAAGCAGAAGCTCGGTGATCCGGCGCTGATACGCGGTGAACTCGAGCTGCGCACGCTGGTTGAACAACGTTGCGTCGAAGCCACCCTCGAGCTCACGCTGACGCTCGGGATGCAGATCCTCCGCCACCGTGGTGGTGGAGATGTTGAGCGTCTGGAGACCGGCGATGTTGCCGGAGTTGAGGTTCGAGAACTTGGAGCCGTAGAGAGGCTGGTTGCCGGCCTGTCCCCAGGCCGCCCGCAGCTTGAGCTCGTCGACCTTGCCCGGAATCAGATCCGGGAAGCGGTACGAGCCGGCGAACTTCGGATAGTAGAAGTACTTGTCCGGCTCGGCGTTGTTGCTGGACCGGTCGGCCCGCAGGCCGGCGGTGAGCAGCAGCCGCTCATCCAGGAGCAGCACCTCTTCCTGAGCGAAGAAGCCCAGGTCCCGGACCTTCTGCCGGTTCTGGAAGATGCCGGGGTTGGTGCCCTGGTCGATGTTGCTCTGGCCGACGATGAGGTCCTCGTTGAGGATCCGGGCCACGTCCAGCTCACGCTGCTCGTACTGCATGCCCAGCGAGGTGGTGGCGGAGATCCCCATGCTCTCGGGATGCCACTCGTGCACCAGGCTCCCGCCGGCGTTCAGGTTGAGGTTGTCGGTCTGACCCAGGAAGGTCGTGCCCGGCTTGCCGTCGAGGGGCTCGAACTGGAGCTCCGGCGGCGAGAACACGACGTTCTTCAGGTTGAAGAAGTCGGCGCCGGCGTTTCCGGTGAAGCGCAGCGACTGATCGTCGGACTGGAGCAGATCCACCTGCAGCTCGGCCGAGCTGATGATGCGCCAGACCTGTTCGTCGTTCTTCGCCAGCGCCGCGGTCTGGAGCGGATTCGAGTTGGCGAAGGGGTTGTCTGGCCAGTCGTCGCCCTGCTTCTGGATGTTCACGAAGGTGGGCGTCTGCGGGAACGTCATCCAGTACGAGATGGACCGGTTGTCGTTGTTCGTGAATCCTCGGCCCGTCTTGGTGTGGAGGCCGTTCATGTTCACTCGGATCGTGGCCCGGTCACCCAGGTTCTGATCGATGTTCAGGCGCAGGGACTGCTTGTCGTAGTAGGTCCCAGTGATGATGCCGCCGTCGTGCTTCACCAGGCCCGATGCGAAATAGCGCGTGTCGGGCGTACCGCCGCTCATGCTGAGTGCCGTCTCGTAGGAGAGCGGGTTGTTGCCGGCGATCTCCTCTTCGTGGTCGTAGAAGTTCCCGTCCCAGTAGTCGGCGGCGCGAGGTCCGAAGACGTCCACAGCCTCCTGCATGCTGTTGAAGCGGCGGAGACCCAGCTTGTTACTGAGGTCGAATGTGCCGAAGCGCTGCGTGAGCGAGAACTGCGGTGCCCCCGATCGGCCACGCTTGGTGGTGATGATGATCACCCCGTTGTTGGCCTTGGATCCGTAGATGGCCGCGGCCGAGGCGCCCTTGAGCACCTCGACGCTCTCGATGTCGTTGGGGTTGAGGTCGGCGATGCGGTTGGGGGCGTTGTCCTGGTTCGAGGCGAACCCGCTGCCGAAGGCCCCACCGCTGGCACGCTCGATGACGTTGGTTCCCGACGCCACGGAGATGTCACTGACGATCACGCCATCGACGACATAGAGGGGTGTGGCGGCGCCGATGATGGACGAAACGCCACGCAGGTTGACCTGCAACCCACCGCCCGGGGCGCCGCTGTTGGCCTGGATGTCGGCGCCGGCGATCTTACCGGCGAGCTGCTGCTCCAGACTGGCGGCGGGTGTCTTGGTGAGCTCGTCCGAGCTCACCGTCGCCACGGCGTTGGCGAGGTTGCGGCGAGCCACGGACGTCGCCTGACCAGTGACCACGATCTCATCCAGGTTGAGGACGTCACGGGCCAAGCTGATGGTCACGTTCATCTGACCCGCATCGATGTCGACCGTCTGGGTCGCCCAGCCGATCAAGCTCACGCGTAGCTGCACCGGGCCGGCCGGGACCGTGATGCTGAATCGGCCGTTGGCATCGGTGAAGGCTCCGCGCTGTGTTCCCACGAGCTGAACCGCCACGTCGGCAAGCGGCGCCTGCCCCGTTTCTGTGACGACTCGGCCCGTGATCTCTCTCGCCTGCGCCGATACCGCCATGGGCATGGCCAGCAGCAGGAGCGAGAGAGCCAAGCCGCGTACCAGGTTGCGTCCCATTCCTGGCTCCTCCGGGTTGAGTTGCATTCCGCCCGGGCCTCTCCCGGGCCGGCTATCGAACGCCACGACGGCGTTCCGTCTCTCCGACCCCGGTTACCCGAGGCCGAGAACGTTCGGATTGGATCTATGTCGACGAAGATGTCGGTCCGGAGGCGGGGGAAGGGCCGGACCCGTGTGATGCGCGACTGCTCGCCACCCCATATAGGGATCTCGTTACGGAACCGCAAGAATGTTGACCGGGAAACCTTACGCGCCGGTCAGGAGCCGGGTTACCCGTCGGAGGGCCTCGTTGTCAGCGCAGGACGAGCGTGGACTGCTCAATCTGTGGCATGAGCGTCCAGACCCAGGTTTCGCCTCCGTTCAGCGAGACCTGGGGGCTGGAATAGACCTGATCCGAGCCGACGGGATCGGCGAGGAAATAGATGGCGATGCCCGGGTGGGTCATGTCCGGCGGAAGCCGGAAGGTCCGGGTCTGATTGGACGAGACGAGGCCGAGACGGGCTCGTGCGCCACCCCGGGAGACGAAGATCGTGTGATCCGTCCAGTTGCGGTTCGCCACAGTGACGAACACCTGGGTGGTCCGGCGCGAGAACGGCGAGGGCAACGACGACGAGCAGGCCGGAAGCGCGATCACCAGCGCACAGCCCAGCCAGCCTCCGACCCTCCGCCTGGCTCCCGTCACGCGGGATCCACCGTGGCTACCGCTCCGTCCCATGCTACCGTCCCGTCGTGTGGTGGCTGGTGACAGTACCGCCCCACGGCCCGCGGACGCAACGGAATCGACAGGCTGGGTCCACATACCTCAGAATTGGCCCGGGTGGATTCGAACCACCACCGCCGGTTCCAAAGACCGGTGTCCTGCCATTAGACGACGGGCCAACGACGGACCCCTCGCGAGCGGGGTCGAACGCAAGCGAAGACTAGACCACCCGTCAGATCGGTTCAACCCTCGTGTATGCGCGGCGCCGGGATGTGCGGCAGCGTGGACACGGCGACGAAGCGGGTCTCCGGCGCCCGCTGCTGGGCGCGCCCGGCAGCGGCGCGAGCGGAATCGAGGTCCGGATGAACGGCGAAGACGGCACTCCCGCTTCCGGACAGAAGCGCCATCAGCGGCTCGTCTTCACGAAGGGCCCGCAGCGCCTGCGCCACCGGCGGATACCCTGGGAGCACGACCTCTTCGAAGTCGTTGAGCGCCAACTGGGCTACCTCGGACCATGCCGCTGGCGCGGCGTCGCCCAGCACCGGCGGGGGCACCGACCCGGCTCGGTGGCGGTCCAGACGACCATACGCGGAGCCCGTAGCCACCTTCACGGGAGGCAGCCCCACCACCACACCGGCGGCCGGAAGCGGGGACAACGGACGAAGTCGCTCTCCTCGGCCGCCAGCCGCCGCGAGGCCCGCCGACCCGACGAAGAAGCCCACGTCCGATCCCAGCGACACGGCCAGCGATGTCAGGCGCTCCAGGGGCACGGCCCGGGCGAAGAGCGCGTCCATGGCCCGCAGCGTGGCACCGGCATCCGAGCTGCCACCGCCCAGTCCCGCTCCCGACGGGATGCTCTTCTCGAGTCGGACGTCCACGCCCTGGTCATCCAGCGCCGCGGCCTCCAGATACGCCCGAGCCGCCCGGGTCACCAGGTTGTCCTCCGGCGCACCGAGGTCCTCACCCACCACGCGGAGGCCCACGCCGGGATCCCGACGCCGTTGAATCTCCAGACTATCCGAGAGACCCACGGCCTGGAACAATGTCTCTAGCTCGTGGAACCCGTCGGCCCGGGCGCGCAGGATCCGCAAGGTCAGGTTGATCTTGGCGGGAGCTTCCACGTCCACCCCGTACGGCGTGCTCACGATGGCCCCGATCCCGGCTCCGAATCGTGGTGGGTACCCTCCACGGCCTCCTCTACACGGGCCTCGCTGGCGCGCACATCGCCCAGCGACAGGCCGAGAGCCCGGGCGTACCAGAGTCCCATGAGCGTCACGGGTATGAACCCTCCGATGTGGTACCCGTACGCGAAGGCCAGCGTGCGCACCGGGTCGGCCTGGTAGACCGTCTCCAACGCGAACTGGGCGGAGGCGTGAAAGGTGCCGAAGAATCCCGGAGCAGCGGGCAGCGCCACCCCGAAGCCCACCACGGCCTCGGTGAACCAAGCCGCGATGGGTCCCGAGTGGATCCCGAAGGCCAGCATGCCCAACCAGAACGAGACCCCGTGAAAGAGCCAGAACCCCACGGTCCAGGCCACGGCCTGGGCCAGGAGCGCCGGCGACCGCACGACCCCCAGCGCCTCCATGAACGCCTCCAGGGCATCCACGACGATGCGGCCCGCGCTCGCCGGTAGAAAGCCGGCCAGACGCTCCACGAGTCGGACCACGGGCCCCGGAAGAGCCAGCAGGAAGCCGATCATCACGACCAGTGCCCCCAGGAGCAGCGCCGCCAGGCGGATCAGGGCCGTGAATCGCGGGCCCAGCGCCACGTCCGGGAAGGACGGGGCGAGGACCGTGAGCACCAGGAACGCGGACAGCGTCAGCGCATCCAGCAGGCGCTCCACTACCAGCGTTCCGAAGGCGCCACTGACGCTGACCCGCGGATCCAGCCGGCTGTAGGCGTAGGCCCGGGCGAACTCGCCCACCCGGCCACCGACCAGGTTGTTGGCCATGAAGCCGATGTTGACCGCGGAGAATCGATCGTGGAACGTGGTGTCCTGACGCAGGGGATGCAGCAGGATCCGCCAACGCCATGCCCGCACGGCGAATCCGAAGGTGGCAATGGCCACCGCGCCCGCCAGGAGCCACAGGTTCGCGCGCTGCACCTGGTGCCACACCGCGACGGGATCCACGTCGCGGAGGGTGTACCAGATCAAGAACGCGGACAGGCCCACCCCGAGGATGGCCTTCCACGAACGTCTCACCGGCGCGCCTCGCGGAGGATCGTCGCCATCTCACGCACCGCGCGCTCCATGCCGACGAAGACCGCCCGTGAGATGATCGAGTGACCGATGTTGAGCTCCTCGATCTCGCGGATGGTGGCGACGGGAGCCACGTTCTCGTAGGTCAACCCGTGGCCGGCGTGGACCGCCAGCCCGAGCTCCCGGCCCGTGGCGGCGGCGCCCGCAAGGCGGTTCAGTTCCCGGACCCGCCCATCCTGCTCCCGCGCGTTGGCGTACTCTCCGGTGTGCAACTCCACGGCATCGGCCCCGAGCTCACTGGAGATCCGCAGTGATTCGTCACGAGGATCGATGAACAGCGAAGTGCGGATACCCTCGTCACGGAGCCGGCGAATCACGGGCTCCAGGCGTTCGCGCTGGTCACGCGAGCCCAGGTCGAGGCCGCCTTCCGTGGTGATCTCCTCCCGGCGCTCGGGGACGAGCGTGGCCTGATGCGGCCGGAGCTCGCACGCCAGATCCACGATCTCCGAGGCACTGGCGAGTTCGAGATTGAGCACGGTGCGCAGCGTGTCGGAGAGCAGGCGCACGTCCCGGTCGTGGATGTGCCGCCGGTCTTCACGCAGGTGCACGGTGATACCGTCCGCACCGGCGAGCTCGACCAGCACCGCGGCTCGTACCGGGTCGGGTTCGTCCGTCCGGCGCGCCTCGCGGACCGTGGCCACGTGGTCGATGTTTACGTAGAACCTCATGGGATTTCCTGAAAGAGTTCGTCCCAGGCCTCGTCGGGCTGCTCCTCCTCACCACGCTCGGCGGTCAGCCGTGCCAGCTCCCGGCCCAGGGCTCGATAGACGTCGCGGTCGCGGGGGTCCAGAGCCGCCAGATGCAACCGCGCCGTCTCCCGGTCGCCCCGCTCCACCGGCCCGGTGAGAGCCTGAAGGAGTCCCATTTCCTCGATGTTGTCCAGGGTCCCCCGCAGGAGCGGCAGAAGCGCGGACAGGGCATCCGCCTCGTCGATGCCGGCCTGCACCAGCAGCCGCAGGGCGGAGGCCGTCAGGGCGGCGAGCCCGTTGGAGGCCAGAACGGCCGCGGCGTGGTAGAGGGGTCGCCGACTCACCGGAATCTGGAGCAGACGTCCGCCGAGAGCGGACACGATGGAGCGGGCCACGGCGGTCGCTCGCGGCTCTCCCGACCCGGCGAAGGCCGATCCCGGGAGCCGGTCCGCACCCATCAGTGGATGCGCCAGGGACTGCAGCGGATGCAGCGACCCCACGGCGTAGCCCCGGGCGTGCAACGGAGCCAGCACCTCCGCGCTCAGCGCTCCCGAGCAATGGAAGGCCGCACAGCCGGCCGGCGCGCTGCCCAACCCGGCGAGCGCGTGGGCAACCCCCGACAACACATCGTCCGGAACGGTGAGGAAAACGGCCTCGGTGCCGGGTGGAGGCAGCTCCAGCCCGTACCGGTACGTCGCGTGGCCCTGAGCGAAGAGCGGGTGTCCCGGCGGCTCGGGCCGGCGGCCGTAATAGCGCAGCTCACGGACGGCGTCGGCCTGCCAGAGGGCGTATCCGAACGCCATCCCCACCCGGCCGGGGCCCACGAACACGATCCGGTCGAACACGGCTCAGGCGACGTCCAGGACCTGGATGCCGTCGCGCTGGCGGAGCTGACCCAACAGGGCGATGGGGACACGCGCGTGGATTTCGATGACCGTGCCCCGATCTTCGCGCTCCAGCACCTCACCCTCCCGGTAGAGGGCCGCGAGGGCCTCACCGTCCCGGGCAGGCAGGTGAAGGTGCACGGCCTGATAGCGCGCCCGCACCCGGGCCCTCAGGGCTTCGCGCAGCGACTCCAGCGTGTCCGGCTGATGCGCGGACACGAAGACGGCCGGAGCGTTCGCGAACGCCCGCACCCGCTCCCTGAGCGCGTCCTCTTCGGCGTGCGTGAGCCGGTCGATCTTGTTGAACACCAGGATCTGGGGACGATCGTCCAGATCCAGATCCTCGAGCACCTCCAGCACGACCTCTTCCTGCTCCTCGCGGTCGGGGTGCGACGAATCCACCACGTGCAGCAGAACGTCCGCCTCCCTGGCTTCCTCGAGCGTGGACCGGAACGAGGCCACCAGGTGATGCGGGAGCTTGCGGATGAAGCCCACCGTGTCGGTGACCAGGACGCTGTGCCCTCCCCCCACCTCCACCGCTCGGGTGGTGGAGTCCAGCGTCGCGAACAGGCGGTCCTCCACGAAGACGTCGGCTCCGGACAGGGCTCGCAGCAGCGACGACTTGCCGGCGTTGGTGTACCCCACCAGCGCCGCCCTGAACTCTCCCTGACGTGACTTTCGCTGCGTCTCCCGGGCCCGCGCCACGCCCTGGAGCTTCTTGCGGAGGTCCGCGATCCGAGTACCGATGAGGCGTCGGTCGCTCTCGAGCTGGGTCTCACCGGGACCGCGCAGCCCGATGCCGCCGCGAATGCGGGACAGGTGGCTCCACATGCGCTTCAGCCGGGGCAGCAGATATTCGAGCTGAGCCAACTCCACCTGCATGCGGGCCTCTCGGGAGCGCGCCCTGGATGCGAAGATGTCCAGGATGAGCTCCGAGCGATCCATGACGCGAACGCCGACGTGGTCCTCCAGGTTCTTGCCCTGGGCCGGCGACAGCTCCTCGTCGAAGATGACCAGATCGGCCCCGGAGCTCTCCACCGTCCGACGGAGCTCGTCCGCCTTCCCTTCGCCGATGTAGAGCCTGGCGTGGGGGGCCGCGACTCGCTGGCGCACCACGGCCGCGACCTTGCCGCCGGCGGTGTCCGTGAGCCGCGCCAACTCCTCCAGGTGCTCTTCCGCGATGCGCGGGTCCACGTCGCGCGTGGGCGCCGCCACGAGGACGGCGCGGTCCACCGGTTGGTGGTTGTCGATGAGTTGCGTCGGAATGTGGCTGGCTCCGATTCAGGGTTCGAGGAGTCCCCGTCGATCGAAGGGAACTCGAAAGTCCCCCACGGGCGATCCCACGACGAAGGCTCCTGTGAAACGATAGCGTAGACGGCCCTCTCGGAGAAAGCTGCCCACGGCCTGGCCGAGCTCACGATACCCGAAAGGAATCTGCACGGTGACCGAGGTCGAGTCTCTCGCCGGCAGACGCACCGTATCGGGGGTCGTCCCGGTGGCGAGGGTACGCCAGTCCTCGTCGGCCGCCGCGCTGTCCCGGATTTCCGGGGGCAGGAAGGCCAGGCGGTAGTCCAGTGACCTGGCGTTCATGGAGAACCCGTTGGGATTGGTCACATGGAGCGTGACCTCGGCGGTGGCCCCGTTGAGGCTGATGTCCGCGAGGCCCACCTCCGCCACGCGGACCGACGGCCGCTTGACCAGCGACGCGCACGCGAGGGCGCCGGAGCACGACAGCACGAGGGCGGCGACGAGTCGGAGCGAGGTATGTGCCTTCATGGCTCCCTCTACCCGGAGCCGCCCTCTTGCGGTTCCTCCTGGCGGGCGGCGGCCTCGCGGCGGCGCTCCGCGAACCAGCGCATGCGCTCGGCCAGGGTCTTCTCGAACCCGAAGCGACCGGGGTCGTAGAAGGTGCGTCCCAGCAGACGCTCGGGCAGGTACCGCTGGGGAGCCACGCCACCCTCGACGTCGGGATCGTAGCGGTAGCCCTTGCCGTATCCCAGGTCCTTCATGAGTCCCGTCGGCGCATTGCGGATGTGGAGGGGGACGCCCTCGCCCGGCGTCTCCCGCGCCGCCGCCAGCGCCTCGGACCAGGCCCGGTAGATGCGGTTCGACTTCGGAGCCGTCGCCAGGTAGACCACCACCTCGGCCAGCGCGAGCTCGCCCTCCGGCGGACCCAGGAAGTGGAAGGCATCCCGGCCCGCCAGGGCGATCTGCAGGGCGACCGGATCGGCCAGACCCACATCTTCCGAGGCCATGCGCACCAGCCGCCGTGCGATGTAGAGTCCGTCCTCACCACCGGCCAGCATGCGGGCGAGCCAGTAGAGCGCGCCGTCTGGGTCGCTGCCGCGCACGGCCTTGTGGAGCGCGGAGATGAGGTTGTAGTGCTCCTCGCCGCCCTTGTCGTACACCGCGAACCGGTGCTGCACCGCCTCCGCCGCCACTTCGGTCGTGATCTCGCCGCCCTCACCCACGAGCGCCGCTCCCGCCTCCAGGATGCCCAGGGCGCGCCGGGCGTCACCGTCCGCCTCTTCGGCCACGCGATCCAGCACCTCGGGCTCCACCTGCAGTTTCCACGCGCCGAGCCCACGCTCTTCGTCGTCGAGGGTCGCATCGAGGATGTGCCTGATGTCCTCCACACCCAGCGCCTCGAGGACGAACACCGGCGCGCGGGAGAGGAGCGGACGCACGATCTCGAAGGAGGGATTCTCCGTGGTGGCCCCGATGAGGATGACCGTGCCCGCCTCCACGTGGGGCAGGAAAGCATCCTGCTGCGCCTTGTTGAACCGGTGGATCTCGTCACAGAAGAGGATGGTCCGTCGGCCGGTGGCCTGGAGTCGCTGACCCGCCTCGGCGATGATCTCGCGCACCCGGCCGATACCCTCCGTGACGGCGCTGAAGGGGACGAAGGTCGTGTCCGTCTCACCGGCGATGAGCCGCGCCAGGGTGGTCTTGCCACTGCCCGGGGGGCCCCACAGGATCATGCTGGACGGCACCCCCCGATCGAGCATGGCGCGGAGCGCCTTTCCAGGCGCGAGCAGGTGCTCCTGGCCCCGGAACTCCTCCAGGGTCCGGGGCCGCATCCGCGCCGCCAGCGGTGCGTCACCCTCGGGCGACGGCCCGCCGGTCCGACCCGCACCACCCGTACCGGATCCTCCCTGCGGGTGCGGGCCACCGAAGAGATCGAGCTCGCTCACGCCTCGTCCTCCTCCGCCCCGGCCAGAGCCAGCGCCTCGGCCTCCAGCCACTCACGCCGGTTTCTGGAGGGGTCGTCCAGGACCCGCTCCAGCAGCGCCTCCAGGATGCGCCCGAACCGGGGACCCGGGCGAAGGCCCAGCCGAATCAGGTCCCGCCCGTTCAGCGCCAGGTCCCCCACGCTCAACGGGGGGCGTGCCCGGAGAATCCGCCTGAGGCGCCGGATCACCGGACCCGGGTCCGTACCGCCCCCGGCCCGGCAGCGAGTGATCCAGAGACGTACCAGATCAGGTAGGCACGACGGGTCCCGGCGCGAGAGCCAGCGCCGCAGCGTCGCCTCGTCGGACCGGGCATCCGGGGGTGCCGTGCCGGCCGCGAGCAGGCCCGTGACCCGCCCGATCCGGGCATTGGAGAAACGCAGCCGCGTGAGTAGCGCGGCCGCACGCACGGTCCCGCGTCCCGCCACCTCATCGGCCGGGCAGAGGCCGCTCACGGCATCGGGATCGGGATCGTCGGCCCTGCTCGGCGGCTCGCCAATCCGGGACAGCAGCGCGGTCAGGCGAAGCAGTGGCCGCGACGCCGGCAGGAGCGAAACCTCCGCCAGGGCCGCCGTCCACGCTGCCGGGGCCAGCGCCGCCAGCTCGGGGTAGGTCACGGCGAGAACGCCGCTGCTCCGGTACAGGTCGAGGGACACCGAGGGATCGGGATCTCCGCCCAGCACCTTCATGAGCTCCTCGCGCACCCGCTCGGGCGAGAGCAGCGTGAGGTGCCCCGTGCCCTGGGTGAGTGCGCGCCACGTCTCGGCCTCGATCCGGAGTCGGAACCGGCCGGCGAAGCGTAGCGCGCGCAGGATGCGCAGGTAGTCCTCCGCAAAACGATCGGCGGGCGTGCCCACCGTTCGCAACACCCCGGCTTCCAGATCCGCGGTGCCGTCGAAGGGATCGTAGAGTTGCCGCCGCAGGGGGTGCCAGGCCACGGCGTTGATGGTGAAATCGCGCCGCGCCAGGTCGTCCTCGATACGGTCGGCGAAGTCCACCACGGCGCGGCGCCCATCGGTCTCCACGTCCTTCCGGAAGGTGGTGACCTCGTAGAGGGTCCCGTCGCGCGCCAGCACGCCCACCGTGCCGTGCTCGATGCCGATGGGGACCGTCCGGCGGAAGAGCCGCCGCACCTCGCCCGGGCGCGCGCGGGTGGCGAAATCCCAGTCGGTGGAGACCGCGCCCAGGAGCTCGTCGCGCACGGCGCCGCCCACCGCCCAGGTCTCGTATCCGGCCTCCTCGAGGGTGCGCGCGATCCAGCGCACGGCATCCGGAGCGGGCAGGTCCCGCCGGGGACCCCGCTCTGCCGAATCGTCCCGACGTCCGGCGCTCGTCACCCGACCAACACCGCCCCACCGTTGACGTTCAGGATCTCGCCGGTGACGTGACGTGCCAGCCCGGAGCAGAGGAACAGGATGGGGCCGGCGACGTCGTCGGCGCTGGCGACCCGGCCCAGGGGAATCCCCGCCTCGATGGCGCGGCGGTCGCCGCGCTCGAAGACCGGGTCGACCATCTCCGTGTCGATCCATCCCGGGGCCACGGCGTTCACCGTGATCCCCCGGGAAGCCAGCTCCACGCAGAATCCCTTCACGAGCGAGATCATGCCCCCCTTGGTCGCGGCGTAGTCGCCGTGATACGCCTCGCCCCGCTGGCCTGCCGTGGAGCTCACCAGGACGATGCGGCCGTCGTCGCGCATCACCCGCGCGGCGGCCCGGCACAGGTAGAAGACGGAATCCAGGTTCACGGCGAGCGTCCGCCGCCAACGGGCCTCGTCCATCTCGGCCAGAGGCACGTCCTCCACGGGCCAGATCCCGTGGTTCACCACGACGATGTCGATGGCGCCCAGCACCTCTCCGGTCCGGCGCACGAGGCGTTCGGCGTCGTCGGCTCTGGCGAGATCACCGGCCTCGGCGTAGGCGTTGCGCCCGAGGCCCTCGATGGCCTCCACCACCGCCTGAGCGTCGTCCTGGCGGGTACGGTAGCCGATGGCGACATCTGCGCCGGCCCGGGCCAACAGCAGCGCCGTGGCGCGGCCCACGCCGCGGGATCCGCCGGTGACGAGGGCGGTCTTGCCGGAAAGGTCCATCAGATCGTTCATGCCTCAAAGCTCCTGCTGTCAGCTCCACGACAGTTGCTCACGCCCTGGTCCACTTCCCGCCCAGATGGTCTCGGTGCTGCCGTTCGACCTGAACGATGGCCTCCAGAAGCGTCCTCGACTCGGCGTCCAGCTCCTCGCCGAGGAGGCTCTCGTAGAGGTCGACCTCCGCTGCCTCCCGGGCCCGTGCGACGCTCTCCCACTGCTCGAGCTCGGCGCTGGGCCGCGTCACGTCGCCCAGGTCGGCGGGTGACGCCCCCAACTCCAGCAGGCGCGCCGTGAGCCGCGACAGGTGATGCTGTTCGTCGGCGTGCAGCTCGTTCAGGCGCTCGGCATCCCCGGTCCGTCCGGCCTCTTCGGCCCGTGCCGCCAGCCCCCGATAGAAGAGGGTCTGCGCCTTCTCGCGACGTCTGGCGCGTTCGAGGTGCTCGCGGACGCTCACGCGTCGTCCCCCGCGAACGCCGCGTCCACCTGGTCACATACGATATGTCCCAGCGCCAGATGGATCTCCTGGGCCCTGGCGGTGACATCGGTCGGCACCACGATGGCCACGTCCACCTCGTCACGGAGGGGACCGCCGCCGCGGGCGAGAAAAGCCACGGTCGTCGCCCCCACCTCCCGGGCCGCCGCCGCCGCCGCCAACAGGTTGGGCGACCGGCCACTCGTGGAGTGCAGGAAGAGGATGTCTCCCGGGCCCGCGTGGGCCCGCACCTGGCGCGCGAAGACGTCCTGGAAGCCGAAGTCGTTCGATCCCGCCGTGAGCACCGAGGTGTCCACCGTGAGGGCCATGGCGGGCAACGGGCGTCGCTCGCGCCGGAACCGCACCACGTACTCGGCCGCCAGATGCTGCGCGTCGGCCGCCGAGCCGCCGTTGCCGCAGAAGAACAAGCGCCGACCGTCACGGAGCGCCTGTTCGGTGAGGCGCGAGATCTCGGCCACCTCGGCGTCCAGCGCATCCGCCGAGGCGCGAGCCAGCGCCGCCAACTCCAGCAGCTGGGCCCGGGGACCGTCCGCCTGCGTCATGTCTGCACTCCATCCAGGTTCAGGAACGATCGGATCCGCTCCAGCGGTCCCAGGGGCACGTCCAGTGGGGGCACGGGCATGGGCATCTCGTCGTTCAGGATCCTGCCAGGGTTGACCGTGGTCAGCTCCTGGAAGATGCCCTCGGCGTCGTGGCGTTGGAACCAGTTGCGCGTCTCCTCCACGTAGGTGGACAGGTGCGCGCGTCCGTGGAAGTCGCTGGCCATGAGATCCACCCAGCCTTCGCGCAGGAGCGCCAACGCCCGGGCCCGGGCCTCCTTGCCGTAGCGACCGTGCAGCGAGCCGTGATTGACCTGCAGCAAGGCCCCGGCCGCCCGCCAGTCCTCGGCGAGAGCCACGTCGCGCCCCAGCGCGTATCGCTCCGGATGCGCCACGACCGGCACGATGCCGGATCCGGTCAGGCCCGCCAGGACGCCGACCGTGCCGCGGGGAAGCCGGGGCCCCCGCCACTCCACCAGCGCGAAGCGCGTCCCCGCCAGTCGCAGCCGCGCGTCGGTAAGGTGTGGATCCGGCACGTCCAGCAGGATCTCGAAGCCCCGATCCAACGCCAGCTCGGGATAGCGGGTGGCGGCCTCCTCGCGCACGGGTTGCCAGGCTCGCTCGACCGCCGCCACACGCGCGTCCAACGCCCGTCGGTCCTCGGCCAGCGAGGCGTCCAGATGCGGCGTCGTGGCGATCCGTCGCACGCCGGCCGCCACCATGCGCTCGATGCCCGCCAGGGCGTCCGCTACCGTCCGCGCTCCGTCGTCGACGCCCGGAACCAGGTGGTTGTGGACATCGACCACGCCGGCCCCTTCGCCGGCGCTCATTTCGACAGTGCCGCCCGCACCCGCGCCAGGGCGGCGTCGACGTCGGCGTCGTCCAGCGCCGCCTCGCAGGCATAGGTGATCAGCGCGTCGGCGGCCAGAAGCTCGAAGGCACCACCGTGGGCCGCCGCTTCATCGGCCTCGGCCCTGCGCAACGCCTCCACTCCCGCCTCGGCCAGTGCCTCCGGAGTGGCGAGCGCATCGGGGCGCGACGGCTCCACGAAGCCTCGAAAGGTGGCCGGGGGCGGGGGTACCCTGCCCCGCAGCCACACCTCCAGCGACGGGCTGGGCATCATCCCGCGCCCTGGGCGAGCCGCCGCACCACGGACTCGCCGGTCTCCAGCGCTTCGTCGATCTTGGACGGATCGCCCACGCCGGCCTGCGCCATGTGCGGCTTCCCGCCTCCACGCCCTCCGGTGACCTCGGCCACCGCCCGTACCACGGCGTCCGCTCGGATGCCCCGGCCGATGAGGTCGTCCGACACGAAGGCGAAGAAGGAGCGCTTGTCTTCCGGGAACTCCGCGGCCACCACGGCCACGCCGCTCTTCTCCGACGACAGGAAGCCGTCGCCCCAGGCGCGGGCGTCATCGGCGTCACGGGCCTTGAGGCGCACCGCCCGATACACGACCGGCTGGCCGTCGGCTTCGATGGACGTATCCCGCACCAGGCTCTCGCCGGCGCCCCCGCCCTGGCGGAGCTCGTCCAGAAGTGTTTCGAGACTCTCCCTCTCGGCCAGCAGTTGCTCCGCCCGTTGCACCAGATGGTCCGGTTGGGTTCGCAGCACGCCCGCCGCCTCGTGTGCCCGCTCCTCGATCTCGCTGAAATACCGGAAGGCGCCGGGCCCCGTCACGGCCTCGACGCGGCGGACGCCGGAGGCGACGCCACTCTCGCCGACGATCTTGAAGAGCCCGATCTCGCCGGTGTGACGTACGTGCGTACCCCCGCACAGCTCCATGGACACCTCGGGAATGCGCACCACCCGGACGCGTTCGCCGTACTTCTCACCGAAGAGGGCCATGGCGCCCTGGGCCACGGCGTGCGCGTGGTCCATCTCCTCGATGAGCACGGGTCGATCTTCCCACACCGAGCGGTTCACGTCCCGCTCCACCCTGGCCCGCTCCTCCGGCGTCATCGGCGCCGTGTGGGCGAAGTCGAAGCGCAGCCGATCGGGCGCCACCAGCGAGCCTCGCTGCACGACATGCTCGCCCAGTGTACCCCGCAGCGCCGCGTGCAGGAGGTGGGTCGCCGTGTGGTTGCGCTCCGTATCGTGCCGCAGCGTCCGATCCACCGAAGCGCGCACCGGAATGGGACCCTCGCCCGGAAGCGCGCCCTCGAGGGGGCCGAACAGGGCCGTGCGGCCCGCCACGCGCCGGACCTCGTCCACGGTCACCCCCCAGCCCTCGCCTTCGAGGCGGCCCGAGTCGGAGATCTGACCGCCGCTCTCCAGATAGAAGGGATTCTCCCGCAGGATCATCCCCACGCGATCGCCGCTAGCGCGCCACGCCAGCGCATCCGTCTCCACAGAGGTGGTCTCGTAGCCCACGAAGACCTGCTCGTCTTCGTCGGCCACCGTCCAGGTCGACAGGTCCTCCGCTCCCTCCACGGTGACCTTCGACGCGGCGCGATCAGCCCGGCTCCGTCGACGCTGGGCCTCCAGGGCGGCTTCGAACCCGGGTTCATCCACGGTCCAGCCGCGCTCCTCGGCCATCAGCTCGGTCAGGTCCAGCGGGAAGCCGTAGGTGTCGTACAGGCGGAAGGCGTCGTCGCCCGAGATGGTGCCGGTGCGGCCGGCCGGAGCCACTTCGTCGAACCGCTGCAGCCCCTCGTCGATGGTGGCGAGAAAGCGCTCCTCCTCCGCCCGGGTGGTGGTCAGGAGGTGCTCCCGTCGCTCGACCAGCTCCGGATAGACGTCGCCCATGGTGGCCACGACCTCGTCCACCACGGCCACCAGCGTGGGCTCGCGCCGGTCCAGCAACCAGGCGTGGCGCACCGCCCTGCGCAGGATTCGCCGCAGCACGTAGCCCCGGCCCTCGCTGGACGGGAAGACGCCGTCCGCGAGCAGGAACGCCACCGCGCGGGCGTGGTCCGCCAACACGCGGAAGCTGACGCCGGCGTCGGTGTCGGCCTCGTAGGGCCGGCCCACGACTTCCGCCACCCGCTCGAGCAGGGGGAGGAACAGATCGATGTGGAAGTTGGAATCCACGCCCTGAAGCACCGCCGCCACCCGCTCCAGCCCCGCACCCGTATCGATGGATGGCGCCGGAAGGGGGTGGAGCTCGCCGGATTCGTCGCGGTCGAACTGCATGAAGACCAGATTCCAGAGCTCCAGGAAACGACCCTCCTCTCCCAGACGCACGAAGGTGTCCCGATCGAGGGGAGCCGCCCGCTCCTCGTCCGACCGCAGGTCGTAGTGGAGCTCGGAGCACGGACCGCACGGTCCCGTATCGGCCATCTGCCAGAAATTGTCCTTGTCGCCCAGGCGGAAGATCCGTGCCGGATCGACGCCTACCTCCTCGTGCCACAGCTCGGCGGCCTGATCATCGGTGTGATGCACCGTGGCCACCAAGCGATCCCCGTCCAGCCCCAGCTCCTCGGTGAGGAACTCCCAGGCGTAGCGGATAGCCTCGCGCTTGAAGTAGTCACCGAAGGAGAAATTCCCCAGCATCTCGAAGAAGGTGTGGTGGCGAGCGGTCTTGCCCACCTCTTCCAGATCGTTGTGCTTTCCCCCGGCCCGCACGCACTTCTGCGAGGTCACCGCGCGCGACCAGGGCACCTCCTCCAGACCGAGGAAGATCCTCTTGAACTGGACCATCCCCGCGTTCGTGAAGAGGAGCGTGGGGTCGTCCGCGGGCACGAGCGACGAGCTGGGCCTGACCTCGTGGCCGCGGGCCTCGAAGAAGTCCAGGAAGCGCTGTCGTATCTCGGCTGCCTTCATGACAAGCTCAGGGGGCAGATGGCTATCCAGATGGCGTGGTGTTCAAGGTAATGGTACGGCCGAAGCGCGGGGAGGTTCGACGGAGGCAAACGCGCCGCGGGCCGGACCCGCAGAGGGATCCGGCCCGCGAGGCACAGCCGAGCCGCTGGAGGGGTGCGGGTCAGTCGTCCGACGCGTCCTCGTCGTCGCCGTCCTCGTCCGAGGATGGCGTTCCACCGGGAAGATCCAGGGCTGCCCGCACGCGGCCGTCGATCTCTTCGGCCACGTCGGGGTTCTCCATGAGGAAGGTGCGGGCGTTTTCCTTGCCCTGCCCCAGGCGCAGGTCTCCGTACGAGTACCAGGCGCCCGACTTCTCCACCACCTCCAGCTCCGAGCCCAGATCGAGCAGGAGTCCCAGGTGGCTGATGCCCTCGTTGTACATGATGTCGAATTCGGCCTGGCGGAACGGCGGCGCACACTTGTTCTTGACGACCTTGACCCGCGTGCGGTTCCCCACCACGTCCTGGCCGTCCTTGACCGCTCCGATACGACGGATGTCCATGCGGAGCGAGGCGTAGAACTTGAGGGCCCGTCCGCCGGAGGTGGTTTCGGGATTCCCGAACATGACCCCCACCTTCTCGCGGATCTGGTTGGTGAACATCACCGAGGTCTTGGACCGGTTCACGGCACCGGTGAGCTTGCGGAGCGCCTGGCTCATGAGACGCGCCTGCAGACCCACGTGCGTGTCGCCCATCTCCCCTTCGATCTCCGCCCTCGGGACCAGCGCCGCCACCGAGTCGATGACCACCAGGTCGATGGCGTTGCTCCGAATGAGCACCTCGGCGATCTCCAGCGCCTGTTCGCCCGTGTCCGGCTGCGATACGAGCAGATTGTCCACGTCCACGCCGAGCTTGCGGGCGTAGTTCACGTCCAGCGCATGCTCCGCGTCGATGAAGGCGGCGACGCCTCCAGCCCGTTGGGCGTTGGCGATGACATGCAGGCAGATGGTCGTCTTGCCCGACGACTCGGGGCCGTAGATCTCGCTGATGCGGCCGCGGGGAATCCCGCCGATCCCGATGGCGGCATCGAGATTGACCGCACCCGTCGAGATCGCCTCGATCTGGACCTTGGCGCCGTCGGTGCCCATGCGCATGATGGCGCCCTTGCCGTACGACCGCTCGATCTGACTGATGGCCGTATTCAGGGCCTTCTGCTTCTGGTCGCTGAGCTCCGTGGTCGCCATGTGTCGTCCCTGTCTCCGTTCACGTGCATTCGCGTCCCGACCAACGCGGGCGCGGACGTTCAAAGTAGTGACCCCGAAGAGAATGCGAAAGTGTGTCCTCGCGCATCCGAGGTGCGGGGCTGCCGATGAACCATTCTAGAGGCCCGGCTGGGCCGGCGGAATGCCCGGATGAGCCCCCCGACCCCAGCGCCGGGCGCGCTCCCCCCTCCACGCCGCGACGCCCGGGCAAGGCCGGCTGCGCGCCGGCGGCCCGGCTTGCCGTGGCGCTGCCGGCGACACCATTGTGATCGGACCTCAACCAGGCAGGTCCAGACCATGACCCAACCGCCGGCACCCACACCCAGGCTCCGCGTGCAGCGGGTGGAGGCGACGCCCTCCCCCGACGGCTACGCGCGCGTCCGTGTGACGCTGGAATGGCAGGAGCGCACGCACGTGGGCGAGGCCCAGGGCGTCCTGACGCGCGAGGGAGACCTGCGCACGGGCGCCGACGCCACCCTCAAGGCCATCGCCGCCGCCACCGGCGGCCGACTCCGCCTGGGGCTCGTGGGAATCAAGGCCGTGCGCGCCTTCGACAGCTGGGTGGTCATCTCGTCGGTCGAGGCACGAAGCGCCGAGCGCCATTACAAGCTCCTGGGCGCCCGCGCCACGCATTCCGAAGACATGGTACGCGGCGCGGTGCTGTCCGTGCTCGACGCGCTCAACCGGGTGGTGGAGCTCTACGTCACCTGACCCGGACGGCCCAACGGCCCCCTCCAGCGTCCTCCATGAAACGAAGCGCCCGCCCCGGAGACCGGGACGGGCGCTCGCATCAAGTGCTACGGCGTACGCGTGGCGCGACTACTGCCCCCGCGTCCGGCGCAGACCCGACTGGTACGCCTGCCATACGCCGGGGCGCACGGGCACGTACAGGGTTTCGAAGGGACGCTCTGCGCTACGCATGGCGAAGAGCGGCACGCCCATGTACTCGCCGACGCGCATGATGTCGGCGCACTGCATGCTCACTTCACCACCGGACTTGTTGTACGAGCGGTCCTCGAAGCGGACGGCTTCGTCGTTCGTGTACCAGGACCGGCCGGCCGCGTACGTACCGGCGAAGACGACGCCGGGCCGCAGCGTGCGGATGGACGTCCGGTTCGGACCCACCAGGGTGTCGCCCTGAGCGGTGACCAGCACCGAGACGTTCTCACCGGTGGCCAGGCAGATGCTCGCCGGGTTGCCGGTGGGGAGCGGCGGCGCGACCTCGCGGGTCACGGTGACCGTGTCCGGCGGAGGCGCGGGCAGCCGGACGGTGTCCGGAGCCGGGCGCTCCATGAGGGCGGGCTTGCAGAGCACGCCGCCGTCGGGGCACAGCGCCATGGAGACCAGGAAGCCGAACTTCGGCGAGCGATAGGCGCTGATGTCCTCGAGGTAGTTGGCGCCGAGGTAGTGGCCGCCGACCCGGATGCCGCCCAGGTCGAGCTGCGCACCCAGGTTCAGGTCGAAGCCGTTCCACTCACCCATGAGGTTGAGGAGCTTGTTCTGCCCCACGTCCATGTGCATGGCCGCGGCGGCGAACACGCCCTCGGAGTCGGCGTAGCGGTACCAATCCAACTCCTCGCCCTCGTTGAACATGCCGTTGCCCCAGCCAAGGGACAGCGTCCAGTCGTGCTCCGGGAACCAGTCGGAGTCGAAGCCCCGCAGGAACACCGACGCCACGCCGTAGAGCGAGACCTCGCTGTTCATCTCGACATCGTTGCCCACGAAGTTCTTGCGGGCGCGGCCATCGGGGAAGCCGAGACGCGTCGGGGCGTAATCCACCGCATCGTCGAAGCTGGGCGCCGACACGTAGCGGGCGCCCACGGCCAGACCCAGTCCCTGATTCGTGGGGCGGAGGAGCGCGAGGCGACCGTAGGCCCCCCACATGTTCCCACCCTTGTCCGAATCGTTGAAGGACTGGAGGGACGCTCCGACCTCGACCCGGTCGAAAAGTCCCAACGTCACCGATCCGTCACCGTAGAACTTGTCGATGCCGTCACCGGTGCCGATGACGGCGCCCGACGGGTCGGTGATGAGGCTGTTGGGAATATTGATCCAGAATCCGGAGAAGGTCCCCTGGATGGCCAGGTGCGGGAGCACGCTGGCGCTGGGGACGTCCATGTATCCGGAGCCGTATCGAAGGGTGGAGGGCATGTTGGTGGTCTGCGCGGCCATACCCTGAGCGGTCACGGCCATCACGGCCGCCGCCAGGAAGCCGGAGAACCACCGCCTGGTACCCCGAACGTTCTTCATCGCTATGAATCCTCCGTCCTTTACAGGATTGGGAAACGAACTTCTAGTCGTCGACGGATGCCGGACGGGATGCTCCAGCCGCCCATTCCGTGAGAATGGTAGAAAGAATCATGCCACAATTCAGCTTTCTTTGGCCCGTCGGTCCCATGCCGCCAGCGCGTCCAGAACCCGCGTCACGCCGCGGGAATCGACGTCTCGATGGGTGACGGCCCGTATCCGGGAATCTCCGAATTCCAACATCAAAATTCTGCGAACCCGCAGAAAATTCAATAGTTCTTCAACCTTTGGCCCGCCGTCCTCGACCGTCGCCAGGACCACATTGGTCTCCGGCCGCGGCGCTCGAACGCCCGAAAGGTCGTCCAGCGCCTGGGCGATAGCACGGGCGTTGGCATGGTCGTCGAGCAGACGTTCACGGTGGTTTTCCAGCGCGTACAGCCCCGCGGCGGCCAGGATTCCCGACTGCCGCATGGAGCCGCCGAGCCGGCGCCGGACTCTCCACGCCTCTTCCATTGTATCGGCTGAGCCCGCCAACATCGACCCCACCGGCGCCCCGAGGCCCTTGGACAGGGCCACCATGACGGTGTCCACGGGCGCCGCGAACTGCTGGGCGCTGGTGCCGGTTTCCGCCACGGCGTGCCAGAGCCTGGCGCCGTCCATGTGGACCGGGAGGCCTCGTTCGTGCGCCGCGTCCGCCAACGCCCTCACGGCGTCGACAGGGACGATCCTGCCTCCGGAGGAGAGGTGGGTGTTCTCGATGCAGACCAGGCAGGTCCGCGGAAGGTAGGGCGAGGCGGGCCGTACTCCCTCCGCCAGCCGCTCCGGCGTGAGGACGCCGTCGGGCGTGGCCACGGGACGCAGCTGGAGCCCCGACAGGGCCGCGGCCGCTCCCTCCTCCCAGTGAAAGACGTGGGCACCGGCCTCCACCACCACCTCGCCTCCCCACCGACCGAGGACCGCCAGCGCGGTCTGGTTGGCCATGACGCCGCTGGGAAAGAAGAGGGCCCGCTCCTTTCCGAGGATGCGGGCCATGGTCTCTTCGAGCTCGCGCATGGTGGGATCGTCGCCCAGCGCGTCGTCACCGACCTCGGCCGACGCCATCGCGCGCCTCATCTCGGCGCTGGGCCGGGTGACCGTGTCGCTGCGCAGGTCTACGATCCCCTCCGCTCGGTCCTCAGGCATGCGCGGCTCCGCGCCGGATCACCCGTCGTCCTGCTTTAGCCTGCGCTCCACCCGGGCCAGACGCCTGGCGATGGAGATCACCCATCCCCCGATGAAGACCAGGGCGATGACGTAGGCCAGGAAGACGTGGATGTAGGGCCGCCCGAGACCGGAGAATCCCATGTCCACGTTCTGAAAGAGCGCCGAAATCATCACGAGGCCTCTCTGAGTTGCATGTGGGCCCGGGCTCGCTCGAGCCCGTAGCGGAAGACGAGAAGTCCCAGGAACAGGAGCGTGAACGCAACCATGGCGGTGGCGAACGTCCACAGCATGTCGGGCGCCAACGTGGGGCCCTCGGGCTTCATGACGACGGGCTGGGGATGGAGCGACCGGAACCACAGCACGCTCACGTGGATCAGGGGGATGTCCAGGGCGCCCACGATCCCCACCACCGCGGCGAAGCGGCGGCCCTTGTCCGGGTTGTCCGTGGCGCGGCGCACCATGAAATAGCCCAGATAGATGAACCAGAGGAGCAGTGTGAGCGTCAGTCGGGGCTCCCAGGTCCAGTAGGTGCCCCAGGCGATCTTCCCCCACAGCGGACCGGTCAGCAGGACGATGGTGGTGAACACCATCCCTCCTTCCGCCGCCGACACCGCCGCCATGTCGGCCCGCTCGTCTCCCAGCCAGAGGTAGACCGCGCTGGCGAAGGCCACGATGCCGAAAGCCATGAACGCCACCCAGGCCGAGGGCACGTGGATGTAGAAGATTCGCTGGACCACCCCCTGGGCGGCCTCGGTGGATACCCAGAAGAACACCTGCCACATGAGCAGGAGGCTCAGGAGCACCCCCAGACCCGCGAGGATGGGCGCCAGCACGGTCGTGCCCTTGCCGGACATCTATTCCTCCACCACGAAACGGAAGAGTCCCGCCCCGGCCGCCACGGCCAGGACGGCGAAGGCCGCCAACATGCGGATATTCCCCTCCACCTCCGAGAGGGGGCGGCCCGCCAGGAGCCGGCCCGACGCGGAGACGCCGTAAATTACCATGGGCACGAGCAGGGGAAAGAGAAGGATGGGCAAGAGTGTCTCACCCAGCGCCGTGCCCGAGGCCACCGCCCCGAAGAGCGTGGCCAGCGCCACGAACCCCAACGAGCCCAGCGCCAGGATCAGGATCAGGGCGCCGGGGTGGTTGCCGTAGTCCAACCGGAAGAAGAGCCCGAAGGTGCCCAGGAGGAGGAGCACCACCACCGCCACCAGGACGGAGTTGGCAGCGACTTTTCCCAGATAGATGGCGTCGCGCGGCGTCGGCGTGAGCAGAACGCCCTGGAAGGCGGCGTCCTCGGCCTCGAGCTGGAAGGTCCGCCCGACCCCCAGCACACCCGCGAAGATCAGCGTCATCCAGATCAGCCCCGAGGCGATGTCCTGCGGCCGGACGATGGTGGGGTCCACCGCGTAGTTGAAGAGCACGCCCACGAGCACCGCGAACCCACCCATGGTGGCGATGCGCTGGCGCGTGCGGAGCTCCACCACCAGGTCCTTGCGGACGATGGCCGCGATCTGCCGCAGGTACCCGCTCACGCCTCCACCTGCCTTGCCGCTTCCACGGCCTCGCGGTACACCGCCGGAAAGCTCACCGGGTCGAAGTCGCGGGCAGGGGCGTCGACCACCAGACGACCCCGCACCTGGATCGCGATGCGGTCGCCCAGCTCCAGGCCCTCGCCCAGGTTGTGGGTCACCAGGATCACGGTGCGACGTCCGTCGCGCAGCGTGCCCAGGACGCCACGGAGGACCGCGGCGGCGTGGGCGTCCAGCCCGGTGTACGGCTCGTCGAGCAGGACCACGTCGGGATCGTGCAGGAGGGTGCGGGCCAGCGCCAGACGCTGCCGCATGCCTCGGGAATACGTGCGCACCTGGTCGTCGCCCCGGTTCGACAGGTCCACGGCGGCCAGGCCCGCCTCCACGCGGGCACGCACATCGTCGAGCTCGTACAGATCGCCGTAGAAGCGCAGGTTCTCGCGGGCGGTCAGGTGCCCGTAGAGGAAGGTCTGATGGGACAGGACGCCGACCCGCCGCAGCCACTCGGGGCTGTGCAGATCCAGCGGCACCCCACCGAGCCGCACTTCGCCCGCCGTGGGCCGCAGGCCGCCGGCCAGCACCTTCAGGAGCGTGCTCTTGCCCGCGCCGTTGGGCCCGAGCAGGGTGAGCAACTCGCCGGGCAGCAGCGAGAAGGAGATGCCGTCCACGGCGCGCTGGGCGCCGAAGGAGCGCACCAGGCCCACCGCCTCGAGGCGGGCCGGGGGGGGCCCGGGGTCCTGCTCCGGAGCGGCCTCCCGGGATTCCGAGGCCGCCGGGTTCACGGCGAGGCCGTCGTTTCCCGGGGCTGGCCCTCCTGGAGCCGCTGCCCGCAGTTGGCGCAGAAGCGACTTCCCTCGGCGTTCTGGCGACCACAGGTACCGCACACCGTTCCGGCCTCCAGGCCGGCCCGCGCCCGGGCGATCTCGGCCTCGAGAGCGGCCCCGTCGGCCTGGCTCTCCTCGTCGCGCAGGGCGTCGAGGGCTGCCAGCGCCTCGGCGGAGAGCTCGCGGCGAAGCTCCTGATAGTCGGTATCGTCGAGCTTGCCCGTGGCGAAATCGTACTCGACGTCGCGGAGCGCCAGCAGCGTCACCCTGCGACGGGCCTCCGTCTCGGTCATCTCGTCGTCGGTGCGCCGGAGCGACGCCCACTGCCCGCGCACGACGGGCTGCAGGATGAAGAGGACCACGGCGGCGACCAGGATCACTGCCCCCAGGAGCGTCATGGATCAGTCTCCGGCAGGAGCGGGCTCGGCCCCCATGACGGGGACCTCGGACGTGCTCTTCACCCGCTCGGCGCTGGGCCAGAGGGCGATGAGGCTCCCGAGCGTCAGGATCAGGCCACCGGCCCAGATCCACCCCACCAGCGGGTTGACGATGAAGGTGAAGGTCGCGGCCTGCGCCGTGGGGTCGTTGGCCCCCACCACGCGCTGGAGATCCACGTCGGCCAGGATGACGTACAGGTCCTCCAACGCCCGCTGTTGGATCCCCACCTCGGTGGCCACCGTCCCCTCGGGTCGGATGTAGCCGCGCTTCTCGGTGGTGAGGGTCCCCACGGGCTCCCCGTTCTTGGCCACGCTCAGGAGAGCCACGGCCTGCCAGGAGAGGTTCTGATCGAAGTCATTCAGCGTCGTCGAGACGCCCTGATACGTCAGTTGATAGGTGTGCCCCAGGGGAGACTCGATCTCGGCGGTCTCGCCGGGCTGCATCGTCTGGCGGATCTCCGTCTTCCACGAAGAGCCCGCGAAGCCGGCGAAGATGATCACCACCGCCACATGAACGATGTAGCCGCCCCAGCGTCGCCGGTTCCGGGCCACGAGATGGTAGACGGCGCGAGCGATCCCCTCGCCTTCGATGCGCGCGCGAGCCCGTGTTCCCTTCCAGAACTCCACCACGATGATGGCCAGGACGAAGGCGGCGATGGCGAAGGTCAGGACCGCCATGACGTGGTGGGCGCCCATGGCCCAGAAGACCGCGCCCGTGCCCACACCGATGAGTGCCGGCCAGGTGAAGTTCTTCTTGAGGTTCCGCTTCGAGGCCCGCCGCCAGGCGATGACGGGCCCGATCCCCATGAGCGCCAGCAGGATCAGCCCGATGGGCAGGTTCACCCGATTGAAGAAGGGCGGCCCCACGGAGATCTTCTGACCGGTGAATCCCTCGGACAGCAGCGGCAGCAGCGTGCCCCACATGACCGCGAACACGGCCCCGATCAGGATCAGGTTGTTGAAGAGGAAGGCCGATTCACGGCTCAGGAACGATTCGATCTGGTTCTCGCTCCGGAGCCTGGGCCAGCGGTACGCCACCAGCAGGATGCCCGCGATGAGGATCGCACCCATGAAGCCCATGAAGATGAAGGCGATCTTCAGCTCCTGGGCGAAGGAGTGCACCGACTCGATCAGGCCCGAACGGGTGAGGAAGGTGGCGAAGATGGTGAGCAGGAAGGTCAGGAGCACCAGCGCCATGTTCCAGACCTTCAGCATCCCCCGGTTCTCCTGGATCTGGATGCTGTGCAGGAACGCCGTGGCGCTGAGCCAGGGCAGCAGCGAGGCGTTCTCCACGGGATCCCAGAACCAGTAACCTCCCCAGCCCAGCTCCTCGTAGGCCCAACGCATGCCGAAGATGATGCCGTTGGCCAGGAAGAACCACGAGAGCAGCGTCCACTTGCGGGTGACGGTGATCCAGCGGTTGTCCAGGCGCCCGCTCACCAACGCCGCCACGGCGAAGGCGAAGGGGATGGTGAACGCCGTGAAGCCCAGGTAGAGCGTGGGCGGATGGATCGTCATCCAGTAGTTCTGGAGCTGGGGATTCAGCCCCTGCCCGTCCAGCGGCGTGAAGCCCAGACGCTCGAACGGGTTCACGTTGGCGAACAGGAGGACGATCAGGAAGAACGAAGTGATGGTGAGCAGGGTGCCCACCACGTACGGCATGAACTCCCGGTTCTTGCGCCGGTTGGACCACACGGCGATGACCGCGAACACGCTGAGCAGAAGCAGCCAGAAGAGGAGCGACCCCCGCTGGCCCGCCCACAGCCCGGACAACTTGAAGAAGGTGGCCAGGTCGCGGCTCGAGTAGCTGGCGACGTACCAATAATCGAAACGGTCGTGCAGGAAGTTGGAGACCACGCCCGCGGAGGCCAGCACCACCAGGAAGAAGACCGCGTACACGGCCCGCTCCGCCGAGAGGACCAGGTCACCCCGCTCCTTCCGCCCACCGACGAAGCCCAGCACCATCCCCCACAGGGAGACGGGCAGGGCCACCCAGAGGGCGAGCTCGCCCAGGATGTTCACCTGATCATGTCCTCCGGAGCCGCCTCGTAGCGACTTCCGCACTTGGTGAGAACCGTGGTGGCCGCGAAGACCCCGTCGGGTCTGAAGCGGCCCTCCAGAACCACGTCCACGTCCATGTCAGGTGAGTCGGTGAAGGTGTCGGGGAGCACGTCCTCGTACACCACGGGGAAGGTCACCGACGCGTCCTCGAGGTCGCGGACCACGAAGTGGTGCTCCATGCGTCCGACCTGCTCGTAGCTGCCGTGGACAAGTCGGCCGCTGACCTTCACTCCGACGTCACGGAAGGAAGGATCGGCTTCGATTCGAGAAACGAGTTCCGAGGGCGTCAGGTAGTACACCATCGTGTCGTTGACCCCGGTCCAGATGAGGTACGTGACGACGGCGGCGACTCCCACCAGGCCCACCATGAACCGGCCGTTATGCTTCATCGGTGGTCACCCGTGATGGCGTGCGTGACGTGCCGGGCTCCGAGAGGGTGCGGAAGGGTTTGAGCTACCCGGCAACGATGGAAGGAAGTTCGATGGAGCCTGGTAGACCGCGCAAGGTGGGAAGTTCCCCCTCAACCGTGGGGAGATTCCCTTCTGGCAGCGGCTCTTTCCAGCGCCCAGCGGGCTGCGTCTTCGGGGTCCGGGTACACCGGCAGGCCCAGCGTACCGGCGGCCGGCGGGGCGAGCAGCGCCACGGGCCGCCCCATACGCTGGGCCAGGGCGATCTCCGAGAGCGTGCCCCACGAACCTCCCACGGCCACCAACGCCTCCGAAAAACGGACCACCAGCACGTTGCGCCCTTCGCCCATGCCGGTGGTCAGCGGAAGGGTCAGCCACGGGTTTCCGGCATCGGTGTCGTCGCCGGGGAGCACGCCCAGGACCTGTCCGCCGGCCTCTCGCGCGCCGCGCGCCGCCGCCGCCATGACCCCACCCAGGCCGCCGCACACCACCACGGCGCCGGCCCGGGCCAGCGCCGCTCCCAGACGGCTCGCCAGGGCCGCGAGGTCGGGGTCCGCCGCCGACGCGCCCACCACGCCGATGCGAAGGGGTACGTCGGGAGTCACGGCGCCGCCGCGGCCCAGCTCCGGGCTGCCGCCACCGCGCGCCGCCAGCCGTCCAGGAGCCGGTCCCGCTCTCCCGCTCCCAGGTCGGGCTCGAACACGGTGGGCTCGCCGAGCGCCCGCACGAAGTCCTCTCCCCGCGACCACAGACCCGCCGTGAGACCCGCGAGCCCGGCCGCTCCGAAGGCGGTAGTCTCCACCAGCGGCGGACGCCGCACCGGAATCCCCAGGACCCCCGACTGGAACTCCATGAGCCAGTCGTTGGCGGTGGCGCCCCCGTCGACCCGGAGCTCGGTAGCGGGCACGCCGGAGTCGGCCTCCATGGCGTGCAGCACGTCGGCGGTGGCGTAGGCCATGGCCTCCAGCGCCGCACGCACCACGTGGGCGCGGGTGGTGCCTCGGGTCAGACCCACCAACGTGCCTCGGGCCTCGGGCTCCCAGTGCGGCGCCCCCAGCCCCACGAAGGCGGGCACGAAGAAGACGCCGTCGGTGCCCTCCACCGAGCGCGCCAGCTCCTCCGACTCCCGGGCTTCCTTGAGGATGCCGAGCCCGTCCCGGAGCCACTGGATGGCGGCCCCGGCGATGAAGATGGAGCCTTCCAGCGCATAGGCGGGCCCACCATCGGCATCCACGGCCACCGTCGTGAGCAACCCCTGCTCCGACATGACGGCGTCGCTGCCGGTGTGCAGGAGCAGGAAAGCTCCGGTGCCGTAGGTGTTCTTGGCCAGCCCCGGGCTCCAGCACCCCTGCCCGAAGAGCGCCGCCTGCTGATCCCCCACCACGCCGAGGATCGGGGCTTCGACACCGCTGGCGTCACCGCGGGACACACCGAAATCGCCCCCACTTCGGCGCACCTCGGGCAACATGGCCGCCGGCACCTCGAAGAGCTCCAGCAGCTCCGGCGACCAGGCGTGCTCGTGCAGGTCGTAGAGGAGCGTCCGGGACGCGTTGGTGTGGTCGGTGGCGTGGACCGCCCCGCCGGTGAGGCGCGCCATGAGCCAGCTGTCGATGGTGCCGCACGCCAACGCACCGTTCTCCGCCCGTGCGCGGAGCTCGGGACGCTCCCGCAGGAGCCAGGTGAGCTTGGTACCGCTGAAGTAGGGATCCAGCACCAGGCCCGTGCGCGCACGCACCTCGGCCAGATGGCCGGCCTCTCGCAGCTCACGGCACAGATCGGCGGTACGGCGGTCCTGCCACACGATGGCCCGGTGCACCGGCTCCAGCGTCTCGCGATCCCAGACCACGACCGTCTCACGCTGGTTGGTGATCCCGATGGCCTCCACCGTGGATTGGCGCGCCGCGGGCGTCGAGTCCAGCGCCTCGCCGAGTACCCGGCGGGTGACCTCCCAGATCTCCAGGGCGTCGTGCTCCACCCAACCCGGACGCGGAAAGTGCTGGGTGAACTCCGAATAGGCCCGACCCAGGACCCGCCCCTCCTCGCCGATGACGAGGACGGTGGAGCCCGTGGTGCCCTGATCGATGGCGACGACGGAGCGTGGGGACATGGGGCCTTCCAGGCGGCGTGGCGACGGGTGCGGTGAGCAGCGTGTGACCGGGATCATGGTAGCCCAGATCGCGCCGCTGGACTACCGCGCCTCGCCCCCCTCCCTGGGCTCGAGGCCCCGGAAGGTGTAGCGCCATCCCGCGATGAGGAGGAGCTGGATCAGGAGCCCCACCGGCAGGCCGACCACGGCCTCGTAATCCCCTTCGATGGCGTCCACCAGCGCGGTACCCCGGCCCTGGATCCCGTAGGCGCCGGCCTTGTCCATGGGCTCGCCGGTCTCCACGTAGCCACGCGCCAGTGCCTCGTCGAAGTCCCGGAAGCGGACCTCGGTGCGCTGCACGCCCGAGTAGGTGCTCCCGGCTTCCACCACCGCCAGCCCGGTGAGCACGTGGTGGACCCGCCCGGCCAGCGCCATGAGCATGCGCACCGCCTGCTCCGGGTCCGCGGGCTTGCCCAGGACCCGGCCCTGCAGGACCACCACCGTGTCGCCGCCCAGCACGAGCGCGCCGCCGTGGGCCGACGCCACGGCCTCGGCCTTCGCTCGGGCCAGGCGCTCCACATGTTCTACCGGGGTCTCGCCGGGAAGGTAGCGCTCGTCGAGCCGCGCCGGTGCGATCTCCGGATCCAGCCCGAGGCGGCGGAGGATCGCCGCGCGCCGGGGAGACGCCGACGCCAGCACGAGCCGCGGCGTGTCGCTCACCGCTCCAGGACCAGCGTCACAGGCCCGTCGTTGACGAGCTCCACATCCATCATGGCACCGAACACTCCCGATTCGACCCGGCCAGGCGCGCGCTGGCGCAGGAGCTCGATGAAACGCTCGTAGAGCGGGACCGCGATCTCGGGATCGGCGGCGTGCACGAACGAAGGCCGTCGTCCCTTGCGGGTGTCGCCGTAGAGGGTGAACTGGCTCACCACCAGGAGATCCCCCCCGACCTCGTCCAGGCCCAGGTTCATGCGGCCTTCCTCGTCGGGGAACACGCGCAGCCCGACGATCTTGTCGGCCATCCAGACCAGGCCGTCCTCGTCGTCGCCCTCGGTGAACCCCGCCAGGAGCAGATGGCCCGCTCCGATGGCGCCCACGATCTCGCCCTCCACCGACACGCTGGCCCGGGAGACCCGCTGCAGGACGACCCTCATTCCACCGTGACGGACTTGGCCAGATTGCGGGGTTGATCCACGTCACAGCCCCGCAGGACCGCGATGTGGTAGGCCAGAAGCTGCAGGGGGATCGTGGACAGGATGGGCTGTACGCACGAGAGCGTCTGGGGAATCTGAATGAGGTGATCCGCCCTGCCCTGCAACTCCGGCGCCTCGTCGCTCACCACCGCGATGACGTGGCCGCTCCGGGCCTTCACCTCTTCGATGTTGGACACGACCTTCGCGTAGACCGGATCGCGGGGCGCCAGGACCACCACGGGCATGTTCTCGTCGATGAGGGCGATGGGACCGTGCTTCATCTCCGCCGCCGGATAGCCCTCGGCGTGGATGTAGCTCACCTCCTTCAGCTTGAGCGCCCCTTCCAGCGCCACCGGGAACTGGTAGCCGCGGCCCATATAGAGGAAGTTGCGCGCATCGGCGTACTCCTCGGCGAGCGTGCGGATCTCGTCGTTCATGGCGAGGATCTCTTCCACCTGCCCCGGCAGGGTGCGCAGGGCCTCGACGATGCGGCGCCCTTCGAGCACCGACAGTCCACGGCGACGGCCCAGGTAGAGGGTGAAGAGCAGGAGCGCGGCGATCTGGCTCGTGAACGCCTTGGTGGACGCGACGCCGATCTCGGGTCCGGCGTGCAGGTAGACGCCGAAGTCCGTCTCGCGGGCGATGGTGCTCCCCACCACGTTCACGATGCCCATGGTGGCGGCCCCCCGCTGCCGGGCCTCGCGCAGGGCGGCCAGGGTATCCGCCGTCTCGCCGGACTGACTGATGGCCAGCACCAGCGTGTCGTCCTCGATCACGGGGTTCTTGTACCGGAACTCCGAGGCGTACTGGACGTCCACGGGGATCCCCGCCAGGTCCTCGAGCATGTACTCGCCGATGAGCCCGGCGTGCCAGCTCGTCCCGCACGCGGTGATCGTGATGCGCTTGACCCGAGCCAGCTCCTGCTCGGACACGGTGATACCGCCCAGCCGCGCGTTGCCTTCCTCCTCGAGCAACCGGCCGCGCAGGACGTCGCGCAGCGAGGAGGGCTGCTCGAAGATCTCCTTGAGCATGAAGTGCTCGTAGCCACCCTTCTCGATGGCGTCCAGGTCCCAGGTCACCTCGTGCACGTCGCGGAGGACCGCCCCCCGGTCCACGTGGTAGGTGCGGTATCCGTGGCGGTCCAGGACCGCGTAGTCGCCGTCGTCCAGATACACGACGTCGCGCGTGTGGGCCACCACCGCCGCCACGTCGGACGCGGCCATGAGCTCACCGTCCTTGCCCACGCCCAGGAGCAGCGGGCTGCCGTTGCGGGCCACCACCACCTTGCCCGGATCGCGGGACGAGATCACGGCGATGCCATAGGTGCCGTCCACCTGCCGCAGCGCGCCGGCCACGGCGTCTTCGAGGGTGCTGCCCGGGCGGAAGAGGTGGTCGATGAGGTGCACCACCACCTCGGTGTCGGTTTCGCTCTGGAAGTGATAGCCCAGGCTGGTCAGCTTGCGCTTGAGTGGCGCGGCGTTCTCGATGATCCCGTTGTGGATGAGCGCGATGTCGCCGTTCTGGCTCAGGTGGGGATGGGCGTTGATCTCGTTGGGCGCGCCGTGGGTGGCCCACCGGGTGTGGGCGATGCCCACGGTGCCGGCGGGCATGTTGCCGTCGATTGCCGCCGCGAGCTCTGCGATCTTCCCGGCCTTCTTCACGGTGGTGACGTGACCGTCGTCGGTGACCACGCTGATGCCGGCCGAATCGTATCCCCGGTACTCGAGGCGCCGCAGGCCTTCGAGGAGGATGGGACCCGCCTGCTTGGGCCCCAGGTATGCCACAATGCCACACATCTCGCGTTTCTCCCGGGTCGAATCAGGCCACGCCCTCGAGGATTCCGGCGCCTCGCGCCAGGAGCTCGCGGGCCGCGGGGGCAGCGGGCGCCTCGGCGATGAGACGTACGACGGGCTCCGTACCCGAGGGCCGCACGTGCAGCCACGCACGCCGACCGGTCCACGAAAGCCGCAGCCCGTCGGTGGTATCCTCGTGGTCGGCCCCCAGATCCGCCGCCAACGCCCGGTAGGCGTCGGGGAGGGCTTCCCGGGGGAAGGCCACCTTTTCCTTCACGATGTGGTACGCGGGCCACCGTGCCACGGCCCCGGACAGGGGCAGGCCCACGTCCACCAGATGCTGCAGGATCAGGGCCACACCCACGGGAGCGTCGCGCGTGAGGTGGAGCGCGGGCAGAATCACACCTCCGTTCCCTTCCCCACCCACCACCGCGTCGTCGGCCTGCATGCGGCGCGCCACGTTGATCTCGCCGACCGGCGCGCGCACGAGGGGCACGCCGTGGGCGGCAGCCACGTCCTCCACCACGCGGCTCGTGGAGAGGTTGGTCACCACGGGCCCCGGGGTGCGCCCCAGCACCGTGTCGGCAGCCAGTGCCAGCGTCAGGTCCTCGCCCACGGCGCGCCCCGTCTCGTCCACCAGCGACAGGCGGTCCGCGTCGGGGTCCACCGCGAGCCCCACCACCGACCCGCTCTCCCGCACGAGCCGACCCAGCTCCGCCAGGTGCTCCGCCGTGGGCTCCGGATCGCGGGGAAAGCGTCCGTCGGGCACCGTGTGGATGGCGTGCACCGTGCAACCCAACGCCTCCAGGAGGCGCGGAACGATGACGCCTCCGGCACCTCTGACGCAGTCCAGGGCCACGGTGAGGTGAGCCTGGCGCATGGCCTCCACATCGAGCTGCGGCAGCGCGAGGACGGCCTGGAGATGACGCTCCACCGCGTCTTCGTCCGCGCCGACCTCCCCCAGCGCGTCCCACGCGGCGCGTCGGGGATCGTCCTGGGTCAGGAGTCGTTGAAGTCGGGCCGACGCCTCCGCGTCCAGGAACATACCCTCGCCGCTGGCGAGCTTGAGCGCGTTCCACTCGGCGGGGTTGTGGCTCGCCGTGACCGCGATCCCGCCAGCGGCGCCATGGTGCTCCACCGCCAGCAGGATGGTCGGGGTGGGTGCCAGGCCCACCTCGATGACGTCCACTCCCACGGACTGGAGGCCCGACACCACGGCCCGCACGAACATGGGGCCGGAGGTACGCGAATCCCTCCCCACGACCACCGGACCGTTGGCTCCCTCACGTCGCAGAAAATCGCCGAACCCGGCGGCCACGGCCGCCATGAGCTCGGGGGTGAGGGGCGCGCCGACACGTCCGCGCACCCCGGAGACGCTCACCATGAGGTCCGGGGGGAACTGGATGGGCATGAGGCCAGGCTGGTCGAGGGTCGCACGTGCGCGGGATCGCGCCGATGGAAGAAAACTTCACCCGAAGCGGTAGATCGAGTCAACGCGCGCATCGCCCGCCGAGGTGGCGTGGTGGCCGCGGGCGGGTGCCGGTACATTTCGCGATCCTCGAACCTCACGATCCACCCCTGCGGCCTGCCATGAGCTCACGAGACGCCCGATTCGGCACGCTGGCGGTCCACGCCGGCCAGGACCCCGAGCCCACCACCGGGGCCATCATGCCCCCGATCTTCCAGACCTCCACCTACGTGCAGCCCGCCATCGGTGAGCCCCTGGAAGGCATCTACGACTACGCGCGGGTGGCGAATCCGACGCGTGAGGCGCTGGAGCGCAACGTGGCCGCGTTGGAAGGAGGCCGGCACGGCATCGCCTTCTCCAGCGGCCTGTCGGCCATCGAGGCCGTGGTGAAGCGCCTCTCCGCCGGTGACCACATCGTCTCTGAGGAGAACACCTACGGGGGCACGACCCGCATGTTCACGCGGGTCCTGGCCAAGCTGGGTCTGGAGTTCAGCTTCGTGGATTCCCGGGATCCGGACGCGGTGGCCGCCGCCATGCGCCCGGAAACGCGCATCGTGCACGTCGAGACGCCCACCAACCCCATGATGCGGCTGTGTGACATCGCCGCCGTGGCGGACGTGGCGCATGGCGGCGACGCGCTGCTGGTGGTGGACAACACCTTCGCCTCGCCCTTCAATCAGACGCCCCTCGCCCTCGGGGCCGACGTGGTGGTCCACTCCACCACCAAGTACCTCAACGGCCACTCCGACATCATCGGCGGCATGGTGGTGGTGGACGACGACGCGCTGGCCGAAGAGATCCGATTCGTCCGCAAGTCCACCGGCGCGGTGCCCGGCCCCATGGACGCCTGGCTGTGCCTGCGGGGCACCAAGACGCTCCACCTGCGCATGGCCGCTCACAACGCCAACGGTGAGGCCGTGGCCCGCTTCCTGGAGCGACACGCCGCGGTGGACCGGGTCTTCTATCCGGGCCTGGCTTCGCACCCGCAGCACGAGCTCGCACGCCGCCAGATGACCGGGTTCACGGGCATGGTGTCCGTGGACGTGGGCACCCTGGATCGGGCGCGGGCGCTGGTGGAGAACACGCGCATCTTCCAGCTCGCCGAGAGTCTGGGCGGGGTCGAGTCCCTCATCAGCGTGCCTTCGCTCATGACCCACGCCTCCGTGCCGGAGGACATGCGCGTGCGCATGGGCGTCACCGATGGGCTGGTACGGCTCTCGGTGGGCGTCGAGGATCCGGACGACCTTCTCGAAGACCTGGACCAGGCGCTGTCGCGGAACGTGTGAGCCGCCTTCTCTCTGGCTGAAACACGCCCTCCCCGGGTACCGTAGGAATCGGAGGGCGCGATCAACGCGCCGGGACCCGCACAGCAAGAGGCAGTGTTCATGGCTGACGATCAGGACCGCACACCCACGAATCCCCCCGAGGGCGCCCGGGCGCGACGCCTGCTCACGGATATCGCGCCGCGCGCGTGGGAGCATCCGGCCGACAAGGCGGCGCTGGCCGCGCTCAGGAAGCTGCCGGTCTTCGACGAAGTCCTGCGCAAGCTGTTCGGGTTTTTCGGGGAAAAGCCGATCCGGCTCGCCTTCCAGGCCAACGCCGTGAAGGTGTCGGCGAACCAGTTCCCGAGGATCCACGGGCTCTATCAGGACGTGCTCCGGACGCTGGACGTGGAGGAGCACTACGACCTGTTCATCTCCCAGACGCCCATCGTCAACGCCGGCGCCTACGGGATGGACGAGCCGTTCATCATCCTCAACTCGGGCACGGTGTCCCTCCTCGACGACGAGGAGCTGAGCTACATCCTGGGCCACGAGCTCGGGCACATCCTCAGCGACCACGTCCTCTACCGGACCATGACGGTGCTGCTCATCCAGCTCGCCGGCATGGGCTTCCCCATCGTGGGTCTGGCTGCTCGGGCGGTACTGGTGGCGCTCCTCGAGTGGTCCCGCAAGAGCGAGCTCTCGTGTGACCGCGCCGGGCTCCTCTCGGTGCAGGATCCCGAGGTCGTCATGCGCACCATGCTCAAGATGGCAGGTGGTGGCGATCTGGAGCAGATGAACCTCCAGGAATTCATCAAGCAGGCCGAGGAATACCGCGATTCCGGCGACGTGGCCGATCAGGTCTTCAAGATCCTGAACCTCATGGGGACCACGCATCCGTTCTGGGTCCTGCGGGTGTCGGAGATCCGCGCCTGGATCGAGAGCGGCGCCTACGATCGCATCCTGCGCGGCGAGTATGCCCGACGTGGTGAGCCGGATCCGGCCTACCAGGAGGATCTGCGCGAGGCGGCCCAGGCGTACGCCCAGGGCGCCCGGGACTTCCTGGACCAGATGGCCGGGGCCGCCCGGCGCATGGGCGAGAGCTTCTTCGGGGGCTTCCGCAAGTAGCCGCGGCCCACGCCAGCCTGGCCCACGCAGCCGTGAGCGGGGGCGTCTCCACGTCGGAGGCGCCCCCGCTTTACATCGGTGCCGGTCGATCCTAGTCTCGGGTCCCCGACGCGGCCCTCGCGGGTCGCGCAGCACCGATCGCAGCACGCGGACCTGTCATGCGCATACTCATCGTAGGGAACGGCGGTCGCGAGCACGCCCTTCTCTGGAAGCTCCGCCGGGATCATCCCGGCGCCACCCTGTACGTGACCCGGCCCAACGGGGGCATGAGGCTGGACTGCGAGGCGGTGGAGATCGCGCCCACCGACCTCCAGGCCCTGGTCGGCTGGGCCGCGTCTCGGGCCATCGACCTCACCGTGGTGGGACCCGAGGCACCGCTGGCCGCCGGCATCGCCGACCGCTTCCGCTCGCGGGGGCTCCCCGTCTTCGGCCCCTCGGCCGACGCCGCCCGCATCGAGAGCTCCAAGGCCTTCTCCAAGGACCTCATGCGCGAGGCCGCCGTGCCCACCGCCGACTACCGGGTCTTCACGGACCTGGCCGCCGCCGAGGCCTGGGTTCGGGAACGGGGCGCCCCCATCGTGGTGAAGGCCTCGGGCCTCGCGGCGGGCAAGGGCGCACTGGTGTGCGCCACCGTCGAAGAGGCCCGCGCTGCGCTCCACGCCATGATGGAAGACCTGAGCTTCGGCGAGGCCGGCCGCGAGGTGGTGGTGGAGGAGTTCATGGAGGGCGAGGAGCTCTCCATCTTCGGCGTCACCGACGGTGAGGACGTGGTACTCCTCGCGCCCTCGCAGGACCACAAGCGGGTCGGCGAAGGCGACACCGGCCCCAACACCGGCGGCATGGGCGCCTACGCCCCGGTCTCGCTCGCAACGCCGGCCCTCGTGCGGGAGGCGCGGGACCGGGTCTTCGTGCCGACGCTGCGGGCCATGGCCGAGCGGGGCTCCCCCTTCTCCGGCCTCCTCTACGCCGGCCTCATGATCACGGACAAGGGACTCCGGGTGGTGGAGTTCAACTGCCGCTTCGGAGATCCGGAGACGCAGGTGGTGCTCCCGCTCCTGGAGAGCTCGCTGCTGGAGCTGTTGGTGGCCTCGGCCGAGGGCTCGGGACTCGCGCGCCGTGTGCCCAGCTGGCGCGATGCCGCGGCCCTGACCACGGTGGTGGCATCGGGGGGATACCCGGGTGCGTACGACAAGGGGAAGGACGTGGACCTGTCGGCCGTGCCGGTGGACGAAGACCTGATCCTGTTCCACGCCGGCACCGCCATCCGCGACGGACGCCTGGTCACCTCGGGCGGCCGGGTCATGGCGTGCACCGCCGTGGCCCCGACGCTGGAGGAGGCCGCGGCCCGCAGCCGCGAAGCCGCCGCGGCCGTGCACTTCAGCGGCAAACAGTTCCGGGGCGACATCGGATGGCGGGAGCTGGCTCGACACGAGACCATGGAGGAGACCCGATGATCGCCACCGCCGTGAAGCTGGGAGGCTGACCGCGCCGTGCCGGAGCTCCCCGAGGCGGAGACGCTGGTCCGCGGGCTCCGGCCCGCGATCGCGGGAAAGACCATCCTGCACGCGCGGGTCCACCACGCCGACGTGCTGCGCGTGCCCGCCGCGCGCTTCCGTGACTGCGTGCGCGGCCGCCGCATCGAGACCCTCGACCGGCGCGCCAAGAACGTGCTTCTCCGCCTCGATGCCCGTGGGGTCCTGGTGGTGAACCTGGGCATGACCGGCTGGCTCGCACCGGTGGGGGTGGAGGGGCGCGCTCCACCCCGCCCTACCCATCCCGCTATCACCTTTCGCCTCGCCGAGGGCGGATCCCTGGTCTTCGACGACGTGCGGCGTTTCGGCTGCGTGGAATGCCTGAGCGCCTCGGAGTGGGCCGAGCGCGACCAGGCACTGGGTCCCGAGCCGTTGGCTGACGGATTCACGGCGCGGGTCCTCGCCCAGGGGCTTGGGCGATCCCGCAGCCCCGTCCGGAGCTGGCTCCTGGATCAGCGCAGGATCGCCGGGATCGGGAACATCTACGCCAACGAGGCGCTCCACCGCGCCGGCGTGCACCCGGCCCGGCCGGCGCGCAGCCTGAGCGACGCCGAGTCGACTCGCCTGCATCGCGCCCTGCGGCGCGTACTGCGCGAGGCGTTGGGTGCCGGCGGGACCACCATCAGCGACTACCGCAACGCCGATGGCGACCCCGGTGAGTTCGTGCGCGAGTTGCGGGTCTACGGCCGGGAAGGCGAACCCTGCTTCCGGTGTAACACCCCCGTCCAGCGCCTCGTATTCGGCAACCGATCGGCCTTCCTGTGCCCTCGTTGCCAGCCGGAGGCCCCGTCCACGACCTGAACAGGCGATGATCGCAGGTCCACCAGCGTGACGAATCACCGATCCCCACCGCGCCACCGGGCCCTCGCGGCCCTTTCCCTGGCGGCCCTGGCCCTTCTTCCGGGGTCCGGCAGCGGTGGACTGCGAGGGCAGGTGCCGCAGGGGGAGGCGCTGCCCGTGCGGGAGCTCACGCTGGACAACGGGATGCGCTTCGTCATCCTCCCCCGGCCCGGAGCCCCCACGGTGGCATTCGTGGTCCAGTACGCCGTGGGCGGCGTGAACGAGGAGCGGGGGCGCACCGGCATCGTGCACCTGCTGGAGCACATGCTCTTCAAGGGCACCACGACCATCGGCACCCGCGACGTGGAGGCCGAGCGTAAGCTCTTTCGTGTCATGGACGGGGCGGCGGACACGCTGGCCAGGCTTCAGGACGCCCCCACGCCGGACAGCGCTCGCATGAAGGATCTGAGGGCGCGGATCCACGCGCTGGAGGACTCGGCCAGGACCTGGGTCGTTTCCAACGAGTTCGACCAGATTCTCACGCGCAACGGCGCCCGGAGCCTCAACGCCACCACCACCTCCGAGAGCACGACCTACTACGTCGAGCTGCCAGCCAACCGCCTCCAGCTGTGGTTCGTCATGGAGGCGGACCGCATGCTGAATCCCGTCTTTCGCGAGTTCTACACGGAGCGGGACGTGGTGATGGAGGAGCGGCGCACGCGGGTGGAAACGGCGCCCGGAGGGCTCCTGGCCGAGAGCTTCCTGGCCACCGCCTTCCAGGTCCATCCGTACGGCCAGCCGGTGGTGGGGCACATGGCCGATCTCCGGCGCCTCACGCGCCAGGACGTGAAGGCCTACTACGACCGCTACTACGGCGCCCGCAACGCGGTGGTGGCCATCGTGGGAGACCTGGATCCGGACCGTGTCGCCTCCTGGGCCGAGGAGTACTTCCACGCCGTGCCGGCCGGCGACCCGCCACCACCGGTGCGCGCCGTGGAACCCCCGCAGCGCGGGGAGCGCCGCGTGGAGGTGGAGCTCGACGCCGAGCCGCTGCTGCGGGTGGGATGGCACGTGCCCGCGGTCACCGATCCCGACGCCCCGGCGCTGGTGATGCTCACCTCGCTCCTCACCGGCGGGCGCACCTCGCGTCTCTATCGGCGCCTGGTGGTGGAGGAGCGGCTGGCCACCTTCGTGAGCTCGTCGCTGGAGCCGGGTGAGCGGGATCCGCGCATGTTCACCATCGATGCCGTGCCCCGGGCTCCGCACACGTCTGCCGAGGTGGTGGCCGCCATCGAGGACGAGCTGGCATCCCTGGCCGCTGCACCACCCACGGACCAGGAGCTCGAGCGCGTCAGGAATCAGCTCGACGCGGGGCGGGTGCGCCGTCTCCAGTCGAACCTGGGCCTGGCCTTCCAGCTCGCGGGCTCGGTCACGTTGCACGGGGACTGGCGCGAGACCTTTCGCTTCACGGACCGTTTGAACGCGGTCGCCCGCGCCGACATCCAGCGCGTGGCACGCCAATATTTCCTGCGCGCCAACGAGACCGTCGCGACGCTGGTGAAGCCCGACGGGCCCGGCGTGGCGGACGGGGGTGGATCGTGACGACGGGGATGGCGAGGAGGTGGCTCGGCGCGACCCTGGCGTGCGCGGCGCTCACCGGACCCCTGGGAGCGGCGTCGCTCCACGCCCAGGACGTGGGGCGGCGGGCCGTGGAGCGTCTGCGCTATCCCGAGCTGCGCTTCGATCCGCCGAAGCCCGAGGTCCACGAGCTCCCGGGGGGCGTCCCGGTCTATCTGCTGGAGGACCACTCGCTGCCCCTGGTCAACGTGCTCGCCCGTTTCGAGGGAGGGTACTCCAACTTCGGCCGGGAGTACTACGCCGCCGGAACCGCGCTGCCCTCGCTGCTCCGGGGCGGAGGCACCAGGGACCTGACGCCGGACTCGGTGGACGTGCTCCTGGAATACTACGCCGCCCAGACCACCTTCGGTGGGGCGGGCGAGTCCACCTTCTCCGCCCTCAACACGCTGAGCGAGCACCTCGGCCCGGCCCTGGCGGTGTGGGGCGAGATCCTCGAGCATCCGCGCTTCGACTCGACCCGACTCGAGGTGTGGCGGGGACAGGAGCAGGAGAGCGTCACCCGCCGCAAGGACAACCCGGGGCAGCTGGCCTTCTCCGAGTTCAACCGCCTCATGTACGGCGACCACCCCATCGGCTGGGAGCTGGCGGCCGACGATCTCACACCGGAGCGACTGTCCAGGGAGCGGGTGCGCTGGCTGCAGCGGCGCATCCTGTGTCCGGGCAACCTGGTCCTGGGCGTGACCGGCGACGTGTCGTGGGAGGAGATCCGCCCACGCCTGGAGGCTCTGCTCGCCGACTGGCCCGCCTGCCCGGAACCGCTACCCGAGGCCCCCCTGCCCACGATCCGGACGGAGCCGGGCGTCTTCCTCATCCCGCGGCCTATCGACCAGAGCACGGTGGTCCTGGCCCACACCACCGCCCTGCGCCAATCCGACACCCGCGACTATTTCGCGTCGCGCATCGGCAACGCGATCCTGGGAGCGAGCGGGCTGTCGAGCCGATTGCTCACCCGGGTGCGCACCGAAGCCGGCTACGCGTACAGCGCGTCGTCGCTGTGGACCGCGCCGGTCCGCTACGACGGGCTCATCGGCGCGACCACCCGGACCCGCGGCGAGACCACCGTGGCCGCCATCCGACTCGTGCAGCAGGTCATGGAAGACATGGTCGACGAGGCGCCGGACTCCGACGAGGTCGCCACCACGGTGGAGGAAGCCACCAACGGCTTCGTCTTCAACTTCCAGGCGCCGTCGCAGGTCATCTCGCGCCAGATGTTCTACGAGGCCTCGGGCCTCCCCGCCGACTGGCTCGAGCGCTACCTGCGGGGCCTGCAACAGGTCCACCCGCGCGACGTGCGCGATGTGTTCCGTCGCTACCTGGACCTGGATCGAATGGTGATCCTCGTGGTGGGAAACCCGGATACCTTCGACGAGCCCCTGGAGAGCCTGGGACCGGTGACGATCCTGGATCTGGCGGAACCCGAGGCTACTTCTGGGCCCAGTGGATCGCCGCGATCCCGAAGGTGAGCAGGTCGTAGCCCGCCTCGGCGAAACCCGCCTTCCGTAGCGTGTCGGCCAGGGCAGCGGGGCCCGGAAACTCCTTCACCGACTCGGGCAGGTAGCTGTACGCCCACGGGTGCCCCGACACGATGCGGCCCACGAGCGGCAGGATGCGGGTGAAGTAGAACATGTAGCCGGCCCGCACCAGGCGATTCGGCGGGATGGTGAACTCCAGGATCACCAGCCGCCCGCCGGAACGGAGCACGCGATGGAACTCCCGGAAGCCCCGCTCGAGGTCGGCGAGATTTCGCACGCCGAAGCCCACCGTCGCCCCGTGGAAGGTGTCCTCCGGGAACGGGAGGCGGAGGGTGTCGCCACACACCGGCGCCACCGGGGATGCGGAGAGCTTGTCCAGCCCCTCCACCAACATGGGCTGCGCGAAGTCCGACGCGACCACGCGTCCCTGGAACCCGTCACGGTCGGCGAGCTCGAGGCTGAGATCGTAGGTCCCGGCGCAGGCGTCCAGGTAGAGGCCCTCCGGCGTCCGCTGCCACCCGAGCCGATCCACCGCACGCCGGCGCCAGGCCCGGTCCACGTTGAGGCTGAGCACGTGGTTCAGCAGGTCGTAGCGGGGCGCGATCTCCGAGAAGAGCGTCCGGACCTGCCGCTCGCGGTCTTCGCCCTGCGAGGGGGCAGCCTGGGGATGGGTCGCCATGACACGGGGTTTCGGGTCTGCTAGCTTGTCGCCACGGGGTCCTCAACGTACCCGGGTTGGAGGCCGGGTTCCATCCCTGGCCGAAACTCCGCCGGCCGACACCGCGTAGGGCCGGGTGCCATGGCAAGCTCCTCCGCAACGACGGCGGATGGCCCCGTCCCCCTCGCGTCCACAACCGACACGAGGTCCGGACCGCTGTCCTCCCACGACTACGCTCAGCTCGAAGACCGGGACCTGGCCGCATTGGCGGCCCAGGGCCGCGAGAGCGCGTACCGGGAACTCCTGTCCCGTTATGAGCGGCCCGTCTTCTCGCTGGTCTTCCGCATGGTCCGCGACCGCAACACCGCCGAGGACCTGGCGCAGGAAGCGTTCATCCGGGCCTTCAACGCCATCGACTCGTACAACCCTTCCTACAAGTTCTCCAACTGGATCTTCAAGATCGCCAACAACCACACCATCGACTTCCTGCGCAAGCGCAAGCTGGACACGATCTCCATCCACGGGTCGCCGCATGCCGATTCGGCCCAGGAGGAAGCGCGCACGAGCCTGGTCGTGGAATCCACCGACGAGCGTCCCGACGCCTTCGTGGAGAACAAGGAGCTGGGGAGCCAGATCGAGCAGGCCATCGGATCGCTGCGCCCCGAGTATCGCACGGTGATCCTCCTGCGCCACGTAGAGGGCTACAGCTACGACGAGATCGCCGAGACCATGGAGCTCCCGCTGGGTACGGTGAAGACGTATCTGCACCGCGCGCGGAACGAGCTGAAAGACCACCTGGCGCACCTGGAAACCTGATGCCTGCTGCCGTGAAACCGGTCCCGAGAGAATCCCGTAGGGTCGGACGAAGGACGACCACCGAGCGGAGACGCCACACGTGAAGCACGACGACATGAACGGACATCTGAGCGCCGAGCGGCTGCAGGCGCTCCTGGACGGGGAGCTTCCCCTCCAGGAGGCCCGGGCCGCCCACGCTCACGTGGACGGGTGCGTGCGCTGCCGCTCGGAGATGGAGGCATGGGAGACGCTCTTCGGCGAGCTCACGGAGCTGCCGAAGCTGTCCCCGTCCCCGGCCTTCCGCGAGCGCATCGTGGAGTCCCTGCCCCGGCGAGCCGGAGCGGGCGCTCGAGTGCGGGCCTGGCTCGGTCTCGAGAATCAGGCTGCGGCGCACGTGGGGTCCGCGCGTCTCCAGGACTACATGGACGGTCGGCTGGCGGCTCGCACGGCGGCCCGCGTCGAAGCGCATCTGGACAGCTGCGCCGTGTGCCGCCTCGAGCTGGACGAGTTCCAGGCTCTGGGACGGGCACTGGCGGGACTCGCGCGGCTGGCTCCCTGCGAGGACTTCTCGGAGCGGGTGTTGGCCGGTGTGCGCATCCGCCGTCTCGCCGAGACGGCCCTGGCTCCCACGACCCGTCGCGAGCGCGTGCTCGCCTGGATCCGGGGCGCCGTACCGTCGTCACCCCGGGGTTGGGCGGCCGCCCTCGGAGCTGCCGTTGCCCCGGTGGCGACGCTGGCGCTGGTGGTGCAGACCGTCTTCTCGCATCCGTTGGTGACCGTCGGGAGCCTGGCGTCCTTCGCCTGGCTCAAGGCGTCCACCCTGGCGGAGCGTGCGCTGGATGCGGTGGGCGCTTCGGGGCTGGAGAGCTCCAACGTGTTCAGGGCCTGGGAGGTCCTGCGCGGAATGCTCCAGTCCCCCACCCTGGCGGCCGCTGGAGCGGCCCTGCTGTCGGGCCTCATCATGGCGGCCCTGTGGATCCTGTACCGGAACGTTTTCGCCTCGCACCCCGAGGATCGCCGTTATGCGCAGCTTTCGATCTGACCTGGTCCGGGCGCTCGCTCTGAGCGCCGCGCTGGCAGGAGCCGCGGCTCCTGCCGTGCAGGCCCAGCAAACCCGGGACATCGTGTCCAAGGAAGTGACCGTGGGCCGCGACGAAGCGGTGCTGCGGCTGGACATCGCCGGCGGTGGCTCCCTGGATATCTCGTTGGACGGCGGCAAGGTGTCCATCGGCGACGCGGTGGTGGGCGAGTACACACCCGGTGGATCCCTGGACACGGCGTGGAGGACCCTCCTGGGCACCGCGGTGGCGCTGGAGGACGGCCCCCTGTCCCGTGCGCTGGTGGGATGGTCGCCGCCCGAGGGTCTGGATGCCGCCGATTCCCGCGTGGCCGACGCCATCGACGGGGCGTTGGAGGACGCGCTCGAGTCTCCGGCTCCCGCCGAGGCGCCCGCCGCACCCGAGGCTCCCGTCGCCGGCGTGGACGTGGGCGCGCTCACGCGGCTTCTGAGCCGCGCCAACGCGCTGCCAGGCCTGGCCGCGGCGCTGGACGACCTGGACCTGGAAGACCTGCGCATCACCGTGGGCGAGGACATGACCGTCGGTCCCGAGGACCAGGTGGACGCCACCGTGGTGGTGGTGGACGGCGACCTGGAGGTGGAAGGCCTCATCCGGGGTGACGTGGTGGTGGTGGGAGGCGACGTGGACCTGCGGCCCGGAAGCCGGATCACCGGCGAGTTGCGCCACGCCGACGGACGCGTGCGCAACGACGGCGGCGAAGTCGAGGGTGGTGTCCGCGAGGTCGACACGCCCGCGGTGGTGAGCCAGCAGGAGATCCGCAACCGCATTCGCGACGAAGTGCGTAGCGCGACTCGCACGAGCCTTCGCGAGGCGACGCGCAGGAACCGGGGCTGGAGCGCCTTCAGCCGGGTCGGCGACGCGGTGGGCGGGGCGTTCGGAGACCTCTTCACGGTCCTCATCCTGGGCATCGTGGGTGGTTTCGTCCTCTACTTCGCGGGATCGAATCTCGACGCGGTGGCCGAGACGGCGCGCCGCACGCCGGGACGCGCCGCCCTGGTGGGCACCGCGGGCGCCTTCCTGGTGCTCCCCGCGTGGATCCTCGGAATCATCGCGCTGGCCATCTCCATCATCGGGATCCCCGCGTTGATCCTGTGGATTCCGCTCTTTCCCGTCGCCGTGGTCCTGGCTGCGGGTCTGGGGTACCTGGCCGTCGCCCGCAACGTGGGCTCCTGGCTCTCGCGACAGCACTACCCCTACCTGGACTGGGTGCGGGTGACGAACCCGTACTCGCTCATCTTCGGGGGCCTGGGCGTACTCATGGCCGCCTTCATCGCGGCCCATCTGGTCTCGGCCGTTCCCTTCCTGGGAATCCTCGAGGGACTCCTGGTGACGGCGGGCGTGGTGGCGACGATCTTCGCCATGCTCGTGGGATTCGGAGCCGTGATCCTCACGCGTGCCGGGCGTCGGCCCGAGTTCTGGAGTGAGGACCTCTTCTCCGCATCCACGGCGGGTTGGGACGACTTCGCGGAGGCCGAAGCGGCGACGTCGGCCCCCGACGTGCCCGATGCGCCTTTCTCCGAGCCGAGCCCGTCCGAGCCGGACGCCACCGCTGAGAGCGCGCAGGACGGTGACGCCGACCACGGTGACGGCTGGAACGGCGGCGATGCCGATGCACCGGACACGGATGCCGACGACGACACGAAGAGCCCCGGGGGCGGCGACGATGCGTAACCCGCACCGCCGCGTGGCCCTGCTGGCCCTCGTGGCCGCCGGCACCCTGGGACCCGCCCGGCTGCAGGCCCAGAGCTGGCGCACCATGACGGTGTCCCGCCAGGTCGACGGCGACGACGCGCTGGATGTACGCGTCCGCTACGGGGCCGGAGATTTCGAGGTGCGGCCCGGAGCAGCGGGCATGCTCTACCGCGTCCAGCTCCGCTACGACGAGGACACCTTCGATCCGGTGGTGTCCTACGATCGGGGGCGCCTCGAGCTGGGTGTGGACGCCATCGACGACGACATCCACATCCGCAAGGACCGCAAGGGCGGCGACCTGTCCGTGGAGCTGTCCCGGGAAGTGCCCATGTCGCTGGACATGGAGTTCGGCGCGGTGCGGGCCGACGTGGATCTCGGCGGCCTGCGGCTCAGGGACCTGAAGCTCAGCACCGGGGCCTCCGAGTCCCGTATCGACGTCTCCGCTCCCAATCCGGAGGTCCTCCACTCGGTGGACCTCGAAGTGGGAGCCGCCGACTTCACCGCCCGCCGGCTCGGGAATCTCAACGCCGAGAACCTGGACCTGAGCGCCGGTGTCGGCGAGGTGACCCTGGACTTCTCGGGCCAATGGCGCCGGGACATGGACGTGCAGGTGGGCATGGGGCTGGGCTCGCTGGAGATGCGTTTTCCCAAGAACGTGGGCGTCATGCTCAGGAAGAAGTCCTTCCTCACGTCGCTGGACTCCGAGGGGCTCATCAAGCGGGGCGACGCGTATTATTCTCCGGACTACGACGAGGCTCGGGTCCACATCACCGTCGACGTCCAGGCCGCTTTCGGGAGCGTGAAGGTCGTCTGGCTCCGCTGAATCTTTCGGGGGCGGTTCGGCGTATGTGATGATGAGGGCCAGGCCCTCCCGGCGCTGACGAGACCCCCCCGCGGGCCGTCGCCCGCCGGACCCTGACGACTGAATCGCGTTGGCCGGAGGTCACCATGCTCGGATCACTTCTCACCTTCTTCGCCGTGGGTCTCCTGACCCTCATCGTGGCGGGAGTCGTCCTGGCCGTGGTGGGGTCGGTGATCGGTCTGGTGGGATCGCTGGCGGCGTTCCTGCTCTTCAAGGTCGCCCCGATCATGCTCGTGGGATGGGTGGTGGTGAAGATCCTCGACCGCCGGTCGTCGGGTAAGCTGTCCGCGGCCGACCGGCGCTGGCTCGAAGGCGAATGACCTGACACGAGGGCTTCGGAGACGAAGACCCGGGCGGGCCTCCGGACGCGATGTCCGGGGGCCCGTTCTAGTCTGGTAGGACCACCACGGAGCCGGGGGCGAGCCCCAGGACGTCGGCCGCCGAGCCGTCCCGGACCGCGATCTCCACGTACCCGTCGGAGCCCACCAGCACCAGGGCCTCACCCGGGGCCACGTCGCCGTAGGTGGAGGCCACCGGAAGCGAACGGCCGGAGAGCTCCACGGCGCGGACGCCCTGAAGCCAGTCCCCGGGAAGGTTGGTGGCGACATTGCCGAAGCGATCCACGGCCAGGGCGGTGCCCCGCGCGCCTCCCGAGGCGAGGCGCTCCGGCTCGGGACGCTCCAGGAGCAGGGGGTCCTCCAGGGCCGGTCCCAGATCCTCCAGCGGCCCGCCGGCGGCGAGGTGCGCGGCCGCCGGCGCGAACACGTCGCGGCCGTGAAAGGTGGTCGAGGGGGCGCCGGGCGCCCTCACGTGCACAATCTCCACGGCGCGCCACGCCTGGCCGGTTCGTACGACCTCGCTGACGACGCCGTTGTCCGGCGCCACCACGAGCCTCCCTTCACACTCCAGCGCCAGGGCCCGTCGCCCCGTACCCACGCCCGGATCCACCACCACCAGGTGCACCGAGCCTTCGGGATAGAGGTGCCAGTACCGCCCCAGCGTTCTGGAGGCCGTCACGATGTCGCCCTGGGCCAGGTCGTGCGCGACGTCGTCGAGCTGAACGCCAGGCACCCTGGCGGCCATCACTCCCTTCATGGCCGCGACGTAACCGTCGGCGGTTCCGAAGTCGGTGAGGAGCGTGACGCGTGGCGGCATGTCAGCCGTTCCGGAGGCTCTCCAGCACGCGCTCCGCTACCGCCTCCAGCGCCGCCCCCGCCGCGGAGTCTGGCGCGGAGGCCACCGTGGGGGCGCCCCGGTCTCCGGCCTCCCGCACGGCGGTATCCAGGGGAACGCGGCCCAGGAACGGAATCTCCAGCTCCTCGGCCAGCTTCTGACCGCCCTCGGTGCCGAAGATGTAGTGCACTTCGCCGCACGAGGGGCAGGTGAACCCGCTCATGTTCTCCACCAGCCCCAGGATGCGCGTGTTGACGCGCTCGAACATGCGCACGCCCCGACGCACGTCGCCGGTGGCGACGTCCTGCGGAGTCGTGACCATCAACGCACCGTCCAGGTCGATGGTCTGAACCAGGCTCAGCTGGGCATCGCCGGTACCCGGCGGCATGTCCACCACCAGGATGTCCAGCTCCCCCCAGGCCACCTGCTCCAGGAACTGCTTGAGGATGCCGGAGATGAGGGGCCCGCGCATGATAGCGGGCTGCTCCTTCTCCAGCAGGAATCCCAGGCTCATGAGCTTGACTCCGTGGGATTCCAGGGGCTCGATCTGCTCCTGCCCCTTGGAGCCGGCCACCCGCGGGCGCCGCGTCTCGCCGAACATGAGCGGAATGTTGGGGCCGTAGATGTCGGCATCCAGGAGGCCCACCCTGAGCCCCCGCCGCGCCATGGCGACGGCGAGGTTCGACGCGACCATGGACTTGCCCACCCCCCCCTTGCCCGAGCTCACGGCCAGGACGTGGTCGACGGCGGGCAGCAGACCGGGCCGCGGGGTGGGCGCCGGAACGGAGCCGGGCTTGAGGCCACCGCCCGCCTGCGCCCCACCCTGAGAGGGGCCCGTGCTGGGGAGCTGCACATTCACCTTCACCGCCGAGACGCCCTCGACGCCCTCGGCGGCGGCCCGCACCTCCTTGACCAGGTGGCCCGGGTCGTCGGTCTTCAGCCCGAAGGAGAAGCGCACGTCACCACCGTCGTCCACGGTCAGGTTCTGCACGTGCCCCGACGCGATGACGTCCTGGCCCGTGGCGGGATGGCGTACGTCGGAGAGGGCGGCCATGACCGCTCGCTTGAGGGTCTCACTGTCCATGGGCAGGTCACATCGTGTGGGGACGGGTCGGAAGCTCCGGAATGTACCGGCGAGGGGAAGCCCCTTCAACCGCCAGGAGGCCCCGTGCCAGGGGCGCCGACGCGGTTGCGTGCCACCTGGCGCGTTGGCAGATTTCGGGGCTCGCCAGCGGGCGCAGAGACTCCTGAAATCACGAAACCACGGACAGGTCATGAACGGTTCCATCAAGATCCCGATGCCGGTGAACGAGCCGGTACTCAGCTACGCCCCCGGGACGCCCGAGCGCGCCGAGATCGACGCCAAGGTGGCCGAGCTGGCCGCCGAGCCCGTGGAGATTCCGCTGGTCATCGGTGGCGAGGAGATCCGGACCGGCCGGACCCACGAGGTCCGGGCTCCGCATGACCACGCGAAGGTGCTGGCCCACTATCACATGGCCGGTCCCGACGAGGTCGCTCGGGCCATCGAGGCAAGCCAGGACGCGTGGCAGTCCTGGTCCCGCATGCCCTGGGTGGACCGGGCCTCGGTCTTTCTCCGGGCCGCCGATCTGCTGGCCGGCAAGTGGCGCAGCACCGCCAACGCCTCCACCATGCTCGGCCAGAGCAAGACCGTGCATCAGGCGGAGATCGACAGCGCCTGCGAGCTGGTGGATTTCTGGCGATTCAACGCCGCCTTCGCCGAGCGCATCTACGCCGAGCAGCCGCTGTCGAGCCCCGGGATGTGGAACCGGTCCGAATATCGGCCGCTGGAAGGCTTCATCTACGCTGTGTCCCCCTTCAACTTCACCTCCATCGGCGGCAACCTCCCCGGCGCGCCCGCGCTCATGGGAAACGTGGTGCTCTGGAAGCCCTCGCACACGGCGCTGCTGAGCAACTACTACATCATGAAGGTGTTCGAGGAGGCCGGACTCCCCGGAGGCGTCATCAACTTCATTCCCGGGGATTCCCGAGAGATCACCGACGCGCTCCTGGCCGACCCGGCCTTCGCCGGCCTCCACTTCACCGGCTCCACCGCCGTGTTCCAGATGTTCTGGGAGCGGATCGGCAAGAACATCGCCGGCTACAAGTCGTACCCCCGCATCGTCGGTGAGACCGGCGGCAAGGACTTCATCCTGGCCCACGCCAGCGCCGACGCCGACGCGGTACGCACGGCCATCGTGCGGGGCGCTTTCGAGTACCAGGGCCAGAAGTGCTCGGCGGCGTCGCGGGCCTACGTGCCCGAGAGCCTGTGGTCGGCCATTCGCGACGATCTGGTGGCGGACACCGACGGCATTGCCATGGGTGACCCCACGGACCACCACAACTTCATGGGCGCCGTCATCGACGAGAAGGCGTTCAGGAAGATCTCCGCCTACATCGACCGCGCACGCGCAGCGGACGACGTGGAGGTCATCGCCGGCGGAGACTACGACGACAGCAAGGGATGGTTCATCCGCCCCACGATCATCCTGAGCCACGATCCCCGCTACGAGACCATGTGCGAGGAGATCTTCGGGCCGGTCATGACCATCCACGTGTATCCGGACGATGCCTGGGACGAGACGCTGAAGCTGGTGGACACGAGCTCGCCCTACGCGCTCACGGGGGCCGTGTTCGCCCGGGACCGTGAGGTGATCCGGCAGGCCTCCGACGCGCTGAGGCACGCGGCCGGTAACTTCTACGTCAACGACAAGCCCACGGGGGCGGTCGTCGGGCAGCAGCCTTTCGGGGGCTCCCGCGCCTCGGGCACCAACGACAAGGCGGGCTCGGTCCTGAACCTGCTGCGCTGGGTTACCCCGCGGAGCATCAAGGAGACCTTCGTGCCGCCCACGGACTACCGCTATCCCTACATGGACAGCGAGTAGGAGGCGCGCGCCTCAGCTCCAGCCGGCCCGGGTCCAGACCAGGACCGCCCCGCAGGCGCCGCCCGTGCCGTAGGCCCCGGGATTCTCCGCCGCGCCCCGGTAGACCTCCACCGCCTCCATGTCCACGGTACGGAGGAAGGTCCAGGGCGCGGCGTCCCGACGCAGTACGCGGTCCACGACCAGCTCGGGCCGGCACCGCCGGCCTCGAATGCGCAGCAGGGGCGGCTGGCGCAGATCGGCGGCGATCAGGGTGATGCCCGGCACGTCGCGCACCAGGTCGAGGAGCGAGCGCGGTGCCAGCCGCTCCAGCTCCTCGCGGGCGAAGAACGCACCCCCCGTGGTCCGCATCCTGTGCTGCAGGCTGCGCATCTCCCGTGCCCAGCGCGGCGAGCGGACCGTCACCACCACGGGGTCCAGGGCGATGGCCTCGGTGGACATGGGCACGCGCAGGCCGTGGGCACCTCCGGGCTCCACCCGAAAGGTCACCTCACGCGTGGCGTACCCGATGCGCTTGACCTGGATGCGGTGCAGGCCGGCTGCCACCGAGTCCAGGGCGAAGTTGCCGTTACGGTCTGTGAGCACCCACTGACCCGTCTCGCGAACGTGGATCTCCGCCCCGTCCACCGCCTGGCCCGACAGGACATCCACCACCCGGCCCAGGATCTTGCCCATGCCCGGCTCTGCCAGAGGCAGCTCGAGGTCGAGCCGACGGACCGTTCCGGCGGCGATCGTCACCTGACGCCCGGGCCCGCTCACGCCGCCACCGGCCGCTGCCAGCCGCACGTCGGCACCGTCGGGAAGGTCACACAGGAGATAGAGGCCGTCGGCGCCGGTCTGGGCTTCCCACGGGCGTGAGGCGCCGGTCTTCCTGGCCGACACCCAGACGTCGGTGAGGCTCGTGCCGGTGCCCGGGTCGTGGACCTGGCCGACCACGATTCCGTGTCGGTCGGGGTCGAAGGCACGGCCGCATGCCCGCGCCACGTCCACGGCCCTCAACTGAAGCTCCGGCTCCGCGGCCGACGGCGCCGTCAGCCGCGCCAGGCTCACGGGGTGGTCGTAGAGCTCCGCCGCCCTGAGCTCGACGGGATTGGACAGGTGGGCAGCGAAGCCGGGCTCGTCCACCACCACCAGGAACGTGCCCGCGCGGCCAGGACGGAGCACGTAGCGTCCATCGGGATCCGATCGGACCGACACCACCGTGTCCAGATCGGTGGTGACGAGCACCACGGGCACGCCGGAGAGGGGGCGGTGGCTCGTCCGGGCCGTGACACGCCCCACCACCGCCTGAGCGCACAGGGGGTGAGCCGTCAGCAGCGTCGCGACGGCAGGCAGGGCCAGGGTGGAGCGCAGGCGCATGGACGCTCTCCGGCGGGAGGGTGCGTAACCGCCATGCGGCGGGGAGCCCCTGGCGGGCCTCCGAGCGTAGTATACGAGCGAAGTGCCCGGAGATTCCAGCGCGGCGAAAAATCCGGGCCGGCTACCGCCCCCGCCGGGTCCATACCACGATCACGCCGCAGCGCGCCTCTCCGCCGGCGAACTCCCCCGGCACTTCCGAGGCCCCGCGGTAGATCTCCACTGCGTCCAACTCCCAGCCCTGGACCTCGTTGAACGCGGACCCGTCGTTGCCCCATTTTACGCCGTCGACCCAGACCATGGGCTGGCAGATCTCGGAATTCAGGTTCGCCGCGCCCCGCAGTTGCACGGTGTACTTGGCTGTCAGACCACCGCCGGAGCCGATGACCTGCACCCCGGGCAGCCCGCGCAGCGCGTCGCCCAGCAGCACTGGAGACCGCTTCTCCAGCTCCGGTCGGGTCAGGAAGATGCCGTTGCCGAGCTCGATGCGGCTCTCGAGCTGCGAGCGATCGCTGAACCACGTGCGGGGGCGGACCGTGACCACGATCGGCGGGAGCTCCACCGGGCGCGTGGTGAGACGAACCTCCATGTCCTGGGCCCGTCCACCCACGACCCGAACCGGCGTCTCGTGGTCGGCGTAGCCCAGCATCTCCACCTCCACCACGTCCAACCCAGCGGGCAGGTTGCCCAGGATGAAGACGCCGCGGGAGTTGGTCACGGTGCTGCGCCCCGCATCGCGCAGCCGGATGGTGGCTCCCGCCAGCGGCTGCCCCGTGCTGTTGTCGGTGACGTGACCCAGGATGTTGCCGGGCTGATCGGGATTCGACAGCGGGATCGTCAGGTCGTGCTTGCTCATGGTGCCGGCGCGCACGCGGAAGGTGACGTCGTCCCCATCGATCCCGTCGATGGTGGGCGTGACCTCCACGTCGCGGCCCGCCGGAAGGTCGCACACCAGGTAGGCGCCCACCTCGTCGGTGCGGGTGGTACGCTCCTGACGGCTCACGCCCGGCCCGTCGGCGGGCTTCCAGCGCAGTCGCGCCGCCGCGCCGGGAATGGGATCCCCGCTCTCCTCGTCCCGGATGATCCCGAAGGCGATCCCGTGGAGCCCCGGGACGAACTCGTCTCTGCAGGCGTTGGAGATGGCCGCGGCCACCAGGGCGGCTCCTTCCAGCGTGTCCATGGCCGACAGACCCGTCTCCCCCACGTGCTGGCTACGAAGCGTCAGGTCCAGCGGATAGGTCTCGTCGGCGGCCAGGGCGAAGGTGTCGGTCAGGTGATTGGCGTACCCCTCGCGCTCCACCATCACCATGTAGATCCCCGCCGCCGGTGCCTGGAGCTGGAAGGCACCCTGGGCGTCCGTGCTTCCCCGCCCCACCTCGGTGCCCCCCTGATCCAGGAGGATGACGGTGGCGCCGTTGATGGGCGCGCCGTCGTCGGATTCGACCAGGGAGCCCTGGACCGTCTGGGCCGCCAGGTCCACGGTAGAGGCCAGGAGGGCCACCACCACGAAGAGAGCGGCCCGCACGACCGGTCGGCGAAGAAATGGTGCGCGCATGATGTCGATTCGTTGTTGTCCGGCCCGGGGGCCGGGTGTCCGTCGGGTCACCAGAGAGATCGTACCACGAAAGGGGGTGGCGGGTGCCGCTCAGCCCGGTCGTAGCCGAATCCTCGACACCGTCCGGGCCTCGGCGGCGCCGCGATCCACGGGCACGGGTACCAGGGCTCCGCGCTGCCAGCGCGGAAACTGGTCCATGCCGTGGGGATCGCCCGGAAATCCCGACTCCCCTCCCGGCAGGATGAAGCCCCCGGGTCCGTCGGGATCCGCCAGGTCGACCACGTGTCGCTCGCTGGGGCCGTGCGTGACCACCAGCGGAGGCTCGCTGCCGGAGAAGTCCGCCACGCTTACCGTATACGGCCCACCGGCCCTGGGGATTCCACGCCGACCGAAACCGAAGAGGGCTCGCAGCACCGGCACCGACGCCAGCGGATGGTCCAGCGTCAGCGTGTGCGCCTCGCCCCACGCCAGGTCACCGGCCGCGGCCGCCTCGTGGGCGGCGGCGACGGCGTCCTCGACAGGCACCTGCCCCCGGACCAATTCACGCTCCAGGGCATCCCACGGGAAATAGCCCCCGTCGCGCCCGTAGAGCGCTCGCGCACGCAGCCGGCGCAGCGAAGCCATCCACAGATAGAAGGCGGTCGCCACGTGGCTGTCCAACGTCGCGCGCCCGTCCCAGCGCTCCAGGGCGTCGGCCTCGCCGTCCAACCCCGCGGCTCGAAAGGCCTCCACCGCCGCCCCCCGGTGGCGCCGCACCCACACGCTCTCCACGTCGAGTTGGATGGCGGTCATGGAGGCTGCGTCGTGATCCCGGCGCGCCTCCAGCAGCTCGGTGATCCGCTGCGCACGCCAGGGCGCCGCCCACGCGCCGTTGGAGATGCGGTCCGAGACCGGCGCCCGGGATTGGCGGTTGTTGGCCGTGGCCACGAATCCCGCCGCCGGCTCGAGGGCGTGCGGATGCTCCTCGAACGGCAGGTAGCCCTGCCAGTCGTGGGCTCCGGTCCAGCCCGCAACCGGCAGGAGCGGGGGCAGCGTGTCGGGCCGCCGGGGAACCCGACCGGCCATCCAGTAGCCCCACGCGCCGGCGGTGTCGGCGAACACCACGTTCTGGTGGGGATCCGAGAAGAGCGCCACCCCCTCGAGGAGCTGCGCCACGGTAGAGGACCGGTTCATGCGGATGATGCCCGCGGGCGAGGTCGACGCATCCAGGGCGATCCAGCGCAGCGCCAGCAACTCCCCACCGGCCCGGGACTCCACCGGCGTGATTACCGGGCCGTGCCGCGTCTCCCGTACCACCATGGTATCGGGGCTCCCTCCGCGCACCGGGATCACCTCGACCCGGCGCCGGAACGGCGCGCTGCCCGTCGGCGTCAGATAGCGCATGGTATCGGCGGGATCGACCTTCTCCACGAACAGGTCGGTGTCGTCCACGTAGGCGTTGGTGTAGCCCCAGGCCACGCCACCCGTGTGGCCCGCAACCACCCCGGGTGTGCCCGGAAGGCTCATCCCCACCACGTCCATCCCCGGTGCGTGCAGGCCCACGAGATAGAAGAGCGTCGGCTGTCGCAGCGTCAGGTGCATGTCGTTGGCCAGGAGCGGCTTGCCCGACCGGCTCCGCTCGGGGCCCACCACCCAGGCGTTGGACGCCCTCACCATGCTGCCCGCGTCGAGCAGCGCGGCGGCAACGCGGGGCACGCGGGCGGCCGCCGCCAGCGCCGCTGACGGCACCACCGCCGCGACCGCCGAGGGGCTCCGGGAGCCTGCAGCCTCCGATCCCGCCGCGCTGTACGCGTCGCCCAGGATCGTCACGCCGTCGGAAGGTTGGTAGGGGCGCACGGCCTCGAAGCCTTCGGGGCCGAGCTCCCGGAAGGCCTCCGTGAGGTCCAGCGTGAGCTCGTAGGCGGCCAGGTCCCAGGCCATGATCTTCTCCAGGGCCAGAGCGTCCCGGACGGTGAAGTGCTCGGCCTCGGCACCCAGGACCACGAATTCCGGGGGCAAGGGCCCCGACCATCCGTCCACGGCGGCGTTGAGCCCGTCGACGTACGCCTGCACCAGCCGCCGGGTCTCGGGATCCAGGGCATCCGCCGTTCGCTCCGCCGCACCCCCGAGGTCCAGGGTGCGCAGAAAGCGATCGCTGGCCAGCGTCGCCTCGCCGAAGAGCTCGGAGAGCGTACCGTGGGACACCCGCCGGAACATCTCCACCTGCCAGAGGCGATCGCGGCCGTGCAGCCAACCCTGCACGCGGAACGCGTCCTCCACCGAGGCGGCGTACACCTGGGGGATGGCCAACGAGTCCCAGAGCACCTCGGCCGGTGCCGACAGTCCGGGCAGATCCACCGCGCTCCCAGGCAGCCCCGGACCCCGCCGCAGCCTCTGCAGCACCGCGCCCGCCCCGATCCCGAGCACCAGGAAGACGCCCAGGACGAACCATCCCAGACGGCGAAGCGACACGTCAGGCGATCCCGTCGAGAGCCTGCTCCAGGTCGGCCCTCAGGTCGGCTTCGTCCTCCAGCCCCACGGAGAGGCGCAGGAAGCCGTCGGGGATACCCAGGGCCTGACGCTCCACCGCGGTGAGCGCCCGATGCGACGTGTAGCGTGGCTGGGAGACGAGCGTCTCCACCCCTCCCAGCGAGGGCGCCACCTTCACCAGCTCCAGGAGGTCCACGAACCGGTCCGCTGCCCGCCCGCCCCCGGCCAGCACGAACGAGAGCATGCCCCCGTAGCCGGCGCCTTCCCGGAACAGCTCGACGGCCACGGCGTGGTCGGGATGGCTGGCCAGACCCGGGTACAGGACGCGCTCCACCTCGTCGCGCCCCTCGAGCCAACGGCCCAACGCCAGCGCCGTCTGGTTCTGGCGCCGCACGCGCACGTCCAGCGTGCGCAGGCCCCGGTCCAACAGCCAGACCATGTGGGGATCCGCGGCGGGACCGTAGAGCTTCATGGTGTCCGCGATCTCGCCCACCACGCTCCGGGGCCCGGCCACGGCGCCCGCCACGATGTCCGAGTGACCGCCGAGGTACTTGGTGGCGGAGTGGATGACCACGTCGACCCCGAGCGCCAGGGGCCGCAGGTTCACGGGGGTGGCGAAGGTCGCGTCCATCACCAGGGGGAGTCCCGTGTCGTGGGCCAGGTCCGTGAGCGGGCCCGGATCGAACACCCTGAGCGTGGGATTCGTGGGGACCTCGGTGTAGAGGAGGCGCGTCTCCTTGCGAAGCGCCTGCCGCCAGGTGCGGCCCGACGAGGGATCGACGAGGGTGGTCTCGACGCCCCGCCGGGGCAGCTCCTCCGACAGCAGTTGAAGCGTCGCGCCGTAGAGGTGCTTGGAGGCGACCACGTGGTCGCCGGCCCGGGTCATCGCCAGCAGCGTCATGGCGATCGCCGCCATCCCGCTACCCAGGACCAATCCCTCCTCGGCACCCTCGAGCTCGGCGATCTTGCGGCCCACCAGGAGCTGGAGCGGGTTGTTGCCGTAACGGCTGTAGAGCAGCTCTTCGCCCGGGCGCCCACCCATGAAGGTGGCGCTCTGCACGATGGGTGGCACCACCGGATCGCCCGGCTCCGGCACGTCGGCCCCTCCGTGGATACCCAGCGTGGAGAGGCCCAGGCGCGGGCTGCGGGCTCGTGATCGTAGCGACATGGTCAGGTCGGGGAGGTGGGTGCGACGCGGCCCTTAGGGGCCCTCGAGCGCAAGCTACCGGGCGGTCCCGTGGTGGGCTACCCCGGTGCCCGCCGACCCTGGCTCGCCCCTCTACTGGGGCACCAGCCCCCGCACCAGCCGGCTGAGCGCCACCAGATCTCCGGACCCGGGAGTGGAAAAGACCAGACGGCGCGCGACCAGCTGGTCGAAGGCGACGCGGTCTTCGGACTCCTGCGGCAAGGCACGCAGCCGATCGCCGCCCATGCGCCCGCTGGCCTCCACCTCCATCCACACCCGGTGCTCCGCGGGTGAGCGCGCCCCCATGAGCTCGAAGATCCCGTCCTCGCGCTGGGCCACTGCCGCCAATGACTGCCGCTCCAACACCGCCTCCATGGGATCCCGGTGCCGGGCCTGAACCCCCCGGAACACGAAGAACGCCTCGCGCGGGCGATCCGACTCCAGATAGCGCTGCAGCAGCTTCGCCACCACCTCGTCGGCACAGGAGAAATCCAGGATCGTCACCTCGGACAGGTCGATGAGCGAGACCGCCGGGTCGCCGGCCTCGGCGAGCTGACTCTCGATGGCCAGACGCACGGCCCGCCCCGTGGGGCGCGTGACCAGGTGCGCGTACAGCGACGCCACCGATCGCTGCACCAGGGCGCCCACGTCGATACGGATGGGATCGGGACGCAACTCAGGCATCCGCGTCCTCCCGCCCGGGCAGGAGGATGTAGATCTGGGAGCCCGGAAAGGCCGCCAGCCCGTCCTGCAGAGGCGGCGCGTCGTCCCAGTCCGGCACGTCGGCGATGCGGGCCGTGCCGCTGCGGATCGAGATGGCCCCGTTCCACTTGCGCACCTGCTTCCGCATCTGCTGGATCCCCTGCCCTCGGCCCGAGTCCGGAAAGCGCGTCAGACCGTGGATGAACGCGGCTTCCAGCGCGGTGGCGTCGCCCCAGCGGTCACCGAAACGGGCCGAATGCTCATCGGCCAGCGAGCCGCGGAAGCCGATCCCCAGGTCGGCCACCGCCACGGCGAGCACGTGGCGCCCCAGCCGCTTCTGCCAGTTGTACGCCTGCGCGGCCACCCATCCCGGAGCCTGGGCGTGCTCGAGGATGTTCTGGCACACCTCCGACAGGATGACGCTGAACTGGACCACGGCCGTCACGGGGTAGTGCAGCGTGCGGGTGAGGATGGCGCCCGCGGTGCGCTGGACCCGGTCCACCACCTGGTGCACGTCGGCGTTGGTGGTGATGGGCGTGATCTCCAGGAGGACGTCGGTGTCGCCCTGACCCCGCCGCGAGGGCCGTTGGTCCGTCTCCAGGATGTCCTCGGCCGCCTGGAAGAAGCCCATGCGGGCCATGTAGCCCAGCACCTGCTGCGATTCGGGAAGCTGGATGCGGGGACGGGCCCCGGCCTGCTGCTGGGCGTGGCGCGCCGCCGCCAACAGGCCCACGAGCCCCGAAGGGTCCACCCAACGCAGATGACGGGCGTCGAAGAGGATCCGCTCACCGACGGCGCCGGCGGTGGCGTCCAGGAAGCCGTCCAGCGTCCGGTGATCCAGGGACCCGGGCAAAGGGATGACGTTCACGGATCGGTTCCCTCGGCCAGCCGGCCGAGCAGGTAGCTGTGGAGACCCCGGGCGCCCCGATGCAGAACGTTGCGGGCAGCCCGGGCGTTGGCGGTCGTGATGGCCGCGTCCAGCGCGTCGCCCGCCAGGAGACGTGCAAAGAAAGTGGCTCCCCACACGTCTCCGCAACCTGTGGGGTCTCCCTCCAACCGCCCCTCGGCCAGCGGCATGTGGCCGCTGCGGCTGGCGCCGGCCACACCCACCTGATGACGCATGCCGGGCCACGCCGCCGGATCGGGACGAAAGCCCGGTCCGGTGACGTAGGCAGCGCCCCGCTCCCCCAGCGTCACCAACACGAGCTTCAACTCGGTGCCCACCACCTCTGCGGCGAGCCTCCAGGGATCGCCCCAGGCGCGCCCCAGGAGCTCGAACTCGCCCTCGTTCATCTGGACCGCATCGAAGCAGCGCAGCCAGGCCCCCGACGACGGCAGCTCCCGCGGAACGCGCAGCCCCTGTCGGCCCACGCCCAGAAAGAGGGAGTGCAGGTCCGCGTAGGTGGGGCCTGGATACGCCGCGCGCAGCGACCGGGCCACGTCGAGCTCCAGCTCGAAACCCGAGATGAAGTTGACGTAGAGGGCGTCGCAGGAGCGCACGATGGGCGCCAGCTCGGGCCAGCTCCACGAGGGCACGCCCCCGGACAGCCGCTCCGTGCGGCGGGCCCCTTCGAAATAGCGCAGCTCGACCCGGTTGTTCGGTTCAGGTACGACTCGAACTCCAGACGTCAAGTCGCTGTGGGGCAATGACCTGAGAAATCTCATCGCAGGTTCCGCAAGATCCCGTCCCACCTTCACGACCGGGACCAGCTCCCACGACGCGGGGAGACCCGCGGCCAGGGCTCCGAAGGCGTAGGCCATGCCGCCCCACTCCTTCACGGGTGCCTCGCGACCGTCCCTGGCCACGATGGTGTCCCACACCAGGGTTCCGAGCGCGCACAGCCTCGGCACCTTAGCAGGTCGCGGAAGAAGGGGAGCACCCCGCGTTGGGAGCGCCACGGCCCCTCAACCTAGGCGAAGCGACGAAGGCATAGCCAAAGCTACGTCTAGGAGCTTCAACGACGGAGGAGGGGCCGTGCCGCCCCAACCCTCTGCCTTCCAAGTTCATAGCCCGCATGTTGATGGGCGCATGGCGGTTCCGCGGCTGATAGGTCGTCTCTCCTTGTCGCCGTAGCGCTGCTACGACTCCTCGTCGTTCCTACTCTGAACGCGCGGAAGCGCCATGCGCGCGGGGTACTCCCCTTCTTCCGCGACCTGCTAGCCCTCCACGTCGCCCAGGAGCTCCAGCTTGAGGACCCCCGCCGCGCCCACCACCCCGGCGGTCGCCGGAAGCGCCGCCGGCAGCAGTTCGCACGCTTCGGCCAACACCCGGAAGGCGCGGCGCCGCACCTCGGCCTTGAGCGGCGCGAACAGGTGCGCGCCCGCCCGGGTCACCCCGCCCATGATGACCACGGCCCGTGGGTTCAGGAGGTTGATCACGTTGGCGACCCCGGCGCCCAGCATCTTGGCCGTCTCGTTCATCACCTCGGTGGCGTACGCGTCCTGCTGGGCCACCGCCTCGTAGACGGTGGCGGCGGTGATGACCGACAGATCTCCGTCCACCATGGAGGTGAGCAGCGACTCGGCTCCGGCTTCGATCCCTTCCCGGGCCCGGGCGGCGATGTTGGGCCCCGAGGCGTAGGCCTCCAGACACCCGTAGTTGCCACAGGCACAGCGCCGGCCGGCCACGTTGATGGTGGTGTGCCCGACCTCACCGGCCCCGTCGGAGGCGCCGTGCACCAGCCGTCCGTCCAGGATGTATCCCCCACCGATGCCCGTGCCCACCACGATGCCCACCAGCGGGTCGAGCCCCCGACCGGCACCCTGCCACCACTCGCCCAGCGTCGCGCAGTTGGCGTCGTTGTCCACCGCCACCGGCCAGTCCACCAGCGCCTGGACACGGTCCCGGAGCGGGAAGGCGCGCCAGCCCAGGTTCGGGCTCTCCAGGACCAGCCCCGACGATCGATCCACGGGACCGGGTGACCCCACACCCATCCCCAGGATCTGGTCCCACCCGTCGCCGTGCTCCTGGAGCACTTCCCGGGCCGCGTCCCGGGCCATGCGCACCACGTCGGTCACCACGGCGTCGGCGCCGCGTGAGGCCTCGGTGGCACGGGAGCGCAGGGCGAGGGGCTCACCCCCACCCCTGGGCAGAACCCCCACCACGAGGTTGGTACCGCCGATGTCCACTCCGATGATCCAGCGTCCGTCCGCCACCGTGTCCTCCGGGAATGTCGGACCGCGAGCTCCGGCCGCGGCTCAGTCCTCGCCCAGGCTGAGTACCGCGAGGAAGGCTTCCTGGGGAATCTCCACCGTTCCCACCTGCTTCATGCGCTTCTTTCCTTCCTTCTGCTTCTCCAGGAGCTTGCGCTTGCGGGTGATGTCACCGCCGTAGCACTTGGCCGTCACGTTCTTGCGGAGCGGCTTCACCGTCTCGCGGGCGATGATCTTCTGGCCGATGGCCGCCTGCAGGACCACCTCGAACTGCTGCCGCGGAATCAGCTCCTTGAGCCTGCGGGTCATCTCCCGTCCGTACTCGTAGGCCTTGTCACGATGGATGATCACGCTGAAGGCGTCCACCGGATCCGCGTTGACCAGGATGTCGAGCTTCACCAGGTCGTCCTCACGGTACTCCAGGAACTCGTAGTCCATGGCGGCGAAGCCCCGGGTCCCGCTCTTGAGCTTGTCGTAGAAGTCCAGGATGATCTCGGCCAGGGGCAGCTCGTAGTCGATCTCCACGCGCTGCGTGTCCAGATACCCCATGTGCGTGAAGACTCCCCGCCGGTCGTGGGCGAGCTTCTGCACGTTGCCGATGTAGTCGGCGGGCACCACGATGCGCACCTTCACCACCGGCTCGGAGACGGACTCGATGCGACCTCTCTCGGGCATGTTGGTGGGGCTCTCCACCTCCAGCTCCGTGCCGTCGGTGAGTCGCAGGTGGTATTCCACGTTGGGCACGGTGGTGATGAGGTCCACACCGAACTCCCGGTCCAGCCGCTCCTGCACGATTTCCATGTGCAGGAGCCCGAGGAATCCACAACGGAAGCCGAACCCCAGTGCCGCCGACGTCTCCGGCTCGAAGTGGAGCGAGGCGTCGTTGAGCTTGAGCTTGTCCAGGGCGTCGCGGAGATCCTCGTAGTCGTCCGAATCGGTGGGATAGAGGCCCGCGAACACCATGGGGCGAACCTCCTGGTAGCCCGGCAGGAGCTCGCCCGGCGGTTGCTCCGCGTCGAAGATCGTGTCTCCCGGGCGCGTGTCCCCCACCTCCTTGATGGCCGCCACCAGGTAGCCCACCTCGCCGGGTCCCAGCAGATCCTGCTTGACCCGACCCAGCCGCATGTACCCGACCTCCGTCACCTCGTAGCGGGCGTCCACCGCGCCGAAGGCGACGGTCATGCCGGGGCGGAGCTGGCCGTCCACGACGCGGATCGAGGGGACGGCGCCCAGGTACTTGTCGTAGTACGAGTCGAAGATGAGCGCACGCAGGGGGGCGTCGGGATCACCGGTCGGCGGCGGCACCCGCTCGACCACGGCCTCCAGGATCTCCGGCACGCCGATGCCTTCCTTGGCGCTGGCCAGGAGCACCGTGTCCCGGTCCACCCCCAACAGGTCCGCCACCTCCTCGCGCCGCCGTTCGGGCTCGGCCCCGGGCAGGTCGATCTTGTTGATGACCGGGATGATCTCCAGGTCCGCGTCCAGCGCCAGAAAGAGGTTGGAGAGCGTCTGGGCCTGCACCCCCTGGGTGGCGTCCACCACCAGGATCGCGCCCTCGCACGCCGCCAGGGAACGCGACACCTCGTAGGTGAAGTCCACGTGGCCGGGCGTGTCGATGAGGTTCAGCTCGTAGCTGTCACCGTCCCTCGCCACGTAGTCCATGCGCACGGCGTGGAGCTTGATGGTGATCCCCCGCTCCCGCTCCAGCTCGTTGGAGTCCAGGACCTGCTCACGCATCTGTCGGCGGTCCAGCGTGGCCGTCTGCTCGAGAAGACGGTCGGCCAGGGTGGACTTGCCGTGGTCGATGTGTGCGACGATGCAGAAATTCCGGATGTGATCGAGGCGCACTGAACAGGTCGCTGGAGACGGGGGAGCGCGTGCCGGGCCGCGAGGGCCGGCGAGCGGGAAAAGCTAACGGCGGCCCGGGCCCGCCCAACAATCGGCGTCCGTGCCGCGCGCGCTTACCGGTAACCGGGCCGATCGGCCCGGCGGCCCTCAGAAGCCGCCCCCGCCTCCGGCACGGCGCGGGGGACTCGCCGATCCGCCTCCGCCGCCGGTCCTGGGCGGCTTACGGACGACGGGCCTCGAGGGCGGTGACGATCCGCCACCGCCGCCGGTCCTGGGCGGCTTGCGCACCACGGGCCGCGCTGGCGGAGACGATCCGCCGCCGCCGCCGGTCTTGGGCGGCTTGCGAACGACGGGCTTCGGGGGCGATGACGATCCACCGCCGGTGGGCTTGCGCACCACGGGTCGCCGCGTCGGCGAGCCGGTAGAGGAGCCGCCGCCTCCCGTGGTAGGCCTCACGGTCGGCCGGGTCGGCAGCGCCGAGCCGCCACCGCTCGTCCTGGGCAGGGCCTGCGTCGGGCGGGTGCTCCCTCCGCTGCCGCCGCTCCCGGTGGGCCGGCGCTGCAGAATGGGTCGCTTGCGACTGTCCACGCCGGCGGGCGGGCGCTGCGTGCCGGGATCACCACCCGACCGCTGCGTGGTGCCCGGCAGCGGGGCGCCGACGGGGTTGCCACGCCCCGGCAGGGCATCGGACGGACGGCCCGTAGAACTGCGGGGCGTCGCCCGCGGATCCCCGAGACCGCGGATGGGGACCGGGGCGTTGCGCGTGGGGACCGAGCCCCGCGCCTCACCACCGGATCCGATGCCGGCCGTGGAGCGTCTCGGCTGGGCGCTGCCCGGCACACCCGGGAGCCGCCCCACCTGGGGCCGTTCCACGACGAGGGGCGTTCCGGCCTCGCCACGTCCGCGCTCCTTGAAGGTGAAGCGGGGCTGACCGGGAGAGGGAGGACGCACGTACACGACCTGGTCCCCGCGATAACGCGTGGACGGGTAGTAGTAGGGGTTGTCGTAGACGACCACCCGGAAGCTCGTGCAGGTATAGAGGTACGGGTTCCAGGTGTAGTACGGCCGGAAGGTGTGACAGTCGTAGCAGAGGAAACGGGGATACTCGTACCGGTCCTCCACCGAGTACTCGAGGAAGTCCAACGCGTAGGGCACGTACTCCCAATCCGGAACCAGGGTGGCCACGTAGTCGTCCATGGCCACGTACGGATCCGTGTAGACGTTGCGCCCCACCGTGGAGAGGTCCCAACCGCCTTCGTAGTGCGAGTAGCGCAGATCGTTGAAGTCGAAGGGCTCGGGAGAGGCCACCACGAAGAAGTACCCGACGCCCGGATCATCCTGCACGTACCACCAGGTGGCGCTGGGGAAGAGCAGCCTGTAGTCCCGCCCTCCCCGCACGTAGTGGTTCTCTTCGGGCGAGCGGGGATAGACGAGACGCACGGTGCCGTTGGTGTCGATCTGGAAGATCGCCACGTAGGCGTCGGCGGCCGTGCGGTAGTAGAGCCGGAGACGCTCGCCGCGGTGCAGGATCGCGTCCTCGCTTCGGTCGGTCCAGATACGAGCCGTCAGCTCCGGCTGCTGCGCCATGGCACGCGTGACCGCACCCGAGGCCGCCAGCGTGATCGCCAGCGCCGCCAGGGTCCGACCCACTCGCATTGTGCCTCGTGCCGTGCCAGGCATCCTTCCTCCCGCGTCCCGCCAGGTACATCGATCCGATGAACTCCGTCGCACGGGCCGTGCCAGGCCCCGGAGCGCGCCGCAGCCTGCCCTTCCGCGCCGGGAAACCCGCCCGTCGAGCTGCTCGGTGTCCACGAGAGTGGACGGGTCCAGGACCCGTGGGTGGACACCCACCGGACCCGCATTGTGGCGGACCGCGCAGGCCTCTAGGTTCCGGCGCTCATGTCTTCCCACGAACCCACGGCCGTCCGGCCCGACCTCATGGACCCAGCGACCCTCGCTCAGCTCGGGGGCGTGGAGCTCATCGCCCGCGAGGTGGTGGAGGGGTTCCTCATGGGTCTACACCGCTCGCCCCATCGGGGGTTCTCCGCCGAGTTCGCGGAGCTTCGAGCGTATCAGCCCGGTGACGACCTGCGCTACATCGACTGGCGCATGTATGGCCGCTCGGACCGGTTCTACGTGAAGCAGTTCGAAGAGGAGACCAATCTCCGAGCGTACCTTCTCATGGACGTGAGCGCTTCCATGGGATGGAGCTCGGATGCGACGCTGCCCACCAAGCTCTGGTACGCCCGCCACCTCGCGGCGGCACTGGCGCTGATCCTCCTGCGCCAGGGGGACACGGTGGGGATGACCGCCTTCCACGAGCAGGTGGTGCAACGGGTCCATCCCCGGGGCGGCCGTCGCCAGTGGCACGAGCTGGTGCGGCAACTCGGGGCCCTGCAGCCCGGCGGGCGCACCGCGGCACAGACGGCCCTCCGCGACCTGGCGACCCGGCTCAGACGTCGAGGGCTGGTCATCCTCCTCTCCGACCTCCTGGTGGACCCCGACGAGACCCGCACGGCGCTGCGCTTCCTCCGCCACCGCGGCCACGAGGTGCTGGTCTTCCACCTCATCGACCCCGGCGAGCGCGAGCTCCCGGCGGCGGCGGAGGCGCGCTTCGTGGATCCCGAGACCCAGGCCGAGCTCCAGGTGAGCGTAGCCGACGTGCGCTCCGAGTACCGGGACGCCGTGCGCCGCGCCCTCGACGAGTGGCAGCGGAGTCTCAAGCCCCACGGGATCGACTACGAGATCGTGGACACGGACCGCCCGCTGTCGCTGGCGTTGCGCGCCTACCTGCGGAAGCGAGAGCGGCTCGGGTGAGGCGGAGGCGCGTGTCGTGGGCTGGCTGAACCCCCTCTTCTTGCTGGCGGCCGCCGCCGTGGCGGTGCCGCTGGTGCTGCACCTCTTCCATCGCCACGAGAGCCGCACGGTGCTGTTCCCCGCGCTGCGCTACCTGCTGCGCACCGAACGGGAGCACGCCCGCCGTATCCGCACCCGACAGCTCCTGTTGCTGGTGGTGCGGGTGCTGACCGTCCTGGTGCTGGTCGCCGCCGGTGCACGGCTCTTCCTGCGAGGCCGCGGGGCGGCCCACCTGCCCACCGCCCTGGTACTCATCGTCGACAACTCCCTCAGCTCCGGGCGCGTGGTGGGTGACGAGCGGGTCCTGGACCGGCTCCGGGAGCTGGCCGACGCATCGTTGGACGCTGCGGCGCCGGAAGATCGCATCTGGGTGATTCGCGCGGGGGAGCCCTGGGAGGTGGCGGTGCCCGGTCCGCCGGCCCAGGCACGGCGCCGTGTGGCCGAGACCGAGGTCACCGGAACGCGGGGCGATCTCGACGAGGCGCTTCGTAGGGCCGCCGGCCTCGTGCGCGAGTCCGACCTGCCGGCGGCGGAGATCCAGCTCCTCTCCGATCTCCAGGCGTCGGCCTTCGGCGACGGGGCCGCGCCGGCCGACGGCGTCCCCGTGGTGGTGTTCACGGGGATTCCGGAGCCGGGGCCCAACCACTATCTGCGCGACGCGAGCGCGGGCGGTGGCCTTCCCCCATTGGCCAACCGGCGCACCGACGTCACCGTGGCGCTCGGCGGATCCCCCACCGATACCGCCGCCGTCACGGTGCGGCTCCTCCTGGAAGCGCGCGTACGAGGCGCCACCAGCGTGCGTCCGGGCGGGAGCGCCGTGCTGCCGGTGGGGCCCTTCCCCACCGGCTCCGTCCAGGGCTACGCCGAGGCCGACCCCGACGAGCTGCGCGCCGACGATCGCCGCTACCTGGCCTTCGACGTGCGGCCGCCGCCCCGGGTCGAGTCGGCCGGAGACCCGGGCACCTTCGCGCGCGAGGCGCTGGCGGTGCTCGAGGAGGGCGGTCGCCTCGCCGCGGCCGGCCCGAGCCAGCCCGCAGACGTGTTGCTGGCTGGCGGGGGCGCAGGCATCGGCGACACGCGTGCGGCGCGCCGGATCGTCGTCCCCCCTGCCGATCCCGCGCTGCTCCCGGCCCTCAACCGCCGTCTCGCCGACGCCCAGGTCCCCTGGCGCTACGAATCCCTGGAAACGGGTGGTGAAGCCGGGGTCGGCGAGAGCCGGGTCCCGCTGTCCCTCGACGGGGTGCGCGTGCGCCGCCACTATCGTCTCGCGCCTCCCGAAGGTGCCCCTCCCTCGGCCTCGGTCCTGGTCCGCCTCTCCGACGGAGAGCCCTGGCTGATCTCCGAAGACGTGGGCGCCGCGTCGTACCTGCTGCTGGGGTCGCCGCTGGACGCCGACGCCACCACCCTTCCCGTCGACGCCGCCATGGTCCCCTTCCTCGAGTGGGCGCTCTCGGGATGGGGTGCGGCGGCGTCCGCGCAGCCGAGGCTCACGGGCGAGGCGCTCCCCCTTCCGTCCGCCGCCACCGAGGTGGAGTCGCCCGACGGAACCCGGACCCCCGTGGACGGTACGAGTGAGCTTCGAACGACGCGGGATCCCGGGATCTACACGATTCTCCGGGAAGATTCCGTCCTGGCCAGGGTGGCGCTCAACGCCTCGGTGCGCGAGTCGTTGCTCGATCCACTCCCGCAGGACGCCCTCCAGGAGCGCGTGGGCGACGGCGTGATCAGCGTCGCGACGCCACGAGCCTGGAGCCGCGAGACCTTCACGAGCCGGCAGGGACACGAGCTCTGGCGCCCGCTGCTCCTGGCCGCCCTCCTGCTCCTCCTCCTGGAGAGCTGGATGGCGTCGTCGGGAAGCGGACGCACGCCGGAGCGGCGACCCTCACCGACCTCGGCAGCGGACAACCGTAGTGCCCCCCTCCCATAACGTCATTCTCGACGCGGTAGAGTCCTCGCCGGGCTTCCGCGCGCTCCTCGACGCCCTCCCCTCGCGGGGACGGAGCTTCCACCTGTCCGGGGTGGTCGGCTCGGCCGGTGCCGCCATGATGGCCGCGGTGCATCGGCAGGCACCGGGCCGACTCCTGGTAGCGGTGGCCGCCGATCCGGGTTCGGCGACGGCGCTGGAAGCGGATCTGGAGAGTCTGCTGGGCGAGGGTGAAGCACGCCTCTTCCCCCAGCGCGAGGCGCTTCCCTACGAATCGGAAGAGCCGCACCTGGAGATCGGAGGTCTCCGGGTCGAGGCCGTGGAGGGCGTCTTCAGCGGCCGCACGCACCTCCTGGTCACCACGGCCAGGGCGCTGCAGGAACGCATTCCCGTACCCACCGAGCTGGCCGATCTCCGCCTGACCCTCTCCGTCGGCGACGAGGTTGGATTCCAGGCGCTTCTCGACGCCCTCGACGAGCGAGGCTTCGAACGGACGCCCCTGGTGGAGGAGGTGGGTCAATACGCGGTGCGGGGCGGGATCGTGGACCTCTACTCGTTCGGCACACCGGACCCCGTGCGCGTGGAGTTCTGGGGTGACGAGGTCGTCTCCATCCGGACATTCGACGTCCTGGATCAGCGCTCCACCGGAACCGTGGACTCGGTCCACGTGCTCCCGGTGGATTTCCGCGGCGGCGACCGCTCGGGCACCACGGCGGCCCGGTCGCTCCTGGAGTTGCTCCCCGCCGACACCATCCTCGTGGACTTCGGTGGCGAAGGGTGGTCGAAACACGTGACCCGGGCGTGGGAGCACGCCGTCCGCGTCCATGTCGAGCTGTCACGGGCGGGCCGCGAGGGCCTCATCCCGCCGCAGGAGCTCCTGCTCCCGCCGGAGCGGGCCGTGCCGGCGCTGGCCGAGTTCGCCCGCATCGAGCTGCGCTCCGGAGAGGAGGGCGACGCGTCGCTGGGCAGTGAGCCGCCGCCGGCCATCGAACGCGACATGAAGCGCCTCCAGGCCGTCCTGCGCGAGGGCGCCGCCCGGGGCGAGCGCACCCTGCTCCTGTGCGACAACGACGGCCAGGCCCAACGCCTCGAGGAGCTCATGGACGCCCCGCGGGGCATGCCCGCGGGAGCCCAGGTCGCGGTGGGATCACTGGAGCACGGTTTTCTCCTCCCCCGCGCGACACCGCCCCTCCGGGTCCTCACGGACCACGAGATCTTCCGGCGGTCGCGACGGCTCCGGCGGGGCCGGCGCTTCCGGGGAGCGGTGGCCCTGGAGAGCCTGGCCCAGCTCACGCCCGGAGACTACGTGGTCCACATGGATCACGGGGTCGGGCAGTTCAAGGGCATGGAGCGGCTGGAGGTCGCGGGTCAGTCCATCGAGGCCCTCGCCATCGAATACGCGGGGGGTGAGATCCTGCGCGTCCCGGTCTACCGCCTGGATCTCGTGGAACGTTGGGTGGGCGAGGACGACGAGGCCACGCCGCCCAACGTGCACCGTATCGGAGGGCGGAAGTGGAAGGCGCTGCGCAAGCGCACCGAGGAGGCCATCGAGCGCATGACGGCCGAGCTCCTGGAGCTGTACGCGCGCCGCGAGACCGCCGCCGGCCATGCCTTCCCTCCCGACTCGCGCTGGCAGAAGGAGATGGAGTCGGCCTTTCTGTACGAGGACACTCCCGACCAACGTACCGCCACCCGCGAGGTCAAGGTGGACATGGAGTCGGGCAGGCCCATGGACCGGCTCATCTGCGGCGACGTCGGCTACGGCAAGACCGAGATCGCCATCCGCGCGGCCTTCAAGGCGGTCCAGGACGGCAAGCAGGTCGCCGTGCTCGCCCCCACCACCATCCTGGTCGAGCAGCACCGGCACACCTTCGAGGAGCGCCTGGCCGACTACCCGGTGCGCATCGGCGCGCTGAGCCGCTTCCGCACGCCCACCGAGACGGCGGACCTTCTGAGGCAGCTCGAGAAGGGGGAGCTGGACATCGTCATCGGCACCCACCGGCTGCTGTCCGACGACGTGCACTTTCGGGACATGGGACTCCTGGTGGTGGACGAGGAGCAGCGCTTCGGCGTCCGCCACAAGGAGAAGTTGAAGCGGCTCAGGGCCTCGGTGGACGTGCTCACGCTGAGCGCGACACCCATTCCCCGGACCCTGTACCTGTCGCTGTCCCGCATCCGCGACCTCACGGTGATCCGCACGCCGCCCCGTGATCGCATGCCCATCCTCACGCACGTCCTGCCCTGGAGCGACGGGCTCGTGAGCGAAGCCATCCACCGCGAGCTGGACCGCGCCGGTCAGGCCTTCTTCCTGCACAACCGCGTCGAGACGATCCACACGGCGGCCGAGCGAGTGCGCGCCCTGGTGCCCGAAGCCCGGGTCGGGGTGGCCCACGGACAGATGTCCGGCGGCGAGCTGGACCGGGTGATGACCCGCTTCGTGGACGGCGATCTCGACGTGCTGGTGTGTTCCGCCATCATCGAGAACGGCCTGGACGTACCCAACGCCAACACCTTGATCGTGGACCGCGCCGATCGCTTCGGCCTCGCGCAGCTCTACCAGATCCGCGGACGTGTGGGCCGCTCGGACCGCCGGGCCTATTGTTACCTCATCGTCCCGGACCAGCTCACCGAGGACGCCGCCAAGCGACTCCGGGTGCTCGAGCACTACACCGAGCTCGGCAGCGGCTACGCCGTGGCGCTCAGGGACCTGGAGCTCCGGGGCGCGGGCAACCTGCTCGGCGCCGATCAGTCCGGCTTCGCCAACGCCGTGGGCATCGACGCCTATCTGCGGCTGCTGGAGCGCACGGTGGAGCGCATCCGAAACGAGGAAGAAGGCACTCCGCAGCATCCCGAGCCGGAGATATCGCTGGCGGGATCTGCCTTCCTGCCCGAGGGGTATGTTTCCGATTCGGGCCAGAAGCTGCATCTTTATCGCCGACTTTCGAAGATCCGCACCCGGGCGGAGGTGGACGAGTTGCGCGAGGAGCTCGCCGACCGCTTCGGGGAGATTCCGGACGAGGTGCTGCGACTTCTGGACGCCACGACGCTGCGGCTGCTGGGCGGAGAGCTGGGTGTCGAGCGGATCCTGGTCCGGGATCGGAACGCGCGCGTGAACTTCCGCCCCGGGGTGGTGCCCCACCTGCAGGTGCTCCAGGAGCCCCTGCGGGATCGCCAGGTAGACGTGGAGGTGCGGCGGGTGTCGCCCCTCTCCCTGGCGCTGACCCAGGTCGGCACCCAGCCCCTGATCGCGACCCTCATCGAGGCTCTCACCGTGTTGCTGGACCACCGGAACGCCTCTCCGGCGGGCCGGGAGCACGCACCGCACGGGGGCGGAGCCCCCGCAAGGAGTACCTGAACGTTGAAGACATTGCCGACGACGGTCCTGCTGGCCGCCCTGCTCATCCTGTCCGCCTGCACGGCCGACGACACGGGTGGTGTCGTGGCCCGGGCCGACGACCACGAGCTGACGGTGAACGAGACCGTGCGCCTGCTTGCCAGCGCGACGGACGTGCCGAATCAGCCCCAGGTGGTGGTCGCCCTCGCGGACCTGTGGATCGACTACACGCTGCTGGCCGAAGCCACCGCCCGGGATTCCACCCTGAACGACGTGGACATGAGCCCGCTCCTGGATCAGCAGTTCGACCAGGAGATGGTGCAGGCGCTCCAGGATTCGGTGATCCAACCCGATACGGTGGTCACCGAAGCGGAGCTCCGGAACAAGTACGACACCGACACGCCCGGGGCCCGGGTGCGCGCCCGACACATCCTCATGGGATTCCCCCAACAGGCCACCCAGGAGCAGCGCGACAGCGTGCGCCGCAGGATGGACAGCGTTCTTACGCGGGTGCGGGCCGGTGAGGACTTCGCAGCGCTGGCCCGCCAGTACTCCCAGGACGCCGGTACCGCCCAGAACGGGGGCGACCTGGACTGGTTCGAGCGCGGACAGATGGTGAAGCCGTTCGATGACGCCGCCTTCTCGCTCGACCCGGGCGAGGTGAGCGGCATCGTGGAAAGCCCCTTCGGTCTCCACATCATCAAGGTGGAGGACAAGGAGATTCCCTCGTTCGAGGACGTGCGTGCCGACTTCGAGAGCCAGATCAAGCAGCAGCGTTACCAACAGGCGGAATCGACCTACATCGCCGGCGTCGAGAACGACGCCGACATGGAGGTACAGGACGGCGCCGAAGCGCTGGTGAAGGATCTGGCCCAGGATCCGGGCCAGCAGCTCGGCAGCCGCGCGGCGAAGCGCGCCCTGGTGACCTACGGCGGTGGCAAGTACACGCTGGGCGATCTGCAGGCGTTCCTGCGCACGCGCCAGCCCCAGTTCATCCAGGGTCTGCAGACGGCGCCGGACGACGTCATCCGCGACAACTTCCTGCGCGCCCTGACGCAGCGGAAGCTCCTGGTGCAGGTCGCCCGCGCGGCCGGCCTGGGCCCCAGCGAGGCGCGCCGTGACTCCCTGGCCGGAGAGTATCGCACCCGCTTCCGAGAGGCGGCGCGCTCGGCGGGCCTCTTCCCCATCGAGGTGAAGGGCACCGAGACCCGCGCCCAGGCCGTGGAGCGCGTGGTTCAGGAGAATCTGCAGGGGATCGTCGCGGGTACCCGGCAGATCCTGCCCACGACGGGCATCAGCGTGGTGCTCAGGAACAAGTACGACGCCCGCACCTTCGATGCCGGGGTCGACGCCGCGGTGGAGGCGATCACGCGGGTGCGCGGTCCACAGCCGACGCAGCCGGCGCCCTCCGGGCAGCAAGCCGCGCCGGGCGCGAATCCCCCGGCGACACCCCCGGACACCAGCGGCGGCTCGTGACGGGAACCCGTCCCGGACGCAGGTTTACGACACGGCGGGTCGGCGTTCGCGCCGACCCGCGCCGGTTTCCCCCTTCCGGAGGCGCCGGCTCGATCCCCCGAAGGGTACCGACCCCACGATGCACATGAGACGGCTCGCCGCCAGACTGTCCCCGATCCTCGCTGCGGGAGCGCTCCTGCTTCCGCGCTGCGCCGTGGCGCAAACGCCCCAGGTGCCGGGAGAGCCCGACAGCCTCGTGGACCGGGTCGTGGCCGTGGTGGGCGACTCGGTGATCCTCATGTCCCAGCTCCAGGAGCAGGCGGCGATCCTCGAACAACAGGGTCAGACGTTCCCCACGGACCCGGACCAGCGCCGCCAGGCCTTCTCCGAGCTACTGAACAGCCTGGTGGACCTGCAGCTCGTGCTGCAGGCCGCGGCGCTGGACTCGACGCTCACCCCCGACGACGCCGTCGTGAATCAACGGGTCGAGCAGGCTGTCCAGCAGGTTCAGAGCCAGTTCGGGACGACCCAGGCGCTGCAGCAGGCGCTGGACCAGGACGGCCTCACGTTGGCCACCTACCGCGAGGAGCTTCGCCGCCAGATCCGCACGCAGCAGATCCAGCAGCTCTACATGCAGCGGCAGCTCCAGCAGATGCCGGCGGTGGCGGTGACCGAGGCCGAGATGCGGGAGCTCTTCGAGTCACAAAAGGACCAACTCCAGCAGCGTCCGGAGTTCCTGAGCCTGGAACAGGTGATCCTGCGCCCGTCTCCGCCCGATTCGTCCTGGGCCGCGGCGAAGCGCGTCGCCGATTCGCTGGTGGTCGCCCTGCGTGCCGGAGCGGACTTCGCCGCCACCGCCGAGGAGATGTCCGACGATCCGGGCTCGGCGGCCAACGGGGGCGACCTGGGCTGGTTCCGACGCGGGAACTTCATCCAGGCCTTCGAGGATGCGGCCTTCCGCCTCAGCGACGGTCAGATCAGCAATCCGGTGCGCACCGACTACGGCTGGCACATCATCAAGGTCGAGCGGAGCCGACCGGGCGAGGTGAAGGCGCGGCACATCCTCATCACCCCCGAGCCGAGCCCCGAAGATGCCGCCCGCGCACGAGCGCTCGCCTCGTCCCTGGCCGATTCCATCCGGGCCGGCGCGTCGGCGGAGGACCTCAACCAGCGCTACGGTGAGAGTCGGCAGAGCGCTGTCTTCACCATTCCGCGGGACAGTATCGCTACGGACCTGCCTCCGGGCTACGCCGATGCGTTGCGCACGGCCCAGGAAGGGGACGTGGTCGGCCCCTTCGAGACCACCATCAACGGCCAGACCTTCTTCGTCGTGGTCAAGGTGTCCGATATCCGCGAGGCCGGCGAGTTCCAGTTCGACGACCTCAAGGACACCATCCGCCAGCGCCTCCAGCAGCAGAAGCAGATCAACCGCATCTACGATCAGCTGCGGGAGCGCGCCTACGTCGACATCCGCTTCTAGCGTAGTCGGTCGATGACGTCGGCAGGCGGCGTGCCGGCGACCCGTCTGGCGGTCACGCTGGGCGACCCCCGCGGCATCGGCATCGAGGTCACCCGCAAGGCGGTCGCGGCCCTGGAGCACGGTGCGTCCGTCGAGCTCCGTTTCATCGGCGCGGGTGGCATCTCGGAGCACCTCGAGGAGGCCGCCGGCGACACCGGGGCGTCGCTCGACGACCGCGCCGCGGGGCGCATCGCCGCCCACGCCATCGAGGCGGCCGTCCGCCTGGCCCTGGACGGCGAAGCCGATGCCGTGGTCACCGCACCCATCCACAAGCCGGCGCTGCGGGCGGCGGGTTACGACGAGCCCGGCCACACGGAGCTGCTGCAGCGTCTCACCGGCGCGGCCCGGGTGGGCATGCTCATGGCGGCCGAGCACACGCGGCTCGGCGCCCCGCTCCGGGTCCTCCTGGCCACGACCCACGTGGCGCTCCGCGACGTCCCTGACCTGGTCACCGCCGAGCTGCTCGAGAGCCAGGCGCGTCTCCTGCACGGCGCCCTCCGCGACCTCTGGGGCATCCAGGAGCCCCGGATCGCGCTGTGCGCGCTCAACCCCCACGCCTCCGACGGCGGGCTCTTCGGCGACGAAGAGGCCCGGGTGTTCGCCCCCGCGACCGCGCGGCTCCGGGAGCGCGGGCTTTCGGTGGAGGGACCGCTGCCGGCGGACACGGTGTTCGCCCGCACCCTGGGCGGGGCCTTCGATGCGGTGGTGGCTCCCTACCACGACGTGGGGATGGCCGCCTTCAAGACCGTGTCGTTCGGCGCGGGCGTGAACGTGACGCTGGGCCTGCCCTTCCCCCGCACGTCGCCGGACCACGGCACCGCTTTCGACCTGGTGGGTCAGGACCGGGCCGACCCGACCTCCATGCTCGAAGCCGTGCGCCTGGCGGCGCGTCTGGCGCGCCGGGGTCGGTCCGCATAGTGTGGCCCCGACGCACGCCTGCGCGTGCACACCCCCCGATCTCCCTCGGTGGATCCCCGTGATCAAGCTCACCAACGTCTCCAAGGAATATCCGAAGCGCGGGGCCGCCTTGCGGGGAGTCTCCTTTCACATCCGGAAGGGCGAGTTCGCCTTCCTCACCGGTCATTCCGGGTCCGGCAAGTCCACCACGCTGAAGCTGGTCCACATGGCGGAGCGGCCCACCGCCGGTGAGGTGCGGGTGAGCGGTTTCTCGTCGGAGCGCACCTCGGACCGGGACGTGTGGAAGATCCGCCGGCGGGTGGGTTTCGTCTTCCAGGACTTCCGGCTTCTGCCCGGCCGCACCGCCCTGGAGAACGTGGCCTTCGCCCTCGAGGTCACCGGTACCAACGCGGCCGAGATCCGCCCCCGCTCCCAGCGGCTCCTGGCCCAGGTGGGGCTGGCGCCCAAGGTGGGTGCCCTGGTCCACGAGCTATCGGGCGGGGAGCAGCAGCGGGTGGCCATCGCCCGGGCTCTGGCCAACGACCCGGTGGTGCTTCTGGCGGACGAGCCCACCGGCAATCTCGACGAGCGGGCCACCCGGGGTATCCTGGAGCTCTTTCGCGAGATCAACGCCATGGGGATGGCGGTCCTCATGGCCACCCACGATCTGGAGCTCCTGAAGCGCTACTCCGACACCCGGGTGCTGGAGTTGGACGAAGGCCGCCTGGTCTATGATTCGAAAGCGGCCGCGCCGCAGGCTCCCCAGGCGCCGCAACCGGAGGACGAGGGGTGAGGTACGCCTTCCGCGAGGCCGTGGCGGCCTTCCGTCGTGCCCCCGTGCTCACCGGGCTGGCCGCGGCCATGGTGGGACTGGCCCTGTTCGTGGTGGGCCTGTTCGGGCTGGTGGCCTTCAACCTCCAGGAGGTGCTGAACCGGGTCGAGGCGCGAGTGGAGGTGGTGGCCTACCTGCGTGACGACGCCATGAACGACGAGATCGAGGCCGGGGTGGCACAGTTGAACGACATGCCCTCGGTGGAGTCCGTGCTGTACGTGAGCAAGGACTCGGCGCTGGCGAGGGCCCGGCGCGACATGCCCCAGTTCGACGAGGTGTTCACGGGCCTGGTGGTGAACCCGCTGCCCGCATCGCTGGAAGTCCGGCTGCGCGAGGGTAGCCGGACCCGGGCCGCCGTGGATCGGGTCGTGGAGGTCGCCTCGGCCTTCCCCTTCGTGGAGGACGTGTCCTTCGGCCAGGAATGGGTGGACCGTCTCTTCGGTCTGCGACGCATCGCCGCGGTGGCCTCGGTCGCCCTGGGAGGAGCCTTCGCGCTGGTGGCCGCGCTGATCATCGGCACAGCCCTCCGCATCGCCATCTTCGCCCGGCGCGACGAGATCTACGTCATGCGTCTCGTCGGGGCCCGCGACGGCTTCATCAGCCGCCCCTTCCTCCTCGAGGGCGCCTTCACCGGGCTTCTGGGCGGCGTCGTGGCCATCGTGCTGACCTGGGTCGCCTTCCTGACCGTCACCGGCTTCCTGGACTTCGGAATCGACTGGCTGCCTCCGACCTGGCTCCTCCTGGGCGTCGTGGCCGGTGCGGTCTTCGGAGCGGGCGCCAGCAGCCTGGCCGTGCGCCGCCATCTGCGGGAGGTGACGTGACAGTGAGGGCCGTGACGCGCGTGCTCCTGCTCCTGTGGACGCTCCTCGTGCCCGGCCTCCTGGCGGCCCAACAGACCGGGGGCGACCTGCAGCAGCAGATCCGCGACAGCCAGCGCCGCCTCGAGGAAATCCGCGCTGAACGGGCCCGGCTGCAGGCGGAGATGGCCGACGTCCAGGGCCGCGTCGAGGACGCCTCGGCCAACCTCCGCAACATCGAGCGCCAGCTCAGCGCCTCCCGCTCGGCGCTGGCGGAAGTGGAGTTCCAGGTCGACGCCACCAACCAGCAGGTGCAGGAGACGACCCGCCAGCTCCTCCTCACCCGGGAGCGCATGAGCGAGAACTCGGCGGTGCTCAACCGCCGGCTGCGTGACATCTACAAGATGGGCGCGCTACACACGGTCCGGGTCCTGCTCAGCGCCGAATCGTTCGGCGACCTCCTGACGCGGTACCGCTACCTTCGCCTCATCGCCGCCTACGACCGCGGGCTCGTGGACCGGGTGTCCGAGCTCGAGTCCTCGCTGGCGGCCCAGAACGACGATCTCCGCGAGAAGCTCCAGGAGCTGGGCCAGCTGCGACAGAGCCAGCTCACGGAGGTGGCGCAGCTCAGGGCGGTGGAGCAGGAGCGGCAGCGGACCCTCGAGCAGTTCCGCTCGCGGGAGGCCACGACCCGCTCCAGCCTGGACAAGCTGGAGGCCGACGAAAAGCGCCTCACCGACCTCGTGGTCGAGCTCGACCGACGACGGCTCGAAGAGGAGCGACGCCGGGCCGCGTCGGGCGGCAATCCGGCGAACCCCGGCACGCTGACCGGAGCCGACGCGGGGCGGCTCGACTGGCCGGTGGACGGCAACGTGGTCTATCGCTTCGGCCGCCAGCAGCGACCCAACGGAACGGTGCTGCGCTTCAACGGAATCGGCATCGGCGCCCCGGTGGGCACGCCCGTGCGCGCGGTCCGGGACGGCCGTGTCGTGCTGGCCGGGCCCTTCGAGGGCTACGGGCCCAGCGTGGTGGTGAGCCACGGCGACGGATTCTACACCCTCTACCTCTACCTGGACGACATCGGCGTCGTGCAGGGGCGCGACGTGGAGGCCGGCCAGGTCGTGGGCACGGTGGGCGGGCGGGGAACCCCGGAGGGGCCTCACATCGAGTTCCAGATCCGGGCGCCCACCCAGGGCGGATCTCCCCAGGCGCAGGATCCGCTCCAGTGGCTCCGGGCTCGGGGAGGAGGCCTGTGACGCTGCACGCGCTGGAGGGACACGAAGCCATGCGCACGGCCTTGATCCGGGCGACCGCGGCCGACACCCTGCCCGCATCGCTCCTGATCCACGGCCCCAGGGGCGTCGGCAAGCAACGGCTGGCCCTCTGGCTGGGTCAACTGCAACTGTGCGACGACCCGGGGCCCGAGGGGCCCTGCGACCGGTGCCGGAGCTGCCGTCTGGCGCTCAAGCTCGAGCACCCCGACCTGCACTGGCACTTCCCCGTGTCCCGCCCTCGAGGGACGCCGTCCGACAAGCTCGCCGAGGCGTTGGAGGAAGCGCGCTACGCCCGCCTGGCCGAGCTGCGTCAGACGCCGCTGCAGGCGTCGGTGAGCGACGCCGACCCTACCGGGATCTATCTGGCGGCGGCGCAGACGCTCCGCAAGCGGGCACAGAGCCGGCCGTCCATGTCGCGGCAGCAGATCTTCATCATCGCCGATGCAGAGATGCTGGTGCCGCAGGAGTCCAGCCAGGAGGCGGCGAATGCCCTGCTGAAGCTTCTGGAAGAACCGCCTACGGACACGCGCTTCATGCTCACCAGCAGCGAGCCCGGCAGCTTGCTGGATACGATCCGGTCTCGCACCGTCCCCGTCCACCTGGGCCCGCTGGACCCGGACCGGGTGGCGAGATTCCTCACCGAAGCCGTGGACGCCGAGCCGGACCAGGCTCGCCGTGCCGCGCGGCTCGGCCAGGGCTCCATAGGCCGGGCCCTGGGCTTCCTGCCCCAGGCCGACGGGAGCCCGGGGCCGCTGGACGAGGTCCACCGAGAGGCGTTTCGGGTCCTGGAGGCGGCGCTGGCCGGCGATGCCGGGGCCGGCTACCTGCTGGCCATGGGCTACCGGCCCGCCGGCGCGCGCGGCCTGCTGGACCTCCTGGCGGAGGTGGAGGGCTGGGTCCGGGACCTCGCCGCCGTCGCCGCCGGCGCCCCCCAGCGAGCCGTCGACCAGGACGCGGTGCCCACGCTCACCGACCTCGCCGCCAAGGCCGGCTTGCATCCGGAGGCCGCGACCCGTGCCCTGGCCGTGGTGGACGAGGCGGCCCTGGAGGCACGGGGCAACGTCAATCCCCAGCTCATCATCACCGGCATGGTGGCGGGCCTGCGCGCCCGCCTGTGCCGCGCGGCGTGACCGACGAGGAGCCGAACGTGGACGAGGGCGGACTGACCCACCTGGGCCCCGAAGGCGAGGCCCGCATGGTGGACGTGACGGGTAAGGAAGCGACGCTGCGCGTGGCCGTGGCGGAAGGGTGCATCCGCATGCGGCCCGAGACGCTGGCCACGCTCAGGGCCGGAGACCTCCCCAAGGGCGACGTCTTCGGTACCGCCCGGCTGGCCGGCATCATGGCGGCCAAGCGCACGTCGGAGCTCGTGCCCCTGTGTCACGCCCTGCCCGGAGCGTCGGTGCGCGTGGAGCTGGTGCCGGATGCCGAGCTTCCGGGTGTGCGCGTCACCGCCGAGGCTCGCTACACGGGCCGCACGGGGGTGGAGATGGAGGCGCTGACCGCGGTGTCCGTGGCGCTGCTCACGGTCTACGACATGGCCAAGGCGCTGGATCGCGGCATGGTGGTCGACGGTGTGCGCCTGGTGCGGAAGGAAGGCGGCCGCTCCGGACGCTGGACGGCGGAACCTCAGGAGTGAGCCACGGCGACGCCCGCCCCACCCGCGGGACGGGCGTTCGGGGTCAGGCGCCTTCCACCAGCCGGATGCGATCGCCCGGGTGCAGCACCGCCCCGGCGCCCAGTCCGTTGAGGGACCGCAGGTCCGACACGGTGAGACCGTAGCGGCGCGCGATGGTCCACAGGCTCTCGCCCGAGCGCACCACGTGCACGCCCTGAGAGGGCACCGGCGCCGACGCCACCCTGGAGGCTCGCCGACCGGCGGCGGCGCCGGGCACCAGCGGCACCAGCAGGCGCTCCCCGATCTGCATCCGCCGTGGCTCCACGCCCGGATTCGCCGCCTCGAGCTCCGACACCCGCACCCCGTACTGCTGGGCGATCCCCGAGAGCGTCTCGCCCCTGCCGACCACGTGCTCGGTCACGGTGACCCGCTCCGACGGGGGGATCTCGGCGTAGGCCTCGGCGAAGGCGCCTCCGGTGCCCGGCGGTAGCCGCAGGACGGTGGCCCGCCCCCGCGGCGTGACGCCTCTCAGGATGTGGGGATTCAGCTCCCGCACTTCGTCCTCGGTGACACCGGCGGCTCCGGCCACCACGTCCAGCGAGGTGGCATCGGGCACCTCCACCTCGTCGAAGGCGTACGCGGCCGCCCCCACCGGTACCGACACCCCGTACCGCTCGGGTCGCTCCGCCACCGACGCGGCCGCCAGCAGCTTGGGCACGAACTCCCGCGTCTCCCGGGGCAGCGACGGAGACAGCACCAGGAAGAGCGAATCACCCAGCGGTGCCAGCGGGGCCTGCTCCCGCAGGAGCCGGTCCACCCGCGACGGGCCTCCGTTGTACGCCGCCAGCGCCAGGAACCAGGATCCGAAGCGCTCCTGGAGCTCTTTCAGATAACGTGCGGCCGCCAGGGTGGACTTCACCGGATCGCGGCGCTCGTCCACCAACGGCGTCACCTGCATGCCGTAGCCGCGAGCCACGGGCGCCATGAACTGCCACAGCCCGACGGCCGACGCACGGCTCACCGCACGCGGCGAGTAGCCGCTCTCCACGATGGGGAGGTAGCGGAGCGAGCGCGGCAGCCCCTCGGCGGCCAGCGCGGAGTCCACCAGGGTCGCGTACGACCCCATGCGCTCCAGGAAGACCGTGAAATCTTCCGGCGTCCGCTGGCTGAAGATCTGGCGCCAGTACTCGGTGCGCTCGGCGATGCGGGGGTCCCTCGCCCACCGCGAGCCGAGGATGGGATCCCGGCGCGGCGCCGGCGGAGGCTCCACCACCGGTGCCGCGTCGTCCAGCACGGGGGCCCGCACCTGAACGGCCGGCGATGGCAGCTCATCGGGTACCTGCGGCCGCCCGCCGGCCCCCGACGCACAGCCCGCCAGCAGCAGGCCGAGGAGCGAGGCGGCGCCAGCCGCCGTCCGCATCGTCGTCACGCGGCGTCGTCCATGACGGCGTCCACGGCCGCCAGCAGTCGCTCCACGCTGGCGTCTCGAGCGCCGGCGCCCATGAGTCCCACGCGCCACAGCTTGCCCTTGGCGGGGCCCAGTCCCCCGCCGATCTCGATGCCGTGCTCGTCCAGGATGCGCCGACGCAGGGGGCCCTCCTCCAGCCCTTCCGGCAGCAGTGCCGCCGTGAGTTGGGGAAGACGGTGCCCCTCCTGCGCGAAGAGACTGAAGCCTCGTTCCAGCAGCGCCTCCTGCAGGCGCTCTCCCACCGCCGCATGGCGGGCGTAGCGCGAGCGCAATCCCTCCTCTTCCAGCTCGCTGAGCCCCTCGTGCAGGGCGTACACCATGTTGATGGGCGCCGTGTGGTGGTACTTGCGCTCCGAGCCCAGGTATCCCGCCAGGAGGGACACGTCCAGGTACCAGCTCTGGCAGGGCGTGGTGCGGCTCCGGATGCGCTCCATGGCCCGCGGACCGAAGGTGATGGGCGCCAGGCCCGGCGGAACTCCGAGACACTTCTGCGTGCCGGCGTAGCAGACGTCGATCCCCACGTGGTCCACCTCCACCGGAATCCCGCCCAGAGCCGTCACCGCATCCACCACCAGGAGCGTCGGCGTGGCGGTGACCGCCCCGGCGATCTCCTCGAGGGGCTGCCACACGCCCGTCGAGGTCTCGGCGAGCACCAGCGCCACCAGGCGGGCGCCGGGATGCGCCCGCAGTGCCTCCACCATGGCCTCGGTGTCCAGGACCCTGCCCCACTCCGCCTCCACGGTCACGACCTTCGCACCCATGCGCCGCGCCATCTCGGCGAGCCGCTGCCCGAAGACCCCGTTGATCCCCACGATGGCCGTGTCGCCCGGCTCCAGGAGGTTCACCAGCGCGGCCTCCATGCCCGCAGATCCGGTCCCGGACACCGGGAACGTCATGCGATTGGAGGTCCCGAACACCCGACGCAGGCCATCGTTGACGTCATCCATGAGACGCAGGAACTGCGGATCCAGATGCCCCAGGGTCGGCCGGGCCATGGCCCGGAGAATGCGATCGGACACGGGCGAGGGCCCGGGTCCGAGCAGAAGACGGGGCTGAAGCTCCTGGGCGTGCATGGCGTTGGGGGATGTGGGCCGGAGGCCCGCGGAGGAGAGGATCGGGATCAGAGGTGGTAGTTGGGAGCCTCGCGGGTGATGACGACGTCGTGCGGGTGCGATTCACGCAGGCCGGTGGACGACTGGCGAACGAAGCGGGCCCGAGCCCGGAGCTCCTCCAGCGTCCCGGCTCCCACGTACCCCATGCCGCTGCGGAGCCCACCCACGAGCTGATAGAGGACGTCGCTCACGGGTCCCTTGTACGGGACGCGCGCCTCGATGCCCTCGGGCACCAGCTTGCGAGCGCCCTGCCCTTCCTGAAAATACCGATCTGCGGAGCCCTCTTCCATGGCCGAGAGCGAACCCATGCCGCGCACGGTCTTGTAGCGACGCCCCTCGAGCAGGAATGCCTCGCCTGGAGATTCCTCGGTGCCGGCGAACATGGACCCCATCATGACGGAGTGGGCTCCGGCCGCCAACGCCTTCACGATATCGCCGGAATAGCGGATGCCGCCGTCGGCGATGACGGGCACGCTGCCGTCGACGCCGTCCACCGCATCCATGATGGCGGTGAGCTGGGGAAGCCCGACGCCCGTCACCACCCGCGTCGTACAGATGGACCCGGGCCCCACGCCCACCTTGACCGCGTCGGCACCGCGCTCCACCAACGCCCGCGCGCCCTCGGCCGTGCCCACGTTGCCCGCGACGATCTGGGTGTCGGGAAACGCCTCGCGGGTCCGCGCCACCGCGCTCAGGACCCCCTCCGAGTGTCCGTGGGCGGTGTCGATCACCACCGCGTCCACGCCGGCGTCGACCAGGGCCCGGGCACGGTCGATGTCCCGGGCGGAGGCGCCGATGGCCGCGCCCACGCGCAAACGGCCGTGCTCGTCCTTGCAGGCCTCGGGATACTGGCGGCGCTTGTAGATGTCCTTGACGGTGATCAGGCCCCGGAGCGTGCCTGCCTCGTCCACCACGGGCAACTTCTCGATGCGGTGCTCGTGCAGGATGCGCTCGGCCTCGTCCAGGGTGGTGCCCACCGGGGCGGTGATGAGCTGCTCCGAGGTCATGAGGTCCCGGATGGGCTGATCCAGATTGGTCTCGAACTGCAGGTCGCGGTTGGTGATGATGCCCACCAGCGTCCCCGAGTCCTCGACGATGGGCACTCCGCTGATGGAAAAGCGCGCCATCAGGGAGTGGGCGTCGCGCAGCGTCGCACCGGGCCGCAGCGTGATGGGGTTCAGGATCATGCCGCTCTCGGAGCGCTTGACCCGATCCACCTCTTCGGCCTGCCGCTCCACGGGCATGTTCTTGTGGATGATCCCCATGCCGCCCTCGCGGGCCATCTGGATGGCCATGCGCGACTCGGTGACGGTGTCCATGGCCGCGGCCAGGAGGGGGATGCGCAGCTCGATGGTGCGCGTGAACAGAGAGGAGACCTGGGTATCCTTGGGATGCACGAGGGAGTGGCCCGGCACGAGGAGGACATCGTCGAAGGTGAGGGCCTCCTTGAGGATCGTGGCACCGCGCCGCGTCCGGTCGTCCGTCATGAAAACTCCGCCTGGAGTGGGTGTGGTCGGGAAGGAGATGGTGATGCCGGATACGAAAGACGCCCGCCCTCCTGAGTACCCCTGCTGGGGGTCCGGAGGGCGGGCGCATGCCGCTCGCTCGGGCGACCGACGGTATCCATGGAGTAGGCTACCCGACCCGCGCCGGGAGTGTCAAGTGGCGTCGGACCCGCCCTCGCCGGGCTGGGGATCCGGTGGCGCGGTGGGGGTCGTTCCGCGAGGCCCGTTGCGCTCCTCCTGGGGCTCGGCCAGGGATCCCAGGTCGCTGAGGAGCTGCTTGCCCGCGTTCGACACCCCCGACAGCACGCGGTCGGCCGCCGCGATGAGCTGGAAGGCCTCGCGCAGCGTGGTGGGGCTCACCGCCCGCTTGCGCAGGCGGTCCTCGATGCCCTCGGCGAACTTCTGGAGCCCCGAGGCCTCCGCCTTGAGCTCGCGGGCGTACTTGGATTCCAGGAACTCGATGAAGTCCAGGACCTGGTAGACCTGCTCTTCGGGAAGGCTCTCGATCCGCCGCAGGAGCCGCTGTCTCAGAACGTCGTGCATCGCAATGTCGGGTTGGAGGTGGTGGGAACCAGTCTAACACCGTACGGGTTCCAGGGCTGCGGTGCTTCCGCCGGAGCCGGGCTCGACGATGTCCGGCGCGCACCGTAAGCTTCAGAGTCCGTCCGCCGCATCCCGCTCAGCGCCGAGTCCCATGGCTTTCCTTCCACTGCGCCCCGTTCCGCTGCCGGACGCCGTCGCGTCACGCTACGACGCCTGGCTCGACTCGGTGGATCGCGCGCTGGACGATCCGGCCACCGACCGCAACGAGCTCTGCCGCCGGATCCTCACGGAGCTCTACTACCCCCGGTACCTCGGCGTGGACCCCGACACCCTGCCGCCGGCCACCCGCATCGCGCTGGACCAGATGGATCCCCGCAATATCACCCTCGAGCCCGAATACTATCGGGACATCGATCCCGAACGGTACGCCCGGGTGAAGCCGCTGCAATGGCTCTGGGAGATGTTCGACAAGAGTCCCCTGGGCGAGAACGTGCATCTGGGCGTCCTGTTCCGGCGCATCCTGGCCCGCAGGATCTTCAAGCGCTGCGGGCGGGACTTCAAGGCCTTCCACTTCGTCAAGTTCTCCTTCGGATACAACCTGGAGGTGGGGGACGGCGTCGTGGTCCACCGCCACGTGCTTCTCGACGACCGTGGTGGGATCGAGATCGGCGACGGGGCGTCCATCTCGGACTTCGCCAACGTCTATTCGCACACCCACGACATCGTGGAAGGCCGTGAGGTCTTCACGCCGAAGACCGTGATCGAAGAGGGGGTCCGCATCACCTACCACGCCACCATTCTCGCGGGGACCCGCGTCGGCAGGGACTCCATGGTGGGCGCGGGCTCGATCCTGACCCGGGACACGGACCCCCACTGGGTCTACGTGGGGATTCCCGCGCGGGCGGTGAAGGAGAAGCCCGCCGAGGAGCGCGCGAATCGGCGGCCCCCGACGCCGGACCCGCTGGCCGACGCCGCACGCACCGGCGAGGACGACGCCGGACCCGACAGCGCCTGACGGGAGCGCTCCGGAGACCTCAGCCCGGGACCCGGGCGGCCAACGCCTCCAGGATGCGCAGCTCCAGACGTCCGGTGCTGCCGCACGCCACGTCGCCGCCGCTCACCGAGCGCGGCGTCGCCCGGCCGCTCAGGCGGGTCGTGACCGTCGTGGACGCCGAGTCCCGCACCGCCAGCGAGGTGACCACGGAGAGCGTCACGTCGTAGGCGTCGGCCCGATCGCGGCCGGTGGGCGTGCGCCCGCACTCCAGCCAGCGCGACAGCGGGGCGCCGGCGAGTCGGCGCACGCTGAAGGAACGGGACCCCATGGCCGTGCGCCCGGGGTCGAGCCAGCTCGTGGGCAACCCCAGGGAGTCGTGCACCGCCGACAACGCCGCCTGTACGTTCGCCAGCGGAGCGGCCAGGTCCTGCTGCGAGCCCGCATCGACCGTGCGCACCTCGCTCACCAGCTCGTCGGCCCCGGTGCTTCGCACCCGCACCACGCGGTCGCCACTGCCGGCCGACGTGGCCATCGACCCTCCGCAGGCCAACGCGCCGACGACCACCACCGCCCCCCACCCCGCCCGTAGCGTCTTCACTCCTCGGCGCCCTCCTCCTCGTACCGCTGCTTGAGCCGGCGCACCACCTCGGGATCCGCGAGCGTCGTGGTGTCACCCACCGCGCGCCCCTCGGCGATGTCCTTGAGCAGGCGCCGCATGATCTTGCCCGAACGGGTCTTGGGCAGGTCGGCGGTGAAGAGGATCGCCTCGGGACGTGCGATGGCGCCGATCTTCTCCACCACGTGCTCCTTGAGCTCGTCCGCGAGCATATCGCTGGCGTCGATCCCGTCTTTGAGAGTCACGAAGGCCGCGATGGACTGACCCTTGAGCTCGTGGGCCTTCCCCACCACGGCGGCTTCGGCCACGCGGGAATCGTCCACCAGCGCGCTCTCCACCTCCATGGTGCCGATGCGGTGACCGGCCACGTTGAGCACGTCGTCGACGCGGCCCAGGATCCAGATGTATCCATCCTCGTCCTCGTGGGCGCCGTCTCCCGGAAAGTAGACGTCGTCCCACTTGGACCAGTACTGCTTCTGGAAGCGCTCGTCGTCCTCCCAGATCGTGCGCAACATGGACGGCCACGGGCGGGTGATGGCCAGGTAGCCGGCCCTCACGTCGTCGCCGTCGTCGTCGCGAACGGCGGCCTGGATGCCCGGGAACGGCCGGGTCGCCGTGCCCGGCTTGGTGTCCGTGACCCCGGGGAGCGGCGTGATCATGATGGCGCCGGTCTCGGTCTGCCACCACGTGTCCACGATGGGACAGCGCTCCTTGCCGATCACCCGGTGGTACCACATCCAGGCCTCGGGATTGATGGGCTCACCCACGGTCCCCAGCAGGCGGAGTTGCGACAGATCGTACTTCTCCGGCCAGGACTCCCCCCAGCGCATGAAGGCGCGGATGGCGGTGGGCGCCGTGTAGAAGATCGAGATCCCGTACTTCTCGCACAGGTGCCAGAAGCGGCCGCGATCGGGCCAGTCCGGGGCCCCTTCGTACATGAACACGGTGGCACCGTTGGCCAGCGGACCGTAGACGATGTAGCTGTGGCCCGTCACCCATCCCACGTCGGCGGTGCACCAGTAGCGATCCTCCTCCTTGAGGTCGAAGACCCACTTGGTGGTGGCGTAGACCTGGGTGAGATAGCCGCCGGTGGTGTGGACCACCCCTTTCGGCTTGCCGGTGGTCCCGGACGTGTAGAGCGTGTACAGGATGTCTTCCGAGTCCATGGGCTCACAGGGCACGCCGCCCTCCACGTCGCGCATGAGCTCGTGGTACCAGAGGTCCCGGCCCGGCTTCATGCGCATATCCAGCTCGCGGGCGATGCCGGTGCCACGGGCCACCACGACCACGTGCTCGATGCCCGGTGTGTTCTCCAGTGCCTGATCCGCGTTATTCTTCAGGGGGATGATGGTCCCGCGCCGATGCCCTCCGTCGGCGGTGATGAGCACCCGGGCCCCGGCGTCGTTGATGCGTCCGGCCAGCGCATCCGGGCTGAACCCTCCGAACACCACGGAGTGCACCGCCCCGATGCGCGCGCAGGCCAGCATGGCGATGGCGGCCTCGGGGATCATGGGCAGGTAGATCGCGACGCGGTCGCCCTTCTCCACACCCAACTGCCGGAGGACCTTTGCGAACTTCGTCACTCTCCGGTGCAGCCCGTAATAGGTCATGACGCGGACGTCGCCGGGCTCCCCTTCCCAGATGAGCGCCGCCTTGTTGCGGCGGTGTCCGGTCAGGTGACGGTCCAGGCAGTTGTGGCAGACGTTCAGCTTCCCGCCCACGAACCACTTGGCATGGGGCGGCGTCCACTCCAGGACCGTGTGCCACGGCTCGTACCAGTCCAGCTCCTCCGCCCAGCGCGCCCAGTAGCCCTCTGGATCCTCCTCGGCCTCGGCGTAGATGGAGGGATCGGACACGTGCGCCTCGGACCGGAAGGCGTCCGGAGGCGGAAACCGCCGGCCTTCCTGGAGAAGCGAGTCGAGGGCGCCGGTATCGTCGCTCATGCGAGGCCTCCGTGGTGCCATGCCGTGGGGGGGAAGAACGATGTGGCCCGGGGACCCGTCGTGTGCCCCGAGGCCGTGCCCGGCCACATTAGGCGCCTCGGGGCCTCACCGGCAAGCACAGCCCGAACCCCTGATCGGACTTCTTATCAAGAACAATTCTTGTTAAGATCCCTGCCATGGCAACCACCACCCTGACCCCGACGCCCCACCCCTCCGCCGCCACCGGCCCTGCGCCGCCTGTGGACACCGAGGCGGGTCCGCCCCCGTGGCGGCGAGAAGCGCTGGCCACGGTGGCGTGCGCCCTCTTCGGGCTGGCCGGCGCCGCGGCGATGATCGCGGATGCGCCAGGGTGGCTCGGGGTGAGCCTCTTCTCGGTCTCCTATGTGGCCGGAGGATGGGATGCGACGCGCAGGGCGGTGGCGGCGCTCCGGTCTCTCGAGATCCACGTCGACCTCCTCATGCTGCTGGCGGCGGGTGGCGCGGCCGCCGTCGATCATTGGCCCGAGGGAGCCATCCTCCTCTTCCTGTTCTCGCTCGGCAACACGCTGGAGACCTACGCCTTTCACCGGACGCGCCACTCCATTCGCGCCCTGGTGGCGCTCCGGCCCGACACGGCCAGTCGCCTCGACGACGACGGGAGCGAGCAGGAGGCGGCGGTGGACGGTCTGCAGCCGGGAGACAGGGTGCGCATCCGCCCGGGAGAGCGCATTCCCGTGGACGGCCGGGTCACCTCGGGCCGCTCCGCCGTGGACGAGAGCACCCTCACCGGCGAGCCCAACCCGGTGACCAAGGAGGTGGGAAGTCCCGTCTTCGCCGGAACGCTCAATGCCGGTGGCAGCCTCGACGTGGAGGTGCTGCGCCGATCCGGCGAGACGACCCTGGCCCGCGTGATCCGGATGGTCGAGGAGGCCCGGGAGCGTCAGGCACCGACCCAGAGCTGGCTGGAAAAGACCGAGGGCCGATACGCGGCGCTCGTGATCCTGGGGTCCGTCGTGGCCATGGTGCTACCCGTGGTGGCGCTGGGATGGGATTGGCACGACGCCTTCTACCGGGCCATGACGCTCCTGGTGGTGGCATCGCCCTGCGCCCTGGTGATCTCCATCCCCGCCACCATCGTGTCGGCGGTCTCCAACGGGGCCCGCCACGGGATCCTCTTCAAGGGGGGAGGCGCGCTGGACGCCTTCGCCGACGTGGACGCCGTCGCCCTGGACAAGACCGGGACCGTGACCCGGGGACGGCCCGAGGTGACCGAGATCTTCTCGCTGTTGCCGGAGGACGGCGCGCCGGGGGTGTCGGGGGCTCCGCTGCTCCTTTCCCTGGCCGCGGGCGTGGAAGCCAGGAGCGAGCACCACCTGGGCGCCGCCATCCTGGCGGCCGCCAAGGAAGCCGGCCTCGCCGTCCCGGAGCCCACGGATTTCCAGGCCGTGCCGGGTCACGGAGCGTCTGCCCGGGTGGACGGCCACGAGGTGCGGGTGGGTCGATCCGGTTGGATCGAGACCTCGCTCCAGTCGCCCGTCCCCGACGAGCTCACCCGCTGGCTGGAGACGCGGGCCGCCGCCGGCGCCACCCCGGTGGCGGTGGCGGTGGACGGCCGCCCCGCCGGGGGCGTCGCCATTGCGGACCGCCCGCGCTCCGGCGCCGCCGAGGCGGTGGCCCAGCTCCGGGAGCTGGGCGTGGGCCACGTGGTGCTCCTCACGGGAGACGATTCCGCCACGGCGCGGCACATCGCCGCCGAGGTGGGCATTCAGGAGGTGGAGGCGGAGCTGCTGCCCGAGGACAAGGTTACGGCGCTGGAGCGGGTGCGACGCCGCTACGGAGCGGTCGCCATGGTGGGCGACGGGGTCAACGACGCCCCGGCGCTGGCCGCGGCGGACGTCGGAGTGGCGCTGGGAGCGGCGGGCACGGACGTGGCTCTGGAGACCGCCGACCTCGTGCTCATGGGCGAGCGCCTGGACGGCCTGGTGTACGCCCGTGAGCTCGCCCGCAGAACCCGCGGCGTCATCCGCCAGAACCTGGTGTTCGCCTCGGGTGTGCTGCTGACCCTGGTGACGCTGGCGCTCCTCGGCAAGGTGAGCCTCACCACCGGCGTGATCGGCCACGAGGGGAGCACGCTGGTGGTGGTGCTGAACGGCCTGCGCCTGCTCACGGGCGGCCCGAAACCGACGGGGGACTCGTGACGTTATCCCAGGAGGGCCCGCATGCGCGCGTCGGCCAGCACCGCCTCGAAGCTGCGGGCGGTGGCGGCCGACAGCGCCGAGACCGCGTTGGCGCCGGCTTCCACGGCCGCTCCCGGGATGCGGAGCTTGATGCGCGCCTCCACCTGGAGCCGCGTGACGGACGTGTCGCTGTCGGCGAGACGGTAGCGCAGCGAGATCGGGGTCCGGTAGCCCTCGGGCAGGTGCGCCGCGGCGAGCTCGGCCAGCGAGCCCACCAGCGACGGGGTCCCGGGAAGCCCCTCGACCTCCTCCAGCTCCACCACCAGCGCCAGATTGCCCTGCAGGCCACGGGAGGTTTCGTCCAGATAGACGTCGATGGATGCTTCTTCGTTCTCGTCCCTGTGGAAGAAGAGATAGGCGCTGCGCGTGGATTCGCCGGCCCAGCGCCCCTCGAACTCGTGGCTGGTGGTCTTCTGGAGACCGGACAGGGCCCACCCCGCGGTCTCCAGGCCGTCCCGGACTCCCTCCACGAGGGGCTCGAGCGTGAGAATCGGACCCTGCTTCGACACTGCCTTCTCCCGGTGGGTGGTGCGGTTGACGCGCCTGTGCGAAACCCGGCATCCTCTGCGGGGTTTCATTCCCCGTCGAGCTTCGAGAGAACGTCAGAACACCTCGGATCATGATGCCGTCATCCGACATGAGCGAGACCATCCTCCGCCGCGCTCTGGAGGAGAACGGACAGCGGTTCACCGAGCAACGAGCCGCCGTCTTCCGGTTTCTGCGCGGCACGGAGTCGCACCCGACCGCCGACGAGGTCTTCCTCGAGGTCCGACAGGACGTTCCCGGCATCTCGCTGGCCACGGTCTACAAGAGCCTCGAAACGCTGGTCGGCTGCGGCCTGGCGGTGAAGCTCAGCTACGGCGACGGATCGGCGCGCTACGACGGCCGGACCGACGATCATCATCACCTGCGGTGTCTGGGCTGCGGGCGGGTCCTCGATCTACCCGGTCGCGTCGACGACTCGGAGGTGGCGCGCCTCGAAGCGTCGGCGCGCGAGTTCCGGGTCACCGGATACCGCCTCGAGCTCACCGGCTACTGCGCGCAGTGCGATCCGGGTGAGGCACGGGCCTGATCCGGACCGGCGCGGCGTAGTGCCCGACCCGCACCTCCCTCCTCCCCCGGGATTCCGGGGTTCCGTCCATCGCGACCTCCCCAGCCTGCGGGAGATGTCCGGCTCTCGTGGGCCGGTGTGGCTGCCTCCACGGATCGTCCTCTGCCCCTCCTCGGTGGAGGACGTGTGCCGCGCCGTGGCCTGGAGCCGGGAGCGTGGCGTGCCGCTCACGCCCCGGGGCGCGGGCACGGGCATGCCCGGCGGCAATGTGGGCCCCGGGGCCGTCCTCGACCTCACCGGCCTCTCCGCCATCGGCGACGTGGACACGGACGCCGGGACCGTGGAAGTGGGCGCCGGGGCGGTTGCGTCGGCGGTGGACCAGCGCGTCCGCGAGCACGAACTGCGGCTGACCGGCCTCCCGTCCAGCGCCCGCTGGTGCTCCGTCGGCGGCATGGTGGCGTGCAACGCCGCGGGCGCGCGCTCCTTCCGGTACGGGGCCACCCACGCCCAGGTGGAGGCCGTGCAGGTGGTGCGCGCCGACGGCACCGCCGAATGGCTCGTCTCGGGTGAGGCCGCCGGCGGTCCCTGGGCCGGCCTCCATGCCCACCTGAGGGCCGCGCTGGGCGCGCACCCCCCAACCTGGCCGGCGGTGCGCAAGAACAGCTCCGGGTACGCCCTGGACCGCTTCCTGCCCACCGGCGACGCCGCCCAGCTGCTCGTGGGCGCCGAAGGCACGCTGGGCATCGTCACCGCCGCACGACTGCGAGTCCACCCCATCCCGTCGGCGAGGGCCGCCGTGCTCCTGGAGATCCCGGACGCCCAGGCGCTGGCCGAGGTGGGGCGGGCTGCCCGCGCGTGGGGCGCCTCGGCCTGCGAGTACTTCGGCGCCCGACTGCTGGCGCTGGCGGCTGAAGGAGGCGCCGCCATCCCCGGCGAACTCGGCGGCGAGGCGGGCCTCGCCCTGGTGGAGTTCGAGGGGACCGCGGCCGAGGTGGAGGCCGGGGTGCGTACGGCGGCGGCGTTGGGCGCGGACCTCGGCGGCTGGGTCGCGGCCCGTGATCCCCACGAGGTGGATGCGCTGTGGGAGGTGCGCCACGCCGCGAGCCCCACGGTGGCCCGCGCCGCGGCCCGGGGCCTGCGCTCGCTCCAGTTCATCGAAGACGGCGTGGTGCCGCCGACGCGTATCGGAGCCTATCTTGAAGGTATGGACGAGATTCTCGCGCGGCACGAGACGGAGGGCGTGATCTTCGGTCACGCCGGAGACGGGAATCTCCATGTGAACCCGCTCGTGGATCTGACCGCCGCGGATTGGCGAGGCGGCGTCCGAAGCCTGTTGAACGAGGCCGTGCGACTGGTGGCCGATCTGGGTGGCACCCTGACCGGCGAGCACGGTGACGGACGCATCCGGGCTCCCTACCTGGAGCGCATCTGGGGAGCGGACACCGTCGAGGCGTTCCGCACGGTGAAGGCGACGCTCGATCCCGAGGGTCTCTTCAATCCGGGAGTGATCCTGCCTCTCCCCGGCCAGGACCCGCTGGCGGGACTGGCCGAGGGACCCGATCTCCAGCTCCCCACCGGAGCGACGCGGTGATCAGGCGAGCCCTGCTCCTGGTGGTGGCGGCGGCGCTGGCCGGCGCCCTCCCCGGACGGGCAGGTGAGCTCCGCTCCCGATCCAGCGAGGCTACGCGCACCCCGACCGCGGCGATGCGCGGTGCACTCCGTGTCGACCGCAGCGGTGAGGGCGAGGGTTCGAACGACCCCGTCCTGGCCGGACTCCGGACCGACCTGGACGCCGTTCTGGGATCGGTGCGCTGGCGGCGGGCGACCTTCGGCGTGCTCGCCGTGTCCCTGGACTCGGGCGACACGCTCTACAGCCGCGAGCCGACCCAGGCACTGGCGCCCGCCTCGAACCAGAAGCTCTTCACCACCGCCGCGGCCCTGCACTACCTGGGCCCGGACTACCGTTGGCTGACGATGTTGATGAGCGACGCCCCGCTCGAGCAGGGGCACCTCCGAGGCGACCTGATCCTCTACGGCACCGGCGATCCGGGCATCTCCGACCGCTTCTACCCGTCCAGGGGCGCCGTGCTGGACTCGTTGGCGCTCCAGTTGAGAGACGCCGGCGTGCGCACCGTCGAGGGGCGAGTCCTGGGCGACGGGACCTTCTTCCAGGGCCCCGAGCGAAGCGATCGGTGGGATCCCCGGGATCTCAACGAATGGTTCACCGCCGCGTCCGACGCCCTCTCGTACAACGAGAACGTGGTCAGCCTCAGGGTGGAGCCCACGGTGGCCGGCGTGCCTCCGGCGATCCATTCACTCCCCGACCAGGGCGGCGTCGCCGTACGAAACGACGCCCTCACCGTCTCGGGCGGCGCCTCCCAGCGCCTCGCGCTGGTTCGCACCGACCCGACGGCACCGATCGTGGTGGAAGGGCAGATGAACCGTGGCAGCCGCGAGGTGTGGCGCCAGATGACCGTGCAGGATCCGGCGCTGTTCACCGCCCACGCCATGGTGCAGGCGCTGGAGCGTGCCGGCATCGTGGTACTGGGAAGCCCCGGAGTGGTCACCGACGGGACCGCCTCCCTCGAGGGCGAACGACGCGTCTTCGCCGCCGGGGGCGACGGAGCGGCCAGGACCCGGGTCCTGGCGCTCCACCGGTCACGCCCTCTCAGCGACTACATCGAGGTGGTGAACCAGGAGAGCCACAACCTCTTCGCGGACCTCATCCTCAAGACCATCGGTCGCAGCGTCGAGGGTGAAGGGTCGTTCGAGGCGGGCGCGCGGGCCGTGGAGCGTTTCCTCACCCGCGTGGTGGGCGTTCCCGAGGGAGACGTCCACATGTTCGACGGGTCCGGGCTCGCCGCCGACAACCGGGCCACGCCGGCGGCCCTGGTGGCGGTGCTGTCCTACATGACCACCACCGCCGAATGGCCCGTGCTCAGGGAGAGCCTTCCGGAAGCGGGCACCCGCCACCTGCGCCGGATGCAGCGCACGGCGGCCGCCCGCAATCTGCGAGCGAAGACGGGCACCATCGAGGGGGTCTCCGCCCTGAGTGGAATCGTGCAGACCGCCGGCGGTGAGCGGGTCGTGTTCTCCATCGTCGGGAACCGCCTGCCCTCTTCCTGGGGAGCGAAGCGGCTGGAGGACCGGATCGGCGCCCGGCTCGCCGACGTGGTGAGGTTGCCTGGTGCGGCGGCCGCGGCCGAGAGTCCCCCGTCCGCGGCCGCCAGCCCTCCGAGCTCAGGCCGGTGACACCGAGCGCCCGCGTCCGCGGGCGGATCTGAGCCGGCGTCGCAACTCCACCCCCGACATGGTGTCGAGGGTGCGCTGCGCGGTCTTCTCGCTGTTCCACCGTACGTCGACCAACTCCACCACGTCGTCCGGCCCGCCGTCCACGGGCTCCATGACCAGGTGATAACGGCCCTTGTAGTCGGGTCCGCTCCGGCTGGCCACCCGGGTCAGCCAGCGACGGCCCTCGGCGTCTTCGAACTCCCTCATCGACGGACTCCTCGATTGGTACGGCCCGCAGGCCTTCAGTCCATGGTCTTGGGTATCGCGCGATCCAACAGCGCCTGTAACGCCTCCTGCCCCAGCGCCCCGAGCTCGGCGTTGGCCTCCTCGTACGAGGCGGCGCTCAGGTGGGTCTGCCGCAACGCCTGATCGTCCCCCACCGGGATGAAGATCGCCACGATGGCTCCCCACGACTCCCGTCCCGCCACGACCTCCCACTCGCGGCCGTCGGCGGCAGTGAAGCGAAGCACGTGCGGGACTCCGTGGGATGCTGCGGCCCATGACCGCGAGAGTGACCGGGAACGTCGAAAGATGGCCTCCGGGCCGGTGCCCTGACAACCGCTGGCGGTCAGGCCACCGATGCGCTCATCTCGCCCGGAACCGGGAGATCCTGACCGCGGATGAGGGCCCGGAGCACCCGCCCCAGGCCACCGCCCTCGGCGAGCTCCGTGGGGGTGCATCCCACGTGGCTCCTCAACGCCCGGCGGAAGACCGATCCGTTCGCGTACTCCAGCTGACGCGCGACGCTCTCCCCGGACCGCGCCGGATCCGGGAGCCAGTGGCCGGCGTGCAGCAATCGGCCCCAGAGCATGAGCTGACCGACCGAGGGCAACCCCATGCCCTTGAGGTGCTCGCTCAGGACCGGTCGACTCAGCCCGAAAGAGCGCGCGAAGCGATCCGCACTCCAGCATCTGTGGGTCAGCTCCAGGGACGCTCGTACCACCTCCAGTCCCCTCGGATCCACGAGCCCGCCCAGCCAGCGCGCGACCAGACCCGGTGCGGCGCGCTCGCCGGCCCGAACGACGCTGCGACGCAGCTCGAGGGTCGACGCCTCGGCATCCATGACGATGAGGTGTCGAATCCGTTGCTGTCCCAATTCGAACACCGTGCGGGGATCCTTCAGACGGGCCAGGGCGACCAGGGGCAACCCCGGAAATCCCCTCTGGAGCGCCCGCACGGCCACGGGTCCCACCGGGGGCAGCAGCGCCAGGTCCAGGAGCAGGGCGGACACCGGCCGTTCCCGAAGCTGACGCGGGAGAACCTCCCAGGACCTGGCCTGCACGAGGTCGTGCCAGCGCCGATCCAGGCTGGTGCGCACGGTCCGGACCAGCTCCCGGTCGCGCGACGCCAGGGCGATCAGAGCCATGAAGCTACGGAAAAGACATAGGCAGCTTGCCTGACGATGACGTGGTCGGGCCTCGTATGGCCCATCCTTGCGGTGGCAGTTGGTCGGATTCCCCGGCCACGACACGCGGCACCGACTCGTGGAGCATTCATCATGCGGACCATCAGGCTCACCCTCCTCGCCCTTCTGGCAACCATGGCCTTCAGCGCCTGCTCATCGCCGACTTCGTACGACGACTGCGCCCCCGACGCCACCAACTGCGAGTTCGGCCACCCCGGTTCCGGAAGCTGACCCCCCCGGCGTCCCGACGCGTCAGGACGCCACGCTGGCCAGCTCCTGCCGGAGCGCTCCCAGGCCCCCCCTGACCTCGGCCAGGGTACGGGCCGGGAGCGCGGCCGGCGCCGCTTCCTCGACCGAGCCCGACGTCCTGGCCGCCGCGAGGCGCGCCAGGGCATCCTCGGCCTGGAAGGCATATGCGTTGAGCCCTGCCTTGGTGGCGAAGGTCAGCGCCTGTTCGTACCACTCTTCCGCCTCCTCGTAGTCGTGGAGGGCCTGATAGGCCCGCCCCCGGTACAGGAGCGCCTGAGCCTGGAACTCGACACCTCCCGCCGCCCAACCTGCCCCGGTCACGGCGCGGTACCGCTGCTCATACTCCTCGCGCGCCCCCTTCAGGGCGGCGGTGTGAGCGTAGCCCTCCAGCGCGAAGATCCGGTAATATCCCTCCTCCACCCGCTCCACCGCCAGCGAGTAGGCCTGCTCGGCCAGATCCACGGCCTTGAGGTCCAGGAGGATCCCGGCCAGTGAGACCAGCGCCCGCAGCCGGTCCCGGCGGGTGCGGAAGGTCATCACCGACTGCCAGCCGTGTTCCACGGCTTCGGTGCCCTCTCCGACGAGATGGTGGAAGGTCATGAGGTGCTGATGCACGCTGCCCAGGGCGTGGGGATCGCCCGATTCTTCGGCTGAGTACAGGGCGTCCGTCAGGACCTGCCGGGCGGCCGGCATGTTCCCACGAGCCCGGAGCGTCGCCGCGCGACCGTCGAGCGCCAGCGCCTCTCCCGCCCGCGAGTCGAAGGTCCGCGCCACCTCCGCGGCTCGCACGTACCACAACTCCGAATCGTCCCAGCGGCCCGCCCGACGGTGGCTGCGGCCGAGGTAGCGGGCTGCATCGACCGCTGCGTCGAGGGCTCCCCCGAGGGCGGCTACCCAGTAGCTGGAGCGAAAGGCCTCCAGGGCACCCTCGAGCTCGCCGAGGTCCTCGGCGCGCAGTCCCATGTCGAGGACCGCCTCCGCCAGGGCTGCCGGGTCATGCTGTTCCGCCGAGTCGAGCACTGCGCGCCACAGATCGACTTCCTCGTCCTCGTCCTGGACGCAGTCGAACTCGGTGCGCAGCGCCTGGATGCGGGCCGACAGGCTCTCGGGGTCGGGCGTCAGGTCGTCGTCCAGCAGCGAGCGCACCAGCCGGAGCACGAGAAAGCGATTCCCGATGCGTTCCTCGGCATCGGGGTGCTCGTCGACGTCCGAGAGCACCGACCAACCCGTGAAGGCGTCGGCACTGCCGGGCATGGAGCGCTCGTCCAGGAGGTCCCGATGCAGAATGACCGCCGCGCACTCACCCGTCAGGTGCAGCAGGGTCTGCCGGTCCTCGTCGGAGAGCGGCGTCCGCGGCACCACTGCGTCGACCAGGGCGAACCAGGTGCGGGCTCCGTCACTTCCCAGCGACACACAGGCAGCGCTCCGGGGCGCCTCCGGCACCGCCCGTCGGGGCAGATCCGGGTGGTCGACGACCCCCGGGAGGCCTCGCTCCCACGCAGTGCGCAGGATCCGGCCATCCACACCTCGCCTGGGAGTATCGGAGGTGAGGTCGAGAACGACGAAGGGGTGCGGGACCAGAGAGCCGAACTCATCGGTCCACACGACAGCCGCGCGGTCGCCTCCCACGGAGTGCAGGAGGTCGGCGAGGCGCAGGGCGAGACGATACCGGATGGGATCGGGCCCCAGGAGCGCGAGCATTCGCTCGACGCGCTGCTGGCGCTGCCCCCGATATGCGTCGAGGTGTAGTACTCGTGTGGTAGACATGTCGGTCGAACCGGATAAGCCGGGGGGCTGATCGATAATAGCCCTGATCGCTGCCTTCCCGCAACCGTTCCGTTTCGCAAAGGTCGTCACCATGACGCAGCGGCCCAGCCGCGTCGATCAGACGCCCGTGCCCGGCCCCAGCTCGTGCCGGTGCTTGAGCTCCGGAAATTCGTACAGAAGCACGCCCTCTCTGGTGATCTCGGAGCGTACCCGGAACCCGTCGTCCATCCCGATGAGCAGCTTCTCGGCCGCGGGCAGCGACAGGTTCAGATCCGTCGCGACCTCGGTGACGGTGAGCGTTCCGCCCTTGCGCGACGCGAGCCGGAGAACCTTGCGCTGCAGCCCGGTCGTCAGCGCCTGCCGACGCTCCTGAAGCGCCTTCCAACCCCAGAAGAACGTGCCCGAGCCGGCGGCACCGGCCACGCTGCCGACGACGATGGCCGCGGCCTCGAACTCGATGATCCCCATCATGATGAGGAACGACGCCAGCAGCACCATCATGGAGCCCAGGACCCGGCGCTTGATCCCACTGGACGGCAGGGGGGCGTCACCTTCCAGACGTCTGGAATCGGGACGGGAGCCCGAGGGCAGGGCGCGGCCGGCGTGTTCCCAGCCCAGGCCACAGTTCGGGCAGATGAAGTGCTTGCGGCGGGCCAGCCAATAGACCAGGCCCCCCAGACCGTACGTGAAGAGGCTGACACCGATGAGGAGGCCTACGTGTCCAGGTCGGCTGAAGTAACCGACGCCGTGCCCCTGATACCCGCACCGGGGGCACTGCTGAACCGCCGACGCCCCCTCCTCGGAAGGCCAGATACGGCGCAGCGCCCGCGGCGAGACCGTGGCCCCACAGGTGGGACATCTGTCGGCGCCGGGCTCTAGCCCTTCACCACATGTGGAGCAGCGCATCGTCCGGGCGCATCCTCGCGTTGGATCAGATTCCCTTCTTCACACCTCTTCCCATACGTGCACGGCCCCCCGCGGGATTCACGCGCACTCCGGGGGCCGCGTCGGTGCTCACCGCATCACCCACCGCGGCCGCGTCGCACCTCCATCAGGTCCAGGATGGGACTGCCGGTGAGAACCGACGCACCCACCCGTACCCGGCCCACGACCGTGACGGTCTCCAGCGGACGGAGGGCGGAGAACTCGTCCTCGCGCTCGGGGGGAAGCGCCACGTAGACGTAGCTCGCCGTATCGTCGCTTCCCGCCGGACGCGTCAGGAGAAACGGCTCTCCCTCGTAGAAGTCCGTGCGCACCGTCTCGGCGTGCTCCAGGGAGATGAACTGAAGCTGCCATGTGACAATACGCCCCCGCCAGGCCGCGGGGTCCGCCATCACCGCCGCCGGCGTCGCGGGCTCGGCCGTGTTCCCCTCCGGCGCGGCCACCGTCGTGGTGTCCGGCATCCACACCCAGCCGTCCATGCGGACCCGGGCCCAGCTCCCCTGCCGCCCCACCACCGCCAGGTCCGCGCCGGCCACCACGGTCGCCAGTGTATCGCCGTCGGGCGAAGCGAGCACCGGGGCGCCCCGGGGGCCCGCCGTGAAGGCCGGAGCCGCAGGATGCGGCGGGCGGCTCAACGCCTCCGCCCGTGGCTTCGCCGGCGCCGGAGGCTCGGCGGACTCGTCGACGTCCACCGACGCCGACCAGACCCAGGCGCGGCGCCGCACCTGAACCCACCCAGGGATGCGCTCGACCTCGTGAAGGAGGGCACCCTCCGCGAGCCGCACGAGCACCGGTCCCGCGGGCCGCGAGCGCAGGTTTTCGCCGTCCGCCCCGGACTCTTCGGGCACCACCACCAGGTCGAAGCCGTCGCGGTCCACGATCTGCAGAGAGCGAATCCACACCCACCCCTCGAGCTCGACCTGAACCCACCCTGGACGCCGGTCCACGACCGGAAGCTCGGCGCCGGGCCGCAACACGCCCAGGACCACCTCGTTGGGCTCGGCCCGCAGATTCTCCTCGACCCGCGCCGTCGCGGTCTGCGCCGCCACGGGCGCCGGCGGCAGCGACCCCAGAAGGACGCACACGGCGACGGTCGAGAGCTGGAGCCGCAAGCGCGGGACCGCTCGGGAAACGAACGACATGGGGGCGTGTACCACCGAAACGTATCCGGGCAGGGAATGCCGGTCCTGGCAGGTCGCTGACGCTGCAATCTGACCGCACCTTCCAGGGAGGTCAATCAGGACCCGGAACGTTGATTCGACGGCGCGGCGCCCCTAACCTTCGGCGCCGCGATCGCCATTCAGAGCCCCCCAGGGGGCGCCACCCGAGTCTCCGAGGCCGATGTTCCCATCCCGTTTCGGCGCCGCCCTGACCGGGCTGCTCCTCACGGCCGTCGCGCCCCTGCACGCCCAGAGCATCCCCTCGCCCTACCGGTACATCGAGGAGGGTCAGGAAGGCGGGCTCTTCGTGGGCACCCTGAGTCCCGATCGCGGGCGCTTCGGGTTCGGGCCGGCGCCCGCGCTCGGGTTCGGTGCCCGCTACGCCGTGGAGCTCGCCGGGCCTCTGGCTCTCGAGGGCGTGTGGACGGTCCTGCCCACCACGCGCGACGTCATCAACCCCGCTCGCCCGGAGGGGGACCGCAAGATCGACGAGGCCGAGGTCTTCCTGAACGACATCGACGTACGGCTCCGCTTCGACCTGACCGGTCGCCGCACCTGGCACGCCGTCCAGCCCTTTCTCCTGGCTGGCGGTGGCGTGGCCTTCGACGCCGCGGGCACCCAGGTGGAGGACCAACCTCTCGAAGCCGGCGACCGCTTCGACTTCGGGACGAAGTTCACCGGTGTGTTCGGTGGGGGATTCCGGATCATGCTGCCCGGCCATTTCGTGCTCAGGGCGGACGCCTCGCTGAGCCTCTGGAAGCTCAACTACCCGGACGGCTACCGAGATCCCGAGCGAGGGTTCGAGAACGTGCCCAACAGCGAGTGGGTCAACAACGGCGCCCTCACGCTGGGGCTCGCCTACCGCTGGTGAGCGGGTGACGGCGATGACCGCCGATTTCGAGCGCCTGCGCGCCGACTGGCTCTCTCTCGACGAGGCCGTCGCGCGGATCCTGAACGCGGCGGAACCCCTTCCCTCCCGTACGGTGCCGCTGGTCCGAGCGCTCGGACGAGTGCTCGCGCGCCCCGGCTCGGCACGGATCGATCTTCCCCCCTTCGACAACTCGGCCATGGACGGGTACGCCGTCAGGGCCGCCGACGTCGGGGGCGCGACCCGCTCCGAGCCTCGAGTGCTGCCCGTGGTGTCGGCCGCACGCGCTGGAGCCGCAGGCCAGGACCAGTCCCTCGCCCCAGGACAGGCTATCCGTATCATGACCGGCGCGCGCGTCCCCGACGGAGCCGACACGGTGGTGCGCGTGGAGCACACCGACGCCGAAGAGGGCGCGCAGGGCAAGGTGCGGATCTTCGATGACGCGGACGCGGGCCGCAACATCCGTCCGGGTGGCCAGGATTTCCGGGCCGGAGACCAGGTCATGGCGGCAGGGCTGGAGGTGACGCCGGGATGGACCGCGGTCCTGGCGGCCGCCGCCATTGCCGAGGTCGAGGTGCACCGACGTCCCCGCGTCGCCGTCCTGACCTGCGGTGACGAGCTGCGCCCGCTGGCCGAGTCGTCGGCGCCCACGGAGCCCGGAACCATCGTAGACAGCAACGGGCCCGCGCTCGCGGCGTGCCTCACCGAGGCCGGCGCCGAGCCGGTGCTGCTGGGAATCGCACGGGACGATCCCGGCGATTTGCGCGCCAGGGTTCACCAGGCCATGGACTGCGACGCGCTGGTGACGGTGGGAGGGGCGTCCATGGGTGAAGCGGACCTGCTCAAACGCACCCTCCTGGAGGACGGGCTCGAGCTGGATTTCTGGCGCGTCCGCATTCGTCCCGGCAGCCCGTTCAGCTTCGGACGGCTTCCACGCCAGAAGGGCCGGCCATTGCCGGTGTTCGGGCTGCCCGGCAATCCCTCCTCGGCCTTCGTGACTTTCCAGGTGCTCGTCCGGCCCTGGGTCCGGGTGAGCGCCGGGCACGTGACTCCGCACCGACGCGTGCTGGAGGCCGTATGTGGCGAGGCCCTCCGCTCACCCGCGGACCTCTGTCACCTGTATCGCGTGACGCTCGAAGGCGGACCTTCGCGCCCGGTGGTGCGGCTGACGGGCCCCCAGGGCTCCGGCCTCGTCTCGGGGCTCGGGCTCGCCGACGGTCTGGCGGTGGTGCCCGAAGGCATCGAGCGCCTGGACGAGGGCGCTCCCGTCCAGGTGATCCTGCTGGACGACGATGCAGGGGGTGACAGGGACGCGGGCTACCGCCCCCGGGAGGCGCGGGAGACGTGACAAGGCTTCGGCGCCTGGCGCCTCTGTCCCTTCTGGTCGTGGTCGCGGGGTGCGCCATCCCGCGGTGGCCCGTGGAAGGGCGACTGCTCTCTCCCTTCGGCGTGCGCTGGCGCGGTTGGCTGCCCGAGGTGCACCGAGGCGTCGACATCGACGTGGCCGAGGGCACTCCGGTGCACGCCATGGCCCCGGGCTCGGTCCGCTTCGCGGGCACCATGACCGGATACGGTCGCGTGGTGTGGCTCGACCACGGAGGCTCGGTCCTCAGCGTGTACGCCCATCTCTCGCGCATCGACGTGCGTGCAGGGGACCCCGTGACGGCACGTCAGGTGATCGGGCTCAGCGGAAGCTCCGGCAACGCCGAGGGGCCCCATCTGCACTTCGAGGTCTGGCGCTGGGGACGCGAGGAGGATCCGGTGCTGCTGCTCGGGGGACCGCCGGGTTAAAACGGCGGCTGACGGGCCGACGAGCTCCGATCCACGTTCCGCTGCTGGTAGTCGAACTTGAGGTCCTGGTTGTCCAGGAGCGTCACGTTGAAGCGGAAGGCCCAGTTGCCCGTGGGCGTCTGCAGGAAGTCGAAGTCCGCCTGCCACCGGTGCAGGTCGCGCGTGAGCCGGATCACGTGGTCCGAGAACTGGTGGTTCTCCAGGTCGTAGCCGGTGCGCCAGGTCATCTCCCAGTGTTCCGTGGGCTGGAGCCGGAGGTTCACCTGCAGCATCTGGCTCACGCCGACTCCGGAGCGAGGGCGGTTGAGCGCGTAGCTCAGATTCGCCGACCACTCGCCGATCCCAGCCGAGCCCCGCGAGGACCGCGGACGCCGTGAGGTGGTGCCCGGGATCATGGACGCGGGATCGTCGAGCCCGCCCAGCAGGTCTTCCTCTTCGCCCGGCCGTGCGACCGAGTCCGCGGGAGCCTGCTGCTGAGCGGATGCGTTCCGGCTACCCGCCAGCCCCAGCCAGCGGAAGATGGACGAGCGGTTGGAGAGCGAAAATCCCAGGTTGAGCTGCGAGAGATGGGGCGAGAACTTGCGTGTCGTGGTCACCCCTCCCTCGCCTTCCACCACCTGGTCGTCGAACAGCTCGTGGGTCATGCGGATCTGCAGCCCCTGCAGGTAGTCCGACGTGATGGTGTTGGACAGCGTCGTGGTGCTGAAGCCCTTGAGGAAGCTCCCGGTGGAATCGGCCTCCACGAAGTTGTAGGAGATGGCGCTGGTCGACAGCCCCAGGAGCGTCACCACCTCACCCGTCTCTCGCCGACGCAGACCGTCCTCACCGACCTGGAATCCCCCGGCGCCGGTGGAGTCGACGGCGGTACCGGTCGAGTCGCTCGCCACGCCCGTGGTGTCGCCCTCCACCTTCTTCTTGGCTTCGAAGGTCTGGTTGAGGGTCACGGAGAGGACCTTGGTGGGCTGGAGCGACCGCGAGCCGAACACCGCCTTCTGAAGGTCCGTGGGCGTCACCTCCGGCGACCAGTCGTAGCTGAACGACGGCGAGAACTTGTGGCGCAGGCGCTCGAAGCCGGCGAAGCCCGGAAAGAAGCCGTACAGGTCGCTCCGCAGCGTTGCGCCGAACGCGATGCGCGTGGGCCCCGAAACGAAACTCTGGGCGAGCTGGACGGTGTCCGCCCGCTGCGCCATCCCCGAGAGCGTCACACGGGGCGTCAGCGTGGTGGACCCGATCAGATTCTGCTGGTAGCTGATGTTGGAGTTCCACTCCAACGAGGCCTGGGAGTAGTCCACCCGGTCGCCGGTGACGTCGGCCGTGGCCTGACGGCCCGCCAGGGTCTGGAACGCCTGGATGCCCCGCTCCGCCACCATGTCCGGGAAGAACGGCAACGAGTCGAGGGGATAGTCCCGAACCGTCGCGTCGCGGTACGACAGGCCTCCGCCGAGGCTCAGGTTGCCCACGCTGACGGAGCTGTTGGCGTTCGCGGAGAGATCGGCCTTGTCGTACTGATCGCCGTCGGGCGCGTAGTCGCGGATCGACCTGCGCACGTTCCCGCCCCCGCTCCAGGTCATGTTGTTGAACCAGCGGGCCCGGGCCTGGGGCGCCTTGAAGAGGCTCACGGTCTTGAGCGACAGGCTCACGTCGGGCAGCGTCATCTCCACCCGATCGTCGGTGAGGTACTGCTTCCGGTTCCCCGAAACGTTCAGCGTTCCCCAGTCGAACCGGTGGCTGAAGCCTCCGTCGGAGTCGATGGAGCGGGTCAGCTCCTGGGGATTGAAGCTGTTCCTTGTCACGAAGCTCGAGCTGGAAGCGTAGCGCCCGTTGAGCGTCAGGCGCGTGCGCTCCGAGATCTCCCAGCTGTGACGGGTGTTCAGCGTGAACTGCCGTCCGCCCTCGACGGGCCAGTAGTTGCGGAAGCTCAGCGAGCCCTGGAGAAACTGGCGAAGCCAGTTGTAGGACACGTTGCCGGTGAGCGCCGTGTAGTTGTTCTCGAACCAGTCCAGGGCGATGATGGCGTCCGAGTAGTCGCTCATGGCCCAGTAGAAGCCCACGTTGCTGATGCGCCGCTGGTAGCCACTGCTGGTCCGCACGATGTCGTTCACGCTGAACTGGGGCGTGAGGATGCCCGAGGCGCGTCCACGGGCCAACGACTGCGCGATGAAGGGCAGCCAGGCCACCGGGACGTCGCCGAAGTAGAGGCGGACCGGTCTGGCGACCAGGACGTTGCCCTTCACGATCTTCAGCTCGTCGGTCTCGAAGTGGTAGTGGGGCACGTCGAGGTCGCAGGAGGTGAAGATCGTGGAGTGCCCGTAGGCCAGGTCCGAGCGGATCAACGGAAGGTCTCCCTTCACCAGCCAGTTGGCGCCGGCGCTGTACTGGGTCTCGGCCTGGAGGGCCGCACCCTGCTGCCGATCCAGGTTCCAGAACAGGGCCTCGCTGCGCACCCGGTCGCCCTGCACGGGGATGAGGACCGGAGAGCCGAAGGCGTTGACCGTGGACTCCGACTCCTTGTACTTGATCAGCGAGTCGGCCTGAAGCTGGTTTCCACCCTGTTGAAAGCCCGCCTTCTGAGCGGTGTCACCGTGGAGGTAGAGGATCCCCTCGTCGGCCAGGTACTCGGCGCCGGTACCCTGATACTCGGCGGCGCTGTAGCCCGGCAGCCGCTTGAGGGCCGCCACGACGTCGTCGGGCTCGCCCTGGGTGGAGTCCTGGAAGATCTCCAGCGTCTGGCCCTCGGGCACCGAATCCGACGGAAAGGCCTGAGACGAATCCCCCAGCGGCAGGTTCAGGAGCTTGAGCCGCTCCTGCAGGCGGAGCGCGGTGGAATCGGGACGGGCCGTGGTATCCTGGCGAGCCTGCTGCGCGGCCAGGGATCCGCCCGACAGGGCCAGCGCCAGCGTCACCGCGAATCCCGCGGAAACGCCGAGGCCCTTCCTCCCTGTCCGTCTCATTCCACCTCCACGGAACCCTCCGGCGGGTCTTCAGGCGGCCGGATGGTGTTCTCCTCCCGTTCCTTCTTCTTCCGCGTGACCAGGACCGACAGGAAGATACTGAACTCGTACAGGAAGATCAGGGGCACCATCATCATGAGCGTGACCGTGACCACGTCGCCAGGGCTCAGGACGCTGGCCACGATGGTGATGATGACGATGGCGTGACGGCGCTTGGACCGCAGGAAGGCAGGGGTGACCAGCCCCATCGCCGACAGGATCAGGATCACCACCGGCAGCTCGAAGATCGCGCCGAAACCCACCAGCAGCCGGATGACGAAGGACAGGTACTCGTCGGCGCCGATGGTGTTGGCCAGGAAGTCCTGCTGGAAGGCGAACAGGAAACGCAGGCTCACCGGCAGCGCCACCACGTACGCCATGAGGGCGCCCAACGCGAAGAGCACCGTGCCCATGTAGAGGCTGGGAATGATGATCCTGCGCTCGTGCTTTTCCAGCGCCGGAGACAGGAACGCCCAGATCTGGTAGAGCACGATGGGAAAGGCCAGGATCAGCCCCACCACCAGCGCCAGCTTCAACTCGAGAAAAAAGCCCGTGGTCGGACGGAAAGCGTGCAGCTTGCCGCCCGTGAGATAGGGCTGCATGGGGCGCACCAGCAGCGAGGTGACCCGGAAGCGCCGCACCACCCACCAACCCACGCCCAGCGACACCGCGATGGCCCCCATGACCTTGAAGATCCGCCAGCGGAGCTCCTCGAGGTGATCGAGGAAGGGCATCTCACCCCGAGGGTTCAGTCGAGACGGCACAGGCGGGTTCGGGTCGGGGAGCTAGGGGAGCGGAAGCTCGACCTGGTTCCTGGCCTGGAGCTCCCTCTGCTGGCGTGTGTTGAGCTCGTCGACGAATTCCTGGAATTCGCCGATGTCCTGGAAGTTGCGGTACACGGAGGCGTAACGGACGTAGGCCACCCGGTCCAGGGGGCGTAGCGCGTCCATGACCATCTCGCCGATGCGCTCGCTGGGGACCTCCACGCTCGCCTGCTGCGAGAGCAATTCCTCGATGCGGTCGGCGATGGACTCCATCACGGCCGCCGACACCGGACGCTTCGCGCAGGCGATCTTGAGGCTGCGCAGGAGCTTCTCGCGGCTGAACTCCTCGGCGCTGCCGTCGCGCTTGAGCACCTGGATCGGGCGCTCCTCCACGTACTCGTAGGTGGTGAAGCGGGTTTCGCAGACGAGGCACTCGCGGCGACGACGCACCGCACGCCCGCCACGGCTGGTGCGGGTATCCACCACCCGGTTCTCGGTGGCGTCACACTCGGGGCAACGCATGCCGGGTGCCTTCCGCCGCTGCCGCGGTCAGCGGTCCGAGCCGCCGATCTCCCGCAGCTTGTTGCGCGCCATGTCGGTGACCAGGTCGTCGGGATAGGTGTTGATCACCGTCTCCAGCATCTTGCGCGCCTCGTCCTCGTCGCCCTGCTGGATGCGGATCAACGCGATTCGGTAGAGCGCCTGGGGCACCTGGGGGTCGGCCGGGAAGAGCTCCCGGATGCTGGCGTATTCCTCCACCGCGCCGTCCAGGTCGCCGTCCTGCTCGGCAATCTGACCCAGGTAGTAATGGGCCTTGGGCGCGAGCTCGTCGTTGGGGAACTGGCGGAGGAAGTCGTTGAACGCCATCTGCGCCGTCTGCAGCGCCCCCCGGTTGTACTGGCCGATGGCGGCTTCGTACACGGCGGCCGCGGTGCCGCCACTGGGCGCAAACTCGTCCCCTCCCGCCATGGCGCCGGCCGAGTCCACCATGCCCATGGCCGGACGAGTCCGGCGCGCGGCGTCCATCTGATCGCGCAACCCGGCGATGCCACGCTGGTTCTCACCCGTGAGCTCGGCCAGGCGGTCGAGGTCGTCGGAGATGGCCTGCAGCCGGCGGATGACCTCGCCCCGGATGTCCACGAGCTGGTTCGAGGTGGTGCGCAGCGTGTCCTGGGTCGCCGAGCTCTGGCGGCGTAACTCCGACAGGATGGAGTCCTGACGCGCCGACACCGCCCGGATCTGGTCGTTGACGTTGCGGAGGTCGCCTTTGGTGGCGCAGGCGGACACGGACAGGAGGACGGCCAGGGCCAGGGCCCCGCGAGCCGCCCCTTCAGGGAATCGCATGATCATACCGTGGATATACCGCACCCTCCCCCGGGAGGGTCCCGGGGGAGGGCTCAGGAGAAGGTCACTCGGAAGGCGGATTGATCTGGTCCGCACCGGCCGTGATGACGAACTCGTCACGCCGGTTCTGGGCCCAGGCCTGCTCGTTGCTGGCGTTCACCAGCGGCCGCTCTTCGCCGTACGAGGTGATGGTGAAGCGCCCCGCGTCCAGCCCGAAGCTGGTGAAGAACTGCCGCACCGCCTCGGCGCGGCGGTTTCCGAGCGCGAGGTTGTACTCCGTCGACCCACGCTCGTCGGCATGCCCCTCGATGCGCAGGCGCACGGCAGGGCTGTTCCGGAGGATCTCCACCTTCTGGCGGAGGATCTGCTCCGCGTCGGGACGGATGGCGGACTCGTCGTAGTCGAAGTGGACGATCTCCTCCAGCGTCGCCCGGGCGGCCGCCATGCGGCGCTCGGCCTCGGCGCGCTCCGCCGCGGCACGCTGCTCCGCGGCGATGGAGTCCGCCCGGCGCTGCGCGCGCATGATGGAATCACGCCGCATGGAGTCGAGCTGGGCCTGGGTCGGCCCCGTGGGCGCCGGCGGCGGCGGCGGCTCCTTCTTGCAGGCCACGACGAACAGCGAGGCGGCCACGAGGGGCACGAGAACTCGGCGGTGGATCATTCCTTCTCCCGAGGGTTGAAATGTACGTCCTGCAGCCCGCCGACATCTGCCGGCGGGAGCCCTTCGAATGGTGGGGGTGACGGACGGATCTCGTCCAACTTCACCTCATGCATATACCCCGAAATGCGGTGTTGCGCAATGGCCACGGGCCCAACCCGTCGCGGTTCTCCCGTCGTCCGTCCGGGCTCTCACCCGTCCCAAGCCGGTGACCAATCCGGCCCACCCGCATCCACGCCGCGCAGGAGGACCCGGATCCGCCCGGTGGCGGTGTCCACGACGAACATGCCCTTCCCCCAGTTCCGCTCGCCGTAGAAGACGATGTGGCGACCGTCCGGCGCCCAGGAGGGATCCTCGTTGTTCCCCTCGGTGGTGAGCTGGAGCAGGCGCCGGCCCTCGCCCATACGGGCCACCAGGATGTGATACCGGCCCGTCCGCCCGACGCGACCATGGAAGGCCATGAGGTCGCCGAAGGGCGACCAGTCGGGCGCCGAGTAGATAGCCGCCATTCCCGTACCGATAGGGCGAAAGAACTCGCGGGTTCGCCACCGTTGGTCGACATGGTGTAGATCTGCGGCGCACCCGACCCCAGCCGCGTGGAGTTGAACGACCACGTGTTGCCGTCGGGCGAGAAGGTGGGACCGTGATCGTCCCACCGGCTCTCGGTCAGGTTCTCCAGGCAGCAGTCGCGACGCAGGTTGTAGACGAAGAGCCCCGTGCGAGCACCGCTCAGCACGGAGAAGGCGATCCGCTGGCCATCGGGCAGGTAGACCGGCGTGATGTAGTTCCCGTCGCGGAGCGGGTTGACCTGTTGAGACTCCCCCGTGGCCAGGTCGAGCTCGTAGATGCGCATGAGCCCTTCCTGGTAGTACGACATGTACAGGAGGTGACTCCCATCCGGCGACCAGCTCGGCGACAGGGAGATGTCGCCGTGGTCCGTCACCCGGCGCAGGTTCTCCCCGTCGGAATCGATGACGTAGATCTCCTTGGTCTGGCCACCGTCGCGGGTCATGGCGAAGGCGATGCGACTCGCCGCCATCCCCGGCTCTCCGAAGGCCCACTGCACCACCGCGTCCGAGGCCCGGTGCACGGCCATCCGGAAGCCCTCGCTCCGGGGATCGGGCACGCGGAAGCGCCCCTCCTGCTTCACCTGGCGGTAGACCACGTCGTGGAGCTGGAGGACCAGGACGAAGCCGTCTCCGCTTCCCTCGACCTGTCCGGTGAGAAGCCAGACGGCCCCCAGGCGGTCCCACAGGGCGTAGTCCACGCCCTGCCCCACCTGCGCCGGCGGCAGCGAGTCCAGCACCTCGAAGCGGTCGCTGTAACGGAGGTCGCGGCCGATGATGCCCTCCACCGAGCCGGCGGCCGCCTGGCCGCCGAAGCGCCCTTCGAAGGGCTGGATCGCCAGCGCCGGAATGTAGGCGTTCTCGTAGACCAGGCCCAGTTGCACTCCCCGGGAGGGTTTCCGTCTCCTGGGCCGTGGCCCGGAAAGGTACGGCGATGAGAACGAGGGCGGTCACGGCCCACGCCAGGGCGTCCGGCAGGTGGCGTCGAATGGACGTCCAAGAAGAGGTCATGGATTCCGGGGTCTGGGGGGTTGAGGCGTGTCGAAGACCTGGAGACCGCCGCCGATCTGGCGAGGCTTGAAGCTGAACTGCACGGGGAGGCGATCATACGGCAGATCCTCGGGCAGGGGGCCGAATCGCCCGTTCCCGGCGCATTCGATGGCCCCGAGGGCCGCGTAGTCGAAGGCGGGGTTGCCCGAGCGCGTCACGATCTTCTGGTTCGCGACGCTGCCGTCCGGCCGGATTTCGAAGTAGACCACCGTCGTCCAGTTGCCGGGAGGCCGCCGGAAGCACTTGTCGATCTCGACGATGATGCTGTTGTAGTACGCCGGGTAATCCCGCCGCAGCCCTTCCATGCGGACGTTGATGTCCGCGCCGGACTCCTTGGTTTCCTTCGGCTCGTCCGTGGTGGTGGGCTTCTTGGTCTCGGTCGCCGGGGGCGTCTCGGGCTTCTGCTCCGGCTTCTTCTCCTCCGGCTTCTTCTCGGGCTCCTTCTCCGGCGGCGGCGCCTCGGCCTCGGGCTGCGGCGGCGGCGGGGCCTCCTCCTGCGGCGGCTCAGGCTCCGGATCGGGCCGCTCCACCACCACCTCATCGTCGGGCAGCGTGGCCAGGTCCTCTTCGGCCTGCTCGGCCGGAGGCGGCGACACGATCTGCACCTGGAACGTCTCGAAGACCCGCGGCTCGGGGGTCAGCGACGGAGCCACGAACATGGCCGTCACGATCAGGGCGTGCAGCGCCACCGAGTAGATCAGCGACTTGCGCGGAGGCCCTCCCGACGCGCTCATCGGGCCCAGGGCTCCCCGACCAGCGAAGGCGCCACGCCGGCGGCGTTCAGGATACCGACCACCTGGAGCACCGGCGCGTAGGGAGCCAGCGAGTCGGCGCGGATGAACGCGGTCCGGATGTCACCCGCCGCGGCGAGCTGGGGGAGGGCCGCCCGGAATTCCTCCGCCGTGTACGCCGTCTCCTCCACGAAGATGCGCCCGTCCCGCCGGATGCTGATCACGAGCGGCTTGTCCGGCGAGGTGATGGGCGCCACGTCGGCCTTGGGCACGGCCACCTCCACCCCGCCCTGCAGCACCGGAGCGGTGATGATGAAGATCACCAGAAGCGTGAAGGCCACGTCCACCAGTGACGTGACGTTCACGTCGGCGCTCAGCGGCAGGTCGTTCCGCCCCAGGCGTCGGCGCATCATGGCGTGATCTCCAGACGGGTACGCATGCCGTGTTAGACCCTGCCTTCACGGGCAAGGGTCCCGATGAACTCGCTGGAAAAGCCCTCCAGCTCGCCGCTCACCAGGTTCAGCTTCGCCACGAACAGGTTGTAGGCGATGACCGCGGGAATCGCCACGAACAGGCCCGCCACCGTGGTGATCAGGGCCTCCGCCACCCCGGGGGCCACGGCGCCGATGTTGGCGGAGCCCGTGGCGGTAATCCCCAGGAACGCGTTCATGACGCCGATGACGGTGCCCAACAGTCCCATCAGCGGCGAGACCGAGCCCACCACTGCCAGCACCGGCAGTCCGCGGGACAACTCGTCGCGCTCCTCGGCCTCTTCCTTTTCCAGGACCAGGCGCAGCGCCTCGAGCTGGGCCGACGACAGCCCCGGCACGTCCACGCCTTCGCGGAGTGCTCCGGGCCGCAACTCGCTGAAGAAGTTCACCCCCTGGCGAAAGACCCGGCCGTACGGCGACTCGGGCAGCGTGAGGATGGCCTTGTAGGCGTCCTCGAGCCGCTGCGCCCGCTCCATGGATTCCAGGAAGTCGTCGCCGAGGCGGCGCACGTCCCGGAACTGACGCATCTTCCAGAAGATGATCCACCAGGACAGTACGGAGAGCACCGCCAACACCAGGAGGACGATCTTCGTGGGGAGCGTTCCCCCCACCACCATGTCCAGGGCGCTGGTGGGCGCTCTGGCCTGCAGGAAGAGCCCGATGCTCATGCCGGCGCCGTCCGGGCCGACTGGATGTGTTGCATGGTCATGCGCAGACCGTCCTCCAGACTGGATTGAGGCGCCCAGCCGCGGGCTCGCAGCCGCGCGGCGTCCAGGGCGCTGTGTCGAAGCTCGCCGGCGCGCGGCGCGCGATAGTCCCGGCCGGGGTGCACGCCGGCCACCGCCTCCAGGGCATCGGCGAGGCGGTTCACGCTGGTGGCCACGCCCGTTCCGACGTTGAAGGCCACGTTGTCGATCCCCTCGCCCTCACCGTCAAGCGTCATGTCGGTGGCCCGCAGGTTGGCCGCCACCACGTCCTCCACGTACACGTAGTCGCGAGTCTGCTCCCCGTCGCCGAAGATCGTGAGCGACGCCTGCTCCAGAAGCCGATTGCAGAAGATCGCGATCACGCCGGCCTCGCCGTGGGGATCCTGGCGGGGACCGTACACGTTGGAGTACCGGAGCGCGACGTATTCCAGGCCGTGTACCCGACGGTAGTAGTTCAGGTAGTACTCTCCGGCCAGCTTGGTCACCCCGTAGGGAGACAGGGGATTCTTGGGAGCCGTCTCGGGCGTGGGACGCAGGTCCGGCTCGCCGTAGACCACGCCTCCACTGGACACGAACACGAACCGGGAAGTTCCAACCTCCCTGGCGGACTCGGTGAGATTCAGCAGACCGAGCACGTTGGTGCGGGCATCGAACTCCGGATCGGCCACCGACACGCGCACGTCGATCTGGGCGGCGTGGTGGTTCACCACATCGAACTCCACCTCGCGGAAGAGATCGCGGACCGCGGCATCGGTCACGTCCATGCGGACGAAGGTCGCCTCGGAGGGAACGTTCTCCAGACGTCCGTGGGACAGGTCGTCCAGCACCCAGACGCGATCACCGCGCGCGACGTAGGCGTCGGCCACATGGCTGCCGATGAACCCGGCACCTCCGGTCACCAGAATCCTTCTGGGCTCGCTCATCTATGCTTCTCTCGATCCTCACTGGAGGGAGTGCGCACCGACCGTCCAGCGCCGGTACGAGCGCGCGCTGCGCGCCAGGCCGACCTCGTACTGCAGGATCGGGGCCGGGGGCACCACGACACCGGCCCCGTCGACGGGAGCCGACGGGGCCAGGGAACGATCAATCGTCCGCGGGGGTCAACGGCCGGGCATGCGCCGGTCCATGCGCATCTCCAGACCGGTGCGAAACACGGGATTACGAAGCTCCACGATGCGGGCCGTGGCGTAGCCGTCTCCCACGAGCACCACCACGACACGGCCTTCCGGCTCGGGCTCTCCATCGGTCGACCGCACCGGCACGAACTCGTCGCCCACCGAGGTCGTGCCGCGGCCGACATCGAGGAAGACGAAGTCCCCCACGGTCTGGATCGCGTGCTCCTCGGCCGGTGCCACCACCCTGGTCCGGACGCCGTTCGCCACCGGACGCGGCGTCACGCCGGCCGGCAGGCCCGCGACCGGCACCCGCCGGAGTCGGTCCCCCACCCGGATGACACCGAGCTGTTCGCGCACCTCGGCGACGGGCGCGCCGCCAGCCCTCGCCACGACCTCCACGAGGGCCGTGGGGATCGCCGCCTCGCCCACACCCGGGAGCCGGCGGTCGATGCGATAGGTCTGCCAGAGCGTCCCGGGGCCGAGCCCACCGGCGGCGCCGTCCACGAGGAGCCGGTCGTAGAGCAAGGGAGAGGTCCGGGGATTCCGGACCATGGCCGTGTCCGCGAAGCCGGCGATCCGGCCCACGGCTCCGTCGTCTGGCGCGCCGGCCGCAAGCAGGAACGGCGCACCTGCCACCGCATCGTCGGTGACCGCCGGCCATGCGGATCGCCACGATTGCAGCGTCTCGCCCGCGGCGGGCGCAGTCGGCGTCCGCTGGCGCGCGAACACCGTCTCGCCCCGGGCCCCCGAGCCTCCACGGCGGCGTGCTGGCGACACGGGCTCCGCCTCACGACCCCCAGCCGCCGGCACCGGCGACGCCACGCCTTCTTCGGCCGGCATCACCTTCACCTCGCGCACCGTGCCGTCCTCCGCCGGAATCCGCAGCACCTGGCCCGGAAGGATGAGGTCCGGATCCTGAACCCGGTCCCGATTGGCCTCCCAGATGCGGGGCCATTGGAAGGGGTCGCCGTAGAAGGTGCGGGCCAGGTCCCAGAGCGTGTTGCCCCGGACGACCTCGTGCGTCTCCTGGCCTTGCGACGGGGCCGGAACCGCCAGCGCGCATGTGAGAAGCGGGACGGCGAAGAGACGGATGATCGACGACCGGGACATGGGCCGTTCCTGGACGAATGAGAACCTCCGGCGCGGCCGGATGCATTCTCCAAGGTATCCGAAGGGAGGCCTGGCGGTCAACGGATTTCTTCAGAAAAACTACAAACGTTTACCAGCGTCGGTGGTGCGGAACCAGGCGACGAACCGTCGAATGCCGTCGCGAAAATCCGTGGATGGCTCATAGCCGAGCAGGCGCCGCGCCCGCGTCACGTCGGCCCAGGTACGCTCCACGTCGCCGGGCTGCGGAGGTAGATGGTCGAGGCGCGGCTCGATCCCCAACTCCTCGGCGAGCACCGAGACCATCTCGTGCAGGCGCACGGTCCGGCTCTCACCCAGGTTGACGATCTGATAGTCCCCGGGAGTGGCCTCCAGGTACCGCAGGGCGGCCGTTACGCCCGCGACGACGTCGTCGACGTAGGTGTAGTCCCTGGCCGAGCTCCCGTCGCCGAAGAGCGGCAGGGACTCGCCGGCCGCCATGCGCCGGGCGAAGGCGTGGATGGCCAGATCCGGCCGCTGGCGCGGCCCGTAGGCGGTGAAGAAACGCAGGCACAGGACCCCCATCCCGTCCAGGTGGTGTGCCGCGTGCGCCAGTAGCTCACCGGCCCGCTTGGTGGCTGCGTACGGCGAGATGGGGTGGTCCACCGGGTCATCCTCGGAGAACGGCACCTTGGGGTTGTTGCCGTAGACCGACGACGAGGAGCCGAACAGGAAGCGCGTGATCTCCCGGTCGCGCGCGAACTCCAGCAGTGCGGAGGTGCCGGTGACGTTGACGTCGCTGTAGAGCACGGGCTCGCGGATCGAGGGGCGGACGCCGGCGCGGGCGGCCAGATGGATGACCGCCTCGATCCCGTCGGGAAGCGCAGCCAGCGCGTCCAGGTCCCGGATGTCACCCTCCACGAGGGCGAAGGAGGCGTGTGCCGACGCCGCCTCGAGGTTGGACTCCTTGATGCCTCGCTCGTAGAAGGGGTCGAAGTTGTCGAATCCCACGACCTCCCTTCCCTCGCGCAGGAGGGCTTCCACGAGATGCGAGCCGATGAAACCGGCGGCGCCGGTGACGAGCACTGACATGTGGATCCGGACTCTCGAGACGGTGTCAGGATGGAACTCGAAGGGCGGGCGGACTAGCTTACCGACCGGGGCGCGGAAGCTGTATCGGCGTCTCGGATCCCGCAACCCGAATTCCCGGAAAGGTCATGATCCTCGTTACCGGAGGGGCCGGATTCATCGGCTCCAACCTCGTCGCGGCGCTGGACGACGCCGGCGAGCGCGTGTCCGTCTGCGATCGCCTGGGCCAGGGCGACAAGTGGCGGAACCTGGCTCGCCGGGAGCTCGACGAGCTCGTCGATCCCGACGACCTGTGGGACTTCCTGGAGCGCCGGCGGGGGGAGCTGGGCTACGTCTTCCACATGGGGGCCATCTCGGCCACGACGGAGACCGACGCCGATCTCATCGCGGCCACCAACATCCGACTTCCGCAAGCGATCTGGCGCTGGTGCGCCCGACACGACGTCCCCCTCGTGTACGCGTCGTCGGCGGCGACCTACGGTGACGGCTCCGCGGGCTTCGACGACGACACGAGCCCGGATGGGCTCGCACGCCTGCTCCCGCTCAACGCCTACGGATGGAGCAAGCAGATCTTCGACCGCTGGGTCGCTCGACAGGTCCGGGACGGGGCGCCCACACCACCTCAGTGGGTGGGGCTCAAGTTCTTCAACGTCTACGGGCCCAACGAACACCACAAAGGCGACATGCGCAGCGTCGTGACCAAGGCCTGGCCCCGTGTGGTGGCCGGCGAGCCCGTGCGTCTCTTCCGCTCGCACCACCCGGACTACCCCGACGGAGGGCAGAAGCGCGACTTCGTCTACGTGCAGGACTGCGTGGACGTGATGCTGTGGCTCCGTCGGCATCCCGACGTGTCCGGACTCTTCAACCTGGGTACCGGCCGCGCCCAGACCTGGTTGGAGCTCATGGAGGCGCTGCATGCGGCCGCGGGACGGGAGCTCGCGGTGGAGTGGATCGACATGCCCGAGGAGCTGAAGGACCGCTACCAGTACTTTACCGAAGCCCGCATGGATCGCCTGCGCGACGCCGGTTATCAGCAGCCCTTCCGGTCCGTCGAGGAGGGCGTGGACGACTACGTACAGCGCTTCCTGAAGCCGGGCCGCTACCGCTGACGGGCGGCCGGCCGACCGGTTCTCAGTCGGCGGCGCGGTCCTCCTTGCCGTCCGGCAACGCCCCCACCGACGCCAGATAGGCCCGGGGCCTCAGGTCTTCGGGGTCCTCTTCCATGCAGCGCATCCATTCCCGGACGGCGCTCTTCACGTCTCCCAGGTGCTGCAGCACCACGCCCAGGCGGATACGGGCTCCCGTGAAATGGGGGTTCTCCTGCAACACCCAGTCCAGCTCCTCACGAGCCTCCTCCATGCGCTCCATGGTCATCAGGACCTCGGCCAGCTTCGCTCTCAGGTCGATGTAGCGGGACCGGATCTCCAACGCCCTGCGATACTGCTCCAGGGCGAGGTCCGGCCGACCCGCCACGCGGTAGAGGTCGCCCAGCCTGCCATGGGTGGCCGCGAGCTGGTTCCCCACGCTCGATGGAAAGGCCAGGCCGTCTCTGGTATCGAGGCGGCTCGCCTCGTCGAAGGCCTCCTGTGCCTCGCCGTGGCGGCCCGTCTCGGTGAGGACGATGCCCCGGTTCAGGTGCGCCTCGGCGTAGGACGGATTCAAGCCCAGGGCCTCGTCGAAGGCCGCGAGCGCCTCGTCGGGACGGTCGAGCATGGCCAGACAGAGCCCCACCCGGTTGTGGACGTCGGCAAAGCCCGGGAAGTCGTCGACGAGGGCTCGAAAAACCTCTAGCGCACCCTCATAATCCTGTCGATCCCAAGCGTTTACGCCCTCAGATAGGCGCCGCTTGAAACGCTGGAGTCTTGGTGTGTTCATACTCTCAACGTATGCCACGGGAGACGGTGTCGGAAGGATCCTGGCGCGGCTCGACCGCTCGCGCGAACGCCACTACTCCGGATCGCCCAGGGCTCGGGCGCGCGCGCTCTCTGCTTCGACCAGGTCACGGAAGTAAGGGATGGTCCTGCGCAGCCCGTCCCGCAGCGCGACGTCGGGCTCCCAACCCAGCAGGTCCCGGGCACGGCCGATGTCGGGCTGGCGGACCTGAGGATCGTCCTGGGGGAGCGGTCGCCGCTCGATCTCCGAGGTGCTGCCGGTCTCCTCGAGCACGATCTCGGCCAGCTCCTGAATGGTGAACTCGTCGGGATTCCCCACGTTCACCGGATCGTGCTCGGAGGACTGGAAGAGGCGGTAGATCCCATCCACTTCGTCGTCGACGTAGCAGAAGGAACGGGTCTGGCTCCCGTCTCCGTAGACCGTGAGGGGATCACCTCGGAGCGCCTGCACGATGAAGTTGGAGACCACCCGGCCGTCGGCCGGCCGCATGCGCGGTCCGTAGGTGTTGAAGATGCGCACGATACGGGTGTCGAGGCCGTGATGTCGGTGGTAGGCCATGGTCACGGCCTCGGCGAACCTCTTCGCCTCGTCGTAGCAACCGCGGACACCCACCGGATTGACGTGCCCCCAGTAGCTCTCCGGCTGGGGATGGACCTCGGGATCTCCGTAGACCTCCGATGTCGACGCCAGCAGGAAGCGGGCGTCCTTGGCCAGCGCGATCCCGAGGCAGTTGTGGGTGCCGAGGCTTCCGACCTTCAGCGTCTGAATGGGGACTTCGAGATAGTCCACCGGACTCGCCGGCGACGCGAAGTGGAGAATGCCCTGCAGCGGTCCGTCCAGATGGTACGGCCTGGAGATGTCGTGCTCGACGAAGGAGAACGCCTCGCGCTGTTCCAGGCGCGCGACGTTCCTCCGGGAGCCCGTGACGAAGTTGTCGAGGCCCACCACCTCGTGGCCCTCGTCCAGGAAGCGATCGGCGAGATGCGATCCCAGGAACCCGGCCACGCCGGTGATGAGCACTCTCATGAGCCCGCCGTCCCGGCCGCGGGAGAGCCGACCCGTCGACCGATGGAATGGTACTCGAACCCGTGACGCTCCATGACCTCCACCGGATACAGGTTGCGACCGTCGAACACCACGGGCCGGGCCAGGAGGGTTCGCACCCGCTCGAAATCGGGACGTCGGTACGGCAGCCACTCCGTGTGGATCACCAGCGCATCGGCACCGTCCAGCACGTCGTAGTCGTGCTCCCGGAACTCCACCCTGTCTCCGAGGATCCGGCGCGCTTCGTCCAGGGCCTCGGGGTCGTGGGCCACCACACGGGCCCCGCGCTCGAGCAGACCTCCGATGGTCACCAGCGACGGCGCCTCGCGCATGTCGTCGGTGTTCGGCTTGAAGGACAGTCCCCACACGGCGAAGGTGAATCCCGTCAGGTCCTCGCCGAAGCGCTCCACGATACGGTCCAGGAGGACGCGCTTCTGAAGCTCGTTGACCTCTTCCACCGCCTCGAGGATCGCCGCGGGCACCCCCAGGTCGCGAGAGGTGCGGATCAGGGCCTTGACGTCCTTGGGAAAGCAGGAGCCGCCGTAGCCCACGCCGGGAAAGAGAAAGGCGGAGCCGATGCGTCGGTCCGACCCCACGCCCCGCCGCACCTCGTTCACGTCGGCTCCGGCCACCTCGCACAGGCGGGCGATGGCGTTCATGAAGCTGATGCGGGTGGCGAGCATGGAGTTGGCGGCGTACTTGGTGATCTCCGCGGAGGCCACGTCCATGAGCAGCAGCTCGTTGCCGGTGCGCAGGAAGGGCTCGTAGAGGATGCGCAGGACCTCGCCGGCATCGGGATCGTCGACGCCCAGCACCACGCGGTCCGGCTTCATGAAGTCCTCGACGGCCGCCCCCTCCTTCAGGAATTCCGGGTTCGAGCACACATGGACCGGGTGGTCGGTCTCCTCACGGATGGCATCGCGTACCCGGGGGGCCGTGCCCACGGGGACGGTGCTCTTGGTCACCACGATGCGCTCGCCGTCCATGGCCCGTCCGATCTCGCGTGCCACACCCAGAACGTGCTGGAGATCGGCGGATCCATCCTCGCCGGGCGGCGTGCCCACAGCGATGAAGAGGACCCGGCTGGAGCGCACCGCCTCGGGAAGATCCACGGTGAAGCGCAGCCGACCCTCGGCCAGATTCCGCCGCACCAGGGGCTCCAGGCCCGGCTCGTAGATGGGGACCTCGCCCCGCGAGAGGCGGTCCACCTTGTCGGCGTCGATGTCCACGCACACCACGCGGTGGCCCGTGGCGGCGAAGCACGCCCCCGCGACCAGGCCCACGTATCCCGTCCCGACGACACCTATGTCCATGCATGCACCTCAGAGTCTCTTTTCCAGAACCCGGGCATTCTCCCGAGGCGAATCGTAGTAGTCCTTTCGGCGTCCGATCTCGATGAATCCCCGAGAGTCGTAGAGTGCCGCGGCCGCATGGTTGGATTCCCGGACCTCCAGGAAGAGCGACCGGACTCCACGCGAGCGGGCCACCGCGAGCACGTGGTCCAGGAGGATGCCCCCGAGGCGCTGTCCGCGCCGCTGCTCCTGGATCGCGATGTTGGCCAGCTCTCCCTGGTCGAGGATGCACCAGAGCACGGCGTACCCGGCCAGTACACCGTCCACCTCCAGGACCAGCATCTCGGCCCCGGGACGCTCCAGGAGCGTCCGGAACGTATCGGCGCGCCAGGGCGTCGAAAAGGCCTCGGCTTCCAGAAGCGCCACGGCCTCCACGTCAGCGGCCCTCATCCGCCGGCAGCTCACCCCACGGGATCCGACACCCGCGCGCGGCGGGCCCGTTCTGCGCCGGTGGATCGCAGGTAGTCGGGCTCCCAGCCCGTCCGATCCTCCACGGGCCGGCGACCGTACTCCCAGACCGCCCGCAGCAACCCGTCCGCCGTGGGGAAGCCCGCCGGAGGCTCCAGGACCCGACCTCCGCGGGCCTCGAGCTCCTCGCGGTGCCGGAGCGCCCCCGCGCCGCACAGGGCCAGACCCTCCAGTGGGACCTCCACCAGGTCGTCGAGGGTGCTGAAGGCCGGAGGCGAGACGGCCCGCAGCGAGCCCGGCGCGGTCTCGTAGACGGCCATGAACAGCCTGCGGCCCCGGGCGTCGAAGAGCACGGCACGGCGTGCCGGCACCGGTGCGGATCGCGGTGGCCAGGGACCTTCGCCCTCGGGCAGGGCATCGGAGGTGAGAAAGGCAGCTTCCAGGCTGGATACGGCCCAGAGCGGCACGTCCAGCGCGTGTGCCATCCCCTTGGCCGTCGCCGCGGCCACCCTCACTCCGGTGAAGGAGCCCGGTCCGGCCCCGGTCACGATGCCGCCGATGTCGCCTCGCTCCATCCCCGTATCCTGCAACACGGCCGACATGGCGGGAACCACCCCGGCCGCGTGTTCCCGGGACTCCAGCAGGAAACGCCGAGCGACGACCCGCCCCTCCACGCCCACGGCCACCGAGCCCACCGCTCCCGACGTGTCCAGGGCCAGCAGGGGAACGGCGATACGACTCACGGGACGCCTGCCGGCCGCCGAGAAGGAAGATCGGGCAGCGCCGGAGGGACACCGACGGCGCGCACGCGGATGGTCCGTAGCTCCGGCGCCCCGTCCTCCGCCGCCAGGGTGATCTCCCAGCGGGGCTCGGGCAGATGCGGACCCGCGCGCTCGGGCCACTCGACCATCACGATCTCCCGGTCCTGACCCAGCTCCCCCCATCCCAGCTCCCACAGCTCCTCCGGGTCCTCGAGCCGAAAGAGGTCCAGATGCACCACCGCCGCGTCGCGGTCCGTGGGATAGTGGAAGACGAGATTGTACGTGGGCGAAGGGATGGGCCCGCGCACCCCGGCGCCCCGGGCCACGGCCCGGGCGAGCACCGACTTCCCGGCACCCAGCTCTCCCGACAGGGCCAGCACCACCGGGACCCGGATCTCGCGACCGATCCGCCGTCCCCATGCCTCGACCCGATCCCGGTCCAGGCCCGACAGGGTCATCTCCACACCAGGCTTCACTCCGCCCCCACCTTGGCCTTGAGCTCGAAGATCTGATCCCGCAGGAGTGCGGCCCGCTCGAAGTCCAGCGCCTCGGCTGCCTCCTCCATCTCCTTCTCCAGGATCTTCACGTAGGCCTCGGTATCCACCTCGTCGGCGTACGATGTGACGGGCTCCGCCACGCGCGCCCGCTTGCCCCGGGCATCGGCCACGCGCGTGGAGAACTCGATCTGCTCCACGCTCTTGCGGATGGTCTCGGGCGTGATGCCGTGCTCCTCGTTGTACGCGAGCTGGATCTCCCGACGCCGGTTCGTCTCCTCCAGGCACGCCTTCATGGACCGGGTCATGCGGTCGGCGTACAGGATGGCCTGGCCGTTCACGTTGCGGGCCGCCCGCCCGATGGTCTGGATCAGCGAGCGCTCGTCGCGGAGAAACCCTTCCTTGTCGGCGTCCAGGATGGCCACCAGCGACACCTCCGGCAGGTCCAGTCCCTCCCGGAGCAGGTTGATGCCCACCAGCACGTCGATGCGTCCCAGGCGCAGCGCCCGCAGGATGTCCATGCGCTCGATGGCGTCGATGTCCGAGTGCATGTAGCGCACCCGCACACCCACGGACTGGAGGTATTCCGAGAGGTCCTCGGCCATGCGCTTGGTGAGGGTCGTCACCAGCACGCGCTCCCCCCGCTCCTCGCGGATGCGGATCTCCGCCAGTAGATCGTCCACCTGGCCCTTCACCGGCCGCACGTCCACCTGGGGGTCCACCAGTCCCGTGGGACGGATGATCTGCTCCACCACCACGCCGCCGGCCTTGTCCAGCTCCCAGGGGCCCGGCGTGGCGGAGATGAAGACGGCCCGGTTCAGGAGCGACTCCCACTCTTCGGCCTTCAGAGGTCGGTTGTCCAGCGCCGAAGGCAGCCGAAAGCCGTGCTCGACCAGCGTCAGCTTGCGGGAGCGGTCGCCGTTGTACATCCCCCCGATCTGCGGCACGGACACGTGGCTCTCGTCCACCACCATGAGGAAGTCGTCGGGAAAGTAGTCGATGAGGCAGGCGGGACGCTCGCCGGGCCGTCGGTTCGAGGTGTAGAGCGAGTAGTTCTCGATGCCGGGACAGGTGCCGAGCTCCAGCATCATCTCGATGTCGAAGTTGGTGCGCTGCTCCAGGCGCTGGGCCTCCAGGAGCTTCCCCTCCATCTGGAAGCGGACCACCTGCTCGGCCAGCTCCTCGCGGATGAGCGGCACCATCTGCTCGATGGTGCGTCGCCGGGTCACGTAGTGGCTCGCGGGGTAGATGGCCGTGCGGTCCAACGAGGCGATGCGCTCCCCGGTGAGGGGGTCGAAGCGGGTGATGCGCTCCACCTCGTCACCCCACAGCTCGATGCGGATCGCCTGCTCGTCGTACGCGGGAAAGACCTCTACCGTGTCACCCCGCACCCGGAAGGTGCCGCGCTCGAAGGCGTAGTCGTTGCGCCGGTACTGGATGGCCACCAGCCCCTCGAGGATCGTCCGGCGCGGCTTGTGGTCGCCCGCGGCGACGTGCAGCATGAGCTCGCGGTAATCCCGGGGATTTCCCAGGCCGTAGATGCACGAGACCGAGGCCACCACGATGACGTCGTCCCGCTCCATCAGCGACGAGGTGGCCCTGAGGCGCAGCCGCTCGATGTCCTCGTTGATGGAGGCGTCCTTCTCGATGTAGGTGTCGGTGGCCGGGACGTAGGCCTCGGGCTGGTAGTAGTCGTAGTAGCTGATGAAGTACTCGACGGCGTTGGACGGGAACAGCGCCTTGAGCTCGCCGTAGAGCTGGGCCGCCAACGTCTTGTTGTGGCTCATCACCAACGTGGGCCGCCCGTGATTGGCGATGACGTGGGCGACGGTGAACGTCTTGCCGGTGCCGGTGGCGCCCAGCAGCACCTGATGGCGGTCACCCCGCTCCAGCCCCGCGGTGAGCTCGGCGATGGCGCCGGGCTGGTCGCCCCGGGGCTCGAAGCTGGATTCCAGGTGGAAGGTGGCCATACGCGCGGACCTACAGCCGCAGGTCCGCTTCCTGGAAGCTCTCGCGCCGCTCCACACTGAGCACGCCCTTCACCCGGGAGATGGCCTTGAGCACCTTGCGCAGGTGCCCGAGGTCACGCACCTCCACGGCGAACTCACCGTTCATGCCGCCGTCCACCGCGCCCATGTCGGCGTGTTGGATGTCGGTGCCGGTGTCGGTGATGGCCTTTGCCACGTCCGACAGCAGGCCCCGGCGGTCGGTACCCCGCATGTAGATGCGCACCATGAAGCGGTCGCCCTTCTCGGCTGCCCATTCGATGGCGATGCGCCGCTCCTCGTCCGGCAGGTTCAACACGTTGGGACAGTCCTTGCGATGGATGGACACTCCCCTGCCCCGGGTCACGTAGCCGATGACATCGTCGCCGGGTACGGGCTGGCAGCACTGGGAGTAGCGTACCATGAGGTTCTCCATCCCCTGGATGCGCACGCCCCGGTTCGTGCGGATGAGCTTCTCCGCCAGTCGCTGCAGCGCCGTGGGCGTGCGCTGGGCGACCTCCGCCGGATCGTGATCGGGATGGAGCTGTTTGAGGACGGCGGTGGGCCCTACGTCGCCCCGGCCCAGCGCCGCGTGCACGTGGTCGAAGTCGGGGTAGCCCAGGGCCCGGGCGGCCTCCGCCAGCACCTCGTCGTCGGGACGATCCAGGCGCGCCTTGCGCAGCTCCCGGTCGAGGAACTCCCGGCCCAGATCCACCGCCGAATCGAACTCCTGCTTGCGGATCCACTGCCGGATCCGGCCCCGCGCCCGCGAGGTCTTCACGAAGGCCAGCCAGTCGCGGTTGGGCCACTGGCGCGGGTTGGTCATCACCTCGACGGTGTCCCCGTTCCTCAGCTCCCGCGACAGGGGGGCGATGCGGCCGTTCACCTTGGCGCCCGCACAATGGAGTCCCACCTCGGTGTGCACGGCGAAGGCGAAGTCGATGGGCGTGGCCCCCACCGGCATCTGCTTCACCTCGCCCTTCGGCGTGAAGACGAAGATCTCGCCCTGGAAGAGGTCCATCTTGAGGAATTCCATGAACTCCTCGGGCTCCTTGGTGTCCTGCTGCCACTCCAGGACCTGCCGGAACCAGGTCAGGGCCTCGTCGACCTCGTCGCTGGCCCCGCGGACCCCCTCCTTGTACTTCCAGTGCGCCGCGATCCCGTACTCGGCGGTGCGGTGCATCTCTTCGGTGCGGATCTGGATCTCGTAGCGCCGCCCGTGCGGCCCCACCACCGTGGTGTGGAGCGAGCGGTACATGTTGGACTTGGGCGTCGCGATGTAGTCGTGGAAGCGCTCCTGCACGGGGGCCCAGCGGGAGTGGATCACCCCCAGCGCCGCGTAGCAGTTCTGCACCGAGTCGGTGATGATGCGCATGGCCATGAGGTCGTAGATCTCCTCGTAGGGCAGGCCGCGCCTCTGCATCTTCTTGTAGATCGACCACAGGTGCTTGGGCCGCCCCGTGACCTCAGCGGGAATGGAGGCGCGCTCCAGCTCCTCTTCCAGCGGAACCTTCATCTCCACGATCTGCCGCTCGCGCTCGCGGCGCCGCTGCTGGACCTGCTTGGAGAGCGCCTCGTAGGCGTCGGGCTCCAGGAACTTGAAGGTCAGGTCCTCCAGCTCCCACTTGATGGAGAAGATCCCCAACCGGTGGGCCAGCGGCGAGTAGATCTCCTGGGTCTCCATGGCGATACGCCGCCGCTTCTCCTTGGGAAGGTGCTCCAGCGTGCGCATGTTGTGCAGACGATCGGCCAGCTTGATGAGGATGACCCGGGCGTCCTCGGCCATGGACAGCAGGAGCTTCCGGTAGTTCTCCACCTGCTGCTCGGTGTGCGAGCGGAAACGGACCTTTCCGATCTTGGTGACACCGTCCACGAGGGCCGCCACCTCGACGCCGAAGCGCTCCTGGAGGTCGGCCAGGGTGAGGGCCGTGTCCTCCACCGTGTCGTGCACCAGGCCCGCGACGATGGACGCCGTGTCCAGACGGAGGCCCGCCAGGATCGTGGCGACCTCCACCGTGTGGCTCACGTATTCCTCGCCCGACGCCCGCCGCTGTCCGGCGTGGGCCTCCACCGCCAGGTCGTAGGCCCGGCGGATGAGCTCCACGTCCAGACGGTCCGCGTACGCCTCCAACGACCGGGCGAAGGGCCGCGGAAGGCCACGGATCGTTGCCGTCGACGAGGTGGAGGAGGCTGTCCAGGCCATGAGGGCATCGCGACAGGGGAGACTGTGAGGGCGTCCCGACCCGTGAACGGCCCGGACGCCCCATGCCGAAGATACACCGGCACCTGTCGAAAAGATACGGTCGTTGACCCCCTCTCGGTTCCACTCCGGACCCGGTGGGATTCAGTGGCAGTCCAGCGGTCCCTCCTCGCTGAGGGCGTGGAATCTGCCGTCCCCCAGGACCACGTGGTCCAGCACCGGAATACCCAGCGCCCGGCCGGCGCGCGCGAGCTGGCGGGTGACCGCTCGGTCCTCCGCCGAGGGACTGGGATCTCCGGACGGATGGTTGTGGACCAGGATCACCGCGGCCGCCCCCTCGGTGACCGCCGGGCGGAAGACCTCGCGCGGGTGGATCAGCGAGGCGTCCAGGATGCCGCGGGTGATCAGCACGGTGCGCAGGAGGCGGTGCTGGGCGTTGAGGAGCAGCGCGTGGAACTCCTCCTGCACCAGGTCCCTGAGCAGCGGACCCATGCGGGCGTGGACGTCGCGGGGCCCCCGGATGCGCACGCGCTCCTCGCCGGCGGACGCCGCACTCCGGCGTCCCAGCTCCAGCGCCGCCGCCAGCCGCGCCGCCAGGGCCGTGCCCACCCCCGGGACGCGTCGGAAGGCGGCCTCGGGACAGCGCGCCAGGCCCCGGGCGTCGCCCCCGGCGGCCGCCAGGACCGCCTCGGCCACGTCGACGGCCGACCCCACCGTGCCTCCGGCCCCCACCACCAAGGCCACCAGCTCACGTAGGGAGAGCGCCCGGACGCCCAGAGCGCGCAGGCGCTCCCGGGGGCCATCGACGGGCGGGGTGGGTGCTGCGATCGCGGGTCGGGACATGGTATCCCAACGATGAAACGGCGTCCCGGGCGCCTCCATGGCCGCCCGGGACGCCGTGCGCTACGACAGGACCTTCAGGCGTTACGCCCGTGGCACTTCTTGTACCAGCCTCGCTCCTTTCGGACCGGGTGCCATTGGGCACCGAGGCGCGTGGTTGTGCGACGTTCGGGGGGTTTAGCAGGTGGCGTGACTGACGCCGGTACCGCTTGGTTCCTGGCGGTTACGGCACAATCGTGGCACAGTGGAGGGGCCTTCCGTCGGGAGTCTGGAGTAATGGCCCGGGAGGATCAGGGCTCTGGCGACGCGGCGGCCCGGGGGGCCTGCTGAAGACCTTCAGCGCGATCTCATTCGGGCGGTTCAGCGATAGTGATTTGGGCGGCGGGGAACATGCTCATTGGGTTTACGAGTGGAAGCTGTTGACCGTGTATGCCCGCAGCGTTCAAGACATGGGTGAATTCTGCGCGCACGTAAGGGAATAGCACGAGGGTGGAGGCAGCACTGGCTACGCTGCTCCAATACTCCTCCGGATCCTCGTCCTCGTCGAAAGGCGACTCACGGCTAAAGACGCAGCGGTAGGATATCTCAAGCCTGAAGGCGTCTTCGTATTCCACCAGCACACCCACCTCTACTCCGAGTTCCCGCTCTGCAAGGCGGCCAGTGCCCAACTGGATCTGCACATCAAGCGGGCCTGTCACCTGTTGAGGTCCCAGGCGGCTGAAATCCAACCGGTGAAGGCCGATGTTGCTTACCTGGAAGTCGGGCACTGCGGGCTTAGACGGCACGCCTGACACTCCCTGAGACAACCCAATCGGGTGCTCCGCGGGGTGCATCCGCATCCGCTAACGTACGCCCGGAGAGGCGAATGAAGCTGAGGTTCCCGAACGCCTCGGCCATGTCTTCACCTCCGAAAGCCCCTTGGATCCAGTCTGCAGGTGAGGGATGACCGAACGACAACTCGAACATCTGTACGCTATCAGGTGCCTCGATGGTGACCCCATGCCGTTCAGCCAGAAAGTGAGCCACCTGAGGGAAGGCACTGACAACCCTCATGAGGTTGTCCGTGGCGGCGTTCTGAAACACCGTCCCGCGCTCCCAACGCACCACGGTCTTCTCGCCCACGCCTAGCAGCCGCTCAAAATCCGCTTGGGAGATACTCAAGCGGTCCCTAATGGACTTGATCTCCTCCGGTCTCAGGAGTCCCTCCTGTTCACGGATGGCGTTGGACGCAAGCCGCTGAGCACTGTCCATTTGCTCTGGCGTCTGGAATTCCTCCTGACACTCCTCGCACCAAAGGAACTCATGTGGGACAGAAGCCGACCGCCGACCGAAACGCAGCTCGCGCACTTCAGTTCGTTCCTCTAAGGGATGCTCGCAATATGGGCAGTCAGTCACGGATCCTCATCTAGCTTGAAGGAAAGGAGGATTACCCGGTCAGTTCTAGACGAGTAGTCGAACTTCAGGTAGATGGGCATGCTGTAGTAGTGGACCTTATATACATCCTGCCACCGCCCCTCCCGCGCTTCGGAGGGCATTGACTTGCGGAAGTCTTCTTCGGTAAGGCTAGCAATGCACTCCTCGATGTCGCGCCGATCACAGTACACGGCGGATGCGGTCCTTAGCACCTTGCCTGACGCGAGCCAACGACCGTCTTGAACGGCTGCTTTGACCAAGGCCAGCGAATGGGTCGGAGCGTTCCGCGGAGTCATGTCAATCGTAGCATCATGCTACCGGCGTCGTCAAGGAAATCTACACCGGTGATCGGCGTCAGGGTCCGAGGCCCATGGGAAGCTCGCATGTCAGCGTATAGGAGTGCGCGTCGGGTCGCTGGCCATTGGCACATTCTCCAGCACAGCATACCAGGACTCCAGACGTGGCGACAAGGGGGGCGTTCTCGTCCAGCGTGTCGTCCGTCGGCCTGACGTGCATTCGGCTGCGAGCTTGCCGGCTTAGATCGGGCCCGACCTGGCGCCCGTCGTGCGTTTCGCGGCGCTGACAGGCTGGCGGAAGCGGGAGGTCACCGGTCTCCGATGGGCTCACGTCGATTTCGACGCCGGCACCGTGCACCTCGAGGCCACCCGGTCGAAGAACTCCGAGGGTCGGACGTTCCCCTTCCGGGCCCTCCCTCCCCTCCAGGAGCTCCTCGAGGACCAGCGGGCCAGGACGCGGGCCGTGGAGCGCGCGACCGGCCAGCTCGTGCCCTGGGTCTTCCACCGCGACGGCGAGCCCATCCGGTCCATGCGTGGAGCTTGGGACGGCGCGTGCAGTCGCGTCGGGCTCGACGGCGCGTGGTTCCATGACCTACGACGCACGGCGGTCCGGAACCTGGAGCGCGCCGGCGTACCCAGGTCGGTGGCCATGAAGCTGACGGGCCACAAGACCGAGGCCGTGTATCGTCGCTACGCCATCGCCGACGAGGTCGCGCTGGCCGAGGGCGTCGAGAAGCTGGCGAAGCTGCATACCGGACGCCGTGGTCCGGCGAAGGTCACGAAGATCGGGTAAAGCCGACTCCCAGGAAGCGAGCGAGCCCGCTGGCCCGGAAGGGGCCGGCGGGCTCTTCTCGTGTGCCGTTACGACACAATCTCGGCACAATCCGAGGGGGTCACCCCCGGGCACGCCGCTTGTTTCCGCGCTATCAGGCGTTACGCCCGTGGCACTTCTTGTACTTCTTGCCGCTCCCGCAGGGGCAGGGATCGTTGCGGCCGGGCTCGTCCTCCACCGTCACCGGTACCTGCTTGCGCTCGGACTCGCCGCGGTTGGTGGCGAGCTTGCTGGGATCGGGGCCCTGCCCGCCGGCGACCCCACCGATGCCCGAGGGCGCACCCGGGGTGTCGGTTCGTGCGCGTGCGGCGATGCCCGTCTCGTCGACGCGCGGTCGGGCCGGGCTCCCCCGTGGCGACCCAGCCGGTGCTCCCGCCTGCCCCGCCACCGACGTGTCGGGCGAATCCGAAGGCCCGGACAGCACCATGCGCTGCGGGCGCGGCATGGGCCGCTGCGGCTGCTGGGTGAGCTGCGCGCGGAAGAAGTTCTGCGACACGGTGGTCCGCAGGTCCGTCATGAGGTCCACGAACATGTCGAAGGCTTCCTGCTTGTACTCCACCAGCGGGTCCTTCTGGCCCCAGCCCCGGAAGCCGATGGACGCCTTCAGGTGGTCCAGGTCGTAGAGGTGGTCCCGCCACTTCTCGTCGATGACCGAGAGCAGGATGAAGCTCATCACCCGCTCGCCCATCTCGCCGAAGGCCTCGATCTTGCGACGGAAGTGCGTGCGCACGGACTCCATGCAGAGGTCCTCCACCTCCTCGCGGTCGAGCTCGAGCTCGGCCTCGGGATCCTCCGGAAGGCCCTCCACCATGACGAACATGTCCAGGAGCAGGCGCTTGCGCAGCGCCGCCAGGTCCCACTCGTAGTCCGGCAGGTCGGCGGGAAGCGATTCGTCCACGATGCGGCGAACGGTGTGCTCCACCATCTCCCAGATCTCACCCTTGAGGTCCTCTCCACCCTCCAGGGCGAACAGCCGGAGATCGTAGACCACCTCGCGCTGCTGGTTCATGACGTCGTCGTAGTCCAGCAGCCGCTTGCGGGCTTCGAAGTTGTTCCCCTCTACACGCTTCTGCGCCCGTTCGATGGACTTGGTGACCAGGCCGTGGGTGATGACCTCACCCTCCTCGGCCCCCATGCGGTCCATGGCCGCGGCGATCCGCTCGGAGCCGAACAGGCGCATGAGGTCGTCCTCGAGCGACAGGAAGAACTGCGACGCCCCAGGATCCCCCTGACGCCCGGCGCGTCCTCGAAGCTGTCGGTCGATACGGCGGGACTCGTGACGCTCGGACCCGATGATGTGCAATCCGCCGAGCTCCACCTCGTGGTCCGGCGGACGCGTCTCCAGCTTCTCGTCGTAGGTCGTCGGGTCGACGGGCTGGACGTCCTCGATGTCGAGACCGCGGCCGCGAACCCAGTCGAGCGTCCGCTGATCGCGCACGCCCTCGCCCAGCTTGATGTCGGTTCCACGGCCCGCCATGTTCGTGGCGATGGTGACGGACCCCGACTGACCGGCCTCGGCGACGATCTCCGACTCCCGTTGGTGCTGCTTCGCGTTGAGGACGTTGTGGCCGATCCCCCGGCGCTTGAGCATCCTGGAGAGCGTCTCCGAAACCTCGACGTTGGTGGTTCCCACCAGGACCGGCAGCTCCATGCGGTTGAGCCGCTCGATCTCGTCCATGATGGCGTTGTACTTCTCGCGCTTGGTGCGGAAGATGAGGTCGTCCCGATCGTCCCGGATCACGGGGCGGTTGGTGGGGATGACCATCACGTCCAGGTCGTAGATCTGGTGGAACTCGTTCTCTTCCGTCTCGGCGGTTCCGGTCATGCCCGCCAGCTTGTCGTACATGCGGAAGTAGTTCTGGATGGTGATGGTGGCCAGCGTCTGCGTCTCGCCGCGTACCTCCACGCCTTCCTTGGCCTCCACCGCCTGGTGGAGCCCGTCGCTCCAGCGCCGTCCCGGCATCTGCCGGCCGGTGAACTCGTCGACGATGACGATGGAGCCGTCCTCACCGATGATGTACTTCTCGTCCTTCTGGTAGAGCGCGTAGGCCTTCAGGAGCTGGTGGATGACGTGGAGCTTCTGGTTCTTGGCCGCGTAGCCCGCCTCGAGCTCCTGGACCTTCTCGCGACGCTCCTCCACGGTGAGGGACTCGTCGTGCTCGATGTGCCCCAGCTCCTCCGAGAGGTCGGGAACGACGAAGGCGTCGGGGTCTCCCGGCGACAGCTCGTCGACTCCCTTGTCCGAGAGGTGGGCGTTGTGCCCCTTCTCGTCCATGGCGAAGAAGAGCATCTCGTCGATCTCGTGGAGGCGCTTTTCGCGCATGTAATCGGCCTCCACCTTCTGCACCAGCGTCTGGAGCCCGGGATCGTCGGCGAAGAGCTTGAGCAGCCTCCGGTGACGCGGAGTGCCCCGTTTGACCGCCAGAAGCTTCTCGCCCGCGGTGTACTCGTCACCCTCCTCGAGGGCGCTCTCGGCCTCGGCCACCAGCTGGTTCGTCACGCGAACCTGCTTGTTGTAGAGGCTCTTCACCATGGGATTGTACTGCTTGAACGGCGTGGACGTGTCGCGCCCCACCGGTCCCGAGATGATGAGCGGCGTGCGGGCCTCGTCGATGAGGATCGAGTCCACCTCGTCGATGATGGCGAAGTGGTGGCCACGCTGCACCCGCTGCTCCAGCGAGTGCACCATGTTGTCGCGCAGGTAGTCGAAGCCGAACTCGTTGTTGGTCCCGTAGGTGATGTCCGCCCGATAGGCCTCCCGGCGCTCGGGGCTTCCGGGCTCGTGCAGGTCGATGACGTCCACGGTGAGGCCGAGGAAGGTGTAGATGGCCCCCATCCACTGGGCGTCACGCTGGGCCAGGTACGAGTTGACCGTCACCAGGTGCGCGCCCCGACCGGTGAGCGCGTTCAGGTAGAGCGGCATGGTCGCCACCAGCGTCTTGCCCTCACCGGTGGCCATCTCGGCCACCTTGCCACGGTGCAGGGCGATGGCGCCGATGAGCTGCACGTCGTAGGGGATCATCTCCCAGGTGGCCGTGGTGCCCGTGAAGGTCACCTCGGTGCCCATGAGACGGCGACACGCCTCCTTGACCACGGCGAAGGCCTCGGGAAGGATCTCCTCCAGCGTGTCCTCGACGGTCTCGAGGACCTCCTTCTCCACCTCGCCCATCTCGACGCTGAGCTGCTCGCGGTGCTCCGCGTCTTCCGACGCTCGCTTCTCCGCCCGCAAGGCGTCGAGACGCTCGTCGAGCTCGGCCGTCGCTTCGGAGATCCGGGCCCGAAACTCGTCCGTCTTGGCCCGCAACTCGTCATCGGACAGCGACGACAAGCCTTCGCAGATCTGATTGATCTCGTCGATGAGGGGCTGGAGCTTCTTGGCCTCGCGAATGTGCCGGGAGCCCAGGACCTTCTTGACCAGCGTCTTCAACATGTCGAATACAATCCGTTCGCTTCGATGAGGGCCCGCACGGCTTCGGGCACGAAAAATCGGATGGAGCGGCCGTCGCAGACCCGCCGACGGAGCTCCGTCGAGGAGATGTCCACCCGGGTCACGGGCACGGATCGGTGCGGCAGACCCGGTCCTCCGGCCTCGTTCAGCTCCACGCCGGATCGGGTCATGACCGCAATGCTCGCCAGGCTCGCGATGACCTCCGGCTCACGCCAGCGGCCGAACGAGGCCCACTGATCCGACCCGATCAGCAGCGTCCAGCGGATGTCGGGCTCGCGGGCCCGGAAGGCCCGCAGGGTGTCCACCGTGTAGGACGGGCCGTCCCGGTCCAGCTCCGCGCGATCCACCTCCATGGCGGGATGGTCCGCCAGCGCCGCTCGCACCATCTCCAGGCGGAGCTCGGCCGGCGCCGCGGGACCGCGCTCGTCCTCGCCCACCTTGAACGGCGAGATCCTGGCCGGCACGAACCGGATCCGATCCAGTCCCAGCCGTTCCATGGCGTCCTGCGCGACGATCAGATGTCCGGCGTGAGGTGGATCGAACGACCCTCCGAAGAGCCCGATGTCCACTACCTGGACCCCGAGGTCCCGCCCGCGCCGTCACTCCCGTCGCCCTGCGCGCTGGCCGAGATCCGCTGGGCCTCCGGCGAATCCGGATACTCGTTCAGGAGCCGTTGCCGCGCCGCCTCCACCTCGTCGTCGTACCCGATGGCGGTGTAGGCGTCGATGATGCCCACCAGCGCACGGGGTGCCCACTCCGTACCCGGATATCGATCCACAACGGACTGGAAATAGATGATGGCCGAGTCGTTGAAGTCACGCCGCAGATAGTAGTGGCCGTTGTCGTAGACCTTCTTGGCCAGCTTGTCCTGCATTTCTGTCACGATGCGCTGGGCCTCTTCGGCCTGCGGGGTGCCGGCATAGTCGGTCACCATGTTGCCGCACACCTGGAGCGCCTGCTGCGTGAACGTCTGGTCACGCTGGCTGATGGGCGACAGGGCTTCGTTGGAGCGGCACACGCCCAGTGCTGCGTCGGGAGCCGACGGATGCGCCGGATAGCGATCGAGGAAGCGGGTGTACTCGGCCTGGGCCGTGATGAACTGCTTGTCCTCGAAGTACGCCCGGGCCAGGAGGAGCTGCGCCTCCGCGCCCTGCTCGAAGCTCGGGCTCGCCCGCAGGAGGAACTCGAGGGTCTCGGCCGCATCGCCGTAGTCCTCGTGCTCGAACTCCTGTTGGGCCCGTGCATAGAGCTGCGACGCCGTCAGCCCCTGATACTTGGGGGCCGACGCGCATGCGCTCAGAGCGATGCCAACGCCTGCGAGGGCGACGAGTCGAACAGTGCGAAAGAACATCCGTTGGGAGTACCCGGGTTTGTCCATGGGGTTTCAGGGCCCGCGACCACTGGCGGCGGGGCTCGCGGGCGGGGGGCAGCGGCCTCCGTCGAGCGTCAGGCTCCGTAGAAGGCGCGTACCGCCCCGGCGACCTCGGCGACTCGCTCCTCGCCGAGCTCCGGAAAGACCGGCAAGCTCAGCACCTCCCTGCACAGCTCCTCGGATGCCGGCAGGTCACCTTCGTGGTACCCCAGCTCTCCGAAGCAGGCCTGCAGGTGCAACGGCACGGGGTAGTACACGCCGCAGCCGATGCCACGCTCGTTGAGGAACGCCCGGAGCTCGTCCCGGCGTCTCGCCCTCACGGTGTACTGGTTGTACACGTGGAAGTTGCCCTCGGCCACCGTGGGCGTGAGCACCTCCGGCACGTCGGCCAGCAGCTCCTCGTACCGGCAGGCGTTCTCACGCCGGGCGGCGGCCCATTGGTCGAGATGCGGGAGCTTGGCCCGCAAGACCGCAGCCTGCAGGGCGTCCAGACGGGAGTTGGTCCCCACCAGCTCGTGGTGGTACATCTGGCGTCCGCCGTGCACCCGCAGCTTGCGGACCCGCTCGGCCAGATCGCCGTCGAGGGCGGTGACCATGCCCCCGTCACCGAATCCCCCGAGGTTCTTGGTGGGAAAGAACGAGAACGCCGTCACCGGCGCCACCGCACCCGCCATGACGGAGGCCCCCTCGATCTCGCGGCGCGCGCCCACCGCCTGGGCCGCGTCCTCGAGGACCACCGCTCCGCGGTCCCGCGCCAGGGGCAGGATGTCCTCCATGGGCGCCATCTGTCCGAAGAGATCGACCGGGATCACCGCGCGGGTCCGGGGCGTCCACGCGGCGGACAGCGTCGCCGCCGACACGTTGAAGGTCACCGGATCGACATCGCAGAAGACCGGACGAAAGCCGGCGTTCCACACCGCACCCGCCGTGGCGAAGAAGGTGAATGCGGGCACCACGACCTCGTCGCCCGGCTCCGGCTCCAGGGCCATGAGCGGGAGGAGGAGGGCATCGGTGCCGCTGGCGACCCCGACCGCATGCGCCACGCCCAGATACTGGGCCATGGCCTCCTCGAAGGCCTCGACCTCGGGTCCCAGCACGAACCCCTGCGAACGCACGACCCGCGACACCGCGGCGTCGAGCTCCTCACGCAGGGCCTGGTACTGGGCGGTCAGGTCCAGCAAGGGGACGGCCACGTCGAATCACCTGGGGCTGGAGTGCACACATTGCGAGCCATGAAGCATCGCCACTCGACTCCAACGGGTCCAGCCCCGACCGGCCGTCGCTTTCGTTGAGGGTGCTGGCGAGCCGGTCAGTAGCAGGCGCCGCTCTCCCGGAAGCGGTCCAGCCCCCGTCCGAAGCGGATGCGGTCGTAGCGGTCCTGGGCCTGCTTCACCAGAGCGCTCCCCCCGGTCGCCTCCACCAGGCGGACCTGGGCGAAGGACTCCATGGCGGCGGTGCACTCGCCCATGGCGGCCTGGATCTCACCCCGCTCGAACCAGGCCTGCCCCTGGACGTTCCGGGGCTCGCCGACCTCGATGGTCCGGTTCACCAGGGACAGGGCCTCTTCCAGCTCGGACGACGAGGCCTGGCCCTGGCTGCGCAGCTCACGGGCCACCCGCAACGCGCACGAGCCGATGTGCCAGTTGGTCTCGTCGCGCTGCGACCTGGAGGCCACCTCGCGGTACTGCTCGAAATAGACCAGCGCCCGCTGGCAGTCTCCGATCTCCTCGTGGGCCTGGGCGATCTCGAAGAGGATGCGCGGCACGGAGTCGGCCGCCGCCAGCGCCCGGGTGTAGAGCGGCAGCGCACGTCCGAACTCTCCGTTGCGGAAGTAGTGCCGCGCCAGAGGCAGGGCCAGCTCTCCCAGGCCGATGCCGGGCCGGAACTCCAGGGCCTTCTGAACCGCGGTGGCCATGCGGAAGCGGTCCTGGCGGCGCGAGGCCTCCCGGGCCAGGTGCATCAGATCGGCGGCCGCCTCGTCGGCCCAGGCGGGGTCGATGGTCATGGCCCGGCTGTAGAAGTCGGCGGCCTCGTCCACCCGACCGAGCTCGGCGTAGGTGTGGGCCGCGCGGGCCAGCGTCGACGGATCGTCTCCACGATTCAGCACCGCGAGGCGATATTCGGCGATGGCTTCCTCGAGGGAGTCGGCGGCGAACGCCACGTCTCCCCGCCGAACGGCGTTGGCGTCGGCGTTGGCGTCCACGCAGCCCGCCAGGACGGCGCCCGCGGCGCCGACCCACAGCAGCACCCGAAGGCGCCCCCCGATTCCCCACGGCTCTCTCATGCGTTGCCTGTACGGGCGCTCGGCCCTCCGGGTTCCCTTCCCCGCCCTCAATAGGGGTCGTCGCTGCTGCGACCGTAGCGGTCGTCCAGCCGCACGACATCCTGCAGATGGGGAGTCGACGCCTCCAGGACGTCGCAGTCCGTCACGGCCACCATGCGGTGGACCGTGCCCGGGGTGACGCGGAACGCGTCCTCGGCCTTCATGCGGTGCTCGCTCAGCTCGTCGGCCGACGGGCCGGCCACGAAGAGCATCTCTCCGGAGAGCACGCAGATGGTCTCGTCCTTCTGCTCGTGGTACTGGAGCGAGAGGGCCTCGCCTGCATTGATGTGCAGGATCTTGCCCACGTAGAGATCCGTGTCGGCCCAGATGAGCTCGTATCCCCAGGGTTTCTCCACCCGTCGTGGAGTGCTGTGCATGGTTCGTCTCCCGCCGTCAGTCCGAAAGAGTGATCCCGGCTTCGTCCAGCAGTTCGAGCACGCGCTCGGCGGCCTCTCCGGGCTGCAGGCGCTCGCTGTCCAGCACCAGCGCCGGCCGCTCCGGCGCCTCGTACGGCGCGTCCACGCCGGTGAGGCCCTGAAGCTCACCGGCCTCGGCTCGGGCGTAGAGGCCCTTGGGATCCCGTCGGCGCGCCTCGTCCAGCCCGACGTGCACGTGGACCTCGAAGAAGGCGCCCTCCGGAAAGAGCTCCCGCACGCGGCGTCGATCGGCCTCGTAGGGCGACACGAAGGCGCACAGCACCACGTTGCCGTGCTCGTAGAAGAGCCGAGCCACCTCACCCACCCTGCGAATGTTCTCGGTGCGGTCCTCCGCCGAGAACCCCAGATCGCCGCACAACCCGTGCCGCACCTGGTCGCCGTCCAGATACATGGTGTGCAGGCCCCGATCGAAGAGACGACGCTCCACGGCCCGGGCCACGGTGGACTTCCCCGCGCCCGACAGCCCCGTGAACCAGACCACCGCGGGCCGGTGACGATTGCGGGCCTCGCGCTCGGACCTGGGCACGTTCCAGCCCTCCCACACCACGTCGGGCGACGATGGCCGTTCGCCGGGCGTCCGGGGAGGCGTGCGCACCTCGCCCCGGATCATGCCCGCGCCCACGGTCACGTTGGTGTGGCGGTCCACCAGGATGAAGCCGCCGGTCTGCCGGTTGTTGCGATACGGATCGAAGAAGACGGGCTTCGCCGTCTCGATCTGTACCCGGCCGATGTCGTTGAGTCCGAGCTGTTCGGCCTCCTCCCGGTGGAGGGTGTCCACGTTGATCCGGTAGACCAGCCGGTCCACGCGCGCCGAGACCTGGCGGGTCGTGTGCATGAGCACGTACTCGCGACGCGGCTGGAGCGGCTCCTCGTTCATCCAGCAGACGATGGCCTCGAAGCGGGTGCCCACCCGGGGCAGGTTCATGGTCCGTACCACCATGTCCCCGCGGGAGATGTCCACCTCGTCCTCGGTGGTCAGGACCACGGAGTCCCCGGCCACGGCCTCCTGCACCGGTCCGTCGGAGGTCTCGATGGTGCGGATCCGGGTCGCCCGACCCGACGGCAGCACGACCACGTCTTCACCGGGTTGCAGCGTGCCCGACGCCACACGCCCCGCGAATCCCCTGAAGTCCTGGTTGGGTCGGATCACGCACTGCACGGGGAACCGGAAGTCCAGGAGATTGCGTCCCGCGCCGATACTCACGTTCTCCAGGTGATGGAGAAGGGTGCTCCCCTGGTACCAGGGCATGCGCTCGCTGGGCTCCACCACGTTGTCCCCCTCCAGCGCCGACAGGGGGATGAAGGTGATGTCCGTGACGTCGAGCTTCTCGCAGAACTCCCGGTAGCTGCCGACGATCTCCTCGAAGACGTCCTCCCGCCAGTCGACCAGGTCCATCTTGTTGACCGCCACCACCAGGTGCGGAATCCCCAGCAGTGACGCGATGAAGCCGTGGCGGCGCGACTGCGTCAGCACACCCTTGCGGGCATCGATGAGCACCACCGCCAGCTCCGCCGTGGACGCGCCGGTGACCATGTTGCGGGTGTACTGCACGTGCCCGGGCGTGTCGGCGATGATGAACTTCCGCTTGGGCGTCGCGAAGTAGCGGTAGGCCACGTCGATGGTGATCTTCTGCTCGCGCTCCGCGCGCAGCCCGTCCAGGAGGAGCGCCAGGTTGACCGCTTCCTCGCCGTGGGTGCGGCTCGCCCGCTCCACGGCCTCCAACTGGTCCTCGAAGATGGACTTGGTGTCGTAGAGGAGTCGCCCGATCAGGGTGCTCTTGCCGTCGTCCACGCTCCCGGCCGTGGTGAACCGCAGCAGGTCCATCTCGCGGTAGGGGTTCCTGGCGTCGGACATCAGAAATACCCCTGCCGCTTGCGATCTTCCATGGCGGCTTCCGACCGCTTGTCGTCGGACCGTCCACCCCGCTCCGTGACCCGCGCCGACGCCACTTCGTGGATGATGTCCTCCACCGTGGAAGCGTCGGAGCGCACTGCGCCCGTGCAGGTCGCGTCACCGATGGTGCGGAAGCGTATCGTGAGCAGCTCGGGCTGCTCCCCGTCCACCGGCCACAGGAACTCCGTTCGGGCCAGAAGCACGCCTTCCCGCTCGACCACCTCACGCTCGTGGGCGAAGTAGAGAGACGGCAGCTCGATCTCCTCCCGGGCCACGTACTGCCAGACGTCCATCTCGGTCCAGTTGGAGAGAGGGAAGACCCGGAAGTGCTCGCCGGGGTTCTTGCGGCCGTTGAACAGGTTCCAGAGCTCGGGGCGCTGATTGCGGGGATCCCACTGTCCGAAGGCATCCCGATGCGAGAAGAAGCGCTCCTTGGCTCGAGCCTTCTCCTCGTCGCGCCGGCCACCGCCGATGGCGGCATCCACCCTGAGGGCCTCCAGTCCGTCCAGCAACGTCACCGTCTGGAGAGCGTTGCGGCTCGCGTGGGGCCCGTGCTCCTCCTTGACCCGGCCCTCGTCGATGGAGTCCTGCACCGAGCGCACCACCAGCTCTGCCCCAACCTGCTCCACGAGCCGGTCCCGGAATTCCAGCGTCTCGGGAAAATTGTGCCCCGTGTCGATGTGCATGAGCGGAAACGGCAGGGGCCCCGGCCAGAACGCCTTGCGGGCGAGATGGACCATGACGATGGAGTCCTTGCCGCCGGAGAAGAGCATCACCGGACGCTCGAACTGGGCCGACACCTCCCGGAGCACGAAGATCGCCTCCGACTCCAGTTGGTCCAGATGGGTCTTGTGGTAGCGAGTCATCGAGGCAGGGTACCGGGGTGGCAGGCGCCAGGCTTCACCACTTCACGATCCAGCGGCCGCCCCGACGCCCGGTCTCCCGGGTCACGGCGTGACGGGCGTCCACCAGGGCACGGCTTTGTTCGAAGATGACGTCGAAGTCGAAGTCCGAGTGGTCGGTGACGATGACGACCACGTCGGCAGCGGCCAGAGCGTCGGGCGTCAGCGCCACCGAGTCCCAGCGGTGGCCATCCTCCACCACCGAGGGAACGTGCGGATCATGGTAGCTCACCTGAGCGCCATCGGCCTCGAGCAGGCGGATCACGTCCAGCGCCGGGGACTCTCGCACGTCGTCGATGTCCTTCTTGTAGGCGACGCCCAGAACCAGCACCTGGGATCCGTTGACGGCCTTGCGGTGGCGGTTGAGCGCGTCCTGGACCTTGCCCACCACGAACAGAGGCATCTCGGCGTTCACCTCCGAGGCCAGATCGATGAAGCGCGTGCGGTAATTCAGCGTGCGCATCTTCCAGGACAGGTAGTGGGGATCCACGGGAATGCAGTGGCCTCCGAGCCCCGGTCCCGGCAGGAACTTCATGAAGCCGAAGGGTTTGGTGGCCGCGGCCTCGATGACCTCCCAGACGTCGACGCCCAGACGGTCCGCGATCAGCGCCGTCTCGTTGACCAGGCCGATGTTCACCGCCCGAAAGGTGTTCTCCAGGATCTTGGTGAGCTCGGCGGCCTCCGACGAGGACACCGAAACCATGGTCTCGATGAAGCGCTCGTAGAAGGCGCAGCCCACCCGGGTGCAACGCTCGGTGATGCCCCCGATCACCTTGGGTGTGTTTCGCGTGCTCCAGACCGGGTTGCCGGGATCGACCCGCTCCGGGCTGAAGCAGAGGAAGAAGTCCTCTCCCACCGTCCGCCCCGTGGCCTCCAGAGCCGGCAAGAGGATCTCCCGCGTGGTCCCGGGATAGGTGGTGGACTCCAGCACGATGAGCTGGCCGTCCACCAGGTGTCTGGCCACGGCCTCCGTGGAGGCCATGATGAAGGAGATGTCCGGATCACGGGTCTTGGAGAGCGGGGTGGGGACGCAGATGGACACGACGTCGCACTCGGCGAGACGCTCCATCTCGTGGGTCGCCTCCAGGCGCCCCGACCGAACCAGCTCGGCCACGCGCGACTCCGGCACGTCCTGGATGTGGCTGCGGCCGTCGTTGATGGCCTCCACCACCGACTGATTGATGTCCAGCCCCAGGACCTTGATCCCCTGGCCCGCGGCCTCCACCGCCAGAGGCAGGCCTACGTAGCCCATGCCGACGACGCCGAAGGTCACCTCGTCGTCGCGGAAACGGCGTTCCACGGTGTCCGTCTTGTTCATGGGGGTGGGGGATTGCGGGGAGGGATGGGTGTGTGAATATGAACGGGCCGGCAACGGCTTTCAATCGGCAGCGGCGGCGGGGTGATCTCCCTGCAGGCGCGCCAGCAGGTCCTCCAGGAGTGTCGCGGGTCCCGCCAGCAGGTTCGACAGCAGGGGCGAAGGCCGATTGAAACGCGGAGGCGACCCGTCGGCGTGCATGGCGACCAGGCCCGCGGCGCGGATGAGCGCGACACCGGCCACCACGTCCCATTCGTGCTTGGGAACAAGGGTCCACGTGGCGTCGGCCCGGCCCGCGGCGACCAGCCCGAGCTTGTAGGCGACCGACCCGCAGGGAACCACCTCGAAATCGGATTCCTGGAAGCCGGCCCACTCTCCGCGCTTCACCTCACTGCGGCTCGCCAGCACACGAGCTCCGGAGAGGCCGGCGACCCGTGTGTCCGCCGCGTCGCCACCCCCGGCCACGATGCCGGTCTCCACCGATCCCAGAACGAGCTCCCCGGTGGCGGGATTCAAGATTCCGCCCGCCACGGCCTGCCCGTCCTCCAGAAGCCCGACCGAGATACACCACTCCGGGATCCCTTCCACGAACTCGCGGGTTCCGTCGAGGGGATCCACGACCCAGACACGCCGACGCTCCAGGCGCACGGGATCGTCCCGGGTCTCCTCGGAGAGCCAGCCTTCGTCGTCCCCGGGCAGGAGCTCCCGCAGCACCCGGTCCACGGCCAGGTCCGCCTCGGTGACCGGGTCGTTGCGCGCTTCCTTGGTCCGAAACGCCACCTGGCCCGGCGTGAAGGGCCGCACGGCCTCCGCCCCGGCCGCGAGGGCCCGGCGGATTCGATCGAGATCACGTGTACGCTGTGCGCTCACCGGATGCCCACGATACGGGGGGAATCGACGTCGACGGCCCAGCCCCAACCGACGCTGCAAGGAACACGCCCGCGACGCCAGCCCTGAGTGAGGACCCCGAACGCGCGACGCCCCCGGCGCGCGCGCGGCGGCCGGGGGCGTCGTAGGACGGATGGATACGGACGCCCTGCCTCAGGCCCCGGCCTTCACGGGGGGAGCCTTGCGGATCTTCCCGGCAGAGATGCACGAGGTGCATACGCGCACACGCTTGCGGGTGCCGTCGGCATCGACGATGCGCGCCGTCTGCAGGTTCGGAAGCCAACGACGCTTCGTCCGGTTGTTCGCGTGACTCACGTTGTTCCCCGTAGCGGGGCGCTTGCCACACACGTAGCACACTCGAGCCATGATTCCGTCTGTCCTGTCGTTCGGTGCGTCAGTTGCCGCCGGACGATCCGTCGCCAGCGGGCGGAGCCGACTGCACCTGATGTGCCAGAATGAAGTGGGTGGCGAACTCCACCACCGGGCGATCCCCCTCGGTGATGTCACCCGCCGACGTCCACTGCGTGATGATGCTGTCCGTCATGGGAACCACGTCCCCGACCACCCGGACGCGACCCGTGGGCACGGTCATACCCCGCGCCACCAACGCGGAGTCCATGCGCACCAGAAACGGCGTCTGGTCCGTCAGATTCAGGAAGAACGCCCTCCGGCCCACCGCCGCGGCCACTTCGAGCGCCGGCAGCCGTACGGTCTGACCCTCGTACTGACTTGCATCGATGGCCAGGGAGCCGGGGTCCGCCGCGATGGCGGTCATGTCCGCCGCGGTGGAGTCGGCCTGCTCTGTCACGGCGGGCTCCGTCGGCACCGCAGTGATGTACAGCCAGTACAGGAATCCGCCGAGAAGTATGAAGCTGAGGAGCATGAGGGGGATTCCGAGGTTCGAAGCTCCCCTCCGCGATCCGCTCTGGGCCATTTCCGCCGTTCCTTTGATGGGATGTTCCGATGATCGAACGCGGGACAACTTAATCCACCAACTCGATCAGCGACATCTCCGCCGCGTCGCCCTTGCGGGCCCCCAACTTCAGAATCCGCGTGTAGCCACCGGGACGCTCGGTGTAGCGAGGTGCGATCTCGTCGAAGAGCGCCCCCACGACGTTGCGATCGCCGATGCGCGCCGCCACCAACCGGCGGGCATGGAGGTCGCCGCGCTTGGCCAGCGTGATCAGCCTCTCCGCGTACGGACGCAGCTCCTTCGCCTTGGCCGTGGTCGTCTCGATTCGCCCGTGGCGGAACAGGTTCTGAGCCATGTTCCGCAACGTGGCCCGCCGGTGGCTGGCGGTCCGCGAGAGCTTTCTACCCTTCTTGCGATGACGCATGGTAATCCGATGTGCGCTGGGAGGATCGCCTTACTCGGCCTCGGCGGCCTCTTCGGCTTCCTCCGCCTCGTCCACGAAATAGAGCTGACCGTCGTCGCCTGCCTCGAGGCGCATCCCGAACCGCAGCCCGTGATCGTCCAGGAAGTCGGCGATCTCCTTCAGCGACTTCTTGCCGAAGTTCTCGATGGCGAGCATCTCGTCTTCGGTCTTCTGCACGAGATCACCGAGCGTGCGGATGTTCTCCTTCTGGAGCGAGTTCCGGGACCGCACGCTCAGCTCCGCCAGGTCCTCGATGGGCCGGGCGAAGAGGTCCTGGAGGCGCTCCGGCACCGCCACGGCGCCCGGAGGCGTCGCCTGGGGAATGCCGCCCTCGCCGAAATAGAGCATGTACTCCAGGTGCTTCCGCACCAGGGCGGCGGCGTAGCGGACCGCATCCTCGGGATCCACCGAGCCGTCGGTCTCCACGTGCAGGGTCAGACGGTCGAAGTCGGTCCGCTGGCCGACCCGGGTCTCCTCCACGTTGAAGTTGGCGCGCCGAACCGGGTTGTAGATGGCATCGATGCGCACCAGATCCACGGGAGCGCCCCGAGGCAGCTCGTGCTGCTCGGCGAGGACGAAGCCACGGCCCTTGTTGACGTAGAGCTCGATGTTGAGCGTGCGGTCTTCTTGCAGGGTCAGGATGTGGTGGTCGTCGTCCAGGACCTCCACGCCGGAGGGCGCCTGGATCATGCCGGCGGTCACCGGGCCGCTCTCCTCGGCGCGGATCTCCAGCACGGCGTCCTCGACATCGGGGTCCAGCATGACCACCAGAGCCTTGAGGTTCTGGATGACCTGATGGACGTCCTCCACCACGCCCTGGATGGTCTGGTGCTCGTGCACCACGCCGTCGATGCGGAACGCCCATACGGCGGACCCCCGCAGCGACGACAGGAGGACTCGCCGGACGGAATTGCCCAACGTATGCCCGAAGCCGCGCTCGAGCGGCTCAACGACGAAGCGGGCGGTGCGCCCGTCCTCCGACGTCTCCGCGGCCTCGATGCGCTCGGGAAGCACCAATCCGATCAGATCGATCTCCACAATATCCTCCTCGTGCCTCGGCACTGGGAACTCCGTTGGCTGCGGACCCCCCGGGACGTCCATCCCCGTGGGTCCGTCGTCCGATTACTTGGAGTAGAGCTCCACGATGAGCTGCTCCTGCACCGCCATGGGGATGTCCTGGCGGGTGGGCTTCCGGACCACACGACCCACTCGGTTCTTCTCGTCCAGCGTCAGCCACTCCACCATGGAGGGGCGGGTGCGGGACTCCAGGCTGCCCTGGACCACCGCCATGTCCCGGGATGCGCCACGGATGGCGATCTCGTCTCCCTGCCGCACCCGATAGCTGGGAACGTCCACCGGGTGGCCGTTCACCTCCACGTGCCGGTGGCGCACCAACTGGCGGGCCTGGTTCCGGCTGGCCGCGAAGCCCATGCGGAAGATGACGTTGTCCAGGCGCGACTCCAGCAGGACGAGCAGGTTCTCACCCGTCACGCCCTGCTGCTGGTTCGCCTGCTCGAAGAGGGAGCGGAACTGCCTCTCGTGCATGCCGTACATCCGCTTCACCTTCTGCTTCTCCCGCAGCTGCGTCGCGTAGTCGGACTGCTTGCGGCGACGCGCCTGCGCGGGACCGTGCTGACCGGGCGGATAGGTGCGCCGGTCCACCGGGCACTTCTCCGTGTAGCACTTGATCCCCTTCAAGAAGAGCTTCTGCCCCTCACGGCGGCAGAGCTTGCAAACCGGACCGGTATATCGAGCCATCCTGGAACCTCAGTTAGACGCGGCGCTTCTTCGGGGGCCGGCACCCATTGTGCGGAAGGGGCGTCACATCCTGGATCGACTTGATGTGCAGCCCGGCGGACGCCAGAGCCTGAATCGCGGACTCGCGGCCCGATCCGGGACCCTGCACCCGGACGGCCACACGCTTGACACCCATGCTCACGGCCTCGCGGCCCGCCTGCTCGGCGGCCACGGTCGCAGCGAACGGCGTGGACTTCTTGGAGCCCTTGAAGCCGGCCTTGCCGGCGCTGCCCCAGACCACGGCGTTTCCGGTGCTGTCCGTGATGGTGATGATGGTGTTGTTGAACGTCGCCTTGATGTGTGCGACGCCGTCCGCTTCCACCACCTTCTTGGTGCGCTTCGTGCGGGTTGGCTTACCCTTGGCCACGTTTCCTTCCCTCGTCAGACCTGGCGAACAAACGTGGATGCGGCGAGTCCGCGACTCCTGGGTCGCCGGGACGCCGCATCCAGGAAACACGCCCACCGGGAACCCGTCCCGGCGTGCGCGGTGCTACGCTACTTCTTGGGGGCCTTCTTCTTTCCGGCGATGGGCCGGCGGCCCCCCTTGTGCGTACGGGCGTTGGTGTGCGTCCGCTGACCCCGGACCGGCAGACCTCGCCGATGGCGGAGGCCACGGTAGCAGCCGATGTCCATGAGCCTCTTGATGTTCATGGACACCTCGGTGCGCAGCGCACCCTCGACCTTGTAGTTGCCCTCGATCTGGCGGCGGAGGCGATTGACCTCTTCGTCTCCCAGCTCGTGCGTCCGGAGATCGGGGTTGATCCCCGTGGCCTCCAGGATGTCGCGAGCCCGGGAATCGCCGATGCCGTAGATGTAGGTGAGAGCGACCTCGATCCGCTTTCCCCTGGGGAGGTCGACGCCTGCAATACGAGCCATGGGTTATCCCTGCCGCTGCTTGTGCTTCGGATTGCGGCTGCAGATGATCCGCACCACCCCTCGGCGGCGGATCACCTTGCAATGCTCGCAAATCGGCTTGACGCTGCTACGAACCTTCATGTGAACGCACTCCACGTCCGTTTCTGGCAGAGCTTATTACTATAACGACTGCCCCACGCCCCTTCAAGGCGTCAGGACAACGGATTCGACCAGCGGGCCCGCCCCTTCTCACGAGGCCGTGGTCGGAGCTTCTCGACCGGCCGCGGTGAGGATCTGCGGGCCGTCCTCCGTGATGGCCACCGTGTGCTCGAAATGCGCCGACCGGCTGCGGTCGGCGGTGATCACGGTCCATCCGTCCTCCAACGTGCGGATCCGGTCCGTCCCCAGGCTGAGCATGGGCTCGATGGCCAGCACCATGCCTGCCCGCAGGAGGGGGCCGTACCCCGCACGCCCCACGTTGGGGACCTGGGGTTCCTCGTGGACCTCGCGACCCACGCCGTGCCCCACCAGGTCCCGCACGATTCCCAGGCCGGAGCCCTGCACCGTCGCCACCACAGCGGCGCCGATGTCCCCCACGTGCTTCCCGGGCACCGCGGCCTCGATGGCGTTGGCCAGAGACCGCTCCGTGACGTCGAGGAGCGACGCGGTGTCCTCGTTCACCTCACCCACGCCGAAGGTCCAGGCCGAGTCCGAGCACCAACCGTCGCGACGGACCCCGACGTCCACCGAGACGTTGTCGCCCTCGGCCAGGGTGCGGTCCGGACTCGGAATCCCGTGCACGATCTCCTCGTTGAGGGAGATGCACACGGCCCCCGGGAACCCGTACAGGCCCTTGAAGGCCGGCTCCGCGCCCTCGAAGGACCGGATGAAGTCCTCGCAGAACCGGTCCAGCGCCTCGGTCGAAATCCCCGGAGCCACGCGAGGCTCCAGCTCCTGGAAGAGCTGGCCGATGATGGCTCCGCCGCGAGCGATGGCGGCGATCTCCGCCTGGGAGCGCAGATGGATCATCCCTCTTCCACCGCCCGACGCATGGCCGACTGGACCTCCTCCACCGCCTGGTCACCCTCCACGTACCGAACCGGTGCCGCGTGCCCCTCGTAGAAGCGGATCAGGGGCTCGGTCGACTCGCGGTACACGTCGAGCCGGTTGCGCACCGTCTCCGGGGCGTCGTCGGCCCGGTGCACCAGGGCATGGGAGCACCGGTCGCAGATGCCTTCGGCCGCAGGTGGATTGAAGTGCACGTTGTAGACGGCACCGCACTCCGGACAACTCCTGCGCCCCGAAAGCCGCTTGACGAGGGTCTCGTCGTCGGCCTGCAGCACCACCACCCGGTGCACCGAACGTCCGAGCTCGGCCAGGACCCGGTCCAGTGCCTCGGCCTGTGGCACCGTGCGGGGAAAGCCGTCGAAGACGACGCCGCCGTCGGGCGGCAGCGCCTCGAGAGCCTCCCGCACCATCCCGATGATGACGTCGTCGGGGACCAGCTCGCCGCGGTCCATGTACCCCTGGGCCTTCTTCCCCAGCGGCGTGCCCTCCCGCCGGGCGGCCCGCAGGAGATCCCCGGTGGACAGGTGGGTGAGACCCAGGGCTTCGCAAAGCAGGACTCCCTGGGTCCCCTTCCCGACCCCCGGGGGGCCCAGCAGGATCACGATCATCGCCCGCCGATCACATGTAGCGCTGGCGGCCACGCATCTTCACACGACCCTTCTTCATGAAGCCGTCGTAGTGGCGCACCAGCAGGAGCTGCTGGATCTGCTGAACGGTATCCAGGCCGACGCCCACCACGATGAGCAGGCTCGTGCCGCCGAAGTAGAAGGCCTGGATGCCGAAGAGGTCGACGATCCAGAAGGGCAGCAGCGCCAGGATGGCCAGGTAGATGGATCCGGGCAGCGTGATGCGCGTCAGGATGCGGTCGATGTACTCCGCCGTGCGGGCGCCGGGCTTCACGCCGGGAATGAACGCCCCCTGCTTCTTCAGGTTCTCCGCCAGATCCACCGGGTTGAAGATGATGGCGGTGTAGAAGTAGGTGAAGAAGAGGATGAGGATGGAGTACGTGACGTAGTAGACCCAGTTGTTGGGCTGGAAGATCTGGGCCAGGTTCGACAGCCATCCCATCTTGCTGAAGGCGGCGATGGTACCGGGCACGATGATGAACGACTGGGCGAAGATGATGGGCATCACGCCCGCCGAGTTCACGCGCAGCGGAATGAAGCTCTTCTGGCCCTCGCGGATGCGCCCGCGCCCCACCACCTTGCGCGGGATCTGCACCGGAATCTTGCGGGCCGCCATGGTCATGGCCACCACGCCGGCGCTGACGCCCACCACCACCGCCAGGAGCGCCACCAGCGAGAAGATGCCGATCTCGTTCAGGCGGAAGGACTCCCAGGTGCGCGCCAGGGCGCCGGGGAAGCCCTCGATGATGCTGAAGAAGATGAGCAGGCTCATGCCGTTGCCCACGCCGCGGTCGGTGATCTGCTCACCGAGCCACATCACGAACACCGCGCCCACGGTCAGCGCCACCACGGTGGTGAAGGTGAAGCCGAACCCGGGGTTCCGGACCGCGCCCTGGAAGCTCTGCAGGAAGGCCGCGTAGCCGTAGGCCTGCATGGCCGCCAGCCCCACGGTGACGTAGCGCGTCCACTGGGTCAGCTTCTTACGTCCGTCGTCCCCCTCCTTCTGCATCTTCTCCACCGTGGGGAAGACGGCAGCCAGGAGCTGGAACATGATGGACGCCGAGATATACGGCATGATGCCCAGGGCGAAGATGGTGGCCCTGGACAGGCCTCCGCCCACGAACATGTCGTAGACCCCGAACAGCGTGCCCTGGAGCTGGCCGAACTGCTCCCGCAGCACCCCCACGTCGAGGCCCGGAACGGTGACGTGCGCGCCGATCCGGTAGATGAGGAGGATGAATACGGTGAAGGTCAGCTTCTCGCGGACCTCCGGAGATCGCCAGAGTTTCCCGAGCCAGTTGTCCATCGACGGTCAGCCCTGATCCTCGGCACCGAGCACGGTGACCGTGCCGCCGGCGCCCTCGATCTTCTCACGCGCGCTCCCGCTGAAGGCATGCGCCGTCACGGTAAACGCCTTCTCCACTTCGCCGTCACCCAGGATCTTCACCGGGTGGCGCGACGAGCGCACCAGCCCTGCGTCTCTGAGCGACTCCGGGGTCACGTCGCCGTCCATGCGGATCAGGTCACCCACGTTCACAACCTGGTACTCCACCCGGTTGCGGTTGTGGAAGCCCCGCTTGGGGAGGCGCCGGTGCAGGGGCATCTGCCCGCCTTCGAAGCCAGGCGGGATGGACCCGCCACTCCGGGCCTTCTGCCCCTTCTCGCCGCGACCCGCGGTCTTGCCGGTGCCGGAGCCGGGCCCTCGTCCCACCCGCTTGCGGTCGCGGTGGGAGCCGGAGGCCGGGCTCAGGTCATGAAGTTCCGCCATCGTCGTGTTCCTCTTCAGCCCTCGATCTCGCGAACCGAGACCAGGTGGCTCACCTGCCGCACCATCCCGCGGATGGCCGGCGTGTCGTCGTGAACGACACTCTGCTGGTGTCGCTTGAGGCCGAGTGCCTCCAGGGTGCGGCGGTGCTTCTCGGGCCGCCCCGAACGGCTTCGGACCTGCGTGATCTCGAGTGTGGCCTGTTTCTTCTTAGCCATTGCGGATCACTCCCAGGGTCTCCACGGCCACGCCGCGCTCGGCGGCGGCCTGCTCGGCCGTCACCAGGTGGGTGAGGCCGTGCATGGTGGCGCGCACCACGTTGATGGGGTTGTTGGTCCCGAGGCTCTTGGTGAGCACGTCGCTCACACCGGCCGCCTCGAGCACGGCGCGCACCGGTCCACCGGCGATCACCCCGGTACCGGGGGCGGCCGGTCGGAGCATCACGCGTCCGGCGCCCCACTCGCCCACGATCTCGTGGGGAAGCGTGCCGTTGACCACGGGAACCTGAACCATGTTCCGGCGGGCTTGCTCGAACGACTTGCGGATGGCCTCGGCCACCTCGTTGGCCTTGGCGAGGGCGACGCCCACCTTGCCGTTCTGGTCCCCGACCGCCACCAGGGCGGAGAAGGAGAAGCGACGTCCGCCCTTCACCACCTTCGCCACCCGGTTGATGTGGATGACGTTCTCGACCAGTTCGGAGTCGCGACCCCGGCTCTGCTTTCTGTCTTTGGCCATCAGAACTTCAGTCCTCCCTCACGGGCGCCTTCAGCGAAGGCCTTCACCCGGCCGTGGTACTTGTAGCCGCCACGATCGAAGACGACGGCCTCGATCCCCATCTCCCGGGCTCGCTCGCCGAGCTTCTTCCCCGCGGCGAAGGCGTGCTCCACCTTGCGGTTCTGCCCCTCGGCCTCGAATCCCCGGAGTTCGGGGTCCAGCGTGCTCAGTCCCGCCAGCGTGCGTCCAGCCCCGTCGTCCACCAGCTGTCCCTCGATGTTCCTCAGGGACCGGTACACCACGAGACGCGGCCGCTCCGCCGTGCCGGCGATCTTCTTCCGGATCCGTCGGTGGCGGCGCACACGCGCGGTGCGGCGCGACTTCTTCTGCTTCGAAAAGACACTCATCGTCATGCCCCAGCGGTCTTGCCGGCCTTGCGGCGGACCTGCTCGCCCTGGTACCGGACTCCCTTGCCCTTGTATGGCTCCGGCGGCCGGAAGCCCCGGATCTCCGCGGCCACCTGGCCCACCAGCTGCTTGTCTGCCCCCTGGACCACGATGGTGGTCTGGTTGGGGACCTCCACATCGATTCCCGCCGGCGGATCGAACTCGATGGGGTGCGAATACCCGAGGGCCAGCGTCAGGCTGTTGCCCCGCTTGTCGGCCCGGTACCCCACCCCCACGATTTCCAGCGTGCGGCTGAAGCCCTGGGTCACGCCCTCCACCATGTTGGCCACCAGCGACCGGGTCAGGCCGTGAAGCGCGCGATGGCGTTGCACGTCCGACGGGCGGCTCACCCGGACCTCGCCATCCTCGATGGCGACCGACATCTCCGGATGAACGGTCATGCTGAGCTCGCCCTTGGGGCCCTTCACCTTGAGGGTGGCGCCGTCCAGCGCCACGTCCACGCCCTTGGGCACCGCCACGGGCTGCTTGCCGATTCGTGACATCGTTCCGTCGACTCCCTTACCAGACCAGGGCCATGAGCTCACCGCCCACGCCCTCCTGGCGCGCCGAGCGATCCGAGAGCAGGCCACGGGACGTGGACAGGATCGCCATACCGAGCCCGTTGCGGACCGAGGGGATCTCGTCCACGCCGACGTAGTGCCTCCGCCCGGGCCGCGAAACGCGCTCCAGGTGCCGGATGATCGGCTCGCCGTCGTGATACTTGAGATACACCCGGAGGACGCCGTGCCGGCCGTCGTCCAGGATCTTGTAGTCGAATACGAAGTGGCTCTCCTTCAGGAGGCGGGCCACCTCGGCCTTCAGCTTGGATACGGGCATGTCCGCCCACCGGTGTCCGGCCTGGCCGGCGTTCCGGATGCGCGTCAGCATGTCCGCGATGGGATCCGTCATCATTGGCTGTATCCGTTCCCTTACCAGCTGGACTTGCGCACCCCGGGGATCTCCCCGCGGAGCGACATTTCCCGGAAGCACACGCGGCAGATTCCGAACTTCCGGATATACGCCCGCGGACGGCCGCACCGCTGGCAGCGGTTGCGATGCCGTACCTCGTACTTCGGTTCGCGCTTCGACTTCTCGACTAGCGCCTTCCTGGCCATTACGCCCCCAAAAAACCTGAGTCTCTGGATATGACTGCGGGACTCACCCGCCGTTCTGCTCGATCACGACGGGCGTTTCGCCCCGGAACGGGAAGCCCATCTCGCGCAGCAGCGCCAGGGCCTGGTCGTCCTTGTCCGTCGTCGTCACCACGGTGATGTCCATCCCGTGGATCTTGTTCACACGGTCGTAGTCGATCTCGGGGAAGATGATCTGCTCCTTCACGCCGAGAGTGAAGTTTCCACGACCGTCGAAGGCTCGCGTGTTCAGACCGCGGAAATCACGGATCCGGGGGATCGCCACGCTGACGAGGCGATCCAGGAACTCGTACATCCGGGCCTGGCGGAGCGTCACCGACGCTCCCACCGGCATGCCTTCGCGCAAACCGAAGTTCGAGATGGACTTCCGCGCCCGCGTCACCAGGGCCTTCTGGCCGGTGATGGCGCCGAGCTCGTCCACGACGCTGTCCAGAAGCTTCTGGTTCTTGGATGCGTCGCCGACTCCCACGTTCACCGACACCTTCGTGATGCGCGGCACCTCGTTGGGATTCGTGAGCCCGAACAGCTCGGTCAGCTTCGGCCGGGCGTGCTCGTGGTAGTGCGTCAGCAGTCTGGGCGTGCGTTCCATGTCTCTCGTCGCGAGCGCATCGGGCTCGCTCATCTGGGTTCGGTCGCGTAGGCGGCGTCACTCACGCCCACGTTCGCGCGTTCCGGCGTCGCCGCCGGCGTGCAATGGCTTCTCGTCAATGCGGCTTCGGGATGGGATTGCCCGACTTCACGGCGATCCGCTCCTTGGTGCCGTCCTCTTCCAGGCGTACGCGAACCCGGCTCGCCTCGTCCGTGGCTGGATCGACCAGCATCACGTTGGAGATGTGCAGGGGAGCCTCGAAGCTCACGATCCCCCCCTCGGGGTTCGCCTGCGTGGGGCGCTGGTGGCGCTTCCGCATGTTGACCCCTTCCACGATCACCTGATCCTTGTCCGAGATCACGCGGAGGACCGTGCCCTCCTGCTCGCGGTAGTTGCCACGGATGACGCGCACCCGGTCACCCTTCACGATCTTGTGCTTCCGCCCCTTGGCGGCCACGTCCTTGTGCTTCATCTCACAGCACCTCGGGGGCCAGGGACACGATCTTCATGTAGCGCTTCTCGCGGAGCTCTCGGCCCACGGGTCCGAAGATGCGCGTCCCACGGGGCTCCCCGTTGGGATTCAGAATGACGGCGGCGTTGTCGTCGAATCGGATGTAGGTCCCGTCGCGCCGGCGCATCTCCTTGCTCGTGCGCACGATGACGGCCTTCACCACGTCGCCCTTCTTCACGGGCGCGTTGGGGATGGCGTCCTTCACCGTGGCCACGATCACGTCACCCACGCGGGCGTAGCGACGCCGCGAGCCACCCAGGACGCGGATGCAGAGTGCCGTCTTGGCACCCGTGTTGTCCGCAATCCGGAGGATCGATTCCTGCTGGATCATCGTCGTTCTCCGATCACGCGGGCCGCTCGATGAGCTCGACCACGCGCCAGCGCTTGGTCTTCGATAGCGGGCGAGTCTCCTGGATCCGCACCACATCGCCCACCTTGAATTCGTTGTCCGCGTCGTGGGCATGGTACTTCTTCGTGCGCTTCACCTGCTTCCTGTAGAGAGGATGCGGGAACTGGCGCGCTACGCTCACGGTCACGGTCTTGTCCTGCTTGTCGCTCACCACGACGCCGACGCGGACCTTGCGGCCCCCCCGCTTGGGGGTGTCGGTCACCTGGATGCTCTCTTCCGTGTTGGCCATATGCCGCTCGGTCAATCGTTGCCCGCGAGCTCGCGCTCGCGGAGGATGGTCTTCAGACGGGCGATGTCACGCCGGATCTGACGGATGATCCTCGGGTTCTCGAGCTCCATGGTCGCGCTCCGGAAGCGCAACCTGAAGCGCTCCTCCTTGAGCTCGTCCAGGCGAGCCTCGATCTCCACGTTGTCCCAGTCGCGAATATCTTCAGCCTTCATGATCCTCTCCGTCAGGTCCCGATCTGGCGCTCACGCACCACGAACCGGGTCTTGATGGGAAGCTTGGCTGCAGCCAGCTCCATGGCCCGGCGGGCCATGTCCTCCGCGACCCCCTCGAGCTCGAACATGACCCGGCCCGGCTTCACCACGGCCACCCAACCCTCGGGGTTCCCCTTTCCCTTCCCCATGCGCGTCTCCGCGGGCTTCTGGGTGATGGGCTTGTCGGGGAAAATCCGAATCCAGACCTTTCCGCCACGCTTGATGTGGCGGGTCATGGCCACACGGGCCGCCTCGATCTGGCGGTTGGTGATCCAGGCCGGCTCGGCGGCCTGCAGGCCGTACTCGCCGAAGGACACCTTGTTGCCCCGCTGAGCGGCGCCGCGCATGCGGCCCTTGTGCTTCTTCCGGTACTTGACGCGCTTGGGCGACAGCATCGTTCCGTCCCTTTCCTTATGAGCCGGTGGAGTAGGTGCGGCCGCGCCGCTCCTCCACCACCTCGCCCTTGAAGATCCAGCACTTCACGCCGATCGTGCCGTAGGTCGTGTGCGCATGAAGCTGGGCGTAGTCGATGTCGGCCCGCAGCGTGTGCAGCGGCACCCGACCCTCGTTGTACCCCTCGGTGCGCGCGATCTCGGCGCCGCCGAGCCGCCCGGCGCACTGGATCTTGATGCCCTCGGCACCGGCACGCATGGCCCCCTGCACCGCGCGCTTCATGGCGCGGCGGAAGGAGACACGTTGCCGCAACTGATGGGCGACGTTGTCCGCCACCAGGCGGGCATCCAGCTCCGGACGCTTGATCTCCTCGACGTTGACCGAGATCTCGCTGTTGGTGATCAGGGCCAGCTCGTCACGGAGCTTGTCCACCTCCGAGCCCCGCTTTCCGATCACCACGCCGGGGCGCGCGGTGTGGATGGTGACCACGATCTTGCTCGGCTTGCGCTCGATCTCGACCTGCGACAGGGCCGCGTGGGCCAGCCGTCGGTGGAGGTAGCGCCGGATCGTCTCGTCTTCCATGAGGAGCCGGGGAAAGTCACGCTCGGCGTACCAGCGCGACTTCCAGTCCTTGATGATTCCGAGGCGGAACCCGGTGGGGTGTGTCTTCTGTCCCATTCGTCTACGCGTCCTTGCTGTCCACAACCACGGTGATGTGGCTCGTGCGCCGCCGGATGGGTGCCGCGCGCCCCATGGCCGCGGCACGGTACCGGCGAAGCGTCGGCCCTTCGTCCACGAAGCACTCGCGGACCACCAGATCGTCGGCATCGACGACCTCGCCCTGATCCTGCGCGCGATACTGTGCGTTGGCCACGGCCGAGCGAAGCGTCTTCGAGACCGGCTCCGCGGCCGCCTTCTTCGAGAACTGGAGGATGGCGTAGGCGTCGTTCACGCTCTTCCCCCGGATGAGGTCCACCACCAGGCGGACCTTGCGCGGACTCATCCGCACGTAGCGAGCGATTGCCCTGGCTTCCATCGTCGGCGTCTCCAGATCCGCACTCATCGCTTGGACCGCTTGTCGGCGAGCCTGCCACCGTGACCGCGGAACAGCCGGGTCGGGGCGAATTCTCCGAGTTTGTGGCCCACCATGTTCTCCGTGATGTACACGGGGATGAACTTGTTGCCGTTGTGCACCGCGACCGTGTGACCGATGAACTCGGGCGAGATCGTGGACGCACGCGCCCAGGTCTTTACGACCTTCTTCTCGTTGCGCGAGTTCATGATCTCCACCTTGAGGAGGAGCTTGTCGTCGATGTACGGACCCTTCTTGATGCTGCGTGCCATCTCGTACCGTTCCTGATCTCGGGCCGTTAGCTCTTGGTCGACTTGCCGCGCTTGCGGCCACGGACGATGAACTTGCTGGACCGCTTCTTACGCTTGCGCGTCTTCTTGCCGTCGGGGGTGCCCCACGGCGACACCGGCGGCCGTCCGCCGGACGTGCGGCCCTCACCACCACCCAGCGGATGGTCCACCGGGTTCATGGCGACACCGCGAACCCGGGGCCGGCGGCCCCGCCAACGGTTGGCGCCGGCCTTGCCCACCGAAGTGAGCTCGTGGTCCACGTTGCCCACCTGGCCAACCGTGGCCATGCAGGTCCGGTGCACCCGCCGCATCTCGGTGGAGGGCAGCCGCAGGGTGACGTACTCACCCTCCTTGGCCACGATCTGCACGCCGGCGCCGGCCGAGCGGGCCATCTGGCCACCCTTGCCCGGCTTGAGCTCCACGTTGTGCACGGTGGTACCCAGGGGAATCGATCCCAGGGCCAGCGCGTTGCCCGGCTTGATGTCGGCGTCGGGTCCCGCCATCACCGGGTCACCCACCTTCATGTCCCGGACGTGCAGGATGTAGCGCTTCTCGCCGTCGGCGTAGGTGACGAGGGCGATGTTGGCCGTGCGATTCGGGTCGTACTCGACCTCGGAGATCACGCCCGGCACACCGAGCTTGTCCCGCCGGAAATCGATGCGGCGGTACTTGCGCTTGTGCCCGCCACCCCGCCTGCGGAGCGTGATCCGTCCGTGATGGTTGCGGCCACCCGACGAGGGCAGCGCCTCCACCAGGGACTTCTCCGGGGTGCGCCGGGTCGTCTCGACGTTTTCCACCGTCGATCGGAACCGGGTGCCCGGTGTCACCGGCTTGAATTTCTTGATCGCCATGGCTTCTGGTCCTCAGCCGACTTCGTAGAATTCGATGTGGTCACCCTCGGCCAGCGTCACCAGCGCCTTCTTGAACGCCGGACGACGGCCGATGTCCCGATTCCTGCTCATCCGTCCCAGGAATGCCCGCCGGGCCTTGCCGGCGTAGACCATGGTGCGGACGTTGGTGACCCGCACGTCCCACAGCCTCTCCACCGCCTGGCCGATCTCGATCTTGTTGGCCCCGCGGTCCACGACGAAGGTGTAGACGTTGCGCTCCTCCATCTGCCGGGCCGACTTCTCGGTGATGACCGGGCCCACGATCACTTCGCGCGCGTCACGCATCCTCGCCCTCCTCGCTCTCCGGGGCGGCGGCCGCGGCACCGAGTCGGTCCAAGGCCTCGCGCTCGATGATCACGGCATCGGCCCACAGGATGTCGTAGGCGGACTCTTCGCCGAAGGGCCGAACCTCCACGTGCGCCATGTTCCGCGCCGAGAGGTAGACGTTGTCCTTCAGGCCGTCGGTGAGAATCAGCACCTTGCGATCCGCCAGCTCGATGGTGGCCAGATAGTCCCGCAGCGTGGCGGTCCGGGGCGCGTCCATGGCGAAGCCGTCCACCAGCACCACGCGCTCGTCCTCGGCGCGGGCGTTGAACGCCGAGCGGCGAGCGAGCGCGCGCACCTTGCGCGGCACCTTCTGGTTCCACGAATGGGGGATCGGCGGGAAGGCCCGGCCGCCTCCTTCCCACTGCACGGCGCGGATGGTGCCCTGTCGGGCGCGACCCGTGCCCTTCTGCCGCCATGGCTTCCGGCTCCCGCCGGAGACCGCGGCCCGGTTCTTCGCCGAGTGGGTGCCCTGCCGCTGGTTGGCCCGGTAGGCCTTCACCACCTGGTGCAGGACCGCCTCGTTCACGACGCCGTCGAAGAGCGTGTCCGGGAGTGCCCGGGCTCGGCCCTTCTTGCCGTCGACCTTGTAGTAGCGCGCCTTATACATGCGTCACTTCGTGATGAGGACGTAGCTGTCGCGGGCGCCGGGGATCCCACCCTTGATGAAGAGCAGGTTCCGCTCGCCGTCCACCTTCACCACCTGGAGGTTCCGGATGGTCGTCCGGGCTCCTCCCATGCGACCCGGGAGCTTCTTTCCCTTGATCACGCGGGAGGGATCGGTGCCCGGGCCCAGGGAGCCCGGGTTCCGGGACATGGGGTGCCCGTGCCCCCCGGGACGTCCAGCGAACCCGTGGCGCTTGACGACGCCCTGGAATCCGCGCCCCTTGGACGTTCCCGTGACCTTCACCTTGTCACCGGCCTCGAACTGCTCGACGGTCAGCGTCTGACCGAGCTCGTAGGCCTCCCCGTCGTCCCACGGGATCTCCCGCACGATGCGGGGAGCGGCCTCGACCCCGGCCTTGGCGGCGTGACCGACCTCGGCTCTCGACGCCCGCTTGCTCTTCTGGGCGCCGAACCCGAGCTGCACCGCCTGATAGCCGTCGGTGTCCTGGCTCTTGATCTGCGTGACCGGGCACGGACCCGCCACCACGACGGTGACCGGCACCTGCGTGCCCGTCTCGTCGAAGATCCGGGTCATCCCGACCTTGCGTCCAATGATTCCGGCCATCGTCAATCGACCTTGATCTCGACGTCCACGCCCGCAGGAAGGTCCAGCTTCGTCAGCGCGTCGATGGTCTGCGGACGACTATCCACGATGTCGATGAGACGCTTGTGGGTCCGCAGCTCGAACTGCTCACGGCTCTTCTTGTCGATGTGCGGCGACCGCAGCACGGTCCACCGCTGACGGCGCGTGGGCAGGGGAATGGGCCCCCGCACGCTCGCCCCCGTCTTCTGAGCCGTTCGCACGATATCGGACGCGGTCTGATCCACGATCCAATGGTCGAACGCCTTCAGCCTGATCCGAATCCTGTCGGCCATGTCGTTCCTCTGTGTCAGCCCCCACCCCCGCAGCCGGCGAGGGTGGCCTTGGTCGGTCCGCCGTTCCTACTCGATGATCTCGGTAACGACGCCGGCGCCCACGGTCCGGCCGCCCTCGCGAATCGCGAAGCGCAGCTCCTTGTCCATGGCGATCGGCGTGATCAGCTCGATCTCCATCTGCACGTTGTCCCCCGGCATCACCATCTCCACTCCCTCCGGAAGCTGTACCGCTCCCGTCACGTCCGTCGTCCGGAAGTAGAACTGCGGCCGGTACCCGTCGAAGAACGGCGTGTGTCGTCCGCCCTCTTCCTTCGTCAGGACGTACACCTCCGCCTTGTACTTCGTGTGCGGCGTGATCGAGCCCGTCTTCGCCAGCACCTGTCCACGCTCGATCTCGTCCTTCCCCACCCCCCGAAGCAGCAGTCCCACGTTGTCCCCCGCACGACCCTCGTCCAGCAGCTTCCGGAACATCTCCACCCCGGTCACCACCGTCTTCTTGTCTCCGCCCATCCCCACGATCGCCACTTCGTCGCCCACCTTCACGATCCCGCGCTCGATCCGCCCCGTCGCCACCGTCCCCCGGCCCGTGATCGAGAACACGTCCTCCACCGGCATCAGGAACGGCCGGTCGATGTCACGCTCCGGCTCCGGGATGTACGAGTCCAGCGCCTCCATCAGCTCCGTGATGCACGCCGTCTCCGGCGCCTCCGGATCCCCGCTCTCCAGCGCCTTCAGCGCCGAGCCCCGGATCACCGGTATGTCGTCGCCCGGGAAGTCGTACTCGCTCAACAGCTCCCGTACCTCCAACTCCACCAGCTCCAGGAGCTCCTCGTCGTCCACCATGTCCACCTTGTTCAGGAAGACCACGATGTACGGCACGTTCACCTGCCGTGCCAGAAGAATGTGCTCCCGCGTCTGCGGCATCGGGCCGTCCGCCGCGCTCACCACCAGGATGGCGCCGTCCATCTGCGCCGCCCCCGTGATCATGTTCTTCACGTAGTCCGCGTGCCCCGGGCAGTCCACGTGCGCGTAGTGACGATGCTCCGACTCGTACTCCACGTGCGCCGTCGCGATCGTGATCCCACGCTCCCGCTCTTCCGGTGCCTTGTCGATGTTGTCGAACGACACGTACTCCGCCAAGCCCCTTCGCTGCCTGGACCTCCGTGATCGCCGCCGTCAACGTCGTCTTCCCGTGGTCCACGTGACCAATCGTCCCGACGTTTACGTGCGGCTTCGTCCGCTCAAACTTCGCCTTGCCCATCGTGCTTCCTCTCGGTGCTCGGGTGCGAAAACCGTGATCGGCGTCAGTTGCCGGTGTCTCGACCAGCCGAGGCCATGATCTCGTCGGCCTTGGACTGGGGCACTTCGTCGTAGTGGGCGAACTGCATCGTGTACACCGCCCTCCCCTGGCTCATGGAGCGAAGGGTGGTGGAGTAGCCGAACATCTCGCCCAGGGGCACGCTGGCGCCGATGACCCGCGCGCCGGCGCGCTCCGTCATCCCCCCGACCCGACCGCGGCGGGAGGACAGGTCTCCGATGATGTCGCCCATGTAGTCGGCGGGCGTCACCACCTCCACGTCCATGATCGGCTCCAGCAGCACGGGCTTGGCCCGTCGCACGCCCTCCTTGAGGGCCATGGAGCCGGCGATCTTGAACGCCATCTCGTTGGAGTCGACATCGTGGTAGGAGCCGTCGATCAGCTCGACCTTGATGTCGATGAGGGGGTAGCCGGCCAGGACACCGTTGTCCATGGCCTCCCGGATCCCCTGCTCCACCGCCGGGATGTACTCCCGGGGGATCACGCCGCCGACGATCTTGTCCTCGAAGACGAAACCGGCGCCGGTCTCGGCAGGCGAGATGTTGATGACCACGTGCCCGTACTGGCCGCGGCCACCGGTCTGGCGCACGAACTTGCCCTCGACCTTCTCGGCCGGCTTGCGAATGGTCTCCCGGTACGCCACCTGCGGCCGGCCCACGTTGGCCTCGACGCCGAACTCCCGGCGAAGGCGGTCGACGATGATCTCCAGGTGGAGCTCGCCCATACCACGGATGATGGTCTGGTTCGTCTCGGGGTCGGTGTGGACCTTGAAGGTGGGATCCTCGTCGGCCAGCTTCGCCAGCCCGTTGGACAGCTTGTCCTGGTCCGCCTTGGTCTTGGGCTCGATGGCCACCGCGATCACCGGCTCGGGGAACTTCATGGCCTCGAGGATGATGGGGTGGTCCCCGTCGCACAGCGTGTCGCCGGTCTTCACGTCCTTCAGCCCGATGGCCGCGGCGATGTCACCGGCGTAGACCTCCTCGCGCTCCTCCCGCTTGTTCGCGTGCATCTGGAGGATACGCCCGACCCGCTCCCGCTTCTCCTTGGTGGCGTTCATGATGTAGGAGCCGGCGGGCAGCGAGCCCGAATACACCCGGAAGAAGGTCAGCTTACCGACGTAGGGGTCGGTGGCGATCTTGAAGGCCAGCGCACTGAACGGCGCGTCGTCGCTGGCTTCGCGGGTGTCGTGGGTTTCGTCGTGATGCGGCAGGTGACCCTGGATGGCCGGCACGTCGAGCGGAGACGGCAGATAGTCGATCACGCCGTCCAGAAGCGCCTGGACGCCCTTGTTCTTGAAGGCCGAGCCACAGAACACCGGGAAGAGATGGCCCTCGTTGGTGGCCAGGCGGATGGCCTCACGAAGTTCGTCCTCCGTGAGCTCCTCTCCCGAGAGGTACTTCTCCAGATACTCGTCGTGGTGCTCGACGGCGGCCTCGATGAGCTCGTGACGCAGCTCCTCCACCTTGGCCTGCAGATCCGAGGGGATCTCCTGACGGGTGAACTTCGAGCCCAGCTCGTCCTCGTAGTGGATCGCCGTCATGGTGACGATGTCCACGATGCCCGTGAACATCTCGCCCTCACCCATGGGGTACTGCACCGCGTGGGCGTTGGCCCCCAGACGCTCGCGCATCATGGAGATCACGTTGTCGAAGTCGGCGCCCACGCGATCCATCTTGTTGACGAAGGCGATACGGGGGACCTTGTAGCGATCGGCCTGCCGCCACACCGTCTCCGACTGGGGTTCCACGCCACCCACGGCGCAGAACACCGCCACCGCGCCATCCAACACCCGCAGGGACCGCTCCACCTCGGCGGTGAAGTCCACGTGCCCGGGAGTGTCGATGATGTTGATGCGGAAGTCGGTGTCGTTGCGCTTCCAATGGCAGGTCGTGGCCGCGGAGGTGATGGTGATCCCCCGCTCCTGCTCCTGCTCCATCCAGTCCATGGTGGCAGCGCCCTCGTGGACCTCGCCCATGCGGTGCACGCGTCCCGTGTAGAACAGGATGCGCTCCGTGGTCGTGGTCTTCCCGGCATCGATGTGCGCCATGATGCCGATGTTCCGGAGCTGCTTGAGTGGCGTCTGTCTAGGCATCTATCCGTACTCGCTTCGTCTCGACTCGTGGCCCTCGTTCGTCGGAGCGCCCCAAAGGCGCCCCCCGGAGACAAACAGAAGCGCGGAGCTCCCGTGTTCGGCCTGCTCTCCGGCAGGCCGCGCGAGTCCGCGCTTCCTGGCGACCGGAGAGGGCCCGCAGGCCGTCGCGTGTCCCCGAATTGTCCGGCCCCACCCGAAGGATCGGGACCGTCGTCTGGTTCTTCAGCCTACCACCGATAGTGGGCGAACGCCTTGTTGGCCTCGGCCATCCGGTGCGTGTCGTCCTTCTTCTTCACCGTGGAGCCCTCGCCACGGGACGCGGCCAGGAGCTCCCCGGCCAGTCGCTCGGACATGGACCGCTCGGAGCGGCCACGGGCGAACTGGATGAGCCACTTGATGGCCAGCGCCTGCCGGCGCTCGGGCCGGACCTCGATGGGCACCTGATAGGTGGCGCCACCGACGCGCCGGCTCTTCACCTCGAGGGCGGGCTTGGCGTTGTTCACGGCCTGCTGAAACACGTTCAGCCCGGCCTGGCCCGACTTCTCCTCGAGGATATCGAGGGCCTCGTAGAAGATCTTCTCGGCGACGGACTTCTTGCCGTCCACCATGAGACCGTTCATGAACTTGGTGACCACCTCGGATCCGTGCTTCGGATCACCGGGGATGTCCCGCTTCTCTGCTCTGGAACGACGACTCATCCGTGCTTCCGTTTACCTGGGTCGCTTCGCGCCGTACTTGGAACGGCCCTGACGACGATCGTTCACACCCGAGGCATCCAACGTTCCGCGGATGATGTGATAGCGCACGCCCGGCAGGTCCTTCACACGACCTCCGCGAATGAGCACGATGCTGTGCTCCTGGAGGTTGTGTCCCTCGCCCGGAATGTAGGCCGTGACCTCATACCCGTTCGTGAGGCGCACGCGGGCCACCTTCCGGAGCGCCGAATTCGGCTTCTTCGGAGTGGTGGTGTACACCCGGGTGCAGACCCCCCGCTTCTGGGGGTTCTTCTGAAGGGCCGGCGATTTGTTCTTCTTCTGGACCGCCTGGCGACCCTTCCGCACGAGCTGGTTGATGGTCGGCATAACAGCAGGTTCGGGTTGGTCGGACGAACGACGTGTCGGGGCCCTTTTCGGGAACCCCCGATCGCGTCTCGTGCCACCGGGAGCCCCGGGGCGTGAGCCGCGCTCTGCTCGGCGACTGCGAGGCCGTTCGAACAGAGCTTGATAACTTATCGACGAGCGTGGGGGGTGTCAACGCCGAAACGGCCGCGGGAGAGCGGCCCATCGGACCACTCCCCCGCATTCCCGAAACCACACTCTCGCGGCACGCGGGCCGCGCGCCCTCAGTCGGCCGTGGCCTCTTCGGCAGGCGCACCCAGGCCCGGAATCAGCTCGCCGGGCTCGGTGAGAGGCACGATCGCCTCGTCGTAGTACGACTGCTCCACCATGAACTCCACCTCCTGATACCGGTGGATGCCGGTGCCGGCGGGAATCAGGTGGCCGATGATGATGTTCTCCTTGAGGCCCTTCAGGTCGTCGCGGGCGCCGCGCACGGCGGCGTCGGTCAGCACCCTGGTGGTCTCCTGGAACGAGGCCGCCGAGATGAACGACTCGGTGGTGAGGCTCGCCTTGGTGATGCCCAGGAGGAGCGGCTCGCTCCGGGCCGGCTTGCCTTCGTCCGACAGGATGGCCTGGTTGACCTCGCGGAACTCCATGCGATCCACGTTCTCGCCCTCCAGCAGGTCCGTGTCGCCGGGATCGGTGATCCGGACCTTCTGAAGCATCTGGCGCACGATGACGCCGATGTGCTTGTCGTTGATCTTCACGCCCTGCAGGCGGTAGACCTCCTGGATCTCGTTCAGCAGGTACTCCTGCACCGCCCGGGGCCCCTTGATCCGCAGCACGTCGTGAGGATTGATGGGGCCCTCGCTCAGGCGGTCACCCGCGCGCACCTGATCGCCCTCGTGCACGCGCATGTGCTTACCGACCTGCACGTCGTACGTCCGGGCGGGTCCGGTCTCGGGCGTGACCACCACCTCGCGCTTGCCTCGCTTGATGTCGCCGAAGCTCACGCGGCCGTCGATCTCGGTGATGACGGCCGGATCCTTGGGCCGGCGCGCCTCGAACAGCTCCGCCACCCGCGGCAGACCGCCGGTGATGTCACGGGTCTTGTAGACCTCGCGGCTGATCTTGGCCATGGTGTCGCCCGGCGCCACCTCGGCGCCGTCGGCCACGGTGAGCTGCGCGCCCACCGGGATGATGAACTCCCGGAGCTTCTCGGCCTTCTTGCCCTTGCTGACGATCTGGATCGTGGGATGCAGCTTCTTGTCCCGATCCTCGATGATCGTCATCTGTCGACGGCCGGTGGACTCGTCCAACTCCTCGCGCATGGTCTGCTCTTCGACGATGTCGACGAACTTCACCACGCCGATGGAGTCGGCGACGATGGGCTCGGAGTAGGGGTCCCAGCTGAAGAGCAGGTCGCCGGCCTCGATCTCCTGGCCCTCCTCCACCGCCAGCGTGGCGCCGTAGGGCACGGACAGCCGGCTGCGGACCTGTCCTTCCTTGGTCTTGAGGAGGATCTGACCCTCACGCGATGTGACGATGCGCTCCTCGTTGGGCGTGTCCACCGTGGTGACGCGGTCGAGTCCCACCAGCCCGTCGATCTTGGACTTGCGCTGGGTCTGCGCCGCGATGCGTGACGCGGTACCACCGATGTGGAAGGTCCGCAGCGTGAGCTGGGTCCCGGGCTCCCCGATGGACTGGGCGGCCAGGATGCCCACGGCCTCACCGATGTCCACCATCTTCATGGTGGCCAGGTTGCGGCCGTAGCACATGCGGCAGATACCCCGCTTCGACTCACAGGTGAGCACGGAGCGGATCTTCACGGCCTGAATGCCGGCATCCTCGATGTCGTCGGCCACCTCTTCCACGATGAGCTGTCCGGCCTCCACCAGCAGCTCGCCGTCGATGGGATCGTAGACGTCCTCCAGGGCCACGTTGCCCACGATGCGGTCCTTGAGGGGCTCGATGATGTCCTCGCCCTCCTTCAGAGCCGTCATCTCCAGCCCGAGAATGGTCCCGCAGTCCTCCACGGTGACCACCACGTCCTGGGCCACGTCCACCAGCCGCCGCGTCAGGTATCCGGCGTCTGCGGTCTTCAGCGCCGTGTCGGCCAGACCCTTCCGCGCTCCGTGGGTGGAGATGAAGTACTCCACCACGGTGAGGCCCTCGCGGAAGTTCGACTTGATGGGGCTCTCGATGATCTCGCCGATGCCTCCGGTGAGCTTCTTCTGGGGCTTGGCCATGAGGCCGCGCATCCCGGCGAGCTGACGCATCTGGTCCCGGTTACCCCGGGCGCCGGACGTCATCATCATGAAGACCGGGTTGTACCCGTCCTTGGAGCGCTCCAGGTGTCGCACCATGGCGTCGGCCACGTCGTTGTTGGCGTGGGTCCAGGTGTCGATGACCTTGTTGTAGCGCTCGCCGTTGGAGATGTAGCCGCTGGAGTAGGCCCGCTGGAAACGCGTGACCTGCTCGTCGGCGTCCTGCAGGATCTCCAGCTTCTCGGAGGGCACCTCCAGGTCGGAGATCCCCACCGAGATGCCACCCATGGTGGCGTAGCGGAACCCGAAGTTCTTCAGGTTGTCCAGGAACTGCGTGGTCGCCGCCAGCCCCACCTCGGTGAAGCAGGCGAAGACCAGATCCCCGAGCTCCTTCTTGCCGAAGGTGTAGTTCAGGTACCCGAGCTCGGCCGGCACGATGGAGTTGAAGAGGACGCGTCCGGCGGTGCTACGGATCCAGCGGTGCGTCGACCCTCCCTCGTCCGTCTGGCGCGGGACCAGGTACCACACCAGGGTGTGGAACTGCACGCGGTCCGCGGCCAGCGCCATCTCCACCTCACCGGGCGAAGCGTAGTGCGGCGCGTTCTGGTAGAGGACGTCCAGCTTCTCCTCGGCGTCCTGCTTCGCCGACCGCCCGAGCTTGGGGCTCGACAGCGCCATCTCGAGATCCTTCACCTCGAGGGGCGGATTGGTCAGGTAGTAGGACCCGATGACCATGTCCTGGGTGGGCGCCGCCACCGGCCGCCCGTTGGAGGGCAGCAGGATGTTGTTGGACGACAGCATCAACACCCGGGCTTCGAGCTGTGCCTCGAAGGACAGGGGCACGTGGACGGCCATCTGGTCGCCGTCGAAGTCCGCGTTGAAGGCCGCGCACACCAGGGGGTGGATGCGGATGGCCTTCCCCTCCACCAGCACCGGCTCGAAGGCCTGGATGCCCAGACGGTGAAGGGTGGGTGCGCGGTTGAGCAGCACCGGGTGGTCTTTGATGATGTCCTCGAGGACCTCGTAGACCTTGGGGTCGTCCTTCTCGACGATCTTCTTCGCCCGCTTGACCGTCTCGGCCTCGCCGCGCTTCTCCAGCTCGTGGATGATGAAGGGCTTGAAGAGCTCCACCGCCATGGCCTTGGGCAGGCCGCACTGGTGCAGGTTGAGCTCGGGGCCCACCACGATGACGGAGCGGCCCGAATAGTCCACCCGCTTACCGAGCAGGTTCTGGCGGAAGCGCCCCTGCTTGCCCTTGAGCATGTCGCTCAGCGACTTGAGGGGCCGCTTGCCCCGACCGCGGATGGCCTTGGAGCGCCGCCCGTTGTCGAAGAGGGCGTCCACCGCCTCCTGGAGCATGCGCTTCTCGTTGCGCAGGATCACCTCCGGCGCGCGCATCTCGATGAGCTTCTTGAGGCGGTTGTTGCGGTTGATGACCCGCCGGTACAGATCGTTCAGGTCACTGGTGGCGAAGCGGCCACCGTCCAGCGGCACCAGAGGGCGCAGGTCCGGCGGAATCACCGGCACGACGTCCATGACCATCCATTCGGGACGGTTGCGCGCTTCCGGAGAATCCCCCGAGTTGCGCAGCGCGTCCACGACCTTGAGCCGCTTGAGCTTCTTCTTCTTGCGGTGCTGGCTGGTTTCGGTGGCGATCTCGTGCCGCAGCCAGGCCGCCAGGCGGTCGAGACCGCGCCCGTCGGAGTTGCGGTCGTGGATCCGGCGCTCGGGTGAGTCGAGCATCTTGAGGAGCGTGCGCGTCGCTTCCGCGCCGATCTCGGCGCGGAACTGCTCATCGCCTTCCTCGCGGGCCTTCACCCGCAGGTCGTAGTACTCGTCCTCGTCCAGCAGCTCCTGGAACTTGACGTCCTGCTTGCCCGGGTGGGTCACCACGTACGCGGCGTAGTAGACCACCTTCTCCAGGTCACGCAGGGTCATGCCCAGCAGATAACCGAGCTGGCTCGGCAGGGTCTTGAAGAACCAGATGTGGCAGACGGGCACGGCCAGCTCGATGTGCCCCATGCGCTCACGGCGGACCTTGGACAGCGTGACCTCCACGCCGCAGCGGTCGCACACGTGTCCGCGAAAGCGGATGCGCTTGAACTTCCCGCAGTGGCACTCCCAGTCCTTCACCGGACCGAAGATGCGCTCGCAGAAGAGACCGTCGCGCTCGGGCTTGAACGAGCGGTAGTTGATGGTCTCCGGCTTCGTGACCTCACCATACGACCAGCTCCGCACCTCTTCGGGAGAGGCCAGCTTGAGCTGGATGAAGTCGAAGTCGGCGCTGCGCTGCTCGCGAGCTCTCGGAAAATCGATCATGAATTACTCCTCGCGGCCCAGCGTGACGCTGAGACCGAGTGCCTGGAGTTCCTTGACGAGCACGTTGAAGGACTCCGGAATGCCCGGCTCCGGCAGATTGTCCCCCTTCACGATGGCCTCGTAGACCTTGGAGCGTCCCTGCACGTCGTCGGACTTGACGGTGAGGATCTCCTGGAGCGTGTGGGCCGCTCCGTAGGCCTCCAGGGCCCAGACCTCCATCTCCCCGAAGCGCTGGCCGCCGAACTGGGCCTTACCGGCCAGAGGCTGCTGCGTGACCAGGGAGTAGGGTCCGATGCTGCGGGCGTGGATCTTGTCGTCCACCAGGTGGCTCAGCTTCAGCATGTAGATCTGGCCCACCGTGATGGGGAAGTCGAAGCGTCGTCCGCTCCGACCGTCGCGCAGCCAGATCTTCCCGTTGGGGAAGATGCCGGCGTACCGCATGAGGTCGACGCACGCGGCGTCGAGGCCGTCACCGGCCGTTCGCTTGCGACTGATGGCGTCCACCGCCGGCAGGACCTCGCTCAGCTCCTGGCCGGTACGCTCGGCGATCTCCTTTCCGGCGGCCACCACGAACTTCAGGACGCCGTCCAGGAAGGCCTTGGCGTCCTTGGGCAGCTTCTGGTCGGCGAACACGTCCAGCGTGCGCCCGATGCCACCCGCGTCGGCCCAGGGCTCCTGGCCGTTCTTCGCGGCGCCGTTTCCGTTGCCGTTGCTCTTCCGGTTGCGGACCGCCACCGACTCCGGTGCCAGGGCCTGGGCGGCCGAGACCATGCGGCGCACGTCCTCCACGCTCACGTCCAGCACCGCCTCCTCGAGGTCCAGTGCCTCCTCGGCCCATTCGAGACCGGAGAGCTTGAGCAGCACGCCGATCTCGTCTTCCGTGGCGCCCTGGAAGACCGGCGTCTTGGCCTCGAAGCCCAGGATGCGCGCGGCCCACCCCAGGTGGGTCTCCAGAATCTGCCCGACGTTCATACGCGAGGGCACGCCCAGGGGATTGAGGACGATCTCCACGGGCGTCCCGTCGGGGAGGAACGGCATGTCCTCCTCCGGCGCGATGCGGGCGATGATGCCCTTGTTTCCGTGGCGTCCGGCCATCTTGTCGCCCACCGAGATCTTGCGCTTCTCGGCGATGTAGACCTTCACCAGCTGAACCACGCCGGGGGGGAGCTCGTCAGGCTGGAAGACCTTGTCGATCTGCTCCTCCGTACGCTCGCGCACCCGCTCGATACGACGCTGGGCCTCGTCCACGAGGCGCCGGATCTTCTCGTTGGCTTCCTTGTTCTGGACCTTGAGCGTGGACAGGTCGAGCTCCCGGAAGTCGATGCCGTCGACCTCGGTCTTGTTGAGCTTGGTGCCCTCGTCCATGTAGGGTTCCACCGTGCCCTTCTTGAGCATGAGGGCCACGGTCTGCCGCTGCAGGAGGTCGGCGAGCTCTTCGTCGCGGGCCTCGGTGACGCGCTGGATCTCGTCCCGCTCCATCTGACGGAGCTCACCGATGCGGGCGCCGTGCTCCTTCTCCAGGAGCGGATCGTCGATCCGGCGGGAGAAGATCTTCACGTCGATGACGGTGCCGCTCATTCCCGGAGGGATGCGCAGCGACGAGTCCTTCACGTCCTTGGCCTTCTCACCGAAGATGGCCGTCAGGAGCTTCTCCTCGGGAGAGAGCTCCGTCTCACCCTTCGGCGTGATCTTCCCGGCCAGGATGTCGCCGCTCTTGACCCGGGCGCCGATGCGGACGATGCCGCGCTCGTCGAGGTCCACGAGGGACTCCTCGGCGACGTTGGGAATCTCCCGCGTGATCTCCTCCATCCCCCGCTTCGTGTCGCGGACGTGGAGCTCCAGCTCCTGGATGTGGATGGAGGTGAAGACGTCGTCCTTCACCAGCTTCTCGCTGATGACGATGGCGTCTTCGAAGTTGTGGCCGTACCAGGGCATGAACGCCACCAGCACGTTGCGGCCCAGCGCCAGCTCGCCGTTGTCGGTGCTGGGCCCGTCGGCGATGATGTCGCCGGGCTCCACCGACTGCCCCAGGCGCACCAGCGGCCGCTGGTTGATGGCCGTGTCCTGATTCGTGCGCCAGAACTTCTTGAGCTTGTAGCGGTCGAACTGCGCCAGCTTGGCCAGGGGCTGATCCCCGGCGCCGGGCTTGGCCGAGCCCGTGTCCACCACGATCTCGTCGGCGGTGACGTGGACCACCTCGCCTCCCCGGCGGGCGGTGATCACCGCGCCGGAGTCCCGGGCCACCTTGAACTCCAGTCCCGTGCCCACCAGCGGCGAGTCGGTGTAGAGGAGTGGGACGGCCTGCCGCTGCATGTTGGAGCCCATGAGCGCGCGGTTGGCGTCGTCGTGCTCCAGGAACGGGATCATGGCGGCGGCCACCGAGACCATCTGGTCCGGAGCCACGTCCATGAAGTCGATGTCCTCGGGCCGCAGCAGGGGGAAGTCACCCCGCTCGCGACAGAGGACGAACTCGTTCTGGAAGTTGCCGTCCTCGCTGAGTGGGGCATTGGCCTGCGCGATGCGGGCCTCCTCCTCCTCGTTGGCCGACAGCCACTCGATCTTGTCGGTGACCTTGCCGTCGGTCACCACCCGGTAGGGCGTCTCCACGAAACCGAGCTCGTTGATGCGCCCGTAGGTGGTGAGCGAGGTGATGAGCCCGATGTTGGGACCCTCGGGCGTCTCGATGGGACACATGCGGCCGTAGTGCGAGTAGTGCACGTCGCGCACCTCGAAGCCCGCTCGCTCCCGCGTGAGCCCGCCCGGGCCCAGCGCGCTCAGGCGCCGCTTGTGGGTCATCTCGGCCAGCGGATTGGTCTGATCCATGAACTGGCTGAGCTGACTCGATCCGAAGAACGCCTGGATGACCGCCGACACCGTGCGGGCGTTCACCAGGTCGTCGATGTTGATCTTCTCCGGATCCGTGTTGATGGACATCCGCTCCTTGACGAGACGGGCCATCCGCGAGAGCCCCACGGAGAACTGGTTGGCGATGAGCTCGCCCACCGTGCGCACCCGGCGATTGCCCAGGTGGTCGATGTCGTCCACGAAGCCCCGCCCCTCGCTCAACTCGATGAGGTAGCGGAGGATGGCGATGAAGTCGTCCTTGGTGAGGACCGTCTCGTTGCGCGGAATGTCCAGGCCGAGCCGCTGATTGATCTTGTAGCGGCCCACCCGGCCCAGGTCGTAGCGCTTGGGATTGAAGAAGACCCGGTCCAGGGCGGTGCGCGCCGTCTCCATGTTGGGCGCCTCGCCGGGACGCAGCAGCGAGTAGATGGCGTAGAGCGCATCCTCCTCGCTGTCCGTCGGATCCTTCTTCAGCGTGTTCTTGACGATGGGGGATTCGCCCCGGCCCGTGTCCTTCTCGGACACGTAGACCTTCACCTTCTTGAGCTCGGCGCGCTCGAGTCGCCCGAGCACGTCCTCGTCGATCTCGGTGGACTCCTCGACCACGACCTCGCCGGTCTCGCTGTCCACGATGTCCTCGGCGAGCACCGACCCGAGGATCTCCCGGCGGCCCTGCTTGTCCTCGGCCGCGACCTTCGCCTGGCCCACGGTGAAGAAGAGCCGGTAGATGTCGGCGTCGGTTCCGTAGCCGAAGGCCCGCAGCAGGGCCGTGGCCGGGAACTTCTTCTTCTTGTCGATGTGGACGTAGCAGATGTCGTTGATGTCGATGGTGAACTCCACCCACGACCCCCGGAAGGGGATGATGCGCGAGCTGTTGAGCCGCGATCCGTTGGGGTGGATGTTCTCCTCGAAGATGACCCCCGGCGAGCGGTGGAGCTGACTCACCACCACACGCTCGGCGCCGTTGATGATGAAGGTCCCCAGCTCCGTCAGGAGCGGCAGGTCACCGAGATAGACCTCCTTCTCGATGATGTCACCGGGCCGGCGCTCTCCGTCCTCCAGGTTCTCCCAGACCACCAGCCTCAGGAGGGCTTTGAGAGGAGCGGCGTAGGTCATGTCCCGCTCGATGCACTCCTCCACCGAGTACTTGGGCTCGCCCAGTGAGGCCGAGACGTACTCGAGGGTGAAGTTCTCGTTCACGTCCGAGATGGGGAAGATCTCCCCGAATACGCGGTCCAGCCCGAAGTCCCAGAGGTCTTCCGGAGCCACATCCGCCTCGATGAGCTTCTCGAAAGAGCGGAGCTGGACGTCCAGCAGGTTCGGCATCGGCATGACCGGCTTGAGCTTGGCGAAGCTCACAACCGGACGACCATCGTTCCGAATATCCAACGGGATTCCCCCCTTAGCCGATATCGTCCGCCGCATGGGCGAGCGTATCGGATGTGTCGTGTGCGACTTCCGTCAAGCGCGGAAATCCCCGGCCCGTCGGACCGCCCACTCGGGGGCGGCTCCCACGGCGGGGACCCACGCGGACCGTCCGGGTTCTCTGAACCCGCGGCCCGTGCTGTCGGGTGGGTCCGACCGCCGGCTCCGGCCGCCCCTCACGGGGGGCCGGAGCCCGGTCGGGACCTACTTCAGAGCGACCGTGGCGCCCTGCTCCTCCAGCTTCGCCTTCATCTGCTCGGCCTCCTCCTTCGAGGCGGCCTCCTTCAGGGTCGTCGGGGCGTTGTCCACCGCCTCCTTGGCCTCCTTCAGGCCCAGGCCGGTGATCTCACGCACCACCTTGATGACCTGGATCTTCTTGTCGCCGATGCCCTCGAGAACGACGTCGAACTCGTCCTTCTCCTCGGCCGCCTCGGCGGCGGCGCCAGCGCCCGGCATGGCAGCCACGGGGGCTGCCATCGCCTGGACGTTGAACTTGTCCTTGAAGGCCTCCACGAACTCGGACAGCTCCAGCACCGTCATGTTCCCGATGGTGTCAAGAAGCTCTTCGTGCTTGGTCGCCATGGTTCCTAATTCCTCCTTACGTCCCGGCCTCGAGCCGGCGTTGGGTGAATCTGCGAGTGCTACTCGCCAGCTTCCTGCTTCTTCGCCTTGTAGGCATCCAGAAGGCCGGCCATCTCCTGGAGCTTGGCCTCCAACGCACCCGCGAGGGCGGCCAGAGGCGCCTGCATGGCGCCGGCCAGTTCGGCCAGGAGCTGCTCCTTGGGAGGCAGCTTGGCCAACCGGTCGATCTGCGCCGGCTCGAGCACTTCGTTCTCGAGCACACCCAGCTTGAACACCGGGCGATCGCCGTGCTCCTTGGCGAACTCGGAGAGCGCCTTGGCGGGCCCCACCGCGTCCTCGTAACCGAAGACGATACCGGTGGGTCCCGTCAGAGCCTCGGCGAGATCCGGGAGCTCGGTCTCCTGAAAGGCCCTGAGCATCAGGCGGTTCTTGCCCACCAGATACTCGGCCCCGCTTTCCTTGAGCTTCTGCCGCAGGATGGTCATCGACTTCACGTTCAGGCCGGTGAAGTCGGTGAGATAGAGCACCGGAGCCCGCTCCAGGCGCTCGCGGAGCTCCTCGACGAAGCCCTCCTTGGCACTGCGCTTCATCACAAGCTCCGGCGATAGAGGTTCGCGTCGATGCTCACGCCGGGCCCCATGGTGCTGGACACCGTGACGCTGCGCACGTAGGCGCCCTTGGCCGCCGCCGGCCTGGCGCGGACGATCTGGTCCATGAACGCACCCAGATTCTCCGAAAGCGCATCGGTGTCGAAGGACACCCGCCCGATGGGCGCGTGCACGTTCCCGGTCTTGTCTACCCGGAACTCGATCTTACCGGCCTTGATGTCGCGGACGGCCTTGCCCACGTCGAAGGTGACCGTGCCGGCCTTGGGCGTCGGCATGAGCCCGCGCGGGCCGAGGATCCGGCCCAGCGGTCCCACCTTTCCCATGACGTCCGGAGTGGCCACCATGACGTCGAAGTCGAGCCAGCCCTGCTGGATCTTCTCGACGTATTCGAGCCCGACGTAGTCCGCGCCCGCCTCTTCGGCCTCTCGCTCCTTCTCGCCCTGCGCGGCGACCAGCACGCGCACCGTCTTGCCCGTCCCGTGCGGGAGGACCACGGTGCCACGCACGATCTGGTCCGCCTTCCGGGGGTCGACGCTAAGGCGCGTGGCGACCTCCACGGACTCGTCGAACTTGGCGAACGCCAGGTCCTTGACCAGTTGCAGAGCCTCAGAAGGAGCGAAGCTGACCCCGGCCGGGACGGACTCCCGGGCCTGGCGGTACTGCTTCCCGTGCTTCGGCATGTCAATCTCGAGCCGTCTCGTATCATCCTCCCACCGCTGGCGGCTCTCAGCGGTGGTTCTCGGATCGGCCGACGAGGGGCGGCGCCTGGGCGCCGCCGACTTCGTGGCCGTATGAAGGCGAGCGGGCGATCCGCTCCGCCTGCGTTTCGGGTTCCTCGCCTACCCTTCCACCTCGATGCCCATGGAGCGCGCCGTTCCGGCGATCTGCCTCATGGCGGACTCGATGTCGGTGGTGTTCAGATCCGGCATCTTCTCCTGGGCGATCTCACGGAGCTTGGCGCTCGACACCTTCGCCACCTTTTCCCGGTTCGGGACCCCGGATCCCTTGGGGATGTTCAGGGCCTTCAGCAGGAGCACCGCCGCCGGCGGTGTCTTGGTGATGAAGGTGAAGGAGCGATCGGCGTAGACGGTGATCTCCACCGGGATCGTCAGCCCCTGCTTGTCCTGCGTGCGCGAATTGAACTGCTTGCAGAACTCCATGATGTTGACGCCGTGCTGGCCCAGCGCGGGGCCCACGGGGGGCGCCGGATTCGCTTGACCACCGGGCACATGGAGCTTGATGAAGCCCACGACCTTCTTCGCCATGACTCGCCTGCCTCGAGAAAATGTCCGGACGGAGCGCCGCGCGCTCGGTGCCGGTCAGTAGCCCTTCAACTGTGTGTAGTCCAACTCCACCGACGTGGGCCGACCGAAGAGCGAGACCTCCACCTTCACCTTGCCCTTGTCGGCGTAGACCTCCTGCACCGTGCCCGAGAAGTCCGTGAAGGGACCCTGCGTGACCTCGACCGCCTGGCCCACGTGGAAGGGGATGTCCTCCTGGGACTCCTCTTCCTCGCCCGGCACCTCCACACCCAGGATCTTGTTGATCTCCTCCTCGCGGAGGGGCTGCGGCGACTTGCCGCTGCCCACGAACTTGATCACACCCTGGATGTTGTTGACCACGTGCATGGTCCGCTCGTTCAGGAGCATGTGGACGAGCACGTAGCCCGGATACAGCCGCTTGGTGACCGTGACCCTCTTGCCGTTGCGGATCTCCACGACGTCCTGCGTGGGGACCAGCACCTCGGAGATCTCCTTGTCCTCGAGCTCGTCGCCAGCCTCATCCTCGATCTTTCTCTGGATGAGCTTCTGGACCTTGTTCTCGTGCCCGGAATAGGTCTGGATCGCGTACCACCGCTTCGCTTCGGACATCAGGCCCCGGAGATCCCCATGATCATGTTGATGATGGTCCGCACCGTGAGGTCCATCAGCCAGATCATGGCTGAGATCAGCACGCAGAAGACGATCACGACGAGCGTGGCGTTCTTGAGCTGCTCGTAGTCCGGCCAGGTGACCTTGCGGAGTTCATCGTAGGATTCCTCGATGAAGTCCCGCGTCTCTCCGACCTTGTCGACGACGCCCATGGTCTACTTCGTCTCCTTGTGCGGCCTGTGCGTCCGGCACCGGGGACAGTACTTCTTGCGCTCCACCCGCTCGGGATGGAGACGCTTGTTCTTGGTCGTGGAGTAATTCCGCTCCTCGCACTCGGTGCACGCGAGCGTGATCTTGTCCCGCATGAGGATCTCCTACTCGATGATCTCGGTAACGACGCCGGCGCCCACGGTCCGGCCGCCCTCGCGAATCGCGAAGCGCAGCTCCTTGTCCATGGCGATCGGCGTGATCAGCTCGATCTCCATCTGCACGTTGTCCCCCGGCATCACCATCTCCACTCCCTCCGGAAGCTGTACCGCTCCCGTCACGTCCGTCGTCCGGAAGTAGAACTGCGGCCGGTACCCGTCGAAGAACGGCGTGTGTCGTCCGCCCTCTTCCTTCGTCAGGACGTACACCTCCGCCTTGTACTTCGTGTGCGGCGTGATCGAGCCCGTCTTCGCCAGCACCTGTCCACGCTCGATCTCGTCCTTCCCCACCCCCCGAAGCAGCAGTCCCACGTTGTCCCCCGCCCGACCCTCGTCCAGCAGCTTCCGGAACATCTCCACCCCGGTCACCACCGTCTTCTTGTCTCCGCCCATCCCCACGATCGCCACTTCGTCGCCCACCTTCACGATCCCGCGCTCGATCCGCCCCGTCGCCACCGTCCCCCGGCCCGTGATCGAGAACACGTCCTCCACCGGCATCAGGAACGGCCGGTCGATGTCACGCTCCGGCTCCGGGATGTACGAGTCCAGCGCCTCCATCAGCTCCGTGATGCACGCCGTCTCCGGCGCCTCCGGATCCCCGCTCTCCAGCGCCTTCAGCGCCGAGCCCCGGATCACCGGTATGTCGTCGCCCGGGAAGTCGTACTCGCTCAACAGCTCCCGTACCTCCAACTCCACCAGCTCCAGGAGCTCCTCGTCGTCCACCATGTCCACCTTGTTCAGGAAGACCACGATGTACGGCACGTTCACCTGCCGTGCCAGAAGAATGTGCTCCCGCGTCTGCGGCATCGGGCCGTCCGCCGCGCTCACCACCAGGATGGCGCCGTCCATCTGCGCCGCCCCCGTGATCATGTTCTTCACGTAGTCCGCGTGCCCCGGGCAGTCCACGTGCGCGTAGTGACGATGCTCCGACTCGTACTCCACGTGCGCCGTCGCGATCGTGATCCCACGCTCCCGCTCTTCCGGTGCCTTGTCGATGTTGTCGAACGACACGTACTCCCCAAGCCCCTTCGCTGCCTGGACCTCCGTGATCGCCGCCGTCAACGTCGTCTTCCCGTGGTCCACGTGACCAATCGTCCCGACGTTTACGTGCGGCTTCGTCCGCTCAAACTTCGCCTTGCCCATCGTGCTTCCTCTACGGTTGTCGTTCGGCTCCGCTACGCGGGTTGGAGCTGTAGGTTGACTCGTTCGACTTCTTCACTTCCCCGGAGGGAAGCTCCGACCGGGACTTGAACCCGGGACCTCTTCCTTACCAAGGAAGCGCTCTACCACTGAGCTATCGGAGCGGCGATCCCGGCGTATGTCGTCCTGGCCGGAGAGCGGGAGACGGGACTCGAACCCGCGACCCTCAGCTTGGAAGGCTGATGCTCTAGCCAACTGAGCTACTCCCGCGTATCGCTCACGGCTTTCGGCCCGAGCCGTCCACCGGTCCAGTGGTGGGGGAAGGATTCGAACCTTCGAAGGCATGAGCCAGCAGATTTACAGTCTGCCCCGTTTGACCGCTTCGGTACCCCACCGCATCGAGCCGGCATGCGGGCGCGTGGCCCTCTCCCCTTCCCCCCGGTTCGGGCAAGGAAAGAGCCACCCGCGGCTCGGAGGTGGCTTCTCAAAATGAGCTTTGAAAGGTAAACGGGTCGCGCGAGGGCATCAAGGGGACAATTGCCCCTGACAGCCCGGGCGCCAGGTTACTACCACGGGCTGCCAGAGCTGGCGACAGGACTCGAACCTGCAACCTGCTGCTTACAAGGCAGCTGCTCTACCAGTTGAGCTACGCCAGCGAACCGGCGAAATGTAGCGCGCGCCGCGGCGAAGGTGAACGCGGCAGCGGCGGGAGCCGGTCCGCACCGACCCCCGCCCAGAAGCGTCACATGCCGTCACCCATGTCCGGCTCCTCCGGCACCATGGTCAGGTGTTGCCGGATCTTCCAGGACCCGTCGTCCTGGTGGAGCAGGACCACCATGTATCGGCCGGACATGCTGGCGGCCTCGCCCCCTGCGGGCGTCATCGTCTGGCTGAAGGTGCCCGTCTCGTAGGCCACGCCGTCCTCGGTCCCGAAGTCGGCCACCTGGATGCTCAGGTCCGACAGCATGCCGAACTGCGCCGCCAGGGCATCCTGGATGGCCGCGCGCCCTCTGGCCTCGTTGCCATCGGCACCCACCATGACCGCGTCGTCGGTGTAGAGCGCCGACACGGCCGCCGCATCGCCGGCCTGCGCGGCCTCCACCCACGCGGCACGCACCTGATCCACCGCGCCGCGCACCTCCGCGGCGCTCATGGCGGGCTGCTGGGCCATGTCGTCCATGCCCCCTCCGGCCTGGCCCGCGGGCTGGCAGCCGAGGACGGCGAGGGGCACGAGGAGCAGTGGGAGGATCTTCCTGGGGAGCTCGTTCATCGGAACCTCCTCGAATCGAGCCTGGAGCAGATCGGGGCGGTCGTTCACCGGCCCGGGCCCGAGGGGGGCCGGGCCTACGATGTACCGACCTGACCGGCAGCGCCAGGAAAATCGGCCCGTCAGCCTCAGGTCGCCGATCCCTCCAGCGACCAACGTGTGCCCTGAGGCGTGTCCTCCAGCACGACCCCGCGGGCGGTCAGTTCGTCGCGCAGGGCGTCGGCACGGGCCCAATCCTTCTCGCGCCGGGCCTCTTCGCGCTGCGCGATCCGCTCTTCCACCCACCGGGCCAGGTCGTCGTCGACGTACCGCGCCCGGAGCGCGGCTTCCAGCAGTCCGAACACGCGGTCCATGGACGCCAGGGCCTCCCGCGCCTCGGCCAACTCCTCGGGCCGCGCCACGCCTCCGCTGGTGTCCAGGGCGCTGTTCACGTCCCGCAGGAAGGTGAAGAGGGCGGCCAGGGCTTCCGACGAGTTCAGGTCGTCGTCCAACGCCGCCTCGAACGACGTCAGGGCGCGCGAGGCCGCCTGGCCGATCCCGGCCTCGCCGGCGTCGGCGCGTGCCTCGGTCTCACGGTCCAGCCGGCGGTGGAGGGCGACCAGCCGCTGCACGGCCCGGGCGGACCCCTCCAGCCCATCGAAGGTGAAGTTGAGCTCCTTGCGGTACTGCGCCGAGATGAGGAGGTGCCGCACCGCCGCGGGAGCGTGGCCCATGTCCACGAGCTGCGGCACCGTGTAGGTGTTCCCCAGCGACTTGGACATCTTCTGGCCCTCGACCCGCAGGTGCTTCGTGTGGATCCAGAAGCGCGCGAAGGTGTGACCGGTCGCGCCCTCGGACTGGGCGATCTCGTTCTCGTGGTGGGGGAAGAGGAGATCCTCGCCCCCCAGGTGGATGTCCAGCGTCTCACCCAGCGCTCCGATGCTCAGGACGGAGCACTCCAGGTGCCACCCGGGACGGCCCTCGCCCCAGGGAGACGGCCAGGCCGCGCCCACGGTCCTGTCCTGGGGTTTCGCCGCCTTCCAGAGCACGAAGTCCCGTACGTCGTCCTTGTCGTACTCGTCGGCGTCGATGCGCGAGTGCGACGTGTCGTCGCCGGGACGATTGCCGGACAGGCGCCCGTAGCCGTCGAAGGCGGAGATGCGGAAATACACGGACCCGTCGTCGGCCCGGTAGGCCAGACCCCTGGCCTCCAGCCGCTCGATCCACGCGATCATGTCGTCCACGTGCTCGGTGGCACGGGGCATGACGTCGAAGGTCTGGATCCCGAGCGTCGCGGCATCCGCCAGGAACGCCTCGCCGAAGGGCTCGGTGTACTCGCCGAGCTGCTTCCCCTCCCGTTCGGCACCCTCGATGGTCTTGTCGTCCACGTCGGTGAAGTTCACCACGAAGCGCGGCTCCCATCCCTTCCAACGCAGGTACCGGTGCAGGAGGTCGTAGACCATGAAGGTCCTGAAGTTACCGATGTGCGCGGCACCGTAGATGGTGGGTCCGCATCCGTAGACGCGCACCGTGGGCGGATCCGCGGGCTCGAAGACGTCCAGGGATCGCGTCAACGAGTTGTAGAGCTTCAGCGGCATGGGTCCAGGGGATCGGTGGACGGCGTGGGCTCGCGCGAGCCCGGCGGTGTCACGCTATCGGACGATGCGGATCTCGTCGATCCGCCATTGGTCGTCCGAGCGCTCGAGGCCGAGGAAGATAACGTAGGCGACCGACTCACGGGCTCCTCTGGGTTGAACGACCCAATCGAGCTCCGCGAAGCCCTTGGCGGGCACGCCGCCGAGCACTTCGGTCCGGCGCACGCGAACCTCACCGACCTCGTGGCGGTCCAGGAAGGAGGCCAGTGAGGCACGTGCCTGACGGGGGCTCACACCGGTGTGCCCTTCGCCGTCGAGCTGCACGCGCAGGCCGGAGGGCTGCATGAGTGATCCGATGGTGCCCACGTCTCTGCGGGCCCACGCCTGCGCCACGGTCCTGGCGAGAGAGGCGGCGTCACCCTGGGCGGCGGCGCCAGCCGGAAGGGCCAGCACCGCCAGGACACAGGCGAGCGCCCAGGGCGCCGGCCTCCAGGGCATGGCTCTCACGAAGGCACCCCGGCGCACGCTCTGAGAATCTCCGCAAGGGCGGCCTCCGGATCGGGGGCGCGGGTCACGGCCCGGCCCACGACCAGCGCATCCGCTCCGGCCTCCACCGCCGCCGCCGGCGTCGCCACGCGCGTCTGGTCGTGGGTGGCACCGCCGGCCAGCCGGATCCCCGGGGTCACCAGGTAGGGCTCGTCTCCCAGACGACGCCGGAGGGTCTCGACCTCCAGCGCGGACGACACCAGTCCCTGGATGCCCGCGTCCACGGCCAGCTCGGCGAGGCGCACGACCTCGTCGCGCAGGGAGAGGAGCTCACGACCCCAGATGCTCTCCACCTGGTTGGGGCCCAGCGACGTCAGTAGCGTGACACCCAGGAGCCGCACCTCACCGGCCGCGGCTTCCACCGCCGCTTCCATCATCTCCGTGCCCCCGGTGGTGTGCACGGTCAGGAGGTCGACCTCGTGGTCGACGGCGGCGCGGACGGCCCCCGCCACGGTGTTGGGGATGTCCAGGAGCTTGAGGTCCAGGAACACCTGCTTGTCTCGCTCGCGCAGTGCCCTCAGGACGGGCGGGCCCTCACGGCAGAAGAGCTCCAGGCCGACCTTGTAGAAGCGCCCGGCGTCGCCGAGGCGGTCGACGAGGTCGAGCGCTTCGTCCTGCGACGACACATCCAGGGCCACGATCACTTCGGCCACTTCGCCTCCTTGGTCCAGGTCGGTTCTCGCACGGCGAGACGCGCCGCGACGCGCTCCGGCGCGCGAGGATTGGCCATTACGGCTGTACCCATCTGCACCAGGGAAGCTCCCGCCCGCAGGTACTCCCGAGCATGGTCTGCACGGCCGATGCCACCCACCCCGATCAGGGGCAACTGGCATGCCACGCGCACGGCGGCCACGGCCTGCACGCCCACGGGGCGCAGCGCCGGCCCGCTGACCCCACCCTGCCCCGCGCCGAGCGCGGGGCGTCCGGTGTCGGGATCGAGGATGCGGCCCGGAAGGGTGTTCACCAGCGTGAGGCCGTCGGCGCCAGCGTCTTCGGCGGCGCGGGCCGCGGCCGGAAGGTCCGGGTCGTTGGGCGCCAGCTTCGCCAGCAGAGGTCGTTCGGTACGGGCCCGGCAGGCCGCGATCACGGCGGCCAGAGCCTCGTGATCGAGGGCGAACGGCAGACCCCCGCGGCGCGTATCGTTGGGACAGGAGAGGTTGAGCTCGAAGCCCACGAAGCCCTGGGCGTCGTCCAGCTTCGACACGAGCTCCGGATACTCGTCGGGCGTGTGGCCGGCCAGGCTCACGAAGACGCGGGCGCGGGTCAACGACGACGCCAACCACGGAAGCTTGCTCTTGCGGACCGCGTCGACGCCGGGATTGGCCAGTCCGATGGAGTTGAGCATTCCTGCGCCGAACTCGGCGACCCGAGGCGCAGGATTCCCCCAGCGCGGCTCCAGCGTCACGGACTTGGTGACCAGCCCGCCGAGGGCCTCGAGGTCGATGACCGACGCCACCTCGCGTCCGAAGCCGCAGGTCCCGGCGGCCAGGAGCACGGGATTCTGGAACGTCGTGCCGAATAGCTCCACGTCATGCTCCCCTGGGTTCACCGACGGCCTGGAACGGTGTCACCCCGTAGCTGCACGTCTCTGCGGCGGGCCTCCGCTCGCGCGCGCCCCACCAGCGTCTCGACCCGGGCCGCCAGGTCCCGCTCGAGACGTCCCAGCGGCGAGGACCCGCCGGCGGCGGAGAATCCGTTCCTGGATTCGCGGACGTAGGGATCGCCGGGCACGCGCGCCAGCCGACCCCGGATCGCAACATCCTCGTCGGACGGGCCCTGCAGCGCCAGTGCCGCGAGCAACGCCTTGCCGGTCCACGGCCCGCGGGGCGCCGCGTCGGCATAGGCCAGGAACAGGTGCCGCGCCAGGACCGGCGCACCCAGGGCGTCCCGCGCCAGCTCGGCGGCGGCGAAATACGCCTCCGGTGTCTCGACGGCCCACTCGCACAGTAGCTCCACGGTCCGGATCTCCTCGGCCAGGGCCCGCACCTCGGCCTGACCGGCGGCGGGAAGGAGAACGGTTCTGGCAGAGCCGAGGTCCCCCACCACCGCGGCTCGTCGAATCCGGATGCGCGCCAGCAGCAGGCGGGCGTCCACCGCCGCGTCTCCCACGCCTCCCGCGACCCATCCGGCCTCGGATTCCGCCGCCAGCGTGTCGCCGGCCTCGGCCAGCAGCCGGGCCCGCAGGAACAGCACCTCGCCCCGCGGGACCGGCGGCCAGCTCCCACCCCGGGCCGGCGCCAACAGCTCGGCGGCGGGACCGGGGCCCCAGCGACGTTCCGCCTGACGCACCAGCGCCCCCAGGGAATCGACCCGTGCCGCACCCTGGGGGAGCGCCAACAGCGCCGCGGCCCCCTCGGCGGCACGCACGGGATCGTCGCGCAGAACGCCCCACTGGAGCCGCTCCAGGTGGGCGGGCACGCCCAGCGAAGGATCCTCTTCGGCGGCGCGGTCCAGGTCCCACCAGCCCTGATCGGCCATCCCCTGGGTCAGGAGCAAGCGGGCCCGCCAGTAGTGTCCCTCCGCCCGGAGCGGCCCCGCGGGAAGGTTCCGGATGGCCTCGTTCAGAAGCCGCAGGCCCCGAGCCGGCTCGCCGGTGAGTGAGAGGGCCGCGCCCAGGTAGAGCGACGCGCCTTCGCGCACGTTGTCGTCGTCCGTGATGCGCACGGCCTCGGCCAGGGCGTCCCGCGCCTCCACCAGGCGGCCCTGTCGCAGATACGCGCGACCGAGCACGTAGAGTGCGTCGTCCGCCCAGCGCCCGTCGGGTTCCTTGCGGTAGCTGCGCGCGGCCTTGCGCACCGCATCGTCGTAGGCGGCCCGGGCTTCGTCCGCGCGACCCGCCTGGCGGGCCCGCTCACCGTCCGCGAGGCGCTCGCGTGCGTTGTAGAGCGCGTTGAAGTAGACGCATCCCGCCAGCAGCGGCACGCACAGGAGGAGGGTTCGCGCCCGCCTCGTCACCGTCCCCCCCGGGAGGTCTCGGCCTGCCCCGGGGGATAGCGCTCGAAGAACTCCACCACCGCCCGAGCGATGGCGCCGGCCGCCTTCTTCTGGAAGGTGGTGTCGCCCAGGGCGCGCTCTTCCTGCGGATTGGTGATGAAGCCCGTCTCCACGAGGACGGCAGGCATGATGGCGTTGGTGATCACGGCGAACGGAGCTTGTTTGACTCCCCGGTCCGGCCCCGGGTGTACCCGGGCGAGGTCCGTCTGCACCAGCTCGGCCAACTCCGCCGACCAGTGCTGGCTGTCGCTGTTACGGAGCTCGTTGATGATGAAGTCGAGATCCGGATCCCCTGCGGCCGGGCCTGAGGGTCCCCTCTCCAGGGCCAGCGGTGCGTTCTCGAGGGCCGCGACCCGACGTTCGTGATCGGTGCGCGCCTCCGAGAGGAAATAGGTCTCCACGCCGCGGACGGATCTGGACGGCAGCGCGTTCGCGTGGATGGAGATGAAGATGCCGGCGCCGTCGCCCTTCCAGCGCGTGGCCATCTCACCGCGCTGCCAGAGAGGGACCAGCACGTCGGAATCCCTGGTGAGATGGACCTCGAGCTCGGGGTGCTTCTTCAGCTCTTCGGCGAGTGCCGTGCCCAGCGCGAGCGCCACGTCCTTCTCGCGCGTGCCGCGGGGTCCCATGGCGCCCGGGTCCTCGCCGCCGTGCCCCGGATCGATCACGACCACCCGCCGCATGGGCGCCGGACGGAGCGAGCTCGGGATGTCGCCGATCCGGCGCAGATGCAGCGCGTCGGGCGCGACGAACAACGCCGGGAGCCGATCGGGGAGCACGTCGGTGGCGAGCTGCAACGGCACCCGCAGCTCATCGTCTTCGACGTAGGGAGCCTGGGTGAGCTGAACCAGGGTGCTGTCGCCCCAGCGGAGGAAGGGCGAGCCGGGGCGGGCGACGATGCGGGCGTGACCCGGCAACTCGATCCACCATCCGTCGTCTTCCCGGGAGACGGTCCAGCCGAGCCGGGTCAGGGCGGAGGCAGGGAACGCCGCGTAGCCCCGGTCCCGGAACAGCGACACCGGCGACGGCTGCCCGCCGGCCACCTCCAGGCTCAGCGACTCCTGGGCCCGGGCAACCGTCGGGGCCAACAAGGTGGCCAGCAGCAGCACCAGGCCCCGTCTCATCCGTGCCGTTCCATGGCTCGCCGCGCCTCCCGTTCCTGGGTCTGCCGCTTGAGCTTCTCTCGCTTGTCGTGGAGCTTGCGGCCTCGAGCCAGCCCCAGCAGGACCTTGGCGTGGCCACGCACGAAGTAGATCTCCAGGGGGATGAGCGTGAGTCCCTTCTCCTCCACCTTGCCCACCAGACGCCGAATCTCGTGGCTGTGCAGGAGCAGCTTTCGCGTCCTCAGGGGATCCTGGTTGTAGCGATTGGCCTGCTCGTAGGGATTGATGTGGAGGCTGTGCAGCCACACCTCGCCGCCGTCCACCCGGGCGAAGGCGTCCTGGAACCCGATCTTCCCGTCGCGCACCGACTTGACCTCGGGCCCTCTGAGGACGATGCCCGCCTCCAGGGTCTCGAGGACCTCGTATTCGTGTCGGGCCTTGCGGTTGGTCGCCACAACGCGACGTCCGCTGGACTCGGCCATCGGCTCAGTAGATCAGGACGGGCGTGCCCACGTCCACCAGATGCATGAGCTCCCGGGCGGCTTCGTTGGTGAGGCGAATGCACCCGTGAGAGACCCGGCGAGCCTCGGGATCGGGGTTCAGGATGAGCTGAGGGAGCTCGGTCCCGTGGATCGCGATGCCGTCGCCCAGATAGATGGCGCTCGTTCCCATGGCTCCACGGATGCGTCGCGAAGGGCTGTCGTAGGGAGGCACCGGCAGCCCCTTCTCGACGTAGTGCCAGTCGGGAGCCTCCCACACCGGGTCCTTCTCCATGCGCTTGATCTTGAAGAGGCCACGGGGGGTGGTGAACTTCCAGCGATGCTGCCCGCGCTCCAGACGGAAGCCGTTGCCGGTGCCGGCCGGAGCGGACCACACGGCGTCCTCGCCGTCGAAGACGAAGACCCGGTTCTCCGCCAGGTGCACCACCACGTAGCGGCCGCTCTCGCGAACCAGGGGCGCGTCGGCCGAGACCTCGCGCTCCATGATGCGGTCCTGATAGACCGTCTCGGTACCGTTGAGCTCCATCACGCCCTGCGCATGCAGAGACCCGGGCGCGAGCGCTGCCAGAAGCAGGGCCGCGCCCACGGCTGAAACGCCGGGCGCACGTCGCATTTCGGGAATCGCCATCAGCCTCCATCGCCTCCGAAGAGGGCGTCGCGCGTGTGCCGGCGCCGCGCCCGTCGCATGGACCAGACCTGTGCCACCTCTCCTCCCAAGATAAACCCGATCGCCTCGTAATAGATCCAAAAAAACAGGATGGCCAACGTGATGAGATTCCCGTACGTGGTCCGGTAGTTCGCCACGTCGCTCACGTACCAGCCGAACCCCTCCTTCAGGAGCTCGTGCAGCACGGAGGTGAAGGTGGCCGCGATCAGCGCCGGCTTCCAGGGCAGGCGCCGCGCCGGCAGATACCGGTAGATCCCCAGGAACAGCACCCAGATGGAGAGGAATGCCAGCGCCTGGGCCGAGGCGGTCTGCACGAAGCCCAGGGCTCGACCCTCGAGGCCCAGCGCCTGGACGCCGAACTCCTGGGCGCCCCGCACCACCGCCGTCACCCCCAGGTTGAGCAGGAAGAGCACACCGCCGACGAGCACGACCTGGATGTCGAAGACCTTGCCCCGCACGATTCCCCGGTCCTGCGAGATGTCGAACACCTCTTTCAGGGCGGTGCGTAGCGTGCCGACCAGGCGGGTGGAGAACCACACCAGCAGGAACGCACCCACCAGGGTGAAGCCCCTGCGTTGATCCAGGAGGCCCGAGATCTGCTGTCGCACGGTGTCCGCGAGGTCCACCTCACCGCGGATGGCCGGAAGGGCCCGCTGCAGCAGGTCCAGGATCGCGGCGCTGGGATCGCCGAAGCGGGCCGACAGGACCATGCCCGACACGCCGACGGCGAAGAGCAGCAGGGGTACGAACGCGACCAGGACGTTGAACGAGATCGCCCCGGCCATGAAGAAGATGGAGTCCTCTTCGGCCTTGGCGAACACGCGCCGCAGGAACTCCAAGGCACGATGACGCCGGGAGCCGGCCCGCACGGGCGCGGCCTCCCCGGCGGACCGACGGGGAGTCTGGGGTTTCGGGGGAGAGGTGTCGACTTCCACCGGAGCGGTGGCGTCGGCGTCAGTCCGAGGCCTCTTCCTCGACCTCCACCTCGACCTCGGCCTCCTTGGCTTCCTTCGCCGCCTCGCGGGCGGCTTCGATGCCGGCGCGATAGGCGGCCTTGGACCGATCGAGTCTGGTCTCGAGGTCGTCGCGCGCGTCCCGAGCGGCCTGGCGGCCCGCCTCCACCGCGTCCTTCACGTGGGTCACACGCGACTGCACGCCCTCGCGAGCCTGGTCGAGGCGCGCTTCGAGTTGGCGCTGTGCGTCTCGCACACGATCTTCGGCCGCATCGCGGATCTTCCGGGCGCGGTCACGGATCTCCTGCTGGGTCTCCTCGCCGGTCTGGGGCGCGAACAGGAGGGCCAATCCGGCGCCCACCAGCGCTCCCAGAACGAATGATCCCAGGCCACTGCCTCGGTCCTTCTCGATGACGATGTAGGGTACGTCGTCGTGATCCCGCATGGATCCTCCTGGCGTAGGGCGGAAGGGTCTGGCGAACCTTCCGCCGAGCTTGCGTCCTGGTGCACGAAAAATATCGGTTTGTCGCTCATACGCGCCAGCGGGCGTCACCCTCCACCAGCTCGGGCGCGTCGTGTCCCTTCCGGCCCATGAGTCCGTAGGTCAGGCGCTTGCCGAGTTCGACCCCGGGCTGGTTCAGAGGGTCCACTCCGTAGAGCGCCCCCGCCAGCACGGTGGCGGTCTCGAGCAGCATGACCACGGCCCCCAGAGAGCGCGCGTCCAGGGGGCCCATGTCGATGGTCATGGTGGGGCGCTCCGCCTGACGTAGCGCCTCCGCCGTCGCCCGCCGTTCTGCCTCGAGGAGCTCGGCCAGGGTGTGGCCGGCGAGGTAGTCCAGGGCCTCCACCTCGGGGTGGACACGCGGAATCGCCACCGGATCGCCGCCGAGCTCGGCGCGGACGAAAACCACGACCTTGTCCGGCGGTCCCTCCATGAAGAGCTGGACCTGGGCGTGCTGGTCCGATGCGCCCACGGCCGGGAGCGGCGTCGGGCCCACGAAGGCCTCGCCCCGCCGCTTGCCCAGCGACTCGGCCCACAGCTGCTGGAACCAGAAGCCCAACGTGCGCAGGCGATCCGAGTAGGGCATGAGCACGTGGATCCCCTTTCCCGAGCCCGTGTGAAGCTCGTGAAGGATGATCGCCAGGAGCCCGGCCGGATTGCGGCGCAGCTCCGCCTCGCGACAGCGGGGCTCCATGGCCGCGGCGCCATCGAGGAGCGACTCGATGTCGAGGCCCGCCACCGCCGCTGGCAGCAGCCCCACCGGCGACAGCACCGAATACCGGCCTCCGACGTTGGCCGGCACCGGCAGCGTGGGAATGTCCTCGGCGTTGGCGAGCTCCCGCAGCGGCCCCCGGTCGGGGTCCGTCGTGAACAGGAAATGGCCGCGCACCTTGTCCGGCTCCACGGCCTCGGCCACCCGTCCACGCGCCACCTGATACAGCGCGACCGTCTCCGCCGTCGAGCCGGACTTGCTCACGACGTTGAAGAGCGTGCGGCGGGCGTCCAGCCGTCCCAGCAGTCCGTTGACCGTGTCGGGGTCCGGGTTGTCCAGGATGTGGAGACGCGGGAAATACCCGCGATCCTCGTCGGAGCGGACGTTCCAGTCGGGCCCCGCCAGGGCGTCGCGGAGCATGACCGCCCCCAGACCCGACCCACCGATGCCCAGGACCACCACGTCCTCGAACCACTGACCGAAGCCGTCGGCCAGTTCCTGGACGCGCCCGCTGGTCTCGCGGGCGAAGGGGAGATCGAGAAAGCCCAGGTCGCCGGCCTCGCGCAGGCGCTCGAACTGGTCGAGCGCGTCCCGGAAGCGCCCGGCGAGGTCGCCCCCGGGGGCCAGGCGCTCGGGATCCAGCCCACCGCCCAACGTCGGCGACAGCGCTCCGTTCACGTCCAGCAGTGGAAGCCGTTCGGACATCTATACCTCCAGGCTCAGGCCGTCGTAGGCCGGGCGAATCCCGGCGGGCAGGCGCGCTTCCAGCTCCGCGTGCCGCACCCGGTGGGTCAGGTGGATCAGATAGGTCTGGCGAGCACCGACCTGCTCCGCCGCCTCGACGGCTTCTTCGACATTGAAGTGCGTCGGATGAGGCCTACCCCACCACAGCGCGTTCAGCACCAACACCTCCACACCCTCGAGTCTCTCCAGCGCCTCGGGCGGCAGCCGCTTGCCGTCGGTAACGTACCCCAGCCCGCCCACGCGGAACCCGTAGACCGTCATGGGGCCGTGGGGGACGGCAAGCGGGGTGAGCGACGCGCCCAGCACCTCGACGGGGGCGGTCCCGTCGAAGGGGCGCACGTCGAGCTGCGGGCGGCTCGTCCCGGGCGGCACGTGGGTCGTGGGATCGAAGACGTACGGGAAGCGCCGCGCCATGTCGTCGACGTGCTCTTCGCCCAGGTAGGTGGGCAGCGGTGCGCGTCCCCGTAAGGAGAACACGCGCAGATCGTCGAGGCCGTGCACGTGATCGGCATGCGGATGCGTGATCCACACCGCATCCACCCGCCCGACACCGGCGTCCAGGAGCTGAAGCCGGAGCTCCGGGGGAGCGTCGACGAGCAGCCGTCCCTCCGGAAGGTCCAACAGCGCGCCGTTGCGGGTCCGCCGATCTCGCGGATCCGACGAAGTGCAGGTCGGGCAATCGCACCCGATGACCGGTACCCCGAACGAGGTTCCGGTGCCCAGAAAGGTCAGACGCACGCGGTGGCTCCCGGGACCGTTCTCACAACTGCTCCACCCGCATGGTATTGGTGGTGCCCGAGGTGTGGAAGGGATATCCCGCGGTCACGACCACCGACTCTCCCGACCGGCCGACCCCGGTCTCGAGCACGGCCCGCTTGCCGAACTCCGTCAGCGCCTCGTAGCTGACCTCCTCCTCCTGGGCCAGCAGCGGCCGCACGCCCCACACCGCGGCCAGTTGGCTGAAGGTCGCGGGATCGGTGCAGACCGCGAAGATGGGCACCGGAGGACGATAGCTCGAGACCAGGCGCGCGGAGAAGCCGCTGCGGGTGATGACGATGAGCGCAGGGGCCTTCAACTCCCTGGACGCCGCCACGGTCGCCGCGGCCACCGCGTGCTCCCGCATGGTGGCGCCACCACGCTCGTCCGTCGCCACGTGATCGATGGCGTCCCGCGGCCCACTCTCCAGAACGCCGCTGGCCTCGATCTCCCGGGTGATGCGCACGATGGCGTCCAACGCCTGCAGCGGGTACTTCCCCACCGCCGTCTCACCGGAGAGCATGACCGCGTCCGTCCCGTCGAGAATGGCGTTGGCCACGTCCGAGGCCTCCGCCCGCGTGGGCCGCGAGTGCTCGATCATGGACTCCAGCATCTGGGTAGCGGTGATGACCGGCCGGCCGTAACGGTTGGCCAGATGGATGATCCGCTTCTGCGCCATAGGGACCCGCTCGAAGGGCAGCTCCACACCGAGATCTCCCCGGGCCACCATGACCGCGTCGGTCTCGGCGAGGATCGCTTCGATGCTCCCCAACGCCTGGGCCTTCTCGATCTTTGCGACGATCAGTGCGCGTCGTTGGACCATGGACTTCAGGCCCGTGACGTCCGACGGGCGCCGCACGAAGGAGAGCCCCACGTATTCGGCGCCGATGTCCAGCGCGAACTCCAGATCCTGCTCGTCCTTTTCCGTCATGGAGGGCGTGCTGAGCTCCAGGCCCGGCAGATTCATCCCCTTGCGGCTCTTCAGCAGGCCACCGCGGACCACCTCGAAGCGGGCACGTTCGCCGTCGGTGTCGGTGCAGCGGAGCTCGATGAGCCCGTCGTCCAGCAGCACCTGGTCACCGGGATGGAGATCTCCGGCGAGCCCGGCGTACGCCGTGGGGATCTCATCCGGACCAGTGCGACCTTCCGGCGCGAACACGACCTCCTGCCCCCGGGTCAGGGGCACGTCCTGGCTGAGCACTCCCACCCTGATCTTGGGCCCGGCCAGGTCCACGAGGATCGGAACGGGTCGTCCCTCGCGCCGTGACGCGTCGCGCACCCGCTCCACCACCGAGCGATGCTGCTCGACGTTGCCGTGGGACATGTTGATCCGGGCCATGTTGAGCCCGCCCCGGACGAGACCGTCGATCACGTCCTGAGACGCGCTGGCGGGACCGAGCGTACAGACGATCTTGGTTCGCAGCATGATTGTGCGGACGAATGGACTGTGGTTCGGAACTTTTCTTCATTTCACACGTAGAAGGCCCAGGCGGTCGTGGATCTACGCCCCCCCGAGCCGGGCCCGCGACCAATCCAGACGATCCCGGAGTTCCCCCCTGCATGTCGTTCGTTCTCATCGATGACCCGAGGCAGGTCGATCCCCTGTCTCGAGCCCTCTCCCGGCGTGATCCTATCGCGCTGGATTGCGAAGCCGCCGGCTTCCATCGCTACACCGACCGCCTCTGCCTGGTCCAACTCACCACGACGGACGGCACGGACTACATCCTGGATCCGTTGGCGCTCGACATCGCAGAGATCCTGCGCGACACCCTGGAGGATCCCGATGTACGCGTCCTCATGCACGGGGCCGACTACGACCTGCGCCTGCTGGATCGGGACCTGGACACCAATCTGAAGGGCCTGTTCGACACCCAGGCCGCGGCAGCGTTGCTCGGCGAGCCGGGCCTGGGCCTGGCGGCTCTCCTGGAACGGCACCTGGACGTACGGCTCGCCAAGAAGTACCAGAGGGCCGACTGGGCACGCCGCCCGCTCCCGGACGAGATGCTGGACTACGCGGCCTCCGACACGCGCTATCTCCACCGGCTGGTGGAGATCCTCACGCAGCGGTTGGAGGACGCCGGCCGCATGGAGTGGGCCCACGAGGAGTTCCAGGAGTTGGAGAAGATCCGCTGGGAGGAAGATCCGGACGAAGATCCCGTGACCCGGGTGAAGGGTGCACGCGATCTGGCACCCCGCGAGGTCACCGCCCTGCGCGAGGCCCTGGCGTGGCGCGACGGGATCGCCCGGGACCAGGACCGGGCCGCCTTCCGGGTGGCCCAGGACCAGGTGCTCATGGAGATCGCGGAGCGGCGCCCGTCATCGGTGAACGACCTGGCCTCGCTCAAGGGCATGAACGGCCGGCTCGCCCGCGAGCGGGGAGCGGGACTGCTCGAGCGGCTGTCCCGGGTGGACCGCCTGTCGCGCGACGAGTTGGTGGCGTATCCCCGCCCCCCACGCAACGGGCCCGGACGCCCTCCCCCGAGGTCGAAGAGCTGGCCGACCGGCTCAAGGGAGTGCGCAACGCCCGGGCCGCGGCGCTGGGCATCGACCGCGGCAACCTCCTCTCGAACGCGATGCTCCTGGAGATCGCGCGGCGAGGTCCGACTGACGCGTCGGCCCTGGAAGAGGTGCCTGGAATGAAGCACTGGCAGGTGGAAGCGGTGGGAAGCGAGCTACTCGCCGTACTGAAGAGTTAGCTGCGACGACCGGCGCAGCACGCCGGTCCCGGACGCACGAAAGGAGGATGAATGGCTTCGGAGATGCTACAGCGCGACGACCTGTCCGTGTACGTGGTGGCAGGCGTACCCAAGAGCTTCAAGAAGAAGCTGCAGAAGTTCGTCGACTCGGAGAGCAAGTCCTCGGGTGACACGATGCTCCTGGACGACGAGATGACCGAGTGGGTCGTCGCGCGCCTCCGGGGCGAGAAGAGGCGGAGCCACGAGCAGACGCCCGCGTCTTCGGCTCTGTGGCGGGCCTATCGGGCCTTGAGCGCCGCCCGCTACCATCTGCAGGACGGGCCCATGGAGGAGCAGGTGCGCCGGCTGCGAGGTGAGATCGAGCAGCTCTGGCAGGACACGAGCCCGCTGCACGAGGAAGAGGCGGAAGAGGAGGAAGACTCCGAGGAAGAGGCCACCGTCTGACGGCCCGTCTCCGCCAGGACGAAAGGAAGGGCCCGGCCGATCCCGGCCGGGCCCTTCTCATTCCAACGCCGAAGCAGGGTGGGCGCTCAGGCCGCTTCCTCTTCCTTCAGCTTGCAGTCGATGCAGTAGCGGGCATGGGGCAGCGCATCCAGGCGCTCGAACCCGACGTCGGCGCCGCAGGTGTGGCAGGAGCCGAACGCTTTCGGATCGTTGTAGAGGCGCCGGAGCGCCTCCTCGATACGATAGAGGTACCGCCCCTCCTTCGTGGCGAAGAGCGCGGCCTTCTCGCGCTCCATGGCTTCGGTGCCCTGGTCGGCCATGTGATCCGTGTAGACCGACAGGTCGGAGTCTCCCGACTCGCGATCGGCCTTGGCCATCTCGTCGAAGAGCCCCAGGGAGCGAAGGGCCCGGCCCCTCTCCTGGAGGAGTCGCTTCTCTATGTGCGCGAGTTGCTTCTTGTTGAGCATCCCGACCCCTCACGCGGGAAGGAACATGACTGAGAACAGATTGGAAAATTAACTACGGGCGGAATCCAGGTCCAGCGGTATACCACCGCCGGGAAAGGGCGTTTCGGTCGCGTCTCCGGCCGTATGCCGCATCACCACCGTATCAGCGCGCTCCCCCAGGTGAGGCCGGACCCGAAAGCCACGAGACAGAGGAGATCGCCGGGAGCCAGACGATCGTCGCGCACGGCCTCGGCCAGCGCGATGGGAAGCGTCGCCGCCGTGGTGTTGCCGTAGCGCTGGATGTTGTTGAAGACGCGCTCGTCGGGGAGCCCCAGACGGCGCTGCACCATCTGCGAGATGCGGAGATTCGCCTGATGCGGGATCAGCAACCCGATGTCTTCCGTGCCGAGCCCGTGCCGGTCCAGGGCCTCTCGCACCACCTCGGGCATGCGGGTGACGGCGTGCTTGAACACTTCGCGTCCGTCCATGCGCGGATAGTGCCGGCCCTCCTCCAGATCACGCGGCCCGATCCGGGGATGACGGGCCGAAGACGAGGCATCGCACCACAGGATCTCCGCCTGGCTTCCGTCGGCGTGCAGGTGCGTAGACAGGACGCCCCGATCGGGCTCGTCGGTGGCCTGGAGGACGGCGGCCCCGGCGCCGTCGCCGAACAGCACCGCCATGTCGCGGCCGCGGGTCGTGAGATCGAGCCCCGTGGACTGGATCTCCACCCCCACGAGCAGGATCGTGCGATACTGGCCGGCCCGGATCCAGGCGTCGGCCACCGACAGGCCGTAGATGAAGCCGGTGCACTGGGCGCGCACGTCCAACGCGGGGATGCCCGCCAGCCCCAGCTCCCGCTGCAGGAACACCCCCGTGCCGGGAAAGAAGTGGTCCGGGCTCAGCGTGGCCAGAACGATGGCATCCAGGTCTTCGGGCTCCAGACCGGCGGCTTCCAACGCCATGATGCTGGCCCGACGCGCCATGGACGCACCGGTGGTCCCCTCCTGCACCCAGCGCCGCTCTTCGATGCCGGTGCGCTCCCGGATCCACGCGTCGGAGGTGTCCATGTAGCGGGTGAGCTCCTGGTTGCCCACGACCCGGTCGGGAACGTCATAGCCCGTGCCCAGAATGGCAGTCGATACCAAGGGACCTCGCGCGACGGGGACAGGGTACGGTGCCTCTCACCGCAGATCTTCAGTATATCGAGGTGGCCGTGGAAACGATCCAGTGCAGGCGTTGTGGCGAGGGGCCTCCGCTCGCCCGTCCTCCGTTCCGCAACGAGCTGGGAGAGCGGATCCTCGCGGAGATCTGCCAGAATTGCTGGAAGGACTGGCTTCAGCATCAGACCCTGCTCATCAACCACTACGGCCTGGATCCGCGGGAGGCCAAGGCCCGGGAGTTCCTCTACAAGCAGGTGGAGGAGGTGCTTCTGGGCGAGGGCGACGCCGAGCAGGTCGACACCAGCAAGCAGGGCTCGGTCGAGTGGTGACGACGCTCAGCGGGAGCCGTCGTCGTCCCGCATGACACGGGCGCGGCAGGCGTCGTCCCACTTCACCTCGACCAGGGACTGCCCCTCCCAGGAGGCGGCCACCCGAAGCGCCCCGGGGCATCGCTCCTGGATCCGGTCCAGCGCCGCTCCGTGCACCTTTCCACCGGCCTCCGTGACCACGTACTGGAGTCCCGCGCTCTGCCAGATGCGGTACTGATCCACGGGCCGTCCCCACACGGGGCCGTCGGTGGCGCCCGGTCGGAAAGGAGCGCTGGGCACACCCTGCCGACCGGTGTAGAGGGGAATGGCGGCCCACAGCTCGGGCGCGCCCACCACGGCGTCGGGGGGTGTCATCTCCTCCACGGCCGTGATCGTCCCCGCCAGCTGACGCGACCGGATGGCCTGGGGCCGCGTGGCGCCCTCGTCGAAGAGCCGCATCCCGGCACCCACCGCGAAGCCGAGCAGCCAGAGGACGGCGATGCCGCGGGTCACGGCCCGCGCCGGTGGCGCTTCGAGGCGCCAGAGGACGCGGCCCCCCAGCAGCGTGCAGGCGACCACCAGGGGAAACACGGGGGCGATGAGACGGGGATCGCGGAACGGCCAGATCGCGATCATCCCCAGGTAGAGCACGAGCGCGGCCGCTGCAGCGGGCGACCGCCGCCACAAGCGGGTCAGGCCCAGGAGCGCCACCAGCACCACGGCCGTGCCCAGCACCGTGAACGCCCAGCCCCCCACGCCGGGAGCGAGACCCCGGGCGAAGCCCTGCGCCAGAAGCAGGAACGCCGACGGCAGCCCCGCCAGGAACGCCAGCGGGTCTCCGGCGATCTGGCCTCGTAGCCAGCCCGAATATCCCCCGAGAATGTCGCGCATGGGTGCGGGCACGCGCGCCGCGGCGCGAGCGGTCCAGATCACCCAGGGCAGAAGTCCGACGCCCACCCCCGCGGCCAGCACGCCGGCCGACCTCCAACGGCGTCGCCACGCCAACCCGACGACCGCACCCCCCACCATCGCCACGCCGGCGGTACGGGCGTAGACCAGCAGCAACCCGATCGCCACCAGCGCCATCAGCTCTCCCGCGCCGACGTGCGATGCGGGCGCGGATTCCTCGCCTTCCGCCCGGGCGACCCGCGCCAACAGGAAGACCAGGAGCATGAGGAACAGCGGCTCGGAGAGCGGCACGAAGGCCGTCCACCACAACTCCAGGAAGGCCCAGCCGAAGACGGCGCCCACGAAGGCGACGGGCGAGGAGAGCTTCAGTCGATCGCGCAGGTAGAGCGCGAAGGCACCGCCGGCGACGACCAGGAAGAGCAGGTTCAGCCCCACGGCGACGCGGTTGAAGACGTCCACGTCGTCGGTGAGGAGCCAGATCCCCGACAGCAGCGCCGGATAGAGCGGCGGGAACTTCACCGCCGGCGGCGCGCCGGGCACGCCCACGTAGTGGAGCCCGCCGCCATGAGCCAGGGCGCGGCCCAGGAGTGCGTAGACGCCGTCGTCGTGCCAGATCCCCACTGGCGAAGGCCGCCAGGCCAGCAGGCCCACAAGGGCCAGGACCAGCCCGACGGCCAGGGGGAGCCTGGGCCCCCGGAGCGCCTCCTGGAGCCGCTTCACGCGCTCAGGATCTCGCGCACGTGCTCCAGGGCGTCGGCCAGCGTGTCCTCGTCGATGACCAGGGGGGGCGCGAAGCGGATGACCTGGTGGTGGGTCTCCTTGGCCAGGATCCCCCGGGCCTGCAGCGCTTCGCAGAAGGGTCTGGCGGTGCCCGAGGACTCCTCGATCTCCACGCCGATCATGAGGCCCTTGCCGCGCACCTCCTTCACGTGGGGCGAATCGATGGCGCGGAGTCGGTCCATGAACCAGGCACCCAGCTCGGCGGAGCGCTCCGGAAGTCGCTCGTCCACAATCACGGCGAGCGAGGCACGTCCCACCGCGGCACCCAGCGGATTGCCGCCGAAGGTCGAGCCGTGATCGCCCGGGTGGAAGACCTCCATGAACTCGTCGTCGGCGATGGCCGCGGACACGGGGTACACCCCGCCGCCGAGCGCCTTGCCCACGATGAGGATGTCGGGCCGCACGTCTTCCCAGTCGCAGCAGAACATGCGGCCGGTACGGCCGAGTCCCGTCTGGATCTCGTCGGCCATGAAGGCCACGTTGCGCTCGCGGCACAGCTCCCGGGTGCGCGCCAGGTAGCCCTCGGGCGGCACCACCACCCCGCCCTCCCCCTGCAGGGGCTCGACCAGGAATCCCACGGTGTGATCGGTGAGCGCCTCCTCGAAGGCCTCCACGTCACCGTAGGGCACCAGCTTGAAGCCCGGGGTGAAGGGTCCGAATCCGTCGCGGTACTGCTCCTCGGACGAGAACCCGACGATGGTCGTGGTGCGTCCGTGGAAATTGTTGGCGCACACGATGATCTCGGCCTGGCCAGCGGGCACGCCCTTCACCTGGTAGCCCCACTTGCGCACCATCTTGATGGCCGTCTCCACGGCCTCGGCGCCGGTGTTCATGGGCAGCGCCCTGTCGTAGCCGGTCACCTGGCAGAGCTCGTGGAGGAAGGGGCCCATCTGATCATTGTGGAAGGCCCGCGAGGTGAGGGTGAGCCGGTCCATCTGCGCCCGCGCCGCCTCCAGGATCCGAGGGTGGCGGTGGCCCTGGTTGACCGCCGAATAGGCCGCCAGCATGTCCAGGTATTTCGTGCCTTCCACGTCCCAGACCCAGACGCCCTCACCGCGCTGAAGCACCACGGGCAGCGGCTTGTAGTTGTGGGCGCTGAAGCGATCGGCTTCGTCGAGGAAAGTCTGCGTCGGGGTGGTGGCGGTCGGGCTCATGGATGGACTCGCGTGGGGTGGCGGGGCGGCTGACAGCGGGAGGGCCTTCCGGGTGTGGGAGGCTAACCCGAAGGGGTTGGGCCGATCAAGAAGCCGGCGCGTCGGGCGGGATGAAGTCCACGGCGCCCCGGGGGCGCTCGTCGACCTGGAAGCGGAAGACGTCGGGCCGCGCGTAATGGCCCGTCACGTCGAAGTCGAACTTGCCACGGGCGATGGCACCCCGGTCGAGCTCCGCCACCACCACGCCCTCCTGGTCGAAGAGCGGGCCCGCGAGGCACTCGCCCGCCGGATCGTAGATCGCCGTCCCGCCCCGGCACAGAACCTCGGGCCAGGCCTCGAGCTCGCCGGCGATCTCCAGGTCGTCGGGATACATGGCGCGCGTCACGTACTGGTTGCATCCCACCACGAAGCAGCGGCCTTCCAGGGCGATGTGCTGGAGCGTGGCCTGCCAGCGCGGTCGGGCGTCGGCGGTGGGGGCCAGGTAGATCTCCACGCCCTTGCCGTAGAGCGCCATGCGGGCGAGGGGCATGTAGTTCTCCCAGCAGATCAGGCCCCCCACACGCCCCAGCGGTGTTTCGAGGACCGGCAGCGTGCTGCCGTCGCCCTCGCCCCAGATGAGCCGCTCGGCGGCCGTGGGCTTGAGCTTGCGATGCCTGGCCAGCAGCGAGCCGTCGGGACCGAAGTAGAGGAGTGTGCAGAAGAGCGTGCCCCCGGAGAAGGTGGCGTCGCGCTCCACCACCCCCACCGCGAGATGGACACCGGCTTCCCGGGCACCCTCTCCCATGCGCGCGGTCTCCGGACCCGGCACGTCGACGCCCCCGCGCCAGTAACGCTCCCAGGTGCGGCGGCCGGCGGGGCTGCGCCCCCCCACGGCCGTGCCGAACGCCAGTCCCCACGGGTATCCCCCGACCCAGGCTTCGGGAAAGACCACCAGGTCGGCGCCGTCGCGGCCCACCTCCAGCGTGCGCTCCACCACGCGATCCACGGCGGCGGGAGTGTCGAAGGGGGTGGGTGCGGCCTGCACCGCCGCCACCCGCACCGTACCGTCGGAGTCCATCGTCAGCCTCCCATGAAGATCAGCTCCAGCACAACCTCGCCCACCATGTCGAGGGTGGCCGGGCGCACCTGGTCCGGGGTGTCGTCGGGCGTGTGCCAGTAGGCGTTGCCGGGCCCGTAGTCGAAGTCGATCACGTCGATGGTCGGGATGCCCGCGTCGTTCAGCGGCAGATGATCGTCGGACAGCGCGATCCCCACCTGCATGGGAAACGCCTGCCCGTAGCCCAGACGAGCCGCCACGCTCCAGACCCGCTGCGCCACGTCGGGCGCCCGCTCGGCCGAGTTGCCTTCGATGGGAAAGCGCGGCTCGGCGTCGCCCACCATGTCCAGCAACACCCCGTACCGGGGGTCGTACCCGTCGGGCAGGTTCGCGGCGAAGTGCTCGGATCCCATGAACATGTCGTTCACCGTGGGACCGTAGTCCTCGCCGTCCACGAAGAGCAGGTCCACGCCCACCGGGAGATCCTGGGAGGCGAGGATGCGCGCGACCTCCAGCAGGATCGCGGTTCCCGAGGCCCCATCGTTGGCGCCGGGCACCGGGAGCGCGCGCTCCTCGGGCTCGGAGGCCGCGTCGGAGGTGGGGCGGGTGTCCCAGTGCGTGAGAAAGAGCAGCCGTTGCGGGGCCTCGGGGCGAAAGCGGGCCAACACGTTGGTGAGCTGGAGCCGCTCGCCCGTGTCGCTGTGGGTGTAGTCGAAGGTGTCGGCCACCACGGTGTCGGCGAGCGGCGTGAGCTCGTCCAGCATCCAGGCGAGCTGCGCGGCGTGCCCGGCGCGTCCCGGCACCCGCGGTCCGAACGCCACCTGGGTGTCCACCAGCGCCATGGCCGCCCGGCCGTCGAACGGGGGCCGGTCGGCCGCCAGCACCGGCTGCGGCGCCGGCATCTCGTCGGGGGCTTCCCGACAGGCGCCCAACGCCAGGGCCATCCCCAGAAGAAGTGGCACGTATCTCATGCCAGGGAGTCTAGCGCACTCCGCGCAGGAACCCCAGGAGGGTATCCGAGAAGGCCTGGGGGGATTCCAGGTTGCTCAGGTGGCCCGCCCCATCGAGCTGAACCCTCGCTACACGGCTCACGGCGTTGGTGCCTCGCCCCGGGGCGGCTCGTCGGGGGATGAACCGGCGGCGTCGGCATCGGCGGACGCCGTGCCCCGGGGTCCGGCGTCCCGGGCTCGCGCACCCTCGCCGACGCCTCCGTCTCCGAGCTCGGCCACCACCCGCGCCAGTTCCAGTCGCAGGCGTTCGCGCGCCTTCAGCCTCCGCTGGACCTGGATCAAGCCCACCACCGCGATGAGGATGAAGACGACCGTCCCGAACAGGACCAGACCTTCCCAGAAGCGCACGCACTCCTCCCTACGGAATCCCGCGACGGTGGCAAGCTACCACGGCGGAGAGGCCGGCGCATGCGTCAGGTGTGCTCCATGGCGCCGTCCATGGCGGTGAGCGCGCGGATCTCGGTGAGTGCGGCTTCGGCCCGCCGCAATGCGCGTCCCACCCTGGAGTCCACGGAGCGGATCGCGACGTCGCCGTGGGGCACGTCGCCGGCGCGGATCTGCTCGTACAGCGTCCGGGTCTCCTCCATGGGAGCGATGCCGAGCTCGTCGGCCAGCAGCTCTCTGCAGCGCTGGAACCGGCGAACCGCCAGCGGACGATCGCCCATGGAATGGTGGCAGAGCATGAGATTCCGGTACACGTGCTCCCGGAACGGGTCCAGATGCAGGATCGCGTCGCCCTGCCGGAGCGCGGCCTGCCACGCCCCGCGACACATGTGGAACTCCAGTAAACGCTCCTGCGCAGCCAGCACCCTCAGGCGGAGGCGTTGGCGCTCGTAGACGCACCACTCGTGGTCGTGTCCGTCCATGAGCTCGCCGCGCCACAGATCCAGCGCGCGTTCGAGACGTCCAGCGCCTCGCTGGTCGACGGGTCCAGCGTCGGCTGGGCGCGTATGCTCCTCGAATTCCTCCACGTCGACCCAGATGTCGGGACCAGAGCGAAGGCCCACGGATTGACCTTCGACGACGAGAAAGCGCTCCGGCTCCACCTGTGACGGCTCGATCATCGCCCGCATGCGCCACAGTGCGTTGCGAAGCGCCTTGCGGGCCCGGGCGTCGGGCTCCTCGGGCCAGAAGAGCGCGGCCAGGATGTCGCGGTGGAAGAGCCGTTGGCGGTGAAGGGCCAGGTAGCCCAGGAGCCCTGCGGACCAACGAGTGGGAAACGGTCCGAGCGGCTCACCGTCGAGCAGGACCCGGACGCCCCCGAACAGGTGAATGGCGAGGGAGGTCATGTGCGACCCCGTGCTGCCCTGTGGCGACCGGTTGGAGAGGGCCCCTCTCCTACGCGACCTCGCCCGACCTCGAACCCGGGGAGCGAACCGGCCGGCGTCCGGTCCATGCGCCTCCGGACGCGCCGGAGACGGTGGGGAGCCGTCCCGGCCCCCAATGTCTAGGCGGTCGTCGACGAAAACACAAGAGATCTTCAACCTGCGGTCGGGACGTCTGCGTGACGGGAACGAGATGGCCCTGGGACGCCCGTCGGACATTCTCCGCACCCCGAGTTTTCTTTTCCGACCGCCTACGGCAGGCGGCTGCACAGCGGAGGCGCGCATGGCCAGACGAAAGACCGGCGACAACGTGACCCTGGAGGTCACCACCAAGGCCAGACCCCACTTCGACGAGTCCCTGCATGCCTTCGTCTACGACAAACAGGGGAACCTCGTCGAGCGCGGGGACGTCAAGTCGGGAAAGCTGACGCTGTCGATGTCGCCCGGCGACGTCGCCAGAAGCCGGGTGTTTCTGGTCCCCGCCTCGAAGGGGCTCACCGACGTGGACGATGCGCCCGCACCGTCGCGACTGCAGGCGCTGGGAGCCTTCGAGCCCGTTCTCCGCGGAGGCATCGCGGGCGATCTCACGACGAAGGTGGAGATTCCGGGGAGCATCCTCGACGGTTGGCCGTTCTGCCTGTGTCTCGTGCAGGGCCGCGTGATCCGCGCGTCGGACCAGCGCGGGGTGTGCGGAGCGCGGGTCCGCATCTGCGAGGTGGATCGAGTCCCGCGCTGGATCCTGGAGCTTCCCGACCGCGACATCCTCAAGCTGCGCGACGATCTGCTGCGGCCCATCCCCCTTCCCTTCCCGCCGGAACCGCGGCCGGATCCCGCCCCCATCGGCCCGCTTCCTCCCGAGCCGCCCCTGCCTCCAGGGCCTGGTCCGGATCCCGCGCCCTTCGATCGACCGCTCTTCCGTTTCGACCTCGAGCGCCGCTCGCAGATGGCGTCCACGGCGCTGCCCATGGAGTTCCAGACGGTGTTGCGCACCTCCGCGACGCCGGCCGTTCGCCGCGCGCTGGTGGACAACTGGCGCCTCCTGCTGCCCTATCTGTGCTTCTGGCCCAGTTGGTGGCGCTACCGGTGCGACGAGGTGGCGGTGGTCACCACCGACGCCAACGGGCGCTTCCAGCTCCTCCTCCCCTACGACTGCGACGGCGACAAGCCGGACCTCTACTTCCGTGTCGAGTACGATTTCGGCGCCGGATGGGAGACCGTGTACGCGCCTCCGCTTCCCTGCTGGACGCACTGGGACTACGAATGCGGCTCGGAGGTGGTGCTGAGGGTCTCCGACAGCCGGGTGCCCGGCTGCAGCGACGAGCCGGATCTCGACGGCAAGCAGGTCTGGGTGCTGTCGGTGGGCCGCACGGTGAGCGTCGGGGAGATCCTGACGAGCGCCGCGGGAGCCGACGAAGGTAAGGCGGAAGAGGGATTCGCCTACGCCGCATCGGGCAGTGCGCGCTTCGCCTTCGGCGGCAAGCTGGAGCCGCGGGTCTGGTTCGGGCGCACCGCGTTGGCGGCCGACGGGATCCACCATTACCTGTGGTCCGTGCGCCCCCTGGGGAGCACCGAATCCGACTGGACGCCCCTGAGCCGGCAGGTCATCCGTCACTACACCATGCCCGACGGCACGGCACCGGTGGCGGTCATGGGCCCGGAGCCGGCGGGCGCCAACGCCGGGCGCTTCCAGATCCGTCCCAAGGAGCCCCCCACCGGGGGCATCGAGTGGCTGGTGGCCGACGAGCGCGAGGATCTGGCCAGCGCGCACCTGGAGACCTCGGCGCCGCCGTGGCCCGACGGACCCCGCCCCTCGTGTGGGCTGGCCGATCCCAGGGCCGGGAAGTACGAGCTCAAACTCGAGCTCTTCGACGATTCCGGAGCCCGCGTGGCGTGGGAGGACGAGGGGATCACGTTGCGGTACGCCACCAACGAGGCCCCCTTCGGCACCGACCCGGTGCTGACCGCGGTGGCCGATCCCTATCACCGGATCACCGAGGCCGGAAAGACGGTGGCGTTCCGCATGGTCCTGCACGTGGACAACGCCCGCTGCGGCGGCGAGGTCCAGCCGGTTTCGGGCACCGGGATCGGTGTGGATCCGGCGTGCGGTGTGGTCACGCTCACCGGGCCGGCACCCACGGTGGCCCTGGCCTTCGACGCGGGCCGTCCCGGAGGCCTGGCGCACTTCCGCTTCCGCACCGAGCGGGGAGTGTCGACACCGGTTCCGTCGGGCAACGCGGACGGGCCGGTCACGACCGCCGCCGCGAACGGCTTCACGCGGAGCTCGACCTGCACCTTCACCAAAGCGGGCCTCGACCCCCTGACGTTGCTGGGCGGGTGTGACCAGGGGGCCTTCTCCGAGCGCCTGCACGTGCGCGCGTTGACCGTGGACGGCTACAACCGCCTGTCGGGATTGGACGCCTCGGACGTGGCAGCGTTCATGCTGACCCGACCCTGTCCCGGAGCGCCGGGGCGCGGGCGCGGCGGTGGCGGAGGTGGTGCCTGACCCGGCGCACCAGCCCGGGCGGGAAGACCGAGCCCCCGGCGGCCGGACGCGGCTGCCGGGGGCTCGGTGCACGGGCGGCCCTCGAAGACCGCCCGGTTCGAGACGGAGGATCAGTGATCGCCGTCGGTGTCCTCCTCCTCGTCGGAGGGGCAGCAACGATACTCCTGGGCCTGGTCCAGCAGCTCGATCTGGCGCTTGAGCAGCTCGTTCTCGAGCCGCTGATGCTCCAGCTCCTGCTCGATCTGCTTCTTCAGCGCCGGCTCGCACGTGCCGCACGCGTCCAGACACCCCTTTACCAGGAGCCCCGGCGTGGGGAGCCATTCCTCCCGCTCCCACGACAGGTCGGCGATGATCTTCTCGGTGGGCTCGCCGGTTTCGCGGTCGATCAGGCCGGCCTTGGCGAGCTCCTTGTCCACCGCCTCGAGGGCCTTGGCCCGCGCGGCCGCCGATGCCGGCTCACCGGCAAAGGCGTTGGCTCGCAGCGACGCCCCGGCGAACGCGACGGCATCGCTGGTCAGGCCCAGGCTCGCCTGGCGACGCTCGGCCGCGGCCACCCGGGCCACCCGCTCCACCTCCACGCGATCCTTGGCGGTGGCGAGCACGGCCTGGGGACGGACCGCCACGGCACCTGCGACGTCGGGCTTGAGCGTGCGATCCGGCGCCGTGGGAGCGGAGGGATCGGCCAACACGCGCTCGATGGCCACCAGTCTGAAGCGGATGGTCTGCTGCTTGATGAGCTTGTAGAACAGGTAGGTGACGGCGTGGCAGCGGTTGGGATTGCTGAAGACCCGCGACGCGGACTCCAGGTGGGACTCCGATTCGCCTTCCGCGTGGCTGCGTTGCTGAACCTCGCCCACCGACGTGGTGCTCTGAGCGCGGACGCCCGCGGCCACGTAGCTCGACGAGGACTCGGCGTGGCGCGACAGGTTGCGGGCGAACTGGCTGCTGGAATCGGCGTCGTAGCTTCCGCCTCCACCTCCGCCACCGATGTTGATGATGCCGAGGAAGCTGAACGACGCGCCTCCGCCACCCGAGGCCCAGTCCTCGTCGTGGCTGCTCGACGAGCTCCCCGACTCGCTGATGGAGAGGTCGCTCATGGCGCGGGCCATGCCGAAGGTGTAGAAGGATTCCTCCGAGGTGGTCTCGTGGCGGTACGCCAGCTCCGTCTCGGAATCGTAGGTCCAACGCGTGTGCCGGTCGCTGGTGAACAGGCGCACGCGCTCGCCCGGGAACAGCGTGGTGCTGTACGCCAGGTCCCCCAGCGCCAGGGGTCCCGAGCATCGCTCCAGGCGGAAGTGGAGGATCACGTCCACACGGCCCTCCTGCCGCCGCCACGGAAGCCGGTAGCGGAAGTCGAGGACGTCGCAGGTGGGCACCTTGGCGAGCTTCGGGCAGCACTCCAGGTCCTGAAGCGTCGCGATGTCGTGGTCGTCGGGCATGGCTGCCTCCGGTCAGGGTGAGGGTTCCAGGGCCTGACAGGATTCGCGCACGACGTCTCACGAACATCTCAGAGGCGTCGCAGCACCCTTCTCGGGTAGGGGATTACAGCCCGGCGGCGAGCTCCCGCACGACCTCGACGAAGAAGGCCACGTCGTCCGCTCGCGTCCGCCAATTCACGATGCAGGGGCGCAGCGCCACCCGCCCGGCGTAGCGGGTGGTTCCGGCGAAGACCCGACCATCGTCGAGGATCCGCTGCCCCAGCGCGCGGTTCAGCGCATCCAGCTCGTCGTCGGGCACGGTGCCGGGGTTGAAGCGGAAGCACACGATGTTGAGGGGGACGTCGGCCAGGCGCTCGAGCTCCGGCGCCGCATCGACCAGCTCCGCGAGGTCCCGGGCCAGATCCAGGTGATCCTCCACCATGCTCCGGTAGCCTTCGCGCCCGTAGGCTCGCAGGGTCGCCCACACCGCCAGCGACCGAGCCCTGCGTGAGCTTTCGGGCCCCAGCCCTCCCATGACGGGATGCGGGTCGGAGGGATCGAAGAGGTACTCGGCGTCGTAGGCGAACGTCTCGGCCATCCAGCGCCGGTGGTGCACGAAGGCGAACCCGCAATCGTAGGGCACGTTCAACCACTTGTGGCCGTCGACCGTGACGGAGTGCGCTCGCTCGACTCCCTTCACGAGGTGGGCGGTACGCGGCGAGAGGGCGGCGAAGAGTCCGAAGGCGCCGTCCACGTGCAACCACGCGCCGTACTCCTCGGCGAGGTCGGCCATGGCGTCGATGGGATCGAACTCGCCGGCGTTGACCTCGCCGGCCCCCGCGACGAGGATGGCCGGCGAGCCGTCCAGGGCCTTCAACTCGGCCTCGACGGCGGCGAGATCGATCCTCCCGACGTCGTCGCGCACGAGTCGCCGCACCCCGGACCGGCCGGTGCCCAGCAGCGCCAGCACCTTCACCGCACTGGCGTGGATGTAGCCACCACAGAACACGGGCATGGCAGGCAGGCCGGTGAGTCCATCCTGCGCCACGTCACTCCCTTGTCGGTGCCCCCACCACTGCCGAGCGGCTCCCAGGCCCACGAAGTTCGCCATGCTGGCACCGGTCGTGGTGATGCCCGTCCAGGCCGCGGGGAGGCCGAACAGCTCCTTGAGCCAATCCAGCGACAACACCTCCAGCTCCACGGCCAGGGGTGACCCGTACCAGGCATAGCCCTGCTGATCCAGAACGCCGGTGACCCAATCCGCGCCCAACGCCGCGGGAGTCGTGCCCCCCGTGACCCAGTGGAAGAAGCGCGGCCCGGAGGTGGCGGCGGTGGCGTCGAGGCCTCTCTCGAGGAGCTCCCGCAGCGCCTCGGCCGCGCCCACGCCGTCTGCGGGCAACGGACGACGGAAAGTCCGCATGACCTCGCCGGCGGCGGGGTCGAGGACGGGCCGCTCGTCGAGGTCCGAAAGATACCGGAGCGCGTCCGCCATCACCCGTTCCAGCACGGGAGTCAGCTCTTCGCGACGAGGCAGGATCGGGGCTGCGGGCACGATGGCGTTCCTGGAAGCAGTGGAAAGGCGCGTCCCCTGGAGAGGCGCGGATCGGGTTGGGTGACGGCCCAGCCGGGTTCAGCCTGGACGCGGTCCGCTTCCGAGCAACTCCACGAGACGGCGGAGCAGCGGCCGCACCTCGGAGCCCGGCCGCGTGGCGAGAAAGACCCGGTTGAGGCAGGGATTCCCGGAACCCGCGTAGAGGATCTCGACCTCGTCCCGCGCACACCAGGCCTCGGCAGAATCCCTCGGCACCACCGACAGCCCGGCGCCCGCGGACACGAAGTCCAGGACTTCCTCCAACTCGGTGAAGTGGGAGCGGCTCAGGATCCGCGACGGCTGGACGCCGAAGGTCTCGTCGAACCAGCGGCCGAACACGTAGTCGCACTCCTCGTAGGTGACGAAGGGCGCCGCCTCGAACGTCGCCACGCGGTCGAGACCGCCCGCTCGGACCTCCACCGCTCGTTCCCGACTGGCGACGAGGACCAGTTCCTCGTCGTACACGCGCCGGAAGCTCACGCCGCTGGTGATCCTTCGCTTGTAGACGAATGCGCCTTCGTACGCGCCTTCTTCCAGACGCTCGAGGAGGACGTCGGCGGCCTCGTACTGCAGGCGGACCTCGGGCCCATCGCCCTCCTCCTCGGCTCGAAGTCGATGGAGTGCCGGCATCACCACATACCGCCCGAACCCGCTCACCGAGCCCAAGCGGAGCGGTTCCAGGCGTCGTCCCGCAACGCACTCACGCCGCACCCTGGCGAGCTCGGCGAAGACGTCGTCGGCCAGCACCCGGAATCGCCGTCCGGCCGGTGTCAGCACCAGGCGGCGACCGTCCCGTTCCACCAGCTCGAGGCCCACGATCTCCTCCAGCTTGCGGATCTGGTACGACACCGCCGGCTGGCTACATCCCAGACGCCGGGCCGCGGCGGTGAATCCTCCCTCGTGGCACACGGCCCGGAAGACTTCGAGGTAGGGGAGTTCCGGGCCCGCGGTTTCCATAGGATCCATTTATGGAATTGATAAATTGGCCAACTTATTTCTATATACGCCCATTATCTGGCGGTCCTGACACCTCCGCAAGCCTGCCCTCCAAACCCGAGAATCCCTCCATGCGACGATCATTGCCAGAGCGTCGGACCGGCCTCACCCCCGCCGGGCTCTGCCTGGCCGTCCTGGTAGTGCTCACGCCCGCCCCGATCCACGGCCAGGGTGTTGGCGGCATGTTCTTCTCCTACCGGCCCCACCAGGGTGAACGGCCGAGCTTCGACGAGGGGTATCGTGCCCACCTCCAATGGCACCGAGCGAGACGGGATTCGCTGCCCTGGTACGGGTGGGACGTCATCGCCGGGCAGAGACTGGGCGAGTTCGTGGACGGCACCTTCGGCATTTCGTTCGAGGCGTTGGACCGCCGCGTGGACCCGGCCGCGGATGCAGCCCACGCCGCCCGCTCGTTCGCGGACCATGCGCGAGCCACCGGACGCTGGGCAGTGCGGGCCCGGCTCGACCTGAGCACCGCAGGACCGCTGGAGGCGCGGGAGGTACCACCGCCCTTGGCGCAGGTGGTCACCTACACCGTGGCCCCCGAGGCCGAGGCCGACTTCAAAGCAGCGCTTGCCACGGTGAAACGAGACGCCCCGGGCGCCGGCCTCCTGCCCTACACGGTGTACACCAGCTCCGTGGGCACGGCCGACGGCCAGGTGACGGTGATGGTGTGGAGACCGAGCCTGGCCAGCCTCGACGACCCGGCGACGGATCCGGCGCGAGCGATTCGCCGGGCCCTCGCGGGCTCGTCGGACGTGCGGGCCCACAGTGAGCTGTGGCTGCTGCGCTCGGATCTGACCCTGCTGCCATAGCCAGCGGGGACCGCGGAGGTCCGGCGGTCAACCGATGTCGGGGGCGCCCTCCCGTCCGGCGTTCGAGCGGTCTCCCGCGGAGAGGCGTGTCGCTCGCCATCGGGCCATGAGCTCGACGGCGATCTCCCGCATGCGCGCCAGGTGATGGTCGTCGTGCTCACACATGAAGTGAACCCACTCCACGACGTTCATGCGGCGCTGGAGGCGCGGATGGAGGGCGGCGTGCGCCAGCGTAGCCCGCGGTAGCCGCGCCAGCGCCGCGACCAGCTCCATCCGGACCTGGCGAAAACGAGCCAACAGCTCCCTGGGGTCGGACCGGTTGTGATCCGCCTCGTGGGTGCGGCGGTTCGTCTTGTCGGCGGCCTCCAGCACGTCGGCCCCTTCCTCGTAGCTGGCCAGCCTGCGAACCCCCAACTCCTCGAGATCCAGGAGGTGCCCGAGATGCTCCTGGATCGACCACTGACCGTCGGGCCGCACGGTCCGGAGCCAGGGCAGCGTCTCCTGGATCACGAGACGCGCACGGTCGGGTGCGCCACGGAAACGCTCCAGCACGGCCGGAAACAACTCCACGGAAAGCTGCTGCTCGAAGCGACGGCTGGACCAGGGCGGCTGGCTCACCGGCAGAGGCACGCGATGCATACCTTCGCCGACTACCGCCGGCCTCGCTGAGAAGCTCTGCCCGAAGACCTCACCGAAGGGGAGCACCCCCCATCCAGCATCGGAACGACGCAGGCTGACGAGGCGCGGCCCCAACCAGTAGGACAGGTACACCACCCACGCCCTGCGCTCCCGCACGACCTCGCCGACCACGTCCCTCCGATGGTGGGGCCTGGCCTCGTCGTCATCGAACGGGTCAGGCTCGGGAGGGCTCTCGCCCGCTCCCACGTGCTCGTGACGGTCTGCCGCCTTCAGGGCGAGGCCCAGCACCTGCGCCGGGGTCATGGCCTCGAGCTCCGCCAGAGTCGGGGGCCATCCGTGCAGCCGCCGTTGGTGCTCCAGACGCTCCCGGCGCCTTCGTGACGACTCGGCCAGTGATCGCGCGACCTCCTCCGGCATGCCGGGGTCGTTGCGGAGAAAGTCCTCCGGGGTGTCGACCGGAACGCCCCAGGTCGTCTCGGCCTCTCGCGCCCGCTGCAGGTAGTGCCGCTCGAGGCCCTCGGGGTCCATGTATCGGTAGGCGTCGTCCCAGCGACGCTCCTCGATGCACTGGAAGAGTCCGCGCACCACATCGGCGGGTTCGAGGTCGGCGCGACTCGTCATGCGGGGACCCACCGGTCAGGGACATCCGGGCTGCACCGACCTCGGGCGAGGACGGTCCCGAAAACCTTACGAGGTCCGCGGCGCGCGCGCCATGCGCGACACGGGGTTCCCGGAAACGCCCACCCCCGACAGCGCGGGCGTTTCAGCTGAAACGCGCGAAGCCCGCCCCGAAGTCCAGCTCCGGGACGGGCGTCGCTCAGGCTGTGCGGCGGATCGACCTCAGCCGCACTCGCTGTAGCCGCACACGTGGCACTTCACGCAGCCCTCTTCGTACGAGAGCTGACCGGCGCCGCAGTCGGGGCACGAGCCGAAGAAGCTCTCGGGCCGCGAGGTAGCAGCGCTGGCCTGAGCCTGGGCCCCGCCACTGGCGAGAGGCGCGGTCAGGGGCAGCGCTTCCTGGACGCCTTCCTTCTCCTCCAGATAGCGCTCCAGCGCCTGGCCGATGGCGTCGGGGGCCGACAGGACCTTGTTGGGGCCCACGCCCACCGCGCGGTCGCAGGAGATGCCCCGGAGCTGGTCCTTGATGGAGATGATGGGGATCCCGGACCGCAGTCCCAGCGACACCAGTCGGCCGATGGCCTCGGCGTCGGCCATGGCCGCGCCGCCCGCCTTGCCCAGCGTGCAGAACACCTCGAAGGGCCGGCCGTTCTCGTCTTCGTTGACCGTGACGTAGAGGTCGCCCAGCGGCGAGTTCATCTTGACCGTGCGCCCGCGGAGCATGGACGGGCGCTGCCGCTTGTGGCGGCCCGCGCCGGCGGTGACGTCGCGGTCTTCGAGCGTGGCGCTCATCTCGGACAGCTCGACGCGCAGGCGGTGCGCCTCCTCGCGGGAATCGGCCAGAAGCTGCTCCACCTCGGCCAGCTTGCCGCTGAGCTCGGCGGCTTCGGCCTGCGCCTCGGCGGTAACCTCGGACTTTCCGGTCTTGCCCGTGGAGAGCACCTGCATGGGCCGGGAGCCGTCGCGGTAGACCGTCACGCCCTTGCAGCCCAGCTCGAACGCGAGCTCGTAGATGGCCCGGACGTCGTCTTCGGTGGCTTCCTGCGCGAAGTTCGTCGTCTTGGAGATGGCCGAGTCCACGTGCTCCTGGAAAGCCGCTTGCATGCGCACGTGCCACTCGGGCGTGATGTCGTGCGCGGTGACGAAGACCCGCTGCACTTCCTCGGGCACCGCGTCGAAGTGGATGTGGCCCTCCTCGGCGATACGCTCCATGAGCGCCTCCGAGTACCAGCCCTGCTCCTTGGCCATGCGCACGAAGTCCGGATTGACGTCGGGCATGAGCGAGCCCGCCTGGTTGCGCATGAACGCCACGGCGAAGAGCGGCTCGATCCCTCCGGAGCAGCCGGCGAAGATGGAGATGGTGCCGGTGGGTGCCACGGTAGTGAGGTTGCAGTTCCTCATGCGACGCATCGGGCGCACCCGAGTGCCGTCGGACCGACGGGCGCAGGTGTCGTCGGGCCCCCAGATCGAGGCCTCCCACGCCGGGAAGACCCCGCGCGTCTCGGCCAGCTTCTCGCTGGCGATGCGGGACTCCTCGTTGATGAAGGCCATGACCTTGCGGCCCATGTCGACGCCTTCTTCGCTGCTGTAGGAGATGCCCAGGCGGACGAGCATGTCGGCCCAGCCCATGATGCCCAGGCCGATCCGGCGGATCGTGTGGGCGAGCTGGTGGATCTCCTCCAGCGGATAGCGGTTGGCGTCGATGACGTTGTCCAGGAAATGCGTCGCCAGGTGCACCACGCGGCGCAGCTCCTCCCAGTCGATGCGCTCTTCGGCGGGCAGGTCGGACGGGGCGTCCAGCTTCACGAAACGCCCCACGTTGACGCTGCCCAGATTGCACACGTCGTAGGCCAGGAGCGGCTGTTCGCCACAGGGATTGGTGGCCTCGTAGCTTCCCAGCGCCGGGACCGGGTTGTACTCGTTGGCCCGGTCGATGAAGAAGGTGCCGGGCTCGCCGGTCTTCCAGGCTCCGTGGACGATGAGGTCGAAGATCTCCCGGGCGTTCTCCTGGCCGACGACCTCACCGCTGCGCGGGCTCAGCAGGTCGTAGTCGGTCCCGTCCTGGACCGCCTGCATGAAGCGGTCGGTCATGGCCACCGAGATGTTGAAGTTCGTCACCTGCGAGGTGTCGTCCTTGCAGGTGATGAAGCGCCGGATGTCCGGATGGTCCACCCGCAGGATGCCCATGTTGGCGCCCCGGCGGGTACCGCCCTGCTTCACCACCTCGGTGGAGGCGTCGTAGAGCCTCATGAACGACACCGGTCCCGACGCCACACCCATGGTGGAGCGCACCGTGTCGCCCTCGGGACGCAGCCGGGAGAAGGAGAAGCCCGTGCCGCCGCCGGACTGATGCACCAGCGCCATGGCCTTGAGGGTGTCGTAGATTCCCGAGCGACCGTTGGAGAGGGCGTCGTCCACCGGCAGGACGAAGCACGCCGACAGCTGACCCAGCGGCCGCCCCGCGTTCATGAGGGTCGGCGAGTTGGGTTCGAAGGTGCCCGACGTCATGAGCCCGTAGAACTGACGCGCCACCTCTTCCACGGCGGCCTCCGACGCCCCGTAGGCCCGATCCGCATCGGCGATGACCCTGGCCACCCGCCAGAACATCACCTCCGGTTCCTCCACCGGATTCCCCTCCTCGTCCTTCTTGAGGTAGCGCTTCGCCAGGACGATGCGGGCGTTCTCCGTCAGACCCGCGTCTGGCAGGTCGTCGGGAATGCGATCATCGAACAGGAAGGGCTCGGGGGGGAACGGCGGCAGCGAGCGGGACTCAGACGGCATCAGAGACACTCCGGCAATGTGGAAAACCCGGTGGAAAGGCTGGGGACACTCCGTTGAAAAGCGGCGGAAGACAGCTTCCGCCGCGGAAAGTCCTGTGGAAAGTCCTCGAGGGCACCACAAGTTCTTGGGGCGGGACCATAATAGGGGCACTAGATCTTGTGGTCAAGCATGAAATGCCCGGGATCAGGAGCGTCGCCGGGCACCCCGTGACCCAACCCCTTGTGGCGCTTCCATTTTCCCGTCGTCGGAGCCTCGAGGCGACTCGATCCGGCGCCGACGATTCGGGCTTTGTTCGGTAATATCGTCACGCCCATGGGGCACGGGCAAGGATCGTCTCAGAACGCCGCGCCGAACCGCAGGTAGGCCGTGGGGCGCGTCCGCTCGACCAGAGGTGCGCCCACGCCGATCCGCAGGGTGACCGGCACGGTGAAGAAGGCCAGAAGCTCGGCCCGAAGCTCGCCCCCCACCCCGACCAGGGTGGATTGCCTCGGTGATTGGTACCCCGGAAGCTGTAGATCGGGCCCCCAGGCATCACCGGCATCCACGAAAGCGGCGCCGTGCAACCGGTCGAGATGCAGGGGGAAGAGGCCCGGGCCCCGGTTCACCAGGGCGATGGGAAAGCGCCACTCGGCACTGGCCGCCCAGGCGTTTCGTCCGAAGCGGTCGCCGCGGGCGTAGCCTCGCACCGGAAAGAGGAGCGACTCCCCGCCGAAGAGCGAGAAGCCCGTGAGGGGCTCCGGGGCACCCGCCGCCCCTCCGACCTCGAAGTGGAAGGCATCGGCGCCCGGCCCCCGGGCCGCACCGGCCGCCAGCTGGATGGCCAGCACGTGATCGGCGAAGCCCGGTCCCGCGAAGGAGGTGTACCAGCGCATCCGGCCGCGGGCTTCATGGTAGCTCCGGTCCCACCCCTCCCTGCCCACCAGCGAATCGGCGACCCCGACCTCCTTGCGGGCGCGCAGCCGCACGAAGGCGCTCACCCCGTCCTCGGGGCTGATGGAGAGGGCGTGCGACCGCACGGTGCTCGTGCTCAGCGTGGCGCGCACGTCGGCGAGGCGGGCCGACGGACGGGACAGCGCGTAGTCCGGGCTGCGCTGCAGGGTCTCGTCCAGGAGGGTGCGGTCCTCCCATACCATCCCTCCACCCACCGCCAGTGCCGATGCCCGCCGCCAGGTCGAGCGCAGGAAGGTCAGGTCCAGTGAGGCGCGTCGCTGTCGTTCCCGGATGTAGAGGAGATCGACCGGGGCGTCTTCGGACTGTCGCGCCCGGAGAGGACCCGAGGCATCCCATTCCTGGTCCACCGACAGCGTGACCAGCGGAGACCCCAGGCCGCGATACACGTACGAGAGGCGGCCGTCGAAGGCGGCGTCCGTGGTAGAGAGGGCCGCGCTGGCGGCGAAGGCGTGGCGCCCCACCAGGTCCTCGGCCGTGGTGGTGGCTCCGATGAACGGGCCCAGGACCTCTCGGTTGGTGGCATGGATGGCCGGCAGGACGAGCGGCTCCCAGTACCGGGGGCGCAACGTGGACCAGGGGTGATACGGCGTCACCTCCCCGCCGCTGAAGGCGGGTATCGACCGCCCCTGCGGCGCGCCCCCGGCCCGTGCGTAGCGGGAGGCCGGCGCGCCGGGTGCGATCCACGAATCGGGATCGTACGGCAGCCGCACCAGGTCCCAACCGTCGGCGTGGTATTGCGACGCGTAGATCCAACGGCCGTCGGGATCCACCGTGGGGAACCCGAGCCCGGTGGCCACCGCGGTCACCTGGCGGAGGCTCCCGGATGCCGACGCCGGATCCCTGGCGTACACGTCGGGCACCCCCGAGCGGTCCGAGATCCAGAGCAGCGTGCCGTCGGGCGACCAGGTGGGCGCGAGCTCCAGCGCCGCATCGCGGGTCACGGCCTCCACCAGATGGCCGTCGTCGCCGTCCAGGAGCACCAGGTCGGGCCACTGTCCGAGCCGCCACCGGATGGCCGCGACCAGGCGGCCGTCGGGCGAGGGCGCAGGGAACGACCAGTTGGCGCCCTCCGGGAGGGCCGGAAGCTGCCGGACCTCGCCCGTCACGAGATCGACGGACACGAGTCGCGTGCCGCCGCCCACGGTCTGGACGGCCCACGCCTCTTCCCCTCCCGGAAAGACGGCGGGCTGGTCCAGACGCGCCCCACGCGTGAGGCGCTCGCTGGCCCCACCGGGATAGATCCGGTAGAGGTCCTTGTAGGTGCGATACGGATCCTCGAGCTCGTACTGGCTCACCACCAGCGAGCCGTCGGGGATCCAGTCGAAATGCGCCAGCCCGTTGGTGCGGATGCGACGCTCGGCAGCCCCTGCCCCGGCGCCGGCGCCGGCCTGCGACGACCGCACGCGGATCTCGGGATCCCCGTGGCCGTCGGCGCGGGCATAGGCCACCTGTCCCCGGGGCCCCACCTTGGCGTAGAGCGCCTGGCGGGCATGCGTGGTGAGGGCTTCCGGAGGTGGGTTGGGGGCGTGCTCATCCACCTGCTTCGCCAGCGCCAGCGCCCGGGTCGTGGTCTCCTCGCGCCAGACGTTCCAGGCCTCGCTGAAGCTCACGCCGAACGCCGTGCGGGCCGCGGCGTTCATGCGGTAGGGAATCCACTGCGACCCCACCGCCTCGACGAAGTCCGCCATGCGATCGGCCCCGTAGCGATCCAGGAGCCACCGGAAGAACTCGGAGCCGTAGACGTAGGGGCGCTCTCCCGAAGGCCAGACCGGGGACTCCCCGGAGGCCTGGTCGATGCTCTCCAGGCGGCCCTCGAGCGCCGCCGTGCGCACCATCATGTCGAAGTAGGTGCCGTGGAGGCGTCCTGCCGACGTGAGGTCGGACTCGTACCAGACCGCCAGGCCCTCGACCACCCAGCGCGGGCTCGCCAGCTCGGGAAAGAAGGGCCACGGCGACGGAACCCGTCCGAAGACGGACCGCAGGATACGTCCCAGCCCCCCGGTCACGTCGAGGTGCACGATGTGCGCCAACTCGTGGGTCACCACCAGATCCACCCAGTCGTCGAAATAGGACAGGGCGAAGCCGTCTACGGGAGGACGGGCGTAGATGGTGACCCTGCGGTACGGCGCCACGTTGGCGAAGCCGTTGGAAGCGTCCACGTGGTCGGTGAGCAGGAGCTCCACCCGGTCGTCGGGGAACCCGAGAAAGGCCTGGGCCAGCCTGACTCGGGCGTCCTCGGCCACGGCCCCGGCACGCCGGGCCAGCCCCTCCAGCCGCGCCGGGAAGGTGACGCGAAAGTGCGGGGTCTCCAGCGATCGCCAATCCTCGTCGGGAGGCACCTGCGCGGAGAGGGGGCGCACCGACACCACGAGGATCAACGCGATCAGGGCGAGGGTCCCGCTGCACCCCGGGGCGCAGCGCACCGCCGTCCGGCACGCCTTGTCAACGAACCGCATGCACGCCACCGTAGACACTCCTTCCCTGCCACGCCCACCCGGCGCGAGGGTCATGGCCTCATCGACCGACATCTGGTATCGCCTGGGATACGCGCTCGAATCCGCCAGGATCCGGGGCCCGGCAGCTCCGTTGCGCTCCCTGGCGTCCCGGCGCCGGGAGGAATCCCCCCGCCGGAGGCACAAGGATGCCCAACCCGAGCGGAAGGGGCCAGGGGATGACGAGGGCGGGGGTCTGGAGCTCGCGCTGGCGGCCGGAGCGGGCACACTTCTGGCCCGCGTGCTGCGGGTGTGGCCCGGACGCGGTCGTCCTCCGGTGGAGCGCCTTCTGCGCGCTGGTCTCGCCGGTGGCGCGGCGGCGCTGGCCCGCGAGGTCCTGGCGCCCCTCCTCCGGGGAGAGCCACGGCTGCCGGCGCTCGACGGCGATCTCCCGGAACGTCTGGTGGCAGGCACGGCCCGGGGCCTCCTCTACGGCGCGGTGGTGGAGCCCAGGGTGCCCGGCGCTCCGGTGATCCGGGGACTCCTCTACGGCACCGCCGAGTACGCGCTGTCACCCTGGGGCGGAATGCGGGGTCTGCTGGGACGCTTCGCCCCCTATCGGCGGCTCCCCGTGATCAGCGGCCTCCTGGCCGGCTCCGAGGGGGGAGAGGATACGCTCCTGGACCACGTCACCTTCGGCGTGGCGCTGGCGCTCCTCTACGGCGACGACGAGCTCAGGATCGGAATCGGCGAGGACACCGAATAGGGCGACAGCGGCGCCTCGCCGCCGGCCAGCTCGCCCGCGCATCCCCGAATCGTCACCCGCTCCGCCTCGGGATCGGTGGAGCTCTCGCCCCTGGCCTCCGGCGGCAGAACCCCGATGAGCTGGGTTCCGGGCCGTCGGCTGTCGCCTCCGAAGCCCGCCGTGATGCAGAAATCGCCCGGACGCGCCGCCACCGCCCGACCCAGATAGCGCATCCCCTGGGCGCCCACGAAGTCCAGCACCATCCAGCGGGCGCCGGCATCGTCCGCCGCCGCCAGCAGCGAATCGGTGTCCGCCACGAACGGATACGTCCGGCTGGGCTGGCCGCTCAGGACGTACCAGATGCGAGGCTTGCGGGTGAGGGCGGCACTGCCGGGCGGGAGGTTGAGGCCTGCCCAGCGCGCCGCCTGGGTGAACTCCAGCATGGGCGCGCCGTAGCACGCGTAGGGGCCGGCGGTGGCGGCCGCTCCCCGACACGCCGCGGCGTCTCCCGCCGTGCGCACGATCCCGGCTCCCTGCGCCAGCAGCACGAGCCCCCCGAAGCCGGCCAGACCGCCGGTCACCGCGACGGGTCCCAGCCGACGGAGTCCCGTGCGCAGGGCGGTGGCGGCGTAGAGGAGCAGGATGGGGAGGAGCGGGAGCGCGAACCGGTCCCCGGACCACACCTCTGGCCAGAGGAGGATCAGCCCCGTGTAGAGCGGCAGGAAGAGCTCCGCTGCCCGGAGCCGGCGCCGCAGCGCCAGCCCCCAGCCCACCAACCCCAGAAGCGCCACCAGGATACCGAGCGCCGTGGCCGGACCCTGGGCGTTCCCCACCAGACCGGTGGGCACGTGGGCGGTCAGGTAGCCCACGACGTTGGCCGCCACGCGACCCAGGAGCCCCCCCACCCCCACCCGACCGAGCTCGGGACGGTAGGGGTCCACCAGCCAGAACTCGCTCCCGTAGGCACCCTGCGACACCGCCACGGCCCGGGCACGCAGGAACCACCACAGCGCGGCGCCCCCGAGCGCCACGCCGCCCGCGGCCAACGTGCGCCACCGCCGCCGGAGCGCCAACACGCCCAGGACCGCCACCACCAGCGGCAGGCCCGCCGACCGCGTGAAATAGGCCAGGCCCGTGAGCGCCAGCGCCACGGTCCACCACGCCGTGGCGTGCGCCGGCGTGGGCTCGCCGCCTCCGCCTGCCGCATCGGCCTCGGCACCTGCTTCGCCGCCGTCCGGAGGTTGGCCGTCGGCCCGGTCCGCGGCCCACAGCGCCAGCAGCGTGAGCGCCAGGAAGGGCACGTCGGAGAGGAGCCAGCGGCTGTAGTCCACCACCGAGGCGGTCAGTCCCGTGAGCAGCGCCGCGCCGGCGCCCACGGCGAGGCCCGACCGACCGCGAGCCCACAGAAAGGCGGCCAGAACCGTGGCGAGTCCGGCCAGGAGCGTGACGGCCTTGAGCGCTCCCCAGGTGACGCCGCCCAGCGCCATGCGGACGGCCAGCAGCAAGGGAAAGAGGGGAGGATACTTGGTGTGGGGCGGCCGCGCCGGATCCCACAGCTCCGTGTAGCCCTGGCCGCTGAGGAGGCTGTGGGCCAGGGCCACGTACCCGGCGTTGTCGCCCCCGGCATGGGGCACCGGAAGCCAGACCGCGCGGAAGACCAGCGCCTCCACCACGACCAACGACGCTGCCACCGCCAGGGCGATCCAGAGGCTTCTGGACTTCATGGGCCTGCGCTCGGCCGAGGCGCCGGGGTGCGGCTGCCCAGGACCCGGGGACCGGACGCGCCGGTGACGGCGGGCACGTTGCCGGCGATACCCCGCCGGTGCGCCCACGCCAGCAGCGCGAAGGCAGCGGCTTCGCGGGCGTCGGCCATGGCGCCCAGCACCTCCGGTCCGGGACGCACGGACAGAGGCGCCAGCACCTCGGCGAGGGCACCCACCAGCACCGGATTGTGGGCGCCGCCGCCGGTGACGATCACCTCACCGGGGTCCCGAGGCCGCACCCAGCGCGCGACGGCGTCGGCGACGCTCCGGGCCGTGAGCGCCGTGAGCGCGGCCAGGAGATCCGCCCACCCCGCCGCTGCGCCTCCCGGCTCGAGCCCGCGCTGGCGGGCCAGGATCTCCACCAGGTCGGGCCCGAAGCGCTCGCGGCCCGTCGAGCGCGGTGGAGCCTGCTGGAAGAAGGGATCGTCCAGAAGGCGCGCCAGGAGCGCCTCGTCCACCGAGCCTGCTGCGGCCAGCTCGCCGTCCCGGTCGCAACGGAGACGGCCGCCGCTGGCCAGGGCCGCCGCGTGATCCAGCAGGACGTTGCCGGGGCCGGTATCGAAGGCCACCGGCACCTCCGTGGATCCCCGGGCCGGGAGCCAGGTGAGGTTGGCCATCCCGCCCACGTTCAGGACCACGCGCGGGCCGTCGTCTCGCGCCAGCAGCGCCCGGTCGGCCCAGGGCACCAACGGCGCTCCCTGCCCCCCGGCCGCCATGTCGGCGGCCCGGAAGTCGGAGATCACCTCCACGCCGAGTCGCGCCGCCAGCGTGGCGGGATCGCCGAGCTGCAGGGTGGCGCCCCGGACTCCGGCCGTGGGCGGCCGGTGCCAGACCGTCTGCCCGTGACAGCCCACGGCCTCCAGGGCGCCGGGCTCCACGCCCGCCGCGGCGAGAAGCTCCTGCGCGGCGCGGGCGAAGGCTTCGCCCAGGTCCACGTGGAGGGCGCACAGCGCCTGGGCGCTTCCGGCACGGGTCGCCTCCAGGATCCGCTCGCGCAGCCCGTCGCCATGCGGCGTCGTGCGGTGAGCGACCAGGCGCCAGTCCAGGCCGTCGGGAGGCGTGCCCTCGACCTCCAGCAGCGCTGCGTCGACGCCGTCGGCCGAGGTGCCGGACATGAGTCCCAGGAGCAGGCTCACGGCGACGCCTGCCCGCCCGTCCCCGGGGACAGATCGACCACCCGGGCCACCACCCCGCCCGCGTCCTGCAGGCGCCGGAGCGCCTCGGCCCGGTCCACGCCCAGGCGATGCATGACCAACGCCGTCTTCACGTGTCCCTCGGCGTCGGCCAGGAGCCGCCGGGCGGCCTCGCCATCGATGGCGAGCGTCTCGGCCAGGATGCGCTCCCCCCGATCCTGGAGCTTCTGGCAGGTCACCTGAAGGTCGACCATGAGGTTTCCGAACACCTTGCCCAGGCGCACCATCACTCCGGTGGTGATGGTGTTCAGGACCAGCTTGGTCGCCGTGCCCGCCTTCATGCGGGTGGAGCCGGTGATCACCTCGGGGCCCACCAGTGGCGCGATGACCACGTCGTGGGTCCGGCGCAGCGCATCGGAGGGGGGCGTGCACAGGAGGAAGCCGGTGCCGGCGCCCAGCTCACGGGCCCGGGCCAGGGCGCCGTGCACGAAGGGCGTCGTGCCGGAGGTGGCGATCCCCAGAACGAAGTCGCCGGCGCGCACACCGCGCGTGTCCACGGCGGCGGCGCCGTCTTCGGGGTGGTCCTCCGCCCCTTCCTGCGCCCGCACCAGCGCGTCGTATCCCCCGGCGATGATCCCCTGGACCATCTCCGGATCGGTCCCGAACGTCGGCGGCATCTCGGCGGCGTCCAGGACCCCCAGCCGGCCCGAGGTGCCGGCGCCCACGTAGAACAGCCGCCCCCCGGAGCGGAAGGTCTGCTCCACCAGCTCGACGGCACGGGCGATGGCCTCGGCCTCGGCCCCCACCGCGTCCGCCACCTGGCGATCCTCGGCATTGATCAGGCGCACGATCTCCAGCGGCGACAAGGTGTCGATGTCGCTCGATCGGGGATTGCGCTGCTCGGTGAGACGAGGATCCGTCACGGCTGAGGCTGGTCGGTAGAGGGGGCCATCAGGCTCGCCGCTCAACCTAGCAGCCCGTGGTGGCGCGATCTACTCGGCGCCCCGGAGTTGCCGTGGCGCTCGCTTGTCGCCGGGCGCCGGCGGCATCTATTGTTCGGGCCATGAGCGATCTCCTGGACCGTGCCGACGCCCTCGCCCCCTCTCTCGTGGAGGTGCGGCGAGACCTTCATCGCCATCCCGAGCTGGGCTTCCACGAGACGCGGACCGCCGGCATCGCGGCCCGAGCGATGGAAGAGCTCGGCCTGGAGGTGCGCACGGGCGTGGGCATCACGGGCGTGGTGGCCGAGCTCCGCAACGGCCCGGGCCCGACGGTGGCGATCCGTGCGGACATGGACGCGCTTCCGGTGACCGAGGAGTCGGAGCACGCCTACGTGTCGACGGTGCCCGGAGCGATGCACGCGTGCGGACACGACGCCCACGTCGCCGGGCTCATCGGGGCCGCCACTCTTCTCGTGCAGGACCGGGATGCCGGACGCCTGCCCGCGGGGGACGGTCCGATTCCTCTTCCAGCCGTCCGAAGAGGGTGTGGACGAGGAGGGCAAGAGCGGCGCCATGCGCATGCTCGACGACGGGGCGCTGGACGGCGTCGACGCCATCGTCGGTCTGCACGTGGGCGGCCACATCACACCCGGCATCGCGCTCATCTCCGAGGGTCCGGTCATGGGAGGGGGCGAGGAGATCCGGGTGACGGTGCGCGGGCGCAGTGCCCACGCCGCCATGCCCGATGAAGGGGTGGATGCCCTGGTCCTGGCGGCGCAGGGGATTCTCGCGGCTCAGAACGGAGTCGCCCGCCGTATCCCGCCCACCGCACCGGGCGTCATCACCTTCGGACAGATCCAGGGTGGAGTGGCCCCCAACGTGCTGGCTGGCGAGGTCCGACTCACCGGTACGCTCCGCTACTTCACGGAGCCCGTGCGCGAGACCCTGGAGGCAGCGGTGCGGGCCGCGTTCGAAGGACTCGTGCCCCAGGGCGCGGAGGTCGCGGTGGAGTTCAGGCCGGGCTACCCACCGGTGGTGAACGACCCCACGGCGACCGCCACCGTCCGCGGCGCCCTGGTGGAGCTGTTGGGTGACGAGCGCGTGGTGAAACAGCCCCCTGTACTGGCGGCGGAGGACTTCGCCTTCTTCGCACGGGAGAAGCCCGGAGTCTTCTTCTGGCTGGGCGCCGCCCCCGCCGATCCCCATCCCCACCATCATCCGCGCTTCGACATCGACGAGGCCATGCTACCCCGGGGCGCTGCCGCGCTTGCGGCCGCCGCCTCGGCGCTGCTGCTGGCCGACTGACCACTCGAGGAATGCCATGCAGGATCGTCGCTTTCCCGCCTCGGCCCGGCTCGCCGCGGCCGCGGCGCTCACCATCGGCCACCTGTCCGCCTGCGCTCCCGGCGAGGGCGGCCGTGCGGCAGGACCCTGGCCCTCCACCTGGCGCTTCGACCCTTCCACCCGGCCCGTCACCGCCCACAGCGGAATGGTGGTGACCACCGACGAGTACGCCTCGCGGGTGGGCGTGGACGTGCTGCGCGGCGGCGGCAACGCGGTGGACGCCGCCATCGCCGTGTCCTTCGCCCTGGCGGTCGTGAACCCCGAGGCCGGCAACATCGGCGGAGGCGGGTTCATGGTGGTGCACATGGCCGACGGAACCGACGCCGCGCTGGACTACCGCGAGAAGGCGCCGTTGGCTGCCACGCGGGACATGTACCTCGACGAGCGGGGCAACCTCACCGACCGCTCTCTGGTGGGGCCGCTGGCCGTGGGTGTGCCCGGCACGGTCATGGGGATGTGGGAAGCCCATCGCCGCTTCGGCACCCTACCCTGGGAGCGGCTCGTCCAGCCCGCCATCGATCTGGCCACGGGATTCGAGGTCGGCGATCGCTTCCTCCGGTCGCTCGACGCGGGCATGGTCGAAGCGCTGTCGGCCTTTCCCGCCTCGGCAGCCCAGTTCCTGCCACGGAACGGCCAGCCGCCAGAGATCGGGGACACGCTTCGCCAACCCCTGCTCGCCCACACCCTGGAGCGGATCCGAGACCATGGCGCCGACGGGTTCTACCGGGGCGAGACCGCCGACCTGCTGGTGGCGGAGATGGAGAAAGGCGGCGGCCTCATCACGCATCAGGATCTGACGTCCTATCAGGCGAAGTGGCGCGAGCCCGTGCGCTTCACCTACCGGGAGCATCCGGTGCTCTCCATGCCGCCGTCCTCGTCCGGGGGCGTGACCATGGCCGAGGGCGCCAACATCCTGGAGGGCTACGACCTGTCCGCATACGGGCTGGACAGCCCCGAGCGCATCCACCTTCTGGTGGAGGCGTGGCGACGTGCCTACGCCGACCGCAACTACTACCTGGCGGATCCGGCCTTCGTGGACATGCCGCTGGACGTACTCACCAGCGAGGCGTACGCGCGCTTTCGTGCGTCCACGATCCAGCCGGACGTGGCCACGCCGTCGTCGCAGGTGGAGCCCGCGGTGGCCGCCTTTCTCGCCGAAACCGACCAGGCCTCCGGTGCCGCCGGGGGATCGAGCGAGGGCCAGAACACCACGCACTACAGCATCGTCGACGCCCATGGCGACGCGGTGGCGGTCACCACCACCCTGAACTCCTGGTACGGGAGCAAGGTGACGGTCACCGGCGCGGGCTTCGTCCTGAACAACGAGATGGACGACTTCGCGGCCAAGCCGGGGACACCGAACCAGTACGGGCTCGTCCAGGGCGAGAACAACGCCATCGAGCCCGGCAAGCGCATGCTCTCGGCCATGACGCCGTCCATCGTCCTGAATCCCGACGGCAGCCTCCTGATGGTCACCGGCACCCCCGGCGGTTCCACCATCATCACCACCGTCTTCCAGACCATCTCCAACGTGCTCGACCTGGGCATGAACGTGAGCCAGGCGGTCCTGGCGCCCCGCGTCCACCACCAGCACCTGCCGGATCAGGTCTTCTACGAGCCCGGGGGGCTGTCCGCCCCCACCGTGCAGGCGCTCCAGGCCATGGGCTACACCATGGTGGAGCGGAGCAGCGTATCCGGTGACGTGCAGGCGATCCTGGTGGCGCCGGACGGCACGCTGCAGGGTCAGTCGGACCTGCGGCGGGGCGGGGCGGCGGTGGGGTACTGAGGTCGGTGGCTGTCCGGCAACTCGTCGCGGCCGTCACCACCACCTGCGTGGCGACCGGGGATAGTGGGGCCGGTCGCTTGTCACCTTGTAGGCAATCCTCGCGTGCAATCCGGCCCGCCCACGCCCCTCCCGTGGCCCCGAGGGTCCGTGCGCCGTAAGGTGTAGTCGTCCATCACGAGCCCCCGACACGCCACGCCCATGCGACCCACCGCTCGCCTCACCCTGCTGCCCATGGTGGCCCTCCTCTGCCTGCCGACGGCCGCACGCGCCGGCGCCCCTCGCGACACCCTGCCCGTGCCCGACACGGTGCGCTTCGAGACCGAGCACATGGGTACGTTCAACGGGGAGCGCGTGGGCTACCGGGCCGTGGTGAGCGACATCCGGCTGCGGCGGGACTCGGGCGAGCCCTATGCCGACCTGTTCACCACGGCCTACCTGAAGACGGACGTGTCGGACCCGGCCACGCGCCCGGTGACCTTCGTCTTCAACGGTGGCCCGGGCTCGGCCTCCATCTGGCTGCACCTGGGGCTCTTCGGCCCCCGGCGCGTGGTGGTCCCCAGCGACGCGGAGCCCGCCGGGAATCCCCCCTACCCCATGGAGGACAACACCCGGAGCCCGCTGGACCTGACGGACCTGGTCTTCATCGACCCCGCGGGCACGGGCTTCAGCCGCCTGGTGGGAGACGGCACGCCCGACGACGTCTACGGGCTGCGGGAGGACGCCCGCAGCGTGGCGTCGCTCATCCGCGAGTGGCTCCGCAAGAACGACCGCTGGACCTCGCCCGTCTTCCTGGCCGGCGAGAGCTTCGGTACCACGCGCGCGGCGGCGCTGCTGCCGGAGCTGCTCGATGGCGCCGAGCCGATCCAGGTGAGCGGCGTGATCCTCATCTCCCAGGCGCTGAACTACCAGGGGAGCACGCCGGTGGCGGACAATCTCACCGCCTTCGTCACCTACCTGCCCACCATGGCCGCCACGGCCTGGTACCACGGCAAGGTCGACCACAGCGGCCGGACCCTGGAGTCGTTTCTCGACGAGGTGCGCGACTTCGCCGTGCACACCTACCTGCCCGCGCTCTTCCAGGGAAGCCGGCTGGACGACGCCACCAGGCAGGCCGTAGCGCGCCAGTACGCGGCCTTCACCGGGCTCGACGTGGACTACGTGCTGCGCTCGGACCTGCGGGTGCAGGCGGGCCGCTTCCTGAAGGAGCTGCTCCGGGACCAGGGCGTTGCACTCGGACGCCTCGACGGCCGCTACGAGGCGAACGAGGTCGACGACGTGGCCGAGCGCCCCGCCTTCGACGCCGCCAGCGCCGCGGTATCGGCGGCCTTCAGCACGGACTTCCACGGCTATCTCGCCAACGAGCTGGGCGTGACGCTGGACCGGCCCTACTACGTGTCGGGCCCGGATGTCGGGCGAGGGTGGGTGTGGGACCGGGCGCTCGTCCAACGGGTACGGCGAGCCGTCGTACGTGGACACGAGCGCGGATCTGGCGTGGGCCCAGAGCTACAACCCGGCGCTCCGGGTCCTGCTGGCCTCGGGCTACTACGACTACGCCACCCCGTTCTTCGACGGCGAGTACATCTTCGGACGCTACGGGATCGACATGAGCCGCGTGGAGACCACCTATTACGAGGCGGGCCACATGATGTACCTGCACCGGCCCTCCTTCGAGAAGCTCGCGGGCGACATCCACGACTTCATCGCATCGGTGGCGGGAGGATGACCGTGCGGACCGCGACCACTCCCCTGCCCTTCCTCCTCGTGGCCGTCCTCGTGCTGGTTCCCTCGGCGTGCGCACCGGTGGGCGATGCCGATGCCGACACCGCCGACGCTGCTGGAACGGCCGACGCCCGTGGAACCGCCGCCACGGCCGCTGCTGCGGCCATCGTGGCCCAGGTCATGGACGCGTACGGCGGCCGCGACGCCCTGGCCGGGGTGGAAGCCCTCCGCCTGGACGGCACCATCGTCACCCATCCCGCCGAGGCCCACGGCAGCTTCATCCGCATCGTGGAGGGCGGCGACAGCCTCAAGGTCCTGCTCCACTACCCGCAGCGGGTGGAGATCCGGATCGTGGACGGCGACGACGGCTACAACGGGTCCACGCCCCAGTCGCTCAGCCCCGCCTCGGGCCCCATGCTCGCCGCCATGCAGCTCCAGGCGGCCCGCTCCTGGGTCCCCTGGATCCTGGACGCCATGGAGGACCGCCTGGAGGTGGAGCGGAGCGATCCCGACCTCACGGTACTCGCCGGTGACCTGAAGGACGGCCTCCGTCTGCGCTTCTTCATCGAGGGCGCCAGCCACCACGTGCTCCGAACCGAGTCGGAGATGTCCACGGGCGGCATGAGCATGGTCTTCGCCACCGACTACGGAGACTTCCGCGAGGTGGACGGGATCCTGGTGCCGTACCTGGAGGAGAGCTTCGCGTCCGGGACGCACACGGCCTCATTGGTGGTCGAGCAGGCCGAGATCAATCCCCCCGAGGATCAGCGCCGCTTGCCCATGGGCGGCTGACGGTCCCTTGCCGCGCCCGGCGGTTTGCCTTAATATGTGGCTATTCCATATGTGGATTATCCACCTAGTATACCCCGCCACGACTCCAGACCCGTGCGAGGCCATCCCATGCCGCCGACCCCGCCCTGGCACCTCCTGCCCCTCACCGATCTCTCCTATCAGATCCTGTTGGCGCTGACCGGTGACCCGCTGCACGGCTACGCGATCCTCCAGACCATCGCCGCCCGCACGGAGGGCCGCCTGGAGCCGGAATCGGGAACGCTCTACACCGCGATCCGACGCCTGAAGCGAGACGGCCTTCTGGAGCCGGCCGCCGACGCCGGCGAGGGACGCCGCGGGCGCAGCTACGCCCTCACCGCCCTGGGACGTGAGGTGCTCCACCTGGAGAGCGAACGACTGGCCGGACTCGTGGCCGAGGCGCGGCGCCGCGACGTGCTGGGGGGTGAGGCGCCGGCTCATGGCGGCTGAAGGGAGACCGCTCCGCTGGCTGCGCTGGCTCCTGGCGCTGCTGCCTCGCGAGGCGCGACGGGAATTCCGGTCCGAGATCGTCGAGCTCGCGCGACGGAGGCGAGCCGCCCTGGGCCGCGTTTCCAGAGGCCGGGCCCTGGTCTTCTGGACCCGGGAGCTCGGAGCGGCGGCCGCCGCCGTGGCGTCGGCCTGGTGGGACCGGACCCCGATGCACCGCGGGGTGGCATCGGCATCGACGGGAATCAGACGGGAGGGAGGGACGATGATGGAGGGAGTTGTGAGGGACCTGATCTACGCCGCCCGCTCCATCCGGCGGAGTCCGGCCATCTCCGGAGCGGTGATCCTCACGCTGACGGTGGGTCTCGGGGCCACGCTGGCGGTGGTGTCGCTGGTGGACGGCGTGCTGCTCCATCCCATCCCCGTGCCCGATGCGGCCCGGGTCGTGCGGGTCTTTCAGGCCGCCAGCGAAGCGTCACCCGACCAGGGCACGGCCTACCCGACGCTCGAGGACTATCGCACTGCGGGCTCGGGCCTCGAAGGCCCGGCGGGCTTCGTGGCGCTGGACGTGGGATTGCGGACCGGCGACGTGAGCGACCGCGTCTCGGCGGGCCTGGTCACGGGCGACTATTTCCAGGTCCTGCGACTGTCCGCCGCCGTGGGTCGCACGCTCCAGCCCGCCGACGACTCGCCGGACGCGCCGCGGGTCGCGGTGCTGGGCTTCGCGCTCTGGCAGCGGGTCTTCGGCGGAGACCCGGGCGTCGTGGGGCGCACGATCTCGGTGAGCGGGACGCCCTTCGAGGTCGTGGGGGTGGCACCGCGGGGCTTCCGGGGGGTGACGCTGGAGGAGTCCCCGGAGCTGTGGCTGCCGCTGGTTCGCATCCAGGAGGCGGCAGCCGAGGGGCTCTACGCGGTGCCGCGGCTCTTCGAGACCCGGGCCTTTCCGTGGATCTCCATGGTGGCGCGTCTGCCGGACGACCTCGAGCCGGCCTCTGCCGAGAGGGTGCTCGACCGGACCGCGCACGGGCTGGTGGCGGAGCTGGGTGACGACAGCGGGCTGCCCGACCTGGCGGAGATCGTGCACCTGCGCCCCCTGGCCGCCGCGGCAGCCCTGGACGGCCGCGACGGCTTGCTCCGCTTCGTCGGGCTCCTGGGCGTCGTGGTCCTCATGACGCTGGCGGTGGCGTGTCTCAACGCGGCCAACCTGATCTCGGCCCGGGCCTGGACCCGCAGTCGGGAGCTGGGGGTGCGCCAGGCTCTGGGCGCCCGCCGGGGCCGACTGGTCCGTCACCTCCTCTCCGAAAGCCTGGTGCTGGCGGCGGCCGGCGGCGCCGCGGGGCTCGGTCTCGCGGTACTGGCGACCCGCATCCTCCAGCGCTTCGCGCTCCCCGGGGGCATCCCCCTCAGTCGCGTCGACCTCTCCCTCGACGGACGTCTGGTGGGCGTCGCCCTGGGGCTCAGCACGCTGTCCGCGGTGGCCTTCGGGCTGATCCCGGCGCTGGTCCAGAGCCGCCGGGACGTCGGAGAACGCTTGCGCCGTGGCGGACGCACCTCGTCGGGCGGAGCCCGCGGGTTGTCCATCCTCGTGGGCGGGCAGATCGGGCTCTCGCTGGTCCTGGTGGTGGGAGCGCTCCTCTTCGTGCGCACCCTCGAGTCGGCGCTCAATACGGACCTGGGCTTCGAGCCCGAGGGGCTGGCCGCCGTGGCCATGGGGTTCCGTGGTCAGGGCTACCAGGACGACGAGGTCCCCGACGCGGTGAGCCGCGTCCTGGCGAGCGTAGAGGCTTCGCCGGCCGTGGCCTCGGCGGCCTTCGCCGTGCAGGTGCCCCTGTCGCCCGCCGCCATCCGCCTGCGACCGCTGGCCGAGGACGCCCCGGACGACGAAGCCGGCCAGGCCACCGCCATCAACGTGGTCAGCTCCCGGTACTTCGAAACCCTGGGCGTGCCGTTCCTGGAAGGACGTACGTTCGGGCCCGCCGACACACGCGACGCACCCGAGGTCGCGGTGATCAACGAGGCCGCCGCCCACCGCCTCTGGCCGGACCGTAGGGCGCTGGGACGACGCCTGGTGCTGATGCGAGGCCTCGATCCCGTCGAGGTCGTGGGGATCGTCCGGGACCACAAGGTCCACGGTGTGACCGACGAGGCCGTTCCCTACATCTACCTGTCCTTGACCCAGAGCCCGCAGCTGGCCGCCAGTCGTGTCAGCCTGGTCGCCCGCGCCACCGGCGACGCCCGCGATGCGCTGAACGTGCTGCGGGACCGGCTCCGGGAGTTCGATCCCGGACTGCCGCTCCAGGACGCCAGGCTGGTGGCGGACCAGATGGACCGCGTGCTCATGCCACAGCGGTTCGGGGCGCTGCTCCTGGGCCTCCTCGGCCTCGTCACGCTGGTGGTGTGCGCCGTGGGCGTCTTCGCCATGGTGACCTTCGGCGTGCGCCGCCGCACACGGGAAATCGGAATCCGCATGGCGCTGGGCGCAGGTCCGGCCCGGGTCGCCGCTGCCGTGGTGGCGCGCGCGGCCCTGGCGGTAGTCGGAGGGGTCGCCGTGGGTGCGGGGCTGGCCATGGTCCTCACCCGCTACGTGGGCGAGTACCTCTTCGGCGTGACCCCCCTGGATCCGACGTCGTTCGCGGCGGCCATCGCGGTGCTCAGCACCACCGCCCTGGTGGCGGCGCTCCTGCCCGCCCGCCGCGCCGTGGCCATCGATCCGGCCGAGGCGGTGGCCGGCGAGGTGTGAGGCGACGGATGGGTCGCCCTGGCCCCTTGCGATGATATTCCAATATTTGTTATATCAAATCCTGGACGCTCCACGCGCCGAACCATGCGCAGCCCACGGACGGGACCATGGCCGAACCTCGACTCACCCGGTCCCAGCTCCACATTCTCCTCACGCTGGCCTCGGCTCCCAGTCACGGCTACGGGTTGCTCCAGGCCATCGAGACCCGCACCGAGGGAGCGCTCCGCCTGGGGCCGAGCTCCCTGTACTACGCGTTGGGGCGTCTCGAGGACCACGGCCTGGTGGAGGAGACCGACGAACCCGACGAAGGGGAGCCGCACGAGGAGCAGCGGCGCTACTTCCGTCTCACCGGGCCGGGGCGGGCGCGGCTGCAGGAGGAGATGGCACAGATGTCGGCCCTGGTGGACGAGGCCCGGAGGCTGGGCATGAAGCCGGAGGGTGCGTGAGCCGTCGGGTCGAGGATGGCGGCCGTCTGCTCCGTCTGGTCCTGCGGCTCTATCCGGGGGATTTCCGACGCCGCCACGCCGCGCGTATCGCCGAGACGCTACGTGAGGAGCTGGCGTCCGTCGACGACGACAGGGAGCGCGCGCGCATCCGCCGGCGCGTCCTGCTGGACGCGTTGGCGACGCTGCCTCGGGCCTGGAGACCCGGTGCGGGGCGACGAGAAGGCAGTACCTACTCGAAACGGGAGGGGTGGACGATGGGATCGCTCGTGGCCGACGCACGGTTCGCCCTGCGACACGTCCGCCGCCATCCGCTGCACGGGGCAGTGGTGGTCGGCACCATGGCTCTCACACTGGCCGCGGTGGTGGCCATCGGCTCGGTGACCTGGGCCGTGCTGGTGAGGAGTCTGCCCTACTCCCATCCGGAGCGCGTGCTGGCCCTGTCACCGGCTCCGGCCTACTTCAGCTCTCGCGGTGTCACCCTGGATCCGGAGCTCGCCGAGGTACCACAGGTGGAGGCCGCCGCGCTCTACCTGCCCGACGGCGGTGCGAATCTCACGCCCGACGGAGTCGATGCGACGCGCATCCGCGTGGCGCAGGTGTCAGGGGACTTCTTCCGGGTCCTGGGCGTGTCCATGGCGCTGGGCGCCGGGCTGCCCGACGAGAGCGACCAGGCCGACGCCATCGTGCTGTCCCACGGTCTGTGGCTCCGGATCGCCGGCGGGGATCCCGACATCGTCGGCCGGAGCCTCCGTCTGAACGGCCGGGACTTCCGCGTGGCCGGCGTGGCGCCTCCGGAGGTGGGCTTCCCCGACGCCACGGAAGCCTGGCTGCCCCTTCCGGAACTGCCCGAGCTCTACGGCAACGCCTTCGGTCCGTCGGTCGTCGCGCGCCTCCGCCAGGGCGCGACGGCCGCACCCGTGCGGACCTATCTGGACGAACGCACCGCGGCCCAGTACGCCGATGTGGGCGCCGAGTACGGGCCGCCACCCGCCACGGTGGTGACGCCGCTACGGCGCGAGCTCTCCAGTGGGGTGCGCACACCCCTCCTGGTGCTCCTGGGCGCCAGCGCCATGATCCTCCTGCTGGGGTGCCTCAACCTGGCCGGGATGGGCCTGGCCCGGGTCGTGGACCGGAAGCGGGAGCTCGGCACGCGGGCGGCGTTGGGCGCCAGCGGCGGGCAGCTCCTGCGTCAGCTCCTGGTGGAGTCGCTGCTGCTGGCCGCCGGCGGGGGCGGCCTCGGCGTGCTGCTCGCCGCCGGGGGCGTCCACTGGCTGCGAACCCTGCTGCCGGCCGAGACGCCCGGGCTGGCCGCGGCCACCGTGGGCGGGCCCGCGCTGGCCGGAGCCTTCCTGGTGACCCTCGCCGCCGGGATCCTGGTGGGCGCGCTTCCGGCGCTGGCCGCCCGCCGGGCATCCTCCGTGGCGAGCACCCGGGGCCAGGGACGCGGCCCCGGGGCCGTGCGCGGCCAGGACGTGCTCGTGCTGGGCCAGATGGCGTTGGCGCTGACGCTGTCCGCCGGCGCGCTGCTCCTGTCCCGGAGCCTCGGGAAGCTCCGCGACGTCCCCCTGGGCTTCGACACCGGCGGCGTGCTCACCTTCCAGGTCCAGCTTCCGGACGCGAAGTACCCCGATCCGTCGACCACCGAGGCCTACCTGAACCGGGTCCTGGCGAGGCTGGGTGCGGTACCCGGAGTCACCGCCGTGGGCGCGTCCACGCGGCTACCACTGGCTGCCGGCATGTCCGCCGGACGCCGGGTCCGGGCGGCCGACGACGCAGAGGGCGAGGGCCTGGCTCTCATCCGCATCGAAGCCACCGAGGGATGGCTTCGCGCCATGGGCACACGCGTAATCCAGGGTCGCGGTCCAGGCGAAGAGACGGGCGACCAGGGCGCCGTCATCTCGGCCTCCGCCGCACGCACGTTGTTCGGAACCGAGGCCGCGGTGGGGCGCATGATCGCCGTGCGGGGATACCAGGGATGGGGGTCGCCCATCCCCGTGGTGGGCGTGACCGAGGAGATGAAGCTGCGCGGACCGGAACAGGACACGCCGACGCTGTGGGCGCCCCTCCAGGCATCGCCGTTCCTGGGATTCGCGCTCCGCACCGGCGGCGACGCCGCACGCCTGGCCCCCGCCGTGCGCGCCGCGCTGGCGGAGGTCGATCCAGGCGTGCCGCCCTTCGAGCTGCGCACCACCCGAACGGCGGTATCCTCCCATGTGGCTGCCCGCGCGGCGGTGGCGCGCCTGTCCGCGCTCTTCGGCGGCGCCTCCATGCTCCTGGCGGCTCTGGGGCTGTACGGCCTGTTGGCGCGGGGCGTGGCCGTGCGCCGCCGCGAGATGGGGATCCGCCTGGCTCTGGGTGCCGACGGCCCCCGACTCGTGCGCTCGGTGGTGGGGCGCGGCCTGCGCCTCGCATCGCTGGGCGACCGCCGTGGGACTGGTCCTGGCCGTCCTCCTCACGGGCTACCTCGACGAGCTCCTCTACCAGGTGGATGCGCGAGACCCGGCCACACTCGCCGCCGTGACCGCCGGAGCCTTGCTGCTGGCGCTGGCCTCGGCGTGGCTGCCCGCGCGCCGGGTGGCAGCCCTGGATCCGAGAGAAGCCATCCTGGCCGAGGGGGAGTGAAGCGTCAGGATCCGGCGGCGACGGGCCCCTCGATGGGCGAAGGCGCGGCCGCAGTGAGGAGGCTCGAGCCCTGGAGCCGTTCCAGCGCGTAACGGTATCCCACCTCGGCGATGGCCTCGATCTGATTCCAGCCGAACAGGTCGAACGCGACTACCGGGGGCTGGAGGTAGAGATCCACCTGCTCGCGCACCTGCTGCTCGACCCGCAGGCTGCTCAGGGTGGTGGTGCGCATGAGGATGTGGAGGATGTTCGGGTAGGGGCGACTGCGGGAGAACGGCCACAGGTGCCGCGCCAGGGCGCGCCAGGGCGACGGCAGCTCGCCGTCCCACGCCTCCAGCGACAGGTCCTGCTGCTGGGACACGTCCACGGCGATGACCGGGCCCCCGCCCTGCTCGAGCATGAGGTCGGCCGGCAGGTTGCTGAGCACGCCGCCGTCCACCAGCAGCTCTCCGTCGTCGGTGACGACCGGCGGCGCGGCGCCCGGGATCGAGGCCGTGGCGCGGGCGCCGAACGCGAGGCGGCCGTAGCGGTGCACCACCAGCTCCGAGCGCGTCAGGTTCGCCGAGCAACAGAAGAACGGGATCCACAGATCTTCGATATCCACGTCCCCGTAGAGCTCGTCACAGATCCGGATGCCGCGCCGGCCCGACATGATGGAGATCAGGGGGATGGTGAAGTCGCGGTTCGGCGCCAGCCTCGGCCAGATGCCTTCGTTGAGGGACACCAGGTCGGCGTAGCTGCGCTCCATGGCGATCAGCGCACCCATCATGGCCCCCATGGACGTGCCTCCGATGCGGTCGATGGGCACCCCGGATTCCATCAGGGCGCGCACCACGCCCAGATGGGCGAAGCCCCGGGCTCCACCGCCGCCCAGCACCAGCCCCACGGCCTGTCCGGCGAGATGACGAGCGAGGCGGCCGAAGTGGGCCGGCCTGTCCTCCCGCAGGTGGTGATGTGCGTCGTAGCGGTCGGGACGCCACCGCCTGGTCGCCTGCGGAAGCCCGGTGCCGGCCCGATGCAGCAGCACGAGGTGGGACTGCGCGGTGGAACCGCGATCCGCCGTGCCACGGTCGATCTCGCGCGGTTGTCCTTCGCTCCGGACCACCGTGAGCAGCCGGTCCGCCTGGCGCACGCAGCGACGAGCCCACGCGGGCCTGCCGACATCGGACTCGTACAGCACGAAGCGATGACTGGCCTCCTGCTCCGAAAGCCAGCGGGTGACGCGGCCGTAGCCTTCGCCCGTCTCGTCCTCGTCGGCCGCACCGGCGAACAGGGCCCCGTCGACCCGGTCCGCGTGCAGGTGGAGGGTGGGACCGATCTCGCCCAGCGCGGTGGCCAGGGTCTCGGCGACCCAACGGAGAGGCACGTCGCTGGAGCCGGCACGTACCGTGACGGTGGTGGGCACGTCGGGCCGTTGCTCCCGCTGGTTGGCGCGGTCCAGCCAGCGCGCGAGCATGCGCGTGAGCGGCAGCATGGCCTCGGGGTGGGCGGCGACCAGAGCGTTGAAGCCCTCCCGGGTCAGGCGTGCCAGCACCGAGTCCCGAATGGCGGTGACGGTGGCGGAGCGGGGCGCCCCGGTGAGCAGGGACATCTCGCCCACGTTCTCGCCTCGCCCCAGCTCGCGGACGACACGCTCCCGCCCATCGGCCCCGGCGATGATCACGCGCAGCTTGCCGGTGGCCACGAGAAAGAGGCTCGACCCCGCCTCGCCCTGCCGGCACACGTCCTCCCCACCCCGCACCAGAACCCACTCGAGGCGATCCGCCACGTCACGCACAGCCTGATCCTCCACCTCGGCGAACAGCTCCGTGGACGCCAGAAAGGCCCGGGCGTCGTCCGGGGCTCGCTCGACACGGATCATGGCACGGGGGATCCCGCCTCGGCGATGGCCGCCCGGAAGCGCTCAGCCAGCACCTGGCCCGAACGAGCGTCGAGGTCCTCCGCGGCCATCTGACGCGTCAACGCGGCGACGCGCTCGGCCTCGGAGGGATGGGTGGCCGCCCAGGCACGGAGCGTGCTTCCAGTGTCGCCGGCCGGACCCAACCGCTCGAGGAACCGGACCAGACCGTCGGGGCTGTACCCGCTGGCTGCCGCGTACAGCATGCCGATGGAGTCGGCCTCCATCTCGTCCTCGCGGCTCAGGCCGGTGAAGAGCATGGTGGTGCCCAGCGCTCCCAGCCGGTCCAGGATCGGCCCCGACAGAGCCGCCTCGTCCTGAACCTCGGCCGCCACCGAGGAACGGCGGATGTCGTCGAGCACGTGGCGCTCGTCGACGTGGGCGACCTCGTGGGCCAGGACGCCGGCGAGCTCCGCCTCGGAGGTCATGCGGGCGAGCGCCCCGCGAGTCACCAGGATGTAGCCCCCGGGCGCCGCGAACGCGTTCACCTCGTCGGTGTCCAGCACGCCGAAGTGGAACGCCACCTCCTCCTGACGGGTGGACTGCGAAGCCACGGTCTGCCCGACCAGGTTCACGTAACGGGTGAGCGCCGCGTCCTGGACGAGGGCGTAGCGGCCCGCCACCGTCGCGGCGATACCGAAGCCGATCTCCTGCTCCTTCTCGGGGCCGATGGGCAGAGCGGATCGTCCGATACGCGCCAGCCCCTGCAGGTTTCCGGGTACGGCGGCCGTGCAAGCCGTCACCACCGCAGGCGCCAGCGTCAGAACCAGCAGGGCGACCCCTCGACCGCACCCGACCCTGGACCGCGCGCTCACCGTCCACCTCCGTTGCCCAGCAACCCACCCTCTCGCCAGAAGCGCTCGAGGTCGAGGATGCCGATCCGCACCTGCTCCAGCCCACGGATGGCGGCGGTGTCGGGTGTGACCGTGATCTCGCCGTCCACGGTGCGCACGGTGACCACGCCCCGGGCACCGGCGCTGGCGACCACCTCCGAGCGGCGCTCCCCGCCGGCGGCCTGGACGCCGAGCTGGGCCAGCCGCCGCCCCAGACGCCCCCCCGTGCCGGTGTCCAGAAGGGCGTCGGCGAACTCCGCCCGGGCCGCCGGCCGCCGCAGAACGACCCACTGCACGACGCCGGACGGGGCGGCGTCCACGAGTCGCCTGGTGCCGGGTGTCGTGTCCACGCGTCCGCCGCTGGACCGGATCTGGGACACCACCGCCGCGACCAGCGAGTCGTCACCCGCCGCGTGCTCCGACAGCGGCGTGGACCCCATGCCCGTGAGCACCTGGACCTGGGAGCCGTCCATCACCAGCACCAGCGGCTCGCTGTCCAGCGTGGTGGCGCTCCGCACCCGGACCACCTCGGCCCGCCAGCGCGGCGGCGCCGAGTAGACCTCGACCAGTGCCGCCAGGGCCAGGGTGTCGGTGTCGCGGTTCGTCGTCCGGTGACCCGTGAGCTGGGCGCCGTTCCAGGCGCCGGGCCGGTAGTAGAGGTCGGTCCAACGGGCTTTCTGTTGGGCCGCCCCCGGCGTCGGAGCCAGGAGGCCGAGCAGCGTCGCCACCAGAGCCAACGTCGACGGGGCCGACGGCCGACGCGTCGGCGAGCCCTGCCCCGGGCCTCGCAGCTCGTAGATCTTCACGGGCTTCTCCTTCCCCCGCACCCGCACCTCGTCGAGGGCACGGAAGTCGTAGTCGCCCTCGACGGCGATGCGTGTGGATTCGCTCACGATCACGTGGGTGCCCAGCTCCTTGTTCAGGGACTCCAGACGGCTGGCCAGGTTCACGGCGTCGCCGATGGCGGTGTAGTCGAGCTTGCGGGCCAACGAGCCCACGTTGCCCACCACGGCCTCGCCGGTGTGCACGCCTATGCCGATCTCCAACTCCACCGGCACGCCGCGCTCCCGCCACTGGCGGTTCAGCGTCGCCGTCTCCTCGAGCATGTGCAGGGCAGCCTCCACGGCGCGCGTGGCCTGGCGCGGCTCGGGTACCGGCGCGCCCCAGAACGCCATCACGGCATCTCCGATGAACTTGTCCAGCGTCCCGCCGTGCTCGAACACCACGGCCGTCATCCGGTCCAGGTATTCGTTCAGCACGCCGATGACCTCTTCGGCCGGGAGCCGCTCCGACAGGCTCGTGAAGCCCCGGATGTCGCTGAACAGGAGCGTGAGCTCCCGTCTCTGTCCTCCCAAACGCAGATTCTCCACATCGTCCGTCAAGCGGCGCACGTACTCGGGGCTCACGTACCGGCTGAAGAGGTCTCGTACGCGCCGCTTTTCCCGGCCCTCCGTGGCCCAGCTCACGGTCAGGCCGGCCAGCAGCGTCAGGCCCCCCGCCACCAGCGGCGCGGCCAACCCGACCCACCAACCGCCGGCGAAGGCCACGAACGCCCCCGCCGCCACCAGCGTGAGGACGACCACGGAGGCCGCCGCCGCCAGCCAGGGAGTGCCCAGCGCAGTCAGCCCACCCACCCCGAGGGCGGCAGCGGCCACGGTGACACCGTCGGCCCACCACGGCGCGCGCTCGATCCAGTCCCCCTGCAGGAGGTCGTCCAGGGCGGTGGCGTGCACGAGCACCCCCGGGTCGAAGGCCCGCATCGGGTTGGGCCGGGCATCGAACTCCTCGGTGCCCGCCGCGGTCACGCCCACGAACACGACCTTGCCGCGCAGCGCCGCCATGGGCACGTCGGGCGGGGCCCCGACCCGCACCTGCGCGGCGCTGTTCAGGATGCGGAAGGCCGGGTAGATCGGGTAGGTGGAGGTCCCCCCCTCCAGATAGGGCCCCCGCCAGCGCAACACCATGCGACCCTCCGTCACCGGCACGCGCTCACCGGCGAGGCGGACCTCTCCGGACTGCACGTTCGGCGTGCCCCCGAAACGCTCCGGAGCGAGCTGCCGGGCCGCGGCCAGGGCCAGCGACGGATAGAGGCGCCCGTCGTAGGCGTAGACGAGCCGATCCGAGCGGACCACCCCGTCCGGATCGGCGTTGAGGTTCACGCTCCCCAGGTCCAGGGCCTCGCTCCGGAACAGCGGATGCGGAGCCTCCATGCTCTGGAAGGCGCCGACCCCGGTGTCCCCGGCGCCTCGCTCCGCGGTCTGCGCACGGCCGAAGAGAAGGGGGAGGATCACGCGTCCGCTGGCGCTCAACGCCTCGGCGAAGATCGTGTCCGCCTCGGGATCCCCGACGTCGGCCTCGGGAAACATGACGTCGAACACGATCAGGCGGGCCCCGGCGGCCGACAGGTACTGGACGATGGCCGCGTGGGCATCGCGCGGCCACGGCCACCGGCCCAGGCTCTCACGGTAGGCCTGGAGGCTGGCCGGATCGATGTCCACGAACACGATTCCCGTGTCTGCCCGTGCAGGCTCGGCCGCCCAGCGGGCCCTGACATCGAAGGTGCGAGCCTCCAGGAGGCGTAGCGGCTCGCTGTCACGCACGGCCAGGAGCAGCACCGCGGCCACGGCCCCCAGCGCGAGGCCATGCCCCAACCGGACCAGCGGTCGCCGGTGCCTGCGCCACCTGCTGCCGTCGCTCATGTCCCCCTCGCGCCTCGCTCGGAACTGGTGTAGTCGGCGCGAACGTGCCGGTGCACCACGGCGCCACTACACAGTCGCGGCGGTCGGCTGTCGCCCCGCCGCCCGCCGACGCCGTGAACATCTGGGATGGCGGGTCGCGGGGCAACACGACGTTAGAGTGGGCGCCCACCCTCGTGGGTGAGGCTCGAGGCCGTCGGCAGTGAATCCCCGGGTCCGAGAGCGGAGGTGTCCACATTCCACGTCTGGCTTTTTACACATTCGGCGTCCTGCACGAGCCCGAGGGCGATCCCCGGGTGCAGGGGTTCTTCGAGCGGGTGGAGAAGGTGTTCGCGCGGGCGGGCGGCTCCGCGGGCTTCCTCGCGACCGACGACGGGTCGTGGGGCCCCCGGGCGTGGCCGGAGTTCTTCGCGGGGTGGGACAAGCGCCTCGCGCAGACGACGCTCTCGCTCTGGACCGACCTGGAGTCGGTGTGCGCCTTCGCCTACCGCGGAGCCCACATGGAGGCCTTCAAGAAGCGCCGCCAGTGGGCACAGGAGGGTGATTGGCCCAGCTACGCCGCCTGGTGGGTCGACGACGAGCACGTGCCGACACCGGGGGAGGCGTGCCGGCGGATCCAGACCCTCCACGAGCGGGGACCGTCGCCCTTCGCCTTCGACTTCAAGGAGCCCTTCGACCCCTCCGGCCGCCCCCGGGAGCTGGATCGGGAGCGGTTCCACGACCGCGTGAGGCAGAACGAGATCCGCTTCGCCGACGAGGAGTAGCCCGTGAACCGGTCAGCCCGAAGGGGGAGGCTGGAACAGGGTGACGGCCGTGTACACCAGGGCGGGACGCTCGCGACCCACGACGTGCACCGCGATGTCCGACGTGACCCGGGTCCCACGGCCCGCCGGCTCCACCGCGGTGAGCCTCTGACGCGCGTGGATCCGCGAGCCCGCGGGCACCGGCGCCAGGAAGCGGAACCCATCGCAGCCGTAGTTGATGACGTTTCCGGCCTCGACGACGCGGAAGCCCCGGTCGATGGAGGTGGTGAGGACCGTCAGCAGCGACACCAGCAGGAAGCCGTGCGCGATGGTGGTGCCGAACGGACTCTCTTCGCGGCAGCGCTCGGGATCCACGTGAATCCACTGATCGTCTCCGGTCAGCTCGGCAAAGCCGTCGATCAGCTCCTGCGTGACCTCCATGGTCTCCCCGAAGGCTCCGAACTCGTCGGCGATCCTGGCCCGGAGCGCCTCAACGTCATCGAATCGAATCTCCACCATCGGCCGCGCCTCCTGTGGGCGGTGTCCCGCGAACGCGGCGGTGCCCCTCGACGGCACCACCCCATGCTCGTCAAGATGCCCGGGAGCACGGCGCGCGGCCACCTGGCCGACCCATGCCCCGAGCCACGCCGGCGCCCGACCACCAGCGTCCGACCCTCCATGACGGAGTCACCATGAGCGATCCCGAGGCCACCCTCGTGCGTGAACGCGAGTTCAGCCGCGAGCCACTGAAGGGTCCGGGGCACGTCACCCGGCTCGGAGCGTCGCGCGTGCAGTACCTGTGCTTCGACGGTCCCGACGGCCTGACCGGCGACCCTGTGCTCCTGGTGGGTGGTGCGTTTCAGACCTTCTGGTCGTTCCGCCACGACGTGGAGCGGCTCACGCGGCGGTGGCCGGTCATTCTCGTGGACCTCCCGGGGCAGGGGCTGAACCTGCATCCGTCGGAGGGGATGGGGTTCAGCGACTTCGCCGCGCTCGTCCGGGATTTCATGGATCACCACGGTATCGAGCGGGTCACCCCGGTGGGCCTCTCGTACGGCTCGGGCATCGCGCATCGCATCGCGGTGGGCTTCCCGGAGCGCGTCCACCGGCTGATCCTGGGCGGAACCGCGCCGAAGCTCCAGCCGAGCCTGCGCGCCATCCTGCACGCGGCCCGCTGGATCGACGAGCAGGGTGAGCACGAGGCGTGGGCGTGGAGTTGTGTCCTCCACCTGATCAACCTGGAGGCGTGCGAGCAGACCGGCGTCGAAGACCGGCTTCTCCAGCGCTTCCACGAGAGTCTCATGGGACTCCCCATGGAGGCCCACGACCGCTGGTGGACCAATTCCTCGCGGCTCTTCAGCGAGGAGCTGTCCGGCACGCCTCGCTGCCCCGCGCTCGTGTTCGGATGCAAGCACGACCACTTCATGCCCCCGTTCCAGGCCGCGGAGGTGGCGAGGGGATGCGCCGACGTGCAATTCGGCGTGCTCGCGGGGGGCGATCATCTGGCGAACGTCGAGCGGCCCCAGCGCGTCCTCGAACTCTACGAGCGGTTCCTGAGCGAACGTCCCCTCGACGACCTGCCCTGGTTCCAGTACGGAGACGAGGGCTTCGCCGCGTGCCGTGACCGACGCGTCTGTGCTCGAGGCGACGTCCAGGGGATCGACATGTGGATCGAGGATCCGGCGGGAGAACGCTTCCGCGTCGCCGTGCGCGACCTGGGCCATCACGGCGCCGGCGTCGCATGGCCCCGGGACCGCGAGGTGGTCACCGGGCCCGCGCCACTCCACCTGGAGTTGGACGGCGGCGCCACCACCCGGGCGGTGGTCTGCCCTGGCTCCGAGGGCGACCGCCTGCGCTTTCTCTTCACCGACCCCCACGAGCGCGCCCGCTGGATCGCGAGCGTGGAGCGCGCCCTGGGGTCGACACCATGACGACCATCCAGGGAGGAGCACCATGACCGACACCGTGCAGGTCGACGTCCGGAGCGGCGTCATGACGATCCGCATGAACCGGCCGGACAAGAAGAACGCCCTGACCCAGGCCATGTACGCCTCGCTGGCCGAGGCTCTCGTGGAGGCCGACGAGCGTGACGACGTCCGGGCCCTGCTGCTCACCGGCACCGCGGACTGCTTCACGGCGGGGAACGACCTGCGTGACTTCCTGGACGACCCACCGCTGGACCCCGGAGCGCCCGTTCATCGGTTCCTCGAGGCCCTGAGCGGGTGTCGCACACCCCTGGTGGCCGCGGTGAACGGACCGGCGGTGGGCATCGGCACCACCATGCTCCTGCACTGCGACCTGGTCTACGCCGCCGAGAGCGCGGTGCTGCGTCTTCCCTTCGTCGATCTGGGGCTCGTGCCCGAGGCGGGTTCCAGCCTGCTCCTCCCCCTCCTGGTGGGCAGCAGGCGCGCGGCCGAGCTCCTTCTGCTGGGGGATCCCTTCGACGCCGCCACGGCCGCACGCTACGGTATCGTCAACCGGGTCCATCCCGACGACGAGGTCCTGGAGCGGGCCCGCGAAGTGGCGACCAGGCTGGCGGCCAAGCCTCCCGAGGCGCTGCGCCTGACCCGGGCGCTGCTGCGCGAGGGTCTGGACGATGCTCTGGGTGAGCGCATCCAGAAGGAGAGCCGGCTGCTGGGCCAGCGCCTGCGGTCGCCGGAGTCACGCGAGGCCATGCAGGCGTTCCTGGGGCTCTAGCGCGACCTGCTAGAACAGCTCTCCCGTCGAGCGCTGCAGCCGGCGAGGGTGGCTCTCGTCTGCGCGCCCGCCGAAATAGCGGAGCTCCTGCTGCTCCTCGGCGGCGTCCACGTAGCGGATCAACCGCGCCGGCATGGGCTCCGCCGGTTGTCCCAGCACCCGCGCCACGCCCTTGACCCCCAACTCCAGGATATCGGCGACCTTTCGCGGCGGGGTCACGTGTCCCCCCTCACGAATGGCGTTCAGGCGGGCCAGCTCCTCGAACGCCGTCATCAGCCCGGGGAGTGCCTCCAGCGCCGCCTGATCGTTGTGCAGCGTGTGCTTGGAGCGCGTGCCCAGTCCGAGGAGGAGGTTCTGGGTGAAGTCCGGCAGCGGGTCGTCGTCCTTGACCGCGCCCAGGATGCCCAGGATCTGATCCGCATCGACCTCACGCGGACCGCCCTGCCAGACCCACACCACGTGCTCCACGGCGTGCAGCGCGCTCCAGGCCACCTGCCGTCCCCGTTCCAGCGCCCGCCGACGCTCGAAGAACCACTCCACCACGGCCACGGTGATCACGATGCCGATGATCTCCGTGCCCAGGTTGATGAGCAGGGCACCCATCCCCGTCTGGGGACCGACGAGGAACGCCGACCAGGTGACCAACGCGGCCACGACGAGGAACGCTGCTGTGACGGTGATTCTGGACATGGTTCCCCGAGGGAGGATCGAGCGGACGCCCCGCCGCCAACCTCCGGCAGGAGCCCACGTTCGTCAAGACGATTCCGGCGGGCAGAAGGTTGCAGGACCGGGTCCCGGGGGCGCCGCCGACACCCTCGGAACTTTCCCGAAGCCCGGGACAAGAATGGACCCCATGAACCAGCTTCGCGCCATCCTCCCGTACTACCGCCCCTACCGCAAGGGTCTGATCTGGGGTCTGGTGCTGGTGGCCGTGGCCCAGGCCTTCACCATCGCCGGCCCCTGGCTCGTGAAGCTCGCCATCGACGGTCTCGGCACCCCCGACGTCGACCTGGTGCGCATCGGAATGCTGTCGCTCCTGATCGTGGGATTCACGGTCCTGGGCGGCGCGGCACGCTTCGGAATGCGCCAGCTGCTCAACGGAATCAGCCGACGCATGGAGGTGGACCTCCGGAACGACTTCTTCCGGCACCTCCTGAGGCTGGACGTGTCGTTCTACGGGTCCACGCGCACCGGCGATCTGATGAGCCGGGCCACCAACGACACCCTCGCCGTCCGTCAGGCCGCCGGTCCCGCGCTCATGTACGCCGTCAACACGGCGGTGGGGTTCGTATTCGCGCTCGGGCTGATGCTGTGGATCTCTCCCCGGCTCACGCTCTACGCCCTGGTCCCCATGCTCATCCTTCCTCCGGTGGTCCTGGGCTTCGGCAAGATCATCCACCGCCGCTTCGAGGAGATCCAGGAGCAGTACTCCACCCTGTCCACCATGGTGCAGGAGAACCTGACGGGAATGCGCATCGTGCGCGCCTACACGCAGGAGGACGAGCAGGGACGTCAGTTCCGCGAGCTCAACGCCGAATATCGGGACCGCAACGTTCGCCTGGTCAAGGCCGCGGGCCTCTTCCACCCTCTGCTGGGCTTGATCAGCGGTGGTGGGATGGTGGTGGTACTCTGGTTCGGGGGACAGGAGGTCATGTCCGGCGCCATCACGGTCGGCGACTACGTGGCGTTCTTCTTCTACCTGGCGCTCCTGATCTGGCCCATGATCGCCCTGGGCTGGGTCGTGAACCTCTTCCAGCGCGGTGCGGCGTCGATGGGGCGCATCAACGCGATCATGGAGCGGCAGCCCGCCGTGCGGTCCCCGGAGGATCCCCGGCCGGTGGACGGTGCGCGCGGTGAAATCGAGTTCCGCGACGTCTCCTTCCGCTACCCGGGCACCGAGCGCGACGTGCTCCGGGACGTGTCCTTCGTGGCGAGACCGGGACAGACGGTGGCGCTGGTCGGTGCCACGGGGTCGGGCAAGAGCACGTTGGTGTCGCTCATTCCCCGGCTCTTCGACCCGACCGGGGGTGAGGTGCTCCTGGACGGCGTGCCGCTGACCTCGTACGACCCCGAAGCGCTACGGAGTGTCATGGGTGTGGTCCCCCAGGATCCCTTCCTCTTCTCCGAGACCATCGGCCGCAACATCGCCCTGGGCCTTTCCGACACCACGCTCGGGCAGGAGGACGGCGACCGCGATCCCGGCGACGCGCCCCTGGGGACCGTGGAGGATGCCGCGCGCATCGCTCAGCTCCACGACTCGATCCAGGACTTTCCGCAGCGCTACCAGACGGTGCTCGGCGAGCGGGGGATCAACCTCTCCGGCGGCCAGAAGCAGCGCGCCACGCTGGCTCGGGCCGTGGCGCGGGATCCGCGCGTGCTCATCCTGGACGATGCCCTGAGCGCGGTGGATACGCAGACCGAGGCACACATCCTCGAGGATCTTCGGCGGGTGATGAGTGAGCGCACGTCCTTCATCATCTCCCACCGTGTGTCGGCGGTCATGAACGCGGATCAGATCCTGGTGCTCGACGACGGCCGCATCGCGGAGCGGGGCACGCACGAGGAGCTGGTGGCGCGGAACGGGGTGTACGCCACGCTCCTTCATCGCCAGATGCTGGAACAGGAGATCGAGGGGTCCGCCGCACAGCCGGCGGTCGGGGACTGAGCGGCGCCCGCGTCACTCCCCGGAGAGCAGCGCCTCGATCTTCCGACGATCCGAAGGGAACCCACGGGTGAGGATCTCCCGCCCGCCCTCGGTGACCACCACATCGTCCTCCACGCGGATGCCCGTTCCCAGAAAGCGTCGGGCCGCGTCGCCGGCGGCTTCGAGCGCACCCGGCCCCACGTAGATCCCCGGCTCCACGGTCAGCACCATGCCGGGCTCCAGGACACGCGACGCCCCGTCCCGGGCGTAGTCCCCCGGGTCGTGGACGTCCAATCCGAGCCAGTGTGACGTCTGGTGCGGGAAGAAGGGCTTGTAGGCCTCGGTGGAAATCACGTCTTCCGGGGGGCCCGGCGCCAGATCCAGCGCCACCAGTCCCTCGGCGATGACCTGCAGGGCGGCCTCGTGCACGGCGGCGACCGTGGCCCCCGGTGCGACGGCCTCCACGGCCGCGTGCCGCGCCGACTCCACGATGTCGTACAGGGCCGCCTGATCCGGCCCGAATCGGCCCGACACCGGCAGCGTTCGCGTGAGGTCCGCGGCGTAGAGCCCCAGCGACGCACCGGCATCCACCAGCACCAGCTCGTCGCTCTCCGTGCGGCGGTCGTTGGCCACGTAGTGGAGCACGCAGGCGTTGGCGCCCGACGCGACGATGGGCTCGTAGGCGGATCCCTCCCCGCCGCCGGCTCGAAACGCACCCTCGAGGACTCCCTGAAGCTCCCACTCACCGATCCCCGGGCGCAGGCGAGCCGCCAGGGCCCGGAACGCCGCCACGGTGACGTCGGCGGCCCGCCGCATGAGGTCCAGCTCCCGGGCGTCCTTCCGGAGACGGAGGTCGTCCAGCACCGACCCCGGGTCGCGGACGGCGCGGGGTCCCGTTCCCTTGCGGGGTCCACGAAGCCGCGCCCGCGCCAGGGCCGCTACCACGTCCGTCTCCACGCGGGGGTGTCGGCCCAGGCGGAACCAGATCTCCGGCACGTCGGACAGGAGCGCGGGCAGGCGAGCCGCCAGCTCCGAGACGGGGTACGCCTCGTCGGCTCCAAAGCGTTCGGCCGCCGCGTCCGGGCCCAGGCGCGGGCCCGCCCACAGCTCGGCTTCGGCGTCCCGCTCGCGGACGAAGAGCACGAAGCCCGGCTCCGCCTCGGGTCCCCGGATCACCGCCACTGCGTCGGGCTCGGTGACCCCGGTGACCCAGTACAGCTCGCTGTCCGGTCGATGGGGATATTCGGTGTCGCGCGAGCGGTACCGCACCGGGGCCGCCGGAAGCACCATGGCGCCGTCGCCCAGCCGTTGCCTCACCTGGTCCCGGCGACGTCGGAACACGTCCGGAGAAAGCGGTGCGGGCGGTCCAGCGGACATGGCGATCCTCGGGCGAGTCGGGCGGCGATCCGGAGCGCTGCAGAAGCTACCGGCCCCGTTCGCCTCACGCACGGGGGGTGTAGGCGCGCTCCTGCGGCGATACATTGGGCGTTCGTGTCCCGGGGCACGTCTTCGAGTCCCCCAGCCCCGACCCCGTCTCGGAGCCCATGAAGCCCTTTCGTTCGCTACGGTTCGCGAGTCTCGTGCCCGCCCTGGCGCTGCTCGCCACGCACGCGCTGGGCGCGCAGGCGCCCGACAGCGTGGTGCAGATTCCACCCCTCACCGTGGAGGTACTTCGCTCCTCGCTGGCGGGAGCACGCACGCCGTTCGCGGTATCGGGACTCGACGGGGTGGCGTTGCGGCAGGGACGCACCGGCGTCTTCCTCTCCGATGCCCTGGTCGCCATCCCAGGTCTGCAGATCCAGAACCGCTACAATTTCGCCGTGGGCGAGCGCGTGGCCGTGCGGGGGTTCGGCGCCCGGGCCCAGTTCGGGATCCGGGGCCTGCGGGTGCTCGTCGACGGCATCCCGGCGACGCTCCCCGACGGGCAGAGCACCCTGGATCACCTGGATCCCGCCCTCCTGGGACGGGTGCAACTGCTCCGCGGACCCGGATCGGCGCTCTACGGCAACGGAGCCGGCGGCGTGCTCCTCCTGGAGACCCGTCATCCGGCTCCCGGAGGCCCGCGGCTGACGGCGCGGGGTGTGGGAGGGAGCGCGGGGCTGGTGGAGGGGGGATTGGTGGTCGAGGACGGGCACCCGGACGGCTCGGGCACGCTGGCCTCGCTGAGCCGCATGGATTACGACGGCTTCCGGAGCGATCCGGTGAACGGCGGCACCTACGGGGCGGCCAGCCGCTGGACGCTGGACGCCCACCACCGGCGTGCCCTGGCCGGGGGCAGGCTGGACGTGTCGGTGGCCGGGGTCGACCTGGACGCCGAGAACCCGGGCTCGCTACCGCTGGACAGCCTCGGTGACCCCGATCGCTCGGCCTGGGGCTTCAACGTGCGGCAAGGGGCGGGCAAGACGGTGCGTCAGGGACAGGTGGGTGTGGCATGGAAGGGCCCACTGGCTACCCTCGACGGCGAGGTGGCGGGCTGGGGAATCCGGCGGGACCTGAGGAATCCGATCCCCAGCGACATCGTCGGCGTCGACCGTCTGGCGGGCGGCGCCCGGGTGGCGCTCACGGGACGGCGCGGAAGGTTCCAGTGGGGTGCCGGCGTGGACCTGGAGGCCATGCGCGACGACCGTACCAATCACGAGAACGACGGGGGCACGGAAGGCGCCCTGACCCTGGATCAGCGAGAGAACGTGAGGGCGCTCGGCGTACACGCGCACCTGGGTGGCGACGTGGGCCCGGTGTCGCTGCAGGCGGCGCTGCGCCACGACCGCGTCCGGTTCGCCGTGGACGACCACTACACGGCTTCGGATCCCGACGACTCGGGCGCGCGCACGTTGACGGCGTGGAGCCCCTCGCTGGGAGCCCTGGTCCCCCTGGGTGCGCAGGCGGCGCTCTTCGCCTCCACCTCGAGCTTTCTGGAAACGCCCACCACCACCGAGCTGGCCAACCGACCCGACGGAGCCGGCGGCTTCAACGCCGAGCTCGAGCCGACCCGGGGGTGGACGCTCGAGGGAGGGCTGCGTGGCGAGGCCGGAGGCTGGCTGGGATGGGAGCTGGTGGGCTTCCGGACCACCCTGCGCGACGAGCTCGTGCCCTTCGAGGTCCCCCAGGCGCCCGGACGGACGTTCTACCGCAATGCCGGGCGCTCTCGTCACCAGGGTGTCGAAGCCACGCTGAGGGCCGTCCTGCCCGGCGGCTTCTCGGCCCGCGCGGCCTACACGAAGGTGGACGCCCGCTTCCGCTCGGCCGCCGGCGATGCCCAGCCCGGCGACCGGCTTCCGGGCCGTTCCCCGAACCGGATCGAGGCCGACGCGCGCTTCGCGAGGGGCCGCTGGTTCGCCGGTGCCGACCTGGTGTGGAGCGATGCCATGCCGGTGGACGACGCCAACACCACGGAGGCGCCGGCCTACACCGTGGTCGGCGTGCGCGTCGGCGCCGACGGGATCCCTCTCGGGGCCCTGGGCGTGTCGCCGTTCGTGGCCCTCGACAACCTGTTCGGCGAATCGTGGGTCGCGTCGGTGGTGCCCAACGCTTTCGGCGGCAGGTTCTTCGAGCCCGGACCGGGACGTCAGTTGCGCATGGGGCTGTCGCTGACCGTCGACCGGGGTGGCTGAATGCGCGCTACGACCTCCACCCTGGCGTTGGCCGGGGCGCTCGCCCTGGCGCTGGCGCCCGTTCACGCGCGGGCCCAGGCAGCCAACACGGTCCGTCTGGGGCTGTCGCTGGGAGGCGTGAGCACCGTGGGGCTGGTCGTGGAGTACGTGGACGGCCACGGCAGCACGGACCTGACGCTGGGAACCTGGTCCTTTCGCGACCTGAGCGTCTCGCTGGTGCGCCGCCAGTACTTCGGCGTGTCGGCGCTCCGCCCGGTGGTGGGGATCGGACTCTGGGGGATCCTGGCCACGCCCGAAGGCGAGCGGCCGGGCCTCGCCCTCGTGGTACGTGCGCCGGTGGGCGCCGACTGGCGGGTGCGCACCAACCACTACCTGACGATGGACCTCAACATCAACCGGGCGCTCTGGGTCCGCCGCACCGACCCGGAAGACGACACGCCCCTCAATCGTCGCCTGGTCCCGCTCCCGGGGATCTCCTACCGCTGGCTCAGCCGCTGACCGGCGTGCGGGCGACGCGAGCCCTCAGGAGACCTCGGGCTCCATCCCCACGTACTTGAGGCCGCTTCCGGTGTTGAAGAGCACCACCTCGTCGTCGTCGCCCAGCTCCCCGCGCTCCCGGAGGCGCGCGGCGGCGGCGGCCACCGCTCCCCCTTCCGGCGCGGCGAAGACCCCGGTGGCGGCGCCCAGCACACCCACCCACTCGGCCATGGCGCGATCCGGGATCGCCACCGCACCACCCCCGGACTCACGCAGCGCCCGCAGGATGAGGAAATCCCCCACGGCCCCCGGGACCCGCAGCCCCGACGCGTAGGTGTGCGCACCCTCCCAGGGCGTCGCGTGGTCCGCGCCGGCCTCGAACGCGCGCACCATGGGCGCACATCCCTCGGCCTGGACCGAGTACATGCGCGGCCGCTCCGAGCCGATCCAGCCCAGCTCCTCCATCTCGTCGAACGCCTTCCACATGCCGATGAGGCCGGTGCCACCGCCGGTGGGATAGAGGATGGCGCTGGGCAGACGCCCCCCGAGCTGCTCGAAGACCTCGTACCCCATGGTCTTCTTTCCCTCCACCCGGTACGGCTCCTTCAGGGTGGAGAGGTCGAACCACCCCTTCTCTTCCACCCCCTTCTTCACGACCCGGCCACAATCGGTGATGAGCCCGTCCAGGAGCTGGAGGTCGGCCCCCAGGGCACGAATCTCTTCGATGATGGGCCGGGGCGTGTCCTGCGGCACCACCACGTGCACGGGGATGCCCGCGGCCGCTCCGTAGGCTGCCGCGGCGCCACCGGCGTTGCCCGCCGATGGCAGGGCCACGGCCTCGGCGCCCAGCTCGACCGCCCGGGACACCGCCATCCCCAGACCCCGGGCCTTGAAGCTACCGGTGGGATTCTGACCCTCGTCCTTCACCCACAGGCGTCCCACCCCGACGCGGTCCGCAAGGCGCGGCGCGTCCAGCATGGGGGTCCACCCTTCGCCCAACGAGACCCGGGCGGCCGGGTCGCGAACCGGGAGCACTTCGGCGTAGCGCCACATGTCCGACGAGCGGCCCGGGAGCACATCGGGGCGAAACGCGCCACGGATGGCCTCGAGGTCGTAGCGGGCGAACAGGGGCTTGCCGGCCGGTGACAGGCCCATGAGGCGTTCGCTTTCGAAGCGCTCGCCGGTGGCGGTACACTCCAGATGCGAGGCTCCGGGCATGCGCGGAGCCGGAGAAGACGATGCAGGCATGACAGTCAGCCAGGTTCGATTCTGAAGGAAGACGAGGCTCGCGCGACGGCGAGCCGGGCCTCAAAGTGCGTCGTGAGCCTCCGCGCCGCGAGGGGTACGGGCACCTGTCGGGGGCTCGCGTGGTAGATCGGGGGCAAACCGGCGAGCCGGGCAACCCCCGAAGCCGCCCGAAGCATCTCAGGAACGACGTCACGCAACTCGAGCTCGGGACGATGACGCGGTGAGTGAAACACAACTCGTTCGACGGGCGTGTCTGGGCGACGGGCAGGCCGTGCGGGCGCTCTACGAGCGGTACGCGCCCCGGGTCTACGCCGTCGTGCGTCGGATCGCCGGAGACGACGACCTGGCCCAGGACTACGCCCAGGAGGCGTGGATCCGGGCCATCCGCGCCCTGCCGTCCTTCCGCGGCGACGCGCGCTTCTCCACCTGGCTCCACCGGATCGCGGTGAACTCGGCGCTGCAGGCGCTCCGAAAGGCGGAGACCCGCCAGAAGCGGGAGGCGCCCATGCCGGACACCATCCCCGTGGGGCCGGCCCGTGGGGACGCCCTGTTGGAGCAGCGCCTGGAGTGGGCGCTCGATCGCCTCCCCGACGGCATGCGCCAGGTGCTGATCCTGCATGACGTCGAAGGATACACCCACGAGGAGATCGGCGACGTCCTGGGGGTCACCTCGGGCACGTCCAAGTCCCAGCTCTTCAAGGCCCGGGCCCGCATGCGCGATCTGTTGACCCCGGCCACCACGCAGGACGCAGGAGATGGAGCAGGAGTGGAAGCATGGAGCATCTGACCACGGAAACACTGGCCCGGCTGGTGGATGAGCAGGCGACCGCGGACGAAGCCACGCATGTGGCGGAGTGCGCGGCCTGCGCCGCCGAGCTCGAGGCCCTGAAGGATCAGACGGCCGCCCTGGGGGGCCTGGCAGACCTGCGGCCCCCGCGAGGGGCCTGGGAAACGCTGGAAGCCCATCTGGTGAGTGAGGGCCTCGTGCGTAGCGCCACGCGCCTCGAGACCATCGGCAACACGCCGGGCTGGATGAAGATCGCCGCCGCCATCGTGCTCTTCGTGGGCGGCACGGGAACCGGGCTGGCGCTGGCCCGCGGACCGGCGGCGCCGCTGCTGGGTTCGAGCTCCCGGTCGCCAGCGTCGCCCTTTGCCCAGGCCTCCGACGCCTCGTCGGTCGACGAAGCAGCCGAAGTGGTGCGCATGGCCGAACGTCAGTACATGGACGCGCTCATCCGATATCGGCAGATGCTGGACGCCGAGAACGGAGACGAGGCCATCGGCGACCCCGAAGCGCGCTACGCGGCGCTGGAGTACCTGGTTGCCGCGACCCAGGCCGCCATGCAGCAGGCACCGGCCGATCCGTTCCTGAACGGTCTGCTCGCCTCCACCCTGGCGGAGCGGCAAGCGGCCCGCCAGGAATGGGCCAAGTCGGCGAGTCAGGGACTGGACTGGTACTGAGGCTCGCGCCATGACGTGTCGCGCACGTGCCGCCTCGCTCCAGGCCGGCAGGGGTCTCGTCGCCCTGCTCGCCCTCGCCACCGCGTCGGGGCTCCCCGCCGTCACGCCGGGGCTGCTCGCCCAGAGCTCGCCGGCGACCCCCGCCGAGGCGGCGGTCCCTGGATGGCTGGGGCTGACGCTGCAGGTCCAGGCCGTGCCCGAGGAGACTCCGGGGGCGGTGGACGGGGTACGCCTGTTCGTGACCGATCTGTACGGCGGCGGACCGGCGGATCAGGGCGGCCTCCGGCCTGGCGACGTGATCGTGCGGTTGAACGGATCGCCGGCTGCCTACTCGACGTTCCGGAGCGTGGTCACCCGGTTGCGGGCCGGCGATCCCCTGGCCCTGACGGTGCTCCGCTCGGGGCGGATGGTGGACCTGGCGCTGAAGGCCAGCGCGGGCCCGGACCGGGCCGATGTGCGGCGCCTGGGCGTACAGGTCCGACTCGACTCCGTGCGCGTCGCCTTCATGCAGCGCCTGGACTCCCTGCGCACCCGCATGAGATCCGCCGACAGCATGACCGTCTTCGCCAGCGCGCCCCAGGTGCACGTCCAGCGCGTGGATGGTGATTCCATCACGACGGTCGTGGTGCTGAGACAGCCCGACGGGTCCGTGGTGCGGCTGCCCGACGGATGGGCTGGGGGAACCATCACCCTCCGCTACTGGAGCGGGATGACCGCCGACTCGGAGGCCCTGCCCCCGCTGGGCGGGGTGCTCCAGCGCGCCAACGCTCCCAACCGCTCGCAGAGCCGGGACGACCCGTCGGTCGAAGCGTCGGCTTCAGCCACCTGGCGACCGCTCACGCCGTACCTGGCAGGAGCCAATCGTGTGGCCGGTGCCGAGCTCGCGCCCATCGCACCCGGGATGGGTGCGTATTTCGGGGTGGATGCCGGCCTTCTGGTGGTGGAGGTGGTGGAGGGCACCCCCGCTCGCAGCGCGGGGCTTCAGCCGGGCGACGTGATTCGCGCGGCCGCCGGGCAACCCGTGGCGTCGGTGGGCGCCTTCCGGGGCATCCTTGCCCAGAACGGACCGCCGCTCACGCTTCAGGTGGTGCGGCGCGGCCAGCCCGTGGAGTTGGTCCTGCCGCGCTGATCCACTCTACTCGTAGCGTAGCGCGTCGATGGGATCGAGAGACGCCGCCCGCTGCGCCGGCCAGATCCCGAAGAAGATCCCGATTCCGGCGGAGAAGACCAGCGCCCCGATCACCGCCTCCGGCGCCACCGCGGTCTGCCAGCCAGCGAAGCGCGACAGGAGCGCGGCGGTGCCCACACCGCCGGCCACCCCCAGGACGCCTCCCATGAAGCACAGCACCAGCGCCTCGATCAGGAATTGAAAGAGGATGGCTTTCTTGGTGGCGCCCAATGCTTTACGGACTCCGACCTCACGTGTTCTCTCGGTGACGCTCACCAGCATGATGTTCATGATGCCGATGCCGCCCACCAACAGGCTCACCGCGGCGATGCCCGCCAACAGGTAGGTGAACGTCTTGTTGGTCTCGTTGAAGGTCGACAGCAGGTCGGCGGAGTTGCGGATGCTGAAATCCGCCTCCTCGCCCGGCCGGATGCGGTGCTCTCGCCGCAGCACCCGATCGATCTCTCCGTACGCCTGGTCCAGTTGGTCCGGATCCGCCGTGGCCGCGTAGATCGAGCTCAGCCGCTCCCGCCCGCCGAAGAGCCGGTACTGCGCCGTGCTGATGGGGATGAACACCTGCTCGTCGGGCCTGAGCCACGCCGCCTCACCCTTCTCCGCCAGCACCCCGATCACCTCGAAGGGCTGTCCGCTGATCTGGATCGTCTTGCCGAGGAGCAACGGGACCGGCGTGCTCAGCTCCTCCGGCACACTGTACCCGAGCACCGCCACCCGTCGCCGCCCCTGCGCCTCGCCTTCGTTGAAGTAGCGCCCGGCGATCAGGGTGTGGTCGTAGATGTCGAAGTACTCGGGCCAGGTGCCCACCACCTGGTTGTTGGAGTTGTAGCGGGAATAGCTCAACTGACCCCGCGAGCTCACCTCGGGCGCGATGGTCAGCAGCCCCCCGGTCTGGCTCTTGAGCGCCGCCGCGTCGTCCACGCTCAGACGCTGAGTCGAATTCCAGCTCACGCCGCCGAACATCTGCTGTCCGGGACGGATGGTGAGCACGTTGGTGCCCATGCGCTGGATCTCCTGATTGACGCTCTGCTGGGCGCCTTCGCCCAGCGCCACCATGGCGATGACCGCCGCCACGCCGATGATGATGCCCAGCGTGGTCAGGAAGGACCGGAGCGCGTTGGCCCGAATGGCCGCCAGCGCCACCGCGATGATCTCCAGGGCGAGCTTCACGGGGAACTCCGTCGTCGATGCGGGAAGGGTTGCGCTCGATGTGGTGCCGTTCGAAGGCTCAGCGCCGTCCGCCGAACGGGCTGCCCCCCGAGCGCTCGCGCATCCGGCTCAGGAACTCCTGCTGCTGGGCCTGGAGCTGTGCCGCTCCGATGACCGCCAGCCGCTCGTCGCCGTTCAGGCCCGCCACCACCTGCGTATTGTCCCAGTCGTTGAGACCGATGGTGACCATGCGCGGCTCCGGCACCCCCTGGGCGTTCACGACGAAGACGGCGGCCGGCCGAGGCTCCATGGTGGGCACCGCGCCCGAGGCCATGGCACCGCCATTCCTGGCGCCGAAGCCACCCGCGCCGGCTCCGCGCTGGCCCGGGGCACCCTGGCCACGCTGTCCGCGCAGGCTGCTCATGACGGCGCGCAACGAGTCCTGTGAGATCTCACCGCTCTGGACCTTGGCCCGCAGGGAATCGAGCCGCGGATTGGCGCCCGGCGCACCCGCGGCGGCCGAATCGCCGCCCGCCCGCGCACCCGGACGTCGTCGTTGGAACTGCGTCATGTCGATCTTGTCGGGATCGAGACCCAGGGCCATGGCGGCCGGGCCCACGTCCTGCATGTTCACGATGGCGGTGTTGGGCACGAGCATCACGTCGGTGGCCTGATCGATGAGGATCTCCACCTCGGCGTTCATGCCCGGCTTCAGCAGCCCGTTGCGGTTGTCCAGCGACACGATCACCGGGAACATGGTCACGTTCTGCTGCACCTCGGCCTGGGGCTCGATCTTCTCCACCGCACCCTGGAAGGTCCGGTCCGGGTAGGCCTCCACCGTCACCGTGGAGGGCATGCCTGCCCGCAACTCGCCCATGTCCGTTTCGTCCACCAGCGTGCGCACCTGCATCGCTTCCAGCGTGGCCATCACGAACAGCACCGAGCCGCCGCTCACGTTCTGCGACGCCGACTGGATGACCGTCCCCTCCTCCACGTTCCGCTCCAGGATCGTCCCCGCCAGCGGCGCCCGGATCGTCACGTCGTTCATGCGCAGCTGCGCCAGATCGAAGTTCGTCTGTGCCTTGACCAGTGTCGCCTGTGAGTTGGCTTCGTCCAGCGTCGCCGACTCCAGCTCCTGCTGCGTGATCACGCCCGCCGCCAGCAGCTCCTTCTGACGCTCCAGCTGCTGCTTCGAGATCTCCGCCCGCGACTTCGCCACCCCCAGGTCCGCGTTCGCCTGGTCGAAGGCGTTCTGCACGTCGCGCGGATCCACCTCTGCCAACAGCGTGCCCGGCTGGACTTCGTCGCCCACGTCCGCGTGCAGCTTCAGGATCTCGCCCGACGCCTTCGACTTCACTTCCACCCGCCGGATCGGCTCCACCGTCCCCGTCGCCTCCGCCGTGATCCGCAGGTCGCCCTGCGTGGGAGTGACGGTCTGGATCGCAGGTGCTTCGGCGGACTCTCCGGAGCCGCAGGCCGCCACGGCCAGCAGCAAGATGCCCAAGGTCGGTCGCTTCATCGTCACACCACTCCGGACGGCGCGTTCATGAAATCACTCTCGATGACGCCGTCGCGCAGGTGGACCTGCCGCTTGGCGTATTCGGCGATGTCGTGCTCGTGCGTCACCAGCACGATGGTCTGTCCTTCGTCGTTCAGGTCCCTCAACACCCCCATGATCTCGGCGGAGGTCGCCGAATCCAGATTGCCCGTCGGCTCGTCGGCCAGCAGCAGCGCCGGCTCGTTCACCAGCGCCCGCGCCACCGCCACCCGCTGCCGCTGGCCGCCGCTGATCTCCGGTGGCTTGTGCTCCATCCGGTCACCGAGGCCCACCAGCTCCAGCTTCTCCGCCGCCCGCCGCCGACGCTCCTTCGCGTTCATTCCCGCGTAGATCAGCGGAAGCTCCACGTTGTGCAGGCACGTCGCCCGCGGCAGAAGGTTGAAGGTCTGGAAGACGAACCCGATCAGCTGGTTCCGCACCCGCGCCAGGTCGTCGTCCCTCAGCTCACTCACCAACTGCCCGTTCAGCCAGTACTTCCCCGCCGTGGGCGTATCCAGGCACCCCAGGATGTTCATGAACGTGCTCTTGCCCGATCCCGACGGACCCATCACCGCCACGAACTCACCCCGCCCGATCAGCAGATCCACCCCCCGCACCGCGTGCACCGTCTCCGCACCCAGCACGTAGTCCTTCACGATCCCTTCCGTTCGAATGACCTCGCTCATTCCTCTTCATCCTCTCGGGCCGTTGGCTGGGCCCTGGTGTGTGCGTGTCCTTGTCCCGGTCCCCGAGCCTCTCGGCTGGAGGCACGACGAGGGCCCGGCCGGTCGAAACGAAGGTCCCGACCGGCGGGCGCGTCCGGGAAGGCACACGTCAGTTGCTCGTGGTGTCTGGGCGCTCGGTGCGGCGATGCCGGTCGTTCTCGGCCAGCAGGGAGTCGTAACGGGCTGCCTGCTCCGGATCCAGAACCGACTTGATGGCGTTGCGGGTGGAGTCCACGATGGCCCAATAGCGGGGGTTGTAGGCCTCCCGGTACTGGCGCTGAAGCTCGCGCATGGCCTCATAGTCGTCCCGGAACTCCTTGTCCAGGTCCTTCATGGAGCTGCGGTGGTGCGCCACGATGGAGTCGATCTGGACCCGCTGACCTTCGCGCAACCCGACCTGCTCGTACATGGGCATGCGACGGCTGGCGGAATCCGCCTGGGCAGATTGCATGGCGCCCTCCCCTCCATCGCCCGCCACGGCCGATCGGTCCGTCATGCGCCGATCCACCGCACCGCCCACCACGGCTCCGGACACGAAGACCAACGCGAGCAGGGACAGGGACAGAACGCGGGTCCGCAGCCCTGACGGCATCAGTAGATCTCCGCCGCGAACACCGCGCCCTCCTGCGAGGGCAGATTGTCGTCGGAGAGGATCGATGGGATCGGTTCTCCGTCGAGCCCGTCGGAAAGCATCTCCTCGACTCCGACCGACGCCGCGGCAGGCGGCTCCGGGACCGGAACGTTGAGGAGCATCACCGCCGCGGCCGCGGCGGCCATGAGGGCCGTGGGCACCACCGCTCTAGCCCAGGAAGACACCATCTCGCTCACCGTGAGCGCCGCCATGGCGCGACGGCGAGACAGCTCCTGCGACGCCTTGCGCAGGACCGTCCGATGGAACCGTGCCCAGTAGCCGGGGCGCGCCCGCTCCGGATCGAGAAGGAGCAGGATCTCGTGCAATCCGGGATCGACGCCCTCACCATCCGTGCCGGCAGCGCCAACTGGCCGATCGAAGATGTCGCTCATTCGTCGCTCGTGGTTTCCAGTGTCACACCAAGCGCTCCACGCAAGGCTTTCCGCGCGAAGTGGAGATGGGAGCGGACCGTCCCCGAGGGGATCTCCAGCCGTTCCGCGATCTCACGATGTTTCCATCCTTCCAGATCGTGCAGCAACACGATTTCCCTCTGGATGGGTGGGAGCAGATCCAGCGCCTCCTGCAACTGCTCCCGAAGCTCCACCCGTTCCGTCACCCGGTCCGGGGTGGGGGTGCGGCTACTCGCGCCGTCCGGCACGGGATCCGCATCCCGCAACGACTCCCTGCGCACCAGGTTTCGCGAGCGATTGCGGACGATGGTCATCAACCATCCTCCGAAGCGCTCCGGACTCCGACATTCCTCCAGCCGTTCCAGTGCTACGAGGAACGACTCCTGCGCGGCGTCCTCCGCGTCCTCGTGGCGACCGGTTACGGACATGGCCACCGCGTACGCGGACCTCATGTAGCGTCGGACCAGCGTGCCGTACGCTCGCTCGTCGCCCCCACGGGCACGCCGGACGAGCGCACTGTCATCAAGCTGATCGTGTGCTGCCATGAGGACACGGGACGGTCGAGGGATGTTGAGCCGTGGTCGCCAACTGACCCGCATAAACCTAGGGGCCGACCCGCGTTCCCCGCACGGGGGATCGCGGACCGGCCCCGGAGGGACCCCGTGGAGCGGTGGTCAGCGCGGCGGGAACCCCCCGGCCGAGCCCTGGAAGCCAGGGTTCCGGGAACCTCCGCCACGGCGTGGACCCATGGGTGGGCCACCCTGCCCCGCAGGACCTCCCTGGCCGCCAGGACGGCGGCGCATGCCCGGCGCGCCGCGGAGTCCGCCTCGACGGCCGGCGCTCATGCCCGGACGGTTGGCGGCGCCGGCCCGCAACGCCCGTCCCCGAAGCTGCACCCGCTGCTCCGGCGTGAGCAGGTTCTCGAGCCGCTCGCGGAGCGGTGTATCCGCGGCCTGCACGCGCTCGCGCAACGCCTGCCCCCGTTCACGCGCGTCGGACGCGGTCACCGTCCCGTCCCGAATCCCCTCCCGCAGAGCCTGCATCTCCTCGCGCAGGGGAGCGAGTTGCGAGTGCGCGTCCTGCCGCAACGCCCCGAGCTGGCTCATCTGCTCATCGTCGAGCCCGAGCGCGTATCGACGGTCCATGAGCTGGCCGACCCGCGTATCCAGCCCCATCGCCCGGGGTCCCCGCATGCCGCGGGCACCCATCGTCGGTGTGGCGTCGTCCGCCCGCATCCGCCGCTGTTGTTGCGGACGCTGCGCCGACGACGACGACACCGATCCCAGCATCAACGCCCCCACCAGGGCGACCGTTCGCATCCTCATCACACACCTCCTGAATCTTGTGCCTCGTTGGAGGTACCGTCCCTCCTCACGAGATGGGATGCCCATGGGCCCGGGTCGTTAAAAAGGAGAGCGGCGACCCCCCGGTCGATTGCCGGAAGGTCGCCGCCTCGGAGTCCGTGGGTGGAGGGGTCAGGCCACGCCCTTCCAGCGGCCGTAGGGCAAGGTCGGTGTCGGACGGACCTTGCCTCCCCAAATGAACGCGGAAATGCGCGGGGATCGCTCGTCCGACCCCTGCCGCCCCTCGGCGATGACGATGCCCGGAACGCCTTCGCGCCCGCGCCCCTCACCGGATCCTCGCTCCACCCGTCCCGTCTTCCTCGTCATGATATCTCGCTCCCGCTCGCGCAGGGGTCGTCCTCGTCGACGGCCGGCTCGTGCCGACCTGGTACAAGGGGCGAACGAGCAGGGGCCGTGCCACATGCACAATCGCGGGGCTCTGCACCGGAAATGCCCCGTAGCACGGGGCTTCCGCGCCGGGTGACGTCGCCGCGAGCGGTGGACGGCGAAAAGGAGTGTGTCCTCTGGATGACGGCGCCCGTGTCACAACGACACGGTAATCAGCCTCGCTGCCGGCCGCGACGGGTTCCAGGAAAGAAATCACCCGGCTCGAAGCCCACCGGGCGCGAGGCGTCGAGCAGCTCCCGGAGGCGGTCCTCGGAGAGACCGTCGAGAGTGTCTGCCACGACCAGCGCCTCCCGGGCCTCGCGCCGTGGGTCGGCACCCTCCGGCTCCCGGGGCTCCGCAGGCTCGAACACCAGCAGAAGGAGGGGTGCCGCCGGATCGCCCGGGGATCCCGCACGGCCGCGGCCCGCCACCCGTGCCTTCCAACGGCCACCGTCGGCCGTTTCGAATTCGGTCTCCGGCGCGGGGACGTCTTCGGCGGCAGAAGCTTCGCCGGGCATGCCCTGCCGCACGGGCGTCGGACGCTGCCCCGCCCCTGACGCGGGACGAGCGGGGGCTCCCTCGCGCGCGGGCCTGGGTCTCGAGCCGCCCTCGCTGGTCTGGTCCTTCGGGTCCGTCATGGTGCGACTGGCCGGATTGAGGGGAGCGACGGGCTCAAGATGCCCCCGCCGACCGCCGGCATCAAGCGACGGGGCCCCCATCGCCCGCCACCGACGCGCCCAGATCCTCGGACTCGTCGAGCATGACTCTCACCAGCTCCACGCCCTCGGGCAGAGCTTCGGCGATACGGCTTCGGAACCAGTGGGCCAGCGCTTCGCAACTGGCCAGTGTCCGGCCCTGGGCGACCGGCGGTACCAGCGCGTTGAGATCTCCGTCCCGGAGCGGATCGACGATCTCGCTCAGGGCGCGGTCGAGGTCCGCGAGCGACACGACGAAGCCCGTCTCCGCCTCCATGGGTCCGGAGATCCACACCGTGAGCCGATAGTCGTGCTCGTGCGGCTCGGCGAGGTTCCCGAAAGCCGCACGGTTCTGCACGGCGTCCCATCCCGGGCGGGCATAGTGGTGGCGGGCACGAAAACTCAGACTGCGGCGGAGCGTTGCTCCCGGCATGCAGGTGCCTCACGGTGCGGTGGGGGGCCATGGAGGGCAGTTGGGGAGAGCGATACCTTTGGGTATGCCTACCTCACTCGACCCACTGTTTCGTCCCGGGTCCGTGGCCGTGGTCGGCGCATCACGGCGTCCCGGGACCATCGGTTACCAGATCCTCGAAAACCTCCTCCGCCACGGATACCGCGGGGTGGTGTATCCCGTCAACCCGACGGCCAGGGCAGTGCACTCCATTCCCGCCTACCCTTCGGTCACCGACATCCCCGACGACATCGATCTCGCGGTGGTGGTGGTGCCCAAGGACGTGGTGCTGCGTGTGGTCGACGAGTGCGGCGCCAAGGGCGTCAAGGCGCTGGTGGTGATCACCGCCGGATTCAAGGAGGTCGGCGGGCCGGGGATCGAGCGGGAGCGCGAACTCCTCTCGCGGGTCCGGGCCCACGGGATGCGGCTGGTGGGCCCCAACTGCATGGGCATCCTCAATACGGAGGAAGCTCTGTCCATGAACGCGACCTTCGCGCCCACCATGCCGCCCGCGGGGCCCATGAGCTTCATGAGCCAATCCGGCGCCCTGGGCGTGACGATCCTGGATTACGCCGCGGAGTACGGAATCGGGATCCACCACTTCGTGTCGGTGGGCAACAAGCCGGACGTGAGCGGCAACGATCTGCTCGAGTACTGGGAGGATGACCCCGGCACCCGGGTGATCCTGATGTACCTGGAGAACTTCGGGAACCCCCGACGCTTCACGCGTGTCGCGCGCCGCGTCACCCGCAAGAAGCCCATCGTGGTGGTAAAGTCGGGCCGCACCCGGGCGGGCGCCCGCGCCGCTTCGTCTCACACGGGGGCGCTGGCCGGTGCCGACGACGCCACGGACGCGCTGCTGGCGCAGTGTGGTGTGCTGAGAGCGGACAGTGTCGAGGAGCTCTTCGACATCGCCATGGCCTTCGAAGACCAGCCCGTACCCCGCGGCAACCGCGTGGCCATCGTGACCAATGCGGGTGGGCCGGGGATCATCATCGCCGACGCGTGCGAGTCCGCAGGCCTCGACATCGTGGAGCTCACCGCCGACACCCAGGCTCGCCTGCGCGACGTGCTCCCGGAAGAGGCCTCGGTGCGAAATCCCGTGGACATGATCGCCTCCGCCACGGGTGAGAGTTACCGGAACGCCCTGGACCTCGTGCTGGCGGACGCCCGGGTCGACGCAGCCGTGGCGGCGTTCGTGCCGCCCCTGGGCATCCGCCAGATCGACGTCGCCGCCTGCATCGTGGAGGCCCGGCAGCGGCACCCCGACAAGCCCGTTCTGGCGGTCCTCATGGGCCGAGAAGGCCTCCCCGAGGGCAAAGCGCAACTGCACGAGGCGGGCATCCCCGCCTACATCTTCCCCGAGTCGGCGGCGCGGGCGCTGGCGGCCATGCACCGCTATCGGCGCTGGCTGGATCGCCCGGTCTCCGAACCCACCTCCTTCGAAGTCGATCGGGAGCGGGTGGCCGCGCTCGTCGAGGCGGCTCGGAGCGAGGGGCGCGCGGGGCTGCTCGAGCACGAGGCGCTCGAGGTGCTCCAGGCCTACGGCATCCCCACGGTGGAGCACCGGGTGGTCGCCGACGCCGACGCCGCAGTGGACGCAGCCGAGGACATGGGGTACCCGGTGGTGGTGAAGGTCCTCTCGCCCGACGTGATCCACAAGACGGACATCGGCGCCGTGCGGGTCGACCTGCGGAGCGCCGTCGACGTGCGCAACGCCGTCGCGCAGATCGGGACCTCGGTGCGCGAGGCCCACCCCGACGCCGACATGCGGGGTTGGCTCGTGGAGCGCTTCCTCGCCGGGGGTCGCGAGACCATCGTGGGGGTCAGCGCCGATGCCGGCTTCGGCCCCGTCCTCATGTTCGGGCTCGGGGGGATCTACGTGGAGGCGCTCGGTGACGTCTCCTTCCGGATCCAGCCCGTGTCGGAGCAGGACGCACGGGACATGATCCACGGCCTCCGGGGCCATCGGCTGCTCAGCGGAGTGCGGGGCGAGGCGGCCGCCGACGAGGAGGCCCTGGTGGAGGTGATCCAGCGGGTGTCGCAGCTCGTGGGAGAGCACCTGGGCATCGCCGAGCTGGACATCAACCCGCTCCTGGCCTTTCCGGAGGGCGTGCGAGCCGTCGACGCCCGGGTGCGCCTCACGACGTAGGAGAGTGTTGAAGAAGTGGGGCGAGCCGCGACAACGCTCCGCTGCTTGTGGGGTATTCCGGAAGCATGGGACGCTACGACGACATCACGGCCGACGAGCTTCGACAGGAGCTGACGCACTTCGCGCGTCTGATCGTGCGCATGGACGAAGAGGGCGTGCTGCCCGATCGCTCCCACTCGGTCCTCCGGCTCCTCGGCGAGCTCCGCCAGATGGTGTTCGCCTACGAGGTGCGGAACACGCGACACGACCAGCCCCTTCGCCCCCACCCTCGCGCCCGCATGCAGAAGCTGCAGGCGGAGCACGCCCAGGAACGGGGCGCGCCGTCGGAGTCGGACTCCCTTCGAGTCGTGCGCGAGGCGTTGGAGCGGGAACGAGAGCTCCTCGACGCCCTCGAAGCCCGGGAGGGGCGCGAGGACGAGGGCTGAGCGCTCCCGTCGACCGTTGCGGCCCGGCCCCGGGGCCGGTTAATTCCCTGTCGTCCCATCCATCCTCCGGAGACCCGCCCGTGGACGACCTCTACAGCGCACGGCGCGAGTACGCCCAGCTGCTGCGCCTCCACGAACGCCTGACGTCCCAGCTGCGACGCATCCGCGACGAGCTGGAGGCGCCGGGCACGGGTGCGCTGGTCCGCGAGATCATGCGGCGCACCGGCGCCTCGCCGGCCGAAGCGCTGGGCGAGGTGTTGTCTTCGGTGGAAGAGGCTCTGCGGTCCCTGAAGCTCGCCGCGTCTCAGGCGCAACTGGCGCTGTTGGAGCACCGCACCGACGTGGAGGTCGAGGGGATCCCCAACCTGCCCCCGAACCTCTCGCGCTTCCTGGCGGAGCGCGCCGAATCCACCCACTTCGAGTACGAGGTGCTCCAGGACGAGGTGCGCGGCTGGGTCATCCGCTGGAAGGAACGCACGACGAATGGAGGGATCCGCGGGTGCGGCCAGTTCTACGAGCGCCCCTACGCCTGGCTGGACGACTGATCCCCGGTCCTCTCGTCCACACCGGGCAGGTTCATGCGGAAGGCTGCCCCTCCGAGCGCGGACTCGATCACCTCCACCGAGCCTCCGTGCTCCTCGGCGCAGGCCCGTACGGAGAGCAGTCCGAGGCCGGTGCCGGTCTTCTTGGTCGTGTAGAACGGCTGGAAGATGGCCGCCTCGCCCTCGCCGCTCAGCCCGGGCCCGTCGTCGTGCACCTCCACCACCCCGCCCGCGTCCCGAGCCCTCGCCACCACGCGAATGCGGCCCCCCGGACCCGTCGCTTCGGCGGCGTTCACCACCAGGTTCAGGACCGCCCGGCTCAGTAGGCGCGCCGGCCCCCGCAGTCGGATCGCATGTCCCGGGTACGCACGCTCCACCGTGCAGCGCCGCACGTCGACGTGAATGGCGGCCAGCGCGAGGCCTTCATCTACGGCGTCGGTCAGCTCGTAGTCCCGGGAATCCTCCCGCTCCGCGCCGGCCACGCTGAGCAATCGACGGGAGAGCGCGCTCACCCGGGCCAGGGAGTCCTCCATCTCTCGCCGGGTCGCGGCGTCGCCCTCGGCCTCCTCGAGCAGGCCGAGGCTCATGCGCACCGACGTCAGGACGTTGTTGATGTCGTGAGCCAGCGATGCGGCCAGCAGTCCGGCGGTGGCCACCCGTTCGGAGCGCTGGAGGGCCACGTTGCGCTCGGCCAACTCCAGACCACGCCGCGCCACCTCACCCAGAATTCCACGGGCCAGGAGGAAGAGGGCTCCCGACGTGACCACGACGAAGCCCACACCCTTCAGGAGCTCGATGCGGGCCAGGTCGCTGACGGATGCCGACAGGCGGGCCGCGATCTCGGACGAGAAGACGATATAGAGGCCGGCGACCACCGCGTAGCCCAACGCCAGGGCCAGCGCAGCCTGGTTGGGGCGCGGGGTCAGTCTCTTCTCCCGACCCTCGGTCAAAGAAGCCACCTGGGGGCGGGCGGGCGATCCGGGACGGGGACCGTACAGGGGGGACGCATGCCCCAATCTCCCGAACCGACGAAACCCTGACAAGCCGTCAGAGGTGGCCGCGACCGGCGCGGAGGGCCTCCACCGCATCCTCACCGTAGAACATGCCGACCCACTTCGCCTGGATCGGCGTCACGCGACGGACGGCCCACACCAGGTGGACGTAGTTGGGCTCGCCCGGTACGGTGCGCAGGGTCATGCCCGCTTCCTCCGGGAGGCGGCCACCCTTGCGATTGTTGCAGGGCGAGCATGCGGTCACGACGTTCGCCCAGGTGTTCTGGCCTCCGCGGGACACCGGAAGGATGTGGTCCCGCGTGAGGAACTGGCGCCCCCGCAACTGGCTGCGGTGGCGGCCACAGTACTGGCAGCAGTAGTCGTCGCGGGCGAACAGGAAGGTGTTGGTCACCTGGCGCCGGAAACGGCGGGGGACGTGCACGAAGCGCACCAGCCGGATGACCGAGGGGCAGGGCACCGACTCCCGCTCCGACCGGAACAGGCGCGCGTCGTCCACCTCGAGGACCTCGGCCTTGCGATCGAGCACGAGACGGACCGCCCGTCTCACCGGAACCAGGGTGAGCGGTTCGAACGAGGCGTTGAGCGCGAGACAGCCCATGGCAGGCGATTCACTCCGGCGACGGATGGGATGCGGGTGCCGTCGCCCTCGATTCTAATGTCCCGCGAGGAGGCCGAGCAACGGTCGTGACCCCCGCGCGACGGGGGGTACCCACCCTCACAGGAGGGCCGTGGGATCCCGGTCCAGCGCCACGCGCACGTCGCCGCCACCTGGCCGGAATTCTCGCGCGAACGCGCCACACACCCGACCCAGCGCGCCGGGCGAGGGGGAGCGCAGCAGGAAGTGCCACCGCCAGCGGCCGTGCAGCCGTTCGATGGGTGCCGGCGCCGGGCCCACCAGCTCCACCGGAGGGGCGCCACGGCCATGGAGCCCTCGGCGGAGCCACCGTGTCGCCTCGTCGGCCGCATCGGCGGCGGCGTCGGAATCCGGGCTGCTGACGACCACGTTCACCAGGCGCACGTGCGGCGGATACGCGGGGCGCAGACGCTCCTCGAGCTCCCGTGTGGCGAAGGCCACGTAGTCGTGGGTGAGCGCCGCCTGCAGCGCGTAGTGCTCGGGAATCGACGTCTGGATCAGCACCTCGCCCCCCAGCGTACCCCTCCCGGTGCGTCCGGCGACCTGGCTCAGAAGCTGGAAGGTCCGCTCGCTGGCTCTGAAGTCGGGGAGATGGATGCCCACGTCGGCGTTCACCACGCCCACCAGCGTCACGCGGGGAAAATCCAGACCCTTGGCGATCATCTGGGTCCCCAGGAGGATGTCCACCTCGCCCCTCTCCACGCGCCCGAGGATCTCGTGGTGCGACCACTTGCCCGAGGTCGTGTCCACGTCCATGCGCGCCACCCGCGCTCCGGGAAAGGTCTCGACGACGATGCGCTCCACCTGCTCCGTGCCGAGGCCTCTGTACGACAGGTCGTCGGAGCCGCAGCGCACGCAACGCTCGGGTGCCGGCTCCTCGTAGCGGCAATGGTGGCACACCAGCCGACCGGTGCCCCGGTGGTACGTCAGAGACACGGAGCAATTCTCGCACTCCCTCACGTCGCCGCATTCCCGACACTGCACGAAGGAGCTGTAGCCACGCCGGTTCAGCAGGAGGATGGTCTGCTCACCGCGCTCCAGCCGCCGGTCGACGGCCTCCACGAGAGGCCCCGATAGCGCGCCCCCGCCCCGCTCCCGCGACGCTGCCGGTTCCTCCCGCACCCGGCGACGCTCTTCGCGCAGGTCCACCAGGTGCACCGGAGGCATGGGCCGGCCGCTCACCCGTTGCGGCAGCGACAAGCGCTGGAACTTGCCCCGCTCGGCGTTGAACCAGCTCTCCAGCGAGGGCGTGGCACTGCCCAGGACGCACACCGCCCCGGCGAGGCGGGCCCGCACCACGGCCAGGTCCCGGGCATGATATCGCGGGGCCTCGGACTGCTTGTACGACCCGTCGTGCTCCTCGTCCACCACGATGGCGCCGAGCGCGCGGACGGGGGCGAAGAGGGCCGAGCGGGCTCCCACGGCGATGCGTCTGGTGCCGGCCCGGAGCTGGCGCCAGGCGTCGTAGCGCTCGCCGTCGGACAGCGCCGAGTGCAGGACCGCTACGTCGTCCCCGAAGTGCGCCCGGAAGCGCCGCACCGTCTGAGGCGTCAACGAGATCTCGGGCACCAGGACGATGGCGCCCTGATCCCGCTCCCTCACCCGACGCAGCAACTCGATGTAGACGCGGGTCTTGCCCGACCCGGTCACGCCGTGCAGAAGGACCGGGCGCCGACGGCCGTCGTCCAACGCCGTCTCCAGCGCCGCCACCGCCCGTCGTTGGTCGTCGGTGAGCGGGGGGGTGCTCGCCGGTCCCGGATCCATGGCCTGGAACGGATCTCGCATCACCTCCTCGTCGCCGACGACGACCAGCCCCTTGTCCTCCAACCCGGCCACCACGGAACGCGAGAACCCTCCTGAATCGAGGAGGTGGGCGAGCTCGTCGGACCCTCCGCTGCCCTCCAGGTGCTCGTAGGCCTCGCGCTGACGGTGGGCCCGCCCGAACAGGTCGTCGCGCGCCACGAGGTCCGGAAGCTCCCGGATCAGCCGCACCACTTTGCGCGTCTGCACCGAGGGCTCGCTCGGGGGCACCGCCTCGTGTCTCAGGACGCCCAGGGCCTGCAGCGCCCGGATCTCCGGCCAGATCGAGCCCATGTCCAGCGCCCGCCGCAGCGTGGACACCCGCTGCGGCTTGTGGGCGGCGTCCAGTGCGTCGGCGAGGCGGCGGACCCGCGGGGTGAGGTCGGCGGGGGCCGGTCCCGTGAGGCTCACGTAGTCGCGAGAGGCGTCGCTCATGACCGCCGGCTGGGTCGCCGCCACGGCGATCCCCGGAGGCGACACGTAGTAATCCGCCATCCAGCGGCACAGGGCCAGGACATCGGGCGGAACCGAAGGCTCGTCGTCCAGGACGTCCAGCACGCCCCGGATGCGGCTCAGACCCTCTCCGCTTCCGGGGCCCAGGACCCACCCGATGCGCTCGCGTCGGCGGAACGGCACCAGGACCCGTGTGCCGGCTGCAGGAGCCGGCCCCGGGACGGAGTAGGTGAAGGTCGTGTGGACGGGGAGCGGGATCGCGACCTCGACCAGGCTTCGACTCGACCGATCCCCCGTCACACGTCGAGCAGGATCAGGTCCGTCTGAGGCTCGGCCGGCGTCACCTCGGGCCCGTTCTGGCCGAAGTGGACGTTGATCTCGCTGCGGATCCCCACGTCGTCGGGGAGATAGATCCCGGGCTCCACCGAGAAGCCGACACCCGGAATCAACAGGCGGTCGTCACGGGTCTCGAGGTTGTCCAGATTGGGCCCGCTGCCGTGGAGCTTGCGATCGATGGAGTGCCCCGTGCGGTGAATGAAGTGCTCGCCGTGCCCGGCCGCCTCGATGACGCCCCGGGACACGTCGTCGACCTCGTACCCGCGCACGCTCTCCCCCGCGGCCACCCGCTCACGAACGAAATCCACCGCTGCGTCGCGGGCCTCACGCACGGTCTCCCAGAGCTCGACGACGCGTGCCGGCGCCTCGGGAGCCAGAATGCCCATCCAGGTCTGGTCGGCGCTCACGGCATCCTCCGAGGTGCGCCCCCACAGATCGATGAGCAACACCTCGCCCCGGGCGATGGTCTCCCCTTCCCCGTCGGGGGCGTAGTGGGGATCCGCCGCCCTGGGGCCGATGGCCACGTGGGTGTCGGCGTCGACGGTGATGCCGCCCCGGGCCATGGCGTCCAGGATCCAGCGGGACAGCGAGCCCTCGGTGTGCGGAGCACCGGCCCGCACGGCTCTGGCCGCTTCCTGGAAGGCCTCCTTCGCGACCCGTGCCACCACCTCGGCGGCCTGGCGATGGTCCGTGAGCTGCGCTTCACTCCACGCCGAGAAGAACCGACTCACCAGATCACCGGAGCTCCTGGGCTCGACCCCCGCGTTGCGAAGCATCTCGACGACGCCGGCCGGGACGAGGTCCACCGTGGGCACTGCGTCGCCGGGAGAGTACTCCATGGCGAGCGTGCGATGACCCGCCACCAGCGCCTCGATCCCCGACTCCAACTCCCGCCACCCCGCGTAGCTCTCGCGAGCCCACGGCCAGTGGCGCCAGGACGACCCTTCGATGGCGTGGATCAAGGCCCGTGGCTCACCCTCTCGCGGGATCAGGATCAGCGCCCGTCGGCTGGTCCAGCCGACGCCGAGCAGCGCCTTGGAGATCCAGTTCTGTCCGCGAAACTCGTAGAGGAGCCAGCCGTCCAGGTCCATCTCGGCCAGGGCCTTCTGCACCCGGGCCACGCCTTCACGCGAGGTCAGGAGAGGTGTGTCGCTCATGAGTCTTCCGATGTGAACAGGGGCAGGCCGCGGGTCTCTTCTTCGGTCTGGGCGTCCTGCCCGCCAGGTGAGGGGTCGTCGTGTGCTTCGTCGGATTCCGGCCCGGCGGCCTCCGGCGCTTCCTCGCCTCCGGGTGCGGAGGTCTTCTCTTCGATGGCCACGGGCGCTTCAGCGGGGGGCTCCGCCGTCGCCGCCGCTCCGGGGGCCCGCGTGCCCTTGATGAGGTCCAGGCCCAGGATGCGCTCGTGGGTGAGCAGACGGTGTACCTCCCGCTCCCGGGCCAGCACCGCCTGCACCCCGGCCCATCCCCAACGGGACCAGGCGCGGCGCAGGATCCCCACCTTCTCGGTGAGCGAGAAGAGCTCGGCGAAGTCGGGGAACGGCTTCACGATGCGCGGCCGGAACGCGGTCTCCGGGTCCGTCCAGTCCTCGATGTGCAGGTCGGTGACGCCGGCCTCGCGCAGCATCCGCTTCCACTCCACGAGCATGAGCGGACGCACACCGAGATGCGCGGCCAGGACCCGCCGCCGTTCCGGGTCCACCGGGGCCGTCCACACGAGCTGCACCAGCACCACCGTGCCCCCGGGCCGCGTCACTCGCACCAACTCCCGGATCGCCTTCTCCGGATCGGCCTGGGCGGTCATGCCGAGCTCGCCCACCGCCACGTCGAAGATCTCGTCCCGGTAGGGGAGTTTGTCGGAGGGCGACTGTTGCACCTGGAGGCGGTCGCCGAGGCCACGCTCGCGGGCACGGTCCAGCACCGCCTGAACCAGGACCTGGTCGGCCTCGATCCCCGAAGCGTGCACGCCGTGCTCGTCGACGAAGTACTGGAGCGTGACGCCCTTGCCACACCCCACGTCCAGCACCTCCATGTCCTCGTCCATGCCCGTCAGGACGGCGATCTGCCGATACAGCTCTTCACCGCCCGGGGGGAACAGCGGACGCGGGCTCAGCCGGACCAGGTCCAGCATGGAGGGCTCGGGCCGGGAGCGGCCCCGGCCGGATGTGGAAGCGCTCACGGGGCGCCGGTCAGAAGAACGTCGCCTCTTCCTCGGCGTCCAGCTCCCGCATGGCCTCGCGGAGGCGTGCCTCCTCCTCCGGCGACAGCTCGCCCTCGGCCGCGGGCGCCGGCGCGCGATTCCGCCGCATGCGGCGCAGAACCACCACCACCAGGAACAGACCCAGCAGGACGCCCAGCGGCGGGATCACCCACGCCATGACCAGGGAGACCCCGGATCGCCGCGGCAGGGCCAGGTACTCCTGTCCGTGGTTGGCGAGCACCCAGTCCACGATCCGGTCGGACTTCCACCCTTCCTCGGCAAGCGTCTCGATGCTGTCGCGGAGGGCAGCGCCGCCCGACGACGGACACACCTCGAGCATGAGCCCGTGGCAGTAGGGAGACTTGAGCTGGGAGATGGCCTTGACGGCCTCCGGTTGACGCTGCTCCGGCCCCTCACCCCGCACGGGGCGCTCGTTGGCGGCCTGCGCCTGCAGCCCCGCCGGCGCCACCAGGGCCAACGCGGCCAGAAGGAGCGCGAACCGGGCGATGTATCGACGTGACGTCATGAGTCGCATCCTCTAGCAGATCGCTGAAGGCGGGTCCCCGCACGGGGTCCCTACCCCGCCTCGGCAGGAAGGGTCGGATCGGCCGGATCGACTCCGGACAGACCCCGCAGGACCGCGACCGTCGCCAGCCCGGTCCTGCGTGGATCGTAGCCTCCTTCGAGGAGCGCCACCACCCTTCCGTCACATGGTTCCTCGGCCCGCCCCACCAGCATGCGAGCCATGGTGTGGAAATCCTCGGGCTCCAGCATCTGGCCCCCCAGGGGATCTCCCGCCAGCGCGTCGAATCCCGACGACACCAGGACGAAGTCCGGGCGCATGCGCGCGAACGCCGTGTCCAGCGCCGCCTCGAAGTGACGGAGATACTCCTGGCGGGGCGTGCCCGCGGCCAGCGGCACGTTCAGGGTGTACCCCTCGCCCTCGCCTCCGCCAATCTCGTCGGCGGCACCGGTCCCCGGCCAGTGGGGACTCTGGTGCAATGAAAGATAGAACACCGAGGGGTCCGACCAGAAGATGTCCTGGGTCCCGTTTCCGTGGTGGACGTCCCAATCCACCACCAGGATCCGCCGCGCGTGGCCGGTTTGCTGAAGCCAGCGCGCCACGATGGCGATGTTGTTGAAGAGGCAGAAGCCCAGGACGGCGTCGGCGGTGGCGTGGTGTCCCGGCGGCCGCGTGGCGACGAAGGCGTTGGACACCTCGCCCCGGGCCACGGCACCCGCCGCCGTGATGGCGGCTCCGGCGCTGCCCAAGGCGGCCTCCCACGACGCGCCGGAGACCAGCGTGTCCGGATCCAGGGCCAACGGTCGCTTCTCGGCCTCCGCCAACGCCACGGCCCGGCGCACGCGCTCCACGTGGTCCGGCGTGTGCACGCGCAGCAGGTCCTCCACCTCGGCGGACACCGAGCTCGACTGCTCCACGTGTCCGTGCAGGGCGAGCATGTCGCGGCCCACCGTCGAGGAGAGGGCGCGCAGGCGTCCCTGATGATCGGGATGTCCCCAACCGGTGTCGTGGAGCGCCGCGGCCGGATGCAGCAGGAATGCGGTGCGGGCCATGGCTCAGCCGGTGGCCGTGGCCACCTCCGCTGCCTCGCGCGCCGCCTCCACCCGCTCCTGCAGCGAGCGAACCTGGTGGGTCCGGCTCCGCAAGGCGATGAGGGCGTCGCAGGCCGCGCTGGTGGCGGACATGGTGGTCAGGTACGGGACGTTGTAGGTGATGGCCGCCCGCCGCATGGCGTAGTCGTCGTACTGGGATCGCTTGCCCAGCGGCGTGTTGATGAGGAGGCTCACCTGGTCGCTGACGATCAGATCCACGATGTTCGGCCGACCCTCGCCCACCTTGAACACCCGGTCGGCCTGGATTCCCAGGCGCGTCAGATAGGCATGGGTGCCCTTGGTGGCGAGGATGCGGAATCCCAGGTCGTGGAAGCGCCGCAGGATGGGCGTCACCGTCTTCTTGTCCCGGTCGTTCACCGTGACGATGAGGTTGCCCGGCTCCTGGGGCAGCACGTTGCCCGCCGACACCTGCGCCTTGGCGAAGGCCATGCCGAAGGAGTCGTCGAAGCCCATGACCTCGCCGGTGGACCGCATCTCGGGACCGAGGAGGATGTCCACCTCGAAGCGGTTGAAGGGGAACGCCGCCTCCTTCACCGCCACGCCTCCCGTGGTGGGCTCCCGCGTGACCCCCAGGTCCGCGAGCTTCTCGCCGGCCATGAGGCGAGCCGCGATGCGGGCGAGCGGCACGCCGGTGGCCTTGCTGACGAAGGGGACCGTGCGCGACGCCCGGGGATTCACCTCCAGCGTGTAGACCTTCCCGTCACGAATCGCGTACTGGACGTTCATGAGTCCGACCACGCCGAGCTCCAGCGCGAAGCGGCGGGTGGTCTCCCGCATCTCGTCCAGGACATCCCCCCCCAACAGGTAGGGCGGAAGCACACAGGCCGAATCGCCGGAGTGCACGCCGGCGTCTTCGATGTGCTGCATGATGCCGCCGATGACCACGTCGGTGCCGTCACAGAGCGCGTCGACGTCGGCCTCGAACGCGTCTTCCAGGAAGCGGTCGATGAGCACCGGGTGGTCGGGGCTGGCCCGAACGGCACGGTCGAAATAGCCGCGCAGGCTCTCTTCGTCGTAGACGATCTCCATGGCCCGTCCGCCGAGCACGTACGACGGCCGCACCAGCACCGGGTAGCCGATGCGGCGCGCCACGTCCAGCGCCTGGGGCTCGCTGGTGGCCACGCCGTTCTCCGGCACCTGGGCCTCGATGGCGCGGCACACCTTCTCGAAGCGCTCACGATCTTCGGCGCGGTCGATGGCGTCGACGCTGGTGCCCAGGATGGGGGCACCCAGCTCCTCCAGCTGCTGGGCCAACTTGAGGGGCGTCTGGCCACCCAGCTGCACGATCACGCCCCGGGGCTTCTCCAGATGGAGGATCTCCAGCACGTCCTCCAGGGTCAGCGGCTCGAAGTAGAGCTTGTCGCTCACGTCGAAGTCCGTGGAGACCGTCTCCGGGTTGGAGTTGATCATGACGGTCTCGTAGCCCGCCTCCCGAAGCGCCAGCACCGCCTGCACGCAGCAGTAGTCGAACTCGATGCCCTGGCCGATGCGGTTGGGCCCGCTTCCCAGGATGACGATCTTGTCCCGCTCCGAGGGCGTGGACTCCGACTCGGACTCGTACGACGAGTAGAAGTACGGGGTCTCGGCCGGGAACTCGCCGGCGCAGGTGTCGACGACGTTGTAGGTGGGGCGAATGTCCCAGTCCCAGCGCCGCTGGCGCACGCGGGCCTCGGATTCACCCCGCAGTTCGGCCAGCTGCAGGTCGCTGAAGCCGCCGCGCTTCATGCGCAGCGTGAGCTCGGGTGTGACCTCGTCGGCCGCAGCGTAGGCTCGCTCCATGTCGACGATCTGGAAGAGTTGATCCAGGAACCACGGATCGATGCGGGTGGCCTCGTAGATGTCGTCGAGGGAGATGCCGGCCAGGATCGCCCGTTTGAGCTGGAACGGGCGGTCGGCCGTAGGGCGGCGGAGCGCCGCCAGCAGGCTCTCGGAGTCGTCGGCGGTGAGGCCGTCGTCTTCCAGGCGGTCACCGACGACCCAACCGTGGCGGCCGATCTCCAGCCCCCGGAGGCCCTTCTGCCACGCGGCGCGGAAGGTACGGCCGATGGCCATGGTCTCGCCCACGGCCTTCATCTGCACGCCGAGCACCGGATTCACCTCGGGGAACTTCTCGAAGGCGAAGCGCGGAAACTTGCACACCACGTAGTCCAGGACCGGCTCGAAGGAGGCGGGCGTGGTCTTCGTGATGTCGTTGGGAAGCTCGTCCAGCGTGTAGCCGACGGCCAGCTTCGCGCCCACGCGGGCGATGGGGAATCCGGTGGCCTTGGAGGCCAGCGCCGACGAGCGCGACACCCGCGGGTTCATCTCCACCACCAGCATGTCGCCGGTCTCGGGGCTCACGGCGAACTGGATGTTGCAGCCGCCGGCCTCCACGCCGATCTCGCGAATGATGGCGATGGCGGCGTCCCGCATCGCCTGGTATTCCACGTCGGACAGGGTCTGGATGGGCGCCACCGTGATGGAGTCCCCGGTGTGCACACCCATGGGATCCACGTTCTCGATGGAGCAGACGATGATGACGTTGTCGGCTCCGTCGCGGACCACCTCGAGCTCGTATTCCTTCCAGCCCAGCACGGAGCGGTCGATGAGCACCTCGGTGATGGGCGAGGCGTCGAGGCCCTTGCGGACCTGCGTCTCGAATTCCTCCCGGTTGTAGGCGATGCCGCCCCCGGTACCCCCCAACGTGTACGACGGCCGGATGATGGCCGGGTAGCCGGTGTCCTCGACGATCTCCAGTGCCTGATCGAGGGTGCGCGCGAAGCCGCCGTGGGGCACTTCGAGGCCGATGCGCTGCATGGCCGCGGTGAAATGCTCCCGGTCCTCGGCCATCTCGATGGAGCGGGCGTTGGCGCCGATCAACTCCACGCCGTGCTTTTCGAGGATGCCCCGCTCGTGGAGGTTCATGGCGATGTTCAGCGCCGTCTGGCCACCCATGGTGGGCAGGATGGCGTCGGGCTTCTCCCGCTCGATGACCCGCTCCACCCAGTCCGGCGTGAGGGGCTCGATGTAGGTCCGATCCGCGAGATCCGGATCGGTCATGATGGTGGCGGGATTGGAGTTGACCAGGATGACCCGATAGCCCTCTTCCTTGAGGGCGCGGACCGCCTGGGTCCCGGAATAGTCGAACTCGCAGGCCTGCCCGATGACGATGGGCCCGGAGCCGAGAATCAGTATGCTTTCTAGGTCGTCGCGTCGAGGCACGTGGGAGGGCTCAGCCGGCCTTGTCCGACTCCTTCCGGAAGGCCGTCACAACGGCGAGCACGAAGCCGCCCCACACGAACCCCGCGACAACGACGAGGGTCACCCAGGTGGCGGTGGTCATGCCTCTCCTCCGGAAGGCCGGCGGGACGGGCGCACAAGGCGTCCATAGTACGCGTCCCGCCCGGGCCACTCGGGCGCGGGTCGGGACGCTGGATCGGTACATACTGTCAGCCCCCGGGAGCGGAGGCAAGCCTGCCTGGGGTTCTCGGTCGGCGTCACCGCTTCACGCGGACATCGAGGCCCCCGACCGCCGGCAAACGGCGGTCGTCGGCTCCCGACGCCTGCAGCACGGTCACGGCCGGAAGGTCGGCGCCCACGTCCGGCACGCTCAGGCTCACCGAGAGGGCGCCGGCCTCTTCCTGGACCACCAGCAGCCGATAGACCGGGGTGGAGCCCTGGTTGGACAACGGCTCGAGCAGACTCCAGCCGGCGTGCAGCGACTCGGCGGCGTCCACCTTGCCACGGATGTCGAGCACGGCGCCGCCCAGAGGCGTGGAGCCCTCGACCGTTACGGTGACCGTGCCCGGCCCGGAGGGGTCGTCGGAGCACGCCGTCGTCCATGGTGCCAGCACCGCCACGGCCACCACGAGCGCACCGCGGATCCGCCCTGCACGCGCGCTCACCGGCCACCCCCCGAGGCTGGCGCGACCCACGGGATCGCAAAGGCACCGTGGGCGGGGGCGGCGGCGCTCTTCTGGACGTCGTGCGAGCGCAGGAAGATGCGCAGGTCACCCACGTCGTAGCTCCCGTCGTCGTTCCCGACCCGGTCCAGGAACTGGAGCTGGAGACCGGTGAGGGAGATGCGAGTGCCCAGCAGCTGGGCTCCCAACGCCGACAGGTCCAGGTCGGGAGCGGTCACCTGCACCAGGACGCTCCCCTCGGCCTGCAGACCCAGGGCGTCGGTGACCAGGATCCCGACCGGGAAGTCACCTTCCGCCATCGGTGCACCCAGCAGGCGGCCCTCGGTGGTGAGACTGAGACCGTCGGGGAAGGCCCCGCTGATCACCTGCCAGGTGAAGGGCGCCGTGCCTTCCGGAGGCGTCAGCTCCACCTCCGGATACGCGGCGGCCTCCAACGGAAGAGAGACCTCTTCGGGAAGCGAGTAGGTCAGTTGGAAGGCGGCCACGGCCTGCACGGGGCCGTCCAGCGCCCGCATGGTGGGATTGGGCTCCCCGGCAAGGTCGCCGGTCCACCCCGTGAACGCGAAGCCCGGGGTGGCGTCGGCCTGCAGGGAGACCAGCGTGCCCTGGGCGTACCATGAATCGCTCGACGTGGGGTCGATGCTCACGCTGCCCGGCGAGACGCCGAACTGACCCCCGTCCACATCGACCTCCAGCTGGACCTGGAGGGGGCCGTAGCGCGCCACGTACTCGGCGTCCTCGAGGCCTGTGGTGACCGTGCGCTCCCGGGTCAGCTCCGGGTCGTCGGTCCACTCCACGAAGGCCCGGCGGCGCCCGGGGCCCAGCGGCTCACCGGGAGCGGCCGTCACCTGGTGCGTCTCGAACGGAGCCGACTCCACCGTGGCCGCCATGCCCGGAAGTCCCGCTCCGTCCACGGCCAGGAGCCCCCCGGTGGTCTCGCCCTCGGTGCGGAAGGTGAGGGTCTGGAAACGCGTCAGCGCGTGGAAGGAGACCTGGGCCGGCGACCAGCTGATGTCGAGAAGGGTGAGGCCCGAGGCGCCCCCGTCGTGGGTGAGCGACGCGGGATCGCTGCCAGCGTGAAACGCCGTCGCGTTGGTGATACCCGGAAAGGGATCCCCCGAATCGCCGCGGTTGAAGTCCGAGGTCTCGATGTCGTTGCGTCCGTCGGCCTGCCGTAGCCAGACGCCCAGATGCGTGGCGTCGTTGTTCACCACGTTGGCGGCCCAGCGCTGATCGATCCACTGCGGGTCGATATGCCAGACCAGCAGCCCCGGCGCGTACAGTCCCAGGTCCGAGCCCAGGGGCTCCCGGTGCTCCAGGAGGAAGTACTCGCCCGAGCCGTCCTGGGCGTCGACGCGAAACGCCTTTCCCGAGGATTCCACGGGAGCCAGGGCGCGGACCCCGAGATCCTGTCCCGGGGGCAGGGTCTCGACGTCGAGCCATCCCAGCACGCTCTTGCTCCAGGCGCTCATGTGGCACGGGCGGGCCGGGTTGTCGCCCCGGCATCCCCAGGCGCCTCCGCCCATGAGCCCCCACTCGCCGATGCCGTTGTGGCTGCAGGAGCGGGCGGTGCAATACAGGTCCGGCAGCCCGAAGCCGTGCCCCAACTCGTGGGCGAAGACGCCGATCTCGTTGAGCTTCTGCCCGGCGCAGTCGAAGACGGGCTGGATCGTGTAGTCGTCGACACGGATGACGCCGCCGCCGGCCGCCGGCGTGCTGGTGGCGTAGGGGCTCCCGACCCAGGAGCTGATGGTCCACTTGTGGGACCAGATCCTCTGGTAGTTGCCGTTGCACTCCGCGCCGGGCGTCGGCTGGAAGACGACCAGCAGATCCACGAACCCGTCGTCGTCGCCGGAGTTGGGAACGCCGTCGGGACCGTCGTTGTCGTACCTCCCCCAGTCCACGCTGCCGTCGTCGGCCTCGGCCAGGAGGTCGTCGATGAACTCGCCGACGCGGCGCGGGTGGGCCCAGGCCGCCGATGTTGCCCGCCACCTGGCTCTGGGTCAGCGTCGACTTGGCCCAGGGAAAGACCTCGCCCTCGAGCTGCACGCGTCCGCCGGAGATCTCGGCGTAGTACTGGCTGATGGTCTGATAGCGGGAGTTGGGACCGTCGAAGAACTCGGTCTGCACCTGACCGGTGGCGAAGGGGGGCGGCCCGGTCATGTCGGCGAAGTATCCCATGACCACCGGAAAACGGAAGTCACCCGCCGCCGGTCCGTCGCGCCGTCCCAGCGCTCCGGCCGGGCCTCCGGCGCCCTCACCCTGCACCGCCGCGCCACCCGCGTCACGCGAGCGCAGCTCCACCACGGGGGGGCCGTCTCCCCGGTCCACGAGCCGCAGGCGGGGGTTCCTGGCCAGCCAGGCCCGAGAGAAGGTGAAGGCCCGGGGATTTCGCTCCATCAACCGGAAATAGGCTTCCGGAGGCCGCGTACCGTGAACCCGTCCCAGCTCCACCACGTCCTGGGCCTCGGCGCCGGGCGCCGCGGCCAGACCGGCCAGGAGGAGGAGCCCGCCGAAGCGGACGAAGCTACGGAGCATGGGCGGATCGGTAGAGGGTGGACGCGCGCCGGGATGGTAACCGGCGCGCTCGGGGATCGTTCCCTGTCAGTGTGAGCCCACGTCCTCACCCCGGACGTGGAGCTCGGCCCCCACCGCGCGCATCCCGTCGATCACGTTCTGGATGTGCTCGTTCCGCTCCATGCCGATGAGCTCGAGGCCGTGGGCGACCTCGTCGCGGTTCACGCCTGCGGCGAAGGCCTTATCCTTGAGCTTCTTGACCACCGACTTGGGCTTGAGGTCGTCGATGCCGTTGGGGCGCACCAGGCAGCAGGCGTACACCAGGCCCGACAGCTCGTCCGAGGCGAACAGCGTGCGCTCCATGAGCGTCTCGGGCTCCCGACCGGTCCTGCCCGGTGCATGGGACTCGATGGCGCCCAGCACGTCTTCCGGATATCCCAGCTCGCGAAGGTGGGCCAGCGCCCTGCGCGGATGCTCGTCGGGGTATTTCTCCCAGTCCAGGTCGTGCAGCAATCCGGCCAGGCCCCAGGCGTCCTGGTCCTCGCCGAGAATCCCGGCGTAGTGCCGCATCACGGCCTCCACCGCGAGCATGTGGGTGCGAAGGCCTTCGTTGTCCACCCAGTCGTGGAGGAGCGCCAGTGCCTCACTGCGGTCGGGCATGGGTCTGTCCTTTCGGAATGACGGATCGGGTCGGGGAGAAGCTCCTCCGCCGAGGGCTTGCGGTCAAGCCGCCGCACCCCTGGCGTCGTGCCCGCGTCACACGCGCGACGAAGGACACAGGTGAGCCACCACGCACGCCTCGCAGCGGGGCTTGCGGGCGTCGCACACGCGGCGCCCGTGCCAGATGAGGAGGTGCGACAGCAGCGTCCAGCGTTCGCGCGGGAAGATCTTCATCAGGTCCTTCTCCACCTTCTCCGGCGTCTTCTCGCGGGTGAGCCCGAGGCGCGACGACAGCCGCTTCACGTGCGTGTCCACGACGACGCCCTCGTCGATGCCGAAGGCGTTGCCGAGGATCACGTTGGCGGTCTTGCGTCCGACCCCGGGAAGCGCCGCCAGCTCGGCCATGGACCGCGGTACCGCACCGTCGTGCTCGGACAGCACGCCCCGTGCGAAGCCGATGATGTTGCGGGCCTTGTTGCGGAAGAAGCCCGTGGAGCGGACGATCTCCTCCACGTCCTCCTGCGACGCGCCCGCCAGCGCCTCCGGGTCCGGGTAGCGCCGGAAGAGCTCCGGGGTCACCTGGTTGACCCGCTCGTCGGTGGTCTGCGCCGACAGGATGGTGGCCACGGCGAGCTGATAGGGGTCCTGGAAGTCGAGCTCGCAGTGGGCATCGGGATACTCCTCGGCCAGCAGGTCGAAGATCTCCGCCGCCCGCTCGGCGCGGGCCTTCCGGGACTCTCTGGGCATGGCGTGCTTCCTGGATGGAGTCTGCTTCAGGACCCGGCGAGGGTCACGAGGGTGTAGGGGATGGCGCTTCGCGCGGGGGCGCCGTCCGTGGGATCGTCGCTCGGTTCCGCCTCCTGCCCACTGCCGGGAAAGCGTCGGAGGTATCGATCCAGGCGCGCGCCGAGCTTGAGGAGCTCACCCGCCGTGCGCACCTCCAGAAGGTGCTCGAGCTCGGCCCCCGGCAGATCGGAGGTGAAGTCGGCCCCGTCCTCGTCGGGGCGGGCCTTCGTCGTGGCCCACACCGCCGCATCGGCCATGGGTACGGGCGGAAGCTGCAGGACCGTGAAGCCCGGCCGGCCGTCCAGCAGGCCCGCGACGCCCAGCAGGTGGAGCGTGTGGGGTTCGGGGCAGGTCCAGAAGAAGCCGTCCAGCGACAGGGGGCGTTCGGCCTCGTCGGGATGCACCCACAGGAGGTGTTGCGGAAGCTGCACGTAGCTGCCCGGCGCCAGCCCCCGGGCGTCCTCCGCTCCGGTGCCCGGATCGGTGTCCACCAGATAGCGGACCACGCCGCTGCGCACGAGCACCAGCGGACGTCCGGCCCGGTGATGATGAAAGGCGTGGAAGAGGAGCGCCGCGTGTCTCGGCAACGTCTCCATCCCCTCGGACGGCAACCGGAGCTCGTCCAGCGCCGCCGCCGTGCTCTCGAGCATCACCAGTCCACCCGGGTCCTCCAGAGCGGCGCCTCGGCGCTCCGCTTCCTCGACCATCGCCTCGAAGTGGCGCGCCGCGAAGTCCATGTCGGGGAGGGCGCGCTCGAAGGGCGTGCTCCGGGCGTAGTCGTCGTGGAGTGGCATGGTGGGATTGCACCCGTGAGCCCGGCTCAGGATCCGTCGGAGGCCCGGTCCGAAGGGGGCGCCCCGACAGAGCGCGCCGAGGCCTCGCTCTCCAGCACGCGGGGCCGCGAGCTGCCCAACAGCCGTCGCACGTCCTCCCACCAGGAGCGTCGCCTGACCAGCACCAGCTCCAGAACGGGCGGCGCGTCGGGCACACCCTCCACGAGCACGAAATGGATGTCGCCCAGCTCGTCGGGCAGGGGAACGGCCCAGGTGACGCCCTTCCACTCGAACGTCGCCTGGTCGGCCGCGTCGAAGGCCTCGCCGCGCCACTCCTGTTCCACGAAGACGTGGTCCTCCACCGCGTAGGTCCCCGGCCGCACCCGGTCGCCCCGCTGGAAGTACCACGGGTCGAAGGCCATCCCCTCGTAGCGCTTGAAGTCCTCGTCCATGGCGTAGTCCACGTCGCCCAGCTCGTCGTGGCCCGCCAGGGACTCCAGGTGATGACGGACCTCGTGCTCCACCGTCTCGTGGATCTCCGCCTCCCAGTCGAAGTCGGGATCCAGGCGGGCGAGGTTTCGGAACGAGCCGTAGAAGAGCACCACCACCGAGCGCGTGGTGTCGGGACCGCCGTAGTCCGACAGGTATTCCTCGGTATCGCAGGTGCCCAGCGTGAAGATGTCCGGCAGCGTGGGGTGCGCGACGGACTCGCGCGAGATCACCAACCCATCGATCCCCCGCCGGTATTCCTCGGGAATCGCTTCGAACGCGTCCCGCGCCACCTGCTCGAATCGCGTGAACTTCATGGATCTCCGGCGGCGTCCCCTCGGGCCCGAGGCCCCATGCCGTCAGGGGGCGTGGAAGTCCTCGTCCGGCCCCACGTGGTCCTGCGCCCGGGCATCGGGACGCCCCACGTCGTGGGCGCGAATGCGTCCCACCATCCAGCGGTTCAGGAGCAAGAGCACGGCCAGCACCACCACCCACTGGATGACCACGGTGCCCACGTTGTAGGACGAGAAGAGCGTCCAGGTGGCGGCGGGGTCCGCGCCCCGGGCCTGCCACAGCCACCAGACCATGAGCACGATGGCCTGAACCACGACGAAGCGCATCGCCCAGTCCCACCACGCACCGATGTGGACGTCGGAATGGGCATGGTTGATGAAGGTCTCCCGCCACTCGGTCACGCCGTAGCGGAGCACGGCGAAGGCGAAGAAGAAGCCCGACAGCATGAGGCCCACTCCCCACACCCAGTCCTGATTGGCGAAGACGTCGAGGCTGAGCGCCGAGGGGGCACCCATGAGCAGCCCCGAGATCCCCACGACCGCGATGGCGGAGCCCCTGGGCAACCCCAGATCCATGAGAACGCGGGACGCCAACTCGATCATGGCCACCAGGCTCGTCCAGGCCGCGAAGGCCAGGGCCAGGAAGAAGAGGGCCATGAAGAACTGGCCGCCCGGCATGGCCTTGAAGAGCTGGGGCACCCAGATGAAGGTGAGCCCCTCGTTGCCGGCGCCCACGATCTGGTCCGCGGCCTCGGGCATCACCGAAAAGACCGTGCACAGCACCATGATCCCGGCCAGCAGCGACATGGAGTTGTTGCCGAAGCCGATGACGAAGGCGTTGAGCGCGGTGTCCTCACGTTGCCGCATGTAGATGGCGTACGTGAGGACCAGCCCCCAGCCCGCGCCGGTGTCCCAGGCGTTCTGGGTGAGTGCCTGCAACCAGACCCGGTAGTCCCCCAGGCGCGCCAGATCCGGCGTGAAGAGGAACTCGAGGCCCCGAGAAGCTCCGGGCAGGGTGAGGGCCTTCACCGCCAGAACGATGACGAGGATGACCAGCGACGGAATGAGGATGCGCGCGGCGGTCTCGATCCCCTTCACACCCCACGCCACCACGAACACACCCAGGCCCACGGACAGCGTGTGCGTGAGCAGGGCGCCGTGGGAGCCGGCGAAGGACTCCCAGAAGGCACCCGGCACCTCCGTGGGAATCTGATGGGTCAGCGTCGCCCAGAAGAATCGCAGCGTCCAGCCCATGACGACGCTGTAGTAGAACATGATCGCCGTGGCCGTCCACGCCACCCACGCGCCCATCCACCCGAAGCGGGGCCCGATGGTGTGGACGAAGGCCCCCACGGTGCCGCGGCGGGTCCCCTTCCCCATCCCGAACTCGAGGATGAGCAGGGGCACGGACCACACCATGAGGAACACCACCCACGCCACCAGGAACGAGCCGCCTCCGTTGCTGGCCGCGATGCGCGGAAAGCGCCAGATGTTGCCCGTACCCACCGCCATGCCGAGCATGGCCAGGAGCATGCCCCAGCGAGAGCTGAAGACTTCGGACTTGGATGCGGACACGAGGCGTGGCTCCTGATGGCGTAGCCGGTTGGGCGGACGGCGGCCAAGATAGGCACCTCCGCCGTCGCGTCACAACCTCGCGGTCCGGGCGCTCCCCGGGCCCGCGCCCTCTACTTCACGCTGGCGAGAACCGAGAAGACGAGCCGGCCGTCGTTGTTGGAGCGGGCGCCGCGGTCCCTGGCCAGCGAGTCGTACTTGTCCACGAACGAGAGCTTGAGGCTGATGCTCTGATTGAGGGCGTAGGCCAGCGAGGTGTCGGTGTCGACCGTGTAGTCGCCGGAGTCCCTGAAGGCCGGTCGGTAGAAGGTCACCAGCTTGAAGGTCGTGCGACCGTCCGAGAAGGCGTGCCGCGCCCGGAAGCGGGCGGACCAGCGGGCCAGCGTCTCGATGTCGGTGTCCGCCCCGACCTGGTACTCTCGGGGCTCGGTGCGCTCCACGAGGGCCGCCAGACTCACGTCGAGCCCGGTCTCGTCGGTGTCCACGAACCGGTACTTGGCGCCCAGACCCGTGCTCAGACGCAGGGCGATCTGCCGCTCGAGGCTGCCCTCGGCATCGGCGAACAGGAAGGGGCTGACCTTGCCCTCCGGCTTGTAGTCCAGCGCCGTGCTCGCGGCCCAGGAGCGCTTGTTGACGAAGGAATCTCCCGACGCCGGATCCTGCGCCTCTCCGTAGGCGAACTCTCCCCCCAGGGAGAACTCGAGGAGCGAGCTCTTGCGCTCGGCGGCGGCGCGGAAGGTCGTCGTGGTCTGCTCCGACGCTCCGAAGAAGAGGCTGGCACCCAGCTCGCCATCGAGCTTCCAGGAGCCGCCCTCGTCCTGCGCGGCGAGCGATGTGGGAGCAGCCATCAACAGCGCTCCGGTCAGGGCGATCCTCGTCCAGCGTCTCATCTATTCCTCCGTGGGACCGTTCGCGGAAAACGTGCGCCGGACGGGTACGCCCAGGGGCGGACCCGGGTTCCGCTCAGCCCCCGAGACGCTCCTGGATCCATCCACGCACCTGGTCCAGCGCCACCCGCTCCTGCTCGAGCGTGTCGCGATCGCGAATGGTGACGGTCTGATTCTCCAGCGTCTCCCCGTCGACGGTCACGCACCAGGGAGTCCCGGCCTCGTCCTGGCGGCGATAGCGGCGGCCGATGGAGCCGGACTCGTCGTAGAACGAGGGGATCGCGGCGCGGCGCAGCTCCTGGTGGAGCTTGTCCGCCACCTCGGGGAGCCCGTCCTTCTTCACCAGAGGGAAGACGGCCACCTTCAGAGGCGCCAGGCGCGGGTGGAGCCCCAGGACCACCCGCTCCTCTCCCTCCACCGACTCCTCCCGGTAGGCGTCGATGAGCGCCACCAGGACCGTGCGGTCCACCCCCACCGCCGTCTCGATGACGAAGGGGATGAAGCGCTCGTTGGTGGTCGGATCGATGTACTCCAGGCGCTTGCCGGAATACTCCTGATGACGGCCGAGGTCGAAATCCGTGCGGTTGTGCACGCCCTCGAACTCCTTCCAGCCGAAGGGATACTCGTACTCGATGTCCACGGCCTTCTTGGCGTAGTGCGCCAGCTCGTCGGGCCCGTGCTCGTGAAAGCGCAGCTTGTCCTTGTGGATGCCCAACGACACGTGCCAGGCCATGCGGTCGGCCTTCCAGCGCTCGAACCACTCGTCGTCGCTGCCCGGGCGCACGAAGAACTGCATCTCCATCTGCTCGAACTCGCGAGTCCGGAAGATGAAGTTCCCGGGTGTGATCTCGTTCCTGAACGCCTTGCCGATCTGAGCGATGCCGAAGGGCAGCTTCTGGCGTGCCGACTGCTGGACGTTCAGGAAGTTCACGTAGGATCCCTGCGCGGTCTCGGGTCGCAGGTAGACGGTGGCGGCGGCCTCCTCCACCGGGCCCATGAAGGTCTTGAACATGAGGTTGAACTGCCGCGGCGCGGAGAACGTGTCGCGGGTCCCGCACACGGGGCACTGACCGTCCTGGACCTCGGGAAGATCGGCCCGGAAGCGTCGATGGCAGTTGCCGCACTCCACCAGCGGGTCCGTGAAGCCTTCCACGTGCCCGGAGGCCTCCCAGACCCGGGGATGCATGAGAATGGCGGCGTCCAATCCCTCGACGTCGTCGCGCTCGTGGACCATGGTGCTCCACCAGCGCTCCTTGACGTTGCGCTTGAGCTCCACACCCAGCGGACCGTAGTCCCAGACGGAGCCGGTGCCTCCGTAGATCTCGGAGGACTGGAAGATGAAGCCCCGTCGCTTGCACAGGGACACGAGCTTGTCCATCACATCCTGGTCGGCCATGAGATTCCCGATTGGAAAGGCCGCGTCCGCATGGGACGGGCCCGGTTGTGCGTGACTGAGGTCGTCGTGCCCGGGCCGGCGTGGGCCCACCGTGCGGTTCGGGACTGCACGGACACGGCCAGAAAAGGTAGACGGAGAGGCGCAGGACCAGCAACCGGCGGCCTGCGGCTTCCTGCCGGGCCCGGGACGGGTTACCCTCTTCGGCAGCGTGGATCGTCGCCGTGTGCGTCGGAGGGATCCGGTGCCGGGGCGTCGGGTATTGCATCACCGGGCCACGCCCGGCCCAGCGAGTCGAACCGAAGCCGCGGGAGTTCAGATGCTGACATTCACCGACAAGGCGCGCGACATGGTCCGCTCCTTCCTCGATCAGAGCGAGGGCGAGCTCGAGTACCTTCGCATCGCCATGCACGGCAGTCCGGTGGCTCCCGAGTTCGAGCTCACGCTGGTGGGCGCCGAGGAGCGCAGACAGGACGAGCGTGAGGTGTCGCTGGATGGTCTGACGGTGCTGGTGGCCGAGGAGCAGGCCGAGGCTCTCGACGGGGCCACGGTGGACTTCGTGGAGCGCGTCAACGAGAGCGGTTTCCAGGTCGTGCCACGGACCAGGTCGAATGGCGGCGAAGCGGCGAGGGGCGCGGTGGAGCCGCCCCGGGGGCTCATCGCCGACCGCGTGCGCGAGGTACTGGAGCAGCAGGTCAACCCAGCCATCGCTTCGCACGGCGGCGCCATCACCCTCGTGGACGTCCAGGATTCCGAGGTCTTCCTCGAGATGACCGGCGGCTGTCAGGGATGCGCCATGTCCCGCCTGACGCTTCAACAGGGTGTCGAGCGCATGCTGCGTCAGGCCATCCCCGAGCTCACCGCCGTGCACGACATCACGGACCACGCCAGCGGGGTCAATCCGTACTTCTCCGCCTGATCAGGGCCGAGGCGCGCGTCAGAAGTAGATCACCGTGCCGCCCGGCGATGAGCCGAAGCGCGGGTTGACGACGTTGTTGAAGATCGATCCGAAGCGGTAGCTGATCCCGAACGAGGTGTAGTAGAAGTAACTCGTCTCCAGCTGCCGCTGGCGGGTGAGGATCTCGTCGTCGGTGGCGTCGCCCTTGGGAAGATAGAGCTGGTCGTGGACCCGCGAGTAGCTACCGTTCACGTTGAACGAGAATCCCTTGAACAGGCGCACCTGCGCATAGCCGGAGATGCCCGCCGAGTATCTGGATGCGTCGTGCAGATACTGGGATCCGGAGATGGAGATGCTGGTCCGTCCCCAGGGTTGGGTCAGGTCGAGGCCCAGGACGACGGAGTGGCTCGGCCGGGTTTCCGAGATCTCCCCGAAGAGGGTCTCCTCGGTGTAGTCCCAGTGGTTGATTCCGACCAGGTATTGAAGCGTCAGTTCACGGCGCGCGGTCTCGCCGTAGGGAAAGAAGTTGAATTCGACACCCGGCTGCAGGCTCCAACGAAAGTCCTGATTGTAGAACGTCGACGAGCCGGCAGAGGCGCGGGCACCGAGGGACCAGTGGTCACCCAGGCTCTTCACCGCCAGACCGCTGGAGCTCCAGTCCTCCACCCGCGTGGTCACGGATCGATCCGAGAGCTCGTAGGTGCTGCTACGCTTGCTGTAGGAGCCGCTGAAGCTGAGCTTCCAGTCGTCCGTGGTGCGTGACGCGTTCAGGCTCCCCGATGCCTGCGACGAGCTCTGAAGCGACTCGCCGTTCAAATAGGCGTTCAGCCCCAGTCGAAACACCCAGAAATCCCAGGGGTCGTTCTGTGGCGGACCGGCGGTTCCAGGCGCACTCCGCGGCGGACGGTATTGCACGCTCAGACGGTCGAAGGGTTGCGCTGCCGCGGGCGTAGCTGGTCAGCCCCAGGCCGAGCACCCGGGTGAACCCCGTGCGGGCCTCGTCGGAAGTGGCGTCCCCCGACGACGTGTAGGTCATGGTGTGATCATCGCCCTGAAACGGGCCGCGCCCGATGAAATCAAGGGAGTAGCGGCGACCACCCCCTCCGGTGCCCTCGCCCGTCACCAGGACGTGAACGGCGGCGTCCTCGCGGTCTCGCACCCAATCGACCCAGGTGATCTCGGTGCGGATGAAGGTCTGGTCGCAGACCGTCTGGCAGTCGAGGAAGACCCGGAGGCGATCGCTCCCCCTCGCCTCAGGACCCTGTGCGGACACCGTCCGGGGTCCGGATACCACAGCGACGAGCACGACGAGAAGGGCAGACACACGCATGGGAGCGTCCTTGATCGGCGGAAAGGTAGCGCCGGCCCTTCCCGAGCCGGCTTTCCCCTGGGACGTGCCGGGTCCTGGAAGAGTTGCAGTCTACCCGCCCGCCCCGCCTCTCCGCCTACGCGCCTCCTCGGCGTTCCTTACACGCGAGGAGCGCGGCAGCCGGAGGCCGCCGGCCTCCGACTCGAGAAGGCCACCCCCTCAGCGCAGCTCGATGCGCTCCAGCTTCGCCGTGATGGCGTCGACCAGGCGCTGTGTGGTCACCCGGTCGAGGAAGTCCAGGGAGTCCAGGGCCCTGGTGATCTCGCCCACGCGGTCCCACATCTCCTCGCCCAGCTCCGGGGTCGCCGGTACCGCCTCAAGCACCGGGTCCCTGGAGATGCCCCCGGCCGCGGGCTCGTAGTCGATGGAGGGCTCGTTCTCCACCAGGAAGGTGTGCAGCCGGAGTGCGGCCTCGGCCACGCCCCGCGCCTGCTGGTACACGGCGCCCCGCTCCCTGGCGGTCGCCCGGAACCCGGCCAGGATCCGATCCTGCAGCAACTTCGCGGTATCCGGCGGCAGCGCCGCGGACGCCATGTGCGAGGAGAGCTCCGCCGCGAAGATCGAGTCCTCGGCAGCCTGCATGTCACGCAGGAAGCCGTCCATGGTCGACCAGTACCGCTGGACGTCGCCGTAGCGGCTCGCGTTGGCCATGTAGGATCCACCCAGCCACTCCTGCGAAGGCTCGGCTGGCACATCCATCCGTGCCGGAAGACCACGCAGGGCCTCCAGAGAGGCGGCCCGGACCTGGGATCCCAGCTCGCGCACCCGCGGCTCCAGCTCGGCCGGGACATCGGGGATCGCCACCGGAGGAGGTGCGGGAGCCGCCGCTTCCTCGGCAGGAGCTCCACCACGGCCGAACATCCACCAGCCCGCCCCCGCCACGCCCAACACCAGGACCACCCCCACGACGGGGGCAGCCCCGAGACCGCGCCGACGCGGCCGACGTGGCGGCGGCGGACCCGCCCGCACCTTGCGGCTACCCGGAGGGACGCCGCCGCCGGCACCTGAGGGGCGGGGAGCATCGGGACGGCGGGCCAGTTCCTCCCGGGTCGGGAGCGGAAGGTCGTCGCCTCCGGCGGCGGAGGCTACCGCCTCGGCCGTGGCGTCCACGAGGCCCAGATCCTCGTCCGATCCCTCCTGCGCCTCGTCGCCCTCCTCGAGCTCGTCTTCGGCAGGCGGAGGCTCGTCGCCCCAGCCCGACTCCTCGAGCACTCCCTCGAAATCGAAGCGGTCGGCCTGGAATCCCTCGACCACCTCGGGCTCGACCGTCGCCCCGACCGCCTCCGTCTCGCCGCCCTCCTCGGGGCCGGCCTCCGCCGACGGAGGTTCGGCTGGGCCGGAAGCCTCCGGTGCGGCGGAAGCCCGTTCCACCTCCTCAGGTGCCTCCTCCTCGGGCAACGCGTCCTCCACTTCGACATCGTCGGGATCGGGCCCCCCGAATTCGGGAACCAGGTCGAAGCGGTCCGGACCGTCTTCTTCCGGCTCGGAGTCGACGAACTCGGATTCTTCCAGATTGAAGACCGGGTCGTTCTCGTCTCCGTCCACCTCGAGCCAGGACGACGTACCGACCGGCTCGACTTTCGTCGGATCCTGCGGCCCGCCCTCCGGTGGCGTGCTCCCGGTGCTGTCTTCCTCGGCCTCGTCCCGGGCCGATGGCGAATTGCTGATCTGGAACCGCCAGTCTTCGGCGGCCTCGTCGCCGGTGGTGGCGTCCGGGCTCTCCGCGTTCGCTTCCACCTCCAGCGCGTCGGCATTCAGCGCGCCAGGGGCCTCGTCGGTCGCCGGCGGCGGTGGGGCCACGAACGTTCCCTCCTCCTGCTCGTCCAGCTCCTTCTTGAGCGTTCGGAAGATGTCGTGTTCGCCGGCGGGAGCCCATCGCTCCGTGGACCCGTCGAAGAACACGGTGTCCGCGGTGATGGCCTTGAGGGCGATCCTGAGGCGGAGGGCATCCACACTGGGGATGCCCACCTCCTTTCCCTGGGAGTCGATGTAGGCGAAACGCATAGGTCGTATGGGGGCGGGAAACCGGAAACCCGTCGAAGTGCGGTCCTTCTTCCAAGCTACCGCAGATGACGAGGGTCCGGCCACCTCGACGGCTGCGAGGCCCCGGGCGATGTCGGCGCTTCGCTGGTCGCCGAGACGGCGTAGATGAGGTCACCGAAGGGCGAATCGTCGCCATTGGCCGAGTTCGCGGCCGCATGGAAGTGCACGACCCCACCGCCGGGCGCCGTCCAGGCAACCCTCCACCTGACCACCTCGGGATCGTCGGCGTCCGAGCCCGTCAGCGTCTGATGGGCGTATTCCACACCCCCTTCGCTCTGCACGGCGGCACGGGGGTCCGTTGCGACGAAGGTCCCGGCTTGCCTGCCGGTCGGGTCGCGCGCGGAAAGCTGGAACCCGGCCTTGACCATCTCGCCGCTCTCGAGCACCACCGAGATCGTGTAGGTACGTCCCGGCTCGTACCGGGTCGGCGGACCGTCCAGGGTCAGGCGCCCACCCGACTCGTTCAGCCCGAAGTCCGAATGGCACTCGAGGCAGGTGGGCTCGCCGAAGCCACCTGTGTGCGCCGGGGGCGGCCCATCCGCGTGCGGGGGCACCACCGCGTCCGAGGCTTCCGGCCCTGGCAACGGCCCTACCAGGGCACCCATCACCAGGACCGGAATCAACTGGGCACACCTGACCCCGAACCCCGGCATCAGTCCCCTTCCGAGACACTCCGGCCCCGGAGCGGTGGAAGCTGGGCTCGACCGATGGTGTTCGCGTCCGTGCCGAACCAGACGACGTTGTTGTCGCGGTCGTAGACCATGTGGCGCACGGCCCCGCCACCGCTGTCGATCTCGGTCCTGGAGAAGAACTCCTCCGTCGCCGGGTCGAACCCGACGAAGGTATTGGGATCCAGGCCCGTCTCCACGAACCAGATGCGGTCGCCGGCGTCCACGGCCATCCCGTACGGGCGGGAGTCGTCGCCACCCGGGTTGTCCCACTCGCTCACGTCACCGGTGGTGGGATCGAGCCGGCCGAGCTTGCCGCGGGCGTAGTCCGTGTACCAGATGCGGTCCGCCGAGTCGATGACCAGCCGCCGTGGGCGGGCTCCCGGGTCCGGGAGCTCGAAGGTCTCGAGGGTCATGCTGGCCGCATCGACCCGGGCGATGAGATTGGTGCCGAACAGCGCCACCCACGGCACGCCTCGGGAGTCGAGCTTGATCCCGTAGGGTCGACTGCTCGCGGGCCGTCCCCGGCTCTCCGCCATGGGAGCCTGGATGAGCTCGATGTCACCATCGGACGGATCGAAGTGGCCGACGAAGTTCCCTCCCTGGACCGTGAACCACATGCCCCCGTGGCCGTCTTCGATGAGGGTGTGGGGGTCCCGCGCGGCCTCGTCGGGCATGGGAAAGCGCTCGATGGCGCCGCTGGCGGCGTCCAGCCGACCGATGTGGCGGTCGGCGTTGCCGGTGTACCACACCGTGCCGTCGTCGGTGACCAGGAGATTGTGGGGCCCGGCGCCTTGGGACAGATCGAAGCGGTTCATGTCGCCCGTAGCCGGATCGAGCACCCCCACGTAGTCACCACGCTGTCCAACGAACCAGACGCGGCCGTCGGGACCCAGGTCGGGGTCCCGCGGGCGGGACTGGGCCCAGGGTACTTCCCACTCCTGGATGGGAATCTGGAGCTGCGCTGCGGCTTCGGTCCGGGGTGCGACGACGGGCAGCGTGGTCAGCGCCGCCGTCACGGCGAACAACGTCGTGCGTGCCATGTCTCCTCCCGCTCAGAAGGGTACAGGACGGCCCCGCGGGCGCACCTGCCCGCGGGGCCGTACCGGAGCGAAGGCTCGCCGTCCGGTCAGTTGCCTCCCGGATGGGGGCGAGCCCGGTACTTCATGTACAGATCGAGGTGCTTGTTGTCGGTGCTGGCCTCGTGGCCACCGATCACCAGGTGCTCCACCTGCGTCTGGATCTCCAGGGGATCACCGTCCGTGACGATGAGATTCGCGATCTTGCCCGACTCCAGCGTGCCCAGCCGGTCGCCGAAGCCCAGCATGTCGGCGGCGTTCACCGTGATGGCCCTGAGGGCCTCCTCACGGGGCAGCCCGAAGGCCATGGCCTGCCCGGCCTCGTACGGAAGCACGCGCGAATCCGACGAATTGTAGGTGGCGAAGGCGATCTTCACGCCCGCCGCCTGCAGCCTGGCCGGGAGCCGGTACCGGGCGTCGTAGTCGGCGTCGCGCTCGCGGGGCAGGCTCTGCGTGGGCCCGAGGATGACGCCCACGCCCTTCTCCACGAGCAGATCGGCCACCTCGTCGGCTTCCTCGCCACCGGCGATGACGATCTTCACGTTCTGCGCGTCGGCCCACTCCACGGCATCCCGGATCTCTTCGGCGTTGTTGACCTGCACCAGGAGCGGCATGTCCCCGTCCACCACCCGGTCCAGCGCCTCGAGCTTGAGGTCGCGGCCCACCGGACCACCGGTGTACGCGGACTCGTAGTGCCGAGCCGCCTCCAGCCAGGTCGTGTACCGATCCACGGCTTCCTGGTACATCCGCTCACGCTCGGCCGGGTTGCCCCCGCCGCCGCCGAAGCCCCGGAAACGGCCGAATCCGCCTCCCTTGGAGGGCCACACCATCATCATGGCGGCGCCCGGAGCGATCATCATCTCCTCGACGGTCCAGCCGTCGAGATTGACCAGCGACGCCTGGCCGGCGATCCCGCCCGGCGACGTGCCCGGTACCGCCAGCGTGTGGGTGATGCCGTTGGCACGGGCCACCGGAATGTGCTCCGAGGCCGGGTGGATGGCCGTCATGGTCTGGAGCTGCGGGTTGAAGAGCCCCAGCTCCCTCGAGTCCTGGGTCACGTCGACCGAACCGATCTCGGTGAGGCCGAGCTGCGTGCCCGCGTCGAACAGTCCAGGGTACACCTGCTTCCCCGTCGCGTCGATCACGGTCGCACCCTGCGGCACCTGAACGTCGGCGCCCACCGCCGTGATGACGCCGTCGGTCGCCACGACCGTGCCCACGAAGGGATCGCCCGCCAGCGTATGGACGGTCCCGCCACGTACGGCCAGGGTCTGGGCGGCCAGCGGACCGGCCGCCGCCAGGGTCGCCAGGACCAGCGCCGTGCCTCCCGCGCGGAGGCTCGCGAACCGGCGGCTCATCGGACCACCTCCTGGCGCGGAGCCACGGCTCCGTCGGTCACGACCCGCGTACCGCTCCTACCCTTCTGCTTCTCCATGAGCGCCTTCATCTCCGCCTCGATGGCCTTCTGCCGCTCCTTGTCGAGGTCGATGTCGAAGTAGAGCTTGCCGTCCACGTAGGTCTGCTGCACCACCGCGTCGATGGTCAGCGGGTCGGCGTTGAAGAGCGTGAGGTCGGCGTCCTTGCCCACCTCGATGCTTCCCACCTCGTCGTCCACGCCGAGCTGAATCGCGGGATTGAGCGTGACCATCTTGAGCGCTTCGTTGTGGGACATCCCTCCCCACTTCATGGTCTTGGCCGCCTCCTGATTCAGGTGCCGCATCTCCTCGGCGTCGTCGGAGTTGATGGAGACCACCACGCCCCGATCGGTCATGAGCGCGGCATTGTAGGGGATGGCGTCGTACGCCTCCACCTTGTAGGCCCACCAGTCGGAGAAGGTGGAGGCACCCGCACCGTGGGCCGCGATCTCGTCGGCGATCTTGTAGCCCTCCAGCACGTGCTGCAGCGTGGCGACGCGCACGCCGAAGTCCTCCGCGGTGCGCAGCAGCTGCAGGATTTCGTCGGCCCGATACGAGTGTGCGTGCACGAGCCGTTCACCGGACAGCACCTGGGCCAGCGTCTCCAGCTTGAGATCGCGCCGGGGCGGGAGCGCGTCGTCGTCGCCCCGTGCCCTGGCCGCCTCGTAGGCGTCCCATTTGGCCTGGTAGACCTGTGCGTCCAGGAAAGCCTCCCGGATCACGTCCTGCACGCCCATGCGCGAATTGGGGTAGCGATCGGGAGTGCGGTCGCGCTTGACGTTCTCGCCCAGGGCGAACTTGATCCCCTCCGGGGCCGCCTGGAAGATCATGTCGTCGGCGTCCGAGCCCCAGCGCATCTTGAGGATCGCGTTGCGGCCACCGATGGGATTCGCCGACCCGTGCAGCAGGTTGATGGTCGTGACGCCACCGGCGAGGGCCCGGTAGATGGCGATCTCGGTGGGATTGATCACGTCCTTGATCCCCACCATGGCCGACACGTTCACCGTGCCTTCGTTGATGGCGTCGGCGGCGATGTGGGAGTGGGCGTCGATGATGCCCGGCGTCAGGTGCATGCCCGTGCCGTCGACGACGTGGGCCCCACTGGGAATCTGCGTATCGGCCCCGCCCACGGCGGCGATCTTGCCGTTACGGATCACCACCGTGCCGTTCTCGATGACGCCGTTGGTCACCGTGTAGACGGTGGCGCCGCGGATCGCGGTCACCGCGTCGTCACGGTAGGGCCCCGTGTCCTGGGCCATGGGCACCGGCTCGCCCGGGCCCTCTTCGGCGGCGGCGTCGCGCTGTCCGCGGCCGTTCCCGTTCCCGTTGGCGTTGGACGCCATGCGGGTCGACGCCGGCTCCTCCATCTCGAAGGGCCGTCCGTCGACGATGACCCACTTCACGTGCGTGTCCGCATCGAACAGGTCGCCGTCGGTGACCACGAAGTTGGCGATCTTGCCCACATCGATGCTGCCCATGCGGTCGTCCAGGCCGAAGATGCGCGCGGGCCACAGCGTCATGGCCTTGAGCGCGTCATCGGGCGACAGGCCGCGCGCGATGGCGGTCCGCACCCGCGCCCGGGCGTCGGCTGGATTGCGGAGCGAGCCGGCCGCGAAGGCGAACGGAACGCCCGCGTCGGCCAGTACCTTCGGCGTGGTGGGCGCGTACTCGCGCTGCCGGAGGGTCAACAGGTCCGGATCGTCGTTGGCGGCGGCGGGGCCCGTGGGGGCCGTGGGCCAGTTCAGATCCAGGAGTACGGGAACATCGGCCGCGCTCAACACGTCGGCGGCGTTCCAGGCGTCCTGGCCTCCGTACACGATCACCGGCAGGCCCATGACGTCGGCGGTCTTGATCGCGCGCTCGATCTGCGTGCGGTCGTCTGCCGGGAACAGGATGGGCCGCTCCTGATGGAGCGCGTCGCGAATGGGGTCCAGGGCCCGGTCCCACTCGGGCCGGGTCTTGCCCACCGGATCGGCCTCGTAGGCCGACCACACGAGATCGTAGTGCTGTCCGTCGAGGTAGAGCTGCTTCAGGTAGGCGAAGGAGCCGAGCAGCGACCCCGGATAGCCCGGATAGCCCCGGGCCTGGAGGTTCACCCGCGTGCCCACGCGGCTGGCCACCACCATCTCGCGGCCCCGCTCGCCGGCGAGGTCGAGAACGGCGGCGTCACCCGGGACGAACCCGTCCTCGAGCGTCGATACCGTGGTGGTGAAGCCGGCGTTGCGCCACGACTGCACCCGCTCGTCGGCCATGTCGATGTCGTCGGCCGCGCTCAGCCAGGTGAAGGTGCCGGGCCTGTACTCGGGTCCCCAGGAATAGTCGTCGGGATCGATGTTCTGGCCGAACCCTCCTCCGAAGCCCCCTCCTCCGTTCTGCTGTCCACCGGCGGCCGGATGGCCCACCGTCGACATGCCGTCGATGAGGCCTGGATAGACCGTCATGCCGGAGCCGTCGAGGGTCCAGGCGTCGTCGGGCACCTGGACGTTCTGGCCCACGGCTCGGATGACGCCGTCCGAGACCAGCACGGTGCCGCGGTCGAGCGTCTGGCCCGAGACCGTCACGACTCGGGCGTTGCTGATGACGAAAACGGGAGGCTGCTTGGGTTGCGTGGGCAGCGGTTGAGCCCGCAGCGCGCTCGGCAGAGGGACCGAGAGCGCCACGGCCAGCATCGCCACACGCCGGAGGGATGCGATGCGCATTCGAGGCTCCATCAACGGGGTCCAATGGGAACGAGGACAATACGGCGCCACCGCGCCGGCCGAAAGGCGGCGGACGGGCCATGCGGCAGCAGGGCCGCAACGACTCGGACAGACGTCCAGGCATGATTGCTGAACTCAGCGCCCGATCTCCTCGACGGGACTGAAGCCCCGCGGCGGGCGCACGAAGGGAGACACCAGGCTCTCGTGTCCATCGGCATCGATGGCGGCAACGCCGAACACGTAGTCGTCGATGGACAGGTCCGGAAGCGTCACGCGATCCACGTCTCCCACGATGCGCTCGTACTGCCAATCCGGGGTCCAGGCCTCGCGCCAGACCACGCGGTAGGCCACGGCTCCTCGGCTCTTGATCCAGCGGAGCGCCGCGTCGTATCCGGTCTGGCCACGGCCCAGCATGGGTCCCCGTCCGCCATCGACCACCGGAGCCGGCGGAGCCAGAGCCACGGTCGCGGCCCCGGAGCCCACCACGCGCGCGTTACGTGACAGGTAGTCGAAGTCCACGCCGTCGAAGGTGTCGTCGACCGAGTGCTGTCTGGAGTAGTTCTCCTTGGCCTCGGAGAAGCGCACGCCGGCGTAGCCCACACCGTTGAAGGCGGTGTGGTCGCCACCACGCCCGAAGCGGTCTTCGCGAGCGATGAGGCGCACGTGATGCCCCGGCACGTACACGGCCGCCCAGCGTCGAATGTAGCGAGCCATCTGCCGCGACATGGAATCCTCGGGACCTTCGGCGAAGACACGCACCGTGGTTCCGTCCACGAGACCGTTGCCACCGTGGCTGTTGCCGATGATGTCGCTGTTGAAGACCGCGTCGATGCGCAGGGAATCCCGGGCCGCGTTCTGGGCGTGCAGGGTCGCGCCGATGAGCCCTTCCTCCTCGCCGGCGAAGGCGACGAACACCAGGGTGGCGTCGAACTCGAGCCCGCTCTGCGACAGGACGCGAGCCAGCTCCATGGTGAGCACGGTGCCGCTGCCGTCGTCGTTGGCTCCTGGCGCGGGATTGTCCCAGCGCGACCAATCGAAGCCCTCCCCCTCCCGGCGGGCCACCGTGTCGAAATGTCCGCTGATGTAGATACGCCGTGGGCTCCTGCCGGGGAGGATCGCCACGACGTTGCAGACCTCGGCCTCGGCGGTGATCCGCCCCTGCTCCGGAATCCTGTAGCAGTCGAGGGCTGGCTGGAGCCGTGGGCTGAACGACCGGAAGCGCTCCAGAATGGCCTGGCGCGCCGGGACGATGCCGCGGTCCGGCGCCAGATCGGCCGACAGCGTGTGGCGCGTCTCGAAGGAAACGAGGGTGCGTAGATAGGCCGCCAGGCTGTCAGGCGAGACGGCGTCCAGCGCAGCGGCGATGCGCGCGTCCTGAGCCGGCGCTTCCTGGGCGCCCAGCCTCGGAGCCACGGACAGAACGCCCGCCAGCGCGGCGAGCACGACAAAAGGACGACGCATGGTGTCGACTCCATCGGAGAGGTTCGGTAGCACGATCATTCAGGGTTCGGGAGTGACGAGGTCGTAGACGCGCACGGTGCTCGAGGCACCCCCGGGGACGTTCCCGAGAATGCGGCCGCCACCGACGTCCAGAAGGTGGAAACGGATCGGCAGGGTCACCGTGCCCAGGAGCCCACCGTCGGAGCCGTACACGGTCCAGACCGAGGGAGCCTCGCCCGGATCCGGGTAGTCGCCCACCCACAGGCGCCCGTCCGGGTCGGCGATCAGGTCGGCGTAGGGGGGCATTCGCTCCGGCATGGGGAGGGCGCGGTCCAGCTCGGCGCCCAGTCCGGCCGCGAGCGGGTTGCCGCCGAGGAGCCGCTGCCGGAACGCCCGCGCGGCGGCACGGTCCCGGTCGTCGATGGCCAGGCTGCGCCCAGCACGGCGAAGGATCCTGCGCCGGGTCCCCGAGGGATCCAGCTCGAGCACCTCGTCGCGCGCGCCCGTGCCCAGAAAGAGACGGCCGCCCGCCGCGGCCAGGAGCGTGAGGCGCGGGAAATGAGGTGGAGCCAGTGCCAGCCTCCCACCGATGCCCACCAACCCCACCTGGCTCCCCATGGGCGTGGCCAGGGTGTCGAGCAGCGCGCCCGACTCGCCGAAGCGCACCAGTGCGGCGGGATCTTCGCGCAGTCCCGCCGAGGCGCTCTCCCCGAGCATGCGGGTCGACCATCCGGTGAGTGCCACGAAGCCCCCGTCCACGGGGAAGAGCTCACCCAGGGGTGCCGCGCTCGTCCAGACGAGACCCACGCGGCGCCCGAGTCCGGAGGGACCCAGCACCACCAGGGAATCCCCCGGCTCGATCAGCGCCGTCACGGAATCCCCCGGACCCGCAGCCAGCGTCAGGGCACCGGCGGCAGCGAGACTCCAGCGCACCTGCCCGTCGAGCCCGACCCGGTGAAGGGCGCCCCCCGCGTCACCCACGACGAGTTCTCCGCCGGGCAGGAGCGCGCCCATGACCACGGTGGACAGGTCCGGGCCGTCCGGCGTGCTCATGGCCAGGTCCAGCACCGGCGTGGGCTCCACGCGGAAGGCCACGGGGAGAGGGACCCGCACGGGCTCCGAAGTCACCACCTCCACGCCGGCGCTGTCCGTGACCGTCACGCGCACCGGCGGACGCTCGCAAGCCGACGAGACCCCGCCCGCGAGGGCCATGGCCAGCGCCAGCCGGATCGGCCGCGGGTACCACCCACGCGCGGGCGGGTCTCGGGGAGGAGCGTGGATCGGAGGCATGGCGGGCCCAAGGTGCGCCGAGGCTCCGACAGCGGCAAGGTGGGTGCTCGGCTGGCTTCGCACCGGCCCCCGTCACATCCTTGGACCATCGATCGTTCCACTTGTGCCAAGAGGCGCCGTGAGTGGGCCTCGCACCCCGGACCCACGGAGCCGTGGAGATCCAGACGCTCTTCGAGGAGGCGTTCCCTCCTCTGCATCGCTACTGCACACGGCTCACCGGAGACCCGGACGTGGCCCAGGACGTGGCCCAGGAAGCCTTCGTTCGCATGGTCCGGGACGAGGTGGACGGGCCCCCGCGCGCGTTGCGGGCCTGGCTGTTTCGGGTGGCGGGAAACCTGATCCGTGACCACTACCGGGTCACCGAGAACCGCCGCCGCTTGCTGGAAGCGAACCCGGTCGAGCCGGGAGGCAGCCCCGACCCGGCGCGGGAGCTGGAGCGGCAGCGCACCATCGCGAGGGTGCGGGAGGCACTGGGGACCCTGAGCGAGCGGGACCGCACGCTGCTCCTCATGCGAGAAGAGGGGTTCAGCTATGCGGAGATCGCCGAGGCCGTGGAGGTGAAGACGACCTCCATCGGAACCCTGCTCGCTCGGGCGCAGCAACGATTCGTCGACGTCTATCACCCGGACGACAACGGCGGGCCGGAGGGTCCGCCCCAGGAGGGAACGACGTGACTGGACATGCCGCGGCCGGACAGCTGCTGGCCTTTCTGGACGGGGAGCTGCCCGTCGACGAACGGGCGTCGCTGAGCGAGCATCTCGGCGAGTGCCTGGACTGCCGCCGAAGGCTCGAGGGCGCACGCTCACGAGCTGGCGCCGTATCCACGGCCCTGAGCGCTCTGGACGTGCCGGCGCCCACCGACGCCGCCTGGGCCGAGGTCCGGTCGAGGCTCGCACCCCTGGCGGGTGCCGACCTCGGGCGCCACACCGGCCCGTCCGTCCTGCGCTGGCCCCTCGCTCGCGCCGCCGGCCTGGTCCTGTTGCTCGCCGGGGGCGCCGCGGCCGCCGTGATCCCGGGGTCGCCCGTGCGCAGCTGGATCTTCGGCGATGCGAACTCCGTGCCCGCCGCCACCGCCGAGGCGGAGGTGGGCGCGCAGCCGGTCGAGCTGGGCGCCATGGCCGACCCCGAAGCGGGGGCCGTCGCCGTGGTGCTCACCGTGCCCCCCGAATCGGAGATCGTGGTCCGACGGCGAGGCACCCGGGCGGGGGTGTTCGGCCCCGAGGGCACCGGTTTCACGTCGGGAGCCGGCCGCCTCGAGGCCAGGGCCCCGGCGGGCCCCGTGCGAATCGAGCTCCCGGCCTCATCCACCTCGAGCTCGTTGCGCATCAACGGCCGCGTCGTCCTCACCATCGTCGAGGGGCGTGTCGCCGAGTCGCCCGCCGACGCGGTGGGCGATCTCCGAACCCCCGATTCGGCCCTGCGCTTTCGGGCGCGCTGACCCGCCATGAGGTCGCTCCGCACCGCCGCGCTCCACGTCCTGTCGGGATGCCTGGTGGCCCTCACTTGCGGCGTGGGAGTCGCCGAAGCCCAGGTGGCGAGCGCCGAGATCCGGGGGCGGGTCACCTCGGTAGCCGACGGGACTCCCCGGCCGTTGGGATTCGCCCTGGTCGAGGTGCGAGCGGCCGCGGGCATGGCTCGTACGGCCACGACCGATTCGCAGGGACGGTACCGGATCGAGGGACTCCCGCCCGGTGCCGCCGTGGTCCGGGCCCTCTACCTGGGACACCGGGGCCGACCGGTGGAAGTCGTGATTCCGGCGGGAGCCAGCATGGACCTCGACCTGGAGCTCTCGCCGGACCCGGTGCCCATTCCGGGCCTCACGGTCACGGCCGACCCCTTCGCGGTGCCGGAGCCGGACGCGAAGGGAGTGGCGCGCGCCACCAGCCCGGGCGCCGACGTGCAGCTCGCCATCCTGGAGATCGGCCCGGGCCTCGTGGAGACGGCGATCGATCCGTCGACCACTGGTGGGAACGAGGGCCGCGACCCGGCGGATCCGGCGCACGTCCTGCTCATGCGGGGGTCCACCGCGGACCTGAAGCTCGTCCTCCTGGACGGGGCGCCCGTGTACACGCCGTTCCACCTGGCAGGCCTGATGGACAGCTTCGATCCGGGGCTGTTGGCCCGGGCCGCCCATCACGTCGGTGGCGCGCCCGCACGCTACGACGGCGGACTCTCGTACATCCTGGATCTGGAAACCCGGCGCCCGGGTCGGCGGAACACCCGTTTCGAAGGTGCCGCCGACCTCCTCTCGGCCCGCGCCGGCGTGGACCTTCCCCTGGGCAACGGTGGGGTGCTGGCGGAAGGCCGGGCGCTTCACAACGCGGGACCTCGACTCCTGGACGGCGCACCGTCGCCGTACGGGTACGTGGACGGACTCCTGAAGGGCGCCTACGACCTGGGCGGCGCGGACCTGTCGCTGACGCTGTTCGGAAACCGGGAAGAGGTGCGCCTGGGAAACGACGCCACACCGCTGGTGCCCGAGGCTGCGCGTTGGAGCAACGGCATGGTCTCGGCTCGGCTCACCCACGGCATCGGCCCCACCCGCATCCGCTGGACGGCCGCGGCGTCGCGGTACCATGCCGAGCTCCCCCTGCGCACCGATTCGGCGGGGCCCGCCAACCCGGTCCTGGCCCAGGGCGAGACCGGGCGCCAGCGACTGGCCGTGGACGCCGAATCGCGCATGGGTGACGACCTCGTGCGCTTCGGCTTGGACGTGGACCGCCTCGACCTCCACTACGCCTCCAGGCTGCTCTCCGACGACGGGGTGGTGCGCACCGACACGCGCTCCGACGGCTCGGTCGTGGGAGGGTACGGAGAGCTCCAGCGCGAGATGGCGCCGGGCCTGCTTGCGCGGCTGGGAGGACGTCTGGATCACTTCGATCCCGGCGGCACCCGGACGGCGCTCCGGGGGTCCTTGAGCTGGAGTGTCACGGACGACGCGATCCTGAGCCTGACCGGGGGCCGCTACCACCAGCTCACCCGGGGCACCGACCACACCCTGGAGGGGAGCCTGGTGCCTGAACCGACGCCCCCCACCGAGGTGGGCACCGAGCGCGCACCTCCGCTTCTGGCCGTCGCCACGGCGGACCACATGGTGTTGGGGCTCGACCAGCACCTGGCCCGGGGCGTCGACCTGGGCCTGCGCGGCTTCGTGAAGCGCTTCCAGAACGTGGGGGGGGTGCAGTCGGAGCTCAACTCGTCGGGGGTGGACCTCCGCCTGCAAACGGTGCGGGGAGAACGGACGGGGTGGTTCGGATACGCGCTGAGCTGGTCTTGGCAGGCGGCTCACGATGGCGGCGCCGCCGATCAGTTCACGGGCCGCCATCTGCTGAGCGCCGGCTATCAGGGTCCCGTGACCGGACCCTGGGGCGTGGACGTACGCCTCTCCTTCAGCGACGGGCTCCCCTTCACCGAGGTGTCCCTGGATGGATCCAGGACGGCCTCGGACCCGTTGGACCAGAGTACCGTCACCGAAGAGACCCCCGGACTGGCCGCCGCGGGAAACCCCGACAGCTTCCTGCGTTTCGACCTGGAGCTCTACGGGGAGTGGGACGCGAGTTGGATGGGGCGTCAGGGACGCATCCGTCCGTACCTGCGGATCCTCAACGCCCTGGATCGCCGCGACGCCCTCTTCTACTACTTCGAGCCCTGGCGGGACACCGATCTGAGGCCGCTGGCGCAGCGGCCGCTCCTGCCGGTCCTGGGACTGGCCTGGTCCTTCTGAGGCGCAGCGGGCCTACCGCCGACGGGAGCCTGACTGGAGAATCTCCTTGAGCGCCGCGTCGGTGAGCTGGTCCCGGGAACCGGGCACGCCCCCCTGTACGACCTCCATGTCGGCGAAGATGCGGTCCAGGAGGCTCCAGATCTGGTCACGGAGCGCGGGATCACGCGGAAACGCCTCCACCACCGGATCCCGGGACACCGTGCCGGGCTGCACCGGATCGTATTCGACGTCGTCCTCGCGCTCCAGGAGCAGGGCGTGCAAGGCGAGCGAGGTGGACGCCAGGTCCTCCATGCCGCTATAGAGCGAGTCCCGCGCCGGCTCGGTGGCCCTGAACTCCTCGATGGCGCTGGCCAGACGCATGGATACCACCGGACCCTCGATTCCGTCCTCTCGGAGTCGCTTGACGAAGCCCGTGCGGAAGAAGGTGGTGTCCCGGGTCCGGAGCTCGCTCACGAACGCCAGATAGCGGGTCCAGTAGTCCTCCACCGCGGGGTAGGCCGAGGCCGTGGCGAGGTAGTGGCCGTCGAGCCAGCCTTCGGGCCCCCCCACGAGCCCATAGGCTCGCCTGAGGCTGTCCATGGCCACCACCATGTCCTGGAAGGCCGAGCCCTGCGCCGCCGCCACCACATCGGGCACCTCACCAGGCGGCCGAGGGGAGGGATCGCGAACCGCCGGCGCGCCGTCCACGGCTTCGGCGCCGCCCCCACTCCATACGATGGCCCACACGCTCACGAAAAGCGCCACGACGCCGAGCACCGCAAACGCCCTGCGTCGACGGCGCCCCACCGGTCTCCTCACGATGGGCTCCGGGGCACCGGAGATGTGCAGTCGGGGCGGTGTCACCTCCTGGGCGGCGGCGTCTTCCTCCCGCCTCCGCGGCTCGTCACGTCGGACCTCGTCTCCCGGGCGAGACGGCTCGGCCCGCTCCCTCTCGGGTGGCGGCGGAGGCGGGGGACCCATGGCCTCGGCCTGACGGTCGGCCAGCTCGTCCGCTGGCTCGACAACGTGGAAGCTCGGGTGCTCGGAGGCGACGTCTCCCATCTCGTCGTGCTCGAGACGGCGCTCCCGCTCCTGCCGTTCCAGGAAGAGGGCGACCGGGTCCGGCATGTCGGACTCGTCCAGCGGCGTGAGCTCGGGAAGGGTCTCGCGTTCCCCACCGGGTTCCAGGCTCATCTCCAGGTCGTCGGCGTCCAGCGGGTCCGCCGGCTTCGAGCTCTCGGGGCCGTCGGACGACGACGAGGCCTTCTTGCGGGGCGAACGATCCGCCTTGGAGCGGTTGGAGAGCTCCTCGGCCAGCAATCGATACGCCGAGTGGGCGCGTGCTGGCGCCCACTCGCGCGTGAGGGAGTCGTACAGGAGGGTGTTCTCGTCCACCCGCCCCATGGCGACGCAGGCCCGGAGCTCTTCCAGGCCTCCGACCTCCACCTCCTCTCCCGCTTCGTTCAGATAAAGGAAGCGGAACCGCATGGCGGTCGAACCTCGCCCGCGAACCCGCGACTCGAACACGCCGAATCGCGAAGACCGGGCACCGGGGGGGACAATCTGCACCGGCCGGGAAGCGCGCCTTCCCTACGCAGCCACCGAACCCTCCTCGGGTTCGGGCGGACCGGTCGCCGCCCACGTAGGCGGCCGCGGCCCCGAGGGCAAACGCTCCCCGAGGCCGCTGATGAAAACTACACCCTGCTCCGCGCGAGTCACAAGGATGCTGCAATGGCCCACCGGCGAACTTGACCGGCCCGCCGACGAGGAGGTATTAATCACGCCGCCCAATCAACCGACAGACAGGAGCCATTCATGGGGGTCAATGAGGGGAAGCGGGTCCGGGTCGTCCTTCGCTGGATCCAGATCAAGGACAAGCTCGAGCCTTTCTTCAAGGAGTACGGCGAGTTCTTCTTCCGGACGCGCGTGACCAGCGGCATCCGCACCACGGAGCTCCGCCTCCCCGAGAAGGGTCACTGGGAGATCTCGGACCACCCCCGGTTCAATCGCGTGGACAAGATCGACAAGATCCTGTTCGAGGGTGACGTGGGGGACTCCATGGTCATCGAGTTGTTCGGCGAGGAGATCGACACCCTTTCCCAGAACGATCACCTGGACGACTACCGGCGCGAGTTCACCGGCGACTGCGCGAGCTGGATCGGCCGCATCGCGCCCGGTGACGAAGGCTCCGACGATCCCGAGAACATGAGCAACTGGCGGGTGGGATACGACATCGAGATGGCCTGACGCGACGCTCTTCGAGCACCTCACCGCACCGCGTGGGCCCGGGCCCCGTCCGGCACATCCGGACGGGGCCCTTCGACGTCCGGCCCCGCGGCGTCCCTCCACCGCGAGACCGCCGTGAAACCCAGACTGCGGGTCCCCCATCCCCTGGTCCTTCTGACCGGCTGCGTCTTCGCCGCCGCCCTGGCCAGCTGGGTCCTGCCGGCAGGCAGCTACGACCGGATCGAAGACGAGGCCACCGGGCGCACGGTGGTGGTGTCGGGAACCTACCACGCGGTGGACCCCGCACCCGTGGGCCCCTTCCAGGCGCTGGTGGACCTGCCCCGGGGCATGGCCGACGCCGCCGACGTGATCTTCCTCGTCTTCCTGGTGGGCGGCGCCTTCACGGTGGTCGACGAGACGGGAGCGCTCAGGCGGGGCGTGGGCTGGATGGTCAACCGGCTCGGTGATCGCAGCATCCTGGTGATCCCCGTGATCTCGTTGGCGTTCGCCACCGGGGGGATCGTGGAGAACATGCAGGAGGAGATCATCGCGCTGATCCCGGTCCTCCTGGTACTGACCACCCGGCTGGGGTACTCGCCCCTGGTCGCGGTGTCCATGAGCGCCGGCGCCGCTTTCGTGGGCTCGGCCTTCAGTCCCATCAACCCCTTCCAGGTGGGTATCGCCCAGAAGCTGGCGCAGCTCCCCCTGTTGTCGGGCGGCGTGTATCGCTCGGTCTTCCTGGCGCTGGCGCTCGCCATCTGGATCGGCTTCACCATGCGCATGGCCCGAGCCACCGCCTCCGACGCCACCCGCGACGTGCGCGCGGACGTGGAAGCCCTGCGCCGGAGCGATGCGGTGATCCTGGGCGTCGTCGCCTCCTGCTTCGGCATCCTCATCTGGGGGATTCTGGCACAGGGGTGGGATTTCGATCACCTGTCGGCGCTCTTCTTCGCCATGGGAATCGTGGTCGGCGCGGTGGCCGGCCTGGGCATCGGCGGCATCGCCCAGGGCTATGTGAAAGGCTTCCGGGAGATGGCCTTCGCCGCCCTGCTCATCGGATTCGCCCGGGCGATCTTCGTGGTGCTCCAGGACGGGCGCGTCGTGGACACGGTCGTGCACGGGCTGGTCACGCCCATCGCCGACCTGCCGCTGATGGCGTCGGCGCTGGGAATGATGGCCGCCCACACGGCGATCCACGTGCCCGTGCCCAGCGTGAGCGGTCAGGCCGTGCTCACCCTGCCCGTGCTGGTTCCCCTCTCGGACCTGCTCGGACTGTCGCGGCAGGTGGCGGTGCTGGCGTATCAGTACGGCGCGGGGCTCTGCGACCTGATCACGCCCACCAACGGCGCGCTCATGGCGATCCTGGCGGCGGCGGGGGTGCGCTACGAGGAGTGGATGCGCTTCACGCTCCCCCTCTACGGCATGCTGGTGGTGCTCGGGGGCGTGTCCATCGCACTGGGGATCGCCGTCGGGCTCCAGTAGGGGGACTGGACAGAGCGGAGCCGGGACCGAATATTTACCGAAAGTCCACCGAGCCCGGGTCGCACCATGCCCTCCCCCCTCCCCGTCGTTCCAGGGCGCGGATCCGCGTCCAATCCCCCGAACCGCTTCCAACGGCTCGAGGTGGACCGCGGCGACTGGCGGGACCCCGACGACCCCTCGCCCCGGACCCGATTCCATCGGGACGCGTCCCGGAGCATCATCGCCACCAACGACAGCCCCGACGTGGGGCTGGACGCGGGCATCAATCCCTACCGTGGCTGCGAGCACGGCTGCGCCTACTGCTACGCCAGGCCCACGCACGAGTATCTGGGATTCTCGGCGGGGCTCGACTTCGAGACACGCATCCTGGTCAAGGAAGACGCTCCGGAGCTTCTGCGAGCGGCGTTGGCCGCCCCGGGCTGGAAGCCTCGTCCGTTGATGCTCAGCGGGAACACCGATCCCTACCAGCCCGCCGAGCGCAGGCTTCAGATCACCCGGGGCTGCCTCCAGGTGCTGGCCGAAGCCCGCAACCCCGTGGGCATCATCACCAAGAGTCGCGGGGTCCTGCGGGATCTGGACCTGCTGGGCGAGCTGGCGCGCCACCGTGCGGTGGCGGTGACCCTGTCGGTGACGACGCTGCGGAGGGACCTGCAGCGCACCCTGGAGCCCCGTGCCTCGACGCCCACGCAGCGGCTCGAGGCGATCCGGGGGCTGGCCGACGCGGGAATCCCCGTGGGCGTGAACCTGGCGCCGGTGATTCCCGGTCTGAACGACGAGGAGATCGCGGCGATTCTGCGGGCGGCCGCCGGCGCCGGCGCCGCCTGGGCGGGCTACATCCTCCTGCGCCTGCCCCACGGCGTGAAGGAGCTCTTCACCGACTGGCTGGAAGCCCACGAGCCGGGCCGGAAGGAGCGCGTGATGTCCCGACTGCGGGAGGCCCACGGAGGCGCGCTCTACGACGCGGACTTCGGGACCCGCGGCAAGGGCGCGGGGAGCTACGCCACCCAGCTCAAGGCGCTCTTCCGGGTCACCGCCAGACGCCTGGGCCTGGGACGCCCACCCCAGCTGTCCGCCGCCGCGTTCCGGCGGCCCGGCGCGCACGGCCAGCTGATCCTGGAGCTGTGAGGCGCGCGGGTGAACGAGATCAGATGCCCGCTTCCGCGCGTGGCCGGCGCGCCGAGGGGCTGTGCGTGAAGGTGTGCAGGAAGTTCGTGAAGCCCTCGTCGTAGTCGGACAGGCCGTTCTGGCCACTCATGCGCAGCCGCAGGTCGTAGAGCTGCTTCATGCTCTCGGAGACCACCGACTGGAGGGCACCGGGATCCGGACGCAAGGCATGGAACGCCTCCTGGAGCTCCGAACGCAGACCGGCGTGATCCACCGCTTCACGGAACGCCGACGGGTCCTCGCCCGCCAATACGCGCAGCTGCCGGTGGAGGCGCTCGGCGCGAGCGGCCTGCACCAGGAGGGGCTCGCCGGAGTTCCGGAGGGCGAGATAGGCCAATGCCTGGGCGTGGAGCTCCTTCCAGTAGCCCTTCCGGTGCACGAACTCGTGAGCGACGATGTGCGCCTCGAAGATCCCCGTGTCGCGGAAGATGGCCACGTCGCCGCTGAGCACGTCGCAGGTGCCCTGCGCGAAGGGAAAGACCAGCGCCGCCAAGGACAGGTCACGCACCTCGTCGCTGGTCTCCACGCGCTGGCCCGTGACCCCGGCGAGGTAGTCGGTCAGGACCTCGTTGACCCTGGGCGCCAACTCGCGCCGCGGCACGCGCTCGTCGGTGTACTCGTCGTTCAGGGCCTCGCCCAGGCGCGACACCTCGTCGCGGCGGAGCGCCTCGGCCTGGCGGTCCAGGCGATGCACGTCGGCGCCGTACTCCCGCACGAAGTCGATGCGGCGCACGCCCTGACGCGCCGCCCAGTCCTTGACCACGCTTCCGGCGTAGAACCCCAGCGCCGCTGCCTGCACCACCCGCCCGGGCAACGTCGCACCCAGGATCAACCGCGAGGCCAGGGGCGCCGCCATGAACAGGTCGGTCAGCGCCACCGGGGTGTAGGTGGCCTCGTTGGGAATGCGGATACGTTCCATGATCGCGTCCTACGTCGCTCGGGACGGCACGGTTCCGGGGGGCGGTCGACTGCGGGGCGGTGAACGTCAAGGTAGACGGCGCCGACAGTGGGCGCGAGAGCGCCGCAACCGGCTCCTCTGGCATCCCGCACCCGACCGCTACACTATGGCGGCACACGGCGGCGGTACCGGTATCGTCACCAAACCGAAATCGGAGGCCCTCCCATGCGTCGCAGCGCCCTGACCCTCCTCGTCCTCCCGCTCGTCTTCTTCGCCCGAGGCCCCCTCGCGGGACAGGTGATCCCTCCTGACGAAGACGGAGCCCTGGCGCGCCTCAACGCCTCGCCGCGCCACGGAGAGTGGATCACCTACGATGCCGGCGACGGAGACGAGGTCACCGCATGGATGGTGTATCCGCAGCGCAGCGATCCGGCGCCGGTGGTGGTGGTGATCCACGAGATCTTCGGAATGACGGACTGGATCCGGTCCGTGGCCGATCAGGTGGCGGCCGAGGGCTACATCGCCATCGCCCCGGACCTCCTGAGCGGAAAGGGCCCCGACGGCGGCGGGTCCGACTCCATGGACCAGCAGGGGGTCGTGCGCGCGATTCGCGATCTGGACGCCGACGAGGTGGACCGGCGCCTGCAGGCCGCAGCCCGCTACGCCACCGCCCTTCCGTCGGCGACCGATCAGGTGGCCAGCGTCGGGTTCTGCTGGGGAGGTGGCGTGAGCTTCCGCTTCGCGGCCTGGGATGGCCTGGCCGGCGCCGTCGTCTACTACGGCACCACCCCGGATCCGGAGACCCTCGCCGCCATCGACGTGCCCGTGCTCGGGCTCTACGGTGGTGCCGACAACCGCGTGACCTCCACGATCCCGGCCGCCCGCGAGGCTCTGGAGGGTCGGGTTCGGTATGACCCCGTCGTCCTGGACGGCGCGGGCCACGGATTCCTCCGCAACCAGCCGGGACAGGACGGTGCCAACGCCGCCGCCGCGCGCGATGCGTGGCCCCGCACGGTCGCCTTCTTCAGGGACGTCCTCGGCGGGTAGCTTTTCCGCACTCCCACCTGCCCCGGTGCAACGTTTTCGCGTCCGGGGTGGTATATGTTGCTGATGTGGAGGTGCAGGGCACGTCCACATCGGCGTGACGGGCCCGCGTGGGCCTCCACGCCAACGGTGTTCGACAGGGACGGGTTGACATTGGGTGTGGGGATGGCGAACGCCGTCCGAAGAGCTCGATCGGGCTCTCTCGGCCATTCAGGCCATTCCTGAATGATCCCCCACCAATTGCTTCTCGCCCATACGATTCCTCCATCAATGGAGAGATCATGAACCTTTCACGTGTGAAAGGCAGGGTGCTGGCCGTGCTGGCGCTCCTGGCGCTCCCCCTCACCGCCCAGGCCCAGCAAGGGACCGGGAACGTGGTGGGGCGCGTCATAGATGGCGCCACATCGCAGCCCGTGGACGGTGCTCAGGTCGTAGTGGTGGGCACGAACCGCGGAGCCCTTGCCAACGCCGAGGGCCGGTTCCTCATCACGGGTGTGCCGGCCGGGGAGCAGACGATCCGGGTGGTGAGCCTGGGCTACGCGCAGGCTTCCAGCACGATCACGGTGCAGCCCGGGCAGTCCGCGACCGTGGACTTCACGCTCCAGACCACCGCGCTACCCATCGACGAGTTGATCGTGACCGCGACAGGCCAGAAGACGCTCAAGCGCGAGATCGGGAGCAAGGTCGGCGTCATCGACGCGGCCAACGTGGAGATGACTCCGATCCGTTCGGTCTCGGACCTCCTTCAGGGACGTGAGGCCGGCGTGACGGTGCTCGGCTCCGGCGGAACGGCCGGCGCCGGCGCGCGCATCCGCATCCGTGGCAGCAACTCGATCTCGCTCTCCAACTCACCGCTGCTCATCGTCGACGGCGTACGCGTGGACGACACCTCCAACTCGTACGGGCTCTTCACCGGCGGCTTCCAACCCTCTCGCCTGGACGACTTCAATCCCCAGGACGTGGAGTCCATCGAGATCCTGAAGGGTCCGTCCGCTGCGGCGCTGTACGGTACGGCCGCGGCGAACGGCGTCATTCAGGTGACCACCAAGCGCGGACGCGCCGGCAACGCGGAGTGGAAGGCATGGGTCCAGGGCAGCCAGATCGACCGCAACATCACCATGCCGGACAACGTCTTCTCCGTGGACGCCAACGGAAGCCGCTGCGATCTCATCGATCAGGCGTCCAACAGCTGCAACCCCTCGGAGATCCTCCGTTACAATCCCCTGGAAAACTCCGCGTCCACGCCCTTCCGGACCGGCAACGGCCAGAAGTACGGCGTCAGCGTGAGCGGCGGCTCCGAGGCCACGACCTACTACCTCTCCGGCGAGTTGGAGAAGCAGGTCGGCGTGCAGGAAGAAAACCGCCTTCAACGGGTGAATCTGCGCGCCAACGTCAGCGGCCAGGCCGGTGAGAACGTGCGCTTCTCGGCGCAGGCGGGGTACGTGAACTACGACGGCCAGTTCCCGCAGAACGACAACAGCGGGCTGGGCGTGCTCTACAACGGTCTCACGGGCGTGCCGACGCAGGCCGTCATCGACCAGCAACAGGGATACGCCCTGCCCAGGGACTACCTGTTCGCCTGGGACAATTTCCAGAACCTGCAGCGCACCACGCTGTCGACGAATCTCGACTGGCAGCCGCTGAGCTGGCTGAGCGTCAACGCCACCGGCGGCCTCGACGACGTGGATCAGCACGACAACGACATCCTGGCGCCCAACGTGCTCACGCTCTTCGGACCGCCTTTCTCCATCGGCTTCCGGGAGTCGCAGCGCGCCAACGTGGTGAACTACACCGCCACGGGAAGCGCCACGGCGCAGTACTCGCCGACGCAGGGTCTCGAGACCACCACCAGCGTGGGCACGCAGTACTACGAGGACCGGACCGAGTCGGTCTACGCCACTGGCGCGGGGCTGACTCCCGGCACGGGCTCGTTGGGTGCCACCACCTCGCAGTTCGCGGTGGGTGAGTCCAACATCCAGAACCGTACGCTGGGCGCCTTCGCCAGCACGCAGCTGGCGTGGCAGAACCGGATTTTCCTCAACGCCGCCGTGCGGGGCGACAAGAACTCCGCCTTCGGCACCAACCTGGGCTGGATCTGGTACCCGTCGTTCAGCGGGTCGTGGGTGGTGTCGGACGAGTCGTTCTTCCCGCAGATGGACTGGCTCAGCGGACTCCGTCTGCGCGCCGCATGGGGCGAGTCGGGTCTGCGCCCGAGCTTCCGTCAGGCCAAGCAGTACTTCGCCGGCACCACGGCCGTGGGCCGTGACGAGAACGAGGAGCCGGGATTCGTGATCTCCGGCGCCGGCAACCCGGATCTCAAGCCACAGCGCTCCACCGAGTGGGAGCTGGGCTTCGAGGCGGGCATGATCTCCGACCGGGTGGGGCTCGACCTCACCTATTACCGGAAGGAGTCCGAGAACGACATCATCAACCGTCCCCTGGCACCGTCTGCCGGAGCCAGCGGCACGCGCGCAGAGAACCTTGGACTCATGGTGAACAAGGGTGTCGAGGTGGGATTGAACGCCGACCTGATCCGTGGTCCGGGCTTCACCTGGAGCGTGCGGGCCACCGGTGCCCTGACCGACAACAACCTGGAGTCCCTGGGCGATCAGCCGCCCATCGTCTTCGGTCTGCTGGGCTCGACCCAGCGTCATGTGGAGGGATTCCCGGCCGGCGGGTACTGGCAGCCCCCCATCGAGAGCTACTCCGACGCCAACGGCGACGGGCTCATCGGCGCCGACGAGGTGACGGTGGGCGACACCGCCGTCTTCCTGGGCAAGGTCTTCCCGGACAAGGAGCTGACGCTCTCCACCGACGTGGAGCTGTCCAGCTGGTTGCGCGTGGGAGGTCTGCTCGACTACCGGGGTGGTCATTCCCAGTTCAACGCCACCGAGTGGGGCCGTTGCAACGGACCCTCGGCCGTGTGCCGGGCGCGCCACGATCCCACCGCGTCACTGAAGGACCAGGCGGCGGCCGTGGCGGCCGACGTCTACGGAACCGTGGCGGGCTACATCGAGCCCGCGGACTTCTGGAAGCTCAGGGAGATCACCGCCACCGTGCGGCTCCCGCAGGAGTGGTTCCGCACCATGCCCGGTAGCGACGTCACGCTGACGCTGGCGGGCCGGAATCTGTTCACCTGGACGGACTACACGGGCTTCGACCCGGAGGTGAACGGCTCGGCACAGTCCAACTTCAGCACGCAGGACAATACCACGCTGCCGCCGTTCCGGACCTTCATGATCCGCATGGACATCTCCTTCTGACCCGGACGAGCATCATGAGCATCTTGCATGAAACACGCACGCTCGCCCTCGGACGGAGGGCGGCCGCGGTCGTCCTGGGCCTGACGCTGGCCCTGGGTGCCTGCGATACCAACAGCATTCTCGAAGTGCCGGACCCCGACGTGGTGTCGGTGCCGGTCTTCTCCGATCCCTCGAACCTCCCGGCGGTGCACGCCGGGGTCCTGGCCGAGTTCGCGCGGGCCGTGGGTGGCACCCAGAACAGCGAGGGTGGCCAGGTGCTGGTCAGCGGGCTCTTCAGCGATGAGTTGTACCATTCGGGCAGCTTCACCACCCGCCAGGAGATCGACGCCCGCGACGTCCAGGACACCAACGCGACCAACCAGACCGCGTTCTTCTGGCTGCAGCGGGCCCGCAACCACGCCGAGCAGGCCGGTGAGCTGTTTGCCGGCTCCGACGAGGCGGGCAGCGAGTCCCACGCCGAGGTCACGGCTCTTGCCGGGTACACCTACGTGTACTTCGGTGAGAACTACTGCGGCGGGGTGCCCTTCTCCACCATCCCCTTCGAGGGCGGACCCACCGTCTTCGGGAGCGCGCAGACCACCGATCAGATCCTGGACCGCGCCATCGCGCGTTTCGACGACGCCATGGCCATGGGGCCGGACGCCGACCTGACGATGATGGCGGAGATCGGCAAGGCGAGGGCGCTGCTGGACAAGGGGGAGTTCGCCCAGGCGGCGCAGACCGTGCAGGGCATCCCCACGACCTTCCAGTGGGACGTGGCGTATTCGTCGAACGCGCTGAGCGCCTACAACGCCGTGTGGAACCTGGTCAACGCCGAGAAGCGTTGGTCCGCGGCCGGCAGCGAGGGCACCAACGGGCTGCCGTTCCTCACCAACGAGGACCCGCGCACGCCCACCGAGTTCACGGGCGGTGGATTCACGTCCAGCGTGCCTCACTACGACCAGCTGGCCTACACCGGCCCGGGCAGCAACATCGTGCTGGCGTCGGGCATCGAGGCGCGGCTGATCGAGGCCGAAGCCGCCCTGCAGGCGAACGACCGCACCACCTTCTTCGCCATGCACAACGCGGCCAGGGCGACCATGGAGCTACCCGATCTGCAGGACACGGGCCAGACCATGGACGAGCTCGTGGATCTGCATTTCCGCGAGCGGGCCTATTGGCTGTGGCTCACCTCGCATCGCCTCGGCGATCTCCGGCGGCTCGTGCGTCAGTACGGTCGCTCGGCGAATTCGGTCTACCCGATCGGACCGACGGTGCAGAACTCGTCGCGCGGGAACCAGTTGGACCTTCCGGTTCCATTCACGGAAACCAACAACCCCAACTACGATCCCACCATGTGCGACCCCACGGGCGCCTGATTCTCGGGACGTAGCGACGACAACGGCCGGCCGTCCCTCGCGGGGCGGCCGGCCTTCGTCGTCACCGGACCTTCGTCATCGCGTCGGCGGACGTCAGTCCGAGCGCAGGGCATCCACGGGTTGCACGCGCGTGGCGCGCCAGGCCGGCACCAACGAGGCCAGGCCGGCCACGACCATGAGCAGGAGACCCGCGAGCGCGAAGCTCACGGGATCGCGAGCCGGGGTCTGGTAGAGAAGGGAGCGCAGGATTCCCGCGCCGGCCAGGGCCACTCCCGCCCCGACCAGCAACCCGACCACCGCGAGCAGCAGGCCCCGGCGAGCCACCATGCCGAGAACGTCGGAGCGATCGGCACCCATGGCCATGCGGACCCCGAATTCCCGTCCTCGCCGGGCGACGTTGTACGAGAGGATCCCGTACAGACCGACCGCGGCCAGCGCCGACGCCACCGCGGCGAACACCCCCATCAGGAAGGTGGTCATGCGGGGCCGGGCCACCGAGCGCGCGACCACGTCGTCCATGACCGCGACCCGGCTCAGGGGCAGCGCGGGATCCAGCTCGCGCACCAGGGCCCGGAGCGCGGTCACCGCCTGCGCCGTCTCCCCCCGGGTACGGAGGGCGATGGTCATGAAGGGGAAGTAGGGCGCCTGGGCATAGGCATGGTAGACCGTGGGCGTCGGCTCCTGCTCCAACCCACCCAGCCGAACGTCCTCCACCACCCCGACCACCGTCCACGGCTCCAGGCTGGTCCAGTTGATGGCCAGGGGCTTGCCGATGGGGTTCTCACCCGGCCATTCCTGTTCGGCCAGTGCCCGATTCACCACGATCACCCTCGGCGATTCCGGCCGGTCACGCTGGTCGAAGAGGCGGCCCTGCAGCAGGTCGATGCCCATGGCCTGGAAATAGTCGCCGACCACGTTGCGGATGTTCGCCACCGGCCAGTCCTCCTTGGGGGGCTCGGGCTTGTCCGCCGCGTAGTACGACGTGGCGGCGCCGCTGCCGGCCATGGGCAGAAACGTGACCCCACCTCCCGCCTCGACGCCGGGAAGCTCCGAGAGGCGTTCGGCCAGACGGTCGTAGAAGCGAACGTCCGGCTCCCGCCCGTCGTAGCGCGGGCCCGTGAGGTTCACGCGGGCCGTGACCACGTTCTCCGGCCGGATCCCCGAGTCCACCGACACGAGCGCCATGAAGCTCCGAGCCAGCAGTCCGGCGCCCACGAGCAGGACGACGGACAGGGCCATCTCCCCCACCACCAGGAGATCCCGGACCCGGCTCGACTCGTGCCCGGGTCCCCGCCCCTCGGCATTCAGCGTCGCCGCCGGCGCCAGGCGCCGAGCCTGCAACGCGGGCACCAACCCCACCAGGATGCCGGTCAAGACGGTGACGCCCAGCGCGAACAGCAGCACCCGGAGGTCGACGCCGGCTTGCTCCACCCTGGGAAGCGCGAAGGCATCAGGCATGCGGGCTGCGAGCAGCCGGGTGCCCGTCTCTGCGGCGACCAGCCCCAGGAGCCCTCCCACCCCGACCAGCAAGGCGCTCTCGGTCAGCAGTTGCCGGGCCAGCGCACCTCCCGACGCGCCCAGCGAGGTGCGGATCGCCATCTCACGCTTGCGGTCCGTGGCCCTGGCGAGGCCGAGATTCGCCACATTGGCGCAGGCGACCAGGAGCAACAGGCCCACGGCGCCCAGGAGGACCCACAGCCCCGAGCGCACATCGCCCACCACGTATTCCTGGAGGGGCACCACGGTGGTGCTCCAGCCGGCGTTGAAGTCCGGGTACTGTTCGCGAAGACCCGCCGCGACCGCCTCCAGCTCGTCGCGGGCACGCCTTACGTCTGCGCCAGGAGCCAGGCGGGCCACCGTGTAGAGGAATCGACCGGTGTTGGTCTGGTCGCCGAGGCTCGACAGAGGTTGTGCCACGAACATCTCGGCATCTTCACCGAAGGGGACGTAGCCCACGGGCAGGACCCCGGCCACCACGGCGGAGGTGCCGTTCACCGTCAGCGTCCGCCCCACCACGTCGGGAGCCCCACCGTAGATCTCCTGCCAAGCCCGGTAGCTGAGAATCGCCTCGTTGCCCGACTCGGCGCCGCCCGACTGCGGGTCGAAGCCCGGACCGAGGACGGGATCCAGACCCAAGACGCGGAAGAAGTCCGGCGTCGTGACGGAGACCAGGATCTCGCGAGGCTCGCCCGGCGCCGACAGGACCATGGGCTGCACCAGGCTGATGCCCGCGATGCCACTCAACGAGGGAGCGCCTTCTCGCCAAGCCCGCACGTTGCCCGGGTTCGCCACGTTGCGCTGGTCATCCCGGGCGAGCGCGGCCTCGAAGACGCTCACCAGCCGATCCGGCGCGTGGTACGGGAGTGGACGCAGCAACACGGCATCGACCACCGAGAAGATGGCCACCGTGGCACCTGTTCCCAGCGCCATGGTGCCCATGACGATGACGGCGTATCCCGGATCGCGAAGCACCCGGCGCAGCGCAAACCTGATGTGTCCGAACCAGCGGTCCATGTCCCCTCCCCTCTCCCGTCGTATCAGATAGCGGACCGCGAGCTTGGCGGCCTCGCCGGCGAACCACAGCGTCCGTCGAGGACCCGGCGGCCTGGCCCGGTACTCGTCCTCCAGGTCACCCACCATGGACGCTCCACGGACGCCGGACGGCAGAACCGCCCGCAGCACCCGGAGCATCCATCGCGGAGGACGATCCATGGTCACGTCGTCTCCAGGATCCCGTCCAACCCGCGGGCCAGCGCCTCCATGGCCTGTCGGCTGGCGCGCAGCGCCTCGAGGCCCTCGGCGGTGACCCGGAAGCGCCGGAGCGGCGCGTTCCTTCGCCCGTCCCGGGGCTCTTCCTCCGTCCAGGTCACCATGCCCTTCTGCTCCAGGCGGTCCAGTGTCGTGTAGAAGGCGCCCCGGGACACTGCCCGATCCGCCCGGTCCTCCAACTCACGCCTGACATCCAGCGCGAACGCCTGGTCGCCGCACTGCAGGACCCCCAACAGGACCATCTGCTCAAACTCGCCGAGAAACTGATTCGGGCTCACACGGCCTCCGAAGACAATGTAGACACTTCCGTACACAATGTAGACACTCTCGCGCAAAGAAAAGGACCGGCGCCGAACGCCGGCCCGATTCCGGCCCTATGCGTCGTCGGGGTGCCAGCCCTGCCGGGCCTGCCGCGCCCCGATGGCCACGCCGGTCCCCACGCCAGCCCCCAGGGCGATGGCGGTTCCGGCTCCCACGATGGGGAGCACGGCCACCAGGGGGGCGGCCACGACGGCGGTCGCCGCTCCGACGAAGAGCCCCAGGCCCGGCTTCTCCACCCAGCTCGTAAAACGAAGACGTCGGCGGGCGAAGTCCTTCGACTTGAGATGTCCGGCCACACCCACGACGCCGGCAGCGATGAGTTCCAGCATCCTGATTCCTCCTGAGTCGGCGGGAAGGGTCTCGGGCCCTCCCTGCCCCATCCTACGGGAATGGTAGCGGCAGCGTTTCGACCACCGGTCGATCAGTCCTGGCCACCCGAGGCAGCACCGTCCGCGTCCGCCGTTTCGGCGCCATCGGTCACGACCAGCGTCGCCTCGGCCGCGGCGGCGGCCCGGACCATGAGCGCCTCGCGGGTGGCGTACACGTCCACGATACGAACGGTCCCTACGGAGCCCTTCAACGAGACGTCGTCGGACAGGGCTCGGTTGAGGCCCTCACGCAGGCGATCCCCGGCCCACTCGACCGCCGGCGAGGCGGGCCAGCGCGCTCGCTCCCTCAGGTAGCCGGCGAGTCCCACGCGGGCCAGCCACGACGCGCCGTGGACGATCAGATCGTTGGTGGCGACGTCGAAATCGAGATCGGGGACCGCGACCTGGCCCGTGGACGGATCGAAGCGGGGCGTGCCCACGAGAAAGAGCCGGCCCCTGGCGTCGCCGTCCACGTCCACGGCCAACGCCAATCGGCCCCCGCCGATGCCCGAGAGCTCGATGGCGCGGATCCGCACGGCCCGCTCTCCCCGGCGGAGCACCTGACCGCGGAGCTCCTGCGTCAGGAGCCGGCTTGCCGCCCCGTACTCCGCACGGCCCTCCACCAGGATCTGGAGGCCCGGGCTCACCGCGCCCGAGTCCAGGGCCGGGAGCGGCACGTGAGAAGGCGGCGGGCGGCGACCGAGCACCACCCGCGGCCGTGCGGTCAGGTGCACCGGCACCTCGACCACATCACCCTCGCCGTGGATCTGGCCCCGTCGCACCGCCTGCGGATCGAGGACCAGCCAGACCCCGTCGGTGAGCTCGATGGGCTCCTGCAGGATCCCCCACCACTCCTCGAACTTCGACCGGACGTCGATGTGGGCCACCGCCGTGTCCACCGCGGCGGTCTTGTCCGTAAGCAGCCCCCGGGCCGCGTCCAGCACCCGGCCCGTGACGTCGATGCGTATGACGGTGATCCTGCACCGGTCGCGGTCGGTGTCGGTGGCGGGACGAACGTCCGCCACGGTGGTGCGGGTGGCCAGATGCCAATCCGGCGTCACGGTGATGGGCGCCGCCAACGCCACGTCGAGCCGTGGCAGGGGCTCGCCGTCGCCGGTACCGCACGAGGCGCTGACCGTGGGAAGGAGCGGTGGATCGTACCAGGCGCGGGCCCGGTAGCGGATGGTGGCGCCCACACGCGCGACGTCTCCGTCGAGAGACGCGCGGAACGGGCCCCGACGGAGCTCGAACGCCACCTGCACCCGGTCGTTGTCCGGAACGTCGAGACGCGCGTCGAGGTTGCCGTAGGTGCGCGGTACCGCCGATTCCAGCGCCGCTACCAGAGGGGCGAGCTGGACCCTCACGGGCACCGCGAGGCTGGAGGGCCCCAACGGGGATTCCGGGCTGGTGTCTTCGGTGGTGGCCGGGGCCGGCGCCAGGAGTCGGCGTGCGCCCGTGCGCTGAAGCACCACGGCCAGGCCCAGCAACCCCAATGCGCCGGCGACACCGGCGATCCACGCCCAGCGCGGCACGTCCAGCACCAGTCCGCGCAGGCGACGCAGGAGGCTGACGAGACGTGGCATCGGATGCCCGGCGTGTGGAAGGGGACCCGGACGGGGCGGCGCCCCGTCGTCGCCCTGTGAATTAGAGCGGGCGCGACGGGCCGACGCCAGTGCCGAACACTCCCCACGCGCTGGCCGGGAGATCCCCCGACGGCGCGGGCGGACCATGGGAGCCATCATGAACCAGGTCGGTGGCGCCCGGGCCCCGCCGGCCAATCCCGCGGAGGGAGGCGCATCCATGTCGCGCGAGCTGGCCCGCGCTCGCAAGCCGGGTCCGCAGATCGGCGCCGCCGCTCGCGCCTGTGTCTCGGACGCGGCCGAGTGCCTGGAGGCCTGTGGACGAGGCGACCAGAACGTCCACGCCGCGATTCACGACGCGCGGCGCACGCTCAAGCGTGCCCGTGCGCTCCTGCGGCTCGCGCGGCCCTTCACCGAAGCGGATTCAGCCCGCGAGCTCGCCGACGCATTGCGTGAAGCCGGTGGCATGCTCGCCCCGGCCCGCGACCGGCGCGCGCGTCTCGAAGCACTGGACCGCCTCACGTCTGCGGACCCCCGGCTCGGGTCCGAGGACCTCGCGCGCCTCCGGCGCCGATGGAGCGCGGCGGCCGACGCCGCGGCCCCGCCGCCCGAGTTGCTGCGGACCGTGGCCCGACACCTGCGCCAGGTGGAGGTGGCGCTGGAGGGGCTACCTATGCGGAAGCACGGATCTCCACGCCGGGCGTTGAAACAGATCCACCGCAGGGGCAGGCGCGCGTTGTGCGCCGTTCTCGAGGGGCCCCACGATCCCGCTCGCTACCACCAGCTTCGCAAGCGCGGCAAGGAGCTCCGCCACGTGCTGGAATTCGTGGAGCCCGCGTGGCCGCCGGTGCTGGGCGCCTGGGCCACCGAGGCCCACGAGCTCACCGACCTGCTCGGCGAAGCCAACGACGTCGGCCTGGTCCTCGAAGGCCTCGACGACGATCCGTCCGACGCCGTGTATCGGCTGCTCCTCGCGGAACGCGACAGACGCTGGCGTGCCGCCCTGCCCCTGGCGCGGCGCCTGTGGGCGGATCGGCCCGGCGCGTTCGCCCGGCGCATCACGGGCATCCTGGGAGCGTGGACACTGGACGGCGCCGCGGCACCCTCGTGACGCTGCCCCTGCTGGCGCTCGCCCTCGCCACCTCGCGCTGAGCCCCCGCCGACGCAGCCAGGCCGTCAGCTCCCGCGCTTCCACTCCAGCGCCGGCATGCGGGACACGCCGGGGTACGGCACGTCGGGCCCCTTGATCATCCGCCACAGGATGCGGTTGAACAGCTCGTCCTGGCCGCTGTCCTCGAAGCGCAGGTCGAGCTGCGCGGACTCCTCGGCATCGATCCCGTCGGCGGGGTTGGTCGCCGTGCGCGACTGCTCGGGCACCAGCGCGCTGTAGGGCGTGAGGTTCGGCTGCCGGGTCCACGTCCCGCGCAGCGGACGCCCGTAGAAATCGAACTGCGACAGGGATCCCAGCCCCAGGATCTCGGTCATGGTGGCCACCACGTCGGTGGTGTTGGTCCAGCGATGCACGACGCCACCCCGGCTGTAGGGGGAGATCACCAGGAGCACGGAGCGGTGCGAGTCCACGTGGTCGGGCCCGTTCTGCGCATCGTCCTCCAGCACGAACACCACGGTGCTCTCCCAGAACGGACTCCGGGACAACCCCTCCACGATGCGGCCCAGCGCCAGGTCGTTGTCCGCCACGAACGCCTGGGGCGTGAGCGACCCCGCCCGACCTCCGGCCGTGTGGTCGTTGGGCAGGCGCAGGATCTGGAGTCGGGGCATCTCCCCCGCCGCGCTCCACTCCTCCAGCTCGCCCAGCCAGGCGTCGGCCCGGCGCTGGTCGGGGATGCTCAGGTCGTAGCCCGGGTAGTCCTCGCTGGTGTGGGAGGCCAGGAACGGCTTGTTGCCCCGGTAGCCGTCGGGCACGCGATCGTCATCGTCGACGTACTCGGGCACCACGAACTCGCCGAAGTTGCGGAAGCTGATCCCCGCCCGGTCGGCCAGGTCCCACAGATAGCCCATGGCCGGCTCGTTGACGTCGTCTTCGTCCTCCTCGTACGGGACGTGCGAGAAGCCCCGGTTCGTGCCCTCGTAGTCGTAGGAGCGTCCGCGGTCCGAGTAGTTGGACGGCACCGTCTTCTGCAGGTAGTCGCTGGTGTAGGCGGCCATGGACCAGTTGTGGCCGTCGGGACTGGCCTCGGCGTTCACGAAGAAGCGGTCGTAGACGCCGAAGCGCTCCGCCAGCGCGTGGTGGTTGGGGGTCACCGACCGGGGAAAGAAGACCAGCGAGGAATCCCCGTCCGCCTGGGGCAGGTCGCCCAGCATCTGGTCGTAGGTCCGGTTCTCCTTGATGATGTAGACGACGTGCTGAAGCGGTGGGTAGGCCCGCACCGACTGGTCGCGGTCGTCCCAGCCGTTGGCGTCCGCCACGCGCCGAGTGAGCCGGTCGAGCTCGGCGCCGTCGAGGGCCGTGTGGTCCAGCGCCATGAGCGTGCCCGAGAGCTGGCCCATCGTGTAGGACGGCTCGCCCGGAGCCCTCCGGACCGTGGGCGGCGGGAAGTCCGGATTGGGCGCCGTGCCCGTGCCCTTGCCGCTCACCACCAGGAGCGAGTCCCCCGCCTCCAGGAGCGCCGTGGGATACCACTCCACCGGAACCCGCCCCTCCAGCCGGTCCTCGGGCGCGCCCTCGGCCCCTGCCGGGTATCCCCCGGTCTCGGGCGAGAGGCCGAAGACGGCCACCGCGTTGTTGTCGGCCTCCGCCACGTAGAGCCGGGTGCCGTCGGCGGACAGCGCCAGCGCGTTGGGCGTGCTTCCTTCGGCGGGCCCCTCCGGAGGGGGATCCAACAGCTCCGCCACCACCGCGCGGGACCGGGTGTCCAGCACCGTGACGCGATCCGTGCTCCCCGAGGCCACGAACAGCCGCGAGCCGTCGCCGTTGAGCAGGAGAGCCGAAGGATGCCGCCCGGCCTCGACGACCTCGGACGAGGCCAGGCGGCCCGTCTGATCGAAGCGGAAGATCGACACGGTCTCGCCGCCCCACGCCGAGACGTACACGGTGCCCTCGGGACCCACGGCGACCCCGTATGGATACCGCTCGGTGGGATAGCGGCCGAGCACCCGCCCCGACCGCACGTCCACCACCGCCAGGGAATCGGCGAGGTTCTCCGCCACGTACAGGGTGCGGCCGTCGTTGGACAGCGCCAGCCCTCCGGGATACCGGGTCCCGTTCTGGCTCGGCGGTGTCGGCGCCAGCAGCAGGCTGTCGGTCAACGTCGCCCGCCCCTGGGCCCATCGGTAGCGGTAGACGAGGTCGCGGTTCCCTCCGGAGGCGTAGAGCCACTGCCCGTCGGGCGAGAAGGCCAGGCCGAGGAAGGCGGCGTCCTGCTCCAGCGTCTGGGTCACCCGACCCGTGGCCCGGTCCACCACCTGCACGCCCTGCTCCTTCCAGCCGTTCAACAGGAGCACGGCATGCCCCCCGTCGGGCGACAGCACCATGGCCAGTGGCAGGGAGCCCACGGGCACGGACGGCGCCGCCGGGTCCAGCGAGGCACCGGTGGGCAAGCGCCCGATCAGGGGGTTCAGCGCCTCGCCCGCCGGGGTGGGGGCGCCCGAAGGAGCGCAGCCGCCCGACACTACCGCGACCAGGAGGGCGAGAAGACGAACGGAGATCCGGGATTGCGTCATGGCGTGCGAGGGCATGGAAAGTCGGATGGTTGGGAGTGGCACACAGTCGCCGCGGGCGGCGGGTCGCGCAATCGCGTCGCGGCCGGCGCGTGTCACCAAGCCGTCGCGATCCGGACGCCCGCACCTTCCGCGCCTCACCCGTGTCGGCGCCCCGATACTGGTGGCGCCCTCGGTCGGGCTGCTAACGTGGGGCCCGCGCAACCAGCCCCCCGAGCCCCTCCCGGGAGACGTCCATGAACGGCCCGCCGATCCGCATCGCCCTCGTCCTTGCCATGTTGTGCACCGCGACCGGTGCGCGGGCGCAGGCCGTGGACACCACCGCGCTGGCCGATGAGGCGGTCCAGCGGGTCCAGGAGTACCTGCGCGTGAACACGGTGAACCCGCCGGGCAACGAGAGCCGGGCGGTGGAGTACCTGGCGCGCATCTTCGACGCGGAGGGGATCCCGTACGAGACCGCGGAGTCGGCACCGGGGCGGGGCAACATCTGGGCGCGGCTGGACGGCGGCGACGCGCCGGCGCTCCTCCTCCTGCACCACACCGACGTGGTGCCTGCCGACGAGTCCCACTGGGACGTGCCCCCGTTGGCCGGTGACATCCGCGACGGTTACGTCTACGGGCGCGGCGCCCTGGACACCAAGTCGCTGGGCATCCTGGAGCTGGAGGCGTTCCTGGCCTTGCACCGCTCCGGACGGCCCCTGAACCGCGACGTGGTCTTCATGGCCACGGCCGACGAGGAGGCGGGGGGGTTCTTCGGGGCCGGCTGGATGGTGGACAACCGCCCCGAGAGCTTCGACGGCGTGGGCCTCCTGCTCAACGAAGGCGACGGGGGCACGCGGGTGGACGGTCGCATCCGCTTCGGCGTGGAGGTCACGCAGAAGGTCCCCTTCTGGATTCGCCTCGTGGCCAGCGGCAAGCCCGGCCACGGATCGACGCCCCGTGCGGAGACCGCAGTCACGCGCCTCGTGCGGGCGCTGGCCCACCTGGACGACCACGACTTCGAGCCCCGCATCGTGCCCGCGGTGGACGCCTACTTCAAGGGCATCGCGCCCTGGGCAGCCCCCCGCTGGCAGGAGTCCTTCCAGGACATGGCGACGGCGGTGAAGGATCCGGAGTTCCTCATGAAGCTCCAGCTGGACGACCCCTTCCTGCACGGGCTGACGCGCAACACCTGCTCGCTCACTCGACTGGAGGGAAGCCCCAAGATCAACGTGGTGCCCCCCGAGGCCAGCGCGGAGATCGACTGCCGCATGCTCCCGGACCAGGACCCCGACGCCTTCATCGCCGAGCTGGAGCAGGTGATCAACGACCCGAACATCCGCCTGGAGCGGATCATGGTCTTCTCACCGGCGGTGTCCAGCACCGACACCGAGCTCTACCGCGCCATCGAGTCGGTGGTGGGTCGCTACTATCCGGACGCACCCGTGGTTCCGAGCGTGGCCACGGGCTTCACCGACAGCCATTTCACCAGGGATCTGGGGATCGCCAGCTACGGCTTCTCGCCCACGGTGATCCCGCAGGAGGACGACGCCGGCGTGCACGGCAACAACGAGCGGATCTCCGTGGACAACATCCGGCGCGGCACCGCCATGATGCTGGAGATCGTGCAGCAGGTGGTCTACGGCGGGGACAGCCCGAGCCCGTAGCCGGCGAACTCCGCTGTCACAGCCGGCGCTCAGTGGAGCGCCGTGCTCCCGCCGGAGACGTCGCCGTTCGTGATCGCGGGCGCTTCGGCCTCGAGCTCGTTCCACGACGCCCGCAGGCGGCGCATGCGCGCCAGCGCGTTCAACGGACGCCCTTCGGGGCTTGGAGGGAGCGCGACGCGGAGGGCGGTGGCCATGGCCATGACGTACCGCTCGCCACCGCCGGGTCGCTTGAGGAGCGCTTCCTGGCCGAGCATCACCAGAGGCAGACCGAGCAGCCAGGCCACCAGGCCCACGGCCTCGGCCACCTCACCCTCGCCGTAGGTCTCGAGCCCGCGGCCCTGCGACGTGAGGAGATCGATCACGAGGTTCTCGAGCACGTGGTCACGCCGGGAAAGCAGCCCGACGTGCGTAGCGGGAAGCCGCGCCCGCGCTCGCTCCATGGCCTTCATGAGGCGCTCGAGGTGGCGTTGATCCTCCGCACCCGGTTCTTCCTGAAGCGCTGCCTTGCGTGCCGCGTGCTCACGCGTCTCGGGCCCGTCGCCCGACACCAGCCACTCGTATCGCAGATCCAGCACGTCCGCCATGGCCCGCACCACCGTGGGCCTGGGCTCCGTGACCTTCCCGTTCACGTACGACCAGACCGACCCGTACGAGCTCCCCCTGGCGCCTCGACAGGCGTCCCGGACCTTCTTGTGGAATTCCTGATACCCCCAACCCTTCTCGCGAAGGCGGCGACTCAGGCGCTGGCTCAGCGCGTTGGCGTCTACATCCTGGAGCATGGCGGCAATCAGCTTTTGATCGGGCGATCATCGGGCGCCCGTTCCCGGCGCGGATCCCCATTGATCGGGGATCAGCACGCTATCACGCCGGATTCGACCTGACAAGGATTTTCTCGTGCGCTTGCCCGGCGGCCGCGGACTTTGCGAGCTTGCGGGGTCTCGGCCTCCCGTGCGGGGGGGTCCACGTCCAGGACGTATTCACGAGTGACTCCCATGGAACTCCATCGCGTGCTCACCAGGCCAGTGCTCGCCGCGCTCGCCCTCTCTCTTGCGCTCGGTGCGCCAGGGCATGCCCGGGCGCAGGATCGCCTGCCCAACATGCCCCGCTACGACCGCTACCAGGAGGTTCGGCGTCAGATGGGCGACGCCATGGTGTCCGGGGCCATTTCCGCCACCTGGGCCGACGACGGCCACAGCTTCGAGTACGTGCACGCGGGACGCCGGTACCGTTACGACGTGGCCACCCGGGCCGCCACGGACCTGGGAGAAGCCGAGGCCAGAGGCCGCTTCGGAGGCCGGGGCGGCCCGGCGCGGGGGCGTCAGTTCCAGGAGGCCGTGTCGCCGGACGGAAGCCTGCGGGCGTTCTACCGCGACCGGAACCTCTACGTGAGCCGCGCCGACGGCACCGACGAGGTGGCGGTCACCACCGACGGCAGCGATACGGGGCGGATCAAGTACGGCACCGCGAGCTGGGTCTACGGCGAGGAGCTCGGTCAGCGCACGGCCATGTGGTGGTCGCCGGACGGCTCCAGGCTGGCCTATTACCGGTTCGACGAGAACCCGGTGCCGGACTACTACCTGCAGATGAACCAGGTCTCCATCCAGGACTCCCTCGACGTGGAGGCCTACCCGAAGGCGGGCGTCGACAATCCCGTGGTGGACATCTTCGTCTACGACGTGGGCTCGGGCCAGACGACCCACGTGGACATCCGTGACGGACAGCCCTTCGAGAACGACGTGGTGGGCTACTACGTGTACGGCGTGGACTGGAGTCCCGACGGCAGCCGCATCGTCCTGCACCGCACCAACCGGCGGCAGAACGTCCTGGAGCTCGCCTCGTGCGATCCGGCCACCGGAGCGTGCCAGGCCATCGTTCGCGAGGAATGGCCGGCGAGCTGGGTGGAGAACTCCCCGGAGATGGAGTACCTGGCCGACGGGCACCGCTTCATCTGGGCCTCCGAGCGTACGGGCTTCCGGAACTACTACCTCTACGACCTCGACGGGGCTCTGCTGACCACCCTGACCCACCACGACTTCGAGGTCGAGGGATTGGTCCGCGTGGACGAAGAGGCCGGGGTGGTCTACTACATGGCCCGGGACGGCGACAATCCCATGAAGCTCCAGCTGCACCGCGTGGGACTCGACGGAAGCGGGGACCGTCGCCTCACCGATCCCGCCTTCAACCACTCGGTGTCCGTGTCACCCGACGGGCGCTGGTTCGTGGATGTGGCCCAGACCCACGACAGCGCACCGGTCAGCCGGCTCATGGACGGCGACGGCAACCCGGTCGCGGACATCGTGGACAGCGACCTGTCGGGCTTCGAGCGCATGGGCCTGCAGAAGGTGGAGCTGTTCGAGTTCATGGCCGACGACGGCGAGACCACCCTGTACGGCATGCTCAACAAGCCGTCGGACTTCGATCCGGCCAAGCGCTACCCGGTTCTGGTGAGCGTGTACGCCGGCCCGGCCACCAACGGCGCCCGCGAGACCTTCGCCCTGCCCAACCCCCTCACCGAGCTGGGATTCCTGGTGGTGAGCCTCGACTCGCGCAGCGCCGCCGGGCGAGGCAAGCACTTCCTGGACGCCATCTACGAGAAGCTCGGCACGGTGGAGATCGACGATCAGGCGGCCGGCGTGCGGGCGCTGGCGGAGCGCCCCTACGTGGACGGCGACCGCGTGGGGATCTTCGGCACCTCGTACGGAGGCTACGCGTCGGTCATGGCCCTGCTGCGCCATCCCGAGGTGTTCAGCGCGGCGTCGGCCTCGTCACCGGTCACGGACTGGCGCAACTACGACACGATCTACACCGAGCGCTACATGTGGCTGCCCCAGGAGAACACGGCGGGCTACGACGCGGGCTCGGCCATGACCTACGCCGACCGGCTTCAGGGTGACCTCATGCTCTACTACGGCACCGCCGACAACAACGTCCACCCGTCGAACATGATGCAGCTCATCACGGCGCTGCAGCGCGCCGGGAAGAGCTTCCAGGTGCAGGTCGGCCCGGACCGTGGGCACTCCGGGATCAACACCGACCGCATGATGGAGTTCTTCATCGAGAGCCTGGTGATGAAGGAGCTACCGGCCCGCGCCGGGATCTCCTGACGGGTCGCTCCTCACAGCATGCTCAGGTCGGCGGGCGCCGGCGCCCACCCCTCGGGTGCCGGCGCCCGCTCGCTCCTGGTTGCGATCCGGAGCGCCATGCTGCCTCTTGGCACCCGGCCACCGACCCTCGAGACCGATCCACGGAGGATGTCATGCAGTCGCTCCGACCCGCAGGCCGGCGTGTCCGCCGCCTGTTCCTGGTGCTGGCCCTGGCGCTCACGGGCCTCGCTCCCATCTCGTATCCGGCCACGCTCGTGGCACAGGAGCCGCCCCACCCCGAGGGCTGGGTCGGCGGGCCGGGGTCCGCCAACTACGAGCTGGCCGCGCGCTTCGCCCCCTACAAGGTCCGTGACCTCATCCACAGCACGTCCGTCAATCCGCGCTGGATCGAGGGCACGCAGAGCTTCTGGTACGAGTGGGAGACCTCGGAAGGGAGCTTCTACTACATCGTCGACGCCGCGCAGGGCACCAAGCGTCAGGTCTTCGACCGGGACCGTCTGGCTGCGGAGCTGACGCGCATCACGAAGGACCCCTGGAACGCCAAGCATCTGCCCATTCGGAGCATCCGCTTCCTGGACGGCAACACGATCCACTTCGACGTGCAGTCGTCGCAGGACGAAGAAAAGCAGGACACCACCGAGGTGGACGAGGAGCAACAGGAGGAGCAGCAGGGTCGTCAGCAGCGCCAGCGCACGAAGAAGAAGATGTTCCACTTCGAGTACGACATCGGCACGCAGACGCTGCGCGAGCTCGAGGACTACGAGGCGCCGGACAATCATCCCTCCTGGGCCAGCGTGTCGCCCGACGGCAACACCATCGTCTTCGCCCGGGACTACAACCTCTACCTGATGACCGCCGAGGACTATCAGAAGATCCTCGACGCCCGCCGTGGCAAGGAAGGCGCCCAGGCGGACAGCGCCGACATGAAGGTCGAGGTGAACGAGGTCCAGCTCACCACCGACGGCGAGGAGGACTACAGCTACGGCGGGGGCGACCGCGGCGACACCGACAACGAGGTCGAGAAGCACAAGCACGAGCGCAAGCGCGCCAACATCTCCTGGTCCAGGGACTCCCGGCGCTTCGCCGGCGTGCGCTCGGATCAGCGCGAGGTGGGCGACCTGTGGGTGATCCACTCCACGGGCAACAAGCGGCCCGAGCTGGAGACCTACAAGTACGACATGCCCGGCGAGGAGAACGTCACCCAGCAGGAGGTCTGGATCTACGATCTCCAGGACCGCCAGATGGTGAAGCCGGAGTACGAGCCGTGGAAGGACGAGTCCATCTCCATCGCCACGGATCGTCAGTTCAACTACCCGGACTCCCGGGAACCCCGGCGCTCGCTGTGGCTCTCCGACAGCTCCGACGACTTCTGGTTCTACCGGCTGAGCCGCGACCGCCACAAGACCGACGTGATGCTGGCCGACGCGGCCACCGGCGAGACGCACACGGTCATCGCCGACCGCCTCAACACCTACATGGAGTCCCAGGACCCGGAGCTCCTGGCCAACGGAGATCTCCTCTGGTGGTCGGAACAGGACGGGTGGGCGCACCTGTACCGCTACGGCCGTGACGGGACCATGAAGAACCAGCTCACGCAGGGTCCGTTCTCGGTCCGGAACATCGAGGGCGTGGACGACGCCAACGGCGTGGTCTACTTCCTGGCCGACGGCCGGGAAGAGGGCGAGGATCCGTACTACCACCATCTGTACCGCGTGAACCTGGACGGGAGCGGCCTTCAGCTCCTGGATCCCGGCGATTTCGACCACCGGGTCAGCCTGAACGAGTCGAACCGCTTCTTCGTGGACAACTTCTCGCGGGTCAACACCGTGCCCGCCGCCGTGCTCCGGGACCGCACCGGACGCCAGGTCATGGAGCTCGAGACCGCCGACTTCTCCCAACTCATGGCGGCCGGGTACCAGCTCCCCGAGCCCTTCTCGGTGAAGGCGGCGGACGGTGTCACCGACCTGTACGGCGTGATGTACAAGCCCTTCGACTTCGACGCCGCGAAGCAGTATCCCATCGTGGAATACGTCTATCCCGGACCGCAGACGGAATCGGTGGCCAAGTCGTTCTCGTCGGCGGCCTACGAGACGGGCCTGGCCCAGTTCGGCATGATCGTCATCACGGTGGGGAACCGCGGCGGCAGCCCCGAGCGCTCGAAGTGGTACCACAACTACGGATACGGCAACCTGCGCGATTACGGCCTGGCCGATAAGAAGGCCGCCGCGGAGCAGCTCGCGGACCGCTTCGACTTCATCGATCTGGACCGGGTCGGCATCTACGGACACTCCGGCGGCGGATTCATGTCCACCGCGGCCATGCTCGTCTATCCGGACTTCTTCAAGGTGGCCGTGTCGTCGTCGGGCAACCACACCAACGACATCTACAACCGTTGGTGGTCCGAGACGCACCACGGGGTCAAGGAGGTGGTGGACGACGAAGGCGAGGTGTCGTTCGAGTATTCCATCGACAAGAACCCGGACCTGGCGGCCAACCTGAAAGGCCACCTGCTTCTCACCACCGGCACCGCGGACAACAACGTCCACCCGGCCAACACGCTTCGCATGGCCGCGGCGCTCATCAAGGCCAACAAGCGCTTCGACTTCTTCGCGTTCCCCGACGCCCGCCACGGCTACGGCAACATGAGCGATTACTGGTACTGGCTGCGGGCCGAGTACTTCGTGAAGAACCTGCTCGGCGACCACCGCTGGAACGCCGACATCGTCCAGCTCCAGGTGGAGCAGGAGAAGACCGGCGGGCGATGAAGCGCGGCGTGGGGTGGGTGCGGCTCGGCGCGATCGTCGCCCTCGGGGCCCTGGTGGTCCCGGGGTGCGGCGGCTCCGATGACGGGTCGGGCCCGCCCGAGCCGCCCGACGACACCCCGGCGCGCACCTATGCCATGGGCTTCGCGCCTGGGGCACCCCGGCCGGACACCGAGCTCCTGCTCCAGCTCGTGGATTCCATGGCGCAGGTGGCGGACATCACCATCATCCAGCAACCGGTGCCGTGGGCGCAGATCCTCGCCGGCGCATCGCTGGACAGCCTGGTGGAGGACCGGGGCGGGCTGGCTGATTTCCTCCGCCTCAAGGGCCTGGACATCATCTTCCTGGTCGATCCCCTGGACGGGTTGGACCGGCGCAAGGAGGATCCCGGACTGGTGACGGCCGGCCGGAGCATCGAGGAGCCGGAGATCCGGGCCCTGCACGACGAATGGGTGCTGAAGATCGCCTCGAGGGTGCAGCCCGAATGGTTCGGCCTGGCGTCGGAGATCAACACGCTGGCGGCGCTGGGTGACCCCGATCTCTACGCCGCCGTGCTGGGCATGATCAACGACCTGGCGCCGCAGGTCCGTCAGCGGAGCCCGGGCACGAAGGTGTTCGTCTCGTTCCAGGCCGATCAGGCCAACGGCAAGCTGGGGGATCCCGTCATCGACCATTTCGCCCTCATCGACGACTACGACATCGACGCACTGGGGCTGTCCTCGTATCCGGTCTTCGCCTTCGACAGTCCCGACGACATCCCCGACGACTACTTCACGCCCTTCGACGATGCCACGGATCTCCCCCTTCTCATGGTGGAGGGGGGATGGAGCTCGGCCACGGTGCCCTGGGCCACGGGCACGCCACAACAGCAGGTCGACTTCCTCAAGCGTTACGAAACGCTCCTGGACGGCATCGACGCCCGGGCCTGGGTGATGCTCACCTTCACGGACCTGGACATCGACGCGCTGGGGCTGCCCCCGGACCGAGCCCAGGGATTGTCGAATTTCGCCCACATGGGACTCCTGGACTCGAACCTGAACCGTAAGCCCGCCTACGCGGAGTGGGCCCGCATCTTCGCCAGACCGCGGCACTGAGCACCCGGTCCGGGGGCTCCCTTCCCGCCCGGGCCCCGGTCATTCCACCGCATCGGGGCGATACCACGCCATGGTGACCGCCACCGCCCGGTCCAGGGGCGTCGACGGAGGGAGCCCGAGATCGGCGCGGGTCCGTGACAGATCGTACGAGCGCGGTCGCAGGTGATAGTCCAGGATCCGACTCAACGCGGCCCCGCCGGACCACGGCCAACGCTCGGCCGCCCGAGCCACCAGACGGGCCGGCGGACCGAGGAAGGGCGTGAAGGAGACCGCCTTGCCCGCGGCCCGCCCCATGCTCTCGACCAGGTCCCGGAAGGACCATTCGGCGCCCGAGACCAGGTAGATGCGACCGGCCGCGGTCGGCACACGGCCACACGCCACCAGGGCCCGAGCCGTGTCCTCCACGTACCCCATCTGGTGGCGCTGCCTGCCGCCACCCACCACCCGGAAGCCGCCGTCGGCGACGGCGCCGAAGAACGCCGCGTGCGAGGTGCCTCCGGGACCGAACGTCTCGCTGAGTCGGGCCACGACCAGCTCCAGTCCGCTCCGATCCGCGGCCTGGCGGGTGACGCGCTCTCCCTCGAGCCGCTGGCGTCCGTACTCGGTGATCGGTCCGGTAGGCGATTCCTCGTGCACGGTCGTCCACGGGTGGCCGTAGACGGCAGTGGAGCTCGTGACGACCATGCGCCGTACCCCTGCCCGGCCCGCGGCCCGGGCCAGCCGCTCCGATGCCTCCACCAGGATCGCCGGGTCGCCCGGGCGCCCGCCGGCCCGGATCGGCCGACCGTTCACCATGACCACTTGGCGGCGGGGGGCGGCCAGATGCTCGACCACGTCGACCCCCTGGAGCGCCGCTTCGAGCCCGTCTTCGTCGTCGAGAGCCACCACGAGCCGTTGAACCCCGTCGGGCAATTCGGCCCCTTCGCTCTCGGGCCGAACCAGGGCCCGGACCTGGTCGCCGTCCTCGAGGAGCCGATGTACGAGGTGGCGGCCGATGAAGCCGGTAGCGCCCGTGAGAGCCCAGGTTGTCATGGGTCGTCCTTCTCCAGGGATCGTCGATACGGTGTCCTCCGTGGAGCAACCTGCTAAACTGCAGCCATGGAGCGCGAGACCTTCCCCGCCGGCGGCGCCCGGGACCTGCCCAATCTGGTCGTCATCGGCGCCCAGAAGTGCGGGACCACGAGCCTTCATCGCTACCTGGCGCGTCACCCCGACATCGGTATGTCGCGCCGCAAGGAGCTCGACTTCTTCACCAAGGAGTGGGACCGGGGCGAGGCCTGGTACCGGTCCTGGTTCGACTCCGACCGACCCGTGCGCGGAGAGACCTCCCCGTCGTACAGCTTCCGTGAGCGCTTCCCCGACACCGCACGTCGGATGAAGGCGCTCCTCCCCGACGCCCGACTCATCTACGTCGTCCGGGATCCCTTGCGGCGGACTCGGTCCCATTACCACCACCGCGTGGCCGACGGCCGCGAGGATCGAGGGCTCGCCGACGCCCTCGCCGAAGAGGGAGTCACGTCGCCCTACGTGGTGCGAAGCCTGTACGCCAGCCAGTTGGAGCCCTTCCTGGAGCACTTCTCTCCGGACCGGATCCAGGTCGTGCAATCCGAGCGCCTCGACGCGGCCCGGGTCGAGACCCTCGAGGAGATCTTCAGCTTCCTGGGCGTCGACCCTTCGTTCCGCTCCGTCTGGTTCCGGCGCCGGAGCCATCGATCGGCGCGCAAGCGACGCCTGACGGAGGCCGGCGAACGACTGTCCCGCACCGCACCCATGCGCGCCGTCGCCCGACTCCCGGCTCCGTGGGGATGGATGATGGAAGACATCGTCTACTGGCCCGTCTCACGAAGAGTCGAGCCCGACCCCATCCCACCGCGCATCAGGGCGCGCCTCCTCGAGCTCTTCGCCGACGACGTGGCACGTCTCCGCCACATGACCGGTCAGGCCTTCGAGGGGTGGTGCGTGTGACCGGGGTCAGCACGTCCGGTTCGTCGCGGGAACAGGCGACGCGCCGGCATCTGCTGGACGGGACCATGTGGGGCCTGATCGGCGAGGGCATGGCTCTGCCCTCCGGCCTGGCCACCGCCGCCTTCCTGACGCGCCTTCTCGGCACGGCGGACTACGGACGCTATGCCCTGACCGTCAGCTTCGTCATGGTCCTCCAGGTCGCCATCGGCTCGCTCCTGAGCCGGGCGGCCATCAAGTACGTGAGCCAGGAAGACGACTGGAAGCCGGTGGCGACCGCCGTCCTGCGCCTTCACCTGGTGGCCGGGTCGCTGCTGGCCGCGGCCGTCGCGCTCGGAGCTCCCTGGGTCGCCGCTGGACTGGGTGAGCCGTCCCTCACCGGATATCTGCGGCTGTTCGCGTTGTCTCTCCCGGTGGAGGCGGCGGCCCAGGGGCACATCCACGTGCTGGTGGGCCTGGGTCGGTTCCGCGCACGGGCGCTGGCCCGGGCCGGGTTCTGGATCGCGCGGCTGATTTTCATCGTCTCGCTGGTCCTCCTGGGATTCGGCGTGTCCGGCGCCTTGCTGGGTGCGGTCGCGGCATCCCTCGCTACGCTGGCGCTGGCCCGTCGTCGGGCCCGCATTCCTCTCTTCGGCCCTGGATTTCCCGTCCGGCCTCTCCTGGCGTTCGGAGCTCCGCTCCTCCTGGCGGGACTCACCAAGAGTCTCACCACCCGCCTCGACCTCTTCGCCCTGAAGGCGCTGGGCGGATCGGCGAGTGATGCCGGCCTGTACGGCTCGGCGCAGACGCTGGCGCTGGTCCCTGGCCTGCTGGCCACGGCGTTCGCCCCGCTCCTCCTGTCCAGCATGAACCGAGCCTACGTGCAGGGTGATCCCGAGCACGCCCACCGCCTGGTGCGCGACTTCCTGCGGCTGGCGATGGTGCTGGTGGCGGTCGCCGCCGTCGTGAGCGGCGCGTCGTCGCCCATCACCCGGCTGGCGTACGGGACCCACTTCGAAGCGGCGGGCCCCATCCTCGCCGTCCTCATCTTCATGGCTCCGGCCCTGATCGTGAGCGCCGCCTGCAATTCGGTCCTCATCGTCATGGATCGAGGGCGTTCCATCGTGCTGTTGGCCGTGGCTTCGCTGGTGGTGGCCGGAGCGGGATTCCTCGCGCTCATTCCACCGTACGGAGCCCGGGGGGCGGCCATGGCGACCGTATCGGGGAGCGTCGCGGCCGCGCTGCTGGGCCTGGGCCTGGTATGGGGCCTGTGGCGGGTGCGACTCCCGCTCCTCACCGTGCTCCGTGCCACAGGGATCGCCGTCGCAACGTGGAAGCTGGCCTCCGTCGGTCCCGACGGAGGCGTCCTGCTCGTGCTGTGGCTGGCGCTGTGCCTGTTCGCGATTCCGGTGCTGTTCTGGCTCCTCGGGCGAGTTTCGCATCTCCGAGATGCGAGCCTTCGTCGCCATGCTCCGGGGTGGGCTGCCCGCATCCGTGGACCCGTCCACGCCAGGAGATCGGCCGTGACCCTCGGAACCGTCCTGAGCGACACCGTTCGCCTGGCCCGCACGTGGCTGCGAACCGGTCGCACCAGCCGGGCCAACGCCGAGCTCTTCGACCGCGTCGAGCATTACTGCATGTTCATCGGCTACCCGCGCAGCGGTCACACCCTGATCGGGGCGCTCCTGGACGCGCATCCGGACGTGGTGCTCGGCCACGAGACGGCGGCCATGCAGCATGTGCGTGCCGGCTTCGGGCGAAACCGCCTCTATCAGATGATCCTGGACACGGCGCTGGAGGGCGGTGACCGTCGCTGGGTGTCTTCCGGCGAGTACGTGTACCACGTGGACGGGATGTGGCAGGGTCGGTACCGTAGCCTGCGGGTGATCGGCGACAAGCAAGCGGAGGGCGCCACGCTGCGGATCGGAGGGCGTCCGGAGCTTCTCGACCGGGTGCTCGCAAAGCTCCACGACCCCCGTGTCGTGCATGTCGTGCGCAATCCCTACGACAACGTCACGACCATGGCCACCCGCGCGGCCCTGGAAGCCGGTGGCGAGCCGGATCTGAGGCTGGCGCTGGATCGCTACCGATACCTGTGCGCCACAGCCACGCAGATTCGTGACCGGCTGCCTCGTCGGCACCTCTTCACCCTCCGGCACGAGGCGTTCCTGGCCGCTCCGGCCATGGAATTGGACCGGCTGTGCGACTTCCTGGGTCTGGACACCACCCCCGGTTATCTGGAGGCGTGCGCGTCCATCGTACGCACCAGCCCTCACCACAGCCGGCATCGGGTGTCCTGGCCCCACGACCTCCGGAACGAGGTCGCCGAGCTGGTGACGGAACACGACTACCTGGACGGCTATCGCTTCGACGCGTGACGGAGCCGCGTCTGGTCCACGCTTGCTCCCCACCGCCTTCCGCGCCGAACTTGACCCCATCAACCTTCGCCATCGGGGTCCCATGAGCATCCGCACGCTGCTGTTCGCCGCCGCCCTCCTCCCTGCCCTCGCCACCGCCGATCTTCCCGCGCAGAGCGTGGATCCCGCGCTCTATCGGGACATGGCCTGGCGCATGATCGGCCCGCATCGGGGTGGGCGCACCAAGGCCGCGGCCGGGGTGCCGGGCGAGCCGGGGCTGTTCTACGCCGGCTTCGTCAACGGCGGCGTCTGGAAGACCACCGACTACGGCCGCACCTGGGTGCCCATCTTCGACGACCAGCCCACGGGCTCCATCGGTGCGCTGGCCATCGCGCCCTCCGATCCCGACGTGATCTACGTAGGGAGCGGCGAGGGGATGCAGCGGCCCGACCTGACGGTGGGAGACGGTATCTACCGGTCGTCCGACGGCGGCGACACCTGGATCCATCTGGGGCTGCGAGACGGCCAGCAGATCCCTCAGATCGACATCGACCCCACGAATCCCGACCGGCTGTTCGTGGCGGTGCTCGGCCATCCCTACGGACCCAACGAGCAGCGGGGCGTCTTCCGGTCGACCGATGGCGGGCAGACGTTCGAGAAGGTGCTCTATCACGGTCCCGACATCGGCGCCGCCGACGTGGCCCTGGACCCGGCCGACCCGAACACGGTCTACGCGGTGCTGTGGGAAGCCCGTCAGGGCCCGTGGGAGAACGGTGTGTTCTCGGGGCCCGGCAGTGGCCTCTTCCGCTCCACCGACGGCGGCGACACCTGGGAGCAGATCGGCGGCGGGCTGCCCTCGGGTGAAGAAGGCCTGGGCCGCATCGGCATCGGCATCGCGGCCAGTCATCCGGAGCGCATGTACGCCATCGTCGGCTCGCCCAGGGATCGCGGCGGGGTCTACCGCAGCGAGGACGGTGGCGAGAGCTGGTCGCGCGTGAACACCGACCCGCGGCTGTGGGGACGGGACGGCGACTTCAACGAGGTGCGCGTGGACCCGAGCGATCCGGACGTGGTCTACGTGGCCAACGTGGTGACGTGGAAGTCCACCGACGGAGGCCGCACCTTCGAAGCCTTCCGCGGCGCGCCGGGCGGCGACGACTACCAGCGCATCTGGATCGATCCCACCGACCCCGACGTGATCCTGCTGGCGGCGGACCAGGGCGTGGTCATCACCGTGAACGGAGGCGAGAGCTTCAGCTCGTGGTACAACCAGCCCACCGCCCAGTTCTACCACGTCAGCACCGACAACGCCTTTCCCTACCGGGTGTGCGGTGGACAGCAGGAGAGCGGCTCGGCCTGCGTGTCGAGCCGGGGCGACGACGGCCAGATCACCTTCCAGGACTGGCATCCGGTGGGGGTCGAGGAGTACGGCTACGTGGCCCCCGACCCGCTGGACCCGGACATCGTCTACGGGGGCAAGGTGTCGCGCTACGACCGGCGCACCGGCGACGTGCAGGACGTGGGGCCGCGGCCCCTCCGGGGTGACGACTACCACGTCGTGCGCACACAGCCCATCCTGTTCAGCCCCACCGATCCCCACACCCTCTACTTCGCGTCCAACGTCCTCTGGAAGACCTCCGACGGCGGACGACACTGGCAGCAGATCTCGCCGGATCTGACCCGCACCGACTCCGTGGTGCCCCCCAACGTGGGCAAGTACTCCGACACGCCCCAGGCCCGGGCGCACCATCCCGGGGTCATCTACACCATCGCCCCCTCCTACGTGGACGGGGACTGGATCTGGGTAGGTACCGACGACGGCCTCATCCAGGTGACCCGCGACGGCGGCGCCACCTGGACCGATGTCACCCCGGAGCAGCTCCGCGACAAGCCGTGGAGCAAGATCTCCGTCATGGATGCCTCGCACACGGACACCCTCACCGCCTACGCCGCGGTGAGCACCCTGCGCCTGGACGACATGAACCCCCACATCTACGTGACCCATGACGGGGGCCGGAGCTGGCGCCACATGACGCAGGGGATTCCCGACGGGGGCATCGCCAACGCGGTCAAGGAGGATCCCGAGCGGCCGGGGCTTCTCTTCGCCGGAATGGAGCAGGCCGTCTACTTCTCCATCGACGACGGCGAGCACTGGCAGTCGCTCCGCCTCAATATGCCCGCCACGGCGATTCGGGATCTGGTCGTCAAGGACAACGACCTGGTGGTGGGCACCCACGGCCGCTCGTTCTGGATCCTGGACGACATCACCCCGCTGCGTCAGATCGACGCCTCCACGGCGGGCGAGCCGGCGCTGCTGTTCCAGCCTGCCGACGCGTGGCGGGTGCGTTGGAACCATTGGACCGACACGCCGCTGCCGCCTGACGAGCCTGCGGGCCAGAACCCGCCCGACGGCGCCATCCTGGACTACTGGCTCGGTCGGGCGCCCTCCGGCCCCGTCGTGCTCGAGATCGTCGACGGCCAGGGCCGCACGGTGCGCCGCTTCAGCAGCGCCGACGTGCCCGAACCCCCGCTGGAGGGTCAGAACGTGCCGCCTCTCTGGATCCGGCCCCCGCAGCAGGTGTCGGACGCGCCCGGAATGCACCGCTTCGTCTGGGACCTGCACTACGCCCGGCCCGCCGGCGTGCGGCTCGGCTATCCCATCTCCGCCATCCCCGGAAACACCCCGGTGGAGCCCCGGGGACCGTGGGCGCTCCCCGGTGACTACACGGTGCGGCTCACCGTGGACGGCGTGACGCAGGAGCGCACGCTGCGCGTGGCTATGGACCCCCGCGTCCAGACGCCGCAGGCGGCACTCCGACAGCAGTTCGAGCTGTCCATGAGGATCCGGAACGCCCTGGACGGGGTGGCCGCCATGGAATCGGCCGATGGGGATGTCTCGCGGCTGGCGAGCGACCTGGAGTCGCTCTACCGGGACCTGCAGGCCAGTGACGCGCCTCCCACTCCCATGGTGGTGCAGCTCACCGAGGAGCGACTGGAGAGCCTCGCCCGGCTCACGGGAGGTTGAAGCCTACAGCCCCACCACGATGCGGATCACCCATCCCGCGATCACCAGGGGGATGGGGAGCAGCGTGACGCCCACGGCGAAGACGAAGCCGTACCGGAACAGGGTGGGGCCCACGGCCGCGTAGTCGTCGCCCCACAGCCGGCGAACGATCAGGTCCGCCGCGGGTCCGAGAGAATAGCAGACGTTGGCCACGATGGCGTAGATCAGAGCCCCCACCCAGGGAAACGCCATGGGGTTGGAAAAGGGTGGCAGCGCGTTGACCAGCGTCACCGCCGCCACCGTCGTGAGCCCCGCCGCTCCCACCACGAGGTTGTAGACGGGCCGGCGGGCCTCCCACCAGCTCACCACGCTCCAGGCGCTCCTGGGGCGGTAGACGGCGTCGAAGAAATAGTGCGTCAGAGCGGACACGTGAGGCTCTCCAGTCGGGAAGGCTGACCGCGCTCCTCTAACTTTGTACTGCAAAGTACTTCGCGCAAGTGCCTCGAATGCGACTTGCCCCGCGATCCCGACGAGGGGACCGCGGGGCTCGTCACTCCACGTCGGCTGCGCTCCGGCTTCAGCCGCCGGGGTTGGGGATCGGCCGCCCGGGCGTCCACGGAATCCCGGCCTCGTCCATGGCCTGCTGAAGCGCCGGCAGGCGGGTCGAGATCAGCGTATTGAGACGCCCCACCTCGCGCTCGAGGTCGGCGGGGGCGCTCTCCAGCGCCTGCCGCTCGTACTCCGTGGGCATGCTGGTGGAGCGCAGGATGCCGCCGGCCAGACGGATCCGCGTGGCGATGGGCGTCGGATCGGGCATGACGCCACCGCCGCCACCGAAGCCGCGGCCCTGTCCCGAGACGGCGGTGTTGATGCTGTTGAGCTCCCGCTGCAGCGCCGCCAGCTGATCCGAGACGGCGCCCGGGGCCTCGGCCCCGTCCAGTGCGGCACGGGCATCGGTGAGGGCCTCACGCAGGCCGGTGATGGAGCGGGTCACCATCTGCAGCCGCGAGTTCAGCCGCATCTGCTGCATGCGCATGCCCTGGAGCTCCTGGAGCTGCGCCATGGTGAGGGTGACGTTGGGGTCCTTCTCCACGGTGAAGCTCTGCTCCAGGACCGTGGGACCACCGGATCCTCCCACCGTCAGGCGGGCCGTGTACTGACCGGGCAGGACCAGCGGACCCCGGCCACCGCCGAAGAATCCGCCGAATCCCCCGAAACCCCCACCCTGCTGCTGCTGTTGCTCGGGCGGACCGTCCCACGGCGTATCCACCGTGAGGTCCCACCACACGTTGTGGACACCGGCGCCGGACGGCGCGTCGAGCTCGCTCACCACCTGACCGTCGGGCCCGACCACGTCGAGCTGCAGGCCAGAGGCCGACGAGGGCAGCATGTACGAGAGCCGCGTCCCCACCGGGGGATTGTCGCCCGAGTAGTCCCGCGAAGCGCTCAGACCGCTGGTGGGCGCCGAGTTGGGCAGGAAGGCCAGCGCGTCGGCCACCGGGAACAGATAGGGCGCGTCGGCGGCCCGGGCCTCGGCCAGATGCTGGTAGAGGCTCAGATCGTCGATGAAGTAGAAGCCGCGACCGTGGGTGGCGATGATGAGGGTGTTGTCGCGCGGATGGACCTTCAGGTCGTGCACGGGCACCGGCGGCACGCTGCTGATGCGCGTCCACGAGCCGCCGCCGTCGAAGGACACCCAGGGCGCGATCTCCGAGCCCACGAAGAGCAGGTCGGGATTCTCGGGATGCTCCGCGAAGGAGCGCAGCGAGCCGAAGGCAGGCAGGTTCGAGGCGATGCTCGTCCAGGTGCGACCCTGATCGCTGCTCTTGAGCACGTAGGGCGTGAAGTCGTTGGAGCGGTGGCCGTCGAAGGTGGCGTAGATGACGTTGGCGTCGTGCACCGACAGGCGGACCTTGCTCACGTAGGTCGTGTCCGGCACGCCCGGGAAGTGGGTCTGCTTGCGCCAGCTCTGCCCATCGTCGGTGGAGACGGCGATGGTGCCGTCGTCGGAGCCCGTGATGAGAAGCCCCGGCTGCACCTCGGACACGTCGATGGTGGAGATGTTGCTGAAGGCCGCCGTGCCCTCGTGACGCGCCACCGCATCGGGCTTGGGCACCGAGCCCATCATGGGCAGGCTGTCTTCCTGGATGTTCTGCGTGAGGTCCTCGCCCAGACGCGTCCAGCTGTCGCCACGATCGGTGCTCTTGAAGAGGTAGTTGGCGGCGAAGTAGATCGTGTTGTGATCCTGGGGCGAGATCTTGATGGGCGCGCTCCAGTTGAAGCGGTACGACTCCTCGCCTGGCGCGGGCGTGGGCTGGATGTCCTTGCGGTCTCCCGTGCGACGGTCGAAGCGCAGGATGTTGCCGTTCTGGGATTCCACGTAGGCGATGTTCGCGTCGGTGGGGTCCACCACCGCGTAGAACCCGTCGCCCCCGGCCATGCGGAACCACAGCGAGTTCGGAATCCCCATGGACGCCATGGTGCGGCTCGGGCCACCCCAGGTGCTGTTGTCCTGGAGCCCCCCGTAGACACCGAAGAAGGGCTCGGCCATGTCGTAGCCCACCGTGTAGAACTGCGAGATGGGCAGGTTGGGCGAGAAGTCCCAGGTCTCGCCCCGATCCCGCGACACGTACACGCCTCCGTCGTTGCCCAGGATCAGGTGCGAGGGATTGTCCGGATTGATCCAGAGCGCATGGTTGTCCGAGTGGGGACCGCGACCGGTGTTCTCCCAGGTCCGTCCGCCGTCCACGGAGCGCACGAGCGGCACACCCAGATGGTAGACCACCTCGGGGTCCTGGGGATCGACGCGGATCTGGCCGAAGTACCAGGGGATCGACTGGATGTCGCTCATCTGGCGCCAGCTCGCGCCCTCGTTGTCCGTGCGGTAGACGCCGGCGCCCGATCCCTCGATCACCGCGTACAGGGTGCGGGGCTGCGACAGCGAGATGTCCAGCCCGATGCGGCCCATGTCACCGGCGGGAAGTCCCTGGTGCAGGCGGGTCCAGGTGTCGCCGCCGTCGGTGGACTTCCAGATGCCGCTACCGGGACCGCCGCCCACGTAGCTGTAGGCCCGGCGCTCGCGCTGATAGCTGGCGGCGTACATGACATCGGGATCGCGCGGGTCCATGACGATGTCCGTGACCCCCGTGTGCTCGTCGATGGAGAGCACGTTGTCCCAGGTCTCGCCGCCGTCGGTGGAGCGGAAGAGTCCACGCTGGCCGCCGGCGGCCCACAGGGGGCCCACCGCCGCCACGAAGACCACGTCGGGGTTGTCGGGCCGCACCAGGATGCGCCCGACGTGCTGCGACTCGCGCAGCCCCATGTGCTGGAAGGTCTCTCCACCGTCCAGCGACCGGTACACGCCGTCCCCGTACGAGGAGCTACGCTGGCTGTTGGCCTCGCCGGTGCCGACCCAGACGATGTCGGAGTTGGACGGGGCCACCGCCACGTCACCGATGGACCCCACGCCGGCGTCGTCGAAGACGGGAGTCCAGGAGATGCCGGCGTTGGTGGACTTCCACACACCCCCCGACGCCGCCGCGACGTACACCACCGTGCCCAGCTCGCCGCCCCGGGCACCGGGTGACGAGGCTACGGCGATGTCCACCACCCGGCCGCTCATGACGGCAGGTCCGATGGACCGCGCCTGCAGGCTGTTGACGATGGCGGAGTCGGAGGTGGCCGCGGCCCTTCCGGCCGCGTTGCCTCTCGGACCCCGTTGGCCCTGGGCGAGAAGAGGTTGGGCGGCAAAGGCCAGCAGCGCCGCCGTCAGCAGCGAATGAAACGTGCGTCGGGACATGTCGATCCTCGGAGCTCGTTGACGTCGGAGGGCGCGGAGATTGTACGACCCACCGGAGGCCGGAGAAAGGCCCGGCCGACCACTGCCCGAGAGGACACCAGGCATCCGGCGGGCGTTGAAGCGAGGCCTTGGACCCAACACACGTCACAGGTGGTATGTCCTCGACTTGAATACCTGTCCCGACATCCATCACATCGAAACGCATCGAGAGGATCCCGACGATGTCTCTGCTCGCCACCGCGCTCGCCGCCTTCGCCGGCGGGGCTGTCACGTTTCACCCCGCACCCTCTCCGGCTGTCTCCGCTCCGGCGCCCGACACGATCCACCTCACCGTGGCCGACCAGGGCGTGGAAGCCCGCTACCGCGTCCGCGAACAGCTCGCTCGCGTGGACTTTCCCAACGACGCCGTGGGGCGCACCAGCGCGATGCACGGCACGCTCGTCCTCCTGGACGACGGCTCGGTGGACTCGTCGGGCTCGGCCTTCGTGGTGGATCTCACGGGCCTGAAGAGTGACCGGGACCGCCGCGACGGGTACGTGCAACGGCGCATCCTCGAGACGGAGACGTATCCCGAGGCGAGGCTGGTGCCCACTGCGGTGCGGGGACTGTCGCTCCCGCTGCCGGAATCGGGCTCAGCGTCCTTCGAGCTCCTGGGGGACCTGACCGTCCACGGCGTGACCAGGCCCACGGTCTGGCAGGTCGAGGCCACGTTCTCGCCCGACGCCGTCACCGGGACGGCCACCACCGACTTCGATTTCGCCACCTTCGGGCTGCAGAAGCCCAGCGTCGCCATCGTGCTGAGCGTGGAGGACCACATCGCCCTGGAGCTGGACTTCAAGCTCGTCCGCCAGGGCGGGTGAGGCCCGGTCGGCAGAAACTACTGCCCGGCGGGTAGCGGCGGCAGCACGCCGGGTTGGAAGGTCGACACGTAGGCCACCAGATCCCAGATCTGGTTGTCATCGAGGGCCACGCCCCATTGCGGCATGGCCGATCCGTGCACCGCCAGGCCGCCCTCCTTGATGCGATTGAAGAGACCCTGGAAGTCGCGGGCGGCGATGAGGGTGTCGGCCGTGAAGTCCGCGGGCTTGGCGATCTCCAGATACTGGGCTGCATAGCCCTTTCCATCGCCCTTCTCTCCGTGGCACCCCGTGCACCGTGTCGTGTAGAGCGCCAGCCCGGCCATGGCGCTGCCCGGCATGTCGGCCGGGTACGTCAGGACCGGGATGTAGGCCAGGCCCTCGACGAAGCGCTCCGGCCGCACGAACTGGATCACGTAGCGCATGTGGGGATGCTCCGGGTCCGGACCCTCCATGGCCGTGGAGAAGCGGTCCCGCAGGTCGGTGACGGTGAGCTTGGCGTATTCCGGCGTCTGGAAGTTGGGCACCCCGGTCACCACGCCGCTGACCACCGAAGGGCCGTCGCCGCGACCGGCCACCCCATGGCAGGTCCAGCAGACCGTCTCGAACATGCCCTTTCCCGCCTCCTGCTGCGGAGAGAGGTGAGCCTCGAGCCCGGTGACCACCGGGGTGGTAGGCTGCGTCTCGGTCGCCGGCGGTGGCTCCGCCTCGCGAGTGCACGCGAAGGTGGTAAGAGCGAGAACGGCAGCCGCAATAAAACGCCTGAACATGAGGCACTCCCGGGTGGATCGGCGCGGGACCCTCGAGTGGTCGCGAAGCGTGTGGTCCCGCTTTGAACGTGCGTTCAACAGCCGCGCGTGCGGAGTGGGGAATTCTACCATGGCGCGTCGGTGAGACGGCGACGGACGCGTGTAGGGGGTTTCCCTACGGCCGCGGCCGACGCCTCTTGGATCCGCACCCTCACTCTACCACGGACGCGTTCTCCATGCGACTGCGACTCCACCCCCGACTTCGTGGCCGGCCCCTCGGCCCCCTCGCCCTTCTCACGGTGCTGGCTGGAGGTGCCGGGAGCGTCGCGGCGCAGACCGCCCCGCCCGGCGCCACCGTTCACGTTCTGGAGGCCGGCCCCGAGACGGTGGCCTGGGGCTACTACTGGTCCGAGGCCGAGCCGGTGCTCCATGTGGAGTCCGGCGACGTCGTCAACGTGACCACCATGATCACCAACAGCCCCGAGCGCCTCGAGCAAGCGGGCGTTCCCGCCGATCAGGTGCAGCCGGCGCTGCGGGAGATCTACGACCAGGTCGAGGATCGGGGTCCCGGGGGCCACATTCTCACCGGCCCCGTCTACGTCGACGGCGCGGAGCCGGGCGACGTGCTCGAGGTACAGATCCTCGACATCCAGCTTCCCATCGCCTACGGCTACAACGGCTGTAGCGGCTTCATGCGCGAGGCCTGTCCAGAGACCCGCACGCGCATCCTGTGGCTGGATCGGGACCGCATGGTGTCCGAGTTCCAGCCCGGCGTGGAGATCCCGCTACGACCGTTCTTCGGCAGCATGGGCGTGGCGCCCCCGCCCGACGCCGGGCGCTGGAGCAGCGTGCCCCCGTGGGTCCACGCCGGCAACCTGGACAACAAGGAGCTGGTGGCCGGCACCTCGCTGTTCATCCCCGTGTTCGTGCCCGGAGCCCTCTTCGAGGTGGGCGACGGCCACGCGGCCCAGGGCGATGGCGAGGTGGACCAGACCGCCATCGAGACGTCTCTTCGCGGCCGCCTGCGTCTGGTGGTGCACAAGGGCAGGAGTATCGAGTGGCCCCGGGCCGAGACGCCGACCCACTACATCGCCATGGGCACCGACGAGGACCTCACCGAGGCCACACGGATCGCCATCCGGCAGGCCGTGGCCTTTCTGGGCGACATCGCCGGCATCGAGCCCGGCGAGGCGTACCGGCTCGTGAGCCTGGCCTGCGACCTGCGCATCACGGAGCTGGTGGACCAGAAGGTGGGCGTGCACGTGATGATCCCCAAATCGATCTTCACGGGGACGCGGTAGGGGGGGCGCCCGGGCGCCGTTCAACCGTTTGGCCGATACCACGCCAGCCATGCCGCCTTCAGGTTCACGGAAATGGACCCGGACGGGAGGCGACGATGAAGCGGTGGTGCCGGAGGTTCACGGCGGTGATGATCCTGACGACGGCGGCCGGGCCGGCGCGGAGCCAGACGGTGGTGCGCAATGGCGCCGCCCTGGCGGTGGTGGACACGGCGATTGCACGCATGGGGGGCCCGGCCCTGCGCGACGTCCGGCGGGTGCGTCTGGAGATGCTGACCCAGTGGCAGCGCACGGGCTTCGATGATCGTCCCGGACAGGATCGCCCCTCGTACGAGCGCCACACCGAGCTCCGGGACTACTCGATCCCCGCCTGGCGCAACACGCGTCAATTCGGGAGCCGAACGGCGGTGGACGTGGTGCGCGACAGCGTCGCCATCCGCGACTTCGGTGAGGGCTTCGCACCGCTGAGCGCCGCCTACGTCGACGAGCGTCGCGAGCACTTCGCCTACTCCCCCGATCGGCTCGTCCTGGAGCTCGCCGGTGCCACCGACCTGCGCACGGTCGGCGACACCGTCATGTCGGGCCTTCGACACGCACGAGTGCGGGCCACCCTCGACGGCCGACCCACCACCGTCTACTTCCGCCGGGGCGACGGCCTCCCGACCCTGGTCCGGTTCAGGGCCGCGCAGCCGCTGGACTACGGTCTGGCCCCCTGGGGCGAGATGGACGTGGAGGTCTGGTACGCCAGTTGGCGAGCCTTTCCAGGTGGGGTCATGCTCCCCACGCAGTGGGACGTCTGGCGGGTCGGACGCCCCTACAAGCGCATGAGCGTCCTGTCGGCCGATCTCGATGCGGTGGCACCCGCCGACTCCTTCGCCGTCTCAGATTCGCTCCGGCGTGCATTCTTCCGCACGGAAAACCGGGCTATGCACGACGTGCCCGTGGACTCCATCACGCGGCCGAGCCCAGGGCTCCTGCAGTTCCACGGCATCGGGGCCCCGCGAGGCGCCGTTCGGGTCGGCGGCTCGTGGCTCCTCCTCGAGACCGGCCAGGCCCCGCTCAACCTGGACCGCGCACTGACCGCGTTGGCCGCCGAAGATCCGGCTCCCGTGGCGGGTGCGCTCGTGGCACCGGTGCGCACCGGCAACGGAGGCGTGGCGGGACTGGCCGCCCACGGGATCCCGGCCTACGTGGGTCCCGGCGCCGAGCCCTTCGCCTACGCCATCCTGCGGGGGCACCACGTGTCGTGGGCCGGCGTCAGCCCCGTGGCCGACGGGCGCTGGCTACGGGTGGGCGCCGACTCCGTGCGTCTGGAGCCGGTGGACCTCCCGGACGCGCCGGGAGCGCTGCTGGCGTGGGTCCCCTCGCTGCGATGGCTCTACGCCCCGGACGTGATGTCGCCGCTGGACGAGGCGCTGGTCCTGGCGCACGCCCGCCGGCGCGGCTGGGCCGTAGCGAGCATGGGAACGGCCCGGGGATTGAGCGTGCCCCCGGTGGAGCCGGACGGGGGAGGAAGTCCCTAGAAGCGCACGCGCTCGATCCGGCGCCCGTCGACGATGACGTAGACTCCGCCGGAAGGACTCGTGTCGATCCAGGGCAGGAACTCGTTGGGCTCGAGGTCGTCGGTGGTGAGGGCGGATCGGACCTCGAACGTCCCGTCCGGGGCCAGGCGACCGATGCCCGAGAAGCACGTCTCACATCCCGGACGGGCCTCGTCCAGTCCGGTGGTGAACCAGAGGAATCCCCCTGCGTAGACCATCGAGACGATCCGATTCGACGTGATTCCCGTTTCGAACGGGAACCTCGATTGCAGGTCGCCGTCGGAGGTGGAGAGGATCTGGAGCCCTCCATCGGGAAACGCACCGTCGGGCGTCGTCCGATTGATGGGAAAGACCTCAAAGCCGATGTAGAGCCGGTTTCCGACGACCTCCAGCGCGTCTGCCCAGTCATACAGCAGGCCGGAGTCCTTCGAGAGAACGTCTGTCACCTGGCCTGCCGAGATCCGGCTGAGGCCTCCGTGATGGTCGACCACGGTCGGTTGAGCGACCCAGAAATCGCCGTTGCCGTCGGGCTCGATTTCGTGCGTGACAGAGCTGGGCAGCGCCGAGTTGTCCGGCGTCAACGAGGACCAGACTCCCCCGCGGAGAAAGAGCAATCCGCCGGCGTCGGCGTGACCCGCGGCCATGAGCACCTCACCCGCTCCGTTCACGGCGATCTGTCGAATCGCGGTGCCGGGCAGCTTCTCGGCGGGTGCATTCCACCAGGTCCAGTGCGTGCCGTCCAGAACTCCGTAGCCGTCCTCGAAGGCGATCCAGAGCCTCCCGTCGGGGGCTCGGAACAGGTCGGTGGCCTTGTCACCCCCGAGCATGGACTCGGCGTGGTAGGTCGACGTGCCGTCCACGACCCGGATCAATGCACCCCCGAGCGTTCGAACCCAGAGCGTCTCGTCGGGCTGGAACGCGAACTGGACGATGAAGTCGCCCTCGTCCAGCTGAGGAAACCCGTAGCCCTCGCCATCGGCGAAAACGGTCACACCCGGCTCGGTCGGACTGTCACATGCGGTCAGCGCCGCAGTCGCGAGCAATACCCGTCCCGCGCTTCCCAACCACTTTCGTCCGCTACGCATGAGGCCTCACCATGGCGCCATCGAACGGGAGGGTCCGCTCGGGTCCGACCACGTCTCGATGTGGTCCAGTGCCAATACGGCGCCGGAACGGGGGCATTACGCTCTTGCCGCGAACCCGGGAATTCGGCCTGGCGGATTTGACGGCGGCACTCCGAAGCGGCATCAATCCCCCCGCACGACGACGCCCCACGGGCGTCCACGACACCCCGTGACGGAAGCCCACCGACATGAGCGGAAGGACGAAGTACCTGCTGGACGAGAAGGACATCCCCGAGCGCTGGTACAACATCGTGGCGGACATGCCGAACAAGCCGGCGCCGCCCCTGAACCCGGCGACTCGCGAGCCCATCGGCCCCGAGGCCCTGGCGCCCCTCTTTCCCATGGGACTCATCCAGCAGGAGGTGAGCGCCGAGCCCTGGGTGGAGATCCCGGAAGAGGTCCGGGACGTCTACAAGCTGTGGCGGCCCACCCCGCTCTACCGGGCCCGCCGCCTGGAGAAGCTCCTCGATACCCCCGCCCACATCTACTACAAGTACGAAGGCGTGAGCCCGGCGGGCTCGCACAAGCCCAACACCGCGGTGGCGCAGGCCTTCTACAACGCCCGCGAGGGCGTAAAGCGCATCACCACCGAGACCGGCGCCGGACAGTGGGGGAGCGCGCTGGCGCTGGCCTGCCAGCTCTTCGACATCCAGTGCCGGGTGTTCATGGTGAAGATCAGCTACGAGCAGAAGCCCTATCGCAAGCTGATGATGAACACCTGGGGCGCCGACGTGGTGGCATCACCCAGCGACGAGACCGAAGCGGGCCGGAAGATCCTGGCGGAGCATCCGGACTCTCCCGGCAGCCTCGGCATCGCCATCTCGGAGGCCGTGGAAGCCGCGGCCACCGACGACGGCACCAAGTACTCCCTGGGCAGCGTGCTGAACCACGTGCTCCTGCACCAGACGGTGATCGGGCAAGAGGCGCTCGTCCAGATGGAGATGGCCGGAGAACGCCCCGACGTGGTGATCGCGCCCTTCGGCGGCGGCTCCAACTTCGCGGGGCTGGCCTTCCCGTTCCTGCGCCTGAACCTGACCGAGGGCGCCTCGATCCGGTGCCTCGCCAGCGAGCCCACGTCGTGTCCCAAGCTCACCCGGGGCGTGTTCCGCTACGACTTCGGCGACACGGTGGGCATGACGCCGCTCCTGCCCATGTACACGCTGGGCCACACCTTCGTCCCGGCCAAGATCCACGCCGGCGGTCTCCGCTATCACGGCGCCGGGGTCATCGTGAGCCAGCTCCTCAAGGACGGACTCATGGACGCGGAGGCGGTGGATCAGCTCGAGAGCTTCGAAGCGGGCGTGAGCTTCGCTCGGGCCGAGGGGATCATCCCGGCGCCCGAGGCCAACCACGCCATCGCCAGCGCCATCCGCGAGGCGGAGCGGGCCAAGGAGGAGGGCAAGGCTCGCACGATCCTCTTCAACCTGTGCGGCCACGGCCACTTCGACATGTCGGCCTACCAGGACTACTTCGCCGGCAAGCTCGAGCGGCACGAGCTCACCCAGGCGGAGATCGACGAGGCGGTGTCACTCATCGACACCCCCGAGGTGCCCGTCGGCTGAGTCGTCAGCGCGCCCCCTCCGGCCACACGACGCCCTGGTTCTCGGCCGTGACCGGGCCCATACCCTTGTAGACGAACTTCTGGAGCCGCTTCCCCTCGTAGGTCTCGGTGGTGTAGATGTTGCCCTTCGAGTCGGTGGCGATGCTGTGCACGGCGAAGAACTGCCCGGGCTGGCGTCCGCCGTCGCCGAAGCTCGTGAGGATCTTCATCTCGCTCCGCAGGATGACGTAGACCTTCTCGTTCTTGCCGTCGGCCAGGTAGATGTAGGTCTGCTCGGGATCCCGGGAGAAGGCGATGTCCCAGGTGGAGCCGTCGCCCAGGGTCTCGGGAGCCACGAACATCTCCTGCACGAAGGTACCGTCCTTCTGGAAGACCTGGATGCGGTCGTTGGGGCGGTCGCACACGTAGAGCAGCCCGTCGTCGGAGGGCATGGCGCAGTGCACGGGATTCCGGAACTGCTGCGCAGGAGGCGCGGAGGGATCGTAGGGCCCCAGGTTGGCGTCGTCGGGTCGGTTGCCGTACGCCCCCCAGTAGCGCTTGAAGGCCCCGGTGTCCATGTCCAGCACCACCACGCGCTTGTTGCCGTAGCCGTCGGCCACGTAGGCCTCGTGGGCCTCGGCATCGAAGGCGATCTTGGCGACCCGCCCGAAGTTGATGGTGTCGTTGCTCCCCGAGCTCTGGCCCGGCTTGCCCAGCTGCATGAGGAAGGTGCCGTCGCGGGCGAACTTCAGGATGTGGGCATCCTGCGGCCCGTTGCCCCCGATCCAGACGTTGTCCATGGGATCCACGGTGATGCCGTGGTTCGAGGTGGGCCAGTCGTAGCCCTCGCCGGGCCCGCCCCACGCCTGCACCAGGTTCCCCTCGGGATCGAACTCCAGGATGTTGGGCGCCGGTACGCAGCACTCACCCGTGGGTGGATCGGCGGCCGCACCGATCTCGGTCCGGGCATTGAGGGATCCCTGGCGGTGGATGATCCAGACGTGATCCCTGGAGTCCACCGACACCCCGATCACCGAGCCCAACACCCAGTGGTTGGGCAGCGGCTTGGGCCACAGCGGATCCACCTCGAACGTGGGCGCCATGGTAGCATCCTGGGCCGTCGCCTGCGCACCGTCCTCCATGGCGCCGGCGACCGTCAGGTGGCGCACCGCCGCAGGACGTGGCGAAGGCGGCCAGGACCAGGCACAGGACCGATGCGGGCATCCGCTTCATGCTCGACCTCGCGACGGGGAGGGACGTCGGAGTGCCCACCGGCGGAACGGAGGGACACCGTGGCGGCGGGGAGTATAGGTCGAGCACCGCGGCCCCCGAAAGCGGGCGGCGGTCGCACGTCCGGCGACGAGGTGTATATTGGCCTCCTCGTGACCCTTCTGGTGCCCGGGCCGGCCGTTGCCGGCACCCCCTCTCCCGGCAGGAGGATTCGTGCGGCGTACGAAGTTGGCTGTTTTCGGCGCGTGCCTGGTGGGTGCGGGGCTCCTCCTGCCTGCCAGCGCGCTGTCCGGGCCTCCGCCGCCCCACGACATCCCGGTGGATGTCCTGGTCCGGGCCTTCGTGCACCCCGACCACGACCGGCTCCAGGTGCTCATGAGGGTGCCCCTGGAAGCCATGCGGGACGTGGAGCTGCCGCTGCGGGGACCGGGCTACCTGGAGATCCCCCAGGCCGGTCCCGAGCTGAAGACCGCGGCCACGGTCTGGCTCGCCAACGAGATGGCGGTCTACGAGGACGGCCGGCGGCTTCCCGCCGGTGAGGTGTCCGCCGTGCGCGTGTCGCTGCCCTCGGACCGCTCCTTCGGCGCGTTCCGGAGCGCGCTGACCCACATGGACGCGCCGCCGCTCACCGAAAGCACCAACCTCTACTGGCGTCAGGCCATGATGGACGTGCTCCTCGAGTACCCCATCACCTCCGACGCCTCGGACTTCTCCGTGCGGCCGGCCCTGGCCCGCCTGGGCCTCCGCGTCGTGACGGTGCTGCGTTTCGTGCCCGCCGACGGTCCAGAGCGTGCCTACGAGTACGTGGGCGACCCGGGGATCGTGCGCCTGGACCCGCACTGGTACCAGGCGGCCCTTCGCTTCGTCGCGCTGGGCTTCGATCACATCCTGCACGGCCTCGACCACCTGCTCTTCCTGCTGTGCCTGGTGATTCCCGTGCGGCGGCTGCGCTCGTTGGTCTCGGTGGTGACCGCCTTCACGGTGGCCCACTCCGTCACGCTGGCCGCGTCGGCGTACGGGCTGGCGCCGTCGGGACTCTGGTTCCCACCGCTGGTGGAGACCCTCATCGCCGCCTCCATCGTTTTCATGGCGCTGGAGAACATCGCCGGCGCCAAGCTGGAGCGCCGCTGGATCTACGCCTTCGGCTTCGGTCTCGTGCACGGCTTCGGGTTCTCCTTCGCCCTGCGCGAGACGCTCCAGTTCGCCGGTGGCCACCTCCTGACCTCGCTCCTGTCGTTCAACCTGGGCGTGGAGCTGGGCCAGCTCCTGGTGCTGTCCGCGCTGATCCCGGCGCTGGCGCTCCTCTTCCGTTTCGTGGTGGAGGCCCGCGTGGGGAGCATCATCCTGTCGGCGCTGGTGGCCCACACGGCGTGGCACTGGATGACGGCGCGGGGCCAGATCCTGCTCCAGTACGACCTGCCGTGGGCGACCCTGTCCGCAGGAGCGGGCGCGCTGGCCCTCGCCGCGCTGATCGCCGGCGGTGGCTGGCTGGCGCTACGCCGCTTCGCATCCCCCCAAGGAGACACCGACATGCCCCTTCCGGATCGACAGGCCCTCGGTCTCGTGCTCGCGCTGGCCGCGGCGGCCACCGCCTCGGCCCTGGCCCCGGCGAACGCCGCCGCCCAGGACAATCCGTACCGGGCCATCGACGACTGGGCGCACCTGCCCGGTGGCCGGAGTTGGGGCTCCACCAGCGCGGTCTTCACCACCCCCACCGGCGACATCTGGGTGGCGGAGCGCTGCGGCGCCAACAGTTGCGCGGACTCGCCCGACGTCGATCCCATCATCCTCTTCTCTCCCGACGGCGAGGCGCTCCGGAGCTTCGGCGCCGGCGTGCTGCTGTGGCCCCATGGGATGTTCGTGGACGCCGACGGCAACGTGTGGGTCACCGACGCCCGGGGGGGCGAGGGCAAGGGACACCAGGTCCACGAGTTCAGCCCCGACGGGCGCCTGCTCCGCAGCCTGGGCAAGGCCGGCGTGGCCGGCGACGGCCCCGACACCTTCAATCAGCCCTCCGACGTGCTGGTGGCGCCCGACGGCTCCATCTTCGTGGCCGACGGCCACGGCGCCGACGGCAACAACCGCATCGTCAAGCTGGCCGCCGACGGCAGCTTCATCACAGCGTGGGGACGCACCGGCACCGCCGACGGCGAGTTCCGGGATCCCCATGCGCTGGCCATGGACTCCCAGGGCCGGCTCTTCGTGGGCGACCGGGCCAACAGCCGCATCCAGATCTTCGACCAGGACGGCAACCACCTGGCCACCTGGACCCAGTTCGGGCGCCCCAGCGGCATCTTCATCGACCACAACGACGTCATGTACGTGGCGGACTCGGAATCCAACACCGCACGGAATCCCGGCGTGAAGCGTGGCATCCGCGTCGGCAGCGTCCGGGACGGCGTGGTGACCGCCTTCATCCCCGACCCCGAGCCCGACCCGGACCACTCCGCCACCAGCGGCGCCGAAGGCGTGGCCGTGAGCGCCGACGGCACCGTCTACGGCGCCGAAGTGGGCCCGCGACGCCTGAGGAAGTACGTGCCCAGGGGGAACTGACGCGCTGGCCGGAGGGCCCGGGCAGCCCATAGACTCTGCACCCACCGAGGCTTCCCCGTCCATGTCGCGGGAGCCGGCACCACACCCGGAGTTGACCATGTCGCGAACGCTACGTCGAAGGATCCAGGCCTCCGCCCTTCTGGCCATGGGATCCCTGCTCCTGGCAGCCTGCGCCGACGCCGGCGACGGAGGGATGGAGGGAGGCGCCACCGCGTCCGGGATGCCCAGCACCGCCAACGGCGAGTGGCCCTCCTACACCGGCGACGTGCGCGGCACCCGCTACTCGCCGCTGGACCAGATCGACGCCAGCAACTTCGACGACCTGGAGGTGGCCTGGAGCTTCAAGACCGACAACCTGGGCAACCGCCCCGAATACAAGCTCGAGGGCACCCCGCTCATGGTCGGAGGCGTGCTCTACACGACCGCCGGCACGCGGCGCGCCGCCATCGCCCTGGACGCCAAGACCGGCGAGCTCATCTGGATGTACAGCATGCGCGAGGGCGCCCGGGGCGGCTACGCGCCGCGCCAGCTCTCCGGACGCGGGCTCTCGTACTGGACCGACGGGCAGGGCAACGCCCGCGTGATCTACGTGACGCCGGGCTACCGGCTGGTCTCGCTGGATGCGGCTACCGGTGTGCCCGACCCCGCGTTCGGCGACAACGGCGTGGTGGACCTGAAGGTCGGCGTCATCAAGGGCGACGGCGAGCAGATCGACCTGGAGACCGGCGAGATCGGGCTCCACTCCACCCCGACGGTGGTGAAGGACATGGTGATCGTGGGCTCGGCCATGAAGGAGGGCATGACGGTCGAGACGTCCAACAACTCCAAGGGCCTGGTGCGGGCCTACGACGTCCACAGCGGGCGTCTGGTCTGGACCTTCAACACCATCCCCGGGCCCGGCGAGTTCGGCAACGACACCTGGCTCGACGACTCGTGGGCCAACAACGGCAACACCGGCGTGTGGACCCAGATCACGGTGGACGAGGATCTGGGGATCGTCTATCTGCCGGTGGAGTCGCCGACCTCGGACTTCTACGGCGGCGCGCGCCCCGGCGACAACCTGTTCGGCGAGAGCCTGGTCGCGGTGAAGCTGGATACCGGTGAACGCCTGTGGCACTTCCAGTTCGTGCACCACGCCATCTGGGACCACGACATGTCGTCGGCGCCCATCCTGGCCGACATCACCGTGGACGGACGGGACATCAAGGCGGTGGCGGTGCCCAGCAAGCAGAGCTTCCTGTACGTCTTCGATCGGGTGACGGGCGAGCCGGTGTGGCCCATCGAGGAGACCCCCATGCCCGCCGGCGACGTGCCCGGCGAGTGGTACGCACCCACGCAGCCCATCCCCACGAAGCCCGCGGCCTACGCCCGCAACTACCTGAAGGTGCCGGACGACGTCATCGACTTCACGCCGGCGATGCGTGCGGAGGCACTGGACATCCTGTCCCACTACAAGCTCGGACCCATCTACAACCCGCCCGTGGTGGGCACCGTGGACGGGATCGCCGGCGCCATCGTGGTGGGGAACGCCAGCGGCGGCACCAACTGGCCCGGAGGCGGCTACGATCCGGAGACGCACATCGTCTACGCCCAGGCCGCCAACTCCTACGTGTCGGGGCTGTCGGTGGCGCCGCCGCCGGAGGGATTCAGTGACCTGGCGTATCAGGCCGGCGTGGTGGGCGAGCGTTTCCGACTGCGTGTGGCGGCGGGCACCGGCTCCAACCCCGATGCGCCGAAGGAGCCGTCGTACGTGCCTCCTCCGTCCGATGAGCCGAGGCGGTCGGCGCCGTCTCTGAGCGTAGACGGCCTGCCCATCGTGAAGCCGCCCTATGGCCTGCTCGCGGCCATCGACCTGGATCAGGGCGAGCTGCTCTGGCAGGTACCCCACGGCGACACGCCGGACAACGTCCGCAATCACCCTGCCCTGAAGGGGATGGACATCCCCAAGACCGGGCAGCGGGGCAGCGTGGGGCTGGTGGTGACCAAGACGTTGGTGATCCTGGGCGATCCTCAGGTCACCACCACCGCGGACCATCCGCGGGGCGCCATGCTCCGGGCCTACGACAAGGCCACCGGTGAGCAGGTGGGCGCCGTGTGGATGCCCGCGCCCCAGAGTGGCTCGCCCATGACCTACATGGTGGACGGCCGCCAGTACATCGTGGTGGCCGTGAGCGGCGGGCCGTACTCGGGCGAGTACATCGCCTACGCCCTTCCCGAGAACTGAGGACACCCGTGCACGACGACCCACCCGCGCTGCGCTCCGTCCTGGGCGCGCTCCTGCTCCTCGTCGCCTTCGCGCTGCCCCTGGCGGCGCAGGAGCAGAGCACCCAGGACGGCGTCTACACCGAGGCCCAGGCCGAGCGGGGCCGCGAGGTGTACGGCACCACCTGCATCACCTGCCACGGTCCCTCGCTGGGAGGTATCGACACCGCCCCCGCCCTCACCGGCGGGGCCTTCCTGGCCAACTGGAACGGGGTCTCGCTGGCCGACATGCTGGACCGCATCAAGGTGTCCATGCCCGCCGACAATCCCGGGGCGCTCAGCCGCCAGAAGGTGGCCGACGTGATGGCCTTCATCCTGCGAGCCAACGGGTTCCCCACCGGCGAGCGCGAGCTGCCCCGGCAGGCGGGGTTCCTGCGGATGATCCTGTTCGTAGCGAACGCCTCGCGGGAAGGGCGTTAGCGGTAGGCGAGCCGAAGCTGGCCGCAGCCCGGCCGGCTCGGCCAAGCCTGGTCAGTCGCAGCCAGCCTCCGCTACGCCGGGTCCAGCGCCTGGCGCAAGCGGGCCTCCACCGTCCAGGGGATGTCGGCGTCCCGCTTCCAGGTGGCCGACGGCGTGTTCCATTCGGGGTCGACTCCGTTCCGGCGGTTCTCATCCAGGAGGCGTGCGACGGCGCCCGGCTCCAGCCTGGAAAGCGGCGCGGAGTCGGGGAGTGGCCAGCCGGTGCGGTCGTAGAACTGGAACGAAGGGGCGCCGCTCGCCGAAGACGTTGGTCGGAACGCATGCGCACCGTGAAGCCGCCCTCGTGGACGCAGCGGTGGTGATGGGGGCAGAGCAGAACGAGGTTGGACAGGCAGGTCGGCCCGCCCAGGCTCCAGGGGATGATGTGATGGCCGTCGGCGAACCTCAGGCCGCACCCCGGGAACCGGCAGCCGCCGTCGCGGACCTCCAGAGCGCGGCGGATGGCGGGTGGAATGGTCCGCGTCTTCCGGCCCACGTCCAGGACCGAGCCGTCAGGGCCGCGGGTGACCTTCACGACCGCGGCGTCGCAGCAGAGCCTGCGGGACGTTTCCGCGGAAACGCGCGTGCCGTCCTCGAGGTGGGAGCGGCCACCGCTCGCATCCGGCGAGTGGTCGGACTCGTCCTCTCCGGTCAGCGTGTCCATGTCGACGTGCAGCACGACCTGGTAGCGCTCGGCCTTGGTGCCGGAGATGGGCGCGTCGCGCGGGGTTGTGTCGGTGTCCTGGACGGCGCCGTCCTGGTGTGCGCCGTCCGCATCCTCCACTCCGCGCCCGAAGCCCATCGCCATGGCCCGTTCGCACAGGAGCCCCGCGGCGTCGGCCCGCCGCTGCCGAGGGCTGATCTCCTCGGCACGTGGGCCGCGGGTGCCGCCGACAGGAGCCCAATCCTCGCCGTCGCGGAACAGGGCGTCACCGGCGGCGTCCAGGGCTCGCATGAGCAACGCTCCCACCTCCGGGTCCAGCTTCCCGCGCACCACGTACATCCCCTCTCCGTCGGGAGCGACGGACAGGTAGCGCGAACGATGGCGCCGGCGCTCGAGCTCGGTCTCGTCGAGCCCGCTCAGCACGCCCCAGCCTCGCACGATCTTCTCGAGGCTCGCCGCGGTGACCTGCCTGGCGACGTCCACGAGCTCGGCCTCGGCGTCGGGCTTCTCGGGGTCGCTCAGATCGTCGACCAGTCGCGTGATCGCCCGCACCTTGGAGAAGCTCAGCTCACCGCGGGACATGGCGTCGGAAGTGAGGGGCAGCTTCTCGAGCGCTCGGGCCGCCCTCACCTTCTCCCGGGCCGCACCCCTGGCGATCCCGGTGCGGAAGTGGAGCCACTCGGCGCAGTTGCGGTGGCCGGCCAGCTTCCAGCCGCCGCGCTTGTCGAAGTCCGCGAGCAGGAGCAGAAGCCGGTGTTCGGCCGCATGGATGTGACTGGCCAGAACGACGATCTCGTCTTCCAGCGCCTCGAGGGCGTCGGCGTCGCCATGGACATCGACATCGGATCGACGCCCGGGCCGTCGTCCGGGCCCCGCTCACGAACCACGAGGTGGAGATGCGCGCGCCTCGGCGCGGGGAGCGGGCTGACATCCCCCGCGTGCCCTCCACCCGTGTCGACATCACCGTAGGCCGGACGAAGAGCGGTGGAGATCCCGGAACCCATGAAACGCCCCCATGACAGAGTCTAACCACAAGATGCACAATGACTTCTGTAATATAACCATGGGATTTCGGGGCCTCCTGAAGGGGTCCAGGACGGTCGCGGTCGCAGGCAGAGGCCGCACGAGCCCCGGAACGCGCTCCGGACACGTCACAGGCCCATCCAGGCGTGTCTCCGGAGACTTGCATCCCGGGGTCCGGACGTCTCCGCGGAAACGCCCCGAAATCCGTCAAGGGGTGGATGGGACTCCTGCATGCTTCGGCGGGAATGCGAGCGACGGAGCGCCCGGGGCGTCGAGCTCGTTGGTCGCGGCTCGCTGGACGGCGCTAGCGGCGCCGGGCCACGGCGGTGGCAGCAGGCAGGACGAAGTCGTCGGCCGCCCCGAGATCCACCTGGTAGCCCAGGTCGCCCATGGCCGCCGCGGTGATGACCGACAGGGGCTGAGCCACGGCCGAGCCTTCGGGATAGGGCGTCATGAGCTCCGTGTCGAACACCGCCTCGGCCCAGTGCGCGTCACGGGTGCCGACGCCGCCCTCCGCCTCCACGGGCACGCCTGCTTCGGTGCCGCCGAGGCTCTGGTACGCGGCCACCGCCAGGGGGCCGTTGAAGCGCGGCGCGTCTCCTCCCCTACCGGACAGGAGCGTCCGACCTCCGGAGCTCCACAGCGTTCCGAACCCCAGCGCGTGGGCGGTCTCGTGGACGAGGAGCGCCTGTAGCTGCAGCTCCGAAAGCTGGCCGATGTCGTCGGCATCGAGAGTGACCACCCCCAGGCTCGGAAGTCCGCGGCCGGGGCGCACCGCACAGGGTCCGCCCTCGGCGATGCCGCTGACCTCGTCGTCGGCGGGCAGCACGTTCAGCACCAGCACCATGTCGTCCACCGAGACGCCATTGAGCGCGGGGCCGAAGCCCTCGCAGTCCTCGGCGCCGAACTCCGTCGCCGAGAAGCTGACGTCGGACAGATCACCGGTGATGACGGACTCCCAGCGGTCGACGGCACCGGACAGCACCCTGCGCAGGCGTTCCGTCGGTAGCGTCGAACCCGTCAGGGCCACGGTGAGGTTGTAGGCGCTGGCGGCGTGCGACGAGACGGCAAGCGCCAGCACACGCGCCGCCGTGACGTCGCCGGCCCGTACCAGGACCCTGAAGACGTAGACACCCGCCGCCGAGCCGGCGAGTGTGCCCTCGATGGCGCCCGTCGACTCGTTCAGCTCGAGACCCGGCGGCAAGGCACCGTCGAAGACGCTGAAGGAATACACTTCGCCTGCCTTCGCCCCGCTGGCCACCAGCGTCGCCGCGTACGCATCGCCAGCATGGCCGCCGGGAAGTACGCGTGTCTCCAGATGCACGGTGGCCGGCAACACGCTGAGCTGGATCGGCCGCCGGTCCAGCGCGCCACCGGAGTGCACCTCCACCCCGAAGGTGAAGTCGCCCGCCTCGGTGGGCGTGCCCGCGACGGTCGCGGAGGCGCCGTGCAGGGTAATCCCCGGCGGCGGGAGCCCCAGGTCGATCACGGAGAACCACAGGTACCCCGAGCCGTCGCCGCCCTCGGCCTCGAGGGGTGCTCGATACGGTGCGCCCACCGTGGCGGGCGGCAGCACGGTGGTGGTGATGTGGACCGGCACACCGGCGATCTCGAGGTCGATCTCCTCCTCGGCGGTGGCGCCGGCAGCGTCGCGTACCTGCGCCTTGAAGGTGAAGGTGCCCCAGCCTCCCGGCGTGCCCGAGATGACGCCCTGTTCCGAGAGAGCGAGGCCCGGAGGCAACTCGCCACCCTGCTTGGACCAGGTGTACGGCTCGCTCCCGCCGACGGCGCGCAACGACGCCTGATAGGCCGTGCCCTGCTCCCCCACCGGGAGCGCCACGAGAATCTGGAGCTCCTCCACCGCCGCCGGATCCAGCACGCGCACGCCAGCCCATCCCGAGACGGCCCCTTCGACCGCCGACACCGATAGCGCACCGGCTGCCAGGCCCGTGACCAGCCCCTCCGCGTCGACGGACGCCAGCGAGGGCTCGGAGCTCTCCCACGTCGGATCCACCGGCACGTCCGAGCCGTCCTTGCTCAGGCCCTTGGCGGTCAGCCGCACCGTGTCGCCGATCAGCATGTCCACCGAGCGTGGACTCACGTCGATCCACTGGAGCAGCGGGAAGTTGGGCGTGGTGGGAGCCTCACGACCGCAGGCGACCAGGGCGAGGCTCACCACCAGCGTGGTGGCCAGACGGGCTGCTCGGTGCCTCATGGGGGAAGGCGGAGATCGGGCTTGTCCCGGAGCGCGGCGATCTCCTCTTCCAGGATCTTCTTCGCCTCGCGGCGGCGCTTCTCCTGGCGCAGGAGGACCATGCCGAGGCCACCGGATGTCGCCCCGCCCGCGGTGCCCAGGATCACCAAGGACAAAGACTCGGCCAACACGCCACCCAGGATCGCCACCAGGCCAAGCAGGAGGGTCAGCACCATCGCGCCCCAGAGGAGGACGGCGTCGAGCAAGCGCCCCGTCATGCTCTCAGGCTTCTCCAGGCGATCCAGCTCGTCCTGGAGGCGCAGCAGCCGATCGGCCCGCTCCGGCCGGGATTCGGGTCCGGGTAGCGCCACCGTTCCCTCGCCCTCGAGGGTTCGGGCGACGATCTCGGCAGGCGTGACCTGGAGCAGGTCGGCTGGCCGCCGCAGCTCGCGGTAGCTCCACAAGGTCGCCGGGATGAGGAGCAGGCCCACGCCCACGACCTCCCAGGGGTCGCGGGCGAAGGCGAGCGAGCCGAGCAGCAGGGCTGACCCTGCGAGCCCCCACGCCGCCCGCCTGCGAGCCTTGCGGACACTCTCTTCTTCGTCTTCAACCCCTGCGTCCGGAACCATCGACGCGCCCTCCGGCACCAGCATTCGGTCGGTCATCGATCGGACGTGGGGAGCGCCGGACCAGGCTCCGCCGCGCCGGCGAGGCGCTCCAGCTCGGCGAGCTCGGCCGTGAGCCGGTCTTCGGCCCGTCGGCGCCGCGTCTCCAGGAATCGCAGCAGGAACCCGAAGCCCGACCAGACGACCGATACGCTCACGCCCAACTGCACGGCCTCGATGTCCTCCTTGAGGATTCCGACGGGCACGCACACCGCGGCGAACAACGCACCGAAGGAAAAAAAGACGACATGGCCGTGCCGCCGCATGAAACGACTCAGCGCACTGGGAGGCTGAAGCCGATCCAGGTCCTCCTGAAGGCTCAGCTTGCGGGCCAGCAACTCCGCGGGGTCGGAAGGCAGCGCCACGCGGTCACTCTCCTCCGCTCGAGCCATGGTCCGCCGCACGACCTCGCCCTCGCTCACCTGCAGGAGCCGATCCGGGCGGCGGAGCTCGCGGTAGACCATCAGCGACGCCGGCACGACGATGATGCTCATGCCCACCACGTAGAACAGATCGTCGGAGAAGGCGATGAAAACGAGGGCCGCCAGCAGCAGCGCGAGCATGCCCAGCGCCCGCTTCCTGGCGATCCGGGTCCGATCCTCCTCCTCCATCATCCCCCCCGCTTCGTCCAGATGACGATGGCACCGCAGGCGGCGTCGGAGCCCGAGAACTCGGGCGGCACCGACGAGGCGCCCTTGTAGACCTCCATGGCCTCCACATCCGTCGATGCGATCTCGTTGAGGATGCTCATGGGATCACCGCTGGAGGGCCGGTAGACCTTCACGCCATCCACGTAGATCACCGGCGTCTGGGCGTTGGCTTTGCTTGCGCACCGATCGACGGTGAGGTGCCAGCCGTGCGCCCCCTGCCGTTTCACCGTGAGCCCGGGAACCATCCTGAGGGCCTCGGGCAGGAGCGGATAGGCCTGCTCCTTCAGGTCTTCGGCCAGCACGAAGCTGCCGCCCAGGCCGCGCTTCATACGGTCCTGGAGCATCTGGAGCTGCCGGAAGTGCATCTGCGACACCACCGAGACCTCGATGCCCTCGATCTCCATGGCTGCGGGCGACATGTGCACCTGGATCTCGTACGCGGTGCCTGCCTCGGCCACCAACTCCCTGGTCTGCTCGCCGTACGCCAGGTGCTGGACGTGCACCACCTGGAGCCCGGCGGGGACCTCGGGGAGCGCGAACATCCCGTTCTCGTCGGTCACCGTGGTGAGCCCCGATCCCTCGAGTCGGATCTCGGCATCCACCAACGGCCGTCCGTTCTCGCCGTCCAGCACCCGGCCCAGGACCCGTGCCGGGCCGGCGTCGGCCTCGGCCCGCGCCTGGATCTCGATGGCCTGGCGGTCCAGCGTGCGCAGGTTCAGGAGCACCCCGTCCATGTTGCCCGCGCCGCCGGCGGCGGTGCCCCAACTCACCGGAAGCGGCGGCGACGACGCATAGCCCGGGTGGCTTGCGACGAGCCAGTAGGTGCCGCTGGACACGGGGACCCGGTAGCGGCCCGTCGCATCCGAGCGCGCGGTGGCCACCGGTGTGCCTTCGCTCTCGTTGAGGAGCACCACGGTGGCGCCGGACAGCGGCGTCTTGGCCACCTCGTCGAAGACGATGCCTTTGATGGTGTCGGGGCGTTCCTGGGCCGGCGCGCCGGCGGGCAGCAGCGCGACCGCGAGCACCGCCATCAGCGGAAGGCGAAACGACATGAGGTAGGATCGGGCCATGGCGCGGAGCATTGAACGGATGTCGGTCACAACATACGAGGGATACGCGCTCGCATGACGACGCGAAAGAGCCCCGGGGGCCGGCTCAGCCGCTCTCGAGCACCCAGGCCACCAGGACCTGGAGGTCCGCCGGCAGGCCGAGCCCACCGGTACGGGTGTCCAGGACCGCGGCGTCGAACGATCCGCGTGTGGGTTCGGCCACCGGAATCGGGCCCCGCACGCACTGCCCGGCCGGAAGCTCCCCGTCCATCATGGAACGCCCGAAGGTGGGCTCGCCCTGCCAGGCGATCCCCTGCCCGCTCCACCCGTGGTGCGTCTCCCCGGCGCCCGCGACCAGAGGCCGAACATCCCGCCCTGCGTCATGGCGAGAGGCAGGTCGCTCGAGCCGGCGCACACCTCCACGTCGACACCGCTGCCCGGACCGAGTCCGTGGCGCCCATCATCTCGAGCTCCCCCTCCACGTCCCGCTCCACCCCGTGAACCGTGACCGCATGCCCCCCGGGGAGCGTATAGGTTTCGCCGAGCGGCAGCGCGACGGCACCGGAGGGCATCACTCCCGCCCCCGACCCGGTGACCCCGCTCGCCGATGCGGGCCACCTGGAAGAGCTCCACCCGCACGTCGTCGGGCTCCACCATGGTGGCGAACCCCCACTCGTAGGCCCGGGGCCACGGCCGGCCCCCGCCGTAGCAGGCTCGTGAGGTGCGGGTGTCGGTCACCCCGCCACCCTCGCCGGCGGACGCAGGAAGCTCAAGCGTGTCCCCCGCCACGCTCTGGACCCCGTCTCTGCCTCCCCGCACGCGCACGCACGGAAGTACGCCGTCCGGGAGATCCAGAGCCGGCGTGAAGCGCAGGGTGCGCCCGTCGGGAAAGTCCACGGCCCCGTCGATCTCCGCGTACGCCGGATCGTCCCCGTCGTCGTCTGCGTCTCCACCACGAAGGTGGCGTCGTTCACCGTTGCCGGGTCCACGTCGTCGGTGAAGGTGACCTCGATCCGGGGATCCCCGGGGTCCACGTTCGGTTGATCGAGGTCGGGATGATGGGTGTCGACGGCGAAGCGCTCAGCCCGGAAGCAGGCGGGATTCAGCCCCAGGGCGATGCCCGCCATGCTGCTCGGGGCCGACACGAACGAGCCCGTGATCTGATAGGCCGCGTCTCCGAACTGCATTCCGGCGCTGAGCTCGCCTGCGATGCGCTCCGCCGTGACCTCGGTCAGCCGGAGTGAGCCGGAGACGCCGGCCCCGCGCCAGAGCCCTCCGGAGCAATCCACGCCCGGGTTCCCGCACTGGAGATCCTGCACCGCAACCGTGCCCGGTCCGCCCCTGCGGGCCACCGGATAGACTCCCGGTTCGATGGGCTCCGGAAGCTGCCCCGCGAGGATGACCATCTTGCCCTCGTCGCCGGCCGTGACGGTGAGCTGGCAGTAGCCGTCGGGGATCTCCCGGGAATCGCCGCCCCCGTGCGCCAGAAAGCCCGGTCGATCCTCGAATCCCCCCTCGATGGTCCCGCCCACGGCCCCGGACATGTCGAAACGGAAGGTCCGGTCCACGGACACCGTGACCACGCGGGTATCGGACAGATCGCCGTCGTCGGTCACGCTCAACTCCACCGTATAGACGCCCGGCGCGGCGAAGGCGTGGGTGGTGCGGCGCAGATCCTCGCCCGCGGCCGTTTCCCCGTCGCCGAAGTCCCAGCGGTAGGTGAGGACGTCATCCACACCGGGATCCCGGGCGAGCCCTTCGAGGACCGCCGGCTCACCGGTGGCCGCCTCGTCCGGCCCCGTGAGGACCTCGACGGCCGGGGCCTCGTTGGTGACTTCCACCTCGGTGGTCCCCTCGGCCGTGGCGCCGTCGGCGTCCGAGACGGTGACGGTCACGGTGAAACGGCCGTCGTCACGATACGTGTGGGTGAGCGCGGCCCGGCCCTCGCCGGACTCGGAGGGTTCTCCATCGCCGAAATCCCACCGATACCGGAGGATCGAGCCCGAGGGATTGGTCACCGAGGCCGTCAGGGTGATCGACTCGCCCTCGGCCGGCGAAGCGGGCGCCGCCACCACCGTCGTGGGACCCTCTGCGCTCACTCCTGGGACCGCACCGTGCTCGGCAGGGCCGCGCAGACGAGCGCTGCGACGGTCCAGACCCGAAGTCTGCTCACAGGCATGTCATCCGCCGGTCGGCTGGATCTCCTTCACGTTCGGCAACCCCTCGATATCGAAGCTCCCGTCGCTGACCTCGACCCCGTCGCCGCCCTGCATGGGCTCGAACGTCCCGGAGAACGTGCCCCGGATCCGCACTTTGCCGTCAGCGATGTCGGCCTCCTCGACCGCCACCTGTCCGGAGCGCATGGCGAGCATCCCGCTCATGTCGCTCATGTCCACCACCGGCAGGTAGATCACGGTGGCCTGCGCCTCGTCGTCGGGCAGGGCGACCTGGAGGGGCAACGAGGTCAGGTCGACGGTGACGGCCATGGTGAGCGAGCTGCCGTGGTAGTCTCCCATGGACATCTGGCCCGGGTTGCCGCCACCCCGGCTGAACGTCTCGATGGGCAGATCTTCGTCGTCCAGCCCCCCGAAGGTGATCAGGTGACCGCCGCCCTGTCTCTCGAGCCAGGCCCCGCTGGCCCAGGGCCCGTCCGACGCCTGTCCGGCGACCACGTACCAGGTGCGGGCGTCTCCGTCGATGGTGGCGTGGATGGTGCCGAGGGTGGTGGCGGCTGCGATCCGCGGCCCCGTGGCGACGGCGGCGGCCTGGACGGAGGCCGCGGCCGGCACCGCCCCAGCGCCGGCACCCAGGGGCCAGAGCGCCAGGGTCAGAGCCACAGGAAGGTACGCGCGAGCCGGGAAATGCAGCATGTCGGACTCCAGCAGTCGGGACGATGGAGGGACCCTTGTCATAGAACGTGGAAACCGCGCGTGCGCCGTCACCCTGCGGACCCCGGCACACGCCCCGGCGCACGCGCGCGTGGTCGATGCATGCCTTCCCCATCGAACCTGCTAGATTCATGGATGCGTCGCACCTTCCTCGCCCTGGCCGCGGCCTGCGGCCTGCTGGTCGTGCCCGCGGAAGGCCAGACGCCTCCCCCCGCGCGGCAGGACAGCGCCCCTCCCGCCGCGAGCGCTCGGCGGGACACGGTCCCGAACCCGCCGAGGCCCGATTCGGCGGCGCTGGTGGTGCGCGGGGACACCCTGGCCTACCTCTTCGGCCCCGTCGGACCGTTCTCGCCTTCACAGCGGGCGGCGGCAGCGACGAGTCGCATCCGAGAGCTGCGCTTCCAGGGAATTCCTGCCGATTCGGTGCATGTCGTCCAGGACGCCGACGGCCTGGAGATCTGGGTCGGCGCACAGAGCGTGCTGGCGGTCACGCCCCAGGACACCCTCGCCCGGGGGCTCGGAAGCGACGCCACGGCCGCCTCCATGGCCGCCACGGTGCGCGCGGCCCTCGCGGCTCCCGCCCTCACGCGCACCCTGCGGGATCTGTTGCTGGGCGCGTTGTGGACACTGCTGGCCACGGTCGGACTATACCTGATGATCCGCCTGATGCGGGTCTGGTATCCCCGGATCTACCGGCGCGTGCGGGGCCTCCAGGAGGACAACCTCCCCAGCCTCAGATTCCAGGGGCTGGTGCTGCTTTCGGGCGAGCGCATCGAAGCGACCCTCCTCTTCCTCACCCGCGCGTCACGGCTGGTGGTCACGGCCGTCCTGCTGTTCCTCTACTTTCCGCTGGTCTTCAGCTTCTTCCCCTCCACACGCCTGCTGGCGCAGCGCATTCTGGCGCTGGCGCTGGAGCCCACGCTGGCCCTGTCGCGGGCCGCGCTCGCCTACCTGCCGAACCTCTTCTACATCGCGGTCATCACGGTCGTGACCTACTACGGCCTCAAGGTCGTCAAGCTGGTCTTCACGGGGCTCGCTCACGGCGCCATCAAGATGCCGGGGTTCTACGAGGAATGGGCCCTCCCCACCTTCAAGCTGGTCCGGGTCCTGATCCTGGCCTTCGCCGTGGTCCTGGTCTGGCCCTATCTGCCCAACAGCGATTCGCTGGCCTTCAAGGGCGTGGCGGGATTCCTGGGACTCCTCCTCACCTTCGGCTCGGCGGGGGCCGTGGCCAACGTCGTGGGCGGGGTGGTCATGATCTACATGCGGCCCTTCCAGATCGGGGACCGCGTCAAGATCGCCGATACGCTGGGTGACGTGGTCGAGCGCGGCATGTTGGTCACCCGCCTGCGCACGCCGAAGAACGTGGAGATCACGATCCCCAACTCCATGGTCCTGGGGAGCTACATCGTGAACTACAGCGCGACGGCCCGAAACGGCGGGGTCATCCTGCACACGAGCCTCACGCTGGGCTACGACGTGCCCTGGCCCCGGGTGCACGAAGCCATGAAGGAGGCGGCCCGCCGGACCCCGGACATCCTGGCGGACCCGGCGCCGTTCGTGCTGCAGACCGCGCTCGGCGACTACGCGGTCACGTACGAGCTCAACGCCTACACGGAGCGGCCCGGAGCCATGGCGCGCATCTATTCCCAGCTCCACGAGAATCTCCAGGACGCCCTCGCCGACGCAGACATCGAGATCCTGTCTCCGTCCTACCACGCCATCCGCGACGGCAACCCGTCCACCATCCCCGGGCGGGAGCGCGAGGTGGCACCCGACGTCGACGGGCACCGAGCCACGGACTGAGCAGGGCACCCTGGCCTCACGGCCCCGATCCCCTACTTTGGGATTCACGTCCGCCGCCCCCTCCGCAGCGCGGCTCCATGCACCCTGGGCAGGACAGTATCATGCGACGCATCACCTCCCTCGCCGCCCTGGCGATCCTGGCATTCACGGCGCCGGCCCTGCGGGCCCAGCTCACGCAGCCACTGAGCGACGACATGATGGAGCAGTTCAAATGGCGCTCCATCGGGCCCAGCAACATGATGGGCCGCGTCACCGACGTGGAGGGACTGCCGAGTCCGTCCAAGACCTTCTACGTGGCCTCCGCAGCCGGCGGCGTGTGGAAGACCACCAACAACGGTACGACGTTCAAGCTGGTATGGAACGGCGACCGGGTGGCGGCCATGGGCGACATCGGCATCTCGCCCTCGGACCCCGAGCAGGTCTGGGTCGGCACGGGTGAAGGGAACTCCCGCAACTCCATCTCGCCCGGCGGTGGCATCTTCAAGTCCACCGACGGCGGTGACACCTGGGAGTTCAAGGGACTGAAGGAGACCCAGGTCATCGGGCGCATCGTAGTGCATCCCACCAATCCCGACATCGTCTACGTCGCGGCGCTCGGCCACATCTGGGACTCCAACCCCGAGCGTGGCCTGTACCGCACGAAGGACGGCGGCGACACCTGGGAGCTGGTCAAGCACATCAGCGACAAGGCCGGGTTCGTCGACGTCATCCTGGATCCCCGGGATCCCAACGTGGTGTGGGCGTCGAGCTGGGAGCGTGTGCGCGGGCCCTACTTCCTGAACAGCGGCGGCCCCGGCAGCGGGCTGTGGAAGAGCACCGACGGCGGCGACACCTGGACCGAGGTCGAAGGGAACGGCTTCCCCACCGCCAACAAGGGCCGCATCGGGCTGGCCATCGCAGCCTCGAATCCCTCGACCATGTACGCCGAGGTGGAGGCCGAGAAGGAAGCCGACGGCAGCGGCGGCACCGGACTCTATCGCTCCACGGACTCCGGCGCGACCTGGGAGAAGATGAACGACGTGGACAACCGTCCGTTCTACTACTCGCAGGTGCGGGTGGACCCCCGTGACGAGAACCGCATCTACTTCTCGTCCACGCCCATCCAGTTCTCCAACGACGGCGGCAAGACCTACGGCGCCACCACCAACGACGTGCACGTCGACGACCACGCCTTCTGGATCGACCCCAACGATCCCGCGCGCATGCTGGTGGGCAATGACGGCGGCGTGGCCATCACCTACGACAAGGGCGGCAACTGGAGCTACCTGAACAACATCGCCATCGGGCAGTTCTACGACGTCAGCTACAACATGGACATCCCGTACCGCGTGTGCGGCGGGCTCCAGGACAACGGCACCTGGTGCGGCCCCAGCCGCGTCGCCCGGGGCCAGGTGGGCAAGTACCACTGGGCCACCATCGGCGGCGGCGACGGCTTCGTGAGCGCCCAGGATCCCGGTGGATCCCACCATCGCCTGGGTGGAGTCGCAGGGCGGCAACATGCAACGCGTGAACACGGCCACGGGCGAGAGCCGGGGCCTGCAGAAGCCCGACTGGGAGGAGGTGTGGCGGCCGTATCAGGACACCATCGTCACGCTCATGGACGAGGGGATGAGCGAGAACGATCCGCGCATCCAGGACCTCAGGCGGCGCGCCTCGGCGGACTCGGCGGCCTACGACATGCGCTGGAACTGGAACACGCCGCTGCTCCAGTCCGTGCATGACCGGAGCCACTTCTACGCCGGCGGCAACATGGTGGTGAAGAGCACCGACTGGGGCACCCACCTGAAGCCCATCTCACCGGATCTGAGTTACGCCGATCCCGACAAGGTGAAGGTGAGCCTCGAGACCACCGGCGGCATCACCGTCGACGCCACCGGCGCCGAGACCTACGCCACCGTGGTCGCGCTGGACGAGTCGCCGCTCCATCAGGGCTGGATCTACGCCGGCACCGACGACGGGCGCGTGTGGGTGACGCACGACGACGGCGACAACTGGATGGAGCTGACCGGACGCTTCCCCGGCGTGCCGGAGGGCACCTACGTGAGCCGCATCGAGGCGTCGGGTCACAGCGACCAGCGCTTCTACGTGACCTTCGACAACCACCGCACCAACGACTTCACGCCGTACGTGTACGTGACGGACGACGGGGGTGAGAGCTTCCGCTCCATCGCCAACAACCTGCCCACCGGCAGCCCCGACTTCGTGCACGTGATCGAGGAGGATCCCCACAACCCCAACCTGCTCTTCGTGGGCACCGACGTGGGCGCGTACGTGTCCACGGACCGGGGCGCCACCTGGCAGCCCTTCATGAACGGGCTGCCCACGGTGCCGGTGCACGATCTGGAAGTGCACCCCCGCGACCACGAGCTCATCGCGGCCACCCACGGCCGTTCGATCTGGATCGTGAACATCGCGCCCCTCGAGCAGCTCAACGACCGGGTCCTGGCCGCCGACGCCACCCTCTTCGAGCCGGCGCCGGCCTTCCAGTTCGGCGAGGAGGCCCGGGGTGGTGAGTCCACGGCGCAGCAGTGGTTCAGCCGTCCGACGCCGGGCTCGCAGGCGGTCATCGAGTACTACGTGAGCGAAGGCACCGCCGGCATGCTGGCCGACGCGCAGCAGGACCAGGCCCCCTCCGCCATGGCGAGCGCCCAGGGCGCACCGCCGGCCGGTGGCCCTCCAGGACCGGGAGGTCCCGGAGGCCGCATGGCGCGAGGCCCCCGGGTGCAGATCGCCATCAAGGGCCCCGACGGTGAGGTGTTCCGCACCTTGAGTGGACCCGCCACGGCCGGACTGCACCAGGTGACCTGGAACTTCCAGGGCGAGGCTCCGCCGGCGGCCGAGCCGTCGCCGTCGCAGAAGAAGGAGCAGGCCCGGGTGGCAGCCCGTGCCAAGGTGGTCGCGGACTCGCTCAAGGAAGCCGGCTGGGATGCCCAGTTCCTGGACCGCATGCTGGGCGTGATCACCGGCGAGACCGGCCCGCAGGCCGCCATCGCCATGTTCGGAGGAGGAGGAGGGTTCGGCGGAGGCCGCGATCCCGAGGCGTTCCAGGAGCGTCCCGGCGAGACGCCCCCCGGCCAGGGTGGCGGGGGCTTCAACTACGGCCAGATGCGCGAGCTGGCGGACCTCATCAACCCCGGCGGCGGGCTCGGCAGCATCTTCCGACGCTTCAACCAGGGCGGCGGACAGGCACCCACCGCCGAGCCCGGCAACTACACCGTGACCCTGACCGTGGGCGACAAGACCTACACGCAGGAGCTCAAGGTGGAGCGCCAGACGGGCTACACCGGCAACTCTTCGCCCTTCGAGCTCGACGAGCTGCTGGAGCGCGTGCGCGAAGGCCGCTGACGGGCCTCGAGTCCCAGGAGGCCGGTCCGGTTCGCCGGGCCGGCCTCTTGCCGTAGGAGGCCGCGGCCCACGTTGCCCGCGCGAGCATCCCCCCTTACCGAGCGCCCCGCGAGAGTCTGTCATGGCCAATCCCCGTCTCTTCCGTTCCCTGACCCGGACCCCGGTCCTGGGCCTCGCCCTGCTCCTGGCCGCATCGTGCGCGGCCCCGGCCGGCACGGATCAGGCGCCGGTCCGCTTCGAGATCTCGGTGGCCCCGGAGCTCGCCAGCGGCCCGCTCGATGGCCGCGTGCTCCTGGTCATCTCGCCGACCAACGATCCCGAGCCGCGCTTCCAGGGCCTGTGGGGCGCCGACCCGTCGCAGATCCTGGGGGTGGACGTGGAGGGATGGGAGCCGGGACAGAGCGCCGTCATCGACGCCTCGACGCACGGGTATCCGGTAGAGAGTCTGGCCGATCTGCCGGCGGGCGACTACTGGGTGCAGGCCGTGCTCAACGTGTACACGACCTTCAACCAGGCCGACGGAAGCTCCGTCAAGCTGCCCATGGACCACTGGGAGGGGCAGCACTGGAACCAGTCGGAGGGCAACCTCTACAGCCCGCCCCAGCAGGTGCACGTGGATCCGTCGAGTGCGTCAGCGGTCAAGATCACGCTCAGCGAGGTGATGCCGGCCGTCGAGCCACCGGCGGACACGAAGTACGTGAAGCACATCCGCTTCAAAAGCGACATCCTGAGCGAGTGGTGGGGCCACGACATGGACCTCGGCGCCGTGGTCGTGCTTCCCGGGGGCTTCGACGAGCACCCGAACGCCCACTATCCGGTCGTGTACTGGCAGGGCCATTTCCCGCGCACCTTCAACGGCTTCCGCGAGACGCCACCCGACGAGGGCATGACCGGACAGGCACTGGCGCAGGCGCAGAGCCAGTACCGGCTCTTCCAGGACTGGACCTCGGGCCGGCTGGGGCGCTTCATCCTGGTCTTCATGCAGCATCCCACCCCGTTCTACGACGACTCGTACGCGGTGAACACCGCCAACAACGGCCCCTACGGCGATGCGCTCACCCAGGAGCTCATCCCCCGGGTCGAGCAACAGTTCCGGGGGATCGGGGAGCCGTGGGCCCGCACCATCTCCGGGGGATCCACCGGCGGCTGGGAGTCGCTGGCCTGGCAGGTGTTCTATCCCGACATGTTCAACGGGACCTGGACGTTCTGCCCCGATCCGGTGGACTTCAACTACTTCCAGCTCGTGAACATCTACGAGGACGAGAACGCCTTCTATCCCGGGCACACGACCTTCAAGAAGGACGCCGTGCGCCCGCTGATGCGGAACACCGACGACCAGGTCTACATGACCGAGCGGGACTTCACGCACCTGGAGTCGGTGCTGGGCAGCCGCGGCCGTTCCGGCGAGCAGATGGACATCTTCTTCGCGGTGTTCGGGCCCAAGGGTGACGACGGCTATCCCGTGCCCCTGTTCGACAAGTGGACCGGGGTCATCGATCCCGAGGTCGCCCAGTACTGGAAGGAGAACTACGACATCCGCCACATCCTGGAGCGGGACTGGGCGACGCTGGGCCCCAAGCTGAAGGGCAAGCTCCACATCTACATGGGCGACACCGACACCTTCTATCTCGAGGAGGCGACCCGGCAGTTGGAGCAGTTCCTCGAGAGCACCACCGACCCCTACTACGACGGCTCCTTCACCTGGGGCGTGCGCCAGCCGCACTGCTATTCCGGCGACCCGGCGTTCCCGGGCCAGACCGCGTATCAGCGCGTGCTTCCGCTCATGCAGCAGCGGATCCTGCGCACGGCACCGGCAGGGGCGGACGTGACGAGCTGGAGGTACTAGCAGGCCGGCAGTACCACCGCCGTGCTGTCACGCACGGCGCGGCGTGCTCGTTCGCAAGAAAAGGCCCGATCCGTACCCGACCGGCATGCAGCGGAGCCTTCCATGCGGATATGCCTCATACTCGGAGCCCTGGTTCTCGGCGCGAGCACCCTGGGCCTGACGGCGAGTTGCCATCCGTCCCCGTTCGACCCGCTGCCCGACAGCGCGGTCGTTCGCTGGGGGATTTCGTTCGGCGAGTGCCGGGGATACTGCGAGCAGGAGATGGACGTCACGCGCACAGAGCTCCGCCTGACGCGCCGGAGCGGCAATCCATCGCTGTACCCCACGACGGTGGAGGAGCTGGACCTCTCGGCCGAGGCGTGGAGCGCGCTGCGTGCACAGGTCCAGACGAGCGGCATCGCGGCGCTCGAGGACGTCTACGGCTGCCCGGATTGTGCCGACGGGGGCGCGGAGTGGGTGGAGGTGGAGACGCCCGACGCCCGGAAAAAGGTCAGCTTCGACGCCGGCCGGCCGCCCGAGGAACTCGCGTCGCTGGTCGAAACGCTTCGCTCCCTGCGCGGCCGCTTTCCGGACTTACCGCCTTCCGACGGGTTGGACCGACCATGATCTCGTGCCGCCTGGGTGTGATGTCAGCGGTTCTGGCCGTCGTGTTGCTGGCAGCCTGTGAGGGCCTGGTCCCGGAGAAGCCGCGTGAGCTGATGGCGCTGGAGGATTTTCCTCCGCCGCGCTTCAGCGTCCTGGCCGGGCGGCGCATCGAGACCGTGCTGCACTTCATCGGGCCGTGCTGCGATCCCGAGGCCGAGTTTGCACACGAGGTGGACGGGCCCGTCGCCAGGGTGTGGCCCTACGTGCGGTTCACGCCTTGCCCCTACCGCTGCGCAACTCTTCACACCGACTCCACGGTCCTTCAGTTCGAGGCCTCGGGAACTGTGCACATCCGGGTCATGGGGCCGGGCCCTGACGGGGAGCCCATCATCCAGCTCGACACGGCCTTCGTGATCCCGTGAGCGGGCGGGGCCTCACCGACCGACCTCACCCCATGGTGCACTGGCTGTTCTTCCACGCCTCGGGGAGCTCGTCGACGCGCTCGATGGAGTGGGGGAACAGCTCGGCATCGGTGCTCAGACGCTGCGCGCGCCCGGCGCCGTCGAACTCGACCTCGATGCGGAGAGGCGCCTGATAGGTCGCCTGCTCGGCGGGCTGCGCCAGCAGGTTCTCGGACTCGATGTCCAGGTAGATGTTCTGGGCATCGCCCCACATGGCGCCGAACATGATCCGGGGTCCACAGGGATCGCGGGCCAGGAAGTAGCGGCGGTTCTCGTTCGGCTCGTCCGGGTCCTGGAAGACGCCTTCGTAGCGCGGGGCCACTGCGTCGGAGAGGGGCGGTTGGACGCGGGCCCGCTCCGCGCGCTGGCCGTCGGTCTCGGTGTGCTTCGGCTCGTCTTGCTTCGCCTGCGCCTCTTCCATCATCGCCCGCTGCGCCGGGGACATGCTGGCCATCATGGCAGCACGGCTCATGACGGACACCATCTCCATGACCGCCCCACCCTTCTCGAAATCTCCGGCCTGCATGTACCCGCCGCCGAGGTCGGCCATCCCCTTCATGTCAAACTGGTATGCGTCCGACTGATCGGGATAGATCTCGTCGAACTTGGCCTTGGCCGCCTCCACGCCGTCCTTCTCCAGCGTGGACTTGATCGTCTCCGACAGCAGGGGCGGCGGCTCCTGGGCACGTAGCGCCGGCGCCAACACGAGAAAGGTCAGCAGCAGAGCGAGTTGGCGGAGTCGCGGCAGGGTCGGCATGAGACGTTCTCCAGAAGGTTCTGGGGATGAGGCGTCGGCTCATGCACTCCAACGCGGAAAGCCAGGGGTGTCCGCCATGGGCCGGGGGCGAGACCGCTTGACGAGGTCCCCGATCAGACGCGAGATTGGCGTGCTTTGTTCAATTGTTCAACAATTTCTTGGCGAGCCATGCGCCCCTCCCCTTTCTCTCCGACGCTCCTCCTCATCCTGTCGGCATGCGGCCCCCCCGCGAACGCCTCCCCGCCGGAGCCTCCGGTGTTCCTCACCGATGGTGTGGCCGCCGACTCGATGTCGATGGCCTGCGTCGGAGACGCCGAGAGCTGGCGATCCCGTGACGAAATCGAGCCGCATGTAGCGTCGTCGCCGGCGGATCCCGATCATCTGGTGGCAGCCTGGATGCTCCGCGCGCCGGGAGGCCCGGGAGCGGTGCAGGCGGCCGCGAGCCGGGATGGAGGCCGGACCTGGTCCCGCCCGGCGACTCTGGCCTTCGGCGAGTGCTCGGGCGGGCCGGCGGGCGCCCACTACGTTTCCGACCCGTGGGTCACCCTCGACGACGACGGCCGCGCCTACGTGGCGGCCATCGGCTGGGAGCCGGGAGCGGACGAGGACGAAGGCGACGCCGGGAGCATCCTGCAGGTGGCGGTCTCGGAGTATGGTGGCGAGCGCTGGAGCGTTCCCGTGGCTGTCTCCGATCTCGCCCGGAGTGGCGTGAACCACGACAACACCGCCATCGCCTCGGTCCCGGGTTCTCCCGGGGTCGCCTTCCTCACCACCACACGCTATCTCGGGGACTCCGGACCGGCGGGAGTGGCACGTACCGACGACGGTGGGCGTCACTGGACGCCTCTCGCACCCACCCCCGTGCCGGGACCGGACGCCCCTTGGGCCCTGGCCCCGCAGCCCCTCACCGGGGCTCGTTCGGGCGAGCTGTGGGTGGTCTTTGGCCACGACCCGCACGGGGCCCACATCGCGGTGATCCGTTCGGAGGACGACGGTCAGAGCTGGAGCTCACCACGCCCGGTGGCGTCCTGGGATCCGCCCGACGGGTGGCTCCGCTACCCCGGCACGGACTCCGAGCTGGAGCTTGCCCCCGACATCGTTTCGTCGGGGATCGACCGGGCCAGCGGCACGTTGTGGGTGGCCTACATGGCGCCCGGCCCCAACGGCGCGCCGACCATCCGGCTGGCCAGGTCCGGCGACGGTGGCCTCGTCTGGCAGTCGGCCGAGGTGAGCCCCGCGGGCCGGATCGGGTGGCGGCCGACGATGGCCGTGGCCCCTCGAGGGATGGTGGCCGTCAGCTGGTTCCGGCCCGACTCCGTCGCCGCCGAGCCCGCCGCGGACGGCATCCCCTCGGCCGCCAACGAGAGTTCTGCGGGCGCCGGGGTCCGTCTCCCCACGGCCGTGGAGTTGGCGTGGCTCCGGGTGGACACCGATGGAGCGACCCGGGTGGCTGCCCGCGCTCGTCTGGACCGATTCGACTGGACCCCACGTCGAGCGGGCAACTTCTTCCTCGGCGACTACCATGGCCTGACCGTCGCACGCGACGCCGCCGTGGCCGTCTTCTCGCGCTCCACCCCGGACGGCATCCGCGTGGTCGCCGTGCGGGCCCCGATCCCCGACCCGGAGACCGCGCCGTGACCTCTCCTCCCGACCTCCGCCGCTCCGTGCCGATGGCCATCGCCGCCGAGCTTCGGGACCGGATCTTCGCTGGCCGCCTCCGCCCCGACGATCCGCTCACCGAAGCCGGGTTGGCGGCGGAGTTCGATGCGAGCCGGAACACGGTGCGCGAGGGGCTGCTCCTGCTCGAGCACGAGGGGCTGATCCAGAGGCGGGCTCATCGGGGCAGCCGGGTCGCCCATCCCGATCTCGACGAGGTCCGCGACGTCATGGCACTCAGGCGCGCCGTGGAGCCGGGCGCGGTTCGTGTCCTGACCCGGGCCGTCGCCGACCCCTCGGCCCCTTCACCCGACCTGACTCCCCTCCAGGAGACGGCGGCGGTCATGGAGGCGGCCGCCTCGGCCGGCGACTGGGATCGCTACGGCGTCCTGGACCTGCGATTCCACGGGGACCTCGTCGCCGCCGCCGGCAGCCGCACCCTGGCAGAGGAGTTCCGACGCGCGACGCTCCCCCTGCACCTCCACCTCCTGGCTTCCGACCTGCGGGAGAAGAAGGCGAGCCAGAGAGCCCACGTCTTCGAGCACCGGGCCCTCGTGGAGGCCATCGCAGCCGGCGGAACGAGGCGCGCCCTCGATCTCATCGACCGCCACCTGGCCGAAGCCGAAGCCGCGCTGTTCGGAGCCCGAGAGGCGCCGTGACTGCCATCTACACCCCCGCCAACTGGAGCAGTCGCCCGCTGGCGATGAGCTCCTTGCGGCCCTTGATCCCCCGGTACCACCAGTAGGCGAGCCCCGCGACCACGAGGATGAAGCGGATCCCCCCGCTCACCGGCAGGAAGATCAGCGCCAGGCTCGCCAGCAGGATCCAGAGCGAGCGGTTGAGCTTGGCCAGGAGCCGGTCGTCGTAGTCGGTCTCGCCCAGGGTGTGGTTGTGGATGGCCACGTAAGGCCCCTTCTTGCGGCCCTTCTTGATCAGCCACACGGCGGTGAGCTTGTGGGTCTCGCGTACCGCCAGGTCCCAGTTCTGCAGGCGGATGGCGTGCTCGCCGCCGTCATCGTCCTGCAGGTGGACCAGGTCATGCGTGGTGGTAGTGGACGACACCCGCACCGGGGCCGTGTAGCCGGTGCCCCGGAAGGACCCACCCCCACCGCCGCCACCGTGGACCTTGGTCTCCAGTTGCTTGTCTGCGCCCACCACGGTACCGCGGACGAAGCAGTGCTCGTACGTCTTGCCGTTGATCACCATGTCGGCCATCGAGGACTCCCGGTCGGAGGGTTCGCGTCACGGGCGTTGCCGTGCTCACCCGCATTGCGAAAAACCGGTGCCGTGGCTGTCATGGGGCACCGATCGGGGCGTGCGCAACGGCTTCGCACAGATCCCGACCGGTGCCCTACCTACTCGTCAGCGGCCGTCCTCCGTGGCCGACCCGAAGCCCGAGAAGACCAACCGGTACTCCTGGTTCGCGGCGTCGTAGGTCGCCTGGAATTCGGTGGGATAGCGAACTCCCGAGGGCAGGTGCTGCACCGGCGGCATCGGAAGCGTGAAGTCGGCGCCCTTCAGGAGTCGAGCCTGCGAGATCATGGGCTCGAAGAAGATCGGGCTACCGTGGTAGTACCCCAACACCATGCTCGCCTGGAAGGGGCCGTTCCCCGCCAGGTCGCCTTCAGGCATGGCGTGCATCCCCATCTTCGGCACACAGAGGCCCACCAGCGTTCCCATGCCGGGGACATCCACATCCGGAAGCACGTAGGGGGCCGGCAGTGCCGCAGGTTCGGAAGAGTCCGAGCAGTCGATGGCCCCCACCTGCGCCGGAGCGATGTTGTAGAAGTGGAAGTCGAAGTGCGGGGTCATGAACGGCGTCGGGGGATGGCCGTGCGCCTCCCAGTTGATGCCGAGGTGATCGATGCCCAGCGCGGCACGAGCCTGCTCCGGTAGAGCGACGGACCCCAACTCCTCCGGGGGCCACACCATCTCCGCATCCGCCGGGACTCCCTGGATCAGCGCCATGGGGATGGTGGCGCCCAGCTCCACCGGGGTGTCGCCGTCCATCTCGAGCCAGGTGCACACCTGGGACCCGGCCACGGCGGCGCACGAGCGAGCAGGGGCGTCGGTGGAGCGCGTCGCTGCCCCCCCCAAGGCCATTGTCGACAGGCCCAGCGCCAGCAAACCCAACATGCCTTTCGGTGCCATCCTTCCCTCCCCTTGCGAGTGTCAGCCTGCCAATGTCCGACACCGGAGCAGAGCGCTCCAGTTATTTGAGTTGACATGCTGTATAATGAACAAAGGGAGCTTACACCACCTCACCGGCGCTTGTCAAGTTCGCGATACAAGGCGTATAATGAATTATGACTGACGACGACTCCACGAGACCGTACCACAAGCGCAAGCGCGCGAGGCGGGAAGCCGAGACGCATCGGCGCATCACGGAAGCCGCCGTGGAGCTTCACGGCACCGTGGGTCCCGCCAAGACCACCATCACCGACGTGGCCAAGCTGGCGGGCGTGAGCCGGATGACGGTCTACAACCACTTTCCCACGGAGAAGGATCTCCTTCACGCCTGCTCGACGCACTGGGCCACCGAGAACCCCTTCCCGGACCCGGCTGAGTGGCGGGAGGTCCCCGACCCGGAGGTCCGTCTCCGCTGGGCTCTGGAGGAGACCTACGCCTGGTACCGCCAGCGGGAGGCGATGCTGGCCAACGTGATTCGGGATACCCCGTCCGTACCGCCTCTCCGCGACATCATGGAGGATCTTCTCGGAGGCTGGATGCAGGCCGTGCTCGCCGTACTCGCCGGGGGCTGGAGCGAAACCGACGAAGGCGCGGAATCGCTCCTGGCGGCCCTCCGGCTGGCCATGGACTTCAACACGTGGCAGATCCTCGCACGGTCGGGGCTGGAGGACGACAGGGCGGCCGACGTGGCGGCACGTATGGTTGGCGCCGTCGCAGGCGCCCCGGTGGGCTGAGCGAGCGGGGTAGACCCTACTCCGCTCTCAGCGCTGTCTGCGGGCTGACCGAGGAAGCGCGCCGGGCCGGGCATGCGAGCAGCGACACCAGGATCAACACCGCCAGCAAACAGCCGGCCTCACGAGAGCGGGTCATCGCCGCTCATCGGCGGCCCCCGCGAGACCCAGCGCGTTTGAAGCCAGGTCTCCAGGCTTGTGAGGACCTCCCGACTGATCCGTGGTAGATACCATCGGCCATCGGGCGCCAAGCCCGTCGGGGTCTCCAATCGATGGTTGCCTCTCGGCGCCGTAACCACGGTGATGTCGGCGCCCGGCGTACGGGCGGCGAGGTCCCGGAGCGGGCCGGCATTGTCGGTGGCCGATACCACCCGGTCTCGGCGACTGAAGGCCGCGAAGACCGGAATACGCAGCCCTTCCAGGTCGGGGCGTGGATCGACACTGGCGTGGTCCCGCCACCACCGCAGGTCGTCCATGCTTTCAGGTCGTTGTACCCACTCGGCCCAGGGCTCATCCTCGACCCGACGAGTCGATGCCACCAGGCCCTCCCAGCCCAGCCCTGTCACGGCAACCCCCATGAGGAGACGCGTGTGTGCCACCGCCATGGCCACATCGGCTTCCGTGAACCCTTCCTCACGCATGTGGTCGCGCACCCGCGCGATCTCCTGCTCGGCGACGCTTACGGATGGAGGGACCAGGAGGGCCAGGAAGGCCACGCGCGGGTCGCGGCCCGCGCGGTACGCGATCCACCCAGCCTGGCTGGCGCCTCCCAGTCCGACCCTCGTCGGATCGACGGATGGATGGCTCCGGAGCAGGTCCACTGCGGCCAGCGCGTCGCCGGTCAGGCCGACGAAGGCGCTGTCGCTCCGGAAGTCGCCCTCTGAGGCGCCAACCCCGCGCTTGTCGTAGACCAGGGTGGCCAGGCCGAGCCGGGCCAAGTAGTCGCCCCAGGAGCGGTACTCCAGCATCCCCCGACCCTGTGGGCCCGATCCGTGGACCATCACGATGCCGGGGTGGGGTCCCGCCCCGTCCGGCACGTACAAGGATCCGGCCAACTGAACGTCGCCATTCTGGAAACGCACTTCTTCGATGTGGTAGGGAGGCTTCGCGCCAGGGGACAGACGGACGCGGAGGCTGTCTCCGGCAAGCAGGGTCGCGCCCCGGACGGTCCCTGCGGAATCGGAGCGGAGTGTCACCTGCCCGAAGCCAAAGGGAAGACTGAGGACCGGAAGTCCCTCTACGCACCGCATCTCGGCGGATCGTCCCGCCATGAGCAGATCCGGGATGTCCAGCTCTGCGGCCACGGAGTCCCCCGGATCCGAAGGCGGCCGCAAGCGCAGAGTCCACCGGTCGCCCCGGAAGGACAGGCTCCCCTCCATGTGCTTGGGTAGACCCTCGCAGGTCTGACCTCCGACGCCGGTGGAGGACATCAGGAGGAGGATCGCCGTGCAGAGAAGGGTGCGGATCGACATCGGGTTGCTCCAGTTGGAATCGCGTTTCATCTCTATGGACGACGCGACGGCCCCGATGTGCTGCATGTGTGGGTCGGAAGGCACGCAACGTCATCCACGCCTGGTGCCGTCTACTTCATGTGAGCGATCCAAGGACCGACCCCGGAAGCGACGACGTGTCGAGACGGCGCTCCGCGGCCCGTGGCGCGGAGGCGGAGGGTGACGGCGCGTTGCTGGCTCGAGCCGGCTCGGGAGAGCACGCGGCTCAGCGGGCCTTTCTCGCTGCCCACGGCGAGAGCGTGTGGCGTCTGGTCTACCGGTTCACCGGCGACTACGACGCGGCCCACGACCTCACCCAGGAGACCTTCCTGCTCGCCTTTCGGAAGGCGGACCGGTTTCGGGGCAGCGGGACGGTTCGAGGCTGGTTGGCGAGCCTGGCGCTCAACCTGGCGCGGGACCAGCTGCGGAAGCGCGCCCGGCGGCTTCGGCTGCTCGAGCGCCGCCCCGCTTCCGAGCCCGAGTGCCCTCCCGGCGACCCCCTTCTGGCGGCGCGGGTCCGCGATGCCGTGGAATCGCTCCCCGAGGGCCTCCGATGGGTGGTCCTGCTGCACGACCTCGAAGGCTACACCCACGAGGAGATCGGCGAAGCGCTCGAGATCGCACCAGGCTCGTCCCGGGCACGGCTCTCCCGTGCGCGAGCCAAACTCAGAGAAGAGCTGAGCGACCTGCGAAAGGAGTTTCGAGATGAATGATCACCGAAAGGTCGACGACCTGCGTGAGCAACTTCGATCCTACCACGAGCCTCCCCCGTTTCCCCGGGAGAGCATCGAGGACGCCGTGCTTGCGCGCGCGTCCGGGTCTACGGCCCGGGATCGTGTCCTGCGCATGCGGAGGCCGGCAGCCGCAGCCGCAGGGATCGCCCTGTTCGCCGCCGGCGTCCTCGCTGGACGCGCGTGGCAGGCCCCTCCCCCGGCAGGCCTTCCGGGCACTGCAGGTGGCGAGCCACTGCCGGCGGACTACACTGTCGTCTGGTTCTGAGGTCAGACCATGAACAGAATGCGATGGACGAACGGTTGGCCTGCTACGACGGGCATGCTGCTTCTCGGGCTCGCCGGCGCTGCAGCAGGTCAGGAGGCGACGTGCCCTGGGTCGACGGACCCCGTGGGACATCTCGGCTTTACCATCTCCTGCGACTGCACGGTCAGCAGGGCCCGCTGGCCGGAACGTCCGTGGAGTTTCCGGTCTCCCATCCACGTCCTCTCCGTGGAGGCTGGAGGGCCGGCCGCCGGAAAGCTCCAGCCCAGAGATAGCATCGTGGCGGTGGACGGCCGACGCCTCACGACCCAGGACGGTGCGCGCAGGCTCGCGGAGGTGGCCCCGGACGAGGAGGTCGAGCTCACGGTCCGACGGGGTGGGCGCGACATCGCCGTGGCCTTGCACGCCGCTCTCATCTGTCCCCAGGACCCTCGCGCCATGGGAGCCTACGCCGTGCCCGTGCAAGCCCCCAGCGCCAGGTCGCTCGCACCCCCGGTGAGCGCCGCAGGTGGTCGCGGCTCACCGGGCCCCGTGCCGACTCTGCCTGATCTGCTCCCGCCGGGGCGCCTGGGGCTGGCCCTTGCCTGTCGCCGATGTGGCTGGGAACGCGAGACGGGAGACCCGTTCCCCCGGTGGCATTCCATCGAGCCCCCGGTGGTGTACTCCGTCGCGCCCTCCGGCCCGGCCGATGCAGCGGGGATTCGCCCGGGAGACGTGCTGCTGGAGGTGGCCGGGGCGGCCATCACCAGCCGCAGGGCCGGCGAGGCGCTCGGAGCCGCAGCACCCGGACAGGCGCTTGCGTTGACGCTGGACCGGAATGGGAGCCGGTACCAGACGACCCTCGACGTGGGGGCGCGCGAAACCCTGGCACCGGCCACGGACCGGTACACCGGCTCCATCGGAGACGTCCGCGTCAACGTCCGGTCGGAAGCGCCCGCCACGGTGACGGTGAGCGAGGATGGAGGCACCATGATCATCCGGGTGGCCGGGACCGAGGTGCGCCTGAGTACGGGCCCCGGCGGCAGTAGTAGGCTCCAGGAACGATGAAGCGCTCCAGACGATCCACCAGTGCCGTACTGACGTGTCTGCTGCTCTCAGCGGGCATGCCCGGGGCGGTACGGGCTCTCCAGGCCGGGAGGCCGGCAACCTGGACCCTGTCGGACCGACCCACCCTCGAGATCGGACCGGCGCAGGGCGTGGAATGGGGCCGGATCGCGGGCGTCGCCTGGCATCCCCGGGGACTCGTCATGGCGAGCGACGTCCTGAGCCACCGGGTTGCGGTCTACGATACCGAGGGCCGCCGGATCATGAATGCGGGCAGAGCGGGCGACGGTCCCGGCGAGTTCCTGGGAATGTCGGCACCCATGGCCTGCGACTCGACGAGCGTCACGGTGTGGGACTCCGGACATGATCGGATCTCGGCGTTCGGATTGGATGGAGAGCTGAAGCGGGAATTCTCCCAGGGGGAATTACGGGCTGCGGACGCGTCGGGCGGGATCTGGAGCCCCCGACGCCTGCGATGCGCGGTGGACGGCACGTTCGTCCTCTCGAGCGAGCGCCTCCCCATGCCTCCCGTCGAGGGTCCGCAAACGCGGGAGGTGCGGCTCGAGATCACCTCACCGAGCGGCGAACGCGTCGTGATCGGAAGCTTCTCCATCGACGCCATCATGGTGGGCGGCGATCTAGGCCCCCAACCGCTGGGCGCTACCACCCTGATCGCGACGGCGCCGGACCGGATCTACGCGGCCAGATCCGACAGCTTCCTCGTGCACGCCTTCTCGCGGAGCGGTGAGCCTCTGGGCGTGATCGGGGATGGGCACGTCGGTCGGAAGATCGACAGCGGCGTCATCGAGCGATTCCTGGCCCCAGGGACCGCGGCTTCGCGGGCCTGGTATCGAGACATGGAGTTTCCGGAGCGCCTTCCGGTCATGTCGGCTCTGCTCGTCGATGACGAGGGCAACCTGTGGATCCGCGAGCATGCCCTCGATCCGCGTGAGGCGGCCACCTGGCAGGTCTACGATTCCGGGGGCGCCCACCTCGCGACGGTCCGCATGCCCGCCGGGTTCATCGCCAGCGACGTCGCTGCCACGGGTGTTCTGGGAATCTGGCGAGACGAGTACGACGTCGACCACGTCCGGGTGTACGCGCTCGAGCGGGGCGGGTGAGCGCCGCGGACGTCACCCGATCCCGATCGTCCAGAAGAGGACACCGCCGATCAGGGCGCAGATCGGTACGAAGGGGAAGACGGCCGACTCCGTCGGCGTCCTGGGACAGCAGGATGTACGCGACCACGCCACCCACGATTGCGCCGAGCTTGAAGCTCCCGGGCTCATCGCTCTCGGCTTGGGGGACCGGCGTCGGCACGCCGGGCCAGGTGGGGGCGATCACCGTGGGCTCCGGGAAGAACGAGGTGTCCCCAGGGACCCAGGGAGACACATGCCGCGTTCGCGGGCTCGCGTCTGAGGGAGTGCTCCTGTCAGAGGACCAAACGCTCGGTCGAGTGTAACTTACCAGCAAGGGAAAGGCACGAGGGGTGAATCACCTCCGTTTTGGCTGCCGTCGTGCTCACAGCCTGTGGGGATGTGTCCCGCACTCCTCTCGAACCGAGCGCCGATTCACCCGAGCTAGCGACCGTTCCCCGAGCTTCAGACGTCTTGCCGCCTGGCGATCGCGCCCGCGGCACTGCGAGCGGCCTCCAAGAGGTTCAAGCAGTGCTTGAGAGCCTCGCCGTTGGGCAATGTCTACTCGAGTATGCATTGCCTGACGATCGCTATCTCCTTATTGAGCGGACGATCGCCCCCGCAGGCGCGGAAGAACCCGACCCGTTCTCTGTGTCCTATCGTGTCCGCGGCGGTGCCGTCCTATATCGAGGCACCTGCAATGTTACCGCGTCGGACCGCGAGGTCGCACTCGATCGGATCTCTTGGGCGCCAGGCAATGGGGACCACGCAGCCGGCAACGGGTGGCGGGGCGGGGTGTCCTTTGGCTCGGGAGCCGGCCCCTCGGTGTACCCATCGGGCGTGGTGTGGTTGGACATCGCGCACGCGGAGTTCAACTGGGATCCTTACGATCACTATGATTATTGCTACTACATGGCGGATGAGAATGGCGATGTCCTGTATGTCCTCTCTTGTGGCTACAACGGTAATGGCGGGGGTTGTACTCAGGTGGAGTCGCCGACCGTCCGACCTCTGGGCGGGAAGCTGATCGGGAAGCAAGCTCCGCCGAATACCCGGATCGCACGTGCCACCGAATGCACTGATCCCGGTGGCGGCAGCTCTGGCGGCGGATCGGGGGAAGACCCGAATCCCGATCCCGAACCCGAGTGCGACCCGAGAGCTGATTCGACCTGCGTCATCCCTATGACCGAACAGCAGGATAGCCTTGTTGACGCCGCCTTGGAGGGGTTCCTGGCCGACTTCTCTGCCATCAGCGATGCGACGGTGGCAGATGCCTGCCAGCAGGCTCTTGACACCTTTCAATCACTCCTGGGCAGCGGCATGGTGCAACAGGGCAGTACCGACGTAGGGGAAGAGGAGCAGACGCACATGGCCCTCTACGACGGGTTGACCGGGATAATCCACATCGACGCGTCGTACATGGACGACGTGTTAGCAGGGAACGCGCCGATGTACGACTTGGCCAACTCGCTCCTTCACGAGGCCATGCATGTATTCAGTCCCGATCATGGACCCAACGATGACATCAACGTACCGCCCTATGGGTTACAATACCAGACCGCCCCGTACAGTTACTTGAACTATGGGCCCGACTCGTGCATCGACTACTCCTCTCCGTAGCGCTGGTTCTGAGCGGTCTCGCTGGCCGACCCCATCCCGCCTCCGGACAGGCGACGGGATCCGGAGATGTCGAGTTGCTCGAGACCGTGGTGTCCTTCCGCGCCCAGTTCGAGGACGAGGGCTTCGCTGTCGAAGGATGCAGTCTTGATTCACTGCTCGGATCCTCGCGCGAGCTGCCCGAGCTGCTCTCCGAGCGCGTCATTCGGAATTGTCTCGAGCCTGCGACCCGTCCGACAAAGTTCCTCGTCGTGGACTCCCTGACCCAGAACGAAGATCAGGGTCGGGTATGGCTGGAAGTATACGACGGAAGCGTGTCCTATCGTGAGGAGTGGCGACTTCTCAGGCGGGCTCGTGACGGCAGTTGGGCCGTGGGTCAGGTCACCCGATCCGGATGGGTTGTGGCCGACGGAAGAGGGGGTGGAGGACTGACCTCGATCGAGGATCTCGCGACGATCGCGACCCTGGTCGCGAGGGCGTTGAGCTTGCCCCAGGTCTCCGTGGACGTGCAACCCGCGATTGTCTTGGCGGAGACCTTCCGGGCACCAAGCGTCGTCAGGCTACCTCGGGGCGTCTTGGAGGAGAGGCGCCGTGGACTGCGGGCCCAAGGGGTGGAGGCGGCGGACCTCCTCCCTGCGCTCCAATGCTTTGCGGCCGCGGGCCTGCGCTTGCCGGGGTTAGAGACTCCTCCAGGTCCAGATTCTCCGCAGGTCGCGTGCACGGATCTGCCAGCCTTCGTCGTTGTAGTCGGGAAAGCCCGTGTGTCGATCGATGGTGACGGAATTTCGGTAGTGATACCGGTATTCGGCGTGGGCAACCGCGGAGTGGGACTGTTCAACGTGATCTTGGGACGCGAGCCCCAAATCCGGACCGTGGTGTATGTGCCGCGATGATGGGCGACGGTTAGCCGAGGAGCTCGGCGTCACAGGAGTCCCTTACACGTTGAAGCGGGAGTCAGAGCGTAGGGGCCAATCCGGCGATCTTCGCCTGATTCCTGGGGATTTCCCTTCCCCACTGCCGCGTGGTTTCCATGATCGGCGTGGCGTACTGGATGAAGCCGACGATCCACTTGAGATCGTCCCGGTACTTGAGGATCGCCTCTTTCAGGGCCTCCGCAATACAGAAGGCCGCCTCGACGTTCTGCACCGCGTCCCCGGTCAGGGCACCACGATCAACGAGAGCATCTCGGAACGACTCGTAGGTGCGTGCGGCGGCGGCCATCTCGCGCTCGAAGGGGCCATCCTTGTTCTGCAGCTCGAACTCTGACAGCGGTGCCTTGAGCCCGAAGTTGGAAAGCAACGGGAGGTCGGCGTCGTGCGAGAAACCGGCACCCAAGAAGAGAACTACGTCACGGTTAGACACGCCCCACCCTCGGATCACTGGCATAGCAGGATTCGACCCACGCGTCCTGGAACTCCTGCCCTTCCCACCGAACCACCGCACATGGCACCGGCGAAAGAGGTCCGCGAGTGCACGATACGTGCACTGTAGAGATTACGCGTTCTGTTAACTTAAATGGAGCCAACGGGATTCGAACCCGTGACCTCCTGCTTGCAAAGCGTCTGAAGCGCGGCGGTCCGCTGCGGAAAAGCCCTTGACTACGTGATTTCTTGAGCCCTCGCCGGGGGCAGGCGGTGGCCGTCAGCGGTGGGTGTGGGCACTGGCTGTGACACTGTCGGCGCGGGGGAACACCCTCCCTGGAGCCGAAGGCATCTGCTGGCGGGACAGGAGGATCGTCGTCGCTTCGGGGCCTCTACCGGATCAGGAGTCTACGCCGGCTCTCCACCGGCGCATCCTGCCCCTCCCACCGGGCCCGCAGCACCAGCGTGTAGCTCCCAGAATCGAGCGTCCTGAGGTCCAGCACGATGGAGTTCGCCGATACCGGACCCGTCGCCGTCTCGTTCCATATCACCGTACCTGTTGCTTCCTCTGGACCCCCCGGCAGCAGCCGTTGCAGCTTGTCCAGGAAGCCACCGCCCTCTCGCTCCAGCCGGAGCTGGAACTGCAGCGGCTGCTGCGCCTCCGCGCCGTACACCTCCCAGTAGAGCCCCACTTCCGGCACGTCTTCGAGCTCTGTCGTGCCCAGCATCATCGAGGTCGCCGCGAGCAATGAGTCGGGCGTGGCGAAGCCCAGCGGCTCGTAGAGCAGGATGTCCGAGAGCCCCGGGCCATTCAGCTCCATGGGCTCCAGCATCTCCCGGTGCCAGCCGATGCCGGCCGGGGTCAGTACCTCGAGGCTCGTCACGTACCGCTTCGGCGGGGTCTCGGCCAAGTAGACCGTCTTACCCTCGTGGAAAGGCGCCTCCAGGTGCAGGGGGAAGCTGCCGGGTGCGTCGGTGAGAATGAGGTGGGCGGAGTCCACCGCAGCTTCGATGGGCGTGCCCAGAGCGCTGCTCGCGGTGGCCACGCGCATGGTGCCAGACGCGGAGGCGTCCTCCGTGGAGTCGGGCTTGCGGAAGCGGGCGATCTGGATCGGGAGGGCGTAGAACGCCGCATAGGGCGGCGTGTAGCCCTCGTCGTCGAAGTCGGCTTCGAGGCGCCAGGTCGGGTGCGAGAAGCCCTCGCCTTCGAAGTCCGGCACGAAGTGGTAGCGGGCGGCCTTCTTGCTGGTCCAGAGGAGGGCGGAAATGCCGTTGGCCCTCGCCACTTTGAGGTACTCGAACGAGTCCCAAGGCCCTCGACGAATCACTCGCGCCCAATACGTGTTTCGCCAAGGCAGCGGCACCTCCGGCCGAAGCGTGACGTCAATGGAGGCTTCGAGACGCCACCGGGCCGCCAGACTTCGGTCGACCTGCTCCTCCCATCGATCATTGCCTTCCACGACGTACAGCGGGTCAGCCAGCCACCAGATCGTGTCGGACACCGCTGCCCGGACCGCACACGGCTGCTCGGACCACTCCGTCCACGCCTCCGGCGGATCGACGGGGTGCGCCCGGGAAGACCACGATCCGAATAGCCACGTCGCATCGCTGAAGCGGCAGATGATGGAGTCAGGAGCCACCGACAATGAGCGCCGGAAGCTCGCCTCTGCGTCCTGGACCCGCTCAACGGCTCGGTAGACATGGCCCCTAAGCGCGTCACACCACCAGGCGGCCGCCTCGCAGCTCTCGGCAACGCCCATGGCCTTCAAGTGTTGCCCAAATCGAGCAAAGGCGAAGACGGCCTGTCCGGTGACAAACCCCGACCCAGGACTCTCCGCAGCGGACCTCGCCAGAACATCGAGGAGCTCATCATTCGGCGGATGACAGCGGACATCGGCTGGGCACTTCCCCCGCACCCAATCCCCCCCCGTACACGAGCCAACCCCAGTGTCGGGGCTGCAGATCCATCCGAGCCTCGCCCCCGCCGCGTCACGAGAGGTCAGGAGATGCCGTTTACCCGGCGGATCCACCACGGTCTCGTAATAGTAGTCGTTAAGCGCCTCGCTCACCCGGCGAACTGAACCCAACGTATCCGTCGTCACGGCGTGCTGGCTCCCTAACGCCGCAAGAAGCGTCAACAAGTTCGAAACCAGCACGTTACGCCGCCGGGACCAAGGGGAATTGCACGAGCCCTACCATCCGCAACACCGACACCCGAGCAATGGCCGGCCCCGTTATGCGCCAGCGGAAGCTGGTCCGCAACTCAAGGCATCTCGGGCAGTCGGCACCGACGCGAGCATCAATCCGTCTTACAACCCTCGCTATTGCATGAAGCAGCGCAAGGCTCGCAAGTCCAGTCCTCCGTCTCGCCCCCCGTCGTGGTCCCATATGGAGACGTACACGTAGTAGCCTGGGGGTAGGTCCAGTCGCAGGTGTCGTCGACATCGGAGATGCATCCCGGATCCCCGTTACAGCTTGGGGTTACTTCGTTGCAGGTCCAGTCACAATACGTATTCGCCCCCATCCCATAGACGGTGCCTTCCCTAGCGCCAGAGGGACGATTCGTAACAAAGGACTCGACCTTCAGCGACTCCAAGTCCAAGCGGATCTTCTTCATCCTCGTTTCTCCCTGTCGGATCCCGTAGATCGGTCGCGCGGGCGACTGAAGCTGCATTCATGCATGCCCTGTGAGCATAGTGGCCCTCAGGCCAGCAGACCGACACCGGCAAAATGCAGCGATCCGCGGGGAACCGATGCAGGCGGGCGGCAAAGTGTGACATCGAGAAGATGAGGGTTGAGCGAAGGTTGCGGTTCCCGGCGGCACCGGCCAGAGCGCGTCGCAGTAGAGTCTCACGTCTTGGATCGATGGGTCACCAGAACGGCCCGCTATTGGAGGGCAGTGCCGGCCCCGTATCCAACGACCGACCCACTCGCGAATCGCGGTTGCCATCACCGCTCCATGATTCGGCCCAGGCCGCCGCAGGCAGAGCATCCGCGAGTCGTTCCGAGATGAGAACTCCGGCCTGCGTAAGTGCGTCCAGTTGCTCACGCACCCAAGGGCCGATCTCCTCTGGGTCCGTGTTGCTGGCGGCGGCAATAGTTGCGGTGATCGCCCATGGTGGGGTGGGCGTCTCGCAGCACGCGAGCAGGGCTTGGACCTCGCTGGTCAAACGACGGGCGTGCCACATGCCCCGCTCGTCAGGGAACAGCAGCCAGGTCGTGTCGCTGCATCGAGTCACCTCGATCCACGGGCTGGCTCGCGAGTTCGCGGCAAGACGGATGGGGGTCTCGTCCAGTACGGCCGACCGGCTGACAGCCCGAGTCCCAACAAGGTCCCAAGGTCCGGCGAGGACTGGACCCTGGTGGGAGATCGCGCGGGTCCTGGGCGGTGCCCCCGGCACGCGCGCCTAGACCCTTGGGAGTGACCGCGAACCCTAACGGAGTGCGATCCGCAGCGTTGCGCGAGCGGCACGGGAGCCGCTGGTAGCAACTGGTAGCAACGTCGAAGCACGAAGCCCCTCACCTCCTTCACTCTCAGAACGGCACCCAGCGTATCAGGGGCTGGGAGCGCAGGGGGCAGGCCGACAACGGCAGCAAATAGAGTGATCAACAAGACCGGGCCCCTCCGTCCCAGGTAGGCCGAGGGCTCGACCACTGTGACCCTCTAGCCCGAGTCTCCCGCACCATTGCCTGCGACCCCGGCCATGGTATCACAACCCAATGCAGGGGCATCCCCTCTGAAACCTCCTGCAGCACGGATGCCGGACAGAGGTCGAAGGGATCCAGATGAGACATCACTCGGTCTTGCACTCCTCGCTGTTGCACGAGAGATGTCGACAGGATTGGGACTGAGCGGAAACCGCAAATCATCGCCGACCCGCCTGACCTCAAGGCAGGGCTGATGGTCCGATTGGCTCCACGGGCGTTCACACGGTCACCTTCCCATACATGCGCTTGCTCGCCAGCTTGGCCAGCCTGGTCCGTTGGTCGTGGCTGGCCGACCGACCGGCAGAGCGGAGCGCCTCGAGGAGGGTCGTGGGATTGCGCTGCTGGCGGGATGGGAGGATCGTCGTGGCGACGTCACCGAATCCGCCCTCGGTGGCGCGCTGCGTCCTTACGAAGACAGGGTCTTCGGCAAGATCGAGCTTCCACGCGGGAATACTGTCCAGGTGCGCAATGGCCCAGACCAGAGCTCGGTATTCCTTGAAGAAAGACCAGAGCGTCTGCACCGTGACCGAGGACATGCCGGCCAGCTTCGCCAGTTGGCCGAGAACAGCTACGGCCAGAATGGCGCCTGGAACGCGGTCCAGCGAGATCAGGCCTCCCTGCCAGGCCTTCGGGCCTGCCAGAGCGTAGAAGACGAGCGCTGAGCGGACCGCCGGTGTCAGCGCCACGACGGCCCGCCGGACATCGGGGTCAAAGCTCTCGACGTCCTTCCGATCGACACCGAGGACCTCGGCGGCATGCCGCAGAAGGTCGCGTGCGGCGAGGACGGGCTCCCGCGTCGTGGCCAGTGGTGGCGGCCTCCTGCACCGTCCGGCCCATGGCAATCTGTTGATCGATGAAGTCCAGCAGCGGCGTGTCGGAAACCAGAAACTCCTCTGATAGCAGAACAATCCGGCGCTCCAGGTCGACGAGAGGCCCCACGTCAGGGAGCAATCCCCTGCCCTCCACGACCCTGCGGTCCAGTCCCCGCTCGGCCATCACGGCGAAGATCTCGTCGTGCTTGGAGAGTGCACTCCGCTCGTCCGACGGCATGATCTCCAATGGACAGAGTCCAGCCTTGGGCCCAACGATCAGGTGATCGTCCGCCAGCAGAAAGCGGTTGAAGGGGAACAAGCTGCACGTCAGAGGCTTTGCGGTAGCACCGTGTTTGACATGGATGCCGCAGAGCCCGTCGTCGGTCAGGAAGAAACACGCCGGTGGCTGATTGTGCATCTTCTCGTAGCCTGGCAGAGGTCCCGGCTCGGTGAAGAACCGAGCGTGCGGCCGCTGCTCGAGTTGGACAAGACGCTCTTCTTCCGTGTTGAGCCAGTAGCCGAAGCCCCGGCGGCAGCAATTCATCTGGCAGTTCCGGCAATCGTAGCTCAGCCGACCGTCGCCAAAGGAGAAGTACACCTTGTCGCGCGGCACCTGGCGCGTGTGCCCGTCGTGCCGGATCTCGATGGGACGGTCCAATTCCAGCCTCCACTCGTTCGGGATTCTCTGCCGCAGACTACGCGCTATGGGTCGGTGGCCTCGGGTCCAACGCTGAACCGAGACAGGTAGGACACACCCAGCCGGTCAGACTGCACGCCCCACACGCGGTCGCGCGTGGCGACAAGGACCCGGAGGCTCGCCGGCAGGTCTACTCGGCCAGCCGGATGGCCCTCCGCGTCCAGAACGGTCCAGATGATGCGTCCGCCGGTGGCGTGGGCGCCCCGGAGCCAGATGGTGCCGTCGCGCCCGAGCACCACCGCCGAGAAGGGGGGATACCAGGCCGGCGCATACAGGGCGTCCCTCGCCAATCGGGTCAGTGCCGCTGCCGACGCAGGCTCACCGTCCGATTCTTGAGCCTCCCATCGGTTCACCATCCCCGCGATGACACGGTCGACGATCTCGGCGGGCAGGGCCTCGGCGTCGTACGGCAGCGTCCGGTGGAACACGGTGTCGCCGGACATGGAGATGCGCGTGACCCGGAACGTGGGCGTCCCGTTGCCGGTGTAGCTCGGCCGCTCGGCGACGAGCAGGGCCTGCAGCGACGGCTCCGCCGACGCGACAGGTGCGTCCGCGTAGGGCTGCGCGCCCATGAGCCACCCACCGCTCGTGGGGGACTGCACCGCCAGGGCGTCCCGTCGGTGCACCACCTGAACGAAGAGCGTGTCCAGGATGGCCGAGGTCGCGTCGAGGTGGAGATGCAGGATCCGCGTGGAGTCCGTGCCGGCGATCTGCGGGATGAGCCCGGCCTGCCTGCCGTAGAACGTGCCGTCCGGTAGGACACTCAGGGGGTAGGGGCGTCCCGCATTGAGGTCCTGAAGTTGGGCGCGCGTGTCGATCTCCAGAGGCGTGGTCCCGAGCACGGTGCCGGTGAGATCGAAGTACGTGACGCGCTGGCCCTGGAGATCCATGGCCCAGAGGCTGTCGCCGGTGAAGCCGATGGCGCCGATACTCGCAAACTCGCCGGGGCCCTGGCCCCTGCCACCGATCGTGCCGTCTGGTGCTCCGTCCACGGACCATCGTCGGATGAGCCGCTCCTGGGGATGCGCCGTGTACATGGTCCGGTCTGGTCCCACGGCGACGGCCCCGATCGGTGCGAAGCTGTACACGGAGTCGTCCAGGGAGCCAAGGCGGAGTTCCTCTGTCGCTGTCCAGTCCGCGTAGCCCCTGCTGGAATCACTGTCGGCAGGGGCGGATGCGTCACAGCCGAAAAGGCTCCCGCATAGCAGCAAGAGCAACGGCCGCCTCAGTTCGGCCATGCTCACGGCGCACCCCCCATGTCGCGAGCGGCAGCCAGGTCTCCCGGGTTGGAACTGGAGGTCAGTGCCAGCAGCCGACGCACGTGGTCGAGACCGCCGGGTTCGATCTCCAGCAGACGGGCCACGATCCCCGAAAGGGTGGCGGCTGCGATGCTGGTACCAGACCTTCGCACCGCCTGCCCGTCTGGACCCGTAGTCGGAACACCATGCGCGGCGGCGGTGCATTCGATGGCGGCCTCCGGCTCGTACGTGAAATCCAGGAACTCGGTCTGCGGGCCGGACTCGACCGAGAGGACGGGCTCCAGGTAGGCCGGCACGGCGCGTCCGCCTCGGTTGTGGGCGGACGCCACGATCACGATACCCATGCGCCGCGTCTCCTCACAGACGCGGTAGAGCGGTCGAATGGCGTCGGACCGGTGTGTCGCGAGGCTCAGGTTGATGATCTGCACGCCGCAATCGCGGGCTGCGACAATGCCCTCGCACAGCCGCGACACGGAGGTCTCCAGCACCCGTTGGAACACGCGCACAGGCACGATGGAGGCTGCCGGCGCGACCTGCAGCACGCGCAGCGCGCAGGCGGTGCCATGGCCATTCTCATCTCCCCCCGTTCGGTGACTTGGCGATCCCGGTTCCACGACCGGGGCCACGCGAGGGTCCACGATCCCGCCCTCCCACCCGCTGTCGACCACGGCCACGCGTACGCCGTGTCCTGCGGCAGCCCGCAGCCGGTCGCGCAGCTCCTCTCGCGTCATGGACCGAACCTCTGATGTACCCACCGCCTGAGTTGACCGGCGAGGGAGATACGTCCGGTCACCAGCTCCACCTGCGCATCGAAGCCTGTTCGCAGCACCTGCCCAACTTGCGGGTCAGACGATAGATCGAGGGCGGCCACCACCTCGAAGAGGCCCTCGCGTTCAGGAGCGGCCGACGGCCGGGTCCCCACCCCGGTCACCTCGGCGCGCAGGGCATCGTCGACGAGGCCCTGGAGAGCCTCGATCTCCACGCGGACCGTATCACCGAGCCCGATCTGTCGAACGGCCAGCGCAGGCACGAAGAAGTGGACCTCCCAGACCGACGGATCCACGAGCTGAATGATCAACTCGTCACGCATGAGAGAACGACCGGCTAGAGCTGCCAGCGCCCTCGGATCGCTCGCCTGGACCACCCCGGAACTGGGCGCCCGAAGGACGACCTCACGCCGATCCTCGGCGTTCGGCGACACCTCCAAGCGCACCAACGGCTGTCCCACGGACACTGTCGCTCCGGCTGCCACCAACACCTGCGTCACGACACTGGCCTCAGGAGCCCGGATGACCGCGGTTCGCGCGGGCTCCACCCATCCTGTCCCGGATGCCCGCATTGGGACCATCGCCCTTGGCAGGATCATGGCCGCCGCGACGAGTGTGATAGCCAGAAGGATCAACGCACCCAGGAGCAGAGACCTCGGCAGCGGCAGGCCACGGCCCGGCTCCCGGCCGAGCTCCGGCAGACGGACCTCCCGGCGGTCCCCCTCAGCGACGAGCCGCCGGCCCGTGGGGGTCAGCGGGCCGATCACGATCCCACCGCCGACGAGAGGGCATCCGGGGGGCCCGCTCGGAGCACGGCACGATCGCCGTCCTCCACCAACGCCAGCCGACCACTCGCGATCTTCACCACGCGGTCGACGTGGCGGAGCAGCGCACCCCGATGGGTGGCGACGATCACGGTCGTCCCGCGGACGAAGGGCATCAGGTCATCCAAGAGCGCCGCTTCCGTGTCGCTGTCGAGGTTCGAGGTGATCTCGTCGAGCAGGAGCACCGGGGTCTCTCGAATGAGAGCCCGAGCGAGCGACAGCCGCTGCTGCTGGCCACCCGAGAGCGTCGCGCCCCACTCCGCCACCGGCGTGTCGAGTCCATCCGGGAGATCGTCCACCAACGTGTCGAGCTGGCACACCCGAATGACGTCTCGCAGGCGCTGCTCGCTGACCTGATCGACGCCGTAGGCGATGTTGCTTCTCAGCGAGCCCCGAAGCAGGTCCGCGTCCTGCCATGCCACCGCCACCGTCCGGCGAATCGACGGCAGTGGGAGGGTGTCATGAGCATGGCGTCCATACCGGATCGCGCCGCTGGTCGGGCACTCGAGGCCCGCGAGCAGCCGCAGGAGTGTGGACTTTCCCGAGCCGCTCTCTCCGACCAGGGCGGTCACCGATCCCGGCGAAAAGTCCAGGTCGGGAATCTCCACGGCGAAGCCATCGCTCCGATACTGGAAGCGCAGGTTCTCCACCCGGATGGAACCGTCGAACTGGACCGGCGCGGGCGCGTACGCCGGATCATAGAGGAGCGTGGGCTCCGCCTCGGGTGGCTCATCGAGAAGCTCGAACACCCTGTCCAGCGTAATGGCCGTACGCTGAAAGTCGCTGAAGAGCGAACTGATGCTCGCCAGCGGTCCCCGCACCCGGCCGAGATAAGCCGTGAAGGCGATGAAGCTCCCCAGCGTGAGGCCGCCTCCGAGGATCATCCGCCACCCGATGTAGGTCAGGAGCAGGTTTCCGGCTGTACGGGTGAGCCCGTTGACCGTGCCCAGGGCGACGGAGAGCCGGGCGGCGGCAAGGGTCTCCTCCCGTGCCGCGCCGGCCGTCTCCGCGGTGCGGCGGAAGCTCTCCC
>CAWELD010000002.1:0-17493 GCA_963809895.1 uncultured Gemmatimonadales bacterium | reverse complement strand
GCAGAACGGATCGGCGACGGCGACCTCGACCCCTGGTTGCCGCCCCCCGGCAACGATGAGGTCGGCCGCCTGAGCATGGCGTTCGCCCAGATGCTCGAGCGGCTCCGCCAGATGATCCAACGCGTCGACCAGGAAGGCCGCTTGGCAGTGGTGGGGCGGCTGACGTCCTACCTGGCCCACGAGATCCGCAACCCGCTCAGCTCCATCCGCATGAACCTCCAGGTCCTGGACAGGGATCTGCGTCACGGCCGCGTCCCCGAGGATTCCCGGGAGCTGATGGAGCTGAGCCTGCGTGAGGTCGATCGCCTCGCCAGCTCGGTCAATCAGGTGCTGCGGCTCGGCGCCAACTCGGGCGGCCAGCGCGTCGAGGTGAGCGTCCTCGGTATCGTGGAGGAAGCGGTCCAGCTCATGGCTGAACAGTGCCGCGAAGCCGGTGTGGACATCAACGTCGAGTTGGATCCCGCGGCCGACCGGGTCCTGGCCGTTCCGGGCCAATTCAAGGGCGTCCTGATGAACTTGCTGGTAAACGCCGTGGAGGCCCAACCCGAAGGCGGCGCCATCGTGATCTCGTCACGCCTCGCCGTCTCGGGCGACGGACGACCCAATGTCGCCATCCACGTGCGAGACACCGGCTCCGGCATTCCGCCCAGGCTCCGAGACCGGATCTTTCAACCGTTCTTCACGACCAAAGGCAATGGCTCTGGAATCGGCCTCGCGGCCGCGCAACGGACCATGCGCGACGGCGGCGGCGATCTCTACCTGGCCGAGCTTCCGGAGACGGAGAGCGGCGCCGAGTTCGTCGTGGAGGTGCCCCTTGCCGCGGTCGCCTCCGAGCAGGTGTCGACGTCACGCGTGTACCTGCCCCAGTGGATGACGGTGGGGCCCGACCGTTCCATCGCGGGTCGCACCGTTCCTCGCCCCGAACCACAGCGCGGGTTGTCATGAGCGAGCACGAGCAACGCATTCTCCTCGTGGAAGACGACGAGGCGCACCGCCTCACACTGGAGCGACACTTGACCCGCGAGGGCTACCGGGTCATGGCCGTCGAGGACGCCCTCCGGGCCTTGGCCCGGATCGACGAATTCCGACCCCAGGTCGTGATCACGGACATCCAGATGCCGGAGATGACGGGCTTCGAGCTCCTGCGCCGCATCCGAGCCGACGCCCCCGGGGTGGAGGTGGTCGTGGTGACGGGCTTCGCCGGCATCCAGGGCGCCATCGACGCCATGAAGGACGGGGCCTACGACTACCTGGTGAAGCCGCTGGACCTGGACCAGCTCGACGACATTCTGCGCCGCTGTTTCTCCGAGCAGCGCAGCACCCAACAAGACGGCGCGGCTCCGCCCTGTCTACAGGGCACGGCGGGTGGGCTGGTCGGGCGGGATCCCGTAATGATGGAGCTCTACAAGACGGTCGGCACGCTCGCGTCGAGTCGCGCGGCCGTGCTGATCCGGGGTGAGACCGGAACGGGCAAGGAGCTGGTGGCTCGCGCCATACACGAAAACTCGGCCTACGCGTCGGAGCCCTTCGTCCCGGTGAACTGCGCGGCGGTACCGGACAGCCTTCTCGAGTCCGAGCTCTTCGGACACGTGAAGGGCGCATTCACCGGGGCGAGCGCCGACCGGCTCGGACGCTTCGAACTGGCTGGCGACGGCACCATCTTCCTGGACGAAATCGGCGACACCAGCCTGGCGTTCCAGGCGAAGCTCCTCCGCGTGCTTCAGGAGCGCGAGTTCTACCGGCTGGGGGGTGAGGATCTGCGAAGGACGCGGGCCAGGGTCATCGCCGCCACGCACCAGCCCCTGGAAGAGCTGGTACGAGCAGGGGAGTTCCGCGAGGACCTCTACTTCCGACTTCAGGTCATCGAGATTCACGTCCCGCCCTTGCGGGCACGCCGTTCCGACATCCCTCTGCTGGTCAGCCATCTGCTGGCGGCGGCCGGTGACACCCTGGGTCGCCCAGTTCCGGTGGTGCCACCGACCGTGATGGCCGAGTTGGTGAGCCGCGATTGGCCGGGCAACGTACGGGAGCTCGAAAACATCCTGACGCGGGCGGTCGCCCTGTGCCGGGGGCCGGCACTGACCGTCAAGGACGTGGGCGGCCGGGCGGGCGATGCGGCGGTGGACGGCATACTCGGCAGCGAGCAGGAGATGGAGCCCGAGGCCGATTCCGACCCCGGGAGCCTCGAGGATCTGGAGCGTCGCTATGTCCAGCGCGTCCTCATGAAGACCGGCGGAAACAAGAGCGCCACGGCGCGCATCCTGGACATCTCGCGGCCGAGGCTCGACCGTATGATCGACCGTCATCGGCTGGTGACCTGACTTCGCCCGAGCGTTCCATGCCCCTTCCCTCTCCCGCTCCCGATCGCACGGACTCTCCCCGCGACCGCGGTGGGGTCTACCTGCGCCGACGGCGCGTCCGACTCCTGCTCCGTGGCAATCGAGCTCTGGAAGGCACCATGCACCTGGCGGAAGGCCAGTCGCTCATCGGCTTCCTGGATTCCCGCAAGGCGTTCTTGAATCTCACCGAGGTACACTGGCTGGACGGACGCGGAGGCGGATCGTCCCTCCCCCACCTCGCCATCCGTATCTCCCAGATCGTCTGGGTCGTGCCCCAGGACCCGTCGCTGGCGCTGTCCTCGGCCGTGGTACCCACCGAGCAGTCGAGAGAGGTGGAGTTGGAGCTGGTGGGCGACGTGGGCATTCGGGTGCGCCTCAACATCGCCGACGAGCAGCGCATGTCCGACTATCTGGATTCCAACCCCAGCTTCGTACCGCTCCGCTCCGTGCGGGTCCGGGAGACCCAGGAGGTCATGGAGCGTATCGCCGTCAACCACACCGCGGTCCTCACCGTTCGGGAGACCTGACCGCGCTCTCATCCTGCCGACCCCGGCGAGCCCGCCGGCGCCGGTTTCCCGGATGCCACCCCGGTGGCGACGACCATTCTGCGCTCACGCAGCAATCTGCCGCACAGGCGCGCCACCCCGGGGCCTTTTCGCTGTAACGGCCCCCACCCCCGCAGCTGTAACGCAGCATTACAGATTCGAGTCGTCGCCGGGTCGTCTGTGTGGCTTAAATGCCTTCGCATCAATGCTTTACGACGTTTGGACGCTCTTGGCACGCCTCGTGTACGAAGGTCGGCAGCGGAGGCCCCCCCGCGACTGGCGGTGGGCCTTGTCGTCCGGTCGACATGACGACCGGGACCACGCCACGGGGCGGCCACGGGGGCCGCCTGGGCTTCATCACCTCGGCCGCGAGCCGAAAGGAGTCTCACCATGCAGGATCTCATGAAGCGGTTCTGGACCGACGAGTCCGGCCAGGGCCTCACCGAGTACGCGCTGATCATCGCGCTGGTGTCGATCGGGCTCATCCTGGCCCTGACGCTGTTCCGGAACGCCATCGGCCTGGTGTTCGGCAAGATCATCACTGCGCTGGACGGCGCCCCGGCGGGCACCGGGGCCCCCACGGTCTGATCCGTCAGAACCCAAGGAGAGGTCGGCCGGGGCGCCCTGCTCCGGTCGGCACTCTCCTCGGTTCGAACCACCCCGAACCCAGAGTCCCATGAGCCTCGTCGCCCTGCTGAAGCTCGCCGCCTTCCTGGCGCTCGTGTCCGCCTCGGCTTGGACCGACGCGCGCGAGCGTCGCATCCCGAACCGGATCACGGTGTCGGGTCTGGCAGCGGGCGTGCTCCTCGCGAGCTTCCTCGAAAGCGGCCTGCCTTCTCAGGCGCTCCTCGGGGCCGCCGCGGGGCTGGTGACGACCTTTCCGCTCTTCGCCCTGGGTGCCATCGGCGCCGGTGACGCCAAGCTCTTTACCGCCATCGGCGCGTTTCTCGGGCCCCTGGCCATGGTGTCGGCCGCGCTGTACGCCGGAGTCCTGGGCGGCGTGCTCGTCCTCCTGGTCTCCATCCGCGAAGGCTCCATCGTCATGGTCCTCGTGGGATCCAGGGATCTCCTGGTCCACACCGCGACCCTGGGCCGCTACGGTCATCGGCCCACCCTCCTGAACGCCACCATGCCCAAGATCCCCTATGGCGTCGCCATCGCCGGCGGCGCGATTCTCGGGGCCTTCCTGCCGCTGTTGGGCCCGCAGGTCTTCTTCGGATGAGCGCCGCGCGCAGACGCCGCCTCCGTGGCAGCGGGCGGCGAGGCCAGGCACTGGTGGAATTCGCGCTGGTGGCGCCGGTCCTTCTCCTCCTGATTCTGGGCCTCGTGGATTTCGCCAGGGCCTGGAACGTCTACCAGGTCCTGACCGATGCCGCCCGCGAGGGGGCCCGCACGGCCGCCGTGGACAACGGCGCATCGGAGGACAGCGTCCGCAGCGTCATCGGCTCGGCCCTGCAACGGGCCAGCCTCGACGCCGATGACGCGACGATCACCATCGTTGGCCTCGGTTCGGGCCGCGGAGAACCCACCACGGTCACCATCGAGTACGCGTACCAACTCCGGTGGCTCGGCGCTCTCGTCGCCCTCGCGCAGGGAGACGATGTGCTGACGTTGACCACCGAATTCGTGATGAGAAACGAATAGCCGGGGCATGATACGATGAGACAGAAGCGCCTTTCCCTCGTCCTCCTACTGGCCGTGCTCTCCGGAGCCGTGGCCGGGTACTCCATCCTCACCTACCTCCGGCAGAGGCCGACCCGCCTGATCGCCGCGGAGTCGAACCGGTCCTCCTTGCCCGTCGTCGTGGCGGCCCGCGACCTGGACCTGGGGCAGGTCGTCACCGAAGACGACGTGCGCCTGGTGGACTGGCCGTCCGATGCCGTCCCGGAGGGCTATGCGCGTTCTCTGAACGAGGTGGTGGGCCGGGGGCTCATCGCGGAGCTCCGCACCAACGAGCCGGTGCTGAACAGCAAGCTCGCCGGCGCCGCCGAGGGAGCCGGCCTGCCACCCCTCATCCCGACAGGCATGCGCGCCCTGAGCGTGCGCGTCGACGAGGTGGTCGGCGTGGCAGGCTTCGTGACGCCCCAGACCCGGGTCGACGTGATCCTGACCATCCAGCCGAACGGGAGCGCCGAGCCCCGGAGCAAGGTGATCCTGCAGAACGTCCGGGCGTTGGCCGCCGGCCAGGAGATCCGCCGGGACGAGGACGGCAAGCCCATGACCGTGACGGTGGTGACCGTGCTGGTCACGCCGGAAGACGCAGAGAAGCTGGTGCTCGCCTCCACACAGGGGCGCATCCAGATGGCGCTGCGCAATACCCTCGACCTGGAAACGGTGGAGACCGACGGCGAGCGGGTGTCCAGCCTGTTCGGGACCCGGCGCCCCGGCGCCACGGTCCGGACGGGCACCACCGCCGCGACCAACAACAGCCCCAGCATCATCGAGATGTACAAGGGCGGCGTACGCACCCTCATCTCGTACTGAGTTCCCCACGAGAATCAACCTCGTCCAACACCAACAGGTGCACCGACCGATGATCCGAATCCGGGAATCCCTCCGCGGCCAGGCTGGCAGACGACGCGGCACCGCCGCAGGCGTCCTCGTGGCCCTTTCCATGCTTGGCGCCCCCGTGGCGCTGGCGGCGCAAGAGACCATCCAGACCCAGGTCCAGGGCGTCATCACCGTGCCGCGGGGATCCTCGGCGGTCATTACTCGCCCCGACAGCCTCCGGATCGTCGACATCGCGAATCCGGACGTGGCAGACTACAGGCTCCAGCCCCCGAACCAGTTGATCGTGTGGGGCAAGACGGTGGGCACCACGAGCCTGGTGCTCTGGGGCGCGAGCTCCATTCCACGGATCTTCACCATCGAGGTGACGGCAGACGTGGAGTCGCTGCGCCGGCAGTTGGCGGATCTCTTCCCAGACACCGAGTTCCGCGTCAACTCCACCGGACAGACCGTGATCCTCTCGGGTGAGGTGCGGGACCCCGCCGTGCGCAGGAAGGCCCTGGAGCTGGCCAACACTCTCGAGGTGCCCATTGTGGACAACATCTCCGCGCCGGCGCCCGAGCAGATTCTCCTGCACGTGGAGTTCGCCGAGGTGAGCCGCTCGGTGATGAAGGAGCTGGGTGCCGACATGGTGCACGTCCTGAACCCCGAGACGCTGGACCAGGCCTTCGACAAGGAGGACACCCACGACATCACCACGGTGTCCTCCGGCCTGGTGACCCTGCTCGTGGAGGGAGCCGGCTCCCGCCTGGACGCCATGATCAAGCTCCTCAAGAATTCGGGCGAGTTCAAGAGCCTGTCGGAGCCGAATCTGGTCACCATCGAAGGTCAGGAGGCCACCTTCCTGGCCGGCGGCGAGTTCCCCTTCCCGAGCATCCAGGGAGGGCAGAGCAACGCCGTGACCATCACCTGGAAGGAGTACGGCGTCCGTCTGAACTTCACCCCGACCATTACCAACGTGGGCAACGTGCGCCTGGCGGTGGAGCCCGAGGTGTCGTCACTGGACTTCGCCAACGGTCTCACCTTCGGCGGATTCCAGATCCCCAGCGTCCTGTCCCGTCGCGTGACCACAGACGTGGAGCTGGCATCGGGCCAGACGCTGGCCATCGGCGGGCTCCTGGACAACTCGATGCTCAAGGACGTGGACAAGATCCCGGTGCTGGGAGACATCCCCATCCTGGGCTACCTCTTCAAGTCAGAGAGTGTGCGCCAGAACCGGACAGAGCTCCTGGTGCTGGTGACCCCCTACATCCTGGACCCCGATCAGCTGCCCGCTCCGGCACTGCCCACGGGAACTCCCGAAGGGTGGGACTGGGACGGCCACATCGGCGATTGGATCCGCAACCGGGCCGACACCACGGCCATCTCGGCCGGAGGCGGCGAGCTACTCCGCTGAATGGACGAACAGGAGACCGAGCCATGTTGAAGCGTCGACAATATCCGAACCCGAGACGGGGGGCGACCCTCGCCATCGTGGCCGTGTCCATGGTGGTCCTGTTGGGGATGATGGCCCTGGCCATCGACGTGGGTATGGCGCTGACGGCGCGGAGTGAGGCCCAGCGCGTGGCCGACGCGTCCGCGCTGGCGGGCGGGAGCGCTTTCCTGGACGTGGGCTCGACGGAGGTGGAGGATTCCGCCAGGGCACGGGCCTACGACTACGCGCTGCGCAACGTGGTGCGGAACGAGCCGGTGGACTCGTCGCAGGTGACGGTGCAGGTCCTGGTGGACGAGATGAAGGTGCGCGTGTGGATCACGAAGGCCGCATTGCCCACCTGGTTCGCCAGGGTCCTGGGCGTCGACGCCATGGATGTGGGCGCCAAGGCGGCGGCGCAGGCGTTCCAGGCTGGCACGGCGCGCTGTCTCAAGCCCTTTGCCGTGCCCGATCTCTGGCACGACCCGGACGACGATACCAACGGCAACAACGCCTGGGATCCCGGCGAGGAGTGGACGTGGGACCCGGACAGCGGAGACACCTACGCGAAGTACGGCGGCGGCGACCCGAACGACGGGACCAGTGACTACTACAGCGCCACCGGCTACGGCAGCGGCGCTCGGGACAACCGGCGTGGATCCAGGCGATCCTGTGGGCGACGTGGGCCGGACGGTCTACCTGAAGATGTCCGACCCCAACAGCGAGTACGTGCCGGCGCCCGGCGTCTTCCTTCCCTGGCGCATCCCCGAGGATCCGAACATCGAGGAGTGCTCCGGCGGCGGCGGCGGCGGCGGCTCGACAGGCGGCGCCGTGTATCGCCGCAACATCTGCTCCTGCAACAACAGCGACGTCGAGCTGGACACGCCCTACGACATCGAGCCCGGCAACATGATCGGTCCCACGAACCAGGGGATCAGCGACCTCATCGATCAGGACCCCGATGCCTACTGGGACCCTATGACGGAAAGCGTGATCTCGCCCGACTTCCCTGGTCTCACCAGCCCCCGGATCGTCAAGCTGGCACTCTTCCAGCCCGGCGAGATCCAGGGCTCGGGCTTGCAGTCGATCCGCTTCAACAACTTCGCGCTGATGTTCCTCGAGGAGCAGGGAAGCAACCGCGATCCCGTCACGGCCCGCTTCATCAAGTACGCAGGTGGCTCTGGCGAAGGCAGTGGTGAGACCACCAGCTCTCTGACCCTCTTCCTTCGTCTCGTAGAGTAGAGGAGCTGGATCTCGTGCTCGACTGCGTGCTGGTTTCCCGTGACGACGGCTTTCGCCGCCAGGTGGCGGAGCTCGCCCGGCGCTCCGAGGCCCATGTCCGGCTGGCCCTGGACCTCCAGGCCTCCGCCGACGAGCTCCCCAGGGAGGCGGTGAGCCGCATCCTGGGCGCGAACCCGCGCCTGGCCTTCGTCGATCTGGGAGACGCCTCGACCACGGGCCTACGGGTGCTCAAGGTCCTGAGCCAGGACGCTCCGGACCTCACCATCGTGGTGGCGGGCCCGGCACTGGGTGCCGAGGCCCTGCTGGAGGTCATGCGCTCGGGTGCCGCGGAGTACCTTCCGCGGCCGTTCGACACCGGCGACGTGCTGTCGGCGTTCGAACGGGTCCGCCGCCGTCTGGCAGGACCGGTCCAGCCCGAGACCCCGGGAGCGCGCGGGCGGGTTTTCTCGATCTTCAGCGCCAAAGGGGGCACCGGCGTCACGACCGTGGCGGCCAACCTGGCCGTGTACCTCCGGACCACCACCGACAAGCCCACGCTACTCCTGGACCTGACTCCGTCTCTGGGCACGGCGGCCCTCGTGCTGGGTGTCCGGCCTCGGTATTCGTATCTGGACGTCATCCAGAATTTCCACCGCATCGACGATGAGCTCCTGGAGTCCTTCCTGGAGGAGGACGCCAACGGCGTCTGCGTGCTCGCGTCTCCCACGCTGGCTACGGCGGACGCCCAGCCCACGACCGAACAACTGGTGGGTCTGGTGCGTCTCTGTCAGCGCCACTTCGCCTACGTCGTCGTGGACGCCGGATCGACCATCACCGTCCCCATCTCGGAAGTCCTCCGGGAGTCCGACGATCGCCTGGTGATCTCCACGCCCGAACTCCCCACACTCCGCAACCTCCGCCGTATCCTCGAGCTCGTGGCGGGGAACGCCACCAACGGCAGCGGGCCACCCAAGGTGGTGCTGAACCAGTATCGCGAGGGAACGGGCGTGAGTCAGCGCGAGGTTGAAGAAGCGTTGGGCAGCAGCGTCTTCGCAACGTTGGGTTTCGATGACGAGACGGTGGTCCAGAGCCTCAATCTGGGCAGACCCATCGTGCACGGCCGCAGCCGGGTCGGCAAGGACCTCAACCGCCTCGGCTCTCGCGTCGCCGGTGAAACGAAGGACCAGACCCGATCGGGCTTCGTACCCAACCTCATGAAGCGATTCCGCGGAAAGGACTCCCGCAAGTGAGCCACGCATGAACACCTGGTCTTCGAACCACGATCAATCCAGTCGGACCGGCGACCCCGGACACGGCTCCGGAGAACGGTTGCTGCCCGGGACGGGCTCCACCGATCTGTCGCAGCTCAAGGGGCACATCCACCGCAAGCTCCTCGATCGCCTCAACCTCGCCAACCTGGACACCGTGGGGCGGGACGAGGCCTCCAGGACGATCCGCCAGGTGATCCAGGAGATCCTGTCCTGGGAGAACGTGGCGCTGAACGTCGAGGAGCGCGACCGGCTCGCTCAGGAGATCCTCGACGAGATCTTCGGGCTGGGGCCCCTGGAGCCCCTCATGCAGGATCCGGAGGTGTCGGACATCCTGGTGAACACCTACAAGGACGTCTTCATCGAGAAGCACGGAAAGATCTTCAGGACGGACATCCGCTTCCAGGACGACCGCCACCTGCTGCAGGTCATCGATCGGATCGTGTCCGCCGTGGGGCGCCGCATCGACGACTCGTCTCCCATGGTGGACGCGCGCCTGCCGGACAACTCTCGCGTGAACGCGGTCATCCCCCCGCTGGCCATCGACGGGCCCCACCTGTCCATCCGGCGTTTCAAGACCGACGTGCTGTCCGACCAGGACCTGTTGGGCAAGGAGACCTTCAACGAGGCGATCCTCTCGCTGCTGCAAGGCATCGTGAAGGCGCGCCTCAACGTACTCATCTCCGGCGGTACCGGCGCCGGTAAGACGACATTGCTCAACGTGCTCTCGTCGCACATTCCAGCGGACGAGCGCATCGTCACCATCGAGGACTCTGCGGAGCTGCAGCTGCGCCAGCCACACGTGGTCAGGTTGGAGACGCGGCCGGCCAACGTCGAGGGCCGGGGCGAGGTGAATCAGCGCGCCCTGGTCATCAATGCACTGCGCATGCGCCCGGACCGCATCATCCTGGGCGAGGTTCGCGGCTCCGAAGCCCTGGACATGCTTCAGGCCATGAACACCGGCCACGAGGGCTCGCTCACCACTCTTCACGCGAACTCGCCTCGCGACGCCCTCGCCCGCCTGGAGACCATGGTGGCCATGGCGAACCTGAACCTGCCGGAAAAGGCCATGCGGCAGCAGATCGCCAGCGCCATCCACGTGGTGGTGCAGATCAGCCGTCTGTCGGACGGAAACAGAAAGGTCGTCTCCGTCTCGGAGATCGTGGGCATGGAGGGAGACGTGGTGACCATGCAGGATCTCTTCCTCTTCGAGCGTCAGGGCGTCGCCGAGGACGGCACCGTGCTGGGTCGCTTCCGTCCCACCGGGATTCGCCCGCGCTTCGCCGAAACCCTCCGCACCCGGGGCATCGACCTGCCCGGGGTCATGTTCCTCGAGGACAGCGCGTCCGCTTCGGCGTCCGACAACGCCAGGGTCTGGTGATCATGGCTCCCTGGCTTCCCGCTGCACTGGTCTTCGTCGCCGCCGTCTTCGGCACCCTCTCTCTGGCCCTTCTGTGGGAGGCCTTCAGGGACTGGAGCCGACGCCGCAGAGCCCGCCGCCAGATGGAGGCGATGCTGCAGAACGGGGCTCTTTCCAGCGAGGCCAACGACCTGATCCGCGACGAGAGCGCGGCGGGCGGCTTTTTGGGACGCCTCGCCGACTTTCTCCCGGGTGGCGGACCGTGGAGACGCTCCTCCAACAGGGGCGCGTCAACCTCACCGTGGAGTCCTTCGTCGTGTTGGTCTTTGCAGTGGCCCTCGGGGCCGCGGCAGCGGTCTTCCTGCTCTCCTCGTCCGTACTCCTGGCCACCCTCGCCGCAATATTCGGCGCGTGGCTGCCCTACGCGTGGGTGTCGCGTCGCCGGACCCGACGGATGCGCCGCTTCGAGGAGCAATTCCCCGAATCCATCGAGCTGCTCACGCGGGCCATTCGAGCCGGGCATCCCATCTCGGCGGGCATCCGCATGGTCTCCGAAGAGGGTCCCGAGGTGGTGGCGGACGAATTCCGCCAGCTCTTCGAGGAGCAACGCTTCGGACTGCCCTTCGAAGACGCCCTGCTGAACCTGGTGGACCGCCTGGACACGGTGGACGTCCGCATCTTCGTCACCGCGCTTCTGATCCAGCGCGAGGTGGGAGGTAACCTGGCGGAGATCCTGGACAACCTGGCCACACACGATCCGCGGCCGATTCTACATCCAGCGACAGCTCCGGGTCTACACGGCCCAGGGACGCCTCAGCGGCTGGGTTCTGGGGCTTCTCCCCATCTTCGTGGCCGGCGTGATCTTCATCATCCAGCCCGCGTACATGATGGTGCTCTTCGGCAATCTCGGGGGCCTCGCGCTGCTGGGGTCGGCCGCGGTTCTGCAGCTCCTGGGCGTGCTGTGGATCCGCTCCATCATCAATATCGATATCTGAGGAGTTCGCGATGCTCTATCTCATCGTCTTGACCGTGGCGCTGGCCACAGGACTCCTCGTCTTCGGGTTCCTTGCCGTGCTGCCCGCGCATAATCGTGCTACGCGGGCGCGCATGGTGGAGTTGGGCCTCCACGGCCGCGACGACGGACAGGCGTCACGGCGACGTCGGGAGAGCCGGCTCCAGGATCTGCTCCAGCTCATGGGCGAGAAGGTTCAGCCCCTGAGCACCGATTGGAGCCCATTGCGCGCCCGCCTCGTTCACGCGGGCTACCGCGACCCGCTCGCGCTCCCGGTCTATCTGGGAATCCGCATCACGGCCGCGGTGGGGTTGTTCGTATTGGTCTCGGGTTTCCTGACGGCGGCGGATTGGAGAGGCGGCGCCGTCGTTTTCGGCGGATTGTGGGGCGCCGCCGTGGGTTGGGTGGTACCGAGCTTCTTTCTCAGCATCCGGATCTCCAGACGGCAGCGCGCCATCCAGAAGGCGCTTCCCGACGCCCTGGACCTCCTGGTGATCTGCGTGGAAGCCGGCCTGGGGCTCAACCAGGCCCTGATCCGGGTGGCTGCCGAGATGCGGCACGTCAGCCCTCTCATCACCGAGGAGATCGCTCAGGCCAATCTCGAGATGCGCGCCGGCACGCCCAGGGAACGGGCGCTTGCGACCATGGCGGAGCGAACCGGGGTCCGTGACATGCGTTCCCTGGTGACGATGCTGATCCAGACCGAGCGCTTCGGGACCTCGGTGGCCCGGTCCCTGCGCGTCCACTCGGAATCACTTCGCACCAAGCGCAAGCAACGGGCGGAAGAGGCGGCGGCCAAGACCACCATCAAGCTGGTGTTCCCGCTGGCGCTGTGCATCTTCCCGGCCCTGTTCGTCGTGATCCTGGGACCGGCCCTCATCGACATCTTCAGAACGCTGGGCGGCCTGTAGTGAGCGCCGTTCGAATCGTGAACCGCACCCGGGGCACCGTGTTGGGCTCCCACGTCAGGGTGGCCCACACCTGGTGGAGTCGCCTGCGCGGCTACCTGGGACGTTCTCGTCCCGACGCCGGCGAAGGCATCCTGCTGGTGCCGTGCAACGCCATCCACACCTACGGCATGGCCTTTCCTCTGGACGTGCTCTTCCTGGACGAGTCCGGGCGGGTGGTACGGCGCGTCCCGGACGTGCGTCCCTGGACCCGGCCCAACCGCGTCAACGCGGCCCGCTACGTGCTCGAAGTGCCTGTGGGAACCATCGAGGCCACGGAAACACGAGAGGGAGACGAACTGACCTGGCTACCGCCGCGCAGCTCCCTGCCCGAAGGCTCCACCTGGACGGACGGCCTCGGGGCCCGCGCACGTCATGACGGCCCCGTGGGGTCGCGAGGAGATTTCACATGAACTCGGCAACCGTGATGGAACCGACACCGGAGATCAACGGGGAGCAGGGCAACGCCCCCCCGTGTCCACTCACACTGGCGGAAACGGGGCTGAGCGAAGGTGCGGTTTCGGACCTGCTCCTGAAGGTCCTCTTCCGCCGGGGCGCCATGGTGGGGGAGGAGTTGGCCCACGCCGTGGCTCTGGCCTACCCGGTCATCGACGACCTCCTCATGACGCTGCAGCAGCGTCACTTCCTGGAGGTGCTTTCCACGCGTGGACACGGTCGAGCAGGATACACGCTCGGCGTGACGGAAGAAGGTCGCAACAGGGCGCGCATGGCCATGGACGCCAGCCGTTATGTGGGACCTGCCCCCGTGACCCTGGACACCTTCCGGGAATGGGTCGAGCGACAGTCGGTGCGAAACGTGCGCGTCCGGCGCGAGGTCCTGCGGGCGGCGTTCTCGGATCTCGTCTTTCCCGACGAGGTCTTCGAGGGGTTGGGGCCCGCCATCAACTCCGGCAGCTCCATCTTCCTGCATGGCGCCCCCGGCAACGGAAAGACCGCCATCGCCGAACGGCTGGGCTCGCTAACCTCGGAGTCACTGTACCTGCCGCGAGCACTCACCGTCAGCGGCCATGTCATCGTGCTCGAGGATCCCATCTACCATCGCCCCGTCAACGAAGGACAGCAGAGCGGGGTGGACTCGCTGGTGCGTGGTGACACCTCTCGGGACCGGCGCTTCGCGCACGTGCGGCGGCCTGCCGTCTTCGTCGGCGGTGACCTGGCGCTGGATCAACTGGATCTCAAGTACGACTCGTATTCAAAGGTCTACCAGGCTCCTTTCCAGGTGAAGGCCAGCGGCGGCGTGCTGGTGGTGGACGACTTCGGCCGGCAGCACATGGCGCCCGCCGATCTCCTCAACCGCTGGATCGTGCCGCTGGAGAAGCGCTACGACACGCTCTCGCTCCACACCGGCACCAAGTTCCCCGTGCCATTCGACTGCCTTCTGGTGTTCGCGACGAACCTGAATCCCCGCGACCTGGTGGACGAGGCGTTCCTCCGCCGCATCCAGTTCAAGGTGGAGGTGAAGAGCCCGGACCGGGAAGGCTTCGCTCAGATTCTCCGCATGGCGTGTCTGGACCGGGACATCCCATTCGACTCTGCCGCCGTGGACCTGCTCTTCGCGAGCTACTACGAGAAGTACGGGTTCCGGCCCCGGGGATGCCATCCGCGCGACCTGCTCCATCAGATCGAATCGGTTGCGGAGTTCCAGGGAGAAGCCCCCACGCTCGACCCGGAGCTGCTGCACCGGGCCGCCCGATCCTATTTCCTCACGGTCGAGGAAGAATACGTCGCGGGTATCCCTTCGCTGGACGTGAGGAGGAACCAATCGTGAACAACGGACCCCATACCACGGATCCCGGAGCCGCCCGGGAGATGGAGGACCGGATCCGGGCCGAGCTCGCCGTGCTCGAGCGCAAGAGCAGTCGGCTGCAGCGACGCGTGGGGCTCCTGAGCCTCGCCGTCACGCTTCTCGTCGTGCTCCTGGCTCTCTCCGTGTTGGCGCCGCGGTTCCTGACCACCGAGACGGGGCGAGTCCTGGAAGCGAATCGGATTCGCCTGCTCGACGTCGACGGAAGCCCGCGGGGAGAATGGGCCGTGGACGCCCAGGGTGACGTGCGACTGAGCTTGCTCGACCGTTCGGGCCAACAACGCCTGAATCTCACCGTCCTCAACAGCGGCTTTCCGGGCCTCGCGCTGGTGAACGATGCAGGGCAGCGCCGCGCCGTGCTGGGGCTGCTCCCCGATCAGACCACCACGCTGGTGTTCGCCGACGTGAAGGGCACTCCGCGAGCGGTCCTGGGGCTCACCAGCGCCGACGCCGCCAACCTGGTGTTCGCCGACGCCGAAGGGATCAGCCGCATGGGGATGGGCCTCGACGGCAAGGGAACGGGCAGCGTCATGATGCCGTCCGACTCCGTCGGTGGCTCCATCGGTCCCGCATCGCTTCCCCTTTCGGGCTCGGCCGGCGGCGGTCGCTGACCGCTCATGCCCCGCTCCCGGACAATGGAGATCATCATGGAACCCGCACTGAATCGAGGGATGGAACGCGAGCCGCCGATGCTCCGCTATCGGAGCCCCGACCCCGAGACACCGGCCGCAGAGAAGACCCCACCTCCGGCGGGCACCCGGGCGCTCCAGATCCTCAGCCGTGGGATCCTGGGCATGTGCCTGGCGGTGTGGGCCGTCGTGGGACTGGTCTTCTGGATTCCGTTGCTGGTGCGCGCCATGGTCCGCTTCTCCGTGACGCTCGTACAGGCGACCATGGACGGGGAACACCCCACCGAAGCGGCCCGCACGCTCCGGGACGCGATCTCGTTCTACCGGCGCGGCTTCGTCATGACCATCGATGCCGTCAACGGGCGCGACCCCGAAGAGTCGGATCGGCGCAAGCAGACCCGCGTGACCGGCAGCCGCATGCTCCGCGAGATCGCCTGGGCGGCGGTGATCTGGTACGTGATCTTCGTCCCGCTGGGGTGGGCCTGGTCGCCCTTCGAGCTTTGGGGCTGGATTACCGCCTGGCCGTGGAACAACTGGCTGGAGCACACCGCCGACTCGTTCTGGGCGCTCATCTACGGCTGACACCCGCCCGCGCCCCCGGTCCGCGCCCGACTCGCGCCCGCTGGTGACGGGTGCGCCGAACCCGGCGCACCCGTCGTGGTATCAAGGTTCGTGAGCACCACGAGATCCAAGCCCCGACGACTGCGACGTCGCCTGTCGCTCACCGCTCTCGGCCTCGCCGCGGCGGCCGCCGCGGGCGTGACGGTCACGGGTTGCTCACCCATCTACGTCATCAAGGCCGGGATCGCGGAGGCCAGGATCCTGGCGGCTCGCCGTCCGATTCCCGAGGTGATCCTGGACCCGGAGACGCCGCCGGAGACCCGCGATCTCCTCACCTTCGCCATGGAGGCCCGCAGGTTCGCCCGGGACAGCCTGCACCTTCGGGTGGGCGACAGCTACACCAGCTTCACCCAGCTCGATTCGGACACGCTGGCCCTGGTGCTGTCCGCGTCCTACCGCGACCGTCTCGTGCCCAAGACCTGGTGGTTCCCCATCGTGGGCCACGTTCCCTATCGCGGCTTCTTCGACGAGGGCGACGCACTCGACGCGCAGCAGGACCTGGACAAGGACGGGTTCGACACCCTCCTGCGGCCCACCTCGGCGTTCAGCACCCTGGGCTGGTTCGCCGACCCGCTCCTGTCCTCGATCCTCGGTCGCGATGCGGTAGAGCTGGTCAGCACGATCATCCACGAGCTCTCCCACAACCACCTGTTCGTTCCCGGGCGGGTGCAGTTCAACGAGAGCTTCGCGACCTTCGTGGGGCGGGCCGGATCCGTGGCGTTCTTCTGCCGCAGGCAGGGAGGCGGACCCGACACGGCCAAGTGTCTCCGCGCCCAGGCCCGCTGGCGCGACGCGCAGCGGTACAGCCGATTCCTCGACGGCCTGGTGGCGGACCTGCAGGCGGTGTACAACGACAGCACGCTGACGTATCAGGCCAAGTTGGACCAGCGGCAGGCCGTCTACGAGCGCCACCGGACCCGCTTCGAGACCGAGGTGGCTCCCACCTTCGAGTCGCTTCGATTCGGGGGATTCCTGGACCGCCCGCTCAACAACGCCGTGCTCCTCGGCCAGATGCGCTACTACCACCGACTCCCGGACTTCGCGGCCTACCTCGAAGCCCACGGAAGCCTGGAACGGGCCGTAGCGGACCTCACCAGCGGCGTGAAGACCGTGGCCGACCCGTTCGAGCTGCTTCCCCGGGACGCCCCGCTGCCCGGAGACTCGCTCCCCTGATCTCCAGCCGGCACGGGCATTGCACTGCGAACCGTCGAAGCGGCATCCTGAGACCTCCCTCCTGCCACCCGCCACCGAGCGCCCCTCCTCATGACGCCACGCCATCCTCCGAAACCGGCTCCGGCCGGCGCCACCCGCCGTGCCGGGCCGTTCCCGGTCGCGGTGGCGCTGGTTCTCGTCATGCAAGCGTGCAGCAGCGCCGGCATCACCGAGCCCACTCCGGAGCCGCCCACGACGGAGCCCTCGGACACCGCGATCATCACGGTCAACGCCGGTGCGACCCATCAGACCCTGGACGGATTCGGGGGAAACGCCATCTCACTGGTCTACGGGGACGATGATCATCTCGGGGCCTACCGCGACGACGCGGTGCGAGCCGCCTATCAGGAGGTGGGGGTTTCGCTGGGCCTCCTGTCGTCGGGAATCGTGGAGACGCCGGCAGGGGCGTCCGACCCGTTCGGCCAGCGCCGAAACGACAACGACGACCCCTTCGTGATGGCTCCGGACGGATTCAACTGGGAGGGCGCGGACGACACCTACCACCAGCTCGTCGAGCCTGCTCGCGCGTACGGCTACAGCGATGCGACGCTGGGGCCCTCCGTGAGCATGCGCTGGATCCAGACCTGGTTGGCCG
>CAWELD010000001.1:0-15797 GCA_963809895.1 uncultured Gemmatimonadales bacterium | reverse complement strand
CTTGGCCCTCCCGGTCGAGGAGATCCTGGAGGCTCTCCCCCTCCACCAGGGCCATGACGTAGTAGAGAAGACCGTCCGCGTCGCCCGAGTCGAAGAGGGGGACGATATGCGGATGGGTCAGCCCGGCCGCGATGTGAATCTCACGGAGGAAGCGCTGGCTCCCGACGCTGGCGCTGAACTCCGGACGCAGGACTTTGAGCGCGACGCGCCGGTCGTGCTTCCGGTCCAGGGCGGCGAAGACGGTGCCCGTGCCCCCGGACCCCAGCACCTGCTCCAACACGTACCGATCCCCCAGGGCGGCCTGAAGTCGGCTGCGGAGACGGTCGATCTCCGAGCCTGCCCATGAATCCGCGGCCATGGCCTGCTCGCTGCTGGGGGGGCGCCGGGAGGGATGCCAGGAAGAACCGGCACCTGCCCGGCCACGTAGCGGCAAGCTAGGACGGGACTTCGGCGAACTGCAAGCAGAAAATCCGCAGGGCCGACACGCCCCAGCGGTCCGGGTCCACACTCGTTGACATACCTAGCACTGCAATGCATGATGGTGCTATGCACGCTACACCCGAATCCCCCGTGACGCGCGGCGCGTGATCTGATGGAGATCAACAAGGATCTCATCGCCGCGTCCTCGACCCCGCTGGTCCTGGCGATCCTGGCCGACGAGGACAGCTACGGGTATGCCATCCTGCAACGGGTACGGGAGCTCTCGGGCGGGCACATGGAGTGGACCGACGGCATGCTCTACCCGGTCCTGCACCGCCTCGAGCGGCTCGGCTACATCGAGGCGCGCTGGGAAGTCGCGGACACCGGCCGCCGCCGGAAGTACTATCGGATCACGGCCGAGGGGGAGGCCCAGCTCGCCCACGAACGCGAGCAGTGGCAGGCGGTGGACGCCACGCTCCGGGGCATCTGGACCCAACTCCGCGCCGCCATCCCAGCCAGCATCCGCGGTTCCCTCATCCGCGTCCACAGGGGGCCTGAACCATGTCGTCGTCGGATCACCAGGCATCGACTCGAGGAGCAGATCGACCAGTGGCGGGCGTACCTGTCGCGCCGACAGGCGATTCACTCCGTCGATGTGGCGGAGTTGGAGGACCACCTGCGCGAGCAGATCGGGGCGCTGACCGAAGCCGGACTCGCGCCGGACGAAGCCTTCCTGGTCGCCGTCAAGCGCATGGGCGCGCTGGACGATCTGTCGCGGGAGTTCGCGCGCGAGCATTCGGAGCGGCTCTGGAAGCAGCTCGTGGTATCGTCGCCCGATGCCCGGCAGCGCGCCAGGCCGTGCCCACCGACGCCATCGTCGCCGTGTGCCTCGCGGTGGCGGCGGCGGTGGCCATCAAGATCCCCCCTCTGTTCGGGCTCGAGCTGGGCCCCGACGCCGGCTTCTACTTCCGCAACGCGAGCCTGTTCGTGTTGCCGTTCCTGACCGGGTACTTCGTCTGGAAGCGCCGTCTCGGCGGAGGCACCGTGCGCTGGCTGGCCGTGGCCTTCGTGGCGGCCGCCGTCTTCGCCAATGTCTATCCGTTCCAGGCCAACGTCCCGGGTGCAGCCACCCACGACCCCGGCAACACCGAGCTGCTCACCGGGCTCCACCTGCCCATCGCACTCTGGATCGTCGTCGGGATCGCCTACGCCGGAGGTCGCTGGGGTCGGGTGGAGGGCCGCATGGACTTCGTCCGCTTCTCCGGCGAGCTCTTCATCTACTACGTGCTCATCGCCCTGGGTGGCGGCGTCCTCACCGGCTTCATGGCGATGATCTTCCAGTCCATCGGAGTCGATATCGAGGTCTTCTTCCAGTCGTGGCTGCTCCCCTGCGGCGCCACCGGAGCGGTCCTCATCGCGTCCTGGCTGGTGGAGGCCAAGCAGAGCGTCATCGAGAACATGGCGCCCGTGCTCACCCGCCTCTTCACCCCGCTGTTCGCCGCGGTGCTCGTGACGTTTCTGGCCACCGTGGTGTGGACCGGCCGGGGCGTGGACATCGACCGCGACGTGCTCATCGCGTTCGACCTGCTCCTGGTCGTGGTCCTGGGACTCGTCCTGTACTCGCTGTCGGCCCGGAATCCCGGCTCGCCGCCCGGCATGTTCGACGTGCTGCAGATCGTGCTGCTGGTGAGCGCGCTGCTGGCCGACGCCGTGGCCTTGTGGGCCATCGCGGCCCGCATCACCGAGTTCGGCTTCACGCCCAACCGGGTGGCGGCGTTGGGCGAGAACGTGGTGCTGTTGGTGAACCTGGCCTGGTCCGCCGTGCTCTACGTCCGCTTCATGCGCGGGCGTGGCATGTTCGACGCCCTGGAACGCTGGCAGACCAACTACCTGCCGGTGTACGCCGCGTGGGCGGCGCTCGTGGTGATCGTCTTCCCACCCCTGTTCGGGTACGTGTGACGGAGTGACAGCGGCGTCCGCCGCCCTCAGGCGTCCGCTGCGGAGAGTGCGTTCAGGTCCCCGCCGGCTCCGAGCTCCTTGCGAGCCGCCCGGCGGGCGCTGCCGACCACACCGAGCCCGAGCGCTCCGCCCCCTGTGGCGGCGGTGGCCATGAGGCGGAGCACTCCCTGGGCTTCACCGCCTGTGATGGCGAGCACCACTCCCAGGACCAGGAGCGACGCTACCGCGCCACCGATGGCGCCCCAGGTGCCGGCACGCAGCAACGAGAGGTCGGCCACCGACTTGCCCGACTCGAGGACGGCCAACGCACCCGCCAGCACGGATGTCGTGACGGCGCCGAGGCCGCCGTAGAGAGCCGAGACTCCCAGCACGTTCGCGAGCGTGAGGGCGTCGTAACCCCTCACCTCCAGCCACACCAGCACCCCGCATCCGAGCAGCGCTCCCGCCACCGCTCCCACGCTGGCGAGTCCGATGAAGCCCCGCAGCTTCGTCCACCAACCGTTCATCCCATCCTCCCGTGCCGCTCGCTCGGTTACAGGCCCTTCTTCTCAAGCCAGTGTAGTGGCGCAAAAACTGTCGTTGTGTTCTTAATCTACAAGCCACTGGGTACCATTAGTATGGGCGCTTCGTGTGTGGCCGCCCAGTCTTCGACTCCGGAGGGCGTGGACGCGATGGACGTGTTTCGATACCGGGCCGTGATCGACTTCGACGTCCGCGTGCGTCCGCTGAGCCGATCCTACCTGGAGCGTCGCGAGGCGGCGCGAATCCAGCAGCGGGTCGCGGCGGGAGGGCTTCCGCACGTGTTCGACGTTCCGTCCGAGAGGGAGCTCCTGCCCCTGCAGGCGTTGCTGGGGCGATCCTCGAATCCGCGGAGACCCTGGACCGCTGGATCGTATCCCGGGTCATCGGGAGTCTCTGGGGTGGTTTCGCCCTGGATGATGAGGTATCGGACAGTGATCCCCACGAGCTCCTCCCCACGCTGGCCGCAGGAATTTCCGACCTGGCCGCTCACAGAATCCAGAAGGCACTCGCGGCCCCGGGCTTCGATCCCGCGGTGGACGAGTTCTGGTGGGGGTTCGAGTCGGTCCCGGTCGAGCTGCGGGTCTGCTCGATTCCGGGGCCAGCGGGGGTGCTGGCACCGAGCGCCGATGTCCTCCACGGTCGCCGGGTGCGGGCGGTCGCCCTGGTGGAGGTGAGGCCCAACGAGATCTCTCTTGCTCGGGCGCTGGAGCGGCACGCCTCCCGGCGACTGAAGTACTTCGACGCTCTGGAAGACCCCTTCCCCGTACCGTCGGAAGCCGATATCTGGTTGGCGCAGCAACTCCAGGCGGCCCTGCTCCGCACACCGGAGCTCCGCCACCGTCTATTCACGATCAACGTCCTGGATGTGATTCGTGACGGCGGGCTGGCGGGAATCGGCCCCGCACCCGCGGTGTTGGGCGAGTTGCTCCCCCTGGTGCACGCCATCGAGCCGCAGCTGCGCCGCGCGTTCCCCCTGCATGACGCGCTGAAGCTGGAGGATGCGTTGTTGCGCGTGGTGGAGTGCTTCGAGGATGAGACGGCGTCCGTCATGATCCTGGACGACCTGAGCTGAGGCGAGGAATCTGGCGCCGCGGCCACGCGACCGCGCATCTTGGCGCATGAGCGTCGGCCGAAACGACCCCTGTCCCTGCGGCAGCGGGCAGAAGTACAAGCGGTGCCATGGCCGCGCGACGGGGACTCCGTCCTCGCCGGAGGATACCACGTGGCGCCGGCTGCGCACGTCGCTGGACGGGTTCCCCACCGTCATGCTCCGCTTTGTCGGCGAGGTCTACGGGCCCGGCGTCGTCGACGAGGCATGGGCTGAGTTCACGGCGTGGCAGGACGATGGGGAATTCAATCCCGACACGCCGCATATCCCGGTCTTCATGCCCTGGTTCTTCCACCGGTGGGCGCGACCCGGAAGACACCGGCGTCGGGGACGCGTCACTGCACGATCGCAGCCCCACTCACGTGCTGCTGGAGCGCAGGGGGCGAAGGCTCGACGCCATCCTGAGGGACTACCTGGAGGCATGTGCCAGCCGCCGCTCCCGACACGCCCCGTGGAGCCCCGCAGGTCAGGCTTCGATCATCCCCCCGACGGAGCAGGTCCGATGATCCACGCACGTGTCCAGTTCCTCCTCGCCGCCGCCGTGGCGTTGTCGGTGATCGGCTGCCGGCCAGGGGCCGACGCCGCGTCCGACGCCGACACCACGCCGTCCGTGTCTCAGAGCCCCGACGCCCCGGGCCTCTGGCAACTCTGGAATCAGACGCTGCGCCACGCCCGCTACGTCGACCTCACCCACACGCTCACCCCCGACATCCCCGTCTGGCACGGCTTCGCCCCATCCACCTTCGGCCTCGTGCTCAACCCCGAGACCGGCAAGCCCTATCTGTACGCCGCCGACGGCTTCGAGGCCACGCGCTACGAGTTGGGCACGGACCAGTTCGGGACGCAGTTGGATCCGCCGGCTCACTGGGCACCCGAGTATCCCGCCATCGACGAGCTGCCGCCCACCTACGCCCTGCGGCCGCTGGTGGTGATCTCCATGGTGGATCAGGTGGCCAGCGAGCCGGGCTACCACCTCCAGGTGGCGGACATCGAGCGCTGGGAAGCACGAAACGGCCGCATTCCCGAGGGCTCGGTGGTGATGGTGCGCTCGGACTGGTCGAAGGACTGGCCCGATCCGGCGCTGGCGACGCAGACGGTGTTTCCTGGCGTGTCGCTGGCGGCGCTCCAGTTCCTGCACGAGCAGCGCCACATCCTGTTCCATGGCCACGAGCCCCTGGACACCGACACCACCCCGACGCTCGAGGGCGAGGACTGGCTCATGCACCACGGCTACGCTCAAGCCGAGGGCGTGGCGCACCTGGATCAGGTCCCCGAGACCGGGTGCCTGGTGACGATCGGCTACCCCAAGTTCAAAGGCGGTGTCGGGGGATTCGCGCGCTACGTCGCCATTTGCCCCTCGGATTGGACGTCGGGCGTGGCGGTCGGTGAGGTGCCCGAGGCCCCGCTGGCACGGAGCGAGAGGATCCTCCAGTGGGATTCGGCTCGGGGGATGCGGATCCGCCGCTAGCGTAGCCGCGCGCCGCAGGCGCTCTCCGTAGCCAATCGAGAAGTCCGCAAGAATGCGATAGCGGCGGGGTCTCTCCCGGCTGGATCATTCGAGGCTCGTATCAGCCTACCCAGGAGATCCTGCCGTGCTCGAGCTCGTCAGCTCCCTCGTCCACGACGTCCGCGAGACGGTTCGTGGACTCCGCCGCGATGTCAACTTCACCGTGGTCGCCGCAATCGTCCTCGGCCTGGGCATCGGGGCGACCACCGCAGCCTACGCGGCGCTGCGCGTCATCGTACTGGATCCCCTGCCGTATCCCGATTCGGGACGGCTGATGATGATCTGGTCGAGGTGGCCGACCAAGGGTGTGGAGCGGATGGCCACGACGGGGGCCGACTTCCGGACGTATCAGCGCGAAGCGGGATCGTTCGAGGGCATCGCCGCGGTGGGCTCGCTCATCCAGAACCTCACCGGTGGCGCACGGCCCGAGCAGGTGACCGTAGGGTGGGTGTCGCGAAACTTCCTGTCGGTGATGGGTGTTCGTCCGGCTCTGGGGCGGGACTTCACCGCCACCGAGCCCTCGACGTCGGTGCTGCTGGGTCACGGCGCGTGGACGCGGGATTTCGCGGCGGATCCGGACGTGATCGGTCGTAGCGTGCAACTGAACGGCCGACCGTTCACCGTGGTGGGCGTGCTCCCCGCCGGCTTCCGTCTCCACCTCGCTCCGGACGCCGGCATCGCCACCACCATCGACGTCTGGCGGCCCCCCGACGAGGTCGGCAGCCCGGATCGGTGGGTGACCCCGGACATCCAGAGCTCGCAGCTCCGGATCATCGGACGGCTGAAGCCTGGAGCCACGCCCTCACAGGCGCGAGAAGGGCTGGAGCGAATCGCCGCGGAGTTGCGGGGACGCTATCCGGACCATGCAGCGCTCGGTTACGAGGTCTCGGTCGACCCCCTCATCCGCGAGGTCACGGGCGACGTACGTCCCTTCCTGGTGCTCTTTCAGGCAGCGGCGCTGCTCGTGTTGCTGCTCGCCTGTGCAAACGTCGCCAACCTCTTTCTCGTACGCAGCCAGCGGCGGCGTTCCGAACACCGCACTCGGTTGACCCTGGGCGCCCGTCGGCTGCGACTCCTTCGCCTGCTCCTGGTCGAGGGCGTGGCGGTCGGAGCCCTCGCCGGAATCGTGGGGCTCGCGCTCGCTGCCGGGATCCTGGCGGGCGTTCGCGCATTGCACCTGACGGGCATCCCCCGACTCGACGAGCTGGCTCTGGGAGCGCCGAGCCTTCGGATCGTAGCACCGGCCGCACTCCTCGCCGGTGTCTTGTCCGCAACGGGAGCGGCCGTGTCGGCGAGCCGTACCCGATTGGGCGAAGGCCTCGGTGTACGCGGCGCCGGAAGCACCTCCGTGCGCCGTGGGCTCGTCGTCCTCGAGGTGGCGCTGGCGACACTGCTGCTGGCGGGTACCAGCATCCTCGTACGGAGCGCCTGGAAGCTCAGCCACGTCGATGCCGGGTTCGAGACCGGCAACCTGCTCACCTTCGGTGTGAATCTCCCCGGCACGCGCTATTCGGCACCGGTGGAGACGGCCCAGTTCCTCGCGCGTCTGGAGGATGCACTCCGTCAACGTCCCGGTATCCAGTCCGCAGGCTCCACCTGGCCCCTCCCCCTCGAGGGCCAACTCTGGGCGGGAAACTACCGGACCGCCGCCACCCCATCGGACGACGACGCGCCCTTCGCGGACTTTCGCCTCGCCTCTCCTGGGCTACTGGAGGCCATGGGGATGCAGCTCGTGGAGGGCCGGAATCTGGGCGCCGGGGACACGCTCGCGGTACTCGTGAACGAGCAGCTCGCGACGGACAACTGGCCAGGTCGCTCGGCAGTGGGACAGAGCCTGGAGCTCGAGGGCGATCCCCGAGCCCTGACCGTCGTCGGCGTGGTCGCCGACCTGGACCATCCCCGCCTGCGCACATACGCCGCAGAGACGATCTACCTACCCATGGCCCACTCCTCCTGGACCGATTGGGAGATCTTCGTGACCGTGCGCACGGCCGGCAATCCCCTGAGCCTGACGGGGTCGGTGCGCGAGGTCGTGGCCACCCTGGATCCCGAGCTCCCCATCGGCAAGATCCGCCCCATGCGCGGTTACCTGGCCGACCGACTCGCGCCGAATCGCCTGAGCGGCTGGACCACCGGCGGATTCGCGGCCGCAGGTCTGCTCCTGAGCATGGTCGGCCTGTTCGGAGTGATCTCGTACACGATCCAGGCCCGGCGCCGCGAGCTGGCCATCCGCATGACGCTGGGGGCCGACCCGGGGTCGGTCCGCTCGCTCGTGCTCCGGAGCGGGGGGACACTGGTGGGGCTCGGCATCGTGCTCGGGCTGGCCGGCGCGCTCGCCCTCTCGGGGTTGCTGTCGACCCTTCTCTACGGGGTCGGTCCCCACGATCCGCTCGCTCTCACGACCGCGGTGCTCACTGCTGGGGTCGTAGGTTTGACGGCGACGTGGATTCCTTCCTGGCGAGCCTCCCGCGCGAACCCGGCGGACATCCTCCGCCGGTGAACCCAGCTACCGTAGGTCGGGCCGAGCTCTCGCGGACTCCTGCGGCGTCAGGCACTGGACCCCGCTACCGCCCGCCCCGCTCCTTCAACTCCCGGAACACGTTCTCGAGCAATACGTACCGCCCGGCGTCGGACGCTCCACCGGGCTCCAGGATGAGCAATAGCTTCTCGCCCGTGACATCGGTGTCCCACGTCGAGAAGTCCGGATTGGTCTCGAAGGGGACGTTACTGAACAACTGGTTTCTGGAACGCACCGCCACGCGGTCTCCGATGTCCAGCGCGGCGACCTTCAGATAACCGTCCGTACCACTGTAGAAGAGCTCGTCACCGGTCTTGCCCCACCGGGGGCCACCGCCGCCGGTGGTCGAGATCGCGGCGCGCAGATTGCCGGACGGGAACGCCCGCACGTAGACCTCTCGACGCCCGGACTCGTCGGAGGTGTAGGCCAGCCAGCGCCCGTCGGGTGACAGTGCCGCTCCCGACTCCATGAACCGTGTGGCGACCAACGGCGTCGGATCCGAGGAGGAGCCGGGTATCACGCGCACGATATCCATGCTGCCCTCCACCCCATCGACCAGCGTCACAGCCAGCGAGCCGTCCGTCGGCGACACATCGAAGTCCAGGATGGGACCATCCGTCGTGAAGAGCGTCGTCTCCGCGCCGCTCCCGTCGAAGGGCTGCGCATAGATTCCCCAACGGTCGTTCCGCCGGCCGATGTAGGCCACGGTGCCTTCGTCCACCCAGCGTGGCTCCATGTTGCGTGAACCTTCCAGCGTCAAACGAACGAACGTCTTCTGGTCCAGGTCGTAGATCCAGATCTGGTATTCCATGTCGGAGGCGCCGTCCTCGCCGGTCTGGACCTGGGCGGCGATGTAGCGAGGGTCGGGCCCCAGGCTCAGGTCGTCGAAGTCGCCCGCATCAACGGCGAGACGGGAATCCAGCACCGTCGCGGCACCCGCCCGGTCCACCCACGCCATGTTCTCGCCGCCGCCGGATTGCGGGTCGTCCGAGGTCGAATACAACAAGGAGCCGTCGTCCGAGACGGCGAACAAGGCAGACCCCGCCCCACCGTCGGTGAGGTCCGACGCCAGGGCGACCGGCGGGCCCGTGAGGGTCAGGCCCCGAGCATCGAAGGGGGCGGCCATGAGGATGTGAGCACGGTTGACCCAGAACAGGTAGCCCCCGGCGAAGCGGAGCATGGTGGGCAACTGGGTATCGGTGAACTCCTCGAGAATGCGCGTGACCTCGCCATCATCGGGGTCGATGGCCACCGGTCCCTCGTCGATGTTGGCGAGAATCGCGCCGCCCCCGGGAAGGGCCTGGGGCCAGGTGAAGAACCTGACACCGGTGGTGTCCGCGACCGTCTCCACCACCCCTCCCTCATCGGGAACACGCTGCAAGGCGCCGTCGGCGCTGGTGAAGTACACGTGTCCGTCGTCCGACCAGGTACCACCCGGCCACGGGTCGGCGTCGGACAGCACCACGGGAGGTGCGCCTCCGAGGGACACGCTCATCAGCTTTCCCTCGCCCCGGCGCCCCGTGCGATATCCGACCCGGAGCCCGTTGGGCGAGAAGAAGGGCGTGAACACCTCAACGGCCCCCGGAACCGGCTGGGCCTCGAGCGATCGCAGGTCCCGGACCCAGAGCTGCTGGGCTGGACCCACATACGCGATCCGGCTTCCGTCGGGCGACAGGGTCAGCACCGGGCCGAAGGGTGACCCCACGCTGTCCAGCACGATCTCCAGCCGACGGACCGGCGTGGCGGCGGACGGTCGCAGCCATCCCCACGCGGCGACGAGCGCCAACGCCGCAGCAGCGCCCCAACCCGCCCAACGGAGCAACCCTCCGCCCGCGGGCCGCGCCGCACCCGGAAGGGGGCGCGTCTGCACCGTCGGGGCAACCCGCGGAGCCGGCGTGTACGCGAACGTCGGGTCGTCCAATGCGTCGACGAAGTCCTGCGCCGTCTCGAAGCGGTCCGCCGGCAACTTCTCGGTGGCCTTGGTGATGGCCGCCGCCACGTTGGGCGGCACGCTCCGGCGCAGGTCCGTGATGGGGCGCGGATCCTCGGTGAGGATGCGCATGAGAATGCTCTGCGCGGATGGGCCCGTGTGCGGCGGCTGTCCCGCCAGCATCTCGTAGAGCACGCATCCCAGCGAATACACGTCGGAGCGGGCCGTCAGATCGCGGTCGGCCGATGCCTGCTCCGGAGACATGTAGTGGGGCGTGCCCAGGGAGAGGCCGGTCTCGGTCATGCGGCCGCCGCCCGCCGCGCTGATGGCCAGCGCGATGCCGAAATCCGCCACCACCGGGCGACCCTCGTTCAGGAGGATGTTCGCCGGTTTGATGTCGCGGTGGATGATGTCCTTGCGGTGGGCGTAATCCAGGGCGTCGCCCACCTCGCGCGCGATCCGTACCGCCTCGTCCACGCCGAGCTGCTGCTCGCGGTCCAGCTTGTCCCGGAGCGTCTCGCCCTCGATGTAGGGCATGACGTAGTAGAGGAATCCCTCGGCGCTGCCCGAGTCGAAGAGGGGGAGGATGTGGGGGTGCTGCAGGTTGGCGGTGGTCTTGATCTCGGTGAGGAAGCGCTCGGCGCCGATGACCGCCGCCAGCTCGGGCCTCAGGATCTTGAGCGCGACGTTGCGGTCGTGCTTCAGGTCCAGGGCGAGGTAGACGGAGGCCATGCCTCCTTCACCCAGCTTGCGCTCGATCTTGTAGCGGCCCGCGAGGGCAGCCTCCAGACGGCCGGTGTGACCGTCGGTCACGGCTCCACCGCGCCCACAGTCCCGGGCTTCTCGCCGGCGAATCCGAAGGTGTTGAAGACCAACGCGGCCGCGGCCCCGCCAGCCAGCTCGGCGACGAGGTAGATCCACAGGTCGCCTGGTGTGGCCAGGCCCATCAGCACCACCCCGACGGCCACGGCGGGATTGAAGGCGGCCCCGGAGATCGAGCCCACCGCGAAGGCGCCCACCAGCACGGTGCCGCCGATGGCGAAGCCGTAGAACGAGTTGCCCTCGGTGCCCCGGGCCGTGGCCACGTTCAGCACCACGAAAACCAGCGCGAAGGTGAAGAGGAACTCGGCCAGGAGCGCGGGACCCACGGGGAGACCACCGGGCATCGGAGCCACGTCTCCCTTCAGGTACACCACGATGACGGCGGCTACCATGCCCGCGAGCACCTGCGCGATCCAGTAGCCCACCAACTCACGGGCGGTGGCCTTGCCGCGGAGGTACACGCCCAACGTGACGGCGGGATTGAGGTGGCCACCGGAAATGTGGCCCGTCGCGTACACACCGATCGCCAGCGCCATGCCGATCGCCACCGGCGCCAACGCCCCCGCACCCGGCTCCATCACCACCATCCCCACCGTCAGCACCAGCAGGAACGCTCCGATCGCCTCGGCCACGAGCTTGTTCGCCATGGGGTCCGCTCCTGTTGAAGGATTCGCGGACCAAGCTATGGGGCCGGGGGGATTCTGGACAGCAATTCGGGGGGCTCACCAGACGGCGAGCGCGTAGTTCTCGTGGAGATCGCCGTCCTTCGTGACGAGTGACGCCTCGTGGAGCGCCGCGTGGGCGACGATCAACCGATCGAATGGATCGCGGGTGAAGTCGAGCTGCTCCGCCAGGTGGACGACCGGCATGAAGGACGTCCGACACACGGTCAATCCCATGGCGGCAGCGGTTTCAACGGCCTACCCTGCCAGCGGGTTCGTCCAGCGCAGCCCCGAGAAGCGGGTGAAGTCGGCGTCGGTGGAGTGCAGCTCGGCCTGATGCTCGATGGCGAGCGCGGCGAGGTGTGCGTCCGTCGTGAGATTCCCGGCGGTGCCGAGACGGCGCAGGAGGTCGAAGAGGATGACCGAATGGCGCTCGCCGGGATAGAGTGGGGACACCTGGGGCTGCCGGAGCCACGCCTCGACATGACCGCACGCATTAGCAGCCGGCAGCGGATGGGCCACGATGCGGGGATGCGTCGTGATCCGGATGAAGCCGAGGGCCACGACCCAGGGAAGCCCCACGGGCGCCGGATCGCCCAGGAGCCGCTCCCACCACGCGCGAGCCGGCGCATGGACCGGGGAGTCCGCGTTGTAAGCGTGGACCAGGAGGTTGACGTCCGGAACGATCACGAGTCGAGTTTCCGCGCCACCTCTTCGGCCTCGAGCTCGTCGACCAACTGGTTGAGCCGATCGAGATCCGTCCCCGGTCGGAAGCCGAACTGGTGCGGCTCGACGGTGAATGGCTCCGGAGTGGCGGGCTTGTCGGTCATTCCGAGCCCGAGACGGAGCGCGCGGTTGACGACGGCCTTCATACCCTCGCCGGAACGCGCCATCTCCGACTCCAGGCGCTTCGCGACGTCCGGATCCAGGGTGAGCGTAGTGCGCATGTGCGCATCATGATGCTCTTGATCCATGATGTCAAGATGACTTGCGACCATGCGGGCCACCCTTCCTGTGCAATCCTGGAGCCTCCATTCACGTCCGGAAACCTGGGGGCTCGAAAAGGGCGAACCCATGGGCGAACGCGCGCGCTACTCCGCCCCCAGCACCTCGGCCGGATCGAGCCGCGTGGCCGCGCGCGCCGGCACGAGGATGGCGAGGGTGGCCACGGCGACCACGACCGCCGCGATCACCGCATAGGTCAGTGGATCGGTGGCGCTGACGCGGTAGAGGAGTCCCTGGACCAGGCGGGTCAGGACGAGGGCAGCCCCGGTGCCCACCGCGAGACCCACGAGCACCGGCAGAACCATGGAGCGGACCTGGCTCACCAGGATGGAATCCCCCGAAGCACCCAGCGCGATGCGCACGGCGATATCCCGCCGCCGTCGGCTGATCGCGTACGCGACCACACCGGCAATCCCCACCACCGACAGCACGAGTGCGAGCACACCGAACGCCGACAACAGGACCGCGCCCATGCGCTGCGGCATGAGCACGCCCGCCACCATGTCGTTCATGGTGCTGGCGGAGTACGCGGAGACGTCGCGGTCCAGCGAGCTCATCACGGAGCGCATGGTACCCAGCGTCGTCTCGGGTGAAGCGGACCGGGTGACCACCGTCAGGAACATGGAGGCGGCCATGGAGGGCAGCTGCGCCATGGGGACGTACATGTAGTTCGTGACCTCGTCGTCCAGTCCGTTCCAGGTCGTGTTGTCGAGCACGCCCACCACCCGGAACTCGGTGCCGTTCGCGGTGACCAGACCGCCCACCGCCCCACCGGAGGGCCAGTAGGTGTCGGCCATCCCGCGACTGATCATCGCGACGCGCTCGCCGCCCTGGACGTCACCGTCGTTGAAGTCGCGCCCTTCCAGCAGCCGCACCCCGAGGGTCTCGGGAAAGCCCGGTGTCGTGACGACCAGGTCCAGGCGGAGCTCCTCGTCGGGAGCCGGTTGGTAGCCGTTCACGTCGAAGAACAGGCCCAGCGCTCCACCGTTCTGCAGAGGCACCCGGGTGGCGGTGGTCACCGATTCCACACCCGGTGTGCCACGGAGGCGCTCCTCGAAGGTGCGCACGAAGCTCCAGGCGTCTTCGGTCTGGTATCCCACCAGATCCAGATTGTAGCGCAGCGTCGCCACGCCCGCGGGGCGGAAGCCGAGGTCGGTGGCCAGGCCGGCCCGCAGCGTCCGCACGAAGAGCCCCGACCCGATCAGAAGCACGAGACTGAGCGCGATCTGCACGGCGACCAGCGCCTTGCGGGCCCGGGTGGAGCGGTGGTCGTCGTGCGCGCCTCGCCCGCTGGACAGCGCCTGCGCCAGCTCGGTGCGACTCCCCTCCAGGGCGGGGGCGAGGCCGAACAGCACCGCGGTCCCCAGGGTCACGAGGCCGGCCAGGAGAAGCGCGCCCCCGTCCAGGCCCAGGTCCAGCGAAGCGATGGGGACGCCCCCCGGGAGATCGAAGCGGCTGAGCACGCGCATGAGCGCATCGGCCACAACGAGGCCCGCGAGGCCGCCCATGGCGGCGAGCACCACGCTCTCTGTGGCGAGCTGCCGCACGATGCGCCCGCGATCGGCGCCCATGGCCCGGCGCACGCCCACGGCACGCCGACGGCCCGAAGCCCGTGCCAGGAGCAGGTTGGCCAGGTTGGCGCAACAGAGCAGGAGCGCGAGTCCCACGGTCCCGCCCAGCAGGAGCACGAACGTGCGAAGATCCGCCTCACGCGCGGGCGGCAGGATGTAGCCCTTGAGTGGATCCAGCGTCACGGAGCGCGGGCCGCGAGCATCCGGGTCCTCCTGCTGCATCTGCGTGGAGAGCGCCAACAGCTCCGCTCGCACGGCCTCGGGCGACGTACCCGGCGCCAGGCGAGCCACCAACAGGTCGATCCAGCGGTTGCCGCGCACCTCGAAGCGATCCGTGAAGTCCTCGTCGCCGCCGGTCAGGTACGGGCGCGACTGCATCGGGATCCACAGCTCCGGATGCAGGTTGATGCGGAGCCCGTCGAAGTCGGAGGGCGCGACGCCCACGACCTGGAAGGCCCGGCCGTTGAGCCGGATCGTCGAGCCCACCACGTCGGGATCGGCGGCGAAGTGCGTACGCCAGAGCTCGTGGGACAGCACCGCCACCGGCGCGCCTCCGCCGAACTCGTCGTCTGCGGGCGAGAGCAGGCGTCCCTCGGCCGGCACCAGCCCCAGCAGATCGAAGAAGTTGCCCGTGACCGTCTGGACCGTGAGGAGCTGGGCGCCCTGATCCTCGCTCCCCAGCGACGCGCTGATCAGCGCCGTGGCCGCCAGATCGCGGATGCCGTCTGTGCGGTCCCGGTAGTCGAGGAAGTCCGGATAGGAGCTCGAGCAGCGGGGCGTTCCACTGCGGCACGTGGTGTACACGGCGGCCAACTCGCCGCCGTTACGCACGGCAGGAGCGGTGAGCAGCGCCTCCCTGGCCACGCTGAAGATCGCCGTGCTGGCTCCGATCCCCAGGGCGAGCGTCGTCACCGCCACCAGCGTGAAGAGGGGCTCTCGCCGATAGGAGCGGAGCGCGATTCGCAGGTCCTGTACCATCGATCCCACGGTCTCCCGGAACGCCGCCATCCACTTCGTCATCCTCGCCTCCCTCACCATGCGTCTGCGTATCTGATCGGGGTCTCCGAAGGCGCGCACCGCTTCGCGCCACGCCGACGCCGGGTCGAGCCCCGACGCCTCGAATTCCTTGGCCCGCATCTCCAGGTAGAACCGGATCTCCTCGCGCACGTCGTCGGAGACGTCCGGCTCGTCGAGTCGCGTCCAGAGGCTCATGCGCGGACTATCGTCTGTCGTCGGCGAGGACCGCCTGGACGGCCCCCGAAAGCTCGTTGAAGCGCGCCGACTGCGTGATCAGGTGCTCGGTGCCGGCGTCGGTCATGCGGTAGAACTTCGCCCGCCGGCCCGTGTCGGTCCGGTCCCACTCCGACTCCAGCAGTCCCTGCCGCTTGAGTCGGTGGAGCGCGGGATAGAGCACCCCCTCCTCGACATCCAGCACCCCGTCCGACGTGTCCCGGATCTCGCGGCCGATGGCGTACCCGTGCTTGGGCCCGGCCCGCAGGGTGCGGAGGATCAACAGGTCCAGGGTGCCGCTGAAGAGATCGCTACCGCCCATGAATCACCTCGCTTCGCGGCGAGCGGGGCTCCCGCTCACCCCTAGTTCGACTATGCTTGGTTCGAACCAGTATACCGGGGGATCCCTGTTCGGGCTAGGGGTGGGGGTGCTACAGTCCGGCAGGATCCGGAAGCCCTCCAACCGAGCCGCCAGTGCGAGCCGCTCATCGAACGTGACGAAGGCCCTCCTCGAGCCAGGGACGGCCAGGTAAACGCCCTCGC